>CAVSJX010000010.1:0-50086 GCA_963728435.1 uncultured Phycisphaerales bacterium | reverse complement strand
CTGGATTTGAGGCCGAACGCCCCTTCGAACGCGGGGCAATCCCAATAGGCGACCTCATCGCCGTCAACGGTGTAGGCATGAGAAAGATGGGGGTCTGTGCCCGGGGGGATGGAGACGGAGGTTTCGGTCATGCCCAGGGGAGTACAGATGCGGTCCATGATCATCTGCTGATAACTCTTGCCGTCCTTCTCCGCCAGGGCCTGGGCAAGAAGAGCATAGCCGACGTGGCTGTATTCAAAGCGATCACCGGGCGGCCGCGGGAGCATGCACTTGGAAAGGAAGTTGGCGAACTGCCGTTGGCTGTATCCGAAGTAAGGATTGTCAGGCTGATTGGAGGTGAGATTGGAGGGATTGAGCGGGAGCGAGGCGGTGTTGCAGACGAGGTGAATGAGCAGGATTTTGTTCAAGCCATCCGAGGGGACTTTCACCCGGGTGAGAATGGCATCGGCAGACTCCGTGAGGCGGATTTCCTTGTCGGCGAGCATCTGGGCGTAAACCGTTGCGGTGAAGACCTTGGTGACCGAGCCGATCTCAAAGATGGTATTACCATCGGGGGTTTGCCGGATGCCCTTGCGAATCGTGCCGTAGCCGTAAACGTGGGGGCCGGTGGAATCGATAACGCCCACAACCAGGCCGGGGCAGTAGTCGCCCTCGATGATCGATTGGACGCTGCGATCGACCGTGCTTTTGGGCAGCAGAGCCGGTTTTTCGTCCGCGAGGACACGGCAAGGCGCAAGGACCAACGCGAGCAGAATCAAGATATGACGGAACTTCATCGACGTGCCCTCGTGAGGGGTCGATGATACGGATAATGAAGCGGCGGGGGAAGATTTTTGTAAGGAAATCGGCGGGAAATCGCTCGAGTTGCGCTGCAGGTTCGTTTGGTCCTCCGGTAAGCAGGGTTGTGCCGGTTGAAGGGGCTCCGGCACGGCAGGAATAGGCGTATTGGGTTCGCCATGCCGTTGATCTCGCGCTGATCTGCGTGCGCACAGCAATGGCGATGACAGCGATCATCCGGCAAGTTCAGGCTTGTCCGCGGGGCAACATGGTCCTGGCACCGGCAAACGTGCGGAGCAAATCCGTGTTTTCCCGGACGTTTCCCTGGTAGACGCCATTGCGCGCGGGATGCATGGATCATCTGCCAGCCGCCGGTGCAGAAGCCGATGTGGGTGATGCGATTGGGGTCGCTGTCGGAATGGGAAAAGAGCACATCACCGGCTCGAAGGGATCGGCGACTGGTGTGCCGACGGGGAATTGCAGCCGGGCATCCCTTGGAATGGCATAGCCGGACAGGCGATGGACGAGCTGGCAGAATCCCGAGCAATCGATGCCGAAGGCGGTGGTCTCCCCAGAGATAGGGGACACCGGTCACCGCCGTGCATCTTCGATATCTGCCGTCGCGCCCCCGCGGGGGTAGCAAGTGAGCTCATTGGCCGCAGATTCGTCAGGCAAGTCCATCCGCATGGCAGGATTGCACCGGCCGGCTCAATGTACGCCCAGTCATCCTTGACCTGAGTGGTGCTGAGCGAGGTGCCAATGGCCAGGCACGTTACGACGTTCGACTCATCGCCCGGCTGCGCATAAATGCTCGCCGCCAGCGCCGATCAATGGGTTGGGGTCGGCGCCGGATCATTGCTGAGATATTGCGCAAAGGCCCAGCCCTCGTAGCCATCGGCCTGGCGAACGTGGCACCACAGGTCTTTCGCTGCCAGGACATCGAGTGGCGTGCCGTTGGTCACCTGCGTCAGCATTTTGCGCTGAACGACGGCTGGCGTACAGCCCCGTGAGATTGGTTGCGACGGTCGGCACTAGCTCACCTTGCCTCTCGGTGCCCGTCGAGCGGCTCCAATGCCGGGCCGATCGGGCATGCGGACTCGCGCGTTGACGGTATAGGTCAGGCCCTCAAATGAATCCTTGGCGCTCAGCAGCGGCGCGTCGAGGTCAATCCAATCGGCGAGGCCCGACAAATGGGCCATCGCGGTCACACTGAGCGAGGTCTCGATCATACAGCCGAGCATGACTTTCATCTCAAGCTCGCGGGCGGCCGGATGATTCGCATCGCCGGAAGGAGCCCCCCACCTTCATCAGCTTCACGTTGATAGGCCGCACGCCGGCGGCGTTGAACTCTCGACATCCTCCACGCCTGCACCGATTCGTCGGCAACGATTGCAATGCGGGTATGTCGCTGGACTTCTCCCAGGCCGGGTACGTCTTCTTGGCCATGGGCTGTTCGACCACTTCCACGCGGCAGGCATCGAGCCATCTCAGGTTGTCGATGGCCTGCTCTTTCGTCAGCTGGTGTTGGCATCGACGACGAGGCGTACATCCGGGCGCGCCTGGCGAATGGCGCAGGCGGGTCTGGTCATCATTACTGCCGAGTTTGATCTTGAGGATCGGGTACAATGGGCATTGCGCCGCCATCTGAGCCATCGCTTCGGGCGTGTCGATGCTGATGGTGAACGGTCGGCTGCGACTGCGGCCCGGGGGCTCCGAGAAGATTCCAAAGCGGCTGGCGCCGGATCCTGCCAATGCGATCAAGCAGTGCGAGTTCCAGCCCGCAGCGGGCAACAGCCGGACCATCGGGAATCCAGGCGGCAACCTGGTCCAGGTCCTCGGGAAACGCCCGATTCGTTTCCACGGCCTTCTGCCAGCACGCGATCATTTCGGTCGGATCGACCGGGTAATAAGGCGGGATGGCCGCCTCTCCCCAGCCTGTGTCGTGCCGCAGGCGCAGCCAGAAAGACTGGCGGGTTTCGCTCACGCCGCAGGAGAGGACGAATGGGTGGCGCATTGGAGGAGGAGCGGTTCCCAATTCAGGCAAGATTCGATCATCGGATGCTGCTCGGCGGCGTCTCTTGTTTCCCGCCCGCACCTGGAGTACAGCCATTATCATGAGCGAGCGAAAATTGCCATTGTAGGCACCGGGGGAATCGCTCGCGATGCCGACGAATCAAGTCACTACCCGACCGCGCCGCCTGACCGCCGCCGTCGAACTCGACTCGCAGCGTCTTGGCACCTTCTGCGACAAGTACCAAGTTCCCGGCCGATACACCGACCTGGCCACCATGCTGGCAAAGGAGAAGCCGGACCTGGTGCAGGTCGCCACGCCGCCGGGGACGCACTGCAACATCTCGGTTCAGTGCATGGAAGCCGGCGCCTGGGTCATGTGCGAAAAGCCTTTGTGCGTTCGCTGGCGCAGGTCGACCGGCTGGCCGACGCGGAGAAGCGCACCGGCAAGTATGTCTCGAGCGTTTTTCAGATGCGGTTTGGGTCGGGGCGCAGCATCTCAAGAAGCTGATCTCGGAGAACGCGCTGGGCAAGCCGCTGTCGGGGGCTCTGCAACACCACCTGGTACCGCGACGAAATCTATTACTCCAGTCCCTGGCGCGGCAAATGGTCCACCGAGCTTGGCGGCCCCTCGATGAACCATGGCATCCACACCATGGATCTGTTCATGTATCTGCTGGGCGACTTCAGCGAAGTCCGCGCGATGATCGGCACGCTCGAACGAAAGCTCAATGTCGAGGACGTCTCGATGGCGATCGTGAAGTTCGAGAACAACGTCATGGGTTCGATCGTGAATTCCGTCCTGTGCCCGCGGCAGGATCGCATGTGCCATCGATTTTCAGAAGGCGACGGTCGAGGCGAAGTATCTCTACGGCTATACCAACAAGGACTGGACCTGTATGGCCGTGCACGACTCTCCCGAGAGCCAGCAGGTTCTGAAACTCGCCGGTCCCGACCGAGATTCCCGTGCTGCACGGCATCCAGACGGCCGCGATGCTGGATGCGATGGATGGAACCAGCCCCCCGGTCAACGGCAACGAGGCTCGACGAACCATCGAGTTCATCACCTGCATGTACAAGGCCGCGGTCACCGGCCAGCCGGTCAAGCGCGGGAGCATCGTTAAGGGCGACCCCTTCTACGAGCACGTCGGCGGAACCCTTGCCGAAGCAGAAGTGCGGCAATCGGCGGCTGCGGCGAAAGGATAGTCGGATAACGGTGGGATGGCAGGGGCCAGGGTGAGAGCGGTCGGGGTTTGTCGTTTGTGGTGCCGAGTTAACCTTGTGATCGCCCGGTTTATTATAGGACGGTCCAGTCCGATTTGGAGGTCGGTCCGATGCCTGCTGGCGTAATCGCTGGCGCTTTGGCTGACCCGTTCGATCGGGTGTGGGGGATGCTGCAGAATGCGCGGACCAGCTGGATGAGAGCCAATTCGGTTCAGGTGACGTCGCGTTTCTCATCCCGCGAATCTTGCGTACCACATCCTGGAGGCGGCGAATTCTATGCCTCTGACTGCAACCCGGACGGTTTGCGTGGGGGCATTTCAAGGCCGACACCAGGACGCGAATGCTCGAATATCTTGAGCAAGTGCAGAGGAAGGTGCGGGATTGGTGTAACGGCAAGGATGATGCATCCCTTCTAACACTACAGCGCTAAGCTGGCGATTTCAGTCCAGAATTGCGGTCAACACTTGAGTAGACAAGGGCTTACGGACGATCCAGCGCCGAAGTGCCAAAAGGGCTCCTCTGGCCGCTTTGCCGGTGCGGCAAATTGTCATGTTCGGACCACCATGTCGTCAGATCGGGCAAAAACGGGGTCGGCGGCCGGGTGAGGAGGGTACGGTACTACAACGGTGAGAGTACGGTGTGGGCCGGGAGGAGATTTGGGCGCAACTTGGGAGCGGAATGTCCTCTGCTGGGATGCTTCGTCACAAACGGGCTCTTGGCACAGCGTTCAAGGCGTTGCCGAAGCGACCCGGAGGCCCTGTAGGGCTTGCGGTGAGTCAGGCGCTGTCTGGCGCCTTGATGGTGCGCGAGAGGGTTCTGTCAGAAGCATTCGGTCCTTTAACTCTACATCCCGGCGCCGGCGATTCGAGCAAAAGCATGAGCGGATAAGGACTTAGGAAGGATCCGGCGCGGTAGTGCTAAACGAGCAGGCGATCTGCAGAGGCACCGGCACGACGGTTCTGGACCGGGCGCTGTATGCCCTTCGGCACGCGCAGTATCATCTGGGGCAAATCAATGCGGAACTGCGAGGCGCGGTCTGCCTCGCGGCGAGTGGCGTTAACTGCACAGGGATGACGGATTCCTCTTAAATCACAAGACCTACCGCATGGACCGATGCTATCCCGACGCATATCACCGGTGGAACTGGTTCCGCAAGGAGCAGTGGTGGCCCAGTTACCGCGACCGGATGCTGGCTTCAAAAGGAGGGCAGTGCGGGGCGGTGCTGAAGGTGCTGGGTGATCCGCAAGGCAAATCTGTGCTGGATGCGACCTGCGGCCTGGGCCGCAAAACGCTCATCATGCAGCAACTGGGTATGAACGTGGTGGCCTCGGACGCGTGTGCCTACGCGGTGGAGCGGTTGCGGAACTGGCGGCGGAAGAAGGCCGGCGGATCGAGTTCATGGTTTCGTCCTGGGCTGAATTACCTCAGCGAACCACGGGTGCGTTCACGCCGTGTTCGTTGACGCGTTCCTGGATTGCTGCCAGACGCGTGAGGAATTGGCGGCAGCGTTCGCAGGCGCCGCGGCGGTGTTGGAGGACGGCGGGGCCTTCATCTGCGCCGGACCCGAGCCGGCTGAAACGATGCCGGCGATGCTGGATCAGGCATGGAAGGCATGCGATCGCTTCTACATCGAATGGCGCTTCGCCACGCCCGCCTCTGAATGCGCGTGTCTTCATGTCCGCGACCGCAACGGCGACTTCATCGACGACCATCACCTCTATGTCATTCAAGAAAGGGATGTTGCCTTGCGCCTGGAGCGGGCGACCCTCCGGCAATGGTTTCGCTGGGACCGTCGGTGCCTTGACGAGACCGCACGTGCTGCAGGCTTTTCCGCAGTGGGCACGCGGACCTTCGACGGGTATGGCTTCGAGGGAACGACCTTCAGCCGCATCGTTGCGATCAAATAGGTCTTCGCCGACGTTGCGATCGTAGAGAAAGACTCAAGTGAAAAGTCCTCGGTTATTCCGATGAGCGTATGCGTTCGAACGGATAAGACTTTTTCCAGCACCGAGCGGATCGCGTCGGCGGAGACGAATCTGAATATGCCCCTTGTTGTGGGGACTTTCAGCGGGGTTTGCGGCCGAGGACATAGAGGCATCGGGCGCCGGAGTGGTAGTCATGGGCGGCCAGGTCGCAATAGCACCGCTCGACGGTGAGGCCGACGGCGCGGAAAAGGTGACAGAACTGAGCGGGCGTGTAAAAGCGGATCGTCATGGCCCAGGATTCTGCTGCAGCCGTGTTGAGGAAGGTCGTGATGACCCGCTGGGTTCGGGGGTTCCATCGTGCATGGAATTCGATGTCGCGATTGCGACCGGTTTTGCGGAAGTGGCGGAGCAGATCCTCCCTCGCGGGCTGATCGATGAGCAATCGCCCTCCCGGTCGAAGACTCCATGTGAAAATGGCGGGGATAGTCGGCAAACCAGCCCATTGGAAGAGGATACCATTTGGTCGTCGCGACGAAGAGATGACGGGAGTGGGGCGGGGCATATTGTTGGATCACATGAGAGAAGCCGAGGACACGCCGAACCCGCCTGCGACGATCGAGCCGGAGAATGGGACTGCGCCTGCCAGTGAGGGATCGAACGAGGCGTTTTGTGCGGGGCGGGGCCGGGATGTGCAGGCGGTGAGGCCGCCGATATACCGACGGCCGAAGATGGTGGTGATCGGCGGGGGGATCGCGCTGGTCCTGCTGTCGGTCGCGTTCTTCTGGTGGTGGCACAGCCAGTTTTATGTCTCAACGGATGATGCGTTCATCGATGGACCGATCGTGCAGATCGCGCCTCAGGTTTCTGGGCGAGTGATCGGCGTTCCGGTCCAGGACAACCAGGACGCCAAGGCGGGGCAGTTGCTCGTGGAGATTGATCCCACGGACTACAAGCTGGCGGTCGAACGGGCCAAGGCGAACCTGGCGCAGTGCGGGGCAACTGGCTCAGGCCAAGGCGCAGGTGACGGCGGCGGAGGCGACGTCCACGAACGCGACCGCGGATCTGCATCGGCTCCAAGCGGCCGGCCCCAACGCGGTTTCGGCACAACAACTGGACACGGCCCGTGCGGCAGGCGCAGGCGCCGAGGCACAATTGACGGTGGCCAATTCCGCGGTGAATACCGCCGATGCCAACGTCGCCAGCGCCCAGGCCCAGTGGCAGCAGGCGCAGGCGAACCTCTCGTACACAAAGCTCACCTCGCCGGAGGCGGGCCGCATCACGGGGAAGCACGTCTGGCCGGGCAGTTACGTTCAGAGCGGGCAGATCATGATGACGCTGGTGCCGAAGGAGGTCTGGGTCACCGCAAACTTCAAGGAGACGGACCTCGAGCACATGCAGGCGGGGCAGACGGCGTGGGTTTCCGTGGACGCGTACGGCGGGCGGACGTTTGAAGGACGCGTGGGCTCGATCCAGCGCGGCAGCGGGGCGGCGTTCAGTCTCCTGCCGCCGGAGAATGCGACGGGGAATTACGTGAAGGTGGTGCAGCGCGTGCCGGTGCGGATCCTGTTCAACGGTAAGCCGCAGGACCAGGTGCTGCTGGGGCCGGGGATGAGCGTGGTGACGACGGTGAAGGTTAGGTGAGGGTGCAAGTGCTGAGGAATGAGTAGCTGAGGGCGTGGGTACCGGCTAATCCGCTGCGACGGCACCCTTCTGGGCGCGGACGTATTTGAACAGGAAGATCCCCGGCACGCAGAGCACGCAGAGAACCGTCAGCTTCTGAAAGTCCCCCACATACGCCAGCACGGCGGCCTGCTCCTGGACGATGCGGTAGATGATCGCATGGGCCAGCGCCTGCGCTCGCCAGCCCCACGTGTGGCGTCAGCATCGCCGCCAGTTCGTGCAGGCGCTGCTGGTAGCCGGGTGAAGAGGTGGTGAGATGGCCGACCAGCGTGCTTTGCGCCCGCTGCGAGCCACTGGCAATAAAGCTGGTCATGGCCGCGATGCCAACCGAGCCGCCGACATTGCGCATGAGGTTGTAGATTCCCGTTGCGTTGCGGACCTGCTCGTTGGGGAGGGTTCCCATGGTGGTCGTGGTCAGGGGGACGAAGATGAAGCCGAGCGCAAAGCCAGTGACGATGTTGGGCAGTTGAATACTGGTGATGGCGATATCGAGCGACAGCTTCGAGAACTCGTGGGTTGCATAGCCCAGCAGGATGAAGCCGAAGAGCAGCAGCAGGCGCGAATCCATGCGCGTGACGAGCCGCCCCACTACGATCATCGCGACCAGGGATCCGAGCCGCGCGGGCTGACCGCCAGGCCGGATTGCAGCGCCGGATAACCGAGCTGCGTCTGGAGGAACAGCGGAACCAGCGCGGTGGTGCTGTAAAGGACACCGCCGAGGACGGTAATCATGAGGGTGCCCATGGCGAAGTTGCGGTCGCGGAAGATGCGCAGATCCACGATGGGCGACGGGACGATCAGCTCCCAGATGATGAAAAAGAGCAGCGACACGGCCGCAATGACCAGGAGCATTCCGATCAGATCGGAGTTGAACCAGTCTGCCTGTTGGCCTTTGTCGAGCATGATCTGAAGGGCGCCCAGCCCGATCGCCATCGTCGAGAATCCGAGGATGTCGATGCGTTGGATCTTGAGATTCCGCAGGTAAGGCGGGTCCTCAACAAAGGCGCGGGCCATCAGGATGGCGATGATGCCGACAGGGACATTGATGTAGAAGATCCAACGCCAGGAGTAGTTGTCGGTAATCCAGCCGCCGAGGGTGGGCCCGATGATGGGTGCTACGACGACGCCAATGCCGTAGGCGGCCATGGCGGGCCCGCGCTGGCTGGGGGAAAGCTTTCGAGAAGAACGGCCTGGGCGATGGGTTGCAGTGCCCCGCCACCGGCGCCTTGGATGATGCGGGCGCCGATCAGCAGCGGCAGCGACGTGGCGGCGCCGCAGAGAATCGATGCGATGGTGAAAATGGCAATGCAGAGGATCAGAAAATTCTTGCGGCCGAAGCGGCTGGTAAGCCACCCGGTGCAAGGCAGAACGATGGCGTTGGTGACGAGGTAGCTCGTGAGGACCCACGTCGCCTGATCGGTGGTCGCCGACAAGCTGCCGGCAATATGCGGCAACGCGACGTTCGCGACGGAGGTGTCGAGCACCTCCATGAACGTCGCGAGCATGACGGAGACGGCGATGATCCACGGATTGAAGCTGGGCTGCCAGGCGAGGTGCGCGGGCGCGTCGCCGCGGAGAGCGGCAAGTTCCCGCATTCGGCGGCGTTCAGGAGCATCAGGTCGTGCCATGGCGTCGGGTCCAGCGCAGAGTGCGGGGCAATCTTAGGCGCTCGATTCCGCCCGGCGGGGCCGCTATGATCGGCCGCCACATATGAACACCCAACTGGTTCACGCGCGTCAACGACTACGTCGAGCTTCGGCACAACGGCACGCTACTGTTTCGCTACACCTATGTCCCGACGTTCGATCCCTGGGAATCGCGCAAACCCTTCATGTGTCCGATCTACACGCTGTCCGGGCGGGAGATCACGGTCTATCGGCCGCACGATCACGTCTGGCACAAGGGGATCCAGATGACGATGGCCTGCCTTTCCGGGCAGAACTTCTGGGGCGGGTATAGCTGGGTGCGAGAAAAGAAGATCTACGAAAAGCTCGACAACGTCGGAAGCATGAAGCACATTGCGTGGGACGAGCTGACCTGCGATGAGGACCGCATCGTGCTGCGCCAGCGCCTCAAGTGGATCACGCAGGCGGGGGCGGGGTGGATCAATGAGGTACGCGAGTTGCGCGTGGACCTGAAGCCGGACGAGGGATTCTGGTCGCTCAACTGGGCAATGAGGCTAAGCAATATGTCGGGACAGATGCTGCGGTTTGGATCGCCAACGACTGAAGGGCGCATCAACGCCGGCTACGGCGGGCTTTTCTGGCGCGGGCCGCGATCCTTCACCGGCGGCAAGATCCTGGGCACCGGGAACATCGAAGGACCCGAGGCAATGGGACAGCGCTCACCGTGGCTGGCGCTTGTCGGCACGCACGATGGAACAGCCGATCAATCGACGATCCTGTTCGTCGATCGACCGGGGAATCCCAACTATCCGCTAAAGTGGTTCACGCGCTCGAAGGAGTTTGCGTGTATCTCAACAAGCTTCAGCTTTGATGAGGAAATCCCGCTGGAAGCGGGCAAAGAGATGACGCTGAATTACCGCACGGTGTTCGCCGATGGGGCGTGGGATCGGGAGAGGATCGAGGCGTATGTCGGTGCTTTGAAATAACCTCCGGCTTTATGTCGCGAGCCAGCCCGCGAGGAGATCGATGGCGGCCTGAAGGTCCTTCTTGCTGACGCATTCGGTGATGGTGTGGATGTAACGCGTCGGAATCGAGAGCGTCATGGCGCGGTAGCCGCCCCGGATGCGCTGCATGGCTCCGGCGTCGGTTCCGCCACGGGTGAGGATCGAGAGTTGATAGGGGATCTTGCGCTTTTTGGCGGCGGATTCGAATTCATCGACGAGCTTGCGGTCGGCAATCATCGATGAATCCATCATCGTGATCGCCACGCCGTCGCCGAGTTTGGTGATCGATTCGTCGTCGGGCACGCCCGGCGTATCGACGGCGAGCGTAGTGTCGATGGCGATGGCGATATCGGGCTCGGCCGTGTAGGCGGCGGGACCGGCGCCGCGCAATCCCACCTCTTCCTGAACAGTGCACGCTAGTACCACCTCGTACTTCGGCTTTTTCACTTTCTTCATCGCCTCGATGGCAATGAAGGCGGCGACGCGGTTGTCGAGGCACTTGCCGGTGACGCAGGCGCCCAGCTCGATGAACTCCTGCACGAGCGTAACAGGATCGCCAACGCGGACTTTCTCTTTGACTTCGTCGGCCGGGAGGCAGAGATCGACAAAGAAATCACTGATTTCGGGCACTTTCTTTTTGTCCTCTTCTTTGGCGATGTGGATCGGACGGCCGCCGGGGTTCATCACACCGATAAGGTCTTCGCCGCCCGAGCTCTGAATGCGGACACGGCGTGCAAGCAAATTCTTTGTGTCGAAGCCGCCGGCGTTCTGGATCCGGACAAAGCCTTTGTCGTCGATGTGGCGCACATAAAAGCCGATCTCGTCCATGTGACAGGCAAGCAAGACCTTGGGGCCCTTCGACTTTTTGCGAGCGATCAGCGATCCGAGCGGATCGACGGTGACGTCGTCGAAGACGCCTTTCACTTCGCGCTTGAGGATTTCGCGGACGCGTTCTTCGCGACCGGGCACGCCGGGAGCTTCCGAGAGACTCTTGAGCAGCTTGAGGTTCATGCCGAGAGCTTATCCGCACGGCGTCGGCGGTAAAGCGTGCGGACTATGGCACGCTCTCGCGGCGCGGCGCGGCGAGCCACGCGAGCAAGTTGGATAAGTACTCGGCAGGGTTGACGCTCAGTTGGTTGAGCAGGGCGTGCTGAACTGCCACAACGGCCACGCGTCCGCGTCCGAGACTCCCCGTGAGGAATGCCGGCATTCGAGCGTCGCCAAGGCCGGAAATGTGGTGTTCGGCGCGCCCAAAAACGTGATCCTTCGAAATCAAGACGCGCGCCTCCGGGACCGGTCGATAGACAGCCCCACATCCTGCGACCGTGAAGCGATCGCGGGCTTTGAGTCCCGGGAGCAGTGGCGACTCCTCCTGGACCACCGCCGTAACCGTTGCTATGCGGCACGGCCGCACGTGACAGCGTGCCACGGGGGTCGATGCCAGATGCAACTCGGCGACCGCTGGCTCGGCAGATGGCTCAAAGAATGCCGTGAAGTGCTCGTTGAGGAGTCCCACGCCGCTGCGCACCGCTTGGAGGATGGCGTTTGCCGCGCCCGGAAGCATCAGCCAGTTGAAGCCGAGGAGGATGACGTCCAGGGTCCGCAGCGCCTCGACGTCGGTTACGCTGATCAGACCACCGAGAAGGGCATAATCCCGTATCAACCGCTCGACTTGTGCGATATGCGTGGTCTGGGGCTCGACGATCGAGATCAGTTCAAAGGGGCCCTGATGCATCCAGGCGCAGGATCCCAGAGGCGCATCGGGATCGTGGAAAAACCCGTAATTGAAGCTCATGCTGGCCTGGCTGACCAGGGCCCCCACCCTGATGGGACGCGACCAGCCGGGGAGGAAGGTTGTCGTTCGCGGAGTGGCGAGATCCCTGGCCGCGGCGTGCCAGTCGGCGGCGAAGCGAAGATCGTCACAACCTCCAATCATTGCGTCGGCGCTAGCCCCTGGCTCGCCGAGGCAATCGGCAAGATCCGAGGTGCTCAGCGACTTGAGGCCCATCGCGCAAGACGTCCGTCAGCTCAATGACGGCGGCAGCAATGCGACGGCTCATGGTCGGCACGCTGCGCTCATGGCGCAGTGCCAGGACGCTCAGCGGCTCGTTTCGGAAATAGCGTTCGACCAACAAGGCTCGCGAACTCTCCTCGACCTCAGCAAGCGCCTGGCCAAGGCGATGACGAATGGCATCGTGCAGCAACGCATCGTCGGCCGACTCGGAGGCGTTTTGCAGCAGGCGCTGCCGGCGAGCGCGTTCGCGGATGGCCCGGCGGATCAAATCGATGCTGCACGAGCGGGCGGTCGCGCTGATCCACGTCGTCGCCGCCGGGCCGGGAATCGTCTGCCCGTGACGCATCAAACGGACGAACGTCTCCTGGGCGGCGTCCTCGACGTCCTCGGGCCGGCGGAAATACCGGTTACAGACGGAGTACACGAGCGGTCGATACGCCGCCACGACGGCGTCGTTGGATCGGGAAGATCGGTTGGACGTGCCGATCGGGGGCATCGATTCTCCGAAGTACTACAAGAGACTTTGTTCCCGCCGCGGCCCGGCGAGCCAGGCAATGACGTTGGCAAAATACTCGGGAAGACTCACGCTCAGGCGCGGCAGGAGGAATGACCGCGGGATCAGGTTGACGGCGATGACACGGCCTCGGCCGACCTGGCCGGTGAGATAAACGGGCATCTCGACCGAGCCGTGATCGACCAATCCACCTTGCGCAACGGATGAATGCAGACGCTTGGTGATCAACACGCGTGTGCCCTCAGCCGGACGGTAAACGGGGCCGCAACCGCTAACCGGTATCTCGTCCCCGACTTGGAGTCCGGGCAGGAGGGGCGATGCCTGGCGGATCGTCGCTGGGAGCATGGAACGGCCGCAGGGATCAATGTGAATGGGCTGCACGGGCGTCGCCGACAGCAGCAGTTCCCACACCGCCGGCTCGAGCTGCTGTTTCCACCCGCCTGTCCAGCCTTCGCTCAAGAACCCGACACCGCCGCGGACGGCCTGGACGATCGCCTGCGCAGCGCCCGGCGCCAATGCGAAATTCAACCCCACATGAATGACGTCGAGCGTCTTGAGCCCGTCGAGATCCATGGCACTGACCATCCCGCCGAGCAACTGATGCTCCCGGACGAGGCGCTCGACCTGGCCGATGTGCGATGTTCCCGGCTCGACGATTGAGACCAGCTCGAACGCGTCGCCATGCATCCAGGCGCAGGACGCGAGGGACAGATCCGGGTCGATCTGCCTGCCGGGGAAGCCAAGCTCGGTCATGCTTGCCTGACTGACGAGGGCGCCGATGCGGACCGGCCGCGACCAGCCGGGAAGAAACGCGCGCGGGCGATCATTGCGGCAGCGGTCCGCGATCTCCATCGCGCGCCAGTCGGGGGCAAAGCGGAGATCGTCGACACCGACGGCTTCGTAACTTGCGGCGCCGGCATCACCCAAAAAATCGGCGAGCGCCGACGCGTTCAGCGTGGAGATGCCCATATCGCAGAAGATCGCCGTTAACTCATCGATGGCGCTCGCAACACGCCGGCTGATGACAGAGACGCTTCGATCCTCTCGCTCCGCAATGACGGCGAGCGGCTCGCTTGCGAGGAAGACGCGACGCAAGCAGAGCACGGGATGATTCGCCCATAGCGGCAAGCGCCTCATCGAGGCGGCTACGAATCGCATTGCACACGACGGTTTGATCGCGCTCCTGCGGCGGGACCTCAGCGAAATGCTGGCGGCGCATGCGCGCTCGCGAATGGCACGGCGAATTAGATCAACGCTGCACGAGCGGGCAGCAGCGCTGACCCAGCTCATCATCGAGCCGTGAATCCGGTCGCGCTGACGCACGAGACGAAGGAATGTCTCCTGCGCGGCATCTTCGATGTCGTCGGCCCGGCGGAGGTATCGACCGCAGACGGAGTAGACCAGCGGCCGATGGGCGGCCACGAGCTGCTCATCGGTCTCAAAGCAGGTTTTGCGCTTCTGGCTTACCGGCATGAACGACTTCCCAAGCGAAGCGGCGCAAGTTTACCTCCACGGGTCTGGGCCGTGTTGATTTCGGTGAACAAGAGAGCTTTGACCCTAATGCCCTTCTTCTGAAAACCGCCCTGACAATCGTTTGCCGCCCAGAACTAATTATCTCGCCGCAAGCCTTGTGGTCTAAGTATCTTACGAGCGCTTCTGTACTGATGGCTATTAATTCAGAATGGGATATTAATTTTCATTGCTTTTCATCCTGTTTTCATAGTACTCTATTTGGCTACGAAGGCGTGTGGGTGATGCCTTCGGCAACAGCGTCTTGTTTGGGCGCACCGCATTGATTCGATGCCCGCACCGGGGGGGGCGGGCATCGTTTGTTTTATGACGCCACAGGTTCAGTGGAGTTCCCGATCACTCACCCACGTTCACGTTGCTTGACGTCCCGTCCGCAAACGTCAGTTTCAGGGCGTCACCATCCAGCGCGATCGAACCCACGCCGGGCGTGCCTTTGAACGGCTCGAGCACGGTGACATAGCGGGTCGATTTGCCCGAGCGGCGAGTGAACAACCCATCGACGGGCAGGCCGCGAACGTCGCCCCAGCAGATGCCTGTCTGGGCAGTGTAGGCGAGTTGCTCGGGCTGGACCGCCTGCCAGAGGCGCGTCTTGACGCCGTTACTCTCCCACTGCATGACAACGGGCGAGCCCTTGATGCGTTTGGGGTGGAGCAGGTCTTTGTAGTCGCCGGTTCCGAGCGGCTCGGTCATGGCTGTCGCACCGCAATTTCCCGCGACGTCGCCCTTGCCCATGAAGTGCCAGGCGGATTCGTAGCGGTGAGACTCATCGGAACTCAGGTCATCCACCACCACCACCACATTGTGGAGCAGTGTCACGGAGCGCTTCCATTTGACGCCGGGGTAGATGCCTTCGATCTCGGCGGCGACCGTCTGGTGATCCTTGGCGATGTCCCATTTGAGCAGCCGCCCGGCGCCGAGAAGCTGCTGATGGCCATCGACGACGACGGTGTTGGCGACGAAGGGACCGTTCATGCTCGCGGCGGCGGGTCCATCGTGTGCCGACCAGTTGAAGTTGTAAGTGCTTCCGGGATCGGCACTGAGCGGCTCACCCAAAGCAAACAGCCCCAGATTCATCCGATCGAGATCGCCGTGGCCGTGGGACCGGCCGAAATCCAGATCCACCTGCACCTGCTGGTCGGCGGTCTTTCCCGTACGCAGAATCGCCCAGCCAGCGTTGCGAAACAGAATCGGATCGGGGTCATAGGCCCGTTTCCTGGGCCAAAGGCTTTCCGGAAAGATCTTGTCCGCCAACTCGAACATCGGGTGATTCAGCGGTATCTGCGCCCATGACGTGCCGGAGTTGCCGGTCTCATAGGCCGTGCCATTGAGCGTTGCCCGCAAGAGGGGCATTTTCACCGCCGCCACCGCGCGTTGGGTGAGATCTCCCCAGTCCAGGCCCGTGGACAAAAGCAGCTTAATCGACGGCAGCCACTCACGCATGGCCGCAAGGTGATAGTTGAGCGCGCTCCCTTCATCGCTGAACCCATCGAGCGAGATGTCGCTCATGCGCGCGCTGATTCCCGTGGGATACAGCGTGCCGCGGTAGAGCATATTGGCATCGTTCGTGGAAAGTGCCGCAAGAATCAGGTCGCGGTTGATGATGTCGTTCATGTTGGAGATGCCCGGCGTGATCTTCATCATCTCCGTTGCGGCCGGCACCCACAGGCCCTCGTGGACGAGCTTGCGTTCGTCAGGGGTCCATGATTTGGCATTGACGATCATGTTGGAGAGTTCGGCCAGATGCTGGACCATGAAATCGGTGCCGTAGGTCGGCGTGTTTCCCCAGCGGGCACTGGCGCCGTTGGTCCAGGCATCCGGCCCGGGTGGCTCGGCATGGGCCCAGGCGTCTTTGGGATAGCCGGAGTTGTGCCAGGGAATTTCCTGGTAATGGCGCGCCAGCAGCGTCAGAAGCTCGATCGCCTTCTTCGCATACTTTTCATCCCCGGTCGCCAGATATGCGGTCCCCAGGGAAGCGGGGGATGGCCCATAGCCGTGAATCGCCGACCAGCTCGCCACCCACGTCGCATCCGCGATCGGCGTGTGATGCTCTTTGTAACCACACTGGTCGCACTGCACCGTCAGCCAGTCATGGGTCATGTGCATGTGCCCCTTGCCGCACTTCGGGCAGCGGATCGGCATGCCCGGATAGACGACCCGATGGCCCACGACCATGGGAATCTCTTCGGTTCCGCTAAGCTTGACCTTCATCCAGAACTGGGCATCGGAACTTACCGCCTGCTCGCCTTCGCGCTTGAGCTTCGCCAATTCATCCGGCGAATAAATGACCATGCGCGTGGGCTTTTGCGTCAGCTCCGTGCAGAAGGTCTTGGTGCGATACGCGACCGATTCATCGCCATCCGGCACAAAATTCACCACCGCCGTCTCCTCGACCATCGGCCGCGTGGTGGCGGGTGTCGAATTGCGCGTGGCGACAACGGTGAACTTCTTCACTTCGTCCGGCTGGAGCGTCGCCTCTGCCGGCTCGACCCTGACGTCGAAATACTTCAGCTTCGAGGCCGGCACGCCGCTCACCTTTGCCGGCTTATCGGATACGTTCTTCACGAAGTAAGGCGTGCGATAGGTGAGGGGCGAAGCGCTCTTATCCCGCTCCGGCCAGCCCAGCGGCTTGGTCAGGTAGGGCTTCTGGACCAGGATGCGATCCCGGATGAGCCGGCAGTTGCGCAGCTCCACCACGCAGCCCGGCCCTTTGGGCAGACAGACGAATTCAAGCAGATGCTTGCGATCCATCTGCACGTCCTTGGGCACCCCGCCCATTGCCGAGCTGTTCCAGCTCGGATCGTTGAACACCTGTTGATACGGGATCCAGGTCTTGCGTGGATAGGTGGAGTAAAAAAGGTTCCACTCGCAATACAGGTTGTCATAGGGCGCCGGCAGGACACCGATCGTCCGCGGCCAGACCAGATCGATGCGCCCCTTGGCGAAGTTGATCTCGTAGTCGAACCGCTGGTACTGCTGGAGGTCGGCGTGTACCGGCAGCTTCTCGTTCAGCCAGAGAAAGGCTTCCTGGCCCTGGCCGATCTTCCAGCGCCAGACCGTGTTCCCGTCTTTGTCCTTTGTCGCCGTCACGCGGCTGTTGGAGGCGCACCAGACGGAATCAGCCGGATACTGGCTCAAATCCACCACGGCCGGCGTATCGGCGCGGCAGATGCCCACAACAGAAAACAAAACCACAGCACAGACGGCGAAAAATTGCTTCATGTCTTCTCGTGAAAGTGTTCGGGCCATACTCCCCCACGACGCTCTTTCAATCAATACCGCGGCACCACTTTTGATGTTGATGGATGGATGCCAAATCCTGATTTTGACGGGCTCATCCCGGGCACGGGGGTCGCTGGTTTCAGCACGCATGCTGGGCTGACGCTCTCTTGCTGCTGCCTGACTCGCGATCTCAGCAGCATCTCTCACTGGCCTACCGTCGCAGCAGCCGTCACAACCCCCTCTTTCATTTCTTCATAAATCCCGGTACCCGGCAAGCAAGCGAGGACTTCACCCTCGCGCGAGATAATGAAGGAGTTGCCGGGATAGCCGCGCTCCCCGTCGAAGCCGACGGGATTCGAGACGCAGTAGACGACACCCAGTTCCTTCGCCCGCCGTGCCGTCGCCTCGACGCATTGGCCGCAACTGGCGTGCTCGCACGCCTCCGCCTCGCTGGCATCCGGATCGCCGGCGAAAACAGATCGGACGCATGCCCCGCCGGAAGGATGAAGAATCACGTCCACGCCACGCTGCTGCGCTCTATTGAAAAACCGCTCGGTCCCATCGCAACAGATGCACAGCGCCATCGCCACGCCGACAACCTCCATGTCGGGATTCGGCGCTTCGCTGACCACCAATCCGATCCCCCGATCGCGCCCGTCCAGGGACTGCTTGCGGAGGATTGCCCTGGTCCCATCCGGCCAGGCGACGGCCTGGGCGCTGTGGAACACATCCCCGCGCTGTTCGATAAATCCGGCCGCAATCACGATCTTGTGCCGGCCCGCCAGCGCCAGGAGCTTCCGCAGCTCATCGCCATCCTCGCGAATCGCGACCTTCGCCGCCGACCCCCTTTCGCTCGGGTAACCGCTCAGGCAATCCTCGGGAAACAGCACCAGCGCCGCCCCCTGTCTCGCCGCCGGCTCCGTCAGGCGCACGATGGCCGCCAGATTCTCGTCGGGCTTGCCCCACACGGAACTAAACTGCGCCACCGCCAGCGTGATCCGCTTCATGCCTCGATTTTACTCGCCGCAAGCCCTACAGGGCCTCCTGATCGCTTCGGCAACGCCTTGAACCCTGCGCTAACGGTAGGAGCATGGCCCATCTCATCCAGGCAACATGATCACCAGCCCGTTGGTGAAGCATCCCAGCAGAGGACATTTCGCTCCCATGTTGTGCCCAAATCTCCTCCCGGCCCACACCGTACTCTCACCGTTGTAGTACCGTTGCCTCCCCACCCGGCCGCCGACCCCGTTTTTGCCCGATCTGACGATATGGTGGTCCGAACATGACAATTTGCCGCACCGGCAAAGCGGCCAGAGGGGCCCTTTTGGCACTTCAGCGCTGGATCGTCCGTAAGCCCTTGTCTACTCAAGTGTTGACCGCGATTCTGGACTGAAATCGCCAGCTTAGCGCTGTCGTGTTAAGCGCGGTTTTCAATCCATACGGGTCATCCGGATTCCCCCCAAACCGCAAATCATACGGATCATACCTGATTCGCGCACGGCCGTGTCGGCACAGATCGACTTGATTGACTCCGGCACCAGGCACACCGCTCGCCAGGCGGTGACGGCCGCTTGCCTGAGGTCCTGCCAGGTGGGGTACAGTCGGTTGGACCAATAATGACTGCGCAGGTAATGCCAGAGGTTTTCCGCAGGGTTCAATTCCGGGCTCTTCGGCGGCAGCAGCACCAGGGTCACGTTCGACGGAACTTTCAATGCTGCTGACGTGTGCCAGCCGGCGCGATCGAGCACCATGGCCGCGTGCACGTCCGGGGGCAGGCTGCGTGAGAACTGCTCCAGGAACGCGTTCATCGTTTCGGTGTTGACGTTGGGGGTGATCAGTCCGGCGGCATCTCCTGTTTCGGGGCAGACGGCGCTGAACACGTACAGATAATCGTACTGCGTCTGGCGGATCGCCGGCGGCCGCGACCCGACCTTCGCCCACACGCGTGTGAGCGTGCCGTGCTGACCGAACCGCGCTTCGTCCTGGTAGTAAATCAGCAGGCGCTTGTCGGGATGCTGGCTCGTGAGCTGAGCCAGACGCTCGGGCAACTCTTTTTTTTAAAGTGCTCGATCGCCGCCGGGTCGGTGTCCGGGTGGCGCGGGCGAGGCATCAGGTCGTTGTATCCCAGGCGGTGCAACAGCTTGTAAACGCCGTCCAGCGAATAGACGACGTTGAAACACTTCTCGATTTTCTCCCGCAGAATCGGGCCATTGTACGCGGCGATGCCTTCCTCGGGCGAAGGGCCCGCCTCCAGCATCTGGCACAGATGAGCCTCCTGCTCGTGCGTGAGCCGACGCACTGCGCCCGGCTGACGCTCGGGAACCAACGCCCCGATCCCGCCACGCCGATAACGGCCGACCCACTGATCCACAAACTGCCGGGAGCGGCCCACAATCTGCGCGATCTGCTCACGCTCCAGTTCCGGGTCCTCTCCCAACCCACATCCCGCAATCAACACCACGCGGTAGCGATCCCGCTGCTTGGCATTTGACGTTGTCGCCACCAGTTCCATCAGCCGACATTTGTCGCCCGCGTCTTGCCACACCACTCTCATCACCGGCCTCCTTGCAAAAGCCGGATCATCTCACTTCACAGGTGCGGGCGCTACCAAACAAGCGCCGAACAGCGGCGAGATTCAAATAGGATCCGTATCACACGGATGCGCTCCGCAAGCGGGGCCGCTCAACCTGCCATGAAAGAATCACCTGAAAGCCCGGCAAACAGTAGATTGGCCTCGTGTCTTCCTTGATTCGCCCCCGGGGCGCCTCTACCTTGGAATGCGCCATGAAATTCGCCTTCAGCACCGCTGGGTGTCCTGCCTGGGATTTTGAGAAAACTGCTTTGCGAGCCAGGGAATACGGATATGACGGCGTCGAGCTGCTCGGCTCATTCGATGACAACGCGCCCAGCGCCGCCAACGCCTTTCTCAGCGACGCCGGAAAGATCCGCCAGACCTTCTCCGATGCCGGCATCGAGATCTGCTGCCTGGGCAGTTCGATCTCTTACGCGCAGGACCGCAAGCGCGATGAGCAGAGCCTGGCGAATCTGCGCCGTTTTGTCGACCTGGCACAGCAACTGGATTGCGGGCTCGTGCGGATCCTCGACATGCGCATCAAGCCCGGCCGAAATCGCTCGCTCGCCGGGGTTGGGCTGGGGGATTGGCTCTGGCCCATCGGCGACTACGCCGCCGATCACGATGTGACCATCGTCGTGGAGAACGCCCTCTCGTTTCTCGGCGCGCGAGAGATCTGGGACGTCCTCGACCGGCTGGACCATCCCTGCATCGCGGCCTGCTGGAATGTCGCCAGCGCCACCCTGATCGGTGAGACACCGGCCGTGAGCGTGCCCGTCCTGAACCATCGCATCGGTTATGTCCACATCACCGATGCCACGTTCGGACCCGACCGCGTCTCCCTGGCCAGGCTCGGCGAAGGCGATGTTCCCGTGCGCAGCTTTCTCACGCGCCTGCGCGGCATCGGATACCCCGGCTGGGTGACGCTGCAATGGACGAAGGAAATCCTGCCCTCCAACATGGCACCGGAAGCGTTGCTCACCGATTCGATTGCCAAGCTGCGCGACTGGACCAGGCCGCTGGAGGTCTCCGATTGGGAAGCCGCCGCCGGCGTGGGCGCCCCCGCCAAGGCAGCAAAGCATTGACGCGATCGCTTGCCAAAAGAAAAACACCCGCGATTTCGCGGGTGTGCTGTGTCATCCTTGAACAACCAGGTTTTGCTCAGGAGGCGGCGGCCGGTGCCTCGGCGGTGCGCCGAACGCGGGTAGCCTTGCTTCCCTTCGGGCCATCCTCGGATTCATACTCGACGGCTTCGCCGTCCTCGAGGGTCCGAAAACCCTGGCCCTCGATGACGGAATGATGGACAAAAACGTCCTTTCCGCCGCCGTCGGGCGAGATGAAACCAAAGCCCTTCTGATCATTGAACCACTTAACCTTACCGGTGGCCATATCAGCCACTCCTTTCCAGACGTGCAGGAGCAAGGCCCCTGGGACTGCCGCACCTTGGAACTGACCGTCGAGCCTTCCCCAACGGGCCGCTGCCGAAGGTGCACCGGGGCAGCGGTCAACCGAGAGGACCGCAACTTATCACACGGGCTCATCCAGCGCCAAAAAAAAGCTTGATTCGCAACGCAGACGCTCTTCCCAACGGGTTATCCACACGATGCCAAGGTTCGTCGCACAATCGAACACAAAGCGATATAAATATTGCTGTAATGAGCACCTAGGGAAATCACTGACCCAACTCGGCCAAAACGTCGCAATCATTTGTTTTTCGCATAACCATCTGTCCACAATGGGCTAACCAGAAAACTTAGCCGTCACTACCTGTTAAGATCGCGTTTGTGTCGCATCAGGTCCGTCAAAATGCACAAAACTGTTTCGTTTACGGCTAAAAACGCCGACTTTCCCCGACCTTGGCCTTGTCCACGACTTTTCCACAACGGACCACCATCGCCAACTCTTGATTTTCCGTCTACGGACGTGAGACTGGCGCGCCACCGCCGACCGAACGGAGCAGGCGGTGGCCGATGAACCTGCTGGAAGTGACCAAGCTGACAAAGACTTACAACGGGCGCACCGTCGTCGATGAGGTTAGCTTTCTGTTGGTCCAGGAGGAGATCGTCGGCCTTCTGGGGCGCAATGGCGCGGGCAAAACTACAACTTTCCGCATGATCCTCGGGATGATCACCCCGGATAGCGGCGCAGTGGCCTTCGATGCCCGGGACGTGACCCACCTGCCCATGTACAAGCGGGCCCGGCTGGGGATCGCCTATTTGCCCCAGGAACGCAGCGATTTTCGGCGTCTGACCGTCTGGGAAAATCTCCAGGCGATCCTCGAAACACTCAACCTCCGCCGCCCCGAGCGCAAGCGCCGCGCCGAGCGCCTGCTTCAGCAATATGGCCTGCTCAAGCAGCGCAACCAGCGGGCCGAAACCCTCAGCGGCGGCGAGCGTCGAAAGCTGGAGATCGCCCGGTCCCTGATCCGCGATCCCAAGCTCATCCTGCTGGACGAGCCCTTCAGCGGCGTAGACCCGATCGCCGTCGAAGACCTTCAACGTGAAGTCGTGCGCTTAAAGCGCGAGTTTGGCAAAAGCGTGCTCATCACCGACCACAATGTCGCCCAGACCCTGCGGGTCTGCGATCGCGCCCTGATCATCAATGACGGCCGTGTCTTCAAAGAAGGAACCCCCAGGCAGATCATCAACGATCCGGCCGTACGCAGCGCCTACCTGGGTAACACTTTTCGCGGAGACGAATTCGACTAGTTCCCCGCTGATTGCTGCGCCGGCGTGTCTATAATGCACGTGCGCTTGAGGATGGCGTGGCGCTGTTAACAAGGCTTCTATTCACCAGCCCGGGAGGGCTCGACCTATTGGAGGTTCATCGAATGACATTCCACACGAAGACAATCCTGGCCCTCGTGGCGAGCCTGGTGACGGGAGCCGTGCTCTATGCAGCAGAAGCGCCCACGACCGCGCCGGCCGTAGGCGCGGCCGCAACGCAGCCGGCCGAGGCGAACGCGACCACGCAGCCGGTCATCACCAAAGAAGCGCGGGCGCAGCTCGACAAGATCGACAGCGCCTATAAGCAACTCAAGACACTGGACCTCACCGGCAATCTAACGCTGCGCTTCAACGTCCAGGGCCAAAAGCAGAGCAAGGACACCGAGTTCACCTCGTCCTACGAAGCCCCCAACAAATTCAGGCAGGAACGTCAAGGATGACATCACCGCCGGCTCAACGGGCGAGAAGCTCTACCTCTATTCGAAGGATCACAACCTCTACCTCATGCAGGATGCCCCCAAGGGCAAGATCGCGCCGGGACAATTGCCCGACCCCTATGGGCAGGTGATTGGCACGCAGAATCCTTCGCTGATGCTGGCGCTCAGTTCCGATCCCACTAAATCGTTAACCAACAATCTCGGATCGGCGGAATTGCTGCCTGACGTGCAGGTGGAAGGAAAATCGCTCAATGCCGTGAAGCTGAGCGATCCCAAGACCAAGGCAAGCCTGACGCTGCTGGTGGACCCCGACACGCACCTCCTTCGCCGGGCGACGCTCGATATGTCCAAGGCGCTCGAGCAGCGTGGCGCTTCCGATGTGAAAGAGGCGCGCGTGACGGTCGATTACTCGTCCGTGAAGCCGGGCGCCACCGTGAAGGATGGGCAGTTCGCCTGGACCCCTCCCGCCGACGCCAAAGATGCGGCGAAGGAGCAGGCCTCGGCCGCCGAAAGCGACGAGCCGGCCAAGGCACTCGAGGGCAAGCCGGCACCCGAATTCACCGCCAAGGGCCTGAATGACAAAGACGTCTCCCTCAACGACCAGAAGGGTCACGTCGTGATCGTCGATTTCTGGGCCACCTGGTGCCCGCCGTGCCGTGAGGGCCTTCCGCACGTCGATAAGGTCTACCAGGAGTTCAAGAACCAGGGCGTCGAAGCCTTCGCCATGAACGTCCAGGAGCCCAGGGAGAAGGTGCAGCAGTTTGTCAAAGACAACCACTTCACTTTCACGACGCTCCTCGACAGCGACGGGAAGATCTCCCAGGACTACAAGGTCACCGGAATCCCCCAGACAATGGTCATCGGCAAAGACGGCGTCGTGAAGAACGTTTTCATCGGAACCGCCCCCGACAGTGAGCAGAAGCTCCACGATGCGGTTGCAGCTGCAGTGAAAGAGAAGTAGCTCGCGGCGCGCCGAGAGTTACTGAATTCTCCAGCTTCTCACGAGCAGCCGGGATCAGGCCGCTACATCGATCCCAGATGAGCGGCCTGGTCCTTTTTCGCAAGGCGCAGCGATCTCGCCCATCTTGCACCGATCGCAAGCCCTTTCGCTTCGCGGCGGCAGTTGGATCCCTGACCGCGGTTCCCACATTTTTCAGGCGAATCTGCAACGAAATCGAACCTCGCCGGCAACGATTGAAACGATTGATCTGACCATGGCCGTGCAGATCATCATGAAAACCACATCTCCAGCGGCCGACCAATCGCGCATCGCGAACTTCAACTCATGTCAAAAGTTTTTTTTGTTTTCTCCCCATATTTCAGTTGATTGCCCCACCATGATTCCCATCATGCCGCCCTTGCCTTGCTAGGGCACTTACTGGCAGGGGACAACGTGTTGAGTCCGGGTCCGCCCGCCGCGGGGAAGGGGTGCGGCGAACCCATCAGGGCTGTCCCCTAAATGAAGCTTGCGGGCCGTGGCGTTCAGGGCTCGCAGCGCCCATCAAGAAGTCTCGCTGTTGCATCGCGAGGAGGACAATTGAAAATGCGGCTCTTTGTTCGCACGGGCATGCCATGCCCCCGCGCGGGTCGTCGATTTGCGCCGCCGGCGCGAACGTCAGAACGTTCCCGCCCAGCTCGAGATGCTCGAGCCCCGGCAACTTCTCTCCACCTATTATGTCAGCCCCTGGGGAAGCGACGGCGCCAGCGGCACCAGTCAAAACGCCGCCTGGCGCACCATCCAGCGCGTCAACAACCAGACGCTGCATCCCGGCGACACGATCCTCTTTAAAGGCGGCAACACCTTCAACGGCTCCATTCAGGTCATGGCCTACGAAGGCGGAACCGCAACCAACGCCGTCACCTTCGGCTCCTACGGAGGTGGAAAAGCCACCATCAGTTCCGGCAGCAGCGCGGGCCTCGACGTCGGCCAGACCGCCGGTATCCACGTCAACAACCTCATTTTCCGCGGCAACGGAATGTACAACAATTCCGCCAGCGGAATCTGGTTCCACGCCAACTGGTCCAACAAAAACCTCTCCAACATCGACATCGAACAAGTCGATGTCAGCGGCTACGGCGGATACGACATCAAGATCGAAGCCCCCGGCTACAACAGCAGCTTCAGCAACGTCCGCATCGTCGGCGATCTTCTGCACGATTCCCGCACCGGCGGAATCTGGATCAACGCCTACGCACATAACGTCAACAAGAACATCTACATCGCGTGGACCTGGGTCTGGAATCACCCCGGCACCGGATCCAACAGCGAGGTGACCGGCAACGGCATCTGCGTCTTCGACGCCAACGGCGCCACTGTCGAAAAATGCGTCGTCCACGACAACGGCTCCAACGGCGCTGCCCCCGTCGGCATCTGGACCGCCGGCTCCAATCGCGTCACGTTCCAGTACAACGAATCCTTCAACAACAAGACCAAAACCAGCACCGACGGAGGTGGCTTCGACTTCGATTGGGACGTCACCAACTCGACGATGCAGTACAACTACTCGCACAACAACGACGGTCCCGGCTACCTCATCGCCGCCGGCAACCATTCGTGCGACAACAACGTGATTCGCTACAACATCTCGCAGAACGACGCCCGCCGGAACAGCCGCGGCGCCATCGAACTGTGGGGCCATGTCACCAACACCAAGCTCTACAACAACACCATCTACGTCGGCGGCGGCGCCAGCGGTTCCGCCTCGGCGCTGTTCGCGCACAACTACGGCGCCGCCGGGCAGAACATCTACAACCTGGACGTGCGCAACAACATCTTCTACTCAACGAGCGGCTACACCCTCGTCAACGTCAATAGCGCCGTCACCAGCAGCAGCTCGAACAAATTCATCGGAAACGACTACTACTCAGGCGGCAGCACGTTCCGCATCAACTGGAATGGCTCGACCTACTACTCGCTAAGCGCCTGGCAGAACGCCCGCGGACAGGAAAAGCTCAACGGCCTGCTGACCGGCTACATGGGCAATCCCGGGCTCAACGCACCGGGTCAGGCGGGAACGCTCAACTACCCGCTGCTCCTCGGCGGATTGTGGCAGTACAAGCTCCAATCCTCATCCCCACTCATCAACCGCGGCCAGAATCCCGTCACCACCCTGAGCTCCGCAACGACCGATTTCTTCGGCGATTGGCTGCCGCGCAACGGCAAATATGACATTGGATGCGACGAAGCCGGATGATCTTTGTGAGGTGAGAGAACTTGGGCTCCGACCCAGGTGGAAAGGCGGCTCCATGCGGAGCCGCCCTTTTTTGCGGGCAATTTTTGGGTGAAGCGCAAAAAATTCGCCTTTTTCCGTAATCACCGACTTGCGGAAGACCTCTCTATCTGCAACATCCAATCTGCTCTGCCTTGGGCTTTGGTGATTGGGCGGAGACGAAATCAGTTACAGACTGTCCACCGGGGGCATTGCGAGCTGACGCGTCTCATCGGCACGCTGCCGGTTGTTTCCAACGGCCCGGGGCAGCAGTTCAACAACTTACTTCCGGAGGAGTTACGCTCATGCGCGTCCGCACCGCACGGACACTTTTTGCCGTCGCCAAACGAACCCGTTATCAAAGCCCCCTGGCAGCGACGAACGCGCGCCCTTGTCTGTGCGAGCCCTTGGAAAGCCGGCAGTTACTCAGCACTTACTACATCAGCCCCACCGGCAACGATCAGGCCTCCGGCCAATCTATCTCGGCCGCCTGGAAGTCGATCAACCGCGTCAACCGCCAGACTTTCCATCCGGGCGACATCATTCTCTTTCGAAGCAAAGCCTCCTACCACGGCAGCATCGTCCTCAACTCCAGCGACTCCGGTACGCCCACCAGTCCCATCACCATCAGCTCCTACGGCCCGGGACGCGCAACCATCCGCTCGGGCAACCAGGCCGGCCTCGATGTCAGTGACGTCTCCGGGCTCGTGGTCCATCGCATCAACTTCCGCGGCGGCGGGATGTACGCGAATCACTCCAATGGCCTCTACTTCCACACCGGAACCGCCAACCGCGTGATGGACGGAATCGCCATCACCAACGTCGCCGTCTCCGGCTATGGGGGCTACAACATCAAGATGGAATCCTGGCCCGCCAGCGCCCATTTCCAGAACGTCCGCATCGTCCATGCAAGCCTTAACAGCGCGCTCGAAGGCGGGCTCTGGATCAACGGCGCCGCGAACAACGTCCACAAAAACATCTACGTCGGATACGTCAACAGCTTTAACCACCCCGGGACCGGCACCAACAGCATGGTCACCGGCAACGGCATCTTCGTCGCCGATGTGAACGGCGCAACCATCGAACACTGTATTGCCTACGACAATGGTTCCAACGGCAAGGCCCCCGTCGGCATCTGGGCGGCAGGCTCCAACCGCGTCACCATCCAGTACTGCGAATCGTACAACAACCACACAAAAGCAAATACCGACGGTGGCGGCTTCGATTTCGACTGGGATACGACCAACTCCACCATGCAGTACAACTATGCCCACAACAACGACGGCCCGGGGTATCTCATCTGCGCCGACAACCACACGTCCGACGGGAACGTGATCCGCTACAACATCTCTCAGAACGACGCCCGCAAGAACGGCCACGGCGCCATCCTGCTCTACGGAAACGCACGCGACCTCAAGGTCTACAACAACACCGTCTACATGTCCGCCACGGGCGACGGCTCATCCGCCGCCTTCAACGCCTTCCACACCGGCGACACCGCGATGGCCAACGTCGATGTCCGCAACAACATCTTCTACACCACCGGCGGCGTGAGCGTCGTGGACGTAGACAGCGCCTTCACCGCCAATCGATCCAACACGTTCATCGGCAACAACTATTACTCCGGCAGCGGCACGTTCCAGATCAAATGGAACGGCAGAACCTTCGACTCTCTTCCCGACTTCCGCGGAATCACCGGCCAGGAAAAAGTCGCTGGAATGGCCGTCGGCTACCAGGGCAACCCAAAGCTCAAGGCCGCCGGCAAGGCCGGCACCATTCGCGACACGACCAAGCTCAAGTTGCTCTGGCAGTACCAGCTACAGTCGAATTCCATCTTGATCGACCAGGGGCGCAGCCCCCATACCATCCTCAGCGCCGTCTCGACGGACTTCTTCGGCTCAACCCTCCCCCAGCACGGCAAGTACGACATCGGCGCCGATGAGGTATCGTGACGATTCACATCTGCTCGGGATGCTCGATGCCGAGGAGATCCAGGCCAAGCGCAATCGTCCGCGCCGTCACATCGCACAACCCCAGCCGGCTGGATCGCGTCGGCTCATCACTCTTGATCACGTCACAGTGCTCGTAGAACGAGTGGAACTTCCCCGCCAGCTCGTACAGGAACGTACACAAATGATGCGGCTTTAGTTCCCGGCTCACCAATTCCAGGATCTCGCCCAGCCGCAGAATGTGCTTGGCGAGCGACATTTCGTACGGGGACTCCAGGATGATTCGACGCTTGGCGCCTCTCGCCTCACCCGCCTTGCGGAAAATCGAGCAGATCCGGACGCTGCGCATTCTGAAGATACGGTGCCGTGTTCCCGTCAAACGACAGCATCTTCTCCCAGGAAAAAACGTAGTCACTCGTGCGATCGCGGGCCAGATCATAGTATTTGATCGCGCCGACACCGACGGCATGCGCGATCGCCTTGCGCAGTTCCTCCGACAGCTCCGGGCTCTTGTCGGTCACGATGGCCAGGGCCCGTTCCTCCGCTTCATCGAGCAGGTCCTTCAGCTTCACCGTCTCACCCGAGCGCGTTTTGAACGGTTTATTGTCCTCGCCGAGAATCGTGCCGAAGGTGACGTGTTCGAGTTCAACCCCTTCAGTCCACCCCGCCTTGCGCGCCGCGGCGAAGACCTGGCGAAAATGCTGAATCTGCCGCGAATCGGTGACGTAGATCAGCCGCCGTGCGCGAAGCTCGCAAATGCGATATCGAATCGCCGCCAAATCCGTTGTCCCATATCCATATCCGCCCCCGCTCTTTTGAATAATGAGCGGCGACTCAAATCCATCCACCCACACGACAATCGCCCCCTCCGATTCCACCGCAATGCGTTTGTCCCGCAACTCCTTCACCACGTCCGCAAGAAACGGGTTGTAAAACGACTCCCCGCGCTCATGCTCGGGTCGCAGCGCGACATTCAAGCGCTCATACAAAGGCTGAAAGTGCCGGCGCGTTTCATCGACGATGCCCTGCCAGATGCTTCGCTCGAGCGTGTTCTCCGACTGCAAGCGGACCACAGCATCGCGCGCCTTCTCCTGAAAAACTGAGCTTTCATCGAACTGCTTCTTTGCGATCCGATAAAAATCCTCTAAGTCGCTGATATGCAATCCGGCTGCGCCAACGGTCGCCCCGCCGCATCCACGGTCCACGTCTGACCTGACGGCATTTCCAAAACATACGAAATCAGCATCCCAAACTGCGTCCCCCAATCCCCCAGGTGGTTCTGTCGAATCACTTCATCGCCCTGAAATTCGAGAATCCGCGCCAGCGCATCGCCAATGATCGTCGATCGGATATGCCCGACGTGCAGTTCCTTCGCAACGTTCGGCCCCGAATAGTCCACCACCACCCTCCTCGGCTCGGCAGCAACCGCCGTCCCATCCCGCGGATCTGTTTCCACTTGCTGAAGCTGCTCCGCCAGCCACCCCGCACTCAACCGCACATTGATAAACCCCGGGCCCGCGATCGAAACCTCCGACACCATTTCCCCCACCTTCAGCTTCGCCTTGATCTGCTCCGCAACCGCCCGCGGATTCGTCTTCTGCCCCGTCTTTGCCGCTACCTGCTTCGCCAGCCCCATCGCCGCGTTGGACTGATAATCTCCAAACTTTTCGTTCTGGCTGACGGTGATGATCGGATCGGCCTCCAGCGAAAAGGCCTCGTAAATTGCCTCTCGAAAGGCGCGGTCCAACTGGGCGGCAATCGTGTCCATGAAAATCTATGCGGGTCGTGAGGGTCCAAACGCGTGTAACTTTTGCACGATCCGCCGCATGCTACAGCAGACGGCCGCTAACCTCTAATCCCACAAGCCCCTGGACGCGCCAACGCGACACCCGGTACACCGATTCCACCGACAAGATGCCACAACCAATGAACATCGCGCAGGTTACAGCGTCTGATTGAAATGCGTCCAAAGTTTTTCGACGGCGAAGATGCGTTTGACCCGACCATAAGTCATGATTATTGTTCATCGCCCGACCCTGTGGCCGCTGCGCTGGAACGCATGCCTCCCCTGACAACGGATTTGTGGCCTTCTGCCAGTAAGGATAGGTTCATGAGTAAATTGCTGTTGCGTTGGACGATGGTTCTGGCCGTTGCCTTTGGCGGAATCGCCGCACTGGGACCGCGCGCTTCGGCCGCCCAGGATGAGGTCGCCGTCGTCGAGCAACTCAAGACCCAGGCATTCGACGCCCTCAAGGCGGGGAAATTCGACCAGACCAGCGAACTCCTCACTAAGGCCGCCACCCTTTCCAAGGACCCCTCCGTCCATCAGATGGCCTCCTGGATCAGCCAGTTCGAATCCCAGATGCAGGAGTTCTCCGCCGAACGCCACAAGCAGTACGAAAAAGCCGTCGCCGACATCAAGAAGCTCCTCGCCAATCACAAGGACAGCTACGCCATTGACGTCGCCGCCCGCGCCTACCTGCTGGCCGACGACAAGAACGCATTCAGCCAGGAGCCGTGGGTCAAACATCTGGTCAAAGAAACCGCCGACATGGCCAACCAGGCCGACCAGAAAGAAGAATGGCTCAAGTCGCTTCGTCTCTACGCTTCCCTCGGTTCCATGGAGCCGTCCGTCCCAGAATGGAAGGACAAGCTCAAGCTCGTCACCCGGCGCGTGCGTCTGCTCGGCATGTACGCCCCCGACGTGCTCAGGGACATGCAGCGCAAGGAGACCGACGAGCGCGATGCGGTTGACGCCATGCTCAACCCCACCACGCGCCCAACCACCAAGCCCGACCAAGCTGACGACGACAATGACTCCTTCCGCATCGACTGGCGCGACCGCGTCCACGGCGCGGATAAGTCCATGCTCGTTGACGCTCTCATCGACGCCCGCACCAACTACTACCGCGACGTTGATTACAAGACCCTGCTCGACGGCGGACTCCAGGGCCTCAAGGTCCTGCTCACCACCAAGGGCCTCGAGCAAACCTTCCCCGGCCTGCGCGATTCCGACAAGCGCGACACCATGATCAAGACCGTCGATCAATCCCTCAGTTCCCTCAACGACAAGGCCAACGAAACCACCGCCCGCGACACCATCGACAAGATCATGGTCGCCAACCAGACCACCGTGCAGCTTCCCGATCAGGTCGTGGTGACCGAATTCGCCGACGGCGCGCTCGGCGAACTCGACCCGTTCAGCAACATGATCTGGCCGAGCGAGCTCCAGGAGTTCAACAAGACCACCCAGGGCGAATTCTCCGGCGTCGGCATCCAGATCCAGATCGCCAAGGATGGTTCCCTCGCCGTCGTCACGCCCCTGGAAGACAGCCCCGCTTACAAGGCCGGCATCCAGGCCGGTGACATCATCACCCACATCGATGGCAAGAACGCCAAGGGCATCACCATCGACCAGGCGGTCAAGACCATCACCGGTCCCAGCGGCACCAACGTCACCCTCACCGTCCGCAGCCCCGATGGCACCGTCAAGGACTACACGATCGAGCGCCAGACCATCAAGGTCGCCAGCGTCAAGGGCTGGCAGCATTTGCCGGGCGGCGGATGGAACTACTTCGTCGATCCCGCCAACAAGATCGGCTACATCCGTCTCACCAACTTCACCAAGACCAGCCCCGAGGAGATGACCCACGCTCTCGACGACCTCAAAGCCCACGGCGCCAAGGCCCTGATCATGGATCTGCGCTACAACCCCGGCGGCCTGCTCTCATCCGCCACCGAAATCTCCGACGACTTCATCGACTCCGGCCGCATCGTCAGCACCCATGCCGATCGCGACACGCCCAACCAGCCCACCCAGGTTGACGCCGAGCCCGGACCCGACAAGTGCGAGCTGCCAATGGCGGTCCTGGTCAACCAGTACTCCGCCAGCGCCAGCGAGATCCTCTCCGGCGCCCTCAAGGACCACCACCGCGCCAAGATCGTCGGCGAGCGCACCTTCGGCAAAGGCTCCGTGCAGATGCTCTTCCCGCTCGACAGCCGCGAAGCCTTCCTCAAGCTCACCACCAGCCATTACTACCTCCCCAGCGGCCGCTGCATTCACCGCGAGGAAAACTCGACCGTGTGGGGCGTCGATCCCGATCTCACCATCGAGATGACGCCGGAGCAGATGAACGCCGCCATCGACGCCCGCCGCGAACTCGACGTCCTTCATGACGCCCCGAATACCAAGGCCCCCGGAACCGATCCCCAGCAAGAGGCCCAGAAGGCCAAGGCCGCAACCCAGGAAGCCGCCACCACCCGTCCCTCCAGGCGCGATGCGATGGCGAGCGACCCGCAGCTTTCCGCCGCCATTTTGCTCCTCCGGATGCAACTCGCCGGCGCTCAGCTCTGATCGATCTCTATCCACGCCATCGTAGGGGCGGGTCTCAGACCCGCCCTTTTATTTCCGCCGGTTTTTTGCCGCTGCTCCCCGCAGCGCGTTCCTGTCACGGTCATCAGGCCGTTTCCCCGCACTCACCACACTACCGGCGGTCAGACAGCGTAACCAGCAATTCCCTCCCCTCCCGCGCCGCTGTCGTCGTCGGATACTCCTCGATCAGTTGCTCGAGATACAGCCGCGCCTTCGCAACATCCAGGTGCGGATTCACCGGCTGGCTCCATTGGTGCGTCCACCGGTCCTGATGCGGCGCCAGTTTCGCATCCCCGTAATAATGCCCCGATGCAAGCAGCCGCTGGGCCTGCGCGATCTGCCCGGCCAGCGGATGCGCCTTGCGCATCGGCGCGGTGGCGGGCGGCTTGCCCACCTTTGGATCGACCAGGAGCGACAGCGCCCGATCGAACTGCCCGGCAAGCGGAAATTGCTTCTTCGGGGCGTGCTCATAATTGACCAGCCCCGCCCGCACAAAACCATCAAGCTCAAGCGCGTCGAAATTCGCATGAGCCGATCCGTTCCTCCGCCCCGCCACGATCACGATCGACGTACTGCTCTTGATTGCCGCCAGATCACCTTCCCATGGCGGCGATTCCACCGTCGCGAGGATCTTGCCGCTCTCCGGATCCCGATACGTTCGGTAGAATTCCGGATCGTCAATGGCGAGCGCCCCGGTGAATACGTCCGGATACGCGCGGAGAATCGAACCCGCCTGTGCCGCGCCATATTGCAGACCCGCCACGTAAGTGCGTTTGCGATCGATATCATACACCTTGCAGATATTGTGAACCGCGTCCAGCGCCTGATGGTACACCGCCTTCGTGGCCCTCCCCTCGTGCGGGGCGATGATAACCAGATCATGCCGGGCGAGGATCTGCTCGTACGATGTCGGCAGGCGGTGAAGACCCAGCCAGACCAACAGGCCGTACGATCTCCCCAGCTTGTAGGATGGAGGAACATAAACGTCGAAAGACTCTTCGATGATGTCGTAACGGTCGAACTCCCCATCCGGGACCATGTCAAAGAGAAAGTCCCCCTTCGACCGGCGTTCGACCTCCGCATCCGAAGCCAGCGGGTGCGTCTCCGTGAACGCCAGCGAGAAGCTGCCGGTCTTCGTGGCTGGAGCCTTCAGCGACGCAAACCGCTTCGCCGGTGCATCAAGCTTCTCCTGAAACTCCCGAGCCTTCTTTGCCGCCGGCGTCGTTGGGTAGTCCGTCAGAATCTGCTTGAGATACTTCCGCACGAGCCGTGGCCCCGGATGCGACGGATAGGCGGTTTCGTGCCAGAAGATCACCGTGTTCATCAGCCGCTGCGCCTGCGCATTGCCCCGCCGTAGGATGCAGATCTCGCGTCGGCGACGTTGGCGGCGGTTTCAAATCCGGCGGATGGTCCAGCGCATGGATCGCCTTCTCAAAGTAGTCCGCGTTTGGATTCTGATGCCCGATGCGCGGCTCAACCAGCAGTGTCACGTGCCTGAACCCATCCAGTTCCAGCCCCTCACACTGCCGCCTCCCCATCGCCGGCGTGAACGTATCGTTCTCCCCGTGCAGCAACACGATCCGCACGGTCTTCTTGATCTCGTCCAGGTTGCCGTGCCACTGGTAAACCGCCGGCTCGACGGTGATCGCGTCTTTGAAGTCCTCGTAAAAGTTGTGGCAGGCAATCGAAAAACACCCGCGAAAAACCTCCGGGTACGCGCAAAGAATGCCCGCCGCGTAGCGCCCGCCGTTCGAAAACCCCGCCGCATAGATGCGATTGTCATCGATGCTGTACCGCTTCTTCAGATTATAAACCGCGTCGAGCCAAAGCCCGGCGGGCACCGAGCTCCGATTCCCCTTCTCGCCCGCAATGAAGATCAGTTTGTGCCGGGCGACAACGGGAAACCATTCCGGCGAGAACTGCGAAACCCCCGTCCACACCAGAATCCCGTATGGCGTGCTCCCGTCATACGCCTCCGGCACATAAGCCGAGAACGACTCCCTGGTAATGTCGTAATCCCAGTTATGCGTCGCCCAGTCATCCCGTTGGGTGGAGTACGTTGTCTGATTGCCCCGCGGCCACCTCCGCGTGTCAATTTCCATCCGGACCGACATCACCTCCGGCAACGACAGCGGACTGCGCTCCGTGAAGGTGAGGTGCAGATGGCCCACGGGTTTCGAGGCCCCGGCCACAGGAAGTTGCAATGCCCCAAGCCCAGTCATGAGCACGAGGATCCAGGCAAGACGGCAGATCGGAGATCGCATCACAGATTAGATGCGCTGCCAGGTCGGCAGGTGGACAGGGAAAAGCCGGTTTTCGCGGAAAGATGTCGCATCCCTCCCCGCCGGAAAGCGACAATGTTCGGACTGCGCAGTCGTCAGAACGGGCGACGGGCGGGCCTGGGACGAACTTGGGTGGCAACGGTGCCGACCACCTCTACGGAAGTTTCCGGCAACGACACGCTCGACCTGAGTCCTGGCACCCTCAAGTACGTCGATGACTCCATGGGCGTACCGTTGGTCAAGTACGTAGAAGTAGCCCGGTGCCTGGTCACGGCCAGGTGTTGAGATTGCCAATGAACCTTCTGCCCGGTGACTTTTCGGAAAACCGGCTGGGTGAAGTCCTAAGCTTGCTGGAAAAAGAGACGGGGTACATCCTTGTTGCTGGTGACAAAGCAAGGAGACCCCGTGAGCAAGAGATTACCCGCGTCCGTGCAGACCGACCAGCAAATTCGTGAACTTCTCGACAACGGCTGGGCCGGCGATGCCCGGTCGGAGCTGATCCGCCTGGGCGTGCAACGGATCATCGAAGAAGCTTTGGAACGGGAAGTTGGCCAGTTCCTTGGCCGCGGTTTCTATCAGCGTGAAGCCGGCGGGGCGGTGAAAGGCTACCGCAACGGCTATCGCACCGGCCGCCTCGACAGCGCCGAGGGCCAGATCCCCTTCGCCGTGCCGCAGGTGTCGGATACGGGGGGTGAGCCGTTCGAGTCGAAGGTCCGCCAGCACGTGAGCGGCCGCAGTCAGCAACTGGAGCAGTTGGCCACGGAGATGTTCGCCCGCGGCCTTTCGACCCGCGACAGCGAGGCGGCGTTCACCGATGCCGGGGGAAACAAGCTGCTGAGCAAGACGGCGGTCAGCGACATCACGGAAGTGCTCTGGCAGCAGTACGAGGCGTTTGCCACGCGCGATCTGGCGGGATACGAGATCGCGTATCTGTTCCTCGATGGGGTGGCTGAGCGTCTGAACCCGTCGGAGCGTCGCCAGGCGGTGCTGTGCGCCTGGGGCATCGATGTGGAAGGATTCAAGCATTTGCTGCATCTGGCGCCCGGGACCAAAGAGGACACGGTCAGTTGCCGGGAGTTCATTCAGGACATGAAGCGGCGTGGACTATGCGATCCGCTGCTGGTGACGACGGACGGGGCGCCGGGGCTGATCAAGGCGGCTGAAGAATGCTTCCCGCGATCGAGCCGCCAGCGATGTCTGGTGCACAAGATGCGTAACCTGCAGGCGAAAGTGACTGATGAGCAACTCTGGCCGGAGATCAAAGCAGAGGCGAACAGCGTCTATCAGGCGGCCAACCCCGAGACCGCGCGGCTGCTGAAAGAGCCGTTCATCAAGCGTTGGCAGAAGAAGTTCCCCACGGCGGTGGCGTGCTTCCTTGAAGACTTCGAGGCGTGCATCGCACACCTGGTCTTTCCGGTCACGCACCGCAAGGCGATCCGCTCGACCAATCTCCTGGAGCGATTGTTCGAGGAGAATCGCCGGCGGACCAAGGTGCTGCCGCACGCGTTCGGGGAGCGGCCGATGCTCAAGCTGATGTTCGCCGCGGTGCTCCGGGCTTCGGAGAAATGGCGGAAGCTCAAGGTGACCAACTTCGAACGCGAGCAACTACGACAGCTACGCCAGGAGATGAACGAGAACTTCAAGCGGCGGCACACCCCAGCCGTGCCGCCTGCCCCGTCCACTTTTTCCAGCAAAAATGGGACTTGACCTCGGCTGGATAGAACCGGTACAATATATCAACATCCGCTTGTGCAAAAAGTCGGAGTTACACCGTACTCACGTAACCGTTCAGTCCCTCAAACATCGCATTTTTCGGGCTTTTTATGACGACTTCAAGCCACGAATAGGTCAAAATTCATAGTTTTCGACGCTCGCGCTAACATGACCCCCCAACTTTTCAGGGGTTTTTGAAGCAAGAGGGGACTGAACGGTTACATCGCCCTTGACTTTGTTAGGTACTTGTTCATAACCTACTTTCCGGCAATGAATCGGGCCAGAACGGAGGCGCCGTGCCCATGCCAGTCCCCCGCACAACCACCCGCGCCCTTTCCGTGGGCCCGCTCCCCCCCATCCCCACGCCTATCGGACACGCATCACGTATCACGACTCATTTGCTGATATATAAGTTGGTACAAGCTTATACACCTTTGCCAAAACGCACGGCCTTCTAACCGCCCGGTTTCCCACGCGCCCATCCGCCTTCCCGGATCGGCGATCCACGATCTATTTGTCCTTTGCCCCTTGGTGCCTTCGCGGTTTCTGTCGCGGAACAAACCCAAACCAACCCACCGAAGCAAAGCCAAAAACCCTCGCCGCGATCCAAAAATCCCGGTTCTCCTCTCATTCGCCCCCAGCGCCACCGTGCGAAACGAACCCACCGCGCCTGTCCCTTTATCCTTCTGCCGCTTTTCGCTTTTTCCCCTCCCCTCCACGGCCTGCGGATTTAGAATTCTCTCGTTACGTTGTCTATCTTTCCCACCCACAGGAGACGCCATGACAACCGTCGCCGCTCCATCCCGTTCCTCCAGGAAGCTTCCCGTCAAAATTCACCAGACCAAGATGCTCATCGATGGCAAATGGATCGATTCCGTCACCGGCCGGACCTTCGAAACCCTCAATCCCGCCACCGGCCAGACCATCGCCCATGTCGCCGAAGGCGAAAAGCCCGAACGTCGATAAAGCCGCCAAGGCCGCCCGCCGCGCATTTGAGAAAGGCCCCTGGCGGAAGATGTCCGCCCGCGAGCGCGGACGCGTCCTCTACAAGCTCGCGGATCTGATCGAAGAAAACAAAGGTGAGCTGGCCCGCCTCGAGTCCCTCGACAACGGCAAGCCGCTCAAGGACTCGATCAACGCCGATCTCCCGCTGGTTATCGACTGCTATCGCTACTACGCCGGCTGGGCCGACAAAATCGAAGGCAAGACCATCCCGATCAACGGCCCCTACTTCTGCTACACGCGCCATCGAGCCCGTCGGCGTCGTCGGCCAGATCATCCCCTGGAATTTCCCGCTGCTCATGCAGGCGTGGAAATGGGGTCCCGCCCTGGCGGCCGGATGCACGACGGTCCTCAAGCCCGCCGAGCAGACGCCTCTCTCGGCACTGCGCGTCGGCGAACTCGCGATGGAAGCAGGCATCCCCGACGGCGTGATCAACATCATCCCCGGTTTCGGCGAGACCGCCGGCGCCGCCGTCGCCGAGCACATGGACATCGACAAAGTCGCCTTCACCGGATCGACCGAGGTCGGCAAGCTCATCATGCAGGCCGCGGCCCGGTCGAACCTCAAGCGCGTAACCCTCGAGCTCGGCGGCAAATCCCCCAACATCGTCTTCGCTGATGCGGATCTCGACGCCGCCGTCGAAGGGTCGCACTTGGCCCTCTTCTTCAACCAGGGCCAGTGCTGCTGCGCGGGCTCGCGCCTTTTCGTCGAAAAGAAAGTCCACGATCAGTTCGTCGAGAAGATGATCAAAAAGGTCAAGAAGACCAAAGTCGGCGATCCCTTCGACCCCGACACGACCCAGGGCCCGCAGGTCTCCGAGGAGCAGTTCAACCGCGTCATGGCTTACATCAATGCCGGCCGCGAGTCCGGCGCCAAAATGCTCGCCGGCGGCAAGCGCATCGGCGACGCCGGCTACTTCATCCAGCCCACCGTTTTTGCGGATGTGAAAGACGAGCACAAGATCGCCCAGGAAGAGATCTTCGGCCCGGTCATGAGCATCATCCCCTTCCAGAGCATCGAAGAGGTGATCGAGCGCGGCAACCGCACGATGTACGGCCTGGCCGCCGCCGTCTGGACCCGCGACATCAGCAAGGCGCATCGCCTCGCCGCCGAGCTCAAGGCCGGCACCGTCTGGATCAACTGCTTCGACGTCTTCGACGCCGCCGCCCCCTTCGGCGGCTTCAAGATGTCCGGCATCGGCCGCGAGCTGGGCGAATACGCCTTGCGCAACTACACGGAGGTGAAGACCGTCACCGTCGCCATGTAGAATGCCGGCATGAAACTCACCCGCTCGCGTTGGATCGTGACGGCCCTTCTGCTCTTTGCGTGCTCGGCCCGCGCCCAGTCGCCTCGCCTCGGCGAAGCCGCCAAGTTCGTCCGCGCCGAAGTCTCCTGGTGGAGCGGCAACCCGCCGCTGGCCCCGGAGTACCTGCACGCCCTCTCCGCCATGAACTACGTCCAGGGCCGCCTCCTCCCTGCCAACTACCAGATCCTCAAGCGCGACAAGAAGCTCCCCGCCGTCTTCGGCCCCGAGCAATGCCTCGCGCTCCAGGCCGGCCTCTGCGGCAATCAGGTCCAGACCACCTGTGCCATCCTCAAGCGCAGCCTCCCCGGCATCAAGCGGCGCTCCGTCGAGTTCTATCTTCACGATGAGCCCCACAACGCCAACCGCAACCACGTCACCCTGGAAGTCTTCTACGCCGGCGGCTGGCACTATTTCGACGTGACCACCGGCACCGTCTTCCGCGCACCCGGCGCCAAACGACCCGATGAAGTCCTCTCGATCGAGCAGATCCGCGCCATCGCCAAAGCTGGCGGAGACTGGCGCAGCCTCGCCGTCACCAACGACAACAACCCCTGGGTCCAGGCCGTCCGCTATGCCGGCGCCGACCCCTTCGAGCCCATCGCCTGGCCCGACACCGACCTGCTCGTCGCCCGCAGCGGCACGCTCCATCTTCGCCCCCGTGCCGATGGAAGCGGCTTCGACATCCGCGATCTCCAGAACGTTCTGGGCTTCAGCGCCGACTACGCCGACAACATCGGCAACGTGAAGTACACGATCGATCCGACCGCACTTGGCCCCGGCAAATCCATGCTCGAACTCACCTTCGGATCGTGCGACCCCGCCGACGACGCAAGGCTCGTTGTGAGCGACGCCGCAGCAAAGCCAATGCGCCGATTGCGCTCAAGCAGATTGGAAGCGTCCCCGTCAACGTCCCGATACCCACCGGGACAGGTCCCGTTCTGATCGAAATCCAATCACCGTCATCGCGCGGCTTCGCGGTAGTCCAATCCATCCGCATGAAATGACCCGCAATTGCCCCGCATCGCCGGCGGCTTTGACTTACAATGCGGCGATGCACGCCAGCATTTCACTCGATCCCCAGACGCTGCTGTCGGCCTACGCGCAGGGGGTGTTCCCCATGGCCGACCGCGACGGGTCGATCCGCTGGTTTACCGCCGACCCCCGGGGCCTCATCCCCATCGAGCGTTTCCACGTCCCCCGCACCCTTCGCCAGGTCGTGCGACAGAAAAAGCTGGATGTGCGCTTCAACTACGATTTCCCGGCGACGATGCGCGCCTGCATGAATGCCCGCATCGGCCAGACCTGGATCAGCGAACCACTCATCGAGGCCTACGTTCGCCTTCATCAGATCGGATTTGCCCACTCGGTCGAGTGCTATCTGAACAACCAGCTCGTCGGTGGCCTCTATGGCGTGAGCCTCGGCGCCGCCTTCTTCGGCGAGTCGATGTTCCACACCTATCCCAACGCCTCCAAGATCGCTCTCGTGCACCTGGTCGAGCACCTGCGCGAGCGAGAATACGAGCTGCTGGATACGCAGGCGTCCACGCCACACCTGGCACAGTTCGGCTGCATTGAGGTCTCCGCGGAGCAATACCTCCGCAAGCTCCAGGCTGCCATTCAGAAGCGGTGCCGGTTTGACTGACGAGGCTTGGCTACACTCCCGCCAGCATCCGTTCAATCTCATCAATCTGCTGAACGATCTTGTGCTCGGCGATTGGCTCGATGCCCAGGCGCAGCGTGAGAGGCCCGCAGATGTACGCCATCTTCGCCAGCTTGTGGGCCAATTGATTGACGGGCTTCATTCGTTCCAAACAAGTTGGCACTTCGCGGAGTGAGGTGTAGCCGTGGAGGAAATGCGCCCCAAAGCTCAGCATGCGTTTGGGGCGTCAGTCGCGGCAACGTCGCTCTCCAAACATTGAGCAATTCACTGACCCGCCAGCCATTTTGTGCCGCGCCGAAGTCAAAGAGTGTAATGCGGCCATCATCATCCCGGCGGATATTGCAGCGGGCCAGGTCGCCGTGAATTGGGCCGTAGTCCGGAGCCGACCGCGCCAACGCCGAATATGCTTCGGTGATCCGTCTCGCTGCCTCGTTGAGGGTTGCGAACTGTGTGTTTGACAACTCCACGGCAGACTCGATTTCGCGCACCCATCCATGGACTGCATCCGGCCTGGCCTCCGGTAGGTCCGGATCCAACAGGCGACTATCGGCCACATCGTGCATGCGCGCCAGCACGCTGCCCAGTTGCCGTACCTGATCGAGATCGGAAAGGTTTGCCTCCGCAACCGGCGCAGCCTCGAAGAGCATGACTGGCCGAAGCCCTTCGCTGGCCTCGACTTCCTCGACATATCCACCCCCTTTCAATGGCACTGGGCGCACCACCGGCACGTTCGCCGCCACCAGATCCATGATGAGTCGAGCTTCGCCCGCACATTGCGCCGCGGACACCGGCGGCCGACGAATTTTCAAGTAGAGAAACCCCATGTCGGTCACGATTCGATACACGTCGGAGTCACCGCGACAAAGAAAACGCATTGATCTCTCCGGCGAGTGAAAGTCGTAACGAGGAACCACGCGATCAAGCAATGCTCGTTCATCGAGCACGGATGACTGGGCCGGAAAAGAAAGATGGTCCTGAGACTGAGATGGAGCGAACTGCTTATCCGATTGCATAGGGCACCTTATTCTGGCGCAACGGCCAACACCAGGCAAAAGAGCGCTTCGATCTAACTCAGAATCTGCGATCCGGCGTGTTCAACCCCAGGCGTGAATCGACCATACGCTGGAGGCGTGTGACGCCGATGGAATGTGGGAAGTCATCATGCACCTCCAGATGTGAGACATCGGCAGTGTATGGCTAAACTGGGAACATGCAATCAGCATTGTCGGACTTTGCCTTGAAACGTCGGTGCCAACGAGCCCAAATGCACCGTCGCCCGGACCGCGACGCAGTTGAAATGCCATGACACCGATCGACGCATTGAAGCAAGACATCGTGTTCCGCGCCACATTGCGCGGGTTCCCGTTGGAGTTGCACTCGACCTGGGGATTGTTCAGCCCGCGTGTGATCGATGACGGAACTCGGATGCTGATCGAAAGCCTGACGATGCAACCGCGCCGCACCATACTGGACATCGGTTGCGGCTATGGCGCCATTGGTTTGTCGATGGCGAAGGCGTGGCCGGACGCCGAGGTTCACATGGTGGACAAGGATTTCGTGGCACTGGCCTATGCGGGCAGGAACGCGCAGATCAACCATCTCAACAACTGCCGCATTTACGCGAGCAACGGATTCAGCGCTGTGCCCGATATGGCCTTTGACACAATTGCCTCGAATCTGCCGGCGAACGTGGGCCGGGAAATGCTAACCATCCTGCTCCACGATGCCAGGCGGCACCTGAAGCCGGACGGCGAGTTGTGGGTGGTCACGGTCGCCGGGCTGCGACAGTTCATTCGCCGCAATTTCGAAGAGGTGTTCGGCAACTACAAGAAGGTCAAGCAGGGCAAAACATACACAGTGGCTCTCGCCCGCAAGAACTAGCGGCATACAAGCATAAAAGCTCCCCGGTCAGAAGTGCCCTACTTCTCCGCCGGTTCGATCGTCACCACCAGCCCCTTGGACTGAAACTGTTCCTTGTACAGCTCCGCGAGTTCCTTGTGCGTGGTCAGCAGCAGGGCCACGCCCGTCTCGTGCGCTTCGTTGGTTCGCCGCACCGCATCTTCCTCATTGAGCGGCGTCAGCTCGACGATCGTCAAAATAACATGCTCGAAGCTGTTCTGATCGTCGTTGTGCAAAAGCACTTTCCAAGGCGGCAGAATCTGCGGGGGCTTGCGCTTCGGGGCGGTCTTTCGGGCTCGCTTCGGCTTCGTCGCCGCAGTGCTTTGCCCGTCTGATGCTTCTTCGCTTTTCTTCTTGGCCATACCACTCGCCTCCAGGGGCATCCTTGCCTTAAACATTATATCGCACACCATCGGCTTGGCACCAGAAACTTCCCTCGGCTAAGCTCGCCGGCATGTCAGCGCGCATCATCATCGGCACCATGAGCGGCACCAGCGCCGACGGTGTCGACGTGGCGATCACCAGCGTGAGGGGCAGTGGCTTGGAGATGAAGCCGCGGCTTGTGCTGCACCATCAGCGGCCTTACGAGCCAGAGCTGCGCAGAGAGATCTTCGCGTTTCGTAATGGCGAAGTACGCGACGACATCCTACCGCGCCTGGCGAAACTCGGCCGACAGATCGCGCTCACAGCCGCCGCGGCGGTGAACGAGGCAATCGTTATCGCCAAGCTGCAGCCCGACGAGATCACCGCCGTCGCGGCGCATGGTCAGACGCTCTTCCACGATCCGCCCAACACCATCCAGTGGCTCGATCCCGCGCTTCTGGCATACGAAACCGGTTGCCAGGTCGTCTCGGATTTTCGCCGCGCCGACCTTGCTGCCGGCGGGCAAGGGGCTCCGCTGGTCCCGTTCACCGACTACATCCTCTTTCGCCATTCAACGCTCAATCGGATCATTTTGAACATAGGCGGTATCGCGAACATTACCTACCTTCCCGCCGGCGCGACCGTCGATCAGGTCACGGCCTTCGACACCGGACCGGGGAACTGCCTGAGCGACTGGGTCTGCCGCATGTTTCGCCCGGTCGAGATGACCTGGGACGTGGACGGCGCGGGCGCTGCACGGGCGCGTGTCGCACGAGGTAGTGGATCGCTTCCTCGAAGACGGCTACGTCGCGGTTGTCGGCCCCAAGTCCACCGACGGCCCGGCGATGATCGCGGCCTTCGAGCGTGCCCTTGCCGCTGCCCGGCATCCGCCCGACGAGCTGAACGATCTCCTGGCCACTGCCTCCTACCTCACCGCGCACCATCCACGAAGGAATTCTTTCCGTGGCCGATCGCGTGGATGAGATAATCGCCAGCGGTGGCGGGACTCATAACAAGTCGATCATGAGCTGGCTGGCTTCGCGGCTGAATCCAACCCCCATCCGCATCACCGATGACATCGGCGTATCCGGACCCGCCAAAGAAGCCCAGGCCTTTTCGCTTCTGGCTGCCGCTACGCTGGACGGTGTTCCATCCAATATGCCCGCGGCCACCGGTGCATCGCACAGTGTGGTGCTTGGTTCGATTACGCCAAAACCCTGATTGGGAGATCTATTTGCCGATGGTAACGGGTGTCGCGCGTCCGATGACCGTGACTTCGCAATGAGCATCCGGCTGTCGCGCCTGAATCGCATCGCGCACGCTCCGCGCGATGCCTGCGGCATCGAGCCCCACTTCGGCCAACTGTTCTTTGCGGGTGGCATGGGCAACCAGCCGGTCCGGCATACCTAGTCGCTTGAGCGCGTCGGTCGGCAGGCCATTGGCCACTGCGTACTCCGTCACCGCAGTTCCAAAGCCATTCTGTAACGAATGATCCTCGACGGTCAGCACCGGCCGGCCGCTTCGCAGCACGCGAGAGATCATCGCCCCATCCACCGGCTTGCAGAAACGCGCGTCAATGACTTCCACGCTGATTCCCTCGGCGGACAGCTCGTCTGCGGCGGCCACCGCGTTCTCGCAGAGCGCGCCATAAACCGCCAGCGTCGCATCCGTCCCCTCGCGCAAGATCCGGCTGACGCCAAGCTGCCATTCTCCGCTGGCCTGCGCTTTGAGCGACGGATCGATGACGTCCTCGAAGTTCTTCGCCGGCACGTTGTCGCGCGGATATCGCATCGCCGCCGCAGTCTCGACCGAAAGCGAGAAACGCAGCGCCCGATTCAATTCCGCCTCATCGCTGGGTGCCATCAGGACCATCCCCGGCAGCGGCCGCAGGAATGCCTGATCGCAGAAGCCGTGATGAACGGCCCCGTCGTCACCGACGTAGCCGGCGCGGTCCATGCAGAAAATCACCGGCACGCCGTTGAGCACGACTTCCTGCCAGACCTGATCGAACGCGCGCTGGATGAATGTCGAGTAGATCGCCGCAAAGGGCCGCATCCCGCTCTTGGCCATCCCGGCGGCCATCGCCGTCAGGTGCGACTCGCAGATCCCCGTGTCGAAGAAGCGATCGGGATGCACCTTCTCATATTTCGAGAGCCCCGTGCCATCCGGCATGGCGGCGGTCAGCGCAACCACCCGCTTATCCGCGTTGGCCAACTCGATCATGGCGTCGGCATAGGCGTTGGTCCACGACTTGCCGTTGCCCTTCTTGATCTCGACCCGGCAGCCGTTCACCTGGAACGCCGCCGGCGAGTGCATCTTGGTCGGATCGCCCGTGCAGACGTTGTAGCCCTGCCCCTTGACGGTCTTGACGTGGAGCACGACGGGCTTGTTGACGTGTTTGATCTCGGCCAGGAAGTTGATCAGCCCCGGCAGATCGTGGCCGTCGATCGGGCCCATGTATTTGAGGCCCATCGCCTCGAAGAGCTGACCGGACCACATCGCACCCTTCACGGCCGTGCAGAACGAATCCCACGCATGCTCGATCGCGTGGCCAACGCCCTTCGGCAGTGTGTGCACGATCTTCTCGCTGAACCGCTTGAATTCGTCATATGTGGTGCTGACGCGGACGCCTCCATGTAATGAGCGAACGCACCCTGCGGCTTGCTGATGCTCATCCCGTTGTCGTTGAGAATGATCAGGAACTGCCGCTTGAGCGTACCGGCGTTGTTGAGCCCTTCAAAGGAGAGGCCGTTGACTATGCTGGCGTCGCCGACCAGAGCCACGACATGTCCGGCATGATCCTGCGTCTCATCCGCTCTCGCCATGCCGACGGCCGTCGAGATCGCCGTTCCCGCATGCCCCACCGCAAACAGGTCGTAAGGCGATTCATCCGGCGAGGGGAAACCGCTGACCGAGCCCTTCTTGCGCAGCCTGTCGAACTGGCCGGTTCGCCCGGTCACCATCTTGTGCGTGTATGCCTGATGCCCCACGTCAAACAAAAGCCGATCCGGCCCGTCCGGATAGGGGCCGAACTCGAAGACCCGATGAAGTGCAAGAGTGAGTTCGACGACCCCCAGGTTCGAAGCCAGATGCCCCCCGTTGTTCCGGACCGCATCAAATATCCGCGTGCGAATCTCCCCGGCCAACGACAAGAGTTCCTCCAGCGGTAGCTGCTTCAGATCCGCCGGGCTGTGGATTCGCTCCAGGATCGCCATGTACTAACCTCCAACGGGCCAAGATCATATCGCGGCATGGGCGGCTCACATCCGGCCGACCAAGGGCGGCAGTTCCATTCCCCATTCAGGAACAGAACCATTCGCGAAAACCGTAAGACAACCGGTTTGGCAAGCAAGGCCGATATTATGCCGCAACTTCGGCCTGCGTCTAGATTTGCAACCAACCTGGCGGGCTGCCGATCCCGCAATCCATCAACCAACATCGGCATCCGAGCCGCAAAATCACCAAAAGCAGCCGTCATCAACAACCGACTGAGAACACTTCAGCGGGGTTTTTGTCCGCTGTGTTAAGGTTTCTTTTACAGGGGATGTCGCCAAGCGTCTATTGTCAAAAGTAGTCGTTTGATTCCCATGTTCCCAAGTCTGTCGCTCATGATGCCGCCTGGGAAGGCGGTCGAGTGCCCGACCTGAAAGCTCAATACGTCCGCCCGACGATGAACCGCGCCAATCCCCGCAGACCCTCGGCCTCCTCACCAAAAGAATTCAGGGCGGCCAACCCCGCGGCCAGCGCCTTCTGCGCCGCCTCGCGGCTCGCGTCGAGGCCCAGAAGGCTTGGGTAGGTGTTCTTGCCCGCCCCGTGGTCCTTGTTGGTGGCTTTGCCCATCTGTTCGGGCGTGCTGGTCACGTCGAGGATGTCATCGACGATCTGGAACGCCAGGCCGAGATTGCGTCCATACTGCGTGACGGCCTCGAGCTTCTCCGCCGAGACCCCGGCCGCGATCGCCCCCAGCCGGCACGAAGCCGTGAGCAGCGTGCCCGTCTTCATGCGATGAACGAGCTGCAACTCCGCCAGCGAGAGCGACTTGTTCTCCCCGTCGATGTCCAGCACCTGCCCCCCGATCATCCCTTCGGGCCCGGTGGCCGACGCCAGTTCCGCAATCAGCGCCACCGCCACCTTCGGCTCGGCATCCCGCACAATCGCCTCAAAGGCCATCGTCACCATCGCATCACCCGCGAGGATCGCCATCGCTTCCCCGAAGACTTTATGGTTCGTTGGCCGACCGCGCCGCAGATCATCATCGTCCATCGCCGGCAGATCGTCGTGCACCAGGGAGAACGTATGAATCAGTTCGATCGCCCCCGCCGCCGCTAGCGCACTTGCCGCACTTGCTTTCGAGCCGCGCAGGATTCAAAAGTCTCCAGCACGAGTGCCGGCGCAGCCGCTTTCCCCCGGCCATCAGCGAATACTCAACCGCCTTGCTCAGTTTCGCCGGTGAGTCGCCTGCGCGGCCAACGAGTTGTCGGAGGTATTTCTCGACCTGTTCGCCATGCGGTTTAAGAAGCTCGAGCGCCAGATCCTGATCCGATGCGGTTGCCTGCTCCTTCGCCATCCCGAATCAAACCTTTCTCAACCCTCGTCTCCTGAAAGCTCTTCCTCCGTTGTGTCGTGCTTTCAGGCAACGCTTCCTTGTTCAAAGACTCGATCTGCTTCTCCGCCTTGCCGAGCACGTTCCGGCAATGCTGGATGAGAAACTGCCCGCGCTCATACTTGGCGATGCTCTCTTCGAGGCCGATTTCGCCGGATTCGATCTCTGAGAGAATCTTCTCCAGCTCGGTCAAAGCCTCTTCAAAATTGCGGGGCGGTGATTGGCTCTTCTTCGCCATTGCCGGTCATTGTACGAAAATCCCCTGTTCGGCGAGGCATCGGTTAGTGCCGCTTCGCCTTCGGCGTCGCCCGCAAAGCCGGCGATCCGGATGATTCAAACCGCCTCGCCAGTTCCCCCGCAGTTCCGTAGTACCGCAAATCCAAATTACTCCGATCTAGGATATAGACGTGACGCTCCGGCTGAATCCTCGCGTAGTAATCGACAATCTCCCGATCACGCTTCGGCCCCAGGTCCTGGGCACGGACGATTTCAGCATCATCCGGCCACGCAACCGACTCGTTGTAAACCGGCTCCGTGTAGATGGATGCTCCCGGACGGTACTTGAACAGTACCAGCGCCGGCGTGTCCACGAGCGTGGGCAGGTACTTGTGTGAGTACACCATCATGGGCGCAGAATACACATCGTCCTTGATGCGTCGATCGATCTCAGGAAACCGCGAGATGCAGATCACTGCAATCCCAAGACTGAGAAAGACCGTAACCCCCTCGCCCCCGCGGACGGTCAGCCGCTCGACAACGTCTTTCCCCAGCAGCACGCCCAGGATAATCCCCGGCGCCGGTACCACGCAGTAATGCGCCATCAGATACGGAAAGAAAACGTATCCACACACGAACAGAATCGGCATCAGCCACAGCACCCACCGGCGGTTTCCCAATTCCAAAAGACTCAGCGGCAGAGCACGAGCAGCGCAGTCGTCGGAAGCGCAACGGCTGCAATCAGCGGCAGTCTTTCCTTGCGCAGATGGTCCAGAGATTCTCCGGCCGATGCCGCAGGGCCTGCGGCAGCGTGAACTTCTCGAAGTATTCCAGTTTCTGAGGAAGCTTGGTCTTCGGACGGGTATGGGCATCAAAGTGAACGAATCCCAGCGTCAAATCCGGCGAATAGCGGACGCATACAAGCCATACGGTGTCTCGAAAAACTTCCCCGTCACCCCTTGTCCATGATCAGTTGCAGCGTGAGAAATGGCGCCGCCGCCGCCAGCACAATCGTCCCAGTCGTCGCCAGCCGCAATGGCCACCCGCCCCGAAAGATCAAGCAGAATCGCGATGCCCACCGGAATCGCGTAGCACAACGCATCCAGCGGCCGCGTGATCCCGCCCACCCCGCAAACGCCCCGATCACAACCGCCCACAATGGCGCAGGCGCTTCGCCAGTGAAGATACGCCCACACCACCAGCAGCCCGAGCAGGAGCATGACGGTGTGGGGCATGACGATCAGCGACAGGTAACGGAAGACTTTCAGCGAAAGCAGCAGCAGCGCTCGAAGGGCGCCCGCCACGCCGTCGATCAACTGCGTCATATGGTGTACATCAGCCCGACGGCCCCGCCCGAAATTACCGCCGGCATCACCCAGAACGGCAGATGCAGCCACACGCCCGGCATACGCCGACCCATTTCCTGGGAAATCGCCGCCACATACACCGGTTGACCAGAACGTGGAACGTCTCAAAGAATCCGCCATTGGATGTGGATCGACAGCCGCCCCCGCGCGATGATCTGCGTCTCGAGCATGTCGCGATGCTCGTTGTGAAACTTCGGAATAGCCGCGCCCTGTTCGATGCAGGTCAGATCGAGGTACGCCGTGGAAAGGATGGCGATGGCGATCGCGATTTTCGCCCGCTGCGTCGGTGAAGGCCGGCGAATCCTGGCAAGCAATTCGACCGCCCATCGCCGTCCGGCTGGCACTGCCGTAACGATCGCAACCAGTATGATTCCCGCCGTCGCCAGCCGCGTCAGCGGCAGCCCCAGCATGCGCGACAGCAAGAACCCGAGTCCCAGCAGAACCACCGGCAGGGCGCGTGCCAAGACCCACGCTCGGAGATCCATCGATTGATCGCGCCGAAACATGTGCTCGTTCCCGTCTCTGCCAAAGCCCGTTCGCAAACTCGTTGGCAATGGTATGCGATCCGACACCGACCTTTGGCATGCATCTCATACGGATGCCACTTAAATCACAGGCCCCAAGGATGTGCCCCGTAAGCGGGGCCGCTCAACCTGGTCTGCCGGAATTACCTCAAACCGCACACGCCGCGAACGATGATGGGACGCTCACTATCCCCGTTCGGCCTGCTGCCGGGTTACACCGTACCCATACCGTACCCACACCGTAGTAATACCGTAGAACTTCCGCCCCCTCCAAAAAACCCCGCCCCGCGAGCCAAAATCGCAATTTTCAGCCAATGGCGGTCATCCGGATTTTCTCCAAATCGCAGGCCCCACAGACGCACC
>CAVSJX010000009.1:0-4234 GCA_963728435.1 uncultured Phycisphaerales bacterium | reverse complement strand
GTTGGCGTGTCACACCCAACGCGGATTGGCAAGGTGGCGCCACGGTCCAGCTGGCGTCGCGACCGTCCAGGCATTATCTCCGGTGCCGGAGGCTGGCATGAGCACGACAACCAGCGGCACCGACCTGGCGTTGACGGCCGAAGAGTTCCTGGCGACCGACCAGTCTGCCTTCGGCGATGCCTGGCGCTATGAACTGGTCGATGGCGTCATTGTCGCTCACGCGGCGCCGTCGCCGGTCGTGTCCCAACGAGTGGTTCGAGAGCTGTGGATACGTGGCCCGCCGCCGCGACCGCTCAAAGTGTCAGGCGGTGGCGGGCCACTTATCCACAGCGGTGGTCATCGCGGATCATGGGTGGGGTCTAGTTACGAACTTCAACACCAACCAAAGGACCTCACGATGGCAGACGAGAACATGGACCTCCGCTCGCTGCTGGAGAAGACCGCTGATACTGACTTGCTGCGCAAGATGATCGGCAACCTGTTGGCCCATGCAGGACGGCACGGTCAGCGTCTGCTGCCGCCATCATCGGCACCGCCTTCGCCCAGCAGGACGCCCGGTCCGCAAACACACAGTGGAGCAAGGTCTCCGACCAGCAGCGTCCCGAACTGCCCAAACTCGCCAAGCTGATGGGCGAGGTCGAAGCCGATCTGTTGGCCTATATGGACTTCCCGGCCGCGCACCGCAGCAAGATCAATTCGACCAATCCGATCGTTCGGCTTAGTGCCGAGATCGAGCGCCGCGCTGATGTCGTCGGTATCTTCCCCGACAATGCTGCCATTGTCCGTCTGGCCGGTGCCATTCCGATGGAGCAGAACGATGAATGGGCCGTGTAGCGCGCATGCTACATGCCGCTGGAAACCATGGCGCAGCTGCGCAATCCGGCTGATATAGCCTCATACGGAACCAAGCACAAATGTTAGTGGGTGGGGCGAGAACGCGCTCGAAGTGTTCTTGGACAGGGGTCTATCGTGGATTGGCTTTGGCCCCTTTCTTCTGGTCGGCCTCAACCATGCCGATAAAATAACTCGCCATCAAATCAACCTGCGTTGGGCGGGAGGCGAACCTTTCGATCCAGAACACCGGCACCAGGAGCAACGATTTCAGCGAGTTCTGCCTCAGGCCGAGGCCGTCCGCCAATACTCCCTGCGGCGAGAGCGCATAGGCTTTCGCAACGCCGACGAGAGTAACCCGCGTTGTGAGCGGCCATTCTGGGTGCTGCTTGACGGCTGTCGCTGCCGCATCGGGAGCAATGTCCGCGAGGTCTGGCGCCACGGCTGCATAGAGGCTGCCCCCGCCAATATACATCGGGTAGCCGACCGCAATGGCGAGGAGCACGACGGGAAAGCTAAATGCGCCTCCTTTCGGCGGTTCCTTCTTTTCCTTCTTTTTGGGCTCTGGTTCCCGGAAAATCGGGGTTGCGGTTGAAGGGATAAGTCCATGATTTTGCAGGACAGCCCAACGCTCTTTAAGTCGCTCGAGGTCTTTATTAAAATCGGCGTAAACAGAAAAATGGTCTATTTTTGTCTCTATACTAAAGAAGGAAGCGTCGCAGGTGACTGACATGACGTCCTTCCAGTCTACATAGGTGTAATACCGTTTCCAAACTCGGCCTTTCTGCCTGCTAAACAGATTTGCTTCGAATTGGGCGAACACGATGCCACCGCGCATTAGCGCAACGACATACCGCCTGATCCTCCGCTCGAAGACTTGCTCAAGCACAGAATTGTTTGCAGGCTTCATCATATGAAGCAGGTCAGTTCTGAATTCCGCACGCGCCAGATCGTCTTGCGGCTCGGGCGTTAAGTCGAACAGCGCAGATAACGCCAGCCCGCGATCGTACCGTTTCATGGCGCTCCCCGTTTGGAGTGGCGGCGGAAGGATTACTAAGCGCGCCGCGGACCCGTCTGTGAGGACATCGATGCTGCCACGCTAACGCATCAAGCGCACGGCCGTCCCCTGGCAAGATGGACAGTTCCGCAAAGCAGGGCGACTTGTCCGAGGATCCCAACCCGGCTGAGCCGGAACCAAAAAGGTGTAGCCTATCTGCCCGAGGCCTGCAGCAGGCGAGGGGAAGATGGGCGACAGTTTGTTGGAGCGTTACGATGATCGGTTGGCGGGTGTCCTGTCATGCTACGATCGGGTGTTGATCACCGGAACGCTTCCCACGGTGTGCTACGCGGGGGGGATGACGAAGTTCCTCTACGCCAATGGCATTCGCATCTTCGATTATCCCCGGTTTGCCGAACCGCTGCGTGAGCAGGTGCGTGAACGGGCGGCGTCGCTTGCGGCGGAAGCCAAGGTGGCGATCGAACACATTTCCAAGAGCCACATCCGCAAGGAGGCGGTGGTGGCGAAGGTGCTGGAGCGGCGCGGCACGCATCCCGGGCTGGTGCATGTGATCTCGGCGATGGAGAGCTGTGACACCTACCGGCCGTGGCACGACAAGCAGACCCACAAGACCTACCTGCGGGCGGACAGCGGCAAGTGCCTGCACTACTACTTCTACTTCATGGATGCCGAGCTGGGGCTGGTCTATCTGCGGGTGCCTACCTGGGCGCCGTTCCGCCTGCAGTTCTACTGCAACGGCCATAGCTGGCTGGCCCGGCAACTGAGTGCGGAGGGCATCGCCTTCACCATGGCCGACAATGCCTTCACCCGCATCGCCGACTGGCAGCACGCGCAGGAGCTGGCCGACGCCTTCTCACCCGACCGGCTGCATCGTGTGCTGGACCGTTATGCCGCGCTGTGCTGCCCGGTTCTGCACGTGTTCGGCCAGACCTACCACTGGAGCCTGATGCAGGTGGAGTACGCCACCGACCTGGCGTTCCGTTCCACCACCACGCTCGGCCCGCTGTATGAGCAGCTGGTTCGCCAGTCGGTGCTGACCGTGAAGGCCGAGCAGGTTGCCAGCTTCCTCGGCCGGCAGATCACGCCGCAGCTGGACCAGGAGGTCGGCTCGCAGTTCTCCACCCGCATCGAGGGGACCTGCATCAAGCACCACTTCGGCAAGGCATCGATCAAGATGTACGACAAGCGCGGCACCGTGCTGCGCATCGAGACCACGGCTAACGACGTTTCCTTTTTCAAGCACCACCGCAAGGTGGAACACCGCGAGGGGCCGGCGACCCGCGAGCTGGCCCCCGTGAAGAAGACGATCTACAGCCTGATCGACCTGCGGGAGATCCTGTTTGGCTGCAACCGCCGCTATCTGGCTCACCTCTCGGCGCTGGACGACTTCACTGACGGGGTTCGGACGCTCGAGCGGCTGACCAGGCCCCGCGAGGTGGACGGTGCCACCGTCCGGGGCATCAACTTCTTCGATCCAACCGACAAGGTCCTGCTGGAGGCGCTACAAAATCCGCGGGTGAACATCGCCGGCATCCGCCGCGCCGACCTGCTGGACGAACTTGGCACAGTCTCACCCGGCTGGGTATCACGCCGGCTGCGTCGATTGCGCCAGCTCGGGGTGGTCAAGCGAGTGGCCGGTACCTACCGCTACTACCTGACCAAAGCGGGCCGCGCCGCCATCGCCGCGGCCGGGCGGCTCACCCAGGCGGTTATCGTTCCGGCTATGATTTGATGGGATTTGTCGATTCTGTGCAGGAAGTGACAAGAGTCGGGTTGTAAGGGACTAAAGGGCAGTGCCGATACGTACCTATAACCTTTCGGAGCTGAGAGGGACGTTCTGGTGGGCCTGCGGAACTGCAATCGAAACGCCTGAGCGGCCCAGGCGTGCGTATCCCGTCATGGCCGACCGTCGATGATCCCGTCGCCGGATCAAGGAGCCGCCGCCGCGGGATTGATCGCCTCACTCGGCAAGCGCCTCGCCGGCCGGCCCAGTGGCTGCCGTCCCCAGGCAGCAGCAGCGTCTCACAGCACGAAATCCCCGACGTCATGATCCGCTGCGACGAGCATCCGCGCGTCACCTTCGGTGTGGTGTCGCCACCCGAACTGCGCGCCTGGCGCGCGCGCGATCGCCGGCGCCAGCACCTGCAGAACGTCGATGGCGTCGCGGAGATTGGGGAAATCTACCAGAACGAAACGGCCAACCACGTCTATCGCCGGAATGCCGACGGCAGTTGGCCTTCCGGCGGTCAACGGGCTCGCCGGCGCGCTCGTTCTGGAGAGTGTCGGTCTGGAGATTCCGCTGGCCGAAATCTATCAGTTCGTCTCTGTTGCCGAGCAGCCGGCGCGGCAGGCTCGACCGCTGACGGAATTGCCCGGCCTCAGATC
>CAVSJX010000008.1:0-25993 GCA_963728435.1 uncultured Phycisphaerales bacterium | reverse complement strand
TCTTGACGTTGTTTGGCGCAAGCGATACCCATGACTGATATGCCAGTGGGTAATGGCTCAATTGATCAGTCGAGACCTATCGCCCTCTCCTTCATTCTCGGCTTAGAAACCATCTCAAGTCTCTGACGTATGTTAACTGGCGATAACGAAAGGAGCCACGGATGGCGCGAAAGAAGAAGGGGGCGGAGCCGCTGCCGACGATCTGGCGGGTGGACGATGCGTTGTGGGCAGAGGCCCGGCAGGTGCTGGCGGAGTACGACCCGCCGGCGAAGTTCGGCCCCGACCGCATCGACCAACGCAAGGCCCTGGATGGCGTGATCTACCGCATGCGCAGTGGCGTGCAGTGGAACCAGGTCCCCAAGGAGTTCGGCGACGACTCCAGTATCCACCGCACGTTCCAACGCTGGGTGAAGCGTGGCGTGATCGGACGCCTGTGGGCGCTGCTGGTCAAGGGCTGCGAGGAACTGGCCGGCGTCGACTGGAAGTGGCAGAGCTTCGACTGTGCCCTGGGCAAGGCCCGGCACGGGGGGATCAAGTCGGAGCAAACCCAACCGACCGGGCGAAGAACGGCACGAAGCGTGGCGTGCTGACCGAGGCCGACGGCGGTCCGGTGGCCGTGGTCGTGAAGGGAGCCAACATACACGACTCATTGCTGCTGCAGGATGCGTTGGAGGCCGTGATCGTCGAGCCGCCGGACCCGCGTCAGCAGGAGCAAAATCTTTGTTTGGACAAGGCGTTCAGTGGCGGCACCTTCGGACGCGACCGCCCGCGTCTTCGGCTACGAGCCGCACTGTCGGCAGATCGGCGAGGAGAAGAAAGATGCTCAGGGTTGCAAGCGACACAAGGCCCGACGCTGGGTGGTGGAGCGGACGATCAGCTGGCTGAACCGCTGCCGCGGGATCATCATCCGTTACGAGAGGAAGGCGGAGAACTACCTGGCCGTCGTGCAACTCGCTTGTGCTTTGCTCTGGTACCGCAGGCTACACCGGCTCACGACTTGAGATGGTTTCTTAATCGGACTGGTCTGCCTGGCCATCACGTTTCTCCTGCCATCGAGCTTCGGCTCTGTTCCGTATCTGGGTCTGGTGTCCCTCATTGGCATCACGATGGTTCCGGTGTTAGGCGTGATTTGCGGTCTGGTTGGCCTTTTCCGTCGCGCGCTGGAGCGTGATTGGACTGGCGCTCTGCCTGGCGGAACTCATTGGCCTGTGGTGCTGGCTGATTGACAGCAATGTCAAGCTGCCGATCGGCTGATGGGCGTTTCATCGACCTGCATACTTACGCTTTGGTCAGCTTGCGGTACTTGATGCGCCGGGGTCTGTCGGCATCGAGCCCTAACCGCTTCTGGTGGTCTAGCTCGTAGCTTTGGAAGTTGCCTTCGTGGTAGGCGGGAAAATCGAAAGGGATGGGATTCGGAACGTTCTGACGGATGGTAGAATGACCGGGCTGCGACGCGGAATCGAATCGCGTCCCGCTAGCTGCGCGCCAGAATACACACATGCGATCTGAATGTGACACACCGGTTGAGCAGCGTTATCTCTGGCTCGAAGGCAGAGTGTCGCCGCGCGTCATGGGTTTAATGAAGGACGGCTTGCCGTCAGATCGACCGCCCGACACGGAAGTTGTGTTTATTGGGTTTGCCTACGCGGATATCCCGTTCTCGAAGCAGTTTGACGTCGTCTTCCCGAAGGACAAACCGTGCGATGGAGTCCGCTGCAGATGCAGGATCATTGCGGCAACGCAGGAGCTCGGCAAACCATTCCCCGAGGCCCCGCATGGTTGGAAGACGATTTGTGCCGTTCATTTCCCTGAAGGCGTCCCCGCTCTTGTTCGTCAATTGCCGGTGGTGGGTTCATGGTACGAGAACCGCGAGTGGGTCTGTATCTGCGACGAAGAGACTTGGGAACATCTTACCCTACAGGCTAAGCTGGCGATTTCAGTCCAGAACTGCGGTCAACACATGAACAGACAAGGACTTGCGGACGATCCGGCGCTGAAGTGCTAAAAGGGCCCCTCTGGCCGCTTTGCCGGTGCGGCAAATTGTCATATTCGGACCACCAAGTCGTCAGAAGGGGCAAAAACCGGGTTCGGGGAGGAGTGGGGAGGGAACGGTACTACAACGGTGAGAGTACGGTGTGGGCCGGGAGGAGATTTGGTGCAACTTGGGAGCGGAATGTCCTCTGCTGGGATGCTTCGTCAACGGGCTGGTGATCATGTTGCCTGGATGAGATGGGCCATTCTCCTACCCTTAGCGCAGGGTTCAAGGCGGGCCGCCGAAAGGCGGAGCCAAAGCGGTGGGGGCGGGAAGAGGGGGACACAAGTGTCGCCCCTGCGAGTCATGTCTTGGTGAGTTTGCGATACTTGATGCGGTGGGGACGATCGGCGTCGAGACCTGACCGCTTGTGGCGGTCTTCTTCGTAGCTTTGAAAGTTGCCTTCGTGATAGACGATCTGGCTGTCGCCTTCGAAGGCGAGGATGTGGGTGGCGATGCGGTCGAGGAACCAGCGGTCGTGACTGATGATGACACAGCAGCCGGCAAAGTTCTCCAGGGCGTCTTCGAGGGCGCGCATGGTGTTGACGTCGAGGTCGTTGGTGGGTTCGTCGAGGAGGATGACGTTGCCGCCGCTTTTGAGCATGCGGGCCAGGTGGACGCGGTTGCGTTCGCCGCCCGAGAGGGCGCCGACCTTGCTTCTGTGGTCGGTGCCGGTGAAGCCGAAGCGGGCGACGTAGGCGCGGGAGTTTACTTCGACGGGGCCGAGCCTGATCTTGTCCTGGCCGTCGCTGATCGACCTCCCAGATGTCGTCATCGTCGCTTGAGGGACTGGCGGGACTGGTCGAGGTAGGCGAGCTTGACACTCTCGCCGATGGAGAAGTCGCCGCCATCCGGCTTTTCGTCGCCGGTGATCATCTTGAAGAGTGTGGTTTTGCCGGCGCCGTTGGGGCCGATGACGCCGACGATGCCGCCGGGGGGAAGGGAGAAGCTGAGGTTCTCCATGAGGAGTTTGTCGCCGAAGGATTTGGAGACGCCGCGGGCTTCGATGACCTTCTGCCCGAGGCGCGGGCCGGGGGGGATGAAGATTTCGATCTCCTGTTCTTTCTGCCTGGCGTCCTCGGTCGAGCATGGCCTCGTAGGCCTGGATGCGGGCCTTGGACTTGGCCTGGCGGGCCGGGGAGACATGCGGACCCATTCGAGCTCGCGGGCGAGGGCTTTCTGGCGGGCGGATTCCTGCTTCTCTTCGGTTTGCAGGCGCTTCTTTTTCTGATCGAGCCAGCTTGAGTAGTTGCCCTTCCAGGGGATTCCTTCGCCGCGGTCGAGTTCGAGGATCCAGCCGGCGACGTTGTCGAGGAAGTAGCGGTCGTGGGTGACGGCGATGACCGTGCCTTCGTAGCGCTGGAGGTGCTGTTCGAGCCACGCGACGCTTTCGGCATCGAGGTGGTTGGTCGGCTCATCAAGGATCAGGATGTCGGGTTTACTCAAGAGCAGGCGGCAGAGGGCGACGCGGCGCTTCTCACCGCCGGAGAGCGGCTTGACGGAGGCGTCGCCGGGCGGGGTGCGAAGGGCGTCCATGGCCATTTCGAGCTGGCTGTCGAGGTCCCAGAGGTTCTGGTGGTCGATTTTTTCCTGGAGCTCGCCCTGGGTTTCCAGGAGCTTTTCCATGTCATCGGGGTTGAGATCGGGGTCGCCGAGTTTCTCGGAGATCTGGTTGAACTGGTTGACCAGATCAACCTTATCCCGCATGCCCTGTTCGACGATCTGGCGGACGGTTTTGGTTTCGTCGAGGTGGGGCTCCTGCTCGAGGTAGCCTACACGTATAGCCGGGGGCGACGACGGTTTTGCCTTCGAAGTTCTTATCGACGCCAGCGAGGATCTTGAGCAGCGAGCTTTTGCCGGCGCCGTTGAGGCCGAGGACGCCGATCTTGGCGCCGTAGAAGTAGGAGAGGGAGATGTCCTTGAGGATGATCTTGCGGTCGTAGCGCTTGGAGACGCCGATCATGGAGTAGATGATTTTGTCCGGCTCGTTGCTCATGGGGAAAGAACCATAGCGAGCACCGCAGCGGTTGGCCATCGCCCGGCGAGCGATATGCGGAAACGGGGCGATTCTAATTGCCGACGTGAGCGTTTCCGGCTGGAATACCGCGGAAAGGAGGTCCCGGCGGTGTCCGGGATGACAGAAGGATGTCAGGGGATGAAGTATTGGTCACCTTGATCAGCGTCGTCTGTGCGGCATTCGCGCGGTGCGCGGTACGTCCCGTCGATCCGGGTGGTATCGTTGGGCGATGCCAAGCCGGCGCCATGACGCTCGTTCTCGCGCCGGTGGCGGCGGCGTCGTGCTTTGGGCCATTCTCAGGCGTTTGGCATCCGATGATGTGCGGGACGACCTCGGATACCTGGTCATGTACATGGCGATGGGCGGCGCCTGGGTTGGATTGTGCGGTCTATGTTTCGCGCTTTCTCGGGATCAGCCTGCGGATCGATGCGGTGGAACGGCACAATCAAGCGGCGGCGATCGCGCTGGGGGGCGCGCTGGTCGGCTTCACCCTCGCGTTTGCCGGCGCCAACATCGGCGACGGACCGGGATGGTGGGTGGTCGTGTTCTGCGCTGCTTTGTCCACGGGGGCCATGACTCGGCGCTCTGGGCAATGGTCGAATTCGCCACCGAGATGGCGGAATCGATCTGCGTCGACCGGGATCTGGCGGCGGGCGTTCGCCTGGGCGGGTTCCTGATCGCCATTGGCCTGATTCTGGGCCGTGCGGTTGCGGGCGACTGGGTCAGCACGCAGGCGACCCTCGGAGACTTTCTGCGACAGGGATGGCCTGCCCTGATGCTGGTTCCGGCGGCCGTCACTGCGGAGCGGCGGGCGCGTCCCACGCCGCAGACGCCGGCTCAGCCGGTGCTCTGGCGCGGGCTGCTCGTGTCGTTGCTCTATGTCGGATTCGCAGCGCTTTGCGTTGAGGCGGCGGGATGAATGCCACCGCACCCATTTTGGCCGCTGCCCCACTGCCAACGCTCGAGTTTTTGCGCCTAGCGCCGGCGGACCATCTTCGACTACTGCAAGTGGGATCCGCAGGTGGGGGATGTGCCGGTGCTGGCGCCGTTTCCGATCGTGCTGGAGGCGGCGACGTGGGATGAACTCAAGGGACTGGCTGAAGCGCTCGCGGCGGAGACGCTGGAGGCGGAGCGTGTGCTCGATCAGCAGCGCGAGGGACGGCGCTGTACATGGCGGCGTTCTCTGCGCCATGAAGTTCAATCCGGTGGTGAAGCAGTCGGCAATTCCAATTGCACACCGGACGTTTTTTGGCCAGCCATCACGCTTACAAGTTTCGCCCGTTTCCACGGTTCCGCCAGCTTGTTCAACGCTACTTGGGGAGAAATGTTGAGTTCGTTGTCGTGATACGCGTCATCCCCAACTTTCAGGCCGTAGACGCCTGGCGACAGTTGCTTGAGGCGGAATTCCCCCTGAGCGTCGACGTGCGATTCCACCTGGATGCCGGTCTTAGTGAACGCCACTACCCAAACGTGTCCCGCCCATTCCTTGGAAATGCCTTCCACGTGACCCGCGATGCTCCCCCCAACGGTGCAAGCGATGTCCAGCTTCTTCCGTTCGTTCAAATCCACGGCAATCGGCCCAAGTTGCGTGATCGGCTGGCCTGGCTCCTCCGCCACGACGTACCACCCCTGATCCTGGTACGGCACGTCGAGGGTATAAGAACCCGCATCAATCCGCGCACAGGCATAGACGATCGGCCCCTGATTGACCGTGCGGCCCCGCCAGATGCTGGCGTTTGCCAAGTTTGACGGATGTGTCAGCCGCCACAGGCCGACCCAACCCGTTTTCACCGGCTGGCCATTCCGCGTGACCGTCCCGGTGATTTGCTCCTTCGCAACCGTTGGCCCCGCGCCTTCCTTTGTCTTGTGCATCTTCACCACGATTCCGGTGATCGGTTGCAGTACGGTTACCGGTGGCGTGAGCGCCTCGGCGTCATAGTAGCCGGTGGCCATGAAGGTCAGATGATATTCCTCGGGAAAATCGTAGGGAACTTGGAAGTCGCCAGTTTCCTGCTGTTGAAAATCGGTTTCCACGCAGCCATTGAGAACAATCGCACCACCAGGCCTCCGGGTAAAAGAGCAACGAATCACTTTATCCAGATGAACCGGCTCTCCCGTATCGGCGTCGACAGCCCGGCCATCTATCCAAGCCTCCGACTTCATGACCACGGTCAACTGCCGCGCCGGCCCGTCGAACCGATTGCCATCGGAATTGCGAACATTCCTCCAGCGCAGGCCGGTTGGGCCGCCCCTCACGACCCAGTCGATGGTTACATGGCCCGGCTTCCAGATTTGCAGTTGCACCGCCGGCTGTGGACCAAAGCCGTAAAGGGTAAAATGGCCCATCGCGTCAGTCGTGGATTTGTCAAAAATCTCGGGTTTTACGGAGGCAAAGGCGCGTACATTAGCACCCGCGATCGGGGTGCCGTGTCCGTCCAGAACAAGGCCTGAGATGGGTACATCCGCTGCCAAGCGGATCGGCGACAGTGTCTCTTCACCGCCGGGGCTGACTGGACGCTCAATCCATGCTATTCGCCGATCCGGAACGCGGACAAGGATTCCAAGATACCCGACGGGCATGGGCGGTGTTCGAAATCGCCCTTGGCCATCGGTTGTCAGCTTGTACACCGGCGTAATCGGCTGTTCGCCGACGACACCTATAAAGTAACGTCGCCCGGAACATTCCACTGTCGCGTTGGGCCGGGGAACGCCGTTCAGATCAAGCACCTGTCCCGAAAAGACGCGACCGCGATCGACGCGGACGCGGCCCAAATCGGAGTCTCCGCCAGGAAAGACGGAGTAGCTGCCCCCGCGGACGTATGCACCAGCGAACCCGTCGGCTTCAATCAGGAGGTTAAATGGATATCGATAGACTGGATCGATCGGACCGAGATGGAAACGACCATCGGCAGCGGTGATGGCCTGGGCCGCCGTTTTGTTCTCGCCACCATAATCGCCATAGGTCTGCATGATGATCGAGGCCCCCGCCAGCGGCTTGCCGGCGGGATCGACCACCGTTCCTGATAACGTTCCCTGTGCCAGCGGCGCCTCCGCGGCCGCAGTCGCCGGCGGCGAAAAACGCGTCGTAGCGGAAGCGGCGCCGGCCGCCGCGGGCGTGCGCTTGGCATTTGAAGCGATCGTCGCGACCGCGCCTGTGAGGACGATCGCGAGCCCGACGGCCGCGGCGGCTTTGGCGGCCGCAGCCAGACGAAAGCTCCGCAGGATTCTCGAGGCGAGGATGAACGCGCGCCCATTGTCGCCACCGGCCACCGCCGTCGAGGTAATCTTCGCTGCGGATGCATGTGCGCCATGTGCTCCGATCGCGCCCAGCGCCGACACAACAGCCCCGGCGCCGATTGAGTCGCGCGAAACCTTCCGCCGCAGGCGCTGGAGCGCGCGGTCCAGTCTCTTTTGCGTCGCCTGCGGAGTTAAACGCAGCGCTTTTGAAATCTCAGCAACCTGGCGTTGCTCGATGTAATGCAGGCAGAGGACCTGCTGGTCCTTCCGCCGCATGCGATGCATCGCGCGTTCGATCAGCTTGATCTCGTCGGCATCATGCGGCGCCGGCACCGCGACGGCCTCGGATCGAGCCGCGGATCGCTCGTGCCGGCGGCGGCGTGATTCGCTGCGCAGCGCATTGTGAGAGGCGTTGAGCGCGGTTCGGTGCAGCCAGCCACCGAGTGAGCCGTTTGGGCGTAAACGGTGCGCGCTTCGGGCCAGGGCAATGAAAACCGCCTGCGTGACGTCCTCCGCCAGATCGCTACGGCCGGTACGCCGGTAGGCCGTGCTGAAGACCATGTCCGCGTATTTCGCAGCCAGCGCCGCGAACGCTTCATGTGAATGCTCGCGAGCGTAGGTTTTGAGAAGAGTCCAGTCGTCGGTCATCGCCTTCATGCAAGGTCAACACCGCCGAATGCGATGTGAGACGGGAATTATCATTTATTCCCAACAGAATTGCATGGTCGAAAGCAGGTGCGCCTGCAGTCTCAGGTTTCTGCCCAGTGGGCCGCGTAGATCAGCGTCACCTGATCCCCACGCTCCGTCTAGTTCGCTGCTGCTGTAAATGCTTTCGATCATCTGCATGATGCGGACGCCTTCGGCGCGGTCGACAATCGGAAATCCCAAGGGGGGATAGGCATTCATTTTGGAATGCCGTTCGGATCAGGCCGGGGCTCCCCGCACGGGGACATGGCCTCAGGTTATAGGGCACGGGTTCAGGCCCGAGGGTTCTGAAGGCCCCCATCTGGCCTTTGCCTTTCGCCTTGTCGGCCATTCTGTCGCGGGGCGAGTTTGCACGGTGTAGGTACGGTGAGAGTACGGTGTGGGTCCGGGTTTTTGCACAAGCGTTCGTCCATATGTCGTAAGGGTGCGGTCAAGCCGCTTCGAAGGCACTTGATTGGTTTATCGGGGCGGGGTGGATGAGGCGGTAAGCGGCGGTGGTGGAACACCTTACGGCCAGGTCCGAGGGGCGGTGGCGTCGATGGTGGGCGCGGGATCGGATATGCTTGGGTTGGATGGAGCATCCCACCTCGGCGGGGGAGCGGTTTGCGGCGACGCGCTGGAGCATCGTGCTGGCGGCGGGCAATGCGCGGGGGGATTCTTCGGCTCGGCGGGCGCTGGGTGAACTGGCGGGTGTCTATTGGTTTCCGCTGTATGCGTATCTGCGGCGGCAGGGGAATGGTCCGGCGGAGGCGGAGGACCTGGTGCAGGGGTTTTTTGCGCGGATGCTGGAGAAAGATGCGCGTGCGCAGGTCGATCGCAGCCGGGGGAAGTTCCGGTCGTTTCTGCTGGCGTCGCTGAAGCATTTTCTGTCGAACCAGCGAGATCAGGCGCGGCGCAGAAGCGCGGGGCGGACAGGTGGTGTCGCTGGATGCGATGGAGGCAGAGAGCCGGTATGCGGCCGAGCCGGTGGAAGAGATGACGCCGGAGCGGGTGTTCGAGCGGCGGTGGGCTGGCGGTGCTGGATCAGGTGCTGGGGCGGTTGCGGGAGGAATATGCCGGCCACGGCCGGGGAGATGCTTTTGAGGCGCTGGAACACCTGCTGGTTGGGGGTGAAGGGGCGAGGTATGGGGAGATTGCCAGGAAGCTGAAGATGAGCGAATCGGCGGTGAAGGTGGCAGCGCATCGCATGCGGCGGCGATACCGGGAGCTTTTGCGCCAGGAGATTGCCCAGACGGTGGCGGATTCGGGCATGATCGAAGATGAAATTCGGGAATTGCTGGCGAGCCTGTAACGTTTCGGGGTGTTTGCTTTTGTAAAGGGCGGAGCAGACCGAGGTGGATATGAGCCAGGGGAATCGATGTCCGCAATGCGGTGCGGCGCTGCCGGGGGGGCGCCGCAGGGGCTTTGCCCGGCGTGCCTGCTGAAGCGCGGGCTGGAAGCCAATACGGCGGGGTTTACGCAGGAAGATGCGGCATCCGGGCACTGGTCGCCGCCGGGTGTGGAGGAGCTGTCGGCGCGGTTCGGGGAACTGGAGATCGTACGATTGATTGGTGCGCGGAGGGATGGGGGCGGTTTACGAGGCGCGGCAGAAGAATCTTGACCGGGTTGTGGCACTGAAGATTCTGCCGCCGGAGATTGGGGGCGATCCGGCGTTTGCCGAGCGGTTTGCGCAGGAGGCGCAGGCGATGGCGCGGCTGTCGCATCCGCATATCGTGACGATCCACGAATTCGGGGAGCGCGCGGGGCTGTATTACTTCATCATGGAATACGTGGATGGGGTGAGCCTGCGCGGGCTGCTGGATGCGGGGCATGTGTCGCCGAAAGAGGCGCTGGCGATCGTGCCGCAGATTTGCGAGGCGCTGCAGTATCGCGCACGACCAGGGGATCGTGCATCGGGACATCAAGCCGGAGAACATCCTGCTGAACAAGCAGGGGCAGGTGAAGATCGCGGATTTTGGGTTGGCGAAGCTGATGGGGAGGGACGCGGAGGCGGCGGAGAAGGTGATGGGAACGCCGCAATATATGGCGCCGGAGCAGATCGAGTCGGCCGGGGGATGTGGATCATCGCGCTGACATCTACTCGCTGGGCGTGGTGTTCTATCAGATGCTCACCGGGGAGTTGCCCAAAGGCAGTTGGGAACCGCCTTCGCGGAAGGTGCAGATCGATGTGCGGCTGGATGAGATCGTGCTGCGGGCGCTGGAGAGGGAGCCGGAGCGGCGGTACCAGCAGGCCAGCGTGCTGAAGACACAGGTGGAGACGGTTGCTCAGGAACCCGAATCGTTCGAACCCGCCCGGAAACCTCGCGCTCGTTTTCGATCCATGGCCGAGGCGGTTGAGGGCGCGTTCGGCTTCACCTTTACCTCGAAATCCGCCAGGCTGGTTGCCAACTTGTCGGCGCTAGGTTTCATCGGGTTCCTGTCATACCTTGCAGGCATTCCATCTCTTAAGGCAATTTCGCCATTGGCGGGGTTCTTCGGTTTTTTCGGGCTGATCGGTGTCGCCTATCTGATGGAATTGATCCATCGTCGCGGCAACCGAGGTTCGCCTCCGAGCTTGCGCCAATCATCACAGGAGCGATCACGGCTACCACCTCAAGCCTGCTTCTCGCGTCTGGCGATCGTCGGAGCAGCGTGGATACCCTGGGTATTCATCTTTTTGCTCGGAATGTTCTGGCAAACGCGCATCGTCGTTGCGCCCGGAACTCCTCCGCCCGGCCCCTCGCCGCTTCAGATCATTGGGCTGATCATCACCGGGGGACTCGGCCTCACCGCCCCATTCGGCACAACCATTTGCGGCATTGTTGCCATTTCACAAATCCGCCGTTCTGGTGGCCGGCTCTACGGACTTTCGCTGGCGATTTTCGATGCCCTATTTTTCCCCCTTCTGATCTTCGACGGGTTCATTGGCTTCGTCTTCGGAACTCTCGTCTCGATCGGGATTGAGGTGCTTGCTCATCAATTCCCGGCTCTGTCGCACATGGATGGGCGGATGATCGATCACCTCTGCTGGGCGGTGGTCATCATCCTGACGGTGACGGCTTCCGCGCTGGTAGACTGGTGGATCATCGTCCGTGTGTGGCGCTGCCGCCAATGCGCCGCCCGGCGGCGGCCGAGGCTTTCCAGTCGATCCGCCCGCAACTGGCTCGCGACGGCCGGCCACGCCGCTATGAACGATTCGATCCGATCGAGGTCAAGGCGCTGCGGGGGCAATCTTTGGTGGAGGTTGGACTTGTGAGACTTCCGGGCGTGTCGTGGGCGATTTCGCTTCGGCGGGGCCGCGGACGGGGAGGGCGAGAATCTTACCCGCCATGTTGCCGACGTAAACGAAATCGGCGTCGGCAGCTGGGGAGCCGAGGAGGTGGCCGGGGCCGAGGGCATATTGGTAGTCGAGCTTGCCGGTGGCGGCGTTGATGGCGTTTAAGGTGCCGTTGACGTTGCCGATGAAGACCTCGTTGCCGCCGGCGCAGAACGAGCTGTCGTAGATGACCGAGCCGGTGGGACAGGTCCAGAGGATCTTGCCGGTGGCGGCGTCGGCGCAGAAGGTTTTGCCCTTATCGTCGAGGGCGCAGTAAACCTTGCCGTCCTTGAAGAGCGGGCTGGAGTAGCCCATGTGCTTCCAGTCAATCTTCCAGACCTCGGAGCCGTCGGAGATCTTCAGGGCGTGGAGGATGCCGTCGTCGGTGGAGACGAAGACTTTGTCGTTGCCAACCGCAGGGGCGGCGATGGCGGGAGCGTAGGGAGAGAAATTGAGCGCCCTGGTCTTGCGGCCCAGCACCTTGTCCCAGACGACCGAGCCGCTGCCGACGTTGATGCAGCGGAAGTGATTGTCCCAGGAGCCGACGAAGAAGTGATCGCCATCGGTGGCGGTGGCGGTCTGAAAGAGGTTTTGCCCCTCGACCGTCCAGATGATGGCGCCGTTTCCGGAATCCAGGCCGTAGATCTTCTGATCGGCGGCGCCGACGCAGACGATTCCCCTGGCGACGTTTGGCCCGGCGAGCACGGCGCCGCCGACCTCTGTCTGCCACTTCTGCTCGCCGGTCCTGGCGTCCACGGCATAGATGTGATGGTCGGCGGATCCGAAGTAGACGGTGCCATGGTGCACGCAGGGCTGGCAGAAGATCACGCCGCCGGTTTTGACGCGGAAGGCCTCCTTGCCGTTGTTGGCGTTGAGGGCAACGAGGTCGTTGCCCATGGTGGAGGCGTAGAGCAGGTCGCCGTCGCGCACGAGGCGGGACTGGATCGCTCCGCCGACGTTGGTGTCCCATTTCTCGGCGATGGCGCCGGGGGCTTCCAGGTCGATCCACTTCTGATAGGCGCGATGGTCTTCAAGCGTCGCCTGCACCAGCACCTGGTGAGAGCCGGGGATGACGGAGCTGAACGGCAACTCGATTGAGTACCCCCCTGCTGCATCCGCGCTCATGGGCTGGAACTTGCCGGAATCGAGGCGGTATTCCATCTTCAGCATGGAGGGCAGCTCGCCGCGGTCGGCCAGGATTTTCCAGTCATGCGCTTCGGTCCTGAGATCGGCCGACCACTTCGGTACGGCTTGCTTCCTGAGGGGAATCGTCATCAGCGGCTTGATCACCGCGGGCGGAATGGGATCGGGCGGCGCGTTCTCATCGACAAGCAGTTCCTTCTTCTTTTTGATGGGGTGAGTCACCTGCTCGATCTGAAGGTGATCAGCGGTGACGTGAATGATGTTGTACGAGCCATCGTAGAGAGCGCCCACCATGGTCGCGGGGACGCCCTCGATCGACCAATGGATGTTGGCGTGGCCGTGGCCCTGGAGCCAGAGGACGACGTTGTAGGGCGCGACGACGTCCAGGAGCGCCTTTTCGTTATCGACCATGACGGGATCGCGGCCGATCCAGTGATGGAAGCCGATGATGACGGGCTTGTCGGGACCGACCTTCTCAAGGTCTTTTTTGAGCCAGTCGAGCTGCTGCTGAGAGATGTGGCCCCAGTGCTCGAGCAGCACGGTGGAGTCGAGCAGGACGAAGTGGAGCTTGTCCCAATCCCAGGACTGATAGAGGGGCTGTTTGGCGCCCCGGGTGAATCCTTCCTTGCCGAGCGGGTTCCAGCGGACATCGTGATTGCCGGGGGCGACGTAGGAGCGGATGTCGTCAAGGTCGGCGAGGATTTTCTGGTATCGAGCGAATTGCTCGACGGTGCCGTTTTCGCAGACGTCACCGGTGTTGATCACGAACGCTGCCTTGGGGGAGAGCTGCGCGATCTCCTTGAACATGGCATCGTCGACATCGGCGTTGTGTCCCGCGCCGACGTGGGTATCGGAGATGTGGACGAAGGTGAACTGCGCCAGGGCAACCGGCGGGCAGAGCAGCAGAATCAACCCAATCAGGCGAAAGCGAATCACCTCAAGACACTCCTGAGCCAACGTCAATACGCCCGCGCACCGAGCGCGGGCGAACCCCACCCCCTTAATCAATCCGCAACCCTTCCCGCTAAGCCCCTGACTCCGGCATCACAATCCACAGGAGCACATAAATCAAGAGCCCCGGAAATGCGGCGGAAAAGACCGAGACCACCACGTAAAGAACGCGAACGATGGTGGGATCCCAGCCCAGCCACTCGGCAATTCCGCCGCAAACACCGGCGATCATGCGGTTTTGCTGCGAGCGCGTCAGCGGATTCTTCATGTCCATACGGTCCTCCCGCTTGATTCTGCCCGAGAGTGTACCGCGCCGTGGCGCGTAGCAAAAATCAGCTCGCTCGGACGGCGGCATGTCATCCGAGCGAGCCATTGTCCCCCCGGTCCCGCGGGCGGCATCCCTGCTCCGGAGGCGCACCCGCGGGTTCTCACTGTTGTCTTCAGCCGATCGAGCTCGGCGGGGCGGAGCGCACGACCGTTGGCGGGCGGCGGAGCATGCCGCCGGCGCGGCGGACGCGGCGGGAGCGGCCGACCGTCTGCTGATCGGCGGTGGCACGGCGCTCGGGATTCTCGCTCGCGACCTCCACGGCGCTGGTGGCGTCGGGGGCGTAGAGGTCGGCGCCGATTTCTTCGGCGAGTCCCTCGGCGCGCTTGTAGATCCCGCCGCAACACATGATCTGCATCTGGGGGCAGCTGTTCACTTCGCGGAGGTAGTCGATGAGCTTGCGCACCGCGGGGACGCCGCTGGGGAGCGTGCCGAACATGATCAGGAGGTCCGGCCGGACTTCGCCGATGAGTTGCAGGACCTCGTCATCCGGGACCCCCCCGCCGGCGAATCTGACGGTCCAGCCATCGGCCTCGAAGAGGTCGGCGGTGAGCTGGCCGCCGAGTTCTTCCGGCTCATCATTGCCGCAGAAGATCAGGACCTTCTTGCTGTTGGACGGTTTGCGTTCAAGTTGCGCGGCGAGCTGTTCGCTGACGCTGCGGTTGAGCCGGGTGGCCAGGTTCAGACTTGCGAGCGTGATGCGGTCATCGCGATAGAGCGCCTGCAGGAGCTCCATGGTTGGCCAGACGAGCTCTTTCAACAGTTGTTCTGCGGAAACCTGGCCCGCCGCCGTATCCAGGACCTGCCTCGAGCCGGTCCGATTACCCGCCAGCAACGCATTGAGATAGCCCTCTGCCCATTCGCACTTGATGCTGTTCATGAAAGTCTCCGAGCCGATGCCGTCGCATTCCCACGCGAGCAAGCCTGGCTAAATGAGTCCCGGGGCTTCCATGCCTCGCACAAATCGCCGCCTGTTAAACTGGATAACATGCGACAACATGGGTATCGGAGTGGTGTGGAAAATATCTTTATCCATTTTAACATGCCATTTGACGTATTCACGTAAATGTAATTACTACATGATTTTATGTTCTTTATCGCCAGGACGGCCTTGTTTCGGATTAACGGGCAGTCGGCGCTGCTGGAGCTGATGACGGGTAAACGGCTGGCGACGACGCAGGGGATGCGCCTGGTGGGCTCGATCATTGGAGAGGTGATTGTGATTGCCCGTGGGGTGGGCATCTGACCGCCTTAGGATCTCGGCCGGAGGCAGATTGACATGATGCGGAGAGTGTGGGCGTAGGTGACCGGCAGGCACTTCGGCCGACGACGGGACAACCGCTGGAAATTGAACCGGTTTGGGGCCGTGCGGCGGCCTCTGCGCCCTTGCAAAAATGTGCCGGCGCCGCTGCTGGAATTCCTCAACGCGGGTTTGATCTGCATTAACAATTCGATAGTCGAGCGGTGAGATAACTGCATAAACATCAAAAGCTTGCGTTTTAATTGCCTCCCACCAAAGCGGGGCTATATTGCGGGTAGAAGCGTCCCCTCGTACTCGGGAAATGCGGCTGCCGCCGCGGGTCGAAAGGGCACATCCGTTTCACGACCCGTTCCCGACCTTCGCTTCAGGATTACTGGTGGCGACCCCGCGGCTGATCGTATCGACCGGCCCAACCCGGTTTCCATCGGTTCGATGGCTGGAGGCCGTCATCGATGTTCTCAGAACGCCGTGTGGCTCAGTTCGGGCTTGGTGCGACGCTTGCACTTCTTGTGGCCGCCATGGCGGCAATTTTCACGCGTCCGCTGTTCGACCAGCGGCCCGTTGCGTTTGCCGAGCCGGGGAATCCCGCACCGTACTTCAAGCTGCACGATCCCGAGGGGCGGTTTCTTTCGCTGGACGATCTCCGCGGCACGATCGCGGTGCTGTATTTCACATCGGTCAACTGTCCGCAATGTGCCACCTACAACGAGCGGATTGAGAAGCTCGCCCGCCGCTACCGCAATGACTCGGGCGTGCAGTTCGTCGCGATCGACATTGATCCCCATGCCGACCCGCTCCAGGTGCGCGTGGACGCGAAGATCGTCAATCGCACCTTCCCGACGCTCATGGATGATAAGTGTCTCGCGGCCGATGCGTACTCGATCAAATCCACGCCGGAAGTGGCGGTGATCGGGCCGACCGGGACCCTTCGCTATTGCGGCCCGTTCGACGATAACGCGGTGGAATCGAAGGTCCAGCATCACTACGTGGCCGATGCGCTGGGGAATCTTGTGGCCAGTCCGGAACTGGCGTCGGCCAGATAATCCTGCGGGCGGCATCCCGCCTTGGGCAATCCCTCGTCTGCCGCCGCACCATGGGAAATTGCCCCGAATCGGCAAGGCCAATAGCTGACCGCCAGAAGCTTTTTGTTACAATTTCGGCCATGCACGTCGTCATCTACGAAGGGAATGCCTGGCCGACTTTCGCCCCGTTGTGCCTGAATCGCCCGATCTTCATGCTCGCGACGGGCATGGCGACGTTGCTCGATAAGCAGATCCGTTATCTCAACGCTTCGCGCATCACGTTCTGGGTGCGTCCGGAGCTGGTGGAATTCTGCCGGACCCGCGTGATTCCCCAGCTCAAGGTGCCGGCGGCGGTCAACGTTGCGCTTGACGATCAGCCGGCACTGCTGATTTCAGCGCGGACGCTGCTGTTTCGGCCCTTTACCCCGCCGCAGATCGAATGCGTCGATGCCGAGGAAGGGCGGGTTCGTCTGGCCCATGCCAAGCGTCCGGGGTTGTCCCATGAAGACGTGATGAACCGCACCGAGCGCTGGCTGGAGCTGTTGAACCTCGAGCGCGTGGAGCCGGAGGCGCGGCTGGCGCAGTCGCTGGCGGACCTGATCAGCTGGAACGAGGAATCGCTGATCGAGGACTCGATTCACCTGCTCAAGGGCGCGGCGCAAGCCGCCGATGATCGGGCCCTTTACCCTGATCGATGAGGAAGACATCTGGATCGGCGACAATGCGATCGTGCAGGCGGGCGTGGTGCTGGATGCTTCGCGCGGGCCGATCGTCATCGGCGAGGGGGCGAAGATCGGCGCCAACTCTGTGATCGAAGGCCCCTGCTATCTCGGCCCGCACGCGCAGGTGCGGCCGCTCTCGTATATCAAGGACGCCTGCTCCATTGGCCGGTTCTGCAAGGTGGGAGGGGAAATCAACAACTCGATCGTCCTGGGGCATTCCAACAAAGCGCACGATGGATTTCTGGGTCACTCGTACCTGGGCAAGTGGGTCAACTTCGGGGCGGGCACCACCACCGCCAATCTCAAATCGACTTACGGGACCGTGTCGGTGAAACTGGGCAGCAAGGATCTTCCCACCGACCGGCAGTTCTTCGGGTCGATCATCGGCGATCATGTGAAGACCGCGATCAACACGCGGTTCATGCCGGGCGCGTATGTGGGCTTCTGCTGCTTCCTAGCGGGCTCGAACATCGTGCCGCGGTTCGTGCCGTCGTTTTCGTTCTGGAGCGACGACGGGCGCAAGCCCATCGACCTGGATGTTGCCCGCCGCACGATGAAAGCGGTTTATGGCCGCCGGGATGTGCGCTGGACGGATGAGGACGACCGGATGATCAGCCAGGTGCAGAAGACGGCACCGGAAATTGAGAAATAGCTGGCCACCCGGCTTGCGGGGCGAATCCCTGTGGCCTGCCATTGGGACGCGATCCGGGTGACTCGTACGGGTTGAAAACTGCGCTCAAGACCCGCCGCCCCGGCGAGTGGGCCGGCAGCACGCGGAATGAGTGCAGCGTCTTTACCATCGGCCGGATCATGCTCTGCCGACTCAAGATTGCCGTGTCCCAAGCCGTGGCGGCCATCATCGCCAGCACAGAGGAGGTGTCACCAAACCGGGGATGATTCAGTTGCGAGCGGATTCTCTTCCTGATCCGGCTGTTGCGCGTGGCCCGCCATCCGGGTGGAGTTCGGATAAGTCGCATGGGTTGGCCAACGGCGGCGTGAGACCCACAGGGCCGGGATTTTTTGGGCTGGCAGATTACCGAGCCGTGGCAGCAGGCGGTGGTGAAGAGACTGAAGTTGGAGCACACGCCAAGGCCGCGGGGAAGGCCGGAGAGGCTCGAACTGGAACGGGGCGATCTGCGGTGAATGAATCCGGTCCCTCAGAATCCCGAGATGCGGCCCCTTTGAATTTCGCTTTCTCACGGACGCTTCCGCATGACTCGGGGCCGACCTGGCTCGCTACGCCTTGGTCGCATGAAACTCTCATTCACTGCACCTCACCGGCTTGGCCGGCGGCACGCTGACCCTTTCGAATGATCCGCCGGAAACGAATGCCGTGGTCAATGACGAATAGCTACGTCCCAATCCCGTTCGGCACAGTTGCTGTATCTGGGTGGCGGCCAGACGAGTGGGAGAACCTCGCGGCGCGGGGGAATATTCCTGTCGCTCAAACGCAGTCGGCAGCGCGCAGCATCAAGGCGGACGACTCACGCGAACGCTCGTCCCGGCACTACAGCCCGATCGATTTGAAGTACGCCTCGCGGGCGCGGATTTTGACGCCGGTGCGGTCCGGCTTGTTCAATTCACGCAGCACGTCCTCGTCGCTGGCCAGGCCCTGCAGATACAGCGACATCAGGATCACCATCCACTTGGTCGGCTTCTTCCCGGTGAGTGTGTTGAGCATCATGCAGCAGATCACCGCCGCGTAAATCTGGATCTGAATGCCTTCCATGCGTGTGCTGAGCAGATGCCGGCAGCCCAGGATCTGTTTGAGGAATCGGAAGAAGATTTCGATGGTCCAGCGGTACTGGTAGAGGAAGGCGATCACGTGCGCCGGCACATCCAGCAGATCGGTGACGATGCGCAGCGTGCCGTCGCTGGTCGGGCCGGTCTGGCCGACGCCGTGGCGTTTGCCCTTGCCGCGTTTCTGGTGCGGCGAGCATGTCACGCAGATCAGCCGCGTCGGATGATCCGCACGCTCGCTCGGCTTCTTGGACAGCCCCATCTCAACGATCTGATCGCTGATCACGCCCGCGTCACGGGCCGCCTGATCCAGCGGCCGATCCTCCAGCACCTCGTAGACGCTGTTGTCGCGCACGCGGCAGACGTAGCTGCTGCCCGCCCCCTTGATGTCGTTCCACAGGGTGAATTGCGCATACCAGCGATCCATCACATAGGTGTGCCCGGCGGTCAGATGCCGCCGCAACACCGACTTCTCATCGCCCTTGCCCGTGTTCCGCGGATCGGTGATCTCCCAGCGGTCGGGTACGTGATGATCCACGTCAAACTGCAAATGCAAACGCCAGGCATGAGAATGTCTGCCATCACCCAGCGGCAGGAACATCGCCTCGGCCACCGTGCATAGCGTCTGGATCACGGTGGAATCCACCAGCGTCAGCTTCCCCGGCAGGTCCTTGAACAGCGCCGCACGCTCGATCGGCGGCATCTCCTGCCACAGTTGCTCCACAACCCCCTGCAGCAGGGACGGATCAAATACGCGGCAGCTCTCGGAGAAACTGCCCAGCGAGAAACGCTTGATCCCCAGCCGCTTCCGCACCTCGGGCAGATCGGCGACCTTCTGCAGCGTGCGCATCGAATCGATCAGGGGATTGAACAGGTACAGCAGGATGAGCAGGACATAATCGTCGAAGTGAAGCTCGCGGTTATCGGCCTTGTCGCGGGCGCAGCCGGCACGATGCAGGACCCCAAGCAATCCGGCAACCCGCCGCAACTGCTTCATCCCGCGCAGGCGATCGAGCGTGATGTTGTCAGCCGTCGCCGGTTCCGCCACGCAACCATCATGCACCACGAACCCGGCGGGCGCAAGTGCGACAAGGCGCCGCGTCGGCGCGACAACGCGCCGCATCAAAGCCCTCCGCGCGTCAAAGCGCCGCATACAATCATGGGCGCAAATGGTGTGCCGAACGGGATTGGCTACGTCCCCTTCAGTCGGCCCCGATGCATTTGCTCAGTTACATCATTTGGAATGATGAGTAACCGAATTCGCGACCCCATTCTTGAAGAGAATCACGCACAAATCTCCATCTGGACCATAATAGTACATGTAGAAGCTCACATCTGTGTCGGCCTTGATTCCTGAAGGCGGATGGCGACTGTCTTCAAATGGGCTGCCAAGCATCGTAATCACTTGCTGTGGCGTTTTGCCTAGCAACTTTTTCTCACTTGTTGCCGCATCGAACTTCTTGACCTTTTGATGCCACTGCCCCTCAACAGCAGAAAACCGCCAAGCGGCTAGTCCAACGAGCAGCAACGAACCGACCACGAAGATTGCCACGAATATTATGAAACCATCTCAAGTCGTGAGCCGGTGTAGCCTGCGGTACCAGAGCAAAGCACAAGCGAGTTGCACGACGGCCAGGTAGTTCTCCGCCTTCCTCTCGTAACGGATGATGATCCCGCGGCAGCGGTTCAGCCAGCTGATCGTCCGCTCCACCACCCAGCGTCGGGCCTTGTGTCGCTTGCAACCCTGAGCATCTTTCTTCTCCTCGCCGATCTGCCGACAGTGCGGCTCGTAGCCGAAGACGCGGGCGGTCGCGTCCGAAGGTGCGCCACTGAACGCCTTGTCCAAACAAAGGTTCTGCTCCTGCTGACGCGGGTCCGGCGGCTCGACGATCACGGCCTCCAACGCATCCTGCAGCAGCAATGAGTCGTGTATGTTGGCTCCCTTCACGACCACGGCCACCGGACCGCCGTCGGCCTCGGTCAGCACGCCACGCTTCGTGCCGTTCTTCGCCCGGTCGGTTGGGTTCGCTCCGACTTGATCCCCCCGTGCCGGGCCTTGCCCAGGGCACAGTCGAAGCTCTGCCACTTCCAGTTGACGCCGGCCAGTTCCTCGCAGCCCTTGACCAGCAGCGCCCACAGGCGTCCGATCACGCCACGCTTCACCCAGCGTTGGAACGTGCGGTGGATGCTGGAGTCGTCGCCGAACTCCTTGGGGACCTGGTTCCACTGCACGCCACTGCGCATGCGGTAGATCACGCCATCCAGGGCCTTGCGTTGGTCGATGCGGTCGGGGCCGAACTTCGCCGGCGGGTCGTACTTCGCCAGCACCTGCCGGGCCTCTGCCCACAACGCATCGTCCACCCGCCAGATCGTCGGCAGCGGCTCCGCCCCCTTCTGCTTTCGCGCCATCCGTGGCTCCTTTCGTTATCGCCAGTTACCATACGTCAGAGACTTGAGATGGTTTCTATAAGCCACTTCGCAAGGCGCCGCCATAGCGGTATCGGATCATTTCGTGGCTGGTAATCGAGCATTCCCATATGATAAAACTTCTGTAAAGATTTATGCCTTCACCCTGCCTTATCCATGGCGCTTGCCAGTCTGAACGGGACTGCTGCCTGCATGATATTCTAAGGGGCCCGTATCCTCGCCATTGGGTGGCGCCTTGCAGGACCAACGTTCGGGATCGGCTGATAGTCATAATCGACGTTGGCGTAATCGTCATGCCACTGGAAGGACACAGGACGTTGGAGATTATTCTGGTATCCAGCCTCAAACCAAGCCATATGGCCATCTGCCGCTGACATATTACCAGCGTCACGGTTAGCGATGAGAAATAACACCTTGCTCTCATCCCATCCTAGCGTGTCACCGATAACGCCATATAGCCAATAATTGACGTAATTCTGGATATAGACATGTCCCGCGACCGTTACTGTCGATGTAGCGTTTGGAAGAACCGGCAATACCCCTTGATTATGCGTGGTGTGTACCTGAGAGGCATGCAAAAGCACGATGTCCCAGTTTCCGGACTGCGTATCTGCCTTATTCCCCCCATTGAATTCATGATCCCAAATAAGCTGGAAAACACTCGAAATCCATTCGTCACTAAATTGTGTTTTTTGTGCTGGCGTTAATTTGGAATACCAAAGGAGAAAGTCGCTCCGTATGGCGATCAAATGCGCCGTAATATCCGGACCACCGATAGCCTGCACACCGACCGCTGTCGCGGCAGAATCCCCTGCGGAATTCGTGGCGACCACCTTGTACGTCCAGGGGCCGTTGCTCGGAAGCGACTTATCGGTGTAGGTAGTCGTGTCGGCATTCACGGTCGTCAGAAGCGAGTATGCTCCACCATTGTTAGAGCGGTACACCTTGAAACCGGTCTCGTTGGATGAGTTGTTGGCCCAAGCAAGTTTGACCTGGCCCTTTTCCACGCTGGGATCGTACGTGGCCTTGAGAAACTGCGGTGCCTGCGGGACCGTCGCATTTGTGCCGGTGGTGGTGGCGTCGGCGGAGGCGGAGCCGTAGGCGACGTTGCCGTCGGGCCAACCGATGAGTTCAGTGCCATAAATGGCGAAGTAATAGTGCGTTCCAGGTTGCAGGTTCAGCACCCTGAACGAGCCGGTGCCATCCTGGTTCTGGACCCAGTCCGTTCCATGAGACGACGCATCGCTGTTGGTTCCCGAACCGTCCGGGCCGGGCGCAGTCCCCATCTGTATGCCGAGAATCCATTGAGTCGGTGGATCAGCATCGGGATGGTCCGCCGGGCCATTCCAAGTGAGGTCGATCTCGTTATCGCTGACCGCCGTGGCCTGGAGGGAAATGGAATCGACGCTTGCCACGGGATTTGCGGTGGCCGAGGCGTAGCCCCAGTCGCTGCTGCCGCCGCCGTCGTAGATCGCCGCCATGCGGTACGAGACGGTGGCTCCAGAGCCGCCAGCGACATCAGAGGTTGACAGCGTTCCGTTGTCGTCCTGTATGTAGGAGGAACTGAGATCCCACGGCAGCCAGATAGGTCCGGCGGTGTATGCGCTGCGGTATTGTAAAATATAGCCGTTGACCGTGCCCCCGCCGCTTGGCGGCGACCAGGATAGGTCGATCCGACCGGGAAGTTCTTCATCCGCCGTGGCACTCAAGCTCACCGGATTGGTCAACGTCATACCGTAGCTGCCGCCGTCCACGTAATCCGAGACTGTACCATCGGTGGTAATTGAATAGCGCCGAAAAATTCGCGCCCTGGCGTTTTTTGTGATATACCGCGCCGGTCATGGATGACTCGACCAAGCCTCGCGACTGCTCTGACCCGCGAGACGCGCGGATCGCCGAGTTGGAAAAGCAACTGGCGGCGGCACTCAAACGCATCGCGGAACTCGAAGATCTCATCAGCCGTCTTCATCGTGGCGGCAAGTGCCAAGCGGCCCCGTTTTCTAAGGGCCTGCCCAAGCCCGATCCCAAGAAGCCTGGCCGCAAGAGCGGGGACGGTTACGGCACGCCGCCGGTCTTTCGCGCCATGCCCGAGCCTTCGTCGGCGGACCAGGTGATCGACGTGCCGCCGCCGGAGACGTGCCCGCACTGCGGCGACCGCTCGACGGCCATCGAATCGATCGACCAACAGGTCCAACGCGATATCGAAATTCGCACCGTCGTACGCCGCTTTGTGATTCCCGTCGCACGATGTGCCTGCTGCGGAAAACGCCGGCGCGGGACCCACCCGCTGCAGACCTCGACCGCCACCGGCTGCTGCGCCTCGCAGGTCGGTCCGCTGGCGCGGGCGCAATGGTCTTCATGAACAAGACGCTGGGTCTGAGTATGGGAAAGATCGCCAACCTGTTCGGCACGCTCTGGAAACTGGACGTCACGCCCGGCGGCGTCTGCCACGCGATCCAGTCCATCGGCCGCCGCTGCCAAACCGATTACCAGTCGATCCTCGATGCCGTGCGTGTCGCCGAGCATGTCACCTGCGACGAGACCGGCTGGCGGATCGGCGGGTTGGGAGCCTGGCTCCATGCCGCCGCCACGCCCAACCTGTGCGCCTATCTCATCGACTCCGCACGCGGCGCCGACGCCACCGACCAGTTGATCGGCGAGGACTTTTCCGGAACGCTCGTTCACGACGGGTGGCGTCCTTACGACCGTTACTCGCGGGCGAAACATCAGCAATGCAACAACCACCTGCTGCGGCGGTGCGACGAGATGATCGAGGCCGCCACGCCCGGCGCCGCCCGCTTCCCGGCAACGATCAAATCGATCCTCAAACGCGGCCTGCTGCTCCGCGACCAACGTGACGCCAACGAGCGGAGCCTGCGGTCGACCCGGATTCATGCCACCAAGCTCACAGGACTGATCGGCGACTTGTGCAAAGCTCGTAAACACAACCGTGCCAACGAACGCCTGGCGGCATTCCTCTATCGCCACGCCGGGCAGTTGTTCACCTACCTGCGAGACACCGGCATCGATGCCACCAACTGGCGAGGCGAGCACGCCATGCGGTACGCGGTGGTCAACCGCAAGGTATGGGGCGGCAGCCGCACCCGCCGCGGAGCGAACGTGCAGGCGATCCTGATGAGCGTGTTGCGAAGCCTGAAGCTCAGCAAACGCGACGCGATCGACTGGCTGTGGAGAAAGCTCACCCATCAGAACCCGCCGATGCTCACTTGAAGAAGCGGGGACGGCGCTATTCAATTACCATCGGTGTAGTCCACCCGCATGCGGAAAGAATAGTCTTCGCTTGGCATGATTCCCGAAATGGTGTCGCTGCGGCTGCCGCCTCCGAGGGTGTCGACGAGATGGTAGTTTTCGCCGGTGACCTGGCCCTCCATCTCGATCTCAAACGCGGCGGCGTCCTGTCCCTCATAGCTCCAGGAGAGCGTGACCGAGCCGCCCTGCACGCTGACCGTGCCCGCCTGCGGGGCAGACGTGGTAGGCATGCCGCTGTCGGTCGTTCTGGAGCCCGAAGTGGCTGCCGAAGAAGTGGTGGATGAACCGCCGTCGCCGCTCCCGGGACCGGTTGCATCAACCTGATACTGATAGGGTGTAGAGGGATCGAGCGTCGTGTCGCTGTAGGTCGTGACGTTGGCATCAACCGTGCCGATGACATTGAATGTGCTGCCCCCATCATCGGAGCGGAGGATGGTGAAGCCGTCCTCCATCTGGCTGTTGTCGGTCCAGGAGAGATCGATCTGGTTGCGGGAGTAGACGGTGGCGGTCAGGCCGGTGGGTGCGGCGGGCACTACCGCCACTTCACTGGCGGGAAGGGAAAAGCTGTTGCCGTGGCTGTCGAAGGCGGTGATGGTGATCCGGCTGGCCGTCGTCCCCGCGGGGAAGGTATGAGGCTGGCTGGAGCCGGAACTGCCGGTCACCGTCTCAAGGTCTGATCCGCCCCAGGCACCATCGTGCCAGTCGATCTGCCAACTGGTGATCGGCCAGGAGAGGCCGTCGATCGGATCAGAGGAAAGGTTCAGCGTATAGGATGAGCCCTCGTCCATCGTACTCGATCCGCTGGCAGTCAACTGTGATGAAATTGCCGTTGCCGTGACCGCAGAAGGATCGGCGGCCTGCCCGGCAGCGCCATAATCCGCCGTGACCTTGAAGCTGTAGGTCTGGTCGGGCGAGAGGCCGGTGATGGAGTACGAATTAGAAACCATCTCAAGTCTCTGACGTATGGTAACTGGCGATAACGAAAGGAGCCACGGATGGCGCGAAAGCAGAAGGGGGCGGAGCCGCTGCCGACGATCTGGCGGGTGGACGATGCGTTGTGGGCAGAGGCCCGGCAGGTGCTGGCGAAGTACGACCCGCCGGCGAAGTTCGGCCCCGACCGCATCGACCAACGCAAGGCCCTGGATGGCGTGATCTACCGCATGCGCAGTGGCGTGCAGTGGAACCAGGTCCCCAAGGAGTTCGGCGACGACTCCAGCATCCACCGCACGTTCCAACGCTGGGTGAAGCGTGGCGTGATCGGACGCCTGTGGGCGCTGCTGGTCAAGGGCTGCGAGGAACTGGCCGGCGTCAACTGGAAGTGGCAGAGCTTCGACTGTGCCCTGGGCAAGGCCCGGCACGGGGGGATCAAGTCGGAGCAAACCCAACCGACCGGGCGAAGAACGGCACGAAGCGTGGCGTGCTGACCGAGGCCGACGGCGGTCCGGTGGCCGTGGTCGTGAAGGGAGCCAACATACACGACTCATTGCTGCTGCAGGATGCGTTGGAGGCCGTGATCGTCGAGCCGCCGGACCCGCGTCAGCAGGAGCAGAACCTTTGTTTGGACAAGGCGTTCAGTGGCGCACCTTCGGACGCGACCGCCCGCGTCTTCGGCTACGAGCCGCACTGTCGGCAGATCGGCGAGGAGAAGAAAGATGCTCAGGGTTGCAAGCGACACAAGGCCCGACGCTGGGTGGTGGAGCGGACGATCAGCTGGCTGAACCGCTGCCGCGGGATCATCATCCGTTACGAGAGGAAGGCGGAGAACTACCTGGCCGTCGTGCAACTCGCTTGTGCTTTGCTCTGGTACCGCAGGCTACACCGGCTCACGACTTGAGATGGTTTCTTA
>CAVSJX010000007.1:0-228712 GCA_963728435.1 uncultured Phycisphaerales bacterium | reverse complement strand
GGCGATTCTTCCCCGGCATCCGCCAGGACCTTCACCAGCCCCGGCCCCAGCCCCAGCGACGTGTATGCCAGTATCCCCACCGTCGCCCGCACCAGCGTCAAAAGTCCCAGCGCAGTCCGCCCCCAGCCGCCGGAACACGATCGCCGAGACCATCACCCAACTGATCACCCGCGCCGCCGTTACCGCGTAGGCGCTGGCGATATCCCTCCGCATCGAGTTGTCGGCGGCCTCGGTCATTCAATCGGGCAGGTCACACCGGCTGGCTCGCCGCCGGGGGTTCGCTCATCTGCGGCTGGGGCGAACGCCGCTCCCAGAGAACCCACGCCAGGCCGACGATCAGCAGCACGACGCCCAGAAGTTGCCAAAAGTTCAATCGCATCGGCACCATTCCCTTCGTTCCCTTTACACGACGGCCAGCGCCGCCGCCCGATCGTTCACCGCTGGCTCTCCCGGCTTTCTTCCACGTGCCCAGACGATAACGGAAGTTGCAAGGACGCCCAGCAGGATCGTCGTCCCGTTCACGTGCGTCCAGCGCACGATCGATGGATTGGCGAACATCCAGATAAACAGTGCAATCCACGTGCGGAAGATCATTCGATCTGCGCCATCTCTCGCGTCGCGCCGAATCGGTCGTGCGCGATGATGACGGCCGCCACCGCCAGCAGCAATAGATCATAATCGAAATAGAAGGGCATCAGTAGCGGCATCGTGACGATCGTCGCCGCGATGAGCCGGTCGAGGTTCTGCCGGGTTCTGAGGTATAGCGCAAGGACGAGCAACAACCCCACGCCCAGCGCCCCCGCAGTCGAGATCCACAGGACGTTGGCCGGCAGGTTCGAATTTCCCGTAGCGTATCCCTGGATAAGCAGTCTCCAGAATGCCTTGAGCGTGACATGGCGCTCCCAGAGATAGCGGTGGTCGATCTGCATGTATTTGACAATCCCCGGCAGGCGGGTGAGCCAATCCGCGGTCGCTCCGGGCAGCGTCAGTGCGTCGTACCCAGGAGGATGCTGCCGGTAATCAACAGGCCCAGCAGGGCACGCCCACCCATCGTCAGTACGAGCATCACCGCGACCACCGCGGCGAGTTGCGGCTTATAACACAGAAGACCGCATACCAGTCCGGCCACGACGGCTTGTCTGTTCCGCCAGAACCAGACGGTCCCCGACAGCAGCAGCAGCGAGATGCAGGTGTTCTGCCCGTGACCCAGCGCCATGATGAACGGGAGGGAAGTCAAAACGAGCAGCGGCACCAATCCCCAATGAGTTGCAGGAACCCTGTCCGTGCCGCCGTCCCGCAGCATCAGGCAAAGAAGGGTGATCCCCAGTCCTGCGCAAACGACGTTGATCGCCAGCCAGACCCACCAGGCTTGATGGTACGACAGCCGCGACAGCGGCACGAACACCCATGCGAACACCGGCGGGTTCCAAAAGGGGCCGAACGCCTCGCCAAGCTCCAACTGGCTCCTTCTCGCCACCTCGTGCTGGAAATCACGAACGGCATCGAGCTTGTAGAGATCCCCAACCCGACCCTCGCGCACGAACGTTCCCGCGGTGTAGAAGGCGATGAAGTCGTACCCCGCATTGTGGATGGTAAGCTGCCTGGCGGGCGCAGACAAAGAAATTCGCGACGACACATGCTGCCAGGAAACACGCCAGCGCCGTGCTTCCTTTCCACAGACGCTTGATCACAGGGGGGAGAGTCCCCGCATTTTTCGGTTGCTCCGCCACCGCCTCATTATCGGCCCGAAACGCTCCGGTGCATTGGCTTTACCTGCCAATGATATGGATTCCGCGGAAATGGCAGGCCACAAGGATGCGTCTCCTAAGCTCGCCTTTTGCTGTTTTTGAGCGGCAGTTTTCATGAAGGCGGACTCCAAACAAATCGGACTCCCCCGTACCTTCGCGGATGATCACGGTCCAGCGAATCGGAATGGAGTCCGACATGTTGTGTCTTCCCAAAGCGGCCCAGCCGCTGGTTTCGGCGTTCTCTGTAGCATTCACTCGTCCCACTTTCCAGCGTGCCGTCGTCTTGATCCTGGGCGCAATCCTCTCTCTGCGGCAACGCACCGTGACGGCCATGTTGCGGGCCGTTGGATCGCTGGCGTGTGGACACTGGAGCGATTTTCATCGCGTGCTCTGTTGCCGGGTCTGGTCCTGCTGGCCGCTGGGCAAAGTGCTGGCGGCGATGGTGCTGGAGTTGATTCCGGCGGATCAAGCGGTGGTTTGTCCGGTGGACGACACCACGCCGCAGCACAAGGGCAAGAGAGTCTACGGCAAGGGGTGTCATCACGATGCCTGCCGCTCCACGCACAGCCACATGGTCTGGGTCTGGGGACACAAATGGGTGACGCTGGCGATCAACGTGAAGAGGTCAAGTCCCAGTTTTGCTGGAAAAAGTGGACGGGGCGGGCGGCACGGCTGGGGTGTGCCGCCGCTTGAAGTTCTCGTTCATCTCCTGGCGTAGCTGTCGTAGTTGCTCGCGTTCGAAGTTGGTCACCTTGAGCTTCCGCCATTTCTCCGAAGCTCGGAGCACCGCGGCGAACATCAGCTTGAGCATCGGCCGCTCCCCGAACGCGTGCGGCAGCACCTTGGTCCGCCGGCGATTCTCCTCGAACAATCGCTCCAGGAGATTGGTCGAGCGGATCGCCTTGCGGTGCGTGACCGGAAAGACCAGGTGTGCGATGCACGCCTCGAAGTCTTCAAGGAAGCACGCCACCGCCGTGGGGAACTTCTTCTGCCAACGCTTGATGAACGGCTCTTTCAGCAGCCGCGCGGTCTCGGGGTTGGCCGCCTGATAGACGCTGTTCGCCTCTGCTTTGATCTCCGGCCAGAGTTGCTCATCAGTCACTTTCGCCTGCAGGTTACGCATCTTGTGCACCAGACATCGCTGGCGGCTCGATCGCGGGAAGCATTCTTCAGCCGCCTTGATCAGCCCCGGCGCCCCGTCCGTCGTCACCAGCAGCGGATCGCATAGTCCACGCCGCTTCATGTCCTGAATGAACTCCCGGCAACTGACCGTGTCCTCTTTGGTCCCGGGCGCCAGATGCAGCAAATGCTTGAATCCTTCCACATCGATGCCCCAGGCGCACAGCACCGCCTGGCGACGCTCCGACGGGTTCAGACGCTCAGCCACCCCATCGAGGAACAGATACGCGATCTCATATCCCGCCAGATCGCGCGTGGCAAACGCCTCGTACTGCTGCCAGAGCACTTCCGTGATGTCGCTGACCGCCGTCTTGCTCAGCAGCTTGTTTCCCCCGGCATCGGTGAACGCCGCCTCGATGTCGCGGGTCGAAAGGCCGCGGGCGAACATCTCCGTGGCCAACCGCTCCAGTTGCTGACTGCGGCCGCTCACGTGCTGGCGGACCTTCGACTCGAACGGCTCATCCCCCGTATCCGACACCTGCGGCACGGCGAAGGGGATCTGGCCCTCGGCGCTGTCGAGGCGGCCGGTGCGATAGCCGTTGCGGTAGCCTTTCACCGCCCCGCCGGCTTCACGCTGATAGAAACCGCGGCCAAGGAACTGGCCAACTTCCCGTTCCAAAGCTTCTTCGATGATCCGTTGCACGCCCAGGCGGATCAGCTCCGACCGGGCATCGCCGGCCCAGCCGTTGTCGAGAAGTTCACGAATTTGCTGGTCGGTCTGCACGGACGCGGGTAATCTCTTGCTCACGGGGTCTCCTTGCTTGGTCACCAGCAACAAGGATGTACCCCGTCTCTTTTTCCAGCAAGCTTAGGACTTCACCCGTACTGGGGCCAGCACCTCTGGTGCCCGGGGATATTTCTGTGCCTCGTCGGGGACGGTAACGGATGCGATGATCAAGGCATACATTGAACAACAAGACCTGCCTCCACAAGATGGCTTTACCGTGGCCGACGAGAAGCTTTAGCCGACTTTCAGTCGTGACAGCCGGCTTTAGCCGCACAGGTCAACTTTCAGTTGCCTTACAAACCCACCGGCTTTAGCCGGTGGTCGTTCATTCTTCTGGGAGATGGCGGCTACGCCAGCCACGAGTTGGCGGGCTTCTGTCATCGTCATCGGCGGCATACGACGCTGGTCAGCCGCTTCCATCCCCAGGCCAATCTGTACGAAGCACCGCCGACCCGGCAATCGGGCAAGGGAGGCCGGCCTCGTCTCAAGGGCCGCAAGCTCGCCGCCCCCAGCGCCGTCGTCAAACGCTCCAAACCGAAACGCTTCACGGTCAACTGGTATGGTGGCAGGACGCGGAGGGTCGAACTGATCTGGGGCGAGGGATACTGGTACAAGGGCGGAGAGGGACTGATCCCGGTCCGCTGGGTCTTCGTGCACGATGTCGAAGGAACGCATCGCGACGAATACTTCTACAGCACCGATCTGACGATGCCGCCGCAGCAGATCGTCAGCTTGTACACCGGGCGGCTGGAGTATCGAGGTCACGTTCCAGGAGGTGCGGGCTCACTTGGGGTTTGCCACGTCGCGGAACTGGTCGAAGCCGAGCGTGCTGCGAACGGCGCCGTGCCTGCTGGGATTGTTCAGCCTCGTGACGCTGCGCCTTAGGCTCCGCTATGAGCTCGTATTTTCCTGAGAGCATTTTCCCTGCTAAGATCACTCAGTGAATGGATAGCTTGCATAAGTTCCCCCAACGGGCCTATGCGCCGGTGTAGGGTTTGTGCCTGATACGCTGATCGACCAACTCCGTAACAACATCCGCAAGGTCTTCCTCGGCCACGTGCGCTCGGTCGATCTGCTCCTGATCGGCCTGCTTGCCCGCGGGCACGTGCTGATCGAGGATGTGCCGGGCGTCGGCAAGACCGTGCTGGCCAAGAGCCTGGCCCGCTCCATCGACTGCAAGTTCTCCCGCATCCAGCTCACGCCCGATCTTCTGCCCTCGGATGTGCTGGGCGTTTCCATCTTCAACAATCAGACGCAGCAGTTCGACTTCAAGCCCGGTCCCGTCTTTGCCAACATCGTGCTGGCCGATGAGATCAACCGCACGACTCCGCGCACGCAGTCGGCCCTGCTCGAAGCCATGAGCGAGGAGCAGGTCTCCGTGGAGAGCCAGACCCTGCCGCTCAAGCGGCCGTTCATGCTGGTGGCGACGCAGAACCCCTTCGAGTTCGAGGGGACGTACTACCTGCCGGAGAACCAACTCGACCGCTTTGTCCTGCGGATCAGCGTCGGCTATCCTGACCGCACGGCCGAGCACCGCATCCTCACCACCCAGCCCGGCCGCGATGCCCTCGAGCACCTCACGCCCGTGATGCACGGCTCCGACGTCGTCGCGCTCCAGGACAAGGTCCCCGGCGTGAAGATCGACACATCCATCGTCGATTACATCCTGGACCTGGCCGAAGCCACCCGCCACGACCAGCAACTGCACCTGGGTGTCTCCCCCCGCGGCGCCCTGGCGCTCACGCAAGCGGCACAAGCCAGTGCCGTGCTCCACGACCGCGACTATGTCACGCCGGACGACGTGAAAGGCCTCTTCATCCCCGTCTGCGCCCATCGCGTTGTCAGCAAGACCTACCTGCACAACGGCGACGCCAACGCCACCGCGCGTGTGCTTCAGACCATCCTCGATCAAACCCCCGCCCCGCGATGAGGAAAAAAATGGCCAATGAGTCAGTGAATCAATGACGAATGCGAAGGCAGTTTTTCATTCGTCATTGACCCGCTCCTCCACTCGTCATTGAGGAGTGTTCGCCGACACCGCCGCCCCCCAGGGCTTGGCCAGCCACTCTTTGATCACCTCTTCCGCCGGCTTGTTCTTCGGCGTATATCCCTTGAGCTGCTTGTTGAGGTCGTCATCCGAGAGCGTCTGCCCGTCTTCGTTCCGCTGCGCTTTTCCGCCCCGTCCCGGATACCACTCCCACACCATGAACCCGCCCAGTGCCGGGTTGTTGTACCACGATTCGAAGAACCCCTCGAACAGCCGCTTCTGCAAGTCATCGTCCTGGGCCAGGTCCGTCCGCGTGTAATCCCACGGCTCGTCTGCCGCATTGGCCAGCGAGCACCAGCCGATCTCCAGAAACAGAATCGGCTTCCCCTCAGACTTCTGGAAATCGAGCAGGTCATGCTGAATGAACTTCCAGTTGTCCTTGATCTGATCCAGCGTCACCTTGCTCTTCTTGTGCTCGTGACTGCCCGGCGGCACTTCGTCCAGCGACCAGTAGCTGTTCAATCCAATCAGATCCAGCTGGTCCCAGAACGGAACGCTGGTGTAATGATCCCAGTTGGAAGAGTAAGTCAGCCGCCCGTGATAGATCTTGCGCACCGCATTGATCGTCCGCGTCCACTGTGTGATGTTGCTCTCCGCTGTCACCAGCTCCGATCCCACCGACAATACGTCCACTTTGTTCTGCTGCGCGATCCACGCAAATTGCGTGATCATGTCGCGATAGCTGTCGAACCAGTCGTCCCAGCTCTCCGGTTTGAGCGTACCGCGCCACTCGTTGCCTCGCGGATTGTCCAGCAGCACGATCGGCATCACGATCACCCGCAGGTGCTTGCTCTTGGCGTGCTGGATCAGTTCCGAAAGCTTCTCCGGCGTGGGGGTCATCCGCATGTCGAGGTAGATGGCGCGACGATGTACCGTTCTCCTGCCGCGCATTGACCACCAGGCTCACCGTATCGAACCCGTCCGCGGCAATCTCATCGATGCACTTTTCGTATTTGTCGATCCAGTCCACCCGCTCGATCTGAATCGCTGCGCCGCGGTAGGGGAGTCCCTTGAGCGTCTGAGCGGGCGCAGCGGTCGCGGCGCTGTCATCCGAAGTCGCCGCCGCGAGCTTGCTCCCCGGCCCCATACCTGGCAGGACCACGCATCCAAGCACAATCAGGTAAACAGTTGCAGCGGCGAAAACGATTCCTCGTCCAAACTTCATGCAGTTTCCTCAGGTGATGCGACATCATAGGGTCGCGATCCCATCGATGGTAGCCTCCACGCCCGTTCAACACCCCTTGTAAGAAGTCGTCTTGTGCGGCCCCAATGGTCCGTCACATCGGCCGCGACACCACAAACTCCGCCATCAGGTCGAGGATTCCCCGCGGCTCGGATTCCGGCAGCTCCGCCAGCGCCCCCTGCGCCCGCTCGATCAGCTGCTGCGCCCGCCCACGCGCATACTGAATCGACCGGCTCGGCCGGATAAGGTTGCCGATCCGCTCGATCTTGTCCGCCTCCCGGCTCTTTAAAAGCGACCGCAACAGTGCCCGGTGCTCCAGCGGCGCATGCCGCAGGAAGTGAATGATCGGCAGCGTCAGCTTCTGCTTTTCCAGATCGATCCCCAGCGTCTTGCCCACCACCGATTCATCGCCCACCAGATCGAGAATGTCGTCCTGGATCTGAAACGCGATTCCCAGTGACAGCCCGAACGTCTCCAGCAACTCCACCTGCCGCTCCGTTGCACCCGCAAATTGCGCTCCCAACCCACAACACGTGGCCACGAGCGTCGCCGTTTTGAGCGTGATGATTTTGAGGTAGGTCTCCTCGGTGAGGTCGAGATTGTGCCGGTTGTCGATCTGAAGCAGTTCCCCCTCGCACACCTGGTTGGTCGTACGCGCGATGATCCGGCTGGCAAGCTGCGATTGCAGACTCGAACACAAGTGGTACGAGTGGCTGATCAGATAATCCCCCAGCAGCACCGCCGCCTCGTTGCCGCGCAGGTGGTTGATCGTCGCGCCCTTCCGCCGCAACTCCGCTTCATCGAGCACGTCGTCGTGCACCAGCGTCGCCATGTGCACCATCTCGACGACCGTTGCCAGCGTGACGTGCGCCTCGTTGGTCGGCCCGACCGCTTGTCCCGACAAGAGCAGCAGAATCGGCCGCAGCATCTTCCCCCGAAACCGGCTGACGTGCTTCACCAGCGCATTCACGCACGATAGCTCGCTGGTCAGCTCGCGGCAGAACAGCTCATCGACGGCGGAGAGTTCCGGGGCAATACACTCGGTGAGGCTGCTGAGGCTTGACTCCATAGTTGCAGGCGGCTGCGGACCGCAAACACTGCGGGATTATAAAGATCACCTCAAGCCTCTGCGAAGCGTGATTGGAGGTTTCGAAAATATTGAAAGGAACGACACGTCCCTGGCGGGCCAAAGGCATTTCCCGCGCCCGCCGGACGGACCCGCGGTAAGATGCCCGCCCGATGGAACAGGCCGCACGAAATTTCGCCCGCTGGGTCCTGGCGATTCACCTCGCGGCCCTCCTCGCCATCGCCGTCCTGGTCAGTCTCGCCGCCCGCGAGATCTACTCCGCCGCCCGCGGGCAAGCCATGGAGCAGGCCCAGCGCCGCCAGGAACTCCTCGCCCTCCAGACAGCCCGCGGCGTCGAGGGCTACTATCGCTCCATCCTGGAAAACCTCGATCTCCAGCGCCCGCGCCCAGGAACCAACCACCGCCGGCGCCCCGACGATGCCTCGCTGGTGCGCCGTTACGGCCTCGTCGAAGCGGTGATGACCCCACTGCTCTGGGACCAGCTCCAGGGCCGCGCTTCCCACCTCTTTGTCGTCAGGCGCCCCGACATGACCATCGGCCTCCAATTCGCCGACGACGCCTCGACATCAACCCCCCAGATCGTCGCTGCGGCAGGGGGGTGGCTCAAATCCGTCTCTGCCTCCTCTGTCAGCGGCCCCCTCACCATTGGCAAGACGATGCTCAACCTGGTTGCCGTCCCCCTCAAGGGTCCGGGCAATCGCCTGCTCGTCGCCGCCGTTCCGCTCGAACGCGTTCGCCACCTCTACCTCGAAGACGTCAACAGCCAGAAGCTCATGCAGCGCCTGGCTCATCGATCCGCACGGCCAGGTCATGATCGCCTTCGATCCCCGCCTTGTCGGCGCCAACCTGCTCTCCCTTCCCGACCAGAGCGTCCGCACGCTCGCGCAGCAGCATCTTACCAGCGGCATCGGCGGCACCGATGTCATCGACCACCCCGTCAAGATCGGTCCCATCACCCTCATCAGCGCCATGACGACGCTTCGTCCCATCAAACTTCCCCATACGCGTTGGTGGCTCGTCATCGCCTCCGGCCTTCAGGATGTGGACGCCGTCGTCCAGCGCATGTTCCGCCGCGCCGTCCTCTGGGCCATCTTCCTCATCGTCTCCGTCACCGCCATTCTGATTTCCACCAGCATCTTCATGATCCGCTCGCGCCTGCGCCTGGAGCGCATCCGCCGCGAGATCCTCACCAAAGAGCTGGAGCAGGCCCGCCAGATCCAGCTCGCCTGGCTCCCTGATCCGCATTCCCAGCCGCTTCCCCTCGACGTTGCCGCCGCCAACGTCCCCGCCAGTCACATCTCCGGCGACTTCTACAACTGGTTTGAGTTGCCCGATCGCCGCATGGTCGTGCTCATCGGCGACGTCACCGGCCACGGCATGGCCGCCGCCTTCCTCATGGCCACCACCCAGCTCCTCGTCCGCATGGCCATGATGAGCCACGGCAACGCCGGCGCCTGCCTCGCCCAGGTCAACGACCAGCTCTGCGCCCAGGGTTTCCACGGCCAGTTCGTCACCATGGGCGTCATGCTCATCGAGCCCGATCAGAGCGCCATCGAGATCGCCCTCGCCGGCCACCCCGCACCGCTGGTCAGCAGCCCCTCCGGCTTTTGCGAACTCAAGGTCGAACCCCAGCTCGTCCTCGGCGTCGAGCCCGAAGTCCGCTACGAGAGCGAGCGCTTCGACATGCCCCCCGGCACCAACGTCCTGCTCTACACTGATGGCGCCACCGACGCCCTCTCCCCGAGCGGCACGCGCTTCAACCTCGACGGCCTCCGCACCGGCCTGACCCACACATACGTACACGCGCAGGACCTCGTCGATGCGGTCGTCCGCTCGGTCGATCGTTTCCGCCACGGCCGCGCCTTGGCCGACGACCTCACCTTTGTCGCCATCCAGCTCGAACCCCTGCAAGCCCCGCCAGCCGGCAGCGTGGCCCAATCCACCGCCTGCTGAGCCACTTCCGTCGCCCGCGCTTCCGCACACAGCTCCCCGGCCTGCGACCCCCCTGAGGGCCCCATGCGGCTACAAAATAGCTCGACGCCATCGTTACCACGCCCGATGGTTCAACAACGCCCACCCGGGCATTTATATGTATTCCACTTAAATCGCAGGCCGCAAGGAAGCGTCCCGTAAGTCGGGCCGCTCAACCTGGCCTGCCAGAATCACGCCAAACCGCACACGTCGCGAGCCATGACGGGACGCTCACAATCCCCATTCGGCATGCTGTCGGGCTACACCGTACTCACACCGTAGCAATACCGTTGAACTTCCGGCCCCAAAACCGCCCGCCCCGCGGATCTAAACCGCAAATTTCAGCCAATAGTGTTCATTCGGATTCCCTCCAAACACTACAGCGCTGGATCCTTCTCAAGTCCTTATCCGCTCATGCTTTTGCTCGCCGTTTCGACCCTCGAATCGCCGACGCCGGGATGCAGAGTTAAAGGACCGAGTGCTTCTGACAGAACCCTCTCCCGCACCATCGAGGCGCCATCCAGCGCTGGCTCGCCGCAAGCCCTACAGGGCCTCCCGGTCGCTTCGGCAACGCCTTGAACCCTGCGCTAAGGGTAGGAGCATGGCCCATCTCATCCAGGCAACATGATCACCAGCCCGTTTGTGAAGAAGCATCCCAACAGAGGACATTCCGCTCCCAAGTTGCGCCCTAATCTCCTCCCGGCCCACACCGTACTCTCACCGTTGTAGTACCGTACCCTCCCCACCCGGCCGCCGACCCCGTTTTTGCCCGATCTGACGACATGGTGGTCCGAACATGACAATTTGCCGCACCGGAAAAGCGGCCAGAGGGGCCCTTTTAGCACTTCGGCGCCGGATCGTCCGTAAGTCCTTGTCTTCTCATGTGTTGACCACAGTTCTGGACTGAAATCGCCAGCTTAGCGCTGTAGTGCAAATAGCAGGTCCCACAAACGCACTCCGCAAGCAGGGGGCTGCTCAACCTGGTGCGCCAGAATCACGTATAAGCCGTATTAGCCGATGCAGCCGATCGCGCATTCTCACCAAGCCCCAGCCACACGAACTGGCCCTTCAGCGGAAAGCCGGTAGCCGACCCCGGCAGTTGACCAAAAGCCGGCGATCGGAGTCGTCTGCCTGTACCCTGCTTCACGGCCCAAACTCCTGAGAACGACATGCGCAATGCCTGCTTCCATCGCTCTCCCCCTCAGCTTGACACTCCTCCCCTGACCGCTAAAGTCTCTCTGTTCGGGAATCCAAACACCCCGGGGCCATAGTGAAATGGGATCACGCCACCATGGCATGGTGGAATTTGGGGTTCAAATCCCCATGGCTCCAATGCATTTCTGATTCGATAATGGGGTTGTGGCAAAAATAGGCTTGACTTTTGCCCCTCTTTGCCTTTCCGTTCGGCCATGAAACGGAGGAAAAAAGCAGGGCGCAAACGCAAGCCCTATGTCGCTGCAAATGGCGACACCATCAACGGTCTCTCACGTGTGAAGGATGGCCGCTGGCGCGTCATTGGCACCCAGATCCGCTTCACCGAACCTGACGCGCAGCGGGCAATCGACCGATTCCGCGAGCTGTCGGATGGTTGGCCGATAAAAGAGCTGGGGCCGAAGCCACCCATACCAATTGGGCGGGTGCACTGAGTGTGTGTGGCCGTGCCGAGGCGTCAGTGAGGCGGATCTGTGGGGGTGATAGTGTGGCAGTGACTCATAGTGTTCGAACGAAGTCAGCGTGAATGCGAGGGAGCGGGGAGCGACACAAGAGTCGCCCGAATTCAGGGGCATGCAGAAGCAAATCGCCGTGCGCCGATATTGGCGGTATGGAAGCGAACGTAAACCCAGTTGCGCTTGCTGGTTCCAGTTGCGACTCGGCGTGCTGCGACAACGACGATTATCGGCTTCGAGAGGGAAATCAATCCCCGTGCGGCTCGCGCGAATCAACTGAACCCTACCCCGACCCCCAGCGGCCCGGTTGTTATCGGGTACCGTTGGCGAGCCGGGTGCATCATCTGGAAGCGATCATCGATGCCGATGCGCTGCCGCTGGTGGTGGGCAAGCGGTGGAACTGGTCGCCGAGCAGAGGCAATCGACAATATGGGACGGTCGTCCTGCTCATCACGGGTAGCTCCATAAAACCACCGCTGCACCAGATCATCTTGGGAATTCCACGCGAGTCGAGCCGCAAATGCCGCGTTGCACATTTGAATGGCGACCCGCTGGACTGTCGGCGCGAGAATCTCGTGGTGCGGACGATGTCCCAGCAAAGGGCCGCCGGCCGGAAGGCATCAACGATTCTGGGGCGGGCGACGAGTTCACGATTCAAAGGAGTCAAGTGGTCAGACGAGGGGCGCAAATGGTCGGTCGCAATCAGGGTCGGCGGACGCCGACAGAATCTGGGGCGGTTCCGCAACGAGATCGACGCCGCCTTGGCATACGATGCGGCGGTGCGCGAGCTGTACGGGGAGCATGCGCTGCTGAACATTCCAGATACATCCGAAATCGAGCGGCTCCGCGCCAGCCAAGCCACAGGAGGTCAAGAGGATGGAGAAGGAGGATTTCCGCCGCCAGGCTTCGTCGATATGGACGAAGCATGTGAGATGTTCGGCATCCCTCCCAAGGCGTGGGTGGTTTGGGAGCAGCGCGGGCGAATCACTTGCGCCGGCTGGTTCTCCAAGCCCGGCGGAGGCCGTTGCAAACTCTACCCGCTGACGGAGCTGGAGGCATTGCGTGAAGAGTTCAGCAGGCTTGGCGATCCATATCCCGATCCTGAGCGGCCGGGATGCTACCGCGTGCCGCTTGCCAGCTACGTCTGCTATCGTGAGGCGATCATTGATGCCGAATCGCTTCCCCTCGTGCAGGGGGCCAAGTGGACTTGGGTGCCACGCGACCTGCGCAGCTCGCGCGGGCGCGGCAATATCGGTGATGGAGAGGTCATGATGCAGAGGCCCATCAGGCACGGCGAGACGCTGGCCCGCCGCATTGCCGGCATCACTGGGTTTGATGTGCGGGCAATCCACATCAACGGCGACGGGCTCGATTGTCGGCGGGAGAACCTGCTCGTTCGGACTCTTCAAGAGCAGATCCATGCGAATCGGAAAATGACCCATCGGAACGGCCGTCCATGCACCTCACGATTTAAAGGTGTGCACTGGTGTGAGCCAAGGGGCAAATGGGTGTCGCAGATTGTGAAGGAAGGTCACCACCGGTATCTGGGTGGTTTCGCGGACGAGATCGCCGCGGCCGAGGCATATGATGAAGCCGCGCGCGAACTATTTGGTGAGCACGCATATCTGAATTTTCCCGATGGCATTGATGCATATCTGGTGCGCACGGCGGCGTAAAGGCACGAGACGCAGTGAGAGATCGAGAGGGGTTTTGTCCTCCTCATCGCGCCCAGTGGTCCTCTGATTTCCAGGTCGCATATCCACCCATACCAGTTTGGGGGTAGGCCGAGATCCTCGACTGGGCAATGGTGTCAGCGAGCTGGATCTGCGAGGAGCCGGTATCGCGGCAACGACTCTTTGTGTTCCTCAAAAATCAGCGTGAATGTCGGAGGGTGCGGCGGAGGTGCTGGAAGTGTGAACGGCGGAGTAAAAGTGCGGCGGGTGGCGGGGCAAAAGTGCACGCCCGGCCACTACTTACCCCACGATGGGCCTGAGCAGCAACGTTGGCGAGATCGCGCGACAAGCACTGGACGCCGCAAACGCAGGCATTGATCGGGGCGATACACGATGAGGGTCGCCAAGCGCTCAGCCCGCTTCATGGCCGAACGGCTCAACCACGCTACGGGAACGCCCGAGCTGCTACTACTCAGGTGCGGTGATCGAAGCGGGCAAGTAGGTGATTGCTTGGGCCTTGGCGGGGGGACTGGATGATCTGGACTGATCCAGGACAAAGAGAACCAGAATCTCTTGTGCTACCGTTACACCATCATCGCCGGGTGGTTGAGGTGACGGTGGGTGATGCATCGATTTCGTCCCGGCGAATAGCAGCACGTTCCAGCCGCTCCACCTCTACCTTCAATTGCGTCATCGCCGCCCGTGCATTTTCCCCCGTCACCCACAGCGGATCATTGATGGGGAAATGCATCTGGTGCATCCGGCCCGTGAGCTTGTCCAGATAGTTCAGATGCCGTTTGACACCAACCACGATCCGCCGCAACTGATCGACTGAAAGACTCGCCGAATTCATGCGGGAGGTTTAGCTGGGCGAGGTGACCCCGACAATGCCGAACGAAGGTTAGTTTGGTGAACAACGAACACGCTTCGCTGTGCCGCGACGACCGCCTTGTTAGTGCAACGGCAAACTGGCAGGATTATGATCGGAAAATGCTGACAAAGACAATTCAGGAGGTGAGGGAGTTCTATGCCCACTGCACCAAAGATTCGTCAGTCCGGTGGTCTCGGGGACCTACCAATACGAAGTGGAAGCTTAAATCGACGCTTCACCGCCAAATCAAAGACACGCTGGCCACCATCAACTCTTTCCCCGTAAAACCGTTTCGACTCAACCGCCGCCTAATCAGTTGAGTCCCGCCCCCTCTTGCGTGACAATGCCCCTTCCCGTTGCCGCAAGGGGCCGCCCATGCGCACCACCACACTCATTCACAGTCCATCGGAGCAGGACATGCCCATTCACGTTGACGGTCAGGACACCTGGCGGATCTTCCGCATCATGGCGGAGTTCGTCGAAGGCTTCGAGATCATGTCCCAGGTCGGCCGCGCCGTCTCCATCTTCGGCTCGGCCCGGGCCCGCCCCGGCGACCGCTACTACAAGGCCGCCGAAGCCACCGCGCGCCTCCTCGCCAAAAACAAGTTCGGCGTCATCACCGGCGGCGGTCCCGGCATCATGGAGGCCGCCAACAAAGGCGCCTTCGAAGCCGGCGGCGTCTCCGTCGGCTGCAACATCACCCTCCCCCAGGAGCAGGAAGCCAACAAGTACCAGACCATCGCGCTCGACTTCCATTACTTCTACGCCCGCAAGGTGATGTTCACCAAGTACGCCTCCGCCTTCATCTGTTTCCCCGGCGGCTACGGCACCCTCGACGAGTGCTTCGAAACCCTCACCCTCGTCCAGACCCTCAAGGTCGAAGCCTTCCCCATCCTCCTCTACGGCAAAAAGCACTGGTCCGGCCTGGTCGACTGGATCCGCGGCGAGCTTTCCCCGCGCTTCATCGACCGCGAAGACGTGGGCATCTTCAGGCTCGTCGATTCCCCCGAGGAATGCGTGCACCTCATCAAGCAGGGCATCAAAAAGCACTGGTGGCGCCCCGTCGATCAGGACCTCCGCAAGATCACCGGCAACGGCGATTCCTCCAGGAAGAAACCCGTCCAGGGCGCCGCCGCCCGCGACACCGGCGAAGGCACGCGCTACGGCCTGCGCCCCACCCGCTCCCAGAAGCGCCACATCAAAGCCGGCCGCAAGCCCCCGCAGTGATTGCCGCCACGAGAATTCTGAATGTCCCCCGTTACGGTTCCTCAGACGAGCGTGGGATGTCCCTTGATCGCTTTCTTCTTTCCTTCAGCCATTCCAAACCGTCATTCACATAAATCACAATCAGCATCAGAATACCAAAAACGAACGGCGCTGCGCCTTTATTCAGCGGTCCTTCGGTCCATGTCAGCCACGCGAAATAGAGCGAGAACAACAGAAGAATGCCTAAACACCCGAGGCGGGTGGCCTTGCGATGCATAACGAGACTCCCATGGGGACATCCGCAATTAAACCGCAAGAGGTGCAGCCCCTCAAGTTGTCGCCACCAGGGGGATGGGGCGGGTCAGCGGGGGGCCGGGCGTGCTGACCGCAGGTCCGGCGGCGAGTGGTGTCAGCCCCCGGAGGGCGGACGCGAGGGGTTCTGCACTACGCGCAAGGGCATCTACGCTCTGCGCGAGGGCAGTTCTGCTCTGAGTGCCCCTCGATCCTCAGCCCCTCAAGCTCGACCTTCCGTTACGCCCGCTGCGCGCATTGGGACGTTTCCCCGGTGCGCTGTCGGGGTATGGGGCGTTATCGCATCCTGCAGGCTCGCCTTTCTCGGAACGCCTTGGGCAGGGCCGAAACTTCAACCTGCGTGAGGGGGGGGGTGAGGGGAGGCCGGGGATGCTGACCGTCGCGCGATTTGCGAATCTCCCGCAGTTGCCCCCACTATGGCCGGTACGCATCCGCCCGCGCCCGTCCGGCCATCCCCGGCTCATCCGGCTGCGTCAGGTAAAGTAACCCCATAAACCCATCATCCCTGCCAAAGTCGATTGGCCCCGCCCAGCTCGCGGCTCTCTCCCGTCGCCTGCGTGTGCTGCGAAAAGTTAAACCGCAACAGCGCCGGCATCCTCCCCCCGACCCCCTTATGCTCTTGCACGATTGCCTTCCACGGGATCGCCACCTCGCCCTGCCACGTCCCATCGTCCATCCTGGCCGCGTAGCGGATCCCGCCCGCCGCCTCGTATGAGTCCCAGCGATCGCTCCCGGGCGCTTCGGCCTTCCGCTCCGCCCACAGGCTCGTCGGCTTGCACACCACGTGCAGCACCCGCCCGAGCGTGTTGTCGGCAAACACTGGCTGAATCAGAATCTCGCTCAGATCCTCACCCCACGCCCGCCGGAACTGGTAATCCACGAAGTTCCGCGATTGCGTAATGGGCCCCGTCGAAACGCCTTGCAGCTTGAACGCCACGTAAAAGTTCTCATCCGCCCAACCCGTGAAAATCTCCGCATCGTGCTGCGCGTATTGCAGCTGCTGCCGGTGCAGCGCCGGCCGGTTGAACATCCGCACCATCGGCCCGGCCTGAATCCTGTCGGCGTCGTTCCAGTCATCCAGCCGCCCATCCAGCTTCAGCCCCGGCCCCAACCGCTCGCTCGTCGCCACCGGCAGCACAAACTGCACCTTCGTCTGCTGCCGGTTGTACCCACTGGTAAACGTCACCTCTGCCGGCCGGTGGTCCAGCGACTTAACCGCCCTCACGTCGTACCGCCCATCCAGGTCATAGCGCTGCACGCGGTACGTCGAAAGCGATGGGATCGAAATCGGCTGCGGCTTGACCTCCCATCCCCGCGGCATGGCCGTCCATTGCAGCCAGTTCTCATCCGGCTTCACATCCGATGCATTGTAAATGTCGATTCCCACCTGAAGGTCCAGCCAGTGCAGATTCGTCCCCACGTTTTCGTCCGGCGACCGATCGATCTCCCACCGCGCCGTCCGGTTCATCAGCACCGGTGTCTCCTGCGGCGCACACCAGCGCAACAGGTGAATCCCCAGCTCATCGCGCTTCGCATGATCCAGCGGCACGCCCGGCGTACGCAGCAGAATCGTATCTGCCAGCAGACTGCTCCGCCTCGTTCCACGCGCGAAAATCGCTCGTCCCGCACAACAGCGCATACGTCGGGTCCGGCGTCTGGCCCGGCTGGACCTCCACCGGCTTGGTGAGCAACCGCGCCATCAGCGTTGCATTGATCACTTCCCCGCGCTCCCTCGCCAGGTTCAGATACTCATAATCCTGCTCCGCCCGCCGCAGCCACTTGAGCTGAATTGTCGGCACCGGATCGCTCACCCCGAACCATTTTCCAGGATAGAACCAGATCAAATCGCTCGGATCTGCCGCCTCGGTCGCGGAGTTTCCCCTCGGCACGGGCGACCCCCACAGAATCATCGAAGCATTGCGCAAAAACGCCAGGTACGACCACACCCGCGCATCCCGCTCATCCCCGCCCGCCCCAACGTACGGCACCAGTCCCGGGCGATTCGTCTGCAGCCAGTGCGCCGGCCGGATCACACCGCTCGGCCAGGCCTTGATCGGCGATGCCGATACGATCTCCGGTGCCGCCGAAATCAGCCGCTGGGCGTCCTTTGGCTGAATCAGTTTCTCTGCCGGCGACGATGCAAGCTGAATCTGATCGTCGTGCAGCGGCAGCGTCACCCGCACGTGCGGGTTCAGCGCCAGAATCTGTGCCGCCTGCGCGCTCAGCTCGATCGCCTGGGCCGACGATGAATAGTCCGCCGAAATCGGATCGACCCAGATCGACGACCGGCTTAACCAGTGCTTCTGATCGAAATGCGCCGCCGCCTGCGACCAGTAGCTAAGCTGCGAGTGCCGCTCGATCTGGTCCAGATAATCCACCGCCGGCACCGGCCAGTACGACATCGGCACCCGGTCCGCAAACATCTCCCCGCTCATCCACGGCGCAAGCACCGTGTCCAGCTCATCCCACTCCACCAATGTCTTGTCCAGCTCCCACTTGACGATCGGCTGAAGCCGCGGAATCACCACCTCCGTCCGGTTCTCGTGTGCCAGCTTCTCGATCGCATCCAGCACCCGGATTGCCGCCGCACATCGCTTGTCTTCCCGCGAAACGAGCCGCGGCGCCACCGTCTCAAACTCGTCCGGATAAAGCCGCTTGAGGTCCTTCCATTTCAGTTGCGAAACCATCAGGAGATTCCGCTGATCCGGCAGCGAAAAATCCCGCACCGTTACCCCAAGCGCAACCGACGCCACCACCTGTTCACCGCCGGCACTCTTCCCATCCAGCGCCACCACCTCCACTGCCCCCTCGTATTGGCCCGCATTCGTCTGCTTCGGCACGTGCAGATCAAACCACAGCCTCAGAGGCTCCGCCCCTCCCTGGTAATGCCCGGACGCATCCAGCGGCCGCCCCGGATCTCGCAGCTCCCCCAGATTCAGCTCTCCATCTTTCAGCTTCTCCCGCAACAGCGCCCGCGGCAGCGGCTTATCCGTAACCCACCGCCCCGTCTCCCGCACATACCCCGCCCGGTTCACATCCACCGGCATCGGAAGAATCTGCGCAGGGGTGAACGCCTTGGTCGAGATCACTCCCATCCCCGAGGCCATCTGCGGCCCTTTCACCCGCAACACATATCGCATCCCCGGCTCCGCCACCGGAAGATCGCTCAATTGCACCGCAAAGCTCGTCCACTCGTTCTTCGCCGCCGCCAGCACGATCGGCTGGTCACTCGTCACCGGCCGAATCGGATCGTCCAGATCGATCGACTGCAGCTTGACGCCCCCGATTGCCCGATCCGCGCGCATCCCTGGCTCCGCTCCCCGGCGTGCATCCGCCAACGAACACAACCAGACAGACAATCGTCCCCATCCATCGTGCGCAGCTTTGCATAATACAGAGCCGGGAAGGTTCCCAGGATATACCGTTGGAATCTGCCATCAGGTTCGCGCCACCGCCGCAGCGCCCACCCCCGGCCGCCGCAGCCGCCGTGTTCTACCCGCCTCGCACCCCAAGCGAAAGCTTTCCGGCGCCTCTCGCCACCCACCTCAAGGCATTCACGTCTCACGCAGACGGTCCCATTCGTACCGACCACACGCTTGTCGCCCTCGTTCCCCTCTCCCGGTAAGATCGAACGCCACAGTCCGATAGTCCCCGCGAAGCGGAGGGAAGCGAACAATGAAGCATTTCCTGGCGATTGTGTTGACCGCATGCGCGATGGTATTCCTTTCCGCACCCGCCATCGCCGCCGACACTCAGCCCGCAGGCGATCAGATCCTCCAGCAGTACAAATCTGCCGGTTCGATCGAGCGGCAGAGCATTGTCAATCGCAACAGTTCCGCTGGCCACTACACCACGATTGCCAATCTGGCATTGTGGGAGCTGGCTGAGCACAACCATGGCCCCGCGCTGACCGCCGCCCAGGAATTTATTCCCGACGTCACCAGCGAGTTGCTCCTGGCCGGCGGCGACAAGGAAGCGGATCAGCTTCTCCACGCCGTGCTCGTGCGGGGCGGCCCGGAAGATTGGCGCCAGCAGATGATCGAGACCTTTCTCTGGTTCGCCGACGGACAGGGATCCCTCAAGGAAGAACGCGCCTGGGCCGAACACGGCATGGAAGGCGCCGATGCCAACTGGGCCAACACCGTTCGTGCCCGACTGGCCTACGCGCAGGGTGATTGGCAGGCAGCGCATGACCTGGCACAGCAGGCGAATAACCGCACGATCCTCAACGCCCTCGATTGGCGCAGGGGTGATTACGCTTCGATGGCCACGCGCCTCGAAGCCAACCTTGAAAACCCGCCCAAGCTCGGCACGCTCGGAGTGCTGGCCGATTGCTATCGTCTTGCCGGCGACCAGGCAGACCTCGACCAGACCATCAATCGCATCATGGAGTGCGGCCAGCGCACTGGCGAACACATCACTGCCGGCTGGATCCTCATCTTGCTCGATCGTCCTGATGCCGCTCTCAAGTTCTGGCTCGACGTCGGGCATTTCGACGAAGGCTTCAACATGCTCTTTGCCCAGCATTTCTTCGTCGAGGCCTACGAACTCGTGGATCAGCTACCGGATGAGCGCATCGAGCGCCACGGTTACCTGCGTCTGGCCGCTGCCAATGGATTTTACCGCTATGGACGCAAACAAGACGCGCTAAAGCAGTTGGACCTGGCAATCGATGAGAATCACTCGATTCGAGATTTCGACGTGGCAACTCTCCTCGCACAGGCCGAGCGCGAAATGGGGCAACCGGACAAGGCGTGCGAGGTTCTGCTTGAAGCGCTCGACTGGAAACACGGCAACGACGAGCCGTCACGCCAGACGCTCGAAAGGGTGCTGGGTGACCAAGGTGTGGACTGGCGGCGTTGCTGGGATTTCTACGCCGCCAGGGATCCTTCACTCTCCAACGCACAGAAGCTCGATCGCGTTCGCAAACTCGCTGAATCCAAGACCACCGACGGCGCGAAGCATCTGATCGAATCCGTCGATGCGGTCGACGGACCAGGCACGTCGTCCTCCTGGGGCCTGCCCCGGTGGGTTGCCCAGCGTATGTGGTCCGCCAATCACGCGGAGGCCGAAAAGTACCTGCAATCCTGGGTCGCCAGCCCCGGTGGCCGGCAATGCCTGCCCCTCCTGGCCGACTGGGCGGTGCAGCAGAAACAATGGTCCCGCGCCGCCGATCTCTACCGGCAGCTCTGGGACCGCAAGCCGGCCAATATCTGGTACTTGGCGATGCGCGTATGGGCCCTGTCGCAGGCCGGCCGCACCAGCGAAGCCCGCCAGGCCGCCGATCTGGCCCACCGCATCGTCCGCTGCTCGGATCGGGTGACGCTATATGACGCACTCGCGGACCATGACCTCAAGGACTTTGCTGCCCGAGAACGCGATACCCTCCTCAAGCTGTCGCTCCCGGGCAGCCTGGAAGTCTTTGAAATGGGTCGCCACGAGTCTGAAGCAGCCCTCGCCGCCGGCGACCCGGCTCTCGCCGCTCAGTGGTACGACAAATGTCTGTTGGCGAATTGCTACCTTACGGTCTGGCTCAGTGATGTCTCCTGGTATCTCTATTATCCCGCCCAGATCCACTGGTTCCGTGCCCGGGCGGCGATCAAGAGTGGCGACGCCGATCGCGCCGTCGCCGAGGTCCACGATGCCCTGCGGCTGTACCCTGTTGACGATGATGTGCTCATTGACATCATCCGGCGTCTCCGCAAGGCAGGTCATTCGCGCGATGCCGAATCGCTGGCAAAGGAAGGCTTCGAATTCCGCCAGCGCCCTGCCGGTGGGCCCCTGACTCGGCCGGCCTGCAGAACTCCGTCGCATGGTTCGGCGGCTGTTGCCATTATCAACTGCAGGAATCCCTCGACCATGCCCATCGCGCGGTGGCGATTGCTCCCGACGAAGGCGCCTATTGGGACACGCTCGCGGTCGTCCTCATGGCGCTCGACCGGCAGGACGAAGCCCTCGCCGCGCAGGTAAAAGCCGCCCGCCTTGCCCCGGATAACCAGGATGTTCATGCCCGCCTCAAGGAGTTCCGCAAGATCGTCGCCCAGCGCGCCCACGCCAAATCCTGACGTGGAACTGAAGGTCAGTACTATACCTGAATCGAAACGCTACAAGATGCTGCACTGTCGCCGATTCGTTCCACACACAAACCTCCCATTTTACCACTCGACCCTTTCTTTCACAGCTCCGCCATCTGCGATCGGCCATCGAAGATCACCAGTGCCTTCGCATCCCCCCTCCCTAATGCCGATAACACATCCATGCACTCTTGCGCGACGGCCGCCTAAAATTAGCAAGTAGCCGTCATTCTCCTTCCCCGCGTTCAGCGGCGCGGTTCACCTGATTCGGCGGCCAGCCCGGCAGTCAGACAGCCCCCTGGCCGAGAAGGAACTCAGGCATGCTCAAAGCCAGGACCCCGCGCCGGGAACTCCGCGTTCACGAGGAAGACCTCCTCGGTCCCGCTCCCGCGATCAACACGCCCCTCCCCGGCCCCCGCGCCCGCAAGCTCATCGATCGCGATGAACGCTTCAGTTCCCCCTCGTACACCCGCGAGTACCCCCTCGTCGTCGAGCGCGCCCTCGGCAGCATCGTCGAAGACGTCGATGGCAATCGCTTCCTCGACTTCGCCGCCGGCATCGCCGTCTGCGCCACCGGCCACTGCCATCCCCAGGTCGTCGCCGCCATCGAGGCCCAATCCACGAATCTCATCCACATCTGTGGCAGCGATTTCTACTACCCGCCCATGATCGAGCTGATGGAAAAGCTCGCAACCATCACTCCCGGCCCGCCCGACAAGAAGGTCCTCCTTACCAACAGCGGTGCCGAAGCCGTCGAAGCCGCCTTCAAGCTTGCGCCACCACACCGACCGCAAATACGCCATCGCCTTTTATGGCGCATTCCACGGCCGCACCATGGGCGCTCTCGCCCTCACCAGCTCCAAGGCCCGCCAGCGCGAAAAGTTCACCCCGCTGGTTCCCATGACCGCCCACGTACCCTACGGCGACATCAATGCCATCGAAGCCACCCTCTTTCGCCACCAGATGACGCCCAGCGAAGTCGCCGCCATCTTCGTCGAGCCGATCCAGGGTGAAGGTGGCTACATCGTCCCGCCCGAGGACTTCCTCCCATACTTGCGTTCCCTCTGCGACAAGCACGGCATCCTTCTCGTCTGCGACGAAATCCAGTCCGGCACCGGCCGCACCGGAAAATGGTTCGCCTGCGAGCACTGGAATGTCGTCCCTGACATCGTCCTCGTCGCCAAGGGCCTCGCCAGCGGCATGCCGCTCGGCGCCGTCGTCGCCCTCAAGGACATCATGAGCTGGCCCCCCGGCGCTCAGGGCAGCACCTTCGGAGGCAACCCCGTCTGCTGCGCCGCCGCCCTCGCCACCCTCGACCTCGTCGAGCACGGCTACATGCAAAACGCTGCAAAACTCGGCCCGATCCTGCTTTCACGCTTGAATGAAATCGCCAGGGCTAATCCCATCCTTTCCAAGCCCCGTGGCAAGGGCCTGATGTGCGGCATCGACGTGCTTGACCCCAAGACCAGCGCCCTTGATCCCACGCGTCGCCAGCGCATCCTCCACGCCGCCTTCATGCGCGGCCTGATCCTCCTCGGCTGCGGCGAATCCTCCATCCGCTTTTGCCCGCCCTTGTGCATGACCGAAACGCAACTGGATGTCGGCTTGAAACTCTTTGAACAGGCGGTGGCCGCGTGACCACTTACCGGCGCAGCCCCCGCAGAATGGAATCGATCGCCTCCGCGATCAGTGGCCGCTCCAGCGGCATCAGGTGCAGCGCGATCATCCCGTACCCGATCCCCGTCATGATGAGCTGCCACGCCGCCGTCTTGGGTTGGACGTCCTTGCGAAAGACGCCTGACTTCTGCCCATCGCGCACGATCTTCGCGAAGAATCTTTCGATGTCCGTGTAGTGCTCTTTGACAACCGCAAGCACCTTCTTGTCCCGGCTGGTCGCCAGCGCCCCGTGGAGCACGCGATAGGCATCGGCAAGCTGCTGCATGTGGTCGGGCAGCTCCTCGGAGATCCGGTGAATCTGCTGCGACGGATCCTTGACGCCCGCGATCAGTTCCTGCCAGTGCCGCATCGTCTGGTCGCTCATCGCCTTGACGATCGCCACGAACATCTCCTGCTTGGAGGAGAAGTGGCGATAGAGGATCGGTTCGGTGACCCCCGCGGCATCCGCGATCGCCGCCGTCGTCGTCGCTTCGTAGCCGTGCTTGGCGAATAGCTTGCTGGCGACCTCCATAAGCTGCTCGCGTCGCTGGGGGGCTTTCAGTCGCATGCTGCGTCAATGATGGCTTGCCCTGCGCGTGAATGCAACGGGAAGTTAGTAGGCAATTGCCAAACCCCGGTCCCAACGCGGTGGATCAACGGCATGAGCCGGTTATGATGCCCAGCCTATGGCTGAAAAGAAGAGAATCCTCACCGGCGACACGCCGACCGGAAAGCTGCACCTGGGGCACTATGTCGGGTCGGTGGAAAACCGGTTGGCGCTTCAGGATGAATACGACTGCTATTTCATCATCGCCAACAAGCACGCCTTCACCACCCGCGCTGACAAGCCCGACGACATCCGCCAGAGCGTGATCGAGATCGCCACGGACTACCTCGCCGCCGGCATCGATCCGAAAAAGAGCACCATGTTCATCCAGTCCGAGGTGCCGGCGATCGACGAACTGACCTTCTTCTTCTCCATGCTCATTCCCTTCAACCGCGTCATGCGCAACCCCACGCTCAAGGACGAGATCCGCGACAAGGAGCTCGGCGACAACTATCCCTTCGGCTTTCCGCTCTACGCGGTGGGACAGTGCGCCGACATCCTGGCCTTTCGTCCCGCCATGGTGCCGGTCGGGGAGGACCAGCTCCCGCACCTTGAGCTTTCCCGCGAGGTCGCGCGGCGCTTCGACCAGATGTACTGCGGCGTCGATCCCCACACCGAGGACCGCGACTACGGCAAAGCCGGAGGCCTCTTTCCCATCATCGAGCCCAAGCTTGGCCGCGTCCGCCGCCTTCCCGGCATCGGGGCGCCCGGCGCCGATGGCAACCTTCTGAAGATGAGCAAGTCGCTCAACAACGCCATCTTCCTCAGCGACGACGAGAAGACGGTCCAGCAGAAGGTCATGAGCATGTACACCGATCCCAACCGCATCCGCGCCACCGATCCCGGCACGGTCGAGAACAACCCGCTGTGGATCTTCCACGAGACTTTCAACCCGAACCACCAGTGGGTTCAGGAGCACGAGGATCTCTATCGCCAGGGCAAGGTCGGCGACGTGGCCATGAAGAAGGAACTGGTGAAAGTGCTGAACGACCTGATCGCCCCGATTCGCGAGCGCCGCAAACAGTATGAGGAGCGCCCCGATGACGTCTTGGACGTGTTGCGCGAGGGCACCCGGCGCGCCAACGCCGTCGCCGAGGAAACGCTGGCCCTGGCGAAGAAAGCGATGAAGCAGGATTACTTCTCCCGGACGCTCACGAACGGTTGAGGCGAATTCTTTCAACCTTCCCTGGCCTGATCCGGCGGCTGCTTTTGCGTTAAGGGGATGGCCGGCAGGGGAGATTGGACCTCAAACCCGCGATGGCGTACCGCGTCGCTGGCGATCAACGGCAGGATCGCAAAGAGCCGAATCACCAGCTCGGCTTCAGCGATGCACCAGATCGCACACAGAAACAGGGGCACAACGCTTATCGGCTGCAGGAAGAACTGTGCGACAAATCCGCCCAACGCGCAAAGGCACTGGAAGAGGCAGATGTCGATCGCCAGCAGCGCGGCTTTGCGCCGCCGATGCTGCATGGCCTTTGCCGCCGCCAAGAGCGCAATGCCCGGGGCGAACCAGATGATTACGCCGCCCACGATGAACCAGGGAGCGAATTGGGGCAGGCTGTTCAAATAGCCAAAGAAGACGGTCACGATCAGTCCCGCGATCGTCGAGAGCAGCGCGATCAGGCGGACGTTGCGCACTACGCGTGAGAGCTGTCGGGCGGAGCCATCATCAGGAGGAAGATCCGTGGAGGTCATGACAAAGCTGGAGGCTCGGTCGGCGTTGAAACCGCCTGCGCCATGATCGGCTCAAAGCCGTGTGGCTCGGGCGGGTATCGCAACGACTCAAACGACCTGGCCAGGAAGTAGATCAACTGGATCAGAGCGGCAACGAAGATGGCCACGACTGCCGCGGGGATCAGGAGCCATGGCGTTGTCTGGTCACTGACGGCAATCGCGATTAATCCGACCGTGGGGAAAAGCACGAACAGCAGGTTGAGCGAAGCCAGGACAATTCCAACGATGATCGCCCACGGCTTTCGGCGGGCGAGAAAATGAGCGAACAGCACATAACAAACGGCCGGCCCGAAGTAGATCAGCGAGAATATCCCCAAGAGGAGAATCATTGCCCAGTTGCTCCTGCCCCTCATGCCAAAGAGCGCTACAGGGAGGAGCGTCAGCGCACCAGCCCGAAGAAGATGACGCCGAGGATGCGCATCATGCGGATCGCCAGCACCAGCGGGCGTTGCGGGTTACCGCACGGGGGGAGGGCCATGATCATCTCCCTGCTGGGGGGATGGCGGCGGCGGTGGAGGTGGCGGCGGAAACATCTGTGGTGGGGGGGCCGGTGGCGCGTATGGACCGCTCGGCTGGTTCTGCTGCTGCTGGTAATACTGCCAGTACTGGTTGGCGTAGTCCGGCGGGACGGCGCCGCGTGGCGGTGATTTCAATGCTCTAAAGAGCGCGCGAATTAGAAAACCCATCAGCACGAGAGGAACAACGATGAAGCATGCGCCAAGGATCCGCTGGTTGGCCGGTTCGCGCGGCACGAACGCCTGCAACAGGTTCAGCAGCAGCAGAAAGCCGCAGAGAATCGAGAGCACGATGGAGATGATGATCGCGGCACGGCTGCCCCTGCCGACGAAGAATCCCAGCACGAGGAAAGCAATCCCCGCGACGGCCGCCAGGACACCTACGATCAGCAGGCCGATCTGCATGATCTCGGGCGTGGCGTTGGGGATGGATCCTATTGTCCTGGCAAACTCGGGCTGCTTCATGAGTTGCGGGATCATCACGCCCATGCCGGCGCAGCAGAAACCGGAAAGCAGGATGATCGCGCCCAGCACGTACATCAGGATGCTCGCCCCCCGGGCGGGCGTGTTTTGCGTCGCGGGCTTGTAATAGTCGAAATTCGGCGGATAGCTCATGCGCCGCAAATCTTATGGATTTGCGGGGCGATTTGAAGCTGCGGCCGCAGTGCATGCTGCGATCGCGGCGGCGGCGATGGTGGCGGTTTCGATTCGCAGGATGGTGCCGGCCAGACGAGCCGGGTGGATTTGGCTCCGGGCGAAGAGGTCGATCTCACCGGGCGTCCAGCCGCCCTCCGGGCCGATTAGGAGCAGGCAATCGGATGGCTTCGGCTTGAGGCATTCCAGCAACGTCGCCGGTGCCTCGGGAGAGAGATAGAGGGCAAGGGGAAATGATTCACTCGAAAGCAGATCTGCCAGGGGCGTCAGGGGGTCGATCTGCATCGTGCCGGTGCGGTGCGATTGCTTGGCCGATTCGGTGGCGATGCACCGCCGGCGCTCGAACTTGTTCTTCCCTTCGGGGTGCACCACCGAGCGTTCGGTCTTCAGCGGAACGAGCCGGGCGACGCCCAGTTCCGAGAGCTTTTCGATCATCCAGTCGGCGCGTTCCCCCTTGGGGATGGCGGAGGCGATCGTTAGACGACTCATCTGCGAAGGCGCAGGATATCGCGCACCTCGAGCGTGACAACGTCGCCATTGACGTGAATAACGACGCCGCGGGCGACATGGCCGGCATCGTCGAAAACCTCCAGCTCATCCCCAGCCTCGAGGCGCAGGACATCCCGGACGTGGTGGGCCTGGATGGGATCGAGATCGACCTGACCCGGTTTGAGGGCTGGTGTGTGGACGCGGCGCATCGAATGATTATCCTCGTCCGCGGTTGACCCGCCAAGCGATCAGAACGTCGATCAACTCACAAGCGTAGAGAAACACGCCCGCCGTCCACCCCAGCATCTCGGGCTTGGGGTATTCGTCGAGGGTGTCCAGCCCGCCGGTCTGGCCGTTGTATTTCTCCCACATTTTGCCGGTGTCTTTGAAATTGCGGACGACCGTGTTGACGTATTTCTTGGCGATGCGCTGGGCATCGGCGCGCCGGCCGTACTTGAGGAAGCCCTGCATGGCGCCGTACTGGAGCGGGGGCCAGGCGTTGGGGTAATCCCACTGCACCGGCTGCTCGGCCTTTCCGGGCAGGCAGGTGAGAATGCCGTAGTCGGTTTCGAGAGTCTTCAGGCATCTGAAGCTGCGCTCGGCCTGTTCTTCGGTGGCGATCTCGGCCCAGAGGGGGTAGTAGGCGGCGATGGAGACGAAATCGCTGACCTTGCGATTCCGGCGGTCCTGGTCGCAGAAGACGCCTTGCTTTTCGTTCCAGCAGTGCTCGTTCATGAGGCTCCGGCGGATTTCGGCGCGGTGTTTCCAGATCGCCTGCTCACCGTTGCCGATAATCTCGCAGAACCGGGCGCAGTTCAGCTCGTGCATGTAGAGCAGGGCGTTAAGGTCGCAGGGGCAGAACTCATCGCAGCGGAAATCGAATCGGCGGGTATAGTCCCAGCCGGATTCGTCCTCGGCGATGGTGCTGATGAGGACCTTGAGCCGGGCGGCGGGGTCCTGGGGGATGTGGAAGCGGCGCTTGCGATACTTGTCGTAGGTGTCCCAGATCTGGTCGGGGTTGGCGTGGACGTAATAGTGATTCAGACCGATCGGGTCCATGCGCATGGACATCCAGAAGCCGTACTCGCGCTTGACCAGCTCGTAGGCGCGGTCGAGCCAGACCTTGTCGCCGGTGCGGTCAAAGACATCGGAGACCATGAGCGTGGAATGCGGCGGCTGCGACTGGTAGTGGTGCCTGTTGGGGACGATGTTGGGCACGCAGCCGAACTTCTCGATGCAGAAGAGCATGTTCTCGATGTCATCGAGGGCGATGGCGTCCATGCCCTGGCGGTAGAGGCCGAGGGTGGTGTAGTAGGTGTCCCAGTAATAGAACTCGTGGAACTTGCCCCCGGGCGTGGGGACGGTGAATGGCCTGGGGAGCTTGAGATGCTCGGGATTTCCGGCATCGGCGTGGGCGACCGTTTTCGACCAGTTATTTGAGATATACGCCTTGGCGGCGTTGATGTCGCTGGGGGTCGGGCGCATAGATGATTGGGGTTCCAATGAATCCGTGAGCACTGTACCGGCTGCGCCGCCGGGGTGGGAACGCATAAATTTAGGCGGTGGACCGCCGCGAACGGACCGTGGCGCGAATGTTTCTACGATGCCGCCATGCCGCAAGCTGGGCGATGCTCAGCCAGATGGCAATGGCGAGGACGATGCACCATTTGGCGGCTTCCACGAGGAATTCGATAAGCTCCCATCCCGACAGGTTCAGCCCGAATCGAAGATTGGCGAGGTGTCCCACCAGCAACTCCGGCCAGAAGTACAGCTCATAGTGCAAAGAAGGGGGGATTGAAACGCCAAGGAATGTTCGGGTGGCCTGAAAGCCAAGGAGAATCCGCAGCGTCTGCACCAGAGGCATCAGCGTGAACAAAGCCAGCGAAGCGACGAGGATCACCGCAGGTCGCCGTCGGCCGCTGCTGCGGAGGGCATCGAACAGCGGAACACAGGCCAGCAGCATGGTGATCGATGAGAAGCCGACAAGCACGAATCCTGAGATGGCCTTGGGATACGGCCCGTAACGAAGATAGCCCGTGCTCAGTTCAACGAACAGGTGCGTCACACGGGGCTGGTACTTCAGGGGCATGCTCAGGAACAGCGCTGCGATTCCCAGCAACGCCAGTGCTGGGACAAAGAGGAATTGCGCTGCGCTGAGCAGCGACACAACATAACTGCATATAACGCCCCAGCGACGTGTCCAATCCAGTTTTCCCCGGCGCCGACCCCGCTCTTTTGAGAACAGCAGCACCACGCCGATGCAGAAGACCAGTGGTACATACGCACCCCACCAGCCATTCAGCCCGAACGGCCAGCAGACGAGAGTTTCGTCCAGCGTGCGGACGGCGCCGTAACCGAAAACGTTTGGAATGGGGATACGCGACGCCCATCCAGTTGCCTGCAACATATCCATCAGCGGCAGGAGCACCAGCACCCATGCGCCGGCGAGCATGCGCCGCCGCCAGCGCGGGTCGCTGTTGCGCCAGGCCGGCCGAAGGGGATTGGCCGCCACTTGGCGCGACTCGGCCACCGATGTCCCGCATTCCGGGCATTTCCCATCGGGCGGATGGGCGCGCAGGTCATACCCGCAGCGGTGGCATGACAGTTCAGGGGACGCCTCGGCAGAGTGAGCCGCCATCGCACGCCGTTCTAACGGCGTGGCCGTCATTCGCCAACCGTCCAATCGGCCACGGATTAACTCCATAGCGTAAGTTTTGATTTGGCACGGGTTTTCAAACTGTGTTCCCCACTCCTGTATGGGCAACAAACCTCTGCCGCTGAATCGTTTCCCAGCTCAGAGTGATCGCCACTGACTTTGTTCCCATTGTGCCCGCTCCTTCCCCGCACTAGGTTATCCCGCCAACGGGACGTTCCGGAACAATCACCGCAAGCCGCCGCCGTGGCGGCGCGGCGTCCCTTTCTCTGGAGGCTTTTATATGAAGCGCCCGATCATCGCTCTGGTGGCCAGCGCCGCACTCAGTCTCGGCGCCGTGTCCATTCTCGTACCGACCCTGGTCCGCGCCGCGGACCAGCCGGCGGACAACCGCAAGGAGCGCATGGACAAGAACCAGTGGACCAACGCCGACCGCGCCCGCGATGCGCTGGATCATCTCCGCAAGGCCCGGGCCGAGCTGGAGACGATCGCCAAGACCAACAAGAACAGCGACGTCTCCGCCGCGCTTTCGGACGTGCGAAGCGCTGTCCGGCACGTGAACAAGGCGATCCCGCAGTTCGACAAGAAGCACTGATCAACCATCCCGACGCTTGCGCGGCCGCTCTGCTTCCAGGGCGGCCGCTGTTTTTGCGGGGTGGGGTTGTGGCTTGTCACACCTGGGCGGGGGTCGTGCGGTCGGCCGTCTACTGCGACTGCAGAGCATCTGATCAATTCGGGGTATAGAGAGGCCGATGCCGTGGATCTGGCGAGGGATTCGGTTGGCGGTGGCTGGGATGATTGCGTTACCTCATGCGCTGGTGTCGGCGTTCTATCGGAGTCGCGGCGGGGCGTTTGCGGTTGAGCGGGCCGGGCCGAAGGGGCAGAAGCGGCAGCGCAAAGGGCGGCAATCCAGCAGAGCAAGGCGGGGTGAAAAGGCGCGCCGGTGGGCAAATATCCAGCGCGTGAAGCGGACGTGGAAGACGGGGCGGTGACACGCCAGACGCCGCCCGCGGGATGGGGTGGGACCCGGTTACACCGCCCACGCCGGCGCCCGGGACCGAAAACCAGCTTTCATTGCGGCGTTGGACGACACGACGCACTTTACATCACCGGAGGCGGATGCGAGATTCGCCGGCATCGGGAACAGGATGCGCTCTGATGAAGAATGAAATGGCTGACTCGCTTCCTTCGGCACCCCCGCCCTAACACCACAGCGCTAAGCTGGCGATTTCAGTCCAGAATTGCGGTCAACACATGAGTAGACAATGACTTAAGAACGATCCAGCGCTGAAGTGCTAAAAGGGCCCCTCTGGCCGCTTGGCCGGTGCGACATATTGTCATGTTCGGACCAACAAGTCGTCAGAATGGGCAAAAACCGGGTTGGGGGAGGGGTGGGGAGGGAACGGTACTACAACGGTGAGAGTACGGTGTGGGCCGGGAGGAGATTGGGGCGCAACTTGGGAGCGGAATGTCCTCTGCTGGGATGCTTCCTCACAAACGGGCTCTTGGCACAGCGCTCAAGGCGTTGCCGAAGCGACCAGGAGGCCCTGTAGGGCTTGCGGCGAGTCAGCGCTGTAGGCCGCCTCGATGGTGCGGAAGAGGGTTCTGTCAGAAGCATGCGGTCCTTTAACTCTACATCCCGGTGCCGGCGATTCGAGGCTAGAAGCGGTGAGCAAAAACATGAGCGGATAAGGACTTAAGAAGAATTCGGCGCTGTAGTGTTAGACGCTTGAAGGGATGCAGCCCATCGTGGTTTGCGCAGTATGCAGAAAGCCGATAGAACCATGCTCGAACCGCTGACACGCCAGAATCTCTGCGGTATCTCGTGCGCCCTGATCGTCCCCTGGACGGGGGCCGACGAATTGGACGAAAAACGCCTGGAACGGGAAGTTCTGGCCTACGGAAACAGCGGCATTCATGGCGTCTACACCGGCGGCACCACCGGCGAGTTTTACGCGCAGGATGATGCCACCTTCGCCCGCATCACCGCGATCACCACGGAACATGCCCACGCCATTGGCCTGCCGATCCAGATCGGCTGCACCGCGCTCTCTACGCGCACGGTGCGGCAGCGCATTGCCGTTGCCCGCAAGGCTGGTGCGGATGCAATCCAGCTCGCGCTGCCGTTCTGGCGGGCGCTCAAGGATGATGAAGTTGTGGGGTTTCTCCAAGACGCCGCCGCCGAAGCGGCACCCCTGCCCCTGGTCCTTTACCAGACTGCGCATGCCAAGCGAACCATCGGGCCGGAATTCATGGCTGATGTCGCCGCGCAAGTGCCCGCCCTCATCGGCACCAAGGACGGAGGCTGCTCGCTGGAGGCGCTCCAGCGTTACGCAGCCGCCACCGACCTTGCCGTATTCGGCGGCGAACACGATCTGCTGGAACGGATCCCGCTGGGTGGAAAGGGCGCCTACTGTTCCATCACCGGCTTTGCCGTTCGCCCCATTCTGGACTATTACGCCGATTGTCTGGCCGGCCGCCTTAACCAGGCCCGCGCGCTTCACGATCATCTCGCCACCCTGCGGGAAATCCTCATTCGCTGGATCAACGAGGATGGCCTGGAGAATTCCGCCATCGACCGGGTTCTGCGCGTGGCTGGTGGCAGCGACGTCGGCTTGCGCTGCCAGCGCCCGTACCGCTGTGCCAGCCAGAGGCACGTCGAGGAACTGCTCGCCTGGGCGCACCGGTATGCCCCGGAGTTTCTCGTTCGCTGACGCGTGACTGGCTCGATTGCCTCAACCGAGCCATTGACACACCCCGGCCTGCCCGACAGTTCTCCTGCAGCTCCTGTTGGGTTCTGCGTAATTCCAGATTTTCGTCTGCTGGCGTTCGGCATTCAGGCTGCGGTTTGAAGAGGGACAGCCGGGAGCCTTGGGGATTGCGGCGGCCGGAATTCTGAAGGTCAGCTTTGGTTTGTCCAAATCTGTTTTCCTTCGCGGTTGAAGTACATCATGCGCCCGCTGCGAAGGGCGCCGATGACGCCGTCGGGGTAGATCCACACCGCATTGAAATGGCACGGCAGTATCATTTGGCCGGTTGGAGTGATGACGCCAAACCGGTGGGGCGCTGGAGAGACGACGCGGGCCAATCCGCCGACGAACCGATGCGCCATGGCGAACCGGGGCGCAATGACGAACGCACCTGATGTGTTGATGTAGCCGACCTTGATGCTGCGGCCGACAAAGATCCCCGCGGGGGCAAGCCCCGCGGAGAACTCGCCAGCGAAGGCAAAGGTCGGCTTAATCTTCCACCCGCCTTGCTGGTCGATATAGCCCCATTGGCGCTTTGGCCCTGCGGCAACCGCCGCTAAATGGCAGCAAAACGGGCGTGCATCTGCGAATTGCGCGTGGAATCCGGATCGTGCCCTCACGGTCCACATAGCCCCATTTGCCATCGGACGCCTTCCTGGAACCACTGTTCGTCGGTGCCATCTGTACCGCCCAGAGCCCCTCTGCGAACGAGGAGTTGGCGAGCGGAAATTGCGGTTTGATTGCAAACTTTCCGGTAGGTTCAATTAATCCAAAATGGGTGCCGTCCCGGCTGGGTTGAGTTGTTTGTTGCCCACCCACGCAGACGACGGCAACGCCGTCATGGAAGCTGGCGGCCCAGGTGAATCGCGGGGGAATCACGACTTTCCCCGCTGCATCGACAAATCCCCAGTGTCCGCCGAAGCTCATCGCTGTCACTGCGCCTGGAGGAAGCCCAACGTGCAGCTTCTTGGCGCCTCGGTTGAACAGGGCCAGCCCCTCGCTAAAGCGATCCACATGATCGAAGTCGAGGTGAGGCGGTATGACAAAGGCCCCGTCCGAGTTCAGCGTCCCCCATCCCGAGGCAGTTCGCACCCACGCTACGCCTCCGGAGAAGGGCAGCGCCGCCTTGAAACCGCCCCTGATGCGCACGGAGCCATCAGCGTCGATGTAGCCCCAGTGCCCCGACACATAGACCGGGTATAGCGCGGTCTCGCATTGCGCGTGGCAGGGTGTGTTCCAGGCCCCCCGGGACGGGCGAGCACGGGTTGCGCAATGATCAGCAGCACCAGGCTAAGCCATCGCAACAGACGATTGGTCTGGCAATCCGCAGTCGCCATGCCGGGTCGCCAGATGCACTGCGTCGCCGCGCCGGTGTTCCCCATTTGTGGAAAGAGTATTGAGGAAAGAGGGGGCGCGTGCAATTCTCGCGAGCCTGGGGCCAGGAATCACGGGCGATTTTGCGTGGCCGAAACCCATTCCGGATCCAGCAGGCGGCCCGGATAGCCTGGTTGCGTCATGGGCGTGGCTGCGTGCGGGGGGCGGGGCGGCTGGGCATCATGAGGGCATGGTCGTCGCTGCCGATTGTTTTAGCGAAGGCTGCGCTTAATGCCAAAGTGTCGGGCTTTAATCTGGGGAATTTGCACGGTGTGAGTACGGTGTGGCCCGCTGGTCTTGCACAAGTGAGCGTCAATATGTCGTATGGGTGGGGGCCAGCCGCTTTGGTTGAGACTTCCGGGGCGATGGGGGATCGGTGAGGCGGCAAGTGGCGAAAGAGTGCGTCCCTGGCGGTTTCGATCTCCGCGTGCGGCAACGCGCCGTGTGCGGCTTACCTCAGCGAGGCGGGGGGTGGTGCGGGGAGCCGCATTCTACGGACTCGGCATCGTGGTCGGAAACTGCATCGGTTCAGGCGGTGTGACAGCCGGGACTTCAAAGCCCTTCGTGGTCCTTGTGCCGGTGCCCGCCGGAACCGCCAGAAGCACAATGACACCGAGGCCCTTGAGCCGCTTGTCGGTCAATAGTACCTCTCGGGCACGCGTTTCCTCGTTTTGGGGGACCGAGATGCCGCCTTCATCGAGCGTTGGATGAAGACCTTGGCCGCAAAGGACTTTTGAAACAATTTTTCGGGTGTCTGGTTCGAGTGGGCGGCCGTGCTGATCGGCAATTGCAAGAGAGGTCCACATAGCGACGGGGACGCTTCCTTCTTGCGTCGTGTGGACGCTCTGGCAACCGGCGAGTGTCGCTAGCGCAATGAGAATGAATGCATGCCTCCTGTATCGCATGACCGTCATTCCTCTTCTCGCGGGTGGTGATGCCTTTACTGCTCCGGATGCTTGTGGACGACGCTATGAACGTCCGGCGTGGGCGGGGCCTTGGGGGCCGGGCCGACGACGCGGATGTGGGTTTCCTTGAGCTGCTTCTCGTCCACGGGGCTGGGGGAGCCGCACATCAAATCCGCGCCGCTCTGGGTTTTGGGGAAGGCGATGACGTCGCGGATGTTGTTGACGTTGCGCAGGATCATGATCAGGCGGTCGAGGCCGAGGGCGATGCCGCCGTGGGGCGGGGCGCCGTATTGCAGGGCGTCCAGGAGGAAGCCGAACTTGAGCTTCTGGGCTTCGGCGTCGATGCCGAGCAGCGAGAAGACCTTCTGCTGCACGTCCATGCGATGGATACGGATGGAGCCGCCGCCGATCTCCGAGCCGTTGACGACGATGTCGTAGGCCTTGGACTTGACGCTTTCGACGAGGTCGCGGTCGCGGCTGTCGAGGTTGGGCAGATCCTCATCGCGCGGGGCGGTGAAGGGGTGGTGCGTGGAGACGAAACGCTTTTCCTCCTCATCCCACTCGAACAGGGGGAAATCGACGACCCAGAGCCAGGCGAAGTCCTCGCTGGGTTTGAGCTTCATGTCGCGGGCCATTTTCAGGCGCAGCTCGCCGAGGACTTTGTGGACGATTCTGGGTTTGTCGGCGGCGAAGGCGAGGAGGTCGCCTTGCTTGGCGCCGGTGCGCTCGATGAGCTTGGCGGCGACGGGCTGGATGAATTTGGCGACGCCGGTGTCGAAGCCGCTGGCGGTGACCTTCGTCACCGCTAGTCCCTTGGCGCCAAAGCCCTTGGCCCATTCGGCAAGGGCATCGGTCTGGGCGCGGGTGAGGGATGCGCCGCCGGGGACGATGATGCATTTGACCATCTGGGCCTGGGAGAAGACCTTGAAATCCGTGGTCTTGGCGATGTCGGTGATATCGTGCAGCTCCATCCCGAAGCGCAGGTCGGGGCGGTCGGAGCCGTAGCGGTTCATCGCCTCGTCATACGCCATGTGGCGGATCGGGTTGGGGATCTCGACGTTCAGGACTTCCTTCCAGATTTTGCGCAGGAGGCCCTCGATCACGCCGATGATGTTCTCGCGGTCGATGAAGCTCATCTCCACATCAAGTTGCGTGAACTCGGCCTGGCGGTCGGCCCGCGGGTCTTCGTCGCGGAAGCAGCGGACGATCTGCATGTACTTGTCGGTGCCGGAGACCATCAGGAGCTGCTTGAAAAGCTGCGGTGACTGCGGGAGCGCGTAGAAGCTGCCGGGCACGAGGCGCGAGGGGACGATGAAGTCGCGCGCTCCCTCGGGCGTGCTCTTGGTGAGGAAGGGGGTTTCGATTTCCCAGAAGCCCAGGTCCCCGAGGTAATCGCGCATGATCTTGGTGACGCGATAGCGCGTGCGCAGGTTCTGCTGCATCGGGTCGCGGCGCAGGTCGATGTAGCGGTATTGCAGGCGCTTGTCCTCGTTGGGCAGCTCGCGCTCATCGGGGACGAAGGGGGGCGTCGGAGAGATCGAGAGGACCTCGAGCGTCTTGACCATGATCTCGATCTCGCCGGTCGGCAGCTTGGGATTCTCCAGTCCCTGGCCGCGGGCGTGGACTTTGCCGGAGATGGAGATGACCCATTCGCTGCGCAGCTTGCGTGCCTCGGCCAGCGTCTCGGCGCCGCAGACATCCGCGTCGAAGACGAGCTGGGTGAGGCCCTCGCGGTCGCGCAGGTCGATGAAGACCAGGCCGCCGTGGTCGCGGTAGGAGTGCACCCAGCCGGCGAGCTTGACGTTCCTGGCCGACGTCGCCCTTGCGAAGCTGGCCGCAGGTGTGGGAACGATAGCGTGTTTCGGTCGATTGCATGATGGGTCCGTTATCGGTGATCCGCTGCCGGTTGAGACGGCGACGGTGTGTTTTCCTGAGATTAAGCGAGCAGGGGAGCAATACAAACAGGCGGGGCGGGCGCGGGTGGGGCCGCTGGTCGCGGCAGCCGTTCACCGCGCCTTGATATTGGCGTCGGCCATCCTGACTGCTGTGAGATGCATGTCGAGCATGTTTATACGATCGGCCGGTTGGCCGGTCAAACCGTAAAAGTAGTAAGTTAAGAGTGGCGGGTTGCCCTGGTTTGCCGCTGCGTATCGAGCGGGATATATTGAGCGGGACACGTCGTATGTTGGCCTCAGGCCGGAAAATGCGGCTGATCTCTGCTCGCCGCCTTACTGTGTGGCACAGAGCCTTCGATGGCTTTAACCGGTGCGGATGCTCTCATGGTGCGGTCTGACACGGTGTCTGGTGCTCCATCTTGCCGTCCGAAGCTCGTGATCGAGAGCTTGCGCGGCGTGCCGCATTCCTATGCCCTGATCAACCATTATCAGTGCCTCGAACTGCTGCGACGCGAGGATATTGAGCTTTATCATCTCGATGTACCGTATCCCAATACACGCTGGCGAAGGGCGGTCGGGCTGTTCGACTCCTCTGCCGAATCCGCGGTTGGATCAATTCCCTCTCCAGGCGGAATCACCATTCCCGACGCGGTTGTGCGCCTGAGCTTTCCCTACAACTACGGTCGCAGCGACTCGCCGCGTTTGTTCGTCTTCGGAACGGCCGAAAGGTATAGCGTTGCCGACTCTTCTGTTACGGGGAATCGTTCGCTGCGCGCCGCGTTGGCGGACAATCCCACAGCACAGATTCTCACGCCTTCGAGATGGTCGCGCGATGGCTTCGAGTACTCCGGGGCGCCGGCTGACCGCATCCATATCGTACCGCATGGCGTGGACGCGACGGTTTACAAACCTCTTCCCGAAGACCAGCGCGAGGCGCTGCGAACCAGCAAGGGTCAGAGAAGCTTCTGCTTTCTCCACGTTGGCGCGATGACCACCAATAAGGGCGTTCTCGCTCTGCTCAGGGCCACCGCCGCGGTGGCCGCCAGGCATCCCGATATTCAGCTCGTCTTGAAGGGGATCGACCAGCTCTATCTGTGCCAGGACTGGTTGATGTCGCAAATCAACGAATTGACCGAGGCGGAGACGAACATCCTGGCACCGCGGCTTTACTACAAGGGCGAAACGCTGGCCGACATTCGCATGGCCGAGATGTACCAGATTGCCGACGCTTACGTGACCCCCTATGAGGCTGAGGGGTTCAACTTGCCCGCGCTGGAGGCCGCCGCATCAGGAATGCCGGTGATCGCCACCTCAGGTGGAAGCACTGACGATTTTCTTCGTGATGACTTTGCCCTGCGCATTCCGGCAAAGATTGTCGATGAAGTTTACGAAGGCGTTCCGTCCAGACGCCTGGTTCCCGACTTGGATGCCTTGATTGCGCATATGCTGGCTGTGATTGAGAATCCGGAGATGCGCCGCCGAGTTCGCGAAGCCGGTCCCAGGTTCATCAACCAGAACTTCACCTGGTGCCAGGTTGTCGATCGGCTGGTCCAGGTGATCCTTCCGGAGCTTGCCGCGGGTGGTGGGGGCAGATAGCTTAAGTTTATGAGTCCGCAAGACCTTGTCGCGGGGCGGGTTTCCGAGATAGCCGATCTCCGGCACCGGTTGCATCGCATTCCCGAGCTGGGATTCGAAGAATTCAAGACCGCCGACGTAATTCGCGCGGAACTGGACAAGCTGAAGATTCCCCATGTTGACGGCGTTCCCGAGGCGCCGACCGCCACCATCGCAACCATCGGCGATACCAAGAAGCCTTGCGTCGCCCTGCGGGCGGACATCGACGCGCTGCCCATTCTCGAACAGACCGGGCTGGCGTACTGCTCCACTCATCCCAACTGCATGCACGCCTGCGGGCATGACGGGCATACCGCAACGTTGATCGGTGCGGCCGCGATTCTCAATTCCATCAAGGACCAGCTTCCCGTCTGCGTGAAGTTCCTCTTTCAACCGGCCGAAGAGGGCGGCGGGGGGGCAGAGAAGCTTGTCAACGCTGGTGTATTGGATGGCCGGATCGGCCCGCGCGTGTCGGCAGTGTTTGGTCTGCATGGCTGGCCCGGGCTGAAGGTCGGGACCGCCGCAACCAAGCCGGGTGCGCTGCTGGCGGCAACGGATAACTTCCTCGCACGCTTCATCGGCAGGGGATGCCACGGCGGCTATCCACATCTGGGTGCCGATCCGATCGTGGCGGCGGCCGAAGCCGTCGGATCGCTCCAGAAGGTCATTTCGCGCGAGACAGATCCATTGGAAGCCTGCGTTGTCACCGTTGGGAAGATCGCCGGTGGGACTGCGGTAAACGTGATCCCGGATGCCGCAAGCGTCGAAGGAACGGTGCGCACGCTCACTGACGCGCAGCGCAAGCTCGCGAGGACATCGCTCGAACGCCGCATGCGGGGAATCGCGCTGGCCAATAACTGCCAGATCGAATTCACCTGGACCGAGGGTTATCCCGCCACGGTCAACGATCCCGCCATGGCCGACTACGTTGCCAAGATCGCGAAGCAGACGTTCGGCGCGGAGCGATTCCTGCCGGTCGCCAAGCCCAGCATGGGCGGCGAGGACTTCGCCTATTACCTGCAGAAAGTTCCAGGCTGCTTTTTCCTCGTCGGCGTCGAGCCGATTGGCTGCACGACCGGTTATCCGTCTCTCCATTCGGATCGCTACGATTTCACAGACGCCGCGCTGGCGGTGGGAATGCGCATGTTCGTGGAACTGGCGCGAGGATTCGCGGCCTGATGCCACACTTTGACAACCGCTAGCGACCGACGTGTAATCCGTTGTCACGCAGGAGTGGCGGAATTGGCAGACGCGCTGGTCTTAGGAGCCAGTACCGAAAGGTGTAGGGGTTCGAGTCCCCTCTCCTGCATTTTCAGATTCATTGCCTCGCTTTCGCTTACCGTGCGCCGAGTCGGGCCGCGAATCCTCATTGTGCTTGCATTACTTGGCTGCGGTTCGGCGCGGGCTGACACCATCTGGGTGCGCTCGCACGGCACGGACGTCGCATTTCCGAACCTCCGCGTGGATGGCGTCGAAGACGGACAGCTCAGCTACGAAGATGCATCGGGAAGGCACAGCATCTGGGATCTGGCCCAGGTGAGCCGTCTGGCGCTGGATGACGAGCCGGCGCTGGCGCCAGCGGAAGAGGCGTTTGCCCAGAAGAAGTGGGCCGAGGCAGCGCAGGGATACCAGCTTGCTCTGGATGCCACGCAGAAGCCCTGGCTCAAGATCTGGATCGCCCAGCGCCTGCTCGATGCCGGCACCAACAGCGGCGACGTGCCCAGCCAGGTTCAGGGGTATCTCACGCTCGTGCATCTGGCTCCCAAACGTGCGGCCGACTTCGTCCTGCTGCTTCCCGAGAACAATCCGGTGGTTCTGGCGCAGGCGTCGCAAAATGTCTCCGCGGCCTTGGAGGAGCCCGGGCTTTCCCACGAACAACGGCAGTGCCTGCTCAACCTGCTCCTCGACATCGCTCAGGCTCGGCACGATAAGTCGGCGGTGGATCAGATCTTCGACCGCCTGCGCGCAGCGGTGACGTCGCCGCGGCGAAGGCGCTTGTGCGGAGAAGACTCGACAGCATCTCCCAATTGCTTCAACACGAGCAGTGGGCGCGGGCCCGGCAGCTGATTGAGGAGAGTCGAACGATCTTCACGGATGTGCGGGACCAGGCGGAAGCCATGTACGACCTGGCCGAGGCTTCCGCAGGCCTCGCAGACGGTTCGACGAATCTCGACACATGGAAGGACGTCGCCCTCGCCTACATGCGGGTGCCGGCCCATTTCAAGGATGTGCCCGGCGCGCTTTTCGTGGCCGCCTCGCTGTTGAAAACCGCCGCAATCGAGGAGCGCTTGGGAGATGGGATTGCCGCCAAGCTGCTTGTATCAGCAGGTCGCGTCGGAATTTGCCAATGGACCGGCAGGCGCGAGCGCACGGGAAAAATTGGCCGGCATGCGACGCGGGGAGTGATGTTTGATCGAAGGCGGGATATGATTCCTTGCCAATCGCGGGCGTGCGGACGCCCAGGGTTTGCGCGACGGATGATCGATAGATAGGAACAAGCTAGACATGAAGTTTCTGCAACGGTACGGCAAGGTGATTATGGCGGTTGCGTCGGTACTGCTGATGGTTGTCTTCCTTGTACCAGCAGGCCTGAAGCAGGCGATGAACGGGCGCAACCAGGTGGTCGGCCATCTGGGGAAGGAGAAGCTCTACGCCTATGAAACCTATAACGGCAGGCAGGCTTGGGACATCCTCAGCCGCCAGCGGGTCGATTACATGGGACACTCGCTGGCTTATCTTTTGTTCGCCGATCCATTGCAGCTTCGCATGGGCCTGCAGGATCCCGTTGCGGCGAATGCCGTCTCGCAGATCTCCCAGCATGAGGATCTCTTTGCGCCTGCTGATCAAAGAGGCGCAGCTGATGGGCGTCGTGGTCAATCCCGACGACGTTGAAACGGTCCTTCGCAATGATCTTCCCCCGTCAGTTGCCAACTCCGATCATGCCGATGACTACCGGCTGGCAATCGCCGACGCGCTGAGGGTTCGGCAGGCTTTTCTGCGGGCGTCGAGCGTCATCAAGGTTTCCACGCCCATGCGCCAACACGATTTGGCGACGCTGCTTCAACAGATCAGCGTCAATCTCGTCGAGTTCGACGCCGCGAAGTTCAAGGACAAGGTTCCCGCGCCGACACCGGAGCAGTTAAAAGAGCAGTACGAGAAGTATCGCGAGACTCTTCCGGGCAATTCCGGCTCGGGCAACCCGTTCGGATTTGGCTACAAGTATCCAGACCGGGTGAAGCTGCAGTACATCGAGGTTCGGCGTTCGGAGGTCCGCCGCGCGGTTCAGACGGCCAAGACCGAGCATCGCTGGGAAGTCGATTCCTATAAGTATTACCTGCTGCACCAGGATCAATTTGCGACGACCCAGCCCGCCGCGACCCAGCCCACCGGCGGAAACTCCATGAGCCTCGACACGCCAGCGAAAGGGCCGACCACCAGACCCTTCCCCCAGGTCGCCGACCAAGTCAAACAGCATTTGATCGAACAGGAAACGACCAAACTCGAGATGCAGGTCTTCGAGAAGATTTCGGCGGCGCTGGGGGGCGATTACATGAGCTATAGCGGCGCCGTGCCGCAGGGAGCGACACAGCCGACAACCATGCCATTGTCCTCCGTCAGGGTACCGTACAATACCTTCGATTATCTCAAGGCGCTGGCGGCGCAGATTCAGAGCACCGACGGCGTCCTGCCGGTGGTGACATCGGTGAACGATCATTTCGTCTCCCCGGCCGAGGCGATGAAGCTGCCGGGCATCGGACAGGCGAAGGTCGAGCAGGAGGATCTTGCCAGCTATCTGGAACGCTCCGTTACCGAGTTCAACCCCAACAACCAGAATGGCAACGGAACGCTCGCCCTCTGGCAGCCATCTTCCGCGTTGAAAGACGACCTCGACGACTTGTTCGTTTTGCGCGTCACCGATGCGCAAGCGGCACATGTGCCCGCTTCCCTCGCTGAGGTGCAGGATCAGGTGCGCCAGGATTGGATCAAGAAGCAGGCGTACGACATGGCTCATGCGTCAGCGGAAAAAGTGCTTAACGAAGCGAAGGTGGACGGTCTTCGCTCCGCGGCGCAGCAGGATGGCCTGAAGATCATCACGACCGGCGGCTTCATGAACAAATCGAATGCGGATATTCCCGGCTATCACCTTCCGCCGGCTGCGAAACAGCCCTTTATCGACGGCTGCTTCGAGTTGCTCAGCACGCCTCGTCCTCAGCCCGGAGCGCTGCCGCTGCGCGTGGTCGAGATGCCGCAGGCGGGATTGGCGGATACGGCGGAACTGATTTCCGTCACGCCGATCTTCAAGCCGCAGGATGAACAGATTGCGATGGCCGAGGCGGATCACTACGCCATGCAGCGGCAGCTACGTCCATTTGGCCAGGACTGGTTTGACTACGATTCGGTCGTCTCGCGCCTGCAATACCGGCCCGAACAGCCCAGCAACACCAACCAGCAGCCTCAGGGGCCATCGCCCGCGCAGCAGCCCATATTTTAGGAAATCTGCGGGGTTGACGGCATTTGTGCAGCCTTTGCATGCCCTTTGGCATCGCCGAGGCTTGGCGCAGCTCTGCAGGGCGCGCTAAAACTCACGGGCGAGCGGAAAGATTGCTGATAAATTGATCGGGGCTGGGGTTAGGATGGTTGTCGTCCCGCACGTTGGGGGCAGGTTTTGCGCCGGTTGGGCCGCTGTTCAAGGAGAGTCGCTATGAAGTCTGCGTTCTGTCTGGTGCTGGTGTTCTGCTGTATCACGACCTTTGCAAAACCGACAACCAGACCAGTCGCCTCCGACGCCACTGCCACGACCAAACCGTCTCTCGCGAAAGCCAGTGCCACGACTGAGCCCGGTGTCGCCAAGGCGACTCCCGCGACCCAACCCGCCGCGGTCACCGCCGCAACGCAGCCGAGCGCCGCAACGCAACCAGTTGCCCGGCATTTTCCCACGCCGGCAGAATTGATCGCCAGGATGAAAGCGCACAAGGCGACGCACGCTGCGACGCAACCTGTTACCCGCCACTACCCCACGCCCGCCGAGCTGATCGAAGAGATGAAAGCCCAGAAGGCCAAGCGCGATGCCATGCCCAAGATCGCCTACTTCGATCTCTCCGAGCACCTCCGCGAAAAGCCCGCCGACTTCTCCTTCCTCGGCGACCACGACGCCCTCACGCTCAAGACCCTCCTCGATCGCCTGCACCAGGCCCAGGATGACAAGAGCGTGCGCGCGGTCCTGATCACCCTCGGCAGCGACTCCCCCAGCTTCGCCCAGGCCCAGGAAATCCGTAATGCCCTGCTGGATCTCAACAGCGCCGGCAAGCAGACCTTCGTCTACGCCGACAGCTACGACACCGACAGCTACACCCTCGCCACCGGCGCCCAGCACATCTGCATGCTCGAAGGCGGCGACATCATGCTCCCCGGCGTCGGCCTTCAGACCATGTTCGCCAAGGGCCTGCTTGACAAGATCGGCGTGCAGGCCGACGCCATCCAGATCGGCGAATACAAAGGCGCTGATGAAGAGTTCACCCGCACCGGCCCCAGTGATGAGCTGCGCGGAGAGCTGAATAAGCTCACGCAGTCCCTCTACGATGAGATCGTCGATGGCATCTCCCTCAACCGCAACCTCACCCGCGAAGACGTTCGCCGCGACATCGATGACTGCATCATCCGCGGCCCTATCGCCAAGCGCCGTGGGCTCGTCGATCACCTCGTCGACGAGGACGGCCTGCGGAAGCTCATCAAGAACGAAACCAACGAAAAGGACATGACGGTCATCGCGGATTACGGCGAAGAGCACCGCGAAGCCCCGGACTTCAGCAATCCCTTTGCGCTCTTCGCCGCCATGGCCCGCCGGCCGGCCGTCTCCGATAAGCCCGCCGTCGCCCTCATCTACGCCGTCGGAACCATCGTGGACGGCAAGGGCGGCGACGGCATGTTCGGCTCCGCCGTCGGCGGCGACGACATCCGCGATGCCCTCCGCACCGCCATGCGCGATTCAGATGTGAAGGCCGTCGTCCTCCGCATCAACTCCCCAGGCGGAAGCGCCCTGGCCAGTGAAGTCATGTGGCAGGCGGCACGCAACCTCGCCAAGAAGAAACCCCTCATCGTCTCCGTCGGCGGCATGGCCGCCAGCGGTGGCTACTACCTCGCCAGCGCCGGCGACACTATCTACGCCGATCCCTCCGCCATCGTCGGTTCCATCGGCGTGGTCGGCGGCAAGTTCGTTTACAAGGACCTGATGCAGAAGCTCGGCCTCAACACCGAGAGCTTCTCCCGCGGACGCAACGCGGACCTCTTCAGTTCCCAGACTCCTTTCACCGAACGCCAGCGCCGCATGCTCACCCAGTGGATGCGCAAGACTTACGACCAGTTCACCGAGCGCGTCATGACCACGCGCAAGGATAAGATCAAAGACATCGACAAGGTCGCACGCGGCCGAGTCTTTGTTGCTCGCCAGGCCAAGCAGCTTGGCATGGTCGATGAACTGGGTGGCACCACCGATGCCATCGCCTGCGCGGCCCGGCGGGCGCACCTCAAGGAAGGGGACTACGACGTTCGTATCCTGCCGGCAGCGAAAACGCTGGCGGACTACTTCGGCTTCGACAGCGCGTCGTCCGGCAATCCGTTCCAGCCAAAGGTGACGATCAGCTCCAATTCGTTACTGGGTGCCCTGAGCCCGCAAATCAGTCAGGCGCTCGGCCAGCAGATCCAGATGCTCCAGCTTCTCCAGACTCACCCAGTTCTCCTGATGATGCCGGTGACGGTGCAGGTGAACTGAAGCCGCCCTCTGCCGCTACTGACAACGGACGGCCCTCCTGAGAGAAATTCACCGTTGCTCTGCCGCGGGTATCTGGCGATACGATTTGGGAGGAATGGCAGATCGAGACGACTGGTGATCCTGATTGTGGACGATTTTCGCGACGGCGGGGAGGCTATGTGCCGGCTCATCTCTGTGCGTGGATATCCCTGCGAGTGGATCGGGGGCGGTCCGGAAGCACTGGCAAGGATCCGCGCCATCCCGCCGAACAGCCGCTCCTGGTCGTGCTCGACGAAATGATGCCCGACATGAGTGGAACGGAGATCTTGCAGACGCTCCGTAGCGATCCTGCCACTGCGCGGACGGCGGTGCTGTTTCATTCCGCGGGATTTGATCTGGCCAAGCGCGATGAAGCCCTGACGCCCGGTGCCCTCGCCTGGCTGCTCAAGGGCGGCACCGCGGGCGCCGATGTTCAATCCGTCATCAACACGATTATCGGTTGGTATGAGCGCGTCGGCGGAGTTGCCACAAAACAGCAGAAGGAACAGCCGGACCGCACAACGTAGCGCAGGCAAGACAAAACTGCCTGCGCCAGACCGTGGGAGTTATTCCTGCGACCACTTCCGTGCCGCCAGTTCGCAAAGCGACTTGGCTGCCGCCACTTGGGTAGCTTCCGAGTTGACCGACAAGCTGATCTGAATTGCCCGGCGGTTCCAGCCGAGCATCGACTTCACGTGTGCCGGTGGATCTGAAACCCCGCCCGACTCAATCGGCTCGATGCGCACCGCGCCGCGAATGCCTTTCATGGCATACTCACCCGGCGTGGTCGTGCTCTTCAGCAGCTTGCGCTTCACCGCTTCGTCGATCACGTCCGGCAGACAGACGCGAAGCACCCCATCTCCCCGGTCCTCCAGCGCGAAGACCTGCATGCGGTACTTGCCGTCCGGAATGAAGAACCGCCACGCCTGGCCGCTGGCCGATTCCACGCCCGCGCCTGAGAGCCCGTCCAGCATGAGCGCCACCCGCCGCCACAACTTGGCTCGGTCGGGTTCATCCGCGGCATCGCAAGTCGCCAGGTGCTTCTCGATCTTCGCCCGCTCCTTGGCCGCGGCACGAGACAGAAACTCCGCCAGATCATCACCCCGGGGGGACGCTTTTAAGGTTTCCATGAGGCCTCCGACGGGAAGGCTTGCTAAATCTCAGCCCCGTCGATGCTGAGGTCTCAATATTGTAGGTCCTTTCGTGAGAAATCGCCACTGGCGATAATCAGCCCTGGCTCGCCTCCCATCACGTGCCGCCTGCCGAAGCGGGCGGCCCCTGTAGCTGGACCGCTTTGGACCTAGTCCTCGTCGCCGCTTATTCTCTGGCCCCATGTTCGGCTTCGGACGCAACGAGCGGCACGATTCGCCACCGGCAGCGGGCGACGGGCCTCGCGTCAGCACAAGATTCTGCACCCACAAGTTCAACGGCAAATACCCCCATGTCGGCCTCTACGACTGCCGCGAAAAACAAGTCTGGGTCTGCAAATCCCTCAGCGGTCAGGCCATCCGAACCTCACATGCTCGCCTCATTACCGGCACCGACAACGCCATAAGCACCGTCTGGAAAGACCGCTTCCTCTGCTACTGGTTCTATACCCCGCGCACCGGCGAAGGCTACATCCTGGGCTACCCCATCGACTGGGAGGAGGCCCATCTGCTTGTCCGCATCGACCCGCAATGGGACTATGACCGCCAGCGGCTGGTCCCCGCCGAACTGACCGATCAGATCAGCGAAAACATCGATCGCCAGCTCAAGCACGGCGAGCGCATCGTCGGCTTCTTCGAAAAATGCCGCCTCAAGTACCCCTTCAGCGTCCACTTCGTCGCCCAGCGCACCGCCGACTCGCTCTTCTACTACAGGCGCATCGAGCCGCAGACGGGCAAAACCCGCCATGAGGAATGCTGAATCCCTCCCGCATGGGCCTCTTGCATGATCGGGTGAGAAGTGCCCCTCTCTTCCCGGCGCACACCAATGCCTGCCTGTTCGTGATCAAGTCCACCAGTCGAGGCTTTCCCAGAACCCATCACCCTACAAGCCCGCTGCAATTCCGAAAAGGATCCCACCCACGACGATCGAGGGCCGGCCAGAAAACCAGAGCAGGCCGACAATCAATCCAAACACCGCGCCAAAGATGAATCGGACAACAAAACCGATGATGGCATACGGCTCACGCTTCATCCGTAGATTCGCCAATACGAGGGTTATTAGGCGGCAAGGAGAGAGGCCCAGCAAGCTTCCGGCAACAGCGGGGCCAGTGGACAATAGCGAACTCCGTTCAGCCGCGAGTCCGCGCGGTCTACCGCGGCGGCAATTCTGGTCTGCCACCACGGTCCCTCAAACGGTCCTGAGCCTTCGGATGATCCAAACGACCCTCTCTGTGATGATCCCCCACATCAGGCCGCTCAACGCCAGAAGCAAGACCAGAACGGGCAAGGACCAGGAGCCGTTCTCGCCAAGGACGAGAACGACGTACCACCGCATGGGCAAGGCAAGTACGGTCATGAGCATTCCGAGAACGTCAGAGACAACACCAGGCGAGTGGCCGACGGGCGAGAGACGAATAACTGCCCACAGCAGAAGGATCAATGCGACCACGACAAGCGACACCCAGGCGATGATTTTCCGGTTCATTGGGACCTCCGCGAGCAATGGCCATCCCGACCATTCACACGACCGAATAATCCTTAGATATGATGGCCACCAGCCCATTCGCTTGTCCAGCAAATTCCAAAATGCGCGCTCCTCGGGAAGCCGGTCTACAGATGTGGTACCCTTGCCGCAATCAAGTGCCGCAAGGCTGTGCCGCCGGCGGCTTTTCGTGAAAGGTATGCAGCAGATATGACCGGACGAGAGCTTCGCCAGGCCCTGCACGCCGGGCGTAATGTGTACGGCAGTTCGATTCTCGCGTCGATGCCCATGTGGCCTAAAGCCATCGCGCATGCCGGGCTGGACTTCGTCTTCCTCGACACTGAGCATGTCGCCCGCGACCGCGTGATGCTCTCGTGGATGTGCCGGGCGTACGCCGCGCTGGGCCTGCCGCCCTTGGTGCGGATCCCCAGCCCCGACCCCTACCTGGCATGCGTGGCCCTGGACGATGGGGCGGTCGGGTTGATCGCACCGTATGTCGAAACCGCCGCCCAGGTCCGGGCGCTCGTGGGCGCGACCAAGTTTCGTCCTTTGAAGGGGGCACGCCTCGAGGCCGCGCTGGACGAGCCTAATACGCTTGAGCCGGAGCTGCGCACCTACGTGAACGCCCGCTGCGCGGATAACGTGCTGATCGTCAATGTCGAAAGCGGCCCGGCGATCCAGAACCTCGACGAAATCCTGTCGGTGCCCGGCCTCGATGCCGTGCTCATCGGCCCGCACGATCTATCCTGCAATCTCGGCGTTCCGGAGGATTACCGGCATCCGAAATTCCTCAATGCCGTCAATTCAATCCTCACGCGGGCCCGCGCCCGCGGCATCGGCGCGGGCGTGCACTTCTGGTCGGGAACGGATCTTGAAATCGCCTTCGCCAAGGCCGGCGGCAATCTGATCATTCACAGTTCCGATATCACCCTGTTCAGCCAGGCGCTCAGGGCCGAAGTGGCCCAATTGTGCCAAGCGCTTGGCGATTCCCGGGAAACGGGGCCGGGGGCGAGTGAAGTAATCGTCTAACGTGCCGTTGCCACCGGGGCGTTCCCAAACCAGCGCCGGTGGCAATACGCATCGGCAAGGGTAATCCGATACCCGCAACCGGAATGGCAACATGGCCCGACAACCAGGCAATCTTGTTTCTCGAAGCAGAGCAATGAGTCCTCTCCAATTCCCGCAACCATCGGGGCGGCCTTCGGCTCAGAAGCTTTCGCGGCCTCGCTGCAGGCGATCTTAAGGCGTCCCGGCGTTTCCCTGCCGCCCCGGCTCTAAGGATGCCACCCCATCGGCGGAACATACGATCGGTCGTGCTGAACCGCCACACCCTCGGCCCTCAGTCGCTCGTTGGCCAGCCGGCGGACTTCGCCCACGCGGAAGTTCCGCCCGGGGCAGTCGGTCGGCTTGCAATCGCGATGGCCGAGGACGTGCTCCAGTGGAATGTCATAGCGCTGCATCAGAAACGCCACCAGCTTCACCAGCGATTGCATCTGCGCCCGCGTCGGGCGGGTGCGGTCGAAATTCCCCACCAGGCAGATGCCCACGCCACGCTTGTTGAACAGTTCATCGGGGGTATAGCAATGAGCCCCCTGTTTCTGCGTGGTCCAGCGCGGCGTCACCTGCACCTGCCCGTCGCCCGTATCGGTGCCGTTGCCGATCACAAAGTCGTAGCCGACCTCGTCCCACCCCTTGGCCCTGTGCTCGCGGTCAAACACCGCCATCGAGCCCGCCGGCGAGGCCGAATGGTGGATCACGATGAATCTCCACGCCCGCGGCGAGACCTGCGGATACCAGGCGCTGGGATAGGGACCCCCGGGACGCTCGTGCGGAACCGGCGTCACCTTCCCGGGAGGCAGCGGTGCGGGCAAGACCCGCGGCGGCGCGGGCCGCTCAACAATGGTCGGCCCCGTGAAGCTTGGTGGCGGCAGATGGGCCACCACCAGCGTATCGGGTTGGCAGCCGACGGCCAATAGTGCAGCCAAAGCAAAAAGAATCCGATACTTAGCCATCCGCGGCCTTCGAGCGCAAAGGGGCGATCTGCATATGAGGTGCTGCCAGGATCAATCCGGGACCGCCTGAAGCGGGAGGCAGATCAAGCAGCTCCGGGCTTTTAGCCGATGCGCGGGGGAATTGCCAGCCAAACGCCGCTCGGCGCGAGCAACAATAAAGGATATATCGCTCCCATGTCGCACTCGATTCCGTTCCGGGGTCACACCGTACTCTCCCCGTAGTCACACCGTTGCCTCCCCACCCGGCCGCCGCCCCGGTTTTTGCCCCTCCTGACGACCTGGTAGTCCGAACATGGCTTGCGTGGCCTGCCCCCATGTTGACGAGCTTCGCCGAGCCACGAGGTCCCCCGGGACGTGGAAAGTCCATCGCACGCTCTGGCGGTGAGCGTTCAGGCCGCCACTGTTTCGCCGTCCTGTGCCTATGGCGTGAACTCGACCAGCATGCGCATCGTTTCGACCTTCAGGCCGTCCTCTTTCATCGCCTGCTTGCCCGCATCAGAGTCGAGAAGCGCCTGAAATTTCGCCATGTCGGGAATCTCCACGATCAGCCCGGTCGCATTGGGATTCCTGGGGTCCCGGAAGCTGCGGCACCTGATCCCCAGCTTGCCGAACATCTCGTGCCGGCTTCCCGGCCCTTGCTTCCAGGCTTTGGCCCAGACCGCGCCATCCTGAACTTCATGGAAGACGATTGCTGTTGTCATGGTTGAGTCCTTTCCTTGTATGTGCCTGTTGATTGGTTGCAAATCGCTGCACGGCGACGCCTGACGAGTCAACGTTCAGCGGCCGCCACGGCGTCGACCGCGTTTCAATTCATCAAAGCGAACAATAACGGGACAGATCGGATAGCCGCAACCATCGGGATGGATGCTTCGCCTTGGGCGAGGGGCCAGCCTTCGGCTCTGAGGCTCCCTCCGGCAAGGACTCCGTGGGCAAAGGCCCTCAAGCCGCGACCTCCCCGGATTTCGGCGACGGCAATTCTCAACGCCCCTTGGGCGTCATTCATCGAGTGCTTTGGTCACCGGTTGCTCGATCGTCCGCTCACCATCGGGAGCAGCAATCACATTGCCGCGCCGGTCGATCAGGATGTGCGTAGGAAATTTAGCAACCCCATAAGCCGCAAACGTGGCCGCATCCGCAATTGCATTCTTGCCCGAGATCTTCGCGTTTGGGCCGCCGTCCAGCGCCACGAGAAACGGCAGATCACGCCCCTTCCATAGTGTGGCTCGTACTTTTTGATCCTGCCGATCGATCTCCGCGATGGATTGGGCCGAGTTGTCGTGGATGGCAATGATGACCAGCCCCTTGTCTTTGTAACGGTCATCCAGGGCCATCAATGCAGGCATTTCGGCAAGGCAGGAGCCGTTCCAAAAATCCAACAGCACGACCTTCCCCCGAAGGTCCGCCAGTTTCACAGGATCGCCGTTCTTCCATTCCTTGATCTGCACAAGCTCCGGAGCCGGGCGATCGAACAGGTGCACCTGCTCCCAGGTCAGTTCCAATTGCGTGTGCAGCGTCAATTCGCGTTGGCCCGGCTGAATCGTAACAGCATGGTGGACGATGCTCGTGTGTCTGAAATCACCGTATTGCCCGGATGAGTCGATTGAATACGTGCCGGCAGGCAGCAGCAACTCGCACTGGGGTCCCGTCGAATCGCAGGTAAGAAAGTCGTCGCTATCGCGGTCCCCATCCTGGATTCGCACGCTCGTGATCACCACGAAATGCGGGTCTTTCTGAGCGGTTGCCGGATTGGAAAAGATGTTGGTCACACGGCAGGCCGGTTCCATCTGAACCTCGACCGCGGCAGGTGTGTCCGTTTCACTGAGTTGCTTCAGCCCGACCAGCCTGTGGTCCGCGGTGATGGCGTAAACAATAGCTCGGCCGAGGGTGCTAAACACATACGGCTCATCAGCTTTCGGAAAAGGGCTCGTGTCCGAGGTGCTTCGGGCAACCGAGACTCTTCCTTGTTCATCAGAAAGCATCTCTCTAGTCGGGCCCCAGAAATGCACCTGTAGCTTTGTCGGCTTGTCAGACGACCAATTCCCATGGTTGCCGACGATTGCTCCGGCCACCGGCCTTCCATCTGGCCCAACGAGCCTGATCGTGAGCGTTTTGGGCATCGGCGGGGCCGAGCCGCATTCGCGCAACCGTCACGGTCATGATTCCACCCCCAATGCCCAGAACCAACAGGGTTGCCGCGATTAACTTCATCTTGACGCGTGTCATGATCTGCAACGCTCCTTTAGCGAGATTCGCCGCCGTTGTGCCATTGGTTATTGCTCCATGGGCTGATGTCGTGACGACACTGGCAACCGTCGCCGGCGCTGCCTGTGTGGTGCGGGCGGAAATCAGCGCCATCAACGCCGCCGGAGAGGCCCCGGCCAAGCCCCTTTGCCGAAACAGCTCCCGCAGCTTCCCGACAGCTCGCTCTGTGCGCTCGCGCGGCATCTGCCGAGATTCCCATCGCCTCTCCACACTGGGCAAAATCCTTCTGTTCATAGAACCGCAGCAGCACGGCCTGCCGGTCTTTGGCCCCAAGCCGCGCCACCAGTTCATCCAGCATGGGAGCCAAGTCCTCCCATTGAGCTTCCCGGGCCGCGTTGCCCGCTCTGATCATGGCCGCCTCCCGCTCATGGCGTTGGCGTCGCGCCTCATCCCGAAGGGCGTGAGCACAGACATATCGCGTGACTTTGAACAGCCAGGGCGACAGGGGCGCGTCCAGGCGCAGGGATTTGGCTCTATGAGCCAGGGCGATGAACACCGCCTGCGTCACGTCCTCGGCCCGATGAGGCTCGCGAACCTGCCGCAGGGCGGCTGAATACACCCAATCCATGTGCCGCCGGACCAACTCGGCAAATGCCTGGTCCGAGCGGGTCTGGACATACTGACGCAATAATGACCCATCGCTCATGAGCACTCACCGTACATCTGCCCCGCCAACGGCAAAACGGACCAGACATGCCCGAAGATGTTTAGGGAACGAAAGCCATGTTCAGATTCCCCCTCGTATTTGCCGCCCCTGAATCTGCAACCGTAATAGCTGACGTTCACCTGTAGACCGTTTGCCTATGGATGCCACCAGCACGTTCCGGTTCGTGAACAACAACCATGGATACTCTGCTCCCATGTCACACTCGATTCAGTTCCGGGGTTGCACGATACTCTCGCGTTGTCATACCGTTGCCTCCTCAGCCGAGCCCCACCCCCGTTTTCGACCTCCGACGAGCTGGTCGTGCGAGCACCGTCTGCCCTGGGTGATCCCCGGTTGCCGAGCATCGTCGGGCCGCAAGCCTCCGACATCGCCATCACGAGTGTTCTGATCGCCCCCTTGGGCAAACCCAAGGCGCCCGGCCGCCCCTCATTGCTCAATCGTTAAACTGGGAGATTTGTGTCGTCTGGTTCCCCGCCGGGCGCCATCCGTGGCCCTCGAAATAAGCAATGCCCAGGAATTTAGAATAGATTCTCATTGCTTTCCAATCTCATCATACGGTAATCTTCCGCACCATAGTCAGTGCTCATTCCGCGATGTAGCCCGATCCAAATCATATGTGTGTCGAAAGGTCGTAAGGAGGCCAGAAAATGTTGCCGCGTTCCGTTCGTGTCTGTGGGTTGGTGTGCGCCGCCATAACCGCGGCAGTCGTTGTCGGGATCGCTCAACGGGCCCAGGCCCAGGCCAACGCCTACACGCTCGTGGGCGAACTGTATAACAACCAGTCGTACCAGCAGACGAGCAACACCGCCCCCTCGTCGCCGTTCGGTTACTTCTTCAGCGTCGGCGCCTTCGCCACCAATGGTGGCGATTACAGCAGCGCCACCGCCACCTATCCCGGCCCCGCCTCGCCCCTGGATCTGCCCTTAAGCCCCGGCAGCGCCAGCAGCGGCGGCGCCGAATTCATCTACAACACCAACTACTACAACACCCTGCCGGATCTCCGCAACGATTTCCCCTTCGGCACCTACCAGATGGACGCCAACGGCAACTCCGGACCCGCCACCAGCGTCATCGACTACACTGCCGATTACTTCCCCAGCACGGTTCCCTACGTGCTCAACTTCGACAGCCTGGATAACTACAACCCCGCCGACGCGTTTGTGGTCGATTTCCCGGCCTTCACCCCGAACGTCAGCGCCAGCGAGGGCTACACCTTCTTCACCATCTGGGACGACACCACCGGTGACCTGGTCTTCACCCAGGATTTCCTCGATCCCTCGACCACCAGCCTCGTCATTCCCGGCGGCACGCTGGCGGCCAAAACCCAGTACGATTTCGCCCTGGATTTCTCCAACCGCTTCGACGGCACCGATAACACCAACAGCCAGTTCACCGTGCAGGGCTCCGACCGTGAGGCCGACGGCAGCTTCATCACCGGCAACGTCCCCTCGCCCGCAGCTAACTTTCAGGCCCTCTTCGGTTTCGGATTGCTGCTGGCCTTCTGCCGCCTCGGCCGCCGTTCCCGAACCGGCCGCCAGCCGCTGATGGCGAGTGCCTGAACGGTCGGTTTCTGACATCGGCAGCGATCGCCCGGGCGGGCTTACGACCTTCGGCTCCGAGGCTCGAATCTGCTCGCCGAAGTCAGGTTTGAAGAGGAGTCGTGGGTGATCTTCCGGGGAGGGGTCGGTTCCTGCGTCGGCGAACGCTCAATTTGCAACTACCAATTGCCAATTTTCAATTCATGGCGGCAAACCCTCGGGCGTGCCGGCGGCGGGAATTCTGAACGTCCACAGTAGGCTTCACTGTGGACAGCCGCAGTTGGGCAGCGATATTGAGGCGATGAAGCTCTCCGCACCGAAGGCTGTAAATTGCCCCAAAGGGGCGTGGACGACCGTTATATTTACCTTCGGGCGCAGGTTGGGCGCAGGACTATAAAGTCGAACTCCGGGACGCGAATGCCTCCAGCGCGCCGGTCACGGGGACATACCGCGAACAGAAACCCTTATGGATTTTCCCGCGCGAGCAGACCCGCGGCGCCCTGAAAGAGACGATGCGTTTCCAACGTGAATGGGTAAACGGTTTCCACAAGGTCGAAGTCTGCCCGGATACCGACGTCATGGCGACAGTGTCCTAGAACCTCGTGTCGCGCTACCGCCGGTCGGCCGAGGCACAGGGTGGGGAAGGCCTTTGGCTCTGCGGCTCGACGCGAAGAGGGGCGGCTGCGATCCCGCGGTGAGATGAGGAGGACCCATCGCATGGTGGAGCATACGGTGGATCCGGCGGCGCCCATAAGCCACACTTCGGGACTTCCGGCTGCTTCCTGTTGCCAGTCCGGCAGACAGTTGCAATTTCTTGAGGGCGCAGAGTAGTGTCAGCTTCGTGCCTGACCTTATTCCGGAGTCCGCATGCAAAAGACGAACGCCTTTTTGAGGTCTCTGTGTCTCGCCCTGCTCATCGGCCTTGTCGGCTGCACGGGCAACCATGCCCCCACGGCTGACTCAACAAGCTTCGACAAGTCACGGCAGTCCGCAATCACGCCTGATCAGGCGCTTGCCCGGCTGGTCGAGGGAAACCACCGGTTTGTGACGGGTACCAGCCTGCGGCGGGAATTACCCGGCCCAGGTCAAGGCGACCGCGAGCGGCCAATATCCCTTTGCGGCGGTCCTCTCCTGTATTGATTCGCGATCCGGGCCCGAGCTGGTCTTCGATCAGGGAATCGGCGATCTCTTCGTGGCGCGGGTTGCGGGCAACTATTGCCCGGTCGATCTGCTGGGCAGCATCGAATACGCGACGAAGGTGGCGGGCGCCAAGCTCGTGGTCGTCCTCGGCCACACCGAATGCGGGGCCATCAAGGGCGCCATCGACGATGTGCAGCTTGGCAATCTCACGACCGTGATTGCCGCCCTCAAGCCCGCGGTGGCGGATGTGCCGGACGCCGGCGGCGCGCGAACCTCGAAGAACAAGCAGTTCGTCCGGGCGGTCGCGGAGGCCAACGTCCGCCGCACCGTCGCCGCGATCCGCACCGAGAGCCCCATCCTTCGCGAACTGGAAGATTCCGGACGGATCAGGATCGTGGGCGCGATGCTGGACGTCCACACCGGCGAGGTGACGTTCCTGCAGTAGATCGGCCGCGCCGATTCCCTGGTGGATCGTCAGGCTCGATGTTAAGGGTAAACGCATGAGTTAGTCGATGCTCCTGTTGGGCATGGTGTCCGCGATCAAGGAGGATCGACATGAAGAAGTACATTGTGCGGCTGGAGGCCGTTGAGCGTGAACGGTTGCAGCGGTTGGTCCGTACGGGCAAGGTGGCGGCATACAAGATTCGTCATGCCAACCTGTTGCTGATGGCGGATGCAAACGGGCCAGGGTGGTGCGACGAGCAGATCACCGAGGGCCTGGGCGTGTCGGTCGGGCAGATCGAACACCTGCGAAAGCGATTTGTCGAGCAAGGGCTCGACACGTGCCTGGAACGCAAGAAGCAGGAGCATCCCAGCATCGAGCCCAAGTTCGATGGCGAGAAGGAGGCCAAGCTGATCGCGTTGGCGTGCGGCAAGGCGCCCGCGGGCCGAGCGCGCTGGTCGTTGCGACTGCTGGCGGATCGTGCGGTGGAGTTGCGAATCGTTGAATCGACCTCGCACGAGACGGTGCGGCAGGTTCTTCAAAGAACGAGATCAAGCCGCATCTGAGAAAGATGTGGTGCATCCCTCCGGAGCAGAACGCGGAGTTTGTTTGTGCGATGGAGAACGTGCTGGAGGTGTGCAAGCGACCATACGATCCCAAACGTCCCGTCGTGTGCATGGACGAGAAGCCCAAGCAGTTGGTCAAGGAGACGCGCACACCAATTGCTTGTGGCAAAGGACAAGTCGAGTGTTTCGCCTACGAGTACGAACGCAACGGCACGGCCAACGTCTTCCTGTTCGTCGAACCGCTGCGCGGCTGGCGGCGCATTGAGGTGACCGAGCGTCGCACACGAATCGACTGGGCGAGCAGATCAAACGGCTGATCGCTCTTTCTCTTACACTCACTCTCTCTAAAAGCTGGAAATCGTGCACACGCCCAAGCACGGCAGTTGGTTGAACGTCGCCAAGGTCGAGTTGGCGGTGCTGGAAAAACAGAGCATCGGCGGGCGCGTACCGGATCGGGAGTCACTATCAATGCGGAGCAAAACGTGGGAGCGTGAGCGGAACAAGGCGAAGGTGCTGGTGAACTGGCAATTCAGGGCCGCCGACGCCCACATTAAGCTCCGACGAGTTAGGGTAGGTCTTGCGTTTTCGATTGCAATCGATAATAAACGATTGCTGGGATGGGCAAACGTTCTACCAAACAGAATCGCGAAAGGAGCGACGTTACATGATTCAGTTTCTCGTACACGATTCGGCGCACGACAACGTTGGCGTGGCCGTCGTTGATCTGAAGGCCGGGCAGGAACTTGAAGGCCGGGACCTCGTCAGCAACAAGGCGCTCAAAGCGAAGGCCACCATGGATATTCCCCTGGGGCACAAGATCGCACTCAAGGACTTCAAGGTGGGCGACACCATCATGAAGTACGGCTGTGACATCGGCAAAGTGGTCAAGGACATCAAGACCGGCGAGCATGTTCACGTGCATAACGTGAAGACCAAGCGATGGGCATAGCACATTCGAAATTCGAAACAAATCTGGAATTGGAAAGAAGAAAAGAAGAGGAAACAATGGCAATTAATCGAAAGATCATGGCCTATCGGCGCGAGAATGGCCGGGTGGGCATTCGGAATCACGTGGTGATTCTGCCGGTGGATGACATTTCCAATGCCTGCGTAGAGAAGGTTGCGGCGATGGTACCGGGGACGCTGCCACTGCCCCACGCGTATGGGCGTCTTCAGTTCGGCGAGGACCTGGACCTGTTCTTCCGCACGATGATCGGGACGGGAAGCAACCCGAATGTGGCGGCGGTCATCGTCATCGGCATCGAGCCGGGCTGGACACAGCGCATCGTGGACGGCATCAAGAAGACCGGCAAACCGGTCGAGGGATTCGCGATTGAGCGTCGCGGCGATCTGCAAACCGCAGCGGACGCGGCCCGCTTGGCACAGAAGTTCCTGCAGGATGCATCCGAGATCCAGCGCACACAGTGCGACTTCAAGGATCTTTACATCTCCGTCAAGTGTGGCGAATCCGATACGACGACCGGTCTGGCGTCGTGCCCGACGGTCGGCAACGTCATCGACAAGCACTGCGACGTGGGGCTCGGCTCGTTCGGCGAGACCACGGAACTGACCGGTGGCGAGCATATTGTCAAAGCCAAGGCGGCGAACAAGGAAGTCGAAGCGAAGTTCACCGCCATGTTCGACGATTACCAGAAGCTGGTTTTTGCGGAGAAGGCCGGCAGCGACCTCTCTGAATCGCAGCCGACCAAGGGCAACATCATTGGCGGTCTGACGACCATCGAGGAAAAGGCGCTCGGCAATATCGAGAAGCTCGGCAAGCGCACGAAGTTCATCGACGCGCTCAAGCCGGCCGAGGAACCGAAGAAGGGCCCTGGGCTGTACTTCATGGATACCTCCTCGGCGGCGGCGGAAGCGGTAACGCTGTGGATGGCATCGGGCGCGGTGATTCACCTGTTCCCGACCGGCCAGGGCAATGTTATCGGCAATCCGGTAGAGCCGGTGATCAAGCTGTCCGGTAATCCCATCACCTGCGCGACCATGAAGGAGCACATCGATCTGGACGTCTCGGCGATCCTCCGGGGCGAGATGACCGTCGATCAGGCGGGTGAGAAGCTCATCGAGGTCATCACGCGGACGGCCAATGGCCGGCTGACGTGCGCCGAGTCGCTCGGACACCGTGAGTACATCATGACCAAGCTGTATCGGAGCGCATAAGAGGGTCACCTTGGAGACGCGGAGACACAGAGGCGCGCTGCTCGGCGCCTCTGTCCGCTACAGTGGCTATTTGATGGCTCGATTTTGCGGTGAGCGACTGAAGCAACTGGCGGCGGCGCTTGCCGTGGCGGCAGGGGTGGTGCACCATGATGCGGAAATCCTCGCGGATTCGCTGGTAAGCGCGGATTTGGCAGGAACTGCAACGCATGGGGTTTCACGTCTGGCGATTTACCTGAAGCGGATGAAGCTGGGATTGATCGATCCTCGCGCAGGCGCTACGAGTGGAACGGGAACGGGCTGGGACCATTGCAGTCGATGCCGGCAATGGACTGGGGCAGGTTGCGGGTGTTCGGGCGCTGGAACTACTTGTTCCCAAGGCGAAGCAGGGGGGCGTGGCGTGCGCGACGATTCGGAATTCGCAACACTTTGGAGCACTAAGTTACTACTGCAATCGGGCGGCCGATCGCGACATGGTCCTGATCGCGATGACGAACTCTGAACCGGCCATGAGCCCGGAAGGAGGCCGAGACCCCGTCTTCGGAACAAATCCAATTGCCTGTTCGTTTCCGACTGGTAAGGGGTTTCATGTGAAGATCGATCTGGCGACGAGCGTGATCGCGCGAGGAAAGATCATTGCGGCACAGAAGAAAGGCGAGGCGATCCCCGCTGACTGGGCTGGATCGCGAGGGGAACCCGACGTCTCGATGCGGGCGAGGCGCTGCTGGGGACCGTGCTTACGATGGCGGGGCATAAGGGCTATGCGCTGGCGATGATGGTTGAGGGGTTGTCGGGCGTGCTTTCGGGGTCTGCGGTCGGGCCGGAAGTCGGTTCGATGTACAAGAACCTCGATCGCAGGCAGGACGTGGGGCATTTTTTCTGCTTGCTGGACATCGACGCATTTCTGGATGTCGCGGAGTTCAAGACCCGGATCGACCGGACCATCGACCGGATCAAAGAGTGCCGGAAGCGCCCGGGCGTGACCGAGATTCTGGTGCCCGGGGAACGATCGGATCGGATCAGGCAGGAGAATTTGACACGTGGAATTCCTGTCGATGCCGTGACCGTGGCGGAATTGAGAAGGCTATGTACGGAAATGAACGTTCCGTTCACATTGACGCAGGAGCCGGCGGCATGACTGAAAACGGCAACAACACTTCGAGTCAGACGGTGCGCGGGCGCGTGCGCGACGAGCTCCGGAAGCTGATCCTCGTCGGCGAGTTCACACCGGGCTCGCGCCTGACACAGCAGCAGCTGGCCAGGCGGTTCGGCGTGGCGCAGAGCGTCGTGCGCGAGTCGCTGCTGGAGCTGCAATCGACCGGACTGGTTGAATCGGTGGACAACCTGGGGGTCTTTGTGGCGGGATTGGATCACGCGAAGCTGATCGAGGCGTATCAGGTTCGCGAGATGCTCGAGGGCCTGGCAGCGCGGCTCTGCTGTGAGCGTGCCAGCCGGGCGGATATTCGCAAGCTTCACGAACTGGTCGAACAGATTCATCAGATTGGTGTGAAGGGGGAGATCGAGAAGCGAGGGCTGCTCGACCGGCAGTTTCACCATTGCACCGTAGTCATCTCGCAGAATGGGACGCTGACGCGGCTGGTGGAGGCATATCACGTTTTCGGCATGTCGCTGCATGTGCATCGGCCGCATGATCTGATCCGTGCGGAGCATCTGGCGATCGTCAACGCGATTGAGGAGAACCGGCCCGATGAGGCGGAGCGGGCGGCGCGCAATCACGTGAGTGACGTGAGAAGCGCGATCGAGCAACAAGTCGCCGCCGGAAAGTTCGTGCCGAGATGGGTACTCGATTGAGCGAGTCCTAGAGGATGAACTTGCTCAAGTCCTCGTCCTTCAGGATAGGGCTAAGACGCTCGCGGACGTAGGCGGCGGTAATATCCAGCTTCTTCCTGGGAAGATCGGGGGCTTCGAAGCTGACCTCTTCGAATACCTTCTCCATGATCGTGTAGAGACGGCGGGCGCCGATGTTCTGGGATTTGCGATTGAGGTCAAAGGCGATCTGGGCCATGGCGTCGATGGCATCTTCGGCGAAGCTCACCTTGGCGCCTTCGGTCTTGAGCAACTCTACCTGCTGTACGGTCAGGGAATTCTTGGGTTCCTTGAGGATGCGGACGAAGTCGTCCTTGGTGAGGTCAGAGAGCTCCACTCGGATGGGAAAGCGGCCCTGCAGCTCGGGCATCAGGTCGCTGGGCTTGCTGGTGTGAAATGCGCCGGCAGCGATGAAGAGAATGTGGTCCGTGCGGACGGGGCCGTACTTGGTGATAACGGTGGAGCCTTCCACGATGGGCAGAAGGTCGCGCTGCACGCCCTGGCGGGAGACATCGGGGCCTTGCTTGGACTCTGGGCCGGCGACCTTGTCGATCTCGTCCAGGAAGACGATGCCCGTCTGCTCGACGCGCTCGATGGCGTTGCGATTGATCTTGTCGCGGTCGAGAAGCTTCTCGGCCTCCTGGGCGTGGAGGACCTTGCGGGCGTCCTTCACCGCGAGGCGGCGCGTTTCGCGTTTCGACGGGAGCATTTTCTCGAACATGCTCTGGAACTCGACGTCCATCTCCATACCGGCCTGGCCGAGGACGCCGACGACGCTGGAGCGCTCCTCGATAGTGATCTCGATCAAGCGATCTTCGAGCTCGCCGGCGCGGAGTTGATCCCGAAGCTTGTCGCGCGTGCGCTGGCGCTTCTCCTGGGCTTCTTCGTCGGTGGGAAGTCCCCCCATGGCCATGGGCGGGCTTTGGGGCAGGAGATAATCGAGCAGGCGCTCTTCGACCTGCTCTGCCGCAGGTGCTTTGACCTCCTCGGCCATCTCGTTGCGCACCATGCCGATAGCGGTATCAAGCAGGTCGCGGATCATGCTTTCAACGTCGCGGCCGTGGTAGCCGACTTCGGTGTATTTGCTGGCTTCGACCTTGATGAAGGGGGCGTTGACGAGTCCGGCGAGGCGGCGGGCGATCTCGGTCTTGCCGACACCGGTGGGGCCGATCATCAGGATGTTCTTGGGTGCAACATCGTGACGGATAACCTCGGGCAGCTGCTGACGGCGCCAGCGGTTTCGGACGGCGACGGCAACGGCGCGCTTGGCGTCGTTCTGGCCAACGATGTACTTGTCGAGTTCGGCAACAATCTGCTTAGGAGTGAGGTGGTCCATTGGGGTAGATTGTAGCCACCGCCAGAAATTCACAACCGCGGCAGGTCCGGATAACGATGCGCGGGCCATGGAACGGCGTTATATATATGCGGGACTAAAGCGGTTAAAGCAGGCGAGCGCAGCGATAGCAATTCCCCGTAGCGGCACGCTCGTACAGGGGCCAATCCTTTCAGTCGATAATTCTTAAGAATTGCGGTGTCCGGCGAACTGTTTACGCGGACCATTGGCACTGCCAGGGTGAGAGAGCACGTTTTGATGCTGCAGTGGATTGTCGACTATCGATTGGACTGGGTGGCGCTGGCGTTGGCTATGTTCTGTGCGACGGTGATCCTCTGCCATGGGATGCCTGGACGGATGCGGGCCGTGACCTGGGGCCTGGTCGTGCTGCTTCTGACCGGCGGGGCCGGGGCGGCCGAACTCGCCGGGAGGTATTCCCCCAACTATGAGCAGGAGCTGGCGGGGTTGAGTAATGCCCGTGAGATCTCGGTGGTTATCAGCCGTGCGGACATCTTATCGGCGGTGGGAGTGCTTGGAGCTGTGGTGATTGCCGGGGCGGCGTTGCTCGGGAAGGACGGCGAATCCGAGCGCGTGGAGGAGCGAAACTGTCTTGTCGCAAAGGACGCGCGTGCGCTGCAACTGCTTCTGGACCTGGAGCCGGAATGCGTGTGCGTGCTGAGTCGCGGTGGCGTAATTCAGGAAATCAATCCGGCGGGGTTGGATCTCCTTGCAATGGATGCGAACGAGAACGTTGTAGGCAAACTGCTTACGCAGTGGATCGCGGAGGACGATCGCGAGCGCTTCGAAGGGATGTGTCAGAGCGTCCGCCGGGGACACGCCGCCGCGCTCAAATTGGAACTGGTTTCGTCAAAGGGCAAGCACCGCTGGACGGAGACGCGTTTTGCACCGTTGCGCGACAAGGTCGGCAAGGTTAGCGCCATCATTGGCATCATGCGCGATCTGACGCCGTTGCGGCAGGCGCAGGAAGAGCGCGACGAACTGGCCCGGGAAGTGGTGGTGGCGTCAACACGTTCGGAACTCGCGGGCGTCGATGCGGATGCAATCGCGGATCTGGACAAGACACTTGAGAACCTCAATGCAACTGCTGACGCGGTTGGGGACAAACTGCGGGAACAGAAGATCGACGAACTGGCGGCTTTCCTGTCCGGCGAACAGAACGCCACGCTCACGGAGATCGCACAACTCATGCGCGGGATGGAGCAAATGAAGAAGGTCGTCGCGGCGCAATGTGCGGTAACGTCCTCCGGTGCCGACGAAACATTCCAGCTCTCGGCCGTTGTCGGTGAAGTTGTGCGGATGAGCCAGAGCATGCTTGATACGCACGAGATCGAAGTCGAGCGGCAGTACGCGGATTGTCCGCCGCTAACGCTCGACCGGCACAAGGTCGTACAGATTCTGGTCAATCTGCTGATCAATACCGAACGGTCAGAGGCAACGAAGGTCACCATCGGCCTGACATGGGATTCGCAACAATCGCTGGCGCGTCTTACCATGAGCGACAACGGCATCGGCATTCCCGCGGACGTGCTTCCCCACGTTTTTGAGGACCGATTCTCAGACGAGGGTGAAGAGTTCGGCTTCGGATTGCAGGTGTCCGCCCGCGCGGCAAGCGCTCTAGGGGGATCGTTGTCCGCGCACAGCGATGGGCCGGGGCGCGGCTCCACGTTCGTTCTGACGCTTCCGGTGCATCACATTTCTCAGGAAGTGCATTCGTCTGCGGTTGAGGAGGTGGCGTGATGTTTACGCGTAGGTTCATCCCACGGATCGTCGCGATTGGCGATGGTTCCATAGATCAGAGGTCCTTTGCGCAGATCACAACTTCGCGGCGCGGGCCGGTGCCAGAAACGGATCTTGTTGCCACACGAAACGATGGCCTGGCAAAGCTGAGCGAGGCGATCGAACGCGGTGAGCCGTATGCGGTGGCATTCATCGACGTAGCTGATATCGGCGACGGCAGGAGCGTGGTGCACTCACTGAGTCGAATTGACGAGAACCTGCAAATCGTCCTTTGTACGCCATCAAGAACGCCTGAGACGACCGAAGCCAGCGAAGAGTTCGAATCGGTTGCGCACGTCGCGATCCTTTCCCGGCCATTGGATGCGACGGTCGTGCGCCAGCTTGCGCTGGCGCTGATGGACAAGTGGCTGGCTCGACAGCAGCGCAACGATCTGGAACAATTGATTGCGCGGCGTACAGAGGAACTAAAGCGTGCGGCGCTGCACGACATGCTAACCGGTCTGCCCAACCGGCTGCTGTTCAACGATCGGCTGGACACGGCCATTCGCCGCGCCCGGCGCGATCCGTACTATCGCGTTGCGGTGCTGTTTGTCGATTGCGATCGGTTCAAGATCATCAACGACAGCCTCGGACATCGCATCGGAGATATGCTGCTCCTGCAGATTGCCGAGCGGCTCAAAGGCGCGGTGCGCGAGGTCGATACCGTTACGCGGCCGGTCGACGAGCCGGTCGCGGCACGGCTGGGCGGCGACGAGTTTGCAATCTTGCTTGAGAACCTGAAGGCCGATGCTGATGCCGCCCGTGTCGCGAGCCGCCTTTTGGACGCGCTTTCGAAGCCGTACTCGCTGGACGAGCGCGAAGTGCACAGCACCGTGAGCATCGGGATGACCACGAGTTTCCTGGGATACAGCAGCGCCGAGGACATGATCCGCGACGCGGACACCGCGATGCATCGCGCCAAGTCGATGGGCGGCTCGTCCTTTGTCCTGTTCGACGAAAAGATGCATCACGAGGCCGTGGTGCGTTTGACGATCGAAAATGATCTTCACCGGGCCATCGAGCGCGGACAGCTCAGCGTGCATTACCAGCCGATCATGGTGATGCGCACGCGCGAGCTCACTGGATTTGAGGCACTTGCGCGATGGGAGCATCCCACGCTCGGATGGATTCCGCCGGAGACATTCATTCCACTGGCCGAGCAGACGGGCTCAATTCTCTCGATCGGAATCTGGGTGCTGGAGAACGCCTGCCGACAACTGGCCCAGTGGCAGAGCAGCAATGCCTCGCTGTCGCACTTAACCATGAGCGTCAATGTCTCGCGACGGCAACTCGTGTCCGAGGACCTCGTGGCGCAGGTGCGGCGGATTCTGCGGGAGACTTGCGTGAACCCGCGGAATCTGAAACTGGAGATCACCGAGAGCGCCGTCATGGACGACCCGGATGCGGCCGTGCTCGTGTTGAGAGAGATCCAGCAACTCGGTGTCCAACTGCACATGGATGACTTTGGCAGCGGCTTCTCCTCGTTGAGCTGTCTTCAGAACTTCCCGCTGGATGGGCTGAAGATCGATCGCGAGTTTGTCGATGCCGTCCCGTCAAGGCCGAACCATGCGGCCATCGTGCGATCGGTCGTTTCGCTGGCGCACAATCTTCGGGTGCCGCTGGTGGCCGAGGGAATCGAAACGCCCGAGCAGATCGCGGCGCTGGAGGCGATGGGGTGCGACCACGCCCAGGGATACCTGTTTGCCCGTCCGATGGATCCCCAGGCGGCGACGGCGTTTATCGCGCAGCATTTGAGCAAATCGAACGCCGCGTAGCGGTCCTGCGATGACGAAGTTACAACGTTTCCACCCGGATATTGGTGTTGGTGTAGATGCAGATCTGGCCGGCGATGGTCAGAGCCTTTTCCACGATCTGCTGTGCGCCGAGGGACGAATTCTCCAGAAGCGCCTTGGCAGCGGCCTGCGCATAGGCGCCCCCCGAGCCAATGCCGATGATCCCGTCACTGGGTTCGATCACGTCGCCGGCACCGGAGACGATGAGCGAGACATCCTTATCAGCCACCGCCAGCATCGCCTCGAGCCGGCGAAGGACGCGGTCAGTGCGCCAGTCCTTTGCGAGCTCGATCACGGCACGTCGCGTGTTGTCCGGATACTCGCTGAGCTTCTGCTCGAAGCGCTCAAGAAGTGCGAAGGCATCTGCTGCTGATCCCGCAAACCCGGTGAGCACCTTGCCGTTACCGATCCGGCGGATTTTGCTGGCATCGGCCTTGGCGATGACCTGCCCGAGCGTCACCTGACCGTCGCCGCCAAGGGCGATCTGGCCATTCTTACGGACGCTCAGGATCGTGGTGGATCTCGCGGGCTGCTTGCGCATTGGGTACGATCTCCGGTTGACTTGTGGTCCTTCTACCGCGTGGATCGACAGGGGGCAAGCAGCGACGCGGGTGGCGAGAATGCCCTTCTTCTTCCAATGGCCGCGGTTGCTGGAAACTGCGTTTGCAATTGCCGCGGCGACCTGCGTGACAGGGGCCTGGAGACGAGTTTCACTCAGCCGCGCAAGCACCGCATGGTTTACGACGGGATTGATTTGTCTCGCAGTTGCTGCGGGCGGTCTGGGGTGGAAGGGGCATCATCGTGGCGACGTCACAGTGATGGTGGATCTGTCGCCGAGCACGCGCGGGGCGGCGTATCGGCAGCGCAATTGGCTCACGAAGCGTGTGCAGCAGCTCCTGAAGGATACGCCATATCAAGTAGTCTATTTTGCGGATCGGACGACTGACGCGGTCAGCGGCAATCCGTTGGCGGATCTGCCTGGCAATCGGACGCGGTTTGTGACGCCGGCTACGAATGCGATCGTTTTGTTCAGCGATGGGCAATTCGAACTGGCGGCGATCGCGCCGCCGACTTATCCGGTAATCGATCCGGGACTTGAAGATGCTCGCGATGCAGCTGTGGTAAACGTGGAAACGCGCCCTGATGACGAAATTGCCATCGAAGTTCGTAATTCCGGGCGCAACGAACTCTGTCGCTCAAGGGTGCGGTTCCCGCGACGATGCCGGTAGCGCATGGAGATTGCGTGATCCCGGCGAAGATTGAGAGGGACTTACGGGAAGTAAAAGCGCGCCTCTCGAAAGGCGACCTTTGGCCCGAGAATGATGTTGTTGCTCTGGCACCGGCTCCTCCCGCGAAGCTCGAGCGATGGTGGGTTGGCGGAACAGCGCCTAGCCGGAGTTGGCGAAGCTATGAGCCCCAGACGCTTCCTACAGCCGCGGATGCTTATCTCGATCCATCGGTGGTCGTGCTCGACAATGTCTCGGCCAAAGGGCTGTCACCGGTGCAAAAGGATCGCCTGCTGCAATATGTGCGCGATCTCGGCGGCGGCGTTGTCATTCTGGGTGGTGAGCACACATTTGCCCTGGGGGATACCAGGGAACGGCGTTCGAGTCGCTCTCGCCCCTGGCGAGCAACCCACCGACACCTGCGCATCGGTGGATGATCCTGGTCGATTCCAGCGGGTCGATGACGCAGGACGTTGGAAACGCGACGCGATGGCAGCGAGCGTGTGCGGCGGTGAAAGCGGTTCTTCCAGCGCTCCCGCCGCAGGATCCTGTCTTTCTGGGCAGCTTCGCGAAGGACTTGAATTGGTGGATTCAGGACCAATCGGCGCGTTCGCTCGTACAGATGACGCTGCCGCCCCGTGCAATAGTGCCCCATGGTCCGACCAATCTCGCGGCGGCGCTTGAGGAAATCGCCCGAGCTTCGAAGGGGCAGGTCATCCCGACGCAACTGGTGATGGTCACCGATGGACAGACGCAGATCAACGAGCCGGCCCGATTGGCCACCGCCTTGCGAGAGTCCAGGATTCGCGTGAGCCTGCTCGCGATCGGCGATGAAGAGCCAAATAACGTTCTTCGGCAGGTTGTCCGAGGAACGCAGGGGGCGTTGATCACGCCGGTAAATCCAGGTCAATGGAGTGGTGCGCTGCAGCGGCTTGTCCGCAGTGCCGCAGCGCCCCCTTTGATGGCGGATGCAATCTCCGCCACCTTCACGGGTGCCCTCACCGGGTTAGAGCCGCTCACGGTAAGCCATTGGAATCGCACATGGCTCAAGTCTCGCGCAACTTCGTTGGCAACCGCGCCGTACGGTGGCGCTCAGATTCCACTGATCGCAACATGGAATGTTGGAGCCGGCAAGTGTGTGGCGGCAGCGTATCAACCTCATGCCAATACCGTCGCAGCCTTGGTGAAGATTGCAGCGATGCCGCCGAGGGATCCGCGTTTTACGATCTCCTGGACCGTCACCGCGCAGATTCGTGTGGTCATTCACGCCCGGCAGAATGGTTCATTTATGAATGGCCTGATGCTTCGCTTGATTGCAAATGCCGACCCTGCGAGCACAAAGGAGATCCCGCAAACGGGCCCGGGCGAATACGCATTGACCATCGATCGCCCACGGGGATCCCACCTCTTCACAATCAGCGAGAACGGCCGAATTCTCGACCGCCGGGCCATTGCGGGAATCTACCCGCCTGAATTCGACAAGATCGGCATCGATCGGACCAAGCTGGCCGAACTGGCGCGGCGTACCGGCGGCCGTGTGATCGAGCCGGACGATACGCGCGCCATCGCGCTGCCGCGCATAACCTCGCCGATTTCCCTGACGGCACCGCTGGCAATCCTGGGCGGTGCGATGCTCGCTATCGGTCTTGTTGTCGCCAGGCGTGGATAAGCGGCTTCTTACGGTGCGCTCGGTGTCCGATGGATGCCGACCAGCTCAACATCGAACGTCAGCGTCGCATTCGGCGGAATCACGCCGCCGGCGCCCTTTTCGCCATAGGCCAGGTCCGGCGGGATGACGAGCGTTCGCTTTTCGCCGATTGTCATCCCTTCGATGCCTTCGTCCCATCCTTTGATGACCATTCCCTTGCCGAGAATGAACTCGATCGGCTCGTTGCCGTGTTTGGCGGATGAATCAAAGACGGTCCCATCCTGCAGTTTTCCCGTATAGAGAACGGAGACGGAGTCACCCGCCTTTGCACCGGAATCACCAGCCTGCGTCGTGATGATGGTCAGCCCATCGGGAAGGGTTTTCCTGGCGATCGGCTGCGTGGCCGCAGGCTGGGTCGCCGGCTCCGCGGCAAACGCGGATGTCATGGCAAGAAACATTCCAAGCACAGCCAAAGCTGCATATTTCATTGAATCCTCACTGGTTGGGTCTTCGTAGGTTGCAGTTCACCCGTACCGCTCGCGCGGATCGGGGGACCATGGTAGACGGAGATCAATCCTCTGTGTAGGGCTGAGCTTATCGGACGGGCCTGCGCTGTCGCTAAAGGTGGTACGTTTCTTCGCGGGGAGTACACTCCGGCGACGGATTTGCCCCTTGCATGTGCCCCGATGCGCGGTATCGAGGTATAATCGAATTGGCCGGGAGGATCATCGTGTCGAAGTCTCTGACGGAATGGCTGCAGGAAGGTGAGCACCTATACAACCAGGCGCTCAAGGAATTCCAGGCGATCGAGGCGCAACTCGACGAACTCGAGCGCCGTCTGGCCGAAAAGAAGGCGGAACTCAATCAGATTGCGCAGGTCATTGGCAAGCCGCCGGTTGAGGCGAACCGCCGTCTCACCGCCGAGCTTATCGAAGAGCACGGCCCATCTTCCATTCCGCATTCACAGCAGACCATCGCCCGCGCCCTGACCGGGCGCGGGCTGGGCCGGTAGGCACATTTACGGGGGTGACGACAAATCCATTCATCTCTCACCGGCGCCGCCGCTGGGCAAGGCCGAATGGAACCGGGGGCCTGGATACGTAACCGCGCAGCATGTCTTCGTGCGATTCACGGATGCTGTTGCTTGCGCAACGAGGTCTTCTTCACTCCGCGCCGCACGACCGACTTCGATGGCGAACAGACCTGACAGGCGCAGGATCTCCTGAAGGTGCGCGAACGAGAGCCCTTCGCTCAGTGTGACGAGGCGTTCGTGTACGGTTGCGGAAAGCTCCGGGAGCTTGTTCCGGAAGAACTGCAGGCGCAGCGCTGACGGCGGGTTGGGGACTTCAATCACCACGTCGAACCGTCCCGGCCGGTTGTTGAGGGCCGTGTCGAGCTTGTCGGGGTGGTTGGTCGTGGCGATGAGCAGCAGGCCGCCGGTCAGTGCGCCATTCGACGCCGTCGATCAGGTTCAGGAACGTCGAAAGGTTTACCTGTTGCAGCAGCCAGTTCAAGTCCTCAATCACCAGGATCGCGGGGGCCTGATTACGCCAGCGGCGGATCACTTCCTGAAGGTCGTCATCATCGAAGTCGCCGATGGGGCGCAGAATCATGATCGGGAGCTTGGGGAGATCCAGACCGATCTGACGAATCAGGCTCGTTTTGCCGTTGCCCGGCGGGCCGTGCAGCAGGATGCCGCGGCGGTAGGGGACTTTGAGGCTCTCATAGAGCCGCGCAACCTCATCGTCGAAGAAGCGCACGATGTCGCTCTGGATGCGGCGGCGCAGCTCATCTGAAAGGATCAGATCCGGTGCCAGTGCCGCATCGCGGTCGACGCGCGGACCATCCCGCCAGGCGTATCCTGCGACGATCTGCCAGGTTGCGGCCGTGCGGATGCGACGGTGACGGCGCACTTCGTCCTGCAGCCGAAGGTAATGCTCCGGCGAAGGCGCTGCGCACAGATCCACGCAGCGGAGCTGCCCGCGATGGTCCACCATCTCCCAGTACCAGCGGGCCAGCACGACCTCCTGGCGGCGAAGGCGCAGGCAGCCCGTTGGCCAGGTCCACGCCTGGGTCGAGTTGTGCGTGAGCGGCGTGATTGCCGCGCCGTTCCGGGTCAGAGGAGGCAGCGTCTCCCACCGCGCCGAATCATCCAGCAGGTCCAGCATCCGCTCCAGGTCATCCAGATCCATCTTGCAGACGTAGTAAATCCGGTAGTGGTCCAGGTCGTGCTTGCAGAGGTATTGCTGGAGGATCGCCGCAGCCTGCTCGGTGAAGGCCAGAGCGGCGGGCACCGTGGGCGCTGACCCGCGGTCGGCGCTGTGTGCGGGGGAGATTCAGTTGTTCGAGTTCTTCCAGCATGGCATTCGGGCGCATCGGTGCGCGGGTTGGCGCCGTGAAACGGCGCGGTCCTGTCGTCGGTCTCCTGCGAAACCGCTCGCGACTGTTCCGAAAATCGTTTGCGAAAAGCGAAATGCGGCGTGCGAGCGATTAACTCGCGGCGGTGGGACGACACTGGGAGGACAATCGGGCCATAGGAAACTCCGAAGGGGCGGGAACATAACACGTTCCCCCGCTGAAATTCAACAGAAAAATCGGCAATAGCGATTGCGGTGAGTTTGATGGGTGCAATCCGCGTTTGGCGAATTGTTAACAGCGGCCTTAGAATCCGCGGCCTTGAGCGAACGAATCACTATTGTCGGCGACGGCGCGATGGCGACGGTCTGCTCGATCCTGCTGACGCAGAACGGGCACCAGGTCACCATGTGGGGCGCCTTTGAAGAATCCATCGATCGGCTGATCCAGGATCGCGAGCAGCGCCGGCTGCTGCCGGGCGTGCGGGTGCCCAATGCCGTGCAATTGACGGCCAACGACAGCGATTGTTTCGACGATTGTTCGCTGATCCTCTCAGCCGTTCCAACTCAGTACATGCGCAGCGTCTGGTCGCGCTTGAAGCCGCATTATACCAAGGGCGTGCCGGTGGTGTCGGTGGCGAAGGGAATTGAAACGCAGACGCTGCTGCGGCCCACGCAGGTCATCGCGGACGTGTTGTATCCCGGCGTCAGCGCCAGCCATGCGGGGCTGAAGCTGGCGGTTCTGTCCGGACCGAACATCGCTGCGGAACTGGCGAAGTACCTGCCCGCGACGGCTGTGGTGGCGTCCGAAGACCGGGAGCTGGCCGAGCGCGTGCAGACGACTTTTTCCACGCAATGGTTCCGCATCTATACGAATGCCGACGCGATCGGCGTGGAACTGGCGGGTGCGACCAAGAACGTCATCGCCATCGCCGCGGGAATCCTGGACGGCCTGGCGGCGGGGAATAACGCCAAGGCGGCGCTGGTCACGCGCGGCCTGGTCGAGATCACGCGCCTGGGGATCGCCATGGGCGGGAAGGAGACGACCTTCAACGGCCTGGCGGGCGTAGGCGACCTGATCACGACGTGCGTCTCACCCGAGGGCCGCAACCGCACGGTGGGCGAGCAGATTGGCAAAGGGAAGAAGCTGGATGAGATTCTTGCCGGCATGGAATCGGTGGCCGAGGGCGTGCCGACGACGAAATCCATGCACGAGCTGGCCTGGCGATACAAGGTGGACATGCCGATTACGGATGCGGTCTATTCCGTGCTGTTTGAAAATAAAGACGTGCTCCAGGCCCTCACGGAACTGATGACCCGCGATCCCAAGCCGGAGAGGGCTTAGCCATGGGCCGTGCCCATTCTCTAGCAGAGCCGCAGGCGCAGCGTTCCTACGCCGTCCAGGCTCGCGCCGCGTAGCCGCGAGTTCTTCTTAACACTGAGGCACGGAGGGTCCGCGACGCAAGGAGATCGACCTGACCCGATTGGCGGCCCCACCTTCAAATCGATGTGCGACGCTAATGTCACTAAGTTACTCATAAGTCCGCCGCCCAGCGCACGTTGTGATCGCTCGCGCCAGCCGTGGCCTTCTGCGAGAATGGTGGTTGTTCAACATCACCTTTCTGCACAAGGAGGCCACGGATGGCGACGCTCGATCAAGCCCTGGATCGCATTCGCACGGACGGCAGCGATCTTCTCCGTCCCGAACCGATGAATCAACTGGCGCGGCGGCTCGGTCACTCCTTCCGCAACACGCCGCTCTCACCCGGCAACACGCTGCGGCTCTTCGCCCAGCAGGTCGCCCACGGGAACATCGCCTGCTCAGCGGTGCATCACCTGGCCGATCAACGCTTCACCGACGCCGCCTGGTGCCAGGCACGCTCGCGCTTGCCGATGGAGCTGATCGAATCGGTTCACCAGCGCAGTCATCGACGCGGCGCGAGGCGAGCTGGATCAGACCAACGACCTCGGCGACGAGCCGCACCTCTGGCAGGGTCATCGCGTCTACGTCGTCGACGCCACCAGTGATTCGATGCCGGACACGCCGCCGTTGCGGGAGCATTACGGCATCCCCGCCGGCTGTCGGGATCAGCTCGGCTTCCCCACCTCGCATCTCTTGCTGGCGATGGATCATCGCAGTGGGCTGCTTCTCCAATGCGTTGATTCGCCGATGTACACCAGCAACGTCTTCGCAGACGCCGCAGGTGCATCCGCTCCTGCGCGAGGGCGACGTGCTGCTGGGCGATGATGCGTTTGCCGGGTGGCCGCATCTGGCCCTGATTTTACAGGCGAATCTGCACGCGATCTTTCCGGTTCATCATCGCCGGCTGGTCGATTTCACGCCCGGTCGGCCACACGCGCATCCGCGCAAAGGGAAGAGCAGCAGGCGCAGCGGCAAGCCACGCTCGAGACTGATCAAGAGCTTGGGGAAGGACGATCAGATCGTCGAGTACTTCAAGCCGCTCCGCAAGCCGCCGTGGCTGAGCGACCCGCAGTGGGCGCAGCTGCCGCAGTCGATCACGGTGCGGGAGATCCGTCGCATGATCCGACGCCACGGGTTCCGGCCCATCACCGTCACCATCGTCACCACGCTGCTGGATCCCCTGAAGTATCCGGCGGATAAGCTGATCGAGCTGCGGCTGTCGCGTTGGCTGGTGGAGATCAATATCCGCCACCTGAAGATCACGCTGGGTCTGGACGTGCTCAAGGGCAAGTCGCTGGAGATGGTACGCAAGGAGCGGCGGATGTTCCTGCTGGTTTACAACCTGATCCGGGTGCTGATGCTGCGGGCGGCCGTGCGACAACGGGTGAACGTCAACCGCCTGAGTTTTGCCGACACCCTCGCCTGGCTGCGCCTCGGCGATTTGAGTTCGGCGACGATCATCAAGGTAAACCCGCTCCGCCCGGGTCGGCTTGAGCCGCGGGTGATCAAGCGGCAGAAAAAACGGTTCCCCTACATGACTTCCCCACGCGCCGTACTCGAAGCGCAACTCCGGCGCCCGGCTTTGTGATACGGCTTAGCTTAGTGGCATTAATGTGCGACGCTTTTGAATTTCCCCGCGATCACTTCTTCAGCGAATCACGGAAGGCCATCGACTCCAGTTCGACGCGAATCGCGTCGTCGACCGGAATCACCGGCCGGGCTTCGAACGTGAACGCCGGCAGCAGCGAGCAGACTTTGTGGACCGTCGCCGGATCGTCGCATTCCACCAGCATGTATCCGCCCCAGTCGCCAACGCGGATCACGAACATTTCGACCTTGAAGTTGCCCGGCAGCTTGTAGGCCCGCCACACGTCCAGGATTCGCTTCTGCGCATTCTCGTATTCAAGGGGCGAGCCTTGCGGGCGTTCGGACCAGGTGAGCATGTATTTCATCGGCATTCTCCTTGGTTGGATTGCTGTTATCTGCGCGAAGACAACGGGACGCAATTCGATTCCGCGTCGCAGCCTAGTCATTCTACTATCCGTCAGAATGATTCGAATCCCGTCCCGTTTGAAGTTCTTTTACCTTGAGCAGTTCCCGCCCAGCGAGGAGCACAAGCAGTGGCCGCATTGGTATCGGAATGTCGTCGCCCGGTGGGATGGTGGCGGAGCTTGAACAGACGCCGCGAAGCCGGAAGGGGGTGCAGACCGGGTGTGATTCGAGATTCATCACTGCGCTCAGAATGACAGGGCATTCAATGCGTGGCAGCGCTGGCGGCCGCCACTGAGGCAAACCCACGGCAGAGCCATGGGCTTTTGGGGTTGGTGGATGGCGTTGCGGCGCGGAGCGAAATTCTAACATGACAGCGTAGATCGCTCGTAAGTCTTTGTATTTCGGTCAGCGCAATTATCACCGACAGCCGTTCTCAATAGCGCCATCATCGTTTCGGCGCAACATGCGCTGTCATGCTAAAGCGGGTCCGTGACACTTTGGGCGGCCGATTTTAGGGTTAAGCTGTTTGTCGGTGGGATTTGCTTCAAGAAGGAAGCCATGCCGGCACGCAGGACCCGTCAGGAAGCACGTCAAAGCGTGATCGATGCGTTCATGGCCTCGTTGGACAAGGTGATTGCAGCGGAGGATTCGGCTCCGCTCAAGGCTCGGACGTTCCTGGACTGGGAGAAGCAGACGACCCGGACAGAGGTGCGTTCGCCGGAAGGGGTGGTGGTGATTGAGAAGCAGCACTGCCGCTGTCGTTGTTGCGATGGGTCTTTTTCCCCAATCCCGTTCGGCACTTGCTTTACAATAGCATTTCCTTGCGCTTGCGCTGGGAATGTTCTTTGGGCATGATGCCCGTTGGTGCCCAGAGCCACGGAAGACAAGCCGATCGATCCCCGCCAGCTCGGGCATTTGAAGAAGCTGCGGCACATCCTGCCACTGCTCGCAGCGTTGCGCGATTGCGGTTGCGAGCGTGACCGCGGGCACAATCGTGAGCTGCACTTCGATCAGTACGTCACCCTGGTCCTGCTTTACCTGTTCAATCCCCTGATCGACTCCATGCGTGTGCTGCAGGAAGCCGCGGCGGTGGAGAAGATCTCGGAGCAACTGGGCGTCGGACGGTTCAGCCTCGGCTCCTTCAGCGAATCGGTGCGGGTCTTTGAGCCGGAAAGGCTCAAGGCGGTGATCGAACACCTGGCGGGGGAATTGAAGCCGCTGCAGGCCGATCCCCGTCTCAAGCAGCACATCGATCAGGTGCTGACGATCGTCGACGGCACGGTGCTGGATGCGTTGGTGAAGGTGGCCCGGGCTTTCTGGCTGAACTTCAGCGATGGGACGCCCAAGCACGCCTGGCGTCTGCACGTGCAGTTCGATCTGGAACTGCACGCAGCGGTCGATGCGGAGTTGACCGATGCACGCAACAGTGGCCCAAGCGATGAGAAGAATGTGCTGCTGAGCAAGCTCAAGAGTGATCACTGTTACGTGATGGACCGCGGCTTCACGCGTTTCACGCTGTTCAATGCGATCCACAAGGCTTCCAGCAGCTACGTCTGCCGTATGCGTGACTGGATCCGTTATGACATCGTTGAGGAGCGACTGCTCAGCGATGGGGAGCTGTCGGCGGGCGTGGTGCGTGACGCCCTGGTGAACATCGGCACCGCCAGCAAGCCGGCGAATCGGCCCGATCATCCGGTCCGCCTGGTGGTGGTGGAAGCGACGCCGCACCAGAAGCGTGGCGGACGAAAAGGCAAAACCGCCGGCAGCAGCAATCCCGGCACGATCCTGATCGCGACCAATCTCCTGGACGTGCCGGCGGAGATCATCGCCCTGATCTATCGCTACCGCTGGACGATCGAGGTCTTCTTCCGCTTCTTCAAACAGACGCTGGGTTGCCGGCACCTGATCAGCCAGCGTGTGGAGGGCATCGAGATCCAGGTCTACTGTGCCCTGATCGCATGCATGCTGATCAACCTGTGGACGGGGAAGAAGCCGGGCAAGCACATGATCAACATGCTGGCATGGTACTTCATGGGAATCGCGACGGAAAAGGAGGTCGAGGCGTTCCTCGCACGTCCGGACAACACCGGCGTGAAGCTGCGCCAGCGTGAGGCGTACTTCAAATCGATCGGGCTGTAGCACCAGGACGATTGCACACCCAAGTCGTCCGCCTCGATGCTGTGCGCCTGAGGCCCTTCACCAGGAGCCAACCCCCTGCTTTTTCATCTCTGTTCGCTGGCCCTTGGATGCAACTTACCCGTTACAATGCGTACGCCGAACTGGATTGCTTTTTCCCCCTCAGAACCGTGACTGGGCATTGCCATCCGAAGCGTCGCTGACGCGGCGTGCGGCCGAGCGTTTGAGCCGAGAGGCGGCGGTGCAGGCATTCGACCATGCTGCCCGGGCCTTATGCATCGACGGGTGCATGGAAGCGTTGGACGGCAAGCAGGTGCAACGCTGGAGCGAAGCGGAAGTGCCGGCGTACGAAGAGGGGCACAGGCCCCCGTGTCCGGCCAACGAGCCGCAACTGCTGGTGGTGCGAATGGACGGGGGCCGCTGCCACGACATCGCTAAGAGCCTGTTTCAGTCCAGAACTGCGGTCAACACATGAACAGACAAGGGCTTACGAACGATCCAGCGCTGAAGTGCTGAAAGGGCCCCTCTGGCCGCTTGGCCGGTGCGGCAAATTGTCATGTTCGGACCACTATGTCGTCAGAAGGGGCAAAAACCGGGTTCGGGGAGGAGTGGGGAGGGTACGGTACTACAACGGTGAGAGTACGGTGTGGGCCGGGAGGGGATTTGGGCACAACATGGGAGCGAAATGTCCTCTGCTGGGATGCTTCGTCACCAACGGGCTGGTGATCATGTTGCCTGGATGAGATGGGCCATTCTCCTACCCCTAGCGCAGGGTTCAAACCCGGCCGTCGAAAGGCGTTGCCGAAGCGATCAGGAGGCCCTGTCGGGCTTGCGGCGAGCAAGCGCTGTGGAGCGACGTGGGCTTCGGCAGGCCGAGGGGGTCATCGGAATGGGAGATGGCGGCAACTGGCTGGACCCGGTCTTGGAGCGGAACCGAACCGCTCTGGAGTCCAGGCGGCATCGAAGCGGTTCTGAGGTTACGCGTCAACTGGATCAGCCAGGACCAACGCTGGGAGAGACATTGGGCCAATCGGCCCGCCTGCGTTAAATGAACGCCGGCTAAAGTGTCATGGACCCGCGCCGTCCTGCTTCAGTGGAACGCGACGAAGCCGTCTCGCAGGATGGCAGGATTTGAAGTGCTGCCCCACGGAAGACCCGACGGCGACACCCGGAAATAGATGCCACTGGGGGCGGACTCAATCGCCCTGCTTGCCACCAGGGGGATGGGGCGGGTGAGCCAGGGCGCGGGGGCGGCAATGAGCCCCCGCAAGCTTTGCGGCTACGCGCCGCAAGCCCTGAAGGGCGCCTCGAACGCTGCGCCTCTGGCTCCGCTAAGGGTATCGGCACTGCCGATGCCGCCATTGCCTTAACAGGCGCCGTGCCTTACACCATCTGCATGGCACGCCTTCGCGACGTCCCCACGGTCTTCCGCACCATGGGCTTCTTCGCCTTCCTCAGGAAAGTCTACTTCGAGATCAACGATGACAACCTCTACACTTGGGCCGCCTCCCTGGCTTACTCCTGGCTTTTTGCCATTTTTCCCTTCTTCCTCTTCCTCCTGACCCTCATCCCCCTGCTCAAGCCCGCCTGGAAGCAGGAGGCCATCAACCGCATCAACGAAGCCGTCAACACCTTTCCCCATGAAACGCAGGTCACGCTGCACACCTACGTGGATCCCCGTCTCCACGAGTTGCTCTACAAACCCCCGCCCGCCCTTACCGGCATCCTCTCCCTGGGCCTGCTCATCACCATCTGGGCGGCCAGCGGCGGCCTGAACACCACCATCGCCGCCATGGACAAGTGCTACGATGTGGACAAGCCCCGTCCCTTCTACAAGCAGCGCCCCCTCGCGATCGGCCTCACGCTGGTCGTCGCCACCATGATCCTCCTGGTGATCGTCCTCATCCCGATCGGAACGCTCATCACGCGCGAGCTGACCAGCGACGCCCAGAGCGTCCTCGGCTCCTTGCCCCGGGACGCCACCAGCTGGCTGGGGCCCGTCTGGATCTTCCTGTGGCAGATCTTCCGCTATGCCGTCGGTCTGCTTCTGATGCTCTGGATCGTCGCCATCGTCTACCACTTTGGTCCGGCGATTAAGCGCAAGTGGAGAATCGTCACGCCCGGCTCTGTCTTCACCGTTGCCATGTGGATCCTGCTGGGCCTGGTCTTCCGCATCTACGTGGACAAATACGGCAAATATAACCAGACCTACGGTGCGGTCGGTGGCATCGCCGTCCTGCTGCTTCTGTTCTACCTGGATGCCCTGGTTCTATTGATCGGCGCGGAGATCAACTCCGAGATCGACAACGCCATGGAGCGCCTCAAGCCGCCGGTCGTTACGCCCCAGCCCGGCCCCGGCGCCCGCGAGATTCCCCACGATGCGGCGAAGTAGCATCGCCGGTTGCCTGTGATTCAAGGTGTATCTGTCGGTTGTCTGCTTACAGCGGCGAGGATGGCGTTGGAATCCTGTTCGGCGGCGGAGCTGGCGAAGCGCGGGGCGGCGCGGAGCTCGGTGTGGAGGTTGGCCCAGGACGTGGTGAGCTGAGCTTTTGTTGCGGATTCGTCGGTGTCGGGTGGAACGGGGATGGGCTGGCCAAAAGCGGCGGCAAAGCGGGTGCGGCGGCATGGGGAGCCAGCTTGCGGGTCGCGTGTAGGCGCGGGTGCCGAGGATGACGGCAGGGAGGATCGGGGCACCGGTGAGCTGGGCGATGCGGATGAGTGAGGATTTGAAGGGGCCGCCGCTCAAGACGGATTTCCCGGGGGAGCGCAGGTGGCCCTCGGGGAAGATGACGACGGCGCGATCCTGTTCGAGGCGGTTGAAGATGGTTCGCGTGGTGGCGGGGTCGACGCGCGAACGGTCGAGGGCAAAGGCGTTCATGTTGCGAAAGAACCAGCCGACGAGGGGCTTTCGGAACAGCTCGACCACCGAGACGAAATCGAGGTTGCGCGGGGAAATGTGCATCAGGCAGGGGACGTCGTACTCGCTGAGATGATTGGGGGCGAGGATGACGCGGCCAGTGAGAGGAATGCGGTCGCGGTGGAGGACGATGGGGGAAGAGGAGACCAGGAACGGGTGACGGCAGACGAAGACGACGAAGTTGTAGAAGGCATCGGACATGACTGTAGGGACGGGTCTGTGACCCGCCCAGCCAGAACAAGGGGTGGTCTGAGACCCGCCCCTATGGGATATCTGAATCGCTGATGTTGTAGTGATGGCATAGCTCGTGATAGAGGTCCTGATACGCTTGGCGGAGCTGGTTGGAGAGCTCGAGGCGTGTCTCGCGGGTGGAGCGATTGGCTTGCGGGAGGATGGGCTGGCCGTAGATGACGTAGAGGTGGGCGCGGCGGAAGGGGAGCCAGGGGGCGACCTGGTTGAACTTGTGCGTGCCGAGGTAGACAGCGGGGATGATGGGGCTGCCGGTGCGGATGGAGGCGGAGCAGACGCCGCGTTTGATGGAGCCGCCGCGGATGGCGGCGTTTTGGCCGCGGACGACACCGCCTTCGGGGCAGATGCCGACGAGGCGGCCGGCTCGGAGGCGGGCGATGGCGGTGCGGACGGCGGAGACGCAGATGCCCTGGCGGTTGACCTTGAAGCAGTCGAGCTTGTAGAGCAGCCAGGCGATGGGGCGGTATTTGAAGAATTCCTTGCGGGTCATCCAGTCGATCTTGCGGTCGAGCAGAACGCCGGCGCAGAAGGGTTCGAGGTTGGAGAGATGCGTGAGAGCCAGGATGAAGGGGCCGGGGCGGTGGGGAATGTCTGTGTGCAGGGCGTGGACGTTCATGGTGCAGAAGAAGGTGAAGCGGCCGAAGGCTTTGCCGATGCGGTAAGTGAGGGGGATGCGCTCCTGCCCGGCGGGAGGAAGCGAATGGTCGAGGGGAATTGAACGAGTCGCGGATTGGGTCATGGCATTGGCCGAGCTTGTCAGGGAATTAACCGTATCACGGGCGTCTCGCCCATGCGAGCGATTCACATACGCTTTGGCACCTTGGGCGTGGCGATCTTTGGTGGGATGCCGCGGCGGCGGCAAATTCGTGTCATCAGCGTCTAAGCCCGGTGTGATGCGGCATCTTTCGGGCGCGGCGGACCGGTCGCGGACGCCCCGGAAGATGCTCCACACGCCCGCCCCGATGTTTGCGGGGATTGGACCCATCACGCGATTCTGGCCGGGGAAAGGGCCGGATCGATGCGCGACCCATTTGCTTTTCCCTTTTATCGATTATCGATGTGCGACCCTTTTGAATTGTCCCGACCCTTTTGAATTGTCCCTTGAAATTCCCCGGCGGTAAAATGCAACGCTAGGGCGTCTCGCTTGCGATGACCGCTTCGCGCCATGCGGCGACCATATCAACGAGGGATGAAAATGACACGACTTCGATGTCACCGAAAAGTAGCGATGCCACGGTGGTACACAGGTGCGTGTCATTCTCGCCGAAGCCAGCCGTCCGCAACAGCTCTGTCGTCCGTGCGCTGATGGGTCATTCCAATCTTCCCATTCGTCGCGATGCTTGTAGTAATTGGCCATTGTGTCACAAAGCTGCACCCGTGTCAGCTTCGTGTCCGCAACAACCGGATTAGCCAGCGTAAGTAGTTCGCGTTTGCAAATCGGCGGACGCTGGCGGCGAAGGATTTTGACGTCGGCGATCACGCCAGCAATGTAGGCCTGGGTTGTGACGAAGGCGATTCCGCAGAGGTCGTCTTCGAATTCAAGTGCTTCATCGACATCGCCACGCGATTCAGATCGCTGGGCGTTGGCTGTGAGGCCATGGGATAGCGCAGTCAAGAACTTGCCGCACCGAAGATCGACGCCAGTCGATTTCGTGTATGTTCATGGACGGTACCGGAGAAACGACCTGGGGACATTCAGATTATCCTCGCCGCCGCATGTCCGTCCAGTATGCGGACGATCTCCCGCGGCGGGAAAGGAGGCAAATCAAAGGGGTCGCAAGTCGGTTCGGCCTTTTCACCAGCCAGAATGCCGTGGGCAAATCAAAGGGGTCGCAAGTCGATTCGGCCTTTTCACCAGCCAGAATACCGTGAGAGGCCAGATCCCCGCAACCATCGGGAACCCCGAAGGGGACGCTTAGAACGATCCGCGCCGGCGCGGTTCCGTCGAGGTCATTCCAATAAACATCTCCGGGCTGCGGTGCGGTCTTTCGAGCCGGCGCGACCCGATCCGGGCCCGGTGAAGCCATCTTTGTGCCGCGCAAATCATTTCTGTGCCCTGAAAGATCATCTTTGTGCCACAAGAAATAATTTCTGTGCCCTGAAAGATCATCTTTGTGGCAGAAGAAATCATTTTTGTGCCCTGAAAGATCGTCTTTGTGGCAGCAAAGATCATCTTTGTGCCCTGCGGCGTAACGTTTGTGGCACAAAAGATCATCTTTGCGGGCACAAACCTGGCAACTTGCGGCCGGTAATTCTTCCGCCGGGCCGGGGATGCTGGCGCTGGTGCCGCCGGCTCATCCACCCGCCGCGGTTTTCTCGGAACGGCGTTGCCTGATCAGTCGGGAAATGGTTATCGGCGCGAGGTCGGGGACGCGCGATCAGGGGCGGTGGGTAAAAACATTTTCCGGCTCGGGCCGGGTTAATTCACCGCGCGACTTCGCCGATTCTGATGGTTGTGCGGAAAAAACGGTGTCGTGGCGATCAACGTGATCGCCTCCCCTCGGCGCGGCGGAGCGGGGCGCTCGCACAGGTCAGAAAGGATCGAGTCTTATGAGCGTCATTCCCCAGAAACTTCTGGAGCGGCTGCAGTGGTATGAGAACCACATCACGCCGTGGACCTCCAACGCAACGGATATAGGCACAAATGCCGCGGCCATGACCGATCTGGCTGCCAAGGCCGTGGCGGCGCGAGCGGCGTTCAACAACCAGCAGGCGGCGGCGGATGCGGCCAAGACCAGCACCATGACCTGGCACAACGCCATGAGCGCCCTCTCCACCGCCGGCAGCGCGATCGTGAAGAACATCCGCTCGGCCGCCGAGACCACGGGCAACACCGTGTACGAGCTGGCGCAGATCCCTTCGCCCGCGACGCCCGCGCCCGTGCCGCCGCCGGGAACACCGTACGCGTTTACCGTCGAACTGCAGCAGGATGGGACGCTCGTGCTCAAGTGGAAGTGCGACAATCCCGCGGGCGCCAGCGGCACGGTGTATCAGGTCTACCGCAAGACGCCGACCCAGCCGGATTTTGTCTTCATCGGCGCCAGCGGCAGCCGCAAATTCATCGATGCGACCATCGTCGCGGGCACCACGGGCGTGACCTACCAGATCACGGCCGTGCGCTCGACCGCCAGCGGCGTGCCGGCGCAGTTCACGGTGAACTTCGGCATTGGCGGCGGCGGGCAGATGACCGCGAGCGTGGTGGCCGGGGGAGTGCAGCCGAAACTGGCGGCGTAGAGCTGGAAACCCGAATGACCAAATCAGAATGACGAAAGAATCCCGAATGACGAATGACCAAGAGCACAAGGCCTTTTCCCATTCGTCATTCGGGTTTCGTCATTCATTCGGATTTCGGGTTTCGTCATTCGGATTTACTCCCATGATTCCCATTTTCCAACCTCGCAAACCTGTCCATCACCGGGCGCGCATGTCTCCCGCGTCTTCCGCCCCGCCGGCCATCACCGTTGTGAGCGTCACCACGCACGATCAATATCTCGCCGACTGGGAGTTTTCCGCACCGGTGACATTGACAGGCAACAACGTGCCCGAGCTGGAGATTGACGGCGGCGGACAAGGATCAACTGGAGCGGATTGGGTGGTGCAGATCAGCCCGACCGTGCTCCGCGCTGACTACAGCACGACAACGGGCGTGTTCCCGGGGGATGCGTGGCAGATCGCGACGCAGCCGGTAAACATCATTGAACAGCTGGAGATCCCCGGAGGGCGGGGATGTGGAGTGAGTCCGGCGGGAACCTAATCCGCCGGGTCGGATTGGGTTTGACGCGTAATGGCGGGTGCGGGCATGGGCATCGCTGACTGGATGGTCTTGATCAGGCTTTCGATGTCGACCGGCTTGGCGATCAGGGCCTGGGCACCAAGCGCTTTGACCTGCTCAACCCGCGACCCGGTCACGTCGCCGGAGACCACCAGAATGACCTTCAGGCTGGCCGGGCGATAGTTCTCCAGCGCCCGCAGGACTTCGGCGCCGTCGATGTCCGGGAGCATCAGGTCCAGCAGCAGCACCTGCGGAAAATCGTGGGCCAGCATCTGCAGTGCGGCCCGGCCGTGGTCGGCCTGGATGACGGTCGCCCCTTCGGCGGCGAACACCCTGGCCGTGGCGCGGCGGGTCATCTCGTGGTCTTCTACCAGCAGGATGCGCAGACCCGACAGCCGGCCGTCGCCGTCCGTTTCGAGCGTGGGACCGGGCGCGGGCGACGGCGTTGCGATGCGCAGCGACGCCGGGATCTTCAGCTTGAACGTCGAGCCTTGGCCGGGCGTGGATGTGACCGTCAGCGTGCAGCCGATAGCGGCAACCAGTCGCTTGCAGATCGCCAGGCCCAGGCCCGTTCCCCTGGAGCGGTCGCGGGCGGGATTGCGCAGTTGGAAGAACTCATCGAAGATTGCATTGAGATGATCGGGATCGATTCCCACGCCGGTGTCGATGATCTGGATCTCGACCGAGCGGTCGGGCAGTTCGCCGGCCCGCACCTCCACGCCGCCGGCTTCGGTGAACTTGATGGCATTGCCCACGAGATTTCCCAGGACGCGCGCCAGCTTCATGCGATCGGTGCGGAGCCAGAGCGGAGTGTCGGGCAGGTGCGCTGCCAGCCGCAGGTTCTGTTCCCGGGCCAGGGGCAGGAGCTGCTTGATCTCTGCATGGATCGCGGGCCAGAGATCAAACTCGTCGGTCTGAAGATCGAGCTCGGCGGAATCAAAGCGGGCAAGGTCCAGGACGTCGGACACGAGTTCAACCAGCAGCCGGGCCGACGACTGCAGGTCGCGGGCCATGTCCGCGATCTCCGCGGTGGGCGTCTCGGTGCGCGCGGCTCGGGAAATCAGCTCGGCCATGAGGTTGATCGCATTGGCAGGCGTTCGCACATCGTGCGAGACCGCCGCAAGGAAGCGCGTCTTACGCTGCGATTCGTGCTCGGCCTGGCGGCGGCGCTGCAGCAGTTCCACGTGCAGGTCGAGCGCTTCGATCACCAGAGCGATCTGTGCGGCGAGCCATTCGACGACCTTGAAGGTCTTCTCGTTCCACTGCCGGGGAGAGCGGCTGTAGACCACCACGGCACCGCTCGTCTCGCCGCCGATTGTGAGGGGCGTTGCCAGGAGCGACTGAAACTGTGCCCCCTGACTGGGCTGAAGGACCTCGACATCCGGGCAGATCGAGATGTCCGGGACGAAGCCGGTCCGCTTCTGTTCCATGATGACGGCGCCGAAGGACTTTTCGTAGGGCCAGCTTTGGCGCGATGGGCCGGCGGCTCCGAGACCGGCGCAGCCGCGCAGCATCAGTCGATCGCCGCGCTTCTGCACGATCGAGACGGCGTGGGCGTCGCCTTCAAGGATCTGAAGCGCGATATCGCAGATGCGGGCGATGACTGCATGCTGGTCGAGGTCGGTCCGAAGCCATCGGCCGGAATCCAGTAATGCCTCCAGGCCCTTTTCTCGCTGGGCGAGCTGGTCGTTGAGATCCTGCAGGTCGGTGCTCTGCCGTTCGAGTTCGGCTGTCTGCTGTTCGAGCTCTTCGGTCTGGGACTGAAGCTCCTCGTTCTGGCGCTGGATTTCATCGTCGCGGGTGATCAGCTCCTCGTTGGCCGCCTCGAGCTCGGCGTTCGCCTGCTGGAGCGAATCGTTCTTGTGTTCGAGCCGTTCGAGCGTGTTGAGCAGCACGTGCAGAACGCCGGCGGTGAGCCATATGGTTGCCATCATTGCCACGGCGCTGAGGCCGATATAGCCGTTGTCCTCGGATGTTGCCGCATCATTCACAAAGACCAGCTTGATCAGGCAGACGACCGTCAGGACGATGGCCATCCCCCAGAGAAGCCGGCGATAGCGCGCCCAGAGGCAGATCAGCAGTGGAAGCGAGTCGGCGAGCGGCACGTAGCGATGGTGCAGGATATGCAGACGGAAGATGATCATCGCGATCGTGATGACCGTGCAGACAAGAAGTGCCAGAAGGAACGAGGGGCGTTTTTCAGATTGAGCGTGGCTTAGCTGCACGGCGAAATCCCTTCTCGCCTGTAGATGCAGGATGCAATGCGGACGAGGCCGAGTTCGGGCGCCGGTTTCTCGGCGGTGCCCAGGACGAGGAAGCCGCCGGGCTTCAAGGCGTGGCAAAGACGCCGGCAGAGCTCGACCGCGGCGTCGTGTTGGAGATAGATCAGGAGGTTGCGGCAGAGGATCATATCCCACTGCTCCTGATCACGGCAGCAAAGGACATTGGCCTGGCGAAACCGAACGCTCTCGACCAGATCGGCGCGAATCTGCGCGCCCGGGGCGTTGATTGGAAGTAGGGGGAGAGGTCGAGATAGGGAGCGCTGACGCGGATGCGCGACAGTCGCTGGGACGAGGATGAGCGGCCCGGCGAGCGGATGACGCCCGCGCAGGCGCGCTGAATGGCAGGCAAGCGACAGTCGGTGCCGAGCAGAACTGCCTTGTCGAGCGCCTTTAGCCGGTCCAGAAGAATTGCGATCGAGTACAGCTCGGCGCCGTCGGAACACCCGGCGCTCCATACGTGTGGCGCGGATGTTGTGGCGAGGATTGGGGGAAGGATGTCGCGTTCGATGTTAGCAAAGACGTGCGGGTCGCGGCAGAAGGAGGTCGTGCCGATGAGGAAGCCGCCCAGTGCGGCATCGAGCAGTTGAGGCTGCTTGTCAAGCCGGTGCAAAGCTTCGGCGACTGATGTGGACTCAAGCGCTCGAAGGCTGGCGCGAATGCGGCGTTGTAGCGGCCGCTCCCGATAGGCCGCGCGGTTGAGTCCGGCGCTTTCAAATACTCTGGCGACGAATTCCTGCTCAACGGTCGAGAGAAACGGATCGGGCGGCAGGTGTTTCTCTCGCGATTGGCGTAGATGGCGGCGCATCGGCACATGTTTCGGCATCGGCGCCGGAAGAAAATGCACGAACGATTCGCGAGCAGTAAGGAAAGAGGCCGAGTACACCGGTTCCACCTGGTGATGGCAAGGTGGGCCTGCCAGCGGACAGAAATGCCCTTGCGCTTGCATTCCAGCGACGTGTCGAATTTGACCCATCGTCTGGGCAAATGCAAGCCGCTGGCAGTGCTTTGGCTCGAATGCTTGAAATTGCATGCGAGATGCGCCGCACCGATCGCCCGACAGTTATTCGCATTCTTGATGCCGAGGGCAGTGGCGCAGCATATCTCGGCGGTGGTGCAAAAAGATGGGTTGAGGGAAATGGTCGAGGTGGCTTCCACATGGAGCGATCAACGTCCGGAATAGCGGATATCGGAGAAGTCCTGAAGGTTACCAAACGAGTTGCTGGAGCTTTGTCGCTCACCGCAATCGCTGCGCCTCCGACCGAAAGAAGTGGCGGCCAAGGTGGCGCCATCAAACGCCGCGCAGCGAAGAAAACGCCCTCCATGGTGGCGGATTTCTTACACGGACATCCCACTATCCGCGTCGGTCTGTTGGGCGGCTTTCATTTGTTCCCACTCGTCGATCGTGAGGTTGCACTCGGCGCCTGCGAGCCCTTATATTCACCCAGGATGCCCGAGGCGGCCATCTGCTCGATGAGGCGCGAGGCGCGGCTGTAGCCGATGGTCAGACGGCGCTGAAGCAGGGAGACGCTGCCACGCTTGGTTTCCAGCACGATGCGCACCGCATCGTCAAATAGCTCATCCTTCTCCATGTCGGCATCGCCGCCAAGCTTGCCCTTGATCTGGACGAGTTCCGGCTCGAACTGAGCGTCGGCGAGGCTCTTGAGCAGCTTGACCGATTCGCGGATCTCCTTGTCGTCCACATAGGTGCCCTGGGCGCGAATGGGTTTGCTCGCCCCCGGCGGGAGGAAGAGCATGTCGCCCTGGCCGAGCAGCAGATCCGCACCGTTCTGGTCCAGGACAATGCGGCTGTCCATACGGCTGTTGACGCGGAAGGCGATCTTGCTGGGAAGGTTGGATTTGATCAGGCCCGTGACCACTGTCGCCTGCGGGCGCTGGGTGGCGACGATGAGGTGGATGCCGACTGCACGGGCTTTTTGCGCAAGGCGGACAATGAAGGTTTCGACCTCCTTGCCGCTGGTCATCATCAGGTCGGCCAGCTCGTCGATGATGATGATGATGTACGGGAGCTTCTTGGGGATCTTGGCTTCTTCCTCTTCGGTGGAGGGGCCGAAGCGTTCGATCAGCTCTTCCTTGGTGAGGGCGTTGTAGCCCTTGATGTTGCGGACGCCGGCCTCGGCGAGCAGCTCATAGCGCTCATCCATCTTTTCGCAGGCCCAGTCCAGCACGCTGGTTGCCCGGCCGGTTTCGTTGATGACGGGGCACATGAGGTGCGGGATGTCCTTGAAGGGGGCCATTTCCACGACCTTGGGGTCCACGAGGATGAGCTTCACCATGTCCGGGCGCTGGAGGTACATGATGGAGAGGATGATGGAGTTGATGCAGACGGACTTGCCTGAGCCCGTGGTGCCGGCGATGAGACAGTGGGGCATTGCGGCCAGGTCCGTGATGAGCGGCTCACCGGAGGCGTCCTTGCCGATGAACAGGGGAACCATCATCTTGCGCATCGCGTCGGGTGCGAGCTGCATCAGCTCCTTGATGCGGACCTTCTCCTTCTGTTGATTGGGGACTTCGATGCCGACCGTGCTCTTGCCGGGGACTGGCGCGACGATGCGCACGGATTCAGCCTTGAGCGCGCGCATGATGTCATTGGAGAGCGCGGTGATCTGACCCACCTTGATGCCGGGGGCCAGTGATATTTCGTACATGGTGATGACGGGGCCGGTGTCGATTTCGACGACATGGGCGTCGATGTCGAATTCCTTGAGTGCTTGCTCGAGGACGGCAGCCTGCTCGCGCACGAAGGCTTCCTGAGCCTCGGCAAAGCCGTGCTCGGCTTCGGCGAGCCCGTCCCACGGTGGAAGGTGGTATTCGCCCAGTTCCTTCGGCGGCGGTGGGGGGCTGGTTTGACGAGGCTTAATGGCGTTCGGCAGCTTGACGATGATCTCGCGACGCGGTTGAGGCGCCGGAGCCGTAGCCGGCGCTGCGGGCTCGGGAGCCTTTTGCGCTTCGGGCGGAGGGATCGTCGCAGCTTCGGACGGGCCGGGATCGGACTGATCCGCAAAGGCCGCATCCGAGGCGGCGGGAGTCAACTCGTCGTTTTCGTACGTGAGCTCGATTGGCTCAGCGCTGGGCTGCGGCTTGAAGATGACCGCGGGCTTGAGCGGCTCGTCATCGTCATCATATGCCTTGGCAGATGTGGGGCGTTTCTTTGTTTTGGAGTCATCATCCGTGCGGGCGGCGTCCTTGGTGATGAAGCGAGGGAGAGACGGGAGCTTCGGAAGCTCGGGAAAATTGAACTTGAACTGTGGCAACTGCGGGAGAGAGGGCACGCGCTCGCAAACACCAGCCAATGCGGTATTGGCATATCCGGGCATTCGCAGCACGAGATCGTCCGCACAGAGCAAAAGGCCGATGAGTGTCGCGGTCAGCAGGATCAGGCGTGTTCCCCAGATGTTGAAATGCGCCTGAAGAAACCTGGACGTGGCGATGCCGACCAAGCCCCCGTAGCCTTCAGGGAGACTGGTGGACGAGCCTGGGCGCAGGTGGTGAACCGTCGCGGCGAACGCGGTCGAAAGAAGCATCAGGCCAATGACACGAAGCCAGACATCGCTCACGCGGCTCTTGAATAGGAGCAGTGCCAGGCAGACACCGGTGAAAAAGAGAATTGGAAAGACACCCTGTCCATCGCCGACGAAGCACCAATAGGCGACCCATGCGCCGGCCGAGCCGCAAAGGTTCTGGATCTTCGCGTAGGGAAAGACTTCATGACTGGGCCAGTCGGTGGCGTGGAAGCTTCCCAGGGAGAGGAGCAGGAAAACCCAGAGCGATATTCCCAGGAACAGGGCTGAATTGCGAATCGCGTTGGCTCTTTGCATTCTTTCGTAGCATGGGCGTCTCGCCCATGACTTCCTGAAATGCACGGGCGGGACGCCCATGCGACGGCTTACTAATGTCCTGTGTGTCCGAAGCCGCCTTTGCCGCGGCCGGTTTCGTCCAGCGTTTCGACCTCGGTCAGCTTCACGTCCGGCACCGGCATGATCACCATCTGGGCGATGCGCAGTGGCGGCCTCGACGGCGAAAAGCTGGCTGCCGAGATTGATCAGGGGCACCTGGACTTCGCCGCGATAGTCGGCATCGATAGTGCCGGGAGTATTGACCATTGTGATTCCGTGCCGGCTGGCCAGGCCGCTCCGCGGCCTGATCTGGGCTTCGTAACCCGGCGGCAGCGCCATCGCGAAGCCGCAGGGGATCAGCCGGATCTCCCCCGGCTTCAAGGTGACTGACTCGCTCACGGCGGCGTGCAGGTCGAAGCCCGCTGCATGCTCAGTCATTCGCAGCGGCATAGGGATGTCCTGCCCGTGTGCGAGTCGTTTGATCTTTACCGTTATCGGGCGGGCCAAGGGTTCCTCTGTAGCGGCGACGGACTTCCGGAAAAGCGCAGAAGACGCCTTTTTTCAAAGGTGCTCAAGCGATGGCGCAGGCATGCTGCGCCTCTGCGCTTTTGCGGAAGTCCAAACTACTTGCGATCGAACAGGGCAGTAGCCCTCTGGATGAGAATATCGGCGAATTGGGCCTTGGATCGGGAGGGCAGATGCTCGACCTGGCCGTCGGGGTAAAGCAGGGTGGATTCGATCCAATCACTGCTCATCGTTTCGGTGGAGTTGTGGACGATGAGATCGAGCTGTTTACGGAGAAGCTTTTCGCGGGACCGTGCCAAATCGCCGCGATCGACAAGGGAGAACCCGACGATACGCTGATCCGGACGCCTGATCTTTGCGGCGGCGACGGCAATGTCTACGGTGGGCTCCAGCTCCAGTGTGACATTTCCCCTCCGGTGAATCTTCGCGGACGCTGACTGGCCGGGGCGGTAATCCGCGACTGCGGCGGCCATGATGAGCAGGTCGTGATCGGGGAACTGCAGCAGCACGGCATCGTGCATGTCTTGCGAGGTAACAACGTCAATGCGGCGAACGCCTTCCATCGAGAGGTCGAGATTCACAGGGCCCAGGATGAGCGTGACCTCATGCCCCGTGCTATGTGCCGCGGCCACGAGTGCCGCTCCGAGCTTGCCGCTCGATCGATTGGCAATGTAACGCACCGGATCGATCGGCTCATGCGTGGGACCGGCGGTGACAAGGATTCGCACGCGTTTCTCCCTCTCTTATTGGGCGAGGGGTTTGAGGAAGCGAGGAAGCTCTTGCAGGATGTGTGCAGGATCGCTCAGCCTTCCCGCACCCATATTGCGGCAGGCGAGCCAGCCCTCTTCCGGGCCGATGAATGGATAACCGAGCTTCTGGAGCTTGGCGACGTTCTCCTTTGTGATCGGATTAGCCCACATTCGATCGTTCATCGATGGAGCGAATACGACCGGACAAGCGGCAGCATTGATCATCAGGCTGATCAGGTCATCGCAGAGCCCATGGGCCGCCTTGGCGATCATGTTTGCGGTGGCGGGGGCCACCAGCATCAGATCGGCGCGCTCGGTGAGGCCGATGTGCTGGGTGTCCTTTGAGTCCACGAGATCGTATGTGTCGGTGCGAACCTTCTGCCGGCTGAGCGCTTCGAAGGTGAGAGGGGTGACGAACTTCTGCGCATCGGCCGTCATGCAGACGGTCACAGCGGCGTCGGCCTGGACGAGCTTGCTGACGAGATCGGCGACTTTGTAAGCCGCGATTCCGCCGCAGACGGCGACAATGATCTCGCGACCTGACAGGGGTAAAGGGGCGTCGCTCATAAAGACATTCTATCTTGCACGGCAGATGGTGGGGAAGGCTAGCGCGTAAGAAAAGCGGCGCCGGGGCGCCGCTTAAGATTTTCATGCACAAGGAGTTGTGGTTATTCGGGCCTATCCAGGCCGCTCTCCTCGTAGTCGATTGCAATCTTCTCCTGGAGGATTTCCTGGACGACGACCTCGAGATCGGTCATGTCTTCGCGCTCGACAAGGGGGCGGGCCCCTTCCATCAACTCAAACATGCGCTTCTGGATTAGGGCGGTCAGCTTAAACCGACCACCAACCTTGTTCACGATTTCGTCGCTCTTCAATGCCTCAATCATGCAATCTCCTCGATATTTCCTATCTTAAATGCCACCGGCGCGTTTGTGGCGCACGATTTTTATGATCTCTTCCACCGCCTGGTCAAGTTCGTCGTTGATCACCATGTAATCAAATGCCCGCGAGCCCTTGGCCATGTGGATCTCGCGCTTGGCGGCGCGGAAACGTTTGTCGATGTCCTCGGGCTTGTCCCGGCCACGATCAGTCAGGCGCTGGAGCAGCGTTGGCTCATCGGGGGGAAGAATAAAGATCAAGAGAGCGTCGGGACAATGATGGCGTACCTGCAGGGCGCCTTGGACATCGATCTCGAGAAGCACGTCGCGGCCTTGCTCCAAATAGTCGAGTGCCGGATGCTTCGGTGTCGCATAGTAATTTCCGTGCACCTGCGCGTATTCGAGATACTTATCAGTGTCGAGGCGGCGGAAGAATTCCGGCTTGTCGATGTGGATGTAGCTCTTGCCGCTCTCATCCTCTCCTGGTTCTTTGACACGAGTCGTGTCGCTGACGATGTAAGAAATATCAATTGTCTTTTCCAGCCGGCGCGAAATGGTGCTCTTGCCCACGCCGGACGGGCCGACCAACACGATGAGCAGGCCGGAATGTTTGGTCTTCGCCATCGGAAGTTATTCCACGTTCTGAACCTGTTCCTTCAGCCGATCGATCGCGCCTTTGATCTCGACGATGTGCCGGGCGATCGCGGCATCGTTTGCCTTGCTGGCGATGGTGTTGGCTTCGCGGAGCATCTCCTGGGCAATGAAGTCGAGCTTTCGGCCAGCGTGTTCGTCGTTCCGGCAGGCGTCCTCAAATGCTTTGAGATGATGCGTGAGCCGCTGGATTTCCTCGGCGATGTCGGCGGCGCTCGGCGAAGACAGCCACCTCCTTAAGGAGGTCTGCCTGGTTCACCTGAAGCTCGGCCTTGCTCAGCAACTCGTTGACACGGCTGCTCAAGCGCTTGTGATATTCTTCGATGACAGATGGGGCACGCTTTACGATTTCCTGCAGGTTCTCACTGATCAGCTTCACGTGGCGCATCAGTTCATTAAACAGTGACTGGCCTTCGCGGGCGCGGAACGCCTGAAGTTTGGTGATCGCCTGACGCATTAGCTCGCGCACCACGGGCCCGTGACGAGCGATTTCGTCCGTCTCGTCGCGCGGCTCCTGGCAGACGCCCGGAAGGGCAACCAGCGACGCGAGGTCGATCGTTACCAGCCGGTCGAGCCCCTTCACCTGCTGCAATTGTTCGAGGTAGGCCTTGAGCGCCTGCGTGTTGATGTGGTACGCGGCCTCCGCGGAGTCCATGCGCATCTTGAGGATGAACGTGATCGAGCCACGGCCGAGATGCTCGCGCAGGATCGTTTCGAGCTCAGGCTCAAGCCCGCTGACGTTCTCGGGGAGCTTTATAACCGGCTTAAAGAAACGGTTGTTCAGGGATCGGATCTCGACGGCGTAGTGCGTGCCGTCGTTTTCCGTATTGGCGTCTCCAAAACCCGTCATGCTGACGATCATGTCGCCTTCCGCGTTTGTGATCAGGACTGGCCGGGCGTTGCCGGGGCGGCTGGCGCCGCGGGTGTACTGGGGGAAGCCGACGAAGGCGAGGTCGGATTGGCGACACGGTCGGCCACGAGGCTAAGGGTGATTGCGAGGATTAGGAAGATGCCGAAGATGATGCTGGTCGCCCAGGTGAGCACGTCGCCGGTCTTGGAGCCGAAGGCGGTGTTTCCGCCACCGCCGCCGAAGGCGCTGGAGAGTCCGCCGCCGCGTCCTTTCTGAATCAGGATGACCATCATCATGATGATACAGACGAGGATAAACAGGGCGATCAGCAGGAAGAGCAGGGCATTCATTTTCGTTCCTTCGCGGCATTAACGATGGGGAGAAAGCTTTCAGCTTTGAGCAACGCGCCTCCGATCAGCCCGCCATCTACATCCGGCTGGCCTAGCAATTCGGCGGCGTTTTCGGGTTTCATGCTACCCCCGTACTGAATTCGTATGCGGCCGGCAAAATCCGGGTTCCACATCTTGGCAAGCATCTGGCGAATGAACGCGTGAACTTCCTGCGCCTGGGCAGCAGTCGCGTTGCGCCCGGTGCCAATTGCCCAGACCGGCTCATAGGCGATTACCAGACGGTCGGGATCGGTCATGCCGAACGATTTGAGCTCGTCAAGTTGCCGCTTGCAGACGTCGAGCGTCTGGCCGGCGTCTCGCTGCTCGATCTTTTCGCCGATGCAGTGAACGAGGATGAGGCCACCCGCGTAAATTGCCGACGCCTTCTTCGCGATGAGCTCCGACGGCTCATGCAAGATGTGCCGCCGCTCGCTGTGGCCCGTCAGGCAGAACTTCACGCCGAGGTCTTTGAGCATTTCGACGGAGATCTCGCCGGTGAAGGCGCCGTTTTTTTCGAAGTAGGCGTCCTGCGCGCCAAGGAGCACGCGCGATCCGGCAATTGCCTGGCCCGCCGCATCGAGATAGACAAACGGTGGGGCGATGCCGACATCTACGCCATCCGTCGCGCCTTTGGCGACTGCGCGGGCCAACTCGGCGGCGGCGGCCCGCGAGGTATTCATCTTCCAGTTACCGGCAACAAATGGTGTTCGCATCTTTTCATGATGTGGGTGTCTTGCCCACGAGCTCTCTGGATGACCGGCATGGACTTGGCGGTCCATGCTATGTGGTGATTGCTTCGCCGACCTCGCAGAATCTCTTCCCGGCGATGGCGGCGACCTGCTTAAGCTGCCCCATCAGTTCCTTGAACGTTTCGGGCAGCAGCGCCTGTGGTCCATCGCACTGAGCTTCGCTGGGGCAGTGATGGACTTCAACGATGATCCCATGCGCGCCCGCCGCCATTCCCGCCATTGCCAGGGCATGACAAAGTCGCGTTTCCCGGCGGCGTGACTGGGATCCACGATGACGGGCAGGTGCGACCACTGATGGAGCACGGGGATCGAGCTGATGTCCATCGTATAGCGAATACTGTCCTCGAAGGTTTTGATACCGCGCTCGCAGAGGATCACACCACGGTTGCCCTGACTGAGCACATACTCGGCGCTCATGAGCCATTCTTTGACCGACGCCGAGAGGCCTCGTTTGAGCAGCACGGGTTTGCGGGTCTTCCCGACCTCACGAAGGAGATCGAAATTCTGCATATTGCGAGCGCCGATCTGGAAGCAGTCAATCAGCGGCTCCATTTCGGCAACCTGGCGCGTGTCCATGACCTCGACGCAGATGGGCATGCCCAGATCGTCGCCGACGCCTCGCATCCACTTAAGCGCCTCCAGCCCGAGGCCCTGGAACGAGTAGGGGCTGGTGCGCAGGCTTATAAACACCGCCGCGGAGAATGGTCGCCCCGCCGTCGCGCACGGTGCGGGCGATGGTGTTGAGCATTTGCTCATTCTCAACGGCACATGGGCCGGCGATGCAGGCGGCTTGGGTTCCGCCCACGCGGACTTTCGGGACGCTACCACCACCTACTTCAATAACCGAATCCTCCTCATGAAACTCACGACTGGCGAGCTTATAAGGCTTCATGATGGGGACGACTTTTTCGACCCCGTCCAGTGCCTGAAGGTGATTTTGATCGAGAACGGCTTCTTCACCGACGGCACCGATAACGGTGCGAAATCTCCCCTTGGAGAGGTGGGCGGCCGCCCCCATGCGCTGAATCTCGGCCACCACGCGGTCAATTGAGGCCTGTGGCGCGTTGGGATTCATGACGATGATCACGGCGCAACTCCTGTTAAAGCCAAAGCTTCAGTCCGCTTCAGGGGAAAGCCCTGTAGTGTAAGGGGGCCGGGGCGGTGACACAATATCAGGAACGTGCTCAGATTTGGGTGATGGCTATCGCGTGGGGAAGGGACGCCGACGGCGCGCAATGGCCGGCAAACCGAGTGGCAGGAGCAGGAGAATGGCCGAGGGCTCGGGAAGGGGGGTGAACAGGGCATTGGGGCCAGTGTAAACAAGGCTGGTCGTGCCAGTGGGGTAGATCAGGGATGTTGAGGCATCGAAGCGGCCAAAGCCGATGGTGATTCCGCCGGCAGTATGGTCATTCGCATAATCACCGAATCCGGCGAACCAGTCGTAGTCGTCGTTGCTCTGGTACGATGCCCCAATGACGTAGGTCGTATTGGCAGCGAGGTCAATGGGGGTCGTCAGATTGACATAGCGATAGCCGTTCACCAGGGTGGCTGCGACACCCGAGGGGATCGAGACATAGCCTTCCAGCACGGTACCGTCGGAGTTCCAGACGCCGACATCATGAGCGGCGGCCAAACCATCGCTATTGTTATCCCAGATGCCCAGGGCCGTTAAACGAAGCGGAGATGCACCAAGGGTCACTTCATAGCCCAGGGTATCGGAAACGGCATTTGGGCCGGAGCCACCAACAGACGTGATCCAGGGCGCTGATACTGCCTTGGCGCACGGCGAGAGGGCGGCAAGGACAAATAGTGCCAACCCAAGGGGAAGGGAAAGAACTCTCAGGTCGGCAGTGCGGCGAATACGGCGCATGAACCTCTCCAACCTCCGATCGGCTGCCATTCAGAAGGGAACCGAATAGCGCCCTCGAAATGACTGGCTCGACATGCTTTGTATACCTCAAGACAGTCAACGGAACAATTCGAGCGGCCGGCGAGCAGAGGTTTTTTTGAGTCGCGAAGGCCTCCGCCAATTTGATCTTGAGTGGTGCACGGCGTATGTCTTGTCGTAAATCTGAAAGGTCCACATGCCCGCAGCCCTACCTTGTGCCATTGTCATTTTCGGCGCTTCCGGCGATCTGGCGAAACGCAAGCTCGTTCCGGCACTTTACGATCTTGCTAAGGAGAAGTTGCTGAACCCGGCGAGCTATATCATTGGGTATTCGCGCTCGCCAATGACTGATGAGGAGTTCCGCGCGCATTGCCGGGAGGGGGTTGGCAAGTTTGCGCGAATCAAGCCGTTCGACGAACAAGTCTGGAAGCAACTGGAGCCGCGGCTCTTCTATCATCGGGGGGATTACGGCTCGACGGAGGACTGCGCATCGCTTGCCAGGCAATTGGGCGAGCTTGACCGGAAGCTCGGAAATACCTCATGCAATCGGCTGTTCTATCTTGCGACGCCGCCGGAGACGTTTGACGCGATCATCAATTGCCTGGCGCAGCAACCTGCGCATTCCAATGATGCGAGGGATCACTGGTCGCGGCTGATCATCGAAAAGCCGTTTGGCCATGATCTGGCGAGCGCACGGCATCTGAACGGCCTTCTGCACAAGAGCTTTGCGGAGAGCCAGATCTTCCGCATCGACCACTATCTGGGGAAAGAGACCGTTCAGAACCTGATGGTGATGCGGTTTGCCAACGCGATCTTCGAGCCAATTTGGAATTACAAGTACATCGACCACGTGCAGATCACGGTTTCCGAGACGCTCGGCGTGGGCTCTCGCGGCGGCTATTACGATCGTAGCGGCGCGCTGCGGGACATGGTGCAGAATCACCTGTTCCAGCTCATGTCGTTGGTGGCGATGGAGCCGCCGGCGGGCCTGGATGAGACGAGCATCCGCGATGAGAAGGTGAAGGTTTACAAGTCGATCCGCCCGGTACGGACCGATCTGGTGGACGACTACGTCGTGCGCGGGCAATACACCGCCGGCGATTTTGACGGCCAGCAGACGCAGGGATATTTGAAGGAGAAGGGGGTACCGGCGGATTCCAAAACGGAGACGTTTGTCGCCCTCAAGCTCTTTGTTGATAACTGGCGCTGGAGCGGGATGCCGTTCTATTTGCGGACGGGTAAATTCCTTCCGGAGAAGCTGAGCGAAGTGGTGGTGCGGTTCCGCTCACCTCCGCTGACGCTGTTCCAAAAGCAGTGTGATTCATCGGTCTATCCCAATGACCTCGTGATTCGCGTACAGCCCGACGAAGGGATCAGTTTCCGCATCAATGGCAAAGTTCCCGGCGGGCAAATGAACATCAAGCCGATCGCCATGGATTTCCTGTATCGCACGACGTTCAACATCGATCCGCCAGAGGCATACGAGCGGCTGATCCACGACGCGATGACCGGCGACCAGACCCTGTTTATCCGCGGCGACGAGGCTGAGGCGGCGTGGGCGGTGATCGATCCGATTGAGGCGGCGTTTGCCAGGGGTCTGGTTCCGCCACAGGAGTACAGGCCCGGTACGTGGGGGCCGAAGCGCTCGTTCGATCTGATCGAGCTGGACGGCCGTCGCTGGCTGCACGCACAGGACGGGCACGTCGAGCCGATTGTGGCTTGCTCGCTTTAGCGCGGCTCGGTTGGCTTGACGGGCCTGACACCCTGTACCAGAATGCTTCGCTCGCTTACTCGATCGAGGACTATGCCGCGTACCATCACCCATCCCGCCATCGAGCCGCTCAAGGCCGCCTTTCCGGACATCAAATTTCACGGCAACGAATTCCGCGGCATGGTAACGATCATCGTGCCGCGCGAGCGGATCCTCGAGGTTGGCAAATTCCTGCGCGATGATTCGCGGCTGCGCTTCGACATGCTCGCGGAGCTGAACGGTGTCGATTACCTGAGCTTTCCCAATGCCACGCATCGCTTCGCCGTGAACTACGGCCTGACGAGCGTCAGCAACAGCGTGCGGCTATGGCTGAAGGTGTTTCTCGATCCCACGGAGGATACGGCACCGCGCTCCAGCGCCTCGATCCTTCGCGACGAAGAAGTCGTCGAAAAGGGTGACCCGGGCCTGAAAGTGGACAGTGTCACCTCGCTCTGGCCAGGTGCCGAATGGATGGAGCGCGAAGTTTACGACATGTACGGCATCATCTTCGTAGGCCATCCGGATCTTCGCCGGATCCTCACCTGGAATGGCTTTGGCTCATATCCGCTGCGCAAAGACTACCCCCTTCGCGGCGTGGGCGAACGCGAGGACTACAAGATCGTCACGCGTGAAGGGGCGTAGGCAACCGCGGTCGATTGAAGCACAATGATGCTCGATCCCATTGCCCACAGACGCTACTTGATTCCCTTTCGAGCTTCGCGTCTGGCTCAACAATTTACCGACATTCTGATCATCGGTGGCGGCGTGGCCGGCTTGCGCGCGGCAATCGCGGCGTCGGCGTCGGCGTCGGCGTCGGTGCTGCTGCTGACGAAGGATACCGTCGATCAATCCAATACCTGGTACGCGCAGGGTGGCATTGCCGCCGTGCTCCAGCCGCGGGACAGCCACGAGTCGCACATCAACGACACCAAGATCGGCGGGGCAGGATTGTGCGATGACCGCGCGGTCCGCATCACTATTGAAGAAGGTCCACAGCGGGTGCTCGAATTGCTCGAGTGGGCGCTGAACTTCGACAAGAAGAAGGGCAATCCCTACGATCTGGCATTTACGCGAGAAGGCGGACACTCGTTCGCGCGGATCCTGCACGCCTATGGGGACGCCACGGGTCGAGAATTGGCACAGACGTTGATCAACGCTGTGCGCTCGCACGACAACATTCGCATTTCAGAAGACAGCTTTGTCATCGACCTGATCACTGACGATGGGCGATGTGTCGGCGCGCTGGCGCTCGTCAATGGCGTTGTCAATATCCTCTGGGCCAAGCGGACGATCCTCGCATCCGGTGGGGCGGGTCAGCTTTATCGCGAATCGTCGAATCCAAAGATTGCCACGGCGGATGGGCATGCGATGGCCTGGCGGGCCGGAGCGCTGCTGGCGGATATGGAGATGGTGCAGTTTCATCCGACGACGCTGTACGTCGCCGGCTCAAGCCGCGCGCTGGTCACGGAAGCCGTGCGCGGCGAGGGTGCGCCACTTGGTCGATCGGAACGGCTACCGCTTCATGAAGGATTACCATCCCGATGCGGAACTGGCGCCGCGCGATGTGGTTAGCCGGGCGATCGTCGAGCAGATACGCAAGACCAATTTCACACACGTCTATCTCGACGTCCGGCACCTGCCGACCCAGCAGTTTCGGCAGCGCTTTCCGCAACTCGCGCAACTGGTGGACGAATTCGACATCGAAGTTGCCAACGCCCTCATCCCGATTCATCCTGCAGCCCACTACATGATCGGCGGAGTGCGCGTGGACGAGTACGGGCGAAGCACGATTAAAGGCCTCTATGCAATTGGCGAAGCGAGTTGCACCGGCCTCCATGGTGCCAATCGCCTTGGCTCGAACTCGCTGCTCGAAGGACTTGCCTTTGGAGCCCGAGCCGGAACGCATGCAGCGGATTCGGTCCACCCGCAGGAGATGAAGTTTCCAGCGAACATCGAAGCCGTGATTCCGCCTTCTTCCCGCACTGAGTTGGATATCTCGGACGTGCGTAACAGCCTTCGCTCGGTGATGTGGCGCAACGTGGGAATCGAGCGCAACGGTGAGCGTCTGGCGGAGACCGGCGAGATCATCGCGTTCTGGAGCCGTTACGTGATGGACAAGATCTTCGACCCCGCCATCCAGCGCGATGCGGCAGTGGCGGGCTGGGAGTTGCAGAACATGCTTACGGTATGCTATCTGATCGCCGCGGCCGCACGCACACGCACCGAGTCGCGGGGAGCGCATTATCGCCTGGACTATCGCGAGCGAGATGACGATCACTGGCGCGTGCACCTGGGCTGGCGCCGAGGCGAAGCGGAACCCCTGCATGAGCCGGTCCGGGACTAACCTGTGTCGTCGGTATACCGGCTGCTGTTATGTTATCGGTGCCGGAAGATCAGCCAATAACAGCTTGCCATCTGAATCGCGGAACCACGTGTAAGTAATTGATGCGTCGTTGTTCACGGCGATCTGGATGTACTTACCCCCATCGGTCTGGAGCACGGTCGGCGACCAGATCCCACTAGTGCGGGTCAATTGCACCATGATGTTCCCTCGACGGGTGTAGTAGAAAATATTCGGCTGACCGGACGTGTCGTAGTGCAGTTGCGAGTACAGCCCCTGTGCCCCTTTACTGACGAGCGTCTGTGCGTGCCAGCCACTTCCACCGAATTCCGCGAACTTCAGGTTCGCCGGACCGGCGTCGTAGTAACTGATCCCCGGCTGGTTCTGCGTGTTGAATGCCAGCGAGATGAACGAAACGCCGTGAGTCTGTAGATCGGGAACGCCAATCGTCCACCGAGTGCCCGTTCCAGCCGCTTTGCTCACGATTTTGAGAACCCCAAGTGTGCTTTGTGCATATGCAATGGCGATTTCGCCGCTGGAGCTGATGGCCAGGCTGGTGGAACGACCGACGTCGTGCGCCGAATCGAGATAGCGGAGGGACCAACTGGTTCCGTCAAATTCCGCCAAACGCAGGGCGGTGTTGGTCTTGTGATAATAGCTGATCAGCGCGTGATCACTGCTCGTATAGGCCAGTGACGGATAGAGCCCGCAGGAGCCTTTCGAGTCGATCGTCTGGAGGTCCCAGGTTGCGCCGTTAAAGTGAGCGTAACGCAAATCGCCGCTGGTGCCGTCAAAGTATGCAATTCCGGGCCGCCCCTCCTGATCGAGCGCGAGCGACAGGTATTGACCGACAACGTCGCCGGAGGTGTCAATCGACTGCGGCGCAGAGAGGGATTTGTCGTTCAAGCGTACCGCATACTGAAGCGAGTGCGTTCTCGGATCGTAATAGGCGATGTGGAGCACTCCACCGGCATCGTACGCGAGGCTGGAACTGGTGGTTGGCGCGATTTCGCCGGTTGCGTTAAGCGGGCCGGGCTGCCATGTCGTTGCCAGGTTGAGGGCGTTTGCGACGTCCAGCCGGGGGAATTTCAGATGCGTTACCGTGCCGAATTCGGTGTCGCCGTCGAGGTTTGTCACGGCGCTTTCTCTCAGTAGTGAGGTCAGATCGCCGACCTGAAGCGACGGCACCATTTCCTTGAGCAAAGCCACCGTGCCGGCGACCATCGGCGACGCGAAACTGGTTCCGGAGACCAACTCGTAGGGATTGGGGCCTTCACTGACGGTGGGAACGCTGTCGCCGGGCGCCAAGAGATCCAGGTTGCTTGCGCGTGCGGTGTATTCGGTGATGCGATCGAATGCATCCACCGCGCCTACGGAAATAACCGACGGATCGGCCGCCGGATACTCGATGCCGGGCGGGCTCGAGACGCCACCGTTTCCGCTGGCGGCGCAGATCGCGATGCCGTCGGTCTTCAGTTCCGCGAGTTGGGGGCTGTAGATCGAAGTTTGATCGCTGCTGTAGCTTCCTTCGCCGAAAGAAATGTTGATGGCGCAGATGTTGTACTGGACGCGATGATCAATGACCCATTGCAGCGCGGCCTGAATGCGCTCCGGCGGTACGGGATTGTCGGCGGCATCGACACGCAGCGCAAGCAGTTTCGCGTCCGGGGCAATGCCCTGATAGTGGTGGCCATTATAGTCGAAGGGACTTGCGGCGATGACGCCGGCAACATTAGTCCCATGGCCGTAAGTGTCCATCGGGTCCGGGCCGTTGTCCACGAAGTCCCACCCGCCTTCCACTTTGAATCCATCGCCAAATCCCCCGCCCAGCCCCGGCTGTGTGTAATCAATTCCGGTATCGATTACGGCGACGGCCTCGCCTTGACCCGTGATGCTTGGGAACTGGGTTGAGGCTATATCCTGTCCGATGAGCTTTGGAATCAGACCCCATGGCGTTGCATCGAAGAGCCATCGAGTCTCAAAGCGCCTCAAGCGCAACGGCTCTGCACTTCCGATATCGAGCATTCGGCATGGAGTTTTCACCCGCGGCGCTTGAACAGCCGGCAACGGGATTTGAACGGTGCTTGAACGACGCCCAAGGCGCCGACAGTATACGCTCTGCTGTGGCTCCCCCGCGCTCAGGATTTGCGGAATCCATCCCGCACACATCAGCCTCTCAATCCCAGCGCCTCCGTCTGGACGCCGCCCTCCCGGCATTTTATTGTTAGGCCCATATGTCGAAAAAGTTCCTGATCACGGGCGGCGCCGGATTCATCGGTTCGCACCTTGCTGAACGGCTCCTTCGACTTAACCACACTGTAACGGTTCTCGACGACCTTTCCACCGGACGATTTGAGAACATTCACGACCTATTTAAACAAAGTGGGTTCCAGCTTGTTGAAGATTCCGTAGAAAATATTGCGACCGTCGGTGTGCTCATGTCGCAGTGCGACGCAGTCTTTCACCTCGCTTCCGCCGTTGGCGTTCAACTCATCGTTGATGAGCCCGTCAGAACGATTCAAACCACCATTCACGGCACCGAAGTCGTTCTCGAATCTGCCCATCGATATCGACGGCCGGTACTCATCACCAGTTCGTCTGAGGTCTATGGCAAGGGCTCTCGAGTCCCGTTCTCTGAAGACGACGATGTCGTTATGGGCGCCACGGGATTCGCTCGGTGGTGCTACGCATACAGCAAGGGAATCGATGAATTCCTCGCATTGGCATACCACCGCCAGTACGGCCTGCCGACCGTCATCGTTCGGCTGTTTAACACGGTTGGGCCGCGCAGGTTGGAATGTATGGGATGGTGCTTCCGAGATTCGTTGAGGCCGCCCTTGCCAACCAGCCGCTGCAGGTCTATGGCGATGGCAAGCAGACCCGATGCTTCTGTCACGTTCAGGATATTGTCGATGCACTCGCCAGCCTGATCGAGGCCCCGCAGGCAGTTGGGGAAGTCTTTAACCTCGGGAGCGATCAGGAAGTCTCGATCAACGATCTTGCCGCGCAAGTTATCCGACAGGCTCAATCCAGCAGCCGAATCGAGCATATTCCCTATGAGACGGCATACGGGACGCTGTTCGACGATCTGCCCCGGAGGGTTCCGAGGCTCGATAAAATACGTGCTGCTATCGGGTTTAGACCTACTTTCGACCTCCAGCAGATTGTCGATTCGGTGATTCGCGAGTTTCGCAGGGGTTCGTCCGGAACTGATCGGACCTAAACCGCTGTCAATAATGAGCCGACTTGATCGATGCCGGACTGTGTGGGAATGGCCGAACTTTCCGCCTAAAGCCATCGAAATACTGCGGCAAAGGGCTTATCCTCTCTGGTCGCTTCATGATTCAGCGCCTTGCTAGCACAGATTCCCAGCCGGGCTTATACGGCCGACGAGGTTCTCTCACCGTACATCTACGTGTTTTACGTTGCATTTCTGGTGAGCTTTGTCTTCACGCCGATCATGCGGCGCATGGCAACATATTACGGCATCATCGATGAGCCCGATCGCATCCGAAAAATGCACAGCCAGCCGGTCGCGTATCTCGGCGGAATTGCCGTCTTTTTGGGGTGGCTATGCGCGCTGGCGGTAAGTCAGTTCCTTTCGCTTCACAGGACAGAACCCGGGCTGCTCCCGCACCCGCAGGTGAAGTTCAGCATCGTTGTTGGCGCAACCGCAATTGTAATGCTCGGACTCATGGACGATCTGTACGGGATCAGTCCGAAGGCGAAAATCGCCGGGCAGGTTTTTGCCGCGGTTTGCCTAATTGTTGAAGGCGTCGGCATCCGATGTACCAATCCAATCTTGGAACCAATTCGCGCGCGAATTCAGTTGCTCGCCGGTGCCCATGTGCTACAGTCCTTCCACCTCCCCGTTCAGCCAGCGCCTCTCTTTCCTGACTGGTTCGTCGTCGGCAGCAGCAGCCTGCTGATCCTTGCGGCGGTCGTGGGATGTTGCAACGCCACCAACCTGATGGACGGGCTCGACGGTTTATGTGGCGGCGTCACAGCTATCATCGCGGGCGGCTTCCTCTTTCTTGCAGTTCACTTGGCGATGGTCGGCGGCGGCATGAACAGCAACTGGGATGCCCTGCGAGTGATCCTCGGCCTCGCGCTGCTCGGCGCGGTCCTCGGCTTCGTTCCATACAACTTCAACCCCGCCTCGATTTTCATGGGGGATAGCGGCAGCATGTTCCTGGGTTTCTCATGCGCTACGCTCATCATCCTGATGGCCCAGGAGCGAGGGAAATGGCTCTTGGCGGCCATGGTTATGTTCGCCTTGCCGGTCTTGGATACCGCACTGGCGTTTGCTCGACGATGGGTCAACCAGCGGCCGCTATTCAGTGCCGACAAATTCCATTTTCACCACCAGCTGGTGGCTCGCGGTTCGAGCGTTCGAAAGACGGTGGTGATCATCTACTCGATCGCCATCGGCTTTGCACTTCTGGGGGCGGCAATTGTTTTCGTGCGCACGCGGTATGCGATCGCCTTGTACATGGTGATCTTTGGATCCGTTATCGTGGCCGCGTACAAAATGGGCATGGTGCATGAAAAACCCCGCGTGGTGCGCCGCAGCGCGCTCGATAGCGACGATCTTGTGCAGCCTGCCCGGACCGTGGATCCGAGCATGGTGATTGACGTTCAGGACGGACCGCGCTCGTTCGCATCCGCCGTCGAGGTGGCGACTTCCGACGAGTCGTCGGTGGCTGGCGATGCTCCGTAAGTCGTCCGATAAGCTGGCTGCACCTGCACCAATGAAAGCGCGAAATCGAACCCCGTTTCTGACCGATCTCAGGTATTGACGGTGGGCGAAGTGGACGCGTTTCGCATATACTGCTGTGTCCGGCCCACTTCTTCGGGTTAAGTGAGTTTGTAGAGGTCGAATTATGGATGTCACAATTATCGGTTGCGGCTACGTCGGGCTCGTAACGGCGACATGCCTTGCAAGCATCGGGCATACGGTCCGTGGGGTGGAGAAAGACGCCAGGAAGCTCAAGACTCTGCAGGACGGACATTGCCCGATCTTTGAGCCGGGATTGCAGGAGTTGATGCAGGAGAACTATGCCTCCGGGCAGCTTCAATTCACCGATAGCGTGAAGAGCGCCGTCAAAGATGCGGAGGTTATCTTTCTCTGCGTCGGCACCCCATCCAAGCCCGATGGCACGGTCGATATGACGTTCCTCGAACAGGCGGGTAAGGAGGTCTGCGACGCGCTGTGCCGCCTCAACACAGACTATCTCGTAACGATCGTTGTCAAATCGACGGTCCCTGCGGGAACCAACCGAAAGCTCTACAACTTCCTTAAGGAGCAGACCAAGGCATACGTGCAGGTTGTTTCCAATCCGGAGTTCCTTCGCGAAGGCTCGGCCGTCAAAGACTGCCTGGAGCCCGATCGCATCGTCATCGGTGGCGAATCTCCGGAGTGCTTTCGCATGATGCGCCGTTTGTATGACCCGCTGGTCAAGCGCGAAGAGAGCTTCATGACGATGAACTGGGAGTCGGCGGAACTGACGAAGTACGCGGCCAATTCCATGCTCGCGGCACGAATCTCCTTCATGAATGAGATGACGATTCTTTGCGAGTACTACGGTGCGGACATCGAAGACCTCCGCAAGGGCATCGGGAGCGACTCGCGTATTGGCACGGCATTCCTGCGGGCTGGCTGCGGCTACGGCGGGTCGTGTTTCCCAAAGGACGTTGCCGCGATGGAGCACATCTCGCGGACCGCTGGGCATGAATCGCTTTTCGTCAATGCGATCCAGACGACCAACAAAAACCAGAAGAAGCGCTTCGTCGACAAAATCGAGCAGAAACTCGGTCGTCCGATTGCCGGCTCGACGATCGCGGTCTGGGGTCTGGCGTTCAAGGCGGACACCGACGATATCCGCGAATCCGCCGCACTCGACGTGATCCGGTACCTGTTGGACAAGGGCGCACGTGTGAAGTCTCACGACTTCAAGGCCATGGAAAACATGAAGCAGATCTTCAAGGACGAGGTTGAGTGGGTGCCCGATCCGGTGAGCTGCGCTTCAGGCGCGGACGCGGTTGCTCTGCTCACGGATTGGCCACAGTACACAACGCTGCCGTTCCGCAAGATCGCTGCAACGATGAACGCGCCGGTGATCTTCGACGGGCGCAACTGCCTGCATCGCGACGTAATGCGCGAGAGCGGCTTCCAGTACTATCCCATGGGCCGGCCCGCGATTGAGAATGCGCTGCGGCTGAAGCAGCGGATCTAATCCGGAATTAGCGAGGTGAGAGGAGCGGCGCCGTAAGGCGCCGTTCTTTTGCGCTCGGGTTGCAATGACAGCGACCGTTGCCTTGGCTTCGGCATCTTTGCACTTGCGTTTCGAGGGGCGACTGCACTTGAGTCCGGCACGCTTGGGATTCTGCGGTCCGGTTTACATCCTGCAGCACCAGATATAAGCTCAAGTTGCCGGAGTTGAAGGACGTATCTAATGCATGCCGTCGAAACCGCTGCAGAGAATCGTGCGCTAAGAGAGCGGGGTGCGCCGCAGCCAGTCGATGACATGCACTCGGGCAGGCGATCGTCGGCAATCCGTCGATCCGCGCAGGCGACGGGGGAAAAGAAGTCGTGGCTGGATCGAATCGAAGCGTTCATCTCGCGGCTTTCCATGCGCGACAACTTCTGGAATTCGATCTGCTCTCTGATCTGGTTGCCGCTGGCGTTCTTCAGCGGCATCCGCATGAAAGAGCTCGATGAGAACTCGATCGTCGCCCAGGCGATTCTTCCCTTCCGCCGCTTCAACCGGAACTGGTATCGCGCCATGGCCGGTGGGGCGCTTCTGGCAAATTCGGAGATTGCCGCAGGCACGTACATCTTCGGCGTGTGCGGCGCCGACTACACCGTCGTCTGCAAGAATTTAAACTACACCTTTCTCCGACCGTGTTTCGGACCTGCCGTCTATCGGATCACGCCGCGCGAGGATATGAAATCCCATCTTGCAACCCGCCGGGAATTCAATGTCACGATTGATATGGAGATCAGCCAGCAGGGCTTTCGGGGGCAGAAGGATCGACGGGTAGGCCGCTGCGAAGCGACCTTTCACGTGACACCCAAGATTCATCACAAACAGAAGGTGCAACGACGCCGCAATCGCAACTGATCCCCGCCATTGGTTGAATCGCGTCCGCTTGCCGCCGACTTCGCTCGGTTTGGGATTCCCTATACACTTCCCTCGTGACCAATCTTGATTCAGATGGGCGCACGCGCTGGCTCTCTACACTGGGCTGGGCAGTCGTCCTGGGCTGCTCATGGACCTGGTGCATTGGCATGTTTCTACCGGTCCTGCTCGTGCGGGATTTCGGCTTTGCCGGCTGGCTCGTCTTTGCGGTTCCGAATGTGCTGGGGGCAGCGGCGATGGGGTGGATCTTGCGGTCGCCCTCGTCAAGCCGATCAATCGTCCAGAATCACGCGCACGCCTGCATCGCGTTCTCGACCGTCACGGTCCTCTTCCACATTTTCTTTCTCGAGTGGATGGTCAGCCGGCTGGTGGGCCAGAATATCCTGCTGGCCTACATTCTGGCCTACGTCGGATTTCTGCTGGCCCGACGAACATTGGGCGCGCGTCTGCTGGCTACTGTCGTCTTCGTCGTTTCGGCGACGGTGTTTGTCTTGCTGGTTGCACGCAGGAGCCACCCGTTTGTCCTTCCACTTGTGCGCACTGGTGCGGGGCTTGTCTGGCTGGCGCCGGTGTGCATCTTCGGCTTTGCCCTCTCACCTTACCTCGATCTGACTTTCCACCGTGCCAGGCAAGCCACCAGTCGCGTCGAAGCGAGGTTCGCGTTTTCCATCGGCTTCGGAGCCTTCTTCCTTGCCATGATCATTTTCTCGCTCTGGTACGCGCCGCGGCTCGAGCATTGGATCGACTGGAATGGTCGCTTGCCGATGGGCTTGTTCGCCGCGGCAATTGGCACGCATATGCTCGTCCAGTCCGCGTTCACGATTGCGGTTCACCTGGCGTCATTGACCGCGCTTCGCGAGGGGCCGTTACGACCGCCAAATCTTGCGATCTGGAGCATCGCCCTGCTTGCTTTGCTGTTGATCGTCGCAGCCACCTTCATTAATCATCTCGATGCCGCCGGAATTCGCACCTACCACGGCGTCGAATGGGGCGAAGTGATTTATCGCATTTTCATGGGATTCTACGGCCTGCTCTTTCCGGCCTACGTATGGCTCTGCATGCTCCCGTTCCGCAGGCGCAGGCCCACATCCGTTTCGCTTCGTATCTTTGCGATTGCCGTCGTGGCCACGCTGCCGATGTTCTGGATGGGCTTTATTGAAGGGCAAATGGTGTGGCTCGGGCCTGGCGTGGCGATTGTGCTGATGGCGCGGTTCCTCATCAGGACTCCTGCGGATGCCGCCGGATCGGAGCCAGGGTCGGCTTCCACAAGGACATCTTCTATAATGTGAGGGTGCGGGCAGGCACGGAACTCCTGCACATGGAGGAGCGGCAGTTATGGAATCGACGGAGATCACCTGTCCCGACTGCGGAAAAGTCATTGCGCCAGCGGGCACGATTGCGGATAACCGCCGCTGTCGTTGCGGGGAGCAACTGGCTGCGGGAACTGCTACGCCGGTCAAGCCGCAAAAGACCTGCTATGTCTGCGGGACAAATCTCGAGGGGAAGAAACGCTTAAAGGATCACCTGGGGCGATACTGGTGTACCCGGTGCGCCGCAGCCGACGAGCGCACCAAGAAGAAAGACGGGGAGCACCGCTGCCCGGACTGCGGCAGAAGGTTCCCCGAGCACAAGCTGATGTATTTCCAGGCCGACCGCGTCTGTCAGACCTGCTATCGTGCGCGGGAGAAGGCGCTGGAGCGGAAGATCGCAAAGGCCGGCGCCGAACGCGTGCACAAGAGTTATGAGTTCAACAAGCTTGCCTGGCTCGCGATTGTGGGCATTGGACTGATTCTGCTGGCCGTGCTGTTTCAGTTCGTGCTGCGCTAGGGTCATGCGATGGATGACTGGGCACAAGCGATCCATCAAGCAGCCGCGCGTCCTGACGTGCTGTCTGCCGTGCAGTGGCTTTACGAAGAGGTCGAACACGAAATCGAGCGACGACGGCCGATTTGCAACACATCGGGCCGATGCTGCCGGTTTGGGGAGTATGGTCACCGGCTCTACGTGACGACCATCGAATTGGCGGCGTTCGTGGGTGGGTTGGGTCCTGCATTGCCGGCAGGGGAGCAGGGGGGCCAGGGCTGTCCCTTCCAGGTCGATGGCCTGTGCTCGGTTCATTCAATCCGGCCCTTTGGCTGCCGAATCTTCTTTTGCGATTCGTCTGCCGCCGACTGGCAAAAACAGCAGTATGAAGCCTTCCACAAGCGGCTCCGCACGATGCACGAGCGACTTCACGTGCCGTACCGCTACGGCGAGTGGCTCAGCGCCCTGCAGACCCTCGGCTTGAACCGTACGTCCTGCTCTGTCTCGACCCTCTAGTGACGCCTGATGATCATCACATCATGGGTTAGCACCTTCAACAGCATGTCGCGCTTGCGGCTGGCGATGGTCTTGCCGGCCAGCGTCGAGCCGAGGTTCCGCTTGATCATGCTCACCACGGTCTCGGCCTGCCAACGCTGCGTATAGCCGCAGCGGCGTCGCGTGCTTTTGCTTCGCAGCATGTACTTCATGCGCCGCCGCCAGTAGGGCGTCGGCTGGTTCGTCGGTCGCCCGATCAGCGGTGGGATGATGGAGCGCAGGCCCATGTCGTGGCGTGCCAGGCGGTGGTTATCCTCGCCATCATAGCCGGCGTCGAAGACGGCGGTGAAGCTGCGGTGCGGCACGCGTCGCCAGGCGTCGAAGAGGATGCGCTCAAAATGCGGCGAGTCACTGCCGCTGCCGGTGCCGCACCAGGCGGAGAGGATCAGGTGGCTGAAGGCCGCGACCCCGACGGCGAGCTTGGGCAACTGTCGCAGGCGCGGTGCCGGATCGCGCTGTTTCCCCGCCATTCTGCGGCGATGCGAGCGTCGGCTTTCACGCCGCCGCCGCTTCTCGAAGTGCCGGCTGACGTGGTGCAGTTCGAACATGCTGCTGTCGCCCGCCAGCGGCTTGACGCTCAGGCCCCATGCGCGGTGCAACGCTGCCCAGCGGGTCACCGCATCGAGCAGCTTGCCGACGCTGCACATCCTTAGCAGCACACCTGCGGCGCGGCACAGCGTGTTGTGGTCGGGAACTTTCTTCATGCCGATGACGCGGCACCAGTGCTCAGCATCCCGCAGCACCGCCTCGATACCGCGGTAGCTGCGTTTGAGCAGCGTTTTACAGCACAGGCAGGCGAACAGTTGCGGCAGGGTGAACTCGTGCCGCGAGAACTTGCAGGTGTAGCTCGGGAGCGCCGCGCAGGCCAGATGGTGGGCGACGAGCATCACCTTCCGTGGCGATTTGCACGTCAACATCCCTCAGTATCTACACGACTTGCAAACAATGCGCGCCTGGGAAAATGCTCGGACTTCAAGGGTCGAGACAGAGCAGTACGTCCCCAAATTGCCGCCAAGCGTTGTCGCTTCCGCAGCTTCCGCTTTGACACGCTCGGGCTCGCCTTGGTAAATTACAGCGCACAGTCTTCGGCTGATGTACCGGCAACAAATGAATCCTCAACAGGAAGGCTTGGTCATGAAGACCGCGATAGCTCTGGTCGTTCTGTTCTGTTCGATGGCTCTGATGGGTGGCTGTGCAACTCCAGCGTATTCTGCTCACGAGCGGGCCCAATTGATCGGTCGCACCTGGGGATATGAGTGGGCACAGGCGCAGGACGATATCGATCACGCCCTCCTGCTGCGGCCGCCTGGCCGCATGACGATCTGGGATCTCGATTAATCTGCAAACCAACACGAAGTGGAACCGATCCGGCCGTTCCATCGGTGCGGATCGGTTTTTTGTTTTTGAAACCGGTCGCCCTTCACCCAACCATCCGAAGCTTCGGCTGGCGGCGTACCCAGCCAGGTATTTCGACCCGCTTCTGTCTCGCCTCGTTGAGGTGATCCAGATACTGCTGGAGCGCCGGCTCATCGAACTGAGCCAGGAACCCCGGGCGAACGCTGACGTTGATTTGACGGATGCTGTCGATGAGTTGACGTTTGTTCATGCCGTGCTACTGTTGCAAGGGACGCTGAATGCCGCTCAAACCATGAGCTGAACAAGGATTTAGAATCGGTCAGCCGGGGTGCTGGACTTGAAAACGTGATGCGGTTGATGTCGCCAATGCAGCAGGATTCTCCATCGGCCCCTGTGGACGCTGGACCGCCGGGCGATCCGCTGTCCCATCTGCACAAGATGTCCACGACGGCCGGGCTGGGAAGCACCGAGTACGTCGCCGTCAATACCACCGCCATCTTTGCCGTCATTATGGGGCTGGCCAGCGCGTTGACGCTCTTCGATGTGACCGCGTTTCTCGTGATCCCGCTCGTGGGAATCATCGGCGCCGTCATTGCCTTGCGCCAGATCGGCCGTAGCAATGGGACTCAAACCGGACGGGGCCTGTCTGTTCTGGCACTACTGCTTTGTCTGGGTTTTGGCGGTGTTGTCTTTGGACGGACGGTCGCTGCTCATCGACAGGAAGTTCACGACAAGGCCGAGTTGAATGAGAAGATCGCTTCGCTGGGTAAGGACGTTTTGGGGGGCGATTACCACGCCGCCTATGCGATGTTCGACCAGCGATTTCAGAAGCGCGTGCCCGAAGCGGATTTCACCAACACCATGAAAATGCTTCGGGCCAATGCCGTTTATGGAAAGCTCCAGAGCCTGAGCTGGAAGCATTTGGCGCAGTTCAGGACCGACGACTCCACCGGTGCACGCATGGCCGCAGTCGCCCTCATCATGGAATTCGACAGGGCCGGGGAAGTTCGGCAGAGCGCGTTGTTCAACCGAATCGATGGCCATTGGGAGTTCAGCGATATTCCCTCGCTATTCCCAGCCAATGACCAAGGCGGGCCATAGTGGCGCGGCCCGACAGCCCCGCCGATCTCAAGTCCAGCTCCACTGCCGTCCGATAATCTCTCATAGCCAACTCCGTTCATCGCAGGCTCAGGTTTAGGTCCGCATAAGCCGATACCCAAAGCAGCAGGGCCGATGAAGCGGCTTGAGCGAATTTTGACGAACCGGCCGGTCATTTTGACGGTACTGCACTGAAGGGGTACCAGGGCGCTGTGCTCTACCGATCCCTTCGGTTGTGACGCGAAATACGCCGGCCGATGTCCAAGAGCGGATTGTGCCGCCTGAGCGGCAACCGGGAGTGATCATTCAATGACGGGCATAAAGACGCTGAATCTCGTCAAGGGAAACCAGCAGTATTGCTTCCGTTACGAGATTGGCACCGAATCACAGGTGCTCCAGTCGCTGATCGAGATGGTCAATCGCCGCGACTTGTCTTTTGACTGGTTCGATGCGGCGGTGCTCTCGCACCAGCTCGGACAGCATTTGGCAAAAGAACTTAAGGGTTATTTGCCGAAGAAAGCTGCGTGAGGTTATCGGCGGCGCACCTGGGTGTGCCCGCCAGGCCTTGCTCAGGGGAAGAGATGTGAGGAAATCCACGAGCCTGGGGACCGGCTCGTGAGAAGCCACCGGAATCGCCGGCCGCGTGGCGGTGAGAACGAACACGGGTTCGTTCCACGGCGGACGGACTTCCGTCCAATGTAGGATGTCATTCGCCAGACGCGACCGGTATTTATGAGCACCGCCACAACGTCCGCACAAGGCGCAAGCCTCGACAAGAAGTTCGCCCCCCTCGTCCAGCAGTTTCTGGACTATCTCCGCCTCGAACGGCACTTCAGCGATTACACCGTCAAGGCGTACGGCGCTGATCTCGAGCAGTTCGGGCAGTTCCTCGCCGGGGAGATCGGCCAGCAGTCGCCGGAACCGCGGCTGAACGTAACCTTCCCGGAAACCCTGGACGAGAAGCTGGTCAACTGCGCACCGCTTACGGTGCGCGAGTTCCTCAACTATCTCTACGGCCAGAACTACACCAAGAGCACCACAGGCGCAAACTCGCGACGCTGCGGAGCTTCTACAAGTACCTGATCAAGCGCGGGCAGGTGCAGACCAGCCCCCTGGCCAGCATCCGCACGCCCAAGCAGGAGAAGCGGTTGCCCAAGTGCCTGGACCTGGAGCAGGTGCAGAAGCTGCTTGATGCCCCCGGCGATTCGGACGTGCTGGCGGCGCGCGACAAGGCGATGCTCGAGGTCCTCTATTCCACCGGCATCCGCGTCAGTGAGCTCGTCTCGCTTGAAGCCGGCGACCTGGATCTGCAGGAAGGCGTCATGCGGGTTCTCGGCAAGGGGCGCAAGGACCGGCTGGCGCCGATTGGCTCGCAGGCCATCAAGGCCCTTCAACGCTACTTCGATCTGAAGAACTCAGATCCGCGCATGCAGGGCGCCCAGACCGCGAAGATCTTCCTCAACAAGCACGGCCAGCCGCTGAGCACGCGCTCGGTCCGGCGCAAGCTCGACAAGTACCTCGTTGCCGCCGGACTGGACCCCGGCATCAGCCCGCACACGCTACGGCACAGCTTCGCCACGCACCTGCTGAACAACGGCGCCGATCTCCGCAGCGTCCAGGAGCTTCTGGGTCACCAGAGCCTCTCGACGACGCAGATCTACACGCACCTGACGACCAGCCGCGTCAAGCAGGCGTACGATGCCGCCCATCCGCGGGCCGATACTTCGACCATCCCCCATCCGGCGATGCAGCCGCCGCTCCCGCGGGCGGGGTAGTCACCATCGCCAGACGGCAAGCACAGACGCGCGGGCCCATGCCGCGCGTCTCTTTGTTTGGCATGCTACGTCTGTGCCGCGGCTGGCGGGGCGGAGGAAGTCAGAATACCGAAGCCCTGGGGTGTTTCGGGAGCGCGGCCGGTGCGCATCGCAACCAGCTCATCGTAGATCCGAAACAGCAGGATGAGCAGTTCGCAATAGATCCGGACGAAGAGCGGGCCGATGAGCATCGTCAGCAATCCGCCAAAGATCATCGCGCCGCCCCCGGCATAAGCACTGGCGCCCATAATGATCTCGATCAGACCGACGATGATGCACAAGGCGACGCCCAGCCAGAAGATCACCTGAATGATGATGGGGGTGATCATCTTTCGAAATGCGAGAAATTCGTTCACCGTACCTCCTGAAAAGAGTTTGATGATCAGAACATCGCGGAATGCGGGGCGGGTTGTCAATAAATTTCTACTGAATCGACGGGCAGGGCTCGAAGCAGTAGCTGATGAATCCAACTGGGGAGCGAAGGGGCCTACTTCGCCTTCTCAAGTTCGAATGCATCGTGCACGACCTGGAGGGCCTTGGCGGACTGCTCGCGGTCGATGATGCAACTGATCTTGATTTCGCTGGTGGAGATGTTCTGGATGTTGATCTTGTTGTCGGCCAGGGCCTTGAACATGCGCTGGGCGACGCCGGTGTGGGTGCGCATGCCGACGCCGACGACGGAGACCTTGGCCAGCTCGGACTGGTAGGTGGCTTTGGTGCCCGGGCCCAGCTCCCTGGTGAGGCGATCGACGACGGGCTTGAGATCGTTCAGGTCCCCGTGCTCGACGGTGAAGCTGACGTTGGCCGTGTTGTCGTCGGAGACCGTCTGGATGATGTCGTCCACGACGATGTTGGCATTGGCGATGGTTGCGAAGATCTGTGCGGCGATGCCCGGATGATCGGGAACATCCTTGATGGTGACGCGGGTCAGGTCCTTTTTGAGGGCGGCGCCCGATACGACGATGTGTTCCATGTTGGGTGTCTCCGCGACGATCCAGGTGCCGGGATGGTCGTTGGCGCTGTTGCGCACGTGCAGGGGGACGTTGTACTTCTTGGCGAACTCCACGGCCCGCGTCTGGAGGACCGAGGCTCCCAGACCCGAGAGCTCAAGCATCTCATCGTAGCTGATCTTGTCGACCTTGCGGGCGTTTTTGACGATGCGGGGGTCGGCGGTGTAGATGCCGTCCACATCGGTGTAGTTCTCGCAGACATCCGCACTCAGCACGGCGCCGACGGCGACGAGGGTGGCGTTGGAGCCGCCGCGGCCGAGAGTCGTGACCTCACCCTCCGGCGTGACGCCCTGGAAGCCGGCGACGATGACGATCTTGCCCTTATCCAATTCCTGGAAGATGCGCTGCTTGTTGATGGATTGGATGCGGGCCTTGGAGAAGGCGCTGTCGGTGACCAGGCCGATCTGGCCGCCGGTGAAGCTGATGGCCTCGTGGCCCTGGGCGTGGATGGCCATGGCCATGAGGGCGATGGTCACCTGTTCGCCGGTGACCAGGAGCTGGTCCATTTCGCGCTTGGGCGGGACCTTGTCGCAGCCGCCAAAGCCACAGACCTGCTTGGCCAGGTCGATCAGCTCATCGGTCGTGTGGCCCATCGCGGAAACGACGACCACCACCTGGTTGCCCTTGCTCTTTTCCGCGATGGCACGGCGGGCGGCGCGATGGATCTTCTCGGCGTCCGCGACGCTGGTTCCGCCGAACTTCTGAACGATCAGGCCCATGGTTCTCCGAACTCACCAATGACGGCAGGAACTGCGGATTATAAGGTCCGGTCTTCAGCGCTCAACGGGCCGGCTCACCATTGCCGGCGCTGGCTGGCGACTTTCATGGGCAGGCCGAAGAGATCGATGAAGCCGCGGGCGGCGGTGACGTCGTAGCCCTCCATGCTGAAGCTGGCCAGTTGCGGGTCGTAGAGCGTGTGGGGGCTCTGGCGCCGACGTGCATGGCGCGGCCCTTGAAGAGGCGGATCTTTGCGGTGCCGGTGACAGTGGCGTTGGTGTGGTCGATGAAGGCCTGAAGCGCCTCGCGCAGGGGATGGAACCACTGGCCGTTGTAGACCAGGTCGGCGTAGCGCAGGGCGACCTGCTGCTTGTAGTGAAGCGTATCGCGGTCGATGCAGATCTGCTCGAGGGCTTTGTGGGCTTCGTAGAGGATGGTGCCGCCGGGGGTCTCGTAGACGCCGCGGGATTTCATGCCGACCAGGCGGTTTTCGGCCAGGACCGTGACACCGACGCCGTGCTTGCCGCCGATCTCGTTCAGGCGGGCGATCAGTTGATCGCCGGAGAGCTTTTCGCCGTTGACGGAGATGGGGATGCCGGATTCGAAGCCGACCTCGACGATCTCGGCCTCATTGGGGGCTTTCTCCGGGGGGACGACCATGGTCAGGCAGGCCTCCCAGTTGGGCTCCTTCTCGGGGTGTTCGATCTCAGCGCCTTCGTGGCTGATGTGCCAGAGGTTGCGGTCCTGGGAATAGATCTTCTTCTTGGACTGGGCGATGGGGATGTTGTGCTTCTGGGCGTATTCGACAGCGCTCTCGCGGTCGGGCAGCTCGAAGGTGGGGTCCTTCCAGGGTGCGATGATCTTCAGCGAGGGGTCGAGCGCCATGTAGGTCAGCTCGAAGCGCACCTGGTCGTTGCCCTTGCCGGTGGCGCCGTGGCCGACGGCATCGGCGCCGGTCTGGTGGGCGACTTCGACCTGCTTGGCGGCGATGAGCGGGCGGGCGATCGAGGTGCCGAGGAGGTAATCCTGCTCGTAAACCGCGTGGGCGCGGAGCATGGGGAAGCAGTAGTTCTCGGCGAACTCGCGGCGGAGGTCCATGACGACGACCTCATCGGCGCCGCTCTTTTTGGCTTTGTCTTCGATGCCCTGGAGTTCCTGGCCCTGGCCCAGTTCGGCGGCGAAGGCGACGAGCTTGACGCCGGGGTAGCGCTCCTTGAGCCAGGGGAGAATGACGCTGGTATCCAGACCGCCGGAGTAGGCGAGGACGATTTTTTTCGGTTGGTTGTCGGCCATGGGCACGAGTATAGGCAAAGGCGGATGGGGTGCCATGAGGGCGGGGGGCGGAGGGCATGATGGGTATGCGAAGGGGGGAGGGGAAGACGGGAGGACGGAAGATGGAGGGGGGCTTGGGCTGGGGTGGTGTGAAACTGGGCGGTTGCGGGTTCCGCGGGGGGGGCACGGTGTCGCAAGTTGGTGCAATCCGCGTGTGAGTCGCGTGTCAACCCTTAGCGGCGCCAGAGCCGCAGCGTCCGAGATCGCCGTCAGGGGTTGCGGCGTATCGACGCGAAGGGAATTCGCACCACAGAAACGCGAAGACTTCTTCTCCAATCTGATTGTTGGCGGCTCATCGCTGAAAGCTGCCCGATCTGCGGATTGGCGCAGTGGGTTCGGGAGAAGACGGGAATTGTGGCAGTGATTCTCAAAGGGCTGCTTTGGCGGTGCGACATATTGTCATGTTCGGACCAGTTGATCGTCAGGACGCCATTTTGGCGCGGTTGCGAGATGGTGGGGAGGCAACGGTGCAACAACGGTGTGAGTACGGTACAGGCCCGGAGTTGAATCGGGGGCAACATGGGAGGATAATGTCCTTTGTTGGTCTGTTTCGTGGACGGGTTGGCCATCGTCTGGATCGGGCGCGAGTGGAAAGCAACCGGGGTATCCGTAAATGACCGAAGTGACGCATCTATCTCCGCCCCGGCCGCAGCGGCGGAAACGCGGCGATCTGGTCTTCGGCATCGTCGTGGCAGTCGTATTTGTGCTGCACATTATCGGGATTTTCGTGGCGGGTGGTCCTTATTGGTCCCTTTCTTTTCCGCTGCCCTATGCGGGTCCCTACGTATGGTCGATCGCGGCGATCGGAGCGGGAGCCTGGCTGCTGAAGGTGGTGTTTTCGTCGAACATGAGTCGGAGGAACCGCTGGATTCGCCTCTTTCTGGCGATGTTCCTGGTGGCATTCGCCATCGATACCCTCACGGGCGGCGACTATCGCTGGCTGGAGCTTGAGATGCGGTGGGAAATGCGAACCTGTGGCGGCCCTGCCGGGCTTCAGCAGTGGGCGCAGAGTGTCCTCACGTCGCCGCAGGAGGTCTTACATCTTGAGTACCTCGCCCGGCAGGACCAGGCTGTGCAAATAAGCGATCTGCCGCCTGCGATAAAGCAGTTTGCCGCCAAGACCTGCCAATCTAAGAAACCGTACTACCGGAAGATCGAGAGCGGCGGGCCATGGTTCATGTTCGATGACGGTGGATGGGATGTGGGCTGGGGCGTCATCGTTGGGAAGCGGGATTTGGTCAACCCCTGCCCGCTCGTTAGTGTCCCCAGCGCCGCGCACGTTGGTTGGATCAAGCAATTGCAGCCGGGCGTGTATCTCTACGCGTATTGAGGGTTATGGATGGTGCTGACTTTGAAGGTCGGATGAAGGCCCAGGCTGTGGGCGAGAGCTACCGCACGGTTACCGAGCCTGGACCTGTCAGAGATCCGAAAGGGGAGCCAGGCATGGTTGGGAATCGCAGGGCTGATGGGTATCCAGGGTGTCGCAGAGATCCCGGTCCTCACGGCAGAAGGGCTCACCGTTATGGTGCTCAGTGATCGGCCGGTTCCAGGGCCAGCTCGTGCTGGATGGTGCCGGCGAGGTCGTAGAAGCGCATCTGCATCCTGATGTCGCCCGGGCCGCGGTAGACCAGGTCGGGCAGGGGGTGCCGGATCGAGGGGCGAAGTAAAGTTCCGTATCCGAAAGCGGGTGGCCGTTGGGGGCAGTGAAATAGACGGCGGGATCGGCCTCGCTGGTCCAGCGGACATCGCCCTTGGCGTAGCTGAGGCGGTAGCCGTTGCTGGTGAGGTCCTTACGGAATTCGTCGATGTCGTCGTAATGCCTTCCGGAGTGGTCGAGCTCGATCAGCAGATCGCCCAACGTCTCCAGCCGCTCGATCATGGTGGCGTGGGTGGTGGGCGTGATGGTGGAGGCCCACTCCAGAAAGCGGCTTTCAAAGCCGGGGATGTTGTTGGAGAAAGCGCGGTCGAACGCCTCCTGTGCGTCGACGCCGTCATGGATCAACTGCAGCATCTGGATGAAGCGCGTGCGATAGGTGAACTGGCCGTCCTTATGCGCGAAGACGAGGAAGTGCACCATTGCCCAGGCCTGGTTGTACTGGGCGGCGCCCAGCGTCGCCTGGCTGCCGAGCTGCTCGGTCCAGCGGTCGTTGCTCATGGTCATGAAGTCGGCGAAGCGGGTGAGTCGATGTGCGGCCATGTCGGCATTGAGCTGGCGCACGCGGCGCGGGGCGACCTCGCCGAGTTCGAACTTGTCGCCGATCCAGATGCCTTCCTGAAACAGGACCGCGAGCCCTTCGTTGAGCCAGGGGGGAAGATTGGGGCTGATCTCATTGAAGGCGAACTGGTGGAAGGCTTCGTGCTGGAGCGTCCGCCGCAGGACGTCGCGGCCCTGTCCCTCGTAATAGGCGGCGAGCACTTTGCGCTCAGGCATGAAGATGCCGCCGGTGTTGGGGGCCTTGTTGTGCGTGAAGTCGTTGTAATCTTCGTGGCGTTCGAAGAGGTAAACCAGCATGCGCTGGTCGGAGTGGGTATTGCTGAAATCCGCCAGTCGCCGGGAGTATTCGCCGTACATCATCTCCATGCGCCGGGCGAGGGCGTGGGCCAGTGGATCGGGGATGTCGGTGCGAATGCTGTAGTGCGGGGTCTCGATGAACTGCATCGGGGCGGCGAAGGCGCCCGTGCACGCCAGCAGGATCACGCAAGCCAGTGCGATCGCGAATTGTGTCCGACCCCTTGCCCGAAGCATGTGTCGCGCTGTTCCCATAACTCCCGTAAACCTTTTTACTTTTGACGCGTCAGAACTATCATCGTCCAACTTTCGACCCCGCACGACAATGAACCAACCGCAGGACATCAGCACATACGAACAGGAACGCCGTCAGAAGCTACAAAGGCTGCGCGAACTGGGCGTGGATCCATTCGGGCAGCGAACGGAGGGGATTATCGCGCTCGCCGACGCCCGAAGCCAGTACAAAACCGAGCACGGGCATGACGCCGGGCCGGTTGTTAAGGTTGCCGGGCGGCTTATGCAGAAGCGGGATATGGGGAAGCTCAGCTTCTACAGCCTGCGCGATGACTCGGGCGACTTGCAGGTGGCGATCGACCGCAAGCGGGTGGACGAGCTTTCGTGGGAGATTCCGCAACAACGTGGATCTGGGCGATCTGATGGTGGTTGAGGGGAGCCTGGGGACGACCAAGACGGGGGAGATCACCGTTTGGGCGAAGTCGCTTTCGATGGCGGCCAAGGCGATTGTGCCACCGCCGGGGAAGTGGCACGGGCTGGAGGATGTGGAGCTGCGTTATCGGCAGCGCTACGTCGATCTCTGGGCCAATCCGGAGGTGATGAAGCTGGCGAAGCTGCGCATCCGCGTGATCGAGGAGATTCGCAATTATCTCAAGGGGCTGGGCTACGTGGAAGTCGAGACGCCGATGATGCAGCTCATCCACGGCGGGGCTGCGGCGCGGCCGTTCGTGACCCATCACAATGCGCTGGACATCCCGTTGTACATGCGGATCGCACCGGAGCTGTTTCTCAAGCGCCTGCTCGTGGGCGGATTCAGCAAGGTCTTCGAGATCAACCGGAACTTCCGCAACGAAGGGATCAGCCCGCGACACAATCCGGAGTTCACGATGCTTGAGGCGTACGAGGCGTTCGGGAGCTTTGAGACGATGGCGGAGATGGTGGAGGGGCTGGTCTGCCATGTTGCTGAGAGTATTCTGGGCACGCTGCGCCTTAGACATCGAAGCGGACGTGAGATCAATTTGGAAGGTGATCTGCGCCAACCGGCGGCGCGGCGATGGCGACGTGTCCGAATGGTGGATGTAGTGGAAGAGGAAACAGGATGGCACTTTGAAAAGCGGTCGCTTGAGCAGGCAGCCGTAGACGTTCAATCGCACCTGTTTGAACAGTACGGCCGAATGATCGCAGCGGGCGTTGCATATTCATCCCCGACTTCTGACGAAAGATCCAACGATCTCCTAAGGAGTCCGGCCGTGATTGGAGCGGTCGAAAAGTGGCGATCACATCTGTTCTCGCTTTCACCGCAAGAGCAGCTTCAAGAGGTCTATGAAAAGCTCGTTGAATGGAATCTGAAAGATCCGACGTTCGTCACGCACGTACCATCTGTGATCATCCCATTGGCCCGGGAGAACAAGGACGATCCGTACTTCGCCGATGTTTACGAGCTGGCGATCAACGGCGTCGAGATCTCGCCGGGCTACAGCGAACTGAACGACCCCGACGTGCAGGCCCGGCACTTTGCCCATCAGGTCGGCGAGGCCGAGGAGCAGCAGAAGGTGGATGAGGATTTCCTCAACGCGCTGAGGCACGGCATGCCGCCGGCGGGCGGGATGGGGATGGGTGTGGATCGGTTGCTGATGATGTTGACGGGTGCGGAAAGCATTCGGGATGTCATCCTTTTTCCCCTCATGAAGCCGGTGTAGGAGCCGGTGAGGCGATGCAAGAGTCGCTCCTAGAATCACACGATGTATAAGCTTCACCTGATCCTCAAATACCTCCGCAAGCGACGCATCGCCTGGGTCTCGCTGATCGCGGTGACGCTCTGCACCACCATGGTGTTGGTCGTCATCTCCGTCATGGGCGGCTGGCTGCGGATGTTCAAGCAGTCGTTTCATGGACTGACCGGCGACGTGGTGGTTCATGGGAGGCTTCAGGGGTTTCCGTACTACCAGGAGATCATCGACCGCGTGGACCGGCTGCCGGAAGTCGCGGCGGCGGTGCCGACGCTGCACACGTGGGGGTTGATCAACATCAACAATTCGATTCACGATGCGGTGCAGGTGGTGGGTTATCCGCCGGACATCGGGACCGTGAACAAGTTCCCTCAATCGCTGTATCGCCAGTACCAGCAGCCGCTCGAGGAGGGTAAGAAGCCCGCGACGCAGCCGTCCTGGGCGCTGTTGCCTGATATGCCTTATCACGAGGTGAAGCCCAACCTCAAGGGCTTTACCCCGGGCATGATCGTCGGCACCGGCGTCATCGGTATCCACAAGGACGAGCACGGCAACACCAAGCGCTACGATCCGTTGACCGAGTACACCTCCTGGGCCAACCTCAAGGTCCTGGGAATCAATCCCGATGAATCGATCGATCCGGAAAAGAACAAGTCCGACCGCACCTACTGGATCGTCGATGACTCGCGCACGAAGATCTGGCAGTACGATTCGAACACCGTTTACGTCCCGTTCAAAGTGCTGCAGCGGGATCTGCAAATGGACGGATCGGACGGCGAGCCGGCGCGCGCCAGCGACGTGCAGATCCGCCTGAAGGCGGGCGCCGATTTGAACGCGACCAAAGACAAGATTGCCGGAATCGTCGATGACGTGATGACGGCGCATCAAGTCGATGCCCGTTACCCCTATGACGTGGAGACCTGGGAGGAGTCGCAGGCGCTCTGGCTCAACGCCATCGAGCACGAGAAGATGCTGGTTACGATCCTGTTTGGCATCATCTCAATCGTGGCGATTTTCCTGGTCTTCTGCATCTTCTACATGATCGTCGTGGAGAAGACGAAGGACATCGGCATCATCAAGTCCGTCGGAGCCACCAGCACCGGCGTTGCGGGGATCTTCCTCGGCTATGGGCTGGCGATTGGCATCGTCGGGGCGGGGCTCGGGTTCCTCGCGGGCTGGGGGATCGTGCACAACATCAACTTCCTGCACAACGAACTGGCACGGCTCCTGCATGTGCAGATCTGGAATCCTGAGGTGTACGCCTTCGACACCATTCCCGACACCATGAACCCGCATGAGGTGATCATCATTTGTGCGATTGCCGTGGTTTCGTCGGTACTGGGGTCGCTGATCCCGGCGATCCGGGCGGCACAAATGAACCCTGTTGAGGCGCTGCGCTGGGAGTAAGTTTCACATGGACGATCACGACAAGCAGTCCCACGCCAGCGCTTCCCCGATCCTGCGCGCAGTCGCCTGACCAAGATGTATCACATGGGCGACAGCAGCGTTCAGGTGCTCAATGACCTGAACCTGGCGGTGCGCGCCGGCGAGTTCCTGGCGGTAGAGGGGCGCTCGGGCTCGGGCAAGAGCACGCTGCTGCATCTGCTGGGCGCGCTCGATGCGCCGGACCGCGGGACGATCGAATACAACGGCCGGGATATCGCCGCCATGGGCTCGTCGGCGCGGAGCCGGCTTCGCAACGCGGAGTTCGGATTCGTCTTTCAGTTCTATCACCTGCTGCCGGAATTGAACGTGCTGGAGAACACGCTGCTCTCGCCGATGATCGAGTACTCGTGGCTGCGCTTCCGTGCGCAGAAGCCGCTGCTGCACGAGAGGGCCGCCGACGTGCTCGGGCAGCTTGGCGTTGCGCACCGGATGAAACACAGGCCCAACCAGCTCTCGGGCGGGGAGCGGCAGCGTGTCGCGATCGCCCGGGCGCTGATGAACGATCCCAGGATTCTGTTTGCCGACGAACCGACGGGGAATCTCGATGCCGAGACCGGGGCACAGATCATGTCAGTTCTCGAGCGCCTGCACCGCGACAAGGGGCAGACCATCGTGATGGTTACACACGACCGCGCTATCGCCCACCAGGCCGACCGGGTGCTGGTGCTGAGAGAGGGCCGCCTTGAGCATCATCGCGGCGATGAAAAGAGCCCGGCCAGGGCCATCAGCGTCCAGCGATCGTGAGCCCTTGCATTGGATTGGCCTATTCCGCGTTTGGGCCTCGGCCAGAACTCCTCCGGGGAGGGCGAAATCGGCTTGGGAGAAGCATCCGCCCGCACACCAAAACCAGGACCGCATCCGCGCCCGTAGAAATCTCGCACGCGCCGGCAGAAGTCTTGCACGCGCCGATGGGCCCCCGATCCGCGCGTGCAGAAGTTTTACGCGCGCCTGTAGAGTTTTTAATCGCGCGAATACAGGTTTTACATGCGCGTATACAACTCTGATCCGCGCGTGCAGAGCGCTCAAACGCGCGTATACGTTCCCTAACCGCGCGTGTGATCCCCGAATACGCGCGTGTACGCCTTGGAAACTCGCGTGTAAGACCCGCAAACGCGCCAGTGCGTCCCGCAAACGCGCGGATGAGCCACATTATCGCACGGGCAGGGGCGTTATTCTCGGCCCTGAGTAAATGGCGGGGCCGGATGATCCTCTGACTCGGGCCGCTGATGCGCCCGGCCGCGGGCATGCGGGCGCCAGGGCCGCGCATTCTCCCCAAGCGCTAAAGTCTAACCCTCCCGGCGACGACGTTGGTCCATGGGCGGCGAGGTGGCGCTGTATGGTTGGCACCACCGGGTCCGCCGCAGGACCGACAGAGGCGACCTGATGGGCACGAATTTCTTCCCCACGCGCGAGGCCGACATCCTCACCTGGTCGGTGAACTTTGCGAGCAAGATCGCCGCCGACCCCAGTGCCTACGGATTATCGGCGCCGCAGTCGGCGGACTATGGCGCGAAACACGAGGTCTTCGCCCTGGCCTACCAGACCGCCAACGACCCTGACACGCGCTCGCCCTCGAACATCGTGGCCAAGAACACGGCGAAGAAGGCTCTGAGCGACCAGGCCCGCATGCTCGCCCGCATCGTGCGGGCGGACCCGGCGGTCACCGCCCAGCAGAAAGCCGAACTGGGCCTGGGCACGCCCGATCCCGAACCCACGCCGATCCCCGCCCCGGCCAGGCGCCGGAACTGGATGTACTCTCGGCGGTGGGGCGGACCGTGCCGCCTGCACTGCGCGATTCGGCCTCCCCCACGCGCCGCGGCAAGCCAGAGGGTGTGGCCGGCGCTGCGGTCTTCAGCTTCATCGGCGCAACGCCGCCGGCGAGAATCTCCGACTGGCGCTTTGAGGGGAACACCACGCGCCGGTTTAAGCAGATCGTCTTCGACGCCGAGCTTCCGGCCGGCACGACCGTCTGGCTGACGGCGTGCTGGATCAGCCCGCGCCTGGAAAGCGGCCCGGCCTGCCACCCCTTAAGCACCAACCTCCCCGGCGGATCCGCCCAGGCGGCGTAGGGGAGGCGGAGAAAGCAGGAGTCGGCGGCCTGGTCTCTGCCGCCAGATCAGATTGACGCCTGGCAACCTGCTGCCGTTCGACCGGATCGGCGCGTTCGTCCATGAGCAGCAGTGTCCGCCTTCCGGATTTGGGCGCGCGTTGCGGGTGCGGCGGATGGAGAGGGCGAGCATTACCAGATCTCATCGGCCGGTATTTGCAGCAAGCAGAGCGCACAGCGTGTCATTGCATGCGTTATGGATGATATCTGGGGACCCGGCAGCGTCGACTCCGTTCAGTCTTCGGCTCCGCCAAGGCCGCCCCACTCCGTGTCCCTTGCCTTCGAGCCTGCCCGATTGCGAGATGCCAGGAATTCGCGGCTACGCGCCGCGAGCCTGGACGGCGCAGGAACGCTGCAGCTGCGCTAAGGATTGACACCCGACTTACACGCGACTTACACGCTGATTGCACCAGTTTGCCGAGACCGGCAAAACGCTTCGCCGAAAGGCGGGGCAGGGAAACCGCCGGTGCGGCATCCCGGCGGCGGGGGCACGCGGGGGCACGCGGGGGCACGCGGGGGCACGCGGGGGCACGCGGGGGCACGCGGGGGCACGCGGGGGCACGCCGGGGGCACGCCGGGGGGAGCGAAAACCCCTGTCATTTCCCGCGATGATCCTCTATCCTTGCGCGTCTATTTCGGTGTGGAGTGGTTGCTTATGTCCCTGAAGATCTGGCTCGATGGCAAGCTTGTCGATAAGGACGATGCGAAGATATCCGTCTATGACCATGGCGTGCTGTATGGTGACGGGGTTTTCGAGGGCATTCGCGTTTACGCCGGGCGGATTTTCAAGTGCGATGCCCACCTTCGCCGGCTCTACGACTCGGCCAAGGCGATCCGCCTGAAAATCCCCATCTCCGCAGAGGAGTTTAAGGCAGCCCTGGAGCAGACAGTCAAAGCGAACGACTTTCAGGACTGCTACATCCGGGCCGTCGTTACCCGCGGCGTCGGTTATCTCGGTTTGAATCCCAACAAATGCGCTAATCCGTCGATCTTTATCATTGCCGATTCCATCGAGATGTACCCGCGCCAGATGTACGAAAACGGCATGGCAGTCATCACAGCCAGCGTCGTGCGGAATCATCCCAATGCTCTCTCGCCGCGCGTGAAATCGCTGAATTATCTGAACAATATTCTGGCGAAGATTGAGGCGGTGGACGCGGGCGTGTCGGAGGCGATCCTGCTCAACCAGGAAGGCAACGTCGCCGAATGCACCGGCGACAATATCTTCATCGTGGTCAATGGGACCGTACTCACCCCGACGACCTACGACGGCATCCTCGAAGGGATTACCCGCGATACTATCATTCAGCTTTGCCGGAAGCTCGGTATTTCCTGCCAGGAAAAGACGTTGCAGCGTCACGATTTGTATATTGCCGACGAATGCTTCCTGACCGGGACTGGCGCGGAAGTCATCCCTGTCACCAAAATTGATGGCCGCCTCATCGGTAACGGGCAACCGGGCCCAACCACACGGAAATTGATTGAAGCCTTTCATCGGCATGTTCGCGAGGGATAGGGGCGGACTGTTCGTTTTTTCGTGATCCTGCCAACCCCCCGTGGCGCGTCAAAATTGACGCCTCACCCCCGTCCCGCTATCGTTTTGGCGTACTTTGGACCTTTTGGAAGGAGCCCGCATGCAAGAATACGAAACCCTCAAGCGACTCGTGATCGAGGCTGAGGATGATGTGGCCAAGGCTGAAGGCGGCAACAAGGCCGCCGGTACCCGCGTCCGGAAGAAAATGCAGGAAATCAAGGCGGCGGCCCAGGATGTCCGCAAGAAGATCCTCGAGGGCCGCGAAGGCGATACGCCTGCTCCCCCGGCGGGCGGCGTTCCAGAGCAGCAGTAGGGCGACGGGAGCGGGCTGGTTTCAGTTGCGGCAAGGCCTTGCCAAGGTTCCCGTTCCAGCCTGCAGGCACGATTTTTGGATGCGGGATGAGCCGGCGCCGGTTTCATCCCCATCCTTCTGCCTTCAGATTCACTTCCTTCAATGCCGCCGCAATTCCTTTTCGACATCTCCGGAATCGACCTGAACAAGGTGGTTTACGATCAGGAGAAGATCCGCGCCTGCAATCCCCAGCGCGGCGAAATGGAAATGCTCAATGGTATCGTCTACGCCAATCCCGATACGGGGGAACTCATTGGCTACAAGGACGTGCGGCGGGATGAATTCTGGGTCGCTGGCCACATTCCTGGCAGGCCTCTTTTCCCGGGCGTGCTGATGATCGAGGCGGGGGCACAGTTGGCCAGCTTCTACACCCGGATGTTCGTCGGCTGGAAGGGATTCATCGGGTTCGGCGGCGTTACGGACGTGAAGTTCCGCCAGCAGGTGCCGCCCGGCGTGCGGATGTACGTGCTGGGCAAAAAGACCTGGGAACGCCACAGCCGGATCTGCTGTATGGTCCAGGGGGTGGTAAACGGCCAACTCTGTTTCGAGGGTTCCATCGTCGGCACCGAGATGTAATGGATTCCGTGACCGCAGCGCAGCTGTCAGTGGCTGAAGTTCGTCCTTCCTGGCGCCGCCGGATCGCATTGCCGGTGCGAGTCGCTCTCGGCGCTCTGATCCTGACCGCCGCCGGTTTCAAAGCATCTCAACTCAGTACTGTTCCTCTTGCCGCCAACCAGCTCTTTACATCGCGCACTTTTCTTGCCGCGCTGGTTCCGTATGAAGTGTTCCTCGGGCTGTGGCTGATTACCGGCGTGTTTCCGCGGCTATGCCGGTACCTCGCGCTGGCGAGCTTTGCGGCCTTTGCAGGTTATTCCCTGCGCATCGCATTGCTGGGCTGGCATTCCTGCGGCTGCTTTGGCGCCGTGACCATCTCTCCCTGGACGACCTTTCCCATCGATCTCGGCGCGCTTGCGCTCCTGTTGCTCACCAAGCCGGGCGCGGGCCGGCGCCCGATGCTTCACCTCAGCGTCTTTGTGGGCATCATCGTCTGCGCGGTGCTCATGGCGGCGCTGACGTTCGGCCCCTGGAGCCCCTTTGGGGGCAGCCGCCGCTCGCTCTGGTGTGCCGATCCGCATTTCGACTTCGGCGTCATCGACGGGCGGTTCCTCGCCAAGCATTCCTTCAAGCTCGCCAACAACGCCACTCATCCCGTTCGCGTGACGCACGTCACCACGTCCTGTGGCTGTACCGTAGCCATTGCACCCCAAACCGCAATTCTCCCTGGCCAGAGTGAGATGCTTAAGGTTCTGTCCGACTGGACGGCGGTTTCCGGCTCCCAGCACGTCGAAATCGATGTCCGCACCGACGACCGCACTGGCGGCCGAATGCTGCTGGACGTGCGGGCGGATGTGCGCTCGGCACAGAAATCAAAGCAATTCCGTGACTCGCGGCCGGCACTGTTGGTAGGATTTCGCCAGTCGAAGGATTGCCTCGGGGACTGGGCGCAACGGAGGTGCCACATGATGGTTTTGAGTCGACACGCCAACGAATCAATCATGGTTGGAGAGGACCTGCTGATCACCGTCCGGTCGATTCGCGGTAATACCGTGACCGTCAGTTTCGGCTCCACGCGTGCATCGCGATTTGACAAGTTGGATGTCCCGCCCGACGTGCAGTTGAATCGAAACGAACGGGTGACCATTGCACCGGATATCCATCTCACCGCAGTGGATATTCGTGGCGAGACTGTGCGGCTGGGTTTTGAACTCCCTCAAGGTGTCAGCCTTCACCGCAAAGAGGTCTGGGATGCGATCCGGCGAGAGCAACGGCGCAAGGATGACCATGACGAGGATGACGACTTCTTTGGCGCCGGTGTGCCGCGGTAGCACTTCGAGAATCTGGAGATGCGCCTGTACAATCAACCGGTCGTCATTCTAAGCGATTTGAGCCCATGCCGATTTCGTTGATTAACAAGCTTCACCAGGCGCCGATGTGCTTCGTCGATGTCGAAACCACGGGTGCTTCCTCGGACTTCGGCGACAGGATTATCGAGATCGGCATTGCCCGTTTTGAAAACGGCCAGGAAGTCGCGCAGCTATCTCAACTGATCGACCCGCAACGCCGTATCTCTCCCGGCGTCGTGGCCCTGACTGGCATCACGCCCGACATGGTCGCCGGCCAACCGACCTTCGATCAGGTTCTCCCCCGTGTCACGGAACTGATGAAAGATGCCGTGGTGGTGGGACACAACGTTCGTTTCGATCTGTCGTTTCTGCACGGGGAGTATCGCCGGGCGCGCGTGCCGTTTGTCGAATCGATCGGCCCCGCGCATGTGATCGACACGCTGCGGATCGCCCGCCGGCGCTTCGGCCGCGGCGGCAACGGATTGCAGGTTCTCTCGCGAACGCTCGGCATCGTGCCCATCGCCGCCCATCGCGCCTACGCGGATGCCGTCACCGCGTTCCACCTGCTTGCGGCCATGCTCGCGCCGCTGGGCGGATGGGACATTGATCTGTGCGACCTGATCGCCCGGCAGGGGGGACCCATGGGTCTGGTGCCATCGAACTCCCGAGAAAGCATCTTGCCGCTGGAACTGCTCGAAGCGCTCGAACAGAAGGGGCTGGTCCAGATGGACTACGTGGATGCCGCCGACAACAGGACACAGCGAATCATCAAACCGCTGGAAGTAAAACGGAGCAAAGGGGAGTTGGTTCTGGTAGCGCATTGTCATCTGCGGAACGATCGCAGAACGTTCAAGGTCGAGCGCATCGTTCAGTTAACGCGTCTTTCGGATGACGAGCAGCCCGGCCGCACGCAGGAATTGCGCGCAGCCTGTTCGACGATCTGCAAAACTAATCTGTAAAAGCTGCAACTTCCGCAGATTAAGCGCTTTTACTCAAAGTATGGCAGGGGACTCGATTTCTTGACATGCCGCAGGCGGCACAATAGACACTCTGACCGATCTCTCGCATGAATCGGACACTACAGAGGAAGATCGCGTGATCGAAGTTAATGAATTGACCAAGGCTTACGGCCAAACCTTGGCTGTGGACTGCATCAGCTTCAACGTGCAAAAGGGGCAGATTGTCGGCTTCCTCGGGCCCAACGGCGCGGGCAAGAGCACGACATTGAAGATTCTCACCTGCTACATTCCGCCGACGAGCGGTGGTGCAACGATTAACGGCCACGATATCTTTCACGAATCGATCGCCGTTCGCGAATCGCTGGGATATCTCCCGGAAAACTGCCCACTTTACACCGAAATGAAGGTCCACGAGTACCTGGACTTCCGCGGGCAGCTTCGCAAGATGCCCCGCGGCCTGCGGAAACAGCGCATCGGATACGTTATCGAGCGCTGCTGGCTCGGCGCTGTGCAGAATCGTCTGATCGGCCACCTTTCCAAAGGCTATCGCCAGCGCGTGGGGCTGGCCGATGCCTTGCTCCACGATCCGGCCGTGCTGATCCTCGACGAGCCGACTGTCGGCCTCGATCCCACCCAGATCCGCGAAACGCGCAAGCTGATTCGCGATCTGGGCGGCGACCACACGATCATGCTCTCGACACACATCCTGCCGGAAGTGGAGATGGTCTGCGACCGCGCGATTTTCATCGCCGCGGGCAAGATCGTGGCGCAGGGCACACTGGATGAGCTTCGCAGCAGCCGCCGCGCTTCGGCGCGGGTGCTCGTCGAATGCCGCGGGCCAGGCAAGGAAGTCGAGGCCGCGCTTTCGCGCATCAGCGGCGTGCATCATCTGGAAATGAGCAACGGCCACCCCGACACCTACGTCACAGCCGCGCTGCGGCCCAAGGAAGGCTACGACATCCGCGAAGAAGTGGCCCGAACCGTCATTTCCAACGGCTGGCCGCTCCGCGAAGTCCGATTGGAACAGGCAACCCTGGAGGAATTTTTCGTGCAGGTGACCGCAACCCAGGCGGTCGGGCGTCTGACGGACGGGGGTGAACGATGACCCGCGCAACCGTCATCGCCCGGCGCGAGCTGTCGAGCTATTTCTTTTCCCCGATCGCCTATGTGGCGATGTTTCTCTTTCTTTTTGCCAGCGGCTTGATCTTCTGGAACGACTTCGTTCCGGGCCAGCCGGCGGTGATGCGCAATCTCTTTGACTGGATGGTCTGGCTGCTGGTGATCGTCGTCCCGATCCTCTGTATGGGATTGCTCGCGCAGGAGTGGACGAGCGGCACGATTGAAACGCTCATGACCGCGCCGATCGACGAAACCGACGTGATCGTGGGCAAGTTCCTTGGCTCGTTCGCCTTCTTCGTCGTGCTGCTGATTCCGACGCTGCTCTACGTTTTGATGCTGCGAATCTACAGCCAGCCCGACTTCGGCCCGATTTTCAGCGGATACCTGGGCATTCTGCTGGTGGGAGCACTCTTTATCTCGATCGGGCTGTTCTGCTCGTCACTGACGCGCTCGCACGTGATCGCCGCGGTCATAGCGGTCGCGCTTCTGTGCGCTGTGACCATCCTGCCCTGGGTGGTGAGCAGCTTTGCCGGCATCTCCGATTTCTGGCGAAACATCATGGACCAGATGGTCTTCCACCGCTACATGGATTTCTCCCGCGGCGTCATCGGCCTGGGCAATCTCGTCTTCTTTGTCGCAACCACGGCTGTGTTTCTCTTTCTGACAACCAAGGTTCTCGAATCGCGCCGCTGGAAATGAACCCCATCGCATGGGCCTCCCGCTCATGCCGAGTTAAGAAGCTATGGCTGAAAACAACCCACACCAGACCGAAACACAGCAGCAGCGCTGGATCAAGTACGGCTCCAACGTGGCCCTCTCGATCGTCGTGGTCATTCTGCTCGCCGTGGCCGTTACCTGGATCGCCCAGACCAGCGGCTGGCGCAAAGACACCACGCTGGGACACGTGAATTCCCTCAAGCCCCAGACCCTCAACATCCTCAAGAACGATCACCAGAAGACCAAGCTCGTCGCCCTGTATCAGCGCACCATCATTCAGGATGACAAGGAAATCCCCAGTCCGTACCGCCAGCCGGTTGTCGATCTTCTCGATGCCTATCAGCGCGCCAGCAACAACATTGAGGTCGAGACGATCGATCCGGTCAAGAGCCCATCCAAGGTCGATGAACTCATCGACGAGGTCACCAGCAAGTACGGCGGTGAAGTCAAGAAATACAAAGACCTCATCGACGCCTCCCACAAGACCTACGACCAGATCAAGAACCTTACCAGTCAGGAGCTTTCCAAAATACAGGCCTTGAACCTCGACCAGGCACAGCAGGACCAGGCCCCGGAAAGTGTCTCGCTGGCGCTGGTCACGGTTCGCGAGCTTCCCAAATTCCTCAGCAGGTCGCGCGACTCGATCAACGAGCGGCTGAAGCAGAAGCCCCCCGACTACAAAGGCGCCGTCGATTCCATCCAGCAGAATATGGAGAATTTCTCCCAGCTGGCGGCGAAGATTATCGAGGACTTCGGCAAGTCCAAATCGGATGTCAAGGTTCCCGCCAACATCCGCAAGTACATGGCCGATTCGCAGCCCGCGTACGAGCAGATCAAGAAGCTGGCCGATGACCTGATCAAACAGGCCAAGAGCCTGGGCGAATTGAAGCTGGACCAATTGCGCCAGAGCCTTCGCGCTAAAGACGCCATCCTGGTCATGGGCGCAAAGGACATGCGCGTCCTTCCCTTCGAGCAGGTCTGGAAGGTGGATGATCGGGATCTGCACCAGATCACTTCGGCCGAGCAGATCAAGCCGCGCTTCGCGGGTGAGCAGCAGATCTCGACGGCCCTGCTGGCCCTCTCACAGGACAAGAAGCCCAAGGTTGCGTTCATTCGCTTTGGCGGTCCTCCCCTCACGACGCCGGGCTTTCCGCCGTTCCAGAGCGGCGGATTGATGTCCGATGTCGCGCAGCGCCTTCGTGACTACAACTACGATGTGCTGGAAAAGGATCTGTCGGGCACCTGGGCGATGCAGGCGCAGATGAGCGGCCGGCCTGCCGCACCGGAGGCCACCGATGCCCAGCTCAAGGACGCCGTCTGGGTCGTCCTCATGATGCCGCTGGCGCAGCAGAGCCCGATGCAGGGGCCGCCGAACTTCAAGGCCGTCGCCGATCATCTTGCCCAGGGCGGGAGCGCCTTGCTCATGTTCGGCCCGCAGAACGACAACTTCGCCTCCACCCTCAAGAAATGGGGCATCGAGGTCAACACCAACGCCGTCGCTTCACACGCGCCGATCCCTCCCAGTGGAGGCAAGCAGGGCGACTTCGATCAGGAGGCCCTGCGCTATCCCTTCGTCTTCAACATCGAGAACTACGGCGATGACATGATCACCAAGCCGCTGCAATCCCTGCAAAGCTGGCTGGTTCCGCTGGAAGTCGTCAAGACCAGCAAGGTGGCCGACGTCACCACCACGCCTATTCTGCCGGTGCCCAACAACCCCAAGAGCTGGGGCGAAACCGATCTGCAGGCCCTTCAGGACGCCAAGGCGGAATTCCAGCCCGACAAGGGTGACATCCCCGGCCCGCTCTATGGCGGGGCGGTTGCCCAGAACAACAAGACCGGTGGACGCCTGGTGGTGATCGCCAGCCCGATGTTCGCGTGGGACCAGTGGGTTACCGCTCCGGATCCGGCCATGCTCCGCCGGGGCATGGTCGTCGCACACTACCCCGGAAATGCCGAGCTTTTCGACAATTCCGTCTTCTGGCTCTCCAGGCTGGACACGCTGATCGCCATCAGCCCCAGTGCCATGGAAGTCAGCCGTATCGCGCCGATGACCGTCGCCACGCTGCAGGCCTGGCGCATTGGCGCCCTGTTGATCGGCCTTCCGGCACTCGTCCTGCTGGCCGGCGGCTTCATGTACTTTGCCCGCAGAGATTGACGGCCTCGCCCGGTCCGGTGCCGGCGGGCAGTCTGCTTTCAGAACACCATGAACTTCAAAACCACTTTCCTACTGCTGATCGTCCTGGCCGGTTTGGGGGTGTACATCTACTTCTCCAAGACCGGCTCATCATCCGACCAGGCCAAGAGCGACGACCAGAGTACCACCAACGAGCGCGCCGTCTTCGACGTCAAGCCCGAGGACCTCGTCAAGATCACCATCACGCCCAGCGACGGCAAACCCACCGTCCTTCAGAAGACCCTTGCCCAGTGGAAGCTGATCCAGCCCGTTTCCGCCAATGCCGACGCCTTCGCCGTCGATACGCTCGCCCGCGCTCTGACGGGTCTTAAATCGCACGGCACCGTCGCCGAGTCCTCCGCCAACGCCAGCGCTATCGGCCTGGCCAGTCCGCATTACCAGGTCGAATTCGCCACCAAGGACAAGACCTACAAGATCAGCGTCGGCGAGAAGCTTGCCGTTGGCGACAACCTCTACGTCTCGATCGACGGCTCAAAGAACGCCGACGTTGTCAACACCTCGCTTCTCGATCAACTCGAAAAACCCGCCAGCACCTATCGCGACGCCAAGCTGGTGAATCTCACGAGCACCCAGGTCAAGCGCCTCACGATCCAGCGCGGCAACCAGACCATCGCCTTGGAAAAAGACGGCGATAAATGGCGTGAGACCCAGCCGCAGCAGTTCGCCGCGGACGATGCGACGGTTGACGATCTGCTGTATCCCCTCGCCGGCCTGCGGGCTACCGACTGGGTTTCCGAGGACGACAAGGACGCCCCTGAATACCAGCTCGATCACCCGCGCATCACCGTCACCCTGAGCGCCACCACGCAGCCCTCAACCCAGCCCGCATCGACCCAGCCCAAGGCGACGGTCATCAAGTTCGGCCGCTATGACGACGTCCTGAAAAAGAACGTCCTGGTCAGCCTGCTCCGACACGCCTGCCATCGCCAAGGTGTCCGCAACCGTTCTGGATTCGCTCGACAAGAAGCCGATCGATTTCCGCGACAAGGACGTTGTCCAGTTCGAGCCCAAGGAAGTCTCGCGCCTGGCGATCGTGACCGATGCGCCCGCCACGACCCAGCCGACGACCAGGCCGGCGCATCACAGCGAACTGACCATTCGGCGCTATCATCCCGTCATCCCCGTGGGCGTCGCCGCCCCCGCCACACGGACCGCCTCCGCCGCCACCCATCCCACGACGCTGGCCAGCGCCGAGCCCGCGACCCGCCCCTCGCTGGCATCCGTCAAATCCTCCCATCAGTGGGAGATCGTGACCGGCGCCAACAGCGCCGAGCCGGCCAATGACACCAAGGTGGTGGATCTTCTCGATGATCTGAACCCCCTGCGGGCCGAGCGCTACCTCGAATCCAATCCCGCGGCGACGGAACCGACGGCCACCACCTACACCCTGACCGTCACCACCCAGGGCGCCGGCGGCGCTGCCCCCATCAAGCACACCATCAGGATCGCCGATCCCGGCGAAGGCAAAACCCCGACCGGCACCTGCGATGGGCTGAGCTTCGAAGTCTCCAGCACCCTCGTGGACAAGCTCAAGGGCGACTTTGCCAAATCCCCCGCCCCCGGCGTCGCCCGCGCGGCCACCCCGCCCGGCGTCAAGCCTCCCGAAATGCACTGATCGCCGTTACACTCACTAAAGTTACGCGCCTGGTTCGCACACGGGATGAAAATGCCGCGCCGCTCCCAACGCCGATCCTCTCTACCCGCGCCCGCTCACCTGGGCCGGCGCTCCATCCTCACCCCGCGCCAGATCGACCGGCCGCGCACCATCCTCGATTCCTTTGCCAATCCCCGCCCCGATCGCGATTACGAGATCCGCTTCGTCTTTCCCGAGTTCACCAGCCTCTGCCCCGTCACCGGCCAGCCCGACTTTGCCACCATCACCCTCGTTTACACACCCGACCGCCGCTGCGTGGAGATGAAGTCGCTCAAGCTCTACTTCTTCTCCTTCCGCAACAAGGGCATCTTCTACGAGTCGGTCGTCAACACCATCCTCGACGACCTCGTCGCCGTTCTCGATCCGCGCAGATTGACGGTTACCGGCGACTTCGCCGTCCGCGGCGGCACCGCCGGCACCGTCACCGCCACGCACGAGCGCTCGGCGCCTCGTGCCTCCGCAAAACGCCGCGCATAGGCACGAATCCGCCTGGTCAGGGGAGGGCCCATCGATCGCCTCCACGTTGCCGGCTTACCCAGTCCATTTTTCACTGGCGATGGCCGATTCCCCTCCGCCCGGTGATCCCGTAGGAGCCGGGCTCGGCGCGGCTTGTGCGGCGGTCGGCGCCGCCCGAGCCCGAACCGCCCACTCCCGGGCCGCAGAGACGGACGCCCGGGCGGCAGCCGCAGATTCCCGAGCCTCAGCCATCCATTCCCGGGCCGCGACGGCTGGCCCCCGGGCGGCAGCGCCGGACGCTTGGGCGGGAGCCGTTCATTCCCAGGCGGCAACGGCAGATTCCCGGGCGGGAGCCGTTGATTCCCAGGCGGGAGCCCTTCATACCCGGGTCGGAGCGCTTCAGGGACGGGCAAGAGCCGCGGACTGGCGGGAATGAGCGAACCACTTGCGGGCAGGAGCGGCTGATTCCCGGGAGTCCGTCGCCCATTGGCGGGCGGGAACGGCGGACTCCCATTCCGCCCACGGCGCGGGATGTTCCTGGGTCGCCGGCGGATGTCCCGGAGCCACGTAAGGATGCCCCCAAAGCACGCAAGGACGTCCCTGGTTCGCGGCGGGACGCCCCGGAAGATCGGACGGACGTTCCGGGAGCGACAGCGGGACCTCCCGGAGGAGCGCAAGGACATCCCGGAACCACGGAAGGATGTGCCTCAGCCACTCGCGGATGCCCGGGAGAGGTTGAGGGATGTCCGTAAGCGGCAGAAGGCCGTCCCCGAACGGTTCACGGATGTCCTTGAGGGGCGGAAGGAGGAGAATCGATCGCGTTCGGATGTGCGGTGCCCGGGGATTTTCCCGGACGCGGGATTGGCGCAGGGGCGAGAGCGGTTCTTATCGGGCGGAACTTCAATACGACCGCAGAGCCGCCGAGAGCGCAGAGGCGATCGATGGCGGGTGACCGTTTGCCATTTGTTTCGCGGCTGGTTGGGAGCGCGTCGCATCTGGCAAAGGTGAGCGGCGGCGGGGCGGAAAAGGCTCACGCGCCAGCCGCCGATCTGCTATGCTGAGCGTTACGCGGCAGGCCGTGCGTCGGGGGCGCTCGACCGCGCCCGCCACTCAACCAGGGGATCGCCATGACGGACCCAACCCAGTGCGCCTCACGCCGCCGACCATTCCGCTGCGCCTGCGAAGCGCTCGAACTGTTTCGATTTCTAGGCGCGACCTTCGCCCGGTCCACCGTCCACGGGAACATGCAGAGGGCCTCGTTCGTCACCTGCGTCCTGGCGCTGATCGCTATCTTCGCCGCCCCCGCGCCGGCAGCGACGCCGGTGATCACCTATACCGATCTATACACGCTGGGGAAACCGGTGGGATTCAGTTCCATTTCTGTCATCGGCTTGCCGGGAGCTGCGACGGGGCAGCAGGTAGTCGGCGCCGGCTATGGCTCGGCGACGGGTAACAACCCTCACGCCCTGCTCTGGACGCCTTCAACTCCCAGCGGCATCGACCTCAATCCCACCGGCTTCACTGGATCCGGCACCTACGGCACCAACGGGACGCAGCAGGTGGGCCAAGGCTACGGTACGCCGACGGGCGGCAACACTCACGCCCTGCTGTGGAGCGGCTCGGCGGCCAGCGCCGTGGAACTCAATCCCAGCGGCTTCAATGAATCCTACGCCATCGGCACCAGCCCCGGCCCGCCGGGACAGCAGGTGGGCTACGGTAGCGGCTCGGCAACCGGCAACAACCTTCACGCGCTACTGTGGAGCGGCTCGGCGGAAAGCTTCGTGGACCTCAACCCCAGCGGCTTCACTGAATCCTACGCCTACGGGACCAGCGGGACGCAGCAGGTTGGCCACGGGCACGGTTCGGAGACGGGCGGTTGGGACCACGCCCTGCTGTGGAGCGGCTCGGCGGCCAGCTTCGTTGACCTCAACCCCGACGGCTTCACCAGGGCTTTCGCATTTGATGTTTGGTGCACGTTAGGTATTGCGCGATCGGTCCGGTGTCGATAGCCTCACACTTCGGTCGCGAAGCTTCGCAGCAAATTGAGTTCTCACTTATAAAAGGAGCTTGCGCATGGACGCCCAAGCGACCGCACCTTTACTGCGCTTTTTCCGAAGCATCGTCGATCCGCGTGCCGCCAACGTCCGGCACCTGCTGAGCGACATTTTGAGCATCGCGATCCTGGCGGTGTTGTGCGGGGCCGAAGGGTGGGAGATGGTCGAGGCCTGGGGCTGCGGCAACCTCGAGTGGCTGGCGACGTTTCTGGAACTGCCCCACGGCATCCCCTCGCACGATACCTTCGACCGCGTCTTTGCCCTGCTCGACCCGCTGGCGTTTGAGCGGTGCTTCATGGATTGGACGGCGGCGTTGGTGCAAGGCAGCAGGGGCTTGCTGGTCGCCGTAGACGGTAGGACACTGCGGCGGAGTTGGAAACACGCCTGGAGCAAGACGCCGGTGCACCTGGTCAGCGCCTTTGCCACGCAGAACCAGTTGGTGCTGGGACAAGTGGCCACCGACGCCAAGAGCAACGAGATCACTGCCATCCCTCAATTGCTGGCGATGCTGGACCTGGCCGGGGCAACGGTGACGATCGATGCCATGGGGTGCCAGCGTGAGATTGCGCAACAAATCAGGAATCAGCAAGCCCATTACATCCTGGCGGTGAAAGAGAATCAGCCAACGCTGTGCCGGAAGGTCAAGACGCTGCTGGACGAGGCGATCCTGAACAACTTTGCGCACATGTCTCACGGCTATTGCGAGCAGACCAACAGCGGCCACGGCCGGATCGAGAAGCGGCGGGTATGGGTCAGTGATGAAGTGAAGTGGCTGGGTTCGGAGTTGCTGGCGGCCTGGCCGGATCTGGCGTCGCTGGTCGTCGTCGAGTCCACGCGGCAGGATCTGGGCGACACCAGCGGTAAGGTGAGCGTCGAACGACGTTACTACATTTCCAGCCACGGTGGCACCGACGCCGCGATGCATGCCGCCGCCATCCGCGGGCACTGGGGCGTGGAGAACGGGCTGCACTATGTGCTGGACGTGAGCCTGAACGAGGACCAGTGTCGCTTGCGTGTCAAACACGGGGCGGAAAACTTTTCACGCTTACGCCGCATCGCCTTGAACAAACTCAAACGCTGGGAGATCCGCAAGGAGAACGGAAAAGTCATGAAGGCGAGCCTGCGGCTGAAGCAAAAATCCTGCGGCTGGAGTCGTAAGTTCTTAATCGAAGTCGCTCTTGGCTTAAATGCGAAAGCCCTGGCGGCTTCACCGAATCGTACGCCTACGGGACCAGTGGAACGCAACAGGTGGGCTACGGCTATGGCTCAGCGACGGGCAACGACGATCACGCCCTGCTGTGGAGCGGCATGGCGGGCAGCTTCATGGACCTCAATCCCAGCGGGTTTATTCACTCCGAGGCCCACAGCACCAACGGGACGCAGCAGGTGGGCGGCGGCTTCGGCACAGCGACGGGCAACTACTATCATGCCCTCCTCTGGAGCGGCTCCGCCGACAGCGTCATCGATCTACAATCGGTCCTACCCGCGTCATTTGAAAGTTCCGATGCCTTCTCGATCGACGGGAGCACCATCTACGGCTATGCCTACGACACCAGCGGCAACGTCCACGCCATCGAATGGAACATCGTGCCCGAGCCGGGGAGCCTCGGCCTCGTCGCTCTGGCGATGCTGGCGTGGGCGGGCACGCGGCGCAGCGCTCGGCCGCCCTGACGTATCTGCGCAATTGCGCAGATTCGCCTTGCTCGCGGTCCCACGCCTCAGTACCCTCATAAGACCATTTGACGTTCTGGAGCGGCTTGGGAGAAATGCGAATCTCTGAGGGAATGATGGGTTTCAAAGGCGGGCTTGCCCTGATCGTTGCGCTGATGCTCCCGGCGCGGCGCGGGCCACCACGCAGACCTACACCATCAACGCCGGCCTCTCCTCGCTCACCGTCGGCGGGAACCTCGCCGGCGGGCCTGCCTCCGCTCAGTCCACTGGCTCCCTGACCACCGGCATCAAATCCGGCACCATCAAGCTCGATCGCACGGGGAACCTCATTCAATTCCTTGCCGGCTCTTCCATTGCCGCTATCAACTCCGGCAACCAGCAGCCTCTGCCCGATGGAACCCCGGGCTCGGCCCCTGCCAACTATGGTCGTAGCTCCAGCGGAACATTTGGCACCGCCGTCGAAGCCCTGCGCAGTTTCCTCTTCGATCTTCATTCCCCGCAGCTCACGCTCAGCGCCAACGCTTTCCCCTCCAACAACTTCAGCATCGACGTTGTCTCCGGCCAGTCCGCCTACGCCTACGGCACCCAGTTCGGAACCGTCGATTTCTCTTCGCTGGTTCTCTCCAACCTCTCCGGCACCCAATCGTCCCTGGTCACCAGCGGCAGCATCGAGACCCTCACGCTGCACATCCAAACCAGTTCGCTCAGCTACGCTGTCGTCACAAGCGCGGATTCCACCATCAACTTCACCGGCGACATCGTCGCCACCCGCACCGTCCCCGAGTGCGGCACGCTGACGTTACTGCTTCCCGCCGCCGGACTGCTCCTGAGGCGCCGGTGCGCCAAAGCCTGCTGAGCCGCTCAGCATTCGTTCTGCCTGCCGCCGCGACGCCTTCCTACAGGTGGATTTCCCGGCGTCTTTCGATTATTCAACGCGAGACAACCGGAGCGCATGATGTATCCCGAACCACCTCCCGGCAAAGGACCAATCGATCCCCGCGGCGCCTTCTCCTCGCCGCCACCCCCCGGTGCGCCCGGGGCCCCGGGTGCGCCCGGTCCAATGGGTGCTGTGCCCCCCTCGCGCCCCGGCCCGCCGCCACCGCCGCCTCCCATGATGCCGCCGCCCATCTACATGATGCCCCCGCCTCCGCCGCGCGGCCGAGGTTTCGTGCGCGGTGTCTTCACCGTCCTGGCGACCACCATCCTGGGATTCTCGCTCGCCCTCAACGTTTACTTCCTGCTCACCAGCGGCCTGTTCTCGGGTGGTGCGTCGTTGCGCGAGAACACCATTCTCGAAGGCGATCCCGCGCAGAAGGTCGCCGTCATTCCGATCAGCGGCCTGATCGACGACGATGCCGCCCAGCGGCTCGACCGCTTCCTGCGCACCGCCGAAGCCGACAGCAACGTCAAAGGCGTCGTCCTGAAGATTGACTCGCCCGGCGGCACCGTCTCCGCCGCCGACGAGATGTACCATCGCATCCAGCAGTTTCGCGCGGCGAGGAAGGATGTGCCGATCGTGGTCTCGCAGGGCGGCCTGGCCGCCTCCGGCGGCTATTACGTCTCCTGTGCCGCCGACTACATCTTCGCCCAGCCCAGCACGATCACCGGCAGCATCGGCGTGATCATGCCCAACTACAACATCTCCAAGCTCATGCAGAAGTGGGGCATCGAAGACACGAGCCTCATCGCCACCGGCGCCACCTTCAAGGACGCCGGCAGCATGACCAAGCCGCCAAATCCTCAGCAGGTTGCCTACCTTCAGAGCCTGATCGACGAAAACTTCGAGCAGTTCAAGGGCATCGTCAGCATGCACGCGGCTTCACTGCCAAACAGATCGACCAGATCGCCGACGGCAAGGTCTACACCGCCGAGGAAGCCAAGAAGCTCAAGCTGATCGACCAGATCGGCTACGAGCGGGATGCGTGCGACTACGTCGCCTCGCGCCTGGGCCTGAAGAACATGACGATCGTGCGCTACCAGAACTGCGCCGACGCTCTTTGACATTCTGGACTCAAAATCAGGCGTTCCCTCCCCCAGTTCACGTACGAACGTGACGATCAACGGCGTGCAGGTGGATGCCCGCAGCCTGATCGATCTGCTCAGTCCGCGGCCGCTCTATTTGTGGCGGGGCTACTGATTCTGCAGGGGTTGCAGGGCCGCTTCGCAGGATGCGGGCGTGCCATCGGCTTCGGCAAACGCCCGGTCGTACTCGGGCTTCTCGACGCTCGTGGTGCTGACGCCGCGGAAGTGGAACTGGACGGCCCGCCGCGAAACCGGCGAGCGGTTGGGCGGCGTCTGGTGGGGAAGCAGGCCGCTGAAGAACATGGCCCCTCCCGCCGGCAATTCCACCGGAACCGCTTCTGACGGATTCAGCCGGTCCGGCAGGATCTGGCAATCCTGCGCGTGGTAGTGCTTTAGCCCTCCGCGCCGATGCCAGCCGGGCAACACGTGCATGCAGCCATTCTCCGCGGTGGCATCGTCCAGCGCCATCCAGAACCCGATGATCTTGTTGACCGGGGCGTATTTGAAATAGGCATCGTCCTGATGCCAGGGCTTTTCCGAGCCGATCAGCGCCGGCTTGACCAGGGCCATGCTCTGGAAATGGAGCGCTTCCTCGCCGAGGAGCTGCTCGGCGATCCCCTTGATGCGCGGCGAGTTGAGCATCCGCTCGAAGACCGGATCGGTGTGATAGTGATAAAGGTTGCGGATGTGCCCGAGCGCCTCCTCGGTGCTGACGGCCATCGGATCGAAGCTGTGCTCAAAGAGCAGCATCATGTACGGCGAGAGGCGAACGATGCGGGTGCCATCCGCGTTGCCCGTGCCTCTGCGGGCGGGCTGTAGATCGGTCTTGCCGGCCCGTGCATCCTCGATCAGATCGAACATGAGCTGATGCAGCGCTGCGCGGGCCTCGTCGATTTCATCGGGGCTGAAGAGCTTGGGGAAGGTGAGGTAACCCTCTTGTTCGTAACGGTCAAAGGCTGGAGCATCGAGCTGCATGGCCGGCTCCGATTTCACCACAGGCATCAGAGAAGCTCCTTGCGACAGAGTCCAACCAGTATGGCCACGAGCGCCAGTGGAGGCAAATGCGCAAAAGACGGCCGGCGTGCAGCCCTGCACGCCGGCCGTAGAGCCTGCGAATCCTTTCGCATTCCTCCATGAGTCGCTCCCCGAGCTACCCGGGCGCTCGGAAGTTTGTCATGCCGCGGCATCGTTGCCAAGCGAGGCAACCGCGTGCAGGGAAATCAGTTCCTCAAGGAAACCAGCGAGGCCCTCTTCCCGGTTTGTCCCGATGACTCGGCACGCGACGGCCTTGATCTCCTCGCGGGCGTTGCCCATCGCCACGCCCAGGCCTGCGTTCTCGATCATCGACAGGTCGTTCCAGTCGTCGCCGATCGCAATGATCTGCTCCGGCTCAATTCCGTGCCTGCGGGCGACGTGGAGAATCCCTTCCCACTTGTTTACTGACGGATCGAAGATCTCCAGAACATCGACATTCGCCGTCGGGACGAACAGAGTCTGCATAAATACCCGCTCGGCGAACTTTTCCTGAAGTTCCGCCTTCACCTGCGCCACCCGCTCGGGGTGGTCTACGATTCCGATCCGCACCGTGTGCTCGTGGACGTAGTCGCCAAGCCGGCTCTGCCGTCGTACCGTCGCCCGCGTTACCTTCATCCAGTGATCGGTTTCCGGGTTAAGCGGGGCATCCGCGCTGACCAGGTAGTCCACGCCCGCCGGCTCGGTGTCCTGGAGCGCCAGGACCGTATGACCGGCATCCTCCAGCACCCGGCAGATGTCGCGGGCAAGCTGCGGATCCACTTTGGCTTTATGCAGCGTCACGCGCTGGCCGGTGTCGATGACCATGGCGCCGCCGACGAAGACTGCGGTGGCATAGTGCTCGATCGTATCCAGCACCACCTTGCTTTCGGTCCAGTTGCGCCCCGTGGCAAAGCAGACGAGCATTCCGGCACCCAGGCAGCGCTGGACCGCAGCCTTGGCTCGCGGCGTCACCTTTCCGTCGGGAGAAAGCAGCGTCCCGTCGAGGTCGATGGCGATCATTTTGTATTTGGCGCCGGGCATCTTCTCCTGCGCCAGAACGTAGGGCATGTTGCCAAAAATGCAAATGCTCTCTGTGCAAACGTCGGAATATCCACAATATATTGGGGTGGAATGGTGCCGTGCCGCGCTATAGCTGGTGGATCTGGCAGGCTCAGCTGAATTTTCGCAGCCCCCGTGCTGATTACAGCAGCAGCATTGCCGCCAGAACCAGGCTGGCCAGAGCGAACCAGCCGATCAGCGCCCCCGGGGATTTCAGATTGTCGCGGCCGTGCATGGTTTCGTTCATCGGCAGAATCCCGCGCAGCTTCGTGATCTGCTGATGCACATTCCCGGTCGCCCTCTGGCGTGATATTTATTGGCCGCAATCGCTCGCCGGCACCTGCTGCGCCGAGTCACAACGCGGGCATGGCGAGCGATATAATCGGCGGCGGAGGGTTTATGAGCTGGCAGGTCATCGAGAAGCAACAGCTTTATCGCGGTGAGAAGATCAGCCTCGAGGTGCATCACCTCCAGGATGACGAAACGTTGAAGACCACCAGGCGTGAAGTTGTGGTGCATCCCGGCGCGGTTGTCATATTGCCGTTTCTCGATGCCAAAGCGGAAAAGATCGTGCTGATCCAGAACCGCCGCTATGCGGTCGGGCAGATCCTGCTGGAACTGCCGGCGGGGACGCTGGAGAAACACGAAGACCCGATGAACTGCGCCGGCCGGGAGCTGCTGGAGGAAACGGGCTACCTGGCCAACCGCATCAAACCGATGCTCAACTTCTACAGCTCGCCGGGGATCTTGAGCGAGAAGATGTACGCGTTTTGCGCCTACGATCTGGAGCAGTCCAACGCGACGCCGGAGCCCGGCGAGGAGATCGAGTTGCTCTCCACGACGGTGGGGGAGGCAATTCAGATGATCCGCGATGGTCTGATCCATGACGGTAAGACCATCGCGACGCTTTTGATGTACGAGCGGTTCTTCCGGCAGACGTGACGCAGGGTTGGTGACATGGCTTGGCAGGATCGGCCGTATTACTCGGGATCGAGCGGACAGACCGGCAATCCGTTCATGTGGTTGCTGACGGGTTCGGTGCCGCTGTTCACGGTGTTCGGCATTCGGGTTCGGGCGCACGCGTCGCTGTTGATCTTCATCCTGCTGGGGATTTTCATCGGGCTGCCGGGCACGACGGGATTTCGCGACAACATCGCCAGCATGGCGGCGTTGTTCGTGCTCGTGCTGCTGCACGAGTTTGGTCACTGCTTCACGGCGCGGTGGGTTGGGGGAGAAGCGGATGAGATTCTGATGCATCCGCTGGGCGGGCTGGCGATGGCTCACCCGCCGCGGCGGCCGCTGCCGACGTTCCTCACCATCGTTGGCGGGCCCGCTGTGAATTTCGTCATCTGCGTTGTATGCGGTCTGATCATGTGGCAGGTGGCCGGTTGGCTTCCCTGGCAGGGGCGCTGGCATCCCTGGGAGCATTCGCCCTGGCTCATTCAGCTTTCCGCTTATTCGTGGTGGATCTACTACATCAGTCTCGGGTTGTTGCTCTTCAACCTGCTGCCGATCTTTCCACTTGACGGCGGCCAGATGCTCCAGACGGTGCTCTGGCCGTGGTTTGGATGGTACAAGTCGATGAGCATCTCCTGCGTCGTGGGCATGATCGGCGCGGTGCTGGGCGCGGTGTGGTCGATCTACTGGCACAGCACGCTGTTGTTCTTCGTGGGCTGTGGGGCTTTATCTATTGCTGGAGCTATCGGCGGCAGCTCGTTGCCGTGGGGCCAGAAGAGTTCTCCGACGAGACCGACTACAGCGCCGCCTATGAGCCGGCGACCCTGCGCAAACCGTTTGGCCGCTGGCGGGCGAAACTGCGCACGCAAGCGAGCGCCTGAAGGAAGCCCGTGAAATCCGGATTGAGCAGCGGAGGATCGATGCGGCGCTGCGAAAGGTCTCCGCCCACGGCATGCAGAGCCTGACCTGGAGCGAGCGCCGCGTGCTGCGAAAGGCGACCGAACGGCAGCGCCGCGAGGAAGCGATCCGCCGGCGGTAAATGGCCGTCCGCAGCACGGGGTTTGGTAGTTTGGTCACGTCCCTCTAAACTGGCGGGGTCATGAAAGAGCCCGCTTTTCAGCAGTGCATCAACCCCGATTGTGCCGCCACCTATGGAATCGAGGAGGTGCGCGTATCGTGTACGCGCTGCGGCAGCCTGCTGGACATCCGCTACGACTGGGACCGGCTGGCCAAGCCCAAGAGCCTGGAATTCTTTGAAGGCCGCTGGGGAACCAGAGGGCTGGCGCACGAGGGGAGGCTGGATTTCTCCGGCGTGTGGCGCTTTCGCGAACTGCTTCCGTTCTACCGGACCGAGGACGACGTTGTCACCATCGGCGAGGGGCGGACGATTTTGCAGACGGCCGATCTGCTGGCCAGGCAGATGAACAGGAAGCCGGGGAGCTTGCAGCTTCAGTACGAAGGGCTCAATCCATCCGGCAGCTTCAAGGACAACGGCATGACCGCCGCGTTCACGCACGCGCGGATGGTGGGGGCGCAGAAGGTCGCGTGCGCCTCGACGGGAAACACGAGTGCTTCGCTGGCGATGTTCGCGTCGCTGGCGCAGATGCAGGGGATCGTGTTCATCGGTTCGGGCAAGATCGCGTTCGGGAAGCTGTCACAGGCGCTGGACTACGGGGCGCTGACGCTGCAGATCCAGGGGGACTTCGACGACTGTCTGAGGCGGATTCGCCAGATCGCGGTCGATGTGCCGGAGATGGGCGTCTATCTGATGAACTCGGTGAATCCCTTCCGGCTGGAGGGGCAGAAGTCGATCATGTACCGCGTGCTCGAGGCGCGCGATTGGGAGCCGCCGGACTGGATCATCGTTCCCGGGGGAAACCTGGGGAATTGCTCGGCGTTCGGCAAGGCGTTTGTCGAGCTGAAAGAACTGGGGTTGATCAAGCGCATCCCTCGCCTGGCGGTCATCAATGCGGCGGGGGCTAACACGCTGGATGTGCTCTTCTCGGAGCGCGGCGTGCGCTGGAATGGCGGGCGGTATGACGCCTCGACCATCCAGAAGCATTATGCGGTCCTCGATGAGTCCAACTACAAACCGCACACGGTTGCCAGCGCCATCGAGATCTCGCGGCCGGTGAATCTGCCCAAAGCGCTGCGGGCGCTGGAGGTGATGAACGGCGTCGGTGCGCGAAGTGACGGACGATGAGATCCTCGAACACCGGGCGATGGTGGCGCGCTGGGGCTTCGGGTGTGAGCCGGCAAGCGCTGCGACGGTTGCCGGTCTGGCGAAGCTCATGGGGGAGGGGATCATCGGCGCCGACGAGCGGGTGGTCTGCATCATGACCGGCCACGAGCTGAAAGATCCCAACGCGACGGTGAAGTACCACACGGGTGTGGACATGAAGAGCGTGCAGGACGTGGCCCCGCGAAGCGAGCCGCACGGGAAGCTGTCGAACCGCCCGGTGCCGGTGGAGGATGATCTGGCCGCGATCGTGCGCGCCATGGGCGGGGATCCGAAGCTGCTGTCGAAGGTGAAGTCGGGCGGCGCCAAGACCAGCTTGCCGACGACGGAGTTCTGAGCGGTGGGTTCGGTTTGCACCGGTGCGCCGGGGTGGATTGGGGGTGGAGGTGAGATTGCCGCACCTGGGGGTTTTGGTTCGGGTCGGGTTCTTTCAGGCGAGTGGGGGAGACCGCGAGGGGAGGATGTAAGATGGAGGATGAAGTGTGGGGTGGGCTGGGGAGGTCAGAGATCAGGCGGTTTGGGCGGTTGGCTCGAGAGGGGGCAGGATTGCGGAGTGCGGGCGCTGATGGGAGCCCATCCTCTGGCGGGTGCCTGACTGGCGCTGCACGCGCGTTGCGCGGGAAGCGGTGGGGCGTTTTGTCGGTGTCGGCAAGTTCGAAGCCCGCGAGCGTCACGTGGAGGCGGTGTCTGTCCGCCGGCGGCGCCCCGATTCCCACATCAGCCAGCACACGCCAGAACGTGCGCACCTCTTCATCGAGGCGTTGGTCCAGGATGAGAGTAAAGAATACCTTGGGCATCGTGGCGACCGTGGATTGAGGAGCGTATGGTCCGGCCGGGCGTATAGCAACGTGATGACAGGGCGGGAATTGCCGGCGTCAGGCCGGCGCCGCGTGCTGGGCGACCGAGAACTGGGGGCCGCAATCCTTCGCGGGGATCGGCAACTCAGCAAGGGAAACATCGTGAAGCTGAGCAAGCACTTTGCGGTGAGTGTGGGGCTTTTTCTGGGATGAGGGGGGAGACTTGTCAGAGATTCGCGACAGGCACGCCGCAGGATTTGAGAGCTTTATAAAGCGATTGAAGGCTCCCGCCGAATAGAACGTCGGCAGACACGACGACTTCGGTTTTATTCTTCTTGTAGAAATGAAGTTCGTTCTTGTCGCGGTCGAGGAGCACGCCGCCAAGATCGGCGTAACGAATGACTCGATGCCCTCTGAAGAAGCCCTGATTGGGAAATACGAAGGCATCGGGCGCGACGGTGACGTGGTCAAAGATGACCCTTGTGTCGCCAAGCAGCAGCCCTATGGCGAGCATTGCGGCAAGGATTGCCCAAGCCTGGTATCTGCCGATCTTGGCAGTGGCAGCCAGGGCGGCGGCAGCGAGAACGAAGAACGTCGCTGCGAGGCTCAGCGCGACGTATGGGAGCGAGAAGCGATAGGTCGTCGTGGTGCCATTCGAAATGACCCGGGTCCCGTTGGCATACTTGCTCAGAAAGAGCAGAGCGGCGGATATTGCGATCGCCCACAGAGCCAGGCGAGAGTGTAAGGCTGTTGGCTGCTGACGGTGACTCATGCACCTGCGATTATATTGACAACTGATGGCAAGAGCAGATGGCGCGAGCAGGCTGCGCCAAGACCCTTCGCGGGGATCGGCGACTCAGCAAGGGAACAACCGTGAAGCTCAGCCAGCACTTTGTGGTGAATCCGGCGTTGCTTTTGGGGATGAGGCAGCGTGGCTGCACACTCAAAGGCTCCGGACTCCCGGACACCTTGCTACGGTGTCGGCGGGGGTTCAAGCTCGTTTTCCCGGCAGAGCTTTTCCACCTGCGTTTTGATGAAGCCCATAAATGAGCTGTTGTCCATTTCAGGGTTGAAGTAAGCGGTGTAATCGGGAAACACGAAATGCTGGAGTTTGCTCAAGTCGTGAAGTTTTGCCAGCAGCCAAGACACCCAGAAGTAGTCATCCCGCATCTTGGCAAAGTCGATAAAGTGATATGGCGCCTTGGTCGGGATACCGCTGGCCATTCGTACCTCATCGCCACCGCGAATGATCATCCCGCGCTTATTCACGATGACGAGATCGGGCATATCTTCGTGGCGGATCGGCCCCGACTTTTCCATCTGCGACAGTTCAGCCATCCAGCCCTCGGCTATCGTTCCGTCAAAGCCAAAAGCACACCGGAGTGGGTATTCAGCCACCACCGGCAGAGCCGGTGGAATGAGGAAGGCCCCTGAAAGGGGCCTACGAATCAAGCAAACTCCAGTTCACCTTGGTCCAAGTCCTTCTGCAATTTCTCCTGGTCGCGAATGTACTGGCGGATCTGCTCTTCGTTCAGACCCACTGTGCTTACGCAGTAGCCGCGTGCCCAGAACTCTCGGCCGAACAGCGTCCCCTTCGTCCGCAGCACCTCCCGGTGGATGCGGATCGCGCTTTTGCCCTTCAAGTACCCCATCGTCATCGCGATGCTGTACTTGGGGGGAACACTGAGCAGCATGTGAATGTGGTCCGGCATCGCTTTGCCTTCCACCAGTTCCACGTCCTTTTGCCGGCACAGTTCCCGAAGAATCTTGCCGATCGCACGACGCGTCCTTCCGTACAACTCCTTCCTGCGGTATTTTGGCAGGATCACAACATGGTACTTGCACTCCCACTTCACGTGGGCTTGGCTTTGCCAATCTTTCATGACGGTTCTCCTTTCGCCCTTCGGGGCCTTCCTCAAGGAGGACCGTCTATCCCTGACGACGCCGGAACGGCAGAGCCTCATGAATTCTCACCGGCAAAGCCGGTGGATTAGCTACGATTTATCGCGCCAGTGCATTGCGAAGATGGGGATAGCACTGGGCGGGTAGAGCGACAGCGTGATGCGGGGCACATCGTTCGGGATAGACGCGAGGTTTTTCACCGACTCCCGCAGCTTCGGCAGATCAAGCGTTGACGTAATGGCGAATGCTCCAAAGACCGTTTCAACCGGATAAACTCCTTTGTCTTCAAAGATAGCCAAGGTGTTCTGCCCAGTCAGCAGCACGTCAATTTGCGACGACTCTTTGTGATGAGCGCCGATGATCTTCCCGCCGCGATGAGAACGCACAATGCCACCAAGGAATTTTGTCAGGACTTCCTTGACGAATGTTTCGTGGAGTTCCCCGATGTCAGCGGGGTTCTGGTTCGGCCAGCGCATCCCGCGATGCTTTGCCTGCAAGATATCACTGACGGAGCGGAAGTAGTCGGCGAAGTACGGTGGCGGAACGTTTGTGTAGAACTTCGGCGGGGGTGGCGTCTGACTCTCCGACATCGGCAGCGAGGATAGCACTCCGCACTGTGGCTGAAAACAGTGGTGCCCGGCCCCGTCGGACCATCAAAGGTTTCGGAAGTCTTGTGTTTTCGTCGTGTGCCGAGCAACCGAGACGCAGAACCGCGTATTGCGCGATTTACCTGTACCTAACAAGTGCCGTATTCTTTCGTCGCGGCGAAGGGAGCCCAATGAACGACGAACTTGCGATGCTGGCTTTGGCGGCGTGGGAGAGGGTTTGGGGGCAGATCAAGGACGATCCGGGAGAGCTTTCGCGGCGGCTGGGGCGGTAGAGTGGGGTTTGGCGATTCGGGTGAGGGGACAGGCGGGTGGCGGAGATGGGGGGGTGATGGATGAACCGGCGGCGAAGTGGGCATCGTCGAACCAGGCCGGATTGCCCTGGGGAGACGTTCATGGGGAGGTCGTTGTCGGTGAGCTTCTCGAACTGGATGCGAACCACGGGGTCGATGGATTGAAAATGGTTGGCGGGGTCGAGGGGAGCGGGGGAGGGGAAACCGCCAAGATGCGACGGGGCGAAGTAGGGGGAGGAGAGAGGGGGCGGAGCGCGGGGGGGGCGAATTGCGAAATCCGAAGCGCCAAATCCCAAACAAGGACCAATGCCCAATTGGCCAAGGGAAGGGGGCGATCTTCGGACCAGTATGTCGTCAGAACGCCATTTTGTCGGGGTAGCGGGGGGATGGGGAGGCAACGGTACTACAACGGTGTGAGTACGGTGTGACCCCGGAACCGAATTTGGGACGACATGGGATCGGAATGTCCTTTGTTGCGGCATTTCTGGCACGGGTCTCGCCATCGTGCTCGGGATACGGAAATGGGGGAGATGACTATCGCCTTTTTGCGGATTCGGGTTCAGAGGCGGCAAGAATTTTGAACGTCTCCCCGGGGCATGTTGCGGGGATTGGACCTGAACCGATATTCTTTCCCGAATCGATGTGCGCCCCCTGATACGGTTCAGGCGAAGGTCAAGTAGCTGGCTTTTGCCGATGCACTACATGGACGAGATGGATGCACTGGCTCGATTCGTGACCGCCGTGCGCGGCGGCGACAAAGTGCCATTGTCGTGGGTGGATGAACTGCAGGATATCGAGACCAGGGGACCCGTCGACCACACCCCACTCGGAAGCGCCACTTTCCACGGCCGATATGATTTGGCGCGACGGCTGCTCGAACATGGCGCCGATCCGAACACCCCCTATGCGAACAACCGAACCCCTTTGATGGGGGCGGTGCATCGCCGTGACATGGATATGGTGAGGTTGCTGCTGGATGCGGGGGCCGATCCGAACCTGGGATTGCCCTCCCTGGGCTATACGCCCCTGCACCGAGCAGCGCACTGGGACCTCCTGGAACTGGCCGCCTTGCTACTCGATGCCGGGGCGGACGTTAATGGGCAGACCCAGGCCCCCAATCCGGAGTTCTGCATCAAAGGCGAGTCCGGCGGAGAAACGGCTCTGCATTATGCGGCCGGCTCAGCGCGAATCGATGTGTGCGCTGCTTCTGCGGCGCGGCGCAGATCCCTGTGTACGCACGTTAGATGGGCCGTGCCCGTGGACTGGGCGGTGCGCGCCAACCGCGATGAAGCGTTTGTGCATTGGCTGCGGAGCATCGCCGCCGACGAACTCGAACCCGCAAGCCCGGGCTGCGCCGTGCGGACCTAAAAAGAACTGGGCGTGCGGCGGGTGATCGACGCCAGATGTATTCTGGGTCGATACGGCGATGCTGTTCCAGCCGTCGCGGTGCTGCGGGCGGTGTGGGATGCATCGCGATCGTATGTCCGCATGCAGGAACTTCGCGATGCCGTCTGTCGGCAAATAGCAGACATGACCCGCAATGAAGCGGCACTGGTCTGTGCGGGAGCGGCGGCTGGCGGGCTGCTCGCGATTGCCGGCTGCATGAGCGGCAAAGCCCGCGGAGAATCGTCAAAGGTTACCGGCAGCCATTCACATGACGAAGTGATCATGCACGCGCGGGGACGGTGGGCGGAACATATAGCCATATTCCCTTTCTGGTTGCCGCATCGTTGAAGTCGACGGCAATACCCCTGCCGAGTTGCAGCGGTCGATCGAGGGGGGATGGGATCGGCCGGGCGGCGGGTTGCGGGGACCCATGGGCTGCTCTTGTGTGCAGTGCATGCGTGTCAAATCTCCCCGCGGGACGGGAAAGGTTCTGGCGAGGCCGGCGGATACGCCCCGGCCGGGCTTGGAGCATGCGGAGCCGGCACGGTTGCCGCAAAAGCGGGAGGGCGGGGTCGCAGGCTTGGCGGGGATTGATCGCCCGGCAAGGTGAAGGGGGTGTGCGATGCGCTTCGGCCGGGGGGTCAGGCCGTTGCGGCGCTTCCCTGATCGTCTGTGATATTCGGCTGGGTCTGGTTCTCCAGGCGCTCGAAACTCTCCTGGATCATCTGTGTCAGAGGCTCATCGGCGCCCCAGCTCGGACGGTCAAACATCGCGCGAGTCATGATGTATGCGGCCTGCCCGGCCATGAAGGCGGCCGCCTGTTGGTTCGCCACAGCGGCGGGACAGGAATAGACGCCGACGATCAGGCCGGCCGGGCGACGCAGATACCAGACCCGCAGCAGGTCAGGGCCCGCGGGCAATCGGAAGCTGCCGTAGGGGCCGCAGATCGATTGCAGCATCTGCCGGTCGGTCGGCTCGACATCGGGGAGATTGAGCAGCCAGCGCGTAGCGACGAGGCATGCCTCGTGATCGAGCGGCTGGGGCAGTGTGTTCTGCTCGATGGAGCGGATGCGCAGCACACCGGGGCTGTTCCGGCGCCGGGCGGTGATGACGCCATCCTGCACGGTGAACTGCCAGTTTTCGTCGCCGGGCAGCAGCAGGCCGCCGATGGCCGTGAGCGGCTCTTTCATGGTGCATGGGAGTTTACCATATTTTGCGGGCCGCCGCGCCGGCCGGAGGCCTGCGAGCGGCATCGGCGGTCAGCTCCGGGTGCGGCTGTAGCAGAGCGCATCGCGGGGCTCGGAGCTTAGGGCGGGATGTTGCGCCGAGCGGCGGAGCGTGCCTTCGAGCTGGAAGCCGGATTTCTCCAGGGCCCGCGCTGAGGCGGTGTTGCTGATATCGCAGGTGGCCCAGATGCGGAAGATATTAGGCTGGGCGAGCCACCACTCGACGACGGGAGCGAGAGCTTCGGCCATGAGGCCCTTGCCCCAGGCATCGCGGGCCAGGAGATAACCGAGATTGACGCCATGTTCGCCGGGGTGACAGGCGAGCTCGCCGAGGAGATTGCCGGTGGCGGAGTCGGCCAGGAGCCAGAGGTATTCGGCGCCGCTTTCCCAGGACGTCCGGGAGCGGGCAACGTGGCTTTGGGATTGCTCGACAGCGGTGTGGGGCCGCCAGACGAGGTAGCGCGTGACTTCGGGATCCTGCGCCCAGCGGGCGAAGATCGCCGGGGCGTCGGAGGGCACGGCACGGCGCAACAGCAGCCGGGCGGTTTGGAATGTCTCAGGTGGAGAGGGGGAATTCATGAGAGAGAGAACGTGGCGGTGTGATGGGCTCGGTCATTTGCTGCTCGTATCGATGAGCCACTGTTCGTGCAGCTTGGTCAGGCGGGCGACAATGTCGGGGTGCTGGGAGGCGAGATTGTGCATTTCGGTGAGGTCGCGTGAGAGGTCGCTGAGGAAGAGCTGATCGTCCGGGCCGATGGAGGCTTTGTGGCTGGTATCGACGGGATGGCCGATGAGCTTCCAGTTGCCGTCGCGGACGGCCCATTGCTTGGCGAGTTTCCAGTGGTAGGTGGCGTGGCTGCCGGGGGCGCTGGCGGAGTTGAGAATGGGAGCGATGGATTGGCCGTCGAGCCGCACCCCGGGCAGGGGGACGCCCGCGATGTCGAGGATGGTGGGGAACCAATCGACGCCGGTGACGAACTGCTCGCGCACGGTGGCTTTGGGGACGGGCGCGGGTAGCTGATGATCGCGGGAACGCGGATGCCGCCTTCAAAGAGGCTGAACTTGGCGCCGCGGTAGGGGCCGGCGTTGCCGCCGCCGCCGAAGGCGCGCTCTTCGGTGGAGTGGCCGTGGTCGGACTGGAAGACGATGAGCGTGTCATCGCGCAGGCCGAGCGAGTCGAGGTGGGCGAGGACATCGCCGACCATCTCATCGAGTGTCGAGACGAATGCGGCGTACATATTGCGCGGCGAGGGCAGGTGCTTGTATTTCTCGCGCCAATGGGCTTTGCCCTGGAGCGGGTAGTGCGGCTGATTGATCGCCCAGTAGAGGAAGAAGGGTTCGTCCTTATGAGCGGAGATAAACTGCTTGCAATGATCGACGATCAGATCGCCGAAGTATTCGCCTTCGTGATGGACCTCTTTGGCGTCGTTCCAAAGATCGTGGCGATTGGGACCGTCCCAGTAGAAGAAATGGGAGTAGTTGTCGATGCAGCCGCCCATGTGGCCGAAGGAGCTGTCAAAGCCGTGGGCGGCGGGAATGGTGTCGGGGGTGTAGCCTAGATGCCATTTGCCGACGTGGCCGGTGGCGTAGCCGGCGTCTTTGAGGATGCTGGCGAGGGTGGCGCTCGCTGGCGGGGAGGCTGGCGCCGCCGCCGGGTTGGGAGGAGGCGTTCTCGGTCAGGCCGTTGCGCTGGGGATAGCGGCCGGTGAGCGTACCGCCGCGCGAAGCCGAGCAGATCGGTGCGGCGGAATAGAACTGTGTGAAACGGATGCCGGAGGCGGCTAGGGCGTCCAGGTTGGGGGTGATCAGATCGTGCGAGCCGTAGCAATTGAGGTCGAGCGATCCGAGGTCGTCGAGGATGATGAGTAGGACGTTTGGCCGGCGGCGCTGTACAGGGGCGGAGGTTAAGGCGGTCATGGCAACCAGTGAGACGGCTGAGGTTTGAAGGAACTCACGTCGGGAAGGATTCTGCGTGGACACGAAAACGATGATAGCGGAATTGACTGGACGCGTCGCGGTCGTCCCTGCCAGTTCATGCGACGCTCGTGGGGGTGGAACGGGGGGCGGGGCGCGATGCGGGGGCAGAGGCCGGGATGGGGTGGGCGAGATGCAGCGCCTGTTCCAGCATGGGGAGCTTCAGGAGTTCTGCGAAATTGTGGATGGATGCATCGGCGAGGTTGCACGGGGGTGCATCAGGTTTGCATTGCAGGACCGCGCATCCCGGCTTTGACGGCACCAGTGATATCGGTGGGAATCACGTCGCCGACGTACAGGGCTTCGTCGGGATCGACGTGCAGCTCGTGGAGCGCAATCCTGAAGATGCGCGGATCGGGCTTGCGGAAGCGGACGTTGCTGGAGTAGATGCGAACGGGGAAGAAGTCGAGCAGCCCTTCGAGGCGAAGATGGTCGTCGACGACTTCGCCCTGGAGCGGCGTGTTGCAAACGATGGCAAGCTTGAGGCCGGCATCGCGCAGGGTCTTGAGCGTGGGGATGACGTTGGCGCGAGCGACGTGCATTCGATCATCGGCTCATACCAGAGCCAGCCGAGCCGGGCCAGGGAGACCTCATCGCGCTGGAGCCGGAGCTTCAGGCAGAGCTTACGAAGCACGTGGCGGACGGACTGTTCGCGGCCGGTAAGGCGGGCGATCCATTTCATCCGCCAGGCCAGACGGCAATGAGTCCGGAAGAAACGGTCGAATGGTGGGACGGGGAGATGGCGGCCCTTGAGGTAGTCGTAGGTACGCTGGGCGCCAATCGCGAACGCGCGCGAAGCGCGGGTTGGATCGAAATCCAGCAGCGTGTCATCGATGTCGAACAGAACCGCGCGAATCATCTGTGCCAGACGCTCTTGTTGCGAGCGCTGGGTTATTTGAATGGGAGTGCAAGCGACTTGCAAACGCCGGCGCATCTTACAGAATCGGCAGGAGGGTAGTTTTGCCTCAAGTCTTTTTGCGGTCTGGTCCGAAGGCGCATAGTGATGTCGGATGTGGCATACAACATCCTGATCCTGCTGAACCGGTACCTGCACATCGTGTGCACGACGACTCTGGTGGGGGGGACGCTGTTCTACGAGATGGTTGTGCCGGTGGCGATCGACGAGCTGAAGCCGGAGCAGCAGCTTTCGGTGTTCGCCCGGGCGCGATGGGTGTTCCGGGGGATCGTCTGGACGAGTGCCGTCGTGCTGGTGATCACGGGTTGCGTGTCGTCTTACCGGAACCTGGGGTACTACGTCGGCGGTGAGACGCTGATCCCGCGCGTGCCGTTTGCTCCGCTGGCTGCGGAGCCAATCTCGCACAGCATCTGGATGGCGCGGGATGGTGGTGGGCGGCACACGCGAGCACGGGTTTGATAACGGTGTTGATCGCCCTGTTTCTGACGATGTCGCGCAAGCCGCCGATGCATCCTATCCCCTGGATGCGGCTGAATCTGGTGATCCTCATGATTGTGATCTTTTTGGGCAGCGCGACGCGGCACGTGCGCCTGGTGAACGAGCAGGCGAGGCAAGGGGTTTACGTGAATGTGTTTTCGGGGGATTAGTGAAGCGGCTAAATTCCATGGAGCACTCCGATTCCGCCAGGTCGAGCGGCAGCGGGATTGAGGTGGCACCCGGCGTCTATGCGCCGGCGGGGGCGGTGCGCTTCGGCTACGCTGCGCAGCGGCGGGCCTGGCGGGCAGAACGTCAACAAGCTGAACACGAAGGTGGAATTGTGGGTGCGGCCGGAGATGCTGGTGGGCCTGAAGGGGGCGGTGATCGAGCGGCTGCGGATGCTCGCCGGCAGGCGTTTGACGATCGAAGGGGAGATTCACATCAGCGCTGATACCGAACGCGGCCAGGAAGGGAACCGGGCGGAGGCTTTGGATCGGCTCAGAGGACTAATTGTCAGGGCGAAGGCGGAGCCAAAGGTGCGGCGGAAGACCAGGCCAACCAAGGCGTCTAAAGCGCGGCGGCTGGAGCAGAAGCGCCATCGATCAAAGGTGAAAGCCAGCCGGCGAGCGAGGGGCGGTGAGGATTAAATCCATTGTAATCCGTGGTGCACGCCGCCGTATTTACGAGTGGATGTTACGTCGCCTGCTGAGTCCACATCCAGCGATACAGTGCTTCAAGGTCGCGCGTCAGCGCAGCGGCATCGAACAGGCGGGATGCACCCAGGCGATCGCGCAGCGAATGGCGCAGGTCACGTAGGCGGCTGATATCCGATGCAAGTTGAGCGGCCGTGGTGACGAGCGCATCTGAATCTGCAACCGCGAATTCTGGCAGACCGGCGGCAGTGAGGAGGCTGGCGCCGACGCGGGACACGTGTAGCTCGCCCGCGAGGGAGAGGACAGGGACGCCCATCCATAGCGCTTCGCACGTCGTCGTCGTGCCGTGGTATGGAAATGAGTCGAGTGCGATATCGATCTGCTGATAGGCGGCGAGGTGCTCGCGCTCGGAAACGACAGGACCGAGAAGCGCCAGCCGATCGGATGAAATCCGCCGGGATACAAAGAGCTCGGTAAGGCGATCGCGAGCCACTTGGCCAGCAAGGGCGAACCCTTTGAGCAGCAGTCGAGCGGTGGGGACGGCTTGCAGGATACGAGCCCAAAGCTCGACGGTCGTTCCATTGACTTTGGCAGGATTGGCGAATGATCCGAAGGTGATGAAACCGTTGCGGTCTGCGGGAAGCTGCCCGACCGGCGGAGGGTTATTGAGGTCGGGTTGGTAGGGCCACGCGCAGCTGGGAAGGCGTACCAGCCGCTCGACGTGCAAGTCATCGGTGCGGCCCGGGGGATCGGCCACGCTATCTGTAATGCGAAAGTCCATCGTCGCCAGGCCCGTGGTGTCCGGGTACCCGAGGTAGGATGCCTGAACCGGCGCAGCGCGACGGGCGAAGGCGAGCAATCGGTTTTGGGCGGTGTGGCCGGAAAGATCAACGAGGATATCGATTTGATCCTCGCGGACCTGCCGGGCCAGCGACTCGTCACTCATCGAATGGACGTGCCGCCAGAGCGCGACAGAAGCTTTGATGTGATCGCTCACCGCGTCCGGATTGGCGAGGTTGGCGTAGCAAACGATCGCAAACTGGTCGCTATCGTGAGCCTCCAGGATCGGCGTGATGAAGTGGGCGACGGGATGACGGCAAAAATCGGCGGAAACATAGCCGACGCGGAGGCGGCGGGCGCCAGGCTCTTTTGCGGTGAGATTCTGCTGCCGCGGATAGAGCGGGGTGGCGTATTGACGGGCCCACGCTACGTGCTGGTCCCGGATGCGATAAGCGTCGAGGTGCGGCAGGTAATGGAGCGTAAGCAGAAGGTTGCTGTGAATTGCCGGCGACGGTGAGACAGCAAGGGTGCGCTCGAAAGCGGCGAGCGCCTGGTCGATCATGCCCTGATCCTTCATCGCAAGGCCCAACTCATTCCATGCGCCGGGATCGTCCGGGGCGGCGGCGGTGATTAGACGCCACTGCTCGGCCGCTTCATCCAGAAGTGCCTGACGGCGCAAGGCATCTGCAAGTTGGGCACGGGCCCACGTGAGGCCTGGGTCAAGCGCCAACCCCTGGCGTAACGACTCGACCGCACGTCGCACTTGACCTTGGGCCAGAAGGGCAGTGCCAAGCGCCGCATGCGCCAATCCAAAGCGAGGCTGGATTGCCACCGCACGAGCGGCGGGCTCCGATGCGCCTGCCATGCCGGCGGCCGCACGGGCGCGGCTGAGCGTGATGAGCGCGTCTGCCGAATCGGGGGTTATCCGAAGTGCGCTTTCGGCAACGCTTGCGGCCTCTTTGAACTTCTCCTGCTCGAGGAGCAGGTTGCCCAGCGTGTTCAGGTATGGCGCCATCGTCGGAACGCGGGCTATCGCGCGGCGCACGGATACCTCGGCGTCGACGAATCGCTTCTGCTGCGCTAGCGCAACGCCCAGCAGATGTGCGGCATCGGGGTTCGTCGCATCCAGTTCCAGTGCGCGACGGTAGAGCGCTTCGGCTTGCGTGATGCGTCCGGCGCGGTGGTGATTGAGCGCGGCCTGAAGCGTCTGCTCAATGTCCCGGCGCATTGAGTGTGTCCTCTCCGATTTGAGGATACCACCCCACCGTGCGCCGAAGACCCGGGTTCACAAACGATTACGTAATGTAAAGTGCCATCGCGTGCTGCAGTGCGACGCAGACAACGTTTTTCTGACGTCGAGAATCTTCACTATCCGAGATCCTTCACTGCGTCTCGCCCCGTTCAGGATGACAACCATTCTGCGAGCACAAGGCATCGCCGGCTATTCGTCATCGTCGTAGTCGTCGATGTCGTCGTCGTCATCATCGTCGTCGGAGCTGTCGTACTCGTCTTCGTCCTCGTCCTCGAAATCCTCGTCCTCGTCTTCTTCGTCCTCATCCTCATCGAGATCTTCGTCCTCGTCTTCGAAGCCTTCGCCCTCTTCCTCTTCTTCCTCCTCGAAACCTTCCTCCTCTTCTTCTTCCTCCTCCCCCTCATCCTCATCCTCGTCGGGCTGTTCCTCCTCGTCACGGGCGCGGCGCTTGGCGGCCTGTGGATCGAGCAACGGGAATGGCGAATCGGTTTGGAGTTCTTCAAGCAGGCCTGCCGCCGGCGAAAGCAAAAGAGCAGTCGAATCGAGGACGGCGGATGATTCAGTGTTTGGCATAACGGAAGTCCCGAAAGGTGGTGATACAGAAACGGTTAGCAAGCATTCCGGTCAGCGCCGCTTTGGCTCCTCGCCCCGCTGGGCATGACCGGTCAAAGTGGCGGTATTGAAGCCACGTCATCAGGCCGCGTCAAGGGGAAAAATGGAAGTTCCTGAGAGTGAAAAACGCCTGAGGTTGCGGCTCAATCGATGCGCGCCCGCCGGAGACGTAAAGCATTGCCCAGAACGCTGATATCGGAGAGCCCCATCATGGCGGCGGCGATCAAGGGATTGAGCAACCCCAGGGCCGCGATCGGAATCGCCAGGACGTTGTAAATGAAGGCGAAGAAAAGATTCTGACGGATGATGCGCATGGTCGCGCGAGAGAGGCGGATGGCGGCGGCGACGCCGTGAAGACTGCGGCCGACGAGCACGATGTGGCCAGCTTCCTTGGCGACATCGGTAGCGGACCCGATGGCGATGCCGAGATCCGCGGCTGCCAATGCGGGGGCATCGTTGATGCCATCGCCGACCATGGCGACGTGAGCGCCGTTTTGAAGCTCGCGAATGGTCCGGGCCTTTCCCCCCGGGCGGACGTTGGCACGGACGTCATCAATTTCAGCGGCTTGGGCAATCGTCCTGGCGGTGGCGGCATTGTCGCCCGTGAGAAGAACCGTTCGGAGGTTCATCTGGTGGAAGGTTCGAACGGCTTCGATGGAGTCAGGCTTGAGCTGGTCGCTCAGGAGGATTGCGCCTAACGTGGTGAGCTGTCCATTTCGCTGCTCGGCGACATGTACGACGGTCTGGCCGTCGCCATCGGTCAGAGGGCCCGGCTGATCGCGATCTCCGGACAGCAGCGCGCGGCTGCCAACTAACAGTTTGCGATCGCCCAGATCAGCAACTACGCCCAGGCCTGCCTCGTTCCGGAAGGACTCCGGGACGGGAAGGCCAAGCGACCTTGCGCGAGCGTGGGCAACAATCGCCTTTGCCAGCGGATGCTCGGAGAACTGCTCGGCGGCGGCAGCGAGTCGAACAATTTCGTCTTCGCATATGCCGTTGGCGGAAACGATGCGGGTGACGACTGGCTTGCCTTCAGTGAGGGTGCCGGTCTTGTCGAGGACGACGGTGCTGATAGTCTCGGCGCGCTCCAGCGCATCAATGTCGCGGATGAGGATACCTCGCTTGGCGCCGCGCCCCGTGCCGACCATCAGAGCGGCGGGGACCGCCAAACCCAAGGCACATGGGCAGGCGATGATCAGGACAGAGCAGACGGCGTTGGCGAGGGCCGCCCAGGTGTGAGCGCTATGCCACCCTGCGTGCCAGCCCCACAAGTACCACGCAATTCCGGTCACGGTTGCCACTGCAAGAACGGATGGAACGAAGACCGCCGCGAAACGATCGGCGAGCTGCTGCACGGGCGGACGGCTTGACTGGGCGGAATCGACCAGGCGAATGATCTGTGCCAGGGCGGTTTCACTACCGACGCGCCTGGCGCGGACGATCAGCCGGCCGTCCGCGTTGACGGTTCCACCGATGACTTCGTCCCCTTCCTGGCGGAGGACCGGCAAACTCTCGCCGGTGATCAGGGATTCATCGACCGAGGATCGGCCGGCGGCGACGGCGCCGTCGGTGGGAATTCGATCACCGGGACGGACCAGGACACGATCGCCGATCTGCAAATCGGCAACGGGGACTTCGGTGGGCTGGTCGTTGTTATCGAGACGTAACGCGGTGGCGGGAGCGAGGTTGAGCAGCTCGTGGATGGCGCTACCGGCGGCATCTCGGGCTCGCGCTTCGAGCCAGTGGCCGATGCTGATCAGGGCGAGCAATCCGGCAGCCTCCATGAAATAGAGATTGGGCAGGACGCTCCATACGCCGGCGAGATAGCCGGTGAATGCGAAGAGGCTGTAAACGTAGGCGACCGTTGCGCCCATGGCGATGAGCGTGTCCATGTTGCTGGTGCGGTGCACGAGAGCTTTGAAGGCGCTGCGGTAGAAGGCCCAGCCGACATAGCCGATTGAGAGCGTGCTGGTGGCCAGCGCCAGCCAGTCTATCCCAGCGGCAGAGGTGTGAGCATGGCCGGAGAGCGCGAGAAGCCAGTGTGTCAGCTCGACGGGGAGCCAGAGGATCAGCCCAATGAAGGCACGACGGGCCCACGATCTGGCGTGGGCTGCCTGGCGGGCAACGCGCTCCTGCTCGGTGATTCGCTGTGGACGTGGAAGCCTGCGGCGATGCGGGGTATCCGCATTGTGATATGGCGGAGGCGATCTGGTCGGGAGAGACCTGCCGGGGATCGAAATCTACGGTCGCTCGGCCGAGAGCCAGGTTGACATTGACGTTCCGCACACCGGGAACCGACTGAGCGGCCTTCTGAACGTGTGAGACGCAGGAAGCGCAGTTCATTCCGCTGACGTTGAAATTCAATTTACACGCTTCGGCAGCAGCCGCAGAATTGGCAATGGTTGGTGAGGCCATGATGGTTCCGATTGCATTCAACAGACCAATTATCGCAGGAAGCGAGAGAGCGTCAGTCGCATCTCCTCGACCAATTGCTCATCGGACCGTTTGCGAGACTGAGGATGAGCATCCTGGGTCCGGCGGACGCAGTGTTCCATGTGGTCGGCGAGCAGTTCGACGCCGACCGCATCCAATGCGGAGCGGACAGCGGCGAGCTGGGTCAGAAGATCGACGCAGTAGCGGTCTTCGTCGACCATTTTCGACAGCCCGGCGACCTGGCCGGCAATGCGCTTGAGCCGGTTCTGAATCTTGCTGCGCGACTCGCTCTTCATCGCCAGTGACTATATACCCTATTGGGGTATATGGCAAGGGGCGGAAATTGCGGCGCGAAGAAACGGCCGGGCGATGGGCGCCCGGCCGTGGGGGCTGCAGTCGGATTCCGAACCTACTTGAGGTTCTTCATGTACTTGTCGGGATCTTTTTTGAACTTTTTGATGCAGTCGTCGCAGCAGAACCCGATGGTCTGGCCCTTGTACGTGATGGTTTGGGTGTCGGGATCGACGTCGTCGCCGGAGACGGGGCCCTTGGTGTTAATGGCCTGAGGTTGGGTGGTCGGCTGGGTTGCGGGTTGGGTCGCTGGGGCGGGAGTCGCTTGGTCGGATGGCTCCGCAACGACACTGACGGTCAGTGTGACCGAGAACCACAATTGCGGCGGCAGTCAAAACAGACAATTTCATATGGAATCCACCTCTTGGGCTACAGGCTGATGCTAGGCGCTTGGGCACGGTCGTGCTACTCGGCAATAGCGATCAAGAATAAGCAAAGCAAAAGGCCGCGACGGCGAGATCGCGGCCTCGATGGGTCGATGATATTGTGCGGCTATTTCTTGTAATACTCCGCATTCTTTTCGATGAATTCTGCCCATTCGGCCGGCAGGTCTTCCTGGGGGAAGATCGCCTTGACCGGACATTCATCCACGCAGAGGCCGCAGTCGATACAGGTCTCGGGATCGATGTAGAGCATTTCTGCCGCGGCGAATGACTCTTCATCCTTGGTGGGATGAATGCAGTCCACCGGGCACACCGCGACGCAGGCGGTGTCTTTGGTTCCGATGCAGGGCTGCGCAATAATGTGAGCCATCTAAGAATCTCCCTAAACCTTCGCGATTATAGGCGATTGGAGCGCTGCTGCAAGCTAGACCTAAGGGGCAGGCGGATAGGCCATGCCGGCGAATCTGACACCGGATTACGAGCGTGCAGAACAGCGATATCGGGCCGCTACGACGGATGACCAGAAGCTCGAAGCGCTGCGGGAAATGTATTCGACAATCCCCGAACACAAGGGGGACGGCGAACCTCCAGGCGGAGATCAGGCGGAAGATCAACCATCTGCGTAAGACGGTGGCGAGGAAGCCGAGCAAGGGGGCGGATCCGTTCTACGTTCCGAAAGGTGGGGCGGGGCAGGTGGTGCTGATCGGGACGCCCAACGCGGGAAAGATGCGCTGGCCGGGAGGCTGACGCATGTGCCGGTGAAGGTGACGGAGTATCCCTTTGCGACGGCGATTCCAATGCCGGGGATGTGCGTGTATGAGGACGTACAGATCGAGCTGGTGGATACGCCAGCGGTGACTCGCGAGCACGTGCCAGGGGAGTTGATCGGGACGAGCCGGAACAGCGACGTCATTGCGATCGTCGTTGCCGGCTCGGCGATCCACTGGAGGAGGCGGAAGCGGTAAACGATGTGCCGCGCGAGCGAGGAATAATTCTCCGTTCTGTGCCGGTGCACGATCTGGATGCGGGAAACGTGAACGAGCATGTGGCAATCGTCGTCGCCAACAAGTGCGACGCTGCCGAGCGGCAGACCATCGAGACGCTGACGGAGCTCTATACGGGGAAGCTCGAAGTGATAGCGGTTTCGGCAACCAACGGGGAAGAGGTTCGGCTGTACACGAAAGAGCCGGGAAAGGCGCCGGAGACGGAGAAACCATTTGTGCTGCCGACGGGATCGACGGTGGAGGATCTGGCGCGGGAGATCCATCGTGAACTGCCCGGGAAAATGAAGTTCGCCCGCGTGTGGGGCGATGGGAGGTTCGCAGGGCAGCAGGTGCATCGGACGGATGTGCTGCACGATGGAGACGTGGTGGAGATTCACCAGTGACAACAGAAGCGCTGCGAACGTTCGAGCTACCTCGGCGGCGTCGTCGGTTCAGTTATTGGCGGGTGGACGAAGTGGTCGATCACCTTCTGGACCTTGGGGACGGCCCACTGCTGAATGTAGGGATTGTCGGGATGCTTGCGGGCGAAGTCCTGGTGGTACTGCTCGGCCGGATAGAACGCCTTGAGCGGCTCCACGGTCGTGACGATCGTTTTCGGCGCGAAGACTTTGGCCTCTTCGAGCTGCTTGATATACGCCTTGGCGACGCGCTTCTGATCAGGGCTGTCGTAGAAGATCGCGGAGCGATATTGAGAGCCCTGGTCGGGTCCCTGGCGATTCAAGGTCGTGGGGTCGTGGGTGGTGAAAAAGACTTTGAGCAATTCCCCGTAGCTGATCTTCGCGGGATCGTACGTGATCTGGATGACTTCAGCGTGGCCGGTATTGCCTTCGCAAACCTGCTCGTAGGTGGTGGTCGCCTCATCGCCGCCGGCATAACCGCTGACGACATTCGTAACGCCGTCGAGCTGCTCGAAGACGGCCTCTGTGCACCAGAAGCAGCCGCCGGCGAAGACGGCTTTCTGTGAACCGTTCTGATTGGTCAGCTCGAGCTGCGGCGTGGGAAGATCGGCGGGCCTCGTGAGCGGCCGATTGCAACTGAACGACGCCAGGGAAAGCATCAGCATCGCAAATACCTCAAGAGGATGGCGAAGCGCGGCCAGCGACACGTCGAATCGATTATAGGAAGTACTAGGCCGGCGCCGCCGGGAGCCTCGTCGCACGGACATCGGCGGTCTGCTGCTTGCGGAATTCGTGCAGCTTCTGACGAAGGTCGGGATGCGAGAGCGCCAGAATCTGAATTGCAAGAAGCGCCGCATTGATCGCTCCCGCTCGACCGATGGCAAGTGTCCCGACGGGGACACCGCCGGGCATCTGCACAATGGAAAGAAGCGAATCTATCCCCTTCAGCGCCTGCGATTCCACGGGAACGCCCAGGACCGGCAGGATGGTTTGCGCCGCGACCATGCCAGGAAGGTGAGCGGCGCCGCCGGCGCCGGCGACGATTACTTGGATCCCGCGTGATTCTACGCCTGAAGCGAATTCGCTCAGCCACGTTGGCGTGCGGTGAGCGGAGACGATCTGGGTCTCGTGAGGCACGTCGAATTTCGCCAGCGTCTCGGCGGCGTGGCGCATGGTTTCCCAGTCACTCTTGGAGCCCATGATGACCGAGACTAGGGGAGATGTGGAAGCAGGCATGGAATATGTTTACCACACGAGGCGCTTTGCTGCGATGGAAGGAATGGGGCCGGTCATCAGGCTGATGGCCATTCCCCTCGTGTGAATTCGCCATCTTGATTGATCTTCTGACCGTCGATCTCAATATACCCGCCCCGGCGGAGGTCCACAACCATGTCCCAGTGCAGGCCGGATTGGTTGTTGTTGCCGGTCTCGGGGTAGCCGGCGCCAAGAGCGAAATGGACGGTGCCGCCAATCTTTTCGTCAAAGAGGGTGTTTTTGGTGTAACGCGTGATCGAGTAGTTGGTCCCGATGGCGCATTCGCCGAGCATGCGCGATCCGGCATCCATGTCGAGCATGGAGATGAGGAATTCTTCGCCCTTGGATGCGCTGGCGTCGGCGACCTTGCCGTCCTTGAAGGTCAGTCGCACATCAGTGACTTCGCGACCGTGATGAACGGCGGGGAAGCTGAAGACGATCGTGCCGTTGACTGAATCAAGCACAGGGCCGGTAAAGACTTCGCCGTCGGGGAAGTTCTCATGCCCGTCACAATTGATCCAGGTATGGCCAGCGACGCTCATGCGGACATCGGTGCCATTCTGTGCGACGACGTGATAGTCCTTCTTCCCGTTTAGAAAATCGACGAGCTTCTGCTGGCGCTGGCCGATTTGCTTCCAGGCCGCAACCGGATCGGGAAGGTGCAAGAGGCCGGCGTGGAACACGAAATCCTCGTACTCTGCGAGGGACATTTCGGCGTCCTGGGCGCTGGCCTGGGTTGGGTATTGTGTGCCGCACCATTTGAGCGAACCCTCGGCCGCCCGCTGGAGAAAGCGTTCGGTGATGGGCCTGTGCGCCGAGGCCGCCAAGCTCATTTTCCTGGGATCGCAGTTGGTGAGGGCCTTGGTGTTTTCCTCGCCCCACACGCCGATGGTGCGATCGACGTGCTCAATTTCGTACATTGCGATGGGATTGAGGTATCTGAGCTGCTCTTCGTTTGCGAGCTTGTAGAAGATCTCATTCAGCTCATCGGGCGCGGTGCGCATCATGGCGTGTGCGCCGGCCTGAACCACCCGGCGATAGACCGCGACAATCAATGGAGCGGCCACAGCGGGTCCGGAAATCCGCACGAGATTGTCTTTCTGAACGTCCGCACTGTACGTGATGAGAACATCGGCGAGTGTTTCCAAACGGGGATCTTGCATACGAGCAGGATTCTAGAGGCAAATGGCGTTTTGCTCTACGCGCGTGGCTTCATCAGACATCACAGATCGGGCATGACATTTGCTCCCAAGTAGGGGGAGGTGTTTATGTTCAAGCTGATCAAACTCGGAATGTCCGCGTTGCTCGGCTACGCTCTTTACGAGTTCTGCCAGGGAATTATGTCCGAAGCGCAACGCGCTGAACATCCCTCAGGCAGCGAGCGCCGATCGGTAGGGCTTTTTGAAGAACGCGAAAAGGCGCGCAACGCCGGCCTGATAAGCGGACATGGCCACGGCCGTCGCGAAACCACGGCTGAAGTGGGCGGAACGTCCGCATCCTATCGAGTGGGACGCGGCGCGGCACAGCGCTGATTGCGAGGTTCATGGGGTGGAAGAACGGCAGACACGGGTGCCCCGCGCCGTTGCCGGGGGGGCGTCGAGTCAGTGCTTATCGTATGCCGTTTGCCCTGCAGGATAGCAGATCAGTTCCACCGCGTTTCCAAAGGGATCGTGAGTATAGATGCCCCTGGTGCCGTCGCGATGGGAGTCGATCGGCACCTTTAAGCGATCGGAGGCTTCGGATAGCTGCTCGTCGGTGACGCGTAGGGCAACGTGTGGCGGATGCTGGCTGGGCGTGACCAGCGCGAACTTCTGCCCCCCAAGCTCGAGAAAGGCCCACGTCTCGTCCTGATAGAGCACGAGGGCGTTGAACTGCTTCTGATACCAGGCGACAGATTCTGCGATATCGTTGGAAGGAACGGCGACGTGGTCAAAGTTCATGGGGGCTCCTGCTCTTGCTGATTCTAGGCGCTGTGGATCGACCAAAAACGAATCAGCGGCGCATGCGGCCGCTGGCGTTGGTGATCTTGAACTGGTCAGTCTGTGTGTTCCACTCGAGGGTGGAGAACGTCGAGGCCGATCCCGTGGAGCTGTCGTAGAGCCGGCCGGGGTTGTCCGCAGTGCCTCGGGCGGTGAGGAGGTGGTTGATGGGATCGTAGGTGAGCCGGAAGGCATCGAACGTCGCGCGAGCGGAGCTGACGTGGACATGATCCTCGGCGGTAACCAGCTTGAGGCGAAGCGCCGCAGTCTCATCCGCACGCGCTGGGCCCTGCCGCTGTGTCGTGGGCGCGGATTCGAACTGAGCCGTGACCAGTTGGGCATCCAGTCGGAACGGCTGGCTCTGCCGGCCCTCCGAATGGTGGACGATTGCGACGTCGCCGGTCAACGTCGCGAGGTGCACTGACTCATCATAAACCAGAGACTTCTTCCACTCAAAGGCAGTAGCGCCTCGGCCGGAGCCGACGGTCGGTCCTTCGGGCTGCGTTGCGGGGCCGGCGCGGTGATCCTGGTAAAGCATCTTTCCGGGCACAGGGACGACCATTCGGCCCGCAAGCTTGTCGTAGTCGATCTCCTCGGAAGAGAGATAGAAACCGCGAAGCAGTTCGCCCTGCGGGGAATTCAGCGCGGAATTCACCTCCACGTTCCCAAGCAGCTTGGCGGCTGCGATGTCCTTATTCTCCATCAGCGCGCTCTCGGAAGTCTTTGACTTGCGGGTTGCGGGCTGCGTCGTCGGGCGGTCCATCAGCGTCGCGACAAGATGATTGGACGTAGCCGTATTGGTCGTTCCGTCGGACTCGTGAGCGACAACTTTGACGCTGTTGTCGATGTTGATGAGGTTTGTCTTGCCGTTGATGGTGGCCGATCCGCTCCAGGCGATATCCACCGATTGGGCGCCCTGAAGATTGCGGTCGGTTGACCCGCGCGAAGGCTGGCTGGTCGCGTGAAGCGTTCCGGGGCCGGGGATCTCGGCGAAGTTGGCGTCGGGGGTGAAGCGAATCAGATTGCTGCGGACCCTCGAGGTCGGGCTGCCGACGGTTGCTGGCGTGCCGGTCAGGACGACGCGTTGATACCCGTTGTCCGGCTCGATAGCCAGGCGATCGGCGGTGGCGGTCGAGCCTTGAGTCGTCGCATAGCGGACATGATCCTCTGCGATCAGGTGATCCAGATCTGCACTGTTACCGAAGGGCGAGGCAGATTTGGGTTTCGTGATGGCCTGGGCAAGCGGCTGGGTTGTTGCGGGTTGCGTGACGGCTGGCTTGCTGGTCGGTGGCTTGAGATAGGCGACGAGGTGGCCGCTGGTCAGCATGCCTTCGTCGGCGCGGGAGACGACATTGCCGGAAGCGTCGATCACGCGCACGAAGGTGTCGCCATCGGCATCTGTGCCCGTGTCGACCTCTAGGCGGTTAGTATCGAGCGTCTGCACTTTGCCCTCGGCATTGTGCATCTTCGCGTGGACGTTTCCGGTAGCGACGATCTGCCTGAGATCTACCTCGACTGCGTCTGAGTTGCGGGGGGCGGGATGCCTGTTGGTCACAGGCGCGAAATCGAGGCCGAGCTCATTGCTGGTCAAATCGAGTTGTGGGTGATTCACGACAACGTCTTTGGTCAGCTGCGCATGCTGAATCTGCGTACGCCCGTCTTCATCTGTGGTCAGAGTGAGCTTGCACTGGTCCTGCCAGCTTGCGTGGACAAACTGCATTTTGGCGTCGGTGTCCTTGAGCGGAATGGTTCCGGTGCTGGGGCCGATCAAGGTTGCGAACTTCTGCTGTGGTGCCGTCTCGGTGTAAATCAAATGTGGTGTCAAGAAGACCGCTCCGCGGGCATCAGCCAGGCGAACCAGGGGCACCGATGGGGAGGAGGTCAGATCGGCGGATTCATCGCCGCTGTTGTAGCTTGCCGAGGCGCAGGTGATGTGGCTTCCATCACGATCGAGCACCACGGGATTGCCGATCAACTGCACGATCGCTTTGTTCGGCTTGATGTTTTGCTGGAGAGGGGTCTGGTCGAGCGGAACGACGCGGAGCTTGCCGGTCCAGCGAACGGTGATGGGGCCCTGGAGTGGACGCGAGGTGGGCTTGGGCAATTTCGAGGCGGCACTCGTTGTGGGCTCGGTCGTTGGACTGTGCTCGTGGTGGGCCGGCGTGTGGCGGGTCGCCGGCTTCGACGCGGAGAGATCCGCGGAATGTGTGGTGGCAGCTGCGGTTTTGCTGGTCGGCTGTGTGCCTGGAGGGGAGCCCTGCAAAACATCAACGTTCATTAAATCCGCGGTGCCGATTCGTTTGTCGGATTCAAGGATATGAACGTCGCCGTTAAACGTAGCACGGTAGATCGTGGGCGTAGCATGATGCGCAGCGGCGGCGCGTTCTGCTTCCACCTGGGCCTCCGCGGCGGCTCGGCGGGTCGCGGCGCGGCGCATCTGAGCGCGCGTCAAATGACGCTTGCGGATCTCGGCAATCAGCATGACGTCCGACTGGTCGCGCGAAGCCAGCATTCCGTCGAGCGGACGATCGCCGGGACACGGATTGGATTGAAGCCCGGTGAGCTGAGGATTGTTGAGTGCCTTGAGGTTCTTGATGGTCAGTCGCTCGCCATGCTCGATCTCGAGAAGCTGAAGCTTCCGATCGCGTTCGTTCCACGCGATCACCAATCCACGGCCATCGAAATCATAATCGTTGCCGCGAACTTTAACCGGCACCTGGTCGGCCGGGACGTGGTGCCCGTCGGCGTCGGTAAACGCGGTCGTTTCGATTCGAAACGCATCGTTATCGAACGCCGCATTGTTCATCGTGGCTGTGACGGAGGGCTCTGGCGCGTCTGCGGGTTCGAAGAGGGTGATGACGACGTCATGCAGCAATCCCCGGCTGGGGGGCTCCATCTTTCCCGAAAAGTTTCCGGCTTCGCGAGCGGCGGTGCCCGCGAGGATCACACGGCCGGTCTGACCGGCGATGTGAATTCGCTGCTTCCCGTCGTTGGAGAAGAAGTCGGCCTCGGGATGCTTCACCAGCACCGAATTGTCCGGCTGGGGGTCGTACTCGTCGCCGCGAAAACGGGAAGCCAACTCGCCGGTCTTGGGGTCGATGCGAAGAATCCAGGCGCTGTCCACCACGCCGAGGCCTGCAATCTTGGTGGTCGAACTGGGTCGCGAGGCGGGCTTCTCGACGAGCATCCGCTGGGCAGGTTGCTCCGCCACGTCCGGCTGAAACCACAGATACGCGAACAGCGCCAGGGCCAGCACGAAGATCGTAGCACAGATGAGAAGAAATGAACGCACGGATTGGAGTGTGGTTGGTGGGTGGTTGTTTATCGTAACGGTTTAGCGTTCTTCCGGCTCGACATCCAGCATCTTGAGGACAACCAGGTCTTGGACGTCGATCAGGCCGACCGGTTCATCCTCATCGTTCACCACCGGCAACTCGTCGATGCGGAACTGGCGGAGGATGGCCATAGCTTCGGATGCGAGAGCTTCGGCGCCGACGCGTTTCGGATTCCGCTTCATCACCTCGGCAATGGGACGCTTAAGGCCCCGGCCGTCGTCATCCGTAACGAGGCGGCGCAGGTCGCCATCCGTGAAGATGCCGGAGATCTTGCCCGCGGTGTTGGTCAGGATGACCGCGCCGCTGCGGCGCTTAATGGTCGAAACCTGGTGAAGCACCTGCCCGACGGTGAGATTGTCGGAAGCGACAGGCAGATTCTCACCGAGCCGGAAGGTCATCGCCTCCTTGACCTTAATGAGCTTCCGTCCGATCTGCCCGGCGGGATGGAACAGCGCAAAGCTCTCGGCTGTAAAGTTGCGGAGCTTCATCACGGAGAGTGCCAGAGCATCGCCGAGGGCGAGCATGGCCGTGGTCGAGGCGCTGGGGGCCAGGCCCAGCGGGCAAGCCTCGTCGATCTTACCGATGCCCAGCACGATGGTTGCATGCCTGCCAAGGCTCGTCTGCGCCGAGGCGGTGACCGCGATGATCGGGTGATCCAGCTTCTTGAGGATCGAGAGCAGGCGCAAGAGCTCATCCGATTCGCCTGAGGCGGAGAAGATCAGGATCAGGTCGCCGCGGCGGACGGCGCCGAGATCCCCGTGGACGGCGTCAGTCGGGGAGAGAAAGTGCGAGGGCGTTCCGGTGGAGGCGAGCGTGGCCGAGACCTTGCGGGCGATATGACCGGCCTTGCCCACGCCGCAGGTCAGGATGCTTGCGGGGCAATCGAGGATGAGTTGAACGGCTTTGCCGAAGGCGGAGCCCTCGACGGCGACGGCCATCGCGCGCACTGCATCAGCTTCGGTCTGGATCACCTGCCGGGCGAATTCGCGCAAATCGTCGAACATCAGCCGGACATGATACGAACTGACCGGGGGGATGGGAAATCGCAAGCCAGTGGGGATTGACGGGGGGAATCCTCTGGACATTGTGCGGGAGCCGGGAAGCCTCGATTTCCGGCGATTCCGTAAGCGCTGCCTCAGTCTTCCCTTGCATTTCGGTCCTCAAGCGCGACACTGTAATCTGATTATGAAAGATTCACGAGACCGACCGTCGAAACATTTGCCGACGGCGAGGTTAAGGCGCTCGAACGAGGGGGATTTCGCAATGCGCAGCCTCGTCGAATTTCTGCGCATGCGGGAGTCGGCGACGGTGCCGAGCATTGCCACGCAACTGCACGTTCCACCACCGACGGTTGCGGGGATGCTCTATCGGCTCATGCGACAGCGCGCGGTTTCCCGGTCACGGACGAGGGGGGGAAAGCGCGGCCGGCCGCGGATCAACTATCGGCTGCGCCTACCCGGGACTATATTTGCCTGCAACTGGGGCGGAACGGTGCTCTCGGGGGCCCTGTTCGACGAGAAAACGACAGCTCTGGCGCTGGAAACGCGGGACTCCTCCTCAATCACATCGCTCGAGCAAGCGGTTGAAATGATCGAGTCACTGTTGAAGGAGATGCTCAAGCGATGCCGCTGCCCGCGCGGGATGGTGCAGGGCGTGGCTCTGAGTTTGCACGGCGTCAGCGTAGGTGGGCGCGCAGTCGCCAGTTCCGTTGTGCCGTGGGCCAATGAGCATCTCGGCGAAACACTGGCCAACACGCTGGCGCTCCCGGTGCGGGTATCGTGGTATCCGTTGTTGCAGGCGGCGTACCGGATGTTCCCCGATCCGCCGCCGCGCTCCATGTGTCTTCTCGATGTCAGTGACGGCGTAAGCGCGCATGCGATCGAATCGGGCCAGCGCTTGCTCGGCCGGCACTGGCTGGCGGGCCAGCTTGGGCATATTGCGTATGTGCCAGGCGGGCTGCGCTGCGGTTGCGGCCGACAAGGCTGCCTCGAAACCATCTGTAGCGGACCGGCGATTCGTCGCCGCGTTCTCAGCGAACTCGAATGCGGCGCCAAAAGCGAGCTCAGCGCAAATGAGCTCGCGCACCTTCCGGCACGCGAGACAATTCATCGACTCTGGGAGGCGTGGGAGTCGCGGTGACGCCTTCGCACGCTCGGCCATGGAGCCGACGCTCGATGCGCTGGCCTGGGGACTGGGGCTGGTGGTTAATCTCCTGGATCCGGACGTGGTCGTGACCGGCGGTTATGTGCTCCAGGATTGCGGAAAATGGCTGGAAGAGATCGAGAAGCGCGCGCAGCAATGGATTCTGTACGCTGCCAAACGCGACGCTGGCATCCTCCGTCCGGCGCAAGTCACGCTGGAAGACGAGATGCGCGTAATCGCCCTTGGGTTTCATCCACACGTCATCGTCGATGAGCTGATGGTACCGTCAGTTTGAAGACACCGCGGAAGAACTGGACGGTGCGACGGCGCGAGAGTGCCACGCCGGCAGTCATCGGATTTCCCTTTGCGGCTGAAGGACGGTGGCTGTCCGCTTCCCGTTGGCTCCTCTTGATGGCTCCGGGAAACGGCACCGGGCTCATCACGACGGCTTTTCGTCCGGCGGTTATTGTGGTTTCTTATGCACCGTTCGGACGACGGGAAGCGTGGTCTTCCGGGAGCTGCCACCGATCGAGGACGGGAAGTGGTCGTGATTCAGCCGCGGGCACGAATCACGCGACGGCGCTGATGGAGCTGTCGTCGTCTCGGATGATGGTTTGGGCCTCGACGGTAGCGAGCTTCCTGGTGAGCAGCTGGTCGCAGAGCTGTTCGAGGTGGCGGGCGGTCTGGGTCATGCCGAAGAGCTGCTCGACACGGCCTCGCATGGAGCGGCCGACGCTTCGGCGGAGGTTGGGGTCGCGGATGAGCTGCGCGAGCTTGTCGGAGTAGCCCTTGATGTCTCGCTGTTGAATTGCCGCTTCGCCGCCGACGAGGATGGCGCTTTGCGACTGGGCGGCGTCGTTGCCCCACTTGAGGGCGACGACGGGGCGCTCGACGGCCATGGCCTGGAGAACGCCCTGGGCATTGGATGAGGGGAACTCGGCGAGGTAGATGTCGGCGATGCGGAGGAAGCCGGGGAGGTCGCGGCGCCTGCCGGCGTAGCCGATGCGCTTGCCGATGCCGGCGGACTCAAACCTCGCTTCTGGGCGGTGAGCTCACCGTCGCCGATCGCGAGGTAGATCGCATTGGGGTTGGCGCGGAGGGTGCCGATAATCATCTCGACGAATTCTTCGCTGAGGCTCTTGTCGAGATCGTTGCTGATGGAGGCAAGGACGACGGAGGATTCAGGGATGCCGTAGCTCGTGCGGGTGGGGGCGACGCCGATGGCTTCGGCGACGTTGATGCCTTCGAGGAGGTAGTTGCTTTCGATGCCCTTGCGGTGCCAGAGGTCATGATCGGCTTCATAACGGACCTGGTCCAGGTACATGACGCAACTCACACCTGGCGAGTACATGGGGGTGCGGCGGACAAGGTTGATCCTGGTGGCGGCGGTGTCCCAGTTGGCGAGCAGCGCGGCGATGGGATCGGCCTGGGTGGCGTCGAAGATGGCGACGTCGATGCGGTCCTTGATCATCTGGTCGGCCAGCTCACGGGCGGCGGTGGCACAGTCGCCTTCGGTGGAGGCGATGCAGGGGGTGACTTTCTGCGCGAGAGAACGTCGAGGGTTTTGCCGCCGCGTCTGGAGCTGGGCGAGACGAAGGTGCTCTGGGCGAACTGCTGGCGGTCGCGTCGGACGCCGGATTCGGTGGAGTAAACGAAGAGCTTGTAGCGCTTGGTGTCGATGAACTTGGCGAGGCCGCGGACCAGGCGGCTGGTGGGTTCATCATCGGCGATGGAGCTGACGAGAAGGGCGATGCGAACGTGCTTGTTGGTCCAGTTGAGATCCTGGCCGCTGGACCAGCCGATGCACTGGGCGCACCGCTGGTACTGCTGGGCGATCCAGTTGCAGTTTTCCTTGTCGCTGGTGAAGGCGCCGCCGTGGGCGAGGTCGTAGGCGACGGCGCTGGCGATGGCTTCGATGCCCAGGGCGTACTCGCGGCGGTTGATGGCGGTGGCGCCGAACTTGACGATGGGGGCGGCGCGCTGGTCGGTGAGACCGAGGAAGCCGGCGATGGCGATGAACTCGCTGAGAACCTTCTGGTCGGAGTAATCGATGGCCTCGAGCGCCTGGAGAATGTGCTGCTGGGCGCGGCGGAGGTCGAGCATGGCGTGGGCGTGGTGGGCGAGGAATTTTTCGGCGCTGTTGGAGGATTCCTGATAGACGGCGAGTTGCTCGGAATCGACGAGATTGCCCTGGTTGACGTGTTCGACGAGTTCCAGCAGGGAGGCCATGGGCGACGTCCTTTCGAATGGGACCAATGCGAGAACCCTCGCGCGACCGGAGGCGCAGGGCGATATTGGTTTATCGGGCACGGGGGCGTGGGGGCATGAAGAATCGTGGCTGAGGGGTGCTGAAGACGGAGGATGGAAGGTGCACGGGTGGCCGCCGATCCGTCCTCGGTCAGTGCTGGCCTGGCAATTCGTCGTGGGTTTTCGGAGGTTACGGGGTTGGTGTGCCGCATTCGGGGCAGCGGTCGAACTGCGGACCGTTGGGATCCGGCGTTGCGCGGAGGTCGTAGCCGCAATTGGGGCACAGGCCGGCGCGCAGGCGCCGTTTGCGCTGCCGGGGTTTGAAGGAGATCAGCCAGAGCGCCGGGATCGCGGCGAACAGCACGAGGCATGCCCAGAACGGCATGAAAACCAGCTGGTATTGGTGCGCCGCGGTCGCTGACACAAGTGCGAATCCGCCGCATCTGGCGGTCGGGGCAAATCCCGGCGAGGGCCCGAGGAGATCGAAGGCGGGATAGTTGTGGCGGGTGAATCCCATCGGCCGCTTCACGTCCAGCCGATCGCGGTAGAGCGCCAGTTCTCCCCGTGACCAACCGATGGCCCACGTACCGTTTGGCGTGGTCCAGCCGAAATCGCGGGCCACCCACAGGCTCCGCAGCCACAATCCGGCTGCAGCCAGACAGAACAGCAGCGAGAGGGCCGCAAGCAGGTTGAAGATTCGGCGTCCCACCGAAGCATCTTAGGACGTTCGAACCGGGGTTGACGCGCCCGTGCCGCATTCCGGGCAGCGCTCCAGCAGCGGGCCATTGGGATCGGGCGTGGCCCGCAGGTCGTAGCCGCAGTTCCGGCATAGTCCGCGTTGTCGTCGAATCTCATCCCGCCGCATCAACAGTGCGTATTTCAGTGGGAGCAGTGCAAGGAGCACAATCAGCAATTCGTGCGGAACAAAGAGGCCGCGCAGCCGGACCAGCCGCAGAGACTGATCGGATGGTGGTTGCGCCTGGGTGAAGTCAACGCAGCCAAACCCGGCGCCGCCACGGCCAAGGAATCTGGCCAGAGAAAACGGATCTGAACGTTTGGCGTCAGTGAGTCTGACCCGGAGCCCGCGCTGGTGCTGGCTGCTGATGCGATGCGACGCCCTGACCAATCCCGTACTGAACGCCGATGCTTCCACCGCCCGACGCCACCTCAATGAATCGTGCTTGTGCCGGCGCGTCAATTCGCCAGTTATAGCCGATCTCCACTGCCCGCCAGTGCCCGCCCAGCCAGAGCACGACGATGGCTAAACACAGAACCAGCGAGATCGCGGTGAGGATGTTGAAGATCCGCTGGCGCATGGGTCTATGCTAACCGCTCGGCGCTGAAGCGGGTGCGTCGGCCCCGCATTCGGGGCAATGCGCAAGCAGCGGGCCATCGGGGTCGGGCGTGGCGCGGAGATCGTAGCCGCAGTGTCGACAAAGGCCGTAGCCAGCGCGCCGGCGAACTTAGCCGCCGCGTGTCAGCCACAGACAAGGGCCAATCGCGAAGATTATTGCCAAAACCCAGACCAGGAATCCCAGTAGCCACAGTCTGGATCTTAAGGCCATGCTGTACTGGTGCTTGTTAAGGGACCACCATCGGCTCAGAAGCTTGTTAAAGTTCTCCTGGCTGAGCTTCTCGTGGTTCAGCCGCTGCTGGGTTACTGTGAGCTGTTGCCCGGTTCGCCCGGCGTCGTCTGCCAACCGGTCGGCATGGTTGGCGTAGTAGAAGAACCTCCACCAATGCCATTCGCCTACCCCATTGCGGGGATAGATATCCACGGGCTCGCGATCGGAATAATCGAACCGGGGATGCGAGTCCAGCGCGCGAGGAAAGCTCGCATGGTGCAGCATGAAGAACATGCCCCGCGAGCACATGACCTCAATCCAATCGCTTCGGGTGCGGAACGAGAGGTCTTGCGCGACTGCATAGCTCCTCACCCACAGGGCCGCAGTGGCCAGGCACAGGACCAGCGAGATCGCGGCGAGGATGTTGAAGAGCCGCCGGCCCATGGGCTTATTCTAACGGTTTGGCACCGACGCGCAAGCTTCGGCCCCGCATTCCGGGCAGCGCTCCAGCAGCGGGCCGTTCAGCTCCGGCGTAGCCCGCAGGTCGTAGCCGCAGGTCTTGCAGAGGTGGCGCGGGCGGTCGCGGATTTCGCGGCGCTTAAGGATGAGCCAGCGGACTGGGGCTAACGCAAACAGAAGGCAGAGAAACCAGTCGGGAAAGAAGATACAGCCCCAATCCGGCATCGACCCGCCTTTGCCGTGGCCACATCCAAAACCCAGGAATTCAAAGCCGCCTCGTCCCAGGCTTCGAATCGTCGGGGCCCTCGGTGGAGGAAGAAAGCCTTCGACTGCCCATCCCGGATGCTGAGGGCGAAGCGGAGACGGCGGCCCATAGTGGCCAACCTGGTATCCAAATGCGAGAACAACCGGAAAGGATACGATTTCCCAGTCTGTCTGCTGGGAGGCCGCCGTCACTGGAGACGTATACTTGAGTATTTCACACCACCAGTAGCTCCGGACCCACAACCCCGCCATCGCCAGGCACAGGACCAGCGAGATCGCGGCCAGGATGTTGAAGATCCGCCGCTTCATGGCTCAGTCCTCCGGTCGCTTTCAGCATCGGCCGGAGGCGTCGCCGCCGGGGGCGCGGGCGGCATGAGAACCGCGAAGCCGCCGGGCTGCTGTCCATTGTCCCAATGCCGCAGAGCTTCGGCGCTGTAGAGGATGAGTGCGCCGATGAAGGCGAGGCAGCCGAGCACAATCAATCCACCGAGAATAGACTGCGCCCCAAACCAGAGTGCCAAGGCGATCAAGAGAAGCGCTCCAGCCTCCAGGCCTGCGAGTACCAGCGTTGCGATGGTTGCCCTGCGCCCTCGTTGCGCCATTCTCATCGCGAACCCCAGGTACAGGCTGCCGGGCAGGACAATCACGCAGGTAATGGGAATAAACGCCGGAAAGTCGGCCACGGACACCGAGCCCCCAGCCAACGCGAAAATCATCAGGATGACCCATCCCACAACGTGCAACCAGCCGACGCCAAAGGCGACCGTGACTGCTGTTGCTAACGCCGCAGGCGGCTTGTTGGATTCCGAAGGCATGGCCCTGTTCCCCATGGCTTTGAACTTGGGCGCATTTGTCCCGAGACGCCCGCGCCCGTCCGCTTCCATCATACCCGCTTACCGGGCCTGCGCCCGCATCGAAGCGCAGATCGCGCGGCTCTGCGCCGCGGATCGGAAAAGCGAACCACCAAGCTGCGAAGATCGCCAGGGTAATGCGAAAGAAGTTTTCTTATGCCCCTTTGTGGCCGGCTTCGGTGCTCGGCGCCTCGATGATTTGGGCAGCCTCTGTCCCGCATTCCGGGCAGCGGTTCAGAAGCGGGCCGCTTTCCTCCGGCGTGGCCCGCAGGTCGTAGCCGCAGTGAACGCACAGGCCGTGGGCCAGACGCCAGCGCCGCCGACGGCGCTTGAAGCCTCCGAGGCGCCAGGCGGGGGAGGATGGCGAATAGCAGCGCGAGGAACCAATGTGGAAAAATGATCCCAAGGTTCCAACGCCTCCACGGCAGAGGATATTTCACGCTGTGGGCCCGCCAGATTCGGAAGCCGAATCCGAGGACGCATGGAAAGGCGACGCGGACATTCATTGCCGGATAAACGTACCCATGAGCGATCCATGTCAACCGCCCTTCGATGGATGTGCGTTGTCCGGGGCGTAAGGTCAATTCCTGGTTCGTCAGATAGGCATATACCTTTCCGTTCAGTGAGCCCAGTTCGACGAATCTCTCATGCTTCACGTTCCCGGTCACGGTAGCCCATCCCAACTCCGTATAATCGTTCCAATTGTGGCTCCGCACCCACAAAGTGATCGTCGCGAGGAAGAGCGCCAGCGACAGCCCCGCCAGGATGTTCAAGATCCAGCGCCGCATTGCCGCATCGTACTCGATTGGCGCCAGCTTCACCGGGGCCGGTATCCCGCATTCCGGGCAGCGGTCGAGCAGTGGACCGTGCGCCCGGCCGCGGCGAGAAAGGCGATTGGTTACCCGGAAACGAAGGGCGCAGAGCCAAGAGGGAACATGGCAGACCGCAAGCGTCCGCGATGATCACCTGAAGCTGTGGATGCGCTTCGGTGGCCAGTAGATGGCGGTGACCGTGCCCACAATGTCGGCCTGGGGGACGGCGCCGGGCTGATGACCGGGGATCGCCGGCCACCAGCGCGAATCATAGGCGAAGGGAAAACTGTCGCCCAGAAGATAGTATTCACCCGTACCCAGGTGCAGCGGGTGGCCGGTACCGCCCGGAAAGATGCGGGTCGGGTCGGTGCCGATGTAGCGAGGCAGGCCCTCGGGCATCGGGATGAATTGGTTGTCGATCAGGATCCGGCCAACCAGGGAGATTTGGACGGTTTCACCCGGCAGGCCAACGACACGAAGAACCTTGGCCTGAGGCGGGGCATTGGGGCGGAGTGGAACGCGAACGACCACGATGCTCCAGCGGCGACAGGGAAGGATCTTCGAGCAGACCAGATAATCCCCGCGCTCGATGGTCGGGGACATGCTGGGGTTGGTCTGAACGAAGGTCTCGAAAAGATAGCGTTTGGCAGGCTTGACTTCGGATTGAAGGAGTATGGGGGCGGTGAAAGTTGCGATCAGGAGGCATCCCAGGGCAAGGGGGTACAGGACGGATGGCCGTTCCAGCCGCGGCCGCGGAGTGCGGCGGGCGATCCGATAGGCATCGACGATCAGCGCGATGGACAGCAAGACCAACAGCAGCGAGAGTGCCACGCCAACAAAGGGTAGGGGCGATGCCGTGCACAGCAGGCCAACCGCGGACATCATCAAGACGGCGGCGAACCAGAGTAGACCGCGCCGGTAGCGGCCGAAGAGAGCATGACCCAGGCCGGGCAGGAGGAAACTGGCGCAGACGGCGAGAAACCCGCGTCGGCGCCCGACGGAGCTAAGAGACAATTCGGCGGGCGGGGCGATTGGAGGCGAGGTCATGGGAGCCCGCATTCTGTGTGCTCGGTCGTGGGTTGACAAGGCGTCCGGCATTCTGGGCAGCGATCAAACAGCGGGCCGTGGAGATCGGACCTGACGCGCAGGGCGATTCGACACCGGGAAGCAAAGAGCACTGGGCCAAGCTGGAGGGGCGAAGGCCGTAAACCCGTGCGATGCTCAGTTGAAACCGCGGATGCGCTTCGGTGGCCAGTAGATGGCGGTGAGCCTGCCGACGATGTCGGCCTGGGGGACGGCACCGGGCTGATGACCGGCGATCGCCGGCAACCAGCGCGAATCCACCGCGACCGCAGAATCGTCGCCCAGTAGATAGTACTCGCCTGAACCCAGGTGCAGCGGGTGATGGGGTCCGCCTGCAGGGATGCGGCCCGGGTCGTTGCCGAGGTAAGGATGCAGGCCCTGGGGCATGGGGATGGGTTTGTTGTCGATCCGGATTTTGCCGGCCGCGGAGATCTCGACGCTTTCACCCGGCAGGCCAACGACGCGAAGAAGCTTCACCTGAGGCGGGGCGCCTGGACCGCGAGGAGTCCGGACGGCAACGATGCTCCATCGCTGACAGGAAACGAGCTTCGAGCAGAGCAGGCAATCCCCGCGCTCGATGGTCGGGGACATGCCAGGGCTGGTCATGATGAACGTCTCGACCAGATAGCGATTGGCGACCTTGACTACGGCTTGCGTGACCAAAGGGCCGGCGATGGCCGAGATCAGCAGGCATCCCAGGGCCAGGGGGTACAGGACCGACGGTTGCTCCAGACGCGGCCGCGGAGTGCGGCGGGCGATGCGATAGGCATCGACGATGAGCCCGATGTGCACCACGGCCAGCAGTGGGAAGATCGCCAGGACCACAACGGGCAGGGACGATGCCAGGCACAACACGCAGGCGATCGCCAGCACTGTGTCGACGACCGACCAGAGAAAGCCTCGCAGGCCGCGGCCGAAAAAAGCATGACCCACGCCGGGCACCAGGATGCTGATGCAGACGGCGAGAAATCCACGGCGCCGCTCGACGGAGCGAAGAGACGTTGCGGCGGGCGGGGCGATCGGGGGCGCGGTCATGGGGGGCCGCATTGTGCGTGGGCGGTCGTGGATTGACAAGGCGTGCCGCATTCGGGGCAGCGCTCCAGCAGTGGGCCGCCGGCATCCGGCGTGGCCCGCAGGTCGTAGCCGCAGTTGGCGCACAGGTGGCGCGGGCGGTTACGGATTTCGCGACGTTTGAGGACCAGCCAGCGCACGGGGGCCAGAGCCAGCAGGAGCATCACGAACCAAACAGGGACGCAGAGCAACCGATCCTTGCGGGTCAGCGTCACCGGTCCCGTTCCTGCATTGAAGGTCCAGCTCAAAGCCGCATACCCGAAACCGAGGAAGTAGAATCCGTGTGCGCGAATTTCGCGGGCGTGGAAGCCACCGGGAACCGCGGAGAACACGTGCCATCCCGGACCCCACATCCGCGGAACAGGCTTGCGACGCGCCTGGTAAAACGCATGCGCGTAAACGAACAGGCCACGCGCATAGCCGACCCCGTCAATGCTCTGAGAGGTTCCCGCGCTGCCAAAAGACGAGTACTGAACTTCATCGCCGCGAAACTCGCTTCTGATCCACAACGCCGCCGTGGCCAGGCATAGAACCAGCGAGACCACGGCCAAGAGGTTAAAGACCCGCCGGCGCATGGGCCGATCCTAACCGCTCGGCGCTGACACGTGGGCTTCGCTCCCGCATTCCGGGCAGTGCGCAAGCAGCAGGCCGTCGGCATCCGGCGTGGCCCGCAGGTCGTAGCCGCAGGTCTTGCAAAGGTAGGGCGGGCGGAGGCGGATCTCGCGGCGCTTGAGGAAGAGCCAGCGCGCCGGCAAAGCGGCGAACAGGAGCACGACCAGCCATTGTGGAAACACGCTACCGTGCAAGCTGATGATGGATACGCGCTTTCCCCTGAGCGCGGCGCGCGAAGATCGCCGGCAGTCCACGACTCAACCCACCAAAGACTCAGGTGGTGCCCGGCGATCACCCTGGGCGCCGGTTCGCAAACCATAAGTGCGTAAATGAATTTTCCACCATCCCATCCCGCAATCACCACGCGCTCCACCGCGGCCCCCTTCGCCACGGAGGCGTGAAGCAGAACGTCGCAGCGGAATTGGCTCCTGACCCACAGCGCCGCAGTGGCCAGGCACAGGGCCAGCGAGATTGCGGCGAGCATGTTGAAGAGCCGCCGGCGCATGGGCTCATCCTAACCGCTCGGCGCTGACACGTGGGCTTCGCTCCCGCATTCCGGGCAACGGTCCAAGAGCGGACCGTCTGCCTCCGGTGTGGCGCGGAGATCGTAACCGCATTTCTTGCACAGATGGTGCGGGCGGCGGCAAATCTGGCGGCGCTTGAGGATGGCCCAGCGCCGGGGCCAGGGCCAGCAGCAGGACCAAAGACCAATCAGGCAGCGTGATCCAGCGCTGGTCGTAGGCGAATCCTGTCGTACCGTAGTTGTTGTGGCCACAGCCGAATCCAACGAGCCAAAACCCGGAACCGAGAGAAACCATCACCGATGCACGCCCGGGATTCGGCTTGGATCTCCTGAGCCAGCCTCGCCGGGGACCAGCGCTGGAGCAGTTCGCTCTTAGGTTGATCAGCATGCCCGATACTGATGCGCAGGCATAGGCCATCTGCGGCTGTGGTCCCTTGGCGGCAGACCAGTGTTCGATTTGATCCCAGTGGTGATAACTCCTGATCCACAACGCCGCCGTGGCGAGGCATAGAACCAGCGAGACCACGGCCAGGATGTTCAAGACCCGCCGGCGCATGGGCTGATTCTAACCGCTTGGCGCTGAAGTGTGCCATACGTTGCCGCACTCCGGGCAGCGCGAAAGCACCGGGCCATCCGCATCCGGCGTGGCCCGAAGGTCGTAGCCGCAGGTTTTGCACAGGTGCGGCGGTCGGTTGTGGATTTCGCGGCGCTTGAGGATCAGCCAGCGCACGGGGGCGATGGCCAGAAACAGCGCGAAGAACCAATCCGGAATAAAGAGGGTTTTCCAGTACGACAGCCTTCCGAATTGGCCGTGGCCATATCCAAAACCCAGAAATTCAAAGCCACCCTGTGTAAAGATTCGAATCGCTTCGGTGCTGACTGGAGGAGCACCGCCAAAGACTGCCCATCCCGGTTGCTGAGGGCGACGTGCGGACTGCGGCCCATAGTGGTCAACCTGGTATCCGAAAGCGAGAGCACCCGGAAAGGATATGATGCCCCCACCTGTCTGCTGGGAAGCCGGCGTTACCCCAAAGCGACACAGCAGCTCTTCCCTCCGCCAATAGCTGCTTACCCACAGCGCCACAGTCGCCAGGCAGAGGAGCAGCGACAGGGCCGCGAGGATATTGAGCGTCCAGCGCCGCATCGCCGCATCTTACTCGGTTGGCGCCGTCTTGGCCGGGGCCGGCGTCCGCATTCGGGGCAGCGCTCAAGCAGGGGGCCGTCGGCATCCGGTGTGGCCCGCAGGTCGTAGCTGCAGTTGACGCAGAGTCCATGGTGATGGCGGCGGATTTCGCGGCGCTTGAGGATCAGCCAGCGCGCGGGCAAGGCGGCGAACAAGAGCACGAGGAACCAATACGGAACAAAGAAGCCCCACTGTTCGCTTGGGACAAGAGACTCGGTGAAATGCCGTCGACCGTAGCCGAAGCCGAAGAACGAGGCGCCGCCCTTGCTTAACTGCGGAATCACGCGAGCGCGAGGCTGAGCGGGAACAGAAAGCGTATACCATCCGCCCAATGCGGCGGGTGCGCTGGCATCGGGGCTGAACTGGTCAAATCCCCCAAACCAAACGATGCCCGACACGGAGTTGTAACCTCCCGCCACCTGCCACCCCTGCTCCGACCGCCGGCCGGCATACCCTGAGGCATCCAGTCGCCAGTAGCTCCTGGCCCACAACCCCGCCGTTGTCAGGCACAGAACCAGCGAGACCACGGCCAGGATGTTGAAGATCCGCCGGCGCATGGGCTCATCCTAACCGCTCGGCGCTGACACGTGGGCTTCGCTGCCGCATTCCGGGCAGCGGTCCAAGAGCGGGCCATGCGCCTCGGGTGTCGCCCGCAGGTCGTAGCCGCAGTTGATGCACAAGCCGTGGACCAGACGGTAGCGGCGCCGGCGGCGCGCAGAGCCCCCGAAGCGCCAGGCGGGAAGGATGGCGAAGAGCAGGGCGATAAACCAATACGACGCGCCCAGGTCGATGTCGGACGTGGTCCATGAAAAGATACTGTTGGCGTCATGCCCGGTCGAGTAAAGCTCGCACCTGAATGCGCTGGGGCCGCCGAGAATGGTGTAGCCAATCCGGGGGTAGCGAACGGGCAGGGCGTTCCACCTGGTCCGCCAGTGGTATTGTTCGTCGGCCGGCCACTGCTGCCCCGGCTGCAAGACGGTCCTGGCCGTTCCCATGTCAATGCGGAAGCGGCCGCTGACAGAATCTACAGAAAACCCGGCGCCCCAGGCGTGACGCCCGTCTGAATTCCGCCAGGCGAGGCGAGCCACATCCCTGCAGAAAGCTCCGCGCACCCAAAAGACAATCGTGGCCAAGAAGACTACCAGGGACAGACCGGCGAGTATGTTCAAAGCCTGGCGCCGTACGGGTTGATGTTACCGGATCGTGCCTGGGGTTGCGGTTCTCCTGACGGTTGCTCGTCACGACCGAATACCGGCTTCAAGCTCCCGGCGATCGGCTTTCAGGAGGCCGTGGATAGGTTAAACATTCTTGCGGCGTCGGGCTCGGCGGCTGGGAGTTCGACGAGGCTCGCCGAGGCGGGATTGGAAGACACGGCAGGCGATGTTCGGACTGGTTTGTCGTCAGGACGACAATTTGACGGGGTAGCGGGCCAGTGGGCGGGCAACGGTGTAGGTACGGTGTGAGTACGGTGTGACCCCGGAGCCGTGCCGGGCGCGATAGAGGAGCACAATATCCTTTGTGGTCGTTGTTGCCGAGCAGGCTCATCAGCATGTTGCGGATGCGGAAGCGGCCCGGCGAACGGCAGTTTTTGCGGTCGCGGATCGAGAGCCGTGGGGTGAAGCGCGAAGGCCGCGAGAAAGGGGAAGGGGGGGATTTGCTCAGCTTCCCTGGCGGCTGGACTGGTGCCGTGGCGAGTTCGTGGTTGGGTCAGCTTCTCTCCCGCACTCGGGGCATTGGGCGAGCAGTGGGCCGTTGGCATTCGGTGTGGCGCGGAGGTCGTAGCCGCAGGCGGGGCAGAGGCCGGCGCAGCGGCGCCGGCGGCGCCTGCGCCATGTCCAGCCGCCGAAGCGCCAGGCGGGAAGGATGGCGGCGAGCAGGATGATGAACCAATGCGGCACTGCTAGAACCAGGTTCCATTGGGTCCAGGTGCCCCGGGCGCTGGTGAGTTTGTGCGGGCCGGTGCTCTGGTAGCTGAAGCCGCGCAGGGGAAGCCGCGAGGCTGCAACCAGTTTTCCCTGAGCGATCGGCGAACTGGCGGGTTGAACGGACCAGCCCGTGGGCTGAGTCGGAAACCAGTGCTGTCCTGCATTCAGGACGCCCTGGCCTCTTCGACCGTCGATCGAAATCTGGCCATCGCGCGAGAGGAGGATGAGTGTGCGCTGACGGCCACGGGTGCCGGTGATCTGCCACCGGGAACAGGACAACTCATCGTTGTGAGCCGCGCTGCGGACCCACAGAATGATCATGGCGAGGAGGATCGCCAGGGACAGACCGGCGAGGATGTTCAGCGTCCAGCGGAGCATTGGGTTATTCTATCGGGGCGTCGCCGGGCTGGCTGGTGCGGTGGCGCCGCATTCGGGGCAGCGCTCGGGGGAAGCGTGCCAATCATATCCGCAAACGGGACAATGGCCGGGGAATGGGCGGCGGTCAAAGAGAGGCCGTCCGAGCAGAAAGGCGGCTGGCAGGGAAGAGGTTGGCGAAAGAAGATAACAGGCTCAGTGGGACAGGAACGGCAGGGATTGTAGCGGTTGCATCCTATCGCGCTGCACATGTCTGTATTGGCTGCCGTTGCTACGACCGCCAACACTCCGGCCCGCGATTCCCTGCCATTTTCTGACCATTTCCGCATTCCCGTTGGTTTGCAGGCTCATCCCAGCTATGGACGCCGATTCTCCCTGCGGTACCATCTTCTTTGCTCCGGTCACCCCCGCAAGTGCCGCGAAGGAGGCAACATGACCCCGCAAGACGTCCTCAAGCTTGTCAAATCCAAGAACGTCCAGTTCATCGACCTGCGCTTCATGGATTTCCCGGGTCTCTGGCAGCATACCACCTGCCCGATCTCCGAGCTCACCCCCGACAGCTTTGAGCACGGCTTTGGCTTCGACGGCTCCTCTATTCGCGGCTGGCAAGCGATCAATGAATCCGACATGCTGCTCGTTCCCGTCGCCGATACCGCAAAGATCGACCCGTTCCTCCAGCACACGACGCTCTCGATCATCTGCGACGTGCGCGACCCGATCACTAAGAAGGAATACTCGCGCGACCCGCGCTCCATCGCACGCAAGACCATCGAGTATCTGCGCAAGAGCAAGATCGCCGATCGCGCCATGTTCGGTCCTGAGCTCGAGTTCTTCGTCTTCGACAGCGCCTGGTACGATCAGGGGATCAACTTCGCCAAGTACTACGTCGGCAGCCGCGAAGGCATCTGGGGCCGGGGTGATGAAGACCCCACCAACCTCGGGCACAAGATTCGCCTTAAGGAAGGTTACTTCCCCACCCCGCCGATGGACTCGATGCAGAACATCCGCTCGGAGATGGTCGCGACGCTGATCGACCTGGGCATTCCCGTCGAAGCGCATCACCACGAGGTTGCCACCGGCGGCCAGTGCGAAATCGACATGCGCTACCAGGACCTGGTCACCATGGCGGACAGCGTCATGATGTACAAATACGTCTGCAAGAACGTCGCCCATCGCCACGGCAAGACCGTCACTTTTATGCCCAAGCCGCTTTTTCAGGACAACGGCTCGGGAATGCACGTGCATTTCTCTCTCTGGAAGGGCGAAAAGCCGCTCTTTGCCGGCAACAAATATGCGGGACTTTCCGAGATGGGCCTCCACGCCATCGGCGGCATCCTCAAGCACGCCCGCGCCCTTTGCGCCATGTGCAACCCCACGACCAATTCCTACAAGCGTCTCGTCCCCGGCTACGAAGCCCCCGTCAATCTCGTGTACAGCAGCCGAAATCGCTCGGCCGCCATTCGCATTCCCATGTATTCCGAGAATCCCAAGACCAAGCGCCTCGAGTTCCGCTGCCCCGATTCAAGCTGCAATCCCTACCTCGCCTTCAGTGCCATCACCATGGCCGCTATCGACGGCATCGAAAACAAACTTGATCCCGGCGAGCCGATGGACAAGGACATTTACCACCTGACGGCCCGAGAATACGAAAAGATCGGCTCCGCCCCCGGCTCCCTCGAAGAGGCACTCGACGAACTGGAAAACGATCACGACTTCCTGCTCAAGGGCGACGTGTTCACCGCCGACGTCATTCATTACTGGGTCAAGTATAAACGCGAGAACGAGGTGGACGCCATCCGCATGCGGCCGCATCCCTTTGAGTTCTGCATGTACTTCGATATCTAATTGTTCAGGAAAGGGGGGCATGCACAACCAACCGCACCCGGCAGGATTCGAACCTGCGACCGGCGGATTAGAAATCCGCTGCTCTATCCATCTGAGCTACGGGTGCTCAATGTATATCGTACGCGCGCCAGAAGCCAAACGCACGCGTCCTGCGAAGCGTCGCTCACCGCATTACGACAAACCTGCAGCGGATCTGCTGCCGCACATAGGTCCGCGTGATGTCGGCTACGCCGGGCGTCGCGGATTCGTGCTCGAAGCTGCCGTGGGTTGCAAGCCACTTCTGCCCGCGCTCAAAGAAAGCGTCGAATTCGCCAGACGTCATCTGCTGTGCGAAATAGCTGTCCCGCCGAACTGGGATAAGCCGGCACAGGGGCTCTCCTTTCCTGATCCGAATCCGCTTCTCGCCCGGATCGAGCTCCAACACGATGTGCCAGGGGTAGCTGGCCGGATACCAGTCGGTGTCGATCAATGCCGTGATCGCCCGCCAGGGACACGCGAGGTTCGGAATGTGAGTCATGAGCAGCAGCTCGTTCGGATCGGTCTTGAAAAAGAGAAAGCTGCTGACCTTCACCTGGTTCCGGATCTCGGCATAGACGTTGTCGCTGATGACGTGCGGGATCTTCTGCCCTTTCTCCCAGAACCACGCATATTGCTGCGTCAGCGGCCGGGCTTCCGCGTCTTCGGACGCCGCATAGTCGAAATCGCTCTCGATGACGATGTCCCGCTGGAGGCTCCAGCCTCGCCCCTTGCGGACGAATTGAAGATCGAAGTTCGCCAGCAGGTCAAAGCCAAAGGCATTCGCCGCCCGGATCGGCGGGCATTCCTCGGGCCACCCGCGGCCTCCGGGACGCTTGACATAGATCTCCCGCGCGGGCAGTGGATCGAACAGGTCCTGCCGGAACTTGAAGTAGTGGAGCATGCCGGAGGCAACTGTGGATCAAACACCGACAAAACGCAATCTCAGGTGCTTGCAAGGGGGCGGCGTGCTGTCGATTGGTTGGGGGTCGTGCGTTGACGGATCGCGCGGCATGCGGCATATTGTCTACGCCTCTTGGCTCCAGCGCGCGCTTTGCTGCATTGCTGGCCCCGTCGTCTAGAGGCCTAGGACACGGCCCTTTCAAGGCCGCGACACGGGTTCGAATCCCGTCGGGGTCATTGACCATCAATCGGGATGGCGCACAGGTTCGCCGGGATGTGGCAGGCAGATCATGTCGGCGATCGGCAACTCGCCGATGCCACAATTTATCCCGGCGCGGAGCATTTGCTGCGCACGGCATTTCTCGGCTAGATTGTCGGCGTTAAGGGTGAACGCCCGCAACGGGCCCACTGGAAGACGCATGATCAAATTCGGATTCGCGATTGACAACCGCGCCTGTATCGGGTGCCACGCCTGCACTGTTGCCTGTAAAAGCGAGCACAACGTGCCTATCGGCGTGAACCGGACCTGGGTGAAGTACATCGAAAAAGGTGAATTTCCCAGCACCCGGCGAAGCTTCAGCGTGCAGCGCTGCAACCACTGCAAGGATGCGCCGTGCGTCGAGATCTGCCCGGTGACATCGCTGTACATCCGGCCGGACGGGATCGTGGATTTCGACAATGACCGCTGCATCGGCTGCAAGGCTTGCATGCAGGCGTGCCCGTACGATGCGGCTATACGTCGATCCTGCAACGATGACGGCGGCGAAGTGCAACTACTGTACGCACCGTGTGGATCAGGGAATCGAGCCGGCGTGTGTGGTGGTGTGTCCGGTGGAGGCGATCGTTTCGGGGGATCTAAACGATCCAAATAGTCGCATCTCACAGCTCGATCGCGGGCAGCGCGTGCAGTATCCCAAGGTGGAGAAGAACACGCGGCCCAAGCTGTTCTACGTGGGTGGTGAGACGGCGGCGATGGACCCGGCGGCGGCGCCGCCTCGTGCCGATTACGTCTGGAGCGCGGGGGCCGCGGTCAATCTCAAGATCAACGGCAGGACCCTGTCCCTGGCAGACGAGGAAGCGCAAGAAGAGCGCGAGCCCGTCGCACATACGACACGCGGAAAAAACCTCCGGTTTGGGGATGGAAGGTTTCGGCATACATCACCACCAAGGCTATTGCGGCGGGGATTCCAATCATTACGTTCATCCTATATGCGTTTGGTGCGATCGGCGGGGCGCTGCCGCTTTGGGCGGCGGTGGTTTCGGCGGTTTTCCTGGGATTGACGGGGCACCTGCTGGTAGCCGACCTGATGCAGCCAAAGCGGTTTCTCTACGTGCTGCTGCGGCCGCAATGGCGGAGTTGGCTGGTGCGCGGGGCGTACTTCATCACTGCGTTTGCCGTTGGCCTGGTGACAGTATGGCTGGTGAGCATATTTGGTGCGCCGCGGACGGCGCAGCTCGCATTGGGTGCGGTGCTCACGGCCTTAGCCATCTGCGCCGCCGGATATACGGCCCTTCTCTTTGCCCAGGCGCGGGCGCGATTATTGGCAAAACCCGCTGCTGGTGGTGACGATGATCGTCGATTCGCTGGTGGCGGGCGTCGCGGTGTGCGCGATGCTCGGGCTGCTTGGGCCGGCGATAGGATCGCCAAGTGCGCCCGCGTTTGGCCTGCTGCGTAGCGTTCTGCTTATTTGTGCAATCGTTCTCATCGTCATTCAACTCGCGGAGATGCTTTCCCGGCATCAGACCAAGAACGCCGAACTGACGGCGCGTTCCATCACGCGCGGCGCGTACGCGGGGTGGTTCTGGATCGGGTGCGTTCTCATCGGGATGATCGTGCCGTTGGTGATGGTTGGGGCCGATCGTGGACTGCACTTTGCCGTGCCGTTGCTGCTGCTGGCGGGTCTCGCGGCGAAAAATCACGTGCTCGTGCAAGCACCGCAGCGCGTACCGCTTTCGTAACTGGAAAACAGAAATGCCATACAAACCATCTCGTACCCTGATCGAGAAACTGGCGATTCGGTTCGGAATTATGCCGGATCTTGACGGTCCGGACGCGACGAACCATGTGACGTCCAAGGGCGAGTTGTCGCGCTTTCCGAATGAGCAGAGCTGGGACGATTTTGTGGAATATGATCCGCAGGAGTGGCCCCGGCGTGCAGTTGCGCGGAACTACCGGCTGGTCCCGACGACGTGCTTCAATTGCGAGTCCGCGTGCGGATTGCTCGCCTACGTGGACAAGAAGACGGGGGAGATTCGCAAGTTCGAGGGCAATCCCGTCCATCCGGGCAGCCGGGGAAAGAACTGTGCGAAGGGACCGGCGACGATCAATCAGATCAAGGACCCGGATCGGATTCTGACGCCGCTCAAGCGCGTTGGGGCCCGCGGTGCCGGTCAGTGGCAGGAAGTGAGCTGGGACGAGGCGCTGGCGGATATCGGCGAGCGGATTCGCAAGGCGCTGGCAGAAAACCGGCGGAATGAGGTGGTGTATCATGTGGGTCGTCCCGGCTCAGAGGGGTCCGTGGATCGGGTGTTGCGCGCCTGGGGCATCGATGGACACAACAGCCACACAACCGTCTGTTCGGCGGGCGCGCGTTTCGGTTACGCGATATGGTCGGGATACGACCGCCCATCACCGGATTATGCCAACGCGCGGTTTATCCTGGCGCTGAATGCACACCTGGAATCGGGGCATTACTTCAATCCCCATGCTCAGCGCATCAGCGAAGGGCTCAGCGCGGAGCGAAGATGGCGGTCGTTGACCCGCGGCTGTCGAACACGGCATCGATGGCGAGCTATTGGCTGCCCACTCGGCCGGGGACTGAGGCGGCGCTGCTCCTGGCATTTGCGCAAGTGATCCTGGAGGAAGGGCAGTACGATCGGGCATTCATCAAGCGCTGGACGAATTGGAAGCAAACGCTGGACTTCCTCAAGACCCGGCCGGAATTGCAGGTTGAGGGATCGTCCTTTGACGATTTCCTGTCGGCGATCAAGAAGCTCTATGCGGAGTTCACACCGGAATTCGCTGAAGCGGAGTGCGGGGTCTCAAAGGATCTTGTCCTTACGATCGCGCGCGAGATCGGGAACGCAGGCAAACAGTTCTGCTCGCACACATTGCGCGGAGCGGCCAGCGCCCACGAGGGCGGCTGGCAGGTTTCACGGTGTCTTTTTCTGCTGCACGTGCTGACCGGGAGCGTTGGCACGGAGGGCGGCTGCCTGCCGTCGGCGTGGAACAAGTACAAGGCGAATCTGATCAACGTGCCGCCGCCGCAGAATCACTGGAACGAGCTGCACTGGCCGAAGGAATTCCCCCTGGCGCATTACGAGTTGAGCCAGCTTCTGCCGCATTTCCTGAAATCCGGCCGAGGCAAGATCGACGTCTATTTCACGCGCGTTTTTAACCCGGTGTGGACATATCCGGACGGTTTTTCGTGGATCGAAGCGCTGCGGGATGAGTCGAAGATCGGTTGCCACGTTGCGCTAACGCCGACGTGGAATGAGACGGCATTTTTCGCGGATTATGTCTTGCCGATGGGAGGTGCTGCCGAGCGGCACGATCTGAACACGTACGAGACGCACAGCGGCACCTGGATCGCGTTCCGGCAGCCGGTACTGCGGACGGTTGCGCAGGCCGAGGGAAAGACCGTTCGTGACACGCGGGATGTGAATCCCGGGAAGGTTTGGGAGGAAGACGAATTCTGGATCGCGCTGACTTGGGCGATCGATCCGGATGGCTCGATGGGCATTCGAAAGTACTTTGAGAGCCCGGACAAGCCCGGCGAGAAGCTGACAGTGGACGATTACTACGGCTATCTATTCGACCGTGTGCCGGGGCTGCCGGAGAAGGCGAAGGAGCAGAGCCTCACGCCGCTGAACTACATGCGGAAGTACGGGGCGTACGAGGTGAAGAACAAGACCTACGAGCGATACGAGAAGGTGCTGTCGGAGGATGAGTTGGCGGGGACGGAGACGGATTCGGCGACGGGAATCGTCCGCAAGGGGGGGCATGCCATCGGCGTCAAGCTGCCGGGCCGGGGCGATTCGGACAAGCCGGAGAGCGTGGTCGAGGGATTTCCGACGCCATCGCGAATGCTCGAGTTTTACAGCCCCACGATGGCCCAATGGGGCTGGGCGGATCATGCGCTGCCGGGCTACATCCGCAGTCACGTATATTGCGAGGAATGGGGGGAATCAACGGAGCGGAAGGTCACCGGCTCATCCGATTGCTTCGTGTTGCTCAATACGTTCCGCCTGCCCACGCTGATTCACACGCGCAGCGGCGCGACCAAGTGGCTCAACGAGATTTCGCAGCGGAATCCGATCTGGATCCATACCAGCGACGCCAAGCGCTTCAACCTCTCGACCGGCGATCTGGTCCGCGTCAACACCGACATCGGCTACTTTGTCGATCGCTGCTGGGTGACCGAAGCGGTACGCCCGGGTGTGATTGCCTGCTCGCACCACCTGGGCCGCTGGCGGCGGCGGAACGATCCGCCCAACAGTCGCTGGAGCGCCAACACCGTCGCGGTGGAGGAGCTTTCGCCGGGGCAGTGGCGGATGCGAACGGCCGAGGGACCCGGGCCATTTGAATCAAAAGATCCGGACAGCATGCGCGTGTGGTGGCGCGAAGGCGGGGTGCCTCAGAACCTGACGTTCCCGGTTCACCCCGACCCGATCAGCGGCATGCACTGCTGGCATCAGCGGGTCAAGATCTCCAGGGCGGCAAGCGGCGATCAATGTGGTGACGTCTTCGTGGACACAAAGAAGTCGATGCAGGTGTACGAGAACTGGATGAAGAAGACGCGCTGGCCTGTGGGCCCGGGAAATCTCCGCAGGCCGCTCTGGTTCAATCGGCCGCTCAAGCCGGCCCAAGAGGCTTATCGCCTATAAGTCGCGTTGCTGATCCGCTACTTCGCCACCCCGGCTTTGAGCACCTGAGCGAGCCCCTGCATGGCGACCTTGGGGCCGACGTAGGTGTCGCCGCGGTAGGAGTCGGCAAGGATCTTGCCGTAGCGATCGACGATGACCAGGTGCGGGATATAGCCGCGGGGATAGGCCAGCAGCACCGGCGTTTTGTTGATGGTCGCCAGGGAAACCGCGGGCCAGGGCATCTTTTCATCGGTCATGTACTTGAGCATGTCGGCGTCATTTTTGTCGTTGCTCATCAGCACGACCATGAGCCTGGGGTTCTGGGCCGAGACGCTGTTGATGTATTTGACGAATCCCGGCGAGAAAGCGCGGCACGGACCGCACCAGCTTGCGCCGTAGTAAAGGGCGAAGACCTGAACGTCATCCAGATTTGCCGACGCATCGGGCTTGCCGTCGACATTCACCAGATTGCCGCGCAGCGCGTCGGCGATCCGGCTGGAGCGTTTGGCGGGATTGATCAGGGCACGCTCGCGGGCGCGGGCAATCATGTCGGTCTGGGCGATATCCGCATTCAGCTTGACCTTGTCCTGGGCACCCCAGAGCACGGCGCCCTGATCGTCGAGCGTGAGGAATTGGTATTCCTGTCCCGCCGGGAGATCTTTGCCGCTGTTGAGCGTGAAGGCGCAGGAGCATTTCACCTTGTCGGGCCAGAGCGAAGAATCCTTGCGGATTGTGGTCACGTCGATGGCCCGTTGCGCGGGGGTGAGGGCGGCCCATGCCTTGTTGGCGGCTTCGAGGAGGTCGCAGTCGCCGGGGGCGATTCCGAACGAGACGTTATTGCCGCCATCGACGACGACTTCAGAGCCGTTGAACTGAATGATGCGAACGCTCTGGCCCTTCTTTGCAGAGCTGCCATCAGTGAATTTGAAGTCACAGTTGAGGGTGACGGATGCAGGCCAGCGGTCGGGGTGATTGACCAGATCCGCGAGCTTGAGCGTCTCTGGCGGCGCTGCGGCCCGGACGGCGGAGGTCAGCGCGGCAAAGAGAACGAGCACGATCAGGATGGGAAGGCCGGATACCGTTTTCATGCGGCACCTCGTTGGAGCAAGCGAGAAAGATTGACGGGTTGCGCTTCACCGCACGATGCGTGAAGCGAAGGCGGATGATACCGGCGGGCGGCGTCGAGTAAAGGATTATTGCTGTGGCGGATGCAGCTATTGAAGCGGTGGGGCGGGGGCGCTGGGCCGTTTCGCGCGAGTCGCCAGGACCGTGCCGCCTCAGTCGGCCATACCGCTCTGCGGGATCGCAAGCGTCTGGGCGATATGGGCCGGCTGCGTCGCGATCTGCCAGGCATCGCCGGGAAAGACGCCCGTTGTCGTGCTGTAGTCAGCGCGGAGCACGGTCGGGCTGATCTGCACCACCCAATCCGCTCCAGTTGATCCTTGTCCGCCGCCGTCGATCTCCAGTTCGGGCACATTTGTGCCTGTGAGTGTGACCGGCGCGGAGAACTGCCAGTCGGCGAGGTACTGATCGTGCGTGGTGACGCTCACAACGGTGATGGCCGGCGGGGCGGAAGACGCGGGAGACATGCGCGCCCGGTGATGGACAGGTTTGCGCGGTTGGAAAATGGGAATCATGGGAGTAAATCCGAATGACCAAACCCGAAATCCGAATGAATTACGAAACCCGAAATCCGAATGAATGACGAAGCCCGAATGACGAATGGGAAAAGGCCTTGTGCTCTTGGTCATTCGTCATTCGGGATTCTTTCGTCATTCTGATTTGGTCATTCGGGTTTCCAGCTCTACGCCGCCAGCTTCGGCTGCACTGGCCCGGCGACCACGCTGGCGGTCATCTGGCCGCCCCCACCAATGCCGAAGTTCACCGTGAACTGCGCCGGCACGCCGCTGGCGGTCGAGCGCACGGCCGTGATCTGGTAGGTCACGCCCGTGGTGCCCGCGACGATGGTCGCATCGATGAATTTGCGGCTGCCGCTGGCGCCGATGAAGACAAAATCCGGCTGGGTCGGCGTCTTGCGGTAGACCTGATACACCGTGCCGCTGGCGCCCGCGGGATTGTCGCACTTCCACTTGAGCACGAGCGTCCCATCCTGCTGCAGTTCGACGGTAAACGCATACGGTGTTCCCGGCGGCGGCACGGGCGCGGGCGTCGCGGGCGAAGGGATCTGCGCCAGCTCGTACACGGTGTTGCCCGTGGTCTCGGCGGCCGAGCGGATGTTCTTCACGATCGCGCTGCCGGCGGTGGAGAGGGCGCTCATGGCGTTGTGCCAGGTCATGGTGCTGGTCTTGGCCGCATCCGCCGCCGCCTGCTGGTTGTTGAACGCCGCTCGCGCCGCCACGGCCTTGGCAGCCAGATCGGTCATGGCCGCGGCATTTGTGCCTATATCCGTTGCGTTGGAGGTCCACGGCGTGATGTGGTTCTCATACCACTGCAGCCGCTCCAGAAGTTTCTGGGGAATGACGCTCATAAGACTCGATCCTTTCTGACCTGTGCGAGCGCCCCGCTCCGCCGCGCCGAGGGGAGGCGATCACGTTGATCGCCACGACACCGTTTTTTCCGCACAACCATCAGAATCGGCAAAGTCGCGCGGTGAATTAACCCGGCCTGAGCCGGAAAATGTTTTTACCCACCGCCCCTGATCGCGCGTCCCCGACCTCGCGCCGATAACCATTTCCCGACTGATCAGGCAACGCCGTTCCGAGAAAACCGCGGCGGGTGGATGAGCCAGCGGCACCAGCGCCAGCATCCCCGGCCCGGCGGAAGAATTACCGGCACAAAAATGCCCCGTTTGTGCCCACAAAGATGATCTTTTGTGCCACAAACGTTACGCCCCACGGCACAAACACCATTTCTTCTGCCACAAAAACGATTTGTTGTGCCACAAAAACCATTTGTTGTGGCACAAAGATGATCTTTGCTGCCACAAAGACGATCTTTCAGGGCACAAAAATGGTTTCTGCTGCCACAAAGATGATCTTTTCGGGCACAAAGATCGTCTTTCAGGGCCCGGCTCTGCCCGCGCCGGCTCCAGAGATGGCGCCGTGGCCCGCCCTTGCTTCCCGGAATCACCTCGACGGACCCGCGCCCCGCTGCGGCGCGGATCGTTCTAAGCGTCCCCTTTGGGGTTCCCGATGGTTGCGGGGATCTGGCCTCTCACGGCATTCTGGCTGGTGAAAAGGCCGAACCGACTTGCGACCCCTGATACCGTTTCCGACGTTATCCATGATGCTGTGCAGCGGCCCTGCGGTCGCCGGCGCAGCAGCATGGTGGATAACTCGGCGGAGCAGGCGATGGCCGATGTGCATAAGCTGTCACTCTCCGATCGGCGTTCAGGCGGCAAAGGTATTGTTGTTCGGCCGAAGGACCATCGGCCTGCGATCCACGCCGCGATGCAGTCACGGTTCTGCGACCCCAAGCCCGCGAGGCTCGCTCAAAGATCACCGGCCTGCGTCGAGGCGCCTGTCCAGAAGTCCAAGAGAACATCGACCCCAACGCGGAGGGGAAGCTCTCCGCCACGAGGGCTTCGTATCAGGTCGACTGGCGACAGGCTTGGCGCGTGGAAGCGGGCGGCTTCCCCTTCGGCAGGAGCAACGCGCATGGAGCAGCCGCACGAGGGATTCGATCAGTTCACGCACTTCGCCGGATTCGACTGGGCCCGTCAGACGCATCACATCGTGATTGTGGATCGCGCCGGCAAGCTCGCGCTCAGCCTGGGGTTCGCGGACGATGCCGAAGGTTGGGCGATGCTGCGCCAGAGGATCCGCGATCTGCCGAACCTGGCGGTGGCCGTGGAGACCTGCTGTGGCCCGGCGGTCGAGCGTCTGCTGGAGATGGGCTTGGCGATCTATCCGCTGAACCCCAAGTCGGCTGAGCGTTATCGGGACCGCAAGTCGCCGGCGGGAGTCAAGAGCGATGAACTGGACGCCTTCAGCTTCGCCGATGCCCTGCGCACCGACGGGCATGCCTGGCGGCGGCTGCGTCCGCAGGACCCGCTGACGGCGGAGTTGCGCCTCCTGTGCCGCGATGAGATCGCCCTGATCGAGCAGCGTACCGCGCTGGTCAATCAACTGCGCACGGCGCTGCATGAGTATTATCCCGCGGCTCTGGAGGCGTTTGAGGACTGGACGAGCAAGAGCGCCTGGGAGTTCGTGATCGTCTTCCCCACGCCGGCGGCATTGATGGCGGCGGGCAAACGGCGCTGGCAGAGCTTCCTGCACGCGCACAAGCTCTATCGTCCGCAGACGGCACCGAAGCGATTGGAGATCTTCGCCCGCGCCGGTGCGTTTGCTTCTCCCAACGCCGCCGTCACCAGCGCCAAAAGCTTGCTGGCGGTCACGCTGGCACGTCAGCTCAAGACATTGGAGCATCAGTTGGGCGAATACCGCGCGCGGATTACCCGATTGTTCAACGATCATCCGGACCGGGATTGCTTCGGCTCCCTGCCGGGAGCGGGCGGTAAACTCGCCCCGCGTCTGCTGGCAGAACTGGGATCCGATCGCCAGCAATTCGATTCGCCGGATGCGCTGCGGTGTTATGCCGGCACGGCCCCGCTGACCAGGCAGTCCGGCAAGAAACGCCTGGTGTGTCTCCGACGGGCCTGTAACAAACATCTCCGTGCAACCGTGCACTTGTGGGCGGATCTGAGCCGCAAGGGCTGCGTGTGGGCGGAGGTGTATTACCAGCAGAAAAAAGCTCAGGGCCTGACTCACGCCGCGGCGTTGCGCTGCCTCGGTCAGCGCTGGCTGAAAATCCTCTGGAAGATGTGGCAGACCGGCAAACCGTACGATGAAGCGTTGCACACCCGCAACCAGGTCAAGCACGGCTCATGGGTCATTGGATTGACGAGTTCAAAATCCACTGTGCCCCCGCGCTTCAATGACACCACGACACACGGAGTGAACAACATGGCGCGAAAATCTCGAACTTCATCCTTTACAGCAGAGAGAACATCTTTGATTTGCCCCATTATCGTTGACTCGGAGAGAGCCAAGCGAGCCGGGGTGCCCTCAAAAACCTTCGCGCTTGCACATTCGAACGGTGTTGGCCTGATCGCGATCTCCCGGTTCTCAGCGATCAGTTGTCGGCGAACGACTGAGTGGTACGGTGAGCGAGCGTGCGCACGTGCCGGCGAGCCCCCGCGTCCCTCGCGTCCCCACCCCGCGTTCCTCAGCCGCGCCCCGGCGCTGCGCTCGGCAGTCGGCGCCGGCGCAACCGGGAATCCTGCGCCGGGCACGGCGCCGCCAGCGCCGCCACCAGAACAGCGGGCCGATGGACGCCAGCAGGAACAGCCAGAAGGGCAGGACCAGGCGCTGGTCCGCAGACCAGGAGGCGGAATGCGGCCAGGGACGGATGTTGTACGCCACCTGAAACCCGCCCAGGCGGATATTCAGGCGATCGCCGGGATCGCTGGACATGAGGTAATTCTCCGCGTGCGGCCGCTCGCGCCTGTAGAACCAGCCCGCGCCAACCGTGCCCGGTGCCTCCTGGCGGTAACGTTCGAGGCAGATCCCACCGCGCGAGGAATCGAAGGCGTACTCCAGGAGGTCCACGACAGGCTGGTTCCCGACGCGGCTTGTCCAGACGGTATTGTGGTAGAGCACATCGCGGGCAAGATAGCTCCGCACCCAGAAGGTCATCCCCATCGCAAACAGAAGCAGCGACAGGCCCGCGACGATGTTTGTGATCCAGCGCCCCACGGCTTCATCTTAACCGATCCCGCCGCCTGCCTGCCGCTTTTTTGACGGTTCGGTCCGCTCTTTCCATTCATGCTTCATCCTTCCGCCTTCATCCTTCTGCCTCTGACAATTCAAAAGGCTCGCACATCGATAATCGATAAAAGAGCTTTCGCGGCTGCGCCGCGCCGGGGGGGCGAGCCTGGACGGCGAACCCAAAGGGTTGGAACGCTGCGCCACTGGCTCCGCTAGGGTATCGGCACGGCGACGCTGGCAGGCGCGGGCGCAATTGAGACGCCGTCTAATCGATGGAATCGACGCAATATGACGTGTATTTGCCTGTCGGGGATTCACAAAACCTTGTGATGGGCAGCCGGCCGGGATATCCTTGAGCGGGCAGGCTTTTCTGAAGCATTTCGCTCCAGTGGGAGGAAACGATGCGATCGATCGGTTTGTGGCGATTGATGGTTGCCATGCTCGCCCTGGGCATTCTGTGCGGACCGGCGGCACTTGCGGACCGGCTCATCATGAAAGATGGGCGCGTCCTTCAGGGCCGCATCATCAGCAAGACCGACAAGGCGATCCGGTTTGAGATCGACAAGAGGGGCATGACGGTCACCGTGCAGTTCAACATGGATGATGTGGATCAGGTGGTTGAGGAGCAGATGCCGGCTGCGGCAACAGCTCCCGCCCAGGCACCCGCGGCGCCGGACGAACCTGCGGCGCCGCCGCCGCACCGTCAGGGGCCCAGCTACCTGATGGTGCCGATTCACGGGGAAATCGGACTGTATGTGACCGAGGAAATGCTCAAGACGTGCATCAGAATTGCACGCAACGAGCAGCCGGACGTGATTATCTTCGACATCGACAGCCCGGGCGGCTCCGTGGATGAATTGCAGAAGATGTTCGCGGTGCTGGACGATGAGAAACAGCTGAACTTCGTCGCCTATGTGCACGAGGCGTCATCGGCGGCAGCGCTTTTTGCGATGGGCTGCAAGAAGATCATCATGGCGCCGGATGGATCGATCGGCGGCGCCGTGGTGTTCACCTACGACCAGTGGGGCGTTCCGGCGAACATCTCGGAGAAGTTTCAGTCGATCTATCGGGCCAAGTTTCGCTCAGCCGCCGCCCAGTCCGGCCATGAGCCCCTGCTGGTCGAAGGCATGATGCGCACGGATATCACGCTGTACCAGGTCGGCAACGGAGCCTCAGCGCGAATCACCGACAAGAAGGAACCCGACGGCATCGTCCTGAAGCCGGCGGGTAAGATCCTGACGATGACCAGCGACGAAGCGGTCGCCTGCGGGCTTGCGGTCGGCATCAGCAATGACATCGCCGGGTGCAACCGGTTGCTGGGGATCGGCCCCTGGGAAGAGGCTTCACATTACACGCTCGGCGCCTACACGATCCACAAGAACGCGGTTGATGAGGCGGCCAGGCGGTACGCGTCGGCCCTGGGCAGGGCGAAGGATTCCTTCAGCAAGGCCGATGCGGAGGCGCCGGCCAACTTCACCTACGTGACCGAGTCCGGCGGCATGTTCACCCGCGACTCCCAGAGCCAATGGCGGCGCCACAGCGACACCTGCGCCAGGGCATTGCGGGATGTGGAATCCAGTCTGACCGCAGCGCACAACATCATCAAACAATTTCCGGAAATCTCCTTTCATCCCGATCTTGCCGACAAGACCTATTCGCCCGACTCCCTTGAAAGCGTTGCCAAAGACTGCGCAGCGCTCAGCGATGCCATCAAGGCGGACCGCACGCGGGTGGGCGTCTCGAAAAAGAAGAAGTGAGTGTCGCCCCCGGCCGATCGCCATCGCGGCCGGACGGGCGGCTAAAGCTCGGCGAGCAGGGAGGTTGCCGGGTCCTGCAGCGTCAGGGAATCGTTCTGGCTGGGCGCCAGGACGATCGATGCCGGCTGGGCAACCGATCCCATGGCCAGGGGATTGCCCGCTCCCAGCCCGAGGTTCGCGTCGATGGCGCTATAGTCATCGCCCGTGATCTGATTGTCGAAGTTGCTGTCGCCATACAGGACGGCAACGCCCGGATCGAGGCCGGTGGTGCCGAGGTTGGCGTCGATGGCGGCGTAGTCGTCGCCGGTGATCTGGCCGTCGAGGTTCGTGTCGCCGAAGTAGCTGTATCGTCCGATGACCGCGCCGGGGCTGACCGTATTGCCCGAGCCGATGGGCCAGTCGGCGGCACCGGCGTATGCGTTGCTAAAGAGCAGCAGGATCGTGTTCCCGGCGTTCTGGCCGGTGGTTGAGACGATGCCGGTCTTGCTCGCATCGGGCGACGCGGAATAGCCGCTAAAGACCAGGTTCTGGATGGCGGTGAAACTGCCGTTGTTGACGACCAGGCCGTTGTCGTTGAGGTCGAGCTTGCCGGTGGAGTCGATGGAGAGCGTCTGGGTATAGAGGTTCGCATGTCCGCCGGCTGCGAGGCTGGCTGAGCCGCCGGTGATGGCAAGCGATTCGAGGTGCTGGTCGCCGGCAAGGTTCAGGGTCGCTCCCGAGGCGAGGTTGATCGTCAGATGGCTGGTCCCCGCGCCGGCGTCGCCGGAAATGGTGCAGGTGCCGGCGTTGACGTTGAGCACATCCTGGCCGGCGCCGCCGTTAATGGTGAGTGGAAAGGCGAGGCTGGTGACGTTGACGGTATCGTTGCTGCCCGTTCCCTGCACGATGACATTGCTGACGCCGAGGAATTTCACGGTGTCGCTGCCGGCCGTGATATTCACGGTTCCGGTGCTGCCGACAAACAGGGGGGTGCCCAGGGGATTGGTCTGGGCGTAGACGGTGGTGCCGCTCATCCAGGCGAAGAGGGTCGTGAACGACCAGGAAACCGGAGCGCTCATGGCCAGGCCATTGAGATTCGTGGCGCCGCTGACCGTGGCAGTGTATGTGGTCGCGGCAGTCAGGGCCGCCGAAGGCGTGAGCGTGGCGGTATAGGTGGAATTGTCGTAGGTGAGGCTGGCGGGGACCAGGTTGTTGGCCGAATCCCGCAGTTCAAAAACGATCGTGTTCGCCTGCACCGGCTGGTTAAATGTCGCGGTGACCGCGCTGTTCGAGCGCAATCCTGGTGCTGGAAGGTGCGGGCGTTTTAGCGGTCACCGCAGGAGGCGCGATGCCGACGCCGATGGTGACGGTTGCCGTGTTGCTGTTGGCGGTGCCGTCGTTGGCGCGGTAGGTGAAGCTGTCGATTCCGGCGTAGCCGTTGTTGGGCGTGTAGGTAAACGAGCCGTCACTCCGGAAAACCAGCGAGCCATGCGAGGTGCCGCTGACCAGGCTGGCGGTCAGCGCGTTCCCTTCCGCATCGGTATCGTTGGAGAGGACGCCGGCCTTGGGTAGATAGTTGTAGTTGATCGTTCCGCTCAGGCCGGCGGTCGAGCCGTTGGCATATTGCTGGAAGTCGGCGGCAAAGCGGGTGATGTTGTTGCTGGCGTCATACATGATTTGACGCACGGTGAACTGCCCGGTGATGGATGTCGGGCTGACGCCATTGCCCCAGATCGCCATGCCGACCTGGCTGTCGGACTGATAGGGATAGAGCGTCGCATTGGCATAGGTGCCGACCTGGATCAGGTTCGGCCCGGGTGCGGTGAAGTCGACGAACCAGTTGTCTGTGGAGGTGGTGCCGTTGCCCTGGAAATAGAGGGTGACGCCGCTGTCGTTGTTGAGCTGCGCCACGAACGTACCGTCGGCGCTCGTCCATGTCTTGTTTACGCCCTGGCCAACGGGGTCGCCGCTCTGGCTGTTCAAGGTGAGCGAAGTCAGCACAGAGGTCTGGGCGATAGAAATCGTCTGATTCAGGCCTGTGGAAAAGGTGTCGTTCACGGCGACCGGAGCGTCGTTGACGGCGTTGACGTTGATCTTGAACGTGACCGGGTCGGACGTGTCCACCCCGCCGTTGGCCGTGCCGCCGTTGTCTTTCAGGACGACGGTGATGGCGGAGGTGCCGAAGGCATTGGGGGCCGGCGTGAAGGTGAGTTTTCCGGTTGAGTCGATCGCGGGAGCGACGGAGAACAGGGCGGGATCGGTGTTGTTCGTGACGATAAAGCTCAGGGTCTGGCTGGACTCGTTGCTCGGCCCGGCACTGATCTGGGTGGCCCAGCCGGAGACCGACGCCGCGCCTGAATCTTCGTTAACCGTCTGGTCGGCGCCGGCGGTGAAGGTCGGTGCATCATTGACCGAAAGGACGTTGATGGTCACGGTTGCGACGTTGCTGTCGGCCTGTCCGTCGTTGGCTTTGTAGGTGAAGCTGTCGGTGCCGAAGTAGTCGGCGTCGGGGATGTAGTTCAATGTGCCATCGGGGAAGAGGGCGACGCTGCCGTGAGTGGGGGGCGAGACCAGGATTGCCGTCAGCGGATCGTTGTTCGCATCGCTGTCGTTGGCGAGTACGCCGGAAAGCGATCCATCAGGGACGTAATGGAAATAAGCAGTTCCGCTGAGCTGCCCGGCTTCGCCGTCGGACTGCTGCTCAAACGTTCCGGCAAAGTTGGTGATGTTTCCGCTCTCATCGTAGGCGTATTGCGTGATGGTGAACTGGCCGGTCAGGGTGTTGGAGCTCTGGCCGTCGCCATTGACGTCGAGGCCGGGCTGACCGGCGGGCTGGAAGAGGAAGCGGGCAGCGTTGGTGTAGGTGCCGGTGGTGAGGGTTTGCCCGTCCGGCGGGGCGAACCACAGATCCCAGTAATCGGAGGTGGCGCCGGTTCCCTGGAAGTGGATGTGGGCGTAATCGGAACTCCCGTCGCCGGTAAAGCTGCCGTCTGAGGCCGTCCAGGTGTGCGTGCCCGTATAGATCTTGCTGTCGCCGGTAAAGTAGAGGGAGGTCAGGCCGGCGCCGATCGCCAGCGGCTGGTCCTCCATGACGGTATAGGAATCATTGACGGCCACGGGCGCAACGTTGGACAGCAGGAGCCGCCGTTCCAGGCTTTCAATCAGGCTTTTCCTTGCACGACGACGCATCATCTCACGCTCACTTCTTCGATGAATCTTTCAATGATTGCTCAAATGGCTCAGTCATCGATGCGATTGCCGGTGAGAGTGTCCGCGCCAGCCGGACAAGCCGCGCCCGTGATCGTTTGTCTCCGGGGCAGTTGAATTGCCCTGTGTCGGGTTGGAGGTGGCTGTGACCGTTTGTGCTGCCGCGGCGCCGTTGTGGAGATGGAACACATGCACGTCGAACGGGCAGAAATAATACTGGAACGAACCGTTCTGGACGGCCGCGGACGCGGGCTCTTCATACATCACGCTGGCGGAGTTGTATCCAGCGGGAATCCCGCTGAACGTCACGAGCGTGGACTGGTCGGTCGGCCCTTCGCGCACGCAGGCGATGATATAGATGTCGTTGCTTCCAACCTGGCGGGTGACGAACTCGACGCCGTTGTCGCCGGTGATCCCGGCGTAATTCGGAGCGACCAGCGCCGGTTGCAGGGCGCTCTTATCGCCGATCTCCAGGAACAGTCGCTTGAGCACGTTGTTCCAGAAGGTCCAGTTCCAGCCGACGGCGGCATCCTGCGTGTTGAGTGTGGAGGCAAGCGTTCCGCCGAAGAACTGCAGCGCCCGGGCGCCGTGAATGATCGCCTGGTAGGCCATGAAACGTTCCTGGTGGAACGTCGGGAAGACCAGCGGCCGGCCGGGCTGCGCCGTTCCGCTGAAGGCGATCTGAAGCGTCATCATGATCGGCTTGGTGTTACTGGTGGCCTGCACGATGGTATCGGTCCAGTCCCCGACGCAACTGATTTCATGATTCGGATAGGTGCTGGTGAGATGCCTCCCCGGCGGATAGCTGACGGGATAGATATCCACACCCCCGATGTCGAACGTCGGCGTGTACGGTGCCAGATCGGTGGCGGTTCCGCGCGGGGCCTGCACGATCCACACCAGGTGATCCGAGTCGAGCGATTTGATCAGTTGATAAATATGCAGCTGCGTTGCCACATCGTAGCCGCTGCCGCCGTTGGAGTTTCCCCACCACGGCTCATCGGCGCCTTTCCACCAGCCTAACCCGGGGTTGCCTTTGAGCGCGTTGACGACGGTGGTCAGCGCCGCGTCATTGGCCGCATTGTTCTGCGTCGCCAGATCGCGCAGCCACGGCTGGCAAAACATGCCGTACTTCGCGGCTCCATCCTCGTATTGCTTCTCCAGGGCGATGCCTGCGGCATTCCAACTGGAAGACATGCCGGTCCGCATGAACAGCATGCCGGCATCGGCGAATTCCTTATATGCACTTTTGCCGGTCGGCGTTACGGCTGTGGGGGGCGGCGGAATCGTGATCCCGAGCGGAAAGATCTTTCGCGTGTTGTCAATGATGATGACGTTGTTGCTGTCATAGCTGAAGTGAACCGCCTGTGCAGGGACACTCAGGAACAAAACCAGAAACAGTGCCGAGACAACCAGAGCGGCAAATGGAACAGGCGGCTTCATGATGGCCCTCCGACGGGTTTTGACCGGGTCGCGTACAGGAGAGGAACGTGACTGAATTGTACCCTCGCCGGTGGTGCTGACAAGGCGAGCGGATAATCGTTTGGATTCAACGGTTGTGCCGATTGTGCCGGCAAATCGGGGCTTCTGCTGAGTCGGCCGAGGTCGGTCGTTGCATCGGGGAGGGGCTGTCGCTACGTTGCCGCCCATGATCGGTTTGGGAGTTGTCGGTCTGGGCGGCATGGGATTGGCGCAGGTCAAGGCATTTCTCCCGCATGGAGATTGCCAGATCGTTGCCGGAGCCGATCCGTCTCCCGATGCACGCCGTGCGTTCGGCGAGCTTGCAGGCGATGCATCGGTTTATGAGCGGCATCAGGATCTGCTGTCGGATCGCCGGGTGGATGCCGTGGTCATCGTCGTTCCGACTCATCTGCACAAGGGGATCGTTCTTGATGCCCTGCGCACGGGACGCCCGGTGCTGGTGGAAAAGCCGATGGCGATGAACGTCGCCGAATGCCAGGAGATGAACGAAGCTGCCGCCAGGGCCAAGCGCCTGCTGATGGTCGCTCAATGCCGGCGGTTCGATGCCGACTGGGGCGCGTTTGCGCGGACGTATATTGGGGGGGAACTCGGATCGAAAATCCTCTGGCGGCTGGTTCGCGGCGGCGTGATCGGTGGCAAATGGTTCATGGATGAGCAGTGCGGCAGGGGACCCCTGTTCGACGGCGCCGTTCATAACTACGACTTTGCCAACTGGATCTTCGGGCCGGCCGAATCGGTTGTCGGCAGCGCCGTCAAGCTTGATCCGGATTGCACTGCGATCGACACCGGCAACGCGATCATCCGCTACCGCAACGGCAGCGAACTGCTGTTGAGTTGGAGCTGGTCAATGCCCGCCGCCTGGCTGCACGATGCGATGGGAACTGCGCAACACGTTCGTCTTCGGCAGCGAGGGGCTCGAAGTTCCGCAGGGAAAGCGCGGCCACACGCTCATCGATCGACAGGGAAACAAGCGACTCATTAGGTTTACGCCCAACGACATGTATGTGGATCAGGCAAGGCATTTTCTCGATTGCGTAAACGACGGCGCAACCTGCAAGATTCCCGGGACCGAGGCGATCAAAGCCGTCGCGGTCGGTGAGGCCGTGCTTCAGGCGTGTCGGGAAGGCAGCATTGTGAAGATTGCCTGCCCATAGCATCGCCGCTGGAGGCTCATGCAATACGTTCAGTTCGGCAATGCCAATATGCAGGTTTCGCGCTTTTGCCTGGGCGCGATGATGTTCGGCAAAAAGTTCGACATGGACGGCTCGCGGCAGGTTGTGGACGAGGCGATCGAGCATGGCGTCAACTTCATCGACACCGCCGAGAGCTACAACGACAGCGAAGAGTTCCTCGGAAGAATCCTCGATGGCCGCCGTGATAAGGTCTATCTGGCAACCAAGATTTATACCAAGTGCGCCAACGACGGACACTGCGGCCGCAACAGCCGAGCGAATATCCTCTACTCGATCGAGCGCAGCCTGAAGCTTCTCAAGACCGATCACGTCGATCTCTATCAGCTTCACCATCCGGACATCGAGACGCCGATCGACGAGACGCTCGAAACGCTGCACCAGATCGTCAAGGAGGGAAAGACCCGCTATGTCGGCGTCAGCAATCATTACGCCTGGCAGATGGCCTATATGATCGCGCAGGCCCAGTGCCGCGCGTGGGAGCCGATCGTCTCGATCCAGTGCAGTTACAGCATCGTGGACCGGCCGGCAGAGGTGGAAACGGTGCCGATGGCGCAACGGTTCAATCTCGCGATGATGAACTACGGGCCGTTGCGCGGGGGCGTGCTCACCGGCAAATATCGTCGAGGCGACGACGTCCCCGAGGGTAGCCGCGCCCATAGAGACAAGAAGCTGCAGCGCCTGCTTGCCAGGCCGAAGGTGTGGGACCTTCTGGACAAGCTGCGCGAGATCGCCCGTCGAAGCGAGCTTCAGATGAGCCAGCTGGCGATCCTCTGGCTCTTGTCGAAGAACTACGTGACCACGCCAATCCTCGGCGGCTCAAAACCGGAGCATTTCCGCATGATCTACGAGATCGCCGACCGGAAACTGAGCGAAGAAGACGTCCGCGAGATCGACGACGTATCGAGGGATTTCGTGTTTAAACCATTCGTGAACCAGCCGGTCCAGGCAGGATCCGGACTGCCCGATCCGTGGTAGCGAGTGCCCTGGCCGTCACTTCTTTATCGGCGTTCCTTCGTGGGACTGGATGAGGTGATACTCATACGCATCGACGAGCGCCATCCATGATGCGTCGATGATGTTCTCTGAAACGCCAATGGTGCCGAAGATCTCTCGCGAGCCGTCGCCGCGGTCACGCTTGCACTCGATGACCACGCGGACCTTTGCGGCCGTCTCCTCGCGCGAGTTGATCACGCGCACCTTGTAGTCTGTCAGATGGACGCGCTGGATCTCGGGGTAGTGGTCCTTGAGGGCCTTGCGGAGAGCGCCGTCGAGTGCGTTCACCGGACCATCGCCCTCAGCGACCCGATGCTCCACCTCGTTTTCAACCCGCAGCTTGACCGAAGCCTCCGAAACGGGCGTTCCCCGGTCCTGCTTGAGGACGACGATGCGGTAGTGTTCCAACTCGAAGAACTTTCGATAGCGCCGAATCTGCTTGCGGAGGAGCAACTCGAAGCTCGCCTCAGCCGCTTCGAACTGAAAGCCCTGGTTCTCCAGGTCCTGCACCTTTTCCAGAACGCGGCGCAACGTCGCCTTGTCGTGCTCGATGTCGAACTTTCGACCGGCCTTGGTGGCGATGTTGGAGACGCCGGACAGCTCCGATACGAGGATCTTGCGCGTGTTGCCCACGGTCTCCGGCGAGACGTGCTCGTATGTGCTGGCGTCCTTTTGCACGGCATGAACGTGCATCCCGCCCTTATGCGCAAAGGCGGATGTGCCGACATACGCCTGTCCCGGCGTGAGGTTCATGTTGGCTGTTTCATAAACGAATCGTGACGTTTCCGTCAGATGCTTGATCGTTCCCGGGCGGAGGCAGTCCAGCTTGTATTTGAGCTGGAGATTGGCGACGAGCGGGATAAGGTCCATGTTGCCGCACCGCTCACCGACGCCGTTGATCGTTCCCTGGGCGTGATCGGCGCCGGCGCAGATAGCCGCCAGCGCATTGGCGACGGCGACGGATGCGTCGTTGTGCGTGTGAATACCGATCGCCGCGCTGGTCTGCGATTTCACCTGCTTCACAACTTCGGCAATGAACTCCGGCATCGAACCGCCGTTGGTGTCGCACAGACAGAGCACGGCAGCACCGGCTTCCTGCGCCGCCAGCAGCGTTCGAACGGCGTACTCGGGATTGAGCTTGAAGCCGTCAAAGAAATGCTCGGCGTCATACACGACCTTCCGGCCGGCCTCGCGCATCATTCGCACCGAGTCGCCGATCATCCGGATGTTTTCCTCCAACGTGACTGACATCACGTTCTTGACCTGGTACTCGCTCGTCTTGCCGACGAAGGTGATGACAGGAGTCTCGGCATCGAGCAAAGCTTTCATGCCGGGATCATCCTCGGCTTTCACACCCCGCCGGCGGGTCATGCCGAAGGCGCTGACCTGGGCGTGCTTGAGATTCAGCCCCCGCACCTCGCGAAAGAACGCCTCGTCCTTGGGATTGGACAGCGGAAAACCGCCCTCGATGTAATCCACGCCCAGTTCGTCGAGTTTCAGCGCGATCTGCAGCTTGTCCTCGAGCGAAAGGTTGAACCCTTCGCCCTGCGTGCCGTCGCGGAGCGTGGTGTCGTAGATTTCGATGCGGCGTGTCATGGCAATTCCTTCGATGGTGCTTTGGCCAAACAAAAAACCCTGCCGGCGTCGGGCAGGGCGTTCGGGAATTCATCTGGCGCGATCGACCCTACCCAAGTTTCCATGGGCTGATAATGATCCGGCCAATCGCGATCAAGTTCTTCATAAGTGCACGAATCTTAAGAGATTTTCGGCAAACGTCAAATCGAATTTGATCGGGCATGCTGGTTCAAAGCCGGTGATTCCCTTAGCATCCCGCCGACCAGCGGCTTCGAATCCAGTTAACCGGCTGCCAATCGCCATGTCCGAGAAAATCATCCGCGACCCCGTCCATGATGTGATTGCCTTCCGGACGGATCGTCCGCTGGACGGCCTGCTGTTTGCCCTGGTCAACACCCCGGAATTCCAGCGGCTTCGCAGAATTCGCCAGCTGGGGATGGCCTCCCTGGCATATCCCGGCGCGGACCATTCACGTTATGCGCACAGCCTGGGTGTGATGGAAACCGCGAGGAAGATGCTGGCTCAGCTCGGCCAGTCGGTCGCGCTGGACGAACAGGCGAGCACGATCTGCATTGTCGGCGCACTGCTTCACGACCTCGGTCATGGGCCATGTTCCCATGTCTTTGAGCGCGTTACCGGCGTGCATCATGAGGACTTGACCCAGCGGCTGATCCTCGACCCGGAGAGTGATGTCTACCGCGCTCTCGCCCAGCACGAGCCGACGCTCCCGAAGCGCATCGTGCAGTTTCTGCAGTGCGATCCCCGCCGCACCTTCTACTGCGACATCCTGGCCAGCCAGCTTGATGCCGATCGGTTCGACTACCTGCTGCGCGACAACCTGATGACCGGCAGCCGCTACGGCTCCTTCGATCTCGAGTGGCTCGTCCACGCGCTGACCATCGATCCATCGTCCGACCGGCTGGCGGTAAGCTGGAAGGGGGTCAGTGCAGTTGAGGCATACCTCCAGGCGCGCTTCAACATGTACCGCAACGTCTACTTCCATAAGGTCGTGCGCAGTGCCGAAGGCATGGTAAAGCTGTCGCTGCAACGCGCTCGCCGCCTGGCGGTGCAGCGGCGCCTGGAATGGCCCGACAGTGAAGACGCGGCTCACAAGGCCCTGCTCGGCCAGCAGCTTTCAGTCGACCAGTTCGTCTCGCTGGATGACGTTCTCGATCATGCACTGCTTCAAGATCTGGGCGAAGTCCACAGACCCAATCCTGGCACAGCTATGCCGCGGATTGCTCTATCGTCGGGTCTACAAGACGATCGACCTGTCAAGCTACGACGATCCCCTGGTCGCCCGCGCCGCATTAACCGCAATCGAGCGAGCCCTTAGCGAGGCCGGCGCCGACGTGGCTTACGAGATCTTCTACGACCAGATCGCCGACACGCCTTATGAGATTTATGAGCCGGGAAACCCCGATACGGCTCAGGAAATCCTCGTGTGCGACCCGCAGGGAAAGGCGGTGCCGCTCGGTCAGATTTCGCCGCTCAGCGGCGCGCTCAACCGGGAACTGATGTTCCGTAGAATCCACGTCGCGCCGCAATGGCGCGATCTGGCCCGGGCTGCGGTGAAGTCCGCCATTTCCTGAGCCAACTCACTTCGCAGAATCCACGAATCGCCTGGTCAGATCCCCATACGCGTCGATCCGCCGATCGCGCAGGAATGGCCAGTGTGTCCGGCTGAATTCGACCTTCTCCAGATCGCATGGCACTACCAGAACTTCTTCCTTTTGCACTGAAGCGCGCTGGAGGACCCGGCCATCGGGTGCGGCGACGAACGACTGGCCCCAGAACTGGATGCCGTCCTTGCTCACGGGCTTGCCGTCTGGCCCAGGGATCTTCTCGATGCCGATGCGGTTGGGCGCGCAGACATAGCAGCCGTTGGCGACGGCGTGCGAGCGCTGCATCAGCTCCCAGGAGTCGTGCTGCGCCTCGCCGTATTCTTTCTTCTCGGAAGGATGCCAGCCGATCGCAGTCGGGTAGAACAGGATCTGCGCGCCCTGGAGCGCAGTCAGTCGTGCCCCTTCGGGAAACCACTGGTCCCAGCAGATCAGCACGCCGATCTTCGCGTGGGCCGTCTTCCAGGTGCGGAATCCCGTATCACCCGGCGTGAAGTAGAACTTCTCGTAATAAAGCGGGTCATCCGGAATGTGCATCTTGCGATAGATGCCCTTGATCGACCCATCCGCATCGATGACCGCAGCCGTGTTGTGGTAAAGCCCGTCAGCGCGCTTCTCGAAGAGCGACGCCACGATCACCGCCCGGTGCTTCCGCGCGATCTTCCCAAACGCATCCGTGCTGGGGCCGGGAATCGTCTCGGCCAGCTTAAAAAAGCGATGATCCTCGGCCTGACAGAAATACTGCGAGCCGAAGAGCTCCTGCGTGCAGATGATCTGCGCGCCTTCTTTGGCGGCCTGCTCGATCAACTTTGCCTGGTTGGCGAGATTCGTCTTGAAGTCCGGCCCGCAGGCCATCTGCGTCAGGCCGACCTTGACGATCCGGCCTCTGGACTTGCCGGAGAGCTTGGCTCGTGTCTGCTTCATTCGAAGATCATAGCTCCAAAGTGAGGATGAACCGCTCCACATTTTGGGCGAAATCCCCGACGCCGGTTTTCGAGTGATAGTCCACCTCCGCCAGGGCATCGACCAGGCGGCCCAGACCGTCGCGGCCGATGGAGCTGGCGGTCTTCTTGAACTGATCGAGCCTGTCGCGGTATTTCCAGCTCAGCTTCGCAGCGCTGGCGGGATTGCGGAGATAGGTTCGCACGTCTTCGAGCCACATCCCCAGCCAGGTCACGGCGCGGAATTCCGAGGACGGGTCGGATCGGAGCAGGTCACGCCAGCGGCGGAGCGCTCGGTCTTCTGACCGGCCGCAAGCGCTGCGGTAAGCTCCTTCATCTCGCGATCGCGCTGCGAGGTCACGTTCTGGTCCACAAGATCGACGTCGATTTTCCTGTTGGACGACGCCAGGGCAAGCTTGGCCAGCTCGGTGTCGAGCTTGCCCATGCTGTCGCCGATCAGTTCGACCAGCAACCGCGCTGCATCGGGCGCTAGAACTGCACCATGATGCTTCGCCCGTTCGATTGCCCATTTGGCCTGATCGCGCGGCGGATCGCACGCCACCACCTCGCCCACCTTGGCGATGAGCTTGTACACGCGCTGCGTCTTGGGGAGCGAACTCATGCGAAGGACCAGCGTCGCCGACTCCGACGGGCAAGCAAGATAATGCTCCAGTTGCTCGCGGTATTTGGAGACAAAGTCGTCGGCCGAGCGGACGACGACCAGTTTGCCGCCGCCGAACATCGCGAAGGAACGCAGGTCATCGAGCACGTCGGAAAGCTCAGCCTGCTCTCCGTCATAGTCGCTGCGCTGCGCATCGGGCGGCAGATCCGCCAGGATCCGGCTCAACTGCTCCAACTGCAGGAACGAGTCGTCGCCCACGAGTGCGTAAACGGCCTTTGCCATGGCGGAAGTTTTAAGCTGCGATTTTTTAACGTCAACGAACACTATGCGGGCCTCTTTCGTTGTAAGAGCATTCGACTACACTCGTGCGGGCGGTCGGACCGATAATCCACCTAGATGGACCGGCCACCGGGGCCATGGGAGAAGCGTAGCTATGTCACATCCATTCGCGGCGTTTTGCGAAGACTTTTACATCAACATGCGGCTCGGTTCGCAACTGAACCTGCCGCACAACCGCGACACCATCCTGCATTTTTTTGAGCGGATTCAGAAGTCCTTCCCGCGCATGACGCGTTTCCGCAAGAACGAAAGCGGCGAACTGAATCTCGAAGAGGACCGCACCGGCGACAGCTACCGCTGGGCGTCGATCGAGGCCAAGGCGCCTGAGTTCCGGCCATGTGAACCCCGGCACGGTTGAAGAGGCGCTGAAGCTGCACAACCTGCTGCTGGAGCAGTCGCCGTTTCAGCTCGGGGTTTCGCCCGTGGAGATCGATTACCTGGATATTCTCTTCGGCTTTGACCTGGCGTTCGGCGGGAATCATGATGAGGTGATCGCCGAGAGCTTGTTTGCCGAATCGCCCCTGACCTGCCTGGCCGAAGAGGAGGGCGCCGCGCGGTGGATTTCCAGCCGACCGTGACGGTGGCGCTGAGCGACGACTGCCGCCTGCAGGCGCGGATCGACATCGTCACGCGGACCAACAGTTACCAGGTGCGCCACCGGCGACTATTCCGATGACGTGATCAGCGTCTATCTGATCCTCCGGCGCTATTGGGGCGACCGTCCACACGACCCAATGGAGAAGCTGCTGGGGCAGATGGCCGAGCGTGCCGATGCCCTGTGCCACGCGCACATCCTGCCCAAGGTACTCAAGCCGATCTCCGCGGCGATTGCATCGCGCTCTTGAGCCTCCCCGGCTTCACCGCGAAACCTCCATCGCGTTGACACGCAGACAGAAGCCCCTGATGCCGTTCGCTGGCAGTGCCTCCTTCGTCGGTATCTCTGCAGCGTGAACTCGACCCGCGAGGAACTCTTCAACTCCCGCGGCCGCCCAGCCCCCATCCGCCGCTGTCAATCTCCCTCACACCGCCCCCGACAGGAGAGACTGCCCAAGCAGCTGCGCTTCGCTCACCAGCGTCGCCTGGGTGCTTGGATCGATCAATCCCCTCCTCCCCCAAAGCTTCACCTCGCGCTCAAACACGTCCAGCAGCGCCAGCACCGGCCTGTCATTGTGGTGCCGCAGAGACAGCAACAAATCCGCCACCCGCAGATCGACCAAGAGGCTCCCCTCCGCCCACCGCGGCAAATCCAGGCTGCGCACGTGATCGATCAGATCATTCAGCGCCTGCCGCGGCGTCAGCACATCCACCGTCAACGTTGCATCCGTCTCCGCGAACGAGATCCCATCGGATGCGCTGAACGAAAACGAATCATTCCCGCTGTAATTCTGCCCCGGCTGATAAGCCAACCCCGCCAGATCCGCCCGCGAAACCACCTCCCCCGCACTCACGGCCTGCCCATCCAAAAGCAGCACCCCATCCGCCGGCAGGCTGTCGATCCGCACCGCCGCCATCGGGTCGCTTTCCGCATCGGCATACCCGCCCTCAAACACATCTGACGAAAGCACGATCGCCAGATTCTCATCCGTCTTGACGGTCAGATTGCTCACCGTTGGCGAATGGTTCTGCTCCTCCACCGCCCCGATGTCCACCGTCCCCACAAATCGGTCATACCCCGCCCCGCGCTGATCGGTGGTAATCCCCGCCGGAACCAAACTGTTGTCCCCCGCATTGATCGCCGGGCTGCCGGGTGCCGGGGCATACGTCTCAGTCGGCCCGCCGTTGTCGGCCAGATCACTGGCATTGATCTTCCCGTCGTTGTTCACATCTACAAAGATAGTTGTCAGATCGCTCACGCCGACGATGTTGCCGTCCACGCCGTTGGCGATCCCGCCGCTGCTGGCGGCGTCACCGATAAGGTTGTGGCTGGCCGCCGTGATTGTGCCGTAAGACCACGAGATATCGTCGGGTGTGACGCCGGAACCGCGGAGGTTGCCAGCGACGATGGTGTTGTTCAGCGTCACGTTCGCGGCGTCGCCAGCCAGCCCACCACCAATCTCGCTTGGGCCGCCACCGCCGTCGCTGTCGGCGCGGTTGCCCACTATCGTGCTGTTCGTCACGCTCAGTGTACTGGCGTTGTCGTTGTAGACAGCTCCACCGCTGTAGCGGGCAGAGTTCCCGCTGATCGTGCTATTGGTAATCGTCACCGTGCCCGTGTTAACGACACCGCCGCCGAGGAGGCCAGTTGAGTTGCCGCTGATCGTGCTGCCGGTGACGCTCAACGTGCCCGTGTTAATTATGCCACCGCCGTTGCCGAAGATGAAGACAACCGAGTTGTCGCTGATCGTGCTATCGGTAATCGTCAGCCTGCCAAAGTTAACGATCCCGCCGCCGCTGCCGCGCTTGCCAACTGAGTTACCGCTAATCGTGCTGTTGGTGACCGTGAGCGGATTCGTGTTGTAGATGCCGCCGCCGATGTCATCAGCGTAGTTGCCGCTGATCGTGCTGGTGGTGATCCTCAGTGGGCCCGTGTTAATGATGCCGCCGCCATCGAAATCGGTCCGGTTTCCGCTGATTGTGCTGCCGGTGACGCTCAGCGTCCCGGTGTTGTCGACGCCGCCGCCGCTCCCGTAACGGGCGTAGTTGCCGTTGATCGTGCTGTCACTAACGCTCAGCGTGCCGAGGTTGTTGTTGTAGATCCCGCCGCCAGAACCGCTGGTAGTGATATTGTCGCTGATCGTGCTATCGGCGGCACTCATCGTGCCGCGGTTATATATGCCGCCGCCGTCGCTGTTGTAGCCAACTGAGTTACCGCTGATTGTGCTGTGCTTGATGCTCAGCATGCCGAGTGTTGTGTTATAGATGCCGCCGCCGTGGCCGTCGTCGCCAACCGAATTGTCGCTGATCGTGCTGTCGATGACGTTCAGCGTGCCGCCATTTTCCACGCCGCCGCCATTACCGCCGTAGTTCCTGCTAATTGTGCTGTCGGCGACGCTCAACGCTCCCGTGTTAAATATGCCGCCGCCGTCGCCAGAGCCCGAGTTGTCGCTGATCGTGCTGTCGGTGACGCTTAACGTGCCGTAGTTAAGGATGGCGCCGCCGCCTGGGTTGCTGAATATGCTCCCGCCGGTCAGCGTCAGACCGCTAAGCTCCACATTTCCGCTGGCGACCTCGAAGATCCGTGACTGGTTGTGGGCATCAATTGCGAGCTGATCCGCACCTAAACCGGTGATCGTCAGGTCATCGGTGATCACTGGCAGCTCGCTGCCATTCAGCTTGATCGTCCCACCAGCCAGCGAGGCGTCGAAGCTGATCGCATCCGCCCCGGGATTGGCGTTGGCCGCACCGATCGCCGCGCAGGCTCCCGGCGCCGCTGTCGGCTGTCGTGGTCACCACGTAAGTGCTCAAGAGCACCCGCGCCTCCATCGCCTCGACCAGCAGGCGGCCACGACGCCGGCGAGCACACGGCGCCGCGATGATCCCAAAAAACCAGACTCCAAGCGTCTGACCACGATCGCCGCTCGACCGGCGGAGGAATTGACGCAGCATAAAACCCCTTTTCTCCGGGCAGGTCCTTCTTAACCCGGAATAACGCGCACCGAAGAAACTGGAACATCCTTCGGCACAGTCCCAACCTTTTAGTCCATCATCCCGAGCATACGCTCGGGTTGAACATCGTCAATCTAGCAACCCCCGGATCGCCCGGTCAAGCGCCAATTCCCTCGGCCAGCCAATGAACACACGAAAATCCCTCCGGCACCCACCCGTCACCAACAGCATCACCGCGCAATCCTGCCATATTCAGCACCCAGGCTCCCTGCACCCCGCAGTAAGAGGCAAACGGGGAGGGGCAAACTGGTCACGCATCAATTCGGTCTTTCCACGGGACAGAATAACGGAACTGGTCCAATTCCCATGAACCTCAGGGCGGCCTTCCTGCAACGCTCCAGTTCCCTTCACACCGCCCCCGACAGGAGCGACTGCCCAAGCAGCTGCGCTTCGCTCACCAGCGTCGCCTGGGTGCTTGGATCGATCAATCCCCTCCTCCCCCAAAGCTTCACCTCGCGCTCAAACACGTCCAGCAGCGCCAGCACCGGCCTGTCATTGTGGTGCCGCAGAGACAGCAACAAATCCGCCACCCGCAGATCGACCAAGAGGCTCCCCTCCGCCCACCGCGGCAAATCCAGGCTGCGCCACGTGATCGATCAGATCATTCAGCGCCTGCCGCGGCGTCAGCACATCCACCGTCAACGTTGCATCCGTCTCCGCGAACGAGATCCCATCGGATGCGCTGAACGAAAACGAATCATTCCCGCTGTAATTCTGCCCCGGCTGATAAGCCAACCCCGCCAGATCCGCCCGCGAAACCACCTCCCCCGCACTCACGGCCTGCCCATCCAAAAGCAGCACCCCATCCGCCGGCAGGCTGTCGATCCGCACCGCCGCCATCGGGTCGCTTTCCGCATCGGCATACCCGCCCTCAAACACATCTGACGAAAGCACGATCGCCAGATTCTCATCCGTCTTGACGGTCAGATTGCTCACCGTTGGCGAATGGTTCTGCTCCTCCACCGCCCCGATGTCCACCGTCCCCACAAATCGGTCATACCCCGCCCCGCGCTGATCGGTGGTAATCCCCGCCGGAACCAAACTGTTGTCCCCCGCATTGATCGCCGGGCTGCCGGGTGCCGGGGCATACGTCTCAGTCGGCCCGCCGTTGTCGGCCAGATCACTGGCATTGATCTTCCCGTCGTTGTTCACATCCACAAAGATAGTTGTCAGATCGCTCACGCCGACGATGTTTCCGTTGACGCCGTTGGCAATCCCGCCGCTGCTGGCGGCATCGCCAACCAGGTTGTGACTGGCCGCCGTGATCGTCCCGGAATTCCACGAGATGTCGTCGGCCGTAAGGCCGGTGCCGCGGAAATTTCCGGCGATGATAGTGTTGTTCACCGTGACGTTGTCAGCGTCGCCGGCGAGCCCGCCCCCGACCCCGCTCGGGCGGCCGCCACCGTCGTCCCAGAGGGGCACTGCGTTCGGGCTTGCGCCGCTGACATCGCTTCCGGCGCCAATACGGTCAGCCCGGTTGGCGACGAGGGTGCTGTTCGTCATGTTCAACATGCCGGAACTGTTGTAGATCCCGCCGCCGTCATACGACACTGCGTTGCCACTGATCGCGCCATTCACGAAGGAAAGCGTACCGGAGTTGTAGATACCGCCGCCGGCGTCCGCGGAGTTGCCGCTGATTGTGCTGCCAGTCATACTCAACGTGCCGTCGTTGACGATCGCACCGCCACCGCCGGAAGCCTGGTTACCGCTGATCGTGCTACCAGTGATGCTCAGCTTGCCATTGTTAGCGATCGCACCGCCGGCGCCGCCAATGCCATTGCCAGCCCGATTACCGCTGATCGTGCTACCTGTCACGCTCAGGGTGCCTCGATCAGTGTTGTAGATGGCCCCGCCATCATTGAAGGCCGAGTTGCCGCTGATCGTGCTGCCCGCCACGCTCAGCATGCCCCCGTTGAAGATGCCACCGCCGCCGTCAATGATGGTCCGGTTGTCGCTGATCGTGCAGTCGGTGACACTGAGCGTGCCCTCATTGAAGATACCACCGCCGCCACCGCTAAAGGCATTGCTGGCTCCGTTGCCGCTGATCGTGCTCTTGGCAATGCTCAGCGTGCCCAGATTGCAGATGCCGCCTCCACTGCCGCCACCGGCCGCATTGCCACTGATTGTGCTGTCGGCGACTCTCACCGTACCGAGGTTGTAGATGCCGCCCCCGTTGCTGAAGTCAGCGGCGTTGCCACTGATCGTGCTGTCGATGACGCTCAGGGTGCCCTGAATGAAAATGCCGCCGCCGCCGCTAACCCGACCATTCGTGCCACGAGTCCAGTTGCGGCTGAGCGTGCTACCGTCGACGCTCAGGGTGGTGCCGCTGCCGGCATAAATGGCGCCGCCCGAATCTCCTGCCGAGTTGCCGCTGAGCGTGCTGTTAATCATCGCAATGTTGCCGGAATTCTCAGAAATGTAGATGCCGCCCCCGGCAAGTCCGCCTGAGTTGTCCTTGATCGTGCTATCGGTCACTGTCAGCGTGGCGTCTGTATAGATGCCGCCCCCAGGGTTTCCGCCGATCGTGCTGCCGGTCACCGTCAGCATGCCAATGTGGTTGTAGATGCCGCCACCGCTGTTGCCCCTCGCCGAGTTTCCGCTGATCGTGCTGCCGGTCACCGTTAGCTTGCCGCCAGCGTTGTAGATACCGCCGCCGTTGGCGTTCTTGGCCGAGCTGCCGCTAATCGTGCTGTCGATGAGATCGATTGTGGCGCTGACTCGCGTCCTCCGCATCGCTGAAAATTCCGCCTCCGGTCGATGTCGAGCTTGTCCCCGGTCCATTCATTGTGCACCCGGAAAGGTCGAGCGCCAGCGTCGAACCGTAGACGGCGCTGTTTATGGCCCGACCACCCTGGGAACCCTTCACGGATGCGCCTTCGTTGAATGTGCAATTGCTCAGGTCAAAAGCTACCGTGCTGGAAGTTGCACCATTGCTGATTCCGTAGCCTCCATGAACCGCGTCGCTTGTGTTCTGGAATGTGCTGTCGCTGATATTCATCGTAACGGTGCTGCCGCCATTGGCATTGCTGGAGATTCCAGTGCCCAGGTGATCCTGAAAGACACAGTTTGTGATGTTGAAAGTCTCGGTTGCTCCCCACCCGGATGTGGAGATGGCGGCGTTGCTCCAGTTCGTGTTCGCCAACGTGCAGCCGTCCAGGTTCAGCGCGATGGTGCCGTCATTGCTGCTTGCCAGAATGCCTGGGTCATCCACCGTGCAATTGGTGAGGCTGAGGGTGGTGGTCCCGCCGTTTGCCCGCATACCGACAGCGCCGACCAGACCGGCGGCATTGGGATCACCGACCAGGTTGAATCCGGTAATTGCAACCGGCGCACCGGGATCGAAAAAGAAATCCTCCTTGCCGCTTGATGCGATGACGGTGGCGGTCCCACCGGTGCTTTCGATGGTCAGCTTACCTGTCGTGTCGGCGATATAGAGATCGCCTTGTGTGAGCGTGTACACGCCGGCGGGCACGATGATCGTGTCGTCACCAGGCGTAATGCCGGCATTCCCGATCGCATGGCGCAGACTGAGCACGTTCGGCTCCCACGTCGTCGGATCGGAAAACGTGTTGACCACGAATGGAGCGTTGGACAGAAGCACGCGATCTTCCAGCACCTCGATCAGCGCGGATCGATAGTCGCGGCAGCTCTTTGACGCAGCTGACAGCAACCGACGTGAACGAACAATCTTTGAACGCAACATCACTCAGCCCGTCCCTTCGCGATATGCGAGTATGTGAATGTGCGACGGCGTTTCCCGACGACCCCGCCGGACGTTGTATGCAGGATAATGCACCGTTGAGCCTGCGGGATCAAGCCAAATCACTTGGGGCCCCAGTCGTAGGAGCCAACGGCTCGCCAGTCACCGCAATCTTTCACAATGAATACCCCGGCAGGGGTTCGGAGAGAATACGTAGCCGGGGGGGGGCGTGGAGGTGGCTAGGGGATGTGGGGGGGCTGGGAACTGCGCTGGCGAGCCGGATGTCTGACTCTTTGACGCGGGCGGGTTGCACGGTGTCGGTACGGTGTGAGCTGGGGCTTTTGCACAAGTGGACGTGAATATGTCGTAGTGGTTCGGCCGGTCCGTCTCTTTGGGCGGTTGCGGCAGATGGGGTCAGGGATGTAGCGCGTTGCGGGGGCCTGTTCCCTTCGTCACTCCGTCGCCGCGACGCGGGAGTGCCGGCGTACGAAGAGGGGCACAGGCCCCCGTGTCCGGCCAACGAGCCGCAACTGCTGGTGGTGGGAATGGGACGGGGGCCGCTGCCACTACAGCGCTAAGAGCCTGTTTCAGTCCAGAACTGCGGTCAACACATGAGTAGACAAGGACTTACGGACGATCCGGCGATGAAGTGCTAAAAGGGCCCCTCTGGCCGCTTGGACCGGTGCGGCAAATTGTCATGTTCGGACCACCAAGTCGTCAGAAGGGGCAAAAACCGGGTTCGGGGTGGGGTGGGGAGGGTACGGTACTACAACGGTGAGAGTACGGTGTGGGCCGGGAGGAGATTTGGGCGCAACTTGGGAGCGGAATGTCCTCTGTTGGGATGCTTCTTCACAAACGGGCTGGTGATCATGTTGCCTGGATGAGATTGGGCCATGCTCCTGCTCTTAGCACAGCGTTCAAGGCGTTGCCGAAGCGACCCGGAGGCCCTGTCGGGCTTGCGGCGAGTCAGGGCTGTGGAGCGACGTGGGCTTCGGCAGGCCGAGGGGGTCATCGGAATGGGAGATGGCGGCAACTGGCTGGACCCGGTCATCGAACGGAATCGCACAGTTCTGGAGTCCAGGCGGCATCGAAGCGGTTCTGATGTTACGCGTCAACTGGATCAGCCAGGACCAACGCTGGGAGAGACACTGGGCCAATCGGCCTGCCTACGTCAAATGAATGCCGCCTAAAGTGTCGTGGACCCTGCCCATCTCGCCAAACTCAATTTCATTTGCTCCCAGACGCCCGCTGCCCGATACTCCTGCCATGCGCCGTCTTTTCCTACGCGAGGCCGCCCCCGGCGATCTTGTCGAAAACGTCTATGTCATGACCGGCAAACAGTTTGCCGCCACAACCACCGGCAAATTCTACATCAAGGCCTTCATCTCCGATCGCACCTGCCAGATGCCAGCCCGGATGTGGAACGCCTCGAGGGAGATCTTCGCCGACCTGCCCGATTCCGGCTTCGTCTCGATCCGCGGCCGCATCGAGAACTATCAAAGCAACCTCCAGCTCATCATCGAAGAAGCCTGGCCCGCCAAGGAAGGCACCTTCGACCAGGCCGACCTGCTCCCGCACACCGAGAAGGACATCACCCAGATGTGCGGCCGGCTCCAAGAGCTCTGCGGCTCCATCCAGAACCGCCACCTCGCCGCCCTCATCCAGGCCTACCTCGATGATGAGAGCCTCATGAACCGCTTCTGCAAAGCCCCCGCGGCCATGAGCTTCCACCACGCCTTCCTCGGTGGCCTGCTCGAGCACACGCTCAATGCCATGGAGGTCGCCAACGCCATCGTGCAGTTCTATCCCGGCCTCAATCGCGACCTGCTCCTCGCCGGCATCTTCCTCCACGACATCGCCAAGACCTGGGAGCTCAGCTACGACTCCGCCTTCGGCTACACCGACTCCGGCCAGCTCGTCGGCCACATCGTCAAATCCGCCATCTGGGTCGAAGACAAGGCTCGCAAAGCCGAGGAATCGCTGGGCGAAAAGATCCCCCAGCCGCTGATTGATGTCCTTCAGCACATCATCATCAGCCACCACGGCCTGCCCGAGCACGGCGCCGTCAAGCTGCCGGGAACCCCCGAAGCCATCGCTGTCCACATGATCGAGAACATGGACGCCAAGCTGATGATCTCACTGGGCTACTGCCGCCCCCAAGGTGCCGATGCCGCTGCGACCGACGGCAACTGGACCGAATACATCAAAGCCTTCGGCGTGCGTCTCTATCGTCCCGACGTCGCACCCGCCGATGCTCGCCAAGCCGAAGCGCCCGCGCCCCAATCCGCCGCTGGCGACGGCAGCGCCAAACCGGGGAATGTTCCAATGCTCAACAATCCACTGTTCGAACCCGCAGCGCAGCGCAAGCGCTAGTTCTCAATCGGGAGGTAGGTATGAGACGGCTGACGGTTGTCGTGCTGTTGATCGTGTGTTCGTGCGCCCTGGTGTCCGCCCGCGGCGCCAGCCCCTTTGCGCACCATTACCGCCTGGTCCAGCCCTGGAGCAAGATGAAGACGCTCTCTGACGACCAGCGCGAGCAGATCTACTACATCCACCGCAAGTCGCTGGACAGGATCAGAGAGATCAAAGCCCAGGAGCAGAAGGACATCCTGGCGCTTCTCTCGGATGACCAGAAGCTGGAACTGGTGCAGATCGATGAGGCCGAGACCGTCGCACGCAAGCTCAAGGCCGCCCATCGTCAGGACGAAGCTCCCACCACCGCCCGGAGCACGGCCGCCGACGATGCCAAGGCAAAAGACAGTGAGGCCGACTGAGCCTATCCCTGGGCGTCCAGCACTTCCTTGAAGTCGCGCTCCTGCGCAGACCCACGAAGCGCTGCACGATCTGCCCGCCCTTGAAGAGGATGACCGTGGGGATGGCGCTGATGCTGTAGCGCATCGCGACGTCACGGTTGGAGTCGGTGTCGAGCTTGCCGACCTTCACCTTCCCCTGGTAGTCGCTTGCCAGCTTCTCTATCGTCGGTGCGAGCATCCGGCAGGGCATGCACCACTCTGCCCAGAAGTCCACCAAAACCGGCTCGGGCGCCTGGAGCACTTCCTGCTCGAAATTCTGATCTGTGAATTCTTTGATGTTCTCGCTACCCATGATTCTCCTGTGCTGGCGAACGGGCCAATCTTAGAACTGGCGCAAAAGGGGGTCAACCGGCCGGCCGAGGCCGTAGCCCGCTCCCGCGACCGATTGTCAGGTGACAAGCCGACCGCAACCAGTACAGTGGCCGCAATGGCCGAGCGCCCGAGATTTCTGATTCATGCGTCCGTCGCGGTGACCAGCGCCGGTCGCATCCTGATGGTCCAGGAGGAGAAGCCCGAATCCCGCGGAAAGTGGAATCTCCCCGGCGGCCACGTCGATCATGGCGAGCCGCTGGTCCGGGCGGCCGAACGGGAATTGCGCGAGGAGACCAACCTGACGCTGGACCTGCGTGGACTGATTGGGGTTTATCAAACGCCCCAGTCGCTGCGTTTCGTCTTCCGCGCGGAGCTGGGTTCGGCCGATCCGTCGGCCGGCCATGAGATTCTTGCGGTGCGGTTCATGGCGCCGGACGAGATCCTGGCGCTGCCGGACGAGCAGCTTGTCTCCCAGCGGGTTCTGCGGCAGATCGTGCGGGATGTGCAGGCCAATCTGCTCTACCCGCTGGATGTGATCGGATCTGCGCGCAGGGCTCTCAGCCCGTCTCTTGACGGTTTGCCGGTGCTTCACGATCCTCCGCATCCGAATGTTGAAGATCCTGAAGCAAACGCCGGCGGAGTTGGGCTATCGATTTCCAGCGGAGTGGGAGCCGCATGCGGCCACCTGGTTCAGCTGGCCGAGGCCCGAGGGGATCAGTTTCCCGGGTAAGTACCATACGGTCCCCGAGAATCTGGCCCGGATCATGCGGGAGATTGCGCGGCGCGAGCGGGTGGAGATCTGCGTCCCGAACGAAAACTACGAGCGCCTGGTCCGTGCCCAATTGAAGGAGTGTGGCGGCCCGACCAGGAATGTGCGGTTCCACTATATCCGCACCAATGAAAGCTGGTGCCGGGATCATGGGCCGGCATTTCTGGTGAGGCGAGCGAAGCAGGGGACTCGGGGGACGTTTGCTGCCGTAGTGGATTGGGGCTTCAATGCATGGGGTGGGAAATACCCGCCTTACGATGATGACGACAAGGTGCCGACGGAGGTCGTGCGCGCAGCTGAAGTTACCGGTGTTCTACCCACGTATCGTGATGGAGGGAGGCGCGGTGGACTTCAATGGGGCGGGAACAGTCATGACGACCGAGCAATGTCTGCTCAACAAGAACCGTAATCCGGGCCTTTCGCGCACGCGGATTGAGCAGTATTTGAAGGCGTACTACGGGCAGAAGCACGTGATCTGGCTGAAGGAGGGAATCGCGGGCGACGACACCGACGGCCATGTGGACGACCTGGCGCGGTTCATCTCGCCGACGACGATCGTCACCGCAGTCGAGGACGACCCGAAGGACGAAAACTATCGCGTGCTCCAGGAAAACCTGAAGCGGCTCAAGGCATTGAAGGACCAGGATGGCAAACCGTTCGAGATCGTGACGATCCCGATGCCCGGCGAGGTGAGCCACAGCGGTCAGCGCCTGCCGGCGACCTACGTCAACTTCTACTTCATCAACGGCGCGTTATTGGTGCCAACGTATCGGCACCGGAAGAACGACCGTCGAGCGTTGGAGATTCTGCAGAAGCATCTGCCGAATCGTCAGGTGATCGGGATCGATTGTGTTGAGCTGATCTGGGGCTTGGGGGCGATTCACTGCCTGACACAGCAGCAGCCGAAGGGATAAAGCTGCATCAGATCCGCACGCGCAGAGCTTCGCCGAGCTCGGCAACGACAGGATGCCATTGCTGGGCGCGTTCGGCCGACTGCGATTTGAGCGAGGCGTACCGCGGCAGAACGTGACGGATGAAAACCTCCTGGGCGGGCCAGAGATCGACGGCAAAACCGAGCGAGCGGAGGAAGACGACCAGGCCGCGAAGCATGGTGAGGGAATCACCGAAGTTCTCGTCAGCGGCGATCTCGCGGGCGAGGCCGGTAAAGGCGGCACGGGCGGCAGTGCCGACGGTCGCGGCGTCCAGGGCAATTCCCTGGCGCTGCGCTTCGTCTCGAAGTTCGGCCAGGCGCTTGAGATCCGGCCGCGCCTGCCGCAGGACTGAACGCATAGCTTCGGAGAGCACTACGCCGCCGACCATTTGAATTCGGCGAGGCACCGGAAGGCTGAGCTGCTTCAGGAAGCGCGCGAAGGGCGCGTGCTGCTCGTAGATCTGGCGGTAAGCCGAATCAATCTGCGCCAGCGGCGCTTCCAGCAGGCTTCGGAGAACCGTGTGCTGCTCGTCGCGGAAGAGCGAGGTGATGCTGTAGTTGGTGTCGCCGAAGGCATCGTCGAAGCGGCGTACCACTTCGGGGAAGTTGGCGCGCTCGAAGGCGCTCTCAATCTGCAAGGCGACCTGGCGGTATGAATCTTCTCCGGCGAACTCGCGGACAGCGCAGGTGACATGATGTTCGCCGAGGTGAAGCAGGACGTAGGTAACGTTGTTCCGGCGAAGGGTGATGCGCGAGGTCAGTTTGATATGGCCGATGTCGAGCTTCATACGACCGGAGGATCGGCGGCGCTCATCTTCCTGGCGGACATCAAAGCAATAAACGCGGTTTTGATCGGCCAGGGCATCGAACAACGAGGTGATGGCGTAGTGCGCCCGACGCGCAAGGTATCGACCATTGCCGGCCGGACGGTCTGCTCGTAAACGACGCGTCCGTTGGGATACTCCGGCAGGTTGCCTTCGGCGAGCTCGAAGGCGCGATACGAACTCGCCTTCCAGTTCAATTCCAAGGGCAGTCCGGGCCAACTGCACGACGCGGCCGGCATAGCGAATGACCTGGACGGTTTCAATACCGCCGATGTCGTCGAAGAACCAGCCGCAGCTCGTGTACATGAGCATGGCGTGGCGCTGCAATTCCATCAGCTCGAGGACGCGCGACTGCTCGTCGGGATTGAGCGGGCGAGCGGCGCAGTTTTCGAAGAAGGCGGCGATGCGCTCGGGCGAGCGATCAAGGATGACGTCGATGTAGCGCTCGCGGGCCAGCCAGGGATCGCGCAGGAATCCATCGGCGGCTTTTTCGAATGGCCCGGCGAGCGTATCGCGAAGCCAGTCGAATGCGTCGCGCAGCGGGCCGCGCCAGCGCTGATGGCCGCCTTCGATGCGGCCGCAATTGCAACTGCAATCGCGGAACCAGCGCCCGATGCCGTGGGCGCAGCTCCAGGCGGTGTTCTCCTCGATGTGCACTTCCATCTTCGGCGGATGCTTGTCGAGAAATTCCCCGTAGTTAGTCAGGCGCACGTCGTCGCGCTGGTCGAGTCGGTCGAGCGCGGCGGCGAGCGCCATCTCGCCGTAGCGGTGATGGTGGCCGTAACTTTCGCCGTCGGTGGCAATGTGGGAAAGGCGGGGATCGCCGTTGGTGTCCTTGTTCAAAGGTTGAAGCAGACGATCAATGAGGTTGTCAGCGGAGTGCAGCAGCCCTTCGAAGGCAAGTGCCTGCGATGTTGCACCGTCGTAGAAGAAGAGGTTGATCGACTTGCCCGAGGGAAGACGGCAGAGATACGCCTGTCCGGAGTCGATGTCGCCATCGATCTTGCGCCACTCGCCACCAGCGATGGGGCGGATTTTGTCTGCCTGCCGCGGCGCGAGGATGGTGAAGCGGATTCCGGCGGTGGCGAGCTCTTCGAGCGTGGGCGTGTTGACGGCGGTTTCCGGCAGCCACATGCCCTCCGGGCGGCGGCCATAGCGGCTCTCGAAATCGCGGATGCCCCAGAGCACCTGCGTTCGCCGATCACGGTCGTTGCACAGCGGCAGGATTGGATGGTTAAACGGCTGCGCAAGTGCCGAGCCGTGTCCGGAGAAGCGTTCCGCACTGGCTTTGTCGGCTGCGAGAATGGCCGCATATGTCGGCGGTGATTTTTCCGCAAGCCACGAGAGCAGCGTCGGGCCGATGTTAAAACTGATCCGCTCGTAGTTGTTGACCAGGCGCGTGATATGACCAGCCTCATCCAGGATGCGGGCTGCCGCGTTGACGGCGTAGCACTCGTGAAGGATGCGCTCGTTCCAGTCGTGGTCGGGATAGGCCGAATCCTGTCGTTCGATGGCCTCAAGCCACGGGTTTTCCCGCGGCGGCTGGTAGAAGTGGCCGTGAATACAGACGTATTTCATCGTGTCGGAGCGCCTTCGTCACTGAAGGTACGATCATGCTCAGCAGGCGTTCATGCGGCTTCAGCCGGACGCTGCGGTTTGAGGATGATAGCTCCTAATGGCGGCAGTGTCAGCGAGAGCGAGCGGTGCCATTGATGGTGGGGAAGCACCGACGCTTCGACCGCGCCGAGATTGCCCTGCCCGCTGCCCCAGTAGATCTTGGCGTCGCTGTTGAGGATTTCGCTCCATGTACCGCCGATGGGCACGCCGACGCGGTAGTTGTAGCGCGGGACCGGCGTGTAGTTCATCACGACGAGCAGGACGTTTTTGCGGTCGCGGCCGCGGCGCAGGAACGCGGTGACGCTCTGGATATTGTCGTTGGCGTCGATCCACTCGAAGCCGAAGTCCTCGCAATCGCCTTCGTGCAGTGCGGTTTCCTGACGGTAAAGCCGGTTGAGGTCGTCCACGAGCTTCTGCACGCCCTTGTGGGAATCCCAACCCACGAGATCCCAGTCGAGGCTGGCGTCGTGGTTCCATTCGCGCCACTGGCCGAATTCACCGCCCATGAAGAGGAGCTTCTTGCCGGGGTTGGCCCACTGGTTGACCAGCAGCAGGCGCAGGTTGGCAAATTGCTGCCAGGGATCGCCGGGCATGCGGCTGAGCAGTCGAGCCCTTGCCGTGGACTACCTCATCATGCGAGAGGGGGAGCACGTAGTTTTCGGCGTACTGGTATATGGTGCGGAAGGTAAGCTGGGTGTGGTGGTAGCTGCGGTGGATCGGCTCATACTTGAAGTACTTGAGGGTATCGTTCATCCAGCCCATGTCCCACTTGAACAGGAAGCCCAGGCCGCCGATGTGCACGGGGCGCGAGACCATGGGCCAGGAGGTGGATTCCTCGGCGACGGTCTGGGCGCCAGGGAATTGGCCGCAGACTTCGCGGTTGAGCTGGCGAAGGAAGTTGACGGCTTCGAGGTTCTCGCGGCCGCCAAACTCGTTGGGGATCCACTCACCGGCCTGGCGCCCGTAGTCGAGGTAGAGCATGGAAGCGACTGCGTCGACGCGCAA
>CAVSJX010000006.1:0-318760 GCA_963728435.1 uncultured Phycisphaerales bacterium | reverse complement strand
GACGCATTGAAGCAAGACATCGTGTTCCGCGCCGCGTTCAGGGTTCCCGTTGGAGTCTGCACTCGACCTGGGGATTGTTCAGCCCGCGTGTGATCGATGATGGGACTCGGATGCTGATCGAAAGCCTGACGATGCAACCGCGCCGCACCATGCTGGACATCGGTTCGGCTATGGCGCCATTGGTTTGTCGATGGCGAAGGCGTGGTCGGACGCCGAGGTTCACATGGTGGACGGGGATTTCGTGGCAGTGCCATATGCGGGTAGGAACGCGCAGATCAACCGTCTCAACAACTGCCGCATTTACGCGAGCAACGGATTCAGCACTGTGCCCGATATGGCCTTTGACACAATTGCCTCGAATCTGCCGGGAACGTGGGCCGGGAAATGCTAGATCCTGCTCCACGATGCCAGGCGGCACCTAATGCGGACGGCGAGTTGTGGGTGGTCACGGTCGCCGGGCTGCGACAGTTCATTCGCCGCAATTTCGAAGAGGTGTTCGGCAACTACAAGAAGGTCAAGCAGGGCAAAACATACACAGTGGCTCTCGCCGCAAGAACTAGCGGCATACAAGCATAAAAGCTCCCGGTCAAGAAGTCCCTACTTCTCCGCCGGTTCGATCGTCACCACCAGCCCCTTGGACTGAAACTGTTCCTTGTACAGCTCCGCGAGTTCCTTGTGCGTGGTCAGCAGCAGGGCCACGCCCGTCTCGTGCAGCTCCGTTGGTTCGCCGCACCGCATCTTCCTCATTGAGCGGCGTCAGCTCGACGATCGTCATAATAACATGCTCGAAGCTGTTCTGATCGTCGTTGTGCAAAAGCACCTTCCAAGGCGGCAGAATCTGCGGGGGCTTGCATTTGGGGCGGTCTTTCGGGCTCGCTCGGCTTCGTCGCCGCAGTGCTTTGCCCGTCTGATGCTTCTTCGCTTTTCTTCTTGGCCATACCACTGGCCTCCAGGGGCATCCTTGCCTTAAACATTATATCGCACACCATCGGCTTGGCACCAGAAACTTCCCTCGGCTAAGCTCGCCGGCATGTCAGCGCAGATCATCATCGGCACCATGAGCAGCACGGCGCCGACGGTGTAGACCTGGCGATCACCAGCGTGAGGGGCAGTGGCTTGGAGATGAAGCCGCGGCTTGTGCTGCACCATCAGCGGCCTTACGAGCCAGGGCTGCGCGAGATCTTCGCGTTTCGTAATGGCGAAGTACGCGACGACATCCTACCGCGCCTGGCGAAACTCGGCCGACAGATCGGGCTCACAGCCGCCGCGGCGGTGAACGAGGCAATCGTTATCGCCATCTGCAGCCCGACGAGATCGCCGCCGTCGCGGCACATTGTAAGACGCTCTTCCACGATCCGCCCAACACCATCCAGTGGCTCGATCCCGCCCTTCTGGCATACGAAACCGGTTGCCAGGTCGTCTCGGATTTTCGCCCGCCGACCTTGCTGCCGGCGGGCAAGGGGCCCCGCTGGTCCCATTCACGGACTACATCCTCTTTCGCCATTCAACGCTCAATCGGATCATTTTGAACATCGGCGGTATCGCGAACATTACCTACCTTCCCGCCGGCGCGACCGTCGATCAGGTCACGGCCTTCGACACCCGACAGGGGAACTGCCTGAGCGACTGGGTCTGCCGCATGTTTGGCCCGGTCGAGATGACCTGGGACGTGGACGGCACGGGCAATTGCGCAGAGACATGTCGCACGAGGTCATCGACTACCTCGAAGACAGCTACGTCGCGGTTGTCGGCCCCAAGTCCACCGACGGCCCGGCGATGATCGCGGCCTTCGAGCGTTCCCTTGCCGCTGCCCGGCGTCCGCCCGACGAGTTGAACGATCTCCTGGCCACTGCCTCCTACCTCACCGCCCACACCATCTACGAAGGAATTCTTCCCGTGGCCGATCGCGTGGATGAGATAATCGCCAGCGGTGGCGGGACTCATAACAAGTCGATCATGAACTGGCTGGCTTCGCGACTGAATCCAACCCCCATCCACATCACCGATGACATCGGCGTATCCGGACCCGCCAAAGAAGCCCTGGCCTTTGCGCCTCTGGCTGCCGTGTGTTCCATCCAATATGCCCGCGGCCACCGGTGCATTGCGCAGTGTAGTGCTTGGTTCGATTACGCCAAGGCCGTGATTGGAAGATCTATTTGCCGATGGTAACGGTGTTGCGAGTCCGATGACCGTGACTTCGCAATGAGCATCCGGCTGTCGCGCCTGAATCGCATCGCGCACACTCCGGCGATGCCTGCGGCATCGAGCCCCACCTCGGCCAACTGTTCTTTGCGGGTGGCATGGGCAACCAGCCGGTCCGGCATTCCCAGTCGCTTAAGCGCGTCGGTCGGCAGGCCATTGGCCACTGCGTAATCCGTTACCGCAGTTCCAAAGCCGTTCTGTAACGAATGATCCTCGACGGTCAGCACCGGCCGGCGCTTCGCAGCACGCGAGAGATCATCGCCCCATCCACCGGCTTGCAGAAACGCGCGTCACTGACTTCCACACTCATTCCCTCGGCGGACAGCTCGTCTGCGGCGGCCACCGCGTTCTCGCAGAGTGCGCCATAACCACCAGCGTCGCATCCGTCCCCTCGCGCAAGATCCGGCTGACGCCAAGCTGCCATTCTCCGCTGGCCTGCGCTTTGAGCGACGGATCGATGACGTCCTCGAAGTTCTTCGCCGGCACGTTGTCGCGCGGATATCGCATCGCCGCCGCAGTCTCGACCGAAAGCGAGAAACGCAGCGCCCGATTCAATTCCGCCTCATCGCTGGGTGCCATCAGGACCATCCCCGGCAGCGGCCGCAGGAACGCCTGATCGCAGAAGCCGTGATGAACGGCCCCGTCGTCACCGACGTAGCCGGCGCGGTCCATGCAGAAAATGACCGGCACGCCGTTGAGCACGACTTCCTGCCAGACCTGATCGAAGCGCGCTGGAAATGACGAGTAGATCGCCGCAAAGGGCGCATCCGCTCTTGGCGATCCCGGCGGCCATCGCCGTCAGGTGCGACTCGCAGATCCCCGTGTCGAAGTAGCGATCGGGATGCACCTTCTCATATTTCGAGAGCCCCGTCATCCGGCATGGCGGCGGTCAGCGCAACCACCCGCTTATCCGCGTTGGCCAACTCGATCATGGCGTCGGCATAGGCGTTGGTCCACGACTTGCCGTTGCCCTTCTTGATCTCGACCCGGCAGCCGTTCACCTGGAACGCCGCCGGCGAGTGCATCTTGGTCGGATCGCCCGTGCAGACGTCGTAGCCCTGCCCCTTGACGGTCTTGACGTGGAGCACGACGGGCTTGTTGACGTGTTCGATCTCGGCCAGGAAGTTGATCAGCCCCGGCAGATCGTGGCCGTCGATCGGGCCCATGTATTTGAGGCCCATCGCCTCAAAGAGCTGACCGGACCACATCGCACCCTTCACGGCCGTGCAGAACGAATCCCACGCATGCTCGATCGCGTGGCCAACGCCCTTCGGCAGTGTGTGCACGATCTTCTCGCTCAACCGCTTGAATTCGTCATATGTGGTGCTGACGCGGACGTGTCCATGTAATGAGCGAACGCACCCTGCGGCTTGCTGATGCTCATCCCGTTGTCGTTGAGAATGATCAGGAGCTGCCGCTTGAGCGTACCGGCGTTGTTGAGCCCTTCAAAGGAGAGGCCGTTGACTATGCTGGCGTCGCCGACCAGAGCCACGACATGTCCGGCATGACCCTGCTTCTCATCCGCTCTCGCCATGCCGACGGCCGTCGAGATCGCCGTTCCCGCATGCCCCACCGCAAACAGGTCGTAGGGCGATTCATCCGGCGAGGGAAAACCGCTGACCGAACCCTTTTTGCGTAGCCTGTCGAACTGGCCGGTTCGCCCGGTCACCATCTTGTGCGAGTATGCCTGATGCCCCACGTCAAACAAAAGCCGATCCGGCCCGTCGGGATACGGGCCGAACTCGAAGACCCGATGAAGTGCAAGAGTGAGTTCGACGACCCCCAGGTTCGAAGCCAGATGCCCCCCGTTGTTCCGGACCGCATCAAATATCCGCGTGCGAATCTCCCCGGCCAGCGACAAGAGTTCCTCCAGCGGGAGCTGCTTCAGATCCGCCGGGCTGTGGATTCGCTCCAGGATCGCCATGTACTAACCTCCAACGGGCCAAGATCATATCGTCGCACGGGCGGTTCACATCCGGCCGACTAGGGGCGGCAGTTCCATTCCCCATTCAGGAACAGAACCATTCGCTCGAACCGTAAGACAACCGGTTTGGCAAGCAAGGCCGATATTATGCCGCAACTTCGGCCTGCGTCTAGATTTGCAACCAACCTGGTGGGCTGCCGATCCTGCAATACATCAACCAACATCGGCATCCGGGCCGCAAAATCACCAAAGCAGCCGTCATCAACAACCGACTGAGAACGCTTCAGCGGGGTTTTTGTCCGCTGTGTTAAGGTTTCTTTTACGGGGATGTCGCCAAGCGTCTATTGTCAAAAGTAGTCGTTTGATTCCCATGTTCCCAAGTCTGTCGCTCATGATGCCGCCTGGGAAGGCGGTCGAGGCGCCCGACCTGAAAGCTCAATACGTCCGCCCGACGATGAACCGCGCCAATCCCCGCAGACCCTCGGCCTCCTCACCAAAAGAATTCAGGGCGGCCAACCCCGCGGCCAGCGCCTTCTGCGCCGCCTCGCGGCTCGCGTCGAGGCCCAGAAGGCTTGGGTAGGTGTTCTTGCCCGCACCATGGTCCTTGTTGGTGGCCTTGCCCATCTGTTCGGGCGTGCTGGTCACGTCGAGGATGTCATCGACGATCTGAAACGCCAGGCCGAGATTGCGTCCATACTGCGTGACGGCCTTGAGCTTCTCCGCCGAGACCCCGGCCGCGATCGCCCCCAGCCGGCACGAAGCCGTGAGCAGCGTGCCCGTCTTCATGCGATGAACGAGCTGCAACTCCGCCAGCGAGAGCGACTTGTTCTCCCCGTCGATGTCCAGCCCCTGCCCCCCGATCATCCCTTCGGGCCCGGTGGCCGACGCCAGTTCCGCAATCAGCGCCACCGCCACCTTCGGCTCGGCATCCCGCGCAATCGCCTCGAGGCCATCGTCACCATCGCATCACCCGCGAGGATCGCCATCGCTTCCCCGAACACTTTATGGTTCGTTGGCCGACCGCGCCGCAAATCATCATCGTCCATCGCCGGCAGATCGTCGTGCACCAGGGAAAACGTATGAATCAGTTCGATCGCCCCCGCCGCCGCTCGCGCACTTGCCGCACTTGCTTTCGTGCCCGCGCAGGATTCAAAAGTCTCCAGCACGAGTGCCGGGGAAGCCGCTTTCCCCCGGCCATCAGCGAATACTCAACCGCCTCGCTCAGCTTCGCCGGTGAGTCGCCTGCACGGCCAAGGAGTTGTCGGAGGTATTTCTCGACCTGTTCGCCATGCCGTTTAAGAAGCTCAATGCCAGATCCTGATCCGATGCGGTTGCCTGCTCCTTCGCCATCCCGAATCAAACCTTTCTCAACCCTCGTCTCCTGAAAGCTCTTCCTCCGTTGTGTCGGCGCTTTCAGGCAACGCTTCCTTGTTCAAAGACTCGATCTGCTTCTCCGCCTTGCCGAGCACGTTCCGGCAATGCTGGATGAGAAACTGCCCGCGCTTATACTTGGCGATGCTCTCTTCGAGGCCGATCTCGCCGGATTCGATCTCTGAGAGAATCTTCTCCAGCTCGGTCAAAGCCTCTTCAAAATTGCGGGGCGGTGATTGGCTCTTCTTCGCCATTGCCGGTCATTGTACGAAAATCCCCTGTTCGGGCGAGGCGCTCGGTTAGTGCCGCTTCGCCTTCGGCGTCGCCCGCAAAGCCGGCGATCCGGATGATTCGAACCGCCTCGCCAGTTCCCCCGCAGTTCCGTAGTACCGCAAATCCAAATTACCCCGATCCAGGATATAGACGTGACGCTCCGGCTGAATCCTCGCGTAGTAATCGACAATCTCCCTATCACGCTTCGGCCCCAGGTCCTGGGCACGGACGATTTCAGCATCATCCGGCCACGCAACCGACTCGTTGTAAACCGGCTCCGTGTAGATGGATGCTCCCGGACGGTACTTGAACAGTACCAGTGCCGGCGTGTCCACGAGCGTGGGCAGGTACTTGTGTGAGTACACCATCATGTGCGCAGAATACACATCGTCCTTGATGCGTCGATCGATCTCGGGAAACCGCGAGATGCAGATCACTGCAATCCCAAGACTGAGAAAGACCGTAACCCCCTCGCGCCCCGGACGGTCAGCCGCTCGACAACGTCTTTCCCCAGCAGCACGCCCAGGATAATCCCCGGTGCCGGTACCACGCAGTAATGCGCGATCAGATACGGAAAGAAAACGTATCCGCACACGAACAGAATCGGCATCAGCCACAGCACCCACCGGCGGTTTCCCAATTCCAAAAGACTCAGCGGCAGAAGCACGAGCAGCGCAGTCGTCGGAAGCGCAACCGCTGCAATCAGCGGCAGCCTTTCCTGGCGCCAGATGGTCCAGAGATTCTCCGGCCGATGCCGCAGGGCCTGCGGCAGCGTGAACTTCTCGAAGTATTCCAGTTTCTGAGGAAGCTTGGTCTTCGGACGGGTATGGGCATCAAAGTGAACGAATCCCAGCGTCAAATCCGGCGAATAGCGCGACGCATACAAGCCATACGGTGTCTCGAAAAACTTCCCCGTCACCCCCTTGTCCATGATCAGTTGCAGCGTGAGAAATGGCGCCGCCGCCAGCACAATCGTCCCAGTCGTCGCCAGCCGCAATGGCCATGCCGCCCGGAAAGATCAAGCAGAATCGCGATGCCCACCGGAATCGCATAGCACAACGCATCCAGCGGCCGCGTGATCCCGCCCCACCCCGCAAACGCCCCGATCACAACCGCCCACAATGCGCGGCGCGTTCGCCAGTGAAGATACGCCCACACCACCAGCAGCCCGAGCAGGAGCATGACGGTGTGGGGCATGACGATCAGCGACAGGTAACGGAAGACTTTCAGCGAAAGCAGCAGCAGCGCTCCAGGCGCCCGCCACGCCGTCGATCAACTGCGTCATGATGGCGTACATCAGCCCCACGGCGCCGCCCGAAATCACCGCCGGCATCACCCAGAACGGCAGATGCAGCCACACGCCCGGCACATACGCCAACGCATCTCCCGGGAAATACGCCGCCACATACACCGGTTTGACCAGAACGTGGAACGTCTCAAAGAAATCCGCCATTGGATGCTGTGGCATCCACAGCCGCCCCCGCGCGATGATCTGCGTCTCGAGCATGTCGCGATGCTCGTCGTGAAACTTCGGAATAAAGTCGCGCCCCTGTTCGACACCGGTCAGGATCAGGTACGCCGTGGAAAGGATGGCGATGGCGATCGCGATTTTCGCCCGCTGCGTCGGTGCAGGCCGGCGAATCCTGGCAAGCAATTCGACCGCCCATCGCCGTCCGGCTGGCACTGCCGTAACGATCGCAACCAGTACGATCCCCGCCGTCGCCAGCCGCGTCAGCGGCAGCCCCAGCATGCGCCACAGCCAGAACCCAAGTCCTAGCAGAACCACCGGCAGGGCGCGTGCCAAGACCCACGCTCGCAGATCCATCGATTGATCGCGCCGAAACATGTGCTCGTTCCCGTCTCTGGCAAAGCCCGTTCGCAAACTCGTTGGCAATGGTATGCGATCCGACACCGACCTTTGGCATACATCTCATACGGATGCCACTTAAATCACAGGCCCCAAAGATGTGCCCCGTAAGCGGGGCCGCTCAACCCGGCCTGCCGGAATTACCTCAAACCGCACACGCCGCGAGCAATGATGGGACGCTCACCATCCCCGTTCGACCTGCTGCCGGGTTACACCGTACTCACACCGTACCCACACCGTAGCAATACCGTAGAACTTCCGGCCCCCAAAACCCCCGCCCCGCGAGCCCAAATCGCAATTTTCAGCCAATCGTGGTCATCCGGATTTTCTCCAAATCGCAGGCCCCACAGACGCACCCCCAAGCAGAGGGCTACTCAATCTGGTGCGGGAAAATAACGTAAAAACCGTATCAGTTTTCGCCAAAGCAGCCACAATCGCTTCGCCGGGATGCCTCTGGCCGTGAAATCGCTCTCGGTTATCCTTGCGACCACATGGCGGCCGGATCAGTCTTCCGCGAGCGATGGGCACCGATCACCAAGATTTCCCTGGTGCTTCTGCTGACCACCACGATGGTTCTGCTCGTCTGGCTGCATGTCACCGGCATCAATGGCCCGTTCTACTGGAAATGGCACTGGCGGCGGCTCGCCCGGCAACGCTGGTCGTGCCGATGGCGCTGGCGGCAGTCCCTTTCTTTCTCGGACAGTGGATCTACGCCTCGTGGCGCAAGCTGCCGGCCGCGCTCCTGCTGCTGGCGCTCTCGACATTCCTGCTTCAGCTCACTGCCGCGCAGCCGCCTTCCGGCCTGCGCGTCCCGTGCACCTGATTCGAAATCCGCAGGCATCGAGCTTCTTCACCGACGCATCAATTGCTTACCACAATCATCTCTCGCTGCGCCAGCTTCTGACGGAGTATCCGCGGTATCTCCCCCAGATGGGCATTCACACGCGCTCGAAGCCCCCCGGGCCGCTTTTGTTTCATCTGCTGATCCTTCGCGCCGTCGGAGTAGGAAACTGCGCCCCTCGCGATCGCGCTCGCGATTGCTCTCCTTGCCGCGCTGGCGGTGCCGCTGTGCTGGTGGATGATCGCCTCGACCACGAAAGACAAGCACGCAGGTTTCGCCGCCGCCGGTTTCCTGGCGCTCTGTCCGTCGCTGGTGCTGGTCTATCCGCAGCTCGATCAGGTCTATGCCACCATGTCGATTCTGGTTGTAACGCTGTGGCTCCTGGCAATGCTTGCCGGAGCAGCCTGATGGCAGCCGCTTTCGGACTGATGTTTGGCCTGGCGACGTTCACCTCATACATCTTTCTCGGACTCGTGGTCTTTCTGGGGGTGTTCACCATTCTTTGGGCCCGCGACCGCGGGATATCCCAGCTGAGGGGAATCCTGACGGAAATTGCCGTCGCACTCCTGGCTTTTGCCGGCTTCTATCTTGTGCTCTATCTCGCCTTTGGATTCAATCCAATCGCCACGTTCCAGGCCATCGATCGCCAGCAGACAAAAATTCTCGTTGAGATGGGAAGGCCATTCCCCTACCACCTCCCCTTTGACCTGCTCGATTTTCTGCTGGGCTCGGGTTGGATTGCGCCCTGTTGATCCTGATGTTGCCGGCACGCGTTCGATATGCAAACTTTAGGAAAACGATGTTGTTTCGCCTGGCCTGGATCGCGCTGCTTCAGGTGCTGATGGTGGACCTCGCGGCAGTCTTGCCCGGTGAATCCGCCCGCCTCTGGCTTCCCTTCCTTCCGCTCCTGATGATTCCCATCGCTGCGGAGCTTGCCATCTGGCCGACGCTGCATCGAGCGATCCTCTACGCCTGCCTGCTGGTCATCACGTTCTCGCTGGCGCAATATGATCTTCGTCTACGCCGGTCCCGCAATCGATGGTCTGCGGCCGTACTATCTTCCCTTCCAATCACCGAAAAAACGGGCACGGATGCAGAAGATCAATCCGGATCCGGCCGCCGAACCGGTCCAATGAATCTGCCCTCGGCTCGGGTGACCTGGAAGTCTCGATTTCACTGATTGGGAAACCCTAATAGAATCGCAGCAGTGCTTCGCCCTTCTCCCATACTCCCACTCCTCGCAGAAGCGAACGAATCAACCATCATCCTCTGGTTGCTGGTGCTGATCATTTTGGTGCTCGCAGGTTTTTACGGCGTGGTCATGGTGCGCCGCTGGGCCCACCAGGACGACACCGGCCCTGAAGCCGGCGGTGGATTCACCTTGTCTCAGTTGCGCGAACTGCACCGCCGCGGCAAGATCACCGCCGAGGAGTTCGAAAAGGCCCGATCCCAGATGCTTGCCGCCGGCAAGTCCATGACCGAGGGCATCGATCCCCTGGCCCGCCCTGGCGGCAGCTGCCAAGAACCAATCCCCGCCACCCGCCAAACACCCAAAGACCTGAGGCAAGATCGGTCCCCCCAATGAATCGTGACCTCCTGGACAGCAACCGGCCGCAAGCCCTTCACCTGCCAACCACAGCACAAAACGCGTCCGTCCAGCGGCAACGTGCCATCCAGTCCGCCAGCATGTTCCTGATCCTGCTCGCCTCGGCGGTCCTCTCGTTCATGCTCTACTGGCACATGTACCTGAATGGGTCGCATTTCCACGGCTTCACCTGGCACCGCGCCCCTTGGGGCTGGTCGTGGGCGTGATCTGTGCGTCGGCGCTGCCGATCTTCGCGGTGGAGCTGCTCCCCGCGCGTTGGCAGCGGCCGATCGTCGCGCTCCCGATCTTGACGGTCACCTGCTTCGGCCTGGCGGTCGCCAGCTCCGCGTATCCAGTGGAACTCCCTGAGCATGGAGCCATTCATCAACCACGTCCAGAGCCCCCTGGCCACGAGCTACTTCAACGACGCCGCAGACCTGATCCATCAACCAGTCCCGATGCGCAACTTTCTGGGGACGTATCCCTCGCGCATGCCGCACTTTCATTACCACACGCGCAACAAGGCCCCGCTGGCAATTCTCTACTACTACGTCATCTTGCGCATGTTTCCGAATCCCGACACCGCGGCCCTTATCGGCGCCTGTTGCTCGGCGCATTGGGGGCTCGCCATCCCAACGACGTGGTACATGATCAAGGTGCTCATCGCCGATGACCGCGCCGCACCGGAGGGCATCACCTACTTCGCCCTGATTCCGGCCCTGCTGATCCTGCTGCCGGAATTCGATCTGCTCTACATCCCGCTTACCGCACTGCTCATCGCGTTCTGGTCGCGCGCGATCGAGACAGGAAAGGTGAGATACGCCATCCTGGCGGCGCTCTCGATCACCATCACCTGCCTCTTCGCCTTCAATACGCTTGTGATCGGCACCGTTCTCATCGCCATCACGCTTGTGCAGCGCCCCAAACCGCGCCTGGTCCTGCGCCAGCTTCTCATCGCCACCGCGACGACCATCGGTTTCTACCTGCTCCTCTACGCCATCTGGCGCTACAACCCCATCGCCACCCTCCTCGAAGCCTGGCACAACCAGAACATCAATCTCAAACCCCTGCACCGCCCCTGGCCCAACACGATCCCGACCGACCTGACCAACTTCTTCATCTCCCTCGGCTGGCTTCCCCTGCTCGTCCTGCTCACTTACTTCGTCCAAAAAGACCGTCCGCATCTCGCGCTGGTCGTTATTTGCCTCGCCGAGCCCGTCCTTGTCGCGCTGACGGGACTCCTTCAGAGCGAATCCCACCGTCTCTGGCTCTTTTTGACGCCCCTGGTCGTGTTGCCGCTCGGCCTGGAACTCGCTCGCTGGCCGCGCCATCATCGAGTCGCCCTCTTCGCCTGCCAGACCCTCATCCTGGCATTTCTAACCGAATCCATGCGCTTCCACTGAGCCCTCGGCCGAGCCACGGCGACGCATTTCCCGTTCATTTCCGCCAAAAAGACCGCTCGAAATGTATTCCGCATCTACTCGGACTTGCCTAAGATACTCGTGGCGGTGTGCTTAGCTGCCGATTGATCAAGTTGCCGCCTGCTGATGTTCGATACTGTACGGGCGGGTCATTGAATGCCCGCCCGTGCGCGGCAATTTCTGCCGGGCCGGTTTTATCGGAGCTTCCGTCCGCGGGTGTTCCGAGCAGGAATCAAGGAAGGCGTCAGAGAATGGCCAACAGCAATCGCACCGGAAACGGCGGCGGCGGTAGCAACCAACCCCCCACCAACGGCACTACGCCCCCGCCCGGCGGCTTCCGTGGACGCCGCGTCACCACCTGCTCGTTCTGCGGCAAGAGTTCCCGAGACGTCGGCCCGATGGTCGAAGGCCCCAAGGATGTCTACATCTGCGCCAACTGCGTCGAGCTGTGCCACAACATCATCCGCCAGGAAAAGCGCAAGCTCTCTCCGAGCCAGCCGCTGTTCACCACCATCCCCTCGCCCGCGCCAGATCAAGGAATTCCTCGACCAGTACGTCATCGGCCAGGACCACGCCAAGAAGGCCCTCTCCGTGGCGGTGCACAACCACTACAAGCGGCTCGGCACGCTCGACTCCGCGATCGACGCCGCGCGACTGCCGCCGAGAACGACGTCGAGATCGACAAGTCCAACGTCCTGCTGATCGGCCCGACCGGCTAGCGGCAAGACGCTGCTGGCCAAGACGCTGGCCCGCATGCTCAACGTGCCGTTCGCCATCGGCGACGCCACCACGCTCACCGAGGCCGGCTACGTCGGCGAGGACGTCGAGAACATCCTGCTCAAGCTCCTCCAGGCCGCCGACTACGACCTCGAGGCCGCCCAGCGCGGCATCATCTACATCGACGAGATCGACAAGATCGGCAAGACCCAGCACAACGTCTCGATCACCCGCGACGTCTCCGGCGAAGGCGTGCAGCAGGCGCTGCTGAAGATGCTCGAAGGCACCATCGCCAACATCCCGCCCCAGGGCGGGCGAAAGCACCCCGAGCAGCAGTACATCCAGATGGACACGACGCACATCCTGTTCATCTGCGGCGGCACGTTCGTCGGGCTCGAAGACATCATCCGCAAGCGCCTCGGCAAGCGCCAGATCGGCTTCGCCTCCGAGAACTCCCCGATGGAGACCTCCGACGATCGTGCGCGAAGTCCTGGCCCAGGTTCAGCCCGACGACCTGGTCGAGTTCGGCATGATCCCCGAGTTCGTCGGCCGGCTGCCCTGGTGCGCCACCCTCGAGCCGCTGGACGTCGCGCACGCTGGTGCACATCCTCACCGAGCCCAAGAACGCGCTGGTCAAGCAGTACCAGAAGTTCTTCCACCTGGAAGGCTCGGATCTCGAGTTCACCCCCGGCGCCCTGCAACCTCATCGCCAAGCGCGCCCTCAAGCGCGACACCGGAGCCCGCGCCTTCGCGCCGTCTGCGAAGAGATCATGCTCGACCTGATGTACAAGCTTCCCGACCAGGGTCAGGGCGGCAAGTACATCATCGACGAAGCAATTGTCGAAGGTCGCCGCAACCTCTTCGAGATCAAGCCGCAGCGCCGCCGCGAATCCGCCTGATGAACAGGGTCGGGACCTCGTCCCGGCTGCCGCTTACTCCCGCCAACCAGTCCGCAACCTGTGCCGCTTCAAATCCGGTCCCGCAGCCCATCAACCCGATTCTGATCATCCGTCGAATCCTTTTGCGATGCGTGATGAACCATCATGCGGTGCGGATCACTCTGGTTCACCACCGCAATGCCGTATGGCTCATAAAGCCGCCGCGACGGATTGACGCGCAGCACGCGGAGCCCCACCGGCAATGCCCGTTCGCCTGCCCGCGTCACAACCTCTCGCAGAACGCATCTGCCACATCCACGAATGTGGAATTCCGGCCCCGGCATCACGCGACGACCTCGGCTGCTTACCCACCGCTCTTACGCCGATCGATCCGCTATCTGAGCGGCAGAGCACAACCCGCCACATGATCAGCAAAGTGAATCATCCCCAACAGCCGGCCCGATCGCACCGCCCACGGTCGAGCCGCAGCCGGAGCGCTCAAAACCTGAAGACCAACCGATCCGCCCCAAATCACGTTTGACCCGCGCCCGGTCTCACAGTTGTTGGGTCATGTCGCCCGGCCGGATAGCCGCAATCCGCTGAGCAGGCCGATGCCGACTCCGCCATGGGCCCAACCGCCGATTGCAACTCCGCCGATGGCCAGCACGCCGATCGCTAAGCCACCGAGAGCGATCCCTCCGATGGCAAGGCCGCCGAGAGCGGCGATCAGCCCAACGGCCAAACCACCCAGCGAAAACAGTCCGACGGACACACCACCGATCGAGATGACGCCGAGAACAACTCCTCCGATCGCGACGAAGCCTTTGGCGATATCACCGATGGCGATAATGCCCCGCGCGATACCGCGGTTCTCGCCGCGTGCCACGTCTGGACCCACGGCGATCGATATCAGCGGGTATCCGAAAATGATCCTGGGTGATGTGTATCTCATGTGCGACATGACGCAATGCCGTTGAGCCGCCGCGGCGGGTTCTATGACACACCGGGTCCGCTCAAGGACGCAGTTAGCCAAACCGCATGTTCAACAAAAGTGTCCCGCAAATCACCAGTCCCACTAAGCCCATAACGCGATTGACGCGGTCCGAGGTACGCCATGCCGTAATCCCGAAAACGACGCCGAACGGAACAGCCATTACCGCCCGCAGGTCATCGTGCTCACTGCGGCATCGATCGACGGCGATCCGCGGATAGAACAGCGCAATCATTGCGGCGATAACCGCCGTCAATCCACGAATTGGCAAGCGACACCGTGCCATATCATTTCTGTATGACCTGAACGCCAGCACCGATCAACGTGCCGGCGTTGGGCGCCATCCTACCGACCGAACCCCCGCCGGCACAGGGTTTTGCCGATCCTGTCCGGCTCGGCACCGCCCGGTGAGCCAAAGCCGCTCCCCCCTTCGGCATCACATCCGGGGTCGATGCCGCCGGATCGCAGCGCACAGGCCCAGCGCAACCGCTGGCGACATCGGCACTTGCCACTCGACCCCAGGGATATCACCGCCAGACAGGCGCAGCCTGTCGCAAATGGATCGCCAGACACACAAACGCCCCAGTTCCAATTCCCGCCAACCTCGGGGCGTCCGGGATAACCGGACTGTTCGCAAATCGTCCCAACAGAGGACATTCCGCTCCCATGTCGCCCCCGATTCGACTCCCGACCCACACCGTACTCTCACCGTTGTAGTACCGTACCCTCCCCACCTGGCCGCCGACCCCGTTTTTGCCCCTTCTGACGACCTGCTGGTCCGAACACGACAATTTGTCGTAGCAGAAAGGCGGCCAAAGGTGGTCCCCTGATTCCGTGGCGAGCCCCCCCCTTTTGCCATCTCCTGCGATTTGTCTCACCCGGCCAGACTCATCCGCCCCGAAGGCATCCCCTTTGCGTGAAAACCCTCACGATGACCGACCATAACCACAACCATCGGGAAACTGTCATGATCACAGGGGCTTCCGCCGGCGTCGGCCGTGCCACGGCACGCGAATTCGCCCGGCACGGCTGCCGAATCGGCCTGCTCGCCCGCGGCCGCGACGGCCTCAAAGGCGCCAAGCACGATGTCGAAGAACTCGGCGGTGAAGCCATCATCCTCCCCGCCGACGTCGCCGATGCCATCGCCGTCGAAGCCGCCGCCGACCAGCTCGAGCAAGCCTTCGGCCCCATCAACGTCTCGGGTAAACAATGCGATGGTCTCGGTCTTCGCACCTGTAAAGGAGATGGCGCCGGATGAATACCGTCGGGTCACCGAAGTCACCTATCTCGGCCAGGTCCACGGCACGCTCGCCGCACTCAAGCGCATGCGCCCCCGCGATCGCGGCTCCATCGTCCTCGTCGGCTCCGCCCTGGCCTATCGCGGCATCCCCCTGCAATCCGCCTACTGCGCCGCCAAGCACGCAATCCAGGGCTTCTTCGATTCCCTGCGCGCTGAGCTGCTCCACGACAGGAGCAAGGTCAAGGTAACCATGGCCAACCTCCCCGGCGTCAACACCACCCAGTTCGGCTGGGTCCGCGACAAGCTGCCCAACAACCCCAAGCCCATGGGCAGGATCTACCAGCCCGAAGTCCCCGCTCGCGCAATCTACTGGGCCGCCCACCACGACCGCCGCGAGGTGAACGTCGCCTATCCCACGCTCAAGACCGTCTACGGCAACAAGATCGCCCCCAACTACGCCGACCACGTGCTCGCCCGCAACGGCTACCAGGGCCAGTTGACCGATGAGCCGGTCAGCCCCAATCGCCAGGACAACCTCTGGAATCCGGTCCCCGGCGATCACGGCGCCCACGGCCCCTTCGACGACCAGGCCCACGCCCACGCCCCGTTGCTCTGGGCCGACACCCATCGCAAGTTCCTGGCCATCACCGGCGCCGGACTCGCCGGCCTCCTCGCGGCGCGAGTGCTGAGTTGACCACAACTACCTGTTCTTCGCGAAGTCGATCAACTCGCTGATCTTCGCGGTAGCCAGGCAGTAGACGGTATCCGCCCCGCCGTAATAAATCCGGCACTCATCCTTCGCGAAGTCCGGAATGACCGCCGTCGGGAACACCACATTCGGCACATCCCCCACGCGCTCGTAAATCTCGCGCGGCGCCATGATGTATTCCTTCCCCCGGGCAAGCACCTTCCGCGGGTCTTCCAGGTCCAGCAGCGCCACCCCCGCCTTGTAGATCTGCGCGTTCACCCGCGGCGTGATGCCGTGATAGAGCACCAGCCATCCCTCTTTCGTCTTGATTGGCGGCGCCCCCGGCCCAACCTTCCCCTGGTCCCACCCAAACCCCCGATTGGTCATGATGCACTCGCTGCGCCCCCAGTAGACCAGGTCCGGCGAGTAGCTGATCCAGATGTTCCCCTTGCCGCCATACTCGAACGGCCGGTCCAGGCGCACGAACAGCCCGCCGATCCGCTCCGGGAACAGCACCATGTTCCGGTTCGTCGGCTCGCTGGCGATCGCGATCTTCTCAAACTTCTTGAAGTCCTTCGTCCGCGCCACCGAAATCTGGCAACCGTAACGGTTCTCCGAGGCATGGCAGATGTAGTAATGCCCGCCGGCCCCATCGTCCTCGATGCGCGTGATGCGCGGATCGTCAGCGCACCTCCTCGTACGTCTTATACGGCTCTTCCGTCGGCACCAGCACTTCCTCGGGATCGAACTTCCAGCCGGTGATCCCGTCCTTGCTCCACGCCACCCGCAGCGACTGAAATCCCTGCCGCCTCTCCACCCGGAACACACCGACATACCCATCGCCGAACGGCACGACAGAGCTGTTAAACACCGCATTGGCCCCGGGAATCATTTCCGGCGACAGTATGGGATTGCCCGAATACCGCTTGATCACATCGCTCATGCACAGTCCTTTCAATGGTGATTCACGCGTATCGTCGTCGCAGGCGCCGCGCTTTCAAGCAATCCGTGTTGCCCACTGCCCGCCGGCCACTTCGACGTCCCCGACTCACCCACAGGTTGCGAACTCAACCTGCCGGGAGAGCCAGACTGTTGTCGATAGTTAGTCTCAATTACGGCATTGATCTTTTCCTATGGACTGACAGCGCCCGCGTCGATATGGTGAAACTGATACAGGGAAACCAACACAACGGGGTAGGACATGATTCAACAAAACAATTCAATTGCCCGCGCGTGCCTTCGCGCCGCGTCCGGTCCCGCATGATGACCTCCGCTGCTGCGCTCACTTTGGCCGCCGCTGCAGCGCCAGCGCTGGCACAGACCAACCCTTATCTGCTCACCTACGACCTGCGCGTCGATGGCACCGGAGCCAAGCAAGCCACCGTCCACGACGTCGGCGACATCGTCACACTCGACCTCTTCGCCCACGTCTACGGCACTGATGGCGATCTCACCAACGATGCGTTCCAAAACACCTTCGGCAGCTTCGAAAGCTCCAACGGCGGGCTGCTCGGAGACCTCGTCGGCCTGATTCCGCCGGCGCCATTTAATGCGACGTATCAGACAGGGCAGCAGAGTGATTTGGACGGCGATGGGGATCTCGACCTTGGAACACTTGCCACAAACAACTTCAATGCTTTTTATTTCGTCCGTTCCGCCACACGGGTAGCTTCCGACCCGAATTCAGACCTGTTTATTGGTCAGGTCCGGTTCACCGTTACATCTCTCTCCGGCGACTTCACAGATGTGAACTGGCTGCCAGGTTCATGTATGGTGCCGGGGGGTATTACGGAGGGAGCCGTTGCGTTCCCCGACGGTGACAATCCCCCTCCCGGTCCGGGAGGCCCATTCTTTCTGCCCGGCACCGATCCCCGCGTGTACACCGGAGCCCCGGTGACGATCCGAGTCGGAGACGCCGGCACACCGCCCACCGATACGCTGCTCGCCAGCCTCACCCTTCCCACCGATCAGACAACCTACGAATGGTCCACCGGTAACCTGATCGTTCCCGGCACCGTGCAGATCAATTCCGGCGGAACCTTCCACCAGACCGGCGGCACCGCCAGCTTCAATTCCTTAGACAACACCATCGCTGACGGGGGTGTGCTGAATCTTGAGAGCGGCACGCTCAATGCCAACACGATCATCCTGACCGGATCATCCGGCGGTATTTCCCAGAATGGCGGCTCGCTCAATGCAGTTTATGTGCGCCTCAAATCATCGTCCTCGCCGGCAAATTACACCCTCAATGACGGTTCTCTCTCCGCCACAGCCCTTGTCATCGGCATTGACGGCAATGGCACATTTGTTCAGAACAGTGGCAGCGCCAGTATCAGCAGGCTCCAGGTGTTGACGCAGGGATCCACGGCGACTTATCAACTGAATGGCGGGCAACTGGATGCTTCGGCCGCATATGTCTGCTACACAACCATCCCAGGTGGGCAGGACTACCCCGGCACCGGCTCGGTCACCCAATCCGGCGGCTCCGCCACCTTCGGCAACCTCTCCATCGGTGTCCACGGAACCTACACCCTCTCCGGCGGCTCGCTCACCATCAACAAAACCCTCAAGAACTACGGCACCATCGACCTGGCCAACGCCCCCGTCACCCTCACCGCCGGCCCCACCAGCTTCCTCGACTTCTCCAGGGGCCAGTTCCTCAACACCTCCAGCGCCACGGTCACCGGCGTCTCCGGCTCCCTGATGAACTTCGCCGCCGGCTACGATCCCCTCACCGCCATCGGCCACTTCTTTAGCGACGGCCTGGTCCACATCAACGGCCAGCCCCTGGTCATCCCCGCCACCGCCACCGTCCACGGCTCCGGCTCCATCGAGGGAGACGTCACCAACCAGGGCGCCATCGCCCCCGGCAACTCCCCCGGCGAGATCGACATCGTCGGCAGCTACACCCAGGACTTCAGCGCCTCCATGCTCATGGAACTCGCCGGCAACACCTCCGACCAGTTCGACATCCTCACCGTCAACGGCACCGCCAGCCTCGGCGGCGATCTCTCCGTCGCCCTGCTCGACGGTTACGTCCCCTCGCCAACCGACCAGTTCCAGATTGTCACCGCCGGCTCATTAAACGGCTCCTTCGCCAACGCCCTCACCGGCATCGACCTCCCCGGCGGCCACTTCGACGTCCTCTACTCGCCCACCGGCGTCACCCTCGCCAACTTCACATCCGTCCCCGAACCCGCCGCCCTGACCCTGATCGCCTCCGCACTTGTTTTCGGTTCCCTGCGCCGCCGCCGAAAGCTCAGATGATCCCCGGGCGACCCCGTTTCGAATTTCCCCTCCATCCCCGCAAGAAACCTGATAATAACCGCCCATTTCCCCACACGGGCCATCTGCCTGCGTCCCTCCATGCCTGCGCCACATCCCCAATTTTTCGTGCTTCCCAGCGCAAAAACCTTATACTCGCGGTCGCCGCACAACCGCGGCTTCCTTTCGTCCAGCCAACCGCAGGAGCCGACCATGACCCAGACCCTTTGTTCCGCTGATCAGTCCGTAGAAAGCGTTTGCTGCCTCGTCGGTGGCAAATGGTCCTGCTCGACCAGCTCCCGCTCGGGCAACGTCTTCAACCCCTCGACCGGCCAGAGAATCGCCCGCGTCCCCTTCTGCACCAAATCCGAGATCGACCAGGCCGTCCAGGCCGCCCACGAAGCCCTACCCAATTGGCGAGACACACCCGTCGTCGAGCGGGCCCGCGTCATGTTCCGCTTCCGCGAGCTGCTCGCACAGCACGCCGAGGAACTGGCCCGCTCGGTCACCCGCGAGCACGGCAAGACCCTGGCCGAATCCCGCGCCTCCGTCCAGCGCGGCATCGAAGTCGTCGAGTTTGCCTGCGGCGTCCCCTCCCTGGTCATGGGCCAGTCGATCCAGAACATCGCCCGCAACGTCGATTGCGAAACCATCCGCCACCCCGTCGGCGTGTGTGCCGGAATCACCCCCTTCAACTTCCCCGCGATGGTCCCCCTCTGGATGTATCCCATCGCCATCACCTGCGGCAACACCTTCATCCTCAAGCCCAGCGAAAAGGTGCCGCTGACCGCCGTCATGATCGGCAACCTGCTCGTCGAAGCCGGCGTTCCCGCGGGCGTCTTCAACATCGTCCACGGCGACAAGGAAGCCGTCGATGCCCTGCTCACCCATCCCCTGGTCAAAGCCATCAGCTTCGTCGGCTCCACCCCCGTCGCCCGATACATCTACGAAACCGGCACCAAAAACGGCAAGCGCGTCCAGTCCGCCGGCGGCGCCAAGAATCACCTGATCATCATGCCCGATGCGGATCTGGACCAGGCCGTCGGCGCCCTCCAGTCCAGCGCCTTCGGCTGCGCCGGCGAGCGCTGCATGGCCGGCTCCATCGCCGTGGGCGTCGGCGACATCGCCCCCGCCCTCGTCCAAACCCTGCGCGACAAAGCCGCAAAAATGAAAGTCGGCCCCACCGAAAACGACGAATCAATCGACATGGGCCCGCTGATCACCCGCGCGCATCTGGACAAGGTCGCCAGCTACCTCAACCTCGCCATCGACGAAGGCGCCACTCTGGCCCTCGACGGCCGACAACACACCACAAACAACAAACCACAGACAACAAACGGCTTCTTCTTAGGCCCCACCGTCATCGACGAGGTGAAGCCTGAGATGCGGGTTGCGAAAGAGGAAATCTTCGGCCCCGTCCTCTCCGTCATCCGCGCCAAAGACTTGGACGAAGCCCTCGCCCTCGGCAGAAGCTGCGACTACGGCAACGGCGCCAGCATCTTCACCAGGGACGGCTACGCCGCCCGCCAGTTCAAGCACCATTTCAACGCCGGCATGATCGGCATCAACATCGGCGTCCCCGCCCCCATGGCCTGGTTCCCCTTCACCGGCTGGAACAAATCCTTCTTCGGCGACCTCCACATCCAGGGCACCGAATCAATCCAGTTCTACACCCGGCAGAAGATGACCATGACCCGCTGGTTCGAGTCCCGCCTCGAATCGCATCATGATCCCGTGTGGAAAACGGAGCGAAAACCATGAGCCAGCCCCCACTCCCACCCAGGCCCGTGGAAGCGATCGGCTACGCAACGCCGCATGGTCCGCGCCGCTCCGGCCTTCTCACCGCAATCGGCATCATCAGCATCATCGTCGCATGCCTCAGCGGGTTGGCGAGTTGCGGCGGAATTGCCTCGGCAGTTGGCATGCTCGCGATGCGAGACTGGGCGACTAAATTCCCGGCCCCCGTTGCCCCCACGTGCGCGCTGCGACGGCGACCGCGCCGGCAACGGCGAAGACGAGCAGCACCGCAACCACTGTGCCCGTCGTGCCAGTGGTCTTCCCCAGCGTCCCGCCAGCCGCTTCTATCCTCGCGATTGTCGAAGGCGCGCTGAGCCTCGGCGTGGCGGGGCTCCTGCTCATCGCCGGGATTTCCGTCCTGCGCGATTCCGCCGCAGCCCTGCGGCTGCACTGGATCTACATCGTCCTGAAGATTCCGCTGGTCGTTCTCAGCGCGATCGCCACCTGGTTCACCACTTCCGCGATGATGGGCTCCGTCTACGCCAACATGGGAGGTTCAGCGCCCCGCCGATCTTCCGCCACTGGATGGCCGCGATTCAAGCCATCTTCATTGCGGGATTCTCCCTGGCTTACCCGGCGGCATTGCTCATCGCCCTCTCGCTGCCGGGCACGCGGAGCTATTATGCTTCGCTGCGCCAGTCTACATGAAGATCTAATCCGGCCGGTCACACTGGCTGAGGTGCCGAGCATACGCGACGAACCGCCGCGCCTGCTTCGCGAGCCGCTCGTCGATCGCCGTATCGACGAGTCGCCCATCCGCAGCAAATTTCTCCTTCACCGCCGGGATGAAGACCCGCTCGGGGAAGATGTGCGCGTTGCGGTATCCAAAGACCCCCTGCAGGTGCTCGACCGCGCAAAGCGCCCCCAGGCGCCGTTGGCTTCGCCCACGAACGCCACCGGCTTGCCGTCGAAGCTCTCGGGGAATTTCAGCATGTCGATGAAGTATTTGAGCGCCCCGGAAAACGAGCCGTTGTACTCCGGCGTGATCACGTGCAGACCCAGGGCATCCAGCATGCGCTGCTGCTCCCGCTGCACCGCCGGCGGCTTGGCCGCATAGGTCGCCGGCGAAAAGATCTCGCACGGCAATTCCTGGAGGTCGAATAACTCGCATGCCACTCCGAGCTGCTGGTAATGCCTCACGAGAATCTTCGCCACGCGCAGCGCGTTGGAGTTCGGTCGGTTGGTTCCACTGATGATCAGGATCGGTCGATCGGACATCGGTTTCTTATCTCACTAAACGGAAGCATTTGCCAGCCGCTGTTCGATCAGAGCCTTCAGCAGCGACCGGTGACAGCGCGATTCCCTTACGCATGCCGACGAGCAGAGCAGCGTGATCGTTTCGCCCGACGCCACGCGACCGGCCAGTTCATCAATCAAGGCGCTCCGGCTGCACATTTCGTGCAGATAGAGCCGTCGATAGGACTCCCACGAAAGCCTTGTGCCTTTCTTCCCATAGGCACCGGCGTGCAGTTCCGAACTGGGGCCGAGATTCGGCTCCCATGAATCCCACGTCTCGGATTCCCTTGCCACGCCTCGCGGCCGATATCGGCAGACCAGCAGCCGAAAGCCATCCTCCGGCTCGATCGGATCGTCCCACCGCTTCGTGCGAATCGGCATAACGCACAAGTCTAGGTCGGCCAATCTTGCTCGCTCCACTGCGGGTCAGAGAGATCGGGACTGCGACAACTCCTTCAATGCCGCGGCAAGTTCGCTGACAACCGCGTCCCAGTCTCCCGCGCGCAACTGACGGATCACCCGCATCGTCGGGTACCACGGCGAGTCGCTGCGGTAAACCAGCCAGCGCCAGTCCGCATCCTTCGCCAGCAGGGTGAAGGTCTTTCGGCCCAACGCGCCCGCAAGGTGGCATACGGCGGTATCAACCGACACAACGACATCCAGATTGGCAACAAGGGCCGCGGTGTCGGCGAAATCGCCAATCTCCTGGCTCCAATCCCGGATCTCAAACGGCAACGACGCCCGCCGCAGTACCTCGGCCGCCGATCCGATCTGCAGACTGTGAAACTGGATGCCGTCAATTCCCGACAACACTGCAAATCCCGTTAGCGGGCAACACTTTCTTCGCCCCTCCCGGTTCCTGGGATTGGAGGACCAGACCAGCCCGACCTTGAGCTGCGCTGCCATTCCCAAGCCTCCTCTTCCAGACCTCGCTCCGGTCCGATGCGGCAAACAGATACGGGACCTCTCGCGGAACCGACTCAAGCGTCGTCCCCAGACGATTTGGCAAACTGAGCAGTGGACATTGCCAGTCATGGTCAGCCGGCGCCGCACCCTGCTCGATCACCTCATCCACCCCCGGCATGCTCCGCATCAGGGCTACCAGCGACTGCTGGCATGCGAGGATCACCCTCCGCGCGCCGCGCTGTTTTGGCACTTTCGCATATCGCGCAAAACTGGATGGTGTCGCCGAGACCCTGCTCGGCATGGATCAGGATCGTTTTACCGGTCAAATCCGACCCATCCCAGAGCGGTGCCACCTGTTTCTCCAACTCGACTGCAAACGGCGGCCAGCGCCAGCGCCATTCGTACTCCCGCAAGCCTTCCGGCAGATTCCCCAGCAAGAGGAGGAGGATCGCCTTGTTCACATGGACGTCGGGGAAGCTGGGATCCACGCACAGTGCTCGCTCGTAACACTGCATCGCCTGCGGATACTGACCGGAAGCTTTGAACGCCTGACCGAGCTCGTTCAAGGCATGAAGATGATCGCCTTGTTGGGAGAGCACCTGCTGGAACTCGGCGATCGATTCCTCCACCCGGTCCGCCGCCAGCAGGGCCGACCCCAGGTTGTAATGCAGTTCCGCCATCGACGGCATCACGCGCAGGCCGGCCCGCGCCACATCGATCGCCTGATCGAGGCGGTTCTGCTGCCGAAACAACCGGGACGCATTGCTGTACGCCGCCGCCAGCCGCGGCTCCAGCCGGATCGCATCCGCAAACGCAGCCTCGGCTTGCTCCAGCTTTCCCTGCGCGTGAAGGACGGTTCCCAGTTCGTTGTGCGCTTCGGCGAGATTCGGATCGGATTGAAGCGCGTTGTGATACGCCTGCTCGGCCTCGCCCCACCGTTGCTCCTGCTTGAACCGCCGCGCCTCGTCCAGGTGCTCACGAATCTGCCGTCGATCTGCCATCACGTGAATCTTAGAAGAACTGCGACGAACAATGAACCGCCGGCGCCTCGGCAGTCGTCACGTCTTTCGATACACGAACAGGTCAAGTTCCTCGAATGGCCCGGGAGCTTTCGGATGCTCGGCCGCAAATGCCCAGAGTGCCGCGCAATCCGCGATCGAACGCATCATCGGGAATTCTCGCAAGATCGGAATGCGCTCGCTGTGCGATTCGCTGCACATAACCCGCCAGCGTCTTTTCGGTCGTCTGCTCGATGACCTCGTGCGCGATCCACTGAAGTCCCGCGTCTTTCAGTTCCCGGGGGCCAGCCGCACGAGACATCAGGCCGCCTCAGAGAATATCCTTCGCCTGCGGAAAGAACCGTAGGTAAAGGCAGGTATCGAGTCCTTCGAAGCTTGAAGTGCGCAGGCAGAACACACCGCCCGCGCGAAGTGCGCGAGCAATCTCCGTCGCGGCGGCGGCCCGGTCGCACAGGTGATGCCAGGCCAGCGACATGAATGCCAGATCAACCGATCGATCGGCTATCGGAAGTTGCTCACCCGATCCCCGCGCGTATGAGAGGCCGGCGCTCCGCGGCGCTTGCCCGAGCATCCTGGCCGATGGGTCGATCCCGATCACACAACCGCCGAGGCGCTCGTGCAACGGGCCGCAGAATCGCCCCGTGCCGCAGCCGATATCGAGAATCACCTTCTGCCCCATCCCGGCAGTGTGCGCTGCAATGCGTTCCACAAACGTCGCCAGAAGCTTTGGATCCAGAGCCCTCGCGCACTGATAGATCTCTGGAATAGCGCTCTGGTCGTATTCGAAGTGGCTCATACTCCCCCGCCAGTGTCGCTAGGTAATGGTGGGTTCGCCAGTTCCGGCTTCGCCGAGATTCTTGGGGATGTTCAACTCGTCGAGCTTGCGATAGAGGCTCGATACGCCGATGCCCAGGTGCTTGGCCGTCTCGGCCTTGTCGTAGTTGTGCCGACGGAGACTGTAGAGGATGTGCTGGCGCTCGAACTGGCTCAGGGCCTCTTTCAGATCCTCGCCAACGTCATCGGTAATTCCTTCAGTGGAAAAGGGCATATCCTCAACGCCGATCTGTCGATCCTCGGAAAAGATCACCGCCCGCTCGATGACGTTTTCCAATTCGCGCGACGTTGCCGCGCCAGTGATGGTTCAAAAGCGCCCGCATCGCGCCGTTGGTGATGCCCAGCACGCGCTTGTTCATCTGCCCGGTGTATTTGTCGAGGAAGTGATGCACCAACAGCGGGATGTCCTCCTTGCGATGCCGCAGCGGCGGCAGCTCGATCTTGACCACGTTGAGGCGATACAGAAGGTCCTCGCGGAACGTGCCCTCGTTGACCATCTTCTCCAGGTCTTGATTGGAAGCACCGATGATTCGCACGTCGATTGGCCGGGGATGCGTATCGCCCACGGGCACGACAACCTTCTCCTCCAGCACGCGAAGCAGAGAGCTTTGCACGTTGATCGGAAGCGTCGAAAGCTCGTCGAGAAACAGTGTGCCTCCGTTGGCGGCTTCGAAGTATCCCACCTTGTCCCGCATCGCGCCCGTGAATGCACCCGCCGATAACCGAAAAGCTCCGACTCAATCAGCGTGTCAGGAATCGCCCCGCAGTTGACCGCGACAAATGGCTTGTCGCGTGTGATGCCATTGTAATGAATCGCCCGGGCGAAAAGCTCCTTGCCCGTTCCGCTTTCTCCCACGATCAGCACGTTGCTCTTCACGGTCGAGAGCTTCTTCACCGTGTCGAAGAGTTTCGCCATGCTCTTGGAGTTGCCGACAAGGTTGTGAAATGTGCTGTCCGCCGCGAGTTGCTCGGTGATAACTTGCCGTGTTCGTGTCAGCTCACTGAACTCCAGTGCGCGTTGAATCTTCAGCAGCACATCATCAAACTGCACGGGCTTGAGCAGGTAGTCATACGCCCCCGAGCGCATCGCGCGTAACGGCACTCTCCACCGTCCCGTACGCGGTGATCATAATGACCGGCGTCTGCGGCGCCAGCTTCTGCATATGCCCCAATAGCGTCATGCCGTCCATTTCCGGCATGCGCACATCAGACAAAACCAGGTCCACCGGGCGCTGAAGCACAACGTCGTACGCCGCCTTGCCGTGCTCCGCCTCAACGACCTCGTACCCCTCTTCGGAGAGGAGTTCGGCCAGCGACTCCCGCAGGACCTTCTCGTCTTCGGCGATCAGGACGGTTTTGCTCATGCTGGCGGAGATTCTAAGGCACAAGGAATGGACTTGGAAATCGGCACCGGCAGAGCCAATTCGCCCATCACACGGATTCCACCTGAATGGCAGGCCACCAGGACGCGCCCCGCAAGCGGGGCCGCTCAACCTGGCCTGCCAGAATCAGGTCAAACCGCATGAGTCGCGAGCCACGATGTGACGCTCACAATCCCCATTGGGCATGCTGCCGGGTTACACCGTACTCACGCCGTACCCACGCCGTAGTAATACCGTTGAACTTCCGTCGCAAAAAACGCCAGCCCTGCAGGTCTCAAGTACAGCTTTCAACCCATACGGGTCATCTGCATTCCACTCAAACGGCAGGCTACCCGGAAACGACCCGCAAACGGGGCGCGCGAGAATCACGCAAATGCCGCATTCCACCGATATGGACGCCCCGCAGTGCTAAATGGAAGGTGACGCCGCAGAGGCACAGATTTGCGGCGCCGCCTTCGTGGGAGAGTTTTCGCCGGAAGCGAACTCCAAGGGAGAGATACCGATTTCTTCGTCGGTCAGGTAGCAGCCGGAATCGCTGGCCCAAGGATCGCCTGTCGAGACTTCCGCGCGGCGCGACAGGCTGCCGCCGCAGATGTCCTTGAACTTGCACGCCCCGCAGCGCCCCTTGAGCAGCGGCAGGCGATTCTTCAAACCGGCCATGATGTCGTTGCTGGTGTCCTGCCAGATTTCGCTGAACTTCCGCTCCTTGACGTTGCCGAACGTGCGATACATCGAAAACTGATCCGCGTGCACGTTACCGAGAAAGTCGATGTTGGCGATACCGACACCCGAGGAGTACTGTCCGCCGCCGTTCCATTTGAGCATATCCAGCACCTGCTCGGCCCGGGGATGACCTTCCTTCTTCATCCGCAGGTACATGTAAACGCCGTCGCAGTGCTGGTCGACCGTGAGAATCTCGATGCGTTTGCCGCGGGCGACAAAGTCGTTGGAGCGGTCGAAGATCTTATCCACTGCCGCGCGGCTCTCCTCCGGCGAGAGCGTCAACAGGCTCTTGCCCCGCCCCGCCGGGCAGAGGTGATAAAAGCAGGCGCGATCGATTCCTTCGCGCTCGATAAAGTCGAATAGCGCATCCAGATCGCACGCCGTGTGCCGGGTCAGCGTCAGGCGCAGGCCCACCTTCTGCCCCACCTCGACGCAGTACCGAAAGCCTCGCATCGTGCGTTCGAATGCACCCTTCACGCCGCGAAATTCATCGTGAACCGCTGGAATCGCGCTATCCAGCGAAATGCCGATGTAGGCAAATTCCAGTTCCTTGAACCGCTCGGCGGTCGGCTTATCGATCAGCGTCCCATTGGTCGAAAGAACGACGTGAAGCCCTTTGGACCGCGCATACGCCGCCAGCGCAAAGAGATCCTTCCGCACCAGCGGCTCGCCGCCCGAAAACAGAACCGCGGGCACCTCAAACGTCGCCAGATCGTCCAGCACCCGGCACGCCTCTTCCGTCGTGAGCTCATCGGGATACTTGACCGCTTCGGAATCGGTGTAGCAGTGAGCGCACTTTAGATTACACGTGCGGGTGAGGTTCCAGACGACAATCGGGCGGCGGTCCTTCGCCGTTTTGGCGACGGCCATCCGCTGGTGCGGCGGCGGATCGATCTGCGTGATCTTTCGCCCGTAGCGGTGCGGCGTGGAAGGGGTTTCGAGGCCGCCATACAGAACAGAAACGTCGATCATGAGAAGCTCCAGCGGTTGTCGCGCGGTCGCCTGAGTTTGCTCGCATGGGAACAGCCCAAGCCGTCCAGGCTACTTACAACAATCGACATGCCGAACCTATATAGCCGCTTTAATACCGGATAATAGGGTCTTGTTGTAGTGAATTCCCAGAATTGAGAGGATGAATCCGTCTCAATTGCCGCCAACGGCAGGAATTATCGCGCCGGCCATGTCTGGCAACTGGTAAAATTGGAGTTAGAGGCGCGATCGGCCATGCTCTACATCAAGGAAACCACCGGCTCGGTGCAGGCCGTCAGCGAAAAGCTCATGGCCGTGGCGGCGAACCACGGCATGGAGGTGGTCGGAACCCACAATATCAGCGAAAAGCTTGGGGCAGCCGGCTTGGCCTTACCTCGCGATTGCCGCGTGCTCGAAGTCTGCAATCCCCAGCGCGCAAACGGGCGCTGGAACTGAATATGCTCGTCTCGACGATCCTGCCGACGCGGATCGCCGTATTCGATGCGCCCCATGGTGTCGAAATCGCTCTGCTCAAGCCGACAGCGCTCGCCGACCTTTGGGGCCATCCCGAGCTTGAACCTATCGCCCAGGATGCCGAAGACGCTCTGATCTGCATGATCGAGGCCGCCTGCCGATGAGCCGGTTTAAGCCAGTCTTTCCGGGGCGGTTTGTAATTTGCTTGCCTGTCGCCCAATGGCGCATAGAGTAATAGAGGATAAGTACATCCTTTTAGAGAATGGGTGAGCATCCGTGGCCGATGACACAAGGGGCGAAAGTCGAGGTGTTCAATGGGTGCCCCGGTTGGCGAAATCTGCGTCCTCCGCGATCTGGCCTGGAAAGAGACCTGGACTGTCTCCATCTGCGGCGGCGCCGGAAAGCCAGAGCCCGTCGCGACCTTTACCGACCGTGCCAAGGCCTATGCCTTTGCACTGGCCGAACGTGATCGCCGTCGCGAATCCGGGGCCGAACTGGCGGTGCATTTCCCGGACGATTGTCCGTGCTACGGCCGAACGGACGATGGTGGCTGAAGCGTTCGGAGTGATTGGCTTTCGTCTTCTGTGAGAAGTGATGCCGCATCGAATCGTTGAAGCCCAGTGGCTTGGACCGTCCGTAAAGCGGTTCATCGTCGAAGCGCCCCATGTCGTGCGGCATTGCGGCGCGGGTCAGTTTGTGATCGTCCGCATCGAACCGGACAGTGAGCGCATCCCGCTGACGATTGGCCACGCCGACCGTCAGCGCGGAACGATCACGCTGATTGTGCAGGCCGTCGGCGCCACGACCTCCCGTATGTGCGAGAGGGAAGCCGGCGATTTCTTCCAGGACGTCGTTGGACCTTTGGGAAAGAAAACGGAAATCCAGTTCATCGGCCACACGGTGATTGTCGGTGGCGGCGTGGGCACTGCCGTTATCTTTCCCCAGGCCGAAGAACTCAAAGCCAAAGGCAATCGCGTCTCCGCCATTATTGGTGGACGCAGCCAACCATACGTCATTCTTGAAAAAGAGCTCTCCGCCATCTGCGACGCCGTCTATCCCTGCACCGACGACGGCTCCTACGGCTATCATGGCTTCGTCACCGAGCGACTGAAGAAGCTCATCGACGACTCCCGAGCGCACGATCCCATCAAAGAAGTTCTCTGCGCCGGCCCCGTTCCGATGATGCGCCCGTCGCGGAAGTCACCCGCACCGAGCGAATTCGCACCATCGCCTCGCTCAATCCCATCATGGTGGATGGCACCGGCATGTGCGGGGGATGCCGAGTCCACGTGGACGGCAAAATGATGTTCGCCTGCGTCGATGGTCCGGAATTTGACGCCCATACCGTGGATTTCAAGGAGCTGAGCGACCGCCTCACCGCATACAGGCAGCAGGAAAAGACCGCGCTGAAAGCGCTGGGAGCTCGACAAAGAGCCCTGCCGGCTGAGCACGGGCAAGGAGGCCACATGAATCTGCCCACTCAGCCTGATCGCGAGCGACCATCGGAACATCATCCGTCACAGGATGCTCCGCGCATCGCACGTCTCAAAGCCGCCGAGCGCATGAAGATTCTGCGGCAATCGATGCCGATGCGCAACGCCGACCTACGCTCTCACGAATTTACCGAAGTAAACCTGGGCCTGCCGGAAGAACTCGCCATTCGCGAAGCCCAGCGCTGCATCGAATGCAAAGACCCCAAGTGCGTCCATGGCTGCCCCGTGCAGATCGACATCCCCGCCTTCGTCGCCCGCGTTGCGATCGGTGATTTCGAGGGCGCTGCCGATGTGCTGTTCACTCACAACGCCCTGCCGGGAATTTCGGGTCGCGTCTGCCCGCAGGAAACCCAGTGCGAATGCCTGTGCATTCGCGGGAAGAAAGGTGAACCTGTTGCCATCGGCTACCTCGAGCGCTTTGTCGCCGACTGGGCTCGCGAGCGCCGCAAGGCGCCGAGCACTGTGACGCCGAGCGGATTCAACGTGGCAGTCGTCGGCGCAGGGCCCGCCGGCCTCACTGCCGCCGGCGACCTCGCCAAGCGCGGCCACGCCGTCACGATCTTCGAAGCGCTCCACGAACCCGGAGGCGTCCTCGTCTACGGCATCCCCGAATTCCGCCTCCCCAAGTCCATCGTCCGCAAAGAGGTCGAACAGCTCGAGCGCATGGGCGTGAAGATCGAATGCAATGTCGTTATCGGCCGCACTTACACCGTCGACGACCTCATGGGCGAACTAGGCTTTCACGCCGTCTTCATCGCCAACGGCGCTGGCCTCCCGGTGTTCCAGGGAATCCCCGGCGAGAATCTCAAGGGCGTCTATCGCGCCAACGAATTCCTCACCCGCATCAATTTGATGAAGGCCTACGAGTCCGACAGCGAAACGCCCGTCATTCGCCCGAAACGCTGCGTGGTAGTCGGCGGCGGCAACACAGCGATGGACGCGGTGCGAACCGCCAGGCGTCTCGGCGCCGATCCCGCCGTTCTGGTCTATCGCCGGTCTCGACAGGAAATGCCCGCGCGCGAAGAAGAGATCCATCATGCAGAGCAGGAAGGCGTCGCTTTTCAGTTGCTGACAAATCCGGTCGAGATTCTCAGCAGCGACAGCGGCTGGGTCCGCGCGGTGCGATGCCAGCGCATGGAGTTGGGCGAGCCGGACGCTTCCGGCCGTCGCCGCCCCGTCTCCATCGCCGGCAGCGAATTCGACCTCGCGTGTGACGTTTTCATCGAAGCCATCGGAACGCGGGCAAATCCGCTGCTCACTTCGACGACGCCCGACCTCAAGCTCAACAAACGCGGCAACATCGAGATCGACGCAACCGGCATGACCAGCAAGCCCGGCGTCTTTGCCGGCGGTGATATCGTCCGCGGCGCGGCGACGGTCATTCTCGCCATGGGCGACGGCAAGACCGCCGCCGCCAGTATCGACGCCTGGCTGCGAAACAACCGCGCCTCGTCGGTTGCCTGATTGCATCTTCAGCAGACGCGCCGCAACGTCGCGCTCATGCGGGCAACTCCATTGGTGTCACCGAGGCAGTAAAAAGCGTCAGCGAATAATCACCGCTACCGGGCATCTGTGCTCGTGATTCCCAGTCGTCCCGCAGTTCATCCACATCCAGAATTCGTTCGAGCTCCCGGATGAGTTCATCGCAGCGTTCCGCCTCGGGAAGTTGGCCCCGCAGCGTGATCACGATTTCATCCGGATTTTCGAGCAGGTTCAGCTCATCCGGCAACTCGCCCGCCGGATACGATATCGCCGTTTCGTGGTAGGTCGCATGTTCCGCGGGGGAATTCCGTGCAAAGCGACGCGCGAGGATGCTGACCGCAGCCGAGCCGGGAAGCTCAGCCAGATGCCGCACCAGCCGTGCGACCTCGGAGGACTTTGAGTCGTGGGTCATGGCTAATTCCTCCAGTTCCGTAGATTGCAGGGACGTGACAACGACAACCTAACAAGATCATTGTATCTCTTTTCACAAGTTTCATCCTCGCAAAAAGAGCCGCAAACGATGAAAAACGTTTCCCCCTTGCAACCGACTATTCCCACCGTCTCGCTGGAATATGCACGCAAAAATGCTCCGCCTGACATTCGGTACAGCACACCAACCGAAGCCGAGAAGGGAGATCGGTTCCGGGTTGCGTCCTGCGCCGACCGTTGCGGCACATCAGGCGGAGCGGAAGGCAGGCTCGACTGTGAACCCGCCCGAATGGCTGGATGTGACTGCCGCACCTCACTTGGCCAGCGGCAGCTCGGCAAACTGATCTTCCTCGGTTGAGCCTTTTAGCGCCAGCGTCGTCGCCTGCCCACCGGAAATAACCTGAGCCAGTTCGTCGAAATACGATGTCCCGACGAACTTTTGATGGGCGGTCGCCCGGTATCCATGCTCTTCGGCCGCAAATTCCTTCGATTGCAGCGTCGCATACGCGGACATGCCGCTCCTGGCATATGACCGGGCCAGGTCGAACATGCTGAAGTTGAGCGCGTGGAAGCCCGCCAGGGTGACGAACTGGAACTTGTAACCCATTGCCCCCAGTTCCCGCTGGAATCGAGCGATTGTCTCGGGATCGAGCTTCTTATTCCAATTGAAGCTCGGCGAGCAGTTGTACGCCAGCAACTTGTTCGGGAATTCCTCATGAATCGCTTCGGCGAATCTACGGGCCTCGTCCAGGTTGGGCTCGCTGGTTTCGCACCAGAGCAGATCGGCATACGGGGCATACGCCAACCCTCGCGCGATCGCCGCGTCGATGCCGCCCCTGATGTGATAGAAGCCCTCAGGCGTTCGCCCACCTGCCAGGAACGGCTGATCGTGCGGATCGGACGCAGAAGTCAGCAGGTGCGCGGCATTGGCGTCGGTTCGGGCGATGAGCACGGTCGGCACGCCCACGACATCCGCCGCCAGTCGCGCCGCAATGAGTTTCTGAACGGCCTCTTGCGTCGGCACCAGCACCTTGCCTCCCATGTGCCCACATTTCTTCGCGCTCGAAAGCTGGTCTTCAAAATGCACCGCTGCGGCTCCGGCTTCGATCATCGCCTTCATGATCTCGTAAGCGTTGAGCGAGCCGCCGAATCCCGCTTCGGCGTCCGCCACCAGCGGCGCGAACCAATACGTCGAGTCGTCCCCATCCATGTGCGAAATCTGGTCCGCACGGAGCAGTGCGTTATTAATCCGTCGACACAAAGTCGGCACGGAATCGCACGGATAGAGCGATTGATCCGGGTACATCTGTGCAGCCTCGTTTGCGTCGGCTGCCACCTGCCAGCCCGAGATATAGATCGCCTTAAGCCCCGCCCGAACCTGCTGAATCGCCTGATTTCCCGTCACCGCTCCTAGCGCCGGCACATATTTCTCCGTGTGCAGCAGTTGCCAGAAACGATTGGCACCCATCGTCGCCAGCGTGTAGTCGAGCTTCACGGATCCGCGCAGGCGAAGCACATCCGTCGCGTCATATGGCCGGCGAATGCCTTGCCAGCGCGGAAAATGAGCCCACTCGGATGCCAAGTCGCGGGCCGGGAAATGTATTTCGGTCTTCGACATATAGACTCCTTGACGTTCGTGCGTCAGTAGTGGCAATTTCAGCTCAGTCAAGATTCAAAGCAGTTCGTATGCTGCCTGCGTCAGAAATTCAGGACAGATCGCCGCACGGGTCATCTTGAGAAACAAATCCCGAGCGTCGTAGAACCGGCCGCAGTTGAAGCGGTCATCCCCCAGGGTTTTGTGTAGCTTCTCCAGTTCATCCTGCATGAGATGCTCCACAAGCTGTGTGGTCACCGTTCGACCATCCGTCATCAGCACATGGTGGGCGCACCATTGCCAGAGCTGCGCTCGCGAGATCTCCGCGGTGGCGGCATCCTCCATCAGATTGTTAATCGGCACGCACCCCTGTCCGCGCAGCCAGCTCTCCATGTATTGGATGCCGACGGAGATGTTCGTGCGAATTCCCTGCTCGCTGACCCGCGGCACATCCGGCACGCGCAGTAGCTGATCCGCACTGACCTTCACATCGCAGCGCGTGCGGTGAATCTGATTGTCTCCCGGAATTCGTGCGAACTGCTCAGCAGCAATTGCTACGAGTCCTGGATGCGCCACCCAGGTGCCATCATGCCCGTCTTCTGATTCGCGCTTCTTGTCCTCGCGCACGGCGTCCAGTGCCTTGACGCACAGCTGCGGGTTATCCTTGATTGGAATCTGCGCAGCCATCCCGCCGATCGCATGAATGCCCCGGCGGTGGCACGTTTTGATCGTGAGCAACGTGTAATTCCGCATGAACGGCGTGGTCATCGTCACCAGCGCCCGGTCCGACAATAGAAATCGCGGATGCGTGCGGAATTTCTTAATCACCGAGAAGATGTAATCCCACCGCCCGCAGTTCAGCCCCGCGCTGTGGTCGCGCAGCTCGTAGAGGATCTCGTCCATTTCGAACGCCGCCAGGATCGTCTCGATCAGCACCGTCGCCCGGATCGTCCCGCAAGGAATCCCCAGCTCGCCCTGGGCAAAGTTGAACACGTCGTTCCAAAGCCGCGCTTCGAGGTGCGACTCCAGCTTGGGCAGATAGAAATAGGGCCCCGTTCCGCGCGACATCAGCTCACGCGCGTTATGGAAGAAATACAGCCCGAAATCGAATAGTGACGCCGAGATCGGTTTCCCGTCCACGAAGACGTGTTTCTCGTCCAGGTGCCATCCGCGCGGACGCACCATCAACGTCGCCGTCTTTTGGTTCAGTTGATAGGATTTACCTTCGGAGGAAACAAAGTTGATCTGCCGCCGCACCGCGTCGAACAGGTTGATCTGCCCGCCAACACAGTTCTCCCATGTCGGCGAATTCGAGTCCTCGAAATCGGCCATAAAAATGTCGGCGCCGCTGTTGAGCGCGTTGATGATCATCTTGCGATCGACGGGACCGGTGATTTCCACCTTGCGCTTCTGAAGATCATTGGGGATCGGCGCGACCGTCCAGTTACTTTGGCGAATCTCCCGCGTCTCTTCGAGAAACTCCGGTAAAACACCTGCATCGAGCTCCTGCTGGCGCATTCTTCGCCGCTCGAGAAGAAGCTTCCGCTGCGGCTCAAACGCCGCTACGAGCTTCGCGACAAACCGCAAGGCCGGTGGTGAAAGGACCTTCGCGTAGTCCGGCCCGATCGGGGCCAGGATCTCAACAGGTGACGCGCTCTGCGGACGCGCTGCAGTTGGAGCGGATTGAAGCAGCATAGAATCTCCTCACGACGGCGGGGATACCGTCTGTGCCGGGGCCGGACCACCGGCCGGTCTGGTTATCATTCTGGCGGCAATGGGCCGCCTGTCTCACCCACGCGGTCTCCGCCGCTGTGAATGCTCCAGGGTCCGAGAGATGTGAACGCGACGAATCAGGGTCGCCGCAAACATCATGTTGTGCCGGTGCAACACCGCGCCGCAGCGCTCGTGCCGAATACCAAGTGACCGCAACCCGATGAAAATGGGTTGCCCTGCCGGACACAACCTCCCCGTGCCGCATCGACTGATGCACCGTGATGCATTCTGCGCCATGAGATTGGATCACAAATGCGTCACGATCATCGCAGTATTGCGACACATCTGCGCAAAGTCAAGAGAATTTTTGTGCGTCTGCATAACGGCGAAGTCTACCGAAGCCTGATCCACAGGCTGCTCCGCCGCTGACGTTAGTGCACGTGCATTACATGTACATCCCACCATTTACCGCCAGCACCTGGCCAGTGATGTAGCTCGCCCGTGGTGAAACCAGAAACGCCACCGCCGTCGCCACTTCCTCGGGCTTGCCAAACCGACCCAGCGGCGTCAGCGCATTGACCTGCTGCTTTACCGCGTCCGGCAGGTCCTTGGTCATGTCGGTTTCGATAAAGCCGGGCGCCACCGCATTGCAGGTGATGTTCTTCCGCGCCAGTTCGCGCGCCAGAGTGCAGGTCACGGAGATGATGCCACCCTTTGTCGCAGCGTAATTCGCCTGGCCGAAGTTCCCCCATTGGCCGACAATCGACGAAATGTTGACGATCCGGCCCCAGCCCGATTCCAGCATTGAAGGCAGTACCGCATGCGTCACGTTGAACGGCCCGCCAAGATTCACAGCGATCACTTCATCCCACATTTCCCGAGACATTTTGACAAATGACTTGTCCCGGGTAATTCCGGCGTCGTTCACCAGGATTTGCACCGGCTGACCAAAATCGTTCAGGATCGCCGCGAGCATCGAGTCCACTTCTTCCTGCCGCGACACATCCGCCTTGTAGGCTTTGGTGCGCACCCCCGACCTGCGCCGCCTTTTCGCACACCGCCAGCGCCGCATCCTGATTGTGACGGTAATCGATCGCGACATCCGCCCCCTCATCTGCCAGCGCCAACACGATCGCGCGCCGAATGCCGCGGGAACCGCCGGTCACCAGCGCGAGTTTGCCTTTGAGTTCCTTCATCACGACCTCCTTTGGGTCCAGGCAGTTCAGTACCTGAGAACTCTACATGGGAAAAGAGCAAGGAATGAACGGACACATTTCATCCGCAAATTCGAGCCTGACGCGGCCGCAGCGATTTGTCAATGAGAAAATGGAGTACCTTATCCCTTTATATAGCCCCCCGTTAGCCCCTCATTCGTGGACCAATGTTTTTCGGCATCCGGGCAAGCCGAGGTCGCCTGCTCAGGCCGACGGATGCCACCCGGCGTCCGCCCACAGCTCACCGGAAACAGCGGAGTTCTGGATCAGGAAGCAGATTGCCCCGGCGATCTCCCCCGGCCGGATCAGCCGACCGAGCTGCGTCTGCGGCAGGATGTGTTTCTTGACGTACTCATCTCCAAGCGCGACACCATGGGCGTATCCGTGAATCCCGGATGGATCACGGCACATTTCACGCCATAGTACATCCCCTCTTTCATCAACGTCGAAGCCGCCCCTTCAAGCCCACGCTTCGTCGCTGCATATGCGATCTGCCCTTTGTTCCCCAGGGACGAAACCGACCCGATGAACACCACTGTCCCCTGAAGCTTCTCCTCTTCAGAGCTCCATTTTCCCTTGCCCCGCCGATGCCGATCCTCGGCAATCCGGGCCACCATCTCCAGCGCCCAGTAAGTCGGCGCCACAAGGTTCACCTCCTGCACCAGTCGGAACGTCTCTTCGGGATAGATCTGCGCCTTCCCTGTCACCTTGTCGAGTTTCACCGCAATTGCATCGCGCGTGATACCGGCCGCCGGCACACAGATCTGCACGATTCCGGCGCGCCTTTGGACCTCGTCGTAAACATGCCGGCGAAACTGCCCGTCCGTTGTATCGCCGACGAACGGCAGCGAAATCTCCTGGCTGATGAGATCGTTGATCTGCCGCCCCACTTGCTCGACCGCCGCCGACCGATCCACCAGCGCCAACGCCCGCACGCCCCGGTGCGCCAGTTCGATGGAGGCGGCCTGGCCGATGCCGCTGCCGGCCCCTGTCAGCAATGCGATTTTTCCTTTAATTTCCATAGAGCCTCCGCTTCAACACAACACGCTAGCAGGAATTGTGCATTTGCACAACACAATTCGGCTCGCCTGCGACAATTTCAGCTTGCCCAATCATTTGCTTGACTCCGTACCCGCAGCGCGTGAATGATGCACGTGCAGAACCCCAAAGGACAATCCATGGCAGAGGCCGAAGCCGAAATCAAACGACTGACCATCCGCAAATACCCCAATCGGCGGTACTACGACACCACCCGTAGCCGGCACGTCACGCTTGACGAGATCTACAGGCTGATCCGCGACGGCTACGAAATTCAGGTCACCGACAGCAAGTCCGGCCAGGACATCACCGGCAAGGTTCTCGCCCAGATCATCATCGAGCTGGACCCGCCGAAGCTGGGCGTCTTTCCCGTCCCCCTGCTGCATCGCCTGCTGCGCTCCAACGAGCGCATGGTGACGGATTTCGTGGACAAGTACTTCAACCAGCCGCTGGGCGCTTTCCTGGATCAGCAGAAGAATATGGAACAGTATTTCCGCCAGGCGATGGGCCTGCGCACCCCCGCCCCCACTGTTGCCGACTGGGCGAAGATGATGCTTACACCGCTCAGTTCCGGTATCTGGGGCAACGAAAAGGCCGGCACCGCGGCACCCTGGCCCGCCTCCAACGGATCCGCCGAAGAACTCCGATCCCTCGTTGAGGATTTGCGTAAAGAAATCGCCTCGCTCAAAGCCAAAACAAGCCGTCCGACAAAACGATCCCGCAGGAAATAAGCCGCGCCATCCGCAAACAGATTCCGCCCACCGTGGATGAGCTTGGCTCATATTTTTGTGCAAACGCACAAAAATTCTCTTGACGGGATGTAATTGTCCGTTTATTGTCATAGCTGACGCAATGGGCGTCAGGTATTTCACATCAGGCCCCAACTGAAAGGGAACAGCCATGGCTACCAAAACGGCTGAATTCAAGGCCAGCAGCCTGTTCGATCAGGCCGTCTCGACGTTCGGCGACGCCCTGAAGGCAGGCGTCAAAATCCAGGAAGAAGTCGGCAAGTGGTGGAGCGATGCACTCGACCAATCCGGGCCCGCCATGGAATGGCAAAAACGCTCTCGCGCAATGGTCAAGGAAGCCCTCCCCGCTGCCCAGAAGAGCGCCGAGGACTGGCTCAAGCTCGTCGAGAAAAACTACAGCAAGAGCATGGCTCTGCTGAAGCAAGCCTTCGAAGCCGACGCCGATCCCGCGGACATTCGCGTCCGCACCCAGGAGCTCTGGGAAGCCTCCCTGCAACTGGTGCGTGAAAACGCACAGGCAATGGCCGAGACCAACATGAAGATGATGGAAGTCTGGGCCGGCCTGCTCAAGAAAAACGTGGAAGGCGACGGCGCCGCCAAAAAGTAATCCGATGTCAGGCCTCGCTCATACGTGAAAGAGGCGATTTGAACGACAGGACTCAAAGGGCTCGCGTCATGCGACCCGACCATCGCGTGGCACGAGCTGGAAGGACGTGGCCATGTTGAAACAGGTCTTTCTCGCGGGGGCTGTCAGGACACCAGTCGGCGTCTTCGGAGGTGTGTTAGCGGAAATACCGGCCCCGGCATTGGGAAGCAGCGCCGTCAAGGCGGCGTTGGAGAAAGCCGGAGTTCGACCCGAACAGGTGGAGGAGGTGGTGTTCGGGAACGTTCTGAGTGCAGGGTTGGGTCAGAACATTGCCCGGCAGGTCGGTTTCGGAGCCGGACTCCCGGCATCCACCGGCGCGACGACGGTCAACAAGGTCTGTGGCTCGGGCCTCAAAGCAGTCATGCTTGCGGCCCAGGCCATCTGTTGCGGTGATTCGTCCGTCGTCGTCGCCGGCGGTTGTGAGAGCATGTCCCGCGCACCTTACCTACTTGACAAAGCGCGCACGGGATATCGCATGGGCAACGGCGAGCTCATCGACTCCATGATCCGCGACGGCCTGTGGGACGTCTATAACAACGTCCACATGGGAACCTTCGGCGACACCTGCGCTCGCAAGTACGAATTCACTCGCCAAGAGCAGGACGATTTCGCCGTCGCCAGTTTCAAGCGGGCCATCGAAGCCCAGACCAAGGGACTTTTTAAAGATGAAATCGTCCCCATCGAAGCTCCGTCGGGAAAAACCAAAGTCACCGTCAGCGAAGACGAGAATCCCCGTAAGTTCAACGAAGAGAAACTGCGGCAACTCAAGCCGGCCTTCGGCAAGGACGGCACGGTTACTGCGGGCAATGCTTCGAGCATCAACGACGGCGCCGCGGCTGTCGTCGTCGTCGCACAAGAGAAGATCAAGAGCCTCGGTATTCGCCCCGTCGCGCGGATCCTCGGCTACGCCACGGCTTCGCGCGAACCGGAATGGTTCACCATCGCCCCCGTCGGCGCGATCTCGAAGCTCCTCGATCAGCTCTCCCTGCGGGTCGGCGACGTGGATCTCTTCGAGATCAACGAAGCGTTCAGCGTCGTGCCGATGGTCGCAATGAAGGAACTGTCGATCCCTCATGAGAAAGTGAATGTCAACGGCGGTGCCGTCGCCCTTGGGCATCCGATCGGCGCATCGGGTGCACGCACGCTGGTCACTCTCCTGAACGCGATGCGGCAGCGAAAGGCGACCATCGGCATCGACGCCCTCTGCATAGGAGGAGGCGAAGCCGTGGCCATGGCCGTCGAGTTGCTTTGATCGACTTTGCCTTTGGGTCCGGGTGGGGCAGGTTCCCTCCAGGCCTGCCTCACCTCTTTGACCCTCGCAGTCCTGACCGGGCTTCAAGCGATTATTTGAAGGGCACATCATGAGCGACCCATTTGAAGAAACGCGCAAGATGACCTCCATCTGGACGGACTTCGCCACGAAGATGATGAGCGCCGGGATGAGCGTCGAGCCGGGCGAATCCCCGCCCGATGCCGCCAAGCAGATCCGCGGCGCCGTCTTCGAAGCGATGAGCCAGTACGTCAACCAGTTCATGCGCTCCGAGCAGTTCCTGGAGATGATGAAAAAGTCGATGGACGCGTCGATCGCCTGGCGCAAGCAGATGAACGATTTTTTGACCCAGGCCCACCACGCCGGCCAGGGTGTCGCCCTCGGCGACGTCGCCGACCTGCACGCCACCGTCCGTCACCTCGAGCAGCGCACGCTCGACTGCATCGAAACCATCTGCCATAAGCTCGATGAGATCTCCAAGCGGCTCGAAGCCATCGAACAGCGTTCGCAAAAAGATGAACGCGTGGAGGCGGTCCATGAGTAGCACCACAGCCTTTGAAGAGACATTCCAGAAATGGTTTCTCGATTCCGTCGACGAGACGGCCACCATGTTCCGTCGCATGGCCCGGGTCCCCTTTCTCTGGGGAAAGGCGCAGCAGATCAAAAAAGGTGCGACCCCCTCCGAGATCGTCTATGAGGAAGATCGCCTGAAACTGCTCCAATACACGAGCGACCGGCCCCTGCGATACCGCACGCCGTTGGTCTTCGTCTTCGCCCTGGTGAACCGCCCCTATATCCTCGACCTCAAACCCGACAAGAGCGTCGTCGCCCATTTCCTCAACGCAGGCTTCGACACCTACCTCATCGACTGGGGCATCCCCACCGACAGCAATCGCCACCTCACGCTCGACGACTACGTCAACGGCTACATGGCCAACGTCGCCGACTACGTCCGCGAGCGCACCGGTGTCGAAAAGATCAACATCCTCGGCTACTGCATGGGCGGGACCATGAGCGCCATGTTCACTGCGCTCCATCAGGAAAAAATCAAGAACCTGATCCTCCTGGCCGCCGGCATCGACTTCGCCACCCGCGACGGCCTGCTCAATCTCTGGAGCGACGCCGCCAACTTCGACGTGGATAAGTTCGTCGAAGCCTTTGGCAATGCCCCGGCGGCCTTCCTCCAATCCTCCTTCCTCATGCTCAAGCCCGTCGAGAACCTTATCGAAAAACCCATTGCCTTCTTCGAGCGGCTCGAAGACGAGCAGTACATCGAAGACTTCTTCGCCATGGAAACCTGGCTGAACGACAACATCCCCGTTCCCGGCGAAGTCTTCCGCGAGTTCGTGAAGTACCTTTATCAACAAAACCGCCTGACCAAGGGGACCATGCCCGTCGGCAAGCACACGGTCAATCTCCGCGACATCACCTGCCCCGTGCTCAATCTCATGGCCCAGCGGGATGACCTCGTCCCCTGCGCCAAAGCGCGCCTTTCAACGACCTGGTAAGTTCGATCGATCGCAAGGCCATTCAGTTCCCGGCCGGTCACATCGGCCTGGCCGTCAGCTCCCGCGCTCATAAAGAATTCTGGCCCACCGTCTGTGAATGGCTGGGTGAACGTTCCGAAATGCTGTAAACATCCGCGCCTGAGTCTCCCTCTCTGCTCGCGCCGGCGGGGCTGGAGGAATCTCCCTTCACGCAAACCGTCCATTTTTACCTTGTCTATGCTTGACTTTTCTCCTTTGCAAATTAATAGTGGACAAGAAGGTTTTTTTATCCGAAAGATTCGCATGCTGTCGCAGACTGCGGAATACGCGCTACGAGTCATCACCTTCCTCGCCAGCACGCAGGGCGCACCCGTGACCACGCGCCAGATCGCCGTCGGAACCCGCGTTCCCGAAGGCTATCTCTCCAAGGTCCTCCAGAGCCTCAGCCGCGCCAAGCTCGTCCACAGCCAGCGCGGCCTGCATGGCGGCTCGGTCCTGGCGCGCGAGCCTGACGAGATCAGCGTCTTCGACGTTGTCGAAGCCGTCGATCCAATCCAGCGAATCCAGACGTGCCCCCTCGGCATCAAGTCTCACGGCCTGAAGCTCTGCGCCCTTCACCGCCGCCTAGACGATGCCATGGCCATGGTCGAGAAAGCCTTCCGCCGATCGACGATCGCCGAGATGCTCGCCGAACAAAACGGCAGTACACCCCTCTGCGAAACCACCTCAACCGGCCGCGCGCAATTGACCGTCGCCGGCAAGCGCCGCAACGGCACACGATAGGCGTTGCTCGCCGAGAACGACGACACTACCAACACGATCAACCATCCACCGTATGCCGGCATCCGGCACCGACCGCCAACCGGTCCCTACTTCCCCGCCTCGAAAAGATTCTCTTCGCCGGCCGTCCCCTGTTTCGGATTCCACTTCAAATTGAGATGCTCATACGCATTTCGCGTCGCCCGCCGCCCCTGGCGCATCCGCGTTACCATCGCCGGCTTCATCTGAAGCAGGTAGGGCTCGACCACGTCCTCCAGCGTGTCGCGTTCCTCCCCCATCGTTGCCGCAATCGCGTCGATCCCAACCGGACCACCATCGTATACCTCGATCAGAACCCGCAGAAACTGCCGATCCTGCTCGTCCAATCCCTTCTCGTCGATCCCCTCCAGTTCCAGCGCCGCCTTGACGATCGCCAGCGTCAGCTTGCCCGTGCCTTCCACTGCCGCGTAGTCCCGAACCCGGCGCAACAGGCGGTTGGCGATGCGCGGCGTTCCTCGCGACCGCTGCGCCAGTTCCCAAAGCGCATCCGCCTCCGCAACGATCTTCAGCAGCGCCGCATTCGCCTTGAGAATCTCCAGCAGATCCTCCGGCGTGTAAAAATCCAGGTGTTGATTGATCCCAAAGCGCCCCCGCATCGGCGCCGTTAATAAACCTAGTCGTGTCGTCGCCCCGATCAGCGTGAACGGCTGAATCGGAAGCGTCACCGTCCGCGCATGCGCCGCCCTGATCCAGGGTGATATCCACCTTGAAATCCTCCATCGCCGGATAGAGGTACTCCTCGACCACCGCGCTTAAGCGATGGATCTCGTCGATAAAGAGGATGTCCCCGCGGCTGATCTTCGTCAGGATCCCGACGAGGTCAGCCCCCTTCGTCAGCGCCGGGCCGTTGGTAATGTGCACGTGCGCCCCCACTTCATTGGCAATCACGTGCGCCAGCGTCGTCTTGCCTAATCCCGGAGGCCCATGGAGGAGCGTGTGTTCCACCGGCTCCGAGCGCGACCGCGCCGCCGTGACCGCAATCTTCAGCTTCCGCACGAGCGGCGCCTGTCCGACATATTCGTCAAAATTCTGCGGGCGCAGGCGCGATAGTTGAAGTGATTCTCCTCCTCGCCCGTGGCTTCACTTGAAACGATGCGCTGTCGCGGCATGGTGATGTTTTACCCGCTGGCTGCCCCGCCACAAAGCCATCCTCAGACCCGCACCGTCCGCAACCGCAGCATCTCACTGACCAGTTTTTCGGTCGTCTTCGCTTCCGGCATCGCCTGCCTGGCCCGGTCCAGAAGATGCTCGGCATCGATTCTTCGCTCGCCCAGCGCCATTCGCGCCGCGATCGCGTCCTCTTCCGCCGGAGTCAGTCTCCCGCGCACCGTCGTCGCAAGCGTCATTCCCACATGCGCGGTTGCGAATTCCTGAACCTTCCCCGCCAATTCCGCCACGATCTGCTCCGCCATGCGCTTTCCGATCTCGGGTAACTGCGTCAGAAACCGTGCATCCTTAGACTCGATCGCCTGCGCGATTTCCCCTGCAGGCAGCGCCAGGGCCCGCAGTGCCTTGCGCAGGCCCGATCCCCTTCACTGTGATGAACTTTTCAAAAAAGCGCTTGTCTTCTGCCCGCAGAAACCCAATCAGCCGCGGCTCAATGCTCCCCCCGCCGGCATCGCCCTGCAGATAGAAGATGGTATGGCACGTGATCTCCTGCCCCACGTTCGCTCCAAACTCCGTCACATCCGCCGCGCAAACCATGAGCTCATACACGATCGGCCCCGCCTGCATTGCGATGCGATCGTCCTGAACCCCGATGAGTGTGCCCGTCAGCGATGCGATCATGGATTATTCGTGCTTCTGCGGCCGCTCCCGCTGGTACAGATCCAGATAAAAGTGCATGATCTCCTTCCCGCCAATCGCTCGCGTGCGCGAGTGCCTGAAGTGCAATTTCTCAAAAAGCCGGATCGCCGGCCCGCGCTCCATGAACGTATCCAGCGCGATCTTCAGGTAGTTATTGTCCCGGCAGAATCGCACTGCCGTCTCAACCAGCTTTGTCCCGATGCCCTTGCGACGGAATCCTTCCCGCACGCGCAGCCGCCGGATCTCTCCCACGTTGTCCTCGTGATGCTGCACGCCGATCATCCCCACGATCACCGGCTTTGCTCCCTCGGCCTGCGCGATCCAGAAATGTGACCCCGGCGACGTCATGTACGCCACCTGGATGTCATCGATATCCAGCCCCGTGTCGTTGTCGGCAATCTGCTGCCCCTCGACCAGCCCATCGCGATACAGCACCGCACACGCCGGATTGTCTTCCGGCCGAAAGCTGCGGATCTCGATTTTAGCCTCGGGCTGCACGTCCATCGGCGGCCTATTCTAGCACCACCGCTTCACCGGCGAAACGTTTGCCATTCGTCTCATCATCACAACAATTACATCTCCTGGCGGTATCAACAGACGCACGCACAGTCCGTCCGTCACCGGCATCGCACCACTGAAGCGATTCTGGGAGCCTTCATGAAGTGGCTTATCCTCTTTGTCCTTCCGCTTTTCGTTCCGCTTTGCACGCTCGCCCAGACCCGCCCCGCTCCCACCACCGCCCCCGAACACGTCACCTTCCGCGACGATGGCATCACACTTGTCAACGGCAAGCCCTTTTTCCCCATCGGCATCTGGGTCTACCACCTCAACACCGACGTCATGGCCGACCTCCACGAGCACCTGTTCAACACCATCGTCGGCAACGGCTTCGGCCCGGACAAGCTCGACTTCATCTACAACCACGGCATGATGTGCATGCCCATCGTCAGCGACGAGTGGGTCGCCACGGGAATCAATCACCCCGCACTGCTCGCGTGGTGCCTCATCGACGAGCCGGAGGGAAAACAGACACCCGAACAGTGCAAGAAAAGCTACGAAGCGCTCAAGGCCAAAGATCCCAACCACCCCATCGGCATCGACCACTACCTCTACAATGCCCTGCCTCAGTACGCCGGCTGCGATGACTTCACCATGACCGACGTCTATCCGATCATGCACGATCGCGACGGTATCATCACCAACGTCGGCAAATTCATCGATCACGCCCGAGAGGCCGAGAAGAATCCCAACTGGCCCCATTGGGTTTACATCCAGGACTTTGGCGGCGCCACCGATGGCGGCAAGTCGGCGCAGCCGCTGCCTCACGAAGTCCGTTGCATGACCTTCATCGCCCTGGTCCACCGCGCCGGCGGCATCCTCTACTTCTCCTATTGGCCCCAGGCGCCGACGACCTGGAACTCCATCACCGACCTCAATCATGACCTCTTGGGCATTGAGCCCTGGATCCTCGCCCGCGGCCAGGAAATCCCCGCAACTTCACAAGATCCCGGCATCCAGGTCCGCGCCCGCAAGATCGGCTCAAGCTGGATCGTCATGGCCGTCAACTGCCAACCCAAATTCAAGGACATGAAGATCCACGTGGACGGCCTGCCCGATTCCCCGCTCCGCGAAGCCTTCGCCAACCGCCAACTCAAATCCACCGATGGCGACATTCACGATCGTCTCCCACCGTATGGCGTAGCGGTCTATCTGCTGGGCAACGAACCCAAAGTCGATTGAGTTTCCATCAATATAAGGGACAACATGCGAGTGCTTCGAGCATTTCTGTTTCTGCTGATCGCCGCAACCGTCGCCCAAGCCGCAGATTCCCTACTGCTGGTCCAGAACGGCCGCTCCGACTACGTCATCGTCCTCGCCCCCGATGCCTCGCCGTCGCAGCAGCGCGGCGCCGACGAGCTTCAGAGCTACCTCGAGCAGATCAGCGGCGCAGAAGCTCCCGATTGTCACCGACTCTCGGCGCTGCCCGAGTACGCCATCCTCGTCGGCTACTCCGATCACACGGATAAGCTCGGGATTCCGCGGGATTCCTCCCTCGGCCCCGAGGGCTTTGTCATCAAGACCATCGGTCCGCGCCTCGTCATCGCCGGCTCACCGATCCGCGGAACGATGTATGGCTGCACCGACCTGCTCGAGCGCCTCGGCGTCCGCTGGTTCACGCCCACCGTCACCCGCGTTCCCCACAACGCCGACATCACGCTGGCTGACCTCGATGTCCGCGAAGCCCCCGCCTTCGAATACCGCGAACCGTACTTCGCTGAAGCCTGGGACAAGGACTGGGCCGCCCGCAACCGCTGCAACGGCAATTCCGATCACCTAGACGCCTCGACCGGTGGCAAAATCGCTTACGCCGACTTCGTCCACACCTTCGATCACCTCGTCCCGCGCGACCTCTATAAGACCCATCCCGAGTACTTCCCGCTCATCGACGGCAAGCGCAAGGACGGCGAAGTTCAACGCTGTCTGACCAATCCCGACGTGCTGCGAATTACCATCGAAAATGTCGAGAAGGCCTTCAAAGACCATCCCGATGCCGTCATCACCTCCGTCTCTCAAAATGACTGCGCAACTGGTGCCAGTGCCCCAAGTGCACCGCCATGGCCAGGAAATACGGCGGGCAATCCGGCCTCTATCTCTGGTTCGTCAACCAGGTCGCCAAGGCGGTCGAAAAGGATTACCCCAACAAGCTGATCAGCACGCTCGCCTACCAGTTCACCGAAGCCCCCCCGACCGGCATCAAGCCCCGCCCCAACGTCCGCGTACGCCTCTGCCCGATCTCCTGCTGCTTTGCCCATCCCTTCGAGCAGGACAGCCTGAAGAGCACCAGGAAATTCCTGACCCACCTCCAAGACTGGGCTGCGATCACCAACAATCTCTACATCTGGCACTACAGCATCGACTTCGCCCACTACCTGATGCCCTTCCCCGATTTTGCCGAGTTTCCCGCCGACATCCGCCTGTACCAGCGCAGCGGCGTCAGGGGCATCTTCTTTGAAGGCGAATACGCCGGCTGGGGCGGAGGATCCGATGCAGAGCTGCGCTCCTACGTCATGGCCCATCTCCTGTGGAACCCCGATCAGGATGTAAATGCACTGGTCAATGACTACCTCAACGGCGTCTTCGGCCCCGCCGCCCCGCAGATGTGCGCCTATTACGATCTCATGCAATCCACCGTCAAGGACCCCACCCACCATATTCGCTGCTACGATGCGCCCAAATCCAGCATCTTCACCCAGGACTTCCTGAATCGTGCCAACGCCCTCTTCGACCAGGCCGGGAAGCTCCCGCTGGACGACCAGCAGAGGCTCTACCTCAAGAAGCAGCGCCTGGGCATCCGCTATCTCGATCTCTACTTCCATCCGCGAACGGGCAAAGTCCTCGACGATTTTCTAGCCGACCTGCGATCGTTGAGAATTACCAATATCTCCGAGTCCACCAGCGTCGATAGGTGGGAACGAGAATATCGCGCCGCTCACACACCCGTTCCCAAAACCTCGACAGGCCAATCCAAACCACAATGACAAAATCCATGAACTCGACAATCGCAGCCCTCGCCATCGCACTGGCCCTGACGCTTGGCTCGGTCTTGCAAGCCCGTGCTGACACCTCGAACACCTTTGTCCAGGACGGAAAATCCAACGCCGTCATCGTGATCGGCGCCGATGCCTCTCCCTCGGAACACCGCGGCGCCAATGAGCTCCAGACCTGGATCGAGCAAATCTCGGCGGCCAAGCTCCCCATCCTTACCGAAGCTCATTCGCTCCCCGAGCACGCGATTCTCGTCGGCGATTCCGCGACCGTCCGCACACTCGGCGTCACGCCCGACCCCACGCTAGGCAACGAAGGCTTCGCCATTAAGACCATCAACGGCCGAATCGTCATCATCGGCTCTCCCGTTCGCGGGGCGATGTACGGCTGCTACCGCCTGCTCAATCGTCTCGGCGTCCACTGGTACACGCCCAAGGTCACGCAGGTCCCGCATACGCCAACGATCACGCTGCCGAAGCTCGACGATCGCGAAATCCCCGCCTTTGAATACCGCGAGCCCTTCTTCACCGAAGCGTTCGACAAGGACTGGGCCGCCCGCAACATGGTCAACGGCAACAGCGCCCATCTCGACGCCAGCACCGGCGGTCGCGTCCAATACTCCAAGCACTTCGTCCACACCTTCGACGCCTTGGTCCCCCAGGATCTCTTCAAAACCCACCCTGAATACTTCCCCCTGATCGACGGCAAGCGTAAGGGCGGCTACGTCCAGCGTTGCCTCACCAACCCCGACGTCCTCACGCTCTCCATCGCCGCCGTCAACAAGTGGATGGACCAAGAGCCGGACGCCACGATCTTCTCCGTCTCCCAAAACGACTGCGGCGACTTTTGCCAATGCCCCAGGTGTACGGCCCTCGCCAAAAAATACGGCGGCCAGTCCGGCCTCTACCTCTGGTTCGTCAACCAGGTCGCCGCCGCCGTCGCCAGGACCCATCCCCACAAGCTCATCGACACACTGGCGTACCAGTTCACCGAGGCCGCGCCCACCGGCATCAAGCCCCTGCCCAACGTCCGCGTGCGCCTCTGCCCGATCAACGTCTGCGAAGCGCACCCCTACGAAACCGACACGCACCCCAACACCATCGCGTTCATGTCGCGATTGAAGAGCTGGGCCGCCATCACCAACACGCTCTACATCTGGCACTACAACATCGACTTCGGCCACTACCTCATGCCCTTCGCGGATTTTGTGCAGTTCCCCGACTCCATCCGCCTCTATAAGCGCAGCGGCGTCAAGGGGATCTTCTTCGAAGGCGATTACGCCCCCGGCGGCGGCGGATCGGATGCCGAGCTGCGCTCCTGGGTCATGGCCAAACTCCTCTGGAATCCGAAGCTCGACGCCAACCAGCTGGTCACCGACTGGATGAAAGGGGTTTACGGGCCGGCGTGGAAGCCCATGCGCCAGTGGCACGATCTGGTCCAAGCCCAGTATGCCGCTCCCGATCATCACCTCTTCGTCTACGACAGCCCCGGCCCCCTGCGTTTACCCCCGCCGTGCTGGCCAGTGGAAATGAGCTGTTCGACCAGGCCCAGAAGCTCGCCCAGACGGACCTCGAGCGCCAGTATGTCACCAAGGCCCGCCCCTCCCTGCGCTACGTCGAGTTGGTCCTCCACCCCGACACGGGCAAGAGGCTCAAACAGTTCATCGCCGACTGCAAGTCCTTCGGCATCGAGCAGCTCAACGAGGGCCGCCCCATCGACCAATGGGAAGCCGACTTCATCAAGCAGCACGAGAAGAAGTAGGCGGCAGCGGGTAGGTAGCGGGTACGTATCGAGTGTCGGCAATCAGGGATCGGGCACCGGCCAATTCGGGCCCCTGCAACCCGCCGCTTGGCCGACCGCACCCCTCCCCCATCCCCCGCGAACTCCCAAAGAAACGGATCGGCAGGACCCATACGACATATTGACATCCGCTTATGCAAAAGCACCGGCTCACGCCATACCCACACCGTACCCTCCCCGTACCCACACCGTGCAAACCCTCCCGCGTCAAAATGTCAGCCCTGCGCTCCAGGCGGATGCATCCGCGTGCAGTTTCGCAAGATCTGCCAGCGCGCCCATTCATCACGGACCCCGTAATCCGCGTGCGTCGGCAGGACAGCGTCGCAAAAAAACGCCGGCCCGAAAGACCGGCGTTCATCTACCCTGATAGAGAACCTGTCGTGCCGGCAGTTATACCCGGCGCCGGCGGCGGGCCAGCAGCCCGATCCCGCCCAATCCCAGCAGGCTCAGGCTTGCCGGCTCGGGAACGGTCGTCACGGACAACCAGCTGTTGCCGACCCGGATCTCGTCAACCTGCATGCCGCCGGGCTGAATAGACGTGCTTCGCAGGATCATGCTGCGGATGCTGTCGTCCAACTGCGTGATGGTTCCCCCGTTGGTGTAAAAGTAATCGTGAGCGGTGGCGCCGGCTAGCGTATGATCGCTTTGCACCGTGGGGTTCGCAGGCTCGGGCTGGGTCGGATCGGGGTTGACGAACAACTGCGCCACATCATTGTTGTCGCCGTCGTTGATGATGTATTTGCCGATCAGCAACACCGGGCCGCTGCCCGGAGCAAAGACATCGCTGTCGTCGTAGACCCGCGTCCCATAGGCAGGGTTGCCATATGCATCCGTGCCATTCTGGGTGTTGCCCGTGTTGATGTCGCGGTACGCGATCCCATAAGACACGCCGGTCACGTTATTGCTGCCATCAACCGCCTCGTGCACAAGGATCGGGGCCGCGCAGCCGGCGGTGCTGGAATCCATGCCCACCCCGGATCCCGAAGTGCTTGGCATGTACTGGAGGCCGCTGAGGAAGCTTCCCTTATGCGTAGCCCCGGCGAACACACTCGAGCTCGAATCGATCAACGTCGCATCGCTCGGGAGATTGACCAGCATGGAAAAATAAACGGTCTTACTCGTAGCGCTGCCGGCAGGAACAGTCGTCTCACCAACCCCGATTCGATCCAGCCCGGCGCTGCTGCTGTCCGGACCCAGATCGATGATGTGGCCCGTCTCGGTCGTCGGCAACCCGCTATACGTCAAATCGCCGCTGATCACCGTAGGATGGTACGTTCCGGAGCCGTTATCCGTCCAAACGTTGGTGTTGCTGAACCCGTTTTCCGACGACGGCGCCGTGGCATTCGTATTCCCACCCAGAGCCCCATCAGCATACGGTCCGCCCGGTTCGTAAAAGCTGGCTGAAGCCGTGCCGGCAATCAAAGAGACACCACCTGCTGCCGCAATCAGTGCTGTTGCAAAACGCTTCCTCATTCGCTCTCCCGTATAGCGCAAAAAAGACATGCGAAACCAGATTTCCTCAACTCCCTCCACTATGAAGGCTCTTGCCGATCCGTCAAACACAAAGTTCTCCTACGGACTCTTGGATCGCCCTATTTCAGGCTTAATCATTAAACACATTATTTAACAGAAGTCATTTCATATGAACATCTTATATGCATTCATTGAACTACATTATATTCATGTCTAACAATTTCAATTATCTGAGAAAAATGGTCGTACAAATAAATCTACCCATCAAAATCTCTGAGGCGATAAGCAAAAATCAAAAAAGTACTGGCTCGCGAAAAGCGGGTTGTGAAAACTCGGTTTGACCATCGAGAACATGGCTACGCCCCCCCCGGCGCTGGCGGAAGAGTCCATTGGCTGGGCCCAAAGAAGCGTTGCCTGTCTCCAGTTGCCGTCAACCGCGCAACCGCCCGGCGGCGACCGGTCTCCTGTGACCATTGGCGGCCGTCAAAACGGTACTACGATGGCGGCATGCACGACTGGGCGCTGATCTACGAGCTGCTCATCCTGCTGGCGGCCGCCCTGCTGCTGGGGACGATTGCCGAGCGCTATCGGCAGAGCGCGATCGTGGGCTACATCCTGGCCGGGGCTCTCGTGGGGCCAAACGGGCTGGCGATGGTCAGGTCCGCGGCCGGCGTGGACACGATCGCCGAACTGGGGATCGCGCTGCTGCTCTTTACCATCGGCCTGGAGTTCTCCTTCCGCCGGCTTCGGCAACTGGGAACCATCGCCCTGGGCGGGGGATCGCTCCAGGTCATCGCGACCGGCGGGCTGGTCGCGCTTTTCGTCGCCGCCTTCGGCATCACCTGGCGCAGCGCGATCGTCATCGGAGCCATGGCCGCCCTCTCGAGCACCGCCACGGTCCTGCGCCTGTTGAACGAGCGGCGCAGCTCGAAAGCCCTTTCGGAAAAACGTCCCTGGGCGTGCTGCTGCTTCAGGACATCGCGGTGGTGCCGCTGGCGCTTCTGACTTCGGCGCTGGCCAGCGGGCGCTCGGGAGCAGCGATGCTCTGGCTTCTGGCGAGCACCACCGGCGGGCGCTGCTCCTGCTGGCGGCGTTCTGGGTTGTTTTCAACCGTCTGGCGCCGCGGCTTCTGGAACTGCGCAACTGGACCCGCAACCGCGAGTTTCCCATTCTGCTGGCGATCATCATGGCGATCGGCTCCGCCGCCGCCGCGCAGAGACTGCACATCTCGCCCTCGATCGGCGCCTTCTTCGCCGGGGTGCTGCTGGCGGCATCGCCCTTTGCCACGCAGATCCGCGCCGATGTGGCCTCACTGCGCACGCTCTTCGTGACGCTCTTTTTCGCATCGGTGGGAATGCTCGCCGACCCGCGCTGGCTGCTGCCGCACGCCCCCCTGGTGCTGGCGGCGGTGGTGGCGATCATCATCATCAAGATCGCAATCGTCTGGGGAATCGTCCGCATGCTGCGCATGCCCAGCGGCATGGCCCTGGCCTCCGGCCTGTGCCTGGCCCAGGTGGGCGAGTTTTCATTCGTCCTGGCACAGATCGCCCGCGGCGGATCGCTTTTCGACGAGCACATGCTGCGCCTGCTGACGTCGGTCGCTATCGTCACGCTGCTGATCACGCCCTACCTGATCGGCCTTGCCATGCCCGCCGCCCGCTGGGTGGAGGCGGGGCGCTCGATCACAAGTGTCCCGCCCGAGGGCGCTTTGGGCGAGCCGTCTCAGACAGGCGCAGGGCATTGTGGTCATCGGATTCGGACCGGCGGGCCAGCGGCTGGCAGACCTGCTTTTGGCCCAGCATCGCGAGCAGATCACGGTGATCGACCTCAACCCGCGCCTGGTCGAGCTGGCAAGGGCGTATGGCGTGCATGTGGTACTCGGCAACGCGTGGCAATCGGAGATCCTCGCCGAGGCCGGGATCCACCAGGCCCGGGCCGTGGTGGTCACCATCCCCGAGCCGGATTCCAGCCGCCACATCATCGCGCTCTGCCGCGATGCCAATCCCGATGCCCAGGTCTTCGCCCGGGCCCGGTATCACACGATGCGATGGGAACTGCAGATGGCCGGCGCCGGCGTGGTGATCGACGAAGAGGAACAGGTGGGAATGCGGCTCGCCGCCGAGGTTCGCCGTGCCATGGCCGGATAGAGCGGGCTTCTGACCGCCGGCAGCCGCGGTTGCTTTTTGATCGAAAGACGCAAATCACCCAATCTGATGGATTCTTTGGCCAAAAGAAACCTCTTAGCCTAACATGATGAATCTTCAGGTTTCACGGCGGTCGTGAGACGGCACCAGACCAAGCGAGGTCACTATGCTGCGCATCAACGACGAAGCTCCCAATTTCACCGCGGAAACTTCCCAGGGCACGATCAACTTCCACGAATGGATCGGCAACGGCTGGGCGATTCTCTTCTCCCATCCCAAGGACTTTACGCCGGTGTGCACCACGGAGCTGGGCTACATGGCCAGGCTCCAGCCGGAGTTCGCCAAGCGCAACTGCAAAGTCATCGGCCTGAGCGTGGACCCCGTGACCAGCCACAAGAAGTGGGCCGCGGATATCGAAGAAACCCAGGGTCACAAGGTGACCTATCCGATGATCGGCGACCCGGAGCTCAAGGTGGCCAGGGCCTACGGCATGCTGCCGGCCGAGGCCGGTGAAACCTGCGAAGGCCGCACGGCCGCCGACAACGCCACGGTGCGCACCGTCTTCGTCGTGGGGCCGGACAAGAAGATCAAGCTCATGTTGATCTACCCCATGAGCACCGGCCGCAACTTCGACGAGCTGCTGCGCGTGCTTGATGCGATGCAGCTCACGGCCAAACACCAGGTCGCCACGCCGGCAAACTGGAAACCCGGCAGCGACGTCATCATCCTCCCGTCGGTTTCGGATGAAGAAGCAAAGAAGAAATATCCCGGCGGATGGAAGGCGCCCCGGCCTTACCTGCGAATCGTTCCGCAGCCGAAGCAGTAGCCGCATGAGAGCGGGTGCTCCTTGATCTTCAAGCAGTTCTATCTGCCCTGTCTTGCCCACGCCTCCTACGTGATCGGAGACCAAAAGACAGGCACCGCCGTCGTCATCGACCCGCAGCGCGACACGGATCAGTACCTTGCCTTTGCGGCCGAGAACAGGCTGTCGATCAAGTATGTGTTCCTGACGCATCTCCACGCCGATTTCGTCGCGGGGCATCTGGAGCTGCGCGACCGGGTCGGGGCTGCGATTTGTCTCGGCGCCGCGGCCAAAGCAGAATACGCGTTCACCGCATTTCGCGATGGCGATGTCCTGGAATTCGGGCGCGTCCGCCTGAAGGTGCTGGAAACGCCCGGCCACACGCCGGAATCGATCTCCATTCTTGTTTACGACCTCAATGCTGACAGCGCTCATCCGCATGCCGTGCTGACCGGAGACACGTTGTTCATCGGCGACGTGGGCCGGCCCGATCTACGTGCGGCGCTTGGCTGGTCGGCCGCCGAGCTAGGCAGCATGCTCTTCGATTCACTCCATACCAAGCTGCTGGCGCTGCCCGATGAAAGCCTTGTGTACCCCGCTCATGGCGCGGGCTCGCTCTGTGGTAAGGCCTTGAGCAAAGAGACGGTCTCAACCCTGGGCGAACAGCGCCGATCGAACTACGCGCTTCAGCCCATGAGCAAGGAAGCATTCATCGCTGTAGTTACAGCCGACCAGCCGGACGCTCCCGCTTACTTCACCTACGACGCGGTGCTCAACAGCCAGGAGCGCCCCACGCTCGATCAGGCGCTGGTGCGAGGAATGAATCCCCTGACGCTCGACGCCCTGCTCGATCTGCAGGCGCAGGCAGCGCAGATTCTCGACACGCGCGATCCCGCCGAATTCGCCGCTGCGCATCTCGCGGGCAGCATCAACATCGGCCTCGACGGCCAGTTCGCGACATGGGCGGGGACCATGCTCGATCGAACCCATCCGATCGCGATCATCGCCGCGCCCGGCCGGGAAAACGAGTCCGCCATCCGTCTCGGGCGCATCGGCTTCGATCACGTCGCCGGATACCTGAAAGACGGATTGCATAGCCTCGAATCCCGTCCCAATCTGACCGCCGTCACCGAGCGGTTGAGCGCGCCGTTCGCCGCCGGGGTTCTCTCATCGACCAAACCGCCACTGGCCATCGACGTTCGCACCCCGCGCGAACGCGAGCAGAAGCACATCGCCGGGAGCTTGCATATCCCCCTCAATCATCTCTCCGAAAACCTGGGAAAACTGCCGCAAAATCAGCCGCTCCTGGTTTATTGCGCCGGGGGCTACCGATCCTCGATCGCCGCCAGCCTGCTGCAGCGTCACGCCTTTGCCGACGTCAGCGAAATCGCCGGCGGCATCGCCGCCTGGGAAGCCGCGGGCCTTCCGCTGCAAACAGTCCAACCCTAGCCGGCGGCAGTTCCGGCGCGCCGTCATTGATATTTTCTATTCGTTACCCAAGCGCCCCGCGAAAGAACGCCACCCAATTCCCGCCCATCACACGCTCGATCTCCTCATCGCCATACCCCGCCGCCGCCAGCGCCTCAGCCACGCGCGGCAGATCCGCGCTCGTGCGAATCTCCTGCGGAATCTCGTCCCGCCCCAGCCCCCCATCCATGTCCGTCCCCAGCCCCACGTGCCGGATGCTCCCGGTCAGATCGCAGATGTGCGCCAGGCTGCGCCAGCACATCGCTCAAAGTGCATCTTCGCTTGCCGTACTCCCCGGGCCGCATAAGAAACTTGTCGTAGAAATTGATCCCGATCACGCCGCCGCGGCGCGCGATCTCGCGGATCATCCGGTCGTCGATCTGCCGATCACCCGGCACGATCGCCCGGCAATTCGAATGCGACGCTATCACCGGCCGATCGGTCATCTCCATCAACTGCCAGAACGACTCATCCGCCAGGTGTGAGATATCGTGAATCATCGCAAGCCGGTCCATCGCCCGCACGATATTCTTCCCTTCCGCTGTCAGCGGCCCCGGTGCGCCCGTTCCCCCCGCCATGCGCGTCCCGCGCCACGCCAGCCCCACGATCCGCAGCCCGCCGCATGCCACCACGCCACGTCTTCGCTCGAACGAAACGCGTCTGCCCCTTCCAGGAGCAGCACGAACCCGATTGTCTTCTCGCATCGCCCAGGGATTTCGCCGGCCGTCTTCACCAGCCGCAATTCCCCAGCGGAAATCTGCCGCTGATACCACTCCCATTGTTTGAGCGCCTGCGCATGCGCTTCGTCCGCCGTCACGTACCCCTCCTTCTTCCCATAACTTTTCGGCGAGCAGAAGATCGTCGCGCAGATCAATCCGACACCGCCAGCCCGCAGATCCGGCAACCCCACCGTCGCAATCTCCCTCTCTTCCACCACCGGCTGCCGCCCGGCCGCTTGCGTCACGTCACGCCCCCGCAACACGGCGTTGTACGACAGATCCAGATGTGCATCGACGATCACCATCGACGCTCCTCTTGCCACGACCCCGCACGAACCCCATCGCGAGCCCGCTCAATGAACTCCCACCACCGCTCCAACCACGGCTCATCGATTCCCGAGGCCCTGGCCGCATCGGTGAGGATCGCACAAATCTCGCGGATACGCTTGCCCAGCGGGTGCTCCTTCTCCGGCCCGCGATGCCGCAACCCGTCTCGGCCCAACTCGTCGATTATCTTCTCAATGACCGCGACAACCCGCGCACCCGTCGGCGTCTTCGACGCAGCGGTCCCGAGCCATTTGATGTACGGATACGGCTCGCGGTCCAGAACCATCGCCGCACGCATGGCATGGCCCAACGTCGGGGTCAGGGCCTGTAGAACAGCCAGCGCGTCCCCGCGTTCGATCGGGTTGTCGCAGGCCCGGTGATCGCCGCGCATCTCGACATAGTGATAGCAGAACCAGGCGCTGCGAACCGGGTCCCTCATCGGACGCCTCGCTGCATCGAGCACCGACTGTGCCCACCGCGGCGGATCGCACAGCACCTCGCATAACCGAAGCTCGCCGATCCGCTCCATATCGCAGCGCTCGACCCGGGCGGCGAATTCCCGCCGATTCTCCAGGTTGATGTGCGCCGGTTTCCCATCGAGTTCAAATCCGACAAATCGCGTGCCGATCGCTTCTTGCGCCGAGCGCAGCGCCGTCTCGGGCGCCACCATCCACAGGTCAAGATCAGAATGCGCATTGTCGATCCCGCGCGTCGTGGAGCCATGCAGAATGATCGACGACTCGGGCGCGATGGCAAGCAGCGCAGGATTTCCGCGAAGAAGCCCCGGCAGGAACTCCCGCAGGCGCTGCCCCCACTTCTTCGCGGCGGTCTGGGATTCTGACACCTCCCACCTCCGCCGTTATTGGCCCGCCATCCCGATCAGATGCCTCACCACACACCGCCCCAGCGCCCGCAGGTTATAGCCACCCTCCAGCGCGCTGATCACGCGACCGCCGCAATGCGCATTGGCCACGTCCACCAATTGTCGCGTCATCGTCTCAAAACACTCCTCGGACAATTCGATCTGAGCCAGCGGATCGTCCGCATGCGCATCGAATCCCGCCGAAATCAGCAGCACCTCCGGCCGAAACTCATCCAGCTTCGGCACCACCCGCTCCTCCATCGCGATCAGGTAATCATCATTGTCCGCCCCCGGCCGCATCGGAATATTCATCGTAAACCCCTTCCCCGCACCCACGCCCGCCTCCCACTCATAGCCGCTCCCCGGGTAACACGTGCGCGGATGCTGGTGCAGGCTGATAAACAGCACCGACGGATCCGCCTCAAACGCCGCCTGCGTCCCGTTGCCATGATGCACATCGAAATCCACGATCGCAAGGCGTCCGACGCCGTGCTTCTGTTGCAGGTATCGGACCGCAATCGCGACATTCGAAAACAAACAAAACCCCATCGCCCGCTCCGGCTCCGCATGATGCCCCGGCGGCCTCGCCGCACTCATCGCCCGTTTCGCCTGCCCCTCCATGACCGTATCACAACAAACCAGCAATCCCCCAAGCGAGAGCAGCGCGATCTCATAACTGCTCCTTCCCACCGGCGTATCGCCCTGATCCAGAATTCCACCGCCCATTTCGCATACGTGCCGCACATGGTCCACATACCGCTGCGCGTGCACCGTCAACAGCCACTTTGCATCCGCCGCCGACGGCTGCAATTCCTTCAGCTTCACCCCTTGCCCATCGATCGCCCCCAGGTCCAATGCAAACTCCGGAAACGGGTCCGGCGACCCAATCATCCCCGCCGCACGTACCGCGCGATGCACCGCGCGAATCCGATCCGGCCGCTCCGGATGGTGCGGGCTGGTCACATGCTCTACAAACCGCGGACCGGAACAGAATGCGATCATCGGCGTCATTTGTCACTTGTCCCTGCCCTATTGTCGAGTCACGAGTGACAAATGACCAGTGGCGATTGACCGCACTCACCGATTGGCAAACATGATATTCCTCATCCCGATCCAGTACGTCTTAAAGAGATACCCCGCCCCCACAATCACTTCCGCCCCGATGATGTAGATGTACCGAAGCACCGCCGCCGGCCCCAGCAGCTGCGCGTCGAACATCCAGGCGAACCCGTACACGGTTACCATCGCCACCAGCGCCACCGGCAGGTAATGCGCTGCGTGAAAGTACATTGCCCGCCGCGCCGCGTGATAGGGAAGCCTCAGCCCCCGATAGGCGGCCTCCCACGCCGTCAACTTCACCGCAAGCTGCGTTGTCCAGGCAATCGCCAGAAACGTCGCCGCAACCAGCACGTAAAACATCGGCTGCATCCATATCGGCGATCCGGCAAACAGCTCCATCCACCAGGTCGTCGCCCCGATCGAATTATGACGAAATGCCGTGGCCGCGAATATCACCGAGACGATCAGCCAGTGAATCCACGCAAACGTCCGCGCCTTGGCCAGCGGCTCGCGCGTCGCCAGCCCCCTGAAAAACCGGCTTGGTCGAAATAGCACCGCCAGCGACGTCGCAACAAATCCCCTCACGCCCCCATCCTCTTCCCAGTCCGATAAATGCCTGAGTTCCGGCGCGCTCTGGGTAATCGCAACTCCACACTCCGGACAGGCCGAACTATCCGCAAGGCCGCTCAGGATGTACCCGCAATGTTCACAAATCAGGGCGGTCGATTCAGGAATTGAATTCGCTGCGCTGCTCATCAATTATGTTATACTTCGTGTTGTCTCGTTCTCACCAACGCCGCGTGGCAAGGGTCACATTGCGCTCGGTTGCGTTACTAATTTCGCTGGCTCTACTGACCGTTTGCGCAGGTTGCAAACAGCGGACCGCACGCCGTGTTGCGCCGCCGACCACAGCCCCCACGGCCGCCCGACGTCATGCCATGTCCGCCACCACGCAGGCCGCCACCCAGCCCACAGCCTCGTTCATGCGAATCAACGGCCGCCTGCTTGAATTCCCGCCCGTGCGCCTGAAGCTCGAAAAAGACGATCAGACCCTCACCGTGCTGCTCTTCAGCGACGATCCGCCGCAGGCCATCAAGGACAATTACACCGGCAACAGCTTCTATCTACAGATGCCCCTGGCCATTGCCAATCCGGAGGACCTCGACCTCACCACCTGGCGCCACCAGGCCCGCTCGCAGGAACGCCTCGACACGCCCTTCGGCATCTATCTCAACGGCCGTAAGATCCAGCTCCAGCCCTACAACGTCAGCGCCACCTTCACCCCCACCGACCACCAGCTCACCCTCGTCCACCTCACCGGCCAGTTCCTCCTCTGGAACAACGCCGACGTCACCGGCCTGCCGCAGACCGTCTTCCTCAGCGCCGAGCTTCCGGTGCGTGTCGAAGCGGAGCCGCAGCTGCATCAGTGATGCACGGCTGTCGGCCCGACGTGCCCAACTCGTCGAATCATGACGTTGATTCCCAGCATGGCACTTTCCTGGCTCTGCCAACTGCCTCGCATGAAGTCCGGCGGGGATGCCCTTGAATTGCTGATCAGCCAGACCGTGCGGTAGCGTTCGAGCTTCCCCATGTCCTGTGCGTTGGGCGGCTGGCGCCCAACAAACAGCACCGCGCCGGCGCGTGGCGCATCTGGTGCGTCAACACAACGTAGATTTCGCGATCCCAGGCCGTCCCCGACATATCGCCGATGACCCACGCCGTCTGCGTCGATGATGCGCCGACCAAAGATGGAAACCTCCCAAGCCAGGGCAGGCGCCATGGCCCATCCAGCGTTATACGGTTCCACGCTTGCGCACGCAATCAGCGCGACAAGCGGCACCATATGGCGCAGCCAGCGCGACTGCCCCGCGGGTAACGCACTAATCAGCACATAGACCGCCGGAGACGCTGCCACCGAGTACCGGAGAAACTGCAACTGTTGCGTCGAGCGCATCGCATCGAGCAGAGCCAGCATCGCGACCGTTACCCACCAGATGAGCGCCCAAAGCCACAGATCCCGCCGCTTGCGCCACAGAAGGATCGGCAGGACATAGATCACGGCCACTCCCGCGGCCATCCACCGTGACCCCTTCATGGGCTCGGCCAGCATCCGCGATGGCAAAAGCGCAACGCGCAGCAGTGTGCGCCGAAGATGTCCCGAGCCGGCTTCGCGCAGCCAGTCATTGTTCAGGATGAGATTATTGTGCTGGAGCCACACGCCCCAACCCCAGAGAACGCAGAACGTCACAGCAGCCACCACCAGGCTCATCACCACGTTCCGCCGCATGCGTCCCGACAATGCAATCAGCGCATAGATCCCCAGGCCCCAGAAGCGGCGCAATGGCATAGTAGTGCGTCAGCATCGCCCCCAGCACCGCCGCCGAAAGGGCTGCGTGCCGGCGGCGGCTGGCGCCAAAATCTCGATCCGCACCAGTGCATTGCATGCCGCCAGAATCAGCATGATCAAAAGCGCGTAGTTCCTGGCGTTCTGCGCTTCGATCAGTTGCGGCTCTGCCAGCGCCATTAATGCACTTCCCCACAGCGCCACCTGAGGCCCCCACGTCAGACGCATCGTGTCAAACAGCAGCAGGACCGCGATCAGCGAAAACACCAGCGACAGACTGCGCAGGGCCATGGTGCTGTCGCCGAACACCGTTCGCCAGGCGCGTAACAGCAAAAAGTATAATGGCGGATGCGAGTCATCCCTCGCCTCGCCCGTGCAAACGGCCCACCACGGCCTGGCCCGGGCCAGGCTGCTCCAGTCCGGTGCCGGCGCGAGGAGCACACCCTCTGGAGCGTTGCGCCAGGCAAGGCCATGCCCGCTGGAAGACTCCAACGACCCGACCTCGTCGAACGTAAGCCCACCATCGGCCATTCCGTGAACGCGCACCAATGTGCCCACGATCACGATCAGCGCAAGAACCCCCAGGTGAATCGGCTTCACACGGTGCTGGTCCGCCGCCGCTTCACCGCATGCGAGTTCGGTTTCAGCAACAGCCATCTACGCGCTCGTGGTCGCCGCTGCTGCAGGTGCAGCCGCTTTCGCCGGCGCCTCCGCCTTCTTCCCATAGGTCCGCGCTCGCGGCGGAACCAGGCTCACGTCCACCGGGCCGTATTCCACCGAAACCGACTTGTTCGCAGCATCGTACTTCGCGATCGTCGCCTTGAGATAGTTCTGGTCATCCCGCTCCGGGAATTCGGGTTTATAGTGCGCGCCCCTGCTCTCATCCCGCATCCGCGCGCGCGCAGGACCGCCTCGGCCAGGGTGATCATGTCGCGCAGTGCCCGCGTGAACGACAGGTTCTGGTTCGTCCACATCCCGGTGTCACTCAGCTTCACCCGCTCGTAGCGCTCTTTCCACTGTTGGCACTGCTCGATGGTCTTGTCCAGCCGCTCGTTGTAGCGCACCACCGTGCAGTTGTCGGTCATCGCCCGCCCCATTTCCTGCCAGAGCAGATACGGGTTCTCATCGCCGGCGTTATTCACCAGCTTGTCCTGCTTGTCTGTCTCCTGCTTGACCACCGCGTCGTACACGCTCGAAGGCACGTCCGCCGCCGCCACCTTCGCGGCATCGGTGATGTAGTTCTTGACGCCGCTCCCGCCAAACAGACCGTCAAAGATGCACGAAAGCAGCGAGTTCGCCCCCAGGCGATTCGCCCCGTGATACGCAAAGTGTGCCTCGCCCATCGCATACAAGCCGGGAATGTTCGTCATCATGTTGTTGGGCGCGCCGAACTTCAGCCCACCCGTCTTCTCGTCCTTGGTAAACCCGGCCCACAGCCCGCCCATCGAATAGTGAACCGCCGGGAAGATCTTCATCGGCTCATCCAGCGGATCGGTCCCCACGAACTTCTCATAGATCTCCAGGATGCCTTCCAGCTTGTTCAAGATGGCATGCCGCCCGCGCTTCTTCACTTCATCGCGAAGGTCGAGGTAAACCATGTTGCCCCCGCCGACGCCCAATCCCTGCTGGCACACTTCGAAGATCTCTCGCGTGGCAATGTCCCGCGGCACAATGTTCCCGTATTTCGGATACCGCTCCTCCAGGAAGTAATACCGCTCGTTCTCGGGAATCGAATTGGGCTGGCGCGTATCGTGCGGCTTTCGTGGCACCCACACACGCCCGCCTTCGCCGCGCGCCGATTCCGAGATCAGCCGGCACTTATCTTCACCCGGGATCGCCGTCGGATGGACCTGGATCATCTCCGGATTCCCGTACCACGCCCCCGCCTGGAGGCACCGCGAAGCGGCCCCTCCGGTGCAGATCACCGACATGGTCGATTTCCCGAAGATCAGCCCGTTGCCCCCCGTCGCCATCACCACCGCATCCGCCGGGAAGGCGCGAATCTGCATCGTTCGCATGTCCTGCGCGATGATGCCGACGCACTGTCCATCGTGCAGCACCGGCCAGAGGAATTCCCAGAACTCATATTTGTTGACCAGCCCCTCGCTCTCGCGCCGCCGCGTCTGTTCGTCCAGCGCGTAAAGCAACTGCTGCCCGGTCGTCGCCCCAGCGAAGAACGTCCGCTTAAAGAGCGACCCGCCAAACAGCCGCAGATCCCGCTGCCCTTCAGGCGTGCGATTGAACGGCACCCCCATCCGATCCAGCAGGTTGATGATCTTCGGCGCCCAGTTCGCCATCTCCAGCACCGGCGGCTGGTCCGCCAGAAAGTCCCCACCCAGCACCGTCTCGTCGAAGTGAATCCACTCGCTGTATCCCTGCTGCCGCGCAATCTCGTTGCACGCGTTGATCCCCCCCTGCGCAGACACGCTATGCGACCGCTTCACCGGCACCATCGAAAACAAGTCAACGCTCACCCCCTGCTCCGCCAGCTTGATGGTGCAAGCCAACCCCGCCAATCCCCCACCAACCACGATTACACGTTTTTTGGAATTCGCCATTTCTTTCTTTCGTAGCATGGCCGTCTCGACCATGTCCCAAACGCACGGGCAGGTCGCCCATGCTATGCGATCACCACATTTCCTTGCCCATCTTCGCCCGCTTGGCGTGAATGAACATCAAATGATGTTCCAGATGGTCCGCTGCGAACTCGACGATCTCGGCCAGCGTCATACGGCCTCTTTGGCTGTGCATACCCGTGCGTTCGAATGCCGAGTCCGGCAGCGATTTCAAAATCGTCACGATCTGGCTCCGCGTGAGTTGCACACCCTCAGCCGCATCCGCCGCCGAGCGCTCCTCGCAGGCCAGCGCATTCATCCACTTGCCCTCGTCAAACGCCAGGAGCGACGGGTTCTCCTCCGCAATTACGCGCTTCATCCAATCAGCCAGCACCGCATCCGCATCGGCGATATGAATGACCACCTGCTGAATCGACCACATTCCCACCGCCGGGTCCGTTGGTTGAGCAAGCAGATCCTCGCGCGTCAATCCGCGGATCGCCTGCTTCACCTTTTCGGACCCGTTCGCGTAACTGTCGATCAAGGCGCCCTTCATGATGCCAGACCACCGGTATGCAGCGGAGGCACCGACTGCGTCGACGCCGCGATCAGCGCCACCATCCCCGCCACGAAGAGTCCAATTCCCAATATTAGGCAGATCCATCCCCACCGCCGCTGCGCCCCCGCGCTCACCGTCAACCCCCACGACACCGCCGCAGTCCAGAAACCATTGCCGGTGTGATACGCCGAGCAGAGAATCCCAAGCGTGTAAATCACCCACATCGCCGCCGACGCTGTGTGCATGTGCCGGATGATCGTCGCCTGCGCATCTTTCGGATCAAAGCTAAGGCTGTGTCCGAACGCCCCGTACTTCAGCGCCAGCACGTGAAACACCAGAAACGCCGCGATGTAAAGCCCGCTGATCCGCTGGAACAGATAGAACCAGTTCTTCGCGTACGGATACTGCGAATTGTTCGGCTGACCCGTAACGAAGATCCAGATCCCGTACAGCGTGTGGTAGATGATCGGCAGATAGATAAACGTCCACTCGATCAACGGCAGCCACGGCAGCTCGTGAATCTTGTTCACGCCGATCTGGTACATCCCCCGCTCGGCGATGGTCGAGTTCACCAACAGGTGAACGATCAGGTATCCCCCGAAGACGATCCCTGTCAGCGAGTGCAGCCGCCGCAGGAGAAAGTGCGCCTTTCCCCCAAGCAAGGGGGCCGTATAGTCATTGCCAACCGCCGTCGTCACAATCGTTAGTCCTTTCCTAAGCTTCGATTTGGCAACCCGTTGGCCACAGGGCCAGTCGCCACCGCGCCGCGAGCTGCAAAACCGCCTTCAGGCTTGAATTTCGGATTATATGGGCTCCGCCCCCCGCGCCAAACCTGCCGCCACGCCGCAGCGGCAGCAAACGCAACTATTTTTGTTGGCGCATGTTTTACGCTAATATTTGCTCCATCTTCGGCCGCCCTCCAACCACCAGGGCGGTCACCAATGCTGCATCTCGCACAGTTGGAACAGGGTGGTGTTGTCGTGCGCGCTGTGGGAGCGCATCAGGAGAAGGAGTGGCCATGGCCACCGGTAAGGTTAGGTGGTTTAACGACCAGAAGGGCTTCGGCTTCATCGCCGCGGACCAGGGCGGGGAAAACGTCTTCGTTCACTTCTCAGCCGTCGAAATGGATGGCTTCAAGAGCCTTAGGGAGGGCCAGCCTGTCGACTATGACTTCGAATCCTCCGGCAAAGGCCTCAAAGCAACCCGCGTCACGCTGAAGAAGTAACGCCTAGACATCGACAACCCAACGCCCGCGGATCGCACCCGTGCGCACACGCGCAGGCAAGCGGCTCAAGCTTGCAGTCGCGCCGCAACCCCGTCGTGCGCCAGCCTCTCCAGCGTCACCGCGCGCTCCACGTCATACGCCCCAACCCGCGTCCGCCGCAGCGCCGTCAGGTGGCCCCCCACATCCAGCACCTCCCCCAGATCTCTCGCGATCGACCGGATGTACGTACCCCTCCCACACTCAATCCTCAGCACCAGTTCCGGCCATTCGTACCTGAGCACGTCGATTCGATGAACCCTCACCAACCGTTGCTCCAACTCCACCTTCGCCCCCGCCCGCGCCAGCTTATACGCCCGCCGTCCTCCCACCTTCATCGCACTGAACGCCGGCGGCCGCTGCCGAAGTTCACCCACAAACCCCGCAACCGCCTCGTCCACCCTCTCCCGGGCCACTTCCCGCGCCCCGCTCCATGCCGTCGCTTGCGATTTCAGATCATCCGTTGGCGTCGTCGCCCCCAGTCGAACCGTCGCCTCATAGGTCTTGGGCTCCCCCATCAACTGCTCGCACCGCTTCGTCGCCTTCCCCATCAGCACCAGCAATACGCCGGTCGCAAATGGATCCAGCGTCCCCGCATGACCCACCTTCACACCCTTCGGCAGAAGCCGCTTGATCCGGTTCAGCGCCTTGCGCTCGAAATCCCCACCGGTTTGTCCAGATTGATGATTCCCTCGAGCTGGATTGCCGATTGAGCCATCGCGCCTCTGAATCATTGCTTCAAAGGCCTCATGACTCAATCTGCAATGACCCGATTCATCATTGAGTGATTCCATCAGACACAGTAACTTGACGCTTTTGGGGCCGTGCACATGGTCTGGGACAAACCGCGTATCGTCGAAGAATTGCGCCACCTGAACCGTCGCGGCACCGATCTTTCGTACAACGCCCTCGCCTGCAAGAAGCAGTCGCTTGTCTCGGCCGCCGCCTATCACTTCGGCTCCTACCGCCGCGCTGTCGAGGCCGCCGGCATCCCCTATGAATCCGTCCTTCGCCGTCCCCGCTGGACCAGGCAGGCCATCATCCGACTGATCAAACAGGCCAAGCGCAAAGGCCAGGATCTTCACTGGTCTGCCGTCACCCGTCGCCGCGACGAGCTCGGCCACGCCGCCTTCGCCTCACTTCAACCCCGCCTTTTCGGCAAATGGGACCGCGCCCTTCACGCCGCCGGCCTCGACGCCGACGAGATCAGCCGCTACCGCAAGTGGAACCGCGACTCCGTCGTCTACGAACTGCGCTCCCGTTTCCGCGAACACGAGCCGCTCAATTCCGGCGCCATCCAGCGCGACGACTCCGGCCTGCACGCCGCCGCGGTGCGCCACTTCGGCTCCTACGACGCCGCCCTGCGCCGCCCGCGTCGATCCCCAGCGTGTCCGACGACGACGCAACTGGACGAAGCACGAGGTGATCGCCGCTCTGAAAAAAGCCCACCGCGCCCACCAGAGCCTCGCCGACTCATCCATCCGCCGCGAAAACCCCGCCTTGTACGGTGCCGCCGTCCGCCTCTTCCGCACCTTCACCTCCGCCCGCCACGCCGCCAAAATCCCCTGGAAGCGGAAGTAATCAAATACGCCCTCAGACCACCCGAACTTCCAACCTCCCCGGCCTCTTCACTCCCGTCCGCTCCATTGCCAGTTGATGCGCCTCGTGATAATGCTTCACCAGCGCCGACCAGTCGAACAATTCGCTCAGCCGCTCTGTCTTGTTCCTCAATTCGATCCGCTGCCGGCGGTTCAGCCGCACGAACGCCATCAGGTAATCCGTCAACTGCTCCGCCGCCTGGTCGAATCCCGCATAGCGCCGGTTCAGCACCAGCACGCCCTGCTCCGCCGCCTCGGGGATATGCCGCTGCACGTACGCCCCGAATCCGCTCAGGTCTGTCGTCACCGCCGGCACGCCCAGCGCAATGCTCTCCATCGGCGTATATCCCCACGGCTCGTAATAGCTCGGAAAAATCCCCATGTGACAGCCGCGCACGAACTGCTCGTAATCCAGGTTGATCAGCGGACTGGTCGCGCTCATGAAATCCGGATGGAAGACGATCTTCACCGGATCGTCCGCGGCGTTAAACATATTCCGCGCCCGCAGATGCCGCAGAATTGGATCGCTCGCGTCATCCGCCAGATCGTGAGTCACGATCAGCGGCTGCCGCCCGCTGCGCCACGCGTGGATCCCGCGCTTGAGCCTCACCAGTGCATCGTCCGGCAGCAGTTCCGGATAAGTCGGCACCCGGCTGGTCACCGCGCTCAAGAACAGCTTCCTCCCCATCTGCCGCTGAATGTCCAGGCACGTGTTCCGCAGCTCGTTGAACATCGACTGGCTGCGCAGGGCATCGACGTTGATGTTCCGGATTGCCGCCTTCGTGATGACGAACGCCACGATCGTTGGCTTGGGCAGCATCGCCGGCATCTGCTTCATCCGCTCGTTCAGCCGTGAAAGCGCCTCGATAAACAGGTCCATCCCCTTGTTGCGATACTCGTATCGTCCGCTCGTAAAGAAGTAGAGCGTGTTGTCCAGGTCGAACGAGTAGCTCGGGAAGAAATGCCCCATCACGAACTCATGAATCCGCTCCTTGTACTGTCGGTGCAGGTTCTGGAATTCATGCAGCGCGGCAAATCGCCGGTGATTCAAACCGTTTGGCAGGATCACATCCGGCCGCCGCCCCAAGAGCTTCTCCGCCTCGAACGCCGTCACTTCACTGACCGTGGTAAAGACGGTCGAGGCATGCGCTGCCGCCCGCTCGATCGCGAAGCGCGGATAGATATTGAACTTCCCCGCCTCGTCATCCGCGTTCATGAAGGGCAGATGGTTGTAGAACTCCGGATTGCCGTTGGCCAAGTACCGCCCCAGCAGCGTCGCATGCGTGGTGAACAGCGTCGCGATCGGCAACCGCAGATGCGCAATTCGCGGCACCGCCACGCCACCCATCCACTCGTGGAAATGCGCCAGCACCGTCCGTCCCCCCGCCAGTTTCGAAAGCTCCCGGAAAAACTCCGCCACGGTGAAGCCAAACGCCACAACGTCGTTCACTTCCCCGTCGTTGGCCACGGTCGCGATCCCGTGATCCGCCCACAGCAGATACTTGTCCTCATGCAGCCGCGGATACCGCGCCCGGTAATCCAGCAGAATCACCCGCGGCCGACCCGGCACCAGCCACCTGCCAAAGTGACACGGAATCCCCGCATCCCGCAACCGGTCCAGCGCATCGCGAATGATCCCCTCGCTCGGCCGCTCTTCGAACTCCAGCGCCGCCGTCGCCGGGTTATAGGGGCCGATCAGGCAATACCGCTCATCCCACTCATCGTGCATCGCGTCAGCCTTCGTGCGAAGCACGGTGTAGATCCCGCCCAACTGCCAGCACACCTCCCACCCAATCTCAAAGAGCAGCGGCGGTTCCGGCGACGGCTCAGGCGCCGCCGGCGGCTTTGACCCGGCCACACTCTCCCCTTTTCCCCCTTTCACACCCTCCTCCCGAGGCTTCAGCGGCGGCGTCTCAACCTTCGCTTTTGCAGAAATCGCCTTTTTCGCCGGTTCGTTTGCCCCCTGCACTTTGCCCACCGGCGGTGGAACAGGCTGCGGCATAGCCGGCACACTCGGCGGTAATCCCCTCACCACATTCCCCGCGCCCGCACCGTTCGAACTCCCCTCCACCGGCCCCGCACCCTGTACTCGTTCTCGCTTCCCCGGCGGCTCTGCTAACGGGACCTTCCTGTCCCTTGGCTTCACCTTCCCATTCCTGAGCTTCCCTGGACCACCTCGCTTACTCATTGCCCCATTATTGCCAGCAACCCGGACCCAACGCAATCGATGGCGCGGGAGTTATTTCGCAGGCTGCGTCACGTGCTGCTCGCGCCGGCTCACCAGTGACCGCTAAGTAAGTGGCCGCAATTCCTGAACATTCCATGAGAGGGTGGTTGTCATCCTGAACGCAACGGAGCGAAGCGCAGTGAAGGATCTTGAACTGTAAGGATTTCCGACATCAGCGCTCTTTCGCCTCGCTGCGGCTCAAGATGACATTTTACCAAGCGTAATCGTTCCAGAATCGTGCGAGCTCACTTAAAACCTCCCGCTCCCTCCCGTCATCCTCGCCTCCAGCACCCGCTCCAGCACATCGCAGACCCGATCCACCTGCTGCTCCGTCATCGCGCTGAAAAACGGCAGCGCCAATGTCCGCGCCGCCACGTATTCCGTCACCGGAAACTCACCCGCCTTGTGCCCGAACTGCTCCACCATGTACGGCTGCAAGTGAATCGGCGGGAAATAGTGATAACACCCGATCCCTTCTCCCCGCAACTCGCGCATGATGTCATCCCGATCCCCTGGCCCAAACAGATCGCTCAGCCGCACCACAAACACGAACCAGCTCATGTGCGTGTCGTCCTGGAGCGTCGGCAGGATCAAGAAGCGATTGGTCATCAGCCGCCGCACGTACAGATGCGCCATGCGCCGTCGCTCGACGAGAATATCCTCCAGCCGCTGCATCTGCGCGGTGCCCAGCGCCGCCTGGATCTCGCTCATCCGGTAGTTGTATCCCAGCCGCTGATGCGCCAGCCACGCCATCCCCTCGCGCCCCTGGTTCCGGTACGCCCGACAGGCGGCGGCAAAGATATCGTCATCCGTCACCACCATCCCGCCTTCCCCGGTGGTGATCTGCTTGTTGGCGAAGAACGAAAAGATCCCCGCCCGGCCGAACGATCCGATCGGCCGCTCACCGACTTTCCCGCCGAACCCCTCACAGCCGTCCTCGATCAGCATCAGTTCGTTCTTCTGCGCGATCTGCTCGATTTCGATCATGCCGCCGGGATGCCCAAACGCCTCCACGGCGACGATGGCCTTGGTCTTGGGCGTGATCGCCGCCTGCACCTTCTCCACGTCCATGTTCAGCGTCACCGGATCGACGTCCACGAACTTCGGCGTCGCCCCCACGAACAGCGCCGCGTTGGCACTGGCCACAAACGAAAAAGGCGTCGTGATGACCTCATCCCCCGCCCCCACACCCGCCGCCAGCATCGCGATATGCAGCCCGCCGGTTCCCGACGACACCGCGATCCCGTGCCTTCGCCCGGCGAGCTTGTGCACAGCGCCTCAAATTCCTCGACCTTCGGCCCCAGCGAAAGCATCCCGCTGGAGAGAACCTCCATGACCGCGTCGATTTCGCGTTGTGTGATATCTGGTTGTGAAAGTGGAATCGCTTCGTCCATTGCTCGCGCTCAATGGGCGGCTGGCCCATGCTCGTATTGTGTAAATCTTGCCGGCCTCTTGTGATGCGTGCCAGCAGGCCGCCGCACGGTTATACTGCAAACCTTTGATGTTCCGAAACTTCGCCTCGAATCAAAATCACTGCATGACTCGGGACGTCCTCCCCAAACCCCGCAAGGACCGCAAAAACACCAGCTTCTGGCGCACCTCCGGCTATCTGAAACCCTACCGCCGAATGGTGGCGACCTCGATCATCTGCGCGTTCTTCGTCGGCTTCATCTCCGCCAGCGGACTGGCCACCATGCTGCCAATCCTCCGCGTCCTGATCAACGGCGACACCGTCGCCGGCTGGGTCAACCGCCAGATCGTCCAGCAGCGCATCGGCGTGACGCTCTCCGAGCAACCCGGCAGGAACCTCACCCCGGCTAACGCCGAGCACCGCGTCGTTGCCATCGCCCCCAACTCCCCCGCCGCCCGAGCGCACCTTCAGATCGGCAACAACCTCTCGCCCATCGAACCGCTGGCCGATCCCGCAGCGCTCGAGGCGCAGCGCGCCGGCAAAACGATCCCTCTTCCGCCGGTTCCCTGGTACTTCGTCGCCGCCCGGCGCGGCGCATCGCTCCTGCCCATCCGCCGCCCTCCCCGCCGTCGCCACCATCTTCGGCGTCCTGGTCTGCCTGGCGATGTTCGGCAACTTCTTCCGCTTCTTCCATGAGTATCTCTCCGACAAATCCGCCATCAGCGCTGTCAACGACGTCCGCCGCCATCTCTACGACCACGTGCTCCACACGCGCTTAAGCTACTTCGGCGCCAGCGGCACCAGCGATGTCACCAGCCGCCTGGTGCAGGATGCCCAGGGCCTGCAGGATGGCTTTAAGAACCTTCTCGGCCAAGCCATCCAGGAACCCCTCAAGGCCGCCTTCGCTTTGGGACTCTCCCTCCTGATCAGTTGGAAGATCACCCTCTTTATCCTGATCTTCGCCCCGCTCATGGCCGTCGTGATCAAGAAATTCGGCAAGAAGATGCGCCGCGCCAGCCGCGCCGCGCTTCAGCGCTCCTCCCTCATGCTCGGCCAGATCGAGGGTACGCTCATCGGCATCCGCGTGGTCAAATCCGCCTGCGCCGAGCGCTTCGAGCGCCGCCGCTACGCCGGGATCATCGGCCAATTGCGCCAGGAACAGCTCAAGATGGCCCGCTACGAAGCCTGGGCCACCCCCGCCATGGAGACCGTCTCCCTGCTGGTCGTCGGCGCGGTCCTCATGGTCGCCACCTACATGGTCTTCGAAAAACCACCCGAGCTCAGCACCGCCGGCTTCCTCGCCATCATGGCCTGCCTCGTCAGCATCGGCGAATCCCTCCGCCGCGTCAGCAAACTGAACAGCGTCCTGCAGCGCTCCAATGCCGCCGCCGCGCGCATCTTCGAAATCCTCGACATGCCCATCGAGCGCCGCCGCACCATCGCCGCCGCCGGCTCCGGCCAACAGCGCCCGCAGGTCCTCCCCCCCATCCAGCGCGAAATCCGCTTCGACCACGTCAGCTTCGCCTACGCCAACGCCAAGTTCAACGCCGTCGATGAGGTGTCGCTGACCGTCGAAAAAGGCAAATCCGTCGCCATCGTAGGCCGCAACGGCTCAGGAAAAACCACGCTCCTCGCCCTGCTCCCCCGCTTCTACGATCCCCACTCCGGCCGCATCACCATCGACGGCATCGACATCAAAACCGCCACCCTGCGCAGTCTCCGCCGCCAGATCAGCATCGTCACCCAGGACCCCGTGATCTTCCCCGGCACCATCGCCCAGAACATCGCCTACGGCGACCCCCGCGCCCCGCGCGATGCCGTCATCGACGCCGCCCGCTGCGCCTTCGCTCACGAGTTCATCATGGAAAAGCCCGAAGGCTACGACGCCCTGCTCGACGGCCTCGGCGGCCAGCTCTCCGGCGGCCAGAAGCAGCGCATCAACATCGCCCGCGCCATCTACCGCGCCAGCCCGATCCTGGTCCTCGACGAAGCCACCAGCCAGGTGGACGCCGAAAGCGAGCACCTCATCCAGAAGGCCATCGAAAGCCTCATGCACGAGCGCACCACCTTCGTAATCGCCCACCGCTTCAGCACGATCCTCTCCGCCGACACCATCGTCGTCATGGAACGCGGCCAGATCGTCGGCCAGGGCAAGCACGAAGCGCTCCTGGGCAGCTGCGAAACCTACCAGCAACTCTACCAGCGCCAGTTGGTCGGCATGCCCGCCTGAAGCCCTCGCGCACGCCGGCGACGCCGGCTCTCCCGCCGCCCCCATTGCATCCGCTCACCCCGCCCACCGCCGCCGAAACCCTTCGCTTTCCACCAACCGCTCCCGCAGCGTCTCGACCGCCCGATTCACGCGCTTTCGCGCCGCTTCGGCCGAGCATCCCATCGCCGCACCCACCTCGGCATAGGTCCGCCGCGCATAGAACCGCAACTGCACCGCCTGCCGATCCCTGCTCCGCAGCCGCGAAACATACCGCTCCAGCAGCGGCCCAAGATCGTCGCGATGGGCCGGTTGCGATTGCTCCGCCGCAGCAAGCAACACCGCCGCCCCAAGCTCGTGATGGCGCCGCCGTTGCTCCGCGCGCTGCGCACTCATCGCGCAGTACCGCACCACCCGAAACAGCCACGCCCCCAGCACAACATCCGGCTCCAGCTGCCTGGCCTTGCGTGCCAGGATGATCAGCGCCGCCTGCGTCACGTCCTCGGCCAGGTGCGGATCGCGAAGCTGCCGCAGCGCCATCGCATACACATCCGACAGATGCCTCTCCGCCAGTCGCGACAGCGCCGCATCCGACCCGGCCTGAAACGCCCGCAGCAGCCTCCCATCGCTGAGCCGCTCCGCCCGCTTCCGCATGCCGCCAGCCTGAAGCGCAGCATCTGCACCCCGCCCCTCGTCCGCCCCGTTCATCCGCGGCGCAAACGGCCGCAACACCAATCGCCGCCCCTTGCGCTTGGCGCCGCCGCCGTCCACATCGACCAGCGCCTCACCCGATCTCTCGGCAACACCCACGGCGCCGATCGAACCCGTCCGCTCTTCGAATTGTTCCTGGCAACGGCGGTCGCTCATCGATATTCCGGCTCCTTCTGTTCTTTCGAACCACGCAAACCCCCTCTGGCCGGCAGTTGTGCCCGCGCGCTTCCGTAGCGCTCGCGCACCAGGTGCCGCACGCTCATCTGCTCGCCCGTCAACGCATCCGGATCCGCCCCATGCTCCAGCAGCATCTGCACGATCGCCCCATCCCCGCGCTCCACCGCCGCCGTCAGCGGCGTCTGGCCGCCGCAGCCCTGCATCGCCGGATCCGCGCCCCACCAGAGCAGCGATGCGATCATCCGCCCCGACAGGTCCGCGCTGGTCAGCGCGCACCCCAGTGCCGTCTGACCCTGCTCGCTGCGGCAGTTGGGATCGGCCCCATACGCCAGCAGGATTTTCGCCACCTTCTCGTGCCCATACAGCGCCGCCTGCATCAGCGCCGTCCCGGAGGCCGCCGTTTTCGCATTCACATCCGCCCCGCGCAAAAGCAGCTCCTCCACCGCATCAGGCCACCCCGCCCGCGCTGCGATCATCAGTGAGGTAAATCCCCCGCTATCCCGCCCATCCACCGCCGCACCCCGATCCAGCGCCGACTCGATCGCCTCAACATCCCCCCGTTGCGCCGCCGCCTGCAACCTCTCGACCACCGAGGGCGTCCCCAGCTTCGCCGCCTGCCACAGCACGGCCAGCGGAACCAGCAGCACCCCGATCAGCGCGCACTCGCTCAGAGACCTTGCCAGCCCCCGCCCCGCCCTCTTGAGCCCCACCAGCATCCCGGATTGCACCACACCCAAAGACATCTTCAGCTCCTGCGCGATACCTGCAGGCCACAGGCCCGGCCGCCCGAGCTTCCAAGCGCTCGAGCCCACCGCGCCCCGTGAACACCTCCTTAGACGCCAAGCCCATGGAAATTTTCATCCAACCCGAAAAAATCCTTCCGCCACCCCCATCTGCCCCAAATTCCCCGGCAAACCGCCTGACCGGGCCCCTGCAACATATTCACATGCGTTTGTGCAAAACGACCGACTCACACCGTACCCACACCGTGCAAACCCGCGGGCGCCAAAGCCCGCCCAGCCGTCCGCCAGTGCCGTTGCCAGGCCCCCCGCCCCCATCGGCCCCCCCACCCAGAAACCGCTCCGCGCAAGCCTGGCGCATCAGGTCCCCCCACGCAGAGCAATCTTCCCCCTTGAGCACTTGTCAGCAGCACGGGCTCGCCTGGAGCGTCTTATGCACTTTCTGCACCCCGGGATGGGCCGGAAAGGGCACGGCCACGGCCCTTCTCATCCAGGCAATCCGGCCCCGAGCCCGTCCATGAAAACACGGAAACACAGGATGTTGTGCTCCTGTGTTGCGTCCGATTCCACTCCCGACCCACACCGTACTCTCACCGTTGTAGTACCGTACCCTCCCCACCCGGCCGCCGACCCCGTTTTTGCCCGATCTGACGACATGGCGGTCCGAACATGACAATTTGTCGCACCGGCAAAGCGGCCAAAGGTTACCTCCTCCAGAATGACCACCGGCTGGGCCTCCCGGTACTTGAGGTCAGAGATCGTGTGCGAGAGCCCCACCGGCCATTCTTCTGGGCCCTACCCCAACCCACCCCAACCTACTCCAACACCCCTTCAAGCAGACCCGCTCAGCCAATTCCGCCTGGAGGCGAAGGCTTCTACCGATACGATACGACAATGAAAGTGAAGATCCTCGAATCATCGGTGGAGTTTGCCCAGCGGCCGTTCACGAAGCCGCTGAAGCTGAGTTCCGGTCTGATCACAGAGATTACCCAGGCCTGCGTCAGCGTGCGCGTGAACGCCGACGGCCACGAAGCGATCGGGCAGGGGACGATTTATCTCAGTGATTTATGGGCGTGGCCGGACCCGCGCTGGATCATTCCCAGCGCGATGCGGAATTGCGCAATCTCTGCGGGTACATCGCAACGAACCTCCCCAGCCTGTGCGGGAGCGAAGCGCATCATCCACTGGAACTGGGGCTGCGGCTGCATGAAGCGGTGTGCGGCCTCGATTCGCCGGTTGCGACGATTCTGGCCCGCGCCATGTGCGCCAGCCCGTTTGACGCTGCGATCCATGATGCCAGCGGCATTGCGGTTGGGCAGAGCGCTTTTGAACTTTACGATTCCCCGCAGCGCCTGCCCCTGGCGGATCAATACTTCGACTGCGGCGCCCTTGCGGCGGTTCGGCGGTGCCTGATTGCGCCGCGCCGGGAACTGGACGCCTGGCTGGTCGTCGGGCCGGACGATCCGCTGGCAGAGGAGTTCGCCTCGACGGTTGCCCGGCATGGATACCGCTGTTTCAAGCTCAAAGTCGGGGGGCGCGACAACCAACGCGATGTGGCCCGCACCGTCGAAATCTTCCGCGCTGCCCGGCAGGCGGGCGTCGCCCGCCCGCGGCTTTCGGTGGACAGCAATGAAGCCAATCCCGATGCACAATCCGTGCTGGACTATCTCCAGCGCTTGCGTCAGGCCGACCCGGGAGCTTTGGCGTCCCTTTCCCATCTCGAGCAGCCCACCGCCCGCGACATCCAGGCTTATCGCTACGACTGGCACGCGGTCGCAAGCATCAAACCGGTGCTGCTTGACGAGGGATTGAACGTCGCTTGCGCTTCTTCCCGAAGCCAGGGCCAGCGGCTGGTCAGGCCTGGCGCTCAAGACCTGCAAGGGCCACAGCTTCTCGCTGCTCGCCGCCGCCTGGCGCACCAGCACGGGATGCTCCTGTCCCTGCAGGATCTGACCAATCCGGGAATCGCGGCCATTCATGCAGCGCTCCTGGCGTCGCGGTTGAATACCATCAACGGCGTGGAACTGAATTCGATGCAGTTCACGCCGGAGGCGAATGCCCCCTGGCTTCCGCGCTGAGCGCGGCTCTTCGAGCCCGTTCGGGGCGTCCATCGCCTGCCCGAATCAGCGCCCCGGGGCTGGGATCAAGGCTCTGAATGAGCGAGCTTGCGAGGCGCGTTCGCCGCTCCGGACCGGCGGCCCGCGCCTTCCAGCCCCGACGTTGCCGCCGATGGCATTCTCTCAAGCGCCGTGTTATGCACTTTCCGCCCCCCGGCCAACTCCGCTGCCGCCGACCCTCCCAAAAACCGGAGTCCCTACAACAACCACCCCGCCTCCACCCCAAACCTCCCGGCCAGCTTCTTTACGTTCCGCTTGCTCAAATTCCGCTTCCCGCTCAAAATCAGCGACACCAGCGGCTGCGAGCACCCCAGCACCTTCGCCAGTTCCCCCGCCGTCATCCCGCTCTGCTCCATCAAATACTTCAGCCGATCCGCCGGCCGCCGCCGCACGCGCTGCGACGCCATCCCCCGCTCGCCCTGGTACTTAAGCAGGAGATCCGACAGCAGATCCAGATAATCCTCCTGGTCCGCCGACAACTCATGCCCCGCCATCTCCATCACGATCTCTTCTGCGTTCCGCTCCTCCACCTCATCGTGCAGCGGACGCGGCGGATACATCGCCACCAGCCCCTCATACTCCCGCGGCATCTGCGCGAAACTCATCTTCGTGGCTTTCATAACTCGTCCTTCCAACGCTCCTTCGAATACTCCGCATGCGCCATGAACCGCAGTACAAACACCTTGCCACGGTTGTAATGAATCGCCGTGATCAGGCGGTACGCGTTCCCGCCGATGTTGAAGATCACGACCTTCCGCCCGCTGCCCACCCGCACCTCGTCGGCCGATCGGAAGACCCGCCGAACATCGTGCAGCGTCCGCCAGTCCGATGCCTGAACCACATCCAGCCACCGCTCCAGTGCCGCAGCGGCGGCCGCATGCCGCCGTTCAAACGCCCGCACCGTCGATGGCTTGATCACCCGCACCGGCATTACATCCTGTTATTCCCCTCGGCCAAAGTCAAGCCGATTATTACACAATGTCATCCACCCCGACTGCTTCCCCCGCCCGCGATCCCGGCGGCCGCCACCCCCCCCGCATGGCCTTCTTCCGCCCCCACGCCCCGCAAACGCTCCGGCCAGCCCCATTTCGAATCTCCTCCCCCGCGCCATCCTCCATCTTCCCGTCGCCTTCCCCTGTTCCTCAAAACGGCGACACCCCATCCCGCGACAGCACCATCGCCTCGCGATTTCCCCTGCTCATCCCGTTCACCAGCCGCACCGGCCGCTCGTACCGTTCATCATCCACCGTAAACACGATCTCGGCATCTCCTGCCGGCAGATCCACCGCCTCCCAGGCAATCACGAATGTGGACGATGCGTGCGACAGTGGAATCATCCGCCCTCCGCATCTCAGCCAGATGCGCACGACGGCCGAATAACCGGTAGGATTCTCGACGCTCATGCCTAACTCCCGTCAGCAGCAAGCCGAAGCGATTGCCAGAAGATATATCGGCATTGAGCAGCTTTTAAAACCCCTTGGCTCGGGCGCTGAAGGGTTCGTCTTTCCGTCACCGTCCGCCACCGCCATCAAGGTCTTCACCTACCGCGAGAAATTCGACCGCGAGTTGGCCGTCTACCGGCACCTGCTTGAGCACGGCGTCATCGATATTCGCGGCTTCGCTCTGCCGAAGTTACTGAACTTCGATTCCAACCTATTGGTCGTCGAAATGACCCTGGTCCAACCGCCATATCTGCTCGATTTTGCGCAATCCACGCTGGACCAGCCGCTCGATTTTCCCGAGGGCCTTGATGAGTGGTGGGAACGGGTCGCCCAGGATTTCGGCCCGGAAAGCTTCCCTATCGTCCAGGACTTGTTCTACGAATTGCAGCACAAATACGGCATCTACTATTACGACCTAGCCCCGCGAAACATCAACTTCGGCGACTGACACAACACTGCCAATGCTTGTCATGCCGCCCCCGCCATTCTGCCAATCCCATCGCCCCGCGTTCCGGTTCATCATTCTGCATCTCCCCGATACCCAACACCACATCCCCGACACCCAATAGCCGCCAACCACCCTCCCCGCTTGTCCCCGCCCCTTCCTTCGCTAAAATCCCCCAGCACCAACATTTAAGGCAGAACTCTTGACCGACAAATCCCCCCGCCCCCAAACCCCACAAGCCTTCGCCGCCCTCGGCGTCCGCCCCTCCATCCTCAAGGGCCTCGCCGAAGCCAAATTCGAAACTCCCTCCGAAATCCAGTCCCTGCTCATCCCCCGCGCCCTCGCCGGCATCGATCTCCTCGGCCAGGCCCGCACCGGAACCGGCAAAACCGCCGCCTTCGGCATCCCCATCCTCCAGCGCAACCCGCGGCCTGGCCACCCAGGCCATCATCCTCGTCCCCACCCGCGAACTGGCCATCCAGGTGGAGGATGAAATCAAACGCCTCGGCCAGTTCACACCCATCCGCTCCCTGGCGGTCTACGGCGGCCAGAAGATTTCCGCCCAGATGAAATTTCTCCGCCACCACCCCGAAATCCTCGTCGGCACCCCCGGCCGCGTCATCGACCTGCTCGACCGCCGCCTCATAAACTTCAACAACGTCCGCTTCGTCGTCCTCGACGAAGTCGATCGCATGCTGGACATCGGCTTCCGCGACGACATCCGCAACATCCTCTCCCGCGTCAAAGGGATCAAAGCCCCCCCCAGCGCCCGCGACGCCGAACCATCCTCCGACGAACCACAGACCACAGACAACAGACCCCAAACCATTTTCGTCTCCGCCACCATCTCCGAAGAGATCGAGCGCCTCGCCCGCCGCTACATGCAGGAGCCGGTCGAGAAGCTGATCGCCCCTGGCGCTGATGAGAAGCCCACGGTCGAGAAGGTCGAGCAGTACTACCTGAGCGTCCAACCCTGGGACAAATACCACCTCCTGAAAATGCTCCTGGAGCAGGAAAACCCCGACCTGGCCATCGTCTTCTGCAAGACCAAGCACGGCGCCCAGAAGCTGGCCAAAAGGCTCGCCTCCGATGGCATCGAATGCCGCGAGATCCACGGCAACCTCGCCCAGAACAAGCGCGACCGCGTCATGAAAAGCTTCCGCGGCGGCAAATTCGACATCCTGATCGCCACCGACCTGGCCAGCCGCGGCCTGGACGTCGCCGACATCTCCCACATCATCAACTACGACATCGTGGACGATGCCGAGATCTATGTGCATCGCGTGGGGCGGACGGCGCGGATGGGGGCGCGGGGCAAGGCGTTTACCTTTGTCACGCGGGATCAGGGATCAGAGCTGACCAAGATCGAAAACCTGATCAACATGATCATTCCGCAGGCGACGGTGGAAGGCTTTGAGCCGAGGCCGACGCCGGCGGATTGGCATGAGGAGGGCGCAACTGCCGCGGCGCCGCAGCCGGCGACTGAGAGCACGGCCGCGCCGGTGACGCTGCGGGCGCGGCCGCTGACGATCGGGAGCAAGCTGCCGTTGCGCCGGCGGCATAAGCGACGGCGGTGAGGCGGGGGGGGTGTGCGCGGGGCGGCCGCTTCGGTCAACGTTGCGGCCAAGGACATGGCAAAATCAGGGACCATTTTCACCGTCGGTCATTCCACGCGCAAGGCGGCGGAGCTGGCTGCGCTGCTGAAATCGAATGAGATCGAAGCGGTTGCCGATGTGCGAACGATTCCAAAGTCGCGCCGGCTTCCGCATTTCAACGCTGTCGAGATGACGCGATGGCTGCCGGAGAACGGCATCGCTTACCTGCCGTTCAGGGAACTCGGTGGATTGCGCAAGGCACGAAAGGATTCGATCAATCTCGCGTGGAAGAACGAGAGTTTCCGGGGATATGCCGACTATATGCTGACGCCCGATTTCGCGGCGGGGTTGGAACGGCTGATGGACAAGGCGCACCAGCGTCGTGTGGCGATCATGTGTGCCGAGGCCGTTCCCTGGAGATGCCACCGCTCGCTGATCGCCGATGCGCTGGTGGTACGCGACTGGCAGGTGTGGGACATCCTGGCCGAGAAATCCCTCAAGGAACACAAGTTCACGCCGTTTGCGCAAGTGAAAGGGTTGCGCATCACCTATCCTCGGGAAGATGATCCGTTCGAGGGCGAGAGAGAAGGCGCGGGCCGTTAAATGTGGATCGATTGCCTGTCCACGCCGAGCGCGGCTTCCTTGAGCGCTTCGGCAAGCGTGGGATGCGAATGGAAGGAGCGGGCGACATCCTCAGAGCTGGCGGCGAATTCGACGGCCAGCGTGGCTTCGGCGATTAAGTCCGCTGCGTGGGGGCCGAGGATGTGGATGCCAAGGATGCGATCGGTGTTGGCGTCGGCGATGATTTTGACAAAGCCATCGGTCTCGTCGATCGCACGGGCGTAGCCGTTGGCGGTAAAGGGAAACTTGCCGATCTTGATGGGGCCCTTCTTCTTCGCATCGTCTTCGGTGAGGCCGACCTGGGCGAGCGCGGGATGGGTGTACACGACGCTGGGACAGGCGTGATAGTTGACAAAAGTGGAGTGGCCGAGCAGGCCCTCAACGGCGGCGACGCCTTCTTCTTCGGCCTTGTGGGCGAGCATGGCGCCGCCGATCACGTCGCCGATGGCGTAGATGCCGGGGACGCTGGTGGCGAAGCGATCGTTGACCTGGATGAACCCCTTGGCGTCAGTCGCGATGTTCAGCTCTTTGAGGCCGAGGCCGTCGCTGACGGGGCGGCGGCCGACGCAGACGAGGACTTTGTCCACCTCCTCGGTTCCGGTTTTGTCGCCGGATTTCCATTTCACCTGGACCTTGGTGCCGGCGACCTTTGCCGATTCAGCCACGGTCTTGAAGCGGAATTCGAGCCCCTGCCTTTGCAGGAGCTTTTGAAGGGCCAGGGCCATCTCCGTGTCGCTGGGCGGGAGGATGCGCTCCATGAATTCAAGGACAAGAACCTGCGAGCCGAGGCGGCTCCAGACGCTTCCAAGCTCGACGCCGATGTACCCGCCACCGACGACGATCATCTTCTTTGGAACTTCAGGGAGGCTGAGTGCTTCGGTAGAGGAGAGGATGGATTTGCCGTCAAACGGGAGTGCCGGGATCTGGATGGGAGCGCTGCCGGTGGCGATGAGGATGTTCCTGGCGGAATAGGTTTTCTGGGTACCCTCGGCGCTGGTAACTTGGACAGAACCCGAGGAGAGGATTTTGCCCTGGCCCTTAAGGTGGTCGATCTTGTTCTTCTTGAAGAGGTAAGCGACGCCGTCTGTGTTCTTCTTGACGACGTCGTCCTTGCGGGCGAGCATTTTCCTGATGTCGATGGAGACGTCGCCGGTGGTGATGCCGTGGCGCGATAGAGCGTTGCGGGTGGTGTGGTAACGCTCAGATGTGTCGAGCAGGGCCTTGCTGGGAATGCAACCAATGTTGAGGCACGTGCCGCCCAGGAACTCGCGTTCGACGCACGCGGTCTTGAGTCCGAGTTGCGCCGCCCGGATGGCGGCGACATAGCCGCCGGGACCGGCGCCGATGACGATGAGGTCGTACGATGAATCGGGCATGGGCGGGATTCTATGGAGAACAATAGCCGGGAGCGAGTTTCATGTGACAAGCGTAGACTTGGAGACAAAGCCGTCGGCCGAACAAATAGATACCGGCGCCAAGCCACAATTGCGGGAGAAGCCCAGCTGTTTCGGCTAGACATCGCTCAGCTTCACCGTCTTTGTCATTTCGTGTTTTGAGCCCCCTGCTTCGCGCCGACTGATTTAGATGACCTCGTCATCGTGCTCGATCTCGTTGAGATAGCTCAGGGCGCGTTCAAGCTCGCTTTTCATGTGGCGGACGCGCAGGAGGCTTTTGACGCGCGTGATCAACTCGAGCTTGTTGATCGGCTTGCTGACGAAATCATCGGTGCCAGATTCGCTGGCCTGTTCGATGTCGCCCAGCTCGTTGAGAGCCGTAACCATCAGCACCTGAATGTCCCTGGTCTTGGGATCGCTCTTGAGCTTCTTGCAGACCTGAAAGCCGCTCATGCGCGGCATCATAACGTCGAGCAGGATCAGGTCGGGGTTGTGCTTCTGGACTTTTTCCAGCGCATCGACGCCATCGACCGCGCTGACGATCTTGAGCGGCAGGGATTCGAGAAATGCCTGGAGCAACTCAACGTTCTGAACGTTGTCATCGACGATGAGCACCGTCGATTCGGGAAGGAAGGTATCGGCGTTGGCGTTCTGGGGCGTTGGGGCCGCGGCCGAGTTGGACGGGTTCGCATCGGGCATTTGCGACCAATCGGTGTACCCGAGAACGGCACGGCGGTCCAGTGGATATAAGCCCTGACCTATCCCCACTTTGGCAGCGCTTGGTCGGTGGCCGTGAGGAAAGCGGCGAAGGCCTGTGCGGGGGAGCATTTCAGTTTGGCAAGCATCTGACGTCCGATCTGAAAAACGCTGCACGTGCCTGGGTGGCTGTTGGAGCACCAGTCACCGGGACGACACTGTTTTAATGCCAGCAGCCCGATGCCGCACAGCAACAGATACGCCAGCGCCAGGATCAGGATCAACCGGTCCAGGCGATCGGCGCGGGTCATCTGCGTATCCCGCAGGCTCCAGCCGTTGCGTTTGTTCTTGCCGTCGCGGAACAGTTCCTCCACCCCCATCCGCCGGCCATACAGCTGGCTCAAACGGATCGGCGTCGCCTGCTGATCGGTCATCAGGAACCAACACTCATCCCGTTTGTTCGGCAGATTCGGCTTCCAGCGGATCACGATGTTCTGCTGGACCGGATGATGGCTGCGATAGCTGACATTCTTCAGCAGCCTGGCAATCCCCTTGTGCACCGGGTAATCCAGCAGTTTGCCGTGATAGCCCTGCCCGTTGATCCAGACATCGGGGCTGATGCGAATGATATAGCCGAAGCCGTGACGCTGGCAGAAGCGTGCCAGCTCCGTGCGGCCAAAGCCGCGGTCGGCCAGGATGATCACCTTCAATTGCGGATCGATCATCTGCCGCAGGACCAACAGCAGGGATTCCTCGAAGCTGTTGCGGCTCTTGTCGAACTTGCCGCCTTCGACGCTGGCCCAGCACAAGGGCACACTGCGGCCCTTGACGACCGTCGCCGCCATCAGGGTCCAGAAGCCGCGGATGTCGGTCCAGTCCAGCGAGATCAGCAGCGTCTTGCGACGCTTTTTCAGCAGCTTCTTCACCACCCCGCGCATCGCATCGGCGGTTTCGATCCGGTCGTTGGCGCAGAAACGCCAGACCCGCTTGATCTGATGCTTGGCGGTGCCCAAAAGCTGACGGCCCAGATTGGCCAGGGAAACACGCTCGACACGCATCGCCCCGGCGACGAGAATGGCCAGCGTCTTGGCCTGCGAAAGACGCAGATGGGCGGCGCAGACCGAGAGTACCCAACAGATCGCGTCCCTACGATCCATGGCGGTTCCTTTCGCGTTGGATGAACAGTGCGCCCGGCCGGCGCTGACGATTCATTCCTAGCGCGCAGGACCGCCATTTGTTCGCGCTTCTGCAAAATCATCAACAGAAGTGGGGATAGGTCAGGATATAAGCCGGAACCGTCCGCGGGGCTTGTTCGCGATCTATGTTGCGCGTACCATCCCTTTTTCTGGAATTTCTTGATCCTTTCGGGAGTGCCCTGCTTGGCCAAACAAGAGCCCATCGAAATCGAAGCAACCGTGTCCCAGGCGTTGCCCAACGCCATGTTCAAGCTCAAGCTCGATGGCTCAGAGCGGGAAATCCTCGGTATCGTTTCAGGCAAGATGCGCAAGCATTTCATCCGTATCCTGCCGGGCGACCGCGTGAAGGTGCAGCTTTCCCCCTACGACCTGACCAAAGGGCGCATCGTCTTCCGGCAGAAGTAATTCCCTTCATTTGCACACGCATCTCGCTCCGGCGGCGACTGCTGCTATACTCGCGGCAAACCGAACGGAGCCGTACCCGTGGGTGAATCCCGCCTGGAAGTTTCCCGCACTGCACTGCTGCACAACGTGTCGATTCTGCGGCAGCACATTCCTTCGACAGCAAAGCTTTGTGCTGTGGTCAAAGCCAATGCGTATGGCCACGACGCTTCGATCGTCACCGATACCTTCTGCAACTTTACCGGCGCCGGAACCGAAGCGCCGGCGGTTGATTGCCTGGCGGTTGCAACGATCGCGGAGGCGCTGGAACTGCCGGCGGTGGATGTTCCGGTGATGATCTTTCAGCCGGTTGAAAACGCGCTGATTGGCGAGGGCCGGCGACTGATCGAGGAAGCGATCAGCCGGAACTGGATCCTGACGCTGACGAGCAAGAGCGCGGCGGACGATCTGGCGCGGGTTGCGATGGTGTGGAACACGCGGGCGTCCGTGCAGGTAATGATCGACACCGGCATGGCGCGGGCGGGGATTGGAGTTCTGCGGGCAGCAGAACTGCTGGCGAAGGCATCGAGCTGGCCGAGCCTGCGAATGGTCGGCGTTCTGACACATTTCGTGGAATCAGAAATTCCTGACTCGCCGACCACTGTACAGCAGCTTGCGGACTTCAATTCGCTCACCGTGAACCTGGCCGGGAAAGTCACCCGGCACGCCGCCAACTCCGGCGGGATCTTTTTCGTCCCCGATTCGCACTTTGAGATGGTTCGCCCGGGAATCTCGCTTTACGGGGTCGATCCGACCTGTAAGCCGAATCTCGATCGCAAGTTGCGCCTGGTCGGCAAATGGGTCGCCCCGCTGGCAGGCATTCGCGACATCCCCAAAGGAACGGGGGTGGGTTACGGCCATACCTGGAAGGCAGAACGCGACACCCGCATCGGCCTCGTCCCAATCGGGTATGCCGACGGCTATCCGCGCATTCTCTCGAACTGGGGGACCATGATCGTGAACAATAAGAAGGCCCCGGTAATCGGGAACGTTTCGATGGACCTGATCACGATCGACCTGCGGGAATGTCCCGATGCCAGGATCGGCGACAACGTGATCATCATGGACAACGACCCCCTGAGCCCGGCCAGCGTGTACCAGATGGCCGAGCTCGCCCACACCATTCCCTATGAAATCTTCACGAAGATCGGCAACCGTGTGAAAAGGGTGCCGGTTGATCCCGTCGAGAAACAGCCGGCGGCACCGGAGCGGCCGCCGGTGTCATAGTCACGTGTCGGGCCAGCTCCCCCCTGCAACGGGTCGGCAACAACCCCTGTTGACCCATGCGATGCGAAGCTTGGCCGTATTTTTCGCTTGTACGGGAGCAAGCCAGGCTGGATAATGTCGGTTCGTTTCGGGGCGCATGCTGACCTTTTGGAATTCGTGAATCGGCTGGCTGATCTCGTGTGACAGATTGCAGCTAAGCAGCGGTAAATGCCTTTGCTTCGCGCCTTTCGTGTCGGTTGCCTTTCGGTTTGAAGCTTCGCTTCGGCAGTAACAACTCCTCAGGATTCCTTCCCGCTAGAAGAGCGCTTTCGCCATGGCTCGTCGCTACCGCCGTAACTGCGCCGTACCTCCTGCATCAGTCTCGCGGGCAAGGCTGTCGCGAGCGTGTTGCATTGAATCGCTGGAACGGCGAGTTCTGCTGACGGCGTTGACCATTGCGCAGGAGAATCAGACTGCCGGGCACGTCTCGCAGCGTATGGGATGTCAGCGGCAGCGGTGATTCGACGATTCAGGGCTATGCTACGGACATCAGCGTCGATGTCGGCCAGACCGTCTACTTCAAGATCGACGATCAGGCCATTGCCCCGTATCACATCGATATCTACCGCCTGGGCTATTACCAGGGATTAGCGCGCGCCTGGTCGATACCATTTCCTCGGCACAAACCCTGGATCAGGCGCAACCCGCACCGATCTCCGATCCGGTCACCGGGCTGGTCGATGCCGGCAACTGGACCATTTCCGCTTCCTGGAACGTCCCATCCGATGCCACCAGCGGCATCTATTTCGCACGTCTGACCCGCGACGACACCAACGGCGCCAGCCAGATCTTCTTTGTCGTGCGCAACGACGCCAGCCATTCCGACATCCTCTTCAAGACCGACGATGCGACCTGGGAAGCCTACAACCAGTACGGCGGCAACAGCCTCTATTCGGGAACGTCTTCGGCCGCCGTGCCCCAGAATCGCGCCGCTGCCGTCAGCTATAACCGCCCGCTTCTTGACCGGAGCCAAGCCTATGGCGCCGGCTTCAACAGCCAGCCATTCTACGCCGAAGCCGCCATGGTCGAATGGATCGAGCGCAACGGCTACGACGTAAGCTATTTCACCGATGTGGACACAGATCTGCGCGGTAGCGAAATCCTCAACCACAAGGTCTTCATGTCCGTCGGTCACGATGAATACTGGTCCGCCAGCGAGCGCAATAACATCACGGCCGCGCGCGATGCTGGTGTCAGCCTGATTTTCGCCAGCGGCAACATCGGCTATTGGAAGACGCAATATACGACAAGCACTGCCAACGCTGATGGGACGACGACGACCGACCGGGTGCTCATTTGTTACAAGGAATCGTGGGCCAACGCTGTGATCGATCCTTCGGATCCGCCCACATGGACCGGCACCTGGCGGGATCCGCGATTCTCACCGCCGGCCGACGGCGGCAATCCGGAGAATTCCCTGATCGGCACGCTATGGCTCGTGGACCAGACTCCCGTTCTCTACGGTACGGCACTCACCGTACCCAGTATCGATGCCAATCTCCGCTTCTGGCGGAATACCGACGTCGCCTCGCTCAGTACTGGACAAAGCCTTTCACTCGGACAATACGTGCTTGGCTACGAATGGGATGTGGACGTCGATAATGGTCTTCGGCCGCCTGGCTTAATCGACATGTCCACGACGACCCAAAGCGTGCCGGACCTCCTCTACGACTACGGCGTCACCACCGGTCCCGGCGACGCGACACACAGCCTTACCCTCTATCGGGCGCCCAGCGGCGCTCTGGTCTTCAGTGCCGGCACCGTTCAGTGGTCGTGGGGACTCAATGGCGGGCACGATGGCCCTCCCACGACCGACGACGCCAATCTTCAGCAGGCGACGGTCAATCTCCTGGCCGACATGGGAGTCCAGCCGGCGACACTTCAGGGAAATCTCGTCGCCGCCACCCAATCCACCGACACCCTCGCGCCTACTTCCACCATCACCTCTCCCCCCGCCAGTGCCATCAGCGGAACGCCAATCACCATCACCGGGACTGCAACCGATGCGGGCGGTGGCGTCGTTGCCGGCGTTGAAGTTTCCACAGATGGCGGAACGACATGGCATCCCGCCACGGGACGCGACAACTGGAGCTACACCTGGACGCCATCCGTTACAGGATCGGTCACCATCCGCTCCCGCGCCGTCGATGACAGCGGCAATCTTGAGACTCCCGCCGCCGGCGACGCCGTCACGGTCAGCAACCCTTCACAGCCGCTTACCATCTTCGGTTCCGATACGGTTCCGCGCGTGGTGGACTTCGGCGATCCCACAGCGCTTGAACTCGGCATCCGCTTCGAGTCCGACATTGATGGCTACATCCTCGATATTCGCTTCTACAAGTCCGCCGCCAACACCGGCACCCATATTGGAAATCTCTGGACCAGCACCGGCACTCTGCTCGCCACCGCCACCTTCACCAGCGAATCCTCCTCCGGCTGGCAGGAAGTCGTCTTCTCTTCACCCGTCGCCATCACCGCCGGAACAACGTACATCGCTTCTTACCATACGAATACAGGACATTACTCGGCGAATATTGGCGATTTTTCGGGCTATTCCGATCTGAGTAACGGACCGCTGCATGCGTTTCAGGACACCGTCGCCACACGCAATGGCGTCTTTGCCGTCAGCGGCACCAGCGTTTTTCCAAGTACTCCCAGCCCCAGTTCTGCGAACTATTGGGTCGATATCATATTCGCGGCAACACCGGATAATGTCCCCCCCACCATCACCGCGACTTCGCCCACTGACGGCGCCACGAACGTCGCAGTGTCGGTTGCTCCAATGGCTACCTTCAGCGAGCCAGTGCAGTCGGGAACGATTGTCATGACCGTGGTCGATGCCCTGGACAACCCGGTGCCCGGAACGATCAGCTATGACGATCCGAGCCACACGGCGACCTTTACACCCTCATCCGCCCTGGATGGACAGACTACCTACACTGTTACCGTTTCCGGTGCCCAAGACCTCTCCGGCAATACCATGTCACCGGCTAGGTGGTCCTTCACCACTGCTGATGTCACACCGCCAACGGTGAGTTCGACCTCGCCTGCCGATGGAGCGGGGAATGTGCCAGTGGCAGTTACGCCCAGTGTTGTCTTCAGCGAGTCCGTCCAATCGGGGACGATTGTCATGACCGTGGTCGATGCCCTGGATAACCCGGTACCGGGAACTGTGGCTTATGATGACCCGAGCCACACGGCAACCTTTACGCCTTCATCCGCCCTGGATGGCCAGACAACTTATACCGTCACCGTCTCCGGTGCCCAGGACCTCTCCGGCAACACCATGTCACCGGTTAGCTGGTCTTTCACCACTGCCGATGTCACACCGCCCACGGTGACCTTGACCTCACCGGTGGATGGAACGACTGATGTGCCTGTGGGTGTTGCACCCAGCGCTACGTTTAGTGAGTCGGTGCAGTCGGGGACCATCGTCATGACCGTGGTCGATGCCCTGGATAACCCGGTACCGGGAACGGTCACCTACGACGATCCGAGCCACTCCGCCACCTTTACACCCGATGCGCCCTGGCGGATCTGACCACCTACACCGTCACCGTCAGTGGCGCCATGGACCTGGCCGGCAACACCATGTCCCCCGTCTCCTGGTCCTTCACCACTGCCGACACCACCGCCCCCACCGCCGTCGCGGGCTCGGAACTGCCCACGCCCGGATCGACCACCTTTGACTTCACCATCACCTATACCGACTCCGGATCGGGCCTGGATGCCTCCACCTTCGACAACAACGACATCACCGTCACCGGACCCAACGGATTTAACCAGAACGCCCTCTTCGTCTCGGTAGATAACACCGCCAACGGCTCACCCCGCACCGTCACCTATCGCATTAACGCCCCCGGCGGGCTTTGGAACGTCCTGGACAACGGTTCCTACTCCATCAACCTCAATGACAGCCAGGTGAAGAACATCGCCGGCAACTTCATCCCATCAGGTACCCTGCGGACCTTCGATCCCGCCCTGCCCTTTGCCTATCAGAGCGGCAGCACCGTCTACATCGACTTCGACGGTTCAGCCGCTCCCATCACCGTCGAGCCTGGCTCCGGCGACATCACCGCCAGCGATGGAACCAGCACCTTCAGCTTTACCGGCGTCACCAGCGCCATCGCCACCGGAACCAGCGGCGATGACATCCTTAACTTCAATGGCCCCATTACTCCCGCCATCACCTTCAACGGCGGAGCGGGCAACGACACGCTCAACGTCAACTCCGGAACCTATGTCCTTGCCGCCGACGCCAGTTCCACCACCGACAACCTCGCCATCAACGTCAACGGCGGGAATGTCGTCTTCCAGAGCACCCAGCACCTGGCTTCCCTGGCCATCGCCGACAACGCCCTGGCCACGATGGTTGCCAACGGCAACCTGTATCTCCAGACCGCCATGCTGAGCATCGATCCGCTGGGAACGCTCGATCTCAACGACAACGACTTCATTGCCGGCGGCGTCCCCTTCTCCACCGTGCAGAACTGGATCTTCGACGGCTACTCTTCGACTCCCGATTCCACACGCCACGGCATCATCTCCACCGTCAGCCAGAACAGCGGCGGGAACGCCATGCTGATGGTCTTCGACAATGCCCTGGCCGGCATCGGAGAGTGGCCCGTGGGCTCAGGCAACAGCGCCCCTGCCAACGCCATCTGCGGCAAGTACACCTACTTCGGCGACACCAATCTCGACGGCACGGTTACCGGCGACGACTATGCCGCCATTGATGCCAATCTCGGTACGACAGGACTCGATCCCGGCATCGCCATCCTCTACGGAGACACCAACTTCGACGGCAACATCACCGGCGACGACTACGCCAGCGTCGATGCCAACCTGGGACTGGGCGTTGGTAGTCCGCTCGCTACTGCGCAACTCATCGTGCAACCACCACCTACCCCTGCCGCATTGATCATTGGCCGGAACGCGGACCTGCTGGACGGTTAGTCTCTTTGACAAACGGGCCCGATAATCGCCCATTTTACGGCGTTCTAGGCCCCACAATCGCACCCGCCGAACCCTTCTATTCAGCCGCTGATTCTGATCGCGACACTTGTACGGCTGCCCCCTTGGCCATTTTGCAGCTTCTGGTTTAATATTTGGCCGCCCCAAAGGCTCAGGGACATTTCGTCCGTGACCAAAAGCAGGAGAGTTGAATGGATTTACTGAAAAAGTGGCGTCGGCCCCTGATCGCCGCCGCCGCACTAGCGAGCGTGTCTCTGACTGCCGCCCCATGCTACGCCTCTGAGGCGGACCTGATCCTTCCGAACATGAAGGAACGTCTATTTCCACGGCGTCAGCGGCCACACCCTCCTTGTATGGGGAATGCTGATCTGCCTGATCGGATTCGCCTTCGGGCTGGTGATTTACTTTCACCTCAAGCGCCTTCCGGTGCACAAATCGATGCTCGAGGTTTCGGAAACGATTTATGCCACCTGCAAGACCTATCTCACCACGCAGGGGAAATTCATTCTTCTGCTCTGGTCGTTCATCGCGGTAATCATCATCGCCTACTTCGGATTCCTTCAGAACGCGCCCGAAGCCGCGAACGCATCCGCCGGAAACTTCTCCACGCTTGCGCACGTGGCGATTATCCTCGCCTTCAGCCTGATCGGAATCGCGGGCAGCTACTCGGTTGCCGCATTCGGCATACGCATCAACACGTTCGCCAATTCACGCACGGCGCTGGCGTCTCTGCGCGGCCGGCCGTATCCGGTTTACTCCATTCCCCTCATGGCCGGCATGTCGATCGGCATGGTGCTGATCTGCATTGAACTGGTCATGATGCTTCTGATTCTGCTGTTCATTCCCTCGACCCTCGCCGGTCCCTGCTTCATCGGATTTGCCATCGGCGAGTCCCTCGGTGCCGCGGCCCTTCGCGTGGCCGGCGGCATCTTCACCAAGATCGCCGACATCGGCGCGGACCTCATGAAGATCGTCTTCAACGTCAAGGAAGACGATGCCCGCAACCCCGGCGTCATCGCCGACTGCACCGGCGACAATGCCGGCGACTCCATCGGGCCCACCGCCGATGGCTTTGAAACCTACGGCGTGACCGGCGTCGCGTTGATCACCTTCATCATCCTGGCAATCAACGCGCCGTTGTTCCTACCGGCCGGCGTGACGATTGAGAAGGCCAGCAAAGGCGTCCTCGCGGCGGCGGCGCAGAAGGCGGCACTGATCCAGGCGAAACTCCTGGTCTGGATCTTCGCCATGCGTCTGGTGATGGTGATCACCTCGGCGCTGGCCTATTGGGTCAACGCGATTATTTCCCGCACCGGTATTCCAAGGCGCGAGAGATGAACTTTGAAGCCCCCCTCAAGAGCCTCGTCTGGCTGGCTTCGATCATCTCGATTCTGGCAACCTATGCCACAAGCTGGGCCCTGATCCCCGACATCGGTGATGGAACGCTCTGGTGGAAACTGGCCTCGATCATTTCCTGCGGCACCCTCGCCGGCGCGATCATTCCCGAAGTGACTACGTTCTTCACCTCGACGCACTCTCGCCACGTGAAGGAGGTTGTCACAGCCAGCCGCGAAGGCGGCGCCTCGCTGAACATCCTCTCCGGCCTAACCGCCGGAAACTTCTCCGCCTTCTGGATCGGTGGCGTCGTGGTGATTTCACTCATGGCGGTCGGCTATGGCTTTTCAATACATGGCCTGAACGAGATCATGCGCGCCGAGGCTGTGTTTGCTTTCGGTCTGGTCGCTTTCGGCTTCCTGGGCATGGGGCCGGTGACCATCGCAGTTGATTCCTACGGACCGGTTACGGATAACGCCCAGTCGGTTTACGAGTTGTCTCTTATCGAGACGCTGCCTGACATCGAGCAGGAGCTCAAGCGCGATTTCAACATCGACCCCGACTTCACGCGCGCCAAGCACCTGCTGGAGGACAACGACGGCGCCGGCAACACCTTCAAGGCTACCGCAAAGCCTGTGCTGATTGGCACCGCCGTCGTCGGCGCCACGACCCTGATCTTCTCGATCATCATGGTGCTGACCAAGGGTCTGAACGATCCCGGCGCTGTCGCCAATCTTTCGATCATGCACGCCCCGTTCTTCCTCGGCCTGCTGGCCGGCGGCGCCGTAATCTACTGGTTTACCGGTGCTTCAACTCAGGCCGTCATCACCGGTGCCTATCGTGCCGTCGCCTATATCAAGCGACACATGAAGCTTGAAGGCACGACCAAGGCCTCGACCGAAGATTCCCAGAAGGTCGTCGAGATCTGCACCAAGTACGCGCAGGCAGGCATGCTCAACATCTTCCTCACGGTCTTCTTCATTACGCTGGCGGCGGCCTTCGCCGAGTCCTACTTCTTCATTGCCTTTCTCATCGGACTGGCCATATTCGGCCTGTTCCAGGCGATCTTCATGGCCAACGCTGGCGGCGCGTGGGACAATGCCAAGAAAATTGTCGAGGTCGAGCTTCGGGAAAAGGGAACGGAACTTCACGCCGCCACGGTCGTGGGCGACACCGTTGGTGATCCGTTCAAGGATACCTCGTCGGTTGCGCTCAACCCGATTATCAAATTCTCCACCCTTTTCGGACTGCTCGCAGTCGAGTTGTCCTATGCAATGAAGCTCCAGGGACATACCACGGCAAGCTTGATTCTGTCGGCGATGTTCCTCGCTACGGGCCTGTTCTTCGTCTATCGTTCGTTCTACTTCATGCGAATCCAGTCGAGCAGCGACGAGCCAGTGCCCGACGAGAAGCTGGTTCATCAACCAGCATAGCTTCTTGCCACGCCGAAAGCCCCGAGGTCCCCAGATCAAAGAACTCCCCGGCAGCGAAGGCCAGGGAGTTCTTTGACATTCATCGGGATCGATCGCCCTCAATGACCAGCTCCAGAAGAGCCCCCGGCAGACGAGGCACCCGCGCCACCTGACGGGGTGCCGGCAGATGAATTGCCGGTCGCGCCACTCTCGCCGTCCCTTGTACTATCGGACGATCCAGATGCTCCGGTCCCACCGTTTCCAGTTGCGCCTTGATCGCTCGGACCAACGATGCCTGCGGCAGGCTGTGCGGAATTGCCGGCGCCCATACCGGCCCTCCCGGGAGCAGGCCTTGTGCTGGCGCCGCGCCTGGTACAGCGGTCCCACTTGGATTGGTTCCATAATCGGTTCCGGGCGTTGCGGTTCCTGTCCCGGCGGTAGAATCGTTGGTGCCGGGGAGCGCACCGTTGGTGGTACTGTTGCCAGCGGTATTGGTCCCCGTCATGTTGGCGCTCCCACCGACCGAGTTGCCGACAGCGGCTCCGGTGCCAGTCGCAGCACCGGTACCGACCGCCGTTCCGCTCTGAGCGGCAGCACTGCCCGGCTGATTGGCGCCGCTATTCGGTCCGGCAGCCGAATCCCGGGCATTCCGCCCCTTGCTTGCATTTACCCCGTTCGTCGAATTTGCTGTGCCAGGTTGTAGGGGCTCGCCTCCAGTAGCATTCTGCGTGCCGACTTGCGGCGTGCCATCGCCAATCCCTGGCGCTACCCCCGGCAACGTGCTGGTCGAAGTGCCCTTTCCGTTGACACCGGTATCATCGGACCCATTGTCGGGTGTTGTGTTGCCGATCACCGATCCCGACTGGGTGACATTGCCATTCGTATCGGTGCCGAACGAATTCGGTTGAGAGTTGTTCGCACCATTAGCAGGCCCGGTTGTCGCCCGATTCTCGGTGTCCGCCTGATTCTGGGTCTGATGGACGGACTCCTGTGACGGCGCCGGGCTTTCCTGCGCCCCACACCGCATTCGTTGTCGTCCAGAGCCCCAGCGTGCTACCCGCCACCACCGCGGCCAAAATGTGCCATCGCCTTGCCATAAGTAACCTCCACTGCAGTCCGAATCTCGCGTCCGAAGCGAAAACACGCGTTCCCACTTGTCGCGGTCTCCTATGCTTCGCAACCTGCGTTCCGTCGCCCAAATCGCTACCAGCATGAAGCCGCTTTATCAGACGTAATGGCAAGAATTTCGACCCGGCACCCATCTTTCTGCTCAATCCGTTATCTGTTTATTCCGATTGCCTCGAAAGAAGCGGCGGTGCTTTTCCCGATGGGCTCGCCGTGCCGGAAAATGAGTATTAAGAATCCCACAGATCTGAATGAAATGGGCACAAACAACGCTCAGACGGCCGCAGGACTGGATGCGCCTGCCGCCAAGCAACAAGAACGTCGGCACCGGCACTGCGGGTGTGGTGCTTCGCTCGCTGCTGCCGGCGGCGCTGCTCGTGCCGGTGGCAAGCCAATTCGCCGCGATGACCCTCCAACAGCAGGGGCTCATTGACTGGCGTCATGGTCTGATCGCCGCCGTCGCCGCGAACACGGTGATGTTCCTGCTGCTGATCTGGCGTTGCGCCTCAAAGCTCCATCGTGTCGATGACGATCGCAATCACGTCGAAACACTCTTGCGCAATTCGAGACAGGAAGCTGAAACGGCCAACCGTATAAAGGGCGCCTTTCTCGCTTCGATGAGCCATGAGATCCGCACGCCGCTAACCGCGATCGTCGGATTCTCCGACCTGCTGATGGTCCGCAACCGCACACCCGAAGAGCAGGAGGAGTTCATCCGCACCATCAAGCGCAATGGCGAGCACCTTCTGACCATCACCAACGACATCCTGGACCTCTCTAAGATCGAAGCCGGCCGCATGCGCGTGGAAAATCTTGTGACCTCCCCCACCGCTTTGATTGCCGAGGTCTGCTCCATGCTGCGGGCGCCGGCAATTGAGAAGGGACTCAATCTCGAGGTCGTTTACGATGGACCCGTCCCGCAGCAGATCCGCACCGATCCCACACGTCTGCGACAGGCGCTGATCAACCTTGTCGGCAACGCGATCAAGTTCACCGAATCCGGCGGCATCACCATCACCGCCGGCCTGGCGAGCCCCCCCACCGATCAGCAGCCGCGTTTCCGCATCGCGGTCACCGACACGGGCATCGGCCTCTCCACGGAGCAGATCGGCAACCTCTTCGTGCCGTTCCTGCAGGCCGATGTCGAGACCACGCGCAAATTCGGCGGCACAGGCCTGGGCCTGTCGATCTCCAAGCATCTGGCGAACCTCCTCGGTGGCGACATCACCGTCACCTCCGAGCCGGACCGCGGATCCACCTTCACGATCACCATCGCCACCGGCTCGCTTGAGGGCGTCCCGATCACTTTAAAGCCGACCGAGATCGGAGTGCAGGGCGCCGCACCCCTCCCCGAAAAGTTCCATCTTTCCGGCAGGGTGTTGCTGGCCGAAGACGGTGTTTCAAATCAGAAGGTCATCACCACCTATCTTCGCGAAGCCGGATGTTTCGTGGACCTGGCGCCCAACGGTCAGCAAGCGATCGAAAAGGTGATGGTCAACTGGCGCGGTGGCCTGCCCTACGACTTGGTGCTCATGGACATGCTCATGCCCGTCGTTGACGGGTATCAAGCGACCATGCAACTCCGGCAGCAGGGCTACACCCGGCCGATCGTCGCGCTCACTGCCAACGCCCTGGCGGGAGACCGTAACAAATGCCTCAACGCCGGCTGCAACGACTTCATGACCAAGCCGATTGACCCGCTGCACTTCATGAAGGTGGTCGAGAAGCAGTTGAAGTTGGCGCAGTCCAGCCCCGTCACCCGTCCGGCAAACGCCGCATAGATCCGAGCGGTTGCCAATCCCCCCTAAACAACCACCGGCTAAAGCCGGTTGCCGCGACTGAATGTCGGCTAACGCTTCTCGTCGGCCACAGTGAAGCCGTCCTGCGAAGGCAGGTCTCGTTGTTCGACGTACGCCTTGATCATCGCATCCGTCACCGTGCCCGACGAGGCACAAGAATATCCCCGTGCCCAGAGGTGCTGCCCCCAGTACCGCTTTCTCAACTCGGGAAACTCCCGCTGCAATTCATGACTGCTCTTGCCCTTGACATACTGCATCAACGCCGACATCGACAGCCCCGGCGGGCACGAGACCAACAGATGCACGTGGTCCCGGCTCACATGCCCCTTGAGAATCCTGATGTCTCTCGCCATGCAGACCTGCCGGATCAGTTCCCACGCCCGCAGGGCAATCTCACCCGTCAACACCTTGTAGCGGTACTTGGTCACCCAGACCACGTGGTACTTGATATCGTATATCGTGTGCGAGCCTTGCCGGTAGTCCTTCTCCGCCATGCCCCGAAGCTACCTCCAGCAGACGCGCTGAAACAATTCCGCCTGAAGGCGAAGGTTTCTACCGGTAACAGGGAACGATGAACAGGGCCGGATTGGTTGATCCAGCCCTTTGGTCATCATTCATTTGACGGAAATTACGCCTTCGGCGTCCAGCGCGACCGCCGATTCAGACCGAAGATCGAGCCGACGGCCAGCAGAGACAGGGTGCCCGGCTCGGGGATTCCAAAGCCGCTGCGACTGTCGGAAATCGCCGTGAACGGGGTGTGCTGGTCAACGATCTCCCAATCCTTGTTCTTACCGTGGCAGTTGTTGAGGCTGTACTCGACAAGCCAGTGATTTCCCGCGCCGACAGTGAAATCCTGCACGGCCAACGAGTATCCACCAATGTCACATGGGAGCGTGACCTTGTGCTGCGAGTCATCCATGTTGCTCAAGAGCACGTCCAGTTTACCCAGGCTCAAGCTGTAAACGCCCGAGACAATGACACCGCTCGTGTCGCTATTGATGTCGTGACCATCCACCTGCAATGAGCAATCGTCGAAGCAGGAGTTCTTGTCGGAGTGACTATTTGTGGCGGCGTCCAAGCTAAACACACTGTGGTTTGAGCCGCCGTTATTCTTCTGGCCGTAGTGATTCCCGTGGCCTTTGCCGTTGCTGGCATTACCAAAGTCGTCGAGCAGGAGCTGGTGATCGGACTGGCTGAAGATGGCGGTCATGCTGAATTCGCCGTTCCAGCCAGTCACGGCATCATCCTGCATCTGCTGTTGGCTTACGCCAACGATACCTGAATCAAGCAGGCTGACTGAATCAGCACCGCGCATCCGCATGTGCGCCACCATGACGGCGAAATCGCGTTCGCTCATCATCTGGTTGGCAGTCTGTGACCCGCTGAGCGCCGGATAATGCACACCATTGATCGTCTTAGCCACCATCGGCGCACCAGGAACGAATTGATATCCATTGGACGGATCGCGGTCATTGTCCAGACCGAGATTGCCCCAATTGTTGAAGTTGGCCGTCCACGGAATGTTCTGGGCGTTCAGGTGAAGCTTATCGATCTTCTCGGTCGCTTCCGTTACGCGCTGGATCGGCAGGATAAAAAGAGACGAACGGATGTTGGGATAGCTTCCGCCTCCAGGAGGCTTGTCGCCGGAAGCGAGATTGGGAAACGTGGGGCTACCCGGGTAGGCGTTCTCATTGCTCATCGTCAGAGCGTTGCGGTGCTTATTGGATCCGCTGCCGTTGTTCCAGTCATTCCAATTGCCGCTTTGCGCGTTGGCGGCATTGAAGGTGTGCGGGTTCCCTTGGTTTCCAGAAGGGAAAAGTGGGCCAAACGGGACTTCAAACCCAAAGTTGCCCACAAATGCCCCGGCCGACTGCGTCAGCTTATGGCCCGGGCCGTCCTGAAACCGCACCTGCTGGACCAGATTAGAAATCAAAGACTTTTGATCCGACCCATTCAAGTCGCCAAACACATAGCTGACATGGTAGCTCGTGTTATTGAAGACCAGGTTCGCAGTCGCATCACTGATCGGCGAGGTCACCTTGACGGCGCGAATTGCGCCCGGCGCCAATCCTTGAAGGTAAGAGTTCACGGCCGCAGCGCTTGTGTCAGACAGAAACGGCGCGCCGATGTACTGCGGATTCGACGGAGGCGGAGTCCCCGTCTGATACCACGAGAAAAGTTGGTTGGTAACCGGCGTCGGCGCGGGAACCTTCGGAACTGGATTCGGCTTGGCATGCGCCAGCGCAGGCATCGTGCTCAGCGCCAAAGCAGCAACGCACTGCCAAACAATGCGCGATCGCTGCTTACCCGCCATTAAACGACGCTTAGACATCTCTCGCCCTCCGAAGATACCCAAGCCGAACTCCAAGCTCGGCCAGCATCAGGAATTGCCTGTCAGTAGTCCAACTTTATCAACGCACCAAGACCTCGTAAACCGGCAAATCCGATTAATCCAATTGAATTTCAGCCCGGAATCTCATGCACCCGTATCTTCCGGCACCCCCTCGAAGATGCAACCCGTGGTCATGGCGGATCGCTCAACCAAGAGGCGTTTTAAACATACCTCGCACCATGGCAAACGCAAGCAACAAATGCGCGTCGCACAACCGGGAAAGGCTACCCAAGTTGACACGCCAAATCGAATTTGGATTAGGCGGGGCGCTTGCGGGTCCTGGTGCGAAGAACCCCCGCGACGGCCAGCAGAGAGAGTGTCGCCGGATCGGGCATATCAAAGCCATTTCGGGTACTGCCAATTGCCGCAAAAGGCGTATGCTGTGACGCGACAACCCACTTCCCCACATTCAGATTGCGTGCAAGCCGTGGTCGAGCCCCCGGCACTAACGCTCCGCCGTTGGCCACAACCGCGTAAGTGCCAAGGTCGGACAGTTGGGTAATTGTTTGCTGCCCGCCCCGGTCGCTGCTACGAACGATGTAAAGGGTAGCCGGTATCTCCTGATCGCTGCCAGCGAGAAAAGACTCAGCCGAAGCAATGATAGCGGAATCATCGACGGCTGCACCGGTCGGCGCCAAACCAGTTTCCTCGGTGTAGTAAGTCGTGTGATATTCCGGCTCAGGGGCAATGAGCGAGCGATGACCCGCGTGGGTAAAGATCGTCTCCACATCAGCCTTGCCGAGCCATTCGTCGGCTTGCCCGTTGGCATGAAAGGCTCGGGCGATCCTGGACAATCCCGCATCCAATAAATGGAAAGGGTTGACGGCGGCAACAACGGTGCGAGCCGAGCTGCCCAGATAGCTGGACTCACCAAGATTCCGGGTGACCAGTTGAGCCTCGTCCATCGCAAAGCCCTGAGCCGTACGGGCCGTAGCGGTCCACCACGCATCTTGAAGAAGCGATTCGGTCGATCCGGCGGCGCCGTCAGTCAAGTTTGAAGCCGCCCACGCCGGCAACATGAAGAGCGGCGACGGCTTGTGAAGATCCGGTTGGCTTTCGCGGCGCCACTCCAACGTCTGCTGCGCATAGGCGTAATCGACATAACTGCGCGGCCCAACGTAAGTGTACGATATTCGCGTCCGCTCATTCTCCGCGGATTTCGTCTCCGATGTGCCGCTCCAGGGGTCGAGATGTTTCGGCTCCTTGGACGCGATACGCGTCCAATTGATCTGCCGGGCAAGAGCTGCCACGGCGGCCGGATCTTCCTCAACTTTGGGACGTGGAAGGCTCCCAAACAGCGAACTCACGTCGTAGGTCGTAGGACCGGAGATCGCGTTGCCGGGATTGGTTACGGGGGCAACGACCCTCAGGGCGCGCAAAGGCTCCAATTGCAGACCAGCCAAACCGTTGCCGCTGGTATCGACGTTCGTGCCCAGGAACGGAAGAACGCTCATGTTGGCTGCCGCTCCCGGTAGCTCGACTCCGGGCAATGCATCGGTGGCGCGGGATACCCCAGGCGTGTCGTACCACGAGAAAAGATGCGCACCGCTTGCGCTGGGAAGCCCATGGGGTAAGGGCAGCGAGTCCTTTCGCTCCGCCAGATCCATGGCATACGTCATGGTGGGCGCAATCAGCAGGCCGATAGCCAGATACTTCGCAGGCCATTGCAGACAAAGCTTCTTGTGCGGCATGGTCTCTCTCACCGGGCCACAGACACTCCACCCCCCGGGAACTCAGATTCCTTGCCCTTCCATGGCTGCGATTAGTGCGATTCGAAAAGCTGAGGTGAAAACAAAAGCCGTCTCCGACGGCTGTACATCCAAAATACCCCAAATCCCGTAACGTGTCACATGGCAGGCACAATCGCGGCGTTCGGGGTAATACCGCTTAGACCATGCTAAGTCGTTGAACTGCCTCGATTTCAGAGCGCCAGCCTAGCAAGACCGCACGATGGACTCAACAAAAAAATTTCTCTCGCCAGTCTTCGAAGACCATCGCAACCCATTTATAGGGCGAGAGTTATCAGACCTTCAGATCTGCCGCCTGCTTGATCGAAGCCGCATATCGCTGGCGAACCGGCTCGACCACCTGTCGGATGAACGTCTCGACTTGCTCCGGCGCTCGTCCAACATAATGCGCAGGATTGGTGACGGTTGCGAGATCGATGCGCCCAAAGTTCGCGTCCCCCGCCAGTCGCTCGAGCAGGTCGTTGGGCTTGCCCTGCATCTTCACCTGCTCGGCCGCAGCCTGCGAGTGGCGACGAATCGCCTCGTGAAGTTCCTGACGGTCTCCGCCGGCCCGCACGCCCGCCATAAGGATCTCCTCGGTCGCCATGAAGGGCAGTTCCGCCTTCACCGCCGCCTCGATGGTCTTCGGATACACCACCAGCCCGCGTGCCACATTGACCACGATCAGCAGACAACCATCCAGCGCCAAAAACGCCTCCGGAATGGTCAGCCGCTTGTTCGATGAATCATCCAGCGTGCGCTCGAACCACTGCTCGGCCGCGGTCTGCAGCGCACTGTGCACCAGCGAGATGACGAATCGCGAAAGCCCAGTGGCCCGTTCGCAGCGCATGGGGTTGCGCTTGTAGGCCATGGCGCTGGAACCGACTTGCTCGGCCTCAAACGGCTCTTCGATCTGCTTCATGCCCGCGAGCAGACGAATGTCGTTGCAGAACTTGTGAACCGTCGCCGCCGCCCCCGCGAGGCTCGCGATGATCTGCCCATCGACCTTGCGCGGATACGTCTGCCCCGTCACGTCAAACGATCGCTCAAACCCGAATCGCCTGGTCACCATCTGATCAAGCTGCTCGACCTTCTGATGGTCTCCCTCGAAGAGCGACAGAAATGAAGCCTGCGTTCCCGTCGTTCCCTTGACGCCGCGGAAGCGCAGATTCGCGATCCGCGCCTCCAGTTCCCCAAGATCCAGCACGAAATCCTGCGCCCAAAGCGTCGCACGTTTTCCGACAGTGGTCAGCTGCGCCGGCTGAAAGTGCGTGTACCCCAGTGTCGGCAAATCCTTCCAGCGCAGTGCAAACGCTCCCAGTGCATCGATCGCGCCGGCCAGGCGGCTGGACAGCAGTTGCATCGCCTCGCGCATGAGGATCAGGTCCGCGTTGTCGACCACGAACTGGCTGGTCGCGCCCAGATGAATGATTCCCTTTGCCGCCGGCGCCGCCTCCTCGAACGCGTGCACGTGCGCCATCACATCGTGCCGCAGCCGCTTCTCCCACGCCGCAGCCGATTCAAAGTCGATCGCATCCAGCTTCCCCTCCATCTGCCGGATCGCTTCGTCGCTGATGCGCATGATCCCCAGCTGGCGCTGTGCCCGCGCCAGCTCCAGCCACAGCCGCCGCCAGAGCCCGAACTTATGCTGTGGCGAAAACAGCCGCAGCATCTGCTCCGAAGCGTTCCGCGCCGCCAGCGGGGATTCGTACGTGTCGTGCGACATCACGATCGCATTCTACGCGGCCACCCGGGGACGTCCATTGCGGGCTATGACGCCGCGGGCACCGCTTCGCCGCCCGCATCGCATCGCCCGCGGGAATGAACACCACCGGCACGTCCTGGACCAGGCCCCAAAGCTCATGGGCACAGCTTCCCGTCCCCGCCTCTTCGGAGTTGCGGTGCCCGAGCAGTATCAGCGCCTTCTTTCGCCCCTCGGCCACCGCATTCGGCACGTATTGGATCGTCTCCCACTCCGGCCCGTCGCCCATGAGCAGCACCTCCACCTCGTCACGCCCAAGCGCGTGCACCTGCGATTCCCAGCCCGATGCACCCGGCCGCATCGCCACCTTGGTCAACTTCGCCACCGGGCTCCCCACCCCGCGCAGGACCGATGCCCCGAGCTTCCGCTTCAGCGCGGCCGCCATGGCCGCTCAAGTGCGTCTCCGGCAGCACGAACAGCGGCAGGCGCCCCTGCGCGTGCAGATACTTCCACCATCCGATCTGCGCAATCACCCCGTCGTCGATTCCATCAGGCCGCCGCCGATGCCGGTGGTCCTCGTCGAGACGGTTACAGCGCAAGAGCGAGAATTGCCTTCATCCCTCCTCCCCGAAGAAAGCCTCGATCACCCCCCCCCCGCTGCCCTCCGTCCGTCCGGCAGAATGACCCATCCCGGATCGCTCTGCCGCAGACAATTCCGTCTCTGCGCTTATCATCCCCCGTCATGGAAACGCCCCAAACGGATCTCGCCATCATCGGCGCCGGCCCGATCGGCATCGAACTCGCCGTCGCGGCCAAAAAAGCCGGCATGAACTACCTCCACTTCGACGCCAGACAGATCGGCCACACCGTCAGTTGGTTCGCCCCGCAGACGAAGTTCTTCAGCTCCAACGAGCGCATCGCCATCGCCGGCGTACCCCTGGCCACGCCCGACCAGACCAAGGCCACGCGCGAGCAGTACCTCGCCTACCTGCGCACGATCGTCCAGCTCTACAAACTCAAGATCAACACCTACCAGCCCCTCGTCGGCCTGGAGCGGCAGGCCCATGATTTCCTCCTCACCACCTCTGCCCGCGATGGGCAACGCACCTGCCGCGCCCGCCATGTCGTCCTCTGCACCGGCGGCACTCACCATCCCCGCAAGCTCGACGTTCCGGGTGAAGACCTCCCCCACGTCCATCACTACTTCCAGGACCCCCACGATTACTTCGGCCAGGACACCCTGATCATCGGCGGGAAAAACTCCGCCGTCGAAGCCGCCCTTCGCTCCTACCATGCCGGCGCCCGCGTCTCGATCAGCTACCGCCAGAGCGAGCTCCCCGCCGCCAGCATCAAGTACTGGCTCATGCCTGAGATCAAGGACCTGTTCAAATCCGGCTGCATCCAGACCTGGTTCGACACCCAGCCGACCGAGATCACCCCCTCCCACGTCACCCTTCGCCATCACGACGGCCGCACGTCCAGGGTCAAAGCCGATTTCGTCCTCGCCCTGATCGGCTATGAGCAGGACAACACCCTCTTCAAGCTCGCCGGCGTCAACCTCATCGGTGAAGACCAGGCCCCCCAGTTCGACGCAAAGACCATGGAAACCAACGTCCCGGGCCTCTACGTCGCCGGCACCGCCATCGGCGGCACCCAGCGCAAGTTCACCGTCTTCATCGAGAACTGCCACGTCCACGTCGAGCGCATCATGGCGGCCCTGACCCATCACGCCCCACCGCCGACGCCCGCCCCGCTCGCCCAGCCGGAATCGTGAAGATCCCCTCGATGGGCAATTGACCGTTGCCAATTCTCGCTTGTCCGTTCCTACAATACGGCATCATGCGTTCCCTCGGCCTCTTCAACTTCCGCACCGGCGCCATCGACCTCCCCCAGCCCAACGAGCGCCTGGTGATCCAGAAGGCGCTCGATCGCATCCTCGCCTTCACCGGCCTGACCATCGACGATGTCGTCAACTCCCCCATCGCCCGCAATAAAGTTCGCGCCTTCTACAAGCTTCACCGCTGGATCGACCGAGAGTCCGATATCCTCGACCTTGAACGCCAGTGGAATCCCACACGCTGATCACGCCTGACGCTTCGTGCGCCGGGCCGGCCATGCAGGTCCGCCTCTGATGGATAGAAACACTCGCCCCGCTCGCGTAAGGCAGAGCCGGCACGGGCAGGCAGCCCCGGTTGCCTGGCCGCCTTTGGGCCCCTGCAACCCGCCGCTTGGCCGACCTCATCTGCCCCCCATGCACCGCCCATTCCCATAGGAATGGCGCGGCAGGAGCCATACGACATATTGACATCCACTTATGCAAAACGACCCACTCACACCGTACCCTCCCCGTAGTCACACCGTGCAACCCCGGGTGCGTCAAGAAGTCACCCCGCGGCTCGCCAGCCCCCCTGGCCAGTCCCCCTGCCATAGATTCACCGTTCCGCAATCGTCCGGCGAAATCTATCGTAAACCCATTGAGCCGAATCGGCTCAGGCTGCTGCAAAAGGCGACCGAGCTTTCATCCAACCCCGATCTTGTGGTACGCCGCATGATGGTAGCGAATGACCGCCAATGAGTTCTGACAAGGTCACCACTGCCGAAGAACTGCAGGGCGCCTGGCGGCCATCGTCACCTCCTCCGATGACGGCATTGTCAGCAAGGACCTCAACGGCATCGTCCAGAGCTGGAACGCCGCCGCCGAGCGGATCTTCGGATACACCGCCGCCGAGATGATCGGCCAGTCGATCACCCTGCTCGTGCCGCCGGAGCGGCCGGACGAAGAGCCCGCCATCCTCGCCCGCCTGCGCCGGGGGGAGCGCGTCGATCACTTCGAGACGGTGCGCATCCGCAAGGACGGCCGGCGCATCAACGTCTCAGTGACCATCTCGCCGATCAAAGCACCCAACGGAACCATCATCGGCGCCTCGAAGGTCGTGCGGGACATCTCCGCGCTCAAGCGCTACCTGGCGGAGCGCGATCAACTGCTCGCCAGCGAGCAGGCAGCCCGGCGCGAATCGGAGCGCATCAGCCGGGCCAAGGACGAGTTTCTCGCCACGCTTTCCCACGAGCTGCGCACGCCGCTCAATGCGATCCTGGGCTGGGCCACGCTGCTTCGTGATGCCGCCAGCGACCCCGAGGAACTCAAGCAGGGCCTGGAAGCGATCGAGCGCAATGCCCGCACGCAATGCCGGCTCATCGACGATCTGCTGGACATGAGCCGGATCATTTCCGGAATGCTCCGCCTGGAGGTCAGGCCGCTCGATCTGCGCACGATCGTCGCCGACAGCATCGAGTCCGTGAGCCCCGCGGCACAGGCCAAGCACATCGCGATTCGCCGGAAGTTCGATGACGATGCGGCCATCGTCAGCGGCGATGCCGCCCGCCTTCAGCAGGTGATCTGGAATCTGCTCGCCAACGCGATCAAGTTCACGCCGCGCGGCGGAGAGATCGACGTTCAGGTCGAGCGCGTGCAATCCCATGTCCAGCTCCGCATCGCCGACACCGGCCAGGGAATCGCCCCCGAATTCCTGCCAAACCTGTTTGCCCGCTTCACCCAGGGCGATGCCTCCACCACGCGAACGCACGGGGGCCTGGGGCTGGGCCTGGCGATCGTGCGCCACCTGGTCGAGCTGCACGGCGGCTCGGTCTGCGGCGAGAGCGCGGGTAAAGGCCGGGGCGCCACGTTCACCATTTCGCTTCCGGTTGCGCCGGTTCTGCAAGACAAGGTCGCGCCCGCGCCGCCAGGAGCGTTCTCGTCCGAACGCAAAGCTCCGCCCGCGATCGATCTCGACGGCGTGAAAGTGCTGGTCGTCGATGATGAAGCCGACAGCCGCCTGCTCACCCGAAAAATCCTCGAAGGCGCCCACGCATCGGTTCTCTGTGCCGCGTCGGCCGCCCAGGCGCTGGCGCTCGTCCGCGAGCAACAGCCCGATGTGCTCCTCACCGACATCGCCATGCCCCATGAAGACGGCTACCAGCTCATTTCCAAGCTGCGCAGCCTCGAACCCGCGCAGGGCGGCAAGACGCCGGCCGCGGCACTCACCGCCTTCGCCCGGCCCGAAGACCGCCGCCACGCCCTGCTCACCGGCTTCCAGCTCCATATCGCCAAGCCGATCGAGCCCGCCGACCTCCTGGCCGCCGTCAAGAGCCTCTCCACCTGCAGCTTCTTCAAAAAAGATTCCCCCTCGCCTCCGGCGAAGGGGAATCGCTGACGGCCGCCAAGGGTGCACGCTTTAGCCTCGCCGCCGTCCAAAACTGTGAAACGCACCGAAACCCGCGGCCGCCGCGAATCCCGATCCTCCAAAAATTCCCCGCCCGCCGCCGCCCGGCAGCACCGTCGGATTGCCCGCCTGGTCCACCGTCAGCCGGATGTGATGCGTGCCCCCGCTGCTGCCGGTCGCCGTCAGCACGACGCTGTAGAGCTTCGTCCCGTTGCCTTCATCCAGCACGCTCACATTCTGCGCCGAATCGATCGTGCCCGCGCCGTCGGCGGTCGCCAGCGTCTGCAATTCCGTCGCCGCCGCCGAATCGCTCGTGCCCAGGGTGCCGAAATCCGTCGAGGACCGGCTCGGCAGAGTCGCCGGATTTCCCGAGGCATCGACGGTCACCGTCGTCTGCGTTCCTGAGCTGCTGAACGTCGTCGAGTAAGTCGTTTCGCCGTACTGCGTGCGCACGGCAACCTTCTGCGTGGAGCTGCTGTCCAGCGGCGTCGCCCCCGACGGGGCGTTGGCATTGAGCCCGTTCTGAATGGCGCTGGGCAGCGCACTAAAGGGAATCACCGCATTGCCGGTCGGATTGCCGTTGGCATCGACGCTGATCGTCACACCGCGGCGGTGGTGGCCGGTCGTCGTCGAATTCATCAGCCGCATGGTATAGACCGTCGTCCCGTCGCTCGCGGTCGAAACGCTCACCGCATCGGTCGACGCCGGCGCCGTCAGGCCCAACGCCGATGCGATCGAGGTCAGCTCATCGGTGACCTTGGTATTGGAGATCGCCCCGAACGTGGTGCTGCTGATCGTCGGCCGGCTGAAGGGATTACCCGCCGAATCAACGGTCAACCGCGTGTCCGTCCCGGTTGACTTGATGTCGAGCATGTACGTCTCCACGCCGTTCACATTGCCCAGATAGACCATGTCCGTCGCCGCGGGCGCCGTAACGTTGTCCTTGCTGGCGAGCGTATTGAGGCCCGTCTGCACGCTGCCGGGCGCCTGGCTGAATTCAATCGCCGCGCCGGCTGGACCCAGCGCCCGCATTCCCTCAAATCCGCCGCCAAAACCGCCGTGCAGCAGCACTCGGGATTCCAGCGTGTCCATAAAAACCCTGCTCGTGGTGCGACCACTCATGTTGACCTCCAAAGGTGTGGTTAATGGTTCTGCGATGGCTTGTGCGTAGTCATGGTTCCACCCCACCGGCGATTTCTTCCCCGAAATTCCGGGTGCCGGCGCTTTTCCCATGCCTGCCGAACCATCCCAGGCTTTTCGGCCGAATCCCGGCGGAGTATGTTTGCGCGTTCATGAATCAAATTGAACGCAGGGAAAGGGCCCCGACATGCCAGACAACCCCCAGACGGCATTGATCACCGGTGGATCGCGAGGAATCGGTCGCGCCATCGTCCTCGAACTGGCCCGCCTCGGCTTCGACTGCGCCATCAACTACGCCAGCAACCTCGAAGCCGCTCAGGAGACCCTTCGCCAGGTCGAGTCATGCGGCCGCCGCGGCCTTCTCGTCCAGCGAAACATCGGCCAGCATGACGACCGCCAGCGCATCGTCGACGAAACCTATCGCGCCTTCTCCCGCATCGACGTTCTGGTCAACAACGCCGGCGTCGCCCCCAGGCAGCGCGCCGACATCCTCGAAGCCACCGAAGAAAGCTTCGACCGCCTGATCGAGATCAACCTCAAGGGCCCATACTTCCTGACCCAGCTCGTCGCCCGCCGCATGATCGAGCAGAAGATCCCCGGCAAGATCGTCACCGTCAGCTCCGTCAGCGCCTACGCCGCCAGCACCAACCGCGGCGACTACTGCATCAGCAAAGCCGGCCTCTCCATGATGACCAGCCTCTACGCCGCCCGCCTCGCCGAATTCGGCATCGGCGTCTTCGAGATCCGCCCCGGCATCATCGAAACCGACATGACCGGCCCCGTCAAAGAAAAGTACGACAAGCTGATCTTCGAGAACGACCTCACGCCCATCAAGCGCCGGGGCAAGCCCGAAGACGTCGCCAAAGCCGTCGGCGCTGATTGCCACCGACTGGCTCCCGTTCTCAACCGGACAGGTCATCGACGTCGATGGCGGCTTCGCCATCCGCCGGTTGTAAGTGTGTCATCGACACGCCCCCGATGCGTTGCGCAGTTGAGCGGAACGAGGCTCGATCCTATCGCCGCGCAGACTCCAGGAAAGGAATGATGCGCGTGAAACTGCGGGTCGTGACCGGCCTGCCGCACCCCGCCCCCCAGCGGGCCCGCCTGGGCCAAGTGAGTGTGATCCACCGCCGCCGCGCATTTCACGCGCCGACGATCGCCCCCCCAGTTTCAGGCCGCTGCTAATGACCGAACAAGCCCCGAAGCCCGTTGACGGCGTTCTTCGCTTTCTCGGCTTTGTCGACCGCCTGATCCACCTTCTTTTCCGTACTGTCCTGGGAGTTGTCCTGCTGATTTGCGGCCTGCTGCTGCTGGGTCTGTTGGTTTTGCGAGTTCGCCTGCTGTTGTTGCTGCTGCCGCGGCTGTTGTGCCTGTTGTTGTTGCGGTTGTTGCCCCGTCTGCGTCTGGCCGCCGAGGACACTCGCCTGGGCTTCCTTCAGGTACTTCGTGAACAGCGTATGCACGTCCTTGATGCTCGGCATCGGTTTGGCGGAATACGCATCGAACATCGACTGGCCGGTCTTCGTCGCGATTTGTTCCTTCTGCTCGGGCGTGGGGACTGCATTATGGTGCGGCCCCAGCCCCATCACCGGATAGTTCATCGCCTGAGCGTGCGCCCAGCGCCGGATATGCTCGGGATCGGCCGCGCTGGAATAATCCGTGCCGAGAATCAGGTTGTTCAGCGGCTGATCCGGCTTCGCCTTGTGCGCGTCCAGAATGATCATCGCGAACTTCATCGGATCGTAAAAGCTGTTCAGCTCCGAGTTCATCATCGCATAGTCATACGCATGATCGGCGAACTGCTGCTGCTCCTCGGGCAGGTCCTTGGTCATCTCGTCGAGCTTGACCTTACCCGCCGCAGGCTGCGGCGCTTCGGTCGGCGCCAGCGCCGCCAGATCCACCGTCACCGGCTTCCACAAATCGGCCTGCTGCCCGCTGTAACCAAGATCCACCGATTCTTCCGGCATCCGGGTGATGACCGAGTAGTCGCAGGTACCCAGATCCTGAATGCCCGAGCCGTCGAGGTGGATCCTCCGCAGCGCAAAGCCGTTCTGCTGCGAGACGCCCATCACCAGGTTGCGCTTCGGCAGATACGCGATACTCGTTTGTCCCATATCGAGCTGTCCGCCGCCCAGGCGCTTGCTGGAGTTGTCGGCCCGGTTGTAGAGCCAGATCCCGACGGTGCTCAGCCCGCCTTTGTCGCGATAGTAGAGATACTTGGCATCATCCAGCCAGATGCCGGTGTTCTGGTTGTCAAAGGGCAGGGCGATCTTCTTGCCCGAAGTCAGGTCGAGCAGATAGCGCTCCACGAAATCCGGTCCGTTGGGGTTACCCGCTTTGCTGCCGGTGACGATGATGTCGGCATAGCGACCGCCCGGCAGGATCGAACTGACCCGCCGCCCGAGCATGGGCCATCCCGGGGGATTGGCCGGCCTGGGCAGGACATCCATCTTTCCGTTTCGAAAATCATACTTCAGCACGGTCAGGTCCGGCAGCAGCTCGCAGGCCGTCTCGTCGCCGAACCATTGCAACGGACAGGTCTGAAACGGATCCATGTTGAGCGTGGTGCCCGACTGTTCCAGCGCGTTCTCGAACCTCGACGCCTTGCCCGTGCGCACGTCATAGGCGTAGATGACCGAAGCCGTGTACCCGACGATCCGCACGTTGCCCGGACTCACCTGCCCCATGACGCGGCGACTCTGCAAATTGGCGCCCAGCACGTTGTAGGTCGGCATCTCCTCGACATTGCCGCCCAGCAGATCGATCTTCACGATCGGCTTGGTCTTGTCGAAGTTCCCATACACGTACAGCGTATTGGCCCACCACAGCACCGGGTAATTGTTCGGGCCAAACTGGCCGACGCTGGTCACCTGCTTACGGTTGACGATCCTGGCATGCGGCCAGTCGATCTCGCCGCGCCAGTAGTCGCCGTTCTGGATGAACACGACCCGGCGATGATCGGCGGCGATCCAGAAGCTGGGATTGTTCATCGAGTCCGCGTACGGCTTGTTGTCGAGCGTCACCGGCATGAGCTGTGTGTTGTCCAGCGGCCAGATGTACCCCAGACCGCTCAGGCCCGGCGCGGGCTTCTCGCTGCCCGGTGAATAGACCCGGTCATCCGCCCCCACGATCCGCCGCACCTCCGGTCCCAGGTACACCTTCGACGCCGCCCCGACCTTCTGCCCGCTATCGATATCCCACACGTCCTTGCCGACGAAGACGTACTTCTCCTCGTTCCCCGGCTTGAACCATTCCGGCAGCTCTCCCGCAGAAGCCGCCCGCGGCGACACGCACCACGCGCCAGTTACAAAACACACGACCAACGCCCAACGGCATACCCTGTGAGTCATCGCACACCACCGTTCGTAAGTTGCCGCACAGATCTGAAATGAAGACCGCAAGGATATATCAGCGCCGCCCCGCCGGAGCAATCGGTATTCTGCGCCCCGGCCCGCCCCTGGCCTCCAGGCATCTCCTGATCCCCCTGAAAATCATCGAAGAATCTGGCCGACTGCCCCCTGCAACATCTCGACATCCGCTTGTGCAAAAGCTCCGACCCGCACCGTACCCGCACCGTACTCACACCGTGCAAAAACCAGCAGCGGTGGCCCACGCTCCCGGGGGCATAGAATGCAAATCATGAAAGCAATTCGAGTTGAAGCATTTGGAGGCCCCGAGGTTCTAAAGGTCCAGGAGGTCAACGACCCGCAGCCGTCCGCGGGCCAGGTCGTCGTCGCCCTCAAAGCCGCCGGCATCAACCCCGTCGAGACCTACGTCCGCACGGGCAACTACGCGATCAAAGCGCCGCTTCCCTGGACACCCGGCAACGACGGCGCTGGCATCGTCGCCTCCGTCGGCCAGGGCGTCACAAACGTCCGCATCGGCGATCGCGTCTACGTCGCCGGCTCCATCAGCGGAACCTACGCCGAGAAGACACTCTGCGATGCAACGAAGGTGCATCTCCTGCCCGAGGCGATTTCGTTCTCGCAGGGCGCGGCCCTGGGCATCCCCTACGGCACCGCCTACCGCGCCCTCTTCCAGCGCCAGAGCTCTGCCCAGCGAGACGGTCCTGGTTCACGGCGCCACCGGTGGCGTCGGCACCGCCGCCGTCCAGTGGGCCGTCGCCGCCGGCTGCCGCGTCATCGGCACCGGTGGCTCCGCCGAGGGCCGGCTCATGATCGAAGGATTCGGCGCTGCCCTGGCCGTCGATCACCACGATGCCGGCTACGTGCAGAAGATCCTGGACTTCACCGCCGGCCAGGGCGTCGACGTCATCCTGGAAATGCTCGCCAACGTGAACCTCGCCAAAGACCTCTCCATGCTCGCCCGCGGCGGCCGGGTCACCGTCATCGGCTCGCGCGGCAGAATCGAAATCGACCCCCGCTACACCATGGCCCGCGAAGCCGAAATCCGCGGCGTCATGCTCGGCGGCGCCACCCCAAAAGAGTACGATGACATCCACGCCGCCATCGCCGCCGGCCTGCGCCAGCAGACCCTTAAACCCGTCCTGGACCACGAATTACCCTTAAGCGACGCCCCCCGGGCACACGAGGAGGTGATGAAGGGCAACTCCCGCGGCAAGATCGTCCTGGTCCCCTAGAACTCGAACCCCTCGGCTCCCCCTATGCCACGCTTAAGCGTGGATGATAGAGCCGGATGGACATACAAGAATCTCTCATTTGTGTTGGCAAAGAAAGGGGCTCATGCGCATATTATCGCTTAGACGACTCTGAGACGGGGCAACGCCGGTACAGAGGGCGAAGGCGTTGCCCCTTTTTCTGCGCCAGCCGTGCCCCGGGTCTCTCAGACAAGAATCAGAATTCCCACCACCACCACCGCCAGTGCCGCCAGCGCGAGATTGCACCGCCGCCCGGGAGCCCCGCAGATCGTGCAGCGCCGAACCCACGGCGCCCGATGCCCGCAGCGCCGGCAGCGCCGGAAGTATGGCAGCCGGCTCTCATACCCACCGCCGGACGGAGCCTGCGGGCGAAGCAGTTGCTTAGGCCGCGATGGCGCCAACACTTTCATGTCTGTTGGATCGGATCGATCGGTGCTGAAGTTAAGATCAGGGAATCAGCCGTTTCCGAGCAAGGTCCGAGAATCCCACTTCTCGAGCGTCGGCAGCCCGCTCACGTTCGGATCGAACGCCACCCCAAACGGCGCCGCCGCAACCGATCGCACGTCGATGGTCCCGTCTTGGATGGTCAGCGTCGGAAAGCCGCGCTCGTGCCGGTGATAGAGATCCCCGTGCAATGCCAGCGTCTGCTCCCGGATCTGTGCCGGCATCGCCTCCAGTCCCCGGAAGTAATGATGCCCGTTGCGCTCCGGGTGCGTGATGCCCAGAAGCGCCACCAGCGCCAGGTCCTGGAGCAGCGCCACCGGCCCGACGTTCGCAAGATCCTCAGAGCTGAGCAGGTAGGCGCGCGACTTGTCGGTCCGCCGCCGATGGGCGATCAGGCAGGCATTGGCGATCCCCTTGAAGATCCCCTTGCAGTTCTTGTGGCTCGTCCCCGCGTACCCACCGGCGATCGCCGCGGCCGCGGAACCCAGATCGGCATCGGATTCGTCAATGATCATCGGCGGACGGTCCGCCCAGCCGCGCAGCGACGCGCAGAGCGACTCCGACAGCGCCGCCTCCCGATGAAACGGCTGCTCGATGTAGATCAACCGCGACAGGAACCGCGGTACGCGCCTTCTCGGATGTGAGCGACTGCCAAAGCTCCTTGAACGGCCCGAGCTCGCGGAAGTTCTCGTTCGCATCAAGCGTGAATGCGTACTGGGGGCACAGCCGATCCAGCACCTGCGCGACGTTATGCAGCCGCTCGCGATCCTGCTCCAACTTCCCCGAAAGCTTGATCTTGAAATGCGTCAGCCCGTAAACGCGGGTGCACTCTTCAAGCGATTGCGGCAGCCCGTCGCTGAGCACTTCGCCCTGGGGAATGTCGGCCGCCGTCAGCGGATCGGCCATGCTCACGCAGTGCCGTACGTTCAGCCTTCCCAGCGGCTCGGCCGGCAAAAAATCCGCCGGCGCTGCGCCTTCGAGCTCCCGATGAATCGCCCCCAGCCGAATCCCCAGCGAATTGTGGCAAACCGCTCCGGCAATCGTCTGCCCGGTCGCCCGGCAAAACGCATCCAGCGTCGCCCGCTCGACCAGGCTCACCCCGAAATTCCACAGGAGCGCCGGATGCGGCGTGCCCCTGGCCCATTGCTCCTGCGCCCGGTACAGCCCCTGCCACAGTTCAAACGGCGTACCCGCCGCCGGCAATTCCTTTGCCAGCCGGCACGCCGAGCGGATCACCGCGAACATGTCGTCCAGATCGCTCTTGAAGGTGGTATTCGGGTCCTTCGTGAACCACTTGGGCGGCAGGCCATCGGCGGCGATGCCATGCTGCTGCTTCCCGTCGATCTCCAGCGCGACCCCCACGAACAAATGCGGCACCGCCGTCAGCGTCGCAATCCCATACTTCAGCGGCATCCGCGCCCGCATGTCCAGGACGTGAAGATCGGTGTCGGCGATTCTCAGTTTCATCGTTGCTCAAGCTCGCAGCATGAGGCCGGGACACAGAGGCAGCGGAGTTTATTTTGCTCCCAGGAACAAATCCCTCCCCTTCACCAGTGACTCCATCTTCCGGTCGGCGATCGAGCGCTTGTTCATCCAGAAGCCGCAGTCCGGGTGGACCCACTTGATGCGGCCGGGCCCGACGATCTTCGTAGCCGCCTCGATGCGCTGCGCCACCTGCTCGGGCGTCTCCACGCTGTTGACCTTGATGTCGATGACGCCGATGCCCAGGGCGATCTTGGGGTCCAGATGTTCCTTGAAGTAGGAAAGCTCATCGTAGCCGCGAAAGGCAAACTCCAGCACCACGTGATCCACGTGCAGTCGGTTGAGGAAGCCGACCAGTTGCTTCCACGTCCCCTTCTGGATCGACTGCCCGCCGTAGTTGCCGAAGCACATGTGCAGCGCCCGCTCCTTGGCATGCTTGGCGGCGTCGAGGACGAGGTTCAGCGCCTCGGCCGCCCACTCGGCGTCTTCGGGATGCCCCGTGATGTTCGCCTCATCCAGTTGAAGCACGTCGGCGTCGATTTCCGCCACCTGCCTGGCCAGTGCCCTTCCCAGCGCGCTGCACAGCTCCGCCCGGCTCTTGTGATGGTGGTCCATCAGCGTCTTGCACAGCATGTGCGGGCCGGTGAGCGTGAACTTCATCGGATGGCTCGTCAGCTCGCGGGCGCGGCGGTAGTCGCGCGGAAGGTTGAGCGTCCCCTCGTCGATCGGGCCTTCGACCACGCCGGCCGGTTCGCGGCGGAAGCCCATGCCTTCGAGCCTGGAGAACTCTTCGATGTCGCCGCGCGTGACTGCCGAGCGAATCCCGCTCATCGGGCGGATGAAGTACTCGATCATGCCGTTGGTGTCGGGGTGGTTCACGTCGAAGCGATAGAGTTCTCCATCGGCGACCACATCGATGCCGGCCATTTCCTGCGTCTTGAAGACGACGCGGGTGGCGTCGATGAGGGATTGCTGGCTGGGCAGGGCGGCAAGCCAATCGGGAACGGGATACGAGCCGACAACGGTGGTGCGGATTGCGGGGACGGACACGGGAGCCTCCAAAAAGTATTTGACGAAGGATAGCAGAGTTGTGGACCGGCGTGAAATCGGGGGCCCACGCAGGGAAGCGGAGGTTTTCAGCGGAGCTGAAGGGATGGGCTCTTTGAGCGCCTGGGCACGATAAGCGGGCCATGAAGCCCTGGTCGATCATTCCTCTGCCGGCGGGCGTGGCTGGCTCCTGGAGTGCCCGAAATTCAACGGTACGACTATGGTGTGGGTACGGTGTCACACCGGGTCACGCCGGGCGGCGTTTACGCGGGCCTGGCCGCCTTGGGCGAGCCATCGTTCCCGGCTTCATGGAGCCGATCGAGGGCTTGGCGCCGGCGGCAGGAGGCCGGGCGGAAGGTGCTGTCGTTTGCATGGGGGCACAACAACGCGCTTCACTGATCGCCGGGGCTGGGAACAGCGGATCCGATCGGCATGGCAAGCTTGTGCAGGTCCCGCGGCCGGGGCTGGAACGGATGCGGAAGGTACCGCCCATCAGCTCGATGCGGTTGGAGAGGTTGAAGAGGCCAAAGCCGTGGTGATTGCCGGGTTGCGGGAGAACGCTCATGCCTCGGCCGTTGTCGAGGACGTGGACCTGTACGTGGTGGTTGGTGCGTTTGAGGCTGATGGCAGTGCGGGTGGCCTTGGCGTGCTTGACCACGTTGATCAGCAGTTCGCGAATCGCACCAAAGAGCGGGATGCGCAGCTCCACGGTCATCTCGTTGGGTTCGAGGGTATTTCGCAGCTCGATTGGCAGCCGATGCTGCTTCGAGAGTCGCTCCACCAGCCACTCGACCGCGGGGCCGAGCCCCAGCTCGTAAAGGACCGGCGGGCTGAGGTCGAAGATCAGGCCGCGGAGATCGGCCGTCACCTGGCCCATCAGGTCGATGGTCTGGCTGATGGCGCCGGCGTGCCGGGGCGAGAGATTTCCATGAACCGACGACAGCGTCATCTTGGCCAGGGCCAATCCCTGGATGGCGTGATCGTGGATGCCCTCGGCAATCCGCCGGCGCTTGCGCTGCTCGGCCTGGGCAAGCTCGGCCGCGAGGGCGCGAAGCTGCTCGCGGTTGCGGGCGAACTGGTCCTGGGCATGAACCTGATCGGTGATGTTGCGCAGGGCCCACCGGATGCCGGTGATGGCGCCGCCGAAGCCCGGCTCGGGGGCGGCGCGAAACTGCACGATGATTTCCTCCTGGCGGCGGCCGCGGATGCGGAGCGTGCCCTGGACGATCGGCTGGCCGTGCTTCAGATCGCTCAGGGCGCGGAAGAGGTTGTCGTGATCCTCGCGCTCGATGAAGACGATCAGCGGCTTGCCGAGCGCGAACCGGGAACGGATCTGGAACATCAGATGGGCGGCATCGTTGGCGTCGCGAATCGAACCGTGGGGATCGGTGACGAGATAGCCGTCGGGGGCGAACTGGAAGAGGTCCTGGTAGCGCTGGCGCTGGAGATCGGCCTCGTCGCGGGCTTCTTCGAGGTCGCTCTGCGTGACGCGAAGCTCCTCGAGGGCGTTTTCCAGGCCGACGACGGCCGATTCCATCCAGGCACGGCCCTGCTCCGGGAAATGCTTGCGGACGCCATCCTGCAGGACCGCGAGGTACTGGGTGAGGTCCGCCAGCATCCGCCGGGCGTTGCGAGAATGGTCGGAGGGTCGAGGCATCGGGCCGAAAAAAAGTTCTTGGTGAAAACCCTCGGCACGCGCTGGGTCATAACCAGCCGCGACCATCAGGGAGCGGTACTCCCACAGCGAAAGGCCACTTCCTCATGGTCGCGGCTCGTAGATGCCGCAGCGGCATTGGAATCCCTTCTATGGCTCGATGGCCAGCACCATGACCGGCTCGCCCCGGCCGGTGTCGATGCGCTGGCCGTGAATCAGGATCGTTTTGTGGTCACCGCCTGGCAGCGCCAGTTCAAACGGGACGCCCTGGAGGCGCTGCTGCTGATCAAGCCGGCTGCGGAGGTCCGAGAGCTTTTGCCCGTCCCAGGCGCCGTCCTGGAGCGCGGTCATGGCCTGGCCGGGCAGGTTGACGAGGTTATGGCCGATATGGCGGGCAAACGCCTCGTTGGCGGCAATGACATTCATCTGGCCATCGAGCGCGCGACCATCGGCTGGGTCGCGGCCTGGAGCATGGCCACCAGCACGCGCAGGTCGGCCGAAGGCTGCTGCTCGCGTTCCCCGTCGCGCTGGCTGGCCTCGTAGCGGCGGGTGGCTTCCTCCAGGTCAAACAGGGCCAGTACCGCGCCGTCGATGCGGTTTTCCACGCTCTTGTAGGGCGCATGCGCAGCAGGTAGAGCCGCCCGGAGCGGTCGCGGCACTCGCGCTCCTTGATGCTCACCGAGTCGATGGATTCGAGGATCATCTGCTCGAGGTCGGGGCAGTCGATGTTGGGCTTGATGTCGCTGATCGGCCGGCCCACGTCGGTCGGGATCAGGTTCAGCACCTTCTCGGCCATGGGCGTGAAGCGGCGGATGCGCAGGTCGCCGGTGACGATGACGATGGCGATCTGCACCGAGCCGAGGAGGTTGAGCAGGTCGCTGTTGACCCGGCTGAGCTCCTCGTTGCGGGCCTGGAGCTCCTCGTTGACGGTGTTGAGCTCCTCGTTGGTGGACTGCAGTTCCTCTTTGGCGGTGTCGAGCTCCTCGTTGGTGGATTGCAGCTCCTCGTTGGCCGAGAGGATTTCTTCGTTGGCGCTTTGCAGCTCCTCGTTGGCGGCTTCGAGATCCTGGATCATGGACTGCATGTAATCGCGGCTGGCGGCCAGCTCCTGCTCGAGGCGGGAGACGCGGTGATCCGGCTTTTCCGGGGCGGGCCTGGGCGCGGCTTTGGACTTGCGGCCCTTGCGCGATGGCGATCTCTCTTCGGCTTTGGGGCTTTCGAAGAGGATCAGGAAGAAGCGCCCCTCGGCCGTGGGCGAGAGAGGGATGACTTCCAGGTTGACATCATTGACGTGGCCGTTGTGCTTGACCCGCAGGCCCCGCTTGCGAATGGGGGCATCGGATCGGAGGGCTTCGGCGATCGCGGTGCGCAGCCCGTAGAGCAGCCCCTCGCGAGCCATCTTCAGCAGGTCGAGGCTCGCCTCGCCGGGCGCCGGTTCGAGGTAGGCGCCGGTGTGGCCGCGGAACTGCACGATCTTCATGTCCGCATCGACCAGCACCCCCGGGGGAGCGAAGCGGGCCATGATCAGGCGGTTGGCCTCGTTCTGGACGCTGCTGGTCGAGCGCTCAAGGGCGGGCGGCTTGCGGCCGGCGTCGCGCGAGGGGGAATACTCGACCGGGAACTCCATCTCCGTCCGCGCGACGTTGGGCTTCTTGGCGTAGATGCGGTGGCGCTTGTCCACCACGTTAAAGAGATCGGAATGCGTGCCGATGGTCTCGGTGCCGCCGAGCATGAGAAAGCCGCTGTGCCGAAGGGCGTAATGAAACACCGTCATCAGCTTGCGCTGCGGCACCGGGCCGAGATAGATCAGCACGTTGCGGCAGACGATCAGATCGAGCTTGGAGAACGGCGGATCGCGCGTGAGGTCCTGGCGGGCGAAGATGCACAGGTCGCGCACCCGCTTGGTGACGCGGAAGCTGCCATCCACCTTGTTGAAGAAGCGCCGCAGGCGCTCGGCGGAGACGTCGGCGGCGATGTTGTCGGAATAAAGGCCGGCCCGGGCCCGGTCGATGGCCAGCTCGGAGACGTCGGTGGCGAAGATCTGCACCGGCCTGCTGGGGGCGTTGTCGCCGAGGAACTCCAGCAGGGCGATGGCGACGGAATAGGCCTCCTCGCCGGTCGAGCAGCCGGGGATCCAGATGCGGATGGGGGTGTCGTTGCGCCTCTCGGACACGATCGCGGGAAAGACGCTCTGCATGAGGGCGGCGAAGCTCTCGGGCTCGCGGAAAAAGCGCGTGACGTGGATCAGGATGTCCTGGTAGAGCGCGGTGATTTCCTCGTGATGCTGCTAGAGGTAGCGGATGTAGCGATCGACGGTCTCGATCTTGTGCAGCACCATGCGGCGGTGCAGGCGGCGGCGGATGGTGGGGAGCTTGTAGTGGGTGAAATCGACGCCCGAGGCGTTGCGCAGCATGGTGAAGATGCGCAGGAACTGCTCTTCGGTGGGGCCGGCCATATCCGGCACCAGCTCCTCGCGGGCGCTGGTGCTCATGGCGTGGGTGACGATCGCGGGCAGCTCCTCGGCGATCTGCGGGGGCGTCAGGATCAGGTCCACCGCGCCGGTGGCGGCGGCGGCGCGGGGCATGCCGTCGTATTTGGCGCTGGACGGCTCCTGGGCGATGGTGATCCCGCCGGCGGCTTTGATCTCGCACAGACCGGCGGCGCCGTCGGAGGCGGTGCCGCTCAAGACGATGCCGATGGCCCGGCTCTGCGCCTGCTCGGCGAGCGAGCGGAAGAAGTGGTCGATGGCCATGTGCTGCGTGCGATCGGTGGGGCGGGGCAACTGAACGATCTTGCCGTCCTCCAGCTCGAGCTGGACATCGGGGGGCGAGACGTAAACCTGTCCGGGAGAGACGACCACGCCATCCCGGGCCTGCACGACGGGTATCGCCGAAGACGCCGAGAGCAGCTCGGGGAGAAAGCTTTCGTGGCCCGGGGCCAGGTGGGTGACCACGACGACGGCAAACGAGGGGTTGGGGCTGAGGCGCTGAAGCACCTGGGTGATGGCTTCGACGCCGCCGGCGCTGGCGCCCATGCCGATGATCATGAAGCCCGGGAGCGGGGGACGCGCGGGAAGCTCTTCCACCACCGGCGCGGGAGGCGGAAGGGGCGGGAGGGCGGGGATGGGTCGCCGGATAGGGCTGGAGGGCCTGGTGCGCACGACGGCGCGCCCGGGTTGCGGCTTTGGCCGCCGCCGCAAGGGCGAAGCGGCTCTTTTCTTCGGCTTCCGTGTCGGTTTTTTCTTGGCCATGGCAATTGCGGTGGCGATGTGAACCCCATGCGGCGTGCCCGCTGCCCGCCGACGAAGCTCGATTCTAACAAGGCCATCCAGCGGTGACTATTTCGTGCCGGTCTTTCCGGTGCGCGTCGGTGCCCGGGACGGCCGCCGCTTCTTCTTGGCGGAAGTCTCGACGCCCTCGGGCTCGCCGTTGCCTTGGCGGTTGGACATGAGAAGCTGTCGCAGGACGCCGCGCGCTGCTCGGCTTCCTGTGCGGCTTTGCGATAGTGCTCGGCGATGCCGGCCAGCCGACCTTCGGTCGCTCTGTTTGCCATTCGGCGGCGGAGTTCGGCATTTTCCTCCAGGGCCCGCAGCGCCGTCCACCAGGCCGTCTCCAGTTCAGCGCCCTTGGTGGCCATCAGGCCGCGGGAGGTGAAGTTGTGACCGACATGGCAGCGATAGCGGACCAGTTGCCCTTCCTTGAATTCCCAGAGCGCGCCGCCGCATTCCGGGCAGATCAGCCCGGTGGGCGGCCCGGGCAGCGACTGGTTCTTAAGAGCCGTATCCGGCTGGGCCGCCGATTCTCCGGGATCATGAATGGCTTGGGGCATTTTGACCGCTCCCCGGCGCGACGGCTCTCTCGTCAGGCGCCCAAGCAAATCGGGCATCTGTTTCATGGTGGCAATGTGATCGACCTTGACGGCATCGAGTGCACACTGCGGCATCGAAGGAAAAACAGCTTCAGCGGGATCCTGAACGACCGCGAGGCCGCCGCGCGCCTTGATGAAGGTGAGGCCTTCCGTACCGTCGTCGAGACCTCCTGAGAGGACGACGCCGATGACGCGGCCATCATGCCTGCGGGCGGCGGTGCGGAAGAGAGGATCGACCGCCGGGCGGAAACCGTTCTCGCGGGGGCCGCGTGTCAGGCTGATGGCATTGTCCAGCAGCAGCATATGATGGTCGGGCGGGGCGACGTAAACCCGGCCATGGGCAAAGCGCTCGCCCTGCCGGGCGAAGGTGACCGGAAGGGCGCCGGCGCGGTCCAGGATCGCCGGCAGCACGCCCGGGCTGGTCGGCGACGTATGCATGACGACAAAGATGGCGGCAGGCAGGGTTGGCGGAAGGTCCTGAAAGAACTCGATCAGCGCCTCCACGCCCCCGGCGCTGGCGCCGATGACGACGATGTCATGGCCGTTGTGTTCGCCATTGTCGCTCATTCACCTCCGGGGCTCATCGGCGCAGGCTACCTCGGACGTGGGGCAAACAGAGCGCCCAAAGCGCCGCCTGGAGCGTGTCATGCACTTTCCACGCCCCCGTTCCCATTCCCGTCAACCTCGGATCGGCCGGGATAGCCGGACGGTTCGCAAATCGTCCAAACAGAGGACATTCCGCTCCCATGTCGCCTGCGATTCGGCTCCCGACCCACACCGTACTCTCACCGTTGTAGTACCGTACCCTCCCCACTCGGCCGCCGACCCCGTTTTTACCCCTTCTGACGACATGGCGGTCCGAACATGACACTTTGTCGTAGCGGCAAAACGGCTCAAGCTGCCCTTCGAGCGTGTTATGGACTTTCCACGCCCCGCGACGGCACGGAATCGCCCCGGATGCTGTAGGAGCGACCGCGAGAGCCGGGTCTTGACGACCCTTTGCGCGGTTGTGGCGACGCAGATGCCTCGATTCCATCCCCTTTCGGTCCATCGCGGGGTGCGGAAAATGCATAACACGCTCTAGCGGCTGGAAATCTCCTCAGAGTGAGCGTGAATGCCTTCAATATCGTTGCCGATGGCCTGGCGTGCCTCTTGGAGAAACGCTTGGAAGTCGAGCATCATCGTGCTGGTGGCGTCGATTTCGAGCTTGCCCTTGCGTCGGTGGACAACCGCCGCGTCCGGACCCGAGCGCAGCAGGTAAATATCCTCATCCGATTGTTCATAACTCGGTTCCCAGCCATGTGATTCAGCGATCGTGAGCAGGCGAGAGATCAGCAGCGGGCACAGATCGTCCGGACAGGGAACGTCGATGCCTCGGCGATCGGCGCCGGGCAATCGTCTGGTGGCACGTTCAGGACGCCGTCGACCCGTGCCGCCGTGCGCAAACGCGGGCACCAGAAGAATCGGCGCGGCAATCGTCGTCAGCAGGGTCATCATGATGGATACGCCAAAGACATTCGGTCCGATGATGTTCTGGCTCAGTCCCACGCCTGCCACAATCAGCGCCACTTCGCCGCGGGGCAGCATGCCCAGACCGATCCGGTAGCCGCCGCGGACGTTGAACCCCGCCGGAAGGGCGGCCGCACCGCATCCGAGCAGTTTGGAAATCACTGCGGCAATCGTCACCACCAAGCCGAAGACCACGACCCGCCAATCCGAGAACATCGCGTCAAAGTTCACCAGCATCCCCAGCGTCGCAAAGAAGATCGGCACGATGAAATCGTTAATCGGCTGAAGCATCTTCCATGAGCCGGTGCGCCATTCGCGTCTGCGACAATCCCAGCCCCACCGAGTACGCCCCGATGATGAAGGCCAGCCCGAAGAATTCCGCCAGGCCGGAACTGACAAAGGCAATCGCCAGCGCCAATGCCACCATGGTTCCACCATAGGGAATGCGCGTGATGACTTTCTCGATCGGCCGCGCCAGGAGCAATGTCGCGCCGGTCAGCAGGATCCATATCCCCAGCGCCTTGGCCGTAACCCAACCCGCCTCACCGACCGAGACGGTTCCCGTTGCGGCGATCGCCCCAACGACCGCCAGCGCGATGATCCCCAGCACATCGTCGAGCACCGCCGCGCCCAAAATGGTCACACCTTCGGCCGTGTCCAGTTTCTCGATGTCCCCCAGCACGCGCGCGGTGATGCCGATGCTCGTCGCCATCAGGATCACGCCGACGAACAGCGCCGGCACCAGCGGGCTGGCCATCGGATGATCGACCGAGAGCTTCTGAAAGAACGGGATGTAAACGATGCCCACGCCCAGCAGAAGCGGGGCGATTGCTCCCACCACCGCCACCAGACTCGCCGGCAGCATGTAGCGAAGGAACTGCTTCAAATCCGTGTGCAGGCCCGTAATGAACAGCAGCACGATGCTCGCCAGTTGTGCGAGCGCCAGAGAAACTCATTGACCGGCCATTGCCCCACGGCGTGCGGCGCGGGAAAGAGCGGGATCCAGTGATCGTGCAAGGGGACCATCAACCGGCTGCCCAGGAGAAACGGGCCGATGATCACGCCCGCAAGCAGCTCGCCGATCACACCCGGCACTTTGATCCGCTCGCACAGCGCCCCGAGCAGCTTGGCGCTGACCAGGATCGCGCCCAGTTGAAACAGGAGCAGCATGATCTGGAGCTTGCGCCCCTCGCCGGGAATCTGCAGGATCTCGTGTAAATCGGGGGAAACGATCATCCCGCTTTCTCCTTCACCCATTCTCCCGAGGCCGGTTCGCGCATACCATTACGCGGATATGCCGCACACGGGAAACCCTACCGTTGATATCATCCTCTACGCCATCGCCGGCGCCATCATCGCGATCATCGGCTATCGCGTCGGCCGCTGGGTCTCCAACATCGCCAACGCCAGGCTGATGGCGCAGAAGGAACAGGAGCTTTTTACCGCGCAGAAGGGATTTAAGAACCTTTACGAGCAGGAATTGACAACCCTCCGCGAAGAAAATGCCAAGCTCCTCGATGAGGTGCGCCTGCTCCGTCAGAAGGTTGAGGACTACCGCAAGAAGGCGGCGGGCTTCGGGGGACTGTTTTCATCCGGCGGCAAGCGCGCCGATGCCATGTATGCCCTGCTCCTGGAAAATGAGTCCCTCGAAGAAGCGCTCTACGCCCAGAACGAAAAACTCAAGCAGGAACGCACCGACGCGCTGCAAGAGCAGATGCGCTCGACCGGCTACCGCCGCGTCCTGATCGGCCAGTTGCTCAACGACAATCGAATCAAGGAGTACGTCTCGGAGATCCTCGCCGACGACCGCCGCCTCCCGCGCCGGACCACAGCGTCGAGCAGGCGCCCGCCCTTCCCCACCACGACGCCGACGAGAAGTAGCTAGGCCCCGCTCTTGCGCACAGCTTGGAATTTCAGGCGTTTTTCAAGCATTTCCCTACGCGCCTTCCGATAAGTGATGCACCGCCGATCAGGTCGGCTGTCTGCAAGCGAACGGATGGAGGAGCCAAAACCCCCTGAAAAATTGGTGATTTCCGAAACACCCCATTGAAAACCCCTGATTTTTGGCTAGTTTTTCTCCCGCGAGAACCCATGGCCGGGTTCTTCGAGGGACGGGTCTCGACCGCGTGCCGATAAATGGGCGGCGTGTGGTGGAACCCGACACACTTCCAGCCCCGCCTTCTAGACAAGGCTCGGGGCGATCGAAAGGAGATCGATTCCATGGCCAAAGCTGGAACCGCGGGCGCTAAGCCCCTGTCAAAGAGTGAAGTCGCCGCCACCCTCGCCGATCGCGTCGGCATCAGCAAAAAGCAGGCGCGCGAGTTTCTTCAGGCACAGGCCGAACTGGCCTACAAGCAGGCGAAGAACAGCTACGTCATCCCCGGCATCGGCAAGCTGGTCCTCGCCGAAAGCCCGGCACGTGAGATGGTGATGCAGCTTCGGCCCCAACGCCGGACAGACCGTCAAGGTCCCCAAGCGCAAGAAGGTCAAGTTCCGCGTCGCCAAGGCCGCCAAGGACGCGATCCTCGGCAAGAAGTAAGCTGGTTTTGACCTGCTGCGACAGCACCGGGCCCGGCCACTGCGGTGGTCGGGCCCTCTTGTTCCCATTCCGACAACAGCTCGCCCACGGCACGTTCATTGCTGTGTAAAGCTCGGCCTGCCGGATTTCTTCTGAAAGGAGAGGGTCAATGAGCAGTGGTGACATTAACGGAAGCGGCATGGCGTCTTATCAGGAATTCACCAAGCCGAGCGAGAAAAACGTGCGAGGGCAACTCGACACCTATCTCCGCGGTGAAATCTCCGCTGCCGAAACCTATCGCATCGCGATTGAGGGGCTGCAATCCAACCCCGCAGCGCCGACGAATCTGGCGGCATTGCGCGAGATCCAGCAGGAGCACGGCCGCGCCGCCCAGGCCCTGCGCGACCGCATTCGTCAGTTGGGCGGCGAAGCCTCCGACTCCTCCGGCCTGTGGGGTACCTGGGCCAGGCTCGCCACCAGCGTCGCAAATCTCTTCGGCAATTCGACGTCGCTCAAAGCCCTGAAAGAGGGCGAAGAGCACGGTCTGCGCGAATACGCAGAAGCCCTCGAAGAAATCGACGTCACCAGCGCCGAACTGCTCGGCCAGCAGCTCATCCCCGCCCAACAGCGCCACATCGAGGCGTTGGGCAATCTGATCCGCCTATCCGAAGCCGGTTAAGCAGGAACCGATTTGGCCACCGATTGATCTGATTCGAACGGCCCGGGCTCCGATGCATGTAGACAAACGAATCCCCTCGACCGCGGTCGCAGAGCACTTCAAACCTCAAAACAAAAATGCCCGGCGTGATCAAACGCCGGGCGCGACATCGCTGTGGGCCTGAGAGTAATACTTATGCGCCTGCACTGACGTACGGCAGCAGCGACAGATATCGTGCCCGGCGGACAGCGCGGGCGAGCATCCGCTGCTCCATCGCGTTGGCGCCCGTGCGCTGCGCGACAGGATCTTGCCGTTGCCGCTCATCACCTTCTTCAGCGATTCCGTGTCTTTGTAGTCGATGTAAGCCTTGCCCGATGCGCTGGTCCGCGTGATCTTCAGCTTCGGACGCGAAAAGCTCTGGAATTTCTCCGCCTTGTCCGCTCGGCTCTCGCGGCGGGGGCCGCCTCGGGAATTTGTTTGCCTGGCCATATCGCTTCTGACTCCAAGAAATTGAGCGAGGGATTGTAACAGGAACCGGCGATAAGGCAAGCTCGCTTGCAAATCTCCCCCAACCCTCGAAAATCGCCCCGGTTCCGCCTTCGAGGAGTGTTCATGCGGCACGTGATTTCGGCTTTGGTCATGAATGAGCCCGGCGTCCTGGCATCGGTCGCGGGCCTGTTTTCCGCCCGGGGTTTCAATATCGATTCCCTCGTCGTCGGCCGCACCGAAAACCCCGAGCTCTCGCGCATGACCGTCGTCGCCAATGGCGATGAGAATACCCTCGAGCAGATCCGCAAGCAGCTCGCCAAGCTCGTGCCCGTCGTCAAGGTGCGAGACTTTAAAGGCGCTGCCTACATCGAGCGCGACCTGGCCCTGATCACCGTCATGGTTTCCCCCGAGCAGCGCGGCGAGGTGATCGAAATCGTCAATCTCTTTCGCGGCAAAATCGTGGACGTCGCCAAGACCAGTCTGATGGTCGAGATCGCCGGCACGGAAGAGAAGCTCGAAGCGCTGATCGAGTTGATGAAGCCCTACGGCATCCGCGAAGTCGCCCGCACCGGCGTCATCGCCATGCCCCGCGGCACCCAGACCGCCAAGGAGGAAGCCACCGAGAAACCCGGCGGCAAGCGCAAGCGCAGTCTCAACGCCCCCGCCGCCCAGGCGCTCCCACCGAGCTGACTGCCCTACCGCACCTTCACGCTCGTCTCGACGCTCATCCCCGGCCCCAGCGGCTGGTCCTCCCCCAGCTTCTGGTCAAACACAATCTTCACCGGCACCCGCTGCACCACCTTCACATAATTTCCTGTCGCATTCTCCGGCGGCAGCGCGCTGAACGCCGCCGCACTTCCCGACGAGATGGAATCGACGTGTGCCTTCAACTCCCTGTTATACGCATCGATGTGCACGCTTGCCGATTGCCCCGGCTTCATTCCGGCAAGCTCCGTCTCCTTGAAATTCGCCTTCACCCACACTTCCGGCGGAACGATCGCCATAAGCTGCTGCCCGATCTGAACGAAATCTCCAATCGCCACCGATTTATGCGTCACCCGTCCCGCCTGTGCCGCCCGGATCGTCGTGTACGAAAGCTGGAGCTTCGCCTGATCCACCGCCGCCTGTGCGCTCTTGAGCGCTCCATCGGCGGCCGCGATCTGGCTCTGCGCCGCCGCCGCCCGCTTCTGCGCCGCCACCACCTGTGCATCCGCAACCGAGTTGGCCGCGGTCGCATTGTCCAGTTGCTGTTTTGATACGGCCGCCTCAGAGGCATTGCGATACCGCTGCAATTCCTGCCGGGCATTCTCCTGGTTCGCCTGCGCGACGCCCACCTCCGCCTGTGCCACAGCCGCCTGCGACTTCGCCTCCGCCAGTCGCCCCTGCGCCTCAATTGCCGCCGCCTGAGACTGCTCGAGCTGTGCCTGATACGAGGACGGATCGAGCTGGACCAGTACCTGATCCGGCCGCACCATTTCGTTGTCATCCACGAGAACCTTTTCAACTCGTCCGCTGACGCGCGGCGCCACGTGCTCGACATTCGCATCGATAAACGCGTCGTCCGTTGTGACGTACTGCCGCGAATGCAGCCACCAGATCAGCCCCCCGATCCCGCCGCCGATCAGCACAATCAAAAGAATCGTCATCAACACAGGGCGCTTGTAGAACGGGATCCTGTGGCCTTTCCGACGCTCCGGCTGGCCAAACGCATCCGGCGCGCCCGGCCCCCCGCCCGGTATATTGCCCGGATTCCCGGCTTCATCCTGCGGCTGATCCGCCATGACCTTTCCTTCGAACAACGAACGCTCGACGAATTTTTACCCGCCCACGGCAATTGACGCGAGTACCTCGCTGGAATTGCAGCACCGCTTCCGTTCAACTTGTCGTAAGACTCTTCCCCCTGGAGACGAGATGCCTTTGCCTTACCAAGACCGAAATGCGCCCGTCGAATCGCGTGTCAAAGACCTGCTTGCGCATGACGCTCGAAGAGAAGATCAATCAGATGTCCGTCCGCATGGGCAGCGGCGATCCTCCCGAAACCGCCGCGAAGCTCAACAATGAATCGCAAAAGGAAGCCATCGCCGCCAGCCCCCACGGCATCCCGCTGCTCATGACTCGCGAAAGCTCCCACGGCCTCAACACCGCCGGCGTCACCAGCTTCCCCGCCTGCATCACCATGGCCACCTCCTGGGACGAAGACCTGAACCATCGCATCGGCCGCGCCATCGCCGCGGAAGCCCGCGCCCAGGGCGTCCACCAGGGGCTCTCGCCCGTCCTCGACATCGCCCGCGACCCGCGCTGGGGCCGACAGGAGGAAACCTACGGCGAAGACCCCTTTCTCGTCTCGCGCCTCGGCGTCGCATTTATCAAAGGGCTGCAAGGTGACAATCTCCGCGACGGCATCATCGCCTGCCCCAAGCATCTCATCGGCTACGGCGCCCCCGAAGGCGGCAAAGACAACGACCCCATCTCCATCACCGGGCGCGAACTGCACGAAACCTACCTCCCCCCGTTTGAGGCCGCGGTAAAGGAAGCCAACGCTCAGTCAATCATGATCTGCTTCGGCGCCGTCAACGGCATTCCCTGCACGCTCGACCCGGTTTACTGCCGTGATCTCCCAGCCAGGTGGGGCTTCTCCGGCCACATCGTCGATGACTGCCCCGGTATCGCCGGTCTGCTCGGCCACCGCGCCGCAACCAACATCAAGGACGCCATCGCCCTCGGCGTCAACGCCGGCATCGACCGCCAGTTCTACGACTTCATCGGCGAGGTCCCCAACCAGATCGTCGGCCAGGAGCAGTTCGAGAAGCATCTGCTGGAACTGGTCAAGGAAGGCCGCGTTCCCGAATCGCGCATCAACGAAGCCGCCGCCCGCGTGCTGCGGCAGAAATTCCAGCTTGGCCTCTTCGACCAGGCGATCGTGGATCCCGCCAAAGCCGCCAAGGTCGCCAACAGTGCTGAGCATCGCGCCCTCGCCCGCGAAACGGCAGTGAAGGGGATCGTTCTCCTGAAGAACGACAACAACCTGCTGCCTCTCGATCCCGCGAAGCTCAAGAAAATCGCCGTCATCGGTCCCAACGCCGCCGAAGGCCAGCTCGGTGACTACTCCGGCAAGCCCGACCACATCGTCACACCGCTCGAAGGAATTCAGTCCGCCGCGCCGCAGGCAAAGATCCTCCACGCCAAGGGCTGCGAAATTCTCTCCCCCGCCATGGTCGGCGCGCGCTTCTCAGTGCGCGTGCATGGGAATCTCAAGGTCGATCTCGACGATAAGTACACGCTGCAACTCGAGACCAACGACGGCGTCCGCCTGATCCTCGACGGCAAGACAGTGCTGGAGGACTGGACCCCCGGACCCATTCGAACGCGCAGCGTCGAACTCAAACTGACCAAGGGCGACCACGCGCTTCAGGTAGACTACTTTCGCGGCACGCGCTTTCTCTCCACCGATCCGGCGAAGAACGCCCGCAACCGCAACACGCTCCGTCTCTTGTGGTCCAGCAGCAAGTCCCCCATGCGGATCATCCCCACCGATAACCTCACCTATCGCGGCGCTCTGGGAACCCAGCAGCACGGCTCCGGCGAAGGCCTCATGATGGACGTCTTCCTCGGCCCGGCGTTCGATGCACCGCTTCCCGAGCAGAGCCGCGTGATTCGCGAGATCGACTTCGACTGGGGCGACTTCTCGCCCATCCTCTCCGACACCGCCGAATCGCACGAGGCCCAAACCATCTCCGAAGCCGTCGAAGTCGCCAGGCAGGCAGACGTCGTCCTGCTCTTCGTGGGCGAAACTTCCATCCGCGGCCCCCAACAAGTCTGCGGCGAACATTTCGACCGCGCCGATCTCGGCCTCACCGGTTCCCAGAACAAGCTGATCGCCGAGGTCACCGCCCTCGGCAAGCCGACCGTGGTCGTCCTGATCAACGGCCGCGCCCTCGCCATCGGCGAAATCGTCAAGTCCGCCGGCGCCGTCCTCGAAGCCTGGTACCCCGGCCAGGAAGGCGGCCACGCCATCGCCGACATTCTCTTCGGCAAGGCCAATCCTTCCGGCAAGCTTCCCGTCTCGATCCCACACTCCGCCGGCCAGTTGCCGATCCACCACTATCGCCGCCCGCGCATGGGCTGGTACATTGACTCCAGGAGCGATCCCCTCTTCCCCTTCGGCTTCGGCCTGAGCTACACGACCTTCGAATACAAGAACGCCAAGGTCACCCCCGAGCGCGGCTCGAACAAAACGGAGTTCACCATCAGCGTTGACGTGTCCAATACCGGTTCGCGCCCGGCGACGAGGTCGTGCAGCTCTACAGCGAAGACGCCATCTGCACGTTCGCCACGCCCGTAAAACGACTCACCGCCTTCCGCCGCGTCCATCTCGAGCCCGGCAAGACCCAGACAGTCACTTTCCAGTTGGCCCCCAGCCAACTCGCCATCCTCGACGCTAACATGAACCCGCGGGTCGAACCTGGCGAATTCAAAGTGCAACTGGGCGGCAGTTCATCCCAAGGCCTCCTCGCCAGCCTCTGGATCGAATGATCCACCCGGCCTCCCCGCGCCCTACAGGGCGCGGAGAGGTGCCGCTTGTACGGCTCACATCTGACCGGTGTAGTCGCCGCCTGCATTCCCATTGGTGGAGAGCGCGCTGCTTGCCGCCAGGATCATGATCGCAACACCGCAGGCGATGTTGTTCCACAGCGGCGCCGGCAATGTCGCAAATCCAAGCACCCAGGGCGAGATCAGCACCCAAAATCCCAGCAGGAAGTTGAGCCAGCTTAGCCCGCTGGTTGACTGCTCCGGATTGCTGAAGCGAATCCCAGCCACGATTGCGACAATGATTCCCAGCACGACGTCATTGCCGACCGCAACCCCGCTTTGAAACATCAGCACCCACGGGCTGATCAACAGCCAGATGCCCAACAGAACGTCCAGGCCGCTCGTCGTGGCGGCCACTGCAGTTGGATTTCGATGCGATACGTGAGCCATAAGCACTCCTGTTAAATCACTCTCGCGTCGTCGCAACATGCATGCCTCAGGGGACCGCAATCACAATACTGCGAAACCCCTTTTGGCTGATCGCCAGCGCCGCTTTATCATCCAACGCCAACAGCTCTGCCCGGTATGTCTATCTGAACTGGAGGACTTGATGCGACGATCGCTTGTCGTGCTCCTGGGCGCCTGCCTGTTGCTCATTTCCGGCGTCGCCCGGGCAGCGGACAAACCCCACGTCATTCTCCTGACCCAATCCGCCGGCTACGATCACGATGTCGTCAAACGCAAGGACGGCCAACCGTCGCTCGTTGAGCAGACCTTCGCCACCCTCGCCGACCGCCTCGGCTTCACTGTCGAGGATACCCGCGACGCCCGGACGCTCACGCCCGGCAAGATCAAATCCGCCCGGCTCATCGTCTTCTACACCACCGGCGAGCTCCCCTTCACAGATGACTCCTTCAACGCTTTCGACCAGTGGATCAAAGACGGCGGCGCCTTCCTCGGCATCCACCCCGCCACCGACACCTTCCACAAGCCCCCCTTCCACGACAAGTACAACAACATCATCAACGGCGAGTTCGATGGTCATCCCTGGACCGCTGACACCACCGTCACCCTCAAGGTGCTCGATGACAAGCACCCGGCCATGAAAGGTTTCCCCCAGTCGTTCACCCATCAGGAAGAGATCTACCAGTTCAAGAACTTCGACCCCGAGCAGGTCCACGTCCTTTTGTGCCTCGACATGGCGAAGACCGCCCTCAAGAAGCCCCGTTTCATCCCCATCGCCTGGTGCAAGGACTACGGCAAAGGCAAAGTCTTCTACACCTCCCTCGGCCACCGCGCCGACCTCTGGACCAGTTCCGTTTACCAGAACCACCTCGCCGGCGCCATCCAGTGGCTCCTCGGCCGCGAGAAGTACGATGTGACCCCCAACCCCGACGTCTCCCGCCGCGAAGAGCCGCATCGCCAAAGAAGCCGCCGGCGTGCGGTCCGATCTGCCTGATGTGCCGGATGGATTCACCATCCGCCCTTTCGTCACCGCGCCGGACATTCATAGTCCGGCGAGCATGTGCGTCACCCCCGATGGCAAGGTCTTCGCCGCCGAAGATGAGTACAACACCGGAGGCCCCATGAAGCCGGGCACCTCCTGCGTCAAGCTCTGCGTCGATAGCAACCACGACGGCAAGGCCGACAAGATCACCACTTTCTGTGACAAGCTCAACTCGCCCCAGGGCATGACCTACTTCGGTGGTACGCTCTACGTCGTCCACGCCCCATACCTGACCGCCTTCCGCGACACGAACGGCGACGGCGTCGCCGACACCCGCGAGAACCTCATTACCGGCCTCGGTCCAGTCCCCGAGGGCCTGGTCCAGCACGTCCCCTCCGGGCTCCGCCTCGGCCCCGATGGCTACCTCTACATCTCCATCGGCGACAAGGGCATTGTCAAAGCCACCGCCAGGGACGGCTCGACCATCTCCCTTCACGGCGGCGGTACCATCCGCCTGCTCCCCGACGGCTCGCACCTCGAGGTCTTCTCCTGGCACACCCGCAACACCTACAACGTCGCCATCTCGCCCGAGCTCGACATCTTCACACGCGACAACACCAACGACGGCGACGGCTGGTGGTCGCGCCTCACCCTGATGCAGCGCGATGCCGAGTACGGCTACCCCAGCCTCTACGAGCACTTCTCCGACGAGATGGTCCCCTGCCTGGCGGACTACGGCTCGGGCTCGGCCACCGGCTCGCTCTACGTCGATGAACCCGGCTTCCCCGGCAGCTTCGGCCACACCCTCTACACCTGCGACTGGGCGCGCGGCTATCTCTACCAGCACGATCTCGTCCGCCAGGGCGCCGCTTTCGAAGTCTCCCAGAACCAGTTCTGCCGCTGTACCGCGCCCACGGCGATCGATGTTGACGCCGCCGGCAATCTCTACCTGTGCGACTGGGGCCGCCGTGGCTGGGACGCCTCGGCGCCCACCGGCACCATCTACATCATCCAGCACAAGGACGCTCACCCCCTCCCGCCGATCGGCGACCTCACCAAAGCCTCGACCAATGACCTGCTTGCACTCATCGTCTCCCCCAGCCAGGTCCGCCGCCGCGAGGCCCTTGTCGAGATCATGCGCCGCGGCCCCAAACCGGACCTCATCACGGGCTTGAACCGCATTGCCATGAAGCGCGGCGAGCTTCCCGGCCGCATCGCCGCCTTGATTGCCCTGGCGCGCATCGGCGGCGAAGACGTCCAGGGAATGCTCGGAACCCTCGCATCCCTTCCCGACCTCCGCGAGTACGCCCTGCGCGCGCTCGCCGATCGCGACGACCTGGCCAGGAGCCTCAAGCCCGACCTCTTCGTCTCCTGCCTGAAAGACCCCAACCCCCGCGTCCGCGTGCAAGCCGCCATCGCCCTGGGACATCTACGTCCCGATCGCGCCTCTGAAGACGCGCTGGTCCCCCTCACCGGTGACACCGACGTCATGATCCGCCAGGCCGCACAGCAGGCTCTGCGTCGCCTGAATGCCGTCGATGCCTGCATCGCGGTCCTCAATGGCAAAACCTCCCCCAGCGTCGTCGCCGGCGCACTGCGCAGCGCTGCGCAGGCTTCACGCCGCCCGCGCCGTAGCCGCGGTCTCGAGCTTCATCGATAGCCGGCCCGCCTCGGCCGAACGTCAACAAGCCATCAAAACCCTCGCCTGCCTTTACAAGATCGAAGCACGTTGGGACGGCGTCTGGTGGACGACGCGCCCCGATACCCGCGGCCCCTATTTCAAGCCCATCGAATGGCCGGAAACCGCCGCCATCGGTCAGCTCCTGGCGCATGCGATCGACAATCCCGACACCGACACCGCAAAGACGGCAATCTTCGAATGCGGGCTATGTCAGGTGCCCGAAGCTGTTCCTGCGCTTTGCCGAATGGTCATCGCCGGCACAGCGCTCAAGGAGGACGCCGCCAAGGCCCTGATCGACTGCAAGAGCGAGTCTCCCGACGCCATTGACGCGCTCGCCCATGTCATCACCTCCGGCTCGTTCGAAGCCGAGACGCGCAAGAACGCCGCCGAAGCGCTTGGCTCCATCGATGCCGCACAGTCCACGATCATCACTCTCCTCGACCGGCTCGACACGGCAAAGAACCTTCCCGATGGTCTGCTCACAAAGCTCACGGACTCGCTGAGCGCCAAGCCGCTCACGGCCCAGTCTGTCACGCCCGCACTCGCGCTGCTCCGCGTACCCAGAAGCCAACCCGCATCGCCGCTGCAACCTCCCTGGTCCGCTGCACGGATGCCAACACCCGCGAGCGTATCAGCAAGGTCCTCAACTCCGAGGATGCCAACCAGGCCGAGGCAATCCTGACGGGCCTCGACAATGTGCCGGCGGACTTGGGCAAGCCGTACCAGAAGACACTTAGCACCCTCATCCATGATCAGCGGGACAACATCCGCCAAACCGCCACCATCGCCCTGGCCCACCTGGGCGATGCCGGCGCTGTGAAGGAACTGCTGGCGCTGGCCGAGAGCGAGGCCAACCCCGTCCCGATCGCTGTCGCTCTGTCAGAACTCGCGCCTGATACCGCCGCCAAGGATCAGGTGCTCCCCATCGCCGAGCTTCTGGTCTCCGCATCCGTCAAGGCATCCAAGAGCGACGACCACACCGACTACGACAAGATCGTCCCCGCCGCCCAGAAGTACCTGGCCGATCCGCGCATGCCCACTACCCAGGCCAGCCTGCTCTTCGCCCAGCTTAAGCAGCCGGGCGTGATCTCGGACTACCTGCGCACCGACCCGATCTCCGCACCGGTCACGCTGCATGCCTTCGATACCGTCTTCGCGCCCGAGCAAACGCCAGCCGGGCCGTTTGCCCCCTTTTCGGTCGATGGCAAGGAGATGACCTGGAAGCCGCTGAGCGTGAAGGACTCGACCGGCAAGCAGGAGCTGGAGATGCCGGCCAACTCGGTCGTGTATCTGACCGCGACGGTCGATGCGCCGAGCGCCACCAGCGCCGAGCTGTCGTGCGGGTCGGATGACGGACTCGTGGCCTGGGTCAATGGCAAGAAGGTCCTCTCCAAGGACCTGGGCCGGTCGCTACACGCCAACGACGACAGCCTGGTTGTGTCGCTCAATGCCGGGAAGAACGTCCTCCTGTTCAAGGTATACAACCAGGGCGGCCCCGGCGGCATTCAGGCTCGCGTGCGCATGCGGCCCAGCGAGTTCGAGCCGGCGGAGCTGACCAAGTTCCTGCCGCAGCTGGAAGATGCAAACCCCGCCCAGGGTCGCAAGCTCTTCGAAACCGTCGGGTGCATCCAGTGCCATACGACCGACCGCAACGAGACGCCCAAGGGGCCGTTCCTGGGCGATGCGGGGGCCAAGTTCCCTGAGTCACATCTGATCGAGTCGATCCTGCGGCCCAGCGCTCAGATCGCCCAGGGATTTGCGACCGAGCAGGTCCAGGCGACCGGCTCCGACGGGCCGGCGGTTTACATCGGCTTTCCGGTCAAGGAGAGCGCTGACGAGCTGACCCTCCGCGACATCACTGGAAAGGTGACGGTCATCAAGAAGTCCACCATCACCAGCCGGAGCACGCTGGGGCAGTCGATCATGCCGGAAGGGCTGACCAACTCGATGACGCTGGACAACTTCAATGCGCTGATCGCGTACCTGCGTTCGCTGAAGTAAGAAACCGCTCCCTGACGGTCGCGGCTCGCTGCTTACCGCACCCCCATCAGCACCTCCATCGTGAGCTGGTCGAGCTTCTCATACGGCAGCGGCGCTTTGGCGAGCTTGATGCGATCCAGCGGGGCCGCCAGGAGCTTCTTCGCGTTGGCGCGGCTGAAGCGGCGGGTCACCCGGCTGATGGGATCATCCACGTTGACCTTCTTGAGGATGGACTGAATCTCGCGGTCCGCGTTCCAGCGGGCGGCCTTCTCCTTGAGGATCATGTACGTGCGCATGCAGCCGCGGGCAAAGGCCTTGACGTCGTTGTAGTCACTGGTACGCAGGGCGTGGGCGTCGAAGTGGCGCGGGCCGGCGTACTTGTAGTCCTCCAGCAGCTTCACCAGGAAGAAGGCGTGCTTGAGGTTGGCCATGCCGAAGCGGAAGTCCTGGTCGTAGCGGCCGAACTCCTGGTCGTTTAAGTCGATGTGAAAGAGCTTGCCGGCTTCGAGTGCGGCGGCGACCTGATGGACGAAGTTCAGGCCGGCCATGTGCTCGTGGGCGACTTCGGGGTTGACGCCGCACATCTCGGGGTGATCCAGCGTCGGGATGAACGCCAGGTACGATCCGGTGACGGCGAAGTAGATGTGCCCGCGGGGCTCGTTGGGCTTGGCCTCGAAGGCGAATCTGTAGCCGTACTTCTGGGAGATCGAGTACTCGCAGAGAAAGTTGATCGCCTCGCGGAAGCGATTGATGGAATCGACGGGGTTCTTGGTGGCGTCGCTTTCCACGCCTTCGCGGCCGCCCCAGAAGACGTAGATTTTGGCGCCGATCTCGGCGCCGAGGTCCATCGCCCGCATGGTTTTCTGGATGGCGTAGGCGCGGACCCTTGCGTTGTTGCTGGTGAAAGCGCCGTCCTTGAAGACGGGATCGGAAAAGAGGTTGGTGGTGGCCATGGGGACGGCCAGGCCGTTGTCCCTGAGGGCCTTCCTGAAGTCCTTCTTGATGTGCTGGGCCTCAGCCGGCGTGGCGTCGATGGGGATCAGGTCGTTGTCATGGAAGTTGAGGCCGTAGGCGCCGACTTCGCCCAGGAGGTTGCAGATCTCGACGGGGGAGATGGGGTCGCGCACCGGCCCGCCGAAGGGGTCGCGTCCAATGTTACCGACGGTCCAGAGACCGAAGGTGAACTTCATTTTGGGATCGGGGTCGTACTTGGGCATGGGTCAGTTCCTTGCGGTTGGATTGAAGTTGGATTCGATCGAGTTTGCATGAAACGGCGTGATCGTCAAGGAAAGGCCGGTCGATGCGCGGCCGGAACACCATACCGAATAACCGATGCCAAACCCCGCCGCCAACCCCGCACAGCGTCTTGACCGGTGTGCCGGCAGTGGACCGCCGCAAGCGCAAAGGGCTCAAGCCCGGCCCGGTTCAAGTCCACCCTTCGTGCCCCGCTTCGTCTGGTGGCAGCTTGATGGGCCTGGCCTCCTCACGGTGAGCAACCCGATGACATTCCCGGTCGCCAAACGACAGCAACAAGGGATCATTTCCTCCCATGTCGCGTCCAATGCAACTCCCCGGCTGCTCCGTTGTTCCTCCGTACCCTCCCCGTGGTCACACCGTTGCCTCCCGGTCCGTCCGCCGCCCCGCCCGCGGGCCGTCCTGACGACCAGGCAGTCCGAATAGGGCTCCGAATGGCTCCCGTGCCTTTCACCACCGGTTTAAGGATTCGCCGGTGGGCTTGATGCCCCAGGCGGTTGTCGGTTCACGATATTGCGATAGCCCCCTGAGGGTCCGGCTTCCCGGCGTCCGAGATCCTTCGCCTGCGCCAGGCTGCGCTCCAGGATGACGCTTTACGCGGCGCAATCGTTGCAGCATCATGCGCATTGGTTCAGGTGCACGGGAACGGACACGGCAAAGCACAGCGGGGCGGGGTTACTCCATCAGGAAGATAAAAAGCCGCTCCCCGACGGCTTGCCTCGTTGAGGGCAAAGATGGAGTTCGGCGCGGGTGCTTGGCATTTGGGTTGGGGGAAGCATAATGCGCGCCGGTGTTGTCATCCTCAGGTCCATCACCGGCGCCGGGGGCGGGATTGACGCCGGAGCAGTTGCGGCAGCTTGCCGAGGCGCGGCGACTGGCGGCGAAGATCCGGCGGGCGGCATCGTATGCGTATTTTGATTTCTGGGGAATCGCGGTCTTCGCGGGCCTGACGCTGGCAGGATCGCTGCTGTCGTTCAGTTGGCCGGGGTTTTTGCTGGGGGTGGTGATGGCGATCGTGGCGTATGTCGAGTTCCACGGGGCGCGCGATCTCAAGCTTCTCGATGAATCCGCGCCCGGCGCCTGGCGCTGAACCAGGTCTTTCTGGGAGCATCGGTTTTCATTTATGCGATGTTCAGCCTGTGGCGGGGACTGCACGATCCCGAGGCCTTCTCGGGACTGATGGCATCGCAGATGCCGCGGGACCTGGCCAGTTCCAGCACGGTTCTTTCGATCAACGATCTGGCCCGCATGATCATCACCGTGATGTACAGCACGCTGGCGGCGGTGGCGATCTTCGTGCAGGGAGGGACGGCGCTGTTCTATCGCTCCCGGGAAGCGCATCTGCGGAAGTATCTTGCCACTGCGGCTCCCTGGATTCTGCAGGCGCAGGCGCAGGATTCCCGATCTGATCGCAACCCGTCAGCGCACGGTGGGCAAGGGGGCAGGGTATGATGGCGGGCCTGCTGATGGATGGATCGGGCGAGCGAGTTGCGGCGGATGAGGCTCAGAGCACGCTCACAAGTTCGCGGCGCGGGGCGGCGCTGGCGCTGTTGCTGGCGACGCTGTTCTGGGGCGGCGGGTTCACCTGGGCGAAGACCGCGGGCGAAGCGGTCGATCGGGCAATGGGGCTTGGCGCAAGCGCAGCCGTGGGGCCGATCTTCGTGCTGGGGATCCGGTTTCTGGCCGCGGGCTTGCTGTGGCTGGTGATCTTCCCGCACGCGCGGCGGGGATGGACGGGGAAAGAGCTTGCGCGGTCACTGACGCTGGGGATCTTCCTGGCGGCGGGGATGATCGTTCAGCACCTGGGACTGGCGCGGACCAGCGAAGCGGTGAGCGCCCTTTCTGACCAGCCTGCTGATCCTCTTCGTGCCGCTGCTGATGACGTTCGTGCTGCATCAGCCGGCGCGTCCGATCGTGTGGGCGGGCGTGATCGTCGCGACCGCCGGCGTGTGGCTGATGACCGGAGCGTCGCCGAGCGGATTCGGGATCGGCGAGATTCTCGGCGTTGCCTGCGCCGTGATCTACGCGGGGCACATCGTGCTGCTCAACCTGCTGGTGACGCCGGACGGCACCTCGCGGCAGACGGCGGGACAGTTCATGGTCGTGGGCGTGGTCAGTGCGCTGGGCGTGCTCCTGATTCCCGAAGGGTGCGGCGCTCTGGCACACGCGGGGTCGCTGCTGGCGCTGCCCGAGGTGGGGCCGAACGTGGTGCTGCTGGCACTGTTTCCGACGGTGGCGGCGTTCGGGCTGCAGTTCCGGTTTCAGTTGCGGGTCGATCCCTCGCGAGCAGCGCTGATCTACTTGATGGAGCCGATCTTCGCGTCGCTGTTTGCATGGTTGATTGCCGGACGGGGCTTGACGCCCGTCGCCATGATGGGCGCCGCGATGATCATCGAGGCCAACCTGATGGTGGAGCTGATCGGTGCGCACAGAGACGGGCAGGCGATCACGCAGGTTCAATCCCCGATCATCGACTAGGCCGACAGATCATAGAAGCCGAAGTCGTTATGGGTGTCGCTGTCGCCGCTGTTCAGGGTCAGCACGTAGGCGCTCGGCGTGGTTGGGGTGGCGCCGGCCGGCGTGTCCAGGCGCAGGGTGTAGGTACCCGCCGCGACGTTGAAGCGATAGACGCCGCTGGGATTGGTGGTGGTGGAGAGATCGCCGCCGTCGAGCTTCCCGTCGTGGTTGAGATCGAGATAGACGGTGGCGCCGGGGTAGCCCGATTCGTTGCCGGCCTGGACGCCGTTCCTGTTGGCATCGACGAAGACGGTGCCCTTGATCAGGGCGGTGCTGGAGTCGCCGAAATTGTAAAACGAATAGGTTTCGGCGCGCCCGGTGGCGGCGACGCGGAAATAGCCGCGGTTGGGCAGGATGCCGCGATAGCCGGCGGGGACATCGTGACGGATGATGTAGTGGCCGGTTCCGATGGAGAAGAAGTAGGCGCCGCTGGTGTGGGTGAAGCAGAAGGGCTCGTTGCTTTCCCAGACGCCGTCGTTATTGAGGTCGGCGTAAACGCGCACATGGGCAAGGCCCGGCTCGCCGGCATCGCGCATGCCGCTGAGGTTGGAGTCGTCGTAGACGTTGCCTCGGATCAGGGCGGTATGGGTGGTGCCGAAGGAGCCCGCGGCGGTGGTCTGGTTCTCCTGGACGAGGACCTTGAAGCCGTCGCCGGGGCTGGTCTGGCGCCAGGTGCCGGGCTGGGAGAGGCGGATGATCTGCTGACCGGCGGGAAGCCAGAACAGGGTGAAGTTGCCGTGGGAGTCGGTGGTGGTCCGGGCCTCGCCGGCGTCGAGCTGGCCGTTGTCGTTGGCGTCGGCGTAAACGGTCCAGCCGAGAAGGCCGGGCTCGGCGGAGGACTGGGATCCATCGCCGTTGTGATCGTTGAAGACGGTGCCGGTGACGATTCCGCCGGGGTTGCCGATGTCGCCCGCAACGATTCCCTGCCAGATGGCGGGCGTGTGTCCGGACATGGAGTAGAAGCTGGTGCCCATGTATCCGCCGGGGCTGGCGGGATTGGTGTCGAAGGTGAGGGCATCGTACCAGCGGGCGATCGTCGAGGCAGCCATGTGCTTGGAGACGTTGTCGTAGCCCTGAGTGATGGGGACGATCGGCTTGATGTAATCGGAATGGCCGCCGCTGGTGAAGCCGTCATAGAGCGTCTTCCACTGCGAATCCATGTCCGCGACCATCTTTTCGGGCGAATAGTTGGCGTCCGTCAAGTCGAGAAAGTACGCCTGGGGCATGGCGGCGTCGCAGTATTGGCTGAACGTCTGATAGGGGTAGGACGTGTGCTGATCGACGTAAACGCCGGGCATGTAGGCGAGAAAGGTATTGGGATCATCGGCGCGGACGGCCTGCAGGTAGTTCTTGGCGATGGTGGCGTTTGAGCTGACGGCCTCGAATTCGGAGCCGGAATCGACGATCAAGCCATCGCATCCGAGGGAGAGGATGTCGCCGGCGACTTTCTGCTCGAGAGATGGAACGCTGTAGACAAAGCTGCTGCCGGTGATGCCACCGCCGTAGATGTATTGGTAGCCGAAGACCTTGATGCCGGCGGCGTGGAAGGTGTCGATGAGATCGCGGCCGAAGTCGGTGGTGAAATTGCTCGGGGAATAGGAGCCGACGGTTTTACCGGTGGATCCATCGTTGTAATTCCAGATCGGGCCGTCGTCGCCATTGCCGGCCTGGACGGCGACCCAGCGCACGCCGCCCGCCTTGAGGGTAGCAGCCAACTGCGAGACACTGGAGACGCCGAAGTTGTATTCGACGCCGTAGAGCGATTCGATCCACTCGCCTTTGCCCATGTTCGCCGGATCGATTCCGGTGGCCGTCAGCGACAGCAGCACGCGTCCTTCGAGGTTCTCGATCCTGCGCCTGGGGCGAGGGAGATTTGGCTCGACGATTGGAATGTTTGTGACGCTTACCCCAGTACTTCAGCAACATCACACCTCTTTATGTTGGCGTCTTCCGAGCGAAATCGGCCCCTCTTTGGAACCCTTCAGCGCCGCGATTATCGCCGCTGATGAGATGGGTTCAAGTTATTATGCCTGTGGCGACGGGGGAATTCGGGATTTGCAGGTTGATGTGGCGCAGGGGTTGGGTGTCGGTTGAGTGGTTCCGGCGGGAGGATTAGAATCGACCCGTTCACGGATGAGACCAGCTTCACGGATGAAATTTGGAGCACGGATGCAGGGCAAGAAGCGCTGGACCATCGCCCCACCGCACGCTGCCGCCGCCGAGTTGGCGTCGCGCCTGAAGACCTCGCCGGTCATTGCGGAAGTTCTGATCAACCGGGGGATTATCGACCGGGATGACTGCATGCAGTTTTTGCGCCCTTCGCTCAAGGCGCTGCACGAGCCGGCGCTGTTGCCGAATATTTCCAAGGCGGGAAATCGCATTGCCGATGCCATTCGACGGCGAGAGCAGATCGTCATCTACGGCGACTACGACGTGGACGGCATCACCGCCACCGCAATTCTCTGGCATGCGATCCGAATTCTTGGAGGGAGCGCCGATTTCTATATCCCGCACCGGATCGATGAAGGGTATGGGCTGAACAGTTCCGCGGTCAGCGAGATTGTCGATCGGGGAGGGCAGTTGATCGTGACGGTGGATTGTGGGGTGACGGCCATCGAGCAGGCGCAGGTTGCCCGCGATCGGGGCGTGGATCTGATCGTCACGGATCATCACGAGTGGCATGACGGGCACGGAGCAACTGAGGCCGCGAACCAAAGAGCGGTTGTGCCCGGGGCCTTCACCGTGGTGCATCCGCGTTTGACGCAGGATGATGATGGGCGGGCATGCGCCTATCCGAACCCGAGCCTTTGCGGGGCGGGGGTTGCCTTTAAGCTCGCGTGGGCGATCGGGCAGGCGTACAACAGGGCGGCGCGGGTGAGCGAGGAATTCCGAAGCTATCTGATCGAAGCGACGGCGCTGGCGGCGCTCGGAACGATCGCGGACGTCGTGCCGCTGGTCGGGGAGAATCGAATCCTCGCCCGATACGGGCTGGGGGGACTCAAGGCGTCGAAGCTGACTGGAATTCAGGCGCTGATCGCGTCGGCGGGGTTGAGCGGGCAGGAGCTCGACAGCTACCACGTCGGGTTTCTCCTGGCGCCGCGGCTCAACGCGTGCGGGCGGATGGGACACGCACGGCTGGCGGCGGAGATGCTGACCAGCGCCGACGAGGCGAAGGCGATGGAGATTGCGACGTATCTCGAGCAGCAGAACCGCCAGCGGCAGAGCGTGGAAAAGCAGATCTGCGAGCAGGCGATCGAGATGGTTCAGGAGCAGAAGATGGACCAGGACGATTGCCGGGCAATCGTGCTTTCTTCGGATCAGTGGCATGCGGGGGTGATCGGGATCGTGGCGTCACGGCTGGTGGAGCGGTTCTGCCGGCCGACGATTCTGGTGAGCTTCAATGAGAACGGCGTGGGACAGGGATCGGGGAGGTCGATCAGCGGATTTCACCTGGCCAAGGCGCTGGAGGTGTGCGGGGAGCATTTGCAGGCGTACGGGGGGCACGAGATGGCGGCGGGGTTGAAGGTGCTGCCTGAGAATTTTGAGAGATTTCGCGAGGCGTTCTGCGCCTATGCGAACGGGCAGCTGGGGGCCGAGCACCTGATTCCGGAGCTGCGGCTGGATGCACAGGCGGAGCTGAGGCAGGTGACGGCGGCGATGGTGGACGAGCTGCAGCGGCTGGCGCCATTCGGGCATGGGAATCGCCGGCCGGTCTTCTGCATCAAAGGGGCGGAACTGGCGGCGCCGCCGCGGCGGGTGGGCAAAACGGGGGATCACTTGCAGCTGTACGTGCGTCAGGGGACGGCGACGATGCGGGCGATCGCGTTCAATGCGGGGGCGCTGTTCGATCGGCTTCAGTCCTGTGCGAAATTCGACCTGGCGTTTGAACCGACGATGAACCACTACAACGGGCACAGCAACGTGGAGCTTCAGGTCCGCGATCTGCAGTTCCCCGAGGGTTAGCAAGCCTCCGGGTGGGGGAGTTTCCGGATGCCCGAACCGCCTAATCCCGCTAAATCCGCGCCGATGGGCAAAAACCTGCGTTTTTGTGGGCTCTTGCCGCTGCCGGCCGGTGAACAGGGTGTAGAATCAAGAGCGGGATTGGAGCGGCACGCGGGCGGACGAGGTTTGTGCGTGAAAGTTGGTCGTCGTGGTTATCGTGCGCGGTCGCTGATCCTGGCGGGCGCGGTCCTGGCGGGGGCAGCTTCAGCATGTCATGCGCAGATCACGACGCTGGATAAGGGCCATAGCCTGCTGTTGACCGATGGGCTGCAGATTTGGGGGTTGAATACGGATTCATCCAGCTTCCACTACAGCGACCTGACCGGCGCGGATCTGAACGCGGTGATGTGGAGCTATGGCCAGGCGAATGCCGGCAGTCTTTCAACGGGACAGACGTGGGGGAAGTGGGCCGATTATACGGGAAGCCCCAGCACGGCGCTCAACAGCACGGAGAATGCGCACATCGCAGACCTGGTGGCCCTTCAGGTGGGGGACGAGCAGCAGGCGGACATTGAAAGCCCGTCGTCGCAGACAGCCGCGTGGTTTCAAGCGGCCCACAGCGGCAATTACTTCGCGAACCAACTCCTGTATATCAACTCAACGTACATCACCAGCGACGCCGCATATGCGACGTTCATCGCCAACGCCAATCCCGATGCGATTTCATTCGATGCGTATCCCTTCGGCACCACGACACTGTCGCCGTACAACTGGCTGGGCAAGGCGCAGCAGTTTCGGCGGCAGGCGCTGGGGTCATATATCGGCGCCGACAACAATGCGCCGCGTCCTTACGGGCTTTATTTACAGACCTACCACTCGAGCAGCGAGGGAACTCGCGATCCCAGCGACGTGGAGATGCGCTGGCAGCAGTTCACGGCCTGGACGATGGGATACACATTCGCAGATTGCTTCACGTTCGGGTCGGGAAGCTCGAGCATCGACAACGGCGCGGCCATCCAGCCGGCTTACAACCAATTCAAGGAAACAACCCGGCAGAGCCGCAATCTGGGGCCGGCGCTGACCCGCCTGATCAGCTACGCCAACGGAAACGGGGGAACGAGCATCGTGCTGGGGAAGGATTCATCCGGCAACGCGAATCTGCCTCCTACGAGTTGGAAGGTCTGGAGCCCGAGCGATGCGCCGCCGGGCCAGCAGTACATGACGTTGGTGTCGGTGCACAGCTTAAGCAGCAAGAACGGCTCGGACCCGTCGAACCCGGGACATGGGTATGCCGGAGACGTTTACGTCGGCTATTTCAATCCGCTGCTGAGTTCCTTCGGAGACCCGAACGGCGAGGCGTATTTCATGGTGACCAACGGGCTGGGCGGATCGCTGCAGGATCCCACCGCCCTGGTCGGCGACTGCAAGCAGCAGATCACCATGAACTTTGACTTCAGCGCTTCGGGGATCACATCGCTGGAGCGCTTGAGCCGGAACACGGGACAGGTGGAAGTGATCAACACGAGCTACAGCGACGGCGGGAACACCATCTGGTCGTCGCTGGGCGGATCGCTGTATCGCCTGCAACTGACGCTGGACGGCGGGACGGGCGATTTGTTCAAGTTCAATGACGGGTCGCCGTTCGTGGGGGTGCAGTCGGCGCCGCCGCCGGGAGCGTATTACTGGGATTCCGACGGAAGCGCTTCCGGCAACAGCACGAGCACCGGCGCGGGGCTGGGCGGGAGCGGGAACTGGGACAGCTCGGCCAAGTGGTACCACAACAGTGCCGAGGCCTCGTGGACCAGCGGCAGCGATGCCATCTTCTGGGGAACCGCCGGAACCGTCACCCTCACGGCGGCGCAGTCCGCCAACAGCCTGTCGTTCAAAACCGATGGGTACACGATTACGGGGCAGACGCTGACGATGTCCGGGTCGTCGATCTCCGTCGATCCGGACGCCTCGGCGACGATCACCTCGAAGCTGACGGGCAGCGCGGGGCTGGTCAAAAGCGGCGCCGGGACGCTGAACCTGGCGACCGCCAACAGCTACAGCGGCGGGACGGTCATCAACGAAGGCGTGCTGGGAATCATCAGCAACGCGGTGGGCGTGAATCCGTCGTCGCCGGAGATCAACATCACGATCAACAACGGCGCAACGCTGCGCTTCAATCAGAACAGCCTGGCATTGACCATAAACCGGCAGTTTCTGCTGGGCAGCGGCGGCGGGGTTGTGGAGACGAACTACACGAACACGATCCTGGGAGCGATCACGGGATCGAGCCTGACCAAGACGGGAACCGGCACGCTGATCCTGAGCAACACGGACAACAGCTACAGCGGGGGGACATTCGTGAACGGTGGCGTGCTCAAAATGGGGGGAAGCAGCGAACAGGTGCTGGGCGCGCAGCCCGGCTCTGCCACCGACAACATCTGGCTGGACGGTGGGACGCTGCAATGGGGCGGGAACTACGATTTGAACCAGCACCGCACGATCGTCATCGGGAATAGTGGCGGGACGCTGGACACCAACGGTTTTCAGATCACCGGCAGCACCGGCAACGGCAACGTCACCGGACCAGGCACACTGACGAAAACCGGCGCGGGAACGTTTCTGGACGGGAACATCGTTTCGGTTCCGATGATCGTGATTTCCGGGCCGGCGAACAGCGTCTATCAGATCGTCAATTCCAGCCAGCTCCCGCAGCCGGCGTCGCCGGTCGCCGATGCCCTGACGCTGGACGGCGGAACGCTGCGGATGTTTGCCGTGAGTTGGAACAGCAACGCCAATTGCGGCCTGACGATCACGAGCAACGGCGGGTACATCGACACCAACGAGAGCGGGACGGGCGTGGCGGGACATACATCCGATCTGAACCTCACGTGGTCGGGGTCGATCAACAGCGCGGCGGGCGCGATGCTCACCAAGCAGGGTGGCGGGTTGCTGGTGCTGAACAACTCGAACCCGCGCAGCGGCAGCTCGAAGCGCCTGGCTTGGGGATCTCACGGTCAGCAGCGGGACGCTGCGCAGTGGGCAACAACACCAACTCGACGGGATTCCTGCCGGGGTATGATCCGATCTACTACTCGGGTCTGCCGCCGGTGGTGCCGACGGTGACGCTGGCCAGCGGAACAACGCTGGAATTCAAACACTCGACCGGCGGAAGCGGGCAATACGCCACCCATGCCGTCACCATCACCGGGGCGGGCGGCGTGCTGATCTCCGGCGCAAAGACCGAGACGTTCGTCGGCGATAGTGCTTATACCGGCCCGACGACGATCAACCCGGGGAGCAGCCTGCGCGTGGGCTGGGGCGGGGCTGCGAACCACGGATCACTGGGAAACACCGCGATCAGCAACAGCGGCACGCTGACCTTCTCCAACGATCACAACTGGACGTTCGCCGGCGCGATCACGGGAAGCGGCGGATTCGTCAAGGAGTACTCCGGCACCGTCGCGCTCACCGGAACCAACACGCCCGGCTCGACAACGATCAACGGCGGCACGCTGCAAATCGGCGCCGGAGGAACAGCGGGATCGATCTCGGGGAACATCACGGACAACGGGACGCTGGCATTTGACCGCTCGGACAGCATCACGTTCTCCGGCGGCATCAGCGGCAGCGGTGGTGTGACGCAGATGGGCCCGGGAACGCTGAAGCTGAGCGGGAACAACAACTATGCGGGGTTGACGACGGTGAGCGGCGGGACGCTGGTGGCGGGATTGCTCAACCTGGGCAGTGGCGGAAGCGGAAACAACGTGGTGCTGGACGGCGGCACGCTCAAGACCAGCAGCACGATCCTCGGTGGGCGAAACATCACGCTGGGCCCCGGCGGGGGAACGATCGACAGCAACGGGTTTAACTCGACCTGGGGAGACGTTCGATCCGGGGAACTTCACGAAGAATGGCGCGGGCACGGTGGCGATCCGGAGCCTGACCGCATTGAACGTCGCGGTGAATGCGGGGACGCTGGCACTTCAGAGCCGGGCCAGCACCGGAGGCAACCATCCAGCGCGGATGACGAACCTGAATCTCGGTCCGCTGGGAGCGGAGACGGGAACACTGGACCTGAACGACAACGATTTGGTGGTAAACAGCGGCGTCTTCTCGGCCATTCAACAGATGGTGTTCGACGGGTACTCTGCTGCGCCGAACACTGCCAAGACCGGGATTGTCTCGACAACCAGCCAGGCTGGCGGAGGAAACACGATTCTGCTGCTCTTTGATAATGCGCTGGTGGGCGCGACGGAGTGGCCGGCGGGGTCGGGCCAGTCGATCGGGGCGAATGCGGTCGTGGGAAAGTACACGTACTTCGGCGACACCAACCTGGACGGGCAGGTGACGGGAGATGATTACGGCGCGATTGACGCGAACCTGGGAAGGACGGGGCTCAATCCGGGCATCGCGGTTTTGGCCGGCGACACGAACTTCGACAACCAGGTGACGGGAGATGACTACGCCGCCGTGGACTCGAACCTCGGGCTGGGCGTGGCAAATCCGCTGGCGGCCGCCAGCGCCACCTCGGTGCCGGAGCCGTCGGCGGTGTTCGGGGCTTTGGGGTTGGCGGGGACGCTGTGGGGGGCGCGGCGGCGGAGAGTGGTCACTGTCCGGCAGTAGAGTTACCCATTTCATCAAGTGCGGCGTCTGCCGCAGTTTTGTATGGACTGGGCGTCGGGCTACCGCTATAGGTGTTCCGATGGCCCGGCAAAGTGGATCGGGCTGCAAGTCTGTTGGGCGAAGCACGGCGAATGGAGGCGGTCTTGGGACGGGCGCAAGCAGGAGACGTTGTCGGAAAATCATGGTGATCTCCGTTGCGACGGCGGGGGCATTGCCGGTGACGGTGCTGGCTCAGGTGAACCGTTACTATGTCGGTAACGGGGCGGACTTGGAACACGACATCGAGTTGGAGCGACACCGCCGGCGGAGCACGGGGGCGAGCGTGCCGGCGAATGGGGATACGGCGTGGGTGACGGGGGCGCTGAGCACGAATGTGCCGTTTGACGGGAATTATGCGTCGCCGGGCTTGGGGGCGATATATTTGGATGGGACCGGCGGCGCAACGATCACGCTCTCGCAGACGTCCTCCAGCACAGATCTCGCAGCGCTCAACGAATTCGTCGGCTATTCAGGCAATGGGATCGTTGACCAGAGCGAGGGACGCAGACCCTGGCCGGCACTTTGTTCCTGGGCTATGCGGGTGGTTCAAGCGGCAGTAGCGGAACATACAATCTTTCCGGCGGGAGCCTGAGCGCGAGCGAATATGAGTACGTTGGCTACGGCGGAACGGGAGCGGTGAACCAGAGTGGAGGAACCAACACCGTCAGCTCGACACTGTTCCTCGGTCACGACAGCGGTTCCAGCGGCACCTACACACTTTCGGGCAGCGGAACTCTGAGCGTCGCCGGGCCTGAGAATATTGGCTATTCAGGTGCGGGCGCGTTCGTTCAGAGCGGGGGAACGCACACCGTCGGGCAGAGCCTCTATCTGGGTGTCAACAGTGGTGCCAGTGGAAGTTACACCCTTTCAGGAAGCGGAAGTCTGATCGTGAGTGGCTACGAAATACTTGGGTACGGCAGCGCGAGCCAGTTTGACCAAAGCGGGGGCACAAACAGCGTAAGCGGAAGCCTTTATGTTGGCGACGCCTCCGCGGCCACCTACAGCCTATCGAGCAGCGGAATGCTGAATGTGAATGGGTGTGAGTATGTTGACGCTTCGGGTCTGTTTGCCCAGTCTGGCGGAGCGAACCTCACGAGCATGCTGCGGGTGAAGGATTCATCACAATATCTATTCAGCGGTGGGACGCTGAGCATCGCCAATGGACTCCAGCTTGATGGAACGATGGACTGCGCTGGCGGTCCCACGTCACTGAGCGCCAGCGCGGGCGGGATCCTCGATCTGGCGCACGGAACGCTTACGAACACAGGCCAGCTCTCGATCACAGGCTCACCGAACACGCTGGTGGTCTTTCCTGCGGGTTTCAATCCGGGGACACAGTTGGCCGCGTACAACAATCCCGGCGTGACCGCCTTCGCCGGCGCGGACATCACGATTCCAGCAGGTGTCAATGTCGTAGGCGCTGCCAATCTGTCCGAACATGTGAATGCCTATGGATCCCTCAGCCAGGGAGGAGATACCCTGAACCTCCTGGATGGCGTAACGGTTTATCCGGCCGGCGCGGGACCGCATCCACCGTTTACATCAACGATATAACCTCCGGGATGAGCGGCAAGAGCTTGAGCGTGAGCACCGATATGTACGTGGGCTATAGTGCGGACGGCGCATTCAATCAGACCAGCGGAACGACCAGCATCGGCTATTCCTTGACCCTCGGCTGCCGTGGCTTTACCGGCACGTACAGCCTCTCGGAGTCGTCGAGCCTCACCGTAGCCGGTTACGAGTTCATCGGCAACGGCGGCACCGCAGTTTTTACTCAGAGCGGCGGATCCCACAGCGTCGGCCGCCCCGGCCTATCCGGGGGAGCCGAAGCGAATCATCCGGGCGATGTGACTGTCGGGTTTAGCTCAAATGGAATGTACAACCAGAGCGGCGGAACGAACAACGTCGGACGTCTTTTCCTAGGCTACGATAGCAAGAGCATGGGGACGTACGATCTATCCGGCTCTGGAAGTCTATACACCGGCAAAGACGAGTACATCGGCTACTACGGAGCAGGCGTGTTCGACCAGAGTGGCGGTACCCACAGCGTCGGGTCCACACTTTCCCTGGGGGTAAGCACGACAGGAATCTACACCCTTTCCGGCAACTCCAGCCTGGTTGTTTCCACCGACGAATATGTCGGAAATGGGGGACAAGGAACTTTCACCCAAACGGGCGGAACGCACACCATCGGCGGCAACCTGGTCTTGGGCTCAACGACTGGCGCCAGTGGGCACTTCCTCCTAAGCGGCGCCGGAACGTCTTGCAGGTCACCGGCGACGAGTACGTCGGCGACGCCGGCACCGGGTCATTTGATCAGTCAGGCGGGACCCACTCGGTTGGCGGGACGCTCTTCGTTGCCCGCTATTTCGGTTCCAGCGGCAGCTACTCGCTTGAAACCGGCGGCCGTCTGGATGTTACTGACGATGAATGGGTGGGGGGTTTGGGTACCGGCTCTTTCGAGCAGGATGGGGGTGTGCACAGTATCGGTCGAGACCTCTTTTTGGGTGACACTGTAGGCTATGCGCTCGGCAGGGGAAGCTACACATTGAGCGGTAGCGGTCAGCTCTCCGTCGGCCGCAACGAGAGCGTCGGCCCAAGCGGGACAGGGTCGTTCGCCCAGACTGGCGGAACCCATATTATCGGTCTGAATCTTATGCTTGGGGGCTATGAGACGGGTGCAATGGGAAACTACGCCTTGAGCGGCAACGGCAATCTGGAGGTACACGGCAACGAGGACATAGGAGAAGCGGGGTCGGGTAAGTTTGATCAGAGCGGCGGAACGCAGACGATCGACGGCAGCCTGACCATTGCCGGTTCGTACGGCTCCAGCGGCACGTATAATCTAAACAGTGGAAGCCTCACCGTGCCGGCGCTGATCGACCACGACACGTTCAACTACTCCGGCGGCGATCTGAACGTGCAGACGCTGGAGATTTCCTCAGGCGGTCGGATGACCGTGGCGGCGGGGCTGGGCAAGGCGCTGCGGGTTGATTCGCTGACGGTCGATACTGCATCGGGGTCCAAGCTCGACCTCAACGACAACGACCTGGTGGTGAGCTACGGCACCAATCCCAGCCCATTTGTCGATATCGAGAACCTCGTCTTCACCGGCTATCGCGATCACATCGACACCGCCGCCGGTGGGATTGTTTCTTCGACCAGGCCGGGGGTGGCAATGCGATGCTGATGCTCTTTGATAATGCCTTGGTCGGCGCGACGGAGTGGCCGGCGGGGTCGGGCCAGTCGATCGGGGCAAATGCGGTCGTCGGAAAGTACACGTACTTCGGCGACACGAATCTGGACGGGCAGGTGACGGGGGATGATTACGGCGCGATCGATGCGAACCTGGGGACGACGGGGATTGCGCCGGGAATCGAGGTATTGGTGGGAGATACGAACTTCGACGGACAGATCACCGGGGACGACTATGCCGCGGTGGACGTGAACCTGGGACTGGGGGTGGCAAATCCGCTGGCGGCGAGCAGCGCTATCTCGGTGCCGGAACCGGTCACCGCGGCGCTTTGGGGAGGGACTGGGATTGCATTTCTTGTGCGGCGGCGCTCGAGGAGTCGATCGAAGCGGCGACGCTGATGCGAATCGCCCAATGAGCGAACGCTTGAATTGATTTCCCGTGCGCGGGCAATCGCTGTGGCGGTTGCGCGCTCAGTCGCTATCATTTTGCTGCAAATTGCCGGAATGGAGGCGACTGATGGCGCGTCGCAGGCGCAAGCGGTGGATGGTGCTGGCTGTTGCGGTTGCGGCCGTGGCGCCGGGGGCGCGCGCGGGGACGAGACCTGGAACAGCACGGTCTCGGCGGGTGACTGGAATGTGGCGGGCAACTGGATTCCCAACGGCGTTCCCGCCAGCACGGACAATGTCTTTATCACCGCATCGGATGCGACCGACCGCACCGTCACGCTGAACACCACCAGCACGATTGGGGGCCTGACCATCGGCAACGGCGGATCGGGGACGCACACGCTCGTCCAGGCGGCTGCGTTTGACCTGACCAGCGCCACCGAATCGCTGGGCACCAATACCGCGGGCGTGGGCGTTCATCTGCAATCGACGGGGACCAACAATACGCAGCAGCTTGACCTCGGCGACGATTCCAACGGGATCGGGTTCTACACGCTCTCGGGCAGCTCGACGCTGGCGGTCGCTCATGAAGAGTATCTCTACAACGGCACGTTCACGCAGTTGGGCGGGACGCACACGATCGACAACCTGTACGTGGGCGCGGGGGCTTCGCCGGCGGGCTACGAGCTGCAGTCGGGAACGCTGATGGTCAATACGGATGAAAACATCGGGGACACGGGCGCGTTCGATCAGACCGGGGGCACGCATACGATCGGGCAGTCGCTTATCGCGGCAACCTATACGCTGACGGGAAGCAGCGTGCTGTCGGTGACGGGAGATTCGGGCGTTTTTGACTTCGTGCATTCGGGCGGGACGCACAGCGTCGGCGGAACCCTGTCGATCGTGACCAGCTATTCGCTGGGGGGCGCGGCGTCTCTGCACGTATCGGGTGATGAGGATCTCGGGGTGATCGCGGGGGATCCGGCAACGTTCACGCAAAGCGGCGGCAGCCACCAGGTCGATGGAACGCTGTCGGTCGCCAGCGTCAGCGGGGTGGTCGCAAACTATTCGCTGTCGTCGGGGACGCTTAGCGCCAATGCGATCCAGATCGCCGGCGGGGGGACGCTCACGCAATCGGGGGGAACGCTGAGCACCTCGAGCGTGCAACTGACCGGCGGCGGGCGGATGATCGTCGCGGCGAGCGGCGACCGCACGCTGTACGCGGACACGCTGAATGTTGATTCATCCTCGGCGCTGGACCTGAACGACAACGGCCTGGTGGTGAACAACGGCGTCTTCTCGACGATCCGGCAGATGGTGTTCGACGGTTATTCCAATGCGCCGAGCACGTCCGCGACCGGCATTATTTCGACGACGAGCCAGAATGCGGGGGGAAACACGATCCTCCTGCTGTTTGACAATGCGCAGGTGGGCGTGACGGACTGGCCGCCGGGCTCTGGGCATTCGGTGGGCGCCAACGCGATCATCGGCCGGTACACCTACTTCGGCGACACCAACCTGGACGGGCAGGTGACCGGCGACGATTACAGCGCGATTGATGCGAACCTGGGGACGACGGGGCTCGATCCGGGCGTGGCGATTCTCTATGGCGACACGAACTTCGACAACCAGATCACCGGAGACGATTACAGCGCGGTGGACGCGAACCTGGGGCTGGGCGTGGGGCATCCGTTGGCGGTGAATGCGCTTCCGGAGCCCGCGGGCGGAATGATGGTGATGATGTTCGCCGGCGCTGGGTGAGGCGGCGAAGGCGGGCGGGCAGCGCACGATGAACCGCTCGGCCAGCAAGATTCTTTCTTAAAATACATTGCCTGCGGGGGTGGGCGGGGATATGCTGTTTCCGGCAGGTTAACCGTTTCAGCAACGGCGGGAGTGAGCCATGAAGTCACGCGCGCTGCTCGGGGGCGCGGTCTGTGCGGTCCTCGCATCCATTGCACGCGGCCAGCAGATGCAGGTGGGGTTTCTCTGGCACATGCACCAGCCGATTTATTACCCGGGAGAAACGATCAACCAGACGGAGGGGGCGGGGCATTTTTCGTACAGCGTTTATGACGTGCTGAATCAGCGGTTCGGGCCGTACACGAGCTGGCCGAAGGATGCGATTGCCAGCGGGCTGGGGCTGCCGGACCTGGGGGCATCGGTCTCGTTTTCCGGATCGCTGATCGAAAACCTCAACAACATGCAGGCGGCGGGGGTGAACGGGGGGATGTGGAACAACTGGAATTCCTCCTACTCCACCGCGCGAACGTGGAATACCCAGCAGGGAAACCCGCGGCTCGATCTCGTCGGCTTCAACTATAACCACGCGCTGCTGCCGCTGCTGGATGTGCGGGACATGAAGATGCAGATCGAGATGCAGAAGGTCATTACCCAGCAGACCTTCGGCTCCAGCATCGCTTATTCGACGGGCTTCTTTCCCGCGGAGACGGCGTTCTCGGAGCGGATGATTCCTGTTCTCCAATCCGAGGGATTTCAGTGGTCGCTGGTGGACAACATCCACTTCGACCGGGCGACGCAGAACTATCCGCAGACGAATGCCTCGGGATCTGTTCGCGCCGAACAAGGCGGACCAGATCAACCCGGACCCGGCGGCCGGCGGCGGCGCGTGGGTCCAGCTCAACAACGTCTGGGCACCGAGCAAGGTGAGCGCACCGTTTTCGTATCAGCCGCACAATGTCCAATACGTCGATCCGAACACGGGCAGCGTCAGCAAGATCGTCGCGGTGCCCGGCGCGCGCTACGAGGGCAACGAAGACGGCCGGGGCGGATTCGGGGCGCTGCTCTATGAGCAGGTGATGGATCAGTACAAGCAGTACAACACCGATCCGAATCACCCGATGCTCGTCGTGCTGCACCACGACGGCGACAACTACGGCGGGGGAAGCGATTCCTATTACCACGCCAACTTCCAGAACATGGTGGACTGGGCGACGGGGAACCCGGACTACAACGTCACGACGGTCCAGGACTACCTCGAGAAATATCCCGTGGCGGCGAACGACGTGATTCACGTCGAGAACGGCTCCTGGGCCGGCGCCGACAACGGCGATCCGGAATTCAGGAAATGGCTGGGCGACCCGGACTCCACGGGGTGGAGCCCGGACCGCAATTCCTGGGCGGTGCTGACGGCCGCGAAGAATCGCGTGTTCATGGCGGAGGACCTCGACCGGCCCGGCGAACGTCAGCCACGTGATCAGCAACACCGGAACCCTCTCGGAGAAAGCCTGGCACGATCTGTCGCAGGCGGAGGCCTCCGACTACTGGTACTGGGACGGGACGGAAGTGTGGGACAGCAACGTCACGCGCGGCAGCAACCTGGCGGTGCAGCAGGCGGACCAGGTGATCGCGCAGCATCCGGGGGTGGACCATACCCCCCCTACCGTGTTTGTGCCGCAGCGCGATTCGTATAACCCGGGGGCTTACGAGTTCGGATCCACGCCGGAGCCGAGCGACTTTACGGTGTGGACGTTCGCCTATGACGTGAGCGGATTGTCGAGCGTGACGCTCAAGTGGCGGCTCGATATCGACGGGACCAACCCGCTTTCCTCGACGCAGAATGAAACCTACGCGGGCGGGAGCGAAGTCGGGCCCTGGCAGAGCCTTTCCATGACCGGCATGAACATGCCGACGCAGCCGGGGAACATCCTCGCTCCCACGTACCGGGCGCAGGAGTTCTCGGCGATGATCGCGGGCCAGAGCAACAAGCTGATCGACTATTACGTCGAGGCGACGGATTCCAGGGGGAACATCACCAGGACCGACATCCAACATGTGTGGGTCGGGGGCTCCACCACCTCGCCGGGCGGCGGGCAGTTCACCTTGGACGGCGCGCTCGATGCCGATGCCAGGGAGATCGCCACCGGCAACGGCAAGCACCTCTACTATTCGATGCACGCGGGCAAGTTGTATGTCGCCACCGACGCCGCGGGCGACGGGAACGATCGTTTCATTTATGTCGCCCACACACCCGGCGCGATGGCGCCGGCCAACTGGGCCAAGAGCGGGCAGATCGCGCAGTGGGATGCGTATCTGGCGGACGAGAACGACAACGGCTGGTCGGGATGGTTCGATGCCCAGGGGGCGGTGGAAAACGCCACGGATCATAACGGCGGTGTGCTGGAAGGAACGATCGATCTGGCCGGCGAGTTCGGCTCGATCCCCTCGGATCTCTACCTCGCGGTCGGCGTTTATCCCACCGCCGACGGAACGGCGCTCCTGCCCGCGGACCAGCTCCCCGGCTCACTCGACAACGACGGCAACATCCAGGCCGCCGAGTACCTCCACCTGATGCTCCCGATGGGATGGGCGATCGCCGGCTCGGGCGACTGGAATACGGCGTGGAACTGGGCGGAGGCGATTCCCAACGGCACAGGCGCGCACGCGAAATTCCTGAATGTCATCGCCGCCCCGGCCACCGTCAGCGCCGACACGTCCGTCACGGTCGGCCAGATCACCTTCGACAGCCCCTATGGGTATACCCTGGCCGGCTCGGGCCAGCTCAACATCGACGTCGCCAGCGGGTCGGCCGCGATCAACGTCAACCAGGGAACCCACCAGATCGACCTGCCGGCGAGCATCAACGACAACACCACGGCGACCGTTGCATCCGGCGCGCTCGTTCGCTTTACCGGATCACTTCACCTGCTCAACGGGTCGATTCTCACCGCGGCCGGCAGCGGAACGATGGAAATCAACGGCCCGGTCACCTGCTCGGCGGGCTCGGGCTTCCGCGTCAACGGTGGCGTGCTGGCGGCGAATGCGGATCTGGCGGGCGCGGTGCTGAACGTCGATGCGGGCCAGGCGAAGCTGAACGTGCCGCAGCATCTGGCAAGCCTGAGCGTGGCGAGCGGAGCGCGGGCGACGATGTTGCAGCGGTCGTCCCAGCCGGCCGGGAGCGCGCATACGCTATGCAGCGATGGACTTGGCATCAATTCGGGTGGAACGCTCGACCTGAACGACAACGACCTGGTCGTCAACGGCGGAGACTTTTCGGCAATCCAGGCGCTGGTCTTTGCGGGTTATGCATCCGCGCCGGATTCGACGCGGACGGGGATTATCTCGACGACGAGCCAGAATGCCGGGGGAAACACGATCCTGTTGCTGTTCGACAATGCCCTGGCCGGCGCAACCGAGTGGCCGGGCGGTTCCGGAGAGACGATCGCGGCGGATGCGGTGGTCGGGCGGTACACGTACTTCGGCGACACGAATCTGGATGGGCAGGTGACGGGAGATGACTACGGCGCCGTCGATGCGAGCCTGGGGAGCGTGGGGCTGGCGCCCGGAATCGCCATTCTCGCCGGGGATACCAACGACGACTATGCGGTCACGGGAGACGATTACGCTGCGATCGATGCCAATCTTGGCCTGGGCGTCGGCACGCCGCTGGCGGACGTTACGGTGCCAGAGCCAGCGGGCGGCGTGGTGCTGATGGGCGTCATCGGGGTATTGATGACCAGACGGCGACGTTAAGGGCAGAGCGGAGCGAGGAGATTATCGCGGGGTTGTGCGCGGTTGGCGCCGGGGCATAATGCGCGGGCATGGAGCCGGAAATTGCCGCCGAGCGCTTCGAGATCTATGCAACCGGGATTGACCATCCGGAATGCGTGGCGTTCGACCGCGGCGGGGAACTGTGGTGCGGGGGCGAGGCGGGGCAGGTTTATCGAATCGATTCGCAGCGGAAGGTTCACGAGGTCTGCCGGTTTGGGGGGTTTACGGGAGGGATCGCCTTTTCGCCCGATGATGAGCTGATCGTCTGCAATCCGAGCCTGGGGCTGGTGAAGGTCGATCGCTCGGGGAAGCATGAGGTTTTTGCGGACCAGGCTGCTGGGCAGAAGATCGTGACGCCAAATTTTGCGGTGTATGACTCGGAGGGAAATCTTTACCTGAGCGATTCGGGGAACTTTCGCCAGGGGAACGGCTACCTGATGCGCTTCGATGTGAGCGGGAACGGCGAGGTGATCGCCGGGCCGGTGGGATATGCCAACGGGCTGGCGCTGAGCCGCGACGAGAAGTGGCTGTGGATGGTGGAGAGCGATCAGAACCGGGTGCTGCGGTTTGAACTCGCCGGCGGGAAGGTCGTGGGGCAGTCTGCCTACGCGACCGAAACGGGCTGGCTGCCGGATGGATTGGCACTGGATGACGCGGGGAATTTGTACGTGTCCTGCTATGCTTCGGATGATATTCATCAGGTGACGCCGGACGGGACGATGAGGTGGTTTGCCCACGATCCCTGGGCCATCGTGCTGTCGCGCCCGACGAACATGGCGTTCGATGGCCCGTGGATGTACGTTGCCAACCTGGGGCGGACGACGGTGACGCGCGTGAAGCTGGATGTGCGGGGGATGGAACTGGTGAACCGAAGAAGACCTGCGACGAAGTGATGTGCCATGCGATTGAAAGACAAGATTACCATCGTGACGGGGGCGACCCACGGGATCGGCAAGGCGATCGCCGAGGCCTATGCGCGTGAGGGAGCATGGGTGCTGCTGGCAGCGCGGGATCGCGAGGCCGGAGTGGCGAATGTCAAGGCGATTCGGGAGGCGGGCGGCAGGTGCGAGTATCTCTTCACCGACATCGGCGTGCCCGATCAGATCAAGGCGGCGGTGGAGCTGGCGGCAAAGCAGAACGGGCGGATCGACGTGCTGGTGAACAATGCGGCGTTCCTCACCGACTGGCACAATATCGAAGAGGCGGATGACCAGGAGTGGGACCGCTGCTATCAAATCAACCTGCGCGGGCAGGCGCGGTTTATCGAGCACGTGATGCCGTACATGCTCAAGCAGAAGTCGGGGTCGATCATCAACGTCTCCTCCGTGCAGGGGATGGTGGCAGCGCGGAATTCGCCGGCGTATACATCGATGAAGCATGCGATGATCGGGCTGACGCGGAACGTGGCGTACGATTACGGGCCGCACAACATCCGCTGCAATGCGCTCTGTCCGGGGGCGATCCGGGTGCGGTATTCGCCCCAGCCGGGGAGCGAACTGCACACGCGGCAGATCAATAAGACGTTCCTGGGGCGCATCGGCGAGCCGGAGGAATGCGCGGGTGCGGCGATCTTCCTGGCGGCGGATGAGTCGAGCTACGTGACGGGGGCTGTGCTGGCGGTGGATGGCGGGTGGACGTGCATGTGAGCGGGCCGTGAAGCATGAAGACATGAAACATGAGCCGGGCGCTGGTTGGCGGGCTGGGGTTGCGCGGGTGAAGATCACGCCGGATGAGTCGCTCTGGCTGGCGGGATGGGCCAAGCGCACAGCGCCGGCACAGGGGACGTTCTCCGATCTGTTTGCCACGGCGCTGGTGCTCGAGGATTCGCGGGGGCAGAAGCTGGTGCTGGTGAGTGCCGATCTGATCGGGATTCCCAAGGCGATGCGAGAGCGCGTAATCGAGCAGGTAAAGCTGGCGGGCGTGCCGCGGGAGCATTTTGTGCTGGCGGCTTCGCACACGCACTGCGGGCCGGAGATCAGGCCGGACAAGGCGCGGTTTTTCCACATGGCCGAGCCGTACGCGTCGAAGATCGCCGAGACGGCGGAGCGGATCGCGGAGACAATTGCCAGGACAATCGACGAAGCGGGGGCGAAGCTGGAGCCGGTGACGCTCTGGGCGCATCGATCGAGCGCGGTGTTTGCGCTGAATCGTCGGGCGGCGGGCGGGATGCAGGACCACGATGTGCCGGTGCTGGAGATTCGGCGGGATGATGGAAGCAGGAAGGCGATCGTGTTCGGGTACGCGTGCCATAATCTGACGATGCCGCCGGAGGATGGGCGGTATTGCTCGGATCTGTCGGGGGCGGCTCGTGCGCTGCTGGAGATGGAATTCGCCGGGGCGGTGGCGATGTTCGTGACGGGGTGCGCGGCCGACCAAAATCCGGAGCCGCTGGGAAAGGTGGAGCTGGTTGAAGTGCATGGGCGGGCGCTGGCGGCGGCGGTAAGTGAATCGATCGCGCGGGGCGGTGTGGAAGTGAAGCCGATGCTCTCGGCGGCGGCGGAAGATCTCGAGCTGGCGATGGAGGAGATTTCGCCGCAAATGGTTGAGGAGCAGCTTAGGAGCGACGAGGCGCCGCGACGGGCCAAGGCGCAGTACCTCAAAGAACGGCTGGATCGCGGGGAGACGCTCGAACGGTCTATACGTGCGCCGATGCAGGTCGTGCGGCTGGGGGATGAGGTGCTGATGATTCTGATGGGGGGCGAGCCGGTGGCCGAGTGGGCGGTGCGTTTCCGGCAGGCGTTCGCCGGGCCGCTGGTGTGGGTGGCGGGGTATTGCAATGACCTGTGCGGGTATTTGCCGACGCGGCGGGTCATGCGCGAGGGCGGCTATGAGGGTGGGAGGGCGAATCTCTGGAGCGCGCTGCCGGCGTTCTGGACGGAGGATCTGGAGGATCGGATCGAGGGTTCGATCCGGCGGCTGGCGGAAAGGGTTGGGAAGGCACCAAACGCGCAGAGTCACCGGTAGCGGCTGCAGGGCGGCGTGAGGGCGCGGCATGGGTCAGGCTCGAATCGGGACGATTGGCGCAGGGGGTTCTGGAGAAGAGGGGCGTTGCGGCGGTGGTTCTCAAAGGCCGCCTTGCCGGTGCGACAAATTGTCATGTTCGGATCACCAGGTCGTCAGAAGGGGCAAAAACCGGGTTGGCGGCCGTGTGGGGAGGCAACGGTACTACAACGGTGAGAGTACGGTGTGGGCCGGGAGTTGATTCGGGCCCAACATGGGAGCGAAATGTCCTCTGTTAGGAGGTTTTGCGACCGGCTTCGGGGGCGTGTTGCTGGGATGAGAGGGGCGCCGGCCATTCCCGCAGCCGGTGGTCAGGAGCCGGTGGAAAGTAGCCATGGCTCACTGACAAATCGGGCGCTTGCCGATCGCTCTGCGGCTGAGCCATATTGACTTTGCAGGGCCCCCCATTTCCAGGATTTTCCTGCCGGGCAAAGCGGCCAGGGCACTCTCCTTCTGGCATTTCGCACTGGCAGCCGGCAGCCTATGCCGTTCGGGCCCTGGAGGGACTGTCTCGCCGTGACGCCTGTCGCTTGAATTGCTTCCCGTGCTGAACGTCGGGCCGGGCGTCGCCGTCGTCCGTGCCCCGGCTCGGGCGTGCTTGTGCTGACCGCCACCGTGCGTTCGGCACAGACCAGCCTCAGTGGCAACGAAGAGGACTTCACCGGCAACACCGATCAGGCCGGCACGCCATTTTCGGTGACGTATACGGCGGTTCCCGAGCCCTTCTCGCTCGCCCTGCCGGGACTGGGCGGGCGGGGCCCGCTGACCCGCCGGCGGCGGCGCACGGCGTCATCTTCCGTGTTGAATTGCCCTTTGCGGGCAGTCTGCGGTCTGTAGAATGCTCGTCCGCGGCCGCGGTGGCGGCGGGAGATCTGTTTTTTGTTACAGGATTGACTCATGAGCAAGAAGCGGCGGCACATTCGGTTGACGTACCTGAACACGCCCGTGAGCGTGGTGGCGGAGATGCTGGATGATGAGGCGCCGACGATCTGCCAGCATATCTGGGATCTGTTGCCGCTGGAGAAGCAGACGTTTCACGGGCTGTATTCGGGGCGGGAAGTCTTCATGCTGCTGGAGAATCCCAAGCCGATGCCGCCGGAGAATTTGTGCCAGTTGCCGCTGCCGGGGGAGCTGTTGTTCTTCTATGACAATATGGACAACGTGGCGTATGGGGAGGTGCCGATCTCGGAGATCGTGCTGGTGTACAACCGCGGCGTGTGGCTCAAGGGGGCTGAGGGCGTGCCGACGCACTGCTCGCTGTTTGCGCGGATTCCGGGGGACTGGAAGTACGAGTGGAACGATCTGAAGGACGTCTGCCGGAAGTCGCGGCTGGATAAGCCGCCGGTGCTGCGGATCGAGCGGGTGGAAGCGTAGTCGCGGCGATCGCCGCGATTCTCACGCGGCGACGTGGCGGATGACCAGCAGCGAGACCACGCTGATGAAGAACCAGAGCGTGAGGCCCAGCGCCAGCGCTTTCCAGCCGACGGCTTTGAGTGTCTTGCGTGAGAGGCCGGCGCCGATCAGGAAGAGCGTGAGGGTGAAGCCGATCGTGGCGATGTGCGTGAGGACGCCCGACATGTCGGCGATGGGCTTGCAGAAGCCGCGAAGGACGGATGCCAGCAGGAACAGGCCGATGAACCAGGGGATTTGAAGCTTCTTTTTCTTACCGGTGTGCTCGGCGGAAGCGTGGGGGCCTGCGCGGAAGAACCAGGCCATGCCGAGCACGATGGGGACGATCCAGAGGGCGCGGGAGAGCTTGACGGCGGTGGCGATCTGGAGGGAGGTCAGGCCGTAGGTCCTGGCGGCACCGACCACGGATGAGATGTCGTGGATGGCCACGCCGGCCCAGGTGCCGAATTGCTGCTGGGAGAGGCCGAGGGCGTGGCCGATGGGGGGAAAGAGGTAGAGGGCGGCGGCGTTGAGCAGAAAGACCGTGCCCATGGCGACGGTGATTTCGCCTTCATCGGATTCTAGAACGGTGCTGACGGCGGCGATGGCGGAGCCGCCGCAGATCGCGGTGCCGGCGGAAATCAGGGCGCCGGTCTTGCGATTGAGGTTGAGCAGGCGTCCGACGATGTAGCCGAGCGTGAGGGTGGTGAAGATCGTGGCGGCGGCGAAGAGGGCGCCGCGCTCGCCGGCGTGGAGGATCACCCACATGTTCATGCCGAAGCCGAGCATGACGACGGACGCCTGGAGCAGGAGCTTGGAGAAGCGCTTGGCAATGGCGGGCCAGGGGTTGTCGATCAGAAGGGCCAGGACCATGCCGGCGGTGAGGGCCAGGGGCGGTGTAGCCCAGGGGGTCAGGCAGGCCAGGGCGGCCAAGAGATAGATTCCCCTTCTGAGCCAAGTCGAGCGGCCTTCGTGCTCGGCTTTGGCGGCGTTTTGGCCCGTCCACGCTCCCCCTGCAGCAATACTCATAAACCATCCTGGGATAAAGACGTGACAAAGGTAGATCGAGTCCTCATATCAATCAAAGACATAGTATTTATACTCACTATTCAATATTGTTATGACATGAATCGGAACCACGTGGCGATCTTCCGGGCTGTGGCGGAGTCGGGAAGCTTCAGTGGCGGGGCTGAAGTGCTGGGCATCAGCCAGCCGGCGGTGTCGCAGCAGGTTGGGGAGTTGGAAACGAGCCTGGGCGTGCGCCTGTTCGATCGGCTGGGGCGGGGGATTCGGCTGACGCGAGCGGGAGAAGTCCTCGCAGGGCATGCACGGCGAATTGGCGCGATCGAGGAAGAGGCGGAGCGCGCGATCGCGGAGCTGCGCGGATTACGGCGCGGGCGGCTGGCGATCGGGGCGAGCACGACGATCGGGGTCTATCTGTTGCCGGATGTGCTGGGGGAATTTCGGCGGCGGCACCCGCGGATCGAACTGGAGCTGGAGATCGGTAACACGCAGAACGTGCAGGAGAAGCTGGCGGAGGGACTGGTGGATGTGGGATTGACGGAGGGATTCGTCGAGGCGCGCGAGTTTGATTCGGTGGTGTTTCGGGAGGACGACCTGGTGGCGATTGCTCCGCCGGGACATCGGCTGCTTCAAGGGCCGGTGGCGGCAAAGCGGTTATGCGCTGAGCCGTTCGTGATGCGCGAGCGCGGCTCGGGGACGCGCGCGGTGATCGAGCGGGCGCTTGCCGATGCGGGGCTGAGCGTGGAAGTGGTGATGTCGCTGGGAAGCACAGAGGCCGTGAAGCGCGCGGTGGCGTCCGGCATCGGTGTGGCGATCGTGTCGGGGTTGACGGTGGCGAACGAGATTCGATCGGGGACCCTGGGGCTGGTGCGGGTGTCGGATCTGTCGATCCGCAGGCCGCTGCACCTGCTGCGGCCGCGGGGGCGGAGTGACAGCCCGGCGGTGAAACAGTTTCTCAAGCTGGTGATGCCGGCGCCAGGCGATGGAGCTAGCTGACGCGGTAGCGCTCGACCTTCTGGTCATCCAGCTCGACGCCGAGGCCGGGTTTGCCATTGGATCTGGCGGAGCCGGGGACGATCGGCAGGGGTTCTTTGACGATGTCGTCATCGTAAAAGAACGGGCCGATGATGTCGCAGGGGTAGTTATCGGGGTCGATGGCTGTGGAGGAGAGGGCGAGGTGGGTCATGGCGGCGGAACCGACACCGAGTTCGAGATTGGAGCCGACGGTGCATTTGAGGCCGACGGACCCGGCGAAGTCGGCGATGCGGCGGGCGGGGAGGATGCCGCCGGATTTTCCGACGTAGATGGAGAAGACGTCGCAGGCCTGGTGGCGATACAGCACGCGGGCATCGGTCAGCGTGTATACCGATTCGTCCACAAGGATCGGGAGCTTGACGGCGCGGCGGACTAAAGCCATGGCGTCGGGATCGCCGGGGGGAATCGGTTGCTCGGCAAAATAAATGTCGGATTCGCGAAGGCGCAGGATGGTGGAGATGGCGATTTCGGGCGTGGGCCAGCCGCAGTTGGCATCGACGCCGAGCTTCATCGACCCCCCCACCACTTCGCGCACGGCGCGGACGCGAGCGACATCCGATTCTGGATCGATGCCGACCTTGACCTTCATCTTCTTGAAGCCCTTGCCAACGGCCCAGCGGGCGATCTCGGCGGCTTTGTCGGGGGGCTGGCCGGAGACGGACCACTTGGTGGTAACGTAGTCGCGGACAGCACCGCCGAGTAATTCGTAGACGGGCTTGTTGGCTGCCTTGCCGGCGAGGTCCCAGAGGGCCATTTCGACGGCGGACTTGGTGAAGTAATTGCCCGAGACGGGGAATTCGATTTTGCCGGTCAGCGCTTCGACCTGGGTGGGGTCTTCGTCGATCAGGAGCGGCGCGAAATACTCGTTGATGAAATGTGCGGCGGTGAACTGGTCTTCGCCGGACCAGCGGGCCGTGCAGCTTGCTTCGCCAAGGCCGACGGCGCCGTCGTCGGTGTGGATCTTGACGAGCAGGAATGGGGAGACGGTGTGATGACCGCCACGGCCGGAGCGAATGACGAGGGCGGGTGTGAGGGGAACGCGAATGGGGATGGTTTCGATTCGGGTGATTTTCATGGTGCTCTTGGCTGTTGACGTATGCCTGATCTCTGTAGGGGCGGGTCTTGAGACCCGCCCGCCGGTCGGTCAAACGAGGGCGGGTCTGAGACCCGCCCCTACCAGGTCAGGAAATGCTCGATGAACTCCGTGACCGCGGCGACGGCGGCATCGTAGAACTTCTTCCCCTTCTGGGCGGTCGCGAGATCCGGGTGACCGACGGTTCCGAGGGCGCTGATCTCGTCGAACTCGTTGACGAAGTAGACCGGGCGGGGAAGGAGCATGTCGGCCTTGCGGTACTTGTCCTGATGGGTCGGGCCGTCGCGTCGGGCGAGCTGCATCTTCACCTTCTCGGGGTGCAGATGGAGCATCATGCTGGTTTCCATCTCGCAGGCGTGGCCCATGCCACCGAGCTCGGACTCGCGGATTTCCTTGAAAGCCTGAGCGGCCATCGTCCAGTAGCTGGCAAAGACGCAGCGGAGATCCGGGGCGGCGGATTTGATTTCGCGCATGGCGGCGCGGATGGGAATGTCGTTGCCGCCGTGGCCGTTGAGGATGAATAGCTTTTTTGTGCCCATGCGGACGGTGTCGAGGGCGAGCTCGCGGATGACCGACATGTAAACCGGCTGGGGAATGTCGAGCGTGCCGACGAAAGCATTGTGGTGGGTGGACATGCCGACCGGCAATGTCGGGAGGAGGAGGATCATATCCGTGTGCTTTTTTTCGGCACCATGGGCGATGGCGGTGACGAGGTCACGATCGACGGTGAAGGGAAGATGCGGGCCGTGCTGTTCGAAAGAACCGGTCGGCAGGACGACGATCATCGAGCCGACGTCAAGTTGTTTGACTTCGGCAGTGGTGAGGTTCTCGAGGAGCATGAGCGATTAGTCTACTTGAACACGCCGGACCAGTTCCACATCTCCACAGGGTGCTGAATCCGGTTCCAGAGGAAGAAGGCGAAGATGCAAATGATGATGCCGACGAAGAGAGCCCACCAGATGCGCCAATCCTTGATGCCGTGGTAGCGGCGGCGTTCGTCTTCAGGAAGCCGGGCGTACTTGGGGGTCCAGATGATGGTGTTGATTTTCTCTCGCGGTGGCGTGGTGGTGGCGGCGACGAGCAACGAGAGCGCGCGGACTTGGGTTCCGCGGCGCGTAGGAGAGAACGCCGGGCGCTTCGCCGGATCCAGCGGCCTGCGCGAACTGCGGCTGGGGCTCAAGAATCGTGGAGGCGCCGGCAAGGCTGGCCAGCCACTGCGGGAGGTTCTTCAGGAGAAGCGAGGAAACGATCATGATGAAGGCGCAGATGAACCACGCGATGAGCGCCCGGTGCAGGTAAACGCCCGGCATATAGCTGCCAAGGATGGGGGTGACTGCGAAACCAAAGATGATCGTCGCCAGCGCACGGGCGTATTCGCGCGGCGCCAGAGCAGACCGGCCAGAAAGACCACGGAGAACGGCGGCGCGATGAAGTAGAAGACGTTCTGCACCTTCAGGAACAGCGGCACATCCGGCGTCAGGCTGAAATACCACGCGATCGCCGCCCCGGCCGCAGGATAATTGCGCCGGAGATCTGCCCGAAGCGCACTTCCTGGCGTTCGGTGGATTCGGGGTGAATCAGCCGCTTGTAGAAGTCAATGGTGACCAGCGTCGAAGCGGAGTTGAGGACGGCGGAGAGATTGCTCATGAGGGCCGCGGCCATCGCGGCGAGGATGAGCCCGCGCAAACCCGGGCCGAGCAGTTTCTCGACGAGCGTCAGGTAGGCGGTGTCGGGGTTGTGGAGGTTGGGCAGCAGCTTGAATGCGAGAATGCCCGGAACGACGAAGAAGAACGGCGTGATGGTGTGAAGGAGCCCGGCGCCGACCACGCCCATGCGGGCATTCCACTCATCCTTGGCCGCCAGCACGCGCTGCACGATGTGCTGCGAAGTGCAGGTGTACCAGATGCCGACGGTGAGAAAGCCGGTCATGACGCCGGTCACAGGAAAGCGCGGGTGATCGACGGGGAGGAAGATCTGAAAATGGCTGGGGTTCTGACGGAAGAAATGCCCGAAGCCGCCGAGTTTGTGAATGGCGACCAGGCCCAGGACCGGCACGAGCACGCCGCCAACGCCCAGGACGATGATCTGCATGAAATCGGTCCAGGCGGCGGAGCGCAGTCCGCCGTAGATGGTGTAGGTTCCGGTCAGTGCGCCGAAGAAGATGATGCCGGTGACGATCTGCGTGTGGGGATCGGAAAACTCGCGGCCGAGGAATGGACCGATCGTGCGCATCGAAGGTGATCCCGCCAGCGTAAAGCGTTCCGGCGATGATCGCGAAGATGTATCCGATGACCAGCGACGCGGAGAAGATGTAGCGGCAGAAGGGGGAGTAGCGGCGCTTGAGAAATTCCGGGATGGTGTAGAGGTTGGTGCGGAGGTAGTAGGGGATGAAAATCCAGATGAAGATGGTGTAGCTGATCCACGCCTGCCAGCCGCCCATGGCGCCGACAATGCCGTAGCGGTAGCCGATGCCGGAGTTGGCGATGAAGTGCTCGGAGGAAATGTCCGAGGCGAGCATGGAGCAGGCGATGACGAACCACGGGAGGGACTTGCCGCCGAGGAAGTAGCCGCGGGTGGTTTTCTTCTTGCCGAAGGAGACCAAAAAGCCCAGCCCGACGGCGAGAAACATATAAATGATGAAGATCGCCAGGTCGATCGGCTTAAGTGCGATGTGTTGAACCACGCGGCAAGTCCTTCTGATAGCGACCGTGTTGCGCGGGCACGCAGCCCATGTAATCGAGAGGTGCCCGGACAGAACGCCCGTGCCACAACCGGATCCTCACACCCTTACGTGGCTCGTTTCATACCGGATCGCGGCTGCGAACGCCATTGATCGTGCGGTCGATCTTGAGGGGGTTGGCGTTCTTGAGCGCCGGCGGGAGCAGCGCATCGGGAATATCCTGGAACGCGACCATGCGGACCCAGCGGCGGATCGAGGCGGCGCCGACGCTCGTCCAGCCGGGATCGGTCGTGGCAGGATAAGGTCCGCCATGAACGATCGCATGCCCGACTTCCACGCCGGTGGGATAGCCGTTGAGAATGACCCGGCCGGCGAGCGACTCGAGCCCGCGGAGGATGCGGGCAGCGAGTTGCTGATCGTCCGCCGCCCCGGCGTGGATCGTGCCGGTCAGGCTGCCTTCGACCTGAGAAAGACATTTGAGCAGTTCGGCCTCATCCCTGCAGCGGATTACCATCGCGCCGGGGCCGAAGGCTTCTTCGTGCAGCGCGGGCTGTTTGATCCAGTTGTCGGCGGTGGTTTCCCACAGGCTGCGGCGCCATCGTCGCGTGATCGGATGGGGCTCCGTTCACAAGCGTTTTGACGCCGGCCGTCCTGGCGAACTCGCCGGCGCAGGCGCAGAAGCTGTCGCGAAGCGTCTTATTGAGCATCGCCCCGCCTGCGGAAGCAGAAATCGCCTTGGCCAGCGCGGAGACGAAGGTGTCCGAGTTCTTTCCAAGCGTGAAGATCAGACCGGGCTTGGTGCAGAACTGGCCCAGGCCCAGCAGGATTGAGCCGGTGAGACCCTGCGCGATCGCATCCGATTTCTCGGCCATGGCTTCGGGCAGAACAACCAGCGGATTGAGCGAGCCCATTTCCGCATAGACGGGAATCGGCCGATGACGCTGCGAGGCAACATCGAAGAGCGCCCGCCCGCCACGCAGCGAGCCGGTGAATCCGATGGCGGTGGTGGCGGGATGCCTGGCAAGCAACGTGCCCAGTTCGTGCGATTTTCCCTGAAGCAACGCAAATAAGCCGGCGGGGAGTTTGCATTGCTGGATCGCAAAGTGCACCGCGGCCGCGAACATCTCATTCACGCCGGGGTGCGAGGGATGGCCCTTGGTAATGACCGGGCAGCCGGCGGCAAAGGCGCTGGCGGTGTCGCCACCGCAGACGCCAAAGGCGAAGGGGAAGTTACTCGCGCCGAAGACCACCGCGGGGCCGCGGGGGGCGAACATGCGGCGGATGTCGGCGCGCGGCAGCGGTTTGCGGTCCGGCTGTGCGGTGTCGATGGTCGCATCCACCCAGGAACCTTCGCGCACGATCTCGGCGAACATCTTGAGCTGGTTGCACGTGCGGCTGCGCTCGCCGGTCAGGCGGGGACGCGGAAGGGCGGATTCCTGCTCGCCACGATCGAGAAGCGCATCGCCAAGATCCATGATCGCCGCGGCAACGGCGTCGAGCAGGTCGGCAGACCACCGGGCGCGAGATCCTTCGTCTGCTCGAAGGCTTCAGCCGCAGCGCCAGCGCGGCATCGACCTCCGGAGCGCCGGCAACGGCAAAGCGCTCGGAGAACGTTTGCCCCGTCGCCGGGTTGACGGTACTGAACCAGGCGTTGCTCACCGACGGACGCCAGTGGCCCTTGATCAAATGCGAACCGGTAAGTGCATGAGCGGTCATGGCGACACCAGGGGTAAATGGCCCAGAAAGCCCACTATTTTCCATGAATTGCCGCGCTTGTGAAGGCGATAAATCGTCTGGCGGCGGCCGGTGAAAAAATCACCGCCGGCCAGCGGGATCTCTCCGTAGAACTGCTTATGCGCGATGGCGCGGTTGCCGACGATGTCGATGCGGTTCAGGTGCGTGCGGGCAAGGATCGCCTCGAGCGGCGTGTGCTGGGTGAAAGGTTTACCGACGAACTCGCGCGAGGCGGCAAGCCAGCTGTCGCGATAGTCGTTGAGCATTGGAAAGGCAATCTGCCAGTCATCGGGGTTGGTCGAGTTCTGGCAGCGAATGCCTTCGAAACTGTCGGCCTCGAAGTCGTCGACGATCATGGACCAGTCGCCGGCGACAAACGCTTCGGAATCGACGATGATCTGGCGGTGCCAGATGAAGTGCCGATCGGGATCGGCGACAGGATCGAAGGGGTTTTGCTTCATGGGTCAAGGCAAGCCTTGGCCGGGCAGGCCATGCTCCGTCAGCGATTATAGCGCTTTGACTTCCACCGGCCTGGGCTCGGTGCGATCGATGCGAATCGGATTGCGCAGTGGGCGGCCGAAATTTTCGAAAGTCACCACCATCACGTCCTCATTTTCGAGCTTCAGGCGGTCCTTGAAACTGAACATGTCCGCGCCGAGGAAGTGAATGTGCACATCTCCCGCCCGGCGGTGCTCGGTGTGCTTGAAGTGGTGGTGCTCCATGTTCGCCAGGCTGTGACAGACGTTCTTCTCGCCGGAGCGCAGGGCGCGGCCCAGATAATCTTCTTTTCGCGTTCGATCCAGGCCCTGCCGCGGACATCGGAGAAATCCGGATCGATGACGATCTCGGGCCCCAGCGAGCAGCAGCGCAGCTTGCTCTGGGCGAGGTAGAGATAGTTGTGCGCCTCCATCACGTGGTCAGAGAATTCGTTGCCCTGGGCCAGTCCGACGCGATACGGCTCGCCGCGGGAGGAGATGACGTACACGCCGGCGATCTCGGCTTCGTCGCCGCCGTCGTCGGCGTGACAGGGGACGTCCAACTGCTCATTGTGGGCGCGGACGATCGTGCCGATTCCCTTGTAGAACCATTCAGGGGACGCGCCGATGCGGCCTTGTTCCGGACGCCCGCCTTCCAGGCCGATGCGGTACATCTTCATCGAATCCGTCAGCGTCGCAGCATCGCCGTGCATTGACTGACGGTTGTCGGCGGAGGCCTTGTGGGTCAGGCCCGTGCCGGTGACGAAGCAATGGCCGGGATCGCCGGGATGATGAAACGGCGGCAGCAGCTTCCACGCGGCGGCGGATTTGTACACCGGCTCATACTCAAGCGATTCGGTCGGAGGATCAGCCGCGATCAGGTCCGAGATCTTCCGGCGCTGTGCGATCGCGCTCTGGGCCAGATCATAAACCGAAGTCGCACCCGGCACGAAGCGCAGGCGCGGTTCATCGACCACAGCGACGCGGAAGCCGTACGTTGGATGTTGGAGTTGAACGAGGCGCATCATAGGGGTTTGTCCGAAGCGGTGAGTTTAGCCGGTCACCGCGGCGGCGTCACTGCACATCCCCCTGCCATCGCAATCAATCCGCAGTCGTGGAGGCCCAACTCTGCATTCGGTGAGGGTTGAAGGTCATGCGATCGGGTTCGAAATGCTTGAACAGGGCGACGTGACCGTCGCCAAAGAGAACATTGTTGCCGCCGTGGTGGGCATTGAACCCGCCGGGATCGCCGAAAAACAGCAGAGCCGGATCGACCGCATCGTCCTTGTCGCAGTCATCCGTGGTAAACGTGCGCGTACCGAACGGGAGTCGGTAAAGCGAAGGGCCGGTACAGTCGCCGCTGAGAACGAACTGGGAAGAGAGCTTGATGTCGCTGAGCTTGATGTTGGACCGGCCGCATGCGTGAGACCAGCGGGCCGCGAGAAAATAGTTGATTGGATATTCCTGGGGGAACCCGGGGCAGTCGTAAACATGGGACGAGGGCGGGGCGAAATACGGCGCAAGCTGTTCAGTCCAGCCGAGTCCCGGGGCGTCATCCCCGGTTCCGTTGCCACCGGCTACCTGCCAACTCGACCATGTGGGCAGCGCGCCGTGGTTGTTGGCGGCGTAGTTGTTCAGACCAACGCCCAGTTGCTCGAGCTGGGCAGTGCACCGCGTGGTCTTGGCGCGCTCCTGCGCCGCGTGCACCGCGGGGAGCAGAATGCCGATCAAGAGACCGATGATCCCGATGACGACGAGCAGCTCGACTAGTGAAAAACCTCGCCGGCGCACCACGAGAAGCCTCCATTCACAAACCGCCCTACCCGATGGTGATCCATATGATGATACCACCGGCCGATGGGGATGTTTACACCGATAGGTGGCTGTATGATGCCGCCGGCGGGGAATTCGCTGTCGGAGGCGGCTGTGGAGAGTTCAATTGTGGACCGTCTGGGAAAGGTATCGCTCGAACCTGCCGGCGCTGTGGTCGCCGGGACGATGGAGCAATGGACGATCAGCTTGACCGTCGGCTGCATGGGAATCGATGAAGGGGGAACGATCAAGATTGCCCAGCGCTTCGCCAGCGACTGGGAGGCCCCGCAGTTTGACCGCCCCGCCGCATCCGGCTTCACCACCGTCGCGACCAACGGGCAGGCAAAGCTTCGCCCGCACTACGAGAAGAAGGGCCACGACCGGCCGTGGATGCAGTGCATCATTATCGACGTATACGACGGCTCTCTCTCACCGGGCGACGTGGTAACGGTGATCATGGGCAACCGCTCTCAGGGTTCTCCGGGGATTCGAGCACAGACGTTTCAGGAGAAGCGCGCACGAATTCAGAGTGTTCGTGGATCCGACCAATGCATGTGTGGCACGCGCGGTTCCGAGCCCGACGTTTCCCATCATCGCGGGGGAGCCGGTCGAACTGGTATGCATCGCACCGACGCAATTGCCGGAAGAGGCCGCGCAGCAGATGCCTTTCGTGAAGGGCCAGGACCGCTGGGGGAATCCGACTCCCGCGCCATCCGAGACGCAGCTTTCGCGGCAGCAGGCGAACGGCCGTCTCTACTGGACTGCCCGCTCGGCCGCGCTTTCGTGCCGAAGCAATCCAACGAAGATCTATTCGCAGGAGCCGCAGTACAAGAAATACTGGGGCGATCTGCACGCCCAGTCGGATGCGACCGTCGGCACGGGGACCGAGGAAGAATATTTTCGCTTTGGCAGCGACTGGGCAAGGCTCGACTTCACGTCGCACCAGGGCAACGACTTTCAGGTGACCGATGAAGATTGGAAACGCCTGAACGACACCGTTCGGCAGTTCCATCGCGACGGCCAGTTCGTCGTTTTCCCCGGCTGGGAATGGTCAGGCACCACGCCGGCAGGCGGCGACCGCAACGTGATCTTTCTGGAAGAAGATCAGCCGATCTGGCGGTCGAGCCACTGGCAGGTGCCGCAGATCCCCGAGACGGATCAATCGCCGGCACTCAATGTGGGAGAACTGTTTGCCCGCGTTCGCGCCCACAGACCCGAGATCACCCTGCTTGGCTCGCACGTCGGCGGGCGCTATGCCGATATCCGCAGGTACTTCGACCAGGACCTCGGCCCAGTCGTCGAGCTGGTCAGCTGCTGGGGCGTGTTCGAGTGGATGCTGTGGGATGCGTTTGAGATGGGGTACATCGTCGGCGTCATGTGCAACTCGGACGGACATAAGGGCAGGCCGGGCGCCGAAGGACCGGGAGCAGGACAGTTTGGCATCGCCAACGGGCTGACCTGTGTGCTGGCGGAATCGAAGACGCGACTGCGCCATCTTCGACGCGCTCAAGAGCCGGAGGTGCTATGGAACCACGGGCGCACGAATTGATCTGGATTTTGAGATCGACGGTCATCCGATGGGCTCCGTGCTCGCTGTTAACGGATTGGTCAAACTGAAGGCATCGGTCTTCGGAACGGATGCCATCGAATCGCTGGAGTTGTTTCGGGGCCGGGAAGTCATGCAAACGGTACGGCCGACGGCATTCGAAAACGTCGGCAGCTCGAAACACATCCGCCTGCGCTGGCGCGGGTCGCGCATTCGCGGCCGCGGCCGGCGCGTGAACTGGGACGGAACCATTCGCGTCGAAGGCGCGCGAATCGTCTCAACCTCGGGTTTCTTCGATACGCCCATCGACCGCATCACCGCGCAGGATGAGCATCAGGTGACGTTCGTCAGCCAGACCACGGGCGATGCCGATGGCGTCGATCTGGTCCTGGACCGCGCCGATCGTGGCACGATCCGCTTCGAATCCAAGGCGGGAAACTGCCAGGTCGAGCTGGCAGAGTTGACCGGCGAGCAGCCGCGACGCAGCTTCGACTTCGGCGGACTGGACATGGCGGTTCAGATCGAGCGCTACCCCGAATCGGTCACGGACCAGACGGCTGTTCTTGAGACGACCGTTTCCGCCCAGACGGACAAGCCAACGCCGTACTTCGTGAAGGTGACGCAGTGCGATGGCCAGATGGCCTGGAGCAGTCCTATCTATCTAAGGCAAAAGTGATTCTCCGGTTGAGGCTCGTCTTGTTGATCTGCGGGGCGGCGCTCCTGGCCGGTGGCTGCGCACACGATGCGGACTTTGACGTCACCCATGATTACGTCGGCCAGCCGCTGGTGGGCTTCGGCGCACAGATGAACGCGTTCCTGTACTACGGGGCCAACTGGGGAGCGCACGAGGCGAATGAATCGAACATCGGCGACCTGGAAAAGAAGGTCGTCGCCCTCAAGCCCCAGCACGTCCGCATTTTCATCCAGCCCGAATGGTGGACCGGCGGGCCGGACCTTCGCGAATCGATCCTGCGCACGCTGGCCCTGGCAAAGCGGCAGGCGCAACCGTCAACCTCACTTACTGGCACGGCCCGTGGCCGCACATTGCCAGGCAGATATGCAGCTTCGTGGAGATGGTGCGCGAGCTTCGCTACCGCTACGGGTTTACCAACATCCAGTACCTCACGGTTCAGAACGAGCCGAACGACGTGAGATTCGACATGCAGAAGTACGTGCGGATCTACCGCACGCTCGACCAGGAGCTGCGCAAGGCGGGAATTCGCCGGGAGGTGAAGATCATCGGCGGGGATCTGGTCAATACCGGTCAGATCGCGTGGCTGCAGATGCTCTCGCGGGACCTTTGGGACGTTCTGGACGGCTACTCGATCCACATGTACCAGAACTACTGGGACACCAACCGGCAACTCGAGCGCGTGACGGAGGTGCCGCTATTCGTGAACCAGTTGCCGCCCCGCGGGCAGAAGCCGCTTTATCTGATGGAGTTCGGCCTGCGCGGCGTGCCGCAAAACACGCGAGGAGGAACCAGGCACCACCCGCGACGGCCGGCCACTCTACGACACGACACAGCTTGCGACGCTGCAGGCCTGGCGCATGCTCGAAGCCGTCAACCGCGGCTACATCGCCATCGTCTGGTGGGACCTGGTGGACGTAATGTACGACCGCAGCCGGATGTATTACGGCCTGATCGGCGAGCCCTCGCAGGGCTGGAAGCTCAAGCCCGGCTATTACCTGATGGCGCTCTTCACGCACACCAGCCACCCGGGCTGGCGGGTGCGCCAGGTGGATGGATTTGCCCGCGATCAGACGGTTTCGGCTCTGGTGGGATCGCACGGCGAGCTGACCGTGTACGAGCTGAATCGCGACAAGACGCCAAGGCACGTGACGATCGCGGGACTGCCGCCGAACACGCAGTTCCATCAGATCATCTGGAACGGCAAGGGAGATGGAAAGACCGCGGACGCGGGCACGGCGCAGAGCTCCTGGCTGGGCGTGGCGGAGATTACCGCGCCGCCATCGAGCGTCACTGCCCTGACAAACCTGTCGCCGGGCAAATGACCGCTACGCAACGTGCTTAGCGCCGGCGGCGCTTGAACCTTCGCGCCAGCCCCATCCCCCCTAGGACGGTAAGTCCGGACAGGAACGCACTGGGCAGAGGAATGGTCGTGCCGCTGGCGTGCGAGGTCACGGCGCCATGGTCTGTCGTGAAAACTCGATACCGGAATGTCCCGTCCGTGTCGCCGAGGTCCTTGAAGCTGGTAACGAACGAGACGGTATTTCCGCTGGATTGGAACGGCACCGCATCCCGCACCGGCCCCCAGCCGCCGGCGTTCGGGCCGCCGGCGCCGTCGCGCTGGCGAATGGGCAGCCCCGCTCCTTCCCAGATTTCGCTGCCGCGGATCACGCTGTCGATGTCGGCAAAGCCGATGTCGGCGCTGCTGCCGCCGCCCGACCAGTCGGAGTCGATTTCGTATTGAAAGGCGTTCGCCTGCCCGTCGCCGGGGGCGAGCGCGAAGTCGGGCGCCTGGTTGAAGGTCAGCCTGAACGTGGCGTTCTTAGCGGCGCGGTCCACCTGCAGCGACTGCGAGACGAGCTGGAAGCTGACCGGTCCGGCTTGAGCCGTCACCGCGCCAAGCGCAGCAACAATCGCGGGGAGAATCACAGCACGCCGCATGAACGCCTCCGATCGGCTTCGATGCCGTTGATGCCCTGACCAGATCTCAGGAGCGCCTCCAAGCACCTCCCGATTGCACTTCCTCCGTGTTCATCGACGGGGGCAATACCTATACTCGTCGCGACTTGCCGCTACCCTTTAAAAAGTCGGCCAAGCGAACGGAGAAGAGCATGAACGTGTTGATCGCGGGCGGAGCGGGATACATCGGATCGCATACAGTGAAACGTCTCAAAGAGGCGGGGCATTCGCCGGTGATCTACGACAACCTTTCGCGCGGCCACCGCGAGGTCGCGCAGATCCTGAGCGTCCCCGCGGTGTTTGCCGATCTCAACGACCGCCCGAAGCTGGTGCAGGCCCTGCGCGATCACCAGATCGAATGCATCATGCACTTTGCCGCCTTCTGCTACGTGGGCGAGAGCGTCGAGAAGCCGCTGATGTACTATCAGAACAACGTCGCCACCACGATCAACGTGCTCCAATCGATGCAGGAAGCGAAGGTGAACACGTTCGTCTTCTCCAGCACCTGCGCGGTCTATGGCGATCCGGAGAAGATCCCCATCACCGAAGAGGAGAAGAAGGCCCCGGTCAGCCCCTACGGCCGCAGCAAGCTGATGGTCGAGCAGATCCTGGCCGACACTCTGGCCGCCAACCCGCAGTTCCGCTTCGCGGCATTGCGCTACTTCAACGCCAGCGGCTGCGCCATGGACGGAACGCTCGGCGAGGATCACGACCCGGAGACCCACCTGATCCCTGTCACCATCCAGGTGGCGATGGGCCAGCGCCCGCGCTCAAGCTCTTCGGCACCGATTACCCCACGCCGGATGGCACCAATGTCCGCGATTACATCCACATCGAGGACCTCGCCGATGCCCACATCCGCGCCATGGAGAAACTCAAGCCCGGCCAGGCGATGCACCTGAACCTCGGCACCGGACGGGGGTTTTCCAACCGCGAGATCGTCCGCACGGTCGAGAAGGTCACGGGCAAGCAGGTCTCCATCGAAGAAGCCCCGCGGCGGCCGGGGGATGCGATCGCCCTCTACGCCAATCCGGCAAAGGCGAAAGAGGTGCTGGGTTGGGAGGCGAAGTACAAGGAACCGGAGGAGATCATCCGCTCGGCCTGGAACTGGCACTCCAAGCACCCGCGGGGGTATGGGGGCTAAGGCCACGGTGTTGGCGGGATGAGAACTGACGAGTTACCGTATCCCGGGGGTGGTAAGTATGCCCGATCACCGCCTCGACTATGCGACGCCATCATTTAGGCGAACTGTCCGCCAGGCGCGTAGCTGCTGGCTTGCGGTCGGCATCGTTCTGGCAATCTGTGTTCTCGCCAACGCTGTTATCCTTGTCGTCGCTGGCCTGACTCTCGACGGCTTTCAAGCCATGGGCATTGCGGTCTTCGGCGCATTGGTGACAAACGGGGTTATCCTGATCGTCAGCGTGTCTTTTTCTGGCGTTGTGGTTCGGATTGCTGGCCGGGCAGGCCTGCTTGCCTACCTCGTCGCAGCTGTGCTTCTTCCCGCAGCGGCATGCTTTGCCGATTTCTTCCTCGCGGGAGTTGTGCACGGGCTTGTGAATTGATCCATCTGGCCTTTGGCTGGCGGACCATTTTTGCCGCTGTCGCAAACTGCTGTCATTCAGCGCGTAAGTCGCGTGTCAACTCGGTGGGGATGAGGGCTCAAGAGGTTGGGAATTAAGCGTGATGTTTTGTGCTTGCAGTAAAATCTTGCGGGGCCGGCGCTTGGGGTCTAAGCTGAATGTCAATGGCGATTCCCCTGGAGTACGCAGGGCTCTCTCTGCGGCGCCGTCACTCCTTCTATAGCTGCGCCTCGCTGGTCATGGCGGTCGTAACGGTCGCCTGGCTCTATTACGTTGAGTTCGAGCGGCCGCTGTACCACATGGGCGGGCCACTTTGGGAAGCGCTGTGGGAGAATGCCGTGTGGCCTGGCGGCATCGGAGTTGCGCTCGCCGCCGTTGGGCTGGCCCAGCGCAGTCGCAAGCGGGTTTTGAGCATCGTCGCGATCGCCATAATCGTGCTTGCGTACGTGCTGCTGGCACCGCCGATGAATTTCGCGTAGTGGAATCCGGCAGCGTGCGGCTTGCCGCACCAGTCGTTCGGCGGAGTTTCATACACGACTATCATGCAGCGTAAGCCCTCCAGCCCGTTCCAGCCGCCTCCCTTCTGGCGCGGTGATATCGTGGCTTTCCTGCTGGTTAGCGTCGGTTTCGTGATCCTTGACAGCGTCAATGTGCCAAGGGACGTCGCGGGTCGTTGGCTCGTTCTCGTTCCAGCGTTCGGTCTAATCGGCGGAGGTTTGGTCACCTACATCGCTTTCGTCAGACGATCATCAGGCGGCAAAGCACGCCGCCGCGCCGAACGAGGCCTTTGCGTCAAGTGCGGCTACGACCTCCGGGCCACGCCGGAGGCGGGTGGCCCGCTGCTGGAGCGTTGCCCGGAATGTGGGAGCGACACCAAAGCCAGTAAAGTCGCGGCGCGGTAGGATGCTGGCGTGCGGCCCTGGCTCTTCAACCTCGCGGCGGCGCTGTCGCTGGTGTTGTGCGTGGCGACGGTCCCGATGTGGTTCGTCGGGTGGATGCCGATGGGCAGTTTGCACGGCAGCTATTATGGTTGGGGGAGCTACTTCCCTGAACAGCGCACCTATCGGTGGATTGGACTTGACCTTTTCGAAGGGTCGGTCGGTTTTCGCATCTCGTGGGAAACGTGGCCTGCGGATTATGCCACGCCATGGGGCAACGTTGGTTGGTTTCATTCCGGAAGCCGTTTTCACGATAGTGTGGGTTGGTCTACGTGGAATCGCATCGGCTTCGCCGCCTATGACGAATCGCGACCCGTCGGGGGAGTTGTCTTCCGCAACCAGGGATTCTTAATGCCTTGCTGGGCTTTGGCCATCGCGGCAGCCGTCCTGCCGGTGATGCGAATACGCAGTTGGTTTTTGGCCTATCGCCGGCGGTATCGTCGAGAGCACCAACTCTGTTGGAACTGCGGCTACGACCTACGTGCCACGCCCGAGCGCTGCCCAGAATGCGGCACACCGGTTCCGGTGAGACCGGCGACGACGGAGTAGGATGCGGCCATGTGGCGGCGGATCTTCAATATCCTCGCGGGTCTGTCGCTGGTCATCTTCGTGGCCACGATTGTTCTGTGGGCACTGTGCCCTTTCTACCAAGAAAGCGCAAGGCTGAAATGCCAGAACGCCAGACACCGTAATAAATGGATATTCGACGCCAATTGGGTGTGCCTGTACGGTTCCACAGGCGTCGGCATCTGGCTCGATAAGGAAGCGCTCAGGCCCCAAATCTCGGTTGGGTTTGGTGCGGGCCAATGGTGGAAACACGGCTGGTACGTCACGCCTCTTCATCCCGCGGAGGTCTCCAACTTGTTGCCTGGTTTTCGCGAGTTTAGGAGGCACGAAATCCTTTGGGGGGATCGGCAAGAGACCACCACGGGCCTTTCGACCGTATGGGCAGTGTATTTCCAGGTCCCGCTCTGGTTCCTGGCGCTCGCCAGCGGCATCCTCCCCGCCTGGCGCTTCGGGGGCTGGAAGCGCCGCCGGCGGCGCTATCGGCTGACGCACAGGTTGTGCGCGAAGTGCGGCTACGACCTCGCGCCGCCTCGCCGGAGGCGGGCGGGCCGCTGCTGGAGCGTTGCCCTGAATGCGGGATTGTTCCGCCTGCCCGCGCAGTGCCCGATGACCAAGCACGGGTATAACTCGCGCAACGCCCCGCGCGCGGGTGATCCTCCGGCCTGGCCGGCCGCGGCTGGCTGACCGGCGAGAACTGTTTCCCGCCCCTCCGACGCCCGTTCCCGCCCCTCTTTGGGCCATCGGTTGCCAGCAACGCACCGCCCGTTGCCTCCGCCCCGACGTTTGCGGGAATCCGACGTGGCCCGTTATTCTTTCCCTGCTTGACTTTGGCATATTCCGGTAGCCGCTATGACGCGTGATCCCACAAATCCCCGCCCGATTCTCGATTATTCACCCCCAGCTCAAGATCGAATGCGTGGACAAGCCGCGGTCTGGATTGCTGTCGCCATTATGGCGTTTTCCGCTTTCGTGTTGATTTGGGATGACCCATTTCAGTCGATGGGCAACGAAAAGCCGGTTCGGATTTCACTGGTCGCGGGAACTTTAGGCATTCTGGTTGCCGTCCGCGACATGCTCAAGTGGAAGAACTCAAGGCTTCCATTCATCGGGCTCGTCCTGAACGTGTTAGCCATGTTGGGCGCGGCGATCCTGCTGCCATACATTTAGTGATGTCAGCCGGTGCGAACGCTGCGCCGGTGGCTTCGCCAAGGTCGCCCGCGGGCGATTTTCCCGGACGGGATGACGGCAGGCTTTTACCGGCTGTTTTATCGGCGGAAGGACTGTGGCCTCGCCGCCGCCCCCAGGCCCCCGCTCACCTCCCCATCCCCCTGATGGGGCACGGATCGATTGATTGGCGGCGCTTGCGTATAATTGTGCATCTTCCCTTCGGGGGTTTCCGCATGGCAACGGGCAGCTGCCAATCCGACGCCAAACGCGTAATCGCGGCCATTGAAGCAGCCTTCGGAAATGTGAAACTCGGCGGCGGGCACACCATGCATCAGGCAGAGGCCATCGACTTCTATGCATCACCTCAGGAGGTCGCGGGCGCCCGTAAACTCGACCCATACGATCGCTGGCAGGACATTCCCGACGAGACGATCGAAGGCATCCCGCAAGCTCTCGCGTTCATGGATCCGGAAGGCTACCGCTTTCACCTTCCGCGTTTTATGGTTTACTCAATAACTCACGGCGAGTATGCGTCGTTTGCGGTAGACGCACCCATTTACAGACTGCGCTTTTTCGGATCTGCTGAGGGCGGAGAAAACGCTTCAACAGTCGCTGCTGGACTCCGGCCAGCGCTCTGCGGTCGCTGCCTACCTTCGTCTGGTTGCGTCGCACGATGAATACTTCGATGCGAAGGTAGCCGCCGAGGCACTGGAAGACTACTGGGGCCGGTACGGGTGATGCCGTGCAACCAGCCGCCGCAGTGCCGGGGCAACTGGAAAAGTGACGCTCACGTTTCTTGAAGCGAAACATGGATCAGAAACTCGATTACTCGACCCTTTCGATCTTGATCGGCGTGCTGAGCGTGGCGTGGCTTTTCGCCCCGCGCCCCTTCGATCTGGCTAAGCATTACGACGTCGGAGCATGGATCGCAATGCTCAGCATCCTCCTTGCAATCGCGGGATTCCGCCAGGGCCGCCATCGGCGTGCCCTGCTGGGGCTATCAATCGGCCTGCTGTCCTTCTGCGCTCACCTGCTGATCGTACCGATATAGAAGTCGGCACGGTGCGGCTTTGGAGGATTTTCAGACGGCGTGGCAGGCCACAGGCTGGAAACTGGCAGCCGCTTTGGCGTCACGCAAGGCGTAGCGTCAGGGACGAGCAGGTGGCTGTCGCGCGGCGGCGATCGGCTTTGGGTTGAAGGGCGGGCCGTGGGGCCGGGGGCGACTCCCGAACCCGCGGCTATCTGTATCCTGGCGATGAGATGCGTGGTGTTGCCTGGGCGAGGCCGGAGGCGCCGCGCACCGTTGCCATGCCGCGCACCGTTGCCATCACGTCGAGTGGCTGAGTTGCTTCTTCGAGCTTTGCACTGAAGTCAGCAGTGTCCGTTTTCGATACACCAGCATTTGGGGCGACTGCGAGTACCGCTGATGAAACCCGCCGGTGCCGGTCGATAATCAGGATGAATGCCAGCACGGAGCCGACGACGCGATCATTCCGGACACGTTGATCCCTTCTACCAGCGCCGTCGGCAGTTCGAATTGTTCTTTCGGGCATTGGGCCTTGAGGGCCCCTTCATGCGCCTTTCACGCCAGGCCCACGAGGCGTTCTGGCGGCTGAAATGCCCCAATGCCGTTCTGGAATACGCAGCGAGCTTTCCACAAGGCCCGGCCTTTCGCCCGCTTCGCCAGACACTGGAGAAGGCATTCCGTGAAGTCGAAGTGGACCTGCTGACCGCATCGCTCCCGGCGGTGGAGTTCCTGGGGATTGTGGCCGGCCTGAAACTCGCGTTGGACAATACGAGGGCGAACCAGGCCCTGCCGCCTGACGTCGCCGCATTCGCCGAGCTGGCGCGGGTGCATGTCTCGCAGTGCTACGAGGAGTATTGGAGCGAGGTGGTGGGCTCACTGGCGACGGCCGTGAGCGTGCCCCTGGTGGCGCACAGCCGGCTCGACACGCAGTTGCTTACGTTCGCCCTGGACTGGAAGCGCTATCCGAAGGACAAGCAGGGCATACGGGTGACGCTCAGTGCCCAGGAGCCACAGATTGCCCAGGTCACGCTCGATGGAAGAAAGCGTCCCGCTTACCGGGCGGCAAATACCTGGAGCGGCAACGGCGTGGAGTGGCTGTCGTGGGACGGCGGACAAATTGGCCGGGGCGATGGAAACAAATCGTATCCGGTCTATGTGCAGACCCACGCCCTGCGTCAGCTCTCCCAGCGTCTGAACCTGCCGGCGGTGGCGCCTTACCTGCAGTCCTGGCTGTCAGAATCTCTGCGCCAGCCGCAGATCGTGGACCGCCATGGCAGGGACCTTGTGGTGGCCTACCGAATCAAACAGCATCGGCTGGGGTATGTAATCACGAGCGTGCTGGATGATCTGGTGGTCGTTCGGACATTCAAGTTCCTGACCATGCAAGGCACCCCTGAAGCGCGCCAATTGCATTCCCGGCTTGGACTGACTCGAAGCGAAATCGACTGGCTCCGCCTGAGCGAGCTCTCGGCCTTCACCGACACCGACCTCCGCCAGGATGCGAAGCTCCGCGAGCTGATGGAGAAGTGTGGCTGCGGTCATCTCCTCAGGCTGGACGAGGCGGATTACATCCCCACATCGCAGGGGTATGCTGCGGAGATCAGACGCTACCTCCGACTGGCCGCCTGACCTGGCATGTCCGTTTCATCCGGGTGCCTCCCCGTCATGGATCGGCATCGGCGTGTTACACAGGTGTATGCTGGCAGACCCTCGGCGCCGGCAGGCACCGCCCGATGAAGCGGAGACGGCAATGAGGGGCCATGATCACTGGCGATTTCAGATCGCCGTTGCCGCCTCCGTGCTTTTTTGTGGGACTTCATGGGTCGCATGGGTGGTGGCGGTTAACGTTGGCGCGGTCGCCGTCCGGGGAATCAGCAAAGGCAATGATTGCCGCCGCGTCATGACCGCAACGGCAACGGAGCGGGGCTCAGAGCAATAGCAAGCCACCCGGCCGCCGGCGCACGGATCGCGCCTTTGCGGTCCGGGGTCTGGCTTCACGATCAGAACGGCGGAAACGCCACGATCTTGTCCACGATCGCAACCCGGCGGAAGAGGACCAGCGTACCGGCCGGATCCGCGGCCGCATCGCCGGCTGTGGTGCTGCTATGGAGAACCGGCAGATTGGTAAAGGCGCCGCCCGCGTTGATGGTGGGGAAAGCGGCAATCGAATCCATCACCGCCAGACCGTTGGAATCCGTCACCTGCCCGAAAGCGGTGAAGCCGCCGTCCTGGTTGTCCAGGTTGGTGGAGTTGTCGGCGAGATTGAAGAAGAACTGATTGGTCCCCTTGTCGGCCAGCCCGCCGGTGCCGCCCGGGCGAGCCAGGGCGATGGTGCCGCGGACGTTGCTGGTGATGTGCGGCTCGTTGTCAACCGGCGCGTTCTGCGGGATCGTCACGAGCTGGTCTTTTTTGTTGACGACGTAGCCGCCGCCCTGGACGACAAAGCCGGGGACGGAACGGTGCATGATCCCGCTGTCATAGGCGGCCGCATTGGCATAGGCCATGAAATTGTCCACGTTCAGTGGTGTCTGGTCGGAAAAGAGCCGGACGTTGAAGGCGCCGCCTGCGGCGAGCGTGAAGCGGGCGACGGGCAGAACGCTGGAGCTGGCGGCGTAGCGCTTGCAGACGACGAGGGTGTCGCCACCCCCGACGCCGTTGCCGGTGGTCTTGCCGCCGTTGTATTCGCCGTCGAGCTTGATGCCGTCGGCCGAGAGCATGCGGTGGGAGTTGAGCTTGACGCTGTAGGTCGTATTCACCGGCAGGTTGTGCGTGCGGAAGGTGATGCGATGGTTGCCGAAGAAGTAGCGCACGTGGCCGCCGATCTTGACGTCGTCGGCGGTCCCGAACTGGCCGTCGGGCCCGGCGGTGTGGATCTGCACGGAGGTGCCGTTGACGGTCGAGGCGTCCATCGCCTGGTCCATCTGGAAGATGACCTCGCCGCGATTGTCGGCAATGATGTTGGTCACGTGGGCGGGAGTGGCGCTGAGAAGCTCTCGCGGTTCGAGCGGCTCAATATGGCGTGCGGGGGAACTGATACGCGACGACGATGCAAGGTTTGGAGTCAACACTGCCTGACCTCCGAAACAAGAAGCCCACGGGAAATACAAGATTTTTTTGCCGCAAGAGTTAGATTCTTCGCTGCGCCACGGATGACAGGAGCTGTCGAGGCAGCAGCGTGCGGCAGAACGAGCGACTATTTTGGGGATAACCCATGGGTGCCCATCTGTCAAAGAAAAATGCATTCTTGCGGGATTTGTTTGCGCAACCGATGTGTGACTGGTCAGTTTGTGTCAGCTGGCGGGCCAGGGAACAAGAGGCCACTGCGTCTCGGATTCGATCGAGAGAAGGCGGTTGTATTTCGCCAGCCGCTCGGATTGGGTGATCGAGCCGACCTTGATCTGGTCGCCCCAGGCGACGGCCAGGTCCGCCAGCCAGTTGTCTTCCGTCTCGCCGCTGCGGGCGCTGACGGTGACCATCCAACCGGCCGAGCGCGCGAGGCGCCGCGCCTCGTCCGCCTCGGTAAGCGTGCCGATCTGGTTGACCTTGAGCAAGAGCGCCGTGGCGCATTTGCCATCGATCGCCCGGCGGATGCGGGAGGGGTTGGTGCAGAGAAAGTCGTCGCCAAGGACGAGGGCGCGATCGGAAACGGCGCTGACGAGCGCGGGCCAATGCAGCCAGTCGTCTTCGGCCAGCGCATCTTCGATGCTGACGACGGGCCAGTTACGAATCCAGCGGGTGACTGCGCTCGATCATGGCGGCGCTGTCAAGGTGCCGGCCGGCAATGTGGTACCTGCCGTCGCGGTGGAAATGGCTGGAAGCGACGTCGACAGCCAGCGCAACATCGTCGCCGGGACGCAGGCCCGCCTGCTCAATTGCGCGGACGGCGTCGTCGAACAGAGCCTCTGCGCACTCGGCCGGGGGAGCGAGGCCACCTTCATCGGCGCGGAGAAGACGCATCTGGTACTTGTCGTTGATCAGCTTCGCGGCCGAGTAGTACACCGCGTGGGTCTGGGCGAGACCTTCATGGATGGTGGGCGCCCTGGGGACGACCAGGACGTCCTGGATTTCGAGCTGTTGCCCGGCGTGCTTGCCGCCGCTGAAGAGGTTGATGGTCATCCGCGGACAAGAGGGGGCGCTCGTGCCGGCGACGGAGGCGAGATAGGCGTAGAGGGGGATGCTCCGCTTAAGTGCCATGGCGCGGGCGAAGGCAAGGGAGCAGGCTAGGATGGCGTTGGCGCCCAGGTGAGATTTGTTCGGCGTTCCATCGAGGTCGATCAGGGCGCGATCGAAGTCGGCGAGGGAATCGAACCTGCGGCCCTGAATAGCGCGGGCGATTTCGCCGTTGACATTGGCAACGGCCTTGAGACAGCCCAGACCGCTATAACGCTTGGGATCGTGATCGCGCAACTCAAGCGCTTCGGCAGTTCCGGTGGAAGCGCCGGAGGGAACCGAGGCGGCGGTGAACTCGCCGGAATCGAGCTCGACGAGCGCTTCGACCGTTGGCCGGCCGCGGCTGTCGAGAATTTCGCGGGCTTTGAGGCTTTGAATGGTGGCCATAAGTGCGTTTACAGGGCTCTGACGAAGTCATCGATCAACCGCGGCATCGACGGCGGCGGGCTTTGCATGAGTCGGACGACCAGCTTGCGCTGGCGATGTCTTTCCGCTTCGTCCATGTACTCAAGAGGCGATCGACCGACAACTCGCGCGAGCAAACATCCGAGCGTATGGCTCACGCAGCGTTCGTCAATGCGATCAAGCCACGGAACCTGATCGATGCCCCCGCGGTAGGTTTGCCAGAAGGTCCGGGCGGCGTTCAGGAAACCGGCGCGATGGTGAGGAAGATGATGGGCTTTGCTCAGCAGATGGGTCATGGCAAAGCCCACGTCGAAGGCGGGCTCGCCGAAGTGAATGACTTCGTGGTCAAGGAGGATGAGCTTTCCGTCGCGGACGAGGATATTCTTGGGGCTGTAGTCGCCGTGGACGAGTGTGTCCCGCGTGCGTCGGGTCTCTAGAATAGCGTCGTTCAAGAAGACTCGCGCGCGAGGCTCGAATGCGTAGGAATACAGATAGTACGGCTCAACCCGTAGCGACTCGAAAAACGAGCGGTCCTCGAAAACCGGGCGGATTTCCGCGCGGCGCTGCCAGGCGTTGTGGTGGATGGCCGCGAGCAGCCGGGCGAATTGCCGGACGTGCTCGGCCTGTACGTCGCCGCGCAGGAGCATGGTCTTCCAGTTCTCGTGCGGCTCCGGCACGGCCTGCATGGCGAGCAGATGATGATCGGAGTCCTCGAAGATTAGCGGCGTGATCGCGCCGCCGGGCGCAAGCTGGTTCAGCCAGACCAACCCGAGCGCTTCGCGATGAATGCGGGATGGATCGCTGAACCAATCCACCTTGACGCGGAGCTTGGCCAGCGCCTGCTTCAAGACCCAGGATTCTCCGGAGGGGCGCCGATCCAGACGGTGCGATTGGAGACGCCGCCGGCCAGGACGCGGAACTGGATTTCTTCGTCGGGCCCGATGCGGGCGCTGGCGCGCAGGTAGCGGACGAGGTCGGCTTCCTGTTCGATGTCGAGTTCCGCATGAGCCATGATTGGATGCCTACGTGTTTGCCAGGCCGCGGGCTTTGAGAATCAGCTTTGTGCGCAGCTCGTGCAGCGAATGCTCGAGACCAACGGGGTACGTGTGGGGATTGAGGAAGCGTTTGATCGTGGGGTGGAGCATCTTGAGCTGGGACTGCGTGCGCGTGCGCGATGCTTCGATCGTCGGCGGCGCGTAAACGAGCCGGCCAGCTTTGAAAATGGGGATGAGCAGATCTTCGTGCGGCGTCGCGGGCGGGATCGCTTTCTGGCGTGTGGGATCGTTGGGATCGACAAGGGTCGGCGCATCGGGAATGCCGGTGAGCGTGTCGTAGATTCCGTCGGCCAAGAAGTGATCGGGGGTGCGATAACGACGAACCTGCAGGACGCCGGGGACGGAGACTTTCATCGTCTGCTCGGAAATCTTGATCTTGTGTTCCCAGGCGCCGAGCCGTCGCGCAGGGCGGAGAGCTTATAGACGCCGCCAAGTGCGGGCTGGTCGTAGGCGGTGACGAGTCGCGTGCCGACGCCCCAGACGTTGATCTGCGCGCCCTGGTCCTTCAGCGAGTTGATGACGTGCTCATCGAGCTCGTTGCTGGCGACGATGGCGGCATCGGGGAAGCCGGCTTCGTCGAGAATCTTGCGGGCTTCGATGGAGAGATAGGCCAGGTCGCCGGAGTCGAGGCGGATACCGACCAGCTTGTGCCCCTTGGCGGCGAGTTCCTTGCCCACGGCGGCGGCGTTCCGCGTGCCCTGCAGGCTGTCGTAGGTATCGACAAGAAAGACGCAGTTGTTGGGCATGGCGTCGGCGTAGGCGCGAAAGGCGTCGAGCTCGGAATCGAAGCTCATGACCCAGCTGTGGGCGTGGGTTCCCATGACGGGAATGTGAAACAGTTTCCCGGCCAGGACATTGCTGGTGCCGACGCAACCGCCAATGTAAGCGGCACGGGCGGCGGCAATGCCGCCGTCGATCCCCTGGGCGCGGCGCAGGCCGAATTCGATGACCGGCCGGCCCCGGGCGGCCTGGCAGACGCGGGCGGACTTGGTCGCGACGAGCGTCTGAAAGTTGATCATGTTTAGCAGCGAGCTTTCCAGGAGCTGGCACTGGAGCAGCGGGCCGGTGACGCGAAGGATCGGCTCGTTGGGGAAGACCACGGTACCTTCGGGGACGGCCCAGAGATCGATTGTGAAGCGAAGCTGCTTGAGGAAATCAAGAAAGGCATCCTCGAAGAGCGGTTGCTCGTCATTGCCTTTGAGCGTGCGCAGGTATTGAAGGTCATCATCTGAGAAGCGCAGGTCGCGGAGGTATTCGATGACGTAACTGAGCCCGCAGGCAATCGCATAGCCGGATTTGAATGGCGACTGCCGGAAAGTAAGATGAAACGCCCCCTCGCGGTCAAAGAGGCGCTCTTTCCAGTAGCCATAGGCCATGGTGATCTCGTAGAGATCGGTGAGCAAGGCGAGGGATGAGCCATCGAGCGAAACCATGCCGTTGCGAAGATTCTACCGCGAGTGAGGCCCTATGCCGATGGTGCAATGAATTCCGTGAAGATGTCGGAGGAGATCGGCGGCCATCCATGAACTTGAGATCGCAAATTGCGACCTCAAATTGCATGACACGTCGTTCAGGAGTCCCATGAGCAAACCGCTGACCATGCTCAACACGATCAAAGGCTCGATGCTGGAGGGTTTCTATCCAAAGGGGTGGGACCTGCACAAGATTGACGCCTGCTGCGCGCTGGGAACAAAACAGCTGGTCAAGCCCGCGAAGCACTGGCATGCGGAGTTCCGCGCCAGGCGGTGAGAGAGATGGCGCTGCCGATGGGGCTGGAGATCGCGCGAGTGATCGAGAAGTGCGCAAGAGCGGGAGGAAACTGGCGATGATCCTGCCGGTCGGGCCGGTGTCGATGTACGCGGTCGCAGTGAAACAGTTGCGGGAGCGCAACATCAGGTGCGATCACGTAACGACGTTCAATATGGATGAGTGGTCGGATCGCGATGGAAACACGATGCCTGGCAATCAGCCGGGAGGCTTTGAGTACACGATGGGAAAGGCGCTGTTTGGGCCGCTGGGCTGGCTGACAGTGCCGACGGGACAGAGAAATTTTGCAGTGAAGCAGAACCTGCCGACGTATGACCAGAAGATCGCCGAGCTGAAGAAGAAGGGAGCAATGCTGGTCACGGTGTATGGCGTAGGGAGGACGTGCCACATCGCGTTCTGGGAACCATATTTTGCGGAGCGGTGCTCGCTATCGGACTGGAAGAAACAGACGCACGGCATCGGCGTAGCGCTGCATCCGCTGACGATCGAACAGAACTCGCTGCATTCTTTCAACAGTCGGTTTACGCTGATCCCCTGCTGGGCAAACACGATCGGGCCGGGGCTGTTCCTCCAGAGCGACTGGTGCATCGGTGGCGCGGAGGGGGCGTATCCGGAGTACGGGGCACAGTGGCAGGGGCTCTCCACCTGCGTGACGCTACAGCACGCGCCGACGCCCTGGCTGCCGAGCACGTTCATGCCGACAATGCCGGGGCGATTCTACTTCACGCGGGCGCTGGGCGGGCCGCTCCGCCCGGAATGAGGGTGAGGCACAGGCGCAACGCGGGGTATCGCTCGGCAGATTGCGGGGATTGCTCCGGGCGAGTATCTCAGCTAAAGGCTCGCGCCGTTGGCGGGCCGATTCTTCAAAATCGAAAGGTAGAATCATCATGGCAACGCGGACGGGAAGCTTTGCAATTGGATTTCGTCGTGGCGGAAGCGAGTGGCAAAAGACCTTGGCGAGCCAGGCGAAATGGGCGAAGAACGCGGGGTTCGACGGAATCGACCTGGGCAAGGCGACCAGGGAGGATGTGGCAACGCTGAAAGAAGCGGGGCTCAAGCTCGGCTCCGTTGATCTGCTGGATTTCGGGAAGCTGATGCAGAACGACGAAGGCGCGCGCAAGGAGCTGATCGCAGCGAACGTGACCTATGTGAAAGAGGCCTCGGCGCTGGGTGCCAAGGCATTTTTCACCTGCATCATTCCAGGTGACCCGGCGAAGAAGCGCGCGGAGAACTACAAGCTGGCGGTGGAGTCCTTCGCGCCGATCGCGCAAGCGTGTGCCGCGGCGGGAAGCGCGCTGGCAGTCGAAGGTTGGCCGGGCGGATCGCCCTGGTTTGCGAACCTCTGTTGCACCCCGGAAACCGTGCGGAGTTTTCTCAAGGACGTCGGGAGCGGTGCGGGACTGAACTACGACCCCTCGCACCTGATCCGGCTGCAGGTGGACCACATTCGCTTCCTGAGGGAATTCGGCCAGCATGTGAAGCACGTTCACGCAAAGGACACGGAAGTCGATGAAGACGCACGCTATGAGTTCGGCACGCAGGATGCGACCTTCGCCAACTCGCACCGCTGGGGCCAGTGGATCTGGCGGTACACCATTCCGGGCCACGGAGTTGCGCGTTGGAGCGAGATCATGCGCATCCTCAAGACAAGCGGCTACACCGGAATGGTGAGCGTCGAGCTTGAGGATGAGAATTTCAATGGCACCGAGGAGGGCGAGAAGTCAGGCGCTGGCGCACTCGCTGGATTATCTGCGAGGGGTGTAAGTCGGGCCTCGTGCACGGAACCGTCTTTGAAGCGTTTAGTTGAAGGAGAAACATGCTGAAGTTAGCGGCGTTTGCGGATGAGATTTCGCCGAACCTCGACGACCAGATCCGCGTGTGTCAAAAGAACCATGTAACGCACCTGGAGCTGCGCTCGGTCAATGGCGTCAACGTGCTCAACTTCGACGGCGGCATGCGGAACGATATTCGCGCCAAGCTGGCGGACAACGGCATGGGCGTCGTCAGCATCGGTTCGCCGATCGGCAAGGTGAAGATCGATGAGCCATGGGAACAGCATTTCGACCGGTTCAAGATCACCGTGGATGCGGCAGAGTTTTTCCAGGCGCCGCTGATCCGTCTGTTCAGTTATTACCCGCCGGAAGGCGGCGACATCCGCAAGCACCGGGATGAGGTCATCCGGCGATTCCAGCAGAAGGTCGATTATGTGAAATCGCATCCATCGGTCACGCTGGCCCATGAGAACGAGCGGCACATCTACGGCGAGATGGGGCCGGAATGTCTGGACCTGATGAAGACGATCAACTCGGCGCGCCTGCGGATGGCGTTTGATTTTGCCAACTTCGTGCAGGCCGGGCAGAAGCCGCTGGACTGCTGGCCGGATTTGAAGCCGTACACGGTGCACATTCACATCAAGGATGCGCTCTGGGGAAGCGGCAAGGTGATGCCCGCGGGCAAGGGCGACGGACAGCTCGCGCCGATTCTCAAGGATGCGTGGGACAGCGGATATCGGGGCTCCCTGAGCCTGGAGCCGCACCTTGCCGCCCACGAGCAGTTCGGCGGATTCAGCGGCGAGCAGCTCTTCAATGTGGCCGCGGATGCGCTTCATGAGTTATGCGCGAATCTGAAGATCCCGCTGGCGCAATGACCGCACCACTGGATTGGCATGAGCCAGATCGACACGCACGCGCCGCAGCTCCATCCGGGAACGCTCCCGGGTTTTGCATCGCTGCCGCCGGCCAAGCGCCTGTTCGTTCCGCTGACGAGCGGGCGCGTGCCGATGGACACGCGGGAAGTGCGCAAAGGAAATGTGCGGCGTGGAGAGGCGCTGGCCGGGGGTAATCTTGCCTCGGGCTTCACGCCGGTGGCGCCGGCGTCGGGGACGGTCGTCGGCGTGCGAGAGGTGCAGCTCACCACCGGCCTGCGCACGGCGGCGGTGGAAATCGAGACCGATCCGACTCAACCGGAACCGCATCCAGAAGCGCTCCCACCCACGGGCGTAAAACTGAGCGAGCTGTTGGAACGGGCAAGCGCCCTGGGCGTGTGGGCGGATCGCTGCACGGCGCCGGATCTCATCGGCCAGCTGCACGTGGCACTCAAGCGACCGGTGGATATCGTGATCTGCAATCTGCTGGAAGCGGACAATGCGCCGCTCAACGCCACGATCGTGCGCAGCGGCGCCGACGATGTTGTCGCGGGCGTACTGGCCGTGGCGACGGCACTTGCGGCGCGCGTGCAGTTCGTCTCCGATACCGAGCAGTACGACGGGGTCGCAACAGCTCTGCGTCAGGCGAATGCATCGTATGCAAAGCTGATCCAGCTCCCCAACGATTACCCGCAGGCCGATCCGACGATCCTTCTGTACATGCTGACGGGCCGGCGGCTGCGCCGGGAAGGCTGCCGGTCGAACAGGGCGTGCTGATGCTCGATGGCGTCGCGGCATTGACGCTCGGACAGGCAATCGATGACGCCCGGCCCATGATCGAAGTGCCCGTGGTTGTGCGCGAGCGCGGGCGCGGGCGCGTGCATCTGATCGCCACCGCCGTGGGGACGCCCGTGGCGCATCTGCTGGAGCAGCTCAACATTTCCGACAAAGGAATGATGGTGCGATCGGGCCCGGCCCTGCGCGATATCCGCATCGGCGTCGATGCGATCCTGGCGGGAGGGGAAACACGCGTGGATGTCGGGGCGATCGCGCCGGAGGTCAACCCGGAACCTTGCATTCGCTGCGGATGGTGCGTGGCGGCATGCCCGACGCGAATTCACCCGGCAGGCCTGCTCGAAGCTGCACAGGAGAATGACGAGGATCTTGCCGAGACGTACGGCCTTCACGCATGCATCGAATGTGGGATCTGCGCGTACGTCTGCCCGTCGCGGCTGCCCCTGCTGGGAGCAATTCGGAGCTTGAAGAGGCGCCGGGCAGAGGTTTAACTACCCGCTTCATGTCGCTCGTGATCGCCTACATCGCAGAGGGCAAGCTTTATCTGAAGCGCGGAGAGCAGGCGCCCGAACTGATCGAGAGCCCGTTCGTTCAGCAGATGCTCGATCGCGCCGCACGGGCCCGGCAACGACATGACTGGAAGAACGAGGGAATGGCCTGGCAGCTGGGTATCGGGGGGGGTTCGCGATGCCGCACCGTATGCAGATGCCCAACATCCGACGCGACGGAGACGGTGCTGGCGCGGGGCGTGAAGGAAGTGTGCCGCGGAAAGATGATCGAGACGGTGCGAATCACGGGCTAAGCCCGGACGGTGGCAGATGACTCATCGGCAAGCTTTTGTGGCGATAATGATTGTCGCTTTGGCGCTTTGCGGATGCGCCGCCCCGCGACATCCGGCGACCAGACCGATCCAACCGGCCACGGCACCGACAGCGATTGCACCCGGCCCGATTCTCTACCATCGCACCGGCGGGATTGACCAAACCGATGATCGCGTCGTCATCTGGCCGGACGGGTTTGTCGAAGTGCATGGAAAGATCTTTGGCGACGGGCAGGGATGGCTATCCAAGCACTCGCTTAATGCGTTGTGGCCGATGCTGCAGGATTGGCCGACAGCCGCGGAGCGTCCAACAAGCCGGACAGTGATTCCGGACGCGTACTGGATCACAATCACATTTAACGGAAAGAGCGTCACCTGGCTGGACCTGGCGCCCGACCTCCCGCCAGGTTTCCGAAGGCTCTATTCGACCATTGAAGAGATCGCGGGCGATATCACAAGCTCACCCCAGGCGCCGCCGTAGTTCCCTTTTGTGCCAGGCGCATGAAAAAAGGCACGCGAGCTTGCGTGCCTCTCAGAGTGCGGCTGACAGGAGTTGAACCTGCACGCCCTTGCGGGCACAAGGACCTGAACCTTGCGCGTCTGCCAATTCCGCCACAGCCGCAGCGGGAATTTCGTATCTTAGGGGGGGGCAGGGGGGTGTCAAGAAACGCCCAAAACCCGCCGCTTTCGCCAGCCAAATGACGGGCGTATGATGATGGATTCGATGGCCGGCAAGGAGAAAAACCTCTCCCCGCGGATCACGAACCGCCGGGCGCTGCACGACTACTTCATCACCGCGAAGCTGGAGTGCGGCGTTGCGCTGGTCGGCTCCGAGGTCAAGAGCCTGCGGGATGGCAAGGCGCAGCTCCAGGAAAGCTACGCCAGCATCGAGCACGGCGAGCTGATCCTGCACAACTGTCACATCGATCCGTACACCAAGTCGGCCGCGATGTATAACCACGAGCCCAAGCGCGACCGCAAGCTGCTGGCCCATCGTCGCGAGATCAAGAAGCTTCAGAGCGAAACCGAGCAGCGCGGCGTCACGCTCATTCCCCTGGCGATCTATTTTAAGGACGGGCGGGCGAAGGTCGAGATCGGGGTCGCCAAGGGCAAACAACAGCACGACAAGCGCGATGCGATCCGCAAGAAGGAGCAGGACCGCGAGCTGCGCCGGGCCATGACCCATCGACAGTAAACACATGGGTAAAGCCGCGGTCATGACGCACACCGCCCCACCGGACCCTACACAGCCCGTGAAGATTCCGGGTCGTCGATCGAGTGGAACACACGGCCGCACGCGGTCGCTGCTGCTGGCGCTGCTGATCGCGGCGACCATCGTCATTCCGCGCACGGCGCTGATCTCCCGCGCACAGCGCCTATTTCGACGACGAATACCACCTGCTGCACGGGCTCGCCTTTCTCAAGGGCGAGAAGCTGGGCCTTTCCTACAACGATCCGCCGCTTGGCGAAGGGCTCATCTCGCTGCCGCTGCTCATCACGGGATGCAGGACACACGAGCGGTTGCCGACAGGGCAGATCCAGATCAAGCACGATATCCTGCTGGGTCAACCGCTGAGTCCCGACACGCTGGAACTGCTGGTCGCCCTGTGGAAAGCAATTCTCTTCCTGCCGTTTCCACTCGTGGTGTTCGCCTGGTGCGGCGATCTGTGGGGCGATCGTGCCGCGTGGCTGGCGTTTGCGATCGTGCTGGTCGAGCCGACGATCACCGGCCACATCGCACCGGCGGCGCTCGACGTGCTGGGCATGGAAGGCGTGGTCATCGCTGCCTACGCGTCCTGGCGAGCGTTCGAGGCGCCTTCGCACCTCAAGACTTTTCTTGCCGGGTTGGCATGCGCCGCGGCGTTGCTCATGAAGCACACCGCGGCTGCACTTCCGCTGGCACTGGCGAGCTATCCGTTCCTCTCGACCACGGGCACGCTTCGGCAGCGCATCGATCGCCTGCTGGCGATCGGACTTCTGACGATCGTCATGCTCTGGCCGCTCACGCGGTTCGACTTTTCGCGCCCTGGCGCGTACACGCTCGGCCTGGCGGGCAGCTACACGAGTCACTGGAGCGTAATCACCGATGTGCTGAATCCGCTGATTCAGCATCGTTTCCCCGCCGGCATCTACATCGGCTCGCTATACGACGCGGCAAATCACGTTCGTGAAGGGCACGATGCGTTTCTCAACGGCAACTACTCGTCGCACGGATGGTGGTACTATCTGCCGGCGGTCGCGCTGTACAAGGTTCCGCTGCCGATCTTTGCGTTGCTGGCGCTGTCTTTGATCAGCTTCGCCTTCGATCCGCCGCGACGGCGGGAATGGTGCGTGGGGGTTCCCTTCATCGTGCTGGCCATCTACCTCATGGCGTCGCGCATCAGCATCGGCTTCCGGCACGCCCTGCCAGCGTACGCGTTTATGCTGCTCTTGTGCGTTCGCGCGTTCAAGACCAATCCGGCGCCCGTCGAGAACGAATTCCCGCAACGAACGTTTTCCAAACCACTGCTGCTCTCTGGCTGGGCAATGGTCGTCATCGTCGCGGTACATGGTTTGGCCTTCTGGCCGGACTATTTCTGTTACACGAATTTCCCACGCCGCGAAGTCGAACTGGATATCAGCGACAGCAATCTCGATTGGGGACAGTCGCTCAAGCAGATCGCGCATTGGCTCAAGACACACCCGACCGATCGTCCGATCTGGGTCGCGCCGCACTGCAACGACGGCTCGCCGTTGACGCGATATTATCTGCCTGCCGGCACGAAGATCCTGGAGCGAACCGCCCCCCCGCCGCATCATGGTATTCTCATCATCAGTCCGGTGCTCAAAGCTGGACCCTACGAGCCGGGAAGACCTTACCGGTTCCTCTGGGGACATACACCGATCGCAACGATCGGCCATTGCGATCTGGTGTACGATCTGGACCGCTTGAACAGCTCAGATGGAACGTCGGCCGCCGCCCGCTAGAATCGGCGGTATTCGCTCGCGAAGATTGAGGATTCGATGGACGTATCGAAAGAAACCAAGCAAACCAACACGACCAAACCCGCGGCGCCCTCCGGGCCTGAGAAGGAAACCGCAGGCGCCGATTTCATCCGCCGGATCGTCGAGGAGGACGTGCGCAGCGGCAAGAACGGCGGCAAGGTCGTCACGCGCTTCCCGCCGGAGCCCAACGCCTATCTGCACATCGGCCATGCCAAGGCGATCTGCATCGACTTCGGGGTCGCCCGGGAATTCGGCGGCCGCACGCACCTGCGCATGGACGACACCAACCCCGTCAAGGAGGAACAGGAATACATCGACGCCATCAAGGAAGACATCCGCTGGCTGGGCTTTGACTGGGAGACGCACGAGTACCACGCTTCGGATTATTTCGACACGCTTTACGAGTGGACGAAACTGATGATCCGCGCGGGCAAGGCATACATCTGCGACCTCTCAGCCGACCAGATCCGCGAATACCGCGGCACGCTCACCGAGCCGGGCAAGGACTCCCCCTACCGCAACCGTTCGGTGGACGAAAACCTGGATCTCCTCGAGCCGCATGCGCGCCGGTGAATTTCCCGATGGCACGCGAACGGTGCGCGCCAGGATCTCGATGGCCCATCCCAACATCACGCTGCGCAATCCCGTGATGTACCGCATTCTTCACGCCGCCCATCCGCGCACGGGCAACAAGTGGTGCATCTATCCGATGTACGACTGGGCGCATGGAGAAAGCGACTGGATCGAGGGCATCACCCATTCGCTGTGCACGACGGAATACGAAATCCACCGCCCGCTCTACGACTGGTTCGTGGACACGCTGATCGAGATCGGCGTGAAACCAAAGGGGGTCGATTACCGGCCACGGCAGTACGAATTCTCCCGACTGAACCTGACGTACACCGTGCTCTCCAAGCGCCGGCTGATCGAGCTGGTCAAGGGCGGGCACGTCAACGGCTTTGACGATCCGCGCCTGCCGACGCTGTGCGGCTACCGGCGGCGCGGGTACACGCCCGAGGCGATTCGGAATTTCGCACGCGAAGTGGGCGCGACGAAGTTTGAGAGCGTCATCGACATCGGCCGGCTGGAGAACGCCCTGCGCGAAGACCTGAACAAACAAGCCGCGCGCAAGATGGCGGTGCTCAAGCCGTTCAAGCTGATCATCGACAATTACCCCGACGGCCAGACGGAGGAGCTCGAGGCGATCAACAATCCCGAAGACCCCGCCGCCGGCACGCGCAAGGTGCCTTTCGGGAAAGTGCTGTACATCGAGCAGGACGATTTCCGCGAGACGCCGCCGCCGAAGTACTACCGCCTCTTTCCCGGCAACGAAGTCCGGCTTCGCTACGCCTACTACGTCAGGTGCACATCCGTCGAGAAGGACGCACAGGGCAACGTCATCGCGATCCACTGCACCCACGACCCCGCCACCCGCGGCGGGGATTCGCCCGACAGGCGAAGGGTCAAGGCCACGATCCACTGGGTCAGCGCCGCCCACGCCCTCGATGCCGAGGTGCGTCTCTACGACCATCTTTTTGCCAATCCCGATCCGGATGACGTGCCGCAGGGTCAGGACTGGCGCGCGAACCTCAATCCCAAGTCGCTGGAGATCGTGCAGGCCAGGGTTGAGCCAAGCGTGAAGGATGCGAAGGCCAACGAGAAATTTCAGTTCGAGCGCCTCGGCTATTTCTCTGTGGATCAGGACTCAAGCGGGGGCAAGCTCGTGTTCAACCGCGCCGTGACGCTGAAGGACACGTGGGCAAAGGTCGAGAAGAAGCAGAAGTAGCTGCCCCCCCGGCTTCAATCAAACTCATGCAGCCAGGCAGGCTCCGACGTGCTCAACCGCCAGGGCAGAAGGTGCGTTGCTCAGGCACGCATATTGCCGCCCCTTTTATCGATCGAGACCCGATGGATTTTTTGAAAGGAGCACAGCCATGGCATTGATGAGCTTTGAGTTCAACGAGCTGAAGGACCTTTTCATTCACGAGCTGAAGGATCTGTACGATGCCGAGCATCGCCTGACCGATGCCCTGCCGAAGATGGCGGATGCCGCCAGGAATTCGCAGTTGCGGCAGGCTTTCGTGCAGCACCTCGATCAAACGCGCACGCATGCCCAGCGCCTCGAGCAGATCCTTCGCGAGCTCAAGTGCGAGCCGGAACGCGAAAGCTGCCCCGCCATGCAGGGCATCATCAAGGAAGGCAGCGACATGATCAGCGCCAAGGGCGACGATTCGACCCGCGACGCCGGCTTGATTGCCGCCGCCCAGAAAGCCGAGCATTACGAGATCGCCAGCTACGGCTCGGTGCGAAACTTCGCCGAGCGCCTCGGCTTTGGCGACATTGCCCGCACGCTGCAGATGACGCTGGATGAAGAGGGTCAGACCGACAAGCTGCTGACCCAGATCGCCGAGAGCGGCGCCAACCAGCGGGCGGTTCAGTAAGGCGAGCCTCAACAGCGGCAAGCGGCCTCCGCCGAGCCTTTGCGCGGCGGAGGTCTCTTGTCTGGAAATTCCTCGCTCTTCGTACCGCCCCTTCGCCATCTTCAGTGACTGGGATGCGCGGTGGGCTTGTCGTCGACGTTGAGGCCTGCTCGGCGTTCTCGCCCTGGACTTCGACGCGCTCGATGCTGATCCGTGCGCCGGTCTGCTCGTCGATTTCGGCCAGCGCACCGCACATGCGGACATCGCCGGTCGCGACGTTGAAGGGCACCGGCATGTTCGTGGTCATGTACTTGAGGACCCGGTCCTTCCGCCGGCCCAGGACCGAGTCGTAGGGGCCGCACATGCCGACATCGGAGATGAAGGCGCTTCCACCGGCGAGGATTTTCGCATCAGCGGTCGGCACGTGCGTATGCGTGCCGAAGATCAGGGAAACGCGGCCGTCGAGATGATGCCCCATGGCGATCTTCTCGCTCGTCGCCTCGGCGTGCATGTCGCAGACCGCCACGCGCACGTTGGCGGGCATCTGGCTGAGCACACGGTCCGCCGCGGCGAACGGGTCATCCGCCGGCAGGTTCATGTAGATCCGCCCGAGCAGCCCGAAGACGCAGACATTCACCCCCGAATTGGTGGTCACGCAGGTAAACGGCCGGCCCGCGGCGCCCGTGCTGAGGTTTGCCGGGCGGACAATGTGCTCGGAAGACTGCAGCGTCGGAACAATATCGATGCGCTTGTAAACGTGGTCGCCGAGGGTCACGACATCCACGCCATAGGAGCGCACTTTGTGGAACAGGTTCGTCGTGATCCCCGATCCGCCGGCGATATTCTCCGCGTTGGCCACGACCAGATCGACGCGGTTGTTTTTGACGAAATTGGGCAGCTTCTGCGAGACGATCTGCCGGCCAGGCCGGCCGACGATGTCGCCAAGAACGAGAACGCGCAAGGGCATACAGGTGAGTATAGCTCGATGCTCGGCGCGGAAACAGGCGTTCACGAGGTTGGCCAGAGGCCGGTTTCCATCAGCGCGTGCCTCGCTGCAATCCGAAGCGGCATATTGATTGAGAGAACTGCAACGGTTGCGCGGCCATGCGGTGTAAGCCCGATCAAAACCGGCCCCTCGTATCGGAAGTGATCGACCCAGCGATCCCGGCGAGGGTTGAACAGTGCGACGATCTGGTTTGTGTCTGGATCGATCCCCGTCAGATTGGGACCCTTGTACGCGTTGCAGCGGCCGCAGCACAGAGCAAGGTTCTCTGGCTCGGTTTTACCGGCGTGCTGGCGCGCAATGATGTGATCGAGGACATGCTCCAGGCGGCTTTGGGATTCTGGCATCAGGCAGTATTCACACCGGCTGCGGGCGCGTTGTCGAACGAGTTGCTCAGGCGCTCAGGCATCGCAAATCACGCGGCGGAAGAGGGCCGATCCAGGGATTTTTGAGCCTTCGCATGGAGAATGGTCAGGACGTTGTTGGCGGTGAGAAGGTCATCGAGCTCCACCTTCTCGTCCTGGAACAGCTGCCCGGTTTGTGCCCTGTCGGAAAGCAGGCGGTAGCGGGCTCGGTCGGCCTCGGCGAAATCGAGAGCGAGCAATCGCCGCGCAAAGTCCGGCGGGAGATCGCCTTCAGCCGGGCGAAGCAGCCGCTCGAGGGCTGATTGCGTCGGGAGCATCAAGGCATTGTACCGGTTTGCCAGAATTCTGCACGGTTCTTAAACTGGTGAGAGACGTGGAATTGCGTAAATAACGATGACGGTTTCCCTGAATCATCTGGTCTTGCCCGAGAGCGCCCCGCGAGCGGGCGGCGCAGCGCACGGGCGCAAGCCGGCCTGGCTGAAGATGAAGATGCCCGGCGGCGAGGGGTACGCGCGGCTGAAGCAGCTCGTGGACGGCCATCGCCTGCACACCGTCTGTCAGTCGGCCAAGTGCCCCAACATGGGCGAGTGCTGGGCGACCGGCACGGCCACGCTGATGATCCTCGGCGATGTCTGCACGCGGAGCTGTGGGTTCTGCCACATCGCGACCGGCAAGCCGCCGGAGCTGGATCTCGATGAGCCGCAGCGCGTGGGCGATGCGGTGCGGCTGATGAACCTCGGCCACGTTGTCATTACCTCCGTCAACCGCGATGAATTGCCCGATGGCGGCGCCGGCGTGTGGGCGGAGACGATCCGACAGATTCGATTGCAATCGCCGCAGACCAGCGTGGAAGTTTTGATCCCCGACTTCTGCGGCGACTGGGATGCACTGCAGCTCGTGCTCGATGAACGGCCCGAGATTCTGAACCACAACCTCGAAAGCGTGCCGCGGCTGTACAAGGTCGTCCGCCCGCAGGCCAAGTACCACCGCAGCTTGAAGCTCCTGCAGATCGCAAAAGAGCAGGGCCTGGTGAGCAAGACCGGCATCATGCTGGGCCTGGGCGAAGAGGAGCACGAGGTCGATTCGCTCATCGACGATCTCGTCGCCATCGGCTGCGAGATCCTGACGATCGGGCAATATCTCCAGCCGACGATCAATCACCTGCCGGTCGAGCGCTGGGTTCATCCCGATGAGTTTGCCATGTGGAAAGAGCGGGGCGAATCGCGCGGCATCCGCCACGTCGAATCCGGCCCGCTGGTGCGCTCGAGTTATCACGCCGAGAAGCAGGTGCGGGCACACGCGGCCGTTTAGAGCCTGTTATGCACTTTCCGCACCCCGCGACGGGCCGGGAATTTTGGGGCTGGCAGATCACCGAGTCGTGGCAACAGGCGGTGGTGAAGCGACTGAGCTTGGAGCACACGCCAAGGCCGCAGGGAAGGCCGGAGAGGCTCGAACTGGAACGGGGCGATGTGCGGTGAACGAATCCGGTCCCTCAGAATCCCGGGATGCGACCCCTTTGAATTTCCCGACGCTGGCGGTGAACAGCTCGGCGACTCCCCCTTTTTCAAGAGACGCTTTTCCGCGTGGATCAGCGTCGTGAATTCCGGCGCCTGCTTGATGGCCAGTACTTCACGCAGTTCCTTCCATTCTGCCAGACGCGCGACCGTGCCCATGGTAATCGAGCTTGAAGAACTGCCGCAACGCCAGCATGGTGAGCAATTGCGGCTGCGTGAATTTCCTGGGGCTGAAGGGAGAGGAATAATCCGGCAAAACGCGCCGTGCCGTTTCCAGCGTTTCCTTGGCGAACTCCATCGCCGATTTCGTCGTCCGTGACATGCCGCATTTATCGGCTAGATGAACGGGTTTTCATCAGAGCAAGTCATGGCCCCTTTTCTGTGGTTGGCCTCTTTTCTGTGGTCGTTGCTCCGCTCTTAGGATACCGGATGTCTTGTTCGACTATGGGCTGATCCATGCATGCCTCGGCTGCGCCGCGATAAGCATTTGCGCGAAGCTCGCGGCACGGCAACTGCTCGATCCAATCGGAAAGCGCCGCAAAATTGCCATTGTGGGCTTGACGCCAGGCGATCATTCGTGCGGCAATGCAGCGGCCATCAAGAGATGTTAGTGCCGAAGAAGTGCCCTTGGCACCAAGCACGTCACCCGCAGTCAGTTGGATCCCGATGACGGCCAGATATGTCTTGTCCCTCACGTACTGGTCCTTGATCCCCGCAGCGGTCGCCGTCGCTCCCCCCAAGTCGCCCACTCGTATCTGTGTCTCAACCACCTTCTGCAAAATGGGAATGCTTTTGGGGAAGTCTTCAATCGGCGCGGCGCTCTTGATGACGTCTTCGATGCTCTGGTGGTATCCGACGAGGTCACCTACCCTCTTTTGAGCGGCAGCGATCTTCAAGAGCGCAGACCATGCACTCGGTGTCAAGTGTCCCGCATCCCAAGCGCTTCGGGCAGCCTTCAGATCGCCGGCTTCTGCACATGCCGCAGCGATGGCTGTGTAGACATAGCCGGAGTAGCTTGCATCGGTGTCTGCTGCGACCTGCATTGCCTGATCTGTCTTGCCAGCGCGAACAAGCACCGTTGAAATGGACGCCCCGGCCGTGGCCCGGTAGAAGGGGTGGGTAATAGAACGACGGCTCTCTTCTGCCTGAGTCAACTGTCCGGCTTCTATCTGTGCCAGGACAATCCAGTATAGCGCCTCGCTCTGGTACTGCGCCCCGTCAATGAACTGCATGGTAGCCTTGGCTCCTGCGATGTCGCCTGCCTTAGCCTGGGCCTGAGCCAGTTGAATGTACACATGCGACCGGCCGGTCCTTGGGAGTCGCTTCATCGCCGCTTGGGCGTGTTTTAGGTCATTCTTGCGAATGTAGGCGAGAGCAACCGCTTCCCACATCCGGCGCTGCTCGTCGGGTGCCTCATATCGCGAGATGAAGGTTTTGGCGCCGGACATGCCGCCCGAGAGGGCGCACTGGGCTGCGATCATCGGGGCGATTGATGCCTGCTGGGCGGCCGACAATTTTGCCAGTTTTCTCGTTGCCTGTTGGATATCCCCAACTCTGACGAGTAGGTTGATGAGTATCTCAGTAGCGTTGCTCGATGGACCGATAGATTTCTCGAACTTGCTGACGAGCTGCCGTGCGGACTGTAACTCGCCAGCGCGCGTTTTAGCTTCGACTAATCTCTGCATTCCGTCGATCTGCATGAGCCAAGCGCCCAACTGCTCCATACTGCTTGGATCAGCCTTGTTAGCCGCTGCCTTCGCGAGACCGATGGCACGCTGATATCCATCTGCATCACCCAGTGTGGCGTACAACCGCGCCACTTCGCCACAAAACCGAGTCCGCCACGCGATACTCTGTGGAGCTTCCGCCTCGGCCAATGCCCTCTCGAGCCAGTGCTGTGGCGCCGCTTCCACTTCTTTCGTGGTAGCAGGGCGATGCTCAGTCGCAGAGACGCACGAGCTCAGGGCAGCGGCCAACAGAGCTGCGGCGCATATAAGAAAACGACGTAAAGGAAAGCATCCTCCGCTCATGCAACTCCTAATGGGATTCCTTGCTGCAATGCGAATACCTCGTGATACCATGGGTAAATTTCCGGAAATGCGAAATCGGTCTCCATCGCGACAAAATCACTGTGTTTCTCCAGTCGCCAACCGAGATGAAGGGCAGCGTCCGCTGCGTTGATGTTGACATCGGCATAATCCAGCGGCACCGCCCCCGCAGGAACATTCAGTTCCGTCGCATCGTAGGGATCTTTGCGAAGCGCCATCAGCGCGGGCACGTGTTGCATGGGCAGGCAAAGGGGTCGCACATCGATTCGATGCTTCCGGATTCAAAGCAGCGCCTCCGGCATCGCCGGGTGGGATTTGTTGGGCCGGCCCTGCGGGGCGCAGCGTCGCCTCCAGCCCGAGTTGTTTCGCCGTTCGTGCCTGCCAGAGGTCCGAGCCAAATGGACGGGATCGTTTAACACTTTGCCGCAGTGCTGACAGTTCCATTTCCGACTGGGCCTCGTTGACAAACGCCAGCCAATCGGATGGGGATTCCAGCGGCCAGTCGCCCAAGAGGTCCAGGCCCATGCGGTTGGTTCTCCGCCACAGGCCTGCCCAATGCCAGTGCTCGGCGCGGGCACAAGTTTGGCCCGCAGGGGATTGCGCTCGACGTAGCGCAACGCGATCAGGAGGTGTGGATCGCTCTGGATGGGGAAGCTCTTGAAGCGTCCCTGGTAGATATGTCCGGTGCCGGAGGTGTGGTAGTGGGCGTGATAGCGCTGGGTGTGAGTATTGGTCACCCACCGCAGCCAGCGTGAAAGATCGCCGTCGGATAGCGGCCAGAGGATCATGTGCCAGTGATTCGGCATCAGGCAGTAAGCGCAAATGCGCATCGGCAGACGCTGCGAGCCTTCGCTCATGATCCGCTCGAAAGCGGCGTAATCCGCATCCTTGTGAAAGATATGGGCGCGGCCGGCCCCGCGATTGCAGAGGTGATAGACGAAACCTCCGGGCACGTTGCGTGGACCACGCGGCATAGCGATAATCTAATGCGACGACATCGATCCTCGCAACGAAATCGATGTGCGACCCTAATGTCACTAAGTTACTCATAAGTCCGCGCCCAGCGCGCGTTGTGATCGCTCGCGCCAGCCGTGGCCTTCTGCGAGAATGGTGGTTGTTCAACATCACCTTTCTGCACAAGGAGGCCACGGATGGCGACGCTCGATCAAGCCCTGGATCGCATTCGCACGGACGGCAGCGATCTTCTCCGTCCCGAACCGATGAATCAACTGGCGCGGCGGCTCGGTCACTCCTTCCGCAACACGCCGCTCTCACCCGGCAACACGCTGCGGCTCTTCGCCCAGCAGGTCGCCCACGGGAACATCGCCTGCTCAGCGGTGCATCACCTGGCCGATCAACGCTTCACCGACGCCGCCTGGTGCCAGGCACGCTCGCGCTTGCCGATGGAGCTGATCGAATCGGTTCACCAGCGCGTCATCGACGCGGCGCGAGGCGAGCTGGATCAGACCAACGACCTCGGCGACGAGCCGCACCTCTGGCAGGGTCATCGCGTCTACGTCGTCGACGCCACCAGTGATTCGATGCCGGACACGCCGCCGTTGCGGGAGCATTACGGCATCCCCGCCGGCTGTCGGGATCAGCTCGGCTTCCCCACCTCGCATCTCTTGCTGGCGATGGATCATCGCAGTGGGCTGCTTCTCCAATGCGTTGATTCGCCGATGTACACCAGCGACGTCTCGCAGACGCCGCAGGTGCATCCGCTCCTGCGCGAGGGCGACGTGCTGCTGGGCGATGATGCGTTTGCCGGGTGGCCGCATCTGGCCCTGATTTTACAGGCGAATCTGCACGCGATCTTTCCGGTTCATCATCGCCGGCTGGTCGATTTCACGCCCGGTCGGCCACACGCGCATCCGCGCAAAGGGAAGAGCAGCAGGCGCAGCGGCAAGCCACGCTCGAGACTGATCAAGAGCTTGGGGAAGGACGATCAGATCGTCGAGTACTTCAAGCCGCTCCGCAAGCCGCCGTGGCTGAGCGACCCGCAGTGGGCGCAGCTGCCGCAGTCGATCACGGTGCGGGAGATCCGTCGCATGATCCGACGCCACGGGTTCCGGCCCATCACCGTCACCATCGTCACCACGCTGCTGGATCCCCTGAAGTATCCGGCGGATAAGCTGATCGAGCTGCGGCTGTCGCGTTGGCTGGTGGAGATCAATATCCGCCACCTGAAGATCACGCTGGGTCTGGACGTGCTCAAGGGCAAGTCGCTGGAGATGGTACGCAAGGAGCGGCGGATGTTCCTGCTGGTTTACAACCTGATCCGGGTGCTGATGCTGCGGGCGGCCGTGCGACAACGGGTGAACGTCAACCGCCTGAGTTTTGCCGACACCCTCGCCTGGCTGCGCCTCGGCGATTTGAGTTCGGCGACGATCATCAAGGTAAACCCGCTCCGCCCGGGTCGGCTTGAGCCGCGGGTGATCAAGCGGCAGAAAAAACGGTTCCCCTACATGACTTCCCCACGCGCCGTACTCAAAGGCAACTCCGCGCCCGGCTTTGTGATACGGCTTAGCTTAGTGGCATTAATGTGCGACCCCTTTGCTTTGCCCAGCGTTTCACAAATGGCACGATGAAGCACTTTCCCGGCAAAGCGGGAAACGGCGAGAGTATCCTTTGGCATGTTGTTCCCCTGATGTTCCGCCCCATGTGTGAGATCCTCCTCCCATAGAAGGAATCACAAAACACTTTACACGGCCCGGCGTAGAACACCAGAGTAATTTGTCCGCTGTCTCGTCTTTAGTCTGTGGCATTGTGCCGCAGGCCGATTGGCTCACGTGTGCGGCAACGTATTGTTTGACATGCTTCCGATTGCTGCGCCCGCGATCTATCCGGGCAGTTTCGTCATCACGTTGTTGGCGGCCGGTGATGATCGGCTCCTGGTGCGTTGCCTATGCGTTCTCATACGGTTTGTGATCAACGGGTGGGCCGGCAGATCTTGCGAGCATGCCCGAGCAGGCATCCGCCTGGCGCGCAGGGGTTAATCCCGATGGGTATGGATGACGAGTGCGGATCGGTTCGGGCAGGCGGCGCGGGGGGCTGGCAACTGCACCGGTGAGCCGCAAGGTTGTGCTGGAGGCGGGGGGACGCCTGGCGGGCGGAGGCGGATGGGAAACCTGGTTTCGCGTTTCTTTGATGTGTGGGAGCAGGGGGCGGTCGGGGATGGCAAGATGCTGGATGCGGCGGTGGTCATTCTGGAGGGGGGTAACCTTTGGCCGCTTTGCTGCTACGACAAATTGTCATGTTCGGACCACCATGTCGTCACATCGGGCAAAAACGGGGTCGGCGGCCGGGTGGGGAGGGTACGGTACTACAACGGTGAGAGTACGGTGTGAGTCGGGAGCCGAATCGGACGCAACACAGGAGCACAACATCCTGTGTTTCCGTGTTTTCACGGACGCGGCTCGGGGCCGGATTGCCTGGATGATAGGGGTCGTGGCCGTGCTTTTTCCGGCCCATCGCGGGGGTGCGGAAAGTGCATAAGACGCTCCAGGTGACTGTCTTTTTCGCCCACGGCATGGTGGTCTGCGCTCGGTGAACCGCATCTGTAATTTGGCCGGCGGGGTCGTCACACTGCCCGCATGAAGAGCAATTCACCTCCCGCGGGCAAAGGCCCGCATCGTGATCCGGCCAGGGAGCGGTCCTGGCGTCGGCTTCTGAAGCAATTCGCCGCCTGCTGATTCGAGGCGGATGCCATCGCGATCTGCTCCGGACGTCCTTGCCGTGCTGGGGGGCTGAGGTGCTGGTTCTGCCCATGAACATGGCACTGGCGACACCCAAGTCTGACATTTTGACGCGAGCGCGTTTGCACGGTGTGGGTACGGGGAGGGTACGGTGTAAGACCGGTTGTTTTGCACAAGCGGATGTCAATATGTCGCAGGGGTGCTGCCGAGCCGTTTGGCGGGGATTGGCGGGGGGTCCGGAAGCGCCGGGCAGGCATCCGCCGGGCGGGCATAGCTTGACGCCGGTCCGGATCGGATTCATACCGGCAGCGGCTCGATCTTTCTCCCCGGCGCCCGCAGGTTCCCGGCTACTTCTGCTCTTCCAGCAGCTTCGTCCCCTTCTGCTCGACTTCCTGTTGGACGGCACCGGCGAACATGGCAAAGGCCCAGGGGAGGTCGATCTCAATCTCGACCGTATCGGGGCGCGGCTCGATGCGGGCGGCGATGCGCTGGCCCATGGTGCTGGCGGTGATGTGCAGATTGTCCCCCTGCCAAGTGTCCTCGAGCAGCACCATGCGGGTCAGCGAGCTTGCCCGGAAATCGGCCAGCCCCTTGTTCAGCCGCGTGCGGACTTCCGCCACGCTCAGGCGATGCGCAAGCGAGATGTGCAGCAATTTGCCCACGGGAACTCCCGTCTTAACAACTCCCGCCGCGGAAGCCAGCAATTTGCACCGCCCGCCTCCCAAACGACTCAGGGCCCAGGCGAACCAGCGATGGCCCACGACGGGTTATCCGGATCAGGCTCTTACTCCTTGAAGAGCTTCTCGATATCCGGATCGACCGGCGAGCGCTCGACTTCCACGGCACTTTCCGCGACCTGCTGGAGGAATTTCGCGTCCGCGGGCGCGAGGGTAATCAGCGGGCTGCCCTGGGCGCCGACCACGAAGCTCGGCAGCCCGACTGGCGTGCGGTCGAGCAGGATCTTGTACAGCACGCAGGCGGTCAGATAGGTGCCGGCCTGGCTGGCGCTGGCGCCGTTGCCGGCGTACAGCGAAAGCGAGGGGCGCTCCCGGCGGGCGCGCTCCCAGGCGCTTTGCACCGGCGCCAGAACCGCATCGGAGCGCACGGCGGCGTCTTCGCAGGCCCGGGCAATCGCCGCACCTTCCCCGGCTCTGTCACGCGGCGGCCAACTGGTCATCAGCACGGGGGTCGCCCCATCCGCCTGGATCTGCCCGGCAAAGCGACGCACGAACAGGGCGAAGATGTCCGGCCTGTGCACGATCTCGGCGCTGTCGTCCTGGAGGATCACGTCGTCCCAGGCGCTCGGACTGGAGGGTCTTAAGCGCCTGCCCGCGGGTCCAGTGCCACGCCAGGGTCCTGCCCTCGGCACTGCAGACAGCGCAATCGAGCATGCCGTGGGAAAGACGCGTCAGGGCGTTGGCCAGTCCGCCATGGGCGGCGATGTCGCTGTTGCCGATGATCAGCACCCGGCGCGGGGTCGGGGGCAGGCTTTTGGCGGACTGGCTGGAGGAGGCGCAGCCGGCGGCCAGAAGCCCGAGGCAGCAGCACGAGAGGACCCGGGAAAGTAGGCGCATGGCGGACATGCTAATGGGACGGTGCGATTGGGGAAACGGCGGAGAGGGCAAATGCACGGGCAACGCGAAGATGAATGTGCCAGGGCCCGAACAGCCGATAATGCGACACAAGGCACTGGTGCGCAGGTGAGGTTGTGATTTCATGAAATACAGACTGGTCGGCATAGTGGTGATGCTCGTGATGGGGCTATGGGCTTCGACAGCGCCGGCGCAGCCGACGGTGCTGATCCAGAAAGCGCTTGAGGATTCATCGCAAAGCAGCCAGCCGACGACCCGGCCGGCCACTCAGGCGGCGGCGGCGGCGGTGGTGACCACGCAGCCGGTGAGTGTGGTGGTTCAGGCCCCGCAGCAGTCGCAGTCCCGCACGCTGACGCAGGTTCTCGAGGGCACGCGGTTCGGCAAGCTGGTCGAGGGGCAGCAGGTTTCGCTCAACGACCTGCGCAATCCGGGCTTCTGGATCGACACCGTTCGCGACTTCATCGTGGCGATGATCGGCTTTGTGCCGCGGCTGCTGGTGGCGTTTCTGTTCCTGCTGATCTTCTGGGTGCTCTACCGCGGGATTCGCCGGCTGATCGTGGGCTCGATGAAACGGGCCAATGTCGATTCGTCCATCCGCGACATGCTCGGGCACCTGGTCAAGTGGACGATCATGGGCTTCGGGCTGGTGATCGCGTGCAACCAGATCGGCATCCAGATCGCCGCCCTCCTGACCGGCGTGTCGATCATCGGGCTGGCGATCGGTTTTGCGGCGCAGGAGACCCTGGCGAATTTTATTGCGGGCGTGGTCATCTTCTGGGACAAGCCCTTCCGGGTCGGGGACTGGATCGAGATTGACGAGACGTTCGGGCAGGTCCAGCGGGTGACCTTCCGATCCACGCGGATCCTGGCGCTGGACGGGGATGCTTTGGTCTATCCCAACACCCACATGCTCTCCAACCGCCTGTCGAACCACACGACCCACCCCCTGTCGCGGGTGAATGTTTCGATTGGAATCGCCTACAAAGAGTCGATTTCCACGGCCCGGGAGGTGCTTCTGGGGCTGGTGAAAGGCGATTCGCGCATCGTCAGCGAGCCGGCGCCGACGGTGGTCGTCGATGAATGCGCCTCCAGCAGCATCAATCTGCTCCTGCGGTTCTGGATCGAGGACGAGGCGATCGAGCGGCCCATCCGTCACGAATACCTCGAAAAGGCGAAAAATGCGCTGGATGCGGCGGGAATCTCCATCCCCTTCCCGCACATGCAGGTGCTGATGGAGGAACCGGCACACAAAGCCGGTTGATTTCCCACAACTCATCGGGGCTTTTTGCTTGAACTGCCGCGCGGGGGTGGTCAGAATGGATCGCAGCAAAAGGGTGGCCTTGCCGGGACGGAAGCGCAGAAGCAGGCAAAGTGGCGTCGGTGTGTTGCCGCGCCGGAGATTATCGTGACCTGCGCCCCACCGTTGATACCAACGATTTTATTTGCATGGCCTTATCGCTTCGCTTACGATTCGCGGCGCCTTGGGCGGACCCGGCTTTTCCGGCGTCGAACGCGCGTCTAGTTGTTCCCGCGTGCGGACGATGATTGGCCACCGGTCAAGCGGATGGAGCGGTCCGACTTCAGAGTGCTTAGCACCCGGGATTTGTCACCAGACTGGTTTTCCCGCGCATGCTCCGACTACCCGTATACGACGATCCGTTTGGCCTCCGATTGCGGAGGCGGCGCTTCCGCAGCATTTTGCCGCGGGCAAGCGCATCAGGCCAATCAACCAGCGTCGCCGGTATGGTCAGGTGAGCTCCATGTTGCGGTGTTCTTGTCGGCCTTGTGTTGCATGGCCGGCCGCTTAAGGAGGAACCCAGTGTTCTTCAGCAGCTTCGGATTTGGATCGAAATCGGACGGGCAGTCAGTCTCTTCCCGAGGCATGACCGGCAAACGATCACGCGTGGCGGCGATCGTGCTGGCGGCGGCAATGGCGGCGCCTGCGGCAATTGTCGTTTTTGCGTATCCGTCCGTTGCGGTGGCTCAGCAAACGAGCGCTGACCCGGCACAGCAACTGCAGCAGGGGATGAAGCAGTATAAGGACAAGCAGTACGAAGAGGCCGTAACGACGCTGTCGGCGATTAATGCGGACGCACTGAGCGCGGCGAATCAGTCGATGCTGCGGGACACGCTGCCCAAGGCCCAGAAGGCCGCTGAGCAGCGGCAGGCAGCACGGGCGGAATTCGAGGCGGGCGAGAAGGCGCTGCAGGCGGGAATGCCGACGGAGGCCGCGCTTCATTACAAGGCTGCTGCAAACAACGATTTCGCCGATTCGGGGACGAAGCAGAAGTCGCAGGAGCAGTTGGCGCTGGCGCGCTCGATGATCGAGACGAAGGCCGGGGATCTCAAGGCGACCTATCGCGACGCGGTTTCGGATTACAAAGCCGGCCACTATTCGGATGCGAAGCAGAAGTTTCAGACGCTGGATGCCGCTGACTACAAGGCCGGGCTGTTTGAGAAAAGTCCCGCGGATTACCTGAAGGAGATTTCGGCAAAGACCCCGGAGACTCCGACGGCGGCCGCAGCGGCACCAATGGCAGCGGCACCCGCCGCAGTGGCGTCAGGTGCGACGCCGGCAGCTGCAACGCCGGCTCCCGCGGCGATGGCTGCTCCGCAGACGGAGCCGTCTGCGGCAGCGGCACCGACGGTTCCGCCGCCGACGATCAGTGAGAATCAGGGGCCGGACCAGCCGCTGGTCTCGCGGGCCGACGCAAAGCGGCTCTATGAACTGGCGCGTCAGCAATACGACAACGGTGACTGGATCGCCGCCCGAAAGAACTTCGAAGCTGCCCAGGCGGCCGGCTATAAGCCAGGGCTGTTTGAGGACAGCCCCGCGAAGTATCTGGATCGAATGGATAAGAAGGAGGCAGCGGACGCCAAGCGTGCCGCCGAGCAAAAGCAGACACCGACGTCTCAGACGTTGATGGCGCCTGCCGTTGCTCCGGTGCAAACGACTGCGGCGCCGACGCCTGCTGCTGCCGAGGCATCCTCACAGACTGCGGTTCCGGCGGCCGAATCTACGCCGCAGGCGCAGAATGACCTTGGCGCGACGGCCAAGATGGAGCAGGTCAACGCAGCACAGAACGCGGCAGAAGCCCGGCGGCTGGTGGATCAGGCGCGGACGGCAGCCAACCAGCAGGACTACGCCCGGGCACTGGATCTCTATACGCAGGCGACGGACCTTGATCCGAACAACACCGCGGCCGTTCAGGGCCGCAACCAGATGCTCACGATGACCGGGCGCAGCGCCGACCTCCTCGCTTCAAAAGGAGGAGGCGCGGGTCAAGATCGCCCGCCAGGAGATCAACTATCAGTTCGATCAGGCGTTGAACCAGATGCGCACCGCGATCGGCAAGAACGACTTCACGGCTGCCCAGGATGCATTGAACCGCGCCCGCGTGGCCCGCAGTTCGAATCCGAATGTGTTCACGCCGGAAGAGATGCGCACGTTCGATGCCCGCGTTGCCACAGCACAATCGGACCTGACCAAGGCACAGCAGGATTATCAGCAGCTGGAAGCGAACAAGCAGACGGTCGAGACCCAGCAGGCACTGCAAACGGCGCGAGAGAAGCAGAAGGCGGAGCGCGTACGGACGGTCGCGGACCTGACGAGGAATGCGCGGCAACTGATCGACGAGACGCGCTACAAGGAAGCACTGGACGTGCTGGACCAGATCCTGGTGCTGGATCCGACCAACGACTATGCCACGGGCGTGCGTCCGCTGGTGGAGGACAAGGCGCTGCTCCAGGAGCAGCGAAAGTACCGTGAGGATTTCCAGCGGAACTTCAGCCGACAACTGGTGGATTCGGAGGAGATGAAGATTCCGTATGACGACATCCTGCGCTATCCGTCGAACTGGCCGGATATCTCAGAGCTTCGCGACCAGACGACCGCGCAGGAGCTGGGTCACGGGGGAATTGATGCCACGACGCAGCTTCAGCTCGACAAGAAGATTCCGGAAATCCGCTTTGACAACGTGGCGTTTGAGTCGGTGGTGGACTTCCTTCGGGACATCAGCGGCGCGAATATCTTTGTGAACTGGCGGGCTTTGGAGCAAAGCGGGATCGATAAGAACACGCCGGTCAGCGCCCGCCTGCACGATGTGAAGTTTTCGAAGGCGCTGACGACCATTCTGGCGGATGTCGGCGGGGGCGCGGTGAAGCTTGGCTATACGGTCGATGAAGGGGTTATTACCATCTCGACCGAGGAAGATCTCAGCCACAATACCATCACTCAAACCTACGACATTCGCGATCTGATCATTGACGTGCCCGACTTTACCGGGCCGCAGGTGGACCTGTCGAACGTCGGCCAGAACTCGGGCGGGGGCTTGGGGGGCGGTGGCGGAGGGAACAGCAATCTGTTCTCCGGCAACACCAACCAGGAAACAACCACCAACATCCAGCCCAAAACTCGCGACCAGCTCGTCAAGGACATCACCGACCTGATTACCCAGACGATTGCGCCGGATACCTGGCGTGAAGCGGGCGGGACGGTCGGCTCAATACGCGAGCTGTCCGGGCAACTGATTGTCACGCAGACACCCGACGCGCAGCGGCAGCTTCAACGTCTGCTGGATCAACTTCGTGAAAGCAAGGCGATTCAGATCACGATCGAGACGCGATTCCTCACGGTGCAGCGCAATTTCCTGGAGGACATCGGCTTCGATATGAACGTGACCCTCAATGTGAACGGTTCCGATTCCCACTTCAGCCAGATTCCGATCGCCCAGAGTTCGAGTGACTACACCGCGAACCCACAGACCGGTATACCGGGATCGATCACCGTGTCTTCGCCGAGCCTGTCGCTGTCCGGCACGTACCTGGACAACTTCGCGGTGCAGTTTCTTCTGCGCCGACACAGGCAGCTCAGAGTTCGACGCTGCTCACGGCTCCGCGCATCACGCTGTTCAACGGGCAGCGGGCTTATGTGGCGGTCACCAGTGTGACGGCGTATGTTTCGAACCTCACGCCTGTGGTGGCGCAGAATGCCGTGGCATTCAATCCACAAGTCAGCCTCTTTCCCAGCGGCGTCGTGCTGGACGTTCAGGCGACCGTTTCCGCCGACCGGAAATACGTTACCCTGACCTTGCGGCCGACTCTGACAACACTGCTGGCTCTGATACCCTTTACCTTTCAGAGCGCACAAAACACGACGACAACGCAGCCGGCCGAGACCCCGACCGGCGGGAACTTCTTTGTGAGTGGTGGCACCAACGAGGCCTCCGGTACGATCCAGCAGCCAATATTCCAACTCACGCAGTTGCGGACCACGGTCAGCGTTCCCGACGGCGGCACGCTGCTGCTCGGCGGCCAGACCCTGGCCGGCGAAGTGGAACGCGAGGCGGGCGTGCCGGTACTGTCGAAGATCCCGTTCCTCAAGCGGCTGTTTACCAACCGGTCGATGGCCAAGGACGAGCAGGTGCTGCTGATCCTGGTGAAGCCGACGATCGTGATCTCTCGCGAGCAGGAGCAGAAACAGTTCCCCCTATTAAGCAACCGAATTACACAGTAGCGGGATCAGCTTTGAGAACCGAACAAGCCCTGGGACGCCGTCCCGGGGCTTTTTCACTTAAGTGGATGCGGGGGCAAAGCTTATGCGGATTTTACGTGAGTTTTTCGCACCAGGTTAAGTAGCCCTCTGCTTGGGGGGTGCGTCTGTGGGGCCTGCTATTTAGACTACAGCGCGAAGTGGGCGATTTTCAGTCCAGGAACTGCGGTCAACACATGAGCAGACAAGGACTTACGGACGATCCAGCGCTGAAGTGCTAAAAGGGCCCCTCTGGCCGCTTTGCCGGTGCGGCAAATTGTCATGTTCGGACCACCATGTCGTCAGGAGGGGCAAAAACCGGGTTCGGGGAGGAGTGGGGAGGGTACGGTACTACAACGGTGAGAGTACGGTGTGGGCCGGGAGGAGATTTGGGGCAACTTGGGAGCGGAATGTCCTCTATTGGGATGCTTCACCAACGGGCTGGTGACCATGTTGCCTGGATGAGATGGGCCATGCTCCTACCCCTTAGCGCAGGGTTCAAGGCGTTGCCGAAGCGACCGGGAGGCCCTGCAGGACTCGCGGTGAGTGAGCGCCTGGATGGCGCCTCGATAGTGCGGGAGAGGGTTCTGTCAGAAGCATGCGGTCCTTTAACTCTACATCCCGGCGTCGGCGATTCGAGGGTAGAAACGGCGAGCAAAAACATGAGCGGATAGGGACTTAAGAAGGATCCAGCGCTGTAGTGTTTGGAGGGAATCCGAATGAACACTATTGGCTGAAATTTGCGGTTTAGATCCGCGGGGCGGGCGGTTTTGGGGCCGGAAGTTCAACGGTATTGCTACGGTGTGAGTACGGTGTAGCCCGGCAGCATGCCGAATGGGGATTGTGAGCGTCCCGTCATGGCTCGCGAGGTGTGCGGTTTGGCGTGATTCTGGCAGGCCAGGTTGAGCGGCCCGGCTTACGGGACGCTTCCTTGCGGCCTGCGATTTAAGTGGAATCCGTATTATGCATGAGGTGTTCGCGCTTGAAATCCGCGTGCGATTCCACTACTTTACTCGACTCGATTTTTGTCCCCGACGAAGACTGGAAAGGTTCGTGATGCCTCGCGTTTGCTATTTTACCGGCAAGAAGACCTCATTTGGCAAGCAGGTGACCCACCGCGGCAAGGCCAAATACCTCGGCGGCGTGGGCACGAAGGTGACAGGAATTACCCGGCGCAAGTTCAAGCCGAACATTCAGAAGGTTCGGGCAGTGGTGGACGGACAAGTGGTGCGGATCAAGGTGAGCACCAAAGCCATCCGCAACGGGATGATCACCAAGCCCGTCCGCCGGAAATACACAAAGCCCGCGAGTGCCGCTGCTTAAGGCCCTACCGCAATCGAAAGTGAGCACCAGGCGCATCGTTTAGAGCGATGCGTCTTGCGTTTTGAGGGCGTAGCTTTACGCTGAACTTCATGACCGATCGGCAGAAAATCACGCTCGATCAGGTCCGGCACGCGGCAAAGCTGGCGCGGCTGTCGCTGCCGGATGAGAAGCTGGGGAAGTTCACGGTGCAGCTTGAGGCGATTCTCGAATACGTGGACAAGATTAACGAAGTGGACATGACCGGGATCGAGCCGATGGCGCATGCACTGGCGATGAGCAACGTGCTGCGGGAGGACGTGGTTCAGCCGAGCCTGCCGGTGGAGAAGGTACTGGCAAATGCACCGGAGACGGATGGGGCGTTTTTCAAAGTGCCGAAGGTGATCGGGGGGGACGAAGATTCGGCGGGGTAGCGGCCGCGGCTGATTGCCTGCGCGAGGTTTCGGGTTGATTCTCCTGGGGGTGGCCATTAGGGTCTGCCGGTTCCATGCTGAAGCGAACGCCGTTCTATGATTTTCACGTGCAGGCAGGGGGAAAAATGGTGGATTTTGCAGGGTGGGAAATGCCCATTCTGTACCGGTCGATCATCGACGAGCACGAACAGACGCGCAAGAGCGGCTCCATGTTCGAACGTCTCGCATATGGGGCGGCTGCATTTTTCGGGGAAAGACGCGGCAGGCTTTCTAAACAAGGTGCTGACGCGAAACGTTGCGGATCAGAAAGTGGGACAGTCGCGGTATTCACTGGTCTGTAACGATACCGGCGGGGTGATGGATGACGTGATTGTCAGCCGGGACGTGAAGAACTGGATCCTGGTCTGCAACGCGGGGAACCGCCAGAAGCTGGTCCCCTACTTCACCGAATTGCGGCGGACGAGCGGGCTGGATTTTGACATGTCGGACCAGACCGAATCAACCGGTATGATTGCAATGCAGGGGCCGAAAGTGATTGAGCGCCTGGCGGGCATTCTGCCGGTCGATCTGCGATCTATGAAGCGATATCACTTTGAATCCGGCAGCTACATGGCGATGCTGAAGTTCACGGTCTTCCGGTCGGGATATACCGGCGAAGACGGCGTGGAGATCGTCATCCCAGCCAAAGTGGCGCCGATGGCGATGAAGCTGATTGGCGGGAAGACGAACAAGCCCGATGCAACGATCAAGCCGGCGGGGCTGGGGGCGCGGGATACGTTGCGGTTGGAGGCAGGAATGCCGCTCTATGGCCACGAATTGACGGAAGAGATCGATCCGCTGAGCGCGGGGCTGGCGTTTGCGGTGGATCTGTCGAAGGATTTTATTGGTGTGGCGAAGCTGCGGGAGATCAAGACAGCCGGGCCGAATCGGAAGCTTGTCGGGCTGGAACTGGAGGGCCGGCGGATCGCACGCCAGGAAACGCCGGTCGTTGCTGGCGGCAAAACCGTAGGCAAAGTGACCAGCGGAACCTTTGGGCCGACCGTGCAGAAGAGCATCGCGATGGCATATGTGGATGTGGATTTGGCGGCGGAGGGAACGACGTTGGAGGTGGACTTGAAGGGAACGGTGAATCCCGCGAAAGTGGTGAAGCTGCCGTTTTACAAGCGCCCGGCTTAGCACGCTTGGTTGCATGATCGAAGTGGTCATGCTACGGAGAGAATAATGTCTGTCCCATCAGATCGTCGGTATCTTCAGTCGCACGAATGGCACAAGCTGGACGGGGACACCGTCACGATTGGCGTTACGCAGATTGCGGCCGATGAGCTGACGGACATCACATATGTTTCGCTGCCTAAGGTAGGGGATGCGGTGAAGGCGAACGAGCGATTCGGGGAGATCGAATCGGTCAAGGCGACGAGCGATCTGTACAGCGGCGTGTCGGGAACGGTCGCGGCGGTGAACGAGGCGCTGGAGTCCGATCCGGGGCTGATCAATCGCGATCCGCACAGCGAGGGGTGGATGATCAAGGTGAAGGCGAGCAATCCGGGGGAAGTGAACCAGCTGCTCTCTTCGGAAGATTATCTGCAGAAAACAGGGCATTAGCGGCGGCGATCGGCGGCGGCGCATGTGAGCGAGGGGGAATTGGGCGTGGCGCATTCCCGCCCCTACAATATTCTTATGGAAAACGGACATCCGACGCAGCATGCGACTGCGCCCGCGGCGCAACTTGAGGGGGAGAATCCGGATATGCCGGTGGGCGACACGATCCTGAACCCGTCCGATACGTTCGTGCGCCGGCATGTCGGACCAAACGCAGCCGACGTTCAGGAGATGCTGGCGCTGCTTGGCGTGGATTCGCTGGACGAGTTGATGGAGCAGACGGTGCCGGCAGGGATCCGACTGCCTCGGCCCCTGAATCTGGGGGAGCCGCGGGGTGAGTTTGAGACGCTGGCGGAATTGCGGGGAATTGCGGAAAAGAACCAGGGGCTGCGCTCGTGCATCGGAATGGGGTATTACGACACGATCACGCCGCCGGTGATCCAGCGGAACATCCTGGAGAATCCGGGGTGGTACACGCAATACACGCCCTACCAGGCGGAGATCTCGCAGGGAAGACTCGAAGCGCTGTTGAATTTCCAGACGATGGTAGCGGATCTGACGTCGCTGCCGCTGGCGAATGCATCGCTGCTGGATGAAGGGACGGCAGCGGCGGAGGCAATGGCGATGTGCCGGAGCATCGCCGATTCGAAGAAGCATGTGTTCTTCGTGTCGGCGGATTGTCATCCGCAGACGATTGCAGTGGTGCGCACACGGGCGACGTCGCTGGGGATTGAGATCATCATTGGTGACGATGAGGAAATCCGAAACCCCAAATCCCAAATCCCGAATAGCTTGTGCGGCGTGCTGCTTCAGTATCCGACGACGTCTGGACGGATTGCGGATTATTCTGAGACGATCCGGGCCGCGCATGAAGCGGGCGCGCTGGTGGTGATGGCGACGGACCTGCTGGCGCTGACGTTGATCGAGGCACCAGGGAAAATGGGGGCGGATATCGCGGTAGGTTCGGCACAGCGATTCGGGGTGCCGATGGGATTTGGCGGCCCGCACGCGGCGTTCATGGCGACAAAGAACGAGTATGCGCAAGATGCCGGGGAGGATTGTCGGTGTGTCGAAGGATGCGCAGGGGAATCCGGCGCTGCGCCTGGCGATCCAGACCCGCGAGCAGCATATTCGCCGGGAGAAGGCGACGAGCAACATCTGCACATCGCAGGTGCTGCTGGCGGTGATGGCGGGAATGTATGCCGTTTATCATGGGCCGCGGGGGTTGAAGCGGATCGCGCAGCGCGTTCATGCGATGACCAGCGCGCTGGCGGCTGGATTGGAGCGGCTGGGGCATCAGATCGATTCGGGGGCGTTTTTTGACACGATTCGCGTGCGACCAAACGGGCTGGAAGCGGGGATGGTTTTGAACGCCGCGCGGAACACGGGGTATAACTTGCGCGATTTTGGGGACGGGTCGATTGGGATTTCGCTGGATGAGACGACCACGCGCGGAGACGTTCAGACGCTTTTGGAAAGCTTTGCCGGTGGATCGACGTTTCGGCTGAATGTGGATGAGCTGGCGCAGATGAGCCGACAGCCGTCGATCGTGAACCGTAAATCAGAGTACCTTACACATCTGGTCTTCAACCGCTATCACTCCGAAACGGAGATGCTGCGGTTCATCCGGCGATTGGAGTCGCGCGATCTTTCGCTGACGACCAGCATGATTCCGCTGGGTTCGTGCACGATGAAGCTGAACGCGACCAGCGAGATGTTTCCAGTGACCTGGCCGGAGTTTTGCCGGATCCATCCATTTGCGCCGGCCGAGCAGACCCGCGGATATGCAGAGCTTTTTGCGCAGCTTGAAAAATGGCTATCGGAGATCACGGGATTTGCGGCGGTCTCGTTGCAGCCGAATGCAGGATCGCAGGGAGAATATGCGGGGTTGCTGGCAATTCGCGCCTATCACGAATCACGAGGGCAGGGCGGGCGAAATGTCTGCCTGATTCCCACCACGCGCATGGCACCAATCCGGCCAGTGCGGTGGTTGCGGGGCTGAGGGTGGTGACGGTCGCATGCGATTCCAATGGGAACATTGAAGTGGAGGACCTCAAGCAGAAGGCTGCGGAGCACGCGAGTGATCTGGCGTGCCTGATGATCACGTATCCGAGCACGCATGGCGTGTTTGAGGAGCGTGTGCGGGAGATTTGCCAAATCGTTCATGAGCATGGCGGGCAGGTTTACATGGACGGGGCGAACATGAATGCCCAAGTTGGGCTGACCAGCCCGGGGTTCATCGGGGCGGATGTCTGTCACCTGAACCTGCATAAGACGTTCTGCATTCCACACGGCGGCGGTGGGCCGGGCATGGGGCCGATCGCGGTGGCGGAGCATCTCAGGCCGTTTCTTCCCTCGCGCACGCCCGGCGGTGAGAGCGGAGTGGGCATGGTGTCGGCGGCGCCGTATGGATCGGCCGATATTCTGACAATCAGTTGGATGTACATTGCGATGATGGGTGGGCCGGGGCTGAATCGCGCTTCGGAGATTGCGGTTCTGAATGCAAACTACATGGCGGCGCGGCTTGAGCCGTATTATCCGATTCTCTTCAAAGGGGCGAAGGGGCGCGTGGCACATGAGTTTGTGATGGATGCGCGGCAGTTTGAGAAATCCGTGGGCGTGAAGGTGGAGGATATCGCCAAACGGCTGATGGATTATGGATTTCATGCGCCGACGATGAGCTGGCCAGTGCCGGGAACGTTGATGGTCGAGCCGACGGAGAGCGAATCGAAGGCGGAACTGGATCGGTTGTGCGATGCGCTGATCGCGATCCGCCACGAGATTGCGGCGATCGAGAGCGGGCAGATGAGTCGTGATGATAATCCGCTGAAGAACTGTCCACATACCGCCCTGGCTGTGACTGATGAGGCATGGGAACATCCGTATTCGCGGGAACAAGCGGCGTATCCAGCGGCATGGCTCAAAGAGCACAAGTTCTGGCCGGCGGTGGCGCGGATCGACAATCCGTATGGGGACCGACACCTGGTCTGCACATGCCCGCCGATGAACGACGCATGCGAGTTGTAAGTGGTCGGGAATCCGGGCATTTGAACGGTGCTGAACAAAAAGCGAATCTAAGAGAACGGGGCGGGGCGTGGCGTATAATGCGGCCTCTAGCTGAGGAGGTTGTCATGGAGCGTGAGATCAAGGCAGGGAAGATCATCAGTGGCATGAACTTTAATCAGAAGGTCTGGGCGATGACGGCGCGCATTCCGAAGGGGCGGGTAACGACGTATGCGGAGATCGCGCGGGCACTCAAGAGCAAGGCATATCGGGCGGTCGGGCATGCGCTGAATCGGAATCCATATGCTCCCGAGGTCCCCTGCCATCGCGTTGTGGGATGGAACGGGGCGCTGACGGGTTTTGCAGACGGATTGGCCAAGAAGAAGGCGATGCTTGTGCGCGAGGGGGTTGTGGTCCGGAACGGACGAGTCGATTTGAGCAAGGTGTTCAAGTTTTGAGTTTGAGCTCCGAAGCGCCGTCCGCTTTTACAGGATCCAGTCGACGCGGTCGGTGACATCGATGGCTCGCCCGCTCTGGCTGCTTTCGCGAGCGGCATCAAGCAGGGCCATCGTTGGAAGGACAGACGTGGCTCGGACGGCGGGATCGTCTTCACCCGCACAGGCAGCGGCGAAGCGCTGCCAGATTTTCACTTCGGTCAGACCGGGCAGTGCGACGGCGAGCTTTGTTGAATTGGTTCCATCGGGGGATTGGAAGCTGAACTGAGTCCAGGTCTGGACGTTAAAGTCGAGGCTATAGGAACTCTCGGCTGAGCCGTTGGTGCCGTCCACGTGCCAGCGAGGCAGCGGGCGGGTGGTTGTCGTGTTGATCTCGACGAGGCCGACGGCGCCGTTGTCGAAGTCGATGGAGAGACGGGCGAAGTCGTCGCAGTCGTGCGTCCAGACGTTGCCGCGAAGATCGCCGTAAACGCGGATGGGCTTGGCCGGCCAGAGCAGGCGCCACATCTGATCCACGAAATGGCTGCCCCAGTCGTAGAGCCCCCCGCCGCCGAACGCGGCTTCGTTGCGCCAGTTGGGGTTCCACTCGCGCGCGGCCGGGCCCACGCAGCTGGCCCACTGGCCAATGCGGGATTCGATGTTGATGAGCTTCCCGAACGTGCCGGCATCGACAGCGCTCTTGAGGGTCAGGTAATCGAGATCCCAGCGGCGGTTGTGAAAGACGCTGAGGATGCGATCACGCTCGCGGGCACGCCGCACGAGCGTTCTGGCCTCGTCGAGGTTCATTGCGATGGGCTTTTCGACCAGGACGTGCTTGCCGGCATGGAGCCGCATCCACCGTGTGCTGGTGGTGCATCGCGGTGGGTGTGGAGACGAGGACGGCATGTACCTCGGGGTCGTGCAGGAGCGGCTCGTGGCCGGGGTAGCAGCGAAGCCCCAGCTTCTCGGCGATCGTCCGGCGGAGTGGTGTGGGATCGGCGACGGCTACGACCCTCGCGGTGCCCGATCGTGCGATCCAGTTTGCGTGTTCGGCCCCGATGCGCCCGAATCCGATAATACCGATACCCAACTGCTTCAAAGCAATACTCCGTTCAGCAGTATAGGGCAGCGGCATGCGGGCGGCAGACGCTCGCGAAAATCCTGCACATTTGGGCGGTTTGTGGCGTAGAATAATAAAGAAGCTCGCCGCAGAGGATTGGGAGCGCATCTTGCCTTACGTCATCGTCTCGTTACACGGGAAGGAGCTGCAGCGCCGCAAGCTCGAAGGCCCGGTGACGGTGGGTCGCTCGCTCGATGCGGACATCATGCTGGAGGATGGGGCGGTCTCACGGCGGCATTGCCGGATCGAGCCGGACGGGGATCACTGGGTTGTCGTGGATCTGAAGAGCCGCAACGGCACGCGCGTCAATCACGAGGCGGTGGAGAACCATCAGCTCAAACAGGGGGATGTGATCCTGGCGGGGCATACGAAGCTGGTGTTTCATGCAGGGAATTTTGTAGGGCCGCGGCCGGCGGATCCTGCCGAGGCGCTGCTCTCGGAGACTACGATCATTCTGCCAACCCGGCGCCAGCCGCCTTCGCGTCCCCTGCCGACGCCAAAGATCGGGCGGGTGGATGTGAATCTGCCGGCGGACGGTGCGCCCAAGGAGAAGTCGCTGCCGTTCACGCGGCCACCCGCACGGCCGATCGTGAAGACGGACGACCAGTAGTACGCGAGGTCATTGCAGCGGCCGGCGTGGCGCGAGCAATTCGACGATTGCCAGTACAACCGCGAACCCCCCTACCAGAACCCAGAACCAGGAATCGGATGAGCGGAAGGCGACCAGCTCGAAATAAAGGAGCACAATTGCTCCCACGAGCGTCAATCCTGCGATCAGCCTGCGAAAGGCGTAGCTCACTCTTGCAGTGTATGCACGAGAGCCGGCCGGGGAAATCAGGTGGCCGCGAGGGCGGGCCGAGGCGTCAGCCGATCCGTCCAGTGGTTCGCTTTACTCCGGGCGTAGAGGCCGAGGGTGATGCCGAAGATCAGGTGCGCAAGCATGGTGGCAACAACGAAGCGGACGGTCATGCCGATGCCGAAGAACGCCGTATAGGGCGTGAAAAGCATCGACAGTTCCAATCCCACGGCCAGCACGATCGCCCAGAGCCAGCTTCGCCGCCGGGCATCGCCGATCAGCGCCATGTACATGATGCCGAAGGTCATGCCGTTGCTGAAGTGATAGAGCCAGCCGACGACGTGGGCCGAGAGCGTGTACTGGGAATCGCTCTGGGTCGGTAAATACGCTTGGCCGAGGATCATTGCCCCGAATTGAGGAAAGACCTTGTAGAGAGGCATGCGCAGCCAGAGCGGTCCGATGCGGTCGATCGCGGCGATGACGAACGGCATGCGGAAAGTGTCGTAGGCGCACGCGGCGAAGAATCCGCCGATAGCACCGATGATGACCGCTCGCCAGAGCTCACGATTTCCGGCGGCGCGATCGATGAACGCGATCAGCACGAGCACCACCGTCGCAGGAATAACGATCCATCCGGCAAAGGTGCGCATCGAGCAGAGGTGATAGAACTCCGCCAGCAGGCACCAGATGCTGGTGGCGGACAGGAGAAAGACAATCAGCCGCCCGGGCAGGCTCCATTGGAGGACGGCGGGCAACGACGATGCGGTTCTGCGTAGTGTCACTGCTTGACCCCTTTTGCTAAGCCGCGGTTCAGATCCGTGCGGTGGGAGAATACCAGATCGGCGGCGGGTCATGCGAGAGAATTCCTCCTGACGCTGACACCGGCGCGGTGTGATTGGGGGCGTCGCAGACGCTCATTCGCCGATGATCTTCACCAGCACGCGCTTGGGTCGCCGGCCGTCAAACTCGCCGTAGAAGATCTGCTCCCAAGGGCCGAAATCGAGCTTGCCGCTGGTGACAGCGACGACGACCTCGCGACCCATGATCTGCCGCTTCATATGAGCATCGGCGTTGTCCTCGCCGGTGCGGTTGTGCTGGTACTGGCTCGTCGGGGCGTGGGGAGCGAGCTTCTCGAGCCAGGCCTTGTAGTCCTGGTGGAGACCGCTTTCGTCATCGTTGATGAAGACGGAGGCGGTGATGTGCATGGCGTTGCAAAGGAGCAGGCCTTCGCGGATGCCGCTTTTGCGCAGGATCTCCTCGATTTGTGGCGTGATGTTCACCAGAGCCATGCGCTCGGGAAGGTTGAACGTGAGGTGCTCGGTATGGGATTTCATGGGAGTATCTTACTCCCATCTGGCCGTCTACTTCACCGCATAGACCTTCACGCTGGCGGCGTAATCGTTCACGTTGTAGCGGAGCAGGAGGTCCTTCAGGCGGTCGTGCAAGTCCTTCCGCTTGGGCGTCTGAACGGTCGTTGCGCAGCATGATGATTCGGGCTCGGTATTGCAGCCGCAGGGGGAAGGCATCGCGGGAGAGCAGCATGCAGACTGGTTCTCCACCTTGGCATACGCATTGAGATCCGCGCCGCTGTCCATCACTTCGATAGCGGAGAAACCGGCAGAGGCCAGCCCGTCGCGGTATTCAGCGATGCTGATGGCGCCGGCAATGCAGCCGACGTAGGCGGTTACGTCATCGGCGATCTCCGCGGGGAGCGGTTGCTTGAGGGCGATGTCGCTGACCGCCAGACGTCCGCCGAGCTTGAGAACGCGGGCGATTTCGCGAAAGACGGCGCGCTTGTCGGGAGCGAGATTGATGACGCAGTTGCTGATTACGCAGTCCACGGTCGCGTCCTCCAGCGGCAGCCGGTCGATCGTCGCCTGATGGAACTCGACGTTAGTGATAGGCTTTCCGTTGACACCCTGGGCCGCATTCTTGCGGGCGCGGTCGATCATCTCAGGCGTCATGTCGATGCCGATGGCCTTGCCGTTTGGACCGACCTTCTGAGCGGCGAGGAATACATCGAGACCGCCGCCGCAGCCCAGATCGACTACGACTTCGCCGGGACGAAGATGGCGCGGGCCGTTGGGTTTCCGCAGGAGAGCCCCATGTTTGCATCGGCGGGTATTGAGGCAAGCTCCTCGGCGGAATAACCGAACGCCTCGGCCACTGCCGCACGCCGGCGTGTTCGGTTGACAGCTTACCCTTGGCAACAGCGGCGTAATTCGATTGAACGGCTTTTTGAATTTCCTGCGACATGACCACCTCTTTCTCAAATTTCACTGGGACACGTATTCGGTGCAACGGCCCGCATATCGGCTCCACTGCTTATGCTCTCGCCGAAATACCGTCGTTGGAAATAGAGCGCGACGTTCACGAGTCCGATCAGCACCGGCACTTCGACCAAGGGCCCGATCACGGCGGCGAATGCGGCGCCCGAGTTGATTCCGAAGACCGCGACCGCCACCGCAATCGCCAGCTCGAAGTTGTTGCTCGCGGCGGTGAATGAGATCGTCGCCGTCTTTGAGTAGTCCGCTCCGAGCTTGCGCCCCATCCAGAAGCTCACGAGAAACATGACGACGAAGTAGATCAACAGCGGCAGAGCGATTCGCAACACGTCCAGAGGAATGTGAACGATCAGGTCGCCCTTGAGGCTGAACATCACAAGGATCGTAAAGAGCAAGGCGACGAGGGTGATCGGCCCGATGCGCGGGACGAATGAATGCTCGTACCATTCACGCCCCTTCGCTTTGATCAGGACGAGGCGAGTCAGCATGCCTGCGAGAAACGGGATGCCGAGGTAGATGAAAACGCTGTAGGCAATCTGGCCGATGCTGACCTTGACCACGCTGCCGGTTAAACCAAACAGCGGCGGTAGAATCGTGATGAAGAACCACGCGTACACGCTGAAGAAGAGCACCTGAAAGATACTGTTAAGTGCGACCAGGCCGGCTGCATACTCGGAATCGCCCCTGGCCAGTTCATTCCACACGATCACCATCGCGATGCAACGGGCCAGGCCGATCATAATGAGGCCCACCATGTACTCGGGATAGCTATGCAGAAAGGTGATCGCCAGGACGAACATGAGGATTGGCCCGATGATCCAGTTTTGCACGAGCGAGAGTGCGAGAACGCGGAGATTTGTAAACACGTCGCCAAGTTCTTCATAGCGCACCTTCGCCAGCGGCGGGTACATCATGAGGATCAGCCCCACCGCAATCGGGATGTTGGTCGTGCCGCTCTGAAACCGGTTGATGAATCCTTCCACGGCTGGAACGAAATGCCCCAGCGCAACGCCTGCCGCCATGGCAAGAAAGATCCAGAGCGTCAGGTAGCGGTCGAGGAAGGAGAGCTTTTTGGCGATTCCGTTCATGGGCGTCGGCTCCGCTCATTCGTCAATGCATCCGGCATTGCCGCAATGAATGCTCGAATCTCATCCCGCACGCGGCGGTAGTGCGGCATGGCTTCGTCCTCGTTGCGCGGCGGACTTGGCCAGGGCAGGTGGGTCGTCAAACCCGATGTGAACAACCTTTGCCTTGCCGGGGAACACCGGACATGTTTCGTGTGCGTGGCCGCACAACGTAATCACGTAGTCGAACGGCACGTCCTTCAAGTCGTCCACGTGCTTGGACTGTTGAGCGGCGATGTCAATGCCGGCTTCGGCCATCGCTTTGACGGCCAGCGGGTTGAGGCCGTGGGGCTCGAGGCCCGCGGAGTGCGCCGCGATCACATCGCTCTTGAGCCGCCGGGCGAATCCCTCGGCCATCTGGCTGCGGCAGGAGTTGCCGGTGCAGAGAAACAAAACCTTCAGCTTTTCCATAACCTTCGTCCGTTGCTCTTCAATTACATTCGCATAAGCGGATATTAGTTCGCAAAACAATCACCGGCAGCAGGATTTCCCGCTCGTCCGTTTGTGCAGGCGAGCCTGGTCCTTTGCCAGATCCGGTACGTCATGGAAGCAGTTGGCCAGGCAATCCAAAAGTTTCTCGTGGAACGCACCCCTGGCGGGGGCAAGGCTGTAATGCATCCACAGGCCCTCCTGCGCGCGACGACCAGACCGGCTCGCCGCAGGTATGCCAGGTGGCGCGATACCTTGGGTTGCGGCACATCGAGCGTCTCGACCAGATCGCATACGCATAGTTCGCCATCGCGCAGGAGATGCAGCAGGCGCAGCCTCGTCCGGTCGGAGAAGGCCCGGAACATACGGTCCACGCGGGTGGTGGGCGATTTCAATTTCATACGCTTAAGCGAATATATGGCGCATAAGCGGTCCAGTCAACCCTTGCTGACTGCAGAGGTCAAATCCGAAAGTACGTCATGGCGTTCGCGGAGCAACTTGGAACACCCGCAGTTGTGCCGCTTGGGAACCTCGATGCGGGATGGCAACGTAAATGCGCTGCAAGGTCGGCACGAACAGCGCCGTCCGCGCGCGGGGGCGGTTGTGATCCGGGCGGATCGCGCGTAGGTGTCCGCATTGATCTGATCGAAAACGGCAACATATCCTTCGCCACCCGCCGCATAGATGGCGCTTGTTTGCGTCGTCGTAGAACAGATCATCGACATCGCCGGGGCAATCCAACTGGGCTTTGACGCCGCCGGTTGCGCTGTCCAGGACCAGCAGTTTGGCCGGGCTGCGGCAGCCGACGAACAGTCGGTGATTCGACTCATCAAGCGCCATCGGGAAGTTCGCGCTCGCTTCGGACAGCGGCCATTTCGCCAGTACCTTTCGGCTGCTCCGGTCGATCACCGCGATTTGTCGTGCGTCGGGTACGTTGACGAAAACGCGGTCCGCTGCGGTATCAATCTGAAATGACTCGGGGTGTCCGTCGAGTTGAATATCCGCGACCTTTCTGAACCCGTGCGGATCGATCACCGCCAATGCTCCCTCGCCATAGCCGACGTAGATCAGGTTTGCGGCAGGGTCATATCTGGTGTTATCGGCATCATCCAGGCCGCCAATCGTCGCCCGAAGCTTCTTTGAGGTGTCGTACAGGCGGCACTTGTCGTCGCCGCCGCTGGCAATGACGAACGCGCCGGACTGCGGGAGCACCGTGACACCCTGTGGCTCCTTGGTCCCGTGGATTGTGCCAACCCGCTTACCCCGCTTCAGGTCGATGATCTCGACGGTGTTGTTTCCAAGTGCGGCCACGTAGAGGCGTTTTTGCCGAAGATCGACGGCCATGTGATCGATCCGGCCTTCAACGTCGTCAAGCGCGATCGTCTGAACCAGATGCAATGGCTGCTCGGCAAGAGCCCGACCGCCCAGCAGGAAACTGAGGGCGATACATATCAGGACGCATCGCATAGGCCATCCGAATCATCCCGTCACACGGTTGTGGTCCTATTCCCACTCGATGGTGGCGGGGGGTTTGCTGGAGATGTCGTAGACGACGCGGTTGACGCCGCGGACTTCGTTGATGATGCGGTTGCTCATTTCGGCCAGGACGTCGTAGGGGATGCGCGACCAGTCGGCGGTCATGAAATCCGGCTTTCCACCGCGCGGATGGCGATGACGTTCTCGTAGCTGCGCTCGTCGCCCATGACGCCGACGGTGCCAACCGGCAGCAGCACGGCGAAGACCTGGGAGGTCTTGCGGTAGAGATTGGCGGCGTCGATCTCCTCGAGCAGGATTTCGTCGGCCTCGCGGAGGACTTCGAGTCGCTCGGGCGTGACCTCGCCGATGATCCGCACGGCCAGGCCCGGGCCGGGGAAGGGATGGCGCCAGACGATCTTCTCCGGCAGGCCGAGTACTTCGCCGACGGCACGGACTTCGTCCTTGAAGAGGTCGCGCAGCGGCTCGACCAGCTCGAAGCCCAGCTCGGCGGGCAGGCCGCCGACGTTGTGGTGCAGCTTGATGTTGGCGGCGGTGCCCGCGTAGCCGTGGCCGGACTCGATCACGTCCGGGTAGAGCGTGCCCTGGGCGAGGAACCGGGCGTTCTGGATGGACTTGGCCTCGTGCCTGAAGGCGTCGATGAACGCCTTGCCGATGATCTTGCGCTTCTGCTGCGGATCGGTGACGCCTGCCAGGGCGGAGAGGAATTCGCCTGGACGCATCGATGACGTGCAGGTCGATCTGGAAATGGTCGCGGAAGGTGGATTCGACGAGCTCGCGCTCGTTCTTGCGCAGCAGGCCGTTATCGACGAAGATGCAGGCGAGCTGCTTCGCCGATCGCCTTGTGCAGCAGCGCGGCGACGACGGAGGAATCCACGCCGCCGGAAAGGCCGCAGATCACTTTGGCATCGCCGACCTGCCGGCGGATCCGGGCGATGGCATCTTCGACGAAATCGCCCATCTTCCAGGTGCCTGAGCAGCCGGCAGATGTCGTAGAGGAAGTTCTGGAACAGTTGTTCGCCCCGCGGTGTGTGCGTGACCTCGGGATGAAACTGCACGCCATAGAACGGCCGGGATTTGTGGCGGGCGGCGGCGTAGGGGCAGGTCGGCGTCGCTGCCAGGGGTACAAACTCGGGCGGCAGCTCGAAGATCTGATCGCCGTGGGACATCCAGACGGTCATCTGGGCGGGCAGGTTTTTCACGAAGGGATCATCGCCGGTGACCTGGAGCTTGGCCGATCCGTATTCCCGCGCTTTGGCCGACTGGACCTGGCCGCCGAGGATGTGGGCGCCCAGTTGCATCCCGTAGCAGATGCCCAGGATCGGGACGTTGAGATCGAAGATGTGGGGGTCGCACTTAGGGGCGTTCGGTTCGTAAACCGAGCTGGGGCCGCCGGAAAGGATCAGGCCCCTGGGGTTGAGCTTCTTGAGCTCATCGAGCGCGATGTCCGGCCGGACGAGCAGCGAATAAACGCCCTGCTCGCGTACCCGCCGGGCGATGAGCTGGGCATATTGCGATCCGAAATCGAGGATCGGGATGATTTCATCGTGAATCATGGGGAATAACTATAGGAGAGGGGGTTGGGGAGCAAGCGTGCGCGGCCGGCGGGAACCGGGTGCCGCCGCAGGCGATGCCAACGTGTTGCCTGCGCAACTGCGAGGGTTCTCGCCGCCTCGGGTTTTTGGCTCTCTGCCCGACCATGCCGCGCGGGCTTATGGCCGGCTTGGTATGCGGGAACACCATGGTCGTATTTGCCGTTCCGCTTTGCGAACATGGCCTACGAGAGCCGTATGGCTGGGCTTGCTACGGGGCGTTTGCACGGTGTGGGTACGGTGTGAGTCGCTGGTTTTGCACAAGCGGATGTTGATATGTTCTTTGGGTGCCGGCAAGCCGCTTCTTCGAGAACTTGCGGCAGATGGGGGGCGGCGAGGCGGCAGGCAGTGTGGGAGTCATTCCGGTCCCCCTCCCGGTGACGATGCTGTACCGGATTGGCCGGCGGGGCGCACAGGCATGCCGGGGAGGGGGTGACAGCCGCAGCTTGCCGGTGAGACGAATCGCAATCACGTCCAGGCAGTATCGGCGTTCGCAGGGTGGGGCGGGAAGGCGATGGGCCGTGGTCATCCGTGCGGGCGGGTCTTCGTCGCAGAAGCGCCGCTTCGCGGGATGCTCGTCGCGGCTCGGAATTGCGCTGCCCCTGCATTACGATTTCGCTCATGGCCAAAGCGCGGACGCAGTTCCTGTGCAACAGTTGCGGATCGGTTCATCCCAAGTGGATGGGCAAGTGCCCGGACTGCGGAACGTGGGATGCGCTTCAAGAGTATAAAGCGCCCACGACGGACGCCCGGCGGGCCGGGGCGGTGGCGACGGGGGATCTGACGCAGGGGGCGCAGGCGCTGGCACTGTCCGAGATCGACGAAGCGCAGACGCCGCGGACCGCGCTCGGGGATCGGCGAATTCGACCGCATCCTCGGCGGCGGGATCGTGCCCGGCTCGGCGGTGCTCGTCGGCGGGGAGCCGGGCATCGGCAAATCGACGCTGCTGCTCCAGGTCGCCCATGCTCTTTCTTCCAATGGAACGCAGGCGAAGGTCCTCTACGTGACCAGTGAAGAGTCGGCCCGGCAGACCAAGCTCCGCGCGGCGCGGCTCGGGGTGGCATCGGATCAACTGCTGGTGCTGGCCGAGACGAACCTCGAGCGGATCATCAACCAGATCCACAAGCGTTCAGCCTTCGGTGGTGATCGTTGACTCGATCCAGATGATCTACAAGCCGGATGTGCCCGCGGCGCCGGGGTCGGTCACGCAGCTTCGGGATTGCTGCATGGACCTGGTGTACCTGGCGAAGCTCAGTGGCATTGCCGTCGTTTTCGTCGGGCATGTGACCAAGGCCGGGACGCTCGCCGGACCGAAGATCATCGAGCATATCGTCGACACGGTGGTTTATTTCGAGGGCGATCGCTTTCACGCTCACCGCATCGTTCGGTGCATCAAGAACCGCTTTGGCTCGACGCATGAGGTGGGGCTGTTTGAGATGACCGGCAGCGGGCTGAAAGAGGTCACCGATCCGGCGAATCTGTTCTTCGAGCACTACGGGAAGGACGGCCAGCCGTCGGGATCGGTCATCACCGCCGCCATGCAGGGCTCGCGCGTGCTGCTGGTGGAGGTGCAGGCATTGACGGCCAGCTCGGTGATCGGCGCCGCCAAGCGCAAGGTCTCGGGGGTCAGCGGCGATCGGGTGGCGATGATCATCGCGGTGCTGGAGAAACGGGCCGAGTTGCGTCTGGCGGCGGACGACGTGTTTGTGAACGTCGCGGGCGGCGTCAAGGTCGCCGAGCCGGCAATCGATCTGGCGGTTGCCCTGGCGATCGCGTCGGCGCATACCAATCGCCCGCTGCCACCCGGGACCTTTGCGATTGGAGAGCTTGGATTAGGCGGGGAAATCCGGATGGTGCCGCAACTGGAGACGCGGTTGCGCGAGGCCTCCAGATTAGGGTTGGCGCATGCGGTCGTCCCGGCGATGGGCGGCCACGTTCCCAAGCTCAAAGGGATGGCGCTGCACGAAATCCGCAGGCTGTCGCAAGCGCGGCGGATCTGTGAACAAGGTTATGACTTGTCCTGGGGGCAAAGCGCCCGGAGGTATTCGAATGAGTAGATTCCCGACTCGTGGTCGTCGGACCATTCGATCTTCAGCGCGTAATTGCCCACGAGCTGGGCATCGACCACGGCGATCCTACCCGAGTAATTCCCCGGCAGGACGGTCAGTCGGGATTTCTTCTGCGCTTTGCCCTCGCGAATCAGCTTGCACTGGGCGCAGGGACACATCGAGCGCAGCAGCGAGAGCGGGTAGTGGCATGTCTGGCCGTCCCGCCAGGCGATCGTGAGCTTCTCATCCCGCTTGAGGTCGAGGCGCAGCGGCGTGGTGCGAGGCGTCATAGTCTTAGGTTACCAACGATAGCCGCTCCGCTGCATGGGTCCACGGGCATCACTTATACCGCTTCTAGTTTTCAGTTGCGCTCTGGAAGCCAGGGCACTGCACAGACGCTTTTGATCAACTCGGGGTCGAGGCAGGATCGTTGCCAGGCATCGCAGGCCGCTTCACGCAGGGCATCGTAGTTGGCGTAGCTTCGGTTGGACCAGTAATGGCTGCGGAACCAGTGCCAGAGATTCTCCGTCGGGTTCAGTTCCGGCGAGCGCGGTGGAAGGTTGAGGAGCGTCACGTTCGCCGGCACCTTCAACCCGCCGGAGATGGGGTAGCCGGCTTGATCCCAGATCAGCACCACATGCACGTCCGGGGCAATCTCCTTTGAGAGTTGATCGAAGAAGGCGTTGACGATCTGCGTGTTCAGGTTCGGCGCCAGCAGACCGGCGGTGTTCCCGGTTTTCGGACAAACCGCCCCCAGCACGTACAGGTAATCATACTGCGTCTGCTTCACCGCCCGCGGTCGCGATCCCACCGGCGCCCACACCCGCGTCAGCGTGCCTTGCTGACCAAAGCGGGCTTCATCCTGGAACCAGATCTCGATGCGTTTGTCCGGATGCTGCTGGGCGATCTGCTCGATCAGTTCCGGGCACTTTTTTTAAAAGCCTCCTGTGCCGCCGGGTCCGCATCCTTGTGCTGCGGGCGTGGAACCAGGTCGTTGTACCCGATCGCGTGCAGCAGGTTGTAGACTGCGCTGAGGCAGCGGACCTTGCCGAACTCCTCTTTGAGGATGCGCTGCACGTCCACACCACGCAGCGTGCAGACGCCGCCGTCCTTCTCCGGGACCGGCCCGCCATCCAACCGCTGCTTGAGCCGCTGCTGTTCCGATGCGGCCAGCGGGGGCTTGCGGCCCTGCCCGCCTTCATTGCGCAAATGTTCTACGCCGCCCTCGTTGTACCACTTGACCCAGAACTGCACGCCGCGGCGGCTGTAGCCAAACTCCTCGGCCACCTGCGGTGCCGACTTCCCCCTCTTGGCCAGAGCGACGGCGTGCAGGCGGGTCACCATCTTGGGATCGTGTTCCGATCGTGCCAGCGTATGTAATTCCTCCACAGTGTGATGCTCCACCACGTGCATGATGCGGCCTCCTTGCCAGGTTCCGCACATCATGACACAAACTCATCGCTGGCGCACCAGCGCGCAAGCAAAAAGTGGAAGCGGTATTACACGAATATCGCGTTTTCTTTGCCGCTTAAATTCGACGCAGAGCGGTCTCTGGCAAGCGGCGCCGGCCTGCGCGGCGTCCGATAAAAGTGCAGCGATCGCTGTGAAAGGCCGCGTTCCCTCGATTCGATTTGTCGCTGCGCGAAGATGTATCGTACGTTTGGGTGCCCGTTCATATTCAGGGAGCCGATGTGTCAACAGGAGTCGTTTTGACAACGCATCTGCGTGAGGAAGAACTGCACACCAGCGATTGGCCGCGGGAAGTTGAACTGATCCTCTCGGCCCTCGAAGCCGGGGGCGCGCCCGAAGAGCGGCGGCGCGTGCGGCGGATAAAATACCACGTCAAGGCAGAGTTGAAGCTGTTTTCGGATGTCCCGTCGGCCGAGCCTTGGACGCTCTACACGCGCGATGTGAATCCCAAAGGGGTCGGATTTCTGACCCAACATCGGCTGCCACTTGGCTATGGGGGAAAGCTCCAGATCCCCAGCCCACACGGACAGATGGTCACGATCCACTGCACGCTTTACCGTTGCCGGGAAACGTCGCATGGGTGGTTTGAGGGAGCGCTCTACTTCAACCGCGAGCAATGGGCGTTCTCGCTTCAATGAGCACGTACGCTCTCAGTATTTGATGCGCCAATGAAAGAGCCCCGGCCGCTCGGACCGGGGCTCGTTTGTTGTTGCAGATCCTGCGGCCGCTTAGACGTTCACTTCGTCAACCGCGGTCGTAATCTCCGTCGGATTTGTACCGACGAGCAGATCGGCATTGGGCGCGGTCGTATCGGCCACGTACCAATCAGTTCCGCCTCCTCCGACCAGCAGGTCGGTGGAGCCGTCGTCGAATGCCGTCACGTCCGGCATGATGAAGTAGTTGCCGTTGGCTCGCGTCGCCGAACCGCTCCCATCGATGAGGTTGTTCACGCGCTGGGTATAAGTGCGGCTACTGGCCCACTCGGCCATGATCGCGTTGAGCGCGGTCGGGTTGTTGTCGTAACTTGTCGTGCCGGCGATCAGGATGTCGTCGCCCGAGTTGCCGACAAGCGCATCGGAGCCTGTGCCGCCGATCATGAGATCGCGACCAGCACCGCCGATGATGATGTCATCGCCCGACCCACCGAGCAGGATGTCGTTGCCGCTGCCACCGCCGATGATGTCGTCACCAGCGCCGCCATCGATCAGGACACTGTTGCTGATGCTGTTGCTGACGGCGAGCAGGTCATTGCCGTTGCCGCCGTAGATGTAGATCATCCCGCTGCCCAGACCGTAGGTCTGCGTACCGCCGTCCACGTGGACGACGACGCCCGAGGAGTTGTGGGTGATGATGACCGAGTCGCCGCCGGAGGCTGCGCCAACATACAAGTTGCCGCCCTGCATGCCCGACGAAGTGATCGCCACGACGAACTGGGAACTGCTGGTGGCACCGGAGCTGTCCTCGACCGTCATGGTTACCGTATAGGTTCCGTCGGCAGTATAGATGTGCGAGGGCGACAGCGCTCCGGTGTCATCCGTCGAATGAAGCGCGATGGTGTTGCCGTCACCAAAATCCCAGGAAACCTGGTGCGCGTCGTTCGCATCGGGATCGGTGAAGGATCCATTGAACGCGAGCGATTGCTGGCGAACGCCGGACGCCGGACCGGTGATTGGGCCGGCGGTTGGGGGCGTGTTGACCACACTCACCGCGAGCGTGCTGATCGCCGACTGTCCGTCGTCATCCGTCACCCGCAGCGCAACCGTGTAATTGCCAACCGCTCCAAAGGAATGTGACACATTCGTACCGCTGGCGCTGGCGGCAAAATCTGCGGGATTCCCGTCATAGTTGAAATCCCACTCATAGCTTACGATCGAATCACCGGAAGCCGTGGTACCGGAGCCGGCGAAGTTCAGGTTCTGACCCGGATAGCCGGTCGTGTCGCCGCTGGCAGTCGCCGTCGGCAGAACGTCGTTGAAGGTCACGTCAATCGTCGCCACGGATTGGTTCCCCGCCGAATCCGTCACCTGCACCGAAACCGGATACGTGCCCGGAAGATCTTCGGTAAATGGAACCGTGGCACCCGTGGCGTCGCCGAAGGTGCCATCGTTGTTCAGATCCCAGCTATAGCTGACGATATCCGCCTGACCATTCGGATCGGTCGACCCGGAGGCGTCAAGCGTCACAGTCGTGTCCTCATTCACCGGCGACACCGGCGCGATCACCGCGGTCGGCGGCTGATTGGTCACCTCGACGTGTGGGGCAAAGACATATGCCGCGCCCGCGTCGATACCATTGGCGTTGTTGTCGTAATTGTCGGTAATGATGAACTGCCCGTTCGGAAGCGCCGCCATGCCAAAGCTGAACTGATCCGGGTTGTCCGAGCCGCTCGCCAGATCAAAGGTCGGCGTGGGGTTCTGAATCATCGCAACTGATGACCCATCGGTGTAGTCGAAGACATACGCGGCACCGGCGTATTGCAGCATCGTCGGATTGTTCGGATCGTCGAACGCGATGGTGGTAAGCGCGCCCACGAGCAACTGGTTTTGATCGTTGGTCGCCAAGCGGTACCCGAACGTCTCGTCGCCATAATTCGGGTAGTTCGGGCTGGTGTAGGTGCGAATCAGGGTGTTGTCGGACGAATACTGATAGACGTTTCCACCGGTCGTGTAGAAGGACGCTCCGCCGACGAAGAAATCGCCGTTGGATGCGACCGCAAGAGCACTTCCGAACGTGTCGCCCGGAGAGTTGTACGCCGCCGGCTGATACAAGGTATCAAGCACCTGGCCGGATGTAACGTCAAACTCCACCACCGATCCCTGCGGGTATGACGGATTGCTGTTATCGTAGGCGTAGGCGTAGAGGGTATTGCCGCTAATGGCCATTTCGGTGCCAAGCTGGAGGTCGCCGGCAGGCGCAGTGTAGGTCTGGGTCAGTGCTCCGGTGCTGACGTCGAACCGCTCGACCTCGCCGATGCCGTCGCCGGGATTGGGGATGCATCCCACAAACAGATCGGTGCCATTGCTCGCCAGCGTGTGGAAGCCGGTGCTGCCCTGGAGCGGCGCGCTGATCTGAAGCGGCGCGGCGTTGAGGTCGTTCATGTCGTAAACAAAGACCGTCGGCGAACTGGAGACACCATTCGATGCCTCGCCAATTGCAACCTTGCTGCCAACGAAAGTAGCGCAACTGCCAAACTGGTCGTAGGTAGCGGGAGCCGGGTTCGTAAAGGTATGAAGAATCTGCCCGTTAGTCGTATCGACAAGATATGCCTCGCCGGCGCCTGTGACACCATCAACCGTTTTGAGTGCGGCGGTAATGACCGCCAGGCTGCCCTGAGTAGCCACGGCTGATCCAAATTGATCGCCGTCGGTTCCATTGGGCCCGATGATGGTCTCGCTCAGGTCATAGCTGGCGCTGAGCAGTTGGCGCTTTTCCAGGTCTTCGAGCGCGAAACTCATCGCAGCTCGTCCCCGCCCGGATGTACGATGAACCTTTCCCCGCCTGGGGGTGCGAATCGATGGACGCTTCACGTGGACTCCTTCCGCGGCCGCGATTGGGATGCGGCGCTATGAGAACGACAAAAACGACAGATGTGTCTGGTGCTGATACGGCGAGTTTGAACGGCCCGAGCCGATTCTCTCCCTACAGCCTCCATTCCCGCCTCCCACGGCGGCGCTGTCATATATCATGACTCTGATTTATCGGCTGGCAAGACGATTCTCAGACAATATTCAGGCAAGAACTTGACTCCTTGCCGGCGTGTAGAGCCTCTGCTAAGTTAGTCGCTCCGGCGTGAACAGCCCCCACGATAGAAACGTAAAGGCATTGTTACGCTAAACGTACGACTTTTTAGCCGGCTGACGTTCGATCCCGTAGGCTCGGACGCACGTTCGGCGCTGAGACCTGGAGATTCGTCGTGAAACCGAAGATTCATCCCAAGTACATGACGTGTACCGCACACTGCGCGTGCGGCAATACCTTTACCACCCGCAGTACGTCACCGAAGATCAACGTCGATATCTGCAATGTCTGCCATCCATTCTTCACGGGGAAGCAGAAGTTTGTGGACACTGCCGGCCGAGTTGAGCGGTTTTCCAAGAAGTTCGGCGGTACGTATTCATTCCAGAAGACGGCGGCCGCCAAGAAGTAGCCGCCCCCCTTTTCTGAAAACGAGAGAAAACGCCGCTGCCGGACCTAGCCCCCGTCAAACCTTCGCTGGCGGTGTTCTTGTATCTCCAGGCGCGAGAATCGTAGCATTTCGCGGCTCCTCTGCTCCGAGATTTGCTTCGCTGAGGGGGCATGCGGCGGCGTCGTGCATCCTGTTGGCTGTATGCAGCGGTTGTGCTTGTACTGTTTTCGGCGGGCTGCAGCAGTGATCGGGGAGGCATCTTCCCGTCGAGCTCGGCTGAGGCTACCGGGCTCAGCCAGCCGTATTGGGCTCCAAGCGTCGAGGCGACCGTCGCGCCGCCCGCCGGCTGGAAGCCGCGTCCGTTGATCGCCGATTCGCACCACGCTCATCAAATCTGGGTCAGCCCGACGCACCAGACCGCTTACGGAGTGATGCATTTTTCGCTGCCGCTGCCGGTGGGACCGAACCTCGTTCTCTGGGGATTCATGCGCGCCATGCGGCACAAACAGGGCGATGCCACGTTGATCAGTTCCGAACACGATTCCAACCTTCCGGGGATCCGATTTGTGGCGGTGGGGGGCAAGTACAAGATCCGCGTCAACCTCACGACGCACGGTTGGGAGGGTTGGGCGGTTTATGCGGCCACACTTCGAGGCAAGCCTGCTAATCGCGGAGAGCTCTTTCTGGCCGAGAAAGCCCGTGAATTCACCATTCCTGGCCGCCAGACCAAGGGGCAAAAATCGACGCCCAGCGCGAACGACGAAGCCTCCCGCAGCGTTGTATTGGGGTATGATTGACGGCGAACCGGGCTATTTCGCCGCTGACCGAGCTATTTTGTTGATCCGCTTACGGAATTGCGACCGATAACCTTAGCGCGGTCCTGACACCAAGCCTCGGTTGTAGCTTGTAGGAGAGGCCATGGGTTTGCATCCGTCCGGGCGGATTAGCTGGGGGATCGTTGCTTGCCTTGCCGCGGCGGTCTGCGCCGTCTCGGGTTGCCAGGCGCCGAACCGGATGGGCTCGCGCCTCTATGCACCGAATCAGGTTCTGGATACAACCGGATTATCTGCAATTCAAACCTACGACGTGGTGAAGGCCGAAGCGGCTCCGCCGCAAAACTGGCAGGAACTGCGGGTCAAAAAGACGCTCCTCTACACCGACATGCAGTGGCGCAGCCCGAGCAAGCTGACGGGCGTGGGTGTGACCTACATCGTCATGCCGCTACCGCTCCCGGCCGAGACGCTGGTGTGGTTTGCCAAGCAGGAATACTCCAAGCACCACCAAGGGGGAAAGATGATGGCGCAATGGACCGACGACCTTGGCCGGGTCTGGTTCGAGGGAGAGGACAACACCTACCACATTCGCGGATACGCGGTTACCAAGGGCTTTGAAGCCTGGATCGCGTACGTTGGCTATCGGCTCAAGAAGCCGCCGGTGGCTGAAGAAGTGCAGGTGGCAGAACGCGCCCAGGCCACCATTCTGCCCACGCCTTTGGCGCCGAATCGCGCACAGATTTCGACGGCATCGGCGAGATAGGCCGTCATCTCAAAGGCATTTCTACTGCTTCTGACTTTTCGACGTTAGGATACGCGCGTCTTCGATACCTGAAGAAACGACGAGGAGTCATTGCATGGTTTCGCTTGGCTTTCTTGGTTGCGCTCATATCCATACCCCCGGCTTCATCGCGGCGATCAAGAAGCGGCCTGACCTGCGCGTTACGCGTGTGTGGGACCACGACGCGGAGCGCGCAGGCACACGTGCCAAGGAGCTGGAAGCAGAGGTCGCGAACGATCCCCAGACGATCTGCAAGGACAAGAGCATCAGCGCCATCGTCATCTGCTCGGAAACCAACCGCCACGGAGACCTGGTGGAATTGGCAGCCGCGGCGCGGAAGGACATGTTCGTGGAGAAGCCGCTGGGGCTGGGCGCGAACGATGGCTACGAGATGGCCAGGGCCATCGAGAAGGCCGGCGTGAAATTCCAGACCGGCTACATGATGCGCGGCGATCCCAGGCATCTGCTGCTCAAGGAACAGATCGACAAGAACGGCTTCGGCAAGATCACCCGTGCCCGCTCATCGGTGTGCCACTCGGGAGCGCTGGGTGGCTGGTTTGATACCGAGTGGCGCTGGATGGCGGACCCGAAGCAGGCCGGCGTAGGCGGTTTCGGCGATCTGGGAACCCATGGGCTGGATCTCCTGATCTGGCTGCTGGGCGAGATCGACACCTGCACGGCGGCGATCGACAAAGGCACCGCGCGATATCCCGACTGCGACGAATTCGGGGAAGCGTTGATCCGCTTCAAGCGCGGGACGATCGGCACGCTGGCCGCCGGGTGGGATGACATCGCCAATCCGGTCCAGCTTGAGATCGCGGGCACTGAAGGACATGCGACAATCATCAATCAGGAGCTGTACTTTCAGTCGAAGCACGTTGCCGGCGCGGACGGGAAGCAGCCATGGAAGGACTTGCCGGCAGCGAAGCCGGCGGGCTTTGAGGCATTTCTCGATGCAGTGCAGGGGAAAGACGCCGCGTTGGTCACGCCGCGCGAGGCGGCGTACCGCAGCGCGGTGATGGAAGCGATGTACGAGTCGGCCCGCCAGCGGCAGTCCATGCAGGTGTAGTTGCAGTGCGTGGACGGCGATCGTTCACTTCGCCAGCGTCGCAACCAGCCGCCAGACCTGGTGGGGGAGAGATTGCGCGGAAGACTGCGATTGAAGCTGTCCACCAGTTCGTCGAAACGTTTGGTATACGGGAGGCGGTCGCGCTTTCCGATATCGTCGCCGAGCATTGCCCGCAGGCGATTGCGTGATTCGGCGTCCACCTCCGGCGGGGCGCTGCGGGCGTCGCCCAGGCGCGGGAGCTTGCCCGCTTTGCGCAGGTTCAGCAGGTGTCGCCAGACTTCCTGCGCGTGGGGCGGGGCTCGGCGAGCTGGTTGGCGTAGGAACGGTAGAGCGTTTCGAAATGCGGGGTGTAGGGCAGGTCGTCTGCGGTCCGGCCAATCTGCTGATAGACCTGGATCAGCGCCTCACGCTTGACGGGCACCTTCTGTTCGATGCCGGAGAAGAGGGCGCCGGGGCGCGGGCGTCTTCGATCTCCTCTTGCCCCGCATCGGTGGAGCGGTCGAGAAGCAGCAGCAATGTGCCGAAGGGATCCTTGACGGCCGCGCGGAATCCGCGGGCAACGGGAACCGGTGGGCTGGTGAACTTCAGCTTCAGCTCGTCTCGCCGCCGGTAGAGGTCGCGCACGTCTTCGACAAGGAAATAGGTCGCCTCGGCCGGCAGATCCGCATCGGAGTGGAGAACCAGTTCGCTGGAATCGAGGGCGAAGGTCGCGAGATTACTGGTCTGTTTCAGCAGCTTGAGGCCGAGCACGTCGCGGTAATAGCTCACCGCGCTTTGCAGCTGCGGCACGCGAAGAATCACGCGGTCCAGGCGCTTGAGCATGCGTACTAACCTTCCGGCAGAACCGATTCGACGGCGAGCGGCCTGGGAGGACCGCCGTTTTCCTGCAGAAACTCCTGCTCTTTTGGCGTGGGCGAGTGATAGCCCCCGCGGGCGACGAAGATACCGCCGGTGAGGTTCCAGAAGATCTGCACGAGACGGATGGACATGGTCAGCGCGAAGGCCTGGCTGACGGTTGCGCCCTGGGGGCGCATCAGCAGGATGGCGAAGAACTCCATGACTCCAGCGCCCTGCGGCGAGATGGGAATCGACCCGGACAGCACCACCACCGGCACGACCACCCAGTAATACCAGGGCTTGAGCGGCAGACCGAATGCGCGCCCGGCGAACGTCGCCGAGACGATCACCGTCATGTGCACCGGGAAAGTCACCAGAAGCGTCGTCGCCATCATCAGCGGGCGCCGGCGGTAGAGTTGCATCGCCTCTTTGGCCTTGTCCAGTTGCTTCTGCATGGGGAGGCGCTTGAGCAGAAAGCGCAGGCCGGTGCGTTGCCGAAGCGCCGGAATGTAGAGGAACATCAAGGCAACCAGCACCAGAAAGATGATGACGACCGCGCCGATCGCGACCTGGAAGCATTTCTGCGCGACCAGCTCGTTGGCCTCGGCGGCGGGGGCATGCCGGGCCGAATAGGCGAGATACCCCGCCATCGTCCCGCCGAGCAGGATCAGCGCAAGCAGACCGACTGCGCGATCGACGATCACCGAGACGACCGCACGCGTTCGCCGCTCGGGCGCGAGCTTGGCGGCGTAGTAGGCCTTGAGCACGTCGCCGCCCGTCGAGCCGGGCATGAAGGTGTTGTAGAACGCCCCCACCATGTTGACGACAAACGTTTTGGTCGCCCCCATCTCGATGCCCACGATGCGCAAAAGCTCATGCCAGCGCAGCGAGGTGATGATGAAGGTGATTGGGAAGATCAGGATCGCCAGCCAGAGGTAAAGCGGGTTGGCATTCTGCACCATCGGCACCAGGCCGCGATCGATGACCGGGTAGGGAACTGAAAGTCGGAAAGCCACCGCCTGGTTGCGCCCGATCCACTGGCCGCGGCCGTCGGGGCGTTCGATGAGCAGTTCCCTGGCGTGCTTGAGATCGGGTGTTAGCCGCAGGGCCAGCAGTTTCCGCGAAACGGCACCACCGGGGGTCTGCACCATGACAGACTTGCGATCCGGGGCGCTGACCAGGTCTTCCGCCGGGATTCTCCTGATCTGCTTCGTCTGTGGATCGATGGCATTCACAAATGTGAAATTCGGCGGCGGATCCTGCGCGAGCGTCAGCCGGACCGGATGCATTGATGCATCCAGCACGGTCACCTGGTCGTATAAGGGGGTTTTCCAGATGACGTATCCGATTCCAACGATCGCGATCGTCCACCGCAACAGAAACGCCGACCAACTTCTCGCCGAGTTCTGCATGGATTCGATTCTTGTGGAAAAACTGGGCCGACGCAATAAGGGGTTGGATCGGACTCATCAGCACGTCCTTTCCCGGGTCCTCGCCAAGCGCAACGCATGCCGATGCGGGCGCATTAGCGACAAATCGCCGGAGCCGGTCCATCGCAGCGTGCATCTGGTGCGAAGCGAACCGCCGAATCGCAGATCGAGCGCGCCAGCTTCTGCTACGCTGGCCGTGCGACTTTGACGTGATTCTTGCGCCAGGTTGAGCAACCCTGCTTGCGGGATACGTTCCTGGGGCCTGCCGTTTGGGGGCGGAATCCGGATGATCTGCCGGGGTTTAAAACGGTGCTTAGCACTACAGCGCTGGATCCTTCTTAAGTCCTTATCGGCTCATGTTTTTGCCCGCCGTTTCCAGCCGCCAATCGCCGACGCCGGGATGTAGAGCTAAAGGACCGCATGCTTCGGACAGAACCCTCTCCCGCACCATCGAGGCGCCATCCAGCGCTGACTCGCCGCAAGCCCTACAGGGCCTTTTGGTCGCTTCGGCAACGCCTTGAACCCTGCGCTAAGGGTAGGAGCATGGCCCATCTCATTCAGGCAATATGACCCCGAGTTCGTCCGTAAAACATCCCAACAGAGGACATTCCGCTCCTAAGTTGCGCCCCAATCTCCTCCCGACTCACACCGTACTCTCACCGTTGTAGTACCGTACCCTCCCCACTCCTCCCCCAACCCGGTTTTTGCCCATTCTGACGACATGGTGGTCCGAACATGACAATTTGCCGCACTGGTCCAAGCGGCCAGAGGGGGCCTTTGAGCACTTCAGCGCTGGATCGTTCGTAAGTCCTTGCCTATTCATGTGTTGACCGCAGTTCTGGACTGAAATCGCCAGCTTAGCGCTGTAGTGTTAGGACCCGCAGAGCTGGCGTCTTTCCCGCCGGAAGCCCAACGGTACTACTACGGTCTGGGTACGGTGTAACCCGGCGGCAGGCCTGGCGGCGGTGGCAGTGTCCTTTTTACCCTGGGCGTGAGCGGTCTGCGGCTTGATCGGTTTCGTTGGCGCGGCCCCTGGGGGGCGCGTCCTTGCGGCCCGCCATCGGGGTAAAATCCGTGTCGGTGCCACAGGGTCGGTGGCGCGGTACGGCTTGGCGGACTTACGAAGTCAGGTGACCGCCGCGCTCAAGATGGGCAAGAATCCGGCCTGCCGCGTCTTCGGCGCTGGTCTTTTCGGTATCGATGACCAGTTCGGCCTGCTGCGGCGCTTCGTAGGGGTCGTCGATGCCGGTGAAGCCCTTGATCTCGCCGGCGCGGGCTTTCTTGTAGAGGCCCTTGGGGTCACGCTTTTCGGCGGTTTCCAGGCTCACCTTCACGTAAACCTCGATGAATTCGCCGGGCTTGACGCCGGCCCGGACGGAATCTCGATCCCTGGCGTAAGGGGAGATGAACGAGGTGATGGCGATGACCCCGGCATCGGCGAAGAGCCTGGCAACCTCGCCGATGCGGCGGATGTTTTCGGCACGGTCTTCGGCACTGAAGCCGAGGTTTTTGTTCAGGCCATGGCGGATGTTGTCGCCGTCGAGGCGATAGGCGTGCTTTTTGCGGTGCAGCAGCATCTGCTCGAGGATGCAGGCGATGGTGGATTTACCGGAGGCGCTCAGACCGGTCAGCCAGACGATGACCCCTTTCTGGTTGAGAAGCTGCTGGCGCTCCTGCCGGGTGACGGAGCCTTCGTGCCAGGTGATGTTGGTGGACTTTTGCTCGCTGGACATGGTATCCCTTCGATAAGTGATGGAACTTCAAGCGAATGCCGATGAAACAGTGATTTTTGCAGATGGCCTCAGATTCCCGAACCGCCCTCTTCCAAATGCAGGCCGCACTCCGTCTTGGATAGTGTGGCCCACCGCCCGGCCCGAGAGTCTTCTCCAATTCCGACTGGACGCGTGCAGCAACGCGGATTGCATCCGATAGACGAATACCCCTCAGCGCAAAGCGGATGAAGCGGTAGATCATGCTCGGTCATGTAGGCGTGCACCTGCTGTTGTGACCAATCGAGGATGGGCGAAATCGCATAGCACCCGTACCGTGCGGACCACTCGATCACGCTACGGCCTGCACGGCTGGCGGCCTGGTCCCGACGGATGCCTCTGAGCCAGGCTTTGGGCTCCAGTTCTCGCAGGCGGCTCAAAGGGTTCGTTCTTGTTGGCCGCGCAGCACGCTGCGACATCCCTGTGCATCTCGCGATCCGCTTCACCCGATCGGATCAGGAAGCGGACTGGATCATGGCGCGTTCGATACACCCACACGTTTAAATGCAACCGATTTCGCAGCTCTTCCATATGGGAGAAGGTCTCAGGAAACAGATAGCCGGTATCAACAAAGACGATGCGAATCTCCGGGAGCCGGCGGGTGACGAGGTGAACGAACACCGCCGAGTCAGCACCGAAAGATGAGGACATGAGCAGATTCTCGCCGAACCTTGCTGCGGTCCAATCGATGATTTCCTGGGGGGTCGCATTCGCATTTGGTTGCGGCACTTCGCGGTCGGGTGATCTGGCGGCAATTGACGTTGACATATTTTCTATTATCCTATAGGAGTATAGGATATCTGGTCCGGAGTTCAAGTGGAAGGGAATTCGTCATGCCTCGACACGTCCTGGTTGCAAAAGCCATCACCTATCGCTTACTTGGCAGCGGGTTTGGCTTTGTGTGTGCCTGGGTGCTGTCCGGAAACTGGAAAGTAGGGCTTGGGGTCTTTGGCCTGGATGGCCTTGGCAAGGTCGTGCTCTATTACGTATTTGAGCGTCTCTGGGAACGGGTGTCGGTCCAGAAGGACGTAGCAGATTCCGTGTAGGTACGGCTACCGTTTCGAGAACCGCTTCTCATCGCACCCCGCATACAAGACGATCGTCCGGCAACCGAAATGATTATGTGCACAAAGCCGCACGTCCTTGTGGGATTGCGGCCTCAGGCAGCTTAAGAACGCGAGGAGATTCTGATGTCACTAATTCCTCCCCATGGAGGCAAGCTCGTCAACCGTCTGCTTTTGTCCGATGCAGCCCGGGCCGCCAGAGATTCTGCTGGCGCGATGGTACAAGTTCCACTTTCTCTTCGCGAAGCGGGAGATCTGGAAATGATCGCGATCGGCGCCTTCTCACCGCTCGATGGTTTTATGGGAGAGAAGGACTTTGTCCGCGTCTGTAGCGAGATGCGATTGGCCGGCGGACTCGTCTGGCCGATTCCGGTCATCCTGTCGCCGGCGGACGATGTGACCGAGAAGATCGCTCCGGGCCAGAAGATCGCGTTGAGCTTCCAGGGTGAAACGCTGGCGGTCATGAGCGTGACGGAGAAGTACCGGCATGACAAGAACCTGGAGATCCCCAATGTCTACAGGACAGAAGATGAAGCTCATCCCGGCGTGAAAATCGTCAAGCAGCAGGGCAACTTCTGCCTTGCGGGTTCGATCGACGTGATCACGCCGAACCCGGATCCCGAGTTTCCGGAATTCCGCCTGCCGCCGGCGAAGACACGCGAGGCGTTCGATCAAAAAGGTTGGTCCACCGTCGCGGCCTTTCAGACGCGAAATCCCATCCACCGCGCCCACGAATACCTGACCAAGTGCGCCCTGGAGATTACCGATGGATTGCTGATTCATCCGCTTGTGGGTGAAACTAAATCCGATGACATTCCCGCCGACGTGCGCATGGCGTGCTACCAGGTGCTGATCGACAAGTACTACAACAAGGACCGGACGATGCTGAGCGTGATGCCGCTGGCGATGCGTTACGCCGGTCCGCGAGAGGCGATCCTGCATGCGCTGGTTCGGAAGAACTACGGTGTGACCCACTTCATCGTCGGCCGCGATCATGCCGGCGTCGGGAACTACTACGGCACCTACGACGCACAGAAAATCTTCGACCAGTTTCGATCTCCCGAGCGACATCGGTATCACGCCGCTGAAGTTTGAGCACTCAAGTTGGTGCAACGCGTGCGAAGGCATGGTCAGTGCCAAAACGTGCCCGCACGGGCCGGAGACGAAAGTCCATCTTTCCGGCACCAAGGTTCGCGAGATGCTCAGGTCCGGCGACCGGCCGCCCATGGAATTCAGCCGGCCGGAGGTGGCGGATGTGCTGATTCGGTGGGCGAAATCCGGGGGCTAACGGAAGTTGAGTTGCCAGAGAGCGGTTACACCGTCGCCATGTTCCAAGTCCCGCACTACGTCATACTTCGTCACGAGCATCCAGTCGTTTCCGGCACCTCCAGTCACGGTGTCGGTGCGGTCGTCACCTCGGGCGGTGACGTAACTGATAGAGGCCCCTCCTCCTCGAATAGTTGGATCATGACCCTCCCATAACATTTCCACGCGGTCCTTAAAACTCATGTCGGTTGGTGACCACTCTGCCATGACCAGCCCCCCGCCCGCGTCGAGCGAACCCGGTGAGTTCCAGACGCCAGGCACAAGGAGATCTTCGCCTGCACCGCCATCGAGTACGTCCGCGCCATCCATTCCACAGAGGAAATCGCGTCCACCGCGTCCGAGGAGCATATCGTCTCCGCCGCGACCAAAAAGGGCGTCATCGCCAGCGCCGCCGATGAGCGTATCACGCCCGCTGCCGCCAAATAGCATGGTCGACAATTGAGTTTTATCCGATATCTCAACCCGGTTCGAACCGCCCTGGGCATAAACGATCACGCTGCGCCTTGGGATGAAATGGCCGTTCGAGCGACGCGCCATTGATCTGCACACGGAGGCGGCCGTTGGATTGGGGATAGACATAGATCTTGTCAGCCGCCGATGTGCCCCCAATCACAAGCGCGGATTTTGACGCATCATAGGGATCCGACTCCACGGCAGCGACAGCAACGATAATCGTTTCCTGGGCGTAAGCGATATGGCCACTGCCGTCGTGCATGGCCATCGAGCAGACAAACTTGCCGGCAGTCGCGTAGGTATGCGGGAAATACATCCCGGACGATGCCGGAAGATCGGCGCTTTGTTGTGCCGACTGTCCATCACCGAAGTCCACCGTACCGGTGACAACGCCTGACGTTGGGTGAGTGATGGCGGCTTCGATACGGATGCTTTGTCCGCGGACACCCCACCATTCGCCTGTGGGGGTGATTGCTAGCGCACTCCCGGCGGCCATCAGGTGCCGCGATTCCAATTGCTCAAAGTTGCATGTCCCGCGCCGGTGATTAGAGGCTTTTGCCATGATTCCCTCTTGTCCCTCTGATTGAGAGAATCGGATTCAACTTGGAAGAGCGAAACAGCCGCCTTACGATTTATGGTTATCGGAACCCCAGAAAATGTTGATATCCGGTGGCTTGACGGATTTTGCGGACACCGCGAGATTCCACATGTTGTCAGGTTCCCGTGCCAATCTTGATACGGGCTGGGATTGATTGCCGGTCACCTGGTCAAAGCCCGTCATCCGACTCGTGATCTTCTTCGGCCTCGGGTTCGCGGACAACGAGGGTTCCGCCAGCCAGGTCGCCTAAGCGCTGGCGGAGAGGAAGGAAGATCATTAGCGCCAGGGGAAACAGCAGCGTCACATCGATGATGCGGACAACGTTTCGCAGGAGAAGCACCAGATCGAAGCGGGCTTGCCGTCAAGGCCGACGACGTGCATCCCGAAGAGCATCTTCCCGAGGGATCGCCCGGTGGCCATCTCCAGGATGGTCGTGTGCAGCACGTAGATTCCCATGCCAATGCCCAGCCACATTGCCTGATCGACCGTCAGGCGGTTTGCGACGTCGGCGGTGGCCGTCGTGGAGGGGGATGCGATCATGGCGACGACGAGCAGCGGAATCGCATCGATTATCCCGGCAGCAAAACGCGAGCCCAGCGGCGCCAAGTTCAGCTCTTCGACGCGGCCGGCGGCCTGCGCGATGGCAGCTCGCCGCCCCATCGCGCCGAACATAACGCCGAGAAATGCGATCATCGTAATGAGAATGGAAACATAGGTGAGGCGGTCCACCGCGATCGTTTCCGGCTCGACTGCGACATTGGCATTACCCGAGGGCGTGCCGTCATTCAGGTTGTACGCCTGTTCCACCAGCTTGCTGGGACCGGTCGAGCAGAGCACGCGCAGCTGACCAAGCCCCGTCGCCACAGCTCGATAGGGGCACTTCGCCATCGCCGCCGTCGGTTGAAGTTTGATCGCCGGCGACCATTTTTCGCCGCGGACAAAGACGGAAATATTCGATCCCTCCTGCACGGCAACGATCGGCCGATTCTGCAGCTCCAGCAGATCGATTGAAGCCTCTGGAGCAACCGGACCAATCTCGGTGCTGGTTTTCCATTGGTCGTTGGCAAACGACATGACGCGCACCCTATGTCGCGGCGCGGCAAACGCCACCAGCGGGTGATGATCCAGCAGCACCATGGCTTGGACATCGGCAGCCGTGATGCCCTCCGGCAGCGGCGCCGTGCACTCCCATTGTCCCTGCACGAGGTTGAAAAGGCCCAGTGGAATGGGACCCGTCGTGGCGGCAGTTGCGGTCTGCGTTGTCGGCGCGGTGGATGACGATTCAGATGCTTCGCGCGCTGTCGATGAACCGTCAGGTTCCGTCGCTGGCGCAGGGACGCAGGTCCTGGCCAATGGCCCAGACGGTCTCGGCGTCGCCGGCGATCGCGATGATGGCGCTGTGCCCCGGAAGCGGCACCCCCGAACGGAAGCCCGATTGTGAGCCAAGCATCCAATCCCCATTACCCAGGAGCACGATCAACTCGTTCCCGCGATCGGAGAGCTGAACGACACGTGTGGCCACCTCCCCCATCGCCGTCCAGTTGGCAAAGTCCCCGCTGTGGCGAAAACGAAAGACGGTTCGCAGATTGCCACGCGAAAGTGGCGATGGCTTGACCTCCGCCACCCACAGCGTCTGTGAATTCCCATGGGCGAGCAGCGCATACGACTCGTCCGCCGCCCGTACCGGCGGCGCAAGCAGGAGGATCAGAACCAGCGTCAGGGGAAGCTTACGGGCCGCAGCCTTCATCGAGCTGAATCACTTTCGAGGTGCCCGTCCGCTCGGGATCGAAGCGGAACGAGCGATCATTCGGAACATTGTGCGGCCCGTGCAAAGCCACATCCGTCAAATGCAGCGACAGCTTCGAGCCGCTGTCGGGAAAATACAGGCGATACTCCGTCGCCACCATCGGCCACTGGTCTTCGGGAAGGTTCTCGACCTTCACCCTGCGATGATTGCTCAGATACGCCCGTAAGACGATCCGGCCATTCTCGTCGAACAGCAGCACCAGCCGCGGAAGCAGCGTCTTGCGATCATACCAGACTTCCTTCACCGCCACCCAGCGGTCGGGCAGCTTTCCGTTCCACACGAACATGTAGGCGTCGGCGTCGTTGTTGAAGCGCATGACCGGCGCGGGAAGCTGGTTGAAGTTCTCGGGAATGACATTGACCGCGAGCACCTGCACGATCAGATCCGGCCGGATCGGGATCGGCTGTGAGCAAGGCTTGCCCAAGTTGGCGTAATGCCCCCACCAGGCGGTGTCGGGCCCGACCTTAATGCTCATCCAGTAAACGTCATGGTTGCTCCCCAGCTCAAATACCCGGCCGACCGGATCCTTGAACGCGACCAGAAGCAGATCGCGCGGCTCGCGGTAGAGCAGATTGCCCGAGAGGACTTCGTTGTGAGCTTTCCCCTGATCATCGACGATGTGGGCGTCCATATCCATGGTCGTCCACAGCGAGGTGATCTTCCGATTGTTGGCGTTGATCCGCTGGACAACCTCGGACATCGTCTGCGTCGGTCCGACGTACGGTTCGCGCACGTGCTGCCCACCCTTGCCTTGACAGCCAATCAGCAAACCACTGATGCACAGCGCCAAACACAGACTGCAGAGCTGATGCTTCATGGCGTTGTGGCAACCCGTGTTCATCGGTGGCTAAAGCTCTTCATTGAGAATCTGACCGAGTTGCTGGCTGACTTCCGTCATGGCCGCCTCACTCAGCTTGGGATCGATCAGATCGAGCTTCTCTTCCTTGCCCTTGAAGTGCAGGGCCCAGATGTCCTTCTCGTCCTCGCGGCGGGTACCATCGTAGATCAGCAGCTTCTTGCGCATGAGGATCAGCCCGAGGACGAAGCGAAAATTCAGCTTGGCCGGTTCCTCCGTCTCTTTGAGTCGCTCGAAAAGATCGCAGAGGACTTCATCATCGACGAAGAGCTTCTTCTTTGTTTCCGCGGCGGGCATCGTGGTTTGCCAGAAGCCGACGACGTTGTTCCGATCAAATTCCGGCCAGGCGTTCATCGCGACGTCGAGGCGCTCGAAGCCCATCGGGGTTTCGCGTAGAGCGGCCATGAACTTTTCGCCCGGCGGGATGTCCGCGCCGCTCAGCGAACATTTGCCCGTCGGCTTGCCCAATTCATATCCCTGTGACCCCTGCGGCTTGGAAGGAGCAGCCGTGCTCATGTTTGCCTCCGTGTACGTCTTTGACATCTCTACAGGCGAGGCGGACCTCGCCCCTACGATTCCATTCGATGCCGCTCCCAGATGCGCGGCACATTTCGCCTGATGATTTCTGTCGCCCGCGCCAGCAACTGCTCTGTGGCGGCCTCAAAATGCGACCGCTCCTTCGCATCCGCCAGCGACGGCAGATTCGCCCGTACGTTGTACACGCCGGAGCGCACGGTTGCCATCGCCAGTTCGGCACAAACCGCCAGATCGCTCAGCAGATAGACGTTGCACAGCTCCCAGATGCGATCGACCCTTTCCAACACCGCCAGCCCGCAAGCCGCGAGCGTCTGGGGGATGCGGATACACGCGAGCAACGTGACATTGACCTGCGCGTCCTTCTCGGGCCCGTCCGGCATTTTTCGGGCCGCGGTCAGGGCATCGTACGCCGCCTGATCCTCGCGCATCAGCTCCAGCATCAACTCGCGGGCGCGGGAGAGTTCCACCAGCGTCTGCCGCAGGATGCCTTCGGTCTCCGGAAGGCTCGCTTTTCGGCCAACGCTGTAGTTGAGGACCATCTCGCCCATCGCCGCCGCCAGCCGCCGGCCAGCGAGGCAACGGCGCCGCCGCCCGGCGTCGGCTGCTTCGCTGCGGTCGCCTTGAGAAACTCCCCTACCGTTGTGTCACTGCCGTACATGGCATCCTTTCTAGCTGCCGCTCCATTATTTTCCGCCGACATCATGCTGCACGCCGCGAGGCGTCAACTCGACCGGCGGGAAGCTGCTATACGTCCGCTCGCCGGCCTGGATCTTCACAAGCTGCGGCTGCGGCGTGCTGACGGTCACGACACACTTGACCAGGCGCTGCCGGGCGATGCCGCGAACCTGATCGAGCGTCACGGCGTCGATCCGCGGATCGAACTTGTCATGGTAGTCGTAGCCAAGCCCATACAGTTCATCGAGCGCTGCGGTCATCGCCTGCTCGGCGGGGGTTTCGCGGTCAAGCGCATCGGCCGTCGTGATCAGCTCCTTCGATCGCGTGAACCAGTTGGGCTGCATTGCCTGGGCCGATCCCTGGAGCCGGGCGATGTTCTCCAACGCCGTGTTGACGACCTCGTTGACTTTATCCGGATCACAGCCGGCAAAGACCATGAATGTGCCGGGCAGATTCACGTTACGTCCCGGGATATTCTGAGCCGCAGCCACGTACACCAGCCCGCGTCCGCGAAGGATCTCGAAGAGATAGCCGGTGGGATAGCCGAACCCCCCCGCCATCGTCTGGCCGACCGTCAGCGGATAATTGGCAGGATCGCCGAGCACGCTGCTGGAGTCGTAGCCAATGACAATGCCGGCCACCGGAAGCTGCGTTTTGTTGACGGCAACGCGCTCGACGTCCACGCTGGGCGTCGGAACCTCCGCAACGGATGGAATCGCTTCCGAAGGCCTGGTCAACCGCTGCTCGTGCGAAGCCGTTTCGCTTCCGGAGAACGCCTTCTCGGCCAACTGCCGCGCCTCATCGAGCGAGACGTCGCCGTAGATCGCCAACACCCTCGGGGCCTTGAGCACCTTCCGGTTGTACCAGTCTGCACACTGCTGTGCCGTGAAGGATGAAACATTCTGCCTGGTTCCCGGAATCATGAACTGATAAGGCGAGTTTTTGGGCCCGAAATACGCCTGCTTGAAGAACTTCATCGCCGCGCTATTCCAGTCCGCATCCATTCCCTGGATCTGCGCGATGATTCGCTGCTTCAGCGGCGCCAATTCATCCGGCGGGAAGCTCGGGTTCCTGATCACGTCTGCAAATTCGCCGAACGCCTTGGCAAAATCCCCTTTCAGGCAGGTCGCGGTGCAATACCACGTATTGTGCCCGCAGGCCGTGCTCAGATTCCCGCCGATCGAATCCCAGAACTCCGCGATCTGCTGAGCGCTTTGATCCTTACTTCCGCGCGGCAGCATTTCCATCGTGAGATTGCCGATGCCGTTGTTCCCGGCATTCTCATCGGTGAGGCCGCCAAGCATCATGACCTGCATGACGACCAGCGGGCTCGTCGCGATCTGTTTGTGCAGGAGGATCGTGCCATCCGGAAGCACGATTCGCGAAACTTCGGAGCTGGTCACCCTGGCGACTTTTTGGGTCGTTGGCGCCGACTTCCGCAAAAGGGACTCGGCCCCGGGCAGACCGCCGGCGCCGGCATATTCCTCCGGGACCAGCGCGGTCGTCAGCATCCGGGAATGCACGAAATACTTTTTTGCCACCGCCTGCAACCGCCCGGAGGTAACCGCCTCGACTCGTTTCACATAGCGATCCTGAAAATGCGGATCGCCCGTGTCCATCAGATCCATGGCCATCGACCCCGCGATGTCTTCGGAGGTCTGCTGGCTCTTGACGCGGTCTGCGCATCTGCACCTTGGCGCTTTGAACGCGCTCAGATGCAATCGGCGTCTTGCTCACGCGATCGAGGATGGCAAGAAGCGCATCCCTGGCCGCGGGGATATTCTTCGGGTTCAGCTCCATGTCGACGGTGAACGTTCCCGTGACATAGGAGGGCGTGTAATCCGATACCGAGACGGCATTGACCAGGTGCTGCTTGTCGCGGAATTCCTCGGTCAGGATGGAGCTTTCGCCGCCGCCCAGGATCGTCGCCAAGAGATCGAGCGGGTACATGTCCCGGCCGTAGAGCGTCACGGTTGGGAAAGCGATTTCAAGCCGCGCCTGACCGAGCTTGGGAAACGTTGCCACCAGCGTGCGCGGCGCGATGACCGGGGGCTCGGCCTGGATGGTGTGCTGGAACGCCCGTCCCGGCGGAACGTCATCCACATATTTCTGCACGGCGGCGAGCATCTTCTCGGGCGGCAGATCACCCGCGACCGCGAAGATCATGTTGTTGGGCACATAGGCCTTTTTATAGTAGCGGTAGACGACGTTGCGGGTGAGCTTCTTGATCACCGCCTGATAGCCGATCACCGGGACGCCCCCAGGGCTCACGTGGTAGCGGTTCTGCTGGGTCAGGTCATAAAAGACCCGGTCCGGTTCGCCCTCGTCTTTTTCGAGCTCGCGCTGCACGACCTGGTGTTCGCGGTTGAATTCCGTGGGCGTGATCAGCGCGCCCAGCATCCAGCCGGTGACCAGATCCACCGCCTGGCTCATGTGCTCGGGCGTGGTGTTGACAAAGTAGGCGGTGTGATTGGTGCTCGTGTAGGCATCGGAGTTGTTGCCGATCTTCTGAAGCAGATCGAGGTTCTGCGCTTTGGTGCGGCGCTGGCACGATCCACCTGCGACCAGGTGCTCTGTAATGTGCGACAGGCCGCCGCCCAGCCATTTGCCTTCGTAAATGCCGCCGGTGTGAACGTATCCCCGCACCGAGACGACCGGCGACGGCACACGCCTGGCGATGACCAGCAGCCCGTTCTTGAGCCGGGAAACGATCTCATCCGGCTGCTGGACGAGGCGCGATTCTTCCTGACCGAAGCCGGAGGGTCTGGTTGCCGCCGATTCCTGCTTTAGCTCGAGCCCCGCTGGCGCCGTTGTGGCGCCCGCCGAGCTGCCCCGTGCAGCCACGCTCACCGATGGATCGCTGCTCATCGGCGTCGGGGGGCCCTGCTTCTGCGGATCCCGACAGGCCGCGCCCGAACAAAACAGCAACCCCGCCAGAAGTGCCGGAATCAACAAAGAGGCTCGCATCACTTGTCCTTTTCTCAATGTGTTTAGGTTGAATGTTGTAACCGCACCTGCCGGGATCGCACAGAGGGGAAATGCCCGGGGTCACCGGCGGGATAACGGTCCAAGAGCTTTACCGCCGTGAAAGCCCTTTGACGATTCGCTCATCTGTCGGTCTGATGGAGCCACACGCAAAGGAGGCCGGCGATGCGCTACTGGCTGATCTTGGGCATAGTGATCCTCCTGGTGCGAGCAGGTTTGGCGCAGACGACTCGGCCGATCGAGCTTTTCAATGGCCACGATCTGTCCAACTGGTCTGTGGTGCTCGATGACAAGAGGGCCGATGCCAGCCATCTCTTCACCGTAAAGGACGGCGTCCTTCACTGCGTCGGTTGGCCGACCGGATATTTGCGAACCAAGGACAAGTACACGAACTTCGTGCTGAAGGTGCAATGGCGCTTCCCGGACAAGCCGGGCAATAGCGGCGTGTTGATTCGCTGTCAGGAACCGGACAAGGTCTGGCCCAAGAGCGTGGAATGTCAGCTTAACAGCGGCGATGCCGGCGACCTGTGGGTGTTGGATAATTATCCGATCCGCGTCGATCCATCCCGCACCGGCGGGCGACGGACCACGAAATTGCACCCGTCCAACGAGAAGCCGATCGGCCAGTGGAACCAGTACGAAATCACCGTTGATGGAGAAACGCTGACGGTGAAGGTGAACGGCGAGCTTCAGAACGAAGCCAGCGAATTCAAGGAGCAGCCCGGCTTCATCCTGCTTCAGTCCGAAGGGGCGGAAATCGAGTTTCGCAATATCGAGTTGACGCCGCTGGATCGAGAGGATTGATCGACCGGTGTCACGCGGCGAACCCATCCTTTGGCATGATACTCCCGAACGACGCTCATTCCCTCGGGTCCCATGACGCACAGCGCCGTCGCCAGCGCATCGGAATCGATGCCGCGTCTGGCCACGATCGTGGCCGCATAGTGGCTGGTCAGCGCCATCCCCGTGCGAGGATCGACGATATGCGAATAGTGCACGCCGCCGATCTCGACGAACTGCACGGTGTCGCCACTGGTCGAGACGGCGCAGTCGTGGAGGGTCATCTTCACCGGCGCGGTGCCGGCGTTGTCCACATGGATCACCCAACCCGCTTTGCCTGGTGGCGCGTCGCTGACGACGATATCACCGCCGGCTTCGAACAGGGCGCTCCTGATGCCGTTGGCCCGCAAGACGCGGATTGCTTCATCACCGGCGTAGCCTTTGGCGATGCCGCCGAGATCGAGTCTCATTCCTTTGCGCTTCAGTTGAACTGTCTTACGCCGCGCATCGAGCCGCATGAGCTTCCATCCCGTCACTTGGCGCGCCTCGTTGATCTCTCGCGTGGTCGGCAACTGATGGGTCTTGCGGGCGCGCCGCCAGAGCTGAACCTCGGGGCCGACCGTCACATCGAACGCCCCGCCAGTCTTTTCGGACAATTCCTGGCCTTTTTGCAGAACGAAAAACAATTCATCGCTGACGCGAACATTTCCGTCGCCGGCCTTATCGCAGAGCCGCAACAGCTCACTGTCTTGACGGTAGTCACTCATGGACGCTTCGAGTTCGTCGATGCGGCGATAGGCGGCGGTGCAGGCTTTTTGAGCGGCCGCTTCATTGGGCGCATAGACGATCAGGTCTGCTTGAACGCCCATCTTGATTTGGGCATAGTGGAAGCGCGAAAGTGCGGGCTGCCGGGCACATCCCATCCCAAAGGCGCACCCGACCGTCAGGAGGATCATCTTGACTGCAAGCATCAGAGCTTTCGGCGTCCTGCTGATGGTCGTTGGCATGAGCGCCTTTTTCGCCGGGGCGGACACGGGCGACAAGAGCTTTGAGCAAAAGATTCCCTCGGGCCTCGGTTCCTTCGAGATGGTCGCGATCCCCGCAGGCGTTATCACACTTCCCGGGGCCAAAGCGCCGACGACGATCAAGCCGTTCTACCTGAGCAAAACGGAAGTCACCTGGGACATGTATGACCCGTACATGCTGCGCCTGGACCTTTCGGAGAAGCAGCAGGCGGCGGGCGTGGACGCCGACAGCCGGCCGAGCAAGCCGTACGGCAACGTCCACAAGGACGGCAACAGCGGCTACCCGGCCATCTACATCGCGCTCAAGTCCGCCGAGGATTACTGCAAATGGCTCAGCGCCAAGACGGGCCGGAAATATCGCCTGCCGACCGAGGCCGAGTGGATGTACGCGTGCCGGGCGGGGAACAACTCCGCCGTACCGATGGATGCGGAGGAGCTGAAGAAGGTCGCGTGGTTCTCGGGCAATTCCGATGACAAGACCCATCCAGTCGCACGGAAGCAGCCGAATGCCTTTGGGCTTTACGACATGCTGGGCAACGTCGCGGAGTGGGTCATTCAGCCGGACGGAAAGGCCGTGGTGGCCGGGGGATCGTGGATGGACGACGCCGACGCCGTCTCCTGCGTGCGCGGCAGGAATACTCCGAAGACTGGCAGAGCTCCGATCCGCAGATCCCCAAGAGCAAATGGTGGCTCTCTGATGCGGACTTCGTCGGCTTCCGGATCGTGTGCGAAAAAGAGTGAATGTCGTTCCAGCAATCAACGAGGAGAACGATGAGCGATCAGAATCTTTCCCGTCGGGACATGCTTAAGACAACGGCCGCTTTGACCGCCGCCGCGGCACTGGCGTCGCTGGGGACCAACTTTGCCTGGGCTGCGGGCTCGGACCGGATGAAGGCCGGGCTGATCGGCTGCGGCGGGCGCGGGACCGGCGCGGCCTTCGATTGCTGCAAGGCTTCCGAGCAGGTGCAGATCACGGCGCTCGGGGATCTGTTCGAGGACCGGATGGCCAGCTCGCGGGGGCTGCTCAAGGGCGACGGCGACAAGAACAAGGGCGTCGGCGAGCAGTATGCCGTGAAGGACGATCAATGCTTCGTCGGCTTCGATGCTTATCGGAAGGTCATCGATTCCGGGGTGGACCTGGTGCTGCTGTGCACGCCGCCGGGGTTTCGGGCGGAGCAGTTCAAATACGCGATCGAACAAGGCAAGCACGTGTTCTTCGAGAAGCCGGTGGCGGTGGATCCCACGCAATGCCGCTCGATCATTGAAACCTCGGACCTTGCGACGCAGAAGAAGCTCGGCGTGGTCGCGGGGACGCTCTTCCGGCATCACTCCACGCATATCGAGGCCATCAAGCGCATTCACGATGGCGCAATCGGCGAGGTGGTGTCGGGCAACAGCTACTACAACGCCAACGAGTTGTGGTTCCATCCGCGCAAGCCCAACTGGTCGGACACGGAATTCCAGATCCGCAACTGGCTCTATTACACCTGGCTGTCGGGCGATCACATCGTCGAGCAGAACGTGCATCGCATCGACATCATGAACTGGGTGATGCAGTCCACGCCGGTGTCGGCGTACGGCATGGGCGGGCGGCAGGTGCGGACTGATCCGAACTTCGGCTACATCTACGACCACTTCGCGGTGGAATACGTCTATCCCGGCGGCGTGAGGGTGGTGAACATGTGCCGGCAGCAGGACAACACCGATACGCGCATCACGGAATATTTTACTGGCACCAGGGGCGTGGCCCAGCCGGCCGAGGGAATCGTCGGCAACACGCCGAAGATCAAGAAGGTGTCCAACGGCGTGGCGTACGTGCAGGAGCACAGGGACCTGATCGACTCGATCAACGCCGGCAAGCCGCTCAACGAGGGCCGGCAGATCGCAGAGAGCACGCTGACGGCGGTCATGGGGCGCATCGAGCGCGTACACCGGAAAACTGGTGACGTGGGAGCAGGCACTGAGCTCCAAGCTGGACCTGTGGCCCAAGGAGACGATCGAGTTTGGGCCGCGGGTGGTGCCGCCGGTGCCGATGCCGGGGAAGGAACCGCTGGTGTAAACGGCCTGGAGCAAAGCCCGGCGTTTTGCATTGGACCGATTCAGGCCGGCCCGAGGGCGTTGCGGATGCCGGCGGTTTGCCGGAACATCGCGAGGATGCCAATGCCAGCAAATAAGCCAGAGAGATCGGAGCCCCTGCTCGTGGGCGCCGAGGCCAGGAAGCATTTTGACGAAATGGCGGCGTCGTGGGATGACGATTCGGAGCATCAGCGCCGGACTGCGGCGATCGCGCGGGGCATTGAATCGGCCATTGCCCTGAACCGAAGCTGGAGCGTTCTGGAATACGGCTGCGGCACGGCCGCGTTGAGCTTTCTGCTGGCGCCAAAGGTTGCCCAAGTCGTCGCCGCCGATGCCTCACCGGGCATGGTGGAACAAGTTCAGCGGAAACTGAAGGCCGATCCCGGCGCTCGAATTCGACCGCTGGAGCTTGATCTGATGCAGGAAGAAGGACCGGCGAAGCAGTTCGACCTGGTGGTGACCGCCATGACGCTGCACCACATCGCGGACGTACCGGGGTTTCTGGCCCGGCTGGGGCATCTGCTCCGCCAAAACGGCCGGCTCGCCGTCGCCGATCTCGTTACCGAGGATGGGTCCTTTCATGCCCCGATGACCGTTCCCCACAACGGGTTCGATCCGGAGGCGCTCTGCCGGCTCATCAGCGAGCATCTGCCCGCCAGGGCGTGTGCCTCGCATCCCGTTTACGCGATGCTCAAGAACGGCCGGGAGTATCCGGTACACCTTTGGGTGGCCCAGAAATGGGCGAAACCAGAAGAGGAAGGATCGTTGATCGTTGCGTGTTGATCGTGGTTGGTTGTTTGTTGCCGACCTTGGAACGGGGAGGGGGAACGGAATCGGTTGTCCCGTGTGGAGGCTGCCGACGATGGCGTGACGATCCATTTGCAGACGGCGAGGGAGTATTGGGTGGAGAGCGAAATGAACGTGAACGGCCGGGCACTGTACGAGACGCCGGGGATGGGAACGACTGCATGGTCTCGGTCATTTTGCTTTGCCCTGCCGACGCTCGGCAATACGACAAAACCCCGAGCGGCAATGAGGGTCGGGTTGAACGTCTATGTCCGGGATTGTCGCCAGGAACTGCTCCGTAGCTCTGTGGCCCGGAAGCGTTGAAGGAAATGCGTTGCGATAATACTTGATCCACGAAAGTCCCTTCACATTATCAGTCGAAAGAGGGCCGAATAGAAAACTGGCCGCAGGCGAGCTGATACTCTGCATTTTCGCCTGTTGGACACCCAGATCGATTTGTGCTTCAAGATACTGCTCTGCTGATGGCGCATCACCCGTCCGCAGGCTCGCCAGCACTTCGGCCGCAATTCCGGCACAAGCCACGTCCGTGTCACGCTGGGCACGCAAGGCGGTGCGGAAGCCAAAATACCCCGCAACCCCGCCGCCCAGCACCATACCCACGACCGTACCTCGAAGAAACGCTTTGATTGTCACCCTGTGAAATCTCATAAAGGACTCCGCTCACTGTAAATGGTCCGAGGGATGGAAAACGCGAGGTTAAGGCCATGCCGCGCCTTTCAGGGTCGTCGTCCCAACGATTCCCTGTGTACCTATTGCCGTCCGCGCGGCGAAACGGACAAGATGAAGCGCGATGCAGCGCAATGCCGGCAAGCCGCTGAACGAGGGCCGGCAGATCGCAGAGAGCACGCTGACGGCGGTCATGGGGCGCATGGGCGCGTACACCGGGAAACTGGTGACCTGGGAGCAGGCGCTGAGCTCCAAGCTGGACCTGTGGCCCAAGGAGACGATCGAGTTTGGGCCGCGGGCGGTGCCGCCGGTGCCGATGCCGGGGAAGACGCCGCTGGTGTAAACGGCGTGGAGCAAAGCCCGGCGTTTTGCATTGGACCGATACGGGCCGGTCCCAAGGAACTACCGACTCCGGCGGTTTGCCGGAACATCGCGAGGATGCCGATGCCAGCAGATAAGCCAGAAAGCTCGGAGCCCCTGCTCGTGGGCGCCGAGGCCAGGAAGCATTTTGACGAAATGGCGGCGTCGTGGGATGACGATTCGGAGCGTCAACGCCGGACTGCGGCGATCGCACGGGGCATTGAATCGGCGATTGCCTTGAACCGAAGCTGGAGCGTTCTGGAATACGGCTGCGGTACGGCCGCGTTGAGCTTTCTGCTGGCGCCGAAGGTCGCTCAAGTCGTCGCCGCCGATGCGTCACCGGGCATGGTGGAACAAGTTCAGCGGAAACTAAGGGCCGATCCCGGCGCATCGAATTCGACCGCTGGAGCTTGATCTGATGCAGGAAGAAGGACCGGCAGGGCAGTTCGACCTGGTGGTGACCGCCATGACGCTGCACCACATCGCGGACGTACCGGGGTTTCTGGCCCGGCTGGGGCATCTGCTCCGCAAAGATGGCCGGCTCGCCGTCGCCGATCTGGTCACCGAGGATGGGTCCTTTCATGCGCCGATGACCGTTCCCCACAACGGGTTCGATCCGGAGCGCTCTGTGGGTTGATCAGGGAGCATCTGCCCGCCAGGGCGTGTGCCTCGCATCCCGTTTGCGCGATTCTCAAGAACGACCGGGAGTATTCGGTACGCCTTTGGGTGGCCCGGAAATAGGCGAAACCAGAAGGGGAAGGATCGTTGTTCGTTGTCTGTTGATCGTGGTGGGTTGTTTGTTGCCGGTCTTGGAACGGGGAGGATAGGGGTGGGTTGCCACGGATGGAAGCATCGCCGTGGGCGTGGGGCGACAGAGCCTTCGATGAGTCGAACCTTCCCCGCCGTTCTTGAATTCCTTTCCTTCATCGCCAACCAGCGGTCGGCTTTTCATCCCCGGCGTGGCCGGGCGCTTTGCACAAAACCGCTTGGATCGCTTGAATTTGCCGGGGTATACTGCGCCCGTTGCGCTGGCATGCCAATCTGCGCCAGCGGCCAATTAGACAGAAGGTTACGCAGCACGGTGACGCCCCATGATCGAGGTCGACCGGAACGAGTTTGGAGAGATTACCGCAATCCGGGTCGAGGGCGAGCCACTTCACTCAGACGACGGGGAGACGTGGTTTCTTCCAAAGGCGCTCATGGGGGACAACTCCGTCGCCGACGTTCCCAACGATGTAAGCTTCGAGGTTTGCAAAGAGGTCGAGGGGGACACGATTATGCTAGATATGATCCCAATCCGTCTGCGCAAGTTAGCCGCCGACCGTGTCGCGCTCAACTTCGAGGACGCGGGCACGCGGAAGTACTGGGATGGCAAGATCGGCTTCAAGACGTATATGGAGGCCAAGAAGGCGGTCGTTGAGGACCGAAGCGCCGAGATCAAGGATCTGAAACTTGACAGTTACGATGACGACGGCGCTTGGATCCACCTTTGGTATTCGGCAGAAATCACTGCGGAGAAGCTTAAGACTGCCGTCGAGTTGGCAGAGCAGATCGTCGCGGAAATCGATGGTGCTACCGAAATGCGACTCGGCAGCGAGCTATGGGCTCCGACCGAGGCGGAGAATGAAAAGGAGTTTACCCTTAGAACCGTTCTTCCGATCCTGCGGAAACTGCGTCTGCAAAACGTGCGATATAGCCACGGCAAGCGCGAGTTCGGGAAAGACATTCTGTTCGCCCGCATCACTGAATTCCAGGAGATTGAGCACTGGGGCGCGCAAGTTAAATTTGGCGACATCGCGGGGGGAGCCGACGCCGAGATCGATACGCTGCTGGGCCAGATTGACGACGCATTCAAGATGCCATTCTATGACCTGTACACGAAGCAGAAACAGCGGATCTCTAAGCTGGCGATCATCGCATCAGGCAAATTCACCGAGAACGCAATTGAGAAGATCTGCGAAAAGATCGAGAGCCATGCGGTGCGCAATAACGTTGTCTTCATTGACGGCGAAAAACTCAAGACGTTGGCTGAGCAGTTCAGCGGTGCGGGATAACCACGCGCTCGAACAGGCCGGCCGGGCGCCGGCACGCTGACGGTCACCAGCGAGCAGAAGATCGACCTGGGCCTGAGCGTGCGGGCGGCGCCCACGCCGGTGCATACGCTGGGCAAGCCGGGAAAATTCACGGTCACGCTCGATGAAACCGGGGCCCTCGCCCTCAAGTGGAAGTGCGCCAACCCGCGGGCCAGCGGAACGGTCTACCAGGTCTGGAGGCGCATCGGCGCACAGGGCGAGTTTGTCTTCCTGGGCAGCGTCGGCCGTAAGCGGTTCACGGACAGCACGCTCCCGGCCGCAGCGCCGGCGATCACCTACCAGATTCAGGCCGTGCGCTCGACCGCGGCCGGGCCGCGGGCGCAGTTCAACGTCAACTTCGGCACGAGCGGCGGCGGAATCACGATGGCCTCTGTATTCGAGACCCCTCCCTGCTCCCTCCGCCCGCCCGGAGGCCGCAACTCGCGCCGCCCGGTTGACGGCATAGCTGAGTCAAAGAGGCGGTACGGTTCGGTGGTCGTGGGACGGTCATTGGCGATTGCACTTGCAGCCAGCGGGCGGACTTTTTGAAGGAGGGGAGTTTGCACGGTGTAGGTACGGTTTGAGCCCGGTGTGATTCCGGTGTCATCCGGTCGTTTTGCACAAGCAGGCGTCAATGTGTCGTGGCGGTTCCGTCGGGCCGTTTCTGCGGGAATTTGTGGGAGATGGGGTGGGCGAAGCGGCGAGTTTGGTGGGCGGAAAGGCTATCCTTGTGTATTGTGCGTACGTATAGGGCGCCACAGCAGGACGGGGGTGGGGGAGCGAGGGAAATATCTGGAAATTGTTCGGTATCGGGTTGCAGGGGAGGCTGGACAACCGCGGGGAATGCGAGGTATTGGCGAAGGTGACGCTCAACTCCGGATCAGATGCCTCGGTAGTACGGGTGGATAGGAATCGGCCGGTCCGAGAGACTAAAGGAGTTGTCGATGTTGGAGGTACGGGACCTCAAGCGCTGGCATTGGGTGTTAGCAGGTGGCCTGGTTGGCCTGCTGATGGGATACGCATGGTGCGTTGTGCCGCCGGCACGCGATCCGGTCATGCGTTATCCGATGAGCGTAAAAGAGTTCGCCGAGCAGATCCGGGCGAGCGAACACTCGCACGAGGCGACAATCCGGAACGTGGTGGTCTATCCGCCAAGTCGGGAACGGCAAGAATTGACGGGGGAGGTCCGTCGAGGATCGGGATGGGTTCCATTCGTGGTTTACGTGGAGCTTCCCTTTCGCGCAGCCAATTCCACGGTACCGGTGGATCTTCATCAGTACCTGGAGAGCGTGAAGACGAATGGGACGCCGATTCTGGCAGGCTACCTCTGGTGGCATTTGCCATGGGTTGGGCCGGTTGCGGGAATGGTGGCCGGAATGCTGCTGATCGGCGGGATCTGGCCCGTCGTTCTGAACCTCCTGGTCGGCGCAGGGCTGGGAGGCAAGAAAGCGCCTGAAGGAGAGTACGATTTGGAGCGCTTTAAGGGCGAGCCTGAGGAAAAACCCGGCGCTGTGCCGCCGACTGCCGACGATCTCAGGCGCCTGCAGGAACTCGATCAGGCGCTGGAAGCCAAGCTGTTAAAGGATGCTACCGCGCCGGCGCGCCGGCTGAGCAGAGCCAGTCGAGCCGCAGAGGTGAGAAAGCTTGATGCCGGTCCGTTAGAAGATTCGCTGCCGGCTGCAGAGCAGGAGCCGAAAGAGTATACCGGCGAATACTACCCGGTGGCGCATCCGAAGAAGCAGGAGGATCGCCCCGGCTTCTCGCTGGTCGAACTCCTGGTGGTAATGGGGATCATCGCCATTCTGATCGGTTTGATCATGCCGGCGCTAAGACGTTCGAGAGAGTCGGCGGCGGCTTTGGCGTGCGCGAACAATGTGCGTCAGATAGGCATCGCGATGCAGATGTACCTGAACGAAAATCACAACGTGTATTTCTGGCGCGGCGCCAATACGGACACGGATGGCATGGAATGGTACGTCTATGGCGGGCGGGAAACAGATAACGTCAACCTCCTCCAGAGCGGGCTGTTCAACCGCATCGTGCCACGGCCGCTGAACCGATACGTGAACAACACAATCAGGATCTTTCGATGCCCAAAGGATGATGCCGCGCCGTGGACTTACCAGCCGGAATATGCACCCTATCACGCCGCCCAACGAATTCGACTGGGTCGGTAACAGCTACAACTTCAACGCGGACGGTTATCCGCGATCAGAACCTCCGCGAAGCGGTGGGCTGGACGCAGTGAATGCGAGCAAGATTTCCGACTCGAGTCACACGATCACGTTCTATGATGCCTGCCTGTTCTGGGGCTACGACTGGCACTACTCTCACAAAGGAAATATCGCGTTCGCCGATGGACATGTGGAGTTTCTGCCGCTACCGGACCCGTCGAGTGGATACCGCTGGAATCCATGAGAACTGGTTCGACGGAGATCGGGGGCGATATTTTCTGTTGGGGAACCTGGGGCAGCAGTTGGATCTTCAGGACCGGGACCGGCAGCGGGAGATCGATCAGCTTCGGGATCACCTGGATTCGCAGTGGTCGAGGGATGCGGATCAGGATGCGCGGATCGATCGCCTGATGGTCGAGGTGCGGGATCTGAAGCTGTACCTGGCGGGGCTGGTGAAGCTGCTGGTGAGCAAGCAGGTGGTGAGACAGGAGGACATCGAGGAGCTGGTGAAGATGATTGACGATCGGGCGGGGAAGGGGTGAGGAGGACTCGGGAGCGACGGAATGAACGGGGATGTGATTGATGCGGAGGAGTGCACGTGGGTAAACGCACGATTTATGCCGGGAGGCGGGATCCGCGGTTTGTCACCGTGCGTCGCGGGGGGACGCTGGAGGATGGCGATCATCGGCTGCTGGCGGTGTGGGCGGCGGATTGCGCAGCACGTGCTGCATTACTTCGAGCAAAGGCAGGCGAATGACGGGCGGCCGCGGCGGGCGATCGAAGAAGCGCAGGCGTGGGCGCGGGGCGAGATCACGATGACGCAGGCGCGCGTGGCGGCGTATGCGGCACACGCGGCGGCGCGAGAGGCGGCGGGCGCGGCGCGGGAAGCGGCGCGGGCGGCCGGTCATGCGGTGGCGGTGGCGCATATGGCAGATCACGAACTGGGTGCGGCGGCGTATGCGATCCGGGCCGTGCGCGCGGGGGCTGCCGAGGATGAGCGCGAGGAGGCTGGCCGGGTGGAGTGCCGGTGGCAGCGTGCACAGCTTCCGGCTGAGATTCGGGAACTCGTGCTCGACGATCAGAGGTTGCGCAATCAAAAGTGCTGGTCGTTGTTCAGTACGCCGAGCGGCCAGACGCGGAAGCGCCGCGGCGGTGGTGCCGGGGGGCGGAAGCGGCTGGTGTAAACGCGGCGACGAACGGTACATTGGCTTGATGGCCCTTTTCCGCAGAACGCCCGGCGGCTGTCTGGTCTCCCACAACGCCACGATCGTCGGCGACGTCACCATCGGGGAGCTTTCCAGCTTCTGGTTCAATGCCGTGGTGCGCGGGGACGTGGCGGCGGTGACGATCGGGCGGCGGGTGAACGTGCAGGATCACGTCCTGATCCACTGTGACACCGGAGTGCCGAACGTGATCGAAGACGGTGTTTCGATCGGCCATGGGGCGGTGGTGCACGGGGCGCTCGTCGGGCGGGGATCATTGATCGGGATGCACGCCACGCTGCTGGGAAAAACCCGGATCGGCGCCGAATGCCTGATCGCGGCCGGAGCGGTGGTTCCGCCGGGGCTGGTGGTGCCGGACCGGATGGTGGTGATGGGGGTGCCGGGGAAGATCGTGCGGCCGGTGAAAGACCAGGAGCTGGAGTATCTGCGCTGGCTGCCGGAGCGGTATGTGGAGCTGGCCGAGCGATATGCCGCGGGGGAGTTCGAGAGCGGGGGCTGAGCTACTGCTCGGTTTGCGGCAGCAATCGGCGCAGCTCCTTGAGCAGGAGCGCGGAGCTGAGCGGCTTGCTGAAGAAATAGGTGGCGCCGACGTGGGAGAGGGAATTGAGGGTTTCCATGGAGGTGTCGCCGGAGACGATGATGATGGGCATGGCGGGGCCGAGGCGCTGGCGCAGTTTTTGCGCAAGGATGAGGCCGCTGATATCAGGCAGGTGGACATCGACGACCGCGGCGGCGGGTGGCTGGGCTTCGGCAAAGGCCAGGGCATCGTTGCCGCTGTGGCAGCCCACGCCGCTGTAGCCGGCGCTTTCGACCAATCCGACCAGGGCGCGGGTGACGTTCTGGTTGTCGTCCACGATCAGGATCTTGCCACCGGGGTGGGATGGATGATGGTCGGGGGCGGGAAGGCTCAAAACAGCTCCGTAACTTTCGCGCACGGCGGAGTATAGGTGTGGATTTCATCATCACGCAATCAGCAAAGTTGACGGATGGGGTGCGTCGCGATGACATGCCCCGGGGAGAGAGACGCCGGTGAAACTTGCGAAAATTCTGACGGCCGAAAGCAAAAAAATGTTGAGTGTTGGACGGGGCGAAGGTATAGCAGTGGCAGCAAAGCGTCGCGGTTTACACTCTCGGCGGCCGGTTACGTGGGCAGCTCGAATTTGACTCGATGGTTTCGCTTTGCTCATCTCTTTCAGTGGGAGTACGCCATGCCCGTTGGCAACGTCAAGTGGTTTGATTCGAAGAAGGGTTATGGTTTTATCATCAACCCGGAAGGCAAGGACGTGTTCGTGCACTTCTCCAGCATCGAGGGGGATGGATTCCGCTCGCTGAAGGATGGCGAGCGCGTGGATTACGAGCAGATTGCCGGGGAGAAGGGTTTGCTCGCCCAGCACGTGAAGAAGCTGGCGGCAGCGCACGGTGGGCCGGCGGCACAGCCGGCGTAGGACGGAGCGCGCAAAGCCGATGGGTTGCGGGCGATCGGGGGTTGTCAGTGCGGCCCTTTTGACCTTCCCCGGGCCAGCGCCTACCTTCTGTCTTCATGCCCTTTGTCTGGGGACTGCTCAGCGGCGTGCTCGCCGCCATGATCGTTGCGGGGGCTCTGGGCGCCTGGGCGTACCAGCGGTTCGTGCTTCTGGAGCGACGCGCGCAACAGGCGGAGCGCCTGGCGGAGATCGGGGCGCTGACCGGGGGGCTGCGCACGAGATCAAGAACCCGCTCTCGACGGTTCAGCTCAACCTGCAACTGCTTCAGGAAGACCTGGCGCCGGAAAATCCGGCGTATCCGCGGTTGGTGAACCGGCTGGGCGTGGTGCAGCGCGAGACGGGGCGGCTGCGGGACATCCTGGAAGACTTTCTGCGCTATGCCGGGCGGATCGAGCTGGACCGGCGGGAAGTGGAGCTGAATCAGCTTCTGGAGGAGCTGGTGGATTTCTTCTCGGCACAGGCTCAGGCGCAGCGGGTGCAACTGCGGCTGCAGAAGTCGCCGGCTCCGGTCAGTGCGAAAGTCGATGCCAAGCTGATCAAGCAGGCGCTCTTGAACCTGATGCTCAATGCGACGCAGGCGATGCCGGACGGGGGCGAGATGATCCTGTCCGTGCGCAGCGAGGGAGAGCGGGCGATCCTCGACGTCATCGACACGGGGACGGGAATCCCGGTGGACGTGCTGCCGCGGATCTTTCAGGCGTACTACAGCACCAAGCGCGGCGGGACGGGGATCGGGCTGGCGATGACCCAGCGCATCGTGGCGGAACACGGCGGGGAGATCAGCGTCCGCAGCGAGCCGGGGAAGGGGACGGATTTCACCATCTCGCTGCCGGTGAACTGACGATGGGGTATCGGCCCGTTCACGCGGCTTTGGGGGTTCAGAGGGAGTCAGCCGGCTGGACCGGTGAGGGGATGGGATGGCCGGGCGGCCGCCTAGCAGGCAGGTGCGACAAAATGCCGTGGTTGGGAAGCAGGGCAGGCGATGTTCGGACTGCCACGTCGTCTGGACGACAAAATGACGGGGTGCGGGAGGCATGGGGAGGCAACGGTACTACTACGGTGTGAGTACGGAGGAGGCCCGGAACCAGGCCGGGGGCGACATGGGAGCGGAATATCCTTTGATGCTGCGTTTTATGGTCGGGCTCGCTATCGTCCTGCTGCAATAAAGCCACAGCAGGCGAACGCCAGATTGACCGATGCCCGATTCAGAGAGCAGCTCAGGCGAGGACAATTCTGAACGTCCGCCAGGGCCTTCCCCTCTGGCCTCTTTGCGGCGTTTTGACCGGTCCCGTAACCCTTCGGGGAGCCGTGGGCTTTTCCCGCTCGCTTTGAGCCCGAGAATTTGTGTCACCTTTTCCGGGTGGCGTACAGTATTCCTGCAATGACCGCTGCGGCCGACGACTGGGGGTTGCTTCAACGTTACGCGCACCAGCGTGATGAGCGGGCGTTCGATGACCTGGCCCGGCGTTACGTGGACCTGGTGTACAGCGCCGCGGTCCGCCGGGTGGGCAATCACCACCTGGCCGAGGAGATCACGCAGGCGGTGTTCGTGATTCTGGCGAAGAAGGCAGGATCGATCAGGCCCGGGCCGCCGCTTGCGGGCTGGCTGCTGACAACCGTGCGCTGCGTTGCCCGCAATGCGATGAAAATGGAAATTCGCCGCCGCCGTCGTCACGAGCAGAGCGCCCAGGCGCTGGCAGCCAGCGGCGGTGGAGCCTGCTCCTCCGATCCATCGGATGTGCTGATCTGGCAGGAGGTCGCTTCTGTGATCGATGATGCGGTTTTGAGGCTTCCATCTGCGGATCGCCGGGCGATTTTGCTGCGGTTCTTCGAGGGTCGGTCCGTTGGCGACGTTGCGGCGGGGCTGAAGGTCAGCGAGGGGGCGGCCAAGAAGCGCCTGGGCCGGGCGATCGATAAGCTTCGCCGGCGGCTGGAGCGAAAGGGTGCTGGCGTCGCCTCTGTTGATGCGGCCGCGTTTGCGGCGTTGTTGTCGAAACACGTGCTGTTGCATGCGCCGGGAGGCTTGGTTGGCGGGATCTGTGCGACCGCCGCAGGCGGAGCGGCTACGGGGGCGGGGGTTGCGCTTGCGAAAGGAGCGATTCGGATGATGGCATGGGCAAAAGTGAAACTGGCCGCTGTGGTGGTGGCGGGAATCGCACTGGCGGGTGGAGCAAGTGTTGCGCTCAGCCAGCGGCAGCACGTGCAAGGTCCGACATCGCAGGCAGCGACGGCCGCAATGTCGGCAACAAAGCCGGTGGACCCGGCCGAACTGGCGCTGCTTCAGAAGCTGGCACAGATGCGCGCGGCCACAATACAAGCAGTACCGTCAGGCCGGGGTACGGCGATCTTGCAGACCCACGGCCAGATGCGTGCGGCTAACATACACGTTGGACCATCAGGCGGCGTTACAGCGATCACCAAAGCGCAGGGCATGTCCAACCGATCAATACCGCCCCATGAAGTTCAATTCGCCTTTTCAGGCGACGGCGCTTTGGCCAAAGGCGGCGTGGCCGTCACCCCGACCGCGAACGCAACCGCAGTCCTCGTCAAAAATGGCCAGCGGATTTGTTACTGGGCTGGCTCTTCTCGCGCGAGTGAGACCCCACGTTTCAATTGATCGCTTTGATGACCGTATTCTGTTCAATCCCTACCTGCCCGCATGGTCGTATCAGAGCATCGGCAGTCTGCCGCCGTTGCTCTCCTTCAAAGCGACGGAAGCCGAGGTATTTGACCAGCTGGCGCATCTCGCCGGCGTGAGCGTGCACCAGGACGGAACGGTGATCCGCCTCGTCGCGGACAACACGAAGCTCCTTGCGTCATCGCGGGTGTCTCATCTGCTGGTTGAGTTTGATACGCGCTACGGCGGCATGATTACCCGATACCATTTCGAGACGTCCTATCAGGCGATGGAAAGGCATGTGGTAATCGACTGGCAGATCGATTGGGCGAACAAGAACGGCCATGTTATCCCAGTGCGACGGATGGCCGAGATGGAGGCGAAGAATAACGGGAAACTGATACAGCAAGATCAAAGTGATATCACGTTCAAGACATTCCAAATTGAGAAGGTTCAACCATTGGAGATTTCGCTCAATAGCATGGGCATTGCTGCGGGCACGCCGGTTGTGGACAGCACCATTCAAACGCAATGGCGATACGAGCCATCCGAGCAGGGGCCATGAGGCGGGTTACGCGGGCCTCAGAACTACCGCCGCCGCAATAGCCGCCTCGGACTGAACCATGTGTGCGAATCCGTGCTGATCTGTGGTTGCAATCTGATTCGCCTCCGTGTTCTCCGTGGGCTCCGTGGTGAAAGCTGCGCCTCAATCGTCAAGCTCGGGCATAGCGGATAGAATTCGGGGGCTATGGCTGATTCCGAGATTACAAAGTCCAGCATTCTGGTGGTGGATGATGAGCGCGAGCACGCACAGGTGATGTGCGAGGCGCTGACGCGGCTGGGGCACCGGTGCGACGTGACCTACAACCTGGCGGAGGCCCAGTCGCGCCTGGGCAAGCGGGATTATGACGTGGTGGTGACGGACCTGGTGATGGAGGGGCGGCGGGACGGGCTGGAGGTGCTGCATAAGACGCGGGAAAAGACGCCGCAGCCGCCGGTGATTCTGGTGACGGCGCACGCGGACATCCCAACGTGCAAGGAAGCGCTCAACGAAGGCGGCGTACGACTACATCGAGAAGCCGCTGGATCTGGAGTATTTCCGGGCGCAGGTCAACCGGGCGGCGGAGCGGGCGGCGCTTTTGAAGCAGAACCAGGCGCTGGCGGAGCAGGTGGAGCAGCAGGCGGGATTCGAGGGGATCATCGCGGCGAGTCAGTCGATGCAGAGCGTGGTGCGGATGGCGCGGCAGGTGGCGCAATCGGACATTCCCGTTTTGATCATGGGTGAGAGCGGGACGGGGAAGGAACTGGTGGCGCGGGCGATTCACAACAACTCGCGGCGGCGGAAGCAGCGGCTGGTGGCGCTGAACTGCGCGGGATTGAGCGAATCCATTCTGGAGGACGAGCTGTTCGGGCACGTGAAGGGAGCGTTCACGGGGGCGCAGACGGAGCGCGAGGGGCGCTTCGAGCACGCCGACGGGGGGACGCTGTTCATGGACGAGATCGGGGACATGCCGCAGGCGATGCAGGCGAAGCTGCTGCGGGTGCTGGAGAATGGTGAGGTGGTGCGGCTGGGATCGAACGAGCCGATTCGCGTGGATGTGCGGCTGATCAGCGCGACCAACCGCGATCTGGATGAGATGGTGGCGGAGAAGAAGTTCAGGGAAGACCTGTTCTTCCGGATCAAGGGGGCGACGATTCGGATTGCGCCGCTGCGCGAGCGGCGCGAGGACATTCCGCTCCTGATTCATTATTTCCTGAATCAGGCGAGCGAGCGCTATCACAAGGAGGTCGGTGAGATTGAGCCCGAAGCGCAGCAGCTTCTGATGAGCTATGCCTGGCCGGGAAACGTGCGGCAGCTTCGGAACGTGATCGAGAACATGATCGTGCTGGCGACGGGGCCGGCGCTGACGGTGGATCTGCTGCCCAGCGAAATCCGGCCGGCGCGGGCGGAAGCCACCGGCGGGATGAACAACCTCGTGGGCATCAGCATCGAGCAGGCGGAGAAGGAGCTGATTCGCAACACGCTCAAGATGGTCAACGGGAACCGCGAGCAGGCGGCGAAGATCCTGGGGATCGGGGAGCGGACGTTGTATCGGAAGATCAAGGAGTATGAGTTGACGGAATGAACCAATGGCCTCGCCGGCATCGATCCAATTTCGCAAACATACGCGGCTTCGCGACTTCGACTATCGTGACTCCTTTGCGTATTTCATCACGATCTGCACGCGCGATCGAACGACTGTCTTCGGATCGGTTCTAAGGGGAGAAGTCAGGTTGACCAGGCGAGGCATGATCGCGCGCGATTGCTGGCTGGACATTCCCAACCATCACCCGCACGTGGAACTGGATGCATTCGTGGTCATGCCGAATCACCTGCACGGTATCCTTTTGTTTGTGGGTGATGCGGCCGGCAGGTCTTCTGTAGAGGCGACGCCTGCGTCGCGGCGGTTTCACGCCGGGCTTCTACCCGGTTCGCTGGGCGCGGTCGTGGGCTCGTACAAATCCGCGGTGGCGCGTACGATCAACCGGCTGCGCACGGGCGCTGGCAGCGGCATCTGGCAGGCCAACTATTACGAGCACGTCATTCGAAACGATCACGCCCTCGACTGCATACGGAATTACATCGAATTGAATCCTTTGCGCTGGATGCATGATTCGGAGAATGCGGAAGGCGATGGGCAGGATGATGTTGCGGGGCTTGTGAAGGCGTTGTGCAAGGAAACGGGATTGCGGCCTCGCCGCGACGCAGGCGTCGCCGCGACGGGGGCGGGTTCGGCGGAGAGGAGGGGGCGGTGATGTTCCGCATTGGGCATGGGTATGACATTCACCGGTTGCAGGGCGGCGGGGAACTGGTGCTGGGAGGGATTATCGTGGCCGAGGGGATCAGTCCGGTTGCGCATAGCGATGGGGATGTGGCGATTCATGCGCTGGTGGATGCGCTGCTGGGAGCGGCGGGGCTGGGGGATATCGGGGAGCATTTTCCTGACACTGAGCCGGCGTGGAAGGGAGCGCCCAGTTCGTTGTTCCTGGACATGGTTATGCAGGAACTGAAGACGGCGGAGTGGTCTGTGGCGAACGCGGACGTGACGATCATGGCGGAGAAGCCGAAGATCAAACCGTTTAAGCAGAAGATCGCAGCGCACCTGGGGGCGCGGATGAACTGTCCGGTCAACATCAAGGCGGGGACCAACGAGGGATGCGATGCGGTGGGGCGCGGAGAGGCGATCGCAGCGCACGCGGTTGTGCTGATCCGGAAGGAACAGTAAAACTCAGCGCCTGGCAACGGGGAGAGCATACAATTCGGCCAAGAGCAGTCGTCGATGAGCCTACGCGTTTACAACACACTGACCCGGCAAAAAGAGATCTTTGAACCAGTCCGTCCGGGAAAGGTCGGCATCTATCTGTGCGGGCCGACGGTCTATAAGTCGCCGCACGTGGGGCACATGGTGGGGCCGGTGATCTTCGACGCGATCAAGCGGTACCTTGTCTATAAGGGATATGACGTGACGTGGGTGGTGAACATCACCGATGTCGAGGACAAGCTGATTCAGTCGGCGCAGGAGGAGAAGGTCTCGGTTCAGGAGATCGCCGACCGGTACACGCAGGAATATATGGATTGCCTGGCGCTGCTGGGGGTGGACACGATTGACCGGTTCCCCAAGGCCAGCCAGCACATCGGCGAGATCATCGCGATGTGCGAGACGCTCATTGCGAACAGCCATGCCTATGCGGCGGAGGGGAACGTCTGGTTCGACGTCACGCGCGATGGGGATTACGGGAAGCTATCACACCGGAAGGTCGAAGAACAGGAAGCGGGATTGCGCACGCTGGAAGGGGCGGGCAAGCGGTATCCGGCGGACTTTGCGCTGTGGAAGGCGGCCAAGCCGGAGGAGCCATCGTGGGATTCGCCGTGGGGTGCGGGACGGCCGGGATGGCATATCGAGTGCTCGGCGATGAGCATGAAGTACCTCGGCGAGACGTTCGACCTGCACGGCGGCGGGATGGATCTGCTGTTTCCGCATCATGAGAACGAGCTGGCGCAGTCTGAGTGCTCCACGGGCAAGCCATTCGCCAGGTTCTGGATGCACAACGGGCTGACGCGGATCCGCACCAAGAGCGGCAGCGGCGACTGGAAGATGGAGAAGATCTCCAAGAGCCTGGGGAACGTGATCGACCCGCGGGAGTTCGTGAAGACCAACGGGGCAGAGCTGCTGCGCGTACCTGCTGCTCAATACGCATTACCGAAGCCCGATCGATCTCGCCGATGAGGTGGTGGTCGCGGCGAAGAAGGGGCTGGCGGTGTTCCATCGCCTGTTCGATCGGGTCAAGCGGGTTTCCAACGGCGGGGAAATACCGGCCGATGCACCGGACATGGATCGGCATGCGAACAATCTGCTGGAGACGGAATACTCTTCCTTCCCGCGGGCGGTGCTGGGGCTGAAGATGAAGTTCCTGGAGGCGATGGATGATGACTTCAACACCGCCGGCGCGATCGCGGTGATGCATGAGATGGCGGGGGAAATCAACGCATTTGTCGAGCGGCACAACATCGAGCACAACAAGCAGCCGGAGCTGGTGGCGGGCGTGGTTGCGGCAAGGCAGACGCTTTACAAGCTTGGGCAATTGCTGGGGCTTTTCCGTCCGGAGTTCGAGCGGCAGCAGCCGGCAGATACGACGGTGACGGATCAACTGATGGATCTGTTGATCAAGCTTCGGGCCGAGGCACGGGCGGCGAAGGATTTTCAGACCGCCGACGCGATTCGGACGGGGCTTGCGGAGATTGGGATTTCGCTTGAGGATCGCCCGGATGGGACGGGTTGGCGAAAAGACTAACGGCCACACAAGTACCGATCCAAGCAATCAGCAGGCGGGCAATGCGAATCATCGGCATCGATCCTGGGCTGCAACTGACCGGCTACGGCGTGATCGAGTATGAACCGCTGCGGCCGAAGCTGATTGATGGGGGTGTGATTCGCTTGAAACCCAAGAGCTCGATCGCCGATCGGCTGGTGGAGCTGGAGCGCGAGCTGGATGAGTTGATCCTGGAGCATCGGCCGGATGTCGTGGCGATTGAGCAGTTGTATTCGCACTATGCGCATCCGCGGACGGCGATTCTGATGGGGCATGCGCGTGGGGTGATTCTGCTGGTGGCGCGGCGGCATGGGGTGCAGATCGAGGAGTTTGCAGCCAATCGCGTCAAGCAGTCGCTCACCGGATACGGCCACGCGGGCAAGGGGCAGATGCAGCGGGCGATTCAGGCACAGTGGAAGCTGCCGGAGCTGCCGGAGCCGCCGGATGTGGCCGATGCGCTTGCGGTGGCGCTGTGCTGTGGAAGGATGATCACGCTGGCGGGGCAGGCTGCGCCGCTTCCACGGCGGCGGAAGCGCGTGAAAGCGTAGGTGCGGCCGCATCGCGATTGGCGCGGCGAATTACTACAATGCGGCCGTGGTTTGTCGCCTATGAAGAAGATCCTGAGCAACGCAGCGGATGAACTGACACGGCTGCTACCGGCGGTGGCGGGCATGGAAGGGATGCTCGAGCGCCTCGGGCAGGCGATGCTCGCATCATGGGAGCAGGGTGGAAAGACTTTGGTCGCGGGCAACGGAGGCAGCGCCGCCGATGCAATGCATCTGGCCGAGGAGCTGGTGGCGCGGTTCGTGAAGAACCGGCGGGCGCTGGCGGCGATTGCGCTGTGCGATCCCACGGTGCTGACCTGCAGCGCCAATGACTTTGGATTTGAATCGGTGTTTTCGCGGCAGGTCGAAGCGCTGGGAAACGCAGGGGATGTGCTGGTGGTTTTTACGACCAGCGGCAACAGCGCAAACATCCTCCGCGCGGTCGATGCGGCCAAGGAGCGGAAGCTGATGACGGCGGCATTCCTGGGGAAGGATGGGGGCAAAGTGCGCGGGCAGTGCGATTTTGAGTTCCTCGTCACTTCGCAGCTCCCCCACCGCATTCAGGAAGTGCACCAGATTCTTTATCACGCGCTGTGTGAGTGGATTGAGGCACACATCGATTAATCGGGGGCGGAGGTCAGCAACGCGGCACCCGATTCGGAAGCAGCCAGCGCCCGGCGGCAGATCTCGCCATTGGTCAGGCAGGGCGCCTGGTCGAGCACTTCGCTCATCAGCTTGAAGGCATACTCGAGCCGATCCCACTGGGCGTGTTCGGTGATTTCCCAGGAATGGCCCCAGAGGTGGAAGACGCCGCCGCGACGGAGGGTGGCGGCCAGGAGATCGCGGACGTTGTTCGCCCAGGCGGTCGAGCGGGCGGTTGTGATCCAGAGCCAGAGGTTGCGCAGGGCGAAGCGCTTGGCGAAGTTGCGGAGATAGACGCCGGCGCCGTGGGGGCAGGCCTGGAGCGTGGTGGGCATGATGAGCATGCCGGCGATGGAGCGCGGGGGATCGAGCGACATGAACTCGACGGTGCGCAGGCCGAGAAATCCGGCGATCCGGATCAGGCGAATGTGGTGATGGTGGAGCTTGCCGGCCGGAGGGCAAAAGAGCGGGCAGGGCTTGCCGGTGACGTCTTCAACCCATTTCTTGGAGCCAGCGATCTGCTCATCAGCGCGGATGTCGGGGACATCGGGGAGAAAGACGTGATCGAGCGTGTGGGCGCCGATCTCGAAGCTGCTGGCCAGGTCGCGCACGTGTGCGGGGGACATCACGCCGGTGGGCGCGTTGCGGGGAATGTAGAAGGTTCCGGTGAGCTTGTACTTGCTGAGAAGCTCGGCGATGCGGAAATCGTGGGGATGTCCATCATCCCAACTGGTGGTGATCAAGGGCGTGCTCATGAGATCACCTGGGGGGCAAGGCGGGGATGGCGCTCTGGGGGATCGCGCGGAGAGGGCCTGGTTGTAGATCTCGATGAGCTGCTGATGGGCGCGCTCGCCGGTGTAGTGCGCTTCATACTCGGCGCGGGCCTCGCGGCGCATCTGCGCCAGGCGATTTGGATCTGCGAGGAGCGAGCGGACGTTGTGAGCGAGATCGGCCGGATCTCCGGGTTTGAATAAAAGCCCGGTGCGGTTGGCATCGACGACGTCTGCCGGTGCGCCGTGGTTGGAGGCGATGACGGGTGTGCCTTTGGCAAAGGCTTCGACCGCGACCCGGCCGAAGGTCTCGTAGCATTCCGATGGAAAGACCAAGACCGTGGCGTTGCCGATGGCGTCGTAGACCTCTGATGATGGGCGGCGGCCGAGCCATTCGATCTGCGGGCAGCGTGCAGCGGATTCCTTGACCTGCTGAGCGAGGGGGCCGTCGCCGATGATCTTCAGCGGGATGGGGAGGTCGTGGTTTTCCCAGGCGGCTAAAAGGGGTTTGACCCCTTTTTCATCAGAGAGGCGGCCGACAAAGATGGCGTAGTTGCCCTGGCCGGCGCCGATGCCGGGATCGGGGTGGAGGAAGTTCGGCTTGACGAGGATCTTGTCGGCGGGCAGGCCGCTCTTGACGAACTTTTCGCGGGCGAAGCTGGTGGTGGCGATCAGGACATCAATCTCGCGCGCCCAGGTGTGGCGCAGGCGATGGATGGTCAGCGTTGCGGCGACGACGGCGGTTGCGCCACGGTTGCCGCGATAGCATTTGTGCGCGACCGCCGGCCAGGGGACGAGCTTGCCGAGGCAATCTTCACAGGGCTTGCCTTCGCGGAAGAAGAGCGCGTTGGGGCAGATCAGCCGGAAGTTGTGGAGCGTCTGGACGACGGCGGCACCTTCGGCATGGGCAGTCTGAATAGGCCGCGGGAGAGATCAGCGGAAACGTGTTGTGGAAATGGACCAGCTCAATGCGTTCGCGCCGGATGACCTCGCGCAATTCCGCCGCCATCTTCCTGTTCCAGATGGTTGCCCGCATGAGCTGCAGGCGGCTCATGTCGTCGCAGGCGTCATTGTGGACGGTGAACTGGCGCACCTCATGCCCGAAGGATTGAAGAAGCTCGAATTCAGTGCGAAAGACCTCGTCCTCGCCGCCGGGCTGCTGGTAGAAATTGTGAGCCAGGAGAATCCGCATCGGGAGTTACCAGGTTTATCGGTCAGCGCGGGGCGAAGTGAAGAGAGAGCGCGGCGAAATCGGCACGGTTGCGGGCTCCAGTTCAGGCTCAAGCAGCGTTTGCGAGAGCGCGTGCGGGCAGTTCTGATAAATCCACAGCGCGCCCAGGCCAAACCCGTAGACGCACCAGAACCAGATGCCGCCCATCGGCCCTTCGAGGTAAACGTCGAACGAGGCATTGATCAGTAGCGCGATGCCGAAGGCGCCGACAAAGGCGAAGAGGCCCTCCCATTCGGTTTCCCCTTCTCTCTTCGAGCGGATGTAGGCGCGCAGGATGGCGACGCCCCAGCAGAGCGGGACGAGCACCCAGAAGATCAGGCCGGGTACGCCGCCGCGGGCCAGGAAGGTCATATGGGCGCTGTGCGGGCTGCGGAGGCTGTCGTCCTGGAACAGCTGATAACCATCGGAGTCGGCGAGGTTGATGCCATAGCCCTTGCCCTTCCAGAAATAGCGGCCATGAAAGGTGTAATCATAGATATCCCCCCACCAGTCCAGGCGCCAGTCTTTGTTGGAGTCCATGCCGGGATCGCCGGAATCGGTGCCAAGCAATGAGCCGGCATTGATCACCATCTGTCGAAATGAGATATCGCGTCCCTTGCCGCCCGGAATCGGAATGTTGACGCTGCTGAGCCACAGGCCGATGACTGCCAGGCATGCCAGCAGGATCAGGCGCCAGGCAGCAGTGTGTTTGGGCTTGAGGACGAGGCAAATGGCGCCGATTACGAAGAACGCGAGCATGCCCGCGCGATCGACCAGACCCAGCGTAGCAACGCAGAAGGCCATGAGCAGGAACCATCCCCAGCTCACCGCTTCGAAGCCCGCCACCCAGAAGGCAAGGATCGCGGCGAGGTGGACCATCACGTCGCCTTCCTTGATGTACACGAGCGTGATGTCCGGCGCCCAGGGCCACGCCGGCAGCAGGGAGCGGAAGAAGCGGAAGATGACAAACAGCACCGGGATCGCGAGCAGGAAGATGCGCCAGTATTTGCGGTACCACTCGATCAGCATTCCGAGGCGGGTCGGATCGTTGACCAGCAGAAGAGCGAGAATGACCCCGAACGCGCTGTAGCCGAAGACGGTGGCGTCACGGAGGGCGTTGATTCCATATTGCGAGATGTAGGGAAAGGTCCGAAAGAGCCCCCAGAGAACGAGTGGAATCAGGGCGTAGAGCGCCCGGATCTCGAACAGGCGAGGCCAGTTGGGCGTGGCCATGGCGACGACGATGCCGAAGAACAGGACGATCTCACCGATGAAAAGAGGGGGAATGCCCAGATAGGCGAAGCCCTTGCCGAAGAGCGCGTAGCCCAGCAGGAGGCGCCGAGGACGCGCAGGTACTTGTCGCCCAGTGTTCGTTCGGCGGTAGGCGAGAATGATCCGACGATCGTCGTCATGCGTGCGGCTCCGCAGGCAGGCCGAGCGCGCCGAGGTAGGCGCGGGCCATCGCGTCGGTGGTGAAATGCTCGGCAAAGGCGATATGAGCGTTTCGGCCCAGGGCGGCTGCGTATCGCCGGATCCGTCAGCACCGGGTCGAGAACCGCCATGGTGCCGTCCAGGTTATTCGGGTTTAGGGAGAGTTCCACGCCAAGCGCCTGCTGAAGCTCGGGAATACCACCGGCGGCGATTGCCGCGAAAGGCAGGCCCGCCCGAGCGCATTCCAACAGCACCACGGGACAATTCTCCAGCTTCGCGTAATGGAGGTAAAGATCGGAAATCGCCAGGATCGAGGGAACATCGGACCGCGCCCCCAGCAGTCGTACTCTCTGGTTGAGGTTCTTTTGGGCGATTGCATGCTCGATCTGGCTGCGCTGGTGGCCGGCTCCGACCAGCATGAGCCGAGCGTTTTCGTGACGCTGAGCGATCTTTTCGAAGAGATCGAGCAAGCCGATCTGATTCTTTCGCGGCTCAAGGGTCCCAACGTTGACCAGCACCAAGTCATCGGCATTGAGCCCCAGCGCCTGGCGCGTGAGGGGCGAGCACTCGATCCTCTGGGGAATTCCGTTGTGGATGACGGCGCTGGAGCGCGGATGAATATTGCGTTCGCGCTCGACCGTCTGCCGCGCCCAGTCGGAAACGTAGATCACCTGATCGACTTGTTCGAGAACGGCGGTCTCGTATTTCAGCATGCGCTGGTACGCGCGGTCACCGGGGAGATCGCCACTCTTGCGGTATTCCTCGGGCTCGCTGTGATTGAAATGGCAGACAAGCACAATGCGGCAATCCAGCCGAAGCTGGCGCCGGGCCGCGAGCGCGGCATGAGCCGTGACCGGGCATTGCGCCAGCACGGCGTCGGCGGGATTCTTCTGCAACGACCGAACGAGGTTTGCACGCAGCGCCCGCTCGTGCCAGTGGCGATACCAGCGGATTCCGGCGCTGCGGCTGAGATGCTGAATGAGCAGCGGTCGCAGGGCAAAGACCAGGTTCCAGAGACGCGATCCATCGAAAGGGGCTCACCACCGTGCAGCCGCAGCCGAGCTGTTCGAATCCCAGCGCAGCGCGTTGGTGTGCGTGTGAACACCGGTAATCCCCTTCTGGCGGTTCAAGCTGGCAATGATGACCGATCCGGCCGCTCGGAAGAGGCGCGCCGCGGGCGTGCGCGACGAACGCGCGAATGTCGCGGCCGCGGTCATTTCAGCCGAGGTCATACCAGCGCGACCTCCCTGGCAATGGGGGACACGCGCCGCAATACACGGCGATACCACGCCAGCATATCGTCGTTGGGATCATACCCTTCTTCGATAAGGCGCGCCAGCATGTCGATCAGATAGATTCCCTGAAAGGCCCGCGCCTGCTCGGACGTGAAGCCCAGCGGGGATTGTGCTGCGATTTCAGCCAGTTCCGTCGCTGCGCTCGTCGGTCCATTGGTTGAGCAAATAAGCGATCTGAAGCCGGAAATGCGTCTCGTCGACCAGCGGCAATCCATCCAGTTGAGCGTACTCCCAGTCGAAAGCGGCGATATGCTCGCCATGCTGGCGGAGGTTCCAGGGCGCAAAGTCGCCGTGCACGATGGTCCAGGGGACCTTCAGCGACTCGAGCGCCGGCATCATGTCGTCCAGGACACGCTGGAGACAGTCTCCGTATACCGGAAGCAGTGGCAGGCGAGCATGCAGTGCGCGAATCATCGCCGTGTAGGCGGCGGGCTTGTGGCTCCCGCGGCGCAGGGCTTCGAGGAAGCGCTCGTGGCCCGGGGTCCAATGCGCTGGTGCGGGCGAACCGTGGAGCGCGCTTTGCAGGATCAGGAACTTGCCATCCACTTCGCCGGAGAAGATTAGCCGCGGGGATTGGAACTTCGCTTCGGGGAGGTCCGCCAGGGCTTTGAGGACCAGTGCCTCGTGCTCGGCGATCTGCCGGGCCAGGGGTGACATCGCCAGCTTTCCGACTGCGGCGATACTGCCGGCAGGATCGAGAACCGCCAGCGAAGGTTTGCGGTTTCGCGCCGGTTCGGCGCACCGGCGGAGAGGGCGAGGCGCACATCCATATCCGGGTAGAACCGGCCGATCGTTTGTTCCACCAGCGGAACCTCGCGCAGCGCGATCGTGAGATGATCGCGGTACCACAGCGGCAGTCGTGTTCGCGCCAGCACCTTGGCAGTGAGTTGCTTGAGGCGTGCGCTCTTGCGCCGGGGTGTAGAGGCTGAATCCCCCGCTGGCCACCGCCGCCGAATCGAGCGGGATAAACCATCGCGCGCGTCGAAGGCTTGGCAAGACGGCAAAACGGCGGACGTAAACGAACCCCTGCTCGCACATTTCCCGGGAAGACGGGCGGGCATTCACAATCACCTGGCCCGAGAGGTCCGATCGCTCCCCGCGCGCAGGCAACCCCCAACTGATGCGCACGCGCTGCGACTGACCTTCGTAAGGCTTAAGCATTTGAAGGAACCAGACGGGTGCTGAATCGCAGAGATAGCTCGATCCCTCTTTCAGCAGACAGGTCCAGGTTAGTGCGGGCGGAACGGTCATGGCCGCCCTCCCAATCCGAGGCGGCGGATCAGCCGGCGGCGCAGAAAATTGACGATCGCGTCATCCACGTCCGAGACAACCTTTGCCAAGGGCTGCGATGCGTCGATGATGTGCGCGTTGTTCTGCCCGACGAGCAGCGCGCGGTAGGCCTCGCGCTGCCGCGCGGTTTCTTCAATGGGCACTTCCTGCTTGCGTCGCTGAATGACCTCCGCAGGGGCATCGAGCAAGAAAACCAGGTCTGGCTTGGGCGTTACGATGCGGATCGTCTTGAGCAGCCCGATTGGGCCGGAGTAGCGGTAGCGCTTGGGATCGACGATGGCATCGAGAAGGTAGCGATGGCAGAGAACGATGCCCGCACGCCCGCGAACCGTTTGCACGGAGAAGAGATATCCGACTGTATAGCAGACCAGCCACCACAACGCCTTGAGCAGCGAGGCAGGCAGCGAGCGCGGGGGCAGTTCGTGCGGCAGGGACTTCTTCGGCTGCATCGACTGCGGCAGAATCGACGGAGCGAAGGTCTGATAGCCGCTGCGCAGGAATGCCGGATCGATCTCCCGCCCCACCGCATCAATGACCGTGGATTTACCGACGCCGTCCGGTCCCAGGAAGACGACATGGAGGCCGAAGCTCGGGCGCAGAAAGCGGTATGCACGCCGGATGCACTGTTTCAGGATCGAATAAGCACATCCGAGCGGCTGACGGATGAACCGGCGCAGAACAAGCTCCGCGCGGAGCCGGGGCAGCAGCGATCGCAGCTGGTCAAAGTCGCGATCCTCGATGCTGTGCACGATCTGGTCCACATCGCCTTCTGACCAGAATCGTCGACATTCGCACCGGCAACCTTTGGGATCCTGGCGATACAATTCTGCAAGATCGCGCTCGTGCTTGTCGCGGATGTTTCCCTTGATGACCCGGTTAATCAGCACGCAGGCGAACTCGTGTTTGAATGCTGGCACCCACATGCCGTTGTGCTTCCGTCGCGCCTCAAAGATTTCGTCGGCGGTGTAGAACGTGAGATGCTTGAAACGAAAGGCTGGCGTGACATGGAGCGGCAGCCATCCGGCACGACCGCCCGGGAGCTTTCTGGAGAGCACCATCAGCGGCGACTCGTCTGCCAGGTATTGCACGACGGATGCTCCGACATGCTTGCGATAGGCGTGCAGCAGCGAGGGCAATCCTCCCCGCGAGGCCCAGCCGGGCACCAGGCAGTCCACGTCCGAGGTGATTCTGTCGGGATAATCACGATATCCATGTAGCAGGCAGTAGGGCACCTGCTTCCAGTCGAGCACGCGGAGTACATTCGCGAGGATCTCACTCGAACCGGGGATCGGGTCGGAGTCGGGAGTGTGTTGTGCGTCGAGGACGTGGTCGTCGGACTGTTCTGTCTCTCTGGTTTCTCCACGAATGATCTCTCGGTGATACACAAGCCAGCACATGCTGTTGACGATGACGGCGGTGATGAGCATGCACACGATCGCGCCGTTGACGCCGAGCCAGTAGATGATTGGCCAGCTTGCGCAGAACGCGATTACGCCGCCATATACATAACCGCGGAAGATATACTTCGTCCGCTTGCTCGAGGTGAGGGCGGCGGCAACGAACATCTCGACATAATTGAGCAATGCCGACACGGAATAGAGCGCCAGCAATGATCCACTTCCCTCGAACGATTCGCCGAATACGAGCCGCAACAGCCATTTACCGAAGATCGCGACGAACAGGCAGTACGCCGCCATCAGCGGCAGAATCATTCGCGCGGTCGCTTTGAACTGTCGATGCAATGAGGCATCGCCGCCTGCGTAATGCGTCTTGGCAAAGCGGATGGGCAGCACGGTTCCGAGAAAGAAGGCGAACACCCGCGCCGGGCCATACAGAATTTGTGCCGACTTGAGCTCGCCACTGGCGTGTGTGCCGATGATGATCGCAGCGATGTACAGATACGCGCTCAGCGACGAGCACCATCCCAAGATCTCCGCTCCGGCCAGCCACTTACCGAAGTGCCAATTCTCGGTGAGCGCGAACAGATCGAGTTGCTTGATCAAGCTGCCACGGATCTGCCAGATGCCGATCGCCACGGCAATCAGCGATGTGATTGCGAGTGCGTAGAAGGCGCTGACGCCCGTCAGTCGCTGGGTCAGGTAGAGCACGAGAACGACCGAGGCCTGGCCGCCATAGCTGAGCACGTCGTTAATGAATGCGGCATTGAGCCGTCCCTCGGTGTACAGCACGCGACGGACGAATTCCTGAAGCTGCCAGGCGATGACCGCGGGCGCGAGCGCCAACAGCAACGGCGCGATGCTCCATCCTCCCATGAATCCGATCATCGCAACCATCAGCGCCCGAGCGCCAGGACGCCGCTGAGCAGCAGCTGCCCCACCGCGGTCGTCGTCGTGAACCGCCGATAAGGCTCGCCCTTGCGCGTCGTTCCCAAGACGTTGTGCGGCTGGGTGATCAGCGTGGATTGGACGATATTGACGAACAGCAGCGCGGCATACACGAGACTAAACTCGCCGAACGCAGCGCTGCTGGGATGCAGCGCCCGCGCGGTGCAGACCATGGTCACGAAATTCGCGCCGGAAATCAGAACCTGATCGAGCAAAGCCGCCGAGTGGGAGCTCAGCCACGCCAGGGTCGTGCGACCCGACGACTCGGTCGCCGGTGCCGTCGTATCGGCAATCGGAATGATCTGGGTTGCGCTCGTCATGGCTTTCTAGCGTCCGGGACGGAGCATGCGCCCCGCGACCAGCATCATGAACGTCGTGTTGGTGACGAGGTATCGTCGCCAGAGCCGGCCTGGCTCACACCAAAAGCGAAACAGCCATTCCAGCCCGCGCTTCTGCATCCAGGCAGGGGCGGTTGGCTTGAGGCCGGCGTGAAAATCGAACGCGGCCCCGACGCAGAGCGTCACCGCATTAATTCTCTCATGATTTTCATAACAGAAGATCTCCTGCCGCGGGCACCCTAATCCCAGGAACAGCAGGCCTGCCCCGCTGTCGTTGATGCGCCGGATCAGGGCATCGCGCTGCTCGGGCGCGAGCGGAAAATTCTCCGGCGTCTCGGCGCCGACGATCCGAAGGCCCGGACACTTCTCCTTGAGGTTACGCACCAGTGGCTCCATCACGCGCGGCTTGGACCCATAGAGGAAGACGGCTACGCCTTCCGCGGCGGCCCGTTTGCAGCAGCGAAGCATCATCTCCGGACCATATACGCGATCGTTCAAATTGGTCTTATAAAACTTGTTCAGAGCCCAGCGGACGGGCTGGCCGTCAGGGCTGATAATCTCGAAGGTGTTTACCATCCGGCGATAGGCTTCGTCGCGAGTTGCCGTCACCAGGCCGTGCACCGCAAAAGCTGTCACCGCGGCACTATTATTGCGCTTGGCCGCCGCAATGATCGCGTTTACCGCCTCATCGTAACAGGTCGCGCTGACCCGCACGCCGAACAGATCACACTTGTCCGGCCATGTTTCCACTGCCGCACTCATCGCAAAAACATCCTTCCCGCAGGGCGCTTCTTCTGGACCCATATACATCAGGTCATCGGCTCAACGGGCGCCCTTCCGAAGGAGCACCGCCGGAATCGTCTGGGCCATAATCCGGACATCGCGAACCAGACTGCGGCTCCTGGCATAGGCCAGATCCATCCGCATCCACTCGATGAAAGTGACGCGTGAGCGGCCCTTGACCTGCCAGATGCAGGTCAGACCCGGCGTGAGATCGAGCCGCCGGCGCTGCCACTGCTTGCAGGCAGCCGATTCATCCAATGGGAGCGGGCGCGGCCCCACCAGCGACATATCGCCCCGCAGGACGTTCCACAGTTGCGGCAGTTCGTCGAGGCTCGTGGTCCGCAGGAATCGCCCAATTCCGGTGATCCGCGGATCGTCGGTCATCTTGAACGCGGGACCGTCCTGCTCGCTGTGCTTGCGGAGGTTTGCCTTCTGCGCCTCGGCATCGGTCACCATCGTGCGGAATTTCAGTATCCAGAACGGTTTGGCACCCAAGCCGGCACGCCATTGTCCGAACAAGACCGGACCGGGACTGGTCAACTTGATTGTCAGGGCAATGAGCGCCATCAGAGGAGAAAGCACTGTCAGGGTCGCCAGCGACACCACGATGTCGATCGCCCGCTTCCACCAGGGCAGCGGGCTGACCAGGAGGGTTTCCACCGCATCGAGTCCGATCGCTTCAGCTTCGAGTCCCTCAATCAGGCCGGACAATACGAATGGCATCAGGTCGCGCTGCGCCGCCGTGCTGGCCATAGAGTGGCCGTTACCATTGCCATTGTGGTGATGACCGCTGCCGTTTGCATGGCCATTGCCATTGAAGCCGTTTCCGTTGTGGCCGTTGCCATTCGAGTCGCTGCGATGCAGACGTGGACCCGCATAGGGCTTGGCGTCGCCATCCAGGAACCACTGCGAAGGATACGTATAGGTCTTGAGGACTACCGGGATCTCCAGCGACTCTGACAGACGCCGAGTGCTCGCCTCAAAGCACCGAGCGCCGGCGGCCGACGTGTTTGGCAGCAGGACGCACAGGCAGCTCTGCCCGTACCAGCCGAGTTCGTCGGTACTGCGGCACCGACGCAGTATCGAGCGCGCCAGCCGGCAGCTTGTGCGCCAGTCGTTTCGCCGCATCTTGATCAGCACCAGCGAAAACTCCGTTTCATCGCGATCCGCCCGATTCCGCTCGTGATGCAGCACGGCGTCGAATTGAGCCCGGGGATAGACATCTCGCAACGTGCGCGGACGCGAAGCCACCGGGGCCCTTTGCGGGCGGTAGAGCACTTTCTCCATGACCACTTCCCTGCCTCCGAATCGGCGAAACATCCCGAGTCCTTCCCAGCCTTTGGCGGCTTCCTTGCCGAATTCCGTGCCCGGCGCGCGCAGGACGTACAAGCATCCTGAATCACAACACCGGTGATGTGTTGGCTCGTTCAATCCGATGCTCGAACGAGCCGTGGCACGGCTGGAATGGGATAAGGCCAGGCATTTTCTTCCCATCCATTCCACGGACGGCCCGACAGAACACCCACGTCCGGACGTCCGCTGTTTTTTCAACTTGTCCGCGGCCTCGTGGCCGTCAGTGCCGAGAGCGCTTCACCCACACAAATCCACATACAACGCGGGTTCGCTCACTCTCCGTCAGTTATTCCTCCTCATCCTCCATGACACCGCCGTTCAACCGGCGGACCGGGTGCACAGCGGGCTTCTGCTGCTCGAGGCGCTCGGGGTTACCCGGACGGCGAACCAGCATGGTCCGCAGTTGTTCCTCGAACTCTCCATTGATGTCGTTGGTCTTTGGCGTTGTTCGAGCGCCGCGCCGCAGGCTGCCGCCGTCTTCGTAGACGCCGTCATACTGGGCATAGTTCTGCGGCTGCACGTCGTTGATCACGACGCCAAAAATATTGGCGCCGACAGCGGACAGCCCTTCGCGGGCCAGTTCACTTAGGCGACGATTCGCCCGCCCAGCTCGCAGCACCAGCAGCGTCAAATCGCACGATGCCGAGACAATCCGGGCATCGTCGACCGCCACCGTCGGCGGAGCGTCGATCACCACATGGTCGTACACATCGATCAGATGATCGAGCACCGCGTTGAATCGTTCACTGTTCAAAAGGTCGATCGGATTCCCGACAACGTTACCGGCGGGCAGAATATCCAGCCCTTCGATGCCGCTGTCGTGAATGGCGCCTTCGGCCAATTCCTGCGCCGAGAGGACGTTACCGAGCCCGGCGCGGCCGCGCAAATCGAATACCCGCTGGAGGGAAGGCGAACGGAAATCCGCATCCACCAGCAGCACTCGCTTGCCCTGCTGGGCCATCGCGACCGCAAGGTTCACTGCGACGGTGCTCTTTCCGTCGCCGCGAGTGGGCGAGGTGACGAGGATGGCCTTGCAATGGGTTTCCGGAACATTGTCGACAATCGTCAGGTAAAGTGCCCGGCAACCCTCGGCCACGTCGCTGGCTGGATCGTTCTCGAGCACGCGCCCGGGCACCGCCATCCGCGGCACCAGGCCGATGACGCGCGTGCCGAGCGTCTGACGGATCTGCCGGGCGGTCAGCAGCGGGAAGTCGTTGCGATCGCGGATGAGTGAGAAGCCAAATCCGCCGAGCAGGCCAAGCACCAGCGCAAGTCCGAGCGTCTTGCTGGTGCTGGGAGCAGAGGGCTTCTCGTCGGCCCGTGTTGGCTCCACGACCGTGATAGTCGGAACGCCGCCATCGTCAGCGAGGTTCACCTGGCTGACCTGGTTGTTGAGCATATCAATCTGCTTCTGGAGGCGCTGGGCGTCAGATTGCAGGCGGGAATATTCCGCCGCCTTGTTGGCGTCATCCACGGCGAGCTTTTGCTGCTGGTCGAGCAGGTTTTGAAGATCCGTGACTTTCTGCGACGCGAGCTGATAGCACCGTTCGACGGCCGCGGCATAGCTTGTCGTGAGCTGATCGACCCGTCCCTGCGCCAGCTGCACGGCCGGATGTCGCGTGCCATACTGCCGCTTGAGATCCTCCAAGCGCGTCTGCCACTGGAACAACTCCGTGCGCACCGTCTGGATCTCAGCACCTGTTGCGACCGACGTTCCGGTAGCAAGCATTTCGTTGACCTTCTTGGCCTGCTCGGGATCCTTCATTACGGTCTGCTGGATTTCTTCGTGCTCGGCCTGGGCGTTGAACTGGTCAACCTTGGCAACGTTGAGCGCATCCGACAACGTCTTGAGCCGCTCGGCCATGATGTTCGTGCGATCGGAATCGGCGCTGAGCAGATTGTGCTTGCTGCGGTAGTCCTGTAGCGCCTTCATGCGCTGGTCCAGTTCCGCCTGGCTCTTGTTCACCTGGCTGGTCAGAACTTCGAGCGCTTCGCTGGCGGTGCTGTGCCGCTGCTTCGTCTGAAAATCGGTGTACCCCTTGATGACGGAGTTAACGATCTTCACCGCCTCTTCCGGATAGGGCGAAAGAAAATCGATCGTGATCAGCGCGTCTTTCTTTCCGACTTCGACGTTGAGATTGTCGCGCAAGAACTTGAAGCGATTACGCTGGCCGTCGAATGTTTTCAGATCTCCGGTGTCCGCAAGCGCAATGGCCAGAACCGGCGTCGAGCGAACAATTTGGCGCTGCGTATATAAGAACGTGCCTTCGTCGTCGCCGGTGATGGGCGCGGTATTCCCGGGCAATCCGGGGGTATGCCTCTGGACAAGCAACTGGGCGCTGGCGGTATATTGCGGTGTGGCGATCCAGAGATACAGGAGGCCCACGATGAGGCACATACCGGTGAAGATTCCGATCTCCTTGCGGTGCCGCATGGCAATTTCGATCAGAGAATCGCCTTGCCGCTCCGCGGCCAATGCGGGCCGGGTCGTTATCGGAAGTTCCCCAATTTGGTTACGTCGCGCAAGCATTGACACCCACTAGCCAAGGTTTCGAGATGATTCTTAATTTTAGTTTAATACAATTACGTCTTGGATGGCTAGTACGCAAGTACGATTTTGACGGATTGAGAGCCGATAAACTGGGGAACCCCGGTATATTCGGTGTGGCTGTGCGCGATGCCGCGCCCACGCAGTTTAACACGGCACCCAGGTCACGATAACCTGTTTACCGTGGCCGAGTTGCATCACGACGGTTATATTAACGATCTAACCGTCAGTGCCGCTGCCACAGGGCCTCGCCAGTCGCCAGAGCCCTATTTGGATGGATAGATAAGATGGGAATGGTCCTCGTACAGGTCTGGGACGTCACCGGCACGAAGCGGCAGGAAGTGCATATGCCAGATGATGCGCCGATTAAAAGGCTGTTGGTCGTCCTTCTCGAAAAGATGAGTTTCCCGCAATACGCGCCTGACGGACAGCCGCTTTCATATAAACTTCATCATCGAGCGTCCGGCAAGCAATTGCTGGACGACCAGACACTGGCGGATCTCGGCGTGAAGGAAGGAGACGTCCTCCGCCTGCAGCCGGAAATCACTGCCGGGTGAGTGAGCTGATGCTGAAGCAGGATTCCAAGCTCGCTGCTGCGCCTCGTGGGGAACCGCTGCGCATTACGCCGGAAAGCGACGACGACCGGTTTGCGCGGTTTCGTTTGATCTCATGGTGGGACCAAAAGCGGCTTGCCGGCGCGCGGGTCCTCGTGATCGGTGCCGGCGCCTCGGCAATGAAATCGTCAAGAACATGGCCCTTCTTGGCATCGGCAACCTTTTCATCGCCGATATGGATCGCGTCGAGAACTCCAATCTGTCGCGCTCGATCCTCTATCGAGAAGGCGACAACGGCGCGCCCAAATCCGAAGTGGCCGCCCGCGCAGCCGGCGAAATCTATCCTGATCTTCAGGTCCAGCACTTTGAAGGCAATGTCATCTACGATCTTGGCCTCGGTGTCTTTCGCTGGGCGGATCTGGTGATTGCCGGCCTGGACAATCGCGAGGCGCGCCTGGCGATCAATCGTGCGTGCTGGAAGGTGAACCGGCCGTGGATCGACGGCGCAATCGAGCAGTTGCAGGGCTGCTGCCGGGTGTTCGCTCCGGACGGGCCCTGCTACGAGTGCACGATGTCCGAAACAGACTGGAAATTGCTGGCCATGCGCCGGTCGTGCAACCTGCTGACCCGCGACCAGATGGAAGAGGGTAAGACGCCGACCACGCCAACCATCAGCTCGATCATCGCCGGCGTGCAATGCCAGGAGGCCGTCAAGATGTTGCACGGCCTGGAGACGCTGGCCGGCAAGGGCTGGGTCTTTAACGGTCTGGGGGCCGACGCCTACACGGTCGAATACCAGCGCAAGGCCAATTGCTACAGCCACGAAATCCTCTCTGAGGTTGTCTCGCTGGACGAAGGCGTCCAATCCATCACCGCGCGGCAGTTGCTGGATCGGGCGCGGGGCATCCTCGGGCCCGGCGCAGAGCTGGAACTGGCACGCGACGTCCTGGAGAAACTCACCTGCACCTCCTGCGGGCGCAGTGAGGCGCTTTTTGCGTCACTGGGGCGGGTCTCGGCCAGCAAGGGCGCTGCCCGCATTGCGGGGAACCGCGGGACGTCAGCACGTTTTTCAAGATCCGCGGCGAGGAAAGCTTTCTCGATCAGCCCCTGGCGCGAATCGGCGTGCCGGCATTCGACATTATCATCGCACGCAACAGCGAACGATCGATTGGCTTTGAGCTGACCGGCGATGCCCGTAAGGTTCTGGGACCGCTGGTGCGCGATGAGCTATTGGAGTGGGCATGAGCAAGACTTTGGGCCCGCCTGCCGACTACGACATCGGTGCCATCAAGGCCAGCAGCGATTGGCCGGAGCGCAGGCTTCCGGTGCGCCGTCGGGGGCTTGGATCCAACGTGGTGGTCCGGCGTTCGGCGCTCAATGAAATCCACGCTCATGGCAGGGCATCTGACGACGTTGAAGTCTGCGGTGTGCTGATCGGCAACGTATATCGCGACGAGGACAAGCCGTTCGTGCACATCGAAGGATGCATCCGCGGCAACTACGCCTCAGGCAAGAGGCGCAGGTCACCTTCACCGCTGAAACCTGGACCCATATTCAGGACGTGCTGGATCGTGACCATCCGGATAAGCGCATCCTCGGCTGGTACCATACCCACCCCGGCTACGGCATCTTCCTGTCCGACATGGACGTGTTCATCCACAAGAACTTCTTCAATCTGCCGTGGCATACGGCGTTTGTTTATGACCCGAAGCAGAATCAGCAAGGGCTGTTCGTCTGGCGCGCCGGGGACCTGATTCCGGAAAACTTCATGGTGGAAGAGGACGTGCTCGCGCAGAACGTGCCGGCGGACATGTCCACGCAGATGACCGCGGCCGCGGCGCCGCCCGGCACGGTGATGGAGTTGTCGGCCCGGATCCAGAGCCTGGAGCACAAGCAAAAGTGGCTGCTGGCGGGGCTGGCAATCTGCGCGATGCTCTCGATCGGCTGGCCGCTGCTGATCAGCGCGGTCCTGCCGGCAATCAAGGGAGACTTCTTCTCGCCGGGTTCGACGCCCACAGAACAAAAGCAGCCCGAAGCGCCGCATCCCAAGGGGCCGGCGAAGTTCGTCGCGCCGGATTACGGTGCCCTGTTCGGCGGTTCGTAATTGAATGCCCATGCCTACCGAGAAGATCAGCATTTCGTGGGATGAGCTGAACACGCGTCAGGTGGAGCAGAAGCTCCGTCAGCAGGACGCGATGGAACGCAACCGCCAGTACGCCCAGATCACGGATGCCCCGGTCGAGGACGAGGCGCCCTCGACGCCCAGCATCTGGTACAATACGATCTTTTATATGGCCGTCTTCGGCCTGATCGGCGGCGTGCTGGCTTGGGGATGCGGCGAGCTGCTCCACCTCAGGCCCAGCCCCCGGCTTGAAGCTGCTGGATCTGCTCAACGGCATCCAGCAGCTCAACAAGGCCGTCCTGACCGGCAATCTCGATCAACAAATAGCGGAAGATTCCATTCGCCAGATCCAACGGGATGGCGCGGACAATCCCTACTTCGTCATCATGAACGACCCGCACCTGACGCCGGCTCAGAAGGACGAACACCTGGAAGCCTATCGCAACCGCGACATGTGGAAGGACTTCATCGTCAACGTGCTGTCGTATGGCGTGGCGGGTTTGATCATCGCCGCATGCCTCAGCATGGCCGAAGCGGTGGTGGATCGAAACATCCCCGCGATGATCATCAACGGCTCGATGGGCGCAACGCTTGGATTGCTGGGTGGCGTGATCATCGCGCTCTTTGTGGAACGCCTCTACCATGCACTCGGCGGCAGCGACGGGCAGCTCACCACGAAGCATCAGATCCTCGCGCGGCGCTCACCTACGGCGTGCTGGGGCTGACCCTTACCCTGGCGCCGGGCGTCGTCATGCGCAACTGGAAGAAAATGGCCATCGGCGCCGCCGGCGGGCTGCTGGGAGGGGTGATCGGCGGGCTGATGTACGACACGGTCGCCAAGCACCTCGATAACCAGCACCTCAGCCGGCTCATCCTCATGGTCGCCATCGGTACGGTGGCGGGCCTGGCCAGCGGCTTGATCGAGAACGTGGCCAAGACCGGGTGGCTGCGCGTGGTCCAGGGGATCATCGCGGGCAAGCAGTTCATTCTCTACCGCAATCCGACCTACATCGGCTCGGCTCCCAACAATCAGATTTATCTGTTCAAGGACGCGCAGGTGGGCCGGCGGCATGCGGCGATTCACGTCGTCGGAGGCGGCTTTGAGATTGAAGACCTGCCGCTCGGCGGGGCCACGTTGGTCAACGGAAAGCCGGTCGTGCGCACACGACTGCGTCACGGTGACCGCGTTCAGATCGGCTCGACCGGATTTCTGTTCCAGGAGCGGCAGCCGGCTTAGAGCCTGTTTCAGAACCTGGGAAGCTCTAAGGCGCATCTCACGGGTTTTGGTGTTATGCCTACGCTGATCATCCAGAACGGCACCGACCATCGCGGCGGCACGTTTGAGTGGCCGCTGTTGATCGGGTCGTGCCCCGCCAACGCGGTGATGATCGCGGACAATTCCGTCGCGCACGTGCACGCCTGGATCGGACGAAGCAATAGCGGCTATTTCATCGCTAACGTCTCGCGCTGGGCGCACGTTCGTCAACGGGATTCCCATCCAGTCGCGGCGCCCGCTGAGCAGCGGCGATCTGATCCAGGTCGGCGGCTCGACCCGGATGACCTATCTGAGCGAAGACGCGCTTCCCAGGGGCGTGCGTCCCATCGCATTTCCCTGGCGCGCACCCAGTGCGGGAACGCCGGGTGAAAAGCATTCCATCGAATGCGGCTGCGGCGCGACGATCATCATGGAGCCGATGCCCAGAGCCGTCAGCGGCAACGGTCAGCCGGCGGCCAAGCCGCTACCGGCGGGGCAAACCGCGGGGCGGCTCATCGCGCCGCCGGCGCAACCCAATGCCGTCGCCGGACAATCGCGCATGGCGACCGTCGCCGAGCCGGCTCCCGCGGCACCGGTTTCCCGATCCGATGCGCCCCGGCCCGTCGCCCCCGCGCCCTCACAGGCGCCCCGGCCTGTCGTCGAAGACAATCCCAAGCCGGTGGTTGCTGAACAACCCAAAGCTTGCGAGAAACTCCAAACCCCGGCCAAGACCGCGCCGTTGCGGCCTGCGACGCCCGTCAAATCGGACATCGTCAAATCCGTCCCCGCGGTCCAGATTGAATCGATCAAACCGGCGCCGCTGCCCGGGTCGACGACCCTTACAAAGCCGAGTCCGGCGCCGTTCCCGACGCCCAAGCCGGTTGCCCGCCATACCGAGCCCCGCCTGAAGGAGATCGAGCCGCCGGTTGATCCTCGCCAGACGGTGATGGTCGATACCGCCAGCGTCGAAGCGATCATCCCGGTCGCCGAAGCGGCACCCGCCAAACCGATGGCTCCGTCTGTCGCCCCATCGGTGGCGGTGCGGGCGCCAACCCCTGGTGCTGCCGAAATCGAAGCCCCGCAGGCCGTCCCCGAGGGTGATCTGGTCATGTGCGGCATCTGCCAGAGCCGCATCGCCGCGTCCGAGCAGATGACCACCTGCCCGGAATGTGCGCTGACTTTCCACGCCGACTGCTGGAGCGAGAATCGCGGGTGCGCCGCTTACGGGTGTTCGCAGGTGGGCGTTCTGGAGCCGCCCGAGGCGTCGGCGGTGAAGGAATTGAACGTCACCGAGTTGACCGACCCGTTTCCGTGGGAATTCCTGCTCCTGGGCGCCAGCGTGATCGGTGCGGTCGCCGGCGCTGGCCTTCGGGATTCCTTCGGCGTTTCTTGCGGTGGTCACGTTCGCTGCCGCTGCCCGCAGGGGCCTGCGGCGCTGGCCGCTCTTGGCATCGACCGCGGCGCTGTGCGTCGTCGGGCTGCTCGTGGGGGTCGAATTCTCCAGGTTCTGGTGGCTGGGCATCCGCCCGTTCCAGTGGGTCGGCCCATGATCGACTTCGCCTGTCCGGGATGCGGCCAGTCTTTCAGCGTTCCCCACAACGCGGCCGGGCGCCGCGTGCGCTGTAAGAAGTGCGGCCGGGAATCCGAAGTTCCCGCGGCGCGACAGGCCGCGCCGGTCCCGCAGATAACGCCCATGCGCCTGCGACGCCTCCGCAGCGATCAGGAGCAGATGCAGCGGGCCTTTGCCAGTTGGCCGCACGTGAGAATCGAAGCCGCCCGTGGCGATCCACCCGATCTCTACGTCATCGAATACGTCCTCAAGGGCCTGGAGAAGATCCCCAGGGTCAAGGACCCGATTCCGCGCAGCGCCACCGCGTCGAGATTCAGCTCATCAGCGACTACCCGCGGCTGGGCCCCAAGTGCCGGATGCTCACGCCGATCTTTCATCCCAACATCGACGCCGCCGTGATCTGTGTCGGCGACCACTGGACCGCCGGCGAGCGCCTGGTGGACCTGGTGGTGCGGATCGGCGAGATGATTGCCTTCCAGGCGTACAACATCAAAAGCCCCTTGAACGGCGAAGCCGCCATGTGGGCCGATCTTCACGCGGGGGAACTTCCGATCGACAGCCGGATCATCCGCCCTCCGGAGATCGGCTAGAGCGTATTACGGACTTTCCACGCCCCCCAGTTCCGGTTCCCGCCAACCGCGGGGCGGCCGGGATAGCCGGACGGTTCGCAAATCGTCCAAACAGAGGACATTCCGCTCCCCTGTTGCCTGCGATTCGACTCCCGACCCACACCGTACTCTCACCGTTGTAGTACCGTATCCTCCCCACCCGGCCGCCAAACTCGTTTTTGCCCCTTCTGACGACATGGTGGTCCGAACATGCCAATTTGTCGTAGCGGCGAAAACGGCTCAAAGGTGCCCTTAGAGCGTGCCATACACTTTCCGCACGCCGTGATGAACGGGTGCGCGGGCAGACCTTGCGAAAAGGCCCGGCCATGCATCCACCTGGGGCGCGGGCGATCAATTCGGTTCACATGGATGACCGAGGCGGACGCATCGGGCCGGCTCTTGTGCTGACGGGGTTTGCACGGTGCAATTATGGTGTGAGTACGGTGTGAGTCAGAGCTTTTGCACAAGCGGCTGTCGATATGTCATAGGGGCTCGGGCACGCTCTGTTTTCGGGAAGCTGCGGCAGGCGGGGCGGGCGAAGCGGCGAATTGTGCGGGCCCAAAGACCGCTCCGGTGCATCGCTGTAGGACCTGTTGGACGGTTTGGGGGAGGGAGCAAGAATGAGGTCTTTCCTACGGCTGGCGATCCCTGGGGGCGCCGGCAACCCCTGGGAAAGCGCCCCGGGCACCCATCCTTCTGGCGCGCACGCCTTCATCCGATCCGTATCACATGAGTTCCCTGTCCACTGATCTGGCTTTGCGCGTATACTGGCGGTCTGAAGGAGGTTTTTATGCGCGTTTTGATCGCCGATTCGTTTGAACAGTCCGGCCGCGATGCACTGATCGAGTTGGGGTGCGACGTCCAATACGAACCCAAGCTCAAGGAACAGGCGCTGGTGGACGCCGCGAAGCAGCTTCGCCCCGACGTGCTGATCGTCCGCTCGACACAGGTCACCGAAGCGGTTCTCGACGCTCAAAACCTCAAGCTCGTCGTCCGCGCCGGGGCTGGATACAACACGATCGACGTGGCCGCGGCATCGCGCCGGGGGATTTATGTCTCCAACTGCCCCGGCAAGAATGCGATCGCCGTCGCCGAACTGGCGTTCGGCCTGATCCTGCGCTGGATCGGCGCATCGCCGACAATGTCATGGCGCTGCGCGAGGGAAAATGGAATAAGGCGGAGTTCGCCAAGGCCCGCGGCCTGTATGGACGGACGCTGGGACTGGTCGGCCTCGGGCAGATCGGCGGCGAAATGATCGGCCGGGCCAAGGCCTTCGGCATGAAAGTCATCGCGTTCAGCCGCTCGCTCACCCCCGAGCGCGCCGCAGCGCTCGATGTAGACTATGCGCCGACCCTGCTTGACCTCGCGTATGCCGCCGACGTCGTGAGCGTCCACGTCGCGCTGACCCGCGAAACGCGCGGCCTGCTGGGGCGTGACTTTTTTGCAGCGATGAAGAAGGGCGGCATGCTTCATCAACACCTCGCGGGGAGAAGTGATCGATCAGGAGGCGCTTGCCGCTGCGATCCGGGACAAACCGCTTCGTGCAGGGCTCGACGTCTATGCCAACGAGCCGGCCGGTTCCAGTGGAGACTTCACTGATCCGATCGGCCGCGCCGCCAACCTTTATGGCACGCATCACATCGGCGCTTCGACCGAGCAGGCCCAGGAAGCGATCGCAGCCGAGACGGTGCGGATCATCCGATCCTTCATGGAGCGAGGCGAGGTCCCCAACGCCGTCAACATCGCGCGGCAGACGCCTGCAACCTGTGCCCTGATTGTCCGGCACCGCGACCGTCCGGGCGTTCTCGCGGGCGTGCTGGATGCCATCAGCGCCGCGCATATCAACGTGCAGGAAATGCAGAACATCGTCTTCGATCAGGCCGAAGCCGCCGTTGCGCGAATCAATCTCGAACACGAGCCCGACGAGGCAGCGCTCCAGAAGATCCGCTCGGCCAGCAGCGACATTCTGGAAGTCAGCCTGGTAACGCTCTCCTGACCCGTACGCCGCCAGCGCCCAGAGTCAATGCGGGAATTTCACGACCGATACTGCAATTCGGAACTGGCAACGTAGCGGCCCGCGTCCGGGCAAAGAACGGCATCCCCTCGGCGATCTCCTGCGGCGTGTCTTGCTTCGGGTTTGCCAGGATGCACCGTGGTCGCATAACTCGACTACCGTTTCTACACTTTCAATTCCTTCGACCGGTCCAGGCGCAATGACGTTCAGGTTCACGCCATGGGCAGAAGCCTCGGGGCACGCCAGCAGCATCGCCTGGCGCGGGCCGCCTTGGCAACGTTGTACGCATACGCAGGCGATGCGAAAGGCCGTGCGAGCGCAATCGCGATCATTCTTCCCCCCCCGGTGCTTGTACATCCCGGCAGCACCAGTGGCATCAGATGAAAGAGCGGCGCCAGTTCCTTGTGCGCACCATCCAGCGCCGCGTCCGGATCGAGCATCTCCGGTGCCTCCGCGTGCCAGCCATCGCCCGGTCCGATCAGGCAGATATCGATTCGTCCAGACGCTTCACGCGCCGCCGGTGTTTGGACCTTCATCCAGATTTCTCCATTGGCGCATGTGTTGAACGTACGTTACATAAGCGATGGCGTCAGCAAGGTGGAACCATGTCCAGGCATTACTCTGCACGCAAATTTGGCGATCAATACGTTCTGGTGCCTCTTGGCGATGACCACGAACTCAAACGGTTCTTGTGGATTGCAGGCGGAGGACTGCTGTCGCTCATGGGGGTTAGCCGCGGGCGTCTGACCGGAACGGCGCTGCTTCTACTCGGCGGCGGCCTCATCTTCCGTGGCGTAAGCGGATATAGCCCCTTGTGCTGGCCATCGGCGAGCGTTCGCGCGGTAGCGACTTGCATGAAACTCCTTCATATCCACGCGACTGGAAACGCTCGGGGCAAACGCCTTCCGACGAAGTCGAGGAGGCCTCGATGGAATCGTTCCCCGCCAGCGACGCCCCAGGCTGAATCCGACATCAATCATCGCAGGAATGAATGGTCACCGCTGTCGCTGTTACCGGTCAGCGGCGCTGGCGCAAACCCCGCGTTTCTTGATCCCACCGCCCGATTTGTCGCTGCTGTTAGACATCTCATGCATTGCATTTCGGCTGTGCTCGGAGCTGTGATACAAACGCTCCGCTGAGTTATTCTGTTACAGCACCGTCTTTCAGCCCGATGATCTGACCGAGCGCCTCAAAAGTTACGCTGATCATTGGCGAGATGTGCGCAATACGAGCGATGACGAATTAGCAGGTCTCATTCGCGCCGACGGCATCGAGCTCTTGATCGACCTTGCAGGCCACACGATTGGTTCCCGCATTCTGGTCTTTGCCCGCCAGCCGGCGCCGGTGCAAATCACCTATCTGGGCTATGCGAATACGACCGGCCTCAAGCAGATCCAGTACCGCCTGAGTGACGCCATTGCCGACCCTCCGGGACAAACCGAGCACCTGCACACCGAGCAACTCATTCGATTGCCGCATTGTGCCTGGTGTTACCATGCCCCAGACGATGCCCCCGACCTCGCCGCTCTCCCCGCCGCCGGTAATGGCTACATCACCTTTGGTTCTTTCAACACGCTCAACAAAGTTAGCCCCAAAACAATTTCGCTGTGGTCAAGAGTCATGCTCGCCGTGCCGGGATCTCAGCTGCTCATGAAGAACATGCACTTTCGCGATCCCGCAGTGCGGGATCTGGTTCATCAGTCGTTCACCACGCACGGCATCGCCGCAGAACGTCTGGATATGCTGCTTCCGACGTCCACTCCCGCCGAACACCTGGCCCTGTATTAGAACGTCGATGTCGCATTGGATCCTCTGCCTTACAGCGGCACCACGACGACGTGTGAGGCGCTCTACATGGGTGTGCCCGTCGTCACGCTGCCGGTGCGCCATGCATGCCTCGCGCGTCAGCGCGAGTCTTCTCACCGCCGTTGGCCATCCCGAATGGATCGCGTCGTCCGAACCGGAGTTTGTTTCACTCGCCGCATCGCTTGCGTCGGATCTTCCTAAGCTTGCGCATACTCGAGCATCTCTCAGGAAGGAGATGCAAGCGTCCCCGCTTATGGACGCTCGGCGATTCACGGCCAATCTTGAACAGGTCTACCGCGACATCTGGCGCCGCTGGTGCGAACAGCGATGAGATCCTTCACGTTGGCGCCGATGCGCACCACTGTGCCCAGATCCGCCGGTACGCCGCCTCCAACTCACGAACAAACCCATTCTCATCCATCAGCGGGGACGATCGCATTCGCTGCCGCATTCGAGTGCGCAGGCCTGCAAGCTGCGTGTGGTCCTGCGCAACCGCGCAGCGATCTGGACATATTGTTCGGGTGCCTCTGCGATCAACGCCTTAAGCTCGACATTGGTCAGAACACCGGCCCCCACGCGCGAGACTGAACGATCCTGTGCAAGCGTGATGACAGGCACGCCCATCCACAGTGCCAGACAAGTTATGGCCCCTCCGTTGAACGGAAATGTATCCAGCACGACGTCAATCTTCGAAAAGAAGTGGAGGAACTCGCCCAGATCGCTTTGGCCTTCAAAACCAAGCCGATCGACGCCGATGCCGTGCGCCCCAAAGGCCCCGACAAATCCGCGCTGCACTCCCCGATCGTCCAAGCTCCATCCCTTGCATACAAGCCTCGATGCCGGCAGCGATTTCAGCACTTCCGCCCACAGCCCAATCACTTCCGGGGTAATCTTGGCCGGCATGTTCGCCGACCCAAACGTCAATGGGCTGCCGCTCAGACATGGCGCCGGCGCCACCGCCGGGCTCCGGCGCGGCGGCCGAAAACACCACAGCGTCCGCGGCAGCCGCAATAGCTGCTCACGGTGATGCGCTTCGATCTGGCCCGGCGGATCGACCACCGCATCGGTCAACCGGTAATCCATGGTGGGTAATCCGGTCGTCCCTGCATACCCCAGATAGCTGACCTGCACCGGCGCCGGCTTCCTCGCAAACAGCATCAGCCGGTTGTTCGGCGAATGCACTGCCAGATCCACAAGAATATCGATGCCATCGGATTGGATCACCTGCGCCGCCTGCTCGTCTGCCATGCCAGCAATGTTCCGCCACTCGCGGCAATGGCGCCGGAGCGAGTCGGTCACTGCATCGGAGCGTGGATGACACGCATAGCCAAATATCTGAAACCGGCTTCGATCGTGGCGCTTGAGAATGGGCTCAACGAAGAAGGAGATCGAATGCGCCCGAAAGTCCGGCGACACGTAACCGATTCGTAGCGGCCGATCCGGACTCCGATCGTTGGGCCAACGATCGTGAATCGCCACTGCCTTGGCGCATTGATTTCCCCATGCCACATGCTCGGCGCAGATCGCCTCCGGTTTGAGCGATGAGCAGTAATTCAGCGCAAACAGCAGGTTGCTCTGAAAGACCGCAGAATCAGGCCGTAACATCACCGCTTGTCTGAGATGAGGGAGTGCGTCGTCCGGGCGCCCTGGAGCCGAACCGCATTGCCCAAGGCATTTTGGGCCTCGGCATCTTCCGGGGCTAACGCCACTGTTCTGCGAAGGACCGTCTCCGCTTCCACCAGGCTTCCCATTTCCAGCAGAACGATCCCAAGATTGCGCAGCACGAGTGCCCAGGTCGGATTGCCCCGCAGCGCCTCGCGAAAGGCATTCGCGGCCTCATCGAGCTTTCCTTCCTGCCGCAGCGCATTGCCAAGATTCACGAGCGTCCCAGGCTGCCCCGGCTGAATCGCCAGCGCGGCCCGGCAGGCCGCAATCGCCTCGCCCGTGCGCCCGCCGGCGCAAAGCGCCTCTGCCATATTGCTCATCGCCTCGAAATATTGCGGCGCCAGACGCAAAGCCTCCCGATACGCCGTGATCGCGTTGTCATTTTCCCCCGAGGCGAACAGCGCGATCCCGACCATGTTGTGCAGCTCCGCATGTCCTGGCACACGGGCGATCGCCCTGCGCAATAATTCGACCGAGGCACGCGGCTGCCCCGCCAGGTATGCGACCTCTCCAAGCAGGTGCAGTGCACCCGGATGATTCGCACTATGCTCGAGCACCTGCCGACACAAGGCCTCCGCCCGTCTCAAGTCACCGGCGCGGCGACACTCCCGTGCCTGTGCCAGCAATCGTGCCACGGAGGGATCCTTCATAGATGCCCGCGCATTATAGAAGAAACGGACCAAAGTGGATTGAAAATGAACGATGCCGTGCGGTGCGTTCAGGACCGGCACAACGACGTCCGCGATTCTGACAGAGTTCCGCCTGCATGGTACAACTGCATTCATGCGCAGGATGGAGATTTCCCGTGCGCTGGAAACGGCACGGCGCGATGCGCAAGCAGGCCAATTCCGGCAGGCCGAGACCACCTACCAGGAGATTCTCCAGGCCGACCCGGTGCATATCGATGCGATCAACCAACTTGCGGTTCTCTACCACAAAGCCGGACGGGCGGCCGACGCCTGCAACCTCTTTGCCCGCGCGATCCAGATCAACCCCCAGGTTGCCGCCTTTCACGCAAACTACGCCGTGGCGCTCTGGCTGTTGGACCGTTTCGATGAGGCGATTGCCGCCGCGCGCCGCGCCGTCGATTTGAATGCCCACGATCACGCAAGTTGGCAAACGCTTGGTGATATGCTGCAACAGCGCGGCGATCTACCCGGCGCCGCTGAAACCCTCAAGCACTCGATTCAGCTCCAGGAAAATCCCGTCATCTATGGCAAGCTACTCAACATCCTGATGACCCTCGGGCGCGTGAAGGAAGCGCTCCCCATCGCGCACCGCGCCGTCGAACTCGAACCCAATCGCGCTAACGCCTATCGCAATCTCGCCATCGTCCTGACCGCGGCCGACCAGTTGGATGTTGCCGAGCAAGCCTACCGAAAGGCGCTCGCGCTCAAGCCCGGCGACGGCATGATCTACGCTGGCCTCGGCGGAATCTCTATCCGCCGCAAAGATTACGCCGCCGCACTCGACTGCTTCCGCCAATCCGCCCGGCTGGAATCGCAGGACCCCCGGCCCAAGAACAACCTGGGCACGCTTTTGCTCACGTGCGGCTACATTGACGAGTCCATCGGCTGGCTTAAAGCCGCCATCAATTCATCCCAGCCGATCTACGAAGCCTTCGAGTCACTGCTGCTCGCGATGCAGTACGCAGACAAGATCGACGCCCAGATAGTCCTTGAGTCTCACAAGCGCTGGTACCAGCTCTACGGGGCTCCGTTGGCAGCACTGGCGCAACCGCACGCAAACAGCCCCGATCCCAATCGTCGCCTTCGCATCGGATACATTTCGCCAGACTTCTGCCATCATTCAGTGGGACGGTTCATTGAGCCCGTTCTGGCTTCACACGATCACGCCCAATTCGAAGTCTTTTGCTACAGCGCGGTGAAGCAACCGGACGACGCGACCTCGCGGATGTCGGCGCAAGCGGACCATTGGCGGCCGGTCACGCAGATGACGCATCAGCAGATCGCGCGTCTGGTCCGGGAGGATCAGATTGATTTGCTCGTGGATCTCAGCGGCCACACCGAAGACAGCCGCCTGCTTGCCTTCGCTTCCAAGCCCGCCCCCGCCCAGATCACTTACCTGGGGTACCCCAACACCACCGGCCTGCCGCAGATGGACTATCGCCTGACCGATTCCATTGCCGATCCCCCCGGCACCACCGAGCATCTGCACACAGAAGAGTTGATCCGACTGCCGGAAACCGCCTGGTGTTACCGGGCGCCGGATGACGCCCCCGACGTTGCCCCCCTGCCGGCCAAGACCAACGGCTACATTACCTTCGGATCCTTCAACAACATTTCCAAGCTTAGCGACCGCACGATTGCACTCTGGGCGCAGCTTCTAAACGCCGTGCGCGATTCTCGGCTGTTGATTAAAGCCCGGATCATGCCCGAGCCCGGAATGGATCGGCTTCGCAAAAAGTTCGCCGAGCGAGGAATTACCGGGCAGCGATTGGAACTGCTTTCGACCGCCCCAACGACTGAGGAACATCTCCGACTTTACGAGCGTGTGGACATCGGTCTCGACCCCTTCCCCTACAACGGCACCACAACCACGTGCGAGGCCCTCTACCTGGGCGTGCCCGTGATAACCCTGTCGGGGCAGGTCCACGCCTCGCGCGTGGGTTCGAGCCTGCTGACCACCGTCGGCTTTCCCGGATGGATCGCCTCTTCGGACGAGCAGTTTGTGCAGATCGGCTCCAGCCTGATGCGCGACCTGGATCAACTCGCGGCGCTACGCCACTCTCTCCGCGATCGACTGCGCCAGTCGCCCCTTATGGATGCGCCCCGCTTTACGTGCAATCTGGAATCGATTTATCGCACAGTCTGGCGCCGCTGGTGTGAAGCCCGTGAGCGCGATCCTGGGACATGATCAGCTTGCCTGAGCGCACCACGCCCGCCACAGATCCCGATAAGCTGACTCGAGATGCTTCACGAACTGCGCTTCGTTCATCAGCGGCGATTGCTTCAGTCGCTCGCGCAGCGTTTGCCGCAGTTCTGCCAACTTTGGCAGATCCCTTGCTAGTTCCGCAGCGATTGTCACAAATTCCTCCGGAGTCTTCGCCACCAGCTCGCCCAGACCGATGTTGTGCAGGATGCTCGAGCCAACGCGCAAAACCGACGTCCTGCCCGTCCGCGTCACGACCGGCACACCCATCCAGAGCGAATGGCAGGATGTGGTGCCGCCAGTGAACGGAAACGTGTCGAGAATAACGTCGATCTGCGAGTACCAACGATAGTAGTCCGCAAGCGGCGACGAGCCCTCGATTCGAAACTGATGTTCGCCGATACCATAACTGCCGAACAGATCGGAGTAGTATTTCCGCAGTGATTGCCAAAACCGCTTTCCGCCGTATTGCGCAACCGGCGAAAAGCCCGCCTCTGCTGGCTTGCGAGCCTCGCTTCCCAGCCCGCCGGCCTTGATGATCAGGGCCGACCCGGGAACCGCTGCAAGCACCCGGCTCCACAACGCCACGGTGGGCGTGTTGACCTTCGAAAGATTGGTCGCCACGCCGAAAGTGATGCGGTTCGCGGTCTCCGCCGGCAGCGGCGAGATCTCCGGCGCATCCGCCGGTGGACGATAGACCCACTGCGTCTGCGGCAGTCGGACCAAATGCTCAACACTATAGTGATCGCTGCTCATGGGGGGATCGATCCACGGATCGGTCAGCCGGAACTCGATCGCCTTGAGCCCGGTGGTTGCGGCATAGCCCAGATAGGTTCCCTGAAGGGGCGCCGGCTTGCGCGCGAACACCAGCAGCCGATTCCCGCCGGTATGCACCGCCAAGTCGATCAGAATATCAATCTTGTCTTCCCGGATCAGGTCGGCCACCGCATCATCGGAGCGCCCGCGAACGTCGCGCCAGCGATGTCCGTAGCCCTTGAGGCGCATCGTGACCGCATCGTCTTTGCCCTGATTGGCATAACAGAAGATATCGAATCGGCTCGAATCATGGCCGCTGAGAATCGGCTCGATAAAGAACGAGACGCTGTGTGTGCGAAAATCGGGCGAGACGTAGCCGATTCGCAGCTTCCGATCCGGCGCGGGATCGTTCTTGTACTGGCGAACGGGATAACGGCCTTCATGCCGCTGTCCCCAGACGCGGTGCTCGGCCAGAAGCTTCGCCGGATCATCTCCGGAATGGTAGTTCAGGGCCAACAGCAGATTGTGCCAGCCCAATTCGTAGTCCGGGTCGGTTGCGATTGCTTTCCGGTACAAGCCGATGGCATCATCCATGCGCCCTGCAGCTGGCGAACCATTCCCATATGACTGAAGGCCTCCGCTCGCTCGCGCGGGGTCTTGAGCATTTGGCTGAACAACTCCACCGACTCCTCAAGCTGTGCGTCCGCAGACAGCAGCACCGAGAGATAGAAGTTCGCAACCGCATAATCCGGGTTGATCTCAAGAGCGGCCCTGAGTGCCTTAACCGCCTCCTCGATCCGGCCGTGCGTCATCTGCGCCAGCCCCAGATTGTACCACAGGGTCGCGTGCCTCGGCTGCAGTTGCAGCCCGCGCTCGAACAGGGCGACCGCGCGATCGTACTGATCCAACTCGTTGAGCGCGATTCCGCAGTTACACAGGAGATCTGCATTGTTGGGGCAGACCCCCAGCGCTTTCTCGTAGTACTCGATGGCGGCCTTCCGCTCCCCCAGCCGGTGCAGCGCCACCGCAAGATCCGCCAGCGCCTCGCCGTTGTTCGGCTGGATCACCAGCACGCCGCGCAAGACTTCCACCGCCTCCGCGGAACGAGACAACTCACCGTTCAGAAATCGCGCCAGTCGAAGCCGTGCCCCAACCGCCCGGGAATCGAGCACGCAGGCTTTGCGCAGGCACTCGACCGCCAGTTCGAACTCTCGCGTATCCGAATAGACGTTCGCCAAGTTCTCGTAAAACTGTGCCCGCCCATCGATCATGATCGCCCGGCGAATTGACTCGATCCCTTCCGCGGTCCGGGCGGTCTGGTGCATCAGGATGCCCAGCAAATGCAGCGCATCGGCGTTCCTCCGGTCCCGCGCCAGCACCTGCCGATAAAGACCTTCAGCCTCCGTGAGCCGCCCCTGCCCGTGAAGCTGGCTGGCCATCTGCAATGCCTGACTAATGTTGATCACGGGCACCGTTCAACTCCACACGATCTGCATCTGATGACGAACCCGAGCAGAAGTATTGGCCGGTCAACGCATTAAGCAAGCGCCGCAAAGGGCGCAAAAAAACCGGCCCGTCGAAACGGGCCGGGTGAAAGAGCTATCGATTGATCGGAAGAACGATTACTTCCGACGGCGGCGGCGGGACAAGAGCCCGATACCGCCCAGCCCCAACAGGCTCAGGCTCGCCGGTTCCGGAATGGTCGTGACATCGTTCCACGTCGTCCCGACGCGAATCTCGTCCAGTACGAGCGAATCGGGATTGGAGCCACTGGAGATGCCGGCCCCGATCATTACTGAAGCGGCATAATTGTTGACGCCTCCGCTGGCCTTGTTGATGCTGCCGACGGAGCTTCCATCGGGCGACGGCACACTGCCTTCGGGGGCTCCGTAGCTCAACGCACTCGGATCGACCCACAGCGCGTTTTCGTCGCCGCTCACGCCGGTATCGGCCGGATCACCGTCCTGGGCATAGCGCACGACAATGAAGTGCGCATCGGTGCTGGGGGTGATATCTCCGGTCCAGTAGGTGTGTCCGGCATTCGTGCCACCCGGCGTGTCGGAGGCACGGATACCCAGGTTATACGTACCGCCCGTACTGCCCTGACGGATCACCAGATTGCCCGCCCAGTTTGACGGATGCGAGCTAGCGCTACCCGTTGTGTTATTGAACATGATGATGCCGTCGTTGTTGGCATTGAGGTTCGTGTTCGGAATCGTCAATCCCGTGAGATCCGACACCTGAAGGAGCAAGGAATAGTAAAGGGTCGTGTTAGCGCTGTAGGTACCGCCCAGAGAGAGCCGGTCAAACTGCGTGTTGTCGCTCCCCAGCATCTCACCGGAATTGCCGATCGCGGAACCAACGCCACCCGCAAGGCTCCCGGAAGCAATCTGGTGCACCGGAGAGGTGGCTGTGCCCGCCTCAGCCCAGACACCGGTACCGGTGGTCGGAGCCTGACCCGCAATCGGATCCCCAACTGCGCCGGAGTTGAACGGCTCGTAAACCAGCAGATTAGCCGAGGCGCTTGCGGCAAACGCGCCGCAGGCAGCGGTGGAAAGAAGTGCAGCTGCAAATCGCTTTCTCATAGCTCTCCCTCATCACGTAAGGTGAAATGCGAAACGAAGTTTCCTCAACTCCCCCAATATGAACGCGCTCAGCAATACGTCAAATTAAAACCTTTGCACAAGATCCCCTAAATACCACCGTTTGAGCGTGAAGAATCGCCCACTAAAAGTTGTCCATCTTATTGATTTAAATGGTTTTATGATACATTTATGCACGTTGATTGTATAGTCGTGAAACAAATGCAGAAAAACATGAAAAATTGGGCTGCATTGTGTTTCCGGGGGGGTTAGGTCCGAGAATTGTCCTGACTGTAGCCGTGGGCGAGGGGCGCAGCAAAAATAGAACCGGCCCCATCGAGGGGCCGGTTCTGATAGCGGTGATCTTTAGAGCGCGTGGCTTACGCCCGGCGACGCCGACGGGTTTGTCCACCCGCAGCGTGCGCTCGGCCAGGTGAACCCTGTCTTCCTGCGGCCCGTGGCAACGCACCTCCTCCGAGGGCTTGCCCGGCGATTTGGCCCCCGCCTTTTACTGCGCCTACAGCTCCAGAACCGCGTCAATGCTCGCCCGTCCCAGCACATCGATCATCCGGTCGATCACCAGCTTCGATTGCTCGATCAGCTTGACCAGCGGCAGTAGAAACTGCCCCTGGCCAATCAGAAACTCGCTGAGCTGCTGCCTGTCCGCGGGCGTCGCAGTTCGGGATGGTGCGATCGTGGTGGCTCCTTTCCTCAAGGGATTTGTCGCACCCGATCCTGACGCGAGGACCGGGCCCACTGGAGCCGCCATTTTTTAAGCTTCAACTACCGGCGGGACATCGCTCTTGCACCACCGCCGCCACATATCGCGATAGGCGCTTTCCAGATCGCGGACAAATCCCGCTTCGTCCATCAGCGGGCTGCATTGCATCCTCTGACGCATCGTTTGTCTTAGCATGGATAAACGATCGTTGTCTCCCGCCAGTTCAACCGCAATTCGCACATACTCTTCCGCCGACTGTGCGACCAGCTCCGGTAATCCGATGCTCACGAGCAGGCTCAGGCCCACGCGCGAGACATGCGCCGCCCCGGCCAGACTCACCACCGGAACGCCCATATAAAGCGCCTCACAGGTGGTCGTGGTGCCATGATAGGGATAGGGATCCAGCGCGATGTCCAGCAAGTCGTATGTTCGCAGGTGCCGAGCGCGATCCGGTTCACTGCCTCGCAGTTCAACGCGGTCCGGGGCGATCCCATGTTGCGCAAAAGCCGTGCCGATGCGCTGGGCGGTGGACGCGTCGCCGAGGCTGAGGTTTTTCAGCACGATTCTGGAATTCGGCACGATTTGAAGGATAGACGACCAGACCTGGATCATCCTGGCGGTGAGCTTGGACATGGCGTTGAACGAACCGAATGTAATGTACCCGCGTGCAAGGAACGGCGCCTGGGCGACCTCCGGACAATTCGGCTGCGCGGAATAACACCAGGCGCTGTGCGGCAGCCGACAGAGTTGTTCCGTGTGCAAGGCCTCCGTCAGACCCGGCGGATCGGCCTGCGCATCCGTCAACTTGTAATCCATGCTCGCCAGCCCGCTCGTGCAGGGATAACCCAGGTACATTGCCTGAATCGGCGCGGGCTTACGGGCAAACAGCGGCAGGCGATTACTGGCGGTATGCCCGGCCAGATCGACAAGGATGTCGATTCGGTCGTTACGGATCACTTCGGCGACCGCATCATCGTCGCTGCGATAGATGTCGCGCCAGTGATGTGCGTGCTTTCGCAATCGCCCGCTGGTCTCGTCGCCAATCGGCTGATTGGCGTAGCAAAATACCTCCATCTGCTGGGGGTCGTGGTGGGCCAGGATCGGCTCGAGGAAAAAGCGGCACGCTGTGATCGCGGAAATCGGGCGAGACATAGCCGATGCGAATTCGGCGGTCCGCACCGCGGTCGTTGTTGTGCCGGGAGGAGGGATATCTGCCCTCGTGCCGACGTGCCCAGGCGCGATGCTCCTGGAAGATTTTCGCGGGGTCGTCGAGGGAATTGAGCAGGGTCATCAGCAGGTAGTCCCAGGTCTGGTCCGAATCATCGTTGATCGCCAGGGCGTGCCGAATCGAATTGATCGCCTCATCCTGGAGTCCCTGCCAGAGCCGGGTAAGACCGAGGTGGTTGTGCGCCAGGGCGCAATCCGCATGGGTTTTCAAAAAACGAGCAAAGAACTCCGCAACGCCCTCAAGTTGCCCGCTGCTGTAGGAGACCAGCCCGAGGTTCGAATAGGCCTGGGGGTAGTTGGGATCGATCTCGATCGCCTTCTGGAAAGCGAGGATGGCTTCCCGGTTGCTCCTGCGGGCGGTATGCGCAATGCCGAGGTTGTACCAGAGCACGGCATTGCCGGGTTGAATCGCGACGGCGCGACCGAGAATCGGCGCCGCGCGATCGAGTTGCCCGTCCTCGCTTAGCGCGATGCCGAAATTCGACAGCAGTTCAAAGTCGTCAGGACAAAGGCCCAAGGCGCGTTCGTAGCAATCGAGGGCACCGCGAAGATCACCGGTCTGGTGGAGAGCAGTGGCCAGCCCGGCGAGGGCTTCACCATGGGCAGAATCGATGGACAGGATTTCGCGGAAGACCGGGATGGCATGGGCGGGGCGATGCAGTTCCGCCTGCAGCACGCGTGCCAGCCGAAGGCGGCGCGCAATGGCGCGGCGATCGAGCGCCGCGATCTGCTGCAGGCATTCCGCCAGGGCGGCCGGGTTATCGATCTCGCGGTAGATTCTGGCCAGATTCTGGTGGTATTGGGCAACTCGCGGGGTAATGGCAATTGCGCGGCGGATCAGGTCGATCCCCTCTGCCGTTCGCCGGGTCTGATGCAGCAGCACCCCCAGCAGGTGCAGCGCATCGGGATTTCCCGGATCGGCCGTCAGCACCCTGCGATAAACCTGCTCCGCTTCCCCAAGCCGGCCCTGGGCGTGCAACCGGCTGGCCAGTTCCAGCGTGCGAGCCACATGCATGTCGGGAATATGCATGAACCGGATTCTAAACGGGGGGCCAAAAAGAAGCGCCGGTTCGCAGGAACCGGCGCTGACTTTGCAAAAGGATTTCCGACCGCACTAGGCTCTGCGTCGTCGGCGCAGGAGCCCGAGGCCGCCGATGCCCACCAGAGCGAGCGTTGCCGGCTCCGGTATCGCCGTCACATCCGCCCAAGTGGTGCCGATCCGCAGATCGTCCATCTGGATATGCGTACTAGCGCCTCCGCCGTTAGAGCGAATGAAAAACGAGGAAAGGTTATCGATGCTCAGGTTGATCTCTCCCATGTAGGCCGAATGAACCGTCGCAGTGCCCGGGGTCGCGGGGACCGTGTCACCGGATTGGTATACCCACAGGTCGGCGGTATCCGTACCCGCGGTTGCACCGAAATTATAGGCGACAATCAGGAACAGCGTATCACCCTGGCTGTAGCTGGTGCTGTTGTCATACGTACGGCTGGCCGGCGGCGCCTGGTTCTGGCCGACGCCCAGGTGGTAGGTGGTGTCGGCGGTGTTGTCCTTTCGAATCAACAGCGCGCCAGCCGCAGCCGACGCTTCGGTGGTCTGCGTCCCGGTCAGGTTGTTGAATCCGGCGATAAATCCGCCATTTGTAGTGGTCAAAAGATTGGCCGCGTTGGTGACGTCAAACAGCATCGAGTAATAGAGCGTCTGGCCCGCGTTGCCGGACTGGGTATAGGCAACCGTGGGATTCCCCAGCGGCAGTCGCGTAGAGCTGGTTTGGTTCGCAACATCAATGCTGGCCGAAGTGCTGCCCAACTGCGCGGGCGCGTTTGTCTGCGGATAGCTGAGGTTCCCCGAGACAATCGCCGGCCCGGTCAGCGTCTGCACACCCGTGAGATCCCACGTCTGGCTCTCATAGGGGTTGGTCTGCGTGGACAGACCCGACCCGACGGTGTAATCAAAAGCGTCCTGAGCGATCAAGGCCGCTGATGCACTGCTGACATACACGCCACAAGCGGCTCCGGAAATCAACGCGACTGCAAGGCGCTTTCTCATTTGCTCTCCCAATTAGTAGACGTGCCGAGAAGGAACGATTGCCCTCGACTAGATCCAATATGATCGCGTTCTGAAGACCGTCAAATGCGTCCCCATCGGTCCAGTCGTGCAGGAACAGCCAATCTGCGGCCGTCGAAGCGAAAAAATTTTCCGTACCCCCATTTTTCAAAAGGCATTAAGAATCATGCACTTACAATAATTATATTGGAGCACAAGAAATATTTTTTTCTAGAATTTTTCCCGCATGCCGGTCGATGGCGCGCTGTTTGGCCATATGGATTGAATTGAATTATTGCCGCAGGATGGGTGCGGCGGCGAGGTCCCGTTCCCAGGCGAGCGTCAGTTGCTGAAAGATCAGAGATGTATTGACGTTGGCCCATAGGTACTGCTCGGAGCGGGCGACGGCATCGATTGCACAACAGATGCGCTCCAGCCGATCCGGGTCCGTCTCCGATTTCATCAGTCTTCGTAAATGGGATGCGGCCAGCGCCAGGTAGAGCGATAGCCCCTGCCGGGTTGCCTGGTCCTTGCTGGCCAGCTCATCCTTTTCGAGCTGCTTCTCGGCATAGGCATCGGCGGCCTGCTTGAACCATCCCTCCAGGCCCTCTGGAGCCCGGCCGGCGAGCAGGGCGTCCAGATGCCCGGCCAGATCCCTTGCCCGCTCGACGACGCCCTCGTTCAGCCACTGCAGGGCCAATCCCAATGATCCTGCCGCCAGTGCGGCGGCATCTTGAGCCGATTTGTGCCCGATCCCACGCTTGGCCAGCTCCCGCGCCACCAGATCCTCATCGAGCGCTGCAAAGCGAATCGACTGGCAGCGGCTGCGAATGGTCGGAAGCAATGAATCGGGCTGGTCGGTCAGAAGCACGATGAGCGTGCGCCCCGCCGGCTCTTCCAACGTCTTGAGCATCGCGTTCTGGGCGGCGGTGGTCATGGACTCCGCTTCTTCGATCACGAAGACCTTGCCGTGGCCCAGAGCGGCCTTCAGGCCCGCGGGGGCGACCAGTTCCCGGCGGATTACCTCGATCGAGAGATCGATCCCCTTGGACTTGCCGGTCCTGTCGTGATAGCGAATGAGTTGACGGGTGACGATGTGGTAGTCAGGGTGCGAACCCGCTGCCAACGCCTGGCAGGAGGCACACTGGCCGCAGGGCCTGGCATCCGCCGGGTGCTCGCATAAGAAAAGGGCTGCCAGCGCCGCGGCGGTGGTGCCCTTGCCGACGCCGACCGGTCCTGCAAACAGCAACCCGTGCGGGAGGCGATCGCCGCGATAGGCGCGAATCAGCGCATCCACCGCCGAGGCCTGGCCGAGAATGTCGGAAAACGTCATCACCGAATGGATTGTACGATCTCGCCCGGCGGACGCACGGGTTGCGCGCTGCAGAAGACCGCTCTGGACGTTACGCTATCTGCACAAAAGGGGCCATATGCTCAGACGCTTCATCCTCGGGATTGCTTTTTTGCTGTCGGTCGGCGTCGCGCCGCTGCGGGCGACGGACATCGCGGGCGTTCAGCCGGCAGCGCTCGACCAGCCGCGGGTCAACATGCAGCTTCGCCGCGAGCCCAATGGAAAGCCGCTGGCAACCGACACGGGAGAGGGCGAGGTTATGAACATCCAGGCCTTTCTGGACACCGGCGCCAGCGGCGTGCTCCTCAGCGGCAGCACGGCAATCGCCCTGGGCGTCAAACCGATCACCACGCCCGTTGAAGGCAAGGCTCAAACGGTGAAGTTCCACGATGTCGGCGTGGGAGGCGGCGACGCGTTCGGCGTCTCAGAGCCGCTCTACATCTTCGTGGCGCCCTACAGCTCCACGGGCGAACCCGGCGCGGCCGCCGACTATCCGCTTAAGGTCGGCCCCGTTCGCACGCAGATCTCCACGGGGGGCGGCCTGCTCGAGATGCTCACCGGCGGCCTGGACGTGCTGGGCATGCCGGCGATCAAGGGCCACATCATCATCATGGACCCCAAGCCCGTGGACTCGTTTGCCGACACCATGCGCTGCGGCTTGTTTGCGCCGGGCAAGAAGAACATCCCGAAAACCGATCGCCACGTGACGCTCACCTACGTGGATTTCCAGCCCTACACCCGCCTCGAACCGCCGGGCGCGCCGGGGCCGACGCTGGCGCCCAACCCGATGATCGGGCCGAACCCGATCACCCACGCCGGCGGGGGCAAGCCCGTCGTCGCCACCTATCAGGGCCGGGAGGTTTCGGGGACCTGGCTGCTCGATACGGGGGCAGCCGCATCGATGATCTCGACGCAACAGGCCGCCAGGCTCGGAGTCACGTACGTTCCCGGAACCGAAGGCACCGCTTCGCCCAAGCTGCAGGGCGTCCCCGCCGACAGGCAATTCACGCTGGACGTGGGCGGCGTCGGAGGAACCAGGAAGGCTGCCGGGTTTTTCCTGGACACGCTGGTCATCCCCACACGCGAGGGCGATCCACTGGTGTACAAGCCCGCCCCGGTCCTGGTGAACGACATCACCGCGAAGAACAGCAAGACCGGCCGGACGATCACGATCGACGGGGTCTTCGGGATGAATTTCATGGTCGCCAGCGCCAACGTGACGCAGGCGGGCCTGATGCCGGATATCAAGAACCTGACGGCGGGGCCCTTCGAGTGGATTGTCATTGACGAGCCAAAGGGGGTGCTGGGGTTCAAGCTGAAGAAGTAGAAGCGAGAGCCAGACCGTGGGGCGGTCCATCACCGCCGAAGCGGGCGGCCCTGACGCATGGCTTGACCAACTGACGTGGCCCCACGTCAGCCAGGGTTTACCGGGTTGCGTGGAGGAATCTCGGGGAATGCGGGTAACCGTTGGTCGCCGTGCCGGTGCGACAAATTGTCATGTTCGGACCACCATGTCGTCAGATCGGGCAAAAACGGGGTCGGCGGCCGGGTGGGGAGGGTACGGTACTACAACGGTGAGAGTACGGTGTGAGTCGGGAGTGGAATCGGACGCAACACAGGAGCATAATATCCTGTTTTGCCGTGTTTTCAGACACGCTCGGGGCCGGATTGCCTGGATGAGAGGGGCCGTGGCCGTGCCCTTTCCGGCTCATCGCGGGGTGCGGAAAGTGCATAACACGGTCTTGCTGGGCAGAGGGGGAGTTCGGCCTTAGCCAGGGGAAAGGAGGCTGCCGCCGCAACGGAACTACAGATCCTGCGCCTGGCCGGTTTGCCGGCTGCGGTTGGCGGCCTCGATGATGCGGATGATTTCCAGGGTGTCCTGGGCATCCACATCGCTCGTGCCGTTGGGCAACGTGCGCATGATGGCCTCCAGCATGGTGGCGTAATAGGAACGCTTCATGTCGGCTGCGTTGACGAACTGCATGGTCTTGGTGCGGTGGATGGTGCAGCCGAATTTGGCGTGGGCCTTTCGCAGGCCGCGGACCAGAGCCATGCGGCCGTCGGCGAAGGTCAGGGTGATCAGGTCGTTGTCGGCATTGGTGGCGGCCCTGGCCTGGACGCAGCCGCGGCCCATGATGCGGTTGACCATTTCGACGCTGTGAATGCCGTACCAGAAGAGCCCCGGCTGGCTGGGAAACAGGGCCATGGGACCGAAGACATCACAGCCGACGATCGCGCCGAGTTCTTCGCCCTGCTGGTCGAGCGCTTCGATGAGCGTGTGGGCATAGCGAAGCGAGGAGCAGCTCATCAGGGGCACCTGGTTTTCCTCGGCGAGATGAAACATCTCGCGGGCGGCGGCGAGGCTGACCGCAAAGGGCTTGTCGATGAACGTCGGTCGCTTGAAGGGGACGGTGCGCTTGAATAGCTCCGGATGGACGCGCCCATCACAGGACATGATAAAGAGCAGATCGACGGCGCGGGCAACGTCTTCGGGCGTATCCACCATCTTCACGCCGTATTCCTCGCGGAGTTGCCGGGTGAACCCTTCGACGCGGGTGGCGCTCACGTCAAAATCGGGCGAGCCGCCCGGATAGGCGACGACGATCCTGCCGCCGGGAATATGCTCCGGATGGTCATCGTGGTTGAGGCAGTGGGCGAATGCCGGGACGTGGGATGTATCCAGTCCGATCATTCCGATTTTCAGTTGGGCCATGTTTTTGCTCCGACAGATGACTACCTGATCCTGATCGATGGTCGTAGCATGGCGGTTTCGGCCATGCGACGCTCGAACGTACAGGCGGCGATTCTAATCCGTGCGGGTTGCGGTGAAAAAGACAGTGGTCATCAATGCCGTGGGATTGACGCCGCGTTTGATCGGCGAGCATACGCCGGCGCTGGCGGAGCTGCTCTCGCGCGGGAAACTCGCGGCGGTTTCACCGACGATCCCGGCCGTCACCTGCACCGCTCAATCGACGTATCTCACCGGCAGGCCGCCCTCGGAGCACGGCATCATCGGCAACGGCTGGTTCTTCCGGGAGACGCAGGAGGTGCGGTTCTGGCATCAGTCCGATCGCCTGGTCCAGCGGCCCAGGATCTGGGACATCGCCAGGCAGCGCGATCCCGATTTCACCTGCGCCAACATCTGCTGGTGGTTCGCGATGTATTCCTCGTGCGATTACACCGTGACGCCACGGCCGATGTATCCATCCGATGGGCGAAAGATTCCGGACATCTGGACGGAGCCCGGCGATCTTGCGCCAATCTCCAGCGCCGGCTCGGGCAGTTCCCGCTTTTTAAGTTCTGGGGCCCGGCCACGAGCATCGCAGCCACGCGGTGGATTGCTGATGCCGCCATTGCGGTGGACCAGCGATTCGATGCGACGCTCACGCTGATTTACCTGCCGCATCTGGACTACAACTTCCAGCGTTACGGCCCGGACGATCCGCGCTGCCGGGGCGACTTATCTGAACTGGACGCCGAGGTCGCCAAGCTGATCGAGTATTTCCGCACCGAGGAGGCGAGCATCATCGTCCTCAGCGAATACGGCATCATGCCGGTCTCCCGGCCGGTGCACATCAACCAGATCCTGCGGAAGCTCGACCTGATCGTTACGCGCGAGGAACTGGGCCGTGAACTGCTCGATGCCGGCGATTCCCAGGCATTCGCGGTCGCCGATCATCAGGTCGCGCAGGTCTACGTCAATGACCGCGCGGTGCTGCCGCTGGTGGTGCGGGAGTTGGAGAAGACACCCGGCATTGCGCATGTTTACGAAGGCGATGCACGGCGAGTGATCGATCTGGATCATCCCCGTAGCGGCGAGTTGGTCGTGCTGGCAGAGCCGGATTCATGGTTTACCTATTACTACTGGAGCCACGATTCCTGCGCGCCGGACTTTGCCCGCACCGTCGATATCCACCGCAAGCCCGGCTACGACCCGGTCGAGCTGTTTCTCGATCCGGCGATCAAGTTCCCCAAGCTCAGGATCGCTTCGATCCTTGCGCAGAAAGTTCGGCCTGCATCCGCTCATGGACGTGATCCCGCTGGACGCGACGCTGGTGAAGGGATCGCACGGCCTGCCGCCGCGCGACCCGCAGGATGGACCGGTTTTCATCACGAGTGAGAGCGGAATTCTCGATCAAACCGCAATCGATGCGACGAGCGTTTGTCCGCTCATATTGCGCACATCTTTGAATCCGCCTGAAAATCCGCGGATTTTTTGCCTGCATTCTGAACCATCCCGCTAGCGCCTCTCCAGGAACCCTCTGCCCTCGAATATCGCCGGCATCGCCTTTTCGATCCGCGCCACCCGCGTCGCCGACTGCCTGGCCCCGGCAAAGTGGTAGAGCCAGCTTCTCTGCCGTCCCGGCGTCAGCGCGCTAAAGGCCCGCTTCAAGCGCGGGTCCCTTCGAAACCGCTCCGTCAGCTCCTGGGGAACCGGAAGATCCGATGTCTTCCGCGGCTCCATCCGCAGCCCGGCCTTCTCGACCGCGATCGCCTCGCGCACGTACGCCTTGATGATCGCCGCCTTCGCCGCGATCTCCTTGGCGCTTGCGAACTTCATCACCCGCCCGGCCTGCACCTGGCCAAGCTGCACCAAGACCTTCTTGGGGTCCTTCAGCAGCGCCCCTTGAAAGAAGCCCAGCGCGAAGTACTCCTTGAAGCCCTGCAGGATGACGATGTTCTTCCCCTCCACCGTGTAGGTGGGCTTGCCCCACTTGCACGCCTCGGTCATCGCCAAGCCGCCCAGCACCCGCCGCATCTGCGCGATCTCCGCCCCCCACCGCTCTCGATACGCCATCTCCATGCCAGGAGCACCTCAAAAGGGACACCGAATAATCGCCCCCCGCACGCCGGCGATCAATGAGGAGCCGGTCAATCTGTGGCTCCCCCTTCGGCCGTTCCTGAACGTCTGCTTGCCTATCAGTTAGGTCGCTCTGGCGCCTTAGCGTTCCCGGGCGTCCACGTGAATTCGTGCCATCGCCCCTCGTTGCCGTAGATCCACATGCGTCCGGTAAACCTTTCCCGGCAGAGGAAGGCCGGCGGCACAGGCTTTGTCCACATCTCATATTCGTACGGCGTTGGCCAAACGAAAAGGCCGAATGCCAAAACGCAGAAGGCAAACGCCAGCCATCCAGTTCGCAGGACGTTGTTCATCTGATGTTCCGCGCCTTGTGGGGCCTCATTTGTCCACAGGATATGACGGAGAGGTTTGGTTTCCATGCAAAATGAGAGGACCTCAGCTGGTCGCCTCTGGCTCGCCTCACCTCTGGCTCGCCCTCGTCCGCGTGTGCCCACCAACCACCAGCATCCCAAGACCCGCGAGCGCAAGGCATGACGGCTCCGGCACAACGGCAAGTCCGACTGGCCTATCGAGGCCAGAGATGAGAGCAGCGTTCACAGTGGCTCCTGATGTCGTATATTCACCGATGGTTCCGCTACCCCAGTTTGCGATGAACAATTTATCTCCGAATACTGCGATCCCTCTCGGCGAGCTCAGGCCAGTGATCAGCGTGTCGTTGATTGTCGTCCCAGATGTCGTGTATTTCCCGACCGTGCCGGTGTCTTCATTCACCACATAGATGCTCGTTCCTGCAATCGCAATTCCCTCTGGAAAATGCAATCCGGATACCACGAGGAATCCGCCGCCGCCGGAGGTTGAAGACCTGGTAATGGTGCCATTGTTTTCGTTCGAAATGAACAGATCGCTGCCGCTAACCGCAACACCGTATGGATTTGTCGGCCCCGTCGTTACCAATGCATCATTTACGGTACCTCCGGTGGTCGAGTATTTGCCAATGGTTCCACTGCCGTAGTTGGCGACATATAGGTTGGCGCCGGAGACGGCCAGCCCCTGAGCATCATGCAAGCCCGTAACGAGCGTCGTGTCGACCGCCGTGCCTGCAGTGGTGTACTTGCCGATGGTGTCGGTTCCAAAATTCACAACAAAGATGTTTGATCCAGAAACCGCGATGCCCTTTGGTGCGCTCAACCCAGCGGTGATGAGAGATGCGTTGATAACGTCACCGGAGGTGGTGTACTCGCCAATCGTGTCGGTGTTGGTAATTGGAGACTGCCCAAAGCTTGTAACGAAGATCTCCGCAGCTTGAACATCAGCCACCAGGAGCCAGAGCGCGCTAAGGAGAGCTGCCCGAACTAGGAATCCGTTCCACCTGTGAAACGCGGGAATTCGTTGAGTTGCGATGCCGATTCGCATTGGCACTACTCCCTGGCGCGAGCTAAAGCTAAACGAAATATAACACATCCTCGCGTTCTGGGCTATTGCTTGTGCCGGATGCGTAGTGACATGAGAGGCTTTTGCTGTACACCTCGCGATAGGCCCTGAGGTATTATCGCGGTCATGGCACCTCAACCACGCCGGACGTCGACGCTCAAAGAGCGCAAGACCCCTTGCCAGTGCTGCGGATTCCCCTTAAGTCACCGACACCACGTGCTGCCGGTCCGCGTGTACGGCGAGACGGAATGGACCTTACAGCTCTGCCCGAACTGTCACACCCTCTACCATCTGATCGAGAGTGCGTGGCGAGGTAACAGGGAGAGCCAGGAACTCCTTCAGCCGTTCATGCGATCCGATGAGTGGCGGGAGAAGTTGTACTGGCCGCTCACGGACCTATACCAGAAGGCGAAACGAGTGCATGAGGCGACGGAGGAAACCAGCCAAAGATTCGCTGCTGATTGGGAGCGTACCCAGGCACGGATGGAAGCCGGAGAATCGTGGAGTACCATGCAGAAGGAATACCAAATCGACGTGAATAAGTTGCTCGCAGATGAATCCGACTAAATCAGAGTGGGCGAGGGAATGCCACCAACGGCGATGGACCCTGAGACAGTGCGGCGAAGTTGTTGGGGGTGTTTCATCTGTTTCGGTATCGCCTGGTTCGCCCCGTCAGAAGGCAAACCTCGATCGATAGATTTTCATCTCGTTCTATGTAGTCCCTGATCCCCGTCAGGAGGTGGGTGCAGTTCGTGCAAACAGTTGCCGTCTTCTTGCCATCACTCTTCTTGATAACAAAACCCGGCGGTTCTTTGCGGACGGGACCGAGACATTTTTCGCAGATTGCTACATGGTCAGGCTCGAGGATTTCAATGATTTGCCATTCGGACATGCGGTCAATCATATGCGAGTGAGGCCCTAAAGGCACAAAAACCATTTGGCTCTTGTTCCCGAGGGCGTAGGAAGACCTAAACGGAGCAGGTCTCATATTGGGAAACCCAGGGGCGACAACCAGAACCAGACGGCGGCGGCGGGTCAATCAACCCCTTCGCCACCAGGGGGATGGGTCGGGTGAGCAGGTATCCCGCCCACGGCAGATATGCTGACGGCAGCTCCGGCGGCAAGCCCCCCTCCCGAAACACCCCAAAACAGGACACCACACTCCGATATCGGCTCCGGCGGAGGTCCG
>CAVSJX010000005.1:0-583421 GCA_963728435.1 uncultured Phycisphaerales bacterium | reverse complement strand
GCCTACGCTAAATCATAGCTAATCCACCGGCTCTGCCGGTGAGAATTCATAAGGCTCTGCCGTTCCGGCGTGAATATGGATAGACGGTCCTCCCTTGAGGAAGGCCCCGAAGGGCGCAAGGAGAACCGTCATGAAGGATTGGCAGAGTCAAGCCCACGTGAAGTGGGACTGCAAGTATCATGTGGTGATCCTGCCAAAATACCGCAGGAAGGAGTTTTTTGGAAGAAGCGCGACGGGCAGATCGGCAAGATTCTTCGGGAGTTGTGCCGGCAGAAGGACGTCGAGCTGGTGGAAGGCAAGGCGATGCCGGACCACATCCACATGCTGCTGAGTGTGCCGCCGCAAGTACAGCATCGCGATGACGATGGGGTATTTGAAGGGCAAGAGTGCGATCCGGATTCATCGCGAGCTGCTGCGAACGAAGGGGACGCTGTTTGGCCGAGAGTTCTGGGCACGCGGCTATTGCGTGAGCACAGTGGGTCTGAACGAAGAGCAGATCCGCCAGTACATCCAGCGACCAAGAGAAATTGCAGAAGGACTTGGACCAAGGTGAACTGGAGTTTGCTTGATTCGTAGGCCCCTTTTAGGGGCCTTCCTCATTCCACCGGCTCTGCCGGTGGTGGCTGAATGAACGCCGCCTGAAGTGTCATGGACCCAATTGAACGGGCCCGATCTGCATTCAGTAGGAAATGAAAGCTGATCCGTTTATCCTGCTGAGGGGTTTGTCCTGCTCCTGATGAGAGGTCACGAAATGTCCGCCATCCACGCAGAGAATCTTTGCAAAGCCATCGCATCGGTCGCCGATGCCCGCGCCAACCTGGCTGTCGTGCGCTACCGACAGGACAAAAATGAGCTGCCGATCGACGGTGAGGAGATCCGAACTGCCATTGAACTGGTCGGCGAGGCCGAAAAGAACCTCGAAGAAACCATCCGAAACATCCTTCGTGACCTGGGCGCGCGGTAGAGGAAAGCCCAAGCTGATATTCAGAACACCCGCCTCCCACAACTGCAGATTGCGGCCCGGCGAAGCGGGCAGACCTGCATCGCTCCATGTCCTTTGCGCCCCGGCGGTGCAATCGGCCATCGGCTGCTGTTTCAAAGCGGCGATCTGCGGCTCACAGCAGCCGACGGCCCGTACCCCTCGGCACCAGCGTCAAAATCTTCTCCACGATCTGCTCGATCATGATCCCCTCGGCTTCGGCATTGAAATTCGGCACGATCCGGTGCCGCAGCACCGGCGGCGCTGCCACCTCGATATCTTCCAGCGTCACGTGCAGCCGTCCCTGCAACAGCGCCCGGGCCTTGCCCGCGAGGATCAGATACTGCCCGGCTCGCGGCCCGGCGCCCCAGCTCACCCAGTGCCGCACGAAATCGCTCGCCCCGGGCTCGTTCGGGCACGTCGCCCGCACCAGATCCAGCGCGAAATGGTACGCGTGGTCGCCCACCGGCACGCGTCGCACCACCTCCTGAAGCCGGAGGATCTCCGCCGACGTGAGCACGCGGGAGACCGTCGGCCGGTATTCGCCGGTCGTGCACGCTTGAGCACCTCAAGCTCTTCATCGCGCTCGGGATAGTTGACCAGGACCATGAACATGAAACGGTCGAGCTGGGCTTCGGGCAGCGGGTAGGTCCCCTCCTGTTCGATCGGGTTCTGCGTGGCCATCACGAAGAAGGGCGCGGGCAGCGCCAGCGTCTGACCGCCGCCGCCGGCCGTGACGCTGACTTCGCGCTCCTGCATCGCCTGAAGCAGTGCCGCCTGCGTCTTGGGCGGCGTGCGATTGATCTCGTCGGCCAGGATCAGGTTGGAGAAGATCGGACCCTTCATGAATTCAAACCGCCGGCGGCCGGTCTCGGGGTCCTCCTGCAGGATATCCGTGCCGGTGATGTCCGACGGCATCAGGTCGGGCGTGAATTGAATCCGCCGAAACGAGAAATCCAGCGCCGCGGCCAGCGTCGAGATCAGCAACGTCTTGGCCAGGCCCGGCACCCCCTGGACCAGGCAATGACCGCGGCAAAAGAGGGCGATCAGCACTTCTTCGATCACGCGCTGCTGCCCGACGATGACCTTTCCGATCTCGCTCTGGAGCGCACGAATAACTGGCGGCGAGCTTCTTCGCCGCTTCGATATCGCCGGGCATTGTCGCCGTGTCCGCATTCGCCATCTTAGTGTCCCATATCCCCGCCGCGCAGCTTCCGCGGCATTTCCAGGATCCGCGCCGACTGCACGATGGCAATGTCCTTCGCGCCGTTCTCGCCCACCACAAACCTCAGGCCGACAGTCCGTCTCTTGTGCAGATCCAGGTGGTGCGGCCCGCTGTAGACCCGCTGCTGATTGACCTCAACCACCACGTTGGTCTGATTGATCGCCACGCGCACATCGACGTTCTGAGGAATATCCCGGAGATGAGAGGCCTGACCCGCAACGCTGCCATCGGGCAGGACCACATTGGCCTCCAGGCCCGTCAGGGACCAGACCAGTTCATGCGGCGTTACCGCGCTGTTTCCCGTGAAATCGGGGTCATCGGTTACAAACAGTTGAACAGCTCCGTGCGACATTCCGGCGGCGGCGCTGCGGGGCATTTGCGGTACGCTGAGCGTGGCTTCAAACGAAACCGGCTTGTCCGCGGGAATCTGACGGTCCCAGTACAACCCGCCGCCGCGAAATTCGTTGGCCGCTGCCGCGGCCATGGGCTTGAGGCCCCCATCCGCCATCAGGGTCAGGTTCCCGAAGGTCTGCCACTGGGCGCCGATGGAATCCTCGAAGATGACCGAATCGGCGGTCTCGGTAAAGCTGGTGCGGTTCAGGCTCGGCGGCGCCAGGGTCGTTCCCCGCGGCCAGAGCAGGAACGTTATGACCGCCACGACACCGATGATGACCAGTGCCGCCGCCGCCGCAATCCATGCGGCGCTGGATGCGCTGGAGCGCTCCGAGATGGCGCTCTGCTCAATGCCATCCAGCACCTTGCGCGTAAAGACCGGCCCGGCATGAATCTCCCGGTAGCTGCGGCCGCTGGCCAGATGCTCGCGCACGCGCAGCAGCAGTTGATGCTCATCGCGCACGTCCGGCTCGATGCCGCGGAATTCTGCAATGGCCTCCCGCCACTCGGGGGTGCCCGGACCGGCGCAGGCGCATCGGTCAGCAGCCTCAGCTTCCGATCAGCCTCGAAATCAACAGCCTGCGTCATGGCTCGTGGTGCACCTTGTCTCTGGAGGAGGCATGTTTGAGCGGGAGCTGCTTCAGTTCCGCGACCTCATCCCCGCCGATCATCTTCGCCAGCTTGCGCAGACCGTGAAACATCCTGGAGCGCAGGGTGACGGCTTTGGTCTGCGTGATCTCTTCCATCTGAGCGTAGCTCATGTCCTGGAAAACGCCCAGGACGATGACTTCCTTCTGGTCCTGCGGAAGATCCTCAAGGGCGTGGAGCACGCGGGCAATCTCCTCCTGCGTTTCCAGATGGTCGGTGGCCCGAGTCGCCACCTGGTAGGGGTCGCTGGAGATTTCGACTCCCTCCAGGTTCAGCTCCGTGACACTCCGGACGGGGCTGCGCTTCCGCCGGCGGGCGCTGTTGATCGCGAGGTTGCGGGTGATGGTAAACAGCCACGTCGAGAACTTCTCGGGATACCGATAGGTCGCCGCGAAACGGAAGGCACGGAGGAAGACTTCCTGACCGATCGACTCGACATCCTCAACGCTCCCCAACATGCGGTAGAGGTAGGACAGCACCGACGAGCTGTAGCGTTCGTACAGGAGTGAAAACGCCTGCTTGTCCCCTTTCTGGGTGCGGCGCATGAGTTCCTCGTCTGAGGACCGCCCAAGCGGAGCCGATTTGAGCTCACCGGCAGCAGGGGCGCTGGGCTCAGGGGTTGGCAGGGATTTGCTGTCTCTTGCGGTCATCCGCTGTATGGCTTGCTTCGATAACGCTGCTCGACTCTCTCATGTTCCCTTATCCCACCCGATTAGTACCGACTCCGCAACCCATTGTGCCCTCCAGGCAACCATTTGTATCGGAACATCGTATAATCCTTGAAGTTGCGGTCACGAGGCGATCGCGCTCAAAAATGGACGGGTGAGCTTGCTTGCCCGACTTTGCGAGTGAGGAAAGTCCGAACTGCGGGCTCTTGCCGCCTGGCGGCCGGAGCCCGGGCACGGTGCTGGATAACATCCAGGCGGAGCAATCCGACGGAAAGTGCAACAGAAAGCAAACCGCCTAAAGGGTTCAGGTTTCGGGAATCAGTTACGAGCATTGAATCTCGAGGCCTGAACCCTCGGCAAGGGTGAAATGGTGCGGTAAGAGCGCACCGCATCGGTGGCGACACCGACGGCACGGCAAACCCCACCGGCAGCAAGACCAAACAGCGGAGAGCGCTGGCCCGGCGCGTCATATCCGCGGGTAGGTCGCTTGAGGTTCCGGGCAACCGGAATCCCAGAGAAATGGTCGCCGCCGTCGCGTTTGCGGCGGGACAGAATTCGGCTTACAACGGCCGCAGCTTTCATGATTCAGAAGCGCACCGAAATCTGGTGCGCCTCTGGCTTTTTCCGGGCAAATTCCGGCCAGAAGGAAAGAAAATTTTCATTTGACTTGACGCGAATCTATTGTTAGGGTAATGTTCCTAAAACACGGTCCAAACGCAAGTATTGGGCTGCGGAAGAGAGTCGATATGGGAACGGAATCCCGGTCATCCTCAAAGCGCGCCGTAAGACGCGCGATGATGCGGCGTCGGCCCGGAAGCGCGCCGAGGAGATCCGGGGACCGGGTGCAATTGAAGAGGAAATCGAATCCGATCCTGCGCCTGGTTCCAACAGGTTCATCGAAGGAACTGGTCGCGCCGGTGGTGCTCGAACCCGCGGAGGTTGATGCACTGCTGAAGAATCTTTCTCCGCTGCTGACCGGAAACTACTCAACCAGCCCTATAGATGGAGCGCCTCATGAACCTGACCCCGCGGCAACTGGACGTTCTGGTAGCGATTCGCAACTATCGTCATCTTCATGGCTATTCGCCGACCATGCAAGAGCTGGCCGATCAGCTCGGAACCAGCAAGGTCACCATTTTCGAGCACGTCGGGGCCCTGGAAAAAAAGCGCGTCCTGCGCCGAGACAAGCACAAGGCTCGCTCTTTGGAAATCGTGGCCGATGAGAAGCTGCCTGATGAGGATCGACCCACCAAGCTTCCGCTGCTGGGTGCGATCGCGGCGGGATCACCCATTGAGGCGATCGAAAACCGCGAGGAGCTTGACCTGGAGCAGCTCTTCCGGGCCAAGCGCGGCGTATATGTGCTGAAGGTACGCGGCGACAGCATGATCGACGATCATCTATGTGATGGTGATTTTGTGGTTATCGAGCGCCGGGAGAGCGCTCGCAATGGCGAGCAGGTGGTTGCCCTGCTCGATAGCGGCGAAGCCACGCTCAAGCGTTTCTACAAGGAGGGCAGCAAGATTCGCCTTCAGCCGCGGAATCCGTCAATGCAGCCACGGATCGTCGAGGCCAATCGCTGCAAGATTCAGGGCGTGGTCATCGGCGTTCTGCGAAGCTATCACCGCTAATTCCGCCGCTTCACTGTCGTTTGTTATTAAGCCGTTTGGGTTGTTGTCATGTGCGTTAACCGTCAGTGGTTCGCGTGGCGCTGGGTCCGCGCCCCGACCAACAGGAGAAGGCAATGCCATCTACCACCAAAGCTCCGGCGAAGAAGGCTCCGGCCGATCATCCAATTCTCTTTCAAAAGTTCTTCAAATCCCTCGGGCCACGGACGTATGCCTCGCAAATCAAGCAGGCGAGCAACGGAAACCACTATCTCGTCCTGACGGAGGGTAAGCGGGTGGAGGGCTCCGGCGAGGTCCGCAAGATCCGGCTGTTTGTCTACTCGGAGGATTTCCCGGCGTTCTTCCGGATGCTGCACGAGACAGCGCAGTGGATCCGGGCAAATCCGGTTTCCGAGGAGGTCAAAAAGAAACGAGACAGCTACTGGAACAAGAAGAGCCGGTCCGCCGGTCGCAATCAGGCGTCGTCCGAGATGAGACGGGCGTAAGCCATTGGTGACGCCAATTGGTGCGGCGAGGCGGATTCGATGCCGCGGTGGGGCTACAGCAGAATGAAGATATCGGTGTTGCGCGGGCTTGCGGGCATACCAGAGATTCCGGATTGCGTTTTAGATTGCTCCGGTGATACTCCCGCCCCATGCCTGAACTTCATCTTCTTTCTCCCACGGGCTTTCGGGCGTCGGCGGTGCATGCCGGCCTCAAATCGACCCAGATGCCCGACGTGGCGCTTCTGATCTGCGAAGCCCCTGCGACAGCTCGCCGCCGTATTTACCACCAACAAGGTCGTGGCGGCGCCTGTGACAGTGGCGCAAAACACGTCCGCGCCGGAACGCTCCGGAGCATCATCATTAATTCCGGGAATGCCAACGCCTGCACCGGGAAGAGGGGTTTGCGGGACGCCGAGCGGATGTGCGAACTGGCGGCGCGGATCGCGGGGTGCAAGCCACAGGAAGTGCTTCCATCCTCGACCGGGATCATCGGGCAAATGCTACGGATGGAAAAGCTGGAGCGCGGCATCATTGAAGCAGGCCAGTATCTGGGCGCTTCGCTGGAGCATGCGAATCTGTTTGCCGATGCAATTCTTACCACCGACACGGTTCGGAAGACCGCTGCGACGGAATTCAAAATCGGCCGAGATCGTGTAACCCTTGCTGGAGTCTGCAAGGGCTCGGGAATGATCGGTCCGAGACTTGGCCTGCCGCACGCGACGATGCTTGCGTATCTGACCACCGACGCCGCGGTTTCTGCCGCGCGATTGCGGAAACTGCTTAAGCAGGCGGTCGACGTGAGTTTCAATGCCGTAACGGTCGACGACCACGCGTCCACCAATGACACGGCGGCCATATTGGCCTCGGGAGCTTCCAGAGCGCGGGTTTCCAGCCCAGCGGATGTGAAGAAGTTTTTGCATGCGCTGACGGAGGTCTGTCAGTCGCTTGCCTGTCAGATTGCGGCCGATGGTGAGGGGGCGACGAAGGTGGTGGTGGTCAAGGTAAGAGGAACGAAGACGGATCGTGACGCCCGCACGATGGCCCGTGCCATTGCCAACTCGCCCCTGGTCAAGGCCGCCATCCATGGCAATGATCCCAACTGGGGGCGAATTGTTTCTGCGGCGGGCTTTGCTGGAGTTCCGTTCGATCCGGACCGGTGCAGGCTGACTCTTCAAGTGCGCCCGAGTCTTCTCCGTGGGGCAGCCGGTGCCCTTCGATGCATCCGCAGTGAGCCAGGCCCTGGATGCGGAGGAGGTGGTAATCGATCTTGAATGTAGCTCCGGGAAGGGTCGGGCAACCTGCTGGACGTGCGACCTGTCCGAGGAATACGTGACGATTAACGCCGACTACCACACCTGACTCGCTGAGCGTTGGACTGGAAATTCAAAGGCGAGGAATTAAGCAGTTCATGCACCCACGCGGTGAGCTTGCGCCATTCTTCGGAACGATCGGCGGGCCCATCTGCGCGGACGAATATGTGAAATAACGCGCCCCCAAACATGCGGCCGAGTTTGGGGTCTTCAACGACGTGCGTTGCCGGAGTGCGATATGGCGCGCGAAATCGCTCCAAAAGCCCGCGATGATCCCGGTGCAGGACTATTCCGAGATAGCCAGTTCCCTGCTGCTCGCCAGCCTGCGTGTGGAAGTCGGTGAAATTGTTCCACGGGAGTCGAAAGCCGGGGTCACGAAAAAGAAACTCCCGTTCGTTCTGGGAGTCCTTGACATGCAAACCGTCGGCTCGAATCAGTGCCTGCTCAAGTTTGAGGGTTTTCCAAATCTCTCGAAATCGGCTGCGTTCATAGAAGTGTCCCTGACAGGAAGGCGTGGTCGCCAGCCCAGCGTCGTGGAGCATGTGGCAGACCTGCCGCAGTTCAGGGTCGACCAATGCATAGAACGTTCGATTGGCCTGAGCGCGAATAGATATGCCGAGGCGATGGTAATACCAGCGCGGGTTGGCGTAGAACCAACCGCAGGTCGGCCACTGGTGGTGGGGAAGAAGGTCGCGGCGCAATCCGAAGATCGGATGTACGTCCATATCAGTGAGTTAGCAAATCCCGGACCCGATGCGGGTTACGCCATTCCGCGGCATTGGAATTTCGAGGCCACGGCTCGGTGATTGTAATTCTCGATTTTCGTGATACGGTTTGGGGACCTTTGAGCGGCTGCTTAAGCCACTCGTCGCCGGATGTGACGAAGTTGGGAAGGCGGTGAAATTCCGCCACGGACGCGCCGCTGTGATGGACGTTTTGGTCGTGAGCGAGGCCACTTTTCCACTAACGTGGAATGGGAAGGCCTGCTCGATGATTTGCGATTTTCCAATCGAGATCCGACCGTCCTAAGTCAGAAGACCGGCTCGAAGGGTGTTGCGTCGATCGCAAGGGTGCGATCGATGTTTCCGAATCGTCCTCGCGGTTGGGACGGCCGGGCTCAGCACCCTCACATAAATGCTCGGATGTATTTCCCGGGCAGAAATCTGTGAAGCTGCCTGCCCTCGGCCTTGCCTTCCCGACTGATCGGGATCGTCAGGACGAGGGTTTTCGTTTTGGCGCCACGCGAGTTGGCGCAGGAGCAGCTTCATGCCACGGTTCTCTCGGAGCCGCGCGATTTTCGGCGCGGCGATTCTCATTGCCTCAGGTGTTCGCGCCTCGGGCCAGGCGTTCTTCGCAAGCGATGTCATCACTTATTCTGCCGGCACGAATAATTCGTATCAGGACCCCACGGCGGCGCTGGGCAAGCCGAATGCCGACACGGGTTTTGGCATCCTGACACCGTTCAACGGCGCGTACTCCAGCAGTGACATTGCCGGTATCGGGGCTGGTGGAACCCTTACGTTGAAATTAGCCGAAACCACTGGTGCGGTTGGCTATTCAATGGGCATCCATGCCGCCGTTGGAATCATCGACAACGATTGGCCCAACGGAAATGCGGGCGCACAAGCTACGCCATACACCAATCCGCGCATTGCAGACGTGCAAGTCAGCTTTGACGGGACAAATTGGGTGAATCTCGGAACGCAGTCGTTCACGATCCCGACGAACTACTACTCCCAGGGCATCAGCACGCCCGGGTATCAGGATTCACCGGATGCGGGCGCTGTGGAAGCGGATTGGAGCAAGCCTTTTGAGCAGCCGCTCTCCAGCTTCGATGTGGAGAACTGGACGCAGATGCTTGCGACGCTCAACACCTCGGCCGGGGGCGACTGGAGCAATCTTAATGCGACGCAACTGCCGGGGATCAACTACGTGCGATTCAATGTTGCGGGTGATGCAGCATATCCAATGATCGTCGATGCGGTCGTCGGAAACACAGGCAATCAGGTCGTTACGGGGACTCTTGGCGTTTCTGATAGTGCCCCGATTGTCGAGTCTCCAACCGGAACGATCGTGACCAACAACGGCACGGTGACCGTGACCGACGCAATGGCGATCATGGGCAGTTCGCCCAATCCCGCATCTTCATTCATCAATCACGGAACGCTGCGGACGACGGCGGCTGGAGGCAGCAGCTTCCTCGTACCGGTGTACAGCGACACAGGAACGTTTGATGTGCAAGCCGGCACGTTGACGCTCAATGGGCGGTTCATCACCGGCACCGGCACCACGACCAAAAGCGGCAACGGAACACTTGTTGTCGCGGGGCAGCAAATTCATAACGCCGGATCGGTGCTGGACGCGATCGGCGGCATGACGGACTTTCAGACCGATGCCGGCGGCCTGTCGATCGTCACGGAAGCCACCGTGCAACTGGATTCCGAGCAGCATTTGGCCGGCATGCATATCGCGGGAACCGGAGCAGTTGTCGCGCCGGCCGGTGGATCGAGAAACCTCTACACCAATGGGCTGCAGATCGATGCGGGCGGAAAGCTCGATCTGAACGATCATGATCTTGTCGTTAATTACACCGGCACATCGCCTTTCAGTTCACTGTGGCAGATGGTCCTTCAAGGCTATTCGGATTCGCCGGATCCGAGCAAGACGGGCATCATCTCGACGATCGGGCAGAACACGGGCGGCACACGGCTACTGATGCTCTTTGACAACGCGTCGGTCGGTGCCGCGGAATGGCCGCCGGGCTCGGGGCAGACGATCGAGCCCAATGCTGTCGTCGGAACCTACACGTATTTTGGAGACACCAATTTAGACGGCCAGGTCACCGGCGACGATTATGGCGCCATCGACGCGAACCTGGGTCAGACCAATCTCGACCCAGGCACCGCGATCCTCATGGGTGATACGAATTTCGACGGCCGGATCACCGGCGACGATTACGCTGCAATCGACGCAAACCTGGGACTTGGGGCACAAACGCCGGGGGCGCTTGCGCTGGCCGTGCCCGAGCCGGCAGCAGTGAGCTCGCTTCTGGTATTTGCAGCCGAACTGCTGCGAAGGCGGCGTCGTCGTTAGAGCGATCGGTTGCAGGGCGGCGTCTTCGGGCGCCGCCTTTTGCTCTTCCTCACTGGCGAGGAGGTTCAGATCATGTCACGGCAAGGCAGAGGATTCACACTCGTCGAGTTGCTGGTGGTGATGGGATTGATTTCCCTGTTGATCGGGATGCTGATGCCGGCCCTCTCGGCCGCGCGGCAGCAGGCGAAGACTGTCCAGTGTTTGTCCAACCTGCGGCAACTCGCCGTGGCGGCGCAGAACTACGTTGCGCTCAATGACGGCTACTATCCGCTCGCATACTGCATCTACAACTCAAAGCATATCGAGAACTGGGACTTCTCGACCTTTGATGGATGGAAGACGGTCGTGCCGGGCTTGCTCTGGATGGGGCAAACGAACATGCGCGTCCAGCAGTGCCCCAGCTTCGAGGGCAAGTCGAATACGATCAACGATCCCTACACCGGCTACAACTACAACACGAGCTATATCGGAGGGGAGCAGGTCGGAAGCACGATTCGCCCGCCGGCAAAGGCGTGTCAGGTGCGGGAGCCGTCGCGCACCGCACTGTTTGGCGATGGTCAATGGGCAATGGGTGCGGATAAATACATGCGGGCGCCATTGCTGGGGCCGGACGGATCCGGAACGTGGCGCTACGCTGGCACGCAAGGTTTCCGCCATCACGGCAAGACCAACGTCGCTTTCTGCGACGGGCATGCCGAGAGCCTTGGAACGCGCTTCACCAACACGGTGCCCGGCCAGCAATCGAAGGTCGCCCCGGGGACTGGATTTCTTTCGGCGGACAATTCTCTTTACGACCTGAAGTGACTGCGGCGCGAATCAGGCGCCGACGGTAATGTGCTTGCGAGGATCCGTGGCGGCGATAATCTGGCTTACGCCTGTCTGATTGAAGCCTTTGAACCCATCGTTGCGCTCCAGGTTCTCAAGATGCGATCCGATGGCGCCGTGCTCCCGGAACCGGGCTGCCTGCTGCGGTGTGATCAGCGTGGCCAGCAGAAGCCGCTGAATGCGCTCCGGTGCGACGGGCCAGCGCTCACCTTCGGTGAACGCCTGCCTCAGGTACGGGAAATTGGTGAACGGCTTCATCGTCTTGACGCCTTCCTCCCGGGCAAGCTGCTTTGTCAGGGCATCGAAGTCGAACTGGGCTTCGAGATGGTGCATGCCGGCTTGAAGGAAGCTCTCGCCATGCAAGCCACACCATAGCCCGACGGTTCCTAGGCTGTCGCGCTGCGGGAGCGGCCGATGGGCGAAATCCCCCGCCAACTCATCCGGCGAAAGATCGACGTCATTAAACGCCGTAATCCCGGTGATCGGTTGCTCCATCACCTGCGCGCCCCATCCCGCCTCCCGGCCGGCGTAGAAGCGCTCCCGGCAATGGAAACCGAGCTTCTCCCAGATTGCGATCAAGCGCACGAAATTCCGGCGGGAACTCCGGTAGGTGTGATGGTCGTGATTGGCCCAGCCGAGGCCCAGCTTCTGCTGCCGGGCGGACTGCACCCGGGCGGCATGGTTGCGCTTCTGCCAGTATTGTCGCTCGGCGGCAAACCACAAATCGCAGGTCAGATCCACGCCGAGATCTGCAATGGCAGCATCGATCAGCCGATCGGCATGGGCAAAGCCCTCTTCATCGGTGGGAAAGCCGCCTTGCGCATGCTGAAGCGCTCGGAGTGAACGAGGCGCTCAATGGCGTTCTTCGGCGCGGTTCCAGGCACTTCAAGACTGCGAGTTCCGTGGCGCTCGGCCACGCACAGCGCGTTGTCGCTGCAGTTACAGATCGTGGCAGCGCGGACCGGCGACAGCGGCTTGCCTTGAATCACCTGTTCGAGATCATTGGCCGCGAGGAAATCCGCGACGGATTCGACCTTAATCGCCAGTTCGAAGTTCCCGTCCCACGCGATGATGGTGGGAAAGACGCCGCCCGGATGGTTCAAGACAGCCATCGATTTGAGGTCACGCTCGGCCACATAGCCAACGTCCTTAATCTGATCGAGCCGATTGTCGCGGCGATTGAGGGCGATGTGAGCGACCCAGTCGGAGAAGCGCGTCCCGGTTTCATCATGCATGCGCTGCGAAAGCGTAGTGGCGGCTGCACACCGGTTTAGAAAATCTCGGACAAGGGAATCGACAAAATGCGCTGTTTTGGGATGACGAGTCCACTGGAACACCTGCAGCGGGTTCTGTGCGCTCATGCGACTCCTCTCTCCGGGCAGTGGCCGTCGAGCGTGCGGGGGGATATGACGGATCACACCACCGGTACAAGTTGCTGAAGAATGATATGCGCGAGGGATGCCGGCCGGTAGCCCGCAAGGAGCGCGCGAAGAGAAGTGAGCCCTCAGGCCACGCGCTTCAGGCAATCGGTTTGCAGGATGCGCATCATGCGGCGGGCATAATTCTCCGCCACCTGCTGATGCTCGGCGCAAGGATGCGTTCAGCGTATCGTAGCAGCCACGGGTGTTCTGTCCCTTAAGCACTTCGACATGCCAGAGGTCGTTCGTGGCAGCGGAAGGATGCCTCAGGACGATCGCGTCTATGCCCAGGCCGTGCGCACGGGGTTGGGAAGATGAACCGCTCATGCCGACTGTATCGGTCGGAAGCAACTGCCGGTTAAGCAAGATGGGGCTATCCAGGCAGAGGCCGATAAAGGTCTGCTGGTTCGCAGTGCGCCGCACGACACGTTCCGTTTGTCGGATCCACGTTGAGTCTCCACTGGCCTATCATTGCCTCTGATGAAATCCACACCCGATCAGATCCGGCGGCGCTTCGACGGGGATGTCGAGCGATTCAGCCACCACCGGCAGAGCCGGTGGAATGAGGAAGGCCCCTGAAAGGGGCCTACGAATCAAGCAAACTCCAGTTCACCTTGGTCCAAGTCCTTCTGCAATTTCTCCTGGTCGCGAATGTACTGGCGGATCTGCTCTTCGTTCAGACCCACTGTGCTTACGCAGTAGCCGCGTGCCCAGAACTCTCGGCCGAACAGCGTCCCCTTCGTCCGCAGCACCTCCCGGTGGATGCGGATCGCGCTTTTGCCCTTCAAGTACCCCATCGTCATCGCGATGCTGTACTTGGGGGGAACACTGAGCAGCATGTGAATGTGGTCCGGCATCGCTTTGCCTTCCACCAGTTCCACGTCCTTTTGCCGGCACAGTTCCCGAAGAATCTTGCCGATCGCACGACGCGTCCTTCCGTACAACTCCTTCCTGCGGTATTTTGGCAGGATCACAACATGGTACTTGCACTCCCACTTCACGTGGGCTTGGCTTTGCCAATCTTTCATGACGGTTCTCCTTTCGCCCTTCGGGGCCTTCCTCAAGGAGGACCGTCTATCCCTGACGACGCCGGAACGGCAGAGCCTCATGAATTCTCACCGGCAAAGCCGGTGGATTAGCTACGATTTAGCAATCTCGAAACCGGCCAATCGGCGACGATTGACGTGCCGCTCGTCTTGGAACTCATCGCCGCGGCCGCCGCTGCCACAAACCTGGGGGCCCGCAGCATTCTCGACATCGGCTGCGGTGCAGGCAATTACACGCTCAAGCTTCTCCAGAACCTTCCGGCGGTTTCGCAGATTACGCTGATTGACCTGAGCCGTCCCATGCTGGACCGCGCCGTTGGCGGATCAGCAAGGCCACAGCCGCGAATGTAGAACCGCTTCAAGGGGACATTCGCGGGCTCGATCTGGGCGAAGGTCGCTTCGACGTCATCGTCGCCGCTGCGGTGCTGCATCATCTCCGCGACGATGAAGAATGGCGCGCGGTCTTCAGTAAGATCTACCGGTGCTTGCCGACGGCGGTTCGTTCTGGGTTTCCGACTTGACCAACCACGCCATGCCCGCGGTACAGGACGTGATGTGGCAGCGTTTTGGCGAGTACCTGACGCAGCTCAGGGGCGAGCAATATCGGGATCATGTCTTTGCTTATATCGAAGAGGAAGACACACCCCGGCCGCTGACCTGGCAGCTCGACCTGCTCCGGTCCATGGGATTTCGCCAAATTGAAGTCCTGCACAAAAACAGTTGCTTCGCCGCCTTCGGCGCATTGAAATAGCCGCCCATGAAACACCTCCTTCTCCCGGCGTTAGTGATTTGCCTTGGCTCAGCGCTTCAGGTCCTGCGCGAATGTTGCGCCCTCGACCGAGCCCGCCAGCCCGCTCGATTTCACCGTCAAGGACATCGACGGCAAGACCGTTCATCTGGATCAGTACAAGGGCCACGTCGTGCTGATCGTCAACGTCGCCAGCAAGTGCGGGTTCACGCCCCAGTACAAAGGTCTCGAAGCCCTCTACAACAAGTACAAAGACCAGGGCTTTGTGATCCTCGGTTTCCCCGCCAACAACTTCAAACATCAGGAGCCCGGCACGAACCAGCAGATCAAGCAGTTCTGCACGAGTAAGTACGATGTGACCTTTCCGATAATGGCTAAGATCAGCGTCAAAGGCCCGGACCAGCACCCGCTCTACAAGCTGCTGACCGACGCCACCGGCCCTGTGACGTGGAACTTCAACAAGTTCCTCATCGGCAAGGACGGGAAGATCATCGAGCACTTCATCAGCCAGGTTAAGCCGGATGATCCCAAGCTTACTGGGGCAATTCAGAAAGCGCCGGGGTCATGACCTAAAGTAGCTGCAATGTCCGATTTGTTGCCATGGATGGCGCCCTGGACGGGCTGGATTGTCTCAGTTCTATTGCTCGCGTGCGGCTGCGCGCTGATTTGGCGGGGGCTGTTCTGCGACCGCAGCCGTGGACACCCACGATGTCCGAACTGCTGGTACGATCGTACCGGATTGCCGACAACCACCTGCCCGGAATGTGGCCACACGCTGCAAGACCCGCGCGACGCCTGGCACACGCGCCGGCACTGGCGAATCGCGCTTTGCGGAATCGTTGTCGCGTTTGCACTTCCGGTCTTTGCCATGCAGCGACGGATCCGGCAACAGGGATGGGGATATTACCTTCGCATTGAGCCGCTGTACTCGATGTTCCCAACCCAAGTCGTGGCCTCGAGGTCATTCGGCAAGTTCACGGTCAAGATTCTGCAGGACCGTCGTTACGGCTTTAACGGTGCCCGGTTTGAGAATGAGATCGTGCGGATTCAGCAAGGGAGCAAGACCGAACTGGAAATAAGAAACGGATGGCGGTGCTCCCTTGATACGGACCTGTTGGATTCGGGATCGCCTTCCGCTCAGGACCTGACCGGCGATGGAATTGCTGATGTTGTTCTCGTCCAATGGTCGGGCGGCATGCGCGGCAGCTTCGAGTTCTATATCGTCGAACTGGGTCCTCAGCACGCTCGCTTGCTAGACACCATCGATGCGGGAGACACGAGCGAACCGCTGTTCCGAGACCTCGATCATGACGGCAGAATCGATATCACGCTCAATGATTGGACGTTTGCGTACTGGAAAACCTGTTATGCTGCTTCTCCCTGCGCCGCGGGTAGTCCTGTCCTGGAACGGGTGCGATATGTTGCAAATTCACGTCTCATACGCTTCAAGATTACTCCGCGCGCTTGAGATAAGGGCAGCGACAGACTGACTTGATCACCTCCGGCGTCAGTTTGCGATACGCGTCCGTGCCGGCGGCCAGCAACGCGTCGTAATCCTCATAGCTTCTGTTGCTCAGGTAATGGCTGCGCAGGTAGTGCCAGAGATTCTCCACCGGGTTCAGCTCCGGCGAATACGGCGGCAAGAGCAGCACCGTGATCCCCTCCGGGAGCTTGAGCGTGCGGCTCTTGTGCCAGCCCGCCTGGTCCATGATCAATACGAAGTGCTCATCCGCTTTGCGTTCGCGGTCGAGGATCTTCAGGAACGCATTCATCGTGCCGGTGTTGACGTTGGGCGCGACCAATGCGGCCGATTCACCCGTCGCCGGCTCGACAGCGGTGTAGAGGTAGACCCAGTCGTAGCGCGCTCTGCCGCACCGCACGGGGACGCGAGCCGGTGCGGGCCCAGACGTTGGTGATCGTCCCCTGCTGGCCGAAGCGTGCCTCGTCCATGAACCAGACACGGACCTTGCCGCCGTGCGGCGCGATCGCCTCTTTCGCCGCGTCGACAAAAAGGGGGCGCGGGCCTGGAAGTCGGCGATCGCCTGTGGATCGGCCTTCTCGTGCAGCGGGCGTGGGCTGAGGCAGGAATATCCCAGCCGCGCCAGCAGGTCGTACGCGCCGCCCAGGCTGTACTTGTCGCCGAACTCCTGCTCCAGGATCCGCACCACGTCCTTGCCACGCAGCGTGCACACGCCGTCTTGCGGACGCGGACCGGCGTCCAGTCGCTCACGCAACTGTGCTTCGCGATCCCGCGGCAGCTTCGGTGGACGCCCGGGCCGGGGACGCGGCTGAATCGCATCGATCCCGCCGTCGCGATAGGCGTAGGCCCAGTCCTGCACGCTGCGTCTGGCCCGCCCCAAGGCCTGTGCGATCTGCGCCGCCTCTTTGCCACTCAAGGCCAACAGGACCGCACGCCAGCGATCGCGTCGCAGCGCGTCCCGTTCTTCACCCGCTCGCCGCGCAAGCTCGTCGATGTCCCCCGCGGCCCGTTCCGTCAGATTCATCGGCACACTCCTTTGCTGGAGCAGGCAACATCTCACGCCACCGACGATCGCGCAAGTGCTTGTGCGCGAGAATTAATCTGAATCCGTATCATGCGCGGTCCTCTGCCGCCCGTCGCAAATCTCAATGCCAAGGCAAAGAGAATTCGACAGATGCTCTCTGGCGAAACGGATCTGGGGTACGCTGCGGATCTCTGGGCAACTATGCTCGACCTGATCTATTCCGGACACGCGAAGGAGGCCTATCAGTTCCTCGATCAGGCATGGCCGCCAAGCCGAGCTGGCAAGGAAACGTTCGTGAGTGAATTCAGAGCACAGCTTGCCCGCAGCCCATATCAGGCGGCGATTGCGTCGCTGGAGTATCCGAGAGATGACCGTGCGACGGCTGAGTCTCATCCGTGAATAATGCGGCCAATCGGAATCAGCAAAACACCTTCCCCGTCAGCTTCTCATGCGCTTCGAGATATCGCTTCCGCGTCCCGGCCACCACGTCGTCGGGAAGCGTGGGTGCCGGGGGAGTCTTGTCCCAGGGCTGGCTTTCAAGCCAGTTGCGCACAAACTGCTTGTCAAAACTCGGCTGATCGTGGCCCGGCTCATATCCGTCGGCGGGCCAGAAGCGCGAGGAATCCGGTGTCAGGACTTCGTCAATCAGGATCAGTGAATCGCCTGCCAGCCCGAACTCAAACTTCGTATCGGCGATAATAATGCCCCGCGACGGCGCATACCCAGCCGCCCGCGTGTAGAGCTCCAGCGTCTGGTGCTTTAATTCGGCCGCGCAGGTTGCTGACCGACGCGCCTGACGACCTCGTCCAACGAGACGTTGATGTCATGGCCGCTCGCCTCCTTCGTCGCAGGCGTGAAGATCGGCTCGGGCAGCTTGCCGCACTGCCGAAGTCCCGGCGGCAGCCTCAGGCCGCAGACCATCTGCGTCTTCTGGTATTCCTTCCAGCCGCTGCCGGCGAGATAGCCGCGGGCGACGCATTCGATCGGAACCACCTCGGCCTTCCTGACAAGCATCGACCGGCCATTCAGCTGCTCCTGAAATCGCGCGAAATCTGCCACCTCCTGCCACGGCTCGGAACTGATCAGGTGGTTGGGGAAATCGTCGGCGAATTTCGCGAACCAGAACAGACTCAAGCCAGTGAGAATTTTCCCCTTTTCCGGAATGCCGTTTGGCATCACCACATCAAATGCGCTGATCCGGTCTGTGGCGACAATCAACAATCTGTCACCGAGATCATAAACATCGCGCACTTTGCCCCTCCGCACAGGAAGGGGCAGATCCGTCGAAAGCAGCGCTTCAGCCATGGCGCGTGACTCTATGCAGGCACAAGCGGATTGCAACTCCATCGCCAGCGCTCACGGGTTCAATGCCGTCAAGTGCCGCGAAAAGTGATCCTGCAAGACCTTCCGGCAGGTATCGGGGTGTTCTGTGAGAATCTGCATGAGCGCCGGCTTGAGGACGCGATCGGTCAGCACAGAGCCAAATGTGGTATGCAGGATCTGCCGGCCTGGATCAGAAAGCCCCTTGCCCGGCGGCACGTCCGACCACAGGCCGAGATAGGTCCTTTCCAATTCCCTCGCATCGCGCAGATCCGAAGCAGGGGGAACTGTGGCCAACGTCGCCGAGACGTGATAGGTCGCGCGGTCGGCTTCGTAGTGCTGCCGCGCAAATGCGACGATCCTCCGAAACAGCTCAACATCATGGCGGCAGACCACGCGCAATGCCTCGAGATAGCTGGTGCCGGCCGTCTTCACATGCCAGAGCCCCTTTGTCACCTGCGCAAAGAGGCGGTAAATCGAGAGCTTGTCGGATCCGCTATGCAGGGAGAGCTTGTATGGCCCCAGCTCGCGGGCGACCGCCGCGTGATCGGCGAGCGATCGCTCCAGCGCTGCCAGATCACCCTTGTAGTCCACGCCCTTTTCGAATTCCCCGATGAATCGAGGAGCGAGACTGATCAGCTTCATACCTCTCCGCAGCGTCTGGTCGGCAATGACGTAATGCTCGGCCAGCGTCGTCGGCTCGGGCGTCTCGTCGATGCTTAGTTCGATCTCATACGGATCACCGATCGCGGTCATTACAGAATTGACGTGGTGCCCCATTGCGATCGCATGGTCGGATGGCGCGGCCATACTTCACCGCGGCCCGCATGAGAACTTGTTCATCAAACGCGACCGTCGTTCCCGTGGGCAGCTTCACGTTTGTTCCGCGATACTGCTGAATCCAGCCCGCATGCTCGCGCACATTTGTGAACTTCTGCTTGAGCGCGAGTTCGTTACACCGATCCGCCTGGCCATCGGCGTGCTCCGACGGATCGATCGTAAAAAAGCGAAAGCCCGCCTTTGCCGTTCGATCGACGTCGGCGGGCGTCTTCAGATGATCCGCGTCCGCCCCCATGGGCCCGTTGTATCCCGCGGCCGCTGCGCCCGCGAACGCGTCGCCGATCACCTGCTCAGGGGTGCGCCCTGTCCGCATCATCTCGCGGATCGACTGCTGCGCGAAGATCGGCCTGATGCCCCGGCCGCTGGCTCGCAGCGCCGCCACGTGCCCCGGCGTCGCAACGCCGAGACGATCACCGAAACCGAAACTCGGGTCCAGACCCTGCGTTGTCACCGCAGGCATCACCATCCCATGTCAGGATTCACACACCCCTGGCCAGAAACCCGCCATCCACCGCGATCGTCTGTCCGGTCGTGAAGCTCGACGAAGGGCTGATAAGGTAGATTGCGGCGCCGACCAGTTCCTCGGCCCGACCAAATCGCCCCATCGGGGTATGCCCTTTGAGCCATTCGCCCCGCGGCGTGTCCTCGATCAGGGAGCGATTCAAATCCGTCGGAAAGACGCCCGGCGCGATCGCGTTCACGCGAATTCCAATTCCCGCCCACTCGTTGGCAAGCCCGTGCACCAGTCCCAGCACACCCGATTTGGAGCAGGCGTACGCCAGCACTTCGCTTAATGAAATGAAGCTGTTGAGCGAGGCGATAAAGAGAATATTGCCCCGCTCTCCGCCGGTATCCGGCGCTTGATCCTTCATCGCCGCCGCCGCCTCACGGGCGACGATGAACGATCCCATGAGATTGACTTTTACAATCCTCTCGAACTCTTCCGTGCTTACTTCCAAAGAGGGCTTGCGGGCGATGATACCGGCCGCGTTGACCACCGCATCCAGCCTCCCGAATCGTTTGACCGCCAGCGCGACCGCATTCCTGACGCTCTGCTCGCTGGCAACATCAAGCTGTGTAGCCGCATGCCCGGCGCCCAGCTCCTTCCTGATCGCCGCCACTTTGTCGGGATTGGTCGATCCCGCGACCACCTTCGCACCCGCCTCGGCTAAACCGAGCGCCAGCGCTCGCCCGATTCCCGAAGTTCCCCCCGTCACCAGCACACTCTTCCCGGCAATATCCAGTCCTTTGTACATGACTCCAATCCGTTAGCGCCTGAGAAACGAAAGAAAGTTGTCCTTGAAAAACAGCCTCGCGTCCCGCTCGATCTCACTCCGCGAGAGTCTCCAGCCCGTCGCGATCAGGTCACGGTACTTCTCGACAAGCACGTTTGCGATGACCCGCCGGCTGTGGTCCCACTTATAAACCAGTTGATCGAGAACGCGCGCATCGGAATGCTGCGGAACAAAGCTGGTCCCCAGCAACTCCACGCGCATCCGCGTGATTTCTTCAATCAGGCTCGGATTATTCACAAACCACCAGCAGCCGAAGATCAGCAGGTTACCGAACTTCCTGGCCGCCACGCACAGCTCGTGCTGGTTCTCCCGCGCGAGCATCGTCACCAGGAACTTGTTCTCCGGAAATCGCCGGCAGAGATTGACCACCGACTGCACGTCCGCCTGCCCGACGGTGTCCCCGGCATCCCGCAGCGCCGGATTCACCTGCCGGCGCGTCCCAATCATCATCGCAAACGGCAGCCCATGCTCCGCACAGACCGGCAGCACAACCTTCTCAATCATCGTCTGCCCATCCCGCGCGACCGGCAGCTCGGGATCGGCCGGATAGTGGAAACTCGGCGGCAGGCTTACCGCCATGTACATGGCGTTCATCTGCAGGACCCACTCGTTGATAAATCGCCGGCCCTCCTGGATCGTGTGGTCGTCGATCTCCTGCCGCATCGTGTAGCCCCACTCGTTCATCTCCCGGGCTGCGGCCGGATAATCGCGGAGGAGCGGATCAATCCGCAGCACCGCGCCGAAGCGCGAGTCGCCGCCGACGTCCGCTCCAGACAGCCAGCGATGCCGCTCGTTGTCGTCGAAGACTGCATTGGTCATGACGATCTTTTCGACGTTGGCGATCCGCATGATGCGATCGATGTAGTCGCTGGGATCCCGTCTTGCGCCATCAGCGCGAATCTTGTCCAGCGATCTTTCAGCGGGATCGAAGCCGAGCTTCTGCATCGTGGTCAGCACGCCGCGGCACGCCTCGGAAAGGGGCGTGGATTCGATGAAAAGGTGCTTCCAGATATGGTCCGCCTGCTGGCGCTTCGTCATCCGCCAGAACTGCTCGTAGGGCAGCTCACTCGCCGGCACCACCCGGAAGACTTCTGCGATCAGGTAGTGGTAGGTGATCAACTCGTCGATCCCCCAGAGCATCAGGCCGTTGGGATCTACGCGCCCGCTGGAATTCGCCACGGGCGTGCCAAAGCTCGGTGGATACAGGTGCGTGTGCAGATCGACGACCGGCTGCGCACCAGCACCTGCTCGACGACCGCGGTCAGTTCTTCCACTTCAATCAGTTCTGCGCTCATGCGACATCCGGCCGGAGCCATTGCGACTCATCCAACATCCCCGCCCCCGCGTGGATTTGCAACGGGTTAACCCGCGTCAACCCGGCGGCTCGGCCCGCTTTTTGACCGCCTTGGGCCGCAGAGCTAAACTCCCGCACACCGGAGGAGTGGCAGAGCGGTCGAATGCGCCGGTCTTGAAAACCGGTAGGCCCGCAAGGGTCTCATGGGTTCGAATCCCATCTCCTCCGTTCCCCCCGACAGTCCCCGACCGCCCGCATTCCACCCCGCGCGCCCCCGTCTTGCCCGTGCCCACACCTGCTCGGTCTTCCGGCCGGCCAGGCATGACGCCGCTCCGTCAGCTTTTGGTTAGCTCACGCTTCCCGAGAGCGGCACAGCCAGTTGCTCGGCGATCGCTCCCGGTTGCGCCGTGATCTGCCAGGCATCCCCGGCAAATACCCCCGTGGTCGTGCTGTAGTCCGCACGAAGCACCGTGGGACCAACCTGCACCACCGAATCCGCTTCGGTCAAACCCTGCCCTCCCGCATCGATCTCCAGTTCCGGCACGTTCGCGGCCCCGAGCGTCACCGGCGCGGAGAACTCCCACACCGCCAGGTACTGTCCCGTCGCCGTCACGCTCACCACCGTGATACTCGGCGGCGGCGGCGGCAGGAAACGCCCCGGGTCCAGAAGACGCAACGAGCTGCGGTCCTTACGATTCCGCCTGCGCTGTTTGAGTATCATGCTTCACCTGCCAATCGGACTTGCTCTGGCGCCCAACCCAACCCCTACAAGCGAAGCGCCGGCCGGCAACACCTGCCGGCGCTTCGCATGCGAAAGGAGTAGGCAGAAGGTAGAAAGGGGGGTGGGGGGGGCGGTGGCCCGGGGGGTTACGCCGCGATGGTCCCGGTGATCGGATTGCTCACCGGTCCCGCCTCGCCCTTGCGGTTGATCCAGCGTCCCACGATGGTCGCCTGCTTGTTGGCGTCCGTCGCCTCGTAGTTCACCGTGAAATCGCTCTTGGAGGCCAGGCCCATGTACTCCCAGTGCCGCAGGTCGGCCGGGGGCGTCGCCTCGGTGGTGGCGTAGATCTCGCACCCGATCGCGCCCACGGGACGTGCGCGCTTGCTGGGCGTGGTCTCATCGCTGATCAGCAGCAGGTGGCTCTGCCGGTCGATCCCGCGCAGGGCGATCGACGGCTTGGTGTTCGGCGGTGACACCGGCGTGGGGACCGGATCGTGCAGCGGAAGCCCCAGCTCCAGCTTCTGGGCGGCCGTGACCGTCGGCGTCGCCTGGATGCGCTTGGCCAGGGAGCGGCATTCGGCGGTCAAGGCGGCCTTGCTGGTGTCCTTGGAAGCGACCGTGACACTCGTGCGCGTGGACGGCGTGGTGGCCGTGGTTAGCGCGCTATCGAACGCGGCAAAGAGGCTGGCCAGGTTGGTCGCATCAGCGGCCACCAGCCCATAATCCGTGGGCTGGGCGCTGATGAGCGACGAAAGGTTCTGGCTCCAGCCCAGCAGCTCCGCGTCCTTGTGCGGAACGAAATCTGCCATGATTGGCTCCTCGAAAAACTTCACCGCGGCACGGGCGGGCGGCACACTGCCACCACGGGAAAACCCCGTGAGTCACCGTCGCCGGCAAAAGCCGGCGCCGAACCATGGGCGCATCCGCTAATCGGAATAACTTTTTGCCCATGCCACGATGTACGGGTAAAACAACGCCGTTTACGACATTCCAGAAATCGTCTGCGGCAAGGGCTTGCTTAAGAAAATTCGCAAGAATTTTTTCATGGGCCGTGCCCATACGCTCAGCGCAGCGTTCCACTCAAGCTGTCGGAGCCGCAGGCGCAGCGTTCCTACGCCGTCTAGGCTCGCGGCGCGTAGCCGCGAAAATCTTTGAACTACGAAGCCACGAAGATCACGAAGAGACCGCGAAGACGCCAAAGACAGGATCACGAATCAGCTCGAACGGCCGTCCCCAATTTGCAATCGCCAATCGTCAATTTTCAATTGTGAATTCAGGCCGGATCGAGATGCGACCCCTTTGCGTTCTACCCCTTTGCGTTCTCCGAGATGCGACCCCTTTGCGTTCTGCTCCGCCCTGCGTTGGCTGGCCTGCCGGGCGGCGGGCTTGTCGGGAGTGGGGCATCTGCTGTGCAACCCAAGTCGCCCCGGCCGTTGGGAACCGCGCGTCCTCCGCAGAAGACTTAAGCCCTACGACCTGCTGACCCGTCCGAGGAAGGAATTGAAAAACGCCGTGGAATCAGAGGCAAAATGCTAATCCGAATGGCATTCAGACCTGACCCCTTTAGGATTCCCCGCCGGCTCGAACTGACTTGCCGGCGGGGGGAGAGAGCCGAGAAAAGATCGAAATTATGCCATCTTCCGCCGCCGGCTGCGCCGGCCCAGCAGTCCCAGTCCGCCCAGTCCCAGTAGCGAAAGGCTGGCGGGTTCGGGGACGGCGAAATTGATCTGTTCTACCGGGTTGCTGTTGAATCCGAGATGGATGTCGTCGGCGTAGCCGATGAAAGCCGCACCAATCGACGAGCCAGCGCCAACGCTCAGGCCGGTAATGTAAGCATTCGGCATCGCGGTTTGAAAGTAGGAAAGACCCTGCGCCGAGTCGCTCCCTGAAATCAAGCTCGCGCCGCTGAATAAACCGCGACCATCGCCGCCGGTGTAGGCATACACCCGGCCACTGGTACTCGAGAAGAAGTCGCCGGTGTAAACCGTATCCAAGGAGCCATTTCCGCTGACAAATTGAATATGACCGCTGCTTTGCTCCCCATCCTCCCAGACCAATTCAACGCGGTGGCCGGAATCCGGATCATAGAGGTGCAGGCGAATCGCCGGAGCCTGAGCGGTAGCCGGACCACTACCCAGGGCACTGACCGCGAACTGGAAATTGTACGTCGTCAGGTCACCCAGCAGGCCGATGGACGGCGAACTGGAATTCACGCCACTCGGATAAATGTTGCCGGTATAGTAGCGCGTTCGATCACCCTTGAGCTGAGCGCTGCCGTCGGCGTCAATCTCACTGGTTGCAATAATTTGGCCGGATCCTCCCCCGCTATCCTCGCCGGCATCGGTCCAGGTGGTGTTGGGATAGACCGTGAGCGTAGCCGCATGGCTGATGGACACCGCACTAAAGCTCAACGCCGTCGCGACGGCACATACGATCGCTGATTTCCTGCTGAACATGTTGCATTCTCCTCATGGGGAGGCGAATGGATGGGATCGCCTCACATCTCCCCACCGCATTAAAAGGCGTGCGGCGTCGCGGAATTGTTCGTGATGATCAAACGGGACGACGGGGTGAAGGCCCACTCTCAACTGCCCACTCTTACGATTTGGCGCTTCCCACTCCGAGAAAAATGCAAGCTATGGGGATCGCCGACAAATGTCAAGGAGCCTGAAAGCTGACCTATCCCCACTTTGGCAGCGCTTGGTCGGTGGCCGTGAGGAAAGCGGCGAAGGCCTGTGCGGGGGAGCATTTCAGCTTGGCAAGCATCTGACGTCCGATCTGAAAAACGCTGCACGTGCCTGGGTGGCTGTTGGAGCACCAGTCACCGGGACGACACTGTTTTAATGCCAGCAGCCCGATGCCGCACAGCAACAGATACGCCAGCGCCAGGATCAGGATCAACCGGTCCAGGCGATCGGCGCGGGTCATCTGCGTATCCCGCAGGCTCCAGCCGTTGCGTTTGTTCTTGCCGTCGCGGAACAGTTCCTCCACCCCCATCCGCCGGCCATACAGCTGGCTCAAACGGATCGGCGTCGCCTGCTGATCGGTCATCAGGAACCAACACTCATCCCGTTTGTTCGGCAGATTCGGCTTCCAGCGGATCACGATGTTCTGCTGGACCGGATGATGGCTGCGATAGCTGACATTCTTCAGCAGCCTGGCAATCCCCTTGTGCACCGGGTAATCCAGCAGTTTGCCGTGATAGCCCTGCCCGTTGATCCAGACATCGGGGCTGATGCGAATGATATAGCCGAAGCCGTGACGCTGGCAGAAGCGTGCCAGCTCCGTGCGGCCAAAGCCGCGGTCGGCCAGGATGATCACCTTCAATTGCGGATCGATCATCTGCCGCAGGACCAACAGCAGGGATTCCTCGAAGCTGTTGCGGCTCTTGTCGAACTTGCCGCCTTCGACGCTGGCCCAGCACAAGGGCACACTGCGGCCCTTGACGACCGTCGCCGCCATCAGGGTCCAGAAGCCGCGGATGTCGGTCCAGTCCAGCGAGATCAGCAGCGTCTTGCGACGCTTTTTCAGCAGCTTCTTCACCACCCCGCGCATCGCATCGGCGGTTTCGATCCGGTCGTTGGCGCAGAAACGCCAGACCCGCTTGATCTGATGCTTGGCGGTGCCCAAAAGCTGACGGCCCAGATTGGCCAGGGAAACACGCTCGACACGCATCGCCCCGGCGACGAGAATGGCCAGCGTCTTGGCCTGCGAAAGACGCAGATGGGCGGCGCAGACCGAGAGTACCCAACAGATCGCGTCCCTACGATCCATGGCGGTTCCTTTCGCGTTGGATGAACAGTGCGCCCGGCCGGCGCTGACGATTCATTCCTAGCGCGCCAGGACCGCCATTTGTTCGCGCTTCTGCAAAATCATCAACAGAAGTGGGGATAGGTCAGGCCTGAAAGGGGAGATCCAGAATTATCGCCGCTGCGGGCGCGGCTGGTGATGCGGGCCGAGGCGTGGCGCTTGAGCAGTCTGTGGAGACGGGTCCACGGCCACGACGAGCAAATGCTCGCCCCGTGGCCGGTGCGGGAGCCGACTGGCTGGCTCTGGTGAATCGCCCGGGGAAATTCTAAGGGGTCGCAGATTAATGCCACTAAGCTAAGCCGTATCACAAAGCCGGGCGCGGGAGCTTGCGCTTCGAGTACGGCGCGTGGGGAAGTCATGTAGGGGAACCGTTTTTTCTGCCGCTTGATCACCCGCGGCTCAAGCCGACCCGGGCGGAGCGGGTTTACCTTGATGATCGTCGCCGAACTCAAATCGCCGAGGCGCAGCCAGGCGAGGGTGTCGGCAAAACTCAGGCGGTTGACGTTCACCCGTTGTCGCACGGCCGCCCGCAGCATCAGCACCCGGATCAGGTTGTAAACCAGCAGGAACATCCGCCGCTCCTTGCGTACCATCTCCAGCGACTTGCCCTTGAGCACGTCCAGACCCAGCGTGATCTTCAGGTGGCGGATATTGATCTCCACCAGCCAACGCGACAGCCGCAGCTCGATCAGCTTATCCGCCGGATACTTCAGGGGATCCAGCAGCGTGGTGACGATGGTGACGGTGATGGGCCGGAACCCGTGGCGTCGGATCATGCGACGGATCTCCCGCACCGTGATCGACTGCGGCAGCTGCGCCCACTGCGGGTCGCTCAGCCACGGCGGCTTGCGGAGCGGCTTGAAGTACTCGACGATCTGATCGTCCTTCCCCAAGCTCTTGATCAGTCTCGAGCGTGGCTTGCCGCTGCGCCTGCTGCTCTTCCCTTTGCGCGGATGCGCGTGTGGCCGACCGGGCGTGAAATCGACCAGCCGGCGATGATGAACCGGAAAGATCGCGTGCAGATTCGCCTGTAAAATCAGGGCCAGATGCGGCCACCCGGCAAACGCATCATCGCCCAGCAGCACGTCGCCCTCGCGCAGGAGCGGATGCACCTGCGGCGTCTGCGAGACGTCGCTGGTGTACATCGGCGAATCAACGCATTGGAGAAGCAGCCCACTGCGATGATCCATCGCCAGCAAGAGATGCGAGGTGGGGAAGCCGAGCTGATCCCGACAGCCGGCGGGGATGCCGTAATGCTCCCGCAACGGCGGCGTGTCCGGCATCGAATCACTGGTGGCGTCGACGACGTAGACGCGATGACCCTGCCAGAGGTGCGGCTCGTCGCCGAGGTCGTTGGTCTGATCCAGCTCGCCTCGCGCCGCGTCGATGACGCGCTGGTGAACCGATTCGATCAGCTCCATCGGCAAGCGCGAGCGTGCCTGGCACCAGGCGGCGTCGGTGAAGCGTTGATCGGCCAGGTGATGCACCGCTGAGCAGGCGATGTTCCCGTGGGCGACCTGCTGGGCGAAGAGCCGCAGCGTGTTGCCGGGTGAGAGCGGCGTGTTGCGGAAGGAGTGACCGAGCCGCCGCGCCAGTTGATTCATCGGTTCGGGACGGAGAAGATCGCTGCCGTCCGTGCGAATGCGATCCAGGGCTTGATCGAGCGTCGCCATCCGTGGCCTCCTTGTGCAGAAAGGTGATGTTGAACAACCACCATTCTCGCAGAAGGCCACGGCTGGCGCGAGCGATCACAACGCGCGCTGGGCGCGGACTTATGAGTAACTTAGTGGCATTAGGGTCGCAGATCGTTTCGGCTTCCGAAGCATCGCAGGAACCGCAATCGACGTGCGACCCTTTATCTGCGCGCGTTCGCCAGCCGGATCTCTCGCGGTTTTTCAGGCCTGAAGATGCTGTTTTGCCTCCGCGCCCGTGGTCTCTCCCTCTCGAACCATCCCGCATTCCGGGCAGCGCTCCAGCAGCGGGCCGCCCGCCTCGGGTGTGGCCCGCAGGTCATAGCCGCAGACGGGGCACAGGTCCAGACGAAGGCGACGGCGTTCGCGCCGATGCAGGAATAGCCAGCGCACCGGGAGGACGGCAAACAGCAATAGCGGCCAAGCTAAGGTGAACCCGAAGAACTTGAGTTCGTGGTATGCCCCTACATCGTCCCGAAGCGTCATGCGGCCGTACCCCACTCCCGCGAACTGCCAGCCGCTGTGTTCTTTATGAAATCCGGCACCCCTGTGTCGGGTGGACGACCAAATCCTCTCAAATTCGAGTCTGCCATAGTATGGACCTATGAACCACCCAGACCCCTTTCGTCCCTGAATTGACCTGGAGAATTCGATCCGCGGCAGAAGATAGCTTCGCCCCCACAGCGCTACGGTTGCCATGCACAGGACCAGCGACACTGCCGCCGCGAAGTTGAACGCCCGGCGTTTCACGCCAAGATCCTACCGCGCCGGTGTGTTCACCGGGGCCGGTGTCCCGCATTCGGGGCAGCGCTCCAGCAGCGGGCCGCCCGCCTCGGGTGTGGCCCGCAGGTCGTAGCCGCAGCCGGCACACAGCCCGTGAGATGCGCGGTACTCGCTGCGGCGTCGCCGCCGCCAGACCACCAGAACAATCAGGCAGGCCACGATCAGCGGCCATGTCGGCATGTAGGCGTTGGTCAGGGTGGTGATTTCCCCGTGTTGTCTTCGGCGCAGCGGATCGTAGCCAATACTCCATAGATACATGCTCGGGGAGTCCGCCCGAGCAATCGGCCAGCACCGCGCCCTCAGATGCAGGCCAAGCCAGCGTGGAGGCGGAATTGAGGCGGGGCCGTCGTTAAAGGTCCCCTGCATGCCGATGTCCACGTAGCCCTTGTTCAAGAAGAGTCTGTATTGGCGACAGGTAAACGGATCGGGCGGTCGGCCGGGTCGAGCCCACATGATCATGTAGCTGAAGTAATAGCTGCTCAGGAGCAGAAGCAGCAGCATCATCGAAATGCCCGCGCAGACAGTGAGGGGCCGGGGCCCTTTCATGGCAATAGTCTAATCGACTGGAGTTGCGCTGATACGGGAAGAAACGGTCATCCCGCATTCCGGGCAGCGATCCAGCAGCGGGCCGACCGCCTCCGGCGTGGCCCGCAGGTCGTAGCCGCAGTTCTTGCAGAGGTGGCTCGAGCGGTTGCGGATCTCGCGGCGCTTGAGGAAGACCCAGCGGGTTGGCAGAGCGGCAAAGGTGAGGATCACGAACCAGTCAGGGAGGAAGATCGACCAGGTGTCATCTACCGATGGGCCATTGCTCCACTGCAGGATGGAATGTTTACGGCCGTATCCGAAACCGAGAAAAGTGAAGCGGCTGCCAAACTCCCGGCGAATTGCCCCCGCAGTCCCCGGATCGTCGCCGAATCTTATAAACCACCAGCGGCCAGAGCGCGGGGGACGCCACGTCCCGCCGTGCTGCGTAATCTCGTGTGCGCACACAAGCAAGCCTAACGCTGATCGGCAACCCAGTGCCCTCTCCCGCAATCCATCTCCCATCCCCGAGCAGCGCGACACGGTGTCCATGCGCCAGTAACTCCGTACCCACAATCCCGCCGTCGCCAGGCACAGGAGCAGCGAGACCGCGGCGAGGATGCTGAAGATCCGCCAGCGCATGGAGGTATTCTAACCGCTCGGCGCTGAAGCGTGCGCTTCGCTGCCGCATTCCGGACAGCGCGCGAGCAAGGGACCGTTCGCTTGCGGCGTGGCGCGGAGGTCGTAGCCGCAGTTCACGCACAACCCGTGAGTCAGCCGATAGCGCCGCCGGTACCATTTGCGCAGGCGAGGCAGACTCCGGCATGCGGGAAGAACTGCAAAAACGAACACCAGACACCAGCATGGGAGTACCAGGTATCGGTTCAATCCCAGGGTGCGAAAGTAGATGCCGAGGAAACCATCCGGCCACCACCCCGCCTTCATATCGCCAATCAACACCGAGACACTTCGCGGCGGATCATGGCGGGAATCATCAAAGTACAGGATGCCGCGATGGCGCAAAAGTCGGTTTGACGTTGCGCAACCGCTCTCGAAGAAGCAGTCGCCGCCAGTCAGCGTGATATCCCAGTTCAGCGGTTGCGCCACGCCAGCAAATTCAGAGGTGAGGGAGGTCTTGAACCAGTAACTCCGCACCCACAAAACGATCGTTGCTACGCACGCGACCAGTGACAGGGCGGAGACGACATTGAAAACCGTGCGCCGCATGGCGATATCCTACCGCGCCGCCGCCCGCGCCGGGGCCGGTGTCCCGCATTCCGGGCAGCGCTCCGGAGTTCCGCGCAGGTCGTAGCCGCAGTGGACGCACAACCCGTGCTCCAGGCGATAGCGCCGCCGGCGTCGCGCAAAGCCCCCGAAGCGCCAGGCGGGGAGGATGGCCGCCAGCAGCACCACGAACCAATGGGGCATGCGGAGAATAAAGCGCCATTCAATCCAGGAGAACGCCCCGTATCGTGCGCCGCTCGGACGCCATGACAGAAAGTTGAATCCTCGCCAGAGCCGGCCCGGCGGCAGGGCATAGCTTTGCAGCCGCAGTCTCGGCCCGGACAGGGGCGGGTTCGGCCACGGCCGTCCATCCTTGAAGAATCTCCCATCGCTGCCCATGTCGATCCAGATCTGGCCGGGCCTGGAAAAGACGGCAACGGAGAACCTTCGAGCGGGCAGACCCGCCAATTCCTTCCACAAATACGTCACGCCCTCGGTGCGGGTCCTGCTGCGCAGCCAGAGCACGATCATGCCGAAGAAGATCACCAGCGACAGACCCGTCAGGATGTTCCAGATCCATCGCCGCACTCATTCATGTTACCCGATCGCGCGGGCATGCGCGCCGTTCCACTGATTGCTGACTACCGTGGTAAACCCGAATCACGAAACCAGAAATCCGAATGAATGACGAATCACCAAACCCGAAACGCGCCCGCGCCGCCCCTTGGTCATTCGGACTTGTGGCTTGATTGGTCATTGGTCATTGGTCATTCCGGCGGACGATCCGATAAAACACCCCCGTTCGCCCTGCCAGTGCATTTGCCCCAACACATGCACCCACCCGGCTTAATTCCGGAGCCGGCAAACTTCTCCCCGGACGAAAAATTCCTCTCCCCGGCGCGAGCACACTTCTCCACGGAGCCGCCGGACTTCTCCCCGGAACGCCCGCACCTTTCCCCGGAGCAACAATCCCTCTCCCCGGAAGCGTAAAACTTCTCTCCGGAGCGCCCGGACTTCGCTCCGGATGTTCCGTCCTTCTCCCCGGCGGTTGGGGGCTTCTCCGCGGCGGCTTTGGGCTTGCCCGCGACGCAAGCAGAGGCGGGGATGCAGCGATCAGTTGACCGGCCCGGCGCTTCTCAGGCAGATCAGATCACCCGTCCCGCCGGGGAGGTCAAGGTCGAGGAGGTTGCGGCCGGAGTTGCCGATGGGTTTGAGGGCGGCGGGTTCGAGCTTGCCGGTGATGCGGTTGACGATCTGCACCGCGTCGCCGGGATCGAGCACGAGGTTGAGCGTGATCTTCTGGCGACAGGCTTCGGCACTGCCGGTTGGATCGGCCAGCGCGTTGGTCACCATGAACCAGTGCTCGTTTTCGTGGGCCTCAAGGGGCTTGAAGAAGCCGAGGGCGACATCGCCGCTTTTGGCGTTGTTCTTCTGGCCGAGGTTCTCGACGGCGATGCCGCGGAGCTGGGGGAAAGTTTTGTCGTACTGCCAGGGGCCGACGCCCCAGGGATAGTGGCCGCCCTGGCGGACGATCCAGCGGGTCTCCACGCAGCGGAGTGGCACGAGGTAGGGCGAGAGCATGTGGGATTCGTGCAGGATTTTCTGCAGCCAGAAGTAGCCGGGGGCCAGCTTGCTATCGCCCGAACCGTTGAAGGTCTTGGTGAAGAGGGAACTGGAGCCGGCGTTGTAGGTGAAGCAGCTCTGCATCTTGGCCCCGAAAGTCCAGGCGCCAAAGACATCGAGGCGCAGCTCGGATTCGCTGGGGTTGCGGTACTTGTTCTCGCCGTGAAAGGTCTGCATCCAGCAGCCAAAGGGGATGCCCGCGCCGGTGGAGAAGGCGCGGTAGCGCTGCAGATCGCCGAAGTAGGAGCGCCAATTGTCGCCGCTCTCCAGCATGGGGTAGGTGTCGAAGGAGAGCATATCCGGCTTGCAGGTCTTGAGGTAGCGCTCCATGTTGGCATCCGTGAGCAGGCCGCCGTACTGGTTGGTGTAGAGGATCACGTTGGGGAAGCGCGGCGCATCTCGTCGAACCATTTTTTGGCAATGGCCAGCGTCTTTTCGTCGTTGAGGTTCTGCTCATCGTGGAACTGGAGGGCGATGAGGTTGGAGGCGTAGGGCTGTTCCTCGGCAGAAATCGGCGGCTGGTCGTCTTTGACGAGCCACGTGGCCCAGGGGATGCCGGGGGGCGGGCCGAGCTCTTTCATGTTGGATTTGCCGGGCCAGGTGACGCCGGTGAAGCCGCAGTCCTGCAGCGTCTTTAGGTGCATGAGATCTTCGGGGAACACGAGGGCGTGGATGTACAGGCCGTGCTTCATGAAGAGGCGGTCGGCTTTGGAAACCTGGGCGCGCGTGGGGGCGGCGGCCAGCAGCGATGCGAGGGCAAACAGCAGCATCTGTGTGAATCGGGCGTTGTGTTTCATGACGCGGGCCATGGTAAACGGGTGGCTCGTGAAGGAAAGCGCCACGGGTTCGGGCGATTGGCGGGCGCGCTACGGTTGGGCGGTGTCGCGCAGATCGAGAAGGTGAGGGCCGTCGATGCGGGCGAGAGCGTGGCCGGCGAGGTTGAACCAACGGGCGCAGCGGTCGAGGATGATGCTGTCGGCGGTGGCGACGATGTCCGGACTGTCGGCGAGGATGGGGTCGGGGTTGGGGACGATCTGGATTTGCCAGGGGGCGTTTTGGGATTGAAAGACCTCCTGCATGATCTTCTGGAGTCGGCCGCTGTTGGAGACGGGGCTGTCGAGAAGCCAGGTGCAGGAGCAAACGCGAAGATCAAAGAGGAGCCGGGTGATGAGGTTGAGGGCGGGGAGGGTTTCTTCAACTTTGCGGTAGGTGCCGTGGATTGAGGCGATGTCGCGGACGGCGCCGTCGCGGCAGAGGAGGATGACGCCGCCGGCCAGTGCGGCTTCGACGGTGGTGAGGACGTTGTAGCCGTCGATGAGAAGCGGGTGGATTTGAAGGTGTTCGGATTGAACCTGGCGCAGAGACGCGCGGCTTGGGCGGGGTCGGGAACCTGCCAACGCGCGCATGCTGTGAACCCGGGAGTACGTTCTGTGCCAAGCGTCGTCAGCAGTGGGAATCTCAGGTCATAATTCAGTGTGGATGCATTGCCGGACCAGCACCCGTGCTGACCGCTCTATCAACGCGTGGGGAAGACTGCAAGCTTACGCTCGATATCCTTCGGGTTGTAATTCGGCAGGGACCCGTTTCCCGAGCGGCACCAGTGCTGCAGCCAGAGTTCGCGCAGCGGAACCCGCCGTGCCGAGCCGTCGGCGTACGCGAGGTTGATCGCCCCCTGGTGCCGGTTTACGCAGAAGCGTCCCATGAACTGCCCGGGACCCCACTGGCTGGAGCCGGACGTCGAGCCGTATCGCACGTTATAGCCAAACCTGCCGCCCGGACCCACATCGGTGTTTTCGGGCCAGCTTCCCACCCAGTTTCCGTCGCCGACGACCGGCGTATTGCCCTTCGCCTGGCTCCACTTCATGAAGAATTTGTCCATGATCAGGCTCCCGTAATTCATCGGGTCGGATTTGTTGATGGGTTCAAAGCCGGTGGAGGCGGTCCCGTAGGGGCTGTAGTACCCCCATGGCAAAAGCCACATGTTAAAGCAGTAGGATCCGTAGCCGCCGGTCGGGTGCCGCCATGACGAGTACGCGGTCCCCCAGAAACCCCCCGTACTACCCTCGAGTGGCCCGACTTGGGTCACCGCGGCGCTGGGGCAGATGATGACGCGCAGGGAAGAGCGGACGCTCGGGTCATCATCATTGATGCCTTTTCCGATCCCGATCTCTCTGTGAACCCCAAAATACCGCTGCAGGGCCTGCCACCAGTACTCGCCCGGACCCGTATCGGAATCCGGGCGGCTGGTCATCGTGATGTCATGATGGTCGATCACGTACATCTGCATCGCCATGACGATCTGGCGAAGATTGGACAGGCACGCAGTCGATTGCGCGGCCGCTCGCGCTCTGCTCAGAGCCGGCAACAGCATCGAGACAAGGACGGCGATGATGCCGATGACCACCAGCAATTCGACGAGCGTAAAACCCAAACGCCTGCGAGACCGATGTGGGGAGGTGCAGAACGACATCGCGCATTGCGGCATGAGTCGCATTCCTTTCGATGTCCCCCGATGTGAATCCGAATCAGCATTATTTATACAACATTTGGCGCAAATGAAACAACTCGAATTTGCAGAATTGGAATCTGCCGATGGATCTGTCGGCCCCAATGAGTCTGGAACCACCAATCGAGTCGTTCAGGTAGAAGACGAGTCAGGCAAGGATGTCACGGCCGCGATGGAAGACTTTGCATACCCCGCAATCGTTTGCGGGCTTCCTCGTGTTCACCGATGAAGAAGGTCCGTGTGCCACAGCGCTAGAACGGTGCCGCCGGCTCAGAACCCCATCGATCCTGAGAACTACTCGATCCCTATCGGCTTTCGGCCTGCCGCTCAGCGGACGTTAGGGTTCATGATTTGCAGCGCCCGGGGATCTGTCGGCTTGAGCCATTCCTTGCCACCGGGCGCCTTGACCTCGATATCCGTTGCCACATGTGGATCGAGGACCGCCGGATGGTCCATTAGCGGCGCACCCGTCCCGCCGGCCAGCCGCCGCTTCCCCTCAGGCGTGAAACGCTCCAGGTACAGCACGTAGGGGTTGCCATTTCGGTCAACAGCCATGTGCGCGGCAACGGCCTCTTTCCCATCGTGCAGAAACGGCGGAATCCTTCCAGCGCTGTCGCTGAACCAGGTCTTGCCGTCGTCGTCGGAGTAGAACGCCTGCCGCCCCTCGGCCGGCAAGCTCCTGCCCGCGCCGCTGCGGAGATGCGAAATGATAAACCACAGCGCAATGACGGTGACGCCGATGGCCACAGCGATCGTGAGCTTGCGGGCATTCGTCGGCCCTTGGCGCACTCCCATGAGTATGTCCTCGTTTTCGACAGCGCTTCGAGTCGGGGGCCTACACGGACTACGGACTGTGAACACCATCGCGTTATCGCCGCGCTGGTCGCCTGTTCGATGGGGTCTGAATCAATCTCTAACTATCCTTACCCTACGGCGTCAACAGCGTTGTCCATCAACAAACCAAACGCTGTCACATCGCAATCGTTTTCCCAACCGCATGGAGCCTGCGAGAGTCGCAGTGGCGCCTGCTGATCGGCGGAAATGGCAGAAAACCCATGAAAACCATTTGTCGGATCGGCGCGCGGGTTATATTTGAGACGTTGGTGTCATTTCCACTGGAAGAGTGTCCGTGCGCCGCGCGCGACATCATCCGCTGTTTCCGAGCGATTGATCTGCCAGGCACGCGGTCCCTGAACTGGAAACAGCACCAGTCGAACTGTGCGGGAGAGGTACATCGGCGGTTGATCTCGGCTCATCACGCACGGTTGCCATTCATGCCCTTAATGCCCCCACAAGGGGCGGGAGAGTGAGCTGTGAGGAACGTTACCCGCAATCGTCGGAATCGGTCTTCCGTAAAAGTGTTAAGCGCAGCCGTCCTGGCCCCACCTGCAATCCTGGCTGCTTCGGTGTTCAGCAGCTCGGCAAAGGCCAGCAACCTCTACTGGGATCAAGGCAGCTTGAACGCCTCTCCTGGCTCCGGTGGCAGTGGCACTTGGGATACGAACAACTGGTGGAACAGCACGACCCCCGGCGACCAGACCTGGGCCGACGGCAACAACGCGATCTTTGCCGGTGCCGTGGGGACTGTCAGCATCAGCACGTCTGTCGCTCCCAGCAGCTTGATCTTCCAGGCCAACGGCTACCACATCACTGGCGGCAACCTGACGGCGGCGCCGGTCAGCTTCAGTACCCCGCTGATCACCGCCACCATCGACTCATCGGTCGTGGGCGGCGGCGCGGCGCTGACGATGAACGGGCCGGGCACCTTGTTCCTCACCAACACCGGCAATTCCTACGGTGGCGGAACGAACTTGAACAGCGGCAAACTGAACGTCTTGGCCGATGGAGCGCTCGGCGCCGGCTCGAACCTCACCTTCAACGGCGGCACGCTCCAGTACGGTGCCGCTTTTTCCCTGGCTGCATCCCGCGCGATTGTGCTGAGCGGAAACGGTACCATCGACACGAATGGCCACGATATCATCGATGCAAACGCCTCGCAGGCGATGATCACCGGCGCCGGGACGCTGACCTTGACCGGCGGCGCGGTTTTCCAATCGGTATCCCCAGGCGACTACTGGACTGGGAAGCTCTACGTGAAAAGCGGCTTTTTCCAGAGCCCGACCGCAAACTCACTGCCCAATCCGTCAAGCTTCACGCCCGATGCGGTCACCTTGGACGGAACCGGCAGCACCGGATTGAGTGTAACCAATGATGCAAGCACGGTCGCCGGCGCCAATATTGGCCTGACGGTGCTGGGGACCAACGCCCAGATCGGAACGAGCTTAAACCGCGATATCCTCTACTGGGAGGGCTCTCTCACCGGCGCCAGCGGCACGAACTTGAACGTCAACAATGGCACGTTTGAGATCGCCAGTGACATGACGGACCCGATCAACGGCACCACCTATGCGGGCAAGTTTACGGTCAATCAGGGTGGCGACGGCCGAGGCAAGCTCGTCATCGACGGCGCCCTGAACAGCCAGGTGGGCTTCGCCTGGGGCTCCACGCCCGCCGTGCTTGGTGGCGGCCAGATTGTGATCAATTCCAACAACCCATCCCTGACGACCTTCAACGCTCCAGCCATCACATCCGCCAATAGACTGGCGGCCGGCGACGGAACGACCCATGCCTTCGGCAGCGACAGCGCCACCATGCCCGTCGTCAGCGGCGGGACGATTGCCGGCGGCAACGGCGCGGTCATTCCTCAGAACTTCACCTTCGACAACAACGGCATGAGCGTCTCGGGCCTTCACGAAGGGACGGTGAATCCTACCGGCGCTGCTCCCGTCCCCTACGGCGATACCTGCACCTTCACCGGCTTGATCACCGGCACCGGCGACTTTTTCAAGGAAGGGCCGGTGTACAGCGACGCATACTCAGCCGCCGGCTTCTTTACCACCGTGGTCCTGGCTCATTCCGGCAACAGTTGGCCGGGCGCTACCCATGTGGACAGCGGCGATCTTGTGATTGCGGCCAACGATGCCCTGCCCGTCACTACCGATGTCACGATCGGCGGCGGCACCGGCAAGCAGTTTACGATTGCTCCCGGAGTCTCGCAGACCGTCGGAACCATCAACACCACCACCGGCTACGTCAACATTGACGCCGGCGCTACCCTCACCGTGGGTAACAACAACGGCAACTCCGTTATCAACATACTGACGGGTTCGGGCGACTTACACGTGGTCGGAACCGGCACCATGGATGTTCAGTCCCCGCAGAACGGCACGACCTATTCAGGCAACATCGTCATTGACGGTGGCACACTCCTCGTCGCCGGGGCTGGATATATCGGAGACGATGATCCGACCCGCAGCGGGACGGAGAATACCCTTACGCTGCAGAATGGCGGCACGATGTATGTGACCGGTCGCTACAACTCCGGTCGCCACATCATCATTGGCACGGGCGGCGGTACGATCGACGAAAACACTCAGGCCAGTACCAGCATGCTTTTTGGCTACGCGGGAACCACTGGCCCGGGTCTGTTGACTGAGAAGGGCAGCGTGATCCAGCTCCTGCTGGGAGGTCCGGTCAATCTCCCCGGCGGGATTGATATGCAGGGCCAGGGTGTCATCTTCCACGATTACTTCAACCCCTCTGAAACCAATACCGTTGGCCCGGTGACCGGGAGCGGCCAGTTCGACAAGCAACTCGGCAACAACATCAACGTCTACAGCATGGATTTGAGCAACGGCAGCATGCAGATAGAGGCCGGCAAGGTCACGATTCAGCCGCGGTCGGTCACCGGTAGCAATCACACGGTTTATCTGAATTCGCTCTACATGCCGGGTACTACGTTGGACCTGAACGACAACGATCTCGTCGTCAACAGCGGAACCAGCTACAACAGCTTCTCCAGCATTCGGGCCAACGTCTTGGCCGGCTACAGTGCCACGCCCGATACCACCAAGACCGGCATCATCTCGACCGCCGGCCAGAACTCCAGCGGAAAGACAATCCTGGCCCTGTTCGATAACGCGCTCGTTGGGCGTGCGGACTGGCCAGCCGGCTCGGGGCACACCATCGGTGCCAACGCTGTCGTCGGCAAGTACACCTACTACGGTGATGTAAATCTCGATGGACAAGTCACCGGCGATGACTACGGTGCCGTGGATGCGAATCTGGGCGCGACCGGCCTGAACCCGGGAAATGCCTGGCTGATGGGCGACACCAACTTCGACTACAAGGTCACCGGCGACGATTACTCTGCCATCGACGCGAACCTCGGCCTGGGCGTCGGCAGTCCGCTGGCGGTCAGCAGTCTCTCGCCCGTTCCCGAACCCGCATCGCTCAGCCTGATCGGCCTGGGCCTGCTGGCTCGTCGTCGCCGTCGGCACTGAAGGCGGCACGGAATCGCCCCATCTGCGTTGTCGCGACCGCTCAAAGGGTCCACCGATCCAGCTCTCGCGGTCGCTCTTGGCATCTGGGTTGATTCCGTGCCCTCGCGGGGCGTGGAAAGTCCATAACACGCTCTTAGCCCTGAGCAATTCTTGCCTCCCACCACAGCGTCAGCGCGACGGCGACTGCGGGAATATCTGCGCCCGATCCGGCCGTACAGGCTTGCGCCCGGTTGCGCTGGAAACGACGGTTCCGGACTTGCTCCGGGTAATCCGAGTGCATTTCCCCGCTCAGCGCGAGCGCCCACCCACGGCAGCAACCCGCCTACGGACGGCCCAGACGCGACCCCTCGCGGCAGAATGACTTCCGCGGATGGCCCAGACCGGGTTGCCGCCGGCGCAGGAAACTTCGCAAACGGCCGACGCACCTCCGTTGCCGGATGCGGAACCTTGCCATCCCTGCTCAAAATCCCCGCCTCGATGAGGCCGCCCTAGAATGGGCCTGCTATGAGTGATGAAATTGAGCGGACGGACGGAAAAGCAGTTGCCTACGAGCCGCCGGATGCCGACCGTCCGGCATCCACAGCCCCCACCGAGGAAATCCTCGAACGCGAAGGCGCCGCGGAGCCGCATGATCCCTATGCCGCGCTGCGCTACCGCGATTTGCGCATCTTTATCGCCGCCTGGATGATCAGCGTGATCGGCAACCAGATGACCGCCACCGCGCTGGGCTGGGAGATCTTCGACCTCACGCACAACGCATTGAACCTCGGCTGGCTGGGCGGCATCCAGGCGATCCCGCTGCTGGTGCTGGCGTTGCCGGCAGGGGCGCTGGCGGACTATCTCGATCGCCGGCGGATCATGGCGGTCACCAGCATTCTGGCCGCGACGACCTCGGTCGGCTTTGCCGTAATGAGCTACAGCCCCGTCCCACACTACCTGGCGATCATGTACGGCCTGCTCCTGCTCAACAGCACGTTCCTGGTGCTGGGCCGGCCGGCGCGATCGAGCTTCCTGCCCACGCTCGTCCCAACCCGGATCTACTCGAACGCGGTGACGTGGAACGCATCGGCGTTTCAAACCGCGACGATGGTGGGACCGGCCCTGGCGGGCCTGATCATCGCGTTGAGCCTGCGGCATCTGCATAACGTCCGACCCGTCTATCTGATCGATGCCGGTTGTGCCCTGACCTTCGCAACGACCATGCTCCTCCTGCCGCAGCCGAAGTTCGCCGACCGGCGCAGGCAGAGGGACCGTGACGTTCTCGGCCCTCTCCCGTTTGTTTGCGGGAATCCGCTTCGTCTGGAAGACCAAGATCATCCTCGCCACCATCACGCTCGATCTGTTTGCCGTCCTGCTCGGCGGGGCGGTTTACCTGCTGCCGGTGTTTGCCAAGGACATCCTGCACGTCGGCTCGGTCGGCTTCGGCTGGCTTCGGGCGGCCGACGCCATCGGTGCCCTGACCATGGCGATGGTGATCGCCCACACGCCGCCCTTCAGAAAGGCGGGCCGCGCGATGCTGCTGGGCGTGGGGCTGTTCGGGCTGGCGACGATCGGATTCGGCATTTCGCGCGTCTTCGCTTTCTCGTTCGCGATGGTTTTCTGCATCGGCGCCTTCGACAGCATTTCGGTCGTCGTGCGGCACACGCTCGTCCAGGTGCTCACACCCGATGCCATGCGCGGCCGCGTCTCCGCGGTGAACAACATCTTCATCGGCGCATCGAACGAATTGGGAGGCCTCGAATCCGGTGTCACCGCCAGCCTCTTCGGCCAGATGGCGCTGGCCTTGGGCTGGGCTCACTCGCTCGAAGCTTCCAAGAGCTGGGGCGCCACCGCATCGGTCGTTTTCGGTGGCGTGGGAACGATCATCACTGTTGTGGCAATTGCGGTGATTTTCCCCGCGGTTTTCAAGTTCGGCCGTCTCGATCACGCTCGCCCGATTGAAGTCGCGGGCAACGGTCAGCCCAAGTAGCCGCCGGACCGCGCTATCTCTGGTCCGCGTGTTCTACCGCGGCTCATCGCCCGCTTCGCCGGGCCTTCCGAGGCGCTGCTGGTAGCGCTGTAGCGTGGTTTTGAGGGTGTTCAGAAATCGCGGCGCAACGCCTGCGGGAAGATAAACGCGTGTGGCGACCGCAGGGGTGGGATAGAAGTTCGTGAGGAAGTCGAAGACGAACTCGGTCGCGGAATGGCCGATCAGCACCGCATGACAGTAGCTTCCCGACATCATCTCTTCAGGCAGCTTGTAGTGCTCGTAGATCTCCTCAAGCGTCGGCTTGCGCTCGTTGGGTGGCCTCGGGGGAACCTGCGGCTCACCGTACTGCTTGACGTAGCCGTCGAGGTTCTGCTCCATCGCCCCGATGAACTCCACCAGCGTCTGTGGCACCATGATCACCCGCGCCACCACCGAATATGGCCGGGTAATGCCCATGAGGAAATCCATCAGGATCTCCTTCTGCGTCTCAACGACCACCTGCCCGCTGGAATAAACCCCGCGCGCCACCTTCTCCGGCACCCGCGCTGAGAAATGGCTGGGGGGCTGCGGGCCGGGACTGCCTTCCGGTGGATTGGATGGTTCGTTCATGGTTGCGCGGCATCTACTGGCATGAATCGGTAGGGGGGCGATAACAGTCGCTCCCACCCAGTGTGCAGCCACTCTACCGAAATCGTGCCAACTTTCTATCCTTTAGGCCATGTACGACTGGTCCAAGGTTATCGTCACCGGCGTCGGTCCCATCATCGTGATCTCCGCGTGTGGGCTGCTGTGCCTGGCGTTCTACAACCGCTTGGCGGCGGTCGTGACGAGGTTGCGCGCCTTTCACCGAGAGCGACTGCATGAGCAGGAAGCACTTCAGCGTGCCCGGCGAGCCGACCCACCCGATGAGCACGCAATGGTGATGCATCAGGAAGTCCTGGGGATGCTCGAAATTCAGACACAGCACGTAATCCGCCGGGGCCGGCTGCTTCGGCTGACGCTCATCTGGCTGCTGCTGACGATCATATGCCTGGCGCTTTGCTCGCTGGCACTTGGTTTAAGCATCTTTGCCGGAGGCCTGATCTACGTCGCGGCTGCTTTATTTATCGTGGGCCTGGGCCTGTTGATCGTCGGCGTCTGCTTTGCGCTGGTCGAAATGCTGCATGCGCTGGACCCGGTGGACCTTGAGAGCCGCTTCGTGCAGAAGATGGTGGAGTACATCGAGCAGCCATAATACAGAGGCGACTTCTCAGTCCTGGATCGTGGCAACTGGCCGCGTTGTATCGCTCTGACCCATGAGTGCAAGCGCTTTGGCCCGTCCGCGTAGAGCCGAGGCGTCTCCCGGTCGGTATCGCAACATCTGCCCAAAGGCCGCCGCGGCCTTCGTCGGCTGATGGATGACCAGAAACTCCCAGCCCAGGAAGCCGAAGTCGTCAGTGAACTGCTCTCGTTCGACTGAGCGCAGGGAATCCCACTGAGCCAGCAGCCTCTGAAGATCCGCAATTGCGTCAGCGTGACGGGCAAATCGCGCAAAAAGCGTGGCCCGTGAATGAAGCGCGTATGGGTAGCCCGGTTTGAGCGCGAGCGCATGGGCGAAGCATGCTTCCGCCGCTCGCTGTTGCTCGATGGCTTGCTGCCTGTAGTGCTCGGCTTTTGTGGAATCTCCCTGCTCGGCCATGATCTGCGCCCGGCGGCCGACAGTTCCGCGTCATAGCACGAGAGCACTGCGAGGTTCTGGTATGCGCTGTAGCTTGATGGATTCACCGCAACCGTGTGCGCAAACAAGCTCCAACTATCCTTCCAGTAGCGCGTCTGGTCGAGGCTGCGAAGTCCCAATGCCGCTAGAACCACGGCACACCCCCAGAAAGCCTGTGACCTTGGCAGCCGCATCACCAGCCAGCCACCGGCAAGCGCCACGCCAAACCCCGAGAGATAGAAGTAGTGATCCGCAACGGTGGATCGGCTCTGAAATGAGAACGGCACCAGGCCCAGCACCGGACCTATGCCGATCAGAACGATGGCTCCTGCCACGATGAGTGCGGGGATACGCAGCCGCCATAGCATCAGCGCGACAATGACAGGAATCATGCAGACGAGACGCGTCATTGCGTGCCCGAGAACAAATCCCGGGTCGCGCCGATAATCGACACACAAGGACACCGGCGCCATCAGCTTCCAGAGGTAGAACCCAATTGCATCTCCGGCGATCCAGGGCTTGGCCCACCATGGGGTCGGAATCGGCAGCGCCGCGGGTTGTACGAGATGTGTCCAGACTGCGCACGGAATCGCCAGCAGAACCCAGGGAACCGCAGCGGTAATGCCTGCTCGCGGCGATCTTCGGACCAAGCCAAAATCAATCGCGAAGCTGATGGCAGGAACGACGACGGCGGTTGGCTTCGAGAGGAGCGCAAGTGCGAATGCCGCCGTCGCAAAAACGTAGTGCCAGTAACGTGCACGTTCTTCGCGTTTGCACTGCGCGAATGCAACGTATTGCCATATTGCTAGGAGGCTCAGAAATCCGCAGAGCAGGTCCTTGAGACCCGACGCCCACGCCACCGGCTCCATTTGTAACGGATGAACAGCAAACAGCAGCGCCCGGCGCACGCCGCCCATTCGTGACGGAGTAGTCGCCGCAGAATGAGGAACGCAATGATCACGCTGAGCAGGTGAATCAGCACATTGGCGGCGTGAAAGACGACTGGATTTGGCAGTCGCGCCCGTCCCGCATCAATCGGTGCCACGTGGCACAGTCCGATCCAGGCGCTGTATGTCAATGGGATGTATAGCTCGCCCTGGGCGTGTGTCCAGCAGTATCGCAGGGCTTGCGATGCCGGGCCGCGGAGGTGTGCATTGGCGGTAATCGTCTGTTGATCGTCCCAACTCGTGAACTGGCTCCGCACCAGTGGCCCGAAGGTCACCAATGTCGCAATGACGATCAGCAACAGGCAACAAATGCTGGTCCGATTCCCTGACTTCGGCTCAATTCGTTCGCTCTGAACAGGATTCACGATTGTCTTATCGACCGTGACGGGCCGGCAGTCACACTCAGCTTCACAGCGATGGCTGGGTTTTGAGAATCCTCCCTCAAGTCCCCACTTCTTGCTGGACGATGCCGGTTTTATTGGTATTCTTGCAACAAGCCTAGGGATGGGCTGGAGGTAAGTCATGAAGGACCGCGTCTGGATCAACGGCCAGATCGTGCCTCGCAGTGGCGCGTATCTGGATATCGAAGACCGGGGGTATCAGTTCGCCGACGGGGTCTACGAAGTCATTCGAATTTACAACGATCGGCCCTTCACGCTTGATGAGCATCTCCAGCACCTCGAGCGCAGCGCCAAAGGGATCAAGATTCACGTTCCTCTTGCGCCGCCCCGAGCTGGCCGAGGAGATTCGCAAATTCGTCGCAGCGGCGAAGCTCTCCGATGCTTATGTTTACCTCCAGCTCACCCGCGGCATCTCTCAGCGCAACCATCGTTTCCCCGCACAGGTGCCGCCGCACATGCTCTTTTACCTGCTTCCGTTGGCGCCGGCGCCAGTTCCCGGCAAGACCATGGGTGTGAAGCTGATGAGCGTGAACGATGAGCGCTGGCAGCGCTGCTGGATCAAGTCAATCGGGCTGATTGCCAATGTGCTTGCCAAGAACGAGGCGCTGGACGCGGGCTACGACGAAGCCGTTTTCATCCATGATGGCGCTGTCACCGAGTGCTCTACGAGTAACCTATTTGCGGCCATCAAGGGGACACTCGTTACGCATTCCGTCGGGGCAAAAGTTTTGCCGGGGATCACGCGCCTGGTCGTCTTTGACATTGCTCGCAAACTGGGTGTCGATCTCGAAGAGCGGCCGCTCACGGAGGCGGAGGTGATCTCAGCCGACGAACTGTTCATCACGAGCACCACGCGGGAACTCGCCTGGGTGGCTCAATGGAACGACCGTACCGTCGCCCGGCAATGCGGGCCGCTCGCGCTGAAGCTGCACGAAGCGTTCCGCGCCCGCGTGCGGTCGGAAACCACGACAGGCGCTGCTCGCGCGAATCGTGCGGCCGATCCGCATCGTCCTGTGGTTTGAGATCGTTGAGCAGATCGACGTAATCCGCATCATCCAGCTCAAACCATTCCGGGATGGTGCCGGCGGGCATACCGCGCCGCTCCGCCAGCGCCGCGATGATCTTCTGCTTCAGCTCCGGATCGATGATTTCACGAATGCGGATCATGTCACCATTGTACCGCACCCCCGGCAGCGGTTTGCCAACCTTTTCCGCGGTCATTTGCGAGATTCCCACGCTTTGGTCCCGCCCCATTTGATGGCTGCTATCCGGACATCGTGGTATACTTTTGATCGTGCCGGGTGGCACGACGAATAAAAAAGGGGCCGAGCTATGTCATTGTCGAACGAGCTAGACCGCGACAAACCCAATCTGCCTATTGCATGGCATGTCCCATATGCGCGGAACGAGTACTTCAGTGGCCGCGAAGACGAGCTGACGAGCCTGCGGCACTCTTTACTGAGCCACGAGCCTCTGCGCCACATTCAGGCGCTGTGGGGACTCGGCGGCGTCGGCAAAACTCAACTGGCACTCGAGTACGCTTACCGCTACCGCGACGAATACAATATCGTCTGGTGGCTGGCCGCGGATGAGCCGTCAAATCTCACGCTCGGTTTTGGTCGCCTGGCGGCGCGTCTGGGGATTTCAATTCCCGAAGGAACACCACTTGACGATGTCCGACAGGAACTTCGCCGCGCGCTCAATCAGCGCGACGACTGGCTGCTGATCTTCGACAACGCGCCGGGCGTGGAGGACGTCCGCCCGTACCTTCCGCAGGACCGCACCGGACACGTGATCATCACTTCGCGCAATCCCAACTGGGAGCGCGTGGCCCGGCCGTTTCCGCTTCGGCCGCTCAAACGCATGGAGTCGGTCGATTTCCTTCTCAAGCGCACGGGCAAGACCAGGGTGGACGGCGCGGTTGGGGCATTGGCCCAGGCGCTGGGCGATCTGCCACTGGCGCTCGAACAGGCTGGCGCCTGCATCTCACAGACTCGCAGTGATTTCGGCGGATATCTGAAGGATTTCGAAACATATTGGGGCGAGTTGTTGCACGATGTGCGACCGACGGGCGACTATCCCGATTCGGTCCAGATGACCTGGGAACTCGCGTGCCGGCAGTTACTTGAGGAATCGCCCAAGTCGGCAAATCTCATGAGCCTGTTTGCATACCTCGGCAGCGACGCCGTGCCCCGCGAACTGCTACGTGGCACACAGGGACTTCCGGAGGGGCTTTCTGAAATCGTCTCCGACGATGTCCAGCTCGAGCAGGCGATCCGGACACTCGCAAAATATGCCTTGATTCGTGACGAAGGCACGGCGACGAGCATGCATCGAACCGTCGGTAACCTGGTGCGCGATCGCCTGTCCGAAGCACAGCAGCGAACCTGGGCCGAAGCTGCGATTAAGCTGATGTCCGGAGTTTTCAAGTTTGAAAGCCAGGACCTGACCAGTTGGGATTACTGTGCAGTGCTGTTGCCGCATGCGATGGCGTCGGCTTTCCATGCAGAGGCCAATGGGGTCGCCCCTCGCGCCACCATTGACGTCCTCGAAAATGCGGGGCGATATCTCGCCAAGCGCGCCCAATACGACGATTCCAAGGCACTCTTCGAGCGCGCACTTGCCCTGGCGACCGGCTTTTATGGTGAAACCCACCCGCGCGTCTCCGCCATTGCGAATAATCTCGGCCGCATTCACCGCCAGCTCGGTAACCTCGCCGAGGCTAAGGGTTGCTTCGAACGCTCGCTTTCGATCGACCAGACGGTCTATGGCGAGTCCGATCCGCATGCCGCCAGCGTCTACAACAATCTCGGGATCGCGATGCACGATGCCGGCGACGTCCAGGGCACGCGAGCAGTTCGAGTTCGCACTTCAGGTCTTCGAAAACCACTACGGGGCCGACCACCCAAAGATTGCCCAGGTCGTCAACAACCTCGGCTACGTTGTTGGAGGGGCCGGCGATCTGGAGCAGGCTCGCGCGTACTTCGACCGCGCTTTGGATGTGGCGCGCCTGACCTACGGCGACAACCATCCCATCCTTGCGAGCATCATGACCAACCAGGGCATCATCATGCGCATGATGGGTGAAACAGCCTCCGCCAAGGGACTCTTCGAGCAAGCCCTGGAAATCCATGAGGCGGTTCATGGCGAAAATCACCCTTCGGTCTCTCGCGATTGTTCTCACCTCGGCTTGGCGCTCCAGGAGATGGGTATGCGCGATGTAGCCCTTGAGCAGTTCGAGCGGGCGCTGAAGATCGACCGGGCGCTCTACGGCGAAGAGAATCTATTTGTTGCCGCAAGACTGGACCAGCTGGGGCGACTGCTGATGGAAATGGACAACCAACCTGCCGCCCGGCGATGTTTTGCGCGCGCGAAGAGCATCAGCGACGCGTGCGCTGGTGCGAAGACGCAACAGAGCGATGGCAATTAAGTAATCATCGTGTCCCAGGAATACCCAAATGCTAGTCCCCGCTGTCTGTGTATTTCGGCGTGCGCTGGGGTGACTGGATCATCGCGGGGATCGGCGTGTACTGTATCGTCCTGGGAACGCGTCACGCGCTCGACGCACAAATCAAACGGAGTTTATCGTGGAAAAGCCGAATCACGACAGGCCACAGCAGTCGATCGAGATCGGCTCATCTTCGCCGCGATGGGTTGGGATCGCGTCATGGCTGCTGATTCTGCTCGTTGTCGGCGGTGTTCTCACGTGGCTGCACGTACGCCTTACCCGCTCAGTCTGGCTGGCTGCCGGTCTGGTCACCTTCATGCTGGCCTACATGCTGATCATGGGATACTGGGCTTCCTTGCGCGGACGTCGTCCATGAGCGCACTTCATTGGATTTCCCTGCTCATTGTGTTGCTCTTCGTTGCGATCGGTGCGCGCGCGGCCGATCCCGCCCAGGCGGTCGTCCTCGTTTATGGGCGGACCTTGCAGAGCAACAGCAATGGGCAAGGCTTCATTATCGGCGACGGCTCGCTCGTTGTCACCAGCCACCAGTCCATCTTCGGACATCGCGAAAGGGGGAACAACAAGCCCTCCGCTCTTGTCGAGGTTATTAGCCCGTACCTCGGCGATGTCGCCGAAGCGCGGATCATCGCACAAGACCCCAAATCCGGACTCGTCCTGCTTCAAATACCTTGGAACCATCATCCCGCATTGCCGCTCGCAGATGAGGGCGATATTGCCCAGATGGTCGACACGACGCTCGTGGCCTATCCCAGTGCCGCCCACGCTACCGGCGCCGGTGACCCGTCCGAATTCGACAAGTTGATCCAGCCCTCGCTCCAGGCATTGCCGGTTGACTTCGTTGCCGTTCGAAGAAGCGCCACGTGCTACGTCCAGACGAAGAGCGCGAAGAACCTCAATGGAAGCTGGCTCGGCTGCCCCATGCTTGTTGCCAAGACGAATCAAGTCTGTGCCTGCCTCACGGGCTTCGTCGGCGCTGAGAACCAGGTTGGCGCGACCACCACCGTCGCCCGCGGCGCTACCGCCGCCGAGATCCGCGCATTGGTCCCCCATCTTCCAGCACCCACAACCAACCCCCTCGCGCCCGGCCGCGACGCCAGAGAAGCCACAAATCTTTTCCTCAAAGCCTGGGCCGAGTCGGTTGCTCAGGATCCGCGAACCGCCGCGGAGAACCTCAAGGCGTTCCTCAACCTCCGTCCGACTAGCGCCTCTGGCTACACCGATCTCGCCGCCGCCTACCAGGCTATGCATCGACCTGCCGACGCGGAGTCCGCTTACAAAAAGGCCCTTGCCCTCGAGCCGCAATCCGTGTGGACCCGGGTCATGTACGGTCAACTCCTCGTCGAGCAGAATCAGCCCTCCAAAGCTCTCGACGTTATGGCCTCTCTCTGGGAGCCGGACGAGAAAGCCAACGCCCTGGTTATCCCCATGTGCAATCTCCTTCTCAAGGACAACAAACACGACCAGTGCATCGTCCTGCTCAAGCGCGCTTTCAAAAACAACCCTGACGACGGCCTGCTGTGGCTCTACCTCGCCCAATGCCAGCGCGCCACCAACGATCATCTCGATGCCGCAGAGTCATTCGCCCGCGCCGCGAATCTGATGCCGGAGCGCACCCCCCTGCGTGCCGATTCTGGGGGCGAATTCCAGGCCGCCGGACGACCCGGCGAAGCCGAGAATCAATATCAGAAGCTCATCGATCAGGATCCCCAAAGCCCCGCCGGCCATTTCCTGCTTGCCCGTCTCCTTGCCCAGGACGTGAACCGCCTTAACGATGCCCTTGAGCAAGCATCACAAGCTCTGCGCCTGTCAGATCGCCCCAACGCCCCACCCCGCGACGCTATCGAAGACCTCATCGCGAAGATCAGAGCGCAACTTCGGACCCAACATACGACCACTATGCCGTCCGAGAATTCGTTTGGTCTATAGTGTAACGGCGAAGTACACGGTCGAACTCCCAGAACACGGTCGCTAACTCGCCGCTGGTGCTGGCGGCGCCACCAACCGCTCGGCGGTCGCAATGAGCTTGTCCATCTTGACCGGCTTGGTGAAATACTCGCTGACCCCGAGCGACTCGGCATACATCTTATGCCGTGCTCCCGTGTTTCCAGTGATCATAATGATGTGTGGCGGCGCATTCCGTGGCTTGCGCGCTTTCACCTTCTCCAGTACCAGGAAGCCGCTGCGCCCGGGAAGCATCATGTCCAGGATGATCACGTCGGGGGAGTTCTTCTCAGCCAGCTCGACGGCCTTGTTGCCGTTGGTGGCCGACTCGATGACCGCGCCGGTGGGCTCGAACGCCGCCTGCATGCTGGTGAGAATGTCGTTGTCGTCATCGACTAGTAAAACTGCGCTTGCCTTGCAGTGCCGATGCCATAGGTGTGATCTCCTGATGCAATGATAGGCGCGAGTGTCAATCTGTCGCCGCCAAATGTCAAGGAAGAACCCCCCGGCTTCCGATGAGAATGAGGGTCCGACTGTATTTGACGAGCCGCAACCGCAAGGAAGCGGTGCTTCTGTCACTTCCGCCAGGATGTCGCCGTCATCGCCCATTGCCATTCTCGATAGTTCTCTAGGCGGCCTGAGCGTCGTTCGCGCCTTGCACGAGTTGCTACCGGGTGAGGAGATCGTCTTTCTGGCTGACACCGTGCACGGCCCCTATGCCGCCAGAAGTGCCGACACGATTGCCCGGTATACCCACGAGCTTCTGGATCAGCTTCGCCTGTTCCGCCCCAAGCACATCGCCGTCGCCTGCCACTGTGGCGCAGCCGCCGTCATGCCTGCGATCCGGTCTCAGTTCAGTGATCTATCGGTCAGCGGCATCATTGACGCCACCGCGCGCGGCGCCATCGATCTTGCGGGCTCGCGTGAAAGCCCGGTCATCGGCATTATTGCGCCCGAAGCCGCGATTCGGTCCAAGGCCTACGACCGTGCCATCCATCGCCGCCGGCATCACGCACGGCTGCTGATGCGCCCCACGCCACTGCTCGACGCCATTGCCGAGGAAGGTCGTGACCCGGATGATGCAGTGCTTCGCTTGGCTCTGCGACAGTACGTCGATCCGATGCTCGAACGCGGTGCGCACCTTGTCGTCCTTGGCTCAAGTTGGTACAGTGCGCTGCGTCTACCGACGACGGGCCTCATTCCTGACGGCATCGGACTGGTTGACTCCGCCGACTGCTGCGCCAAGATGTCGCCCGACGATTGCAGGCCGCCGGGCTTTTGCGCGGCGGGCAGCCATCGGGTGCGATCCATTGTCTGCTCACCGATCCGACGCCGCGGTTTAGTTTTCACGCGAAGCGCCTCTTCGGCCGCGAGATGGATTCGCCCAAGGTAATGCCGCTGCAGGATGTAGTGCGCCCGCCACGCAAGCTCCCCAACGTTCGCGTGGCCTGAAAGTCAGCTTGCAGCTGCCAGCACAGATCGGCAACGAACCTCAGACAACGCGTCGATTCGCCCATGCATAAATCTTTTCACTTCCTGTCCATCGCCGCTCTGGTCCTGGTCACAGGCTGCACTCAGATCCGCCACTTCGGGGAAATGCTCGGCGGCAAGAATGCGCTCTGGGCGCCAAAAAGATGGAGGACCCCGATTTTCCTGATGAGCGCCGGGAAGGCATCAATTTCCTGGTCGATCACAGCTACGGAAAGCATCCTCCGTATACCACACGATACAAGCAGATCGGGCAGAACGACCCCGACTATACCGTCCGCGCTGCAGCCATCCGCGCCTCTCAATTGCGCTCGTGACAAGTCCGCGACGCCCGTCTTCATTCAGGCCCTCCACGACTCCAATCCATTGGTCCGTCTCGAAGCCGCCAAGGCCCTGGCCAACATTCCAGACGCGGCGGCGATGGAGCCGCTCAAGACGCTGGTGGCAGATCCGACCGAAGACCGGGACGTGCGGATCGCGGCCGCCCACGCACTGCGGTTCTATCGCAACCTGGACGTCGCGCGTGCCCTGGTCTCAGTTCTGAATGGGCGGGAGTTCGGCGTCGCCTGGCAGGCCCGACACAGCCTTGTCACCCTTACCGGAAAAGACCTCCACTACGACGAATCCGCCTGGCTCAAATATCTAACTAGTCCGTCTTCGCCGATGGGGTGAATCGGGCGTCCGCCCACCGGATCCAGCCTGGTATTACTCCTTCAAATGCCCCGACAAAAACGCATCGTACGCCGTCATATCCATCAGCCCGTGCCCTGACAGATTGAAGAGGACTACGCGTTTTCGTCCCTGCTCGCGCGCCTCAATCGCTTCATCCACCGCGGCACGGATTGCATGGGCGCTTTCAGGCGCGGGGACGATCCCTTCCGCTCGCGCAAACTGCACGGCTGCTTCGAACACCGCCGTCTGCGCGTAGGCCTTGGCTTCGATCAGACCCAGCTTCTTCAGATGCGAAACCGTCGGCGCCATACCGTGATAACGCAGGCCGCCGGCGTGGATCTTCGGCGGAATGAAATCGTGCCCCAGCGTGTACATCATGATCAGCGGCGTCGTCATCGCCGTGTCGCCGAAGTCATAACGCAACTCGCCTTTGGTCAGCGATGCACACACTTCCGGCTCAACCGCGAGAAGCCGCGTCTTCTTCCCGCCCTTGAGCTTCCGTTCAACAAACGGGAACGTAATCCCCGCGAAGTTGCTCCCGCCGCCCGCGCAAGCGATCACCACATCCGGCTCCTCGCCCGCGCGTTCCATCTGCTTGATCGCTTCCTGCCCGATCACCGTCTGGTGCAGGCAGACATGGTTGAGCACCGACCCCAGCGCATACTTGGTATTCGGCGTGTGCACCGTATCCTCAATCGCCTCGGAGATCGCAATCCCCAGCGATCCCGGCGAATCCTGATCGTGCTTGAGCACTTGCCGCCCATAGTGCGTGTGATCGCTCGGCGACGCGTGAACCGTCGCCCCCCAGGTCTGCATGAGCATCTTGCGATAGGGTTTTTGGTGATAGCTCACCTTCACCATGTAAACGACGCATTCGATGCCGAACATCTGACACGCCATCGCCAGGCTCGATCCCCACTGGCCCGCGCCGGTTTCGGTGGCGAGGCGCTTGGTGCACGCCTGTTTGTTGTAGTAGGCCTGTGCGACGGCGCTATTGGGCTTGTGACTTCCCGCGGGCGATGCCCCTTCGTATTTGTAATAAATATGTGCCGGTGTCTGGAGGTCCTTTTCCAGCCGGAGCGCTGCGCAGCAGGGGGGTTGGACGCCACAGCGCATAAATCTGCCGCACTTCTTCCGGAATCGGTAAGTATCGCTCGGAAGTCATCTCCTGCTCGACGATGTTCTCCGGGAAAATCGCCAGCATATCATCCTTGCTCGCAGGCTGCTTGGTCCCCGGATGCAGCGGCGGCGCCATCGGCTCGGGAACGTCCGCCAAAACGTTGTACCAGTGTGTCGGAATCTCGTTCTGCAACAGCGGAAATTGAACGGCTTGAGTCAAAATGCCTCCGGGCAGGACCCCTCCATCGTACCGGCCGAATCGTCGGACTCAATGATCTGATACCGCTTCTAGTTTTCAGTTGCGCTCTGGAAGCCAGGGCACTGCACAGACGCTTTTGATCAACTCGGGGTCGAGGCAGGATCGTTGCCAGGCATCGCAGGCCGCTTCACGCAGGGCATCGTAGTTGGCGTAGCTTCGGTTCGACCAGTAATGGCTGCGGAACCAGTGCCAGAGATTCTCCGTCGGGTTCAGTTCCGGCGAGCGCGGTGGAAGGTTGAGGAGCGTCACGTTCGCCGGCACCTTCAACCCGCCGGAGATGGGGTAGCCGGCTTGATCCCAGATCAGCACCCCATGCACGTCCGGGGCAATCTCCTTTGAGAGTTGATCGAAGAAGGCGTTGACGATCTGCGTGTTCAGGTTCGGCGCCAGCAGTCCGGCGGTGTTCCCGGTTTTCGGACAAACCGCCCCCAGCACGTACAGGTAATCATACTGCGTCTGCTTCACCGCCCGCGGTCGCGATCCCACCGGCGCCCACACCCGCGTCAGCGTGCCTTGCTGACCAAAGCGGGCTTCATCCTGGAACCAGATCTCGATGCGTTTGTCCGGATGCTGCTGGGCGATCTGCTCGATCAGTTCCGGGCACTTTTTTTAAAAGCCTCCTGTGCCGCCGGGTCCGCATCCTTGTGCTGCGGGCGTGGAACCAGGTCGTTGTACCCGATCGCGTGCAGCAGGTTGTAGACTGCGCTGAGGCAGCGGACCTTGCCGAACTCCTCTTTGAGGATGCGCTGCACGTCCACACCACGCAGCGTGCAGACGCCGCCGTCCTTCTCCGGGACCGGCCCGCCATCCAACCGCTGCTTGAGCCGCTGCTGTTCCGATGCGGCCAGCGGGGGCTTGCGGCCCTGCCCGCCTTCATTGCGCAAATGTTCTACGCCGCCCTCGTTGTACCACTTGACCCAGAACTGCACGCCGCGGCGGCTGTAGCCAAACTCCTCGGCCACCTGCGGTGCCGACTTCCCCCTCTTGGCCAGAGCGACGGCGTGCAGGCGGGTCACCATCTTGGGATCGTGTTCCGATCGTGCCAGCGTATGTAATTCCTCCACAGTGTGATGCTCCACCACGTGCATGATGCGGCCTCCTTGCCAGGTTCCGCACATCATGACACAAACTCATCGCTGGCGCTGCGCGCAAGCAAAAAGTGGAAGCGGTATGATTCCATTGGTGAACTCAACTCATAAGACGCATGCAACGCCATGTCATTGTCGTTATGATCTGCGCCGGTTCTGACGAGGAGGCTAATGGGTAAGTGGATTACAGCTTCGCTGGCAATGGCCGTCTTTCTCCTGGCTCCGGTCGCGCGGGCATGGAATTCGACCGGGCATATGGTCTCCGCACTCATCGCCTACCGCCAGCTTGACGATGCCCAGCGCAAACAACTCGGCGAAATCCTCAAGCATCACCCGCACTACCACCAGCTTCTCCTCGAAGATAAACCTGAAAACGTGAGTGCCGGTGAGTGGGCCTTCCTCAAGGCCGCAACCTGGCCCGATCTCGTCCGCCCGCCGCGCCCCGGCGATCATTTCAAGAGCCCCGCCATCACCCGTTACCACCACGGTGCCTGGCACTACATTGACATTCCCTATGTCCTCGGGAGCGGCAGGTTCGCCCCAACCACCGAACCAACCCCAAACGCCGTCATTGAGCTCAAAGCCAACCTGAAAATGCTCTCGAACGTCAACGCAAAACCCGAGGATCGCGCCGTCGCGCTCTGTTGGGTCGAGCACCTTGTCGGCGATCTGCACCAGCCGCTCCACTGCGTCAGCCTCTATTCCGAGAAGTACCCGCATGGCGACCGGGGCGGGAACGACGAAGCCATCCGAACCTCCAGCGGGGTCATGGCCTTACACACCTTCTGGGATGATCTGCTCGGAACGTCCGACCAATACGGCGCCATCGAGTTCGTCGCCGACGAGGCCCAAAGCGAAGCCGACACCCGGACCAAGGCCCGTATCCGGGATCATCTTCCCATCGAAGTCTGGGCCCAGGAGAGTCACGACGCAGCCATCGCGCTCGCTTACCTCGGGGGCCACCTTCGAAGCGCCTCATCCCGCGACTGGTATGACAAAAAGATCGACGCTGACCAGGTCCCGCCGCTCCCGGTCGCGTACGAAGCCAACGCGACATCGCTCGCCCGCCAGCGCATCGTGCTCGCCGGGTATCGGCTTGCGGACGTGCTCAAGACCGCCTTGCAGCCACAGTCGATGGATAGTTCCCCGGCAGTCAAAGCCCCCTAAAAAGCCTTCTCCGCGATCTCGACCGCCTTGAGCATCGCCTTGGCTTTGTTCATGGTCTCTTCGTACTCGTTGGCCGGTATCGAGTCCGCGACCACGCCCGCGCCCGCCTGCACGTCGAAGATCCCGTTCTTCCACACGATCGTCCGCAGTGCGATGCAGGTGTCCATGTTCCCCGCAAAATCGACGTATCCCACCGCTCCCCCATATGGCCCGCGCCGCGTCGGTTCCAGCTCATCAATGATCTGCATTGCTCGGATCTTGGGCGCACCGCTCACCGTTCCGACCGGCAGCGAAACCCGCAGCGCATCCCATGCCGAGTACGAATCGTCCAACTCTCCGCAGACGTTGCTCGTGATGTGCATTACGTGGCTGTAGCGCTCGATCGTCATCACATCGTCGATCTTCACCGTCCCGATCTTTGCCACACGCCCGATGTCGTTGCGGTGCAGATCGACCAGCATGATGTGCTCCGCGCGCTCCTTCGGATCAGCCAGCAACTCCGCTTCCAGCGCCTTGTCCTCAGCGTCGGTCGTCCCTGCGCCGGCGTGTCCCCGCCAGCGGCCGGCTGGTCACCACGCGATTCGCCACCCGGCACAGAATCTCCGGGCTCGATCCGATCAGCGTGCACGCCGGACATTTCAGATAAAACATGAACGGTGAAGGATTGATGATCCGCACGCGCCCGATACACGTCGAACGGATCCGCCGAGCTGTTGACCCGCAGCCTCTGGCTCGGTACCACCTGAAAGATATCGCCGGCACGGATGTACTCCTTCGCCTTTTCGACCGCGTCCTCGAACTGCTGGCGGGTCATATTGCTGTTGAATTTCAGTGCCAGCTCTCCATGCGTGTCGATCTCCCCCAGCGCGCTGATCGGCGGTTGCTGAAGCCGATTCACGATCTCATCCACCCGCCGGCACGCATCGCGGTAGCCCTCTTCGACCGCGTCCGCCCCCTTTGCACGATCGATCATGGCATTTGCGACAATCTTGATCGTCTTGTCCACGTGATCGAAGATCACCAGCTCGCCATAAAGCCCGAACAGCAAATCCGGCAGTTTCCGGTCGTCCGCCGGTGGCGACGTCAGCTTATCCGGCTCGTAATACCGAATCGTGTCGTACCCCGCATATCCCACCAATCCCCCGGCAAACGCCGGTAGGTCCCGGTCGCGGTAATACCGTCGCTGCGGCAACAGCCGCGCTAAATCCGCCAGCGGATCCGTCGTCTTAAATTCCTTAGGCCGCTGACCGCGCTCCAGGATCACCGCATTGTGCTGCGTCACCTGATACACCAGCGATGGCGACGTTGCGATGAAGCTGTACCGCGCGATCCGTTCCCCGCCCACCACGCTCTCCAGCAGAAACGCGTGCGAATCGCGCCCCAGCACCTCAAACGCCGACACAGGCGTCAATCGGTCCGCCAGCAATTGCCGATACACCGGCACTACGTCGGCATCGCGTGCCGCCTCCGCAAAGTGCTTCGGATCAGGAAAATATCGCCGCATGTCGCCCGGAATTGTAGGGATAGCCGAAGCAGTGGGAAGCCACCCGTCATCGTCTCTTCAATTTCCCGCTAAAAGCGACCAGATGTAACGCGAAGACGCCCCATACTGACTTTAGCTCTGGAAACTTATGGCTGGGAGGACCTTGCACATCAAAAGACGTTCGCGCGGTGCCGCGTCGTGCATCGAATCGCTTGAACCGCGCCACTTGCTCTCTGGCACGGGTCTTATCGGTGCATACTACAACACGACCGGTTTCACCGGCCATTCCAAGTGGCGCCTGGACCCCTACGTCTATTTCAACTTCGCCAAAAACCCGCTCCCTGAAACCATCAAGTCCACTACGTGCAGCGTCCGCTGGACCGGCTCAGTCCGGGCCGCCTACACCGAGACCTACACCTTCTACACGACCAGCGACGAAGGCATCCGCCTCTGGGTCGATCACAAGCTGCTGGTGGACAACTGGATGCGCCATACATCCACAGAAGACTCCGGCTCCATCGCGCTGGTCGCCGGACAGAAGTACGACCTTCAGCTCGAGTACTTCAACGTCTCCGGCCCCGCCGCGATCCAGCTCTGGTGGAGCAGCCCCACCGTTGGGAAATCCGTCGTTCCCACGCGCCGCCTCTACCCATCGGCGCCGAACCTGAAGGACCAGATTGACCACGCCTTCAGCTTCGCCGAAGCACAGTACAGCAAAGCGATCACGCAGCTTGCCAGCCCTGCGGTCGATGCCTACGACAATGCCGCCACCGCCTCCGCCTGGTCCAGCACCACGCCCGATGCCTGGACTGCTGGATTCTTCCCGGGCGCCCTCTGGCAGCTCTACGCCCACAACACCACAAAGAGCTGGCGCCTGAACGCCACCGCGTGGAGCCGCCCCATTGGACCCTACGCCACGACTCCCGACGACATCGGCTTCCGCATCTGGACGAGCTATTTCCCCATGGCCTGCTCGACCAAACTCGCCTCTGACAAGCAGGTGCTGGTCGCCGCCGCCAATGCGAAGATGACGAGCTGGAACTCGGCCGTCGGTATGTTCGAAACCAGCGGCGGCGGAACCCTGACCGGCAATCCCGCCGGTGACTTCCCCGTCATCATCGATCAGTCCATGGACATGTCGCTTCTCTTCTGGGCCTCGAAGGAAACTGGAAAGACGATCTACGCCGACCGCGCCACGGCCCATCTGCTCAAGCTTGCCGAGAATTTCATCCGTCCGGACGGCTCGACGATTCAACTCGGCTATTTCAACAGCCTGACCGGCGCGTTCGTCGGCGCCGATGTGAAGCAGGGATACAGCGCGACCAGCACCTGGTCGCGCGGCCAGGCCTGGGCAATGTCCGCTTTCACCGATGCTTGGCAACAAACCGGCAACACTCAGTTCCTTCAAATCGCCACCAAACTGGCCAACTACTGGCTGGCCAACGTTCCCTCTGACGGCGTTCCCTATTGGGACTTTGCCGCTGCCGGCATCCCAAACACGTATAGAGACAGTTCCGCCGCCGCCGTCGCCGCAGACGTTCTGCTGCAACTCAGCCAGACCGAACCCGATCTCACGGATGCAGCAAGATACGGACACGCCGCCCAGACCACCCTCACGAGTCTTCTCTCACCGTCCTATTTCGCCGAAGGCGCCGCCAGCCCCGGCCTGCTTCTCCACGGCGCCGCCTGGGTCTCCAAAGGGCATACTGACAACGCCCTCATCTACGGCGACTACTACCTCCTCCAGGCAATGAACCATTATCTCACTGCGTAACGCAGACCACAGGTAGGTGACTGCGTCAATCTCCCTACAATGCCTCCATGTCCAGCGCCTGGATCGACGGCCATTTCATCGACGAGGATTCCGCGAACATCTCCATTCGCGACACCGGCCTACTCCACGCCGCCGGCGTCTTCACCACCATGCGTGCCTACGACGGCCGCGTCTATCGCCTCGACCGCCACCTGCACCGCCTGCGTTCCAGTTGCGAAGCGCTCTTCATTCCCCTGCAACACAAAGACGAAGCGATTACCGCGGCCGTCGATCAGTTGCTGAAACAAAATGGCCTCAACAAAGCCCGCCTCCGCATCTCCGTCACCCGCGGCTCCGCCAAACACGATCCACTTCACGGCATGCATCTCAAACCCACGACCTTCATTACCTCCGCCCAGCTCGAGCCCTATCCACAGGAGTTCTACGAACGCGGCCTGACGGTCATCGTCCTCGACGAACAGAAGCTCAATCCCTACGACATGCAGGCTGGCCACAAAACACTCAACTACCTCTCGCGGCTTGGAGCACTGCGCACGCCACCGAGCGCGGCGCCGGCGAAGCCCTCTGGTTCAACGTCCACAACTTCCTTCAGTCCGGCAGCATCAGCAATATCTTCATCGTCAAGAATAAAACGCTCATCACGCCCCCGACTCCCGAAGAAATGCAGGACCCCGCAATCCGCGACGCCACCGCCTACCCGCGCAGCGCCGTCCTCCCCGGCATCACCCGCCGCACGGTTGCTGACCTCGCCGAGCAGGGGGGCATCGCCATCCGTCGCACCTCGATCACCATCAACGATCTGCTTGACGCCGATGAGGTCTTTCTCACCAACAGCATCATGCAGGTCATGCCCGTCTGCCGCATCGAACGCCGCGCCATCGCTAACGACAAGCCCGGCCCGATCACTCTCCAACTGGCCGATGCCTATCGCCGCGATGTCATCGCAAGTTGCCAATCCTAAGCCGATCGCTACGCTGGCGGCCCATCGAAATCCCCAATACGGAGTCCATCCTATGCGAACGTTCCTGCTTCTGCTGGCCGCCGGCGCCCTGATCGCAGGGTGTGGCGAAAACGCACTCCACTTCCCCACGCCTGCATCTTCCTTCGATCAACCACAGGCAGCGTTCAACATTCCGCCGAAGGATCTCTACGCCAAAGCCAGACAGGTGGTCAGCTCTGCGCCAATTTCGCTTCCGATCGAAGAGGAACACAATGGCACCTTCACGACGGGCTATAAGGAATTCCCCGGTGCCTGGCACATCGTGTCGCCGCTGGCAGGAGCGCACACGCTTCCGCGTGAGCGTTGTCCCGGATTTCGAAAACCCCACCGGCCACTCCCAGATCACTGTATCCGAAGAAACCCAGACCCGCGCCACCGACGGCCAGAAATGGTCTCCCGCCACGGACGTCAACCGTACGGACCGCGCCCGCGATCTGCTGAAGCAGATCGAGCAGCAGCTTCCCGCCGCGCCGTCCACACAGCGGTAGCTTCCCCGGCACTTCACTGCTTGAGCGGCCGGATCGTCTTGCTCATCGACTCGGCCAGGTTACGGAAGATCTCCTGGTCGTCCTTGTCCCTCGTGGCAAACACGAAGATACACAATGCCACCTTGCGCTCATCGAGTTCCAGCAGCGCGAAGCGCACCGGCACGCTCCTGTCCCCCATGTGTGCCCCGTCGAACGTCGAGGAGATAATTCCTGGCGACTCGCCGCCGGTCAGCGCTTCCCACTTGACCGGGTTTGCAGGGTCCTGATGGACCCCCATTTGCTCCACCAGCGATTGACCGACCTGCTTCAGTGATTGGTGCGGCCCGCGCTCTCCGATTCCCAGGTTGGCCAACATGTCTGCAAGCCCTGATCGGTAGTTGAAGACCTGAAAGAGCATCGGATTGCCCGGATCCTTCGGCATCGGTGCACGCAACCGAAAGGTAGCGGGTGGCTTGAACGTCATCAGGTTCCAGCAGTTGATCGGGTTCTGGCGCAGCTTCACGCATTCCGAGGGCCGCGTCATCGGGCAGAACTGCCATCCTCGCCGTAACTGCTCAACCGCCCCCTCGGCATTTGCCGCTCCCTCCGCAAAACCCGTCACCCGGTAAAAATACCCGCCCCGAAACGTCACCAGCGTTTTGACCGCAGCAAATCCTTTGGCCGACGTGTTGGCCGGATAGTCGATCCGCCATGTTGCGTCGTCCCCCAGCCCGTGCTTCGCGGGTTCTGCTTGCGCCGTGCGCTTTCGTCGCCAATGCCGTTGCGTACTGTTCCAGGGTCGTGCCCTGGGCTGCCTGCAAATCCGCGGTCACGATCATCGTGTAGCGCCCGGCCGCGTCCGGAACCCCCCATTTGGCGATCATGTTTGGTCCGTCCTCGAATGCCTGCTTCCAGGACGCCGGCACGTGGATGTTCACACCGAACGACGAGAACTCCGTCTGGTCCCCCGATTCCTGCATCGTCTGCGGCGCACAGCAGACGCCAACCCGATCGCCATCAGCAAGGCCATCGCACGTCGAAGCCTCATTCGCTTCTCCCGGCAAGGATATCGCATCTTACTGTATCGGCGCCCCTGGCAATTCCAAACAGAATCAGGCCCTTTGCAGCCGCGATCGAACCTCCGCGGCACTGAGGCCGCGAATCATAATCTCTTTTCGCGCACTTGCCTGCCCCCGAACGATCTCCACCTCCCGCCCCGCAATCCCCAGCGCCCCCGCGATCAACTCCACGACCGCCCGGTTCGCCGCCCCTCCTTCCGGTGGCTTGCTCACCGCTACCTTCAGCGCGTCACCCAGCTCCCCAACGATTCGATTGCACTTCGCCCCCGGCACTACCTTGAGCATCAGCCGAACCCCACCCGCCTGCTCATCAATCCGGATTGCCATGACTCTCCCCCCACTCAGTCTATCCCCGGCAGGCGCACCACAAACGTTGATCCCACCCCCAGCCGGCTCGTGACCTCGATCGTCCCTGCGTGCGCCTGCACGATGTGCTTAACGATCGACAATCCCAGCCCCGTTCCCCCCATCTCGCGCGACCGCGATTGATCCGACCTGTAAAACCGCTCAAAGATCCGCGGCAGATCCGCTTCCGACATCCCGATCCCGTTGTCCTCGACGGTGATGTTCGCCCGTCCATTCTCTTCTGCTGCCTCCAGCCTGATCGTTCCTCCCTCACGTGTGTATTTAATCGCATTTTCCACCAGATTCCCGATCGCGCGGTTGAGATAATCCGCGCTTCCCAGCACGCGAGGCAGTTTCTCCTTCACATGCACTTGCAGAGTTTGCTTCTTCCTCTCTGCTGCCGGCCGCATTGTTTCCGCCACCTGCCTCACCGTGTGAGCAACATCCACGTGATCTTTCCGCACCGTATCAGTCCGCCCCTCCAGCCGCGACAAATCCAGAATATCGTTCACCAGGTTCCCCAATTGCTCCGCATGTGCCGCCACCGTCTCCAGGTATCGCATCGCCCGCTCGCGATCGTCGATCGCTCCATCCCGCAGCGTTTCCACGAATCCCCGAATCACCGTCAACGGCGTTCGCAGCTCGTGCGACACATTCGCCACAAACTCCTCACGCAAGCGCTGATATCGCGTCGCCTCGCTAATGTCGTGCGCCACAATCACCAGCCCCGCCGATTCCGGCAGCCGCGAGACCATCACCTCCACATATTTTCCATTCCATGGCCCGGCAGTCAGTGTCTTGGGCCGCCCCGTCAGCATCACTTCGGACGCCACCGTCGCCACGCCCTCCACCGCGACCTGCTCCCAAAGCGGCTTGCCCCTGGCGTCCGCCGGCGACACTCCCAGGAGCGCCTGCGCCGCCCGATTGGCCAGCAGAATCCGCTGCTGCCGATCCACTGCCACCAGCCCCTCGGTCATCGACGAGATGATCGTCAGCAGTTGCGCCTTGTCCTGCGCCGCCTCGTGCAGCTTCCGCCCGAACAACTCCGCCAGATCCGCCAGCGCCCGCTCGATGGTCGTGGAGGATGCAGGGGCGTCGAACAGGAACGCCCCCGTGGCTGTCCGCGGAATCGCCCGCGCGATCGCCGCCCGGATTTCCTGCGCCTGCGCCGCGCGTAGAGCAGCGCTACCGTGACGCTCGCGGCCCCGCCTGCGATCGCCGACCCGATCGCGATCCACACCAGCGTCTGCCAGTTCAGTTCGAACGCAGCCCCCACGCCCACCGCGCAGCAAACGGCAGCGATGATCGCCAGCAAAGGCAACACCAATCGGCGTGAGAGCAGACTCAAGGCAGTTCGACCTCTTACGAGGAGGGTTCCTCGCTCCGGTCCCGGAATTTGTACCCGAATCCGCGAACCGTTTCGATCAAATCGCTCCCCGGCCCCAGCTTCCGGCGAAGTGCCGTAATGTGCACGTCGATCGTGCGATCCATCACCGCGGTGTTCTGCCCCAGCGCGGCGTCGATGATCTCGTCCCGCGAAACCACCCGTCCCGGTCGCGCAGCCAGGAACTCCAGGATGCGAAATTCCGTCGCCGTCAGCACGATCGACCTGTCCTGATACCGGACCTCCCGTGCATCGATATCGATCACCAGATCGCCCCGGCGAATCATCTTCGAGTCGTCCTTTGGCCCCGCACTCCGCCGCAGCACCGCCCGCACCCGCGCCACCAGTTCCCGAGGCGAGAACGGCTTGGTCACGTAATCGTCCGCCCCCATCTCCAGACCCACGATCCGGTCGGTCTCGCTCGCCCGCGCCGTGAGCATGATGATGGGAATGTCCCTCGTCTTGGCATCTCCGCGCAGCAGCCGGCACACTTCCAGCCCCGTCATCCCCGGCATCATCACGTCCAGCACGATCAGGTCAGGCCGATGCCGCATCGCAATGTCCACCGCACTTGCGCCATCGTATGCCGTGATCGCGTCGAAGTGCTCCTTCTCCAGGTTGTAACGCACCAGCTCGACCAGGTCCTTCTCATCGTCGATCACCAGCACCGTCGGATTCGCCATAACCCTTCCCATCACGGGCGTCTTCGCCGCCGTATTGCGTGTCATCAACATGCCCAAAACATGTCCCCGCTATTTTAAGGTTTTATGAAGGCGGACGCGTCCAGGGCCCCGTCCACCCCCGTTTTTATGCCGAATCCGCCTCCTGCGCGATCTTGCCCCAGGAAATCCTGCTCTATGACGGTCCTGACGATCATGTCACGCCTCAACGACCCTTTACACACCCACCCGCTCCACCGCATCATGCCCAGACTTCGCTAACCCCATACGGATCCCATTCATGGCGCTGGCATTCATCGTCACCCTCGAAAAAGACCTCCCGGAAGCTTCTCCCGCCTACACTAAATCCGCCACCGGCAAGGCCCTCGCCCGCGAGGCCGAGCGACTCGACACCGCCGCCCGCGCCCAACACGTTCCCGCCCTTACCGCCTTCCTCTCCGAGAGCCAAGCCGCTCTCATCGCCCAGCTCCAGGCTGAAGGTTTTGACCCTTCGAAAATGCGCCTTCCACCCGAGCAATGGTTCGGCGCTGCCGACGGTGTCAAAACTGTCCGCGCGCTCCACGAGTACGTCACCGCCGACTTGAACAAGTTCAAGCAGCCCAACCCCATCCTTCGCGACCTCAAAGCCGCCGAGGCCCTCCTCGCCGCCGCCGAAGCCGCCGGCGTCAAATTCCACTTCACCAAAACCGACCTCTGATCGCGGGCCGCACGCCATCACCACCGCCCAGCCCGCCGCAAAAACTCCTCTCTCATAATCATCATCCCATTGCGACCATTTCCCGCGCACCGTACACTTCGTTCATCGCTAGGGGTGTCCCCCTCGCTCTTGCGACGACGGGACTGAGAAACACCCTTCGAACCTGATCCGGCTCACACCGGCGTAGGAAAGCGAATGCAGCTCAAACCTTTCGGCCCATCTTCCCACGGAGACCTCTGATGATTGCCCCCTCCAACCGCGGCAGCGTCCCTCGTACAAACTTCCGCCTGTCGGCGACAATCCCTCGTCCACCACCGCCGGTACCACGCCCGGCTCCTTCGCCAAGCGCCTCGGCATCGGTACCCCCTGGACGTTCTCTTCGCCCGACACCCCTGGCATGCCGCAGCCCAGCGACAAGACCGCCTGGGACTTCATGCCGCCCGACTGGACGCTGGATGAGTCAGGCAAATGGCACGCGCCCGCGGGGTTCGTGCCGGTGACGCAGCTTGAGCACGCGCGGCTCGGAATAGTGACGCCGCAGATGCGCCGGGTTGTCGAGCGTGAAGGCCACCTCACCGCCGAGCAGGTGCGGGATGAAGTTGCCGCCGGCCGGATGATTATCCCCGCCAACATCAACCACCTGAAATACCGCCTCGACCCCATGGCCATCGGCCGCGCCAGCTGCACCAAGGTCAATGCGAACATGGGCGCCAGTCCCGTCTCCTCCGGCACCTCCGAGGAAGTCGAGAAGCTCCGCTGGGCCGAGAAGTGGGGGGCCGACACCGTCATGGATCTCTCCACCGGCGGCGATCTCGACGCCTGCCGCGACGCCATCATCCAGAACTCCACCGTTCCCGTCGGCACTGTCCCGATCTACTCCATGATCATCGGGAAGACGATCGAAGATCTGGATGAGCAGCTCGTCCGCGACACGCTTGAGAAACAGGCCCGCCAGGGCGTCGATTACTTCACCATCCACGCCGGCGTGCTCAAGAGCCATTTGCCGTTTGTGAAGAAGCGGCTGATCGGCATCGTCTCACGCGGTGGATCGCTGCTGGCGAAGTGGATGCTGACGCACAATCGCGAGAATCTCATGTACACGATGTGGGATGAGATCTGTGAGATCATGCGCAGGTACGATGTATCGTTTTCGATCGGGGATGGCTTGCGGCCGGGGGGGCTGGCGGATGCGACAGACCGGGCGCAGCTGGCGGAATTGGAGACGCTGGGGGAGCTGACCGAGCGCGCGTGGCGGCATGGGGTGCAGGTGATGATCGAGGGGCCGGGGCATGTGCCGTTCGATCAGATCGAATACAACATGAAGCTGGAGCGCACGCTCTGCCATGGGGCGCCGTTCTATGTACTGGGGCCGCTGGTGACCGACATCTTCCCGGGCTACGACCACATCACCTCGTGCATCGGGGCGACGGCGGCGGCGTATCATGGGGCCTCGATGCTGTGCTATGTTACGCCCAAGGAGCACCTGGGGCTGCCTAAGAAGGATGATGTGAAGCAGGGGTGCATCGCCTACAAGATCGCCGCCCACGCGGCGGACGTGGCGCTGGGCATTCCCGGCACGCGGGACCGGGATGATGAGCTGACGCGGGCGCGGGCGGCGCTCGAACTGGGAGAAGCATTTCGAGCTGTCTTTCGATCCGGAGCTGGCCCGGGCGTATCACGATGAAGACCTGGAGGTGGACACCGATTTCTGTGCCATGTGCGGCCACGACTGGTGCTCGGTACGCATCAGCAAGGAGATCCAGGAGTTCGCCAGCGGCAAGGATGATGCCTTCCAGCCGGCGAAGAAGGCGCTGGTCTCGCCGGGGGTTTCAGAGGCGGGCAGGGATGTGCTCAAGCAGCGGGGCAACCTGACGCAGGAACAGATCGAGAAGCTGGCCCACAAGGGGAAGAAGGCGGCGTGTCATTCGGACAACGTGATGGATGCCGAGGAGGCGAAGCTGGTGCAGGTTAACACGCTTAAGGCGCATGGGGTGACGGTGAATGAGTCGGGGATGTGAGGAGGAGCGGGGATGGAAGATTGAGGATGGAAAATGGAGGATCGAGGGCGAGGAGGTTTGAATGGGCGTGATTGGGAGCTTTCGGGAGTTGGAGGTTGATCGGTTTGCGCGGGAGGGGGCGAGGGAGATTCTGTTACTGAGTAAGAGGTTGCCGACAGAGGAAAAGCACGTGCTGACGGATCAGATTCGACGGTGACGGAAAGGCGGCGTGGTGATGGGGTCAACAGAAGTATTCGCTGAGCGGCTTAAACTGCATATTCCTGAAGATCTCGCTCGCGTACTGGATGAGCCGGAGGAAGTACCTGCCGGCGCACTGGATCGATTCCGTTGTCAACGTACGTGACGTGGTTGATGGTCGGTCCGGGGAGCTTTGGGGTGGGCAAATGTTGCCGGACAGCCTGCCGATCATGGGAAATGGCGGCGGCGATGTCTTGTGCTGCCGCGTTGATCGCAGCGGAACTTTGTCCGAGTACATCTGGTGGGAGCACGAAGGGGGTAGTTGGGAGGTGGCAGGACCGACACTCAAGGAAGCTGTCGATTACGTCGAGATCCGGTCGCTTTTGACTAAACGACCACCGGCTAAAGCCGGTGGGTTTGTAAGGCAACTGAAAGTTGACCTGTGCGGCTAAAGCCGGCTGCCGCGACTGAAAGTCGGCTAAAGCTTCTCGTCGGCCACGGTAAAGCCATCTTGTGGAGGCAGGTCTTGTTGTTCAATGTACGCCTTGATCATCGCATCCGTTACCGTGCCCGACGAGGCACAGAAATATCCCCGGGCCCAGAGGTGCTGGCCCCAGTACCGCTTCCTCAACTCTGGAAACTCCCGCTGCAGTTCGTGACTGCTCTTGCCCTTGACGTACTGCATCAACGCCGACACCGACAGCCCCGGCGGGCACGAGACCAACAGATGGATGTGGTCCCGGCTCACATGCCCCTTGAGAATCCGGATCTCTCTCGCCATGCAGACCTGTCGGATCAGATCCCGCGCCCGCAAGGCAAGCTCACCCGTCAGCACCTTGTAGCGGTACTTGGTCACCCAGACCACGTGGTACTTGATGTCGTAGATCGTGTGCGAGCCTAGCCGGTAGTCTTTCTCCGCCATGCCCCGAAGCTACCCCCAGCACACCTGCTGAAGCAATTCCGCCTGAAGGCGAAGGTTTCTACCGGTAACATGGAAAAATGAAAGCGATAAGCCCATTGATGCGGCGAAACTTTCGGTTGTTCCCCAAGCATGGGTGCGTTGTCGAACCCTTCTTCGCTCACCGCTCGAAGGAGCTTGCCGCGACATGGGAGGCGAGCGGCTTGCGTCTTCAGCGGGCATATCCTGGGAGGCTCTGCGGGATGGGCTTTTCGATACAAGCCGGCTGACAGGCGACGCTGCAACTCGTCTGGGAAAAGTCGTCGGCCGAGTGCCGGCCGAACTGATTCATCAGGACTGGGAGGCCGCGGCGCTGGCAGCCGAGCTGGTGATCGAAGAGCGCGGCGACCTCGCTTGGCCGTTTGCCATATGCGGATGGGCAGCGGAGCGATGCGGCGACGCGCCGCGAGCCGAAGCGCTTTATGCAAGAGGCTCGTCAGCGCTCGGCTCGTCAGCATCATTTACAAGCGATTGGCTCAAACCTCCGTTTTTACCGCATACCTTTGCGCTTCGGCGATTGGCTGAACTCAAGCAATTTTCGACTTCCGATGCGGTTCGAACCTATCTCACTGCGGCGATGTCGCGCGATGGTGTGCACGATCACTTCCTGGAGCTCGCCCGTTCAGCTGAAGCAGATGGCAAACATGCGCAGGCATATGAGTGCTTCTACCGCGCGGGTTGGGATTGCTTCAGTGCGAACGATCATGAGTTGCTGCAATCGCTGGAACGAACCGCAAATGCGGCGGGTTGGGCGGCGTTGTGCGCGATCGCCCGACTGCACGCAAATATGGCGTTGTAGGCAATGGAACCTAATTTTGTGACCTGCGTTCTCCGATGCGTCGGGGAAGAATTCGGGAAGGTGGCGTCGATGGCATTCGGCCCGTCAATTGAATGGACCGACGCGACGTGGCATCCAGTGCGCGGCTGCACCAAGATCACCCCCGGATGAGCCCCAGCGCCTGCAAGGCTTCGGGGAAGGCGTACCTTTCTACCCTGTGTGGGCGTTGGTGTTCTTGATGAATCACCAAGCGTGCGCCGCCTTTATTGGGGAATGGACAAGGTGACGCGATTCGAGTCGTTGCAGACGCCCGCTCATTTCCGGCGCTTTCGCGGCTTTTTCGGCGCTGGTTTGAAGGCCATTGAGAGACGCTTGTTCGCTTCGTTCAGGTCAAAGCGGGCGGGGTCGAAATCCTTTCCGAGCCATTGGACCGCCTCTTCGTGCATCTCGTGCCGGCTGTTTTGCAGCGCTTCGAGGTAGTGGTAGTAGCCGTAGATGCCGCCCATGTCGTCCCTCGGGGCGGCGTTTTCGCCGGCGAGGCAGATGGGGACATGCTCCGGATCGCCGCCGGGGGTTCGCTTCTCCAGTTTGACCAGGTGCTGCCAGGAATCGCCAAAATCGTACTCGTAGACGATTTGCTTTTGCTTGTCGTCGAAGATCCAACCGATGATCGCCTCATCGGCCCGGCGGTCTTCTTCCTGGTCTTCCGGAAATATCGGATCGGGCGGTAAGACGTGGTACCTCATCGCATCCCGCATCGCCGACCGCGTCAGTTTCCCGCCGGGCGGAACGAGGAAGTGGTAGAGATGGCAATCTTCCCAGTCGAAGACGCATTGGATGACGTAGTGCAGGTCGCGAAGCGTCAGGCCGCTGTGCACCTCCACGCGCCGCCAGATCTTTGGCTCGCTTCCCGCCAGCGTGATCTTCAGAATCAGTTGCTCCGGCACATATCGACCCAAGCGTTTGGCCATGGGCGCAGCATATCAGAATTGACCGAATGTCAATGACGGGCGGGAGTGATTTGGGCCGGCTCGCGGCGGATGATATTGGCGTGGTGGATTACGGCGGCGAAGGAGAGGTTGAGCGTGCGGGCGATTTGGGGTCAGGTGTGGCGGGCGGCTCTCTGGCGGCGGATCTGGGCGCGTTTTTTTCAGGCTTGGATTGGGGCTGGGGGCGAGAGAGTTTTTGGGCGGGCTCACGGCGGGCTCTTTGGCCGCAGCCGTGGCCCCGATGCTGGCGATAGAGGGCCTGGGTGTCGCGTTGGCCGCGGGCACTACTGATGCGCGAATCTGGACAAACAGGGTAAACGGGGCGCTTGCGAGCGGCATGGCTGGCCTTCCGCGAGTTTGCACGGTGTGAGCACGGTGAGAGTACGGTATGACAACGGTGTCAGTCCGATCTTTTGCACAAGCGGATGTCGATATGTCATACTTGTGTTGCCAAGCCGTATTCGAGAATCTGCGCGGGCTGTGGGATCGGTCTGGGTGGCGAGGCCGGCGAGGAGGAGAGAGACGCTATTGCTGAGGGTGAGCGGGTCATGGAGGACGCGATATTGGCGCTTGAAGGATGAGCCGATCCAGGACCGGCCGGTGAAGCCGACGGAGCCGGTGGATCGGGAGGGGCGGGGCTGGCGCCCGGGGCGGGGTCCCCGTGGTTTGTGGGCGGCGAAGGGAGGCTCGGTTTGGGGGATTCGAAGGCATGCAGCATCGCGAGTTCGATGCCGGTCATGAGGCCCCCGCCTGAGTGAATCCAACCGGGGATGAGTGCACGGAATATGTGCGGTTTTGGCACGAAGGGAATACTGACGAGATATCGAGGCCAGCGTTGGGATCACGCGGCGTCCTGGTGAGTGAGGAACGCCGGAGAAATTGAGGTGCGAGGGCGTCGGGGATTATCGGGGGCCGAGGGTGACGATGGTCATCGGGTCGAAGGGGAAGTCGCGCATGAGCTGGCGAAGGGTATCGACGTTGATGGACATGAGCGTGTCCATGTCCTGCTCGAGCGAGCGATACTCGCGGTTGTAGATCCACTGGCCGCCGATCGAGCGCATGCGTCCAAGGGGGACTTCGCCCTGGAGCACGAGGCTGGAGGCGATCTTATTCTTGGCGCGCTCGGTCTCCTCGGCGGAGATGTCCTGCTTGACCTTGGCGAGTTCGGCGGCGGCGATGTCCAGGGCGGTCTGGGTGCGGGCGGGATCGGTGACGAACGACATGTAGAACGAGCCGCAGGCGTCGTGGGGATAGAAGCCGAAGTCGGCCTCCTCGGCAATGGCCTTATCCACGAGCGCCCAGTAGAAGCGGGAGCCGTCGGAGTCGCCGATGACATCGGCCAGGACTCGTGCGGCGAAGCGGCGGTCATCCTGGGCGCTGGGGCCGGGCATCATGCCCATGGTGTAGGTGCGGTTGAGCTTTTCGTCGGTGAGGGTCTGCCGCTGGGGCTTGTAGAGCGGTTCGGAATAGCGGCGCGGCGCGTTCACGTGGGGCCAGGCGCCCAGGTAGTTCTCGGCCAGGGCGACGATCTCGTCGAAGTTCATGCGGCCGGTGACCGAGAGGACCATGTTGCCGGGGCCGTAGCGGCCGGCGAAGTAATCGGCCATCTCATCACGCTTGAGCTTCTGGATCGATTGAGACGAGCCCAGGACCGAGAGGCTCAGGGGATGGTTTCCGAAGTGAAGCGCCATGAGCTTCTCGTAGAGGCGGTGGCCGGGATCGTCCAGATACATCGCGATCTCTTCGAGGATGACGTTCTTTTCGGTGTCGAAGTCGCTGCTGCGGATCGCGGGGCGCAGGAGATGAGCGAGATGCTCGATGGCCTTTTCGGTGAATTCGGGCAGGACATTGGCGTAATAGGCCGTCAGTTCCTGGCTGGTGAAGGCGTTGTAGCGGGCGCCGATCTCATCGAAGATGCGGTTGACGTCTTCCCAGGTGTATTGGTCGGAGCCTTTGAACATCATGTGCTCGAGGAAATGGGAGACGCCGTTGATCGAGGCGTCTTCGTCGCGGGCGCCGGTCTTGACGAAGAGGCCGGCGGCGAACGAGTGGGAGTCGGGGTTCTCCTCGGCGACGATGTCGAGGCCGTTCTTGAGCTGCTTGTAATGGAATTTCAGGGGCATTTGCTGATCCAGTCAGTGCTTTGTGCTCTTGGCGGCTTCGTGGGTCATTCGTCCTTAGGGAAGCTTCAACGCCTTTGGTCCGACCGTGACGATCGTGAACGGGCCCGGTTTGTGCTGCTTCAGATAGGCATTCACCTGATCGAGGGTGACGACATCGATGGCGGCTTTGATTTCGTCGAGGGTGCGGATGCGGCCGCGCATGAAGTAGTCGTGGGCGATGGCGCCGGAGCGGGCGGACGTCGATTCGCCTTGCATGATGGTGGAGGCTTTGAGGCCGATCTTGGCGCGGTCGAGTTCGGGTTGCGTGACGCCATCCGTGAGGCGGTGTAGTTCGTTGATGAAGCAATCGAGGGTGGCCTGGGCGCGGTCGTTGCTGGTGCCGGCGTAGCCGAGGATTGAGCCCTGACCCTTGAGGGAGGAATAGCCGGCCCAGACGGAGTAGCAGAGGGCGCGCTTTTCGCGGACCTCGGTAAAGAGGCGGCCGGACATGCCGCCCGAGAGGACTTCGATGGCGAGACGCACGGTGTAGTAGTCGACGTCGGTTTCGGGGACGGACGGGTAGGCGATGCCGATGTGGGTCTGCTCGCTCTTCTGCTGCTCGTGGTGCGTGTTGCCGGGAGGAGGAAGAACTTCGATTCCGGACTGCGCGGTTCCGTTCCAGTCGCCGAAAAGCTGCTCGACGGTGTTCCTCAACTGGTCGAACTGGACGTTGCCCGCAACGGCGAGAATGGCGTCGCGGCTGTGGTAGCGGCGGGCGTGGTCGACCTTGCAGAGGTCGAGGGTGAGTTTTTCGAGATCGGCCTTTTCTCCCATGGAGTTGCGGCCGAAAGGGGAGGGGAAGTGCCATTCGCGAAGCTTGATGATGAGCTTCTGGCGCGGGTCATCCTGAAGGCCGGCAAGCGCCTGGAGGGCCAGGTCACGGGCGGCTTCGAAGCCTCGTTGGGGAAGATGCGGGCGGCGGACGATATCGGCGTAGGTGGCGAGGCCTTCTGTGACCTTGGGCGCCAGGGCGGCGGCGCCGAAGCGCGTGTGGTGGATGCCGACGGAGCTGGAACGCTGAAGGCCGAGGCTGTCGAGATAGTCGGTCAACTCCCGGCTGTTGCGGGAGCCGGCGCCGCGGAGCACCAGGTCCGACAGGACGGTGGCCGAGCCGAGCCGATCGACGGGATCGGTCGACGAACCGGCGGGCAGCAGCAGGCTCATCGCCGCCGACTGCATGCCGGGCATCTGCTCTGCCAGTAAAGTCAGGCCATTACTGAAGGTATGTTGAAAATAGCGTTCGGCCAACCGCCTCTCCTTGGTAACTCGGTCGGCGGATTATAGGCGGAGTGGGGTTGAGCGAAAGCGGAAGGGTTTTGGGCTGGGGAATCGCTGCTGAGTCGATACTATTTCTTGCGAATGTCGTCAGCGTGTGGCGAGGTCAGCGAGCGCTGATGTAGCCGCGTTGCTTGAAATGCTCGATGGCTTCGGAGGTGCTCTTGAAGACGCGGGTGGCGGTTTCGGTGATGAAGGGGCTGGGGATGCCTCGGCAGGCCCAGACGACGTAGACCTCTTTGCCGCCTTCGAAGGCGTGGTGGAGTTCGCGTTCGACGCCGCTGGAGAGGGCGGGCTTGCCGCTGGGGAGTTCGGGGACGAGCGAGATGATCATGTCGGACTGATCGACCATCTTGAAATCGCGCATGTAGATCTGGCCCATGATGTCGCCGGAAATCTGGGCGACGTCGGCCGTCTTGAGCGTGACGGGGCCTTCGGAGGCGGCGACCTCAATCTCGTCCTTGCCGCCGCGGATGGCGTCGTCGGCCATTTTGTGCAGGACGAACTCGTCCACATCGGCGGGGTCGAAGGTGATGAAGTGCCTGTTGATGTCGGACTTGAACTGCTCGATCTCGCGCAGGGTGTCGGGCAGGTCCATGACGTGGCTCATGGGAAACGAGAGGTAGACCTTTTTCTTGGTGCTCTCGAACATCAGGCGTTGAATGGTCTCGACGGTGGGGACGTTGCGGCCGCGGGAGATCATGTAGAAGTGGCCGTAGCCCTTGAGGATGTTGGCGAGGATCTCGGTTGCGAGCAGCTCCTCTTCGCGCCAGACCATGATGTCCTTGAGGGTGTGGTCGATGTCGTGATCGTGCGCAGGCGCTGGTGGACGGATTCGGCGTTGTCGAGCAGCGTGATGTAGATATCGGCGTTGAACTGCTTGATCTGGTCGAAGTCGAAGGCGGCGAAGAGGCCATGCCGCCAGCGGAATGTGGCGTGGGTATTGATCAGGACGTGCTCGTGCTTCTCGGACTGGCGGAGGATTTCCTTGAAAACGGCACGGCGGAGGGAATTGAGGCGGGAGATCGGGATGTTCAGGATGCGGCCGGCGGGGACGTCGGGCGCCTCGTCGTACATCATCTTTCCGACGTGGAAGACCGCCAGATCATGGCCGGCTTCCCGGGCCATCTTCTTAACGGCTTCGAGATAGGGGGCTTTGTCGATGCCGACCTGACCGGTGACGATGGCGCGCATGCGGATTTCCTCTGGCGAAAGAGTGCGGCCCGATTGTAACCGCAGATCGCCCGGGGTCCAGCAAGCGGTTGCTGCATGCTATTTGCGATGCACGCGTGGAGCGAGCGCTATTTCTTCCAGGACTTGCTCTTGAAATCGCTCAGGGCCTGCTTGAGCTGGGCTTCGATCTCGGTGGTGAGTTCGCGTTTCTCGGCAAGCGACTGGCGGACCTGCGGCGCCGAAGAATCGACGTAGCTCAGGAATCCACTCTGGAACTCCTGAATGCGATTCACGGGGACATCGTCCATGAAGCCCTGCGTGCCGGCGTAGATGATCATGACTTCCTGCTCGATGGGGAAGGGCTTGTACTGGGGCTGCTTGAGCAGCTCGACCAGACGGGCGCCACGATCGAGCTGCTTCTGCGTGGCGGCGTCGAGCTCGGTGCCGAGCTGAGCGAAGGCTTCAAGCTCGCGATAGGCAGCCAAGTCCAGGCGGAGCGAGCCGGCGATCTTCTTCATGGCCTTGGTCTGGGCGTTTCCACCGACGCGGGAGACGGAGATGCCGACGTTGATGGCGGGACGGACACCGGCGAAGAAGAGGTCGGGCTCGAGGTAGATCTGGCCATCGGTGATCGAGATCACGTTGGTCGGGATGTAGGCGGAGACTTCGCCTTCCTGGGTTTCGATGATGGGCAGGGCGGTGAGCGAGCCGCCGCCTTTGTCGTCGGAGAGCTTGACGGCGCGTTCGAGCAGGCGGGAGTGCAAATAGAAGACGTCGCCGGGATAGGCTTCGCGGCCGGGCGGGCGGCGAAGCAGCAGCGAGAGCTGGCGGTAGGCGGCGGCCTGCTTGGTGAGGTCGTCGTAAACGCAGAGGGTCGCTTCGCCTTTCCACATGAAGTACTCGGCCATGGCGCAGCCGGCGTAGGGTGCGATGTACTGAAGCGGCGCGGGATCGGCGGCGGAGGCGACGACGACCGTGGTGTATTCCATGGCGCCGTGGCTGCGAAGGATTTCCGTAATGCCGGCGACGGTCGATTCCTTCTGGCCGATCGCGACGTAGAAGCATTTCACGCCCTTGCCCTTCTGGTTGATGATGGTGTCGAGGGCGATGGCGGTTTTGCCGGTTTTGCGGTCGCCGATGATCAGCTCGCGCTGTCCGCGGCCGATGGGGATCATGGAGTCGATGGCCTTGAGGCCGGTCTGGAGCGGCTCTTTCACGGGCTGCCGCTCGGCGATTCCGGGGGCGACGATGTCCACCTTGCGCGTCTCGCTGGACTGGATCGGGGCGCCGCCGTCGATCGGCTGGCCGAGCGGGTTGACGACGCGGCCGATGACGTTGGGACCGACCGGAACTTCCAGCAGGTTGCTGGTGGATTTGACGGTGTCGCCTTCCTTGATCTTGAGATAGTCGCCGAAGATGACGGCGCCGATGGAGTCGGTTTCGAGGTTGAAGACCTGGCCCATGATGCCGCCTTCAAACTCCAGAAGTTCGCCGGCCATGGCGTTCTGCAGGCCGTAGATTCGAGCGATGCCGTCGCCGACTTCGACGACGGTGCCGACTTCGGTAACCTCCAGCTTCTGTTCGAAGGTCGCGATTTCCCGCTTGAGGACGTTGGTGATTTCCGCCACGTTGATGGCCATGCTGTTCTCCGTTGTCTTTCGATCCAGTGCGCGGCTCGAGGCCCGGGTTAAGCCAAATCAAACTTCCGGTACTTGCGCCTGCAACAGCTTGTGTTTGAGCGAGCGGAGCTGCGAGCGGGCGTGGCGTCGATGAGCTTGTCACCGACGCGAAGGATCATGCCGCCGATGATTGAGTCGTCCACATATTGATGAACGACGGCGTCCTTTTTAAGGGCGGCGCTGACGCGCTTGCGGACGGCTTCCAGCTCGTCGGCCGGAAGGATTCGTGCGACGTAAACGTCAACCTCCACTTTGCCGAGCTGCACCTGAAGAAGCTCTTCATAGGCGCCGATCATCTGTGGCAGGAGCTTGAGGCGCCCGTGCTCGTTGGCGACGCCGATGAAATTGAGCAGGAGGTCGGAGATCCTGCCGCGGAAGATGCGCTCGAAGAGCCTCACGGCGCTCGATCGTTCCAATGGCCGGATCGGCCAGGTACAGGCGGAAGGGGGGATTTGCATCCAGGATCTCGGCGAGGCCAGCCAGTTCCTGTTGAACCGATTCGGCGGCGTTGCGCTCGTTGGCAAGCTCCAGCAGCGCCTGGGCGTAGGCGACGGCGGTGGGGGAATGGTTGCTTTGGTCGGGCATATCAGTCGTGTGTCATAACGGGATGCGCATGGGCATCAGGCGTTGACGCTCTCCAGTTGATCGAGGCTGCGGTTGACGAGGTCGCGCTGATCCTGTTCGTTGAGGTTTCGCCGAAGGATCTGCTCGGCGGCGGCGGTTGCGACGCTGGCGGCGTATTCGCGGAACTGAGTCATCGCCTGCTTGCGGGCGGCGTCGAGATCGCGCTGGGTGCGCTCCTTGATCTCCTCGGCCTCCTGTTGCGCCTGCATGCGGATGCTGGTGGCGATCTTCTCGGCATCGAGCGAGGCTTTGGCCAGCATCTCGCGGACACGGTCTTCACCGCTTGCAAGCTGCTTGTTGTATTCCTGGAGCGTCTGCTCGGCGCTGGCGGGCAGCCTCGGCGTCGGCGATGTCCTTGCGGATGCGCTCCTCGCGCGCCTTGAGGCTTGCCAACACGTTCTTCCACGCCGCCTTGTACAGCACGATGACCACAATCGCGAAGAAGATCAGTACCCAGATGATGGACCCGATCGCGGTCCATGACGAAAGGTCAAGCAGTTCGGGTTGGGCCGCTTCGGGAGCGTGGAGCTGCTGTGCCTGGGTTCCAACCTCGGCCAGTGCGGGTGCCGCGATCAGCGCGAAGCTGATCAACCCGGCGAAAATCGCAAACCGTTTTTTACGCATGTTCGAACCTTTTCGACGGAAAGCTTTCGGCAGGGTTTCCCCGGCCGAAAGCTCGAATTCGACGAGCACTAGGCCAGAATCTTGTTGGCCAGCACGAACGCCAGAATGATTGCAGTGAACGTGAAACCTTCGATCAAGGCGGCGGAGATGATCATGTTGGTGCCGATTCGTCCGCCTGCTTCGGGCTGCCGGGCGATGCCTTCGCAGGCCTGCCCGCCGATTTGACCGATGCCGCGGCCGCCGCCGAGGACCGCGATGCCCATGCCGATTCCGGCGCCGGCCACGGCCAAGCCGTGATCAAAGACCACAGCGCCGGTCTGCGCAAGAGTGTTGGAAGCGTCATACGAGTCTCCTTCCGGATTTCTCCGGAAACAATATGTATTGCCGACGTTGGTCTTTGGGACACCCAGGAGTCGGCTTTCCTGGTGGGGCTCGTTGTGCCGCCGCCCATCGGGGCAAGCGGTCTGATTTTTAGTGCTCCGGGGCGATCGCGCTTGCGATAAACAGCGTCGTCAAGAAGGTAAAGATGTATGCCTGCAGAAACGCGACGAAGATTTCCAGCAGTTGAATTCCGACATCGAGCACGCCGATTGCGGAGCCGATGGCGATCTGCAATCCGATTGCCGGAATGGCAACGATCAGGGCGACCAGCACCGCCAGCAGTACGTGACCGGCCACCATGTTGCCGAAGAGACGCAGGCAAAGCGCGATCGGTTTGATCAAAGCGCCGATGAATTCAAGCACGAGCAAAAAGGCCCACATCGGCACATCCACCGCCCATTTCAAGCTGGACGCGCCGGTTCCGGCCGGAACGGATGCGGGGCGAAATTCCAGATGTAAAGCGGAATCGCCATTGCCAGCGCGGCCGGCAAGCTTTTGCGCGGAGCGTGAGGGGACTCGCCGGCGGGCAGATGGAGCTTGTGCCTGAGGTTAATGTCATCGTTGTAATGCTCGATCGGGCTGCCGATAGCGCGAAAATCGGACGGCACATCAGCCGGAAGCGCCTCGCCGCGCATGTGGTCCAGATCAAGCGCCGCCTCGTGGCCGCGATCTCCGTTGCTGGTATGTTCTTCGTGATGGCCATGATGGCCATACGTTCCGTTCATCAGATCGCGAACGACCTGTGTGATGCCGTTAACATGAATGAATACGAACGCGGCAGCGGCGAGGGCAGCGGTCGTCGAGATATTTCCAGTTGCCGGACCACCGAGATGCTCGATGCGTCCGCGGGTGATCAGGGCGACGATCGCCGCCAGCGGGATCGTGCCCAGCAGGTTGCAGAAGAGGATGAAGAAAAACAGTGACCACAGGAACGGAACAAAACGGTCCGTGTGCTCTTTCAGGGCCGGGCGAAAAACTTCCACGCGCAGGAACTCGAGCATCGACTCGAAGAAGTTTCGTGCTCCGGTTGGCGGGCCGCTTTCAACGCGGGAGAACAATCGGGGAAAGATCAGCAGCATCAGAATCGCCGCGATCGCTGCCATCACCATGTGATTCGTTACAGCTAGAGGCCCGATCTTTTTGATCACATGCGGGAGCACTTCATCCAGCGGATCCATTGCCGCGATAATCGGCATCATCATCGTCATAAAGCATTCACCGAACGGTTGGCACCGTGCGCAGGCCTGGCGGATCACGCGAATTGCGACGATCGACAGTACGGCAAGGTGCACCCAGTAAAACACCAAAAGGGCGATCGCGAACGACTGAAACGAAGCCACAAGCCCCGAGAGCCATACGATCAGCGCTGCAAATGCCGTGAGCAGCATCTGGCCCACGGTGGCTCCCAGTGCAACCTGGAGCAGCGTTGCCAGCGTCGCACGCCGCGCCAGCACGATGGCGCCGGCCGCCGCGATCGCCAGCGCTCCGGCAATCGTGCACGCCAGCTCGATATCGGGAGCATGCGCGGGCCGCCTGAGCGCGACGAGCGAGATCGCCAGCAGGGTGATTCCAAATGGGATGAGCGGCAGACTCTTCATGATGCGACGATCGAGGGATTCGGCGATTCGAGCGATCTCAATCCTTGTTGATCCGGATGCCTTCGCGAATGAAGAGATACATCCCGCCTGCCAGACCGACCATCGCACCGACGATCGTTCCCCAGGGCTCGCAGCCGAATCGTTTGTCTACCCAGTAGCCGACAGCGACGCCAAGTCCCACGCCGACTGCGACTTCAAAACCAATACTGGCGAGTTGCCCCCAATTGCCATTGTCCTTGATCGGCATCGGGAAGCTGCTCCATTCCAGCTATTCGTGCTGGCACTTTGTGCCATTTTACACGAAGTGGGCGGTAGATTAGTCATCGAGGGTGGGGTGGTCAAGACGGGCGGCCACAAGAGGCGGAAGGTGGCTTAACACTACAGCGCTAAGCTGACGATTTCAGTCCAGTAGCTGCGGTCAACACATGAGTAGACAACGACTTACCAACGATCCAGCGCTGAAGTTCTAAAAGGGCTCCTCGGGCCGCTTGGCCGGTGCGGCAAATTGTCATGTTCGGACCACCATGTCGTCAGAAGGGGCAAAAACCGGGGTCGGGGAGGAGTGGGGAGGGAACGGTACTACAACGGTGAGAGTACGGTGTGGGCCGGGAGGAGATTGGGCGCAACATGGGAGCGGAATGTCCTCTGTTGGGATGCTTCTTCACAAACGGGCTGGTGATCATGTTGCCTAGATGAGATGGGCCGTGCTCCTACCCTTAGCGCCGCGTTCAAGGCGTTGCCGAAGCGACCCGGAGGCCCTGTAGGGCTCGCGGTGAGTGAGCGCTGTATGGCGCCTCGATGGTGCGGAAAGTCCATAACACGCTCTAGAAACGGTGAGCAAAGACATTAGCGGATAAGGACTTAAGAAGGATCCAGCGCTGTAGTGTTAAGACAGGTGGAATCGAAGGCGATTGTGGTGCGATGGGTGTTCTGTACACTCAGGGAGTTATGGCCGAGGCGCGGCGTTTTCGGGTGATGGTTGCGGTGTTGATGGGCGTGGCCGCGGTGGTGTTTTTGCTGGGGATTACCTGGGGGTTGCCCTCGAGCCGGGTGAAGCCGTATTTGTACGGGAGCGAAAGGCCTTGGAGCGGGGAGGAAGTCTACCTACTCAGCGGGGGCTTTGACACGTCCAAGGGGGTGGGCGCGGACGTCGATCGCAATCCAATTCAGAATCGCGATGAGCCGTTGCAACTGAACGCCAGCAACCGGCAGCGGGCGGAGATCATCCGGCGGTATCTGCTGTATTCGTATCAACCGGACGAGATGGGGACGTTCAGTGCGCTGGCACAGATGCAACCGGGGGGCGCGGGAGGATTGGATCCGAAGCTTTACAAATACGGCGGGCTGTGGATTTATCCGGTAGGGGCGTTCCTGAAAGTGGGGATGTGGCTCCATCTGATTGCGCAGCCGCCGGCGGGAGGGACGCCGCTGGTGTTCTATCTGGATCATCCGGATGCATTCGGGCGGTTTTACGTTGCAGCAAGGCTATACGCGGTGTTGTGGGCACTCATCGGGGTATGGGCGGTTTGGTGGATCGCGAGGCGGCTGACACGGGATGATCTGATGGCGCTGGGTGCTTCGGGTGCATACATCTTCATGCCGGTCGTGATGAGCGGGGCGCATGAGGCCAAGCCGCATCTTCCGGGGCTGGTTCTGATGCTGCTGGCGGTGATCGCGGCGATTCGGTACGTCGAGGCGATGGACGGCAAATCGGCGTGGGGATGGGGGTTGGGGGCGGGAGCACTTTGCGGGGCGGCGTTCGGGATGGTGCTGTCGTCGCTGGCGATTTTTCTCGTTCTGCCTGTGATGGCGTGGAGACGGACCGGTGAGAGCCCGTCGCGGCGGGCAGCCGTACTGGTCGGTGCAGTTGTGATGGGGGCCCTCGTGTATGTGGTGACGAATCCGTATGTGCCCATCGACTTAATGCGGCCGGCGTCGGTTGGGGGGAAGCGCTACGGTCCAATCTGCAGAACTCGATGGGGTTCTATGAGATATCGGCACGCGGGATGACCGATGCGGCCAGGGCACTGGCTGCGGGAATGAGTCCGTGGCTTGCGCTGCTGGGGGTGCTGGGCGTGGGGATTCTAATGGTGATCGGCGTTCGGCACGCTCGCGGCAACAAGCCACACGCAGCGGAGAAGAGATCATTTGAATTGAACTCAGCCGCGACGGTGGCATGGCTCGTGGTGGCGCCGGCGGCAGCGGTCATGGCGCAGTTCGTGTTGCTGGCAGCGGGGAAGCCGACGGAATATGCGCGGTTTGGCATGCTGCCGGCGGTGTCGCTGCTGCTGCTGGCGGCTTGGGCGGGATCGATCCTGGCGACCGGGAAGGCCATCCGCCGGCAGTTGTTTTCGGCGGTTCTGGTGGTGGCACCGCTGCCCTACGGGCTGGCGTATTGCCGGGCTTTTGTGCGGGATTCGAGGCCGATGACCAGTCGCCTGAAGGCGGCGGAGGAGTTGCCGGTGACGGGGCGGATTCTGCTGGAATCGGAGCCGGCGCCGTACAGCTGCCCGCCGGTCAATCTGTTTTCAAGGGATCTGGTGCTGTTGCCGGCGGGGGCGGCCAAAGACCCGGACGCGTATATGCGACAGGGGGATCTGCTTTTGTATCCGGTGGATGTGCCGCTGGCGAACGCAGAAAGCGGGCCGAGGCGCCTGCCGTTTGGCGAGGCGCCGGGGTCGCTGGATCAATTCACGACCCCGATCACCTGGGCCGACAAGACGTTCGCGCTCCAGACGGCTAAATGAGGTACGCGGCCGGCGGGGTCTGCCAATCTGATTCAGGGCGGGTAGACTCGCAATGATGCAGGGAGCGGTGCAGGAACTGCTGGATCGCGCGATTCGGTGCCACCGCGAGAACGACTTGGTACAGGCGGAGAAGTTGTACCGACAGGTCCTTGAGCGCGATGCGTACCATGCCGATGCGCTCTATCTGCTGGGGATGATCGCGCGGCAGCGCGGGGAGTTTGAGCGGGCGATCGAGTTGCTCCGGCAGGCAATGCGGATCGCGCCTCGCACGGGGCGATTTCATCATGAGTTGGCAACTGCGTTGTTTGAGAGCGGGCGGCTCGACGAGGCAACCGATGTCCTGCATCAGGCCCTGGCGGCCGATCCGAAACTTGCATCGGCGTATGTCCTTCTGGGAAAGGTTCTGCGGAAGAAGGGACGGGCACCCGAAGGTTTGGATCTGGCTCAGCGGGCGGTGCAACTGGATTCCAGGCTGGCAGAGGGCTGGGCGGAAATGGGCGCAGCGCTGCAGCAGATGGGTCAGGTTCGCGAATCGGATGAACCGCTGATGCGCGCGGTGGCCCTGGATCCGAATCTGTCTCAGGCGCTGAGCGATCTGGCGTATGTCCGGCGGCTGCAGAACCGACATGATGAAGCGATCTCGCTTGCAAGGCGTGCCCTTGCAATCAATCCGCAAGCGCATGAGCCGTACATTCATCTTGGCAATACCTTGCACGCGATGGGCGAGGTGGAACAGTCCATCCAGGCGTTTCGGGCGGCACTGCAGTTGGCCCCGAATGTGGCGTTTGCACACACTTGCCTGGCGATCTCCCTGAGGGAGTCGGGCCAGAGGGATGAAGCGCTGGCAGAATTCCATGCGGCGCTGCGGCTGGAGCCGGACAATCCCAACGCACACGTGGGTTACAGCTATGCACTTCTGGCGCAGGGGGATTTCGAACGGGGTTTGCCGGAGTTTGAGTGGCGGTGGAGGTATCCGGGACACGGTCAGGCATTGACAAGAATGGGAGGGACGGCGTGGCAGGGAGAGCGTTTGGCGGGGAAAACCATTCTGTTGCGCTGCGAGGGGGGGCTCGGAGATACATTGCAGTTTGCGCGATACGCGCCGCTGCTGGCGGAGGGCGGGGCGCAGGTGGTCCTGGTGGCGCAGGGGCCGCTGGTGAAATTGATGTCGCGCACGCCGGCGGTGGCGGAATGTGTTGGGGATGATGCGCCGCTGCCGCCGCACGATGTGTATTGTCCGCTCATGCGGCTGCCGCTGCTGACGGGAACGCGCCTGGAGACGATTCCGCAGCCGGTGCCGTATGTTGCGGCGGATGAAGCGAAAATGCGTGCGTGGAGCGCACGGCTGGAGCCATGGCAAGATCGGTTGAAAGTGGGTCTGGTCTGGGCGGGCAGCGCCGATCATCCGACGACGCCGCGGCGATATTGTCCGCTCGCATGCATGCTGCCCTTGGCGCAGGTGAGCGGCGTTGCCCTGTTCAGTCTGCAGAAAGGGCCGGGTGCGGAACAGATCAAAGCCGTGGGCGCCTCTGACTGGCTGATCGACTGGACGGCCGATCTGAATGACTTCGACGACACCGCGGCGCTCGTGGCGAACCTGGATCTGGTGATCACGATCGATTCGGCGGTCGCGCATCTGGCGGGTGCCATGGGACGTCGGGTGTGGACGTTGCTTGGCTTCAACGCGGACTGGCGGTGGTTTCTCGAACGCGAGGATTCGCCGTGGTATCCGACGATGCGCCTCTGGCGACAGGGCAGGCGCGGTGACTGGGCGGGCTTGATGGAGCGCATCGCACGGCAACTGCGCCTCGATGCGGCGGATCGTGTGGCCTGAGTCGTGTGCCAGAAATGCTCGTTGCTCGTGCGAGCCGGCTTGACAACGCGGGAATGACACCGCTACATTTTTGAGACAACCGCGCCATTAGCTCAATTGGCAGAGCAGCTGACTCTTAATCAGCGGGTTGTAGGTTCAAGTCCTACATGGCGCAATTCCCTGATTCAAACGTTGGATAAGTGCGTTGCCGCACGCTGCGCGGGTCGTCGGCCCGGGGGCTTGGCGCATTCGCCGCCGACAAGACCGGGGTAATGGGGGGATAGCGCAAATCTTATACCGCTTCCACTTTTTGCTTGCGCGCTGGTGCGCCAGCGATGAGTTTGTGTCATGATGTGCGGAACCTGGCAAGGAGGCCGCATCATGCACGTGGTGGAGCATCACACTGTGGAGGAATTACATACGCTGGCACGATCGGAACACGATCCCAAGATGGTGACCCGCCTGCACGCCGTCGCTCTGGCCAAGAGGGGGAAGTCGGCACCGCAGGTGGCCGAGGAGTTTGGCTACAGCCGCCGCGGCGTGCAGTTCTGGGTCAAGTGGTACAACGAGGGCGGCGTAGAACATTTGCGCAATGAAGGCGGGCAGGGCCGCAAGCCCCCGCTGGCCGCATCGGAACAGCAGCGGCTCAAGCAGCGGTTGGATGGCGGGCCGGTCCCGGAGAAGGACGGCGGCGTCTGCACGCTGCGTGGTGTGGACGTGCAGCGCATCCTCAAAGAGGAGTTCGGCAAGGTCCGCTGCCTCAGCGCAGTCTACAACCTGCTGCACGCGATCGGGTACAACGACCTGGTTCCACGCCCGCAGCACAAGGATGCGGACCCGGCGGCACAGGAGGCTTTTAAAAAAAGTGCCCGGAACTGATCGAGCAGATCGCCCAGCAGCATCCGGACAAACGCATCGAGATCTGGTTCCAGGATGAAGCCCGCTTTGGTCAGCAAGGCACGCTGACGCGGGTGTGGGCGCCGGTGGGATCGCGACCGCGGGCGGTGAAGCAGACGCAGTATGATTACCTGTACGTGCTGGGGGCGGTTTGTCCGAAAACCGGGAACACCGCCGGACTGCTGGCGCCGAACCTGAACACGCAGATCGTCAACGCCTTCTTCGATCAACTCTCAAAGGAGATTGCCCCGGACGTGCATGGGGTGCTGATCTGGGATCAAGCCGGCTACCCCATCTCCGGCGGGTTGAAGGTGCCGGCGAACGTGACGCTCCTCAACCTTCCACCGCGCTCGCCGGAACTGAACCCGACGGAGAATCTCTGGCACTGGTTCCGCAGCCATTACTGGTCGAACCGAAGCTACGCCAACTACGATGCCCTGCGTGAAGCGGCCTGCGATGCCTGGCAACGATCCTGCCTCGACCCCGAGTTGATCAAAAGCGTCTGTGCAGTGCCCTGGCTTCCAGAGCGCAACTGAAAACTAGAAGCGGTATTATACGGTTTGCCGTGAATGGGCGGGCGGGAGAGAATCTGCGTCTGGAGAGTTTGGGCGTGCTGGCGGGGGGGCTTGGGCGGTCGGGGGACTGCGCTGGCAAGCGACAGGCTGACTTTGTGACGCGGACGGGTTTGCACGGTGTGGGTACGGTGTGACTACGGTGTGGGTCGGAGCTTTTGCATAAGCGGATGTCAATATGGCGTAGTGGTTCTGCCGCTCCGTTACATTGGAATTTGCGGCAGATGAGGTTGGCGAAGCGGAGCGTTGCGGGGACGCAAAGGCTGCTTGGGTGTCCTGTGCCACCGTGTAAGGCGTCGCGGCAGGATGAGGGTCGGGACGCAGGATCGAGTCTGTCCTACGGCTTGTGATTCACGGGCGCGGTGACAGCTCCTGGGAAAGCGTCCGAGCATGCAGCCGTCTGGCATGCATGCCCTCATCCCGATCCCTCTTACAACGGGATTGCGTTTGGCGTATAACGCGAGCCATGAAGTCATTCCTGTTGATCGGTATTGTGGCGATCTGCGCGTTCGCCGGAGCAGCGTGGGCGGCGGGCTCCGGGATGGTCTGCGGCACTTACACCAACATCATTGCGTTCGATGGCCAGGAAGCGCTCGATCGTGCGGTAAACGCATCTCCGTCGTTCCTCTCGGCCAAGCACAAAAAGATGATGGCGCACAGCGACGCGGCCCGGAACATCAAGGATGCCTCGGATGCCGGCTTCAATACGCTGTTCATGACGATTTACCCCATCTGGGGCCAGAAGTGGTGGGAGAATCCCGCGGAACGGAACCTGGTCAAGGATGCGCTGGTGCAGGGCGCGGGAAGTTTCATGTTCATCTCGGGCTGGCGATTTTCAGCGGTAACTTCACGGATGCGTGGTCGCGCTATCCTGCGCCTGCCAGACGGTTCAATGCGATGGGACACGCCCCAGCTCGGTCTGCTTCTATGACGATGAGTTGTGGAAGACCTACATCCAGAACGTGGTCGAACTGGCGAAGGTGGGCAAGGACGTGCCGGGGGCGCTGGATGGCGTCTTTATCGACCCGGAAGGCTACGGCGGTGAGCACTATCTGTGCTTCTGCGACAACTGCGTGCGGAAGTTTGACGCATACGAGCACGTGGACATGCCGACTGGCCTGGTCAAGCCGGACAGCTGGCTGCTGGCGCACGGCCTGTGGAAGAAATACACGCAGGACTGGCTGAGCCACGAGATTCTTCGCCATGCAACCGACATGCGCAAGGCCATCCATGGAGTTGATCCGAACCTGCAGCTTTCGTCGCTCTTGTGGGATTATCCGGTTGCGGTTGGGGCGAACGATGCGCGACAGGAGTTCTTCCGCTACATGGCCATGGGCCTGGGAACGCATGCCAAGCCGTCGTGGACGCTGCCGGAGCATACGTACTACTCCGATGCTGCCGACCTTGAGCGGATCATCAAGCAGATGCACAAGGACATTTCGGACATGGGGGCCGAGGGCATGATCGAAGTGCTTCCGGGGATTCGCGTGTTGCGGCGCAGCGCGTGCATCACTGATCGACCGTGGCAAGGTGATCAAGTCCGCGGATGTGCCTGGCTACTGGACGTACGAGCTGGCGGATCTGGAGGGGAAAAAGCCGATCCCATTCGAGGGCAATCTCGTCGAGCCCGTGGCCAATTACTGGCATGCGTTTCGTGAAATGAATCAGCTGATTTGTGACAAGCACTGAGCCTTCGGTCAGGGTCTAACCGGAGGCGGCACTACTTCCAATCGGGTTGGACGAGCATGCGGAACAATCGCGTACGCGGCAAAGAAATATGCGTGTGTAATGCCGCGCCGGGTGCGGGCTTAGTTCCTGCTGCTGCCGCCTCCGGCCTGTCGGTGCTTGACCCATTCCCGGATAGTGCGGGCAATCATGGTAGAGCGGGTGGTCAGTTCTTCTTCGGCAGCGCAGTTGAAGCTCATCGAAGTCCGCCTGGTGTAGCCGCGTATAAGTGGGAACGGTGCGATTCTTGCTCTTTGTTGCCATCTGTGGGCTCCTGATTTCCAGAACTCACCCCACGATTTGCGTGCCGCCGAGTCCTACCCGGTGGGCGCGAATTGTGACACATTCCACCACCAATTGCGACAGAGCTCTCCGGGGAGGAAGCAACGGCGCGACTGATACAGCCCAACTCAATTCCCCGGAGTCGGATGCCTCGAGCTGCGCGGTTTTGCGGTTTCTCGATTCCTCCGTTGTGGCTGATAGCATCGGAATCTATGAGTACCGTGATTGACGGCGAACCTGTCGTCTGGATCGCTTCCTACCCCCGCAGCGGCAACACATTTCTGCGCATCATCCTGTGGCATTGCTTGGGGCTGCGGTCCGCCAGCCGCTATCCCCGGGACCTGAGCGGGAACCAGCAGCTCGAGAAGTACGTGGGGCACATCGAGCACCAGCAGGGCCGCATCATCTTTGCGGATGGAGCGATTCCCCTGGTCAAGACGCACGGGCATGATCGGGATGACAATCGGGCGATCTACGTTATCCGAGATGGCCGGGCCGCTTGCGTGAGCTCGTGGGTATTCAATAACCGAAAGGAGATCCCTATCGAGGAATTCCTCGAGGGGCGGAAATTCCGGTATGGGCCGTGGGGAGATCACGTGCGCTCGTGGCATCCGTGGGATCGCCCGCGCACGTTGCTTCTGGAATACGAGGAACTGAGGAACAATCTGCCATCGGTGCTGACGAAGCTCGCCGATTTCCTGGGCCGCGAGGTTATCAGCCGGAGTATTCCCCACCGCAACACTATTGCCCAGATCGATGGGAAGTGTGTAACTAGGCAATCCGACTGGCGGGCTGTGCTGTCCGGACCGCCGCAGGAAAAGCGTGAAAGATTCGGGTTAGATCGCGGTGACCGAAGCTGGCGGTCAGCGAGCAGACCTATCACCGCTGGCGGAACAGCTTCGGTGGGATGAAGGCGGACGCGATGAAGCGTCTGAAGAAGCTGGAAGAGGAGAACCGTCGGCTGAAGAAGGCGGTTGCGGACCTGACGCTGGACAAGCAGATCCTGCAGGAAGCCAACGCGTTCCTGGGAAACGAGTAAGCCCGATGCGTCGGCGTGCGTGCGTGCAGCACGTGCAGAAACAGTTGGATGTTTCGGAGCGTCGGGCGTGCCGAGTGACCGATCAGCCGCGTTCAACGCAACGGTACCGATCGCGGCCGCGTGAGGATGAACAGGCCCTGGTGGCCAGGATGCTGGAGTTGGTGCGTCAGCATCCGCGTTACGGATATCGCCGGATCTGGGGTCTGCTGCGAGGAGAAGGTTTCAAAGTGAACCGCAAGCGTGTGCATCGGCTGTGGAAGCGAGAGGGCCTGAAAGTGCCGCAAAAGCAGCATAAGAAGCGTCGCCTGGGCAGCAGCACCAACGGCATCGTGCGTCACGCCGCGACGCAGAAGGACCAGGTCTGGGCGTGGGACTTCATCCACGACCGGAGCGAGGACGGGCGGCCGCTGAAGTGGCTGAGCGTGGTGGATGAGTACAGACGGGAGTGCCTGGCGCTGGAGGCGAGGCGGTCGTTCAAGAGCGTCGAGGTGATCGACGTGTTCAGGGAACTGCTGCTTATCCGCGGGACACCGCTGCACATCCGCAGCGATAACGGCCCGGAGTTTGTTGCCAGGGGGATCAGCCTTGGGCTGGAGTCGGCGCGGGTCCAGACGCTGTATATCGAGCCGGGCAGCCCTTGGGAGAACGGCTACGCCGAGAGCTTCCACGGGCGGCTGCGGGATGAGCTGCTGGATGCGGAGCTGTTCACTTCTCTGGCGGAGGCCAGGATGTTGAGCGTGCAGTGGCGGCTGGAGTACAACCACCGGCGACCGCATTCGAGCCTGGGGTACGTGCCCCCGGCGGCGTTCGCCGCGACGCTTGCCCAGACTCCGCTCCGGGCTTCGCCCTGCGTACGTCTGGGCAAGCGAAGCAGAAACAGGTAACACTCTCATAGCGGGTGGTACAGAGATTGGGGAAAGGTCAGCGGGCCCCAAAGATGTGCCCCGTAAGCCGGGCCGCTCAACCTCGCCTGCCGGAATCAACTCAAACCGCCCACGTCGCGAGCCATGGTGGGACGCTCACAATCCTCATCCGGCCGTCTGCCGAGTTACACCGTACCCACACCGTAGTAATACCGTAGAACTTCCGCCTCCAAAACCGCCCGCCTCGCGAGTCCAAATCACAATTTTCAGCCAACGGTGGTCATCCGGATTCCCTCCAAATAGCAGGCCCCACAGACACCCCCCCCAGCAGAGGGCTACTTATACGCTTCAAGATTACTCCGCGCTCGAGATAAGGGCAGCGACAGACTGACTTGATCACCTCCGGCGTCAGTTTGCGATACGCGTCCGTGCCGGCGGCCAGCAACGCGTCGTAATCCTCATAGCTTCTGTTGCTCAGGTAATGGCTGCGCAGGTAGTGCCAGAGATTCTCCACCGGGTTCAGCTCCGGCGAATACGGCGGCAAGAGCAGCACCGTGATCCCCTCCGGGAGCTTGAGCGTGCGGCTCTTGTGCCAGCCCGCCTGGTCCATGATCAATACGAAGTGCTCATCCGCTTTGCGTTCGCGGTCGAGGATCTTCAGGAACGCATTCATCGTGCCGGTGTTGACGTTGGGCGCGACCAATGCGGCCGATTCACCCGTCGCCGGCTCGACAGCGGTGTAGAGGTAGACCCAGTCGTAGCGCGTCTGCCGCACCGCACGGGGACGCGAGCCGGTGCGGGCCCAGACGTTGGTGATCGTCCCCTGCTGGCCGAAGCGTGCCTCGTCCATGAACCAGACACGGACCTTGCCGCCGTGCGGCGCGATCGCCTCTTTCACCGCGTCGACAAAAGGGGGCGCGGGCCTGGAAGTCGGCGATCGCCTGTGGATCGGACTTCTCGTGCAGCGGGCGTGGGCTGAGGCAGGAATATCCCAGCCGCGCCAGCAGGTCGTACGCGCCGCCCAGGCTGTACTTGCGCCGAACTCCTGCTCCAGGATCCGCACCACGTCCTTGCCACGCAGCGTGCACACGCCGTCTTGCGGACGCGGACCGGCGTCCAGTCGCTCACGCAACTGTGCTTCGCGATCCCGCGGCAGCTTCGGTGGACGCCCGGGCCGGGGACGCGGCTGAATCGCATCGATCCCGCCGTCGCGATAGGCGTAGGCCCAGTCCTGCACGCTGCGTCTGGCCCGCCCCAAGGCCTGTGCGATCTGCGCCGCCTCTTTGCCACTCAAGGCCAACAGGACCGCACGCCAGCGATCGCGTCGCAGCGCGTCCCGTTCTTCACCCGCTCGCCGCGCAAGCTCGTCGATGTCCCCCGCGGCCCGTTCCGTCAGATTCATCGGCACACTCCTTTGCTGGAGCAGGCAACATCTCACGCCACCGACGATCGCGCAAGTGCTTGCGCGAGAATTAATCTGAATCCGTATGAGTACGGTGTAGCCCGGCAGCATGCCGAATGGGGATTGTGAGCGTCCCGTCATGGCTCGCGACGTGTGCGGTTTGGCGTGATTCTGGCAGGCCAGGTTGAGCGGCCCCGCTTACGGGGCACATCCTTGCGGCCTGCGATTTAAGTGGAATCCGTATAATTCAAAGGAAAAGCCCACGGAGTGGTCCGTGGGCTTTCTCGATTCAGCGGGGGGACCCACGGCGGAGCCGCGGGCTTTGGGGGTGGTAGAATTTTAGTACATCCCTCCACCGGGCGCACCCGCCGGTTCGGGCTTGTCTTCCTTGATCTCGCTGACGACCGCGTCGGTGGTCAGCAGCAGGCCGGCGATGGTGGCGGCGTTCTGCAGGGCGGTGCGCTCGACCTTGGTCGGGACGATGACGCCCATCTTGACCATGTCGCCGTACTCGCCGGTCAGGGCGTTGTAGCCGAAGTTGGCGTCCTTCGCTCTCCATGACCTTCTGGGCGACGATGCGAGCCGTCGAGGCCGGCGTTCTCGGCGATCTGCTTGATGGGGGCGACCGAGGGCGCGGCGGACGATGTCGACGCCGGTCTTCTCGTCGCCGTTGAGCTTGTCTTGACCTTGTCCGAGGGCCTTGGCGGCGCACGGAGGACGGCGACGCCGCCGCCGGGCAGGATGCCTTCTTCGACGGCCGCACGGCAGGCGTGCAGGGCGTCCTCGACGCGGGCCTTCTTCTCCTTCATCTCGACCTCGGTGGCGGCGCCGACGTTGATCTGGGCGACGCCGCCGGCGAGCTTGGCCAGGCGCTCCTCGAGCTTCTCGCGGTCGTAGTCGCTGGTGGTGGCGTCGATCTCGGTCTTGATCTGCTCGATGCGGCCCTTGATGTCGCTCGGTCGCGCCGGCGCCTTCGATGATGGTGGTGTTGTCCTTGTCGATGCGGACCTTCTTGGCCTGGCCGAGGTCGGTCGAGCTCGATGTTCTCGAGCTTGATGCCGAGGTCCTCGAAGATGGCCTTGCCGCCGGTGAGGATGGCGATGTCTTCGAGCATGGCCTTGCGGCGGTCGCCGAAGCCGGGGGCCTTGACGGCGCACGACCTTGAGCGTGCCGCGGAGCTTGTTGACGACCAGCGTGGCCAGGGCCTCGCCCTCGATGTCCTCGGCGATGATCAGCAGCGGCTTGCCCGGACTGGGCGACCTTCTCCAGCAGCGGGACCAGGTCCTTGACGGAGGAGATCTTCTTCTCGTGGATGAGGATGTAGGGCTTCTTCGAGGACGCACTTCCATGGTCTGCGATGTTGGTGACGAAGTGCGGGCGAGAGGTAGCCCTTGTCGAACTGCATGCCTTCGACCAGCTCGACGTCGGTTTCGAGGCCCTTGCCTTCCTCGACGGTGATGACGCCGTCCTTGCCGACCTTGTCCATGGCCTCGGCGATCATCTTGCCGATCTCGGCGTCCTGGTTGGCCGAGCAGGTGCCGACCTGGGCGATCTCCTTGGAGCTCTTGACCGGCTTGGACATCTTCTTGAGCTCGTCGACGATCGCCTCGACGGCCTTGTCGATGCCGCGCTTGATCTGCATCGGCGTTGGCGCCGGCGGCGACGTTCTTGAGGCCCTCGTCGAAGATGGCCTCGGCGTAGATGGTGGCGGTGGTGGTGCCGTCGCCGGCGACGTTGGAGGTCTTGGAGGCGACTTCCTTGACCATCTGGGCGCCCATGTTCTCGTAGGCGTCCTCCAGCTCGATCTCCTTGGCGACGGTCACGCCGTCCTTGGTGACGGTGGGCGAGCCGAAGGACTTTTCGAGCACGACGTTGCGGCCGGAGGGGCCGAGGGTGACCTTGACGGCTCGGGCGAGCTTGAACGCCGCGGCGGATGGCCTCGCGGGCTTCCTGGTCGAATGCGATGCGTTTGGCTGCCATGTTATTTCTCCTGTCTGTTCGTTGAAATCCGAATGATCAAATCAGAATGACGAATGAATGACCAATGACGAAGCCCGAATGAAAGCGAAATCGTCATTCTGGTTTCGCGGCTTCGGGTTTCCGTGGTCGTTACTCGACGATCGGCGAGGATGTCGTCTTCGCTCATGATCATGAGCTCTTCGCCGTCGAGCTTGATTTCGGTGCCGGCGTAGCTGGTGAAGATGACCTCATCGCCCTTCTTCACGGTGAAGCGTGGCGCGTTCGCCGTTGTCGAGCAGCTTGCCGTCGCCGACGGCGAGGACCTTGCCGCGCTTGGGCTTTTCCTTGGCGGTGTCGGGCAGGACGATGCCGCCCTTGGTTTTCGATTCGGCTTCGACTCGCTTGACGAGGATCTTGTCGCCGAGAGGACGAAGTTTGGCCATTGCAGGGTCTCCTTAAAACGGGTCTTTAGTCAGTTGTCCTTTGTCACTGGTTACTTGTCACTGGCAAAGGACAATTGACCAGTGACAAGTGACAAATCTCATCCTTCATTGGGCCATCTTGATTCGTGATATCTCCGCAGGACGCGGGCCAGGGCGTCGAGCAGGAGGTTGAAGTCAACCGGTTTGCTCAGGACGGTGAACACCTGCATGCCCAGTGCTTCGCGCAGCAGGTGATTGGTGAGCTGGTTGGTCAGCAGGATCGCCGGCGGTGCGGTGGGCACATCGCGCAGGAGCTTGATGACCTGGAGCCCTCCCATCTGGGGCATCTGCTGATCGAGGACCGCGACGTGGATGGGGCGCGAGGAGATAATGTCGAGTGCCTCGCGGCCGGTGCGGGCGGTGAGGGTCCGGACGCCCTGCGGCTCGAGCAGGCCGGTGACAATCTGGTTCCAGCCTTCCTGGTCGTCGGCCAAGAGCACGGTGAGGCGGGAGGATGGGAGCGTGTTCACCATAGGCGCACGTTCAGCGATTGCTTCAGAAGCGCCATTGGCAAGGAGCGTGCCGAACAAGAGCGGTGATTTGAGATGTGTAAGTGGTTGCCAATTGGCGATTTACAATTGACAATGGTCAATTGAAAATTAGGGGATTCCTGCCAAATGGTGCGGGGCGCATAGGGTGGCTGCCAGTGTGGCAGCGCGGGTGGGTGCGGGCGCGGGTCAGGCGAGGCCGACGGCCTGGCGGAGGGTTTTGAGGCCCAGGCGCGAGATGACGTTGCCCAGACGCTCGCCGGGGTTGGCGTGGGCTTTAAAGAACTCGATGGTTTTGGCGACAAGGTCGAGGGCCTGCTCGGTTGAGACTTCGGAGTCGGTGAGATCTTTGGCGAGGCGCGGGTAGCTGCCGGCGGATCCGCCGACGGCGATGCGCCGACCTTGGGCTCCGCCGAGCAGGCCGATGTCCTTGACGGTGATTTCGGTGCACTGGTTGCCGCAGCCGGCGACACCGATCTTGAGCTTTCCGGGGAGGGGTTTGCCGTGATAGAGCTGATCGAGCTTCAGGCCCAGGGCCATGGAGTCCTGGCGGGCGCGTTTGCAGAAGTCGGTGCCGGGGCAGGCCTGGACGGAGCGGACGCAGGAGCCGGTCATGTGGGCGGGTCGTTCACCGCCAAGGTGGCGCCAGGCGGCGTCGATGTCGGGTTCGCGCAGGCCGATAATTGCGATGCGCTGGGCGCCCGTGCACTTGAGGGTGGCGTGGTATTTCTCGGCGACGTGCGCGATTCTGCGGAGCATGTCGGAGGAGACCAGGCCGCAGGGGAGGTGGGGCGTGATGGCGTAGGTGTGGCCGTCACGCTGGAGCACTGCGCCTTTGTCGCCGTCCTGGAGCAAACGAACCTCCGGTGTCAGTTGAACCTGTCACTGATTCATCGGACTAAAAAGGGGACCTGTGAATCCGATTATAACAATTGGCTGCGGCGAGGCAAATCCAACTGCGAATCAGGCGCAATTCGCAATGCGCCTGCGATTCCGATAATGCCGGGGCGAAATTGCATCGGGCGGGGCATGCCCCTAAACTCCGGATCGGACTCTTACACCAAAGGATCAAGCATGCCACTGATGACGACCAAGCCGATGTTCGACCTGGCTTATGCGGGCGGGTTTGCCGTGGGGGCGTTCAACGTGAACAACATGGAGATCACGCAGGGGATCATCGAAGCCTGTGCGGCGGAGAAGAGCCCGCTGATTCTGCAGATCTCGAAGGGCGCCCGGAAGTATGCGAACATGCGCTATCTCAAGCACATGATCGACGCGGCGGTCGAGGAGCATCCGGAATTGCCGATCGCGATTCATCTCGATCACGGGGACACGGTCGAACTGGTCAAGACATGCGTGGCAGACGGGTTCACCAGCGTGATGATTGATGGGTCGCATCATCCGTACGACCAGAACGTCAAGGTGACGGCCGACGCGGTGAAGGTTGCGCATGCCGCGGGCGTCGTCGTCGAGGCGGAGCTGGGGATGCTCGGCGGGATCGAGGAGGATGTGGTGGGGTTGAGTGCCGAGGAGTACGAGAAGAACATCGAGAAGTTCCTGACCGATCCGAAGCAGGCGGTGGATTTCGCCAAGCGCACGGGGATCGACTCGCTGGCGGTGGCGATCGGAACCTCGCACGGAGCCTACAAGTTCAAGCACGAGGCGAAGCTGGCGTTCAACCGGATCGAAGAGATCATGAAGACCTGCCCGGGCCTGCCGCTGGTGATGCACGGAAGCTCGTCGGTGCCGCAGGAATTCATTGACCTGGTGAACAAGTACGGCGGGGCGATGCCCAATGCGAAGGGCGTGCCGGAGGATCAGATCGCGATGGCGGTGCAGAAGTACGGCGTGTGCAAGGTGAACATCGACACCGATCTGCGGCTGGCGATGACGGCGAAGATCCGCGAGGTCTTCGCGACCAAGCCGGCGGAGTTCGATCCGCGAAATTACCTGGGTCCGGCGCGCGAGGCGATCATTGGCATGGTGCGCCGGAAGCTGCACGTGCTGAACAGCGCGGGCAAGGCGGATGCGGTGATGAAGCACTGGGAGAAGCTTGGCGCCCGCTGCCGGGGTTTTATGCCAGGGGCAAAGCGGCCTAGGCGAGAATCGAGCGGGTTAGCGTGATGAAGCTCATGCCGAAGATCAAGGCGGCGCGGGCGGTGGCGCGGTTTGCGGTGGGGGAGCATTCGGCGGTGCTGTATGACTCGATCGAGCCGGCGGGACGAGTGGAGTATGCGTTTTTGCTGACGGTGTTCGATGCGGCGAAACAAGTCCGGTTAATCGTTTCGTCGGAGCTGAACACGATGAAATCAGTCTTGGGAGGTGGATCACACTACCTTTGCGTCTTCGACGACGCCGGGCATTCCAATCTCGGGGATTCCGATGACTGGGCGGATGACGAGCTGTTTACTGCCAGGGCGATTGGCGTCGTTCATGAGCGATTGGGCAGGACACAAGCGGGCGGCGGGGAAGAGTCCGCTGTAACCGGTCCGGCGGATTGAAATTGGCGGGGGAGCGATCATACTCGCACGACGATGTCGCATCGGACGGTGCTGTTTCTGTGCACGGGGAATTACTACCGCTCGCGGTTTGCGGAGCATTTGTTCAATCACCTGGCCGAGGAAAAGAGCGTGGGATGGCGGGCGGTTTCCCGGGGATTGTCGGATAAGAAGGGGCCGGGGCCGATTTCGCCGTTCACGGTGGCGGCATCCAGGAGCGTAGCGTGCAGGTTTCCGGGGAGCATCGCGATCCGACGCGCTGTGAGCAGCACGATCTAGCTGAGGCGGACCTGGTGATCGCGATGAAGGAGCCGGAACATCGGCCGATGATGACCGAGCAGTTCGGCGAATGGGCGGAACGGATTCAATACTGGCACATTCACGATATCGACGTGGCGATGCCGGACAGTGCGATAGCGGAGCTGGAGCAACTGGTGCGGGAGCTTGTGGACCGGCTGGCGAGGGAGTGATCGCGTAACTGGGTGGGGCGATCGGCAGGCACTATGATGGTGACATGCGGATGCTCATCATTGGCGGAACGGGTCTGATTTCCACGGGAATCATCAAACACCTTCTGCGCGCAAGGCGGAGGTGACGATGCTCAATCGCGGGCAGCGCGAGAATCGGCTGCCGCCGGGGGTGACGCACCTCGTGGGCGACCGCAGTGACATCTTGGCGCTGCAAGCGGCGGGGAAGCAGAACTTCGACGTCGTCATCGACATGATCTGCTACACCGCCGAGCAGGCGCGGGCGGATATCGAAGCCTTTGGCGGACGCTGCAAACATTTCATCTTCTGCTCGACGGTCTGCACCTATGGGGTGAAGATTCCACCTGCAGTTGCGGTGGACGAGAGCTTTCCCCAACAGCCGACGAGCGACTACGGGCGGAACAAGCTGGAAGCGGAGAAGGTGTTTCTGGCGGCACACGAGGCGGGGAAGTTGGCGGTGACGACCATTCGTCCAAGCTCCACCTACGGGCCGGGAGGTAACCTGATCGACAACCTCGAGTTCAATCCGGCGGCGTGGGACCGGATCGAGCGCGGCGAGCCGATCCTGTGCGCGGGCGACGGGCTGGGGCTCTGGGTCTCAACGCATCGCGATGACGTGGGCAAGCTGTTTGCTTACGCGGCGCTGAACCAGAAGACGTTCGGACAGGCGTACAACGCAACCCGCCAGCGGCACTTCACCTGGCGGGATCTGTACCGCGAATCGGCGCTGGCGATCGGCAAACCCGCAAAGTTGCTGTTCATGCCGGCGGCGTGGATCGTTGGGCACGATCCGAAACGTTTCAACCTGCTGCGCGAGATTTCGCAGTTCCATGGGGCGTATAACAGCGCCAAAGCCCGGCGGGACGTTCCGGAGTTCCGCTGTGAGATTGACTATCCCGAGGGCGCACGGCAGACGCTGGAGGACATTCGGCGCCGCAATGTTTGGCGCGACAGCCGGGGCGACGAGGTGTATCAATCGATGGTGGAGAAGGCGCTTGCGGCCGGCGTTGAGCCGGTGGTTCTCTAGCCGCCCGACCGACGCACCTGTACTGCAACGTTGCGCAAAATAAAAACCCCCGCTGGGCTGCGGGGGTCTTTTGGTTTGTCAGTCGATTGGGATTAGTAGCGATCGCCGCGATCGCGGCCACCGCCCCGGCCACCGCCGAAGCCACCGCGACCACCACCGCCTCTGCCGCCGAAGCCGCCTCGACCGCCGCCACCGCCACCGCCGCGATCTTCGCGAGGCCGAGCCTCGTTGACCGTGAGGGCGCGGCCATTGTGCTGCTGGCCATTGAGGGCGGCGATAGCCGCATCCGCTTCGGCGTCCTGGGCCATTTCGACGAACCCAAAACCCTTGCTGCGGCCGGTGTCGCGATCGTTGATGATCTGGGCCGACACAACCTGGCCGTACTGACCGAACAACTGCTCGAGTTCCGAGCTATCTACGTTGTAGCTCAGATTCCCGACATAAAGCTTCTTACCCATTGTGAGTCTCCTGGAAATGGGTAGACCGTGGCCCCGTTGACGATACGGTTCTTTCCGGGCCTAAGCGAAAGAGGTTGAACATGCAACCGATGCGGGAGGAGTGCGAAGCAGACGAGGGAAGGACTATCACGAAACTTTCCAAGGCCGATCGACAGACCCGCCACCTTCAGGCCTGGATTATATCGTAAAGGCCGGGCGAATTGGAAGAGAAAAATTCTCAACTACGGTGCGACAGGGCACCAGATCATATCGACGCCCATTGGTTCGGTGATCGTCGATGCGTTATCCAAAGCGGTTGCGCTCCGTACTCTGGCGTGAGCCGGACTGCCTCCAGGCGAAGTTCATCACCCGCGCCAGCTCCTCGAGCTTCTCGCGAAACTCGGCCCAGGGATAGGCCTTGGGGTCCTCGAGCCCTGGTCCGACCAGTCGCCAGGCGGGGCCGCCGGGGGTCTGGATCCGCTCGACACGATATGGCTGGTCTTCATCGGCCATGGTGGGCTTCCTGCGCATTGTAGCTTGGCCGATTTGAGCTGACAGGGGGAATGGGTGAGCGGCGGCTCAGTTGGAGCCTTGGAGGAAGACAGGTTCGCCCTTGGGATTTGCTCCGGCAGGGCGCAGTACGGGTGATGTAGTCGCTCATCGTCAAAACCATGAGGATGCCCAGCCAGAACAGCCCTGCCCCGGCGAAGAACCAAACCAGCTTTGGTCGGTAGTACTTCAGGTGCATGAAGAATAATACCACCAGCAGCACCTGGCCCAGGCCAATGGCGATCGTGATGGAGTGACTGAAGTAGCTGCCGTCGCGAACGAAGGAAAGACCGAAGTTCAGGCCCAGCAGACCAAGCAGCGCCGCAAAGACAACAGCGTAGGTTGATACGGGCGCGGAAATGCGCACGGACATGTCGGCTAACCTCGCAGCAGGTAAAGGGACGTAAAGATCATGATCCAGACACAATCGACAAAGTGCCAATAGAGGCCGGCGTTTTCGATAGGCGTATGGTACTCGGCGCTGAAGTGCCCGCGCAGGTGAGGACCATCAGCACGATGAGCACGAAGATTCCGATCGTCATATGCACCGCGTGAAGGGCGGTCAGCAGGTAATAAAAGATCATAAACAGGCGTTCCTGGACGGGGCGGGGATGCTGCCGGGCGGGTGGGAGGCCTTTCTCTTCGGGCTTGATCGTCTGGAAGTTGATGCCGGGGACCAGGCCCTCTTTGGCCTCGAGGTAATACTCGGTCCCCTTGAGCGATAGGAAGCAGAGCCCAAGGAACACCGTGAGGCCGAGAAAGCCAATGATCCGGCGGCTGCGACCAAACTTTGCCGCGCACAGGCGCCAGCGTCATGGTGAAGCTGGTCGTCAGGATGATGCCGGTGTTGGCAAAGCCGATCCAGTGTTTGAGCTCGTTGCTGCCTTCGGTGAACGCTCCGGGCCAGCGATAACGATTCACCAGGTAGGCGATGAAGATGGCCCCGACGAGAAGCGCTTCGGTGGCAAGGAACAGCCACATGCCAAGTGTGGCGGCCAACTCCTGCTGGTCCGCGTCCTCAAAGTGATGGGCGACGAGATGGCTGCTAGTCTGCGACACGTTGGGTTCCCAGTTTGTAATAGGCGTAGGGCTCTTCCGCGACTACGGGGACCTTTTCGAAGTTGTCCTTTGGCGGGGGCGAAGGCGTCGTCCATTCCAGTCCGGTTGCCTTCCACGGATTCGGGCCAGCATCCTTGCCATACCAGAGGGACCAGATCAGATAGACCAACGGCAGCACATACGCCAGGCCGAGAATCGACGCCCCCGCGGTCGAGAGCACGTTGTAGACCTGAAACTCCGGCGGATACATGTAGTACCGTCGGGGCATGCCCAGGTAACCCAGGACAAACTGCGGGAAGAAGGTCAGATTGAAGCCCGTGAAGATCAGGATTGCCGCGATCTTTCCCCAGAACTCCGGGTACATTTTGCCGGTCATTTTGGGCCACCAGAAATGGATACCGCCCAGGTAAGCCGTGACCGCGCTTCCGACCATGATGTAGTGGAAATGGGCCACGACGAAGTACGTGTCGGTGACGTGCACGTCGATCGGAAGGGTCGCCAGCATGACTCCTGTCAGTCCGCCGATGACGAACAGGCCGATGAACGAAAGGATGTAGAGCATCGGCGTGTCGAGCTGGACGGAGCCCTTGTACATCGTGGCGGTCCAGTTGAACGTCTTGATGGCCGACGGCACGGCGACCAGCATGCTCAGATAGGAAAATGTCAGTCCGGCGTAGAGAGAAATCCCGGCGGTGAACATGTGGTGAGCCCACACGGTAAAACCCATCAGACCAATGGCCAGGGAGGAGAAGGCGATCGCCCGGTATCCGAAGATCCGCTTGCGCGAGAAGCAGGTGATGATTTCGCTGACCACCCCCATGCCGGGCAGGATCATGATGTAAACCGCAGGATGAGAATAGAACCAGAATAGATGCTGAAAGAGCAAAGGATCACCGCCCAGCGCCGGATCGAAGATGCCGACTTTCCAGACGCGCTCGATCGCGACCAGCATCGTGGTAATGCCAAGAACCGGCGTCGCCAGTACTTGGATGACGCTCGTGGCGTAGATCGCCCACACAAACAGCGGCAGGCGGAACCATGTCATGCCGGGACAGCGCAGCGTGTGTGTGGTAATGATGAAGTTCAGGCCCGTGAGGATCGAGCTGAAGCCCACGATGAAGATGCCGAGAATGGTCAGGAAGACATGGCCGTTGACGAATTGGCTGCTGAGTGGGGTGTAGAAGGTCCAGCCGGTATCCACGCCGCCGGTGAGCATGGCGACGAGCGCCAGGAAGCCGCCGATCATGTAAAGGTACCAGCTCGTGAGGTTGAGCTTCGGAAACGCCACGTCACGGGCGCCGATCATCATCGGCAGCAGGAAGTTCCCCAGCGTGGTCGGAATCGACGGGATTAGAAAGAACCACACCATGATCACGCCGTGCATGGTGAAGAGCTTGTTGTAGGTGTCGGCGTGGATCCATCGGGAGGCGGGCGTAAGCAGGACCAACCGGATCATCAGCGCCGCTACGCCGCCGAACACGAAGAAAAATGTGATGGCGAGCATGTAGAGGATGCAGATCCGCTTGTGATCAGTTGTCAGCAGCCAGGACGCGATACCGTAGCGCCGGTTGAGATAGTCTCGCGCGGCTGCTCGGGCTTTGGACGGACGTAGGGGACGGGACTGGTCGTAGTTGTGCTCATATCTCAACGGAACTTGTGAATAGGTGGATTCACCGGCGGCGGAGAAGCGGTCGGCGGAACATTGGGAACGTGGTAAAGCACTTCGGGGTGCGATCGTGTGGTTGGTGCAGACGTGCCCGGCGGGGGGTGCGTCGGGCCAAGTGATTTGATATACGCAACCAGCGCGTTCACCTGCATCGGAGTGAGCTGGTTGTCGAAGCTCGGCATCACCGGTGAATAACCGGCCACGACCTGCTCAGAGGCGTGCAGGATCGAGCGGCGGATGTAAGGCTCATCCGCGATGACGGTCGATCCGTCCCTGAGTTTCACCTTGTTCATGTAGAGGCCGGCAAGCGTCGGGGCGAGTTGGCCGTGGCACTGATCGCAGCCGTATCGGGTGAAAAGGGTCTTCCCCTGCGCTTCGGGGGATTCGGAAGCCGGAAGGCTGGCGCGCCAAGCGTTATAGGCATCCGGTTCGAGAACGACGACCTTCCCGCGCATCAGCGAGTGATCGGTCCCGCAATACTCGGAACAGTAAAGGTGATAGACCCCAGGTCGCGTGGCAACGAACCACTCGGTGCTGTAGGTGCCGGGCACCGCGTCCTGCTTGATGCGAAATGCGGGGATGTAGAAGCTGTGGATGACGTCCTCAGAGGTGATGATCAGCTTGATGGTCCTGCCAACGGGCACGTGCAGTTCATTGATCTCGTGGGGGCCATCGTCGTGCTGGATCTTCCACATCCATTGTTTGCCGACGACATACACGTTCTCCGCATGTTTCGGCGGTTCTTTCATTTCGACATAGAGGCCGGCGCCCAGGAAGAAATAGAACGTGAATACCAGGAAGGTGATGGTGGTCCACGTGGCTTCGAGGCCCAGGTGCGTCTTCAAATACGCGGGATATAGGTTGCCATCGCGCCGGCGGTAACGGATGGCAAAGTAGATCATGAGTCCGAAGATGAGGACCACGATGAAGAGCGCAATCGCCGCCTCGACCTCGAAGATGATGTCCGTAGTACCGGCGAAGGTGGAGGCTTCGGGAGGATTGAAGGGCAACAAGGGATGCATGGATTACATGCCGCGGGTTAGCGTGGCGAAGGCTCCTTCGTACTCTGGGTTGATGGATGGCGACCGCGGAGCGGCTCATAGTCGCCGACCGGCCCGGCCGAGCGAGGATTGCCGGAGGTGATCTCCACCTGACCGGATATCACGTCCTTAGGTACCTCAACGGGTGGAAATACTCCCCATCGCGCCTCGGGAACGGCATGCCCGCTCCGCACCGGCGGAAGCGCCGGTGCAAAGAGCCAGTTTGAACCGGCGCCCGAGCGGGCGCCCAGCTGTTTCACGATGCTGTCGGGAATCACCGCCTGCCCGGTCACCGGGTCGATGCGCCACCCGGATCGGCGAAACCGATCGTCCTCCTTCCGGCGCAGCAGCACGAGGTCCTGAAACGGCAGGTTCATGTGGGCTGGCATGGGCTGAAGTGGCGGGTAGGGGGGTGGTGTAATCAACGTTGCGATTGAATCGGATTGATCCTGCGGACGGGGGCGCGATACGAGATACGTCAGCAGCACCCAAAGATCCGCCTGGAGAACAACGGCCGTCAAAAGGAAGAAGAAGACGAAGAGCAACAGTCCCTTGCTGCTCACGCCCAGCGGCTCATACCGTCGAATCAGCGATTCCGGCGACACAGCTTTTTGCGGATCGATGTCGCTCAGGCTCATGATTCACCTCCTGGTGCGACGTCGTCGCCCGCGGAAACCAGCGCGCGGCGCATGAGCAGTCCGATAAACGCCGCCGCCCAGATGCCGCCGATCCCCACCGGGAAGACAAAGTCCATCCAGGTCCAGCGGTTTTGCAGCAGGGGCACCGGGTCTTCTCCTGACGGCGATACCATCCAGAACATGTAGAGCATCCGCATGCCCAGCAGCAGGCAGCAGAGCCAGAGCATGGCGATGGGATTGCGCTTGATCGGACGAAGCAGCAACAGCGCAGTTGGAAGAAGCAGATGCAAGACGACGATCGTCCAGCCCAACCAGTACCAGCCGTTTTGCAGGCGCTGCACGTACCATCGCGCATCATCCTGGGTGTTGCCCATCCAGTTGATGACCAGTTGGCTGGCGACGAGATATGCATGCAGCAGGACGACGGTGAGGAGAATGTTGCCAAGGTCATTGAAGTGATCTTCCGTGAGGACGTTGCGAAACATGCGATACCGGCTCAAGAGGGCCAGCGAGATGATGATCACGCATATTGCGGAGATGCCCTGGCCGGCGACGACGATCCAGCCGAACACAGTCGAGGAGTAGCGCGGCTCCAGCGACAGGATCCAGTCGGTGCTGGCGGGGAGGCTCATCGTCAGTGCCCACAGGGCCAGCCCGATACCGCTGATGACCACGACACGTCGCGAGGTCGCTCGCGAACGGAAATAGAAATAGAGCGCGAGGGCGCACCAGATGATTCCATACAATGCCGCCCGCCCCAGGTAGAACGTCGGGTTGAGATAAGGCTGGCGATGAACCAGCACCTGATCGTGCAGGTTCGCTTTGGCCCACGGATACAGGTAGCCAAACCCCACGCCAATCGCGATCGGGACAAAAAGAATGATGTGCAGCGGCATCGTGGCGGCGGCCGCTTCGGCAACCGGTCGGGTGACGACACCCCATTCTCCGCCGCTTAAATGATGGATCATGACCAGCGCCATTGATCCCAGCGACACGCCGAGCCAGATCAGCCAACTGTGCAGATAGGCGCGATAGAACCAGTTTCCGTTATGTCCGAAGCCATAGACGCCCCAGCCGACAGCGACGGCCGCAGCGCCTGCTCCGCCGATTGCCATCGCGATCAAGAGCGCCTGCCGCATCGGAGGCTCCGGCGGAAGCTCCCGCGTCAGCGTGATCGGAATATCCGCTGTGCCACTCATCGCATTGCCTCCCGGGTTGTGGGATGCGATTGTCCGTGCCCCGCCTGAAGCGCACGGATATATGCGACGATCGCCCAGCGGTCGGCCGGCGCCACGCGGTCGGCATAGCTGAACATCGCGCCATGGCCATAGGTGATTGCGTGGAAGTAATGCCCGTCCGGCGCATGCATCAATTTCGGCTTATAGAACGATGGGGGCTGCGCAAGTCCGCGCTGTACCACCATGCCGTTGCCGTCGCCGAAGCGTCCGTGGCACGGGGCGCAATATATATTGAATCGCTCCAGGCCGCGCTTCGAGCATGGCGCGCGTAATTGTGTAGGGCATGGTGCTGGGGATCGTTGTCGGCAGATTAGCCGGTCCTTCTGCGCGTACCGCGACGTAGGGAATACCCGGCGACTGATCCACCGGCCGGGGTATGACTCCGGTAACCAGCGGGCGCTCCGAAGTGTCGTCGTTGAACACGTACGTCGGATCCTGCGTTCGGTAGCGCGGCTCCGTGCCCATGCTCGCGCGCGGCTTACATCCCGCGGCCAGTGCCGCTGATGCGAGCGCCATCAGGATGTGCACTCCTGCCCGTCTCACCACGGCACCTCATAAATCACCATCGGGTCCAGGGTCACCAGAAAGCTGTGCGTCAGCTCCATGTCGAACTGCGGATCGGACGATTCGATGCACAGGAAAAATCCATCTCGGCTGACGCGAGAGAAGTCCGCCACGTGTAGCAGCGGGTGGTAGGGCGACGGCAATCCCGACATCAGGAACATCGCGATCACGCCAAAGAGGAGCGCGCCCCCGATACCGCAGTCCACGGTGATCGAGAGGAACGCCGGCCAGCTGTTGGGCGGCCGCCCGCCGATGTTCCACGGATAGCTCACGACGTTCGCATACCAGCAGAGGAAGTAGCCCGCGACCAGGCCGATCAACCCGCCTGCCAGAAACACCAGTGGCAGCCTCGTCTTCCTGAATCCGAAGCTCTCGGCCAGTCCCTCGATCGGAAACGGCGTGTAGGCCTCCGCGCGCAGAAATCCCGCATGGCGCACCTGCCTGCGCTGCCCGCAGGATCTCGTCGGGTCCCTCAAACCGGGCCATCAGGCCGAAGATTTCTGGCTTCTTACTCGACATAGCGCGGGCTGAAACTCTTCGGTTTGTGTCGGCCGCCATCGGTAGTGCGCGAGAGCTCCATCAACTCATGTACGCTCATGAGCGGGAAAAACCGCACGAAGACGACGAAGCCGAAGCAGAACAATCCGATCGTTCCGATGAAGGTGGACCAGTCGAAGATCGTCGGGTGGTAGGTGCCCCAGGCGCTGGGCATGAAGTCGTGCGCGAGAGCACCGGCACGACGATCATGTAGCGCTCCGTCCACATGCCCAGCTGGATCAGCACCGCCAGGAAGAACATCAGCGGCACGTTTCGCCGCACTTTCGGGAACCAAAGGAGCTGCGTGATGCCCACGTTGCACGCGATCGCAAGCCAGAAGCACCACGCTATCGGGCCGGCGGCGTAGTTCCAGGTCTGGTACCAGTCGTAAACGCTGCCGCTGTACCAGCTTGACCAGATTTCCGAGATATAGCCCCACGTGACGACCAGTCCCGCCAGGAGCATCAGCTTCCCGCAGTTGTCGATGTGCTTGAGGGTGATGTAGTCGTGCAGGCCGTAGATCGCCCGCAGGGGAATGGCGATGATCAGAGCCATCGCAAAGCCGCTGAAGATCGCCCCGCCGACGAAGTAGGGGGGGAATACCGTCTCATGCCACCAGCGCGGTAGCGCCGCCGCAAAGTCCGCTGCGGTCACGCTGTGGACGCTGATCACCAGCGGCAAACCCAGGGCCGCCAGCAGCAGGTATGTCGTCTGCTGCCGTTTCCATGTGCGCGATCCTCCGCGCCATCCCGCTGCCAGTAACCCGTAAAACGCCTTCCCCAGCTTTCCCTTGGCGCGGTCGCGCAACAGCGCCAAGTCCGGTAACATCCCCACGTACCAGAACGCCAGCGAGGCGAAGAAATAGATCGTCACCGCGAACACGTCCCAGATCAGCGGGCTGCGGAACTGCGGCCACAGCTCCATCCGATTGGGATATGGGAAGAGGTAAAAGAAAATCCATGGCGAGCCCAGATGCAGCAGTGGAAACAATCCCGCATTGGCGATCGCCAGTACGGTCATCGTCTCGGCAAAGCGATTGATGCTCGTTCGCCAGTGCTGCCGCGACAGCAAGAGCGCCGCCGAGATAAACGTCCCCGACATCGCGATCGCGATCCAGAAGACGTAGTTGAGAATCGCAAATCCCCAGGCCACCGGAATGTCGATCGCCCAGATCCCCACGCCCTTCCAGAAGAGATAGCCGATCGAATACGCCAGTACGAACACCAAGCCGCCGGTGATGACAAACGCCATGAGCCACGAAAGTTGCCCAGGGCGTTTGAGAACGATGTCGCTGACTTTATCGGCGACCTTCGTGTAGCTTTGGCCGGCTTCGCGTACGGTCAGCTCGGCGGAGGCTTCACGACTCATCGCGCCCTCCTTCCGCAAGCTCCTCGCTCGGATTGGTGATCCGCGCCAGATAGCTCGTCCGCGGCTTGGTCGTCAGGCTCTTGAGCAGCTCGTAGTTGTGCGGCTCATGCTTGAGCTTGGCCACCTCGCTCCCGGTATCCTGGATGTTGCCGAAGATGATCGCCCGCGTCGGGCATGCCTGCTGGCACGCCGTCTGCAACGTTCGCACCACCTCGCGCCTCCCGCTCATCCGCGAGCTTCCGCAGTTTGTCTCGCTCCTCATTGGAATCGCTCTGCATTGCCAGCTCGCGAAGCTGTATCCCCTGACGCTCCATCTCCACCCGCGTCAGGTCGATGCGCTGAATGCAGTACGTACACTTTTCCATGACGCCCCGGCTGCGGACGGTTACCTCTGGGTTGTATTGCAGCGAGCGCGAGTCTTTCTTGAAATCAGAATAGAGCAGGAAGTTGAACCTCCGCACTTTGTACGGGCAGTTGTTCGAGCAGAACCGCGTGCCGATGCAGCGGTTGTACGTCATCTCGTTGATTCCCTCGGCGCTGTGCGTTGTCGCGCCGACCGGACAGACGACCTCGCAGGGCGCATTCTCACACTGCATGCACGGCACCGGCTGGTGGAACACGATGGGGTTCTCCACCGGTCCGGAGAAATAATCGTCGATGCGAATCCAGTGCATTTCCCGCTGCCGTGACACCTCCATTTTGCCCACGACCGGAATGTTGTTCTCCGCCTGGCACGCGATCACGCACGCGTTGCATCCCACGCACGCCGTCTGGTCGATGACCATTCCCCATTGCAGCTTCCAGTCCTTCAGCACCTTCCATTCCGGGTACAGCGAAAGCAGCGGCTTCTTTTCATCCGGCGCCAGGTCCTCGACGAAATCCAAATGATCGTGGAAGTAAGACAGGCTTGCCGTGCGCACGAGCTTTCGGTTGGCCAGCGCCAGTTCGTTCTCGCTCATCCCCGGCTGCGCGATCACGTGCGGCTTGAGCCATGGCTCGATTCCCGGCGTATCGGGCTGAACCTCCATCGCGTGATGGCTCCGCGTGGTGATGAGCAGCTCATGTCCCCCCAGCGGCGCGATCGTTGCCGCCAGCGCCTGCCACGGCGAATCTGATCTACGAAGGTGATATGCGTTGTAGCCGTGGTATTCGCCCTCATCGTCACGGGCGATATCGTTGCCGACGCTGCGCCCATACCCCAGATGCAGCATGAGCACCCCATCTGCCAATCCCGGCAGGATCATGATCGGTGCATCGAGCGTCCGTCCGGCTGCACTGATGCGAACCGTGTCCCCGTCGCTCAAGTTTCCCAGCGACTTTGCCGTGTGGATGCCGACCAGGGCCGCATTGTCCCACACCTGCTTGGTAAACGGCTTGGGCAACTCCCGCAGCCACGCATTGTTCGCAAACTCACCCGCCCAAACGCTCGGATCCGGCCGGAAGACCACCTCAATCGACCTTGCGTCATCTGCCGTGTGCGTTGCCTGCGCATTCTCCACCGGCTGAACAAGCGCGCCGCGCAGCGCCGGTGCCGCTCGATGCTCAAACGCCGTCCCCTCGACGATTCCCGTCTGCAGCGTTTTCAGCCACCACGAATCGAAATTCCTCTTGACCTGCTTCCGCCAGTACTCCTGCACCACCTCCAGCTGCGGCCGATCCGCCTGCCCCAGCATCCGGTCCAAGAGCTGCCACTCCGACAATCCTCCGTATAGCGGATAGATCAACGGCTGAATAATCGACGCCGTCCCATCGAACGCCCGCACGTCGCCCCACGATTCCAGCCAGTGCGTCTGATTCACCGCCCACTGGCAATCGCGCGAGGTCTCGTTGTACTGAAGCGTCAGGTGCGCTGTAAGGTTGCGGTAGCGATTGTCCGCCTGTGCTTGCGTCAGCTTCGTCAGCGCCTCGGCAAACGGAACATCCGCCGGCGCGTCGTAAGCTGGATTTCCGCCAAAGATCACCAGCGTGTTCACGTCACCCGCATCGATATCCTTCACCAGCGACGCCAGCGAATGCGCTCCCGGCGTCTCAACCGGCTGGGTAAAGTGCACCGTCTTCCCGACGTTCCCCAGTTTCTGATTGATTGCATGCACCACCGCGTGCATCGCCTGCGGCTGATACCGCCCGGCAGTAAGCAGCGTCGGCTGCCCGCCTCGCATCAGATCGCCCACGAGCGCATCGAGCCATCGCCCCGTCGCCGGCTCGACCTTCACCTTACCATCCACGCCCCGCACCCCAAGCCGCTGCGCCAACGCCCACACCACACGATAGATCTCACTCGGACGCGCCGGCAACCGTTCATCCGCCATCGAGCCGGTCAGGCTCATGGCGCTTTCGATCACCCACAACCGACTCATGTGCATCTGTTCCTTCCGGACGCGCCGGCCATCGGAAAACTCCCGGGCATAACGCAGGCTCCCCGGCCCTCCCACAAGAAAATCATCATCGACCGACACAATCGTCCTGGGTTCCCGATAGTCGTAGACGATCGAAACCGGCTCACTGAACGCGTGGCTTCCCCCAGCCATTCCCGGCCGCTGCACCGGGTCATGTGCATGCCACTTCGCATTCGGAAACTGCTGCTGAAACTCATCGAGCTGCCGCGCAAATGTCGGCGAAGTGATCGTCCGCGTCAGAATCCGCAGCCCTGTCCCGTCCCCGCGCAGCTCATTCAGCCGATTCTCCAGGACTGTGGTGAACTCCCCGATTGACCGGCTCCGCCCTGCGTAGCGAACCGTCCGCAGTCGATCCGGGTCGTACAGATCCAGCACCGATGCCTGCATGAACGCATCTGTCGCCCCCAGGCTGTCCGGATGATCGGGATTGCCCTCGATTTTGATCGGTCGTCCTTCGTAGCTCAGCGCCAGCACGCCCCGCCCATACCCATCAAACGGCATGGCGCTCGCGAAGAACGCCGGCCGTCCCGGTTCCGTCTCCTGTGCCGCAGTCGTCCGCGGGACGATCTCACCCTCCGGCCGCCTGTTGATGCAGCCCTCCAGCCCCGCCAGCGCGATCGACGCCGCCATGAGCTTCAGAAACCGCCGCCGGCTCATCCCATCGGTCCACTCGCTGACGCCTTCAACAAATTCCCGCCCCGTTCTCTCGCGAAACTCCGGCGCTCCGGCCAGCTCTTCCAGGCTGCGCCAGTAGCCGTGCTCCTTCGAATTGTGCGGGCGCAAACTCATTCACCTCACCTGTGACACAGCGAACAACTCTCCATCAATTCCGGCGGCAAAATGTGGTATTGTTTGGCCAGTTCCTTCCCCAGCGCCAGCTGGTTGTAGGGAAACCGGTACTGCATGTTGAAGATCTGATTCCTCGGCCGCAGGAACCGCTCCGGCGCCCGATGGCACGTCAAGCACCACTGCATCTGAAGCGATCCCGTCGGCATCGTCAGCGGCATCCGATCCACCTCCCCGTGACACGTGCTGCAACCGATCCCTTTCTGAATATGCGCTGAGTGATCGAAGTACACGTAGGCCGGCAGGTTGTGCACGCGCTTCCACCGGATCGGCCGCCCCGTGCGCAGACTCTCGCGCACGACCTTGAGCACCGGCGCATTTGTCCAGACCTGCGAATGGCAGGTCATGCACGTCTTGGTCGGCGGCATCCCCGCGTATGCCAACGTCTCGACGCTCGTATGACAATACCGGCAATCGATCCCCAGCCCGCTCACGTGGTGCTCGTGGCTGAACGGCACCGGCTGGTTGAACGCAACCGCCGTATCGTTCATGTAAGGCGAGCGCTCGAAATACGCGACGCACCAGATGATCCCGCTGAACGCCACCAGCAGCGCAAACGGAAACCATCGGGTGATGACGTTCAGCGAAGGATGGAACAACTGCGACATGCGCTCCAGCCAATCCGATCTCCTCAAGTTCAGCCCGACCGACGCGATTCGAGCGGGCAGAGGTGTGTCAATATGGGTTGGGTCCGGCGAACGGTGAGGGGCGCAATTTCCTTACACAAATCAGGAAAAACCCGGCGCTCGCGCCCACCGGCGAATCCGGTAGCCTTCCCGCATGAGTGCGCCGTCATTTCCGCTTCCCTCCCATCCGCTGGTGCGCCTCCCCGCGCCCGCCGTCGTTTTCGTCGGTCTCTGGCTGATCATCTCCCCGTGGTTTCTCCCCGGCGGCTACCCGCCCGCCGCAAGATGGGTCCACGTCAGCGCCGGCATCCTCGCCATGCTTCTGGGCAGCGCCAAACTCCTTCGGCCCCTTCAGGGATGGCTCGACTTGACGCTGATTGCCCTGGCTCTCTGGCTGCTCTACTCCCCCTGGATCGCTGCCTACGCCGGTTATCCCACCCCCAAGTACAACGCCGCCATCTGCGCCACCGTAATTGTCCTCTTCAGTGGCTGGGGCATGATCGCGGCCATCGCCGCCAAAGGCCTGCGCGGCTGATGCAGCCCGGCGTCTAACGCCTGTCTTCCACATCCGTCGCATCGGCGTCTCGTCCATGTCCGGGTGAGGTCGACGCCCGCCTCGTCCTCTTGCCGATACCTGCCGCTCCGCCGTATCCACGCCCCCCCAATCACCTCGACGCACCATCCTGAGCCGCTTTCGTGCTTGAAATGTCAAGCGGCTGACAAATCCTGCCTACCGCCGGCACCGATTGGTTGCATATACTCCCGCCAGCCACCCCGAGATCCGCGTCCCAACCACAAGGAGAAACTACATGGACATTCAACGCGTTGGCTCACAAGCATCCGCCCGAGGCCCCGCCGATTGGTTCACCGGCACAGTTCGTCTCGACCCGCTCTTTGACCGCTCCGACCCTGCCCGCGTCGCGGGCGCCAGCGTCACCTTCGAGCCCGGCGCCCGCACCGCGTGGCACACCCATCCCCTGGGCCAGACCTTGATCGTGACGGCAGGCTGCGGCTGGGTGCAGCGCGACGGCGGCTCCGTCGAGGTCATCCATCCCGGCGATATCGTCTGGTTCGGTCCCGGCGAGAAGCACTGGCACGGCGCCACCGCCACAACCGCCATGACCCACATCGCTATCCAGGAAAAGCTCAATGGCAAAGCCGTCGACTGGCTGGAGAAGGTTACGGACGAGCAATACCGCAGGTGAAACTCAAACAGGATCGACCATGCCCCACGTCATCATCAAGCTCTGGCCCGGAAAGTCAGAGCAGCAAAAGAAACAACTCGCCGAACGGATCACCCAGGACATCATGGAAGTGCTTCGCTATGGGGACGAATCCGTTTCCGTGGCCTTCGAGGAAGTCAGCCCCATTGACTGGAAGAAAGAAGTCTACGAGCCCCACATTCTGAACCAGCCCGAGAAGCTCTATAAGAAGCCCGGATACACCCTGTGAAGGAGCTGCACCATGCGAGGAACAGTCCTCTACGGCCCCCGCGACATTCGCTTCGAAGACCGCGAAGCGCCCCGAATCGAACAACCCACCGATGCCGTCATCCGCATCGCCGCCACCTGCGTCTGCGGCTCCGACCTCTGGCCCTATCGCGGCATTGCGCCCATCGAGGCGCCCACGCCGATGGGCCACGAATACTGCGGCTTCGTTGAGGAAGTCGGCAGCGCCGTCAAATCCGTCAAGCCCGGCCAGTTCGTCATCGGCTCCTTCGCCACCTCCGACAACACCTGCCCCAATTGCCGGTACGGCTACCAGTCCTCCTGCCTGCACCGTGAATTCATTTCTCGCGCCCAGGCACCCGTCCTGCGCGTGCCGCTGGCCGATGGCACGCTCGTCCCGACGCCCGATGTCCCGCCGGATGACCTGGTGCCCAGCCTGCTGGCAACCTCGGACGTGCTCGGCACCGGCTGGTTCGCTGCCGACGCCGCCAACGTCAAGCCGGGATCGACCGTCGTTGTTGTCGGCGACGGTGCCGTCGGCCTCCTCGGCGTCCTCTCGGCCAGGCAGATAGGCGCTGACCGCATCATCGCCATGAGCCGCCACGAAAAACGCCAGAAGCTTGCCCGCCAGTTCGGCGCCACCGACATCGTCACCGAGCGCGGCGACGAGGGTGCCCAGCGCATCCTGGATGAAACCCGCGGCATCGGCGCCGACTCCGTCCTCGAGTGCGTCGGCACCCAGCAATCCATGATGCAGGCCATCCACTGCACCCGCCGCGGCGGCTACGTCTCCTTCGTCGGCATGCCCCACGGCGTGGAACTGAACGGCGAGGAACTTTTCTACACCCACGTCCACCTCCACGGTGGACCGGCTCCCGTCCGCCGCTATCTCCCCACGCTCATCGACCTGGTCCTGAAAGGAAAGATCAACCCCGGTCAAGTGTTCGACCTAACGCTGCCACTGGAACAGGTGGCCGAAGGCTACCGCGCCATGGACGAGCGCCGTGCCATCAAAACCCTGCTGCGGCCATGAAGGCGCCACGCCGTGCGGATATGAACCAGAACCGCTTCCCGTCCGCCGGTGCGTCCGCCGCCCGCAGCGGCTGAACCGCACCGCGGCCAGGCGCGTCCCGTGCAGCGCCGCCTGTCTGCCTCCATTCCCGTCCGTAAGGCCGTCCCTGCCTCGATCACCCGTTCACCGGACCAGCCAATCCCATCATCGCCCTCCCAGCGGCCTCTGCCGTACCCGCTCCTACCTCCGTACGCTCCCCGTAATCCCTCCATACCCCCGCCCGGGTCTTTGGGCAGTCCCGCCACAGCGATCAGATGACCAGGCCGTCCGATGTTCGGGCGTTGCCTTACCGCGATCTGGCCACATGCCCTTTGGCGCTCCCCTCCGGACCTCTGTCGCTTACTCCGACTCTTCCCCCTCGCCCTGTTCCCATCGCCCGGCAAAGAACTTCCGCACGTGAGGCAGATTCAGCAGCACCAGCAGCGAAACCGCCGTCACGTTCCCGATGGCCCAGCCCATGACGCTGACATACGGTCCGATTACATACCGCACCTGCGCAAGTGCTCCCGCCAGGGCGGTGCCAGCCAGCGGACATAAAAGTAGCTGCTGGGGATATAAACCGACAGCGCCAGCCCGCACCAGAATAGCAGCGCCGGCCGCGCCCACTTGCGAAACCGCAGCAACCCCAGCGCGCCGACCATCAGCCCAAGATAAAGCCCCGTCCCGACCATCCCCGAAACTTCCAGCCACAAGCTGTCGGCAATCACGCGATGCTGTGCAATCGCGTAGGGATCGAGCTTGAGTTCCCCGGGAATCGCACCGGGATAGAGCCGCAGAATCGTGAACGGCATCAGCGCAACGCCCACCGCTCCCAGGATCGCGCAGATCGCGCCCACCGCCTGGAGCGTCGCCAGGCGCGGGTCGTCCTCCGCTTCGAACATCGTCTGTGTCGCGAGATATCTTTCGCCGGGCATGCCTGGGTCACATCCTGCACCAGGGCCGCTCCTCCCGGCAACGCTCATTCCGGGCTGATCTGCGATTTCCGGCGCTGCCGGTTAACCGCCCCCCAGTGCACAATTCCGCCCTGAAAGATCTGCTTCTCGATGGCTACCCGTCTATTCAACCTCTTCATCGGCTGCGTCTTTCTCTTCTTCGGGATCAGCGGCGCCGTTCCCTCGCTGGTCTCCCACTTCCCGGCTCAGGTCGGCCTTCCCGAAAATCACCTGATCGGCATGAGCGGCATGCTCTTCAGCTGGCTCCCGGTCAACACCGTGCACAACGTCCTCTACATCCTCCTCGGCCTGGGCGCCTGCCTCTCCGCTTTCTGGTTCCCGCTGGCGCGGATCTACTGCGTCGCCCTGTTCTGGCTTGCGCTTCAGTTCATGGTGCTCGGCTTCCTGCCCTGGGGGATCAATGACCTCTGGGGCTTTATGCCGCTGTTCGGCTGGAACATCATGATCCACACCGTCACCGCGATCATGGCCTGGTATTTCGGCCTGATCTATCCGCTGGATTGGGGCGGGATGCGTGAGCCGCAGCCCGCATAATCCCTATGCCGAGGCGCGCTCCGGCTTGAGCCGCAGCCCGCGCGGGATGATGAGCCATCCCAACAGCTCAAAGAGCCCCTGCGCCAACAGCGCCAAAAGCGCCGCCGGAATCGCCCCTTCCAGCAGCAGCGAAAGGTTGTCCAGCCGGATCCCCGTGAGGATCGGTTGCCCATACCCGCCCGCACCGATCAGCGCGCCCAGCGTCGCGGTCCCGACGTTAAGCACCGCGGAGATCTTGATCCCCGCCAGGATCGCGCCCGAGCTCATCGGCAGCTCGATGCGCAGCAGCTTCGCCATCGGCGAAAGCCCCAGCACCTCGGCCGACTCCCGCATCGACAGCGGTATTTCCCGCAACCCCTGCTGCGTGTTCCGCACGATCGGCAGCAGGCTATACAGAAACAGCGCCACGATTGCCGGCCACGCCCCGATCCCGATCAGCGGAATCATAAAGACGAGCAGCGCCAGCGCCGGAATGGTGTAGATCCCCGCAACCGTCCCAAGGATGATCTGCCCAATCCTGGGCCGATACGCCGCCACGATTCCCAGCGGCACCGCCAGCAGGATCGCGGCAACGAGCGAAATGCCCACGAGGAAAAGATGCTCGCGGGTGCGCTCGAGGATCCGCGACCACATCCCCGCGGTGGTCGGGCGGGTGTCGATGCCGAAGGTCTGCTGCAGAAAATCCGCCGCGACGATCGGCTCGGGGACCTTCTTGAGCTTGGCGCGGGCGTTCATGTGCTGCATGGCCGGCTCGTCGATCTTTCCGACCAGCCGCTCGATGGCCGCGATCGCTTCAGGCGCACGGTCGGCCAGATCGATGCGGTAGAGATAGACGGCCTCGTAGCGGGGGAAATGGTGCAGATCGTCCTTGAGGACGCGAAGGTGGTAGTAGGGGATCTCGGCATCGGTGGAATAAAGATCGGTCGCTGCGATCGATCCGCTCGCCAGCGCCCGGTACGCCAGGTCGTGGTCCAGGCCCGTGACGTTGCTCTGCGGCAGTCGATACCGCTCCCGCAGTGCCGGCCAGCCGTCGCGTCGGTCGAGGAATTCGTTGCTGAAGCCCAGCACCAGCTCCGGGTGTTGTGCGAGTTGCGAGATCGTCCGAATACCCAGGCGCTGTGCCGTCGGCTCGCGCATCCCGATCGCGTACGTGTTATTGAAGCCGAGGGCGCAGTCTGGGCGATGCCCCGCTCGGCCAGCGCCCGGCGGATTTCCTGCGGCGTGTGCAGGTTCTGCCCGGCGAGGATCTCCTCGGCGATCGTCCCGGTGTATTCGGGATAGATGTCGATCTGATCCCGCACCAGAGCGTCGAAGAGAATGCGCGTTCCGCCCAGTTGCCGCTTGTGGATCGCGCTGACGCCGTCTGCGCAGGATGAGCTGCGTCGCCAGCTCGCCAAGGATGACCGATTCGGTGAACGCCTTGGACCCGACCCGGACTTGGTGAGTCGCCGCAAATGCCCGCCCCGGCCCGGCGCAAAGAGCCGTGAGGACCGAGAGGGCGATGATGAGCGGGAGGCGCCTCATGACTCTGCAATCAGCGTTTCCAAGGGACTGCGCTGGGCGTTGATGAACTGCTCGACGAACGCCTCGGCCGGCCGGTGCACCAGGTCCTCGAGCATCCCCTGCTGAACGATCCGCCCCTCGCGCAGGAGCACGATCAGGTCCCCGAAATATTTCGCTTCGCCGATATCGTGCGTGACCATCACGACCGTCTTGCCCAGGCGCTGGAAGATCAACTTGAGATCCTGCTGCAGATCGTGGCGGATCATCGGGTCCAGCGCCCCCAGCGGCTCATCCAGCAGCAGCACATCGGGATCGAGCATGAGCGCCCGCATGAGGCTCACGCGCTGGCGCTGCCCGCCCGAAAGCTCCGCCGGAAACCGCGCGAGCATGCTCTCCGGAAGCCGCGCCAGCTCCGCCAGCTCTGCCAGGCGCCGATCGATCGCCTGCCGCGACCAGCCCAGGTGCCGCGCCAGAAGGGCAACATTCCCCGCGGCGGTCAGGTGCGGAAACAGCCCGCCTTCCTGGATGACGTATCCGAAGCGGTGCCGCAGCAGGCGCAGGTTCTTGTGCGAAAGCGGCGTGGATTCGACCCGCACCTCTCCCGCATCCGGCCAGATCAGCCCCACCAGCAGCCGCAAGAGCGTCGATTTTCCCGAGCCCGAGGGACCCAGCAGGATCGTCGTCCGCCCGGCGGGGATCGCCAGATCGATCCCCTGAATGGCGGCGTGTGCCCCGTAGGATTTGGTGACGCCGGCCAGCGCAAGCATGCGGGGATTCTACGGACTTGTGCCGCGGGCGGAAGGAATCGCCCGAACCGTCGCTCCCCGCGCCGCGCGTGGGCCTCCGGAGCTTCACGCCAGAAGACACAACCCAAGGCGAACCACGAATCACCGCAAATCGCGAGGAATTCGAAGCACAGATGAACCCGGATGAACACCGATGGATCCCGCGTCCGGGCGCCAGCCGAAATCCCTGATCGAGCAGAAGTGAATGCGCAAAAAAAGCCGCCGCGAACGGGTGGCGAGGCGGGGGGGACCTCACCGGGGGAAACCGAAGCACGGCGGCGACTTCTTAGAAACCATCTCAAGTCGTGAGCCGGTGTAGCCTGCGGTACCAGAGCAAAGCACAAGCGAGTTGCACGACGGCCAGGTAGTTCTCCGCCTTCCTCTCGTAACGGATGATGATCCCGCGGCAGCGGTTCAGCCAGCTGATCGTCCGCTCCACCACCCAGCGTCGGGCCTTGTGTCGCTTGCAACCCTGAGCATCTTTCTTCTCCTCGCCGATCTGCCGACAGTGCGGCTCGTAGCCGAAGACGCGGGCGGTCGCGTCCGAAGGTGCGCCACTGAACGCCTTGTCCAAACAAAGGTTCTGCTCCTGCTGACGCGGGTCCGGCGGCTCGACGATCACGGCCTCCAACGCATCCTGCAGCAGCAATGAGTCGTGTATGTTGGCTCCCTTCACGACCACGGCCACCGGACCGCCGTCGGCCTCGGTCAGCACGCCACGCTTCGTGCCGTTCTTCGCCCGGTCGGTTGGGTTTGCTCCGACTTGATCCCCCCGTGCCGGGCCTTGCCCAGGGCACAGTCGAAGCTCTGCCACTTCCAGTTGACGCCGGCCAGTTCCTCGCAGCCCTTGACCAGCAGCGCCCACAGGCGTCCGATCACGCCACGCTTCACCCAGCGTTGGAACGTGCGGTGGATGCTGGAGTCGTCGCCGAACTCCTTGGGGACCTGGTTCCACTGCACGCCACTGCGCATGCGGTAGATCACGCCATCCAGGGCCTTGCGTTGGTCGATGCGGTCGGGGCCGAACTTCGCCGGCGGGTCGTACTTCGCCAGCACCTGCCGGGCCTCTGCCCACAACGCATCGTCCACCCGCCAGATCGTCGGCAGCGGCTCCGCCCCCTTCTTCTTTCGCGCCATCCGTGGCTCCTTTCGTTATCGCCAGTTAACATACGTCAGAGACTTGAGATGGTTTCTTAGTATACCTGCCGAGGAAGGATCCCGCCCAAAAAAATCCATCTAAGGGTATTCGGAAGTCCACAGCGATCTTTGTATCTTTCTAGCTTGCTCCATGGGATCGTCCGCCCGACGAGCTGCACTTCCGCACGCCAACAATTGTCAACCGCCCTGGCTCCCGGGGAAAATCGTTCTCCCGGGCATCACGCCGGCTTTCGGCTGCTAGCGCCCTTGAGCACGGCCAACCGTCACCAATGAGGTGATGCCAAGCGTGCGGGTCCCAATGAAACAGTCTGTGTGTACGTAGATCTTGAGCCGCCTGCGCCTCCGGCTTGCCGGAACGCTGGGCCGTTCGGTCAGTACGATTGAAGCCCGCTTCTGGCTGCACCAGGAGGGGCTCCGCTACTACGGCGCCGGGTGGTGGTGCCACCACTCGACCCTCAGCGTGCTCGAGCCGGACGAGATCGTGGAAAAGCGCTCTCGCCAGAGCGCCGACGGCAAGCTCTTCTTCCTCGACAACGACCGGGGCGAGGATGAAGGGGCCGGAGCGCTCGGGGATGTCGGCGTGGAGCGCGTGGACGTTCATGGTGCAGAAGAAGGTGAAGCGGCCGAAGGCTTTGCCGATGCGGTAGGCAAGGGGGATGCGGTCTTGCGCGGCGGGGGGCGGTGCGTCGTCGAGGGAAATTGAGCGGGTGGCGGATTGGGTCATTGCATTGGCGCGATTGAGACGGGATGAACGGTATCACGGAGATTGCGGCGGTGCGAGCGATTCGCACACGCTTTGGCACGTTGGGCGTGGCGATCGTCGATCCGGGACACGGGCGACGACGGGTGTGTGAAACTGAGCGGTCTGGCGGGGGTGGGTCTTGGCCAGTGTCGCAAGTTAGCGCAATCAGCTTGTGGCCTGCGCCCGAATTCCTGACCCACCTGTTATGAGAGTCGAACGTGAATCAAGATGCGACCCCTGATGCCGCTCGCGCCCTTGTGGAACAGCGTCTGTCGCGCCACGCCGCGATTGAGCACATGGTAAACCAGATCACCCGGCGCGTTGCGTCGAACCCGTGGCATCCCGATCATCTACTGATGTGGCGGGTGGCAGGCAAAACGAATCCTGTTCCCTTAGAATTTCAGGGGTCTTATTGACCGGGCGTGGGAACCAGACCGGGAAGCATCTTGGCCAGTTCTTTCATCTGCTTGTCGGTCGCTTGTTCGGCGTCTTCCCGGCTCACGCCACTCCGGCGGACGTTAGCGTAGACCATGTTCCAGCATTGCTGGTAATAGGTGAGCGTCCGGTTGGGGTTATATGTCGGTGCAGTAAGTTCATCGGCAAGTCGGGTCGCCGCTTCTTCGCTGTAGCCCTGGCTGACATAGTAGCGAAAGAAATTCCGCTGCTGCCGCTGTCGGATTTCGCCGTCGATGCGGTCCCAATGCGACTCCGTTTCTGCCTTGATTTGCTCGTCAGTGGGATAGTCGCTCTGCGCGGCGGCCGACTCCGCGAACGTGGATGCCCAGCTTCCGTAATTTGGGTTTGGGACCCACCGCGTTTTGAAGCCTCCGCCAACCACGGTCCACTGGCGCGTCCCCTCCTTATAAAAGCCCACACATGCCTTTGGCGATGTCGTCGTGTCGAGCTTACACTCACGTGCGTAGCTGACCGTGCCATCTTCTGCGACGATCTGGTATCCGCCGTCTCCCGCGCGGCCGTCGTTTGGTACGCCGCCGTAGAACCATGCCCCGACCGTCGGCGCAGGCGACGAAAGCGCTTTGCCGGTTCCCTCCAGAGGACGGTTTTCGGCCCCTGCAGCCCCACAGCGAGGTGAGACAAAACGCAAGAATCAACACAGACATTGCCCGCCGCATAGAGCCTCCTTCCGGGAGCGGATAACGGGACAGGGAGGTTCTAAGGGAACAGGATTCGTTTTGCCTGCCGACCGCCACATCAGTAGATTATCGAGATGCCGCGGGTTCGACGCAACGCATCGGCGACAGAACGGGGACGTAAATAGTAATGGAAAGTGAAACAGTGTCGCGTACGGGATTCGACATGTTCCAGAACAGTACCGCGGAAAGGCTAAACGGGTCAGGTCAGAATGCCATTCGGATTGTCCATAACTCCGCGCCGTGGCGCGTTAGGGTGACTAGCGCGACAAGCGGCCTCCTGCGAGAATGGTGTTGTCTAACACACCTTTCACAGGAGGCCACGGATGGCTGTTGCGTTTTCGGTTCCGGCTCGCCTGAAACGCGAGCCGTTTGCGGATCTTCCCCTCGCCGAGCACCTGAATCAAGCCTGCCGGGATCAACGCTTAGCCTGGCGGGAGCGTCTCTTGCCGCCGCTGGTGATGCTGCGGTTGTTCGTTTTACAGGTTTTGCATGGCAACACGGCGATCGCCCACTTACGACAATTGAGCGGCATTGCCTTTGCTCCGTCGAGCTACTGCGAAGCGCGTATGCGTCTGCCGCTGGGGGTCCTGACGTCGCTGCTGGCGAAACTGGTGCAGTGGGCGCAGCAGTCTGGCGCCATCGCGGCCGAAGGGATGCATCGGCTGGGCCAGCGGGTGCTGATTGTGGACAGTTCCAACTTCTCGATGAGCGATGAGCCGGAGTTGCGTCAGCATTTTGGCCTGCCGCAGAACACCAGGCCGGGCGTGAGCTTTCCCCTGGCCAAGATCATGGGCGTGATGGACGCCGCCACGGGATTGTTCGTGCAGATGCTGGCCCTGCCGCTCTTGGTGCACGAGATGGGGGCGGTGGTGAGCGTGCACGATGGCCTGCGAAGCGGCGACATTCTGCTGGGAGATCGGGCTTTTTGCTCCTTCGTGCACCTGGTGCTGCTCAACACCCGCGGCGTCTTCGCCTGCTTCCGATTGCATCAGAAACGCAAGGGGCAAGGCACGAGCGGAATCGTACGCTGGCAGCGTCCGAAGAACCGGCCGGCCTGGATGGTGGCCGAGCAGTTCTCCGCGTTACCGCAGTGGATCCAGGTGCGTCTGGTGAGCTATCACATTAGCCAGAAAGGATTCCGCACGCGTCAGGTTACCCTCGCCACCACGCTGCTGGACCCGAGGCAGTGGCCGGACGAGCGACTGGCCCAGTTGTACGGCCAGCGCTGGCGGATCGAAGGATGCTTCAATCATCTCAAGACCACCATGAAGATGAACGTCCTCAAGTGTAAGACGCTTGAGGGTGTGCTCAAGGAACTGGCGGTGTATCTGCTGGTGTACAACCTGGTTCGCCTGGCGATGCTCAAATCGGCCATCGAGCAGCGTGTGAGCGTGCAGCGGATCAGCTTCATCGATGCCCTGCGTTGGCTGGCCTGCCGGGCGGCGGGCTTGTCGGGAGTGGGGCATCTGCTGTGCAACCCAAGTCGCCCCGGCCGTTGGGAACCGCGCGTCCTCCGCAGAAGACTCAAGCCTTACGACCTGCTGACCCGTCCGAGGAAGGAATTGAAAAACGCCGTAGAATCACAGGCAAAATGCTAATCCGAATGGCATTCATGTGCGACCCATTTGATCTCCCTGGCGGGAAACCCTAAGGAGAAGGTCAGAAGTGTCGTCGCGGTAGTCCCCTGGGCTCGCCGCTGCCCTCGGGACGCCACTCATGATTTCGACGCGCCACCGTTGGCGACGATGATGAACGTCCGGTTCGGTCCTTTTTTGGTGGAAGGCGCTGCTTTGTCAGACGAACCTTTCAATTTCGTATTTGAACGCTCGCCAATCCCCGATGGCACGTTCCGTAGATTTGACGAGGCGACGATCCGGAGAGACGGTTGCGTGTGGCGCATTCACAAGAACGATCCTGACCCCTTCCCGTCGGATCCACATGCTCATAATGTCGAATCGGGTCTCAAACTTGATCTCTCGAACGGGCGTCTATGGTTCGGGACGCGCGACACGGAGAAATCCATTACGCGAAAACATCTGATCGCCATCCGCGACGCGGCGGCGGCCATGGGCTTTGCATTGCCGGCTCTAATGGTCTGATGAGACGTGGATAAATGGGTCTCATACGGGGCGGGAACCAGAAACTGAAACGGTGACATCAACTATTGTTTTGCCAAAGCTGGGGAAATTCAAATGGCTCGCATCTTGAATTATTTTGTGCCGCCTGCACAGCTTGGCCAGGTTATCCCCATGCTGCGCGGCCCGCGCAAGGTTCCCGGCGGGATCGTCTAGCACATCTGCAAGCGCGGCGTCAGTCGCGGTGAAATCTTCCGCAAGGACGCCGGCTAGGATGCGTTGGAACGCATCATATATCGACGCCTGCGCCCGGCAGCCAGGCAAGGCGCATCTGCTGCTACATCCTGATGCCCAACCACTGGCACGTGGTTCTCTGGCCGAAGCGCGACGGAGGCGATCGTTGATGAGAGCCGAACGTGGATCAGGATGCGACCCGTTTGAATTTCCCCCGTCTTACAGTGCATCCCAATCTGCTATCAATGGCCTCCCAGCAGGAAGGTGTGACGCCAAAGCAATAGATTGCCGTTCGCCTGCCGGCGTCTTCTACGGCGTCCCCACCCGCGTCCCCGGCGCATCCCACAAATACGGCGTCCCGCTCTCCGGCGGCAACGGAATGAACTCGACGTGCGAGTCCGCAAAACAGACGTTGTTCTTGTGCTGGTAATGCCAGTCGAAGCCATAAATCATGCACGCCTCGTAAAACACGATCGTGTGGCTGCTGTCACGGATCGTGCTGATGCGCACGCCGTCCAGACCCCCGTCGTTACGGGGCTGCGGGCGATCGGGACAGCCGTTGGCGTTGAAGTTGTAGCTGTTGCCCACCCACTCGAATTCGCTGGGCGCGGGATACTTCGTATACGACGTGTCGTAGGTCCACGGGGCAGCGTCGTCGCGCGGGCAGCGAAACGTCAGGATGGCGTTGGAGAGGTACCGGTTCAGCGGCCGTGGCACGATCTGGTTGAACAGGCCCGCCTGGGCGAGGTTCAGGTTCTTCTGCTCCCGCCCGCCATACACGTACCAGTCCATGCCTTCGGTGTCGATGTCAGCGGTGTGGTTCAGACGGTCCGGAAGCGACGGCCAGAACAGCACGCCGTGATTCTCATTGAGATAGATCTCAAGAGCGTTGAAGATCTGCCGTTCGTTGCTGGCGCAGGTGACCACATACGCGGATTGACGCGCCCGCTGGAGGGCCGGCAGAAGGATCGCAATGATAATGGCGATGATCCCAATCACCACAAGAAGCTCAACCAGCGTGAAGCCGTCGTGATGACCATGCGGCCGCGCCACGGGATAATATTCGCCTTGGTATTCCCTGGGCGCCTCGGGTGCTGCGGGCCCAGGCGCTTCCAGCGGCCCGGCGTTCAGCGGCGTGGGTGCTTGTTCTGAAGATTCGGTCGCAGCGCTGGCGGCGTCGGCCCTTGCCTCGGACGCGCCGCTTCGAAGCTTGGCTTCCATTTCGGTTTCCAACTGTTCCAGTTGTAAAGTGTCGGCTTCGGAGACCGCTTTGGCTGCGTCTGGAGGCGGCGCCGCTCGCTCTGGAAGCGGTCCAGATCGTACTCGGGTTCGCCGCGCCTTTCGACCCGAATCCCGCGCCGACCAGCAGCGCCAGGAGAATCGGCCAGACGCCGCCGATCAGCAACCCGCCGACCGCCGCGCCAGGGCAATCCCGAACCGGGTTTCTTCCCACCACGCGTAACGGTACTTAAGCGCAGGCTCCGATCGCCCCGCGGAGGCAAGGTAATCCACGATGCCGGGAAAACTTGCCTGGTCCGCTTTGAACGGTTGATCGGCGTAGAGATAGAACTGCCAGCTGTAGCGGCCGCTCTTGAAGGCCCCCGTCACGAAATTGTGCCCGTCGCGCGATGGGTGCACCACCAGGTCGGTCAACGCGCCCGATCGGATGCGCGGGCTGTGCGTGATCGACGCAAACTGATCGGCCGTCAGCGGCCGGCGCATGACCGGATCTCGTTCGAAACGCGGCAGCATCCACACATATCCCGCGACCGCGCCCAGCGCCAGTCCGATCAAAAGCCAATGCCACCGCTTGATGGTTTCAACGCCCATCGATTGCACGTTCCTCTTTCATATCGCCGGCCGCGTAGCGAATCGTACAAGGCTCTGCCGCAGTTCGCTCGCAGAACTTGCGATGAGCCGAATGAGTCATGAGCGGGCCACTGATGGGGAAATTCAAGAACGTCGCGTCTGGTCTCCGTTCGTTTCCGCCATCATCTCGTTGCGCTGTCTAAACTTACGTCTCGCATTACAGTTCACCTCATCTCCAGAATTCGAGCGAGAAATAAGGACGTACGGCAACTGGCACTACAGCGAGGCTTCGTTCGTAAGTCCTTTGTATGCTGTTGCTGCGATCATCGTTTCTGGACTGAAATCGGACACTCGGCGCTGTCGTGCTAAGGCGGGGGCTCAGGGAAGGGTACCTGTGGCCAAGGTGCCGCGACAAATTGTCATGTTCAGACCACCAGGTCCTCACATCGGCCCAAAACGGGGTCGGCGGCCGGGCGGGGAGGGTACGGTACTACAACGGTGAGAGTACGGTGTGGGTCGGGATTTTCGCCGGCGCAACATGGGAGTGGAATGTCCTCTGCTGGGACGTTTCAGGAACGGGCCCGGGGTCGGGTTGCCTGGAGGAGAGGGGCCGTGGCCATGCCCATAGGGCACTCTGGTGAGTCCGAGTTGGCAGGCACGCTGAGCAGGAGGCGGCCCGGTCTGTTCGCCCAGGAGCGGAAAACGTCAATCGCAGTATCTGCTAAGCAGCTTGAGGGGCAGCGGGCGAAGGTGCGGCCATGACGGGGTGCGTTAACTGTTGTCTGAAAAATGACTTCCGTGCCGATCCTTCGACTTCGCTCAGGACAGGCCGATTCGAAGTCACGTCGCGGGTAGTGCGGTTGTGCGGCCCTTCGGCGAGGGGAAATGGAGAGGGTCGTGAAAGAATCGCAGGCGAGTCCCGCGGATTGGTTGGCGGCTGCGCCGAAAAGCTGACACGAATGTCTGCCCCACCGGTGGTGCAGGGTCAACTCTGCATGGGCGGGGGAGCCCATGCTACGAACGGGAATGATTACCGGGGGGCGAGGCCCGCGTAGAGGTCGGCGTTGGATTTGGTTTTGCTGAGGGCGTCGATGAGGAACTTCATTGCCTGGGCGGGGGGCATGTCGATGAGGTGGCGGCGGACGGCGCGGCGCAGGTCAGTTCGTGTTCGTTCAGCAGCTTTTCTTCCTTGCGGGTGCCGGAGTTGGCGATGCTGAAGGCGGGGTAGATGCGGAGATTGGCGATGGAGCGGTCCAGGGTCAACTCCATGTTGCCTGTTCCTTTGAACTCCTCGAAGATGACCTGGTCCATGCGGCTGCCGGTGTCGATCAGGCAGGTGGCGATGATGGTGAGGGAGCCGCCGTTTTCGATTTTTCTCGCGGCGCCGAAGAGGCGTTTGGGGATTTCCAGGGCGCGGTTATCGAGGCCGCCGGACATGGTCTTGCCGCCGCCGGGGCCGCCGACGTTGAAGGCTCGGCCGAGGCGCGTGAGGGAGTCGAGCAGGACGACGATGTTCTGGCCGAACTCGACCTGGCGCTTGCAGCGCTCGATGACGAGCTGGCAGAGGTCGAGGTGCTTTTCGACCGTGTTGTCGTTGGAGGAAGCGAAGACCTCGCCGGGGACGTTGCGGCGCATATCGGTGACTTCCTCGGGGCGCTCATCTACCAGGAGCAGGACGAGCTTCACATCGGAATAGTTGGCGTGGATGCCTTTGGCGATGTTCTGGAGGAGGATGGTCTTGCCGGAGCGAGGGGGAGCGACGATCAGGCCGCGCTGGCCGAAGCCGACGGGCGTGAGGATGTCCATGGCGCGGGTGGTGTATTCTTTGGGGTCATGCTCGAGCTTGAGCATGGGTTGGGGATCGAGGGCGGTGCCATCGTAGAGGTGGATTTTTTCGGCGTAGTCTTCGGGTGGAAGGCCCTCGATGGCTTCGAAGCGGTCGAGCATCTTACCGCGGGGGGTTCCGCGGAGGAGCAGGCCGGGGCGGAGTTGGAGCTGGTTGATGACCTGCTTGGGGATGACGATGCCGTTGACCGGGCGCAGGGGGTGCTTGGCATCGCGCGAGCTGCTCCGTCCCGGCGGTCGCCGGGGGGGATGTTGAGGAGACCTTCGACTGGTTGGCCGTGGTGTGGCATATGGCTGATTTCGCGGGTCAGGTTTCAGGGTTCACAAAGAAGGCGGCTGCAACCCTGAGGGCCTGAATCCTTCGACGATGGGAAAGCGCCCCGCTGACGGCTATAACATAGCAGAACTCAAGCGGAGTACCAAATGGACCTTCTCTCACGCCTTCAGGAAGACATGAAAGCGGCCATGAAATCGGGCCAAAAGGAGCGGCTGACGGTGATTCGGATGCTGATCAGCGACGTGAAGATCGTGGACTTGGCGCCCAAGCCGACGACGCCGCAGCAGGCTGTGGAATCTTATGCCAAGAAGCTGAAGAAAAGCCTGGAGGAGTACGAAAGGCTCGGGAAGGCGGAGGAGGTGAGCAAGCTGAGGCAGGAGATCGCGATCGTCGAGGAATATTTGCCGAAAAAGGCATCGCCCCAGGAGACCGAGCGGCTGGTCGATGAGTTTTTAGCGGGGAAGGGGTTTACCGAGAAGCAGGTGGGGCAGGCGATGGGGGCGTTTATGAAGGCGCATGGCACGGATGTGGATGCAGGGCTGGCCAATCAGATTCTCAAACGAAAGCTGACGGGGGCTTAATCTGGCTGATATTCACTGATCGTGGAAGGAGATTTCATGGCAGAGGCTTCTGGAATTCTGGAAACGGGGAAGAAGGCGCCGGCGTTTACCCTGCCGGCGAGCACCGGCCAAACCGTGCGGCTGGGGGATTTTGCGGGGAAAAACCGTGTGGTGCTCTATTTCTATCCGAAGGCAGATACGCCTGGGTGTACCAAAGAGGCGTGCGGGTTTCGGGATGCGATCGCGGGGTATAAGAAGCTGAAGGTGCCGGTTTTCGGGGTGAGCCCGGATCCGGTGGCGGCGGTGAAGAAGTTCGCGGAGAAGTTCAAGCTGAACTTCCCGCTGCTGGCGGATGAGGACCATGCGGTTTGCGATAAGTACGGCGTCTGGCAGGAGAAAAGCATGTATGGGCGGAAGTACTGGGGGGCGGCCAGGACAACGTTCGTAATCGGCACGGACGGGAAGATTGAAAAGGTGTTTGAGAAGGTCAAGCCGGAAGGTCATGACCGGGAAGTGCTGGAGTATCTCGAGGGCAAAGGGTGAGCTTCGGGCGGCGGCGACCATGGTTGGGCCGGCTTGATGACAAAAAGTGGCCCTGCAAGTTGCTCCGCGACGATGGAATCTGATAATGCTGCTTTGCGCCGCGGCGCCGGATGGTCGGGCGTCTGCGGGCGACATGCTGTTTGAAAATGAACTTAAAGAAAAGGAGTAGTCCCATGGCTCGGAAGCCTGTTTCGTCCAATCCTGCCACGCGCACCGTCAAGTCCGCGGCGACGACTCGGACCGGGGTTCGCAACAGCCCGCTACCCGCGCCACATCCGGTACGGCGGCGAGCAAGGCGACTTCCGTAAAGCGCGAGATCACGCGCGAGATGATCGCAAAACGTGCCTATGAGATCTGGCAGTCGGGATCGGGTGGATCCGAAATGGATAACTGGCTGCGGGCGGAGCGCGAACTGCGCGGCTAGTTGCCGGGTTCTCAACCAAATTTGACGACCGGACTGGGTTCGGCGTGGGTTGCTGCGCTTGGAGCATCAGCCGTCTGGGGCACACTTCATGAGACGGAGGCGCTGGTCTGTGCGCGTTGCCGGCACTACCATTTTACGAAGTGGGCTATCGCCCACTCATCCGATCGAGCGTTCACATCCGGACGTCGAGGTTGTAGCGCATGGGTACCACTGAACGGGGAAATGCGGGGGAGCTTTCGGCGGTGCCGCTGTTTCCGCTACCAAACGTCGTGTTGTTCCCCGGGGCGGTTCTGCCGCTGCACATTTTTGAGGACCGGTATCGGCAGATGACCGCCGACGCGCTGGAAGGCGATGGACTAATCGCGATGGCGCTGCTCAAGCCGGGATGGGAGAAATGCTATTACGGCAGGCCGGCGATCGAGCCGGTTGTGTGTGTTGGGAAGATTCTGTCGCACGAAAAGCTGGCTGATGGGAAGTACAACTTCCTGCTGCAGGGGCAGCTTCGGGCGACGATCGTGCGCGAACATGGGCAGCGGGGGTATCGGGTAGCCGATCTTCTGCCGCTGGACGAGACGCCGGTGACCGAGCCTGCTCTAACGGAAGAGCGGGCGCGACTGGCGGCGATGTTTTCGTCGGAGGCGATTGCGGCGTTGCCGGGGATCGCGGATTGCAGCAACTGGTTGCCAGTTCACTTTCGACGGCGGAGGTTGGGGACATCCTGGCCTTTGGCTTGATTGAGGATGTGACGCTTAAGCAGTCGCTCCTTGGCGACGGGGACGTGCTGCAAAGGGTGTCCCGCATCGTGTCTGCGCTGCAATCGCTTTCGCCGGTGATGCAGGCGATGGCGCGGCGGCGTTCGCGAATGCCGAGCATGAACTGACACGGGGTCGAGATGCGGTAAGTGAGGGCGATTTTTGCCTTTAGGGCGCAGATGATCAGAATGCCCGGGGAATATGTGGTACTTCGCCTACGGGTCCAACCTCAACGCGACGGCTGTGTCGCAGTGGTGCCGGCACTACGGGCACCGCTCGCCGATTACGCGTTCGGGGAGACCGTCGGTGCTGGACAATTATCGCCTGTGCTTCCCGGTCTACAGCGAGTACTGGGGCGGGGGTGTAGCGGACATCGTTTATGACCCCGGTAAGTACGTGGCAGGGGCGCTCTTTGACCTGAGCGACGCAGAACTGGCGGTGCTGGACGAGAAGGTCGGACGAAAGCTGGACAGCAGTGGCCGAGACGTCGGCGCCTACAAGTGCATTGAAGTGAAGATCGCTCCGCTGGGAAAGGGCGAGCCGGTGCAGGCGCTGACATACACCGGCGTGAGCGTCGAGAAGTACCACATTCCGCCGACCCAGCATTACATGGAATTGCTTGTTCACGGTGCGTACAACACGGGTCTTTCGATGATGTGGATCGCGTACTTGCAGAGCTTCAGTACGCAGGCCGGTCGGATGCCGCGTCCGCCGGGGACTGGTGATGCCGCGGCACGCCTTTGATTCTACCGGAGGGCAGAGGAGGCGTGGGCCGGGAGGGCTTGGGGTGGCCAGCGTAAACAATGCCCGGCAGACACGTTGGCAAGCCTTCGCGTGATTTCCCGCGGCGACGGCATAGACTCATAGACGATGTTCGTCTTCATCCTTGGTGGGCTGCTGCTCGGTAACATCGCCTGGTGGCTTTGGGCGGATAGCAAACTTCGGCGCGCTCGCGTGCGGCCTCGATGGCGGGCGGCGCTTGCGGTGTTTAATACCATTCCGATCGCCTACCTGCTGCTGTTTCTCGCATTTCCGTGGTGGGGGCACCTGGCCCACCACTGGGTTCCGCCGGTGATTCTGGCGGGAATTTACATCTGGCAGATCGTGGTTCTGCCGGTAACGCTCGCGGCCATCGTGGTATTTGAGTTGTGCCGGCTGGTGCTACGGCTGCGGGCGCGGCGGAAGCGAGCATTTCCAGAAATCCATCCCGCGCAGGCTGCGGTGACGCGACGGCAGGTGATCGCGGCAGCGTTGGTTTCGGCACCCCCGGTGCTGCTGGGCGGGGGGCTGGTGCGAGGGATGTCGCAATTGGGGCACTTCCGCGTCCGCCGGCTCGTGATCCCACTGGCTGACCTGCCGGCAGAACTCGACGGGCTGACGATCGCACATGTGAGCGACATTCACGTTGGGCGCTTTACGACGCCGCGAATGCTGCCGGCGATCATCGAGGCTACGAATCGATTGAGATGCGACCTGGTTGCGTTCACCGGCGACCTGATCGATCTGGCAATCGCCGATCTTCCGTATGGCATCGATGCCATTCACAGGCTCGATCCGAGACGCGGCTTTTGCATGGTCGAAGGAAACCACGACCTGATTGAGGCGCCGCGCGCTTCGAATCGCGCTGCCGGACGGCCGGACTGCCGCTGCTGCTCAACGAGACGTCCACCGTCCGCGTGCGGGGACGCCGGGTGCAGTTCCTTGGGATGACTTGGAGTCGGCGCGATTGGCAACTTGCCTCGAATCTCGAGCAGATGCTGCCGGGGCGTGATCCGGACGCGTTTACGATTCTGCTGGCCCACCACCCGCACGCGTTCGATCCCGCGGCTGCGGCGGGCATCCCGCTGACCCTCACCGGCCACACGCATGGCGGGCAACTCATGCTTACCAAGGACATCGGTGCGGGACCGGCCATGTTTCGGTATTGGTCGGGACTCTATCGCAAAGGCAAGCGGGCATTGGTGGTTTCCAACGGCGTTGGCAACTGGTTTCCCCTTCGCATCAATGCGCCGGCGGAAATCGCACATCTAACCCTTCGCCGTGAGCGATAAGTCTATCGCGCGGGAGAAGATCAAGTGGTGTTACCCTGAACGACGCAACTACTCGACGCCGGTGTTCGCAGCGGACTTAGCTGTGGTCACGGGGTGGTTAGGAGTTGGGAATTGCGGACGGGCTTTCGACCTGCCAGGTTCGGCTGTCGGGCACATCAAGGAAACGGCCATTCTGGAGGATGGATTCCTGACTGACCAAGCCGGGAAGCGTCATGTCCATAGCGGCGTCGATACCGATGGCGGGCGGATGCTTCTGTCGAATGGCGGCGATGAAGTCCATGACTTCGAAATAGTCGCCGCCGCCGTGGCCGGCAGATTGGGCGGCCTCAGTGGCTTGTCGCCACATTTCGGGGAGGAATTCTGCTTCGAGATCCTGCAGTGGCGTCCACTGATTGGGGTCTTTGCTGAGGGCGCGAAGCCAGATGCGGTCGGGTTCACCGGGAGCTCTGGCGGATTCGTAGCAGCCGTCCGTGCCTTGGAGTTGGTAGTTGGTCATCGCGTGAGGCCGATCGGAGAGCATATCCACGCGAATCTTGATGAGACCGCCGCGGGCCATCTTCCCCAGCATGACGACGGAGTCTTCATTCTCGTAATGGTCGCCGCGGGGATCGCGGTGATGGTGACCGCTGCCGGCGCAGCAAACGGAAACAACGCGATCGCCCGGCATCCATTGCAGCAAAGGGCCGATGCTATGTGTGGGATAGGTTATGCCGTTGATGCCGGTTTGCCATCGGCGGCGCCAGGGGGTTTTTTCATTAAGATCTTTCAGTTCGTGGATGTACTCGCCTTCGCCGTAATATGGATTGCCGAACAAGCCGCGTCGGACCAACTCGGTGACGAGCACATTCGAGCGGGTGTAGATGTAGTTCTCCGCCATCATGTAAATGCCCTTGCTGCGGCGGCAGGCGAGAACCAATTGACGACATTCGTCGATGCTGACACCGGCGGGCACCTCGCAAAGGACGTGTAGATCGCGCTCTAGGGCTGCAATGGCCTGGGGGACGTGGAGCGGCATCGGTGTGCCAATGATGACGCCGTCAAGCGCGCACTGATCGAGCATCTCATGGTAATCGCCATACTTTCCCGCAGCGCCAAGTCGCTCGGCTGCGTCACTCAATTCCGCGGCATTGATGTCGCAGACCGCCTGAATGCGGACTTCGGGGATGGCATCGCAGGCGGCCTTAAAGCTTGCCCCGCGCCCGCATGCACCGACGATGCCTAACCTGATTGCTTGCGAACTCATCAACGTCTCCAAGAAAGCAAACGAATAGGACGGTTGCCAGATCGTAATTCAAGGCGAACCACTGTCAACGATTCTTGTCCGCTTGTAGCTTCAGATGAATTCGATATGATATATCTCGAACATAAACGGACGCATAGACCGTGAGTTGTCGCCAAATATCGAAGCGAAAAGCAGCGTATTCGGATGCGGATGTTGGGTTCGAATGCATTTGAAAGTGAACAATTAGAATCTGTTCGATAAGGCATTCTGATGAGTCGAAGAAAACAGTTCGCTTCGGTCCGACTGTCGCTGCGAGACCTGCTAAGCGACGAGTATGTGGGGGGAGTCGTCGAGGCGCAGTGCGGCGCTGAGTGGCGGATCAGCAGAGCATGTCAAATTGATCGCGAATCAGGCAGTCGAATTTTTTCCCGAAGCGTTTCAGCAACGACAGTTGGCGCTGCTCAAGGATGTGGGCAGGCAGATCGCCACGCCGATTCAGCACAGCGCCAAGGGCGCGACAACAGAACGATTCAGGGCCGCCAACCGCCGGCACATGGCCCCTCTGTCGTGCCTGGGCATGTACCGCGTGGGAGAAGACGGTCGGTTGCGGCTGATCACGAAATCCGAGCATTACCACGTTCCGCTGGGCCATGGGTTTCCCGGATGGCGGCTGGTCGATCACGCACGGCAACTGGGGATTTGCAGTGCGACGCACAACAATACGCGGGGCCACATCACGCGGCTGTTGGAGGAACGGCTGATCGCAGCCGCCAGCGGCGCCGCTTCTGCTGACGAATCAAACGCTGTAGCGTCGGCAGCCGACGATCCCAATGCCATCAATCGAGTGTTGAATCTGGAGACCGGAAGCATTGCGCTGGAAGCGGCGATAAAATTGGTGCTCGCGCAATTCTATCGATGTCAGCCCGACAGCCCCACGCCTCCCTACGCCGGGCAGACGCCGGTGCTGCTGGTCATAGGAGACGAGCAAGGCGACGTTATCGCCAACTACCACGGCACGACGATCTTCGCGCAGATGATGCGGGGATTGTGGCCGGAATTCAGGCAGGCATTCAATGCCCAGGGGTTGGCGCGGTGCGCGCCGTGCGGGCGAACAATCTCGATGACTTGGAACGGGTGTTCGTGACCAGCAACCCAGGAACGGAGAAGGTCGCCGCATTCTTTCTTGAACTCGTGCTGATGAACTACGGGGCGCTGAAGCTTCAGCCTAAATTCGTGGCCCGTATGGCGGAGCTTTGTCGGCTGCACGATGTGCCGATGATCGTGGATGAGATCCAGACGGGCCTGTGGAGCCCGAGGTTGTTCATGTATCACGAATACGGTCTGCGGCCGGCGATGGTCGGACTGGGCAAGGGATTTCCGGGAGGCGAATATGCGGCGTCACGACTGCTGTTCGCGTCGAAGTTCGATACACTGCCCCAGTTTGGGGCCCTCGTGACCAACGGCCAGGAGGAATTGGCCTCGCTGGTCTATCTGATCGGTATGCGATGGGTCGGCGCCAATGCCGACATGATTGAATCGGTAGGCGAATACTACGAGCAGCGGGTGCGGGATCTGGCGTCACATCACCCTGCGAAGATCACAACGATCGACGGCCGCCGCCACCTTTTGGGCATCCATTTCGCCTCGCTCGACGCCGCCAGGGGATTTGTCCGTGCAAACGAGGCCGCTGGACTGGACATCAGCGTGCAGACGTACAAGAGCTCCGTTCCGCCGGTCGCGTTGACCAAGCTGCCGTTGATTGCAGGGTATGAAGTGGTGGACCTGGTGATCGATCGATTCGAAGCGGCTTTGCGGGCGTGAAGCAAATGACTGTCAGTCTTGAGGACGGTCGATGAATCGACGGCAGGCGGACATCTTGGAGCTGCTGGAAACTCGACGGGAACTGACCGTGAGCGAGCTGGCCCAGCGCTTCGGCGTGACGACGGCAACCGTTCGGCGGGATTTCCAGTTCCTCGAAGACGAAGGATATCTGATCCGCGGCCACGGCTCGGCCATGCTTTCTCCCGCGGCGGCCAGCGAAGTGGCGTTCGTGCGTAAGGGCCAGCAGCGCGAGGCGGAAAAACGCGCGATCGGACGCGCGGTCGCAGCCGAGATTCATCCCGGCATGATCGTCTCGCTGGATACCGGCACGACGATCCTGGAAGTCGCACGGGCGATTGCCAATATCCCCGACATCAAGGTGCTGACCGTGTCCCTGCCGATCGCATCGCTGCTGCATGCCCAGGAGAATCTCGAAGTCATCCTGATGGGCGGAACGGTGCGGAAGAACGATCCCGACTTGTCGGGCGTGCTGGCCGAGGAGAACTTGCGCCGCTTTCGGGCGGATCTCGCGGTGCTGGGAGCCGACGCAGTGGGCCGGGACGGGATCTTTACCACCGACATGAACACCGCGCGCGCCGCTCAAGCCATGATGGCCGGAGCTGACAGGCGGTTCCTGGCGGTGGACAGCAGCAAATTCTCAGCCCGGGCGATGTTCCGATATGCAGGCTGGGACGAATTCACGCAGGTGGTCAGCGATGCGGGTGTTTGCGCCGAGGCGCGTCAATGGCTGGCCGGGATCGACAGACCCGTGAGCTATGTCCCCGTGCCTCTTCGCCAGTCCTTCATGAAACGAACCGAGGTTTAAAACGCCGTGCCGGCCGATGTCCTGATTGGTATCGATCTGGGGACGACGGTGCTCAAGGCCTATGCCTTTGACGAGCGGACCGGTCGTCAATTGGCCTGCGCAGACCGGCGGCTGCCCGTTGAGGCCGACCACACCGGCCGGCGCGAGCAGTCGAGCGCCGACGTTTGTTCAAGCGTCCGTCACGTATTTGCGACACTCAAGCGATCGCTGGGACACCGATGGAAGCAGGTGCGCGGCGTGGGGCTGGCCGCGCAGGGTGGCAGTTGCGTGCTTGCCGATCGCCAGACCGGCAAGGCTCATTCGCCCCTGCTGCTGTGGAACGACATGCGCTTCATGCCGCTGCTTGGCGAAGTGTCGCGTGGGCGCGATGCCAGGTATTGGCGAAAGTTCTCCTGGCGCGACGAGCCGGGCTGGGGCCTGGCGCGAATCCTGTGGCTTCGCAAGACGCACCCCCAATGGCTCAAGCGCGGCGCCATCTATGCGGGAGCCGGCGATTATCTGTACTTCTGCCTGACCGGCCAATGGCGGCAGGACGCGGGCAATGCCTTGCAGATCGGCTGCTTCAACGTGCCCAAGCGGCAATTGGATCCAGCGCCCTTGGCGCTGGTCGATGCCGATCTTTCGCTGGTGGCGCCGTTGCGGGATGGACATGCTTCCTGTCCCCTCAGCCGCAATGGAGCGGAACTGCTTGGATTGCCGCAGGGCCTGCCCGTGGTCGGACCATACATGGATCATGAGGCGGCCTATCAGTCGGTCGTGGACGATTCGCGATCGAAGAATTCATCACGCCGCGGTCCATTGCAGATGTCTTTGGGAACGGCATGGGTGGGGAATTTCGTGCTTCCGGAAAACGCGTCGTGGAGCTCGCCCTTCCAACTGGTGCTGCCCGCGCCGACGACGGCCGGCTGGCTCGTGGTTCAGCCGCTGCTCACAGGGAACGTCACCTGGGACTGGGCGATGCAGACATTCCTGGCCGACGATCACGCAACCGCACTCAAGCGGGTCGGTGGCGTATTCCACCGCGCCCTGATGCCTCCTGAGGGTTTGACCGCGCTGCCCTGGCTGAACATGCCCAATCCCCTGCAGCCGGGAGCCATGGGCGGCGGCAGCTTCTTTGGCCTCGGGCCTCGCGCCAGCGCCCAGGACCTGGTGCGCACCATCGCCGCGGCGATGACCTTTGAGACGCGGCGCGTGCTGCACGAGGTGATCTCCGGCGGCTCGGTCAGCTCGGTGATCCTCGGCGGCGGCGCCAGCGCGGCCGGTTTCTTTCAGTCGCTGCTCGGCGCCGCATTCGATCCGCTGCCGGTGCGCATCTTGACCGATTCAGGATCGGCCGGCGCCCGGGGATCGCTCTACGGACTCAATGCCAGGATCGCCCATTCCCCGAGCCAAACCCTCCGCCGGCCTTCCAGCAGGATTCTCCATGACTGGCAGCGAGGCTACGAGGCGTATCTTCGGCTGTTCGAACGCCTTTACGGACACGTCGCCAATGGCGGGCCGGTACAATTCCGCCGGACCGCAAGGAGCCGTTCACGATGACCCATTCACCCCGGGCAGGCCTGTTGCCGCTCTACCTGGAACTCTACGACGAGCGATTGCCGGAGATGCGCCAGGTTCTGATGCCGTTTCTGACGCAGGTCGCCGGGGGCTTGGAATCCGCCGGCCTGAGCATGGATGTTCAGAACGTCTGCCGCACCCGCCAGGAGATCTCCGCAGCCGTCGCGGCGATGGAAGCCGCGGAGGTAGACGCCATCGTCATTCTCTTCCTCGCCTATTCGCCTTCCTTGAATGCGGCGGACGTACTGGCACAATGCAAGCTCCCGATCATCTTCTGCGACACGACTCTCGACCACAGCTTCGACCAGGCAGTCGATCCGATGCGGCTGCTCTACAACCACGGCATTCACGGCGTGCAGGACCTGGCCAGCGTCCTGCGCCGCATGGGCAGGCAATACGCCATTGCCGCCGGCCACGTGACCCAATCCAACGTTCTGCGGCAAACCGCCGATCTCGTCCGGGCAGCTTTGGGCGGACGGGCCCTTCGGCAAACGCGGGCCCTGCGCATCGGCGGAACATTCAAAGGCATGGGCGATTTTGCCCTGCCCGATAGCGTGCTGGCCAATGCCCTTGGCGTCAGCGTCAAGCAGATCGCCGTCAATGACCTGGCATCAACCATCGAGCGCATCACCCCCAGTGACATCGAGACAGAGCTGGAACTGGACCGATCGTCGTACGAGGTGACCGCGCCGCCTGAAGTCCATCGCCGATCGGTGCGCGTGAGCCTGGGTCTGCGCCGGTATCTCGAGGAGGGTAACTACGACGCCTTCAGCATGAACTTCGCGGAGTTCAACTCCGACCGGGAGCCCATCGACACCGTGCCGTTCCTGGAGGCGTCCAAGGCGATGGCGCGCGGCATCGGCTACGCCGGCGAAGGCGATGTCCTGACGGCCGCCCTGGTCGGCGCCCTGGCCCGCGCGTTCGGCGACACCACCTTCACCGAGATCTTCTGCCCGGACTGGAAAGGCAATTCGCTGTTCCTCTCGCACATGGGCGAAATCAATCCGGCCATCGCCGCAAAGCGACCCCTCTTGTGCGAAAAGCCGTTCCCATGGACGGCACAAGAACCCCGCCGTGCTCACCTGCGCTGCCCGCCCGGGTGCGGGCGTGCTGGTCAACATCGCGCCGGGCCCCAATGAGCGCTTCAGCCTGTTGGTCACTGCGGTCAACGTGCTGGGTGATGGAACCCATCCCGATCTCGCCGGGCACATTCGCTCCTGGGTCAGGCCCTCGTGCCCGGTCGGCGAATTCCTCTGGGCCTACTCGAAGCACGGCGGGACCCACCACCTGGCTCTGGTGATGGGCGAACGGATCGAAGCCATCGAGGCCATGGCCATGTTCGCGGGCTTGCCCTGCCAGAGGATTTAGCGCTCCCCCCCCAAGGCTCCCCCGACGCCCCCCCAACCTGCCTCCGCGCCGCGCTTGCCACGGCCCATGCCGCAAGCGCTAATGGGCATCTCGACCGCAGCGCCCTTCGCCTCCGGCTAAGGCATGAGCCCCGTTCGTCGCCCGGACAACCCGATCCCGAGCCGGTTCGTGAACCATCCCAACAGAGGACATTCCACTCCCATGTTGCACCGAATCGGCTCCCGACCCACACCGTACTCTCACCGTTGTAGTACCGTACCCTCCCCGCATGGCCGCCGAACCCGTTTTGGGCCGATGTGAGGATATGCCGGTCCGAACATGACAATTTGTCGTGGTGGCAAAGCGGCCAAGGCTTGACCCCTTTAGAATGGTCGCCGCCGCATCCCAGACATCGCGCAGACGTCACCTTCGCGCGCATCGCCAGCCCGAACTTCCCCGGCATCAGAACTGCCCCATGTACTTCCTGGTCATCTGGCGAAAGATGGCGGATTTCACCAGTGCCAGAAGGCAGCTCCCTCCAGGCCCCTGCGTGATAGACAGAGCCAAAAAAAACCTACAAAGATCTGCGAGAACCCCCTTGGCTTCCGATTCGATGGCAGAATGATACGGCCCTGACAATACCCGGCCAAGGAATCTGTTAGGTCTGTTCGGGCACTGCAAAATCGCGAAGGGCGTAAAGGACGGTAATCCACACTGGGCTTCCAAGCACCTTGGGTAAAGCGAAATCAAATCTGCTTTGCACAAGCCGCTTTGAGAAAACTATCCGCGACACGATCCGGCAAGCCTTTGTTCCGCATAAGGTCACGACCAAAGGCCTGCGACGCAGAACGCCGTCCTCTCATCCATGATCGAAAAGCGCACCAGCAAGGCCTGCACGATTTGGCTCCGATTCAGTCTTCCAGTGCCGGTACCAGCAGCACGTCATCGCCCGCGGCACGACTCGCGCTCGACCTTCGACATGTAGTTGGCATACTCCGATGCCCGCACGCCGGGCTTGGACGGCACCACGACGATGTACAGCCAGTCCGTCGAGTTTGTCGCCCGTCACCTTCAGATAGACGCCTTCCTGCTCGGCCTCCGTCAGGCGTTTCTTGACCTTATTGAGGATGTCCGTGGCCGCCTGTTGTGTGGTGGGCATGATGCAACCTCCTGCATTCAAAACGACTCAAAAATCGTATTCATGATCGAAATGGCCTCGCGTGCGTCGCGGGCATCGACATCCATCGACGGTCGGTAGTCCGCCACGCACCGCAGCGTATACAGTCGCCCAATAAGCTGCAGCTTCACTCGCCGGGGCTCATCCAGGCTACTCAGGTGGGTCTCGATCAGCCGACGAATGCCACCGGTTCCCGTTCTGCCCGGATGCTTCGGCCCTTCATCGCCAGCCGGGAACGTGACCCCCGCGGTGCACAACAAGTCAAATGTGACCTTCGAATACGCCGCATAATACGCCCGGCAAAGACAGGAGCGATAATGCTCGCTCACCAAGCGGCTGGCGGCTTATGCGCGATCACTTGCCAGATCAAACCACGACTGAGGCATCCGTTGATTCTATGCCCATCGGCAACCCGTGTCGAGGTTTTCCCCCCCCAGATGCGGGCGAGGACGGCGGGGGTCTTGGTTTCCGTCCACGCGATCAACTCGCGGTTGGCCTCCGCCACCTGCCGCTCGCCTTCGACCTCCGACACGCTCGACCAGACAGCCCGCGCTCTAAGGCCGCCGCTGCACCCGGGCTCACCATGCCGCTCTCCCTGGTGGCGAACGAATCCACGTAATTTGCGGCGAATAACATGATGAAATACGTACGGGCTATTGGGAGTCCCGCCCTTAGTTAGGTTATTATCAGGCGGATGTAATGCTTCGATCCTTGATTCAATTCTGGCGTTGCATCACTTTCACGGTGATGCACGATGCAAAGGCGATTGGAGCCTTCGGTGCGACTTGCGCCGGACAACTTGCCGCCGAAGCAGCGTATGTTTGGGGCCATGACGGCATTGGGTTGCCGACCATCAGACTGGCTTTCGGTCCGTGTTGCAGACACGAACTACCGCAAACGACCTACTTTCGGTTGGCACAGAATGCGAAGCGTGGAGGCGAGCTTTCTTCTGTTCATCTTCACGATATTGACGTTGGTTTGCATCAGCTTGCTGGTGGGAGCCGCTCGGCATCAAGGAAACCCCTCACCAACCAATTGGACGGCGGGGCTGCTCAGCGTGGCAGCGATAACCGGAACCATTACTGCCCTCATCCAAGCTGTGGCTATCTTCGGGATTCAATTTCACTGTCAGCGTCTGGGTCCCGTCTCATTTCTGGCAGCTTTTTACTTTGATCGAGAGGGCTTTGCTCCTCAATTTGCCATCGCGATGGGCATCGTCGCCGCAAACGTCGTCATAGCGATCGTCGGGGCAATCACAGGACTTCTTCACGCACAAGTGGTTCTTGCGGCTCTGGACATCGCGCTGGTACCGACGGCGATCGGAATGATGGTGCGTTTGCTCGTCCGGGCTATCAGCAGCATCAGCATCGATTTGTTCGACGAGGGGCTCATACCAGCGATCAGCGACGCCTATTCCCGCTACCTTGATGAAGAAGCACGCGAGCTATGCCTGAAGAATGCTTTTGCGGATTTTCTCAAACGAGTTGGCATAACGCAGAACCCGTTCTTTGTTGATGATGGATCGAAGCCCGATGGGGTGACGCACTTACCGATACCGATGAAGGGGCGCGTGATTGACATCAACCTTGCATGCCTTCAACAAATTGTCGACATCGCCGGTCCACACGCCGGCAAAGACAACATCACGTTGATTGCGGGAGTAGGTGATGTCGTCGATAGTGGCACATCGGTACGATTCAAGCACCCCGAGCGGGCCTTGCCGGTAGAAGTGGTTAACCGGGTGACTGAGCTGTTGCCCCGACTCTACCGGGTCGATGCTCGCACTTCTCCAGCTTTAGGGAGGCTCCTGAGGCACACTGCCCAGGCCATGCCGCACGTTGCACGTCAAGACGGTGCGGACGAATTGGAGCGATTGCTCAACCTGATGATCGAGGTTCTTCGTCTGCGGTTAGCACACCGTGAGCTGTCGGTACTCGATCCAACGGGTGAACATGCTACGGTCCTATGCACGCCTGAACAGGATCGGTGGTTTCCCGACCGCCATTGGACAGACACGGTTAGCGCAGTCTGCGATGTTGGCGACATCGCAAGGGCTGATGTGCTCCTGACCGCACTGCATCAGGCGGTGTGCGAAGCGGCCAGGCGCGGCCGTAAAACGGCAATGATAGTCTTCCACCGTCACATCCTCGATCTTTACGACGGAATTGCCGCAGATCCTAAACTCGGTCCGATGTTTGACGAGCGATTCGACAGCTCGCTGCATGTGTCGCTCGCGGTGAGCCAGAGCTACGTCTCCGTCGGGACCACGCGAGCGAATGTTCATGCAAAAGTCACCCGGCTTCGTCAGATCGAGCCGGTGTGGGTGGCGTGGGCGTTTGGCCTGATACACCGCGCGATGTGCGTCGACCGCGCAACAGCAGCGGTAAAATTCCTCAGTCGTCTACTGCGTCGCTTTAGAGAGTACGAAAATGTAGGTGATGTTGGCGATGCCAAGCAGCCGTTGACCGAACTACGGGATTGGTCGTGCCTTGGTTTGATTTACGTCGCCGGATGGTGCATCCGCTTGATCGAGAAAGGAATCCACCAGGAGTGCGCGGCCACCGTGCTGAAGAATCTGCTTGCAAAGTCACCCTCGCCTGCCCGACTCTTGCGAGCGTGGGATGCCACGCGAACGCAGCAGCAGGCGCTGATATGATCGATCCTGCCGGAATCGATCGAGATGGCCCTGCGCACGACACACGCGGTGATTCGACGTGGCGAGAGCGCGGTTGATCGCATTGCTGATGCGTGGCAGCCCCTATGACGATTATCCCGATTTGGAGGCGGCTCCTGAGCGGCAGCCGCCAGCCGAAACGATCGTTCAGCGGCACCTGGATTCCTTGTGGGCGTTAACGAGCGTCAAGAGAGCCCTGCTCAATGGCACGCAAGCGAATGGCATTGATACCGGCCTCAAGAAGCTACTCGATTCCCGGAGACAGAAGTGGGCCCATGCGACGGTCGGGTAAAGCGGTAGCGTGGACGACGACTGGCGATGGAGAGAAAAGAGTCCTTCCAGTATTCATTCTTTCCGGGCTAGGCAGTGAAGCCGAACTCTGCGGCACTCAGCAGGATGGTATTCTCCCAGATAGTTGCCGAATATCTCGACGAGTTCCATTTCAGCGTCTTCGTAACTCTTGAAGTCCGGCTTCGCAAGGATGCCCAGCCCTGCGTCGTGCGGCAAAGCCCACTTGTCGAGATTGGACGTGCGGTATGTCGCCTCGTACATCTCTCTAAGACGATCCGGTTCTGCTAGACCCAACGCCGTACCCTGGACATAGAGTTCCCGATGAACTCGTGAGCGGAAGCGGGCGGGAATTTCTCTTGGCCCCTAGCGAGTATCAGGTCCCGAAGATCGCTTGGCCAGTTGATGCTATCTGCGATGAGCCGCATGGCCAGCGCTAGCAGAGTGTCGTTCTTCTGTGCATCTTTGAACGGACGTGGTCAATGCCCTCTCCCAATAGAAAGGCAGTGGCAGTCTGGCTGTGCTCATCATCCGAAACAAACCGCGCAACGAACGGCTCAGGTCGTCCTCGGAACTTCGCGGCGAGCAGGGCGGAATCCTGAAATAGCTGGCACCCCAAGCCTACCACAAGGCCGAACCTGAGATAGGGCCTGCGGAAGAGAGGCTTCGTCATATGGCTTCCGATAGCATCAACAGTTAGGACGTGACTGAAACTGATCGGCGACGGCATGGCGACATTATAAGAAGCCAGGGAGATGATCGCACATTGAACTGGCCGGTAGATGAGGTTGAGAACCGTTCCGTCGCTCGGAGAAAGCCCAAACGGGACAGGCCTCGGGCCGTTCCTGCCTACGACCGGGTCAATTCCCGTAACTCCCGCCGCCTTGACTCTGCGATTTGCTAAACCGCTCTCAGCCCGTGGATGCCTTCAGACTTGCCCATTACCCGTTGCCAGAGTGGATTCGCTACCGGCTCCTCGGCTACCGGCTCCCGCCTGCCCGCCTTTACACTCCCCATCCATCCTCTATCCCTCCATCCTCCCATCTCTATGGCGAAAATCCCCTTGCACCATCTTGCGATCGCCGCCCCAGGACCACCAATCGACGCCATCCGTCCTCTCAAATATATTGCGGGCTAACACCAGGAGCAGCAGATGTGGCAGGAGACAACCCGGCAGGAACGCAATCGTCGAATCTTCGAAGAGGAGCTGGAGGACTTCCTGCCAGCGGCGATCCTGGACTTTCATGTCCATGTGTTCAATCCCGGCGTCGTGCCGATGGGCACGATGTTTTCCTCCGCCGGGCATCCGATCAGCGCCTACACCATCGAAGACCTCTCGCAGGATCTGGCCGACACCTTCCCCGGACGCAAGACCGCGGCGGTCTGCTTCGGATTCCCCCATCGCGACTACGATCTTCCCGCCAACAACCGCTACCTCGCCCGGCAGTGCGACGGCAAGCGCTGGTTCGCCCTGCGGCTGTTCGACCCCACCGAAACCGACCCGGCCAAGCTGAAACAGGAATTGATCGAGGGCCGCTTTCGCGGCTTAAAACCCTATCCCGATTACGTCCGCGCTGGCGACCCGAAGACCATCGAAATCTGCCAGATGCTTCCCGCCTGGGCGATGGAGATCGTCAACGAGCTGGGCCTGCTGATCATGCTGCACATTCCCCGGCCCGGCAGACTGACCGACCCGCTGAACCAGAAGCAGATCCGTCAGTTGTGCGAGCGGTATCCCAACGCCAGGATCGTCCTGGCGCACATCGGCCGGGCGTACTACCTCAAATGCGCCGTCGGCTACCTCGAACCCTTGAAGGACCTCTCCAATCTCTACTTTGACCTGGCGATGGTGAATCACTGGGAGGTGATGCGGCATCTCTTCCAGACGGTTAAGCCGAGCCAGATCCTCTACGGATCGGACATCCCCATCGCCCTGGCCCCCGGCAAAGCGGTGGAGATCAACGATCAATACACCTACGTGACCCCCGTCCCCTGGGCCCTGTCCATTTGCGACCAGAAGCGCAAGCTGGTCTTTACTTCATTTCTTTACGAAGAGCTGCGGGCCATCAAAAAGGCAACGCAATCGCTCGACCTCGGGCGTCCCTTCGTCGAGGACCTGTTCTGGAACAACGGCCGCCGCCTGCTGGACAGCACGCAGTGAGCTTCAGTTTCTGATCCTTCCCTTCCCGCGAGTCTTACCACCGACGCTCTTCGGGCGCAGCCCGTCCCAGAGCGGAATCTTCCAGACCCCCCGTAGAGATCTGCCGCAGAGTCGAATGCTCGGAATGGGCATTTCTTGCGGCCGCGGTGCGGGACGGGGATGATCGCGGGAAGCTGCATTAGGCGTATGTTGAAAGGCCGGACACATGAGCATTCGATCGGTAGAGGAGCTGAGTGACGCCGAGCAGGCACGCCTGTTTGGCTGGGGCGATGACGTATTCGGCGTGAATGAGCTGGATATTCCCTGGCGGCCCAAGGACGGGCACGTCCTGATCGACGTGGACGGAGAGCCGGTCTGTCACGTCGGGTACCTCAAGCGGGAAAGGCTGAAGGTGGGGCAAGTTGACGTCCTCGTCGGAGGCATCGGCGGGGTGATTACCGTGCCGGAGGCGCAGGGTCGGGGCTACGCGCATCAGGTGCTGCGGGAGGCGGAACGGCGGATCGCGGAAGATTCCCAGGTGAAGTTTGCGATGCTCTTCTGTCTTGCGTCATTGCTGGGGTTCTATTCGCACGACGGCTATGTGAAGGTGACCGGGCCGGTGCGGTATCGCGCCTTGGCCGCGTGCACGAGTCGCCGCTGCCGGTCATGATCAAATCCCTTGGCGGCGGCGCATTTCCCCCGGGCGAGATCATGATCGAGGGCTATCCGTGGTAGGGGGGGCTGAGTGAGGCTGTCGCTCGTAACCGCCCGCACGCCGATAGCGCGAATTCTTTAGTTTGTGCGCGCCGGCAACTGGCGGAGCCAGCGCCGCCAGATATGCCTGAAGGTCCTGACGCTCACCTTGATGCTGATCGCCTCGGCGCGGCAGGTTTTCGTCGGAGCAGCGACCTCCCCCTTTGCCAATTTCTATTTCTCCGTGTGGCTGGTATATCCGTGGAGGGCTATGGCAGATTCGTTACTCTCGGTTACTTTCAGTGGGAATCCGCGACGCGCGAATGCGAACCATTTTGGCGACCGTAAGGGAGCGTTGAATGCGTGTGGCCCGGCGGCCCGCGGTCACCCGCCGTGATCACGACCCGCACCGTAACGATCTGCTTGAAGGCCACGAACGACGCGAATAGGTTACCCGCCATGAGCATCTCACGAGTCGACCGGATCATTCGCTGGGATGAAGGACAAACTCGGGCCGATTCCGACGAATTGGCCGAGGAAGAGCCTCTGGAAATCCGCGTTCGCGGCCGAAGTGTCAGCATCACCATGCGAACACCGGGAAATGATTCCGAACTCGCCGCCGGCTTTTTGCTCACGGAGGGAGTGATCCATAGAGCGAACGACATTTTGAGAATTCAGAATTGCCAACGGAATGAGTTTGGAAATGTGATCAACGTACAGCTCGCCCCGGACGTGACGATCGATTTCGATCGGCTGACCCGGCACGTTTTCGCCTCTTCCAGTTGCGGGTTGTGCGGCAAGGCAACGATTGAGGCGGTCCAGTCAGAATTTGCACCACTGGCGAATGGCGCCCAGCCGCAAATCGAGGCGCGGATTCTTTCGATGCTGCCGGAGAAAATGGAGAGAGCACAGGCGGTTTTCAATCGCACGGGCTGCCTGCATGCGGCGGCGCTCTTCGATGAACGTGGCGACATCTTGATTCTCCACGAAGATGTGGGGAGGCATAACGCCGTGGACAAGGTTCTGGGCACCGCGTTGCTGCGCGGATGGCCTCCGCTGGAGCGACATGGATTGCTGGTCAGCGGCAGAACCTCATTTGAGATCGTGCAAAAAGCATTGGCCGCGCGTGTGCCGATGATCGCGGCCGTGTCAGCGCCGACCAGTCTGGCGGTGTCTTTCGCCGCGGCCGCCCGCCAGACCTTGATCGGGTTTCTCCGTGGCGGCCGCATGAATATCTATTGTGGAGCCGAGCGCGTGGGAAACATCGGATGATGAAGATGAGAATGCGAGAGACCTCCATTCGACTCCGCCTCGGACGCTCCGACGTGCGGAAAGTGCATAACACGCTCTGGAAGATGCCGATGCGGCGGTCGAGTTTGATGCTGCCGGGCGATGCCTTCTTGCGCCGGGCAACCACCCAGGGAGCAAATCATGCCTGTGATTACCATTGATGGCTGCGAGGTTGAAGCCAAAACCAGCGAGTATCTCATCGAGACTGTGAACCGCGCGAACATCAACGTGCCTCAGGTCTGTTACCACCCGCAACTCGGACCCATCCAGACCTGTGACACATGCATCGTCGAGGTTGAGAACAAGCTCGTGCGAGCTTGTGCCACACCCGTCGCCGATGGGATGAAGGTGCTCACCCAGTCGCCAGATGCCGTGGTGGCGCAACGAGATGCCTTCGATCGTCTTCTCGAAAACCACATGCTTTACTGCACCGTCTGCGACAACAACAACGGCAACTGCACGATGCACAACACCACAAAGATGTTGAGGGTCGAACATCAGCGTCGGTCGTTCAAACCCAAGCCCTTTGCAGTCGATAACAGCAATCCGTTCTATCGCTATGATCCTGATCAGTGCCTTTTGTGTGGTCGGTGTGTCGAGGCATGCCAGAATGTCCAGGTGAATGAGACGCTGTCGATCAATTGGGAAGACGAGCACCCGCGGGTGCTCTGGGATGGCGGCAAGCCAATCGGCGAATCCAGCTGTGTCTCGTGCGGGCACTGCGTGACGGTGTGTCCGTGTAATGCGCTGATGGAGAAATCGATGCTCGGTCATGCGGGTTTTTTGACCGCGCTGCCGAAGAAAACGCTCGAGGGGATGATCGACGTCGTTAAGGAGATCGAGCCGGAGGCGGGGTTCGGGCCGATCCTAAGAATCTCTGAGGCCGAATCGGCGATGCGGCAATCGCGCATCAGGCGGACGAAAACCGTGTGCACTTACTGCGGCGTCGGTTGCAGTTTTGATGTCTGGACGAAGGATCGGCATATCCTCAAGGTCGCGCCGGAGCATGGGCCGGCCAATGGGATTTCCACATGCGTCAAGGGCAAATTTGGCTGGGATTTCGTCAACAGTCCCGACCGGTTGACCACCCCGTTGATTCGCGATGGAGATCGGTTTCGTTCGGCGGGCTGGGACGAAGCCTTGACGTTCATCGCGCGACGACTGGCAGAAATCAAAAAGGAAACCGGAGCGGATTCGATTGCATGCATCTCCTCTTCCAAATGCACGAATGAGGAAAGTTTTCTCATGCAGAAGCTGGCCCGCGCGGTCATCGGCACCAACAACATCGACAATTGCTCGCGCTATTGCCAGGCACCGGCAACGACCGGCCTGTTCCGCACTGTGGGGCACGGCGGCGATTCCGGATCGATTGCGGATATCGAGCAGGCAGACCTGGTTCTGATCGTCGGCAGCAACACGGCCGAGAGCCATCCGGTCCTGGCAACGCGCGTGAAGAGAAGCCATAAGCTGCGCGGGCAGAAACTGATTGTTGCCGATCTTCGCAGGCATGAGATGGCGGATCGGGCGGATTTGTTTCTGCGGCCCCGGCCGGGGAGCGATCTGGTATGGCTTTCGGCGATCAGCCGATATCTGCTTGATCAGGGATTGGCGAAGAAGGCATTCATCGATCAATGGGTGCATGGGCTGGCGGAATACCGGCAAAGCCTGGAACCGTTCACCATGGAGGCCGCCGAACGGCTGACGGGCCTTTCGGCCGAGACGATCAGGAAAGTCGCCCATATGATCGCCGAGGCGCAGCGGGTTTGCGTTCTGTGGGCCATGGGCGTGACGCAACATACCATGGGTTCGGACACGTCGACGGCGATCTCCAATCTTCTGCTGATCACGGGAAATTACATGCGGCCGGGCACGGGAGCCTATCCCCTGCGCGGACACAACAACGTCCAGGGAGCCAGCGATCACGGCTCGATGCCGAACATGCTGCCCGGTTATCAACGCGTGGACGATCCGGAGGTGCGCCGGCGATTTGAAAAGGCCTGGGGTGTCCCATTGCCGACGACAGTCGGACTGGACAATCACCAGATGGTCGATGCGATTCAGCAGGGAAAACTCCGGGCCATGTATCTTATTGGCGAGGAAATGAGCCTGGTGGATTCGAACGCCAACGCAGTTGAGAATGCCTTTTCAAAGCTCGACTTTTTCATCGTGCAGGAGGTCTTTTTCAGCCACACATGCCGGTTTGCCGACGTGGTCCTTCCGGCCGCTCCGAGTCTGGAGAAGGAGGGCACGTTCACGAATACTGAACGACGCGTTCAACGGCTCTATCAGGTTTTCGAGCCACTCGATGGGAGCAGGCCGGACTGGCGGATTATACGCGATGTAGCCAACCAGCTTGGCGCCAACTGGAAGTATGAGCATCCAGGCCAGGTGATGGATGAAATTGCTTCGCTGTGCCCGCTCTTTGCGGGGGTGCGATACGATCGGCTCGAAGGCTACCAGACGCTTCAATGGCCGGTCGCCGCCGACGGGACAGACCAGGGGCTGCTCTATCGCAAGCAGTTCAATTTTCCAGATGGCAAGGCCCGTCTGTATCCGCTGGCCTGGACAGAGCCGACCGATCAGCCTGACGAGGAATATGATCTGCACGTCAACAACGGCCGGCTGCTTGAACATTTTCACGAGGGGAATTTGACCTGTCGGGTTCCCGGCATTCGCCAGAGAACGCCGGATGTCTTCGTCGAGGTCTCGCCGGAATTGGCTCGGGAGCGCGGCATCCAGAACGGAACGCGGTTGGAACTGACTTCACGCTATGGCCGGATTCGCCTGCGCGCGCTGGTGACGGATCGGGTTCAGGGCAAACAGCTTTACATCCCGATGAACTCGACTGAGTCGCCCATCAATCGACTCACCAGCAGCCATACGGACCCGGTGACGCACACGCCGGCCTATAAGGAAACATCCGTTCGAATGCGCGTGTTGCCGGAGGTGGCAGAGTCTCCTCTTCCGCGAATCAACCCGCGGTTCGGCAAGCCAACACCCCAGTCTGGTGTGGAAGTCCAGCGCAAATGGCAACGCGCCGATTACTCACCGCCCGGCACGGGCCTGGTGCAGCTTCGAATTCGATCCAAATAGGAGTTACGGTCATGGCTCATCCCATTCCGAGCGAAGCGCCGAAACGCGATCCGCGTGCGGATTTGCTGGATCGTCTGGAACAAGCGCCTGTGGAGCATGCCGAGGCACTGCTTGAGTTGTATGAAATTCTTCAAGGCCTGCACGATCGCGGCGCTCTTGAGCTGGCTCGCGGCACCCTGGGCGCGGGCGATCAGGTGCTGGATATTCTCGTTACAGCAGCCCGGTCGCCCCAATCGATCCGCGGGATTCGGAATCTGTTCCTGCTGGTCAACATGCTCGCAGAGATTGAGCCGGGTGTGCTGCGGAGTTTTACGCAGGCCGTCCCGGCCGCGCTTCACAAAGCTGCCGAGGACCCCGACAAGCCTGGCCTTTGGCGATTGATCGGTGACTTTCTCTGGAACGAAGATTTCCGTCACGGCATGGCGGTCGTGAACACGTTGCTCGACACATTTGGCAAGTCGCTGTTGGCAGCTCACAAGTCGGGAGGACAAGACAGCCGAACCGCGCAGTCAGGAATGTGAAAATTACGGGGCGAAATTGTGGCAAGATCACCGCCGGAGCGTCAAAATCATTGCGAGAATCTTCAGTCGCAGTATTCGGAGTAGGAATGAAGGGGCCGGTTGATTTTCCCAAGCCATTGGGAGAGCCTTCCGCGCTGAGGCTTGATTCGACTGAGCTCGCCGAATTCAGGTTCGAGGACCCGGCTGCAAAGGCAGAAGAGGAAGCTTCCCCGGGGATCAACGCTATCTACCGTTTTTTTGCAAGCTCTTGAGTCGCACTGCCTCACGCAGGCAGGTACGCTTCTTCAGCGTTCGGCGGTACTTACAGCAGTGGGCGATACAGGACTCGAACCTGTGACCTCACGGGTGTGATCCGTGCGTTCTAGCCAACTGAACTAATCGCCCGAAGCGTAACCGCATTGTAGGAAAGGGGGTGGGGGCGATCAAGGCGAACGGGGAGCGGGAAGGGCCGTCGAGAGATAGGCGGGGGCGCAGGGCCGAGGTAGACTTGGCGTCATGGTGCAATTGATCGTGACTGCCGTGGGTCCGGATCGGCCGGGGATCGTGGGAGAGCTGGCGGGGTTCGTGCATTCGGCGGGAGGGAACCTGCTGGACTCGCGCATGGTCAACCTTCGCGGCGAGTTTGCCATGATGATCCTGCTGGAGTGCCCGGACCATGCCGCCAGGCGGCTGGAAGAAGAAATGCCGCGGGTGGGGGAGCAGATGGGGTTGCGGATCATCGTGCGGCCGCAGGAGCGGCGCGGCCAGCCGGTGCGCGGCTTGCCGTATCGGCTCAAGACGTATTCGATGGACCAGCCGGGGATCGTGGCGCGGTTGACGGGCGTGCTGCGGGCGCACGGTGTCAACATCGAGGAGCTGGAAGCGCGGCAGGAGTCGGCAGCGTTTGCGGGCGATCCGCTGTTTCTGACGGAGATGCGGTTGACCGTGCCGCCGGATGTCGCGGTGGGGAAGCTGCGGCGCGAGCTGGAAACCGTGGGGAATGAGTTGAACTGCGACGTTGATCTGGATCCGGCGGAGTGAGGCTCACCGCGGAGACCCAGAGGCACCTATAGGAAGCAGGAAGTCAACAGAGAATCTCCGGCTGCGCCTCATTTTTTCTTTTTTGCTTCGCTTCGCGGGGCGCAGGGGTGGTGGCACAGGCTTCGGTGTGCCGTGTCGCTGCCATCATCCTTCAAGCACGTGGTCGGCGTCGGGGTCGAATCCCTGTCAGGGTCGGCTGCATTTGTCCTCAGCGTCTGGAGATCGCGCGCATCAGGGCGGCGTCGTTCAAACACCTATCCGGAACTCCCTTGCGGGGTTCATGAGGATCTGTCGGGGCGTAGCACACATTCGGCGGGGTTCATTCACGGAGTGGGCCGCTCCTCGGGGGCGGCAGTGCCTCACGCTGGCACTCCAGCGCCGAACCCAGGTTGGCAGCGTTGTTTGATTCAACAGCCGATCGCCTCCTTCGTGGTCATGAAGGGTTGTGGAGCAACCCGGCGTCGAAGGCCTTGTCGCTTTTCCACATGCCCCAGACCGCCGTCACCTGATCGCGGGCGACGTTGCGGCGGGCATTGCGCGGCGACAGACCCGCTCGGATCCAGTGGGCGTATCGCTGGGCAAACACGTTCTGCTTCTGATCAATCGCATGCTGTGCGGCGCCGATCACCACATTACGCAGCAGGTGATTGCAGGCCTGCTCGACACAGATGATCGACACGCCTTCGCCACTCTTGGCCCGCCTGAGTCCGATCCCGACGTACTTCCAGAGGGCCGATTTGCTCTTGAAACGCCAGGGGGTGTCCAGGTGGCTGATCAAGGTGGCGGCGCGAATCGGTCCATATCCTGGCAACTCGGTGAGGCGGCTCATCATCTTGTCCTGACTGCGCCACTCGGCATACCTGTTGATACAGCGATTCTTCCTGCTCGACGGCGCGGGCGTAACGCTGACGCAACGCCTCGGCGATCGACACGATCGAGGCGGGAACCTTCGCTTGCTCCAGTCGCTCCTGGAGCCATTGCTCGCCGCCCTCGAGCAGCTTGGCGGCGCTGAGCATCACGCCCCAGCGGCGCCCCAGGGCCAGCAGGTAGTTGCTTTCCGAGACACGCCTGGTCACGCTGTCGTGGTACATGCCAATGATTTGTTTGACTGCTGTCCTTTCGAGACTTTCCAGTTGATGCACCGGCCTGAGGAACCCGCCGCGGTAAAGGTCGTTGAGCTTCTCGGCATCGATGGGATCATCCTTGTCTCCATCCTTGGCCACATGAGCGTTGCGGCGTGGGTCGCACACAATCAACTCGTCAACGCACGGCTTGAGATTGCGATAGAGCCAGCCGGCCATTGCTCCTTCTTCAAAGGCCAGACGGCGTGGACGTTGAACCGTCTCGATCAACTCACGCAGCTGGGGGATCCCGGTGGGGAGGTGATCTCGTCTGAGCAGCTTCCCGCCCCCGGTCTTGATGCAGACATCGGTGCTTCGGCAATGGGTGTCCATGGTGATAAAATACTCCGTGCGCATGGGCTTCTCCTTTCGTTGTGGGCTTGCTGCGTCGGAAAAACACAGCTTACCGCAGTGGCTGGAGAAGCCCTGCTGCTTCCTACATCTTCACGGAGACAAATCACCTGAAACCACAGATGCACGCCGATGCACGCGGATGGTTCAGACAAATGAGGGCGCCGCGGGGAACTTCGCGAGTTCCCTCCGGGTCTGAGCCTCAGGGTCGTAGACAGTCGAGCCAGGGGAATTCTGAACGTCACCCTGGAATTTCTCACGGAACCCAATCCGATTCCGTGACAGCCCATTCCTTGAAGGTCACCATCGGCCACAAGACGATCACGTCACCCGCCGGGGTCGCGAAGTAAAAGTAGAACGTACCATCATCCGTAACCTCGACCTGATGCATCTTCAGGTCAGCGGGATCAAACCTCGCGCCACGCGGTTTGACTGGCGGCTCACGCACGGCGGTTGCAGCTGTCATCGTGAGTTCATCAAGTCTTGCGTCGATTTCATTCCACAGGCGTATCTGTGCATTGCTTGGCACTCGGCCAGAGCCGAGGAGGAGCAGCCGACTGCCACCTGATTTCTTGCGCCAATGCGTCCAGCCCCGCGTCGTTGACGAGTACACGAAGTCGCCCAGTTCGGGGTGGTGATCGTACTCCGACTTCGGGTGACGGTCGGCTGGTGATGGTAGTGGTGCGGTTGATGGCATGAGCTTGCTTCGTCCGAATAAACGGGGTACGCCCAAAGCGGACAATGAAAAGCAGACGCCCGCGCGGCGAATCAATCAACCCATTCGCCTGCAGGGGGATGGGTAGGGAGAGCGGGCGTCCTGGGGCAGCCGCGTGCCCCCGGAATCCGGCGGCAAGGATTCTAAACTCCCTCATCGGGCTTTTGCTTTTCGCCTTGTCGGTCATTCTGTCGCGGGGGCGTTTGCACGGTGTGACCCCGGTGTGAGTCCGGTGTAAGTCCGATTCTTTGCACAAGCGGATGCCAATATGTCGTGGGGGGGGGTAATGATCAGCTCACCAGATACTGTCTCCTGCCGGAAGGGGAGTTCTCTGCGCCGGTAACGCTGACGGGGAACAATGTCCCTGAGCTGGAGATCGATGGCGGCGGGCAGGGATCAACGAGAGGGGGCGGATTCCGTCACGCAGATCAGCCCCACGGTGCTGCGCGCCGACTACAGCACGACAAGCGGCATCTTCCCCGGCGATGCTTGGCAGATCCTCACCCAGCCGGCGAATATCGCACAGGTACCGGTGGCGCCGATGGATGGGAGGGTGAGTTGAGGCTTGCTTGCGACCGCAGAGAGGTCGTCGATAATTCAAACGATTAGCTGGCTAAAGGCATGGGGCCGTCATGGTGCGCGCCATAGCGCTGACGATAGCCGTTCTTCTAACGCTTGAAGAGATTCGAGTCGTCTTTTACCGCCGTCCGTTCGGCGCGCCGAAGGAAGGCTTGTGGTGCGCTGCGCGAGTGCGCACATACTCGCTACGGATTTTACCCTATTTGTTCTCCTGGCGATCTTCTCGCTGGCGGCGCAGAGTACGAGCCTCCATTCACTGCAGTCGGTCGTGCTTTCGCTTCTGATCGCGATCGTTCTATGCAGATCGCTGCTGGATCGAATGGCACGGCTTCGGCTCGATGACGACGAAGTGGCCTGCGATCCGGGACTCTGGCGGCCAGCGCACATTCCATACCGCCGTGCCAGAATGGTGGAGTGGGTGGAGACGGGAGCCGAGGGGCCGCGCGAGCCATTTCTGGTAGACAACGATGGCAGTCCGCTCCTCAACCTGGATCGGTTCTGGCAGGAGGAGGTTGCCTGTGTGCTCAGGGAGCACGGTGTCCTCGTCACTGACGTGCCGCGGAAGAGGCGGCAGGGGAAATCTTGGATTCTGGATACTCTTGGATTGTTCTGCGTTGTGGCTGTGATCTGGTTGATGGCGCTTACCCTCTTTCTTCCAACCTCGGTTTTCCTTCCGACCGTGCAATGAGAAATGCCCCTCCGTGAACTCAGTGGTGAAAAGAATTGCTCACGCGGCGGGCCTAGCGGCGTGGCGTCGCGGCTTATAGTCTGTCGCGGATGCTGCGGGCGGTGGCTATCGAAACTTCTGGGCGGGTCGGGTCGATCGCGACGGTCGCGGATGGGCGGGTATTGGCAGAGGAAGAATTCCCCCATGGCCTGCAGCACGCGGCCCAGATCGTGCCGATCCTGGACCGGCTGATGCGCCGGCAGGGTTGGGGGCCGGGAGAGCTGGATGAGCTTTACGTGTCGGCCGGGCCGGGGTCGTTTACGGGATTGCGGATCGGGATCACGCTGGCCAAGACGCTGGCGCTGGCGACGGGTGTGAAGGTGGTGGCGGTGCCGACGGTGCGGGTGCTGGTGGAGAATGTGCCTACCGAGGCACGGGAGGTCATCATCGTGCTTGATGCCAAGCGCGAGCAGATTTTTACGGCGCGCTTCGAGCGAAGCGCTCGCGGGTGGGACCAGCGCGAGGGCGCATTTGGATCGATTGGGCGAGATGCTGGAGCGCAGCGGGCGGCCGGTTCATCTCGTGGGCGAGGGGATTCCGTATCACAGGCAATCCATTGCAGAAGAGTCTGACATCATTGTGACGCCTGAGGGGCTGTGGCGGGCGCGGGCGGGTGCGGTGGCGAAGATCGGGTTCGAGATCGCGCACAACGGGGAGTTTGCGGAGATCGATCGGCTGATCCCGATCTACATCCGGCGGTCGGAGGCGGAGGAGAAGTGGGAGAGTCTGCAGAGCGGCAAACCGCGAAAGTAGCTCGGGGAAGAGGCCTCAGGCGCTGCGGACCAGATCGGCGTCGGGGATGCCGAGCTGGGTGCGTTTTTCATTGATGTCCCTGAGGAAGCGCACGCCGTCGGTGTAGTAGCCGGCGGTGGGGGCAAGCTCGGGCAGGTGAGCCTTCCACCAGGCGTTGAAGCGGCTCATGAGGGCTTCACGGGTGTACTTGCTGATCATGGAGGCCATGGCCACGGGGAGGCACTGGGCTTCGGCTTTCTCCGCGAAGAGGATGCGGACGTGTTTCGCTCCCGAGCTTAAGATGTACTCGGCGCGGGAATCGGATTCGTTGACGATCTCGAGGTGCCAGGCCTCGAACATCTGGCGGAGCAGCGAGCCGTAATGGGCGCGGCCGCCCTGGCGGTCGCAGAAGATGACCAGATCGCGATCGCCATAGGTGCTCAGCAGGTGATCGAGGTGAATCGCGGACGTGGAGAAGAGGGCGCTGGCTTTGTTGCGCGTGGCGGTGAGGAGCTTGTTGAACTGCCGCTCATGGACAATGCGAGCGGCCATGTGAACGCAGCGGGCGGCGGATTTCTCCATCTCGATCCGCAGGGCGTTGGCAAAGAGTTTCAATGCCGTGCCATCCTGCTGAAGGGGAAAGCGCTCCTGGTCAACCGGGCGATACCAGGGATATTGCAGGAGTTCCGCCGCGGCGTGAGGGGCGATGCGGGCAAGGAAATCGTCAAGGCAGTCCACGCCACCGCACCACGCATCGAACATGCACACGACGGAACGCTCTAATTCCTTCAAGCCGAGACTGGGGCTGTAGACGGCCTTGCTGTCGTTGACGTGGATCTTCTTGCCGGAGCGAACGCGGTTTTTGGAGACGAGACGGCGGAGGCGTTTCCAGATGCAGGGTATTTCGCCGTCCGGGGTAGCGGTGATCTCAAACGCACAGCAGCCGACAACCAGCGGCCCGAGGAGCGGTCCGTATCCAGCCTCATCTATCCCTGCGACGATCATGCCGGGGCGCATTGTACTGGCTGGCCGCCGGTGTAAAGGGATGGCGCCTATCCGACGGGAAGCCGGGCGGGATCATTTCATCGGCAGGCCAAAACGCGAGCGGGTGTCGGTGAGGATGTGCCGGAGGTCCTGCGGATCGAGCGGCGCGTTAAGCTTGCCGCTCAGGCGGAAGGCCCCCAGGGGATCGGTCAGGCCGTGGACGATGTGGGGTTCGAGTTTGGCGGACTTGAGGTCGAGAACGGCGCGGTGATCGCTGATGTGCGCAGCGCATAGCCCGCGCCGGAGTAGAGCAGCAGATCCGACTGGTGATCGGGGGCATCGGAGAAGATGTACCACTCAACCGTGGCGTTGGCGGGTGTGGTGTCGGCTACATTGCCGCGCATGGGAAGCCAATGGATCTTGATGTGAACGAGCTGGCGGAGAGGTATCTCCCTGGCGGGTTTGAGCGGCGCCGGCGGGTTGATGGGAGGCCCGCTGGGTGTCGCTGTCGAGCAGCAGAAACTCGAAGCTTCCATCTTCGTTGAGCGCCGCATAGCTCCGGGTGAACTTCTGTGAGAACTCCCTGTTCGATTGCAGCGGCTTGAGGATCAGCGGAGCATTGACGCTGGAACAACCGGCCAACAGCACCAGCAGAAGCAATGTAGAGGCGAGAGCGGGGCGGCAAATCATGGCAGGATCATGGAGGCGAGGGGTGCCGGACGCAAGCGACGGGGAAGATCAACCGAGCCCCAGAAGATTCAGCGCATCCCGCTCGACGATGCCGCGCAGCGCCTCGCGGGGAACGACGGGGAGGTTGGTTCCCTGGGCGAGTTGGTTGATGGAGTAGAGCGCCTCGATGCAGTCTTCGGCGCTGGTGTAGGGGAAGTCCGAGCCGAAGAGCAGCTTGTCGATGACGCCTGCCTGATGCGCCTGGACGAGAGCGTTGTACGCCTGCCATGGATGAGAGAGCATGCCGGAGACGTCGGCAAAGACGTTCGGGTGCTTGCCGAGGAGACAGATCGTCTCATCGATCCAGGGCTGACCGAGCTGCGCGACGATCAGACGAAGATTCGGGAACGTCCGCGCCACCTCGTCGAGCAGATAAGGTCGGCCGAATTCAAGCTTGGATTGTTCCGTGTACTGCCCCGACGGGTGGATCAGGATCGGCATGGCCAGCTCTTCAGCCTGCTCGTACACCCTCATGGCGCGGGTGTCGGAGGGGTGGAAATCCTGGTTGGCCGGCGAGATGGTGATGCCACGGAGGCGGAGATCGACCTTGGCGATCTTGACCTCCTCCATGGCGGAGCTTTCGGTGGGATCGATGCCGGCAAAGCCGATCAGCTTCTGGGGATAGCGGGCGACGTACTCCGAGACATATTTGTTGGGAATCTCGGCCTGCAGATAGCGACTCTTGAAGCCGAGGACGATGGACTTATCCACCGCGGACGACTGGGCCCAGTGATGCTCCGGATCGGCGGCGGGCACAGAGCGCCAGGCCGTGCGGTTGGGAACGCCCGCCCGGGCCGGCCGGTTGCGGAGATCACGAGGCAATTCGCCCAGCTCGAGTTGGCCGAGCTGGTCGGGTGACTGCCAGATATGCGTGTGACAATCGACGATCATAGTAACATCGCCAGCGACGGTCTTGCCGGATCGAACCGAACGTCGTGCGTCCGTGCCCGGTGAGCCTGACCCGCACCTGCGATGAGCTAGACAACCAGACTGCGTGGTAGTCTAGAGAAAAGACCATTTGGCGTCAAAGCCGATCCGGCCGTTGGGACAGGTTCAAAGGTTTTATCGGACGAGTGCGGCAAGGGCGATCAGGAAAGTTGTAAGCTGTTATTCAATATATGGTTGTGTTGCATTCGGCAAAAGCCGGAGGGTGGAGTTAGGCGCTCGTGACGGGACTGGCAGTAGCCAAGATTTCGGAAAGCTGCTCGGCATCGATTGGCTTGACCAGATGGAGGTCGAAGCCGGCGGCCCGGGTGCGGGCGTGGTCGTCGGGTTGGCCATAGCCGGTCAGGGCGATGAGGCGGACTTCATTCCCGAGCGTCCCACGGATTTGACGGGCGACGGAATAGCCATCGAGGCCGGGGAGCCCAATGTCTACCAAGGCGACATGGGGCCGGGTCGATATGGCCAGGTCCACCCCGCGCTGACCGTCCTCGGCGATTTCGACCGTGTGTCCCCAGAGTTGCAGTAATCGCGTGAGGGCACGTCGGGCATCGGCATGGTCTTCGATCAGAAGAATCCGCTGACGCGTGCCCTTGGTGACTCGCGGCGGAGGTGGCGGCGGGGGAGCCAGTGGCTTCTGCGCTAACGGCAGAATGATCGCGAATTCGCTGCCATGGCCGGGACCTTCACTGCGCGCTTCGACGCTGCCGCCGTGCATCTCGACGAGCCGCTTCACAAGGGTCAGGCCGATTCCCAATCCGCCCTGCGCGGTCGAGGGAGCGGTCGGCCTGGGTGAAGAGGTCGAAGACGCGCGGGAGCAGCTCGGGACCGATTCCCAGGCCGTTGTCCCGAACACTGAGGCGGGCCGATCCATCCGATGCGTCCACGGTAAGTGTGATGATCCCGCCCGGTGGCGTGTATTTGACGGCATTGGTCAGCAGATTGCTGACGATCTGTTCGAGGCGCACAGGATCGGCTTCGACAATGACCGCCTCAGGCGGACGCACCAAGCGTGTTTCGTGCCGCGGGGTGCGCACCAGCGGCTCGACCGCTTTCAGGGCCTGCTGGGCAATTGATCCAAGATCGACGGGGCGAACGGCCAGGCTGATCTTCCCGCTGGTGATCCGGGAAACATCCAGCAGATCATCGACCAGGCGCGAGAGATGCCGCGATTGGCGGATGATGATCTGGCGCTGCTCCTGCTCGAAGCGATCAGAGGGTGGGCTGGAGGCATCCAGCACATTCATAGCCGTGGTTATCGCTGCCAGCGGATTGCGCAGTTCGTGGCCGAGCATGGCGAGGAATTGGTCGCGGTGCCGCACGTCGTTCCGGGTCTGGATCAGCAGGTCACGGACCTGGTATTGCCGTTGCCGGGCGCGGAGGGCGGCGTGCACGGCGGTCAGGAGGGTCATGACCTTTAGAGGCCGATCGAGCAGGGTGATCGAGCCGCGCTGCCGAATCTGTTCCACGCAGTCGCTGATCTCAGAGGTCGCGGCGAAGCTGGTCATGATGATGATGGCCAGGTCAGACCAGGCCGGCTGGCTTGCCAACAGGTCCTTCAGGCAGCGCGTGCCTTCGCTGAAAAGGGCTTCTTCGGCGAGAATAGCGCTGCCGGCGCCCCGACAGATTTCGCCGCAGAGATCCTCGAGGTCCTCGACCGGCTCACAGACGATGCTCCCGCGATCGGCCAGTGCCGAGCAGGTCAGCGCGGCATCGCGCCCGGTGGGTGCCAGGACGAGCACGCGAAGGGGGTCGGGATCATGAGGATGGACCTTCATTGCTTCTCGAGAAGCTTCTCCTCGCCTCCGGTCATCTCGGGAGCCCCAGCGAGAATGCCCTGGAACTGATGCAGCGGCTGACCAACGCGGATGCCTTCGGAGGTTATTTGAAACTCGCGGATCGTCCGCTCGTGGGAGCCGGTGCGTTTCTTGAGCACGGAGATTGCCTGCCGCACCCGGCCCCTCGCTTCGAAGTAGCGGATCAGTACGGCGGAGTCGGCAAGATAGCTCATGTCGACCGGCGAGGCCGTTTCGTTTCCGACAAAGCCGTGCTGGGCGAGGATCATGATGGTCAGGACGTCTTTCTCGCCAAGGTACGCCAGCAACTCATGCATCTGAGTGCTGAGGAAGCGCTCCTCGGGCATGGAGTGCATATAGCCGTTCAGCGAATCGATGACAACGAGGCTGGCGCCGTGCTCGACGCCCTGGCGGGCGTGGTGGGCGAACTCGCCGGGCTGAAGCTCGGCGGGATCGATCTGCTGCACGGAGACGCGACCGCTTTCGATCGCGCCGCGGATGTTGGTGCCCATTCCGGCGGAGCGGGTGAGCATGGTTTCGACGCGTTCGTCGAAGAGAAACATGGCGGCCTTCTCGCCGCGCTCGGCAGCGGCGGCGGCGTACTGGACGGACAGCGCGCTCTTGCCGGCGCCCACGGGGCCGACGATCAGCAGCGAAGAGCCGCGCCACACCACCGCCCAGAAGCTGGTCGATCTCCTTGATGCCGGACGAGATGGGCGTCATATGCTGGCCGTGGCGGTGTTCGGCGGCGATGATGCGGGGGAAGACGACCAGGCCTCCGGTCTCAAGGATGTAGTCGTGATATCCACCGCGGAAGCGAGCGCCGCGCAGCTTGCTGATCTGGAGGCGGCGTCGGACCCCGCCGTAGAGCGGGAAAACTGCTCGAAGCACCAGGATGCCGTGCGCCAGCGTCTCCACCGACAACTCGCCCATGTCGCGTCGTGAGTTGTCCAGCAGAAGGACCGTGCAGTTGCGGCCGGTGAAATACTGCTTGAGCGCCAGGATCTGCCGGCGGAAGCGCAGCGAGTCCTGCGACATCAGGCGCAGCTCTGAGAGCGAATCGAAAACGACGCGCACGGGCTTGTACTTCTCGACCTGTTCAAGCAGCGTCTGGGTCGTCTCACTCAACTCGAATTCCGATGGATGGAAGAACGTGCTCTGCTGGCTGGCCTTCATCGATTGCTCGGCGGCGGTAAGTTCCCACATGGGGATGCCGTCGAGATTCCAGCCGTGGCTGCTGGCGACGGTGCGCAGCTCGTCGATGGTTTCCGAGAGCGTGATGTAGAGGACTTTTTCGCGGCGACGGTGGCCTTCAAGCAGGTATTGCAGCGCAAGCGTGGTTTTGCCGACGCCCGGGTCGCCCTGAATGAGGTAGAGGTGGTGAGGCGGCAATCCGCCGCCCAGTACGTCGTCGAGCCCTCGAATACCGGTAAAGACCAAGTCGGGAGAAACAGTCGCCGCCAAGCAGAATCCTCCTTTAACAAGTGCCTGATGTTCCATCGGTAACTTAAAGGCGGGCAAGGAAGGCTGGGAATGCCCGAAATTCGGATCGGAGATGATCAAAAGCTCCAGGCTTGCTGGACGGAACGCGGCCCTTTACGCTTTGCGGCAATGGACAAGCGGTTTGTCAAATGGTGGTTGGCGCGGGTTGCGCCATTTCGGGACGTCCCGCCAGAAAAGTTGCTGGCCGAGCGGGCGGCGATGGAGCGGCAGCAGGATTACAACCGGAACTACGCGGATTTCCTCAACGGCGCGGTCCTGCCGGCGGTGGACGACCTGGTGAAGCTGCTGACGGAAAATCAGGTCATCCATCGGGTTACGAGTTGGGGGAATCAGCTGGCGATTCGCATTCACCTGGTTTGGCGCTGGGGCGAGCTGGTCATCATGCAGAGCCACGAAGACGCAGTCACCTTCGAGCATCACATCATTACCGAGGGTGAGAAGCGGGGCGAAGAGGCGTCGGAGGACCACTCGCATCAGTACGATCTGCGCGATCCGCTTCCAGACACCGTGGCAGCGACGGAGTTGCAGTTTTTTCTGAGCCGGCTGGCGCAGGACCTGGTTGAGGAGGATGTGCCGGAACTGCCACCGGGCGAAGGGGAAGGGGAATAGCGCAGCAGCGGAGGAAATCTCGTCGCGTTGCCAGGTATTTGTCCTGTTCTTGCCTGCGGCGGCGGTTATCCTTTCTGAGCAGCTTCAGGAGGCGTTATGGCAGGCAAGCCGTGGCGATGGATGGCGCCGATAGCCGCGATGGCTCTTTCGGCAAGTGCATGGGCCGGTACAACAACCCAGCCGGTGTCGGGGGGGCTCGATCCGGAGCTACGGGCGCCCGTCAAGCTGACATATGCACGCGGCGACATCGATGCCGACGGCGGATATGCCGCCCCGTGCTTCGGTGATATCGACGGCGACGGCGTGAAGGACCTTCTGGTCGGGCAGTTTATCGACGGCTCGTGCCGGATTTACAGGAATATTGGGAGCAACGACCGGCCCAAATTCGCTAACTGGGTCTGGCTGCACGCCTCCGGGGACTATGCCCATGTCGGCTATGGCTGAGCGATCGCACTATTCAGTCCACAGTTGGTGGACCTCAATGGCGACGGCAAGCTCGATGTGATTTCCGGCTCCTACGTGCCGGGCAATGTCTTCTTCTTCCGCAATCGCGGCGACGGCACATTCGTTCGCGGCAAGCGCCTGCGCGACCGTTATGGCTCGATCATCACGTTTGGCGCAGGGACAACGGCTTTCGCCGCCGACTGGAACAACGACGGTGTGCTGGACCTGGTTGTCGGGACGCTGGGGGGCGACGTCTTTCTGATTCCGAACCTGGGGACGAAAGAGAAGCCGCAGTTCGGGGATGCGGTGCGCGTGGTGGCGGATGGGAAGGCGATCCACATCGATCCGATGCATGCCGCCCCGACAGTGGCTGATTGGGATGGAGACGGGTTGCCGGATTTATTGGTCGGGACGGGGTCCGGGAGCGTGATCCTGTATCGCGCGACCGGGCGTGATGAGCACGGCAACCTGAAGCTTGCGGCGGGGAAGACGCTCGTTCCCCCCAGCAGCACGGCCGATGGGGTGGATGAGCTGAGCCAGGTGCGGAATCGGCCCTGGGGCGGGTTCCTCCGGATCAACGTCGTGGATTTCAATGGGGATGGCCGGCCGGATCTGCTTTTGGGCGATCTGAACGTCGAGCTGATTCCACTGTCAGGAATGACGCCCGAGCAGGAGAAGGAGACGCGCCGACGCTGAGAAGGAATATCGCGCCTGCGAGCAGGCTTACCGCAACGCGGTGACCGAGGTGACGGCGCTGTCGCTCAAGAGCAAGGATGACAGTCCCAGCTCGTGCGATTTCAGCCGGGATCCGCGGGTGGCCGGTGCGAGGGAGAAGATGGAGGCGGCGCAGCAGAAGCGGTTGAGCTTCTATAGCGCGTACAAACGTCATGGGTATGTCTGGTTGTTCGAGCGGAAGCCGGCGGCAGAGGCGGGGCGCAATCGAGCGCGTGTGAGATCAGCGAAGCGTGCGCTTGTCGCCGTCGCGGCGGGTGATGCCGTCGCGGTCGAGACGCTCCAGCAGGGGGACCATGATCCGGCGGCTGGAGCCGAGCAGGGTTTTCAATTCGCTGACGGTGGCGGCGTGGTGTGTGCGGAGGTGTGCCCGGATGGTCTCGATCGCGATGCGGTAGGCGTCGGCACTGAGAACGACGTCAGGGCTGACGTCGATGGCCTCGCCGGAGGAGAAGAGGAATCTCAGTGTCTGGAAGCTGAGGTCATCCGGCGCCAGTTGGCCGCGAGAGGGGGGATCGAAGGGGCGCGAGTTCAGGGCCGCGCGGAGCTTTTCGCCGGCGGCTTTGAGTCGAGGAGGAAGGGAGGGCCGATGCATCTCATGACGAATTACCGTGCCGGCGCGGACGAACCCGTCGCGGCAGAGATCAGCGAGGATCGCATCGGCGGCGGGGTTTTGGTCGAGCAGCTGGCGAAGATCGCCGACGGGCAGGCCTGCCTGCTCGGGGTGGTCGCGATGGTGAGCACGGACGGCGTCGGCGGCGCGATGGCGGAAGGTCGTCCACCAGGTTGTGTCGGCGAGACGATCGTCGGTGCAGGTGACAGAGCCATTGGCCATCAGGGCGTTGATCACGTCGTCGAGTTCGTCGCGACTGAAGCGCGATCTGGTCAGGAGTGAGCTGCGCTCGGCGAAGCCATCCCGGGCCAATTGCGTGGTGACATAGGTGTTGGGATCGTATGGAGCGTTCGCCCGTGGCTGAAGAACGCGCGGCGTTTTTCACTTCGCAGGGGGCCCGGTAGGGGATCTGGATCGAGGACGATTCCGCCGGCGAGCGTGTGCTGTTCGGGCCAATCGCGGATGACAAAGCGGTCGCTTGCGAAAGCGAAGATGGGATCATTCGGTACGATGCGGGCGAGGAGGCGCTGGCCGGCGACGAGCTGCTCGGTGTCGAGCAGCGTGATGCGTCCACCGAATGCGCCGCTGCCATGGTGAATGTGGACGATGCTCCCGCTCTTGAGAACTCGGGCGTTGGGATCGTTCACTGCGATTCGGGGCGTGCGTTCGATAGCGACATCGAGCGTTTCGGACGGTTTGCCGAGTTCGGCGAGCGTGACGACATCGCCTCGGCCGATGACATCGGTCGAGCGGCTGGCACGGCCGGTAGCGGGGTGCAAATCGGTGACATTCAACGCTATGCGCGAGCCGGGAAGTCCGATGTCAATTTCGCGATTGTGCGTCTGAATACTGCGAATGTGGGTGAGGCGGCCGGTCGGTTGGACGATCACCTGCTGGCCGCGACGAAGAGTACCACCGCTGAGCGTGCCGGTGACAACCGTGCCAATGCCCTTGAGCGTGAAAACTCGATCGACGGGCAGGCGGGGTTTGCCGATGTCGCGCGGAGGCGGCGTATGCGAGAGCAATTGGACGAGTTGGCTCTTCAGATCTTCCAGGCCGGAGTTTGCGACCACGGAAGTGGGGATAATCGGTGCATCTGCAAACGGACTGTCGGCAAGATGCTTACGGACGGCACCGACAGCGCCTGCCAGATTGGTAGCCAGGTCGGCTTTGGTGAGGGCGATGACGGCGCGGGTGACGCCGAGATAGGTGAGGATCTGAAGGTGCTCCTCGGTCTGCGGCATCCATCCGTCGTCGGCGGCGACGGCCAGCATCGCCAGATCGATCGAGCCGACTCCGGCCACCATATTCTTGACGAAGTCCTCGTGGCCCGGGACATCGACGATGCCGAGGTGGTATCTTGCGGGCGCGGCGCCAAGCGGCGAGGACAGCAACAGCGAAGCGAACCCCAGGTCGATGGTGATGCCGCGGGCTTTCTCCTCCGGAAGACGGTCGGGATCGATCCCGGTCAGTGCACGGACGAGGGCGCTTTTGCCGTGGTCCACATGACCGGCGGTGGCGAGGATGAAGGAAATCGTGGGGGGGTCGGGCGGCATGGCGTCTGTCACGGCTGAGCGACTGCGGCGCGGATGGCGGCGATGAGCGCGTCTCCTGCGCCGGAAAGATCGTTCGCAGGTCAAGTTTGACGCTGCCATCACTGACATAACCAATCACCGGCGGATCGTGCCGGCGAAGACGATCGGCCAGATTTCCGGCGGCGACGCCATCCTTTTGCAGGTCGATCGTGACGGAAGGAATGACCGTGCGGGGAAGGGATCCGCCGCCCACCTGCGCGTCGCCGCGGCCGATCTCGATGGTTGCCTGAATACCGCTCACTTGAGCGAGGATTTGCATGGCGCGCTGATGCAGGGATTCGATCGGGGCATTCATCATGGCGATGATGGGCAGTTGATCTGCGTTGCCGGCGAGGTGGAGATCGACGGTTGCCTGAAGGGCGGCGAGGATCAACTTGTCACAGCGAAGGGCGGCGGAAGAACGGTTCTTTCTTGAGTGCACGGACATGATTGGACCGACCGGCGATAATGCCCGCCTGGGGGCCGCCGAGGAGTTTGTCGCCGCTGAAGCAGACCACGTCGGCGCCGTCCTGCAGGGTCTGTGCGGAAGTCGGCTCGCGTTCACCGCCGCCAAGCGTGGAAGTATCGAACATCGCGCCACTGCCCAGATCGACGATCAGGGGGATCCTGGATTCGCGCGACAACTCTGCAAGCTCACGGGTGGAAGGCGACTCCACGAAGCCGTCCATAAAGAAGTTGCTGCGATGGACGCGGAGGATCATCGCAGTGCCATCGTCGATGGCATCCCGGTAATCCTGGAGCGTGGTTTTGTTCGTGGTGCCGATCTCTCGAAGGGTTGCGCCGCTGGCTTGCAGGATCTCCGGGATGCGGAAGCCGCCGCCGATCTGGACCAGCTCGCCGCGGGAAATGATGACGCTTCTGGCGGGATCGATCGCGGTGAAATGGCGAAGGATCAAGACGAGCGCCGCCGCGCAGTTGTTGACCACCGTTGCCGTTTCCGATTCGCAAAGCAGAGCGAGGTTGTGTTCGAGATAGCCAGCGCGTCCGCCGCGAGCGCCGCCCGCAAGGTCGTATTCAATGTTGTTGTAGTTGGCGCCGGCGGCAACGACGGCATCGATGGCGCGAGGTGGCAGCGGGCTGCGGCCGAAATTCGTGTGGATGATGATTCCGGTGCCGTTGATGACCGGCTGGATTCGCAAGCGTTTTGCGTCGTCGATGGCCTGACGGATACGATCGAGCGCACGATCCGGGGCGGGACCTGGTGATGATCGCAGCGATTCCAGTTCCCGACGGACCAGAGCGACGACCACGGGGCGCGGAAGGTCCAGTTGACCGAGCTCGCGGAGAACTCGATCGACCGACGGGATCGCACGCAGGGCTGCCTGCTCGCGTTTTGCGGTCATGAATTCACGAATATACGCGTGCGCGAGGAACGGACAATACGTCCAATGATCGCGACGATGGGGGCGCGGTGTTTGCGAAGGACGGTCTGGACCTGCGGCAGCTTTCGCGGGGGAACGCAGAGCAGCAGCCCGCCGCTGGTCTGGGCGTCGGCAAGAAGGATTCTGCGGCAATCGTCGATGCCGTTCCAGTCGACGATTTGTTGCGCTGCTTCGAGGTTGGCGCGGCTGCCGCCAGGGACGCAATCCCTTTCGATCAGCGAAAGAATGACTCTGGCGATGGGGGGGATATTGCTCGCATGAAGCTCAGCCCCGACGCGGCTCGCGCGGCACATGCTTGCGAGATGCCCCAGCAGGCCGAAGCCCGTAACGTCCGTTGCGGCTTTCACCAGGCCGCGCTCCGCCAGCTCGGCACCCGCGGTGTTCAGACGGCGCATCAACGCGATCGTACGGGCGCAAGGGAGGAAGAGGCGATGCCCTGTTTGATCGCCGTCGTGGCGACGCCGGTGCCGAGCGGCTTGGTCAGGATCAGCAAGTCGCCCGGGCGGGCACTGGCATTCGTGAGCAGGTTCCGGGGATGAACGATTCCTGTGACTGACAGGCCATACAGCGGTTCGGGATTATTGATCGTGTGACCGCCGACGAGCGTGCAGCCGGCTTCTTTCACCTTCGATCCGCCGCCGCGGAGGATTTGCGAGATGGCGTTTGGCGGGACCTTATCCGTTGGCACCGCGAGAAGGTTCATTGCGGTCAGCGGTCTTCCCCCCATGGCGTAAACGTCGCTGAGCGCGTTGGCCGCGGCGATCTGGCCGTAAGCAAACGGATCGTCCACGATCGGCGTGAAGAAATCGACCGTCTGCACGAGCGCGAATCTTTCCCGATCTGGTAAATCCCCGCATCGTCTGCGGTTGAGGCATCGACCAGCAGCCTGCGGTCTCTGGTCCGCGGAAACCGGCACAGGACCTGCGCCAGGAGCGTCTGGCTCAGCTTCGACGCTCAACCCGCGCAGCTTGAGAGCGCTGTCAGTTTGTAAATCTGCTCGCGCGTCACCTGCATCACCTCCTTTCACTCCACTACAGGGGTAGCGCGGGTGAATATAGCCAGAGGCTACGGTTCACGCGATGTGTTGGAGGGGGCGTGGCTTGATGAATCGGCGCTCGGATGCTGCTCGGACACGGTTTGCCCGATGTCGCGGTAAGTGAAGCGTTTCTTGATCTTGTCTGCGGGCCAGGGTTTGCCGTCCACTTCGACGTAGGGATAAACGAAATAATTCAACGGCGGCCCTTGCTGCTTCGGCACCAGTACCAGGTCTCTCCCCGTGCTGAACATCACACGGTTTTCGGTCAGGTTGCCGAAATAGTATTGTCGCAATTCGGGATGCTGGCGCGCTTCGGAAATGTCCACCGGCATCCAGCCGCGCTGCTGAGGCTTGAATTCCGCCCAGCAGTGATAGCCGGGAATTTTGCCCGCGCCGCGCCGGGGGGAAGCGGAAATCCGATCTCGAATTTTGCCGGAATCTTTTGCGACCGCGCCAGCGAAATGAACAGGCTGTGGAAATCCGTGCAGTTGCCATAGCCGCTGTCGCACGCCCAGTCCGAATCACCGTTGCCCCAGCCCGGCTTGTCCTTGCGGTAAACCATGTGATCGAAGACCACGTCGTAGAGAACGCGGGCCCGCGCCACCTGGTCCACGGGCAGCGTCTGGCCCTCGATCAGCTTGAGCGCCTTGCCGCCGACGGGCACGCGCGCATCCGCCATCAGGTAGAGTGGAGACACGGTTCCGGCGCTTGGCCGCGTCGTCGCATCCGATCGCACCTCGTAACGAATGACCCGGTAGGTGATCGATAGCTTGACTGTTCCGTCGCTTCCCGGTCTGGCTTCGGTGTAGAGAATGCGGTTGTGGAATCGCGCATCCTCGCCGGTCTGTCCCGGCGCGGGTAGCTTGCGATCGATTTCGTTGACCTGCTGATCCTCGTTGCTCGGCGGGACAGGTACCCAGATCCGCGCGGTCTGATCGGGTTTGAGCCCGGTTACGGAGACGCTGTAGCCAAAGAGAAACTCTCGCGAGCGACCCGGCCTCTGGTCGGCGAATGCGCTGCAGGTGGTCAAACACAAAACTGCGAGAACGAACCCGAGCGGGGCGTCGAGGCGGCACGCGTTCAAGAGTCCTCCCATGGCAGGTCATTGTGACGGAGAGTTGGTATCACGCACATCGCCAGACTGCAACAAAAAACCGCATAGGCTGGCGTGCCAGCGCGACCGGGTCCCCCATGAGCGTCTTTGGGCCGTACAAGCGCAAGGAGATTCTCGATGCGTTCATTTCGCAGGAAGCATCATGGGTCCGAGCGGATCATGGCGCATCTGTATGAGGCGGACGGGATGTTATCGGCGGGCCGGACGATTGCCGGGGTCTGCCGGAAGCCGGCGATCAGCGAGCAGACCGATCACCGCTGGCTGAACAGCTTTTGGGGGGGGGTGAAGGCGGATGCGATGAAGTGCCTCAAGAAGGTGGGGGCATGGGGCGTTTGGCGGGGGAGCGTATGGGGGGGCTGGGAACTGTGCTGGCGGCCTGCAGGGCGGGCTTTGGCGCGGGCGGGTTTGCACGGTGTGACTACGGGGAGGGTACGGCGTGGGTCGGTCGTTTTGCACAAGCGGGCTTGAATATGTTGCATGGGCTCCGTCGAGCCGTCCTTTGGAGATTTGCGGCAGATGGGGTCGGTTGAACGGCTTGGCGGACGGGACACGCCTTTGTGGCCGGTGATTTAACACGACAGCGCCGGATCCTTCTTAAGTCCTTATCCGCTCATGTTTTTGCTCGCCGGTTCTAGCCGCCAATCGCCGACACCGGGATGTAGAGTTAAAGGACCGAATGCTTCTGACAGAACCCTCTCCCGCACCATCGAGGCGCCCTACAGCCCTTACTCGCCGCAAGCCCCACAGGGCCTCCGGGTCGCTTCGGCAACGCCTTGAACGCTGCGCTAAGCGGCTGTGTTAGAAGTCAAGCGTTTTGAGGCTGCGGGTTCCACGGTTGATTCTCCTTCAGCATGAGGTTGAGGATCGTCAGCAGCTTGCGCATTGCCGCCACGACGATGACCTTGAATGGTTTGCCCGCTGCACGCAAGCGATCGGCGAAGCGTTTGAGTACCGGATTGCACTTGATGGCGCAGAACGCAGCCATGTAGAGCGCGCAGCGTACTGAAGCGCGTCCGCCGAAGGTGGTGCGCCTGCCGCGCAAGGTTCCGCTGTCGCGGTTGATCGGGGCCACGCCCACCAGAGCGGCGATTTGCTGACGATTCAGCTTGCCCAGTTCCGGCAGGTCCGCCACCAGCGCACTGGCGGTGGTCTGGCCGACGCCGGGAACGCTCGTCAGCAGGTCACGTTTGTTTCGCCAGTCCTCATCCGACTCGATCAACTCCGCGATGCGGCGGTCCAGGTCCTCTCGCTGCTGTTCGAGCACGCGGATCACCCTGGCGATCATGCCGCGGGTCCGCTTGTCCTGCGGGATCTGCATGCGGGTCTTTTCCATTGCCAGCATCTGCGTCACCTGGCGGCGGCGCGTCACCAGATCGTCCAGAAGCATGCACTGTTCCGGCTGTTTCTCGCACAAACGCACGTGGCCGAGCTGCGCGAACTGCGCGAGCGTGGCGGCATCGATCTTGTCCGTCTTGGCCAGCTTTCCCAGCGCGGGCAAAGTTGCGTGCCTGCCGCGGGTTCACCACGGCGACCGCGAAGCCGGCGTCCAGCAGCTCCGATGCAACAAGGCGCTCGTAACGTCCGGTTGCTTCCAGCAACACGGTAGCGACCGTGTGCTGCTTCAGCAGCGCCACGATCTGTGCGATTCCGGCGTCGCTGTTGTCCACCGCCAGCGTCTGACCGCCGGGCAGCAGACATAACTCCAGTGACTTCTTCGAGACGTTGATCCCGACATGAACAGGTGTAGGATTCATGGAGGCATCCCTTCCTCGCAAATGCGAGCTGGCGCGGCAGGCCGCGCTGCTCTGGCGGCTGTTCGGGCTTTTTCCAGGAGGCCGGCGGCGATCGAGCTTAGCGGCGGCGTGCGATGAGCGACGCCCAGGGAACAACGATCTGCCGCCGGCCGCGTTGTCGCAGCCTTCTTCGCTACGCTCAGAAGCCTGCGACAACGCATCTGTGATTGGAACACCGTTCACTGAAGAAGTGAATATACGAGGGGGCCGGTGAGAATCGTGGCGGCGCAGATGGGTGGAGATGTGAAAGCGCTGGCGGGGGTGCATGCGGCGGTTGAGCAGCGATGTCACTACCTGGGATTCGAGCATGAGAACCGCGGGTATCGGCCGCATGTGACACTGGCGCGGGCGAGGAAGCCGCCTGGGGCGAACACTCGTCAGAGGATGGAGGAGGTTTGCGGTGCGTTGTGGCCCGGGCCGGGTTTTTGCGTGAACGAGATGGTGCTGATGGAGAGCCGGCTGCGGGCGGAAGGGGCGCGGTATGCTGTTGCTACGCAATTTTCGCTGGCAAAATGATCGCTTTTGTCGCGGGCGAAACTTTTTCTTGATTTTCTCTTGACGCTTCGATGATGTTAGGTTAGATTTCGGACCGAACAACAACTGAACATGGATGGTGGGTGACTTCTATCGAGTTCAGTGCGGGCGTGCCAGCCCCGTCGCCAGCGTGGCACGGTGAGTTTGGAGGCGATTTGATTCGCAACGGCACGTTGTGGTGCGACTCCGGTCGCACTTTGGGCCCGCATTAAGTCACTGAACCAGCGAGTCGTTCGTCGCCAACGGACGAATCGCGCATTGGCCGGCTGAAAAACATACCCGGCCAGAAGGAGCCCATCATGGCGAAATCCACCGAAAAAGTGGACCCGAAGAAGCTGCACCCTGAGCGGCGGGATATCAGTGCGCAGGAGGCTGCGGCGCGTGCCGGCGAGGTTCATCGTGATCCGGCGCGGGATTCGGCGTTGAACCGCGCGGTCCAGCAGATCGAGAAGCAGTTCGGCAAGGGGGCGGTAATGAAGATGGACGGGGAAAAGCCGGCGGCGATCGATGGGATTCCGACGGGATCGCTGTCATTGGATATTGCGCTGGGCGGGGCGGGCGTGCCGCGCGGCGCGTGCTGGAGATTTTCGGTCCTGAATCCAGCGGCAAGACGACGCTGTGTCTGCATATCGTAGCCAATGCGCAGAAGAGTGGCGGGGTGGCGGCGTTCATCGACGCGGAGCATGCGCTGGATCCGTCGTGGGCGAAACGGTTGGGGGTGAAGCTGGACGATCTCTTGGTTTCCCAGCCGGACACGGGGGAGCAGGCGCTGGAGATCTGCGAATTGCTGGTGCGATCGAATGCGGTGGATGTGATTGTGATCGACTCGGTGGCGGCGCTGATCCCGCGGGCGGAGATCGAAGGGGAGATGGGCGACAGCCACGTGGGTCTGCAGGCGAGGCTGATGAGCCAAGCACTACGGAAGCTGACCGGAGCGATCTCGCGCAGCAAGACGACGGTGATCTTCATCAATCAGATTCGCGAGAAAATCGGTGTGATGTTCGGCAACCCGGAGACGACGCCGGGCGGGCGGGCGCTGAAGTTTTATGCCTCAGTTCGCATCGACGTTCGACGGACGCAGACGATCAAGGATGCGGACGTTTCCGTGGGAGCGCGGACACGGGCGCGGGTAGTGAAGAACAAGATCGCGCCGCCGTTCCGTGACGCGGAATTCGACATCATGTTCGATCGGGGGATCAGCTACGAGGGCGATCTGCTGGATTTGGCGACAATCGGCAACATCGTGGAAAGAAGCGGGGCCTGGTACACGTACAACAGTGTGCGGCTCGGCCAGGGTCGGGAAAATGCCAAGCAGTTCATCCAGGAGAACCGCGATCTGGCCGAGGAGATTCGGCAGGCTGTGCTGACCAGCAAGGGTCTGTTGAATGCCAAGCGTGTGGCGGAAGCGGACAGCGCCAAAGCTGAGACGGCGGCGCCGGCATGAACTGCTTCGGGCGCCGAAGAGGTGCTCGAATGTTGAGCAACGGGTGATCGGCTGCGGAAGATTTAGGCTTTCGCAGCCGATTGCCAAGTCCGATAAGGTCGCACGCCTATCAGTCGTCGATTGAAAAAGTAAACCCTCGACGCGGAATCGCCGTATAGAAGAGTATGCTTCTGTTACGGTGGTACTCCCGTTGCAGGGGCGTGAATTGAAGGTTGGACCATCATTCACTTCGGAGGGCTCGGGGCGACCCGGGTCCAGGCGAGTTGGGCTAGTACGGGTGTGTGAATGGAATCAAAGTTGTTCCCGCGCCGCGGCCGAATTTTGGCCGTCAGGTTATCAGTATTAGGGCTTACGTTCCTTCCGCTGATCAGCTGTCAGGCTGAGCACCGTGGGATCGCCAGCGCGGCGGTTGACTCTTCATACATCGAAAGCGCCGACACGATGGAGCTGACCGGGCTCCAGAAGAAGTTTGCGGCGATTGCCAAGCGGGTGGCGCCTGAAGTGGTGGCGATCTCCGCGGCGTGTGATCCGTCGAACAGCGATGGTGCGATGCGGGCGGAAGACCTGACGCCGCAGCGCCTGGACACGATTCTGAGCCGAACCACGCGGACGGTGGGGACGGGGTTCTTCATTGATTCCCGTGGCTTTATCCTGACGAACGAGCATGTGATCAGCGATTCGGAGCAACTCTGGGTGACGACCGATGATCGCAAGGTTTATCCGGCGATGGTGATCGGATCAGATCCGCGGGCGGATCTGGCGGTGCTCAAGATTCCGCGGGATAACGTGCCGGTCGTGAAGTTTGGGTCCGGGAAGACACTCGCTCGCGGCGACTGGACGATCGCGATGGGGAATCCGTACGGACTTGCGAGTGGCGGGGATCTGGCGATGAGCGTGGGGGTGGTGAGCGCGCTGGATCGGTCGTTGCCGAAGCTGTCGAGCAAGGAAGGCAGGCTGTATTCGAACCTGATCCAGACGACGGCGGAGATCAATCCGGGGAATTCGGGTGGTCCGCTATTTAACCTGGATGGGGAGGTGATTGGCATCAGCACGGCGGTGATTCTGCCGCAGCGCTGTACCAACGGGATTGGCTTTGCGATTCCGGTGGATCAGAGCCTGCTGCATGAGGTCGGCGCGTTGAAGCAAGGACACGAGATCGTTTACAGCTATGTGGGACTGACGGTGGGCGAGCCAAGCCCTCGCGAACTGCACGATGCGGGACTGGACAATCACGGCGGCGCGGCGCGTGTGGATGCGATCGAGCCGAAGTCGCCGGCATCGAAGACGGGAATTCGGGTGGGCGACCTTGTGGTTTCGGTTGACGGTACGACCGTGCGCGACACCGATCAGTTTGTGCGCCTGGCGGGACGGATGCAGGTCGATGCCAGGGGCGAGATCGGCATCTGGCGTAATGGGATCTCGAAGCAGATCGAGGTAACGCCGTGCCGGAGGGATTTGCCGCTGGTGGCCGTTTCGAAGTGGACGCAGCGGCTGCGATGGTGCGGGATGACGCTGGGGCCGGTGCCGGCGAACTGGGGTGGGACTGCGGCAGGCAGCACGGTCAACGGCGTGTACGTGGTGGGGGTTGACGATCCTTCGATCTGCGCAAAACTCGGAATCAAGCAAGGCTCGATCATTCACGCGATCGACGGGCAGGTGGTGACAAATATCGAGGATCTTCAGAAGATCATTAACGTGACGCCGTCGGAGCAGTTGAAGATCGAGACGGCGGCGGAGGCGCAGACCGTAGCGGCGGTGGAGCAGTCGAAGTAGGGCGATCGAGCACTTGTTCGATATAATGGGCCGCGATTGCGAGGAGCGTGATGACGCCCTTGCGATCGCGGCTCATTTACTATGCTTGCTCGGCAAGGGGGGTATCGGGAATAATCCCACGTCTTGACATCAAGAGCCATGACATCGAAAGAGATTCGACAGCAGTTTCTTGAGTTTTTCGCCGAGCGGCACGGGCACACGCTGGTACCGTCGTCACCGGTGGTGCCGCTGGACGACCCGACGCTGCTATTTGCCAATGCGGGGATGAACCAGTTCAAGCAGATTTTTCTGGGGACAGAGAAGCGTCCGTACACACGCGCGGTGAATACACAGAAGTGCATCCGGGCGGGAGGAAAGCATAACGATCTGGATGACGTCGGGCGCTCGCGGCGGCATCACACGTTTTTCGAGATGCTCGGAAACTGGAGCTTTGGGGATTATTTCAAGCACGGCGCGATCGAAATGGCATGGGAGCTTCTGACAAAGGTGTGGAAGCTCGATCCAACGCGGCTGCACGCGACGTGCTTTGAGGGTGATGCGCGGCGCGGGATTCCGCGAGATGACGAGGCGGCGAAGCTGTGGAAAGAGGTGGCGGGTCTGCCGGACGATCGGGTGCACTTCCACGGCTTCAAGGACAATTTCTGGCTGATGGGCGATACGGGTCCGTGCGGGCCCTGCTCGGAGATTCATATTGATCTGACGCCGGACAAATCGGGCGGACGGGATGTGAACGGGGACAACCCGGCGGTGATGGAGATCTGGAACCTGGTGTTCATCCAGTTCAATCGCCACCTGGACGGCAGCATGGAGCCGCTGCCGGCACGGCACGTGGATACGGGGATGGGATTCGAGCGTATTTGCCGGGTCTTACAGAATAAGCCGGACAATTATGCGATTGATCTCTGGCAGCCTTACTTTGCGAAGCTGACGGAGTTGTCGGGGCGGAAGTATACCGGGACGTTTCCGTCATCAGATACCGGCGGGTCAGGCGAAGATCTGAGTAACGTGCAGCTTCAGACGGACATTGCGCCTGCGTGCGATTGCCGATCATGCGAGGATGGCGACGTTTGCGATCACCGATGGATGCATTCCGAGCAACAAGACCCGCGGGTCGGTGCTGCGGTCGGTGATTCGGCGGGCAGTGCGATTTGGGTACCAGGTGCTGGAGGTGAAGCGGCCATTTCTTCATGAGATGGTGCCGGTGGTGGTGGATTCGATGGGGGATGCCTTTGGGGAACTGAAGCGCGATCCGCGGCGCGTGGAATCGATTATCCGTGCAGAAGAGGAAGCGTTTTTGTCGGTGATTGATCGGGGGTTGCGCGCATTTGAGGAGGCGGCAAAGGGGGCCGGTGAGCGTGCGGGGAAGGTGTTTGCTGGAGCGGACCTGTTTAGTCTGCATGCGACGCTCGGTTTTCCGGCGGATATGGCCATGCAACTGGCACGGGAGCGCGGCTTGACGCCGGACAAGCCGGAGTATGACCGGCTGTGGGAGGAGCATGCGCGGATCTCGAAGCAAGGTGCGCGGCAGCACACGCAGGTGGCGGTGGACTTGTCCGCATTTGTGAAGACGGATGATTCGCCGAAGTACCACGGGTTGGCGACGGAAGGAACGGTGCTGGGGTGGGTGGCCGAGGATAAGGCGGTGACATCCGGCCGATTGACGGAAGATGTGCAGGCGGCGCTTCTTCTGAATCGCACAACCTTCTACGCGGAGCAGGGCGGGCAGGTGGGTGATATCGGGATCATTCAGACGCCAACGGGACGGTTTGAGGTAAACAGCACGGAGCGCAAGGGAGATTGGGTGCTGCACTGGGGCGTCGTGGCCGAGGGGCAGGTCGACGCGAATCAGCAGGCGATGCTTCAAGTGGACGTGCGGCGAAGCGACACCATGCGCAATCACACGGCGACACACCTGCTGAATTTCGCGCTGCGGAAGGTGCTGGGCGATCACGTGGACCAGAAAGGATCGCTCGTGGACGATCAGAAACTGCGGTTCGACTTTTCACACGGACAGGCGGTGACCAACGAGCAACTTGCGGTGATCGAGCGGATTGTGAACGAGCGAATCTATTCGGATCTGCCGGTGAGCGCAACGACCATGGCGCTGGCAGAGGCGAAGAAGCTGGCGGGGGTGCGGGCGGTATTTGGCGAGAAGTATCCGGATCCGGTGCGGGTGATCGCAATCGGAACAGCCGATCCAAAGCGAGAGGCAAGCATCGATCACAGCATCGAGTTCTGCGGCGGCACGCATCTGGCCCACACGGGTGAGGCGGGATTCTTCAAAATCGTTTCTGAAGAATCGGTGAGTAAGGGCGTACGTCGAATCACGGCAGTCACCGGGCGCGGGGCGGTGGAGTATGTGCAAAATCTGGAGAACTCCGTTCGGACGATCTCGCAAACGCTGAGTGTGCCGGTGGATGAAGCGCCGTAGCGCATTGTGGCTCTGCAGGAGGAGATCAGGCAGCTTAAGAAGAAGCTGCAATCAGGCGGGGCGCGAAGGTGGACGCATCCGCGGCGGCGGCGAAGTTGCTGAGCGATGCTGCGGCGCTGGGGCCGGGCAAGCTAATCGTGGGCGAGATCCCGGACGCGGCGGACGAGCAACTTCGCGGGGCAATGGATTCGCTCAAGAAGAAGGTGGGCAGTTATGCAATCATGCTGGCGTCGGCGAGCGAGGGAAAGGTGAGCTTCGTGGCTGCCGTGTCGGATGATCTGATTGCCAAGGGACTGAAGGCAGGCGACTGGATTCGTGAGACGGCGAAGATAGCCGGTGGGGGTGGTGGTGGGCGGCCTCAAATGGCCCAGGCGGGCGGGAAAGACCCGGCGAAGGTCGGCGAAGCCCTCGAGACTGCCCGGGGGGTTGCCTTGTCGGTCGTAAAATAGGTGCTTGAAGGGGCTTACAATCGCGGCCGGGCAACTTGACAGGCTCAGGCCCAGCCCATACTGTACCGACCCTGCGGCGGCGGGTCATGCCCGCCGTCGTTCTATTATCTGCCGAACACACCAGCGCCTTGGGGCGCAGGAGTCTAGCCCATGCTTCCGGTTCAACGCCACTCAAAGTCGCGTAAGCGAAAGCCGCCGTTCGCATCTGTGCTTAAGCCGATTCACTACGTTCGCTGCCCGCAGTGCGGGAACGCGAAGCTGCCGCACTGTGCGTGCGACAACTGCGGCTACGTCAATCCGAAGCTTGCGCTTCAGATCGAACAGGAACAGGCATAACTCACTCACCTCCTAAGGAGAAGACGGGTGCGTGCAGCGGTTGACGTGATGGGAGGGGATCGTGTCGCCGGAGGCCATCCTCAAGGGGTGCTGGGAAGCGGCGCCGCTTCTGGCGGACGATGATCTGGTGTACCTGGTCGGGGAGGAAAAGGTCGTCAGCGAGGGGCTGGCGCATTCTGGGCTGACGGGCCAGCAGAAATCCCGCTACAGATTTGTCTCGGGGCCGCTGAACATCGAGATGGATGAGTCGCCGGTCGAGGCGATTCGCTCCAAACCCAAAAGCGCGATCAACGTGATGTGCGACCTCGTCAAGAAAGGCGACGCCGACGTCGCGATTTCGGCGGGGAATACCGGGGCGTGCGTGGCGGCGGCGCAGCTCAAGATGCGGACGCTGCCGGGGGTTTCGCGGCCGGGGATTGCAGTGATTCTGCCCACGTTTCACGGGCCGGTGGTGATCTGCGACGTGGGGGCCAATCCCGAGCCCAAGCCGAAGCACATCGAGCAATACGCGTTCATGGCCGGGGCCTACAGCCAATCCGTGTGCGGGATCGAGAATCCGCGCGTCGGCTTGCTTTCAATTGGCGAGGAAGACGCCAAGGGAAATCAGCTTGTCAAGGAAGCGCGCAAGCTGATGCGCGATGAGCCGCAAATCAACTTCGTCGGAAATGTCGAGGGACGGGATCTATTCAAGGGTGTGGTGGACGTGGTCGTGTGCGACGGGTTTGTCGGGAACATCATTTTGAAGTTCACCGAAGGGATCGCCGAGGGGCTTTTCCAGACGATTTTGGCCGAGATTCAGGAATTTGCGCCGGAACTGCTCGACCAGTTCAAGCCGGTCATGAAGAAGCTCTACGCCAAACACGACTGGCAGGAGTACGGCGGTGCGCCGCTGCTGGGCGTAGGTGGTTACATGCTGATTTGCCACGGGCGCTCGGAGGCGCGGGCGATTAAGAATGCGATTCGTGTTGGCAAGCAGTTGTGCGCCAGCGGGATCAACCAGAAGATCATCGCGCGGATCGCCGAGAGCATTCCCACGGAAGAATGAGTGACCCGGTGAATTGAAATTCGCCGCCCAAGCCCGAAGATACGCACATGGCAAGCTATAGCGCCATCATCACAGGAACCGGCAGCTCGCTTCCGGAGAAGCGGTTGACCAACGGTGACCTCGCGAAGATGGTCGATACCAACGACGAGTGGATTACCCAGCGGACCGGGATCAAGGAGCGACGGATCGTCAGCGACGGGGAAAGCACGGCGTCGCTCGGGACGGCCGCGGCGCGACAGGCACTGGAGGTCGCGGGGCTGGGACCGGGGGAAGTTGACGCGATTGTATGCGCGACGATTACGCCGGAAATGGTGTTCCCATCGACTGCCTGCTTTATCGGAGCCGAGCTGGGAATGATCGGAGCGGCGGCTTTCGACATCTCGGCGGCGTGCAGCGGATTCATCTACGCGATGACGACCGGTGCGAGCTTTATCAAGTCCGGGCAGTTCAAGAATGTGCTCGTGCTGGGGGCGGAGACGCTCAGCCGGATCGTGAACTACAAGGATCGCGCCAGCTGCATCCTCTTCGGTGATGGGGCGGGCGCGATCGTGATGCAGCGGTCGCAAGAGCCGGGGCGTGGGTTGATTTACAGCCAGCTCCATGCCGACGGTCGCGGGGGGGACGTGATGAAATGCATCCCGGGCTCGCGATTTCCGATCTGCGAGGAGATGATCGCGCGGGACGAGCACTTCATGCAGATCCGCGGTCGAGAGGTGTATAAGTTCGCGGTGTCGAAGTTCGAGGAGTTGATCGAAGAGGCGATGCGGGCATGCGAACTGACGGCGGATCAGGTGAAACTGATCATTCCGCACCAGGTGAATATGCGGATTATCGACACTGCGCTGGAGAAGCTGGGGATGCCGAAGGAGAAGGCGTTTGTGAACATCGACAAGTATGGCAATACGTCGGCAGCGTCGATTCCGATTGCGCTGGATGAAGCGTGGCGGGCTGGGAAAATAAAGCGGGGCGATGTGCTGGTGTTCGTCGCATTCGGGGGCGGGTTGACTTGGGCGAACGCGGTGGTGAGGGTTTAGCGGCGTGGCACGGGCTCCTGCCCGTGCCAGATTCTACTCACGGGCAGGATGACCGTGTCACAAATGAGCAACCGAACCTACATTCTCTGTCCCGGACAAGGCGCCCAGGTTGTGGGTATGGGGAAAGACTTCCATGAGAAGTTGGCGCTGGTGCGGGATCTCTTTGACACGGCCAATCGCGTGCTGGGATTCGATCTGGCGACGTTGTGCTTCAATGGTCCGGAAGAGCGGCTGAACCAGACGGATGTGAGCCAGCCGGCGATCTTCGTGACGAGCATCGCGGCATTTGCGCGGCGGCGGATGCGAAGGTGATCGATCCGGCCGTGGTGACAGCTTATGCGGGCTTAAGTCTCGGCGAGTACACGGCCCTGCATCTGGCGGGTGTGTTCGGATTTGAAGAAGGTCTGAAGCTCGTCGCGGCGCGCGGGCGCTATATGCAGGAAGCGGCGGTGGCATCGCCAAGCGGAATGGTGGCGATTCTCGGCGCCGATGCAGCGGCGGTTGACAAGCTGTGCGTAGAAGCGGGGCAGAGCGACGTGCTGGTGCCGGCGAATTACAACGCGCCGGGGCAGATCGTGGTGAGTGGATCGCTGGCCGCTTGCGAGCGAGTCTTGAAACAGGCTGAGACGGCCGGATTCAAGGCAACGGCGCTGAAGGTGGCGGGGGCGTTCCACAGTCCGTTGATGCAGCCGGCGGCGGATAAGATGGCCAGGGAGCTTGAGAACGTTGTGTTCAGCGCGCCGAAGTGCACCGTTTACTCGAATGTAACGGCGCAGCCGCATATGGACGTGGCATCGATCAAGCGGCTTCTGGTCGATCAGATCGTCAAGCCGGTAACGTGGGAGCAGACGATGCAGACGCTGATCGGCGGCGGTGAGGCGCGGTTTGTCGAACTGGCGCCGGGACGCACGCTGGCGGGACTGGCCAGGCGGATTAACCGGCGGCTGCCCATCGAATCGCTTGCGACGACCGAGGCATTGAACACCGCGCAGGGGCAGTAGGTCCTTCTGGAGGAGATATGACGGAAAAACGCGTAGCTCTGGTGACGGGTGGGTCTCGCGGCATTGGTGCGGCGATCTGCCGGCGCCTGGCGAAGGACGGGCTGCACGTGGTGGCCGCTGCCCGGAATCTGCAGAAACTCCAGACGGTGGTGGATGAGATTAAGTCCGAGGGCGGCTCCGCGGAGGCGATCGCGGTGGACGTTGGCGACTCCAAGGCGCTTGCGGAGGCAATCGACAAAGTCGCCGATGCACACGGTCATCTCGATGTGCTCGTCAATAACGCAGGAATTACGCGGGACGGGCTGCTGCTTCGGATGGACGATGAGGATTTCGATCAGGTTATCGATACGAACCTGAAGAGCGCGTTCGTGGCGATCCGTTCGGCGGCGCGTCCGATGATGCGGCTCAAAGGGGTCGGCGGGCGCATCATCAACATTGGCTCGGTCGCCGGCGTGATGGGCAACGCCGGTCAGGCGAATTACTCGGCGAGCAAGGCCGGCCTCATCGGCCTGTCCAAGACGGTGGCACGCGAACTGGCGGGGAAGAACATCACGTGCAACGTGATCGCGCCGGGCTTCATCACCACCGATATGACGGATGTGCTGAACGATCAAATCAAGGAGAGCGTAAAGAATCTCATCCCGCTAAAGCGCTTCGGGCTGCCGCAGGAGATTGCCGCCGCCGTGGCGTTTCTGGCGAGCCCCGACGCCAGCTACATCACCGGGCAGGTGATCTGCGTGGACGGCGGAATGGCGATGTAAAGTGCGAAGCATGCAGGGCTTGCACGATCGACTGTAAGTTGTGTAATGCCTGCGTAACCGGTATAGTTTCGAGTCCCCGGGCGATGGTTCGTCCGAATGACTGCAAGTCAGGGCAGGAAGGAATCTATGGAAGACATCGATCAGAAGGTTATCGAAATCGTCAGCGAGCAGATGGGTGTGGACAAGAGCGAAATCACGCGCGAAACCCACTTCATCAACGACCTGAACGCCGATTCACTGGACACCGTCGAACTCGTCATGGAATTCGAGGATGAGTTCGAGCTCTCCATCCCTGATGAAGAGGCGGAAAAGATCCAGACGGTCGGACAGGCGATCGACTACATCAAGGAACATTCGAATAAGTAAGCGTTTGTCGCTTGTGGTGTGTTGTTCAATGCGGCACCTTCGTGTACTGGCAACTGACGACAAACGACAGGCAACGAACAACGAACAAGAATGAAGCGTCGTGTGGTCATTACGGGCTTGGGCGTCATTACGTCTCTCGGCGAGACCGTCGATGAGATGTGGGAGAACGTCTGCGCCGGCAAGAGCGGGATCTCCAGCATTACCCGCTGGGATACCAGCAAGTATCCCACACGCTTCGGCGGCGAGTGCGCGAAGTTCGATGTGACGAAATACGGCATCGACGTCCGCGAAGCCAAGCGCCTCGACCGCTTCGGGCAGTTCGGGCTGGCGGCGTCGATCAACGCGGTCAAGGATTCCGGGCTTCAGTTCGACAAGGAAGACCGCAATCGCTGCGGCGTTGTTATCGGCTCGGGCATCGGCGGAATTGAAACCCTCGAAGAGCAGAACAAGATCCTCAATGCGCGCGGCGTGTCGCGCGTGAGTCCGTTCACTGTGCCGCGACTGATGGTGAACGCCGCCAGCGGGAACGTCTCGATTCTATTCGGGATTCATGGGCCCAATACGGCGGTGGCGACGGCTTGCGCGACGGGCTCGAATGCGATTGGCGACGGCGCTCGGTTCATCCAGCATGATCTCGCGGACGTCATGATCGCCGGCGGTTCGGAAGCGGCGCTCTGCGAACTGGGCGTGGGGAGCTTTTGTGCAGTGCGGTGCGCTTTCGACGCGGAACGATGCGCCGGAGAAGGCATCGCGGCCGTGGGATAAGGACCGTGACGGGTTTGTCATGGGCGAAGGGGCGGGCGTGGTGATCCTTGAGGAATACGAGCACGCGAAGAAGCGCGGGCGCGGATCTACTGTGAGCTGGCCGGTTATGGGATGAGCGGGGACGCACATCACATCACCGCGCCGGCCGAGGACGGCGCCGGGGCATCGATGGCGATGAACCTTGCGTTGCGCGATGCGGGCCTGAATCCGGATGCGATCGATTACATCAACGCGCATGGCACGAGTACGCCGCTGGGCGATATCGCCGAGACCAAGGCGGTGAAGAACTCGTTCGGGCCTCACGCGAAGAAGCTGGCGATGAGCTCGACCAAGAGCCAGCTCGGGCATCTGCTGGGTGCTTCGGGGGGGGTGGAGGCAGTCATCACCGCGATGGCGATTGATCGCAACCTGGTGCCTCCAACGATTAACCTCGACAGTCCGGACCCGGAATGCGACCTGGATTACGTGCCCCACAAGGCCCGGGATCTGAAGGTGGGGATCGCCATGAGCAACAGCTTCGGCTTCGGGGGGCACAACGCGACGCTGGTGATGCGGAAGGTGTAGATTGCTGTCCGGTTTGCTGCTGCCGGGGGAACGAGTATTCCAGTGCTGAATTGAGTGATTTGGACGAGGCCGCGGATGCGACGGTGGCTGCTGCTGATTGCGCTGGGGACGCCGTTTGTGACGGCGGTGGCGGTCGGCGTGTTGAGCTTTGTCGCGCCGAGGCCCGTGAACTTTTATGGCGGGCCGGGGGTGAGCGTGTACTGGAATGCCGGTTACGTCGGCGTGGTGTACCTGAAGTGCCCGGTGAGGGAGAAAATATTCGGGGGTCTGCCGGGAATCTCGGCAACTTCCGGGATGATTGCAAAAAGCGATTTCAGTCTGCCGGCGTTCTGGTTTGTCAGCGACATTACCGTTTGGACGAGATCCGACACAGCCCTGCACGGCTGGCATGTGGCGGTGGGGTGTCCGGGATTAGCGCTCTTGGGATTGCCGTTGGCTGTGATCGCGGGATCGATCGGGTGGCGCGGGCATCGGCGGAGCCGGAGATTGAAGCTGGGACTGTGCCTGGTGTGCGGCTACGACCTGCGCAACGGTCGGGCGGTGTCCGGAATGTGGCATCGAGGTGAAGGTCGGCCAGGTAAATCCCCTTTAGTGAGCGCGCGACGGCGGGGGAGTGCTTTTTCCGCAGTTCCGCGGCAAGGTTCAGAGCGTCGTCCTTCGTCTGGATTCTATCTTCGAGTTGCGCATTGTACACGGCGTCGAGGACGCGCTTGAAAACGGGGCCGGGTGTCCAGCCGGCGGCGGTGAGGTCGTCGCCGGTGAGAAGGGCGCGGCGCATAGTCTGTCTGCGACAGTTCTTGGAAACGCCGCTCAAGAGATTCCCGATTTGCTTGTCCGATTGCTTCGCCTGGTATTGCCGCAAGCAGGTCGCGTGAAAGCCGCGATGTGGGGCGGGCGAGAAAGTGCTTTAGCTCAACGATGCCCAAGTGTTCGCGCAAGAGCAGTTCCAAACCGTAGAGTGTTCCTTCCATTTCCTTGATCTCGTCGTTGCTGATGCGGAGGGACTGCCGAACGGCAGCTACCATTTCTCTGACGGTAGGATGGCTCAGAAGCGCTCGCAATTTGGACAGGTGAGGAAGCCTTCGTGCGGAAAACTCAAGGGTTGTGGCGGCCAGGGCCGGTCCGAAGCGGATCGGTTGCCCTGGGCAGACGCGATCGAAGAAAGCCAGCGTGCGCCCTGCGGAGACTTCCGGATGCGGTCCCACCGAATGCAGGCGGAGAAACCTGAAGATGACCTCCTCAAGCCGGTAGTGCTGGAGCATTCTCCACGCCGCAGAGCGCGTCGGTGGCGTCAGCATCAGACGCAGCTCCTCGGCGATGCGCTCGGGGCTGATGCGCTTGAGGTGCTGGGCGTGATGCTTAATGGCGCGGGAGGTCTTTTCATCGATCGTGAAGCCGAACCGGGCGGCAAAACGGATGGCGCGGAGCAGCGCAGGTGATCTTCGGCGAAGCGATGCTCTGGCTCGCCGATGGCACGGAGGATTCTATCTTTCAGGTCCTCCTGGCCGCCGACGTAGTCGATCACTCTGTCTTCGACCGGGTCATAGAACAGGCCATTGATGGTGAAATCGCGTCGCTGGGCGTCTTCCTCGGCGGTGGTGAAGCGGACGGCGGTTGGACGGCGGCCGTCTTCATACGAGACATCCGTACGGAACGTCGCGACTTCGACAACGCTTTTCCCCTGGCGGACGAGGATGACGCCGAAAGCCGAGCCGACAGCCTGTGTGTTGCGAAACAGCTCGCGAACGCGCTGGGGCGGGGCATCGGTGGCGACGTCGTAATCCTTGGGATCGATGCCGAGGAGCCTGTCGCGGACGCAGCCGCCGGCGAAGTAGGCAATGTGACCGCTCTCGCGAAGGCGCTTGACGATGGCCAGGGCGTCTGGGCGATGGCTTGGGGGCCGGGAGGATGGGGCATTCTCGGTCATCGGGCGCACGAAAGAATAACGGAGCGACCGCTCAGGCGGGAGTGGCGGGGCGGAGGATCTCGATGGCCATACTACCGTAATCGCGGCGGTCGGTAAGGGCGAGTCCGGGCAGTGCCAGTTCGTCGTTGGCGTCATGGCGGAAGATGATCATGCCATCCGAGGTCAGGTGAGCCGCGAGATTGCTGACGAGCGTGCGCAAATCGTTGCCGTGCTCACGCAGGAACCGATAGGGAGGGTCGAGGAAGATGAGGCGGGCCTGATCGTGAGCTTGGGGCTGGCTGAACCAGCGGAAAAGATCGCTGGGGACGATTTTGCAGCGGTCGTCCAGCGAGAGGGTCTGAATGTTCTTCCTGAGGCGCGAAAGTCGCCGAACGATCGGATTCGAAGAAATGCGCATGACTTGCGCCGCGGCTGAGGCATTCCAATCCCATGCTGCCGGTGCCGGCGAAGAGATCGTAAACGACGGCGCCGGGAATCTCGGGTGCGAGGATGTCAAAGAGGGATTGCTTGACGCGGTCCGTGATGGGGCGGGTGATATTGCCTTGTGGCGGCAATAGTTGCCTGCCTCGAAATTGACCGGCAATGATTCGCATATGGTGGGAGCAAATACAATTGAAAAACCGCAGTTGTCAACTGTACATTGGCAGTCGTTTCATGGCAGATCGATCGATCCATTATGAGGCGGCGTTTGAAGCGTTTCTGCGCGAGCGCGGTATCCCGTATGTGGCAGTCGACGAAGCGAAGAAGGCGCTGTTTGCCAATGCGAAACTCAAGAGCTTCGACTTTGTAGTGTACAGCAAGACGGGACCCAATCTGCTGATTGACGTAAAGGGCCGGCAGGTTCGCGACCGCGGCGGCCGCAGGGGATTCGAGACCTGGGCTACCGAGCGCGACATCAATGACCTGATGCAGTGGGAACAGGTCTTCGGCGGGGGATTCAAGGCGATGTTGACGTTCGTCTATTGGATCGACCCACCACTGACGCCGGAGCCGGGGATGTATGAGCATCGTAATCGCTGGTACATGCTCTACGGAATCGATCTGGCGGAGTATCGCAATTCGATGCGCAGGCGGTCGGTGAAATGGGAAACGGTTTCTCTGCCAGCGGCGGAGTTTCGGTCACTGGCCCGGCCGTTAGAGAGCTGGTTGTAACCTGGGTTAGAGCCTGGTGATGCTCTTTGATTTGGTTCGCCTCCGCCTGGAGACGGCCGTGCTGTCGGCGTCGTAGAAGCGCAGCAGGGCGTCCTTCCAATGCCTGGCATAATCCACGCCGATGCGCTTGTCTTGGATGATGTGGCGGGCTGGGGGAGCATCGTGGAGATAGAGACGGTCGCCAACGAGGTCGGCACCATTAAGTGTGCGGACGGTGATGTGCATTGCCCGGCAGAGCTTTCCCGGCCCCGAGAGATCAGCGTGCCAATCGTCGAGGGGCTCGGCGGCGCGGATCAGGACGGCCTGGGCATTACCCTCTTCGGCGCAGACGATATTGAGCATGTCGTACATGCCATAGATGAAGTACACGTAGGCGTGACCGGCGGGGCCGAACATCACTTCCGTCCGGTTGGTGCGTCCCCTGGAGGCGTGGCAGGCAAGATCGTGCTCGCCGACGTAGGCTTCGGTTTCGACGATGCGGCAGCGAAGCGCCCTGCCGCGGATGCGGTGGACGAGGATCTTGCCGAGAAGGTCCGGGGCGAGATCGATCGCATCCCGCCGGTAGAACGCGCGCGGCAGCTTGGGCGGCGGCTTGCTCATCGCGATCAACCGGCCAGGCGGTTGAGGATCTCGCAGCCCTGCTTGAGCTTTTCGTCCGTCGTCGCGTAGCTGATGCGAAAGTGCGTATCGCGTTCGGAGAAGACGTTGCCGGGAATGATCAGGACGTTGTTCTCGATGGCGCGGCTGACGAAGTCGCTGGCGGTCATGCCGGCGGGGGCCCTGGGGAAGGTGTAGAAGCGCCATCCGGCTTGACGATCTCGAATTTCTTTGAAAGCGTCTCAAAGACGATGTCGCGTTTTAAGCGATAGGCATCGCGAGCCTGGTCCATGGGGACATCGAGCGCCTTGAGGGCGGCGTGCTGGAAGGGACTGGGGCGCAGACGAAGGTGTACTGCTGGAGCTTGGCCATCTGGCTGATGATCGCCTCGGGGCCGGCGGCGTAGCCGAGGCGCCAGCCGGTCATGGCGTGGCTCTTGGAGAAGCCGCGGAGGATGAGGGTTTTCTCATAGGCGCGGGCGGGCGAGGGGAGCGATTTGATTCCATCGTAGAGGAACGGCTCGTAGATCTCGTCGGAGATCAGGAGGAGATCGTGCTTCCTTGCCAGTTCGACTGCCGTATCGACTTCCTTCTGCGTCATCACCACGCCGGTGGGATTGCTGGGGGAGTTGAGGATCAGCAGCTTGGTGCGGGGCGTGATGGCGCGCTCGACGCGGTCGGCGTGGAAGCGGAAGTCGGGGTAGGAATCCACGGCGAGGGGTTTGCCGCCGGCGAGCGTGAGCAGGTGCTTGTACATGACGAAGTAGGGGTCGAGGAAGACCGCTTCGTCGCCGGGGTTGATGGTGGCGAGAATGGCCAGAAACAGGCCGCCCGAGACGCCCGAGGTGATCAGGACATCCCCTACGTCGCGGCCGGTCTCAGCCCAGAGCGCGGCACGGAGCCGCTCGCGCAGCGGAGCAATACCCTGGGTCTGGGTGTAGCGATTGTTGCCGGTGCGGATGGCGTCGATGGCGGCGTCTTTGACGACCTCGGGAACGTCAAAATCCGGCAGGCCGATCGAGAGGTTGATCGGGTCCTTGAGCCTGGCGGCGAGATCGAAGACCTTGCGGATGCCCGAGGCATCGACGGCGACAGCGCGCTGCGAGACGTAATCTGTGGGGGATTTCATCAGGCAAAAGGATAGAGGCACGAAAGCACAAAGGCACGCCGAGTAAAAGAAAAAGAGAAGGCACGCCGTGGGTTGCACGGCGTGCCCTGGTGATGATCTCAATCATCGGGCATGAAGCCCGGTTACTTCTTCTTTCCGCCGGCGGGTGCAGCGCCCTTGGCTCCGGCGGCCGCGGGAGCGGCGGCGGGTGTTGCGCCGGCGGCCGGGGCGGTGCCGGCCGCGGGTGTTGCGCCGGCTGCTGCAGCTTCGCCCTCGGCGGTCTCGGCCTTGGCCGGACCCTTGGCGGCTTCGAGCTTACGATGGGCGACCTTGGGCAGGCCGAAAACGCTTCTGGATTCGTCCCACTTCTCCTCTTCCTTGAGCTTGTCGAGCCGCTCAGCGCGGGTCAGGACGTTGCGGTGACGGATCAGTGCGTTAGCGGCTTTCAGCGAGCGATCGAGCGACATCTTCAGTTACCTCAGTCACTTACGGTTCAGGGGTTCAACCCGCGCAAGGGAGGTGCTGTCCCTACGGGGCGAAGAATCTTAGCGGATTTGCTGTCGTTGTACAACCCGCCAGGCCACGGCGGGAAGCCGCACAAAGCCGCACATGTTCAGATCGAAGAATTGACCCGATTCCATCGGTTGACGACCTTGGTGCCGACGCAGGTAATGACGGCGATCGCACCGACGATGACCAGGCCGATGACCAGGGCATACTCGATCACCTCGCCGCCGCGGTCGTCCTTGAGGGCCTGCGCCGCCAGCTTGAGTGCTGCACGATGGCGTCGGGCGGCGGGAAGCCTGATGAGTCGGAGGTACTTTGGCACGGGCACTTCTCCCAGTTCGTTATCGGCCAGCGGGAAGTTGGCTCGCCAGCGATATGCGGGCATTTCCGGGGAGCTGCGAATTCTTTTCACCACGGAGGGGACTTTCGGCGGAGCCGAAGGCGCAGCGTTCCGGCGCGTCCAGCGTCGCGGCGCGTAGCTGCAAAGTGCGTTACCGCCGCGATCGCCATGTTCGAAGAATCCACCACCCGATCAGAAGCCAGAACAGGACGAAGGCAAATGCGCCGGTGATTAAGGCTGCAGCAAGGATGATCGGATGCGGAACCGATGGATCGTCCAGGTCGTGGGCGAGCAGCGCTGCGACAAACCAGAGGACGAACGCACCGGCTATGAGACGACCGATCGGGATCGGCCGACGACGGCGCGGGTTCGGCGTCTTGTAGCCCAAGACTTGGCGCATCTGGACGGGAAAGAATAGCGGTACGAGTCTCATTCCGGTAAACGCTCGCGGGGTGGTGGACTTCGGTGAGCTCAGGCGAGCCGCGAGGCCCCGGAATTCGGCGGCGAGGATTCTAAACTCCCTCATCAGGCTTTTGCCTTTTTCGCCTTGGTTGGTCGTTCTGTCGCGGGGGAGTTTGCAGCGTGTGACCCCGGTGTAAGTCCGTTCTTTTGCACAAGCGGATGTCAATGTGTCGTGGGGGTTTTGGCTGGCCATTTCTTCGAGAATTTGGCGGGGATAGGGGCGGATCCGCCGGGGAACCTGATGATCCGATCATTTAGTCATCTGGTCATTGCAGAAATGCGGCTGACTTGCAATGAGCAGGTGGCCGGATGATCAGATGGTTAAATTCTTCTGGGTTCACCGTACCGTTGCCGCGGTTGGCGGAAGGAACCTGGTCAATGATTTGTATGCCCCTCCTGGTGTTCAGACGACTGTCGGCTACTTTGCCGGCGGGATGCCCATGCCGGGCCGCAGGGGAGGAACAGGCTCAAGAATCTTGCGGCGCTGTGGCGTGAGCCGCGACAGCAGGGCCTGGGAGTATTCATAGCCGTATCGCGTCGATCCCCAGACCGGGCCGTAACGGTAGATGGTGACGCGGCGTTCGCCGGTGGTGTTGGTGCGGCTGCTTCCACCGTGCATGATGCCGTCCGCGAAGAGGATGGCGTCGCCGGCTTCGAGGTGGACCGGAATGGCGCCGGGCAGGGTGTCCATTCGATCGCCCCTGCCATAATCACCCGCCAGAGGGTGGGGCAAGTTGCTCTTATGGCTGCCGGGAATGATCATCGTCGGCCCGTCGCCGGGTCCGACCTTGGAGACAGCCAGGAGAATGTTGCACTGCCCGCAGCGGAAGACGCCGTTGTTGTAGTGGTAGGCTCCGCGGAGTGCGCCGCGATATCCGCCGGAGTGGACGGGGTGGTGTCCGCCGCTGCGGCGGACGCTGGCGACCGCTTCGTCGATGAAGACTCCGGGCAGGTAGCTGTCTTCCTCGCCGCAGTAGTGCTTCAGGTATTCGATCCAGGAGGGATGATCGATCAGTTCTTCGAATGGCTGGCCGCATTCCACCGCATTGTGCAACTCGTAGCCCGTGTCGGCGGTGTAGTCGCGGCGTTGGGCGTTGCCCAACCATTCGCCGACCTTTAGTGCCGGAAACTCATCGAAGCGCGATTGAGCGCCCGAGCAATTCCGATCCCACCGCGTTCTTCAGGACCAGAAAACCGTTGAGGTCGAATAGAAAATCGTCCAGAGCCGAAGGCTTGCGAGGCTCCATGGTGTTGTCCTTTTAAATAGTCGTCGATATTCCGCTTGCGGGGCGTCACTAATACCCAGCCGTAACGCGTCCGGCAAGGGATGCCTGCTACCTATCCCCACTTTCGCTTCAGCTTCCTGTGCGGGCATAAAATAGGCCGAGCCCGGCGATACGGGCTCGGGAGTGATCACCCCGGCACAACTGACCGAAAGGAGTCGGTCATGCATCGCACGGATGCGATCGCGTGGGTGATCACGGTCTGCGCCGCTTCGCTGCGGCTTTCTCAGGCCAAGACGCTGTCGATTCTCGTTGCCGCCGCCCTGCACGTCCAGCGGGCCTCGCTGGCCAACCTCGGCCGCTGTGCGCCGGGCTCGACCAAGCACCAGATCAAGCGGGCATACCGGTTCTGCGCCAACGACCGCGTCGAGCCCGCCGACGCCATGCGGGGCATCGTCAAGCGGCTGGTGAAGAACCGTAAGAAGCCGCTGGTCGTGGCGTTGGACTGGGTGGACATCCGGGGATTTCAGACGCTGGTCGCGTCGGCGGTGCTGCGGGGCCGTTCGCTGCCGCTCTGCTGGTCGAGCACGACGGGTCACGTCTACGACGGGCACAAGAGCCGCAACGCGTTCGAGGAGTCCTTGCTGCTGGTGCTGCGTTCGATGATCCCCCTGTCGGTGAAGGTGATCATCCTGGCAGACCGCGGGTTCGGCCGCTGTGCGCTGGCGGCGTTTCTTCGCCGCAACGGCTTCAGCTACGTGATCCGCGTGCAGCCGAAGGTCACGGTGAAGCTCAAGGGATTCCACGGCAAGCTGCTGGATTACCCGGTGCACAAGGGAATCGCCAAGGTGCTCAAGGACGTGGCCTACCGCGCCGACGGGGCCGTCACGCAGCACGTCGTGGTCCGCTGGCGCAAGGGCCTGCCGCCCAAACGCGATGAATGCTGGTTCCTGATGACCGACCTGACCGGCACGGCCGAACCACTGTGCCAACTCTACGGCCGACGGATGACGATCGAGCAACTGTTCCGCGACCACAAGTCCAAACGCAACGGCTGGAGTTTGCGCGACACGCAATTCAAGACGCCGCAGCGGCTCGACCGGTTGCTGTTGGTCCTGGCCATCGCGTACCTGCTGCTGGTCGGCCTGGGCCTGATCGCCCAGACGCGGCACAAGCCCTCGGCGTGGTGCTCCAGCAGCAAGGAACGTTGCAGTGTGTTCCTGATCGGGATGGTGATGCGTGAGCGGCTCAGGGCCTCCCCGTCCCAAGCCCTCGCGGCCGTACTTGACCTCTCGCTGCACGTCGCGGCAAAGTGGGGATAGGTCAGATGCCGCGCCCCAGCTCAAACAGGCTGCAGAAAAGGGCACTCGCCGGGAACCTGCCCGCTCCGATCGCCGCGCCTCCCCCGCAATCTGGGTCAGCACGTCCGGCCTTCAATCATCCGACCCAGAGACGATTTGGGGAAAGGTTTATCGATTGCCCGTCGTGGCCTCTCATGTTCAATGTCCCCGCCGGAGTTTCTCAGATGCCAGGCTGCATGGCCAGGCTTGGTTTGCTCGATGAGCGAATATAGTGCTGGCAGTTCGGCAGACTCGGAGCAGTCGTGAGCATCGATTTCGACATGGCCCGATGGGAGCACGTGAGGCGCGAAAGCAACGCGTGGTGGGCTGGAGAGCTGAAGCGACCATTGATCAGCATCCTGGTGCGCGGTCGCGATCCGGGCAGACCGCCGCCTGTATTGCCACTGAGCAGCGTGACGGCGCCATTCGATCTTTCGATCCCTCCCGAAGCGATCGTGGATTACTGGGACTATCAGCTCTCGTGCTGCAAGTTCTTCGGCAGCGCCATACCACAGGTTTGGCCTGATTTTGGGCCAGGGATCGTGGCCGCGTTCCTGGGCGCTGACCTTCACATAACGCCGGATAGCGGCACGGTGTGGTTTGGTCCGGCAGTCGAAAAGGAGATCGCCGATCTCCACTTCAAATATGATCCCGACAACGTATGGGGGCGTCGCATCATCGACATCTACCGCGCGTGCATCGACCGCTGGCAGGGCATGGTGCAGGTGGGAATGACCGACCTCGGCGGGACGCTGGATGTGCTCTCTGCATTCAGGCCGGGAGACCAACTGCTTCTCGACCTCTATGACCATCCCAATGAAGTCACGCGGCTGACATGGGAAGTCCACGAGTTCTGGTGGTGCTACTTCGACGAGCTCAATGCGATCCTCCAGCCCGTCAATCCCGGCTACAGCGCCTGGTCAGGCTTCTACTCCCAGGATCCGCATTACATGCTCCAGTGTGATTTCTCTTACATGATTGGCCCGGATATGTTCGAGGAGTTCGTCAGACCCGAGCTTGCCGCAAGCTGCAGGCGGATCACCAACTCGTTCTATCATCTTGACGGGACAGGCCAGCTTCCACATCTCGATTCGCTGCTGTCGATCCCCGAGCTCAAGGGGATCCAATGGGTTCCCGGCGCCGGCAACCCCGATCTCAAGCATTGGCCCCAGGTCTATCGCAAGATCAGGAATGGGGGGAAACTCGCGCAATTATTTGGGGAGCCCGATACGCTTGATGTGCTCGCCGAACAATTGGGAAGCGTCCAAGGCATGATTCTGCTCACGGAGTGCGGCGACGAGCAGCAAGCGAGGGACTTGCTTGAAAAATATGGCGCACGGTGAGCTCGCTGACGCGACGCCTTGAATATCTGTGCCAATTGGCGGACGGTTCGTGGTAGTTTGTCGCAAGCCGTTGCCAGATTGCGGGCGGTCGTCAAGCGGTTGGGCTCGTGAAAGAAGGATTTCACGGCCTGGCGCGGCGAGCCTGACGCGGTCTTGGACGCTGCACCTTTAGAGCGTGTTACGAACTTTCCACGCCCCGCGAGGGGACGGAATCGACTTAGATCGTAGGAGCAACCTCGAGAGCTGGGTCTTGACGACGCTTTGCGCGGTTGTGACGAGGCAGATGGGTCGATTCCGTTCCGCCTTCGGTGGGCCGGAAAGGGCATAACACGCTCGATACGGGATTGCGGGGGTGCTGGAGGCGGGGGGGACGCCTGGCGGGCGGAGGCGGATGGGAAGCCTGGTTTCGCGTTTCTTTGACGTGTGGGAGCAGGGGGCGGTCGGGGATGGCAAGACGCTGGATGCGGCGGTGGTCATTCTGGGGGGTAACCTTTGGCCGCTTTGCCGCTACGACAAATTGTCATGTCCGGACCATCATGTCGTCAGATCGGGCAAAAACGGGGTCGGCGGCCGGGTGGGGAGGGTACGGTACTACAACGGTGAGAGTACGGTGTGAGTCGGGAGTGGAATCGGGCGCAACACAGGAGCACAACATCCTGTGTTTCCGTGTTTTCACGGACGGGCTCGGGGCCGGATTGCCTGGATGAGAAGGGCCGTGGCCGTGCCCTTTCCGGCCCATCGCGGGGTGCGGAAAGTGCATAAGACGCTCTGGCTCTCGACGGCTTGATTTGAGCGCTGCGCCATGGGTAGGGGGCACGGCCCATCCTCCGTGAGACCAGTGGTGAACGACGTGGCTTGGCGGCCACAGGGCCGGCGGTGGGGACCGAAGGATTACTCGGGCGCTGGGGGGGGTATGCGTCTATGCGACAACGACCAGCCAGACAAGCAGGCCGCCGAGGGCGGCGAGGGTTACGGGGATGCCGAGGCGGGCGAAGCGCGGAAGGAGATGGTGATTCCCAGTTCGCGGGCCTGTTGGACGACGATGATGTTGGAGACGCTGCCGAGAATGATCAGGCTTCCGCCAAAACTGTTGGCCAGGGCCAGGACATAGGCGACGGCGGGATGGGACACGCTGGTCAGCTTCACCAGCAGCATCACGGCGGCGGCGTTGCTGATCAGGTTGGAGAGCGCGGCCGTCGTGAGGGCGAGGACGGGCAATGAGCGGAGGTTCAGGCCGTTGTGGGCGAGCCACTGGGCGGCGCGGTCGCCGTAGCCGGTGGACTCGAAGGCGCCGGTGACGATGAACAAGCCGATGAAGAGGATCAGGATGGGCCAGTCTACCAGGCCCAGGAGATCCCGCGTGCGGAATTTGGGGCTGGCCAGGTGAATGCCGGCAGCGGTGAGGGCGATGATTTCCTTGGGCAAGCGCGTGAAGAAGAATGCGATGACCAGGACGAGCAGGACCAGGCCCTTGATGGTGTGGGGGCGGTTGAATGGCCGTGGGGTGAAGGTCGAGGCGCCGGGCTCTGTTCCGGAGAAGGAGAGATGATGCCGTGAGAGCAGCCAGATGATCGCGTACGCGCTGGCCAGGGCGAACGCCACCGGCGCGATGCACCAGAGGACGTAGCGGCCGAAGCCGAGGTGGGCGAGTTGTGCGATCATCATGGCCTGCGGATTGCCGACCAGCGTGGCGGCCGACCCGATGTTGCTGGCGATGGCCAGGGCGACGAGGAACGGGACGGGATTGACCTGCCGGCGGACGAGCGCGGTGGCGACGACCGGGGCGAAGACGAAGCAGACGATGTCGTGATTGAGAATGGCGGACAGGCCTGCGGTCACCAGCATGAGCAAGAGCAGAAAGCGCGCGGGACTTTCAAGGCGGATGGATATGCCGCTTGCGATCCTGTCAAAAAAGCCGGAGAGGCGCAGTGGTGCCGAGAGGACGAAGAAGCCGAACAGCAGCAGGATGGTGGGCCAGTTGATGAAGCCGATGACGTTGCTGGTGGGCACGCCGCCGAAGACCATGATGGCAATCGCGCCGAGCAGGGCGATGCCGGTGCGATCGAGCTTAAGGCCGGGGACGCGGCCGGCGGCGATGCCGAGATAGGTGAGGGCGAAGATTGCCAGGGTCGGCGCCGCCGCGGGAGGAGCGGGCGCGGTCGAGAGGTTCATGCGGTAAGAGAATATGGGGTTTGTGCGAGTTGAACGTCAAGGACGCGATTGGCAAATGGGCGCGTGGGCTGGGGGAGGGGCTCGGGGGCGGTGGTGGAAGCTGGATTGCGGAATGACGTTAAGGGAATGCCTGGGCGGCGGGTGTGGAAAGGGGCGGCGGGGTTACTCTTCGCGTTCGACCTGAATCAGCTTTTCGACGCGTTTGCGGTGGCGGCCGTCGCCGAAGGGGGTTTGGATGAAGATCTCTACGATGTTGCGCAGTTGTTCCTCGCTGAGCAGGTCGGTGCCGAGGCAGAGGACATTGCAGTGATTGTGCTCGCGGGCACGGCGGGCGGTAAACTCGTCGTGGGCGAGGGCCGCGCGGACGCCTTTGACCTTGTTGGCGGCGATGGACATGCCGATGCCGGAACCATCCATCAGGATGGCGATGTCGTTTTCGCCACGGGCGACGGAGCGGGCGGCGGGAATGGCGTAGTCGGGGTAGTCACAGGCGGTGGTGTTCGTGCAGCCGAAATCCACGAGATCGTGGCCCCACTGTTCGAGCACCGGCAAGAGACGTTTCTTGGCTTCGAACCCGCGGTGATCGCAGGCGACGGCTACACGCATCGCTAAACTCCATCCCGGTCGAACGGCGCATGGCACGGTTCCACCGCGGCATCTATCCTACAAAAGTTGCGGGACTTTTTCTTCCAGGCGCTTCTCAATTAATGTGCGAATTTGTCCCGCAAGCTCCTGGTAGAGGGCGAGGTCTCCCCCGATGGGGTCTTCGATGTCGCCACCGGGATCGAGGGTGACGGTCTTATCGGCGGCGGAGGGGACCAGCGCGATGACGGCGGCAGCGTGGGCGCGACTCATGGTGTAGATGACATCGGCCTGGTGAATGAGCTCGACGGTCAGCGGGCGCGAGCGGTGGCGCGTCAGATCGGCGCCCATGGCCTTGATGGCTTCGACGGCCTGCGGGGTGGCGCGGGCGCCGGGAATGGCAAAGGAGCCGGCGGAGACGACGACAATGCCGCGTTTTTCCAGATCGTCCGCGGAGATGCCGAGGCGCTCAGCGAGGGCTTCCTTGGCGATCGCTTCGGCCATGGGGGATCGGCAGGTGTTTCCGGAGCAGACGAAGAGAATCGTCGTGCGCAAGAGGCGTTCGACGATGCGTTCGTCATAAACGCCGGCGCGCACGATGTCGTAGCCGTCTGGCTTGACGCGGAGGAGAGTGGAAGGCTTGGAATAGCGCGTGGGGCCGGCGTCGAGGATGAGGTTGGCCTTGGAATCCAATTCTTCGGCGAGCTTCGATGCGGGAGATTGAGTCGAGGAACCGGCCACGGTCAGAGCCACAGGGCCATCGACGCGGCTGAGCACATCCGTGGCGACGATATGGTCGGGGCAGCGAAGGGTGATCGAACCGTTGTCGTAGATCCGCGTCTGCGGGAGGTTTAGAGCGGATGCAACTTCGCTTTCGCGCTCGGCGGAAACGTCGAAGACCAATCCGACCGGGCCGGGCCAGAGCTTGCGCATGAGGCGCTGGGCGAAGGGGGAGGGGTCGTCGATGTATTTCTTGGCGTCGTCGCGATGGGCGATGTGGATGGTAAAGGGTTTTTGTTCGGCGGAATCGCGAATCGACCTGAGGCGTTCGATCGCGGCATCCTGCGTGAGAAGGGCAGCGGCGCCGTATACGGTTTCGGTGGGCAGAACGACGACGCCGCCGGATGAGAGCTGTTCGACGGCGCGGGCAATTTCTGCGTCGTAATCGGTCGCCTCGAAGATGGGGATCAGCGGAACCGCCATGTTGAGTCAGGCGATTATCCGGGGGGCCGGAAGCAAGTGTCAAGCCGAGCGAAAACATACGCGAGATGAGAGAACGCTTCTGGAGGACTACAATGCGTTCGATGGATTCGGGATTGTCATCAAATCCGTCTGCGCTGATTCCGCCGCCGCGCGCGCTGCTGCTGGACATGGATGGGACGATCACGGAGCCGATGCTGGATTTCCCGCGCATCAAGGCGGAGATGGGGATCGGGGAACGTGCGATCCTGGAGACGCTGGCGGAGATGGCGCCGGAGGCGCGAGCGGCCGCGGAGGAAATTCTGCTGAAGCATGAGGAAGCGGCGGCGAATGGATCGGCGCTGAATCCCGGGTGTCGGGCACTTCTGGCGTGGGCTCACGAGCACCGAATCAGCACGGCCTTGATTACGCGCAACAGCCGGGCGAGCGCGCAGGTGGTGATGAAGCGGCATGGGCTGGCGTTCGATGTGCTGATCACGCGCGAGGATGGGCGGTTCAAACCGGATGCGGAGCCGCTGATTCGAGCATGCCAACGGCTGGCGGTCGAACACGATGACGCGTGGATGATCGGCGACAGCAGCCACGATGTGGTGTCGGGCCTGGCGGCGGGAATTCGCACCGTGTGGCTCAGCCATGGGCAAGCACGGGCGTTTCGTGCAGAGCCGTGGCGGACGGTGGGGGATTTGCCTGAATTGCTGAAGATGCTGAAGCAATGCCAAAAGGGGGCTGACGTGAGGCAGGGGAATGTGTCTGATAGCGCACTTGAAGCACGGGATGGTTGAAAGGAAATGATGAAGCGGTTTCTCTCCGTTCTGGGGGCGATTGGTTTGCTGGCGTTCTGGGCTGTGCCCGCAGCGCACGCGGGCGATGCGGAGCCCGGGATTTCGCAGAGCTCATCCGTGGACGAGGTGCTGGATGCCCTCGATGCGCGGGAAGACGCTGAACGACTTCACGGCGGATGTTCGGCTCCAGGAGGATGACGAGGCGGTGGGGAATTCGATCATGCGGACCGGGAAGGTCTGGTTCCAGAAGCTGCCGGGGAACGATGCGCGAATGCGGCTGACGCTGGACAAGAAGACCGTGCGCGGCAAGACGTTCGAGGAGAAGCTGGAGTATGTCTATGCCAACGGCTGGCTGACGGACCGGGACTACGGGCGGAAGACCAACGTTCGCCGGCAGGTGGTGCGGCCGGGCGAAAAAATCAATCTGCTCAAGCTTGGCCAGGGGCCGCTGCCGCTTCCGCTGGGGCAGGACAAGGCGGATGTGCATCGGCTGTTCGAGGTGAGGAAGATCGAGCCGGCCAAGGCAGGTCCGGCCAATACGGTTGATCTCCAACTGACCCCCAAGCCCGGCACCAAGTACGAGCACAAGTTTGATTCGGTCGATTTCTGGATCGATACGGCCAGCGAGATGCCGGTGAAGATTCAGACGACCGATGGACCGGAGGTGCGCACGTGGGATCTTTCGAACATCAAGGTGAACACCGGGCTGACGGACAAGGATTTTACCCTCTCGCCGGTGAACGAGAAGGAGTGGCAACTCTCGGAAGAGCCATATGGGCAGTAGCCGAATTCAGCCGCGAATCTCTTTCACCACGAAGGCCATCGGGCCGTGCCGTAGCGCAGCGTTCCTACGCCGTCCAGGCTCGCCCCCCCCGCGCGTAGCCGCGAATCTCTCTCACTGCGGAGGCGCGGAGACACCTATAGGAAGCAGGAAGTCAACAGAGAATCTCCGGCTGCGCCTCATTTTTTCTTTTTTGCTTCGCTTCGCGGGGCGCAGGGGTGGTGGCACAGGCTTCGGTGTGCCGTGTCGCTGCCATCATCCTTCAAGCACGTGGTCGGCGTCGGGGTCGAATCCCTGTCAGGGTCGGCTGCATTTGTCCTCAGCGTCTGGAGATCGCGCGCATCAGGGCGGCGTCGTTCAAACACCTATCCGGAACTCCCTTGCGGGGTTCATGAGGATCTGTCGGGGCGTAGCACACATTCGGCGGGGTTCATTCACGGAGTGGGCCGCTCCTCGGGGGCGGCAGTGCCTCACGCTGGCACTCCAGCGCCGAACCCAGGTTGGCAGCGTTGTTTGATTCAACAGCCGATCGCCTCCTTCGTGGTCATGAAGGGTTGTGGAGCAACCCGGCGTCGAAGGCCTTGTCGCTTTTCCACATGCCCCAGACCGCCGTCACCTGATCGCGGGCGACGTTGCGGCGGGCATTGCGCGGCGACAGACCCGCTCGGATCCAGTGGGCGTATCGCTGGGCAAACACGTTCTGCTTCTGATCAATCGCATGCTGTGCGGCGCCGATCACCACATTACGCAGCAGGTGATTGCAGGCCTGCTCGACACAGATGATCGACACGCCTTCGCCACTCTTGGCCCGCCTGAGTCCGATCCCGACGTACTTCCAGAGGGCCGATTTGCTCTTGAAACGCCAGGGGGTGTCCAGGTGGCTGATCAAGGTGGCGGCGCGAATCGGTCCATATCCTGGCAACTCGGTGAGGCGGCTCATCATCTTGTCCTGACGCGCCACTCGGCATACCTGTTGATACAGCGATTCTTCCTGCTCGACGGCGCGGGCGTAACGCTGACGCAACGCCTCGGCGATCGACACGATCGAGGCGGGAACCTTCGCTTGCTCCAGTCGCTCCTGGAGCCATTGCTCGCCGCCCTCGAGCAGCTTGGCGGCGCTGAGCATCACGCCCCAGCGGCGCCCCAGGGCCAGCAGGTAGTTGCTTTCCGGTAATTGAATAGCGCCGAAAAATTCGCGCCCTGGCGTTTTTTGTGATATACCGCGCCGGTCATGGATGACTCGACCAAGCCTCCCGACTGCTCTGACCCGCGAGACGCGCGGATCGCCGAGCTGGAAAAACAACTGGCGGCGGCACTCAAACGCATCGCGGAACTCGAAGATCTCATCAACCGTCGTCATCGTGGCGGCAAGCGCCAAGCGGCCCCGTTTTCTAAAGGCCTGCCCAAGCCCGATCCCAAGAAGCCTGGCCGCAAGAGCGGGGACGGTTACGGCACGTCGCCGGTCTTTCGCGCCATGCCCGAGCCTTCGTCGGCGGACCAGGTGATCGACGTGCCGCCGCCGGAGACGTGCCCGCACTGCGGCGACCGCTCGACGGCCATCGAATCGATCGACCAACAGGTCCAACGCGATATCGAAATTCGCACCGTCGTACGCCGCTTTGTGATTCCCGTCGCACGATGCGCCTGCTGCGGAAAACGCCGGCGCGGGACCCACCCGCTGCAGACCTCGACCGCCACCGGCTGCTGCACTCGCAGGTCGGTCCGCTCGCGCAGGGCGCAATGGTCTTCATGAACAAGACGCTGGGTCTGAGTATGGGAAAGATCGCCAACCTGTTCGGCACGCTCTGGAAACTGGACGTCACGCCCGGCGGCGTCTGCCACGCGATCCAGTCCATCGGCCGCCGCTGCCAAACCGATTACCAGTCGATCCTCGATGCCATGCGTGTCGCCGAGCATGTCACCTGCGACGAGACCGGCTGGCGGATCGGCGGGTTGGGAGCCTGGCTCCATGCCGCCGCCACGCCCAACCTGTGCGCCTATCTCATCGACTCCGCACGCGGCGCCGACGCCACCGACCAGTTGATCGGCGAGGACTTTTCCGGAACGCTCGTTCACGACGGGTGGCGTCCTTACGACCGTTACTCGCGGGCGAAACATCAGCAATGCAACAACCACCTGCTGCGGCGGTGCGACGAGATGATCGAGGCCGCCACGCCCGGCGCCGCCCGCTTCCCGGCAACGATCAAATCGATCCTCAAACGCGGCCTGCTGCTCCGCGACCAACGCGACGCCAACGAGCGGAGCCTGCGGTCGACCCGGATTCATGCCACCAAGCTCACAGGGCTGATCGGCGACAGGTGCAAAGCTCGTAAACACAACCGTGCCAACGAACGCCTGGCGGCATTCCTCTATCGCCACGCCGGGCAGTTGTTCACCTACCTGCGAGACACCGGCATCGATGCCACCAATTGGCGAGGCGAGCACGCCATGCGGTACGCGGTGGTCAACCGCAAGGTATGGGGCGGCAGCCGCACCCGCCGCGGAGCGAACGTGCAGGCGATCCTGATGAGCGTGTTGCGAAGCCTGAAGCTCAGCAAACGCGACGCGATCGACTGGCTGTGGAGAAAGCTCACCCATCAGAACCCGCCGATGCTCACTTGAAGAAGCGGGGACGGCGCTATTCAATTACGCTTTCCGAGACACGCCTGGTCACGCTGTCGTGGTACATGCCAATGATTTGTTTGACTGCTGTCCTTTCGAGACTTTCCAGTTGATGCACCGGCCTGAGGAACCCGCCGCGGTAAAGGTCGTTGAGCTTCTCGGCATCGATGGGATCATCCTTGTCTCCATCCTTGGCCACATGAGCGTTGCGGCGTGGGTCGCACACAATCAACTCGTCAACGCACGGCTTGAGATTGCGATAGAGCCAGCCGGCCATTGCTCCTTCTTCAAAGGCCAGACGGCGTGGACGTCGAACCGTCTCGATCAACTCACGCAGACTGGGGGATCCCGGTGGGGAGGTGATCTCGTCTGAGCAGCTTCCCGCCCCCGGTCTTGATGCAGACATCGGTGCTTCGGCAATGGGTGTCCATGGTGATAAAATACTCCGTGCGCATGGGCTTCTCCTTTCGTTGTGGGCTTGCTGCGTCGGAAAAACACAGCTTACCGCAGTGGCTGGAGAAGCCCTGCTGCTTCCTACATCTTCACGGGCGCCCCGGAACGAATCCTGTTCCTTTAAAATGTTCCCGCTCCCTTAGAATTTGCCGCGCCGGGCGATCATTCTTTGGGCGTGCCATCTGGATTTCGCATCGGGTATAGGGTTACTGCGATCGAGCAGTCGGCGTCGGAAATCGCACGAACAATTGCTTTAGGCAACTTGTGGACATACGCCCAGGTATCCCAGCAATGAAAGCCAATATTGAACTCGGGCAGGTAGCATGCCTGGAGTTCTGCCCTTGCAGCAGGAGACAGCGCATTGACCGTTTCGATAATCGCCGCGATGTCAAGTTCCGCGCTGCGATTGCAATTCTCATCTTCGTGTGAGGGCTCAACGGTCGCGTGCCAATGGCCTTCATTGCCGCGAGTATAATGCAGAACACAGCATGACTTATCGAGTTCTGCGCTGGAGCGTGTCGAAAGGCGCACGCTGATTTGAGATCGAAGTCAGTGTTGGCATATTCAGTTTCGGATGCCATTGTTTGGAACTCCAAAGGAAACGTCCACATGATCCGCGCCGGCGCGGTTCCGTCGAGGTTATTCCAGGGAAAAACCACAGGAGAGTTTTGAGGGGAGGGAGTTTCCAGGGGGAGATCGGGGGACCGGATTTCAGATCCGGGGCACCAGATTCAACATCAGTGGCACCGGATGCCGTATCCGTGGCACCGGATGCGACATCCGTGGCACCGGATTGGACATCCGATGACCGGTAACCGATTCCGCCGCCGTCCGATTCGGCGGCCGGTGGCGTTGGCTCGGCGGCCAGCGGTGCTTTTCTTGGAACGGCGTTGGTAGGTTGTTTGAAATCGGGTTATCGGCGCCGGGTGATGGGCACGTGGTCCGGGGATGCGGCAAAAAAGTTCGCTGCGCTCAAGCCAGGTTAAGAAACCATCTCAAGTCGTGAGCCGGTGTAGCCTGCGGTACCAGAGCAAAGCACAAGCGAGTTGCACGACGGCCAGGTAGTTCTCCGCCTTCCTCTCGTAACGGATGATGATCCCGCGGCAGCGGTTCAGCCAGCTGATCGTCCGCTCCACCACCCAGCGTCGGGCCTTGTGTCGCTTGCAACCCTGAGCATCTTTCTTCTCCTCGCCGATCTGCCGACAGTGCGGCTCGTAGCCGAAGACGCGGGCGGTCGCGTCCGAAGGTGCGCCACTGAACGCCTTGTCCAAACAAAGGTTCTGCTCCTGCTGACGCGGGTCCGGCGGCTCGACGATCACGGCCTCCAACGCATCCTGCAGCAGCAATGAGTCGTGTATGTTGGCTCCCTTCACGACCACGGCCACCGGACCGCCGTCGGCCTCGGTCAGCACGCCACGCTTCGTGCCGTTCTTCGCCCGGTCGGTTGGGTTTGCTCCGACTTGATCCCCCCGTGCCGGGCCTTGCCCAGGGCACAGTCGAAGCTCTGCCACTTCCAGTTGACGCCGGCCAGTTCCTCGCAGCCCTTGACCAGCAGCGCCCACAGGCGTCCGATCACGCCACGCTTCACCCAGCGTTGGAACGTGCGGTGGATGCTGGAGTCGTCGCCGAACTCCTTGGGGACCTGGTTCCACTGCACGCCACTGCGCATGCGGTAGATCACGCCATCCAGGGCCTTGCGTTGGTCGATGCGGTCGGGGCCGAACTTCGCCGGCGGGTCGTACTTCGCCAGCACCTGCCGGGCCTCTGCCCACAACGCATCGTCCACCCGCCAGATCGTCGGCAGCGGCTCCGCCCCCTTCTTCTTTGCGCCATCCGTGGCTCCTTTCGTTATCGCCAGTTAACATACGTCAGAGACTTGAGATGGTTTCTAAGTCGCCGCGCGGCTTTGCCGAATCTGAGGGTTGTGCGGAAAAAACGGGTATGCGGCGATCAGCGTGATCGCCTCCCCTCGGGGGAGGCAACAGCCCGATGCAGCAATAGCGGACCTCAGCGGGCGCGGCGGCGCATCGAATAGCGCATCAGCAGAATCGCCAATACGAGCAGGCAGAGGCCCTTCCAGAGCAGCAGCCAGAAGGGGCGCCACCGAGCGCCGGTGCGGGCTTCGACCAAATCGGAGATTCCGAAGAGGACAAACGTGACGGCGGCTATGAGGCATTCGCGGCGGGCGATGCCTTGCGTACGCAACGCGTAGAAGAGGAAGATGATGCCAATCGAAGACCAGAGGACCGCTTCGAGGTGGTTGGAGAGGACGAAGAGGGGATCGATGGTGGAGGTCATGCGGGGGTTGCGGGTGGAGGGGTTTTGCCGTCGGTGCTGCCAGAGGAATGCCAGGTGCTGGCGCGGTTTTGGCGGGATGAACATGCGAAGAAGCAGGCGGGCCAGGGGGCGGCCGATCAGGATTCCCAGGAGAATGAATGCGGTCTGGATGGCGGCGTGGTAGAGCACGCGCTCGGTGGCCCAGAGGCGGATGTATTCGTAGGCATTGTCCTCGAAGCGGCACATGACCAGGAGATCCCACGCTGCGGCGGCGAAGGGGAGAAGCAGGACCAGGAAGTAGCGCTTTTTGTTCCAATGCCAGAAGAGCACGACAAGCAGGATCCCGGTCAGCAGGCCAAGCGCTGCGGACAGGGAACTGAGAATCGCCAGTTCGAACCGGCCGGGGTGGTAGAAGGTCGCGGGCTGGGTCGGCGGCGTCAGGAGACGGACATAGTGGACTGGTGTGGTCGCGGGTTGGGTGGTGCCGAGGTAGACGGGAAGCCAGGGGCTCGCACCGGGTGCGGCGTTGGGAATCTGTTGATAGACCAACTCGCGCCCGTTGGCATCGACGAGGCGATTGTAGGTGAAGAGATCGACATGGGCCCACTGGATGCCGCCGAATCCGAAGAGGATGAGGGTGACGGTTGCGAGGATGATCAAGACCCAGAGGAGCAGGGCCATCGCGGCGAGGCGGCTGAGCCAGAGGGTTGCGGCGGAGGTTCTGTGTGCCGCGGCATGAAAGCGGCCGCATTCGGGGCAGCGGCAGATGAGGATGCCCAGTGCGGGTCGCGGGTGACGGACTGGCCGTGGAGGTTATAACCGCAGTGCTCGCAGAAGCAGTCGGTTTCGAGCTGGGCGTGGCGCTTTAGGGGCCGCTGGGGCGGGAAAGGGTCGGTGAGGACATCGGTCATGGTCCTGCCCTTCGGAAACGATCGACCTGCGGGAGTATATCAGATTGGTGCGTAGGTTGGTGACGGGGACGTTGCGGCGATGCCGGCGGCGTTTCGATCTTGCCAACTCAGGAACTATTCACATCGCAGGGCGTCAAACAGGTTATGAAATTCTTGGTGTCTGTCGCGGCAGCAGTCTTGATTGCGTTTGGTTGTGGAAGGTCGCGTCAGACCACGTCAGATAAGCCGATGGTTTCCCCAACCGCGTCGGGAATCCGGCTGAAATCGATAGATCTCCACTGCGGCATTTATCTCGCCCGACTGGATGTCCACATCACAGTTACGCCTGATGGCCTACTCACGAGCCACGAGATAAACAACAAGAGTTACGGCGGTAATGACGTGAGTCCCAAATACGAGCAGCACGAAATTCGCCGCGGGCGGCTCACGCCCGAGCAGATGCGCCAGCTCGCTGATCTGTTTTCGGGTTGGGATGCGCTTTCCGATAAGCCCTATCCGGGCGTCCCAGACGATGCCGAGATTGTGATTCGATACGGCGAGAAGACCGTGACGGGATGCAGCAATGATCCACAGCAGTTTCCGGCCATTTACGCGCAATTGAAAAAGTGGTCGGCGCAAATGCCCGTGGTAGAGACAAAGCAGGAACCGGGGCGATGGTCACGCCCGCGCGGCACGTGCGCTTGGGTTTGGGCTTGTGGTAGTTGAGGGCGCGGTCGAGGTTGCGCATGGCCTGGCGGAGGCGGTGTTCGTTTTCGACCAGGGCGATGCGGACGTAACCTTCGCCGTTTTCCCCGAAGGCCCGGCCGGGGGCGAAGGCGACTTCGGCTTCATCCATCATGCGGAGGCAGAAATCGATGGTGCCTTCGCCGGACCTGAAGTGGGAGGGATTGATTTTCGCCCAGACGAACATGGAGCCGAGGGGCTTTTCGTAGGTCCAGCCGAGCCTGTCGAGGCCGTGGCAGACTTCATCGCGGCGGTGCTGGTAGATTGCGGACTGCTCCTCGGGCGTCTGCTTACACTGGCGCATGGCAATGATGGAGGCGATCTGGACGGGGGCGAAGTTGCCGTAGTCGTAGTAACCTTTGATGGTGGCAAGCGCCTTGATCATCTCGGCATTGCCGGCGCAGAAGCCGACTGCGCCAGCCAGCCATGTTGTAGCTCTTGGACATGGTGGTGAACTCGACGCCGATTTCCGTTGAACCCGTGGCGGCGAGAAAGCTGGGGGCTTTGTAGCCGTCGAAGTTGATCTCGCCGTAGGCGAAGTCGGAGATGATCATGACGCCTTGGCGCCGGCACAGGTCAATGGCGCGGTCCCAGAAGCTCGCCTCAACCGTCAGGCTGGTGGGGTTGTGCGGGTAGTTGAGGATCAGCAGCTTGGGTGGTGGGTAGAGACCCGCGATGACGTTCTCGATGCGATCGAGGAACGCCTGGTCGTTGCCCAGGGGCACGCGGATGACGTTGGCGCCGGCCATGGCGAGGGCGTAAACGTGGATGGGGAAGGCGGGGTCGCCGACGACGGCGGTGTCGCCGGGGCCGAGCATGGCCAGGCAGAGGTGGCTGAAGCCCTCCTTGGAGCCGATGGTGGCGATGACCTCGGTATCCGGGTCGAGATCGACGCCGTACTTGTGCTTGTATTTCTTGGCGACCTCGCGGCGCAAGCCGGCGATGCCGTTGGAGACGCAGTAGCGATGGTTGCGCGGGTCCTTGGCGGCCTCGGCGAGCTTATTGACGACACATTCGGGCGTGGGATCGGTGGGGTTGCCCATGCCCAGGTCAATGATGTCCACGCCCGCGACGCGCTTCTCGTACTTCATCTTGTTGATCCGCCCGAAAAGGTAGGGCGGAAGGCGCTCGATGCGGGGCGATGTATCGATCTTGAACGGCTGGTGCGGCATATGGGAAAAACCTACGGCGCATGTTGTAAAACGTAAAGTATAGGCCGGTTGGCGGCGAAGTCGAAATGCGTGCTGGCAGCGGCGATCAGGGCGCGGTAGCGGGGGAAGTGACCGAGCCGCCGGGAGGAGGCAGGGCGGGGCGATCGGAGTCGGTCCGATCGCGGTGGGAGCGGTCAATTTCGCGGCGGACGTCCTCACGGCTCTTCTGCTCGGCCTGTCGCTGTTTGACACGCGCATCGAGCTGCTTTTTGAGGATTGGATCCTCAACGGTGAGGACGGCAAGCGCATGGTCCTGGATCTGCTTGCGAAGCTGGCGGATGGTGACCTCGATGGCGCGGGAGTGGAGCTCCTTGCGGATACTCTCCTTGACGTCTTCGAATTTGACGGCCTTGGGGGGATTGCGCTTTTCGAGCAGGATGAGGTGGAATGATCCATCCGCCTGGACGATGTCAGAGACTTCGCCGGGCTTGAGGGCGAAGGCGGCATCCTTGAAGGCCTGGGGAAGGCCGGGCATGTCACGGCTGAAGGGGGGGAGTTCGCCGCCATTGACGCGGGTGGCCTCGTTGCGGCTGAGCTCGCGGGCGACCTTGGCGAAGGGCTCGCCATCTGCGAGGCGGCGCTTGGCTTCCTGGATTTCCTGAAGGGTGGCGCACTGGATGTGGCGGCACTGGATGGTTTCGCCGTACATGGCGGCGAAGGCCTCCCGGAGCTGGGCGTCGGTGAGCTTTCCGGTGACCATCGGCTGGGCGACTTTTCGCAGGTAGGCGTTGGTTTCGCAGACGAGGTCGAAGTCGGCTTCTGTCTGGTGCTGCTGATCGAGGAACTGGTGGAACGCGCGCTCGTTGTCGTCCTCCATCTCCTGGGTCAGGCGCGCGGCTTCGGCGTCGTCGTGGGCTGCTTTGGCATTGTCGATGCGATCCTGGAGCTTGGTGTTGGAGTCCTCGAACATCTTCTCGATAGTATTGCTGCGCTCGGTCTGGATGTCCTGGTGGGTGATGGTGACGTGCTTCTCGGCCGCGAATTGCTTGGCGATTTCGAGTTGGACCAGCCTGAGCAGGATGTTGAGGCCGTAACCCTGGACGAGCGGTGTTTGCAGCTCGGCCATGGTAATGGGAGAGCCGTTGACGCGGGCGATGACCTCGTCCGGGGGAATGAAGGATGGGGCTGTGGTCGGCTGGGTTGCGCTGGCGGCGGCGGCCCAGCTCGGCGAGCGGGGAATTGAGAACCAAACCGACACTGAGTCCCGCCAGGAGCTTTTTCAGCACAACATCTCCGGAAAAAGAAGCCGTCTTTGCCCGATGCGGCAGTATCAAATCGCCATGCAAGGGTGTCAAGACACGTGGGGTTGCCGCTGGCTCGATCATTGTAGAACGACAGCGGTGCGCGAAGGTTGCCGGGCCGGTAAGAAATGCAGAGGAGGTGGCGCGAAAGCGAAGTCAGGTGATGGAGCGACCGCCGTCGAGGTGGATGATCTGGCCGGTGATGTACTGGCCGGCGGTGGCGAGGAAGTGGACGAGGTTGGCGACGTCCTGTGGCGTACCGGGACGGGCGAGGGGGACGCGCTTGAGGTATTCCACTCGCTGCGCTTCGGGGTAGCTCTCCTGCCAGGCGACGATGCCGGGGGTGATGCCGTTGACGGTCACGTCGGGAGCAAGCTCGCGAGCGAGTGCAAGCGTGAGGTTAGCCAGGGCGGCTTTGCTGGCGCAGTAGCTCAGGTATTGCGGCCAGGGGCGCTCGGCGAGGAGATCGACCATGTTGATGACGTGACCGCGACTGGCACGCAAGACAGGGGCGAAGCGCCGGCAGAGTTCCAGTGGAGCATAGTAGTGGAGGGCGAACATCTGGGCATCCACGTCGCCAAGCGGCTGATCGAGGGGGGTGGGCTGATAGATCGACGCACTGTTGACCAGGACGTCGAGGCGGCTGAACTGCTTTTCAATTTCGCGGCCGATGCGATCGACGGCGCGGCCGACGGTGGCGAGATCGGCCTGGATGGCGATGGCGCGGCAGTGGTTCGATTCAAGAGTGCGGCGAAGCTCCTGGGCTGCCATGCCGCTGTGATGAAAGGTGAACGCGATGTCGAAGCCGCTTTGCGAGAGCTTCTCAACGATGGCTTTGCCGACGCGTTGGGCGCCGCCGGTGACGAGGGCCAGGGGTTTTGTTGCTTCTGCCATTAGTGCATACGTTGGGGGGAGTTACGGCAATAGTCAAAACAATTTGCTGTGTGGCGCTGTCCGCTCTTGCGTCTGTGAGCGACCTTTTTCTCTGTCGCGCTGTTAGTGCTTGATTTACAATGAGATACGGCAATGGCGCAGCGGAGAAATAGCTCATGGCAAATCAGCGGATAACTGCGGAGCAGATCGAGGCCCACTTGCAGGTGGAACTGAAGCGGTTGGGCCGGGAGATGGCTTTGGCGATGAACCAGGCGCGGGCCGGGCGGATCATCGCCGACACCGAGGAGCGTGTGCGTGATGCCCACGCGGTCTTCCGAGAGAAAGCTTATCAGCGGATGCTGGACCTCCTGCAGAACACGCAGGAGGCTTTTTCCCCCTCATCAGACCCACCCGCAGTTGAAGTGGAAGAACAAGGGGCCGCAGAAGGTCTCTCACCAGACGGTCAACGGAGTGGTCCAGATTCGCGGCCGTGTCTACTGGAATGAGCAGACCGGCAGCTTGACGCCGCTGGATCAGTGGCTGGGAATCGCCGACGCCGGCTACAGCGCCGGCGTGCGGGAGATGGCCTGCCGCCTGAGCCTGGATCATGCTTTTGTTCCGGCTGCGGAGAACCTTGCCCGGCTGGGGCAGATCGCTTTGAGTTCATCGGCTTTGCGTGAACTGGTCGAGCGTGAAGGTCGGCGGGCACAGCAGACACTGGCCCTCAACGCCCCGGCTGGACGGCGGCGGATTGCACACGGCAAACCGTCATCAGCGGGGCCGACGGGGTGATGGTCCCGATGGTCACGCAGGAGCAGAAGCAAAAACACCGCTCGACCGAGACGGAGAAACGCCAGCGTCAAGGCCGTCCCAGCACCGCCCCAGTGGGCCGGCCACGCCGCGGCAGCGATGGGCCGTACAAGGAGTTCAAGATCGCCTCGTTCTACGAACCGGACAAGTCGCACAAGTACGCCATCGGCACCAGCGGCGATCATGATCAATTGGGGCGGTTGATGCGTCGGGAAGCGGGCAAGATCAACCTGGCCCAGGCCCGGCACAAATACTCGGTCAGCGACGGGGCCGAATGGATCGCCCGCCAGTACCGCACCCGCCTGCCGATGCTCGACCTGAACATCCTGGACTACTACCACTTGCGTGAGCATGTGACCCTCGCCACGCAGACGCTCTACGGCGAGGGAACCGACCAGGCGCGAGCCTGGCAGGAGCAGATGATGGGTTATGTCTGGAATCAGGGCTCACTGGTCATGCTCGATCGCCTGGGCAACTACCTGAGGCGTCACCCCAAAGGCCCCAGGCACCAGGCCCTTGCCGACCTGCGGCAGTACCTGAGCAAACGCCTGGACATGACCGACTATCCCAGCTATCGCGCTGCCGGCTATGACTGCGGCAGTGGTCCGACCGAATCGTTCTGTGGAACCTTGACCATCCGCCTCAAAGGCCGAGGCATGCGCTGGGACAAGGACAATGCCCAGGCCATCATGTCTCTTGGCAGCGTGTACAACTCCAACCTCTGGAGCCGCTATTGGACCCAGCAACGAGCCGCATGAACCGATGCCAGAAAAAATGGTCGCTCACTATCTGGCAAATGCCGACAATTATCCGTGACATCTGGACCGCGGGATCGGTACATTGCCCCTCTGCGCTGCGGCCGCACAACCCGTCGTTTTCCCGAGGAATGGATGGAGGAACCCGATGAACCTGGAATATGCCGTCGAGCGACTTTATGAGACCGGCTGGAAACCCGTGGGGGATAGCGATCTGGATCGCCTGACAGACGGCAGGCAGTTTCCCAGCGTGCTGGCGGTCCAGCGCGAGTTTGCCCGCGCCGGGCTGGAACTGTCCATCAAGCACAACCTGGTCTTCAACTGCTACCGCGCCACATGGGCGACCGCGGGCGAGCCACTGGAGGAATCGCAAGCCACCGACGAGCGCCACGGCACGGTCATCGGTACGTGCCAGCGCGAGGCGGCGGTGTACGCGCTGGCGCATCTCCGCGAAGCGCAGGGGCAGAAGCAGTTGGCCGCGGTGTGAGGGGCGCGGCCGGAAGTCTGTTGCATGTCCGTTTTTGTCTTCGCGGAGGTCAGGCGAGGCAGGATTGCTGAGCTATCCCCATTTCCTGCACCAGTTAAAGTGCAACAGCTCCAAAGTCTTTTTCTTCGTCGTGCTGGCCCTGCGAGGGGAGCGGGGCACTGTACGACTCGTGCCGGCACAGGCCGCCGCGAATGCCTTTGACGACGTGTACCCCAACGCATTGTGCGGACGCTCCTGGTTGTACTCCTCCGGCCAGTCCTTCAGCAGCACCCGCGTGGCGAAAATTCTGAACGTCACCTTGTGTGCTTGTTGGACTATTCAGTTGAAAGCGTGAAGGGGGCGTGGCGATGAGGGTGTAGTTCCCGATCTTGGCCCCCTACGCGGCTCTTGAAGTCCAGTACGACTCCCACAGGCCGCTGCGGTCCAGACAACGCAAAGCCCCAATCCTTTCGGCGCGGCGGACTCGCCAGCGGGCGCTATTGGCCTTGAGTCGGGCCCCGATCATGTTCTTGGCGGCTCCCTCGATCAACCCGCTGCCGATGGGCAAGCCCTGCTCAAGGCGATCGCGATACCACAGGCTGTCGCGATTGTCCTGCAGATAGCCCAGCAGCCGGTCAAGCGCCGGCAACTTCGACTCCTGGCACTCCGCCCGTTCGCGCTGCAAGCGTTCGATCAAGGCCGGGCCGTTGTGTTCCAGCGCCGTCATCAGGTGCTCATCGGCCCATTGTCGTGCCCGCGCACCCTCGCCCAGCAGCGTTTTGCCGCACTCGTGCAGGTGCTGACTGACGTGATAAACGTCCACGCACCAGCGGGCCTTGGGGCTGAGACGTTTGGCCGCCTGCTCCCAGATCCATTTGGCGCCGTCGGCGATCACGCTCAGTTGCTCCGACTGCTGCAATCCCATCCGCTTGCTCAGCCGTTTCCAGCCTGCTCCTACGTGATTGGCGTCGGCGATGGCGCAACTGGCCAGACGCACCGTCGGCTCATTGAGCACCCGCTGGTCCCACTGCGCCGGCGCAACCGGCAAGGCCGCTTCGCGTTTGGCCAGCACGCTGATCCGCATCTCCCGCCAGCCATCGACGGTGTTGATCTTGACCCCGTCGCTGCTGAACTCCGCACATCCCTTGGCCCTGGTAAACGCCTGCACCGGCTCTGCCGACTGCTCCATCCAATGCCGCGCCTCCTGGCCGTGCTCCTGGCACACCCGCTCGATCGTGTCATCGCTGGTCTGGATATGACAGAACTCCTTCAGATACGCCGCGGCACGATCGAACGGCCAGCTCGTTCCCGCCAGCGTCAGCATCCGCCGCGCACCCGGCGAGAGGCTGCGCTTGTCCACCCCCGCCCAGCGATCCCACGGCACCGCTTTGCCCCCGCAGCCGCAAGCGAAGTAACGCCGCGACACCGTAATGTGCCCCACAGTGCACAGGACCGTGCGCGGGCTCTGCAGTTTGAACTTGCTCCTGCCGCCACAGGTGCAGCTTAAGCGACTCGCCCTTTTTTTTGCGCCTCCGGCCGGGCGTGGGCTGCCAGCGTCATCATCTGCCGCAAGTGCTCCAGCCCCTTGTCGTGGATCACCGCTTCCAGCGCTCCAGGCCGTGGCCCCACTGTGCCTCATCCCCCGCCCGGTCCAACTCGCGGAGGGTCAGCACCGCCTGTTCCGCCACCAGCCGCTCGCGTTCGCTCAGTTTGGAAAGGTCCATCGATCCTCCTTGATCCCGCCATTATGCCAAATGGACCAAGCTGGCGCGCTATACCCGGCGATGAAGCAAGAAGAGTGCGGGATTGACTGCAGGGGTGAGGAGCGTACGCTGGGGGGAGTTTCAGTTCTTTGGCTCGAAAGGAGTGCATCATGTCACAGTCGAGGATTTCGATGTTCCGCCTCCCGCGGTTCGTCGGGTGATTCCCTTCACAAGTTCGTGAACGTCTGATCAGCGAGGCGCGAGGCGGCGGCGTTGCTTACGTAGCTGTGTACGCGGCTGCGCACTTGCGTGGGCGAAGCTCAACTGATCATGGTGTGCGCCTGGCGCGCAAGCAATCTGCAATGAAAGGAGCGTGTATCCATGACGGCTTCAACTCTACGTGTCGGATGCGATCGATTGGATATCTCACGCGGGCGAGACCCGCAGCATGGAACGCACAATGTCATTCGAAGAAAACGAAAGCGATCTCGCTTCGCTCACCTATACGCCTAGCGATCGGGAACTTGAGTATCTGCGGGAGTCGCTGGGCGGATTCTGGGTGGAGCAGTGGTTCACGGACATTCTCTTCAAGGTCAAGGGCGGGAAGGAGGCGACGGTTTACTGCTGCCGGGCGCATTGGGCGACGGGGATGGAACTGGTAGCGGCGAAGGTTTACCGGCCGCGGATGTTCCGCGCGATGCACAACGACTGGTTCTACCGGATCGGGCGGACGACGGTAGGGGCGGACGGGAAGATGGAGTTCCGGGGACGGGTGCAGCGGGCGCTGCGCAAGCACACCCGCTTCGGGCAGAAGATCGAGATGGCATCGTGGAACCAGCATGAGTTCAAGATTCTCTCGCAACTGCACGAGGCGGGCGCGGACGTGCCGCGGATGCTGGCGCATGGGCCGAATTCGATCCTCATGGAGTACCTGGGCGAGGCAACGCGAGGGGCGCCGACGCTGCACGGGCTGTCTCTGGAGCCGGCGGAGGCGCAGGAGGCGTTTGCGCCGTGATGCGGAACGTGGAGCTGATGCTGGGGCAATTCATCGTCCATGCGGATCTGGCGGCCCACAATATCCTGTATTGCGGGGGGCAGCCCTGGATCATCGACTTGCCGCAGGCCGTGCCAGCGGACCGGCATCCGGCGGCGCAGCAGCTACTTTCGCGGGACATCGACCGAGTGTGTCAGTATTTCAGGAAACAGGGGGTCAAGTGTGATGGCGGGCAGATCGCTGCGGAGATGTGGGGAAGGTTTGTGCGACAGGATTTGTGAGGCGGCGGCGAGCCGTCGGAAGAGAGGAACAAGTAGAGCGGGTTGTCGATCGCTTTGGTGCCGATCAGGCGGAGCTTGGATTTCCGTTTGCCATTACATGCCGCGATACACATCGCGACGGTGGCCGATGCGAACGACCTGCACGATGAGTTGCTTGTCCTGGATCTGATAGATCACGCGGTAGACGCCAATATGCGGATGCGATACACGTCGCGACATCCGCACCTCTTCGTGCATCCGACGGGGAGGGGATCTTGCGCGGGTGACGCAATGGTGGCGAGAACGCGACGCTGATCGGAGCACTGCGGCCGCAAAAGCTCGCGACGTGCGCCCGGTTGGAACAGGACGGTGCAGGCTTCGCCCGCCATCGCTCAGAGCCCAAGCTCAGCTCTGATTGTGGAGAGGGCGATCAATTTGCCCTTGCTCTTGAGGCGCCTGCGGACGATAGCCGCGTCCTGATCTTGCTCCTTCTCTAACGACGCGAGGCGGCCCATGGCGTGGCGAAAGTCCTTCTCGGGAACACGGACGTACGCTTTGCCGGCAAGCTTGATGGTTTGAAGGGTCATATGGCAGTCCGAGGCATTTTAGCCGCTGCGAGAACGATCTGTGAAACATAAGCAGCTTGTCTAGTTCAGGCGGCTGCGCCGTTCATCGGCCAGCGCGTCGAGTTCGTCGCTGAGGCCGTAGCCGAATTCGTTGGACCAGCGCTCGGCGATCTCGGTAAGCCTCTGGACGAGCGGGGGCAGGGCGGAGGGATCCAGCGACCGGAGGCACTTGTCCAGACGGTTCATGGTCGCATACGCGTGATCGACGATGGGTTCGAAGTCGCCGATCTGGCTGAAGGATTCGAGCGCTGCGGCGAGGTCCGCCAAAAGCAGTTGGGCGACGGGGCGCGATCGTCAACGGCCTTTTGAAATTGATCGACGATGCGTTTGAGATCCGCGTGACGAAACGTCCCCTTGAAGATTTCAGCCGGCAGGAGCATGCGCTCCAGACGCCCGATCGCCTCATCGAGGCTCTGTTGCGTTTGCTCGGGAAACAGCCGGACGTGGAGCAAGCGGCGGTTGTCGGGGCTGAGGTTGTAGAGCTCCTGGACCAGGGCGATGAGGCCGGGTGCGGGCCAGGCTTTAAGGACGGATTTGCAGGCGGACCAGGATTCACCGGCGCGGGGGTTGGATCGCTTGGGCATGGGCGGATGCTACGCGATGGGGCGAAGGGGCGAAGGGCCGCGGGGTTTGGCCTTGCGGACAGGAAGAGGCGAGCCTCACCGCTTCGTTTCCCAGCCAGGGGCTCCCGATGCCGTTGATTCTTTTGCCTGTTTTGTGCACGCTACGACAATCCACCGAAGGCAACTGCCTCCTGGCGGGGGCGAAAGGATGAGCAATGCATCGCAGGCGGATGATCCTGGGTCAAGTCCCAGTTGTGCTGGAAAAAGTGGACGGGGCAGGCGGCACGGCTGGGGTGTGCCGCCGCTTGAAGTTCTCGTTCATCTCCTGGCGTAGCTGTCGTAGTTGCTCGCGTTCGAAGTTGGTCACCTTGAGCTTCCGCCATTTCTCCGAAGCTCGGAGCACCGCGGCGAACATCAGCTTGAGCATCGGCCGCTCCCCGAACGCGTGCGGCAGCACCTTGGTCCGCCGGCGATTCTCCTCGAACAATCGCTCCAGGAGATTGGTCGAGCGGATCGCCTTGCGGTGCGTGACCGGAAAGACCAGGTGTGCGATGCACGCCTCGAAGTCTTCAAGGAAGCACGCCACCGCCGTGGGGAACTTCTTCTGCCAACGCTTGATGAACGGCTCTTTCAGCAGCCGCGGTCTCGGGGTTGGCCGCCTGATAGACGCTGTTCGCCTCTGCTTTGATCTCCGGCCAGAGTTGCTCATCAGTCACTTTCGCCTGCAGGTTACGCATCTTGTGCACCAGACATCGCTGGCGGCTCGATCGCGGAAGCATTCTTCAGCCGCCTTGATCAGCCCCGGCGCCCCGTCCGTCGTCACCAGCAGCGGATCGCATAGTCCACGCCGCTTCATGTCCTGAATGAACTCCCGGCAACTTACCGTGTCCTCTTTGGTCCCGGGCGCCAGATGCAGCAAATGCTTGAATCCTTCCACATCGATGCCCCAGGCGCACAGCACCGCCTGGCGACGCTCCGACGGGTTCAGACGCTCAGCCACCCCATCGAGGAACAGATACGCGATCTCGTATCCCGCCAGATCGCGCGTGGCAAACGCCTCGTACTGCTGCCAGAGCACTTCCGTGATGTCGCTTACCGCCGTCTTGCTCAGCAGCTTGTTTCCCCCGGCATCGGTGAACGCCGCCTCGCTGTCGCGGGTCGAAAGGCCGCGGGCGAACATCTCCGTGGCCAACTGCTCCAGTTGCTGACTGCGGCCGCTCACGTGCTGGCGGACCTTCGACTCGAACGGCTCACCCCCCGTATCCGACACCTGCGGCACGGCGAAGGGGATCTGGCCCTCGGCGCTGTCGAGGCGGCCGGTGCGATAGCCGTTGCGGTAGCCTTTCACCGCCCCGCCGGCTTCACGCTGATAGAAACCGCGGCCAAGGAACTGGCCAACTTCCCGTTCCAAAGCTTCTTCGATGATCCGTTGCACGCCCAGGCGGATCAGCTCCGACCGGGCATCGCCGGCCCAGCCGTTGTCGAGAAGTTCACGAATTTGCTGGTCGGTCTGCACGGACGCGGGTAATCTCTTGCTCACGGGGTCTCCTTGCTTTGTCACCAGCAACAAGGATGTACCCCGTCTCTTTTTCCAGCAAGCTTAGGACTTCACCTGCCATCCTGGCGGCAGCTTTGGCTGGGGTAATCCTGGGCGGGGGATTCGGATGCGTTCACGAGCACCATCATCGCGACATCGAGGTGGCCGGCCCTCCGGCCGCGGTGGTGGTTGTGCCGGGGTATTACTACGACCGCGAATACAATGACGATCACGGGATCTTTCACCTGCGCCTGTATTACCACTACGACGGGCACCGATGGGACCATGTGGACGTGGTGCCGCACGGCTATGAGGTTCGCCAGCGGCCGATGGTGCCCGAAGCCCCCGAGCGCGGCGGATATCGAGGGGATCGGCATTAGCCGCCCGGGCGATCGCTCTTCGAATCGGCAAAGCCGCCCGGCCCTCTCAGGCGACCGCACCGATCATCCGGCCACGGCGGCCCCGACGCCTTCGATGCGGACGAGCCAGAACTTCAACCACTGCACGCCGGAAAGCCGAGTGCCAGGTTCTCCTCCGCACTCCCTGGTCATCAGTCCGGGCCAGCTCTCTCCCGCACTCCCTGGTCATCAGTCCGGGCCAGCGGCGGGGCGGGCAGGCGGCGGCGGGCAGAACCAGTGCGACATATTGACATCCGCGTGTGCAAAAGCTCAGGCTCACACTGGACTCACACCGTACCCTCCCCGTACCCACACCGTGCAAACCCGACTACGTCAAAAAGTCATCCCTGCGGCTTGCCGGTGTTGCTGGCCGTCTTCCTTTACAGAACGGATGTCATTGCAGCTGCGTTTGGATCGCTCGGGGCGATGCGCCGTTCCGGGTGTGAAGTGGGACTGAGTCTCCCTATGAGTTACCTGGAAAATGGGATTTGCATCGCGTCTGGCATGCGGGCGTATCTACAGTGGGGTCATGATGAGGGCATTGGCTATCGTCGCCGCGCGGCCGCCGCGCTTTGGCTGGGGGCAGCAGCGCAGGCGGCGATCCTGTTCAACTTCGACGAGTGTCCCGTGAACGGTTCGCTGCCGTACACCACGGTGGCGCACGAGGGCGTGGTGGCGACGCTGACGCCGGTGCCGAACTTGCCGACGGACTACGGGTATGCGTTCTGGCCCTAGGGGACGTTGTCCATACCACCGGCGGGCATGAGTGGGACGTGCATCTATCCGAGCGGCGTCTTCAAGACGGATTTGCAGATCGAGTTCAACCAGCCGATCAGCGATTTCTCCATTCTGTATTCGCCGCAGGAACTGGCGACGGATTCCTCGGCGACGCTCGAGATCACGGCGTACCACGGCGGCACGCTTCTGGGGAGCAACACCGATCAGATCACGGGGCTGGACACGTACGCCTGGCCGACCGGAACGCTGAGCTACTCGGCGGCGGCGTTCGACAAGGTGGTGCTGCACTATCTGAGTCCGCCGCCGACCGGCGGGGATTATGGCGTGATTTTCATCGTGGACAACATGCAGGTGACGACGGTGCCGGAGCCGGGCGGCGGGATGGTGCTGGCGATCATGGCGTTTGCGATGGGGGTTCGGCGCAAGCGGTGAAGCGCCAAAGACCGGTCACCAGGCCGCGTGCTCAATCCATGACCCGGTGATCGAATGACCCCATGGTTGCCAGGGTGCGGAAGGGACGTGTTGGCCCGGTGGGGCTGTCACTGACTTTGACGCCGGCCAAGCGGCAAGCTGACGACGGGGTTCCTGATGCCCTTTCCGTAGTGCTCCGGTCGCGGTGGATCGTCAAATCTTCTGCAGGATGCGCTGCATCTCCGCTTCGCCGAAGGCGCGGAGGGTTGTGGTGCGGATGTTGCCGAGGCGGGCGATGGCCAGACCGATGGCGGCCATGGTCTCGTCATCCGGGGCTTCAGCGCTCAAGACCATATCATGCTGGCCGATGGTCCAGACCGCATCGGTGATCCGGCCGCCGAATTTCTCCCACACCTGCCGTGCGGCGGCGAGGCGACTGACCGTCTCCTTGGCGTTCTTAACCCCCTGATCGGTCCAGTTCACCAGAACGACGTAGCGGGCCATAGAGCCTCCGGGTTGGGAATAATGAAATGCTCGTGCGCGGGCGTGGCGGTGTCAAGGAATATCTGTCGTGTGGAGCTTTGCCGCTCAGCTTTTGGCGGGGGCAGAAACTCCAGCTCGTATTTTTTGGCGATTTCGAGGACGCGGGGGAGGTCCTGTTGCTGCTCGGGCGAGAGGGTGCCGATGTCCTGGAAGAAGCCCTCGAAGCCGGCGGGGGTGATGATGCACATGAGGCGTCCGGGCGGATTGCCGACGTAGCGGTAGGTGTGGGGCACGCCGCGGGGGGCGAAGACCGTGTCGCCCTTTTTGGCGATGAAGGTATCGCCGCCGACGGTCCACTCGTATTCGCCTTCGAGGATCTGGAAGGTCTCGTCCTCGCGATGGTGGATGTGCGGGGGCGGGCCGCCGTTGGGCAGGTCGTGGGATTCGACAGCGCTGATGACGCCGCCGGTGTCGCGGCCGTGGATGCGGATAACCATGGGGATGCCCAGGATGTTGAGCTTCGTCCCGCCGGCAGAGGAGAGGTGGATGGGCTTCATGGGGGGGATTGTAACAGTGCCAGGCGGTTGTCGCATGGGCGGAGCGGACGCGGGATGCGGCGAGAGAGGTGGCCAGGAGAGTCTCTGAACGAGCGGGGCCAGGGCGGAGGGATCGAGCGACTGGAGGCATTTGTCCAAGCGGTTCATGGTCGCGTAGGCGTGAGGCCCGAGCCGCCCACGAGCTGCTGGGAAAGGGAGGCGTGACCGGCAAGATCGTGCTTTGTAGATGACGGGGGTTCTGGCGGAGGAGTCCCGATCCTCTCGCTGGTCCTGCTCGCATATCGAAGGGCTTGCGGTTAGGGTGGCATTCGCATCGACGTTCTCTATCACTTTCCCAAAGGTGACATGCCTGAAATTGATGTTGAGACGGCAAACCCGCCTGTGTTTCCTGCACGAACCGTGATTGATGATGTCTTGTACGACTATCCTGCGCCGGTCTGACCGGATGGGGTGGTCGGCGTATGACCTGGTGGAAGCGGAACAGATGCGCGAGCTGGCGCGGCCGGAGCGGCTGAGCGAGGTGCAGCGTGCGGCGGTGAAAACCGTGCTGTTCGTGGAAGACCACCTCCCCGGCTACCTGAGCGAGTATCTGCGGATCATGACCGATCCGGACGTGCCCGAAGATCAGTACATCATCAACCGGCGGACGCTGCACTTCACCTGCCGATGGGTGGCGGAAGAAGACCGGCACGCGCACGTGCTGGAGATGTACCTGATCAAGGCGGGGATCGCCCAGGAGGATGAGCTGGCGCGGGAGATGATGTCGCGAGCGCAAGCAGGCGTACATCTTTCCCTATCAGCAGATGGTCGAGGGATTCATCTATCTGGCGCTGCAGGAAAAGGCGACCCATCTGTATTACCGGGCGCTGGCGAAGGATGTGGATGAGCCGCTGCTCAAGTCGATCCTGACGAAAATGGGAGCGGACGAGGCGAGCCACTGGCGGTTCTTCTACGATCTGCTGATCAAGGGACACCACGGGGACTTGGATGCGCTCTCGAAAAAGGTTTCGGCGGTGGCGCAGGATTTCAAGATGCCGGTGCAGAACAACCTGCTGAACTACCGCCGGCAACTGCTGGGGATGATGCGGGCGGCGCCGAGCTATCGGCATCCGGACGTGTTTACTGACATGATGAAAGCCGTGGATGATGCGGCCAGGCGCCACACGCGAGATTCCCTGGAGCTGATCAAGCCGGAGCTGGGGAGGTTCGGCGGTGGGAAGCAGGAGTAAGCGAGAAGGGGGAGACCAAAGCCCAAGCGGCGGGAGACGCTCTGACGCGTTTTATCGCCTTGCTTCCTCGAACTAACCGACCACCGGCTAAAGCCGGTGGGTTTGTAAGGCAACTGAAAGTTGACCTGTGCGGCTAAAGCCGGCTGTCACGACTGAAAGTCGGCTAAAGCTTCTCGTCGGCCACGGTAAAGCCATCTTGCGGAGGCAGGTCTTGTTGTTCAATGTACGCCTTGATCATCGCATCCGTTACCGTGCCCGACGAGGCACAGAAATATCCCCGGGCCCAGAGGTGCTGGCCCCAGTACCGCTTCCTCAACTCTGGAAACTCCCGCTGCAGTTCATGACTGCTCTTGCCCTTGACGTACTGCATCAACGCCGACACCGACAGTCCCGGCGGGCACGAGACCAACAGATGGATGTGGTCCCGGCTCACGTGCCCCTTGAGAATCCGGATCTCTCTCGCCATGCAGACCTGTCGGATCAGATCCCGTGCCCGCAGGGCAATCTCACCCATCAGCACCTTGTAGCGGTACTTGGTCACCCAGACCACGTGGTACTTGATGTCGTAGATCGTGTGCGAACCTTGCCGGTAGTCTGTCTCCGCCATGCCCCGAAGCTATCCCCAGCACACCTGCTCAAGCAATTCCGCCTGAAGGCGAAGGTTTCTACCGGTAACATGGAACAATGAATCAGCGCCTAAGCAGTCGCGGACATTGCCGCCGGATCCAGCTTTTGCCAAAAGCGCCGGATAACCGATGAAATGCACTCCACGCAAAGCGTAAAGATCGCGCCCCAGAGACACATCGAAAATGCCAATAGAGCGACCGAATGACTGTGGAGTGCCCGGAAACGATGCACAATCTTCGCCTTGCTCATTCCCGCCGCCTCTGCCAGGAGATGGCGATCGTAAACGTGGGTGAGCCATGCGAAGCATACCCCAACGAACAGCGCCGCAAGAATGCGGGACGAGAGAGATGGTTTCATCGCAATAGTCTAACATCCCGCAATTCAAGGTCCCGTTTCAAGCGGTTCACGCGCCAGCCCCGCCGGGGAGGAACCGCCGCAGCCCCTGGACGATCTCCTGAATGTCCATCGACGCCTTGACCCAGAAGTCGTCCGCCCCGAGGGACAGTGCCTCACGCTTGACGCTCACGTCGCTCAGCGCGCTGAACATGATGATCGGAATGTGCTCGGGATTGCTTTGCCGCACCCGCTTGAGCACCTCCATCCCGCTCATCTCCGGCATCATCACGTCGAGCAGGATTAGCCCCGGCGGTGCCTGCTCCACCGTTTCCAGCGCCTGCGGCCCGCTGGTCGCGCAATCTGCATCGTAGCCGAAGCGCTTTAAATGCGCACCATGAGATGGCACACGTCGCGGTCATCATCGACGACAAGGATCTGGCTCATGGAACGCTCGGAGCACATATGCGGCGAGATACGTTCCCGAGAATCTATAGCAGGCAGTCGCCCCCCGCCAACGTGCCATTTACCGCCACGCTGGGTAAATCTTTTCTCCAGGCGATCAAGGGTTTGCCCAATATTACCCGTCCAACACGTCGAGATCCGCTTGTGCAAAACGACCGAGTCACACCGTACTCACACCTTGCAAAAGCTCGGCACGCAAAGTCCGGTCATGCTCCTCAGCTGAGCAAAGATCGACAAAGGGCTTAGGGGCACCGACATCACGCTCAACGGCCTCAGAACGCCGGTCCGACCTTCCAGGCTGTGCAGTTCCCGCCGATTGCCCATTCTCGCCAAACCTCATGCGGCCTTTTCCGTCGACTGTGATGTTCCAAAGGCCCTTGAGATTCATCCGGGATAACGGCCCTGCTTCGTCAATCCGTCCACAGCCGACTGGCGGGCTACGAGCACACCAGCGATGCTGAGCGGCTGGCCGTTAATCCGGCGATGCGGCACGTGGTGGGCGGCAGAGCCAAAGAACGGACCATCGCCTCGACGAGCCAGATGGGCCGGTTCGAGACCGACGTGCTGACCCAGCCGTCCAGCCAGTTGGTGCTGATGAACCTGCCGGGAATGTGGATCGACCGTCTTCGAGAGCGAAAGTCGGTTACTCGGGCCATCCTGGATATGGATAGCTCCGTCAGCGAAACACACGGGCAGCAGGAAGGTTCCGCCTACAACAGCCACTTCGAATGCACTTGCTGCCACCCGCTGAAGTGGACGCGGCTGAGTTGCCACGGCTTCGCGGACAACCGGGTGCGCCTGCAACTCTTCGCCTTGGCCCACAACCTGGGGAACTTTCCGCGGCGACTGGCCTTGCCCCACATCGTGAAGCTTTGGTCGCTGACGACGCTGGGGGAGAAGCTCATCAAGATCGGGACGACACTGGTACATCACCCCCGGTCGGTGGTCTTCCAGATGGCGGAGGTCGCCGTCCCGCGGAAACTGTTCCGGCTGATCCTGGAACGCATCCGGAGACTGCGACTGCCTACGGCGGTGTCAGGATGATGATGGCCATCCCGAAACACAGAAGAAATCGACGGGGCGAGGGTGCCGGTCGGCTCATAGCACTGCAGCGCGTAAGCTGGCGAGTTCAGTCCAGAATCGCGGCCAACCCATGAGCAGACAAGGACTTACCAACGATCCGGCGCTGAAGTGCCAAAAGGGCCCCTCTGGCCGCTTGGCCGGTGCGGCAAATTGTCATGTTCGGACCACCAAGTCGTCAGAAGGGGCAAAAACCGGGTTCGGGGAGGGGTGGGGAGGCTACGGTACTACAACGGTGAGAGTACGGTGTGAGTCGGGAGGAGATTGGGGGCAACATGGGATCGGAATGTCCTCTGTTGGGATGCTTCTTCACGAACGGGCTGGTGATCAGGTTGGCTGGATGAGATGAGCCATGCTCCTACCCTTAGCGCAGCGTTCAAGGCGTTGCCGAAGCGACCCGGAGGCCCTGTAGGGCTCGCGGCGAGTCAGCGCCGTATGGCGCCTCGATGGCGCGGGAGAGGGTCCTGTCAGAAGCATGCGGTCCTTTAACTCTACATCCCGGTGTCGGCGATTCGAGGGTAGAGTGATAGGGAGTCAAAAACAGCCCAATGTGTCACAATGGCAAAGATACTGCCCAATTTTTCAGGAAATCGATGGGCCAAAGGCAAGAGAATTCTTGAGCCACGCTCCTGACCTCGCTACTTTATGCACAATTGCTGACGATGATCGTTGGCAGAGGCCCAATATGAGAAATCCCAAATAGAGGTGGTTTCTATGGGTTCGGGGGGGGCGAAAGGTAGGCAATGATTCGCTTGGTCACTGCCATTCTCGCGATCTATGTCCTCTCGTCGCCATCGGTCGCCCGCGCGACGCTGGCACTATATGAGTCATTCAACTACCCCAGCGGAACCGGGCTGGACGGCACCGACGGCGTGGTTATTTCAACCGGCGGCCAGACTGCCCCCAACGGCAACAAGTGGTATCCCGTCGGATACAACACTCAAACCGCGTACAACGCTCTGGTTGGTACTGCAGTTGTGCATGAGAACTTGACGGTGCCGGGTTTGAAGGCTCCAGCAGGAAATGCTGTTGTTTTCGGCGGCGCGGGATATAACGCCCGCCTGGCGCTGGGAACGCTGCCTACGTCCGGCAGTCTTTTCGCATCGTACGGATTTCGCGTTGATGACATCACGGGACTTGGCGACAGCGGCGGTCCGATCGCGGGATTCAATACCACAAACGGACCGAATAGCGCGGCTCCCACGATTCTCATTTCTTCGCTCTGGATTCGTCCCACACCCGATCCGAATGATGATCCGCAGGACTACAACATAGGCATCAGCAAGACGATCAGCTCCACCGACGTTACCTGGGACAGTGCGGTGTACACTGCTTCGTTCTCGGCATCACCGCATTTCGCGGTGGTGAGCTATGCATTTGTGCCGGGCGGAATCATTGGAGGTGCACCCAACGATATCTCGACGCTCTATCTGGATCCTTCGGCCGGTACTTTTGGGGGGCCAACACCGAACAGCGGGGCAATTCTCTCCACCTCATCGGGCGCCGACCTCACGCAAGCGGTCTTGAGTTTTGTGCTTCGCCAATCGAGCGCGGCGGCGACACCGGTTTCGATGGAATTGGACGAACTGCGCGTCGGCACAACCTACGCTGATGTGACTCCGGTGCCGGAACCGGTGGGACTTCCCTTCCTCGTCATGGGTGTGTTGGTCTACGGGGCGCGAAGGAAACGCAGAACGTATTCAAAGATCGGGGAGTTGTGATGTGGCGGTCTCTTGTCGCTGTGATGGTGCTGGCACTTGCGAGTGAAGCTCGTGCTGCGCTCTCGGATTTTGCGGGCTACACCTACACGGATTCGCAGGGGTACACGCTGCCGTACCGGCTGTTTACGCCGCTGAATTACAACCCGCAGCAGAAATACCCGTTGATCCTGATGCTTCATGGCGCGGGAGAGAGTGGCACCGACAACGTGGCCCCCGCGAGTCATCTCAGCTCGACGCGCATCGTTGATCGCGCCAAGACGGCGGAATACGCCAGCTTTGTTCTCGTTCCGCAAACCAACAGCGGCTGGTCGTTCACGGGAGACGGCTCATTGTCTACGACGTTGTCTCTGATGGATGGTCTGGAACACCAGTACAGCATCGATACCCGCCGTGAATATGTCACCGGACTGTCGATGGGGGGATACGGGACCTGGGCGATGCTCGAACTGGCCCCCACGCGATTTGCCGCCGCCGCGCCGGTTGCGGGATATGGTGATCCCACGTGGTGCAGCGATTTTGTGAATGTGCCGATCTGGGCATATGCGAGCACGGCCGACACGGTGGTACCGGCGTATTACACGCAGCAGATGATCGATGTGCTCCAAGCGGATGGGGGCACTCCACGGTACACGGAGTTTCCGTTCGACCAGCACGGCGACACACTGTGGAACGACGCCTATAGCGAACCGCAATTGTACCAGTGGATGTTTTCCCAGGTAAATTCGGTTGCTACGGTTCCCGAACCCGCGTCCTTGGGTGCGCTTGGACTTGTTCTTGGGCTGGGATTGCTACGGGGTTTGAATCGCTGAACGGCCGGCCCGCGGCCTGATGATGCTCAGGGGGACCTGCGCCTCGGGTGCTGCTCAAGTTCCGCGGGCCTGGGACTCTTTGTTACCGTCAGCCGAAGGCGGCACAAGGCAGCAGCAGGAGCACCAGGACGGCGAGGACAGGTCGGCAGGGCATGGGCGATAGATTTTGGATCTGCGGGCATGCCGTGGCGGGGGATTGACCTCTCCACGGTGCCCGCCGCAAAGGCGCACGCATGACCGGGGCCGGCGTGGAAACAGACTCCCGCAGATCCGGCAAAGAAGTTGCCGGCATCTCAAGTTGCCGCGCTTGCCGCGGACGGCACGTGTCGCCGGTCCCCGTGCATTTGACGGTTCGCGGCTGGTCCGCCCGAGGGAACCTGCCGAGACGGTCCACAGGTGGGCGGCAGAGGCATTTGCAGGGCGTTACAGAGCGGCCTGACCCGCCGCCTTTCCTGGTCTAACCCATCGGCACTCAATTTGTTGTACAGGGGAGCGCGCGGATCTTTGACATGGCGCTCTCGGGTGGCATAATCGCGCCGGGAATGGAACGAGTCCGCCTCGACGCAGCCCGTGCACTTCGGGGCGAAACTGAGAAAGGAAGTGTTGTCCATGGCTGCTCCTCAGTCTTTTGTTCCGAAGCGGCCTTCCCGCTCTAAATCGGTTCGACGGTTTACGCTGAAGGAAGCGAACAGCACGCTTCCGCTGGTTAAGCGGATCGTCGCAGACATCGTCAAGGCCCACGCCCACGTCGCCGCCCTGCGCCAGCGCGTCCAGATGCTCGAAGGGGGCAAAGAGTTGGTCGAGGTGCAGCAGCAACTCGACGCCGCCACCGAGCAGCTCAAGGATTTTGTCTCCGAGCTAAGCAGCGTCGGCGCCGAACTCAAGGATTTCGAGACCGGCTTGGTGGATTTTGTTGGCCGCCACGACGCTCGCGACGTTTACCTCTGCTGGAAGCTTGGCGAAGACGAGATCGCCCACTGGCACGAGCTGGATGCCGGCTTTGCCGGTCGCAAGCCGATATCGGTGCTTCAGGAAGACTGATGCCCGGGCTCAATCGAGATTTTGTGCCGCCGCCCCGGATACGGGCGGCGGTTTTCTTTTCAACCTTAGGCGCCAAGCTCCTCCTCACGGGCCCGCGCACTTCGCTTGGCCAGTAGAATCCCCAGCTCGTAGAGCCCGAACAGCGGAACCATCAACATGAACCACCCCGCGACCACGTCTGGAATGATCAAAGCCGCGATCACTGCGATGGTGAAATAAACATACTTCCGCATGCGCCGCAGGAAGTCGATGTCGATGATCCCCACCCGTACCAGCGCCATCACCACCAGCGGCAACTGAAAGCTCAGCCCGAACGCCAGCAGCATGTTCACGACCATGTCGATGTACCGGTCCAGCGTGATCATCGGCGCCGTCAGTTGAATGGGCTTCAGGTCGATCCCGTGAACCGCGCCCTGCACAAACGCATTGATCCGCATACGGTCCACATCGATCCACACCTGCCCCTCTTTCAAATCCCCCGGCGGCCTGCCGTGATAGGTCGGAAAGATCCGCGGGGGCATCTTCGGCGCGGTGGTATCGACGTGCGTATTGGTCGAGCCCAGATTCAGCGGCAACGTACGCGCCAAATCGGAAGAAAAACTCCAGACTGATCGGAAGCGCCAGAAAATAAAGTGTCAGCCACCCCGAAATCAGCAATCCCACCGAAAGCGGCAGGTACTTGGTAATCACCCTCCGCTCATGCGGATACAACCCTGCCGCGATGAACTGCCAGATCTGATACAGCAGCCACGGCGATGCCAGCACGGCACCGCAGATCATGGATGTCTCCATATAGACCATGAACGGCTGGGCCGGCTCGGTGAAAATGAACTGCGGCGTGATGTTGCAGCGTAGCATCGCCTGCGTACACGGCCAGACAAAGATCGGTATGATCACATCCCTCCCCAGTGCCAGGCACACCGCTGCGCCCACCACAAACCCCAGCAACCCCAGGATCAGCCGCTTGCGAAGCTCCTCCAGGTGGTCGCCGACCGACATGCGATAATCTTCCGGGTTGAACTCGGCCGGCGGGCGCGAGGGGGCGATCATTGTCATGAACCCAATTGTAGGCAGGGCTTTCGCATTTAAGCCAAGAGCGCTTCGATTAAGAACTTACGACTCCAGCCGCAGGATTTTTGCTTCAGCCGCAGGCTCGCCTTCATGACTTTTCCGTTCTCCTTGCGGATCTCCCAGCGTTTGAGTTTGTTCAAGGCGATGCGGCGTAAGCGTGAAAAGTTTTCCGCCCCGTGTTTGACACGCAAGCGACACGGGTCCTCGTTCAGGCTCACGTCCAGCACATAGTGCAGCCCGTTCTCCACGCCCCAGTGCCCGCGGATGGCGGCGGCATGCATCGCGGCGTCGGTGCCACCGTGGCTGGAAATGTAGTAACGTCGTTCGACGCTCACCTTACCGCTGGTGTCGCCCAGATCCTGCCGCGTGGACTCGACGACGACCAGCGACGCCAGATCCGGCCAGGCCGCCAGCAACTCCGAACCCAGCCACTTCACTTCATCACTGACCCATACCCGCCGCTTCTCGATCCGGCCGTGGCCGCTGTTGGTCTGCTCGCAATAGCCGTGAGACATGTGCGCAAAGTTGTTCAGGATCGCCTCGTCCAGCAGCGTCTTGACCTTCCGGCACAGCGTTGGCTGATTCTCTTTCACCGCCAGGATGTAATGGGCTTGCTGATTCCTGATTTGTTGCGCAATCTCACGCTGGCACCCCATGGCATCGATCGTCACCGTTGCCCCGGCCAGGTCCAGCATCGCCAGCAATTGAGGGATGGCAGTGATCTCGTTGCTCTTGGCGTCGGTGGCCACTTGTCCCAGCACCAACTGGTTCTGCGTGGCAAAGGCGCTGACCAGGTGCACCGGCGTCTTGCTCCAGGCGTGTTTCCAACTCCGCCGCAGTGTCCTACCGTCTACGGCGACCAGCAAGCCCCTGCTGCCTTGCACCAACGCCGCCGTCCAATCCATGAAGCACCGCTCAAACGCCAGCGGGTCGAGCAGGGCAAAGACGCGGTCGAAGGTATCGTGCGAGGGGATGCCGTGGGGCAGTTCCAGAAACGTCGCCAGCCACTCGAGGTTGCCGCAGCCCCAGGCCTCGACCATCTCCCACCCTTCGGCCCCGCACAACACCGCCAGGATCGCGATGCTCAAAATGTCGCTCAGCAGGTGCCGGACGTTGGCGGCACGCGGATCGACGATGCTTCGGAAAAAGCGCAGTAAAGGTGCGGTCGCTTGGGCGTCCATGCGCAAGCTCCTTTTATAAGTGAGAACTCAATTTGCTGCGAAGCTTCGCGACCGAAGTGTGAGGCTATCGACACCGGACCGATCGCGCAATACCTAACGTGCGCCAAACATCAAATGCGAAAGCCCTGCAATTGTAGGGAGTTTGCAGCGCCGATGCGCGACGGGGAAGCCCGGTCGATGCTACAATCACGCCGAACATGAGGTTCCGGCTTCTCGCATCCCAGTCCAGTCCGCCATCGGCCACCGAGATTCACCGCAAGCGCGGCCTCGAGCTGACGCTGACCGGGTTGGTCTACCTGACCATGACGATGTTCATGGCTGCGGCGGCCCTCAACAGCGATGCCAACCTGTTGTTCGGCGTCTTCGGCCTCATGATCGGCGTCATGCTGATCAGCTATCTGATTGGGCGAATCGTGCTGCAGAACGTCTCTCTCCAGCGGTCGCTTCCGGAACTGGCGGTCGTCGGGCAGCCAACCACGATTGTCTACGAGTTTTCCAATAAGAAGCGGTACTGGCCAAGTTTGTCGGTGATGATTGCCGAACTCGACGGAACGGAAGCATTCACCAGGCAACTCCACGCCTATCTGCTGCACGCCGCTGCGGAAATGACCGCCGTGGTTCCCACCGAAGCCGTTGCCAAGCGTCGGGGCCTGTACCAGATGAATCGCTACGAAATCTCAACGAGCTTCCCCTTCGGCTTTATCGAGCGAGCCGTCGTCCGCGGGCAGAAGGACACAATGCTCGTCTATCCCGCGCTCGGACAGGTCGATCCCAAGGTTCTGTCGATCTGCCGATCGTCCGACAGCAGTGGGGCGGTCATGCGACCAAGCCCGGGAGGGAACGACGAGTTCTACGGCGTCAAGGAATTCCGCGAGGGCGACAACCGCCACCACATCTACTGGCGCCGCAGTGCGCGCACCGGCGTCCTGGTGAGCCGTGAGATGACGCGGGTGTCACCGCCGCGCCTCGTGCTGCTCGTGGATACGCATTGTCCCCTGCGCACAGTCGATGCTCTCGGAGAGGTGGAACGATGTATCGCAATGGCGGCATCCCTGGCCGGCCAGGCGCTCGAAGCGGGGCTCTCCGTCGGACTCGTTGCCTACATGGGTGAATGGGCCTGCACCAAACCCGGCCGCGGCAAACGCCATCGCCGGGACCTGCTGGCACAACTGGCAAGGCTGCCGCGCAATACCGAACACGATCTCGACGAGCTTCTGACCGTCGGCCGCCTGCACCTCGAGGCCGGCAGCACTCCCGTCCTGATCACGCCGCGGGCGGATTCGGACGATCTGTCCGATCACCAGCGCTCCGGCCTGGTCACGTTTGCATCTCCTTCACCGGAGGCGCGCAACTGGTTTCGCTTTCCCGACACGGTGGATTTCACCCGATGCATGCCGGTTGATCAGGAGCCGCGAACCGAGTCTCAGCACCGTCGGCGTCGAATTTCCCGAAGGATCGATCCAGCGCCAACCTTGGCTTAGGACCGAAGATGTACGACATCCGTCAATTCAGGTCCGCTCTGTACTTCCTGCTTCTGCTGGGCATGAGCGGTTTTGCGCTGGCGGCAGAGCTGCCTGGACTCTGGCTGCTCGCAGTGGCGGGCACGCTGGTCAATGTCTGGCTCATCCGCACCGGCCGCTTTCGACCGATGCCGCGCCTGCTGGCGAATGTCCTGACTCTTGTCGTTGCTCTATCCCTGGCCCTCCTCTGGGCTCAGGGAACCACGCCGCCCGTACTTTTGGTTGGTGAATTCCTCCTCGTGCTGCAACTTGTGAAGCTCTACGAGCAGCGCGCTAACCGCGATTACGCCCAGCTTTTGATCCTGAGCCTGCTGCTCATGGTTGCCGGATCGGTCAGCACAGCCAGTCTCTTGTTCGGAATTATCCTCGTCCTATACCTGTTTCTCTCGCTCTACTGTTGTCTGCTTTTTCATCTGAAGCTGGAGGCGCAACGGGCCAGGAAGGTCAGCCCCATTCCGCCCGAGCAAATCAGTCCCGCGACGCTGCGGCAGGACCAGCGATTTCTAAGCCAATCCATGCGCCGGCTGACGGCCTTAATCTCAATGGCCGCGATCTCCATGGCAGTCTTGGTATTTCTCTTCTGCCCGCGCCTTCCAACGCCCCCGCTTCTCGCGGCGATGCAGTTCCGTCCCAGCCAGACCCTCACCGGATTTTCAGAGAACGTCGGTTTTCAGCAAGTTGCGAAGATCACCCAGAATGACACCGTTGTTGCCCACGTCAGCGTCACTCACAACGGCGTGCGTGTGCGAGGCACCGAACCGCTGTATCTGCGCGGCGTCACGCTCGACTGCTATAACGGCTCCGGTGGCAAACGGGGGGCGGCCTGGAGCTGGGACTGCACCCACGACGATGACTATGCCCAGTTCGATTGCGATGAGGGCGAAACGACCCGGTTGATCCACACCGATGCACCGGATCGATGGGATCAGCACATCGCGCTCTATCCGACCGGTACCGATGCGCTATTCGCCTTACCCGGCATTGTCAGCATTCGACCGGCTCGGAGACTGATGGTCCACTACCTCAATGCGGATGAGACCTTGCACAGTGCAGACCCCATTGTTCAGCCGCTGCGCTATGAGGTGGTATCTCGCGGCTACGTCGGGAATTCGGCGGCCGCTCAGGATCGTCCGGTGCGCACCGCCACTGGGCCGCCGAGCCAGGGCTTCTTTGGTTCGCTGACGCCGCCCAATTCGAATCGGCATTCCCAGATCGATGCTCAGATCCTCACATTTGCACGGGATCCCGCGGTCAGCGGCAGCAACGGCGAAGGGCCGCTCTGGCGTCAGCGCTCCCCTTCGGATACCCACAATTCGCTCGACCCGCTGATCGCGCCAACATCGAGCAATACCTCCGCACCCATTACACCTACACGCTCGATCTCACGGATGCCGCCCGCATCGCCGGTCGAGACCCCATGGTCGCATTCCTATACGACTTTAAGCGCGGCCACTGCGAGTATTTCGCCGGCGCCATGACGCTGCTGTGCCAGGCTCTGGGGTTGCCCGCTCGGATGGTCGTTGGGTTCCGATGCGACGACTATAACACGCTCGGCGGCTACTACATCGTGCGGCAGAACCAGGCCCACGCCTGGGTTGAAGTCCAGATGCCTGACGGAATCTGGAAGGAGTACGACCCGACCAGCGGCCGCCAGGCCGGGGACGCAGGCAGGCGTCTGGAAGCGCGCTCAGGCACACGATGGATTTTCTGGAGTACACCTGGGCAACCAATGTGGTCGCATACGATCGCTCCCATCGCGACAACATGGTGCTCAACGTCGAGAATCGCCTCACGAATACAGCGATCCAAACCAGTGACTGGGTCTCGCGCACGCGCGACTGGCTCAACGTGCGGGAAAACGCCATTCGCAACTGGCTCTTCAGTGCGGACCGCTGGTATGGCTCCTATCAGCTTCTTTCGTTTCTGACCGCGTTCATGGTGCTCGCCCTGATGGTGGCGGTAGGTTGGTTTGTCGTGGAGCGATGGCGACTGCGAAGAAGGGCGCTTCGAATCGGGATCGACACTCTTCCATCCTCCGAGCAGCTTCGACTCGCGCCAGCTCGGCTTCTACGACGAGTTGCTGCGAATTCTCGAACGGCGCGGAATCTTCCGTTCCCCACACCTGACACCGCTCGAGTTCAGCGAGTCCCTGAGCTTCCTGCCCGCCGAGGCCTACGATTCAATCCTCCGCCTTACGCGGATCTTCTACCGAATTCGCTATGGCGGGAAAGGCCTTCAGTCGTCGCATCAGCGGCGTCTGGCGTTGACCATGAGCCGCCTTGAGCAATGCCTGCCGCCGGCACCCTGATCGATCGCGCCGACATTGCGGTTTGATTCGGGCCATCTGAGAATTCCCTCCAATGAACGCGATTATTCTTTCCGTCGGCGATGAACTCATCCTCGGGCAGACCATCGATACCAACTCCGCCTGGCTGGCGCAACAGCTCGCCGCGATCGGCATCCCTGTCGCCGCCCACATCACTGTTCCCGACGACCAGCAGCGCATCGAGACTGCCATCTGCGATGCCGCCGCCGAATCCGAGGTCATCCTGATTTCCGGCGGCATTGGTCCCACCGAAGACGACCTCACCCGCCAGGCCCTCGCCGCGGCCATGGGCGCCGAACTTGAACTGAACCCGACTTGGCTTGCCAGGCTCGAAGCTTTCTTCCAAAACCTTGGCCGCTCCATGCCCGCCAGTAACCGCATCCAGGCGATGATCCCTCTCGGCGCGCAGATGATAGACAACCAAGCGGGAACCGCCGCGGGAATCCGCGCCGTGTTGAGCACCGGTTGCCGCGTCTTCGTCATGCCTGGCGTGCCCAAAGAAATGAAGCTCATGTTCGAGCACGATGTGCTGCCTGAACTGGCCGAACACAGCGGCAATGGCGTCATCCTCTCCCGAACGCTCCACACTTTCGGCCTCGGCGAATCCACCGTCGCCGAAAAACTCGGCCCCCTCATGCGCCGCGACCGCAACCCCTCCGTCGGCACCACCGTCTCCGCCGGAATTGTCTCTCTACGCATTAACGCCCGTTTCCCCACCAGGGAGCAAGCCCACAAGGCATTAGAGCGGACCGCCGACGAATGCAAGATTGCTCTGGGCGATTTAATCTTCGGTCAGGACGATCAGTCCCTGCCGTCGGTTGTCGCCGACCTGCTGAAGAATACCCGCAAGACCGTCACCACCGCCGAGAGCTGTACCGGAGGACTCCTTGCCAAATATCTCACGGACATCGCCGGATCAAGCACTTATTTCAGGCAGGGTTGGATCACATACGCCAATAATGCCAAGGCCGAGCTGCTACACATCCGCCGCGAGCTGATTGAAGAGAAGGGGGCAGTGAGTGAGGTCGTTGCCGTTGCCATGGCGATGCAGGCGCAAGAGCTCTCTGGTGCCGACTTCTCTCGCGATTACGGGCATCGCAGGGCCCACGGGCGGTTCTACCGAGAAGCCGGTGGGCACCGTGTGGATTGCCCTCTGCTGCGGAGGACGAGGACAACCGACAAACGCTCGCCGCTTCGTGTTCACCGGCGACCGCGAAATGATCCGCGACCGCTCGGCCAAGATGGCCCTGACCATGCTCCGCTTTCACCTCCTGGCCGAACCGATGCCATTTTGAATTGGCGAATCATTTGCACCCCGCCCCGCCCTTTGGGTACAGTGCTGCGTTAGGAAGCCGTACGGATCGGCAAACGGAGTGCCCCATGATCGTGGTCATTACCGCCATCTCTATGTTCATCGTCGGTGCCGCAGTGGGCGCGGCACTGGGATATCTAAGGAGCGAGCGCCGATCGCGCAACGCATGCGGTGGTCTCCGCGCCGCCGTCGCCGAGCAGCCGCTGCACCGACCTCTCCACCCGCCTCTCCGATGAGACCAATCGCACCGACCAGCTTCGCCAGGCGCTTTCCGAATCCGATAAATCCGCCGCTGCGCTGGCGCACGAGCTTGAAGCTGCGCGGGAGAACCTCGAACAGCAAAAGAAACTGCTGGAAGACGCCAACACAAAGCTCAGAGAGTCCTTCGCCACCGTCTCCGCCGAAGCCCTCGCCAGGAACAACGAAGCCTTCCTCCACCTGGCCAGGGAGAAGTTCTCCGCCCTCAGCGCCGAGGCCACCGGCTCCCTCGAGCAGCGCAAGGCCCAGATCGAAGCCCTGCTCAAGCCCATGCAGGAAATTCTCACTCAGTACCAGACGCGCCTCGCGGACATCGAGAAGTCACGGGTGGAATCCTACAGCATGCTGCGCGAGCAGCTGGGCGTCCTCGCCGAAACCCAGCGCGCCGCTCAACACCCAGACCTCACAGCTCGTCACCGCTCTCCGCCGCCCCCAGACACGCGGCCAATGGGGCGAGATCACCCTCAAACGCCTCGTCGAGCTCGCCGGCATGTCCAGCCACTGCGACTTCTGCGAGCAGATCTCCGTCGATGGCGAGGATGGCCGCCTCCGGCCCGACATGGTCATTCACCTCCCTGGTGATCGCGAGATCATCATCGACTGCAAAGCCGCGCTGGACGCCTTCCTCGATGCCGCCGCCGCGCCCGATGAAGACAACCGCAAGCTCCACCTTCAGCGCCACTGCCAGCAGGTTCGCGCCCGCGCCCGCGAACTCAGCGCCAAGGCCTACTGGTCCCAGTTTCAGCACACGCCCGAATTCGTCGTCATGTTTCTGCCGGGCGAAGCCTTCCTCTACGCCGCCGTCGAACAGGATGGCGACCTGATCGAAGACTGCCTGAAAAACCGCGTCATCGTTGCCACTCCGACCACGCTCATGGCCCTCTTGAAAGCCATCGAGTACGGCTGGCGACAGGAGGAAATCTCCCAGAACGCCGAAGAAATCCGCAAGCACGGCAAGGATCTCTACGACCGCATCGTCATCCTCGCCACCCACTTCGACAAGCTCGGCAGCTCTCTGGCGACCGCGGTAGGGCACTACAACAGCGCCGTCGGCTCCCTCGAAACCCGCGTCCTCGTCACCGCCCGCAGAATCTCCGAGCTCGGTGCCCGCTCCGACAAAGAGATCCCCGACGTCCAGCCGGTGGATACCCAGCCCCGGCAGCTTACGATTCAGTAGTCTCAGACCCGCCCTTAGCGCGAGCTAACCCCACGGCCTCTGGCCGTGCGACCCAAGGAGCTTCGGAGCGATGCGGCGTGTAGAGGGGGGATGACAACGGGCAGATAGGTTGTCCTTCCGGGAAAGGCCCCGTGGGCTGGAAGGAGCAACCTATTATGCATGAATGGCAGAGTTTGGCCCACGTGAAGTGGGAATGCAAGTACCATGTGGTGTTCATTCCGAAGTATCGGAGAAAGGTGCTGTACGGGAAGATCAGACGGGCCGCGGGCCCGATCCTGCGTGAACTGTGTCGACAGAAGGGAGTAGAACTACTGGAAGGGCACCTGATGCCGGACCACGTGCACATGTGCCTGAGCGTTCCGCCCAAGTACAGCGTAGCGCATGTGATCGGGTTCCTCAAAGGCAAGAGTGCGGTGAGGATTCACCGGGAACTGTTGCACGAAAGGCGGATGACGGGTCTGCACTTTTGGGCCACGGGCTACTCGGTGAGCACGGTGGGTCTGGATGAAGGGCGCATCCGGCAATACATCCGCGACCAAGAGAAGCTGGAAAGCGGACAAGGAGAATTGGATCTGAAGTGAACAGAACGTAACGGCCCCAACGGGGCCTTCCCCATGTCAGCGGCCCGCTCGGGCGGGCCCTCCTAAAGCCACGGCCTATGGCCGTGGTCGATTACCATGCTCTCTCCGATGAACACCACCGATCTGCGCAACCTCGATCGCACGCACGTCTGGCACCCCTTCACGCCCATGAAGCTCTGGCTCGAATCCGAGCCGGTCATCATCACCGCCGCCGAAGGCATGTACCTGATCGACTCCGATGGCAACCGCTACCTCGACGGCGTCTCCTCCCTCTGGTGCAACGTCCACGGCCACCGCGTCCCCGAAATCGACGATGCAATCCGTCAGCAACTGGACAAAGTAGCCCACACCACAATGCTCGGCCTGGCAAACGAACCGGCGACGCTCCTCGCCGATTGCCTGATGCACCTCGTGCCGCCGAATTTGAAGAAGGTCTTCTATTCCGACGCAGGTGCCACTGCGACTGAAATCGCCTTCAAAATCGCCGTCCAATACTGGTACAACCTCGGCCGCTCCGAAAAGCGCGAATTCGTGAGCTTTGCCGAGGCCTACCACGGCGACACGTTCGGTGCCATCTCGATCGGGCGCACCGAGTTGTTTCACCGCGCCTATCTCCCGCTGCTGTTCAAGGTCCACTTTGCCCCCACGCCGTTCGTCTATCGCAGCCCCACGCCCAACGATCCCGAACGCGTGAAGCACCAGTGTCTCACCCGTCTCGAGCAAATCCTCAAAGAGCAGGCTGACACCATCGCGGCGGTCGCGATCGAACCGCTCGTCCAAGGCGCCGCCGGCATGATCGTCCATCCCCCGGGCTTCCTTACCGAGATCCGCCGCCTCGCTGACCAACACAACGTCCTTCTCATCTGTGACGAGGTCGCCACCGGCTTTGGCCGCACCGGCAAGATGCTCGCCGTTGAGCATGAGAACGTTAGGCCCGACCTGATGTGCGTCGGCAAGGGAATCACCGGCGGCTACCTCCCCCTTGCTGCAACCTTCGCAACTCAGCCCATCTTCGATGCCTTCCTTGGCGAGCCCTGGCAGGGCAAGACCTTCTACCACGGACATACCTACACCGGTAACCCCCTTGCCTGCGCCGCCGCCATCGCGAACCTCGATCTGTTCCAAAGGAACGATCTGGTTGCTAAGGTCGCGCAAAAGAGCCGTGAACTTTCGCGCATGCTCAGCGAATTGCGCGACGATCCGCACGTCGGCGATATCCGCCAGAAGGGCTTTATGGTGGGAATCGAACTCGTTGCGGACAAGCAATCACGCCGTCCATTCGATCCCAAACGCCGGCTCGGCGCCGAATTCTGCACAAAGCTGCGGTCCAAGGGCGTCATGCTGCGCCCCTTGGGCGACACCATAATCCTCATGCCCCCGTTGGTAATGGGGCTCGACCACTTGCAGCAGATCGTCGCTGCGGTGAAACTACAGCTTAAAGAAGTGATGTAGTTCGTTGCGCGCCACCCCGGGAGGGTCATGCCGTCGTTTCGCTGGGACAAGATACTTCAACGCTGGAATGAAGCGATTCTGGAATCGGTCGATCCGTCGCTGCTTCCTCCCGAGGCAATCCACCGGCACTGGGTCGGCTGCCCACCGGCAACCGATGCCCAGATCGAAGCCGTCGAGCAGCAATTCTGCTGTCGCCTTCCGCGAAGCTATCGCGAGTTCCTCAAAGTGACAAACGGCTGGCCTTTCGTGAACGACTGCGTCCGCCGGCTCTGGCCCGTCCAGTCACTGCGCCTGCTGTCGGAGTCGCAGAACAGCTTGGTCGAAGCCTACTCCAAAGTCCCCGAACTCGAGCCCGCCCGTCGGGGTGAGTACTCCGTCCTTCCCTCCTCACACTACGCCCACGTCATTCAGATCAGCGACTACGACGACGGCTGCTTCCTTCTGAATCCCCACGTCCAGACGACCAGCGATGAATGCCAGGCCTGCTTCTTCGCCGACTGGGTCTCCGGCGCCGAATGCTATCCATCTTTCAAGGATCTGATCCTCAGTCAGTACGAGTCCTTCATCGCCGCTCATCAGGCCAAATCCAACAACGGCCATGCCCGACATCTGCATCGCAATCTGCGCAAGCCGCCGAAACAAACAACGACCGATCCGGTGGAATTCCTGGCCGAGTTGGAGCGGCTCGGCTTCTTCCGTTATTGCTCGCCGGAAAATGCCGCCCAGATCCGTCACCAGTTCCTGAACCTCGCAACCGCCGCCCAGAAGAGCGATGCCCGATCCGACTATGAGCGCCTCATCACACCCGGCGCCGCGCTCTTCCCTGCCACAAGTGGCCGCGTCGCCAACGTTGATTCCGAAGAGCTGATCCACGGCGGAGCGCCTTACGCCCTCTCGCGTCTGCGCCCGCTCCTCGCCGCAACCGGCATCGAACTGGCGCCGGTCGAAGAGCTCCGAACCACCGATGTCTACGCCGCCAGACTCGAAGGCGTCGAACAGGAATTCTTCAAGCTCAAAGACGGCCATCCCGACCGCGAGGCCGGCGAAGTCCCCCTGAACGCTGCCCGCTTCTTCCTCTACGAAACGGCCAAGCTCGTCACCCGCACGCTGCGCAGCGCCGCAGCCCCGAGCGCGTCGCTACGTTGGAAGAATCCGATAAATCCGGCGCCATCACCCGCCTCGCCTTCGTTCTGCTCGACGATGAACTCTCCTACCTGATCCAGTGGTCCCCGCTCCTGGAAAACGCCTCCCGCCCCAATTCGCCCCAACGTTCTGGTGACGCCCCCGACCTTCACCTGCTACATTCCCCCCATGCTTCGCCCGCCTCGAATTCCCGGATTGCTGGTCACCGGCACCGACACCGGCGTCGGCAAAACCGTCATCGCCTGCGCCATCGCCGCCGCGCTCGCGCCGCCGGCCTCCGCGTCGGCGTCCTCAAGCCTGTTGCCACCGGCTGCGTCCACCGACGTGAGGGTCTCGTCTCCGAGGATGCGGAACTGCTGGCCCACCACGCCGATTGCCCGCATCCGCTCGATGTCATCTGCCCCCAGCGCTACGCCGAGCCACTGGCGCCCGCCGTCGCCGCCCGGCGCGCCCATCAACCGCTCGACTGGTCCTCGATCCAGCGCCTCCCTCGACGCCATCGCCCGCACCAGCGACTTGCTCATCGTCGAAGGCGTCGGCGGCCTGCTCGTCCCCCTCGACGACAGGCACACCGTCCTCGACCTCGCCTCCTGGCTCTGGTTCCCCTCCATCATCGTTGCCCGCCCCGGCCTGGGCACCATCAACCACACTCTCCTTACCGCGACTGTCCTTCGTCACGCCAATCTCCCCATCGCCGGCGTCGTCATCAATGACTATCCCGCCGATGCCACCCCCGCCGCCGAAGAAACCAATCCCCGCGCCATCGAGCGCTGGGGCCGCCTCTCCGTCCTGGCCATCGTCCCTCACGTCCGCGCGTCCGTCAGCCGCATGATGCCGCCCGACATTCTCTCCCCAATTTCGCGTGTCGATTGGCCCGGCCTCGCCACCACCACCAGCGTTCGCTGAGATCTTCACGATGAGCCCCTTCATACTCCTGGCTGATGCTGCCAACCATATCGCGACCGATTGGGACCTCTCCACCGACGTTGCCGGCCGCACCTACTGGTGCGAATTCTTCTCGCGCCATCTCCGCACCATCCTCAAAATCGCCACCGAGATGCAGCGAAGCCGCGGCCATTTACCAGAACAACTGGAAACGCGCACCCGCAGCTGCGCCACCGAATTCGATGCCCGCATCGCCGCCTTCGCAGAACACCCCAACCAGTTCGGCCGAGTCTCTATCCTCACCCTCGACTCCTGGCGCGATGAGCTCCTCGCCAAACACGGCTTCCCCGACCCCTTCTTCAATCTGAAGAATCGCGAAAACGAGCGCATGCTCCCACTCCTGCCGACGATTTGCGCCCAGCTCGACGCCATCCCCGGCGAGCAAGACCGCTTCGCCGCCACCATCGAAGGTGTCTTTGCCGGCAACATCTTTGACATGGGCGCCGCCGCCACTGCCAACGCATTTCTCGATGAATCCCCCGACTTCTTCGCAACCCGTTCCAAGTTAAACCCCCGCCCCTGGCTCATCGACGAGTACGACGCGCTGGCGAACCGCATCCTCGCCACTCCACCCCATCGCAAGGCCGTCTTCTTCATCGACAACGCCGGCAGCGATTTTCTCTGCGGCGCCCTTCCCCTCATGCGCTTCCTCGCAATGCGCGGCACAAGCATCGTCCTCGCCGCCAACGAGCGCCCCAGCCTCAACGACATGACCATCGCCGACGTTCCGCGCCTGGTGGCCGCGCATCCTTCGGGCCGAGCCGTCCCTTTCAAGCCTCGAGATCACCCTCGTTTCCACCGGAACCGGCGAGCCCCTCATCGACCTCTCCCGCGTTTCGGACGGTCTCAACGCTGCCGCCAAAGACGCCGACCTGATCATCCTCGAAGGCATGGGCCGCGGCGTCGAAAGCAACCTCAACGCCACCTTCAAAGCCGACGCCCTCCGCATCGCCATGCTCAAAGACCCCGCCGTCGCCAGCCGCATCGGCGGCAAAGTCTTCGACCTCGTCTGCCGTTTCACCACCGTCCTCTGAATCCCGAACTGGACTTGCCCAGGTTTGGTGGGCGCTCCTGAGGGACAGCATAATGGCTGTCCAAGGAGCAATCGATGTCTCGCAGAAGATACACGCGTGAGTTCAAGCTCTCGGCCGTGAAGCTGGTCAACGAACAAGGCTACAGCGTTCCTGAAGCGGCCAGGAGTCTGGGGGTGGATGCGGCCAATGTCCGGGGCTGGGTGGAGAAGTTCTCCTCGGCGTCCGCCGAAGAAGGCGGCGTGCTCCCCAGCGGCGAAGGGGCGCTCAAGGCGGAGCTCCGCCGGCTGCGCAAGGAGAACACGCGGCTGCTGATGGAGCGGGAGATTTTAAAAAAAGCGGCGGCATTCTTCGCCAGGGAGCAGCCGTGAGGTTCGCCTTCGTCAAAGATCATCGTCATCGCTGGCCGGTGCAGGTCATCTGCCGGGTGCTGCAGGTGACGCGCAGCGGGTTCTATGCCTGGCTCAAGCGCAAGCCGTCGAAGCGGGCGATTCGTCAGCAGATGTTGCTGGCCAGGATCCGCGTGGCGCACGCCGAGAATCGCGAACTCTACGGCAGCCCGCGCGTGCACCGGGCGCTGTTGATCGACGGCGTGGCGGTGTCGCGCAACACCGTCGCCAAGTTAATGCGATCCGCGAAAATACGGGCGAAATCACGTCGGCGCTTCGTCCCGCGCACCACCGACAGCCGGCATCAGAAGCCTCTGGCCGACAACGTGCTGGAGCGCGACTTTTCGGCCAGGGCGCCGGACCGCAAGTGGGTCGCGGACATCACGTACATTCCGACGGAACAGGGCTGGCTGTATCTGGCCGGTGTGCTGGACTGCTTCAGCCGCAAGATCGTCGGCTGGTCGATGGCCGATCACCTGGAAACGGATCTGGTGAGCGACGCGTTGAAGATGGCGCTGTGGCATCGCGGTCCGGTTGAAGAAAAGCTGCTGCATCACAGCGACCGTGGCGTGCAGTATGCCAGCGAGGATTACCAGCACCTGCTGAGCCGTCACGGGATCACCGCCAGCATGAGCGGGTGCGGCGACTGTTACGATAACGCGATGATGGAGAGCTTCTGGGCGACGCTCAAGACCGAGCTGGTCCACCATCAGCAGTACGCGACGCGCCAGCAGGCCCGGCAATCGATCTTTGAGTACGTGGAGGTGTTCTACAATCGCAAGCGACTGCACAGTTCACTAGGCTACGTCAGCCCCGAATCATTCGAGGCCGCCGCCTGAAAACAACTTCGTCCGAGCGCCCACCGAACGTGGGGAAGTCCAAACCCTTCCCGCTTCCCCCCTTCCCCCTTACCCTTTCCCATCATGAACGCCGCAAAAGAAATCTCCACAATCCTCTCCCGCCAAAACGGCCTTCTCCCCCTCCAGCCCACCTACGTTCGCCGCTTCTACCCCGATCTCAACCGCCTGGACCAAAAGCGCCTCAAGAGAAACTCCCGCCAGTTCATCCCCGAGCGCTGGATCGGCTCATCGGTCCAAGCCGTCAATCCTCCCCCTACGCCCTCCGGCGGCCTCTCCATGATTGCCGACACGCGCTCGCCTCTCTCCCTCGCGCCATGCCCTCCGGCGCTCCCCCGATCTCCTCGGCGAAAAGCTTCTCCGCAAACACGGCCCCGAATTCCGCTGCCTCGTCAAAATCCTCGACCCCGGCGAGCCCATCGTCTTCCACCTCCACGCCAGCGACGCCCAGGTCAAGCGCTCCCCCCGCAACTTCCGCGGCCACCGCTTCGGCAAGGACGAAGCCTACTACTTCCTCGAACCCCCACGCGCCCCGCAACCCAAAGGCCCCCAGCCCTACACCCACGTCGGCCTCTACCCCGGCGTCACGCCAAAAGAACTTCTCACCGCCGTCCACAAAGGCCCCGAGCACGCCCTCGAACTCTCCCCCGTTTTCTATCAGAACTACGAGCAGGGATTCTTCGTCCCTGCCGCCATCCCTCATCGCCCCGGCACCGCCCTCACGCTCGAGATCCAGCAACCCTCCGATGTCTACACGCTCCTGGAAACCCACGCCGCCGGCAATCCCATGCCCCCGCGGCAAATCCACCCCGGCTTCAAATCCCTCGAAGATGCCTTCAGGCTCATCGACTTCAAGCTCGCCTGTAACGTCGGCCACCTCGACCAAAACCGCCTCGTCCCCAAACCCACCTCCCCAAAATCCCGCGGCAATGCCATCGACTGGATCTTCCCCCCACGTGTATGCAAGAAATTCGCCGGCCAGCGCCTCCGCATCACCACCTCACTGACCTACGCCGAGCCCACTCCCTTCGTCCTCTTCGTCTGGAGAGGCGCCGGCACGATCAACGACCGCCCCGTTAAGTCAGGCTCCGAGTTCTTCATCCCCCACGTCACCGCCCGCTCCGGCATCACCATTCGCAACACCGCCGATGAGCTTCTCGAACTCTTCACCTTCTTCCCGGCGCGTGACATTCGCCCGCCTGCGTTATCGCACGCACAACCGGGCATCAGGTCTTGTGCAGGAGGTAGGGGACAACCGCTCGGGTCCCGTTCCCGCAAAGACCGGGGCGAAATCGATGACCCGCCTGCGTGTGAAATCCGGCAACAAGGGACATTCCGCTCCCATGTCGCCCCCGATTCGGTTCCGGGGTCACACCGTACTCACACCGTACCCACACCGTTGCCTCCCCATTCCCCCGCCACCCCGCCAAAATGGCGTCCTGACGACCAACTGGTCCGAAGATCGCCTTCTTCCCTTCGCCATTGGGGCTTGGCCTCTGTGTGGGATCTGACGTTTCTGATTTTGGAATTCGCCCCGCCGCGCTCCGCCGCCCCCTCGCGCTCCCTGCCAGCCTGCAAGCGGCGGCTTCATCAGAGCTTACGCAGCGCGGCTCCGCCGCCCCGCCCACGCCAGCAATGATAATCCCAGAAGCGCAGCGCTCCCCGGCTCCGGCACACCGTAATATCCTAACGACACGTTATTGATTGACACATTCGATGGAACGGCACTGTAATCGTCAAGCCGGAAAGCCAGCGTGAATGAGCTGTTGTCGTAGGCTCCCGGCAGTGGAAAGCTGTATCTCTGGCGCTCCACTGAGCGCGTACCGCTCATCAATCTTTGCCACGAAATTGCCATTCCGGTAGACAGACAACAAGCCCTCGGCACCAGCACCGCTCGTGAAATCCGCATCAATTGAGATCACATTCGAAAGCTCGTTCACGGGCACAAGCACGGCGATCCATACGGGTCCCGAACTGGTAGGATCCTCTGTCGCCATATCTGCCAATGTTTGCGCGGTAACAAGCGGCTGCACTGACGGCGAAGACTGCAGCACGGGCATCAGGTCCGGTTGGGGGCCGATCACCTCGACATTGCCGGTTGGGCTGATTTGCACAGGCACCGAATCGTTAGGAATGCTTCCAAAATTGACCCCAGTCCGAACGAAATACATCGGTGTCGAACCCGCCGTCGGTGACGGAACCGGGTGAGGCGGAGTGCCAAGAACAACCTCCCAATTGCCCGGCGAATCCTGATTTGTGAGCTGTGAGATACGCGATCGGAAAGCCAAGAACGTGACCTCCCGGGATTCCCGCCGCCGCAATCCCCCCGGTTCGAGTTCGGGCGGGAAACTCCGCGCGCTCCCGGTCTGGGGAGCGTCCCTCACCATCCGTCCGTTTTCGGGATTCTCGATGCCGTCGGAGTGATTGGACGCCTAAACGACCTGCACCTTTCGGCCGGCGCGACGTTTACGGTTGATCATCTGCCGGCCCTTTTTGGTCTTCATGCGGGCGCGGAAGCCGATTTTGCGGGCGCGTTTCACCTTGCTGATCTTGTGGGGGTAATGCATGGCTGCTGATCCTTACCTACGCTCGTTCCTACGGCTTGGCCGCTGCGTCGATGGCGACGTTGACGGTTGTGACCGCGCTGTTGCCCGCGGAATCGGTAGCGCGGACCGCGATCTGGTGATTTCCGGGGGATAACCCGTGAACCACGAAGTTCACGTGCTCCTGCGGACTGTCGGCAATCTTATCCGAAGGCAGCACGGTCTGCCACTGCTCCGAGGAATCGACGGTATACGCGAAGGCCGCCAGCGTCCCTGTCGCATCCGTGGCGTCGAACTCGACGCGCACGTCGCCGGCGCCGCTGGAGGATGTCAAATCGCCGATGACCGGGGGCGTATTGTCCACCAGAACGGGATCGCTGATGCGGCTGGTCTGCCGCCCGTCGCCGGGTGCATTGGCCAACGCGTCGGACGCGACGACCTTCACCTCATACCAGCCGTCGGCAACGGTGCGGGTGTTCCAGTCCCAGGTGGTCTCCTTGAGCTTGTCCTTGAGCAGGATCCAGGGCGCCCGCGATCCGTGGCGGTAGTAGAGGCTGTAAGCCAGCTCGTCGTTGTTGGGATCGGAGGCTTCCCACGCCACGGTCTGGGTCTTGGCGCTGCCGCTGACGGCGGAACTGCTCGATGAAGCGTTGTCACCCGACTTGTCGGTGGCGCTCACCTTGATCGCCTTGATAACCGGTGCCATGTTCGGCACCTGGTACGCCACATCGACATCATCGACCACGGGCGTCTTCTTGCCGTCGTCGCTGGCGAAGTCGATGCGGTACTGGAGGAACCGGGCATTGGGGGACTTGACGGGGAGGAACTCCTCTGCGGAGACCGGTTCGGTCCACTTGGACCAGAACGTGTCCGTGGGATCGGAAATGTTGCCGCTGCGGGTCTGGACCTTGAGTGTGGTGCCCTTGGGGAGCAGACCGTGCAGTTGCATCTTGCCGAAGCGGCTGACTTGCCCGGCGTCGAGCACGGCGCTGGTGTAGGTTCCCTCAGTGGCGTAACCCTGCGTGAGGGCGGCGACGCCCCCGGTGTTCGCCAGGCCCAGGATAATGCGCCCGTCTGCGGGCAGCATGGTCATGACCTGCTTGGCATCGACTTTCGCCAGTGCGATGGTCTCCTGCTGCTGCGGGTTGATCTGAAAGATCTGCCCATCGCTGCCGGTGCCCACGAGGAGCACGCCGTCGCGAAAGATCATCGACATGACTAGGACCGGCTCGCGGAAGATCTCGTGGACGAGTCCGTTCTTGTCGATGCGATAGATCGCGTTGCCGCCGGCGGGGGGCTGCCCAGCCGTGCCCTGAGCCGTGAGGCCGGTGGGAGGCATGATGCCCGGCGAGGCCGCGGCAGGTCCGGTTGCCGGATTGGGTGGACCACCGGGCGGCGGCATGGGACGGCGCTGCTGGTCGGTCTGTTTCGTGCTGGAGCTGTCAGTGGCGAGGATGTCGAAGAGCATGAGCTTCTTAACAGTGTTCTTGGGGATGGGCTCGGGCTCGCCAGGGTTCGGATTGGGGACCTCGGGAGGCTTGGGCTCGGGGCGCGGCGGCGCCGGGATGGGAACACCGGATGTGGCGCCCTCGGGGCGACCGATCTTTTCGCTTTCGGCGGGAGCTTGACCTCCGGCTTGCTCCATTGCCTCAGCGGTGCCGGCGTAAAGGTTGCCCTGATCGTCGAGGGCGAGGGCGCCGATTTCGGATTCGGGCGCATCGTGAACGACGTAGGCATCGCGGGTCTTGCGGTTCACGCGATAGACCAGGCCATCCGGATCGGTGCCGGCATAAAGAAGATCATTGCCGTCAGAAACCATGCAGAGAATGTTGTTCTCTTCGGTGTCCAGCAGGACATCATGCGAGCCGTCGGGCTTGATCTCGTAGAGCTTCCCGGTGGGCCCGGTGCCGGCGTAGATGGTGCCGTCTGGGGTTTGAGTGAGGCACCAGATGTATTGAACACCGTCCGCGGAGAAGATCTTCTCGGGCTTTGCCCCGGCCGCACCCGGATGGGCGATGCGATAGATCTCACCGGTCTCACCACCGGTTCCGACGAGCAGGCTGCCGTCCTTTGCCACGATGAGGGAGAAGACGTTGGTGACGTCTTCGAGATGCATCAGCTCCTTGACCTTGTCACCGTTGATCTGAAGGACGACGCCCTGCGGGCCGGTGCCGGCGTAAACGGTGCCGTCCTTGGCGGCAGCAAGGGCGTAGACGGCGCTGACCTTGGCGTCCTGTTCCATCAGGGTCTTGACGGTGCGCGAGAGCTTGAGATCGCCGAGATTGGTGGCGACGACGTTGTGCAGCGTTCCGTTTTTGAAGTCGGCTTCGTTGGTCGACGTCCAGTGGGAGGTCTGCACGGCCAGCGCGGGCGCCGCCAGGGCTGCGATCAACAGGGGGATCCACTTGCTCATAGTTCTCCGTGTCATCGGATCAGGGGCAAAAGCTCAAGGCTCGGGCGGGTTGTCGGGACTATTGCCGCCGCTGGGGAGATCGGGTTTGGACTTCACGCCGGGCTTGTTCTCCTCGAGCTTGGGAATCGCCGGAATGGCGGTCTTGGTCACCTTTCCGCTGGAGGTTTCGATGCGCTCTTCCTTCTCGACGGTCAGCTCGAGCTGGGCACTGCCATCCATGATCATGTCCATGGGCATGATCTTGGTGGTGGAGGCGACATACGCGGTGGTGTCGCTGCGGCCGGCGCCGATGATCACCTCGCGCCGCGAGCTGGGAAGGTTGGGCATGGCGGTACGACCGATGGCCACGCCGTCGGGCTGCCGGACCAGTCGCATGTAAAGGGCGTTGTGGCGGATCGAACTGATATCCCGCAGGACCGCAAACATCTCCTTGGTGTTCTCGGCCGAGAAGCGGAAGGACTTACTGATCTGCTCGTCGCTGAAGTATTGCTCCCAGCCCGAAATGACGAACTGGTAGGTGCCATCCGGCAGATCGTGGGGGATTCCAAATTCGATTGGAAGGATGGATTCTTCGCCGCGGAATGGGCGGTAGTTGAGATAAGCCTTAAGCGTTTCGCCGGGACGGTACTTGAGCTTCTGGGCGTTGACCCAGAGGATGTCGGCGGAGTCGGCCCGGGGAGTGATGCGAACGGTGCCTTTAATGCTGCGAACGGCGACCTCGGCGAACGGGTTATCGGCGGCGGCGATCATCGGGTTTCCGATTGCCATGAACATCGTGGCCGGACTGGCGTTCACGTCCATGTTCTTGACATGCAGCTTCTGCCCGTTGCTGAACTGGATGGTGATGTCGTAGTCGATGGTCTGGTACTGGGGCAGATCGTGCACCCCGGTGATGGCGGCGAGCACGACGGCGGTGGACAGCAGCGGGGTGTACTTGCGATGCCAGGCGGCCTGAAAGTTGTAGCTGCGCTCGCCCGAGCCGTCGGTGTACTTCACCTCGATGTGTATGGGAATCATCGGCGGGACGTCGCCGATCTTTCCGGCGACGCCGACGGTTTCATCGGCATACAGCGTTCCAGTGGGATGGGTGATGGCACCCAGCTTGAAGCTGGTCATGAGATTGGCGATGACCGCGTTGATCTCGCCGGGACCGACCGGAAGCTCGATGGGGCCCTCGTTGTTGAACGAATGACCGAAGCCCAGCACGTAGGGGCCTTGCACTTCGGTGCACGTGCCGACGGCGGTCATATCGACATCGCCGGTAACGAGCGGCACGGCGAGCACCGAGCCAGGTTCGAGCTTGGGATCCGCCCCGTCGTCCGCGGAGCCGCCAGCCTGGAGGGGGACCAGGCCGTAGGCTCTAAAAAGCGGCGCGAATTCGCCGAGCAGGCTGGTGGGCAGGCCGCTGGTCATGAGCGGAGTGGCGAGCGGCTGAAGCTGCCCGACAGCCGGGTTGTCCATGCCCAGCCGCGGATTGGGCCTCATGCTGTCGAGGGAGGCGAGTGGAAAGTCGGGGGGCGGCGCCTTCATCCCCGGCAGGAACATGGAATCGCTGGCGACCCAGCGCTCGGGCGCGGTGATCATGGCGCCGGCCTCGGTTGCGGCTTTTTCGGCAGGGCGGGTCGTGGGCTTGTGGTCCGGGATCTTGAGCATGTACTCGATCGGTTGCACTCCGCCAACGGGATCTTTCATCAGGGGCCACCCGTAGGCGAAGGCCCCGATCAGGCGGTAGCGGCCCTGGTCGTCCTTGAGAAAGATCGGCGAGCCGCTCATGCCGGCAATGCTGCCGGTGTGCTCCAGGTTCTGACCCTTGCAGCGAACCAGAACAACATCGTACTTGGGATTGAAATGCTTGAGGACGGAGAGGACGGTGACGTCGAACTTTTCGATCTTGGTGCCCTTAAAGACGCTCAGGCCGTAGCCAGTCATGCCGGGTCGGACCTCGGAGACGTGCATATCGCGGTTGGGGTCGAAGTGCAGGCCGACGGGGGCGTCGGCGAACGACGCGCTGCTGAAAGTCAGCAGCGCGATGACGATCCAAGGTGCTCGCAACATCATTTCCTTCATCGGCACTCCTGCACACCGCCACCGCGATCGCCCGAGCGGGGTTGAACAATCGTAGTCGCTCTTGATCATCGGGCAACCGGCGTTCTAATTGACACAGAATTTTGCAGCGGCTAAGTTACAGTCAGGTCGTAACACGGGTGTGCTCGCGCGGTGAGAACTGGAACTTGAGCTTCGCTGATCGGCCTTGCGGTTCGGCGTCCGAATGACGCCGCCGATTTTCGAAGTTTGCGTTCCCTCCTGTCGCACGCCTGCAAGACCATCTCGAAGCTGTTGGGGGTGGATTTGTTGCGAAGGTGTCGTGTGACCAGCGATCTTCAGAAGCGCGCCGAAGGCATTCTCCAATATTCGTTCAGGAACGCGGATCTGCTGCAGGAGGCCTTGACGCATGCCTCCATCGCCGATTCGCGGCTCAAGAGCAATGAGCGGATGGAATTCCTGGGGGATGCGGTGCTGGATCTGATCATTTGTGACGCGCTGTACAGGCAGTTTCCCGAGTTGCTCGAGGGCGACCTGACCAAGATCAAGTCGGCGGTGGTTTCGCGCCGAACCTGCGCGGAGGTGTCGAAGGAGACGGGGCTGGTGGATTTGCTGATTATCGGAAAGGGGATCAGTTCGCGCGAGCAAATGCCGAGTTCGCTGGCGGCGGCAGTCTATGAGTCGATCGTGGCAGCGATCTATCTCGACGGGGGCTTCGATGTCGTGAAGGAGTACGTGCTGCGGACGATGACGCCGAAGATCGAGCAGATCGCCTCGAACACCCACCAGCAGAACTACAAGGCCGTGCTCCAGCAGCACGCCCAGAAGGTCCTGTCTTCAACGCCAAGCTACGAGCTGCTCGACGAGAAGGGGCCGGACCACAGCAAGTGCTTCGAGGTATGTGTGACGATCGACGGGCGGCGCTTTTCGTCGGCATGGGGTCCGAACAAGAAGACGGCCGAGCAGAAGGCGGCGCTTCTGGCGCTGGAAGAGCTTGGGGTCTTTCCGCACGAAGAGGTCGACCAGGCCATCGAGCAACTGGCAAGCATTACGCCGATCAACGGAAATGACGGGGGCGAATGACAGGCGAGATGGGACCATAGCGCCGCATCCGCTGCGTGTGCCATGGCGTCTGCTGTCGTGGGGTTGTATCGTTCTTGCCATGACGGCACTTCTCAACCGAAACGAACGATACATGCTTGCCTATCTTCGGTCGGATCACGTGCGGACAGCGCATTGGAGTTGGCTGGCTGTCCGATGCGCGGCAGCATGCGTTTTTGCCTATGGCTTTGCGACCGCCGACCCGGCGCTGGTTCTTACGGGTTTTGGATTGCTGTTCGTGCTCGACATATACACTTCGTTCAGGCAGCCGAGATTTACACGTTGCATGGTCTCGGCGGTGACAAAGCTTGAAGAGCGGATATCTGCTCTGGAGGGGGGAGCTTCAGTGATTCAAGCCGGGGGATTGGGGGTGACAGCGGAGCGCGACGGCACGCCTTAGAAACCATCTCAAGTCTCTGACGTATGTTAACTGGCGATAACGAAAGGAGCCACGGATGGCGCGAAAGAAGAAGGGGGCGGAGCCGCTGCCGACGATCTGGCGGGTGGACGATGCGTTGTGGGCAGAGGCCCGGCAGGTGCTGGCGAAGTACGACCCGCCGGCGAAGTTCGGCCCCGACCGCATCGACCAACGCAAGGCCCTGGATGGCGTGATCTACCGCATGCGCAGTGGCGTGCAGTGGAACCAGGTCCCCAAGGAGTTCGGCGACGACTCCAGCATCCACCGCACGTTCCAACGCTGGGTGAAGCGTGGCGTGATCGGACGCCTGTGGGCGCTGCTGGTCAAGGGCTGCGAGGAACTGGCCGGCGTCAACTGGAAGTGGCAGAGCTTCGACTGTGCCCTGGGCAAGGCCCGGCACGGGGGGATCAAGTCGGAGCGAACCCAACCGACCGGGCGAAGAACGGCACGAAGCGTGGCGTGCTGACCGAGGCCGACGGCGGTCCGGTGGCCGTGGTCGTGAAGGGAGCCAACATACACGACTCATTGCTGCTGCAGGATGCGTTGGAGGCCGTGATCGTCGAGCCGCCGGACCCGCGTCAGCAGGAGCAGAACCTTTGTTTGGACAAGGCGTTCAGTGGCGCACCTTCGGACGCGACCGCCCGCGTCTTCGGCTACGAGCCGCACTGTCGGCAGATCGGCGAGGAGAAGAAAGATGCTCAGGGTTGCAAGCGACACAAGGCCCGACGCTGGGTGGTGGAGCGGACGATCAGCTGGCTGAACCGCTGCCGCGGGATCATCATCCGTTACGAGAGGAAGGCGGAGAACTACCTGGCCGTCGTGCAACTCGCTTGTGCTTTGCTCTGGTACCGCAGGCTACACCGGCTCACGACTTGAGATGGTTTCTTAGCCGCGGGTGTGGCCGCTGCCGGTGACGATCCACTTATAGGTGGTCAGGTCGGTGGCGCCCATGGGGCCGCGGGCGTGGAGTTTGTCGGTGGAGATGCCGATCTCGGCACCCAGCCCGTATTCGCCGCCATCGGCAAAGCGGGTGGAGGCGTTGACGATCACGCTGGCACTGTCCACTTGCTGGGTGAACTGCTGGATGGCACGGGCATCGGTGCTGAGGATGGCATCGGTGTGATGGGAACCGTGTGTGTTGATGTGCTCTACGGCTTCCTCGACGGAGCTTACGGTTTTGATGCCGACGATGAAGCTGAGGTACTCCGTGTCCCAGTCTTCAGGTGTAACGGGGATGGCTTGGGGGTAGAGGCGCGGGTTTCTTCGTCGCCGCGGATTTCGACGCCCTTTGCAGCGAGGTCATCACAGATATGCGGAAGCAGTCGCTGGGCCACAGCCTCATGGATGAGAACGTGCTCGACCGCGTTGCAGACGGCGCCGCCGGGGTAGCTGGTCTTGGCGTTGACGACGATCTCGCGGACCTGTTGCTCGATGCCATCCACGTGCGAATCGACGTAGATGTGGCAGTTACCGGTGAAGTGCTTGAGGACGGGGATGTTGGAATCTTTGACGACGGCGCGGATTAGGCTTTCCCCGCCGCGAGGGATGACCAGGTCGATGTACTTGTCTAGCCTGAGTAGGTGGGGGACAAGGGCGCGGTCGGCGGACTGGACGAGCTGGACGGCCGCGGGGTTGATGCCTGTATTTCGGAGGGCTTCGGCGATCACCGAAACGATAGCGTTGTTGGAGTGGAAGGCTTCTTTTCCGCCGCGAAGGATGACGGCGTTGCCGCTCTTGAGGCAGAGGGCGGCGGCATCGGAGGTAACGTTGGGGCGCGATTCGTACAAGAACAGGACGACGCCGATGGGGACGCGGCGGCGCTCGATGCGCAGGCCGTTGGGGCGAAGGTACCCTTCGAGGGTCTGGCCGACGGGATCGACCTGGCGGGCGATCTGTTCGACGCCGTCGGCCATGGACTCGATGCGCTTGTCATGGAGCTTGAGGCGCTCGACGAGGGCGGGGGCGAGATCGGCCTGTTGTGCGGCGGCAATGTCGATCGCGTTGGCTTCGAGAATGGTGGCGCGGCGCTCGCGGATGGACTGAGCGATGCGCTGGAGGGCGCCCGTCTTGGTTTGACCGGAGAGGGTGACCAGCTGCGCCGCCGCCTGCCGGGCGGCCTGGCCGAGGGGCTCCACCTGGGCAGGGAGATTTTCCATGAGAACATTCTAGGGTTGAACGGCGAACGTTGCACGGGGGGCGATGGCCGCTATTCGCGGGTGGCGTGACTGACGAGCCTGAAATCAACGGTCCGGTTCTGATCTTCTTTGGCGACGGAGACACCCGGTGGCAAATCGTAGTTCACAACCTTCTGTCTCACCTCACCGAGATCGTCGGGGGTGACTTCAATGCTTGCGGTGGGGCGCTTGGCGAAATCGGGATTGTTGATCTGGTCAATGATCTCCTTGGGCCCAACCACGTGAATATTGCTCAGGGACGGATGAAAGACGCTGAAGTCTACGTTCAAGCGGCCACTCTGGATGTTTTCGACCACCGCCTGGGGCATCTTCAGCAGGACAGGCATGGAATCGATTTTTCCGGTCACGTCAGCGGGGCGCACGTCCAAGGATGCCTTGATGGCAGGCGAGCCTACGATGGAGACGCGATCGTCCTGAAGGCTGGGGGGCCATTCAACTGAGATGTTCGAAAGGTCGTGGTGTCCGGGCGATTTCTGCACGTCCTGGGAAATTTCGGCGTAGACGACCAATTGCTTTCCATTCTGCTGGGCGGCTTCATCCAGCTTGGATTTGGGACCGCGCACGCGAACGACCTGGGGATCGAAGCTGGACGAGGGGTCAATATTCGTGACGCTCGGCGGGGGTACGATTCGTGCGTCGCGCTCAACAATCGGATCGATTTGCACCAGCAGCCAGGCAGGCTGGCATCTCAGGACGGAGATCCCATAATCGCTAAAGATCTTCTGCCTCCGCAAGAGTTCAACGGCATTGATCTCGTGTTCCTTTTGCGGCGAGAGTGATGGATTGACCTCCAGCCGCAGGCCATGGGGCGACTCGCTCGTGCCGCCGCGGATCTTGTCGAGTACCTCCTGCACCCGCGCCTGAGGGCCTTGGAGGTCCACAATGAGGTTCATGTCCTGCTTCCGGTCGACGAGCGACACGATACGGTTGGGATCGACGCTGACCAGGTCGAAAGGCACAGGCTCGCCCGGCCAGGTCGTGATCTGCTCGCGTTCGGCGTAGATCCAGATCAGGAAGGTCAGCGGAATGACCCAGGCGAGCGTCTTGAGGTTGCTGATGACATTCTCGCGGGTGACGCGCTCGCGATACCAGCGGCGGATACGGCAGCGAATGCCGTGCGGAGCGACGGGTCCCGGCGTGGCATAATCGATCGGCCGAACGGGCTTGAGGTCGGGAATCGGAGGCTGCTCGGACATAGGCATTTCGTTACGACCGTTTGCTACGCCGCGGCTTTACGAAAGGGCGCGGCCGCGCCATTCCTCCCCAGAAGCTCAGAGAGCAGGCCGCGAAGGCCCTCGGGAGTGAGCTTGCGGATCAACTGCCCGCGCTCGGCGATGCTGACGTCGCCCGTTTCCTCCGAGACGACGAGGACGACGGCGTCGGATTCCTGGCTCATGCCCACGGCGGCGCGGTGCCGGCTGCCGAGCTCGCGCTCGAGCTCACCGGACTCCGCCAGCGGAAATTGCACCCCGGCGTAAGCGATCTTTCCCTGGCTGATGATCACGCCGAGATCATGCAGGGGCGTGTTGGGGAAGAATATCGTTTCCAGGAGGGGCGCACTGATCTCGGCGTTGAGGGCTGTTCCGTTATCGGCAATTCCGCCCAGGCCCACTTCGCGCTCGATCGCGATCAGGGCGCCGATCTTTCGGCGGGAGAGGAAGGTGGCGGCTTCAACCAGGGCTTCAATCTCCTGATCAATCTCATGCGACCACGTCCTAAAAAGTCGCGTTTCACCCAGGCGCATGAGGGCGCGGCGAAGTTCGGGCTGAAAAACTACGACTGTGGCGAAGGAGGCAAAGAACAGGAACTTGCCGTAAAGAAAATCGATACGCTCCAGGCCGAACCGAGACCCGAGGATATCAACCAGCAGATACAGACCGATCAGGACGACGGCGACACCCTTGAGCATGCGGGCACCGCGGGTGCCGCGCAGGAAGCGGACGACCCAGAAGACCACCATACCGATCAGCAGCAGTTCAATCCCGACGACCCACCACTTGTAGGAGCGCAGGGCGGTGAGGAAGTTGTGGAAGTTGAGCAGGTTGTCGTTGTCCATCGCCCGAAACCGAAGTGGCCGATCCGTCGTTAAGGTTTCCGCTGGCTAACTATATAGACAAAACCTAAAGGCGGCCATGAAGCGGCGCAGTTTTCTGCGGATTCACGGAGAATCGTCTCATTGAAGTATCGGCCGTCGAGGGCTATCCACCCGAATTCCGGATCGCCTCGATCATTTGCACGATCTGGACGTTCGGTCTGACATCATGGACACGGACGATGGCCGCTCCGTTTGCCACGGCCCAGGCGGTGGTGGCGACGGTCCCGAAGAGGCGGTGTGCAGGCTCGGGCTCACCGGTGAGAGTACCGATGAACTTTTTTCGGCTGGTGCCGATAACCAGAGGTCTGTTCAAGGATAGCAATTCGCGCTGGCGGCGGAGAAGGGTCAGGTTGTGCTCGATGGTCTTGCCGAAGCCGATGCCGGGGTCGACGAGGATGCGGTGGGGAACGACGCCAGAGGATTGGGCGTTCGCGACGTGCTGGGCCAGAAAATCGCGGATTTCGGCCACGACGTCCCCGTAGGCGGGCGCATCCTGCATTGTGGTGGGTGTACCCTGCATGTGCATGAGCACGATGGGGACATGCCGCTGAGCGGCCAAGGGGAGCATGGCGGGGTCATTGCGGGCGCCGGAGATGTCATTGATCAAGGCGGCGCCGGCGTCCAGGGCGGCTTCGGCGGTCGGGGCGCTGGTGGTATCGATGGAGCAGACCACCGGGAGACGGCCGGCGACGGCCTCGAGAACGGGGACGACGCGACGGATCTGCTCCTCCGCTGGAACGGGTTTTGAGCCCGGGCGGGTGGATTCGCCGCCCAGATCGATCAGGTCTGCGCCTTCGGCGGCCATCTGCTCGGCCCGGGCAATGGCGGCATCGGGAGCGGCGTAGCGCCCGCCATCTGCAAAGCTGTCGGGGGTGACATTGAGAACGCCCATGACCAGCGTGCGGTGCTGCGGTTCGCGGAGCCATTGGTCAAATTCGGCCGGAGTCATGGCGCGGATTGCAGCATGGGCAGCTGCTACTCGATCAGGTTGCGCTCAAAGACCACGAGATTGTCGGCGTGGGTTGAATCCCAGCGGATACCGACGATGTCGTAGCCGAGCGTGATGCCAAAATGCAGAAACTCGCGCTGATGGTTGAGGCACTCGCAGCGAATGTATTCGTAGCCGTGGTCTTTGGCCCAGGCGTGCTGGGCTTCGGCGAGCTGTCGGCCCACGCCGTGCCGGCGGACGTCTGGAAGAACCGCGCCAAGCCAGTGGTAGAACATGCCGGGCTTGAGCTCGAAGCCGATCCAGAAGCCGACGGGCTTGTCGTCCATGCGGGCGATGAGCGTGAGGATGTTATAGCGGCCCATGAAGCGGCGCTTGAAGTAGTCCACTTCGCGCCTGGGCCGAAACATGGCGTTGTACAGATCGACCGCCATGGGGAGCATTTTGTCGTCGGCAATTACGATGTCGGCCTGGGCCACGGCTGAAAACCCTCACAGAGAACTCATGGGGTGATTCTAACGCGGAAGTGCGGGGATTTCATCCGGACGGGAACGTGACCAAAAACGCGCAAAAAGGAAGGGCGGGTAAGAAACTCGCCCTGACGAATCGATGGTAATTGGAACTAGCCCGGTGCCGGCAGGGGGCCGCCACCGAAGGAGACGTCCGGCTTCTTAGGGTCTTCGCGCGGGCCGATTACGGCGGTGCGATCGGGGCGGTTTTGCTCCTGCTCCAGCAGGTCGCTCACGGTGGGCCGGGTCAGGCTCTCACCTCGCATGATGCGGTCAATCTCGTTGGAATCGAGGGTTTCGTATTTGAGCAATGCCTTAGCGATGGCTTCGACGCGATCCTTGTTGGCTTCGAGGAGCTGCCGGGTCTCGTCGTAGAGCGAGTCGATCAGCTTCTTGACCTCTTCGTCAATGGCCTGCTGGGTCTGTTCGGAGTATTCACGGCCACCGCCGAAATCGAACATGTTCGGCTTGCTGTCGTCTTCGCCGTAGTAAACGAAGCCAAGACGCTCGTTCATTCCCCAGTCGCGCACCATGTGGCGCGCGACGCCGGTGGCCTGGCGGATATCGCCCATGGCTCCGGTGTTGACGTCGCCGCAGAACATCTGTTCGGCGATTCGTCCGGCGAAGCAGACCTTCATGAAGGCGATGCACCAGCGCTTGGAGTAGTTGCTGCGGTCCTTTTCCGGAAGGGCCATGGTCGCCCCGCCCATCTGGCCGCGGGGGATGATCGTCACCTTGTGGATCGGGTCGGCATCCTTGGTCAGGTACTGCACCACGGCATGGCCCGCTTCGTGGTACGCGGTGGCGGCTTTTTCTTTTTCGTCGATCACGCGGCTCTTGCGCCCGGCCCCAGCGGACCTTGTCGCGTGCCTCCTCAAGGTCGTCCTGTTCGATGTATTCCTTGCCCACAAGCGTCGCGCCCAGGGCGGATTCGTTAATGATGGCGGCCAGGTCGGCGCCGGAGAAGCCGGGGGTGGCTCGGGCGAGGCGCGTGAGATCAACGCTTGGACCGAGCTTCACCTTACGGCTGTGTACCTTGAGAATCTCAAGGCGGCCCTTCACATCCGGCAGCGGTACGAAAATCTGACGATCAAATCGGCCGGGGCGGGTCAGGGCCGGGTCCAGCACGTCCACGCGGTTGGTGGCGGCACAGACGATCACCTGGTCGTTGGTGTCGAAGCCGTCCATCTCGACGAGGATTGCGTTGAGGGTCTGCTCGCGTTCGTCGTGACCGCCTGAGCTGAAACCGCTTCCGCGGCGGCGTCCGACCGCATCGATTTCATCGAGAAAGATGATGCAGGGACTGTTGTCCTTGGCCTGCTTGAAGAGGTCGCGGACCCGGCTGGCGCCCACGCCGACGAACATCTCGACGAAGTCGGAGCCGGAGATCGAGAAGAAGGGGACGTCCGCCTCGCCGGCGATGGCCTTTGCCAGAAGCGTCTTACCGGTTCCGGGCTCGCCCACGAGGAGTACACCGCGGGGAATGCGGCCTCCCAGGCGTTGGAATTTCTTCGGGTTCTTGAGGAACTCGACGATTTCCATCACCTCTTCCTTGGCTTCTTCGATTCCGGCGACGTCTTCAAAGGTGACGTTCGTGTGTTCCTTGCTGGTGATCTTGTGCCGGCTGCGGCCGAAGTTGCCCAGCATGCCGCCGGCGCCTGCGGAATTCCGGAGCTGGCGGAAGACGAAGAACCAGATGAAGCCGAAGATCAAGAGCCACGGGATCAGGGGGACCAGGATATTGATGAGGATGTTCTGGTTGTTCTCGTGCTCACCTCAGCGCCCTTGGCGTGGTCGAGGATCCAGCCGAGCTCCGGTCCGCCACTGGCAAAGGTACCGCTGGGATAGGTAACCCGGAACTTCGTGACCGTATCGGGCGCGTTGGGGATGACCTCGGGATTGGAGAATTCCCCGGTGACTTCATCGCCCTGAATGCTCACCTTGGCAACCTTGCCTTCGGCCAGTCGCGTGCGGAATTCGGTGATCGGGATGGAAGCATGCGTATTGCTGTTGCGGCTGAGGAGCATGAACAGCAACACTGCCAGAGCGATGAAGAGGACCCAGCCGAAGAGCCCACGCTGCGATCCGAAGTGCAGTCCGTTGTTGGGGTTGTTTGGCCGTCCGTTCTTGCGGGGCGGGCGTTCTGGGCGTTGTTCGGCCATACCGAGTTCTTCCTTAAGAGCTTATATCGACTGATTTACAACCAACCTGCCGGAACGCGGGGGGCAAAAATCCGCGTCATCTGACCGCGATCATCATCATACGGGCCAAGTGCCGGCGATTTCCATGCCAATTACGGCTCCCGGGCAGTTAAAAGCGCCAGGAGCAAAGGACCGGTAACGATTACCAGTCGGCCTGCAGTTCTTCGACCAAAGCCAGCGCCAGTCGCTCAGTTGCTTCCTGCCGTCCGACCCAGCGGTCTTCGCCGAGCGTGGGATAATACGTGGCGGCGGCCTGAAAGCCGTGACGCTGGGAGAGGATCTTCCCGTTGTGCAGGTCCTTCCATGTATAATTTACGACAATCGAGACGATCTGTTCCTGGGGCAGAGCGCTGTTGATGTCCTCGCTGATGGTATTGACGTTTACCCGCACGATTTCGCCTTCGAGGATGGTGTCGGCCTTCCCGCGGGAGACGACTTTATAGGGCGTCTTGGCTTCCAGATCATTGATGATGGCCTTGGTGAGTTCGAATTCCACGCCCCGGGAGTAGTCGCTGGTGGTGAAGATGGGGACGGCAACGGTGTGAACGTCGGGCCGGTAGAGGCTGGACCAGTGGTATTCAGAGTCGCTGCCGTTGGAATGATAGCCGCAGCCGGCGATGGCCAGCATTGTGGCGATCAGGGCGGGCAGCAGCTTGGTCATCTTCCTTCTCCAGATCCACGGATTGCGCGACGGCAAAGAATGATTCCCGTTCACCGTACCTGCGGCACCGGCAGTTCATGCGTGCGCAGGGCCTCGGCGTCCTGTTGTACCTTGGGCTCGGGAATCTGCCTGGTCCATTGCGGGAGCTTGGCGAGTTGCGTTCTGGCCTTGGCGGCCTCAGGGCTATTGGGATATGCCTCAATAAGATAGCGATAGACAAAGGCCGTGCCCCGGGGTTCGTGGGTGCGACGATAGAAGTCGGCACGGATATAGAGACCCTTGGCCATGGTGGCGTCGATTTGAGCCAGCATGGCACGTACGTCTGCGCGGCGGGCAAGCTCGGGATACTCGGCTTCAACTGCCAGAAGCCGTTCGGCGCATCGATCAGGGGCGTCACCTCGAAGCGCGGGCCATGGAACTGCGCGTAGGCGGAGTAAGCCTGGCGGAGCTTTACTTCGGGGATGCTGGGACTGCGCGGGAATTCTCGCATGAAGCGCGCCGTAGGCATCCTCAGCGAGATCGTAATCGCGCGTGGCGAAGTAATAGTTCGCAGTCCGTAAAAGGGCACGCTCGGCAATTGGCGAGCCGGGAGAACGCTGCTGGATGCGGTAAAGCATCTCGACTGCTTCATCTTCGGCGCCGAGGATCGGCAGGCCGAGAAATTTGTGCTTCTTGCCGCGAAGGAAGGCGTCGGCAATGTCGTACTGCTTCTGCATCGCCGCGGAATAGAGCTGACTTTCGGGATGCTCATCGAGCAGCTCGTCGTAGTAGTAGAAGGCCTCGATCGGATCATCCGAGCGGTTTTCGGCTTCGGCAATCAGAAAGAGAGCGCGATCAGCCAGGGGGCTGTCGCGGTGGGCCAGGAACCATTGAACGCCCAGCTTCTTGGCGGCGGCGGCGCGTCCGGTCTGGAGCATTCCTTCGATTCTGGTGAGCGTGGGATCGGAGACGGGGGCGGTGGCGGATTGCGAAACCGGCTGCCAACTGCCGTCGGTGTGGTAATCCCAGGTTCGCGGGTTGCAAGCGCGATCGGAGCGGCGGAAAGCAAAGCAAAGACGAGAGCACACCCGAGAGCCCGGAACATGGCGGGATTGTATCGGGGGGATCGGAGGTCACAAGGGGAGCTGATCAGGACGCGATTGACGAAAGGATGAAGCGCGGAAGGCGGCATGCGGCGGCCAAGGGTGTGCTCGATATGTTCGGCGAGGATGCGGTTGATCGGATCGGTTTGATAACGCGTCAGACGCGGCAGGCGAAGGGCGAGCTGCCGTTGCTGCGTGGCAGCCGAAGAATTCCCTGAACCATGCGGAGCAGACGGGGATCGACCTGAATGCGATCGGGAGTGGCGGCTTCGCAGTTGCGGCAGATGACGCCACCGCGCTGCGGGGAGAAGTACGCGGGTTCGCGCTCGCTCAAAACCGTGTTGCATCCGCGGCAGGAAGAGAGTTCGGCGAGGTAGCCGGTTTCGCGGAGCAGATCGAGCTCAAAGGCGAGGAAGGCTTCCTCGGACCGCGGCGTCTGCAAGTCGGCGAGGACCTGCTCCAGACGGGCGAACAGCCCGGGGTGAGGGTCGTGTTCCTCGATGAGGACGCAGACGAGTTCGGCGGCGTACTGGGCGAGGTAGAGCCCGCGGAGGTTCTTTCGCAGCGCGAGATGGCCGTCCTGGAGCTTCCACTCGGTGAGGATTCCAAGCTCGCGGGCGGGATCGAGGGTGAAGACAGCCTGGCCGAGGTCGAGAAGATCGATTCCGCCGCCGAACTTGCCGGCGCCCTGCTTGGTGGTGCGATGGGCGCCCTTGGCGACGACGCGGACGAGGCCCTCGCGCTCGCCGAAAAGCAGAAGGATTTGTGAGGTCTCGCTGTACTCGACCTTTCGCAGGCAGATGCAGCGATCTTGCGCCAGCGCCATAGCGAGTCATTATAGGGAAAGGCGGCCAGGATGAGACGACGGCGCGGTGCCGCGGTTAGGGCGAGCGGTTGAGAGAGCGGGCCTGCGGCTCTATAGTGACGAATTCACCATTCGGGTCGGTAGCTCAGTTGGTAGAGCAACGGACTTTTAATCCGTTGGTCCTGGGTTCGAGTCCCAGCCGACCCAATTTCAGGCTCAAAGGGGGAACTCAAGCGTATGAAACGACCGGAAACATCTCCCCATCGAGCGGATCGCCGCTGCGCAGATTCAGCGGATCGGTGACAATGTGCGCGTCGCCGTTGAAGCGTGTGCCGTCCGGCATGTAGAGGATGGCGAATGCTTCGCGCATTCCGCTGCTGCGATTGGGGCCGGCATAGTGGAAAGTCAGGCCGTTGTGGAAGGTACAGGAGCCGGCCTGGAGCTCGATGGTCTGGCCGCGCAGGCCTTTGAACTGGGGAGCCCATTCGAAGATGTCGTCCGGCTTGGACAGGTTCACCGGCGGGAGGGTGTCGAGGCGGTGGGTCGTGGGTATGAAGGTCATGCAGCCATTTTCAATGGTCGCATCCCTGAGCGCGATCCAGATGGTGGTAGAATCCCGCGGATTGTCGTGCGGCCAGTAATGGGCGTCCTGGTGCCAGGGCGTCGGCTTGCCGCCCTTGGGCTCCTTGAAGAGCGCCTGGTCGTGCCAGAGGCGCATCGGTTTACCTTCGAGCCGGGCCGCGATATTGCCCAAGCGCTTTGAGAGCGTGAAGTCGCGGACGCGGGGATGGCGACGCCAGAGGTTCACCTTCTGGATGAAGATCTGCTCGTAAACGCCTTTTTCGGCGACGGGGCGGGTCTTCCCGACGTTCTCGAGTTCGACGGCTTGTTCGACGGCCGAGCGCATGGCGGCCAGTTCATCGCCCGTGACGACGTCGTTTAGGGCAATGAAGCCGTCGCGGCGGTACTGCGCGATCTGGTCATTTGTTAAAGCGTAGTCCATGACGGCATTCTACATCGACGCGTTGACCGGGTTTACGCGGCTTGGGTCGAGGATGCCAATCAGCAGGTAGCGCAGGGTGTGAAAGATTTTAAGGTCGATGGTGTGGCCTTGGAGGGCGCCGTTGAGTTGTTCGACCTTGAGCACTTTTGTTTCCGGATCGGCAATCGTGAGGCGGGCTTTCCCGTCTTCGAAGAGCCAGAGATCCTTCAAGTGCGCGAGGCGGTATTGGGCACCTTTGATGCGGCCGATGATCTCGCGGCGGGTTGTCTCGCTTGTCACGAAGAAGCCGTCGCGCGGGGCGGCGCGGTTCCAGGATTCCAATGAGCCGAAGAAGCTGGGCTTTTCGATGAAGGGGCCGCCGTATTCGGGGCAGAAGGTGTCGCAGTTTCCGCAGTCGTTGCAGAAGTCGGCGTAGTTGGCGATCTGGCGTTTCTTCTCGATCGCAAAACGCCTGGTTCTGCCCGTCGGCTGCACCTGCGAACCGTTTACCTGAAGGTCGCGGTATTCGAAATCGACCCGCGGCGCCAAATAGAGGAAATTCGCCGCATTCGGGCAGACCGGAATGCACTTGTCGCAGGTGATGCAGTCGAAGATGGCCAGATGGGAGTCGATCCGGTTGGGCGCCTTCTGATTGGCGGGGGAACGATAGCGGATGTCCTGTTGTGCCTTTTGCGCGGCGATGGTGGTGTTGAGCAGGCCGGCCGTTTGCACATCGCCCGAGGCGTTTTTGCGCTGGCCGAAGGCGTCGAGGATGTAGTCATTGATGCCGGCCGCGCCGACTTTCTGCATGGCATCGGTCAGGGCCCTCAGGTATGCGGGCATCCGGCCATATCCGCCGGGCTTGAGCAGGTCACTGCATACCGTGACGGGAACAAAACCGCAGGCGACGGCCAGCGGGAAGTTCTTTGAGTCGATGCCGGCGCTGAAGGAGATGGGGACCTGAGGTCCGAGGGCCTGGCGGAAATGGTCGGTCAGGGCCATGGTCATCACGTGCAGCGGGCCGCCGGAAAGGTACTGGATCTGATTGTCGGGCGTGAAGAAGCTGCGGTGGTTCAGGACCTCGAGCGTATTGCTGAATTTGGCGCCGACCTTTCGGCCTCGCTGGGCAGCGAAATGGGACAGGCGGGCCATCAGGCCGAGCGATTCGTCGAACACAAGTCCGGAGGTGTAGGCGGAGGGGTTCACCGTCAGCTCGGTGTAGCCCATCACGTCATAAAGCAGATGCTCCAGGCGATCCTTGCCGAGCATGGGGGGGTTCATCTTGACGATGACGTTGAGGTCGTGTTCGGCGATCAGGAACTCGCAGATCTTCTCGATCTCATCCGCAGGGCAGCCGTGGAAGGTCGAAAGGGTCAGCGTGCGGGAGATCGTCCCGGGATAATCGATCTCGCGGGCGAGCTTGAACTGCGAGGGGATCTGGGCGCGCAGCGCTTCGATCAGCGTGGACGCATCCCGCATGCCGTCGAGGAATGTGCGGACCTTGGCGCTCTTGATGCCGGCGAGGTCGTAGCCAACACTCATGTCGAAGATGACGTCGCCGCCTGCGCCGGCCCAGGCGCCTTGTGCGAACAGCGGATCGCGCCGGAGGATCTCAACCAGCATCCAGCCGGCGACGTACTCGCGGAGCGACTGTTCGACGAGCAGTTCCTGCGACCATTCGACGTTGTAGCCGACGTTGGCCATGTCGATGCAGGGCGCGGGATCTTCAGGCGGTCGTTCACCTGGACCGTCTTGAGCTCCATGATGCGCCCGCCGGCGATGTAGCTGAGGACGAGGTTCTGGGCCATCTGCGTCTGCGGGCCGGCGGCGGGGCCGAGGGGATTTCCGGCGCGGGTGGCGTGAAAGGTTACGCTCAGATCGGAGATCGGCTCCCGGGGGGCGAACCACTTTCTTCGAGGGAGCTCGAAGAGGGCGTCGTTGGTCTTTGCCTCGGCGTATATCCTTTGCACGAGGTCTGAAAATGGTGCCGGGACCAATTCCATAGCTTTCTCTCAATCGGCAAGCCGCCGAAGGCCGATTCGATGGTCCAGCGACCTGCCGTGCCAGTGGCCGCTCTGGATGGCGCAAAATCCGCGTATTTCCATTGTGAATGCGCTTGCTGAAAATTACAATGATCTTGTTCCTGCCCAGGGTGAGGCCACAAGCATGACCACTTCCGCACCGCCAGACCCCAGACTCGATGACCGGACTATCTCCTTCACGCTCAACGAGCAGGCCGCCACCGTGGGCGCTGACGACTCGCGGTCGCTCCTGTCGATCCTTCGGGAGGATTTCGGGCTGATTTCGCTCAAGAACGGCTGCGAGCCGCAGGCGTCGTGCGGCTGCTGTCTCTTGCTGGTGGACGGGCAGCCGCGGCTTTCGTGCACGATGAAGCCCAGGCAGGTCGCGGGCAAGGAGCTGATCACGCTGGAAGGACTGCCGGAGAAGATCCGGACGATGATCGCCGACTCCTTCGTGCAGTCGGGCGGCGTGCAGTGCGGCTTTTGCATTCCCGGGATGGCGATGCGGGCGCATGCGATCGTCGAAACCAATCCCAGTCCGACCCGGCCGCTGATCGCCCATGAGCTGCGGGCGCATCTGTGCCGGTGCACGGGTTACGTGAAGATTGTCGATGCGATCGAGGATTATGCCCGCTGCCGGCGCGGGGAAGGCTCGTGTTATCGGGATGATGCCTCCGGCAGGATCGGAACGCCGCTGGCGCGGCACCGTGGGCGCGAGCTGGTGCTGGGAGATTTCAAGTACATCGACGACCTCACGCCTGTTGACCTCAGCGTGAAGGGGGAAATGATTTCGCCTTGCGCGACGTTGCAGTGCGGCCAGACGAGGTCGGCGGACACGCTGACGGCTTTCCTGTATGCCGCGATGAAATTCTCCGATCATCCGCGGGCGCTGGTCAGAGGGATCGATACCAGCAAGGCGATGAAGCTTCCGGGCGTCCATCGCGTGATCACGGCCGCGGACGTTCCCGGCGATCGGTACGTCGGCTTGATCGTCAACGACTGGCCGATTCTGGTGGCCGTCGGCGAAGAGACGCGCTGCGTCGGCGACATGCTCGCGATGGTCGTTGCCGACGACCAGTACATTGCCCGGCGGGCGGCTGAACTGATCGAGGTCGAGTATGAAGTTCGTGAGCCGGTGACGACGCCGGAAGAGGGTCTCAAGCCTGAGGCGCCCGAAGATTCATCCTGGGGGGAACCTGCTCTCGCGCTCGGCGATTTTGCGCGGAGACGCCGAGCGGGCACTGGGCGAATCAGCCGCACGTGGTGGAAGACACGTTTTCCACTCAGCGCATCGAGCACATGTTCCTGGAGCCGGAAAGCTGCATCGCCGTGCCGACGGTAGATCCGCAATCCAAAGTTCAGCACCTGAAGGTCCTCTCGCAGGGCCAGGGCGTGTTCGACGATCAGCGGCAGATTGCGCGGGTGCTGGGCTGGGAGGCGTCACGCGTCGAGGTGACGCTCGTGCAGAACGGCGGCGCTTTCGGGGGAAGGAAGATCTGTCGATTCAGGCGCAGACGGCGCTGGGCGCTGCTTTGCTCAACCGGCCGGTCAAGTGCACGCTGACGCGCGATGAATCGTTCCGCCTGCATCCCAAGCGGCATCCGATCAAGATGCACGTGAAGATGGGCTGCGATGCCCAGGGGCACATCACCGCGGTGCATGCGCGCATGATCGGCGACAAGGGGGCCTATGCCTCGGTTGGGGCCAAGGTGCTGGAGCGGGCGGCGGGGCATGCCTGCGGGCCGTACCGGGTTCCCACGGTCGATATCGAATCGCTGGCGGTTTACACCAACAATCCGCCCTGCGGAGCGATGCGGGGATTCGGCGCCAACCAGGCGGCGATGGCCGTGGAGAATCTGCTCAACCGGCTGGCGAACAAAGTGGGCATCGATGCCTGGGAGATCCGCTACCGCAACGTCGCTGGAGCAAGGGGACCGGTTTGCCACGGGGCAGAAGCTCGACAAGCCGTTCGGGATGAAAAAGACGCTGCTTGCGGTTCGCGATGCCTATCGGGGCGCGAAGTACGCGGGGATCGCCTGCGGGATCAAGAACGTCGGAATCGGCAACGGCATGCCCGATCCGGGCAAAGCGGTGATGAAGGTGGAAGAAGACGGGCACATCACCATCCGCACGGGATTTACCGAGATGGGGCAGGGGTATTTCACGCTGCTGATCCAGACGGCGGTCCAGGAGACAGGTCTGCCGCCTCAGGTTTTCGAGCCCATCACCGATACCACGGTCGATGTCGACTGCGGGCAGACAACCGCCAGCCGGGCGACGGTGCTGGGATGCCGCGCGGTTCTCGAAGCGTCGCGAAAGCTCAAGGCCGAGCTGGATTCCGGGAAGACGCTGGACGATCTGGCAGGGCACTCGTACGCCGGCGAATGGGTCTGCAATTACACGCACAAGCTCGGCGCCCACGTGGACGAACCCAGGACGCATCTGACGTATGGTTTTGCGACGCAGGTCGTGATTTTGAATGATGATGGATCGCTCAAGAAGGTCATCGCGGCCCACGATGTGGGCAAGGTGATGAACCCGACGCTGCTGGCCGGGCAGATGGAAGGTTCGATCCACATGGGCCTGGGTTATGCCCTGACGGAGGATTTCGTCTGCGAATCCGGGCAGATTGCCAGCAAGACGATCAAGTCGATCGGCGTGTTGCGGGCCCACCAGATGCCGGAGATCGAGTGCATCTTCATCGAGGAGCCGGACCCCGAGACGCCTTATGGAAGCAGAGGGGTCGGTGAGATCGGTCTGGTGCCGACCGCGCCGGCGGTGGCGGGGGCGCTGGAGAAATTCGACGGGATTGCGCGGACGGTGCTGCCCATGAAAAACTCCCCGGCGGCGAAGGCGATGATGGCGCCGCCGCGAAAGCCGGTGTGAGGCAACCCGGGCAGGCGAGCGGTTACCGGTTGCCCGCGAGGCAGAGCAATAGCCGCCGGTGGCGCTGTGCCGATTGCGTACGGGTAAGCGGCCACTGGGGGCTCCCCGGCGTATGAGGCGGACCGGGCGTTGCCGCGCGGGAGATCTTCTGCTGATCAGCGCTCTGGCCGGCGCGGGGATGCGTGCGGGCTCGACATCCCGGACGGACAGGTTCAGTTCGGATTGCTGCCGGCTACAGGGATGGTGGCGCCTCGCCGCAAAGGGGGGTTCTCACCATGAAAAGGCGCGGACAGCGGGACTTCTTTTCCAGCAGAACCGCCGAAAGCGGGGCGATCGGCAGGGTGGCTTGGGTGGTTCAGGAGCAGATCGGCGTGGCGACGGTGATTCTCAGCCGGCGGCTTCGGCCGCCTTGCCGCGGCGGATGGTCATGTTCGGACTAATCGGTCGTCAGGAGGGGCAAAATCCGGGGCGGCGGGGGGATGGGGAGGCATCGGTGCAACTACGGGGAGAGTACGGTGCAACCCCGGAATTGCGCTGGGCGGGATATCGGAGCGGATTGTCCGGTGTGGTGGTGTTTGAGGGGCAAGCTTGCCCGGGAACAACCGCATCCCCAAGGGTTCAATGGCACCCTGGCACTCGTGCCATGAATTGTCATTATCCCCTATCCTTGGTTCCTCCTGGAGCGATTGTTGAAGAGAGAGAAACGACGGCAGCAGGGGCTCGAAGGCATGCGGCCGCACGCTTCGGCCCTCCCGCGGCAAGTTGAGCGAGTCTCCAGTTGAAATGACCCGGCAGGATGCGGCGGAAAATCGATTTGATTCTCGGCAAGCTTCGGTTCATCTCAAAGACGCTGCCATCGACGTAACAAACCATCCTTCGGGCGTAACATTTGGGCCTCGGGGCGTAACGAAACGTCCCTGCGATGCTGCAAAGGAGAGCTCTTTCGTTACGCCCCATCGAGGTTTCGTTACGCCACAGGGCACATTCGTTACGCCACGGGGCAGTTTCGTTACGTCATGAGGCTCTTTTGTTACGCCGCGGGGCGGTTTCGTTACGTCGCATCGGGGTTTGGTTACGCCCCAAGGCACGGGCGCGGGCAGGGAGGCCTTCGCCAGCGTTCGCGCGTGGGTTTTATCGCCCCCGCGTGGCACGGATGCGGCAGCGCAGGGCTTTGCCGCAGTTTTGCGGGGAAGCTGAATCAAGTTCCGGCCCCGGTGGCCGATGTCTCATGGCAGATGCCCGAAGGTTTTGTCTTCCAGACCCGTCGTGATCACCCGCCCATGAGCAACGCCGAGCGGCAGCGCCTCTTCCGCGAGCGTCATCCCGGCTACAACCGCCGCTACAAGGCGCGCATCCGGGCGGCGGTCAAGGTCCACGTGGCCGCACAGGCCAAGCCTGTGCCCGCGGTCGTGCCTGCGCCGCTCTGCCGGTGGCTCGCCCGCAACTCCTGCTCCCCGCGCCGGTGGAGATGCCCGTCATTCCCGGCATGAACGTGATCGAGGCCATCCCCGTGCGGGCACGGGAAATGGTTCCCCTTCGACAAGCTGCTACCGAAAGCAAATACCTCGCGGGGTAGGATCGGAAGAGCGGATTACTGCCCCGCCCCTGCTGGAAAATCGGTTGAATCATTGGCCCCTCCAGCGTCTACCTGCGGGCAAATCCCTTTGGGCTGCTTCTCGCGGTGGCGCTATTGTGGTGCGTCTACCGTAAAGCGCATCCTGCGCATCAACTGCATAAGCAATTCGCCGCCTTCCACCACGGATACTCCGCGCCCCAACTGCCGCGAAAGCTTACGATGGCCGTTGAGAAGTGCGAGATTTGCGGGTTCCAGAAGATATGCATTTAAGATATCGGTCCTGGCACCGCTTTCTAACAGGACAGAAACCACCCGCGAGTGTTCAATCACAGCCGCCCAATGCAAGGCTGTCATCCCGATGTTATCCGCTCTGTTTGCGTCCGCCCCGTACAACAGCAGAAGGCGGACCGCTGCAACGTCGTCCATCACGGCCGAGAAGATAAGCGGCAACTCCGCACCCTCGTAGTCGTCGGTCAACACCGCAGGTTGCACTTCGATTATTCCCTTGGCATTCTCGAGTTCCCCGTTGCCAACCGCGTCTAGAAGCTTCATCAGCGCCTCCGCGTGGGGCCCGCCAGGAAACCTGAACGAGTTCGCACTCTTGTACGCTCTTCGGCAGGCAATCCTCGTTTCCAGGCGCTGCGCCTCCTCCTGTGGATCAAGACCAAGCTTCTTCATCTCGTCCAGGATCTCGCGCGGTGAGCCAAGCCAGTCAAATCCCAGGATCTTGTTCTGGAATTCAACATCCAGTCCAACGCATACTCTGATATCGACTGCGTGTTCGGATTCGCGGCTCATTTCGCCCGGTTCCTGTTTCTGCGCCAATGGTCACGGCTTATGCGGTAGAGGACGTGCCTTTGCAGGCAGTGGCCGGGCTCGAGGTGGGGGTGATCGAAGTCGTCCATCGGATTGCGTGTCATGCCGAGGCGCTGCATGACCTTCTGTGATCGAACGTTGGGAGCGGTGGTGAAGGAGACGATTTCGGGTAAGCCGAGCCGCTCGAACCCGTATTCAAGCGATGATTTGCCCGCCTCGGTTGCGTAACCCTTGCCCCAGAAGGGGAGGGCAAGACGCCAGCCGACTTCGACGCACGGCGTGAAGGCGGCTTGCCAGTTGGGAATGGACAACCCGACGAATCCGATGAACCGGCCGGATGCGACCTCCTCGACGGCCCAGAGACCCCAGCCACGTTCGCGGATTTGCGAGGCAAAGACGCGGGCGGTGTGATCGCTCCGGTCGCGTGAAAGCGTGTCCGCAAAGAACTCCATGACAACCGGGTCGGCATTCAGGGCGGCGAAAGGAGCGAGATCCTCATCCTTCCAGTTGCGCAGAAGCAAACGAGCGGTGTGGAGGGATTCTGCCATTTGAAGAACCGGACTGGGGTGGCGCAATCGATTGTGGATAACATGCCGGAAACCTGTCGCTGGGGCAATGCGGCGTTGGTGGAGACGCCGGCGCCGGCTAGGGTGCGGTTGCGACTATCGACTACTGGCCATCCACCAACCTACGGACAAAGAAATGCCTTTTGATTCCGGATCGATCACGTTTCGTCGGTTTGCTGTTATCGGCAACAAGCAGCCCCAAAGCGTCACGCAGGATCATCTCGACGCGCTGGCGGAGTTTGCGCTGCGCGAAAAGGAGTTGGGAGTGCCGGAAGAAGTCGAATACGGGTGGTCCGGTGGCCGGCATGTTCTGGACGGAGCGTTTTCGTTCGAGAACAACGTGTTTGCGGATTGTCTGCACTTTGCCTTGCGGGTCGACACGAACAAGTTTCCGGGGGAACTGAAAAAGGCTTACCAGATCATGGAGGAAGAAGCGGCGGCGAAGAAGAACCCATCGGGGTTCATCAGCAAGCTTCAGAAGCGCGATGCACGGGACGTGGTTCGCCGCAAGATCGACGATGAGCTGCGCGGGGGGCAGCACCGCCGATCGAAGCTCGTTCCGGTGATGTGGGATCTGACGACCTCGACCGTGTATTCCGCCGCGAGCGGCAAGGCGTTTGAGTATCTGGCGGAGATCTTTGAGTGCACGTTTGATCTCACGCTGGCTCCGCTGAGCTCGGGAACACTGGCGCTGCGGCTGCTCGAACCCAAAGGCAAACGCCGCGACTACGAGGATTTCCGGCCGACGCGCTTCGTGACGAGCCTGACGAGCGAATCGGAATATCCGGAGTATCCGTGGGTGCTCAAGGGGCCGGAGCCGAAGGATTTTCTGGGCAACGAGTTTCTGCTGTGGCTTTGGTTCGAAGCGGAGGGCAAGAACGGCGGCTCGATCCAAACCGAAGCGGCAGGCGAGGTGACGATCCTGATCGATCGGTTGCTCGATCTGGACTGCGCCTATGGGCAGTCGGGAAAGGATTCGCTCGCGGGACCGTGCCTGCCAGGTTTCCCGAGGCCCGCGATGCGCTGCGTACGGGCAAGCTGCCGCGGAAGGCGGGGATGATCCTCGATGCGCACAATCAGCAATACTCGTTCACGTTCAATCCGGAAACGTTTGCGCTCGGTTCTGCGAAGCTTCCGGAGATCGAGGACGCGGAGACGCCACGGGTGCTGTTCGAGGAGCGGATCGCGCTGGTGCGGGACCTTTGCCAGGTGGTCGATGGGCTGTTGGAAACCTTCCTCAAGGTCCGCGCCTCAAGCGGCTGGGAGCCCGCGACCGGTGGCATTCGCCGCTGGATCCTGCAGGGGGACAAGCAGCCGGTGGCGGCGGTTGCGTAACCGCTGGCTGCTCTCCATCCAGTCCTATCGCCAGGCCCCTGTCGTTGGGTGCGAGACTTACACAAAACCGGCCCTATCGCAGCCTGTTGAGCATTCTTGACAAGGGACTTGCGCTTCGATGCGCTGGGCAGATGGTCCCGCTGCGCCTGCTTTTTGGCGTTTGCGTTGCCCCGGCTTCGGCTTGGCTCGGCGAGCCATTGTGTCGTGGTCGGCAACTTCGTGCAACCAGCGTGCGAGTCGCGTGTAAGTCGCGTGTAATACGGCTTCCACTTTTTGCTTGCGCGCGCGCGCGAGCGATGAGTTTGTGTCATGATGTGCGGAACCTGGCAAGGAGGCCGCATCATGCACGTGGTGGAGCATCACACTGTGGAGGAATTACATACGCTGGCACGATCGGAACACGATCCCAAGATGGTGACCCGCCTGCACGCCGTCGCTCTGGCCAAGAGGGGGAAGTCGGCACCGCAGGTGGCCGAGGAGTTTGGCTACAGCCGCCGCGGCGTGCAGTTCTGGGTCAAGTGGTACAACGAGGGCGGCGTAGAACATTTGCGCAATGAAGGCGGGCAGGGCCGCAAGCCCCCGCTGGCCGCATCGGAACAGCAGCGGCTCAAGCAGCGGTTGGATGGCGGGCCGGTCCCGGAGAAGGACGGCGGCGTCTGCACGCTGCGTGGTGTGGACGTGCAGCGCATCCTCAAAGAGGAGTTCGGCAAGGTCCGCTGCCTCAGCGCAGTCTACAACCTGCTGCACGCGATCGGGTACAACGACCTGGTTCCACGCCCGCAGCACAAGGATGCGGACCCGGCGGCACAGGAGGCTTTTAAAAAAAGTGCCCGGAACTGATCGAGCAGATCGCCCAGCAGCATCCGGACAAACGCATCGAGATCTGGTTCCAGGATGAAGCCCGCTTTGGTCAGCAAGGCACGCTGACGCGGGTGTGGGCGCCGGTGGGATCGCGGCCGCGGGCGGTGAAGCAGACGCAGTATGATTACCTGTACGTGCCGGGGGCGGTTTGTCCGAAAACCGGGAACACCGCCGGTCTGCTGGCGCCGAACCTGAACACGCAGATCGTCAACGCCTTCTTCGATCAACTCTCAAAGGAGATTGCCCCGGACGTGCATGGGGTGCTGATCTGGGATCAAGCCGGCTACCCCATCTCCGGCGGGTTGAAGGTGCCGGCGAACGTGACGCTCCTCAACCTTCCACCGCGCTCGCCGGAACTGAACCCGACGGAGAATCTCTGGCACTGGTTCCGCAGCCATTACTGGTCGAACCGAAGCTACGCCAACTACGATGCCCTGCGTGAAGCGGCCTGCGATGCCTGGCAACGATCCTGCCTCGACCCGAGTTGATCAAAAGCGTCTGTGCAGTGCCCTGGCTTCCAGAGCGCAACTGAAAACTAGAAGCGGTATCGGTTGCATGCAAGGACCAGCGAACAGAGATGAAAAAGCAGGGGTTCACTCCTGGTGAAGGGCGTCAGGCGCGCAGCATCGAGGCGGACGACTTGGGTGTGCAATCGTCCTGGTGCTACAGCCCGATCGATTTGAAGTATGCCCATCGAGATCCAGGTCTACTGCGCCCTGATCGCATGCATGCTGATCAATCTGTGGACGGGAAAGAAGCCGGGCAAGCACATGATCAACATGCTGGCGTGGTACTTCATGGGAATCGCGACGGAAAAGGCGGTCGAGGCGTTCCTCGCACGTCCGGACAACATGCCCTCCACACGCTGGCTGATCAGGTGCCGGCAACCCAGCGTCTGCTTGAAGAAGCGGAAGAAGACCTCGATCGTCCAGCGGTAGCGATAGATCAGGGCGATGATCTCCGCCGGCACGTCCAGGAGGTTGGTCGCGATCAGGATGGTGCCGGGATTGCTGCTGCCGGCGGTTTTGCCTTTTCGCCCGCCACGCTTCTGGTGCGGCGTCGCTTCCACCACCACCAGGCGGACCGGATGATCGGGCCGATTCGCCGGCTTGCTGGCGGTGCCGATGTTCACCAGCGCGTCACGCACCACGCCCGCCGACAGATCCCCATCGCTGAGCAGTCGCTCCTCAACGATGTCATAACGGATCCAGTCACGCACACGGCAGACGTAGCTGCTGGAAGCCTTGTGGATCGCATTGAACAGCGTGAAACGCGTGAAGCCGCGGTCCATCACGTAACAGTGATCGCTCTTGAGCTTGCTCAGCAGCACATTCTTCTCATCGCTTGGGCCACTGTTGCGTACATCGGTCAACTCCGCATCGACCGCTGCGTGCAGTTCCAGATCGAACTGCACGTGCAGACGCCAGGCGTGCTTGGGCGTCCCATCGCTGAAGTTCAGCCAGAAAGCCCGGGCCACCTTCACCAACGCATCCAGCACCGTGCCGTCGACGATCGTCAGCACCTGATCGATGTGCTGCTTGAGACGGGGATCGGCCTGCAGCGGCTTCAATTCCCCCGCCAGGTGTTCGATCACCGCCTTGAGCCTTTCCGGCTCAAAGACCCGCACCGATTCGCTGAAGGAGCCGAGGCTGAACCGTCCGACGCCCAGTTGCTCCGAGATCTTCTCCACCGCCGCGGCTTCCTGCAGCACACGCATGGAGTCGATCAGGGGATTGAACAGGTAAAGCAGGACCAGGGTGACGTACTGATCGAAGTGCAGCTCACGATTGTGCCCGCGGTCACGCTCGCAACCGCAATCGCGCAACGCTGCGAGCAGTGGCAGGATGTGCCGCAGCTTCTTCAAACGCCCGAGCTGGCGGGGATCGATCGGCTTGTCTTCCGTAGCTTGGGGCACCAATGGGCATCATGCCCGAAGAACATTCCGAGCGCAAGTGCAAGAACATGCTATCGTAAAGCGAGTGCCGAACGGGATTTGGGGTCACCCACCTCGCCGCCCATCGGCTAGCACTTCAAGGATCGCGGCTTACGCCGTCAGAAACATGCTGAAGAACATGATCAGCCAGATGATGTCCAGGAAGTGCCAGTACATGGCGGCGTGCTTGACGCCGGCGTAGTTCTCGTGGTCATAGCGGTGCTGGTGGGCATGGATCGTCGTCACGGTCAGCCCGATGATGCCGCCAAGCACGTGGAGGGCGTGAATGAGAATGAGAAAAAATGCCAAGCCATAAAGCGGCACGCCGCGGGCCGTGAACTGACGGTGCTCGGCGAGCAACTCGATCAGGCTGGGAGCCTGCACGGACACGAAGGCAGCGGCGAGAATGCAGGTGAGCAGAAGGTACTGCCGCAGGGTGCGCTGGCGTTCGTGACGCACCGAATCCACCGCAAGGTGGATCACGTAGCTCCCGATAAGGATAATCGCGGTGCTGAGCCAGAGGAGCTGGGGGAAGTGAATCTCTCCATGAGCGGGACTGTGGGCGCCGAACAGGCGAATGTATAGGTAGCCCAGGATCGTCGCCCCGAAGAGCATCGTCAGCGACGCCAGGAACAGCCACATGCCAAACGTGGCAATGCGGGGGCTGACGTGGTGGTTCGTCTTGGGATCGAACATCCAGAACGCTTATTGCGGCACAGGCCGGGCCGCGTTGTTGGTGGGAAGCGTGTAGTTCACGGCGGCTTCCTTGGTATCGAGCACGCACAGCCCGATGAAGAGCGCGACGAAGAAGAGCGCGGAGACGAAGACCAGTCCGTTAAATGGGCTGTCCCACCTCAGGTGCATGAAGAACAAAGCCACCAGCGCGCCCTTGGCGACTGCGATCCCCAGCGCGACCCAGATATTGATGGTGCGTCCGAAGTCGATCCAGGTTACGCCAACCGTGAGAAAAGTCAGGAACAGCAGCGCGACGAACACCAGGAGCAGAACCCACGGCTTGACAACGTGCACGTGGATCTCACCCTCGCCGTGCGAATGTGCGTCGGCGGCGGTGCCGGAAGCAGCGGGAAGGGTCTGGTCGGCGTGTTGAGAACTGGTCATGGTTTGCTCGTCAATGAATCAAGTACAGCAGCGGAAAGAGGAAAATCCAAATCAGGTCCACCAGGTGCCAGTAGAGCCCGACCAGATCCACAGGGGTGAAATACTGGGGCCCAAATTCCAGTTTGGTCCGCTCCTCGGCGGGGGCACGTCGGGCGCGGGCAATGCCGGCGATCAGCATAAGCACTGCGATTCCGAGGAATCCGCCGGCGATGCCCCAGAGCCAGTGGGCATGGATCAGCACCGACAGCCAGATGAAATATCCGCCGAGAATGAAGACACCGATGGAGGATGTCGCCAGGCGGAGGTGGCGCGAGGTGGAGCGAAGGAAGATCCAGAAGATCAGCGCCATGCCGACGACGACGTGGATTCCATGCAGTCCCGTCATCAGGAAGTAAAAGCTGAAGAACGTAGCGATCCGCTCATGCTCCTCGGGGGGCATGTCGTTGTAGTTAACTGGCTCATCCTGCGGCTGCTGATCCACCATGGGAATCGCCCGCGCTCTCGTCTCGGCAGAGAGCCCGGCCGGGATGAACTGATTCGGCGTGATTTTGGCCTGGTCGGGCGTGCCGGCGTGGGGATCGATGTAGGGCTGGCCGACCGGCTCGGTTGCGGGCTCGGGCTGGCTCAGTGCCGCCAGCGCGGTTTGCTCGGGCCCGCCCGTAGTAATCGGTCCCGTGTTCGAGCCGCTGCCGGATTCGGGTCCCTCAAGGTTCACCTTCGGACCTTCATACGCTTTACTGTACATGTTGCCCGAGCCGATCCAGACGTGCTCAGCATACTTGGTGGTGTACTCGACGCTCTTGATCATCATGAAGCCGGCGCCGCCGAGGAGTGTGATGAGCAGGCAAGTCAGCAGCCCGCGCCGTTTGCCGAGCTGGGCCAGGCGCACGCCCCAGGCCATGGTGAATGAGCTGGCGATCAGGATGGTCGTGTTGGCCGCGCCCAGAAGCGTGTTGAGATACCGATTTGCGTACAGGAAGACGTCGGGATGGTTGTGGCGATAGACCGCATAGCCGCAGAACAGACCACCGAACATCAAAAGCTCGGTGGCTAGGAAGACCCACATTCCAATCTTGGCGGAGTTGTACTGCTGCTCCGCGCTCTCGAAATGGTGCGCGACGTGCGGCTCGTGCACGTCATGTCCGGGTGTGAGGCTGTCGCCGAGCACCACCGCCTGTTGTTGCGAAACCAGATCGCTCATTGTCGTAGATCTCAGCTATCAGCTACTCGCGTATAGCTTGATGACTGCTCCTTAGTGATGTTGCGCCGTCGGCTCGGTGCCGGCGACGGTGCGGGCCCGTTCAGGATCCAGAAGCCATTGCTTGCTGGCCTCGTCCCAATCCCACGCCGTCATGTCGTAGGGGTCACCGGCGACCGGCTCAACCGGGAAGTTGTCGTGGGGTGGAGGCGAAGAGGTATGCCACTCCAGCGTATTGGCGCCCCATGGATTGGCCGGAGCTGCGCTCGCCGCGGAGGAGGCTGTGCAGCAAGTTGAAGGCGATCGTAAACAGCCCGATTGCCATCACGTACGCGCCGCAACTGGAAATCACGTTATAAACCTGAAACTCCGGCGGATAGGTCGCATAGCGGCGGGGCAGACCTTTGGCACCGGCGATAAACTGCACGAAGAACGTCAGGTTGAACCCGATGAGCAGGACGATGATGCCAACGTTCCCCCAGAACATGTTGGTCATCTTGCCAAACATCTTCGGCCACCAGTGATAAAGGCCGGCCAAGAATGCGAACAGCACAGAGCCGACCATCACATAGTGGAAGTGGGCGACGATGAAGTAGGTGCCTGTGACATAAACGTCGTTAGAGAGGGCGCCGAGGAACAGCCCGGTCAGTCCGCCGAAGGTGAACATGACGATAAATGCCATGGAAGCGAGCATCGGCGTTGTGAAGCGGATGTCGCCGCCGTACATCGTCGAGATCCAGTTGAAGACCTTGATGGCTGATGGGATCGCCACGGCGAAGGTCAATATCGAAAAGATCGCATCCACGAGCGGCGACTGTCCGGAAACGAACATGTGGTGTCCCCAGACCAAAAAGCTCAGGAGCGCGATCGCCACGGACGAGTAGGCGATGAAGTTGTAGCCGAAAATATGCCGGCGGCTGTGGGCGGTGATGACTTCACTCATCACGCCCATTGCGGGCAGGATCATGATGTACACCGCGGGGTGCGAGTAGAACCAGAAAAAGTGCTGGAAGAGGACGGGATCGCCACCGAGGGCGGGATCGAAGATCCCGATGTGGAGCGTGCGCTCGGCGATGAGCAGCAAGCCGGTGATCGCCAACACCGGCGTAGCGAGGATCTGGATCACCGCGGTTGCGTAAAGCGCCCACAGAAACAGGGGCATGCGGAACCAGGTCATGCCTTTGGGACGCAGCATGTGGATGGTGGCAATGAAGTTCACGCCGGTCAGGATCGAGCTGAATCCGAGGATGAAGACCCCAAACAGCGCCGCGATGACGCCGTCCATCGCGTGGGCGGTGGAGAAGGGCGTATAGAAGGTCCAGCCGGTATCCAGGCCGTAGCCACCAGGCAAATGCCAGCCGAGGGAGGCGTTGAGAATCCCCCCGAGCAGCACGTACATGAAAAAGATCGCTCCACCGATCCAGCACCAGAGGCTGCCGAGGTTCAGTCGCGGGAAGGCGACGTCCTTGGCGCCCGAGCTGCATCGGGAGGATGAAATTACCAAGGATTGCGGGGATGGCCGGGATGACGAAAAGGAAAACCATCACCGAGCCGTGGAGAGTGAAGCACTGGTTGTAGAAGTTCCAGTCCTTAACGGGATCGCTGGAGAAGGTTGGTCCTGGAGTGAGTAGTTCGGTGCGTAGCAGCATCGCGAACATTCCGCCGATGAAGAAGGCGGTCAGCACGCCGATCATGTACATGATGCCGATGCGCTTGTGATCGAGCGTAAAAAGCCATGAGAGGATCCCGCGGCTATGGGTGAGGTAGTTGTCACCGGGCGCATGCGGTTGCTTGGCGGGAAGGCCAATACCGGCGGCTGGGGTGATGGCGGACATATCGACTCCGATCTCTGGCGGCTACTTCTTTGTCTCGGGTACTGCCGAGGGCGCGGCCGGTGCGGTGGTCGGCACAGCCGGCGCGGCGTGGTAATTCGAGCTGATCGACTTCAGGTACGCAATGATCCAACCGATCTCCCGATCTTTGATCGTTCCAAGGAACGACGGCATCTGTGGCCCGAAGCCCTTTACAATCTTCGCTTGTGGGTAAAGGATCGATTCACGGACGTAATTCTCATCGGCATGGACGTACTTGCCATTTTCTAGCAAGACGTTGGAGCCAAAGACGTCCTTAAGCGTCGGTCCAACCAGGGCTGATCCGTTGGTCGTGTGGCACTGGAAGCAGCCGTGGGCGGTCATGACCTGATGGCCGGCTTTCTCGGGGGTGAATCCCTTCTGCTTTTCCGGGTTCGAGGCGACCTCGAGCCACTTGGCGAACTCGGCCGGCTCCTGAACCACGCAGGTGCTGGTCATGTGCGAATGACCGGTGCCGCAATACTGGCGCAGAAGATCGGATATTCGCCGTCGCGCGTAGCCTGGAGCCAGAAGCGATTGTATCGGCCCGGCACTGTCATCTTCTGGACGCGGAACGCCGGGATGTAGAGGCTGTGAATGACGTCCGCGCTGGACAGGATCAGACGGATTGGTTGACCTTTGGGAATGTGCAATTCCGGATCGACGTAGCCGTTGGGATACTCGAAGGACCAACTCCACATCTGGCTGTGGACCTGAATCTCATATGCGTTGGGCGGAACCACCGTTTCGTCAAGGTAGCCCTTGAAGCCGTAGTAGAAGATGACGATGGCAATGATTGTCGGGATGATCGTCCAGGTCAGTTCGAGGGCGGTGCTGTGACCGGCGGGGGCGCCGATCGTCTTTCCCGGACGGTGCCGGAACTTGATCGCAAACGCGATCATCAACACGAAAATCAACAGGCAGAAGAACCCGACGACAATCAGGATGCCGTTGAAGAGCTTGTCCACCTGAGCGCTACGGTGGAAGCGCTCGGCGGGAAGTAGAGTGATTGGGCCAAAAACGTGAGCATGTCTATTGATCCGATAATTCCGAGGCTCAAACTCCAGTCCGATCTTCAGTGCGACGGTGGTGGTGATGCCACGTGAATCCAAGAACGGCCATTCCCAAAGCCAGCATGGTGAGAACGCCGCCGATGCGCATGACGCCCAGAGCGGTCATCGTGTATCTGCCGCTGTAGCGGTCAAACGAGCAGCAGGTGAGGATCAGGCGGTCGATCGTGCTTCCGACCTTGCCGTTGGAAGCTTCAACGAGCGACAGGCGCAGCGTGTTCGGGTTGTACTTCACGCCGTAGAGATAGCGCGAAACTTTGCCAGCCGGCGTAAGAATCATCAGGGCGGCGGGGTGCGAGTACTGCTTTTTCTCCGGGAGGTACTTGTAGCGGAAGCCGACGGCGTCGGTGATCTTCTTGATGGCGTCCGGCGTGCCGGTGAGGAAATGCCAGTGCTCGGCGCCGGCGGGGCGGTTGTAGGCTTCAAGAAAGCTCGCCTTCTTCTGGGCGGCGAGCTTGGGCCCCTCTCGCGGGTTGAAGCTGATGTCGATGACGTCGTAGTCCTTGCCCATGACTAGAGTCAGGTTGTTGAGCGAATCGACCATCCCCTGCGAGATGAGCGTGCAGAGCATCGGGCAGCCGAAATAGCTGAGTTGAAGGATAACGGGCCGGCCGTGGTGAAAGTAGTCGCCGAGCTTCACGGGCTTACCAGTCTCATCCACAAAGGGGAGGTCCAGCGGAATCGTCGAGCCGCTCTTTTCGTCGATGGTGATTCCCTTGAGTTCGGGCGCGACGGCGTCGTCGGCGCGGACGAGCGCGGACGGCGCCAGCAGTGCGGCGGTCAGGGATATGACGAAAATGGCTCGTTTGGAAAACATCAGAGCTTTTTTGGTACGGCTTCTAGAATCCCTTTTCCCATGCGGTATCGAACTTGCCCTGGGCGACGATCTTCATCGCCTGGTCGATTGGGATTGCGACGCGATCCTTAGACCGGTCGATCCAACGATAGTTGTTGATATTGTCCAGCTGGGCCTTGCGCTGGTCGGTGAGCGGCTGGATGGGGGTGCTGTCCCACTTTCGCGCCACTTCCTCCTTCACCTCGTACTGGAACCATGCTTGCACGCCAATGACCATCACGAGGAATAGAAACCCGGAGACGGCGCCGATGGTGATCAGCAATGCGACGTTGGGTTGTTGTCGTTGTGCCATCACAGACTCCGTTACACGTTCTCGAACGACACCGCTTCAGGAAGCCGCGGATCATGCAGTGGCCGCAGGGCGTGGCCCGCCATAAGGCGCAGATTCGTGGCCACGAAGATTCCGCCAATCCCAATGAAACAGAGCACCTCGATCAGGCCAAAGTGCACTGTGTAGTGCAGGGGGTCGAGTTCCGGCATGATCAGCCAATACATGTCGATCCAGTGGAACACCAAAATCCACGCTGCCCAGAACGCTAAGAACGAGAGGTTCCGTTTGACATGTCGCGACATCAGGCCCGCAAAGGGGATCAGGAGTTGTCCGAACAGAAGCGCGAGCGTCACGCCGGTCCAACCGTTAACGTCTTTGGGAACCGTGGTCGCGCCGCGATGAGCGAGCCACTTGGTTTCTTCAGGAATGTTCGAATACCACAGCAGCATGTACTGGCTGAAGGCGATGTAGCCCCAGAAGAAGGTGAAGCCGAAGAGCCACTTGCCCAGGTCATGGTAGTGCTCCACGTTGATGCTGTCTCGAAGGTAACCAAGGCGCTGGAGCGTCATGAGCGCGAGGATCAGCGCAGCGAATCCCGCGAGCATGGAGCCGGCGATGTAGTAGATGCCAAAGATTGTGCTGTACCAGTGCGGGTCGACGGACATCAACAGATCGAATGCCGCGAAGGTAATCGTGAGTATGAGAAGGATAATTGCCGGCGCGCTGAAGGTCTGCATGCGCTCGGTGAGATGGTAGTCGTCAGTTGTGTCTTGGCGGACCGATTGCCGCCAGTACCACAAGGCGATGGCGATCCATACGGCAAAATAGAAGAGGATCCGGCCGGTGAAGCTCCAGCGGTTGAGCATGGCATGCTTCTGAAGCGTCAACGAATCGAGCGGAGGTACGGCTGTCGCGGTGTCGGCGTCGGTCCTGGCGGCGTGCTCTTTTGCGCTGGGAGCCTCCTCAGCAGCTTCGGCTGTGGGGGCAGGCAGTTCGGCTACTTCATGCGCGACTGCAGGTGGAACGGGCTGCGCCCAGCGATACAGATCGCCGCGGTTGATCAGGACCGCGATCAGGATCGGCGCCGAAAGCGCCAGGAGCACCGGGGCCGTCGCCGCGAGAGTCTCTGAAATCCGGCGGACACTCACGCTCCATCCCGCCCGCGTCAGATGCTGAAGCACCACGAAGCAAAGCGAGCCGAGCATGATGCTCAGGAAGAACGCGAAGCTGACGAGGTAAGCGAAGTAGAAGCGGCGGAAGCTGTGATCCAGGAAGTAGCCGACGGCAACCGATCCAATAATGCCGACAAGTCCCGCGATCCTGGCGAGGTTGTACAACGGCCAGGCGCGCTCGCCAAGCTCGATCTTCTCCTTGAGGTCAACGGAATGTTCCGAATGGCTAGTCATGGTTCATTTCAAGTTCGCGAGCTTGCCCGTGGGAACCAAATCCGCCGGGGCGTCTTCTGAAAGCTGCAGCGCCCGCACGTAGGCGACGATCGCCCAGCGGTCGTCGATGGTGATCTGGCCACTGTGGCCCGGCATGTTGCGGATGCCGTTGGAAATCGTGTTAAAAATGTGGCCGTCGGGACGCTCTTTCACGCTGTCGGCGTGCAGGTTGGCCACCTGAACCCACTTGGGCTCGCCCAACTGAAGGGCTCGCTCGTTGACCGGGCCGTGGCCCGATCCGTCCAGGCCATGACAGTGGGAGCAATAGATCTTGAAGCAGCGCTGGCCGCGCTTGAGCAGGCGCTCGTTGACTTTGATCTCCTTCGGAAAGCCGTCGTAGTAGGTCACGTCATACTTGCCGGTCCGCGAGTCGAACTTGCGGGTGTAGCCGCGGGCGTAGTGATCGTCATTGTCCAGGTGACCCCGGGCGACGGTACCGTCAATCGTTGGTCGGTCGGCGCGGTCGTCGGCGAAAACAGGGCTCTCGTGCTGGGCCTTGTACTTCGGCTGCGTGCCCATGTCCTGAAGCAGCTGGATGCGCGGCTCATCGCTCGTGGAAACTCGGCGGCGGGCCGCAATCACCAGCGGCAGCCAGCTCACCACGATGAGAACCAGAAACACCGCTACCAGCCAGAAGGGCGGTCGCCTCAGCCGGAATTCCGCAAGCGGATGCTGTTTAAACTGATCGGCCATGTCGGCTAATCCTCGAACCTTTCAATGGCAGTCGGACCGAGCGACTTCAGGAACGCCTCGGTTGCCTCTTCGTCAAACTTGGGGTCCGTCGCGTCGATGACGACAAAGAAACGATCGGTCGTCACCCTTCGGAAGCGATCGCTCTTAAAGAGCGGGTTGTAGAGCATCGGCAGTTTGTTGAGCACGAGCATCCCAAGCGCCGAGGTAAACGCGGCACAGAGAATCGTGCACTCGAACATGATGGGAATGAACGCCGGAAGGCTGAACAGCGGCTTGCCGCTGACCCAGAACGGGTAATTGTGGGCGTTCATCCACCATTCCATCAGCAGCGCACACGACAATCCCGTTAGCCCGGCGCCCAGAACCAGCCAGGGCAGGATCGTGGGGCGGATGCCCATCGCTTCATCGATCCCGTGGATCGGGAATGGGCTGTGAACGTCCCATCGTCGAAAACCAGCGTCCCGGCATTTCTCGGCGGCCTGGACGATCGAGTCCACATTCGGGAACTCCGCGAGATAGCCCGCCAGGATCGGTGTTTCCACTTCGGCGGCGGCGCTCTCGTCGGGCGTCGGAGCGGACGTTGTCGGCATGGCGTCGGTCGTGCTCATGATCAGATTCCCGTCCAGTCGCGAACCGCCTGCCGGACTTCTCCCGGTTTGGCCGGCAGGACGTGGTCGCGTTCATCCGGTTGATAGTCGAAGCGCTTGACGTTGTGCCGCAGGTGCGGGGCGTGGACGTGCGCCTGCGGCGTGACGCTCTTGACTTCCGCCATCGCCACGGTCGGCAGGAACCGGCAAAACAGCAAGAACATCGTGAAGAACAATCCGAAGCTGCCGGCGAACATGCCCAGGTCCACCCAGGTTGGGACGAACAGGTGCCAGGAGCTCGGCAGGAAGTCGCGGTGCAGCGACACGCAGATGATGACAAAGCGCTCGAACCACATGCCCGCGGTGGCGAGCGTGGCCACGAGCATCACGATCCAGAGATTCCTGCGGTTCTTCTTCGGCCAGAGGAGCTGAGGCGCCAGCACGTTGCCGAGGATCATCATGCCCCACATCCACCAGTACGGGCCCATGATTCGGTTGCCCAGGAAGTGGTACATCTCGAAGGTGTTGCGGCTGTACCAGGCGATGTAGAACTCCATGATGTACGAGTAGCCCACGAGCATGCCCGTCGCCATTAGGATCTTGGACATGTTCTCGATGTGCCGCATCGTGATCAGGTCTTTGAGCCCGAAGAACTGCCTCGCCGGAATCGCAAGCAGCAGCACCATCGCGAACCCGCCGTAAATGGCGCCCGCGACGAAGTAAGGCGGGAAGATCGTCGTATGCCAGCCTGGGATCTGGCTGACTGCAAAGTCGAACGACACCACCGAGTGCACCGAGAGCACCAGCGGCGTCGCCAAAGCGGCGAGCAGCAGATACGCCCGCTCGAAACGATGCCAGTGCCGGCTCGAACCGGTCCAGCCCAAGGCGAAGAAACCGTAGATGCCCTGCTTGATCTTGCTCGTGGCCCGGTCGCGGAACGTCGCGAGATCCGGGATCATGCCCACGTACCAGAAGACAGCGGAGACGCTCGCGTAGGTCGAAACCGCAAACACGTCCCAGAGCAGCGGGCTGCGGAACTGCGGCCACATGCTCATCTGATTCGGAATCGGAAACAGCCAATAGGCCAGCCACGGCCGACCAATGTGCAATGCGGGAAACAGACCGGCGCACATGACGGCGAAAATCGTCATCGCCTCGGCCATACGGTTGATGCCCGTGCGCCACTTCTGCCGGAAGAGGAACAGAATCGCGCTGATGAGCGTACCGGCGTGGCCGATACCGACCCAGAAGACGAAGTTGACGATGCCGAAACCCCACGCGACCGGCTGATTGTTGCCCCAGACGCCGACGCCGGTAAGCACCAGATACCCGATCGTCAGCCCCAGCAGGCCCAGGAGGCTCAGCGAGAATGCAAATGCGATATACCATGCCAGCGGCGTCTTGCGCTCCGAGAGCGAGGCGACCGTATCGGTGATCCCGGCAAAGTCGAGCCCGCCCAGGACCAACGGAGCACGCTGGCGCGGATCGTCGCTGGTGTTGTCCCACTCGGATGTGGGTGCGCCGTGGGCAAGATCCTCGGGGGTAATCACACTCATGCCTGCTCCACCTTCGCGGTCTGGCTTTCCAGGGTGCTGTTGGGATTGCGAATCCTCGCCAGGTGCTTGCCGCGCGGACGCGTGTTTAGCTCCGCCAGGAGGCTGTAGGACCGCGGGTTCTTGTGCAATTGGGTCACGTTCGAGTTCTTGTCGTTTAAATTGCCGAAGACGATCGCCTGCGTGGGGCAAGCCTGCTGGCAGGCGGTGAGAACTTCACCATCCTGAAGCAGCTCACTGTCGCGCTTGCCGGCGAGGAAGTCGTTCTTGGCACGGATCTCGCCGTTCTTGATGCGCTGGATGCAGAGCGTGCACTTCTCCATGACGCCGCGCATCCGGACCGTGACTTCGGGATTGAACACCATCTGCTTGATGGCGTCGATCGATTCGCGCTGTTGAAGGTCGGGGATATTGAGCCACGGCGCCGGGAAGCGCCCGCCGCGCGGATCGAGCGACTGGAAGTCGAGATAGTTGAACCGGCGCACCTTGTACGGGCAGTTGTTCGAGCAATACCGCGTGCCGATGCAGCGGTTGTACACCATGACGTTGAGCCCCTCGGTGTCGTGCATGGTCGCGCCGACGGGGCAGACCTGCTCGCACGGGGCGTTCTCGCACTGCACGCACATCATCGGCTGAAAGGCGATCTCCGGATTGGGATCGTTCATATCGCCCTTGAAGTAGCGATCGATCCGAATCCACTGCATCTGCCGGCCGACGCTCACTTCGATCTTGCCCACGACCGGAACGTTGTTTTCGCTCTGGCAGGCAAGGATGCACGCGTTGCATCCCGTGCAGGCGTTCATGTCGATCGCCAGGCCCCAGGCGTGTGGATAGTTGAACTGTGACGGCGATTCGAAAAGCTCCAGCGGCAGGCCCTTTTCCTCGCGGGGCAGCGCCGCTCTGGGGTTCTTCTTGTAGTCGTCGAAGGTGGCTTCGTGAATGAGGATGCCGCTCTGGTACTTCTCGCCGACGCGGGGAGGAATACCCGCGCGCCCGATGTAGTCGAGGTCGTACTGATCCTGCATGCAGCTCAGCGGGTACGTGCCGCCGATCTTGCTGATGCTGACGGCGCCGGCCGCGAAGGGCATGTCGGTGGCGCGATCTTATAGGTATCGAATCCAACACCGTTGCCGATGTGGCCGGCCGCGCCGCGGCCATAGCCCAGCGGGAGTCCGATCACGCCGATCGGCTGGCCCGGCAGGATGAAGGTGACGATTTCAAGCGATCGGCCGCCGACCGTCACCTTGATCATGTCGTGCGAAGCGATGCCCAGCTTCTTTGCGTCGGCCGGATTGACCATCGCGGCGTTGTCCCACGTCAGCTTCGTCACCGCATCCGGCGTTTCCTGAAGCCATCCGCTGTTCGAAAAGCGGCCATCGTACAGCTTCTGGTCCTGCTGGAAGCGAATCTCCAGGCCCTTCTCTTCCGCGGGCGCGGCAATCATAAAAGGCCTGATTGCGACACGCACCGGAGCGTAGCCGCTCTTGGGCAGCACGCCGTCGCAGATCACCCGGCGAAAGGCCTTTTCTTTGTCCGTGCCGGTCAGCATCGGCTCGATCGTGCGACGGACGATCTCTCGCCCGCCCGTGAGCTTGTCGCCGGTGATGGCGGCGAGCAGTTCGATCGTCGAGACACCGTTGAAGAGCGGCCGGATCAGCGGCTGCGCAACGCTGATCGTTCCGTCGTATGCCCGGGCATCGCCCCAGGCTTCCAGGTAGTGCGCCTTGGGAAGGTTCCACGAGCAGGCGATGGAGGTTTCGTTGCGGTAGATGCTCAGGTGAATCGTGTTGCCAACGGCGGCGATCAGTTTCGGAAAGTCCAGATCCGCCGGCGTGTCGTAAGCGGGATTGCCGCCGATCATCAGCAGCGTCTTCACGTTGCCGCTCTTCAGCTCATCCGCAGCGGCGCGAATGCCATCGGCATGAGTCGCACGATCCGCATCGGATAACGGAAGGAGAACGATGGTATTGCCGATCGCGCCAAGCGAAGCGTTGATCGCGAGTGCCGCCGCCTGCACATCCGGCGGCAATTGCGAACCCGCGCTGACCACCGCTTTATTGCCCGCAGACTTCAGGTCAGCCGACGCCGCGTTGATGAACTTCTCTTCCGTCTCATCCAGCGAACCGACTGCCTTGATGCCCTTGACACCGAGCTTCTCCGCCAGCGCCGTGATGATCGGCAGCATGCGGCTCGGCTTGGCGGGCAGCCTCTCGTCGGCCACCGCGCCGGTGATGCTGAAGCACGACTCCGCGAGATAAACGCGGTTCATCGAGCCGTTGTCGGCGCCCTTGCGCCGAACCGCCCAGTCGGCGGAATAACGCGTATGCGCCGGATGCGCCCAAGAATGTCGTCATCGAGACTGAAGACCACGTCCGCCTGGTCGAGCTTCAGCAGCGTCCGCAGCGGCCGGTGGAATGCCTTCTGCGTCGCAAGGCGTTCGTTGTCGTGGCTGATCGGCTCGTATTCCACCCACTTCGCCTGCGGGAACTTCCTGGCGAACTGCTTCTTCATCGCCAGGACGCTTGGGCTGTTGCTGGTTTCGCTGATGACCAGCACGCCCGCGCCGCCGCTCGGGAAGAGCCCGTCGGCCGCTTTGCGAAAGCTCGCGAAGTTACTGGCGAGATACTCGTTGCCCTTTCGCACATAAAAGCCGCGGCAGCGATCGGGATCGTACAACTCCAGCACGCTCGCCTGTGCGAACGCGTCGGCGGAGCCGTAACGCTCGTTGATGCGGGCAAACGGATGCAGCGGATTGCCTTCGAGCTTGATCGGTCGCCCGTCGAAGCTGGTGGCGAGCAAGCCCACGCCGACGCCATTCAGCTCCATCACGGTCGCGTAGATCTCAGGGATCCCCGGAATCCGCCCCTCGGGATTCGCCGTGCGCGGCACGAGTTCTTCCCGCGGCCAGCGACGGCAGCCGGTCAGCGTCAACCCCGCCAGCGCCATGGATGCGCCCATATACCTGAGAAAGTTCCGGCGCGTCGTCCCCTGCTTGATCAGCTCGGGGTCGTAGCCCTCAAACTCATCGCCAAGCTGCGCACGAACTTCGTCGCTCTGGGCTAACTGCTCCAGGCTTCGCCAGTATTCTCTGCCGGATACGTGATGCTTTACCTGTGACACGTTGAGCAACTCGTCAAGTAATGGGTGTCGCGAATGTGATACCTCTGCATGAGCGTGCTGGCGAGCTTCGCGGCCTTGGCCTTGTTCGCCGGCGGCTTCCACGCCAGGTTCGTAATCTGATCCAAAGGACGCAGGTGCGGCGCGGGATTGCGATGGCACTCCAGGCACCACCCCATGCTCAGCGGCTTGGCCTGCTGGACGACGTCCATCTGGTCGATGCGTCCGTGGCATTCCACGCAACTCACGCCGCGGTTCACGTGAGCGCTGTGGTTGTAATAAACGTAATCGGGAAGGTCGTGGACCCGCACCCAGGGGACGGGCCTGCCCGTCTTCCAGCTCTCAAAGACGGGGTTGAGTTTTTCGCTGGTCGTCTTGATCGAGCTGTGGCAGTTCATGCAGATCTGCGTGGCGGGCAGGGTGGAATTCGGACCCTTGTCCACGCCGATATGGCAATACCGACAGTCGATCCCAAGCTGCCCCGCGTGCAGAGCGTGCGAGAAGGGCACCGGCTGCTTCGGCGCATATCCCTCGTACAGCGTCACGGGGCTTGCCCCCAGGTCCGCCAGCACCGGCACATAAAGCGCGCCGCCGATCAGACCCACCACCAAAACTGGCAGCAGGTAGTTAGCCCATCGAGGAAACACGAATCGCGTGGTCGATTTCGCTTGGTCCATCAGTTGCCGTCTGTAGCTGCCACGCTGCCGTGGCGCGGTTGCCAAGAGACTCCTCGAAAGAGGAGCGCCTCGGTTTACGGTGTGCGTGCAAAACTGGGCTGCTCACCGCTATGGGCCGACAACTATTCTGAATTCGCGTCTCACAGTCAACACCTCCGCATGTGGCAAATCGCCGCAGTCCCGCGCCAAGTGGGGCTTTGGCGAGGAGTTGCAGGCGTCCTTTGTGGCCGGGAAGTGGCGCTTGCCGCCCCTGTTTACCCGTCAACACACCGTCATCGGTGATTTCGGGCCGGACGCCCGCAAGCCGGTTCTGACGCTTGTATGGGCCGAGGTATCGATCTCGCGGATGAAATCCTGGTAATCGCAGATGGACGCCAGCCCCAGGTGCGTTCGATCATTCGTGTGAATCGGGCGATTGCGCCGGTGCGAAAGGGCCGGCTCAGCGAATCGAGGGTGATCGTTTGGGCCATCCGCATTCCCACACAAGAGCCTCTTCAGGAATAAACCCATCGCACCACCAAAATGCGATGCCAGGCCCGCTCGTGAACCATGCCAACAACGGACATTGTAATCCCGTATACGCCCGACTCGACGCCCGGCCCACACCGTACTCTCCCCGTTGTAGTACCGTTGCCTCCCCATCCCGCCCCCGATCCGGTTTTTGCCCATCCTGACGACCTGGTGGTCCGAACATGACAATCTGTCGCGGCCGGGCGGCCCAAGGCGCCCTTTGAGAATCACCGCCGCAACTTGCGTCTTCTCCTGAACCCTCAGCGCCAATCGGCGGATAGCGAAGCCTTCACCCCCCAGTTCTCAGCCCACCTCCATCCTCCATCTTTCATCCTCCCGTCTCCATGGCGAAAATTCCCTTTGCGGCTACCCGCCGCAACCCGTAGACGGGATCTTGAACGCTTCGGCTGCGCCTCTCGTCGGAGCGCTGAAGAACATGCCGTCCAAGCGCAAGACGGCTCCCGTCCCCTTCGCAGAGTTCGCAGCGCCAGCAGTCCGAGTCCTGCCCCCAGGCCGGCCAAGCCACCCGGCTCGGGCAGGTCGTGATAGGAGATCGTCAGCGCGGGATCAGGCACGCCGCCCATCCCATGCAAGTCCGACAGCCCGAAAATCAATTCGTCCTCCTCCAGATAATGGCCTATCCCATCGGTGCGGCGTGTCGTTGGACCATGTCGGCATCCAGCCCGTCAGGACGATGTCGGCGCCGCGGCTCATGTCGATCAGCCCGATCCCCGCCGCATCGAAATGAATCTCCGTGGTCATCGGGAAGGTATACGGGATGGAACGGTCAAAGACGTAAGGAGCGGCAATCGGGTGATCGTCCATCGCGTCGAAGATCGTCTGCTTTTCAGCGCTGGTCAGGCCCGTATCGGTCATGTCCGTTGGCGGGACGAACACCGTACCCAGCTGAAAATCCTCGGTCATGTCATGAACCATGGGGTCAACCGGATCGAGCCCGAAGACCAGGCTTGTGTAGGCGAGGTTTTCCAGCTTGAGGTTCACATCGTCGATCACGCCCGCAAACGCGGGAATGTGGTACCAGAAAAAGCTGCGGCGCTCGGTGCTGCGCGGATACCCCGGGACCGTTCCATAGCCGACAAAGTAGTTCTGATGGATCGGGTCGTTGTCGGCCAGCCCGGTGTCGAGAAAACCCCCGACCTGGACCAATGTTCCCGTGATCACGGCGGCCCCGGCGCCAGAGGCACAAACAACGCCACCCGCGAAGGCAACAAGAAACAACAGCCCCAGATAATGCATACGCCCCCGGCGCGTGTCGCAAGCCATCCTGCACCTCCACCCGATTTGTTGGTAAACCAACTAATTCATCCATTCCTATCTACACCAGTTCGAGCCGGAGGCAACCCGGTTGCGGCAAAATTATGAAATGGAATGAACAATTTTACTTGAAGCCGGGGAGCGGTGATGGTCTATTAACAACACCCAAACTTCTCCCTTGCATCGCCACCCCCCATCCCGCTATGCTATCCCCCGGCAGAACCGCTCTTTGGCATCCAAAGACCTGCACCAACGCAACAGGCCGATTCTGCCACTCAGACTGGAAATCCGCGATCGCTGCCGCCGGCCAGAACCCGCCCTTTTTCCACCCCCGGCCCCCTCTTCATGCTTGGCTATCTTTCATTCCAGCGGCGGCAGCTTGCTCAGCTTCCGCTGAAGCGAGCGCCGGTGAATCCCCAGCCTTCGGGCGGCTTCGGAGATGTTTCCCCCGCAATCAGACAAGACCCGCTGAATGTGTTCGTACTCCACCCGCGCCAGCGACGGCGGCGTCTCCGGCAGCGCCGTCGAAGCCGCATCCCCATCCCGCTCGAAGGCCGCCAAAATCTGCTCCGTATCCACCGGCTTGGAGAGGTAATCGATCGCCCCGCGCCGCACCGCTTCCACCGCCGTCGCAATGCTGCCATAGCCGGTCAGCACGAGGATCTGCATGCGGCCATTGACCTTCACCAGACCGTCGATCAGCTCCAGGCCCGTCATTCCCGGCATGCGCAGATCGATGATGGCGCGGGTTGGATGCGCCCGCTGCGCGACCGCAACGGCGGCGGCGCCGTCCTGGGCTTCGCAGGTGTCAAAGCCCCGGATCGTCAGAGCACGCACCAGCCGCGTGCGGAAGGTCGCATCATCATCCGCGACCAGAATCTTCGCCTTCGCCGGGCTCATAGGATTCGGGAATCTCCAGCTTCGAACGCGTTCCTATCCCCGGCTTGGATTGTAGCTCAAACGTTCCGCCATAGCGCTCGGCGACGAGGCGGACGAGAAATAATCCCAGCCCCATCCCCTTGCCCGGCGGCTTGGTGGTGAAAAAAGGCTGGCCCGCCCGGCGCAGGACGTCGTCGCTCATGCCGATGCCGGAGTCTTCAACCGTGAAGACCGTCCGGCCATCGGCGCGGCCGATCTCGAGCCTGACCTTGCGCCCGGCCGGCGTGGCATCGAGCGCGTTGCGGACCAGCACGCCCACCGCCTGCTCGACGGCGCGCATGGGACCGGTGACCGCCTGGAGCGCTGGCGCATGGACGACCTCCAGGCGTCTGGCCGCATCCCGCGGCAGATCGTGGCGAAGCAGGTCGAGGAATTCCTCGATCGCGATCGTCATCGTGCGCTGGTGCAGGTTTTCGACGATGTCCACGCGCATGCGGTCGAGAATGGCACGGCAGCGATCGACCTCCTGGCGGATCAGCCGCGCATCGTCGCAGACGGTTTCGGACGATTCGCCGCGCGAGGCGGCGAGTTCCAGCTCCTTGGCGACGACCGCGATGGTCCCCAGCGGCGTGCCAAGCTCGTGAGCGGCGCCGGCCGAGAGCGTGGTCAGCGAAGCCAGCTGCTCGGTGCGCATGGCGCGATCCCGCATCGCAGCCAGCTCCCGTTCGCGCTCGCGCAAAGAGCGCGTGATGCGGCCGACGAAGTATCCGATCAGCACTGCGACCAGTGCGAAGCTGGTCCAGTGCCCAAACGCCGCAATCCGCGGCGGTAGCGGATTGCCCCGTGTCAGCGGCTGGTGGGCAAAGAGCAGCAGGGCAAAGGACGCGCACGCCATGACCACCAGCAGCCAGGTCCACAGCGGTCGGAGCACCGCGACCGACATGACGATGTGGACGATGTAGAGGATGGCGAACGGATTCTCGGCTCCCCCCGAAAAATAGAGGAGGGCCGTGAGCAGGAAGACATCGAGCACGAGGACCGCCGGCACGAGCCGTGCCCGCGCCAGGCCCGTCCAGAGGAGTTGTACGATCACGACGTTGGACAGCAGGGTCAGCAGGATCACGCCGCCGATGGGCACCAGCGCGATATTCAAGCCAAGGACTTCGCGGGCGATGAAGGTAGCAAGAATCTGGCCGGCGACCGCGAGCCAGCGCAGGCGCACGAGCCAGGTCAGGACGATTTCCGGCTCGTGCCGAATGCGCAAAGCCGATCCCGCTTCGGTGCTCACGTCCGGATCATAAGGTTTACCAGCGGCAAAGCCCAAAGCGGCCATCGCTCCCCCCGAAGGCTGACTATCGTGGCTCGGCGTATTTCTCCGGATCGTCTTCGTTGCCCAGTGCGGAGGTCATGGCGCGTCCGCTGGGCCAGAAGGGGACGAACAGGACGAATGCGACCATCGCCGGAAGGAGATTGGGGAGCAGCGATTGGGAAACGATGCAGCCCAGAAGGGCGGCAAGGCCGCCGATCTCCATAGTCAGCCAGACGATCAGCATGCCCTTGAGGTAATGGGAGGGGGTGACTCTTTCGCCGGTCCAGTAGGCCCTGAATTCCCGGCTGCGGAGGAAGAAGGAGAGGGGCACCGCCAAGGCGAGATAGATCATGGTGCCGATAAACCAGTTCTGCGCCAGGGTCTGATTGCCGGGCGTCTGACTGTCAATGAAGCTCCACATGATCCCAAGGAAAACCAGGGCCGGAATCGAAAGGAGAATCAGCCAGAGGCACCAGGCCAATCGAAGCGCCTGCCCCTGGGTGAGAGAGGTTTGAGGATTCTGCTGGATGGACCCTGCCGCTGTGCCTGCCATAGATCACCTCATCAATTCCTTTGCATATAGCATGCCGTCCGGCAAGGGAAAAGATAAGGCCCAATCCGCTAATTTGTTTGCTGAGTTGGCTTTGTGAAGGGAGGAACAAAGACGATCTGGTCTGGTTGCTTGCCGGCAATTTTGCGGGCAAGCGTCCAGCGGTTGTCTCCGAGCGCTGGGAAGGTCATTTCGACCCACTCGACCTGCTTGGGAAGAATCAGAATCTGGTTGGCGCCGAGTTCTCTCTGAACGAGTCGGGGAATCGCGATCGATTGAGTTTGAGTTGCCAGGGGAACGTGGGATCTGCCGTCGGCGTCGAGCATCCATTGCGTGCTGGAGCCGGCGGTGAGGTCGCTCCAGACGAGGACGAGGACGGTGGTGGCTTTGGGGTCTCGCCGGACGCCGAGGAGTTGGAAGGTGCGGTTTTGCGAGACCATGGGCTGGCCGTGATCGTCTCTTGCGAGTTTGATGTCGCCGGCGTCGCGTTCGCGCATCAGCTCGTTGACCCAGTCGGCGGTATGCGGCGGATAGACGCGAACCATGCCCGGGGGCAGGTCACCGGGTGCGATGAAGGCAACGGTGTGGGGGACGGGCGCGGGGTCGGTCAGTGGCCGAATGGAGGGCTTAAGGCGGCTGAGAAAGAGCAGAACGCCGCCGGGGCCGAGCAGGGCCAGGATGACGGTTAGAAAGATGAGATTGAGCTTTGTTTCTCGGGTCATGGGGCGAGGATCGCCGCGGCCACTTTTGGCACGACAATGGGTCATTATAGGTGGTTGATGGTTGGTGATCGCTGATCGCCGATTGGTGGTTTCACCCTGGTGGACGGCAAGAGTTGCATCGTGGGGCAGCGGGTTCGCTTCGTCTGGTCGCGCGGGCTGGGACGTGGGGGAACACCGCGTTTTGGCGAGGGGGCAGGGGGTCTTACAGCCGATGCCCCATCTTGGCCTTCTTGGTCTCCAGATACTTCTGGTTGTGCTCTCCGGGCGGAATGCGAATCGGCACCTCTTCGACGACGCTCAAGCCATAGCCCTCAATTCCCCAGATCTTCTTGGGGTTGTTGGTGAGCACCTTGATTCGTCGCAGACCCAGGTCGCGGAGGATCTGGGAGCCGATGCCGTAATCGCGCTTGTCGATGGGCAGGCCCAGGCGCACGTTGGCTTCGACGGTATCGAGGCCTTTTTCCTGGAGGGCGTAGGCGTGGAGCTTGTTGGCCAGGCCGATGCCGCGGCCCTCCTGGCGCAGGTAAAGAAGGACGCCTTTGCCGGCCTGCTCGATCAGGCGCATGGCGGAGTCGAGCTGGTTGCCGCAGTCGCACTTGCCGGAGCCGAAGACGTCGCCGGTCAGGCATTCGGAGTGGACGCGGACGAGGACCGGCTCTTCGTGCACGATCACCTGACCGTGCGCGTCCAACTCGCCGACGCCGCCCTTGCAGAGGGCCAGATGCGGTTGAGGATCGATCGCGCTCTGATACGCGTGCAGGCGGAACATGCCCCAGCGCGTGGGGAGGTTGACCGATTCGATGCGCTTGACGAACTGCTCGCGCTTGAGGCGATAGCTGATCAGGTCCGCGATCGAGCACATCTTGATGTTGTGCTGGGCGCAGAAGGCTTCGAGTTCCGGGCGGCGGGCCATTTCGCCATCGGGGCGCATGATCTCGCAGATGACGGCGGCGGGCTTGAGGCCGGCGAGGCGCGCCAGGTCCACGGAGCCTTCGGTTTGACCGGCGCGGACGAGGACGCCGCCATCGCGGGCGCGCAGGGGGTTGATGTGGCCGGGGCGGAGCAGGTCCTGGGGCTGGGCATCCTGGGCGATGGCGACTTCGACGGTCTTGGCGCGGTCGGAGGCGGAGACGCCCGTGGTCACGCCGAATCTGGGGTGGGCGTCCACGGTGACGGTGAACGCGGTGCCGAGCTGGGCCGTGTTGAGTTCGGTCTGGGGGTGGAGCAGGAGCTTATCGCAGCGCTCGGCGGTGAGGGCGAGGCAAAGGACGCCACGGGCCTGGGTGAGGATGAAGTTGATGGCCTGGGGATTGACCTTCTCGGCGGCCATGACCAGGTCGCCTTCATTTTCGCGGTCTTCATCATCCACCAGGACGATCAGGCGTCCGGCTTTGAGCTCGTCGAGGATTTCGGGGATGGGGGAAAAAGGCATTGGGGAATTGTAGCCGGGAAACCGGCGGCATGGAGGCGGCACTTGAGCCATTGTGCCTGCTGGCGGTGCCCTCGAGCTTGTTTGTGGAGGATTGCTCTTCAGATGAGCATGGCTACCTTTTTGCGGCCAGCTTTTGCACGGTGTGACTACGGTGAGAGTACGGTGTGGGTCTGAGTCTTTGCACAAGCGCATGTCAATTTGTTCTATGGGCTTCGTCGAGCCATTTCCTGGAGAATTTGCGGAGGATGGGGGGCGGCGAGGGGCGGGCTCGAAGGCGCGGGATGGCCGCGTGGTCATAGGGGGTTACCCATACGAGCCAGCCAGATTCCGCTCAGATGGCAGGCCACACGAACGTGCCCCGCAAGCGGGGCCGCCAAACGTGGCATGCGAAATCAAGTAATAGCCGTATGAACGGCCACTGAATCTTCGCATGCCAATGCCAACGGGCTAATTGCTCGGGGCGCGCACAAATGGTGGGCTCTGGGAAGCTGGCGGATTGCTATCGATCGGAGCTTTGCGGGTCGGTGCCGGTGGTTTCCTGGGCGGCGATCTGGCGGGCCTGGGAATCGGAGTAACCGGTGTCGCAGTAGATGTTGTAGAGGCGCTGGCGATCTTGGACGAACTGGGCTTCATCCTGCTGCTTCTGCTGTTCCCAATACGAGAGGGATGCCGAGGGGCGGGTGAAGTTGGAGCAGCCGGAGAATGCGGCGGCGATGGGGATCAGCACTGCGACCGTGGTGCACGATCTGACAATGGGCGGCATGGATTGCTCCGGTCGGAAACCTGTTTTATCACCGTGGGCCGGTGAGGGGAATGAGAAGCGGGGAAAGCGTTCCCTATTGTCGCGGTTCATCTCGGGGCTTCGAGCGGGGAACGATATGAGAAAAGCATCTGCGGCGCTGGGGCGGTATCGGAGATGCGCTGCCATCTCAGTTGCGGTGGGGAGGGATTATCGGCGGCACGAAGGTTGGCCTCCACTCGCTTTGCAGACTTGTGCGCCGCACGCCGATAGGGTCAAGGGATGGCGCAGGTGGCGTTGTCACTCAAGCTTATAGTTTCTTTTAGAACCAGACTTTTTACCGTACAGTAATACTCGCGTGCAGCCGGTTGCTTCACCCATCCAGTCCTCGGTTTCCGGAACCGGCACTTCTTCCCGGATCACGGGGCAGCGTGAGCAGTTTGCCGCCGAAGAGCTCGGCGTCGTGATGTCGCATTACGACATCGGGGTGATCGATTCGATCGTCGAGTTTCCGCGGGGATCGCGCAAGGCACCCAAGCTGCTGATCATCTCGGAGCAGGGGAAGTTTCTGCTCAAGCGGCGGGCCCGGGGGAGGGATGATCCCTTTAAGGTGGCGTTCTGCCATGCGATTCAGCTTTATCTGGCGAGCAAGCAGTTTCCCCTGCCGCATCTGATCGGGACGCGGCGGGAGAACAACTCGATGCTGCAATGGCGCAACGGCGTATACGAGCTGTTCGAGTATATTCCGGGGCAGCCTTATCCGCAGACGCTGGAGGCGACGTTCGACGCGGGGCGGGTGCTGGCGCTATACCACAAGCTGCTGGAGAATTTCAAGTCGGAGTGGCAGCCGCCGACGGGGAGCTACCACATGGCGCCGGCGGTGGAGCAGGGACTGCGGACAATCATGGCGACGCAGCCGGGAGGCGTGCCGGCGGGATTGCAGGGGAACGATCAGGTGGTTCCGGTTTTGAGTTCGCTGCTGGATGAGTACAAGGAGGCGGCGGAGAAGGCGGAGGCGCAGGGGATGGCGAACTGGCCGCAGCAGATCGTCCATGCGGACTGGCATCCGGGGAACACGCTGTATCGGGACAATCACATCGTGGCGGTGATCGACTACGATTCGGCCCGGCTTTTGCCCCGGGTGATCGACATCGCCAACGGCGCGCTACAATTCTCGATCATTGGCGGCGAGGACGACGTTTCGAAATGGCCGGACTACATCGACGAATCCCGGTTCAAGCGCTTCTGTCGCGGATACGACGAAGTGGTGCTGCTGAGCCAGGCGGAGATCCGGACGGTGCCGCATTTGATGATCGAGGCGCTGATTGCCGAGGCGGTGTTTCCGATCGCGGCGACGGGGACGTTCGGGCGGATGAACGGGCTGGCGTTCCTGCAAATGGTGCAGCGGAAGGTGGCGTGGATGAAGAAGTCGGCGGATCTGCTGGTCGAGCTGGCCGAAGGATGAGGGGTGAAGATGGAATGCGGCCCATGTTCAAGGGAAAGCTCCATCGCGCTCGTGCGGGGTTGGCAGTTTTGCTGACCGGGATGGTCTGGGGTGGTGTGCCGGGGGCACTTGCGGAAGGACCTGCGACCAAGGGCACAACGACGGTGGCGGTGGGGGGGAGGGTGCACCGGCGACGGAGCCTTCGCAGCAGGCGTTGTTGCGATGGGTGGAGGAGTTGGGGAATGCGGATTCGGGCGTGCGCGAGAAAGCACGAGGGGAGCTATTGGGGATGTCGCGGGCGGAGCTGCTCGCCCTGCCGGGAATGCTCGCCAAGCAGGCACCGTTGAACGCGTCGCAGCGGGCGCTGCTTCACGAGGTCGTTGTTCATGTGTTTCTGGCGACGGAGCCTTACGCCTCGGATGCGTCGAAGGGGTTTCTGGGGGTGAATCATATTGCTGCGGTGCATGTTGCGTTGCCGGATTCGGAGTCAGGGCGGCCGCATGCGGGGGACGATGAAGTGCCGATGGGGAATGTCGATTCGCTGATCGATCCGAATGAGGGTTCGCCGGATACGGGGATTATCGTGTCGGAATGCATGCCGGGTTTTTGCGGGTATCGCGTGTTTGAGAACGGGGACGTGATTCTGGCGGCACGGGAAGGGGAGATGGTGCCGATCCATTCGGTGGAGCGGTTGCGGGACCTGGTACAGGCGCACCACGCGGGGGAGCAAATGACGTTTCAAGTGTTGCGGCGCGGGAAGATCATCGAGGTGGAGCTGCGCGTGGATGGGTTGCCGGAGGTGGCGCGTCCGGCGATGGTGGCTCCGGCAGCACTCGATGCGTTTCTGAATGGTCGCGCAAGGCGGCGCAGCAATTCTGGGATGAGCATTTTGCGGCTGTGGCTGGGACGCACATTTCGTGATGATGCTCAGGGAACAGGTTCGCGCAAATATCTGCAGGAAAGTTGGGGTTTTTTGCTAACGTGCGGGCGGTTGGCGAACCTTATATAGAGGTGGGGCCGATCGTGCGGGATTGAGGAGGCCGGTATGAAGCAAACCCGTCTTGCTGTGCTCTCGCTTGCGCTGGGGAGTTTGATTGGTTGCTCCTCGTCGAGCACGTTTCCCGATATCGACCTGCAGTCGGGGCCGGATCAGTCGCTTGCATCTGTCCCGGTGCAGTGGATGGCACAGATACCGGCGGCGCCTGTGGTACCCGTAGTCACAGATCCTGCGCTTAAGCCGATCGCGACAGCGGCGGATCCATCGGAAGTGGTGGAGGCGTATGCGCAGCGCTGGCAACGGGAGCGAACCGGACGGCGGCGGAAGAGGTCTTCGTGCGCAGGATGGTCGATTTGGGGGTTCCGGAGATGGCGGCGAAGCAGGCGTCGGATCTGAATCGGGTGCGGCCGAATAACGGGCTCGCCTGGGCGGTGAGCAGTTATGACAATGCGCGGAAGGGAGATACGAAGAGCGCGCTTTCGGAGATCGTGAAGGCAGTCAACCTGGCGCCGGATGATCCGTTTGTGCTGAGGACGGCGGGGCAGTTGATGGCATGGTATGACCATAGCGCAGACAAGTCGGCGATTCCCGCAAATCTTCAGAATGCACTGCTGGGGCTCGTGGCGCAGGCCGAGCGGAATCCGGAGTATGTGGCGGCGTATCAGGATGCGACGCATCTGTACGAGTCGGGCACGGCGACGCAGCCGTCGGCGGAGAATTCCGCGGCGCGCCGATGGAGACTTCGCCGGGTTATGGCGAAGCGACGGTGCCGCCGGAGAGTGCTTATCCCTCGGTGCCGACGCCGGTCTATCCGTCGCCTTATGGGTACACGTATGAGCCGTACCCGCAGACGCAATATTGGTGGTATCCGAGCTACCAGGCGTATGGTGGGTATTGGGGCGGTTCGACGTTTCTATACATTCCGAACCGGCACTATCGCAGTCACGATCGTGACCACAATTGGGATCGGGGCCATGCGTGGGATGGGGATCATGCCCGCGAGCGGCGGGACTCGGAGCGTCGCGATGGGCATGATGGGGCACGCGGACAACGTCCCGGCGAGCAGCGGACGCAGGAGCGGAGCCATCGGGTGCTGTTGGATCAGCCCGAGACGCAGAATCCGCAGGCGCGGATAATCGGGCCGATGCCGGCAAATGAGTATCGTGCGCGGATCAGGCAAGTCGAACCATTCGCTCCGAGAGCGCCAGCGCCGAAGCCTCGGGAGCGGCGGACGGAGCCGAGAGTCGTGCATCTGGATCCGAGTAGCCCTCCGGTTACCAATCAGGGACCGAAGCCGGCGCCTGCACCTGTACGGAAGGCTGCGCCTCGGCGTGAGCGGCGTGAGCCGACGCCGTCGAAGTCACCAGCGCGGCAGACGGAGCCAAGGGTTGTACATTTGAATCCAAGTACGCCACCGGTAAGGGATCAGGGGCCGAGGCCGGCGCCGTCGAGATCGGCGCCGAGACGGGAAGCGCCCGTGCGGCGGGTGGAATCGCCGGCGCCACGGCGCGAGGAGCCTGCAGCGCATCATGAAGCGCCCTCGCCTCGTCGCGAAGCGCCTTCTCGCTCCGCGCAGCCGGCGCCGAGCCGCGGGCACGCCGCTGGTCGGCATCGTTAAAAACCACGCGTTTTGCAAATCCTATTGTTTGCTCGCGGGTTGGGTGGAAGCCTTGGCGGCCATTTGCATCAACCGTTGAAAGGCCGAGGGCTGATCGTTGCGGATGTGAACGTCCCATGCTTGCCGCCAGACGGTTTTGACGGGTTTGAATCCGAGCAGGTCCAGACGATCCGACAGATCAGGCATGTGGGCAGCGCCGTAGAAGATGGCGATGTGCTTCTTGCCCGTTGCGATGGTCTGCCGCAGGACGCGGATGGCGGCCTTGTTCCGTTCTGTTAACAGCACCGTGCCGTTGAGCGCGCCGAGGCCCATGGCAGCGTGCTCAATGTCCCCAATGCGGCGTGCCAGGATCAGCTTGAATTGGCGAGTTCCATCCGGGCGGGTCATTAGATCAACAGTGTCTATCGGCTCGCCCTTGAAGGTTTCATTGGCAGCGGGATCGGAAAGAGAGCGAAGGATGGAGGAGAGCATCAGCGACGCGAACGATTCGCCGCGCTGTGCCTGCATGTGCTGGAATGTTTCGGCGTCGAGATCGGCGTGGACAAAATTCCTGGCTGCGTAGTTAATCGCATCGAGCTGGAACTGGAGGTCGAGGGTGTTCTTCAGGAAGCGTTGCAGTCGGGAGATGTCACTGTTGGACTCGCCCGGGGGCGGGGGCTCCATGCCTTGGGGCTTGACCATTTCGTAGAGCACTGCGTCGAAGTTGCGAAAGGAGTCGTTGAGCTTGCGGTAATACTCGCCATCGGCGATGTGCACGGCGGCGATCAGATCGACGCGTACGCCGGCATTATTCTGATAAGTTACTTCGGCGGTTTGCAGCGTCCCGCCGGTGGTGGAGTTGCCGACGAAGCGCACAAATCGTGACGGTTGATCAGATGATTCAGTGGCGGGCGAGGGCTGAGCCTGTGCGGAACGTCACGGCAGTGAGAATGACGATGAGACCGAGCGGGAGAAGGCGATTGAGTCGCATAGGATTTTCATATGCTGCGGCTGTCGCTGACGCAATTAGAAGCTGTAGCGGCCGTTTCGAGCCCACGCACAATCGGGTGCGCAAACACTGAAGCTACATAAGGTTGAGATGGCACGGGGACGGGCTCCAATTGGATTTTCTAAGGTACCCCTTGGGTGCGGTCGGATATAATGAATGCGAGCCGGCCTGCGGTTCGGGGTCGGAACGGGTTGTTGCAGCCAGGCGATTCGGTCTGAAGTCTACGTTTGCGTTTTGTTGCAACTATCCGGTCTTTCTCAGCTTAGGGTCCGGAATTCTGCCTGCTTCCGCTTGAAACCTGACGGACGGGCAGGTACATTTTTGGACTTGGCTCGCCAAGAGCCATCCGATTGGGCCTCCCGCACGGGGTTTGGGCCGAATCGGTTTTTTTACAACCTCGTTGAATTACCTTTAAGCCCCATGGCAAACGGCGTCTTGGCCGCCGATTTCGCGCCGGGCTGTATCGGAAGGTTTTGGATCAATGGCACAGTCGCAAGCAGAACTCGTCAAAGAATTAATTGATGCGGGTGTCCACTTTGGACACCGGGTCAGCAGGTGGAATCCGAAGATGCAGCCGTACATTCACGGCAAGCGGAACATGATCCACCTGATCGATGTGAAGGAAACGCTCAAGGGGCTTTTGCTTGCCAAGCGGCTGGTGGGGCAGGCGGTTGCCGGTGGAAAAGACGTTGTCTTTGTGGGCACCAAGCGCCAGGCGAAGCACGCGGTCGAAGAGGAAGCCCGCCGCTCGGGAATGCATTACGTTTCGGAGCGCTGGCTGGGTGGGACGCTGACCAACTTTCGAACGATTGCGCCCGGCTGAATCGATTAGAAGAACTCGAAAAGCTGTTCACCACGGGGCAAATCGAAACCTACTCCAAGAAAATGAAGTCCGCGCTACAGCGTGAGATGGACAAGATCAAGGCGAACCTGGAAGGCATCCGCAAGATGGACAAGATTCCGGGCGTCATGATTATCGTCGACACACGTCGCGAGCACATCGCGGTCAAGGAAGCGAAGAAGCTCGGGGTCAAGACGATCGCACTAATCGACACGGATTCCGATCCGGACCTGATCGACCTGCCGATTCCCGGGAACGACGACGCGATGCGGGCAATCGAGATTATCCTGCACGAGATCGCGGACGCGGTTATCGAAGGCAAGCAGGGGCGCGTGGAAGGCAAGCCGGCTGACGAGCAGCAGCCGCGGCGGCGCAGTTCGCGTGCGGCGTTCCGTGCCGAAGAAGGCGGCCGCGAGGACGCCGCCCCGGCGGAAGCCCCCGCGGAGCAGTCGCCCGAACATTCGGGGCAGGCTTTCGTCGCGGCACAGGGATAAGCTTCATCTTGCACACCCGCTTTTAGGCGGGCGATGCAGCGATCAATCTCCGCGGGCACCGCAGATCGCGGTGCCCGCTTCGTCAATAAAAGGCACTAAAGCTCAGGAGCAACGACATCATGGCTGAAATCACTGCAAAAATGGTCAACGATCTTCGCGCCAAGACCGGACTGGGAATGATGGAATGCAAGAAGGCACTTCAGGAAACTGGCGGCGACGTGGACAAGGCCGTTGAATACTTCCGTAAGAAGGGCGTGAAGACGAGTGTCACCGAGCGTGCTGCCAATGAAGGCCGCGCGATGGCGGCGGTGAGCGGCGACGGGAAATCCGCTGCCGCGGTCGAGATCAAATGCAATACAGACTTTTCTGCCAAGGTCGATCCGGTGACGAAGGTGCTGGAGATCGGGACGCAGGAGCTTTTGAAGAACCCGAATGTCGATCTGAACGCTAACCAGCAGATCAAGGACCTGTTGGTCAGCGCCGCGCAGCAGACCGGCGAGAACATCCAGATTGGCCGGACCGCGACCGTCAAAGCGAGCGGTAAGGCCGGCGCGTACAACCACTATACGGGCAAGGTTGCAGTGATCATCGCGCTGTCGGGGAACCCGAGTGATGAACTGATCAAGGACCTGTGTCTGCACATCACGGCTAGCCGGCCGGTGGCGATGACTCGGGAGCAGGTTCCGGCGGATCTGGTGGCTAAGGAGAAGGAAATCGCCGTCGAGCGTGCCAAGGCGACGGGCAAGCCGCAGAACATCGCGGAGAAGATCGCCGAGGGGCAGATGCGGACGTTCTTCGAGGAGCGCGTGCTGCTGGACCAGAAGTTCGTGAAGGACCAGAGCAAGACGATCGCCCAGCTGCTCCAGGAAAGCGGCGCGACGTTGGAGAACTACGTCTGGATCGAGATCGGAAAGTGACCAAGGGAAATGACGAGTGAGTGAATGAATCAATGACGAACGCGTCTCATTGATTCATTGCAGCGTTCGTCGTTCTTCATGCATGAAACTCGCAGTTGCCACCTATTCCCTTGCGCAATGGCGCCGGGAGAACAATCGCTCGCTTGAAGACACGCTCAAATGGATCGCCGATTCCGGCGTCCGGGCAGTCGAGTTTACCGGCTTTGGCGATGTGCCGGACGCGCAGAGCGTCCGCTACGCCGCCAGGATGCGCAATCGCTGTGAGAAGCTGGGCCTCAAGGCGATTGGGTATTGCATTGGCGCGGATCTGCTTGTGCCTGCCGGTGAACAGCGAAAGGCTGTCCAAAGGCTCAAGGTCCACGTGGACGCGGCGGCGGAGTTGGGTGTGCCGTCGATGCGCCACGACGTGACACGAGGTTTCAACCACAATGCCAAGCGATTGAGGATCCCCAAGACTTTCTCGGCGGTGCTCAAGGTCATCGTTCCCCCGATTCGTGCGATTGCGGATTACGCCCGGGAGCGGGGCGTGATCACGTCACTGGAGAACCACGGCTTCTACATGCAGGCAGCCGATCGGGTTGGGAAGCTGATCGACACGGTCAACCATCCCAACTTCCGGCTGACGATCGACTTGGGGAATTTTCTCTGCGTCAATGACGATCCGGTTGCGGCCGTGAAGCGGCTGGCGAAGTACGTCGTGCTGGCACATGCGAAAGACTTTCACGTCCGGTCCAAGGACACCATGCCGGCGACTGGCTGGTTCGCCACGCCGACCGATATTGCCCTGCGGGGCGCGATCTGCGGCCATGGCGTGCTGGATCTGCCGACTCAGCTCAAGCTGTTGAAAAAGGGCGGCTACGACGGCTATCTCTCGCTCGAATTCGAGGGAATGGAGGAGCCGAGGCAGGCCATTCAACTCGGGCTGGAGCACCTCAAGAAGCTGCTGGCGAATCTCGATGAGCCGCGAGCACGACGACGCCTCGCTTCACCGCGTCGATGATTTGTCGTCCACCACTTCTCCGCGTCCGCTTGCGCGTTCAGTGCCATTCGCCGTGCGGCAAGTCGCGCCGGGGCGGAGCTGCGCATTCAGCAGAGCATTATGATGCTGTGTGTGCCGTAAGGCGTACAGCGCCCGATCCAGCATGGTCTTGCCGGTCCAATACATCTTCTCCTGCCCAGCCAGCCAGCCGGCGTCATCGATGCTTTCCAGCCAGGCATGCGTTTTCGCTCGACCGCATCCAGTGTTTGCAGGATCTCCTCCCGCCGGGGCAGATCCGCGGCATCGCAGGTGGCCCAAGTCCTGGCGATGCGTCCCCATTGGAATGAACCGGGATCGGGGTCCACATAGAACGACGGGTTGTCGATGATGTCGAACGCATCACGTGCCGGCGCAAACTACGCTACGTCGGAGACGGCCAGTTGGTCGTCGGGGAACGTTGCCAGCGCATCGCGAAAAGTGCCGAGTGCACGACCGAACTGCTCCGCGTGCGCGAGATGATGCGATCGGATGCGAGGCCAAATGCGGGAGGATCTTGATCTTGTGCCATCAGCGACCCCTCAGTTACGGATGCTTTCGGCAACAATTGTACAGGCATCTTCGAGAATCCCCATGCCAATCGTCCGTGGGCATGCCGTAAGCTTCCCTTACGGCGGCGAGACAGCGGAGAAGCGGTCTCAAGTCGCACCATTGGTGTGGTCGTGTGAAAGGAGAAGCCATGCAAAAGCGCAAGCTTGGAAAGAGTGGCCTGGAAGTGTCGGCCTTGGGACTGGGCTGCATGGGCATGAGCTTTTCTTACGGCCCCCCGAAGGACAAACAGGAGATGACCTCGCTCCTCCGTGCGGCACTCGATCGCGGTATTACTTTCTTCGACACCGCGGAAGTATACGGGCCGTTCAGTAATGAAGAACTCGTGGGCGAGGCGCTGGCCCCGTTTCGCAAACAAGTCACGATTGCCACCAAGTTCGGATTTGATGTCAGCCCGAATTTCGATCCCCGGGGCATGAAGGGTTCGCCAGGACTGAACAGCCGGCCGGAGCACGTCAGGCAAGCCGTCGAGGGCTCACTCAAACGACTTAGAGTCGAAACGATCGATCTCTTCTATCAGCACCGGGTCGATCCAGACGTGCGCATCGAAGACGTGGCGGGCACCGTGAAGGACCTGATTCTGCAGGGCAAGGTCAAGTACTTCGGGCTGTCTGAAGCCGGCGTGCAGACGATTCGTCACGCTCACGCAGTCCAGCCGGTCGCGGCGCTGCAGAGCGAATACTCGCTCTGGACGAGAACTCCTGAGAAAGAAGTGATTCCGACATTGGAGGAGCTTGGGATTGGGTTGGTTCCATACAGTCCCCTGGGTAGAGGTTTCCTCACCGGCAAGCTCGACGCGAACGCGAAGTTCGACAGCTCCGATTTCCGCAGTGCCTTGCCTCGCTTTACGCCGGATGCGCTCAAGGCAAATCAGGCGTTAGTCGATTTACTTGGCGAGATCGGCCGGCGGAAGAAGGCAACACCGGCCCAGATCGCACTTGCGTGGCTGCTGGCACAAAAACCGTGGATTGTTCCAATCCCGGGAACTACGAAACTGCATCGGTTGGACGAGAACATCGGATCGCTCGCAGTTGAGCTTACGCCGCAGGATCTTGGTGAGATCGAGCTTACGGCTTCGAAGATAACGATCAAAGGCGCCCGTTATCCCGAACGGTTGGAGCAGATGACCGGGCGATAATCGGATTAGAAGTCTCACACCCCAGGCTGAGGTAGCCACGGTTTCACTGCCGAGGCGGCCGGCAAATCGCGGGATTGCATGCCGCCTGCAAGCGCATAAGATTCCTCCTCTGCCCCGTTTTTGCCGTTTCCCCGGCTTCGCTTGCGGGGCGAACGCCTTTTACCAGAAGAAAAAATGGCTATCCAAAATCCTTTCGGCGCCGAATCGGTTCTTTCGACCAAGGCCGGCGATGTAAAGATCCACCGTCTGAACAAGCTGGCCGAGAGCGGCATCGGCAGGCTCGACAAGCTGCCGTTCTCCATCAAGGTTCTGCTCGAATCGTGCCTGCGGAACGTTGACGGTTTTCAGGTAAGCGAAGACGACGTGAAGCGCCTGGCGAACTACCGGGCCGACAAGGTTGCCGGCGGGGAACTGCCCTTCAAACCGGCGCGGGTCATCCTTCAGGACTTCACGGGCGTCCCGTGTGTTGTTGACCTGGCCGCCATGAGAGCGGCCATGAAGCGTGCCGGTGGCGATCCGCAGAAGATCAATCCGCTGGTTCCGGTCGATCTGGTCATCGATCACTCCGTACAGGTGGATGAATTCGCCAATCCGCTGGCGCTGCTTCACAACGTCGAGAAGGAGTTCGAGCGGAACCGCGAGCGCTACGAGTTTCTCAAGTGGGGCCAGCGAGCGTTCAAGAATTTTGGCGTGGTGCCGCCGGCGACGGGAATCGTCCACCAGGTCAATCTCGAGTATCTCGCCAAGGTCGTCTGGACGAAGGATGGGGTGGCGTATCCGGATTCGCTGGTCGGGACGGATTCGCACACGACGATGATCAACGGTCTGGGCGTCGTCGGCTGGGGTGTGGGCGGCATCGAGGCCGAGGCGTGCATGCTCGGGCAGCCGATTTACATGGTTACGCCGGAAGTGATCGGCTTTAAGCTTTATGGCAAACTTCCTGAAGGCGCGACCGCGACCGATCTCGTGCTCACCGTCACGCAGATTCTCCGCAGTTTCGGCGTCGTCGAAAAGTTCGTCGAGTTCTACGGTGAGGGATTGGCGCACATGTCTGTCGCCGACCGGGCGACGCTTGCGAACATGGCGCCTGAGTATGGTGCGACGATTGGCTTCTTCCCCATCGACGAGCAGACGCTCAATTACCTGCGCTTGACGGGGCGGCCGGCGCCGCACATCGATCTGGTCGAACGCTATGCCAAAGAGCAGGGCCTCTGGCGGCAGGATAAGGCGGAGCCGGAGTTTGCGCAGGTGCTGGAGCTGGATCTTTCGACTGTGGCGCCGTCGCTGGCCGGCCCCAAACGCCCGCAGGATCGGGTCGAATTGCCCTCCGTGTCGAAGACGTTCCGATCCAGCTTCGCCGACGCGCTCAAGGGCGGCGACAGCAGCAGCAACGGGAAACTGCACCACGGCGATGTCGTCATCGCGGCCATCACGAGTTGCACCAACACCAGCAACCCCGGCGTCATGGTGGCCGCGGGATTGCTCGCCAAGAAAGCGGTTGCGCGGGGGCTCAAGGTTCCCGCCCACGTGAAGACATCTCTGGCACCCGGCTCGCGCGTCGTGACGGACTATTACAATCGGGCGAATTTGACGGAATATCTGGATGCCCTCGGCTTCCAGACTGTCGGTTACGGCTGCACGACCTGTATCGGCAACTCCGGCCCGCTTCCAGAGCACATTGCAAAGGAGATCGAATCGAACAACCTCGTGGCGGCCTCGGTGCTGTCGGGGAATCGCAACTTCGAGGGGCGGATCAATCCTCACACCCGGGCGAATTACCTCGCTTCGCCGCCGCTGGTCGTCGCCTATGCGTTGGCCGGAACGATCGATATCGATCTGACGACTCAGCCGCTGGGCACGGACAAGTCGGGCCAGCCGGTTTTCCTCAAGGATATCTGGCCCACGCAGGCAGAGGTCAACCAGGTCATCGCATCGAGCATTTCGCCGGAGATGTTCAGCGGCCAGTACGAGAACGTCGGCGACAAGAACAAGCAGTGGAACGACATCCCCGTCAAAGGCGGCGAGCTATTCAACTGGGATGAGGCTTCGACTTACATCCAGGAGCCGCCGTTCTTCGTTGACCTCAAGCCCACGCCCGATGCGATTAAGCCGATCGAGCAGGCGCGGTGTCTTGTGATGGTTGCCGATTCGGTCACGACCGATCACATCTCGCCCGCGGGCTCGATCAAGAAGGATTCGCCGGCGGGCAGGTACCTGATCGATCACGGCGTCAAGCCGCTGGATTTCAACAGCTATGGCTCCCGTCGCGGAAACGATCGCGTGATGACCCGCGGTACGTTCGCCAACATCCGCCTGCGCAACCTCCTCGCTCCCGGAACCGAAGGCGGCTTCACGACTTACTTCGGTTCTGCCCAAGCGGGCGGCGACCCGGACATCGGTAAGGCGATGACCATTTACGAAGCATCCCTGAAATACAAACAAGACAGCGTCCCGCTGATCGTCATCGCCGGCAAGGATTACGGCATGGGCAGCTCGCGCGACTGGGCCGCCAAGGGAACGATGCTGCTCGGCGTCAGGGCGGTAATCGCCGAGAGCTTCGAGCGCATTCACCGTTCCAACCTCATCGGTATGGGCGTGTTGCCGCTGGTCTTTAAGAAGGGCGAGAATCGCACGACCCACAAGCTCACCGGCACCGGCGTGTATGAGATCCAGATCGACGACTCGCTCAAACCCAGGCAGGACGTGATGGTGAAAGCGATCAATTCCGATGGATCCACCCATGAGTTTCTGACCACCTGCCGCATTGATACGCCGGTGGAACTCGATTACTACCGCAACGGCGGTATTCTTCAGACCGTGCTGCGACAACTGCTTAAATCCAGCAACTGCTGATCTGTCATGAGTCCAACCGAACGTGTTCTCGCCGTCTGTTCCGGGAAAAAACCCGATCGCCCGCCGTTTTCTTTCTGGCACCACTTTCCCTCGACGGCGGTTTCCGGTGAGGCGGCCGTCAAAGCGCACCTCGACCATCTGCGAACCTACGACCTCGATTTCCTGAAGGTCATGAATGACAACCCCTATCCCTACCAGGGGCTGTTTCTCGAGATGACCGACCTGCGTTCGATCGAAGCGCGCAAGGGAGACGAGCCGGAATTTGCCAAACAGCTCGATCTGCTCTCGGACTTACGTCGGGAGCTGGGCCCGGATGTGTTGATGGTGACGACGATCTTCAACGCGTGGGCGGTTCTGCGACACTTGATCCGGCCGCCGACCGCTCACAATCCGCCGGATCTGGAGGCATCGCACGATGAGCCGAGCAACGAGATCAAGGGCATGCTGGCGCGATCCGATCGCCATAACCAATGCGCTCAATCACATTGCCAGCAGTCTTGCCAAATTCTCCAAACGATGTGTCGAGGCCGGAGCCGATGGGATCTATCTCTCGGTTCGCGACGACTGGGTGGAATCGGCGGATGATCCGGGTCTGTACGACCAACTGGTGCGCGCGACGGATCTGGCGATTCTACAGTCCGCCAAGGCGGCGAGATTTCATCTTCTGCATGTCTGCGGCAAACCCCTGGACCTGCGCCGTTTTGGTGAGTACCCGGTTCATGCGATCAACTGGGCCGACCGCGCCGCGGGTCCTTCAATCGAGTCCGCTAAAAGCTGGCTCAAGCCGGCGATCTGCTGCGGAATCGACAACCTCAGCACGCTGCCCAACGGCACCGCGCACGATGTGGAGCAGCAGATTCAGGATGCGCTCAGCCAGGCCGACGATCGCCCAATAATGATTTCCCCCGGGTGCACATACGATCCCAGCCGGGTTCCCCCCAAGAATCTTAAGGCAATCTCAAGTTTCATCCATTCTTTTGGCCGAAATGACTGATACGGCCTCGGGTTCACACTGGACCCGGGCCGGATTTGCGCTGTACTATTTCACTGACCCCAACAGGAGCGCGGCATGTCCATGTATCCCCAATCGCAATCACGTCCTTATCAGCTCGACTATGGGACCGACGAGAAGGTTGTCTTCAACTTCTTCAATACCGTCTATGCATGGATGGCCTGCGGGTTGGGTGTGACGGCGACGGTCGCGTTCCTCGTCTCACAGAACAAGGCCATGATGGCGGCTCTCTACAACCGCGGCATGGTGGTCGTGTTCCTGCTCGGGACGGTTCTCTTTGCCTACGCAGTTCAGGCCGCGGCCCAGAAGATCAGCGCAACCGTCGCGACGGTCCTGTTCCTGATCTACGCCGCCATGATCGGGGCGTTCATCAGCTTTATCTTCGTCGTCTATCCGCTGAGTACGATTACAGCAGCGTTTGTCATGACCGGCGGCGTCTTTGGCGCGATGAGCGTCTACGGCTTTATCACCCACCGCGACCTGACATCGCTCGGTTCCATCCTCATCATGTGCGTGATCGGTCTGTTCCTTGCGACACTGGTGAACGTCTTTGTCGCATCCAACGCATTCAGCTGGTTCCTGACCTACGCGATCCTTGCGGTCTTCATCGGCCTGACCGCGTATGACACCCAGAAGCTGCGCAACATCGCCCAGCAGACGGCGGGCAATCCGGATCTGGCCCATCGCTACGCGATCATTGGATCGCTGAGCCTCTATCTCGATTTCATCAATATGTTCCTGTCGATCCTCCGGATCCTTGGCGGTCGCAGATAGTTTTCGCGTGAAATGAGTCTTTGCCTCGGGGAAGGGTTTGCCGCGCCTGACCGAAGGAGAATCTCATGAAGCCGGTGAATGTGCTGCTGGTAATGGCGGCCTGCGTTGCGGGTCTCGCTCCTGTGGCACGCGCCCAGGCGGGTCAGGAGCAAACGCCGATTCCGGATCTGATGGCGCCCGCCATCAAGCCTGCGTTTGAGCCGAGCAAACTCGATCAGCTGTTGCTGGAAAAAGATGCATTGATCACGCAGGGCTTTAGCGATGTCGGCACGCTGCGCGGCGACAACGGCGCCTCGGTTCGCGTTCGCGCGGTTCAATTCGGTGACGGCTCAGCGCCGTTGCTCTATGGTGTTCTCGTGCAGATCGATATGCAGACGGGACGCACGGCTCAGAGCTACGTTGATCGCGACAAGCTCGATGGCCTGATCAAATCCATCGATACCCTGCGCACGATGGACCACGGCTCGACCGAAATGGCGGACTTTCAGGGGAGCTACCGAACCGCGGGTGGACTGGAGGTTCGTAACACATCTCACGCGGGCATTCGCGTCGGGGAAATCCGATGCGTTCAGATCCGCTATGACACGGGCTCTGTCACCTGGGCCCAGGCGGTCATGCCCGTCTCGCAGCTTGATGCGTTCAAGCGACTGCTCGCCGTGGCAAAGGACAAGATCACCGAGGCTGAGAAAGCCCGGCCGGCGAAGAGCTGATACCGACGGGAACAACCCAATACAGGCCCGCGACGGTGCAAGTTCCCGCGAAACAAGAGCGGCCTGTTGCAAAGGGCGCAGCGCGCAGAAGATCGCCATCGGAAACCGGAGGCATGATGTTGAACGTGGCGATCGTCGGGTTGGGGAATATCGGGAATATTCATGCCCGTTGCTACCAGAAGATGCAGGATGTGAAGCTGGTCGCGGTGTGCGACATCGTCAGGGAGCGCGCCGACAAGGCTGCGGCAGCGTACGGGGCAAAGGGGTTCTACTCGATCCAGGAGATGCTCAGGAGCGGCATTCAGATCGATGCCGCCAGCATGTGCACCGCGGGCAGGGAGAACGGCGGCGACCATTATCAGGCGACGATCGAGCTGCTTGGCGCCGGCATTCCGACCCTGGGCGAGAAGCCCATCTCCAACGAGATTGCCAGGGCCGAGGAGATGGTCGCGCTTGCGCGGGAGAAGAGGATTCCCTACGGAATCGATCTCAATCACCGCTTTACGCCCGCGGCACGGAAGGCGAGGCAATGGCTTGACGCCGGCCGCTGCGGCGAGATCAACCTGATCGACATGTTCATGTGGATCAACAACCCCAACGAGACCAGCGAGCATTTCCATATGCGGGCACTGCATCCGCACTCGATTGACGTCATGCGCTACTTCTGCGGCGACGTAAAGAAGGTGCATGCGTTCTTCAAGCGGGGGCATAACCGCACGGGTTGGAGCAACGTGCACGTGAACATGCTCTTTGAGAGCGGCGTGATCGGGCACCTCATGGGCAGCTACGACGGCGGCGGGCCGGGGCATCCGTGGGGGCTGGAACGGTGCGAGATCGTGGGGCAGGATGCGCGGATCGTGATCACGGATGCCTGTGAGGTGCTGGAGTTCCAGCCGCGGGGCCGTATCGAAAGCGAGACTTACAAGTACCTGGGCAACATGCGGTCGTTCAACGACACGTTTGAGTCGCGGATCTCGGCCTGGGTGGAGGATTTGAAGCGGAAGACGCCGCCGGAGAAGGTGGACGCCAAGGCGGAAGACGCACTGGCGGCCCAGCGCATGATCGAGGCGGCGATCGAGTCGTGGGACAAGGGGATCGTGGTTGAGCTTTGATGTGAAGCGGATCATCAGGAGTGCTGGATGCTTCGGGTTGGCGTGATCGGGATGGGGCCGATCGGGAATCTGCATGCGAGGATTTACCGCGAGGATCCGCTGGCGGAGCTGGTGGGAGTCTGCGACCGCGATGCGACCCGGATGAACGCGGCGGTCAAGGCGCATGGAGTGGGGGGATACGCCGACGCGACGAAGATGCTGGAAGCGGTCAAGCCGGACCTGGTGAGCATCACGACGGGCGGCTATGAGTATGGGGCGGATCATTATGAGCCGACCATGCAGGCGCTGGCGGCCGGCTGCCACGTGCTGGGGGAGAAGCCGATCTCGAACGAGATCGGCCAGGCCCGGGAGATGGTCAAAACGGCACGCCAGAAGGGGGTTTGTTACGGGATCAACCTGAACCATCGATTCACGGACGCGGCGAGGCTGGCGAAGCGCTGGATCACGGAGGGGCGGCTGGGGGCACTGCTGTTCGTGAACATGAGCATGTGGATCAGAAATGCGGCGGAGAGCTCGCCTTACTACCAGATCAAGGCGCTGCATCCGCATACGGTCGACGTCATGCGGTACTTCTGCGGGGACATCGAGGCGGTGCAGTGCTTTGCCACCCGGGCGCCGGGGCGGTCGATCTGGAGCACAGCGCATTTTTCCCTGAAGTTTGCCAACGGCGCGGTGGGGGGATTAACCGGATCGTACGACATCGAGCGCGGGCATCCGATGGAGCGGTGCGAGGTGGCCGGGACAAAGGGGAGGTTCGTGCTCGAGGACATGTGGCGGGAGCTGACGCTGTACCCGGCGGGAAACCTGGAGAAGACGGTGTACACCAACCCGACGTTCGGCGGCCATCGGGATTTCGACCAGACGTTCCGCAACCGCATCCACCGGTTTCTGGAGCAGGTCATGCAGGCGCCAAGCCGGAGGAAATCGACGGGTCGGGCGCGGACGGCCTGGCGGCGCAGCAGGTGTTGCAGGCGGCGATCGAGTCGCTGGAGAACGGAACGGTCGTTCGAGTGAGCCCGTCATGAAACTTGGCGCGAATTCGGTGTTGTTCGGCGGCTTCGACCTGGAAACCGCATTCCAGTACACGCGGATCTGCGGGTACGACGGGATCGAGCTCTCGGCGATCGACGGCATGAGCGAGCACCTGGTGCTGGAGCGCTGGAAAGCGATCGCGCCGACGGTGAAGGAGCTATCGAAGCGCTATGAGCTGCCGGTGCTGGCGATGGAGCAGCCTTCGCAGGATGCGGCGAAGATGGAGCAGGCGTTCGCGGCGGCGGCGGAGATCGGGATTCCGGTCGTCAACTGCGGGCCCGGGGGGAAGGCGAATGATGAGAGCAGTTTCGCGCCGGTGGTCGATTCCCTGGGGAAGCTGGCGGATCGGGCGAAGCACTTCGGGGTGACGCTGTGCTTCAAGGCGCACGTGGGGCAGTACGTGTACAACACGCCGACCACGCTGAAAGTGCTGGAGGCGGTGCGGCATCCGAACCTCGGGCTGGACATGGACCCGAGCCACATCTGGCGGGCGGGAGAGAACCCGGTGGAGGCGATCGAGGCGGTGGTGAAGCGCATCCGGCACGTGCACATTCGCGACTGCCGTGGCCGGCAGCAGAACCCGGGGACGCCCCAGATGCAGGCCAACGGGCGGGGGGAGATCGACCTGCTCGGGTATATCCGGGTGCTGAAAGAAAACGGGTATGCGGGGCCGGTGGATCTGGAGATCATCGGGGCCAGGGCGTACGAGCTGCCGAGGTGCGTGGCGATTGCGGCCGAGTGCGGGGTCATCTGCAGGCATGTTTGCAGGCGTGCGGGGCGCGGTGAGCGGCCAGGGATGTGATCGTTGAAGGGAGTTCGGCGGGGTGTCGATGAAGGAGAAAGACTCCGGTGGCTCTCAAGATCGGCATCCTCGGATTCGCCCATGGGCACGCGGACAGGTACCTCGACGTGTGGCGCCAGATGAAGCGGCCGGGGGCGCAGGTGGTGGCGGGATGGGACCATGACTTCCGGCGGATTGGAGAAGCGACGGAGCGGCACGAGCTGGCGATGTTCGACACGCCGGAGGACGTGCTGACGGCCGGGGAGGTGGATGCGGTGGTGATCGCGGCCGAGACGTCGATGCACGCGGAGCTGGTGGAGATGGCAGCGCGTGCGGGGAAGGGGATCGTGTTGCAGACGCCGCTGGCGCCGTCGATGGTGGAGGCGGAGCGGATCGTGCGGGCGGTGAAGAAGGCGGGGGTGCCGTTTACGCTGGCGTGGCAGATGCGGGTCGATCCGCAGAACGTGCAGATGCGCAAGCTGGTGCAGGAGGGGACGATGGGGCGGATCTTCCTGATGCGCAGGCGGCATTCGCCGGCGACGCACACCTGGGCGGGATTCGACCAGAGCCGGCAGGTTCGGCCGGAACTGAACCTGGGATTGTGGGCGGATGATGCAGCGCATCCGATCGACTGGCTCTGGTGGATGAAGGGGATGCCCGAGAGCGTGATGGCGGAGATTCAGACGCTGGTGAACCCGAAGGTGCCGGAGGACAACGGGGTGGCGATCTTCAAATACCCCGATGGGATGCTGGCGGAGATCGTCTGCTCGTTTACTTCCATCGCGGGGGAAAACACGACGGAGATCGTGGGGGAGAAGGGGGTGATTATCCAGAACTTCGGCGATGGGCCGAGCTGTGATGCGCCGCGCGGGGACGATGCCGTGGGGCTCAAGTGGATCACGGGACGGCACAGGCACTGGACGATCAGCGGCATCGCATCCCCCTCGCATCATTCAGAGCGGATCGAGCACCTGGCGACAGAGCTCCTGAAGTTTCTGCACGGCAAGCGCGAGGCGATCGGCACGGCGGAGGAGGGGAAGCAGTCGCTGGCGATGACGCTGGCGTGCTCTCGATCGAGCGAGCTGGGGAGAAGGGTCAATATTGGGGAGACTGAGCAGAAGAAGCTGGCCTAGCGGTGTGGAGCGGCGCGGATGGGCGGATGGGCGAAGGGGGGGCGGAGGGGGGACGCGGGGAGGTGAGGGGCTGACCTATCCCCACTTCTGTTGATGATTTTGCAGAAGCGCGAACAAATGGCGGTCCTGGCGCGCTAGGAATGAATCGTCAGCGCCGGCCGGGCGCACTGTTCATCCAACGCGAAAGGAACCGCCATGGATCGTAGGGACGCGATCTGTTGGGTACTCTCGGTCTGCGCCGCCCATCTGCGTCTTTCGCAGGCCAAGACGCTGGCCATTCTCGTCGCCGGGGCGATGCGTGTCGAGCGTGTTTCCCTGGCCAATCTGGGCCGTCAGCTTTTGGGCACCGCCAAGCATCAGATCAAGCGGGTCTGGCGTTTCTGCGCCAACGACCGGATCGAAACCGCCGATGCGATGCGGGGTGGTGAAGAAGCTGCTGAAAAAGCGTCGCAAGACGCTGCTGATCTCGCTGGACTGGACCGACATCCGCGGCTTCTGGACCCTGATGGCGGCGACGGTCGTCAAGGGCCGCAGTGTGCCCTTGTGCTGGGCCAGCGTCGAAGGCGGCAAGTTCGACAAGAGCCGCAACAGCTTCGAGGAATCCCTGCTGTTGGTCCTGCGGCAGATGATCGATCCGCAATTGAAGGTGATCATCCTGGCCGACCGCGGCTTTGGCCGCACGGAGCTGGCACGCTTCTGCCAGCGTCACGGCTTCGGCTATATCATTCGCATCAGCCCCGATGTCTGGATCAACGGGCAGGGCTATCACGGCAAACTGCTGGATTACCCGGTGCACAAGGGGATTGCCAGGCTGCTGAAGAATGTCAGCTATCGCAGCCATCATCCGGTCCAGCAGAACATCGTGATCCGCTGGAAGCCGAATCTGCCGAACAAACGGGATGAGTGTTGGTTCCTGATGACCGATCAGCAGGCGACGCCGATCCGTTTGAGCCAGTCTGTATGGCCGGCGGATGGGGGTGGAGGAACTGTTCCGCGACGGCAAGAACAAACGCAACGGCTGGAGCCTGCGGGATACGCAGATGACCCGCGCCGATCGCCTGGACCGGTTGATCCTGATCCTGGCGCTGGCGTATCTGTTGCTGTGCGGCATCGGGCTGCTGGCATTAAAACAGTGTCGTCCCGGTGACTGGTGCTCCAACAGCCACCCAGGCACGTGCAGCGTTTTTCAGATCGGACGTCAGATGCTTGCCAAACTGAAATGCTCCCCCGCACAGGCCTTCGCCGCTTTCCTCACGGCCACCGACCAAGCGCTGCCAAAGTGGGGATAGGTCAGGGTGAGAGGGGGAATTGCGTAGGGGTCTGAGAGGCGATAACATGCTGCAGTCGCCGCAGCGCACGGATGCGCGGATGCGGAGCGAAGGAGTCGCAAATGGGGCCTGGCGAAATCGATCTTCCCAATCCATTGGACGATGGGGGCGAATCCTCGCCGATCAGCAACGACGAGCTGCTCTCGCAGCTTGCGGGCAAGGAGATCGAGCGTCTGCTGGCGGAGGTGGACCAGCAGCTCGATGCGGCGATGGATGCGGTGGCGGGAGAGAATCCTTCGCCGGCGCTGGCGCTGCGGAAGTATCCGAGGCGGGAACTGCGGCGATTGTCAGGGCAGGAAGAGGGGCTGGCGCGGGTGCTCAAGCGGTTCGAGGATCGGCGGGAGGTGGAAATCGCCGAATCGATTGACGAGGAGGATGAGCAAGAGCTGGTGGGGACGCCGGTGCAGGTATTCGAGCGGGTGACGGGCGTGCGGGCAGATGAGGATGAGGGGCGGGCGGGGGCGGTGGATCTGTTTCCGGATTTCGAGCAGCCGGTTCCGGCGGCGCTCAAGCCGTTGCAGTGGATCAATGCGCCCTTCGAGGGGATGTCGCAGGCGGCGCTGTCGGCGCTGGGGAAGGTGGCGATCGTGTCGTTCGTGAGCGCGGTGGCGATGCTGGTGTATGTGGTGGTGATTACGCGTTAGGACCGGGCGGAGCAAATCCGCGTCCCGGGAGCGTGCGGATTGGCTGGGGGCGGGCGTGGAGGGGGCCGGCAACCGCACTAGTGCAGCGTCAAAGTTGAATATTTGGGCAAGGCCGGTGGTGCCGATCTCTTGGACAAGGGCGTACGGATACGCTCCGAGGCTTCAAGGATGGAGACGGCCATGTCCAAGCGTTACATCGTACGGTTAAATGATGAGGAACGGGGGCAGTTGACGGCGCTTTTGAACAAGAAGGTTCTGGCGGCCAAGAAGCGGATGCGGATTCAAGTGCTGTTGAAGGCGGATACCGGCAAGGACGGTCCGGCCTGGATTGACAGCCGGATTGCCGAGGCGTTCGGCGTGAGCGTCGTGACCATCGAGAAGATTCGCAAGAGCTACGTCTTGGACGGTTTGGAGGCGGCCATTGAGCGTAAGAAGCAGTGCCGCCCGTCGCGGCAATCCGTCTTGGATGGCGTCAAGGAAGCGCGGCTGGTGACCCTGTGTTGCGGGACGGTTCCGGCGGGGCACGGCCGATGGACGCTGCGGCTGCTGGCGGACAAGCTGGTGGAACTGAAGGTCGTGCAGAGCATCTCACATGAGACGGTACGACAGGTTCTTAAAAAAACGCATTGCAGCCTTGGCGTCGGATGATGTGGTGCATTCCGCCGGAGCACAACGCCGAGTTCGTCTGCGCCATGGAGACGGTGCTGGAGGTGTATCAGCGGGCGTACGACGCGGCATATCCGGTGGTATGCATGGACGAGACGAGCAAGCAACTGGTGGCCGAGACGCGGCGACCCCTGCCGCCGCTGCCGGGCGAGCCGGAGCGTTACGACTATGAGTACGAGCGCCACGGCACCGCCAATATCTTCTATGTTCACCGAACCGCTGGGCGGATGGCGACACGTGAGGCGTGACCGAGCATCATACGAAGGTGGATTGGGCGTTACAGGTGCGTCAACTGCTGGACGTGCATTATCCCAAGGCCAAGCGTGTGATCCTGGTGTCAGACAATCTGAACACACACGATAACGCGTCGCTGTATGAAGCGTTCGATCCGGCCGAAGCGCGTCGCCTGATGGGGCGATTGGAACTGGTCCATACCCCCAAGCATGGCAGTTGGCTCAACATCGCGGAAATCGAGTTGAACGTCCTGTCGCGGCAATGCTTCTGTCAGATGATCGGCGACGCGGCCACCCTTTGCCAACAGGTCGCCGCATGGGAATCCGACCGTAATCGCCAGCAGAAAGGTGTGGACTGGCAGTTCACCACCGCCGATGCCAGGATCAAACTGAAACGGCTATACCCAAGGATTCAAAATTGACACTGCACTAGCAACCGGCAGGGCCGACTTTTTGACGCGGGCGGGTTTGCACGGTGTGGGTACGGAGAGAGTACGGTGTGAGTCGGGTGTGAGCGGGGGCTTTTGCATAAGCGGATGTCAATATGTCGTATGGTTGTCGCCACGCCGCTTCTTGGGCACTATGCGGCGGATGGGGCTGGTGAAGCGGCGAGTTGCGGGAGGCCAAAGGCTGCTTTTGTGTCAGGAGTATCCGCGTAAGGCCTCTCAGCCGGATGGGGGAGCGGAGCAAAGATCAAGTCTGTACGGCCGCTTGTGACCCATGGGCGCGCTGGAACACCTTCCGAAAACGTCCGAGCAGGCATCAGTCTGGCGGGCCTGCCTTCATCCCGATTCGCATGACAGCGGGGCGTCGGACGATTGCGCGGGGCGCGGAGGAGGTTCTGGTCGATGAAGAGGGGCAGTGGCGGCCGGTTGAGAGTTCTCCGGGGTATAATGCGTTCTTCGGTCGCAGCTTGCTTTGGGTTGTCTTGAATTCGCGCAGGACGGAAATGGGCGCGTGGCTGGCGCTACGGGCTGGATTGCTTGAGATCGTGCAGGAGCTTTTCGGCCCGGAAGACGATTTCCATGTCCTTGCTTTTGGTGGCGGCTTCGAGTTGGGGTTGGGCGGCGCGGCCTAAGCCAGCGAGGGCTTTGGAGGCAGCCTGGCGCTTGTTCCAGTCGTCGTCGCCGAGTTGGGCGATGAGGTGATTGACCTCCTTCTGGATGCCGGGATCGATGTTGCGGAAGATGACCAGGCCCACGCGGACGGTCTTGCGCGGGACGGGGACGACATCTTCGGGAATCAGGCGGTAGAGATCGTCGCGGCTGAGCTGGGCGATGGCGATCAGGCGCTTGCCGCTTGGGCCCTGGGTCTGGAGGATGGAGAGGATCAGGTTGGTGTCGATGGGGGCCAGGCCGGTGGCAGCGAGGCGATCCTTCCAGGCGGCGACGGGCATGGCGGTGGAGGCGGCGGTGGCGAGGATGAAGCTGACGCTGGGATTGGTGGCAGGTTGGGTAGAAGCGCTTGCGACCGCGGGTCTGGTGGCGGGGCGAGTCGCGGATGAGGAAGCGACTTGTCGTTCCTCAGGATGAGCGGAGCGACGGAGCGCAGCAGGGGTGCGGACGGGGCGCGAGGTGGGGGAAACGAACACCGTGCGGATTTCGGCGGTAGTGGGGGCGTGGTGATCTGATGGGTTGGTGGGCGAGGCGCCGGGATTGGTGGCGGGGTGGGGCTGGGTGGATTTGAGCTCGGGGAGGAGAGCGGTTTGCCAGCCGGAATCGGTGGGCTTGTAGAACTCCAGGTTGTGAAGGGTGTAGGGGCTGGTGTTGGAGACGCCGTAGGTGGGGCCTTCGCCGGTGACTTTGATGGGCATTTTGAAAGGGACTTCGAGATCGTAAACGAGGCAGCGGTCACCGGCGCCGTGGTAGGAGAGGTATTCGCTCTGGCCTTCGCGGAGCTGGGCGAACCAGTTGTTCGGGTCGATCTCGGCGAGGCGCGGGGGCGTGAGGGATGCGGTCAAGTTTTTCCAGAGCAGGCGGCTGGCGTGGCTTTCGGCCTTGGGCCAGTGGCCGTCGAATTGGCCGGCGCTAGGCTGGAGGAGGACGTCGATTGTCTGATCGTCAGCGGCGGGCTTGCCGATGATGCGAATGACGCCGATGGGCATGGGCTGGTTGGCGTCTATTTCATCGACGACTGATCGGCGGGTGGGGACGAACTCGGGGAAGGAGGATTTGAATTCGCTCAAGGCGTTGGCGTCAGGCTGGTTGGCGTCGGCGACGAGAATGACCCATTCATGGAGTTCGTAATTGCCGGTGGGGGCGGAGGGGATGGTGGTTGGGGCAGCCGCGCGCTGCTGCAGTGGCGAAGGTGAGGAGAACGAGAAGAGCGAAGCTTTTAAGCAGGTTCACTGGATGGTCCCGTGGGTTATTTGGTTTTGAGGACGCGGGCGTTGGCCCAGACGAGGCGGTCGCCGACGTCCTGGTCCTTGCCGTAATCGACTTCGAGGGTGAGTTTGTGGCAGCCGGTGATGGGGACGTTGACGTCGAAGGCTTTTTCGTCGCCGCGGGCGTCGAGTTTTTCGAAGAGGGTTTCGCCGTCGGCGAGGACGCGGACGATGCAGTTTCCGAGCTTGCCCTCGGGCTGCTGGAAGCCGACCTTGGAGCGGAACTCGTCGTAGCGGCCGGCCAGGTCGTAGGTGAGCAGGCAGCGGGAGTGGACGGAGATGCCGTGCGGATAGGTGCCGTCCTGGATCTGGATGGTTTTTCCATCAAGCGAGGTGTCGGTCTTGTAGGCGTAGATGCGGTCGAAGAAGGGGGTTTGATCGACGGAGGAGGGTTTCATGTCGGAGAGGTAGGCGAGCTTGCCGTTCTTGCAGGTGATCTTGGAAACCTCGTCGAGGGGGATGCGAAGGGGCTGGTTCCATTGGGTGGTCAGTTCGAGCTGGCCGGCGTTGTAGGAAGTGAGGTGACCGGTGAGGGAGTCTTCGGAGTTTGCGAAGGTAATGAGCTGCTCGAACTGAGGCGATCCCGAAGCCTGATCGGGGTGGGCAAGGACGACTCCAACGAGCCGGGAGATGGGGAGCTTACGGTCTTGGCCGTCAAAGCGGAACTTGAGGGCGTCGCCTTCAAAACCGAGGGCGACGCCGTGGACGGCGATCGCGTCCTTGTCCTTCTGCGCGAAGGCGATGTCTTCCGTGGAGGAGGATTCATGGAGGGCTTTTGCCTTGCGGATGACGTCGGCGCTGCCGGGCCAGATCGCGTTGACCTGGTCGAGGGGGATGGCGATGGGATTTGAGGATTCGAGCTGAAAGGTGAGCTGTTTTTCGGACCAGTTGGTGAGCTCACCCATGAGCTTGTCGCCGTTGGCGAATTCGAGGCGGCAGCCTTTTAGATGGACCGGCTGAGTGGCCGGCTGAGTTGCAGGGGCGTGGTGGGATTCGGCGGCGGAGCTGGGGGATTCAATTTTCAACTCGGCGATGTCGTCGAGGGCGATGCGCTGCGTCTGGGGCTTGCCATCATTGGACTTGGTGGAGAGCGTGAAGACGCCGTCCTTCAAGGCGGTGAGGTCGCCGGTGACGGTGGTGTCATCCACCTGGTGAATGGCGATAGACGGAAGGGACGGCTTGGAGGGTGCCTGCGAGGATCGGCCGTTGCGGGCCATTCTCATCATGTGAAGGAGCGGCGCGTGTTTCAAATTAGCGGCGTCGAGATCGATGACGACGGCTTCGCCGGAGTCGGTGGTGTGGGAGAGCGTGATAGTGAAGAGGCTGGAGTCGGTCGGGTAGGGAGGGGAGATCCAGCGGCCGTGATTGTCCGTGATGATGCAGTTGAGAAGCTCGCGGTGGAAGGAGTTGGTGAAAGAAGTCTTGGAGTGAAGCATGACCATGGCATGGGGGAGGGGCTTGCCGTCTTCGTCTTTGGCGGTGCCGCCGTAGTAGCTGGCGGGGACCATCTTGAAGGCGAAGCGGTCAGCGCCACCGGCGATGCGCTCGGCCATGACGAAGCCGTCTCTTTCAAAGCGGAGACTGTGCTGGTTGATCTCATTGCCGAGCGGTGTGATCGTCGCCTCGCCTTTGGCATTGGTGATGGCGGTGCGGGCGAAGTTTAGGCGCTCGGCGTCGGCGGTGACTTTAACGCCGGCGAGGGGCTGGTCGTGATCGTCGGTGACAAGGACCTTGAGGGGCTGGTCGTCAGCGTATTTTTCGACCGGGTTCTTCGGATCGGCGGAGAAGGTGATGGAAAGGATCTGGAGCGACGCATTGCCCTTGTCGCCGGAGCGGACCCAGATGCCGAGATTCTTTAGAGGCTGCGTGACCTGGACGTCGCGAAGATCAGTCTTGAGCTCGTGTGCCTTATCGTCAGATATGACATCGGATCCCGTGAAGAGTTTATGCAGGTCGGCGGGGGTGTTGGCTTGTCCCTCGACGAGCCGGACAACATAGGTGGCGTTTGGGTCAAAATTGGTGGCGCGGTAGCGGATGCTGAGGATCGGGTACTTGGAGAGGTCAACAGGAACGAGCGGGCGATAGAACCAGAGGCAACGGGAGTTGGGATCGGCGACGGTGAACTTGGGATCGCTGATAAAGCGCTCGCTGCCATAGACGGTGGGGGGCGTGCCGGGCTCCCAACGCGGGCCGGCGATCCAGGAGACGTGCGTGTCGAGTCGGACGCCTTGTTCGGGGGGAAGGGCTGCGATGAATTCGAACGTTCCGGGGAAGCGCTTGTGCGCCGGGGCGGGTTGGGTTTGAGCAGAGGCGAACGACGTGCAAGTGGCGACGACGAGCAGCAACCGGCAGACGCGGACGAGGCTTGTAGTGGTTTGGTGATTCATACGCGTTAGGGTGCGGGATTCGTTGTGGGTGTTTCAGCGGAATTCTGATCGGGCGTCATCTGCTCCTGGGCGAGACGGCGGTAGTAACTCTGAAGGATAGAGTCGTAGCCGGCGGGGAACCCATCGGTTTTGGATTGGAGAATCTGCTGGCGCTCCTTGGGAGGAAGATTGCCCCACTGCTTTTCGCCGGCCTTGGGGTCGTGGAGGTCGCGGATGCCGCCGGGGCCGCCGACGATGTGGGAATAGGCGAGGGGTCTTGTGGGATTGAGGCTGCCACCACCGCCGTCGCCAGCCTTCAGTTGCTCTTCGATCTTCTTGATCAATTCATCAAGGCCGGTGACACAGCGGGCTTCCTTGATCTGGACGGGATGGTCGGTGCGGTATTGGTCGAGGTCGCCGACGACGCCGTTCATGTCGCGGACGATGTACTTGAGGGGGTCTTCCTCGCGGCCGACGGTAGCGTCGTGGACGGCATTTGCGATGAGATCCTGGGTTTGACTGAGGCCATTGCGGTTGCTGGGGAGGGTGTAAGAGCCGGCACGGAGCGTCGGGCTGAGTAAGAGAATCGTGGCAGCGATGATCAATTGTATTGAGCTTCGCATCGATTCCTCCGGTCAATTATCGTCGTCTGAATCGTCTTGAACGAGACGGTGGCGAATCGCATCGGCTGCGTCGCGGACCTGGACCTGCATATCGCGGACGGTGCCGATCTTCTGCTTAAGGTCCGGCGGAAGCTCACGCATGGCTGCGGCGCGGCGGCCGTCGGCGTCACGGGTTTCATCATGGACGCGAATCTCCAGCATGCGCAGGACTTTCAGCTCGGCGAGGAGCTTGTTCTTGTCGCGGCCGACGCCGTTGCAGTTACAGGCGGGGCCCATGCCGCGAGCGAGCTCCTTGAAGGTTTCGATGAGATCTTTGAGGTCGCGCTCGACCTGCATCTGGGCGGCGATGACGTCCTGATTATCGCGGGATTGCGAGAGGTCATTCTGGATGACAGTGCAGCGGCGGGAAATGCTCTGCAACGCGGGAGGAAGCGCGAGACTGAACTGGGTTTCTTCGATCAGCTCGATGGTCTGGTCGCAGACGGTGACGACGCGGCCTTCGGGGATTGCGAGCTGCGTGACGCGGAGGAGGGATTCGCGCTCGCCGGTCTCGGCGCGGGGATAGAGGGCGGCAGTGGCCTGACGGACGGCGGTCTGGCGCTCGAGCATGTCGGTGAGGTTGGCGATGATCTGCTTGCGGACGAGGCGCTCGATTTCCTGGAGAAGCTGCTGGCGTTGCTGGTCGAGTTCCTTACGTGCTTCTTTTAGCTGGGCAACGGCGTCGGTCTGCTGGACGAGGGCATCGCCGCCTTTGCAGCTCCCGAGGCTGCCGGCGGCTTTGCTCATGGTGCCGGATGCTTTGCCGAGGGATGCGGAGGCTTTCTGGCCGATCTGGCCGAGGCCCTGGACGATGGCGTTGACCGTGTCGGTGCTTTTCTTGTTCTGAGTCTGGTCCTTCTTGCCGGCCTGAAACTTTTGGGGATCGACGGGCTTGTGCTGGTTTTGTGCGGTGGCGAGCTTGTTGGTCTGGGCCTGCTCGCGCTTCTGTTCCTTGATGGCAGCGTCCAGCCTCTGGATAGCGGCGTTGAGCTTGCGGAGCTGCTCGATCCGCATCTGAAGATCGAGATCGGTGGCGAGGAGGAGTTTTTTGAGGTCATCGAGCTTCTTAAGGACCTCCTGTTGCTCGGTTGAGGCCTTGCTTAAGTCTTTGGTGCTGATCAGGTCCAAGACGTCTTTCATCTGCTCGACAATGAGCTGTTCACGGGCGCGGCGGACGGCCATGATCAACTTGGCGGAATCATCGGGCTCCATCGCGAATGAGCTGGGAGAGATGGAACATGCGATCTTCGAGCTCCTTCATCTGGGCCCGGATGTTCTTCTGCTGGAACTCGATTTGATCGATGGGCGTAACTTGGGTGGTGGGGGTCACGGGGCCGGCGAAAACCGGTGCGGCATAACAAGCGACGAGAAGCGCAACGAGCGCGAAGACAAGTGGACGTTGCATGGATTGCATGGCGCCGTCCTTTGAAGGTGATCGGGGTACCCAGTTTCGCATCATAACCTTCGGCACAACGTTGAGACAATTCATTGTTCCATCTTACCGGTAGAAACCTTCGCCTTCAGGCGGAATTGCTTGAGCAGGTGTGCTGGGGGTAGCTTCGGGGCATGGCGGAGAAAGACTACCGGCAAGGCTCGCACACGATCTACGACATCAAGTACCACGTGGTCTGGGTGACCAAGTACCGCTACAAGGTGCTGACGGGTGAGCTTGCCCTGCGGGCGCGGGATCTGATCCGACAGGTCTGCATGGCGAGAGAGATCCGGATTCTCAAGGGGCACGTGAGCCGGGACCACATCCATCTGTTGGTCTCGTGCCCGCCGGGGCTGTCGGTGTCGGCGTTGATGCAGTACGTGAAGGGCGAGAGCAGTCATGAACTGCAGCGGGAGTTTCCAGAGTTGAGGAAGCGGTACTGGGGCCAGCACCTCTGGGCCCGGGGATATTTCTGTGCCTCGTCGGGCACGGTAACGGATGCGATGATCAAGGCGTACATTGAACAACAAGACCTGCCTCCACAAGACGGCTTTACCGTGGCCGACGAGAAGCTTTAGCCGACTTTCAGTCGCGGCAGCCGGCTTTAGCCGCACAGGCCAACTTTCAGTTGCCTTACAAACCCACCGGCTTTAGCCGGTGGTCGTTTAGTTCTCGAATACGCCTTCCACTTCCTTGTGGCGGAGATCATCGGTCTGGCTCTTAGCGTCCTCCTGCAGGTGAATGATCTCGTTGAGCTGATTAAGAACGTCCACAAAGCTGTCCCACTGGGACATTTGCTTGAGAATTTCGTTCATTCTCGTGACGATCTGGTCCTGGCGATCGGAGACGTCGGCGACTTTGAAGGCGTCGGCGGCGTTGAGGGTTTCCAGGGCATCCCGCTGGGGGTTCAAAAGCTGATCGTCGAGGGCGCCCAGCGGCTTGATCACGTTCTTTTCCATCAGGTCATAGGCTTCGGGGCTGCCGAGCTGGTTGAGGCGCAGCTCGGTCATGGATTCAGCGAGGCTGGTGGTGATGCGCATGACCTCGCGCTGGACGGTTCCATGGTCGCGGGCGATCTTCGGGGCGCTCTCGTCGGTGACGGTATTCAGCTCGTCGCGGATCTTCTGGGCCTGCTCGATCATCTTGCGAAACTTAGCGCGCTCGGATTGCTGGCGCAGGAGGATTTCCTTAAAGAGTTCCTCCGGCGAGACGATGCGGAAAGAAGCGGGGCGCAACGCGCCTTTCTGGGGGCCGAGGTAGCAGTCGTCTTCGGCAATGCCCTGGAGGGAGAGGAGCGCGCCGACGGGCAGCTTGAGGGGTGCGACGTCGAATTGCTTTTTGATCTGGACGTCGGTGTCTTTGGGGGGCGTAATGGGACCGTAGATTGGCTTGGTGGCGGCACTCGTCGCGAGCTTCTTGTCGGGGTCGAGGAACTGGGCTTGGTCGGCAAGGTCGAGATGGACGACGCCGTAATCGTCACGGGCCGAGATGGTGAGGGGGATGTGAGCGATTGGCGTGATGCGCTGACGCACGCCGGTGTAGGCGAGAGTGACGCGCGGAGGTTGATCGACCTTGAGGCCGATGCTCAGGGGCGTCGGGACAGAGGAGAGGCGTGCCTCCGAGCCGGTGAGCTCGATCTCGAGCTGCATGGCTTTTTCGTGGGTCCAGTTGCAGGCGAAGCGACGGTCGTCCAGACGGTGGACGGCGGGGGCGGGGCCGTTGGCGTTGCGGACGGCGGCTTCGGCGATGGGGACGTTGGACTCGAATTCCAGGTCAAGCCTGGTCTTAGGGAGGAAGGAGAGATCGGCTTCCTGGCCGGTGAAGAGATGGCGGGTGGGCTTCGATTCTGTCGGGTGCTGGCTGATAAGTTCGAGGCGCGTGATGCGCGGGCGATCGACTGGATCGATCGTGAAGGGGCCGAGATCATCGTCGCCGCCCCAGACCTCGAACGTCGATGGGTTGATCGACGGATGGGACGTTGTAGCGGAAATCGGCGGCGGCAAATTTCGTCATAGTACCGTCGACGCGGGGGCCGTGGCGCTCGCGAAGGCGGAGGGAGATGGAGTCGGGTGCTTCGGAGCCGGGGCGGACGCCGGCGCGGAGGACGAAAGGTTCGCTGCGAGGGACGATGATTCGGCCATCCGAGCACAGGCCGGCGATGGTGAGGTAGGTCTTCTGTGGCCACGGGACGTTCGAGCCGGCGAACCAGCGGCGGGCCCAGAGGCTCGCAGTCGCGGGGGCGGCGATGGTAAAGATCAGGCTCGCGATGATAAGGCCGGCGATGGAGGAAACGTGAAGATTAAACCGGCGATGATCGATGCGGGCGGCGAAATCGACGTTCTTGAGCGACTCGTGGGCGTGCTCGACGGCGCGCTCGACCATTGCGGGGGAGGGAGCCAGGGGGCTATCCAAGAGAGCGGGAAGTTCCAGGATGGTGGCGACGCGCGGGGCGATGGGGAAACCGGTTGAGATCACCCTCTGCTGTTCGGCGGCAGCGGCGAGATGCCATCTCGTCGTCAGCGATTGGATCTTCATTTTGAGCGAGAGCAGGAATCGGTGTCGAGATCTTTCGCCGCGCTCAGGATGACCAAGAGGATGCTCAGGAGGACAAGAGACACGATCGAGCTCGTAGGCGAGGTCGACCAGGCCGATGCGGGCTGAAAATGGGCGGATGATGAAACGCCAGATTTCATACGCGATGAAGGCGATGGCGAGGATGAGCAGAGTGATACGAAGGGGGCGGCCGAGGCGTAGCCAGCGATCGACCAGGAGGGAGAGAACGGCGAGGGCAACGCATTCGGCGATGACTCTTGCGAAGCCGGCGACGAGGAGGTGGAGCCTGACCCGGCGGCGCAGTCCAGAGAGGCGCGACACGACTTCGTCGCGGCGGTCGGCGAGGTGGGAGAGGTTGACATCGATTACGGTCATGCTTTTCAGATGTATGGGCGAGACGCCCATGCTACGAGTTACACCATCCTGAACTTCTTCCGTAGGATCCATTCGGCGAAGAGGGCCAGGAGGATCGTGCTGAACAAAATCGGGGCGTCCCAGATTTCCTGGCGGTCCTCCAGGACGCGGGTGACGCGCCGGGTCTTGAAGGCGCTGGGAATCTCATCGAGCTGGTCGAGCGTGAAGACGCTGCCGTGGGAGACCTGGGCCAGGGACTCGAGCGTGGCGAGGTCATTGCCGGGACGGTCGTATTCAAGGTTGGGAAGCTCGACGGGAAACTGGAGCGTGGCGGCCTTGGCGATCTGGCGGAGATCTTCGCCGCCCGACCAGACGCGGACAAAGTGGAGGCCGGGGTGGTTGACGGGGAAGGTGGTTTCGAAGGTGTTCGGGTCACCGGAGCGGGGAGTTAGGGTGATGGGAATGGGATTCTCGTCGGCGACTTCGAGTTCGCCGTGGAGGGCATCGAGGCCGGCATCGCGCTCGAGGGTATTTTCGAAGGTGGCGGTGAGGGTGACGGTTGAGCCGGGCCGATAGCTGGCGCGGTCGGTTGTCAGGGTGTAGGGGTAGCGACCACCGAGCTGCTTGGAGCGGCCGGCGCGGTCGATCATGCGCGCCCAGAAGCCGTCGAAGAACTGCTCGTCGGGATCGCGCCAGCGATAGGTGGAATCGAAGCCGACCCAGATGGTGCGGCCGGGGCCGACGCGCTGGGTGGCGAGGAGAACATGCTGGCCGTACTCGTTGCGCATGCGCGGGTCGCCGTGGCGGGCGAGGACGGTGGCGCCGGGCTTGGCGCGGGTTACGGGAAAGTGCCAGTACATGCCCGGGAGGCTGTCCAGGATTCTGGCGTTCTCGTCCGGTTTGGTGGAGAACTGGAAGATGGGATCGGCCTTGCCTTCGGAAGTGATGTCGAGGCGCCAGGGCTCCTGTGAGGAGAGCTTGACGGAGACATCAGTCTGGTAGAGGCCGGGTTCGGAGACGACGGGGAGGATGCTGATGAAGGCGACGGCGGGGTCGTCCGGACGATCGAAGAGGGTTTTGGTTTCGCGCTCGCCGGCGATGTAGATGAGTCCTCCGCCGGCGCGGGCGACGAAGTTGATGAGCATCTGCGGATACTGCGGCGGCCAGAGGGTGGGATCGGGGTCGTAAAGAATGATGCAGTCGAAATCGTCGAGCTCTTCCTGGGTATAGGGGAGGCGCTTTAGGACGGGATCGCCGGGCTGGACGTAATTGGCGTCGGCGGTCTGGAGCCAGGTGGAGGCTTGCACGCCCTGGTCGCGCAGGAGGGCGTTGCGGAGGAATTCGACTTCTGGAAAGGTTGAGCCGGCGATGAAGAGGACCTTGATGCGCTGGCGGATGACGCGGACGTCGGTGGTGGCAACGTTGTCGTCGGCGGTGAGCTCGGGGCCAACGTCGGCGAGGCGGGCGCGGAACTGGAGCCGGGCGGGGTGGTCTTCCTTGAAATCGAAGGGAACGGACTGGACGCGGCCAGCTTCTTCAAGGGTGATGGAGTCGTGGGCGATTTCCTCCCAGGGGCCGCCATCCTTGCGCCTCTTCGAGGATGAGCGTAGCGGGGGCGTCGGCGAGGCCCTTGGATTCGATGAGGACGTGAAGCTGATTGGGGTCGCGCACGAAGACGACGGGGTTGGCTTCGATCTTGGTGATCTTGGCATTGCGTGGGCCTTCGGGTGTGCCGGTGAGGAGGGAGACGATAGGGACGCCGTCATCGGCGGCAGCTTCGGCGGCTTTGCGCGGTTGTTCGCCGGCGTTGGATTGGCCGTCGGTGACCAGAAGAATGCCGGCGAGAGGCTGGCCGCGATAGGCTGTGAGGGTCTGGCGGATGGCGTTGCCGATGGCAGTGCTGGATTTCTCAGTTGCGCCGATGGCCTGAGTTGTGGAGGCGGATTCGGGCATGAGCTGAGAGGCGAAGGAGCGACGCTGGACGATACGGTCCCCCTTGGCGGCGAGTTGCTCGGTCAGGCCGGTGGCGAATCCCCGCTGGGCGAGAGCGAGGCGCGAGTCGCTGCGGAGCTCGCCTGTATTCTTGAGTTTGAGCGACTGGACAAGGCGGTCGGCCTGTTTCTGATCGACATAGGCGTCCTTTAGGTCCATGCTCTCGGAACGGTCGGTGAGGACGACGAGGTTGGAGGGCACGAATTCAGTCTTGCTGATGACGAGGATGGGCTCCATGATCATGGCGACGATGCCAAGGAGCACGATCATGCGCAGGGCGCCGAGGCCAGCGCGCACAGGGAAGGAAAGGTTTCGGCCCTCGCGGCGGTAGAGCCAGAGGACGCCATATCCGGCGAAGAGGATGAGGACGATGAGGAGGAAGAGCTTGTCGTGCTTGGGGAGGGAGAGCCATTCCAGATGCCAGGCGCGCCTTGCGCCAGGGGGCGGGCTTGATGCCGAAGAGAATTTCGATGAGGCGACTTCATGAGACAAAACAATATGGAACCACAGATGAACACAGATGAACGCAGATAAGACAACAAGAGCTTTCTGCCTTCATCTGTGTGAATCGGTGTGCATCTGTGGTTTCAAAACTCATCGTTCCCTCCCGACCCAGACGGCGAAGAGGGTTTCGGCGACAGCTAATCCGAGCAGGGCGATGGCGAGGGTGCGCCAGATTTCTTTGCCCTTCTCGGCTAGCGAAGATTGGCCCGAGTAGTGGACGATGGGAGGATGCAGCGCGCAAGGAGCGCGGTCAGGTCACGGTCGGCAATGGGTGTCAGGTTGCTTTCGCGCTTGTCGGGGCTGGCGCAGACGAGGCGCAACTGGGGCTGGTTTCTCGCATTCTTCCAGCTCAACTCGTAGGGGCCGGCCTGGGCGGTGCGAGTGTAACGGAGCGTGGGGGGAACGTTGTCTTGGGACTTGAGCAGCTGGGCGGTAGCGGATTGTCCAGAGGGAAGCTTGATCTGGGGCTCGAGGGCCTGCTCCTTGTCCGCGAGTGAGGCGAGGATCGGCTGGCCGGCGAGGATGTTGTCCTGTTCCGATGCGCCTTTGGCGATGGACATGGCGGCTGAGCGCATGGCCAGGACGTAGGTGGGGTCGATGGGCCAGTCGCTCCAGGCGCGGTCGGCGGTGACGGTAATGAGGAGGACTCGGCCGCGGCCGACGCGTTTCTCGATGACGGCGGGGAAGGATTCGGAGTTGTTCCAGCGGGCGAGAACGCGCGTTTCCTGGGGTTTCGACGGGAGCGTGACGTTCATGAAGCGGGTCAGGCGGATGCGCGACAGCGCGGCGGGAGCGAGCTTGTTGAGCGGTTCGAGAGGCGACTGCTGGGCGGCCTCAATGACGATGCCGGTGATGGTGGCATCGACGGGCGATTCGATCTGGGCGGGTAGGAGGCCCTCGCCTTTCTTATATAGGCGCTGGTTGTAGCTGGAAGGATCGACAAGATCGCCACAGAAGACGATCAGACCCATGCCTTCCTTGACGGCGCGCTCGATTTCGCTGGCGCCTCGGCGGAGATGGAGGCGACATTGGCGAGAACCAGAACGTCAGTCGGCGCCAAGCGGGCGTTGTTGAATTCAACGTCAGTCACGTGCTTGATGTGCCAGGGCTCGGAGCCGACGGAGAAAGCCAGGGCCAGGAAATCGGTTTCGCCAGCAAAGGGCTGAGCGGAGGGCTCGCCGTCAACGAGTGTGACGTTGATGGTCGGGCGGACGGTCAGGCAAAGCCAGCGGCCATCGTCGGCGGGGAGGGCGTCCGGCGTCATGGTCAGATGCAGGGGGAACTGGCCGGGCTTGGAAGGGTTGATGGTAATGGGGACATCGATGGTTTGATTGGGCGGGAGCTCGGGGAGGAGAATGGGGCGGGTCTCTTCGCCGATGCCGAGGAGGGCTTGGACGCCGGTGATCGCGGTGGGGGTGCTGTTGCGGACCTGGGCTTTGAGGTTGATCGAGCCGGGGAGGGCGACGGTGTCTTCGAGGTCGAAGCCGGCAAGGGAGACGTTGGCGGTTTTGGGAACGCCAACGTCCACGATCTTGAGGTCGACATTTTCGTTGGCCCAGCGGTTGGCGGTGTCGGTGACTGACGGGGCCCAGCCATTCTTGCGGAGATCGGTAATCAGCACGATCTGTTTTTGTGGGAAGGTGGCGGAAGAGAGGATGCGATCGAGAGCGCGGAAGGTTGAGGGCCAGTCGCTGTTAGTGTCACTGATCGGGAGCGCGGTGACGGTGGCGGCGATCTTATTCGGGTCGTCGATGTGAGCTTCCTTGATGAGCGGGTCATCCGGCGCGGAAGTGGTGAGGATGGTGACGCCATCCTGGGCGCCGATGGCGGAGAGGAGCTGGCCGCAGGCGGTCTTGGCGCGGTCGAAGGCGCTGCGACCCTGGTTGCGGTAGTCCATGGAGAGCGAATCATCGAGGACGATGATCCGGCTGGTGCGCCCGCGGCCGGCGAGCCACGAGCCCAAGGCGCTTGGAGAGAGGACCGGGCGCGAGACAGCGAGGATGATCAGGATGACGACGAGCGTGCGCATTGCCAGGAGAATGAGCTGCTCGATGCGGAGGCGCCGACGATTGCGCCTGATCGTCAGCTTCAGGTACTTCATCGGGGCCCAGTCGATGCGCTTGAAGCGGCGTCGATTGAGAATGTGGATGATGATCGGCACGCCAGCCAGGATCAGTCCACCGAGAAGATATGCATTGAGGAATGCCACGGTTGCCGGGTGGTTCAGGTCTTGAAGCTGGAGATTTTGCCGCCGCGTTTGCCTTGATTCCTGCGCTGGCGTTGGTGCAGGTAGTGGCTGAGGCCCAGGCCGAGGTTCTGGTCCGTTCTTAAGAGAACGTGATCGATGCCGGCGAACTGGCAGCGCTCTTTCACATCGCTGATGAACTCCTCCATTGCATGCTTGTAGGCTTTGCGGAAGGCCCAGGGCTCCGCGAAGAGCTCCTCGGTGCCTTCAATGTCCTTGAAGAGGACTGAGTCCTGGAAGGGCATTTCGATTTCATCCGAGTCGAGGATCTGGAGGACCATGACTTCATGCCCGGAGTACTGGAATCGGCCCAGGGCGGCGTAGAAGGCGTCGAGGTCGCACAAGAGATCGGAGATGACGACGACCATGCCACGGCTCTTAATCTGGTCGCAGACGCGCATCATTATCGCGCCGAGATCGGTCGTGCGATCCGGTTGCGCCTTCTCCAGCGCTTCCATGAGCTTCGTGAGCTGACTCTGCGTGGCGGCGGGGCGAAGCCAGACTCGCTCCTCGCTGTCAAAGAGGGCCAGGCCGCAGGCATCGCGCTGCTTGACGCAGAGGAAGGCAAGCGACGCGGCGAGGGTGGCGGCGTAGTTGAACTTGCTCATCTCCTTACGGCCGTAGCGCATGGATGCGCTGGCGTCGAGGAGGATGGTGGCGCGAAGGTTGGACTCCTCTTCATATTGCTTGATGAAGTGGCGGTTGGAGCGGGCGTAGGCGCGCCAGTCGAGGCGCTTGAGATCATCGCCGGGGGTGTACTCGCGATAGTCGGCGAACTCGACGGAGACGCCGTGGAGCGGACTGCGGTGCAGGCCGGAGATCGTGCCTTCGACGACGCGCTGCGCGCGCAGGCCAAGCTTGACGATCTGCGCGAGGATTTCAGGCCTTAAGTACGGACTCAACTCGGGCATGGTGCGCCTGCGCGTCGGTGTGAACGGGAATGGTGTCAATGAGCTTTTGGATGACGGTTTCGGGTGTCTGGCCCTGGGCCTCGGCGTTGTAATTCAGCACGATGCGGTGGCGGAGGACGGGCTTGGCCAGTGCCTTGATGTCGTCGATGTCCACTTCGGGCCGGCCATCGAGTGCGGCGCTGGCCTTGGCTGTGGCGATAAGAGACTGGCCTCCGCGCGGGCCAACGCCCCAGAGAATCCAGTCCTTGACGAATTGCGGCCCCTTGGGCTCCGCCGGGCGGGTCGAGCGGATCAGCGAGGAGACGTAGCTGACGCAGAAGTCGCTTACCGGGACCTTGTGGACGATCTTCTGGAGTGAGAGCAACGCATCAGCACCAGCACCTGCTCGGGTTCGTTGCCGTTGCCTCCGCCATGGCTGGGCATTCGGTAGATCAGGCGCTCGTGCTCTTCATCGGGATAGCCGACGAAGACTTTCATGAGGAAGCGGTCAAGCTGGGCTTCGGGGAGGGGATAGGTGCCTTCCTGCTCGATGGGGTTCTGTGTGGCGAGGACGAAGAAGGGGTCGGGCAGGCCGTGGCGCTTGCCGCCGGCGGTGACCTGGCGCTCCTGCATGGCTTCGAGCAGGGCGGCCTGGGTCTTGGGCGGCGTGCGGTTGATTTCGTCGGCGAGCAGGACGTGGGCGAAGAGCGGGCCCTGGAGAAACTTGAATGAGCCGCTCACCGGTGGAGCGGTCTTCGTACATGACGTCCGTGCCCGTGATGTCGCTCGGCATCAGGTCGGGGGTGAACTGGATGCGGGAAAAATCGAGGGACAGGCACTTGGAAAGCGTGCGGACCATGAGCGTCTTGGCCAGGCCCGGCACGCCTTCGAGGATGCAGTGGCCGCGGGCGAAGAGGCAGACGAGCAGTTGCTCGACGACCTCCTGCTGCCCGACGATGACGCGGGCCATTTGCTCTTTGATCTGATCGCGGGCGCTGCGGAGTCGGGCGAGCCCTTCGAGATCTGCATCATGGTTGCTATTGCTGCTCACGGGGTACTCCTTAATTGGCGGCGCGGCGAGGCGCCCATGCCACCCTGAACAAATTCACCGCTGGTAAATCGGAAGAAACTTGTATGGCAGTTGCAGGATGATTAACGCGATGCTGGTTCCGTAGACCGGGCCGATGCCGTCGCCGTTCCACGAGCCGTCGCCCTGCTGCATGTGCAGGATCTGGTCGCGGGCGGGCGGGAAGTACTCGTTCCAGTAGCGATCGCCGGCCTGGTAGAAGCACTGGGCGGCGTAGAACTGGGAATAAAAATCGTGGCCACTGTCCTTGCCCCACTGGCTCTTGCGCGCTTCGAATGCTTTCCAGACGTAGGCGAGGCAGGCATCGGCCATCTTGGAGTCGTACTCGCCGGCGTTGTACATGCTGGCGAGCGCGCCGCAGGAGATGGCCAGGCGCGGCTCTCCGCCGCTGCCGTAAGAGTAGCAGATTCCACCTTCGGGGGTTCGGCAGAGCTCGAGGTACTTGACGGCGGCTTCGATGGTTCCCTTGGGGACGGTGAAGCCGGCGTTTTGGGCGGCGCAGAGCGCCTGCATCTGGGTGACGGTGACGGAGCCTTCATCGCCTCCGCCCGGCGTGTAGGTCCATCCGCCGTAGGCGCTTTGGCCCTGGGCGGTGAGGTTAATGCCGGCCGTGATCGTCTCTTTGATGCGATCGCGCAAACGCGGATCCGTCTCCATGCCGTAGGCGGTGGAGAGGAACAAGAGGCAGAAGCCGTGGCCATACATCGAGCGGCTGCTGTACTCGGCGCCGCTGGTGATCAAGCCGCTGGGAGTCTGGGAGTTGACGGCATAAAGGATGATCTTGTGAATGTTCTCCGCGTAAGGTCCACGGCTGGGAGTGTCGCCGTGCGCGAGGAACGCCATTCCCGCGAGACCCGCCATGGCGCAGGGATAGGCGCTACCGTCCTGAGAATCGGGGAAGTTGCCATCGGGGCCCTGGTGCTTGGCGAGCCAGTCGAGACCCTTCTGGACCGCCTGCTGCACCCGCGGTGTAACCAGCGCGGGAAGGAGCTCGTCGGGGCGCGCCGTTGTCGGCGCGATGAAGGTCGCGATGAGGCAGAGAGGGACGAGCTTGGTCAGGGCCTGTGGTCGATTCATTTCTGGATCGCGTATTGGACGGTCAGGACAACCTTAACGGGGATGTCGGTGCAGAGGTTGGAGCTGACGTCGTTTTGTTCGTTGGGGAGGAAGGGGATGCCAAAACGCGCATAAACCATCGCGCGGGTATTGTCCTGTGAGTCCGACGGCTGGCCCTCCTGCACCGAAAGGACGCGACCGAGCTTGACGCCGGCGAGTTCGGCGAGGCGCTTGGCCTTGGCGGAGTCCATGGCATCCTTGTAGGCCTCTTCCTTGAGCTTGGTGATGTCACCGAGCTTGAACAGGACCATGCTGTTGCCGTTACCGCTGGCCATGCGGATCTGCATTTCGTAGTAATTGGTTGCGGGCGGCGGCCCCATCACGAGTCCCGCATCCTTGCCGGCGTCGATCACCTTGAGGATCGTGTCCATGAGCTTTTCCGGCTCCATCTTGTCAGCGTCTTTGATTGTGAGCTTCATCTGCTCGGTGACCTGGACCTTCTGCTTGAGTTGGTTGCCACCGCCCATACCCTGCATCATCCGCATCTGCTGCTGGGGATCGACGGCGGAGTTGACGGCGTAGCCACTGGATTCGACCGAGACATTGGGGAGCTTGAGCTTGTTGATGGCGTCAATGCCTTTCTTGCGGGCCTCGCGGTATTTCATGATCGCGTCGGCGGTGAGCTCGGCCTCACCGCTGACGGTTGCGCCAATTTCGACGACGGTGGGCCTGCCTTTGACTTCGCCGGAGGCGGAGACGGTGATGCCTTCGTCGGCGTTGGCGATTGCACCAACACAGATGAGGCATAAGAGGCCGACCAGGATTCGCCGGCATGATGAGGCGTGTTTGAACATGCTAAGAGGCTCCTTGTTTCGCGCCGACGATTTCGTTGACGCGTGCTAATTGGCGCGGGCGGTTGTGCCAAGTGGGTACGCAGTGATCGCCTGGTTGGAGACGGTGATCAGATTGCCGCCCAGCCGCCAGACGGCGCCGCCGATGGAATCGCGGTCGTCCCCGCGGAAGATTCGCACGAGAGCGCCGCTTCGGGTGTCGATGTCGTAGATTCCGCGGCCGAGGAAGACCAAGAGCGTGTTTCCCTCGAGCAGCGGATCGAGCATGCCATTGTCGAGGGGGACGCGGGTGGCCCAGGTGAGGGCGCGGGACTGGAGGTCGATGGCGCCAATGTCCGGGCCGACGGTGACGACGCGGTTGTCGAAGAAGCCAGCGATCATGTCGCTATCGTCCACCGGGCGCTTCCATTTCAACGAAGGCCCTCCAAGGTCGATCGCGTACATGACGTCCATGCGGCGTTCCTTGAAATAGAGGATGCCGTCGTGGATGGCGATGACGCCGGGCGTTTCGACCGGATGGGGCATGTTGCGGTACTGCCAAAAGTTCTGCTGGTCCACGACGACTGGGCCGTTGCACTGGAAGGCCCAGTCAATCTCCTGCGTATCGGGGTCGATGGCGCAGATGCCGCCGTCGTTCGTGAGCAGGTAGAGTTTGCCCTCGAAAGCGATGAGCCGGCATTCCGGAACCTGGGGTTGCCCGCGGAAGTTGGTGCCGCCGGTCGCCTGGCCGAGGGAAATGGAGCTCAGGAGCCGGCCGTTCTTCGGGTCGATTCGAAGGAGCGAAAGATCGGTTCCGCGACGGCTCTTGGCGGGGGCATAGATGGCGTCGTTGATGAAGGCGGGCTTGCCCAGGAATTCGTAGTTGCTGAGGGTACCGCTCTCGCTGCTCCACTTCTGGGCTCCGGTGGCGGTGTCGTGGCAGGTCAGGCGCACGGGTTCGTCATAGTTCATCCGCTTGATCGGCACACGGACGAAGAGGACGCGGTCATCCGGGATCGCCAGGGCCGCGTAGGCGTTGATGTCGGGTCCGGACTGGAGCAGTTGATCGACCTTCTGGCTGATCTCTTCGAATTTGTCGGTCCGCCAGAGCATCTTGCCGGTCCTGGCGTCGATGGCGAAGCAGGCGCCCAGCCAGTTGACGTAGATGCGTTTGCCGTCTGTATCGGTGGCAGGGACGCAGTTGGACATCTGGTCGCACATGAACTGCCAGCCCCAGTTGTTGGCGCGTTCGGCGATGCGCTGTGAGACCTCCTTGTCAATGAATTCGCATTGCCAGCGTGGCGAATCGGAGGCGGGAAGCGACAGGGGGATCGCTGCGCCGTTGTCGGTGCGTTCCGGCGCGGGTTGGGTCGTGGGTGTCACAAGCGAGGCGAGATAAGCGGCGGCATCGACATCTTTGCCGCCGATGGTCGCGGTCGCGCCAGGATGCGTCTGGCGAATTTGGGCGATTAGCTCGCGCAGCTCATCGCCCCGGCCGGCGCGGGCGAGGGCGATGCCGCGTTTCACCTGGAGTTGCACGGGGTTGAGATCCGTATCGGGATAGGCGTCGAGGATCGATTTCCAGATGCTCTGGGCGCCTGAAAAATCGCCGGATTCGAACAGATCATCGGCCAGGCGATTGCCGGCCTGGTCGCCGATGCTGCTGATGAAGTATTCCTGATAGACTTTGCGGAGCTGGCTGATTTCGTCGGCGGAAGATTTCTCTCCGGCGACGAGCGCTTCATCGTAGAGCTTTTTCGCGGGAGCGTCATTGAACAGGCGATAGGCTTCGCGACCTTCGGGAGGAAGGGATTCCAAAAGGCCCATGACGCGCCGCCGCGCCGGCAGCATAATGCCGTCCTTGGCCGGGGCCATAAGCTTGGGATCGATGCTCATCACGTTGGCAAGCGCGTGGAAGGCGCAGTTCCCAGGCTTTCTTGTCGCAATAGCGCTGAAAATCCTCGATGGCATTGACGAACTTGTCGTCGGCTTTACGGACAGTGAAGCCCGTGCGGGGTTGTGTCTCGTCAGGGTTTTGTTGTGCGAAGACGCTTGAGCAGCCGAAAAGAAGGATCAGGACGGCAGTGAAGCCGGCCGCGCGAACGCTAAAGCGGTGCGAGAAGTGTATTGGCATCGGACTGGAAACAGCGAGAACTACCCCGTTCGCACCTGGCGGCCGCTCCCGATTCCGCCATGCCCGATGCGGTCGAGGACTAACGGGGACAGGGGTATCTTGTATGCCGGCGAATGTCAACATTTTTTGATGGATCTGCCGCGATAAGACGTTTTGCCGCTGCAGGGCCGCACGGTACGAGGGCGCTGGACTTGCGCGATACGGTCCGCCGCTGTATTCACTATGGCCGATCGACGCCGGATCGGACAAAAAAGAAGATAGTCGGAATCTTGGACGCCGTTGCGTAAGTAAGGTTTCGCGGCGCGCGGGATTCTGCCCGTCGGGTAACGCACACGGAGATGGCATGAGGATTCGACAGGAACCGTTTGGGACGATGTACGATGGTCGGACCGCACATTTGTTCACTCTGGAAAACGATTGCGGCGTGGTCGCGAAGATCACAAGCTATGGCGGACGGGTGACGGAACTGCACGTTCCGAATTCAAAGGGGGACATAACGTCCATTGTGCTGGGGTTTGATCGATTGGACGAGTATCTGAAGCCGAACCCCTATTTCGGCGCGATCGTGGGGCGGTATGCGAATCGGATTGCTCGCGGGCGGTTTGCCATCGATGGGGTGGAACATCAGGTGCCGGCGAACAACGGGAACAATGCGCTGCACGGTGGTCCGATCGGCTTCGATCAGGTGCTCTGGCGGGCGAGTCCATCGAATCCGAACGGCGTCCCGACGCTCCGGCTGGCGTACGAGAGCCCTGATGGGGATCAGGGATTCCCGGGGAATTGCGAGGTGCGCGTGACTTATGCGTTGAAAGACGAGAACGAACTGCGGATCGATTACGTGGCGACGACCGATCGGGCGACTGTTGTAAATCTGTCGCATCACAGTTACTTCAATCTGGCGGGGGCGGGCTCAGGGGAAGTGGTGGGGCATTGGGTGTGGATCGATGCGGATTGCTATACACCTGTGAATGAGGAGCTGATTCCAACGGGCGAGCTTGCAGCGGTACAGGGCACGCCACTGGATTTCACCTCATCGCATCAGGTCGGGGAGCGGATCAAGGCCGTGTCGAACGGGTACGACCACAACTTCGTGCTGAATCCCGGTCGGAGCGTGGCTGCTCGGGTAGTGGACGAGGTCGCAGGGCGGGGAGTTGAGGTGACGACTGATCAGCCGGGGATGCAGCTCTATACCGGGGGATTTCTGGATGGGTCGCTGACGGGGGTTGGGGGGAAGTACGTGCGGTTTGGCGGGCTATGTTTGGAGTCGCAGCATTTTCCTGATTCGCCGAATCATCCGGCGTTTCCAAACACAATCCTGCGGCCCGGACAGACGTTTGCGAGCACGACGACTTACCGGTTTTTTGCCGTATAACCGCCCGTCAATATGACCAGGACACGCATTCTAACTGTTGTGTGCGCATGGGCCTTCCGTGAAATGGGGATTTGCCGGTATAAAGTAGTCCTTTGGAAGGAGCCGACGTAGCGGTTCAAAGGGAAAGAGTCGCGTGGGAGCAGGCAGGTTCAATGACGATCACCGAGACGTCGGCCTCGGCATCTGAAATGACGGAGCCTTTGTCTGCGCTTTTGCGGAAGGCGCTCTTGCTGCGCCGGATGTCGTGGCGGCACAAGCCTTTACCCGGTTGCTGGCGGCAGATCACTATGAGAACTTCACGGTCGTCTCGGTCCTGGTTCCCAGGGAGCTCAGGCAGGACTTCTGCAACATCTATGCGTTTTGCCGGGTGGCGGACGATCTTGGGGATGAGCTGGGGGATCGGGATTTGTCGCTCCGCTGGCTCGAGCGGTTCCGGGAGCAGACCCAGGCATGCTATGCAGGGGAGCGGAATAATCACGTCTTCGTGGCGCTGGGGGAGACGATCAGGCGGCATGGGATTCCGATCCAGCCGTTTCTTGATCTGATCGATGCCTTTGAGCAGGATCAGCGGGTCACGCGGTACGACACGTTCGAGCAGGTCGTGGATTACTGTCGGCGGAGCGCGGATCCGGTTGGACGGCTGGTTTTGTATACCTGCGGGTACCGAGACGAGCAGCGGCAGCGGCTGAGTGACAAAACGTGTACGGCGCTGCAACTGGCGAACTTCTGGCAGGACGTGCGGCAGGATATCGACGAACGCGACCGAATCTATCTGCCGCGGGAGTCGATGGAACGGTTTGGGGTGAGCGAGGAGCAGATTGTCGCCAAGCGATGCGATGACGGCTATCGCAGGCTGATCCAGTTTGAGGTGGATCGGACAGCTAAGCTATTTGATGAAGGCGATGTGCTTCTGCCCACGCTCGCACCGGCGGTACGGGGACAGATCAGCCTGTTCGGCAAGGGAGGGCGGGCGGTGCTGGAGGCGATCCGGCGGCAGAACTATGACACACTGAGCCATCGACCGGTGCTGAGCCATTGGCAAAAGGGGAGGCTGCTCATGACGGCGTTGGCGGGGCGGATCATCGGCGCGGGAGGTGGCGCGTGAGCTTGCTTGCGCCAACGACCGGCGAAAGCCGTTTGGAACAGTCCCGCGCGTATTGCGAGCAGCTTACGCGGCAGGCGGCGAAGAATTTTTACTATGGCCTGCGGCTGCTGCCGGAGCCGAAGCGGTCGGCGATGTTTGCGCTGTATGCCTACATGCGGCTGGTCGATGACATCGCGGACGAGGAGGATGGGCGGGACGTATCCCAGCGGCAGCAGGAATTGGACGCGTGGCGGGCGCAGTATGCGCGCGGTGCTGGATGGCCAGACCCCGGATGAAGAATCGCACCCGCTGTGGCCGGCGCTGGCGGAGACGGTGCGGCAGCACAACATTCCGCCGACGGTATTCGATGCGGTGATCGAAGGGCAGCGGCAGGATCTTGAGCGGGCGCGATTTGCGACGTTCGACGATTTGCGGGTTTACTGCTATCGCGTGGCCGGCGTGATTGGACTGGCGAGCATCTACATCTGGGGATTTGAGGGCGGCGAGGAAACCGAGGCGCTGGCGATCGACCGCGGCGTGGCGTTTCAGATGACCAATATCCTGCGCGATCTGCGCGAAGATGCAGGGCGGGGACGCTGTTATCTGCCGGCCGACGAGATGGCGGCGATGGGCGTGAGCGAGGATGATTTGCTCAATGTCCGGGGCGGAGAGAGGTTCGAGCGGCTGATGCGGTTTCAGATCGCGCGGGCGAAGTCGCTGTACGAATCATCGGCGGCGCTGGAAGAGCGCATCGCCAGGGATAGCCGGGCGACGCTGCGGGCCATGACCGAGATCTACCAGGGAATCCTCATGAAGATCGCCGCCGACCCGCAGCGCGTGCTGAGCGAGCGGGTGTCGCTGTCGGTGCTCTCGAAGCTGCGCATCGGCTGGCGTGCGGTGCGGGCGAAGTAGGGCGCGATGAGTTCCGCTGCGCACGTGTCTGAGCAAGCGTTCCTTCAGAGATCAGGTCCCAAGGTGGTCGTGATCGGCGGCGGGCTGGCGGGAATGGCGGCGGCGGTGGCGCTGGAGTCGGTCGGGGCATCGGTGACGCTTGTCGAAGCGCGGGCGACGCTCGGAGGAAGAGCGGGGTCATTCATCGATCCGCAGAGCGGAGAGAAGCTGGACAATTGCCAGCACGTGCTGCTGGGGTGCTGCACGAACCTGATCGATTTCTACAGGCGGATTGGCGTATCGGATCGGATCACCTGGGAGCGCAGCGTTCACTTTATGGACGAGCGCGGGGAGCGGTTTGACCTGTGGGGCGTACGAGGTTTGCCGGCGCCGCTGAATCTGGGGCCGTCTCTGGCGGAGTTTGGGCGCTGGGGATCGGGGAGCGGGCGGCACTGGTGCGGGCGATGCTCGCGATGTTGTGGATGGGCGTGGAGGGACGGGTGAGGTTGACGGATGTGCCGTTCGGGCAGTGGCTAAGCGAGCAGGGACAGCCGGAGAGCTTGATCTGGCGGTTTTATGATCCGATCGTCGTCAGTGGATTGAATGAACAGACGCGGGTTGCCAGCGCGCGATATGCGATTCAGATCTTTCAGGATGCGATGCTGGCGAATGTGCGCGGGTATGTGGTTGGGTTGCCGAATTGTCCACTGGAGCAGCTTTATTCGACACTGCCGTGTGCGGACGTACGGCTGGGGGCGCGGGTTGCGGGCTTGCGATTTGCCGGAAGTGCCGTCGCGGGCGTGGAACTCGCGGACGGGCAGGTGCTGACGGCGGATGCAGTGGTGCTGGCGACGAATTATCACGCGGCCGCGCGATGGGTGCCGGTCGAGTTGGCCCAGCGCGACGAGCGCTTTGCTCATCTGGAGAAGATCGAAAGTGTTCCGATCCTGGGCGCGCATTTGTGGTTCGACCGTCCGGTGCTCGACACGTCACATGTCGCATTCATGGAGGGGCCGTTGCAGTGGTTGTTTCGAAAGGATGCAAAGGGGCTGGGTGTGCACGGGGTGATCAGCGCGGCCAGGGCGTGGGTGAATCGGCCGAAGGAGGAGTGTCTCGGGCTGTTCGAAGAACAAGTGCGACGGACAATTCCTGCGGCGCGGGACGCGAACCTCTTGCGCGGCGTGATCGTGGTTGAAAAACGGGCGACGTTTTCGCCGGTGCCGGGGGTGGATCACTTTCGGCCGGCGGCAGCGCCGCCGGTGGGCGGGATTCAGAAGCTGTACCTCGCAGGGGATTATACGCGGACCGGCTGGCCGGCGACGATGGAGGGGGCTGTGCGCAGCGGCTATCTGGCGGCGGACGCTGTTGCCGAGGCATTGAAGCTATCGCGACCGGGAGCGGGAAGATTTCTGGTGGACGACCTTCCGGTGGAGTGGCCGGCGCGGTTGGCCGGGTTTCGGAGATGAGGGGTCATTCATCGTCGGGGGCCGGGTGCCCCGGCAGGTCGAACGCGCGGTGGTAGAACTTCTTGCGGTCGATACGCCAGCGGAGGATCGGCCGGAGGACCATGATCGTCGCGAGGTAGATGCAGCCGGTGCCCAGGGCCATGACCAGGCCGAGGCTCATCAGGCCGCGATGATGGCCCAGGGCATAAAAGAAGCCGAAGCTGGAGCTGGTGATGAACGCGCACAGGAGCAGCGCGGTCGCTGACGTCCCAGCGGGTCCAGACACGGCGGGGGTTATGCTGCACTTCGAGATAGCGATGCATCATGAATACGCCGTACTCGTGGCCGGCACCGATAAGAATCGGAAGACCGAAGAAGTTGGCGAAATTCCAGTCGAACTGGCTAGCACTGGCACTGATGATTCCATGTTCCGCGAGCGTCCTTAGTAATCCCATGATCGCGACCAGCATCGGTAGTCCCAGCGCCAGCACGCTGACGGCCAGGAGGGTGGGGACGATTTGCTTGAGGTCAAGAAAGACGAGAATGAAGATCAGGGCCAGAGCGTAGAAGGTTGCTTTGTAGAAGGCGCGTTCGATGGAGGCGGTCGAGTGATAGATATTGGGCGCGATGCCGGTGACCGGCGGCGCCCCTGGGATCTTCGCCACGCGCGATTCAACGGACGTGACGAACTGCGACAGCGCTTCGCGGTTCCAAAGGTCCTTCTTTGGATAGATGTAGAGGGCATACGTCCCGTCGGCGCTGATATAGTGTCCTCGGAGCTCTTTGGGGACGGTCTGAATGTTCAGGGGCGGCGGTGAGAACTGCTTGAACATCTCGCGGATCTGCTGAACGAAGATCTGCTGCCAGGCGCTCAGGCGTTTGGCCGTCTGCGTGTGCTGCTCTTCGGGAACCTTGCGCAAGAGCGCGGCGAACTGTCGCAGGTTCGTGATCGTCTGCGCCTTGAGCCGCTGGCCCTTTTCGCTTGCCGGCTTGAATGTCCGCTCGATGTGGCTTGCAAGCATGATCGATTTCTCAGCGAGCGTCGTGAGATCGCGCGGTTCGATCGGGGCGGGTTCGGTCCAGTTGATGTCGGGCAGTTCCGACCTGTGCTGCATCAGCCAGCGGTAGTTGTCCTTTGCATCGAGGATGCTTTCGGTATCGACCACGGTCGGCAGATCTTCCACCGCGTTACGAACCTTCGAGAGCGTGTCGAGGTCTTTGCTGAGGACCACCGCGAACCAGGTCTTGACTTTGCGGATGAGCTGTACGGAGCGCAGGTTCGGGGCCTGAAGTTCGAGCAGATTGGGGTTGAACTGGGCACGGCTTGCGAAGGGGATGCACGCGATCAGGCCGGCAACCCAGATTCCGGGAAGCAGCAGGCGCAGGCCGGGTGGATGCGCCGGGGAGCCGGCGGGCGATAACGCAGGCTCGTTTCCAGCGGTCTGATGCGCGCCGGGAGCAGCACGAGGATCGCCGGGAGGACGGTATAGCCGGACAACAGGCACAGGAGCAATCCGCCGCCGGCGATGATTCCCAGTTCGGCGGCGCCGCGGAAGTTGGTCAGGACCGAGGCGAAGAAGGCGCCGGCTGCGCCAAGGCAGGCCGTAAAGATCGGCGGGCTGACATAGCGGAAGACGCGCGACCAGACGGCGGCGGGGCGCACATACCGTCGCGCTTCGCGGCGATAGCGGGTCAGGATCTGCACCAGGTAATCCATGCCGATGCCGATCAGCGCGATGACGAAGACAATGGAGAGGAGATTCAGATCCCCGACGCTGATGGTTGCCCAGCCGAAGGTCCAGCCGATGCCGACGGCCAGCGAAATCTCCGCGACCAGCGCCAGCCAGACCGAGCGCAGCATGATGGCCATGGCGACGAAAACGACGGACAATGCGACGATCTCGGCATTGTGCGTGTCGTGATCGGTCGTGCGCATTTCGTCGGCGTCGACGCCGGTCGGCCGGTCATGCCGACCGTGAACTGGGGATACTCGCGGGAAACCGATTCGACGGCGGAACGGATCCCTTCGACGGTGCGGGTGATTGCGGTGAGGGAATTGTAGTTGGTCTTGGCATAAACGCGGACCAGGAGCAGGTGCCGGCTCGGGTCGCTCTCGTCCGGCACGTAGTAGTAGCCGAGACGGGAGGGATCGGTAGCGCCGAGCGATGCCAGGTCGGGGATCTGGTTGCCGATTTCCAGAGGCTGATTGTCCGTTTTGAGGGTGGTGACCCACGAGCGTGCCAGCGGATTGAGAAACGACAACTGCTGGTCGTCGGTGTTGACCATTCCCAAGCCGGATAAGAACCGATCCATGGGGGTGCGCCAGGATGCGTTCGAACAAGCCGTTTTGGCCCCAGATCCTGGCCAGCTGTCCAAACTGCTGTACCTGGGCAAAGTCCTCGCGGAGGAGGGACGGCTCTTCGAAGAGGAGGCCTTGGACGCCGAGCTTTTCCAGAGGGACTTTCGCATCCACCGCCTGCACGTACTGGTGCTGCTGCGCGAGTTGATGGGTCAGGCGATCGGCGATATCCGTCCATTGGTCGACGGGCGGGGGATGCCTGGCGTTTTTCGCTTCGACGAGTACATAGATGGCCTCGTTTTCGGGGAACTTGTCGATGAAATCGAGATAGTCGTGGAAGAAGCCGACGTTGGAGCTGAAGAGCTTGTTCTGGTCGCTGGAGATCTTGAGGCTGGTGATGGCGGCGACCAGCGAGGCGAGCAGCAGGAGCGCGGCGACGAACAGCGTGAACTTCGGCCGGTGGACGACGGCCAGGACAAGCTTGAGAAGACGTTGCTGAATGAAGCCCATTGCAAAAGAGCCCGCGGCGCGGCAGGCGCCGGGCGGGGCGCGCTGATCTAGCGGGAGAGCACGAGGAATGCGAACGACCAAAGCGCGACCGCTCGGTCCGCGAGCGAGCGGGATGCACACAGATCAGCGGTCGAACTGCGCATCGAACGCGATGGCGCTGGGCTTGAAGTCGGTCTTCCTGACGAAGGCGGCGGCTTCGGTGGCGCCGTGTTCGCGGTCCATGCGGCTGTCCTCCCATTCGACCGAGAGGGGACCCTGGTAGCCGATGTCGTTGAGGGCGACGATGATCTCCTCGAAGTTGATGTCGCCGTGGCCCAGCGAGCGGAAGTCCCAGTAGCGGCGGGGATCGGCGAAGGTGGCGTGGCCGCCGAAGACGCCGACGGTGCCGTCGCCGTGGCCCCACCAGGCGTCCTTCATGTGGACGTGGTAGATGCGGTCGGCGAAGGTGCGGATGAACTTGACGTAATCGACGCCCTGGTAGCCGAGGTGCGAGGGGTCGTAGTTGAAGCCGAAACGCTTGTGGTTCTTGACGGCTTCGAGCGCGCGCCGGGCGGAGGCGATGTCGAAGGCGATTTCGGTGGGGTGGACCTCCAGGCCGAAGTTGACGTTCTCCTTGTCGAAGGCGTCGAGGATCGGGCCGAAGCGCTTGGCGAAATCGGCGTAGCCCTTGTCCCAGTATTTCTGGTCGGTGGGAGGGAAGGCGTAGATCGAGTGCCAGATGGACGAGCCGGTGAAGCCGTTGACGACGGCGGGGAAGCCGGTGCCTCCCCCTGCGTGCTTCGGGGCGGCGTCTAGAAAATCGCGGCAGGCCTTGGCGGTGTCGATGAGCTTCTGCGCGGCGCGCTGGCGGACGCCTTCGGGTTCGCCGTCGCCCCAGACGTCGGGGGGAGGATGCCTTTGTGGCGCTCGTCGATGTTGTCGCAGACAGCCTGTCCGATGAGGTGATTGGAGATGGCGAAGCACGCCAGGCCGTTATCGGCGAGGACCTTCCAGCGGTTCTTGCAGTAGTCCTTGTCCTTGAGGGCCTTGTCGACTTCGAAGTGGTCGCCCCAGCAGGCGAGTTCGACGCCGTCGTAGCCGAAGCTCTTGGCTTTCTGGCAGATGGTCTCGAAGGAAAGGTCGGCCCACTGGCCGGTGAAGAGGGTAACGGAACGCGCCATGTCGAAGCCTCCTTGGGCAATGTGATTGAATACGGCATGATCGTATCGATGGGGGCGTGGGGGACAAGGGACAAGTCGTGCGATGAAGTAACGAAGGGGTGTTGATCGCGATTCCCGAGTTGGAGAGGCCGCAAAGATGCGACCCGTGCGACGGGGTCAGGGCAGGTGGTGCGAAGGGACACGAAGATATGCGGGAAGCGAAAAGCGAAGAACGAAAAGCGGGGGGTACGCTGGGACGGGTAAAGCCGTCATTCTGGAAGGTGGCCTTGGTGGTGTGGCGAGTCGGCTTATTGAGGCGCTGATCGGATCGGGTACAAGCAACCGGACCCGCCTTTCCCCGGGGAGTTTGCACGGTGTGGGTACGGAGAGAGTACGGTGTGGGTCCGGTGTCAGTCGCATGTTTTGCACAAGCGGATGTCGATATGATGGATGGGTGTTGTCAAGCCGTTTCTTTGAGACGTGGGGGGGATAGTGTCGGGGCGTCTTCCTGCGGCTGGCGGAAACGGCGGCGAAGGGAGACCGACTTTCTTTCTCAGCTCGAAGCAGGTGAGATCGAGTGCCCGGAGATACATCCGATCATCCGAAGCTGGTGGGCCTGTATTTGGGGGACCTGTCCCATGCCGGAGGTCTCTGGCAGAACTGGCTGCCGGTGTTTCGAACACTGGGGCTTCAGTGGGTGCCGCTGTGGGACCGTTCTTTCCTCCTTGAGGACGTACTGGCGGGTATCGATGTGATCGTCATCCCCGGAGGGCTGGTCGATTCTCGTTCCCAAGTCTTCGGCGGCGAAGTCGGGCGGCGGAATCTCCGTCACGTGGTCCGGCAGGGAACCAGCGTAGTCGGCGTCTGCTACGGCGCCGCTGTTGTTATGGCGTCCGGGGCCGAGCAGCGTGTCTGCCATCTCGGGCTGATTCAAGGGGCCGCGTTGCCACCGGACGGCCTCCCCTTTGAAGGCCCCGCCCGAATTGACTACCTGGGTACAGGGCTGCCTTACGCAGCGCAGTCGCAGGAGATCGAGCATATCAACGGGGACATGTTCGGTCCCGGCGAGTACGAGGTTCTCGGCCGGTTCTCGGATCTACAGCCTGGGCCGTTCGACCCGCCCCCGCGGCAGCCCATCGCCGGCCGTCCGGCGGTCATCGGCGCCGACTATGGGCGAGGCAGAGCGGTCGCCTTCTGCTCTCACCCCGAGTATCCCATCTCGTTCCGTTACGAAGCGGTCTTGTCCAAGGTGATCGCCGGTGAGCTTCCCCCAGCCGACGCCGCCCGCATGTGCGACGATCTTCCCCGGGCCTCGGCACCCAATTCCAAGATGCTCAAATGCCTGTTCCGCACGCTGCCCGACGCCGCCAGAGCCCCCTATCCCGCCATCCCCGCCTTTTGCTCCGCGGAGCAGGTTGCTTATCTCGCTACGGCGCAGGATCTGCTTCTCTCTCGCCTTGGCGAGATGAAGCGGCAGCTTGTTGGTGCCCTGGCGTCGGTGCCGAGCCCCGCCCTGGAGTTTGTCCATGCCCTGTCTCTCATGCGGCTGCAACAGGCCCACGACGTTGTCAGCGCTGTTGACATAGAGCGTCTCGCGGACAATCCACGTGATTTGTGCCGGGCGGCAGCATGTTTCATTCTCCCGAAACTCTACTGCGGATGCGATTTGCCCCAGTTCCGCAAGGAGGCTCGCATGGACTATCTGCTGGATCAGTTGGCTCAGCTCAAGCACATGACGGCCATCGAGCGCGGCCGACTGGCAGGAACCGCGGCTCGGTGGGCCCTTCGGATACATATTGCCGCTCTGGACAGGATTATCTGCTTGCGGGACAGGTGATCACGCCAGCGATATGCGGCGGAACCATGACGACTTCCCGGCTGTCTTTAGAGCGTGTTATGGACTTTCCGCACCCCGCGATGGACCGGAAAGGGGATGGAATCGACCCATATGCGCCGTCACAACCGCTTAAAGGGTCGTCAAGACCCGGCTCTCGCGGTCGCTCCTGCAGCATCCGGGGCGATTCCGTGCCGTCGCGAGGCGTGGGGCGCGGGAAGTCCATAACACCTTAAGCCGTTTTGCGCTACGACAAATTGTCATGTTCGGACCACCATGTCGTCAGAAGGGGTAAAAACGGGGTCGGCGGCCGAGTGGGGAGGGTACGGTACTACAACGGTGAGAGTCCGGTGTGGGTCGGGAGCCGAATCGCAGGCGACATGGGAGCGGAATGTCCTCTGTTTGGACGATTTGCGAACCGTCCGGCATCCCGGCCGATCCGAGGTTTTCGGGAATTGGAACGGGGGCGTGGAAAGTCCATAACACGCTCCAGCGTGATGCGGCCGGGGAACGCGAGTCCCAATCGGGCTGACAGGCCTCGGCTATTGGATTCTCATGTTGCCAGTTGAAACTCGATGGGAGGGGGCTGAGGGTGAGAAGACCTTGAGAGATGGGGCGTGGGCGGGATGCCCATGGTACGGGGGTGACGGGCGGGCGATTTGACAGGGGACGCTCGGCTGATCATCCTCCCCGCGCATATGAGCGAGCAGAATCGCGGGCAGGCGTATCTTGCGAATGTCACGGCGAAGCTGGAGGCCGTGGAGGCATCGCAGGCCCAGAAGATCCGGCAGGCGGGGGCGATGATTGCCGATGCGTATGCGGAGGATCGGCTGATCCACGTGTACGGCGGCGGGGGGCATACGGTCATGATGGTGTGCGAGATGTTCTTTCGGGCAGGGGGAATGGCGAATGTGAATCCGATCTTCGGGCACGATATTTCGCCGCTGTGTCAGGGCGCTCAAGTACCTGGAGGTGGAGCGGACGACGGGGTATGCGAATTGTCTGATTCGGTATTACGGGGTGTCGAAGGGGGATCTCTTGATTCTGTGGCACAACATCGGGATGAACCCGACGACGATCGATGCGGCCGAGGAAGCGAAGAAGCGCGGGGCGAAGATCATCGCGGTCAGCTCGAACGACTGGCGGGAAAAGCTGCCGAAGGATCATCACATCCGGCATCCGAACAGGAAGCACGTGTTCGAGTATGCGGATTTGTGCATCGACGATCTGAATCCGTATGGCGATGCGGATTTTGTGGTGGAGGGGTATGAGGTGCCGGTGGGGCCGACGAGCACGATCGTGGATTCGTACATTGCGCATCGGATGGTGATCGAGGCGGTGGCGGAGATGAAGCGAAGGGGATTGGAGCCGCCGATTTTCAGGAGCGCGAATCTGCCTGGGGGGGATGAGTTTAATGGGAAGTTAGTTGCGCGGTATCGGGGGAGGGTGAAAGACTTGTAGGTTGTTTGTGGTTTGTGGTTGGTTGTTCGTCGTTCAATCATAACGGTGGAAAATGAGTGCGGAGCATGGACGTGGGGGGGCGGCGGAGTTCCTTAAGGGCATTGGGGAGCGGATTGAGAGGATCCAGCAGGATCTGCCGCGGCTGTCTGATATGGGCCAGCGGATGGCGGAACACCTGCTGACGGGCGGAGAGATCTTTGTGCCGCCGGTGGCGCCGTGGTGGGGCAGCGAATTCTGCGCGAGCCGGGGGATTGATGGGGATCAACCGGGGCGATCATGCCGGGCCGTTCGAAGCTTCATCGAAGCATGATGTGGCCTATGTGGTGCTGCCGGGCAAGTGGACGGATGCGGCGCGGGCGGAGTGGAAGAAACTGATTGCCAGTCCGGCACGGATCTTTGCGATCGGAGAGCCCAGCCAGGTGGCTGAGCGAGATCGGGTTGAAGCATTCACGGGCCTGGCCACCGGTTGGGAGCACATCGACGGCATTCGGCAGTTTGGCCAACTCGTGCGCGGCTGGCTGGTGGCGGGGGAGATGATCGCGGCTTGCACACGCGCGGGGAAAATGCCGGTGATCTGGATGAGCGTCTGGCTTGAAGGGGCGCTGGTGCGGAATGCGGCATTCCACAAGCACGACAACCTGCGCGAGCCATGGAAAGTACCGCTGTTTCACGATCGCGTTTATGTGCCGCCGCTGGCGGAGCGATATGTGGCAGATACCTTCCTAAGCGAGCTGTCGAGGATTCATGGCTTACTCGTGCGGCAGGATGAGAAGCTCGTGCAGGCGGGAAGCTGGATCGCCGAGGCGAAGAAGAAGGACCGGCGGGTGTCGATGGTGGCGGTGGGCCATTCATATCCGGAGATCCTGGAGAGCGAGCCGAACGAGTGGCCGGTGAACTGGGCGAAGCCGGTGAGCCACGTGTACCGAGCGCATCCGGCAGATTTGGGGGCGGGAGACGTGGCGGTGCATTTTGGCTATTCACCGGTGGATGCGCGGGACGTGAAAGAATTATTGGATCGGGGGGTGAGGTTTGTTTATTCGTCACCTTATGGGCGGCCGGGGACGCTGGCGGATCATGAGAATCTGATCTGGCTGGATCTGCCCTGGCGGCCGGGGGATGCGACGGTGGATGTGCCGGGGTACTCGGTGCGGATTTTGCCGATGAGCAGCTCGGCGCACACGATGGCGTATTTTGCATTGATGGCCCAGAGCCGCGAGTGAAGGTGGGGCGGTGAGATAGCCGATAGTCTGTATAGCTCGCAACCGGCTCTAACAAACACTGCCAAGCCCAAATTGGGCGGATCAAGAAGAGCCCCGGGTCGCGAGCTTTTTAGTTGCAAAAACCTCAGGCGTTTTTCTCGACTTGTCCCGGCGACCGTGCCGAGCAGGTGCTGACCCATTACGCGGCACGCTGGTCGCTGGAAGTGACCCATCACGACGCCAAAGGACAATTGGGATTTGAAGAGCCCCAGGGCTGGATGAAGCAAGCGGTGCAGCGGACTGCGCCCGTGGCGATGCTGCTCTATTCGCTGGTGGTGTTGTGGTTCAGCCGCGAAGGGCATCGTTCCTATCAGCCGCCGACACGACCGTGGTACATCGGCAAGACCGATGCCTCCTTCGCGGATATGGCTGCCACACTGCGTTGTCAGAGCCTCAAGCAAGACCTTTTGTCGATGCACCTGCATGGCACGGGTAGCAGAAACGTCCTCAAACGCCTCATTCATGCGGTGAAGCAGGCCGCGTAAAGTGCGAAAGTCGAACTCAGTGCGACTCCACAAAATGACGGGAGCACGGCTTAACCGTGCTCCCGCGCAATATGTATCGTCTCAAATGTTATCAGGCACCTTATCCGACTTCTTCCAGAATCGCGTTCTTCACAGAGCTCGGAACCGGCGAATACTTCAGCGGCTCCATCACGCTGCTCGCCCGCCCCTGGCTCATCGAACGCAATTCGGTTGTGTAGCCGAACATCTCCGACAGCGGCACTTCCGCCTCGACAACGCGGGTGTTCCCGCGCTGTTCGGAGTTCACAATCAACCCGCGCCGGCGATTCAGGTCACCTGTCACGTTGCCAACAAACTCCTCGGGCGTGGTCACGACCACCTTCATGATCGGCTCGAGCAGCGTCAGCCCGGCCTTGGTACAGGCATCGCGGAACGCGAGTTGCCCGGCCAGTTCAAACGCCACCTGCGAACTGTCCACCGGGTGATACGAACCATCGACGAGAGTGATCTTCGCGTTAATCAGCGTGTAGCTCGCCAGCACGCCCGTCTTGGCTGCCATTCGCACGCCATACTCCACCGACGGGATATATTCCTTCGGAATCGCGCCGCCGAAAATCTTGTTCTCAAACGCGATCCCGTCAGTCCAACCCCACTTCTTGAGCACCTCGGGCTCAACGCCCGTCCCATCAAACGGCTCGATATTGATCGAGCAGTCGCCGTACTGACCGCGGCCACCGGACTGCTTTACGTGTTTGCCGCGAACGTTCGCGGCGCTGCCCGTGATGGTCTCCTTGTAGGCGACCTTGGGCTTGCCGACGAGCACTTCGACCTTCATATCCCGCGTGAGCTTGTTGCGCAGGATCTCGAGGTGCAATTCGCCCATACCGGCGATGATGGTCTGGCCGGTTTCGTCGTCGTAGTTGGCCTGGAAGGTCGGGTCTTCGCGCTTGAGCGTCGTCAGTGCTTCGCCCAGCTTCTGCTTGTCGGCGGCGGTCTTGGGCTCGATCGACATGCTGATCACCGGCTCAGGGAAGGTCGGCCGCTCGAGCAGGATTGGACTTTCCTGGTCGCAAAGCGTATCGCCCGTCAGCGCTTCCTTGATGCCAATGCACGCGACGATGTCACCCGCCTCGGCCACTTCGAGCGCATTGCGGTCTTCCGCGTGCATCTGGAACATGCGAGAGATGTTCTCTCGCTTGTTGCGGTTACTGTTAAGAACCCGGCTGCCCTTGGCGAGCTTGCCCGAGTAGACGCGGACGTAGGTCAAGTCGCCGTGCTGGTCGTTGACGATCTTGAATGCCAGGCCACAGAACGGCTCATCTGGGTTGGGATGCCGCTCGATGATCTTCTCGGGATCATTCACATCGTGACCCTTGATGGCCGGCATGTCGAGCGGATTGGGCAGGTAATCGATTACGCCATCCAGCAGCCGCTGAACACCGACATACTTCAGCGCGGAGCCGCAGAACACTGGATGCAGCTTGAAGTTGATCGTGGCCGCACGTAGTCCCGCTCGAAGCTCCTGCTCGGTGATCGAGTTCGGATCCGTGATGTATTTCTCCATGAGATGGTCGTCGGTTTCGGCGACCTTCTCGATCAGTTCGTGCCGCCAGTGCTCATAGCGCTCCTTGTTCTCTTCGGAGATGGGCTTTTCGATCTGCGTCTTGCCCTTATCTTTGTCGTCCTTGAGGTTGTAGTGCACCTCGATTCCGGTGATCAGGTCGATCATGCCGGTGAAGGTGTTGGACTGGCCGATCGGGATCTGCACCGCCACCGCCGGTGCGCCGAGGCGCTCGCGAATCGAGTTGAACGAGAATTCAAAGTCCGCCCCGAGCTTGTCCATCTTGTTGATGAAACAGACCCGCGGCACGTTGTACTTCGTCGCCTGGCGCCAGACGGTTTCGGACTGTGCCTCGACGCCTTCCTTGCCATCGAACACGGCCACCGCGCCGTCCAGAACGCGCAGCGAGCGTTCGACCTCGACGGTGAAGTCCACGTGGCCCGGCGTATCGATCAGGTTAATCGTGTAGGTGTCGCCACTGCGCGGCCAGGGACAGGTCGTTGCAGCAGACTGGATCGTGATCCCGCGCTGCTGCTCTTCTTCCAGGAAGTCCATCTTCGCGGTGCCTTCATGCACCTCGCCCATCTTGTGGATCTTGCCGGTGTAATAGAGGATGCGCTCCGACACGGTGGTCTTGCCCGCGTCGATGTGGGCGCAAATCCCGATGTTCCGAATCTTGGTCAGGTCACGAGCCATAACTGTCTCCTCACTGTCACATTCAAACGCAACACCCGCAGCAGCAATCCATTCGCCTCTGCGGGTGAAAGCCGTCTTGCGGACGGCATGAGCTTCGGTTGTCGAAGCACCCGCACGGTCAGTCCCGCACGCTACTGCGGGCCGGCTCACACTGACCATGCTCTGCTTCGGTCAGCATGAGCCGCTTTAGTTCGGCTCAATCTTCACGGCCACTCCTTTGTCGGAGGAATATCGACCGTACGCCTACGCCTAACTTCATGTTTACGTGAAATTCGCCAACTGCCGACGACGGCGAAGGTGCGGTAATGTACCGAGCCTACCTGCTCCGTCAAGCGGCATACTAGGCTTCTCGTCCAGCTTAAATCTTGACTGGATCGACTCTTAATACGCTCTTGCTCAACTTCGGTTCGTCGCCAGGGCATCCCGGCCACCTTGCATAAGTCACTGTTGACGCGGAACCTGCGAACATCGCATCAGCTCTTATCGGACGTTGCCAAACTGCAAAACCGCCGTTCCCTCCAACCGGCCGGACTTCAGATCCTGTAACGCCCGGTTGGCATCTTCCAAGGAATAAATGTGCGTATGTGATTTGACGGTTGAGCTCGCTGCTTCCCGCAAAAGCTCCCGCCCGTCCTCCCGCGTGTTGGCAGTTACCGAATGCAGATCACGCTCGTAGAAGATCGATCGTTCATAATTGAGCTCAGGTATGGGCGACATATGGATATCTGCGATCGACAGCGCACCCCCGCGATCGAGCACGGACAGAGCGACCGGCACCAGTTTTCCCACCGGCGCGAACAAAATCGCGCTCTCCACCTCTTCAGGCATCTGCCTCGCGTCTGAACCCGCCCAAACCGCCCCCAGGTCCCGCGCGAGTTTCTGATGTCCCTCCGACCGCGACACCACGTAGACCTCACACCCGCGCTTCACCGCTAACTGCAGCACGATGTGAGCGCCTCGACCCAAATCCAAACAGCGCCACCCGCGACCGCTCCCGAAGATTGCATCGCTTCATCGAACGGTAGCCGATGATCCCCGCACACAAGAGCGGTGCCGCCGACACATCATCGAATTCTTCGGGAATTGGGTACGCGAATGCTTCGGGCACCACCGTACGCTCCGCATATCCGCCATGCGCGTGATAACCCGAATACCGCGAGTTCGGACATAGGTTCTCCCGACCACTCGTGCAAAGCCGGCACGTTCCATCCGTCTGCCGAAGCCATGCGATCCCGACCCGATCACCAACCTTCAGTTGCCGACAATCCGCTCCCACTTGATCCACGACCCCCACCGTCTGATGCCCCACGACCAGCGGCAGCATCGGCGGCTTCAGATCGTTCTCAATGATGTGCAGGTCCGTCCGGCACACGCCACAGCAGCGAACCTTCACGCGCACTTCGCCTGACGCTGGTGCGGGATCCGGCCACTCCTCCAGCACCAACGGCGAAGATTCAATTGGACCGGGCTGATGAAGGACCATCGCTTTCATGATTCACGTCCCGGTTCCCGTTGTACGGCCGGGGCATTATGCGCGCCTAGTCACGGATTCGCCGGTGCGGATTGCGTGGTCGCGGTCAGGTCCATATTCAGGAGCGCCGCATATGGATTGTCACTCGACGTCACAGGCTTGATCTGAACGCTCTCGATCGTCACCGGCTTCTTGGGTCGCCCCGTGAGCGCATCGGCCACCGGAATCGCCGCGATCGCCCGCACGGTCTCCATTCCCTTGGCCACCCAACCAAACGCCGTGTATCGATGGTCCAGTTGCTTGCAGTTGGCCCGATCCAGGCAGATGAAGAACTGGCTCCCGCCGCTGTTGGCATATTCGCTTCTCGGCATGGTGCCCGGCTCATTCGGATCCACCTGCCGCGCCATCGAAAGCACACCCGACTCCTGGGGTTTATCATTGAATTCCGCGACCAGCCGATACCCCGGCCCCCCCGTCCCGTCCCCGCGCGGATCGCCGCCCTGGATGATGAAGTCCTTTACGATCTTGTCGAACGTCAACCCATCGTAGAATCCCCCCCGCGCAGCTCGATGAAATTCATCACCGTGTGCGGGGCAGCATCGTAATAAAACACGATCGTGATCGGCCCCTTCGCCGTCGTCATCTGCGCATAAACAAGCGGCTCCAGGTGAATCACCATTGGCCCTGGCGGCGCGCTCAGCCGGTCGTCGGCTCGGACGTCCACCACCACCGGCGTCCCCAGGAAATCCTTCAGGGCCGCCCCCTTTGGCACCGCATAAAGCACGAAAGTTCCGGGATTGCCCAGCGGGAAGATCTGCTTCAAATCCACTGTCTTTTCGGTCGTCACCTCAGCCGATGCGCCCGCGATTGGATCGATCGGCTGGCCATCGAACGTCGTCAAGACTAGCGTCACCACCGCTGGCGATTTCACATGGACCGTAATCGCCTGGTTTGGCGCAAACCAGTTCTTGCTTGGAAACAGGATCGAATAGAGAACAACGGTGGAGGCAATCAGTTGGTGCACGCGATCTCCTCACGGCGTTCTAACTCCGCCGCCGAAGTGCTGCAAGCATCCTATACTCTGCTCGCGTCCGGATGCGCTAGCAGCCCGTGGTTTTATGACCTACACGGCCTGAATCCATGATCTCGGCGCGAACGGCAGAAGTTCGGCAAATCGCGCTGATTCCGCTTGCCCGGATCGCATCAGTCGCCCGGCTGCCGATCGGATCATCGTCCAGATCATCAGCAGCGCAAAAATGATTGCGTCACTCAGCCCCCGCGGCTTGAGCAGGCCGTATTTCACTCGCATCAGCAGCCCAAGGTTGAATCCCGCCACGTGGATCAGCACCCGCTTGGCGATGTTCTCCCGATGCCGCAGGTGCACTCGTCGCATCGCGCCGGTCTCGTAGTTGTGCGCGAACGATCGTTCCAGCAGTTCTCCCCGCTTGCGCATCAGTCCCTTGCCGCGCTCACCTTTGATCCGCCGGCGGTTGCCGTAGGTCGCGTCGCGGGCATCGAGTGCTCTGATTGAATCTTCTTCATTCGTACCGGTCATGTCGGACCAGTCTCGACGCCCTCGATCCGGCTCGCTGATGTAGCTGCGGATGTCCATCTCCGGCAGATCACGCATCGTGTCGTTGCTGTGATATCCCTTGTCGGCGACGACTTCGCTGGCCCAGGCATCGCTGATCTTGTCGCTCACCCGATCATCGTCCTTGATGGCACGCAGGTTCTCGGATGCCTGGTTGATCGTGTCGCAGAGGGTTTTGGTGTCGCCGACCACCGCGTCGCATACATTCACCGCCAGGATTGCACCGTGTCCCTCTTCGCCCATGTCTACGGCGTGTTCAGCCTTGTGGGCCAGATGGGTCGTGCCATCCTTCATCCTGGTGATCTTGGCATCCGGATCATGCGGGTTGGTCCAGTCGTCATTCGAGCCTTTGTTCTTGCGTTTGCGATCGAGCTTGGCCAGATCTTCCCGCGTCGGCGTCTCGATCCCGCTCTGCTTTGCCAGATCGGTGAGAAACTCCTGATACCCCTGACCGTTGTCCCTGCGGACGATGCTCCGCAACGCCGCGTTGGCTTCCAGCGTCGTCGAGTCCACGCCCATCGTCTTGCCATCGATCAGATTGTGATTCGCCAGGATCTTTAGCACATACCCGAACACTTCCTGGTGCGTCTCCAGGTCGATCAGTCTTCGCGTTCGCGAGATCGTCGAGTGATCCGGCGTCTGCTGGTCGATCGCATAACCCAGGAACAATCCCAGCGACTTGCTGTCCGAACAACGCCAGGCGATTCCACGCTCGGAATCCAATCCCTCGAAGTATCCCACCAGCAGGCAGCGAAAGTAGATGCCTGGCGCGCAGACCCGGCCGGCCCACGTTGTCATGGTAAAACCTGGCGCAGAGCTTCTCGACGAACAGATCGAACTGATGCGCGCCCAGCACCTTGTTGACCGTGTCATAGAACGGGTTGGACTTGAACGACGGCAAATCGACCGTCGAGATGAACAGCGGTTGAGCGACTTCCTTGCGTTTTCCCAGGGCCATGCGGATCATCCTTGAATGCGTCCGCGGCATTTCAGCGCGGTCGGGGTTTGGCGTCAAGCGGGAAATCGACTTTCACCACGGGCTGGTAGTATTACTCCGTTAACTCGAATCCTTCCTTTCGGTTCGACTTACGACACGGTGGGCGTCGAGTCGCCGTCCGCAAACCGGGCAGCGTCCGGCCCAGCACAGCAGCAGGTGCTGGATCAGGCGACGGGCTTCGGGCACGCTAACCGGCGGCGGGCCGTGTCTCCCCTTTTTTGTCGCCGGTAGGCGACGACGAAGGCATAGGCGAGCATCACGAGCACCATGTGGTGGCGCCATCCGACCCAGGACCTGCCCTCGAAGTGGTCGAGGCCCATCTCTTCCTTCATCTCCCGGTAGCTCTGCTCTACCCACCACCGCCCCTTGGCCGTCCTGACCAGTTGCCGGAGTGAGGCCTTCGCCGGCAGGTTGGAGAAGAAGTACTTCGTAGGGGCATCCTCCTCCCGGGGCCACTCGGCCAGCAGCCAGCACTCGCTCTGCGGTCTGCGCCCGTCACTGAGACGGTGGGCCGGGCGGACCCGCCAGGCGGCGAAACGGCCAGACAGCTTGCGCGCTTTGCCCTTCCTGAGCTTGCTCCCTTCCCGCCAATTCACCGTGCGGAAGTCGGTCCCGCACCAAGCCCGCCGGCCAGGGGCTCTGGTTCACCAACTGCTGGAGCGACTGCTCGTAGTCCTGCTTACTGCCGTCAATCTCCTCCAACCGCCTGGCCATCGGCTCAATGCTCTTGCGATCTCCATCCAGCAGCAGACCCCGTAGATATATCTGCCGCCCACCGGCGTTGATCCCGCCGCGGCAGGTCCGACATCAAGTCCCCGACGAATTCCCCCAACTCCCTTCGCAGACGATTCAGTGATCGACCATCCATGGCGACCGCCCTTCATGCCCATATCCCACCACTCACTCTAAGCTTACTGACCTAACGGAGTAATACTAGGCTCGACCGTTGACCCACTCCACCAGCATCCGCACGCCCCAACCCGTCGCGCCGCCGGCGTAGTACGGCAGTTCCTTGTCCGTATCGGCCACCCCGGCGATATCCAGATGCGCCCACGGAACTGATTCGTCCCGCGGAACGAAATAGCTCAGGAATGCCCCGCCCTGAAGCGGACTGGCCCAGCGACCGGCAGAGTTGACGATGTCCGCCGGCCCGCTCTTGAGCAACTCCCGTTGATCGTCCCCCACCGGCAGCCGCCAGATCTGCTCGCCGGTTTCATCCGCAGCTCGCTGGAGCTCGCCCACCAACTCATCGTTGTTGGACATCAGCCCCGCCATAGTGTGTCCGAGCGCAACCACGCAACCACCCGTCAGCGTTGCCAGGTCCACGACTGCGGCCGGCTTGTACGTCTTCGTCCCCCATGCCAGCGCGTCGGCCAGCACCAGCCGACCTTCCGCATCCGTGTTCGTCACCTCAACCGTTACCCCGTTGTGCATCCGCAGAATATCCCCAGGCCGATACGCAGTGCTCGACGGCATATTCTCCGCGCTCGACAGAATCGCGACCACGTGCACCGGCAGCTTTAACTTCGCCACCGCATACATCAAACCCAGCACCGCCATCGCCCCACATTTGTCGAAGATCATCTCGCCCATCTTGTCGGCTGGCTTGATCGAAATGCCGCCCGTGTCGAACGTGATCGCCTTGCCAACGACCATCACTGGCGCTTTCCGCGCGACGGGACCCGGTCGATGCTCCAGTACGATCATCCGCGGCGGATGTGCGCTCCCCGAACCCACCGCCAGGATCCCGCCCATCTTCAGCTTCGCCAGCTCCCTCTCGTCCATCACCCGCAGCTTCAGTCCCGTCTCCCGCGCCAGTTCCTGCGCCACTTTCGCCAGAGCCGGCGGATTGATGTTGTTCCCCGGCCGCGACGCAATCGTTCGCGCAAAATTCTGCCCTTCGCAGATAATCCGCGCCCGCTCCACCGCTCGACGAACCTCACGATCGTCGCTCAGTATTATCACGCCAAGCCGACGCCCGGCATCGCCGTCCTCCCTCTTTCGTCCGCTCCCGTGATATTCCCGAAACTCAAATGCGGTCAGCAGCATTCCCGTCACAACTGCATCCGCGACCGCCGAATCCGCGATCGATCTTGCTTCGGGCAACACAATGGCCACGCGCTTGATCTCATGCTTCCGCAGCGCCCGCGTCAACTTCCCGGCTGCCCGCCGCAGCATTTCCGGCGTCACCTTCCCTGCTTCCCCAAGCCCAACGACATAGACTCGCCGAAATCTCTTACCCGTCTCGACCAGGTCGAACGCCAGCTCACCCGCTTTCCCCGAGACCACGCCAGCCTTGAGCAATTTCCCCGCTGACTTGCGATCCTCCGCGATCAAAGCCGTTGCATCGACCGCTTTTGCGCCTTCCGTTACAAACACCGCCACCGCATCCCCAGCCGTCGGCGCTTTACTCCGCACGTCAATTGTCACATCCGTATTTGTAGGAACCATGCGGCCAGATCATAGGAAAGTGTTTCCGGCCCGCAATCGGCGGCACGATCAACGCGGCGCCATTCGCCAGGCTACTTCAGCTCAAGCAGCGGTCCCTCCGGCATCGTACGCATGCCCCTACGATAGGCGCGTACGCCGCACCGCAACCCTTCCGCTAGCCGTTTATTTGCGAAACCCTGTTTTCGTTGTCTGCACCCAACGTTAGCATCAGCATGATGAGCCGTTCCTATCAGGGCGACGACCGCGTCTTCCAGAAGCTTTGCGCCGCGGGCAAGACAACCTGGGACGAACAAGCAGACTCACAGGCCAGCTTCGACAGATTTGTCATGCGGCCCTTCATCGAGGAATCGCTTGCCCAGATCGCCAAGCCACTGAACACACTCTCCGCCCTGGAAGTCGGCTGCGGCAGCGGTCCGATTTCATGCTTTATCGCATCTAAAGGATTGATCGTACGAGGCATCGACGTCTCCCCCACCGCTCTAGAAATGGCCCGCGAGAATGCCGCTCAGCGAGGTATCTGTGTGCAGTTCGACTCCGCCGACATCTGCGATCTGCCCGATCAACCCGGCCGTTACGATCTGATCGTTGACGGCCATTGCCTGCACTGCATCGTGTCTGACGAGCATCGGCAATGCGCGTTAAGCGCCATCCGCCGATTGCTCAATCCCGGCGGCCTATTCCTGATCGAAACAATGGTTTCGCATCCGGGCCTGGTCGTTAAAGGGAACTATCGGATCGACTCGCGGGGTGTGCTTTCGATCAAGGTCGATGAGCCGTCAGGACACGACGGTGCCTGCATGTCGGACTGCGAGTCGTTCGCGCCCTATCGCAGACTGCATTCTGCGGAGCAGGTGATCCGAGAGCTTGGCGATTCCGGTTTCGCGATCCAATTCAGGCGAGCAGTGGAGCAGAAGGACCCGCGCAAGCCCATGCTCATGCAAATCCGCGTGGGCCTCCACTCGGCTTGAATTCATAGAGCGGTCCACCCTCTCGAACCTCGCGTCGGCTGCCATTCAAAACAGATATCACCCACGCCGCCGACGTTTCGGCGCTCGGGCGCTGGCGTTGCCAATTCCGGTGAGGCTTGCTCCCACACCGCCACGCCCGCAGGCTCGACGGCGCGCGTGCCGACCAGAAACCGTGCATCGGCCGCCGCCGGCGCGGTGATCGGCGCATCCTGATAATTCAAGAGGATCCGATACGGCCCGCGCCGAATCAGCTGCACCCGTGGCGGCAGCACCACCGTTCGAAGATTCGCTTGTTCCGCCAGCTTCTCCAGAAGCGCATCGACGAACGGCTGTTCCCCATGCACCCCGCAGTACGTGACCGTGCCGCGCTCGAACTTTCGCTGCGTAACCGCTGCTGCCCCCACGTAGAACTGATCCGCATATTTCGCCAGCACCTTCGTCTCCGGGCTGGCATAGAGCAGCTCTCCCCATACCCCCCACGCATACTTCTGGCTGTCCATTTCTACCTGCGCCCACATTTCTGCCGGAAGTGAGTCGTAGGCTTCGATCTCCCCGCCGATTAAATCCAGTATCGGCTTGGCCCACGGGCCCTCGAACAGTTGTCCGTTGCGGTCCATCAAACCCGTCCGGCAGGTCAGCACCAGATGTCCGCCCCCAGCCGCGTAATTATGAAGCTGGTGTACGTCGTCGTCATCCATCATCTGCATCCCAGGGACCACGACCATCGCGAGATTCGCCGGCCACGTCTGCTTTGGATGCAAAATCCGCACGCGCAGCCCTAGTCTGGCCGCTGCCGCATACCAGATCACCATCCAATTCGGCTGATTCCATCGCTTCGCCTGTGGCAGCGTCTCGTAGTACCAGAGCTGCTCGAAATCGAACACAATTCCGATCGTCCCCACCGGATCAGCATCCTCCGCGATCGCCGGCACGCGCGAAAGATTCAATAGCTTCAGCTCATCGATCACCTGGATGAACTGCCGCCCGCCCGGCGACGGCGTGACGCCATCGGTCAGCACCAGCCCTTCGTGAAACAGCTCCACGCCAAAGCGAGGCTGGCGGTAGCGATACGTCGTCACGAACTCCGCTCCGTGCGCAAACGCCGTCCACATCCACAGCCGCGCGCTCCCCGGATAGGGCAACGCCGGCACGCCCGACCAGTTGACGTGCCCCGTCTGCAATTCCATGACCCCGAACCGGCTGTGATAGCTGGCCATCTCGTCGTGCGTGAAGGAAATACTCGCCGGATCGCCCAGGCGATACGACTCGTCGGCCGGATTCCTCACCTGGCCGAAAACGGGATAGCTGTCCCAGCTCATCAGGTCGAGAAACCGGGCCGTGTCCGCGGGATTCACGTCCGGATGGAACGGCATGAAATTCGTCGTCAGCCAGCGATCCCCGATCCGTGGCTGCAAAATCTCCGCCTGTAGCTTCGCGAATTGCGCAAATGCCCACGACCAGAAACGCGAACTGTCCAGTGCCGGATGTGGGTTGTGATAGCCCGCATCGCGCTCGGGCCGGATCCGCACCTGCGCCCAGTCGGTGTAATACTGGTTCCAGAACTGAAGTCCCCAGGCCGCGTTGAGCTTCTCGATCGTTTCATAACGCTGCTTGAGCCAGTCGCGAAACGCCGCGTGCGTCAGCTCCGACTGATCAAACGTATTGCCCATCTCGTTGTCGATCTGCCAGCCGATGACCGATGGATGATTCCCGAATCGATCGGCCAGTGCAGTGACAATTCGCTTCGTCGCTTCGTGAAGCGCCGGCGCAAGCGGATTGTAGTGCCGCCGCCCCCCCGGTCGCTGCCGACGTCCGAAATCATCCACCGGCAGAATCTCCGGGTGCTCGTCAACCAGCCAGATCGGCGGCGCCGCCGTCGGCGTACAGAGAATCACTTCCAGCGTGCGATCGCGCGCGAAGTTCACACATTCTTCAAGCCAGTCGAGCTGAGTCTCCCCCGCCCGCGGCTCCATCGAAAACCACGCAAACTCGCCCATGTGGACAATCTGCAGGCCTATCTCAGCCATATGATCAAAATCCCGCGACCACTGCCCGCGGGGCCATTGCTCGGGGTAGTAATACGTACCGATCTTCATGGGGCGATTGATACCAGCAATCAATGAGTTAGGGGAGGCTCGGCGCTAGCGGTCGCGGGTCCGCGCGAAGATGCACGTCTGGCGGAGCCGGCCATTGGGGCCCCGGCACTCGCTACGGAGCACCCCCTCAAGTGCAAAGCCGCACCGAGCTGCCAGCCGCGAACTCCGTTCGTTAAGCTCATCACAGCGCAGCTCGAGCCGCTCGACGTTAAAACGTTCTACTCCGAGCTGCCACAGCCCGTTGGCGGCCTCGGTCATATACCCGTGCCCTGTCTGACTGGTGCGCAGCCAGTAGCCGATCTCGCATTTGGGCACTTCCCAGGCAAAGGCAAAGAGCCCGACGTTCCCAAGATGCAGCGTTCCTTCGCACAGAAAAATCAAAAATTGAAAATGCTTGCGAGCAAGGAATGCGGCATTCGATCGCCTGCACCACTCCTCTGCGCTTTGCTCGGAATAATCGTCCGTCGCCCACGGCAACCAACGCTTCAATTCCGCAAGCGACTCGCGCACCGATTCGTAAACGATTCCCCCGTCCCCAAAGCACGGCATGCGCAGCATCAAGCGCTGCGTCTCCAACCGCGTCGGAACGTCCAGCAGGAGTGGATTGTTCATCCAGGAATGGCCCGCTGAATCTTCCGCCACGGCAAGTCCAATATCGTGATCTCAAGAGTTCCATCAACTTTGCCGACTTTGCCGATAGGCAATCGGGCCTATGATCTGATCCATGGCACAGCACACGATCGTTCTAATTCCCGGCGACGGCATCGGCCCGGAGGTATCCGGCGCCGCCCGCCGCGTCATCGAAGCTGCCGGCCTGTCGGTTGAGTGGGTGATTCTGCCCGCCGGCGCCACCGCCCTCGAGCAGGGCTTCGACGATGTCCTGCCCCAGCGCACTCTCGCCGCCATCAAGCGCATCGCTTCGCTCTCAAAGGCCCGGTCACCACACCCGTCGGCAAAGGTTTCGCTTCCGTCAATGTGCAGCTTCGCAAGAAGCTCAACCTCTACGCCGCCGTGCGCCCGGTGCGTTCCCTCCCCGGCATCAAGACGCGCTTCGACAACGTGGACATGATCATCGTTCGCGAGAACACCGAGGGCCTTTACAGCGGGATTGAGAATGAAGTCGTCCCCGGGGTGGTTACGAGCCTGAAGGTGGCGACGGAAGTCGCCTGCACCCGCATCGCCCGCTACGCTTTCCGCTTTGCCACCAAGCAGCACCGCAGGAAGATCACCGTCTTCCACAAAGCCAACATCATGAAGCTGACGGACGGCCTCTTCCTCAACTCCGCCCGCCGCATCTGGGAAGATGAATACCCCAACATCGATTACGAGCCGGTGATCATCGACGCCGGCTGTATGAGAATCGTCCAGGATCCCACCAAGCTCGATGTGCTACTCATGGAAAACCTTTATGGCGACCTGGTCTCGGACCTGTGCGCCGGCCTGGTCGGCGGGTTGGGCGTCGTCCCCGGCTCCAACATTGGCGACGAGGCCGCCGTCTTCGAAGCCGTCCACGGTTCCGCCCCCGATATCGCCGGTAAAGGCATCGCCAACCCCCTCGCGATGATCATGTCCGGCGAACTGATGCTGCACCACATGGGGGAGCACGAGATCGCCGAGAAAATCCGCAGCGCCTACGACGCCGTCCTCGCCGAAGGCGCCGTCAAGACCAAAGATCTCGGCGGCAATGCGACGACGGAGCAATTTGCCGATGCGGTGATCGCCAAGCTTTAGACTACGGCCGACACGATCCCTATCGCGACTTCCCTCCGAACGATGCGCCCATATGCACTTCGGCCTTGGTCGTACCCAGCGATTTCTTGCCCCCGTATTTCTGCGTCATTTCCTTGATGAACGCATCGTAGGCGTCGCCATTCATCGGGATATCCACGGCTTTGCGGGTCAGCGCCGCCATTAGCATGGCATTGCCGATTTCAAGCGCTTTGATCCCATCCGCCCCCGGCGAGATCAGCTCGTCCCCCCTCACGATCGCGTTGACGAAATTCTGCGTGACCACCGCCGCCCCCTCAGCCTGATCCCGCTTGATCGGAATCTCGATGTCCCACGCCTCGGGACTGGCAAAGGACTGCTTGCTGGTCTCGCGCACTTCACGCGTGCTCTTGCGGTTCAGCCTCATCGTCAGCTTCCCGCCTGCGGAAACGATCTGGCCGCGGTCGCCCACGATTTCCAGCCGATCGGTTCCCGGCGCTTCGCCGGTCGTCGTGATAAAGTGCCCCACCGCCCCGTTGGGATATTCCATAATCGCGCTAACCTCGTCCTCGACTTCAATCGGATGCGTCTTTCCAATGAAGCCGATGGCGGTGATGCGACTGGGCATCATGCTCGTCAGCCAGTAAAGCTGATCGAGGTTGTGCGGGCACTGATTGATCAGGACGCCGCCGCCTTCCCCTGCCCACGTTGCTCGCCACCCTCCGGAGGCATAGTACGTCCAGGTCCGAAACCACGCCGTCGCAATCCAGGTGATGCGGGAAATCTCGCCGAGGTCGCCGCTGTGCGCCAGTTCCCGGATCTTCTTGTTGATGGGATTCGTGCGGGACTGGAACATGATGCCGAACTTCTGCTTCGGTCGCTTCGCCGCCGCATCGTTCATGCGCCGCGCGTCGTTGATCGTCACCGCTTCGGGCTTTTCCGTGATGACGTGCAACCCTTTCTCCAGCGCCACGACGGCAATTTCTGGATGAAAATAGTGTGGCACCGCCACGATGACCGCATCGACATCGCCCGAGCCGATCAAATCCTGGTATTTCAAGAATGGTTTGACCCCCTCAATCTGCCCCATGATCGAGTCCACACGCGCCGCGTCGCTGTCGCACACCGCCGTCAGCTTCGCGTTCTCCAGCGAGTTCAGGTAGCCACAATGGTACGCTCCCATGTTCCCCAGACCAATGACTCCGAAACGAACCATCTGCATTTGCGCTCCCGGTAAAACGTTCCCACAAAGCATCTGCGTCAAATGGGCATTGTCAACGCCCGAGCTTCCGGACGGTGCTATTGACAAGAAATCGCGGTGAACCGAACCGGCCAATGCTGTGCCACCTGCACCATGCAGCCGGTGCGCGGTTGAGGAAGGTCTCGGTACCCATGTCGATCCAGCGCCGGTCGTCAAGCCGGCACGGTCTGAAGCACGAGGGGTTCTGGAATAAGCGATGCGTCGCGGTCCACGCTCATCGACAGTTCCACTGCCGGATGGTTCCTTCTCGATGCGCGTGGCATCGACAAGCTAAGCACTTCGCATCTCATCGTAGTGAATAGCCGCCGTGAGCGATGTAGTGCAGCGCGGTTGGCGTGATCGAACCCAGCGCTTCGGTGATTCCCTCGAACAATCCGCCCGGCGATCGATGGGCCAGTGTCTTGAGCACCGCTTTGACCTTCGAGATGGCCTGCTCGATCGGATTGAAGTCCAGGGAATAGGGCGGCAAACGCAGCACGCGTGCACCGGCCGACTCGATCAGCCGATCCACCTGCGGCGCCCTGTGCGCCGGCAGGTTGTCCATCACCACCACCTGATACGGATTCCACTCAAATCGCAGGCCCCAAGAATGTGCCCCGCAAGCGGGGCTGCTCAACCGGGTGCGCGAGAATCACGTAAAAGCCGTATGACCCGGCACGAGCGTCGGTACCCACGCCGCCCGCACGAAGGCGACGAATCAACTCCGTGTCGGTCGCCCCATCGAAGCTCGCGGAAGCCTCGATCGAAGACCCGCAATCATCGTATGCCGCTGCCACCGCAACTCGATGATCCATTGCGTAAGCCATCATTCGACCTCCTGTCGATCGATCCAGCGCAACTCATTTCAGGACAGGGCGCTAGAGACTAGTAAAAGACGCTCTAATTCGAAATAGCGACAACAATCCCGGGAGCAGGAACAGCACCAAGGGAAGCTGCGCAATCAAACCAGCGATGATGGCGATGGCCAGAGGCTGGAGCATTGCTGACCCCTGTCCAATACCCAGTGCCAGCGGCAAGAGGGCGAGGATGGCGGCGACGGTGGTCATGGTGATGGCCCTGGCGCGATAGATGCCGGCGGCGATCAGCCGCTTGTGGACGTCGTCGCCCAGATGCGTGAAGTCAACGAATTCGGTGTAGTAAAAGATGGAGACTTCCGTCACGATGCCGACGATCATCACGATTCCCATGAGCGAGGAGACGTTCAGTTCCGTCCCCGTAATCCACAAACCCAGGAACACGGCGGTGATGGCAAGCAGCGTAGTCAGCGAAATGGCGACGGCAACGCGGAAACTCTCGTACAAGAACAGCAAGAGCAAAAAGACCAAGGTGGCTCCGGCAATGATCACTTCCATCAACCCACGGAAGGCGATCTGCTGCTGCTCGTAAAGGCCGCCGAGGGTGTAGCGCATTCCCTGGGGAAGAAGACCGGGCCGGTCAAGCACCTTGCGCACGTCACGGATGGTCGAGCCCAGATCGCGGTCGCTTCGGGCGGTGACCGACACCATGCGTTTGAGGTCCCGGCGGGTAATTTCCGGCTGCCCGGTAATGATCTTCAGCCTGGCGATACGCTTGAGGGGAAAGAGGTGACCATCGGGCGCGCGGAGCTGGAGGTTCTCGATGTCGAGTGTCGTCTGGCGCAAGGACTTTGGAATCCAGACGCGAACATCCACCATTTTTTCCCCCTGCTGAATCTGTGTCGTTACATCACCGGTGATCAGGTTGGCCACCTCCTGAGTGATCGACTGCGGATCGACGCCTTCGAGGGAAGCCTTGACGCGGTCCACATCGATATCCAGCGCATCACCAGCGGGCGTCATGCCATTCCTGACGTCGTGCACGCCGGAAATCCGGCCGATGGCATCGACAACCTTCTGCGAGGTCCGTGATAAAACTGCTTCATCCTCGGAGAACAAGTTGATCACGACAGGTTCCGGCCTCCCCGTGATGTCACCTATTACGTCTTCCATAAGTTGGGCAAGCTCGACATCCAGGCCGGGAACATTCTGGTTGATCTGTTTTTCAACATCGTTCATGACCTCTTCGATGGGGCGCCGTGGAAGAGGCTTCAGGCGGACAAAAAAGTCGCCGCTATTCGGCTCGGTGAAATCGCCCCCCATGGAGTATCCGGTGCGCCGGGAATAAGTCTGGACCTCGGGGGTGCGTCGCAGAATATCCTCAACCTTTCCCAGCAGGCGGTTGGTCTCTGTCAGCGATGTGCCGGGCGGCGCGATGTAATCAATGATGAATCCCCCTTCGTCCATGCTCGGCATGAAACCCGATGGCAGGTCCTGATAGGCGAGGTATCCCAGCACCAGCAGGGGAATCGCAACCACCATGACCAGCCACGGAGACCCCAGGACGTGCTTCATCAATCGCGGATAAATGCGTGCCAGATGTCGCGGCCCCATATCCGCGCCCACGCGTGCTCGCTTATGTGCACGAAGAAATTTCGCCGCCAGAATAGGAATGGCCAGCCAGGCGACAAAGAAGGAGATGACCAGGCTGCTGGCCATTGAGAGCGACAGCGCGGCAAAGAACGCTCCGGTTACGCCGATCATGAACGCCGGGGGAATGTAGATGATGATCGTTGACAGCGACGACCCCATCAGAGGTTTGGTGAATTCGTCGGTAGCGTTCAAGACACGATCGCGGGTTGCGACAGGCTGTTGATTCTCCGGAAGGTCCGGTGACTCCGGCGAGCCGGGAGGGGGATGATGCAGACGGCGGATGATTTGTTCCGACATGACGATGGCGTCATCAATGATCAGTCCAACCGCCGCCGCCATGCCGCCGAGGGTCATAATGTTGAAGGACTGGCCGACCAGATAAAGCAATAGAGCGGTGATCGACAGAACCACCGGAACCGCGATGGCCGCGATCAGCGTGATTCGCCAGTTGCGCAGAAACAGCAACAAAACCAGGATCGCCAGCCCGACGCCGATCAGGATGGCATCGCGCACGCTATGGGCAGCGGCGGTGATCACGTCGCTCTGGTCATACCACTTGGTAATCTTGATGCCGGCGGGCAGGCGCGCCTGTTCCTTCGCCAGAGCCTGGCGAATCTGATTGGCGATTTCGACTGTATTGGCACCCGGTTGCTGGTAAACATCGAACAGCACCGCCTTGCGTCCATCAGCCGTCGCGATCGTGTATTGCGGGGCCGGGGCACGGGTGATGTCGGCCACATCCGTCAAACGCACAACGCCGTCAGCGCCAGAGTGCAAAATGGTTTTGCCGATCTCCGCGATGTTTTTGAATCGCGTATCGGTCACAACGAGATAAAGCTTGTAATGATCCTGGATCCATCCGACGGCAGTGAGCACGTTGGCCGCGGGAAGGGCATTCGCCACATCGTTGACGGCCAGGTCGTGCGCGGCGAGCTTTGCTGGATCCACGGTGACGCGGTATTCCTCGATCGCACCGCCCGAGACATCGATGCGTGCTACGCCCGGAACCGTCGAGAGCAGAGGACGAAGCTCGTATTGCGCCAAATCATGCAGCTCTGAGAGGCTCTTCGTGTTCGAGGTGAGGCTGTAGGAAATCGTTGAAAAGAGAGTCGGGTCCATCCGACGCACCTGGAACGCCGTTCCCGCTGGCAGCGAGGGAAGGATCTTGTTGATCTGCGATTCGGCCTGGAGCAGGGCGGAGGCCATATCCTGACCCCAGGGAAAATCGAGCCAAATCTCAGCGCTTCCCCGGCTGCTGGTGGACTGCACGCCGCGTACCCCGGGAATGCCGCGCAGCGTTTCTTCCACGGGTCGAGTCACCTCGATAGCCATGCGCTCCGGGGGACGCTCACCGACGTCGAGATCGATCCGCAGACGCGGAAAATTCACGTGGGGAAACAGCGAAGCGGGAAGCGAGACAACCGCGAATATCCCGGCAACAAAGAGCGCTGCCAGCAGGAAAAGAATCGATCGGGCATGTCGATCCGCCCAGAAGGGAACCTTCATGGCACGGCCTCGGCAGTCGGCTTGGCACCGGCGGGCTCGGTCGCCGGCGGGGAGGATGTCACCGCCATTCCGTCTTCGAGTTCATGGTTGCCCACCACCACGATCGGTTCACCCGGGTGCAGGTCCTGCGCGAAAACTTGAGTTTCATGGTCGTTCTGCAGCCCCAGTCGCACCGGATGCTCGACGGCGTGGCCGTTGCGCACTGTAAAAAGTGAATACTTACCTGTCTGTTCCGACAGGACCGCATCGCGGGGAACAACCAGGCCCCTGGCCCGGGCCTTGGCCCATTCCCCGATGACATAGGCACCGAGCATCCATTGGGTGCGGGGTGGGAGGGAAACCACCACCGGTGCCATCCGCGTCGCCGGATCGACGCGCTGGCTGATCACGCGGATGTGACCAATGACCGGATCCTTCGACGATCCGGAGACCAGGCGCAGTTGCACGGGCTGGCCCCTCCTCAGGTATCGCACGTCTTCAGGCTCGACACTCAGGGAAACTTCAATGCGATTACCCGATGCCAGTTCGATCAGCGGCGCCCCGGCGGGAACGATCTGGCCCTGCTGCACGTCGATCTTGCTGACGATCCCGGGCGCAGCGGCCTTGAGCATCTTGCTACTGCCGACGCCTCGCTGTTCGAGGCTTTGCAAACGGAGCCTGGCCGACTGAAGCACCTGCTGGGCTTGGGAAAGCTCAGTGTTGGTGGCCAGGTGCTCGTTGAATCGCTGTTGCGTCTGCGCGAAATCTTTCTCGGCGGCCGCGAGGGCATTCCTGGCTTCCCGGAGTCGCCATCATCGCATCAGGGCTGGATTCAACCCGCACCAGTTCCGTTCCCGTATCAACCTTCTCTCCCGGCGTGACCAGTAGCGTCAGCACGCGCGATTCAAACGGCACCGAGAAGACGCGCACGTCACTGGGCTGCGCGACGACGGTGCCATAGGCAGTGATTTGCTCGGTGATTTCGGAGATCTGGAGCGGCGCGGTCATGACCTGGGCGATGGGCTTGACCGCTGGTTCGCCGCTGTCAGCGGCCTTGTCGGTGTCCTGTCCACCCTGTGATGCGTGTTGGCGGCCGTACCAGTATCCTCCGAACGCGGCGCCGACGATCACCACGAGAATCAGCAGCCATATTCCGGCTTTCTTCATTGTGGCATCTCCTGCGTCGTGGGCGCGGTTGTCGGGCTTGTCGTCGGAGCAGTGGGCATCGGCAGGTAACGCCCCGATGCGATCTCCAAGGCGATCCAGTTCTCCACGAGCTGCTGCTTCAACTTGATGGCGTCCAGGCGCTTCTGCCAGAGCATGCTGCGCGCTGAGTAGTAACTGAGGATATCCACGTTGCCTTGCTTCAAAGCCGCCTGATAGACATTCACGAGTTGCTTCAATTCCGGGATTGCGGCCTCGGCGACGGCAATTTGCTGATTGGTCGAATGGATATCAGCAATGGCCATTGCGATGTCCGACCGCGCTTCAAAGACGCGATTAGCGTACTCGTCGAAGAGCTTCTGCCGCGTCGCGGATTCAGTGGCGATGACGCCCTGGTTGCGGTCGAAGATGGGGATGTCGATCGCGACGCCGAAGCCGATGGTGTGAATGTTGCTCGTATCGCGGGCGGCATTGAAGCCCAAAGAAATCCGCGGAAATTGCTCAAGGATCGCGGCACGGAGCGTGGCATCCTGGCTTTCATATCCGCGCCTGATCGCCAGCAGGTCGAGTCGATGACTCTCGAGGTTCTTCAGCAGTTCGTCCGGTGGCGGCGGATTAAGGTGCGATGGGAGTTGCTCATTCGTCAACTTCAGAGCTTGCCCGGGCGCCAGGCCGAGGCGCGATTGAGCTGAAGCTTCTGATGAACCAGGTCCTTCCGTTCGGCGACGGTGACGGCATGGGCATCCTGAGACGCCGATTGGGCGGCGGACAGATCCAGCAGGGTCTTCTCGTGCTGATTCACTGCTTTCTGGACCGCCTTGAGATTCTCCTCTAGCTGCTCATCGGCTTGCCGGGCGGAGTCCAGGGCATGGGACGATGCAATTGCGTCAAAGGCAGCGACCTTCGCCTGCTCGGCGATCTGCCACTCGTTCCAGGCGATGTCGAGCTGTACGGATTTGAACTGCGCGCGTGCCGCGCGAACCTTGGCATCGTGGGTGATCAGCGAGGTCACTTCCCAATCCAGTCCGACGTTGTAGGCAGTGAAGTTGTCGGGGGGCGAAGAGTTATAGGGAAAATCCAGCCCGCCGGTGAGTTGGGGATTGGGGAGAAGGCCCGCCTGAATCAGTTGCGCCGACGCGATGGTGCGCTGGTCTCGCTCGGCTCGCAATTGCGGATTGAGGATGACCGCCAGGACAGCCGCCTCATCGGGCGAAAGACCATTGGAGAAATCCAGCGGAATCGGTTTGAGAATGGGGTGATGCAGGTCCTTTGCCGAAACGGCGAGAGAATGCTCGTTGGGCACCGTAAGGCGTTTCTCAATGGCATCGGCGGTCAGCGGTTTTGATTGATACCGCGCACAGCCGGCGCCCAGGATCAGCAGCCCCGCGCAAAGCCATTGCCAGTTCATCATCGATCGGAATGTCATCAACAAGCGGCGACGCATCAAAATGGGGAAATCTAAATCATGAAGGAGCGCAACTCAAAGCGCTCCCTCACGGGCGCGGCTCGTCTGCGATCTTTGTCAGGTGCGGGACTTCGGTGCCGGATCCATCAATCGTTGTCTTTGTCCTCGTCCTTACCCTCGTGCTTCCCCTTGTGGTGATGCTCTTCCACGTCCAGCTTCTTCACTAACAGCGTGCCGTCTTCGGCGACCTTGATTTCGTAGTTCTTGCCGTCGATCTTCACGTCGGCCTCGTAGATCGTCTTATCGTGTTTCATCTCCTTATCGACAGTCTGGATCGCATTCCCTTCTGCCTCCCTGGTCAAGGTCTTCTGCACCGCCTCTGGCGCCTGGGAGAACTGGATCTTCTGCTCCTTGCCTTCATCGGCGCGGGCGACGAAGGCGAGCGATCCGACTATCCCGGCAACAAACAACGCAATCAAAATCGAACGTTTGTGCATGGTGACTCCTTCCAAGAGTTAACTCCGCCGGGAAAAGCGTCCACGGCTCACGAGGAGTGTAGCGACGGAAGATGATGGGATGATGATGCTGTAGAGGCGTTCGACAGAATTTCGCCGACTGATCGGCCAAAGCAGAGCTCGATCCGGAAGAGAGACGGCTCGCGCAGCCGAGCGTGCACTGTGACGCCCATCAATTTGCAGTACGCTTGAACCAGGGAAAGCCCCAGGCCGGCATGGGCGGAATCACTGCGGGCAGAGTCCTTTCGCCAGAAGGGTTCGAAGAGATGGGGCAAGTCGTCTTGGGCAAGCCGATCGGAGGCGTTTTCTACCACCAGCGTCCAGTGATCATTGTGACATCGCGCGATGCAGTGCACGGCGGAATCGCCTTGGCGATACTCCAACGCATTGGACAAAAGGTTGCGCAGAGTCGATGACAACAGGGACGGCTCGGCGGACACCGTGGCAGCCTCGGGGATTTCGACACAGAACTGTTTCTCGCCAGCTCCAAGCTCGCAACACGTGGTCTCCACGAGCTGTCGCAAGGGAATTGGACTCGTGTGAATTGCCGGCATCCGCTGCGAGCGGACAAGCGCAAGCAGCGTATTCACCAGCGTCTGCATCTGACGGGCAATGGCATCTGCATCCCGGCAAGCCTCCTGCGCGAGCGACGGGTCGTCGAGATGCTTCAAAGCGACCTCGGTCACAGATCGCAATTCCGCGATCGGCGTTCGCAACTCGTGCGCGACATCGGAACTGAATCGCCGTTCGCGGGCAAAGGCTGCGTCCAGCCGTTCGAGCAGTTCATTGAGGCAGGTACAGATGCGGCGCGAGTTCCGCAGGAAGCTCGTCGGCGGGAAGACGTAGATCCAAGTGGCTGGGTTCGATCGCCGCAACCGAATCGCGGATCTTTCGCAACGGTTGCAGCGTGCGGCGCACGACGATAATCACCATCGCCGCAATACAGATGGCAAGTGCCGCACCGGCGATTGCGAGCGTGCTCAAAAGTACCTCAATCGAGTCCTCCAGTGGCTCTCGACGGCGCACGACCACGATGTTGAAATGACCATTGGCGTTTGCAGCCGGGACGACGGCGGATTTGGCATCAGGGTCAGGCTGAGGAACGAAATCCAGCCGCAGCGCCCGGCCCGCATGACCATCGGGAAGACGGAGATTCATCGACGGTACACCGGGCGGCAGGTCAGGCGCAGCTCGGTCGCCGAGCGATTTGGATTGGGCAACGACTTTTCCGTGTGCGTCGCGGATGGCAAAATACTCGGGGTGGTGACTGCGCTGATACTGTGGCATCGCCGAATCGTTGTATTCGAAGTCGATTTGCCCTCCGGCTTCCACGGTGACCAGCGAACTGAGAGCGCCGGCCTCGGCGCGAAGCGAGCGATCGAATTGCCCCGTTAACTCTGATCCGACCATGTAATAGATCACCCACCCTGTCGTAGCGAGCAGCAAGAGCGAGGCCCCGCAAAGCAATACGATCAGGCGTCCCTGGATCGACTTCATGGCTGCACCTGAGCGAGCGGTTGCGCGTGAATCGTGTATCCCATTCCACGGCGCGTCTGGATGATCGAAGGGCGACCGGGGAGGTCGATCTTCTTGCGAAGGGAATAGACGGCAGCATCGACGACGTTGCTCATCAAATCGGCGTTCTCGTCATAGAGATGCTGCTCGATCTCGGAGCGCGAGACGACCTCACCCTGCCGCAGCGCGAGATACTCCAGGAGGGCGAACTCACGGGCGGAGAGGTCGATATTATGCCCGGCGCGTGCAGCAGTGCGCGAACCGAAATCGATCCACAGTCCGTCAATCTGGAGGGCGGGCTTTTTCAGGTGGTGCCGCCGGCGCGTCAGTGCCTGCACGCGTGCCAGCAGTTCATCGAATGCGAAAGGCTTTATCAGATAGTCATCAGCGCCGCTTCGCAGGCCTGCGCACCCGATCATCAACGGTATCCTTGGCTGTGAGAATAAGAACGTTCGCGTCGGCGCTGGGACCATCGGACCGCCGAAGCTGCCGCAGCAGCGACAGGCCGTCCAGCCCGGGCAACATGAGATCCAGCACAATGACATCGTATGCGTGGTGGCCGGCATGCCAGAAGCCGCTCGCGCCGTCGGCCGCCACGTCCACCGCGTACCCCTCTTTGCGAAGGCCGACCGAGATCGAGCGCTGGAGCCGCTGCGAATCTTCTACCAGCAGGATTCTCACGAGATGCTCAAAATATAGGCTGCTTCCCGCTTCACGTCACGTTCGGGGGCGAGGGACGGAAGTGATCGCATACGGCAAACAAGGCCTTTCGGCACGGTGTTTGTGCGGTTGCCTGCACCTCCGCCCCTGGCTCTCGTCGGCGAATTAGCGCTTGAGTGGAGAGTCGGGGCGGCTGGCGTCTGTACGCGGTCGCCCCACATCACCGGCATGTGCTACGTGCCGAATGCTTCGGGGCCGATCTGCTCGGTCAGGAAGGCAAAGAACCGGGCTTCGGGATGACGCCAGGTGTCTGCGGGAAGGCGAAGCTTTTCAACGCACAGCCGTTCGAGCAGTTGCTGGCGATTCCAGCCGGTATCGTGAGCGACCTGCGGTAAAAAGCATCCGGCGCGGTCGCGAAAGGTAATGTAGATGCCGTCGGCCTGAAGGTCGAACCCGTGCGCCGTGGACGGCCGCAGCGGAGAAATGACGCTGATTTCGATGGTAAGTTGGGTGAGGTCGTCGTGCCGATCGGCTGATGTGTGAAGCGCGGATCGGCCAGGACCGACAGCGCCGACTGCCGGACGGACTCCCAGAGTGCGATGCTGGCATCGAGGCGGCCCACGCAGCCGCGAAGACGGTGGCTCAGCAGTTCGTGAATCGTGACAAATGACCCCGCGGGCTGGCGAAGGGCCGGGTCGTCCGGCTGCGGGAACTCGCCGCAGTCGTTGCACAGGCGCTGACGGATCACCCGCCGGGCGTGGTGCAGCAGCGCGTCGCGGCTGATAGCACTGAGCGGCACATCATCATAATACAAATTAGAGTCCAGGGCGTCACTTATGATGGACGTGGGAATCCATCGATGAGATATTGCCGCCGATGCCCGAAATGCATCTGGCATTCGTGTTCGTCATGGTGCTGGTGCTGGTGTTTCTCATCGCGGTGCTTGCGGGCCGCGGACGCGGATCCACCGGCGGCGAGCGCGTTTGCCGGGCATGCGGGGCGTCGCATCCCGGCTATGCACGGTACTGCCGACGATGCGGCTCAAAGTTATGAGTCGCATGTAACCAATCGGCAATCGGGGCCACGGAGCAGTTTAGGACGGGCTTTAAGCCGAAACCTGTGGTCATCCGCGGGAATCCATCGGCCAGCAGCGGAGGCGGCCGCGCGATCAAGCCGCCTCGCTTGCCGGGTGCGGGCATGAGACCTGTCGGTCGAATGCTCGCCATCATCCTGCCGTGCGCGATCATCGATGGAGCGTACTTCTGGTTCATTTGTCGCGTGGTCGTGGGGCCGGGACAGGTGCTGGTTGTCACGCCGAAGGACGCACCGCGCAGCCTGCCGGGGCATCGGCGATCGCCAGGCTCGCACGGCAACATTGGGCATGTGAACCTGCCGATCCGCATCAGGCAGCAGCAGCTTGGCCAGCTTCTCAACCTCAAAACGATTGTTCTTCCGCTTGGAGCCGAAGACCAGTCCCAGCTTGGCGGGGCGGGCCACCGCGACGCGATGGACAAGCGGTCGGACCTGCTCGTAGAGGTGCCCATCGCCGCAGGATGTTGCGCAACCAAGGCTAAACGGCTCCTTGAGCTGTCGCAGCCGCTGGACGGCGGCCGAGCATGGACAGGGCTTTCGCATTTGATGTTTGGCGCACGTTAGGTATTGCGCGATCGGTCCGGTGTCGATAGCCTCACACTTCGGTCGCGAAGCTTCGCAGCAAATTGAGTTCTCACTTATAAAAGGAGCTTGCGCATGGACGCCCAAGCGACCGCACCTTTACTGCGCTTTTTCCGAAGCATCGTCGATCCGCGTGCCGCCAACGTCCGGCACCTGCTGAGCGACATTTTGAGCATCGCGATCCTGGCGGTGTTGTGCGGGGCCGAAGGGTGGGAGATGGTCGAGGCCTGGGGCTGCGGCAACCTCGAGTGGCTGGCGACGTTTCTGGAACTGCCCCACGGCATCCCCTCGCACGATACCTTCGACCGCGTCTTTGCCCTGCTCGACCCGCTGGCGTTTGAGCGGTGCTTCATGGATTGGACGGCGGCGTTGGTGCAAGGCAGCAGGGGCTTGCTGGTCGCCGTAGACGGTAGGACACTGCGGCGGAGTTGGAAACACGCCTGGAGCAAGACGCCGGTGCACCTGGTCAGCGCCTTTGCCACGCAGAACCAGTTGGTGCTGGGACAAGTGGCCACCGACGCCAAGAGCAACGAGATCACTGCCATCCCTCAATTGCTGGCGATGCTGGACCTGGCCGGGGCAACGGTGACGATCGATGCCATGGGGTGCCAGCGTGAGATTGCGCAACAAATCAGGAATCAGCAAGCCCATTACATCCTGGCGGTGAAAGAGAATCAGCCAACGCTGTGCCGGAAGGTCAAGACGCTGCTGGACGAGGCGATCCTGAACAACTTTGCGCACATGTCTCACGGCTATTGCGAGCAGACCAACAGCGGCCACGGCCGGATCGAGAAGCGGCGGGTATGGGTCAGTGATGAAGTGAAGTGGCTGGGTTCGGAGTTGCTGGCGGCCTGGCCGGATCTGGCGTCGCTGGTCGTCGTCGAGTCCACGCGGCAGGATCTGGGCGACACCAGCGGTAAGGTGAGCGTCGAACGACGTTACTACATTTCCAGCCAGGGTGGCACCGACGCCGCGATGCATGCCGCCGCCATCCGCGGGCACTGGGGCGTGGAGAACGGGCTGCACTATGTGCTGGACGTGAGCCTGAACGAGGACCCGTGTCGCTTGCGTGTCAAACACGGGGCGGAAAACTTTTCACGCTTACGCCGCATCGCCTTGAACAAACTCAAACGCTGGGAGATCCGCAAGGAGAACGGAAAAGTCATGAAGGCGAGCCTGCGGCTGAAGCAAAAATCCTGCGGCTGGAGTCGTAAGTTCTTAATCGAAGCGCTCTTGGCTTAAATGCGAAAGCCCTGCGAGCATGGACCCCTGACGTCAAAACGATTGACCACGCCGCCGCTCGAGTTGAGAATGCACAGCGACGACTGACGAGAGTGAACATCCAAACCGACGTAAAGCGTGCGAGCCTCCTGTGATGGTCTGAGACGGCGCGTTCCGCACGCGGATCTGCGCTTGCCTGGCAGCAAGGCTTGTCGCATAGAGTCACTCAACGGCGTTACACCAGCCGCCACGATGCCCACACCAGACTTCAACCGGCTCCGACGAACCGCCGCGTGCGCCCTGATCTTCGATGCCGCCGGCCGCTTGCTGCTGCATCGCCGGACCGACAATGGGCGCTGGGCACTTCCCGGTGGGGCAATCGAGATAGGCGAAACCGCCGATCAAGCCGTCGTGCGTGAGGTTCAGGAGGAAACCGGCTACCAGGTCGAAGTCATCCGTCTCGTTGGCGTCTATTCGGACCCGCGACACACCACCATTCGCTACCCGGACGGAAACATCAACGCCTATGTCGCGATCGCGTTTGAGTGCCGCATCACGGGTGGCGCACCTTCCCTGAGCGACGAAACCTCCGCCGTGGATTGGTTCGACCCCGCGGCCCTGCCCGACACGTTCAACCCAGGCCACCTCCCGCGACTGCAAGATGCCCTGGCAAGACGCCAAGCGGCGTTCTATCGATGAGCGAAGCCTAAAAGACGCTCCCGCTCTGCGGATGAGCAGATTCCCCCCTTGGCCGCCCTCCCCCCCGCAGATTCGCAAAGCAACAGCCAGCTCAAACCCATACGACACATTGACATCCGCTTGTGCAAAAACTCAGATTCACACCCGACCCACACCGTACTCTCACCGTACCTACACCGTGCACACGCCCCCGCGACAAAATGACCGACAAGGCGAAAGGGGAGAGCCTGCTTGGGGGCCTCCCAAGTCCTCGCCGCCTTCCGCCCCCGCCACCGGCGCTCAGCAATCTCAGGTTCTCAGCGGACAGAGCATCCCAGACCTGTGATGGGCGTTTTCCCGATGGGATGCAGCAGCTCAATGGCGCTTTGGATGGGCGCAGATATATCTACGGGGTCTGCTGCTGGATGGAGACCGCAAGAGCATTGAGCCGATGGCCAGGCGGTTGGAGGAGATTGACGGCAGTAAGCAGGACTACGAGCAGTCGCTCCAGCAGTTGGTGAACCAGAGCCCCTGGCCGGCGGGCTTGGTGCGGGACCGACTGCAGCGGTGGGTGGCGGCGTCATCGGCGGCGCAGGTCCGACGGCATCTGGGCGGGTCCGCCGCGGCGTTCCAGCGGTTCCTGATCCTTGACGAGACGGGCTTTGCCAAGCAGGGGAAAAGTTCGGTGGGAGTGTCCCGGCAGTATTCGGGAACGCTGGGGAAGGTGGCCAGTTGCCAGATAGCGGTCACTTTGCAGTACGCGATTCGCAAAGGGCACCTTCTGGCCGCTTTACCACCACGACAAATTGTCATGTGCGGACTAGAAGGTCGTTATATGGGGCAAAAACGGGGTCGGCGGTGGGGTGGGGAGGGAACGGTACTACAACGGTGAGAGTACGGTGTGAGTCGGGAGCTGAGTCGGGCGCAACATGGGAGCGGAATGTCCTCTGTTGGGATGATGCGCGAGCAGGCTGGCCGTCACGGCCGCCCAGAGGTTTGCGGGAATTGGAACTGGGGCGTTTGTCTGTCTGGTGATTCATTTGCGATATCCTGCGCCTGTTTGGCGGCGATATCCTTGGGATCGAGCGACAAGTACCGATGCTTCCATCGGTTGCGCGGGTTCTCTGCGCCGTAATCTCGCTGCATCGGCCCTGATGTCGCAAGATATCGTGCCGAAAGAGGGACCCGCATTGCCTTTTCGGCCTGCTCGCAGAGCCGGCCAAGATCGCGCAAAATCTTGTACCGGCGAGGGTTCCGCTAGTAGAATGCCGTCTGACGCCGGCATGCTAATTGGCGCTGCCGGTCAGCTAATACAGAGGTTATTTGGCGGCAGCGACTCGGAGCTTCATGACGGATCGCGGGAAGACAGTCACACGGATCATTGCAATCGTGATGGCTCTGGCCGCGTTCGCGTGGGGCGCGGAAGTCGTTCGCCAAGCGTTGCAGGCGGATGATGGCGGACCGCCGCTCGGGGCAATCTGCATGGCGGTGCCAGCGTTCGGTTTGCTCATCGGCGCCGGTGCCGTCTGGTCCTCCACGAACCGTCGCGATGCTCGACAAGGTTTTGACGTAGTGCAGAAGGAGGACGGCCGCTCGGCCGCCAAATAACCATTCGCTGCACTGGACCGGGGCCACGACGGCCCTTGTGATTCGAGTGCTGGTCGTCGGCCCCGGCCAGTGAACGATGGTCCGTTATGCCGCCCGAACAGCGTCATCATCTGGACAAGAACGTCTCACCGAACTGGCGGCCGCCTGCCGGTCTCGCAGACCGCAGACTTGGCATGCCATTGTCCGACCGGATTTGGCACTGGCTCGTTTCGCTCGGCGGTTTGGCGATCATCGGTGCCGGGGTGGCGTGGATGGCGTTCATCCCTTACCCCAAAAAGCTGGGCATCCTGTTGATCGCAGTAGGCTTCGTGGTTTTCGCTCTCGGTTTCCCGAGCCAAGCGCAGCGCAACGGCTATCGTGAGTAAGCGGCGAGCGGCATAACCCGCTCGCTGCACTGGACCGCGGCCGCGGAGCGCTTTAGCGTGAATCGAATGGTCGTCGGCGCGGCCGCGGCCAGTGAACGGCAAGTACGTTATCCCTCGCGGAGCCACTCAATGAGTTGGGACGCCGTCATCGTTCGCATCCGTGGGCCATTCCGGCCGATCGCGGATGTTGAAGCGGACGATTATCTTCCGCTCGGAACCTTGGATTCGGTGGCGTCAGCGCTTCGTTCGGCATTCACCGACGCGGTATGGGACAGCCCGACTCATTGCCACCGCGAATTAAACAAGTACAGCGGCATGATGATCGAGTTGGAGAATGTCGAGACGTCCAACTCCATCCACCTGTCAGTGAGCGGTCCGGGGAATCCCGTGCCCGATCTCCTCGCGCTCGCGAACGCCAACGGTTGGGTTGTGATCGATTGTTCATCCTCCGAATTCATCGATCCGCGCAGCATCGAGAGCGATGGTTTCGCGGGCTACCAAGAAATGTGGCGCGATCTTCACGGGCGCGGCGGAGCAAGCGAGGGATAACCCACCAACTATGAATCCCGCTTTCGGTCAAGGGGCTTTTCGTGCGCGGGCTTTTCTGCGACGCCGCCGGGGAACGGCGGGGGCGTTCGGTCTGGCTGATCGCTCTGCCGGCCCGTGATGCGGCGGGTGCCTGGCGTTGTGGACCGCGTCCTTGTCGTCGGGGGCCGGTGCGCTTCAAACAACGATCCGATGGTCATCCCGGCGCTGCGGCGCGGGCGCCGTCATTCACCCAGACGAATACGGGGCCCGTCGCCTCATTCACTGCATCACGGGTCGTACAGCTTGCCCGCAGTTGGTTAGTCGAGGTCGACGGGCCCGCACGCACACGGTTGGTGCGTACCCTTTAGACGTTGAAGCAGCCACAGGTCATGGTCGGCCAAGGGCGCGAAGATGCTGGTTGAGGCGTTTGGGTCGCCGCAGGCATACCACCTCTATACGTTTGCGCAGAACTTTCAGCCGAAGGACCTGAAGCTGATCTTCGCGGGCCCGGGGACGTTGTGGACGGACCTCAAGACTTCCCAGGACATCGGATCGAGCCAGATTGCGAAGCAGGCACCGGACAAGCCGGCAGAATAGCTAAGGCGCGGAAGGCACTCCGCTCGAGGGTGCGCGGGACCGGCTCGCGCGGCGGAGGTCATACAGCATCGCGACGCGCGAGCAGACCGGGTTGAGGCCGTGGCGCTGATAGAGCTGCAGCGCCGGCATATTGCGGGAATCGACGGCGAGAGTGAGCTGACGAGCGTTCTTGGTGCGGGCGGCAGCAAGCGTATGCTGCATCAATAGGTCGCCGTGCCCCTTGCCACGGGCGAGCGGCACCAAGCCGAAATAGACCAGTTCCATCGCGTCGCTGTGGGGGGAGTGGTTGAGCAGCGAGATGCCCAGGGGCTCGTCGCGATCCAGAAGGCAAAACCAGTTGACCGGATCGAAGTGTCCTACGGCCTTGTGGCCGGCGATGATGTCTTCGATGTCGCGGCGGCCACTGAGCGCTGGACAGTCCAGACTGTCGGTGTAGGTGGCGCTGATGGTCCGGGCAAAGAGCGAATGCCGCTCGGGGCAATAGTGCACCAGATGCAGGCCGTCCACCAGTTCGGGTGAGTCCACGCGGCGCAAATCTCGGTTGAGATAAAGCAGCTCTGCAAGTCGATCGAACCCGACGCGCTCATAGAGATGGATCACGGAACTGTCGCCCGGATCGATCAGGGCTTGCGCCAGGTGAACGCCACGGGCACCCAGATCGTCGAGCACGTGCGAAATGAGTTGAGGCGCGATGGTTTCCTGAAGAGTTGGCGCAACATGCGGCGGGGACAAGAGGACCATCGTCCGCCCCGGGGAGACGACGGGCAGCACGGCCCAGGCGATGGTGCCGCGGCGGTCAGCCAGCCAGATATCGGAGAGGTTGATCCCGCGATACATGGCGAAACGCAAGAAATCGACGACCTGAGCGTCGGAGGCGAGCTGCGAGGAGGAGCCGAGGATGACGCGCAGAGCGGCATGGACCTCGTTGCGCTCGGCCTTGCGAATGACGATTGCCGGCCCGTCGCCGGAATCGAAGAAGTCGCGTTTTCGGGTTAGATTTGACACCGTTTGCGCTCAAGGTAACAATACCCTATGAGGCCGGATGGGCAATGTAATTCGTTGCCCCAGAACAGGTTGGCCTGCTTCCGGGCATAGAATTTGAGCCGGTTTTGCGCGGTTGGCCCGGTGGGGGCGATCTGATCGGCTTTTGACGGAGATCCACACCTATGCAGCACACCCCACGGTTTCTGGTCGGTCTTCTGCTGTTAGGACTGTTTGGCGTGGCCGGCAACGCCCGGGGCGAGGGATATCCCAAGCCAAGCCCGTATCCCAAGACCTGGGAACTGACCTTCGAGCATTCGAAGCCGAAGCGGATCGTGGTCGAGACGGATGCCGATACGGTGCCGCATGCCTACTGGTACCTGACCTATACGGTCACGAACAACACGAAGCAGGAGCAGTTGTTCCTGCCGCTGTTCGAGATGGTGATGCAGGACGGCACGGTGATCCGGTCGGACAACGACATTCCCAAGACGGTGTTCGATACGATTAGGAAGGATGAGGGGAACGACCTGATGGTGAACGCCGCCATGATCGGCGGGGAACTGCGGCTGGGGCAGGATGAAGCGAAAGACGGAGTGGCAATCTGGCCGAGCCGACCCCGCAGATGGGCCACTTTACGGTTTACATTTCCGGCCTGAGCGGGGAAACGGCAACGGTGAAGGGGCCGGATGGCAAGCCGGTGATCCTGCGCAAAACGCTGGAGATCCATTACGCGACCGAGGGGGATGCGCAAACGTCACTGGGATCTCAGGTGAGAGAAACGTCGCATGACTGGGTGATGCGGTAAGCCACTCTGCCGGCGATGGAAGGGGGGCCGCTCGGTGACGGCAAAGAACGCAGAGATCGGCCGCTGTTTACAACCGGGCAAGGCCCTCGATTTCGACGAGCAGTTCCTGCCGGCAGAGTTCCGCCTGGACCAACTCGGCGCGCACCAGGGAGTCGAAGGTCTGGGCGATGGCGTCCTGGATTGCCGCCGCGTCCTGCTCGCGGCGGTAATAAACGCGCAGATGGGGGTAATTTGACAACGCTTGTTCGCGCACGACATTCCGGTCTGTAGCACAGACCAAAGCGGCCAGGTTTTCGAACGTCTCAGCCAGTTGGCGGTCGAGTTCGCCCAGATGCACGGAATCTTCCCCACGAATGCTGGCCGTTCCCCCGACCAGCAGCAGGCGCCCATCATCCCTGGGCGATCGGATCGTGGTCGCGCGGGCGAAGCAGGGGGGCAGCGGCCCGTAGCGGCGCGAGTAGCGGTAGGAGGCAATCTGTCGTGGATTTTCGACGGCCTCGCTCAGTTCCCGAACTGCCAGGCAGTGGATCACAAGGTCATCGCCGCCGTGGCCGACGCCCGAAGCGGTCGCAACTTCTTTGGCGAATGCATCCGATGAGCCATACCAGTTCTCGAAAGCGCGAAACCGGCCGGCGTTGAAAACCATATACCGATCGCGCTCCGCATCCATCACCGCATGGATCGCCGGAATGTGGTTCCAGAAGCGAATGGGATGCAGCCCGCCCAGATGCCGGTGAACAGCGCTGTACGCGCCGGTGGCCGCTTGCTCAAACGCGTTGCTGTCAAGTTGGATTGCGGCGGGAACGCGGACGGTGATGAGTGACGTGCCGTCCATTCGTGCAATCGACACCGGAGGCGCTGACTCAACCGCCGTGGCCGGGCCGAATTCGAAACGTCTCCGACCCATGGCGGCGGCAGCAGCGCCTGCTCATCGCTGAGGAAACGAACGACAGTCGATTGTGCTTGGTCGAGCGCTTTCATCGCAACGCGGCTGACAGCCCTGGCGGAACGAAGGTGAACTGTACTTTTACCCATGTCGGATGCAAGTATTTAACGCGTGATCGGCGAAAGGGTTACGCCCGAAACAACACCGGTGTAATCGGTGCAGAGTGCCGCAAAGGTTGAATCCAATGGTTCCCCCGCACTTGCCGAAAGCAGCGGCGAGTCGATTTTGCCCAGCAATCGTGGAAGTCTGTCGGTCGAAAGCGCGGCGGCGATCGCAACCAGTGGCATCACGCTAAAAACTTCGGCCACGTGGCCGTAGATGGTTGAGAGCGTCGCGGGCCGTTCGGTCTTTTGAATGGCCGCCAGTTCCGCGCGGTCGATCCAGGTGCCATTGGCGGAGGAGATGATCTGGCGGGGAAGTTTCAGATCGGCCAAGACCTGAGCGATCGCGGCAACGGGGTGACCATCTACGGCGCGGCCCGAGGCGCTGCGCACGATTGTTCCCCTCGGCCGTGCGTTACGTTGCTCCATCGACTGGCGGGATTCGAGGATGAAGGTCACCGCGCCGGCCTGCGTGAAGAAACCGGTCTCATCGCCGAAGGGTGTGGATTCGGATCCATGGGCGTAGAGATCGCAGTGCCGATAGCAGGCGTTGATCACGTCGTCGTATTCCTCGGCGGCGCCGATGATGGCGCGATCCCACTGGCCGGTGGCGATGCGTAACGATGCCAGGCGCAGTGCATCGAGCCCCGCGGTGCGCGAACCGATGACGGTCTGGCAGGCGCCTTTGAGCGAAAGCATGAGGCTCAGATGCGCCGCGGCGGCGTTGGGGACGCCTTCGGCAAAGAGCATCGGGTTGGCGGCTGCGATTCCCTGCTGCACAATCTCGCGATAGTAGCTCGTCGAGTAGCTGGTCGAGCCGTGCATGGAGCCCAGGATCACCGAGCATTGCTCGGCGAATGCGGGAATATCGGTGATGCTCGCATCGGAGAACGCCAGCGCGGTGGCTGCGAGGGTTAGCTTGACGTACTCGCTCATCCGCCGGACGCGACGGGCATTGAGCAGGTGGAGGTAGTCGGATTCAGCGATCGCGCCAATGTCTTTCGTCAAGCCGCCGGAATTCACCCGATCGATCTGGACGGCCAATTGTTCGGGCGAGAGAACACCGGGAAGGACGACGCCGATGCCGGTAATGAAAACATCTCGCAGAGGCGCCTGATCGGCTTGCGGGGTCGTCTTCGGAGCGGGCGTGAGGACGATGCAGGTATTGGCACCGCCGAAGCCGAGCGATGTGTTGAGGGTTGCGCGAATGGTCGCCCCACGTGTTTCCGTCGAGAGATTCATCCCTGCAAAGTCTGACTGATCGGTGGTTGCGTTGGCGCATCCGGGGACGACCTGATCCCGCAAAGCCATGGCGGAGAGGATCAGCTCGCAGGCGCCGGCGCCGCCGAGCGTGTGGCCGAGATGGCTCTTGAAGCCGACGACGGGAATGCGGGGAAGCTGCTCGTCCATCGTCCGATTCAAGGCGGCATATTCGCCGGCGTCGTTGTCGGGCGTACCGGTTGCGTGGGCTGCGACGAGATCGATTTGGTTGGGCGTGAGTTGCGCGTCTGCCAGCGCCGCGGCAATCGCTCGGGCAGCGCCTTCGCCCTCGGGATGCGGCTGGGTCAGGTGATGGGCGTCAGCAGATTCGCCGCAGCCGCGGATCGTGGCGACGATCGGGGCCCTTCGTGCGGCGGCGCCGCTGGCGCGCTCGAGCACGACGATGCCGTAGCCTTCGGCGAGCTTCATCCCTTCGCGATCACGGGCGAAGGGTCGAAGGGGTCCGCCGGCGACCAGACGCAGGGAATTGAATCCGGCGTAGGCGTACTCACTGATCGTGTCGTAGCCGCCGGTGACGACGAGATCGAGCTGGCCCGAGTTGAGGAGTGTCACCGCCAACGCGATCGAGCCCAGGCTAGACGAGCAGGCCGAGCAGGTTGTCGCGGCCGGCCCGGTGAACGGCAGTCCACGGGTGGCCGATCGCAATGTGCTGCCGGCCAGGAAACCCTTGAGCGGCGCATGGCTGCCACTGCGAAGGAAATCACCCGCTGCTCGCATGCCGTGGAGGGTCGTGCCGAGCATGAAGCCGCAGCGGTGGGGCGGGTAGGGAAGCTTGTCGAGTGCACCCGCTTCATCGAGCGCCTCTTTCAGCGCCCAGCGGAGGTAGCGTACCTCGCGGGGCTCCCCAGGCGCAAAATCGGTCGGAAGATCGGGGGCTTGGCCGCCGCCTTTGAAAACGGGTTCCGGCTGCTCCAGCGCGCACAGTGGGCCGATGCCGCAGTGCTTTGCCTGGATGGCACGCCAAGTCTGGTCGCGCGTGAGCCCCAACGGCGTCACCAGGCCCGCACCCGTGATGACCACAGCATCATTCATGCGGCTGCATCCTCGATCCCGGCAGAATCTTCACAAAACGCCGGTTGAAATACCAGCCATTGGTCAGCATGGGCCGCGACCTGCCTCTCAAGGACCTTCGCCAGTCGCAGCATGGGGTCGCCGTTGTCAGAGACCGGATCGATGGCATCTTCGATGATGATGTCGACCTTTCCGTCGGGACGGCGAAGGGAAAAAATCGGGATGACTGGTGCGCCGCTCGCCTGTGCGAGTTTGATTGGGCCCGTAGGAAGCAGGATGTGGTTCCCGAGAAAGGGCACGCGCTGGCCCTTTTGTCCCGGCATGACACGGTCGCCCTGGATGACTACGACCTCATCGGTGAGCAGCGCATCACGCAGTCGGATCCAGAGGTCCAATCCCTCATCGACCGGATGCTCGATGATGCCGAGGCGCTGGCGGACGATCTGGCGAATCGTGTCGAAGCGGTCGGCGAAATCGCGGCGAAACACCACATGGACTCTTGGCTCCAGGTCGCGCAGCGCAGCCAAGCCCACTTCGAACGATCCCATGTGGGCTGTGACGATGATCGCGCCCCGCTTAAGCGCGCGAGTAGCAAGGTAGCGATCCCGACCGTCGACGGATGAGACCCGGTCGCGCATCTCTTGCGGCGTCAATCGCGCGGCGCGGCCCACGTCTGCGATGAAGCTGTAGAAGCTCCCGGTCATGCGCCAGGCAAAGTCGCGGCACTGCTGGTCGGAGATGTCCGGCCCATAGATCCGCCGGGCGTTGGCCATCGTGACGTGCTGGATATGGCGGGAGTGGCGCGTCGCCCACCAGAGGAAAAACGGCCGGCTCCAGCGCACAAACCACGAGCAGCGCGGCACGCAGAAGAAGAGCAGCCACAGCCAGAACGCCGCCGCCCATCGGCGGATGATGCCGGTCTTAAAGTAAGGCGGGGCTCCAACAGACGTTGCGGACGATCGTACGATGGCAACGTTTTTCACTGGCTTTGTTCCTGGCCGCTGGAATCGCCCTGGATCATCTCGAGTGGATGCACCACCTTGGCGTCCGGGGGGAGATCGATGCGCAGCGAGCCTGCCGGCTCTGTGCGGATCGAAATGTCTGAGAAAGAGACGACCGTTCGGTCGCCGTCGGGATCGACCATCTCGGCGCGGAGCATGATACCGCGATTGGCGTCGAGGAGGACGCGGACTTCATCCACATGTTCGCGCAAGGCCGGATCGATCGGCGCCATCGCCAGCGCGAGATGCCCCGACTGCGGGATGTCCTTGACCAGGTCGGCTACCGGAATTTCCCGGAATGAGAAATACTGTTTGAGCACATCCAGCCTCGGCAGAGGGCTGGCGGCCAGCGAGGCGAGCTTCTGGTCGATGGGATAGACCTCGAGCGTCTTCTGCTTCGGGTAGAACAGCTCGACCTGCTTTTGGTCGATCAGCATGATCGTCGGTTCCGGGCTGGCTGTGTCCCAACGCATGGCCGAGCCTGAAACGCGCACCTGACCTTTGGAGACCAAGGGGTGCTTGAGCATTGCCGTGAACTTCTGCTGTTCGAAATTGGCCGACAAGCTCTGAATCGCCATGGAACGCTGGTTGATCTCGACCATGCGCTGCCAAGTGCCGGCGCGGTCGTCGGCTCGGTGGTGGCGGCGGCGAGTCGCACGGCAGCACATTACAAGAATCGTCAGCACTACGGAGCTACCGCGTTTCATCTGTGTCACGAAAAGGATTAAGAGCGAGTGAGAACGATGGTCCCGCGCGCGACGAGTTGATCGCCTTTGAAAGCCGATACCTCAAAGTGCTGAAGCGGCGGCATCGAGCGAACAAGCTTCGCTTTCAAGATGATTGCCACAGGCGGCGCGACGGCCAGTTCAAATCGCACATCCACCTGCGCCAGCTTTCCCGCATCAGGCACATCCGGCCCGGAGCCGGCGATTCCGGAAAGCTGTGCCAGAGCCTCGGCGATCAGAACTCCAGGAACGAGCGGGTTGCCGGGAAAGTGCCCGGCGAAGAACGCCTCGCTACCACCGACCGACCAGACGCCTTCGGCCATTTCTTTGGCTTTGCATGCGGTGATTCGCGAGATAAACCGGAACGGCTCCTTGTGGGGCAGACGTGCAAGCGGATCGGCTGGCGCTTCGGCCGTTGCAGCGGTGGTCGTCGCCGCCACTTTGGGACTTCCGCCCTGGCCTTGCACGTATTTCGCCAGCGTTCCCACGTTTTCAAAGACCGTTCGTCCCACGGCTTCGTTGGGAATCTTGACGCCGAACTCCTTCTCGACGCTGGTAACCAGGAGCAGCATGTCGAGGGAATCGAGATCGATATCCGCTCCGAAGAAGGACATGTCGTCGGCGATCTCGGCCTGCGGGCCAAGCTTCAGGTCGCGGCGAAGAATCAACTTGAGGCGTTCAAGAATCTGGGGGTCAACGTCAGCCATGACTGGCCGACAATTTTGGGGATTTCGACTCGCGAAGCAACTGCCGCCGAATCAATCGCTCTCGTAGTACGCGGCCACCTCAAAGCCGGCGCCGCAGATCCGCCCGGCGATGCGATCGACGGTCTCTTCGGAAAGCGGGGCGACGCCATGCTCGACGGCAGGACGCGAAATAGTGGAGACGTGAACGGCCCGGATGTGGCAGCCAACCATGACCAGGTCGTTCAGTCGCTCCAGGTATTGCTGGATCTCTTCTTCGTCCAGGCCATGGCCACGAAGGGCGACGAACATTGACTCGATGACTACGGGCCGCCGGCGACCAGCCTGGGCAATATTGGTCAACACGCGTGCCATCGGCACCGGCGTGCGGACGATCCGGTTGAAGAGCTGTTCACTGCCGGCGTCGAGCTTGCACCAGATCTCGGAGTCGTGCCGCTCCAGCTCGCGCAGGGCATTGGCAATCACCCGGCGATGCAGGAGTGATGCATTGGTCTGGACAACGACCGGATGGTCGAAAAGGCCGTGGCTGGCAAGCGTGCTGCTGATGATCGTTGCGGCCTCGGCAAAGAAGGGCGATGCCGTCGGCTCACCGGTGCCGGAGAATGCCAGGTGCTCGAAGTTGCGTAAATGGTCGGGCGTGTCCTTGAACGGGATGTAGCCGAAGATGTCTCCACTGGCACAAGCGGCGACGAGCGGGTCCAGCTCCTCCGCCAGGAGGTCCAGTTCAACCGCAACGAGCGCGTTTCCGTTGTTTCGATGAACCGAACAATACAGGCAATTGAGATTGCAGGCGCCGCCCGGGGTCAGGTTGACCTCCAAGGCCAGCCCACCATGCCGCCGGGTCACCACCGGACGGACGTATCGATTGTATTCCCAGAACGGTTCTGCGCCGATCGAAACCGGAAATTGAACCAGCGTCATGACATCCTCCAGTGATGAACAGGATCCGGCTCTTGCGTCTGTCAGCCGCCGCCGGGTCTTTACGGCGACAAAAACCATCCGCCTCAATCGACCGAGCGATGGAGCTGATCCACCGATTCGATCGCCTGCACTACATCTGCAAGATATCGGCGTAAAGGGCACGTTCGCGCCAGATTCTCGGGGCAAAGCTCGCCAGCTCCGGCGCTGAACTCGCAGGTGCTGCAAATGTGCTCACGCATCTCGTGCTCGTAAGCATCGAGGTCGCTTTCGTTGTTGCCCTTGGCGATCCCGACCAGCCGTGGCAGGTGCATGAAGATCGGGCATCCCTGCTCACATGACCGCGGGACATCGGGCGATTCGCGCTCACTTCCCGCAGGGCGCTGATAGCACTTTGTACACACCCGCATGCGGATCGACCGCTGGAAAGGGTCGTAGTTCAACGCCTGTTGCATCGTGACCTCCTTTCGGTGAAGCCGGCTCATTACGCCGGGCTTTCGCTACGCCAACTCTGCAGGATCCGCATGTAATTCCCGCGTTCGAATGCCCTTGGGTCCGGGCAGCGAGACAAGCTCATCGAGCCTGCGCATCTGGCTGATCGATTCGTACTCGTTTTCCTCTATCCACCGCGCCATCTCCAGGCGAACAGTCGCAAGATGCTCGGGGCCGTGCTGAAGCAGGGCGGAAACGAGCTGTACGGTGCTGGCACCGGCGAGAATCGCTTTGATGGCATCCTGGGCACTGTGGACGCCACCGCTACATGCGAGGGATGCACGGCCCTGACCGGCGAGAATTGCCAGCCAGCGCAGACGGAGCAGCAACTCGGTCGGCTCGCTGAATCGCAGACGGGGGACGACTTCCATCGTCTCCAGGTCAATGTCGGGCTGGTAGAAACGGTTGAACAAAACGAATCCGTTGGCGCCGCGTCTTCCAACTCGAATGTGAGATTCGGGAGGGAGCTGAACTGCGGTGAGAGCTTCACCGCCACCGGGATCGACACTGCTTCCTTGATCGCGCTGGTGATTTCGAGCACGCGCTTCTCGACAAGTTGGCCGTTTTCGTGCGGGTCGGTAACGATGTGGTAAACGTTCAACTCCAGCGCATCGGCGCCGGCCTGCTGGATCAGGCTTGCATACTCCAGCCAGCCCGTGCGGCTGGTGCCGTTGAGCGATGCAATCACGGGCACATCGACCGCTTGCTTGATCCGGCGGATCTGGTCGAGGTACTGCTCAGGCCCCAGGCGGAATTCGCTGGCACGCGGGAAGTAGCTGAGCGCTTCCTGGTAGGCGTCGGCGTACATCTCCATGTGGTAGATGCTGGCCAATTGCTCACCTTGGATCTGCTCTTCGAACAGCGAGTGCATGACAATGGCAGCAGCGCCGGCGTCTTCCAGGCGCTTGACCATATCCATGTCGTCCACCAGCGGCGACGAACCGGGCATCAGCGGATGCGGCAGCTTGAGTCCAAGATACGTTGTTGCGAGGTTCATGATGTTTCCTCATCCAGTCCTTATTGACCGTTCCCGTTTTCACTTCCGGCACTCGAAGCAGCGGGCGCCACGGAAATCTTCGACAACTCTTCCAGATCCGAAAACCGGCTGCGGACGTTGGATTGGGCCAGCTTGAGCAGGTCGCGATAGCGCTCGGCGTTCTGCTGCTGAACAATGCGGAAGCGCGTCTCGTTGTGCATGAACTGGTCGATGCCGATCTTCGGCGGCGTACTGTCCAGTTGCAGCGGGTTCTTGCCGGCATCGACGAGGCGCGGGTCGAACCGATAGAGAGGCCAGTACCCGGAATCGACCGCCAGCTTCTGCTGCTCGGCTCCGTGGGCCAGGTCGAAGCCATGGGCGATGCAGTGAGCGTAAGCAATGATCAGCGAGACGCCGGGATAACTCTCGGCTTCGAGGAACGCTTTGACGGTCTGCGTGTCCTTGGCACCAAAGGCAACCCGCGCCACGTACACGTTGCCGTAGCTCATGGCGATACGGCCAAGGTCCTTCTTGAACGACGCCTTGCCGGCGGCGGCGAACTTTGCGGCACCGCCCATGGGCGTCGCCTTGGAAGACTGCCCGCCGGTGTTGGAGTAAACCTCTGTATCCAGCACGAGGAGGTTCACATCGCGCCGACTTGCTAGGACGTGATCCAGACCGCCGAAGCCGATGTCGTACGCCCATCCATCCCCACCGATGGACCAGACGTTCTTGCGAACGAGGTAATCGGCAATGAGTTCGAGCGCCTGCGCTTTGGGTTTGGCAATGGTGGTCAATTTCTGCCGCAGCGCCTTGATCCGTTCGCGCTGAGCGTTGACGGAGGCGTAGTTAGACTGATCGGCGCCAAGGATCTCGCCGGCGAGGTTGTCGCGAAGGTCGCCGCTGAGTTGCCTCACCAATTCCGTCGCGTATTCCATCTGCTTGTCAATCGCCAGACGCATGCCCATAGCGAACTCGGCGTTGTCTTCGAACAACGAGTTGGACCAGGTCGGTCCGCGGCCGGCCTTGTCGATGCAATAGGGTGTGGTAGGCAGGTTGCCACCGTAGATCGACGAACAGCCGGTAGCGTTGGCGATGAGCGCGGTCGCCGAAGAGCTGGGTCATCAGCTTGATATAGGGCGTTTCGCCGCAACCCGAGCAGGCGCCGGAGAACTCGAACAGGGGCTTCAAGAATTGTGAGCCCTTGACGTCCAGGCGGATCGTCTTGCGGTCCGGCTCGGGCAATGTCTCAAAGAAGGCGAAGTTCTCGTGCTCCTGGCGCGAAGCGGTGGCTGCGGCGCCATGTTGATCGCTTTGCGGCGCGGGTTGGTTTTGTCCTTGGCGGGACAGACTGCCACGCACAGGTTGCAGCCCGTGCAGTCTTCAGGCGCAACCTGAAGGCTGTACTTGTTGCCCTTCAAGTCGGCGCCCTTGTAGTCCACGCTCTTGAAGGTCTTTGGGGGCTTGATAGATACTTCGGATCATAAACCGCAGCCCGGATTGCCGCGTGCGGGCAGACCATCGCACACTTGTTGCACTGGATACAGATCTCCGGCTCCCAGACCGGGATATCGAGCGCGATGAGCGCTTTTCCCATTGGCTCGTTGCTGTGGGCCACGTGCCATCAACGGGAAATGCGCTAACCGGCAGCAGGTCGCCCTTGCCGGCGAGCATCACCGCCGTCACCTTCTTGACAAAATCAGGTGCTTCATCCGCAACGATCGGTGGCATCTTGATTTGACTGGACGCCGTCGCACCGATCGTCACCGCAAACATATTGTCCAGCGCCGCATCCACGGCGGCGAAGTTCCTCTTGACAACTTCCGGACCCTTGCGGGAATAGGTCTTCTCGATTGAATGCTTGATCGCCTCGATCGCCTGCTCGCGCGGAAGCACGCCGGAGATGGCGAAGAAGCAGGTCTGCATGATGGTGTTGATGCGCGTGCCCATGCCGGCCTGACGGGCGACGTGCGAAGCGTCGATCACATAAAACTCGCAGTTCCTTCTCGATGATCTGCTGCTGGACTTCGCGCGGAATGTGGTCCCAGATGTCGTCTGGTCCGTACGGCGAATTGAGCAGGAACGTCGCCTTGCGGGCGGCGTAGCTGAGCATGTCGTACTTCTCGAGGAACGTGAATTGATGACATGCGACGAAGTTCGCCTTGGTGATCAGGTAAGGCGAGCGGATCGGCCTTGGCCCAAAGCGCAGGTGCGAAATCGTCATTGCACCGGATTTCTTCGAGTCGTAAACGAAATACCCCTGAGCCTCGAGATTCCGTTCTTCCCCTATGATCTTGATGGAATTCTTATTGGCCCCGACTGTGCCGTCGGCGCCCAGGCCGAAGAAGACGGCGCGGGTGACGTCATCCGGCTCGATGTCGAAGCTCTCGTCCACCGGCAGCGAGAGGTGCGTCACGTCATCGACGATGCCGACGGTGAAGTGCACCTGCGGCGTCGGCTTGGCCAGATCGTCGAAGACGGCTTTGGCCATCGCGGGATTGAACTCCTTGGAGCCCAGCCCGTAGCGTCCGCCGCCGATCGCCTCGACCGGGCGTTTGGCGCGGTGAAGGGCCGCGACGACGTCCAGATAGAGCGGATCGCCGATGGCGCCTGGTTCCTTGGTGCGATCGAGGACCGCGATCTTCTTTACGCTTTCCGGCAGTGCGCCGACGAAGGCGGCGATGTTGAAAGGCCGGTACAACCGCACCTTGATGACGCCGACTTTTTCGCCGTGGGCGTTGAGATAGCGCACCGTCTCTTCGACCACATCCGCCCCGGAACCCATGATTACGATCGCGCGGTCGGCGTCGTGTGCGCCGACGTAATCGAACAGGCCATATTGGCGGCCGGTGATCTGCTCGAACTTCACCATGGCTTGGCGGACGGCTTCGGGGCAGGCGTCGTAGAAGCGGTTGCATCCTTCGCGCGCCTGGAAGAAGACGTCCGGGTTTTGTGCAGTGCCGCGAAGCACGGGTCGGTCGGGCGTGAGCGCCCGCTCGCGGTGGGCCTTGACCCATTGATCATCAATCATCGCACGCAGGTCGTCATCTGTGAGCTTTTCAACACGGGCAACTTCGTGGCTGGTGCGGAATCCATCGAAGAAGTGCAGGAACGGTACACGGCTCTTCAGGCTTGCGGCCGTGGCGATGGCTGCGAGGTCGTGGGCTTCCTGGACGTTGTTAGAGCAGAGAAGGCCAAAGCCGGTCTGGCGGACCGCCATCACGTCGGAGTGGTCGCCGAAGATCGAGAGGGCGTGCGTCGCCACGGTTCGTGCCGACACGTGCATGCAGAACGGCGTCAGTTCGCCGGCGATCTTGTACATGTTTGGGATCATCAGCAGCAGGCCCTGCGACGCGGTAAACGTCGTCGCAATTGCACCCGCCTGAAGCGCACCGTGCACGGCGCCGGCGGCACCGCCTTCAGACTGCATTTCCGTTACCTGAGGGACGGTTCCCCAGATGTTCTTCCACCCCAGCATCGTCCACTCGTCGGAGTACTCGCCCATGGGCGACGAGGGGGTGATGGGATAAATCGCGATGACTTCACTCAGTCGATAGGCGACCGATGCCGCCGCCTCGTTTCCGTCGATGCACGTGATAGGTCTTGATGCCATTGGGTCGCGTTCCTTGCAAGAAAGCACTGTGTAATTTTTCGATCCGTCAAGCCGGCGCCACAATCGGGCAGCCGATGAATTTGGGTTAAACAGACGGATTAGTCTCATAGGACTTTCCCCTATAGAATTCATCGCGATGAAGCGTCCGCCGGCCAAGTGCAAAGGCTCGCACGACAGTGATCACCAATTGCGCGCCCTGTTCGATCAGACCCTTCAGTTCGTGGTTTTCCTCTCGCCGGATGGGACGGTTTTGGAAGCCAACCTCGCGGCGCTGGAGTTTCGTCACGTTAGGCCGAAAAATGTCCTCGGCAGGAAGCTTTGGAACACCCCCTGGTGGGACATCTCATTTCAAGCGCAGCGCGATCTGAAACAGGCACTAAGTCGATGCGCGGGAGGCAAAATCGTCCGATATGAGCTAGAACTGCTTAATTCCGAAGGGGAACTGGCAACGTTCGATTTCGCCGTCAGTCCCGTGAAGGATTCCGGGGGCAAGGTGCAGATGATCCTCGCGGAAGGGCGGGAAATCAGCGAGCGCAAGCGCATTGAGCGGGCGCTCGTTCAGACGCGGGATGAGCTTGAACTGCGGGTGCACGAGCGGACGGCTCAGCTTGCCGACACCAGCGCGCAGTTGAAGGCCGGCCTCGAAGGCCGCCGCCGCATCGAGCAGGCTCTGCAAAGCAACGAGCAGCGTCTGCGGGCGATCCTCGAGACGGCAGTGGACGGTATCATTACCATCGACGCCAAGGGGATTATTGAATCCGTCAATCCGGCTGCAGAGCAGTTGTTCGGCTATGCCGCGCGCGAGATTCTGGGTCGAAACGTTCGCATGCTCATGCCCGAGCCATACCGCTCCGAGCATGATGCCTACCTTGCAAATTACCTTCGCACCGGCCGCGCCAAGATCATCGGGATTGGCCGTGAAGTTACCGGCTTGCGTAAGGACGGCAGCACATTCCCGATGGAGCTGGCCGTCTCCGAAGTCCGCCTCGGTTCACAGCGCTTCTTCACAGGCCTGGTTCGCGACGTCACCGAGCGCCGGCGGCTTGAGCGCGAGATCCTGGAGATTTCTCACGCTGAGCAACTTCGCATCGGCCAGGATCTGCACGATGGCCTTTGTCAGCAGCTTACCGGCATTGCCTTCGCTCTCGCTTCCCTCAGTCGCGCCGGCGCCTCGCATTCCACCAAATTCGCGAAACTCAACGGCTCGATCGAGCAGATTGCAGATCTGGTCGATCAGGCAATTACCCAGGCGCGCGGCCTCGCGCGGGGGCTTTGCCCTGTCCGTCTCGAAGCCGAAGGCTTAGCCGAAGCCCTCCGCGAACTGGCGGCCAATACCAGCGAGATCTACCGCGTCCGATGCAGATTCGAGGGTGACGACCATGTGCTCCTCCACGACAACACCGCGGCCATTCATCTCTATCGAATCGCCCAGGAAGCGGTCAGCAATGCAATTCGTCATGGGAAAGCCAAGCGCATCGACCTGTCCCTCTCGCAGTCCGGTGGCAACATCGTCCTGACCGTCCGTGATGACGGCGCCGGCCTCCCCGACCGCTCCCGGCGGGGCCGCGGCATGGGCTTGTACATCATGCAGTACCGCGCCAAAATGATCGGCGGAACGTGCGTCGTCCGTGCCGCGCCGCGCCGCGGGACACTGGTAACCTGCTCGATGCCCGCTGTTTCCCAGGCAATCCGCGCTTGATTGATATGCCCAAGTCCGCCCGACCAACCCGCACCCAAGCCCCGCCGGCCAAGGCTCAGCCGCCGAAGCACAAGGTCATCATCGTTGATGATCACCCGATCGTTCGGGAGCGCCTCTCTGAATTGCTCAATCAGGAACCTGACCTGATCGTCTGCGGCGAAGCCGAAGATGCGCATGAGCGCTGGAGGCGATCGAGCAACTGGCCCCCGACGTCGCCATCGTCGATATCACACTGAAAGACACCTACGGCATCGAATTGATCAAGGACATCCGCATCCGCTGGCCCGAGCTGCCCGTGCTTGTGCTCTCGATGCACGATGAGTCGCTTTATGCCGAGCGGGCGCTGTGCCGGTGCCCGCGGCTACATCACCAAGCAGGAGGCCACCCGCAAGGTGATTGCCGCCATTCGACAGGTGCTCTCCGGGCAGATTTATCTGAGCGAGCGAGTCTCGGCAGCCATCCTCAACCGCGTCGCCGGCCGTGCCCCCAAGACGGGCTCGTCCCCCGCGATCTCCTGACCGATCGCGAGCTGGAGATCTTCCAACTCCTGGGCCAGGGCATTGGCGTTCGCCAGATCGCCGAAACGCTTCACGTCTCGGTTAAGACCGTGGAAGCCCACCGTGCCCACATCAAGGAGAAGCTGAAGGTTAAGACCAGCGCCCAGTTGCTCCGCATCGCCATTCAGCACTCGCTGGAAGAGCCGCACTGACCGTACCTGTGCTTGCTTGCTTATCAACCAGCAGAACCACGCCCCCTGGCCCTGCGACGCCGGCCGGTTCCACCGCTCCCGCCAGCACGCAGGCTCCCCCTGGAAATGGCCCTTGCGGGCTCCGGAACGAGCACCTTATGGATCAATGGGAACCGCAGTCCCGCGTGAAGTGGAGGTGCCGAGATCGCGGTGGAAACCCCCATCCCCCGCAAATCCTCCAAGAAACGGCCTAAGAGCACCCATACGACCTATGGAGATCCGTTTGTGCAAAACAACCGAGTCACACCGTACCCTCCCCGTAGTTGCACCGTGCAAAAGTCGTGCACCCAAAGGCCGCCCATCGCCCCTCGTCCGAGCAAGGATCGACAAAAGGCTCGCAGGCGCCGCCATCAGACCCAAGGCTCAAGAGCACCGCTCCGACCTTTCCGGCCGCGTCAGCTCCGCCGCTCACCCGTCCTTACCAATCCTCAGCCCCAGCCTCACAACCGGCCCTTCCACGGACACCCGCAGGGGCCTTCCTCAGACCGCGCCCCATCGCTGCGGAGTATCACTGGCATCGTGTCAGTAGGACAAACCCTTACGTCCATACTCAGGCGCATTACGCCAAATTCATCCCCGTCCCAATAGCGGCGTTCCCGGGGCAGCCCGAAACTTAACTGGAGATGTGGCAGTGCCGCCTCCGGGTTTCGCAACCGGAGCGAGGAGCGCGCACGATGGTCTTCAAACGAATTCTGATCGCGGTGAATGACTCCGAACCGGCGTGCTGGGCGGTGGATCTGGGGTGTGCCCTGGCCGACAACCACGCAGCGCACGTGCAGCTTCTGCATGTGGTGAACCGCACCAACGCGTTTGTGGGAGATTTCGATGTCCCGGCTACAGCGCTGCTGGGCGAATTGCGACGCGAGGGCCAGGCGGTTCTCGATCGCTTTGCAAAGAAATTCGCCCATGGCCGCACGGTCGAAGCCGTGCTTCGCGAGGGCAAGCCCGCCGATGAGATTATCGCGGTTGCCCAGGAGTGGAGCCGCAGCTGATCATCCTGGGGACCCATGGGCGCAGCCGGCTTTCCCATCTTTTGATTGGCTCGACCGCGGAGGCCGTCGTGCGCCAGGCGCCTTGCCCGGTGCTGACCGTACGACAGAAATTCGTGCCCAGCGGCAACGGGAAACCGCCCAAAAACATGCATGCCGGCACGACGCCGGCGGCACAATAAAGGATCTTGATATCCTTTGATGGCGTGAATATCGTATAGCTCAAATGCAAGGCAGCGATCCCGACAATCTCTCGGCAAAAGGGAAATCGATCATCCAACGCATGGGTCGCGCCGCCGCCATCGTTCCCGAGTCCGCGACCGACACGCCTTTGCCCCTGGACAGCCTGATCGAGCAGATCATTCAGACGCACCACGTTTTCGTCCGCCGGCACCTCTTGAAGATGGCCGCGATCATCGAACAGATCACCGATCCGGCGTACGACCCGGAGCCGCGACTGCTCGAACTCCGCCGGCTGTTTCTGCAATGCGCAGGCGATTTTGACGTGCAGCTCCAGCAGGAGGAAATGGTTCTCTTCCCCATGCTCCGTCGGCTGGAATTGCAGACGGTGCTTTCGCGCTGCCACACCGGCATGGTCCAAAGCCGGATTCGCTTTGCCGAGTCCGGGCAAGCGCGGCTGGGCGAAGCGTTGTTGCAGATGAACGATCTGCTGCGACAGCAACTGTCGCCGGCCGGTCCCTGTGAAATATGCCACGAACTCATCCCCTTGCTGAACGAGTTTCGGGCGGACCTCCGGGTTCACATTCATAAGGAGCAGGAGATCCTCTTTCCACGCGCTATCCAGCTTGAAGCCATGCGGTCGGCCACGGGGGCGCTATGAGCCGCACCGCGGGCAAGCGCGTCTTTATTTTTGCCAATCCAGGGCAATCGTTTTCGCAACAGTGTTGCCGTTCTTCCCGTGGTGCATCGCCCATGACCGCCGTGATGGAGCCGTCTGTCCCGACCATTCAAGCCCCTCACACGCACGCTGCGGCGGAGCTTCCCGGCAATTTGTTGCAGTTGCTGATCGCGATCGCCTGCTTTATCACCTGTTTTGCGGTGGTGGCATGTATTCCCGCCATGATGCCCAGCATGGCGGGGCGGCTGCAACTGGCCGACTGGCAGGTGGGTGTCGTGCTGGGCCTGCCGATGCTCCTGGGCAGCATCGGACGAATTCCCTTTGGCATCCTCGCCGATCGTGTGGGCGGGGGCGCGGTCTTCATCGGAATTCTGGGCTTTGCCCTGATCCCCACGGTTTTGATGCCCTTTGCCAATTCCTTCTGGCAGGTGATCTTCGGCTCACTGATGATCGGCCTGCCGCTGGCGGTGTTCTCGGTGGGCGTGTCTTTTGTCAGCAACTGGTATCCCAGCCACAGGCAGGGGACCGCCCTGGGCATCCTGGGCATCGGAAACATCGGGGCCTCGCTCACGTTGTTCGAAGCGCCGCGCCTGGCCAGGCGATTCGGATATGCCTGGGGGTTCTGGGCCTTTGCAATTCTGACCGCAGCGTGCCTGCTGGTCGTGATTTTGTTCTGCCGCAATGCGCCGGAGCGGCCCTCGGCGCAAAAGCCGGGCCTGCGGGACTTCGTCCAGCCCCTGAAGGGGCGGACCGCATGGATTCTGAGTCTCTTTTACTTCCTCTGTTTCGGCGGGCTGCTGGCGATGCGGTCGTATCTGCCGCAGTTCCTCACGCTGAGTTTCCACCTGCTCAAGACGGATGCGGGGATGCGTGCCGCGGGATTCGGCGTGCTGGCAACCTGCCTGCGTCCGGCTGGTGGCTGGCTGGCAGATCGCATCGGCGGGAGAAAGATCCTGCTGGTTGCATTTCCCGCTGTCGCGGTCCTGGCGCTCTTCATGGCGTGGCCGGGCATGGTGATGTTCACGCTGGGTGCGCTCGGGATCGCCATATGCATCGGCATGGGCAACGGCGCGATCTTCAAGATCGTTGCCCATCGCTTTAAAGGCCGTGTCGGGACGGTCACCGGGCTGGTGGGCGCCGTGGGGGCCATCGGCGGATTCTTCCCGCCGCTCGTGCTCGGTCTGATCCGGCAGCATACAGGCACCTTCACGCTTGGATTCGTCTTTCTCTCGGCATTTGCGCTGGGCTGCTTTGTGGTTTGCTACCGGGCAGCCCATGAAACGCGGTAGCCGCATTCCGCCGCATCGGGTAAGCTTCGAATTCCTTCGCTAGGAGGGCTCTTGTCGCCGGGCCGTAATCCGAGCAACATCGCCGCCGTCGTCCTTGCCGCGGGACTGTCTCGACGAATGGGACAGCCCAAGGCGCTGCTTCCCCTCGGGCACAAACCGCTGATCCATCACGTCGTCCGAGCCGTGCGGCATATTCCCACCATCTCGCCGATTCTCGTCGTCACCGGGCACCTAGCCGATGCCGTCGCCGCGGCCGTGGAATGCTCCGCAGCGCAGTTCGTTCATAATCCCGATCCGGAACGGGGCATGCTTTCGTCGATTCAAATCGGCTTGAGCGCGGTTCCAGAAACGGTTGGCGGCATCCTGATCGCGCTGGGCGACCAGCCGCTGATCGCTCGCGAAACGATCCAATCACTGATCGATGCGTTTGAAGCGCAGCCCGCACCGGTGGTGATCCCATGCCATCAGGGGAAGCATGGACATCCCATCCTGATCAATAGCGCCAACGTCCCGGAGATCTTCTGCGCTGGGCCCCTCTGCGACGCTCAAGACATTGGTGGATCGCCATGCGGATAATCGCGTCGAAGTTCCGGTGGACGATCCTATGATCCTCGCGGACGTGGACACGCCGGAGGATTTTGCGCTGGCGCAGAAGCGCTTCCAAGCAGTCCATGCATCGCCAGGGAGTGCCTATGTCGAACAAACCTGATGGCAATCCATCGGGCGTGACGCTGACCCGCCGGACATTCTTGAAGTCCGCCGGCGTTGCCGCCGCCACCGCGGCGATCACCGATGCCTCGCTGGACGCCGTGGCGCAGCAGCAGGCGAGCCAATCCCGGGTGGTTGGTCCCGGCGCCCTGCGCATCACGCTGCGCGTCAATGGCCGGCCGCGTACGCTCGACATCGAACCGCGCACAACGCTGGCCGATGCGCTGCGCACGAACCTCGACATGACCGGCACGAAGATCGTCTGTGATCGCGGCTCGTGCTCGGCTTGTACCGTGTGGCTCGACGGCACGCCGGTCTGCTCCTGCATGACCCTTGCGCTCGATGCGCGCGGCAAGGAGATCAAGACGATTGAAGGGTTGTCCGATGGCGACAAATTGCATCCCGTGCAGGAGCAGTTCATCGAGCACGATGCCATGCAATGCGGTTTCTGCACGCCGGGGATGATCATGAGTTGCGCAGCACTGCTGGAGCACAACAAGAATCCAACGCTCGACGCCGTCAGGAACGCAACGCGAGGGAATCTCTGCCGCTGCGGCACGTATCCCAAGGTTTTCTCCGCCACGCTCGCGGCGGCGAAGCAGATGAATGGCCAGGCCTAAGCGCTCGGAAGGAAGTTCGCGATGCCAGACACCCGGACCGCATTCTATCCCTACGGGATTCCCGGCGTCGACCTGACGCAGATCGAGCGCGAGGTGCCGACGAATGAGCCACCACCTTTGCCAATCAACGAAAAACTGAATGTGATCGGCAAACCCGCGCCGCGCATCGATGGCCGGCTTAAGGTTACCGGCCACGCCAAGTACACCGCGGACGTGAAGCTGCCGAACATGCTCGATGCGCGGATGTTCACCTCGCCCCATCCCCACGCGCGGGTGCGGTCGATCGATACTAGCGCCGCCGAGCAGCATCCGCGTGTGAAAGCGGTTTATGTTCTTCGCCAACTGAGAAAAACCGCAACGGATGAGGAGGATTTCCGCACACAGTTCCCAATCGTTCGCTATGCCGGGCAACCGCTTGGTGCCCTGGCCGCCGAAACGCAGGCAGATGCCGATGCAGCGGTGCGCCTGGTGAAGGTTGAATACGAACTGTTGCCGTTCGTCACCGACATCGACAGCGCCCAGGCACCGGATGCGCCGATCCTCTTCAGGGGTCCCGTGCAGGCTCGCGGAACGGCCGGTGGCGGCGGCGGGCCTTCCGGTGTCGCTCAGCATGGCAACGTCCGCGGCCCGGCCCGGGCCAATCGTGGTGATATTGAGAAGGGCTTTGCCGATGCGGATGTGACCATCGAGGCCGAATATCGCACGCAGGTGCAGACGCATTCGGCACTGGAAACCCACGGTCTCGTCGCCGACTACAAGCCCGACCAACTCACGGTCTACGCCTCCACCCAGGGCACCGAATCCGTGCGGGACGAGTTGGCGGCGGTTTTCGAGCTACAGAAGGCACAGGTTCGCGTCATCACGGAGTTCATGGGCGGCGGCTTTGGTGCAAAGTTCGGCGCCGGCAACTATGGCGTCATGGCGACTCATCTTTCAAGACTTGCCCAGGCGCCGGTGCGCCTGGTGCTCGACCGCCGCGAGGAGCACCTGTGTGTGGGGAATCGTCCGAACTCGCGCCAGCGGATCAAGATCGGGGCGAAAAAGGATGGCACGCTGACCGCCATTCAGTTCGTCAACTACGGTACGGCCGGCGTCGGGACGGGGGCCGGCGCGTCCGGGCCGACCCAGAATCTGTACAAGTGCGAGAACCTCGTGGCTGAGGACTACGACGTCTTCATCAACGCCGGCCCAGGCTCGCGCGATGCGTGCGCCCGGTCATCCACAAGGCGCGTTCTCGATCGAAAGCGCGATGGATGAGCTGGCCGAAAAGCTGGGCATGGATCCGCTGGTGTTCCGCGACAAGAACGATCTGTCCGATGCCCGGCGAGTGGAACGCAAAATCGGCGCCGAGAAAATCGGGTGGAAGGAACGCCGCCTGGGGCACGGCGCTCAGCCCGGGCCCGATCAAACGCGGCATCGGCGTCGGGCAATCGATCTGGTATCGCTTCAACAACCGCGACTCGCATTGCCAGGTTCGCGTGACGCGAGATGGTTCGGTCGAGTTGCTCTCGTCCGTCCAGGATCTGGGCACGGGAATCCGGACGGCCCTGGCGCAGGTGGTTGCCGAGGAACTCGGGCTGGCGCCGGGCGATGTGACCGTCAAGATCGGCGATACCAATTACCCTCACGGGCCGGCGTCGGGCGGCTCGGTCACCACCAATTCCATCACACCGGCGGTGCGCAACGCGACTTACTCCGTCAAGCAGCAACTGCTGGCGCAGATGGTGCCGCTGTTCGACGCCAAGCCTCAAGAGCTGACGATGTCATCAGGCAAGATCTTCGTCACAAGCGACCCCTCGCGCTCGCTGACGTTCAATCAGGCAGTAGCGAAGCTCAACACGGAGCAGATCTCCGCCCAGGGCGACCGCAGCGATGATTACGTTCACTCCCCGCGGCGCGGACATGGCAGCGGTCACGATTCCGGTGGAGCCGGGGGGGTGCAATTCGCGGAGGTCACGGTCGATACCGAGACCGGCGTAATCAAGGTCGAACGGGTTGTCGCCGTCCACGACTGCGGGCGTCCCATCAACCCCCTGGCTCTCGAGTCGCAGATAAACGGCGGCATCATCCAGGGGATCAGCTACGCCCTTTACGAAGACCGCATCCTCGATCATCAAACCGGCTTCATGGTCAATCCCAACCTCGAGCAGTACAAGATCGCCGGCGCGATGGAGACGCCGAAGATCGAGGTGCATCTGATCGACGAATACGCGGCCAGGAGTTCGACCGATGCCGGTCCGATTGGAGAGCCTGCAACCGTTGCAACTGCCGCGGCCGTCGCCAATGCGGTTTACAACGCCATTGGAGTGCGCATTCGTGAGATTCCGATGACGCCTGCCGTCGTCCTAAAAGCGCTGTCGGACAAGAAGGGAGCGAATTCATGAATCGCTTCGAGTACGCCGACGCGACCAGTCTTGCCGATGCGATCGAGCTGACCGTAAAGGGCACGTCGATCAAGGCCGGCGGCGTCGATCTGCTGGATCTCATGAAGGAGCATCTGGCAACGCCGTCGCGGCTGGTGAACATCAAGTCCATCCCGAACCTCGGTCAGATCGTCGAAGATGACAAAGGGATGACGATCGGCCCGCTGGCCACGCTCGCCCAGATCGCGGCTCACCCGATCATCCAGAAGAAATACACGGCGATCGCCCAGGCAGCCGGTCATGCGGCCACGCCCCAGATCCGCAACATGGCCACGGCCGGGGGGAACCTGCTCCAGCGGCCGCGCTGCTGGTATTTCCGCGATGAACTGGTGCATTGTCGCAAGAAGGGCGGCGAAAAGTGCTTTGCCCAGGAAGGGCAGAACCAGTATCACGCAATCTTCAACAATGGGCTGTGCGCGATCGTGCATCCCTCCGCGATGGCGACGCCTTTGATCGCGATGCACGCGACGATTGAGCTGACCAGTGCCAAGGAGAAACGAGAAGTTCCGCTGGAAGAGTTTCTGATCCTTCCCAGCGTCGAGCTGCATAAAGAAAACACGCTGGAGCCGGGCGAAATTCTCACGGCCATTCACGTTCCAGCACTTCCTGCCGGTGCGAAATCGTTCTACATCAAGCAGGGCGAGAAGGAGTCGTATGACTGGCCGATCGCTGAAGTCGCGACGGTTATCGAAATGGCAGGGGGTCAGTGCAAGCGGGCGTCCATCGTGCTCGGCGCTGCGGCTCCGACGCCCCATCGCGCTGTTGAGGCGGAGCAGGCACTGTCGGGTCATTCGTTGACGCGTCAGGATTGCCTTGCAGCCGCCGACGCCGCGCTGGCGAACGCGACGCCGCTGGCGCACAACGGATACAAGGTGCCGCTATTTCGCAACCTGATCGTGCGCACACTGCTGGCCGCCATGCAAATCGGAGACACGCCATGACGTTGCCGACGCTGAACAATTCAGTGCCCACTGTTTGCAGGCTCCTCCGCACCAAGACCGCATTTGGCTCATTTGCGGAAACCGGAGCGCCTCCTTGGCAGGCGGGTGAATCGACAACCGCCGCCTTCTGGTGCCTGGCGACGATGCAGTCGGCCGGGCCGGATGATTTCTACGCACATCCGCATGAGTGCCGGGCCGGTCGGTCGTGTTTCCAATCGCCTGCTGAGTAATTGACGGGAGGTGAGGGCAACTACGTGCGTCGATGCACATTGAACCAGGAGCCACAGAAGGTGCACCTCACATCGCCCAGCGGCGAGACATCAGCCTTTTCACCGAGCGAAGCGCCGCAATGAGGGCAGACATAGCCACCGGTGCGGTTCGGCGGCGGCTCTGGCGAAGAACGCGCGACTTCCTCACCGGTATTCAGCCGCTTCGCCACTAACCCGCGCCCGAGCAGTGTTCCAATCGCCATGCCGCCGCCAACGACGACAAAGCCAAGAGCGATGAAACTGCCAAAAATTCTGAAGAAGATCGGCGGCGAACCAAATTCGCCAAACGGCTGGGACCACAAGAAAGCAAGGACGGTGATGCCGGTCCCGCAGAAAATCAAGCCGAACAGACTCCCCACAACACGAGCGGCACGCAGTGGACCCAGCGAATTCCCCATGGCTGTGAACGCTCCGAAGCGAAGGACTCAGTCTCCTCCATCCGGTCGGACCGGGCAAGAGTCGATCAATTAGAAAAATCAGCGGAATTCAAATTCTTTCCACGATCTCAACGATTTCACGACTGGGCATCGTCACGACCGCGAAACTCGGCAGGCCCAGCCCGCGCCATAGCTCGAATGCTTTTTTCTGGGCCCCGTGATCTGCCAGAAAGAGTGCCAGCACCGTCCCATGGGTAACAACCGCGACGACATCCGCCATCGCTTCTTCCAAGACGTGATCGATTGCGTTTTCAAATCGCATTCGCGCTTCGTCGGCGGTCTCGTTGCCCAGCAAGCGCTCGCCGGGCTTGCGGAAGAACAACTCCATCATTGAGATGAATTCCGCAGACCGCATATGCGGCACATTGCGACGGTCATGTTCGTGGAGCCCCTCTGCGGGACGTGTTTTCACCCCCAATATCCTGGCCAGTTCATCGCCAGTCTGCTTGGCCTTGGGCTCATTGCTGGTGACGATCTCACCAATTGCGTAGCTCGCGAGCCGCCGGGCAAGCGCTTCAGAGGCATGGCGTCCTCGTTCTCCAAGATGCCATTGCTCCGAGGAGATATGCGGATCAACTTCGGGTGGCGCGTGCTTAATCAGGATCAGCCGTTTCATCGTGCGCGATTATGCTCGCAGATCGCTGGGTGGGGCAAGCGCGACCGTCCTGGGATTCCGGTTTATTGCGTGATCACGCTACGTCTGCCCGAGCCACTTGCCGTCTGGATCGGCGCGTTTGAATGCCGCCCGAATCGCTTCAATCGTTTCTGCCGACAGCGCGCCCCTGGCCGCGGTTGCCAGGTTCGCCCTGGCATGATCGGCATCGGTGGTGCCGACGATGGCGGTGGAAACGTCGGGGAAACTGAGCGCAAAACGCAGCGCCAGTTCGGGCCAGTCGAGGCCGAATTGCTCGGCCTTGAGGCCCATCTTAGCCAGGCGATCTTCGTAAGCCTTGGCATAGTTCTGGTAGATTCCGGGCCGGACTGACTTCCACGCGGCATCAGCAATGGGGCGTTTGGCCATGACGCCGACGTTGTGCTGGCGCGATCGGCAGCACGCGCTCAATATTCCACTGATCGGTAATGTTCACCGAGGTCTGAAGCACGTCGATGTCCGGATGGGCGGCAGCATATTGGGCCGCATCGTTGTCTCCTGAATATCCAGCGTGCCGAATCTTCCCTGCCTTCTTCGCGTTAACCAACGCCGCAATCGCCTCCCCCTTCTTCAGGACCTCGATGCTGCAGGAATGCAGCATCATCACATCCAGATGATCGGTATTGAGCCGCTTGAGCGAGCGATTGATCGTTGCCGCAATGAGCTGAGCGGACCATGCTTCTCCCCGCAAATCGTCGAAGGTCGATCCGCACTTGGAGACGAGAACAAACTCGTCGCGCCGGCTTGAAATCGATTCGCCTATGACCTCTTCAGACTCACGATAGCTGGCGGCTGTATCGATCAGGTTGACGCCTGAATCGAGCAGAAAGTTCAGGAGGATCCCTGCGCCTGGCGCTCGGTGCCCAGGTACCCGATGGGGGCTCCGCCAAAGCCCAGCGAAGAAACGGATAGCCCCGTGCGTCCGAAGATTCGATTTTGCATCGCCAATGATAGGGCGGGTTTGGTCCGATTTGTGAACTGGAGCATCCGTGCCCACCTTTTGGGGGCACACAACACGAGAACATCCTGCTTGATCTTGAGATTGACGCCGTGGATGGTATGTGATTGGGTTGGGCGCCTTGATGACGCAGACTGGCTCAGATTCCGCAGCACCGATCTCCCGTCCCAATCTCATAATTGAGAGTTGGCGAGGAATGCCGCGCTCCTACTCAGTCGTCGACCATTATCGGTGCCTCGAACTCCTGTGCCGGCAGACTGTGCGCAAAGCCGGCCCCGATTTTGCAGCCCAGAATTTTACCTGGCGGCATGCTATTGATCGCCCGCTTCAGGTAATCCTTCCCGAGCTGACGCCGACGACGTAGTCGAAGGATCCTGTCATGGCCGAATTCCAGCCAACCTCTTGCCCGCTGGCCGTCGGTCTGGGGGAAGTTCTCTGGGATCTTCTGCCGGCGGGAAAGCAGCTCGGCGGAGCCCCAGCGAACTTTGCCTATCATGCCCGGGTGCTCGGTTGCACATCGGCGGTCGTTTCCGCAGTCGGTCGAGATGGCCTGGGTGAGGAGATTCTCTCTCGCCTGCGCACGCTGGGGCTTGAGAGTTCGCATCTCGCCCGCGATCCCATGCACCCAACCGGAACAGTCTCTGTCAAGCTGGACCTGGCGGGCATTCCCTCGTACGTCATCCATACGAACGTTGCTTGGGACTTTATTCCCGATTCGCCGGGCCTTCATGCGCTCGCCGAGCGCACCGACCTCGTTTGCTTTGGTTCCCTTGCCCAACGCGCGCCGGTCTCCCGCCAGACAATTCAAACGTTCATCCAAGCCACCCGTTCCGAGGCACTTCGAGTTTTCGATATCAACCTGCGACAGAACTACTTTTCGGCGGCGATTCTCCGGTCCTCGTTCGAGCATGCCAACGTTCTAAAGGTCAATGATCAGGAGCTGCCCATTGTGGCAGATCTCCTGGACCTGCCGCGTGTCGAGGGCGAAACAGTCAAAGCGATGCTGGGGCAGTTTCCCTTTGACGTCATCGCGGTCACACGCGGCGGGAGCGGCAGTTCCCTTTACACTGCCGATGCCGCTGCCCATCACGACGGGTTCGCGGTGACGATTGTCGATACGGTCGGCGCAGGTGACGCTTTCACCGCTGCTCTTGCAACCGGCCTCCTTGAGCGTAAGCCATTGGCGGAAATCAACGAGTTCGCCAATCGCTTGGCCAGCTTCGTCTGCACGCAACATGGCGCAACGCCAGCCGTTCCCGACCATCTGACCCGCTGGTGCTAACAAACAGCCGATATGACGGTCGGCGGGGCCTCAATCAGTTGGTCTGCCAATGGGCCAGGATTTTGACAGGGGAGTGTCGTTTTCCATATTTTTTCGGACCCAACCTTGTTTCTCGCCTCAATCCAGTCGCTTCAGCATGATGTGCCTTGAGCCGATAGTCCTTGGGCGGACGGTATTTCCGCGTCGGCAAGGAGAACTCGTGAAGGGAATTCAAATCGGACAGTTGCTGATCGAGCAGGGCGTTCTAACCTCCCGGCAGGTCGAGCACATCCTGAAAGTTCAAAAGCTTTCGCACCGCCCGTTCGGCGACCTGGCCGAGCGTCTATACGGCATAGACCCGCAGGCCGTCGAGGACGCGTGGGTGCAGCAGTACGTGCGCCTCGCCGGCGTAATTGACCTGGACGACCAGAGGTTCGACGAGCAATGCCTCCGCCTGCTCAATCGGCGGCAAGCCTGGCAATTCCATCTGCTCCCCATGAATCGCGAGCAGGACAACGTCACCGTCGCCACCAGCCCGGAGAGCCTGGTGCGGGCAGTGAACTTTTCTGCCAAGAAGCTGGACGAGCCGATCTTTTTCCAGATCGCCGAGCGCAAGCAGCTCTGCGAATTCCTGATGAGGCACTATCCGGTTCCGGACTGCCTCGCACAATACTCTGAAAACCTGTAGGTCATCACTTGCCGATCATGGGGCCGTTGCGGTCGCCAGCGACGGGGGAATTAAGACCTGGGCATGTGCATCCGTATAGATCGTCTTCCAACCCAATTTGTGAAGAGGCTCGGCAAACACGCTCTTCTTAGAAGGCAAAATTGCCGCGTCGGCGCCGATTTGCTTTAGCAGGCGAAGGCGCGGCCCATCGCCGTCGAGGTAAATCGCCTTCCAGAACTTCGCGGGGTAAACCTGCGTGCGTCCATCCAGCAGGATCTGGTAATGGTCGCCCAGCGCCAGCCGAGATAGCCGCCCCACGTGAACTCGTTGATCAGGCGATGATATCGCGGATGAATGTGCTCGCTGACGAAACGAGCGGCGGCGGCGGGATAGGAAAACACATCGTCCCGGGCCAGAAAGTCATCCAGCGATTCGCCGGGACGCGGAAACGCGAGCGCAACCCGTGCCAGGAGGATCGCGACAATCACGACCAACCCGTTGCGCACAATCCTCCGTTTCAAAACGGCGTCGCTCATGGCGGGGATCGTCGCTGCCAGCACCGGCGCGGCGATGATAGCAAACATGGGCGTGAAGCGCCCAAGTCGCAACATCATCGCAGCCGTGGCGATCAGCCAGAGCCACTCGCCACTGCGGACAGTCCGCCTGTTGACAAGTGCCCAAGTGAGCAATCCCGCGAGAATCGCTACCGTAACGATGCCGCCCCAGCCGGCGTAGATCGGCGTCATTTCCTTAATGAATGTCGCGTTCACCATGACATCACGAAACTGATAGTTCCATGCCTGCGCACCGCACCGGAGAGCATGGGGGTCGCGAGCGAGCAGGCGGTCACGACCAACAGCAACAGGCCGTAACGGCGAACGCGCCGTTGACGCTCGGGGCGTTCATCGGGAAATGACTGAAGTTCAGACAGCGCACCGATCAGCAGGCAGCCGACCCAGAGCGGCACCATGATGACAACCAGGTGAATGTTGGCCATCAGGGCCGTAATAGGCGCGATCCACCAGACCGCGCATGAGCGCTCGCCCGAGCGCGGTCGCGCAGCAGCAGCCAAGCCACGACCGCCAGCCAGAATATGGCAAACGTTACCGGGCGAAAACTCAAATAAGCAATGGATAGGTAAGTGGCCAGACAGGTCGCCAGCACGCAGTTCATGCCTCGGTTCGGCCCGAGGAGTTCGGTGCAGCAGAGAGCAATCAGGAAGATCAGCCCGACGATCGTCAGGCCCAGAAGTAGGACTGTCCCGCGGTAGCCGAAGAGATTCCAGACGCCCGCCATGCCCAGTTCCGCCAGCCAGGAGTAGGGTGTCCAAGGCTCGGGCGCGAGGAGAACGAGATATGATCGACGATGGGATGAATACCCTCACGGCGGAGCTGCTGGGCAACCTTGATGTGCCAGAACAGGTCGGGATCCAGCGGAGAATAGATGGCCTTGTCGAGCCCGATGATCGCGACCAGGGAAATCAGCAACCAGAAGGCGCCTCGCGAATAAGGGCGATCATGAGATACCGTCACCGGACGATCATCGGCATGATCCGTGCGATCGGTCGAGGCGGGGGCAAGCGGCATTTCTGCAAGGCATACCTTCTCGATATAAGTCACGCTAGAGATGCCCCACATTCCCTGCAAATTGGTCCGGTCGCATGAGCGCAATCAATGGGCGATGGTCGCAGCGGAATCAGGTGGGACGAGCACGAGCGCATGCGGATCCGAGTAGACGGTTCGCCATCCCAGCTCGTGCAGGGGCTTTTCGAATTCGCTCCTGGTCGCAGGCAGGATCGCCACGTCCCCATTTGCCCTGGCGAGGATTTCCTTTTGTGATTGTTCGCCCCTGAAAAAAGTGCCTGCCAGAAATCGGCAGGAAATACCTGCGTGCGCCCGTCCAGCAGGATCTGATAGCGATCGCCGAGCCGCCAGCCGAGGTAGCCGCCCCAGGTAAATTCATTGATCAATCGGTGGTGTCGCGGCGTGATATTCTTGCGAACAAACCGGACCGCCGCCGTGGGATACGCCACGGTGTCGTCTTTGGTTAGAAATGCATCGAGCGATTCGGATGGCCGCGGGAAGTCCAGCGCGAGCTTGAGCAGGCCCATGGTGACCACGCAGATCAGCACGATCCGCATGAATCGAGATCTGAGCACGGCATCGTTCAGCGGCGGAAGAGTAGCGGCCAGCAGGGGAGCGGCAATGATCGCAAACATCGGCGCAAACCGTCCGAGGCGCAGCATCAGCGCAGCGCCGGCCAAAACCCAAAGCCATTCGCCCAGACGTACCTTCTTTCGGCGGCAAAGGGCCCACAACAAAAGACCCGTTACAACCAAAAGCGTGATGATTCCGCGCAACCCGCTGTAAACCGGCTGCATTTCGGTGATGAATCCGCTGTGGACCATGACGTCGTGAAACTGGTAATCCCACGCACTGCGAGCGGCGCCGGGAAACATAGGCGTAGCCAGGCACGCCAGAGCCGCGCCGAGCAGCAACAGGCCATATCGCCGCGCCCGGCGGACGCGCTCGGGGCGGTCCTCTGGCTGGCCGTGCATTTCCCAAAGCGCCGCGGCCGAAAGGCACGTTACCCAAATTGGAACCATCACGACGACGAGATGGATGTTCGCCAGGAGAATGGTGATGGGAATGATAAACCACACGGTGCTGGAGCGCTCCCCAAGCCGTCGGTCGCGGAGCAGCAGCCACGCCACGATCGCCAGCCAGAAGACCGCGAATGTCACCGGGCGAAAGCTGACGTACGGGTACGTGAGACATGCCGCCAGTGCTGTCGCCACAAAGCTGTTCATGCCACGGGTACCGCCCGTGAGCTCCGTGCACGACAACGCCGTGAAAAAGACGATCCCGATGATGGCGACTGCCTGCAGGAAAATTGTGCCCCGATAGCCGAGTGCGTCCCAAGCTGCTTTCATGCCGAGTTCCGCCAGCCAGGAATAGGGCGTCCAGGGCTCGGGCGCGAGGAGAACGAGATGTGATCAACAATGGGGTGGATGCCTTCGTGAACAAGTTGCTGAGCAACATTGATGTGCCAGAACAGGTCCGGATCGAGGGGGGTACGCACCGCCTTCTCAACACCGACGATTGCGATCAGGCCGATGAGCAGCCAGACAGCGGCGGATGGCAAAACGCGAAATCCCGGTGCGTCGGCTGCATGATCGTCGGCACGATCCGCAAGATCAGGCACGGCAGGAGCAAGCGGCATACGTCAGGAGATATCGGCTTGTTGTCATCACAGCTACAGTGAGCCGCGCTTGCCCGTCAGACTCAGGAAGACTGACCCCGGTAGTTGATTCAGCCGCAGCAGACGCACGGCCATCCGCGCAAGAGAGGGGTTTGAGATGGCCAGAGCACCCGCCCGACAAACAAACCGGCGGGTTGTCCACAGGTCTTGATAGGCGCGAATCAATTCGCACACGTCGAAACGTTTCGCAATCCCGCCGCATGACACCAGCGATTGCGCGGCGAGCTGGGCGCTGCCCATGGCCAGGCCGATTCCTTCTCCGCCGATGGGTTCGAGCGCGGCAGCGGCATTGCCGATCGGAATCACCCTCGCGGGCCAGCGTGTTCGCACCGCAAACCGCGGCAGGGGGGCTGTACGCCATCTGGAAACGCGCTTCGCCGCAGCCAGGCGCGTGGCGAGGCCGCGGTTCTCGTGTAACAGATCCTGATAGAGACGATCCAGATCACCGCCGAGCTCGTGGATGCGCGTGATCGGCACGCTCATCGCCAGATTCCAGAGGCAGCCCTCAATTGGCGCCAGACCGCAATAATGGCCTCGGAGAGAAAACAGGCTGATTGCCTCCGAGCGATCGCGGACGCCACAGAAATGCGCCTGCACGCCCAGGTCGCGCGTCGCGGCTGGACGGCGCAATCCAGCGCAGCTTTGCCATCGGAAACCAGCAGGTAATCCCAGCGATGGGCACGCAGACAGTTGTCGGCTGGATTGCGCGCATGAAGTTCCTGGCTTGCGGCGTCCACCCGCTCGACGCGCGCCGGCTGGTGAATACTCGCCCCTGACGCATGTACGGATTCCAGGAGCGCCGCATCGAGTGCTGCCCGGCTGACACCGCGCATCGCCTCCGGCAGTGGGAGCGAAACCTCGTGCCCCGCCGAATCAACCAGAATGGCCCGCCGCAGAACCGCGCCGCCCAGCTGCGATACGATCCGCTCCAGACCCAGTTCTCGAAGCACGCGGAGCGCTAAAGGGCTCAGGCATTCGCCGCAGACTTTGTCGCGTGGGAAAGGCTGCTGCTCGAACAGATCGACTTCCCAGCCAGCGCGGGCCAGGCAAATCGCGGCAATCGCGCCTGCCGGACCGGCGCCGATGATCGAGACACACGGCATGCGCAGATGCTACCATCTGCAGGCCGTGCCGCGTCAGAGACAATTGCGCATAAACGGGTAATCGGCTATGCCGCCGGTGTTGGCGCCGTCTCGCCGCGCGCTGCTGAAGCGCCGGCATGATCTCCTTGACCTCATCCGCCATGCGCGAATTGGGGAAATCCTCGACGATCTGCTCGCCGATGCGGATCGCTTCAGCGCTTCGGCCCTCGTGGTAAGCGGCCTTGAACTGCTCGCCCAGATTGTGCAGTTTGGTGCGGAACATCGCCCGCGCATCTTCCTGCATGCTGGCCGCTTCCGGTGGAGTCAAATAGAGATCCAACCGCTTGAGGATCTCTACGCCCGCCTCGACGTCATTTCGCCGCTTGGCGTCCTGGTAGCTCTCCAGCAGTTGCTTCTTGTGCGCCATTCGGCGACTTTCGACCTGCTGAGGCAGTTCCCGGGCCTGCTCATCATTCGGATAGAGCCTGGCAATCCGGTCCGCTGCAGTGAGGGCCTCGTTCCAGGCCTCATCGCGACAGCACCGCTCAACCGCTCCCACGGCCTCGGCGATCTGGCGTCGCGCCGTTTCGTTGCGCTTGAGCCCGATATCCTGACGGAATTGCTCGGCCTCCTGCTTGTAGCCGAAGACCTTCTCCATGTCGTCGGCCAGAACGAGCGCCGCCTCGTAGTCCTTGCTGGCCATCTCCTCATGGATCGCCCGGCGAAGGGCTTCACGGTCCTTGTCGCGGAAGGCCACGGCCTTGCCGCGGTCGCTGATGAGCTGCTGTTCGCTGATCAGGTTCAGGACCATCGAGAATTCCTGCATCCGTTCCATGAACGGCGCAATCAGGCGTTCGAAATCATCTTGCGAGCGCCGCGCCAGCCCTCGAGAATGCGCGCCAGCGGCCACGTGACCATCACCAGCACGACCCCCGCCGCCCCTCCGGCAAGCACCGCCCAGGTCACCCCGCGCACGGCGAGATAAACGCCAATGCCCACCGTCGGCAGCGCCACGACAACCAGCGCGATCGCGTAAATCCACCCGAGTGACGGCGTATTTCGTTTAGCCACAGGCACCTCGCTGAAGAAGTGATCCACCTTAAGTATTCGAGATGTCTCCTGAAAAGTGTAGGCCATTTCCGGGGAAGGTCAATGTTGAGCCCGCAGCATAAGTTCGTCTTGATACAGGATTTCAAGTGATCCCACGCATCAGCGGATGGACTCCAGACGCATCCCCAGACTCCAGTCGTGGCCGTTGCGGTACGCATCGAGCGACATGGGGCGCTTTCCTTCGGGCTGCAGTTCAACAATCTCAACGGCACCGTTGCCGCTGGCAACGGTGCCACCGGCAAGGATTGTACCGGCAAATCCGGTTGCATGAGACTGACCGCGCGCCCGGACGAGCGTCACCCGGCTGAGTTCCCGCCCGGCGTCATCGACGATTCGCACCCGGCATCCGGGCCAAGGATACAGCCCGCGAATCTGATTACAGATGGCGCCGGCATCGCGGTTCCAATCGATGACCGTCGATTCCCGGCTCAGCTTGGGTGCGAGCGTGGCCAGCGACTCATCCTGGGCGCGCTCGATTGCCGCGCCCGAAGCGAGCGCATCGAGCACCTGATCCACCAGGGGGGCTCCATCCCTGGCGAGGCGATCGTGCAGTTCGCCGGCGGTTTCCAACTCGCCAATGGGCAGTTCGGACTGGCTGAGAATCGCGCCGGCATCCATGCGCTCGGCGAGCCGGATGACTGAATTGCCGCTGGTCTGCTCTCCCTCCAAGATCGCGCAGTTGATCGGCGCTGCACCGCGATAGCGGGGTAGCCGTGAGGCGTGAAGATTGACGCTGCCCAGGCGAGGCTGATCGACGACGCGCGGCGAGATCTTTTGCCCGAACGCGATCACTACCATCACATCGGCGCTCGGCAGGTTCTCTGCGTTGATCTTGTCGGTCTTGAGCAGACGGAGCTTGTTCTCTTCTGCAAAGCGCGCAATCGGCGTTGGCGTGAGCTTCTTGCCCCGCCCGGCAGGGCGGTCGGGCTGGGTGATGACCTGCACCACACGATGCTTGTGCGCCAGCCGCTCGAGCGTCGGCAGCCCGAATTCACCGGAACCGGCAAAGATGAGATCAAGTCTCGGCATCTCTCGGCGCAAGGGTCAGGATCAGGCGTGGTGCTTCTTCCGTACTTTGGTCGGATGGGCCGCAGCGTATTTTTCTTCGAGATCCTTCAGGGTCTTTCGGTTCGCCAGGCGCGCCACGGATCCCATCCGATCGGTCAGAAGCGTGCCGTTAAGGTGATCGAACTCGTGCTGCCAGATGCGGGCCCGGTAGCCGCTGGCGGTTTCTTCGATCGGATTCCCGTCAAGATCCTGAGCCTTCAGTTTGATCGACTTGTCCCGCACGACCTGCACGTTGATTCCCGGCAGGCTCAGGCAGCCCTCCTCTCCCTCCTCCGAACCCTCAGCGTCGAAGAGTTCCGGGTTCACGTAGATCCTGTCGTCCTTCTCCTCCCCGCTCTCGTTCATGACGAAGAGGCGGACATTCTCTCCTACCTGCGGCGCCGCCAGCCCCACGCCGCGCGCGGTCCGCATCAGCTCGATCATTTTCATCGCCATCGCCTTGAGATTCTCGTCAAACTGGGCGACCGGCCGGCTCATCTTTTTCAGCCGCGGGTCCGGGTAGTGGATGATTTTCAGATCTTCGTACATAAAACCGGGTCTGTCCCTGAGGCTAACGTTAGGCTAATTGATTGACAGGTTCAATGGCCTGCGATTAGAGTGCGCAGTTCACACGCGGGCCGCCGTTTGCCGGATCTGATTTCGCCCGATTGTGATCGATCCATGACGCGAATCAACCAACAAGGACCACCCGTGGCGGAACCGCCCAAGGGCTATCAGGACATCCCGGAAAGCGATCGCAAAAAGGCACAGGCCTTCTTTGACCGCGGGGCCGCTGTCGCCGGCACCGGTCAGTACGAATACGCCATCGAGATGTACCTCCAGGGGCTGGGCATCGATCCGGAGAATGTGGCGGCCCACCAGACCCTGCGCGATATCTCGCTGCGCCGCAAAGCGTCAGGCGGCAAGGACCTGGGAATCATCGAGCGCAAGAAGCTGCAGTTTTCCCGGCCCAAGGACGACAAGCAGGCCATGCTGACGGCCGAGAAGCTTCTGGGCTATGACCCGGGAAGCACGGACAACATGCTCTGGCTGATGGAGTCGGCACATAAAGCCGGCTATTACGACACCGCCATGTGGATCGGCGCCATTCTCCAGCAGGCCAACTCCTCGCTTCCCAAACCCGATTTCAACAAGTACATCAAGCTGCGGGACATCTACAAGGCCCTTTCGCAGTGGAAGGAAGCGGTTGACGCCTGCAATCTCGCGGCCCGCATGCGGCCGGATGACATGGACCTCCAGCGCGAGCTCAAGGACCTGGGGGCGCAGCTCACGATGAGCGCGGGCAAGTACGCCAGCGGCGGCAGCTTCCGCGACAGCATCCGCGACATGGATGCCCAGCAGAAGCTTCTCGACCAGGACAAGGGCGTCTTCACGGCCGACTCCATCCAGCGCGCCATCAACGGGGCCGAAGAGGAGCTCAAAGCCGACCCCAACGAACCGGGCAAGCTGATCAAGCTGGTCGAAGCGCTTCGACGCAGCGAAAACGCTGAAAATGAAAACCGCGCCATCGAGCTGCTGGAAGAGGCCTACCAGCGCACGGGCCAGTTCCGCTGGCGCAAGCTCGCCGGGGAAATCAAGCTCGGACAACTGAAGCGCATGGAGCGATCCATGATCCTTCAGCTTCGGCAGGATCCCACCAACGAAAGCCTCAAAAAGCAGATCGAGCAGTTCAAGCGTGAGCGTGTCGAGGAGGAACTCAAGGAGTACCGCCTCTGGGCCGAGAACTATCCCACCGAGAGCGAGTTCCGCTTCGAAATGGCGCGGCGAATGTACGTTCTAGGGCAGTTTGATGAGGCCATTCCCGTCTTCCAGGATGTGCGAAATGATCCCAAGTTCCGCACCGAGGCCCAGACGCTGCTCGCCCGCGCCTTTCTCGGCTCCGGCTACGTGGACGAGGCCGTCGATACCCTGCGCGAGCTGATCAACGCCTATCAGCTCAAGGGAGATGCCAGGAGCATCGACATGTACTACTACTACGGCCGGGCCCTGGAGCAGCAGGGGGATGTCGACGGGGCCAAGAAGGCCTACAGCCAGGTGGCCCAGTGGAAGTTCAACTACGGCGACGTGCAGCAGCGGATCAAGAAGCTCCGCGGCTCAAACGGCGCTGGGGGCGAGGCGACGGGCAAGTAGGGGGCGGGCGGGATTGCGCGTGGGGCTCCGATTGTCACCGGCCAGTGCGCTTGAGCTGATTCCTTCGGTCATCAGACCGCATTTCCCTGCTGCGGGATCTCCATCGCCTCGGCGATATTTGCCGGCTGCGTCAGAATCTGCCAGGCATCGGCGGGAAAGACGCCCGTTGTCGTGCTGTAGTCCGCCCGCAGCACGGTGGGGCTGAGCTGCACCACCGAATCCGCTCCGGTCATGCCCTGACCCCCGCCGTCGATCTCCAGCTCCGGCACGTTTACGCCCGTGAGCGTTACCGGGGCCGAGAACTCCCAGTCGGCAAGGTACTGATCGTGTGCCGTCACGCTGACGACCGTGATGGCCGGCGCAGCGCTTGCGGCATTGGCCCGGATCGTTCCGCGATGACGACGATGTTTGATGGGGAAGAGGAGCATGGCTGTTGAACGCTGAAGTTTGAATGCTGAACGCGGAACGAGAAAGACAAACGGCGGAGCAAGACGCCTTCTTGTTCATCCTTCATCGTTCCGCGTTCATCGTTCGTATCACGCCGCCTGGGCGACGCCGCCGGTGACGTAGGTGCTGGCGGTGTCGGAGATCGGCCCTACCTGACCGCGCTGGTTGTACCAGCGGGCGGCGATCCACACCTGCGTGCCGATGGCAACGCTGTTGGGAAAGACCACCTCGAAACGGGTCCGCGTGGCCAGGCCCTCGAACTTCCAGGCCGAGAGATCCGCCGGGGGCGTCTGCTCGCTGGCGGATGTGGCCGCGTAGCTGAAGACCTCCAGCCCGCTGGTTCCCGCCGGACGCGCCCGCCGGCCCGGCGTGGCCTCGTCGCTGGCCCGCACGCTCACCGTGCGCCCGCTCGCCTGCACGATGTTCGCCACCGGCCGGGTGGCCGGCGGCTGCACCGGCGTGGGGGTGGCATCGGGGATCGGCAGGCCCAGCTCCTGGCGCTTGTCGGCCGTGAGGTTGGCGGCGTTGATCTTCTTGTAGAGATCGCGCATCTCGGCGATCAGGCCGGCGCGGGCCACGTCCTTGGCCGCGATACTGACACTGGTGCGCGTAGCCGGATCGTTGGCCGTCGCGTAGCTGGTGTCAAAGTTCCCCACAAGCGTCGCCAGGGCCACGGCGTCTGCGGCGAGAACGCCGTAGCCCGTCGGGTCCGCCGTGAGCTTGGTGGACATGTTGCCCGAGAAGGAGAGCAGATCCGCATCCTTCGTCGGATACCATGAAGTACCCATGGTTTGTTACCTCCCAATGGCCACCGGCGAGCGTGTCAATGCGCAGCGGGCACCGCCCGCCGCTGAGAAGAACATTGAATTGAAGCGTCAACAACCCGCTTTCCCGCACGCCGAATGGCTGATTCAAATGTCTGTGCAGGAAATCGGCGCGGGGCGGGGTGTGGTTTAGAAAAAAATAATTCAACCACAAAGCACACGGAGATCACGGAGACAGCCATGCAGAAGGGGTAACCACAGATTCACACGGATGAACGCAGATGAGGGGCCGATAGCGACATCTTCGGCTTAAGCGATTATCATTCCCGGCCTATGGGAGCGGGCAAAAAGCTAGGGACGGAGAAGGCCGGTAAGAAGGATCGTAAAGGGGCTGGCATCAAGGAAACGCCAGCGCCAAAGCGGCCCGCTTACACTACCACTCCGTTCCGCAAATAGTTGGATCTGGGCTATAGGGAATGGAGGTTGCGCTATGAACGTGCCGAAACGGGTATGCGACCGCGTCGCATCAGGCCTGAAGCAGATGCGGTCGATCATCGAAGCTCAGCGAGCGCGGGATGTTTCCGAAGCCGACACCGTTACGCTTGTCAAGGATCTCCTTGCGCAGGTGTTCGGGTACGATAAGTACGCGGAACTGACGAGCGAGCACGCAATCCGTGGGACCTTTTGCGATCTCGCAGTCAAGGTGGATGATAAGCTGATCGAGCTAATCGAGGTTAAAGCCGTCGGTATCTCGCTTGAGGACCGACACGTCAAACAGGCCGTAGATTACGCAGCCAATGAGGGCATCGAGTGGGTGGTGCTTACCAACGGCATCCTCTGGCGCCTGTACTATGTCGTATTCGCGAAACCCATAGATAAGCAACTCATCGCTGAAATCGATTTGACAACGATCGATTGTCGCAATGAAGGGCATCTGGAGCTGGTATTCCTTTTTACAAAGGAAGGCTTTAAGCGGGGCGCGCAAGCCGACATGCGGGACCGCAAGGATGCAACGAGCCGCTATCTTCTTTCTGCGCTAATCCTCAACAACAGCGCGGTATTGAGCACCATTCGTCGAGAACTGCGACGTGTGGTCCAGGTGAACGTGGACGAGGCTGAAATTGCGGGGGTTCTGCGCGATCAAGTGATCAAACGCGACGCTTTGGAGGGCCCCGAGGCAGAGACTGCAGCACGTCGCGTGCAACGTCGCAGCGACCGCCCGATTATCAATTCAAAGGAGGACCACACCGACACACCGCCTACGCCGGCTCCAACGCCATCTCAATAACGGCACAGAGGAGAAGGTGGGCCGTCCGGACATCGACAGCTTCGAGGGCATCATGACGCGCGAGGACCGGACTACGGGCTTCTTCGTCGCATTTGATTTTTCATCCGATGCCCTGAGGGAGATCGATCATTTCTTCAAGCGCAGCGGCAAGGCGATCGTGCCGCTGACGGTGCAGGAGATTCTGGACGAGCAGATCGCGCGGAAGCTGGTTTAGCAACCCGAGCTAGCATACGGAGCAATCTCATGGGAATCTGTAGGTATTGCGGTCAGGAGGCAGGCTTTCTGCGGCACGCCCATAAAGAATGCGAGGCCCAGCATCGTCAACAGATGGCCCACCACGAAGCTGCTATTGCAGAGGCAGGAACGCTTGTCGCATCCTATGCCGAAGCAGGCATCGATCACGCGGCACTACTCGAAAGGCTTCGGGATCTCAAGCACCAACAATCGATCAGCGGCGACGAAATGCATCACGTGTTCGTCGCGGGGTGGGAAAGGGCCGTCGATGACCTTTTGGCTAATGGAATGATCAGCGCCGAACAGGAATCGCGGTTGGTTTCTCTTCAAGAGGAGACGAAGCTCACGCAGGAGGAACTGGATCAGCACGGCAGGTTCACGAAACTTGGGAAGGCGTCTGTCCTTCGGCACGTGATGGAGGGACATCCCCGCAATGATATCAAATTCGACGGGTTCAACTTCAATCTCCAGCACGGCGAGTATCTTGTGTGGGCATTCTCAGGTGTCGATTACCTGGAGGAGCGCGTGCATCGGCAATACCGCGGAGGCTATGGAGGCTTCAGTGTCCGCGTAATGAGTGGAGTGTACTACCACACCGGGGCGTTCCAAGGCCGCCCGATTGATTCAGCTAGCTTGGATCGCGTTGACCAGGGAAAAATGGGAATCACAAATCTCTCTATCTACTTCGGCGGCTCGTTAAAAATATTTCGTATTCCCTACAAGAAGGTCGTAGCCTTCGAGCCGTTCTCCGATGCGGTGCGCATCACACGGGACGCGGTCAGCGCCAAGCCGCAGGTGTTTTCGATGGATGATCCGTGGTTTGCATTCAACCTCATGAAGAATCTGGCAGCAATGGGAACGTAAAGCCATTGTGCTCGCACAATCCCACTCATTTGGAAACAGCAATCCAGCAACCGGGGGAGCGGTACGGTGAGTCGGGGTGCGGAGGCGGTGGCGAGCCCCCGCGAGACCGCGCCGGTGCCAAGGGCGCAGTGCGTGGGTTTGCTCCGTTGGCGATGCAACCTTACATTATTCGGTCCATTCGTCTGCTTTCAGGGAGCGCCATGCCGCAGTGGATTGTTGAGGGTGCCGATTCGAAGACGGGGGCCGACCGCAAACTTTCCATCAGCGCGCCCGACCGAGAGGAGGCAGAGCGACGCGCTCGGGGGCGCGGACTACTTGTTTCAGGCGTGGAACTGATCTCGCCTCCAGCGGCGCCGACGCCCGACCCGAACCTTGGCGAGGGCCCCCTGGACTACCGCAGGGCGGAACTCGCGCCACCGCGCGCGCCCGAATACAAGGAGCTTATCCGCGGTTCGCGGGAGCTCCGCATCCTCGGTTTCCTGATGGAGGTCACCGGCGCGCTTCTGATCATCGGCGGAGTGCTTGCGGTTATGATTGGCGTCAGTTCCGGTTCATATCCGCTCATCGCCGCAGCGCCGGCGCTTTTCCTCTGCGGGGTCGGCTGGCTGTTCTTCGGTGTGCTGGTACGCGCCCTCGCGGGTGCCCTTACGGCGCTGCGCAGACATCGCGCGCAACAGCTTTGAGTAGGGAACGCCAAACGGGTCGGAACGCCAAGCGGGTCAGGGGGCCCCCAAGCGGGTCAGGTCTCAATTCGCCCACCGGGGCAGCGACGCGGTGAGCCGAGAAAGATTCACGCCTCTGATCGTCTGCCCATCAGTTTATTGAAACCAACCGGCGCGCCATCACTGGGCCGGTGATTAAGTCACCAGATGAGCAGATTTCCCCCGCTGAGCCCCCGCGGCAATTGAAACCCCGAATCCCGAATGAATGACGAATCACCAAACCCGAAACGCACCCGCCGCACCCCTTCGTCATTCGGGTTTTGAGCTTCTTTCGTCATTCTGGTTTCGGGCTTCGTCATTCGCCTGCAATGGCCCGATAGAATCCCGCCTCGCAACGCCGCAACCCGCTCGCCCGATACTATGCCGCCAATCCCCGCCGCTAAGCCGGCAGAATCACCGGTCAAGCCGCCAGGAACACTCGTCGAACGCGCAGGATCACCCGTCAAACCGCGCGTTTGGCGTGTCGAAGTCCCAGCATCACCCGTCGAACTCCCAGCCCGACGCGACAAGCTCCCGGCACGAAACTCCAAACTCCCGGTCGGACAGGTCAGATTCCCGGTTCGACCCTCCAAACCACCGGCAGCAAGCTCCAAACCCCGGCATGACGGGCCGAATCGCCAAGTGCAGGCTCCAAACTCCCGGTTTGACGCTCCAAGCTGCCGGCATCCGGCGTCAAACCCGCGCACGCAGGCTCCAAACCGGCGGCAAGAGGCATCGAATGCCGGGCAGCACGCTTGATCCCCGGAGAATCATTCTGCAAATTCGCGGCGAACCGGTCCGGTGGGGGAGGCGGCAGGGGGGGGACGGTAGGGGGGGCGAGGCGAACGTGCGGGTCCGCTGGACATTTACCGTCCGCTTACTATGCTATCCAGCCCCTCGCAGAAGGTTGCGAGCGGTGTTTTTGACGCATTTGAGGAGACTGGACCGTGGCTCATTCCCTTTCCGCCAAGAAGCGCATCCGCCAGAACGCCAAGCGGCGCGCCCACAACCGACATCGCAAGGAGTTGATCCGAGACGAGGTCAAGACCTTCCTGTCGGCGATGAACTCGGGCGATTTCACCAAGGCGGGCGATGAGCTCAAGAGGGTGACCCGCATTCTCGATCGCGTCTCCACCAAGGGAACGATCCACCGCAACGCCGCCTCGCGCAAGCGCAGCCGGCTGGCCAGGCGTCTGAACGCGGCCAAGGCCGCCAAGGGAGCCGGTAGCACCGCCAAGGCATAGCCGCGGTTGCGCCGATTGTTTGCGAAATGAATCACCGCGGCCCCGCAAGGGCCGCTGTTTTTTTGTCATCGATCGCTGGGAGCTGGTCATGTCCGAAGCCACCGTCATGGAGAAGATCGTCTCGCTCTGCAAACGCCGCGGGTTCGTTTACCCGGCCAGCGAGATCTACGGCGGTCTCAACGGCTTCTGGGACTACGGGCCCCTGGGCACGCTGCTGAAGAACAACATCCGCGACTCCTGGTGGCGAACGATGGTCGAGGTCCCGCCGATCGGTCCCGAAGGGCATCCGGTCGAAATGGTCGGCATCGATTCGGCCCTGATTCAGAACCCCAAGACCTGGGTGGCATCGCAGCACGCGACGACGTTTACCGATCCGATGGTCGATGACCGCGAGACCAAGGCCCGCTATCGCGCTGATCATCTGCTGTGCGCGTGGCGAAGGTGAAGCGAAAGAATGGCGACATGCAGGATCTGGGGTGGATCGTGGTGCTCAGCGGCGACGATGCTGAGCAGGCGTTTCTCAAGCGCGCTGAGAAGCTCGCCAAAAAAAGCGGTGGGGGGGAGGTCCAGCCGCCTGAAGGATTCACCCCCTACACGCGGCTGCCTGCGGACGTTCAGCAGCAGGCGCTGGCGCCCGAAGCGAGCACGCCCGGAACCCTCACCGAGCCGCGGGCGTTTAACCTGATGTTTGAGACGTTCGTGGGAGCCGTTCGCGATGAGGATTCGAAAGCCTGGCTGCGCCCCGAAACCGCACAGGGCATCTTCCTGAATTTCAAGAACATCATCGACACCACGCGCGTGAAGATGCCCTTCGGCGTCGCCCAGATCGGCAAGAGTTTTCGCAATGAAGTCACGCCGCGAAACTTCATCTTTCGCTCGCGTGAATTCGAGCAGATGGAGATGGAGTTCTTCTGCCATCCCGATGAAGCCCGCAAGTGGTACGATTTCTGGAAGGCCGAGCGCATGAAATGGTGGCGCTCGCTGGGCGTGAAGGAGGAGAATCTCCGCTTCCGCGACCACGAGCCCGATGAGCTGTCGCACTATTCCAAAATGACCGTGGACATCGAATACAAATATCCCTTCACGGCCCCCGATTTCGGCGAGCTTGAAGGGATCGCCCACCGCGGCTGCTTCGACCTGACCCAGCACCAGACCCATTCCAGCCAGAAGCTCGATTACTTCGACCAGGAGCTTCAGCTCAAGCTCAAGGAGCAGGGGGCCTCGCCCGAGGAGATCAAGGCGCAGAGCCGCTATATCCCCAATGTCATCGAGCCGGCCAGCGGGCTGACCCGCGCGGTGCTGGTGCTGCTGTGCGAGGGATACGCCGAGGACCCTTCGCGGCCGAGCCCCGTCTATATGAAATTTGATCCAAAGATGGCGCCGGTGAAGTGCGGCGTCTTCCCGTTGGTGAACAAGGAAGGCATGCCGGAGATCGCCGAGAAACTCTACATGGAGCTGCGGACGAAGTTCATGTGCGAGTTCGACGCCAAGCAGTCGATCGGCAAACGCTACGCCCGCATGGACGAAATCGGCACGCCGTATTGCGTCACCGTGGACGGCGACACGCTCAAGGACCAGACCGTCACCATCCGCGAGCGCGATACACTCAAGCAGGAGCGCATCGCGCTCGACAAGGTGCAAAGCTATCTCGAGGAGCGCCTGAAGGACTGACGATGTCGCGCAGTTTCATCATCGTCACCGCGATCGTCCTGGGCGTGCTGGCGGTGTACGGCCAGGCCGGCAAATTCGGCTTCATCTGCTACGACGACCCAACCTACGTTACCGAGAATCCGCACGTCATGACCGGCCTGACGCTCCAGAACGTCACCTGGTCCCTCACGGCCACGCGGGCCTCCAACTGGCACCCCTTGACGTGGATCTCCCACATGGCCGATTGCAGCCTCTTCGGCCTCGAACCTGGTGGGCCTCACCTCACGAACGTGCTGATTCACCTGGCGAGCAGCCTGCTGATCTACTGGATTCTGCTGCGCATGACCGGCGCTGCGTGGCCCAGCGGTTTGGTGGCGCTGCTCTTTGCGGTGCATCCGCTGCACGTTGAGTCCGTGGCGTGGGTTTCCGAGCGCAAGGATGTTTTGAGCGTCTGTTTCGGCCTCCTGGCCGTCAGTGCGTACATCAGCTACGCCCGCAGCCGAAGCTGGCTGTGGTACGCGGCAACGCTCGCGCTGTTTGGGCTCTCGCTGGCCGCCAAGCCCATGTTGGTGACGCTGCCGTTGATCCTGCTGCTTCTGGATGACTGGCCGCTGCGCCGGCTGGGCGATAGGGGGGTGCTATGGATCATTCTGGAAAAGCTGCCGCTGTTCGCCCTTTCGGCGGCCGACTGCGTGATCACCCTCATCAGCCAGAGAGACGGCGGGGCGATGTCGCTTGCCGCGCCGCTGCCCGAGCGCCTGGGACATGCGGCGCTGACGTCCCTGGTGTACCTGGGAAAGACCTTCCTGCCGATCGGCCTGGGCATCGGATACCCGCACCCGGCGGCACTTGGCGTGCACACATCGCTCCTCGCGGTGCTGGTCGCACTCGGGGTGCTGATTGTACTCACGATCGCCACCGCGGCACTTCGGCGCCAGGCGCCTTACCTGCTGGTCGGCTGGCTCTGGTTTCTCGTGACGCTCGTCCCGGTGATCGGCATCGTGCAGGTCGGCGTGCAGGGCATGGCCGACCGCTACACCTATCTGCCTTCAATCGGCATCTTCATCGCCGTCTCCTGGAGCGCGTGGGAGCTGCTCGCCCGCGCCCGTCAGCGCGAAGGGATCTTTTGCGGCGTCGGGGCCGGTGTCATCATCGCGTGCATCGTCCTGGCTCATCGCCAGGCCGGCTACTGGCGCGACAGCATCGCCCTTTTCGAGCATTCGACCGCGGTCATTCCCGATAACTACATCGGCCACGACTGCCTGGGCATCGGCTATGGAGTGGCCAACCACCCCCGGGATGCAATCGCCCAGTTCGACCGGAGCCTCAAGCTCTTTCCCAATAACCCGGAAACCCGCTGCAATCTCGGCGTCGAGCTCTATTCCACCGGACAATATGCTCAGGCAATCCGCCAGTATCGAATCGCACTTCGTGAGAGCCCAGACGACGCCGATGCGCACAATAATCTCGCCAACGCGCTCGATGCGATCGGCAAGACCCACGAAGCCGTGAAGCATTATGAGGCCGCCCTGCGTCTCAAGCCCGATTTGACCAAGGCGCACTATAACTTCGCGATGCTCCTTGCCGGCCAGGGGCAGCTCGATGAGGCGATTGCCCAGTTTCGTGACGCGCTTCATCTCGATCCGGACTATGCCAACGCCCGTCATTACCTGTCGTGGGCTCTGGATCGCAAGGGCCGTGCGCGGGAGGCAATCGAGCAGGAGCGTGAGGCACTGAAGCTCAAACCCAATTGGCCCGATGCGCTTGCCCACTTGAGCTGGATGCTCGCTACCACTGCAGACGCACGCCTGCGTCGGCCTGACGAGGCGATCGAAATCGCCGGCCGCGCCTGCGAGCTGACCAGCTACGAGCAGATCGATCCGCTGGAGTCGCTTGCCGCCGCCTGTGCGGCCGCCGGTCGTTTCCCCCAAGCCGTCCGCCTTGCCGAGCGCCTGCGACATCGCGCAAAAGGGGGGCCAGACCCAGCGTGCCGAAACGATTGCCCAGCGCGTCGTGCTCTTCCGCCAGGGTCGGCCCTACGTTTCGCCCACACCTGCTGCCACGCATCCTGCTAATGGATTCGTCAAAACTCCCTGATCCATCAGACCGCCCGCTCTACTACAACCCGGGTCCCCCTTGCATTATCATAGCTTGCCAACCCTGTTAGCGCGGGTTGCCTCTGTAACGACAAGCGATGTCCTCTCAACTCGATATCCTCGCCCTGGAACCGTTCTACGGCGCGCGGGCGCCGGGACATGCTCGAGACCGTCATGCGCCTCAGCCGGCATCGCTGGACGCTTCTCAAGCTCCCGCCGCGGCGCATTGAGCGGCGTCTCACCGCCGCCGCCCACTGGTTCGCTGAACAGCTCACCCGGCACTGGGTCGGCCGCGTGGACATCCTCTTTACCTCCGAGGCTTTGAACCTCGCCGATTTCTACCGCCTGATGCCGGCGCTCTTGAAGAAGCCCGCGGTGGTTTATTTCCATGCCAACCAGCTCCCCGACGCGGGCGAAACCGTGCCGAGCCCGCTCGAACTGGTCAACCTCAACACTGCCGCTGCCGCGCACGAGACCTGGTTCAATTCCATCTTTCACCTCCAGGATTTTCTTCAGCGCGCGTCAAGCCTGGTGTTGCGCCACCCGGAACTTGCGGCGCATAACCCGATTCCCGCGCTGGCTGATAAGACCCAGCTGATGTTCCCGCCGGTCGATTTCGGGCTTGTGCACGAAATTGCCCAGATTCCCGCCCAGCGCAGCGCCGGGCGATCTTCGTCGATACCCGCGAGGCCGACATCAAGCTGCTCAACCAGGCCCTGGCCCAGGTCAAGCGGCAGGGTGAGAAGTTTGAGCTGTTCACCGTCGGCCCGGTCGAGGAAATCGCGCCGGAGTTCCCCCGGACGGCCCTGCCCGAAAACGACGAAATCAGCGCCGTCAAAGCGATGTTCCAGTGCGGCGTCTTTGCCAGCACCAAGTTGCGCTGCCCGTGCGATCATCGCGCCATCCGCGCTCTTGCCGCCGGCTGCTGGGCGGCCGTCCCCTCCGACGGCGTCTATCCGGAACTGCTACCCGAATCGATCCACGGTGCTACGCTCTTTGACGGCTCCGCCGACGACCTGTGCAACCGCCTCCAGGATATCTGGCACCTTGATCCGCCGCAGGGCTACAAGCAGGAACTCCAGGACATCCTGCATCGCTACGACCCCATCAAGGCCTGCCGTGCAATGGACGAACGCCTGGAGCAACTCGCGCTCGGCCAGATCCTCGCCAAGTAATCTCCCCGCCCGGTTTTCTGCGATGAATCCCACGCCGCGCACGCATCGCAAAGGTTCACGCCGTTCGTATTGCAGAACATCGCCGCCCCCCTAGGTCCCATAATCCATGATTACGTTGCTGTCGCTCGCCGCAAGAGCGGCGGAATTCCCCCGAGATTGGCTCGATCGAAAGATCATTTCTTCTTGGCTTTGCGGCGCTGCTCCCAGAGACGAAGCGCGGCCTGGCTCTGGTGCTTACGCAGCTGCTGCTGCGTCATCTTGGCCATTCGCGCTTGCCGAGCGCCACTGCCGCCTTGTTCAGAGATGAAGAATTTGTAGCCACCGCTGGCATAGTTGGGATAAGCTTCGCGGGCGCCGGCGCATGTCAAGGGGCGTTCCACAAAAAAATTTAATCGGGAGCGCCCATGTTCAGCTTCGATCGAAGTGAAAGGCGTCCGGTCTGGACGCCGGGAAGCGTTGTCGTCGAGCCCAATCCGGAATCGGATGAGCCGCGCTGGCTGCTCTTTGCCTTCAAGGGCAAATGGAAAATCCTCGCCGCCGGCGGACCGATGGCCACGATCGAACGGGCGCGGGAGCTGGCGCGGAAATTCAACGACGCCGACCCAGCGCGGTGGGATTTTTTTTCGATCACCTGCGGGAGATGCTCGAAGGCTGGGGATGAAATTCGCGCCAGGGCGTTGGAGCCGTTAGAATGGCGATGATGACGGCAGCGACGAAGGATTTGCAGGAGCGCTACGGCGGGGCGATCGAGCTGGCGGGAGCGGTCGCACACGCTGAAGGTGGATGAGCTGCAGGTGATGCTCACGTACCTCGGGCTGAAATGGAACCTTCCACCGGGGGCGGTTTCGATGCGGGTGGGCGCGGCGTTTTACACGAGCGGGAAAGCGGACGGCCGGCCCGGCGGCCGCTGAGAAAGGCGTGGAGCTGGCGGGCGGCGTTGCGGCGATCGCCGGCGGCCTTGGCGCGGGCCCAGGCCTCAAAGTGCAGAATCGGGGAGGAGCTCATCGCGGGGAATTGTACACGATCGGCGCCGCGCTCGTGATTCGCAATCAACTTCTCTATCGCGGGAGCGTGATCAATCGGTCGCTTTTTCAGCGAGCACGGCGCCGATGCGTACAAGGAGGTGCTCCAGGCGGATCATCGGCCAGAAGCGGGGATGAATGAACTGCAAAGGCGCAGACGGAACGGAGCAGGGGCGCGGTGCAGATAATCTCGCGCTGCCGGCGGCTGGGACGGCGGCAAAAGTCGCAGGCCCGCCGCGTCGATGAGGGGACGGGTTGGAGAGCGGGATGAGCACATCGACGCAGGACCGCGCCAGCGAAAGCGAAAAAGAAGAAACGGCGGCTCTCGCCGCTGGAGAAGGCGCGCTTCAGCCCGACCGAAGTGGCGGCCATGACGCCAGCCCAGCGCGCTGTGCTGGGCATCCCCGAGGATCAGAACGCCGATGGGAAACTGCGCCGCCAGGCGACGCAGGGCCGGGCGATCGGCCCTGGCGCCGAGCCATACTGGGCGGAGCTGGCGCAGCGGCTGGCGGTGACCATGCCGCCGGCGGCGGATCTGACGCCCATGCGGGCCTGCTGCAGCGGGGACCGCACGTGCGCGGGGAAGTTTTACCCGTTCTACTACGTACATTCCCGAAGCGTCGAGCGGATCGCGCGGGACTCGAGGCGAGCCAGGCTGGCGATTCAACTCGCCGGCCTGGATCTCTCAGCCCTGGCCAGGCTGCCCGAGGCACAGCAGCGCGAGGTGATTCTGGACCGGCTGCCCGGCGAAGGCGATGCAGCCCGGCGGCCGCTGCGGCGGACGCTGATGCGCCTGCTCGATGAGACGCGCTGCCGTTGCGAGGATTGCCTGGCGTTTGCCCGGCTGCAGCGCGAGCGGGCGTTTCCGCGATGGTGCGGGGAAGAGCAGCCGACGCTCGCGGCCGAAGCGCCGGCCGAGCTGACGCCGGCGGCCAGTTTACTCGAGGACATGCTGCACGCCGGGGCAGCGCTGCGCGAACTGCCGCTGCCCAAAAGCGACGAGGCCTCGCTGGCGAGGGAAATCGAGCATTACGCCGCGACGGGGAAGATCGCGGTGGCCTATGACGATGGCGAAATCAAGCGCGAGGGATGAGCGTGAACACACTACCGCAAACGATCGACTTCCCGCGGCCGTGCGGGCTGGTGCCATGGCGGAGGCCGCGTTTTTGGTTGCGCAAGCCGGCAAAGGTTGTAATTCGGCCTAAGAGGAATGGAAGCGGTTGTTTTGCGACCCTGATGAGTGCGGATCCTGCGACGCTGATGCAGTGGAGGGCCTTCGAGGCCTGTTGTATTGACCATCTCACCCAGGCCCAGGCGGCCTTGCGCTTCGGCGTGAGCCAGCAGGCCATCAGCCGGCGGATCCGGCGCTATCGTGAACGGACGCTGGGGCGGGGTCTGGCGGAAATCAGCCCATACCGAACCAGGCAGCTGATGCGGAAGCTCAGCCTTTCGCTGGCGAAAAACGTCTGAATTTTCCGTGGAATACTTCAAAGCAGGCGTAACGGCCAAATCCTGGCAGCGCGAGGTCTACCTCGACGGCCGCCACCAGCGGCTCTGCGTCGAGGCCATGCAGCACGACCGGCCGGGCAAGAGCTGGGCGGAGGTTTTTGCCACCGATGCCAATGGGGATCTGATCCGAATCAACGACAAGCCGGTGACGCTGACGCTCTACGGCAACGTGGAAATCCGGCCGGTGAACTGAACGGATCGATGCCGCGCATGCGAGATCATGAGACTTCTCTCGCGTTGGCTCCGGCGGCCCCGGAAGCCGGCGAAAACGCGTTATCGGACCGGCTGATTGAGGACGATCGGACGCTGCTGCGGCTCTGGCTGCACGGCCGGCCGGCCTCGACGCAGCGGGCCTATGCCGGCGACGCCGAGCGATTCCTGGAAGCGGTTGGGCGGCCGCTGCGGCAGATCAACCTGGGCGATCTCCAGGCCTGGGCGGATTCGCTCAGCGGCGAAGAGGCGACGCGTGCCAGGAAGATCGCGGCGATCAAATCACTTTTTACATTCGGGCAGAAGCTGGGGTACTTCCGCTTTGATACGGCCAAGCCGCTTCGGCAGCCCAAGCTCAAGATCAAGCTGGCCGAGCGAATCATGCCCGAGCGGGCGGTGATCGCGATGATCGGGCTCAGACGCGAGAACGAAACGCAGAACGAGCGGCGGGATCGCATGATCCTCACGCTGTTCTATGCAGCGGGCATTCGCATCTCCGAATTGTGCGGCCTGAAGTGGCGCGATCTGCAGGACCGCGACAACGGCGCCGGGCAGATCACCGTCTTCGGCAAAGGGGGCAAGACGCGGACGATCCTGCTGACGAGTTCCGAGCTGTGGCACGATCTGCTCGAGCTGCGGCGCGACGCCGGCGACGGGCCGGTCTTCAGTTCCCGCTGCAAGCGGGCGATCAGCTGCTCGCAGGTGGATCGAATCATTAAACGCGCGGCCAAACGGGCCGGGTTGAGTCAGAAGATCTCGGCCCACTGGTTTCGCCACGCACACGGATCGCACGCGATCGATCATGGAGCGCCGCTGCCCCTGGTGCAGCAGACGCTGGGGCATGCCTCGATCGCGACGACGGGACGGTATCTGCACGCCAGGCCGGGCGATTCGTCTTCGCGGTTTTTGCCGCTCTGATTCGATGATCCCGGGAATCGACGCTTTTTTGGACGAGCTCACGGGCCGCGCGAGCGGACCGGAACGGCTCTATCACGCGATGAAAAGTTCGACAGCGGTAAAGGCGAAAGATCCGGTCGTCCGGGGTTTTGAACTCGGCATCGAGGCCGCGGCGAAGATTGCCCAGCGAGAGGGAAACTACGAGATGGCGATTCGGATCCGCAACTTGAAACTCACAAAGAAATAATCGACTCGCCGGGGAAAGGGAAAGTCATGCCAATTCGAATCAGCGCGGAGGACAAGATCATCCGCGACCAGCGGCTCACGCCCATCCGCATCATCGGAACGCTGCACGAGAAGTTCGTGAAGAGCGGGGCGCTGAGCGCGAAGATCAAAGACGCCTTGAAGGCGAAGAAGGCGCAATTCGCCGAGAGCGACCTGGTCGTCGGCGCCCTGCGGCCGGGACCGAGCGTCGGCCCATCGACCCGCGCGAGCTTTACAAGCTGGTCGAGGCCAAAACGCTGACGATGGATCAGTTCCTCGGCTGCGTTTCGGTGCAGAAAGAGCCGCTCAAGCAATTCCTTCCTGGAGCGGCGATCGACCGCGCTCTCGCCGGTGATTAAAAACCCGCGGCCCATCCTGGTGACGGAATTCAAGGCCGGCATCGAGCCGGATTTCGAGGACATCGCCGAGAGTCTGGCCGAGCTGGCCAGGCGCACGATTAAAAGCGCCGCCGCCGCCGCCTGACGAATCTCTCTCCCCACCCCGACTGCCGAGCGGGCGGGCCTGCACCCACGGCCTGCCCGCTCCGGCGGTCATTTCATCGGAGTATCATGGCACCCTCGCGAAACGAGAATCCTGAAAAGCCGAGCTTGAAGATCTGCGCGAGCCTGTCCGCAGTCTTTGCGATGCTCGCTGCAACGTGCATTCCGCTGACGAAGGCGATCGGATCAAGAGGGCCAACCCGACATCGCGGTAGCGCAGCCATGGCCGCGGCGGAACGGGCGTGATGCGGGCGAAGATGAAAATCAAGCGAACGCCCGGGGAGTTCGAGGCGGAGTTCCGGCGGCGAAAGGCTGCGGGCGGCGCGGTGCGCTTTTGCGCTTAACGCGATGCTCGCGCTTCTGGCGGTGGGCGTTTTGTTCATCGCGGGATGCGCGGCGGTGCCGCATCTGCCGACAGTACCTGGCTCGCCGGCGGCAACGTCCCATCATCTGACAGACACGCCGGTCTCTCTGAAACATTTCTCGATTACGCTGGAATGGGCCATGGGGCTCGGGCTGGTGGCTGTCGCGATTGGAGTCGCGTGTACTTTCTCGTGCCGGAAACGCATCGGCTGAGCTTCGCGCTCGCCGGCGGCGGCGGGGGGCTGCTGATCGTGGCCATGGTGCTCAAGCCGATTCTCTGGCTGGTGCCGTGGGTGGGATATTCGCTGCTGGGCCTGGCGTTCGCCACGCTGTGCTACGAACTGTGGCGCAATTGCGCCCGATTCGACGCGGTGGGCTCATCGCCGGCGACGTCGCCGGGGAAATATCGCGGCAGGGGCAATGGTCGTTCCGAACCTCATGGGTCAAGCTTTCAAAAAGGGAGCCTTCGGAATGAGCGGAAGCACTCTCGCCGTGGTTTTGCCGACGCTGTCGCAGCTCGAGCAGTGGTTTCGCGTGGCCGGAGCCGCGGTCGGCCTGGCGGTCGGCGTGGTGACGCTGATCAGCATGATCAGGAATCTGCGGGCGGCGAAGAAGTAAGATGACTCCCTGGCTTTACGACCGCATCTACGGGCTGATTGCCGATGCGCTCTTGCGCTCCAGCGATCTGGCCATGCACGCGGATGGGACCTATTACAGCCCCGATCCGCAGGCTGGAAGCGATGATGCGGTGATCGTGCCCAATCCCAGCTTCTGGGCCAAGGATTTCGATCTCTCCTGCGTCTCGCTCTGGCGCGACGGCTACAACTGCCTCGGGGCAGGGACGCTGGTGACGCCGCAGCATTTCGTCGCGGCCTATCATTTCGCAACGGGCACCAAGGGACTCTGGCTGGGGACGGACGGCCAGATCTATCAGCCAGCTAACGAAATGGATGGTGGTGAACGCGGCCGGATCGGGAGTCGCGGCACACGCCGACGGTTACAACGTCACGAGGGGCCTCACCGGCGGACAGCAGAACGACATCCTGGTCTACGAGCTCGATTCACCGCTGCCGGCGAGCGTGAAGCCGGCGTGGTCGCTGCCGGCACGGTTCGACAATATCATGAACAGCGCGAGGGGTTGCCGCTGGTGACGACCAACACGGCGCGGACGCTGTGGAACTACAACTGGTATCACGATGGGAACACCTCGGACGGCTTCTTCGATGTGGATCCGGCCAAGGGCGGCTATCACCAGAAGCAGGCCAAGGTGGCCGAGATCACCGCGGTTTATGCCGCCGGGCTTTCAACGTTTAGTTCGCCATCCGACTCACGACTTGCTTCCGGCAATAACGGGATCGGCATCTACGGGGGCGATTCGGGCAACCGAACCTATCTCTTTGTGGATCCACGCCAGCCAATCGACGCGTTCCTGGGTTCATCGGTGGCGGCAATCAATCAGTTTCTCACCGACACCTGGAATAGCGGCTACCAGATCACCGTGGCGAACCTGCTTCCCCTCCTCAGCGGCAATTCCGGTTCGCTGGCCATCGCCAATGCCGATGGCGGCCTGGAGCTAGTGGCGTAATGCCGTCCATCCCAGCGAGCAACTTCATCCCGAAGAGCGCGATCAACGCCGCCAACGGCGTGGCGGGTCTCGACGCCAACGGCAAACTGCCCGTCAGTGAATTGACGATCCGCAACATCGACTCAGCGCGACGACCGTGCTGGCGACTAATGAGATCGCCGCACGAGCGGACACCCTTCGCCTGGGCGATGGAGCCACGGCCGGGGGAATCGTGGTCGGGCCTTTCGATGGCCACTTCAACACCATCTACGACAACTCAGGCACTTACGAGACGGTCGAAGGGGCACTGCCCAACGTCGCGGGGCACCTGGCGATCGGCTGGACGTGGGATTTTGTCGCAAACCCGCAAAAAGCGCATGGTCTGGGCGATCGGCAACAGCATCGGCAGCGACAGCCCGGCCTGTTTTTGGGATCCGGCGACGAACACCTACAGCTTCGAAGATCAGGGGCACACGGGGATTTCCATACAGGCGGCAAACGTCCTGGTGGGCGTCAACGGCTACGTCGAGCTCAATGGATCCGATCTCGGCGACAGCTATATCCTGCGACTGAAGCCGGCTGACAACCTGCTGGGGGGCGCCTTCTACGGCGTCTCCATCGAGAACGACTCGGGCGATTCCAAGGGCGTACGCGCAAATCGTTGACGTAGTGGGCGAGCTCCACTCCCAACGTCTCGCCGTGGGGCTGAATCGTGAAAACAGCGGCCACTGGCGAAGAATAATTCAGGCTACTGGCAACTTTAGTCGTTCGTGACCTGGCTGCTCGCCAGCTACGACGGCGACAACGTCACGGCGCCCGATGCCGGACTAATGGCGAGTGATATGTCTTGACGCCCCTGGCGTCTGCGCCAACGGCAAAAGAGGCCAGGTTGCGTCAACAGCGCCGATCACACGCGACAGGTTTACCTCAACTCCGCGTGGCAAACGGTCGTCACCCGCCATGTGATCGACCTCGGCGGCAGCCCCGCGGCCGCGGTAGACGCAACCTTGGGCGACATGGTCATCGCGACCGATAGCAGCGCGCGGATCACGCTTGGAACCATCACTGGAGGCGGCGAGGGTCGCAGGCTCCTGTACCACATCGCAACACGCTCGGATCTGATTCGGTGGCGCTGATCAACAGCGGCATGACCATGACCGCCGGCGGGTAAGGCGCCACTTTGAAGGCCGGAAAATACAATTATTTTGAGCTGGTCTACAACGCCGGCAGCAGCGAATGGGACATGATCCGCGAGCCGAATACGACCGGCTTCTAACCGAGGGATGCGATGGGCTTAATCTCACAACGAACATCGGCTCCACGCCAACACTCACCACGGCACAGAAGCAGATGTTGACCAGGGCGCGACTCAAGACGATCACCGAGACCTATTCGCGCGCATGCTCGCGGTCTATCGGGAGGTCATGACGCAGGTCTGGCAGATCCCCGCGGCCTCCGGCCCGGAAGTGCTGGATGCCCTCGGAACGGACGCGGGAGATTTGTTCAGGTTGGCGGCGCTGCTCAAGCAGGCCATCAACGCCGCACTGCCGGGCACGATCGCCGATGTGGCGACGCCGGCGGTGACGATCAACGCCGATGGCACCGTGACCGTAACGCAGGGTTAAAGCTAAACCATGGCAGACAGGCTGATCCATTTTCGGCCCGATAGCACTGGGACGTATTGCGGGACTCGGCACGACGGCATCACTGGCCAATACGCCAACGAAACCGGTTCAGCCTGGGAAAACACCGTCGGGTATTGGGGCGATTACCGATCGCATTTGCCGCGGCGGACGATCACACGGCCACCAATCCGCACTACGTGATCAACATGGCGGATTCGGCGTGGATCAACGGGGTTGTCGCGAGGCTGGAGTTTGCGGTTTATTTGCAGGCCGGCGCCAGCCCGGCCGTGAGCGACGTGCGGCAGGCGATCCGCGGAACTCTGCTGGGATGGGGCTGAATTTTTGCAGACTGCTGGAGCTCTGCTGAGCGCCAGACGAGGCATGGTAACGTACGGGCATGCGATGCAGGACATATGGGCCGCGACCTCCGGCAAAAGCACGGGCGACGGGAACACGTTCCGCGATGCGGCCGACACCGAGGACCACATCGCGGCGACTGTGGACAGCAGCAACAATCCACGGCGATCGCGCACAGCTACGACTGATGAGCTTCTTCGGCCAAGTTATTTCAGCGGCAGCCGGCGGCGCCCGTTACACTCGTGGCCGGAGCTGCGGCAGGTAGGTTCTCTCGATCGACATCGGAACCATATCTCAACAGCGACGGCACCGAGAAGGTGATCGCCAAGGATGATGCGGCCTCCTGGCCGGCCGATCTCACGGGCGGAAGCTATTCGATCCTCTTCACCTGCACGCCGACTGAACAGACTCTTCGCGATGACCCGAGCACCGCGGGGTTCGCCAGCGCGGGGGCGGTGGTCGATGCGACACATGTCGGCTAGGCGGTTGGCAAGGCGACAACAGCGGCACTCTCAAAGCCGCGTGGAATCGGATGAACACTTACAGCTATACGATCGCCGCGACGACGGCGACGGTGCAGCACACGCTGAGAGCGGCTTGCTGAGCGTGCTTTTAGTGGACTGCAGCTTTGGCAGCCAAAGCGATAGATTTCCGGGGGGGGCCAAGGAAGCGGGTAAGGTTCTGGCGTTTGTCGCGTGAATGTGCGGTGCGGAAAAACAAGGGTGATGGGTCAAGGGTAACAGCTCAGGGATAACGGCGTGTGGCAGCCAAACGAGCCAGCTCGCGGCGGCGAGGAACGAAGTGCGAGCGGACGCTCAGCCAGGGAAAGCTCGCCGAGCGGCTCGGCAAGGCGCCCGGCCGGGTAAGCCGCTACCGGCGGCGGGTCTGGTGGCGCTGGGGCAAGCCGCCCTGGAGCGAGCGGCAAGCCGCGGAAATCGCCGCGGCCATCGAGCGCCTGCCGGCCGACAAGCGACTGGCCGATGCTCTCGTGCCTGCCGGGGCTGATGGGGCATCTGGAGACCAGCTCGCCGGCGGCGATGATTTCGCTCGGGCCCGAACGCAAGGCCAAGCTCGACCTGACGGTCGAGAAGCTGCTCAAGCTCCGCCTCGAGCGCGAGCTGCGGGCCGGCAAGTATCTGAGCGCGAGCGGGTGCAGGGCGAGCGGCTGGCACGGATCGGGGCGGTCAAGAGCGCCATGCTGGGCGTCGCCGAGAGTGGCGTGATCGAGGCGATCCGTAACGCCGAAAACGAGGCCGAGGCCCGCGAGATCCTTCGCGGCCGCATGATAATGTGGCAGGAGTTTTCGCGGGAAGGATGAATGATGAGCAATGAGCAGGCCTGGGCGATGGCGGGGAAGATCGCGATCGGGGTCTTCGTCTTCATCGCCTTCCTCGCTTTTTGCCCCTCTGTTCGTGAGGTGATGGTAAAGCGGCGGACGATTCAGATCATTCTGCTGCTGGCCACGGCCGCTCTGGCGATCGGGACGGCGTTTCTGGCCGCCGGCGGCAATCCGCTGCACGCTTTGACCTGGCTGGAGTCGGCCTGCCTGACGGCCTTGGCGCCGATCGCGCGGATAAGCGTGCGACGCGAGAGGAAACGGGTTTGAGAGCAACCCGGGCCACGGATAATGTGCGGGCATGAGGCACGGCTTTCAAGCGCGGCGACGGCGGAGCGGGCCGCCCAGTGGTATCGGGAGTGGGAGGGCAGACAACTTCCAGCGCCGTCTTCGTGATCAACGGGCGAACGATCCTGGTTCGGCCTGAACAATTCGAGCGAGCAAGGCAGCTACTGCTGGACAAGGCGCCGAAGCGGCGGGAACGCCGGGCTTTGCGCTTTTTGAGCTGCTCCGCTGCGAGAGCATGCCGGCTCCGCAGTGGCGCGGCCGGGAACTGCGGCACCGGGAAAAGCGCGAGGCACGCCGGCGAAAGGTGCGCGCGGCACTCGAACAGGCCCGATGGGAAGCGGAGGCCGTGGCAAGCGCAACCTCATTGGCCAACTGACCGGGGCGAATCCGCTGATTCAACTGGATCGGAAATGACGGTTTTTATCCATCGCCGCATTCGATGAGGAGGTAATCAAGGCGCAGGGCCTCGCCGGCGCAACTGTAGAGCCGGTGACGCTTTTTGGGCGATGGAGGTTCGTCGTCCATTCGATGTTCGAAAGAACCTGGCCTTCACGCTTTGCGGTTGAGTGGACTGAGGCCGAGCGGATGGCGTGGAGGCCGCCGGAGCGGCTTTTGCCATCGCAGTGGGCGGAGCGCTATCGGCGTCTTAGCCGCTCGCAGTCTTTGCCTTTCGGGCAGTGGTCCAATGCCAACGCGCCCTCCGGCGTGGGAATCATGGACCTCGCCATCCGCTTTCCGCGGATCCGCAAGCTGGCCATCAAGAAAGCCGGCGAGGATGGGGGTGCACCGGACTCGTTCCGCTGCCTGCTGGGCTTTTTCGCCTTCGAGGAGCCGGATCCGTGTCTGCTCATCCTGCCGGATGAGAAATCGAGCAAGAACCACTACGGCAAGCGGATCCTGCCGCTCTTCGAGGAGACGGAAAAGCTGAAAGGGCTCAAGAGCCAGGCGCTCGCGCGATGCGGGGCTATACGCCATCCAGCTCACCAATGGTTTTTCGCTTCGCCTGGGATGGAGCGGAAGCGACTCGTCGCTGGCGAGCGACCCGATCCGGGTCTGCATTAACGACGAGGTGAACAAATATCAGCGCTCGGCCCGGGAAGCGGATCCGGTCAGCCTCGCCGAGGTGCGCACGGCGACCTTCGCCAACAGCCTGGTCGTGACCCTCTCTACGCCCACGGTCTCGGGCGAGGGGATCGACCTGATGTACGAGGCGGCGGCGATCAAGCTCTTTTCTTCTGCCCCTGCCCGCACTGCGGCAAGGCGGCACCCTGGTGGTGGGACCGGCTGCGATGGGAAAAGCTCCCGGAGATCGCGGACAAAAAAAGAAGGCAGCGGCGATCCTCGCCGGCAGCGAGACCACCTGGTACCAGTGCGAGCACTGCGAGGGGCGGATCTACGACCGCCACAAGGCCCGATGCGTCAACGCCGGCTACTGGGGCAGCCAAGACCGCGCCTTCAAGTTCTACGTGGACGGGCGCGTCGAAGGAACGCTGCCGGCTGGCAACGAGGTGGGGATCTACCTCTGGACGATCTACTCGCTGGCGGCAAAGCATAGCTTCCGCGGGATCGCGGCCGAGTGGATCAAGTGCGACGGCGATCCGGCCCGCACCCAGAACTTCGTCAACAGCTGGCGCGGCGAGAATTTCGAGACGCAGATTTCCAAGACGACCGAAAGCGAGGTCGTTAACCGGAAAGTGAACGCGCCGCCGCCGCTGGTCGTGCCGGCCTGGGCGGGAGCGCTGTTGGCGACGGCGGACACGCAGAAGGATTACTTTTACTGGGTGATCCGGGCCTGGGGCTACGGCTACCGCTCGCAACTTGTGGCCTGCGGAACAGCGCGAACCTTCGAGGAGCTGTACCAGGTGACGCTGGAGAGCCGTTTCGAAATAGGGATGAAGGATGAAGGCGGAAGGATGAAGGTTTCCGCGCAGGCGCTGCTGATCGACTCAGGCGGCTGGAAAGGCGCTGAGAGCGGCATGTCGCGCACGCGAGAAGTCTACGCTTTTGCAGCGCGCGATCCCCTGCGGATCTTTCCTACAAAGGGCTCGAGCACGGCGATGATGCGGCCGATCGCCCAGCCCACGGCTATCGTGGGCTTCCCCGGCGTGCAGTTGATGCGATTCGATCCGGGCTATTTCGAGGATCGCGCTGACGCGGCTCATGCAGGATGAGGATGCCACGCGCTGGGGCGTGCACCGCGAGATCACCGATGACTACGCCCTGCAGATGGCCAGCCGGCACAAGGTGCTGGATCGCAAGAGCGGCAAGATGCGCTGGAAGCCGAAGACCGAGGGGGCGGCCGACCATTACCGTGCCTGCGAGATCCTGCAGTGCGTGGCGGCCGACATGGCCAACGTGGCGGTGATGCAGCCGATGGAGGCGAACGATCAGGCGCAAGAACGCGCCGCAGAGAAAAGCGCCGCCGGCGTCCGGCGAGCGGCCGACCTGGATGCCGGAGAAACCGAAACACTGGACGAGCTGAAGACGTAAGGCCGACGCGGCCGGGAAGGAACTGAACCATGGGCAAGCACAGACAGAACGCAAGAGAAGTCGCGATGCCACAGGCGGCGAGCGCACGAAGGGGCGGGCGAAATGGAAAACGCCGAAGCGGCGGCCGAAGTGCAGATCGCCGAACTGGACGCGAGCGCACCGCTGCAAAAGGCGGCAAGCGAAAGCGCTCGACCGCAAGGGCCGGGCGAAGCCCGGGTTGCGGCGACGCTCGAATCAGCGCCGGCGATCAGGCTCTCTGTCGAGGGCGAGGAGCTGGTCTGGGAAGATGAGTCGAAGGGCAAGGCCGGCTTCCGCCTGGAATCGAGCCACGATGGGGCGCATTTTGCCCTCGCGGCGGAGATTCCCGCGGGGGTGACGCGCTATCGGCCGAGGCCCAAGCCGCCGAGCACGACGGAGTTTTACCGGATCTTCTACGCCATGGGCGGGCGCCATTCAGCGCGGGCGAGCAACGTGGTGGTGATCCACCTGGAGCGAAATCCCGCCTGAGTCGCTCACAGCGTTTGAAACCACAGATGCACACAGATTCACACGGATCGTAAAAATCGCTCTGGCTTCTTCGTGTTCATCGCTGTTCATCGGTGGTTCCAGTCTCATCAATGACCGAGATCGACCTCAAGCTTCCCGGACGCAGGCCCGGGCCCTTGGCACGCCGCGGGCGCGATCTGCCGACGCCGGCGAAGATCGGGGACTACACGGCCGAGGAGAGCGAATTCCTCGCGGCCGTGGCCCGCTTCCGGCAGCTCAACAAAATCAGTTGCCCGAGCGTGGTGGAAATCCTCTGGGTGGCGCAGGCGATTGGGGTATCGGCGATGAAGCGCGAGCGCGGGCGGCGGATCCAGATTGTCTGCGTGCAGAAGGTAGCCCCGCGGGCGCTGGGCGGCGCTCTCGCTGGATGCGGCGGGTCGGGCCTGGCTCGAGGTCGAGGGCGGCGGACGCCTGGCGGCGATCGGCAGGCTGATCGAGACGGCCGTGCGGCTGAAAATCCCGCTGGCCGAGTCGATCGAGATCCGCGGCGAAGTTGCCAGGGCGAAGGCGGCCGGCGGTGCGGCCAGGAAGCAGCGCGTGAGCGATGAGATGATCGGGCGGGCGATCGTGGGCGGCTAGAGCAGGGAAGATGCGATGACGATCTCGGAACTGCAGACCTATCGAACCAGCCTGCTGACGGCCCTCACCAACGGCGGCGTGGTGATCTCCTACGGAACCAACGGGCGGCAGGTCACGCGCATGAGCCCCAAAGAGATTTACGACCTGATCAACCGCGTGGACGCCGATATCGCCCGCCTGGGCAGCGGGATGTTCGCTGCGGCGCAGTTTCGAACGTCCGGAATGAGAACAGGCCGCCGATGACCACAGCGCATCAATCGCCCGATCCTTCGCGCTTACATCGCGATCGCCAGGCTCCTGCGCCTGCGCCGGCAGTGGACGCGGATCGACGGCAACGGATTGTGCTGGCTGGTGGCGCTGGCTGGGGACGCCCGAGGAACTCTTCCTGCAAATCCGCACGCGCTTCTACCCGGTCGAGTTCGAGTCGATCGACGCCGAGAGGCAGGGGCGGAGCTACTGGGTCGTGCTGCTGGAGCCCAGGGCCGAGACGATGGCGACGCCGTATTCACTCTGCGGGGAAGTTCGGATTTGAATGCCCAAGGGTGCATCGGTGCTCGATCGTGAAGCCTCGCCGCAGCGCGGCTCTTTGCCAGGCGGATCGCCGGCCTCGATGCGGACAACCGCCTGCGCCTGCGCGAGCAGTTCGAGCGGATCTGCTCGCTCGATGACGATTACTACGGAGAGCACTGCGCTACAACGTCACCGCTGAAAAGAAAGCGTTCCACGCCCTCGAGCCGCAACTGGCGAGGCTGGGCGTCTGAGACACACCCGGGTCCTGAAACAAACCATCGTGGCTAAAAGCAAAAGCAGACGCCGGACGGCCGGGGAACTGGCCGACCGCGAAGAGCAGCAGGTGCGCCGGCTCGAGGCGCAGCTCAAGCGGGCCTCGCTCAAGGCGGCGCTTTCAGGCGCAGAAGGCGATGCTCTCGACCTACGCCGCCGCCGGGCGCGGGCGCAACAACAAGGACTGGCGGGCGCCCAACCTCTCGGCGGACCTGGCCATCGTGCCCGATGCCGAGACGCTCAACAGCCGGGCGCGGCAGATCGGTGCGCGCGACAGCTGGATCGCCGAAAGCGCGGTCGCGGCCTTCGCCCGCAACGTGGTGGGTTGCGGCATCATCCCCATCCCGCAGGCGCGGGACGAGACCGGCGAGCTGCTGGTCGAACTCAACCGACAGCTGATGGGCCTCTTCTGGGAATGGGCCGGCGAAGCGAAAAACTGCGACGTCGAGGAGGACCAGACCTACTGGCAGATGCAGACGCTGGTCGAAACCGAGCGGGCCACGGTCGGGCAGGCGTTCATCGTCTGGAGCTACGAGCCGAATCTCGACGCATCCGGGCGCCTGGACCTCTCGCGGCCGGTGGGGCTGAAGCTGCAGATGTTCGAGACCGAGCAGCTCAACAACCGCATCATCTCCTGGAGCGATCCGCTGAGCGGCGAGAGCCGGGAAGTGCGCGGGGGAATGGAACTCGACGCCCGCGGACGCGTGGTGGCCTACCACGTCTTTTCGCGCAATCCCAACGATTACATGTGGCGCCAGCCGCTGGAGAGCCTGCGGATCGACGCCTCGCGGGTTCTGCGCTACTGACAGAAAAGGCCGCGTGCACCAGAAGCACGGGGTCACGCCGCTGGCCTGCGTGCTGCAGGACATGCGGGATCTCGCCCGCTACAAAGACGCGAACCTCTGGCGTGCGATCATGGAGGCCTGCATCGGCGTGGTCATCAAGCAGACGCAGTCCGCCGGCGGAGGTTTCCAGACGCTTTTGCCGCGCAGCGAGGGGGACAGCGGAACGACCGCCAGCGGCCTTTCCACCGTGGACTTCGTGCCGGGCATGGTGGCACGCCTCAACCCCGGCGAGGACGTGGAAGGGTTTACCCCGCAGGCCCCGGGGAACAGCTACGAGCCCTTTACCCGCCAGACGCTGCGCGGCATCGCCGCCGGCAGCCGACTTTCCTACGGGCAGATCTCCCGCGATTTCACGCAGGGGACCTACTCGGGCCAGCGGCAGGAGATGCTCGAGGACCGCCGCGAGTTCGAGCCGCTGCAGGAACTGCACGCGCACAACGCGGTGCTGCCGATCTATCGCCTCTTCGTCGCCTTCTGCGTGCTCGAGGGGGCGCGGCGGTGGCCGACTTTGCCAAAAATCCGCGGCGCTACACCGCGGCGGACTACGTGGCCCCGCCGCCTACCTGGATCGATCCCGAGAAGGAAGCCAATGCGATCGAGAAGCTAATCGACCTGCGGCTGATGACGCGCGAAGAAGCCTGCGCACAACCGCGGGCAGAGATTTAAGGACATCCTCGACCAGATCGCCAGTGAAGCCAAGGAGGCGCAGGCCCTGGGCGTCACGCTGCCCGAAGACCAGCCCAAGACCGCGCCGAACTCGCCGGCCACCCCGGGCGATCCGGCCGCGAATTCCGGGGACGCAGCCGATGCCGGCGACGGCGGCCAGAGCGCAGCCGGCGATGGAGACAGCGCGGATCAAAGCGACGAAGCGGACGACTCGGACGGCTCGGCGGCGATGAAGGCGCTCGAGGCCCAGAAGGGCGCGATTGCGGTGCTGCAGGAATCGCTCAAGCTGGCGATGGGGCATCAGGAGCTGCTGCATAAGGCGCTGGCTGAATCGGCGAAACTGAATCACGAAGCTGCGACCCGGAAGATCGCGCTGGCACTCCCGCAGCTCCAAACGCAAAACGGAGCGGCCGGACCGCGATCGCAGGCGGTTCCCGCGGACGTGCCCGACTACCGGGCGGATGCCGGCGACGTGCCCGAGCGCTTCGCCAGCTGCCGGTTCTACGCGGATGGCAATTGCCTGGCCTATGACTTTGCCACCTCGCCGGCGGCGGTCTGCGACGCCTGGGAAGCGCCGCCGATCCTGGCCAGCGACCCCGAGGCGGTGGGACGAACGGGCGGAGCGAGCAACACGCTGATCAACGTGCAGGTGCCCGATGGCCAGCGGCAGATGGACGATCCGCGATCGAGCTATCTCGATCGCGGCGAGCGCGGCGTGATGGGGGCGAACGCAAATAAGGATGAAGGCGGAAGGCTGAATGCGGAACAAGAGGCGGCGCTGGCGGGAGCTCAACCGTCCTACGCCTCGACGCAACTGGATCTGCCGGACCCGCTGCGGGCGGACGTGATCGAGTTCGCCGGGAAACTGATTCCCGATGAAGCTGCTCGATCCCGGGCGCGGGCGCGATCCCCGGCCGCACGTGACCGTCTGCTTCGGGCTGCACGATTTCGAGCCCGCAGCGGTCGAGAAGATCGCGGGCGTATCGGGGCCGATCACGATCACGCTGGGCAAGACCGCGGTGTTCACACAGAACGACTTCGACGTGGTCTATATCGCGGTGCAGCCGGATGAGGCGCTGCTGGCCCTGCGAAAGAAGCTGCTGGCGCTGCCCAACACGCAGAGCTTCGCCGAATACCAGCCGCACGTGACCCTGGCGTACGTGAAAAAAGGCGAAGGGGAAAAATTCGCCGGCGACGCGACGCTTTCCGGCCGCCAGGCGACGGTGCACGCCCTGACCTTCAGCCCGCCGGCGGCGGCGCCGACGGTGATTCCGCTTGGCTTTGCCGGCGAGGATCATCGAGCACTGGGCGCTCTCACGCCGCCCGAGTTCATTCCCGGCGGGAGTATCGAACCGCAAAAGAGCCCAGGGCGTCGCGCAGATGAAGAACCCGCCCCTGGCGGAGCAGAGAGATCTCCTGCTCGCTGAGGCGGAATCGCCGGATCTGCCCGCGGTCGCAGGCGATGCGCACGTTGCGGGCGATCACCAGCTCGGCGCGTTTTTCTCGCGACAGCCTGCGGGCCACGGGGACGGCGTGCTGATGAGATTCAAAACGGCCGAGATAGAGGCAGGCGCAAAGGGTGAATGCGCTCTGCGCTGAAGTTCCGGGCCGGCGAGGATGATGCTCTGCTCGCCAGCATCGCCCTGGATCAGCAGCCATAGGCGCATCATGCGAGCACCCGGCCGCCGCGGCTGAGCGTGTGGACCTCGCGGCAGGCGTTGAGCTCGATTTCGACGGCGACACCCAGGCGCGTGGCGATCCGACGCGCGATGCGCATGCCCATGGAATCATTGCCGTCCTGATGCACGCGGACGCGCGGGGTCGATTGAAGCATGTCGATGGTGATGCCGTGGCCGCGGGCGCTGAGCATGCGATCCATGCAATCGCAGAGTATCCCGTGTCCGGCGATCGAAGTGCGGCGGAATTCCCAGCCTGACCAGCATTCGGCAACGCCGGCGGCATGAGCGATCGCTTCACAGAGAATGGATGCGGTCTTTCGGTCGTTCGAGGTCAAATAACTGCGTGACATGATCATTCCTTTTCCCGGCCTCCCCGGCCGGTGGGATCGATCGCTGATTCGATCGATGAGCTAATTATGCGCCAGGCGACCGATTCCGTCGAGTGGAATCCGCGGACGTTTTTCTAAGGGGCAATCCATGCCTGATGCGATCGCGATCGTCGAGCTGCTCAAGGACCGGGCCCGGGCGGCGGCGGAGAAGCGCATCACCAATGACCGCAAGGCGGTCATCCTGGCGCTCTCGGAGGAGGAGAACGAGATTCTCAAGGCCTTTGGGGCCTGGAACGAGGGGCGCAGCTTCACGCTGGCGATCCCCCGGCACCAAAAGATCACCTTCGAGCTGGCCCGGCCCCAGCGCTGGGCGGTACTCAACCTCGCCGGCGACGTGGTGGCGCGCTTCGAGACGCTCGATGAGGCGCTGCTCGCGGCGCAAAAATGAAGGCCCGAAAATGCGGCTAACGGTCAACCCTAACAGATTGGTACGAAACCGGGCCAAAATGGGGGCGATTTTGGGCAAAATCTGCGTTTCAATCGCGCCACAGGGTTAGCGCACTAGTGCGCTATGCCTAACAAAACGGGAAATTCCATCATGAAAAACACGCTTCAAACGGCCGCCCTGGCGGCAGGGCAGGGCACCGCTGCGACCGCTCGAACGGCGGCGCTGCACATCGTCAAAGACGGGGAGAAGTGGAAGCTCTTTAGCAAGGACGGCAAGAAGCTTCTGGGAACCTTCGACAGCGAAGCGGAAGCGAAAAAGCACGAACAGCAAATCGAGTTTTTCAAACAGCAGGGCGCGGCCGCTGCGGCGCGGGCGAGCGACACAAGCGCACAGACCGTCGCTCTGCGGCAGATGGCGGCCTTTGCCGGCGGCGGGGTCGAAGTCGATGAGAAGGCGGGCGTCATCCGCAACTGCGCGATCATGACGATCGGCCAGCCCAGGGGTTTTCCCTGGGAAGCCGACGCCACAACCATCTCGCAGCTCAAGGCGATCATCGACGCCGCTCCCGAGGGGCTGCTGGCGCGATTCAAACATCCTCAGCCCGCCGTGGCCGGCGAGCCGCTGCCCGAGACGCTCGGCACCGACGTCGGCTACGTGAAAAACGCCCGGATCGAGGGCGACAGCGTGCGCGGCGACGTCTACCTGGGCGATTACGCCGAGGTGCTTCCGGGCCTGGGGAACGTGCGGGCTTACCTGCTCGCCAAGGCCAAGAGCGATCCGGCGGGGATGGGGCTGAGCGCTGTGATTGTCTTTCGGCTCGAGGATCGCGGCGACGGAGAGCTGCCGGTCGCGCGACTGCTCGATGCCCAGGCGGTGGATTTCGTGGGCACGCCCGCCGCCAACCCCAACGGACTTTTAAGTGCCCAGATTTCCCTACCGAACAACCCAACGCCGGATGCGGGCGCAAAGCTCCGCCGGCGCCAACCGGAGTCAGATCCATGGATCCCAAACTCAAGCAATACCTGATCGACAACAAGGGCCTGGCGGCCGATGCCACCGATGATGCGGCCCAGCAGCTCTTTGACGGCATGAGCGCTGAAGACCAGACGCTCTGCAAGAACGCCACGCTCTCGGCACGCACGCCGGCGACGGCGAACAAGCCCAACGGCGGCAACGACCCGGCCGCGGTCGCCGCGGCGGCGCTGGCCAACCAGAAGGCCCAGCTCATCGCCGAGGGCGAGCGCGTGACCATGCTCCGCCAGCTGGGCAGCACGCTGGGCATCGAGGAAACCACGGTGCAGCTGGCCATCGCCGAGAACGATGATGTGGCCAAGGCCAACAGCCGCTATCTGGCCCATCTCAAGGCCAAGTGCAAGCCAGTCGAGGGGCTCAGCAACCTCAAGGTCGGCGAGGACAAGAAGATCGCCGCGATGAGCGCGGCCATCCCGCAGGCGATCATGCTGCGTGCCGGGCAGACCGTCGAGAAGCCGCACGAGATGGCCACGCAACTGCGGCATCTGACCATGCTGGACATGTACCGCCACCACCTGGTCGCTTTCGGCGCCCCGGCCGAGGCGGTGATGTTCATGAGCCGGCCGCAGATGGTGGACCTGCTGGGCTTCCGCGCCCGCATGCGGGCCTTCCCGCAGGTCGCGGCCCTGGCCCAGGGCGTGGGCAGCTTCGACGCCATCCTGCTCGATGCCGCCAACAAGACCGCCCGGCAGGAATACCAGCTGGCCCCCAAGACCTGGGCGATCTGGGCCCGGCGCGGAACAGCGGCGGACTTCAAGAACATCAACCGCGTGCAGCTCTCCGATTCGCCGGGCCTGGTGGCCCGCGCCGACGGCGGCGAGATCAAATACTCAGCGCTCTCAGACTCCAAGGAAAGCTACGTGCTGGCGGAGTACGTCAACGGACTGCGGCTGACCCGCAAGGCCATGGTCAACGACGACCTCGAGATGTTCAACCGCATCCCGCGCTCGCAGATGCAGGCCGCCGGGCAGCTCGAGGACAACGTCTGCTACGCCATCCTCACCGGCAACGCCAACATGAGCGATGGCAACGCGCTCTTCAGCTCCGGCCATTCCAACCTGGATTCGGCCACCGCCAACGTGGGAGCGCCCAGCGTGACCACGCTCTCGCTGGGGCGCAAGGCTCTGCGCGTGCAGACGGGTCCCAAGGGCAACAAGCTCAATTTAGCGCCCAAGTTCCTGATCGTGCCGGCGGCCCTGGAAACGGTGGCCTACCAGTACACCTCGGTGAACTACGTGGCCACGGCGCAGACGACCATCAGCCCCTTCGGGGCCAATGGCCAGACGCCGCTCACGCCGGTCATCGAGCCGCGCCTGGACGACTCCAGCACCACGGCCTGGTACCAGGCCGCGGACAACGCCCGCATCGATACGGTCGAAGTGACCTTCCTGGACGGCGAGCCCGAGCCCGTGCTCAAACAGGAGAGCGACTTCGATACCGATGACATGAAGTTCGCCGTCCGCCACACCGTGGCGGCCAAGGCGATCGACTGGCGCGGGCTCTACAAGAACAACGGCGCTTAAGGGCAAAGCCCGTTCGACGGGTAGAGCGCGGCCGGCGCTGTAGGACTGGGCCGGCAAAGCCAGCGACCGACGCGGAACGATGAGCGCGGGCCTGAAAACCCGCGCTTCATCGTCCGGCGTTCCAATTCCAAACTTCAATCGAAAGCGAGATTTCCATGAGCGCGATTTATGTGAACGACGCGCATCGCGTCAACTACTCCAACACCGGCTCGGCCATCAGCGCCCAGGACGTGGTGGTGATCGCCAGCGGCACCAGCGGCAAGATCGGCATCGCCATCAGCGACATCGCCGCCAGCACCGGCACCGGCGAGGTCGAGGTCTTCGGGCGCTTCACGCTGCCCAAGACCACCGGCGAGGCCTTCACGCAGTACCAGGCCCTCTACTGGGACGGCTCGGCCCTGACCGGCACGGAGACCACCACCTACACCTACGCCGGACGGGCGGCGGCGGCTGCGGCCAGCGCGGATGACACGGCCGACGTGATCATCCACGAGTAACGTCCTCCTGTCCCTTCCCCACCAAGGGCGGCCGGGGGACCTACTCCCGGCCGTCCGCGGGGCGGGGATCGACGACTGGCCGAAGCGGCGCGTGATGCAAAAGCCGATCTACACCGCGTTCTACACGCGCGGGACGATCTACGAGCACGAGGCAGCGAGGCTGCGCGCTTCGCTCGAGCGCCTGAATCTCGAACACGACATTCGCGCGATCGAGAGCCGCGGCGACTGGGTGAAAAACAGCCGCCACACCGCCTCGCACGTCTGCGAGATGATCGAGGCCTATCCCAGGCGCCCGATCGTGCAGCTCGATGCCGATGCGGTGGTGCACAGCCATCCAGCGCTCTTTGACGAACCGGGCGACTGCGACCTGGCGGTGCATTACGTGCGCGGGAAACAACTGGCCAACGGCACGGTCTGGATCAACGCCACGCCGGCGGCGCGGCAGATCATCGCCCGCTATCGCGAGCTGATCGAGCTGAATCCCGGCTGCTGCGACGAACAGAAGATGCTGGAGATCGCGGTGGCCGAGGCCGTCGATCTGGCGCGCTGTCGCCGGCTGCCGGCGAGCTACTGCTGGATCTGCGACATCCACCAGCCGGGCGATCTGGCGCCGGGCAAAGCGCCCGTAATCGAACACCTCCAGGCCAGCCGCGTGGAGCGCAAGGCGTCCAACCTGGCCAACCGGATCCGCCGCATCAAAGAGATCGAAAGCGTCTGGGGCCCGGTCGAGCCGATGGCAGCCGAGCGATGACCCGGCGGGACCTGGCCAGACTGGCGCGGGGAAATGGCGTTGAACTGGGCGTGGCCGCGGGCGAGTATTCCGCCTGCCTGCTGGCCCAGGGAAATCTCTCGCATCTATGGTGCATCGATCGCTGGAGCGACCATCACGATCTGGCGGAAATGACCCGGGCGCAAAGCGCCTGGCGGCATTCGACGGCCGATTCACGATCCTGCGCACGAGCTTCGCCGAAGCGGCCGAGCAATTCGCAGACGGTTTTTTCGACTTCATCTACATCGACGGCTACGCCCACACCGGGCAGGATCAGGGCAGGACGCTGGCCGACTGGTGGCCCAGGCTCAAGACGGGCGGGATCTTCGCCGGACACGATTACTGTGCGACCTATCCGCAGACTGTGAAGGTGGTCGATGAATTCGCAGCCGGGCACTATCTGGAGCTGCAAACCACCGATGAGGAGCGCTACGCCAGTCTGGTATTGCGTTAAACCGCCTGAGCGGCGGGAATTCACCACTCCGGAGCCCCTGGCTCAGCCAGGAGGCCGCAAACGGCGTGCTGAAGAACATCGGACGATGGAAATGCGCGGGGCTGAGGATTGCAGCCAGGGGCCTGCAGCGTTAATGCGACGATGAGCCAACCGCCGCTGTTTACGCTGGTCGTGCCCTACTACCAGGGGACGGTCAGCCACGAGCAGCTGCTGCAGATCCTCTACTGCATCGAGCGGCAGACCTTCCGGGACTTCGAGCTGCTGCTCTATCACGATGGGCCCTTGCTCCATCCCGAGCCGCCGCTGCCGGGCGGCATCCCGCTGGTCGAGACGGCCGAGCGGAAAAACGTCTGGGCCCACAACCTGCGGGCGCACGGCATCCGCGATGCCAGAGGGCAGTGGATCTGGACCATCAACTCGGACAACGTGCTCTATCCCGAGGCGCTCGCCCGCGTGGCCGAGCACATCCTCGAGCAGCCGCAGATCGAGCTCTGGAGCTTCCCCATCACGGAGCACAAATACTGCGCTCCCAAGGTGCAGTTTCTCAGCGGCAAGTTCATGAAGATCGACTCGATCGACGCCATGCAGGTGGTGGTGCGAACGAGCATCTGGCGGCAGGAAGGGGGCTGGCGCGACTGGAGCTTCGAGTCGGATGGGCGATATTTCGAGCACTTCGCCAAAGCGTTCAAATGGAAGGCGATCGAGGGGCCGTCGCTGGGAGAGCACTGGTAATGATCCCCATCAACGAGAACATGCTCATGCGGCCGGCGGGGCCGCTGAGCGACGGGCTGGTGAAGCTGGCCGCGATCATCGCGCCGGGCGCGGTGATCGCCGAGATCGGCAGCTACCTGGGCGAGTCGGCAAGGATCTTCCTGGACGCCGGGGCCCGACTGGTCTTCTGCATCGATCCCTGGAAGGACGGCTACGACGACGGCGATGTCGCCTCGGCGCGGGACAATCTCGCCCAGGTGGAAAAAGAATTCGACCGCCGCATGGCGAACCGTCTCAACTGGATCAAGCTCAAGATGAGCGGGGACGAGGCGGCAAATATCCTCAATGACCGGCTGCTCGACGCGGTCTACATCGATGCCAAGCACACCTTCGAGGCGGTCCGCGCCAACGTCCGCACCTGGCGAAGCAAGGTCAAGGCCGGCGGGTTTATCGCCGGGCACGACTGGCCCATGCAGGCCGTGCAGCGGGCAGTGATCGCGGAACTGGGCGCCTCGATCGAGACCTTCGAGGACGGCAGCTGGCTCAAGCGAATGTGATACCCGCACGGTGGCGGCCGCGGCCGGCTCGATGATCGTACACTGCTTCCACACGCACCCGCGCGATACCTGGTGCGTGCAGCTGCACCTGGAGATCTACCTGCGCTTCTGCGACCGCGTGGTCTGCCTCGTGGACGGCGGCGACCAGGCGTTTGCCCAAAGCCTCAAGCGCGATCGGGTTCGCGTGATCGAGTTTGCCGATGATCCCGCTCTGCCGGCCGAGCGCATCAACCAGCGCGGTGTCATCTATCACGCCGGCGCGATCCGCCAGGCGGCGCTGGATGCAGCCCTCGAGCATCGCCCGGAGCTGATCGTCTTCGGCGACAGCGATGAGATCCCCACGCCCGAACGTCGTGACCTGGATTCGCAGGGTGCAGCAAACGCCGGCGAACGGGCACCGCTGGTATTGCCACTGGGTGAACCTCTTTGGCGGCTACCACCACGCGATCGGCGGCAACTCCCCCTGGAGCTATGCCAACCCGCGCGGCAACAAGAAATGCCTGGCCATGCAGCCGGCGGCCGCCGACAGCCCGCTGATGCGCTACGCCGATGAACAGCACAACGGCATGGAGCCGGGGCGCCGCGGCGGCGGCCCGATGCCGCCGGGAGCGAACCATCACCTGGTCGATTCGCCCAAGCTCGTGCATTTGAAATACGGCGCCGCCAACTGGGCGGACCGGCCGGAGGCGAAGCTGGCGCGGCACGCGCCAGAAACCATGCTGGCCGGCGGCAAGATCGTGGACGTGCCGGCGGACTGGCTCTGGGAAGAAATCAAAGAGGGACCGCCGCGATGAAGATCGCGCTGTTGTGTCCCGGCCCGTCGCTGAAGCTGTTCGATCCCACGGGCGGCTATGACCTGGTCGTGGGGGTCAACCGGGCTGCTGCACGATTTGCCTGCTGCGCCTGGGTGGCGGGCGATCCGCCCCTGATCCAGAGCACCGGCCAAAGCGTGATCGGCTCGCCGCTGTTGGTCACGAGCGTCGGCGGCTACCAGCAGTGGATGGATTATCCGCGAAACTTCGGGCGGGCGGTGTCGCGCAGGGGACGCGCTGTGCTGGAAAGAGATGCTGAGCTTCTGCCCGCACGAGCTGGACTGGGTGATGTTCTCGGCCACGGCGGCGCTGGTCTATTGCGGGTGGCGAGCAGCCGGAGAGGCGGACGGAAAGCCGGGCGGGGCGATGATCGAGGTCTTCGGGGCCGACTGGGCGGGAACGAACGATTTCGACGGGGTCGCGGCCGGCAAGAACCGCTCGAAGGCGCGATGGGAACTGGAGAAGGGCATCTGGCAGAACCGGCTGGTGCCGTGGCTGGCGGAGCGGCGGATCGAGGTTAAGCGGACGAGCTCTTCCTAGATCCTGGCGGCGACTTATGGCTTTCGACTTCAACGCACTGCTTCTCGACGACGCCAAGACGGTGTTTGCCGGGGGGGAATTCTCCGAGACCGTGACCTACACGCCGCGGGTGGGGGCTGCGCGGCAGATCGGGGCGATCGTCTTCCGCGACCCGCTGCAGACCGTCGAGGAGGCGCAACTGGGCAAAGCCCCGCTGCTGGAGATCCACGTGGCCAACGACGCGAGCAGCGGCATCCTGGCGTCGGCCTTCGACGGCGGCGACACGATCACGGTGGCCCCGATCGTGGGGGGCAGGAGCTATGACTTCGAACTCTCACGCGAGGACCTGCAGGTGCACGATGCGGGGCTGATCGTTTTCCGGCTCTACGTCAGCAAATGATTTTCCAGGGCCCGAGCTCTCCGATGAACCAAGGACGAATCGATGTCTGATTATTACTGGATCGGCGGCGCCTCGACGGCTGCGCAGGAGGATCACTTCACGCCCGCCAACGTCGAGATCAGCGACGTCTTCACGCTCACGGCCACCGGCGAGGACGGATCGACCGTGGCCATCAGCTTCACCGCCACGGCCGCGACCGTGGCCAACGTCACCGCCGGGCTGGCGGCGGCCTGGAACGCCTCGACCAGCGCCCTGTGCACGGGGATCACGGCGACGGACATGACCACCTACCTCAAGCTGGTGGCGGATTCGGCCGGCGTGCCGTTCTACGTGGCCTCGAGCACGACCGATGGCGGCGGGACCAACACGCAGACGCTCACGCGCAGCGCCGTTACCGCCAGCCGCGGGCCCAATGACTGGAACACGGCCGCCAACTGGTCGGGCGAGGCGGTGCCCGGGAGCGACAACATCACCATCGACGGGCGTTCCGCCAGCGCCATCCTCTACGGGATGGACCAGAGCGCGGTGACGCCGGCCAACCTCTACATCGATCACTCCAACGGCTACCAGATCGGCACCACCACGGCCAAGCTGCGCTTCGCCGGCGTGAGCGGTCTGCTGCGCATCGGGGCGCCGGCCGGCGATGGATCCACCGGCAGCGGAGCGCCGCTCGTGAACCTGAGCATCGGCGGTTCCTGGACGGCCAAGATCGAAAACAGCCGCAGCCAGGGACTCAGCGGCCTGCCGCCGGTCAACCTCGCAGGCGGCACGGGCAGCATCTACCAATCGGGCGGGATCCTGGGCGTGGGCAAGGCCAGCCCGGGCGATACCGGCACGCTGGCGGTGGCCCAGGTGACCAGCGGCTCGCTCTACGTGGGCAGCTCGATCGTCTGGAGCGGGACCATCACCAACCTGGGGGGCAACGTCAAAACCGAGTGCGGCGGAAGCGGAACCACCCTGAGCCAGAGCGGGGGAACGACCACCACGCTCGGCACGAGCAAGGTGGCCAATATCGCGGCAACGGGGGGAAAGCTGATCATCAACAACCGGCCGAGCTCGGGCAACTTCGTGGACCAGCTCTCGCTGCTGCCGGCGCCGGCCACCCCGCAGGGACCGACGCTCGACGCCACCGGCGACCAGCGCACGCCGGCGAGCTACTTCGCCGGCACCTTCACCTGGGGCGCCGGGACGCTCACGCCGGCGGCCAGCGGGCAATTCACCTACGGCAGCCTGCTGCTCTCCTGGGGAACGGGCAAGAAGCTGGCGCTGCAGCAGGGATGACGGAAACCCGAAGCTCGAAACCCGAAATCCGAAAGAAACCTGCTTGGCTTCGATCGTTGAAATCACCGCCGACCCCAAGAGCCTGGCGGAGGCCAAGGCGCGTTTGAATTCGTCTGAGCTGCGCCGGGCGGAATATCAGGCGGTCAAGCGCACGACGCAGGCGGGGGCGAAGATCGTCAAGGACGTGCTCAAGGAATTGACCACGCTCAAGAGCTCGTATCTTTCCAATCAGCACGGGCGCAAGAAGCTGATCGACTGGACGATCGAAACCGCGCCGCTGGCGGGGATCATCTCCATCAACCATCAGCCGCTGCCCCTGATTGCCTATCAGAGCAATGCCGGCGGCGGCGCCGGCGTGGCGGTGATGATCTCCAGGCAGCGCAGTCTGGTCTATCTCAAACACGCGTTCCTGGCCACGGTGGCCAGCAGCCTGCAGGCGGCCCAGGGGACGGGGCACAAGGGCATCTTCCTGCGCTCGCGGCATCTGCCCAGGAAGGGATCGGCCATCGGAAAGGGCAAATTGACGGCGGCCGGGTTCGCCGGACGGCTGGCGATCGTCGAGCAGTTCGGGCCGGCGGTGACCGATCTGGTCAGCCAGAAGGCGATCGGCGACGCAGTGCTCGATGGGCTGGACGAGCGCTTCGCCAAAAACATGGAGAGCCAGATCGACCGCTTTTTGGGAGGCCAGCCGGCGAAGGACGAACCGGACGGCGGGGAAGAGGCACCTTCGAAAGCGGCGTAAGCGCGCATGACCTCGATCAAGGACCAGATCCGCAAAAACATCATCGACACGCTCAAGGGCGTGCAGGCGATCGCCGGCTACGACAACTCGGCCGAGGTCGAGGAGATCAACCAGGACGAGAACGCCTTCAACGTGCCGCGCGACGGGCTGGTCATCGTCAGCGAGGATCCGGCGGGCGAGAGCGCCGATGAGGCGCCGCTGGGAGCGGACGCCTTCTTCCAGAGGTATCTGGTGACCTGCTTCGTGGTCGGCAGCAATACCGACGGGGGAACCAGTACCCGCGCCCGCAGCGAATCGATCGCCGCCGACGTGGTGAAGATCCTCTCGATCGACCGCAAGCGCGGAAACCTGGCCATCTGGACGGACTTCGAGCCGCACGCGATCGAGAGCCAGGGCCAGCCGCGGTGGTGACGATCAAGCCCCGCGTGCGCTATCGCACGGTGCTGGGCGATCCCTACACGCAATGAGCCACCGTGGGCAATGACCAATGACCAATGACCAATGAGCAATGACCAGTGAGCAGGAGTAATCCATGAGCGCAACTTCCACACGCGTCACCAAGCAGGGTTGCCTGCTCGGCCAAGATCGAAAGCACGACGGCCAGCAAGGAAAGCCTTTCGGCGACGGACGGCGTCTTTAACGTCTTCAACCCCAAGCTCGAGCCGGATCCGCGCTTTACCGCGCGCGCCGGGCAGAACAGCTTCGATCCTCTCGACGCCAGCTATGGCGGCTCGATCGGCAAGCTGACCTTCGACACGGAACTCTACAACTCGGGCACTACCGCCGCGCCCAGCTGGGCGACGACGCTGCTGGTGGCCTGCGGCATGACCAACAACTCGGGGACCTACAACCTGGTCACGGGCAGCGACACAGCGCCGACGCTGACCATGGGCCTGTACGAGGATGGCGGCGTGCGCACCATCTACGGCGCCAGCGGGACCTGGACGCTGCATTTCCAGAACGGCCAGCCGGTGCGGATGAGCTGGGAGTTTACCGGGATCTACGCCGATGAGGCGGATGCGAGCCTGCCGACGCCGAGCTTCCCGATCTCGACCTTGCCACCGGTCTTCGGCGACACGGGAACGGCCGTCAGCTACCTGAGCGCGACGCCGGTGATCACGCAGGCGACGGTCACGCTCAACAACACGCTCACCCCGCACGAGGACGCCAACAACGCCGGCGTCTTTTACCGCGGCGTGGTGATCACCGACCGCAAGCCCACATGGGACATGCAGATCGAAAGCAGCCTGGTGGCTACCAAGGACTGGTGGGGGCGCTGCGTGGCCATGACCACCGGATCGCTGTCGCTGGCGGTCGGCAACGGATCGGACAACGTGGTGACCGTCAGCGGCGGGGCGGCGCAGATCACCAAGAAAGGGCGGCGTGGACATCAATGGGATCCTGGGCGATGGGCTCAGCGGGCAGTTCAACCGGGCGACGGCCGGCGGGGACGATTCACTGCAGATCGCGCTGTCATAAATTGCCGGCGTTCGGCGCGTCGGGGTTCGGCGCTCGGGCCCGGACTTCGATCATTAGGAGATTCACATGCCACTTTCGAGTGATTCGAGCCGAGTCTGCTGGGTGTCGCTCGCGATCGATCGCGAGCTGCCCGAGGAGAGCCGGCCGGCGTTCGCGGCGAGGTTTTTGACCATCGCCCAGCGCGATCAGCTTCTCGAGGACATCGCGGCCGGGGGAAATCGGAGCCGCAAGGAAGAGAACCGCAGCCTCGCGGAACTTTTGGGCCGGGCGTTTGCCGGCTGGCGCAACCTCCGCGATCCAGAGAGCGGCGAAGTGATCGAGTTTGCGGGGGATTTTCTCGCGCTCAATCGCGTGCTCGTGCCCGAGGAGCGGGGCGAGCTGCTGGGCCTGGCCCTCTACGGGACGCGCTTCCGAGCGCGAAAAAAAGCATCATCGTCCGCGAGCTCGTCCGCTGGGGCGTGATCACCTGCCGGTGCGGGCACAGCAACGTCTGGGGGCGACGCCCTGGGACGTGATTTATTTGGACGACCTTCCCTGTCCGTCCTGCGGCGGGATCGCGCCGGAAAAGCGCGATGTGAAAAATGCCGAGGACGCGGCTGCGATGTGCTGGACGAGTGCCCGGCGAAGTTCCTGGCCGAGATGCAGCACACGGCCGCGCTCAACGCTGGGCCTATTGGGCCAAGCTGGGCGTGCTGCCGGAAAGTGGGGGACTGAACCAGCAGACCGCCACTGGGAGGAGTGCACGCGCTTGGCGATGGACCAGGAGACGATCTGCCGGGCGAAACCAGGGATCGAGAGCCTTCAGTGAAGTCGCCGCGCCGGCTCAGCCGTGGTCGGGTTCGATGTCGCGGGAGACCTGGAACTGGGTCAGGCGGCCGTTGCGGAAATAGGCGATGTAGGTGGCGATGGCCGGATGTTCGACGTGATCGCCGACCGGCACGGTCTCGGACCGGAACCATTTGTAGACGGTGCGGCCGTCGGCATCCTGCCAGTTTTGCCTGGGATGGGAACCGAGAGCCGCATCGGCCTCACCGAGGGTCATGCCGACCTTGAGAAGCGATCTGCTATCGCCGCCCGAAGCGCTGGCGCCGGAGGTCGATTGACCCGGCTCAGGCCGGCTTGCGGCGATCTGCTCGCGCAGGGCGATGTTCTCGCCGGCGAGAGCCCGATTGCTGGCGGCCAAACGGTCGTTCTCGTGCTCCAGACTTTGAGCGGGCCAGAAGGGCGGGATAGAGCTTCTCGGCCATCCAGCGAGCATTGGGCTGCGTGCTCGGAGGAGGCGGAAGAGCGGCATCGGTCACCGCTGCGGCGGAGGGCTGTGTGGCCGCCGGGGCGGAGGAGGCAATTCGGGGCGAGGGGCGGGCGGAGCGAAGATGGATTGGGCGAGGGCCGGCGCTGTTGCGATCAGCGCGGCAAAAATCACGAGCTTCATGAGAGTCCTTTCGAAAAAGATCGCGCGCTCGGGCATCGGGCGCAGGGGGATAAAAGGCCCAGACCTTCGGGCACAGGGAGATAAAAGGCCCAGACCAAAGCCAGGAACCACAACGGCAGAAAAAGCAGCCCGGCGTAGCCCAGCGAGGCCACGACGGGGGCGGCGGCGTGGCGCTTCTGGCGGGCGACGCGGCCGGGATAACCGGCAATGTAGACAATCGCGCCCAGAGCGATCGGCGCTGCCACGCAGACGCCGGCGACGACCTCGCCGCGGGCGGGATCTTCGGGTCGGCCCGAAGCGGTCACGACGCCGTGGATCACCAAAAGCACCGCCAAAAGCATGAGAACGAGAGGGAGCCAGCGAATCGGACGCATATGCGAAGTCCTCCTTACGGAATTGCCGGCCGCGATTGTCGCCGCGGCGAAGAGCCGACGCCAGTGAAAAGTTTTCCAGGCTTTATAAGCCGCTGAATTCCCCGAGCCATGGCCAAAGACACAGAACGACAGTTCAAGTTCAAGTTCACAGCCGAGGACCACGCTTCGGGCGTGTTCGATCGCGTGCGCCCCCCCTGAACGGCGTGCAGGACACACTGGGCAAGCGCGGGCCCCTGGGGGAGATCGGCGGATTGCTCAAGGCCGGCGGGGCGATTGCCGGGATCAAGCTGGCCGGCATCGGCATGGCCCAGCTGGGGCAGGACCTGGAGAACGTCAACCAGCTGCTCGACGCAGGCCTCGGCAGGCGGCGCTTCGCTCGGGGACCAGCTCTACAAAAGCTCAATGCCGGCGGACCAGTTTGCCCTCAAGCTGGCTGCCAGCCTGCCGATCGTGGGATCGCTATACGACGGCGAGGAGAAGATGCTCGGAGGCATCGAGGACCTGATCGGAGGCACACTGCGCTGGGCGGGGGCGAGCGAGAAGGTCTCACTGCGCTGGAGCAGCACGGCGACGCAGATCGCGTATGCCAAGAACCAGTTCGAAGGCCTGGACCGCATGCACGGGATCATGCAGCCCTTCAATAACGCGGCGGCCTCGAGCTTCGAGCGCATCCGCCTCGCCAACGCCAAGCCGGGTGATGACACGCAGCAGACGCAGATGGAGATCCGCTTCGCGGAGGAGCAGCGAAAACTCAAGGCCATGCGCAATCGCATGGCCGATTTGCAGCGCAAGGCCGATACCAGCAACTACATCGCCACGCCGGCGGAGCGGGACGAGCTGGCGGCATGCGGATCAACCTGCCGAAAATGGAAAGAGAGACCGCCGCGGCGGAATATGCGGAGATGCACCGCATGGCGCGGGACAACAACCGGGCGATGGAAAAGATCGAGGCCGACCACCGCGGCCGCATGACCGATATCGCGGTCCAGGGGCAGGCCCGCGTGGCAGACATCCTCAACCAGGGGATGGCCTCCGAGCTCAAGGCCCAGGGACTGAATCTCACCGCGCAGATGGTGGCACTCAAGGCCGGACTCGACGCCCAACGCAAAGCCGCGACCGATGCCTTCGATCAGCAGAACCGCGAGGCCTTCGCCGCGGCAAACGGCCAGATCAACGCGCACTCGGGCAACGCCGACGAGATCTGGGCGACCTACAGCCGGGAATATGAAGCCCGGAAAAAGGCGCTGGACGACCAGCTGGCGGCATCGGGAAAAAATCCGGGCAGGACGCCAACGCCGCGATCGACCAGCAGACGATCGGGGCCGAAAGCACAGTGCTGGCGGCGGAATCCTCCGGGCACGACCGCAACCTGGCCTACTGGGCCAAGCGACAGCAGATCGAACAGAAATACGGGGACCAGCTGGCCGACATCAACCGCGAACTCAAGGACGCGGCGATCACCGAGGCCCAGCGGTTTAATCACCTGATGAGCAACCGCAAGCTGCTGGAGACGGCGCAGTCACAGGAGATCCAGAACCTCTCGCAATCGACGCTCTCAACCGCGCTGGCCCAGGTCAACAGCGGCAGGGAACTGACCGGCGCTGGCGCGGCCGAAGCCGGACGCGACCAGTTCGCCGCCAGCCTCGAGCCGCAGGTCAAGGCGGCGCAGATGACCAACGATTATCTCGCCGGCAGCCGGCCGGGCGTCTTTACGCGGATGCAGACCTGCTGCAGAACCTGCTCTCGGGCGGCAACGGCGCCGGGGTCTTCGGGAACTGATCCGCTCGCATTCCGGGCCCCTTCCTCGCTTCCACTTTCATGCCGGTCGATGTCAAAGAGTCCTGGACGGGCGTGAGCCTGACCGCGGGGGTGAACAACCAGTGGCGGGCTCGGCGCTGCTTTACCATTCGCGGAGCCGCCAGCAAGCTCGATGCGATGGCCAACCTGCCGGTGGTGCTGGGGGCAAGTCACCCGGACTGCACCTATCTGGTGTGCACGCAGATCGACTGCGACGACAACCCGGGCATGCGCGCCGGCAACGTGCGACTACACCATCATGCCGCTGGTGGCCTTCGACCTGGGCCTCAACCAGCCGATCCGCTGGAAATGGGAGAACGGCCAGCAGACGGTGCCGATCGACCGCGACATCGCCGGCAACCCGATCGTCAACTCCGCCGGCACGCCGTATCCGCCGCAGAGCCGCCTCGAGGGAACACTGCGCCTGCGGGTGACGCGCAATGAGCCTTACTACGACGTGCAGAAGGCGCTGCTCCCTAAGGACCGCTTCAACAGCGACCAGATCACCATTCCGGGCGCCGGCACGCTGCAGCCGGGGCAGATGTTCTGCACCGGGATCGACTGCGTGAACGAGACGGACATCAACAGCCTTTACGCGACTCTGGCGTACAACTTCGAGCTGGTCGCGCCGGAGTACGATGCCGAGGGGAACATCCTGGACGCGAATTTCGGGCCCAAGATCAAACTGCTCGACCAGGGGGACAAGGGCTGGTACGCGCCACTGATGGTGAGATCCTGCAGTTGCCGCCGACGCTGGGCAACATCATGAACCGCCTGGGCGAGCCGGTGGGGCAGGTGCTGCTCGATGGCAGCGGCAAGCCCAGGGACACGGCGCATTTCTACGTGGGGAACTTTCCGCAGATCAAGACGCCGCTGAGCAATCCCAATGGGCCACCCAAGGGGGCTGAAGTCGAGAACGTGGACCAGGCGACGTTCCTTAAATATGTGGTCTACCGCTCGATTGCGTTTGCGCCGCTGCAGCTCTGGTCGTGACGCTTGGGCTTTACGCCAAACGACATCTCGATCCTGCGGCAGATGCCCCCATGGATCCGCACGCTGCGCGGGCCGGGGGTCTCGAACAACGCGGGAAGCGCTTGGATCGCGCCGGCACCGCCCCTGCCGCGGGCGTATTCCCGGCCGTGGGCGCTCCCAGAGCGTCTGGCTGACCTGGGACTCCGGTCCCAACGGGGAGGCGGACTACACCGATGCGCACTACTGGCTGAAACGCGCCCTACATCATCAACACCTCGAGCGATGCGACCGAGGCGACCAAGATCCCAGAGATCGATTCCAGCAGCCTGCCCGCGGAGCTGTTCTGGTTCACGGCCACCAACCTCTCGGAGCGGCCGGCCAACACCGGCGGCACCGAGACGGCCGGCACGCACAGCCTGGCCAAGGGGACGGCGATCTACGATTTGCGGGCGGAGATCGACTCGGGCGATCCGCCGGTGCGGAGATGGGTGTTCTCGCAGGAAATGCTTAAGGCAAGGCTGCTGGTCGATGCCGCGGCGACGATGGGAGGCGTCTACAAATGCAAGAGTCTTCGAGCACGCACGACCAAGCTGAATCCGGCAACGTCGGGGGCAAACGCGGATTCGCTGATTTCAGCAGCGCTGCCAGCAGCTTCGACTGCTACGCGATCAACGTTCAGGAGATGACGAAGAACACTCACGATCTAACCGGGGGCACGCCGGTGGTAAAGATCTTTGCGGGACTTCAGATCGGCACCACCAGCGATGGGTATCCGCTCTACCAGATTGACGGCAAGGACTGGGAGCAGTGCTCATCATGACGGCGCTGGCATTTCCCCACATCTGGGTGCCACAGCCGGCATTGGCCCCTGGGCGGTCTCGGCTTGGCCCATTTCGCCGATGGCGGGATATCGTCTGGGCGACGGCGGGGAAAGCTCAGCGCGCGGGAGCGACGGAAAATTCAAGCGAAGATCGGATGGGAAAGCTCAGGACAATTCGAGCTCGTCCTCAAGCTGCTGCTGCGGAACGAATTGCGGAACGTGTGCCCGCGCGTCGGGTTCTGCGTATTCCTACTGGACCGCGACAGTTTCCGGCGTGACGACATGTTCCGGCTGCTACTACCTGGGCTCACTCTGGGGGACAGGAAGCGGAGACCTGGATGGCACGGGCAACCTCCCATTTTCTGGCGGGGGTTCCGGGGTTGCCGAGTGGTACGCCTCCAGCGCCTACACTTCTGCGTACAGCGTCACCTTCTACAACCCTACAGATTGTTCCGGAACTGGAACCTTGAGATCCAATTTAAGCGTCGGGATCCGTTTCGGAGTTTGCATTGACGCGAACAAGACGATCAGCGTTTTGGCAGCGACATCGACAGGCAGTTTATTCTACGGCACAATCACTCCACTTCCCGGCGACTGTTCATCGATCTCCTCTTTGACATTCTCGAATCTCATAACCAGGCTGCAGCGACACAGGGCCGATTTGGGGGCAGGTCATCGGATATGGTGGCACGGCGGTTTTAACCCCTCACGCATGATTTCTGATGTAAGTTTCTGCCATCGTTGCGTTCTGGGAAACGGATACGCTTGTTCGGGAGGATGCCCGTGTCCGTTCGACAGCCGAGAAATAGTCGAGCACGCACTGTCCTCCTACTGCCCGCACCCTGACGGACCGCGATTTGGCACGGGAAAAAAGCCGGGGAGATGGGATGAGCTGGCGGCGATCGATGTGAGCGCCACGCACGCTTCCGCGTCGCGGTTTGCCGCATCCGCCGGAAGATGGTCCTGGCACGCGTTTGGAAAAGCACCTCGCCCGCCGCGGCTTCCTAAGGACCGAGGACGGGTTCCTTTGCCCGAACAGCACCGAAATCCAGGGGTGCGCGTGCGACGCAATGCGGTCCAGGATGGACCGATGGGGCGAAAAATGCGGCGAGGAGAATTCAGAGATTCTCGCCGCATTTCCGCCGAACACTGAGCCAATGCGGCGGCAAATTCGCGCTCCTGCCCGATGTCCTGATTTGGCGAGAGGTGAAGCTGGCGATCCGAGACTGGGAAGACGGTCGCAGAGCCGAGGGCGGGCAGGGCTCGACGCCATCAGGCTGGATCAGGAGGCAATCGCCGGCGGCCGAAAGGACCGGGACCAGCGGCCATTGAGGAGAACCTGCGGCCCATGATGATGACGTAGCTCTTTAGCGGGCGTTGTCGCCGAACGAGAGTTGACCGCGGCCATCGGGCCGCGGTTTTTACACACAGGCGGATCGCAGGATGCGGGGATGGCCGCGTCTTTGCCCCAAAGCCGGGCGGCTTACGCCGCGGCGGAAGCCGCGCCAGGCGCTCGCCGGTCATGCCGATGGTGCCGGCGGCGGGATCGCGGTCGAAGCTTGCCAACGTCGTCGCCGGGATTGGCGCGGATGACGACCGCGGTGTTGATGGCACCGCACAATGCGCTCTTTCGTCATCCGGGCGACGGCCGCAGAGCGACTCCAGATCAACGTTGCACCAATCCTCGCCTCCGCCCAGAGCGGTGATCTTCGCTGGAACCAGAACGATATCGCCCACTTCGAGCGGTTGTCCTTTGGCATCGTGCATGAGAACCTCGGTTAAACCACAAGCGCAGAACGCGCAGCAAGTCACTGTGCCGTCTTCTTCATCACCTCCGCGGCGACGGCACGGAGGCGCTCCTCCGAACGGCCAGGAACTCGCGGCTCTTGTCGATGCCGCTGTAATGGCGGCCGAGGCGAACGCAGGCCTCGCCGGTGGTGCCCGAGCCGTTGAAACAATCGAGTACGCGATCGCCGGGCTCGGTGCAGCAGGCGACGATGGGCGTCAGCGGCGCCACAGGCAACTGCGTTGGGAAACCCTTCATCCGCTCGGGGAAATTGTCGGCGACGCGCGGGATGCTCCGAACGTCGTCGAAGTTCTTGAGCTGGGTCGGCCCGACTCATCCTTGGCCACCCGGGCATCGTTGTAGCCGCCGGCCGATCGCGGCAGCGCCGGCAAGCTGGTGACGGCGACGGCGAATGCGCTCGAAACGGAGGCGAGTTTCGCTCGCCGTGAAATAGAGCAAATGGCGGCTGGTGCGGTTGAACTTTTCGGTACAGTTCTCGCCCCAGCCCTCGAACCATTTGACCCAGTTGCGCATGGCCAGGCCGAGCTTTTTGCAGGCGCAGACCAGCTCCGCCGCCCAGAGATCATTGATGACGATCCACAGCGAACCATCTGCGGTGAGGGTATCGGCCCATTCGGCCAGCCAATCTTCGCACCATTTCACATAGCGCTCGGGGGAGAGCTTATCGGACTTACCCCCCGATCCGTCATGGTAGTCCACGCCGATGTTATAGGGCGGGTCGCAGGCGATCAGGCGGAAGCTTTTGCGGGGAAAGGTGGGGAGGATCTTCAGGCAGTCGCCTTCGTGGAGGGTAAAGAACTTCGCCGAATCGAATTCCGCCGGCAGGCTGGCGGCGGCGGCCTTCATCACGCTCTGCTTTCTGGCGTGGTGCAGATGGCGGGCGGCGCGGGCTGACCGGCAGGGCGTCGTCGAAGACCTGGGCGAAGACCTCGGGGGCCTCGGCCTTGAGCCGCTTGGCCATCTCCACGTAACGCACCGAGACGCCGAAGAGGCCGCCGGCGACGGCGGCGCTCTTGCCGGCGGAGTCCCTGAGCAGAACGATCTGGTGATCGCGCGGGGCGGCGGGGCGGGCAGGATTCTTCCAGACCCGTCCGGCGCAGTTCAGCCTCGCGCTCGAAGTAGGGGAGCAGATTGACCGCGGCGGCGGCCTTCTGGCTGTCGGTCATGTTGCGGCCGAGTGAGGCGGAGTAGACGCGGGCCAGGGCCTGGCTCTCATCGCTGAGTTCCATGCGCTCAAAATCATCGTCCGTAAAGCCGAGGCCGAGCTCGAGCTTGGCCTGGTGGCGATGGCGGCCGTCGAGGATCCTGCCGTCGAAGAGGACGATCTTTTCCACCAGGCCGCGCTGGGCGATGTCGAGCTTGAGGGCCTCGAACTCGCCCGGCGTCATGCGCGGCAGGGTCTCGGCCAGGGGATGGGGCTTGAGCGTCTTGAAGTCGATCGCGCGGACCTCGCACTTAACCGGAAGGCTGGCGAGGCGGGGCAGGGGGGGGGGGGGGAAGCAAGGATGAAGGATGAGGGCTGAGGGATCGATGGCGCGTGCCGTTGTGTTTGCCGTTGCGGGCGGGGGGAGCTTCCATGCGAATCTTCATTGGGGAATCCTTTCGGAAAAGAATGTAATCGACGAACAGCGCGTCAGCGGATCCATTGCGGAAGCGCCGGGCTCGAAGTCATTGACCGGGGAAAAAGGGCGGTCGATCTTGATGAAGGCGCGCGCGCGCCGCTTTAAGCTCCCGCCCGCGCATGGCGACGATCGGGCAGTCCCTGGGCTTGAGTCGCCCGTTCTTCGACCGCGAGTTCCAGCCGAAGTCCGCGTAAACCATCCAGCGCTTTGGCGCGGCTGGTTGATCACCTGGCGGGCGGCGGGATCGACCGGATACCAGCAGCTCGGGAGCCAGTCGATCATTCTCTTGAGCTTGGCTCACTCGATGTTGGCTCTGGCGCAGGCGCGATGGGCCCTGGAGAGATTCCGTTCGGAGAGAACTGGATTGCGCTCGTGCCAGAGATAAATCGCGTCGGCCGGGGTCATCGCGACCAGATTGGCGAGCTCGTCATTGAGCGCTCGCCGTCGAGATGATAAATCCGCTTCCCGCGCGGGACCGCTCCGTTGTGCTTCATCCAGAGCCAGCGGCAGTAGTGCATCCAGCGTCCTGCTTTCGGGCCGCCCAGGCGCACCTTGATCATGCGCACCTGAACGCTTTTGCACGTGCGAATGGCGACGGTCCCGATCGGCGCACTCGCGCCGCGAATAATGCGTTTCAGTCCCCTTGCTCCATTTGCCCATCGCCGTCTCTTTCTGAATGTGCCCCACACTGAATCGCCGACTCGCTCATGTTCGATCCGAGTTCGCTGCTCATCGCTCCCGCCTTTCGGGTTCTAGGTAGGGCTCGCCGGCGAGCCTGAAGAGAGTCTGTTCATCGGGCACGGGCAGGACGCGCATGCCCAGGGGCGTTTGCACGACCAGGCGGCCGCCGCCGGCGGCGACGTAGCCGCGCCGGCCGAGCTGGGTCACCAGACGGCGGGAGAACTCCGCGGGGCCGGTGCGGACGGCCATGTGCCAGCCCCAGGTGTCGGCCGAGCAGAGATAGAGCTCGTGCACGATGCCCTGCCAGAGCAGGGCGAGGATCTTCTCGCCCCAGCGGGTGTGGCCGCTGCGATCGAGATGGAAGGCGATCTCGCCGGCCTCGAGCAGCTCATCGACACGGGACAAGAGGGGCCTGCCCGAAACCGTGTCGGAATCGAAGAGGGCGCCGGGGCGCTTGACCGGGACGGTGGCGGGGATGATCAGGTGCTCGATGTCGCCGACCTCGAGCCTGCCGCGGCGCAGCGAGCCGCCGAACTCCAAGCGCTGGTAGAAGGATAAGTCGAAAAGCGACTGGAAGGCCCGGGCCGCGGCCAGAGCCTGGTCGTGCGGGATTTTAACGGCGGTTGCGCTCATGGAATTCCTTTCTTTGCCGCGGGGCAAGATGCCGGGACCTCTCGCTGCCTCCAGATCATGACGACGACCGCGCCGAGGAAGCCATGAACCCAGCAGGCGAAACAGAGGAGCAGAAATGGGATGGCGCGGGGCCAGTCGATCATGGCTTTTCTTTCTGCCTGGTTCCGGCGGCGGGAGCATCGGCGTGCCATTGCTCGTAAGCCTCGACCGCCTCGGGGAAGGCAAGCTCGAGCTGGCGGCGGCGGGGGGGGTCGGCTTTAGCGATGAGGCGAAGGAGGTTGGCGGTGAAGTTCATGCCAGACTCCAAAGCCTCGCCAACGTGCGCCAGATCGTGCGGGCTGGTCAGATGCGAGTCCCAGGGCGTGCCGGAAACTTTCTGCGACGTGTGCTCGAGCAGGGCGATCGCGTGGGCTGCCAGGGGCGATTCGCCGGACTTTTGAGCCAGGGCAATCGCCAGCGCGACGGCATCGGCGATCGCGACCTTCTCGCGGTCGCTGAAGGCGAAGCTCTGCCCGTCGCCGGCGATGCGCTCGCAGACGCTCTTCTGGCTGCCCTCGCCGCCGCGGGCACGGTCGGCGGCGGCGAGCCGGCCATGAGGTCGGCCACGCCGTTGTTCGCCTGAACGAGCTTCGGGCCTGGGGCAAGAGGCGACTCGCTCGAGGCCTGGAAAAGCTCCAGGCAGCGGGAAAAGAGTTCCTTGCGCAGGGCGATCATTTCGCGGTCCATGGTTGTCCTCCTCAATCTCTGCGGATCATCTGAACTTCGGGATCCCGCCGGGCTCTCCGTGGCGAATGAGCTTGCCATCGCGATCGAGACGGGCCTCGCAGCGGACGCAGACGTGAGTGCGGCCGTCGCCGCGGCAGTTGGGGCACTGGCCTCCGGGATAAAGCGGGGCGGTTCCGTCTCCGTCGCACACGATGCAGATCTCCGAGCGGACGGCACAACGGCAGCGCGGGCATTTCAGCGATGGATCGATCTGGATGGGACAGGTCATCGTTGCTCCTCCGGGCGAGCGAGATATTCAAACTCGATGCGATTCACGATCGTCTCGGGCCTGCAGTCCATGTGCCGACAGAACATCGCCACGAAATCGTCCGGCGGGCCGTCGAATCCCTCACGCAGGCAATCGGCACGATCGATTCTCTCGAGCGGCTCGAGGCGCAAGCCGGTGATGCGGATCGGGCCGAGACGACGGATCAACTCATCCTTCTTGAGGCCCTGAGCCTTCTCAACGGCCATGACGATGTCGCCGAGTCGCAGGAAGCGCCAGCCAAGACGGCGGGTGACCGTTTTGCCGCGATCGAGGATCTGATTGGTCGTGAGGCTGAAGCTCATGTTACGCATGGGTCATTCCCCACAGCTTGAATCGAGGTCAACGGCCTGGGCGCAACGCTCGGCATAAGCCTCGATCGCGATCGCACTCAGCGGCCGATCGGGATTGGAGCGGCGGATCTGACGGGAGATCTCGCTGGGCTTCAGTCCGGCGGCGACGAGGGCGAAGACGGTCTCCCTGATCCGCTGGTCGAGCGATTCACAAAGCACGGCGTCGATCGTGCGGAAAAGGATTGGATTGAGCTGAAGCATTGTCTGGAACTCCTATAGAGGCATGCCCGGGCGCCAGAGCTCGGGCAGATCGGGATCGGCTTCAAACTCGCGGTCGAACGAGAGCGCCTCCTGGCGATCGCGGAGCGTACTTGCCTTCATGCCCGCGGCGTCGAGCTGCTCCAAAGCGCAGACGCTGCAGACATCGGGCAAGACCCAGAAGCAGCCCTCGGCACAGCCGCGAGCATCCGTGCACCCGCAGAAGCGGCAGGTTCCGTTCATGATGAGACTCCCTGGGCGGAGGGTTGGACGAGCTTTTTGAGCTCCGGATCGTCGCCGGCGGCGGCGAGAAGGACGGATTCGAATTCCCGCACGGCATCGCGCAGCAGGCGCAGCTCGCGATCCTCGCGCGCGACCGGGCCGCGGCCCGAGCGCTCCAGGACAACCCTGGCGGCGAAATGCAGACTCGCCTCGGCGACGCGCAGGCGGCGGCCAACAGCGAGCAGGCGGCCCAGTCGTCGCTCGGGCTCATGAGGGCCTCCCGGCCAGGCCGCAGAAGGATCCAGCGCGTTCGGCCAGCTCGCGCTCGATGGCGCTGATGAGCTGCTCGGCGCTTTCGATGGCGTGCTCCATCAGCGGGCGGGCGTGCACGATGGTCGGCAGCGAGAGCACGGAGCGCAGCTCCTCGAGCTCGCGCAGCTTGCCGGCGCGGATGGCGGCCAGATCCGAGGGATTCAGGCGGCTCATAACGCCCCCCTTCGGATCCGGCCCTTGCGGGGAAGCGTGTTGGCATCCGCGGCGATCGAGACGGCGCGGGTGAAGGCGATCTCGTGGGGAAGCACGTATTCGGTGGCGATCCCTTTCAGGCGGTAGATGATCCCCGCGGGGGTGACGCGCTGGATGAGGATCTGGCGCTGGCCACGCTCAAAGGTGGTGCAGCTGGTCTGGTAGGGGCCGAGGTTGCCCTTGATCTTGCGCGGCGCAGCTGGCGGGACGGATTTTCCGGCGCCTCCGGCGATGCGCTGGACCGGGAGTCGAGTGGCGCCTCGGCCGCCGCGGGATCGGGCGGATCCGGCTGCGGCCGCGGCGGCGAGATATTCGGCTTCCTCGATCCGCTCGATGACGTCCTGAAGGATCGGGATCCAGCGCTTGAGGATTTGGCGGGTGGCGAGGTCGGGATGGCGCAGGCATCCTTCGCCGCAGAGCAGCGCGAGCGTTCCGGCGAAGGCGCGAAGCTCGCGAAGAGATCGGGCGATTGGGTCGGCGCCGGGCCGGGCGAGGGACGGTGCGGCGGAATCGAGCGCGGCGTTGGGCATGGCGTTGCTCCTGGAGATGGGGTAAAAACGGACGCGTTCACGGGAGTCCTCCTTGCCGCCGGCGTGCTTGCGATGCACACGGCGGCGTTTTTGTTTTCACTGGTCGGTACGAGACTGCTTCAGATGAGAGCGGACGGCGGCGCAGAGCGATTCGAGCTCTTCGATCGACATGAGGCGAGAAATGCTCAGGCGCGGACGGCCGCCGAAGGGATCACGCACGATCGCGGTGCTGAGCAGTTTTCCGTCATCAGGGCCGCGAACGGCCAGAACCTGCGTCGGGGCGCATCCCACGGCGGAAACGACCAAAGTTTCGAAACTCCATTCCGGCGGATCCGCCGCGGGCGGCGCTTTCGAGGGCGAACCGGATAAAAGCATGGGAAACCTCCCTGGGCGCGGTAGAATCCGCGGCCGCTTGGGGAAAAAGGCACCGCGGGTCCCGCGCTGGTGTGAACGCGGGCCCCGCGGCATGGGAAGGATGGATCGATAAACCGCCGCCGGGACGGGTTGTGATGCCTGCTCCCGGCGACGGGGCTCGGGTATGGGGAAAAAACGCAAGCGAACGATCGAAGCCGCGGGTGGGGATCATGCCTTCACCGGGACGGCCCTCGCGCGAGGACGAAAACATGCCGGATCCGGCCTTTGGCCCTTCGAAGACGTGAACAGGGGAAGCGCAGAAAAGCTTCGATCTTCGGGAGCCTTCCCGCGGCCTCGATCGTTTCGCAGGCTCTTTCTGAAATAAGGGGCGGGGCCGGCGCCGGGGGTACGATGACGAGCCGGTCGGCGCTGGAGCGCGACCGCCTAAGCGCCGCAGAGCGCGTGCCCCGCTGACCCGGCCCCGAAAGCGGACGGCTCGATCGAACGAGCACCTGCGGCCTGGGGAAAAGCCGCCGTGCACTCACACCACGTCCGCAAGGCGACCGCCGGCGGAAGCAATTCGCCGGCGATCGAGGGGGAGAGCGCGGATGCGCTGCGGTGGGACGCAGCGCCCGCAGAAGGAGAATCAAAAGCCGCCGGGGACGGTTGGCTCAGGGCCCCGGCGGCGGACCGGAGGATCCATCGACGACCGGCTCGAAGTAATAGCCGCGCGGCGTCGCCTTGACGCCGAAATTCGACAGGGGCGTCAGAGCCCATTTGCGCAGGGCGCCGATCTTGGCCGTCTGCAGGCGCTCGGCGATCTGGGCGCTGCTCATCAGGCGCTCGGGCGTGGGCCTCTCCCGGCGCATGAGCTCCATCACCCGCTGCTGCAGCGGCGTGAGCTGGTCCTCGGAGCCGGGAACGGGAGCGATCTGGACGCCCGAGTTTCGCGCCCGTTTGCGCGGCGAGGGCATCGAGGCAGTGCGCAAGGGGAGCGGACAATCGCGGGAGATGGGCTCGATCGCCTTGATCGCATCGCGGACCTGTCGCGTCCGCGCGGTGAGCCAGAGCAGCTCGCGCTGCAGCTCGGCGAGCATGCGGACGGACTGCTCCTGGACGTTGCCATGGAGAACGTCGGCGCCGTGGGATTCGGCGGACATGGTTCACCTCCGAAGTTGGAAAATTTGTCTGTTTCACATCATCCATGAGCTCAGCCTGCAAAAGCGGTATAAAAAGCTCTCCGCCGGCGGCGTTTGGCCACACGCCGGCGGAGAAAGGAAACCATCATGTCTGATCCTTCGATCCCGCCGATCGAGATCGCCGCCGCGGCTTTGATCGCAGTCTCGCTTCTGCGCTTGCGTGACGACGCGAGGGGCTTTCTTTGGGAATCGCCTGAAAAAGGCTGATGCCCGCTCCAAGTTGATCGGGCAAGGTCCTATTGATGATGCGAACAAGCGACGCGGTCAGCAGAATGGCCTCGGTCGTCTTGCCGCGCAATACGTCGGCGTCTGCTCGAACGCTGCGACCACGGTAGTCTCCGCGCAACGCATGCGGCAATGCCGCTTCAATGATCTGATTGTGGAGCGACAGGATTTTGCGCAGATCATCGAGGCTCTTGAGCAGCGGGCGTTTGAAGCGGGAAAATGGATTGGCCGGTTGGTGCATTATGAGTTGACGACGCGAGGGGCTTTCTTTGGGAATCGCCTGAAAAAGGCTGATGCCCGCTTCAAGTTGATCGGGCAAGGTCCTATTGATGATGCGAACAAGCGACGCGGTCAGCAGAATGGCCTCGGTCGTCTTGCCGCGCAATACGTCGGCGTCTGCTCGAACGCTGCGACCACGGTAGTCTCCGCGCAACGCATGCGGCAATGCCGCTTCAATGATCTGATTGTGGAGCGACAGGATTTTGCGCAGATCATCGAGGCTCTTGAGCAGCGGGCGTTTGAAGCGGGAAAATGGATTGGCCGGTTGGTGCATTATGAGTTCCTCCTGGAGAGCGGCTGCGCAACTTCAGCACCGTGGCCGTTGACGGATGCGCCTTTGTGCTTGGCCACGGCGATGTAGAACCAACGGTTGGTGCGCGGCTCTTCGAGCGAGAGGTATTCGACGGCTTCCTGGTTGCGCTCGCGGGTGAATTTCTCCAGGAGCTCATCGAAGAGTTCGGCGAGCTGGTCATCATCGAGGGCATCGATGAACTGCTTGCCGGCGATTTCGTTTCGGCTCATGTCGCCGGTGCGGCGCGGACGGGAACGGGCGGAGGATTTCTGCTCGGCGATGTGCCTGCCGACCGAATCAGGCGGCTGGAAGCGCTCGCTGAAGCGCATGAAGCTGTTCCAGTAGCCGCCGGGGTTTGGTTTGGCGCGAGGGATGTAGTGATCGGCGGCGTACTCGAAGCGGTCGAGGGATGGGAGCTTCCCCCGGAAGTGGGCGGTCATCTGGGCGAGCTGGGAGCGGGCCGCATCGACACGAAGGCCGGTCCTGACCATGGCCTCCAGTCGTTTGGAAAAATCATCCTCATCGGGAAGCAGGCCAAGGCGGCAGATCGTCGTCGAAAGCTCGGCTTTTTTGGGTGTGACAACGTTGGATGATGATTCAAGTGTTCCTTCTAGTGTTACTTCCTTATTAAGAGGACGCTGGGTGTCAGCGCGCTGCGCATACGGACCGTCAGCGCACTGCGCATACGGACCGTCAGCGCGCTGCGCTCAACCGTAAGCGCATTGCGCTCCAGTCCGGTGTCAGCGCATTGCGCCCCTTTGAGCCGGGATTTCCACGCTTCCGCTCGGGCGCGTCGGGTTCGCTTAAATGCGGCAACGCGGCGTCGGGCTTCGACGGCGTCGGGAAGGTCTTTGAGGCGATCAGCCTCGGCCTGGGAGATCACCACGCGGTAGCAGGTGGCGCAGTGCCCGTGGGGTCTATCCTCAAGGCTGGCCCGGCCGACGCGGGCGATCATGCCGAACGCCAGGAGCTCATCCAGAGGACGGATTAGGTAGATGCGGGCGCGTTTGCTCTTTGAGATTCCCGCCTTGGCCGCGATCGATCGGAGGTTCGCCCAGAACTCCCCGCCATGCTTCCAGTTCGCGTAGCAGGTGCAGATGGTCCAGAAAAGAATGACCGCCGGCTTCGACAGCTTTCGAAGCCTTCCTGAGGTCAACGGAAAAAGCGGAACGCGCTGGAGCTGCCCGCGGAAGCCATAATCGATCCGGTCGAGATCCTGATTGTCGGTGACGTAGCGTTCGTCGGAATCGGGCGCGTCCTGGCCCGACGATCCCTGAAATGCGTTCCTTCGCATGGCAAGCTCCTAGCTTAAATGCCCTGAATTTTGGTGTTGTTTTGGCGTGGAACGGATATAATCCGCTCGGAGCTCCTAGCTCCCGCGACCGGTGCTTGCGACACCCGTCGCCTTGCCCTGAGAGTCACACCGGCAACGGAGGCCCTCGGGGTTGGCCAACTTCGGCAGGATGAAAATCCCCCGGACTTGGCATGACGTGGATGGGCGGCTTCGCCAGGGATGGCGTTCCGCCGGAACCGGGCCTGCCGCGGTTCGATCGGCCTTGGCGATTCTCACCCCCTGCCACGGGCCGATAATCCATGTTATGTTAAGTTCAATGTTCCGCGGCAAAATCAGGAGGTTTTGAGCGAGATCGCCGCCATGGCCCCGCCAAAGCCCGCTGCCACGACCACGCTGCGGCGAATTGCGATTTCTGTCTTCTCCCGCGGCAAACGAACTCGCCGGGTTGACAGCGGCTCGCACGTCTGCACGTTCCCCGCAATCACGCCATCGTGATGAGCCAGGCAGTTGAGCACGACCGCCACCAACCCCGCCGCCCCCAGGCTGTGACCCAGCGCGCCCTTGTGCGAATAGACAACCGGCGGCGATTGATCATCGCCGCACTCCGCTTCATACGCCGCCAGTTCAATCGGATCGTTTGTGACGGTCCCGGTCGCGTGCGCGTGGATCAACTCGACCGGCCGCCCATCAACAGCTCGGCTGAGCGTCGTCCGAAACGTCTTCCCATCTGGATCGGACCCAGTCAGATGCGTCGCATCACCCGCCAGTGCATACCGATCAACCAGCACCATGGCCGGCGCTCCATCCCGCCGCTCGGGATCAAATGCTTCGAGCATCACCGCCGCTGCCGCCTCGCCGATCAGAAAGCCATCGCGGTCGCGATCAAATGGCCGACAACCCATTCCCTCGCGCGGTAGAACACCCAGGCGCTTAAACGACCCCAGGAAAAGCGGATGCACGGAAGCCTCTGACGCAACGACAAGTGCCCTCGAGATTTCGCCCGATTGAATCATCATTACGCCCCGGATCAGCGCATCGAGCCCACTGGCGCATGCGGCCGATAAGGTCAACCGCGGCCCAGGCGGAAGATTCATGTGCATGCACAGATGTCGCGATGTCGAAGCAAGCCCAAACGAGCCATCCGACTCCCCTGCCACACATGCGGCCCCGGCCATATGTGATGGGGGGGTTATCCAGTCGATCACCGCTCCCTTACTCGTGCCCACAACAAGCGCGACCGATTCACACGATGACCGAAACGCCTCCTTCGCCGCAGCGAGAGCCAGCCGATTGACACGCGGCACATCATCCTCGTCCTCAAGCGATATGCGCACATGGTTCGAAATCGCACGCCCGCCCAACAGCGCACGCCAGGTCAGCACCGCGGAGTGACCCAATGGGGTGACCAATCCAAGACCGGTAATGGCGGGTACGATATCCATACGACTTTCGATCCTACCCGCCTGCAGTATTGATGATATTCCGGATCCACTTTGCGAGTTCGTTCAGGTTCAATTGCAGCGCGCAGGCGCCAGGTGATGAAGATGCTCGCGATTTCCGGGATCATACGCTAGCCGCTTCGTCGCGATGAGGAGTCCCCGGCTACCGTCCTTCTTAATGCTTTGGAGTTCCAGCTTCTTCCTCTCAATGATCCCAAGATCTCTGCCGCCAACCGCCTTGCGTCGCAGAGAAACATTCCGAAGCACCTGATGGGCGATCACGTTTCCCGGTTCGAGCGCCAATCCCTGGAGGAACATTTCGATAGCGTATTCGAATTTGCCCCCGTCTGCGGAAGCTTTAGCACGGTCGAAGAAAGCTTCGGCAATACGATGATTTGCATTCCCGCCCGATGATGGTGGCGCACCGGCCATAATACCGGATGCTTACCCAATCGGGCTGGAGCTTGGTATCGACGCCTCGCGCTCGTAGAGGATCGGGATACGATGCTTGCCGGTATGGCTGACGGACGAGAGCTTTGGATCAACTGACGACGGCTCCACCGCCCCGCCGTGATAGCTGCGCCACATGAGACCGAGGTCCATCACCATCTGGTGATCCATCTCGGGCTTGCGGCCATACGTCGTGAGGTAGTTCCCGATCATTGTGCTGTCGGCGCCGGCAAAGAAGATCCAGCTCTGAAGATCGCGCAGGCACACTTCGCGCCCGCCGGCGACCTTCAACTCCGTCGTCGGCATGATGAACCGCGCGATCGCGATGATCTTCAGGCACTCCATCGGCGGCAGCTTCGGCTGGTCTTCCAGCGGCGTCCCGTCGATCGCGTTGAGGAAGTTGATCGGCATCACGTCCACGCCGATCTCGCGCAGGGTAAAGACCATGTCCAGCCGGTCGGCCCACTCCTCGCCCATCCCGAAGATTCCGCCGGAACACAGCGACAATCCGGCGGCCTTGGCGATCCGCAGCGTGTTCATACGTTCCGAGTACGGATGCGTGGTGACGATGTTCGGATAGTGGCGCTCGGACGTTTCCAGGTTGTGATTGATCCGCCGGATGCCGCAGTCGTAGAGAAACTGCGCCGTCTCCGGTGTCAGAGCGCCCAGCGTCGCGCACGCCCTGGTTTTCCCCTCGGTCGCGATCTTCATCATGATCGGCTTGAGCCACTCCTCCAACTCCCGCCGGGTCGGACCGCGTCCACTGTTGACGATGCCGAACGAATCGGCGCCGACCTCCGCCGCATGCCAGGCGCTCTTGAGAACCTGGTCATCGGTCAACTGCGCCTGCTCCCTGGCAGGGCCCTCGTGATGAGCCGATTCGGCGCAGAAGGCGCAATCCTCACTGCACCCCCCTGCCTTCGCCGCCACGATGGCACAGAACTTCACATCCCGCCCCATGAAGCGGATGCGGATCTTGTTCGCCCAGTAGAACAGGTCGTACAAATCGTCGCCGCCGACGCCGGTAAGAAATTCCGCCTGCTCGCGTGAGAGCAGCTCCCCTGCAAGAAGACGTTGGGCCAGTTGGGCGATCTGTGGATGCACTGCATTTCTCCTGCTTCGTTGGCGGTTTTCACGGCAACGGAGCGGAGGTTTTACACCACGGCGTGCCCGATGAAAAGCGAGTCATTCCTTTGCCCGGCATACGTTGAGGAATCGCGGACGGCTCCTGACGCAGTTCAGCGCGTCACGAACCCGTCGGCCACTGACCGGATAGCCTCCGGGACGATCGTGCGCCGACCGGGATCGTAAACGAAGACCCCAACCTGCCCGGTGCGGCTGTCGAGAATGTAAAGGCCGTCGCCGCCGGTGGGGATTTTCGCGGTCACTGCCTGGATATCCCGTTCCTTGATTGTGACCTGCGCCGATGCTCCGTTGGGCAAAAGCCAGTTGAGCGTCAGCAGAATGGCAGCCGCGAGGGTCAGAAGCGTGATGGTGATGTTGTTGCGGTTCATGTTGATTTCCTTAATGGGTTGCAAGGTGAATGACGGGCAACGCTCTAACGGGCGCGAGGAACTCCACGTCCTGCCTCTCCCGGGGCCACGCCAGTGCCAGTGTTGGTACCCGTCTGATTGCCTTTCCCGCCGGCGGCGGCAGCAGCTCGCTCAAACAACCGGTCCAGATCGATCGGTGGCGTCAAGAACTGCACGCTCTGACCCGTGTACGCCATAGCGCTCAATTGGTGCGGCGATCCACCCACATCGATCAGATAGATGATCGAATTCGACCCGCTCGGGAGCGTTCCCGGCAGCATGATCACGTCGCTCGGACCGCGCCCGCGACCCATTTGCGCTAGCGCCGTGTTCGCGGATGACGACCGCCAAAGCAGCGTGACCAGCAGCGCAACATTGAGCACCACCAGGGCCCAAATGACCTTGCTCTTCATAGATGCCTCCTAGGTTGGTTGATTGAACTGACCCTGAAGCGAAGTTTTGGTGAGGCCAGAAATTCGGACGACTGCACTTAGTCCAGGTGGCTGCGCTTGGAGTCTTTGAATAGACCCGCAAATACGATTCCGCCCAGTACGACCAGAAGCGCCCACGTCAGTCCGGTGGACCCGCCTTCAAGCGTGACGTTCGCCTTGTATCCTTCCAGCCGGGCGTCCACCGGTTCGCGCTCGGTGTCATCCCGTGCTGCCAGTGTCATTGTCGGCGTTAGCAACACGACCACCAGAATAATCCGCGATGTCCACCGGAACAGCTTGCGTTTCATAGTAATCATCATAACCGGCGCGCAACCGCCCGGGCAAGCATGTCCCGCCAATCGCCGCCTGATCAATTCCCGGACAGCGAACTCGGCTGACTCGTGTCCGGTACGGGAATCTGCTTCTTGAACCCCGCCAGCTTCGCCTCGAAGTCCGCCCCCCCTTCCTGAAGATACTCCACATGCTCGCGCCGGCAGATGCGCTCGAGGTCCGCCACGACATCCCCATACCTCGGCCCTACGAACGCCGGCCCACGCACACACTGAACGTAAAGAATCGGCAGCTCCGCGCGCTCCACTCGCTCCATCAACACCGGATCGCCCTGGGCCAGTTCTTTACCCCGCGCGAAGATCCTCGTTGCCTTGTCCAGAAAATCCCGATTCAGGAACGAAACATCCATCGGATATCGAATGCCCCCCGGCGGCGACGCCAGATCCTTCGCGTGCGCCTCTTTTGCCTTCTCCAGAAGCACTTCGTACTCCGCCATCGCCGGTGCAGCCTTGCCGTAATGTCCCCAGATAAAGTCCTGCACCAGTGCATGCAGATTCCGTGACGGGTCCCACAGAATCTTCGACATCACCCAGCACTTGAGCTGATCGCGCTCGCCCACGCCCTGGTAAGCGCCCTGAAGCATGACCCCCTCGGCATGGTTTTCGATCCAGAAGCGCACATTGTCCGCCATCACATCCAGGTTCGGCATCGGCGCCAGGTAGTGACTGAAGTTGATGTTATAGTCCCAGATGTAGATCCGGCTGTGCACCGCGCTCCACGCGCTGACCAGCTTCGCAATCTGGCAATCCCGCGCCGGCGTGAACGGATGCACCCACGCCCCCACCGCATCGTTGCACAGCCGGATAACCACGTTCTTCCGCGGCCGGACCGTCTTGGGCACCTGGATCGTGTCGAGATATGCCAGCGTGTCGATCACGACCTTGGGATACTGCTTGGCGACGGCGTCCGCAACGCGGTTGACCAGGTACAACTGATTCGCCATGTCCGAGCCCTCCGCATCTCGCAGCCTCGTGCAGCGCTCGCAATGGCATACCGTCTGATTGTCGTTTTTGGAGACGCTGATGATCTCCGTATGCGGGTTCTTTTTCAGGATCTCGAGCACGGCATTGGTCACGATCCGTACGAACGTCCGGATTGGTCGGGCAAAGCTTCGCGGTAGTGCGCTTGCCGTCGCCGCCGAGCGCAAAGTACTCGGGATGCTCACTGAAGTACCTGTCCGCAGGCAACAGCATCGCCGCAGTATGGACAAACGTCTCGTCGTAATCGATGTGCCCGCCGAAGTTCTCCGGTACCTTCGCGTCCGGCGCATTGGTCCGATTGCGGATGGACCAGGTGGCGTCGAATGCCGCCTTGTAGAACGGATCGCGCAAACGCAGTTGCGGAATATAACTCCGCGCCACCGGAGAGATGACCAACGTCTTCCCCTTCGGCAGGCGGATCGAATCGTCTGTGTAAAACCGGCAGCCAAGGTCCTCTTCCAGCAGCGCATAAACCGCATTGACCGGCCCGCGCGTCGTGCCGCCCGAGAGCACAGATCCTTTCCATCGACCGCGATGCGATAACCTTCTTCCCCAAGATCTTTCGCGGTTTGTATGCGGATGACGTTGCCGCTCGGCTGCGCGCTAATTCCTAGCTTCGCCCCCGTGATTTGCTCAATCCAGTGCTGCAACTCCCCCGCCGCCGCCTTTTCCTGCGGCGTCGCCTCAGCGGGAATCTCAATCGAATAAAGCGCCCTCCCGCCCCGCACCACCTCAAGATCGGCCGCGGGTTTGCCGGCCGGTTTCAGTGAATTGCGCCACTGCGCCACTGGCCCCCACGGCAAAGCACAACGACAGAAACAGCGTGTACGTGCAAACCCATTCTCGTCTCATGATGAACCCTCAATCTATTTCTCAAGTGCCTCAATCGCATCCGCCACGCGATTGCGCAGCTTTTCATAGCTCTGAGCATCCAGCGGATACTGCGTCATGTTCGCAAACGTCTTTCTCACTTCATCCTCAAGCGCCCTGGCGCGGTTCACCGCTAGGGATGAACCCTCATGCTTCGCAATGAGCCCATCGAGAATCTTCAGATACTCATAATCCTCTTCCCCATCCCGCATGATCTCCAGCCGCACGCTCGAAAGCGGCTGCGAGGGCGTGGCTCCGGGATACATGGAAAACCCATCTCCGGGCGCATCGGCCAACGGACAAAAGTTCGGATCGCCAGGCCCCGGCACGCGCTTCATCGGCCCGGTCGCTCCCTCCGGCCATTTCGAGTTGTACCACGACCAGAAATCCATGCCCCAGTACAGCAGCCCATCCACATCATGCGACCATGTCTGCCAGAAGAGCGCCCGATGCTGCGTCGCCTGCTGTTCCAGAAAGAAATTCGCATACCGCGTATCGCGCGGCGAGACGCACACGTACCACCAGTACTCGTCTCCGCGCTTGTGCACCTCATCCCGCCAGCCCGCATCAAAGTGCGGCGTCAGCGGACAGGGAATATCGAGCAGCGGCCGCGCCTCGTTCGACGGCGCCGTCAGCAGCAGCTTCAGCTTCGGCAGCCTCTCCTTCACCGCCCGATACACGTTCAACGAATTCGGCTCGCTGGTCTCATCCCGCAGTTGCAGGTAGTGCAGCGGCATGATCCCGCGTTTCTCGCAATGGTTCTCCATGATCTTCAGCGTCTCGATTACCTCATCAATCTGCTTCGGCGTCGAGATTTCCTTCGGGTCGTTCGCGTACATCGCCCCCTCGTGATGTGTCTGCCCCAGGTGAATCGTGTTGGCCCCGCCGGCGATCATGCGGTCGATGTACTTGTCCCACTCGGTGAAATCCGGCTTCGGATTCGGCACACCATGCAGGTCCTTCGACGGCTCGCGTGTCTTGGGATCGATCACCACGTCCAGAAGCTGCCTGCAGTGCCCCTCGAACACGTCGATGGGGTTCAGCCGATGCTCAAGCGCAGATCGATCCACTTGAAGTAATCGTCCAGCTTCACCTCCTTGAGGTGATAGAAGCGGTTGATCTGATCGCGGAACATCCAGAAGCTCGAACGCAGCGAGATCCTCTTCGGAATCGCAAAATCCCTCACCCGCACCACCAGCGGAATTGCGACGTGTTTCTCGCCCGCCGCAATCGTCACCGTCCCGCGATACAGACCGGCCTTTGCATCGCTCGGCACATGCACCGTCACCCACACCGGTTGGTTCTCCCCCGGCACGAGCTGCGGAATCGGCCCTGCCAGCAGCGGATCCGGCACCAGCATCTGCCGCGGCTGATTCGGAAAGATCCGCACGTATCCCTCCGCGTTCACCGTCGGCGGCGGAAGCGTGCCCCCCTGCTCGCCTCGCAATTCACCGGCCCGAACCTCGACGCTCCTGTTCCTCCCCGCAATCGGCGTCAATACAATCTGAAATCCCTCGTACTCGTGCCTGGCCGCACTGATCTGAATCGGCTCATGCCGGTCCGTCTCAATCCGTCCGATCTGGACGTCATTGAGCCACACCTTCTCAAGATTCGACGCCACGCGAACAATGCACCCGATCTCCCTGCCGAACGAGCCGCCCTCCTTCCAGCGCTTCGCGAAGTCGTTCAACTCCCCCACCCGATCCCCCGCATCGCTCGTCTCGTGCTCTGTCGAAAAGTATCCCTCGGCCAGATGAAAGAACCCCTCCGCACCCGCCGGCGCCCGGTCGTATGAATTGAGCACCGTCTGAAGCTGCATTGCCTCGAGCACACGCGGCTGCGGCGACGACGAGCTTGCCGCATAGGGCCGCACCTCCTCGGCAACCTGATCCGCCCGGATCGCATTCTCCGGCCGCTGCTGGAGCGTCTTGACCGCCTGCTCCAGAAACGCCTTCTGATGCGTCACGATTGCCTGCCACTTCGCCTGGTCATTCGGCTCGGCACCGTCCCCCGCCCCACCGTTGACGATTCGCACTTTCACCCACCGATGCGCTCCCACATTGTGCAGGTACAGCCCCACCCACAGCCGCCCGTCCCAGTCCGCCGGCGCCACCTTCGCCGGATCGATCTCCACGCGCGAAGCTCCTTACCCGCATCGACAACGTTCCCCACCATGACCCTCTTCCCATCGCTTCCCGCGCCCCACCCCGGCGGATGCGCCGGGCGCGTCGCCTGGATCTTCCCCAGCCCCCAGAACGCCCGCTCGCTCCACCCGCCGCCGCGCTCGCCAAAATCCAGCCCGATCGCGGCCATCGAGAAGACATCCCTGCCCTCGTAGCTCCCGCTCCCGGTGACCTCCAGTTGGATCGGGCCCTGCCAGCGCGTCTCGAATCCCGCAAACGCGAACGCCCACGGATTCGCTCCAATCCGGCACTCCAACTGCAACCGCTTCGGCAACACCACCGCCATGTCGTCATCGTGCATCCGCTCTTCGGCAATCGTGCCGACGTGCATCGCCTCACCAGCGCGCCACCACAACCGGCGCCATCGCCAGCGCCATCACCGCAATCAACAGCGGGAGAATCCGTTCTCGATCACGCCCAAGCGTCAGCCTGAAGTTCATGCGTTTCCTGACTGCGATCCGCCGCGGCGTGCGCTCGCCCGTCTCATGGTTCCCCCACGCTTTTCCTGACACGCACCACATCCGCTACCATACCGCCATCATGGATGATCTACGAGGCAGGCGCGTCACGGTCGCGGGATTGGGCAGGTTCGGCGGCGGCATCGCCGTCACACGCTGGCTCGCCGGGCAGGGCGCAACGGTCCTGGTCACCGATCGCCAGCCCCCCGACAAACTCAAAGACTCCATTCAGCAACTCGACGGCCTGAACGTCGCCTTCCGCCTGGGTGGTCACAACCTCAACGACTTCCGCAATGCCGATCTCGTCGTCACCTCCCCCGCTCTTCCCCCCGCCAACGAATTCATCACCGCCGCGCAAAGCGCCGGCGTGCCGGTCACCACCGAAATCCGCCTGTTCCTGGAACGCTGCCGCGCCCCCGTCGTCGCCGTCACCGGCACCAAGGGCAAGAGCACCACCACCGCCCTGCTCGGCCGCATGCTCGGCGCGCGCGGCGGCAAAAAGATCTGGGTCGGCGGCAACATCGGCCATTCCCTGCTCGCCGATGCGGGCGCATTGACGCAGCCGACCTGGTCGTCCTCGAACTCTCCAGCTTCATGCTCGAGTATCTCAGGGAGATGCACTGGTCCCCCCACGTCGCCGTCGTCACCATGCTCGCCGCCGACCACGTCGACTGGCACGGCTCGCCGGCAGCCTACCTGGAGGCCAAGAAGAACATCGTCCGCTTCCAGAAGCCCGACGACTTTGCCGTGCTGGGCGAGAACGTCCCCCATGCCGACGACTTCGCCCGCGCCACCAAAGCCAAAGTTGTCCGCTTCAGCACGCGATCGAAGCCCTTCGACCTGCTCATCCCCGGCGATCACAACCAGTTCAACGCCCAAGCCGCCTTCGCCGCCGCCAATCTCTTTGGCGTGACATGGGGTGCCGCCCAGCAGGCCATCCGGGATTTCCCCGGCCTTGCCCACCGCCTGGAGCTTGTCCACGAGTGCCAGGGCGTGCGCTACTACAACGACTCCATCGCCACCATCCCCGAGGCCGCCATCGCGGCCCTTAAGGCCTTCGCGCCCGCAGCGTCATCCAGATCGTCGGCGGCTCCGACAAGGGTCTACCATTCGACCCCCTCGCCCGCGCCCTTTCCGCCCACGCCAAGGCCGCCCTCTGCATCGGAAGCACCGGCCCCGCCATCGCCGCCCTCATCGACCCATCCGCCACGCAGGTCGAATGCTGCAACACGCTCGACTCAGCCATGCAAGCCGCCCGCACGATCGCCTCCCCAGGCGACGTGGTCCTCCTCAGCACCGGCTGCGCCAGCTACGACCAGTTCAGCAACTTCGAGCAGCGCGGCCAGCGCTTCGCCGAACTGGCCCGGGAACACCAGGACGGATAAGCCAAGCCCCCCGCCGCTCCAGTATTCGCCCCCCCCCCGCCACAGCTCGCCGTCCCCGCCAGCGGCACCGCCAGTGCCTCGGCGATATTCGCCGCCTGCATCAGGATCTGCCCCGCCGCTTGGCCGACCACTCCTCCAGCAAATGCCCGAAGAAGCGGCCGGCAACAACATCTACGACATATTGACATTATACTGACATCCGCTTGTGCAAAAACTCGGACCCACACCGTACTCTCACCGTACCTACACCGTGCAAACGCCACAGCATCACAATGTCGTACTTGCCGGACGCCATCGCAATTTCCAACCAATATGGGTCACCCGGATCCCCTCAAACGGCGGACCGGCGGGAAGCGCTCCGCAAGCGAGCGATGAGCACCGAAGGACACGGATTCGGAGCCGGGAATTGAACCACGAAAGGTGTGAAGGGATCGAACGGTAGCTTGGATTACCTTGGCAGGAATCGCCCGGAACTGGCTAAAAGATGTACTAACGCTACAGCGCTGGATCCTTCTTAAGTCCTTATCCGCTCATGTCTTTGCTCACCGTTTCTAGAGCGTGTTATGGACTTTCCGCACCATCGAGTGCGCCATACAGCGCTGACTCGCCGCAAGCCCTACAGGGCCTCCTGGTCGCTTCGGCAACGCCTTGAACGCTGCGCTAAGGGTAGGAGCACGGCCCATCTCATCCAGGCAACATGATCAACAGCTCGTTTGTGAAGAAGCATCCCAACAGAGGACATTCCGATCCCATGTTGCGCCCAATCTCCTCCCGACTCACACCGTACTCTCACCGTTGTAGTACCGTACCCTCCCCACCCGGCCGCCGACCCCGTTTTTGCCCGATCTGACGACACGGTGGTCCGAACATGACAATTTGGCGCACTGGCCAAGGGGCCAGAGGGGCCCTTTGAGCACTTCGGCGCCGGATCGTCCGTAAGTCATTGTCTGATCCTGTTTTGACCGCAGTTCTGGACTGAAATCGCCAGCTTAGCGCTGTAGTGTTAACTTGACCCTGCTTGTGCCCGGTTGATAGGATCGCGCCCGCTGCAACAGTGGCGGGCAGCGCGAGGGTAGTTACTGGGTCAATTCGCCTGGAACGGGGTAGAAAGGTGAGTGTTCAATTGGCAGGGAAGAGAATGCAGTGCGGGCATGCCGCGCAGCGCGGTTTGTGGGCTCAATACTATGTGCGGTGCTGGCGATGCTTCTCGCCGGCTCTGCGCACGCGGCGGCGATCACGTACACCGATCTCTACGCGCTGGGCGAACCGGCGGGGTTCGGCTCCATTGGAATCGGCGGCGGGTTCCAGGCCGCAGCTGGCGGGCAGATCGTTGGTTTCGCCCACGGCCCGAACGATCACGCCCTGCTGTGGACCCCTTCGGCCACGGGGGGCATTGACCTCACGCCCAGCGGGTTCACTTCGTCCCAGGCCTACGCCACGACCGGCACCCAGCAGGTGGGCCAAGCCGACTCTCACGCCATGCTCTGGAGCGGCTCGGCCAGCAGCTATGTTGATCTCAATCCCGGCGGGTTCCTTTCCTCCGCCATCGGCATCAGCGGTTCGCAGCAGGTGGGCTACGGCGACGATCCGGCGGTGGGCCACAATCACGCCATGCTGTGGAATGGATCGGCCACCAGCTTCGTTGATCTCAACCCTACCGGATTTACCTCGTCTGAAGCCTTCGGCACCACGGGATCGCAGCAGGTGGGTTACGGCTATGGCTCGGCGACGGGCGGAAACAATCACGCCCTGCTCTGGAGCGGCTCGGCCTCCGGCTATGTGGACCTCAATCCAGGCGGCTTTGGCGCTTCGCTGGCCTACGGCGCCGACGGCACGCAGCAGGTGGGCGAAGCCGATGGTCATGCCATGCTCTGGACCGGCTCGGCCGCCAGCTACGTTGACCTCAACCCAACCAGCGGTTTCACGAGTTCCTACGCCTACGGCACCGACGGAACGCATCAGATCGGATGGGGCTATGTGCCGGGCGGGTACGCCCACGCGCTGCTGTGGAGCGGCTCGGCCGGCAGCGCCATCGACCTGAATTCGGTCCTGCCCGCGCCGCTGATTGGTTCCTACGCCTATTCCATCGACGGCAACACGATCTATGGCATCGCGTTCGACGACAGCCTGAACTTCCAGGCCATCGAGTGGACCATCGTGCCCGAGCCGGGGAGCCTGGGGCTGCTGGGTCTGGCGCTGCTGGCGTGCGCCCCACGGCGGCGGAAACAGGCGGGGTAGTTGCAAGAGGTCTTGCGCAACGCACAACATAGAGACCTCGAGAAAGGGAGAGTTCAAATGGAAGCAAAGAGAATGCAGCGCGAGGATTCGAGCGCGGGTGGAATCTGTTGCGGCATTGGTGTGTGCCGTACTTCTGGTGCTGTCCGCCGGGTCAGCGTACGCGACGGTACCGATGGTCACGTACACCAATCTGTACACCCTGGGCAGGCCGGCCGGCATCGGTAGCATCGAAGCCGGCGTCGCCGCGGGTGGACAGATCACCGGCGACGGCTATGGCTCGGTGACGAGCGAGAATTATCACGCCCTGCTCTGGACGCCCTCCGCCACCAGCGGCATCGATCTCAATCCCAGCGGGTTCGTTGAATCGCGGGCCTACGGCACCAGCGGCACGCAGCAGGTGGGCTATGGCTCCACCGCTTTACCGTCAGTCAATAGCGCTCACGCCCTGCTCTGGAACAGCTCGGCAGCCAGCGCGGCCGACCTCAACCCCAGCGGGTTCACCTATTCCATTGCCAACGCCACCAGCGGCACGCAGCAGGTGGGCGCTGGGTCCAGTCCCAGCACCAACAACTACGATCACGCTCTGCTCTGGAGCGGTTCGGCTGCAAGCTATGTTGATCTCCACCCGAACGGGTTCATCACTTCCCATGCCTACGGAATCAGCGGGACACAGCAGGTGGGATCCGGCGAGATATACGTGGGCGGCTCCACGTATCATGCCCTGCTCTGGAACGGCTCGGCCGCCAGCGCGATTGACCTCAATCCCAGCGGGTTCTATAGCTCCTACGCCAACGGCACTAACGGCACCTACCAGGTGGGCTGGGGCAAGAGCTCACAGCCGACCAACCCCCATGCCCTGCTCTGGAGTGGCTCGGCCGCCAGCTATTTCGATCTGCAGTCGGTGCTTCCCGCGTCGTTCGCAGGCTCGTATGCGTCCTCCATTGACGGTAGCAGCGTATACGGCTTCGCAGTTGACACCAGCGGCAACTACCACGCGATCGAGTGGACGATCGTGCCGGAACCGGGGAGCGTCGGGCTGCTTGGGCTGACGATGCTGGCGTGCGCCCCGCGGCGGCGGAACGCGCGGGGTAATTGTACGAGATCTTATGGAATGGAGAGTATGGAGACAGCGGGAAAGTGAGGGCTCAAATGGCAGGGAAGGGAACACAGCACGGACAGGGTGCGCAGGCGGGCGACATTGGCGTTCTTGTGTGTGCGATGTTGGTGTTTCTTTTCGCCAGTTCGGCACAGGCGGCGGTGATCACGTACACCGATTTGTACACGCTTGGGATGCCAACGGGGTTCAGTTCCGTTGTTCCGGAGAGAGCCGTCGGCGGCCAGGTGGTCGGTTATGGCAGTGGCTCGGCGACGGCCAACAATCCCCATGCCCTGATCTGGACCTCTTCCGCTACCAGCGGCATTGACCTCAATCCCACCAGCGGGTTCAAGGTTTCCGAAGCCTTCGCTGCTAGCGGCACGCAGCAGGTTGGATACGGCGTGCCGACAGATAATATCACCAACACCGCCCATGCCCTGCTTTGGAGTGGCACTGCGCAGTGTCGTTGACCTCAACCCCAGTGGATTTACCTCTACCGCGGCTGACGCGATCGATGGAACGCAGCAGGTCGGATACGGCTCTGGTGCCACGACCGGCAACAACGGTCATGCCATTCTCTGGAGCGGCTTGGCCGGGAGCTACGTTGACCTCAATCCCAACGGGTTCAAGACTACCCAAGCCTTGGGTATTAGCGGCATTCATCAGGTGGGTTTCGGCAGTGGCTCGGCGACAGGAGGTTATACTCACGCGCTGCTCTGGAGCGGCTCAGCGGATAGCTTGGTTGATCTCGATCCCAGTGGGTTCACTTATTCCCGCGCCTACGCAATCGGCGGGACACAAGAGGTAGGTTATGGTGTGGGCTCGGTGACGAACTATTTCGCTCACGCGCTACTCTGGAGCGGATCTGCTGAGAGCTTCGTTGACCTCAATCCTGCCGGGTTCACGTCCAGCTACGCCTATGGCACTAACGGGACGCAGCAGGTGGGCTATGGCGGGACGGGCTACACGCACGCCCTGCTTTGGAACGGGTCGGCCGCCAGCTATGCTGATCTCCATTCAGTCCTGCCGGCGTCGTTTGCCAGTTCGTACGCGTACTCCGTTGAAGGCAGTGTGGTCTATGGCTGGGCAACCGATACCAGCGGCAACTACCACGCCATCGAGTGGAATATCGTGCCGGAGCCGGCGAGCCTCGGGCTGCTTGCCCTGGCGCTGCTGGCGTGCGCCCCGCGGCGCCGGAAACGGGTAGGCGAATGCCGAACGCCGAGTGAGGAATGCGAAACGCCAAAAGGAGGGTAGATAGTAGCCGGCACGCAGGAGCCGGTGGAGAAACACGGCCCACGAACCCCGCGGATCGCACGAAGAGCACGAAGGAAGGCGGGGAAATGGGGGATTGGCGATTAAGCGGGCAATCGCGACGGGCCGAGCGGGGCGCGATGCTTGACAGCCATCCGGTGAGCGACCGTGGCGAAGCCAGGAAGTGCCGGGACGTCATCGCCACCGATAGCGCTGATGCGTCGGGACTTTTACCTTCGGTTCGCGCGGAAAATCCCCTATCCTTCGGACCGCAAAGGAGGTTCGGCATGGGGATGTTCGGAAAATGGTCGATTCGGCTCTTCGTGTTTGTAACCTTGCTGGATGTCGGCGCGCTTTCGGGGTGCGCGGGGCCCTCGCCATGGCAGATGCGAACGGATGCGGGATCAAAGGCCCTCGCCACCGCGAAATACGCCGATGCGGAAGCAGATTTCGCCGCGTCGCTCAGGATTGCCGAGCAATCGCCAGCCGAAGATGCACGCCTGGCCACAAGCTTGAACAACCTTGGCCGTGCCTGCACAAAACAAGCGAAATACTCCCAGGCCGAGCCGCTTTACCAGAGGGCGCTGGCCATTCGACGGACGCTCCTGGGGCCTGACCATCCTGATCTCGCGCAGGTTCTGAACAATCTCGGCGAGCTGTACCGGCTCGAAGCCAAATACCAGCAGGCCGAGCCCCTCTGCAAGGAGGCGCTGGCGATTCGGGAAAAGGCCCTGGGACCGAACCATCCCGACGTTGCGCAGAGCCTCGATACCCTCGGCGACCTGTATCTGGCACAAGCCAGATACGCGCAGGCCGAGTCGCTTTATAAGCGAGCGCTGACCATCCGCCAGAAGTCGCTCAAGCCGGATGATCCGGACCTCGCCCAGAGTCTCAACGACCTCGCGGAGTTGTACCGAGCCGAGGCCAAATATGCGCAAGCTGAGCCGCTGGAGAAACAGGCCCTGGCCATCCGGCAAAAGACGCTCGGCCCCGATCATCCTGATGTAGCGGAGAGCTTGAACCACCTTGGCTCCCTGTACTGGGACGAGGGTAAATATGCGCAGGCGGAGGCACCCTATAAGGAAGCGCTGGCCATTCGCGAGAAGGTTTTGGGCTTGGGCCATCCCGATATGGCTGAGAGCCTCAACAACCTCGCCTTACTGTACAAAACGCAGGGAAGATACAGCGACGCCGAACCGCTCTATAAGCAGTCGCTGGCGATCTACGAAGCACGCTTGGCCCCGACCATCCCAGCGTGGCGATCACCCTGGACAACCTTGGCAATCTGTACTGCGCCCAAGCCAAGTACGCTCAGGCAGAGCCGCTTTTCCAACGGGTGCTGGCGATCAAGGAGAAGGTGCTGGGCCCAGACCATCCGAGCGTGGCGATCACGCTTGACGACCTTGGCAATCTGTACTGCGCCGAAGCCAAGTACGCACAGGCAGAGCCGCTTTTCAAACGGGCACTGGCAATCCAGGAGAAGGCGCTGGGTCAAGACCATCCCAGCGTGGCGATTACGCTGGACGCCCTCGCCGGCCTGTACCGCCGTCAAGGCAGGTATCAAGTGGCAGAGCCACTCGAGACAAGAGCGTTGGCAATCGACGAGAAAGCCTTGGGCCGTAACAATCCCCATCTCGCGTCGATCCTGAATGACCTCGGCCTGATCGACAAGAGCGAGGGAAAGTACGCCGAGGCGGAACCGCTCTACCAGCAGGTGCTGGCCATCAAACAGACAGCGTTCGGCCCAGACCATCTCAGTGTTGCGACGACGCTCGACAACTTCGCGATGCTGTACGTGGCCCAAGGAAAATACTCACAGGCAGAGCCTCTCCTGAGGCGGGCGCTGGGCATCAAAGAGAAGGCTCTGGGCCTCGACCATCCCAGCGTGGCGATCACCTTGAACGACCTCGGCTATCTTTATTTCTCACTGGGCAAATACGCTCAGGCCGAGCCACTGTACAAGCAGGCGCTGGCCATCGATGAGAAAACCCTTGGCCCCGACAATCCAACTCTGGGCATTGCCTTCAGCAACTTTGGAAGCCTGTACAACGCCGAACACAAATATGACCAGGCGGAGCCGCTTCTCAAGTGCGCCTGGCGATCAAAGAGAAGGCCTTTGGCCAGGACGATCCCAATGTGGTGCTCGGCCTGGAGGCTCTGGCCTACGCGTATTGGGGGGAGAAGAATTACACACAAGCCGAGCCGCTTCTAACGCGCGCGTTGGCCATCGACGAGAAAGCGTTCGGCCCCGACCATCCGCGCGTGTCGGCCCGTCTGAATAACCTCGGCTACCTGTACAGCGCTGAAGGCAGGTATGAGAAGGCCATCCCCCTCTACAAGTGCGTGCTGGCCATCGACGAGAAGGCGTTTGGACCGAACCACCCGGAAGTTGCGACGAGGCTGAGTAATCTTGCCATGGCCTATGCAGGGCAGCGCAAGTATGCCCAAGCGGAGCCTCTCTACAAGCGGCGCTGGCCATCAACGAGAAGGCTCTGGGTCCCAACCACCCGTTTGTGGCGGCGGTGCTGGAGAACTACGCCGCGATGCTCAAAGCCGCCGGGCGCGATGCCGAGGCCAAGTCGCTTCTGGAGCAGGCCAAGGCCATCCGCCAGAAGAAAAACCATTGAGCGCCGGCGGGGACGTCGGCTTTCCCTCGCTTCGCTGCAAGGCGCAGGTAAGCGACGATCCGCAGGTGCCGGCGGGACGCCGAGCCGTTCGACACGCATCGGTTTTCTGCCAGAAGCCAAGTGAACCTGTTAGACTGTTGACGGATGAAGTACCGCGCGATCTGTCCCACCTGCGGCGTGCACATTGGACGCCTGCTCGTTGGCCGGAGCCCCCGCAAGTGTTCGCATTGTGGAGCGGTGATCCGTGAGACGCACGAAGCCTTCTTTCGCATGCGTCGGCTTCGCGTCGCCTTTCTCGGCGTGCTGGTCGCAGTTCCCGTCCTGTCCTGGCTGGCCGACAGATCTCACCCACGGCTGGTGGGAGGCCTCTGGCCGTTTTTCCTGGTAGCGACTATCTGGGCCTTCTATTGGGCGACGGGATACGTGACGGAGATCGAGCTTGCCGGTTCCACCTGCCCCAACTGCGGCTACGACCTTCGCGCCACGCCCGACCGATGCCCCGAATGCGGGCTGGTGGTGAAGAAGGACAAGAGGGCGTGAGTGCGCCTGCGGCGGCAAGACGCCGGGAGCTTTCAAACCCGAATGACCAAACCCGAATTCCCAATGAAATCCGAATGACCAAATCCGAAAGGTGTGCGCTGGCGTGCTTCGTCATTCGGGCTTCGAGCTTCTTTCGTCATTCTGGTTTCGGGCTTCGTCATTGCCCTGGTCCGCCTTCCTGCTTGCCTCCCGCAGCCGCCCCTGGTGCCGCACCGCAGGTGCCGGCGAGCCCGCGCATTTTCTGCCGCCACCCGCGCCAGCGTCTGACGCGGCAGGAACGCTCCAAATCCGGCTTGCGCCATGGAATCGGGCACGGCCCGATCGTTTTGGCCTTTTTTGTCGAAAAGAAAACAAATGCTTGACGTGCTGTCTCGATTGATTATTGTTCCCCTTGTCGCCGCCGTGCTTCGGTATCCCCGGTGAGGTCCCCCCCCACCTCGCCACCCGTTCACGGCGGCGCTCTTTGCGCTGCCATCCGGCATAGCGCACCCGCCGCGCAAGTCTTCGCATTTCCCTGTTGATCGTTGTCCGTTGCTATCGAAGACCGGCGACTGACTACAGGCTGCTCCCCTCCCCCGTTCCGCCTTCAGCCTTCATCCTTCGAAATTCCCCATCGCGTGTCGTTCCTCAGTAATTTCCTTGATCTGCCCAGCGCCCTTTCGCTAAGCTTGCATTCCGACGAATCCCGATGCGTCGATTCATTGCCTGGGACCCGCAGCCCCCACATCCGGGAACGCGCATGGCAGCGCCTGACAATCGCAAGCTCGACGATCTGCGCCGTGGTGTGCGCGCGCCCTACGGCGTGAAAGCGCGCCTGGAGATCGCAGGTGTCACGGAGTCGGGCCGCGGCTGGCCCGTCCAGACCGTCGATGCCGGCGAGTTGGGGATTCGCGTTCGCTCGTCCCGGCAACTGCCGCGCGTGGCGGCGCAGCTCCGGCTCACGGCGCCCGGCGGCGAGCGCCTCAGCGTCAAGGGCTGGGTGATCTACAGCCAGCAGGTCGGCGTTGACCTCTGGGAAAGCGGCGTGGAGTTCGACGCGCCCCAGCCGCTGCTCTCGGCAATCCGAATCGACGCCGCCACCTACGGACGATGACGCGGCCGCACCGCGCGGGTCCCAAACAGACCGGCGCCCAGCAGGCCGATCATCAGCAGGCCCGCCGGCTCCGGCACCAGGTACGTGTCCCAGATGGTCTGGTAACCCTCGGGGAACGTCAGGCCCGTGGTGTCGAAGGACTGCGTGACCTCAATCGGCGTCACCGTCTGGCTGACGATGCCATCTGTCGCATCGCGCCAGAACTCCGTCACCGTGGAAGTGGTGTATCCGGGCACCGCCACCAGGGGATGAATGAAAACGCTGCTGCCGTCCGCCGGCGTCCCACCGGTCTGCAGCACGAAGTGCATACCCTGATAGGCCTGCGTTCCGCCCAGCGGATCCTGGTTCGTCAGCGAAATATCCCACGGACCGGAACTCCCCAGCACCGCAGGCGGGCGCGTCGGATCGCTGATCGTCTGATCGCCCACCGACGAGAAGAACCACGCTTCCGTAATCGACGGCACAGCGGAAAAGAGGTAGGAATCCGGCGGATCCCAATACTCACAGTGCACAATGCCGCCATTATTAATGTGGAACCGCCCGGCCATTGCCGTCTGGCTCGTCCAGCCGATCAGACCATAGACCAACAATACTCCCAGAACCCGACGAGATGCATGGGTCATGACACTCCTCCATCTCCCCCCTGGGTGATTCGGAATTGTCTTGCCACCCCGCGCGATCCGGCCATTGGGCCGGCTCTGTTCCGCGTGCCTGCGCTTGCAGCGCTGAATCAGCCCCGCGACTTGCGCTGATCTGTCTCACTCCCGAGGCCTTTCCCTCCCCAGGACTTCAGGGACTTGCTACTCCTCTGATCATGCTGCTGGCCCCGCCAAAGCTCTGTCAAGACAAATTCCGATTGGGGCACAGATGATTCATCGTCGCAACTCGTTGCTGATCGCGCCCCCCGCGCTCGTGCACGCGCTCTGCATCGTCGGATGCATGATGCTCCAAATCCGAAGCTCCGAGTTCCCGATCATCGGAAAGCGATCGACAACACCCAACGAGCAAGTCGGCAGCGCGCAGCTCACGGGTTTTCCTCTTGGGATTGCCTTTGGAGCTTATGTTGGAACTTGACCCCTGGAGCTTTACTCGCCTCCACGCCCGGTCCCCGCCGCTTTGACGCACGCATTCCACATGGTTTCAAATGCCCCCTCCAGATCCCGCGTGATCTGCCGGGCATCGCATATCGGCGAGCCCGCCATCTCGCTCCGCAACGTCCTGCGCAGCATCGCCAGGTGCGGCACGTCCCCCGCCAACTCCGTCGCGATTCGCACGTACTGGTCCGGCGTGTTTGCAATCCACTCGGGATGCCCCACGTTGTTCAGCACCGACACGCCCGAGCGCGAGACCGATGTCCCCCCCGCCAGCGTCACCACCGGAATCCCCATCCACAGGCAGTCGCACGTCGTCGTGTGCCCGTTGTACGGATGCGTGTCCAGTTGGATGTCCACCTTGGCCAGCCGCTGGTAATACTCGATCAGCCGGCCGCGCTGCACCAGCTCCAGCCGCTCCGGCGCAACGCCCGCCGCCGCGAAGATCGCGCGCATGCGCTGGTCCTCGTTCGCGTGCGTGATCATCACCAGGCGCGACCCCGGCACCGCCGCCAGGATCTGTGCCCAAAGCTCCATCATCCGCCCCGTCACCTTCCGAAACAGGTTGAAGGATGCGAACGTGACGTGCCCCACCTCCTGCGCCGGTGAGGGCGAAACCTCCGGCGCATCATCGTGCGGCCGATAGCAGTAAAACGTATGCGGCAGCCGGATCAGCTTCTCCTGGTGATATTGTTCCGTCAGCCCTGGCGGGTCCGCCCACGGATCGCTGATGCGATAGTCGATTGACGCCAATCCCGTCGAGCCGGGAAATCCCAGGTACGTCGCCTGCACCGGCGCGGGCTTGAGCCCGAACAACGGCAGCCGGTTGCCCCCGGTATGCCCCGAGCAATCCACCAGGATGTCGATGCGATCGCGCTCGATCCGTTCGGCCACCTCCGCATCCGGCACGTTGAAGATCGGCTCCCAGTGATCCGCGTATCCCTTCAAGCGCTCGGTGATTTCGTCCGCGTTAGCCCAATTCGAGTAGCAGTAGATCTCAAAGCGCTCGCGGTTGTGGTGGGCGAAGATCGGCTCGATGAACGATGCCACGGCGTGCCGCCGGAAATCGCCCGAGACGTAACCGATGCGCACCTTTTGGCGCTCTGATGGCTCAAAACGCCGGGCGGGATCGTGACGGTCCACGATCCGCCCGAACGTCTCCTGCTCGCGTGCCAGGCGCGCCGGATCGTAATCCGCTTCATAATGCCGCAGCAGAAACAGGTTGCTCAACACCGCCGCCAGCACGCTGCGCTGCTGCGGCTTGAGCGGCTCTGCGCCGGCATGCTCGGCCTCATCCACCCGCGCCCGCCCAAGAACATCCAGCAGAACCTCGGCCGCTTGGTCATTTCGCCCCGCACTCGACAGCACCGCCCCCAGGGTCGCCGCCGCGGCAAGGTTCTGCGGCTCCAGTTCCAGCGCCCGCCGGGCATGCGCCATCGCCTGATCCACCCGCCCCAGCTCCCCACAAACCGCCGCCAGATCCACCCACGCTCCCACATTGTCCGGCCGCAGCGCCACCGTCCGGTCGAACCACTGCACCGCCTCCTCGCGCCGCCCCGACTTGTCCAGCCAGCGCGCCATCGCCAGGCACGCTTCCTCCGAATCCTTCTTCAGCCTCGCCGCCTCGCGGAAGTGCTGCTCGGCCCGAGGATCTCCGAGCGCCGCATACGCCGATCCCAGTCCCATTTGCGCCGGGAAATTGCCTCGATTGAAACCCAGCGCCTGCTGGTACGAATCCACCGCCTTGGCATAGTCGCGGTCGTGCATCGCCTGGTCCCCCCTGCCGCGCAGCGCCTGGGCGAGGTTCCTGATCGCCTCGGGCGAACTGGGCCGCTGGGCCAGCACCAGCCGTGCCACCACCGCCGCATCCTCAAACTGCTGCGTCTTGCACAGCGCCACGGACAGGTTGTTCATCGCCTCCGGATAAGCGGGCTGAAGCTCCACCGCCCGCCGAAACTGCGCCACCGCGCCCGCAGAATCCCCGCTTTGCAAAAGCGCATTGCCATAGTTGAAGCACATCGCCGCGTTGTCGGGAACGATCTGCACCGACTTGGCCATCAGGCTCATCCCCTCCGCCTGCTTCCCCTGCTGAAACTGCAACAAACCCAGCAGATGCAGCGCGGCAACCTGCTGCGGATTCTGCGCGAGATCTCGCGGTACCCCGCCTCGGCATCGGTGAAGCGTCCCGCCGAGTGATACCGCTGGGCACGTTCGAGTGTCACCTGAAGTTCTTGATCGGACTTGGCCATCTCGTGCAGCCGGGACGACACTCAATCGGCTTCGGCTTGCCGCCGCATCTTAAGGAATTCCGCCTCGACTGCGAGCGTGTACCCGGCGGCATCCAGCAGCGGCGACTGTTCCATCCGCGACCGCAGCGTTGTCCGAAGCTCTCCCAGCCGCGGACGATTCATCGACAGTCCGCAAACGATCTCCAGCCACTGCGCTTCGCTCTGCGCCACAAGTTCCCCCAATCCCACGCAGCCCAACAGGCTCGCCCCCACCCGCGCACAGTGCAGCTTTCCCGCACGCAGTTCGATCGCCCGCTGCTAGAGCTCCGTGGCCCGCGCAAGATTCCCAAGCTTCTCGAAAACCACCGCCGCATTAAAAAGGAACTCCACCGGCGTCCTTTTCCCCGCCAGCGACTTCTCCAGCAGTTCCACCGCCAACGCCCCCCGCCGGGTCTGAAACGCCAGCAACCCCAGCGCATGCAGCACCCCCTTCTGCTCCGGTGCTCGCGCCAGCACCTGCCGATACCCGGCCTCCGCTTCGTCGAGTCGCCCCGCCTGGTGCAGGCGCTGCGCCGACTGAAACAGTTGCTCCATCGAGGCATTCATCGAATGGCTGCGATCTTACCCCACAAACTCGTTCCCCACCTTCCGCGCCCGCACCGGCTTGTCCAGGTTGATCCCCAGCTTCACCCCGACCTCCACCAGCAGGTTCCACCCCGCCGCCATCTGCACGTAGCTAGCCAGCGCCGACTCCGGAATCTGAACTGTCGGAAACGGCGTCGCCTTGCTCGAGATCGCAATGACCGTCAGCCCCACGCCCCTGGCCAGCACGTCGGTAAACTTCCCAATCGAATCCGCATACGGGTCGATCCAGATCACGACGTCATTCTTGTCCATTACCTCTTCGATGCCGTGAACCGCGTACGTCCCTTCCAGAAAGTCCGACTTCTTCCGCATGATCTCGTTGGTCTTCAGCGTCAACTCTTCTGCAACCCCGTCGTTGCGTCCGGCAAAGTACACCGTTCCCGCCGCCGCAATCTTCTCCGTGATTGCCGGATCGATCGCGACCGTCAGCGCCTGCCGCATCTGCTCCGCGAGATTCTTCAGACTGGAGCGCAATGAAGGCTTCCCCGCCGCCTGTTCCACCAGCGCCTGATAGAACAACGCCTGCTCGATCACGCTCTTGGTCGCCGCGACCGCCCCCTCAGCCCCGCAATTCAGCACGTAGCACTCGCTGGCCAACTCTCCCAACTTCGATCCCTCCGCCGCCGTCAGACCATATCGGTGTTCGCTCCCGCGCTCTTTGAGATTCGAAAACAGCTTGATGACCTCCGAGGTCCGCCCCGAATTCGATGCCGCAAACACCGCCCAGTTACCCAGCTCATACTCCTGGCACTGCCTCGCCGCATCGGTGTGCAGCACGAGCGGCCAATTCCGCCGCCGCGACCGCATGATCGCATGCTTCGCCGGAAAAATCCGGCTCGACCCTTCCCCCGTAAACAGCAAACGCCCCACCTTCGCAATTCGCCTGGAGGTCTCTGCCATCTGATCCGCGTCAAATCGGGCGATCACCTCCGGCGTCGCCATCATGTCGCGCACCAAGCCAAACTGGTTGTAACGGGATTGCTCAGGATTCATGGGTGTTCTCCGGTGGTGCGACCGATCCGCTCAGGCACTCTGGGCAGCGAAAAACCGCGCCGTGCCGCTATGCAGATCCTCGTCAAGCGCGTCCATGATCGCCCGATCCACCGCCGGGTCAAACTTGCGCAAACCATTCCGGCGCCGACAGCAGCTCATCCTTGTCCGCCAGCGTAAACACCTTCGGATGCGGTCCCCCCTCCCACACCACCTTTCGCATCGGCTTGTTTGCGATCTTGTCCCGCAGCGGCCCGTGCATCAGGATGTTTTGAAAAATCAGCTCATCCGCGCACAGCGTAAACCGAAAACACCGCTGCATCCGTTCCGACAGTTCCGACTTCACCACAAACTTGCACGCCTCGCGCGTCAGCACCCACTGATTCGATCCCCAGAAGACCTCGAACCCCGGCCACCTCCGCCGCCACAGCCTCCGCATCTTCCCCCGCCACGGCGCCCACCAGTACTCCAGCCGCTTCTTCGGATTCTCACTCGCCTCCGCAAACCGCAGCACCTCGATAAAACTCGTGCCCTTGGGGCAATTCTTTAGTATCTCCGCCAGTTCAGCCTGTCCCCGCAGCGGATAATCCTGACCGCTTAAGTTGACGCAGTACCCCCACCCCTTCGACAGTTCCAGGGCCCGCTCCATGCACTGAATCTGAACTTCCGCAATTCGGCAGGATCCCCAGAGAATTTTCCGCGACGGCATCACCGCCGCATTGACATGCGATGCCACAAACTCCGCCGCCACCTCATGCACCTCTCGCGGCGCCTTTGCGTCGATGTGAAGAACGTAGGTGTTCCCCTCCCAATCGATTGCCCCAAGCAGCCGCCGCAGCTGCTGCGCATCTTATGCGCGACGATGACGTAGGCGATCTTCACGAGCTCGCTTCCCGGCACCCCTTGTCGTCCCGGCGGGTGCCGCGATCAACATCATCGGCCGACTCGCCTGAGCTACGCCAGCGTCCCCATCTCCATCTCGTGCAATCCCTTGCCTGCCGGCACCATCGGGTACACGTGCTCGTTGGGCTCCACAAAGAAATCCACCAGCACCGGCCCCTTATGCGACAGCATCTCCTTCACTGTCTTTTCCACGTCGCACTTGTTGTCGCACCGGATCCCCCGGATCCCGCACGCCTCGGCGAGCTTGGCAAAGTTCGGGTTCTTCATCGCCGTCTGGCTGTAGCCGCTTCTGATAGAACAGGTCCTGCCACTGCTTGACCATCCCCTGAAAATCGTTGTTCAGAATCGCGATCTTCACCGGGATGTCGTATTCCGCGATCGTGGGCAGTTCGAACAGCGTCATGCAGAAGCTCGCATCCCCGTCGATGTCGATCACCACCTGCCCCGGCGCGCCCAGCTGCGCCCCCAGCGACGCCGGCAATCCGAATCCCATCGTCCCCAGCCCGCCGGATGTAATCATCTGCCGCGGCCGCCGCCATCGGTAAAACTGCGCCGCCCACATCTGATGCTGTCCCACGCCCGTCGCCAGGATCGCCTCGCCGCGCGTCTGCTTGCTGATCTCCTCGATCACGTACTGCGGCTTGGCGTGCTTCGAATCATCCAGGTATTTGAACGGATACTGCCTCTTCCACGCCGAGATCTGGGCGTGCCATTCCTTGCGTTCGCGGTGCTCGATGTACGGCATCATCGCTTCCAGGCTGATCCGCGCATCGCCCACCACCGGCACATCCACGTCCACGTTCTTGCTGATGCTCGAAGGATCGATGTCGATGTGGATGATCTTTGCGTGCGGCGCGAACGTCGCCAGGTTCCCCGTCACCCGGTCGTCGAACCGCGCTCCCACCGCGATCAGGCAGTCGCATTCCTGCACCGCATAGTTCGCAAACGCGCCGCCGTGCATCCCCAGCATGTACATCGCCAGGGGCGAATGCTCATCAAACGCGCCCAGCCCCAGCAGCGTCGTCGTCACCGGAATGTTGCCGCTCTCGGCCACCTTGCGCAGCGCCTCGTCGCGCCGGCGATGATCGCCCCGCCGCCCACGTACAGCACCGGCCGCTCGGATTTGTTGATCAGCTCCGCCGCATCCATCACCTGCTTCTGCGTCCCGCCCGAAAGCGAGACCTTCTTGCGCTTCAGCACGTGCTCCCGCGGCGAGTCATCCACCTCGTCCGGACAGATTGCATTGGTCACGTCCTTGGGCAGATCCACCAGCACCGGTCCCGGCCGCCCGCTCGTCGCGATCAAGAACGCCTCGTTCACGATCCGCGGCAGCTCCCGCACGTCTTTAATGAGGTAATTCCACTTCGTGCAGGGCCGCGTAATCCCCGTCACGTCCGCTTCCTGGAACGCATCGTTCCCGATCACCTTCGTCGCCACCTGTCCGCTGAACACCACGATCGGAATCGAATCCATCTGCGCCGTCGCCAGCGGCGTCACCGTGTTTGTCGCACCGGGTCCGCTGGTCACGATGCACACACCCGGCTTGCCCGTTACCCGCGCATAGCCGTCGGCCGCATGCCCCGACCCCTGCTCGTGCCGGTTCAGGATGAACTTCGCCGGCGTCTTGTAGAGCTGGTCGAACACCGGCAGAATCGCCCCGCCGGGATACCCGAAGATCACCTCAACCTTGTGGTCGTTGATCAGCATCTCATGGAGAATCTGCGCCCCGCTCTTGCCCTTGAACCGGGCCTTGGCTGGCGCGGGGGATGCGGCGGACTTGGCTTGCGTCGTCGGAATCGTGCTCGTGGTGCTCATAGCTTGTCCCAGATTGTTAGCGGCAAGTCGGGCAATGTATCGGCCCAACTCCCATGGATCAATCAGATTATCGTAAATATTAGCAGGCGAACGACTTAAATAGACGGGAATGGGCCGGTCGCGCGGGCCAACCCGGTTGGGCTGCCGCATCGGCACCGGCCTATCGTACGACGACCGGAAGGATGGTAAGTCGAAGCGAATTCATGTTCGTTCGCCCAGAAGGCGTCAAAGCAGTCTAAAACTCCCCCCGCACTCGGTCAAGCCGCTTTCCTCGATTTCTCCCCCGCAGCCCCATCCTGTGCAAATTCTCGAATAAGCGACTTACGACTCCAGCGCAGGATTTGCTTCAGCCGCAGGCTCGCCTTCATGACTTTTCCGTTCTCCTTGCGGATCTCCCAGCGTTTGAGTTTGTTCAAGGCGATGCGGCGTAAGCATGAAGAGTTTTCCGCCCCGTGTTTGACACGCAAGCGACACGGGTCCTCGTTCAGGCTCACGTCCAGCACATAGTGCAGCCCGTTCTCCACGCCCCAGTGCCCGCGGATAGCGGCGGCATGCATCGCGGCGTCGGTGCCACCGTGGCTGGAAATGTAGTAACGTCGTTCGACGCTCACCTTACCGCTGGTGTCGCCCAGATCCTGCCGCGTGGACTCGACGACGACCAGCGACGCCAGATCCGGCCAGGCCGCCAGCAACTCCGAACCCAGCCACTTCACTTCATCACTGACCCATACCCGCCGCTTCTCGATCCGGCCGTGGCCGCTGTTGGTCTGCTCGCAATAGCCGTGAGACATGTACGCAAAGTTGTTCAGGATCGCCTCGTCCAGCAGCGTCTTGACCTTCTGGCACAGCGTTGGCTGATTCTCTTTCACCGCCAGGATGTAATGGGCTTGCTGATTCCTGATTTGTTGCGCAATCTCACGCTGGCACCCCATGGCATCGATCGTCACCGTTGCCCCGGCCAGTCCAGCATCGCCAGCAATTGAGGGATGGCGGTGATCTCGTTGCTCTTAGCGTCGGTGGCCACTTGTCCCAGCACCAACTGGTTCTGCGTGGCAAAGGCGCTGACCAGGTGCACCGGCGTCTTGCTCCAGGCGTGTTCCAACTCCGCCGCAGTGTCTTACCGTCTACAGCGACCAGCAAGCCCCTGCTGCCTTGCACCAACGCCGCCGTCCAATCCATGAAGCACCGCTCAAACGCCAGCAGGTCGAGCAGGGCAAAGACGCAGTCGAAGGTATCGTGCGAGGAGATGCCGTGGGCAGTTCCAGAAACGTCGCCAGCCACTCGAGGTTGCCGCAGCCCCAGGCCTCGACCATCTCCCACCCTTCGGCCCCGCACAACACCGCCAGGATCACGATGCTCGAAATGTCGATCAGCAGGTGCCACGTTGGCGGCACGCGGATCGACGATGCTTCGGAAAAAGCGCAGAAAGGTGCGGTCGCTTCAGCGTCCATGCCAAGCTCCTTTTATAAGTGAGAACTCAATTTGCTGCGAAACTTCGCGACCGAAGTGTGAGGCTATCGACACCGGACCAATCGCGCAATACCTGACGTCACAAACATCAAATGCGAAAGCCCTGCCCCCGCAGCCCCATCCTGTGCAAATTCTCGAATAAGCGACTTAAGAGCCCCCATACACCCCATCGAGATCTGTTTGTGCAAAACGACCGGGTCACACCGTACCCACACCGTACCCGAACCGTAGTTGCACCGTGCAAAAGCTCGGCACGCAAAGGCCGCCCATGCCCGTCGGCGGAGCAATTCTCCCCAAGAGCGCGCGGGCTCCCTGATCAGGCCCAATGGCGCAAGAACACCCGCCTCGAACCGTTCCGGCCGTGCAGCCCCCCGGTCATCCATTCTCACCGGGCGGCAGCCCCAGCCGCACAACCGGGTCCTTTAGCGGACACCCGATAGTCGACTCCGGCAGTCGTCCAGGCCGGCCATCCGAGTCGTCTGGAAATTCACCTTGCGTGGCGGCCAAAACCCCTTCGAACGACATGCGCAGGCCCTGCATCCGCATCAAGGCGGCGCTTGTCTCCGCTACCCGCATCCAGGATATCGGTCATCCTGAGGCGTACGCCCGGAAGGATTTCGCAAAGCAACAGCGCATCCATCGATTTCCCGCACGTCCTCGTCTTCACACAAGATTAATCTCATTGACGCTGCTCTTGCCGTATGGCCATGATGCTCTCCTGCCGCCAACCTGCACGCGGCAAATTCATTCCCGCAGCCGGCAGGCAAAGCAGCCCATCCCCACCTTGCTGGAAGGAGAGCATCCCATGCCCACCATCACCACCAAAGACGGCACGCAGATTTACTACAAGGACTGGGGCGCCGGACAGCCCGTCGTCTTCAGCCACGGCTGGCCCCTCACGGCTGACGCGTTCGAAGACCAGATGTTCTTCCTCGCATCCCGCGGCTACCGCTGCATCGCCCACGACCGCCGCGGGCACGGCCGATCGAGCCAGCCATGGAACGGCAACGACATGGACACCTACGCCGACGATCTCTGCCGAGCTGACCGAAAAGCTCGATCTCAAGAAGGCGATCCACGTCGGCCACTCCACCGGCGGCGGTGAAGTCGCCCGCTACATCGGCCGCCACGGTACCGAGCGCGTCGCCAAGGCGGTCCTGATCGGCGCTGTTCCGCCGCTGATGCTCAAGACCCCCGCCAATCCCAACGGCACGCCCCTGGATGCCTTCGACCAGATCCGCTCCGCTGTCCTCGCCGACCGCTCCAAGTTTTGGAAAGACCTGAGCATCCCCTTCTATGGATTCAACCGCCCCGGCGCAAACATCTCCGAGGGCCTGCGCGAATCCTTCTGGCTCCAGGGCATGATGGCCGGATTCCCCGCCGCCTACTTCTGCATCAAGGCATTCTCGGAGACCGACCAGACCGAGGACCTCAAAAAGTTCGACATCCCGACCCTGATCCTCCACGGCGACGATGACCAGATCGTACCCATCGGCGCCTCCGCCATGCGCTCGTCCAATTCGTCAAGAACGCCACGCTGAAAGTCTACAAAGGCGCTCCCCATGGCATGTGCTCCACGCTGAAAAACCAGGTGAACGAGGATCTGCTGGCGTTCATCAAGTCCTGATCAATGCCCGGGCGTATTCACCCGCGTGTGCCACGGGTTGTCGAACGACCTGCTCCAGACCCTTGCCATCGTCCAGGTTCTCGCAGCCAAAGCTGCCGCATAACCACTTCACCGAAAGGACTGCCATGAAGTCACCAAACGCCGCTTCCACCGGTTTCAGCCCGAACGCCGTTGAATCGCTCTCCAATGCCTTTCGCGGCCTTCTGGCCGATGTCTTTGCCCTCTATCTCAAGACCAGGAGCTTCCACTGGCACATCACCGGCCCCAATTTCCGCGACTATCACCTGCTCCTCGACGAGCATGCCGAGCAGATCTTCGCCATGACCGATGACATCGCCGAGCGCGCCCGCAAGATCGGCGGTACGACCATCCGCTCCACCTCTGACATCTCCCGTCACCAGCGACTGAAGGACAACAACGAGCCATCCCTCTCCCCTCAGGCCATGCTCGCCGAGCTCCATGATGACAATCAGAAGTTGGCGGGATTTCTGAGGTCCGCCCACGCCCTCTGCGATGAACACAACGACGTCGCCACCGCAAGCCTCATCGAGAACTGGATCGACCAGACAGAACGCCGTATCTGGTTCCTCGGCGAAATCACCGGCAAGCGGCGCTGAGACCAAACCGTCGCTCGGCCGACGGCGGTGGCGACGCCGGCGCTTGTCGCATGATCGCTCGGTGTCAGGAGCCTTGTGCGCCAATCCGCTCGGGGTTACCGTCCGCCCCAGCTCTCTTCTCGCTCATTTCTTTTGAGGCTAATCAAATGGCGCAGACGCAATCGGAGCAAGACGATCACCAGGATAAGCTCAACGCAGGGCGGGCTGAGACGAAGAATCACTCGCATGTGCCAGCCGATCCTTCGGATGTCAAGTCCGAACCGACCGCCGATGGGCCTACAACCATAGATCAGGCGGATGCGGTTCCCGATTCGCCGCACAGCTCGGATGCCAAACCCGCCAAAAGTAAGCCAAGACGCTGGCGAGTATGGGCCATCGGTGGCGTTGTTCTGGTTCTCGCCGGGGTGGTTGGTACGCCTCACATCGAACGCGCCCTCGAAACCGTTTCGACCGACGACGCCTACGTCAACGGCCACGTTACCTTCGTCGCTCCCCGAGTGCCGGGCCAGGTCATTCGCGTCCTGGTTGATGACAACAACCGTGTTCGCAAGGGTGAGTTGCTGGTGGAACTTGACAAGGAGCCGTACCAGGTTCAGGTGAACATTGCCCAGGCCGCCGTCACCGCCGCGCAGGCGGATCTCCAGGCGGCCAACGCACAGGTGCGCAGTCTGGAAGGCGAGACGCGCAGGTCTGCGATTCAAACTGCAAAATGCCGTCGAAGGCGTGGATGATCAGATCGCCCTGTTGCACTCGCGCGGTGGCGGCGTTGGAATCCAAGAAAGCCGCCTTGACCAAGGCACAGGCGGATTATGATCGCGCTGTACCTCTGGTAAAAACCAGCGCTCTATCGCAAGAGGAACTGGATCGCCGGAGGGAAGTGCTGCAGGTTGCACACGCGGATATCGAAGCAGCGCTCCAGAACGTTTACCAGGTCCGCGCTGCGCTTGGGCTGCCGAATCATCCACCCAGGGGTGGCGATCTTACCGAGGTTCCCCCGGACCTCGATCAGACATTTTCCACGGTGCGCGAAGCCCAATTCGCACTGGCGCAGGCCGCTTCTCAGCTCGGCGTGGAACACCCCCTCACCGCAACCCCAAAGGAGATGCTTGCCGAATTCTACAAGCTTGATCCGCAGGGAGACATCGATCGCATTTTTGCAAAGCTCAGCAAGAACGCGCCGGCTATCAAACAGGCTGAGGCAAAGCTCGCTCAAAAGCAGCGCGATCTCGATCAGGCGAAGCTGAATCTTCGATACTGCGACATCGTCGCCGCCATTGACGGGGTTGTGACCCGGCGAAATGTCAATCCGGGGGACAATGTCCTTGCCGGCCAGAGTTTGATGGCGGTCCGGTCTCTGAGGGACATCTGGGTGGATGCCAATTTCAAAGAAACCCAGCTCGCCGACCTGCGTATCGGCCAGCCGGTGGATCTGGACGTGGATATGTACGGAAGCCGCCATCGGTTTGACGGGCGAATCAGCGGCTTTACGATGGGCACGGGTTCGACACTCGCGCTGCTGCCGCCGGAAAACGCCACTGGAAACTTCGTCAAGGTCGTGCAGCGCCTGCCGGTGCGAATCGATGTGCTGGAACTACGATCCCGATAAAGTGCCCCTGTTTGTCGGGTTGTCGGTCACGCCTCACGTGCACATTTACGATAAACCCACTGGACCGGATGCGGGTAAGGTCCTGCAGCCGTACCTGGCAATGAAAGCCGCAACGACCCAGCCGGAGTTCAAGCCATGACGGCTGGCGCAATAGAACTCCCGCATGCCCGGCGGGCGGTCGATCCCAGGCTCGTCGCGATTGCCGTCGTGATCCCCACGTTCATGGAGGTGCTGGATACCACCATCGCCAATGTCGCTCTCCGCTACATTGCCGGCGGCCTGTCCGCACCGGCAACCGACAGCGAGTGGGTCATCACCAGCTATCTCGCCGCCAACGCCATCGTTCTCCCAATCTCCGGCTGGCTCAGCACGCGCCTGGGCCGACGCAATTACTTCCTTCTTTCCATCGCGTTATTCACCCTCGCATCGGCGCTTTGCGGTATGGCCGCCAGCCTGAGCGCATTGATCCTGTTCCGCGTCATCCAGGGCTTGGCCGGTGGCGGTCTTCAACCTTCCAGCCAGGCCGTATTGCTCGATGCATTCCCCCAGGAGCAGCAGGGAACGGCCATGATGATCTTCGGAATTGCCGCGCTGCTCGCACCAGTGGTTGGACCGACGCTTGGGGGATATATCACCGACAATTACGGCTGGCGATGGATCTTCTACCTCAACGTCCCGGTCGGCCTGCTTGCCCTCTCGATGTGTTATGCGCTGGTGAGCGATCCGGAGTATCTCGGAGTCGAACGAGACAAGATGCTCAAGTCGGGCAGACGATTCGACACCATCGGCCTCTGTCTGCTGAGCATCAGCATGGTCTGCTGGGAAGTCATGCTCAGCAAAGGCCAGGAATGGGACTGGCTCGGTGACCCGTTCTGGCGGGTGCAAACGCTGCTCATCTTGTTTTTGGTCTGCATTTCGGCACTGGTTTATCGTGAACTTAAGCTCGCCAACCCCCTGATTAATTTCCGCACGCTGCTGGATCGCAATTTCCGCTCGTGCTGCATCATTATCTTCTGCGCCTATGGGGTACTATATGCCAACACCACCCAACTCCCGGCCTTTTTGCAGTCGCTTGTTCGGCTACGATGCGACGACTTCCGGATTGGTGCTTTCACCATCCGGCGTCGCGGCAATCATCATGCTCCTGATCGTCGGCAAACTGCTGGGCAAAGGGATCGATGTGCGCTATCCGATGGCTGCCGGGCTTGCTCATCCTCGCGATCGGAAACTTCTGGTTTTCCCGGCTGAATCTTGCAGGTCAGCCCATGGCAGGTGGTCTGGCCGCGCGTGGTGCTCATCGCAGGATTGTCCGCGATCTTTCGTCCCGTTGAATGTGGCGGCATTCCTATATATTCCAAAAGAAATCCGCGGCGCCGCCGTTGGATTGCTGGCGCTGTTGCGCAATGAAGGGGGAAGCGTTGGCACGTCGGTGGCTCAGACGGTTCTCGAACGCCGCGAGCAGTTTCACGCATTGCGCCTGAACGAGAATCTGGATCGACTCAATCCCGCCGTGACGCAATTCTTCTCGCATGGCAAAACATTCTTCCTGCAACAGACCGGCGACCTGACCAGGGCACGACAAATGACGCTACAGGCCCTCGAACAAATTCGAAATCAGCAGGCAACGGCGCTTGCCTATCTTGACGTTTTCTGGTGCTCGGCGGCCATCTCGGTCGCGATGGTGTTTCTTGTCCTGCTCATGCGGCGCTCTGGTGGCGGAGAAAGGAGCACATGTCGGAGCGGAGTGACAGAACATCAGATAAGACGCCGATCACTGAGCAAACGGCGATAGACTATGCGACAAAAAATCGGCCCGAATTATTGCTACGTCGAGCCGTCGGCAACATTCCAAACGCTACACCAGTCGAGCAACAATAAGGAGATTCCCATGCGATACCGATTGTTAGGCAACAGCGGCCTTCGCGTTTCGGAGGTGGCGCTGGGCACGATGACCTTTGGCGAGGATTGGGGTTGGGGCAGCTCCAGGGACGAGGCGCAGAAGGTGTACGAAGCCTTCCGCCAGGCCGGAGGCAATTTCATCGATACCGCCAACGTGTACACCAATGGTTCGAGCGAGTCTTTTCTCGGCGAATTCATGCAGGGCCACCGCCCCAGCGTCGTCCTCGCGACGAAATACGGCAACGCAAACGCCGGCGGAAACGACCCCAACGCCGCCGGCAACCATCGCAAAAGTATGGTCCAGTCCATCGAAGCAAGCCTCAAGCGCCTGCGCACCGATTACATCGATTTGTATTGGCTGCACATCTGGGACCAGATGACGCCGGTGGAAGAGGTCATGCGCGGGCTGGACGACCTGGTTCGCCAGGGCAAAGTGCTTTACGTCGGCATCTCGGATGCTCCCGCGTGGTGGATTGCACAGGCCAACACCCTTGCCCAGTTGCGCGGCTGGTCGCCGTTCGTGGGAATTCAGATCGAGTACAGCCTGATTGAGCGCACGGTCGAACGGGAACTGATTCCCATGGCCAAAGCGCTGAACCTCGGTGCCACTGCCTGGTCGCCTTTGTCCGGTGGTATCCTGAGCGGGAAGTACCACGCCGGCGGCTGCGTCCGAAACGGGGCGTTTCAACAATGACATGATGAAGGGATTCCTGCCGGAACGTGAGCGCACCGCACGCATCGTCGCTGCCGTCAAGAATGTCTCCGCTCAAATCGGCCGCAGCATGTCGCAGGTGGCGCTGGCGTGGCTGCAATCTCGCCCAGTGCCCGTCATCCCGATCCTCGGCGCGCGAAAGCTCAGCCAACTCCAGGACAACCTCGCAAGCGTCGACCTGACCCTGACGCCGGACCAGGCAAAGACGCTCGATCAAGCCAGCCAGATCGAGCTCGGCTTTCCCTACAGCATGTATGCTCGAGAACTCCCCCGTGCCCTCGCTTATGGAGGGATGCGAGACAAGATCTTGGCCTAGAACACGCCATCATGGCCCGTTATTTGCCTTAAGCGACAGAATCCCGCCATGCCGTCCGGTACCTCAGTCGCCGGACCGAGTCGGCGTCAGCACACAGGAGATCGATCATGGTCGAGCACATTCTTCTGCTGCGGTGGACAGAGCAGGCAAGCCAGGAAGCAATTGACGCCGCGCTGGCGGAACTGCGCAACCTCAAGGACAAAATCCCCGGCATTCTGGATTTCTCCTGCGGGACAAACTTCTCACCGCGAGCCAAAGGCTTCACGCACGGCGTGGTGATGCGTCTGTCGGATCGAGCCGCCATGGAAGCTTTCTACCCCCATCCAGAGCATCAGCGCGTCGTGCAGGAGTTTATCAATCCAATTCGCGCCGACACCCTCGTCCTCGATTACGGGACATGAACCGGGACGTGAATAGTTTGCCCATTTTCACCCGCGGCCCCGACGATCCCGTGGCGGCTTGGGGCCACGTCTTCGACGACGCCGAGCGGCCATGGCAATTCACCGGCTGTGATGCCGCCCCAACAACCGTAAACCCCATCGAGCGGCAGTACAGAGCCCCGGGGCGGTTGACTTGGGAACGCTAGGGGCTTCGGGCGCGGTGGTCGACTCCGGCGCTGACCCCCCGCCACGACCCCGCCAACGCGGATTCCCCGGTACACCACGTGCCGGCCCATGACCAAACCACCCACCGCTCGCTCGCCCCCGTTGTCGCCTCACGATCCAAAATGCTACAACTCTCGGCACTATGCCTTCACCGATCACCCTCGCCGTCACCGGCGCCGCCGGCCGCATGGGCACGCGTCTGGTCGCACTCGCCCATCAATCCACCGACTGCCACCTCGCCGCCGCCATCGAGCGGCACGACCATCCGCTGCTCGGCAAGGATGCCGGCGAAATTGCCGGCGTCGGTCCCATCGGCGTTCCGCTCGCCGCCGACCTGCACGCCGCCCCCGACGTCCTCATCGACTTCAGCTCGCCGGTTGCCATGCGTCATTGGCTTAAGACCTGCCGAGACCGCCACATCGCCATGTTGATCGGCACCACCGGCCTTCAATCCACCGACCACGCCGCCATCGACCAGGCCGCCGCCGACATCCCCGTCCTTCAGGCCCCCAACATGAGCCTCGGCGTCGCCGTCCTCAACAAGATCGCCGCCGAGGTCGCCAAAACCCTCGGCGACGACTATGACATTGAGATTGTCGAAGCCCATCACCGCTTCAAGAAGGACGCCCCGTCCGGCACCGCCATGGGCCTCGCCGACTCCATCCTCAAAGCCACCGGCAAGTCACGGAACGACCTCCTCTTTGACCGCCACGGCGACGACGTCCCGCGCCAGCGCGGCCAGATCGGCATGCACGCTCTCCGCATCGGCGATGAAGTCGGCCGCCACACCGCTTACTTCGCCGCTCTCGGCGAGCGCCTCGAGCTCACCCACGTCGCCACCAGCCGCGACACGTTCGTCCGCGGCGCCCTCCGCGCTGCCGCCTGGCTCGCCAGCCAGAGGCCCGGCCGCTATACGATCTCAAATGTCCTGGGGGTGTAGATGCAAGGATATGCACTGCTGCCGCTCATCTTCGCGCTGGCACTCGCTGCGGGTTGTGCGTCGCAGCCCCCGGATCCGCGCGATCCCACCATCCCGCTGACGCCCGCCCAGGCCCAGAAGACGCTGGACAAGATTGCCGACCATCCCAAGCCGTTGGCGCGGCCGCTGGTGGTTTTAGGCGGCTTTCTCGATCCCGGCCTGGGGGACAATGTCGTCGCTTCCATCGTTCACCGGCACGTCTCGGACGACCGCATCGTTCCGGTCTCCTACTTCTTCGCTGGCAGGTTCGATGACTGCCGCCGGGACGTCATCCAGGTCGTCAATCGCGCCTTCCCCTCAGGCACACCCGATCAGACCGTCGAGGTCGATGTGATCGGCGTATCGATGGGAGGGCTCGTTGCTCGCTATAGCGCCCTTCCGATGACCGGGCGTTGCAGACTGAATATTCGTCGGCTCTTCACGATCTCCTCGCCCAACCAGGGGGCGGAGCGCGCCGAGGCGATCCCGCCGATCATGCGGCTCCAGGTAGACATGCGGCCGGGATCGGAGTTTCTGACCAGACTCGCCAGAGGGGAGGCGGAGAATGGACGACATTACGAGATCTATCCGTATATTCGGGAAGGAGACTCCGTCGTCGGCGTTCAATATGCAGCGCCGCCGGGGCAGCGGCCCTGCGTGGTGCCGAATGAGCCGCTGGAATCAGCGCATATTGGGGCCGCGACGGATCCGCGGATCCTGCTGGACATTCTTCGACGGCTGCGCGGCGAGCCGCCCTGTGCCACTGTCGCCGCGTCCGCTACGCGATATGGGTCTTCTTCTTCCGACCGCTCAGATAGCTCTCCATGACGCAGCTCGATAGCTCGGCGCTGTTGGTGTAGAAGGCCACGCCTTTGGTCAGCTTGGTCATCTGATCGACAAAACCGACCCAGTCCATGCCCCAGTAGTCTTCGATCAGCGCAAAGGTGGAGATGCGGCAGCCTTCGCGCACCGCCAGCACCGCCTCCTTGAGCGTGGCGACGGTGCTGCGCCGGTCGGGGGGATAGAGCAGATAGACGTTGTCGCCCTCGACGTGGGCGGTGGGCTGGCCGTCGGTGATGATGAAGAGCTGTTTGTTCTCGCTCTGTCGCCTGCGCAGGATTCGCCGGGCAAGTTGAAGGCCCATGTGCAGGTTGGTGAAGTGCTGCGGCGCCTTATCGAGCTTGTCGATCGGCACGCGCAGACGCACCTGGTAGTCGTAGATGCTGACCGGCTTGGGCATGACGATGGGGACCGCGGCCTCGGGGATGCGGGTGGCGCCGGAGTAGAAGCCGACAAAGTCCAGCGAATCCTGCGGGAAACGCGAGCGGACCAACGCCTGCATGGCCAGCGCGACCTTCTTGGCGGCGAGGAATCGACCGTAGCGCATCATGGAGCCGGACATGTCCAGCAGGACGACGGTCGAGCAGCTGGTAACGCCTTCGTGGAGGTGGAGCTCGAAGTCGTGTTCGTCGAATTTGATTCTGGTCTGTTGTTTGTTGTCTGTGGTCTGTTGTGGGAGGCCGTGGCGCGTCAGGGCGTTGTGGAGGGTCTGGTGGAGATCAAGTTCGCTGACGGGATCGCCGTATTGGTAGGGTTTGGTCCCTTCGACGCGTTCGCCGCCGAGTCCCGGCGTGACCTTCTCGTGGCCTTCGCGGTTCCCCGAGCGCAGATTGGCAAAAACTTCCAGCAGAGCTTTGCGTTGCATCTTGCTGATGGCGCGGGGAGTGAGGCGAACGCGGCCCTTGCCATCCTTGTCGAGCATACCTTCCTTGAGCAATTGTTCGAGCAAATCCGATTGCTGCTCGTTCGTCGGATCATTGAGCATCTGCTCGATGGCTTTGAGGGCCTGGTCACCGTACTGGAGGATGAAGTCCATCAGCTTGTCAAAGCCGAAGAGCTGATCGGACGTAGGAAAAGCCTCGCCGTCGAACTCGCCGTAGACGTACTTCATTGCGGGGATTGTAGGTTGCAAAATGCGCAGCGTCGCGGGGGTTTTGTCGTCTTGGAGGCGGGCGCCAAGGACGCGATTGGCTTCCAACGGAAAGTCCGCCGCTTTCAGGACGAGCCGATTGCAGTAAGATGGCCTCTGGCGGCTCATACCGGAGGATTCATGCGGCGTTCTGCGATTGTCTTGCTGGTGGCGATCATTGGCTTGAGTCTCACGAGCCGGGCGTTCGCCCGCGATTTCCTGGAAAAGACCAAGTGGAAGGTTACCGTCGAGCCGGATGCCGATGCGCAAAGCGCCGGTGCCCGCTCGTTCGACGACATCCTGACCTTCAAGGGCAACAAGCTCAAGTCCAAAGCGCTGAGCAAGCAGGGCTACAAGCCCGGCCCATACATCGAGAACGCACCCGTCGGCATGGCGCACTACACCGCGAAATTGACTGACGACAAGAAGGACAAGGCCGACTGGTCCGGCACGGTCACCGGCGATCAGATGAACGGGGACCTCACCATCACCAGGGCCGACGGGACCGTCGCGAACTACACCTACCGGGGCAGCAAAGAGCAATAGCTCCTTCGATCGGCTGGCATCGGCATTGCGATCTTCTTCAGACGCCGGCGCATGTCGCGCACGCGCGCAATTCAAACTCGATGGAGGTCGTCATGGCTAATGAACTCGCAGGCAGGAAAATCGCGATTCTGGTGGAAAACGGTTTCGAGCAGGTCGAAATGACCGAGCCGCGAAGAGCGCTCGAAGAGGCCGGCGCGGCAACCGACCTGATCTCACCGCAGCAGAGCCAGGTCAAGGCATGGAATCAAGCCGAAAGGGGCGACGCCTTCAAGGTGGACACCGTGCTCTCGCATGCGGATCCAGGTGCCTACGACGCGCTGGTGCTGCCCGGCGGTGTCATGAACCCCGATCATCTGCGCATGAATACGCAGGCAGTCGACTTCGTGCGCGAGTTCGTACGGTCCGGCAAACCCATCGCGGCGATCTGTCATGGGCCGTGGATGCTGATCGAGGCGGGCGCCGCTAGGGGGCGGACGATGACAAGCTGGCCCTCGCTTCAGACGGACCTCCGCAACGCGGGGACGACCTGGGTGGACCAGGAGGTCTGTGTGGACAACGGCATCGTCACCAGCCGGAATCCCGATGACATCCCCGCCTTCAACCGGAAGATGATCGAAGAATTCCAGGAAGGTCGGCATGAGCGGCAAGGAACGCGCCAGGATCTTCGGCCGGGAGCCGGTGGCATGGCATAGGAGTTCAAGTTCCGAATCATACCGCTTCCACTTTTTGCTTGCACAGCGCGCCAGCGATGAGTTTGTGTCATGATGTGCGGAACCTGGCAAGGAGGCCGCATCATGCACGTGGTGGAGCATCACACTGTGGAGGAATTACATACGCTGGCACGATCGGAACACGATCCCAAGATGGTGACCCGCCTGCACGCCGTCGCTCTGGCCAAGAGGGGGAAGTCGGCACCGCAGGTGGCCGAGGAGTTTGGCTACAGCCGCCGCGGCGTGCAGTTCTGGGTCAAGTGGTACAACGAGGGCGGCGTAGAACATTTGCGCAATGAAGGCGGGCAGGGCCGCAAGCCCCCGCTGGCCGCATCGGAACAGCAGCGGCTCAAGCAGCGGTTGGATGGCGGGCCGGTCCCGGAGAAGGACGGCGGCGTCTGCACGCTGCGTGGTGTGGACGTGCAGCGCATCCTCAAAGAGGAGTTCGGCAAGGTCCGCTGCCTCGGCGCAGTCTACAACCTGCTGCACGCGATCGGGTACAACGACCTGGTTCCACGCCCGCAGCACAAGGATGCGGACCCGGCGGCACAGGAGGCTTTTAAAAAAAGTGCCCGGAACTGATCGAGCAGATCGCCCAGCAGCATCCGGACAAACGCATCGAGATCTGGTTCCAGGATGAAGCCCGCTTTGGTCAGCAAGGCACGCTGACGCGGGTGTGGGCGCCGGTGGGATCGCGACCGCGGGCGGTGAAGCAGACGCAGTATGATTACCTGTACGTGCTGGGGGCGGTTTGTCCGAAAACCGGGAACACCGCCGGTCTGCTGGCGCCGAACCTGAACACGCAGATCGTCAACGCCTTCTTTGACCAACTGTCCAGGGAGATCGCGCCGGATGTGCATGGGGTGCTGATCTGGGATCAAGCCGGCTACCACATCTCCGGCGGGTTGAAGGTGCCGGCGAACGTGACGCTCCTCAACCTTCCACCGCGCTCGCCGGAACTGAACCCGACGGAGAATCTCTGGCACTGGTTCCGCAGCCATTACTGGTCGAACCGAAGCTACGCCAACTACGATGCCCTGCGTGAAGCGGCCTGCGATGTCTGGCAACGATCCTGCCTCGACCCCGAGTTGATCAAAAGCGTCTGTGCAGTGCCCTGGCTTCCAGAGCGCAACTGAAAACTAGAAGCGGTATCAGGCATGCAAGCGTCAATTGTCGCCCGGTATTTGGACACGCGGGTCGAATTCTGGGCGGGTGTGATTACGTCTGCGCGTTTTGAGCATTGAATTTGATGATGACGTACGTGATGTCGTCCTCGATGGAACGGCTGGCGCAGAATTCCCTCAAGCGTTCGTAGATGCCGGCATCGATTTCGGCGGCGGTGAGGTGGGCGAAGTCGGCGATGGCCTGGCCGACGCGTGCCTTGCCGAACTGCTCGTCGGCACCGTTTCTCGCTTCCCATAGACCGTCGGTGCCGATGAGCATGACCTGGCCGAGGCGAAGCTGGCTGTAGCTCTGCTCGTCGTACTGCTCGGATTCGATGACACCCAGCGGCAGGCCGCCACCACCGGGGTCGATCTCGGTAAGCAGTCCAGATTGGGGATCGAAGATAAAGGGCTGGTCGTGCCCGGCGGAGGCCCAGCGCATGGACATCGCGGAGGCGTCAACGATGCCGAGGAACATGGTCATAAAGCGATCCCCTTTGGTGTCGGCGGCGAGATGCTGGTTGACGTGGGTGAGGAGGTGTCCGAGGGAATTCTGGCTGGCCGCCTGCGAGCGAAGCACGCCGCGCACGGTGGCCATCAGCATGGCGGCAGCGATGCCATGACCGGTGACGTCACCCAGGGCGATCATGAGCGAATGCGGGCCCATGCCTTCGACACTGAGATAATCGTAATAATCGCCCCCGGTTTCGTCGCAGTACTTGGAGCGGGCGGCGACGTCGAGTCCATCGATCCGTGGCGTTTGACTTGGCAGGAGACTCTGCTGGACCTCCATTGCCAGATCCAGTGAGTGACGCAGGCGCATGCGATCCTGCAGGCCGTCGGCCATTTCGTTGAGGGCGGCAGAAAGCTGTGCGATTTCGCGGTTGTCGTGGCGGTGGATGTGCTCCTCGAGGCCGCCCGCACCCACGCGGCGGGCGTGAGCGACGACGGCGAGAATGGGATTGAGCAGCCACATGGCCATAGCGATCCCGACGCCAAGCGCAGGAGGATGGCGGCCGCGCCGATCCAGAGGCTTCGCATGCGGGCGCTTTGGATATCGGCAAGAAAATCGGAATCGGGCACGAGCGTGACGACGAGCCAGTCGAGATTCCGGCGGTTGTGATAGGGCGAGACAGCCATCAGGGTGGGGCGGCCATTGATTCTGACCTCCTTGATCTGCATCGCGTCGATCGCGCCGAGTGCGCCCGGCTCTGCAACGAGTGCTCGCGTCGCCGCGACGATCCGCGGATCGGACGCCTCGGCGGCGGGCAGACGGGCCAGGCCGTCCTTCATGCAGTTCAGCCCGACACTGGTGGCGACCAGATTGCCGTCCCGCTCCATGATGAACGCCATGCCGGTCTTGCCGATTTCGAGGCGCTTGAGAAACGTGGAAATGTCCGCGAGGGTGAGCTCGCAGTTGACCACGCCAAGGATCTTGCCGCTGGTGTCGCGGTAGGGTTCGACGTAGGAGACGCCGAGGGTGACTCCCTTGCCGCCGCGAACCCAGATATAGACGTTGCCCCACGTTGGTCCCTCAGCCTCGATCGCAGCGCGGTACCAGGGCCGGCCGACGGCGTCGAACCTGTAGGAGCGCAGGGGTGTGTTGCCGATCCGGCCGTCGGCTCCCATCGTGTATTCCTGCATCGGCGCATCGGGCGAGCGTTTGATTGCGTATTCGTAGGTGGTTTCACCGGGATAGCGGATGACCCACATCACCTGGCCGTGGTCGCTTCCCAGGACGATGCTGCTCACCTCGGGGAAGATCTGCAGCGTCTGAAAGACGGAAAGGCGATTGCGCGACGGCTCGTCGAGTGCCAGGCGGCCGTCGCGCAGGCGCAACGCGTTCAGTTGGTCGATCGCCGGCGGCAGATTCATGAGATGATTGAGATGGTTTTCGATTCGCTCGTGAATCTGCCGGACGCTCTGAGCGGCCAACTCGCTGGCGGTGTGCTGGCCCGACCGGTAGGCGAGCAACGTCAGGATGAGCGCCACCGCGAAGACGGGGATGACAACGGCGGCCGGAAGAATCCAGCGGATGGAGAGCTTGGAGAGCCAACTGGCGGCGCGTTGTCCTTGCATGCGGACTTCCCGGATTGGCAGCCCAGATCCATCGCGGGCGAAGCTGGCTGATGGATTTCGTGCGGCACAGCGGATTGATGAATGTGGATACCATACGCCCCCGTTGAAGCTGATGCCAGAGATTCCGGTGCGGTTCTCCGCAGCCCGGCGCTGCCGCTCGTGAGGCGGCTCATTTCTTGAAGAAGGTCTTTCCTTTCGTGTTGTATTTGCTCAAGCGGTCGTTGACGTAGAGACCCTCCAGGATGAATTCGCCGACCGCGGCGAGGATCGCGGGGTCGGAATTTTCCAGTTCCATTTCCTTCGCGAGTGCCGTGGCGAATTCGGGGAGCTTTTTGATCAGCTTCATGTTGGTGACGAACTCCTCGGCGGTGAGGTCGTCGCCGGCGGGGAAGGTGAGGTTGCCCTTGAACTGCTCGATGATCGGTTCATAGGCATCGAGGTCGGCGTAGCGGATGAAGACGGATTTCACGGCTTCGCCGGTGAGGGACTTGATGAGTTTGTCCTCGGCGCCGTCTTCCTCGGCGAGGGTCATTTCGATCTTGCCGCGGGATGAGGCGATGAGGTAATTCAGATCGCAGATGCGAGGGACAACCCGCTTTTCGCCGGTGACGATCCCGCGCCGCTCGGCGTTGGAGATGACCGTTTCGAGGTTGGCGATGCTGGTGCGCACGGAGACGCCCGAGGCCTGCGAGACATGGGGGCTCGAGCGGGCGAGGCGCACCATTTCCTCGACGATCTCGTGGATGAACTGGGGCATCTCGACGGCGACGCCGGAACTGGCGACGCCGCCGGTGCGGGCGACCCAGGCGTTCTGGCTGGCGATCTCGATCCCCTCGGCGACGCTCTCGGGGTAGTGGGTGCGGATGACCGAGCCGATGCGGTCCTTCAAGGGCGTGACGATTCGGCCGCGGTTGGTGTAGTCCTCGGGATTGGCGGAGAAGACCAAGCAGACGTCGAGGTCAAGCTTAATGGGATAGCCGCGGATCTGCACATCGCGCTCTTCGAGGACGTTGAAGAGGCCCACCTGGATGCGCGGAGCGAGGTCGGGCAGTTCGTTGATGGCGAAGAGGCCGCGGTTGGAGCGCGGGATCAGGCCGTAGTGCATGGTGGATTCATCGGAGAGGTAGCGGCCCTCGGCGTGCTTGACGAGGTCCACCTCGCCGATCAGGTCGGCGATGGTGACATCGGGCGTGGCGAGCTTTTCGTGATAGCGGTCGGAGCGGTGGACCCATTCGATCTTGGCATCGTCCTTCTGCTCGGCGACGATGCGCTTGCCGATCCGCGTGGTGGGGTTTACCGGATCATCGTTGATCTCGATACCGGCCAGGACCGGAATCCACTCATCGAGCAGTTCGGGGAGCATGCGGAGGATGCGTGTCTTGGCCTGCCCGCGCAGGCCGAGGAAAAGCAGGTCGTGGCGGGAGAGGATGCCGTTGACGATCTGGGGGATGACGCTGTCGCGATAGCCGATGATGCCGGGGAAGAGATTTTCGTTGTTCTTGAGCTTGCGGATGACGTTCTTGCGCAGCTCATCCTTGACGGAGCAGGGCTTGTACCCGGTTTCCTTGAGCTGGCCGAGCGTGGCGGAGTGGGGGTGATGGAGGGAATTCGTCATGGAGAAAGGACTCCTGAAAACAAGGGTTGAAAAACGGGGACGAGGGGATGATAGGAGGGGGGTGTGCCGAGGGTGAAGTTCGAGGGGGCAAACGCGAACGGATGGACATGCAAGGCGGAGTGAGCGTGCGAGAAATGGCAAGTGGAGTAGTGGATCAACGATGAATGAAGAGGGAATGCTGTCTGGAATCGGCCTTGGCCGATGTGTTAAAATGAGAGGTTTGACGGGCGCATACATTTGGTGAAAGTGTGGCATCTTGTTGCGTTTTGATTCCGGTACAGTACCGATGCCATGGCCACAGATTGCCTATTTTGACACTTGTCCGATATGGTGCTGGTAATTGACGAGTAACGCCGTGTGCGGGTTTTTGGGTTCCTAAAAAGAAGGTCTCCCCGTCAGATGGAGTTGGATTTACCCGTCTCACGGAGGAGACCATGACGTACGAGGATTATTTGCTTCACCTGTTTTACCTGATCGATTCGGAACTGAAAGCTTTGAATCTGCCGCTGCGCCGACGCGGGCCTGACCCGCGGCTGCACGACAGCGAGGTCATCACCATGGAACTGGCCGGCGAGTTTCTGGGCCTCGACACCGACAAGGGAATCTGGCAGTACTTTCGGCGTCATCACCAACGCGAGTTTCCCGCGCTGCGACAAACCGACCGGACGCGATTCGCCCGACACGCCGCCGACCTGTGGCATGTCAAGCAACTGCTGCAGGACAGAATCGCAGCGTTGCTTCCATCGCAGGATCCGGTTTGTCCCGACGCGTCCAGGCTGTGGTTGTTCGATACGTTTCCGCTGCGGGTCTGCCGTTTCAAGCGGGCCCCGCAACACAAGCTTTTTCGCGGCATCGCCGCCTATTATTACTCCGTTAGATCAGTAAGGTTAGAGTGAGTGGCGGGATATGGGCATGAAGGGCGGTCGCCATGGATGGTCGATCACTGAATCGTCTGCGAAGGGAGTTGGGGGAATTCGTCGGGGACTTGATGTCGGACCTGCCGCGGCGGGATCAACGCCGGTGGGCGCAGATATATCTACGGGGTCTGCTGCTGGATGGAGATCGCAAGAGCATTGAGCCGATGGCCAGGCGGTTGGAGGAGATTGACGGCAGTAAGCAGGACTACGAGCAGTCGCTCCAGCAGTTGGTGAACCAGAGCCCCTGGCCGGCGGGCTTGGTGCGGGACCGACTGCAGCGGTGGGTGGCGGCGTCATCGGCGGCGCAGGTCCGACGGCATCTGGGCGGGTCCGCCGCGGCGTTCCAGCGGTTCCTGATCCTTGACGAGACGGGCTTTGCCAAGCAGGGGAAGAGTTCGGTGGGAGTGTCCCGGCAGTATTCGGGAACGCTGGGGAAGGTGGCCAGTTGCCAGATAGCGGTCACTTTGCAGTACGCGACCCAACCGGCAGCTAGAGCCAAAGGCGGGGAAGTGTTCTGCGTGGATATGCGGCTGTTCCTGCCGGAGAAGCAATGGGGTAACGACCGCAAGCGAATGACCCGCGCGGGGGTGCCGGACGACGTGGGGTACGAGCCCAAGTGGAAGATGGCCCTGACGATGTTGGAGCGGGCGAAGGCTAACGGGCTCAAGGGGGTAGTCTTGGCCGACGCCCTCTACGGGAGCGTCACCGAGTTCCGCCGGTCGCTGGAAAAGCAGGGGTGGACGTACTGCGTGGGGGTGGAGTCGACGCTGTCGGTGATTGACGCCGCCGAGGACCTGGGCGAGGTCCCATCGTGGTTGGGCAAGGGGCGGCCACCGACGCGGCCGTCCCGGGTCGCGGCGAAGGTCGCGGGGGTCTCCGTCAAACCATGGGCCGTGGACCACGCCGCCGACTTCCGCACGGTGAATTGGCGGGAAGGGAGCAAGGTCAGGAAGGGCAAAGCGCGCAAGCTGTCTGGCCGTTTCGCCGCCTGGCGGGTCCGCCCGGCCCACCGTCTCAGTAACGGGCGCAGACCGCAGAGCGAGTGCTGGCTGCTGGCCGAGTGGCCCCGGGAGGAGGATGCCCCTACGAAGTACTTCTTCTCCAACCTGCCGGCGAAGGCCTCACTCCGGCAACTGGTCAGGACGGCCAAGGGGCGGTGGTGGGTAGAGCAGAGCTACCGGGAGATGAAGCAAGAGATGGGCCTCGACCACTTCGAGGGCAGGTCCTGGGTCGGATGGCACCACCACATGGTGCTCGTGATGCTCGCCTATGCCTTCGTCGTCGCCTACCGGCGACAAAAAAGGGGAGACACGGCCCGCCGCCGGTTAGCGTGCCCGAAGCCCGTCGCCTGATCCAGCACCTGCTGCTGTGCTGGGCCGGACGCTGCCCGGTTTGCGGACGGCGACTCGACGCCCACCGTGTCGTAAGTCGAACCGAAAGGAAGGATTCGAGTTAACGGAGTAATACTATGGCCGCGACCCCACCGGCGAGCCATTGTTCTTCGGTTTCCGCGTGCACCTGCGTTGCACCGATCGGGGCTTCTGTTCCGCCGCCACCCTCGCTCCTGCGAACATCGCGGACTGGCCCATGGTTTTTGAGCTGCTTCCGACGCAAGAAGCCGTCGGCATCGGCGACCGCAATTACTGGAACCCGCGCGAGAACGACCGGCTGCGTGCCAAGGGGCTCGCGTTGTACGCGCCGTTTCGAAAAGAGAGTTCCGATCCGACGCCGCAGCGTTCGGCGCTGCTGACGCGATTGCGTCAGATCATTGAGCCGATGATCGGGCAACTAGCCACACGCTTCAGTTGCCAGCGCACCTGGGCGCGTGACTTGTGGCACTTGTGCTCGCGAGTCACCCGGAAACTGCTCAGTCATACGACGGCGGTCCTGCTGAACTGGCGAAGCGGCAATCCGCCTTTGCAACTGGATTTGTTGATCAGCGATTAACATTCAAGAATCTCGCACACGGCGTGAGTGGTCACTGATAATGGCGGGACTGGGGATGGTGGGCGCGCGGAGAGGGCGCGGTTGTGGGGTTGCGAGTTTCGACGACAGCATGGGTAGCCCCCCATTCTGCTTTGGGCGGCGCCGCTGGGCCGCCGACATCGAGGGGGAATTGTAACCAAACTTCTTTCTAATACAAATTTTACGTGATTCTCGCGCACCAGGTAATACGGATTCAGATTAATTCTCGCGCAAGCACTTGCGCGATCGTCGGTGGCGTGAGATGTTGCCTGCTCCAGCAAAGGAGTGTGCCGATGAATCTGACGGAACGGGCCGCGGGGGACATCGACGAGCTTGCGCGGCGAGCGGGTGAAGAACGGGACGCGCTGCGACGCGATCGCTGGCGTGCGGTCCTGTTGGCCTTGAGTGGCAAAGAGGCGGCGCAGATCGCACAGGCCTTGGGGCGGGCCAGACGCAGCGTGCAGGACTGGGCCTACGCCTATCGCGACGGCGGGATCGATGCGATTCAGCCGCGTCCCCGGCCCGGGCGTCCACCGAAGCTGCCGCGGGATCGCGAAGCACAGTTGCGTGAGCGACTGGACGCCGGTCCGCGTCCGCAAGACGGCGTGTGCACGCTGCGTGGCAAGGACGTGGTGCGGATCCTGGAGCAGGAGTTCGGCGCCAAGTACAGCCTGGGCGGCGCGTACGACCTGCTGGCGCGGCTGGGATATTCCTGCCTCAGCCCACGCCCGCTGCACGAGAAGGCCGATCCACAGGCGATCGCCGACTTCCAGGCCCGCGCCCCCTTTTTGTCGACGCGGCGAAAGAGGCGATCGCGCCGCACGGCGGCAAGGTCCGTGTCTGGTTCATGGACGAGGCACGCTTCGGCCAGCAGGGGACGATCACCAACGTCTGGGCCCGCACCGGCTCGCGTCCCCGTGCGGTGCGGCAGACGCGCTACGACTGGGTCTACCTCTACACCGCTGTCGAGCCGGCGACGGGTGAATCGGCCGCATTGGTCGCGCCCAACGTCAACACCGGCACGATGAATGCGTTCCTGAAGATCCTCGACCGCGAACGCAAAGCGGATGAGCACTTCGTATTGATCATGGACCAGGCGGGCTGGCACAAGAGCCGCACGCTCAAGCTCCCGGAGGGGATCACGGTGCTGCTCTTGCCGCCGTATTCGCCGGAGCTGAACCCGGTGGAGAATCTCTGGCACTACCTGCGCAGCCATTACCTGAGCAACAGAAGCTATGAGGATTACGACGCGTTGCTGGCCGCCGGCACGGACGCGTATCGCAAACTGACGCCGGAGGTGATCAAGTCAGTCTGTCGCTGCCCTTATCTCGAGTGCGCGGAGTAATCTTGAAGCGTATCACACCGTAGTAATATCGTTGAACTTCCGGCCCCAAAACCGCCCGCCCCGCGAGTCAAAACCGCAATTGTCGGCCAATGGTGTTCATTCGGATTCCCTCCAAACACTGCAGCGCTGGATCCTTCTTAAGTCCTTATCCGCTCATGTTTTTGCTCACCGTTTCTAGCCTCGAATCGCCGGCGCCGGGATGCAGAGTTAAAGGACCGAGTGCTTCTGACAGAACCCTCTCCCGCACCATCGAGGCGCCATCCAGCGCTGACTCGCCGCAAGCCCTACAGGGCCTCCGGGTTGCTTCGGCAACGCCTTGAGCGCCTGCGCTAAGGGTAGGAGCATGGCCCATCTCATCCAGGCGACATGATCACCAGCCCGTTTGTGAAGAAGCATCCCAGCAGAGGACATTCCGCTCCCAAGTTGCGCCCCAATCTCCTCCCGACCCACACCGGACTCTCGCCGTTGTAGTACCGTTCCCTCCCCACTGGGCCGCCGACCCGGTTTTGGGGCGATGTGAGGACATGGTGGTCCGAACATGACAATTTGGCGGACCGGCAAAGCGGCCAGAGAAGCCCTTTTAGCACTACAGCGCTGGATCGTTGGTAAGTCCTTGTCTACTCATGTGTTGACCGCAGTTCTGGACTGAACTCGCCAGCTTAGCGCTGTAGTGCAAATAGCAGGTCCCACAAACGCACTCCGCAAGCAGGGGGGCTGCTCAACCTAGTGCGCGGGAATCACGTATAAGCCCTATGATTCTTGCCAGACCCAGCCCTCCCGGTGCCCCCGGCCTGCCCTGCGGCGGGTACCTGTTTCTCGGCAACGGCCGCACGATCGAGACGCCGCACGGCGCCGATGTTTGGAGCACACCCCTGAGGCGGTAAACTGCTCGCATGCATCGCGCTGGCCGCGCTTTGATCATCATCGCATCCGTGCTGCTGATCGGCTCCGGCAAGAGCGCAAACGTCGGTGGCGGATATACCATCACCGCCCCGTTCAGCCCCGATGGCCAGCATCATGGCAACACGCTGTGCTACAACGGCAGGCGTGTCATCGACAACGTCGGGATGCAGCAGCTAAGCCCCAACGGCGACATTCTCGTGTTCAGCGAATACGTGCAGGAGGGGGACGCCGATGGCGAGCAGCTTTTCGCCGTTCGCGGCGGCGGCGTGCCGGCGATGCTGTCGCGGCGCGTGGTGAATCGCGTGCGCATCACTGCGCACCGAGGGGCTTGGCTCCTTCACGCTGCTAGAGCTCCGGGACCTCACGCCCACCGCCAATGGCGTGCGGGCGAGATTCGTCGTCGAGGGGGATGAGAAGACCGGCGACGAGAAACACGAAACGCAGGATCTGACTTGGCGGCAGGTCGCCGATCTGCTGAATGAAGCGGCCGATGCGCCGCTGGTGCAATCCAGGTCGGGCGATTACCGCGTGCTGAACGGGAACAGATAGGAGGACATAATTCATTGTTCCATCTTACCGGTAGAAACCTTCGCCTTCAGGCGGAATTGCTTGAGCAGGTGTGCTGGGGATAGCTTCGGGGCATAGCGGAGACAGACTACCGGCAAGGTTCGCACACGATCTACGACATCAAGTACCACGTGGTCTGGGTGACCAAGTACCGCTACAAGGTGCTGATGGGTGAGATTGCCCTGCGGGCACGGGATCTGATCCGACAGGTCTGCATGGCGAGAGAGATCCGGATTCTCAAGGGGCACGTGAGCCGGGACCACATCCATCTGTTGGTCTCGTGCCCGCCGGGGCTGTCGGTGTCGGCGTTGATGCAGTACGTCAAGGGCAAGAGCAGTCATGAACTGCAGCGGGAGTTTCCAGAGTTGAGGAAGCGGTACTGGGGCCAGCACCTCTGGGCCCGGGGATATTTCTGTGCCTCGTCGGGCACGGTAACGGATGCGATGATCAAGGCGTACATTGAACAACAAGACCTGCCTCCACAAGATGGCTTTACCGTGGCCGACGAGAAGCTTTAGCCGACTTTCAGTCGCGGCAGTCGGCTTTAGCCGCACAGGTCAACTTTCAGTTGCCTTACAAACCCACCGGCTTTAGCCGGTGGTCGGTTAGTGCAACTGAAAGCGGGTCGCAAGACGCGGGGCAAATGCGTCTGATAATCTCCGTCCGCCGTGCATTTCACACGAACTACTCAACCTGCAGGCGAAACTGTCCGACCCAACAAAGGGCGACCATTGATGCTACCGGCCGCGAAGCCATGAGCCTCACATACGATCAGATGTCCGAGCTGAGCATCGCTTTCCAGGAAGCGCATGTTCCGGCGGATCGCCGGCGGAGCCAGCGGATCCGTCAGCGCATCGCCGCCGAGATCACGGAGTGGGACGACGATCACGCGGGACGAACCTTCGGCGTCATGATCGAGAATTTCTCACCCACCGGCGTGGGCATGATCCACAGCGGTCGGCTCAAGACCGGCGGTGAATACACGCTGGAAATCCCGCGGCCCGGTCACGCCCCGATCCGTGTCGTTCTGACCGTCGTCCGCTGCGAGCAGATGGATGGCGGCATGTTCAGCACGCAGATGAAAGCGAGCGAAATCCTCGCCGGCCGTTACCCCAATGCGAAGCGTACATCACTCGTGCCGCTTCTGTTTTTCCTCATGGTCCTGGCATCGGGTGCGGCAGCCGTGTATTACCTGGGCCTTCTGCATTGAGGTCGTAAAGCCCGGTTCTTGGCGCAAATCAACAGGACTTGGGGTAGACTGAGCGACATCGCATGGCTTTGGGCAGCAACGCTTTCTAAGGAATATGCCATGGAGGAATCGGCCGCCGCAGGGGGACGCATTCTTGTCGCCGAAGACCATCCTTCGCTTGCCCGTTCTATCGCAGAGGGCTTGCGCGAGGAGGGCTTCCAGGTGGACCTTACCCTTGACGGTCTCGAAGCCGAGCGTCTTTTGAATACCCAGCGCTACGACTGCGTGGCGCTGGACATCATGTTGCCGGGGAAGGATGGCTATACGCTTCTGAAGGAGTTGCGCCAGCGCGGCGATCGGACTCCCGTCCTCTGTGTCACCGCGCGCGATGCACTGGATGACCGAGTGCAGGGACTGAATCTGGGCGCCGACGATTATCTGATCAAGCCATTTGCGTGGGACGAGCTGCTTGCGCGGTGAAAGCGCTGATTCGGCGCGATGCGGCTATCCACAGCCCAAGCTCGTGATAGCAGATCTCGAAATCGACAGCGTTGCCAAGAGCGTGCACCGAGGCGGTCACGACGTTCATCTCACCGCGCGTGAATTCATGCTGCTTCAACTGCTTGCGGGACGGCAGGATCAGGTCGTTTCCCGGGAAGAGATCTGGAAGCATCTCTACGGCCAGAGCGATGAAGCCGCCAGTAACGTTGTGGACGTTTACATTCGTTATCTGCGCAACAAGATCGACAAAGGCCAGCCGCTCAAGCTCATTCATACGCGCCGGGGGCTGGGTTATATGGTTTCGGCGGCTCCCCAGACGCCGGAGAGCTAATGACCACGCGCATCACGGTAGCGATTCTGCTGGTCACCTGGACGATCCTGGTGATCGGCGACGCCGCCGCCTTCTTTGCGGCCCGCGAGACGCTGGTGGCCATGCTGGACGACTCGCTGCTGGCACGGGCTACGCCCCTGCTCGACTCAGTTCTGAACCCCCGCCTGCCAATCGATTCGCTGGTGCCACCGGGCGATACCTGCGAGATTCGCGATTCCAGCAATTACGTCACGCAAAGCTTCCGTGCCGGTAAGGAGCCGCCTTTCGAACCGGTTGTCATCCAGAAGAAATTCGAGAAGCACGCCGACGGCAACATGTATCGAACGATCACCGTTCGGGCGCGAGCACCGGCACGACGGGACGGCGTCCTTCGAGCGTAACCATCGTGTACAGTCGCCCCGCGGAGGCCTTCGATCGGCTGATCGCATACCTGATCGCCGTGCTCAGCAGCGTCGGGACGTTTTGCGCTCTTGCCACTGGATGGGTCGCGCTCAAGGTATCGCGGGCTGCGCTGCGTCCGATCACCAAGACGGCTGACGTCATCTCCGCGATCGACGAGCAGAACCTTTCGCGCCGGATCGAATCACACCAATTGCCGGTGGAACTGGTTCCCATGACCAACCGGCTCAACGAGATGCTCGAACGTCTGGAACGGGTGTTCACCCAGCGCAAGCAGTTCCTCGCCGATGCCGCGCACGAGCTGCGCACCCCCACTGCCGCCCTGCTGACAACGCTCGAAGTCGCGCTACGGCGTCCGCGCGATCAGAAGGCGCTTCACGAGTCGATGGAAAGCGCCCTGACCGATGCACGGCTGCTTCGGCGCCTGGTAGACAAATTGATGGAGCACGCCCGGAGCGATCACATTGAACGGTCTCGCATCGAAGAGGTAGATGTCGCGGCGCTGCTGCAGGACTGCATCCGGACCGTCGAGCCGATGGCCAAGGAAAAGCACATCACCATCACCAGGGAATTTACCGAAGATCTGTGCGTGCTCACACAACGCGATCGTGTCCAGAGCATTGTCCTGAACCTGCTGACCAATGCGATCGAATACAATCGCGAGTCCGGAGAGGTTGAACTGCGTGCCGAGCTGGGAGAGCGGGACCTGGAAATCACAGTCCGTGATACGGGACCGGGAATCCCGGCGAACCACTTGCCTCATATTTTCGAGCCTTTCTATCGCGCAGACCGACAGAAGCTGGGCGGGAGCGAGCACCTGGGTCTGGGATTGTTTTTGGTCCGGTCCCATGTCCAGGCCCTCAGGGGGAAATGCCGCATCGAAAATACCTCTGATGCGGGAACGGAAATCGTTGTAAGCATTCCCTTTATGGGGCAAGCGACGGCGGCGGAAAGCGAGACCCAGACGCAAGTCACGCCGGCATGATCCGGGTGCCCTGCTGAGTCCGTTCCCATTACGTCAAACCACCCATTTTTACACGCAGGGTAGCGGTTTAATCTTTCATTCACCTTTTTTTGTTGAAATGATGCCCGCGACCGGCGAAAATGCCGGTTCGCTTGATTCGCCCCGGCCACAATGGTTAGGCTCAGATGAGACTCTGTGGTTTGGGTTCAGGGCGCTGGCAGTGGGTCAGGGATGTGGAGAGCCAGAGAGCGCCCCTGCATGGACAACCGGTTCCTCTTTTGGGAGACGTCATGAACGCTGTTCGCAAGGCATTGGTGCGGTTTATGCGCGATGAGCGCGGCACCGAGACGCTGGAATGGGGCCTCATCTGCGGCCTGATCGTGGTCGGAGCTATTACCTTCATCATCACCGTAGGAAACAAGGTGACAGGACTGTGGACAAGTATCAACACCGGTCTTGACAACAGCAGCATTCCGTCGAAGTGACCGCGGACGCTGCTCCTAGCGGGGGAGGTCACGGCGGATCAGCGAGAACGTGTCTGCCTGCTACATTTTGATTGCTTGTATCGCGCGGTACGTCCTGCGCTATTGGAAGAGCGAGGCGAGCGCTTTCTGCGCTGCTGTCACACCTTTGCCGAATTCCACCGGCTTTCCGAGTCCCTTAAGCACATGCTCGACCGCCGCGACTACCGCGAGGGCGTCGTAGGCATCGGAATAGCCCATGTGATTGACGCGGAAGATCTTGCCTTCCATGGTTCCCTGGCCGCCGGCGACGTGGATGTTGTGGCGAGATTTGAGCGCGCCACGGAAATCCTTGTCATTGACGCCTTCGGGGTAGCGGACCGCAGTGACCGAGTTGGCGGGGGATTGACTGAATAGCTCGAGCCCAAGCGCTTTCATGCCGGAGCGAAAAGCCTCAGCCGTGGTCGCTGTGCGACTTCCACACCATTTCGATCGTTTCGTTCTTGATCATCCGCAGGCTGGTCAGAAGCGCTTCGATCAACGTATTGGCGGGTGTGAACGGCGTATCGCCCTTGGCGATGCTCGTGGCGTATTTCCGCAGATCCAGATAGAAGTCGTTGACCGCAGTGTTCTTCTCCATCGCCTTGGTCGCGCACTCATTGAGTGCCACGAACGCCAAGCCTGGCGGAAGCATGACGCGCCTTTTGCGAGCCGGTGATCGCCACATCCACGCCCCACTCGTCCATCTTGAAGGGCAACGCGCCAATGCTGGTGATTCCATCGACGATCAGCAGCATATCGCCTTGCTTGCGGACGACTTTGGCGATGTTCTCCAAGTCGCAGACCGTGGCCGTGCTGGTTTCGGAATGGACGAGAATCACCGCGTCGAACTTCTGGCCTTTGAACTCGTTTTCGATCATTTCCGGCGTGGCGTGGGTGCCGTATTCAAGCTTCAGCTCCTTGCAATCCATGCCATAGGTTTTGCAGACGCTGGCCCAGCGCTCGGCGAATTTTCCATTGGAGACGTTCAGGACCTTCTGGCCGGGGGCAACGGCGTTCACGATTCCCGCCTCCGCCGCCGCCGTTCCCGATCCGGTGATGGTGAAGATGGTGTTCTTCGTCTGATAGACATATTGCAACAGCTGCTGCACCTCGCTGAACATCGCCCGGAACTCGGCGGTGCGGTGGTGATGGACAGGCTTGGCCAACTCGATCAACGTTGCTTCCGGAACGCTCGTCGGGCCGGGTGTAAACAATCGATATTTCATCAGCATGGTTGTATCCTTTGTCACTTGCCATTTGCCCTCGTCACCGGCAACACGTGACCAGTGACAAATGGCGGATGACGGTTATGCCTCTTTCCACTGCTTGCGAATAAACTCCAGCACGCGAGGGCCGGTTTCCGCGATTCTGGGGAAGTCGGCCTCGACGCTCAGATTTCCCTGATAGCCCCCCTCTTTCAGGATCTTAAAAAGTGGTCGGTAGTCGCTGGTCTTGCTTTCGCCAGGCGCGACGCGTCCGTCTTTGTCGGCCAGATGAACGTGGCGAATCCACGGCATTGCCTGCCGGAGGTTCTCCAGCGGCTCATCGTCCAGCCAGAAGTGATAGCTATCCAGCAGGCACATGAAGCTCGGGCGATCCACCGCCCGGACGATGTCCATGGCCTCGGCGATACTGTTGATGTTGTTGCACTCCTTCTTGGCCAGGGGCTCCATCACGATGCCCACACCGCATTCGGTGGCAAGTTCCGCGCAATCACGGGCAAATTCGAGGACTTGCGCTTTCGCCTGCGCTTGGTCAAATCCATCGGGAACCTGGCGGGCACCGGCGCTGCCGAAGACGACCGTCTTCATGCCCACAGTCGCGGCACGCCTTAGGACCGTCTGCATATATTTGTGCAGCTTGTCGCGATCGACCGATGGGCCGGTGATCTTCAGCGATCCTGGAACCATGAGATTGCCGCTGGGGATCGGAAGTCCGGCTTCCTTGGCCTTTTGGCTCCCCTGCCACTGGTCGTCCGGCACGAGCCCCTCAAGAAGCTGCTGGACCGAAGCCTCCAGATAGTCAAAACCCGCCGAACGAACCTGCGGCGCATCGGCGACGATGGTGCAAACGCCAATTTTCATAGTGCGACCCGATCATAGGGGAACGCTCTGCGCAGGCAAGCCGATCGCGTATCGTACCGAAGCTATTCGCGAATCCGTCGCTGATTTCGCGTCGCAGTTAGCGGGCCTGCTCCAGAAATGCCTTGAGGAGTGGCTCAATGCGCTCGCGAAGGGTCGGATTTGCGTAGGTCACCCATGACAATCCAGTCGTTGTGTCCAGTGGTCCGTCCAGCGGCGCTCCCCAACCATCGGTCAGGAGCACGCCGGCTTCCTCCGCAATCAGCCAGGTGGCGCAATCGTAGGGATGACAGCACAACCCGATCGGCTGTTTCTGCAACTGGTAGAAGATTGGTCGAAGGTCGGCGTTGAAGCGATCGTGGCCGACAATCATTTCGTAGAATTGGCCGCCTGTTGAGATGTACTGGTCCTCGAAGACCGTCGCCTGTGTCACATCCGCGGGGCCGATCAGGTGGCGAGCGAGGTATTCCATCAATTCGCTGGCCAACACCTTGGTTGATGGGAAGAAATTGCTCACCGAAGCAAACCCATGATCCAGGCCATGCGCGCTCGAAGGTTGCAGCGTCAACGACTCCTCTTTGCCGCTTTGCAGATCCACGCGAACGCCGCCAGCACCCGGCCTTTGGTCGCCCACAAGATATCGCCGAAGCCCATCTTGCTGGTCGGCAATTCGGTCATCACGGCCACTTCGATGTCGCGTAATCGGGTATTCGGCCCCTTGTTTGGCGCGACGCCCGCCAGCGACCATGCCGCCCGCTTGTCGTACATCAGTTCCCGCGTCCCATCGACCGGATCGACGATGATGCGAATGGCCGCCTTGTCCGGATCAAATCCGCGTGGATAGGTCACCGCGCCCTCATGTCCCCGGTCATCGTGCAATCCCTCGGCCACGAGGACGAGCGGCGTTTGCCTTCCCCAGTCCGCAAAATATGCTTCCATCAACGGCTCGACATGCGTATCCAGCCTGTAAATCGTGTCGGCTGCCATCGTCCGGCTGACCGCATGCAAGCCGCCAGTGGTGCGCACCTGCGAGAGCGTCCGCCGAACCATGGCCTGGAACTCGCGCAGGCGCTTCACAATTTCATCGGGTGATTCGAGATTCATTCCAAGTTCACGATGATAGTGCCAACAACGTGCCGCACACGCTTGACCTTCCCCCAATCTCTGTACCACTTGCGATGCGAGTATTACCTCTTTCGGCATCGCTTGCCCAGACGTAGCGCAATCGGTCCGGTCGTTGATGAAGCACGTGCCCCAGGCAGGCGCGCCGACGCCTCGGGCTCATCCAAATGCCACTTGACACTACATCGCCAAGCTGGGGATTTCAGTCCAGAACTGCGGTCAACACATGAACAGACAAGGATTTAAGAGCGATCCGGCGCCGAAGTGTAAAAGGGCCCCTCTGGCCGCTTTGCCGGTGCGGCAAATTGTCATGTTCGGACCACCAAGTCGTCAGAAGGGGCAAAAACCGGGCTCGGGGAGGGGTGGGGAGGCAACGGTACTACAACGGTGAGAGTACGGTGTGGGCCGGGAGGAGATTGGGTGCAACATGGGAGCGGAATGTCCTCTGCTGGGATGCTTCTTCACAAACGGGCTGGTGATCATGTTGCCTGGATGAGATGGGCCATGCTCCTACCCTCGTATATTCACTTCTTCAGTGAACGGTGTTCCAATCACAGATGCGTTGTCGCAGGCTTCTGAGCGTAGCGAAGAAGGCTGCGACAACGCGGCCGGCGGCAGATCGTTGTTCCCTGGGCGTCGCTCATCGCACGCCGCCGCTAAGCTCGATCGCCGCCGGCCTCCTGGAAAAAGCCCGAACAGCCGCCAGAGCGGCGCGGCCTGCCGCGCCAGCTCGCATTCGCGAGGAAGGGATGCCTCCATGAATCCTACACCTGTTCATGTCGGGATCGAACGTCTCGAAGAAGTCACTGGAGTTATGTCTGCTGCCCGGCGGTCAGACGCTGGCGGTGGACAACAGCGACGCCGGAATCGCACAGATCGTGGCGCTGCTGAAGCAGCACACGGTCGCTACCGTGTTGCTGGAAGCAACCGGACGTTACGAGCGCCTTGTTGCATCGGAGCTGCTGGACGCCGGCTTCGCGGTCGCCGTGGTGAACCCGCGGCAGGCACGCAACTTTGCCCGCGCGCTGGGAAAGCTGGCCAAGACGGACAAGATCGATGCCGCCACGCTCGCGCAGTTCGCGCAGCTCGGCCACGTGCGTTTGTGCGAGAAACAGCCGGAACAGTGCATGCTTCTGGACGATCTGGTGACGCGCCGCCGCCAGGTGACGCAGATGCTGGCAATGGAAAAGACCCGCATGCAGATCCCGCAGGACAAGCGGACCCGCGGCATGATCGCCAAGGTGATCCGCGTGCTCGAACAGCAGCGCGAGGACCTGGACCGCCGCATCGCGGAGTTGATCGAGTCGGATGATGACTGGCGAAACAAACGTGACCTGCTGACGAGCGTTCCCGGCGTCGGCCAGACCACCGCCAGTGCGCTGGTGGCGGACCTGCCGGAACTGGGCAAGCTGAATCGTCAGCAAATCGCCGCTCTGGTGGGCGTGGCGCCGATCAACCGCGACAGCGGAACCTTGCGCGGCAGGCGCACCACCTTCGGCGGACGCGCTTCAGTACGCTGTGCGCTCTACATGGCTGCGTTCTGCGCCATCAAGTGCAATCCGGTACTCAAACGCTTCGCCGATCGCTTGCGTGCAGCGGGCAAACCATTCAAGGTCATCGTCGTGGCGGCAATGCGCAAGCTGCTGACGATCCTCAACCTCATGCTGAAGGAGAATCAACCGTGGAACCCGCAGCCTCAAAACGCTTGACTTCTAACACAGCCGCTTGGCGGAAAGCACTCCAGCCCCCCCCGCCGCCAACTCAATCTCACTTCCCCTCATGTGTCCCAGCGACTCACACAATTCCCCCACCCGCCGATCCTCCACCTCTCCCAGAAACTTCAGCGTCACGTGCAGATACTCCGCCCGCGTCATCGACACATCCTGAACGACTCTCCCCACGCCTTTTGCACCGCAACCAGATGCGCCCTCACATCCCCCGGCAGCTCAATCGCCAGAAACATTCTCATGCTGTAACGGTGGTGTGGGGGCGGGTCTCAGACCCGCCCGGATCTTCAAAAACTCATCGCCTGCTTGAACTGATTCCACCGGCTATCAATGTCATCCCGCGTAATCTTCTTCAAGCCACCGAGCGAAAAGTCCTCGATCGTATAACTCGCCACGACCGTACCGAACGCCAGCGCCCGCTTGATCGTCGCCGGCGAGAAATTCCCCTGCGTCGAAAGATATCCCATCATCCCTCCCGCAAAGCTGTCGCCCGCCCCCGTCGGGTCCACCACGCGATCCGCCGGATACGCCGGCAGCACGAACGCCTCAGTCTCCGAGCACATCAAGCATCCGTGCTCCCCCTTCTTGATCACCACGAACTTCGGCCCCATCTTCAGCACATCCCGCGCCGCCTCGATCAGGTTCTTCTTCTCCGTCAGCAGCCGCGCCTCCCCATCATTCAATACCAGCCCGTGAATCTGCTTCAGCAGCTTCGCCAGCTCATTCCGCTCCGTCTGGATCCACAAATTCATCGTGTCCGCCACCACCAGCTTCGGCCCTTTAAGACACCCCAGCATCTGCTGCTGAAGCGCCGGATGCGTGTTGGCCAGAAAGATATACCGGCTGTCGATAAACGCCGCCGGAATCTTCGGCGCGTGCTCCGCCAGCACGTTCAGGTCCACCTCCACCGTGACCGCCTCGTTCATGTTCTTTACGTACGACCCGTGCCACCGGAACGTCTTGCTCCCCTTGCGCGTCTCCAGTCCGTCCAGGTCCACGTCCCGTCCCTCGAATACGTCAAAGAACTCCCGCGGGCAATCCTCCCCCACCACGCCCACCAGCCGCACTGGCGTGAAGTACGACGCCGCATACGAGAAGTAGATCGCCGACCCTCCGATCACCTCATCCCTCTTCCCAAACGGCGTCTCCACCGTGTCAATCCCGATCGATCCTGTCACCAGCAACGACATAATTTCTCCAGACACAAATAAACACGAAGCCACGAAGATCACGAAGCGATGCGCAAGAGCTCTCTAGGATCCCTTCGTGCCCTGCGCGATTTCGTGGTTCAATCTTTTCGAATTCTTCTCGGCAACTGCCGGACCTTCACCCGGCTCTGGGTCACCGTATACAACCGTCCCGGCGACAGCCGCTTATACCGCCCAAACAGCCGATCCACCGCATCATCCTGCTCCACCTCACCCCCCTCAACCTGCAAGTACACGACCGATCGGTTGAACCAGATCGCCTGGTCGTAGATCTCCTGCACCAGCCCGGCCTCGCTCGTCAGCACCTCCCACTGCTTCGTCTGCGCCGCCTTCAATAGCTCCCGCGCCTCGGCATTCTCGCCGACCCCCAGCTCAGCAATCTGGTGCACTTTCTGCTCGTGCCGCACCAGTGCTTCCGCCGCCGCTGGCGTGATCTTCCCATGGAGCAGCCACTGCATCGGTCGCATCCTATGTGCGCCATCCACCCGCCGCAAACACACCGCATTTGCCGTTCCGCCCGTCCACCATAAGATTCGCCTGCCGCCATGAGCTCCGCCCGTGCCCCAACTTATCTCCAGCCCTACACACAGGCGGCCCGCCGTTTTGGTGGCGGCTTCGGCTCGCTCCTCTGGGCCAGTCCCAAAACGCAACGCGCTCGCTTCGAAGCCCTCGCCCGCCTCGCCGACTTCCACGGCCGCTCCGTCCTCGACCTCGGCTGCGGCCGTTGCGACCTCCTCGATTATCTCCTCTCCCGCTCCATCCGCCCCAGCCGCTACGTCGGCATCGAAGCCATCCCACCACTTGCCGCCGCCGCCCGCGCCAAAGCCATCGACCACACACTCATCGTCGATGGTGACTTCGTCACCACACCCTCGCTGATGAACCGCGCCTGCCAGATTCTCGTCTTCAGCGGCTCCCTGAACACGCTCAGCGACGACCAGTTCTACGCGGCACTTCGTGCCGCCTTCCTCGCCGCCGCCGAAGCCATTGTCTTCAACTTCCTCTCCACTCCCCTCCTTGCCGGCAAGCCCTTCCTCCATTGGCGTCATCTCGCCGACGTCCTCGCCTTCGCCCGCTCGCTGAACAGCAACGCCCGCTCCCTCTCCGACTACCTCGAAGGCGACTGCACCATCACCATCTGCAAAAGTCCGGAGCCCGCATGACCGGCCGTATCGACGTCCACTCCCATCTCATCCCCGCCGTGGACGATGGCTGCCGCACCATCGAGCAATCCGTCGAATGCGCCCGCATGCTCGCCTCCGCCGGCTACACCCACATCTTCTGCACCCCCCACGTCTGGCCCAATTACCCCCACGTCATCCGCGACAACGTCCGCCAGTGGACCAACACCCTCCAGGAGGAATTCCGCTTCGCCGGCGTCCCCATCGCCCTGATTCCCGGCGGAGAACTCAACCTCAACCCCGCCACCCTCCGCAACGGTCCCGAGCACATCATCCCCCTCGCCCTTGGGGAAAGATACATCCTCGCCGACATCTGGGCCGAGCTGATCCCCAGCTTCTTCGAGCCCACCATCCGCTGGCTCCAGGAGATGGGCCTCACCGTCATCCTCGCCCACCCCGAGCGCTGCCGTGCGATCCAGGACCACCCCGAGATCGCCGACTGGCTCGCCCAACTCGGCATCCTTTTGCAGGGCAACCTCCAGTGCTTCGCCGATCCTCCCCAAGCCCTCACCCGCCAACTCGCCGAACGCTTCCTGCTTGAACGCCGCTACTTCCTCCTCGGCTCAGACACACACAATCCCGAAGGCCTCCCCGGCCGGCTCACCGGCCTGCAAAACGCCATTGCCCTCGCCGGAGAACCCGCCATCAACCAGCTCACCATCGAAAACCCCCGTCAGCTCCTGCCTCAATAGACAACCGGCATTTCGCCTGCCCTGCCGGAAAAAGCAAGGGGATGCATTGGCATCAACCAAACGCCATGCCAACATACGTCTGTGCAAATAGACGGTGCAACACTAATGCCACTAAGCTAAGCCGTATCACAAAGCCGGGCGCGGAGTTGCGCTTTGAGTACGGCGCATGGGGAAGTCATGTAGGGGAACCGTTTTTTCTGCCGCTTGATCACCCGCGGCTCAAGCCGACCCGGGCGGAGCGGGTTTACCTTGATGATCGTCGCCGAACTCAAATCGCCGAGGCGCAGCCAGGCGAGGGTGTCGGCAAAGCTCAGGCGGTTGACGTTCACCCGTTGTCGCACGGCCGCCCGCAGCATCAGCACCCGGATCAGGTTGTAAACCAGCAGGAACATCCGCCGCTCCTTGCGTACCATCTCCAGCGACTTGCCCTTGAGCACGTCCAGACCCAGCGTGATCTTCAGGTGGCGGATATTGATCTCCACCAGCCAACGCGACAGCCGCAGCTCGATCAGCTTATCCGCCGGATACTTCAGGGGATCCAGCAGCGTGGTGACGATGGTGACGGTGATGGGCCGGAACCCGTGGCGTCGGATCATGCGACGGATCTCCCGCACCGTGATCGACTGCGGCAGCTGCCCACTGCGGGTCGCTCAGCCACGGCGGCTTGCGGAGCGGCTTGAAGTACTCGACGATCTGATCGTCCTTCCCCAAGCTCTTGATCAGTCTCGAGCGTGGCTTGCCGCTGCGCCTGCTGCTCTTCCCTTTGCGAGATGCGCGTGTGGCCGACCGGGCGTGAAATCGACCAGCCGGCGATGATGAACCGGAAAGATCGCGTGCAGATTCGCCTGTAAAATCAGGGCCAGATGCGGCCACCCGGCAAACGCATCATCGCCCAGCAGCACGTCGCCCTGGCGCAGGAGCGGATGCACCTGCGGCGTCTGCGAGACGTCGCTGGTGTACATCGGCGAATCAACGCATTGGAGAAGCAGCCCACTGCGATGATCCATCGCCAGCAAGAGATGCGAGGTGGGGAAGCCGAGCTGATCCCGACAGCCGGCGGGGATGCCGTAATGCTCCCGCAACGGCGGCGTGTCCGGCATCGAATCACTGGTGGCGTCGACGACGTAGACGCGATGACCCTGCCAGAGGTGCGGCTCGTCGCCGAGGTCGTTGGTCTGATCCAGCTCGCCTCGCGCCGCGTCGATGACGCGCTGGTGAACCGATTCGATCAGCTCCATCGGCAAGCGCGAGCGTGCCTGGCACCAGGCGGCGTCGGTGAAGCGTTGATCGGCCAGGTGATGCACCGCTGAGCAGGCGATGTTCCCGTGGGCGACCTGCTGGGCGAAGAGCCGCAGCGTGTTGCCGGGTGAGAGCGGCGTGTTGCGGAAGGAGTGACCGAGCCGCCGCGCCAGTTGATTCATCGGTTCGGGACGGAGAAGATCGCTGCCGTCCGTGCGAATGCGATCCAGGGCTTGATCGAGCGTCGCCATCCGTGGCCTCCTTGTGCAGAAAGGTGATGTTGAACAACCACCATTCTCGCAGAAGGCCACGGCTGGCGCGAGCGATCACAACGCGCGCTGGGGCGCAGACTTATGAGTAACTTAGTGACATTAATGTGCAACACCGTAGTCACACCGTAGTCACACCGTGCAAAATCTCTCCGGAAAAAGGCGGGCAATGCTTGTCCCAGAGTGCCATTCTCACCCGGGTGCACGGCGACTACGACGGGGCCGTCATCATGGCGTTGGTGTTCAATCGTGACCCTTCCTCCGGCAAACCCCGGGGGCAGGGAAGCCAAACGAAGGCGTGGCCTCGGCGGTCAGGCGAACAGGGTGCCCGGGTCGCCTGCTGGCGTAGTGCAATTTTCTGAAACTCCATCAGCCTGCGTGCATTTACATTCTGGAATCCTCAATTCAAGCTTCTACCGGAGGCCACCATGCATCTTTCTCGCCGTATTACCGACATTACTCTCGCCGCGCTTTTCCTGAACGCCTGCGCCCCTCCGCCCGCCGGCGCCCAGACCACGCAACCCACTACTGATGCCCAGGCACGGGAAACCCACATACAGGACCAGCTCCTCCAGCGCAGTCGTGTGGTGACCGATCTGCCGGCAGAGATATCAGTTCCGCGTCCGTGACCTCGCGCAGAGTATCCGCGACAAAGAAATCAAATTGAGCATCGACGGCATGGGAACCCCCGGCCGGCTCTCGACCAAGGAGATCGAGATCTCCGAGTTGACCCGACAAACCCTCCAGGCACAGGATTCCCTCACCCGAGCCAAGGCCGCACTCGACTCGCTGCGGGACAAAAAGGACCACACCACAGCAGAAATCCAGTTGAAAATCGACAAAGATCCCCGCCTGAATAATTATCTTGGGCAAATTGATGAGATCGATCTCAAGCTCGCCAAAAGCGGTGCCTCCGCCGAGGATGCCGCCCGCCTCCAGAAACGCAAATCCGCGCTGGAAGCGAAAGCCAAACAGCGCCGCGACGACCTTGCAGCCCTACTGTTGCAGGCAAAGACCGAGTCCCTCCAGAACACGATCGACACCGCCGGCCAGACCCTCGCCGACCTGAAACCTCGCCTCAACCAGGCAAAGCAAGAACTGGGCGAACTCACTTACCAGATGAGCCAATACCTCTCGGCCAAAGACGAGGAAAGAGCTACCCAAAAACAACTCGACACAATCAACCGCATGCTCACTCAATTGAGCATGCTTCAGCAGATGTCCTCGTTCATTCAAGAGTCGGACTTGCACGAGCTTGACCGCAAAATTCTTGGCCTCCCCACGGGACGCTAAGGCCATCACTCCATGTGAAACACCTCGCGCAGCTCCGCCGCCACCGGGCTGTTGTCCGCATTGCTCGGCATGATCTGGCTCATGTGAGCCCACCACTTCCTGCAGATCGCCGTCTGCGCGATCGCATTCCACCGCTTCTCGTCCTCGATCTCCACATACGCAAACAACTGCCGCGTCGGCCCATGCAGAAAGATCGAATAGTTATGCGCCCGTGGCTCTTGAGCGTCTCCTCCAGCTCCTTCCAGATCGGCCGGTGCCGCCGCTCATATTCCCCCTCCTGCCCGGCATTCACCGACATCACAAACGCCTTGCGAATCATCGCTCCTCCTCAAACTCCCGCCTTCTCCTTCGAGCGCTTCCTCGTCCCCTTCTGATCCTCCGGCGTATACCCATACGAGACCAGGTCCTGCGCAAAGAACGCGAAATCATGCCGCCCGTGATGATCCGCCTTCCACCTCCCCACCACCTCCGGCCTCACCGCAATCTTCACCAGCGGCAATCCCAGAAACTCCTCCAGCCGCCCCAGCGTCGCATCCTGCTGCAGCACAAAATCCTCCAGCCTCACCGTCATCCACCGCTGGGGCTTCGGCGTGGATCGCACCAGTTCCACCTGGTACTTCCACGAAATCGCCCGCATCTCCCGCAGATCGTCCGTATCCGGATAGTCGATCCCGAAATCATGCAGGTCGTCCGTCAGATGCTCCCCCAGAACGCAGTCCCGCGGATCGCGCACCCAGTTGATGTAATGCAGATCCGGGAACATCCGCACGAGCCACGGAAACACCAGCGTCGTCTCCGGAATCTTCCATCCCTTCCGCATCGCCGGCGATGCCACCACGTCCGCCAAGTAATCCTCAATCAGCTTGGTAAACGCCGGATCGATCTTCATCGCATGCAACTTGGAGAAATCCCAATCCAATCCCCCCTTCCACTTCACGTGCTTCGCCATCACCCGGCACGCCTCGTACATCTTCTCCGGCGGCAATAAATCCCCCGACTCGTTCAACGTATTCCCCATATAAACGCCCGACTGGCTCAGCGTGTGCGACATCGCCCGCGTCCCCGAATGCCCGCGTCCAATGATCGTCACGAACAGCTTCTCCACCTCGTCTCCCGGCTCATGCTGCCCCCGGGCCGCATACTTGTTCTTCGCCTGGAGCTTCCGCGCCTGGTTCGCATCCCCGATGTGCATCCTGTTGTACGCCTGCTGCGAGCTCTTGAACGCCCCGATCCCCTTGTGCCCATGCCAGTCTCCCTGCCGCATCATCGGGTTCGTTCTCCCCGTCTCCTTCTCGCGCTTCGCGATCCACGCCTCCATCCGCCCGCGCAGCGTCTTGACCACGTCCGGATTCTTCTCCGCCACGTTCTGATTCTCGTGCGGGTCCGCGATCAGGTTATACAACTCCACCTTCGGCTTGAAATGGAAATCCGGCTCCAGCGCCACGATCAGCTTCCACTGCGGCGTGCGCCAGCCGTGCTTCCGCATCCACGTGCATTCCGTGATGTAAAACTCGCTCTCGAAGCTCGTCACCTCCCCCCGCACCATCGGCATCAGCGACCGCCCGTCAAAGCGCGCTCTGGTCCGAATCCCCGCCAACTCCAGCAATGTCGGCACCAGATCCTTGTGCTGGTTGTACCCCTCGATCCGCAACCCCGCGGGCACCTTCTTCGGATACCGAATCATCAGCGGCACGTGCAGCGTCACGTCATACAGCCCGTGATGGTCGTACCAGCACTCGTGATCGTGCAGCGTCTCCCCGTGATCCCCGTTGAGCACCACGATCGTCTCGTCCAGAATCCCCAGCGCCGATAGCTGCGTGAAGATCCGCGCGATGCACGCATCCATGTAAGCGAGCGCCCCATCGTACTGCGCGATAATGTAATCCTTGTCCGTGCACCCCGGCGGAAACCAGGTCGCAAAGTAATCCCGGAACGGCTTGAACTCCATCACCTCATCCAGCGACTTGTTCGCCGGATCGAACTCATCCCCGTGATAGAACATCCGATCGAACGGCACCGGCGGCAGATAAGGTGAATGCGGATCCATATGCCGCAGCATCACAAAAAACGGCTTGCCTCCCCGCGCTTCTTCCGCCAGCCGATCGATCTCCGGCTGCGCCACCTCATTGAGATTCTGCGCCTTCAGGCGACCTCCCCGCACTCCACGCCCCCCACGCCTCGAACTCCAGGTACTGATCAAACCCCCGCGACGCCGCATTCCACCCAAACCCCACGCAGGTCGTGTTATACCCCGCCCGCCGGCAGATCTCCGCCAGCGTCTTCACCTTCTTGTTCAATCCCCCCTGATGCCGCAGGGCCACCACTTCCGTCCCGAAGCAGTCCCGTCCCGTCAGCATCGACGCATACGCCGGCGTCGTCGGAATATGCGCCGAGTACGTCTTCTCAAACAGCGTCCCCTCTTTCGCGAATTGATCGATATGCGGCGTCGTCAGCCGCCCATACCCGTAACAGCTCATGTGATCCGCCAAAAGCGAATCCACCGCCAGCAGCAGAATATTCGGCCTCTTCCCATCCGTCTTCCGCACGGCCATACACCCAGTTCCTTTCGACCACGCCGCCCACCTCCGCGCTGTTGGCCGACATTGATACCTTCCCGCCCTCGCCAACGCCACGCCACCCGTCACATCCCTTCGGTCCGGACGGCACTTGTGGCGCCCGCACGTGCCCCCCCCGCCAATCACGTCCGCACAACTCTCGCCCTTCACCCCTCGGCCTTCGAGCATGCCGCTCTTTCCGCCACGGTTCCATGCTTCGGCAACTCACTTGAAAGCCAAGGTGCATCTGAAAATGACTCGCAGCCTCAAGTTTCCGGTCAAGCCGTTTTCCCCGTTGCCGATGCGCCGAATCATCAGATACCGTGGTCTTCTGATACTCAGGAGGTCTTATGCTCAGACGATCCGGAATCATCACCCTCTCAGTCGTTGCCGCCGCGCTGCTGCTCAGCCGGGCCTCGGCCGCGGATTCAAAACTCTCACCGAACCAGCAGCTCATCATCAATCTCTCCGAAGCGTTCAATGGCGAATCCAACGCCCACGCTCGTTATCTCGCCTTTGCCGCTCAGGCTGACAACGAGGGATACACCCAGGTTGCCAGCCTGTTCCGAGCCGCCGCCAAGGCCGAGGATATCCATGCCAACAATCACGCCAGCGTCCTCAAGACCCTCGGCGTCGAAGCCAAGGCCGATCTCGTCTCCCCTGAGGTCCAAAGCACCAAAGAGAATCTCCAGGCCGCGATCAAGGGCGAGAGCTACGAGCGCGACACGATGTACCCTCAGTTCATCACCCAGGCCCGCGCAGAATAACGCGGACGCCGTCCGCACCTTCAATCTCGCCAAGACCGCCGAAGCCGAGCACGCAAGGCTCTATGAATCCGCGCTCAAGGACCTGGAAAACTGGAAGAGCGGCAAGAAAACCTTCTATGTGTGCAGCGTATGCGGCTACACCGTGACCGAATTGCCCGCCAAACGCTGCATCTCCTGCCGACAACCGATTGAGAAATATCGGCCCGTCGATTAGCGACTGATGCCGCCGCATGTGGGTGGCGGCGGCATCTTTAATCAAAGGATCTGCCATGAGCTTCTGGAGCTTGCCCCCGTACCCCGGATGGGATGGCCTGCACCCGCTGGTGATCCATTTCCCGATCGCGCTGCTCCTGGTCGCGCCGATCTTCGTCGCCCTTGCATTGATTCTGGGTCGCCGCGGTCGCTGGGCCGCTCCCATGGCCCTCGCGTTGCTCGTCATCGGTACCGGCTTCGCGCTGATCGCCAGGGAGACGGGCGAAGCCGCCGCCGCGCTCGTCGATCAGTCCCCCTCCATCAGCGCGGTTCTCGACCAGCACGAAGACCTTGCCGAGGCCACCGTTGCCGCGTTTTCCGCGCTCACCGCCCTCTATGCCTTGATCCTGCTCGCCCAATGGAAATGGCCGAAGCTCGCGTCCGCGCGCATCCATATTCCGGTCCACGGTGTCTTTCTGCTTCTTTTGCTCGCCGCCAGCGTCATCCTCGCCAACACCGGCCACCAGGGCGGTCGCCTGGTCCACGAGTTCGGCATACACGCCATCACCGCGCCCGCCCACGCCCCAGCCGCCGACCTCGACTAGAGCCACTTGCACCTCAGGATAGCCAGTAGCCTGCGTGGGCGATGTAGTGCAGGGCGGTAAACGCTGGTGCAAGACGCTCTCTGGGCCAGGCGGGCAGCTCCTACGGCGCTGTGACTTTGTGGTAGGTGAGGACGACGGCGCCGGGCTGATCGTCTATCTCCACTAACAGGCCCTTGTCCATCAAATCGCTTCCCTTCAGTTGCCGGGGCTGTTTGGAATCAAGATCGGTGAGAACGTAAGTCGCCGCTGGATCTAATCCGCGCAGGCGAAGCTCGGCTGAGCGGTAGCAACTCTCCGAGCGGCGGAAAGCCTGCACCATCCCGTCGCCGGATTCCGGGCGGTTGAATTGCCACGCCATCCACACGGAGGGCTTCTGGCTATAGGGTGTGAGGGGGTAGTAATCGCCGTAATAGTACGGAACGGTTTCCCGCCACTGCGCGACGAGCTTACGGAGCAGGTCCCAGTCCAGATCCTTCCGGCGGGCATCACACGACAGGGTCATTTCCGGCCCCATGAGGCTGCGGACGATGTAGGTGCTAATGTCTTCGAATCCGGTGCCTGAGAAGGGCACCCAGAGCGCCAAGCCGCAGGTTTGGCACTGTTCGCTCACGGGTTCGCCACAGTGTTCGTCACGAAGCAGCGGGACGGCACGGCGTAAAGACTCCAGGTCACCGCATTCCTCACCGTCAGCAACGTCAATCAACAGGCCGGGGTGATGCTCCAGCAACCCATCCCAATACGCCAGGAAGCCGGTCACGTAGTGGTTCTCGGTAATGCCCTGGCGATCCGGCGCATCCGCCCCACGCCAGAGCGGAAGCGGATCAATGCAGTAATCGTGCCGGTAAACGTCGATGCCCTGATCGGTCAAAATCTTCCCAATGTAGTCGGTCAGCCACGCTCGTGCCTCGGGGATGCCAAAGTTGAACAGCCTATCCGCCTTGTCGGGACCCAAAAGCCATTCGGGGTGATGTTCGTCAATCCAACTGTCGTAGCTGACGACCTCCGGTTCGAACCAGACGATCAGCTTGATTCCCCGGGCATGGACGTAATCGCTGATATAGCGCAGCCCGTGGGGATAACGCTTGGGGTCGGCCTGCCAGGTGCCCACGTCGCTCCAGGTGCCGTGGTTGATGTACCAGCCGGCATCCATCCACCAGTGCGTGATTGGAATATGCTCATCCTGGTAGCGATCGATGTATTCGATCTCGTGTTTCTCGTTGCCGATCTGTTCGCCGGGTTTGAGGAATTGCTGAGCGTTGGTGGCAGACAGCATGGGTTTAGGCAGTTCGCCGCCTGGCCGCGGCAGGTTGTGCACCAGCATCCAGCGCCGCCAGACGTTCTGGGCGTGCAGCCAGTCGCCACGCCAGAACTGAAGCACGATCAGGGGAGACCGGACGCTCTCGCCCGGATGAAGGGTCAGATGCGTCAACTCCTGGCCGGCGGTAACCCGCAGGCCGGTCCCCCAATCCCGCGTAAAGGTCGCAGCCCATTGCCCCGGCCAACCCACCACCACGATCGCTCCTTCGCCCGACCAGTCCACGTTGTAGTAGGGCCAGACTTTCCTCGTCGGCTTCCCTATAGGCGGAGCAAAATGGATCTTCTGCTCGGGCTCGAGGGGGGTCGTAAGAGGTTCGTAATCATCTTCCCGAATGAGTACGCCCTTGTTGTGATGCAGCACGAACTCGTTTTCGGCGCCACGCTCGAAACGTGTATCCAGACCCTGGATGTTCGACAGGATGGGTGTGTTGGCACTCCCCCGGTTGGTAAAGTGAACAGTCCATTCCACCGTGGGGAAGTCCTTGTATTCGATCGCAACCCACTGCACTTCCAGATGGGTAGCCGGATCCTTCCAAGTCAGCGTGTATTGGGTGCGTGCCTCATCGAGCTCCTGGGTGGCTCGCTGCATCGGCCAGGTCTTGAGCAGTTGGCTTGAAGGCTTGCCGTCGTAGGTGAAGGAAAAAGGAATATCGGTGTTCAGAAGCCGCAAATGCTTCTGGATGATCGGCAGGTCCCCCAGGTAAACCTCTTTCCCATCGGCCAGGGTCACTTTGGCATCCGCCCAATCGGCTTGATCGCTATGCATGTTGCCGCCGGCATCCTTCACCACGATGACAAACTGCCGGGCGCCCCCGAGATCCGCCTTAACCGGGATGGGCGCATCGCCCCGTCTGGACACCTGTGAATGAAACGCTTCTTCGCCATGGACGCCGACGATGAACTCGACGCTGCCCGTGCGGAATCGTCCGCGCATGTCGATGCCGGCCATGCTGGTGAACGTTGCCCCCGGGCCCGGCAACTGAACCAGGATGCGGCTGGGTGCGTGGCAGTAGAGGCCCCGCTTGTACTGCTTGTCGCTGATCGTCAGCGGCTGGCCGTCCGCGCCATTGCGCACCATGTCCGAGTAGTTGGCCAGCACGATCAGGCCAGGCTCCGGCGGCTGTTCCTTGACGACTCCTTCCAGCTTGGCCTGGACCCATCACTGTGCCTCGGCCTGTTCCGCCGGGGTGACTTCGACAGCCACCGCTTGCCGCACGGCGCAGGACAGGATGATCATTCCAGAAAGCACAAATGAGAGTCGCATGCTTGTGACCTTTCGAATTCTTCAGTGCATTGTCAGCTTACCTTACCGACGGTCTTTCTATCGCAATGCAACACGCCGCTTTGGGATCGAGCGTGGCAGGTTCTGAACCAGGCGCTAATCGAGCTTCGTGCAGCGGGCGCGAAACCCTCCCGGCTCTTGCGCTTTCAACGGAGCATAGCATTCCCACTCCACGACGCTCAACCCCGCCGAACGCAACGCCGCCAGCAGCGCATGCCGGGATCTGGCAATCAGCCGTGTTGGCAGCCACCACGCCCCATCCCGCCATTCTGCTTCGCACCACCGCTCGCCCTCCCGGACGCGCACCCATAACACCCCGCGCTCGTCCAGGTTCCATGCAGGATTCACTTGCCGGCCATCTTCCAGCAGCATCGTCTCGGCCCGGAACTCCCCGCCCGCCTTAAGCGCCTCCCGAACCTGTTCGAGCAGCCGTCGGCGTTCTGACTCGAACACGATGCAGTGAAGCAGATGCGAATCGACAATCACATCGAACGCGCCGGCCAGAAGCGCACACTGACACAGATCCGCAACCTCGAACGTAATCTTCAGCTTCCGCCGTGCGGCCATCTCCCGCGCGTGCGAGATCGCTGTCGGCGAGAGATCAAGACCCGTCACCTCGAATCCCGCCTCCGCCAGCATGCACGAAAGCGACACCGTGCCGCAGCCCAGATCGAGTGCGCGCTGTCCCACACCGCCGAGCCCTGCACGTTGCAGGCACCGCGAAATGAACGGGCACATAAGGAACCGGTCATAATCGCCGGCGTCCCAGCCGGCCTGACCGGCCCTGATGCGTTTCACGTACTCCGCTTCGTGCCCCTCGTAATAGTGAGAGCGCGTGGACATGAGAACCTGCCAGACCATGACTATACCATCCCAAGGCCCGGCCGTGCCGGCCGGATGCCCGGCGGGAACGGCGAGCCAAAAGCGAGAGCAGCTTTGACATGGAATCATCCGGCCCTTCGGTCAGTTTCCCACCCCCGTGGCGGCGGCCCGGCAATGGCCCGATGACTCAATCAGCCGACGACCAGAGTCTCCTCAACGCCGCCCTCCCCTCCGCAGATTCTCGAAGAAATGGTAAGTAAAACACCCTACGACATATTGACATCCGCTTGTGCAAAAACTCGGACCCACACCGTACTCTCACCGTACCTACACCGTGCAAACGCCACCGCGACAAAATGGCCGACAAGGCACAAGGAGAAGGCATGCTGGGGGGCCTTGGGAACTCCCGGACCTGAACCCGTTCCCTATAGCGTGAGGCCAGGTGCCAATGCGGCGAGAATGGACTCCGGCCCGCCCCGAGCGGCATCCCCGGACGATCGTTTGCGCCGGTTGCGGGGCGATCTTTTTGCGCCCCGCCGGTGCTCGTCCCGCAGCCGGGGATTTTTGGCTGCGCCGGGGCCGTTTGGCACGGCGGCAGCGGGTGCCTGGCGCAGAATATCATGCCGGCGAGCCGATGCGCATTGCCTTTTCGCACCCGATCACAACGGGAGCCGAGACACCGCAAAACCTTTTGCCGCGCGGGTTCCGTGGCTAAAATGCCGCCTGACGCCGGCATGCTCTGTTGCGTGACGGGTCGGTTGATTCACAAATTACCCACGCATGATTGCGTTCGAGGTCAGACTCAACGGCAAGCGCATCTGCATCGCTGGTGCAGACGATCTCGCCGTGCTCAATACGATCATCACCGCGAGCGGAAAACTCGGCCCGAAGACCGTTCCAGCGCGGGCAGATGACACGCATGGCGAAGTTCACTACTCCGTTGGCGGGCTCACGGCGAGGCCCGATCCGGAGACGGACGTGCATGTGCGGTGGAAGTCAATTGCGCCGCTCAAGCTGGGCGACGTGATCCAGGTGAAGGTGCTCGACGTGAAGAAAGCCGACCGGGCGAAGTCGCGGAAGAAGGCCGTCCGCAAGCGCGGATAACGTCGGTCCGTTAGTCGGTGCCAAATGCCTACGAGACGGGAGCAACTAGAGAAATGGGAACGCATCCGCACGCGCAGGCGCCGTTGCGTTCGTCCTCCTCTACGGCGTTGTTGCTTGGGGAGGATTGTTCGGACTGTTTTTTCCGCTGGCGTTCACCGCCGCGACGGGGCAGCTCAATCGCGTAGGTCATGCCTATGCGATTGCGATTCCGCTCGCGCTAATCGGTGGCGCGATTTGGGGATCAGCGATGTGGTATGTGGCCGAGCGAAAGTACAAGTTGCTGAAACTGAAAGGGCAGGAACCGACGCCCCCCGACGGCACCGACTAACCAAAACTGTGAATCCCGCTTTCGGCCAAGGGGCTTTTCGGGCGCGGGCCCTTCTGCGACGCCGCCGCGGAGCGGCAGGCCGCGTCTCTCGCCGCAGCAACTGGCCGCGATTATCCTGCGCCTGGACAGCTCCTGATGCAGCGTGCACGCCTGCTCGTCTTCGCCAAGGCAGTCCCCGCCGTCGCGGCGGCAATCTCCTCTTGCGCCTACGGTCGCAAACGGGGTTCTCCCGGCCGCGGCCCGCCCTCGTCGGGCGAACCCACGAGCGCAGGCCAGATCAGGACAACCGCCTGGTCAGGTCAAATCGCAGCGCACCTCGAAGATGGATGATGATACAATCCCCATAGCGGCGGCCGGTTCAGTTCAACCGACTTGATGAGGCGTGCGACCGACCGCCTGGCCAAACGCTCGCCTTGCGGCGCACTCCGCATAAAGTCCTATTCGTTATGTCGCTCGAGGAAGCCACTGACGAGGAGAAGGAGTTTGACTTCGATGCCTGGGCGCACCGGCGCACGAAGCCAGCTTTCGATGCCTGCGCCAAACCGGCGCTTGAAGCGCTCGCGACCAGCAACAAGGACCTGCGATCGCGACTTCGTAGCGCTTTGTTCTGCCTGCTTTATGCTGACCGGAATCAGGTCCCGTCGGCATGCCGAGAGACATTCGACGAGATTGTGAACTACGTTGACGAACGCGTTGGGGAGGAAAAGTCCTCCTCTGCGCTTCGCCAATTCACTCGGAAATTGAAGTTGAAAAGCGCAGAGGCGCCTCTGTCGCAAGGTCGTCGAAGTGTACGAGCAAGCGGCCAGGCGGCGAGCGACATAACCCGCGAATGCAACGGCCCGGAGCCGCGGGTATAGTTGCTGTCGTCCGGGTGCTGCCGGAGCGGGGCTCCGGCCGTTGATCGGCATTACGTTATTTCGAGCCCAATGCGTGACAGCATTTTCCCAATGCCCGCCGAAGAGCTTGCCGCGATCGAGCGGGCTGCGTCGCAGTTCCGTGAGCAGTGGGCACGGGTCAAGAACGCACCGTGGCCGGCGGCGTTCGATTTCACTCTGAACGACGTCAACACGATCGACTACATGGAATACGAGGGGCTGAAGTTCCCCGAGTGCGGGACGGATGGCGCTGTCCTAATCGTCGCCGAAGTCGTTCGCCGGGCCGCTCAAATCCATTGGTTCATGAGCTACCGTGGCGAATGGATTCTCGCGGACAATGATAACTTCGGCGAGTTCGCCGTGGCTCCGCGCACGAGGTTCCACGAGTACGAGTGCGGGCGGCGTACGCAGTTTGACAATTATTTGAATTTAATGGCCGAACTCGCACTTGAATGCGTGTGGGCCGAACATGGCGAAGGACTACGTGCGCTGTTCCCGCAGGGCAGTGAATACTTCGATCGAGTCCAGAAGAAACTGGATCGCATCCGGCGGCCCGGCGGCTCGAAATAACCACGCAACCATGAATCCCGCTTTCGGCCAAGGGGCTTTTGGGCGCAGGCCCTTCCGCGACGCCGCCGGGAAGCGGGCGGGGGCGTTCGGTTTGGCTGATCGCTCTGCCGGCCCGTGATGCGGTGGGTGGCTGGCGTGTGTACCGCGGCGTGCCGTGTAAGCAGATCTGCAAACATCCCCGGCGTGCTCGCCAGCGTCTCAAACGCGTGGGGGTCGCTAAGGGGGTCCATCACGCAGCACACGCTCTTGAACTTGCCGAGGTCCAGGCCGAGAATCGTCGCATATCCCATGCAATCCTCCTGTGGTAAGGGACGCCGCCGATCGTCGCGGATCGGCGGCGGGATTGCATGGGTTCTCTGCACTGGACCGGGGCCATAATGGTTCTTGTGACTCGAACGCTGGTCGTTGGCCCCGGCCAGTGAATGTTGGTCCGTCATGCGGCTGAGACACCGGACGATCTTTGCCGCGCTTCGCCTGGGTAGTCGCCCTGCTCGCCGACACGGCAACGTCGCATCGGACGGCATCCATCCCTTCACCCACTCCAGATAATCTCCGCGCTCCAGACCATCCAGCGCATATCGCGGAAGATTCCCGCCCCACCCCACCCGATCCGCCGGCGATTGGCAGCAATTTTCCGAATATTTGATTTGCATCTGGCGCCTGAAAATGTTTCACTACCCGTGCATGTCGTCAGACCGCTCCCAACACGACGATGGATTCCACGGCTCCGACGCCGCCGCCCTCAAGCGCCTGGATCTCGCAATCGCAGCGCGGCAGTTCGAAATCCGCATGTTCTGGAGGCGTGCTCTCTACTTCCTGGGCTTGAGCGCAGCTGCTTTTGCCGCCTTCGCCGCCCTGATCGACAACCACCCCAATCTCGCCGCCCTCGTTGCGGGATTTGGACTCGTGGCCTCCGTCATCTGGACGCTGGCCAATCGGGGCAGCAAATACTGGCAGGAAATCTGGGAGACCAGGGCCCTTGGCGAGGAGTCGGCCTCCATCGGCGTGCGCTTCGACACGCCCGAGCCGCCTCAGAATAAGGGAATCTTTTCCGCGGCGCTTATTCGATCAGCCGGCTGGCCATTGCGTTGAGTGACTACACCGCCCTCGCCTGGCTCCTGATCACCATCGCGGCCATCATCGGTCGCATCCCCGATCTCGGCTCCCACTGGCTGCGCTCACTTGCCGCCATCCTGTTCGATCTCCTCTCCATCGCCTTTGCGCTCTGGCTGGTGTCGTCGCAGGTCGCTTGCAATCGTGCGGCCCTCCCAGGCGATAGCACAGACGCAACCGCCCCCCCGCCTCCACCAGAAACCACCACTTCTGAAACGCCGAATTCACGCAGGAAGCCCAGGAAGCGCCGCGCTTCTTCCGCCGCGTCGTAGCATCCGTCCACGACCCCATCGGCAATTGGATCCCCGCCCCCGTCACGGCGCGCGTCCTCCTCACGACCCCCGCACACTCTTCACCAACTCCCCCCGCAACTGTGCATACGGCGTCCGATCCACCTCATGCCCGACCAGAATCGTCTGATCCCCGCGAACCACCTGCCGCACATCGTGCGCCTCCGCCAGCTTCAGCGGCAGCCCCAGAAGCGCCACCGCCACCGCCGCCACCACCATCGGCACAAACATCGACCGCGCCACCATTCCCCCATAGGCATCACCCCCGCCCCGCCGCCGCGTATCCTGCACCATGCGCACCAGAACATACGGCACAAACGCCAGAATCATCAGCCCCGCCTGCGGCCAGGTGCTATGCACCATCGGCGTCAGCAACACCGCCCCCACCATGCACGCGAACGTAAACACCACCGCCCCTGCCAGCAGCCACCGCATCCGGGCCTTTCGCGCCGCAAGCGCAATCCCCAGCTCCCCCGCCCGCCGCCGAATCGCCCGAGCCGTCAGTACCTCCACCAGGATCACGATCGCACCCAGCAGAATCGCATACTGCACCAGCACACGCAGCCAGATCGCATTGAACCCGTACGCCCTCCCGCCCAGAGGTGTCCACCGCGCATAGATCCAGAACGCCGCCACCGGCAGGATCACAGCCAGCAGCAGGACCCTCCCGATCGCCCCTGCCGATAGCACCAGCGCCAGCCTCCGCCGCTCCCCGGCCTTCCGCCGCTCCATCAGCCCCGAAATGCCATACAGCAACGCCAGCCCCGCCAAACCGAACGCAATGATCGCCAGCATCGCCGCATCGGCGACGTCATATTCCGCGCTGCGCCATCCCCGTGATCACGCCTACATCTTTGCGATACCCGCCCGGAGCCTGAAGCAGCGCGCTGAAGATGAAACCCGCCCGCTCCTTCTGTTGCTCGACCCGCTTCACCTTCTCACCGCTATCCAGCTTCTTCCACTCCTCGTGCCAATGCGTGAATCTTGCCCGCGCCGCCGCGGCCGCCGCCTCGTCGCGATTGGCCTTCGCAATGAGATAGTCCGTCAGGTTCGCAATTTGATTCATCGACAGCGCCACCTGCAACTCAACGTTCATCCGGCTGTCCTTCGCGAGCTTCGCACTCATCCGATGAAGATCGCCCGCCAACTCCGGCCTGTCCTGCGCCACCGCATATGCCGAGACCCGATTCGATGCTTCGAGAACACGGTTCAAATACGGCAACGGAACGGCCATTTCTTCCCGCAGACGAAAGCCGATGTCCGCAAGACTCGCATCCGGCACAACCGCAAGCTTGCGCGACAGCAGCTCAGGCCAGTATGCATGGAACATCGGCAGCGCTGCCGCCCGCCGGAACGCCGCCAAGCCCGCCTGAAGGTCCTTCTCGTTCTTGACCTTGATCGTCGGCGGCAACGCCAATTCGTCTATAGGCATAGTAGTGGGCCACTCCACACTGACCCCGGGCTCAAGCAGCAGTGCCGACTCCATCAGCGGGTAATACGCATTGCAGGGATCGAGCTTTTCCCCGCCCGCCAGCGCCGCCAGCGCCTCATCCACACTCGCCGGCGTGCCGTCCCATCCACCCTCGCCTTCGGCCGACATCATCACCACCTGCGCATAATTGAAATAAGCCGTCGGATCGTCCGGATGCAGATCAAGATACCGCCGGGCAAGCGCCCGCCTGTCCGAGGCGGAGTCCTGCTTAAACAGCAGCTTCACGTCCGCCGGCGCACTGGCGATGGCTTTTCCCCGATAGTCCTCCGAAACCAGCGGCCAGATACTCGACACCGGCGCCGACCACATCGGCCCCAGCACCGCGCTCCATAGCAACTGCGTCTCAACGCGCTCATCGCCAGCACCACGATCAACACTCCCGCCGCAACCGGCAGCACCGTCCCCGCCCCCCACATCCAGATCGCCCGCCACTTCATCCGCCCCCGGTTCGCCCGGAAAAGTTGCTTGCCCAATACCTTCGAATCCCCCAGCGCCTCGAGCGCTTCCTCCCGCGCCTCCTCGCCACTTCGCCCCGCCCGCAGCAGCTCGTTCACCGCATCATCGAAATGCGACCGCAGCTCCTGCCGCACTTCCAGCCGGATCTCCGGATCCACCCGCAGCCGTTCGGTCACCTCGTCCAGCCACCGCTCCACCGGATCGCCGTAATCGCCCGCATCAAATTCCGCTGCATCAGTGGTCATGTCATTCACCCCAATTCACGCATCAGGATTCCATCGCTCGACCGAGAAACTCCCCGATCGCCGAGCGGAACGTCTTCCACTGGGCCGATCGCTTCTCCAGTTCCCGCCTTCCCCCGCGTGTCAGGCTGTAATACCGCCTCCGCCTCCCCTGCGTCTGGCGCCACTCGGCCGACACCAGCCCGTCGGCCTCCAGCCGGTGCAGCACCGGATAGAGCGTCCCCTCGCTCCAGCTCAGCACGCCGTTCGTCCGCGCGTTGACGAGCTGAACCATCTCATACCCGTACCGCGGCCCGTCCTTCAGCAAAGAGAGCACCACCGGCAGCACCGTCCCCTTCACCAGCTCCTGCGAAATCTCAGCCATGCCTTCACCTCGGATTCCGATGTATGTATACCTCGGACTCCGAGGCTATGCAACCGCAAACTTTCGCCCGCGTCATATTTCCCGTGCCCATATCACTTACCCCCAAAAGTGCCCCACGCCCCTCCCGTCCCACAGGCTGCGCAAATCCGGAGCCGAACGAAAACCGAGAACCCCGCCTACCGGAATCCGCCACTGTCGCGGCACTCACTCCCGTCTGGCTGCCCGCCCCACAGAAAACCCCCACCAGAAGAACGGTTTGCACATTCCCAGCACAATCGTCCGCGTTCCGTGGCAGGCGTTGCCTGCCAGAGCACATTTCCGAACAGTGCGCCGCGGCAGGCAGGCGGGCCACTCGCCATACCGACCGTCCCATCTCGAGCAGCGCCGAGGTTCAGGTGCAATTCGCCTTAGACCCGCCCGTCCAGCGCCGGGCTCAGGAACGGGGGTTCCAGTGCCAGTTGGCGACCTCCGGCATGTCCTGGCCGTGGCGCTCGATATACTCGCGATGATCGATCAGCTTGTTGCGCAGCTCCTGCTTCAGATACGCGGCGCGGGAGCCGAGCTGCGGGAGGCGATCGACCACGTCCATGGCAAGGTGATAGCGGTCGAGGTCGTTGAGGACGGCCATGTCGAAGGGGGTAGTGATGGTGCCTTCCTCCTTGTAGCCGCGAACGTGGAGATTGTGGTGGTTGGTGTGGCGGTAGGTCAGGCGGTGGATCAGCCAGGGGTAGCCGTGGTAGGCGAAGATGATCGGGCTTGTCTTTCGTGAAGAGCGCGTCGAAATCCTTGTCGGCCAGGCCGTGGGGATGCTCGCTGGCGGGCTGGAGCTTCATCAGGTCCACGACGTTGATCATGCGGATCTTCAGCTCCGGCAGGCGCTGGCGGAGGATGGAGATGGCCGCGAGGATTTCGAGGGTCGGGACGTCGCCGGCAGCCGCCATGACGACGTCCGGCTCAGCCCCCTTATCGTTGCTGGCCCATTCCCAGATGCCGATGCCGGCGGTGCAGTGCTTGACGGCTTCGTCCATGTTCAGCCACTGCGGGGCGGGATGCTTGCCGGCGACCACGACGTTGACGTAATGGCGGCTGCGGAGGCAGTGGTCCATGACGCTCAGGAGACAGTTCGCGTCCGGCGGCAGATAGACGCGCACCACCTCCGCTTTCTTGTTCATGACCAGGTCGATGAAGCCGGGATCCTGGTGGGTGAAGCCGTTGTGATCCTGCCGCCAGACGTGGCTGGAGAGGAGGTAGTTGAGCGAGGCGATCTTCCGGCGCCAGGGCAGGTCGAGAGTGACCTTAAGCCACTTGGCGTGCTGGTTGAACATGGAATCGACGATGTGGGTGAAGGCTTCGTAGCAGTTGAACAGGCCATGGCGGCCGGTCAGGAGATAGCCTTCAAGCCAGCCTTCACACTGGTGCTCGCTGAGGACCTCCATGACCCAGCCCTGGGGGGCGAGGAATTCGTCGCCCTTAATTGTCTCGGCGTCCCATTGGCGCTGCGTGGCTTCGAAGACAGCCGTGAGGCGGTTGGAAATGGTTTCGTCGGGGCCGAAGATGCGGAAGTTCTTCTGGTCTTCGTTGAGGCGGATGATGTCGCGGAGGAATCGGCCGAGGGTGCGGGTGTCCTCGGCATCGACAGCGCCTGGTTTGGGGACTTTGACGGCGTAGTCGCAGAAGTCGGGGATGCGGAGGTCGCGAAGGAACAGACCGCCGTTGGCGTGCGGGTTGGCGCCCATGCGACGATCGCCCTTTGGCGCGAGCTCGGCCAGTTCCGGCTTAAGGGCGCCGTTCTCATCGAACAGCTCCTCGGGGCCGATAGCTCTTGAGCCATTGCTCGAGTTGGCGGAGGTGGCTCTTGTTGCTGGCGGGTTCCGACAACGGCACCTGGTGGGCGCGGAAGGTCCCTTCGACAGGCTTACCATCGACGACCTTGGGGCCGGTCCACCCCTTGGGGGAATTGAGCACGATCATGGGCCAGCGGGGGCGGTCGGTTTTGCCGCGGGTTCGGGCTTCGTGCTGGATTTTGTGGATCTGGTCGATAACGCGGTCGAGCGTGGCCGCCATGAGCGGGTGCATCCTGGCGGGATCGTCGCCCTCGACGAAGTGGGGATCCCAGCCGTAACCGCGGAGGAGTTCTTCCAGCTCGCTCTTGGGGATGCGAGCAAGGATCGGTCGGGTTGGCGATCTTGTAGCCGTTGAGGTGCAGGATGGGGAGCACCGCGCCGTCGGTGATGGGGTTGAGGAACTTGTTGGAATGCCAGGCGGTGGCGAGCGGACCGGTTTCGGATTCACCGTCGCCGATGACGCAGGCGACGACCAGGCCCGGATTGTCGAAGGCGGCGCCGAAGGCGTGACTGAGGGAGTAGCCGAGTTCGCCGCCTTCATGAATGGACCCTGGGGTTTCGGGGGCGACGTGGCTGGGGATCCCGCCGGGGAAGGAGAACTGCTTGAAGAGCCTCTTCACGCCGCGCTCGTCGCGGGTGATCGCGGGGTATATCTCGCTGTAGGTTCCTTCGAGGTAGGTGTTAGCGACCAGCGCCGGCCCGCCATGCCCGGGGCCGGAGATGTAGATCATGTCGAGGTCGTACTTCTTGATGACGCGGTTGAGGTGGACATAGACGAAGTTCTGCCCAGGCGTGGTACCCCAGTGGCCGAGCAGGCGCGGCTTGATGTGTTTGAGCTTCAGGGGCTCGCGGAGCAGGGGATTGTCGAGCAGGTAGATCTGGCCGACGGAGAGGTAGTTGGCGGCGCGCCAGTAGGCGTCCATGCGCCGCAAACTCGTCTCGGGAGAGGGGTTCGCGCGATTGGGTCTTGCGGCCATTGCCGGAGATGTGACTTGCACGGGATCGGGTCCGGGTTCGGGGATGGGTACGGGTTGGCATGTTGTCTCCTTCACTTCTTCAGCACGCGCCAGCAATCCGGCAGACCGCCCGGGCGATCATGATCTGTTCGTCCGTCGGGATGACGCGGACGCAGACACGGGAATTCGTTGCCGAGATCACGGCATCATTGCGCACGTTGGCGGCGGCGTCGAGATGAATTCCAAGAAAATCCAATTGATCGCAGATCTGGCCGCGAACTTCAGGAGAATGCTCGCCGATGCCGGCGGAGAAGACGAGGGTGTCGAGGCCGCCCAGAGCTGCGGCGTAGGCGCCGATGAATTTCTTCGCCTGGTAACAGAAGAGCTCGACGGCTTCGGCGGCGCGCACGTCGGCATCGCGCCGAGCGATGAGGTCGCGCATGTCATAGCCGGTTTCCGACACGCCGAGCAGGCCGCACTGGCGACTGATGAATTCGTCCATCTCCTGGGGAGTCTTTTTCTCGACTCGCATCATGTAGACGAGCAGGCCGGGATCGAGATCGCCGGGGCGCGTACCCATGACCAGACCGGCTGTAGGCGTAAAGGCCATGGACGTGTCGATGGGTTTGCGGTCGCTGACCGCGGCCATGCTCGCACCGGAGCCGAGGTGGGCCAGGATGACCCGGCCGTGGGTAGCGGTTGGGCCGGCGACGCGTTCGAGGTCGCTCATCAGGTAGGCAAAGGAGAGGCCGTGGAAGCCCAAGCGGCGCACGCCGGCGGCGTCGTAGCGACGGGGAATCGGCAGCAACCGCGCAACCCGCGGCAGATCGCGGTGAAAGGCCGTGTCGAAACACGCAATTTGCGGCAAGCGGCCAAAGCGCTCACGGAAGGCTTCGATGAGCGCGATCTCGCGCGGAAGGTGGGCAAGGTCGAGGGGTTGCGTGTGCCTCAGTTCCGCGATGAGCTCATCGGTGACAAGCTGGTGCTGGACAAGCTGGACGCCGCCGTGCACCACGCGGTGACCGACCGCGGTGATTCGGTCAAAGCCAACGTGCTGCTTGAGCCACTCGATTAGGTACTCTGCCGCTTTGCGATGATCGGCGGCTTCGATCGCGCTGGTCGAGCGGATTTCCCGAGCCGTCCGAAGCAGTCAGCTGCGTGTGAGGCTGCCCAATGCGCTCGATCTGGCCTGAGATCACGCACGCGGGTGATTTTTCCGCAGCGAAGAGCGCGAATTTGACGCTGGAGGATCCGCCATTGATGGTGAGGATTTGAGGACTTGGAGGAAGCGCATGGGAGAGAGCCATCGCGGATGAAAGTCTATCGCTTTGCACGGCTTGCGCGAATGGAAAAGACTGCGCAGAACAACTGGCGCGGAAACTCCGCGCCAGTTGCCTCATGAGGCCTGGCTGAATCGATCTAGTAAACCACAGCCATCGCGTCTTCGATCGACTCGATGACCTGACGGACGTGGAACGGCTTCTTGAGATAACCGTCAAAGCCCTGGCTGAGCAGGCCCTTGAATTCCTCGTCGCTCATCTTGCCGCTCATGGCGATGACCTTGGTGAGCTGAAGATCAGGCGAATTCTTCACCAGCTTCAGCACCTCGCGGGCATCAATAGTGGCCAGATGCATGTCGAGGAGGATCACGTGGGGGCGGACTTTTTCGGCGCTGATGCCAGCCTCGAAGCCGCCCTTGGAGACTTCAACCTCGTACTTGGCCTCATCTTCGAGGATCTTTTCGAGAACCTCGACGATGTCCTGCTCATCATCGACAATCAGGATGCGCGTCTGTCCGGTCATCAGGCCGTTGAGCGGCATTCCATGCTGCTTCATGAAGCGAATGAGCTGGTTGAGGGGGATCCGCCGGTCCTTGGAGCCGGGAATGCGATACCCGTGTAGCGCACCGCTGTCGAACCACTTGCTGACCGTTCGAGGCGCGACGTTGCAGATCTTGGCGACCTCGCCGGTCGTGAGCACGTCTTTGACCTTCGTGGCACTCATGGCATTTTCTCCGTTTGTTCCTCTCATGCCGGGAAGATGCTCCAAAGCGGCGTGAGCGTTCTGTACCGTTCACACTTGCTATATCGGATGGCCATGCGCACGCTTGAGGAGTAATGCGAAGATTTTGCCGATCGGATGTAAGAATCCGGAAAATCATGCTCTTATCGGCCGCCCCGACGTGCCGATGATGAGACTGCGGCCGATAATTCGTTCCGCAACACGACTGCCCCATGCACGTTCTCTACGTTCACCAGAATTTCCCGGCGCAGTTCGGGCACATCGCCAGGTATTTGGCGGCGCAGCCCGGCTGGCAGTGCAGTTTCGTCAGCCAGACGCCGACGGGCGTGACCGCCGGGATCAATAAAATCCAATATAAGACGACTGGCGGGGCCACGATTCAGAACCATTTCTGCTCGCGCACCTTCGAGAACACGGTATGGCATTGCGATGCGGTGTACCGCGCACTCGAGGCGCAGCCGGAACTCAAGCCGGATCTGATCGTCGGGCACAGCGGGTTCGGCTCGACGCTGTTCCTTCGGGAACTGTATCCGACGGTGCCGATTCTCAATTTCTTCGAGTATTTCTACCGGGCACACGATTCTGACAGCGATATGGATTTCCGGCGCGATCTTGGCTGGAGCGTGGGCGAGATGAAGTATCTGCGCTCCCGCTGCCGGAATGCGATGATCCTGCTAGACCTGGACAACTGCCAGATGGCGTATACGCCGACGCAGTTCCAGCGCTCGCGATTTCCGGATGAGTACAAGCCCAAATTGCGATGCATTTTCGACGGCGTCGATCGAACGATTTACCACGGCTACGAGGAGACGCTGCGTCCCGCGCCGTCGGAAAGGTCAGACCGCAAAATCGCGGGCGTGACGGTACCGCCAAGTACACGGATTGTGACTTACGTGAGCCGCGGATTCGAGTCCATGCGGGGATTCGACATCTTCATGCGGGCGGCGAAAATCATTGCCGAACGTTATCCGGACGTTGTCTTTTTTGTGGTGGGCTCGGACAAAATGAGCTATGGAGGGGATGAGGAACACATCAAGCCGTACAAAAGCTTTCGCGAATGGACGCTGGCGCAGCAGTCATATGACCTGTCGAAGTTCGTCTTTATCCCCGGAATGGACGCGGCGCAGCTGGGCAGGCTGCTGGCTGCAACGGATCTGCACATCTACCTGACCGTGCCGTTCGTACTGTCGTGGAGCATGATGGATGCCCTCAGCTGCGGGGCGACGGTATTGGCAAGCGCGACATCGCCGGTGAAAGAGATGATCCGGCACGGGGAAAACGGGTTATTGGCCGATTTTTTCAGTCCTGAGGATTTTGCAGATCAGGCAATCGATGCATTGAAAGATCTTGCCAGCGCCCGGGCACTGGGGAGGGCGGCGGAGCGGATAATCGTCGAGCGCTACTCGCTGGATGCGGTAATGCCTGAGATGATCAAGCTCTATGAGGAGGCGGCGCAAATGAAATTATCGGGCTGGGTACCACCACCTGCGACAGCGGCGCAGGTGCCGCCAGTTCAGTCACCGGTGGCGCACCGCCAATCGCCGTTTCGCTGATCTCAGCGCCAATTCGCTCATAGTCGCGCGACCGCATTCGCGTTGAAGATTACGACCTGATTTCTCGGATTAATCGCAACAAAGGAATTTTCCTGCGGGATTGCACAAGCATCTGCAGCAGGGCGTGAATTTCCGCCGATGAACAGCGACGGGCGAGCGAATTTCGTCAACGCTCCTGCCATTGTCGTTGTAGTTATTGGCGGGCAGTGGGTGATTGAAATTCACACGTGCAACAGACCGGCGCGACGTGACTTTTGCGCTTGCCCTCGCCTGAGCGATGCGGAGTTGTTATGTCGGAGTTGGATATCACTTCGTGCGAAGAATCAACCGAGCGTGTGGCATCGGCGTGGGGAAAGCGGGTTGCGCGGGGCGTTCTGGTTGCCGCCATGCTGCTGACGGGGGCGTGCGCAGGACAAGGTACAGGAGAACCACAAGCTTACCGAGACGAAAGATGAAACCCATCAAATCGTGATCTCCGGCAATCCGGCGCAGACGAGGTGGCGCTGAAACGCGCCGATCGGCAGCTCGACGAGGCGGACTGGAGAGTGTTGGAGCAGCTCGGACCAAAGCCAATCTGGGAACAGCTGGCGGCGCGCAAGGCGGCGGTTCACCGGGACCATGCGACCACGGCCCCAGCGACGCGTGCGGCAGCATCGGCGGTGTGGATCGCGCCTCGCGTCCCCACAAACGAACCGGTTCGGGATGTGCCGGTCATTGACCTTCCGGATGGCAAGATCCGCATGATCTACCACCTTCGGCATTATGGAGGGACCAGCGTACAGACCACCGTGGACAGCGGGACCTCGCGGCGAAATATTCGCGCAGAAACCCGCGGATCTAACGGCACTGGTGGCGGCATCGTGACGGACCTTGGCGATGCCAGCACCGTGGTGCCGCTCCCGGACGAAAACATTCTGATCATCACCTGCAACAAGTCGATGAAGGACTCCGTCCTCGACATGCTGTCAAAAATCGATGTCGCGCCGCGGCAGGTCGAGATCACGGCGAAAATGTTTGAGGTCAGCCACGACTTCGACTTCCAGTATGGCTGCCAACTGATGTTGCAGCACCTGGCGTCGGACGGGAGCCAGAACGCGATTTCATCGTTCAGCACGCGAAGCTTTCTCGATGCCGTGCGAGGCGTGTCGAGCGCGGCTTCCGGTGACGGATCAGTGCTGGCGCTGATGCAAGTGTTCGGGCAGTCGGGGGTTTCGCTGGATACAACGTTTCAGTTGATGGCCGAGTCGGGATTGATCAACGTGGTGGCATCGCCACGGATGACCGTGGCAGCGGGCCAGACGGGCTACATGCTCGCCGGACAGGAATTGCCGATTCAGTCGGTTTCTATCCTCAACAATGCCGAAACCACCAGCACCACGTATAAACCGGTCGGCGTACAGCTGTACATTACGCCGGAAGCGATGGGACCGAACACGGTGAAGCTTCACGCGGTTTCGGTCGTATCGGCGGTTCAGGGGTTTGCCCCCCTGCCGTCGCTCCAGACGGACTCGGCCAGCAACAAGCTCCTGATCAACCCGATCATCGAATCACGCGAGGCGGAGACGAGCGTAACGCTGCAGAACGGCAGCACACTGGTTTTTGGCGGGCTGCGCATGATCCGTACGACGACCCAGGAGAGCAAGATCCCGGGTCTTGGCGACATCCCCGGATTCGGCTGGCTCTTTAAGAATCACCGCACACAGAAACAGATGACGGACCTGTATTTCTTCGTCACCCCAACGCTGCTGTAGAGAAATACGCGATCAGTCACTGCGCATGCGCAGAGCGGAGATTTCATCTTGCCCTCTGATCGGGACGCGTCAAGATCCTGCCAGTCGAGTAACAAGCTGCCCTTTCCTGATGGCCGTCGATCTCCTATCATTCCGCGACTTATGCCTGTACTGCACGAAAACCTCGCCAGTCGATCGAAGACCTTTCGGCCCGGATGATCGCCATCCGGGACTCTCTTTGACTTGCCGACCAAGCTCGCCCGCCGAAAGGAACTGGAAGACAAGATGGCCGCCAGCGACTTCTGGAATAACCAGGAGGCGGCGAAGCCTGTCATCGCGGAGCTGAAGGTCATCAAAGGCGCAAATCGAGCCGGTGCAGGAGATCCTGCGCGAGATCGACGACCTGCGCACGCTTTACGAGCTGGGCGAAGAGGCCGGTGATGGGGAAACGCTGCAGGAAGCCGACCAGACTCTGTCGCAACTCGAAGCCAAGGCTGGGAAGGTCGAGCTTCAGTCGCTGCTTTCGGACCGCAACGATCCACTCAACTGCTTCGTGACCATCCAGGCCGGCGCAGGCGGAACCGAAGCGCAGGACTGGGCGGAGATGCTGGCGCGGATGTACCTGTACTTCTGGGAGAAGCGCGGGTGGGGATGTCTCGGAAGTTGATCGCCAGTATGGCGAGCAGGCGGGGATTAAATCGGCGACCTTCTTGGTCACGGGTGAATACGCATTTGGTTACATGCGGGCCGAGGCGGGCGTGCATCGGCTGGTGCGTCCCAGTCCGTTCAATGCGCAGGGAAAGCGCCAGACGTCGTTCGCATCGCTGGACGTTACGCCGGAATTCGACGAATCGAATGAAGAGGTAGAGATTCCGGAAACGGATCTGGATATCGTCGCCTTCGTCCGCGCCAGCGGTCCCGGCGGACAGAACGTCAACAAAGTCGCATCGGCCGTGCGCATCACGCACAAGCCCACCGGCATCACCGTCACCTGCTCCGTCGAGCGCTCGCAGCAGCAGAACAAGCGCCTGGCGATGTCGATCCTCCAGGGCAAGCTGGAACTGCTCGAGCAGGCCAAGCGCGATGAGGAAATGAAGAAGCTCGTCGGCGAGAAGGGCCAGATCGCCTGGGGCAACCAGATCCGCTCGTATGTGCTGGATGACCGGCGAGTGAAGGATCATCGTACGAACGTCGAGACGCACGATGTGGAGTCGGTGCTGGACCGAGGGGAACTGGACCCGTTCATCGATGCAGAGCTTCGTCGGCGGCGGAAGGCGAAGTAAGCGGCACTATTCTGCGGGCCAGGATTCAACGTAGGTTTCATACGGCTTGAAGTGGTGCCGGATTTCCCGGCCGTCCGAGGTTTTGATCGTGGCGTCGATTTCTTTTGTGCTGCGATTCACAGAGAGCAGGACGCGCTGGTCACTGGTGTGCTTGACGGCCGCCGACACGGGTGCGTCTGCGGGCGTGATCGGCGGCGGCGGGTCAGACGGCGACATGAAGACGTTCCGCCCGGCCGTGCAACTCGCGGACGAGCTTCTTCAAGTAATCCCAGTGCCCGGCCTTAGGATCGAGAAAGATGCCATCCTCGACGGAGCCGCCATACCACATCAGACCCTTGGCGCCGTAAATGATCGAGAGATAGGCCTGAGCGCGGTACTCGTCGGGCGTGGGATATCGGCCGGTTTCGTTGGGCTTCTTGTATGCCTGTACGCCGACCCACAGCGGCTTGTTCGTGTTCCGAAGTGTCAGAAAGCTTGGCGGCGTCAGTTCCCTCGCACAGGTAAACTCATCCCCCTCCAGCATGTTCTCGCGCGAAGCGCCGGCGGGGATCGGATACCACCACCACATCCCCAGATCCATATACCGTAGCGGGAAGAAGTTGGAGCGGTTTTTGACTTGGGTAATTACATCCCGTGAATCGCCGACCATGAAAGGATGATTCGGATCTTCTTCGCGAAGAATCTCGCGCATGGTCGCCAGGGCCTTCATGTCCATGTCGCCACGAGCCAGGCCCTCTTCTTCGTCCCACGCCAGGAGAGCCGGGTGGTTCTTAAACATTCGGATGCGGCGGCGAAAACCTTCCCAGTCGCCCGAGAATGCCAAGCCACGGGGGATGAGGAACAGCGCCATCATCCCGTTCTTTTCCGTGTCATCGAGGAATTGCTTGGCGGCTTCGTCGTCGGGCCGCTCGCCGGGCGCGACGTTGCAGGCATTGTACGCGTGATTGACAGTGAAACCGGCCTCGCCCATCTGCCTGACCTTCGCCGGGCCGTTGAAGATGCCCAGGGGGAAAATAGGTTTACCTCGATAAACGAGATAACCATTTGAATTCACGGTCACGCGAGACATTGCGCGCCGAATCACGACGAATGGCTGCTCGGCTCTGATCGTCGCTGTTTGCTCCACGGCGTTTTTCGGAAGAAGTCGAGCAACCAACTTGTAATTGCCCAACGGAATTGCGGGCGAGGCAGGTAGAAGCGATTGAAGCCGTTCTCGATTGGGTTGTCATCGCTGCTCGTCTGGCTGGTGAGCACTTTGCCGTCTTCATCGACCAGATCAACGTGGAGAATGGAATTCGTCCGCTGAGCGCGGGACATGGCAAGATCGACATCCGCTTCAACGCGAGGCGGCCCGTCTTCCACGGCCCAATGTGTGGGAATTGCCGGCGAGAGAACCATTGCCGGTGGAACGAGCACGCGAGAATTCTCAATAAAAACAGCTTCGTCTGATTCCGATTTCAATAGCGCGATCTCAAGCGCGAGATCGCCACGTGCAGAAATCGTCAATGGAATTGAGAGCGTCTGGGTCGGTTCCCCATCCAATTTGACCTCGGTCGAGCCTTCGCTCTCACCAAGGCGTGCCCGAACGATCGCGGGGCCCCTCTCGCGGTCGCGGTTGATGATGAGGATTGGAATGCCTCCCATTTCCGGCGTAATCCGCGGGCGCTGAAGGTCTGAGCGCAGAACCAGATCGCTCGGCGCATGGAGCCCAACGTCGTCGATCCAGCACGTGCCGCAGGCATCGCGAAAACCGATGCGCAGGCGAAGCGTGGCGGCCTTGGGAGGAACGACCACTGAACCCTTAAGCTCGCGCAGGTGTCCGTGCCCCGGGGCCCACTGATGTGCGCGAAATCCTTGAACTGCTCGGTGCGGCCGTCGCCGTTGAAGAAGTTGGCAACAAGGATCAGTCCGGCATCCAGCCCCTCGCTGGTCTTGTGGGCGGCGGGAAGATCGTGATAGCGAACCCATGCCGATGCCTCGATGGTCTCGCCCGGCGCCACAGGAACTGGGTCTGAGTAAAGCCAGGATTGGGTGGACTCGTGACAGGAAATCCGAAAGCTCCGCTTTCCGGAATGTGCGATCGTATCGTCGATGGCGAAATGACCCGTGCACCGCCCAGACGTTGAGGGATTTCCAATGCTCGGGAATCTCCGCCTGTTCCAGACTCGGATTGGGCAAGAGATTCTGCGGTTGCGTGGGGGGAGAAACCTGGCCCGCGGCAACCGTTGTGAAGACCGTTAGGATGAGAATGGCAATACAACCTTTGGCTTTCATCGTTTTTCCGCGCTTATATAAATCTTGGGCGCTGCCCCCGGATGTTGATCGATTGCGACGTTATCGCTATGTCCGTCGCGGATGATCGAGAATCGAGCCTCACTGCCGGAAAACTCCGCACGAAATTGGACCTGTGGCGGCGTTCCGGTAAACGGATATAGGAGAATGGCAAAATGCGTGGTGTGATCCTGTGAGCCCAGACCGTCGAATTTCAACCAGCTGATCGGGGCGATCAGGCTTTGAAATCTGGGGATATTGCCCACCGCCGCCAGCGCCGTTGACTGCGAAGGCGTCCACTGCGTGTTCGACGGAAGGACAAGCAATCCCGGTTGCTGGCTCGCGACGAAGCTACCGCCCTTCTGCTCGAACGTCAGCGGGGAGTGCAGGTGCCATTCGAGCTTCTGCTGTTCGCTAGTCCCCAAGATCGCATCGTGAATCACAAAGTAGTGCGATCTCACAAACAGAAAATGGCGTCGATGCACGATCCCATACGACGCTTCATATCCCGAATGAGTCGCCGCGAAATAGTCGAATCGGTCATTCGCGACAAAGATAACGTCCCGCCCGGCAGTCACCTTGCGATCCGGATCTGCGCCGTCGACCGTAAGCATGTTGTGCGCCGCGCCCGCCGATACCACTTGGCATGATTCGGATCGTCGTAGGTCAGTCCAATACCCGAATCGATCGCCATCGGCCGGCCGAACGCGTGAAGTTCGAAGCTCAGCGCATCAAAGTGTGTATGACCTCCGGCGGAGGGGCCGTGATTGATCAGCATCTCATGCTGCACGGCGCACAGCACCGCAAAACCCGACGGAAGCTGAGCGGAAACCGCCGGCTCGGGATGGAGCGCACCATGTCCGCGCCGATTCGCATTGGGATCGGCGTGCGCCGACCGTCATTGATTGCGGGAATCACTTCGTCCGGCGGCAAGATCGAATGATAGAAACCCAGCGAGCGCTTGAGCGGCTCGCCCAAACGCTCCGCCTGGACGCAATAGCGATCGCTGCGCGACAGCATTGTGGCCAAGTTGTGAATGTCGCGGTAGGCCACCAGCATGTAATCTGATGGGCAGCGACTCCCAGTGGCAACCGTCGGAATAGAAATCCTTCTCCAGGTGCCACGCCAGCCGGTCGACGGCAAGCGATACCCAATCGTCCGATTCACGAAACTTCGGGACCGCCAGCCCGATCAGTCCCAAACCGTACGCCCCCATGATCTGCCAATTGCCCAGGCGATTTCCAAGTTTCTGCTCATCGCAAAGCCATCGCGCCGCTCCGAGCAGCGTCTTGAGCATGCGCCGGTGTGTGACGGTCGAACACCTTTCATTAGGCAGCGCATAGTACTCCAGGAATATCCGGCTGCGCCGGCCAAGCCCCAGCTCGTACCAGATAGCGTCCAGCGGCTCGATGCGCCCCATTACGTTGTCGCGCTGTTCGTACCACTGGTTGAACAAGCAGTCGAACTCCGCCAGGTACTTCTGGTCCTCGGTCAGAAAGAATGCCTGCACCAGCGGTCTTGCCCAGTCCCAGAAGTTGAACCCATATAGTCCCGCCCGGCCGTAGTCGGCATTGAAATCGACGACCGGCCCGTGCGCGATTCGCACATCGCCCCAGCCGGTAATGTCATGGGCAAGAACGCGCACGGCCTTGTCCAGGACTTCGGCACGGCGCGGTTCGAATGAGCGAGTTGCCTCTTGCGGGCTCGACAAGAATTCTTCGGCATCATAGAAGAGAATGCGGCTGCGGGCCTTCTCCCAGTGAATTGCCCACGCCCGAAGATCAGAAACGCCGTCAAGGGCGGCGAGCAGGTCGGCATCGGAAATGTGTCGAAGTTTCGTGTCGAAGTAATTCGCGTCCTTGCGCGGATCCCGAGCCACGGCGGTCATACAAAGGATGATACCCAATCGGTAAGGGGAATCGACGGGTGGGGGAAGCGGTGTTAGCTACGTCCAAGTCCCGGCACATCAAGGGGCCAGTCTTTGACCGGCGGAGGAATGATTCGCTCGGCGTTGAGTCCTTCGATTCGGTAGAGTCGCCAGGACTCATCGTAATCGGGCGGCGAGAACCGCGTGGCCAATGGGGATGTCCCAGCGGTGAAAGTGCCAGAAGGTTTGCGAGGGAGGACGGTAGAGATAGTAGCGAACGCTGTTGTCGTGCAGCCACTGGATGATCGGCACGGCCAGGGGATCGGTAGGCGTGATATCCCCGTCGGCATCTACTGTGCCCGTCAGCTCATCAGGCACGCTGCGCACGCCTCGGTTAAGGAGCAGGTTGGTGGCCATGATCCAGCCGTTGGAAAAGCGGACGCGGTTGAGATTCTGATCGACGCGGTTGAGCGCGACGTCGCCATCCCTAATGCCTCGCTGCGTCAACCAGTGCGCGGCCTGGACAAGAGAACGGTTCAGACCCGCCTGATAGACGGCGTAGTAGTCGCGCGAGCGGGCGATGTAGATCTCGACGCCAGCAAAGGCAAGGTTCATCACAATGACGCCCACGACCGAGATCGTTACAAGTGCGCCTGCGATGCGGAGGCCGAGGCGGCGGTCGAGCGCGTCAGCAACCCACCGGCCCTCCGTATAAATCGCCAGGAGCAGGAGCGGAACCAGTGGCACGAGATACCGCCCAACCGGCGCCGGCCAGTCGATCACCAGGTAACCAACATAAAGGATCACTGAGGCCACCAGCCAATCGCGTCGAAGCGCGGTGCGCGCAATGGCCATAAGGAGCAGAATAAACAGCAATGTGCCGGCCATGGTGCTGAGAAGCCGGCCCCTGTGCCCGGCCTCGCGAAGGGGTTGGACGATCAAGCCCGTCAACCAGCCGCCGGCTGCGAGGATGCGCTCGGCGTAGTCTTTGATCGTTGGGGCTTCGTTGAACAGGTTGTAGGGAATTGCCAGCGTGTCATTGAATCGCGGATCGATCTGATCGGGCGAGACGCGCAGCAGGCATCGCTGGGCGACGAAGGCGCCGAGGGTGACCACAAGCGAAAGCACGGCCACGACCCATCTTCTGTTGAGGCTAGGGAGCAGGTGGCCGCGCAACAATGCCCCGGCCACTAGAGGCCACCAGAGCAGGCCGGCCCAGCGAACGCTGACACTGCCGGCGCAAAGCGCCAGAAGGAGGGGCAAACGCCAGCTCATCGCGCCGCCTTCGTTAATCTGAAGGGCAATCAGGACGGAAACTGCGCTGACGAGGCAGAACAATCCCTCCGCGAGAAAATTGAAGCTCAGAAGCAACACCGGCGCCAGGAGCGCACCGACGACAACGATCGATGCCGCCATCGTGGGTGAAGTAAGGCGACAAAAGGATTCGATACCAGACGAGAAATGCACCGGCCATCGCCAGCATCGGAATCAGCTTCAGAAAAGCAAACGACGGATCGATCTTCATCGCCCCGGCGAGCAGAAGCGGCCAGCCTGGCGGCACGATCGCCACGGGCTGGCTGTTGCAGCGGTACCCTTCTCCCAGGGCAATGCTTCGGGACAGGCCCAGGTAAACGTCGCCATCGCCGCCACGAGACCAGAAATGGTTATGCAGAAGCCCAAAGAACAGCAGAATGACCGCTACGGAAATCAAGCCAGGAGCGGCTGTCCTGTGGCTTGAATCGACTGCAAACGGTGGATCGCTTGACGATGACTGGATCGTGGTTGGAGTCCCGGCGCTCATTGATCGTGACAGTGACTCTCGCGGGAACGAGTGCCGCTGTCAATCGCGGAAAGCGTTCTGCCACGATTCTTCAGCGGCGCTGAGATCAGTGGCTCTACGCTCCAGGCGGCGCTTACAACATAAATCGCAGTCGTGCGCAGCGAGTTCAGTTGTCACCACCGATCATTCGATTCATCTGTGCAAAAGCCTTCCAGTAATCGGCGGGGGGCTCAATCAGGTCGCCCTCGAATGGGATCGGCTTTTTCCCCTCCAAATCCGCCAGCTCGTACGTCCAGTAGCCAGGCACATCCGCGGACTTGATCACCTTGCCGCGGTCGATCAGTGATGCAGCGCTGCGCCGCAACACGCGAATCCCCGGAAGCACTTCGATCATGCCCTCGGCCCCCATGTCCGAAATGTCCTTGTGCATCTGCTTGATAATCCGCTCGAGGTCGGCCGCATCGGAGTAGTACGTATGCTCCGGCAGCGTCCACGACGGCTTGGCATGCGTTCCCAGGCCCATAGCCATATAGCGGAAGAACTCCTGCCGCGCATCGTTCGCCCCAACCGCGATTGGGTCATCCCATAAGAGTGACGAAAGCTGCAGGTTCGGATCAACTCCATGGATGGCCTTGCGCATGTCGGTTGCATGGCGAAGAATCTCGTGGCTCAGCCAGTCCTGCGTGTATTTCTTCCACAGGCCGTGCGCCAGCAGCCAGCTGTCCGGCTTGACCAGGCCAGTCGGCATGTTCACGTGCTCGTACGCGTCAAACTTCCGCACGCAGTTGTCGCAGAAGCACAGATAGTGCTCACCGCCGTAGCCTTCCGGGTCGATAAAGACGCCATCCAGCGCCCCGGCACGTCCTTGCCCACCTTCGCCAGTTCGACCACGTTCTGGATGTAGGTCTTCCACAACTCATCGTCATAGAAGCAGACCGAGCTGGGGCGTGTCCCATCGCACTGAACCGTCTGGCAGGCGCCGGATAGCGCGACCACGCATCCGTGAAGTTACCGCTGAAAATCGCCAGCCCGAGATGAACATGAAACTTCCCGCGCCTGCACCAGCGCATCCTTGACCAGGTTCCGTTCCGCGGGATTCTCCCACCACTTCTGGCCCCAGATAGGGTAAATCGTCATGAACAGCGTATTGAAGCCGGCATCCGAGGCATCCTTGATGTTCCGGGCCGCGTCGCTGTGCGCCATCATCTTTTTGTGCTTGGCCGAAAGGAACGACGGAGACGCGTTTACCGCACGATCGAGTGCTTCCTGGCCATCGAACGCAATGATGTTGGTGTAAGTGCCGCAGACCTTCCCGGATCCCGCCGCCCACGCTGCTCCGGCGAACGCGCAGATCGCCACAAGACCGATCAACAGGAATGACTTCATGGCTCGGGTTATACGTCAAACAACAATCCATTGTAAGATCCCTTCGCTGATCGATCGCAAACGCAGGCTTGGCGGAAGGGGTCTATGAGGCGATGGGGCTATCTGGCGGGAGTTGGCCTGGTGGCGCTGTTAAGCGCATGCTCGGTCATGAACACTATTTTCCCCAAGAAGATCGCCGAACGGGATGAACCGCCGCCGGCGCCGTGCGATTCCGCGCCGCCTGGGTGGCAACGGTAAAGAACATCGATTGGCCCTCGAAACCAGGCCTGACCACCGAGCAGCAGAAACGAGAGATTCTCAAGATCGTTCAGACAGCGCAATCGCTTCACCTTAACGCGATCATTCTCCAGGTCCGGACAAGCTGCGACGCGTTGTACAATTCGAAGATCGAGCCTTGGTCTGAGTATCTCACCGGGAAGCAGGGCAAGGCTCCAGAGCCCTTCTATGACCCGTTGCAGTTCTGGATTGAGCAGTGCCACCAACGCGGCATCCAGCTACACGCCTGGATCAATCCGTTTCGTGCCAAGGTGGGTATCAGTAGGGAGGATTGCGCTGTCAATCACATCAGCCGGACGAGGCCGGATCTCGTCAAAGAATACGGCCACTACCTCTGGCTCGATCCCGGCTGGCCGGAATCACGTGATTACACCTTCAGCGTCGTCATGGACATCGTCAATCGATACGACATCGATGGTATCCACATTGACGATTACTTCTATCCCTATCCCGAGGCGCGAATGTCAAGGGCCAGGCGCCTGACGAGATCGCGTTCCCGGATGACGATTCCTACGACATGTACCGGGCCCTGGGCGGAAGGCTGTCCCGCCCGGATTGGCGTCGCGACAACATCGACCGAATGATCAAGCGCATTTACGAAGGCGTTCATGCGCGTAAACCCTGGGTGCAATTCGGCATCAGCCCGTTCGGCATTGCACGTCCCGGGAAACCGAGCTATGTGAAGGGATTCGACCAGTACGACCGCATCTACGCCGACCCTGAACTCTGGCTAGAAAACGGCTGGTGCGACTACATGGCCCCGCAGTTGTACTGGCCAATCGGCGCTCCCAACCAGCCCTATCTGGGCCTGCTGCAATGGTGGTTGCAGAACAATCCGAAGCATCGCCACATCTATCCGGGCCTGTTTACCAGCCGGATCAATGACTCGAAGACGAGTTGGTGCCCCAGCGAAATTCTCGGGCAGGTGGAGATCACGAAGCTGGTCGATCCTTCGGGCGGAAATATCCATTTCAGCGCGATTGCGCTGGTCGAGAACCGCAAAGGCATTGCCGACGAGCTACGTAAGGGCCTCTATGCGAACGAAGCACTGGTCCCGGCTACGCCCTGGCTCGACGATCAGCCACCAGCCTCGCCGGTAGATCTGGCGGTCAACCGCGTTACGCCAAAGGTGCCCCTGGCTCAACCCACAACGGCTGCCAGCACACGCCCCGCCTTAGTGGCCGGTCGTCGCCTCCGCATTTCATGGAAACCCGGCAGTGGCGAAGGGGTCTGGGAATATACCCTATACGTGAAACGGCGGGCCAACTGGACGATGACCATCGTTCCGAGCAGTCAGACTGAAACTTCGATCGATGCTTCATTAGGGGGCGCGGTCGCAACGGAAATCGCCGTCGCCGCCGTCGATCGATCAGGTAACGAAAGCGCTCGCAAGATTGCGTCCGTGCCCGAGCATTAAGCAAGGCCCTGCTCAGGCCGTCAATTCATGCTCGATCTGCGTCAACTGCTTGGCCACTTCCGCGTCATCTTTGACGTCATGATCGACGGTGCGGACGGCATGTAGAACCGTGGTGTGGTCGCGCCCGCCAAAGTATCCCCCGATTTCCTCAAGGCTGTAGCGCGTGTGCCGCCGGGCCAGGTACATGCAGACCTGGCGGGGAAACGCGATGGACTTGTGACGCTTCTTCGATTGCAGGTCAGAGACGCGCACGTTGTAGTACTTGGTCACCGTCTCGAAGATCTGCTGGATGGTGATGCGCTTCTGCTCGGGGGTGGCGCTGTCGCCCAGGGCCGCCTTGGCCAATTCCAGGTCGATCTTGCCATCCTGCAACAGGCTCATGCCCTGGACCTTGGTGATCGCCCCTTCCAGTTCGCGCGTGTTGGTCTCCACCTTGGCCGCAATGTAGCAGATCACGTCCTCGGGCAGCGTCAGATCGCGCATACGCGCCTTCTTTTGCAGGATCGCCACCCGCGTCTCATAGCAGGGCTTTTCAATCCGCGCGACCAAGCCCCAGTTGAAGCGCGACACCAGCCGCTCTTCCAATTCCGGAATCTCGCTCGGCGGGCAGTCGGCGCTCAGGATGATCTGCTTATGGTTCTGGTAGAGCGTGTTGAACGTGTGGAAGAATTCCTCCTGTGTCCGATCACGACCCGCCAGAAAGTGAATATCGTCGATCACCAAGACATCCACTTGGCGATAGCGAAAACGAAACTGGCTCATGTCACCCGTCTCAACCGCGGTAATGAACTGGTTGATAAAGCTATCGCAGGAGAGATAGAGAATTCGCGAGTCGGGCTGCTTCTCAAGCACCTTCTGACAAACGGCCTGAAGCAGGTGTGTTTTGCCGAGGCCAACACCGCCGTGGATGAAAAGCGGGTTGTAGGCCTTTCCCGGTTGCTCGGCGACCGCCACCGCGGCGGCGTGCGGCAGCCGGTTGCATGGGCCGGTGACAAAGTTCTCGAAGACGTAATCCGGATTAAGCGGCAGCGGCTGCTCGCCTTCATTAAACACCCCCCCGCGTGGCAGGTTGTCGCAGTGAAAGGTCACCGCCACCAGTCGGCCGGTATTCGCTTGTGCCGAGGCGGTAAAGGGTTGCTGACACTGGCTCTGGCAGAAGTTGAGCTGCGCAGGGGTGCCGACCGTGACCTGAATCACGCCATTGGTCAGCTGCCGCGGGACCATCTGGTCGAACCAGACACGGTTCAGACTCGGATGCTTTAGTCGCACACTTTGGAGAATCGAGCGCCAGAGGTTCGGTTCCACCGGTGCATGTTCGGCAGCCCGACGTACGTTCGACTCGCGCGGCGAAGGCGAGTGGGTCGTCAGCATAGGATGAACTTTCAGTTTTACGGCCTGAAATCTAAATCAAATCAACAATTCAAGCGGCCAGAAATGAGCCGCGGTGAAAATGCAAAGTTAAAGCGGCGAAAAGCTACTGCAAAGCTGCGCCGTGATACAAAAACTTTCCTATCCGGCGACAAGGAGACGCATCTCCTGATGCTGCCACCACGTACACCGCCCCGCAGTCCGGGAGGAATTTTTCTCCCGGCAAGGCCAGACCGCTCGGCAGAGAAAGCTTATGCATTACTCTTCCCTTTCTTCGGGATCGGCAGCTTCAGTTCAACCAACACTTGTTTCAAATCGCTCCACACTGCTGCTCGTGTCTCCGGCGTGTATTGACGCAATACGTAGGCGGGGTGGAACGTCGGCATCACCTTAATGCCACGCCACTGGTACCAATTTCCCCGCATGCGCCCCATCGAGAGCTTCGACTCAAGCAGGTATCGCGTGGCGCTTAGTCCCAGGGTTACGATGGCCTTCGGCTGAAGGATCGAAATCTGTTTCTCGAGATAGGGCATGCATGTGGCCGCTTCGTCTGGGGCCGGCTGACGATTACCCGGCGGCCGGCATTTGACGATGTTTGCAATGTAAACCTGCTCCCGTTTGAATCCCATCGCAGCGATCTGCTTGTCAAGCAATTCGCCGGCCCGGCCCACGAAGGGTCTCCCCGTCTTGTCTTCGGTTTCCCCGGGGCCTTCACCGACGAACATAATCGGCGAATCTGGATCGCCTTCCCCAAATACGGTGTTCGTTCGCTTCTCGCACAGCCGGCACCGCGTGCAACCTTTGACCTGCCGATCGTCCAACTCGGCGAGCAAGCGGATCTTCTCGTCGCGAGCCAATGCCGGCCAACTTTCCGCTTCAAAGATGCTTTCCATGACCGGGGACGCCGACGCGGATGAAGCCGAAGGTTCCATGCGGGCCGATTTCTCAGCAACTATTGGTCTGGCCGCCACCGCGAGGCTCTCTTGCTTCCCCGTTGGCGACTGGACTTCGCTCAGGCCGAAAGCCCTTTCGCTTCGCAGCCAAAGCTTCAGTCTGTTCTTCGCGCTTGCTTCCATTCCCGTCAGGTACTCTACGGGGAAGGCGGCGCGGCTTCAATGAGGCAAGCTGTCGCGGGCAATCGCGAAAATAGAATCATGCGAACACGCCCTTGACGGCGTCGTATCCTCGATCAGAATTACGCAGCCAAAGCCACCAGAGGTTCGCAATGGCGGGTGTCCCATCCGGATACACCGTAGCGGCCCGCCGGTGGTTTTTTTATTCGTGATGCGCATACGAGGAGGTTGTCGATGAGCAACGAAATCAATGTCAATACCACGCCGATGAAGGCTAAGGCCACTACGGCCAAGCAGAAGTTCCTTCAGCTTGGAATCATCCAGCACATCGATGTCACGAAGATGACGGGCATTGTTCCGGTCGTCGAGGCCATGCAGCACATGGCCTTCTCGGCGCGCGACCTGAACCGCGCCGCCGACATTTACGATCGGATGCTCAAGGATAAGCAGTGCGGCATCATTCTCACGCTCGCGGGATCGCTCATCTCCGCCGGGTTGAAAAAGGTCATCGTCGATATGGTGCGGAACAACATGGTGGACGCCATTGTTTCCACCGGCGCCAATATTGTCGATCAGGACTTCTTCGAATCCCTCGGCTTTAAGCACTACATCGCCGAGGACCGCCTCAAGAGCGGCTTGTTCGATGGCGAGCTGCGCGAGCACGCTCTCGACCGCATCTACGACACGCTGATCGATGAAGAAGAACTCCGAATCTGCGATGAGACCACCCAGAAGGTGTTCGAGTCAATGGAGCCCGGCCAGTACAGCTCGCGTGAATTCACCCGTGCCCTCGGCGAACATCTGGAGAAGACCGGCGGCCCCAAGTGCGCCGACAGCATCCTCTACGAAGCCTTTAAGCGGGATGTCCCGATCTTCTGCCCCGCCTTCTCCGACTGCTCCGCGGGGTTCGGCCTGGTCGCACACTTCGTCAACCGCGGCGACCAGCCTCGCGCAACGTGGGACGGAGGCAAGGATTTCTTTGAGCTCACCCAGCTCAAGATCAAGAATCCCCAAACAGGCCTGTTCATGATCGGCGGCGGCGTCCCCAAGAACTTCACGCAGGACATCGTCGTCTGCGCCGAAGTCCTCGGCCACGATGCGCCGATGCACAAGTACGCCATCCAGGTCACTGTCGCGGACGTTCGCGACGGCGCCCTGTCCAGCAGCACGCTCAAGGAGGCCAGCTCCTGGGGCAAGGTGGATACGGTTTTCGAACAGATGGTTTACAGTGAAGCGACGCTCGCGGTGCCGCTCATCGTCGGTTACGCCTACCACAAGGGATCCTGGAAGACCCGCACCGGCAAGAAGTGGAGCCAATTGCTGGAACCCGCGGCAGTCGGCTAGAGCGTGTTATGCACTTTCCGGCCCCACCGAAGGCGGCATGGAATCGATCCATCTGCGTCTTCACAACCGCTCAAAGGGGCGCCACGACCCGGCTATCGTGGTCGCTCCTACAGCATCTGGGTCGATTCCGTGCCGTCGCGGGGCGTGGGAAGTCCATAACCGCTCTAAGGGCATCTTGAGCCGTTTTGCTACTACGACAACTTGTCATGTTCGGACCACCATGTCGTCAGAAGGGGCAAAAACGAGGTCGGCGGCCGGGCGGGGAGGGTACGGTACTACAACGGTGAGAGTACGGTGTGGGTCGGGAGCCGAATCGCAGGCGACATGGGAGCGGAATGTCCTCTGTTTGGACGATTTGCGAACCGGCCGGCTATCCCGGCCGCCCCGAGGTTGGCGGGAATGGGAACTGGGGCGTGGAAAGTCCATAACACGCTCTAAGCCATTCTTTCTTTAATTCCAACGCGCACGAGCCACACGTTCACCGGATACGCCGTCGCAAAGCCGCACAGCATCGCGATCTGCATCATCAGCCAGAAGACCGGACTGTTTTTCGCCAGCTCATAGCCGAAGATCAGGAACGTGGCGATTGCCATCCAACCGTACATTCCCATCTGCCACGCCGTCAGCGAGAGGGTGTCCGCCTTCACCGCTTGCATGATCCCTTTGCCCGGCGAGAGGTTTCGCATCGGTGCGATCGTGAAGTACTGAAACGCGATTCCCAGCGAATAAGCCAGAATGTAGTCCAGCACCCACGCGGAAAAGATCTTGTGATTCCACAGGCTCTCGTAACCCAGCGCCTTCAGGATTATCGGAAAGAAGAAGATTGACCACTCGGCGATGATGTCGCCGAGGGCGCAGCCTGCCCCGCAGTGCATCGCCGCAAGACTGTAGATCACCGGCGCGGCCTTCTTTTTGTTAGGCGGCTCCCCGGTGGGCGCAGTAGCCTGTATTACTTCGTGCTTCGTCGCCGGCCGCCCGAACCGGCAATACATCGCCAGCGCCAGGACGCTCGCGTAAAGCGCTGTCACCGGCCAGACCACGTTCATAATCCACATGTGCTGCGGATGGCGGATCTCATCGGTGATGATGATGACGCTGCACAGAAAGCCGAGAGAGAGCGATGCCCAAGCCAGATCGATCAGCCAGGTCGGGGGAGGCATGTATTCTGAATAAACGTCCGCCACGGTTCTCGACAACGTCCATTTCGATGCGAACCGGATTGCACCGCATCTGCACGCATCACTTTTTCATCGACGGAAAAGCGATCGCCCGCTAACCTGTAGGTGCTCGGAGAGTGCTGGGTGCCTGGTGGTCCCCGCGGTCTTCAAATCCGCCGTCGCTTCGCCTGGCGCGGGGCGAGGTAGGTTCGATTCCTACCCTCTCCGTTGCGTCTTCGAGTTTCGCATCGTTGCCCGTGCCTGCAGAAATCACACGTCATGGGTTGCCTCATCACCGGATGAAACCTTAAGTTACGGCGTATGAACGGCCCAGTTCCATCCGCCACTGGACGCGTCCGAAAACCCAGTCAAGCCGCCGCCGTCGTCACGCCGTTACCCCAAAGCGGCCGCTCGCGCGTGGTGATCGAACACATCGTCCCCACCGTCGACTGCGGGCGCTTCGCGGCCAAAGGCTCGGTGGGGGAGGCGGTCACCGTTGAAGCCGACATCTTCGCCGATGGGCACGACAAGCCCGGGGCATCCCTCTATCACCGAACCGTCGGCTCACAGGATTGGGAAGAAGCGGAGATGACGCCGCTGGTCAACGACCGCTGGCACGCGTCGGTCGATGTTGACGCGATGGGCTGGCATGAATTCTTCATTACCGCGTGGATCGACCGCTTTTCCACCTGGCGCTCGGACCTGGAAAAGCGCGTGCTGGCGGAGCAGGACGTGGCAGTCGATCTGCAAATCGGCGCAGCGCCGTGGAAGAAGCGGCGGCCGCGTCGGAGGGCGAAGTCGCAGCGTCGCTCGGCGAAACGGCGCGTCTCCTGCGATCGGGCGAGCGCGACGACGCGATCGAGATGGCGCTTGGGACCTCGCTTGCGAAGCTCATGCGCCGGCATGGTCCGCGGCACTTCGTCACCGAGTCCGGCTCGCCGGTGCGGTTTTGGGTCGATCGCGAACGCGCGCGCTTCAGCGCCTGGTACGAGCTGTTCCCGCGATCGGCTTCGCCCGATCCGGCCCGGCATGGGACATTTCGCGATGTCGAAAATCGCCTGGGCTACATTGCGGAGATGGGCTTCGACGTGCTGTATCTCCCGCCGATCCACCCGATCGGACGGGCGTTTCGCAAGGGGCCGAACAATACGACTTCCACGACCAAGCGCGACGTCGGCAGCCCGTGGGCGATCGGCGGGCCGGAGGGCGGGCATGATGCGATTCATCCCGAATTAGGCAAGTTTGAAGATTTCGACCGGCTCGTTCGCGCCGCCCGGAAGCGCAACATCGAGATCGCGCTGGACCTGGCGTTCCAGTGCTCGCCGGATCATCCATACGTCCGCGAGCATCCCCAGTGGTTCCGCCACCGCCCCGATGGGAGCATCCAGTACGCCGAGAACCCGCCCAAGAAGTACCAGGACATCTATCCCTTCGACTTCGAGTGCGATGAGTGGGAGGATCTCTGGAAAGAACTCCTTCGCATCGTGCTCTTCTGGCACGAACGCGGCGTGCGCATCTTCCGCGTCGATAATCCGCACACCAAGCCTTTCGCGTTCTGGGAATGGCTCATCGCACAGGTCAAGCAGAAGGACCCGGACGTGCTGTTCCTGGCCGAGGCGTTTACCCGGCCCAAGGTGATGTATCGCCTGGCGAAGCTTGGTTTCACGCAGTCGTACACCTACTTCGCCTGGCGCAACGATCCGGCCGGCCTGCGGAAGTATTTCGAAGAGCTGACGACAACGCCGGTGGTCGATTTTTTCCGTCCCAACGCCTGGCCCAACACACCGGACATTCTCAACGAATATCTCCAGACCGACGCCCGCGCAGCGTACGTGGTGCGCGCCGTCCTCGCCGCGACGCTCTGCGCAGCTACGGCGTCTATGGGCCGACGTTCGAGCTGATGGAGTATCGTCCGGTACGCCAGGGGAGCGAGGAATATCTGGACTCCGAGAAGTATCAGCGCCGCACCTGGGACCTGGAGAATCCAAACTCGCTCGCGGAATTGCTTGCCCGATTGAACAAGATCCGCCGTGCCAACCCCGCGCTCCAGCACGACCGCACGCTCTGCTTTCACGAAAGCGACAACCCCACGATCGTCTGCTACAGCAAGACATATAAAAACAACGCCATCATCGTGGCCGCCAACACCGATCCCACAAACACGCAGTGGGCGACGCTAGATCTAAATCTGCCGGCACTCGGTTTGACGCCGGATGAGCCGTTCCAGGTGCATGACCTGCTCAGCGGGGCGCACTATCGATGGCAAGGATGGCACCCGGTCGTAGGCCTGGATCCGGGAAGCAATCCGGTCCACCTGTTTCTCGTGCGACGACGGATTCGATCCGAGGCGGATTTTGACTATTTCATTTAGGGCTGACACGAATTATCAGGAGTGACACCGTTGACCCGAACGAAGGTAGGCGAGCCACGAAAGCGATCAGCCACGCGGGTGCGTTCCACCGCCGGGTCGGCCATGCCGGTCGAGCCTTTCTGGTATCGCAATGCCGTCATCTACCAGATGCACGTGCGCTCATTCTGCGACAGCAACGGCGACGGCATCGGCGATTTCAATGGTTTGATCACGCGGCTGGATTACCTCGAGGAGCTCGGCATCACCGCCGTCTGGTTGCTCCCCTTCTACCCCTCGCCGCTCAAGGATGATGGTTACGACATCGCCGACTACACCGGCGTCAACCCCAACTATGGCACGATCGAAGACGCACGCCGCTTCATCCGTGAAGCCCATCGCCGCGGCATCCGTGTCATCACCGAGCTGGTCATCAATCACACATCCGATCAGCATCCCTGGTTTCAGCGAGCGCGGCTGCGCCCAAGGGAAGCCCGGAGCGCGACTTCTACGTCTGGAGCGACAGCAACGAGAAATACTCCGGCGTGCGCGTCATCTTCAAGGATTTCGAGCCCAGCAACTGGACGTACGACCGCGTCGCCGGGCAGTACTACTGGCACCGCTTCTTCCACCATCAGCCGGACCTGAACTTCGACAACCCGCGCGTGCACGAGGCGGTGCTGAAGATCTGCGATTTCTGGATGGACGCCGGCGTGGATGGCGTGCGCCTCGATGCCGTCCCCTACCTCTACGAGCGCGAAGGCACGAGCTGCGAAAACCTCCCGGAGACGCACGAGTTCTTGAAGAAGCTGCGCAAGCACATCGAGACGCGCTGGCCCGGGCGGCATGCTTCTGGCCGAGGCGAACCAATGGCCGGAGGACGCCATCGCCTACTTTGGTGCGGGCGAGGGCGACGAATGCCACATGAACTTCCACTTCCCGCTGATGCCGCGACTGTTCATGGCGTTGCGCATGGAGGACCGCTACCCGATCATCGACATCCTCGAGCAGACCCCGCCGCTTCCCGCGACTGCGCAGTGGGCGATGTTTTTGCGCAACCACGACGAACTGACGCTCGAAATGGTTACCGATGAGGAGCGCGACTACATGTGGCGCGTCTACGCCAGCGATCCGGCGGCCCGCATCAACATGGGCATTCGCCGGCGGCTCGCCCCCCTGCTCAATAACAATCGCCGGAAGATCGAGCTGATGAACGCGCTGCTGTTTTCCATGCCGGGCACGCCCGTGCTCTACTACGGCGATGAAGTCGGCATGGGCGACAACATTTTCCTCGGTGATCGCAATGGCGTGCGCACACCCATGCAGTGGAGTGCCGACCGCAATGCCGGCTTCTCCCGCGCCAACCCGCAGCGTCTTTTCCTGCCGATCATCATCGATCCGGAATACCATTACGAAGCCGTCAACGCGGAATCGCAACTGGCCAATCCATCCTCGCTTTTGTGGTGGATGAAGCGCCTAATCGCGCTGCGAAAGAACCATCCGGTGCTCGGGCGTGGCGAGATCCAGTTTCTCACGCCGGCCAATCCAAAGGTCCTAGCGTTCCTGCGCCAGGATGAAAACGAACAGGTGCTGATCGTGGCGAACCTTTCGCGCTTCGCTCAGCCGATCGAGCTGGATCTTTCCGCCTTTCGCGGCTCAACGCCGGTCGAGATGTTCGGCAACGTGCGTTTCCCGACGGTTGCCGAGGATGGGCGATATATCCTCTCGGTCGGCCCGCACGCCTTTTATTACTTTCTGCTGGAACCGGCAACGGCGAAGGTGGCAGAGTCGTCCGCCGTCCCCGAGCTGCGCATCAGTGCGCCGGGCAAATCGCTGCTGGCACACAGCGCCTTCGAGCGCGCCATCGAATCGCGCCTTCCGCGTTTGCTGCCGCATCGCCGCTGGTTCGGCTCCAAGGCCAGAACCATCCGAACGACGCGTGTCGTCGATCGCGTGAGCGTCCGCACTGGCGCCAACGGTACAGCCGCCGGCATTCCGCGCATTGTTCCTGATTGGCGTGGAGTTTTCTGAGGGCGAGCCGGATCTCTACACCCTGCCGATCACCTTGATCCCCGCTGACTCGTGGGAACCGTCGCCCGCCACCGACCCAACCATCCTGATGCATGTCATCGACGCTTCGGAGAATCGCTGGGTAATCCAAGACGGCATGGCCGATGCGGACTTCGCCCGTTTGCTGCTTCAGACCGCCATACGCGGACGAGAGCTGACGGGGGAATCCGTCCGTCTGGTCGGCCGGCGCATCCAGCGTAACGGCCCGCGCCTGCCGGACCTCTCCTCTCTTCAGGTCAAACTCCCCGAAAAGGAGCAGAGCAACACCAACGCCCTCTTTGGCGATCAGCTCATCTTCAAGCTCTATCGCCGCCTGCCTGAAGGGATGAACCCGGAACTTGAAGTCGGCGAGCATCTCACGCAGGTGCGATTTCCCAACACAGCGCCCCTTGCCGGCGCTATCGAAGTGACCGGACGCGGCAGCCCGCGTACGCTCGCGGTGGTAATCGCCTTCGTTCCCAACGAGGGCGATTCGTGGTCTACGTTCCTCGACTACGCCCACCGCTATTACGAACGTCTCGATGCGATGGCGCAGGAGCAAGTACCCTCATTGTGCCTGCCGAGTGACGCGGGATGCGCAGGACCCCGGCGCCGATCCTCCCGAGGCGGTCACTGCCACCATCGCAGAGCCCCTGGATCTGGCGCGCCTGCTCGGTCGGCGCACTGCCGAGATGCACGCGGCGCTCGCCGATGATCGCGGCAATCCTGCCTTTGCCCCCGAGCCCTACAGCCTCGCCTACCAGCGATCCCTGCTCCAGTCGATGCGCAATACCACCCGCGCCACCATGCAGATCCTCGCGCAGAAGCTGAGTTCATTGCAGGGTGAATCCCGCGAGCTGGGCCAATGGCTCTTGGCCCACGAGTCGGACGTGCTCAATTACTTCCACCAGGTGACCGGCCGCCCCGTCCGCGCCCGCGCATCCGCTGCCATGGCGACTATCACCTCGGGCAGGTTCTTTGGACCGGCAAGGACTTTGTCATTATCGACTTCGAGGGCGAGCCGATACGTTCCGTCGGTGAGCGAAGGCTCAAGCGCTCCTCGCTGCGCAACGTCGCCGGCATGGTCCGCAGCTTCGACTACTGCGCCTTCTCCGCCTTGCGCCGACACTGGGAACTGCTGCGCCCCGGCGCCGGCAATATCGTCGTACAGGACCGCCACCTCAGCGGCGCCACCGTCTAAAGCGCTGGCTGAGTCGTGAGTTCGTTCGCGTCTACGTCGCCCGCCTGCGCGAACTGCGCAATGACCTGCTCCCGCCTGACGTGTCCGATGCACAACTCCTGCTCAACGCATGGCTACTCGAAAAGGCCCTTTACGAAGTCCGATATGAACTGAACTCCCGGCCGGACTGGGTCGAGATTCCCCTTCGCGCCGCCAACACCATGCTCCGCGGGCACGCAACTCCGCGTACCGCCTCCACTGTCACGGCCTCCGGCGGCGCGGCGCCGGAGCCCCTCACGATCCCCATGCACGGAAGGAGCCCGCCCCATGAGCCGTACCGCCGACCGACACACCGCCAAATCACAACGCCCTTCCAAGGCCAACGCGCCTTTACCGCGCTCGGTGATCATGACTTCTACCTCTTCAACGAAGGCACCCACAGCCGGCTTTATGAAAAGCTGGGTGCGCACGTGCTTCCTGACGGCGGCGTCCAATTCGCCGTCTGGGCGCCAACGCGCACGTCGTGTCGGTCATTGGTGACTTCAACAATTGGGACAAGGCCCGCCATCCCATGCAGTCCCTTGGCGCATCGGGCCTGTGGCAAACGGTCATCCCCGATGCCCGCGAGGGTTCCAATTACAAGTTCTACATCGCCTCGCGCCGGAATAATTTCTTCGCCGACAAAGTCGATCCCTTCGGCTTTCTCCACGGCACGCCCCCCCGCCGCGAATCAATTGTCCACGAGCTTGGCTACGACTGGGCCGATGCCAACTGGATCACCTCGCGCGAAAAGCGACAGAAGCTCGATCAGCCTCTGAGCATCTACGAAATGCACCTCGGCTCCTGGATGCGCATCCCGGAGGAGAAAAACCGCTGGCTCACTTATCGCGAAATCGCCCCGAAGCTTGCAGATTACCTCATCGACCGCGGCTTCACGCACGTCGAGTTTCTTCCCCTGATGGAGCACCCGTTCTACGGCTCGTGGGGCTACCAGACCACTGGTTACTTCGCCCCTTCCAGCCGCTACGGCTCGCCGCAGGACCTGATGTTCCTGGTCGATCACCTGCACCAGCGCGGCTTGGGCGTGCTCTTCGATTGGGTCCCATCGCACTTTCCCCTCGACGAGCACGGGCTGGCCCGCTTCGATGGAACTTATCTCTTCGAGCACGAAGACCAGCGCAAGGGTTTCCACCCCGACTGGAAGAGCGCCATCTTCAACTATGGGCGTCACGAAGTGCGGTCGTTCCTGCTCTCCAGCGCGGTCTTCTGGATGGACAAGTACCACGCCGACGGT
>CAVSJX010000004.1:0-1360660 GCA_963728435.1 uncultured Phycisphaerales bacterium | reverse complement strand
GGGTGTAGCTGAAAGTAGTAGCGCCCTCAGCAAGAAGATGGTATCTCCTGTGGCTGTTGAAGGCTTTTAACAGGAGACACCATGATGGATCGGGAGTTATCTGATCGAGGATTGGATGACATCGTCAGCGAGTTTTCGGACTGGGTCAAGACGCTGATGCAGAAAGTTCCCACGCTGAACAGTGAGCAGGATGTGCAGAGCCTGGAAATCGAATTGCGTGAAGGCGGGCGAGTGATTCTGCAGAAGACAATGCAGGCGTTTCTGCAAAGCGCGATTGACCACCGGCAGGAGCAGTCGCGTCTCTGTCCGAAGTGCCAGAGCCGCAGGCATCATCAGGGCGTTCGGTCACGGCGGTTGCTGAGCAGCTTTGGTGAACTGACGGTACGCGGCATCTACTGGAAGTGTCCCTTCGGCCATGGCTGCGAACATTCGGCCGACGCGCTGGCGGGCGAGTCCATGAGCCGATTGACGCGTGGGCTGGTGTGCCTGCTGGGGGTGTCGCTTGCCAGCTTCGACAAAGCGGAACTGGTGGCCAGGCGAATCCTGGGTGTGATGGTGGATGACGACACGATCCGGCGACTGTGCGAGAAAGAGGGCTGGGCAGCGGTGCGACAGCAGGATGAGTCGCCGCCGTCGGTGGCCGCGGGAGCGGAGTTGATCGGCAGTTGCGACGGAACGAGCGTGCGGACGCGGGAGACGGGTTGGCGGGAGATCAAGGCATTCCGTTTTGAACACGAGGGTGGATGTTACGGCGGAGCCTATCTGGAACAGGTCGAGCAGTTTGTCCCGCATATGGTGACGGCGACGCATCGACTGCATGCCGATCAGGCAGGGCGTCGGTTGTTTCTCTCGGACATGGCGGTGTGGATCACGGACGCGGTGGCCCGCGACCTGCCGGGCTGGACGCACATCGCCGACTACTGGCACGCCTGCCAGCACCTGTTCCCGGCAGGCGAGACGTTGTACGGCAAGGATGATCCGCGAGCGGGCAAGTGGTCGCGTTACTGGTGCCGGCGATTGAGATGGCATGGAGCCCGTGCGGTGGATGATCGATTGTGTTCCCTGGCCATGCATTACAACGATCCAGTCCATCAGCGTGCCGTGCTGGACCTGGCGGCGTTCCTGCGCCGGCACGCGGACCGGATGGAGTATCCAGCGTACGAGCGTCAAGGCTGGACGATCAGCAGCGGTCCAATGGAGAGCTTCTGTAAGCAGATCGGCATGCGGATGAAGGGACCGGGAATGCGTTGGTCGGTGGCTAACGTCAGCCCGATGGCGGCGCTGGTCAGTCGCTGGAGCCTTGATGGCGAACACTGCACGCTGCTCGGCGCGATGCCCAGTGCGAACTGAATACCGATGACTGCTACTTTCTTAAGCTACACCCGGAACCGGCGACATACTGTTGTCAGTGGCCGTTTGAAGAAAAATGTCCGGGATTTACCAGCGTCTAAGATTCTGCCAATAAAGATCTTAGACCTTTCCGGTCAATCGTTCCTGTTAGGGTGGCTACGCGACTGAGCGCTGTGGACATGAACCGCTGCCAAGCGGCGAGTGCCCCATCGTCCCTCCTGGCCTCCACGGACCTAAGACCTCCGGCCTCACGCTGCACGACAGCCACTGGCAGGGGATGCTTACGCCGAACGTCGGCGCCGACCGCGCGTTCCAGAACCCCAAGAACCCCCGGCAGGTAACGCGTCGAGGCTTGGAGAGTGGCCTTTGTGCCTGTGACGAGTACCTGGTCGGTGAGCGACACGAAGGTAATTTGTGAGGCAGTGTTGGTATTGGACATCTCCGCGATGCCGCATTGATGTACATAAACCAGCCGACCCCCGGCAGGGAGTAGTGCCGTGCGTGTTGCCGCATCGCCGCCCGTAGAGATTACCGCGAGATGCCAGACCGGAAGACGCCCGATCTTCTCATCCTTCCAAGCTATGCGACACAACCCGCACTGACGCCTCAAGCGACGGCGGCCGACCCAGTCCATAGTTGGGAGAGCACTGCCGCACTTGCGACAGCGGGCAATCAGCAAAGCGTAGCCGGAAGGCCTTAGATCATGCTCTGTTTCCCCGCAGTTCCGACAGATGTAGGCAGGATGCGAGCGGCGGCCGCATTCGGGGCAATCATGGAACCTCCGGGTGACCTGTCCATACGCCTCGGGCACAAAGCGCAGTGTCCCCACCGCGATCCATATGCCCGATGCGACGGCCAGTAGCGCGAGCAATGGAATCCAAGCCCATACGCACCACTCGTGGGCGATGAACCACCCGATGATGTCTTGACCAGGCTGAAGCACCACGGCAAACACCTGCTCTCCCACGTTCAGACCTGGCGCGAGCTGAGACAGCCCATATCCAATCGCAGCCGCAACCAATCCTCCGAACAGAACGCCCGGCTGCTCGTTTACGGCAAAAATCCCGGCGATGGCGGCGATCATCCCGCCCACAAGCGCAATCCACCCGATTACCAGCACCACCACGAAGACGACCTCGATCACGGTGTACGTCAGGCATGCAGCTAGCAGAATGAGCAACGCCGCCACTGGGAGAGCAACCCACGCCGCCCCGCATGCGGTCGTGATCGCCAGCAACGTTCGACGACGTAACGGCAGAAGAAGTTGGCTTCGATCCGTCATCGGCGGAGCTCCGTCAATACCGCGCGCAACGAGCAAGTCTTGCCAAAAAACGACCATTGACTCGACGATGCTGGCGCGCCAGGCGAAAGAAACTGCGGGCCGGTTCCGGCCAACGCATAGCCCGCTCGTTGATCTCACGGTTGAGGGCTGGTCCACCTGCCCGCGCATACAAGCTCGTCAGCTCAACGCCCAAATCCAGCAGGCGGTTGCGCTCTTGCACGCCATCAGGTTGGCGGTTGGTGGCCCCAAAGGCATGAGCGACTGCGGCCGTTGCGATCAGGGGATCGGCAAGCAACCCCCCATCGGCCAGCGCCGCTTGCGCAAATGCGCGAAGGCCCGCATCCGCCCCACAACTGGCGTGGGTCGTGGCAAACTCCAGGAGCAATTCGAGATCGCGGCAGGCGGCAGATGTATCTTGAGACGCGACGGACGCCGCCAAGCGCGGCAATAGTTGGAGGGCAATCTGACGACGCTGGGTCTGAGGCAACTCACCTACGGCGTTGATGATGTCACGCGGGCTAGTCAGTAGTCCCTGCGGCGCGAGGACGGCCTCCAGCAGTGCAAGGCGCCGCCTAAGTGCGCAGGCTAGCGGAAACGAAACCGAGATACATGTGGCAACCCGCCGCAGCGCAGATGCGACTTGGCCCGCGTGCGTATCCACACCCGTCGTATTCAAGATCGTGCTGGCTATGCGGTAGGCGTGCCCACCGTTGAGCACCAGGGGCCAGTATCGCGAGGAGGCCGGCGACGCCAGTTGCCGATACGTCGCGGGGGTCGCTTCCAGAAGGCGGTCAAGCATCATCTCCACGTCAACCTGATTGTGGGCAGCCCGATCCGTCATCAGCACTTCGAAAAGGACATGTGGGTCATATGCCGCCACGACACTGGCGACTGCTGTGGCGTCTCGGACGATCCGCAGCAGCATCCCAAGCACCTCGGGCTGCTGTGCCAAAGAGGCGATGGCAGATTGAGTCAACGCCCCGGCACGGTCCACGACCTTGCGGCATGCTTCGGCCTTTATCGAGGCGCGGGTGCGACATCCCAGAACTGCCGGCAGTGACTCGAGCGGAAAACCAAGGAGCTTAGAAACGAGGCCGTTGGCCACAGCGCCCATTCCCGGCGCTGCAAGACGCTCGGCGAGCCCCATTCGCGTTGGCACGCCCATCTGTTCCGGTCCAAGCTGCTCCAGTATGCCGCGCCCAGAGCACCGCCGCCTCCGGCGTTTGAGCGGTCTCCATGCACGCGCCGACTAACCGGTCCGCACGCGCGAAGTCGCCGCGCCGAGCGCGGATGCCGCTTGGGTGAGCCATGCATCAACCAGCCGCTGTTTGTTTTGAGCATATTCGGAAAGAATCGCTGTGAGAGGGGAATCGGCAGAGTCGGCCGTCGGTGAGGCAGCTAGGACGGACACGGCTATGTCGGCATGACGCGGTAAGGTCGAGATTCGAACCCGCGGAATTTCCCCGCAAATCGGGGTCTTGCGTTTTTCAGGGGGCGGTTTTCTGGCCTGTCGCCAAAGGCGGGTGTTTTTGACGGTCGCCAGAGCAGGTCCAGAATGTCGGGCCGTTGTCTTTACTGGAGTTACGCTGACCTGACCGGAGGCTCCGATGCGCGTGCCCCGCTGGTTCTATGCTGTGGTCGCGCTGATCCTGGAGGCGGTGGCGACCCGTCGGGACCGGCAGATTCGCTTCCTCAAGGCCCAGATCGAGATCATGCGGGCCAAATTGCCGGGTAACCGCGTCATCGTGGATCCTGAGGATCGCCTTCATCTCTTGAAGCTGGGCCAGGAACTGGATCACCAGGTTAAAGATATCCTGCATCTGGTCAGCGTCAAAACCTACCGCCATTGGGTGAGACAGCAGGGTCGGGGACAGACTCCCGGGCGGGTCGGTCGCCCGCCTCTGGCGGCGGAACTGCGGAACCTCATCTGCCGGCTGGCGAGGGAGAATGTCGGCTGGGGACTGGGCCGCATCATCGGTGAGCTGCGAAAGCTGAAGGTTAATCTGAGTCGACACACCGTGCGTCGGGTCCTGACCGCGGAGGGGCTGTTCCCGGATCCGGAGAGGCGGGGTGGCCGGGCGGTCATTGAGACCTCCTGGCGCAAGTTCCTCGCCCTGCACATGAACACGATCGTCGCCTGCGACTTCTTGAGCAAGGCTGTCCTGACCCCGCTGGGTCAGCGCACGGCTTATCTGCTCATGTTCATTCATCTGGAGAGCCGCAAGGTCTTTGTCAGTCCCCCAACCTGCTATCCCATCGAGAGCTGGGTAGTGCAGCAGGCTCGCACTCTCTCCCAGTGGCTGGATGAGCAGGGGATCGAAGCTCGCTTCCTGCTCCATGACCGCGACTGCAAGTTCGCCCCGCGCTTCGATGCCTGCTTCGCAGCCGCCGGTGTCAAAATCATCAGGACGCCGGTGGCGGCGCCCAACGCCAATGCCTTTTGCGAGTCCTGGATCTCCCGGTTCAAAGCCGAGTGCCTGGATCACTTCATCTGCTTTGGCCTGGGACACCTCAATCACATTGCGCAGTCCTTCATGCGCTTCCACAATGAGCATCGGCCGCACCAGGGGAAGGGAAATCGAACCCTCCAGTTTTCGTCGCCGCTGCCGCCAATGGAAGTCGCGCCTGCACCTGGCGTCGTTTGCAAGCAGGCGTTTCTGGGTGGCCTCTTGAATCATTACTACCGCGAGGCGGCGTGATGCCGGTATGGCCGGAACGAGGATGGCGCGATGGTCCACATACCCCGCAGACCCTGCCCAAACGTTCAAAATTGACGCGGCGCTCGGTTTGCGTTGCCAGATGGAATTCGCCATGATGAACAGTCGCTTTGCTTGCCGCGGGAGGCAGTGCGTGCAAGGGAAAGGTGGTCGGAAAATGGAACGGACTCCAGCGGTTGATCGCTACGGCAGCCCTACCGGCAGTATGCCAATCCAGAAGTTCTCAAATGAGATTGATCACCTGATCGCGAGGGGAAAATGCAAGCAAGCGGTCGAGCTGGCCAAGAAAGAGCATCAGCGTCACCCGACCCCAGACACGGAGAGCTGGGTGCTTCAGGCTTATCTGGCGCGGATCGAGCAGTTTCAGGAAAAGGGGATGATGGAGGATGCCCAGACGCTGTTGGCACATGTGCGGCAGCGATTTCCCGGGCAACGGGATCACCTGAGCCGGCTGGAGATCCGCTCGGCTGTTGCCGGCGGAAGGGTGAGCGAGGTGCTGGCGGCGCTGGTGAATCCCGGCACGACGTCGGCCGACCGCGCCGGCATCGAACGAGCCATTCAACAATATCTCGTTGACCTTCCCGGGCTTGCCAGTTGCGACGCATTGCCAACGGAACATCCGTTGCGGATTGCGGCATGCGCGATCGGGCGGGCATTTGAAGCGGTCACCGCGAGTCAAGTCACCGACGAGCAGATCGCATTGCCCGAGATTTCTCACCGCAATCCACTGGCCGGATGGAAGCTGCTGGTGCGGGCGCTGGCGGCGTTTTACCGGCACGATGACACCGCGTGCAGGCGCGCCCTGGACGCCATCTCCAGCCAGGCGGCAGTGGCTCCTCTGGCGGAGATTCTGCGCGGGATGATCGACGGATCTCCGCCGCGTGCCGGACTGGCGGGGGTATTGCTGTCGCGGGTTATCGCTGATGATCGACGCTTGCGGGATGTTCTGGAACAGATCGAATGCGCGCTTCGAACTACCGATCTCAACTGGCTGACGCGTTCCATTCGTCAGGCCGTGCAGGCGTGCGCGACCTTCAGGCCCGAGCTCTTGGAGAGACTTCGCCAGCATATCTCGGTTGCCTGCTCGATGCAGGAAGTTCCCATACAAGCCGTGATCAGCGCGATGGGTGCTTCGCGCAAGGACGCTTACTTCTGGCGATTGATGGCCAGAGCAAGCGAGCACGAAGGCGCACCGGTGCAGGCCGCGCTGTGTTGGGAGCGGTTCCTCCGACATGCGGTTGCCGAGGGCATGTTCCCCAAAACAAGCCTGGAAGCGGCGATGCTTTACCTGCGCGTGGCAGATCTGCTGGGGCCTTTTTCGCTGGATGAACTGCGGCGCGCGCGGGAGCAAATCGGCGGGCACGAGATTTTTGCGGCATACTATCGCGATCAGCCGCCAGAGATCGCGGCATTGGCGCCGCATTCGGACAAAGAAATCGCCGAGACGATTCTATCGCCGGGCTGGTTGTTCGAGCGCGCCGCGGCGATCGACCCGTCGGCGGCGACGTTTGGCCGCTGGTGGTCATGGGCGGAATCGGTGGACCTGCGGGATCGCGACAAGGAAGATGTTGCACGGCGATGGCATGAGAGACAGCCCAGTGATCCGCGGCCGCTGCTGATTCTTTCGGCGCTTGCCGAGCGCCGGGCGCGCTGAAGCTGGCGATCAAGCACTTGTCGGCGGCCGAAGCGTTGGACGCGATCAATCCACAGGTTCGCCGGGCGCGGGTTCGGCTCACGCTTGCGACGACGTGGCGGCATTTCAAGGGAAAGAAGCCCCACCTGATCGAGAACGATTTGGCGGGGCTGTCGGCGCTGCCAGGCATGCGACAAGGCGACCACGCCGCGTTCGTCGCGGCGTTGTGGGCGACGGTCCATGCGATGCGTCAGGATTATGTCGCGGCGCAACAGTGTGTCGATCAGGTGATCGCCCAAGCCGGCGATCTTGCTGGAGAGGTCATCCTTGAATCGGTCGCCACGATGGCGCGGCTGCCGTGCAATGGCGGCGTGGCAACCTCCGTTTGCATCCACGTTGCCCGATCCACACGCCGTTGCTCACGCCGAAGCTCGCACGATTTGCCTGGCGACGGAAATGGGCCTGACGCGCGTTCGGCCGGCAATCTGGGACGCGATCATTGACGACGTATTGGGCGAGGGAGTCTGTCCGCTCTCCCAGGCGGAACTGCTGGCGATCGGCCGGGCGGCGGCAGAGCGAGGCGCGCGCGAGCAGGCATACCGGGCGTCGTCGGCGGGCCTGGCGACGGCGGGCAATCCAGCCGCAATCGCCCGCTTCCTCATCCTGCGGACCCAGAGCCTGACGGCGCCTCGGCGCAGCCGCGCGCCGCACAATGCCTCACTGCAGCGAGCGAACTGGGCCGTCAGGCGCACGATGCCGAGTTGCTTGAGGGCGTTTTCGCGCAGATCGATCGTCATCCCGCCGCAAAGCGTACGATCGCATTACTCCAAGGCCGGCAAGGTCCGGGCGACGATCTGGTCGCAGACATCATCAACCACGAGCGCGACGCACGCAGCTTCCCCCGCGACGGTGCCCAGGCGGATGAACATCTGGCGTCGGCGATGAAAGCGATGATTCGGGATCGCGGGTTCATTGGTCCCTTCCCCTTCGTCGATGACGAGGACGAAGACGAAGACGACATTGAGAACGACGCGATTGACGATGATGAGATCGATGATGTCGCCGCCGCGAATCTTCCGGAGTTGCTGGAGCAGCTTGATCCCGAACTGCTCGATCTCCTTGAGCGCGCGATGGAAAAGAACGGTCAACTGCCTGAGCCGCATGAGCTGATGAAAAATCCGCAATTGCTGCTGAAACTATTGATGGCGCTCGAAGGAGGAGCATTACCGACCGACCCGATGGACGAGACGGCTCCTCGTTTTGGAGGATTTTTCGGCCGGCGAAATCGCCGCAAGCCCAAACGGAGGAGATGACGGTGCGCAAGGTAATTTTACCGCAATTCAGCCTGGACCAGGCGGCGGCGCTGCTGGGAGTTGCGCCCACTGCAGGAAGCGAAGCGCTTCGCCGCGCCTATCTTGAGCAGGTGCAGGCACATCCGCCGGACAGCGAACCCGAGCTTTTCGAGCGCATTCGCGATGCCTACGAGCAGTTGCGGAATCCGGCACTGCACGGCGCAGCAGGTACTCCAAGGGCCCGATCCGACGATGCCCCTCACCGCGCTGCTGGACGGTGCCAAATCGCAGCGGCGTTTCGTCGGAAGCGGACTCTGGCTGAATGTGTTAAAGGAGAAGCGTTCGTGAGCGACGGTGAGGAGATGATGAGCAATAGCGAGTTGGTCGAAGCCACCGCGCAATTTGCGAAGGAGCAGAGTTCGTTATCGGAGCAATCCCTCTTGCCGTCAGAGCACATCGATTCGTCCTCGGCGCAGAACGCATCACCGCCAGAGCATTCTTCCTTATCGCCGGAAGCTCGCCAGCGGCTGATCCGGCAGTTCGAGCAGTGGTTGGATCAAATGTCGGCCGGGGAATCGGCACCCACCGGGCTGCCGGAGGAATTGATCGCCGAAATCGATGCCGAGACCGGCGGCGCGGGTGCGGCAGCGCGCGACTGCGATCTTTACACGCTCTTTGCAGGCTTCACGACGCTTAGCGGTGAGATTCGCCTTCAGGGCCGTGCCTTCAAGCAGCTTATCGACGCACTGTCGCCCCTGAGCCAACTGCCCCAGCAAATCGACCGGCTGGAAAACGATTTGCAGGGACGAAGCGCTTTGCAAGCCGCTCCGGGTGAGCTGCCGGTTTCGGCTGCGGAGATTTGTACGGCAATGCTTGACCTGTATGATCGTCTGAACCGCGGGCTGGGAACCTGCGATCGCGGCCTTGGGTCACTCAAAGAGCAGCACCGGCGGGGATGGCTTCGTCGCTGGTTCGGTGAAGCACACTCGCAGAATCAAGCGATCGCCGCGATCGAAGCACTGCGCGACGCAGCCGGGTTGACCCTCGCGCGTCTCGAAGCGGTGCTCGATCAGTGGGGCATGGAGCGCATCGGACGCACCGGTGAGAGCTTTGACCCGCTGCGAATGACGGCGATGCATGTCCGACCCAGGCGCGGAATTCGAACCCGGAACCGTGCTGGAAGTACACCGCAGTGGTTACGCGCTCCACGGGCAGGTAAAGGCGACCGCGCAGGTCACCGTCGCGCGGGCCGGAGTAATCTTCAAGGCAGGGATGCCATGCGCTGCGGGTGTGCGGTTTCTGCCGATTTCTGGCGCCGGCACCCAGGCTATTTGCCTTTCTGTACGCGCCTGGCGACACTGCTGGCGTTCAATCAAATGCCAATCTCCAAGCAAGGAGGCTTTGAAATCCATGAATGACATCGCTGAACCGATTGTCGGCATCGATTTGGGGACCACGAATTCTGAAATCGCGGCATTCATCGATGGCAAACCGCAGATCATCGGCAATGGTTCCCGGCTGATGCTTCCTTCGTGCGTGGGGATGACGCCGGCGGGCGAACTGCTGATCGGGGAAACAGCGCAAAACCAGATGTTGCTCTATCCCGAGCGCACGGTGCGAAGCGTCAAGCGGATCATGGGCGCAAGCGAGTCGGTGACGCTGGGGGATCGCACGTTCACTCCGCCGGAAATCTCCGCTCTCATCCTACGGGAGCTGGCGCGATGGGCGGAGGCGCGCCTTGGGCAGCCGGTGAAGAAGGCGGTGATCACCGTTCCGGCATATTTTTCCGACGCGCAGCGTAACGCTACGCGTGAGGCCGGCGAGCTTGCGGGGCTGGAAGTGGTCCGCATCATTAACGAGCCCACCGCCGCCAGCCTGGCCTACGGCCTGGAAGGCGGCGACGCTGCCACCCGACGAACCGTCATGATCTACGACCTGGGTGGGGGCACGCTGGATGTGTCGATCGTCCGCAATGAAGGGCAGATCACCGAAGTGCTGGCCAGCCACGGAAACAATCACCTCGGCGGCGACGACTTCGATCAGAAGCTGGTGGACCATCTCGTGCGACTCTTCCGTGAGGAGCACGGCGTCGATCTGCGCGATCAGAATCCCGGCGCATACGCGCGACTGTGGTGGGCGGCGGAGGCGGCAAAGAAACAGCTCAGCGACGAACCTTACGCCCGTATCCGCGAGGAATCACTGATCCAGATTGACGGGAAACCGCTACACCTGGATGTAGAGATTTCCCGCCGCGAATACGAGGCAATGATCCGTCCGTTGCTCGATCAGACTCTCGACAGCGCGTCGCGTGCGCTCGGTGACGCGGGGTTGGTTCCGGGCGCGCTGGACGAGATCCTGCTGGTGGGCGGCTCGACGCGCACGCCGCTGGTCGTGCAACTCATTGAGCAGTTGTGTCACAAGACACCGCGTCATGATCTGCATCCCGATCTTTGCGTGGCGCTGGGTGCCGGGGTACTGGCCAGCCGGCTGGGTGGGCACGATGTGCAGCGAGTTCTCGTGGACGTCTCGCCGTTTTCCTTTGGACCCAGTTACCTAGGTATGCGAGATGGCTGGGAATACCCCCACTGCTATCACCCCCTCATCCAGCGGAATACGCCGCTGCCGGTTACGCGCACCGAGGAATATTTCACCGCGTCGGATTACCAGACGGCGGTCGAAATCGACATTTACCAGGGCGATGATCCGGATGCGATGAAGAACGTGCACGTGGGGCATTTCCGGGTTGAGGAACTCAAGCCGGTTGTCGGCCCCAACCCCGTGCTCTGCCGGATGCGATTGGATCTGGATGGGATCCTGCACGTGACGGCCATCGAGAAGCAGACCGGCAAAAGCAAGCACGTTGCGATCAGCGGCGCCACACGCCGCCGCGACAGCACGGAGCTGGCGCGCGGACGGGAAGCGCTGGAACGGTTGTTTGCCCGTCGAATCGAAGAGGATTCGCAAGCGGCGGCCGAGAGCGTACCTCCGGGGCTGACGCAGGAGGAGTTAGATGATCAGGAGGCGTTGTCAGCCACCGATGATTCGTCATCGCCGATGGCCTCGGGACCAACAGCGCCGGCAGCTGGGGAGCAGCCGGTCGCGGAGCCGGCGGCGACGATGACAGCCGATCCGCAGGCGTTGATCGTGCGTTGCCGCAATCGCATGGACGCGTTGCACGCCGACGACCAGGAAGAAGCAAGGCAACTCATTGAGCAGATCGCGGCTGCCACCGAGGCCAGAGATGCCACGGTGCTTTCAGCCGCGTGTCATGCCATGAGCGAATTCCTCTTTTTTATCGAGGGACGATGAGCGACGAAGGAATGCAAGCGACAACGCCCGCGGCGCCGGGGTTGGGGGCAATTTTGACGTGTCCCGTCTGCGCAGCGCGATTCCGCAACTCCGTGACCTGCTCACGCTGCGGAACCGATCTACGCCCACTGATGCGCATTGCCGCCAGAGCCTGGCGGTGCGCGCCAACGATGTCGAGAGGCCTTGTGCGCTGGCGATCTCGCTCAAGCCGCGCGCCAGTCACAGGCAGCGATGCGGTTGCACGCATGGAATCCGTGGCAGGAATGCCAGAGAGCCTCGCGGTGAACTCGTTCCCGCACGCCGGTCCGTGCGTGTCCAACCAGCGTCAATTCCACCGGCCCACAGACGGTTCACGATCCGTTTTGTTGGTGCGCGCCGGGCAGAGCAGCAGCGAGAAGGAGCAAGTATCATCAGGCGTGATGCCGCGCAGAAATAAACAGCGCGCGAGCCACACCCGCGCCTCGGGTGATGCCTGTTCCTATGAGAGTGCTTGCGCGCTTGGTCGCTGCGGGCTTCCCGCATACGTCAGAGAATGTTTGTGGCGGTTTTGTGGCGTTCCCGAACCGCGATTATGGCTCCTGCGGATGCGTGCCCACGGCTTGCAACCCGCAGAAACCTCGATATTCTCGAAAGAACCACACAAACGAAGCGGCCGTGGCCAGCGGCTCAGAGAATCCCGCCCTCTCCGGTTCAAGCCGACAGCAATGCGGCCGCCAGCGAAAAGGAACTGGTCAAGGGCTTGACTGGAGCGTTCCCGATTGCGCGGTTCTGCTTTGCCGGCGGAGTATCGCGCGCGCCTACGCTGCCACCGCATCCAGAGCAGACGGATATTGAGAAGGCCCTCGATACAGCCTGCGCAGGACGCGCCGAATGACGCTGGCGATGTCGTGCTGCTCACGGACGGGCGTTCCACGAGGGGAACCGCGGCAGATGCCGCAGCCCGCTGGGCCGCGCGCAGGCTTCCGTATTCACGTGCTCCCCATCGGCAAGGTAATCGAGTCCCCGCCGCGCATCGTAGAGGTGGAGCCACCGGTTCAGGCATCCTTGGGAGCAATGGCTCTCGTGCCGCCACAGCTTGTCAACTCGCTGACTGAACCCTGCACCCTGCGGCTCCTTGACCCAGACGGCCACATCGTAGATGCCCGGCCGGTCTCAGGTAAGGGCCGCGATTCGGTTTTGTTGCGTCTGACCCCAAGGGATTCCGGGAGCTTCACCTACACCGTTCAGGCAGTGGCAGGAGGCAAAGTGGTCGATCAGCGGCCCGCTCGAATCACCGTCGCCGGACCGCCGCGCCTCCTGGTTGTCGACGATTTTCCCAAAGAGCTAGGCCCGTTCCTTGCGGCGCTCAGGCAAACCAGAATGCCCGTCGATGTCATCCATCCTGAACAGTGGCCGGATGATCTCTCGCCCTATGCTGCCGTTGTGTTGAGCGACCTGTCGGGAGCAGAGCTTTCGCCCGATCAAGCATTGACGTTGAAGCAATACGTTGAGCAGCTCGGGGGCGGCGTCGTCTTCGTCGGGGGTCGCAATGTCGTTCCGGCGCTGTGGCGCAAGAACCTGCTGTATGACCTGCTCCCGGTCCGCCTTCGGGAGCCGCCCGCGAAAGTGATTAAACGGGAGCCGGAAGTCGCCGTCTGCTTCGTCGTGGATCGCTCGGGGAGCATGGATGGCGTACTCCCGGGATCCTCCGCCGCGGTGAGCAAGCTGGAACTGGTAAAGGCATCCGTGATCGCCAGCCTTCAGTCCCTTCCTGAGACCACTACGGTATGCCTGATTACGTTTAATAACTCGATGGATGTGGTGGTTCCCCCTACCTCGGTGAAACAGCGAGAGGCGATCAGCAAGCTGGTTGATCAGATTGCAGTGGGTGGCGGCACCGAGATGTACCCAGCCGCCCGACGGGGCCTCGAAATGCTCAAAGCCCTGCCGGGCGAGAAGTACTTTATTCTCCTGACCGACGGGCAGAGCCTGCCGCCGCCGGGTTCGGCGAGGTGGGAGGATCTGCCTGCATTTGCGGCGCAAGAAGGCTTCTCCTGGACCAGCATCGCCGTGGGCGACGACGCTGATCAGAATCTGCTCAGATCCCTCGCCAATCGCGCCGGCGGACGCTACGCATACTGTGCCACCGGCGATCAGATTCCTCGAGTCTTTATTCAGGAGACGCAGACGATTCGGCGCGTCGCCGCCGGAAAGCCCAAGAGCTTTCGTCCACGGGCCGGGCCGGATGCGCGGGAATTGGGCGGTCATCTCCCCTCGATACAATGGCCCACGCTTAACGGCTCTTTGCCGGCCGATTCCCGAACGAACTCGCGTACAGTCCTTTTCGGCCTCAAATCTGACCCGCTGCTTGCGATATGGCAGTATGGGGCAGGCCGGGTGGCGGCGTTCTGCTCGGATGCAAAGGCGGACTGGGCCGGAAACTGGTTTTCGGATGCGAGCTTTCCGCGCTTTTGGGATCGAACCGTTTCGCTGGTAGCGCAGCGCGCGTTCGCCGCTTCATGCGGTGGTGCACGCCTGGCACGCCTCGGACAGGGTGCGGTTCAGGTTTGATGTGCGGGATGAGAATGATCAGCCAGCCGAGGGCTTGACGGGAACTTGTCGGTTTTCGGGAGCTGCGGCAGCCGTCGCATCGACCTGGCACCGCCGGGGCCCCGGCCAGTACGAGGTGGAACTCACTGTTCCTTCTGATGGAAAGACGCGGGAGGTTTCCTTCGACCTGAAACGCCGGGATGGTAGATTCGTCCATTACACCACAATGATCTCCGGCGCTGCCGGTTCTGAGCTGGCAGAGACCGGCATCGATCTACCCGCGTGCCAGAAAATCGCTCTGTTCGGCGGTGGCATCTGTTCTTCCGATCCGATGCGGATCATCCATGCCGTCCGGGATCGACCCGCTGTTCTACCCTTGGTTTCGCGGCAGCCACTGTGGCCGTATTTCTTCCTGCTGGGGCTGATCATCTGGCCCTTCGATGTGTGGGCGGCAAGCTGCTCTAGCGGTACCCTGCTTTCGGCATCGGCGAAGAATGCGCGCGCGGCGACAAGCGTGTCGGTTAGGACACGATGTCCTGATCGCTAATACGCCTCTTGCGTGATTCTCGCGCACCACGTTTATGACCCCGCTTTGCGGGGCACGTCGGCGTGGTCTGTGATTCAAGTGGAATCCGTATAAATCCATCTTTAACGTCGTCAGTGACCGCGATCATCAATGCCCACATTCCCTCATCGCCGATGACGGTTTTGCAATGACTCTTATTCCGCGACAGCAGGACGAGTGGGACCAGGACGAAGCCGACCATGTCCTGGGCATGCACTGGACCTCCGGTTAAACGGGGTTTGTCGTTTCCAACGGTTGCTGTGCGAGCACCTCGGTCAGACTGGCCATGGCGAGAATAGAACGTGGTCAGGCCGCTTGGATAAACCGGTTCTTCCGTTGCTCCAGGCTCTTTACGCCTGATTGCCGACAACGCTGCGATTCAGCGTGATGAGGCTTTCTGGCTGGTTGTAAAGATCCCGGCCCAATAAGGCGCTGTTCCCGACATCGACGGTGGAATTCAGGGCCAGCGTTCCGGCATTGTAAATTCCGCCGCCGTCGGTTCCCGCTTCGTTGCCGATCACGAGACATCTGGTCAGAACCGCCGAGACGGAGTCGCCACAATTGCTGTAGAGCACGCCCCCCTATCGGACGCGGTATTGCCTCGAAAGACGGTCGATGTGATCGTCGCCACGGTGTCGTGGCCGAAGTACCAGTGGTGCTCGATGTAGAGGGCCCCGCCGAGAGTCGCAGAATTGCCCGCCAGTAGAGTGGACGCGACCTCGACGCTGCCGGTTGGGCCGGCGGCGCAGATCGCTCCACCAAAGTCCGATGCGGTGTTCCCGCTGAGGATGCGGCGCTGGAGCGCCAGAGCGGGGGTGCCGGACCCTCGGTGGTGTAGATCGCGCCGCCGGACCCGCCGGTCACAGAGTTCCTACTGAGGGTAGAGCCGTCGATTGTCAGCAAGCCGGCGTTCATGACGGCGCCGCCTGCCTCACCGGCACCGTTTTCTTTGAAGAGCGATTTGTCAACGCTCATCGGCCGGTCGTTGTAGACGCCTCCGCCCTCACTGCCGGCGGAGTTCTTCAGCATCGTCACCGCGCTGAGCGACATAGGATTGACATGATTGTAGATGCCACCTCCGCGTTGATCGGCGTGATTTTCCGTAATGGTCGTATCGCTGATCGTTGCGGAGTAGCCATAGCTGCTGTTGATGCCGCCGCCGTACGAGGCGGTGTTTTGGCGGAACAGGCTGCCCTCCACGGTCAGCGCAGTCCTCCGAATAGACGCCTCCGCCGTAGAGCGCGGAGTTGCCGTTGAACGTGCAATTCTGAACGGTGAGCGTTCCGTTATAACTGTCGATTCCACCGCCGAACGATCCGGCCACATTCTGTGTGAACGTTGAATGGCATACGGTGAGAATCCAGCGGTTGCATATGGCTCCGCCCTGTTCGCCGGCCTGGTTGCTGTCGAAATCGCACCCATTAATGATGAGGGTACCCTGATTGAAGATCCCTCCACCGCGATCCGCCGAGCCGTTGACAATGGACAGGCCCGAGATCGTCACCGCGCCGTCGGCGACATAAAACACCGTCGAGGCACTATTCCCATCGATGGCCAGACGGTTCGCTCCCGGGCCCTGGATCGTCAGGCCCGTGTGGATTGCGAGTGCTCCGCCGGTAAGTGGGATTGCCGCCGCTCCATGTCGTGTCAGTGATTTCGCAAAGACGATGGTGTCACCGACGCCCGCACCCGCGATCGCCTCGCGCAGGCTCAGGATCCCATCCGCCGGGTTCACGACATCATCGAGCGTCGTAACGGTCACCGTGCTTAGGAGCACTCGACGTTCCAACGGCTCGACTCGGTGCGCAGTGCTCCAATCGCGGCGTCGGCGTGAAGATGTGTGCATGCGTCCTACCTTTCCCGACAGGTGAACCCAGACATGAATGGGCCGTCCCCACCTTCACCCCACGGTGGAACGGCAAAGAGGGGACGCCAGTCGCTTCTGGTTGTCCCGAAGTACACCCGCTTCTCGGAAATCCTACGGAGGCGTTCGTCGGCTAGCAACAATAATCCACCATCCAGCTGCACATCACATCAGACCAGGCCAGTCGAGGCATCAAGGGTATCGATAACCTGCCCGCGGGATAATCCGACTGTCTCAGCAATCTTGGAAACGATCTCGCTCTTGGTCACGGCTTTTGCCATTGTCGGTTCCTTCCAATTGTGTTTAGAAATCCTTCGGAACGGGAAAATTGGACACCAAACCCCGAGGAATGGAAGCGGCTCGGCAATCTGCATGGAATTGCGTGTCGTTGCACGTCCTGGCCACGTAGACTTTCTGGATGATCTTCAGCAAGTTTGGAAGCAAACTGACACCCATCAGCAAGCGGCAGGATTCCGGCGACCAGATATTGATCCAAGCTCAGGTCGAAGGTACGCCGGAGGTTCGGGAGTACGCCCTCACCGATCTCAAAGCCGATGACGGGCTGAGCGAAATAGACCAGATGATTGCGGCCCTGCCTTGGAAGGCCGAGCACAAAACCAAACGGGGTCCGGAGAGGCGCTGCTAGCCAGCCATCGGGCTACGTCCATCTCCAGCACGTTCGCTCATTTCTCAGAAGCCAAAGCGGAACCGGAACTGTGTGACGCGTCCGCCACGCTGTCGCGATGCAAAGGTGCCCCGCAACCGAGCGGCCGAATTTCCGCACGGTTCATCGAGCCAGCTTCGCTTCCATTGCCTGGCGCGTCGGCCGTCTCACCTTCCACACCAGCCCCAGCGCCTGCATCGCGCGGATCACCATCCAGCTGATATCGAGTTGCCACCACTGAAGCCCGTGGCGAGCACTGGTGGGGAAGGCATGGTGGTTATTGTGCCAGCCTTCACCCCAACTGAAGATGCCAAAAACGACGTTGTTTCGGCTCTGATCGCGGCTGCGATAGGGCCTCGCACCCCAGATGTGGCAGACGGAGTTCACGCACCAGGTCATGTGATGCACAATGAAGATCCGTGCAGGACCTCCCCACAGGGCGCCAGCGCCGCTCCCATCCACGTGCCCGTGGCGACGCCGCCGATTGCGGCGGGGATTGTGATGCCGAGAAAAACCCACATGGCGAAATACCGGCTGACAAAACGCGTCACCGGATCATCCACGAGATCCTTCGCGTATTTCGAAAGGTCCGGCAGATCCGGGCGAAAAAGCCAACCGATGTGTGAATACCACAGGCCTGCGAAGGCTCCGCCGTGCTCATCGCCGTGGTGATATGGTGAATGCGCATCCTCGGCGCAGTCGCTGTGCTGATGGTGATGCCGATGAATGACCGACCACTTAATAACCGGTCCCTCCACCGACATCGATCCGAGGATGCCGAGAATGAACTTGATCGTCGACGATGTCTCGAATGATTTATGCGTGAAAAGCCGGTGGAAACCGATCGTCACGCCCAAGCTCGTGCACGTGACCATGGCGACAAAGATGCCGAGGTGCAGCCAGCCCAGCCCCCAGCCCCAGAGGTACACGATCGCCAGGGCAAAGCCGATGAACGGCAATGCCACCACCAGGGCGTTCAGCACCTTGATATGGGCCGGCAGCGGCGTATGCAGGTCATATCGCGTCGCAGAAAGATCGTTGGTCAAACAGGTCGGCATGGCTGAGCTTGGGCGAAAGGTGAGAAAAGATTCAGGAACGTCCGTATGAGCGGAACCCTGGACGAGATTTCGCCTGATTCAATGTGAACTTGTGCGCGGTTTGATCGCGGCAGTTTTGTTCCCATCCCTTCCATCACGCCGCGAAATACCGCATCTTGATCTTCTGCCCAGTCGTCTTCAGCTTCACGCCAGCATTCTTCTCCACGAACGCTTTGATGTTCTGCCCAACGCCGGGGAAGCTTTTCCTGATCTCCCCTCCACCAATCCCCCCCTTCCCCGTTTTCTTGATCATCGCCAAGACCTGCATCGCCTCGGCCTTCAACTGCTCGGGGCTCCGCCGGATACGGCGTCTCTTCCCCGTGATGGTGATGGCGGTCTTCCTCCCCTTCGTGGCGGTCTTCTTGCTGGTACCCACGGCGATGTGGCCCATCTCGGCAAGCTGCTTCAGAACGACCTTGGCGGCTTCTTCGAGGTCGGCAGTTCGCTGCTTCCGTTCCTGATCGATCTGCTTCAACGTTCGGAGCAGCCTCTTCGTAGCCTGCTGTCGCATCCTCTCCGTTTGCTTGAGCAATCGTTGAACGCGGGTGGTTATTGTGATGGGCATAGGGGTCTCCTCCAGTGCGGAAAGCGTACGACCGGTCGGCGGGTGATGCAATCCAGCAAGTCGAGGCGGTTGATCATCCAGATGTACATCACGATCCTCTGCCGATCATCAATGATTTGAACACCTCTCTCGGCGTGCTGTAACGGTTGACCTCGGCGATGGGGAGCCGCAACTTGCAGTAGCCGGGGCGGTTAAATTTATCGAACAGAGCGGCGCGAAGTCCAGGCATGATTTTCCAGTATTCGACCAGGCCCTTGACATTTCTGTGCGGGTCGCCGCCACAGCGGTTGCGGAAGACGAACAGGTTGCCGGAGAGCGGGTCTTGCCGGAGCGACTGCTGAACCATCTCGGCCAGCCGGTCGAAGCTGCGGCGCATGTCGGTGACCGCGGTGCACAGGAAGATGTGCACGCCCGGCGCAGCGTCGATTTGATTCAAGGTGGGAAGGCGAAACACGTCATTCCCCCGACTCGGCTGAGCTCGTCGAAGTCAGGACGGCCAGCACCTCGCGGAGCAGCGTACGATCGCATCCGGTCCGGATCAGCAGCCGCCGATCTCCGGCGACGATCTCCAGCGGGACATCGATCTTGCCGGGCGCAGCGGACTTGGGCCGAAGTTCCACGAAAGTCGGGCACTTGGCTCGCGCGAGATGCGACGCATTCATCCCGTCCCGCTCGGCGATGGCGCGTCGCCACGCGTAGAACAACGGCTCGGTCAAACCGCGGGCTCGGCAGAAGGCGCGGACGTTTTGCCCGCTGTCTGTCTGCTCCTGCAGCATCTTGCGCCAGAACGCTTCCTTGTCAGTGTCACGATACGGACCTTTGCCCGCGTGGGAGGTCGGATTCTTCATGCCGCCATGCTGACGACCTCGCCGGAAACTTCATAGATGTGCTTCGCCGGACGCGTACGCTTATACAAGTTAATGAGCGCCCGAATAATGCAAAATTGAACACACGATCTGGGCAATCACAATCTCTTCATCCGTCGAGATGATCCGAACTTCAACGCGGCTTTGGTGGTGGGAAATGACATCGCATCCGCGCGCGTTTTTTGATGAATCGAGTTTCAATCCTAGAAAATCCAACCCTTCGCAGATCCCGGCGCGCACCTCTGGAGCACGTTCTCCAATTCCGCCGGCGAAAACAATCGTGTCTACGCCGCCGAGAGCCGAAGTCATTGTACAGAGTTGTTTCTTGGCCTGGTAACAGAATAACTCGACCGCATCGGCAGCGCGGGAGTCGGCGGCGCGCGTGTTAAGCAGGTCGCGCATGTCGAAGCTTGTTTCGGATACGCCGATGAGCCCACATTTTTGGGAGATGAACTTGTCCATGTCGTCAGTCGAAAGCTTTTGATCTTTCATCAGGTACACCAAAAGCCCTGGGTCCAGATCGCCGGGCCGGGTCCCCATTACCAGGCCGGATGTTGGCGTGAAAGCCATTGTCGTGTCGATTGGCTTGCCATTATGTACCGCGGCCATGCTCGCACCTGATCCGAGATGGGCAAGAATCACGCGGCCTTTCGCAACTTCCGCGCCGGCCACGACGGCAAGTTGGCTCATAAGGTAGGTGTAGGACAAGCCGTGGAAGCCTAACCTTCGGATGCCGGCATTCAGGTAATGACGTGGGATGGGAAGCAGTTGGGCGATGCGAGGAAGGTCTTTGTGGAATGCAGTGTCGAAGCAGGCAATCTGGGGTATCCCTGGAAACGCCTCGCGAAAGCCGTCGATCAGGGCGATTTCGCGTGGGAGATGATCGAGATCGAGTGGCTGCATTCGCCGAAGTTCTGCGAGTACGTCTGCAGTGATAGGTTGATTGTCAACCAGGTGCACACCTCCTTTGACGATGCGATGCCCGATCGTGCTGATCGTGGATTTACCAATGCGCTGGCGCAGATAGGCGAGGACACCTTGAATGCCGTCATGGAACGTCTTCGCGGGAATGGGATGTTTGTCGAGTTCAGACGAATTTTCACGTGTGGCCGTTAATAACGTGCCCGGCACTCCAATGCGTTCGACCTGCCCGCCGAAAACGCGCCGGAGCGGTGAAGCCGCGGAAAACAGGGCGAATTTGATGCTGGACGATCCACCATTGATTGTGAGGATCAAGGGTGCTTCGCCGGCCACGTGTCTTGTCGGTGTTTTTGGAATTGGTTTAGCGGTCTGCATGATCTCAATTCTTCAGGTGCTTTTGTCGAGCGCGCCAACGTCGTCCCAGAGATGCACAACGGGCTCGCTTCGGTCGTGTTCGTAGCCGAGAATACCGACGCTGGCGGTTTCGGTATAGAAATATTTCGCGGCCAACGACGGAAGGCCAAGCCAGCGGGCTGCGATCATTCGGATGATCTGGGCGCTGGAGAAAGCGGCGACATCACCGTTGATCGGTCGCACGCGTTCGATGAAGCGATCCGCGCGAGCGGCGACCTGGTCGGGTGAATCACCGTCGGGGGCACCATCGCGATAGAGGTACCAATCGGGCCGCGTGCGATGTACATCGGCGGTCAGAAGACCCTCGTAGTCACCATAGTCCCACTCTGTCAGGTCTGGATCTACCTCGGCGTCTTCGGCGAATCCGGCAAGCTCGCAGGTGCGGCGCACGCGGATCAGCGGGCTGACAAATATTCGTGCGAACGTCTCGCCTTTGAGTCGTGCCCCGAGCAACAGGGCGTGCTGCTCCCCGCTTGCGTTCAACGGAATATCGGTGCGGCCAGTATGTTTGCGGGAATCAGACCAATCGGTATTTCCGTGGCGAAGGAGGAACAGTCTTGGCAGGTGCGGAGCTTTTGTCGCGGCCATGACCTTCCTAACCCTTCTTGCTCTTGCTGGGTCACTCTGCTTCCAGCAGCTCGCGGATTGTTTTCAATTCCTCCGCGAGTTTGGGCGTCGTTTTCGGGTGTTGCATTTTCAGTTCGTCGAACGCATCGAGAACGATCTGGGAGACGATCAATCGCGCATTTTCCTTGTCATCGGCGGGAACGATATACCAAGGCGCGTGGTGAGTGCTTGTGGCACCGAGGCACTCTTCATAAGCCGCCATGTACTGCTTCCAGTATTTGTGTTCGTGAATGTCGGCGAGGCTGAATTTCCAATTCTTGTCCGGCTCATCAATTCGCTCCAGAAAGCGTTTTCGCTGCTCTTCCTGCGAAATGTGAAGGAAGATCTTGATCGTGCGGGTGCTGTTATGTAACAGGTGATGCTCCAAGTCTACGATGGAGCGATACCGATCTTTCCAGAGAGTCTTCTCGTCACGCAATTCTTCTGAAAGCCGCTGGCTGGCGAGAATCTCCGGATGCACCCGAACGACCAGAACTTCCTCGTAATAGGAGCGGTTGAAGATGCCGATTCGTCCGCGCTCGGGAAGCCGGCACGTCGTGCGCCAGAGAAAATCGTGTTCCAACTCTTCGGCGCTGGGTTGTTTGAAACTGAAGACTTCGCACCCTTGCGGATTGACTCCGGACATCACGTGCCGGATCGCGCCGTCCTTGCCGGCGGCATCCATTCCCTGAAAGATCAGCAGCAACGCGTAGCGGTTGGACGCGTAGTGCAGGTTTTGCAACGCGCTCAAGCCCTCGACATGTTCGCCCAGGAGTTCCTGATACCGCTTCTTCGACTTGCAGATGGGCTTCACTTTCGTTGGCCACTGCTTGAGTTTGACCTTCGCCCCGGGCCGTACGCGGAAATCCTTTGAAATGATCTTCATTGTCCTGCCTTTATGAGTCGTTCTTTCGCTGAGCGATGAGCTGCTTCACCCTGAGTGGGTCACTGTTGCATGGGGTTCAACGCGTAGTTGCTTCCTATTTGTATCCCGTCAAATAAAGTGGGCCGCGTTTCGAGCTGTTCGCGCACACGCGCCAGGCGATCGTCAAATCGTGCCCGATCGCGCGGGGACTTGAGGGTGCGTTCTGCCAATTCGGCGATCCATTGCATGTGTTCATGGAGGACGCGGCGCCGGCTCGGGCTGGACGTGCGACTGGCGATGATGGGCAACGCATCGAGCATCCGTAGTATGACGCCGACATTGCCGAGGGCGCTTTCTCGGATTTGATCAAAGGATTCGGCCACCAGATTGGCAAAGGTCGGGCCGACGGCGATGACCCTCAGCTCAAGTCCCTCATAGCGATGCGATGATGGAATAGGCCGCGAGGCCAGTCTTGCAAGAATGGCCGTCAGATAATCCACGCACACGACCGCCGTCGTGGTGTCGTTGATGCCGGGTGAGAGGGCTCGCAGCGCCATATCCACTAGCTGCCTGATTCCGAAGGCGGAATCTTGTTCCACAGTGCGATGGCGGGCGATCGTGTAGGCCGCCTGCAACGTGGAGACGATCTCTTTTTCAGGCGGGGACTCCAGAGCAAGTGAGGCAAGAGAGGTATCCTGAACCACAAAATCACCGATGCCACGCTCCATCCGCACGATCGTCTTGTGCTCCCGCGCCAGGCGCAGAGCGCCGCGTTATTCACGCTTTGGATGTAGCCATTCTCATTGGAAGGGACTGGCTGCCAGTTCCGCGCGGGCGGAGAGAGCGGTGATTGATCCTCCTGTTCGTCAACAGGTTCTTGTCCCAACTTCTCCGGGAAAAGCCGGTCAACGACCACCAGGGTCTCCGCCGCAACAGAGGCAATAATGTTCGAGGCCTGGATCGAAGAGGCGATGTGATGAATAAAGAAAATCAGGACGCTGATGCCGCCGATCGCCAGCACCACGCCAAAAAACACCGCCAGGCTCGGAATAAACCCGCTCTCGTCGCCAGCGCGGATGGTGCGCAATACGATCAGGCAATAGGCAAAAATCCCCGCGAAGATTCCGAGCACGACTTGAGTAACGCGGTCATTGGTGAAGTTCCGCAGGATGCGCGAGCTGTATTGGCTCGAAGCCAAGGCCAGCGCCACCAGGACCATGGAAAACGTGACGCCGACCACGGTCATCATTGAGCCGGCAATGGTGGACAACATCCCGCGCGCACCGGCAGCATCTGCGCCGAAAAGGCGCGGCCAGTGGGCCAGCCATTGTTCGCTCTTCGTGGAATCCGCGTCAATCAAAGCCACGGCCAGGGCGATGCAGGCGGCAACAATCAGCGAAGGCAGGAACCAAAAGCTCGCCCGCAGATTGCTCCAGAAGCTGTGGAGTTTATTCATGGTTCAACCTTCCAATTGCATGGGTGAGAGAACATGGGAAGGCCATGATTGGCTTGCGCCTGTTTTGTTATCGGGTTCATCTTGAGGAACCTCACATCGCCTCCTTGATGCCGGAGCGGAGCAGCCACCAGTTCACCGGGTAGCTGGTGAGAAATCCGCACAACATCGCAATCTGCATCATGAACCAGAATTCGGCGCTATTGACCTCGAGCCTGACACCGAGGACATGCCGGAAGACGTAAAGGTTCGCGAAGGCCATGAAGCCATACATTCCGACCTGTCACGCCGTCAGCGAGAGCGCATCTGCCTTGAGCGCCGCCCAGACTCCCTCAGCCATCCTTAGATGTCGCATCGGGACGATCGTGAAATACTGAAACGCGATACCGATTGCAAAAGCGAAGATGTAGTCGAGCAACCAGACGGCGAACATCTTCTCGTTGAAGAACAAGTGCCAGCCGAACCATACGGCGATGGAGGGGAAGGCGAATGCCAGCCATTCGGCGATAATATCGCCCAGCACACAGCCACTACCGCAATGGAGCGTGCCTTTGCCGACCATCACGGGAAAAGGCGTTTTAACTTTGCTCGGCGGTTCGTGGTTCCCGCTCTTGGCGTTCTTGGTCGGCTCTGCGGTTGCGAGCCGTCCATAGCGGAAGTAGGCCCAGAGCGTCAGCACCGTCCCGAACAGGGCCACGACCGGCCAGACGACGTTCATAATCCACATGTGTTGCGGATGACGAACCTCGTCGATCATGATCAGCCCGGCAGTGGTGAAGCCGAGGACCAAATCGAAAATGGCGAGGAGGTGGAACCAGTGCGGAATCATGATTACGCTCCCTGCTGGGGAGGCGCTTTGTCTCCAGGCTTGGCCCCGGGTGTGGTTTCATCGTTCCGAATATCGTGTTCCGTCTTCTCCCAGTCCTCGACGGCTTGAACTTCCTCGCGGCCTAGCTCCTCGTAGAGTTTGTGAACTCTCTTGACAATCTGCGGCGTCACGTCGGACGGTGTCTTGGCTTTGACTTCTGGTTTGGGTTCGGATTTGTCGGGAGATTTATGCTCGCCATCGACAGCAGGCTTGGGTTCAGCCTCCGCTTTAGGTTCTAATTCTGATTTGGCTTGAGTTTTAGGATCGGCCTTGGCCTCGGCTTTGGTGTCAGAGCTGGTCTGGGCGGTGGCTTGGGGGTGAGGCTCGGGATTGGCCCCGGGCTTAGGCGTGGCTTTGGTTTCATCTTTTCCGATCTCCCGCTTCGCCTGCTCCCAGTCCTGGCCTGCGTGATTGTTCTGACGCCCTCCCTTCTTGTAGAGTTCATAGGCTCGTTTGGAGATCTGCGGCGTCAAATCGGACGGTGTCTCGGCTTTAACTTCGGGCTTTGGCTCAGCCTTGGTTTCAGATGCAGCTTCGGCCTTTGCGCCAGGCTTGGCGTCTGCTTTGGCTTGTGGGGTCGGTTCGGTCTGGTTCTCAGGTTTCGACGGCGCCATGGCATCGGGCGTATCGTCAGCTTTGATTGGGGGTTTCGGGTCGGTTGTCATTTGAGGTTGACTCTCCGCTTTGGCATCAGGCTTGGCTGCGGTTTTCGGGTCGCTCTTGGCATGAGTCATCGATTCGGCTCTCGCTTCCGGTGTGGCCCCTGCCTTGGTGTGATCAAAAATTCGATACGCCAGGAGTTTAACGCGGTCATTAATCAGGAACCACAACAGAGCATAGCCCCAAACGAATGCCGCCCAGCCCCAGCCGAGGGGCGTCATAAACAGGCCATAGACCGCGATCAGCGTCGCGATGATTTGTGTGCCGAGCACCGCCATCCACAGAATCTTGGCGGGTTTTATGGACCAGAAGGGACCACGTGTGCGCGTCAGAAAAATCGTCAAATGCCCGGCCACCGATAGCTTCAGGTACATCAGCGTCTGAATGTGCGGGCGATCAAGCTTAAAGACGCGTTCGCCGAGATAGAACAGGCCAAAGGCGGCGACGACCCCAATGACGCCCAGCACGGTGGAAATCGCCAGCACCATGCGCATGTTCCATGCTTCGGGCTTGTCCTTGTAATGAACGTTGTCATAGGCGATCGACAGGATGGCGCCGTCATTGAGCAACGCGATCATAACGATCATCACTGCCGTCACTGGATAGAAGTTAAAAATCAGAATCGCCAGCGTCATGAAGAACAGCACGCGCAATGTTTCGGCAATACGGTAGGTCGCGTAGCTGTTCATCCGCTGAAAGATACGGCGGCTTTCCTTGATCGCGTCGATGATGACCGAGAGGCCCGGCGCCAGCAGCACGATGGACGCTGCGGCGTGCGCCGCGTCCGTCGCCCCCGAGACCGCGATGCCGCAATCGGCTTTCTTCAGCGCGGGGGCGTCATTCACGCCGTCGCCGGTCATGCCGACGATGTGACCGCGCTTTTGCAGGACATCAATGATGTGGAATTTATGTTCGGGGAATACCTGGGCGAAGCCGTCGGCCTTTTCGATCGACTCGGCAACCGCCGGTGTTTCTACTTTTTTCGAGTCGCCCAAGCTCGCGGCATCGAGGATATTCGTGCCCATGTCCAGCTTTTTGGCGGTCTCCTTGGCGATCGCCAGCGCATCGCCCGTCACCATCTTGACCTTCACGCCCATCTTGCCGGCGGTCGCGACGGTTGCCTTGGCATCGTCGCGCGGCAGATCGAAGAGCGGCAATACACCCAGAAACTTCCACGGACCGTCTCCCTCGACCCGCGCCACGCCCAGTGAACGAAAGCCGCGTACGGCAAAGTCGTTGACGGCTTTATCGACTGCGGATTTCGCCTGACCGGCATCGGCCGACAATTTTAAGATCACCTGCGGCGCGCCCTTGGTCACCTTGAACGTCTTCCCATCTTTGGCTTTGACGGTGGCCTCGGTGCGCTTATGCACCGGATCGAAAGGCTGAAAGTGAACGATGTCATAGTCCTTCAGCGCATCCTTGTCCTTCAGCCCGGCCAACACGGCCAGATCGATGGTGTCGTTGTCGTCCGCGCGAGACGCCAGCGCTCCACTGAGGATGACTTGATCAGCGGGGACATTGATCACGCTGAAGGGATCGCCGAGCGTCAGTTTGTTCTGAGTCAAGGTGCCGGTCTTGTCCGCGCACAGAACATCGACGCCGGCGAGTTCTTCGATCGCAACCAACTTGCTCACGATCGCCTGTTTCTTAGCGAGCAGGCGCGCGCCGACCGCCATCGTCACAGACAACACCGTGGGCATGGCGACCGGAATGGCCGCAACCGTGAGGATGAGGGCGAACAAAAGGATGGGGTCGGCAGGAGGTTTCGCATGCAGCAGCGGATCGCCTCGATAGATCGCCACGGTGACGATCGCCGCCACCAGAGCCACCGCGAGGATGATCAGGTAATTACCAATCTTGAGGACGGCTTTTTGAAAATGGCTGACGGTATGCGCCTCCTCCACCAGTTGCGCGGTCTTGCCGAAGTAGGTGTTGGTGCCGGTGGCATAAACCAGCGCGCCGATTTCACCGCGACGCACGATCGAACCGGAAAAGACCGCATCGCCGGGCTTGCGCGTGGCAGGCAGTGACTCTCCGGTTAACGCGGATTGATCCACCGAAACCTCGTCACCGTCCAGTAAGCGCGCGTCCGCCGGCACAATGTCCCCCAGCCGTAATCGGATGGCGTCGCCCGGCACGAGTTCGCGCGCCGGCGGGTTGATCCATTTGCCATCCCGCTTCACCCGGGCTTTGATGGCGAGCTTGGCCTTAAGGGCGTCGATGGCATTCCCGGCCTGGCGTTCTTCCCAGAATCCGACCACGGCGTTGGCGAAAAGCAGAAGGAGGATGATGAAAAAGTCCGGCCAGTGTTGGACCACGCCCGACAGGATTACCGCCACCTCGATCATCCAGGGGATCGGACCCCAGAAATAGGTGAGGAATTTCAATAGCGGATTGGTCTTCTTTTCCTCAATCTCGTTGGGACCATACTGGGTTAGCCGCTTCTTTGCCTCGGCGTCGGTGAGACCATCCGGCGACGAGTTTAGCTTTTTCTCAACTTCCGCCATGGGCAACGTTTTCAGATCGTCCTTCGGCGCAGGCTTAGGCGCGGACTTCGCATCGGTTTTATTCTTGGTTGTTGGGTCAGATTTAGTCATGGCGAATTCCCTGGGATATTTTCTATCGTTCTATTGTCATACCTTTACGACCACACTTCGCGACGCGGAGTGTTCCTCGGTTTGCGTTTCGTTGATTCCAGATCGAACGATGGCCAGAAACTGGTCGGCATCGAGGCTGGCTCCGCCGATGAGGGCGCCATCCACGTCGGGCTGGTTGAAGAAAGAAGCGGCGTTGTCCGGCTTGACGCTACCGCCGTACTGAATCGCCAGTGCCTGGGCCGATTTGTCGTCGAATCTCTGACCGAAGCGGTGCCGAATAAATTCGTGCGCCTCGTGAGCCTGCTCGGGAGTGGCATGATGGCTGGGATTGCCGATCGCCCAGACCGGTTCGTACGCGATGCTCAGGCGGGAGAAAGTATCCCTCGGGATGCCGGCCAATCCCTGAGTGAGTTGCCGGTCGAGCAATGCTTCGGTCTGATTGGCCTTGCGTTGATCCAGAGTCTCGCCGACGCAGAGGATCACATCGAGCCCGGCGTCCAAGGCAACCCGTACTTTGTGGTTGATGAACGCATCCGATTCCCCCAGCTTATGCCGTCGCTCGCTGTGCCCGAGGATCACATACTTGCAGCCGACATCAAGGAGCATCCCAGGGCTGACTTCACCGGTAAACGCGCCTTCTTCCTCTGGATAGAGGTTTTGCGCCCCCAGCGCGACGCGGCTGCCTTTGATGATCTCCCCGACGTGGGCCAGATAGGGGAAAGGCGGACAGATGACGACCGTTATGCGGTCCTCAACGCCCACGCCGTCCACGACCGCCCTGGCCAACTGTCCTGCCTCCACGGCGGTGGTATGCATCTTCCAGTTACCGACGACGAATTTCTGTCGCATTGCTGGTTTCCATTTCGTGTTGATGTGTTTCCATCGCAGCGTTGTATTCGCCACGGCGCGCGGCGAGGTTGCATTTGGCTCGATGGAGAAGGGCTTGTTGGGCGGCTTTCACGTTTGTCTCCTTGCCCTTCCAGAGTTCCAAAGCCGGTTGCTGGATGGTGCGCGCAAATGAAAACGCCACCGCCCAAGGGAGTCGCGACTTGAATCGAGCATTCATGGCGTTCAAACGTGCCGAGGCCAGTTCGGCAGTTTGTCCGCCCGATAGGAATGCGATTCCCCCAACCGCAGCAGGAACGGCATGCAGAAGGCACTGCACCGTGACGTTGGCCACTTCATCCACCGTGTCCTGTGTAGGACAGGTCAATCCCGGAAGCACCATGTTGGGCTTCAGGATCATCCCCTCCAGCATCACCCGTTGGGTGTATAGCTGTTCAAAAACGGTTCGATGGACTTCCTCGGTTAACTTTCGGCACCGTTCCAGTGTATGGTCGCCGTCCATAAGCACTTCGGGCTCGACCACGGGGACAAGCCCCACTTCCTGGCATAACGCGGCGTACCGTCCCAATGCATGCATGTTCGCCTCGATGCAACCATCGGTGGGAATGCCCGCGCTAATGGCAATGACAGCCCGCCACTTGGCGAAGCGGGCGCCCATGTGTACGTATTCCGCCAAACGATCGCGGAGCCCATCCAGACCTTCCGTGACTTTCTCACCGGGAAAACCGGCCAGCGGCTTGGCGCCGGTATCCACCTTGATACCGGGAATGATTCCCGCATCGGTGATGATTTTCAGGAAGGGAGTGCCATCTTTCGTCTTTTGGCGGATCGTCTCGTCATAGAGGATTGCGCCGCTGATGCACTCGCCAAGACCGGGCGTGGTCACAATCATTTCCCGATAGGCGCGGCGGGTTTCTTCAGTCTGTGGAATTCCCAACTTGGCAAAACGCTTGTTGCAGGTGGGATTGCTTTCATCCATCGCCAGCAGTCCTTTGCTGTTGGCGACCATCGCCTTAGCGGTAGCCATAAGCTCTCGTGTATCCATCTCATTTTTCCTTTCCATTCAGCGCCTCAAATCCGGAAATGACGTTCGAACAGTTCCTCATCAATGCCGCCTTGGCGCACTCGATGGAATGTCCCGTTGAGCGTCTCCAGCAAGTCGTCGATGTTTTTGTCGGCGCGTTGCATGGCTGCCAGCCGGCTGGCGTTCTCGCTCGCGAGGGATTCGGCACGCGCGGAAGAGAGAGATGAACAGGTATTCGCGGATGAGTGCGCGCAGCGTCGCGGTGCCACCACCGAAGCGATCGGGCAAAGTCCTGGTCGGCCAAGGGACTTTCGCTAGCCCCTCCTGCCACTGCGCATCGAGCGGCAGCAAGCGCTGGCTGACAGGCTCATAGAGCGCCCCGGATTGCGGGTGGTTGTGGAAGACGTAGACCCGCGCGTACTCGTCTTTGGCCCGGTGCGCCTCACTTTCGATCTGAATCTTTCCGACGAGCGGGGTGATGGCCTGGACGGAATTCGGCACGGCGAAAAGTCCCATCAGCGGCAGACCCGCATCCGCCAGGCGCGCATGGACACGTTCACCGACGGCCCATACCTCGGGTTTGCCGGGCAAGGGTGCGAGGGTCTTAATCGCGTAATCGGCCACCACCTCATTGAACTGTCCCACAAGTCCCTGGTCGGAACCGAACACGATCGCCCCGATGGCGCCAGCATCGGTTTCCCCCTTTTTATCTGAAAGGTGAGTCGCTGGCTCGCTTGCCCGAAAGCACGCTCCCAGCCCCAACTCCAAGGTTCGATTGTAATCCGCCAACGCGAGCACCGATCTCTCATATTGCCCGATACTCGATGCGGCCACCGCTTTCATCGTGCGAACGACGGATTGGAGATCGCAGGCGCTGCTGAGCTTTCGGCGCAGGCTCGCGAGGGTGTCGCTCATGACTTCTCATCCCGAATCCGCCGCGAGCGCGCTTCGCAGCAACAAAAAAGCCGACGCACCCGATCCCCGGATTCAGGGATTCGATTGCGTCGGCTTACTCACTAACGGGTCTGCCGCTGGTGCGACTTACCCTTTATTTAGTCATCCAAGGACTTCGATGTCTTTATTCTAGGTCGTCCAACCTGTTCGTACCACTGAGATTGTGATGCCAGGCTCGGAACCGCCTGAAACATGGCGGCTTGGGAGCATGCAAGCGAACTGCGGTCTCTTAACGGGTAATCAGATGACCAGCTTCTATTAGACGGTCGGATCTTCACCAAGCGAAGGACGCCCCTTCGGATCGTGAAGCTTGTCGAAGGTGCCATCCAGGAGCCCTTCCAGCCTTTCGACGGCGCCTTCAACGGCCTCATCGATAGTCCCCGCCACGTGCGTCACGACGACAGGTTGCATGCCCGCGGGCCGGGCTTCCATCAGGCAGCGTTTGTCGTCGCCCCGCGATTTATCACCGTTGTCATCGCTTAGATGAACTTCGACACGGGTAATCCACTCGCCGAATCGGCCGAGCGAGGCCTGGACGGTTGACCGAATGTGAAGGTCGAGTTGCTCACTTCCTCGTACATTGTGGTCGGTATTCACTTGAACTTGCATCTTGTCTTCCTTCTGGGGGAATGGGTCGGCTTATCGCAGCAATCTTCAGTGTTTCGAGTCGCGACCGCCCTGAGCTGCGCTTGCCGCTTGCCGATGCCTTACCAGCGCGCTTGCCCCCCAGGCCGGCTTCCTTGATCCGGGCATCCTTGGCAGTGGTCATCGTGCGCTGCTGTTGGGTCGAATCCGCCGCCGTGCGCCTTGAGGTTGGCCGACCGCCCGTGATGACAGTTCCGGCTTGTGCCGGTGGACGCGATTTCTTGCTGGTGCTGCCGCTGCCGTTTTTACCCGACGCGGTTGGAGGCTTTGATGGCGGAGTGGCCGCTTCGACCTCGCCGCCGTCATTCTCCCATCGAGCCAACTCGCGAGTTATGCTCTGCTGCGGCGCCTTCGGCGGCGCACCCGCATTCCGAACCTCTGATCGCATCGCGCGGCCCAACCTCCCCGAGCCGCGCAGCCGTACGGTGGTGCTGCCCCGGCCCCATCCCCGGCGTCCCCATGGGGTCGTAACCGACACGACTGCGCTTCTTTTTCTGGTTCATGGCAACTTCCTTTTCCTTTGACACTAACAGGGCTCCTGCGCACAAGACCATCACTCGCCATATGAATACTCCGGCTTTGCTCCCGAGCAGGCGTCGGCGCGGTCGACGTACCGGCCGCCCCTCCGAAGCAATTCGGCATTCAGCCGATCAGTCCGCTGCCGCCTCCTTCATGATTTTGACGATCGTGTTTTCCACTTCCTGTGCTACGCCTTCCAGCTGCGGAGTATCGAACATCGCCAGCAACGTTGTTGGCTTCAACGTAGCCAGAATGGTTTTGCCGTCGTCATCGTAAACGGAGATCCGGCATGGCAGTGCGGTGGATACGCTCATGTTCTGATCGAGAACCTTCTTCGCCTGCTGCGGCTGGCACACCTCGAAGATCAGGCATTCGTGGTCGAATTCCACGCCCTTTTTCATCATGGTCTCTTTGAGGTTATGAATCTGCATGACGCCAAAGTGATTGGCCTGGACGGAAGCTTGCAAGGCTGCCGCGGCGTCGCCTACGGTCTTGTCGGTGGGCAATTTGATCAGCATTAGTTTCCTTTTATGTTGAGAGGCTCGTAACTGTTCATGGCCCGCGGACCCATGGAGCCGGGACGATTCTGCTTCCCAACTTGCCCCTGCGCTTCGTCCCACCACTTCCGCGCCTTTTCGGCATCGGAGTTGAATGGGCATTGGGGAATCCTTGGATTCGCTGCGGATCCTGGCAATCTGGGGCCGCATTTATTTCCTGGACAACTTGCTGATCATGACAATCAGCAGGACTAATACCAGTAGGCCGATCGCCGTCCAGAGCCACATTCCTCCTCCACCCATCCAGCCGTTCATCCAGCCGCCTGTATGGTTCATCATGGTGCTCCTTATCGTTAAGTGTCGATTACGCACCACGATGTCCCGCGCAACCCGTTCGTTGCGGGACATCGCGGCGGTTAGCAATCACTACCGGGCATTCGGGGCATCAGCAGGCTTATCATCCATGCCCTTCATCCCGTTCATCATGGGAGGCTTGGGCACGGGGGCCTTGTCCATCTGCATCTGTTGTTTCATCATCTGCGGCTTCATGGTTTTCATCATTTCATCATGCATGCTTTCCATTCGCGCAGTCATGGCCGTGCGCTGCTCCACCATTTTGGTGACGATGGCGGCCAGCAGGTCCAGCTTCTTGCCCTCGGGCGCGCTATTCATGGCGGCGACCTGTTCGGTAAGTTGAGCATCCTGGGCTTTCATGTCAGCCAGCATCTCCTGATGATGTTGCATCATTGCCATGGATGGTTCGGTCACCTGGGCGTTGGGATTGGGCTTAGCTTCCGCCGGGGCGGCAGATTGTGCCTGGGCTGGAATCGAGATGGCCAGGGAGAGGGCGAGGATCAAAGGCGATGCGAGAATTGATCGGATCAAAATACTCGACTTGGTTTGGTTCTTCATGTTCAGTTTCCTTTTTGCTGTCATTGGTGTCATTGTTTGTCGGCCCGACAGGCCTCTGCGGGAATCATGGCATCATTCATTTTGCGGTTGTCCGCAACATCCTCCTGACTTGCCCTTCGGCGCGACACCGGCGGCCGCAGACAGAAACTTGTCCCGGCAGCAGGTGCCGCAGAAATAGTACGTCTTGCCATCACGCTTAGCGTGGATGGCGGTTGCTTCGTTCACGGTCATTCCGCAGACGGGGTCTTTGGGCACGGTTTTGGTCTCATTCATGGTCATGTCCCTTTCGGGGTTAAGTGAATACTCTGGTCCTGTTCTTCAACAACTTGATCATTTGTTCAATCTCAGCAGTCGCGCGTTGATGGCCACAATTACCGTGCTCGCGGCCATCAGAATTGCGCCCATGGCGGGACTTAGCAGCACGCCCCACGCATAAAGCACGCCGGCGGCCAGCGGAATGGCGACGATGTTGTAGCCCGTGCCCCAGACAAGGTTTTGAATCATTTTTCGATACGTGGCACGGGATAGCTGGACGATGGCGACGACGTCCAGCGGATTGCTTCGCACCAGGATCACATCGGCGGTTTCGACCGCCACATCGGAACCGGCTCCGATAGCGATGCCTACATCCGCCTGCGCCAGCGCCGGAGCGTCGTTCACGCCGTCGCCGGTCATGGCGACCCGCTTACCCCGGGATTGAACCTCTTTCACTTTGGCGGCTTTGTCCTGGGGCAGGACTTCGGCGAAGTATTCATCCAATCCGACCTGATCCGAGACCCATCTCGCCGTCGCTTTGTTATCGCCGGTGAGCATCATGCAGCGGATATCGAGCGCCTTAAGGGCATCGATCGCTTGCTTCGCTTCGGGTCGGACGATATCGGCCAAGGCAATCGCCCCCTTCAGCTTCCCATCAATAAGGACAAACACGACCGTCTTGCCTTGGGCTTGCAGCGGCTCGATGCGCTTGTCTGTGAGATCGATATTCTGTTCGTGCAGGTAGCCGGGGCTGACCACCTTGATGTCTTTGCCATCGACCCGGCCTTCGGCGCCCTTGCCCGGAATGCTTTTGAATTGCTCGACGGCAAGTTTCTTTTCCGAAGACTCGGCAAGGGCCTTGGCGATGGGATGTTCGGAAATCGCGTCCACGGAAGCGGCGTAGGTGCGCAGCGTTTCTTCGTTGATATCCTGTGAAAGCATCAGTGTGTCGGTCACACCAAAGCGGCCTTCGGTTAGTGTGCCGGTCTTGTCAAAGATAATTGCCTGTAATTTCCGGGCGCCTTCGAAAGCAACGCGATTGCGAATGAGCAAGCCATTCTTCGCGGCCAGCGCGGTGGAGACAGCTACCACCAGCGGCACGGCGAGGCCCAGGGCGTGCGGGCAGGTAATGACCATCACGGTCACAGCGCGTTCGATGGCGAACGCGAAATCCTTGCCCATCAAGGCCAACCAAAGACCGAGTGTGATCGCACCGCCACCAAGGGCGATGACGGTGAGCCATATTGCCGCAGTGTTGGCGAGGTCCTGAGTTTTCGATTTGCTCTCCTGAGCCTGTTTGACGAGATCGATCACCTGCGACAAAAACGAATCCTCGCCGGTGCCCTTGACCTCGATGGTCAACGAACCTTCCCCGTTGATGGACCCGCCGATGACTTTCTCGCCCGTCTTTTTTGCAGCGGGGGTTGATTCCCCCGTGAGCATCGCTTCATTGACCGAGCTTTCGCCATTAACGATGACACCATCGGCAGGAATCTTCTCGCCGGGCTTGATCAGGACCTTGTCATTCACCGCCAGTTTGCTCAGCGGCACATCCTGCACGCTGCCGTCGGGCATGAGCTTATGCGCGTCGGAGGGCATGAGTTTGGCAAGCTCTTCCAACGCGCGCGACGCGCCCATTACCGACTTCATCTCGATCCAGTGCCCCAGCAACATGATGTCGATGAGGGTGGCCAGCTCCCAGAAGAACATCTTGCCGGTCAGGCCGAGCACCACGGCGCTGCTGTAAAGATATGCCGTGGCGACGGCCACGGAGATGAGCGTCATCATTCCGGGCCGGCGGGATTTGAGTTCCTCGAAAAAGCCTTTAAGAAACGGCCAGCCGCCATACCAGAAGACCGCTGAGGAAAAGCTGAACAGGACATAGATGTCGCCGGGAAAACGAATGGCTTCTCGCAGTCCCACCAGCTTTTGGAGCAGCGGCGAGAGAAGGAGAATCGGCAGGGTCAAGACCAGCGAGATCCAGAACCGTTTCCGAAAATCCGCCGCCATGTGAGCATGATGGTCGTGGTGATCGTGATGTTCATGATGGTCCGTGTGATCGGAGCCGCCATGCTGCAACTGAGCTTCAGCTTCCGACCAATTTTGCTCGGCATGTCTTTGCGGACGACCCTCTTTTCGGTAGATGTCGTATGCCTTGCCGGCAACCTCGGCCTTTGTCGGCTTCGATTCGGGCGTCGTTGGGTGGGCTGAATGGGGTTGTGCATTCATTGCGGGTTGCCCCACTTCCAGTTGCGAATCTCGGGCATGTCCTGACCGTGTTGATCGATGTATTGCTTGTGCTCGATGAGCTTGTCCTGAACCATCTGCTTCAGATAGGCGCCCTTTGCACCCAAATGTGGGAGGCGATCCACCACGTCTTGCACCAGGTGAAAACGGTCCAGATCATTCTGTACTCTTATGTCGAAGGCAGTGGTGATCGTGCCTTCTTCCTTGTAGCCGCGAACGTGCAGGTTGCGGTTGGTTCGGCGGTAGGTCAGACGGTGAATGAGCCAGGGATAACCGTGGAATCCAAAGATGATGTGCTTGTCTTTGGTGAAGAGGGAGTCGTAATCCGTTTCGCTCAGCCCGTGCGGGTGCTCGCTGGCGGATTGCAATTTCATCAGATCGACGACATTGATCACCCGGATTTTCAGATCGGGTAGATGCTGGCGGAGGATGGATACAGCGGCCAGAATTTCCAGTGTCGGCGTGTCGCCGCAGCAGGCCATCACCACGTCGGGCTCGGAGCCTTGGTCGTTACTGGCCCATTGCCAAATGCCGATGCCTTCCGTGCAGTGCACGACAGCGGCGTCCATGGTGAGCCATTGCGGAAGCGCATGTTTGCCGGCCACCACGACGTTGACGTAATGCCGGCTGCGCAGGCAATGGTCAAAGACCGACAAGAGACAGTTGGCGTCAGGCGGCAAATAGACGCGTACGATGTCGGCCTTCTTGTTGATGACATGATCGAGGAAACCAGGGTCCTGATGGGTGAAGCCGTTGTGATCCTGCTGCCAGACGTGCGAGGCGAGCAGATAGTTCAGTGACGCGATCTTCCGGCGCCAGGCAGCCCCGATGTCACCTTCAGCCACTTGGCGTGCTGGCTGAACATTGAGTCGACGATGCGGATGAAGGCTTCGTAGCTGTTGAACAACCCGTGCCGCCCGGTCAGCAGATATCCTTCGAGCCAGCCCTCGCACTGGTGCTCGCTCAACATCGAATCCAACACACGCCCGGCAGGTGCGAGAAACTCATCGTTGCTCTGCTCCCGCGCATCCCACTGGCGATCGGTTGTTTCAAAGACAGCGCCCAGGAGATTCGAGAGCGTCTCATCGGGACCGAAGATTCGGAAGTTACGCTGATCCTGATTCAGCTTGGCCACATCACGCAGGAACTTACCCAGCACGAGCGTATCCTGACCGTCCACCGCGCCGGGCGACGGCACATTGACCGCGTGAATACAGAAGTCCGGCATGCGCAGGTCGCGCAATAGAAGGCCGCCATTGGTATGGGGGTTCGCGCCCATCCGCCGGTCACCCGACGGCGCCAATTCAGCCAACTCAGACAGCAGGCGGCCGCGCTCATCGAATAGCTCCTCCGGCTTGTAGCTCTTCATCCAGTTTTCAAGCTGCTTGAGATGATCGGGATGCTCGGCGTCCACCAGAAGCGGCACCTGATGCGCACGGAAGGTGCCCTCGATTTGCAGACCATCTACAACTTTCGGCCCGGTCCAGCCCTTGGGAGACTTGAGGACGATCATCGGCCAGCGCGGGCGAGTTGTATCTTTGTTGTTTCGCGCGTTCTTCTGGATTCTGCGAATGTCCTCGACGGCCTTGTCTAAAGTGGCCGCCATGAGTTGGTGCATCTTTTCCGGGTCATCGCCTTCCACAAAGTATGGTGTCCAGCCGCAGCCACGAATGAATTGCTCCAGTTCCTCATGCTCGATGCGAGCCAGTACGGTCGGGTTGCTGATCTTGTAGCCGTTGAGGTGCAGGATCGGCAGGACAGCTCCGTCGGAAATCGGGTCAAGAAGTTTGTTGGATTGCCATGCGGTCGCCAGCGGACCCGTCTCGGCTTCACCGTCACCGACAATGCAGGCGACAATCAGATCGGGATTGTCGAACGCGGCCCCGAACGCGTGACTGAGCGAGTATCCCAATTCGCCGCCTTCGTGAATCGATCCCGGCGTTGTTGGCGCCACATGGCTGGAAATCCCTCCGGGCCAGGAGAACTGCATGAACAGCTTTCTCAGCCCGGCTTCGTCCTGCGTGACGTTCGGATAAACCTCACTCCAAGTGCCTTCGAGGTAAACGTTGCCCACAATCGCCGGTCCGCCGTGACCGGGGCCGGCGATGTAGAACATGTCCAAGTCGTACTTCTTGATGACCCGGTTCAAATGTACATAGATGAAGTTCTGGCCGGGCGTCGTTCCCCAGTGTCCAACGACCAGCGGCTTGACGTGCGACAGTTTCAGCGGCTCCTTCAGCAATGGATTGTCGTAGAGGTAAATCTGCCCGACCGACAGATAGTTCGCCGCCCGCCAGTAGGCGTCGATCTTGCGAAGCAACTCGGGTAAGAGCGGCGCAGTCGGGGTTCGTTGTCTCTAGGCCGTCAATATCGGGCCGGATGTACCCGTCGATAATGTTGGTTGTCATAGCTCATTCCTTCAACTTGTTTGGCTGAGGTCCTAAGGCAGATTCGCTTCGGGTGTTCGTTGAGTCGCACCTTTATCAGGTCTTAAGCGCAGGTTGTCCGACATCGCGTAGATAAGGATGAGAGCGAGCATCAGCACCACCGCGATCCAGACTCGCCAATCCCGGTGCGCATGCTTCCAAAGGCGGTGGCGCGGGTGTGCGTGATCACGCGCCTTGGCGCCTTCGCATTCAACAGCGTGCTTGTTGGCGCTCATTTCGTCTCCTTCAAACGGTCCAATACTTTTGCGAAGCAATGATTCGACGGAACAAGATCGATGCAGCCATGAAAGATGACGACAGTGTCGCGCTGTGTCTGGAATTCCGTGTTCATAGATCACTTGATCGTTTTCCCGCCCGCCAGTGGGCTTCAATCTGCTCCAGCGTTTTGCCCTTCGTTTCCGGTACCAGGAAAAACGCGAAGAGCCATGCGCCGATACTTACGATAGCGTAGAGCCAGAACGTGACCGCCTTTCCCATAACTTGTGTTAGCGTCAAAAACGAAAGTGCAACAACTAAGTTGGCGCCCCAGTTCGCGACCGTGCCAACGCTCATAGCCCGGCCCCGGATGCGCAGCGGATAAAGCTCTGAAAGAATCAGCCAAAAGACCGGGCCTAGTCCGACAGCGAACGATCCGACGTAAAGCATCAGGCTGGTCACGGCGATCCATCCCAAGCTGCCGGACAATTGCGGAAGCTTAAACGCCATGCCCAGCACGATCAGACTCAGCGACATTCCGGCTAGGCTGACCAGCAAAAGCGGCCGACGTCCGACGCGGTCAATCAACTGCATGGCGACTACGGTCAAGATGACGTTGACGATCCCCACACCGACGCTGGCCAGAATGGCCACGGAAGCGGAAGACAAACCGGCGAACTTGAAAATAGTCGGGGCATAGTAGATGACCGTGTTAATGCCAGTGATTTGCTGCGCGATGGCCAACCCCACGCCGACGATCATCGCCGGTCGTAAGAACGGACTTAGAAGTTCAGACCAATTCGCTTTCTGCTGCTCAGCACTGTGCTGAATCTCAGTGAATTCTTTCTCCACCTGGTCAGCGCGCGCGAATTCGTTTGAGCACCGCGTGAGCTTTGTCTATCGATCCACGTCCAACAAGCCATCGGGGGCTCTCGGGAATGAAAAGCAATCCAATTCCGAATGCAGCCGCTGGGACAACCGCCAACGCGAACATCCATCGCCATGCCTGGGCGTCTGCAAATGCGTAATCGATCAGATAGGAGATGACGATGCCGCTGGTCAGGGCGACTTGATTGACCGAAACGAGCGTTCCACGGATAGCCACCGGGGCGATTTCAGAGATGTACAGCGGTGCAACAAAGGACGCCACGCCGATGGCAATCCCGGCGACGACTCTGGCAATGATCAGCCACGTAGTGTCCGTCGATAGCGCCGCTCCAATGGCACCAAAACCAAAGACGATCGCGGTAACGATCAACAATCTTCGGCGGCCCCATCGGTCGGCCAGTATTCCACCGGCGATCGCGCCGATTAACGATCCCAGTAAGACTGAACTGACGACGATTTCTTCGAGACCGGGAGAAAGCGAGAAGTCTTTCTTGACGAACAGAATCGCGCCGGAGATGACGCCGATGTCATACCCGAACAACATACCACCCAGCGCGGCGACGGCCGTGGCAAGATAAACAAAGAGTTTTGCGTCCGCTTTGGTGTTGTTCTTTAGAAGCATCAGACTTACCACTTTCGGCGCCAGACAATCCCGTCGCCTCATCACGAGCCGATGCGAACGACGAAGTCGGTGTTCTCCCAACCACCTGCGTCCGGCCAGTAGAAAGTGAATTTGATCTCTCGTCCGTTGGTAAGCGACTGGGTGGCTAAATCGGCAACGTGAACGCCCAGGCCCACATCGCGCGACTTCGCGTCTTGAGGAGTTTTCCAATTATCCACGCTCCAGTGAATAACCGCCGGCGCCAGCGTTTCGATGCGCAGTGATTTTCCCGCGGGCATCGAACGAATCTTGTGGTTGAACCGCCACACCATTCGTGGGGAGACGGTTTTGTCGATCAGATACCGTTGCACGGTTTGTGGCGGCAAGTCAAAGACGCGCCCGTCATGCAGCGAGCGTCTGAGCTTGATGTACTCGGCATGAGCCCACACGAGCGGCATCGCCGAGCCGGAGGGCTTGCCGAGGAACAACTCGTGCGTGGGGAGATCAGGCGAGTCCCAGATTTGTTCGGGGATCAGACCTCCTTCGTTGGCGAAGGATTCCATCGTGGCAAGCAATTTCTTTGCGCTGTCGACTCGACATGCGAGCAGTTCGTAGTGAGCCCTCTCGCCCGTGAGTAGCGGCCAGGCACGGCCAATGCCTGTCCCGTCAAACGGAGAGCCGTCTTCATGCTCGCCATAACCGTCACCGTTGTACCGGTGCCAACTGGGGCCAGTGGGCGTCACCACTTTGAGCAATGAATCGATGACTTTTACTGTACCAAGAATACGCGGATCGTCCGCCGCGCGCAGACCAAAACGCACGAGTGCCAACGCATCGGGACTTACCAGATGCCTCGCCATAAGGTTATCCTCAGCGGCAGCAACATTCTTCACGCGGACAAGGTTTTGAAAACGGGCGCCGTCCGCAGTCTTCGTCCTGCGTGATTCTGAGGTAATAGCCTTTCACATCGAACTTTCTGCACCAATCCGTTGCGGAGGCGTACATCCAGCGATCGATGGAGGTGTTCCAAACGTCAGCGATCTCGCGGAGATAGGTTGCCAGGGCGGGTTCGTGGTTTAAGTCGGCCATGTCCGCCGCAGCCAGGAGTGCCGCGATTTCGGCCGCGACTGTGAAAGGCGAATACCCCGGGTCTTCCTCCCAGCGATCCTGAGGACTCACCGGGCCGTTGCGCGACAGATAACCCGCGGCGAGCTGCACCATCGGCCAAAACCGTATCACGTCGGCGTCGGATATGGCCTTCTCACGATGGGCCAGATCGACCAGCAAAATTGGCAGCGCAGTCTCGTCCAGTTGGATTCCGTTCCAGTAAGGTGTGCCATCCACCCACATGTTTTGAGGCCAGTGTCCGTCCGGCTGCTGAGTTGACTGCAAAAAAGTGAGCGCGCGTCTCGCGTCTTCATGCGCGCCGCCAGCCAGCAACGCTGCCCGCCGTCTCCACCATGTCGCGCGCCCAGACAAGGTGGTAACCGCCCTGGTCGCTGTCACCCTTGCTCGAACCCCATGGGATGGCAAGGCTGGCGATTAGACCGCCGAGGGCTGTTTTTGACTCATGCGTCCGCAAGACCGCCAGGCTGATCGGGGAAAGATCGCCGGGAGGGAGATGATCTTGTTTTGTCCGAGATGAGCGACTTCTTCCAATGCTGCCATCCGGCAATGTATTCGTGCTTGATGTTGTCAAAACCTTCGCGAAGGCTGGCGATGGCGTTCTTGCGCCGCGTCTTGCGGGTTCTTGCCAAATCCCAAAGCCAATTCGCAATGTCCCTTGGAATGAAGAAGATCGATCTCGGCAGTCAAGGCCACGTTACCGTTCTGAGCCCGCGTAAATTCCCAGGTCATCTGCTTGTGCATCTTTAGATCCTGCCAGCCGTCAGACGATCCGACATAACCGGCGGATCGCTTCAGGAATGGCGCGGAGCAGGCCAGGGCGAGGGAATAGCCATCACGCTGGGCGAACAGGAGCGGCAGGCCCTCAGACTCGGCCACCCACGCGTTATTGCCGTCGCCATGGTTTCCTAAATGCGGTGCCAGGAGGACATGCAGACGATAGGCGGACAAATCGCCTTGCAGTGCTACGAACTCGATGCGTTGCAAGACTGTGTTCCGCTGCGGATCGGTCACAACCTGCTTTTCGATGCGGTATCGGCCAGCGCGGCACGTGTTGACCAGCCGAAACGCCGGGACGCCATCTGCCATCCAGTGGACCACAAGTCGGTATTGCTCTTTCTCTTCGGAGAAGAAATTGGCTCCGTCGGTGACAATCAGCCCCATGTCGCGTATGCACGCCTGATCGATGCGGGGATAAAAGATTTCGTTGAAGATTCCATGGCTCAGCGTGAACCAGACAAAGCTCTTGTTGCCCAGGGCCGTACCCACGCCGTTTTGGCGCTGGAAGTCCAACGCGCTGGGATCCCCAGGCGCGCCGGAGCATTCTCATCGGGCGCGATTTTTCGGCTGAAATTTCATTTAGCGTATGAATGATGGTATCTCCTGGCATGCACGCTGTTCATCGTCGTCGCCATCACGGCGGCAACGGAAGGATGCAGTGACGACTCTCATCATCCCTAAAATGGCCGGCTGCCAAACACGCCGAACAGCCATAGGAGCAGCACGATCAATAGGATCGATCCAAGTGAAATCCCGGGTGTTCGATAAGCTGGCCGGTAAAATCCACCACCGAAGCTCATGACCACGAGGATGATGAGTATGATGAAGAGGATGGACATAAAGAGCTCCTTTCGTGAGAATCTGGTCTTGTTGTCTCAAACGAGTCCGTGACGAAGAGGTCCGCCGGTCTGTCCGGATTACCACTACCGGATCAATTCAGGCTCCTTGGGCGGGACTGGCTTGCCGTTACCATTGCCTTCCTGACCAATTCCCATGGTCAATGCCGTCAATCCGGCGAGCCCGCCCAGTTGCATCGATTCCACGGCTGAACTCGGAACGATGACGATGGTGGAATTCTGCTTCAGACCCTCATAAAGCATGTTCATCGCCCTGAGATGAAATGCTACCGGATTCTGCTGGTAGCTTTTGGATGCTTCGGCGAATTTTTCCGCCACCTGGCGCTCCGAATCTCCCAGGATCACTCTTGCCTGGCGCTCTCTTTCCGCCTGCGCCTGCATCGACATCGCGTTCTCCAACGCCTGCGGAATCAGGAACGTCCTTCACCTCCACGGAAATCACATTGATGCCCCAGGGTTCGGTGCGTTCATCGATGATCTTCTGGAGCAAGCTGCTGATTTTGTCCCTTCCTTCCAGCATGTCGCAGAGCATGGTCTTGCCGATCACATCACGCAGGGCTGTTTGGGAGGCCCAACTGATGGCGCTGCGATAATCTGCAACGCCCAACGCCGCACTTCTTCGGGTCTATGACTTTCCAAAACAGCACCGCATCCACATCCACGGGCACCGTGTCTTTGGTGAGGGTCTTTTCCGCTTTGAATCCGGTAGTGATGACGCGCGTGTCGATCCAGTAAGGAATCGCATCGATGACCGGGACAATGAAGAACAGTCCCGGTCCCTTGAGGGCGTGGAATTTACCCAGACGCAATATCACCGCTCTATCCCACTGATCCGCAACCCTGATTGCGAGAGAAGAAACCAGGGCGATCACAAATCCAATGCCCCCGATGCCAATGCTCAGTGTGGGAGCCGTGGCACGATAGGTGGCAAATGCCAATCCTCCGCTAATGCCAAAAATCGCGACAAAAACCAGTATTGCAAAAGAGTTGCCTTTTCTCATTTCGAGTACCTGTACGAGTTAGACGCCTGCTTCGAATAAAACGAAAAAGCCGACGCAGCTAAACACCAGCGGTGTTCAATTGCGTCGGCTTACTTATTAACGGGTCTCCCGGCCGTTGGGCCGAGTTACCCTTTATTTAGTCATCCGAGGACTTCGGTAGGGAGCTGATTCACGAGGCTCCACACAGAACCCATCGTACGCCTCCTGACCGGGTACGACAACGAGCCGAATCCAAGCAGTGTTGCGAGCGACACAAGCCGCTTCGGACACCGTCATGGCAGGCTCAACCTTCGGATGTGTCCTTCGGCGTGGGGTTATGCCAACCGCCGTCTGAATCGATGAGCGCATCAGCTTCTTTCGGCCCCCAACTGCGGCGCTTGTAGGGGCGGGCCCGGTGGTGGGTCTTGAGAACCGGATCAACCACTCCCCAGGCGGCCTCAACCGCGTCCTCACGGGTGAATAGCGCTCCGTCGCCGACCATTGCGTCACCCAAAAGCCGTTCGTAGGGCGATTCCTCGCCCGGTTGTTCTTCGATCAGATGGAGTTCTCGCTGGTCGCCGACAAACTCCTTTCCGGCGCGCTTGACGCGTGCGGCGAGGGCGATGGCGGAACTGGGAGAGAGCCGAAAACGCAGGTAGTTGGTCCGGCCGCGCCGCGGTGCTGAGTCGGCGAAAAGTCGCTGCGGCGGCGGCTTCAGCGCCACCAGAACCTCGGTCGCCGTGTCGGGAAGGTATTTGCCGGAGCGCAGGTACCACGGCACACCTTCCCAGCGCAAGAGTCGATAAACAGTTTTATGGCGCAGAACGTCTCGACATCGGAGTTCTTCGCCACGTTCGGCTCTTTCCGGTAACCGGCATACTGGCCGCGGACCAAGTCGTCGGGCTTCAGCGGACGCATGGCCTGAAAGACCCTGGCTTTCTCATTGTGTACAGCTTCAAAGTGCCGACCGGCCGGCGGCTCCATGGCCAGCAATGCGACGACCTGGAAGAGGTGGTTCTCAATCACGTCGCGCAGACAGCCAGCGGTCTCATAAAACGCGCCGCGGTTCTGGATGCCGAATTTCTCGGACAGGGTGATCTGGACACTCGCGACGTAGTTGCGGTTCCAGATCGGCTCCAGGAACGAATTGGCGAAGCGGAAATAGAGGATGTTCATGATCGCTTCCTTCCCCAGAAAGTGATCAATGCGGAAGATCGAGTCTTCCGGGAACACGGACCTGGCAACGTTATTCAATGCACGCGCCGAGGCCAAGTCGCGGCCAAACGGCTTTTCGACAATGACGCGCGCATGATTGGTCAGGCCCGCCGCGCCAAGCCCGTTAATGACGGCCTCAAAGAGCGGGGGTGGGATCGCCAGGTAGTGGACCGGATGCCGAGCGTGACCCAGCGCCGCCTTTATCTTCGTGAACGTTCCCGGGTCATTGTAATCCCCGCTCACGTAACTGAGTCGGGAGAGAAGATGATTCAGGGCACGCTGGTCATCAATACCACCCGTTCGCTTGATGCTGTCTGTCGCGCGTTTGTGCAGACGGGCCAGACTCCACTTCGGGAAGGCGACGCCGAGCACCGGGACATTGAGGACGCCTCGTTTTGTCATCGCGTAGAGCGCCGGGAAGATCATCTTGTGGGCAAGATCGCCCGTCACACCGAAGAGAACGAGCGCGTCCGAACGGGCGGGGGTCATCATGCGCCTCCCTTCCTAACGGCGGTCGTTTCTTCGTGGCCGCCGAACTGATAACGAAGGGCGGACAACACCTTATCGGCGAAGTCGTCGTCCCCGCGCGAACTGAAGCGTGTATACAGCGCGGTACTGAGAACCGGAGCTGGGACTGCCACGTCGATGGCCGCGGCGATGGTCCAGCGTCCCTCCCCGGAGTCGGACACCCGGCCGGTGAACTTCGCCAAGTCGGGGCTATCCATGAGCGAGATGGCGGCCAGGTCCAGCAGCCAGTACGAGTTGCCGCCGTCGATAATCACATCGTCGCATTCCAGGAATGGGATCAGGGCCTTCAGTGTCGGATCGACCACGGCTGCCGGCACCATCATCCAGACGGCGCGCGGTCCTTTCAGCTTGTGCGCGAAGTCTTCGAGCGACGACGTCCCGATTGCACCCGCTTTGACAAGTGCCCGTACAGCATCCGGCATGAGGTCATAAACGACGCACCGGTGACCCGCCCTCAGAAGGCGGCGAACCATGTTGGTTCCCATCCGGCCGAGTCCGATCATGCCCAATTCCATGTGGTTTCCTTCCTCTTCCGTAAGTCTCAAGTATCCGTGCCCTCTGTCACCGTCTCAGGTTCCAGCGCCAGACTGCAATTGTGGTAATTATGGAGACGATCCGACCAATCACTTTGGCTGAAACGGGCGCGCCGCAGCGAAGGTCGTGGCGGGCGCACCCGAATCGTGAATTCCCAAGCCCGTTGGCTAGGCGTGCGCTGCAACAGGGGCGTTGGACATGTGCAACTGAGTTTCTGACGCACCCGAGGTGGCCAGGATCGCCTTGGCATGGGTGATTTCATCTGGTGTTCCGTGAACCACCATCATGAACTTGCCAGCCTTGAGCGCCGTCTCGTATTGCAGGATGCTTTTCTTCGGAATGCCGATGCTGTAGAGTCCGGCGCCGATGGCGCTGAGCCCGCCGACAACGGCCGCTCCCTCCAGAGCCCCGACAATCCACGCAACGATTGGACCGGCCGCAACCAATGGGCCGATGCCGGGAATCATGAAAAAGGCTGACCCGAACAGCAGCCCCCAGATACCGCCCCAAAACGCGCCGTATTTGCCCCAGTGCATCATCCGGTCACCGGTCGTGTAATAGCCGACGACATTCTCTTCGGTCTGATATCCTTTCCCGACAATCGACAGCTTCTTCATATCGACGCCAGCTTGCTGCAGTTGTTTGACCGCTTCTTCCGCCTGGGTGTGTTGATCGAACATCGCAATGACTGAATTCTGGTCCAACATGTTAATGCTCCGTAAAATTGAATTTGGCGCGAAGGCGAAATTGCCCCGAGCCTTCAAAAAATGACTGGAATGCGGTTCATGCTTTTAGCCGACGCCTCCGTTCTCATCTCTTGTCTCCGCACGCTGAAGTTGCCGGCGACCGGACGTATTTGCCCTCGACAAAAAAGCCGACGTGATCAAACACCCGAAAGGTGCTCAATCACGTCGGCTTACTCTGCAACCGGCCTCCCGGCGAACCGGAGTGCCTTTTATTTAGTCGTCCGACGACCTGTTCATCCTGCAGCAGTCATGTGCTCCCGCACTCTGTAAACGGTAGGAGTGTGGCAGGGAAAGAGCAACGAGCAAATCGGATGGCCAACGAAATCGACGAAATAAGCGCTGTTTTTTCTTCGCCGGAAAGGTTTGTCCAGAGATTGACCGGGGGCGAGGGCATGTTTCCGCCCGAAGACTGCGGCAGCACGCCAGGGTATCATCTGTTTTCCGCGTCGATGAAGAGCGCAGCTGGTGCTCCCGGATCACTTCGCGCACGCGGCTCATCGCAAAACCGTGCTCGCGACTCAGTCGGCTCAACCGCGCGTTGACCGACACCGTGTCGGGCAGCCCCAAGTCGGCGCGAAGTGCCGCCGCGGGCATCGCGCCGGCTGCCGCAGCCTCGGCTAACGTCATCGATCCTCGAATGGGCTGGGCGTTCGCATCGGCCGATATCCCGGATGGGATATTCACAGCACGGCCACGGTCTTCTCGGGGTCCGGCGGCAGCACCCATATCCTGCACGCCAAGACGGGCAGCCCAGACGAACGCCCAGAAGAGCCCCACAATGCCCAGCACCAGCGCGATCCCCGCGACGTTGCGCCGCCATCGGCGCTGCCGCGTTTGTTCTGACGTGTTAGAGAGGCGGCACAGGCGCAGAACGGTTACGCATACCCACTGCCAGTGAAGGGCCACATGCACCAGCAGCAGCAGGCCACCGGCAAACGCGATCCAGAAGTGGATGTCTCCCCAGTCGTGCCGTCCCAGGCCCCAGAGAAGCCGGCGGCTTCCGCTGCCGGGCGGCAGCACGAATCGAGCAAGCAGCCCCGTCGCGATCAGCCCGAACACCACCAGCGCGGTGGCCGCATCGATCAAGAGGTTGAGCGCATTACGTTTCATGATCGTGTGCCGCGTTACGACCTCGTGGACAATTCCTAACATGACAGCGCTAGATCGCTCGTAAGTCTTTGTTTTTCGGTCAGCGCAATTATCGCCGACAGCCGTTCTCAATAGCGCCATCATCGTTTCGGCGCCAACATAGCGCTGTCATGCTAAGCATGCCTGCCACGCGCCAAACGCTACTAGCAACACGCCGAGCAGCGCCGATGCAATGCCGCCGATGATGTACCACGTGGTGGCCTGCGTAAATCGCCCGGTGAAGGTCTGGCTCACCTGGTCAGATACTGAGTGGGACGCGCTGATGCCGATGAACAGCAGGATGACCCCGACCACCAGCAGGACCGCTCCGAGAAGACGTTGAGCATTCATAACAAACTCCGATGCAAAGTGACCTTCGCGCGCCCTGCCGAGAGTTCGCGCTCGCGATGACTTCAGAATCCCCGTGGGAGATATCCCAGGAGTAACAGAATGATCAGGATCAGGAGTACCAAGCCGAGCCCTCCGCTTGGACCGTATCCCCAGTTGCGGCTGTAGCTCCATCGCGGCAGGCCGCCGACGAGCAACAACACGACGATGATGAGTAGGATCAATCCCATAAAGAACTCCTCTCGACGATCTGAGCTTCACGAACGTGCCGGTTGTGAACGTCACGACCGGCGACTGGCTGGCCATTCAGCCTGGAGCCGGTCCTTCCTGCGCTCCCGGCGACCGCGTTGTCTGCTTTGACCCGGTGTTGGCATAGAACTCCCGGGCCTTGGCCAGCAACTGGTTTTCGCTCAGATGCTGGTCGTTCACGACGATGTGGCCGACAATCCGCTCGGCGATTTGCCGGTGCCGGCGCTTTAGCTCCGCGAGCAGTTGATCCATGGCGCTGCTGGCACCGGTGCCGCTGCCGAACAGCAGGATCTTTTCCGCGCCCGCAGCGTCCTGGCGATCGATTCGTAGAAGCTCTTGCGCTCCGGCTTGCGCTGGCCGTGGGAATCGTCCTGGACGTAGTGCAGGTATCGTCCGAAGCCATGCGGGTCGTACGGCGTAATCCTTTGCGGCACCGACCCGTGCACGTCCGCCTTGTAGATGCGGGCCTCGCGGTGGTCGATGACGACGAGCAGATGTGCGCCCGCCTCCACGCTCTCTGGCGAGGCCGCGCCGGATCGCTCCAGAAAATGGCGAATTTCCATCAGCTCCTCCCCGGCAACGTCTTTGTCACGCGAGGGATGCAGGACCAGCATTTGCCCGCCGCGAGTGACCTTCAGGTTGCCGTTGGGCTCCTCGACAACCTCGGCCAACGCCTCCAGCATCGACCGCACGTCCCGCCAGTCGAGGTTGCGGGCCGTGGGATGGCGAAGGATGGCGTCGTAGATGTTCTGGTGAGAACGGGTAAGTTTTGGTTGCATCATTGCTTCTCCACTCGCGCTCCTGGTCATCCTCCCGGCTCTGCCAAGTGCGGAGGATTTATTCCTCGGCGACCGGGAACCGCGGGCCGGCCCATGAGGACCAGCCAGCGGAAATGCGAAGCTAACGCACTGAAGAAACTCTTGTTCGCGGCATAGCGGATGCCGAACTCATGGCAGGTCTCTTCCACGACCTTTGAGAGCGCGGGATAGTTCAAGTGACAGATCCGACTGAACAGGTGATGCTCGACCTGAAAATTGAGCCCCCCCAGGAACCAGCTGATAACCCGGTTCTGGCGCGCAAAGTCCACGGTCGTCTGGACCTGGTGCACGGCCCATTCCGTCTGCATGCGTTCGCCGCCGTCCGGCATGGGGATCGGGGCGGGGAAGTCAGCTTCTCCCACGCAGTGCGCCAGTTGAAACACGATGCTCAGCACGACGCCGCTGACGAACGCGGCGATCGTATAGACGGCCAGCACCGCCCACACCGGGTGCAGCAACACCGGGATCGCGAACGCCAGAGAGAAGAATAAGACCTTCCCGCCGATGAACACCAGCAGGTCCTTGCCTCGCGGCCGCGGAATCTTGTGGGCGCCGATGCGGCCGGTGGCGAGGTTGTAGAAGTCATCGAAGAAGTGCCACTTGATGGCCAAAAAACCATACAGCAACCATAGGTAGATGCCTTGAAGACGATGGAACCAGAAGCGCTTCTGTTGCGGCGAGAGGCGTGCGAGCATCCCAACGTCAATATCCTCGTCCTGACCGTCGATGTTCGGGTACGTGTGGTGGATAGCATTGTGTTTCCAGTTCCACATGTAGGAACTGCCCCCCATCAGATCCAGCGTCAGGGCCATGATCTTGTTGACCCACCGGCGGTCGGAATAGGCCTTATGTCCGCCGTCGTGCTGAATATTGAAGCCGATCGCCGCCATCGACAGCCCCAACACGACCGCCAGCGGAAGGATCATCCACCAACTCGTGACGACGAAGAGAAGCAGCAGATAGGCTGCGAAGAACCACGCGAGGATTGAGGCGGTCTTGAAGTACATCTGCGGGCAGTCGCAACGTCGCCGGCCGGTTCGCTCAAAGTACGCATCCACGCGCCGCCTCAGCTCGCGGATAAAGCGGTCACTGCCACTAAACTTCAGCCTGGGCTGCCCGGTCGCTGAGGATGCGGCGAGGGTCGCGGTGCAATCTGGGGCAGTCTGCCGGGATTGTTTTGTCATGGGAGACTCCGCAAAACTTGCCTTGGTGGCCACCTCTTCAGGCCGGCTTGCCATGGAATGGATCCATCAGCAGTCCGAGGATCGCAAACACCATGCAGCAGACGATATGTCACGGTTGCCTCCGGCGTACAGTCCAGTAGCGATATTCCTCACGCGGTCGGTCCGCTCTTATCTTCCGGTTTCTTTCACCCGCTTTCCCCACTGGTGATCCAGCATGAACACCTGCCCGGGATGCTCGTGGAACTGCTGCATGAGCGCTGCCAGCTCGCTGGACCACTTCTCCTCCTCGACCTGCTCGGTGATGTACCAGTGCAGCAGAACTTCCAGGGCATGATCGTCCTCCTTACGCGCAGCTCGAAGAGTCGGTGGATGGTTTCGGTTGTGGCACGTTCCAGGTCGCGCACGGAGTTGACGGCTTCGAGCGGCGAAGCGAATTCATTCTTTGGCGCACCGATGGCGAGCAGTTCCACCTGTGCGCCACGATCTCGAACATGCTCGATCAAGCGCACCGCATGCATGCGCTCATCCTGAACCTGCTGGGCCATGTAGGCCTCCAGCCCGTGAAGGTTCACGCGGCCGAAATAGAGCGAGGCGGCCTCATACGCGTGGGCGTTGCTTTGCTCGTGCTGGATCTGTTTATTGAGAGCGCTCAAAACCGTTGGCTTGATCATGCTGGTCTCCTGTCGTTCCTGGTGAATTGGTGTTATCGAGGCTGGGCGCCGTGGCCGGGGCGGTCGTGGGTGAGATCCACTTGTTCACCGCGTGCCCTGCCTTGTCGATCGCCTCGCCGGAGGTCTCGGCGGCCTGGCCGACGGCGGATCTGGCCTGGGTGGTGGCGTTCTTGGTCGCGTCCATGGCCGTCCGCCCGGCATCGTTGGCGGCGTTGATCCCGGTGTTCACGCCGGAGCCGGCCTTGTCGATGCCCGTCTTCACGGCATCGCCGGTCGTCTCAGCGGCGTTTTGAACGCTGTCGCCGGTTTTCTCGGCACTCTTTCGGTCGCAGCCGATCAATGTGGCCGCAATACCCAGCGCGCCGCAGGCAATGAGAGATGTGAGGAGTCGCTTGTTCATGATGGTTCCTTTCGTGTCTTGCCGCCACAGGCGGCGAATGATCCGGCACTACGTCCGGGCGCTGTGGGAAATCAAGTTCAGGAACTCTTCGCTATCGCAAGCGGAGCAAGAGGACCGCCAACGCGGCGGCCGCCAGCGCGAAAAACAAGATCTGATACATACCCAGCGCGATATGTTCAGGGAGACTTCGCATGGGGATTGCGGCCGATGGAAATCCCACCGGCCGCAGCTCCTTCTATTTTCAGAAAGATGGCGCCTTGATTCCTCCAACCGCATCGCTCGCGCCCGATGCCGCTTTAGCCGTCTTGAGTGCCGTCCGGGCCGTCGAGATCTGGCCCTGCAGCGAGACCGGGAGACTGGACTTGTTCGCCTCGAGCTCTGTGAGCAGTTTCTCGGCCAGATCGTACTTCTTGTCCTTGATGTACTGCGTCACGAGTTCAAGCTTCGACTGGGCTTCGGCGGTGCTGGGATTGGTGGTCGGCGCGGCGGTCGGGGGCTCGGCAGGCTTTGCGACCTCTGCGGCCGAAGGGGATACCGGTGCTGGCGGAGCGTCGGTCATCGGGGCCGGAGCGGACGGCGCCTCGACATCGGCCGCCGGGGCAGCGGGTGTTTCCACCTTGGACGCAGCATCCGGGGTGGTGGCCGGCGCCTCCTCCTTCTGGTTGCAGCCAATGACCAGCACACCAAGGACAGATCCGCAAATCAGTAAATAACGCATATAAGCTCCTTGTCGGGGTAATGAGATTCGGGATTCCCAAACCATTTGATCTATAAAGCGATCGTTTCCCGTCGAAATGCTCCTTTCACGGCGTCCTTGACGCGGTGCCCTATCATTGAAATAGCGAGCAGCGCCAGCATGCTCCCGCCGGTCCAAACAGCGGAAGGCATAGGAACGAGATTCGTCTCGCTTTGCGCTGAAAATCGCAGTGAATAGTCGATCTTTCCACCGGCTTGCGAGCTTTCCCCGCGGCCGGATGCATCGAAGAGCAGCCGGTATGAGCCTGGGTCCAGCGTGCCGGTTTGGTTCATCGGAGCTTCATCCGGCCCAGTGCTGAACAGTGGCGCTGAATTCTTGAAAAGCTGCAATGCGAGCGCGGCATCCGCCGGGGTGCTTCCAGGGTTTCGCACAAAGCCGCTCAACGAGTAATCGGCGCACGTGGCAACGTCGAACCCCACGTCGAAGAGAACGCGGGCCTGCGCCGGAATCCGCCGGGTGGATCGATTGCGCATACACCGTTCCGGAGAGGCTGAAAGCATCGGGCTCGAGCAGCGAGTTCAGCGAGGCACTGCCTTGTGCGGCATAGCGCTCCGAGCCGGACAGCATGATCGGGTGCACCGCGATGGAGCGGTTGAAAGCGACGAAATCGTCCGCGCTAACAGAGTCAGAAGCCGACTTGCCAAAGACGAACGCGGAGACGTTCCAGCCTTCGAGTCTGAGAGGTCGGAATCAACACCGGGCCCGCTCTCGCAGTGGCGGCGCTGACCACCATGAACAAGAACACGCTTGCCAAGGTGATTTGAATGGGGAAAACGTCCGGTCTGTTAACAGAAAATAGTGGCTTCATGAGAGCTCCTTCCGAGTATGTCCAATGGTTATGGTTTGTTTGGAACTGAACTTGAACCACATCTTCAATCGCCGATTGCGTCCGGTGGGTGGTCCACCGCAACACGCCGTATCACGCGATGCCCGAAGGGTGTACCTGCGCCATGGGAAGGGCGTCGCCAAGCTTCTTGAGCAGGCCTTCCTCCTGCTTCAAGCACTGCACGATGTACTCTCGATAGGCACGAGCCGCCGTGTGATTTAATTCAACCCGGCTGCTCTCTAACGCCCGTGACAGAAGCAGGTGAAGTTGGATCAACTCATCATCGGAGAATTGGATTTCGGTTGCCATGGTTCATATCTCCTTACGCCGGCGGCCTTCACCGGCTTGAGCGACTTATGCCCGCCGAGCATCACAGTGCAACTGTCGGATTCTCGCGGCGCACAGCCCAATAGGCGTCAGCTTCCGATTCAAGCTGCTGCAGCCGCGAGTAGTAGTCCGGGAACTCCTTGAGATGGGCCCAGGCGATCTTCCCGGTCAGCAGCATGTTGTCTCCCGTGACATCGGTCTCGGGATCATGCGCACCGTGTTCGAGTTCCACCGCCAGCCCGCTCCGGAATTCCTTCAGATCAACCTTGGTCCAATCGATCTTGAGCTCGTTGCCGATCTCGCGGGCTTCATCCAGGCTGATTTGCTTATTTCGATTCATTTCAGATTCTCCTATCCTGCTTTTTTTGGCATCCAGCTTCGCCCGCTCTTTCTCACATCCGTTCCGGCGCGAAGCGGTCCACGCCGAACTTGTTGCTCGCCTACGCAGGAGCTTGTTGCCCGGCGAGCACGCGCTCGCAAACCTTCCGGCAGTGGTGCCCGATGATCGCCAGACTGACCGCGTCTCCGAACAGCCGGGGACGGCGCAGCGCGGTCCATATCAACAGTTTCCAGTACTGAAACCGCTCGCGGCCGAAGATGCCGAGGCGATAAAGCGAGCGTAGGAATGCGACCACCTCGGGCCGGCCGATGCGGGTGCGGCGTCCCGACGAACGGTACTCGCGGAGAAACGTGCGGGCGCGTGGATAGTAGGCGCTGGGAGAATAGATGCTCTGCAGGACAAGCTCATAGCCGCTGCGCAGGGTCTGTGCGCCATGACCGGCGCGATGTTGCTCGTCCCGTCCACGTTGTCGCCGGTGCACTGGCCACGAAGACGGCCCTGCTCCTCAAGTCGGCGATGCAATCGCGTTCCGGGGATCGCCTGGAGCAGGCCCACCATCGCCGTCGCGATGCCGGAGCGCTGGATGAAATCCACCTGACGCTGAAAGACATTTGGGGTGTCCGTATCGAAGCCGACGATGAATCCACCCTGCACCTCCAGACCGGCGCGTGTAGACGTTTCACGTCGGCCAAAAGGTCCCGGCCCAGATTCTGCTTCTTGCCGCATGAAGCCAGCGCCTTATCACTTGGCGTCTCGATACCAACAAAGACGGTGTCGAAGCCGGCGTTCACCATCAGTCTCATCAGTTCCGGATCGTCAGCGAGATTGATCGAGGCCTGCGTGTTGAAGTCCACGCGCGGACCGCGCTCCTGCCATCGAACCAGCGCCGGCAGGAGATCTTCCTTCAAACGTCGGGGCTGGGCGATCAGGTTGTCATCGACGAAGAAGACCGGACCGCCCCACCCGCAGTCGGCTAGCGCTTCCAACTCGGCAATCACCTGAAGCGAACGCTTCGTTCGAGGGCGCCGGCCGAACAGCGATGTCACATTGCAGAAGTCGCAGTCGAACGGACACCCGCGCGAGAACTGCACGGCACCCATCGCATAGCGGCGGAGATCCGCCAGACGCCAAAGCGGCACCGGACTGGACGCCATGTCTGCGTGTTCGGTGCTGCGGTAGATCCGAGAAGCGGCACCGGCGGCGAGGTCCGCGAGGAACGGTGGGAGCGTCAGCTCCGCCTCGTTGAGCACGAAGTGATCGACTTCCGGGAACTGTTCGTGATCAATGGTGAACAGCGGCCCCCCGGCCACGACTTTCACCCTTGCCGAACGGCAGCGCTCCAGCAGCCGCCGTGCCGATTCCCTCTGCACGGCCATCGCGCCGATGAATACGATGTCCGCCCATTGCAGGTCCGCGTCGGTCAGATGACTAACGTTGAGGTCAACGAGCCGCTTCTCCCACGCATCGGGCAGCATGGCTGCGACGGTCAGTAATCCCAATGGCGGCAACAAGGCGCGCTTCCCTGTGAACTTCAGCGCATGGCGGAAGCTCCAGAACGTGTCAGGGAATTCCGGGTAAGCCAACAGTGCGTTCATGGTCCACCGTCCTCACTTGACGCAGTGCCGTCGACCCTTGCTGTTCGCGCAAGCTGGATCTGACTTTCGATCCGGTCCAGGCGCTTCTGAACCACCGGATCACATTTCGTCGCGCAGCCGACGGGATGGGTGAGGGTCAAAAACTGCGAAACGCCGCTTTGGAGGGACAGGCGATCGGTCGTCCCCGCGGCAACCTGTTTTCCATTTCGCGTGATCGCCCATTTCTGACCCGTGGCAACAAAGAGCCAGCATGCTCCATCATCGCCAGCCGACTCAAACAGCGCTTGCGCCGTATGATTCATTCCCATAGTCATGGCCGCTACCTTTCGGACAACGGAACGCCTCGCTCACCCATCAGTGCGCCACACGCGCAGAGGAGCCTCTCATCGGACCGCTTGGACGGCTGTCGGTGTGCAGCTGTTTTTGCAGAGCCGCCTGGACTTCGCCAAGCTGTTTCGACATGAGCAACGCGCGGATGCCGGAAGTGGACCTCTCGGCGCGGAACTCAACTTCGTAGCAAGCGGGAGTCGAACTGAACCAGGTGCTGCAGACGAGGCCCACGTCACCACGATGCAGCCCCAACTCAGGGATGTCCTCCATCAACTGCACACGCTCATCAATTTCTATCAACGTCATGGCATCACCTCCGTCGATCCTGTACCACGGTGCGGTGATTCTCGATTGACCTCTCGCCACCCAGCCGCCTCACGACAAGGGCCCGTTCGTAGCCGTTCCGACATCGCGGAAAATCAATCAGTCGTCCGACAACGCAGGATTAAGTACATGCGGCCTGGGGTCGTTGCTTTCCGGCGGCGGTAATGGACAGATACTTATGGAAACCGGAACTGATGGACGCGTGATCGTTCGCTCCGACAACGACCGCTTGTCCATCGCAGGTAATTACCCAGCCATGGTCCGGCCGAGTGACAAAAAGCCAACACGTGCCATCGCCTCTGATCGAGCGAAAGATCGCTTGCGCCGCGCCAGTGTTGCCCGTATTCATCTCCGGCTTCCTCTTTCAACAATCCCACACTAATTGGCTCGGTCATTCCGATTCCAGTCAGTGCGGTAATGCCCTGGGCAAGCTGAAACACCTGAACCACCGTGCCGCTGGTAAAGACCTGCACCACCGTGCCGGTTGTCGCCTCAACTTCCGCAGCTACTTCGCGCACGTCCACACCGGTAATGCGCTTGATCTCCTGCCGAAGCTGATCGACGGAGTTGGCGAACAGTTGCCGGTGGAACTCCTGCACCTTGGCGGCGCCATCCGGATTCTTTGCCAGCGTCTGTTCCGCGGGTGTCAAGGCCTCGTGCAGCGTGATGACCAGTACGTCATTGCTGAGCACGACGGTTACCGCCTTGGGAGCGTGCCCGGTCTTCTTCTGCTGAAAATCGCGTGCGGCCTGGGCGACTTTCTCGGCCATGGTTGCGTTGGGATTCTTAGTTCCTAGTTCCACCGATAAGCTCTCTCGTTGATTGGAAAGATCAGAGACCAGGGTCATGCGTGGGAGGCAGACCCTCGGATGAGGTGCCAGAGCACCAGAAATACCACGGCTCCGAATACCGCGACCAGCAGGCTCCAGATATTGAAGCCGGTCACGCCGACGGCTCCGACGGCATTGAAGATCCAACCACCGACCACCGCTCCGACGATGCCCAGCAGGATGTCAAACGGGAGTCCCTCGCCATGCCTGTTCACGATTTTGCTCGCGATGAAGCCTGCGATAAGGCCCAGGACAATCCATGCAAATACGCCCATAATCATGATCCAACTCCTTGCCTGGCGCACGACAGGCGCGCCAAAAAAAGCCGACGCACTCGAACGCCCTTGGGCGTGCGGTTGCGTCGGCTTACTCGTCAACGGGTCTCCCGGCACTTACCGGGATACCCTTCATCTAGTCATCCGAACGATTCGATTCAGCCATCAAGTCTTTAATTCCGGACTTGTGACTCCTTAATGGTACGGCGACAGCCCTGCGCAAAGCAACTGAATAATCATGCGAATGAGGATATAATGCGACTTGGTAGATCGGCACGCTCGCCGGGATGCCGTTTCGATCTGGGTGTTTCAATGAAGAGTCAGGGAGAAATTGAAGCTGCGACCTGCGAAGGTCTTCGCCGATTCGAGCAGGAGTACATGGGCCGGGGGCCCAAGGACATTCACACACACTTGATCGGTGATCTGCTGGTCGTTCGTCTGCAGGGTGTCCTGACTGCGGCGGAACAGCACCTTGTCAAGTCGCTGACCGCCGCCCGCTCCATTTTTCAACCGACGTTCACACGCCCAGATGCCGTCGTACCTGCGCCGCCGATGACGCCGACACCCACCGCTGGAGTCGGTCCCGCACCAAGTCGGCCGACCAGGGACTCTGGTTCACCAACTGCTGGAGCGACTGCTCGTAGTCCTGCTTACTGCCGTCAATCTCCTCCAACCGCCTGGCCATCGGCTCAATGCTCTTGCGATCTCCATCCAGCAGCAGACCCCGTAGATATATCTGCCGCCCACCGGCGTTGATCCCGCCGCGGCAGGTCCGACATCAAGTCCCCGACGAATTCCCCCAACTCCCTTCGCAGACGATTCAGTGATCGACCATCCATGGCGACCGCCCTTCATGCCCATATCCCGCCACTCACTCTAACCTTACTGATCTAACGGAGTAATACTATCAGCCCGTGGTGAAAGTCACTTTTCTGCTTGACGCTACAAAACGATGGCGCTGAAATGGTCCGGTCGCATCAAGGAAGATCCGCATGGCCATGGTCAAACGCAAGGACGTGGAGCAGCCGCTGTTTCTGGTAACGGCCAAGCTGGCGCAGTCGCCGGGGCATCCGTTTTACCGGGCGTTGAACCGGCTGCTCGATCAGCATGGGTTCGATTGCTTCGTGCAGGAGCGGTGTGGGAAGTTTTATCACGAGAAGCTGGGGCGGCCGTCCCTGGCGGTGGGGGTTTACTTCCGCTGTCTTTTGATCGGTTACTTCGAGGGGATCGACTCGGAGCGTGGGATCGCCTGGCGGACAGCGGACTCGCTGTCGCTGCGGTCGTTTCTGTCGATTCCGCTGGACGAGAATCCACCGGACCACTCGACGATCTCACGGACGAGACGGCTGATTGACCTGGAGACACATCACGAGGTGTTCGTGTTCGTGCTGAAGCTGCTGGCCGATCACGGCCTGATCGACGGCAAGACGATCGGCTATGACGCGACCACGTTGGAGGCCAATGCGGCGTTGCGGAGCATCGTGCGTTGCGACACGGGCGAGTCGTATCAGCAGTTCCTGACGAAGATCGCCCAGGCCAGCGGGATCGAGACGCCCACGCGTCAGGACCTGGCGAAGCTGGATAAGGACCGGAAAAACAAGGGTTCCAACGACGACTGGCAGCACCCGCACGATCCCGACGCCAAGATCACCAAGATGAAGGATGGTCGCACCCACCTGGCCCACAAGGCGGAGCACGCGGTGGATATGGAAAGCGGCGCGATTGTCGGCCTGACGCTGCAGGGGGCAGACTGTGGTGACACCACCACGATCCTGCAGACGATCGTCGAGGCAACCGGCAATCTGCGTGAGTTGGCCGAGGATTCCCGGACGCAGGAGAAGATCAACGAGAACTGGATGAGCGAGGCCGTGGCTGACAAGGGATACCACAGCAATCAGACGCTGCTGGACATGGAAACGATGAACCTCCGCAGCTACGTCAGCGAACCGGATCGCGGGCGGCGCAACTGGAAGAACAAGCCGGACGAGCGGCAGGCCGTGTATGCCAATCGTCGAAGATGCCGGGGAAGCCGCGGCCGGCGGCTGATGCGTTCGCGTGGCGAACTAATTGAACGGAGCTTCGCTCACGAATATGAGACCGGCGCGATGCGTCGCACGCACCTGCGGCATCACCCCAACATCCTCAAGCGTCTGCTGATCCACACGGCGGGGTTCAACCTGGCTCTGACCCATGCGCAAGTTGTGCGGCGTGGGCAAGCCCCGGCAAACTCCAGGGCCTGTTTTTGTTGATTTGGGCGTGGATCAAGACGTTGCTGGGCGTGCTGGGATCAGCTTGGCGCTGTCGAGACGAAGTTGAAACCCTTTTCGCGTTCCCACGCCCGCCAGCGCTCGCCGCGTAATCGAAACAGCCAGATAGGGCTTTCACCACGGGCTGGTAGGCCAAAGCTGCCGCCTGAACTTTGGCTCCACAGCGTGCGATACCAGAACCACTCGCGTCTGCCCGCTTCAGTCGGCAATCTACGTCGATGGCCATACGTACAGGTTTAGGCGGAGCCTCGTCGCTTCGCGAATCCTCACCTCATGGATAGAAGTCGACGCCGAACGCGATTCCGTCGAGCCCGTCTATGCCGCCGATGGGCGCGCCTGCTCCGTGTGCCCCGGCGATCACGGTGTCGCTGAAGAAGGTGGTGGCGACGTTGGAGAAGGCGCCGCCGTAGAAGACTCCGCCGCCGAAGGCGTTGCCACCATCGCCGCCCGCGCCACCGACGGGTGCACTACCGCCGTTCCCGCCCGTACCGCCGACGGCCCTGTTGGAAGAGATCTGGTCGTGCACGAGCGAGACATCGCCGCTGGCGAAGATTCCGCCGCCACTGCCGCTCCCCCCATTGCCGCCGGTACCACCGCTGCCGGCCAGCGCGCAGCCACCGATGCCGCCCTTCGCGGTGTTGCAGGAGATGTCGCACCATTGGACATCAGGGGAAGCAAAGATTGTTGCCCATGCGCCCCGCCCGCCGCACTTCCGCCTCGGCCGCCGGTGAAGCCGGTTCCGCCGATGCCGGCCTTGGCCAGATTTGACCAGATGAAACTTTGATCGAGATGAAGCCGCAATCTCGTAACGATACCACCACCGAACGCATCACCGCCCGCTCCGCCTAAGCCGCCGTTGGCGGTGCCCGCGCCGCCTGCGCCGGCCGTCGCGACATTGCTTTCCACGACGGTGCCGTTGCGGAGGTTGAGGTTGGTGCCGAAGTTGTCGTCGGCGAAGATCGCGCCGCCCTGGGCGCGGCCCCCGTCGCCGCCCGCACCGCCGGCATTGCCGCCGATGCCGCCGTCGCCACCGGTGCCGGCCGTGGCGCTGTTGTTTTTCAGGGTGGATTTGTCGATGAGAAGCTCTGCGGCACTAGCGGCGCCGCCGCCGACAGCGTCGCCACCGGATCCACCGTCGCCGCCCACGGTACCGCTTCCACCATTGCCGCCGTTGCCGGCGAGAGCGGAGTTGCAGGAGACATCCGAATGGGAAAGGGATAGGGACGTGACGGCGATTCCACCGCCACGCACGTGTCCGCCACCACCGCCGTGGCCGCCGGGCCCGGCAATTTCATCGCCGCCGTTGCCGCCGTCGCCGGCTTGGGCGGTGTTGGAAGAGACCGAAGAGGTTAAGAGGCTCAACAGTCCGACGTCTGTGACGTAGATGCCGCCGGCAAATGAGTTACCGCCAGTACCGCCGTCACCGCCACCGGCGCCTCCCTGTCCGCCGACGCCCGCAGTGGCGCGGTTGTTGGAGACGGTGGACCACTCAGCGAGGACGTTTCCTCCAGCGACGATGGCGCCGGCCCAGGCGTATCCACCACCGCCGCCGCTGCCACCTCCCGCCGCACCGTCGCCGCCAGCGCCCCCCAGGGCGTCATTGCGGAATACGTCCGCGAAACTCAGCGTCAGATCAACATCTCCGTTGGCCGAGATACCTCCGCCACGCGCATAGCCGCCGCCGCCCCCATTGCCGCCTGCGCCCGAGCCGGCGGCTCCAGTACCGCCGCGGGCGAGATTGTGGTTGAGGGTGGATTTGCTCAAGACCAGATGTCCATCGAAGAGCACAATAGCTCCCCCGGCAACCGATCCGCCACCACCACCACCACCGCCGCCGCCAGCGCTACCTCCATTGCCGCCCAGTGCCTGGTTTTGATTGATGCGTGAAGAGCTTTGGATGCTGACACCGTTGTGGGCTGAGATTGCGCCGCCGTCAGCGAGGCCGCCACCACCGCCATCTCCGCCGGTGGCCTCTCCCTCGCCCCCTTGTCCACCCGTGCCGCCGCTGACGGTGTTGCTTAGGAAGTCCGAACCGGTAACCGAGACAATGCCAGCGGGCGATATGCCGCCGTAGGTGTAGATGGCACCGCCGAAGGCATAGCCCCCGCCGCCACCATTGCCGCCCGTGCCACCAGCGCCGCCGCTTCCACCAGCGCCGGCGCCGACGCTGTCATAGCGGACGTTGCATCGCGAGACGTTCAGCACGGCGCCTGTGACATAGATGGCGCCAGCGGTCGCGTTGCCACCATTCCCACCGTCGCCCCCGGCGGGAGCGGTGAGCGCCGTCTCTCCACCGTCGCCGCCAGAGCCGCCAATGGCTAAGTTGTGCAGCAGAGATGACTGGCTGAAGTCACACGTTCCGGGAAGGGAGCTATAGATGCCTCCGCCGAGCGCATCAGCGCCGTTGCCACCCGTGCCGCCAATCCCGCTCGTTGCGTCTCCACCTGCGCCGCCCGCACCGGCGACAGCCAGATTGGCCGAGATGCTGGAATCCTTCGCGCTGACCAGACCGACCACCGCACCGCCGCCCGTTGCGGATCCACCGGCAGCACCAGCGCCACCTGAACTGTCAGACGCTCCACCAGCGCCGCCCACCCCGGCAGTTGCGTCGTTGCCGGTGAGGGTGGACTTGCTCAGCGTGAGTTCGTTGGCGACGTAGATTCCGCCGGCCTGCGCTGATCCCCCATCTCCTCCGGCGCCGCCCGCCAGCGTCCCCGCTCCTCCATCCCCGCCGGCGCCGCCCAGGGCATGATTGCTGGAAATCGTCGTGTAAGTGGTGATGTTCACCGGCCCGACGCTGTAGATGCCGCCACCAATCGCTTGTGCACCGTTGCCCCCGTCAAACCCGCTGCCGCCCAGAGCGCCGCCGGCGCCGCCAGCGCCGGCCTGGGCGCAGTTGTCCCTGATAGTGCTGGACTGGATGTTGAGGGGATTGGCGGTGTTGTAGATACCTCCACCAACAGCGCTCAGACCATCGCTTCCGCCGCTGCCCGAGGATGAGGCACCATCTGCGCCCAGGGCAAGGTTGTGTGTGAGTTTCACGGATTGCAGGGAAATGTTTCCACCAAGGCTGAGAATCCCCCCGCCCCAAGTATCGGTGCTGCCGGCCGGAGCGCCGCCACTGCCGTTGTCGCGCGCAGGCCGCCGGTAATGGTCAGGTCCTTGAACAGCACCGTCACGTTGTTGAAGACCTGGAAAACGCGATCCAAGCCATTGGCGTCAATGATCGTCTTGTTGGTGCCGGCGCCGCGAATGATGAGTGAGTGATTGCTTTCGGTCAGGTCCAGATCTCCTTCCGCAGCGGCGTTTTCCTGTCCGGCGGAGTTCGGCACCGTTAGGCCGTAGGTCCCCGCCTGCAATAGGATGGTATCGTCGTGGCCATTGCTGTTGGCTTCGATAATTGCCGCCCGCAAGCTGTTGGCGGCGCCGTCCGCCGCGGCAACCACGGGATAGAAAGTCGACAGCAATGTGCGACCTTCCAGCCACTCGATTGGCAGGCGAGTTCCGATCGAACGCATACGCTCAAAGAACCTTCTAGAAGTGATCTGACGCATGAGTGCCTCCTTCGTCTAGCTGCGTTGAAAACGGCGCCTGATGACCCGTTTGGGTGGGCACAGCACATGAATCGGAACCCGCGTGACACAAAACCCACGAAGCCCCGATGCGCAACAAAACGGCTGAAGACCCACAAGCACAAACAGCAAAACAAATACGACCCAACAGAAATGCGCGCCGATCAAAACCCCTGATCGCGCGGCAATGCTACATCCGCAGTGCGCCGTCGCACAAGCAAGATTTTAATTTTCTTTACGCTCCAAGGCATGGACTGGAGCATGCGGCAGAAGAGTCTCTGTCGCACAAGGCGGCTGGTCATAGCGATCGATAGGAATGGTTGACTTGGTCAAGGAGGATCAGACGGTGCGATGCCGGAGCCGTCGATCCAGATCATCAACCTGATGGAGGCGCTGAAGAAGACCGCGGACCGGGCAAAGCCGCGACGGAAGGCGTCGTCGGAGTCTTGCTTTTGCTATCGCGATTTTGCGGTTGGGATCAGACCCGCCCACCCTGCAGCGGCGTCCGATGAGGGGAATCTAATTCGATTGCTAACTGCGATTTAGCCTCAAGAGACCTATGCATTTTCTTGTTGACAGGGGGTGGCTTCGATCGGACTATCTGGGTTCAATTCTTGCCGGGGCGGCTTGTTGCTCTCCTGCTTCGGCGAAGGGAAAGGATCTGGCGATGCGGGTCAGTGGGTTCAGGCGGAAGAAGTGCGCGGTATCCATCGAGGCTTGGCGGATTTGCTGGGCGGAGGCCCTTGAGGCGAGGGTATTGCTAACCGGGGCGGCGGCAGGCGATCACGCGATTTCATTATTCGACTCCTCGCCTGCGCTGTTTGTCGAGAACCAGGGGCAGTGGGCCGATCAATCCGTTCGCTACGCATTCCAGGGGTCCGGGACCAACGTGCTGCTGACGGATGCGGGGCCGGTCATTCAGGTTTCCAAAGATACGACGGCGGGGACGCAGCCGAGTTCTCGGTCTGGGAACCCGCTCGGCTCTGCGGGCGGGATTCCGGTGGTGCCGAGCGACCTGCAGACGACGCAGTTTTCGATGAGCTTCATGGGGGGCAATCTTGTGCAGCCGGTTGGTCTGGATCAATCGCAGTCGCAGTTCAACTATTTTCTGGGCAATGACAAGAGCCTCTGGCGCAGCGGAGTGCCGACGTTCGCGAAGGTGGAATATCAGAACCTGTACAATGGTATCGACCTGGTGACATCAGGGGGACACAGCGACCTGAAATACGAGTTCGACGTTGGCCCGGGCGCCGACTGGCAGCAGATCAAGGTGCAGTATTCGGGAATCGAGGGATTGTCGATCGATGCGTCGGGAGCGCTGCACGTGCAGACCAAGCTGGGGGATGTGGTGGATGAAGCGCCGGTGATCTATCAGATGATCGATGGGAAGCAGGTGCCGGTGACGGGTGAGTTCGAGCTGGACGGGCAAGACGCCTATCGCTTCCGCATCACCGGGACATACAATCCAGCGCAGGAACTGATCATCGATCCGGATCTTTCCTGGGCGACGTACCTGGGGGGCAGCAGCTACGACGACGGCTTCAGCATCGCGTTAGACGGTTCGGGCAACGCCCTGGTCGCGGGGGCGACTGACTCCTGGAATTTTGCGGGGGCGAACAATGGGAACCACGGTGGCAACGAAGACGCTTTCGTGGCGAAGGTGAGCGACAGCGGTTCACTCCTATGGGCAACGTATTTGGGCGGTAGCAGCTTCGACCAGGGATACGGCATCGCGGTGGATGGTTCGGGCAACGTCCTGGTCACGGGGTTCACTAACTCAACGGATTTCTCGGGGGCGAACAATGCGTACTACGGCAATGGGGACGCATTTGTGGCAAAGGTGAGCGCCAGCGGTTCGCTGCTATGGGCAACCTACCTGGGCGGCAGCAACGAGGACGAAGGCTGGGGTATCGCGGTGGACGGCTCGGGCAATTCCTTGCTCACGGGGGTCACTTATTCCACCGATTTCTCGGGGGCGAATAACGCGTTCCACGGTGGCTACGAGGACGCTTTCGTGGCGAAGGTGAGCACTAGCGGTTCGCTGCTGTGGGCAACCTACCTGGGTGGTAACAACGACGACGAAGGCTACGGAATCGCGTTGGACGGTTCGGGCAACGCTCTGGTCGCGGGGGCGACTGACTCCACGGATTTTTCGGGCGCGAACAATGCGAACTACGGCGACTGGGACGCATTTGTGGCGAAGGTGAGCGCCAGCGGTTCGCTGCTGTGGACAACCTACCTGGGCGGCAGCGGCGACGATGTGGGCTGGGGCATCGCAGTGGACGGTTCGGGCAATTCCCTAGTCGTGGGGGAGACTGACTCCACAGATTTCTCGGGCGGGAACAATGCGTACTACGGTAATGAGGACGCGTTTGTGGCAAAGGTGAGCACCAGCGGTTCGCTGCTGTGGGCGACCTACCTGGGTGGCAGCAACGACGACCATGGCCATGGCATCACGGTGGATGGTTCGGATAACACCCTGGTCACGGGGTACACTACGTCCACGGATTTCTCGGGAGCGAACAATGCGAGCTACGGCGACTGGGACGCATTTGTGGCGAAGGTAAGCGCCAGCGGTTCACTGTTGTGGGCGACCTACCTGGGCGGCAGCGGCGACAACGTCGGCGTGGGCATCGCGCTGAACGGTTCGGGCAACGCTCTCGTCGCGGGCTGGACGGCCTCCGCGGATTTCTCGGGGGCGAACAATGCGTACCACGGCGGCAGCGATGACGCATTCTTGGTGAAGGTTAGCGGAGCGGGGACGCCTTTCATTGACGTTGGGGACTCCTTGAGCACGGCGGCGAATCTCGGCACTCTAGGCATTGGCGACAGTGCGAATGAATTGGGGCAGATCGGGGACGGCCCGTATTTGGCGAAGGATGTTGATCTCTACCGCTTTACGCTGGCGGAGGCGGGCACAGTCGCCGTTGCGGTGGATGCGCAAAGCCAGGGGTCGCTGTTGGATGCGTATCTGCGGCTCTTCGACGCCAATGGCAAGCTCGTCGCCGCGAACGACGACTCGAACGGCCGCGATCCCGCTCTGAGCGAAGATCTGTCGGCCGGAATCTACTACATCGGCGTCTCAGGCTATCCAAATCGCTACTACGATCCCGTAACCGCCGGCAGTGGCATGGACAGCAAGACGACCGGTCCGTACACGCTCAGCCTTACTGTCGCCGGAGCGCCGCCGGCAAGCTGGAGCCCGATCATCACCGCCTCGGCAACGGACGATGGGAATTCTGATCCCAACATCTTTGGGCGGTATCTCACCGGCTCGGTGGTGCCGGACCTGAACGAGACATTCACGGTGTCCGTTGATCCACCCAGCGGCTACACCACGGCGGCAGTCTGCTTTGACTCCAACTTCGACGGCACGCGGGACAGTGGGGATGCCACCGACTCCACCAGCGGAAACGGCTGGACCTGGACCCTCGACGTTTCGCGGCTCAGCGGAAACAAGACACTGAAGGTCTGGGCGCAGGACAGTTCCGGCGATTGGAGCAGCGCCAAAAGCTTTACCATCAAGACGCTGGCGGCCCCGGCCTGGATGGACCCGTTGCTAACGACCATCACGTTCGATGCGGCACATGACGAGTACGCCATCCACAGTCTGATCGGCCGGCGCATCGGGGTTGATACTCCCAGCTCGTGGCCTAGCTGGCTCTCCTCCCGGGACGGACAGCCGACGTTCAACGGGATGTACTTCGGCACCAGCGTGGAGGCGGATTGCCTGCTCGATGGGACCGTAATCAATGCGGATGTCAGTGGTGTGCTGGGATTTCAGGTGCTTGGATTCGGGCCTGCGTTCAAGTTTGAACTGAACTCTGGCAGCGGAAGCGTGGAAGTGGATCCGTACAAGCTGTGGCAGTTCTACAGCGATCCCTCGGGCTACTGGACGAACAATACGAAGAAGCCCAGCAATAATCATCTCTATAAGCTAGAGGTAAGTCCGCCAACCGTTACGATCGACTGGTCAGGCAGCTATACGCTCCACAACGACCTGACGTTTGGACATCTTGATGAGACATTCTCGATCGCTTGTGATGCCTCGAACCTGTTCAGCATTAAGCTGCCGACCTTCAGTGCGCCCGTCGGCGCGACGGGATTGGATGTGGCCGTCACGCCTGACCTGAGCTTCGGACCGCTGCTGCAGGCATCCTGGACGACAAGCTTGAGTGGCGGTCAGCCGGTCTTGAACTCGACCGACGTGAGCATCGGGGCGCAGTTGTCCATCGGTGCCACGGCTGAGCTGGAGGCGGTGCGTGGTTTGGCGGCCGCGGGCATAGAGGCTGATGCGACCGGACAAATTGCGTTTGACGCCTCACAGGATGCTTCGGGTGCCTGGAGCTTGTCGGTTCCTGCGCAACTGTCGATCAGCTTCGACCTGATCGGATCGTTTTTGTGGGGCGTGTACAAAGGCACGTTCCATCTGGCGACTTTTTCAGTCACAACAGACTTGTATAGCTCCAATCCCACAATCAGCGCAACCGACGGAGTGCTATCGTCGAACAACGCGCGTACCGGCCAATCCGACGATTCTCTCGCCGGCGGTCGCTCAAGGGCCCACTGGGGAACTGGCCATCGCGTGGGTCGTCATCGATCCGACAGGTGGTCCGCAGGACCTGTACGTGCAGCAGCGTTCATCAGACGGCGTCTGGGGGGCACCCGAAGTCGTCGCGAGCGGCAACTACTACCGTGGCGAGCCGACGCTGGCGTACCTGTCCGATGGTCGGCTGATGGCTGCGTGGTCCGAAAGCAAGCTCGATGCCTCCACGATCGGAGGCATGACGGCGGACGATGTGGCCGCCGCACAGGAGATTCTCTGGTCGGTTCGCGACACCACCACCGGGTGGAGCGCTCCCCAGGCCCTCACAAGCGATTCCCTTCTGGATGACCAGCCGGTACTGGCAGCCAGGAACGACGGAACGGCGGTCATCGCATGGCGGCATGCGTCCGGGCTTGATGTCATCGGTTCACCGCAGCTAAGCGACTTGGACTATGCGGTATTCGATGGAACCGTCTGGTCCGCGCCGGCGCTATTGACGGATGACAGCACTGCGAACACCCGCCCGACGCTCGCGGCGCTGCCGGACGGGAAGATCGTCGTTGCCTGGCTCAGCTCGACTACGAACACGGGTGACGATGCCCAAGTGCTGTCGGCGGTGCTGGACGCCGGCGTTTGGTCGGCACCCGTGACGGTCAGCGATACGACTGGCACCAGCCGCGCTTCACCGCGCCTGGCAGTGCTCCCGGATGGGACCGCGCTTGTCTTCTGGACTGAGGTGACCGACGGCGGCGAATCACTTCGCATGGCTCAGCGCGATAGTTCAACTGGAATCTGGAGTGCATCGGAAGCCGTTCTGACGGATCAGGAGCTGATCGGTTTGCCGGTCGTCAGCGTGACCGGCAGCCGGGTTGATGTGACTTGGCACGGCCTTGGAGCGCAGAACAGCATCTACAGCATCAGCCGGGACTTTTCGGGGACCGAGGACTGGACCGACGCACAGAACCTGACGCCGACGGCGGGCTTTGCCTGGTGGGGGCTTTCCGGAGCCGATCAGTCCCAAAACCTCACCCTGGCCTATGTTAACGACGGCTCATCGACCATGGCTTCCAGCTTGAGCACTCCTGCCACCGGCACGAGCGTGTTTGATACCTCCAGCGCCGGAAATCTGCCGGACCTGTCTGTCTCGGCCGACGGAATGGCGCTTGCACAGTCGCCACTTGCACCAGGGGTGGCCGACACCGTCGAGATCACGGTGGCTAATTGCGGCCTGGCCGGCAGCCCGGCGACCACCGTCAATCTCTATGATGGCGATCCATCGCTTGGCGGGACGTTGATCGGCAGTGGAGCGGTTCCGGCCCTAGCGATCGGCCAGAGCGCGGTGGCTCAAATTCCATGGACGCCTTCGGCGGGGCAGCATCTGCTGTACGCGATCGTCGACGACGCCGGAGCGATCTCAGAATTGAGCGAGACGAACAACTCGGCCAGCTCCAGCGTCGGTTGCGTGTCCATCCCCACCGTTGGACTTGATCCTGCATCCGATACCGGCACGCCCGGTGACAATGAGACCGTGAACACCACGCCGACTTTCACGGGCACGAGCGCTACGGGAACCGAGGTGGCGCTCTTTGTCGATAATCAGGCTTTGCCCGTTGCCTGGGCGAGCGTCTCGGGTGGGACGTTCAGCGCGGCTGTGCCGGCCCTGTCCAATGGGCAACACACGATCTGGGCTGTGGCTTTCGACGCCGCAGGCAATCCATCGGCGTTTTCAAATCCGGCAGACGTTTTCATTGATGAGGCAGTGTTGCCGGCACCGGATTCCCTGGACCTGACGCCGGACAGCGACACGGGTATCGCTGGCGACGGTTTGACAACGGATCGCCGCCCGACAATTACCGGCACCACCAAGGCGTTGGTGACAGTAAATATCTACGATTATTCCACGCTGATCGGGTCGGTTGTTTCGGACATTACCGGCGCTTTCACGTTTACGCCAGGGAGTGATCTGGTGTTTGGGAACCACAGCTTTACCGCGATTCAGGAGGACGATTCCGGCAATATCTCTGCCGCTTCTGCGACATTGGATGTCGTCGTAGACGTATTTGATCCTTCCGCTGGCAGTGTGTACTCGATCAGCGGCGCAATGGGGGCGGAGACCCTGACGATCACCAGCGGCACATTGACTTTCGTGTCAGATGCGTCGGCAGCGCATCCGAATCTTACGGTTTCCGTTGCCAGTGGTGCCATCGTTGCCTTCGACTCGACGCAGCATTTGCAGTCTCTGAACCTGTCTGACGGCGGGGGTGCAGTGATGAATCCCGATGGAACCTATCTGCTTTATACGCAAACCTTGAGCATGACCGGAACCGGCATGCTGGACCTGAACGACAACGGCCTCGTCGTTAACAACGGCGACTTCTCGACCATCCAGAACCTTGTCTTCACGGGCTATCGCGATCACCTCGACACGACCGCCACCGGCATCATCTCCACCACCAGCCAGGCCACCGGCGGCAACACCATCCTGTTGCTGTTCGATAATTCGCTTGCCGGGGCGACCGATTGGCCGGTTGGTTCTGGAAACACCATCGGCGCCAACGCCATCGTCGGCAAGTACACCTACTTCGGTGATACGAACCTCGACGGCCAGGTCACCGGCGACGATTACGGCGCGATTGACGCGAATCTGGGCGCAACCGGGCTTGACCCCGGAATTGCGCAGCTCGCTGGAGACACGAACTACGACTTCGCGATCACCGGTGACGATTACGCTGCCATTGATGCCAATCTCGGGTTGGGTGTCGGCAGCCCGCTTGCCGCCGCATCAGCGGTGCAAACAGCGTCTTCGGCTTCCGATCCTCAGCCGCTGATGGTTCAGGCTACCACCGCTAACACCCCGCCGCTGACATCTCTGTTTAACGTGGCAACGGTCATTGGCTCACGGGCTAGCAAGGATGAAGCGAGCTCACTGGCGTTGCTTGAATGAGCTGCACTGCGGCTGAAGAGACATTCGCGTCTTTGCTCGTTCCGGCCCCGCCTCGGCAGATAGCTGTAAATCGTCCGCCGCGTCAGTCTCGTCGCATGGGTGATGGCCGCGATGCTGGAGCGCTCGTGCCGCATGCGGCGGAAGATCGTCACCTGCTCGTTTGCGAATCGGTTACCTGGTTTGTTACCTTCAGTCTGCCAGCCCTTCTTCGACCTGCCCCAGGTCTTGGCCGCAGCTCCCGCCCGCGCCTGCCCGGCCAGGACGCGCTCGGCGCGCATCTCCGTTTCGTAGTGCGCGACGCTCCCCAGCACGGCGTATAGCCATCAAGAACAATCCCAGCCGGCACCGATATTCTGGATATGGGACCAGACGAGCAATCATTCCCGCCCGCGGGCTGGGTCACAGGGCAAGAGGCGGCGCGGATGCTCGGCATCAGTTCTGGAAGGATGACGAGTAAGAGGTGGCGGTGGCGACCGTTGTGTGGGAAGGCAGTGCGGCGTCCGAACGGTGGGCGCTGCAACATCTATCCCGTCACAGAGATCGAGCGCGTCATGGCGGCGCGGGCTGCGGCAGCGGCAGCGCCGCCGGAAGTGCCGGATGGATTTGTCGATCGTGAGGGGGCCTGCCGGATGTTCGGCGTGACATGGCGGCAATGGAAGCACTGGGTGACCGCTGGGAAGGTCCGCTGCGGCGTGACCGTAGCCAGCCCGGTCGGCGGGTGCCGGAGCATCTATCCCATCGAGGCGCTGAAAAAGCTGCGGGAGGAGCTCTTCAGTCATGACACGTTGTACAGGAACGCCGGGGGCACTTTTGCGGTGCCGCCGGGGTGGAGCCGGCGCCGAGAGGCATACGAGATACTCGGCCTAACCCGCTCGACCTGGGATTGCTGGCAAGGCCAAGGGCTTCTCCCCCGCGGTCAGCGGTTCGACGGCGGGCCGAGGCTGTACCACATCGAAGATCTGAAGAAGCTGCTGGAGCATCTGGGCCTTCTGGCCCCGCCCTACCCGGATCCACAGCAACCAGCGCCTGGCGGGTCCCGCTATGCGGCCGCGAAGCGAATGGACGCGCGGCAATCCTCGATGCAGAATCGTTGCCGTTGCTGGAGGGCGCGGCGTTGTCTTGGGAGAGGCTCGCCGGTGACGAGGCAACATTCGTCGCCCTCCGTCGAGCAGAGAAACCCAGAGGTCTCGCGCTGCGTCGCGTCATCATGGGCGTCGTGGAGAAGGATATACAGGTCGGGCACGTAAACGGCGACCCGCTGGACTGCCGTCGCGCCAACCTCATTGCCAGGACGATTGCGCAGCGGTCGCGCGGCGCGTGCAAGATGCGGTCGTTGAATGGCCGGCCATGCACATCGCGCTTCAAGGGCGTCTGTTTTGAGTCGTGGACGAAGAAATGGCGAGCCAACATCGTGGTCGACGGGAAGCGTCATTCGCTGGGCCGTTATGGCGACGAGATCGCCGCCGCTCAGGCCTACGATGAAGCCGCGCGCCGGTGGTTCGGAAAATATGCATGGCTGAACTTTCCAGAGGGGGTCGATAAGTGGCTTGAACGCGAGGCGGCATAAACGAGGAAGATGATTGATGCCAATCGCGTGCTGAACTGCCCCACGCGATCATGGTCTATCGAGAACGCCGCGAAGCAGATCTCACCGCGGCGCCGAATCGAGGTTTATTCCCCACCGTTGTTCGAAATACGCGATGCGCGTCGCCTGCGCCGCTTTGGGCACGCCAGGCCCAACATCTCTATTCAGTCCCGGTGAAGCCCGCAATCGTCCTGCTTCCGTCGGTGCCGGTCACGGGGGAAAAGACGGTTGGTCGATAGCAAAATCATGGCCCTAAGCTCTGAACACCGTCCGAACGTAGACCCTAACCAACCAAGCACGGCGCGTGTTCCGGTGACAACCCGGAAGCACCAGGGTATGCAAGCGATTATCGATGCTTCGGACCTACCGCTTGTGCAAGGCAACCGCTTGAACTGGTCGCCGGGCAAGCCGGGCAGAGAGAATAGCGGTGGATCGCTGGTTTTGGTGGTAAACGGAACGCCCAGGCAGCTCGACGAGGGTCATCCTGAATGTGACCGATCCGGACCTTCTGGCATGCCACGCCAACGGGGATCGACTGGACTGTCGCCGTGCCAACCTGGTGGTGCGGACGCGATCGGAAGTGGCGAGGGCTCGAAAGCCGTCGCCGCAGAGCGTGGCGAGTTTGGCGCCTTATCCTGATCCTGGTCTGCCCGGCGTGTGGCGCGTGCCCCTGAAAGGTTACCGCGCCCGCCGGGAGGCGCTGGTCGACGAAGTGGATCTGCCGATCGTCCAGGGTCGCAACTGGAATTGGTCTCCTCGAAGCGAAGACGGCCGGACCACAGGCGTGGTGGTGCTGGCGACAACCGGACGGCAGTTGCCGCTGCACCGAATGATCCTGAACGCAACGGAGCCCAGGACACGCGTAAGCTTCGTCAACGGCGATGCACTTGATTGTCGACGCGAGAACCTTGTCATCCGCTCGCTCGCCGAGATAGCTCAGCACTCTCAGAAAAGGCCGGCACAGGCGGGAAAGGCTTGTACCTCTCGCTTTAAGGGTGTTTGCCGCCACGGACCGCGTGGCAAATGGTTGGCGCAGATTAGCAAAGGACGGGTGTACCTGCACATTGGAAGATTCGACAGTGAGATCGAAGCAGCCCGCGGGTACGACGCGGCGGCACGAGTCCTGTTTGGCGAGCACGGCCTCCTGAACTTCCCTGACCAGCCCTCCCCCGAGCAGGGGATGATCGACGCGCGGTTCGCTCTGGAGAGTGCTACCAGACGCGTGCGTGCCCAGCGCAGACGCCAGCGGGACATCGAACGAGAGTTGCGACGAGCGGCGGCCGATGCCAAAACAATCGAGCACATGGTGCAATGCACTGATGCAATGATCTCAGTCGAGACGGCGCGACAATTGTTTGATGTCGCCCCGACCGTCTGGCAGCGTTGGCAGCAATTCGGGTGGCTCCCTGCCAGCACAACGACAGACGACCGAGGAGCGGCAATTCCGCTGGCGGCGATCGAATGGTTGTTACGCCGATGCGGGATTATCGCCCTACCGTATCCCGATCCGCAGCGGCCAAACGTCTATCGCGTTCCGCTGAGCGGCGAGACGGCGCAGGGCCGCGAAGCGCTAATCGACGCCGATGCCGTACCGCTGGTGCGGACCCGGAGATGGCGTTTCGCCGAAAGCGACACTGGCCGGGGCGGCGAAGTGGTATCGATGATTCCCAGCGAGAATATCCGACTGCACTACGTCGTGATGGGTATCGCCAGCGACGCGGCACACCACATTGGCAACCGCAATGACGATCCGCTCGATTGCCGGCGGGAGAATCTCATCCTGCGTACGCGGACCGAAACGCATGCCAATCAACGCAAGCAGACAACCTTCCGTGGTCGCCCGTGCACATCGCGGTTCAAGGGCGTGTTTTGGGATGCGCGGCGGGAACGTTGGGGGGCGAAAATCAAGAAGGACGGGGTTTCGCGCTGGCTTGGCCAGTTCCGCGACGAGATTGCGGCGGCTCAGGCGTACGATGAAGCCGCCCGGGAGTTGTTCGGGGAACACGCACGGGTGAATTTCCCCAAGGGCATCGACGCTTGGCTGGAGCGCGCGGCGGCGTGAATACCAGATCAATCAACCCTACCTGAACCGCGCCGGCGCTTCGATGCTTGGCCACCGACGTAGCAATTCGCCTCCCAAATGCTCCACCACTACGCGCCACATACCGTGCGATCATTGGGCGCATCGTCGACAGCCGGTCCGTCTGGCGCGCTTCCGACGCATTGCCGCAATCCCCGCCGCCGCAGCACACCAAAGCCCCAGCGTCGCCGGTTCCGGTACAGTCGGCGTAAGAAGCACTGCGTGCCATTGACCCGTTGGAGTGCGGCCTCCGCCCACAATCTGTCCAGCGTCGTTAATCCCGTCTGCACTGGAAATGAGCCATCCCGAGTCGGCGGAAATAAGTGAGTTCAGGTCAATCATCTGCCCTTCCGAGTACAAAAAGCCGTGCACGGTGCCGCTCGCCAGACGCGACTCCCCCACCACTAGTCCGCTGTCATTGATACCATATGCGTAGCTATCCGTTCCCAACGTTCCCAAATCCTTCATCGCCTCGCCGGAGTAGAGATATGCACGAGTTCCGGCTCCGGTCGTGGCGTAGCCAACGATCTGCCCAACGAGATTGACGTCTTTGGCGTAGCTCGCCCCGCCACCCGCAAGTGTCCCCAGATCCGTCATGACCCCATTGAGGTAGCTGAAGGCGCGGTATGCATATCCATTGCCCCGGGACTCGCCGACAATCATCCCATTGTCATTGATCGCTTCTCCATTGCTGCTGCTCATTCCTGGAAGCGCACCCAGTTCGGTCATCGAGCCGTTTGAATAGAGAAATGCTTGCTGATCTGTGGTGGCCGTTTCGGTAAGCGTCCCGACAATCTGGCCGGCACTGTTGATGTCATGACCGCCGCTTGATGTAAACGGCGCGAGAGTGCCCAGATCGATCATCGACCCGCCCGCCCAAAGGAAGGCGTGGTAATCGGTGGCGGTAATGCCCGAGCTGCCGGTCACTGTTCCGCTCGCATTGACGGCGTAGGAATAGCTCGCCGTGCCGCCCAGGGTCCCGAGGTCTTTCATCGTGCCGCCAGACCAGAGAAAGGCATGCGGGATTGAGGTGCCCGTCGTGTAGGAGTAGCCGACGGCCTGGCCATCGGGCGAGATGCCGTAAGCAAAGCTCCACGAGCCACTCCCCAAGGTGCCAATGTCAGTAACGCGATAAGATGGCGGAGCCGCCTCCGCCAACACTGTGGCACATAAGACTGAAACAATTGCCAACAGGGCAGACCGTAGGAGCATCCGTCCTCCCGTTTCAAACGTGGTAGTTTCGCATGGCGAGCCAATGCGATTGGACCGTGTGATGGGAACCCGCTTTAGCTGCGTCTCACAGCCAGAGCCGAAGCAATGGTACACCGGCAGTAAGCATATTCAACAAAGATGGCTGACGTTTGAATGTGGGCAAAATCCAGATTTGAATGATGGTGGCGTCGCACGGTAGCCCCCTGCAATCAGTTGGTTCTGTTGACCTGCTCAAGGACCTGTGCGAGTTGCTGGTAGATTGCAGCGGTATCGCCACGTTGGTCCGGCATCTTTCCACACCGGCGGGCCGCATCGGCCAGTCTGTTGAGTACTGTCGGGATGTCGTGCTCGGGAATTCCGCTCACCTTCGCACCGCGATAGTTGCTGAGAATCGCCTGGATCGCCTTGGGCAGTCGCTTCGCGTCTATCGTGCCGTCTCGCGAGCAATACGGGAGTTTCCAGGTATGAGGATCACTGGCGTCTGCCACGTACGCGAAGCACCGGGCGGGCAGGCGATGTCGTGGGTCCAGCAACATCTCCGACGCTGGTCCTGTCGCAGTTGACTCGGCTATCGCTGCCGTCTCAGGCAGCAGACGAAGCACCGCACCATTCCCAGATGGCGGCGAGCGGTAGATACCGTGCATGCTGATCCACCATAGCGATTCACAGGGTTTGGCTTGATCAAGGGCGACAAATACTCGGTCGGTCAGTGCACCATGCTGGACATCGGCTGCGTAAAGCATGACACCGTCACTGATAGCGATTGTCCTGACGCGCTGCTCATCGGCGTAGCGCCGCGCCTGGTCTAGCGCCGACTCAACGCCACACCGGCTCCATGCCAGCGCGCCCGGACGTTTCGCCTCCAACAAAAGGTATTTGATGCCAAGACGGCTCAGAAGAATGTCTGAGAACTCAACCTGGTTGTTCAAGTCGGCGAGCGTCCAGTCCAAGACCACCGTGAACAGGTCTTCGACGATTCCCTCGGTGACTTTCTCGGCGGCAGCTCCGAAACGCCCCTGCTGCGCTAGCGCTCTTGCCGGCGTTGGGAGAACACATTCCAGTTCGTGGTGATGCGCTCCACGCATCTGCGATGGGAAGCAAGATCTTCTGTCATGGCAATGCCCCTATAACCCGAAGCACGGTGTCGCGAATTTCAAATCAGGCGACTGGCGCCATTCTGACCGCGACCTTCGCAAAACTCCAGCCGGAGAGCCATCGCACTACTCGGCATTCAACGACCATTGGAACTTCATCCACGAGGTTGAGACATCTCTATAAGCATCTGCACCGTGATCCTGGGGCGAGGGTGGGTGCGGCACACCGGACGGAGCGGAGTCCAGAATGCTCGATTCGCTCCGGCTTGCCGTTGGTAAAGCAACGAGAACTGGTCGAGCGAATCTCCCAGGATACGGTTCAGTCGCCGGAGTCTACTTCTTGTCGTTCCCCGTCGGCACGACCTTGATTGCGTCCTTTTCCTCTTCGTGGGCCAAAAGCTCACGGACATCATTAAGAATGGCCTGGGTACACCCCTGCCGGTCGCGGAAGAAATGCGGCGTCCAGAGCCGATGGAGTTTCCACCCCTGGGTTTCCAGGATCCAGCTGCGGAAAATTTCCCACTCCACCGGATCTTCGGCCTGGGCAAACCGCGTGAAGTCGCAGAGCACCCCCACCGTCACATCCTCAGCCCGCGTCGGGTGATGCAGTGCAAGGTCCACACAGAAACCATCGTTGCCCCAGTGCACGTCGCTTCCCACCCGATGCCGCTTCTGCAGTCTTCCGGCAAGCGACCTTGCAAACAGCGAAGGCCATTTGCTGGCGCGCACGTTGACCTGGGGCTCCTCGTCCGGCTTCATCTGCGCCAGGATCTGATTGGCCTTCTCGTAGTCCTCGGCGAGTTGTTCAGCATAGGCCAGGTAGCTGAACAGCAGCCAGCCGCCGCCAGGGGTCTCGCCTGGTGGGATCGGCGGCAATGCCCGGTAGCGGGCCTCGGGGATAGACGTGACCAGGTGAACTTCTTCGCGCGCTCGGGTCACCAGCACGTTCAGCCGGCGCCCGCCTCCGGCACGGCCCAGCGGCCCGAATCGACGATAGAACTTGCCGTTGGGATCAGGTCCGTAGGTCGTGCTGATGATGATGTGATCCCGCTCGTCGCCCTGAACGTTCTCCAGGTTCTTGACGAACAGTCCTTCAAAGGATGCAGGTCCCCGCCGCAATCGAGCCTCGGCAAGCCGATGGGCGAATTCCGGATCCTCTGCCGCCAGCGCATCCAATTCCTCGACGATCAGGTCCCGCTGCTGAAGGTTGAAACAGGCAATCCCGATCGAGGGAGGTTGGGCGCGCTTCAGCAGGTCGCGCACGATTCGGCAGACCTGCTGGGCCTCAGCCTTGTTGCACCGCTTGTCGTAGATGCCGTTCGCCTTGTACAGCGTCACGGGCGCAAAGCGAGAGCGGTTGGCGGGGTGACCGGGAATCGGCTGCAGGCGGCCGTGGTAGAAGCTCTGGTTGCTGAACTGGATCAAATCCGCGTTGCGCGAGCGGTAGTGCACGTCCAGGTAAGACTCTTCGATCTCGATATTGAGGCACTGCACCAGCAGGTCCTCGATCTCACCCTGCTGGGACTCAAACAGCTGTTGGTCGGTTTCAAGTTCCTCGTCTTCGCTGGCCACCAGCGCGGATTCGAAGAAACGCGTGGGTGGCAACTGCTTGGGGTCGCCGGCAATCACCACCCGATGCGCCCGCGTGAGAACGGGCAATGCCTCCTCCAGCCGGCACTGCGACGCCTCATCAAAGATGACCACGTCAAACAAGGCCGCGCGAGCGAAGATCTGGGCTACCGTTTCGGGGCTGGCCATCCAAACCGGCCGCAAATCAAACAAGGGATCTCCACCTTCGATCTCCTGTCCCACCGAGATCACTTGGCGCAACCGCATCGCCCTGCGGCCGCGGATCATCAGCCGACGCCGAAGATCAGCCCCCTGCCCGTTGAGACGGGAACCGGTCGTGGCCAGGAGGCGCTTCTTCTGCTTCCCCACCCAATGGTCGAGGATGACATCGCGAACCAGGACCTTCTTCTGATCTTCCAGCGTCCGGTAGCGCTCGAAGCTCGTCCGGAGCTTCTGACCATCGACCCCCTGGAGATTGGAATCCGCCTGCAAGCACCGACGATCGCGTGGGCAAGCACGGCCTTCTTCAGGATGAGCTGTCCCGCGGTAGCGTTACAGCCTTGCTGTACCAGCCGTGCAACGGCCGTTCCCAATCCACTCGGAAGAGCGGCCAAACCATCGCGGACCCGGATCACGGTTTCCACGCTCTGCAACTGCGATGAGAGCGATTCCACCAGCTGGTAAAGTTCCGCTCCGGTGCAGGCGTCGCGTTTTGCGGTGGTACGCCAACCCTCAGTCAGTAAGCCCATTTGCCCACAGGCCTGCTCGAAACGCACCAGAGCCTCAGCCCGCGCCGGTGATCGCTGCAAGCCTTCAACCACCGAAGCAGATTTCTGTTCATCGGCAAGGGCTCCGGAGACAACCAGGGCCAGGTTCGTCAGGGTCGGCTCGTCGTCGATGTGGATCAACAGATCGAAAAGGTTTGTGTGCTGATCGAAGAAGGAGATCAGCAGGTCGTCCGATACCAGTCCCGTCTGCGGAGCCTCGACCAGCTCACCACGGGCAGCCCTGCACCAGCAATCGAGCACGCAGGCCCGTGAGGAACGTGTGCAGTCGTTCGGCGTGTTCGGGCGCCAAAGTCAGGCCATACTGAGCCAGGACCTTGGCCGCCGCGGCCTTTCGCCGGAACGCCAGCAGCAAATACCAACGCCGGGCGATTGACAGATAGGCCGCCAGAGCACCGATCTGCTGCACGACCACCGAGAGCGCCGGTAGCTGCGTGCGAACCAATGGGGCCAATTCGCCGTTTAAGGGTCCGCCGCGCACGATCTCAAGGGATGCGGAGAGATCCGCCAGCTTCTGTCTCTCCCGCCGAATCGTCGCAGCTTCGACATTCGCCCATTTGGCACGAATCGCCGGGTCGACCGAAGCGATAGTCTGTGACAGGCGCTCAGCAAGGTCCAAACGGCTAACCCCTTGGGCTGATAGGTCCAGGTCCGCCGCAAACAGAGGGATTGTGGGGTGCCGCGTCCCATCAAGCTCTATCGAGCATTGAACGCACTTCTCCATCTGCGCCCGGAACTGTTCCATCGGCGTCGAAAGAAACCGTGGCAGCGCTATGTCGGTCGCCTTCACCCAGGGATTGGCGGGGTAGGACGCGCTTTCGGCGCGTTCGAGAATATCACCTACTTCCTGAGCGTGCCGGTCGAGTTCCTCCAGATGCACGGATTGCAGCGAGGCGGGATCAAATTCGACCTTGAATGAGGGAAGGTGAAGCCACTGCCCCATCAGCTCATGAAAGGAAACGGTCGCCGCATCGGGCATCTGCATGAGGGTTGCATACTGCTGTGTCAGGGTGTGGTGCAGTTGCTGCAGGTTCTCATCGACCCGGTCCAGCTGCTGGGCTGCCTGCGGCTTGAGGGGCGTATCCGGCAGTTGATCAAGCTGTTCCCGGATTGCCTTATAGAGCTCGCGCTGGTCCCGCTGGGCATCGTGCACAACGGCGCAGCAGATGCCCCAGGCCGATGCTCTCCAACCGGTTCATGACCACGTCCAGTGCCGTGCGCTTGTCGCAGACAAACAGCACGCGCTCCCCCCGAGCCAGATGATCGGCAATGATGTTGGTGATCGTCTGGCTCTTGCCGGTCCCCGGCGGTCCGTGAATCACCAACCCCTTACAGGAACGGGCCAGCCGGATTGCTCGGCACTGGCAGGGATCCGCCGAGGTGACCAGGCGCTCCTCCTGGAAGACCCGCAAACGTCTTTCCACAGTCGGTTCGCGGGGTTCTGCCACTTCTGTCGGCGCTTGCTCCAGGCTGGCGTCCAGCCGGACGAAGCTCTCGACGGGACCGGTCAGGGGTTCGCCTGCGACCATCGCCTGCATATCACGCAGGAGCCCCTGGTTTGCCTGTGGAAACAGACCCAGGACGGCCGCCGGCAGGATGGTCGGCCGGGTCTCCTCGTCGTCAGCGCGTGGTGCCGCCTTGAGCTGCAGTGACTCAAGACCGGGGGAGTCCTGAGCAAAGAGCTCAGGCGCCTCAATTTGCAGGGCTGCGGCGATGTGCCGCACGATGCCCGAGATCTCTTCCCAGGGCTTCTCCCCCTTCTCATCGGAATCGAATTCCGGCGTCTCGATGCCTGTCTGGCGTTCGAGCCAGGAAAGCAGCGCCTGGTTGGGAACAATCAAATCGGCGCCGTCGTTCCTGCGATCCAATTCAACCGAGACCGCATGCCGGTCTTGACCGTCAGGTTCAGCGATACGAACGCGAGCGGTGCGACGATGCGACGGGAAAAGCCCCGCTGGATCCCCGATGCGCCTGGCGGAAGGCTCAGCAGGGGAAAGCCAATACTCAGAACGTGCACGCCGGTATCGTTCTCATAGGTTTTGGCATCTTCGGCGATGCCGCGCAGCTTATTGACCAGGGACTGCTGTTCACTCCAGGCCTTCTGTGCGGCTTTCTCCTCCTCTGTGAGCGGCTGTGGCTCATCCGCCTGGACTGCCTGACTGTCGTTGCCTCCGTTCCTGACTCGCCTGGGCGGCAACGGTATCCGCGCAACCAGCTTTACCTTGCGTTCGGGACTGAGGAGCGTCTGGAGAACCTTCTCGGGAGCGATATCTTTCAGCTTGGCCAGCTGTGAAAGGTCGATCCGCTGCCGGCTGGAGTGCGGCCGGCAGTTCAGGTTGGGACCGTTGACCAGCGCCGCAAACAGCCGGTCCAGCATATTGGCGAGAATGCGATTTTCCCCGTTTGCCACCGTGGAAGCTCGTTAATGGTTGGCGAAAGAATATTGAGTATTCCCTGGGCATTCAACGGCAATGCCCGGGTCCGTAGCGGCGTCTTCAGCCGCCGACGATAGGACGATGCACTGTGACGGGGGGTTCCAGGTGTCGCCGCCCTTTGGGATATCACTGAATCTGTTTCAAAACATCGCAAGGATCCACAGCGAGTCCTTTGGTGATATCCAGGAATTCGATCACATCCAGTCGCCGCTCCCCCAGCTCGTATTTGGCGATGAACGACTGCGGCCGACGGAGTTTGGCTGCGAGTTGCTGCTGCGTCAGGGCACGGCTACTGCGCGCTTTGCGCAGCAACCGGCAAAGCTGCTGCTGCCTCTTGCTGTAGATGGTTTTCGCCAATCGGCGCTCCGCCAGGCGGCGCGCGGACGGTAAACCTGTTGCGGGATTATCCCAAAACAGGATATACTTCCCCCTTTGTTCCACCTCATTTGCGATGGAAAGACATGAGCCAGGCCCCTTCACAAGCGGTGGAGACGGACTACTACGAGTTGCTCGGCGTGCGACCCGACGCAACGTTGGACGAAATCAGGGCGCCTATCGCCGGAAGGTGATGCAGTGCCATCCTGATCGGGGCGGCTCACATGAACAGACAGTCCTGGTGAATGAGGCGTACGCGGTGTTGTCGGACCCCGAGCTCCGCCATCAATACGACCAATTCCGCAAGGCCAGCGGTTCGGCTGTACCCCGCGCCTACGAGGCTGCTCGTCAGAGGGCACGGGATAGGGCTGAGAACTACCCCCGCGATTGGGCCCAGTTCGAGGCATGGATCGATCGGTGGTTCAATGATGTGGCGCAAGCGGTTTACGAGTCGGACGATTCCCTCCCAATGGTCAGTAACAGCATTTCGGGCCGGATGATGGTCCGGATTGGCGCCGCCGCAGGCGCGATTTTGGGGATTTGCGGCGTGTATTCCATATTCAAAGAACAGGGTTACGTCTCTTTCGCCAATAGCGTTGTTGGGCCAGTGATTGAGGTACTTACAACGAGCCTCCTGGGCGCATGGGCTGGGCGATGTCTACATGGCGGTCTGGGGCAGTTGCTACGGATTGCCAGCGATCGATCATCGATGTTTGGAGTTGCCGTTTGTAGCCATTGTGGCCAGCGGTTGCGCATCCCCTGGGCACGGCGTGTCGAGGTGACATGTCCCGCGTGTGATTCGAAATTCCTTCATGAGCGCCGAACCGACCGGCTCAGCGTGTGGTTCCTGGCAGCGATTGCACTGGTGCATTGGTACCTTTTTGGATTGCTCTTCACTCTAAAAGTGCTTCTTTGGCTCGTCCTGCTGCTTGCATCTCTGAGAATGGTCCTGATTTGGCGTCACGCGCGACGCGATCCGGCAACTGCTGCTGCCCGACAGTTTCGCCGCGTCCAAGTATCGATTACCGCCGCGATATTTGTTGCCACATTGATACTACTCGTGTGCCTCCCCGACTCTCGCTCAGCGGCGGACGACGGCTGGGGACATGGCGGCACACTTGGGCTTACCCGCGATCAGCTTGCAATTGCGTCGGCGACGGTGGAAACGTATTGGCAGGACCGCACCTACGACTCGGCGACCGCACGCGGTTCGGCCGAAGTGATCCGTCAGGATGGTGACAAGCTATACCTGGCAACCAATCTGCACGTCATCAACCTGAAAACGCTGGCTGATAATGCATTTCGCCCGCCGGTTGTGCACATGTTTTATGCGAAGGTCATCTTCCCGCGTGGCCAGCACCGCTATGTCTCCCGGTTTGCCGAGGAAAGCGGCTACCTGGACCTCGCCATTCTGGAAGTCGCGAAAGGAGATCTCGTCGAGGGTGAGGACTATGTCGTGCTCGCGCCGAGCGCGGCTGCGCAGTGCGAGGTTGGCGACGAGGCGGTGGCAGTCGGCACTCCATTAGGCGTTTTCTACGGTACCGAAACGTACGGGCACATCAGCAACCGCTGGAAAGCCAATTCTCACGGGCAGCCGTATGTGGCCATTCAAACGGATGCAGCCATCAACCCCGGCAACAGCGGGGGTCCTCTGTTCTTTGCGAGAAACTCACGGTTCTACTGGGTGGGCATCAACACGTTTGGCATCAACGAGACGCAGGGTTTGGGATTTGCGATTGCCGCACAGCAGTTGAACTCCTCCCGGTTCGTGTGGCATGCCGCCGACAAGTTTGGCGCCGCGGAGTTCATTCGCAAGCGGTTCTGGAGTGATGCAGTAGCTGAATAACTGCTAGCGGTCGGCGGGTCAGCGAGCTCGGAGAAGAGCGCAGTGGCGGGGACATACTTCCGGCCGCGCTGGCCGGCCACCATTCGCCCCATAGACAGAATATCTCAGGACACGATGTCCTCCTGGCTTTAAATCCGTCTTTAACGTCGTCGGTGACCAGCCATGAACCTCTTTCGCTGGCGTACGTGGATCTCACGGTGCCGGACGAGGCGCTTGCCCGTGCGGGGTCAGTGGTACTCGTACCCCCAAAATTGCTGAGGCCGCTGAGCACTCAGGGACTGTCCTTCCAGATATTAATCCTACAAGTTCCCGTAACGCGACGTGACGTTGTACGATAGCAGGCGATGAGGCGGAAATGCAGAACCTGCGGTGAGCCACTCCCAGAACAGAGGCGCCGGTACTGCTCGGATGTGTGCGCCCGTGTTGGACACAACCGTCGCCGCCGCAGGCACCGCCGCAAGACAAAGTGCTTGGCGTGTTCCACTTCGTTCCTACCGATACGGCGCAGTCAGCGCTACTGCTGCGAAGCCTGCCGCCAGTCCGACTACCGCCAACGGCGGTGGAAACAGATCGCAGAACTCGCACCGAACAATGCAGCTGTTTTCCTGAGAGAGGATATGAAGTCCCGTGGCTCGGACTTATTTGAGAAGACTATGAGCGACCGCGAGCGTTCCCTTTTGAACTTATGCAGAAGGGCCATCGAGCTATGCCGGAAGAATAGAGACCTTGAGAAACTTGGCATCGATACCCGCCCACCACGAAAGAACGGGCGTTCGGTACGGTTTAGCCGTTGAGGCGGGTCTCTCGTTAAGGACGTTTCTTGCGGCACAAGCTGGGCCGGCAGTAGACTCCGCGGCAAAGGTGAAATCATTGCAGCGTTGCGGACCCTCCGGCACCGGGCACGCCAGGAAGCTTTGGCCATCGCCATCATCGCACGGATCTTGAGGAACGCGACCGGATTTAAGGCACGTCATCGACGCATTCGTCTTTATCAACCGAGTTCCTTTGGACTCGGCAGACACGCGGAGCCTTGGCCAGTTCACAAGACGCCGCTTAAATGGTTCCCTTGTCGATCATCCGCCGCAACTCAGCCATCTCCGCCAGAAGACTCTGCACATCCGCCGTGGCAAGCCGCAGCTGGCGCCGGGAATTCGGCTTGGGTTGCTGCCAGTGGCCGTTGGAGCGTGAGCGCTGCTTTCCCTCGTCGGTTCGAGGTCCTGTGGAATGCTCCCAGGGGCGGTTCTGAAGTGCCCGCTCCCGCTGGCGTGCCCGGTCTTCAGGCGTCCACGGTCGGCGCTTGGGGCCGTTGCTCCGCCCTGCTGCCACCCTCCTGGGGTTCTTCGTCCTGGTACTGCTTGAGCCGGTTGACGCCATGTTGAATCTCCGTCTGCTGGTTACCTTCCAGTTCGCTGCGGCGCGATAAAGAATTCTTCTGCTCTTCTGCCGCCAGATCCTTGTCGTAATGGATCTCCTGGCTGCCACTGGAGACGTTTTGCTGGTGGACCACGCTGAACGAGCGGCCGGAAACGGGGCTCCGATAGTGCCGCAGCGCCAGGGCCAGCCGGCGGATTTCTCCCTGCAGCCGTACCGCAAGGGTGTTCAGGACCTTCTGCCCCTCCAGCGAATTGGTCAGGGCTGCCTCACCATGCAGTTGCATCAGGCGGTGATGGGCCATGAACAGCTCCTCAAGGAGCATGCGCTCGGTCGGATCCGTCGGATTCCCCGCCGCCTTGAGGTATTCGTCATACGCCAGTTTCATGCCTTGATAGCTAAGTTCCCCGAGGGACTGGGCCAGGATGGCAATTAAGGTGAGTGGAACCGAGGCCTCGTTGATCTTCGCCGCCTCCAGCTCTGCCTGGGTCGCAAAGATCCGGGGGCCAGAGTCCGGATCGGGTTCAGCTCGTGAGTGCGATGACGGTGACGCTGCAGAAGACACTCCCTTCCGCGGTGCGCTTGATGAAGCGCCGGCTCCCACACGGGGGTCTGCCGCTGCGACCGGTGAAATCCAGGGCTTTCCAGGTGGAGGCGGCAACTTCACTGATTTCGACGCGTTTTTCATAAGTTTCTCCTGAAATAGTGTTGATCATCTCCCCCTATGGGAACGGTTGATTCTGATCTGCCGATGGACCGGATGGCCTGCTCATGGACCGGCTGAGCGCAGCAGTTCCACGAGTTTATGGTTAATTGACGATTCCAGCTGAGCCATCTCGGTCTCATCAAGCACGCCGAGTTCAGCGTGGTGGCTGGCGATCTTCTTGGCGATGCGCCGGCGCACCGGGGCTGTCCGTGCAAACCAATGCCACCAATTCTCAACCACGCAGGTCAGCAGACGGTGAAGCTGACACGTTTCCATGGGCTCTGGCTGGAGCGTGCCGGTCAGCACTGAGATGAGCCACTGGCAATCCCCCAGCTCCCGCGGGCAGACGAGGATGATTGCTAGTCTGAGTTCAAAGCGCCAATGGTCGTCCACGTCCAATGGATCTGTCTCGTCTGCCGGCGCCACACCTTCCCGCCAATCAGCCAACGTCCCTTCGACCCGCGGCACGATGATGTCGGCAAGCTGCGAGGCATCCTCTGCGGAACAGCGGAGTCGAACGTCCGGTCAAAAGTTCGGTCAGCACCGGCTCCAGCAGTCGCAGCTCACTTTTGGCCCGGCGTTCCCTCTCCCAGTCGATCCGGGCAAAATCGTCCATTCGGGGCAGCGGTGGTGGCGTCTCGCGCCACTGTGAGGCAACGGCCAGCTTCACGTAATCTGAGGCGATAGACCGGACGGAAGCCGCAGCGGCCATGGTGGAAGGCTGGATGTCTTTCTCGATGAGGGCATAGAGCTGCTGCACGAGCCGGTCATGATCAGCCAGCCTGAATTGGGGATGTTTTGTTCAAGTGCGCCAGTACCCGGCGCTGGATGGTCTTGCAGCGCCGCACGGGTGTCGGCGGCATTGGTGGGTTTCCGGACGCGGGGAATGCGGCGCCGGGAAGAGCTTGGAGCTGAAGGGCCGAGAATCGGAGAGGCGACGAGCCCCTCAAGCGTATTGCCAAACCGGTTGGATAACATTCGACCTCCGTGTCTCAGCCTGCGCCGCAGGTGATCCATCACCCAGAATCCATGATATCAGCCGACGTGGCGCTTATGCCATCGCCGGAGAGCCGCACGACTGGAACGGAACCGCTCGGCTGCCTCAGCGCTTCATATTTGCCACGGATCTTCCGAGGCTGCATCGGTTCTTCGTTGGTCCGGGGATGCGTTCGCAGTAGACGGCGTCGTGACCTGCTTGAGCCGGCGAGATAGCGAGGACCTCTGCCGTCGGCAAATGCGCCTCCAATGCGCGTGAGCGAACGACCACACCTCCTCGAAACGCTTCGGATCCGGGATTTCGTCAAAGGCCTGGGCGGCGGCGGTGTTCTTGATTCGCTGCAGAACGCTCTTTCGATCCTCAAATGGAAAACATGGCCCCACCTGTTGCAGCCAGCCTTCCACCACTTCGATCGCGCAGAGGGGCGAGGCCGGACCGAAATGGGCCTCAGCCAGGTGACTTGCAAGGTTCTCCCATGCCCGCTCTCCGATCCGGATCGCCAACCGCGTTCCCTCTCGCCGTAGCAGAAACCCCAGCCAATTGACCGCGTCGCCGCGATTGAGATCACAGATTACTTCTGACGATCGCTTCAACGGCGTTCCCGCTGATCGGGCCATCTCCCGCAGCTCTTCTCGGATGCGGAATGCCTCTGCTTCGGTGCTACACATCATCATCAAATCGTCGGCATACCGGAAGAGGGGGCGCAGGGCATCGTGGTGCCGTCGGTGCCAAAGGCGGTCAAAGAACCAATCGAAGAAGATATTTGCAAAGAGTGGGGAGACTGGTGAGCCCCGTCGGATCCCTCGCTTGCCACGCGTCTTGCTGATTAGTTTGATGAATTGGACCACATCGTCGGGAAAGTGCTGGCGGCAGGCGTCCAGGAACCGCGCCTGGGGAATCGCGTCGAAAGCATTCTCCACGTCAGCGCAAACCCACAACCAGCTACGCTGTCGCCGAGCAAGCGCAAGAGCGCAAGCCAAGGCGTCCAGTCGGTCGCGCTCCGGCCTGAAGCCAAATGAGAATGGCGAAAAGTAGGGATCAACCACCGGCTGCAGGATCAGCCGAGCCGCCTGGCCGACGATGCGGTCCTCGACGTTTTGTATTGTGATAATCCGCTTGCCCCGTCCGGTCCCCTTGGGGATAGCAATCTCTCGGTTCGGCCCTACGCGGTAGCTGCCATCTTGGAGGGATGTGACAAGATCACGGCATAGGGCACAGGTTTCGTAATTGTCCAGATCTGCCAGCCGCAGGCCATTGGGACCCGGAGCGCCGCCGCCACGTCGAGCGCAATCGGCCGCCAATCGAATCGTGCGGAAGTCGGCTAGCCGCCGCATGATGAATTCACCGATCGGGGACACGTTCGGAAATCCGCGGGCAAGTAGCGCCGCATGGCGTTCATGGATGCGCAGCAGACGACGATAGTCGCCGGTATGGGCCAGGGCGGGGTCCTTGTCGAAACGGAGCCGACGCACCAGGTGTTTCAGGTAATTGGAGGGCCTGTCATACATACGAATTCTCCGTCCACAGGGGATAAAAGACCGGCGCCGGATCGCGGCGCCGGTCGTGCTGGCCTGTCGCCAGAATCTGATGAGCGTGAGGGCGGAGCCCGCACGAATAAAACATCCTTGGGGCTCGAGCCATAACGACCTTAATGAGAAGAGGCGGTCATGGCCCCCGATTGAACATCGGCGTCTATAAGTGGGGCATATCGCCTCCTATCTTGGGGAGACTACGAGGCGCAGGGCACCGACGGACGTTGTAAGAGGACAGAACCGCCAGAGGACGGGAAGGACCAGCAGGACAGAGACCGGAAGAGCCCCTGAACCAGCCAGCTGCGCTCGTAGCCGCTGAACCCGGGAAGCGAACTTGCCATCCGGGAAAGCGGGAAGATGGACCGGAAGTGAGGTAGGCATCAACCGTCCGGTTGCGGTTTGATGCCCCGAGTCGTCGTTGTGCATTTCGGTGTGCGAGCAAGGCTGTGTCGGCGCCGTTGTGTCAGACGCGGGTCCAGGGGTTCGGGTGCGGCCCAACCGGCCCTCGACAAGCCACCCATGCCGCCGCCACTGAGTAATGCGCCGCTCGGTTTCCAGTCGGCCGAGCCGATCGGCGCTGCTGCAGATGTCTATGAGAATTAACGGGCTATTGGGCCCGGGCATGCTAGGCGGCGGGAAACTCGGCAGCTGCAGAAGCCCTTCGGCGCCGCTGGCCGCGACAATGACGTTGGCGTCGAGTCCGAACCGGTAGGCGCGGGTGATGGTGACGATGGAGCGCGAGCGCTGACTGACCGGCTGACCATTTCCCAGACCGTCCGCCGCGCTGACCAGATCCCAGCCCGGCAGCAGGCGGTGAAGAGCCCTTCCATGTTCCTTGGACTCGACCAGTACGGCGACGCGGGGCTGCTCCGCCAGGCCGGTGCTTTGCCAATCCGGGCAGTCGAGCAGCACCTGCGACGCCCAGAGGGTATTGAGATCCCCGCTCCCGAAGGCGGTGGCGATCCGGGCGATGACGGCGTTGCGCCGCGGGTTGGCCCAGCAGGCGGCCCGCTTGTATGTCAGCCCGTCAAGGCCGTTGGTGCGCGGTGTGAAATAGCAGTCGGCCAAGTACGCGCGCACGGCTCGGCCAGACTGCGGAACTCGATAGATGAGCGGCCCGCAGTACGCTTCGAGCTCCAGGCGTCCGCGGGCACCAAGATGCAGGTGCTGCGGCACAAGGCCGTATGCCCGCAAGGCCACCAAGTGCGTGGTCGTCGGGACGACATCAACGGCGTCGGCGTCCACAGCCAGCAGCAGAATATCCAGGGGTTCATCGCCGAGCGCGGCCAGGTCAGCCAGAGCGCTATACGTCATCACCATGACCCGATGCTTCCCGTCGTGCGGTGGCCGCAGAATGATTGCTGCGCTATCGCGGAGTCGCCTGGGCAGTCGGCGGTACAGGTTGCGGGCCTGGCGACGCCTCGGTACGACAACGGCGATCAGCGCGGATGGATACAGCCGCGCGATAAAATCGATGCGCGCGACCAGATCTTGCTGGTTGCGCACCTCGATTTGGCCCATGGTTCGAGTTGTGATTGCCTCGGCAAATGCTCTTTCGTCGGCGGTGCAGGTATTGAGAAGTCCCCCGTCCGGAATGTGTGCGGGCCCGAACATTCGCTGATCGCTGACTGCGACGGTATAGCCTAAAGAGCGCAGGTGACCGACCACCCGGCGTACCAGGCCGGTCGGCACCACCAGGCGTCCGGCCGGATCCCAGTCTGCAGCGCCGAGACCGATCCGACACCCGCACCAGGCCGCGCAGGCCATTGGCAAAGTCGGTCGTCTGCGATGTCAGTAACGGATGCAGGGCCGGGATATTTGGCTCGATGGTGCTGCGGCCGAACCAGATGGTGATCTGTATCTTCGGTAGCGATGATGTCGTGCGAGCAGTCTTCATGGTCGGTCACGGATGACGCTAAAGACGCCTTTATTGAGGGCACAATGTCCGTTGACACCGGCGGCCGCGGTCAATTCCCCGGGTCACGCTGGCCCGCCTCCTCGCCAATCGCGATCAGCTTGGTCAGAAGGTCAACCGCCGCTTGCAACTCGGCAAGGTACCGCCGGACAACAGGCGGCTTCAGCGACTCCACCCGGCCGTCGAGGTCAGTACGCGCCGCGTTCAACCAATTTCATAAAACAGGCGAGCGCGTCGTTCACTTTGCGGTGTTGCTGTTGTCGTGAAGGGATGTGCCGGCGCAGGATCTCGCGCACCCGCGATTTGGCCGGATTTTCCCCCAACTCGTTGACGATTGCCTGCTGAATTTGCCTCGGGAGGTTGGCAATTTTTTCGCCATCGATCAGTCGGAGATTTTTGGCGGTGACCAGTCGCTGGATGGGGACGAGCCCGTCCATCAGCCGAAAATATCGCGACGCGGTACGTCCGCTGCGGCCGATCAGGGCTCCGATCTCCTCGCGTGCCGCCTGCAACTCCGAGTAGTGTAGTGCCTGCCCGCCGTGATGCAGACAACAGTACTCGTGGATCGCCGCGCGAACCACCTGGACGGTGTCGAGCTGCCGGCGCTCGCGATTGGCCCGAACGAACGCGGCGTCGGCCTCCGCGCGAGTAAGATCGCGAAGATCGCTTCGCACCACGACGTTCGCTTCGGTCCAGCCGAGGCTTTTCAGAGCCTGCCAGCGGCGATGCCCATCGATCACGGTATTGGCGGGCAGGCCGGCCAAATTGCCCGGCGGCATCACCTCGATCGGATGCTCGAGGCCATGCGTCTTGATGCTGGCGGCAAGTGCTTTATCCTCGGCGTCCGAGCAGCGGTCATAGATCTGCTGCTGCAGGGGGTGGGGGCGCAGCTTTGAAAGTTTGCGGAGCTCGATGCGGTTGCCAGCGGTCGAGGCTTTCGCTTTCTGTCGGCCGGCAGGCGTCCGAGACTTGTCGTGCCGAGTCATTGCCTCCTCCTTTCCACCTTCGGGGTAACGCCTAGAACATCGAGCACTTTCCCCGCCTCATCCGCCCGGCGGCGCATGCAGTTTTCGCCGAGCAGTGGATCGTTTCCCACGGCCAGGAACTCCTCGAGGTCCTGCGAAAGCACGTAGCGACGGCCGCCAATCAAGACAGACCGGAGTTTGCGGCCACGAACTCCGTGCAGCACCCACCGCCAAACAGTGGCCGTATGCACGTGTAGTAGGCGTGCCGCCTCCGAAATCGAATATCGCGTCCCAAGAGCGTTCGCGTGCATCTGCTTCTCCTCGCTGCGGTGCGTAAAGACCGCCGTCGAATGCAGATGTACACGACACGCGCTGGAGGAGCGTGCCGTTATGCGCTGGATCTGCGCTCGATGTGAAGTAGCACTATGTCTTCGGCCCGCGCTCAGTCGGCAGTGGGGACACCCTGCTGGATGCACTCACGGTCAAGGCGCCAGGCACGATTATCACCACGATCCACGGAGGGAATTGGATCTACATCTTGGGGCAATCGGAATGTCTCGCGGAGGATCTTCCGCAAATCGCTGAGGGTTGACCGGATCGTGGAAATCTCTACGCGGTTTTCGGGCCACACCACTTCCCGCATCGTGCCCGCCCTCACCGCCCTGTTCTTCTCAGCCAACAGCTTAAGCAGCCGCCATTTCACACCGGTGAGTTTCTCAACGCGGCCCGAGAAGGCAAACTCCGCCGGACGAAAATGCCAGCCGTCATCGGGCGGCCATTTGTCCGTGTCAGCGGGCGCGCCGCTCTGCCCCGGCATTGCGGCAAGAGAAAGTGCATCGTTTGTGACTACGCCCGGAGCTGGGCGATACCGGCCTCGGAGAATGTCTTGGACGTGAAGGTCGAAAACGCGGAGCGACATATCGATCAGATCGATCGAAAGGGAGGCGTAAAGATATTCTGGCGGGGATTTTCCTTCACGGAGCAGCGTCTCGCCGATTTCCGCTATGAAGCGCCGCATCTCACCCCGAGAATGCATCTCTGATGCAATCCAGGCCGCATCGGTCGGGTCAATTTCCAACTGAGAATAAACGCCACTGCCACTGGCATTCACAGAGACTGTCCATTCGAGTCGTGGAACCATCCCATAGAGACTCAGGCTCCACTGGTTCCGGTCGACAGCAGCATCTCGGTGGTGATGAGTGATCGGAAGATAATCCGGGGGAAAATGACCCAGCGCACGAGCGACCAGCGACGTGTAATTGTCCAGCTTCTCGACGGCCCCAAAATAGCATCCCTGCTGCATCCCTACGCCTGTTCTCGTTTCACAGACATGAAACCCGGACGGACGGTGGTCGGGTAAGAACTCCTCCCAGCCTTCGCTGAGCCGGTCAGGCTCGCAGGGCTGGCCATCGAACCGGACCCTCATCGCATGGATCAGACCGGGCGGAGCAGCGAGCGGCTCGTATTGCCGGCGAAGCTGACGGAGTTCCTCAATGTCGTCCTGAGTCATTTTTCTTCCGGTTTTAGACGGGCTGTTTGGATGCGTGTAATGCCGGGAGACGATGGGTCTTTGCTTGTTATCCTCTATCCCGTCTGTCGGGCGATTTCCAGAGCCAGCCTCAAGTTGCGCTCGGCGTAGACCTGTGTCACATCCGCGCGGGCGTGGCCCATGATGACCTGCGCTCCTTCAAGACCATATGCTGCGCGGACTTCGCTGGCCTTGGTGTGACGCAACTGGTGAGGATGCCAGTCGGGAATCCGCACCCCGGCGCGGGCGGCCGCTTCGATCGCATATTTGATCGTGCGCCGGTACGAAGCGGTGTCGTATCGAGCCCGAAGTGGACGGCGCCGCTTCCTTCTCGCTCTGGCGGCCTTTTGCCTTTGCCGGCGCTGCAGCTCGCTGGGGTAGACCGGCGTGTGTCTGGGGCGGGATTTGTGCTTCGGCTGCTCCCGCCGCCAGTCAGCCGCTTCCTGGGGCGAGAACAGGTAATCTTGCGGCGGGCGGTTGAGATAACGGGAAACGATCGTGCGCGCCTTGGGCCCCAGGGCAATCTGCAATCGCCTGCCCCAAGAACTCGTCTTGTGCTCGGCAGGCTCGTAGATCCAGACGTCTCCGCTGCGCTCGATATCACAGCCGCGCATGATCACGACGCTGCCCGGCCTCATGCTGGTCAGGCGCTGAAGCATCACCATGTCCGCCACCTGGGGCGGAAGGAAGCGCAAGGTAGCCAGCACCGCCTCATCAGTAACCGGACGCACCGGCTGGCTTTCGCGAGCGCCGCTCCGTCCGGCCCGCAGGCCGGCGACCGCCTGCAGGCTCTGAAGCACTGCCGGCGGGACCAACTCCTCGCTCACCGCCCATTTAAAGAGCCGGCGGATGCGGTTGATGCGGCTGTTGATGACGCCCCGGCAGAGATCTTCGTGGTCGATCATGTGCTGGCGAACCGCCTTAAGGGCCAGAGGGCCGAACACGCACGCCCGGCTGTGGGAGTAGAGGGCCCTGAGTGGGCGAAGGGCATCTTTGATATTGTGCAGTTCGCCGGTCAGCCTCCCATTTTTCACGTAATACCTTGTGGCAAACTGCAGATACTTGACCAGCAACTCGTTGATCGAGAGATCCGCTGAAGGTTCGGGGCGGGATGCGGAGTTCGGCGACAGATCGCCATGCACGAGGTGTTCGGCAATCAGCCGCGCGTAAGCTTGGCGGCTCTCCTCTGAACCATATGGCCCAAGGTAACGATGCTTGCCGTCGAGGATCACGCGAGCCTGGCCCGAGGGCTTGTGCAGCGTGTAAGTTGGAACGCGTTTGGTGCGAGGCATGACGCAGCTCCAGGAGCCCGGGAGAAAAGTGGTAGTCCTACCACCTTTTTCGGAGCTTCAAGGCCGCGCTGCCCAACGCAGGCAGGTACGCTAAATCAAGCGTTCGGCGGGTGTTAAGCCCAATGGGCGATACAGGGCTCGAACCTGTGACCTCCAGCGTGTCATGCTGGCACTCTAGCCAACTGAGCTAATCGCCCGAATAATCGAGTAATAAGTATAGCCATGAGACCCGGGCGGACAAGCCCGTGAAGGATGCGTACCGCCGACGCTGCGGCGTATGCGGATTATCAGGGAAATGAGGCAGGGCGAAACGCTGATCGAGGAAGGATTACCGGAACAAGCAAGCCCGGTAAGGCGTTTGACGAATGGCTCCGGTGGGTTAGTTTTCAGCGGAGCCGTCGTCCGACGGGAAAATGCAGCGATCTTTGTTCCTGGCTTTGGGCCTTATCGCGGGATGGGGAACGGTCGTGCGTGCCGACTTGACCGTGCCGGTGCACAATTCTCTGTCGGGGGCGCCGGCGACGCTTTACCTGGATTTTGTGGGAGATAATACCGCGACATGGGATTCCTACAGCCCAGGCGTGACGCCTGCTTATGACGTTGACGGCAATACCGGTTCCTTCTCTCCGCAGGAGATCGCCAACATCAACGAGATCTGGAGCCGGGTGGCGGAGAAGTACTCGCCATTTGACATCAATGTGACGACGGTGGATCCGGGGTCGTACAACGACTACCTTGCGTATCGCGTCGTGATCGGGGGGAATGGATCCTGGCTGGGCGTGATTGCCGGCGGTGTGTCGCCGAGAATCGGATTGTCCAACAACGGGGCGTTCGTCACGTCCGAGCCGAATACGTCGTACGTATTTCCGGCGAATCTCGACAACGGCGATCCAAAAATCGTCGCCGAGGCAACTGCTCATGAGGCTGGGCATGGATTCGGCCTGCAGCACCAGAGTGTGTATCAGACCACCTCCGCCGGGTTTCACTTCAAATCTCTGGAGTACAATCCGGGGACGACCGGGAAGGTGCCGATCATGGGCGTCAGCTACAACTCGGCGCGGGGGTTGTGGTGGTTCGGAACGAGTACCTCGTACTCGCACTACCAGGATGACATGGTGCTTCTGGCGGCGACGGGACCGGGAACCAACGGCTTTGGATATCGGCCGGATGACCATCCCAATTCAGCAGATGCAGTCGGACCGAACGATGCGCTGACGGTGGCGTCGGACCTGAGCTTCACCGGGCAAGGCGTCATCGAGCAGACAACCGACCAGGATTGGTTCTCACTGACGACCGATGGCGGCTTTACGACGATCCACGTGGACGTAGCACCGTTCGGCCCGATGCTTAATGCATCGTTCGATCTTTTCGATCCGCTGGGGAATCTGGTTGCAGCGGAAGCGACCAGCAGCCTGGGGGAGCAGTGGTCCGGCTGGCTTGGCGCGGGGACATACAAGCTCGATGTGCTGAGCGCGGGCAATTATGGGGACGTGGGACAGTACTTCATCAGCGGCACGCTGGTGCCGGAGCCCGGGATGAGCCTGGCGGCGATGTTACTTCTGGGGGCGTGGGCGGGAATGCGCAGGAAGCGGATTGTGCATTCGCACGAGAAAATGGCGGGGCAATTCTGAAATCGTTCAATCGCAAACGCGGCCGGTTCGATGTTAGCGGATGAATCCGGCATAATACTCGCACTTGCGCAGGGCGGATTTTCGCCCTATAATCCCTGCATTGGGTGCGCCGGTTGCAGCCGTCCGCCAAAACAATAGACTCTTCCCGCGCTTCCCCGGAGGACACACCCCGTCGCCGGAGGAGCAAGGCCCACGAACCTTGCGGAGAAAAAATGTCTGTAGCTCATTCAGTCGAGCCTCATGCCAGCGTCAAAAATGAAACGGTAGGACAAGCCGAACGGGAACGACTGCGGATGATGATGCTCATTCGCCGGTTCGAAGAGCGGACTTATCAGGAATACACCAAACCCGGCCAGCGCATCGGCGGGTTTTGCCATTTATACTCCGGGCAGGAGGCGGTGGCAGTCGGGATCGCCACGATCTTTCAGAAGGGGAAGGATTACCTGATCAACGGCTATCGCGATCACGGCCATTCGCTGGCACTTGGGATGGAAGCTCGGCCCGCGATGGCAGAGCTCTTTGGGCGCGAGACGGGCTGCTCCAAGGGCAAGGGCGGGTCGATGCACTTTTTTCAGCCCGAGGTCGGCAACCTCGGCGGGCACGGCATCGTGGGCGGGCAGATTCCGCTGGGCACCGGGGCGGCATTCGCGTGCTGGTACAAGAAGACCGGCGGAGTCTGCTTCACACTTTTCGGGGACGGGGCCATCAACCAGGGGACATTCAACGAAGCACTGAACCTGGCGAGCCTGTGGAAACTGCCCTGCGTTTACATCGTGGAGAACAACCACATGGCGATGGGCACCCAGGTCGAACGCGCCAGCGCCGAGAAGGACCTGGCCAAGCGGGCGGCGGGATTCAACATGCCCTACCGCGACATCGACGGGAACGACATCGACGTGGTCATTGAGGAGGTCGGCGAGGCAGTCGAACGGGCCCGCCAGGGCAAGGGACCGAGCTACCTGGCGGCCAACACGTATCGCTTCCGCGGGCATTCCATGTCGGATGCGATGAAGTACCGTACGAAAGAAGAGCTCGAACGGGCGCGGCAGCGCGACCCAATCACGCTGTATGACAAGCGGCTGCGCGAGCGCGGGTTTATCGATGATGCGTGGGTGGAATCAACCGAGGCTGAGGTCCGGGCGATCGTGGATGATGCGGTGAAATTCGCCGACGCCAGCCCGCACCCGGATTTGAGCGAGCTCTATACCGATGTCCTCAGCGAGAATTACCCGTTGGAGAAGTAGCCCGCCGTACAACGAACAAAGGCTGCATGGGGTAAGACGCCCATGCTATGGAAGAGGAACATGCCGGAAATTCAGTTCAGAGAAGGTCTTCGTCAGGCAATGACGGAGGAGATGGAGCGGGATGAGAACGTCTTTCTTATGGGAGAGGAAGTCGGCCAGTACAACGGCGCGTACAAAGTCAGCGAGGGCATGCTGGGGAAGTTCGGCCCGCGGCGTGTGATCGATACGCCGATTTCCGAGAGCGGTTTCAGTGGAGTGGGCATCGGCGCCGCGATGTGCGGGCTGCGGCCGATCGTCGAGTTCATGAGCTGGAGCTTCTCGCTGGTGGCGTTCGACCAGCTCTATAACAACGCCGCCAACGTGCGTTACATGTCCGGTGGGCAGCTCAAGGTGCCGATCGTGTTCCGGGGCGGAAACGGAATCGCGCATCAACTGGCGCGACACACTCGCACCGCGTGGACGCGCTTTACAGCCGCGTGCCCGGGCTGGTGGTGGTGGCGCCGGCGACACCATATGACGCCAAGGGCCTGCTCAAGACCTCGATCCGCTGTGACGATCCGGTGATCTTTCTGGAATCGGAATTGATGCTGAACGATCGCGGCGAGGTGCCAGATGGTGAGTACACGCTGCCGCTGGGCGTGGCGGATGTGAAGCGCCAAGGCGCGGATGTGTCGCTGGTAACCTGGGGCAAATGCGTGAAGATGTGCCTCAAGGCCGCTGACGAACTGGCCAGGCAGGACATCAGCGCGGAAGTGGTGGATGCCCGCACGCTTCGCCCGCTGGACATGAAGACGATCGGGGAATCAATCCGCAAGACACACCGCTGCGTGGTGGTGGACGAAGACTGGGGATACTGCGGCATGGGCGACGGCATCCGGGCGCGTATCTATGATGAGCTGTTCGACGAGCTCGATGCGCCGGTGGCGCGGGTCAGCTCGGATGAGGTGCCCATTCCGTTCAGCCACAACCTGGAAATGGCGATGCAGCCGAGCGTGGAGAAGGTCATCGCCAAAGTAAACGAGATCTGCTATCGCTGATTGTCATGGGTCACTTGTCACTGGTCATTTGCAGATATCGACGAGTGACGAGTGACAAATGACCAAGGACAAATCCCATGCCTGCTGAAATCACAATGCCACAGCTCTCGGACACGATGACCGAAGGAACGGTCGTGAAGTGGCTGAAGAAAGAGGGAGACAAGGTCAAGGAGGGGGAGATCATCGCCGAGATCGAGACGGACAAGGCGGTGATGGAATATGAGTCGCCGGAGAACGGGACGCTGGCCGCCGTTGTCGCCAGGGAGGGCCAGAAGGTTCCGGTGGGCCAGGCGATCGCTGTCGTGGCGACGGCGGGCGAGAAGCCGGAAGAGGTCAGGAAGCAGGCGGCGAGCGCCCCGCGCCGGCCGCAACAAAAGCCCAGGAGACTCCCCCGGCCGAGCAGCACGCGCATTCCGATGACAAGGAAACGGATCACAGGGAGCTGGACCGGGAGCGCGTGCAGGCGCGCTTCGACCAGACGGAGATGGGAACGCACCCCGAGTGGCGCGGCGGCGGGACGGCCGTGATGGAAGGGCCGCCCAGCGGGCGGATCAAGGTGTCCCCGCTGGCAAGGCGCATCGCGGAGCAGAATGACGTGGACCTGTCACAGGTGCAGGGGTCTGGTCCCGGCGGGCGGATCATTCAGCGCGACATCGAGGCATTCCTGAAAGAAGGCGGGCGGAGGGCGCAGGGGGGGACGCAGGTCCCGGCGCGAGTGGAGAAGGCCACTGAAGCAAAGCCGCTCAGGCCCGAGAGGGTGCCCGTGCTCGCGGCACGCGTGGGCACGGGGCGCCAGGAGTCGATCGCACTGACCAGGATGCGATCGACGATCGCTTTGCGCCTGCAGCAGAGCAAGCAGCAGGTCCCCCACTTCTACGAGACCGTCGATATCGACATGGAGCAGATCGCGCAGCTGCGAGGACGCCTGAACGAGCAACTCGAACAGCAGAATATCCGCCTGAGCGTCAACGACTTTGTCATCAAGGCGGTGGCGCTGTCGCTGCTGGAAAACCCGGCACTCAATGCAACCTTCGATGGGCAGACGATCACCCGGTACGGGGACGTGAACCTGGGCCTGGCGGTGGCACTACCCGAGGGTCTGATCGTGCCGGTGCTGCGGAACGTGGATCAGATGAGCCTGAGGGAGATTCGGATCCGCTCTGGAGACCTGTACGATCGGGCGCGGCGCAGCGGTTGAAGCGCGATGAACTGAGCGGTGCGACGTTCTCGATCAGTTCACTGGGCTCGATGGGGATACGGGAGTTCTCGGCCATCATCAATCCGCCGGAGGTGGGGATTCTTGCGGTCGGATCGGCGCAGCAGCGGCCCGCGGTTGTGGAGGGGCAGATCGCGGCCCGGACGATGATGACGGTCACGCTCAGCGCCGATCACCGCGCGGTGGACGGTGCGACGGCAGCGGAGTTTCTGCGGACGCTGCGGCAGTTGCTTGAAGAGCCGGGGATGATGCTGGCGTGAGCTGCTGTCGCGCAGGCATTGCTTCTACAGAATCGCAAAGGGGTCACGGTCTGTGCTGCTGAGGTGCAGGGGCAGCTCGGGGAGTTTCTCGGTCAGTTTCTTCGCAAGACGCTTGAGGACAGCGCGCTCACTGTTGGAATGAAGGGTGCAGACAACCGTCATGCCCGCGGCAGCGGCTTTGACGGCATCATGGTGCCGGATCTCTCCGGTCAGATAGAGATCGCACCTGGCAGCGAGGGCATCGTCGAGGAAGTCGCCGCATGAACCGGCGCAGCAGGCCGCGGTATGCACGGGTCCGTGTTGCGGTCCGGCGATGAGCAGGTGGCTGAGGCTCAACTCCTGCCTGATGCGGGCAAACAGCTTCGGGCGCTCGGTGCCCCCGACCGATCCGATCCGACCCTGGCCATGTGCGGCAGGTGCAGCGGCCAATTGCTGAAGATCAAATGCCGGTTCCTCGTAGGGGTGAACGCTTCGCAATGCGGCCACGACATCGCCAGTCCTGTCGACCGGCACGACCAGTTCCAGGCGGATCTCTGCAACCTGTTCAAGCCGCCCCGACTCCCCTACCGCCGGGTTGGCTGCTTCTGTGCCGAAGAACGTTCCGGTGCCCGGCGAGCGGAACGAGCAGTGGGTGTAGTTGCCGATGGCACCGCCGCCGGCCGCAAACAACGCATCGCTGATGCGTGCCAGGTCTTTCTCGGGAGCAAACGTGACCAGCTTGTACTGCTTCGCGGTGGATTGAACCGGTCGCAGCGGACGGCGATCCGTCAGGCCCAGCACATCGGCGAGCATGTCGTTGGTTCCACCGGGCGCAACGTCCAGCGCCGTGTGCGGTGAGTAGATTGCGACGCCGCGGCGGATCGCATCGTAGATCAGACTCTGCGCGGTAAGCCGCTTGAGTGGGGAAAAGATCGGCGGGTGATACGCGATGACCAGATCGCAGTTTTGCCGCCTGGCTTCAGCCGCGACTTCGGACGTGTAGTCGATGGTCAGGATGGCCTTGGAAACGGACTGGGCCAAATCCCCCACGAGAAGCCCGACGTTGTCCCAGTCTTCGGCGTTGGCGGTGGGCGCGATGGATTCGAGGGCCTCGACAACCCGAGCCAGTGCAACCATGCCGGGAGTTTAACCTCGGGGCGTGCGAACCGGTACGGTCACACGAACGGGAACCGGCCTGCGGAAGAACTGCCTGATAATCCTCTGGATGAGTCGAATGAGCATGAACGCAAACTCCTTTGGTGGGCCGCATTCGTCGCAGCAAACACTGAACCATAGTGCATGAATTGGCCGCGGGCAAATGAGGGGATTGTGAAAAAAAGAACCCCGGGAAAAGGCCCGGGGTTTTGGAGGAATATTGACTGTCCGCATGGCCTAGCGAAGGAGGCCTTCTTTCCTGGCCATGGAGACGATGAGGTCCACGACGCGATTGGAATAGCCCCACTCGTTGTCATACCAACTGACGACCTTGAAGAAGGTGTCGTTGAGCTGGATGCCGGCGCCGGCGTCGTAGATGCTCGAACGGGGGTCACCCTGGAAGTCGGTGGAGACGACGGCTTCCTCGGTGTAGCCGAGGATGCCCTTGAGCTCGCCTTCGGCGGCGGCCTTCATGGCGGCGTTGATCTCCTTCATGCTGGTGGGCTTGGACGTCTTGAAGGTCAGATCGACGACCGAAACGTCCGGCGTGGGAACGCGGAAGGCCATGCCGGTCAGCTTGCCCTTGAGCTCGGGCAGGACAAGGGTGACCGCTTTGGCCGCGCCGGTGGAGGCGGGGATGATGTTCTGGGCTGCTCCGCGGCCGCCGCGCCAGTCCTTTTTGCTGGGACCGTCGACGGTCGGCTGGGTGGCGGTCATGGCGTGGACGGTGGTCATGAGACCCTCGGCCAGGCCGAAGTTTTTGTGGATGACATAAGCCACGGGGGCCAGGCAGTTGGTGGTGCAGCTGGCGTTAGAGACGATCGTGTGCCTGGCGGGATCGAAGGCGTTGTGGTTCACGCCGACCAGCAGCGTGGGCACTTCCTCGGGGCTCTTGGTGGGGGCGGAGATTACCACGCGCTTGGCCCCGGCTTTGAGGTGGTTCCCGGCGCCGGTGGCATCGGTGAACAGGCCCGTCGATTCCACGACATACTGCACGCCCAGCTCACGCCAGGGCAATTCAGCGGGATTTCGAATGGAGACGCACTTGATGAACTTGCCGTTGACGACGATGCCGTCGTCTTTGGCCTCGACGGTGCCGGCGAAGCGCCCATGGGTGGAATCGTGCTTGAGGAGATAGGCGAGGTTGTCGGGGGGAACGAGGTCGTTGATGCCGACGAACTCGATGTTCGAGTTCTGTACACCTGCGCGGAGGAAGAGGCGGCCGATGCGGCCAAAGCCGTTGATACCGATTTTGAGGGCCATGATGATGCTCCAGTTGACAGATTTTGGGTGACTTAGCGCAGTTTATGGGGGTCGGGGGTGAAGTCAAGGTAATCGGATGGCTGGGTCCGGCACAGCCGCGGAGTTTTCGTTCGCCAGCGGGAAATGACGGGGTATGATCAATCGGTCAAGAGGAGCGGGATGTCAGGTGTGAGTTATCCAGCAGACCGGGGCGGCGGGCGGCGCTCGTGGTGGGGACGGCGTCGAACCGGCCGGGGGTGGTGGCGGTGCTCCAGCAGTTCGATGTGGCTTGCTCGGAAGTCGAGGAGCCTTATGCGGCGATCGTCGAGCTGGCCCGGCGGCCGCTGGTGTATCGCATGCTGGTCCTGAGCCTGGCAAGCCTGTTCAAGGAAGAGCTGCCGTTGATAGCGATGGTGAAGGGGCGATTGCCGCATATCGAGGTCTGGCTGACCCATACCGATGGGCGGGCAGGCATGCTGGCCGAGGCAATGCGACTCGGGGCCGATGGGTTGCTCAGCGAGGAGGGGCTGCATCGGACGGCGGCAGGCGCACCGGCGGATGATGTGATCGCCCCGCCGCGAGAGCAACAGCGATCCCGGGCGAAGCAGGAGACGATTGCCGATGAGCCATCGGCGGAACCCGACGCGACCGAGCCGGTGCTGACGGCGGATGAGCTGCGGGCGCTGTTGCAGGAGCAGCCGGATTTGCCGCAGGATGAGCCATGACCAGCGCACACGAGAATGTCCTCATCATCGGCGACCACGATCGCGGGATGGTCGATGCGCTCGTGCAGGCGAGGCCCGGCGTGCAGATCACCAGCGTGGCGACGTACTTCGATGGGCTTGCGGAGCTGGTGGCCAATCGCTTCACCACGGTGCTGGCGGCGGCGGAGCCGATCGAGCGCCGGCCGGAGGCGGCGGTGCAATCGCTGCGACGGGCGGCTGGCGAAGGGCGCATCATGCTCTTTGGGCATCCCACGCTCGAGCCGCTGTCGCGAAAGATGCTTGGCTTCGGAGCCGATGATTACATCGTGACGCCGGCCAGCGCGGGGGAACTGGCGCAGATTTCGGAGCCCCCCCGCTGCGGATTGCCGCCGAGCCATCGGAGCCGGCGGGCGAGGATTTGCCGGTTTCACCGCCGTCGAAGATGGCGCTGCTGGCCGGGATGCCGCTGACGGAGATCGTGCTGGAGGCGATGCTGTCGCATCCCCAGGGAGGCGCACGGCCGCGGTGCGCCAGATCGGCGAGCGGATCGGTCCGGCGATGCAGGTGAATTATGTTCGCAGCAGCGCGGACCTGGACGAGGCGCCAGAGGGGCTGGCGGCGCTGATGCATGCGGTGCGCGTGGGAGGGCAGGAGGTGGGCACGCTCCAGCTTCTCTTGCCCAGGGATGACGAGCAGAGCACGGGGCGGCATTTTCTGGCACAGCTGGCGCATCTGGTGGGAAAGATCGCAGCGCTGGAAGACCGGCACGTGCGTTTGCAGAAGCTGGCGATCACCGACGACCTGAGCGGCTTGTACAACAGCCGGTATTTCAAGCACTTTCTCGGCGCGATCATCGAGAAGGCCAAGTCGATGCGCTTTCCGGTGACGCTGCTGCTGTTCGATATCGACGGGTTCAAGCAGTACAACGACAAGTATGGGCACGTGATGGGGGACGAGATCCTGCGCGAGACCGCCAATCTGATGAAACGCTGCGTGCGCGATCACGATCTGGTGGCGCGGCTGGGGGGAGATGAGTTTGCGGTGGTGTTCTGGGAGAAGGAGGGGCCGCGGGTTCCGCGGGACCCGAAGGCGGCGACGAGCTCGCGCGTGCCGCAGACGCCGATGCAGATCTTCGAGCGGTTTCGGCGGCTGCTTTCAGCGCCTGAGTTTGCGAACCTCGGCGCCAGCGGGAAGGGGTGCCTGACGATCAGCGGGGCGATGGCGGTGTATCCGTATGATGCCCAGGATGCGGAGGGTTTGATCCGCGTCTGCGATGATGAGCTGGTCTTTGGGGCCAAGCAACGGGGAAAGAACTGCCTGAAGCTGGTCGGGGAAGAGCCGGCGCCGAACGGCGGGCCATTAGGGAAGGCGGAAGGATGAAGGATGAACGAGGAATGCTGAATGATGAACAAGAGATGCTAAAGGCGGGATGGGCCGTGGCCATACCCGTAGCGCAGGCGCTCAATCCCAGCCGTCGAGAGGCACAGGCACAGCGTTTAAGATCCCGTTTACGGGTTGCGGCATGGGCCGTGCCCATACCGTTAGCGCGAGGCGCAGCGGAAGCGTTCCTACCGCGTCCAGCGTTGCGGCGTGTAGCCGCAAGATTCCTTCACCATAGAGGCCACGCCCACGAAGGACCATGGAGAAGGGGCGGGGGATGGAGGATGTCGCGCCCGTGCATCACCACCTGCGACGGCGCCCATCGCCCCGCGACGCTCATCGCCCGGTGCAGCAGCGCGCAGGGCTTGGGGGCAGGCTTGCATGAGGCATGAGGCAGCAGGCAAGCGGGGCAGGACCACCCTGATGGTTTCTTGATGCGCTCGGTCCATCTCTTGACCCCGTCTTGACATGCATTCGCGTAAGTATCGAGCAGGAGGTAACCGCGATGCCCAGGCTCCTACGCGCGATCTTGTGCCCGGTGAAGAATGTGCTGCTCCTTGCGTTCATCGCCCTGTTTGCGGCGAAGCCTCGTGACCAGCTGTGGACGTGGTTTATCGACTTCGTGTGATGAGCCACGGAAGCCCTTTCAGAGCCTTTGGATGGATCTGCTTTACCTTGCCATGATCGTTGCGTTCTTTGGCCTTTCGGGCGGGTTGGTGTGGCTCTGCGCCTCTGTCGGAGGCGAGCGATGAACTGGCTTTATCTCATCGGCGGCACGCTGGCGGTTCTGCTGATCGCGTATCTGACGGCGGCTTTGCTGTGGCCGGAGAAGTTTTCATGACGACCAACGGCATTGTGCAAATCCTGATGTTTTTCGGCGTGCTGATCGCGCTGGCCTGGCCGCTGGGGCTTTACATGGCCCGCGTGTATGAGGGGAAATCGCTCTTTGGACTGGACCGGGCGCTTGGCCCGTTGGAGCGGTTGACCTACCGGCTGTGCGGCGTTCGCGCTTCGGATGAGATGAACTGGAAGAGCTATGCCGTCGCCGTCCTTCTATTCAACCTGCTGGCGCGCTGGCGGTGTACGCGCTTCAGCGGCTGCAAGGGTTTCTCCCGCTCAATCCACAGCATATGGGGGCCATCAGCAGCGATCTGTCGTTCAACACGGCCGTGAGCTTTGCCACCAATACCAACTGGCAGAGCTATTCGGGGGAATCCACGCTGAGTTATCTCACGCAGATGATCGGTCTGACCGTGCAGAACTTTCTATCGGCGGCGACGGGCATGGCGGTTCTCGTCGCTCTGATTCGCGGGCTGACGCGCAAGACAGCGCGCACCATCGGCAATTTCTGGTTCGATCTGGTCCGCAGCACGCTCTACATCCTTTTGCCGCTGTCATTTGTTCTGGCAGTACTGCTCGTCTCCCAGGGCGTGGTGCAGACGTTTGCGCCGTACAAGACCGTCTCACTGGTGCAACCGACAACCGACACCAGCGGCAAACCTGTGACGAGGCAGACGCTTGCGCTCGGACCCGCCGCTTCGCAGGTGGCGATCAAACAGCTTGGCACCAACGGCGGGGGCTTCTTCGGCGTCAACTCCGCGCATCCTTTCGAGAACCCGACGCCGCTCAGCGACTTCCTTGAGATGCTCGCGATCCTGCTGATTCCGGCGGCGCTCTGCCACGCTTTTGGACAGATGGTTGGCGACATCAGGCAGGGCTGGGCAATTCTCGCCGCGATGCTGCTGATCTTTGTTCCGCTGGCGATTCTGTGCGCCCACGCCGAGCAGATGGGTAATCCTGCCTTGGCCTCGCTGGGAGTCGATCAAAACGCCAGCAGCCCGCAATCGGGTGGCAACATGGAAGGGAAGGAAGTCCGCTTTGGAGCCGTCAACTCGGCGTTGTGGGCATGTGCAACGACAGCGGCTTCGAACGGATCGGTCAATTCCATGCATGACGCATTCACGCCGCTGGGCGGACTGATACCCATGTGGCTCATTCAGTTGGGTGAAGTCGTCTTCGGCGGGGTCGGATCGGGTCTCTATGGGATGCTGGTCTTTGCGATCATTGCCGTCTTCGTCGCGGGGCTGATGGTGGGACGCACGCCGGAATATTTGGGCAAGAAGATCGAGGCGTTTGAGATGAAGATGGCGTCGATCGTCATCCTGATTCCGCCGGCGCTGGTGCTGCTGGGGGCGGCGGTCGCGGTGAGCACGCGTCCGGGAACGTCGGCGATCAGCAATCCCGGCCCGCATGGGTTCAGTGAGATTCTCTACTGGGCCAGCTCGACCGGGAACAACAACGGGTCGGCGTTCGCCGGGCTTGGCACCAATAACGTCCTGTACAACATCGCCGGCGGGCTGCTGATGCTTGCCAGCCGCTACTGGCTGATCGTGCCGGTGCTGGCGATCGCGGGTTCGCTAGCGGGGAAGAAGCTCGTGCCCGCCAGCGCCGGAACGATGCCCACCCATACGCCGCTGTTTGTCGTGTTGCTGGTGGGGACGGTGGTCCTCGTCGGAGCGCTCGCGTTCATTCCGGCGCTGGCGCTCGGGCCGATCGTGGAGCACCTGATGATGGTGAAATAGCCATGGCAACCAAAACACACAAGCTGTTTGAGATCGGAATCGTCAGGCAGGCGGTTACCGATGCGTTGATCAAGCTCAACCCGCGCCACCAGATCCGCAACCCGGTGATGTTCGTCGTGTTCATCGGTTCGATTCTGACGACGGTGCTCATCTTCGTCGGTGAGCCGGGGATCACGAAGGGGTTCATTGTCGGCGTTGCGCTGTGGCTCTGGTTTACGGTTCTGTTTGCAAATTTCGCGGAGGCCATGGCCGAGGGCGCGGTAAGGCGCAGGCGGATACGTTGCGGCGAGCGAGAAAGGATACGCCCGCCAAGAAGCTGGCTGAGGCTCGATATGGCGCACCCCATGAAACCGTCCCGGCGGCGCAGCTCCGCAAGGGAGATGTCGTGCTGGTTGAAGCCGGCGACTACATCCCCGTCGATGGCGAAGCGATTGACGGCGTGGCCTCGGTTGATGAATCGGCCATCACCGGTGAATCCGCGCCGGTCATCCGCGAATCCGGCGGGGATCGGTCCTCGGTCACCGGCGGGACGCGGGTTCTGTCCGACTGGCTCATTGTGCGCATCGGCGTGAACCCGGGCGAAACCTTCCTCGATCGTATGATTTCCATGGTCGAGGGGGCCAAGCGTCAGAAGACGCCCAATGAGATTGCGCTGAACATTCTGCTGGCCGGCTTCACGATCATTTTTCTGCTGGCGACGGTGACGCTGTTGCCGTTCTCGATCTTCAGCGTCCATGCGGCCGGCCAGGGAACGCCGATCACCGTGACGGTCCTCGTGGCGCTGCTGGTCTGTCTGATTCCCACGACGATCGGGGGTTTGCTCAGCGCGATCGGCATCGCGGGGATGGATCGGATGATCCAGGCCAACGTGATCGCCATGAGCGGCCGTGCGGTTGAGGCTGCGGGCGACGTGGATGTGCTGCTCTTGGACAAGACCGGGACGATCACGCTTGGGAATCGCGAAGCCGTTGCGTTTCATCCCGCTGAGGGCCGGAGCGAGCGGGAAGTTGCCGATGCGGCCCAGCTTTCGTCGCTGGCCGATGAGACACCCGAAGGGCGAAGCGTCGTCGTGCTGGCCAAACAGCGCTATGGCATCCGGGAGCGCAAGATCCACGAGATTGACGCCCACTTCGTTCCCTTCACCGCTCAAACCCGCATGAGCGGCGTGAACTTTGACGGGCAGGAAGTTCGCAAAGGCGCGGCCGATGCCATTGAAGCTTACGTCAACGCCAGGGGCGGCCGCTTCCCGGCGGCGGTCCGCACAGTCGTGGACGACATCAGCCGGCAGGGTGGTACGCCGCTGGTCGTCGCCGGCGGCGCACAGGTGCTCGGCGTCATCGAATTGAAGGACATCGTCAAGGGCGGGATGAAGGAGCGTTTCGCCGACCTGCGGCGGATGGGGATCAAGACGGTCATGATCACCGGAGATAACCCGCTGACCGCTGCCGCCATCGCGGCTGAGTCAGGAGTAGACGATTTTCTCGCCCAGGCGACGCCGGAAACGAAGCTGAAGCTCATCCGGGAGTTTCAGACCGGTGGGCGGCTGGTCGCGATGACGGGGGACGGGACCAACGACGCCCCGGCTCTTGCGCAGGCCGATGTCGCCGTCGCCATGAACACCGGAACGCAAGCGGCCAAGGAGGCGGGGAACATGGTGGACCTCGACTCGAACCCCACGAAGCTCATTGAGATCGTGGAGACGGGCAAGCAACTGCTGATGACGCGCGCGCGCTGACGACCTTCAGCATCGCCAATGACGTGAGCAAGTATTTCGCGATCATTCCCGCCGCATTCGTCGGCACCTATCCGGTGCTGGCGAAGCTCAACATCATGCGGCTGGCGACGCCTGCCAGCGCCATTCTTTCGGCGGTCATTTTCAACGCCCTGATCATCATCTTCCTGATCCCGCTGGCACTGCGAGGGGTGAAGTACAAGCCGGTTCCGGCCGCGGCTCTCTTGCGGCGCAATCTGCTCATCTACGGCCTTGGCGGTCTGATTGTGCCATTTGTCGGAATCAAGTTGATTGATCTGATGCTGGTTGCACTGCATCTGGCATAGGAGTTGACATGCGCTCGCACGTTCGCCCGGCCATCGTTTCGCTGATCCTGCTGACGTTGATCACGGGGGTGCTCTATCCCCTGGCCGTCACGGGTGTGGCCAAGCTGGCATTCCCGCAACAGGCTGAGGGGAGCCTCATGTACCGCCACGGTCGCGCGGTCGGATCGGCGTTGATCGGCCAGCCCTTCTCCGGCCCCGGATATTTCTGGTCGCGACCATCCGCGACGACGCCTGTGCCGTATGCAGCGGACAACAGCGCCGGATCGAATCTTGCGCCCTCTAATCCGGCGCTGGTCGAGCTGGTCAAGCAGCGCATCGCCGCCCTGCATGCAGCCGATCCGCACAACAAGCTCCCGATCCCGGTTGATCTCGTCACCGCCTCCGCCAGCGGCCTCGATCCAGACATCAGCATCGCTGCGGCCCAGTATCAACTGGCCCGCGTCGCCCGTGCCCGGCACATGACGCAACAGCAGTTGCAGTCGCTGGTTGCGCAATACACCGAAGGGCGCACCTTTGGGGTGCTGGGGGAGCCGAGGGTGAACGTGCTGAAGCTGAATCTCGCTCTTGATGCGCGGTCTTGAGACAATGGCAAGAGGTATGGCGGACCATCGCCCCAACCCGGACGAGCTACTCGCTGCCGTACAGCAGCAGGAGACCAAGCAGCGGCGCGGCAGGCTCAAGGTCTTTTTCGGCATGGCGGCAGGCGTGGGCAAGACGTTTGCCATGCTGGAAGAGGCCCGTGCCCGAGCCGCCGAAGGGTTGAACGTGCTGATCGGCTATGCCGAGCCGCACATCCGCCCGGAGACCGAGGCGCTGCTGCTGGGCCTGGAGATCCTTCCGTACAAGATCGTCGAATACCGCAATGCCAGCCTCAAGGAGTTCGATCTCGACGCCGCCCTTGATCGCAAGCCCGCGCTGGTCTGCGTGGACGAACTGGCTCACACCAATGCACCGGGCATGCGCCACCCCAAGCGCTGGCAGGACGTGATCGAACTGCTGGACGCGGGCATTAACGTTTACACCACGCTCAACGTCCAGCATCTGGAAAGCGTCAACGACATCGTCGAACGGGTGACCGGCGTGCGCGTCCGGGAGACGCTGCCGGATTCCGTGCTGGAACAGGCTGACGAGGTGGAACTGGTTGACATCGCTCCCGAAGAGCTTCTGGAGCGATTCCGCGAGGGCAAGGTCTATCGCCCGGATCTCGCCGAGCAGGCTGCCAGCCATTTCTTCATCAAGGGAAACCTGATCGCCCTGCGCGAGCTTGCCCTGCGGACGACTGCCCAACGGGTGGATGCGCAGATGGAGGAAGCCCGTCGTGCGGCGGGTGTGCGTTCCTCCTGGCCGACGACCGAACGCGTGCTGGTGTGTGTGAGTCCCAGTCCGATGTCTCGGCGCCTGGTTCGGTCGTGCGCCGCCTGGCGGCAAGCCTGAAGGCCGAGTGGATCGCGGCAACCGTGGAGACGCCGCAGTCGCCCCGCCTCTCGAATGAGGACCGGCGACGGCTTGAAAGCACGATGCGTCTGGCGGATGAGCTGGGGGCCAAGACGATCACGCTCAGCGGACAGAACACCGCCGAGGAGATCATTGCTTACGCTCAGCGGCAGAACGTCACCAAGATCGTCATCGGCAAACCGCATGCGCCGCGCTGGCGTGACGTTGTGTTTGGATCGGTCGTCGATGAACTGGTCCGCCGGAGCGGCGAAATCGACATCTACGTCATCCGGGGAGGAGCCGAAGAACAGGAGAGCCGACCGCCGGTGCCAGGTGCCGCCCGCCAGCGGGACCTCTCGGGGATCATCAGTGCGGTCGTGGTGACGGCTCTTATCACGGCGATCGGCTGGCCCCTCTACCACTGGGTCGGCCTCACCAACGCCAACATCCTGATGCTGTATCTTCTGGGCGTGCTGTGGATCGCGACGCGGTACAGCCGCGCGGCTGCGGTGCTCGCGTCGGTGCTGTCTGTCGGGGCATTCGATATTGTCTTCGTGCCACCGTATTACACGCTTGCCGTATCGGATCGGCAGTACGTCTTTACCTTCGCCATCATGTTGTTGACGGCGCTGGTCATCAGCACGTTGACCCATCGTGTCCGCGCCCATGCCCAGGCCGCACGGGAACGGGAGCGACGGACCGCCGCACTGTTTGCGCTAAGCCGCGAGTTGGCGGCAGCGAGAACGACGGATCAAATTGCAGCAGCAGCGGTTCGTCACGTCAGTGAAGTCATGGCTCAACAGGCGGTGCTGCTGATTCCCGATCCGGACCATCACCTCATCGTCAAGGGAGACAGCAATCCGCAGGGCGACGGCATTGACGCCAAGGCAATTGGCGTGGCGGAATGGGCGTTTCAGCATGAGCAGACAGCCGGATCCGGCACGAATACCCTGCCCGCCGCGCAGTGGACCTTCGTGCCGCTGCAGGGATCGCGCGGCACCGTTGGGGTTCTCGGACTTCGGCTGACCGACGGCCGGGATTCCTGGTCCCCCCAGCAGCGGCAGCTGGTTGAAGCGTTTGCGTCCCAGACGGCGCTCGCCGTCGAGCGCGGCCGGCTGGCGGAGGAGGCGAGGAGCGCATGGGAACGGGTCGAAGCGGAGTTTCTTCGCAACACGCTGCTCTCCGGTGTCTCCCATGAACTCCGCACGCCGCTGGCCGGAATCACCGGGGCGGCCAGCGCACTTGCCGACAGCGGTGAGCAGCTTACCCGGGAAACGCGCGATGAAATGCTCGGAACGGTTCTCAGTGAAGCGGAACGAATGGATCGCCTGATCAATAATCTCCTCGATATGACACGACTGGAATCCGGCGGCCTGTTGGTGAAGAAGGAATGGCAGCCGGTGCAGGAAGTGATCGGCTCGGCGCTGCACCGTCTCGAACACCGCCTTGCGGGCTGGAACGTGGTCACCCACGTCCCCAACGACTTGCCGCTGATCTCGTGGGACGGCCTGCTCATCGAGCAGGTTTTGATGAATCTCCTGGACAACGTGGTGGAATACACACCGCCCGGCAGCGGCATCGAAGTCACGGCGCAACGAACGGACGAGGGCATCGAGATTGAGGTTGCCGATGAAGGGCCGGGGCTGCCGCCGGGAACTGAGGAGCGGGTCTTCCAGAAATTCTTCCGTGCCGGTCCGGTGGCCAATCGCCGGGGCATCGGGCTTGGCCTGGCAATCTGCCGTGGAATTGTTGAGGCCCATGGGGGCAGGATTGCGGCACGAAATCGGTTGCAGGGCGGCGCTTCTTTCCGGTTCAGCGTTCCGGTGACCGGAACGCCACCGGCCGTGAACATCCCACCGGAGAGGCTCGATACTGCAGCGATCGCGTAGGCCATGCCTGAGTTGAAGCCGACCATTCTCGTCATCGAAGACGAAGCACCGCTCCAGAAGTTTCTGCGCGTGACACTGGAAGCGCAGGACTTCAAGGTGATCGAAGCGCCCACCGGGGAGCAGGGTCTGCGCCATGCCGCGACGGCCTTGCCTGATCTGGTGATCCTCGACCTCGGCCTGCCCGACCTCGACGGCGTTGAGGTCATCGGAAGACTGCGCGAATGGTCGTCCATGCCGATCCTTGTCGTTTCGGCCCGGGGCAAGGAGCAGGACAAGGTGGTCGCGCTGGATGCGGGAGCGGATGATTACCTGACCAAACCGTTCGGGGTGAGCGAGCTTCTTGCGAGGGTCCGGGTGATTCTGCGGCACCTCGCAGCGGCGGACCGCGATACGGGCGATCCGGTTTTCGAGACCGGTGCGCTTCGGGTTGATCTATCCCGCCGCGAGGTGACCGTGGACGGCAAGCCCGTTCACCTGACGCCAAACGAGTTCAAGCTGCTGGCCGTGTTGATCAAGAACGCGGGGAAGGTCATGACCCACCGGCAACTGCTCCGCGAGGTCTGGGGGCCGGGATCCGGCGACGAGACGCATTACCTCCGCGTATACATGAATCAGTTGCGCCAGAAGATCGAGGGCGACGCCTCCCGGCCGCATTACCTTCTTACCGAACCGGGGGTGGGATACCGGCTGGTGTGCTGAGTCATACGCCATTTCAAATGTTCGATGTCGCGTTGGCTTCTTCCCGGCGGGTGTCGCAACCGGAGGTGGAGCGACCGGAGTGGTAGACGGCCATCCCGGTCTCCGCGAAGCGGGTTGAGGGCAGTGGGCGAAGGTGCGACCCTGACGGGAACGCGTTAAGCATTGATTGCCATAGGGGCCGTTGCCCATGCCCATAGCGAGAGCCGAAGGCGCAGTGTTCAAGGTGCCCTCCCGAGCTTGCGGCATGGGCCGTGGCGATACCCGTAGCGCAGCGTTCAATCCCAGCCGTCGAAAGGCACAGGCACAGCGTTTAAGATCCCGTTTACGGATTGCGGGCGTAGCCGCAAAATTTGTTCAGTACAGAGCCCACGGGGGGCCACGGAGACAGCCACAGAGAAGAACTGCAACCAGAGATCAACACTGGTTGAGGCAAACGAAAGAGCGGCGGGAGGGCCGGTAACGACGAATAACGCAACACACACGTCATTCGCCTGCTTTACAATCGCGGACTTATTCGCGAAATTACGGCTGGGTTGTCGCGGCGGGAGCATCTCGGGATGGCGAAAGAGGTCGTTATTGAGAATCCGGTCATCAACTCCCCGTTCGGGGAGCCGCAGCGTCACTTCCTGTTCGATGATGACGGAATCACAGACCATATCGTTGGCCAGCGCCGGCCCAGCTCCTATTTCATTCCGATTGCCAAGCCCAGGAAGAAGTCGAAGGATACCCAGCAGACGTTCGAAGACTGGACGGCCGACCGCATCGAAGAGAACAAGAACGTCAACCGCATCCGCCAGCGGGTGAAGCTGTGGCGCGAGGGGAAGTACCCGGATGTAACCCGCACAACCGCGCGGCTGCTGGAGCACTGGAACAAGGCCGACCGCTACCGCCGCCTCTTCTTCTGCCAGATCGAGGCGCTGGAGACGCTGATCTATATCGCGGAGGTAGCAAAGAAATACGGCGACAACTGGATCGAGAACGAGCTGCGCCAGTTCAACGACGACGCCAACCCGGACCTGTTGCGCATCGCCTGCAAGATGGCCACCGGCAGCGGCAAGACGGCGGTCATGTCGATGATCATCGCCTGGCATACGCTGAATAAGCTCGCCAACACGCAGGATGCGCGATTCACGGACACGTTCCTGGTCGTCACGCCGGGAATCACGATCAAAGACAGGCTGCGCGTCCTCTTGCCCAGCGATCCGCAGAACTACTATCGCGGCCTGGAGATCGTGCCGTCCGACCTGCTGGAAGACATGGGCAAGGCGAAAATCCTTATCACCAACTACCACGCATTTCTGCGCCGGGAGAAGGGCGACGCCTCCCGAACCACGAAGCGGCTGCTGGGCGCGGAGGTAAGCGGCGCGTTCACCGAATCTGAAGGCGAAATGGTCCGGCGCGTCTGCCGCGAACTGGGAACCAAGAAGAACATCCTCGTGCTCAATGACGAAGCGCATCACTGCTACCGGCGAAAGCCGGACGGCGATGAGGTCAAGCTCAAGGGCGATGAGCGGAAGCAGGCGGAAGAACGCAACAAGCAGGCGCACACGTGGATCAGCGGCCTGGAGGCGGTGAAGCGGAAGATCGGCATCAAGACCGTCTATGACCTTTCAGCAACGCCGTTTTTCCTGCGCGGCTCGGGCTATTCGGAGGGCACGCTCTTTCCGTGGGTCGTCTCTGATTTCTCGCTGATCGACGCCATCGAGAGCGGCATCGTGAAGGTCCCGCGCGTCCCCGTCGCCGACAATGCGATGGACGGAAGCGTGCCGACCTACCGCGACTTGTGGCTGCGCATCCGCGATGAATTGCCGAAAAAAGGCCGCGGCACGGCAGACTACGGCGATGAGCCCGGACTCCCTGCGGAACTCGAAGGCGCAATCCACACGCTCTACGCGAACTACGAGAAGTCGTATCGCCTGTGGGAAGAGCAGTCCAAGGGCAACGGCGATGGGCAGACGCCGCCGGTCTTCATCGTCGTGTGCAACAACACGAGCGTGTCGAAGATGGTCTTCGACTACATCGCCGGCTGGGAGAAGAAGCTCAGCGAGGATCAGAGCGTTCCCGTGCCCGGGAAGCTGCCGCTGTTCAGCAACGTGGACGGCGATCGGTTTCTCGACCGGCCCAACACGATCCTGGTGGATTCCGAGCAGCTCGACAGCGGCGAGGCGATGAGCAGCGAATTCCGCAAGATCGCCGCACGCGAGATCGAGGAGTTCAAGCACGACCTGCGCCAGCGCTTTCCGGGCGTGGATGTTGAGAAGCTCACCGATGAGGACCTGCTGCGCGAGGTGATGAACACCGTCGGCAAGCCCGGGAAGCTTGGGGAGCAGATCAAGTGCGTGGTTTCGGTCTCGATGCTCACCGAGGGGTGGGACGCCAATACCGTCACGCACATTCTCGGCGTGCGGGCCTTCGGGACCCAGCTTCTGTGTGAGCAGGTGGTGGGACGGGGGCTGCGGCGGATGAGCTACGCGGTTGCGCGCTGCCAGATCGAGACGCCAGACGGTCCCGCGGAATTCGATGCGTTCGACACGGAATATGCGGAGGTTTACGGCGTGCCCTTCTCGTTCATCCCCTCAAGCGGGGGCGTCAAGCCCAAGCCGCCGGGACCGCCGCCGACGCATGTGCGGGCGCTGGAGGAGCGCATCGCCTGCGAGATCACCTTCCCGCGCATCGACGGCTACCGCTATGAGCTTCCGGCCGAGCGTCTGTGCGCGAAATTTACGGAGAAGTCGCAGCTGGCCCTTTCCACGCGCAACGTGCCGACGAAGGTCGAGAACGCCCCCATTGTCGGCGAGACGGCTATCCACACGCTGGACGACCTGAAGAACCAGCGCGAGCAGAAAGTGGCGTTCCACATCGCTCGCCGCGTGTTGGAGCATTACTTCGAGAAGGAAGAGTACGCCAAGAAGCCCTGGCTCTTTCCGGATCTCCTGGAGGTGAGCAAGGCGTGGCTATCCGAATGCGTCACCTGCAAGGACGGTGCGTTCAAGCAACTGCTCCTATTCGTGGAGAACTGCCAGGACGCCGCCGACAAGGTGTACCGATCGGTGGTGGAAGCCGATTCCGGCCCCAAGCGCCTGCTTCCCATCCCCAAGCCCTACGACACCATCGGCTCCACCCGCTACGTCTCGTTCGACACAGTCAAGCCCACCTACAAGACGCGGGCCGACAAGTGCCACATCTCCCACGTCGTCGGCGATACTGAAAGCTGGGAGCAGAAGATGGCGCAGACGCTGGAGGAGATGGATGAGGTGGTAAGCTACGTCAAGAACCACAACCTTGGCTTTTTCATCCCGTACACGGTCAGCGGCCAGCAGCGCAACTACGTGCCGGACTTCATCGCCCGCGTTGATGATGGTCACGGCAGCGATGACCTGCTGAACCTGATCATCGAAGTGAGCGGCGAGCGGGACAAGGAGAAGGAGGCGAAGGTCGAGACGGCCGAGACGCTGTGGGTGCCGGCGGTGAATAACGCCGGAGCATGGGGAAGGTGGGAGTTTGTGGAGGTTGGCGATCCATGGGATGCGGAACACGATTCTCGCCCATTTGCACAAGCTGGGGACCGTCTTATTATGATTTGATGGCTAAAATCATCATAACGACCGCCCAATGAAGTTTAACTTGAATAAGGTGATAAAGGTTGGACGCCAAAGACTTTACATCCTCCGCTTGGGGCAAGCTCATGCGGAGCGTGGGCGGAATTGATGCCTTTGTCCCACGTGATTTGCCTCCGACGGTGCAGTACACCGGCAGTCTGGTTGGACCGCTCTCGGCGGCCGATCGCGCTCGGACAGCTCGCCGGAATCACCAGGACACTGCCCAATCCGATGCTGCTCATTCGCAGCTTCGTCAATCGTGAGGCCGTACTCTCCAGCCGAATCGAAGGCACCCAGGCTTCGCTGACCGATCTGTTTCTATTCGAGGTAGCGCCAAACGTTGAACAGAGCGTCCCCGACGTTCGCGAAGTGCATAATTACGTGCGTGCCCTCGAGCACGGACTGGAGCGGCTCCGTCAGATTCCGCTAACGCTAAACCTCATCAAGGAACTACACGAGATTCTGCTGGAAGGTGTGCGCGGCCAGGAGAGGCATCCCGGCGAATTCCGGCGGATACAGAACTGGATCGGCCCGCCGCGCTCTCCGATCCAGCGGGCGACGTACGTTCCACCGCCGCCCGAGCAGTTGATGGTTTGCCTCACCGCCTTTGAACGGTTCGTCAACATACCGAACGAACTGCCGTTGCTCGTTCGTCTGGCAATGATCCATTACCAGTTCGAGGCAGTCCATCCGTTTGAAGATGGCAACGGCCGCGTTGGCCGGCTGCTCATATCGCTGCTTCTTGACAGCGAGAGAGCAATTCCTCATCCGGTCCTCTACCTCTCAGCCTATTTCGAGCGGTTCCGCCCTGAGTATTACGAGTTGCTTCTGGCGGTGAGCCAGCATGGGAAGTGGGAAGACTGGATCGCATTTTTTTTGCGCGGTGTGACTGAGCAGTCCATTGACGCCGTCGAGCGGGCCGCACAGCTTGTCGCATTGCGTAATGAATGGGCCAATCATTGCCAGACCGCGCGCACGAGCGCGCTGCTCGTCAAGCTGATTGATGATTTGTTCCGCAATCCATTTGTCACCCTCGCTCGTGCCGTCACCCTGCTTGATGTGACCCCGCAGTCGGCGCAGAGCGCAATTGAGCGCCTGATCGGCATGAACATCCTGCGTGAAACTACCGGCCGGAAGCGAAACCGAATATACGTGGCGCGCCGCATCATCGAGATCCTCGAACAGACGCCGGCATTGGATCTTGCCAGGGCGGGAGGTTGACATGCCCAGACTGCGAATCAGTCAGGTGCACAAAGCGCTGCTGGTTGAGTTGTACAATCGAACGCGCAAGACGGTTGATGATCTGCCGTATACCGAAGAGTTCGAGCGGTTGTACGAATCGTTCGTGCAGCGCAGCGGGCTAAACATGAATCGCCACGATTTCTGGCGCGCGCTGTCCAGCCAGCGCAAGGCCAGCCGACTCGTCAGAAAGGAGCGATGAGCATGCCCAGAAAGGGCAAGAACCATTCGGGCTCCGTGACCATCGAAGCGGTGAAGCACCGAGCCACCCGCACCAACATCCCCACGGAGGAATTGCGGGATTTCGTGCGCGAGGACGAGCAGCGGCCGCAGACGGTGTTGTACCCGCGTGATCCTTCGCTCGACCCGCAACTGGTGTGGAAGGGCAAGGACGAGCAGGACCGCCATCCGCTGGAGGTGCCGGCGGTCCCGATCTACATCCAGGAGAAGATCCACCCGCAGGCGATCATCGAGGACTTCCGGCGGACGGCGGACAAGCGGACGGACAACGACGACCAGCAGTTCGGCGGGCTGTTCGCGGACTTTAACGGCCTGCCCGCGGAGTTCGACAAGCGGGTGGACTTCTACCATCACGACGGGCACTGGTCCAACCGCATGATCCTCGGCGATTCGCTGCTGGTCATGACCTCGCTGGCGGAAAAGGAAGGACTCAAGGGGAAGGTCCAGACGATCTACTTCGACCCGCCGTACGGCATTAAGTTCGGCTCCAACTGGCAGGTAAGTACGCGCAAGCGCGATGTGAAGGATGGTGCCGTTACTGACGCGACACGACAACCAGAACAGGTTCGCGCCTTTCGCGACACGTGGAAGCTCGGCATCCACTCTTATCTGCCCTATCTGCGTGATCGCTTGGCGGTCGCCCGAGAGTTGCTTACGGACAGCGGTTCCCTATTTGTTCAGATCGGCGACGAGAATGTTCACCTCGTTCGGTCAGTGCTGGACGAAGTATTTGGGAGTGCGAACTTCATCGTACAAATCCAAGCGCAGAAAACTGGAACGGCCACAGGCGAGTTCCTGGTGCAAAACAGCGACTACGTGCTCTGGTACGCCAAGGACCGCGAGAGTTGTAAGTTTCGCCCGCTGTACCTGGCGCGTGGTACAGAGAAGTTGAGGACCGATGATGGCGAAGCGGTTGATTCGGACGCTATGTGGAGCGCGGACCCGCTAACGTCCGACGGTTTCCGACCGACGACCACCGTATCTTTCAAGTTCAAGGAGCAGAGGTTTCATCCGGGTGAGGGAAGGCACTGGGGCGTTACTGTTGAGGGACTTGAGAAGGTCGGAGTTGCGGGTCGGATCGTCATCCAGCGAGGGATGATCCGCTTTAAGAAGTACTTCGCCGACTTCCCAGTGACTCCACTGTCGCCTACATGGACGGATGTAGGTGGTGCAACCGGTAAGGTGTACGTCGTTCAGACCAGCCCGAGAGTTGTCGAGCGCTGCCTCCTCATGACCACAGACCCCGGCGATCTCGTGCTCGATCCCACCTGCGGCAGCGGCACAACGGCGTACGTGGCCGAGCAATGGGGCCGGCGCTGGATCACCACCGACACATCCCGCGTCGCCTTGGCGCTGGCCCGCACGCGGCTGATGTGCGCCCGCTTCCCGTACTACCTGCTGGCCGACTCGCCCGAGGGTGTAAAGAAGGAGGCGGAGCTGACGGCCCCCCCTGTTGCCGCCGCCATGAGGGGGGGTAAGACCGAGGGGGACATCCGCAAGGGGTTCGTCTACCAGCGCGTGCCGCACGTTACGCTCAAGAGCATCGCCAACAATCCGGAGATCAAGGAGGGGATGAGCCGAAGCGAGATCGACAAGGCGATCCTGCGGCACGCGGAGACCGAGACGCTCTATGACAAGCCGTACGAGGACAACAAGCGCCTGCGGGTGACGGGTCCGTTCACGGTGGAATCGCTTTCGCCGCACCGGACGATCAGCGTGGACCAGAAGCGCGAGGCCGCCCAGACCCCCGGCAGCGAAGGGTTTACCCTGAAGATGCTGGCCGGCGGGAGCTTTTCCAACACGATCCTGGAGTACCTGCGCAAGACGCCGGTGCAGACGGGAAAGAAAGAGGGGCGGCTGAAGCTGGATTCGGTCGAAATCTTCGCCGGCCAGTGGATCAACGGGGAAGGGCACTACACGGACGGCGATGGTACTGAAAAGCGGGTGGCCATCTGCATCGGCCCCGAGTACGGCACGGTCGGCCCGGAACTGGTCAAGGAGGCGGCGAAGGAGGCGGTCCAGGGGGTGGGGTTCGACGTGCTGCTGGTCTGCGGCTTCGCGTTTGACCCGCACGTCAGCGAAGAGGCCAAGCGCTATGGCAAGCTAAAGGTGCTGCCGGTGCGGATGAACCCGGACCTGGCGATGGGGGACGACCTCCTGAAGAAGACCGGAGCGGGGAATTTGTTCATGGTCTTCGGCGAGCCGGACGTGATTGTGGAGAAGACCAAAGATGGGAAGGTCGTCGTCGAGATCCGCGGCGTGGACGTGTACGACCCGACGACCGGCGAGGTGCGCTCCAACACCACCGACGACATCGCCTGCTGGTTCATCGACACCGACTACGACGGCGAGAGCTTCTTCGTCCGCCACGCCTATTTCACGGGAGCGGATCGAGCCCTACGAGAAGCTCAAGCGGGCGCTGCGGGCCGAGATCGACGAGAGCGCCTGGTCTGAGCTTTATTCCACCCGGAGCCGGCCGTTCGAAAAGCCCGAGACCGGCAAGATCGCGGTTAAGGTCATCAACCACTACGGCGATGAGGTGCTGAAGGTTTACGAGGTGAAGTAGGGCCGCGGCCCCCGATCCGCGCCCATCCGCGTTGCCCCGCAGCCGATGACATAGATCTCCAGGCCTCACAGACTCGCGGCAGCCGCTCACAGCACCCCCCTACCCTCGCACAGGTTGACCAGGGCCAAGTCCACCTTCGTCTGTAAACGTGGCGATCTGACCGGTCAGGCGGCAACGAGGTCACGGTCGCGTAGCTTCCTGCCCATCGCCTGACGCAGGCGCAGCGCGACGCCTGGGATGCGGCGGCGGTCATTCTGAAGGGGGTAACCTTCGGCCGCATTGCCGGTACGACAAATTGTCATGTTCGGACCACTATATCCCCACATCGCCCCAAAACCCCGTCGGCGGCCGAGCGGGGAGGGTACGGTACTACTACGGTGAGAGTACGGTGTGGGTCGGGAGTCGATTCGGAGGCAACATGGGAGTGGAATGTCCTCTGTTGGGGTATTTCGCGAACGGGCCCTGGGGCGTGTTGCCTGCTCTGCAGGTTGCCCATCTTGACTTTAGATGGTCTCCCTCCCCCTCGGGCACCGATTTCACGGCGATCGCGACCGGGAACAACACCGGCTACCCGCTGGAAGTCGCCCCCGAACCGGCGCCCGCGGCGCTGCCGGGTCCGGGCGGGCTCGGGGAGCGGGGGGGGATTCTGCTTCGTCGTCGCGGCAGGCGGAGCGGCTAAGAGAGGCGAGCTGCGGGGGCCTGCGGTATTCTCGCCGCCATAATCCCGTGGGCTCGACACGCCGACCCTGGGTCCGGCGTTCGGGGGGGCCTGCTACTGCCGGGCGCACCAGGTTTGCCACATCTGGCGGTAGGCGGATTCGATGTCGCGGGCGAGGGCGGGGCCGTCGATGAGAGGTGATTGGCGCATACGCTGGCGAAGCGAGGAGCGGAGCTGCATCAGGGCGCGGGATCGCGGGCAAGCTCTTGGGCGAGGGCGAGGTAGCCGTCTTCGGTTCGGGTGATCAGTTCGGGCAGGCCGATGTGCGTGAGCAGGGCCAGGCCGACGCGAGAGACGTGGTGGTTGCCGGCGAGGGTGACGACGGGGACGCCCATCCACAGGGCTTCGCAGGTAGTGGTGGTGCCGTTGTAGGGGAAGGAGTCGAGGGCGAGGTCGACCTGGTGATAGCAGGCGAGGTGATCTCGGTAGGAGATGATCCTGCCGGCAAGGTCGAGGCGCTCGGGCGGGATGTTGTTGGCCGCAAAGGCGGTGAGGATACGCTCTCGGACGGGCGGTTCATCGAGGGTGGGAGACTTGAGGAACAGGCGGGAATCGGGAAGCGCATGCAGGAGCCTGGACCAGAGGGCGATGAGATGATCGTTGACCTTGGAGAACTGGTTGAAGGAGCCGAAGGTGATGTGGCCGGACGTGAGGCATGGCGGAGCGGCGGGCTCGGGGGCATCATCCGAGGGTCGGTAGCACCAGGCGGTGCGCGGGAGGCGAAGGAGCTTCTCGGCGTAGAGGGAGGCATCGGGCGCATCGGCGGGGTCGGCCTGGGGATCGGTCAGGCGGTAGTCGATGGTCGAGACGCCGGTGGTGTCGGGGTAGCCGAGGTAGGTCACCTGGACCGGGGCGGGCTTGCGGGCGAAGGTGAGCATGCGGTTGTGGGAGGTGTGGCCGGAGAGGTCGACGAGAATGTCGATCTGGTCCTGGCGGATGAGTTGGGCGAGGCGGTCATCGGGGACGTTGGGGACCTGGCGCCACTGCTCGACATGCAAATGCAGACGGCGGGTGATCGCATCGGGCTTGATCGTCGAGGAGTAGCAGACGATCTCGAACTGCGTGCGGTCGTGATGCTCGAGGATCGGTTCGAGAAAGTAGGCGACGGAGTGGTGGCAGAAATCGGGCGAGACGTAGCCGATGCGCAGGCGCCGGCCGGGGGAGCGATCGTTGGGATGAGGCTGGATCTGCGAGCGCAGCGGCTGGACGTGCTGGCGATCGAACTCCTGGCTTTGGCGGTAGATCGCAGGAGGGTCGAGGGGAGCGAGGTAGTGCATGCAGAGCAGCAGGCTGCTGCGGGCGACGTGGAAATCGGGCCGGAGATCCAGGACCTTGCGGTAGCAGTCGAGCGTGGCGGGGAGGTCGTTGAGCGAATGATAGACGGCGCCGAGGTTGTAGAGGGCATCGGGGTAATCGGGACGAAGCTCGAGGGCGCGGCGGTAATGCGTGATGGCGGGCTCGAACTGCCAGAGGCCGCGATAGGCGGCGCCGAGATTGCAGTGGGCATCGGCGCGATCGGGATCGAGCAAGACGGCGCGCTGGAGCACCTTGACGGCCTCGGGGAAGCGGTTGGTGGAGACGAAGGCGGTGCCGAGGTTGTAGTAGGACTCGGCAGCATCGGGCTTGAGATCGACGACGGCCTGGAAGTGGGGGATGGCGTCGTTCACCCGGCCGACGGTCGCCAGAAGGATGGCGTAGTTGCGGTGAATGGTTGGGTCGCGAGGATCGAGCTGGAGCGCGCGGGAGAGGACGGCGATGGCCTGGTCGAGTTGACCCGCAGCGCGGAGCGCCATCGAGAGGTTGAGTTGGAAGGGCGCTGCATCGGGCGCGACCGCAACGGCCTTGCGCAAAAGGGTGATTGCCAGATCGAGACGGCCGGTATCTCGCGCAATCAGGCCGTAGAGGTGCAGGGCATTGGGATCGTTGGGATGACGTGCCAGGATGCTGCGGAAGCACTGCTCGGCTTCGGCAAAGCGCCTGGCTTGATAGAGGGACAGGCCTTGCTCGAGGGCCTTCTGCAGCTCGGGATCGGACATCGAGCGTCAGGATAAGCAAAGAGGGAGCATGGAAAAAGCTGCGGCCCGCTGAAGCGGGCCGTGGCGGGCGGTTCTTGATGTTTAAGGCTGCGATCAGACGTTGATCGCGGTGATCCTGACCTGAAGGGCGGGCTGGCGGTGACCGGCCTTACGGGCGTAGCCCTTGCGGCGCTTGTACTTGACGATGTCGATCTTCGGGCCTTTGACTGGTCCGATGACGTCAGCGGTGACGGTGGCCTTGGCGACGGTGGGGCTGCCAATCTTCGGCTTGCCCTCGCCACCGACGAGGAGAATGCGGTCGAAGGTGATGGTTTTGGTGTCGGCGTCGACGGCGCGATCGATGTTGATGCGGTCGCCGCTGGTGACTTTGAACTGCCGGCCGCTGTCTTCGATGATGGCGTACATCTGCGTAAGCTCCAAAATGGGGGACGGAGCATTGTGGCAGCGTTTGCGCGCTTGTCAAGCGAACCGGCCGATCGCTTGCAAATGGGGGAAATGACCGCTAAAAGGTTGCGTTTCGGTGGTTTAGCGAAGAGATGAAGTTCAATCTGATCGACAAGGTCGAGCAGCTTAGCGATACACGCCTCGTGGGCGTGAAGTACGTCAGCCTGGCGGAGGAATATCTGGCGGATCATTTCCCGACATTTCCAGTCCTGCCGGGTGTGATGATGCTCGAGGCGATGACGCAGGCGGCGGCCTGGCTGTTGCACGTGCGCAGCGATTTCGCCAAGTCGATCGCCGTCCTGAAAGAGGCCCGGAACGTGAAGTACGGGCATTTTGTGGCGCCGGGAAATTTTCTCCGCGTCGAGGTCGAGTTAACCAAGCCCACCGACGCCGGCGCCAGCTTTAAGGCGGGCGGGACCGTGGGCGACGCCCAGGCGGTTTCGGCGCGGATCGAAATGGCCTATTTCAATCTCGCCGAGAAGCAGCCAGAGTTGATGGAGCTGGATGCCCGGTTACAGGAGCACAATCGCAGGCGCTGGGCGTTGATCCGGCCTGCGGGAACGGCGGCGGTCGCGGGGATTTAATCCAAGGGAGGGTGGGCTCCGAACCCACCCCTGGAACAAGGCACAAGGGAATGGCAATGTCGCGAGACGAAATATACGACAAGGTGCGAGCGGTGTTGGTCGATGCGCTGGGCGTGGATGAGGAGGAAGTCACGCCCCAGGCGGTGATCCGTGATGACCTCGGAGCCGAATCGATCGACTTCCTGGACATCATGTTCCGCCTGGAGAAGGCGTTCGGCATCAAGATCCCGCGCGGCGAGATGATCCCGGAGAATCTTGCCAACGATCCGAACTTCGTTCAGGATGGGAAAGTCACGCCGGCAGGCATCGAGGACCTCAAGAAGCGCATGCCGCATTCGGACTTCAGCAAGTTTGAGGCCGACCCGAAGCTGGACAACATGAGTAAGCTGTTCACCGTCGATGCCATCGTGAACTACATCCAGCAGAAGCTCAATACGCAGGCCGCCTAGGCGCTATGCGATGGATCTGGATCGACAAGTTCGTGGAGTTCGTGCCGAAGAAGTCGGCTACGGCGATCAAGAACGTCTCGCTGGCCGAGGAGCACCTGCACGATCTCTATCCGGCGTTTCCGATCGTGCCGCATAGCTTGATTGTCGAAGGGATGGCGCAGACGGCCGGTATTCTGGTGGGCGAGGCGCGGAATTTTGCGGAGAAGGTGATTCTCGCCAAGATCGGCCGCGCGACGTTTCATCGCCTGGTGCGTCCGGGTGAGACGATTACGTTCTCAGCGAATATCGAGCAGCTCAACGAACAGGGCGCTTCGGTCGCGGGTATCGTCAAAGTGGCGCCGAATCGGTGGCGGACATCGAGCTGATGTTCAGTCACATCGATCAGAATATGGCCGGCCTGGAATTCCCGGAACACAACTTCGTATTCACCGAGCAGTTCACCGAGCTGCTCAAGAGCTATCGGATCAATGCGCCGGTGAACCTGTAGGATGGGCATGGCCCACCATCGAACTATGCGACGTGTGGTTGTAACTGGCGTGGGGGTGATCTCACCGATCGGCATCGGCGCTGCAGCGTTCTGGGAAAACCTGCTTGCCGGTAAGAGCGGCGTGCGGCGAATCGCGCGACTTCGACCCCAGCGGATTCGCCTGCCAGATCGCGGGGGAAATCGACAGCTACAAGATCGGCGATTTCGTCCCCAAGAGCTATCGCAAGGCAACGAAGGTGATGGCGAGGGACATCGAATTAGCCGTCATCGCGGCAGACGACGCCTTCAAGGACGCCGGCATCAAGACGAAGGCCTACACCGATACCCCCGAGATCATTCCTGAACGCTTTGGCTGCAACATCGGCGCGGGCCTGATCAGCGCGGAATTGAACGAGCTGACCGGAGCGATGCACACGGCACGCGAGGGCAACAAGCTCGATCTGCACCAATGGGGCCGCGAGGGGATGAACCAGCTTACGCCGCTGTGGCTGCTGAAGTACCTGCCGAACATGCTCGCCTGTCACGTCACGATCATTCATGAGCTCAAGGGCCCCAGCAATACCATCACCTGCGCCGACACGTCCAGCCACCTGGCCATCGGCGAAGCCTTCCGCACCATTCAGCGCGGCAAGGCCGATTGTGCGATCTGCGGCGGCGCCGAGTCCAAGCTGAACCCGATGGGCATGCTCCGTCAGACATTGCTCAAACGCTTAACCGAAAACGGCAATGGCGATCCCGCCCATGCCGTCAAACCATTCGATCGAAACGCCGATGGAACCGTCATCGGTGAAGGCGGCGGTTTGTTGATCCTCGAAGAATATGAGCACGCGACAAAGCGCGGCGCGAAGATCTATGCAGAACTCATAGGCTTCGGCGCCAGCCAGGACACTTACCAGATCGACGCGCCTTGCCCCAGCGGCGATAGCTACGGCAAAGCAATCGCCAAGGCGCTGGCCGATGCCAACATCCCCCCCGCCGGGGTGGATCTGCTGATCCCGACGGGATTGGGAATCCCATCGCACGATCGCGCAGAGCTCAACGGTCTGACGCAGGTGTTCGGCGGTGGATTGGAGCGGGTGCCCCTGGCGCCGATCAAAGGGCAGATCGGAAACCTCGCGGCGGGCAGCGGAGCTGAAGCCGTCGCATCGGTCATGGCAATCGCGGATCGGAAGATCCCACCGGCGACTAACACAAAATCGATGCCGGCTGGAAGCAAACTGAATGTGAGTTCCGAGGTGCGAGAGCAAGACGTAGGTGTCGCCGTGAGTAGTGTCTATAGCCTGGGTGGCCAGAACGCGGCGCTGGTGTTTAAGAAAATGTAAGCGGCAACGGATATAACCTTTTGAAAGACGTCGAGATGAACCGAGTCGTCATCACAGGCATGGGTTGGGTCACCCCGATGGGGCACTCCCTCGATGCCGTCTGGAAGCGGCTGCTCAGTGGCGAGTCGGGCATCGCAAAGACAACGATCTTCGATGCATCCACATTTCCGACGACGTTTTCGGCCGAGGTGAAGGATTACGATCTGTCGCGGGACGTGGTAGACGATTCGAAGCACAAGACTGCTGGTCGCAATACGAAATTCGCGCTCGGCGCCTGCTCACAGGCCTGGAGGATGGCGGGGCTGGATCAAGGCAAGCTCGACCTCGATCGCGTCGGCATCTATCTCGGTTCGGGTGAAGGCTCGCTGGATTTCAACGCGTTTACCCTTGCCTGCCTCTCGTCTTGGCAAGAGGCCGAGAGCCGGCTTGACGCCGTGAAATGGGCCCAGGTTGCTCGCGAGCATATGAACGTGATGCGCGAGCTCGAGCAGGAGCCCAACATGCCGCTGTCCCACCTCGCCCTGCTGACGGAGCGCGCGGTCCGGCCATGAATTGTCTCACTGCCTGTGCCGCCTCTACGCAGGCGATCGGAGAGGCCACAGAAATCCTCCGCCGCGGCGATGCGGATGTGATGATTGGCGGCGGCGCCCACTCCATGATCCACCCTTTCGGTGTGACGGGTTTCAATCGCCTTACCGCCCTCTCCACCTTCAATGAGAATCCCCAGTGCGCCTCGCGTCCCTTCGACGCCCATCGCGGCGGCTTCGTTCTCGGCGAAGGTGCGGGAATGGTCATCCTCGAAACGCTCGACCACGCACAGCAGCGCGGCGCCAGGATCCTCGCCGAAGTCGTCGGCTATGGCTCGACCGCCGATGCCTTCCGCATCACCGATCAGGATCCCGACGGCAAGGGCGCGATTGTCGCGATGAAAGAAGCCCTCGCCGATGCGCATCTAACGCCGAAGGACGTTCATTACATCAACGCCCACGGCACCGGGACCAAGGAAAATGATGGCAACGAATCGAGCGCCATCAAGGCGGTCTTCGGCGATCTCGCCAGGAGCGTTCCGGTCAGCTCGATCAAGTCGATGATGGGTCACCTGATCGCCGCCGCCGGTGCGGTCGAGATGATCTGTTGCGTACTGGCGATTCGTGACCAGGTCCTCCCCCCACCGTAAACCTGCAAAACCCCGACCCAGAGTGCGATCTGGATTATGTGCCGAACAAGGCTCGTCCCGCGAAAGTCGATGTCGCCCTGAGCAACTCGTTTGGCTTCGGCGGACAGAACGACACGATCATCGTCAAGCGGTTCGCGTAGCGCGACACAGGCAGTTGCCATGAAAATCATGTTTGTCGTGATGTCGCTGGTATCGATTAGCGCGGCGGCAACCTCTGCGCAGACCACCCAGCCGGCGTGGATCCAGAACGATCTTGGCCAGATGATGCTGAGGTCGTTCAAGAACGCTCCCTACCCCCACCCCTCGCGCGAACACGGGTTTAGGAACTATCCCGAAAAGGGTCACTACGACGACTCCACCGTCGGCATCTTCATCCCCAACGACTACCGCCCCGAAGACCGTGTCAATTACGTCGTCCACTTCCACGGCTTTGAAAACTACGTCGCCAAGGTGCTCGCTCGATATCAATTACCCAGGCAGTTGGATGAGTCGAAGGTCAACGCCATCCTCATCGTCCCGCAAGGCCCGAAGAACGCCCGCGACGCCGGCGGCGGCAAGCTCGAACTCAACAAAAACGGCCTGATGAATCTCCTCGAGGAGATTACCACTTTTCTGAAAAGCGATGGCAAGATCAAGACCGACGCCATCGGCAAGGTCGTCATTTCCTCCCACTCCGGCGGCTACCGCGTCGCCGCTGCCGTCCTCGATCACGGCGGCATGGACGACCATATCACAGACGTTCTGCTGCTCGATTCCAGTTACGGCTCGCTGGACCAGTTCACCCGCTGGTGTGCCGGGGGAAAACATCGGCGGCTGGTTTCGATATTCACCGACCACCTGGCGAGCACAAACAAGCAGTTCATGGATCTGCTGGCCAGGGCGCAAATCCGGGTTGACTTCATGGAGGACACCGCGGTGACGGAGCCCGACCTGATGGCCCGCTGGCCCATCTTCATTCACACCACGCTCCCGCATGATGAGGTGCCGATGAAGACGGAATTCTTCCGCAGGCTTCTCGAAACCAGCGACCTGCCGAAGAATAATTAAGCGATTTGTGCCGCTATCGGATGCGCTGGATTCAGACCCGCCCGCCCCCGTGTGATGGCGATATCACGGGAGATCTGCACTTTGAGCGGCTCAACGCCATCGTACCTGCGCTGTTCCCGGATCCAGTCGAGCACCTCGACCTCAAGGATCTGGCCATAAAGATCGCCAGTATAGTCCAGCACGTGCGCTTCAACCTGCCGCCGGGCGTTCTCGCCGAAGGTCGGCAGCGTGCCGATGGAAACAGCGGCGGGATAAGCTTGATCATCAACCCGGCACCGCCCCGCATAGACGCCATCGAGCGGGACCAGTTGATCTTCGCAGGCAAGGTTCGCGGTCGGCACGCCGATCGACCGGCCCCGTTTGTGCCCGCTGACAACCCGCCCGCGAAGCAAGTACGGCCGGCCCAGGCAGATCGCCGCATCCCGCACCCGCCCGCACGCCAGCAGCCAGCGAACCAGCGAGCTGTTCACCTCGACCACCTGGAGATCCAGCAGCGCAACCTCGACAGGGTCGAGGATGTGAAGCTTCACCGAGCTCTGTGCCGCCCACTCGCGCAGCGCTGGATATTTCCGCCGCGACCCTTGCCGAAGTTGAAGCTGCGTCCTTCGATCATGTGACGCGGGCACACTTCGTCCCGCAGGATCTCCCAGAACATCTGGGCGCTCAGATTCAGAACTTCGGGCGTGGGTGGAAGAACCACGCAATGATCAACGCCGAGCGATTCGAGCAGGCGCTCTTTGATGTCCGCGGGCGTCAGGCGGGGCGGGGCGAATTCCGGCCGCAGAACCGTCAGAGGATGGGGCTCGAAGGTCACGACCGCGATGCCGCCGCGGTCGCGGGCGTCTAGTTCGTGGGCACGCTCAATCAGCGTGCGGTGACCCAGATGGATGCCGTCAAAGTTGCCGACGGAAAGGACGCCACCCGGCGGCACCTGCCTGAGTCCCTCGATTCCCTGCAATACCTGCATGCGTGCTCCAGGCAAAAAACGGGCGATGCGTACGCCACCGCTACAAATTCAATTCTATCCGGGTATATGATCAACGTTCCAGATCGGAAGGAGGCATCATGAGAGCGTTAACCTGGGCACTCGGGGCATTGCTCCTTCTCTCCGGTACGGCGAGGGCCGAACTGGTCAAGAAGGAAATCGACTACCGGCAGGGCGACGCAACACTCAAGGGTTATCTGGTTTACGATGACGCGGTGCAGGGGAAGCGGCCGGGCATCGTGGTCGTGCCGGAATGGTGGGGACTGAACGAATACGCAAAACATCGCGCAGACATGCTCGCCCGACTCGGCTACGTCGCGCTGGCGGCGGACATCTACGGCAACGGCGAATCAACCACCGATTTCAATCGCGCCGGCGAACTGGCGAAGCGATTTCAAGACAACCGACAACTCGTGCGCGAGCGCGTGCAGGCTGCCCTCGACACGCTCAAGCAGCAGGCACAGGTCGATACCGGCAAGCTGGCGGCGATCGGCTACTGCTTCGGCGGGATGACGGTCCTGGAACTGGCGCGCTCCGGCGCCAACGTCAAAGGCGTCGTCAGCTTCCACGGCGAACTGAACACACCGATGCCCGCCAAACCGGGCGAAGTCAGAGCGAGTGTCCTGGTGCTGACGGGCGCAGACGACCCGATTGTCCCGCCACAGCAGGTGAAGGCGTTCGAGCAGGAGATGAAAAATGCCGGCGCCGATTTCAGAGTCATCTCATATCCCGGCGCCGTTCACTCTTTCACCAACCCCGACGCGGACAAGCTGCATAACAAAGCGCTCGGCTACAACAAGGAAGCGGACGAGAAGTCCTGGGAGGCGATGAAAGAGTTCTTTGCCGAGATTTTCAAATAAGGAGTAGATCAAGCCATGGCAGTTAAGACTCAGGACCTGGATTACAACTTCGGCAACACGCAGATGCGCGGGTTTCTGGCATTCGATGATGCCCGACCCGGCAAACGCCCCGGCGTGCTGATCTGCCACGAGTGGTGGGGTTTGAACGACTACATCCGAGATAGAGCGAGGCAGATCGCCTCGCTGGGCTATGCCGCGATGGCGCTGGACATGTTCGGCAACGGGAAAACCGCATCCAATCCAGACGAAGCGGGAAAGCTCATGAACGCTCTGTTCAGCAATCCCGACGCCATGGGACGCGTGCAGGCTGCGCTGGATACCTTTGCAGCGCAGCCGATGGTCGACGGTGCCAAAATCGCCGCCATCGGATACTGCATGGGCGGAGCCATGGCCCTGCACATGGCCCGCGCGGGCATGCCCCTGGCCGGCGTGATCTGCTTCCACGGAACGCTCAGTTCACCGCAACCCGCCAGGCCCGGTTCGATCAAGGCGCGCGTACTCGTCTGCATCGGCGCGGACGATCCAATGATTCCCATGGATCAGGTGACCGGCTTCGCCCAGGAGATGAAGCAGGCCGGCGCCGATTTCCAGATCAACCTCTACGGCGGCGCCAGGCACGCTTTCACCAATCCCAACGCCGACAACGCGGGACTGGCAGCGCTGCAATACAACGCCAATGCCGACCGGCGCTCCTGGGCGGCCATGGAAGCGCTGCTGTGTGAAGTGCTCGGCTGACTGCCCGGCGACGCCGCCTGCCATTATTCAAGTCCCCAGCCAAGCGCTGTCCGATAACAGCATGGATTCCTCGTGCCGACGTGGCGCGGGGGCCGTGTCGGCTTGCCTTGAGCATCCGCCCAGAGCCACGGACAGCCGGCCGTTCTTGTCGTTAAGGAGCATTCATGCTGTCCAAGAAACTTATCGCCTGGCTTGGCGCCGGCATCCTCGCGGCGGGCATCGTTCCCGCAACCCATGCGGCCGTCCGCCACGCGACCACGCCCTCCAAGCTGGCGGTCACCGCGCATCCCCGCCAGGCAGTCAGGAGCCGATCATCCACTGTGAAGCAGGCAACCACATCCACGCATCATTCGTTGCGCTCGAGCGCCCATGCCGCGCGAACGATGTCGCACTCAACCGCGAAAACCCTGCACAGGACATCGCGCTCCCAGGCAAAGCTGAGCACGCACGCCAAAAAATCCAACGCGATGCACAGCTCGATTAGAAAAAACGCCCGCTTGCCTCACACCTCCTCACACTCGGTCACAATGGCCGTCACCCACAAGCACGCAACTCACTTGTCGACGTCAGTTCGGCATGCCCCATCGCATGCAAAGGTCCATCACACCTCCGCGCGGGCCATGTAACGCCGCCGGTCAAGCTCGAAAACAAAGAAGCCCCGGCTCACCACCGGGGCTCTTTCATTTCGGTTTATCGTTGAGTCTTACTTGATCACATGCGGCGCCGGCTGAGCATTGTACGTGGGGGGAACCTCGACGCCCTGATAGATCACGTCCTTCCACGGCGGGTCGAGAACAGTCGTCACCGGAATAATCGTATCGTTGATCGCGGAGACGGCCGGATCGAAAAACCGCTGATACGGCTCGGGCGCGTCGGTCTGAATGACCACCAGGTCCGGGCCGGCGATGGTATTGCCGTTGGCGTAATGGTTCACCATCCGGTCCCAGTCGCGATGCTGCATGGCCTCGTCCACGATCAGCGGCTTGCGGTTGAGATCCGCCTGGACTGCGTGGTTGACCGTTGTCTGACAGCCGGCGGTTGCCAGCGCGGCCAGCGTGATACCGAGCATTCCGCATTTACGGATTGAGTACATGATCCACATCCCTTTCAAGCGCCTTCTTGTCCAGGTGTCCGAGGTCACCGCCGCTGATGTCCTGCTCGCTCATGCCGGGGCTGTACTCGAACGGATCCTGCATGGCGGCGTCCTGCCGTTGCATCGCATCCGCAGGCTGGGTTGTCGCACCATGATGTGAGGCACAACCCGCCGCCAGCAGCATACCCGCGAGAACATAAGCAACGTCCATTCTCATCGGCTGGGTCCATCATAGTTGATTCAGACCGGCGAGTCCAAGCGAAGAGGCGGCCGGCGGATCGGCCGATGCGTTGAACGGCCGGAGCATCCGCCTACAATCGTGCCCGCCGCCATGGACGGCAAGGCGCTGTGCATTCGATGTCGGAACTGCAACCGGATCATCTGCGACTGACGGATTTCATGGACGTGCAGACGTTGCAGGAAATCCAGGACAGCTTCGCGTCCGTCGCCAACGTCAAGGCAACCATCACCGACGCCCAGGGGAACGTCTTGACCCAGCCGGTGCCGACGAAGGATTTCCTTCGCCGGCAGCAGGCCATCGCCGCCGCCGAAGAACAGCAGCCTGAGGGACCGCAAAAGGAGGGGCGGGTCTTCGTGGCGCCCATTACCATCGGCGGCCAGCGCCTCGGAACCATCCGCATGGCCCAAAACGGTGCCCCGCTGGGGGTGGACGATGCCAAGCTTGCCACGCTTGCCGAGAAGTTCGGGATCGATCCCAAAAAGAGCAAGAGCCTGCTGACCCAGGTGCTGCGAAGCCGCAACAGTCGGCCGGCGTCCATCCAGTTCCTCTTTATCCTCGCCAACGCGATCGCCCGGCTGTGCTACCAGGAATTCCAGCTCCGCCAGCGCATCGCCGAGCTGACCGCCGTGTACAACCTGACGACGATTCTCGCGGATGCCCGTGACCTGCAGAACGTTCTTCAGCGAACCGTCGAGGTCGTCTGCGAGGTGATGGAAACCAAGGCCTCGTCGATCCGGCTGGTCGATCGCGACGAAGACAACCTTGTCATCAAGGCGGTCCACAGGCTCTCCGAGCAGTACCTGAACAAGGGCCCGGTCCGGCTCAGCAGCGCGGCGATCGACCGGGTCGCGCTGGGACCCCAGGGATACGAATACGTTGCCGACATGTCCACGGACCCGCGGGTTCAGTATCCCGAGGAGTCGAAGCGCGAAGGGATCGTCTCAATGCTGTCGGCGGGGATGATCTACAAGGGCAAAGCGGTCGGTGTGCTCCGCGTCTATACGGAACACGAGCAGAAATTCAGCTCGTACAAGATCGACCTGCTCAAGGCCGTCGCGCAGCAGGCGGCAGCAGCCATCGAGAATGCCCGCCTGGCCCAAGAAGCACGCGAGGCGGCGGAGACCGAGCGCCAGGTGAACACCGCGGCTGAAGTTCAGCAGCGCATGATCCCCAGGACCCCGCCGGTGGTGCCGGGGCTGGAGCTAACCAACGTTTACGTCCCCTGCTACGCGCTGGGAGGCGATCTCTTCGATTTCATCCAGTTGCCCGGTGACAATGTCGGCATCGTCATCGCTGACGTTTCGGGCAAGGGCGTACCCGCCAGCCTGATCATGGCTTCGGTCCGGGCGGCGCTGCGGGCCCAGGTCGACAACGTCTATTACCTCTACGAAGTCATTCGCCGGCTGAACCTGATGCTGTGCCGGGATACGAAAGTCGGCGAGTTCGTGACGCTGTTCTACGGCGTCTATGACGCCAACACCCGCCGCCTCACCTATTGCAACGCAGGTCATCCGCCACCCATGCTTTTGCGCGATGGCGTCGTATCGGAACTGAGCGCCGAGAATATGGTGCTGGGCGTGAGTGAAACCGAGGAGTATCGCCAGAGCGTTCTGGATCTCCGGCCCGGTGACACGCTCCTGATCTACACGGACGGCGTGACCGACGTCATGAATTACCAAGAGCAGATCTATGGGCGCAGCCGTTTGCTTGAAGCCTTCGCCAAAGGCGGCGCCAGCGCCGAAGAGATTGCACAGAACGTCCTCTGGGAACTGCGCAAGTACGCGGGCATCTCGCGGCGAAGCGACGATGTGACGATGATCGTGGCGCGGGTGCTGGAAGAGAAGTGATCAGCCGCTACAGGGAATGAGGTAGAAGGGCTCGCCGTTGAACTCCCTGCGGATCCAGTCCCTCGGGATGGGCTCGCGGCCAGGCAGAATCTGCCCCGGGGCCGGAGCAAAGGGCATCAGATTCGGCGGATTGACCTGCGGACCAAAGGGCCGGGTCGTGGGCGGGATGATCTTGAAATGAAACCGGAATGGGCACTCGGCGGGTCGTGTCGTTGGCGGATTGCCGCGCGCTCCCGGGGCAAACGCAACGATCGCCAGAGCCAGCAGACCGATGAGATTCGTGCTGCGCATGTCGTGCCTCCCTGTTTTTGGACGCGACAATCACGTCGAAGTTCTAGAGTGTGTTATGGACTTTCCACGCCCCGCGACGGGCGGAAAGTGCATAGCACGCTCTAACAAAATTGGCCGTCACCGGCCGCATGTAAACCCCCGCCCGGGATGAAGTTGCCCTATGATTCGCGGTATTGACCGCGACTGAAACACTGGCCCAGGAACTCTCCCGCTGCATGGTGCGAGACCGTTACCGCCTGCACTCGCGTCTGCGCGGCATCGAAGCCGCAATACGGGCCGGAAAGCCCGCCGATGAATCGCTGAGCCGGCTGGAACACGACATCCGGCGGTCACGCGAGCGGTTTGAGCAGAGGCTGGGCCGGCTCCCCAAGCCGACGTTTCCGCCGGAGCTTCCGGTGAGTGAGCGGCGGCAACAGATCGCCGAGCTGATTTCGGGTAATCAGGTCGTCGTCATCTGCGGCGAGACGGGCTCCGGTAAGACGACACAGCTCCCAAAGATCTGCCTGCAACTGGGACGGGGTGTCGGCGGACTGATCGGTCATACGCAGCCGCGGCGGATTGCCGCCCGTTCTGTCGCGAGCCGGATCGCGCAGGAGCTCAATTCTCCCGTCGGTCAGCAGGTCGGGTACAAGGTGCGTTTCGGCGACAAGGTCTCGCAGGAGACGTGCATCAAGTTGATGACCGACGGCATCCTGCTGGCCGAGACGCAGCACGATCGCTATCTGGAGAACTACGACACGATCATCATCGATGAAGCTCACGAGCGCAGCCTGAACATCGATTTTCTGCTCGGTTATCTCAAGCAACTGCTGCCCAAGCGGCCGGACCTGAAGCTCATCATCACCAGCGCCACGATCGACCCGGTGCGGTTCAGCAGGCATTTCGATGATGCGCCGATCCTGGAGGTGTCGGGGCGGACGTACCCGGTCGAGGTGCGCTACCGGCCGCCGGCCAGCAGCGACGACGAGGAAGATCCCGATCCGATCGAATCGATCATGAGCGCGATCGATGAAGTCTGGCGCGAGGGGGCCGGGGATATTCTGCTGTTTCTTTCGGGCGAGCGAGAGATTCGTGAGACGGCCGAGGCGCTGCGGCAGCATCATCCGCCGGGCGTGGAGATCCTGCCGCTGTATGCGCGACTGAGCGCGGACGAGCAGATGAAGGTGTTTGCACCGCACGCACAGCCGCGGATCGTGCTGGCGACGAACGTGGCTGAGACGTCGCTGACCGTGCCGGGAATCAAGTATGTGATCGATCCGGGATTCGCGAGGATCAGCCGATATGCGCCGCGGACACGGGTGAGCCGGCTGCCAGTCGAGCGGATCAGCCAGGCCAGCGCCAATCAGCGGGCAGGCCGCTGCGGGCGCATCTCATCGGGTATCGCGATCCGGCTCTACAGCGAGGAGGATTTTGCGGCCCGTGCGCAGATTTGCCGATCCGGAAATCCTGCGCACGAACCTCGCCAGTGTGATCCTTCAGATGAAGGCGCTGCGGCTGGGGGACATCCAGGATTTTCCCTTCGTGGAGCCGCCGGATTACCGGATGGTGCGGGATGGGCTGGCGACGCTGCACGAGCTTGGCGCAATCGACGAGGACAATGCGATCATGCGCCTCGGGCGGGATCTGGCCAGGCTGCCGATCGATCCGCGGCTGGCGCGCATGGTGGTCGAAGCGGTACGCGAGGGATGCCTGCCGCAGGTGCTGATCATTGCGGCAGCCCTCTCCATCCAGGACCCGCGCGAACGCCCGCTCGATAAGCAGCAGGCGGCGGATGACGCGCACGCGAAGTTCGCCGATGAACGCTCGGATTTCCTGGGGTACCTGAAGCTGTGGATCGCGTTCGGGCGCGAGATGCACCGCCTGTCGCACAGCAAGCTGCGCAAGTGGTGCAGAGAGAATTTCCTCTCCTACGCCTGCGCATGCGCGAGTGGCTGGACGTGCACCAGCAGATCCGGGGGATGGCGCACGAGGTGTTTTCGATCCGCCACAACCCGCGTCGGGTGCCGAAGATCTCGCCTGAGGAACTCTCGCCCAAGCACATCGATGCGATCCATCGGGCCTTGCTTTCGGGATTGGTTTCGAACATCGGCTATCGCTCTGACGCCCACGAATACACGGGGATTTCGGGTAAGAAGTTCAACATCTTCCCCGGTTCGGCGCTGTTCAAGTCTTCCCCGGGGTGGGTGATGGCGGCCGAACTGGTCGAGACGACCAAGCTCTATGCCCGCACGGTCGCGCCCATCAAACCCATCTGGATCGAGCGGCTGGCCGAGCACCTGGTCAAGCGCACGTACACGGATGCGCGATGGCACCCGCAACTGGCCCAGGTGATGGCTTACGAGAAGGTGACCTTCGGCGGGATCACGCTGGTGCCGCGCCGGTCGGTCCACTATGGCCCGGTCGAGCCGAAGCAGTCGCGGGAGATCTTCATCCACGAAGCGCTGGTCAAGGGAAACTTCAAGAGCGACGCGGAGTTCTTCACGCACAACCAGAAGCTCCGCGGCGAAATCCAACTGATGGAGGCCAAGCTCCGCCAGCGCAGCATCCTCGTCGAGCCGACGAAGCAGTTCGCGTTTTACGATGCTCGCCTTCCCGCCAACGTCTTCAGCGGTGCGACGCTGGAGAACTGGCGGCATCACGCGGAGCGCGGCCGGCCGACGATCCTCTTCATGCAGCCGCGGCATCTGATGACGCGCCAGGTGCAGCTCGATGCGAATGCTTTCCCCGATGAGCTGGCGGTGGGCGAGATGCGGGTTCCACTGCGGTATGTGTACGATGCCGCCCGACCGGATGACGGCGTCACCGCAACCATTCCCCTGGCGGCGCTCAACCAGCTCTCGCAGGGGCCGTTCGAATGGCTCATCTGCGGGTGGCTGCGGGAGAAAGTGGTCGGGCTGATCAAGTCGCTGCCCAAGTCTCTGCGGACGAAGTTCGTGCCCGTGCCGGAGACCGTGGAGAAGGTTCTGCCGGTTCTGCGCGGGACGGGTTTTCAAGCCGTGCAAGACGGGTTGGAAACCCGTGCCACGAATGGCCGATCCCTCCTCGATGCGCTCGCCCACCAGCTCGGCAAGCTCGCAGGCGAATACATCGACCACAATGCGTTCAACTTAGATGCGCTCGACCCCTACCTCCGCATGAACTTCCAGATCGAGGACGGGCAGGGCCAGATCGTGAAAACGGGCCGGGACCTGGATGCGATCAAGCGCGAGCTGGGCCTGCGCGCCGCGACACCTTCCGTTCACAGCTACCGCCGGGCGAGTGGAACCGGAATGGGCTGACGAAGTGGGATTTCGAGTCGCTTCCCGATCGTGTGGAAACCCGCATTAACGGCGTCACGCTCCAGGGCTACCCCGCCCTGATCGATTCCGGCCGGACCGTTTCGGTGCGCTGTTCGACTCCCCGGAAGCCGCACAGGAAGCCAACCGCACGGGGGTGCGGCGGCTGCTGACGCTGCAACTGAAGGAGGAGGTCAAGTGGCTGAGCCGGAAGCTTCCGCACTTTGAGGACATGGCTTTGATCTATTCGACGATCGGCAGCGAAGAGGATCTCAAGGCCGACATCGTGACCGCCGCCACCGAGCGGGCGCTGGCCGACCCGGCGCTGGTGCGGACGCGGCAGCAGTTCATCGACCGCGCCCACGCCGCCTGGCAGCGGCTGACCGAATCGGGCCAGGCGCTGGCGGAGCTGGTGGGCCAGATCCTTGTGCAGTACCAGGCCCTGTCGGTCGAACTGCAGGCCCCCGCCCCACCGCTGCTTTCGCCGAGCATCGAGGAGATGACCGCGCACCTGCGCGAGCTGATCTACAACGGTTTTATCGTCGATGTCCCGCCGGAGTGGCTTACGCACTACCCGCGGTATCTGAAGGGGATTGAGGTGCGTTTGAAGAAGCTCAGAAGCGCGGGCCTCTTGCGTGACCAGCAGGCCCAGGGCGAGATCGCGCCACTGTGGCAGCAGTATGAAGTCCGCCGCGAGAAGCACGAGAAGGAGGGGATCATCGATCCCGAACTGGCGCACTACCGGTGGATGCTCGAGGAATACCGCATCTCCCTCTTTGCCCAGGAGTTAAAGACGTCCATCCCGGTCTCCGCTAAGAGGCTTGAGGGGCAGTGGGCGAAAGTGCGACAATGAGGGCAACGCGTTCATGGGCCGTGCCCATACCTTAGCAGAGCCGAAGGCGCAGCGTTCAAGGTGCCCTCTAGGGCTTGCGGTGCGTAGCCGCAAAGGATTTCTAGCCGGAAATTACACGACGCGGATGTTACTCGAGTTTTCCGCACACTTCGGTTAGACTCCCGGCGAGATGAGCCAACGTATTGCCCGTATCCAAGTTCGCTCTCGGAGGGGAGCAAAAGACGAGTGGCAACACACACTTGATTGGGTGCGGCAGACCAAACGGCCAGAGAAACCAAACCGTTTGGCACCTCTACGAGTTGCTGACATTTTCTGTGGCTGCGGCGGCCTCACTCTCGGGATGCACGAAGCCGCGCGACGTATAGGCCGTCGAACGGAAATCCGTCTTGCCGTTGACATGGATGCTGACGCAGCGGCGGTCTATCTCGCAAATTTTCCCCAGGCCGCGGAGCGGTTGATCAAAGCAGACGTGGCTTCCATCTTCAATGGGATCAACGGCTCGGCGCCATCATCGCTCGAACGGCGGCTCCAGAAACGCTGTGGCCCAATTGATGTCTTGCTGGCGGGTCCGCCATGCCAGGGGCACTCGGACCTGAACAATTCGACGCGGCGCGATGACCCGCGAAATCTGCTGTATTTGCGTGCTGCCAGGGCGGTCGAAGTGCTGCGCCAGAATAGCCATTCTTGAAAACGTACCTGCCGTTGTGCATGATCGATCAGCTGTCGTCGCGCGTGCGAGTGTGGCGCTTGAGCGCATCGGTTACCACGTCAGTTTCGCTGTCGTGGACATGCGCGCAATGGGGCTTCCCCAGCGGCGTCGGCGGCACGTCCTGATGGCAACTACCTTACCGAGACTCACTATGGGGGATCTTCTGCCGAACAGAAAGCTTCCAAATGTTCCGGTCGGACCGTTCATCACCGGCCTTGAGGACGAGCCCGACCACTCAACTGCACTCATCGCGCGTCCTTCTCGAATGACCGCGACCAATACTGAGCGGATTAAGCACCTCTTCATGAACCGTCTCTACGAACTACCGGATGCAGTTCGCCCCTCTTGCCACCGCGACAAGGCCCACACGTATCAATCAGTATATGGTCGCCTGCGCTGGGGATGCCCGGCGCAGACCATCACCAGCGGTTTTGGGTCGATGGGGCAGGGGCGCTACGTGCACCCGCAACGTCAACGCCTGATCACGCCGCACGAGGCCGCAAGAATACAAGGCTTCCCCGACTTCTTTGATTTTTCCGCGGCGGGCGGGGTAACTGCGCTGAGGACGATGATCGGCAATGCTGTCCCACCACCGCTGATGATTTCCCTGTTCGAGCATATTCTGCGGCGTTACGAAATCTGACGTGGACACTGTCCCTCACAACATTCGTTCCAAGATGATGGCGGCTGTGAGGCAGCGCCACACCAGTCCGGAACTCGCGGTGCGCCGGCTACTGCACGCCATGGGCTTGCGGTTCCGTGTGAATCGAAGAGACCTTCCCGGATCACCCGACATTGTGTTGCCGCGATGGCGAACAGTGATCTTTGTTCATGGTTGTTTCTGGCACCGTCACGCATGCAGATGGGCCACAACTCCCGCGACCCGAAGTGGCTTCTGGCAGAACAAGTTTCGGCGAAATGTCGAACGAGATCGAGAGGTAAGAGAGGGCGCTGCGGCGGAAAGGTTGGCGCGTGTTGACGATTTGGGAATGCGAGGTCAGATCTCCAAAGCGGCTCAGCGCGAGTTTAGCGAAAGCATTCTCGGCAACCTCAGGGACAAACGGCGCCTCAAGTTGATTTTATCTTTGTCCCTTTCGGGGGGGCTTCTTCACACCGACCGCAGTCGCTGCCGCTGATAAGGCGATTCGGACGCTTGACCAGCCTCGTTTAAGTGTGCACTTCTTAACAGAAGCACATACGTGCGGACTGAGTTTATATAGCTCAAGGTAGCCCGGACCATAGATGGATACGAACAGGGCGTCCAGCAGGGACAGTCGGTCAGAAGCATCAATTGGAAAGGTCGGCAATCGAGTGGAAATCTCCCCCGTACCGAATGTCGCATCTGGCTGTCCATCCATCAAGACTGCAGTGATTGGCTGCGCGTGCCAATAATCGTGGTCTGGTGCCCGTGACCCCTCCGAGGGCTCCCATCGAAATCCGAACGGTCGTTGATCGCTTCCATCGCCCGCGATCACGAGCTGCAACCGATGATCCCCGTCGGGTTTCTCCGTAATCCACAGGAGCGGCGCCCACGACCTTCCCGCCACCTCCTTGACCGGAAGGATAATGCAGCGAGGGCCAATCGCGCTTAGCCCGACATCCTTCAGTTTCTTTAGCTCGGCGTCCGTTGCGGCGTTCCATGCCAATGCGTTAAAACGCTCATGTCGGGTGGGTGCCGGACCCTTGGCATTGCGCAGCTTGTCCAAGGCATAAATACCCAGACCCTGGATGATCGAAAGGCAAAGCTCGCTCGTGGATATATTCTTAGGCATCGGCTCCCCCGACTACATGCTGAGCCGCACCGACGGCCGGTAATCCACTTTCTTCCCCGAAACCTTCGGCGTTTCGACGAATCGGAAGCTCGCTGGGGATGGCACTTCCGCCACGAATCTTTTCGCGCCATCGCGCTCAATGAATGCTGAGGTGTCCTCGCAGAACACGAACGGAACGGAATCAACCGATGCCCACTCACTATAACGTGCATTGCCGGCGATCAGTGGCCAGAACCATGCAGGGCGAGACAGCCAGTGCTCCTTCTGCATGCGGACTGGCTTGAGCCGCTTGTCGTTGATCGCACCGTCGAGCAGTTTTCGATCACGACGGCAGACCGCGTTCCACGCCGTCTTGCTTTTCGGGCGCCGGTAAGCAGACCTGGCAGTCGGCTGACCAGATGCGGAGCATCGATCAATACGGTCTGCGCCGGAAGCACGACGTGTTCCAGCCACATTGAAAGACGGGACGCGCCGATCTGTGCGATCCGCGTGTCATCGTCCGCGAATGCCTTCTTGGGATCCTTTCGGTGCACACAATAGTTTGAGTCGAGAACAAATTCCCTGAGGGTGAGGAATCCGTTGGAGCCCGCGGTTGACACCGGCTCCCCCATGATGTGATCCATCGCAATTCTTGCTTCCGGCGGGATACCGACGAGGTCGAGAACGCTTTCATCGAGCGAGCCCTTGGCCTCATCGATCTGCTGCCGACGCCGACTCACGGCATCCAGCAGATTGGGCCAGAGCCATGGGGCGAAGCCCTTTGGCTTGTCCGCCCAGAGCCAAGGATTTGCCAGTTGATCCGCGCCAAGAACCGCGTCGGCCCAGGATTCGAATGAACGCCGCAGGCGAAGGTCGAAGAAGTTCGTGCCCAGCTCCGGGGGGTTGAGGAGTATGACCACCTTGCAGCGCGAGAAGCAGCGCAACAGGTAGGCGATGTCTTCGCCGGTAAGCGCCGTGGTTCCCTCGAGCTCCAAGAGGTCGTAATCGACAAACACAATGTCGGCGTCGTCGAATAGATCGCTACCCGGCCGCTTGACAAGCTCACGTTTCTTCCGCGTCTCGCGCCTCGAGTCATCCAAGGCACACACTGCCATCTTCGTCTGGTCGCGATCGTTCTCCTCGAGCTTGACGTTTCGCGGAGCACCCTCCCTGAAGCGCTTTCGGCAGTCGTCCAGAAATCCGTCGTTATCGTCAACGAACACGACCTTTAAAGGAGCTTGTTTGTTCATCAGTGTTCACTCCAAGCCAATCGAAACGCTGAAGCGTAATCAGTCTCGGGCTTTGTAAAGGAGACGCGGCACCCCAAGTTCGTGGCAATCATTCGCACGATGGCGAGTCCCAAGCCAGAGCCACCAATTTGCAGGCCGCGTTTTGCGTGGGACACCTCGAGCCTTCTCACAAACGGTTCGAACAGCTCATCGGCATTCTCAAGGTTCACCCCCGCACCAGTGTCTTGTATCAGGATCACCCGCGCTGGCCCTTCATTGCGGCTGAGAGCCGCAATTCTTCGCTCGTCACAGTCGAGCATCGCGTTGACGGCGTTGGCGATGACGTTCTGGAAGATCGCGGACCATTCGACAAAGCTGCCGGGGGGGAGCCGCAAATCCGGATCCACCCGTGAGAGATCGACCGGAACGCCGCGCATCAGGATTCCCAAGCGCTCCACGACCTGCTGCAAGACTTGTTGTGCGCGCAGCCGATGGCGCTTCTCTCTGCCTTCCGGCTCCGCGATATCGATCAGCAATTGCCTGGAGGTGCGCGTGTCTTCGATCCACTTTTCGATCTCATTTGCAGCTTGGCGGATTTCGGTGGCAATTTGCGCCGGCACGATCTGCAAGGCGACGAAGTCGCATGGGAACTTGTTCCAACCGCTTCAGGTTTCGCGACGCCTCGTGTTCGAGCGCGGCAGCCGCCATCCCCGCACTCGCCAAAGCGCCAAGCAGATTGGCCTGCTTGCTGCTGAATTCCCGCTCCACCTTTACGGCGGTTGTGGCTTCCTCAACAGTCCTCTTGATTGCCTTGACGGCTTTGGCAGGAAGCTTCTCGGCGTATTCTTCGACAATTTCCGAGACGCGTTGCACTGCAGAACCCGCGTGGTCCACTTTCCGACGTTTTGCTGCTTCCGTGAACTCGCGAACTGCCTCCTGCATCGCGTAGAAGTCCAGTGCAGCTCGTACCGTGTCCCGAACCACGGCAAACGCTTCATTGTCAATGAGCCGATCCCGTGTGAGCGCGATCTCTAAAGGCTGAACACCTTTGACCTTGGCGTCGGCGATCCATCTGCGTTCGTCTCCCGTATTGACGTTCGCTGCACCCAAGATTCGAGCGTTGGTTGGAAGAAAGTTCAGGCCGCGCTCGACGTTCAGGTCAGCCGGCAATAATGTCGAATTGGTCAAACGTCTCGAGTGGTCAAGCTGGACGCGCAGCCAATCGGTATCGACTCCATAGTATGGAAGTCGGAAACCGCCGTCGAAAACACCAACGCCCCCGAATCGCTGCAAGTAACCGCGTAGTTCGCCGACGCTGACGCCGTACGGCTGCCGCCCGGTAAGCGAATAGATTGCGATATCGAATTCGAGCGATCCGATAGGGCACGAAGGGATTTTGTGAATGTATTTTTCCTTCGTCTTGTCGTCAAAGATTACCACGATTTCGCAACGAGCTGGCTGACCGGGGCGAACGGGCGACACTAATTTCCCTGTTATCCGCGCGTGCCAAAGAGCTCTGAACGCCTGTGTATACAGAGTGAATGCTTCGCGCGCTTCTGGAGGCGCGTCGACAATCACTGTTCGAAACTCCGCTGACTTCTCCGCGGGTGCCAACGGGGGTTGGAGAGACCAAATTTCAAGGGCCAAATCCTTGAGCTCCTCGGCGGTCCACTCGTGGATAAGGCCAGAAATCGTCAAGATTGTGCCGTGGTCGCAGTCATCGGGAAAAGTCTCGGTCGGTGAGATTTGATCGTACTCTAGCTCTACGCTCGTCAATTCATCTTCTTCAACCGCTTTGTCCCAGTTGACGCCCGTGACCAATGCTGTCCGCTCTTTAGCAGTCTTGGTCATAAGGTCCAGCTTACGCCCAAGAAACTGGACAGCGAGGCGTCCAATTCCCTTCTGCCCCGTGAGAGATCGGCCATTGGGAGAAACACGCTGTTTCTCCTTGTGTGGTGATCCGATGCGCATCCAGTAGTCGCGGAAGGCCTTCAGATCCATTCCGTGACCGTTATCCGCAACCACGATTCGATCCGGTTGGACTGTAAGCTCAACAAGCGTTGCGTCGGCGTCGTAGGCGTTCTTGATCAATTCCGCCAACGCCACGTGAGGTTTTCCCACCAGGCGCTCGCCCAATTCCCGCAAGAGCGCCGCGTCGACTGTGAATCTTACTTTTCCCACGCCGGTTTCCTAAGCAACCCTTGCCGCCCTAAGCTGCCGTCCTGACGGCTCTGGTGCGGTGGCCAGACGCTGCTCCATGAAAGTACCACGCAACGCGCACTCGGGCCAGAGTTCCTGCTTCTCTCATCAGCCAGCCTCCTAGCTACAACGCCGGAATGGGGACATCCCGTGACACCCGGAATTAGGCGAACCCAGTCGCCAAGCGGGGGAGCGGTATGGCAATCCCCCGCTCGCTGTGGCTACGCTCCGTAACTCGTAAACGAGGTCTCGAACGCTTCGTCTCTGGCTCTCGACGGCTTAGGTGGACCGCTCCGCCAAGGCCATGGGCACGGCCCATAGGTTCCGGACAGTGACACAGGAGCAGCGCGACGCGTGGCATACCCCGACAAATTGTCATGTCCGGACCGCCACGTCCTAACATCGGCCAAAAACCGGGTCGGCGGCCGGGTGGCGAGGGTACGGTACTACAACGGTGAGAGTACGGTGTGAGTCGGGTGCTAAGTCGGGCAGCAACATCGGAGCGAGACGTCCCTTGATCTTCTCCGGAGGGGCCGTGGCGGGCTGCAATTTTCGTCAAATCCATAGAAAATGCAGCGCAGATAGCGGGTTTTTCGCCCGCATATCATTATGCAAACGTTTTTTTGAGGTCCCTTGACACTATTGAACCAATTTGAACAATATGATCTTTTCGCCTTTCACCCAGGGCAATATGGCTGCATTTACATTCCGCATCGCCCGGACGGACCCCGCCGCCAAGGCCAAGGCGTTCAAGGTGGAACTGGAAGAGCGCATGACGGTCCTGGATGCGCTGTTTCTCATTCAGCGCGAGCAGGACCCGACCCTGGCCTTTCGCTGCTCCTGCCGCGTGGGCATGTGCGGCTCGTGCGCGATGCGGGTCAACTGGCAGCCGCGGCTGGCCTGCCAGACACGCGTGGTCACGCTCGACAGCGATACGGTGGTGGTCGAGCCGCTGGCGACGCTGCCGGTGGTGAAGGACCTGGTCGTTTCGCTGGAGCCGTTTTTTGAGAAGTGGAAGCGGATCAGCCCGGCGCTGCACCCCAAGGACAACCAGAGCAAGACGCTGGCGATCGTGCCGCCTAAGAGCGAGTTCGGCAGGCAGGCCGCCGGCAAGCGGGATTGCATCACCTGCGGCGCCTGCTACAGCGCCTGCGGCATGACCAATACCAACCCCGGCTACCTCGGCCCGGCCGCCATCAACCGTGCGATGCTGCGGCTGATGGACCCGCGCGATGAGAAGGTGGATGATCGGCTCAAGGTGCTCAACGAGAACGACGGCGTCTGGCGCTGCCACACGCAGTTCAACTGCGTGGCCGCCTGCCCCAAGAACATCAATCTGACCGATTCGATCATGAAGATGAAGCGGTCGCTCCTGTTCCCCCGGAAATTCCATGACAAGCGCAATTTCGTTAACAATCCGTAAGTACGGCTGGAAGTACGCCGGGAACGTGGCGTTCTGGATCCAGCGGGTCACCGGCGTGGCGCTGGTGGGTTATCTCATCCTCCACGTGCACACGATTCACGAGCTGCAGCATCCCGACACGTTCAGCGCGGCGCTGGACACCTTCAGCAAGCCGCTGTTTAAGATCGGCGAGATCGGCTTGCTGGCGACCGTGATCCTGCACGCGCTCAACGGCATCCGCCTGACCATGGTGGACCTGGGCGTGGGATTGACCAAGCAGCGGCAGGCGTTCTGGTATTTTGCAATTGGTTTCGGACTGGTGCTGTTTCTCGCCGGGGCGATTCCGATGTTTATCTTCGGGATTCTCAGGCACCACGGATAGCACTTCATCAACGGGCAACTGCTCATGTACGGCCGAGTCATCAACTGGTATCTGCAACGCGTCACGGGCGCGGCGCTGCTCGTGCTTTTGATCATGCATTTCTGGGTCGAGCATTTCTCGGCCGAGGTGCGAACGCCGCAGGGCCTGACCTTCCAGGTGATCCAGCAGCGCTTCTTTCACAACCCGTGGTTCGTCGCGGTGGACATCAGCTTCCTGTTCATCGCGCTGTATCATGGCCTCAACGGCATCCGAAACATCATCTTTGACTTTGGCCGGGTCACCAAACCATTCCGTGTGGCCGTTACGATCGTGCTGATCTGCTTCGGCCTGTTTGTCGCCTACTGGGGCGTGACCGCGTTTACCGGCAATCCGTACCTGAACCCAGCTCATTCCAGAGGAACCCAAGTTGCTTCCGTTCGATGAAATCGATGTGGATATCCTGATCATCGGCGCCGGCGGCGCGGGGTTACTCGCCGCGCTGCATGCGACCACGATCAACCCCGCGCTCAAGATCCTCATCGTCGTCAAGGGTCTGCTCGGCCAGTCCGGCTGCACACGCATGGTGCAGGGCGGCTATAACTGCGTCCTCAACGATCAGGACTCCTTCCAGAAGCACTTCGAGGACACGATCAAGGGCGGGCAATACCTGAACAACCAGGAACTGGCGTGGGCGCTGGTGAGCGACTCGCCCAACCGCATCATCGAGCTGGAGAACAGGGTCGGCTGCCTGTTTGATCGCAACGGCGATGGGACGATTCACCAGAAGCCGTTTGCGGGACAGAGCTTCGACCGGACCGTGCACAAGGGCGATTTGACGGGCATTGAGATCATGGCCAACCTCCGCGATTGGACGCTGGAGCGGCCGAACATCACGGTGCTCCAGGAGACGCGCGGGCTGGACCTGCTGATGGATGAGGGGCGGTGTATCGGGGCGGTGCTGCTGGATAACCGCAACGGAAAATTCATCGCAGTCAGATCCCGCGCGACGCTGCTGGCGACCGGCGCGGGGGCAACGATGTTCGAGATCTCCTCCCCGAGTCTGGAAAAAGCCGGCGACGGGCAGGCGATGGCTTACCGCCAGGGCGCCGCTTTTCTGGACATGGAGATGTTGCAGTTCCACCCGACGGGGCTGCTCGTGGGCAAGTCGATCGCGACCGGCGGGTTGCTGGAAGAGGGTCTCCGCGGCGCGGGGGCGCGGCTGTACAACGCCAAGGGCGAGCGCTTCATGGATAAGTACGCCCCGGATAAGCTCGAACGCGCCACGCGGGACATCGTCTCCCGCTCCAGCTACATGGAGATCATGGCCGGCCGGGGGACCGCATCGGGCGGTGTGCTGATCGACGCCACGCACATGGGGGATAAATTCCTACTGGATAACTTCCGCGGCATGGTGGATCGCTGCCGGGAGTATGGCTTTGACCTGCTGCACTCCCGCGTCGAGGTTTCACCCTCGGCCCACTACCACATGGGCGGCATCAAGATCAACGTGGACTGCTTCACGAGCATCGAGGGATTGTTCGCCGCCGGTGAAGATGCCGGTGGCGTGCATGGTGGCAACCGCCTGGGCGGCAACGGCGTGGCCGACTCGATCGTCTTTGGCGCCCGCGCGGGAGACTCGATGGCCCCCTACGTCGCCCGTGCCAAAGCAGGTAACTACTCCCAGGCGCAGGCCCGTGAATTGTTCGCCCGCTGGATGCAGGTCCTCGATCGCAAGGAAGGCGAGGACGCGTTCAAGCTGCGGTTTCAGCTCGGAGCGCACCATGTGGCGGAAAGTCGGCGTCGTTCGTAACGGAAAGGATATGGCCGAGGCCATTGGCGAGATCCAGGACGTTCGCGAACGCATCCAGAATGCCGCCGGCTACGGTTCGACCATCTACAATTCCCGCTGGAACGAAGCAATCAACACGGAGAATCTGGCGGCCATCGGCGAGATGATCGCCCGCAGCGCACTCTTGCGCGAGGAATCGCGGGGCGACCACTATCGCTCCGATTTTCCCCAGAAAAGTGCGGAGTGGCTCAAGAACATCAACATGCAGCCCGACGGCAAGGGCGAGTTCAAGGTCTGGCACACGCCCGTGAAGTTCAGCCGCATGACGCCGCCGGAGCTGAAGGACAAAGACAAGGATCTACAGGCCGCGACCGTATAGAATCAGCTTTGAAACCGCGGATGAACCCAGATCAACACAGGCTGAATTCCTCTGTTATCTGTGTCTATCTGTGTGCATCTGTGGTTCCTTCTTTCAGAGGAATGTCATGACCGCAACCGCCACCGGAACCATTTACGACACGATCGAAGACGCCTGCCGCGACCTTTACATCCGCGCGCTCAAGGACATCCCGCAGGACGTCCGCGCGGGCCTGAAGAAAAGCTATGACGCCGAAACCCGGGCGGGACAGAAGACCGCCTCCAAGATCATGCTGACGGTTCTGGAGAATATCCAACTCGCAGACGACAAGGACATGATGGTGTGCCAGGACACCGGCCTGCCGATCTACAAGGTTCTGCTGGGCCAGAACTTCTCCCCGCGCTCGACATGGTCGAGATCAAGAAGCGGATTGGCACCGCGGCCGAGCGGGCGACGAAGGAGCATCCGCTTCGCTCCAACACGGTTCACCCCATCACCCGCAAGCACACGCACACCAACACCGGCCAGGGAATCCCCATCATCAAGGTCGATTTCGTTCCGGGCTCCGACAAGCTGGAGATCTGGATGGCCCCCAAGGGCTCAGGCTCTGAGAACATGAGCTTCCTGCGCATGCTCAAGCCTGCCGACGGGATCAAGGCGGTGAAGAAGTACGTGCTGGAATGCGTCTTTGACTCCGGCGCCAACCCCTGCCCCCCCACCATCGTCGGCATCGGCATCGGTGGAACCAGCGACGTCGCGGTGGCGATGGCCAAGGAGGCAAGCTGCTTCCGCAAGATCGGCACGCACAACGCCGACCCGATCGTGGCACAGCTTGAAAGCGAATTGCTGGAGCTGATCAACAAAACCGGCATCGGCCCGCAGGGCCTCGGCGGCGTCACCACCGCCATGGCCGTCCACGTCGAGTGGGCCCATACGCACATCAGCCACCTCCCCGTCGCCGTCAACATGCAGTGCTGGCGCGGCGAGCGGGCCTGCGCGACGATCGACAGCGAAGGAAATGTAGCCTATTCGGATTGAAACCATCGATGAGCAGCGATTCGAACGACTCATCCGTGTTCGTCTGTGTGCAACCGCGGTTCCTTTTTGAGAGCTAGCCATGGCTGAAATCACTCTTGAGACTCCCCTGACCGAACAAGACGTCCGCAAGCTTCAGCTTGAAGACACCATCTACATCAATGGCCACATCTTCGGCATCCGCGACGCCACGCAGATCCGCATCTTTGATGAAGGCGTCAAGCCACCGGCAGACTTGACCGGCTCGGTCTGTCTGCACACCGCCCCCGGCGTGAAGAAGCTGCCGAATGGCAAGTTCGAGAAGATCTGCATCGGCACGACGACCTCCACGCGCATGAACCGCTTTTACCCGCCGCTGATCAAGGAATACGGCGTGCGCGCCATGATCGGCAAGGGCGGCTTTCTGCAGGACACCGTCGATGCCATGAAGGAATACGGCGGCGTCTATCTCGCCATCGTCGGCGGCGCCGCAGCGCTCGAGACCATGCAGATTGAGGAAATCGAAGAAGTCTGGTGGGAGGATCTGATGCCCGAGTGCCTCTGGAAGTTCCGCGTCAAGAACTTCGGCCCCCTCATCGTCGCCATCGACGCCCACGGCAACAGCCTCTATAAAGATATCAAGAAATCCGCCGCCGACCGCATCGCGGCAATGAATTTCTAAACATCTTGAGGGCACCCGCCCGCGTCCTGATCGACAACGGGCGAGTCTCCCGGACCGTAACCGCTGTTTCGCTTCACCGCCGGCCTGTCCGGAAAGGAGGATGCATCAAGCCAACCGTTCGCCCGTCCTTCGTCATGTCTTTGCTCGTATCCGCTCGCTCCAGCAAAACCGCTCGATGCGGGATACTTCATGCCAGTTCTGGATCGAAGGCATCCGCAACTTCATCCAGGCCTTCGACGCAAACCACGAATTCGACACGGTCATTCACAGCAGCGTGCTTCTGAAAAGTTCGCTGGCGGAGATGCTCGTTCGCCGCTTGAAAAACCGCGGGGTGGGCACCATCCGGGTTACGCCGGAACAATTCCGTTCGATTTGCTCCACGCCTCGGGCCTCCGGAATCGGCGGCATTGTTAAGCAGCACTTCATACGGCTTTTTCGCAATTCTCGCGCACCCGGTTGAGCAGCCCCGTGCTTGCGGGGTACCTCTGTGGGACCTGCTATTTGGAGGGAATCCGGATGACCCCTGTTGGCTTAAAATTGCGATTTGGACCCGCGGGGCGGGAGGTTTTGGGGCCGGAAGTTCAACGGTGTGAGTACGGTGTAACCCGGCAGCAGGCCGAATGGGGATTGTGAACGTCCCATCGCAATCCTGCTCGGCGAAGAGCGGCATTGGTCCCGTTCCGAGTCGCCACCTCGTACCTTCCCTCGCCCATAGGCGGCCCCAGATCCCTTCATTTCCTTGAAACTTCCGGTTCCTCTGCGACTACTTTTCGATAATGGCATCGACAAGGGGGGTGGCAGGCCGTCTTTGTCTGGAATCGGAATTTTCCCGGAAGAATCGCGTGTCGAGCTGGAACTACATTGACGAGAGGACCCAGACTTGGCTCATGGCCCTGCCAGCGGACGCCGACCAGACTCCGACGGATGCAGATTTGCTGCGGTCGGCCGCGCAGGGAGACGATAAGGCCTTTCACCAGCTCGTCGATCGCCATGCCCCTCGGCTGTTTCGATCTGCCCTCTCCCTGACCCCCTCACGCGCGGATGCCGAGGATTTGGTCCAGGAAACGCTGATCGGTGCCTATCGTGGGCTGCGTCATTTCGACGGTCGTGCATCTGTGAAGACTTGGCTCACGAGTATCCTCATGCGACAGGCCGCCAAAGGGTGGCGCCGGTCGCGCAAGCATCGGGGCACTCTTTCGATCGATGCTTCCGCTCCCGGCGGGGAACCCAACGATCGCAAGCTGACTACCGCATCGTCGGCGGAACACTCAGACCGCAAGATGGATCTACTGGCAATTATCCGAAAGCTCACGCCCTCATACCGTGAGGTGCTTGTGCTTCGCGAAATGCAGGGTTTGTCTTACGAAGAGATCGCCCAGGTAATCGGAGCACCTCGCGGCACGGTAGAATCGCGGCTTCACCGCGCCAGGTCCGAACTCCGACAGCACTTGGGCGCCTATGCCACGTGAGCTGATGTGATGATAGCCGTCCGGAGAGGACGGGGAAGCGACCTATGTCGAGCTGTAACGCGTCCATCCTCAACGCCTACATTGACGGAGAGCTGGATCCCGCCAGGCGACGGGAACTCGAGCAGCACTTGGCAGCGTGCGCCGACTGCGCCCGCGAGTTGGCTGGCCTTCGCGAAGTCACCGAATTGTTCCGATCAAGCCCGCTCCCGGCAATTCAGAGCGGCGAACTGACGCGGATTCACAACGCGATCGATGATGACGCGGATCGCCCGATTCTCAGGCTGGGCGGTGCGCTCGGCACCATCGCCGCTTCCATTCTTATCGTCGCCTCGGCTTGGCTGATGCAACTGCCCTCGTCACCATCGAAAACGCTCCACCCGCAATCGACGGCTTCAGCGCAGGCCTGGGAACAGGTTGCAATGACGTTGCGGGTGGAGCCCCCTTCGACCATGAACGACCGCATCGAACTGGCGGACGCGATGCTGGACGGACTGACGCCGCCAACTGAGCCATGAGACGCAACCGAATCGAAATCCTCCTCGTCGGCATCGCCTTCCTGGCGCTCAGCGCCGGTGTGGTTGCAGGGATGCTCGTCAAGCGATTGCCCGGGACGTCTGCGAAATCGGAGTTGACCCCGGCTGCCTCGATGAGCCTCTCTGAGCAACTCCAACTCACACCCCAGCAGCGCAAGCAGATGCGCGTGATCTGGGAGCCAATCCGCAACGAAATCCAGCAATGCTTCCGCCAAGCCAATGATCTTCAGCACCAGCGGGATGATGACATCGTCGCACTCCTGAACGACCAGCAGAAGGCGCAATTCGAGAAGCTTTCAAAGAAATACGCTGATAGATATGCCAAGCTCGATGCCAAGCGTGAACGAACGTTTCAGGACGCCGTGGAGCGGACGCGAAAAATCTTGAACGACACCCAGAGGGCGCAGTATGACAAGATCATCGCCGACCGGCTCCCGGTGCATGCAACGACGCAGCCTGTCGATGAAGTTCCGGCGGCGGCAATGGACTGAGTAGTCACAACTCGATGAGGCGGCCGCGATTGATCGCGCGGCCGTAAAGAACCTGGAGCATACCGCGAGGGTATAACCGAGACTGTAGGACTATTAGAATAAGGGCTTCCGCATGACCCCCGAAAAGACCGCCGCCGAAGCGTTTCGCAGCCGAGCCGCATTCGCTCTCGAGTTTCTCGAGTCTCGAACCCTCCTGTCGGCAGCCAGCAGCATTACCATAGTCCCCAATATCGAGATGGCGCCACAGGCTTCGATCTCCGGTTTCCAGGGTTACTCCCCGCAGCAGATCAAGTCAGCCTACGGCTTTAGCAACATCAGCTTCGGCAACATCACCGGCGACGGATCGGGACAGACGATTGCCATTGTGGATGCTTACAACGATCCGAACATCCTCGCCGACCTCCACGTGTTCGACCAGAAGTTCAGCATCAGCGATCCGCCAAGCTTCAAGCAGGTTTCGCAGACCGGCGGCTCGACGTCTTCGATCACCACGGACGCCGGTTGGGCCGGCGAAATATCTCTGGACGTCGAATCGGCGCACGCCATCGCGCCTAAAGCCAACATCCTCCTCGTGGAGGCCAAGAGCGCGAACCTCGGCGATCTGCTCAGTGCCGTTGATTACGCCCGCAACGCGGCAGGGGTATCCGTGGTTTCGATGAGTTGGGGAGCCGGCGAGTTTTCAAGCCAAACGGCCTGCGACCAGTACTTCACTACGCCCGCCGGACATCAGGGTGTGACATTCGTAGCCTCCTCCGGTGATCAAGGTTCCTGGTGGGGACCGGAATGGCCCGCCACCAGCCCCAACGTCCTCTCCGTCGGCGGAACGTCGCTCAACATCGGTTCCACCGGTGCCATCAGAACTGAAACCGGCTGGTCCGCGTCGACCGGCGGCTTCAGCGAATACGAAATCGAGCCGTCGTATCAGCAGTCGGTTCAGAACACCGGCGTCCGCACTTCGCCCGATGTCAGCTATGATGCCAATCCTTACACCGGGTTTGCTGTTTACGATTCAGTTCCCTACCAAGGCTACTCCGGCTGGATGATCGCCGGCGGAACTTCTGCGGGCGCGCCGCAATGGGGCGCTCTCATCGCCATCGCCAACCAGGGCCGTTCGATCAACGGCCAGGCATCCCTTGACGGCGCCAAGCAGACCATCCCCGCCCTCTATCAACTCGCGAACTCCGCTACGACTTACGCCGCGGATTACAACGATATCACAATGGGCAGCAGTTCCTGGTTCGTCGGCGCCTTGACCGGATACGACCTGATGACCGGACTCGGTTCCCCGCACGCCGACAAGATCGTGCAAGGCCTGATCGGTTCATCGAGCACGTCCTCCAAGACTACGATTACGACGACAACCCATAAGACCCACACAAGGGCACGGCAGTCAGTCGTTGAAACACCACTGCCTGAACCCATATCTACTGCGCCTAAATCCGCACTACCGGTCGTCATGCAGCCGGCACTGACGACATCCCTCCCTCTGGACAATTCGGTTGCACAGGTCACCCTTCACGGCGTCAATCCCTTTGGAAAATTCAGCATCGCTGGAACCGCACCGATCGCCACCGCCTCTCCGACCAGCACCGGGGCCTCGCTTTCCGGTGTATTCTCCGAAATGCATCTTACCGGTTGGTACGGTGGCGCAGCGCCAAGGTCGTCAGCGCTGTCATGACGCCCGTCGCCCAGACGAGTGCGAGCCTTGCCAGACGTGTTGCCTCAGCCGCAAGCCCCGAGCATTTCTACACGATTACGCAACTGCCCAATCCGCTGGCAATGCTAAGCGACTCGCTGAGCGCGTTCGCCAACCAGTGCGCTTTCTATCCCGTCACCGCTAACCAATTCCGGCAACGATGACGCAGCGATCATCACCGCCGCCGTGATCGCCGCTGATATTACGATCCTGAGCTACTACGTTCGAAGCCGCCCGCGCCGAAAGCACGCGGTCGCGTACACCGTCCACAACCAGAGCTTCATTGGCAACTGATCTTCGCCCGATCATTGCAGTCTGATCGATGACTGCGGCCGTGTGCAGTATGATCACGGCATGAAGTTCGCGTTCTCCACCAACGCCTTCACGCGATTTGGGCTGATTCCCGCGATTCAGGCAATTGCCGAGTCCGGCTTTGCGGGCGTTGAGATTCTCGCTGACCACCCGCATGCTTATCCCGATTCGATCGACGCATCCTTGATTCGCAGCATCAGCAAGGCACTTGCGCAAACCGGCCTGGACGTCTCAAACATCAACGCCAACTGCTCGTTCGGCTACTGGAAAGATGCCCCGCCCGAGCCCTATTTCGAGCCCAGCCTTATTTCACCAAATGCTCGCCACCGCGAGGACCGGATCCGTCTGATCCAGAGGACACTTGAGTTCGCCCGAGAACTCGGAGCACGGAATATCTCGATCACATCCGGGCGCTGCCTAGCAGGCATGCCCCCCGAGAAGGCCGCTCGCCAATTCGCCGAATCAATCAAGCCGATCCTCGACCGCGCCGAACAACTCGATCTTCTCGTCGGAATCGAATGTGAGCCCGGATTGCTGATCGAGTACGCCGACGAGTTGCACGACTGGCTTGGCCACCTCAATCACCCTTGCCTCGGGGCGAACCTGGACATCGGTCATAGCCAGGTGCTGGGCGAATCAATCCCCGAGTCACTCCACCTGTTGCGCGGCCGAATCTGGAATCTGCACTTGGAGGACATCCCCGGCCGGAAGCATTACCACCTGATCCCCGGGCAAGGCACCCTCGACTGGCAAGCATTGCGGTGCGCGCTTCACTGAGATTCAATATGACCGCTTCTTGACAGTCGAGCTCTATACGCACACCGACGGTCCCCACTCCGCCGCGAGGGACAGTTTTGATTTCCTCAATCGAAACCTTGCGCACTAAGCCAGAGCGGCTCAAAGAATAAATATGAACGAATTTGAAGCCTGCATCTCCACCGCACCGATGTCTATATGCGCACCGTACTTCCGCGGCAGACCGCGCTGATCGGTGGCGAGAGACAGCGCCAGGCTGTCGTCACCCGCGTCAATTGCGGGGCTCGGACCCGACGCAATAAAAAAGCCGTTCTGATCCACCAGGAATTGACCCGCCGGCACCAGCAGCATCGTCTGCGTCGGACCTCCATAGTTGCCCAGATCCGTGAGCAACGGATCCAGCGGCGTTGTCGCCGTGAGAGCCGGCTTCAGGTCCGAAGTGCCCAAGCCGACAGCATCACCCGCATCACCCACAAGATTGTGTCCGTCAGACGTAACCGATCCGGCTATGTCCGGGCCGGATGCTGCCACGTTCGCCGCGATGATCGAATTCCCAGTCCGGAAGCTGCCGTTATTATCCACGCCACCACCCGTAGACAAGCCTACGGACCCAATTAGCCCTTGAGCTCCATCAACGCTTGGCTGTCCCACCCCGCCGAGACCCGGCCGCGCAAGGTTGTAAGCCACGGTGTCGTTGAGGAATGTACTGGTCCCGTGATTTGAGACTGCGCCACCCGAGGCATTACCGCCGGCTCCACCGTTGCCGACGTAGAGCCCGGCAGCTCCGCCGGCTCCACCGGACACGGTGTTCTCGCCGATCGTGCTGTTGGTGGCGGTAAATGTGCCTGGGTTGGCGACGTAAATTGCGGCTCCAGCGGCATTACCGCCCTGTCCGCCATCATCGGAGGTGCCACCCGCTCCGCCGGCCCCGCCAGTCGCCTTGTTGCGCGCAGTGTGCTTGCGATCGAGACAACCGTCCCCGCGTTGTAGATGCCAGCGCCGAGCCCCTGCCCGCCGGCACTGGGATGCCAGTTGGGGCTACTCCGCCATTACCACCCAGACAGGAGTTGTCCGAAACCGTGGACTGGTTCAGGTTGAGTGTGCCGTCGTTCCAGATCCCGCCGCCCTGGGAATCGCCGCCGGGGGTTGCGGCCGTGATTCCTCCAGTGCCGTTCGGCGCAATACCGGAGTTCAGATTGACGGTGGAGAGCTTCAGCGTCAGCGTGCCGTGGTTGAGAATCCCAGCGCCGTCGATCGCCTTGCCGTAGCTGATGGTCAGATGATTGATAACAGCGGTCACCCCCGAGTCCACCTGCAGCACGCCGCATGGCTTTGTTTCCGCTGACCGTCAGCAGATTGGTCGCCGGCCCGTTGATCGTGGTCGTCCCGCTCGTATCGCTCAGCTCCAGCTGTCCCGACTTCAGCGTGATCGTACCGGAGAGCGTCGGCAGTATCGTGATCGTATCCGATCCCGGCGTTGCATTCGCCACGTCGACCGCCTGCCGTAGCGACATGCCGCCATTTGGGACATTGCTATCCTTCGTTGAATTGACCGTGAGCTTCTGCACATACTCGTACGCGCCAATATCGAAGCCGTCGCGAGGCTGCCCGCGCTGATCGGAATATGCGGTGACGGCGCTGATCAACGTTCCCTTATCGATCGCGGGACTCCCCGAATTCAGCGCCATTGTGGGCGTCGTGCCTCCATAGTCGCCCAGTGACGCCAACTTCGGATCCAGCGGACTGGAAACCGTCCCCGTCACGTCGGCGGCGATGAATCCGTTGCTGCCGTTGGTTTTGCCGACCAGATTGGTCCCCTTGCTGATAAATGCGCCGGTAACATCAGGAGCGCCGCCGCCGCTGTTCTTGGCAATCAGCGCGTAGTCCAGCGTCAGAGAACTTGGATTCGAACTATAAAGACCGCCGCCCGCAGCGACGCCGTTGCCGGTATTTGATGTTCCGCCAGTCGCGGTATTGGCGGCAATTGTGGTAGAGGTAATCGTTCCACTGGCGGCGGTCGAGGAGAAAATTCCCGCCCCAAGCACCTCGCCACCCTTGCCACCGCTGGTGCCAACGTTCTGCCCGCCGGTGACGCTGTTGTTGGCAATGGTGGAGTTATTGAGGACCATGGTGCGGGTACTGTAGATTCCGCCACCAGCCGTAGGACCACCCGCACCCGTGCCGCTGGATGGATTGCCGCTTCCACCTTGCGCCCCGTTATAGGAAACCGTCGATCCGTCCAGGATCAGGCCTCCACTATTGAAGATGCCCGCTCCCGATGCGAGGCCACCGGCGCCGCCCGACCCGCCATATGCCGTATTAGACGAGATCGTCGAATTCGTAAGGGTCACGTTCCCATTTGCGTAGATACCTCCACCAACCGCGGGCCCCTCGGCACCGGCTGTCACACGATTGCTCGCAACATTGCCCAGCGTATCGGCGAACTTGCCTTTGCCCGCAACATAAACTCCCCCGCCGGCGGAGATCCCGCCGGCCCCGCTGCTCGTACCAGTGTTGGAAGTTGCGTCCGAGCCGCTCGCAATCATCGTGCCGCTGAGAAAGATCCCCCCGCCCAATGCCACGCCCATATCGCCGTGCGCAACCGCGCTGTTCGTGTTGACCGATGAGTCGATTAGGTTCGTCAAGCCCCTGAGATACAGGCCACCACCTGATGCGGTTCCACCGGCGCTTGGAATGCCTGACCCAACGGTCGCTGAACTCTTGGTAACGGTAATGCCGATGAACTGCTGCGTCTTTGTGCCGAAAATCGCGCCACCAGCGGCGGATCCGCCAGCCCCGACGAGCGTCCCGTCCACCGTACCACCGAGACCGCCCGTCGCGGTGTTGGAGGTCAGCGACGTGCCATTGAGCGTCGTGCTCCCGGCCGCATAAATTGCGCCGGCCCAGGCGTCGCCGCCGATGCTTCCACTGCCAGAACCCGCGCCGCCTGTTGCCTTGTCGGCGGCAATACTGCCACCCGTAACCTTCAGTGTCCCATCGTTGTAAATTGCCCCGCCGATGCCCATGCCACCGATCCCACTACCACTTCCGGCTACCCCGCCGGTTGCCCTATTTCCGCCGAGAGCGGAGTTCTCGATTGTGACCTTTCCAGAATTGTAAATCGCCCCGCCGTACCCAATGCCCCCGTCCCCGCCGGCCGCGCCCTCCCCACCGACGGCCGCATTATTGTTGATCGTGCACGAACTGAGCAGCAAACCCCCGACGTTGTATACTCCCCCGCCCACACCATCCCCCCCGGTCGCGCCGGTAGCCACATTATTGTCAATCGTCGCCTGATTGATCGTCAGCACGCCAGCGTTGTAGATTCCCGCACCCGCGTTTGCCGCCCCGCCGCTGATGGTCAGGTTGTTCATCGTGACCTGCGCACCCGGCTCAATCTCAAGAACCCGGTGGTCGTTGCCGCCGCTCAGGATGATCGCGCCGATTGCCGGCACCGAGACAGTGATATTCTTGTCGATCGTCAGCGTCCCCATTGTCAGATCGATCGTCCCCTTGAGCGATCCAAGGAAGGAAACCGTGTCACCGTCATGCGCCGCGGCAACGGCTTCCCGCAAGCTCGTAAGATGATTGCTCGCGCTGGTCTCGTCCAGCAAGGTGTTGACCAGGATCGTGGTGGTGGACAGCAGCACGCGTCGCTCGACCGCCTCAATCAGCGGCCGTCGTCCTCGCCTCCCTGCCGCGTGCCCAAACCGATTCCGACGACCGACTACTTGCTGCGTCCGAAACATATTGGTGCTCGTCCTTCGTGTTGCATACCCATTTCTGCGGTCCCGCATCTGGCCGCGCCGCGGTCCCTGTCGCCTCCCCCCATTTCTCGACCAGCAGCAAGCGCCGCCATGCCTCTGTCAGAAGCCGCTCTGAAACGGCACCGCCGACGATATGTTCACACTATCCGAACGACCCCATGCGTACAAGTTAAACCTAGAGCTATCAACGTCTTTTGCGCGACTGCCTGAGCGGTTTCATGACGATTTCGCGGTGCCCCCCCGAGAACTCAGCGACGCGTCCGGCAACGCCGCCGCAAGAGCAGAGTTCCGCAGCCCAATAGCCCCACCAATCCCGGCTCAGGTACAGCATTCAGCGAAAGCGGGATCGGACCACCGCTTCCCAAATTTGAAGTGACGGCGTCGTAATCACTGCTGCTGATTCGGCCGTCCTGGTTCATGTCGCCCATCCACCACGCAATTCCCGCGCTTAACCCCGCTGCGCCGAAATGGGCATCCACCGTGTTGTAATCGTCCCCCGTCACCTGGCCGTCCAGGTTCGTATCACCAAAGTACGTGTACTTCCCGATCACCGAGTCCGCCGGTACCGTCTGCCCATCCCACTGGCTCGAACCCACCAACGCATTGTCAAACAACGCCAGTATCGTCTTCCCACCACTGCTCTGCGATGCACTCGACGTGATCCCGCTCCTGGTCGTATCCACCGTGCTCGAATATCCGCTCATCACCCATGCCTGAATCTGCGTGAACGGGCTCGACCCGCTGTAGTCCACGATCAGGTCGTTGTTGTTCATGTCCAACGCCGCGCCCGAAGAGATGCTCAGGCCGCTCAGATGGCTTACACCCGAGTTGCCCCCGTTCGAAGCCGTCTTCACCATCCCCTGCTGAACCTGCAGATTCGCGCTTCTGATGTTGTTCACGATCAGCGTCCCGGCCCCCTGCTTCTGGATCGTCGCCCCGCCGGCATTCAGTGTCCCGCTCAGCGTCAGCGTTGCGCTGTGCACCGTCGGCGTCGTCTGGCCCAGTTGGATCTGGCTCGTCCCCACCAGCGTCAGGGGCGCCGAGATCGTGTGGCTCCCCTGATAGGCCCGGATCACGCCCGTCCCGCTTGTTCCCTGGACCGTCAGCGTGTGCGTCCCGCCGATCGTGTAGCTGCTCGCGCTGTCGATCGTCAGCGTTCCCACCGTCTTGTTGGCATCCATCGTCACCGTGCGCGAGGTGCTGATCACGCTGCCCAGCACCGCTTCCACACCCGTACCACTGGGTACTGTCCCGTTCCACCAGTTCGAACCCGTGCCCCAGTTCCCGCTGGCATCCACGTTCCACACCGGTGAACCACCCGCCGACATCAAACTGTTCAGCGTGCTCACGTTCGGAGAGATCCTGCTGGCTTCCGCAAGCGACGGCTGATCGCTTGCCGTATCCGTGACGTATTGCGACGAGCCGCCCGATGCATCATACAAACCGCCGCGGTCAAATAGCGCCGCGTTGAATGTCGAACCACTCTGCGTGTAACTGAACGGACCAGAAACCGCCCACGTCAGTCCGGCAAGCTTCCACTTCGATCCCACCTGAATGAATACGCCTCCGCCAGAATCGCCCAGGCTCGGCATCGCCTCGTTCGCCCCCACATTGCCCGAGCCGCTGGCGTCAAAATAGTAGTAAAGCTCCTGGTTATCCCCGGTCGTGGAGAAATTGGTAATGCCGGTGACTTGATTCTGTCCCCAGCGCCGCACGTGGTCGAATCCCGCATCTCCGCTGTTCGCTGTCTGCCATCCTTTGAGTGTCCCGCTCCCGGACGGCACACGCACCTCCGACCCACGCTGCCCGCCGCGCCCCAAGATCACAAACGTCTTTCCCACCTCGCTTCCGTCCGCCGTCGTGTAAAGCGGCGCATAGCTCGAGAAGGTGCCGCTGATCTTCCAGATTCGCAAGTCCGTCCCGGCAATCTGCTTGTAGGAGCTGCCGTCGGGAAATGCGACCGTTTTGTAGTTCACGCCGTTGAGCGTCAGAGAGGACCCGAGCGTTCCCGCCGTGTGGTTTGCCGTTACGAAGAACTGCGGTGCGATTGGCGTGCCGGTGTACCACCCGTTCCAGTCCCCCTGCCACTGCCAGCCGCTTCCACTCAGTGACCCGGTCGGCGCGGACGTGTTGTAGGTCGAGCTGCCCGTGGAATAGAAGACCAGTGCGCACGCATTGGAAGCGAGCGTACCCGCCATGCCGGCCGCAGCCAAAACAAGCATCTGCCTGCCGATCATCATCAACGCCCTCGTTTCCCCACACCTTCGTCGTCCGAATCCACGGTCGCAGAACCCTCTTCGGCACGTCAGAAGAGAAAGCCGATTCGGCGCCGCCTTTCCACCCCGGTCTTGAGCGATGCTACCGAAATCCCTCAGGCGGCTCAAAGAGAATCTCGCTTTCGCAAGACCATTTCTTATGACGCTTGTCACCCGCTGGATACGAATGCATGCCGATGATCCGATGGTGAGCGTCAGTTTCCTCATGGCCCGCACCAGCGCTCTCTCAGTAGAGTCCACTACGTCACCTGGACGTGCGACCCGGAGCCAGGCATGGAGCGCCGTGCGATCGCAGTTTGAGAGGGTATGCAGACATCACCGCCATGAGAAAAACTATTCCCGTAGCGATTGTCGAGTGCGATCGGTTGGGCGGATGGCCCTGCCCCCGTGTCCCTGCGCCTGGGACGGCGAGGCGTTTTGCCGGTTTCGCAAGTCGGTGCAATTAGCGCGTGATACCGATCGGGATTAAGGTATGCGTGCCAGACGGATGCATGCTCGGGCGTTTTCGGAAGGTTTGCCAGCGCGCCCATGAATCACAAGCCGCAATACAGACTTGATCCTTGCTCCCTGCCCCCATCCGGCTAACACTACAGCGCTGGATCCTTCTTAAGTCCTTATCCGCTCATGTTTTTGCTCACCATTTCTACCCTCGAATCGCCGACGCCGGGATGTAGAGTTAAAGGACCGCATGCTTCTGACAGAACCCTCTCCCGCACCGTCGAGGCGCCGTACAGCGCTGACTCGCCGCAAGCCCTGCAGGGCCTCTTGGTCGCTTCGGCAACGCCTTGAACGCCGTGCTAAGAGCCCGTTTGTGAAGAAGCATCCCAGCAGAGGACATTCCGCTCCCATGTTGCGCCCAATCTCCTCCCGGCCCACACCGTACTCTCACCGTTGTAGTACCGTTGCCTCCCCACCCCTCCCCGAGCCCGGTTTTTGCCCCTTCTGACGACTTGGTGGTCCGAACATGACAATTTGGCACACCGGCAAAGCGGCCGGAGGGGCCCTTTTAGCACTTCAGCGCCGGATCGTCCTTAAGTCCTTGTATAATCATGTGTTGACCGCAGTTCTGGACTGAAATCGCCAGCTTCAGCGCTGTAGTGCTAAGAGGCCTTACACGGCTGCACATGACACCAAAGTAGCCTTTGCGCCCCCGCAACCCGCCGCTTCGCCGACCCCATCTGCCGCCAATTCCCAAAGAAACGGCGCGGCAGAACCACTACGACATATTGACATCCGCTTGTGCAAAAGCTCCGACTCACACCGTACCTACACCGTGCAAACCCGACCGCGTCAAAAAGTCAGCTCTACGGGTCGCCAGTGCAGTTGCCAGCCCCCCCAAAGCCACCTCCACGCCCCCCCCAACGCTCCCCAGACGCGGATTCTCTCCGGCCCGCTGTGCGATGCGTCCCATGGGCCTGATCCAAGCCGTTTAATCCCGATCGTCGCCCAAACGCATCCACAATCATCGTCAATGCCAATCGGGATGAAGGAATGCGCGCCAGGCATGCTCGCGCATTCTCGGCAGATCTGCCAGCACGCCGATGAATCACAAACCGTCTGCGTTGCGTGTAAGTCGCGTGTCAACTTGCACACAAATCGTAGAAGGCTCCAAGGGCTGGAAGCTGCGTTCAAGTGGCCAGTAGCCGCGGTGGGAATTACGGCAACCGCTCCGGTCGCCGGCACAAACGGGGCAACGAGGAGATAGACCCGTTCGTCCAAGGCGTCCTGTACGTCCGAGCCGAAAGCCGCCCCGAGGTTTGCGAGAATTGGACCTGGGCCGGTCTCCTCCAGCCTCAAGCATTCTGGCAAAGCAACATCGAAGCGTGACCAGATTTTCTGTGTGGCGTGATTCCGCTCGATGAGCCTAACTTGATGTTCGTCTCATGAAGCACCTCGACGAATATCGTGACACAAAGTCTCATCTCAAGGCCAGCAAATCCGCCAGAGCGCAAATGGCCATTGAAGTCGGGGCCGCGCCAGAAGCTTCAGAACAACTGGTCCAACTCACAAGCGCAAGCACCAACAGGAGGTAAACCATGTCACAGACCATGCATGCCGCCGCCATCGATCACTTTGGCGGCCCTGAAACGATCTCATTCCGAACACTCCCGATGCCCGAGCCCGGCCCGGATGAAGTGCTGATTCGCGTCGAGGCCGCCGGCGTGGGGGTGTGGGACCCGTTTGAGCGCGAGGGCGGCTTTGCCAAGTGGCTGGGCGCTGAGGCAAAGTTCCCCTACGTGCTGGGCTCGGACGGGGCGGGGACGGTCGCCGCGGCGGGCGAGAAGGTCACGCGGTTCAAGAAAGGCGACCGCGTCTATGCCGGCGCGCTCATGAATCCCAAGGGAGGGTTCTATGCAGAGTACATTGCACTCAAAGCGGAGAACGTCGCGCCGATTCCGCAGAACCTGAGCATTGAGGAAGCCGGCGTGATGCCGATCGATGCGATGACCGCTCTGCGCGGCCTGGAGGAGCTGGATATCAAGCAAGGCGAGTCGGCGATGATCTTCGGCGCCAGCGGCGGAATCGGACATCTGGCCGTGCAGCTTGCCAAGCGAATGGGTGCTCGGGTATTCGCAGTCGCGTCCGGAGACGATGGGGTGGAATTGGTCAAGCGCCTCGGCGCTGATGCGGTGGTTGACGGGAAGAAAGAGGACGCTGCTGCGGCCGCGCGCAGGTTTTCGTCAAACGGGATTGATGCAGCACTGATTACCGCGGGCGGCAAGGCAACGGACCAGGCGCTGACGGCGATGCGATCCGGCGGGCGCGTGGCCTATCCCAGCGGCGTCGAGCCCGAACCGAAGCCACCCTCGGGCGTAACGTGCAAGCGTTATGACGGAACACCCAGTCCCGACATGATCGAAAAGCTCAACCGCCTGGTCGAAGCCGGCCCGTTTGCGGTTCACGTGGCCAAGACGTTCCCACTCGCACAGGCAGCCGACGCACAGAAAGCCCTGAAAGAGCATCACCTGGGCAAGTTCGCCCTGAAACCGCAGTAGAAGAGCGCGCAGAGACGATCGGAGGTGCCAATGACGGTGGCAGATGCAGAGCCGCTCAGGCTCGACGACATCGCAACGACCATCTCCACCAGCGTCAAGAGCGCCAACGTCAACCGTGCTCTGCAAGCCGCCAAGGAATCTGGCATGTTCACCGTTGGCTACACCGGACGCGATGGTGGACACATGCCGCAACACTGCGATTGCTGTTTCGTGGTCCCCAACGTGAGCATTCCGCGGATCCAGGAGACGCACGAGACGCTGCTGCACATCATGTGGGACATCATTCACCTGATCCGCGGAGAGAAGGATGCGCTGTGAGATCGATACGCCGACCGACACTTTCCGGCAGACTGATTGAGACCATGGCTATGCTGATGATCGGCGACAGCTTTCTGGCGCTGCTCAGTCCGACGCGGCACGTAGGCCTGTGGCTGGGGGGCCCCAAGTGGTGGGAGCGGACGTTCTCTCCATTCATTCGGCGGCCCTGGCTGACACGGCTGCTCGGCTTAGCCGGACTCGGATTGGGCGTCTGGCTCGCCTGGAGCCAGGAGCCGAGAGCCGCGGCGATCTCGCGCCATTCCAACGGCCGAATCTCTCGCTATCTCCCGGAGGCGATGCGTTGACCGGCACCCCGTCTGGACCGGCGCCGCATCAGCAGCAATCCCGCTCCCAGCAGCCCCATCATCTCCGGTTCCGGAACCGCGCTAATGCTAAGCGGATTACCGACTCCCAACCCAAGATTCGCGTCGATAGCGGCGTAATCATCTCCGGTAACCTGCAAGTCGAAGTTGGTGTCGCCCCGCAGCCAGGCGTCACCCGGGCTGAGCCCCGTCGTCCCCAACTCAGCGTCGATGGCGCCGTAATCATCCCCCGTCACCTGGCCGTCCAGGTTCGTATCACCAAAGTACGTGTACTTCCCGATCACCGAGTCCGCCGGTACCGTCTGCCCATCCCACTGGCTCGAACCCACCAACGCATTGTCAAACAACGCCAGTATCGTCTTCCCACCACTGCTCTGCGATGCACTCGACGTGATCCCGCTCCTGGTCGTATCCACCGTGCTCGAATATCCGCTCATCACCCATGCCTGAATCTGCGTGAACGGGCTCGACCCGCTGTAGTCCACGATCAGGTCGTTGTTGTTCATGTCCAACGCCGCGCCCGAAGAGATGCTCAGGCCGCTCAGATGGCTTACACCCGAGTTGCCCCCGTTCGAAGCCGTCTTCACCATCCCCTGCTGAACCTGCAGATTCGCGCTTCTGATGTTGTTCACGATCAGCGTCCCGGCCCCCTGCTTCTGGATCGTCGCCCCGCCGGCATTCAGTGTCCCGCTCAGCGTCAGCGTTGCGCTGTGCACCGTCGGCGTCGTCTGGCCCAGTTGGATCTGGCTCGTCCCCACCAGCGTCAGGGGCGCCGAGATCGTGTGGCTCCCCTGATAGGCCCGGATCACGCCCGTCCCGCTTGTTCCCTGGACCGTCAGCGTGTGCGTCCCGCCGATCGTGTAGCTGCTCGCGCTGTCGATCGTCAGCGTTCCCACCGTCTTGTTGGCATCCATCGTCACCGTGCGCGAGGTGCTGATCACGCTGCCCAGCACCGCTTCCACACCCGTACCACTGGGTACTGTCCCGTTCCACCAGTTCGAACCCGTGCCCCAGTTCCCGCTGGCATCCACGTTCCACACCGGTGAACCACCCGCCGACATCAAACTGTTCAGCGTGCTCACGTTCGGAGAGATCCGATCCAGAACGCCGTAACCTGGCTGATCCTGCGGCAAATCGTTCACATAGGTGTTGCTCCCCGCCGCCCCGACATACAACCCCCCCTGATCGAATATGGCGGCGTTGAACGTTGTGTTGGGATCGGAAGCATACGCGTACGGGCCGGACACGCCGTAATTCAATCCCGCCAGCTTCCATACGCCCCCGACCTGAATGAACATCCCACCACCCGAGTCGCCGACGCTGATCGTCGCCTCGTTGGCGCCCACGTTCCCTGACCCGCTGGCATCGAAGAAATAATAGAGCCCCTGGCCGTCGCCGCTCGCGAAAAGATCTGTGACTCCTTCGGTCTTGTTCTGCCCCCAGCGCCGCACATGATCGAATCCGGGGTCTCCCGGGTTACTGGTCAGCCATCCCTTGGGCGTCGAACCGACAGTGACTTGTGAGCCGCGCTGCCCGCCTCGGCCGGTGAACACGAACGTCTTCCCCGTCTCACTGCCGTCAGTCGTGGAGTCATACAGTGACGCATAGTTCGAGAACGTGCCGCTGATCTTCCAGATCCGCAAGTCCGTCCCGGCAACCTGCTTGTAGGAACTCCCGTCCGGAAACGCCACCGTCTGATAGTTCACGCCGCCCAACGTCAGCGATGCGCCTAGCGAGCCCCCCGTGTGGTTCGCCGTAATGAAAAACTGGGGTGCAATCGGCGTCCCAGTGTACCAACCAGCCCAGTCCCCCTGCCACTGCCAGCCGCTATTGGCCAGCGTGCTGGTGGGCGCGGTCGTGTTGTAGGTCGAATCCCCCGTCGAATAAAAGACGATCGCTTGTGCCTGAGTCGCAATTGCCGCCACGACCCCCGCCGCAGCCAACAGAACCATCCGCCTGCCGCTTCTCATCACACCTCATCTGCCGCCGCAGGCGGCTCGCAATGTCTCAATATACACTCAAAACGACCGCCAGGCCCGCACGGATCGGCACCTGGAAGCGACGATATGTCCGGATAATCCCCGATCCGGCGACTGCTTGTATTATACCCCACGCCCCCTATAACCGAAGGACAAATGGGAGTTAATCTCAATGTCCACGGCCACACCCCCGCTGGCGTCCCCGCTGCGCTCGCGGCCCGCTGCTTCCCCGCTTGAACCCTTCACCCCAAAATCCATCGTCTGCCTCCGCGAAGGCTACGGCAGGCAATTCTTCCTGCGCGATCTCCTCGCCGGCCTCACGGTCGGCGTCATCGCCCTTCCCCTGGCCATCGCCTTCGCCATCGCCTCGCACGTCAAACCCGAGCAGGGCCTCTACACCGCCATCGTCGCCGGTTTCCTGATCTCTCTATTCGGCGGATCGCGCGTGCAGATCGGCGGCCCGACCGGCGCGTTCGTCGTCATCATCGCCGGGGTGGTCGATCAGTTCGGCTACGAAGGACTCGTTCTCGCCACCCTCATGGCCGGCGCCATCCTCATCATCATGGGCCTCTTCAAGCTCGGCGCCATGATCAAGTTCATCCCCTACCCGGTCACCACCGGCTTCACCTCCGGCATCGCCGTCATCATCGCCTCCGGTCAAATCAAAGACTTCTTTGGCTTCACCATTCCCGGCAAGCTGCCGTCCGAGTTCATCGCTCAGTGGGGCGTCTACTTCCACCACTTCGCCAGCCACGGCATCAACTGGGCCAGCGCCTCCATCGCCCTGGGTGCACTGGTCCTGATGGGACTCATGCGCACCTACACGCCACGCATCCCCAACTACATCGTCGCGGTGATCCTGGCCTCGCTGGTCGTCTGGCTCTTCCATCTCGACTCGCGCTTCGGCGTCGCCACCATCGAATCCCGCTTCGCCGGCGGCATCCCGCAGGGCTTCCCGCACCTGGCCATCCCGCACCTGAACCTCTCCTTCGCCCGCTTCAAAGCCCTGATTCCCAGCGCCACCACCATCGCCCTGCTCGCCGCCATCGAATCCCTCTTAAGCGCCGTCGTCGCCGACGGCATGATCGGCGGCCGCCACAAGTCCAACTGTGAGTTGGTCGGCCAGGGCATCGCCAACATGGCCTCCGCCTGCTTCGGCGGCATCCCCGCCACCGGCGCCATCGCCCGCACCACCGCCAACATCAAGACCGGCGGCCGCACCCCGCTCGCCGGCATCATCCACGCCTTTGTCGTCCTCGCCTTCATGGTCCTCCTCGCCCCCCTGGGCAACAAGATCCCCCTGCCCGCGCTGGCCGCCGTCCTGATCATGGTTGCCTGGGGCATGTCCGAGCGCGACCACTTCAAGCACCTGCTCAAGGCCCCCCGCTCCGACATCGCCGTACTGCTGACCACCTTCGGCCTGACCGTCTTCGCCGACCTGACCATCGCCGTCGGCGTCGGCATGATCCTCGCCTCAATCCTCTTCATGAAGCGCATGACCGAAGTCACCAATGTCGGCGCCATCCGCGACGAACTCGAAGACCAGCCCGACGACCTGACCAACCAGTTCGATCCCAACTCAATCGATAAGCGCGACATCCCCGCACACGTTGAGGTTTTCGAAATCAACGGTCCCTTCTTCTTCGGCGTCGCCGACCGCCTCAAGGACACGCTCAAGAGCCTCGAACGTCCGCCCAGGGTCTTCATCCTCCGCCTGCGCCGAGTCCCGCCATCGACGCTTCCGGCATGCACGCCCTCGATGAGTTCTATCTCAAGTGCAAGAAGCAGCACACCACCCTGCTGCTCGCCGGCGTCCACGCCCAGCCCATGTTCGCCCTGGCCAAATACGGCCTGCTCGACAAGTTCGGCGAGGAAAACCTCTTCGGCAACCTCGATGACGCCCTCGACCGCGCCGCCGCCCTGGTTGGCGCTGCACCGCAACCCCACCCGCAGCAAGCCGCCCCCGAGGTCGCCCGTGAGATGAATCGCTAGCAAGCCCCGAAGAAAGACCTCATACGGATACCACTTAAATCGCAGGCCCCAAGGATGTGCCCCGTAAGCCGGGCCGCTCAACCTGGCCTGCCAGAATCACGCCAAACCGCACACGTCGCGAGCCATGACGGGACGCTCACAATCCCCATTCGGCATGCTGCCGGGCTACACCGTACTCACACCGTAGCAATACCGTTGAACTTCCGGCCCCAAAACCGCCCGCCCCGCGGATCTAAACCGCAAATTTCAGCCAATAGTGTTCATTCGGATTCCCTCCAAACCCTACGGCGCTGGATCCTTCTCAAGTCCTTATCCGCTCATGTTTTTGCTCGCCGTTTCTACCCTCGAATCGCCGACGGCGGGATGTAGAGTTAAAGGACCGCATGCTTCTGACAGAACCCTCTCCCGCACTATCGAGGCGCCCTCCGGCGCTCACTCACCGCGAGTCCTGCAGGGCCTCCCGGTCGCTTCGGCAACGCCTTGAACGCTGTGCAAAGGGTAGGAGCGTGGCCCATCTCATCCAGGCAACCTGATCACCAGCCCGTTGGTGAGGAAGCATCCCAGCAGAGGACATTCCGCTCCCAAGTTTCGCCCAAATCTCCTCCCGGCCCACACCGTACTCTCACCGTTGTAGTACCGTTCCCTCCCCACCCGGCCGCCGACCCCGTTTTTGCCCGATCTGACGACATGGTGGTCCGAACATGACAATTTGCCGCACCGGCCAAGCGGCCCGAGGGGCCCTTTGAGCACTTCAGCGCTGGATCGCTCTTAAGTCCTTGTCTACTCATGTGTTGACCACAGTTCTGGACTGAACTCGCCAGCTTAGCGCTATAGTGCAAATAGCAGGTCCCACAAACGCACTCCGCAAGCAGGGGGCTGCTCAACCTGGTGCGCGGAAATCACGTATAAGCCGTATCGTAGCACTCATACAACCTATCGACATCCGTTTGTGCAAAACCACCGTACTCACACCGTACCCACACCGTGCAAAAGATGGGGGCACAAAGGATGGCCATGCTCATGAGTCCAGAGCAATTCTCGGCAAGAGGACCGAGGCCGCCGCCTGCCCTGCTTCAAGACCAAATCCGCTGCGCCCAAGGTACCGCGCAAAAAATCGCTAGAATATGCCCGCCGGGGCAGTTTCCCGCAGATGCTTATGAACGACCGCCCGCCAACTCCGGTGCTCCCCTACCAGACGCCCTCGGGACAACCACGGCACACACGCCGGACCCTGATCATCCTCGTCCTGTTCCTGGTGATCGTGCCGTCCGCCGCCTTCATCTGCGGTCATCTGGCCGGCGTGCTTCTGCCGGCGCTGCACGTCGAGCGGGTTCCTGCAACTCCCCCGCACCGTGATCCAGTCCGCTCAGTCATCAACCCGCCGATCATCCTCCCCGTCCGTCGTCCTTGCCCGGCAATCGAAGGCGCTTGCTGCTCAGCTCAGCTCACCCGCCTTCACGCGCGATGTCTTTGCTCATCTCGACCCGCGCCGCCGCCGCGCCTTCAACAGTCCGCGCCGGTTGCAGAGCGCAATTCTGGTTCGAGCGATTCCAGACACGCGCCTGCTGGAAATCAGGCTGACCGGCGCCGATCCCAAGGCCGTCGCTGGCACGGTCAACGTCTTCATTGCTCGCGCCATCCGACCGGACACTCCCCTGTCCCCAAAACCCATTGCGGTCTTCCGCCCCGGGCCTGCGATTGCCAATGCGCGCCCGCAGTTCTTAATCGGTGCAATCATCGGCGCCCTCCTGGCGGCCGGTGCGATCCTGATTGCTTTTGCGCGCTGGCGCCGCCGCAAGCGTGACTCGTTCTGATCGGCAAGTGCTCCGAATCGGCAGGCAGCCCTGCCGGCAATTACCCCCCAACGCCTCAAGCTCTATAATCCTACCATGCCTTTGACTGAGCGTTTCACACTCTCGGACCTTCGCGATACCCGCAGGCAGGGGAAGAAAGTTCCCATGCTCACCTGCTACGACTGCACCACCGCGCGCCTCATGCAGGAGGCCGGCGTGCCCGCCCTGCTCGTGGGCGACTCCGCGGCCAACGTCATCCTCGGCTACGACACCACGCTGCCGGTTCCGCTCCACTTCATGATTCAGATCACCGCCGCGGTTCGTCGCGGTGCTCCAAACGCATTGGTTGTTGCGGATATGCCGTTTGGCTCATATCACGGATCCAGCGCCCGGGCCCTGCGGAACGTGCTCCGCATGGTGCAACTTTCCGGCTGCGACTGCGTTAAACTTGAGGCGGCTGAAAGTCAGTTGCCCGCCATCAGGGAGTTATCAGACGCCGGCGTCGCCATCATGGCTCACCTGGGCTTAAGACCCCAGGCCGTCGGTGTGCTGGGCGGATACAAGGCTCAGGGCCGAACCGCCGATGACGCCGAGGCCATCGTTCAACTGGCACTGCATATGCAGAATGCCGGCGCCTCGGCAATCCTTCTGGAGGCCGTGCCTCCGGAAGTGGCGCAGGCGGTCGTCGATGCGACCGTTCTTCCCGTGATCGGCTGCGGCGCCGGTCCAGCCTGTCATGGTCACGTCATCGTGACGCATGATGCGCTGGGTCTGACGCCCCATCCGCCGCGGTTCGTACCCAGAATTTCAGATATGGCGAGTCCGCTGATTCAGAGTTTTTCCAATTACGTGCAACAGGTCCAGAACGGACAATATCCCTCGCCGGAACACGTATATCGCATGCCGGCCGACGAGCGCGTGCGCTTCGAGGCCCGGCACGCCGGGACGAATTCGAAATCCTGACCGCCTATGATCGGAGCACCTATGAAAAGAATACGCAAAACATTTGGAACGCTCTTCCTCGCCGGCGCTTTGGCGGCCGGTGCTTTCTTCGGAACGCAGTTCGTGCGCGACGTCCAGTTCGCGCGCGCTGAAGACCAGGTCAACGCCACCCGGCAGGAACTGAGCACCACGGAAGATCTCTCAAACGCCTTTCGCGACGTCGCCAAGGTCGTCGAGCCATCCGTCGTCGAGATCCAGGTCCACAAGACCATCAAAGGCGTGAGCACCAACCTCCCGTTCAATGACAACTTCCTCCGTCGGTTCTTCGGCGACCAGGCCCCCGGCGACCAGGGAAACGATCAGGGCGACAACGGAGACGGGGACAACGCCAACCCCCACAACTTCGGCGGACCTGAATTCGAACAGATCGGCACCGGCTCCGGCGTCATCATGGAAACCGATGGCGACACCGCCTACATCCTGACCAACAACCATGTCGCCGGCGGCGCCGACCAGATCCTCGTGACCCTCGCCGATGGACGGCAGATCAAGGGCGCCAAAGTCGTCGGAACCGATCCCAAGACCGACCTGGCACTGGTGAAGATCAAGGCCGAGCACCTCATCCCGGCCAAGTGGGGCGACTCCCAGACGCTCCAGAAAGGCGACTGGGTCCTGGCCTTTGGAGCGCCCTTCGGCTACGTCGGCTCGATGACCCACGGCATCGTTTCAGCGCTCAACCGCGACGTCGGCATCCTGCGCAACCAGCAGGGCTACGAGAACTTCATCCAGGTCGATGCCCCGATCAACCCCGGCAACTCGGGCGGACCGCTGGTCAATCTCAAGGGCCAGGTCGTCGGCATCAACACGGCCATCGCCTCGCGCTCCGGCGGCTTCCAGGGAATCGGCTTTGCCATCCCCTCCCACCTGGCCAAGTTCGTCTACCAGCAGCTCAAGAGCAGCGGCAAGGTCACCCGCGGCTGGCTGGGCGTGGCAATCGCCTCGGTCGATGAGCCGCAGGCCGAATCGGTGGCCCGCAGCTTCGGCTACAAGGACCTGACCGGCGTGCTCGTCCAGCAGGTGCTGCCCGGCACGCCGGCCGCCGGCAAGCTCCAGGACGGCGACATCATTACCAAGCTCAACGGGCAGGAAGTCCGCGATGCCCAGCAGCTTCGCAACCGGATCGCCTCGATGGCCCCCGGCACCGCGATCAAGCTCTCGGTCTTCCGCAGCGGCAAGACCGAAGAAGAGACCATCAAGCTCGGCGAGCAGCCGGCGAACATCAGTCTGGCCGGCGGCCAGGGCGGTCCGGAGGAGGCGACCGGCGTCAGCCAGCTCGGCATCCGCCTCTCCGACATCTCCGACCAGCTCGCCCAGCACTTCAACCTCGGCGACCGCCGGCAGGGTGCGCTGGTGACGCAGGTCAGCCCCAACTCGATCGCCGCGATGGCGGGCATGCGACCGGGTGACGTCATCACCAAGATCGGCAACCAGACCGTCAAGGACGCCAGCGAGGCGAGCGATCTGCTGCAGAAGGCAGATCTCAAGAAAGGCATCCGCCTCTATGTCGTCAGCTCGCAGGGCTCGCACTTTGTCTTCCTGCAGGAGGACCAGCCGGGCCAGTGACCTGAACGTCTCAAGCTCTCTCCCCAGACAAAAGAGCGGGTCGTCAGCCGGCCCGCTCTTTTTCTTGCGCGGCCGGGCCGGATGAGGAGGATTCCGGGAGACTGCGTTTCAGTTCGACGTATTGATCCACAACCGACAGCGACTCGGCGGCCTTGGTCAGATCGCCGAGTTCGTGGGAGTCGGTATCGCCGCGCTGTCGGCGCTCGGTGACGGTGCAGACGGCGGCTTCGTCGAGCTTTCGGCGAACCACGCCGGTGGTGTAGAAAGCGGTGAAGAAATAGCGATAGCAATCCCCCTCGGTGCCGTAGATGACGTCCTGGACGCGAACGCTGGCGGCGCCGGGGATGCCGAGGAGGCCCGGGATGCGGTCGGCGAGGCGGAAGCGGTCGCCGGACGTGTAGTGCATCTGCCATTCAGCGGCGAGGCGGCGCAGGCGCGAGGCCCGGCGGCCGCGCCGCGCCAGGTGGATGGCCAGCGCGCCCAGCGTCAGCGCGACCAGGATCGCCAGAAACAGGATCGGCGGAATCATCGAGGACCTCCCCCTGGGATCATGCTCATGGCACCGGCGCCTCCGAGGGTTGCGTGTTGACAGGCTGGGTCGCGGGGAAGGCGGTCGGCGGGGTATAGCTGATGCCGTAATTCGGAACGCTCAAGCTGGGGTTGAGCGAGTCGTGGATCCAGCTCCAGATCTGCCGGTAGCGCGGATCGTCGATTCCACGCAACGGCGGGTGATAACCCTGGACCTTGGGGTGGTCGTAATCGGAGACGTCCTGGGGAATGGAGTACTGCAGCAGGAGCGACTTATTGGGCTGCGTACGGTCGATGAGATGAAGATCGCCGCGGCCGAAGATTCCGCCGCGGCCGGGCACGCTCTTGGTGTAGGCCTGGAGAATGAAGAAGTTGGTGTAGCTGGCGGCCTCACTCTCGGCCGGGGTGAGGAGGATGAGGCCATCGCCGTTGGTTCCGCCGTGGCAGCGGCTGGTGGCACAGTTCTGAATGACGTAGGGCTGGATGGTGCGGCGGTAGATCAGCATCGCCTGGGGATCGCGCATGATCTTAACATCGTTCTGCATGGCGGGCGTACCGTCGTGGAGGATCTGGACGGCCTGCTCCATGGGGGTCATGCGCATGAACTGTTCGATGGGGTGATGCCAGATCTTCATGGCGTACTGACGCCGGACATCGCTATCGAAGTGGATGGGGACGTTGGTTTCCGTGCTCTGCAACTCGAACTGGCGGATGGTGTTGATCCCGGCGGGTGAGAGGACCTTGGCGGCGTGGCTGGGGCCGGTGATGGGAGCTGTCGTGGTCGGCCCGGCAAGAGGAAGAGCCTGCTCGGTTGCAGGGGTGCTGCGGGCGCGCTCGAGACGAAGCTGAGCCATGGCGTTGAGCAGGAGGTCGTTGGCATCGCTGCTGTCGGGATTGATATCGAGGGCTTCCTGGGCAAGGTCGCGTGCGTCGAGATAGCGATGGTGCTCGAAGGCTTCGCGGGCGAGGGTGATACGGCCGCTGACGTCGGTCCTGGAGAGCTTGGCGCTGGGCGGCGAGTTCCTGGTCGAAGGCCTCCGTGTACGTGACGGACGCCACGTCGTTGCGGGGGATCCGGGTTTTGATGCCGGACTTGAGGGTGACGGTGTAGCTGTCCGCATTCTCTTCGACGTCGCCGTGGTAGCTCTGGCCGTTGCGGGTCTTGACGGTTCCTGGCTTGGCCAGGGCGAGGGAAGCGGAAAGGAGGCAGATCAGGAAGAGAACGGCCGGGGGTCGAATCATGGTTGGATCTCCTGAACCAGGCGGCATCGTAATAAGACGGTGGGGAAAACCAAACGTGCGGAGGGGCCCGGCGAGCGGCGTCCCCCCCGCAATCGTTGCTAGCCGACCAGCGGGCTCTGCCAGACGCGAAGCAGGAGGTCCTTGAGCTGGCGGAAGCGCCGGGGCCCGAGTTCAGCGCTCGACTGGCGCTCGATGTCGCGAAGAATGTCATGGATCCTGGCGTAGGCGGCGTGCCCACGTCGGGTCAATCGGACGACGCGGGCGCGGCCCTCGTGCGAGGCGCTGGAGCGGACGATGTAGCCGAGCGTTTCGAGGCTGCCCAGAAGCTGGTTCATGGCCTGCTTGCTCATGCCGGCACGCTCCGCGAGCAGGCTCGGGCGGACGCCGTCCGGGCCGGGGAAGCGAAACACCGCCATGTGCGGGAGACGGAGTTCCGTGAAACCGCCGGCGTTGAGGTCCCTGATGATGCGTCGCTGGATGGCCTGGGCCGGGACGCGCAGCAGGGCGCCGATGAGCATATCTTCCGGTTTGATCGAATCCGGAACATCCGCTTGACTCTTTAGTAAATGGAGTTTACCCTTGGCCATAGTAAATTGAGTTTACCATAAGGAGCCTCTGATGGCAGCACCCGCAATAGAGATTCAGGTCAATCCTTCCCTGGAGGTGATCCGGCTGGGACCGTTGGCCATTCGGTTCCTGATCACCGGGGAAGATTCGAACGGCAGCATCGCGGCATTCGAGGTCAGGGTTCCGGCCGGGCAGCGCCTGGCGGCCCCGGCGCACAGCCATGACCATTACGAAGAGACCATCTATGGCGTCGAGGGCGTGCTGACCTGGACGGTGGACGGAAAGCCGGTCGAGGTCGGACCCGGACAGGCGCTGTGCATTCGGCGCGGTGCTATCCACCGCTTTGACAATCACCAGATGCAGGATGCGACGGCGCTGTGTGTGATTACGCCGGCCGCAATCGGCCCGCAGTATTTCCGTGAGGCGGCGGAGGTGATCGACGCGGCCGTCGGCGGGCCGCCGGACCGGGTCAAGATGGCCGAAATCATGCGCCGCCACGGCCTGACGCCGGCGCCGCCGCCGTCGAAAGACATGAGAACGGCGCCACCGTCGCACAAAGGGAAAGGAATGCTATGACTGTTGCTGAGACGACTGATGATGCGAAGGGCCGTTTGGGCGTATTGAACTTTCATCCGGTTGTGAGGGATGCCGGTGCGGGAAAGAGTTTCACGATGCTCGGGACGTCGATGCGGCTGATCACCACGGCCGCGGACACGGGAGGGCAATACACGGTGATCGAGCAGGTGACGCCCCCCGGCTGGGGTCCGCCGCGCCACGTCCATTCGCGCGAGGACGAGATCATTTTCATTCTCGAAGGCAGCTACGAGGTGCATGTCGGCGAGGAGCGTCGCACCGTTTCGGCCGGCGCCTGCATGATCCTGCCGCGCAACGTTCCACACGGGTTTCGCAACGCGGCATCCACGCCCAGCCGGCTGCTGGCTGTCATCACGCCGGGCGGATTGGAAGAGTATTTCCTGGCCATCGCGAAATGCTCGCCGGCCCCGAGTCCGCCGCAACTGGTGGAAATGGCGCGACCCTTCGGGCTGACGCTGCTGCCGCCGGGCGCTTGAATGCAGGGAATTTCACGGCTTGCGTCCACAGGCTGCCTGCAGGCGTGCCGTGGGCAATTGTGTCCGCACGGGCGGGCAGGTCGTGCCCTGCTTTGGCCCAAGAACGCAAGCGAGGTTGGTTAGAGGAGCGGGCGGATGCGGCCATCTCCGTGTCCCGAGGAGTTTCCCCAGATGCCGGGGATGGGTTTGCCGCAGTCGGGGCAGGTGCCGTCGGGCTTCACGCGGTTCTTGCGGACGAGGAAGCCGTAGCGTTCAATCACCGTGTTGTGGCAGTGGTGGCAGCGGGTGTTTTCGCGGTCGCCGACTTTGCCGGGGAGGTTGCCGGGGTAGATGTACCGGAGGCCGGCCTGCTCGCCGTATTCGACAATGTGGAGCAGGTCGTCGGCGGTGGTCTGGCGGTAGCCATCGGTCATCTTGTAGTCGGGACGGAAGGCGGTGACGTGCCAGGGCATGAGGGGATCGACGGAGGCGAGGAAGTCGGCCATGCGGCGGAGCTCATCGGGATCATCGTGAGAAGCCGGGGACGACGAGGGTGACGATCTCGACCCAGAAGTTGCGGGCCTTGAGCATTGTGGATGGTGTCGATGACGTTTTCCATGACGCCGCCGAGCTCGCGATAGTGTCTTGTCGTTGAAGGTCTTGAGATCGACCTTGTAGACCTCGACGTAGGGGCGGAGGTACTCGAGCACCTGGGGCGTGCCGTTGCCGTTGGAGATGTAGCCGCACTTGAGGCCACGGGACCGGGCGACGCTTGAAGACCTCGACGGCCCACTCGCTGGTGATGAGCGGCTCGTTGTAGCTGCTGAGCGATGACGGGAGTGCCGTGCTGGACGGCGAGATCGACGAGCTGCTCGGGCGTGGTGAGCCTGGGCGGCGCGACGGCTTCGACGTCGCGGAGCATCTGGCTGGTGACCCAGTTCTGGCAATAGCCGCAGTGGTAGTCGCAGCCGAGCATGCCGAAGGTGAGGGCGTCGGAACCGGGCAGGACGTGGAAGAAGGGCTTTTTCTCGATGGGGTCGCAGGCGAGGCCAGCCGACGTAGCCGAAGGGGACCTGAGGACGCCATCTTCGTTGAAGCGGACGCGGCAGACGCCGTCGCGGCCGGGCTTGACGAGGCAGCGGTGGCCGCAGGCGAAGCATTGGATGTCGCCGTTGGGCTTGTGCTCGATCAGCGGCTCGGCAGCGGGAGCGCTGTACTGGTGGAGCATGTCCTTCAGGGACGTGAGGCGCTGCATCTTCTGGAGAAGGTCGAGGGGCATGGGAGGCCCGGGGCTTGAGTTGGTTCTGTCGCTCATTGTATGCGCGGGAGTGGGAACGGCGGGAAAATCAGGGGATTCGCGGAAGGAAGGTTGCTGCACAAATCCCAGATTTTGCTGGCATGCGGTGCGAACCAGGAACGATAATGCCTGTGGCCGCCTGCGGTGGTCGCGGGCGGATTTTGGCTTAGTCGCAGGAGAGCTTCGGGCAATCCGGATCGCGCTTATCATTCCATCGTGAGTGCACGGGGTTATCGCCCGTGGCACGGTGAAATGGCCATCATCCTTTCATCCTTTATACCGGCGATTCGCGAACACCTCCGAGCTTAGACCTGCGGCGACAACTGAAAGGAGCGTCGTATGACGCGACTGATACGTCGCAGGCGCGAGGGTTCACCCTCGTCGAGCTGCTGGTGATCGTGTTGATCGTGGTAACGAGCGTGGCGTTTTTGCTGTCGTGCAGGGTCGTGAGCCGCGACGTCAACGATCGCGTGAAATGTGCAAGCAATCTCCGGCAGATCGGGCAGGCGATCCTGATGTACTGCAACGAGAACAACCACGCGTATCCGCGTACGCGGGCAACGACCGGGCCGTCGGTCATTCCCACGTGGGGAACCGGGGTGACGGCCGGCGATCCCTTTGGCGAGAACGGCCCTCAGGCGAACGATGTGTCGGCGGCGCGATTCCTGCTGCTGCGGACGCAGGACATCACACCTGAGGTGTTTGTCTGCCCGGAATCCGACACGGTGCGCGATGATTTCGGCGGAGGTGAAAATACTGCCATGAACCGGTCAAACTTCAGCGACATTCATAAGAACCTGTCGTACAGCTATCAAAATCCTTATCCGAATGATGGTGCGCTGAAACGAGGCTGGAAACTGGACAGCAGCTTGCCCGAGACGTACGCGGTCGCGGCCGACATTAATCCCGGAACCACCGGAGCCAACCAGAACGTGCTGGCGGTTCGTGTGACTTCCGGCGCCGCGCAGATGAAACAGGGGAACATGCCAACCACGATGGCGATGGCCAGAACGTGCTCTATGGCGATGGGCACGTGGAATGGCAGATGAATCCCTTTGTGGGCGCTAACCGGGACAACATCTACACGGCATCCAACGGGAAAGGAGGGCAGGCGGTGTTGGAATCATCGTATGACGGAAACGATTCCGTTTTGTTGCCGACGGATGATTGATTGTGAGATCGGTTGAAGGATGGTGGCAAGACTGCGGCGGTGGACGGTTTACGCTCCGCCGCCGTTTTATTGCTCGAGTCAGCTCAAAGGATTCCGCCCCCGCAGGTGAAAGCAATCGAATGGGCAGGGCCGGAATCGAACCGGCGACACATGGATTTTCAGGACACTGTGGGGGTGCTCCGAAAGATTGTTCTTGTAAGGGGTTAGAGGAGTGCATTTCGGGTGGCGCTGCGTTGGCGCTGCGATTCGGGGTTGAGTTGGGTGAGGTCATTGAGGCTTGGGCGATGTTGTCTCCGGCTGTGCGGGCTGGGGTTCTGCGCTTGGTTCGTGGTGGGCGTCGTGTTCGCGTCGTTTGACGCAGGAGGTTTCTATGTGGCGTGGTGTCGTGTGTGTCCTGGTGTTGTCGCTGTGTTGTAGCCGGCTGTTTGCGGGTGGTGATTTGACTGATCTGCCCTCTGGCTATCCCTCGCAGGTGGAGTTGCGGGCGTCGGATTCGTCCTTTGATGTGGTGTTGCCCTGGGATTCGATTCTGGGTGAGTATCATTTTGGGGATTCGCCGGTGTCGGTGTTGGGTCATTCGGTGGCGGAGTTCGATGTCGACCTGGATGGTGGGTTGTGGGTTGGTGGTGGTGTGGATGGTTGGTGGCTGTCTGCGCCCGGATCCTTTTCGGCGGGTTCGTATTCGGTTGGTTCGTTGACGACCTCGCTTGGTGGTTCGGATCTCGGCGGGTTTGGTGTGTCCTCGGTTTTGCCGGAGCCGGTAGGTGTTTCCGGTTTTTTTCCTTTGTGGGGGATGCTCTGCTGTCGGCGACGGCGCCGTGTCTGCTGAGCGTGTTGACGGTGTTTGTTGTCTTGGTGTCGGTTGCCTGGGTGTGTCGGTTGTTCCCGTCCTGGCTGTACGAGTTGTTGGGCCGTCGGCGGGCGTGAGCGGAGCAAGCATCAGGGTGCGGCGAAAAGCTGGACTTCCTTCTATCCAGCCGCCGCAGGCGGCTACCCCCATGCAGAGCCACGGGGGGGGCAGCTTTTCGCCGCCGGCCCCTGGTGCTTGCGTAGCGGTGTAGCGGGCATGTTTTTGGAGGTGTGTGTCATGGAGTCTCGTCGTGTTTTGGTTGCCGGTGATGTGGTGAATCTGGATGCGGTGGCGGCGGCGCATTGGGAGAAGGATCGTCTGTTCGTGTACTTGGTCGGCGGGCGGTTCATTTCGTTTCGTGGTGATGATGCTGAGCGTCTTGCCGCTGTGCTGGCGGATGGGGCGGTTGAGCTCGGGCCTGGCGGTGTGTCGTCAGGTGAAGGAGGGAAGCATGGAAGCGAATAAATTGTCGGGTGGTGAGATGGGGAGCGGGTGTGCAGGTGCGTCGCGGGGGGTCCCTTCAGGGTCCCGCGACGCCTCTTCCTCTTATCTCGAACAGAGTCGAGAGTCGGTAACGGTGGAGAGGAAGGTGGTTGGGAAGGAGTGGTTGGAGGTTCGTGCCTGTGGTTGCGGTTCGTGGTTTTGCGAGAGGTGCTGTCTGTCGAAGGGGATCAGGTTGAAGGAGAGGTTGAAGTCGAAGTTGGTGGAGTTCACTGGCTTGATGATGCTGACTTTTACGCTCGATCCGGAGTTGTTTCCGGGTGGTCCTCGGGAGGCGTATGAGTACGTGACGTGCCGGCGGTGTGTGAGCGTTGCCATGCAGAGGTTGGACAGGTGGAAGCTGATTCATTCGCGCCGGTTCTTGACGGTGATCGAGTGGCAGAAGAATGGGTGGCCGCATTGGCACGTGCTGGTGGATGCGACCCGCATTCCGTTTGACAAGCTCCGTGAGGCCTGGAATCGCAATTGGAAGGGCTGGGAGGCTCGTGTTGCATTGGGCCGTCCTGGCTTCGGTTCGGTGCGGTTCTCTGCTGAGCGGTTGGAGCGGGAGCGGGCGGCGGGGTATGTGACCGCGTATCTTACGAAGGTTCCTCCGCACGGCTTCCCGTCCTGGGTGTTGGCCTGTTCTTCTCGGCGGGTTCATCGGTTCCAGCCGTCGCGAGGGTTTTGGGATGGTGGGTCCGTGTCGATGGCTGATGAGGGCGATGAGGCGGAGGAGGGCGCCGTGGATGGGTCGGCAGTTGATGGTGTGGTTGAAAAGGTTGAGAAGCTCGGGTTGGTCCGGACGGTGGCCGAGGTGGTGTCGGCCTGCGGGAGTCGTTCTGTGGCGCTTCGGGCGAGAGAGGTGGTGGATGAGCGGACCGGTGAGGTTGCGGTGGTTCGAGACTTCCTCTTTGACGTCCCGATGCCCGTGGCGGAGCTGTCGAGGTTTGTCGGTGGTTACGTTCAAGCCAGGGCGAGCGTGATCGAGTTCGCTGAGTTGCATGGGTCGTTGGATCGGGTGCGTGAGGCGGTTGGTCGGCGTGGTGGTTCGTGATTGTTGTCGGTTGCGATGTGTCGGCCGTTATGGCACTATGGGTCACAGTGATTACAGGAGCAGACGATGGATGAACTTACGGATGAGCGTTTTTTGGAGATTGTGAAGCGGGCCGTGAACAGCTTTGAGGGTTACGCCGACACCGTGGAATCGGCGGTTGGCGCCCTGGCGTTTGGGCGTCGGTACGGCTGGCAGGCATTGCGTTTGATTCATTCCGGGCGGACGTTCCGGAAGTTTGAGGAGGTGTTGGATTTGAAGTTTCGTGATGTCTTACCGGAACGGACGCGATATTCGCGGAAGGTTGCCGGGATTCGGTTGGCGGATGCGGCGGGTAAGTTCTGGCAGGTGGTGACGGCGGGGATGGTTCCGGCGCGTGAAGCGAAGATTGTTGGGAATGAGCCTTGAATATCCGGGTACTGGTAGCATCATGCCGGGAGACTTTGTAACAAGGAGGTTGTCTTGGGTGAATGGTTGACGAAGTGCGAGGCTGCGAAGGCAGCGGGGCTGTCTGAGAAGACGATCGATCGGGCGATTAAGAGCGGGCGCCTTCGGAGGGCGAATAATGGTGTGCGCCGCGTGCGTATTGCGGCGGATGAATTGATGCGGTGGATGAATGGTAGCAAGATTGCTGTCGGGGTGACGCGATGAGCCGGAAGGATTCAGGCATTTACAAGCGGGGCGGCAAGTATGTCGTTCAGTGGACCGATGAGTGCGGTCAGCGCCGCAGTGCGACTGCTCCGACGAAGGAGGATGCCAAGGCGCTCAAGGCGTCAAAGGAGCGTGAGGTTTTCCGTGCGAAACATGGGGTGATCGGCTCAGATGAGGTGGAGTTTGCGAGGTGGGCGGCGGTACCGTTGCGGCGCCATCTTGGGGATTGGAAGCAGTACCTGGCGAATAAGGGGGGCACCGCGGAGCATGTGGAGCGCTATCATCGGCTTGCGGTTGATTTATTGTGCACCGTCTGTGGCTGGGAGCGGGTCGGTGAGGTCGATGCGGCGTCCGTCAAGGCAGAGATTTATAGGAGGCATCCTGAGCCTTGGTCGTTGGCAACGTGCAATCATGCTGTGAAGGCGGTGCGTGGGTTTTCGAAGTGGTTGCAGGACATGGGGCGAACGAGTCGCCACCGGTTGGCAGCGCTGCACAAATGGAACGAGGCGCTAGACCGGCGTCGGGTTCGTGGTGTGCTTTCTGCGGGTGAGCTTGAGCGGGTTATTCTGGCTGCGGATCGCGGCGAGGTTGAATTCGGAATGCCGGGCACTGAGCGTGGGATGTTTTATCGTTTGTATGTGGGAACTGGTTTGCGGCCCGAGCTGTATCGGTCGCTTGTGCCGTCGTCATTCCATCTGGATGGTGAGCGGCCATTCGTCTTAGTGCCTGTGGTGCCCGGGAACTTTAAGCAGGGTGCGAAGGTGCGGCGTCAGCCGATCCAGCCGGGGTTGGCGTTGGTGCTCCGTGCTTGGTTGGCGGGAAAGGTGGCCGGGGTTGCGGTGTTCGAGCTTCCCCATAAGTGCAGCTTTGCGAAGATGTGGCGGCGTGATCTGGTGGCGGCGCAGGTTCCAGAGATCAATGCGGCTGGTGAGGTGCGGGATTTTTACGCGGTGCGGCATACCTACGTTGATCTGGTGCGGAGGGCTGGGGACGCCAAGGCTGCACAGGTGCTTGCAGGTCATTCGTCGGCGAGGATGACGCTAGAAGTGTATTCGCACGCCCAGGAGGAGGATCTGGCGAGGGCGATTGCGGGGCTGCCGGTGTTTTCCCGCGAAGATGGCGGCGCTGCATCTGCGCTGCAATCTGCAGGGAAAGTGGGTCTAACCGAGTCTGATTCTGTCCAAATGGAGTGCGGGGAAAAATCCGCTCAGTCCAACGAAAAAACCCCGGTTTTGCCGGGGATTTCGGAAGTGGGCAGGGCCGGATTTGAACCGGCGACACATGGATTTTCAGTCCATTGCTCTACCAACTGAGCTACCTGCCCGGCTTTTCGAGGGCGGGAGGATTTTAGGCGCGGGGATGGTATTTGCAAGGATTACGAGAACCTGCGGGGTGTATAATCGAGCGATGCCGCATCAAGACAAGATCATCGGCTATCTGAAGCGAGTGCGGCAAGATGCTCGCCGGCGGGGTTTGTCACCCATCATGGGTGCGAAGCCGCATTGCACGAATGGAAAAGGCCATCGCAACCAAAGAAACTCGGCTTGAGAAGCGGCGGATGATCAAGCCGCGCAGGAAATCCACGCGCGTTGCGAGAAGTAGCCTCGTTCGCTGAGGTTTCGGCCTTGGAAGCTGGTGCGCGTCAAGACGGCAGTGAGGCTGCCATCACTTGTTGATGAGCTGATCGCGGTAGAACTCGATCATCTTGGCGAGGCCTTCCTTGCGGCTGATGCGGGGTTGCCAGCCGAGGATCTGCTTGGCGCGGGTGATGTCGGGGCAACGGACGCGCGGGTCATCCGGGGGCATGGGCTGGTGGACGATCTTGCTCCTGGTGCCGGGGATCAGCTCCATGATTTCGCGGGCGATCTGCAGGATGGTGACTTCTTCGGGGTTGCCGAGGTTGACCGGCTCGTGGAAGTCGCCCTCCATGGTGAGGTTGATGCCGCGGACAAGATCGGTGACGTAGCAGAGAGAGCGGGTCTGGCCGCCGTCGCCGAAGACGGTGAGGTCTTCGTTGTTCAAGGCCTGGCGGATGAAGCTGATGACCACGCGGCCATCGTAGGGGTCCATGCGCGGGCCGTAGGTGTTGAAGATGCGGATGATGCGGGTGTCGGCTTTTTTCTCGCGGAAGTAGGCCATGGTGCAGGCTTCGCTGAAGCGCTTGGCTTCATCGTACATGGAGCGGAGGCCGATGGGGTTGACGTTGCCCCAGTAGCTTTCGGGCTGGGGGTTGACGTCGGGATCGCCGTAGCACTCGCTGGTGGAAGCCATGAGGAAGCGGGCGTTCTTGGCGAGGGCCAGCTCGAGGAGATTCCAGGTTCCCTGGCTGTTGACCTTGAGGGTGGCGAGCTGGTGCTTGACGTAGCCGATGGGGCTTGCGGGCGAGGCCAAGTGGTAGATGCGGTCGATGGAGCCGTCAATTTGCAGCGGCTCGATGACATCGTGCTCGATGAAGGCGTAGTTTTTCTGGCCCTTTAGGTGGGCGATGTTGGCGGGCTTGCCGGTGATGAAGTTATCGACGCCGACGACCTCGTGGCCCTGCGAGAGGAGCAGGTCGGTCAGGTGCGAGGCGAGAAAACCGGCGCCGCCGGAGATGAGGATTCGCATGGGGGAAGCGGCCAAGTTATGTATTCCTCCGAGGGTGTCAATCAGCTCCGATAACGTTTGCTCTGGCCGTTGTCAGGCGGTGGCGCCAGCGTCACCATCGGGAGTATCGGCAACAACGGAGCCGTCCTCCATCGTGATGATCCGGGCGGCACGCCGGGCAAGATGAGACTCGTGGGTGACCATCACGATGGTCTGACCGGCGGCCGCGAGTTCATCGAAGATTTCAGCGACGGCTTCACCATTCTTGCGGTCGAGGTTGCCGGTGGGTTCGTCCGCTAATAACGCCTCGGGTTCATTGGCCAGGGCCCGGGCGACGGCGACGCGCTGCTGCTCGCCGCCGGAGAGGCGATTGGCCCGGCGGCGCAGCTTTGAGGCGAGGCCGAGGCGCTTGAGCAGGTGGGCGGCGCGATCCATGGACTGGGATCGGGTAAGGCGTCCGAGCTTGAACATGGGGAGGGCGACGTTTTCCTGGGCGGTGAATTCCTTGAGCAGGTAGTGGAACTGGAAGACGAAACCGATTTTCTGGTTGCGCAGCTGGGCGAGCTCTGCGTCGCTGAGCTGGGTGGTGTCCTGGCCTTCAATGAAGACGGCGCTGGCGGGAGCGATGGGTTTGCCGGCGGCGTCGAAGCGGTCGGGGCGATCGAGGCCGCCGAGGAGATAGAGGAGACTGGATTTGCCGGAGCCGGAGGCGCCGATGATCGAGACGTATTCGCCGCGACGAACGGCAAGAGAGACGCCCTTGAGGATCAGAGTGCGGGCTTCGCCGGTGCCGAGGAAGCGGTGGACGTTCTGGGCGCGGAGTAGGGCAGAGGTTCGGGGCGGGGTCTCGACGGCGGCGGATGGGGTTGCAGCGACAGACACTGGAGCATTTTAGCGGGTGAATTGGGGGCTTTCATCCGCGGTTTGGGCTCGCGGCCGGCGGGATCGATGGGTTATCATGCGGGCATGATGAATTACATCAGCACGGCGGCGGACCCGCATTGGCACGATGAGGAGATGCAGTGGGCGCGTGTGCTCTCCAGCGGCGACGCAGCGCGGGGAATGGCGATCGTCTTCATGCAGAAGCTGTGCACGGCGTTTCATGAATTTGAGCCGGCGTTTGCGCGCGGGGCGATCGCCGAGGGGCACATGGAGTTTTTCCGGGAGCGGCTGGCGGAGCGCGTGCGGATGACGATTCGGGTCATGGAGACAAACGGACTTTCGACGAGCGATGGGTTTGCGGGATTGCAGGCGCTACTGGGGAGCGTAGAGAAAGCCAGGAGTTTGAAGGAATTGGCTGACCTTACCGACACGGTGCATGCGCTGGGACATCAGGTGTGCGAAGGGGTGGAACAGACGCCGGATGCGCCGGCGCGGATGTGACGGGGGTTTGATTTGGTTCGTTACGTTCCATGGGGGTCACCTGAACAATTCTCACGCTCCAATTGAAGCCATCAGTTCACCGGCGTTTACAGCACGGATCTTGAGCGAGGCGAAATCTTTGACATTCCGCGTGACGATGTACTCCGCCGTAACCCGATCGGCGGCAGCGGCCTGAATAGCGTCCTCAAGATCTATCGTGCATGTGGCCAGTGCCTGGTCAAGCAATTGCTCGTCAAGCGTGACGCACTTAAACAATGCGCGAATCTGCTTCACCGCATCGAGAGCCGCAGCTGATCCGAGCTGTTTTCGAAGGATATAGAACACGTTGTTGAAGCTGATCGCCGAGACATATCCAGCCAACACGTGCCGTTCAACGAGATCCCATGCGCGCGATGCAGGGCCATAGTGCGGCTGTCGATTCTGAAGCACATCGAGAAGGATATTGGTGTCGAAGGGGACGATCATCCGCCGCCGTGTTTGCGCAGCCGTTCTTCATCCAGTACCTGCTCGACCTGCGCATCGGTCATGGCGGGAGCGACGCCGGACAAGGCGCGCGTCATCGGCCCCAGCTCGTCTGGCTTTGGCGGAGCCTGCGCCACGACGCGGAGAAGGCGTTCGACCATTTCTTCGACGGTCATGTTGCTTGCCGTAGCCAATTCGTGCGCCGGGCAAGGAGTTGATCGTCGAGATGAATCGAAATCGTCGTCATCGCTATGCAGATTATACCGGTCGCACGCTACCGCCGCTTCCTTTTCTTGTTGCGGTCCTTGGGGGCCATCCAGCCTGACTTCTTGGTTCGGAGCATGGGGCCGCCGGGGGCGCCCAGGCCGGCGAGGCCGCCGCTGGAGAGGGCGCGCATGAGCTTGAGGCGTCCCATCATGCCCATCCCCCCTACCGCACGCATCATGTCGCGGGACATTTCGAACTGCTTGATGAACTGGCCGACTTCGGCGAGCTGGACGCCGGCGCCGGTGGCGATGCGCCTTCGGCGCTGGCCGTCGATCAGGTCGGGGGTCTTACGCTCTTTCTTGTTCATCGAGTCGTAGATGGCCCGCATGCGGGACATCTGCTTTTCGACGTCGCCCTCGCCCATGTTGACCTGCTTGGTCAGCTCGCTCATGCCGGGGATCATGCCCATGACCTTGCCCATGGGACCGAGCTTCTTGATCTGCGTCATCTGGGCCATGAAGTCGTCCATGGTGAAGGTGCCCTTCTCCATCTTTTCCTGGAGCTTGGCGGTTTCCTCCTGGTCGAACTTCTCCATGGCCTCCGAGACGAGGCCGACGATGTCGCCCATGCCGAGGATGCGCTGGGCCATGCCTTCGGGGCGGAACTCCTCGAGGCGGTCGAGTTTCTCGCCGACGCCGAGGAACTTGACGGGTTTGCCGGTGACGTACTTGGCGCTGAGCAGCGCGCCGCCGCGGGTGTCGGAATCGAGCTTGGTGAGGATCAGGCCATCGAGCTCGAGCTGCTCGTTGAAGGTCTTGGCGCTATTGACGGCATCCTGGCCGGTCATGGAGTCCAGGACAAGGTAGATCTGGTGGGGCTTGAGCTGGGAGTTGATCTCCTTCAGCTCGTTCATGAGCTCCTGGTCGATCGCGAGGCGTCCGGCGGTGTCGAGGATGACGACGTCGCGGCCGGTTTTCTTCGCTTCGTTGACCGCGGCGCGGGCGACGGCGGTGGCGGCGCCGCGGGCGACCTGGCCGTGGGGGGCGACCTTGGAGGGGTCGGTGTAAACGGGAACGCCGACCTGCTCGCCGATGACACGGAGCTGCTCGACGGCGGCGGGACGCTGGAGGTCCACGGCGGCGAGCAGCGGTTGATGTCCCTTGGCAAGCAGGTACATCGCGAGCTTGCCGCAGGTGGTGGTTTTGCCGGAGCCCTGCAGGCCGGCCATCATGATGATCGTGGGGCCGGGCTGGACGAAGTAGATGCGGGTATCGACGGGGCCGAGCAGGTCAACGAGCTGGTCATAGACGATCTTCACCATCAACTGGCCCGGCTGGAGCGAGTTGATGACGTGCTGGCCGATGGCGGTCTCGACGACCTTGTCGGTGAACTCCTTGACAACCTGGAAATTCACATCCGCTTCGAGCAGCGCGGTGCGGACTTCGCGCATGGACTCGCGGATGTTTTCTTCGGAGATGCGGCCGCGGCCGGAAAGGGAGCGGAAAATGCCTGTGAACTTGTCGGTTAGGGCGTCAAACATGCGTTTTTAAGGTCAGTGGCCGTTATGAGACATCGAGCGTTGCTTCCGCCAGGCGCAACTCCGGGGGCGGCGGGGAATTGTAGTCGGAGACGCACCATAAGCCCAATGGATGCGGGGCTGGAGAAGCCTTTGACCGCGAATGCGGGGGTCATGCGATGGCGGGTGGTGAGCCGCTGGGCGTCTCTGGGGTGAAGGGGTGGGATTCGCCGATGCCGGATCCGTGATGCAGGATTTGGAATGACAGCGCGATGGTTTAAGGGGAGTGGCCGGGAACTGCTGCGCGTTGGGTTGGCATGTCATTTTGGCGGTGTCGCAAGATAGTGCAGTCAGCGTGTGAGCCGCGTGTCAGTCGCGTGTAAACTTGGTCAGATGACGTTCGGATTGGCTACGGCACAAATGGCTTGATGTCCCAAGTCGGGAGGGCATTTCGGGGCTGAAGACATGCGGGCGCGAAGTCGTGAACGATATCGCGACGGGAAGCGTTTATACTTTCGGTTTGCGGGGACTGAACCTGGTCCCTTGCGGTGTCCCCCTTCTCGGTTCTGGGCGCTTCCTTGGCGCTCCGATCAAAGTGATACGAGGCTCCGTAGGTGATGTCCCGGACGCGCATTTTTCATCAACTCTCTCTGCTTGGTGCTTGCGGCAGCAGCCGTGGTGCTGTGCGTCCAGAGCTACGCGTCACCTCAGCAGTGGGAATTGAGTTTCGGTACTCGGGGACCCAACGGCGGAATTGAAAATGCCGTTCAGTGGGGCTGGCACGTCGCTTCTGCTGACGGGGAATTGGCGATCACCCCGCTCGGTTCCAACTTCCAGTGGGACATCGTGTACTGGAAGGTCACGCTGCTGTTTCTGGCGGTTCCGCTGTGGCCGCTGTTGAAGATCTGGGGCGATGACTTGCGTGCGATGCCCCAGCGATCTCCTGAATACGCAATGGCGGGTGTGGGGCGTGAGGAGCAGGCTGTCCAATCGCGAATACTCGACTATGAGTCATCACGCGACCGCCTCAAAGCGAGGATCGGCTGGTGGGCCGCGAGGCGGTTCACCCTTGTATGGTTCATTGGGAATGTACTCCTGTTCATCGCGTCTTTTGATCTGCTTGATGACCTGCACGGCGTGGCATTCGCATTCGAGGCAATTACGCTCAATGCATTGATTCTCTTCTTTGGCATACGACTGAGGGCGGTAATTGCACGTACGGCAGGGCGGCTGGAATCTGCTCTATACGTGGTCGCCGCGATTCTTCTGCCCGCCATCACGCTCGGTGCGGTGTTTTGGGCGATTTTCGTGTAGGCAAGGGTGCGCTCGACATGCCTGCGATGTGTCGCTCCTCCCTTGCCGCATTTGGATTGGCCCTTTAGATCTTCGAACACATGGCATATTTCCCCGACCTCAGCCCCTACTGCTACATCCGGCGGTCACCGGCGGCACTCAATATCGGCTGGCTGGATGTAAATCATCCATACACGCAGGGGAAGGTTGCCGCAGAACTGGTCGAAACGCTACGGACACTTGCGATCACTCAGCCCAAGAACAGGATGCGTGGTTTTCACATCTGCAATCTCTGCAACAAGCCACAGAACGCAGATGGGCGCGTTGTGATTCGCTGGGGTGGACGAGAGCATTTCTTGGGGTCCGCAGAAATCTGGGTGAAGGATGAATGCGGCACAGCCTTCGCGGCCCCAAATCTGATCGTGCATTACATCGAGGCTCACGGCTACCTACCGCCCGCCGAGTTTTTGCGGGCGTTGGCGAGAATATAAACGGCTTTGGAATCCGGTTGGTAGAATTGCGTCGAGATTGTCGGTTGCCGATGCACCAGCCCACCAACACCCTCGACTACTCGACCGAGCCCCGCAGGGGGTTCCGTTGGCGGCGGACAATCCTGTTGATCCTGCTGCTCATGGCGGTTGCGGCCCTCGTCCGGCGTCTCATCACGGTTGGTCCCATCACCTCGGCAGACATCCGACTGGACACCGGCGATCTTCGATATCGGTTTTTCGGGATTCCGCTGAAATACCACCGCATGGGTGAGCCAGCGCGAAGCATTCTGCTCAGGCTGGCGTCAAAGTCGTCGGTACTCAAGCCGGAGTGGCACACCTGTGCTACGTATCCCCTCCCCAGTTCCAACAACTCGGATCTGATGTGTTCGGGGTTTTACGTATATGCCACGGTGTGGGCAAAGCAGGACCCGAAGCTCGCACAGCGGATGCTTGAGGATGTCGCCACCTACATCCGGAGGACGAACGCGACGCATGGTCTTCCGGATAGTTGCACACTGCTGTCACCCTTTTTTATTACCGAGGACAATGCGGGGAAACTGGTCCTCAAGCCCGATTGGCGGAAGGATCAGAATTTCATCTGGTACTGCCAGCACAAGGGGATACCTATCCCGACCGCACGACCCTGAGAGGTTGAGCAGAGGCTGAGACGGGTACAATGAGCCGCGTGAGCCGGTGGCTACTCAACACTCTGGCAATCGTCTTGGCACTTGTCTGCCTGATCTGTGTGTATCTCTCGATCCGCCTGCCGGCCAACCACGCCCGCTCCCGTCCAAACGCTCCGGCTCTTGAGATGGGTTGCAGTGGTATCGGCGCTGTATCCCCTGATCTGGATGCTCTTCGTTCGAGATCATACAAAGCACGCGGATGGCTTGTGCCGTCGCTGCGGATATGACCTTCGCGCTACGCCCGAACGCTGTCCTGAATGCGGGCTGACAACCCGTCGGGCGCAATATCGGGGATTGCAGCGAAAGCGGCTTCTCGACCAATGGAACGGCTTGACCAAGGAGCAACGGCGGTTCTTAATCTGCGCCCGCGAGGTAGATGAAACATTGCCCCACACGGATGGCCTTTCAAAGGTTCTGCCTCTAATGGACTGGCGGAAGATCGGGGAGAGTTGCGGTCTCTCGGCAGCAACCTTGGACCCACTGGTCAACGATCTTGCGGCACAGAAGCTGGTTTACATCGCCGACGGCAACATGTGCCGAATGGCAATGCTCTCACGCCATCTAATCGATGACGTTGCCGAAATAGAGCGTGAGCGTCGTTGGAAGCGATTTGAAATCGCGCTGTTTGTGGTGGTCGTCTTATCGATGCTGCTCCTTCTCACCCTCACCGACCGTGGCGGAATTGGGTGACCCATGAGCCTCTTGAGACGCTGGACCTTGCCGATCCCTCCCTAGGAATTTCCAATGGGTCGCACATCGTTCCGGCTCTTGATCCGGAGCGAGAAAAGGCTAAAGCGATATGCGCGCCCTGTCTCATCCCCGAATCAGCCATGCTTGTCGATCCAGTCGAGGAACTCCTGCGGATCGTCGATGCCGCATTGCTCCACCGCCTCCCAGATATCCGCGCCGGCGTAGGACCTGGGCGGGTCGTGGGGTTTCCAGGTGGCGCTGCGATAGCGCTCGGTGTGCCAGAGGGCCGACTTGATCTTGATGATTTTGGCGCGCTTGGGGTCGTCCAGCGTGGCGAGCACCCGGTCGCTGTGGGCGCGGTTGGCGGGCCAGGCGCTCTCGTCGATGCAGCCGAAGTCGAGCTTCCAGCCGCCCTGGGGTTTGGTATAGGGCCTGGTGGTCAGCTCCAGCTTGAAGCAATTCTCCGGTCCGCGCCTTCGCTCGTGCTGGATCTGGTCGAGGGCAAAGATTTCTGCCGGCTTGACCGTCCGCACGATGTCATTGAAGAAGCCATAGACGTTGTCCATCGTCAGCGAACGGAATCCAACGAACAGGTCAAGCTCATGCCAGGCCATGGTGCGGAGCTTGTAACTGCCATGGAAATGCGCCTCACCGTGCCGGGCGATGCAGTCGAGGACCTGGGATTCCCTTAAGTAGGCATCGGCTTGGCGGATGAACGACGCCCCGATCTCCAGGTAATGGCGGATCTCATCTTCACTCATGGGCCGAACTTTCCCTTGGATGGGCTGCGATCGGCGAGGATCGCTGAGCATGGCCGGATCGATCAAATGGTTCGCGCATTGTTCCGGCTCCCGATCCGGACCGAGAAGAGGCTAAATCGATGGGCGGCCCCGGCTCAACCCCCGTGTTTCGCAGTCAGGATCTCCGTCGGCCGATGCCCGGCAACATGAGCATCCCCAACGCTGCAATGGCGAGTCCAGTTGGCTCAGGTACAGTTGCAGTGCCCACCATTTCGAGACGGAGTCCGCTTGGGTTGATGTCGCCGAGGTACGGGGGGAGTGTGAGGTTGTCTACAAAGAAATCGAGCGTATTGATCCCGCTGACAAAGCCGCTATTGATCTCGAATGCGGAGAAGGCGCTGAACTGGGTGCTGTTGGTGATTCCGGTGCTGACGCCGTTGATAAGGATGTCCGTCCCTGTGTTATCGGTGGCCCACTCGCCGGAGATCGTGGCTGTGTTGGCGTTGAAGCCAGTCAGATCGAAAGTGGTTCGATAAATGTACGTTCCAGCCACGCCTGCCGAATCGAGAAACGTGCTCTGATCGGCCTGTGGAGCAATCCATTTCGACACAAGGTCATTCGGCAGCCAATCGCCGGTGGAGAGAGGCTGTTTAGAGGAATCAGCAACGAAAGTGTCCGGACCCAGGCCCGTTCCCGTCGGAGCGGCGATCAACTGGTAATGGCTGTCGATCGAGGTATCGGGAAGCACCGCGCCTGTATCCGTTACGCCTGTATTGAAGAGTGACGGAATGCCCGCAGCATCGGTTTCCGTCGCCAGGCAGAGCCCTGTCAAAACAGATACCAATGCCAACGTTCGCACTTAACGTCCCCGCATCTCTCCTCCATTTCAGGCCTGTTCGGTAAGAACAGGTAAGGCGTCTGAGCCTAAAGATGGGCACAAGCAATTGAAAGGGTAGCTTGCGCCCGCAGTGAGGACAAGGGTATAGCACAGGTTTGTCGCGCTTCAGTCGGAATTGGAAGCCGTGAAGGCGGCACGCAGACCTTTCTGAATTGCTTGCGGGCATCGGAAAACTCTAGTCGGATACCGGCGGCAAGCCCAATGGATGCGGGGCGGTACAAAGCGGCGGGTGCAGGGGCCGGTGCGATGATCGCTGGAAACTGCCCGATCCGCGAATTGGTGCATTGGATTGGGGCGAAGACCGGGTTGCGGCAGTGAGTTTCCAAGGGCACTTTGGGGCCGCATTGCCGCTACGACAAATTGTCATGTTCGGACCACCAGGTCGTCAGGACGGGCAAAAACCGGGTCGGCGGCCGGGTGGGGAGGTAACGGTACTACTACGGTGAGAGTACGGTGTGAGTCGGGAGTCGATTTCGGCGCAACATGGGAGCGGTATGTCCTCTGTCGGGATGTTTTGCAAACGGCCTTGGGGTCGTGTTGCCTGGGTGAGATGGGCCGTGCCCCTGGCTGTAGGGCAGCGTTCAACGCAGGGCGTCGCAAGGCGTAGCCGAAGCGTTCATGGTGCCCATTGGGGCTTGCAGCACATCGCCGTAAACGGCTTGGCCACCGCGGGTACGAAGAGCCAATGCACAAGAGTCTCAGCCACGGATCGACATCGACAGACAGGGATATGCCCCGGCGGATCGCTGAGAGCGGATAGCTTTTGGCGCTTTGCCATCCGCAGATGGACGCTGATTCCGCAGATTCCAGATTGACGGGGGCAGGGGAATCGATCCAATGGACCGTACATGGTTGCGGCTCCCGATCCGGAGGCGCGAAAAGCCTAGCTCGATGTGCGGCCCCTTCGGATTTCGCCGTTGAACAGCAGTTATGCGACTAAGAATGACTCGTCGGCAGTTTCTGTACGCTCTGTTGGCTGCGACCGTGCTGCTCGTCGCAGGCGGCTCGGTGGTGCTTTTTTATGCGCATCGCTTCGTCGGCGGGTATTACTCATTTGACGCGCGGTTTGCACGATCGAGACCGGCTTTGGAAGCGTATGCCAAACAGGCGATGGCAACAGACCCGTCCAAGCCGTTGCCCGCCCTGCCGTCGCAATTGGGTGCGTTCCAAACGGGGGGCCTTGAGCGGCTGCCGCACGGATTTCTCTTCTTCTGTGATTACGGCCATCCGCTGGATGCGAACGGCCTGGCGTACAGCACTGAGCCGCTGCCGGCCGAGAGGAATGGACGTGATTTCTTCAAGCCTATTGAGGGCAACTGGTACACCGTGTGGCGGAACTGACCGAAACCCACGCCGACCAGGTCTCAACGTGAAACCCGTTGAGAAGGCCCAAAACCGCTAAGCAGGTCAGGCCTGAATGCGGTTGAGTGGGCAGGCTCATCGAAGTGAAGCATGCCCTTCACTTTGATGTCTCTGGCATTCGTCGAAGCTTGCTCCCGAAAGGGCGCAACTCCGCGAGCGACGAGGAATTGGAGGCGCAGGCACGCGGCAGGCCGGATCAATGCGCAGCAGGCGGGTTTGTGAACCGAGACGCAGAACCATGTTCAGTTTGCGCTAAGGCGGCTGGCGTAGCCGGGGCGGCGGGAGGATATTTTGGGGGCGGGCCGGTAGGATCGGCGCGTTCATGACCGCAATCAGGCTCCAACGGATCAGCAAGCGCTTCGATGCGACGCTGGCGCTCGATCGGATCGACCTGGCGATCGAGGCGGGGGAGTTGTATTTTCTGCTGGGGCCGAGCGGTTGCGGCAAGAGCACGCTGCTGCGGCTGATCGCGGGACTGCACGAGCCGACGGAGGGGAGGATTCTCTTTAACGGCGAAGACGTGACGGCGCTGGGGACGGAGAAGCGGCATGCGGTGATGTGCTTTCAGAGCTATGCGCTCTGGCCGCACATGACGGTGGGGCAGAACGTGGCGTTCGGGCTGGCCGTGCGCGGGGCGAGCAAGGACCAGCAGAAGCGGCGGGTGGCGGAGGTGCTGGGCATCGTCCGCATGGAAGCGTACGCCGATCGCAAGCCCAACCAGCTATCCGGCGGGCAGCAGCAGCGCGTGGCTTTGGCCCGGGCGATGGCGGTGAAGCCGGCATGCCTGCTGCTGGATGAGCCGCTTTCCAACCTCGATGCGAAGCTGCGGCATGAGATGCGCTCGGAGATCAGGCGGATCTGCAAGGAGGGGGGCTTCACGACGATTTACGTGACGCATGATCAGCGCGAGGCGCTGAGCGTGGCCGACCGCATCGCGGTGCTCAACGGCGGAAGACTGGAACAGGCGGGGACGCCGGCGGAACTGTATCACAACCCGCAGACCAGCTTCGTCGCGGGGTTTGTGGGGCATACGAACCTGATCCGGGGGAAGATCAAGGCGGTCGATGGCGAGCAGATTCACGTGGAGACCGGCGCGGGGGAGATCATCGGGCGCAGCCGGGGCCTGCGTCCGAGCGGCGATGAGGTTGTCGTGAGCGTGCGGCCGGAGATGATGCGGATCGCGCACAATGGGCAGGCGCCGGGGACCAATCGCGTGGCGGGGAAAGTGCTGGAGACGACGTTCCTGGGAGAGTCGAGCGAGCACGTGCTGCGAGTGGGGAGCGAGCGGGTGAGGCTGATGAGCGCCCGGCGCTGGCAGAGGTGCCGCAGGAGATTTCGGTGGAGTTTCGGATTGAGGATGCGGTGGTGCTGCCGCGCACGGATTAGGCTCGGAGAGAGCCAGACAGCGGGAGATCGGGATGCGGTCGGTCATCTGGATCATTCTCGTGGGGATCGTGCTCGTGTTGCCTTATGCGATGCGGGGCGCGGTGTCGCATCATGCACGAGCGCCCAGGGGGACAACACGGCTGGTGGTGATCACGCCGCACAATCAGGACATTCGCGAGGAATTCGGGCGGGCGTTCTCGGCGTGGTACCGGCAGAAGTTCGACGAGAACGTCGTGCTGGATTATCGCGTGCCGGGCGGGACGAACGACATTCTGCGGCAGCTCGAGACGACTTATCGCGCGGCGCGGGATAAGACGGGACATCTGCCGGCAAACTTCGAGCCGGAAATCGATGTCGCGTGGGGCGGCGGGGACTACTTCTTTAACGTGGAGTTGAAGCAGCAGGCGAACGTGCTTGAGCCGATGGCGCTGGAACCGGGGCTGCTTGAAGCGGCGTTTCCATCGCCGATGCTGGCCGGGGTGCGGCTGTATGATTATTCGCCGAGCGAGGGAGCGCATCAGCGGCCTTACTGGGTGGGCGTTTGCCTGAGCAGCTTCGGGATCGTGTACAACTCGGATCTGTATCACTCGCTGAAGCTGGCTCCCCCGCGGCAGTGGGCGGATTTGGTAAATCCGAAGCTCAACGGGCTGATCGCATTGGCGGACCCAACTCATTCGGGGAGCGTCGCGATCACGTACATGATGGTGCTCCAGCGGGCGATGGCGGATGCGGAAGAGGGGTTTTTCGCCTCGAATCCCGCGACCAGGAGGCTATCCAAGACTGAGCTGGCCAAGAGGCCGGATTATCAGGCGGCGATTGCACGCGGCTGGAAGGAGGGCATGGCGCGGCTGATGCTGATCGCGGCGAACGCACGGTATTTCACGGCGTCGAGCTCGGAGATTCCCAACGAAGTCGGCAATGGAGACGCGGCGGCGGGGCTCGCGATCGACTTTTACGGGCGGGTGCTCGAGGAGCAGGTGGGATCGAATCGCTGTCATTTCATGGCCCCCGTGGGGGCGACCGCGATTTCGCCGGACCCGGTGGGGATTCTCGATGGCGTAAAGGGCGAGCGGTACGTGCTGGCGAATCGCTTTGTGGAGTTTCTGCTCGGTCGCGAGGGGCAGCGGCTTTGGAACGTGAAGGCCGGCCAGCCGGGCGGGCCGGCCGAGCGCTCGCTGCGGCGGCTGCCGGTGCGGCGGGACGTGTACGCCGATCAGACGGGGTGGACCGATCCGGTCAACCCGTTCAAAGAAGCATCCGGATTCAATGAGCGCGGGGACTGGATGGCACTGTTCGGCGAGGCGCGGCTGATGTGGCGCGTGGCATGGATCGACAATCGCGATGCGCTGAAGCACGCTTATCGGCGGATCCTGGCGATCAAGGATTCGGCACAACGGCAGGAGTTGCTGGACAAGCTGGCGGATGTTCCGATCACGATGGAGGACCTGGCCAACGCCGCCAAGACGCGGAAAGAGCTGGCGAGCAAGAATCAAGACCTGGCCGGATGGAGCGCAAAGTACCAGATCGGTCTGGCCCGGCGGTTCTATGAGCATTATCAGCGGCTGAGCAAAGAGGCGGAGGCGGTTGCAGCGCATTCGGCCAGACGGGAATTGTCTGGCCAGGCGACCGCCCGTTACTGAGGGTAGTCGAGTTGAGAGCAAAGACATCACATTGGCTGCTGGCGGCGGCGCTGTTCCTGTTCTTCGCGGTCTTTCTGATCTGGCCGATCGTGCAGGTGGTGGGGATGGCGTTTGCCAGCCATGGGCATTTCACGACGGAGTATTTCGGGCTGGTATTTCGCGATCCGGTGCTGGTGCAGGGGCTTTTAAATTCTCTGATGCTGGCGGTGGCGGTGACGTTTTTGTGCCTGGTCATCGCCCTGCCGCTGGCGGTGTGGTCGGTTCGATATGAGTTTCCGGGGAGGGCGGTGTTCTCGGGGCTGGTGCTGGTGCCGCTGATTCTGCCGCCTTTCGTGGGGGCGATCGGGATGCGGGAGATCCTGGCGCGGTTCGGTCCGTTGACGGTGATCGCAAGCACGTTCGTCGGTCCTCTGCCGCTGGGGATCGACTGGCTGGGGAAGCTGCGCTTCCTGGGCGTGATCGTGGTGGAGGCGCTGGGGCTCTATCCGATCATGCTGCTGAACATCCAGGCGGCGCTGGCGAACATGGATCCGGCGATGGAGATGGCGGCATCCAACATGGGGGCATCGCGGTGGACGGTGTTTCGGAAGATCACGCTGCCGCTGTTGCGGCCGGGGCTCTTTGCGGGATGCACGCTGGTTCTGATCTGGAGCTTTACGGAACTGGGCACGCCGTTGATGTTCGATCTGAACACGGTCACGCCGGTGCAGGTGTTTTGGCAGATTACGGAGGTTTCGGACAACCCGATGCCGTTTGCGCTGGTCGTGGTGATGCTGGTGGCATCGGCAGCGCTTTACCTGATCGGCAAGGCCGTCTTTGGACGCGGGTTCGAAGCGAGCACGGTCAAGGCGTCGACCGCATCTGCGAGTCATCGGCTCAAGGGATGGAAGGGTTGGCTGGTCACGGGCGGGTTTGCCGGCGTGGCGGCGCTGGCGCTCCTGCCGCATATCGCGGTGATCCTGACCAGCCTGAGCGCGACGGGAGCGTGGTACAAGGCGGTGATTCCGAGGCATTTCACGGCCTCACACTACCTGGATGCGTTGCGCGATCCCCTGGCGATGCCCAGCGTCGGGAACAGCGTGTATTACGCGGGGATCGCGACGCTTTTTGGGATCATCGTGGGACTGGGCGTGGCGATCATCGTGGTGCGGTCGAAGGTTCCGGGACGAGGGCTTCTGGATTCGCTGTCGATGCTACCGCTGGCCGTGCCGGGGCTGGTGCTGGCGTTTGGCTATCTGTCAATCAGCGTTGGACTTAAGCAACGATTCGGGAAGGAGACGCCGTGGTGGCTGGACGTGCAGCAGTGGCCGGTGGTGTTCCTAATCGCGGCGTATGCGGCAAGGCGGTTGCCGTATGTGGTGCGGAGCGCCGTGGCGGGCTTGGAGCAGACGCCTCAGGACCTTGAACTGGCGGCGGCAAACCTTGGCGCATCACGCTGGCGGGTGCTGGGAAGGATCACCGTGCCATTGATCCTGGCGAACCTGATCGCGGGAGGCGCTGCTGGCGTTTGCCTTTGCCATGCTGGAGGTCAGCGACTCGCTGATTCTGGCGCAGCGGATGGACTACTACCCGATCACCAAGGCCATCTGGGAATTGAGCGAGCGGCTGGGGGATGGGCCTTACATTGCAAGCGGCGCTGGGTGTTTGGGCCATGGTGCTGCTGGGATTGACGATTCTGTCGGCCAACTCGCTCCTGGGGAAGAAGATGGGGGCGATCTTCCGGATCTGAGCAGGCACTGCGGGCAATCAGCCAGTGGCTTCCGAGAGGATTGGATCGCTCTGGATTTCGTGGGCCTCGTAGATCGAAAGCTCCGCTTTGATCTCAACGGACGGAACCGGGCGGCGCGGGGGCCGGCGCTTGGGGACCACCAGCACGCTGTTCCAGCCGCCATCCGAATGCTCGACGCCGTGGGACGCAAAATCCGTATACCAGCGACCGTCGGCGATGTAGCGGAAGCGATACTCACCCACCGGCAGCGGGATCTGCGTTATCCACCAACCGTCGCGGGATCGCCTCATCGGCGTTGCGGTTTTGGACCAATGGTTGAAATCCCCCGCCACAAAGGCACCGTTTGCTTTGGGACGGTAAAAACGAAACTCTACCAGACCACCCGTTGTCAGCGACGTCATGTCTGCTCCTCCCAATCGACAAAAGATATTAGATACGGCCCAACGTCCTGCATCACTTCGGTCTTGTCCGTCGAAAAGTAGATGCACTTTCAGTTGCCGGGAACGGCCAAAATATTCCCGGTTTCGCTCAATCAAATGCGCGAGATTTCCCAACAGATCGAGCTCAGCGGGAAACAATCTTCCTGCGACCGTGATTCAGCTTCTCACCATTAGATGCGGAGCGTGTTTCCGGGGCATTTGGATCGTGTTCAGAGCTTAAATGGAGAAAGGCGCAGTATTTGCGCATGGCTGGGTAAATCAACCTCAAGCCGGTGCCCGCATAGGTCCGATAAATCGGAATAGCGGCACAAGCTCCGGTAATAGCGGCCTCGACGGCCTGTGACGGAAGGAATGCAACCTTGATGCTTATGAACCCCTCAGCTACTTTAGTGGGGTCCCGACGGAAGCGGCTTGGCGTTGTGCGGGATGTGGGGATGGTTCAAGTGGAAGGCGGCCGGGCGCCCAAGCGACTCCCGGTCGGAGGATCTATGGCACAGGCTACTGCGCCCGCGGCATCAACAAAGAACACACCCTTTAGTACGCAAAGCCCAGTCGAACCCAATCGACAGCCGGTGTCCAGACACGTTGCGGAGTTTGAAAGGCCCCTTTCGCGCCTGGAGGAGCAGATCCAGGAACTGGAGGCGCTCCAAACATCGAAAGGCATCGATTACACCAAGGAGCTTCGCCAGCTCCGGGCCAACTATACCTCCCTGCTGCGCAAGACTTATGACAACCTTTCGGCGTGGGAGGTCGTCCAGGTGGCACGGCATCCGATGCGGCCGCTCTTTAAGGACTACGTCGAGATGATCTGTCCGGAGTTCCGGGAGTTGCATGGCGACCGCCATTTTGGGGACGATCCGGCCATCAAATGCGGCCTGGCGCGCCTCGGCGGGCACAAGGTCATGCTGATCGGGCATCATAAAGGGCGGGATACCAAGGAAAAGCTTCAGTGCTATTTCGGACTGGCGCATCCCGAGGGCTATCGCAAGGCGCTTCGCTGCATGAAGCTGGCGGAGAAGTTTGAGCTGCCGGTGGTGACGTTTATCGATACGCCGGGGGCTTATCCGGGCATCGGCGCGGAGGAGCGCGGGCAGGCGGAATCGATCGCGCGAAACCTGTTTGAGATGAGCCGGCTGAGGACGCCGATCGTGAGCGTCGTCTGCGGCGAAGGCGGTTCGGGAGGGGCGCTGGGAATAGGCGTGGCTGACCGCGTGGCAATGATGGAATTTGCGTGGTATTCGGTGATCAGCCCGGAGGCCTGCTCGGCGATCCTCTTTAAGGGGAATGAGGGGGCGGCACAGCTGGCGGCTTCGCTGAAGTTGACCAGCCGGGACCTGAAGCAGTTGGAGGTGATCGATACCGTCATTTCCGAGCCGCTCGGCGGGGCTCATCGCGATCCACACTCCGCCGCTCACAATCTTGAACAATACGTTGCCAAGACGCTGCGCGATCTGAAGCGTTGCAAGATGGAGAACCTGCTAGAGCGGCGTTACGAGAAGTTCCGGACGCAGGGGTTGTGGATCGAAAACGGCCGTAAGATCGCGCTGAAGTCCGCAAGCTAAAGGCCGATGCCTTCCTCCAGGACGAATCGGGCTCCTCGATTCGTGCTCCGTCCCCCGCGGCGGGCGGCGCTGCGCGTGGCTTTGGTCTACGCACTGTTCGGGGCGGTCTGGATTCTCTTTTCCGATCTGGCGCTGGAGAGGATCGCATCCGCGCAAACAATCGAGACGCTGTATCTCCAGACGATCAAGGGGTGGATTTTCATCGTCGTTACCGCCGCGCTGGTTTACGTCCTGATTCGAAGAACGGTGACGGCGTTTCGCGAGACCGAGGCGGCGAGAATGGAGAGCGAGCAGCAGCTGGCGCTCCTCGTCGAGCGAGCGCGGGATTATGCGATCTTTACACTGGACGATGCGGGCAACGTGACCAGTTGGAACCGAGGGGCGCAGCAGATCCTGGACTGGCGCGAAGAGGAGATTCTCGGCCGGCCTCTGAAGGTGTTCTATCGCGAGCGGGATGTCGCGGCGAATGTGCCGGAGCAGGAACTGGCTCGAGCGCGGATGGAGGGATGGATCGAGACCGAAGCGATGCGCGTCCGTCAGGATGCAACGGAATTCTGGGCACACGTGCATCTGAGCGCGCTGGGTCCGGGAGAGGAATCTTCATCGGGGTTTCTGGTGGTGTTGCGGGATGTGACCGAGCGCAGGCGGGCGCAAGAGGCGCTGCAACAGGTCAATCAGACCCTCGCGACCGTGATCGAGAATTCGCCGCTGGCGATTGTGACGCTGGATCCATCCGGAAAGGTGATCAGCTGGAACGAGGCCGCCGAGCATCTATTCGGATGGAAAAGCGTTGAGGTCGTGGGCAAGCGCCTGCCGGCCGTGCCGGAAGATCGCCTCAAGTTCTTCGATGAGAACAATGCCGCACTCGCGAAGGGCAAACAAATCGAAGCGATGGAGTTGGTTGGGGTCCGGGCCGACGGAGGCAGTGTGGAGGTCGCGCTGTGGGCGGCCCCACTGAGGGACCTGCGAGGCAATATCGTCGGCAATGTTCGGGTCTATGCCGACATTCGCGAGCGCAAGCGCTGGGAAACGGAACTCAAGCGATTCAATGAGATGCTCGAGCGCCGCGTGACTGAGCGCACGGCAATGCTGGAGGAGGCGAACGACGAGCTCCAGGCCTTTTCATTCACAGTGAGCCACGATCTGCGCCTCCCCCTGCGATCGCTCCAGACCATGGCCAGGGATCTCCTGACCACTCAGGAGCAGGCGCTCGACGAGGAGGGGAAGTCACAGGCGCTGCGAATCGTCGGGGCCGCGGCCCGCATGGAGCGGCAGGTGGAAGACCTGCTGGAATACAGCCGTCTGAGTCGCCACGAGCTGAAGCTCGAGCGGGTCAGCCTGGTGCTCGTGGTCTATGAGCTGATGGGCCGTCTCGAGCGCGATCCCACCTACGGCAAGGCGCGCTTCGTCGTGCGCGAGCCGCTGGGGTGGGTCCGGGCCCATCCGCTGACACTGCAGTATGCGATTCTCAACCTGCTGACTCACGCCATGACCAGCGCCGGCCCAGCCGCCCATGCACGGATTCACGTCCACGCCAGGGAGCGGGGCGGCCACGTGCGCCTGTTTATCGAGAACGAAGCCGCCGCACCATCCCTCCCCACTCGCCAGCAGCCAGCTGGCAACGGCACAACCGATCTAACCAGCGGCCTGGCCCTTGCCCGCCACGCCATCGAGCGTTTGGGAGGAACCGCCGGAGTCGCCCAATCCGACCGCGGCGGCGACTGCTTTTGGATCGAGCTGCCCAAGGCTGACGAGCACAGCGTGGTGTAATCGACAATGATACGGATTCCACTTAAATCGCAGGCTCCAAGAATGTGCCCCGTAAGCGGGGCCGCTCAACCCGGCCTGCCGGAATTACGTCAAACCGCACACGCCGCGAGCCATGATGGGACGCTCACAATCCCCATTCGGCATGCTGCCGGGTTACACCGTACTCACACCGTAGCAATACCGTAGAACTTCCGGCCCCAAAACCGCCCGCCCCGCGGGTATAAATCGCAATTTTCTGACAATGGTGGTCGTCCCGCTTTTCTCCAAATAGCAGGCCCCACACACGCACCCCCCAAGCAGAGGGCTACTGGACCTGGTGCGCGAGAATTACGTAAAAGCCATATGATGGATGGCCAAGCGAATAGTCCTGTCATCATGCCCGCAGTTGCCGGTGAAGTCCTAAGCTTGCTGGAAAAAGAGACGGGGTACATCCTTGTTGCTGGTGACAAAGCAAGGAGACCCCGTGAGCAAGAGATTACCCGCGTCCGTGCAGACCGACCAGCAAATTCGTGAACTTCTCGACAACGGCTGGGCCGGCGATGCCCGGTCGGAGCTGATCCGCCTGGGCGTGCAACGGATCATCGAAGAAGCTTTGGAACGGGAAGTTGGCCAGTTCCTTGGCCGCGGTTTCTATCAGCGTGAAGCCGGCGGGGCGGTGAAAGGCTACCGCAACGGCTATCGCACCGGCCGCCTCGACAGCGCCGAGGGCCAGATCCCCTTCGCCGTGCCGCAGGTGTCGGATACGGGGGGTGAGCCGTTCGAGTCGAAGGTCCGCCAGCACGTGAGCGGCCGCAGTCAGCAACTGGAGCAGTTGGCCACGGAGATGTTCGCCCGCGGCCTTTCGACCCGCGACAGCGAGGCGGCGTTCACCGATGCCGGGGGAAACAAGCTGCTGAGCAAGACGGCGGTCAGCGACATCACGGAAGTGCTCTGGCAGCAGTACGAGGCGTTTGCCACGCGCGATCTGGCGGGATACGAGATCGCGTATCTGTTCCTCGATGGGGTGGCTGAGCGTCTGAACCCGTCGGAGCGTCGCCAGGCGGTGCTGTGCGCCTGGGGCATCGATGTGGAAGGATTCAAGCATTTGCTGCATCTGGCGCCCGGGACCAAAGAGGACACGGTCAGTTGCCGGGAGTTCATTCAGGACATGAAGCGGCGTGGACTATGCGATCCGCTGCTGGTGACGACGGACGGGGCGCCGGGGCTGATCAAGGCGGCTGAAGAATGCTTCCCGCGATCGAGCCGCCAGCGATGTCTGGTGCACAAGACGCGTAACCTGCAGGCGAAAGTGACTGATGAGCAACTCTGGCCGGAGATCAAAGCAGAGGCGAACAGCGTCTATCAGGCGGCCAACCCCGAGACCGCGCGGCTGCTGAAAGAGCCGTTCATCAAGCGTTGGCAGAAGAAGTTCCCCACGGCGGTGGCGTGCTTCCTTGAAGACTTCGAGGCGTGCATCGCACACCTGGTCTTTCCGGTCACGCACCGCAAGGCGATCCGCTCGACCAATCTCCTGGAGCGATTGTTCGAGGAGAATCGCCGGCGGACCAAGGTGCTGCCGCACGCGTTCGGGGAGCGGCCGATGCTCAAGCTGATGTTCGCCGCGGTGCTCCGAGCTTCGGAGAAATGGCGGAAGCTCAAGGTGACCAACTTCGAACGCGAGCAACTACGACAGCTACGCCAGGAGATGAACGAGAACTTCAAGCGGCGGCACACCCCAGCCGTGCCGCCTGCCCCGTCCACTTTTTCCAGCAAAACTGGGACTTGACCCAGTTGCCCGCATCGAGCACGACGCTTATGTTCTTTAAGCTCATGCGAAAGATGGGATTTCTATCTTGGTTATCGCTTCTGGCAGCGTCATTCGGCGCACTGGCAACCGTTGCCTGGGGACAGACGCGAGTCGTAAAAGCCGAACAGCAGCCTGTCGCCCGCGAACTGCAGGCATATGCGAGCGTCGAGCCGATCGCCCTGCTGGAGATCAGCGCCGCACAGCAGGGTGTGCTATCCGGCCTCAACATCCTGCCGGGTCAGCAAGTCAAAGCGGGCCAGAAACTTGCGCAACTCACAGGAGCGCAGGTGCAGGCGATACTGGCGCAGCATCAGGGAAATCTCCAGGCGGCTGAGGCAAATCTCTCTGCGGCAAAGAAGTCTCTGGCAATCGCGCAACAGCAGGTGAGTTCAAGGTTGGGCACCCAGCAAGCACTCCTTGCCGCTCAAGGTGCCGCAGCGCAAGCCCAGGCGAATGTTTCCATCGCACAAGCGCAACTCGAGGCTTTCAAAAGCTTGACGACGGTTGAATCACCTGCCGACGGAACGGTCGCTGCGGTGAATGCGTCCGATGGGCAGCGAGTCGCGCCGGGACAGACCATTCTTACCGTGCAGGCGGCCGGTGAATTGTGGGGTAAGGCCGCGTTCTACGGCAGCGATGCGGCGAAGCTGAAGGTCGGCATGACCGGTCAGTTCACGCCGGCCAGTGACAGCCCAAGCGTTGATGTCAAGGTGGTCGCGATATTTGGATCGCTGTCCCCGGATGGCGGTCAATCGGTTGGACTGATGCCGACCACGCAACCAGCAAAGTGGATGAACGGCGAGTTTGGGACCGTGAACCTGAATCTGCCGGAGCGCAAATTGGTGGCGATTCCGACGGATGCGCTGATTCTCGATCGCGGGCAATGGTGGGTGTTGGCTCATACTGCCAGCGGCGACCACCCCCAGGCCGTGACCCCCGGCCCCACCCGCGGCTGGAAAACCTTCATCGAAAAAGGCCTTGAGCCCGGAACCCAGGTGGTCGTGGAGAATGCCTACCTGCAATATCACCAGGCCACTGCACAGACTTACCAACCACCGGATTAGGCTCTGCCTGAAATCCTTCAACGTGCAAGCCTCGCACAACGAGATCCTGAAATCACGATCATCATCGGATCATTTTCGCCGGCTATGCTGATGGGGGTGGAGAGCTCTGATTGACGGTTATGGCTGAACACCAGGCAGCGCGGCCTCTGTGGCGGCGTCCTCTCATTTGGGTATTGCTGTACGGCGCGCTGGTGGCGTACGGCCTATACGCTTTTTGGCGTATCCCGGTTGAGGTCCTGCCGCGTTTCAACTTTCCGCAGATCAGCGTTGTCACCCACCTTCAAGGAGCAACGACCAGCGAACTCGAATCGCTGGTAGCCTGGCCGCTGGAAGGGCAGATTCTCGCCCTGCCCAACCTGGTCAGCGTGCGCTCGGTTATCGGCAACGGAACGGTCCAAACGGATGTGCGATTCCAGGAAGGGACCAACATCGAACTGGATTTGCAGGCCGTCAATGGCGCGATCGACCGCGCCCGTGCTCAGCTTCCCCCGTCAGTGCGGCCACTGGCCCAGATCATGGGCAACGCGATCAACGAGGTGGCGGATTTCACGCTGGAGATTCCCGCCGGGATTGCCCCTGCGCAGGTTCAGCGCGATGTGATGGCCAACATTGTTCCCGCGTTGCGCTCCGTGACGGGTGTGCAATTGGTCGAGGTCTATGGAACAGGGGATGAGGCGATCTGGGTTCAGCCCAGACTCCCGACTTTGCATCGATACGGCATCTCGATAGCGGCCATCACGCAGGCGATCGGGGAGCAAGTGCTTCTGAACCCAGCCGGATACATATCCGAGGGACATCAGGATGTGCTGATCGAAGCCCGCCATCTGCCGGTGCATCTCGCGCAGGTGGAACAGATTCCCATCCCCGGCCCCTCGGGCCCGATTCCCCTGCGCAGACTTGGCCAGGGTCGTACGTGCTCCGGTGCCGACGCATAATGCCGTTTCCCTCGATGGCAGACCCAGCGTCGCGCTGACGGTCTTCAAACAGCCCGGCGCCTCGACCGTGCCGGTCACTGAAGCGGTCGAGGCCATGCTCGCCCAGACCAAGGGGCAGTTGCCGCCCGGCGTGCGATGGGTACGGACCTATGACCAGGGACATTTGGTGCACATTGTCGGCGTCGATTTGGGCGTGAATCTCCTCATCGGCGCCGTGCTCGCGATCGCGGTGCTCTTCTGGATTCTCGGCGCGGGCAGGGGGATTTGGATGCTGGCCTTGAGCATCCCCCTCGCCCTTCTGCTGGGAATCGGTGGGCTTTATGTCGCCGGGCAGAGTCTGAACCTCATGACCTTCGGCGCGTTGACCGTCGCGGTTGGGTTGCTCGCAGACGATGCGATCATTGTTTTGGAAAGCATCTACCATTGCTGGGATCAGGGGGATGCGCATTGGCCGGGGATATGGCGAGGTGTGAAGATCATCGCCATCCCCGATATCACCGGTACGCTCACAAACGTAGCGGTCTTTGTCCCATTGTTATTCGTCGGAGGCCTGGCGGGTCTGTTTTTTCTGCCATTCGCGCTGGCAATGACCCTGGCATTGCTGGCGTCTTTGTTCATTTCACTGACGTTAATTCCCCTGGGTCTAGGGTTTATCAATGCCAGGCCCCACGGCCGACAGACGTTGGGCGGACGCTTGCTCGAGCGCCTGCGTCAACTCAACGAGCATTTGTTCAACCTGGTCTCGCGCCGGCCGCGATTGAGTCTGATCATCACCTTCGTCGTGCTGCTTGTGGCCCTCGCGGGGCTCGTACTCGTGCCCTTTGATTTTCTGCCGCTGCCGAATGAGGGAGCGTTGCTCGAGAGTTTCAGCTTGCCCCCCGGAACGTCGCTCGTGGACACCGAGCAAGCCGTGGGGAAAATCACCCAGCGGCTCCTGTCTGATCCGGCAGTAGCGCATGTCTTTGCCCGAATTGGCTCATCTTCGACCACGGCCTACACCGAGCCTGCCTATGCGGGCGAAATTCAGATCCGTCTCAAACCCAGCATCAGCGTCAATGCCCTGGACCAGATCGGCGCCAGGCTCGTTCAGGAATCGCAGATGACCGGCGTGCAGGTCTCGGTGAACACGCCGACCCTGGAGCGCGTGGGCGAAAGCCTTTCGGACCTGCCGCAGCCCTTCGTCGTGCAGTTGTTCGGGAGCAGTGTCACCGAGCTGCGCGCGCTGTCCGAGCAGGTGACCGACCGCCTCCGAAAGATCCCCGATCTGGACGAGGTGTTCAATAACGACGCCTATCCGATCACCCAGTTGCAGATCCTGCCGAAGACCGAAGCGCTGGCCGCGTACCATCTGACGCCGGCGCAACTCTATGCCCAGATCAATCCGCTGCTGGCCGGAGAGGTTGTGGCCCAGGTGCCGGAGGGGAATGTGCCGCTGGACCTTTATGTCCGATTGGCTGATGCCCCGCAGAAGTCCCTGGCCGAACTGGGACAGCTCCCGATTCGCACCACGAGTGCCACCTCTTTGAACTCCGGCGGATGGACACCTTTGAATCAGCTGGCCGAACTGAAGCTCGCTGTTACACCCAATCAAATCCGCCACATCGACGGTGCCCTGGCGCTGGAAATCCTCGCCACGCCCACCAGTCCCGGCGCCATCGCCGCGGCACATCGCACGCTCGCTGCCATGAAGCTGCCGAGCGGCTACCGTGTGGCCTTTGCCGGGCTGTATATGGACCTGGCACGGGCCGCGGTGAGCCTGGCCGTAGCCGCGGTGGCGGCCTTCGTGCTGATGCTCGGAATCCTGATCCTGCAATTCGATGGCCTGCTCGTGCCGGGATTGCTCCTGCTGGAGATACCGCTGGCCCTGATGGGCGGAGCCATCGCGCTGATCGTCAGCCGGGTGGGATTGAACGCGACGGGACTCATCGCCTTCCTGACGCTGATCGGCATCGGCCTGGCGCATGGCATCGTGCTGCTTGATCGCGCCAGACGGAATGAAGCCTCCGGAATGCCACTCGAACAGGCCGTTCGCGAGGCGATTCACGTGCGTTTTCGCCCGATTGTCCTGACCACCCTGACGGCCGCGCTGGGAATGTTGCCGACCGCTCTGGGACTTGGCCAGGGCGCTGCGCCGGAACAGGGCCTGGCCGTGGTCATTCTCGGCGGGGTCATCTGGAGCGCCATACGCAGCACCAATCTAATTCCCGCCCTCTACGTGTACTGGCGGCGCAAGCAACTTCGCGGCCGCGAGGGCGAGGTCCCAGCCAGCTCAGTTGAACCGCGCGCCGGCCGCCGCAGCGTTCGAGAGATCGTACCCCATCGCCAGGATAATCTGCTGCTTAACGGACCGGCCGCACCGGATATCGTTCCCCCGGGCCGGGCCGCTTTGGCCCGTAACCATTGCTACCGCAGCATCTTACCGCTTGCGCAAGCCGGCATGAATTCTTGCGACGGGGAGATCCGTCCCCCCAATTCTGCGTGACGCGAGCATCGCGGCCGAATTGATGACCCTTCTGTTCGTGAATCATCACAACAAGGGACATTTCGCTCCGATATCGCCCCCGACCCCGCTCCGGGGTCGCACCGTACTCTCACCGTAGTTGCACCGTTGCTTCTTCTCCCCTCGGTAACGGGTCCACGACCCCTTCTGACGACTCGGCGGTCCGAACATGGCACAAAGACCGCTCTGGGGCCCTCGAACTCATTCTGCCGTCCGCTCACCCGCACCCGCCGGCATCGCATCCGCGCTGGCCCATGTGTCCCCCCGCCTTCGTGCCCTTTGCCCCTCAATCGTCCAGGTGGTCGAGCACCGGAATGCTCACCCCCCGCGGCGTCGGCGCGGCCGCCGGACCGGGCACGACCGGGACGTCGGCCAGCTCCAGCACCATCGCAATCTCGTCGCACCCATCCCGCTTGGGACAGCGCACGCAGTCGCTCCAGACTTTCAGGGGCAGCGAGTCCTTCTCCACCACCCTAAAGCCGAGCTTCTCGAAAAAGCCCTGCTCATACGTGAGGCTCATGAGCCGGCGAATGCCCAGTCGCCGCGCCTCCCCGACGCACCAGCGAACCAGTTCCTTGCCGATCCCCCTGCCCTGCCGATCCGGATCGACCGCCAGCGACCGCACCTCGGCCAGATCCGACCAGATGATCGCCAGGCCCACCACGCCCGCGACGTTGTGGCCCTCCTCTTCGAAGACCGCATAGTCGCGCAGGGCTTCGTAGAGCTGGGCGTAGCTCTTAAAGAGCATCCGCCCAAGCTCCGCGTGGGCGTTGATGATCTCCTGCATGCGGGGCACATCATGGATTGTTGCGGATCGAATCATGGAAAACGTGAAGGCTCTGAAATCGTCCTATCGACCAGATCATAGCATCGCCCGCAGGATTTGGCCGGGGATCCAGCGGGAATCGCACGTAGCCTGCGCTCCGGCACCGGCGCGTGGAAAGTGCATAACACGCTCTAGGCTTCGAAGATGAACTCGATCTCCACCGCCGCGTCTCGGGGAAGCGTGTTGACGCCGACGGCGGCGCGGGCGTGCTGGCCGGCATCGCCGAAAATCTCCCTAAGCAGTTCGCTGGCGGCGTCGGCGACCTTGGGCTGATCGCTAAAGCCCGTGTCGGAGCAGACGAAGGCGCCGACGCGGACCACGCCGGTGATCTGGTCAATCCCGCCGGGCAGCGCCTGGACGGCGGCAATCGCATTGATCGCGCACTGCCTCGCCGCCTGGCGGGCCTGCTCGATCAGGCACCGAGAAGGAATGGGACCGGCCGCGAGCAGCTTGCCGTCCCGCATGGGCAGTTGGCCGGCAACGAAGATGAGATTGCCGACACGCCTGGCCGGAACGTAAGCCCCGAACGGGCCGGAGACCGGCGGAAGAGTAATCTGCATCTGCTGGAGGGTTTGAGTGAGTGTCGCCATGGCAAGCCTTTCGTATTGACTGTGCTGAGGATAGCCGAAGACGGCAATTTGTGAGCGCCTCGACCGGGTACGCAAAATCGATATTGTGGATGCTCGCGTGGCGTCCACGGGCGGCAGAGCATCGCGGCGGGTCTTGATCGAGGCGATCCTGTGGACCGGCGCGCTGGCGCTCGCCTTTGCACTCGATCGGCCGGTGGCGCAGCACCTGCACGATTCGGGGTTTGCAGCGCGGTTCAAGGGCTCGATGCTCGCGGAGGTTCTCAAGTCCCCGGGGTATTTCTGGTTCACCCTCGCGGTCGCCGCGGTGTTCTGGATCTTTCATCCCTGGCGGTGGAAGGCCGCCGGGCTGATAAGCCTGGCGGGGATCGTCAGCGGCATCAACGGCTTAATCAAATGGTGTGCGGGGCGCGTTCGCCCGTTCAAGGTGCCGGGTCATCCGAACGAGCTTCTGCCGTTGACGTTTTTCCCGTTCCGCGGCGGCATGGTCGGCCTCTTTCATGAGACCAACCTGTGCTTCCCTTCGGGGCATGCGACGCTGGCGTTTGCGACGGCGGGCATGGGCGCGATCCTGGTGCCACGATTCCGCTGGGGGTTTTACCTGCTGGCGGGCGTCGTCGGGCTGGAACGGATCCTCGAGACCGCCCATTATCCAAGCGACGTGGTCGCCGGAGCACTGCTCGGGGTCGTGGGGGCGAGGATGGTCTACCTGATCTGCGAGCGGCTCTCTCGCCAATCGCCGGGAGCGCTGGAAGCCCATGCCGTGGCCACGGGCCGGTAGCCGCCTGCGCTCGCTCGAAATGGCGGTTTTGAATATAAAGCCTCCTGCATGGCGGAGGCGGTTTATCTTTCGCTGGTGATCCCCTGCTTCAACGAGCAGGAGAATATCCCAACGCTTCTGGCGCGCGTGGAGGCGGCGCTGGTGCCGGTGGGAAAGCCTTTCGAGGTCATCATCGTCGATGATGGCTCAACGGATGATTCACCGCGGCTTCTGGCAGCGGCGATGCGAGAGCGCTCCTGGCTGCGGGTGTTGCGGCTGGGCAAGAACTCGGGACAGTCGGCGGCGTTCGGGGCGGGATTCGCGGCGGCGCGGGGCGAGGTGATCGCGACGATCGACGGCGACCTGCAGAACGACCCGGAGGAGATTCCGCGGCTGCTGCCGATGCTCGGCAACGGCGTGGACATGATCACCGGCTGGCGGAAGGACCGGGCCGACACGTGGTTCCGCCAGCGCCAGACCTCGATCGCCAACCGCATCCGCAACTGGCTCAGCCAGGAGACGATTCAGGACTCGGCCAGCAGTCTGAAGATCTACCGTGCCGAAGCGGCAAAGGGGCTGCCGCTGTTTAACGGGGCGCACCGGTTCTTCCCGACGCTGCTGAAGATGCGCGGGTACCGGGTGCTGGAAATCCCGGTCAAGCACTCGCCTCGGCACGCGGGAACGGCTAAATATGGGCTGCGGAACCGTGCTCTTCGCGCCTTTGTCGATCTTCTGGGCGTACGATGGATGAAGAGCCGGCACTTGCGTTATGAGGTAAGTGAATTACAACGCTTGCCGCAACCGCAGGGCTCGGATGAGCCGATCAACAGGAAACTGACAACGGATTGCCCATGAATATCGCCGGTCACGACATCGCCGTATGCAGCTGGTCTCTAGGCGCCAAGGACACGCCGGATCTGATCGCGCGCATGAAGGAAGTGGGCTTGTCGCATCTTCAGCTGCATGTCGCGCCGCTGGCGAAGCTCGATGCCAGGGGCCGAGCCGATGAGATGCGCCTGCTCAAGGAGTCGGGTATCACGCTGACGGCGGGGATGATCGGATTCCCGGGTGACGACTACTCCTCGATCGCGGCCATCAAGCGGACCGGGGGTTATGTGCCGGATGATCGCTGGGAGGCACGCAAGGAACTGACGCAGCAGGCGGCGACGATCACGGCGGAGTTGGGAATCAAGCTGCTCTCGACCCACGTCGGGTTCATCCCGCCCTCGAGCGCTGCGAAATACTCGACCATGGTCGAACGCGTGGGCGAGATCGCGGCCGAGCTGGCGAAGCTGGACATCACCCTGCTGATGGAAACCGGGCAGGAGACGGCGCCGGAGCTGCTTCAGTTCCTCAACGACATCCCGGCACGTAATGTCAAGATCAACTTCGATCCGGCCAACATGATCCTGTACGGGGCGGGAGACCCCGTCGATGCGGTTGGAATCCTCGGCCGGCACGTAGCGCACGTGCACATCAAGGACGCCGTGATGTCGGCCAAGCCCGGCGTGGACTGGGGGTCGGAAGTGCCGTTTGGGACGGGGCAGGTGAAACCGCGGGCGTTTCTAAACGCCTTGCACGCGGTAGGCTTCCGCGGCGTGCTGGCCATCGAGCGCGAAGCGGGGGAGACGCGGATGGCGGATATCCGGACGGCAATCGAGACGATTCAGAAGAACGCCGGATAGCCGCCGCGGCTCGCGGCGTTTGAGCCGGGGGGCTTCAGTGAAAAAGGTGGAGCATCTGCGATGCGCGGCCGGTCTGGTAGGTGAAGACCACCAGGAGCAGTCCAAGTCCCAGGTAGGCCGCGCCCATTGCCCAGGTGGCTGCACGGCCGATGTTGTAATAGGGGTGCTGCCGATCGCGTCCGAGGAAGGTGGCTCGCAGGCGCGGCCAGGCGAAGATGAGCACGAGAATCAGAATGTAGTTGAGCCAGTGATCGACGATCCATTCATAGGCGATCATGCCGACGAGCCCCAGCAAACCGGGCAGCCACATCCACGGACTGATGGCGGCGGTAATTCTCCCACCATCCAGCGGGGGAACCGGGAGCATGTTGAAGAGGTTGATGAGAAACCCGAGAAACGACAGCGGCAGCAGCCAGACCAGGCCGGTCTTGAGATAGATCGCATAGCAGATCAGCGACCCCACCGTCCCGAAGAAGGGGCCGCCGATGCCGATGACTGCCTCCTGAAGGGCATCGCGCGGCGCTGGCGCATGTTGATCAAGGCGCCCAGGAAAGGAATGAAAATGGGCGGGCCGGCGCGCAGGCCGTAGAAGCGCATGGTGATGACGTGTCCCATCTCGTGAACCAGGATCAGCAGCACCAGCACGCAGGCGATGACGAGGCCCGCGACATAGTTGGTCGAGAGGAAATACGCGTACACAAGCACGCTGAGGATCATCGAGCCGATGGTCTTGCTAAGGGCGACGCCGAGGGGGTCGTTGCCGCGCAGCCGCGCTTGAGCCGCGCGCACCGGCGGCGCCTGGGTGGACCATGCCGGAGAGCAGCGCGCCGATTCGCTGCTGGACCATCTGGTATTGCCGGGAATCGGGCGGGAGCAGGGGCAGGCACTGCTGCCAGTAGGGCACGGCGGCGACGGGGTTGGCGGTTTCCTGCCGCTGGGCTTCGCCGGCGAGTTCGTTGAGGCGCTGGGAGTACACCAGTGCACCACAGCCGGGGCAGGCGAGGGTGCCCCCGTAGAGAATCCGGCCGCAGCCGGGGCAGGAAAAGGTCAGGGAACTCGTCGCATCGGTCATCGGAGCATTGTAGGCGCCGAGCGATGAGGGGCGAGGGGAAGCGCGCCCTCTGCGCGGCGCCGGGAAGATCGATCCGTGCTACAGTTGGCTCGCGTACTGGCATACCGAAGCGGCGAAGGGTCTTGGCTGCCAGGCGAAGTCGCTGATGAATTTGGTCGTGTCGGCGGTGTTGTCTTCCTGGCTCATCAGAACCTGGTCGCGGTTGAAGCCAAGAAGCGAGGCGACGCCGACGGCGGCAAGAAGTTTGGCCAGAGGAACAGGCAGCGAGGCGGTCAGGCGGCGGTGGCCGACGACCGCCCGGGCGATCGTCTGGTGAAGTTCGGGCCAGGTGAGAATCTCGGGGCCGGCAAGAGGGTAGATTTCGCGGATGGTCTTGGGGTTGGTCAGAGCGTCAGAAAAGGCGCGGGCGACATCGCTGACATGGACGGGCTGGAGCTTGCCGGCGTGCTTGCCCCCGAAATAAGGCATGACCGGCATGAAGAAGATGGGAGCGGGAGCGCGCCGGCGGGCGAAGGCGGCTTCCATCTTTACGAAGTCGCCCTGCGGGCCATGGATCATGGATGGGCGGATGAGGGTCCAGTCGAGAGAGCTGCCGATCACGTACTGTTCAGCTTTGTACTTGGTCTGGTGATACCCGCTGGCGGCGCCGGGGCGGGTGCCCAGGGCGGACATGTGGAGGTAGCGCTTCACGCCGGCATGGGCGGTCGCATCGACAATGGACCTGGTCGCTTCGAAGTGCATGCGCTCGAAGGTAATGCCGGCCGATGGCTTCTCCATGATGATGCCGACAAGGTGGATAACGGCGTCGCAGCCCTGGATCGCACTGGCAAGCGCCTTGGTGTCAAAGAGATCCATCTTCACCTGATCGATGCGGGGATCGTCGATGGCAAGACGGCGGCGGTTGATCAGGGCGCTGATGGAGTAGTCCCGGGAAAGGAGTTCTTCGACGACGGCGGCGCCGACGAAGCCCGAGGCGCCTGTGATGAAGATTCTGCCGGGCATGAACTCTCTTCTGTGGGGTGGGCATGACGCCCATGCTGCGAATCAGATCAGAACGCCGACGATGCACGCGCCCATTAACGATGCAATAGCACCACCGGCCATCGCAAGCAAACCCATGCGGGAGAGGTCGTGGCGACGGTCTGGGGCCATGGTTCCGATGCCGCCGATCTGGATGCCGACGGAGGCAAAGTTGGCGAAGCCGCAGAGGGCGTAGGTGGCGATCAGAGCGGAGCGCGGCGAAAGATAAATGGTGTGGTTCTGACGGGCGGCAGCGAAGGCCTGGCTCATCTGGAAGTAGGCGATGAATTCGTTGAGGACCGTCTTGATGCCGAGCAACGAACCGACGGTACGGGCTTCGTCAAAGCGCACGCCGCTGAGCCAGGCGAGAGGCGCCATAACGTAGCCCAGGAGTTGTTCAAGCGTGACGGAGTGATAGCCGACCAGCCCGCAGCCCCAGCCGAAGATGGCGTCGATCATTGCGATCAAGGCGGTGAAGGTGATGAGCATGGCGCCGACGTTGATGGCCAGGGCGGTCCCTTCGGTGGTGCCGCGGGTGGCGGCGTCGAGGAGATTGGCATCGATGCGCTCGACCTTGAACTTGACCCCGCCGGCGGTGACGGGCGTGGTCATCTCGGGCATCATGAGCTTGGCAACGACCAGCGTCGCGGGGGCGGAGATGAAGCAGGCGGCGGCGAGATGGCCGCCGACGTCGCGGATGTAGTCCTTGAGGAAATCGGTGTAAACGACGAGCACGCCGGAGGCGATGTTGGCAAAACCGCCCACCATGACCGCCATCAGTTCGCTGTTGGTGGCGGCGGAGAGGAAGGGCTTAACCAGCAGCGGGGCTTCGGTCTGGCCCACGAAAATATTGGCGGCGGTGGAAAGGGTCTCGGCGCCACTGGTGCCCATGCTCTTTTGCATGATCCACGCCAGGCCGTGAACGACGGCGGTCATGATGCCGGTGTAGTAGAGCATCGCGGTGAGCATGGCGATGAAGATGATCGTGGGGAGAACGACCACGGCGAAGATCGTCCCGATCCGGGCGACGCCGAGGGCGTGGCCGGACGCGCTGACGACGGGAACGGTGGGATCGGTGAGGGTGCCGAAGACCATTCGGACGCCGGCGAGCGTGAAGTCGAGCAGGCGCTGAATGCCGTATTGCACGACCTCGAGGAGATGCGGGGCGAAGAGGACGATGGCGCCGAAGACGAAGTCCAGGATCGTTCCCCAGATGATGACGCGCCAGGGAATCTTTCGGGCGCCGCGAATCCGGCCGATGACCAACGCTATGAGCGTAAAGACGATCAGCCCGAAGAACGATTGCAGGCGCTGGAGGGGCGTGCCGTGGGGAACGGGCGGCGGGCCGGAGGGGGCGGTGGTGGTGGCGCCCCAGGCGCAGCGCTCAGAGTCAGACACAGCGCAGCAGTTGCGAGGCCGATGAGGCGGTGGCTGGATCGATTCATGAGATGCGGTCGGTCGAAAGGACGGGCAGAGGATACGGATAGTCGGGATAGCAGCAAAAAATCTCGGCGAGGCGCGACAGGCGCCAGAACGTCATTCGATTGATAAAGCGGGCAATCTGCCGTCGAGAAATTCCTGCAGGAACCGGGCGGCGGCGACGGCATCGAGTTGACGCTTCTTTCGCTTGTGTGTGAGTTTCTCGCCGGCTCGGCGGCGGTCAGCGAGATCCTGACCGGCCGCGAAGCTGCTGAGGCGCTCGTCCACGAAGATGACGGGAACCGAGGCGCGCTTCGCGAGATCATTGCCCCAGGCGATGACTCGACGGGCGGCAGGGCCAAGGCTGTCGTCCATGTTCAGAGGGAGGCCGAGGACGATCTGGCGGACGCCTTCCTTTGGGATGATGGAGAGGATCCTGTTCGCAGCGTCGTCGGAGGAAGAAACAGAGAGCACGTCGTAAGCGGTGGCGAGAGTGGCGCCTTCGTCGCTGAGGGCCAAGCCCACGCGTTTGTCGCCGAGATCGATTGCGAGAGTCCGCATGGTGGGACGAAAACAATTGACAATTGTCAACTGAATATTGATTGGAGCGAGTACGATCGATCTTAGATGAATTTCCCACCGAACTTTTCGCGGACTTTGCCGACGAGTTCCTTGACCCGCTGGGCATCGTCCTTGGAGCAGATCAGCGTCGCGTCCTTCGTGTGGATGACGATCATGTCGTTGATACCGATGGTCGAGATCAGATGGGCAGGATCGTCGTTAATGATGATGTTGCTGTCGGCGTCGAGCAGCACGCAGGTCTCGCAATCAAGTGTGTTGTCATGAGTGTCCATCGGAAGCGTCTCGGCCAGCGCCGGCCAGCTCCCGACGTCGAGCCAGCGCACCGGCATCTCGACGACAACCACCCTGGCCTTGCCCTTGTTCTGTGAAGCCGGCTCCATGACGGCGTAGTCGATACTGATCTTCTTGAGCCTGGGATAGAGATCATTGAGGATGGCGTTTTGGCGCTCGGTGCCCCAGGTGTCGGCAATCTGCTGCATGGTGCGGTGCGATTCCGGCAGATGCATGGAGAGCTCGTTCAGAACGGTATCGCAGCGCCAGACGAACATGCCGCTGTTCCAGTAGTAGCGGCCGGATTCGACGTAGCGGTCGGCTGTTGCCTTGTCGGGCTTTTCGCGGAAAGCGAGGACACGATAAGCCTCGGAGCCTTTCTTGATCGGAAGCCATTCGCCGCGATGGATGTAGCCCAGACCGGTGTGGCCGTGGGTGGGGACGATGCCGAAGGTGACGAGCGCCTCGGGAATCTCGGCGACGACGTTGAAGGCGGATTGGAGCGATTCCTGGAATTTTTCGACCGGCTCGATGACGTGATCGGCGGTGACGACGGCGGCGATGGCGTCCTTGTCGCGCTTGGCAAGGACGGCAGCGGTGAAGCCGACGGCGTTGGCGGTGTCGCGGCCCTCGGGCTCGCCGAGAAGGTTCTCTTTCGGGAGTTCGGGAAGGTTCTCAAGCACGAGATCACGATGGACCGCACCGGTGCAGACAAAGATGCGCTCCGCGGGGAGAAGTCCTCGGAGGCGCTCGTAGCTGAGTTGCAGGAGACTCTTGCCGCGCAGGACCTTGAGCAGTTGCTTGGGCCGGTCGGCCCGCGACATCGGCCAGAGCCGGGTACCCGCCCCCCCTGCCATGATCACGCCGTATTCCATGGGTGCCTTGATTTCTTGTTCGACTCTCCTCCCCCTCCATCGGCAAATCCATGCGGGTGCATGCATTTGCGTCACGAGGTGCCTAGCATAGACTCCGGCAAGTCGAAAGGCTACGCGCCGGCGCACAGGACTTTTCAAAGCCGAGGTTGGGGCGAATGGCGATGCGCTGCAACATCGACGCAAAAGGGAAGCGGATCCGGCTGGTGAACGGAATTGTTTTTTTGCTGGTGGGCCTTGGGCTGACGATCTGGTGGGCCTGGCCCGGAGGCGGGGTGCTGGCGTGGATGGTTTCAGTCATACTGATCGTCGCGGGCGCGTTTGCGGTTTTTGAAGCGCGGGCGGGGTGGTGCGCATTGCGGGCGCTAGGGTTTCGAACGCCGGTGTGATCGGGTGTAACGGGCGGTGTGGGGAGTGGGTGCGGGCTCGGGGATGCTCGCCTGCGGCGCGGCGGGAGCATCGGCGGCCTTTGGCTTGAGCAGTTGCAGGTCGGGCATCCAGTATTTTGCGACGCCCCAATAGACTTCTTCTTGCAGGTTGATCGGGGAGAGTTTCCTGCCAATGCGGGTCTTGTCGCCATCGACGGCGACGCCTGCACGGTTCCAGCCGGTGTTGGTGTCCACATCGACGAGAGCGCCATGGCGCTTGGGATTCGTGTTCAGAGTGAAGTGGGCAATGAGGTCGGGCTCGAGGTGGCGGTCGAATGCTTTGACCGCGCCGGCTTCGTCGCGAATGAGCAGAACGGGTTGATCGCCAATGTCGATATTGATTGGTGACTTGGCGATGGCGCTGGAAAGGATCGCGACCGGGTGGGTTGTGGCAAGCAGAATCACAGGCGTCTGAGGCTTTAGCTCTCCGGTCGAAGCAAGCGGGGAAATTGGAAGGAGAGGGAAGCGCGGGCCATCGCGGGAGGGTGAGGCCAGGACATCGGTGTCAGGGTGCGTCGCGCGCAGGTCTTCCATGGCCCCTTCCAAACGGGAAGTGCGTTGAGGAAGCCCTGGGGCCTGGCACCGCCGGGCGTGGTTCCGGTAAAACCGTTGATGAACTGGCCGATGCGGGCGTTATAGATGAGCAAGGCGTTGGCGGGTTGGCAGACGATGTGAAGTTGCTGCGCCTGGATTTGGCGCGTGACGGTTGTGGCGATACAGGTGTTGGCAAAGGCCGACCACATGATCAGAATGCGCTTGTCGTGATCGGCCTGAACGATGACCGGTGTCCAATAGAGCGAGGCGTAGGGGTAGGCGCAGGACTGATCGCCGACGGTGAGGCCGACGACATAATCTTCATCACCCAGAAAGCCTGCCTGAGCGGCTGTGATCAGTGGCGGTTGATCGAGGACGGACAGGCGATTGACGGCTCCCGCGGCGAAGGTATGAAGGAACAGCGCCAGCACCGGCGCCAGACCAATCAGCCACCAGGCGCGGCGCTTGCCCGCTACCACCAGCGCGAACAACGTGATGCAGGAAAGCAGCGAGAGTCCCGCAAGTAACCAACGCAGGCGGCGGGAAACCATGATGATCGATAGACCGTGCCGAGATTCGATCCACACGGGATGGGTACCATACGCCATCACACCGGCAAGCAGCACGGCAATGGCGATGACGGTTACCGGAAGTGCGATGGAGAGGCGGTTGGCCTGCATGGGTCCAATATCAACATCGACTAATCCGTGGCAACCGAGCCACAAAACGCGTGTTTGTGCGTAGTATTAGTGCCATGGGACTGGTCGCGAGCATCCGCAATATCACGAAGATCTATCGCAAACCCGGCACGAACGTGGAGGTGCCGGCGCTGCGCCGGATCGATCTGGATTTCGAAGAGGGTGAATACACGGCGATCATGGGGGCGAGCGGATCGGGGAAATCGACGCTGATGAACATTCTGGGATGCCTGGACCAGCCAAGCAGCGGCTCGTACATCCTTGGGGATCAGGACGTTTCGGTTCTGCCCGATGATGCATTGTCGGAAATCCGGTCGCAGCGGATTGGGTTTGTGTTCCAGAACTTCAACTTGATCCAGCAGGCTGACGGTTCTGGAGAACCTGGAAGTACCGATGTTCTACCTGGGCGTCGGGCCGCAGGAGCGGCGGCGGCGGGCAATGAAACTTGCCGAACGCGTGGGGCTGATTGAGCGGCTGGATCATCGGCCGATGCAACTGTCCGGCGGGCAGCAGCAGCGCGTCTGCATTGCGCGGGCGATGGTCAATGAGCCGCTGATCCTGCTGGCGGACGAGCCGACGGGAGCGCTGGACTCGAAAACGGGCCAGCAGATTCTTGAGTTGTTCGACCAACTGGTGGCCGCGGGACGAACGATCATCATGGTCACGCACGATCCGTCGGTGGCGCACCGATGCCAGCGGGTGATTCATCTGCACGATGGTCTGGTGAGCAGGGACGAAAAAAATGCGCGCCATCCGGTTCAGGCGGAAGGCGCGCAGCTCGCTTCGTCATAGGCGACGGGATTACTTCTTCAATTGATAAACGCCGCGACCGGCCTGGGTGAAACGCTTGTCTTTAATCAGCGATTGATTGACGATAGCGCGGAAGTTGGCGCTGCTCGACCGGTATCCCTTCCGTTGAACGGCGGCGGCAATATCGCCGACACCCAGGGGCTTACCGGCGCTCTTGAGGACGCCTTCCATCATGGCGATCAGGCTTTGCTCATTGCGCGGACGGCGGCCGGAACCTCCGCGGCCGCCAAGCAGACGAATGCGGCTATCAACATCGTCGAGCTCGCGCACGAGGCGGTTTCTCTGCTTCTGCAGTTTTTGAAGCTCACTGCGGCGATTGTGCAAGATGTTTTCGAGTTGCTCGATGCTCAAACCGTTGGTGGATGCGCGACGAGGCATATGCTTCCTTTCTTGGGTGTGAATTGTGAACAAAAGATACTATGAGCGCATGCGCAGAGTCGAACTATAGCCTCGTCCGCTCCGGCGCCGCAATCATCGAAATGCGATTTCAGGCATTTACCTGATGCTGACGCGATGCACGGTCTCATCAAGAGATTCATATCATATTCTAAGAAATCAGATGGCGCGTCATAGGTTGTCGCCGGTGGTGTGGGCGACGCGAGGAGGGTTTGATGTGCTGGTACGTGTCCATTGGGATTGGACCAATCACGCCCGTTGTCGCGTTCGGACTGCGGTTCGCATCGTCGTTCCAAGTGGTGGCAACTCCCATGATTCTTTGGAAGGGTCGGACAGTCGCGAGGCCGCTTGAAATCGATTGGCAACAAGGCACAATGCGCCTTAATAGGTAGTTGGGTCGAGGCGAACGGGCCCAGGGGTAGAGGAGTCGTTATGAAGCATGTCCTGTTGATCGCTGTTGGTCTCCTGCTGATCGTTGCGATCGGCTGCGATGACAAGGATTCCCTGCCGGAATCGGTGCAGAAGGCGGCTGCCAAAGCAGAGGATCAGGCTGCGGTGCCGCATCGCCCGACAACGCAGGAACTTGTAAACGGGCCGAAACGCCGCCTTAAATTGACACCCATCCCATTCACGGCCCGGGTACCAACAACGTGGAAGATAGACAATCTGGGGGGTGGAAACCTGACGGTTCTGGAAGGGCCAACCCCTTCGGGAGAGGCACAACTGCAGGTCACGACCCGCTCGCAGGCAACCGCGGAAGATATCGACATCATCAAGCGCGCATCCAAGAAGGAGATGGCGACCACGCAGAACATGACTGGTCGGCACACGATTGAGGCGAAGTTCCGTACCATTGGGGGATTGCAGGTTTTCGAACGCCGGGTCGTGGGGACACCGGCCCCGCTGATCGTCACGGATGAGGATAATCAAGAGCACACGGTGACGGCGACCCCTTATACCTGGACGCTTACGTTGTTCGTGCCGCAGGGGGCGAACTTCAATCGGTACGAAATCAATTTCATCGGGCTGACGCGCGAGCAGTACGAGCAGGATAAGCCCGTGCTGGAATCGATCATTAACAGCCTGACATATGATCCGACGGCGCTACCGTCAACACAGCCGTTCTGATCAAGAAATGAATCACAGCATGAGTCGGTGACGAATCATGCCTGAAGCGATCCTTCAGCGATTCATGATATCACCCGTCACGTCCTCAAATGGCCGTCACCCGCCTCGCTCCCAGTCCGACCGGCGCGCTGCATCTGGGGAACGCCCGGACCTTTTTGATCAATTGGCTTCTGGCGCGGCAGAACAACTGGAAAATCATCCTGCGCATCGAGGACCTTGATGGGCCTCGCATCAAACATGGGGTCGACGCGCAGGCGATTAATGATCTGCAATGGCTCGGGCTGAATTGGGATGAGGGGCCAATCTATCAGTCGTCGCGGATCGCGCGCTATCGAGCGGCGATCGACAAGCTGGTTGCCCGCGGACTGGCTTACCCCTGCGTTTGCACTCGGCGCGAGATTGACCTGGCGGCCTCGGCGCCTCACGCGGACGACGGCGCGACAATCTACCCCGGAACTTGCCGGAATCGCTTCGGTTCGATCGAAGAGGCGAGAAAGACTTGCGGGAGGGAACCGGCACTACGGTTTCGAGTGAGCGATAATTGGGTCACTTTTGACGACGAGTTTGCCGGGCCGCAGAAATGGCAGGGGTCGCGGGAGCTGGGGGATTTCGTGATTGCCAAGGCGGACGGAACGCCGGCATATCAGCTGGCGGTGGTCGTGGACGATGCGGAGATGGGCGTCACGCACGTCGTTCGCGGCGACGATTTGCTCGACTCGACACCCCGGCAGATTCTTCTGTATAGGGCGACTTGGGTTGGGGCAGCTAATTCCGAAGTATTATCACTTGCCACTGGTGGTCGGGCCGGACGGACGGAGGCTGGCGAAAAGGCATGGAGATACTCGGCTGGCACACTATCGCCAAAGCGGAGTCTCTCCTGGGCAGATTCTGACGCTTCTGGCGCGCTGGTCGGAGATCAAAGTTTCCGAGCCGGGGGGTGTCCGGGATCTGCTGCAAGGATTTGAACTGCGCCGCATCCCACCTGAGCAAATCGCCTTCAATCCCGCGGCGCTATAGTCAAAAGAACAACGTGCGGGTCTTGTCTCTGTGGGGCATCTATTACAATCTGCTCGCTTGGCCGATTCGAGCGAATCATTTCATCATCGCGTACTCAGCGGGTCAGCCCCCGGTGCGGGCGCATTTGCGCTTCGAACGCTGCTCGGGATCATCGAGCCGGGATATGCCGCCGTCATGCGTGCGAGAAACTTCGCATTCGATCATGGATTGAAGAGGATCCACCGGCTACCCCGCCCTGCCGTGGCGGTGGGAAATCTGACGACGGGAGGAACGGGAAAGACGCCGGTTGTTCATTGGCTGGCGGAGCACTTTGCCTCGCAGAAGCTTCGGCCGGCAATTCTGCTGCGCGGGTACCGGTCTGAGTTGACCGGCGGATCGGACGAGGCGCGGATGCTGGAAAATTACCTGGGCGATCGTGCCATGATTGTCGCCAACCCGGATCGGATCGCGGGAGCAGCGGAAGCGATGACGCGGACTCCGCCGCCGGATCTGTTCATTCTGGATGATGCGTTTCAACATCGGCGGATCTGGCGCGATTTCAACGTGCTCTTGATCAACGCGACCGAGCCATTTGGATTTGGGCACGTGCTGCCGCGGGGGTATTTGCGGGAGCCGGTTTCCGGGATTCGGCGGGCGGATGCAATCGTCATCACACGCGCGGATCAGCTTTCAGAGACTGAACTTGAGAAGCTCCGCGAGGAGATTGTTCGGTTGGCCGGGGCAATTCCTCTCTATCGCGCATCTCATGTGCATACTGCGGTACGTTGCGCCGATAAGAGGCTTGGCCTCGAGGAGCTTAACCGCCAGCGCTTCTTTCTATTCAGCGGGATTGCGAATCCGCAAAGCTTTCATGAACAGCTGCCGCAGGCCCGCGGGATGCGAAGATTTCCGGATCACCACGCCTATACGGAGCAGGACCTGGCGAAACTTCGGGGGGACGCAACCAACGCCGGCGCGGACATTCTGGTGACGACTGAGAAAGATTGGATCAAGTTGTCAAAGTTGCCTAGTCTGGCAGGTGGACTACCGATTTGGCGCGTTGAGATGGAGGTTCGCTTCGCTGATGACGATCAGCAGCGACTGCTGCGGCAGATCGAAAACAAGCTGCGGACGGGTGCCGCAACCATCCCACCCGGTTGAGTGACTGGCCGGGGTGCAGGCGTGCGCCGCGAAGCTGAGATTGCAAGTATGGCGAGAATCGCCAGGGCTACCAGCAGAATCGGCAACCAGCCTGAATAGGTGAACTGTCTCGGTCTGTCGTTCATCGGCGGTGCATCATAGAGGGCGGCACCGGAGTCACAACGGCTGCTGTCTGGCGAAGAGGTCGATCAACGCGTCCTCCCGCCAGTACGCACCGCGGTTACAATCCCGCCGATGATCAAGCTGGCGTTCTCGACCAATGCCTTCAAGAAAAACACGCTGGAGGATGCGATCCGCGCTATCGCGGAGATCGGATATCGCGGCGTGGAACTGATGGCGGATGTGCCACACGCGTATCCCCCCGATATGCCGCCGGAGCGGCGGAAGGCGGTCGCTCATCTAATAGCCTCGCGTGGGCTCGGAGTTTCGAACGTCAACGCCTTTACGCTCTTTGCGGCAGGAGACACCTATCACCCAACCTGGATCGAGGACGACCCGAAGCAACGCGACCTGCGCGTGATTCACACGCTGGCCTCACTCGAGCTGGCGCGGGAGTTTGGGGCCAAAACGGTCAGCCTGCAGCCCGGGGGACCGCTGATCGGGACGGGCCTTAGCCGCAAACAGGCCGGGGAGCGGTTCACGGAGGGGTTAAGCAAGGTGCTGCCGCTGGCACAAGAATATCAGGTGACGCTGGCAATTGAGCCGGAGCCGGGGTTGTTCATCGAAACTGCGCACGAGTACCTGGAATTTGCGCGCGATTACTTTCCGAACGAAAAGTGGATCCGCATGAACTGCGACATCGGCCATCTGTTCTGCGTCGGTGAAAATCCGGCGGAGGTGATTCGGACGATGCCGGAGCACGTGGCCCACGTGCATCTTGAGGACATCGGAAAGAACAGGGTGCATCAGCACCTGACGCCGGGCAAAGGGGCGATTGATTTTGCCGCGGTGTTTGATGCGCTGGGGGCGGTGGGATACGGGGGCTGGGTGACGGTGGAGCTGTACCCGTACGAAACAACGGCGGCAGGTGTCGCCCGGCTGGCTTACGAGCACTTAGAAACCATCTCAAGTCTCTGACGTATGGTAACTGGCGATAACGAAAGGAGCCACGGATGGCGCGAAGAAGAAGGGGGCGGAGCCGCTGCCGACGATCTGGCGGGTGGACGATGCGTTGTGGGCAGAGGCCCGGCAGGTGCTGGCGAAGTACGACCCGCCGGCGAAGTTCGGCCCCGACCGCATCGACCAACGCAAGGCCCTGGATGGCGTGATCTACCGCATGCGCAGTGGCGTGCAGTGGAACCAGGTCCCCAAGGAGTTCGGCGACGACTCCAGCATCCACCGCACGTTCCAACGCTGGGTGAAGCGTGGCGTGATCGGACGCCTGTGGGCGCTGCTGGTCAAGGGCTGCGAGGAACTGGCCGGCGTCAACTGGAAGTGGCAGAGCTTCGACTGTGCCCTGGGCAAGGCCCGGCACGGGGGGATCAAGTCGGAGCAAACCCAACCGACCGGGCGAAGAACGGCACGAAGCGTGGCGTGCTGACCGAGGCCGACGGCGGTCCGGTGGCCGTGGTCGTGAAGGGAGCCAACATACACGACTCATTGCTGCTGCAGGATGCGTTGGAGGCCGTGATCGTCGAGCCGCCGGACCCGCGTCAGCAGGAGCAGAACCTTTGTTTGGACAAGGCGTTCAGTGGCGCACCTTCGGACGCGACCGCCCGCGTCTTCGGCTACGAGCCGCACTGTCGGCAGATCGGCGAGGAGAAGAAAGATGCTCAGGGTTGCAAGCGACACAAGGCCCGACGCTGGGTGGTGGAGCGGACGATCAGCTGGCTGAACCGCTGCCGCGGGATCATCATCCGTTACGAGAGGAAGGCGGAGAACTACCTGGCCGTCGTGCAACTCGCTTGTGCTTTGCTCTGGTACCGCAGGCTACACCGGCTCACGACTTGAGATGGTTTCTTAGCCCCCCTGCTCGCCGGAAGGAAGTAGCTTACTTGGTCGCGAGAGCTTCCATCGCTTTGGCGCGGGCGATGCGGCGCTGGCGCTCTTGCGGCACCCTTGGCGTCGGTGGCCTGCCAGGCCTCGGCTTCGGCCAATTCCTGCGCGGCTGGATTCGCGGCTGATCTGATCAGGCGGAATCGCCTGCTGGGTGAGGATCGTCAGGCGGTCGTCCTTCATCTGGGCGACGCCCCCCTCGATATAGAGCACGCGCCGGCCCCCGCCGGGAAGGTCCAGGCGCAGCGACCCAAGGCCAAGCTTCACCAGAAGCGGGGCATGGTCAGTGAGGATGCCGATCTCGCCATCATGGGCGGGAAGGATCGCCTGAGTAACGCTCTCATCCAGGGCCTGTTGCTCGGGGGTGACGACCACGCATTGAAAAGCCATAATGCTTCCTCGAAATCACGACGGGCGGGGAGTTTAGCGATAACGCGGGGGAGGGTCAATTTCGCCCAAAACTGGTGAACTCAACATTGCCAGCGTGTAAAGGCGATATAAAATAGGTCAATCGGGTTTTTCGTGACCACCGCGCTTTCGCGGTGGTCCGTTGTTTCTAGGACGAGCCTCAGGAGCCGTACATGCAGATCGTCAGCCCACAGGAAAAGGCCGAGCTCGAGCGCAAGCGCGAAGAGCTTTACAAGATGCAAATCGACGTCCAGGAGCGCATCCGCAAGGCGGCGGCGCTGGGAGATCTCTCCGAGAACGCCGAGTATCACTTTGCCAAGGAGGAGAACCGGAGCATTCAGCAACAGCTCGCGGCACTGGAGAAGAAGCTCAAGAGCGTGTCGGTGGTGGCGACGGACAACGTGCCGGATGACGTCGTCTTCCTGGGACACACGGTGAAGCTGCTGGATCTGAGCGACGACAGCGAGCAGCTCGTGCGGCTGGTGGGCGAGGCGGCGCCGCCTGATCCCAACAGCGACGTGCTGGCGGTATCGGTGAGCAGTCCGATGGGCGAAGCGCTGATGAAGGCACACGTGGGCGACACCGTGACGGTACGCGCTCTGCGCGGAAACATGGAGTTCAAGATCCTGGAGATCGTGTGAGAGCGATCGCGCTTGCGCCACTGTAGCTCAATTGGCAGAGCACTGGTTTTGTAAACCAGCGGTTGCCGGTTCGACTCCGGCCAGTGGCTTGGCTGTTCGGTTGGCGGCGGTCAAGCCGGGCCGTAGTAGGGCTCGACCTTCAGTCCCAGCCCCCCCACTTTTTTGGCGATTTCGTCGATGCGGCGATCGTCCAGCGGCGTCACGTAGGCCTCGGCGGTTGTGCGGGCGACGGTGTAGACCTGCACGAGCTTGATCTGGCACCTCTGCGCGACAAGCTCGCGCAAACGCTCGACGAACTGATCGATCTCCGCATCGCGTGGGCCTTCCCCCTTCACCTTCATGAAGAGCGCCTGAATGACGATCGGACGGATTCGCCCGGCATCGAGGATATTCTCCAGCACGCGCGACAAGGGAATGCTCGTGCGCTCGACCAGGCGGTAATACGCCTCGGTACCGGCATCGAGCTTCGCCCAGATCTCTCCGTTGTGCTGATCCAGAAACGCCAGGGCCTCTCTCACCTTTGAGCGATGGAACAGCGTCGCGTTGGTGATAATGACGATCCTGGCGTCGGCCAGGCCGTGACGATTCAGCAGCTCGGCAGCCATCCTGCACGCATCAGCAAAACCCGCAAAGGCAGTCGGCTCGCCGTCGCCACTGAAGGCGACATCGTTGATCCGGCGAAGCTCGGCCGGTGTCCTGTCAAATGGGCTTTCCTTCCAGATTTCCCCACTGCAGGCCCACTGGATCATCGCGTCCAGCTCCTGCCGCAGGATGTCCATGTCCACCTCACGGATGGCGGGCGGTTTGGTGCGATCGACGCAGCAGTAGATGCAGTCGAAGTTGCAGACCTTGTCGGGGTTGAGATTGACGCCGATGGACAGGCCCCTGCTGCGCCGGCTGATGACCGGATAGACGTACCGGTTGGTCTGCCAGCTTCGGCTGTGCTGCGTGTACAGGCTAAGCTTGCGCACATCGGCCATGCGCTCAATGATGGGCGGCATTGGGGCCGAGATCAAATTGCCCCGGCATTTTGCATGATCGGCGAGCGATGCGTTTCACTGCCGCCGGGTTTCCCTATAATCCGCCGACCCTATGGCCAATTACAACTTCGACATCATCGTGATCGGCGGCGGTCCCGCCGGTTATGCCGCCGCCATCCGTGCCGGGCAACTTAAAAAACGCACGCTCTGCATCGAGAAGGAATTCCTCGGGGGCACCTGTCTGAACTGGGGATGCATTCCCACCAAGGCGCTGCTGGAGGATGGGGCCTTTGTGCGGAAGGTTCGGACCGAAGCGGCGGCGCACGGTGTTCTGGTGGGCGATTTCAAGCTCGATTTCGCCAAGATGATCTCCCGCTCGCGCTCCATCGCCGAGAGGCTTCGCAACGGCGTGGGGAGCCTCTTTCGCAAGTACGAAGTGAAGTCGGAATCTGGCACGGGCAGGCTCCTGGGGGCCCATCGTGTCGAAGTGCAGGCCAAGGACGGCAAGAAGGAATTCAGCGCCGAGCACATCATTCTCGCCACGGAAGCGCGCCCCACCCCCCTGCCCGGCGTGCAGTTCGACGGCGAGAAGATCATCACCTCGCGCGAGGCGATGACCCTGGCGAAGCAGCCCAGGCGCATGGCCATCATCGGCGCGGGCGCCATCGGCTGCGAGTTCGCGGACTTCTACAACGCCGTCGGAAGCGAAGTCACGATCGTGGAAATGCTCGATCAACTCCTGCCCAACGAGGACGGCGACGTCGCCCTGATGCTGGAGCGGTCGTTCACCAAGCGGGGCATCAAGGTCAACACCAAGACAAAGACGGAGAAGGTGGAGACAACCCAGGACGGCGTGCGGCTGACGCTGTCGGGTGGAAGGACGGTCGAGGCGGACGTGGTGCTGGTGGCAATCGGAGTCACGGGCAATACCGAAGGCCTGGCGGTGCCGGAGGCGAAGCTGGAGCTGTTTAAGAACCGCGTGAAGGTCAATCACCGCTATCAGACCAGCGTCGAGAACGTCTGGGCCGTGGGCGACTGCATCTCGATCCATTTCGAGGAGAGCAGTTCGATGGCGGGGTATCGGCATCCCGACCTGGCCCACGTGGCACATCACGAGGCGGTGAAGCTGGTGGATCGGATCGCGGGACATCCGGAGCAGCCGATCGATTATCGCTTTATTCCCGGCTGCACTTACACCCATCCGCAGGTGGCGTCGATGGGGTTTTCGGAAAAGAAGCTCCGCGAGCAGAAGCGGCAGATCAAGATCGGCAAGTTCCCCTTCAGCGCTTCGGGCCGTGCCCTGGCGGCAGGCGAGCCCGAGGGCTTCGTCAAGACCATCTTCGACGCCAATACAGGAGAGCTGCTGGGTGTGCACATGATCGGGGAGAACGTCACGGAGCTGATCGCGGAGCTGGTTTTGGCTCGAAATCTCGAAGCAACTGAGAGCGAGATCATCGAAGCGATGCACCCGCACCCGACGCTCTCCGAAGCTGTCATGGAGGCCGCCGGCGTCGCCGTGGGCCGGGCGATTCATCTCTAGAGCGTGTTATGGGAAGTGCGCGTCGCCGGAATCACGCCGCGGCCGGTTGGCCGGCGGGTGCAAGGCGGTCCAGCGGGCTGGCCACGGCCAGAGCCGGGCGGTTGGTGACATGCGTGTAGATCATCGTCGTCTCCAACCTGGCATGCCCCAGCAGCGTTTGCACCTGCCGAATATCGTAGCCGGCTTCCAGCACGTGGGTGGCGAAGCTGTGGCGGAAGGTGTGTGCTGTAACTCGCTTGCTGACGCCCGCGGCCAGCGCAGCGCGGCGGATCGAGGCATCCAGCCACTTGGGATTGCTGTACCAGCGGAATCCCCGCCGTCGTGAGTCCCGTCTCATCACCCTGCTGGGGAAGAGAAACTGCCAGCGCCAATCCCGCGCCGCGTACGGGGTCTTGTGGGCCAGCGGATCGGGCAGCGGAACATAGCCCCCATCCACCCGCAGGTCCCGCTGGTGGCGCAGCCGTACCAGACGCGCCTGTTCCAGAAGGCCTGTGCGCACTGCCTGCGGCATCATCACCAGCCGATCCTTGTCTCCCTTTCCGCCGCGGACCACGATCTGGCCGCGGTCAAAATCCAGATCCCTCAGACGGAGCTGGCAGCACTCGTTCAGGCGCAGGCCCGCGCCGTAGAGCAGCTCGACCATCAGCTTGTGCAGGGACCGCGGCGGCAGCGCTGCAATGATTCGCCCCGCTTCCTCGCGGCTGAGCACCGTCGGCACCCGCACCGGCCGGCGTGACCGTTCCGCCTCGAAGCGCCCAAGGTGATCCTGCCCCAGTTCTTCAACGAGAACCTGCCTGTAAGGAAACACGATGGCGCAGGTGGCCTGGTTCTGCGCTGAAGCGCTCAGCCGCCGGTCGCGGGCCAGATGGGTCAGGAACGCCTCGACGTCCGCCGCGAACAACTCGCGGGGATGCCGCCAGCGCCCGTCCCGGCGGCAGAACCTCAGGAACTCAACGATCCAGGCCCGGTAGCATGCGATGGTGGATGCAGCCAGATGCCGGCGCAGGGCGACGTTACGGATGCGCGAGAGTAGATCCACCTGATCCTCCTTATCCCGATCAGAACCCTAACCTACCCTGACCTTTGCGCGGCTGGCAAGTAAAAAAAGTTTTCTCGACAAGTGCCGACGGCGCAGGCGATAATGAACAGGAACCTCGGTTGCGCGAAGATTGTTCTTTCGACCGGGGGGTAGAAAGAATAGTAGTTAGCCCTCAAGAGATGCGCACCAACGTCACATTCCGTCATCCGGCCGAGTTTGTCGGTGACCAAGAGGACGGCGGTGGCATTCTGGCCGTGCGGGGCGCTGAGTGGTTCGCCGCGCTGCTGAGGCGTGTTCCGGGGCTGGAGCTTGATGAGGACCTTTGCCAGGAAGACTGGGGCGTCGTGTTCTTTACACGTCGCAATCAGCGGAAGTTCTGGATTGGCCTGAGTGCTTGGGACACTGACGGTTCTTGGCTCGCGCACTTTCATCACGGCTCATTCGCGTGGTTGCAGCGTTACAGCTCCTCCGGCAAGGCTGAACTTGGGCGATTGCTGGCAGACGTGCATACAGTGCTTAAGAACGAATCGGCAGTGTCGGGCATCGCTTGGCACGACGAGAAGGCAATGCGCGGACCGGCACCGAAGGCGTTTGCCGCGCCCGTTGAGGGCTAACCAAACACTGCACTGGACCAGGGCCACGACGGTCCCTGTAATACGAACGCTGGTCGTCGGCCCCGGCCAGTGAATGGCGGTCCGTTGAACTAAACCGCTTCGCGGTGGGAATGCGGGGGAGAGTTTGCTGTGGGGGAATCGCCTTTGTTATCGAGGGTGTGACCGAACCGGCCATCATCGCCTCCTTGTCCCTTACAAGGAGCCTATCGATGACGGCACTTCGTCAGCGCTTGATCGAGGACATTCGTCTTCGCAACTTCTCTTCCCACACCGTCGAGGCCTATGTCCGCGCGGTGGCGCACCTGGCCCGGCACTATGGCCGCTCGCCGGAGCAGATCAGTGGCGAAGAGGTGCGGCAGTACCTGCTGTATCTGGTCCAGGAACGCCGCGTCAGTTGGAGTCTCTACAACCAGACCCGCTGCGCCCTGCAGTTCTTCTACCGCGTCACCCTCGGACGCGATGAGCAGTTCCAGAGGCTCCCCTGTGCCCGGAAGCCCAAACGTCTGCCGGGCGTCCTCTCACCAGAGGAACTGCGCCGGCTCTTCGCGGTGGCAGCGCGTGAGCCCAAGTACCACGCCCTCCTGATGACGCTCTACGGCGCGGGACTGCGGATCAGTGAGGCCTTTGACTTACAGATCGGTGACATCGACTCCCAGCGCATGCTCATCCACGTGCGGGACGGCAAGGGGCACAAGGCCCGCATGGCAAAACTCTCGCCGCAACTGCTGGCCGTCCTGCGCGACTACCTGGCGCCAGGCCCGCCCGCACCCCTGGCTGTTTCCCCAGCGCGGCGATGCCACGCGCCCCATGGACGGCGGCAGCGGGTGCCGCATCGTGCAGCGTTTGGCCCGCGCTGCCGGCATCAGTCGACGCGTGGGCCCGCACACCCTGCGGCACAGTTACGCCACGCATCTGCTGGATGCCGGTACCGACCTGCGCACCATCCAGGTGCTGCTGGGGCATCGCAACCTCAAGACCACGGCGATCTACCTGCACATCTCCCAGGCCAGGCTTGCCACCGCCGCCGATCCCCTGGAGCAGCTCTATCGGCAATCGACCGGTGAGGCGCCGCGGTCATGATCGCCGCCAGCCAGCGCCCGCCGCTGGAACTGGCAGAGGTCATCAACCGTCACGGGCAGAGCCTTGAGGGCCCGCTCAGCGGCCAGCAGCGACGCATCCTTCTGGACATCGCCACCTGCCGCACGGCTGTGCGGGGCGGACACGTGCAAACGTGTGACGGCTGCCAGCATCAGCGCATCGCCTACAACTCCTGCCGCAACCGGCACTGTCCGCGCTGCCAGGGGTCGGCCGCTGTGCGCTGGATGGAAGATCGTGCCGGCGAACTGTTGCCCGTGGAGTACTTCCACGTGGTGTTCACGCTGCCGGATGCGTTCAATGCTCTGGCGCTGGCCAATAAGCGGGTGGTGTACGGGGTGCTGTTCGATGCGGTCTCCAGGACGCTGCTGGAGGTGGCGGCCAATCCCAAGCACCTGGGCGCCAGGATTGGATTGATGGCGATTCTGCACACCTGGGGCCAGAACCTGTCTCTGCATCCTCACGTGCACTGCATCGTCCCCGGCGGCGGGATCAGGCCGGATGGGAAGTGGCGCTCGTGCCGTGCGGGCTTCTTCCTGCCGGTGCGGGTGCTCTCGCGGGTCTTCCGCGGCAAGTTCATCGACGGGATCAAGCGTGCCCGCGTCGCCGGGAGGCTCTTCGGCGTCCAAGACGATCGCGCGTTTGATGCACTGCTCGATGCCTCAGTCAAACACGATTGGGTGGTGTATGCCAAGCCGCCGTTCGGCGGACCGGCGCAGGTGCTGAGGTATCTCTCACGCTACACGCACCGCATCGCCATCTCCAACCGCCGCCTGCTGGGGATGGACGATCACCGCGTCACCTTCGGCTACAAGGATTATGCCCACGGTAACCGGCCCCGGCGCATGATGCTCGATGCGACCGAGTTCCTGCGCCGCTTCCTGCTGCACGCCGTGCCCGGTGGCTTCATGCGCATCCGGCACTACGGGCTGCTGGCCAATCGTGTGCGGAAGAGGAATCTGGCCGCCTGCCGCCCTCTGCTGGGTGCTGCTTTGCACCTCAGCGCACCGCGGCGCATGGCCGTCGAGTGGCCGCCGCTGTGTCCCGTGTGTGGACGCGGCCACCTGCTGCCCGGGCGGAGAGTGTCGGTGCGCGATCTGCTTTGCTTGCGGATGGACAGTTCCTGATGCACCACGCCCCGCGACAAGCTCCCGCGGTCAACCGCCGAATCCTCGCGGACCCTCTTGGCTGCGCGGATCATCGGAAAATGCCCCTCCTGCGCTGCTCGCCGGTGCGCATCGGCAGCCTTCGCTTCAGTCGCGGCATCGTTCAACGGCCAGGCGAATCCTGTTCCCATGCGCACTGCGGACCACTAGACTCAAAGCAATCCCCATAACGGGGATCGGTTCAGTTCAACTGAGTCTATCCGGCGTGCGAAACACGCCCCCGGCAAGGCATGGCTCTGTCAGCGCACGCCGGATAGACTCCTCTTCGTTATGCCTCACGACGAACCGCTCATTCCGTGCTTCATTCCTGCGCTTGTCGCGATTCTGTACAAGGCGGAACAGACGTACGGGCAGCCGTTGAGTCGCGAACAGGTCCTAGCGATCCGTGATGCGAGCAATGTCGTCATGCTTCCGAAGGATCTCGTAGCAAAGACTGCGGCCGATCGAGGCTACGAAGATCTGGATCCGGAGTTGGCGTGGGAACAATGGCAGGAAGCCCGCAGGGAACTCCGGCCTCTCGGCGGTGAGGCATAACCAACCGCTGCAATGGGTGCGCCGTGAAAAGGAGGAAGTCTTCAGCGGGATGCGAAGCCCGCCCGGCAAGGGGTCGCTCCAGCCGGTAGCAGTCGAAGCGGCAGCGGAGGCAACGAAGCTGTCGGAGCCTTCGACGTAAAGGTCGCCAGAAGGGCGATCCGCGAGCGTGCAGGCCGTAACGCAAGTGAACAGCCGATGAGGCCCCGAAATTGGTCATGCAGGAGCCGACCCGACCCGTTGCCGGGGAAGGCTGCCAACTCAGGCGAGCATGAGCGACTTGAACGCCTGTGTTCCTGCCGGGGTATAGGCGACGGCATGCAGGCAAGAGGAGACTTCACTCAACACGGGAAGCCCCAGACGGCGGGAGCAGCCACTCCCAACCGGACGCCCGCGAGGGACAGGCCGGGCCGCCTGGGGTGACGGAGAGGCTCGTAGTACCGATGAAGCCGGGTAACCTCGGTGGAGGGAAGGAGCCTTGGTTGAAGGCGAACGCAAGAAGCGACGAAGGACCCAGAGAGATTGGTGATGAGCCTAGCACCTCCACAAAAGGTTCAGAAGTTGCAGACGGCGTTGCACGCCAAAGCGAAGGGATCACCTGACTATCGGTTCTATGCCCTGTACGACAAGGTGTATCACAAGGACGTGCTGCTCCACGCCTACGCCTGCTGCAAATCCAATCAGGGTGCGGCTGGCGTGGATGGACAGACGTTCGAGCGGATCGAAGCGTACGGGCTGGATCGGTGGCTGGGTGAACTGACGGAGGAACTGCGAAGCAGGACGTATCGTCCGCAGCCGGTCCGGCGGGTGTACATCCCCAAGCCGGACGGCAGGCAGCGACCGTTGGGGATTCCCACGGTCAAGGATCGTGTCGTGCAGATGGCGGCGGTGCTGGTGCTGGAGCCGATCTTCCAGGCCGACCTGCCGCCGGAGCAATACGCCTACCGCCCCGAATGCAGCGCATTGGATGCCGTGAGGCATGTTCATAAACTGCTGACGAACGGGCATGGACAGGTGGTGGATGCCGATCTGAGCGGCTACTTCGACTCCATTCCGCACGCGGAGTTGATGCGATGCCTGGCTCGCCGAATCGTCGATGGGGCGATGCTGCATCTGATCAAGATGTGGCTGGAAGCGCCGGTCGAGGAAACGGACGAGCGGGGGCAAAAGCATCGGACGACGCGGAACCGGGATGAAGCAAGAGGGACACCTCAGGGCGCGCCGATCAGCCCATGGCTGAGTAACCTGTACATGCGCCGATTCGTGCTGGGATGGAAGGTGCTGGGACACGAGCAGCGTCTGGACGCGCACATCGTCAACTATGCCGATGACTTCGTGATCTGCTGCCGGGGCACCGCTGAAGAAGCGATGGCCGCGATGCAGGAGATGATGCAGAAGCTGAAGCTGGGACAGACTGAAGGGGACGTAGCTCTTCACAGACTGGACTTGAGCGGATAGGTTGATCGCCATGCCACGACAGGGCAGACAGGCTCCCGGCGGGTACGTGTATCACGTGTGGAATCGCGCGGCCGGGCGGTTACGCCTGTTCAAGAAGCCGGCCGACTATGACGCCTTCGCGCAAATCATGATCGAGGCGCAGCAGCGCCATCCCCTTGGCCTCCTGGACTGGTGCCTGATGCCCAACCACTGGCACTTCGTGGTTTGGCCGGAGCACGATGGGCAGGTGACGGCATTCTTCCGCTGGCTGACGCACACGCACGCGATGCGGGCGATCACCCATCGGCGGGTGCTGGGTATGGGCCCGCTGTATCAGGGCCGATTCAAGAGCCTGCCGGTGCAGAGCGATGAGCACCTGCTGACGCTGCTGCGGTACGTGCAGGGCAATGCGGTGCGGGCGAAGTTGGTGCGGCAGGCGGCACAATGGCCGCACGCAGCGGAGTGGGTTCGCCGCCGCGGCCCGGCCCAGATGCGGGCGCTGCTGGGCGACTGGCCGATCCAGCGCCCGCGCGGGTGGTCGGCGTGGGTGAACGAAGCACAGACTCCGGCGGAGATCGAGACGTTGCGGGAGCATGTTCGCCGCAGCCGCCCCTACGGCGATGATCGCTGGGTTCGTCAGACGGCGGCAAAGTTGGGCCTCCAGTGGACGCTGCGGCCGCGCGGAGGCCAGAAGCGTGAGATCAGGGGTGGATGATATAATGAAGAGCTACGTCCCCTTCAATCTCCCCCGCAGATCCTCGCGGCTCTGGGAAGCATTGGCAGCATTTATTTCGACCGCGCCAGCCAGATCCGGCTGGAGCGCTGGACAAAAGGGCCCACGGCGCTGGTCGGGGATGCGGCGGCGTGTGTTTCGCTCATGGCCGGCGAAGGGTCGTCCCTGGCGATGGCCGAGGCTTATACGCTGGCGGGCGAGCTGAGAAATTGCGGCGGTGATTACCGCGCGGCCTTGGCGCGTGACGAGCAGCGGCTGATGCCGTTCCTGAAGCGCAAGCAGCGGTCGGTGGCGCGGTCGGCTTCGGCTTTGGCTCCGAAGACGGCATTGGGCATCCGGTTCCGCAACGTGGCCGTGCGGCTGATGCGGCGGCTGCCGTTCGTGGTGGATTTGTTCATCGGCCGCCAACTGCGGGATCAGGTCGAGCTTGCCAACTATGGTTTTGAGGGAAACACGCGATGATGCCCCCATTGCCATCATCCCGCTGCTGCTGAGAGGGGTCGTCATGCGGGCAGAAGCCCTGGTTCTTCCCGCGACAGTACCGCCGCTTGCCGGTTGTCTATTGCAGCACGATTCTGGCCGCGATTCCGGTTCTTCCTTTTTGCGCCCCCCTTTGAATTTCCCCGGCTGGCTTGAGACGAGTCGCCAGGCCTTTGATACAATCTCCCAGGCGGCGGCCGGTGCAGTTCAACCGACTTGATGCGGCGTGCGACCGGCCGCCTGGCCAAACGCTGGCCTTGCGGCGCACTCCGCATAAAGTTCTATTCGTTAGCCATCTCCACGCGTATGGGCCTCGACATCTACGTTGGTTCGTTCACACGTTACTATCGCGGCGATTGGGAGACCGTGGTTGCACGAGCGGCTCGCGAGCAGGGCATTGGCTTCCAAGTCATTCGCACCAATCCAGACCCACCGGACAAGGTCACAGACCCGGTGGTGATTCGTGATGCCGTCGAGCGTTGGCGTGCGTCATTGGAGGCAGGTTTACGGCAGCATCTCCCCGACGGACTGTCTTGGGACGAGCGAGCAGACGCAGGCTACTTCACCGACAAGCCGGACTGGGTTGGATATTCCGGCGTCGTGTTGTTGGCGGCACACACCGCTTGTCCAGAGCATCCACGGCCTGAGCGTGCGACGGCGCACTTCGACAAGGACGCAGCCTATCAAAGTTTGGCCGCGCAAGAGTTCCGCTGTCGTTTCTCGCAGATGTTCGAGGTAGAGATTTGGCTGCCGTGTGCATTCCCATTCACCTTCAAGGCATCCGACGTTGCAGGCAACGAGGTGCGTTTTGGTTCGTCCGTCAGTCTGCTGGAGCAGTTGCGTCGCCTGACAGACGAGAGCTACAGAGCAGATACCGAGACGTTGGCAAAGTGGAAGTATGAGGGCGCAGGTTCACAGGACACGTTTGACCGGACAGCTCGCTTTGGGTTGGCGATGTTCCTGCATCACGCGCAGCTTTCAGTCGAGCACCGGTTGCCCATGAAGTTGGATTATTGATTTAGGGGAAACTAGAGGTGGTGACGGGAACCTTGAGACGATTCGCGTCGATGCACGAGGTGCTGTTGAATTTACCGAGATCCAGGCCGAGGATGCGGCGGGCGGTGGTAGAATGAGACGAAGTGACCAGAGGCCCATGCATGGCGGGTGCTCCTTTCGGGCAGTAAAGGTGATTGAGGCGACGCTTCGGCGGCGACCTCGCTTCATGAATGTGACTCAGCGCAAGCTGATGATCACGCACCACACCGACGCTCGCGAGGAGCACTCGGCTTGCATGGGTTCTTTGCACTGGACCGGGGCCAAATCGGTCCTGTTGATTCGAACGCTGGTCGTCGGCCCCGGCCAGTGAACGAAGGTCCGTTAGCAGGCCATGGCGAAGGATGCTCCGTACATCATCGACATTTGCGATCGAGTGCTCGGGACGTTGGCGCTCCGGGAACACCGGTTTGACTTCTTACGCGGAGACCCCGGCAGAAACGGTCGTCCTGGCGTCACGCTTCCGGTCGATGCGTACTATCCCGGCCTCAATCTGGTCATCGAGTACTGTGAACGGCAACACACGGAGGCTGTACCCCATTTCGATAAACCGCACGTCATCACCGTAAGCGGAGTACACCGCGGGTTGCAGTGCGCCCGTTATGATCAGCGGCGTCGTGATGTGCTACCAAAGCACGGGATCACACTCATCGAATTGCATTGTTCTGAGTTTCTGTGCAAGGGTTCAAAGGCACTACTACGCCTCGCCGACGAGGATGAAGCGGTCATTCGGAGGAAACTCGCGCGGTGGGCGAAGGCCTGCTAACCAAACGACTATGAATCCGGCTTTCGGTCAAGGGGCTTTTGCGCGCGGGCTCTTCTGCGACGCCGCCGGGGAACGGCGGGGGCGTTCGGTTTGACTGATCGCTCTGCTGGGCCGTGATGCGGTGGGTATCTGGCGTTGTGGACCGCGTCGTGGTCGTCGGGGGCCGGTGCGCTTCAAGCAACTATCCGATGGTCATCCCGACGCCGCGGCGCCGGGCGCCGTCATTCACCCAGACGAATACGGGGCCCGTCGCCTCATTCACTGCATCACGGGTCGTACAGCTTGCCCGCAGTGGGGTAGATCCCGAGATCCGAAACCCGAAATCCCAAACATGGACGAAGCCTGATTGGTGAACGGAACGGGGGCGATCTTCGGACCATGTTGTCGCCAGAGCGACATTTTGTCGTAGTAGCGGGGGGATGGGGAGGCAACGGTGTTGGTACGGTGAGAGTACGGTGTAACTCCGGAGCGGCGTCGGGGGTAACAGGGGAGCGGAATGTCCTTTGTTTCCCTGTTCTGCGAGCAGGCTGGCCATCGCTCTTGCCCCGGTCTTTGCGCCAATGGGACGTGCGCGGTTGTCTGCGGCCCCGTGCACAGGAACCGATGCCGGGTGGTGCGTGCGATAGAACGCCGCGCTGCCGGTGATTGCGGGCCAACGCGGACCGCCCGGCGGGAATAATATCCGGCACGCAACCCTGGAGCCGGCAGCGTGCGGCGGCGATCGCGGCGTAAGTGACGGATCGGCAAGCCATGAGAACGGGCGGCGCGGTGTGTTGCACCTGTACGCATTACCCGCAGCCGATTTTGTTCTGCCCCGCGCGCCCACGATACCCGGCACTCAATACCCGATGCCCGCATGCTGTCGGCTGCAGGAGGATTTCCGACTTCCGCACAGGCCGCTGCAAATTCTGTGATTTTCCACTGGCGTTCCGGGCGATTGCGTGGGTATGTTGAATGATTGAAGAGGTTCAGATTGACCGTGCACCTCGCTGCGGGAAGCATCTCTTGCGGCAAGTGCGGAACCTCAGACAGGGAGCTGGTCCGGCGGAGTTTCATCCGAAGGATCGGCGAGGCGTCAGCCTCATAAGACGCTGAAGGGCCGGCGACGCCGGAGCTTCTAAAACAGCTCCGTGCAAGTGAATGCGAGCCGGGCAATTCCGGCATATTCGCGCAGGAAGGGCGCCGAAAACCCAGGAGCGGATAGGGCCGGGCGAGAGTCAGGCCCAGGGGCTGGCGAAGTCCCGCGATGCGGGAATGCGTGCGTGGAAGAGCGCACGATCCGAAACCCTGCAAGAGGAAACAAGCCTAAGGCAGGATCGCCCCTGCGGCGTACGCATGGGCGGACCTTGGACGGGCCGAAAGCGGTCCCGGAAGCCGAGCGGCGCCTCTGCCTCGCCTGCACATCGAGATCGCATCTTGCGATCGGCGAAACGCGCAGGCAGCCGGCGAAAACGGCCGGTGAGGCAAGGCGAGCCAACGGCACGCGGGGCCGGGCGGTGCGCGAAGCGCAGCCGCCAGTTCGTCGAGGGATCAAACCTGCGAAAGGCAGACTCACTGAACCCCATGAACGCCGCCGGAAGCAAAATGATTTCCGGCCAGGCTGCGCCGTCCGTGGTGCGGGTAGCGGAACGCCGCGTTGAAAGGAGAAAGCCGCGGCGCATGGCCCGCAAGCGGACGACGAGCCGATTGCTGCAGTCCGGCGTGGCTGGTCCGCCGTGGGCGCGAGTGATCGCGTCTTCCGCGGACACGATTGCTGACACCTCGATACTTCGACCGCCTCCCTTTTGGGACGGCGCCTTAATCAAAGGATCAGTCGAGGCATCGAGCGCTTTTCGCAGTCATCACACGCCGGGCCGCACCGATCGGAATTCGGAAGCGAAAAACCGCAAGGGCGACGCCGCCGGTTTCGTGGCAGAGGGAAACGCGGGATGGCGGGCCAAACGCCGAGGCGGGATACGAGCGGGAGCCGGCATCTCCCGACTAGAGCGCAGCGCAGCTGCGAGCGTTGCAGGGGCAGGAACCTCAGGAGAGGCGCCCGATTCGAGCGAGTCTCGCGGAGATAAACCTCGAACGGGCCGGCGGTGTCCGGTCAGGCACGCCGAGGCGCAGCGGATCGCATGGACGGCGGCTTTGACGCGAAACGGGTGAATGCGTCCAAAACCGGCACGGCGCGATTTGTCCGATCCCAAGCCAACAGGGACGGCGAAGCGCGGCGAACGAGCCAATGCAGATCGGCCAAGCGCTGGGCGCGGGTTCGGGCGACTTCGGCAACGAAGCCTCGAACGCCGGCAACGTCGCAAACCTCTGGAGAGGCAAAACGGTCCGCACGCGAACTCTTCAACGGGAAGTACCCTACTCGGGCGGCCGATTGCTTCGGCCGCCCTTGTTTTCGATGGAGAGATCGCCCTGGCAAGGGACTTCGAACGACCTTATCGCAGCGCTCGTTCCCGCGGTGTTGCGGCTTTACTCCCCCGTGTCGATCCATTACCATTCCGCTCCGCTTTTTACGAAGGAAAATGACATGCCAGAGCCGCTGAAGATGGTCTATGAGAAGGATGCACCGCTGGACGCCCTGAAGGGCAAAACGGTCGCAGTGCTGGGGTATGGATCGCAGGGGCACGCGCATTCTCAGAACCTGCGGGACTCGGGAATCAAGGTGATCGTCGCTAACCGGCAAGGACTCGGCCAACGGTCGGCTGGCGGCGGAGCACGGCTTTGATCCGATGCCCGTGGATGAGGCGGTGAAACAGGGTGACCTGATCATCATGACGCTGCCGGACGAGGTGCAGCCGGAGGTTTACAGCAAGTCGATCGCGCCGCACCTTAAGGCCGGCAAGGCGCTGGGCGCGACGCACGGCTTCAACGTGCACTTCAAGACGGTCGTTCCGCCGAAAGATGTTGACGTGCTGCTGGTGGCGCCGAAGGGGCCGGGGCACCTGGTGCGATCGGAGTTTGAGAAAGGCGGCGGTGTGCCGTGTCTGCTGGCGGTGTATCAGAACCCGACCGGCAAGGCGCGGGATATCGGGCTGGCGTGGGCGCGGGGAATCGGCGGGGCGCGCTGCGGCGTGATCGAGACGACCTTCAAGGACGAGTGCGAGACGGACCTTTTCGGCGAGCAGGCGGTGCTCTGCGGCGGGCTCTCGGCGCTCGATTAAGGCGGGATTCGAGACGCTGATCGAGGCGGGGTATCCGCCGGAGATGGCGTACTTCGAGTGCGTGCACGAGGTGAAGCTGATCGTCGATCTGATCTACCAGGGCGGGCTGGACTACATGCGCTACTCGATCAGCAACACGGCGGAGTATGGGGACCTGACGCGCGGGCCCCGACTGATCACGCCGGCGGTCAAGGCGGAGATGAAGAAGATCCTGGGCGAGATCCAGTCGGGGGCATTCGCCAAGGAATGGCGGGCGGAGTACGAGGGCGGGTTGAAGAACTTCAAACGGCTGTACGAGCAGGACAACAGCCATCCGGTCGAGGTGACGGGCCGGCGGCTGAGGAAGCTGATGCCGTGGCTGAAGGCAAAGGAGCCGCCGAAGCAGGCATGATACGCCCCTGTGCACCGGCAAGGGCTGGTTTGCCACTGGCGGCATCAGGCAATTTGTGGGATGGTCGCGCCAGGAAAAGTGACGCGGCAGCTGGAAACTTGTACCAGCCGTGACGCTCGCGATACGCTTTTCATCATGTACACAACAATCACATATGCAGCCGGGCTGGCGGTGGTGATGGCGGCGCTGTGGGCGGGGCTGGCGCAGGCACAGGAGTCGGCAGCTTCGCGGCCAGCGGCGACACAGCCGGCGCAGCTTGTGGAAGCGACGGCGACGCAGGCATTGACGTCGCTGGAGGGGAAGATGGTGGCGGTGCATGGGACGGTGGCGCGGACGGCTTGGAGCCCGCGGGGGACGATTCTGTTCATCAACTTTCAGGGCGTCGATCGCAGCGGGTTCGCGGCGATCGTCCACAGGGAAGACAAGGATGCGACCAAAGTGTTCGGCGAAGCGGCGGAGGAGTTGGTGGGAAAAGAAGTGACGATCACAGGTGCGATCAAGCTGTATCGGGGGAAGCCGGAGATCGAGGTGACGAAGGCGGAGCAGATCGAGGTCAAGCCAGGCGCGGCAACGAAGCCAGTTGAAGCGACGCCGGGCGGGGAACCGGAACGTCAGTGATCACTTGAGAGCATCGAGGAGCGCGCCGACGACCTTGTCGTGGGCAGCGGCGATGGGCAAGTCGAGCTTGAGTCCGGCGGCGCGGGCGTGGCCACCGCCGCCGAATTGTTCGGCGAAGCGGGCGACGTCAAGCTGGCCTTTACTGCGGAGGCTGATACGGATGGGGCCGAAGTCGCGGGGCTCGGTGATCAGAACGGAGACCTGGACTGAGGCGATCTGGAGGGGGACGTTGATGAGGTTTTCGGTGTCGGGGACGTTGGCGCGGGTCTCTTCGAAATCCTTCTTGAAGATACGCATGACCGCGAGACGGCCGCCTGCAAGTAACTCGATCGACTGCATGGCACGAGTCTGGAGGGCGACGCGCTCGGGACGCTCGTTCTGGTAGAGCAGCTCGTAGAGGCGGATGGTATCGACGCCGGCCTCCATGAGGTCGGCGGCCATGCGGAGCGTGTGGGGGCGAGTGTTGGCGAACTGGAACCAGCCGGTGTCAGAGGCAATCGCGAGGAAGAGCGCCGTGGCGATCGCAGAATCGAAAGGAACTTTCCAGCGCTCGAGCAGCTCGGCGACGATCTCGCCAGCAGCGGCGGCTTCGGTCTCGACGAGCCTGACGTCGGCCCAGGATTCCTGGGTGAGATGGTGATCGATGACGATCTTGGGGCGGGTGAAAGCGGCGAGGTGGTCCTGAACGCCGGGGAGCTGAGACCAGGTACCGGTGTCGATGACGAGAAAGGCGTCGAAGCGATCGAAGCTGAGGTCGGCGGGCCAGGACTGCTCGGCATCGTGATGGACGATGGCGTTGTCGCGGAAGATAAAGGCGTACTTGCGGGGGAGATGGCTCAGAAGCAGCGCTTCGGCATCGATGTTGAGCTTCCGCAGGCCCAGGATGGCGGCGGCAACTGAGCCCAGGGCGTCGCCGTCGGGGCGGACGTGGGTCGTAACCAGGACGCGGCGGCAGGCGCTGAGCTTTTCGATCACCTGGGCGTACAAATCGGGCATGGGCGGGATGATAAGGCGTATGCGGAGTTTTGCCCAACTCTGGCGGGTGGTGGCGATTGAAGCGGCCAGAGCCGCGAGTTTTTTGGAAGAAACCGCGGGTAAACGGGAACTATAGTGATGCGGACAATCGCGTCTGGGCCGTTATGCAGCGGTGCGCGGAAGTCATTTCCTTTTTTGAATCTTAAACATGAGCGATTCCTCCAAGACGTCCCAACCACGAGTCTTCATCGAGTCTTTGGAGACGCGCACGCTGCTCTCCAGCGCTCCCACCGGCCTGACGCCGCAGCAGATCAGCGCGGCATACAGCTGGAATCAGGCCTATCTGGTGAAGAACCACGTGCACTACACGGCCGATGGAACCGCACAGACGATCGCGATCATCGACGCTTACCACGATCCGTACATCAAGCACGACGTGCGTGTGTTCGACCAGCAGTTCGGCATCTCGGACTACGCAATTCCACAGAAGCAGATTCCAGCGGTACGGGTGGCGGCGCCGTTCGGCGTGCCGCAGACGGACACGGGTTGGGCGCTGGAGTCGAGCCTGGACGTGGAATGGGCACACGCGGTGGCGCCAAGGCGCGCATCATGCTGGTGGAGGCGCTGAGTCCGAGTATCAACGATCTGCTCAACGCGCTGGACTGCGGCGCGGAACATTCCCGGCGTGAGCGTTGTCTCGATGAGCTGGGGCGGGCAGGAGTTCACTTACGAGAGCTATTACGATCAGTACCTGACGACACCGGCAGGCCACATCGGCGGGAATGGGAAGCCGGGCGGGATCACGTTCATCTCAAGCGCGGGCGATTCCGGCTCAGGCACGAGCTGGCCGGCGGCTTCGCCGAACGTGATCGCGGTCGGGGGAACAACCTTGAACGTCAGTTCGACGGGCCAATACCAGAGCGAATCGGCGTGGAACGGTTCGGGCGGCGGAATCAGCTATATCGAGCGAACGTATGCTCCGGACGTCGCTTATGATGCAGATCCGGCGACGGGATTCTCGGTTTATGACTCGATGCCCGGCTCCAGCACGGTCGGCTGGCAGACCGTCGGTGGCACCAGCGCTGGCGCACCGCAGTGGGCAGGGTTGATGGCAATCGCAGACCAGAACCTGGCGCTGCACAAGAAGCCGTCGCTGAACGAGACCCAGGCGCTCAACGCGGTTTACGCAGTGCCGGCCCGCGATTTCCACGACATCACCACGGGAAACAATGGCGGCTACAGTGCGACGGTCGGGACGGACCTGGTAACCGGGCGGGGATCGCCGTTTGCAGATCGGCTGATCAACGACCTGTGGTACTACGCATAAGCGTGCTGAAGAAAGCAGGAGGCATCGTGGCTCACCGATGCCGCAGCGGCAGCATCCCCAGCAAAATCCGCTCTTGATTGACGGCGCCCCAGAGGGCCGGGTCATCCCACAGGAAACGCGTCAGCGCGCTTGTGCTGACTCCGAGCAGCACTGCGGCGCGGCCGGCGGACCACTGCATCGCCTTGAGCAGATCGAGAACGTCGGCGACGACCATCGGATACAGCGGGTTTTTGGGGTTGATGTGCAGGCCGGGGTAGTCTACGAGCCAATTCGGCGGGGAATAGTTAAGCGGATCGACATCGTGACGTATCTTGACTGCCAGCTTATGTCGGAGATTGCGCAAAGCATGGATTCGATTTTCGCGCTGCGAGCGGGAATCGACCGCCGTCGCGGTGATTGAAGTAGGCAGGTGCGTCAGGCGGATCGCAGTGCTGGTTTTGTTGCGTTTCTGTCCGCCGGGGCCGGAGGCGACGAAGGCCTCGGCGCGGCACTGAGCCAGAAGCTTATCGTCGGCAAGCTCCCAGGGCGCGCCATCCGGTCGAATTCATCGGACGATGCCGGCATCTGAAGATGTTATGCCTCAGGAATTCCAAAGTTGGAAGTTTGCGCGAAGAGGCGCTATCGTGCGACGGCTTTGACGATCCGCTGCTGCGGGTGCAACGCCTCGAAGAGCTGCCAACTCTGGCTGATCGAATCTGCCCATCGGGAAGGATCGTCGCGATAGAGCACCGCCTGTTCGTACCGGTCTTCAAGGCTCTGAATCTCGGGTTGTGAGCCGTTGGCGCAGGATCATGCGCCCGTGGGTCGTGATGATCGCCCAGGTCTTGGCGGTGTGCTCGTGATTATCCATGGCGACCCAGGCGCTGCGGGGGCCGGGCTCGAAGATCGATTTGCCGAGCACGGAGAGGCTCTCCCAACCCAAGACATCGGCGATGGTGGGCATCATGTCTGCGTGGCTGGTGATGATGTTCAGACGCCGCGGCTTAACGCCGGGGATATGGATGAGCATGGGCGTGCGGATCTGGGGATCATCCAGGCTGCTGCAATGACTGAGGCGTCCCTCCTCGAAGAACTCCTCGCCGTGGTCGCCGGTGAAAACGACGATGGTGTTATTCAAGTCGATGGTTTTCAGGACGGCGCCGAGCCAGTCATCGAGCTCGTCGAGGCAGTTGAGATAGCGGTTGGTGATCGGCTGGCGGTAATCGCGCACATTCGAACGGGTGTAGTCGAAGTTGCCCGGCACCTCGGGCTGATGAGCGCGATATCGGGGGCGGTGGACGTAGGGAAAATGAGTGCGCCAGTAATAGACGAAGACGGCGCACAGGCCCGGGCTTGGCAAGCTCATCGCGAAGCGCCGGGACTAACTCCCAATCCCCCTCTCCCTGAAATGTCGGCTCGGTAAGGCGGCCTTCATAGGCGTCTTGCACCTTGTTGAGCTCGCGGCAATCCGTCAGCTTTCGAGTCTGGTAGCCGTGGCGCTCAAACTCCTGGATAAAGGGGGAGCCGCGGGGAACGGAATTGCCGAAGAACGTGACTGGCTCGCCGTAGAGGAGCCCAAGCACGCCGTATTGCGTGCAGTTGCCGGTGGTGAAATGATTTTCCAAGTCGACGGATTGGGTGCGGAGCTTGTTGTAGTTCGGCCCGTTGGCCAACTCCATGAGGCGCTTGTTCAGGCTCTCGATGATCAGGATGATAACATTGGGACGACCGGAGATCGGGCGGGTCGCGGGAGAAGCGACCAGCGAGGCAACCATCGCCCGCGGCGCGGTTTGGTATTGCGCGGCGACGGCGTTGGCTTCGTCGAGGTCGCGCTGGCGGGCCGAAACCCCTTGCCAGAGGTGATCGGGCCACTGGGGACGAATTGGGTTGGCACAGGCGAGTTCTTCCCACTGCGAACGGTACGTGCCACCGAGATCTGCCGCTCGCATGCGCCCTACTACCGCGCCGTCCGCCAGGACTAGAACCATGACGGTGGCGAACGCAGCGCCGGTCAGGGCGCGCCTTGGTTTGGGCAAAATGCCGAACCGGCGAAGCGAGCGCGTTCAGGAAGCCGCTCAGCAGCAGCATGATCGCAACGGCAATCGTATGGAATGCGAGGATCGCAGCGAAGTGGATTACGTCGGAACTCTTTAGGCCCATGCCGCGCGGGTTGGCCAGGAGCAATTGAAGTTGATCGAGATCGCCGTGGCGATGGGACATGGCGTACCAGCGCATATCCAACTCGATCAACAGAAGCACGACCATGAACGCAGCCGCATACATCCACGGTTTAACAAAGCGAGAGAAAGGCGCGATGAGCACCTGTGCCACCACCGCCCACATCAGCACAGGTAAGCAGGTCGTGCCAACCTCGTATAGCCGTGCCAGCGGCGTGGGGCTGGGCCACCCGTAGGCGTCAGAGCCGAAGAACAGCGGATATCTCAGCCAGCGGAGAACGATATTGGCGCAGAGATAGAGGCAAAGAGCACCGTCAGCGTAAACAGCCGCTGCCGACCGAGCACTTGATCTCCTGCCGTGGGAATTGGATCGTTCGACGTGGACAAATCAACAAAACCTGAAAAACCAATGGGACTGTGGGCAGAGATTATGCGTAGAAGCCAGTTTCTTTCCAAGCTCACGCGTTCTTCATGACAGGCTAACAAAACTTCGCCGTCGAGATGCACCGTGAAAGCTTTGAAGTATGGCCAGCCAATCAGGTCGGCTGCAGAGACGGCTTGCCGCTGCGGTCCCGTCGCATTACGCTTCGGCCTCCCGCAACCATGCAATGCCTTGGCTTGCGGATGATGTCGTTTGCAGATAAGGCAGCAAATTATGAGCATTCTGGTCAATCGAGAGACAAGGGTCATTACTCAGGGAATCACCGGAACCGCAGGGGCATTTCACACGAAGGGCTGTCTGGAATACGGCACCAAGATGGTCGGCGGCACGACCCCCGGCAAGGGCGGGACGAAAGACACCAATGGGCTGCCGGTCTTCAATACAGTCGAAGAGGCGGTGAAGCAGACGGGGGCAGACGCGTCAATGTGCTTCGTGCCGGCGGCCTTCGCGGCCGATGCAATCATGGAAGCGGCTGATGCAGGTGTGAAAGCGATCGTGGCCATCACCGAGGGTGTGCCGGTGCTGGACATGGTGAAGGTCAAGGCCTTTTTGAAAGGCTATTCAGACGTAGTACTGATCGGGCCGAACTGTCCGGGCGTGATCACGCCGGGCGAGTGCAAGATCGGGATTATGCCGGGATACATTCACCTGCCGCCAAAGGAGGCCAAGAGCGGGAAGTCGGTCGGTATCGTGTCGCGCTCGGGAACGCTAACCTATGAAGCGGTCTGGCAATGCGCCACCCGCGGCATCGGCCAGACCACGGCCGTCGGCATCGGCGGCGATCCGGTCAAGGGATTGAACTTCATTGAGATCCTTGAACGGTTTAACCGCGACCCCGAGACTCACGGCATTGTCATGATCGGCGAGATCGGTGGATCGGATGAAGAAGCCGCCGCCGCGTACGTGAAGGCGAACATCAAGAAGCCGGTGGTGGCGTTCATCGCGGGCCGAACGGCGCCGCCGGGGCGGCGCATGGGCCATGCCGGCGCGATTATCTCCGGCGGTGAGGGTAGCGCCGAATCGAAGATTGCCGCACTCAAGGCGGCGGGTATCACGGTGGCCGAGAGCCCGGCAACCATCGGGGAAGCGATGGCGAAAGTGCTGGCGGTGAAGTGATCGTTGGTGGGATGACAGGGAAATGCAACCGCCGAGGTCCAGAGAGCGTGGAAGAAGTGCAGAGGCGAGGCGCCGCACCTGCTTGCACGGCGGCGGGGTTCGGTGAATGCTGTGGGAGCATGCGAACGCTCTTGATCTGCCATGAGGGGGCGGCACTTGACCGGGAAGGTCTTGCGCGGTGGCTGGCGTCGTTTTCGCAACTCGTGGGAATCGTCGTCATCCGAGAAGCCGGCGGACGCAAGCTTAAACGCATCCGGCGGGAGATCGGGCGTATCGGGTGGATGCGGTTCATTGACGTCCTGGCGTTTCGGATTTACTACCGGCTGCTCGTAGCGAAGAAGGATGGGGCGTGGGAAGATCGCAAGCTTCGGGAACTGGCCGAGCGGTATACAAGCGTTGAGCATCTCAGAGTTCTGGTGACGTCCAGCCCCAATTCCGCGGAGGCGGAAGCATTTATTCGGGCGGCAGAGCCGGACGTGATCATCGCGCGATGCAAGACGCTTTTAAAAGTATCGGTTTTCACCGCGGCAAAGACGGGAACGTTCGTCATGCATCCGGGCATCTGTCCGGAATATCGCAACGCGCACGGCTGCTTCTGGGCGATGGCCAATGGAGATCGGGAGCGGGTCGGGATGACGCTGCTCAAGGTGGACAAAGGCGTGGATACCGGGCCCGTATACGGATACTTCCACTGCGAGCCGAATGAGGCGGAAGAGTCGCACATCATCGTGCAGCATCGTGTGGTGCTGGAGAATCTGGATGCGATCAAAGAGAAACTGCTGGAGATTTGCGCGGGGCGAGCAACTCCAATCGACACTTCGAAACGAGAATCACGCGCGTGGGGGCAGCCGTGGCTGACCAGCTACCGGGCATGGAAGAGGCGGGCAAGGAGCGGGCGGTGATGCGCGCGATCTCGCTGATGTATCACGATGTGGTGGAGAAGGGCCAAGAAGAAGCCAGCGGATTTACCGGCCCTGAATCAGCGATCTACAAGCTCGAACGCAGCCGGTTCGAGGAACACCTCCAGGCAATCGGTGCGGCCGGATGCAGTGCGCGGGGACGGGTAATCGATCCGGGTGAGGAGGACGCTAACGAGACGCCGCTCTATATCACATTTGACGATGGTGGCGTGAGTGCGGCAACGCTGGCGGCGGACATGCTGGAACGATTTGGCTGGCGCGGACACTTTTTAGTGACCGCGGGACGGATCGGAACCGCGGGGTTTCTGGATGCTTCGCAAATTCGCGAGCTGCATCAGCGCGGGCACGTGATCGGCAGCCACTCCTACTCTCACCCGGTGCGGATGTCGTGGTGCAGCGAAGCCGAGCTGCGGGAGGAATGGGGGCGGAGCGTGGGAGCCTTGTCGGAGATCCTGGGTGAGCCGGTGACCGTGGCGTCGGTGTGTGGGGGATATTACTCGCGCCGGGTTGCACAAACGGCGGTGGAAGCGGGGATCCGGTTTCTGTTCAGCTCGGAGCCGCGAGCACGAACGGGACACGTAGATGGATGTATGGTGCTGGGTAGATTCACGATCAAGCACTGGATGCCAGGGTCCATGGCCGCGGCGCTGGCGAGCGGAGATACCCGTGAGATGCTGAAGCAGCGAGCGCTTTGGGAGGCGAAGAAGGTCTCGAAGGCTGTCGGTGGAAGGATGTACAACCGTGTGAGAGAGATCATTTTGCGCAAGGGTAACGGTTGCATCATCTCCTGATTGGCACCCAATGCCCCAGAAAGTAGCGAGGCGGCGTAGGAATCCTAAACCTGCCGTTGTTGACGATGAGGGCGAAGTTCGGGGCCGGATCACCCATGTTCTGCAAAAGGACCAATTCGCCGTTCGGCAGACCAACGCTGTTCAGATAATCGAAGAACGCTGGGATGTGACAGACCTCTTGTGTTCCGGCAGCCGTGCCATCGCTCGTCCAGAGATAATAGTCCGACGAGGATAAACCACCGTGGACGGCAACCGGAAAGAAGATCCGATTTCCCGCAACGGTGATGTCGCCGCAAGCTGCCGGCTCCAGGGCCGGCGCTCGCCGCGGCTGTTCATGCAGCAGGACACGTCTTAGTATGACAGCGCTACGTTGGTGCCGAAACGATGATGGCGATATCGAGAACGGCTGTCGGCGATAATTGCGCTGACCGAAAAATAAGGACTTACGAGCGATCTAGCGCTGTCATGTTAGGGCATGCTCGTTGGCAAAGGACTTGCGCTCCGAATCGCCGGGCAAATGGCCCTGCTCCGGCTTTGGCCGGCAGAGCCTTTTGCCGGTGTTGGCAACTTCGTGCAATCAGCGTGTGAGTCGCGTGTAAGTCGCGTGTTAACTTTGGGGAATAGCCATTTATTAACGGTTGGGCAATTATACTACGGTGGTGTAAGTACGGTGTCAGTCGGTTGACGGTCTGGGGTTCATATTCCGGGCGGTTGATATCAAACCGTATTTGCGCGAGGGGCGGGGAAGGCTGCGGGGCAGGACGGGTTGCTTTCCGGCGGGGCCTTGGTGGGTTTTTGCGTCGAGGCCGTTACGCGGTGCGTGCTGGATGCGAAGGAGGATAGACACGCAGGGCCGGTGGCTCAGTGGCAGGGCATCACGTAGTCCGCGATTGATCGGGTAATCGAGGATCGGCAATGTGGGGAATGACGATCATCTTTAACGCGAACGCTGAGTGGATGTCGCTTTCGGCGGCGAGACGTTCTATATCTATGGCTGAATGAGCGCATTCGCCGGGCCACAACCTGATCCGATTGGACCATCGGCAGCGATGTGGATCGGAATTCGACCGGAGTTGCGCGATTGGCTCAGGCAACGGGCCGCCTTCCATTGCGCCAGCGTACGTGGGCGCGGTTGAGCTGCTTGGTACACCGACGTTCCCAGGCCGGGTGCATTTCATCGCCCATGCTATTCGCGATATCGCGGACCGATTGGTGTTCGTACTTGATCCGCAGTTGAAAGGGAGCCGGGTTCAGTACGAAGACCAGTTGGACGTTATTCAAAAGATTTGGCCGGCGCAAATTGCCGACTTCCAGTCCGCCGAAGTGCCGCAAGCAGAAGACACGGTCGCCATTCCCGCGAAAGCAGTTCTTCAGATCAACAAGTTGGTCGAAGAACATCGAGAACGGAGGCGGCGTCCCAGCCAATATCGGCTGTTATTCCAACATCTGATGCAAGATGAGCCTGCTCCGCCTGGCGCGATCGAACGTGTCGTCCGTCGATTCAAGGAGACGCGAGAGTGGTTCATGCGTATTACACACCTCCGGACGAAAGCCGTCGCCGTCGACGAGGCGGAGCTACAACAACGATTCAAGGATTTCGAAGAAATCCTGCATAGTTTCATCTTCATGAGCCGGTTCTTCCCCAAGGTACGAGAACTTGATGACATCCTTCAGCAAGCCAACCAATGAACTCGTCGAAGCGGCGGTCGCTAAACTGAGTCTGCCTCAGCACGAGCGCTATTTCTTCGATCGGTTGGAGAATCCGAACTGGATTGAGCCCTTGAAGCAGCAAGGATTCTTCAACCACCCCCCACCCGCGGAGCGGCTGGAAGGCGGCGGTATCAGATTTGTCGCCTGGCCTGCCTCAAGGTATTTGCGCGCATGGCGCCGAGCGCTCCGAGAGAGGTCGCGAGTGTTTTCCTCGCCATTGAGACTGAAGATTACGATGCTTCCGTTTGGACGGATATGTTGACCGCGGCGTTGGCCATGCCGGTAGGTGTGGGCAAGGAACTTGTTCCGGGGTTGTGCAAAGTCATTACGCATGGCGGTATATGGCTCGATTTTGACGATGCTTGTGATTTCTGTATCCATTTGGCTGCGGAGGGGGAGGCGGACGCGGCAATGAACTTGGCGGGCGCGCTTTTTACCCCAAGGTTTGCAAGATATGAAGAGACTCCTCGCGGACGTGATGAGCATTTTTATAAGGAGGGATTGAAGAAAGCCATTCCTGCTCTCGTCGCGGTTCGCGCGGTGAGCTTGCTGCCGAAGTTGTGCGACTGGCTTTGTGCTGCTATCGAGGCGAAGAAATATGTGGATCGGAAGTCCGGTCAGGATTTTTCGTATAGTTGGCGGCCTGCGGTCGAAGAGCATGAAGGAAACAAAACTTATGACTTTGCGGGTGAGATGGTCGGTTTCATAAGGGGGGCATTCGAGCAGGCGATTGACGGCGGATTTATAACCTTGGTCTTAGCCTTGAAGGTACTGGATCATTATTCCTACCTCGTCTTCCAGAGGCTGCGAATTCATCTGATCAACCGCTATGCGGAGCTCGATCCGGCGCTGGCCCGGGAGACGATGCTGCGCCGCGAATACTTCGACGATTACCAATTCAAGCACGAGTACGCGATGCTGGCGGGTAAGCGGCTCCCAGTGCTTGAGCCACGCGAGCGCGAAAGGTGGTTCTCCTGGATCGATGCTCAGCCAAGCGATGAGCAGCTTGGGATCGAGGAAAGCGCGACAGGGGGGCAACGAGCGAAACGCACTCGGTACTGGCGGTTCGAACGGCTACACTGGGTTCGGGCCACTTGGACGGGGCGAGGGCGGCAGTCTATCGGGAGATGTTCGCAGAATATGGGGAGCCGGAACTTGCTCGGATGACTTCCACATGCAGTGGTTACGACGCCCCAATGTCGGCCGACGATCTGCGAAAGCTGAGTTTCGGCGGAGCGGTGAAGACTGTTTCGGAGTGGCGGCCAACCGGCCCGAGATTTACCGGGCCGACAGTGGAGGGGCTCGCAAACTCATTTGGTCAGTACGTGGCGGGTGATCCCGAAGGGTTTTCTAAGGAGGCGGAGGCCCTTCAAAATTGTCCTGCAATATACGTTCGGGGTTTCGTTAGGCAGATGGCGGAAGCTGTCAAGGCTGCCAAGGCAGTTGATCTTCCGGCAGTGCTGCGGCTTTGCAAGTGGGTAGTTTCTCGCCCGATCGACGAGAGGACGACGCCGCAGCAAGAGGGCGGGATGCTCGACGCCGATTGGCGATGGACGCGCGATGAGATCTCCAGGTTCGTGGAGGAGATTTGCAAGGCGAGGCTTGAGGACCGTCCCCGCTACTCCGCATTTAAGCTTCGTAACGCGGTGTGGGATGTTCTTGAGCCGCTGACGAGAGACCCCGCGCCTTCATATGTGGTTAAAGACTCTGAGAAGGATGATCCGCGTCTCTACGACTTTCTGACGATGGGAATCAACTCGTCACGGGGTAAGGCAGTCGAAGCGGCACTGGAGTATGCCCTGTGGGTGGGCATACAGGTCCAGCCACAGAAGAAGGGCGCAGACGTACTCGATGGTGGGTTTGTTTCCATTCCGGAGGTCAAAGAGGCTCTGGAGTGGCAACTGGAAAATCGCAGCGTCGAGGCGGCGTCGGTGATCGGCGCTCGACTGCAGGTGTTGTACTGGATCGACAAGCCCTGGCTTACCGACAGCGTCAACAGATTATTCGACCTGCGGCAGCTAGAGAAGAATCCAGCGGCCGATACGGGTTGGGCGGCATGGAATTCGTTCCTGGTTTGGGTGCGGCCGTATATTGAGTATTACAAGCTCTTACGCGATCAGTTTGGCTATGCGGTCGAGCAATCAAGCAAGGTGGAGGTGGTCCATGGTGGACGTCATGGGCCCATGCATCAACTAGGTGAGCATTTGATGCTGCTTTACGGTCGTGGGGAACTTGGCTTGGATGAGGACGGGGGATTGATCAAGAGGTTTCTCAAAACCGCCGCGCATGAGGTTCGGGCGCACGCTATCTGGTTCGTCGGGAATAGCCTGAGTGGTGATGACGAGAGGAAGGTGCCGCTGCCGGAAGGTGTTTTAAAACGGTTCATGGAACTGTGGGACTGGTATTGGCCAGAAGTCGGTAGCCGGGAAGGCGATGGCGATTGGCAACGGTATTCATTCGGGTCCTGGTTTACCTCGGGCCAGTTCCCAGACGACTGGTCGATCAGCCGCTTGGGAGAATTTGTGAAGGTCGTCCCTGTGCCCGAGGCGGACCATTTGATCGTTGATCGGCTTGCGGGGATTGCGCGGGTTGATATCCGGGGCGCAACGGCCGTTCTTGATCGAATGGCTCGCACGGAGCGAGGGGGCATTGATGTCTACCTCTGGAGCGACTCCGCCAAGAAGATTCTGGCAATGGCTATGAAGGATGATTCGCCTGTACGCGATCTTGCGGAAAAGCTCATCAACTACCTCGGTCTTCGCGGGTACCTCGAGTTTGGTGAGTTGCTGAAGGGGTTTTGAGGCGGCGGTTTTCGGCAGTTTGCCCTATTTGCCCGATGGCAGGATGGGAATGGGGCAAACTTATAGGCGGCAACTGCTTGGGCGGGGCTCACGGAAACACCTAAGGGGCATCCGGAATTTTCGGCTGCCGCCATCCCGGCGGCGGGAAGCCGGGGCGACGATCTTCGGACTAGCAAGTCGTCAGGACGCCATTTTGACGGGGTAGCGGAGGGGTGGGGAGGCAACGGTACTACAACGGTGAGAGTACGGTGTGGGCCCGGAGGAGATTTGGGCGCAACATGGGAGCGGATTGTCCTCTGTTGTGACCCTGAACAGCTTGCATGATCGGATCCGCCCCTGCGAGTCGTTCCTTGAATGCCTGCTGATGGATGTCGTTGCCATTCCACTGAGTGCTGTTTCCCGGGGCGCAACTGCAAGCTATTCCGGATCGGTCGGCTCCACCCATCCGGGAATGCCGTCTATCAGGGCTGCACGATTCCCAGGGGTTGACCCCTTGGCCGCGGCGGGCTGGTTGCGGCCGGCGATGGGAATGGGGCAAACTTATAAGGGGCAGATGCTTGGGCGGGGGTCACGGGCGTCGTAGAATATTGACATGCGGGGCATGGTGGCTCATCTGTTGATGTTTGCCGCGGCGGCGATGCTGCTCGCCGGGGCTGCGCCGGCAACCGCGCCGGTGGGAAATGCGGCGGCGACGTGGCCGGTTGCGGCGAAGAAGGCGGTCGTCATTCCGCTCAGCGGCGAGGTCGATGATTTCAACCGCAGCTCACTGGAAAAACGCTTCGCGGCGGCGAAGGCGGAAGGGGCTCAGGTCGTCATCCTGAAGATCGACACCTACGGCGGACTGGTCACCGCGGGATTGGACATCTCGCGCTTCATCAAGAACCAGACGCAACTGCACACGATCGCGTACGTGGACACCAAGGCGATCAGCGCCGGAGCGATGATCGCGATGGCGTGCAATGAGATCGTCATGGCAGACGATGCGGTGATCGGGGACTGCGCCGATCGCGGTGAGCGATAACGGGAAACTGGAGCCGCTGCCGGCGGCGGAGCGGGCGAAGATGGAGAGCCCGATCCTGGCGGATTTCGCGGACAGCGCAGCACGCAACGGGCACAATCCGCTCCTGGCGCAGGCGATGGTGGCCGTGGGGCGCGTGGTGTACTGGGTCGAGGACGATCAGGGGCAAAAGCGGTTCGTCGGCCCGGACCAATACAAGAAGCTGACCGCCGCGGGATGGAAGGATGTGCCGGGCATCGGCGAGCCGGTGGATGCGGCCGATACGCTGCTGACGGTGCACACGGCGATCGCGGTGAAGCTGGGGCTGGCCAGCGGGATGGCGACGTCGGTGGATCAGCTTGCGCAGGAGCGGAACCTCCAGATCATTCGGCGGTTTGAGCCGAGCGTGGGGGATCAGATCGTGGAGCTTCTGGCGGGGAATGTGGCGCGGTTCATTCTGCTGACGATCTTCCTGCAGAGCCTGTACATTGCGCTGCACACGCCGGGGCATGGGGCGGCGGAGGCGGTGACGTTGATCAGCCTGGGGCTGCTGGTGGGTGTGCCGCTCTTGACGGGGTATGCGACGTGGTGGGAACTGCTGGTGATTTTTGGCGGGCTGGCGCTGCTGGCGTTTGAATTGTTTGTGTTTCCGGGACACATGGTCTCGGGGGCGCTGGGGGTATTGCTGGTGATCGGGGGATTGATTCTGACGTTTGTGGGTAAGGAGCCGGGCGGGACGCACGTCTGGCCGAACCTTGAGGGAACTTGGCAGGCGCTGGCCAACGGGATCATGGTGGTGACGGCGGGGCTGGCCTGTTCGCTGGTGTTGTGGGTCTGGCTGAACAGGTATCTGCCGAAGATGCCTTACTTCAACCGGATCATCCTGACGGCGACGACAGGGAACGTGGCCGCGGTGCTGGCGCACAATGCAACGGAGACAGGGCCGGGCGTTGGCGACGTCGGCGTGGCGGTGACGGACCTGCGGCCGGGAGGCAGTGCGCGGTTCACTACGGAGCATTATCCGGATGGGCGGCTGGCGTCGGTGGTGAGCGACTCGGGATTCGTGAAGGTGGGAACGGCGCTCGTTGTGCGGGAAGTCGGAGGCAATCGGATCGTCGTACGGGCCACGGCATGAGAGAGGTCTAAGATGGCTTCGCCGGTGATGTTGGCGGTGGCGTTTGGGGCGATCGGCATCGCGCTCCTGATCGCGGAGCTGGGATTGCCGACGCACGGGATCGTGGGGATTCTGGGCGTGATCTCGATCCTCTGCGGCGTGGGGGCGTGCTTCTGGATCAACGCGTGGCTGGGGCTTGCCGTGCTGCTGACGCTGGCGGCGCTGACGCCGGTCGTGTGGGCGGCGGTGGTGAATTTGTGGCCCAGGACGCCGACGGGGAGGCGACTCGTCTTGTCCGCGGTGACGGGGCAGACGTCGCGGCCCACGGTGAGCATCGGGCAGACGGGCATGGCGTGCAGTGAGATGCGGCCCTGGGGCGAATGCGAATTCGAGGGCGTGCGGCTGGAAGCATCGAGCGAATATGGCATCATTAAGGCTGGAGCAAAGGTGCGGGTTGTGGCGCTCAACGATGGGAGAGCGATTGTGCGGGAGATAGCGTGAGTCGGGAAGGCACGATCATGTCGCAGCAGACAGTCTATGAGCTTCCGTATGCGTCACCGCAAGTGGTGCGGAGCGGAGCAAAAAGCGGCTGGGTCGGCGCGATCCTCTTTGGCACGGGACTGGGATTGATCGTGCTGGGAGGATGTTTTCTGATCGGCGTAATGATAAATGATAATGGTAACGGACTGCACTTCCGCCGGGTTTAATGCCACACCATCACTTGTCTGGACGTTTCGGGCATACATGTTGATGGCTGTGCTGTACGCGCTGGCGTTCGCCTGCTTCGCGGGTGCGATCTGGCTGTTCGCGCTCGGCTGGCGCGTGTTGCGCGGGAGATAGACGGACCACAAAACCAAGGGATATTGACACAGGAGAACCATGAACCTGATTCACATACTGGGGCAGGAGAGCAACGGATGGCAGCCGTGGGCTATCGCGATCGCGGTGGTCGTGCTGATCGTGCTGATCGCAGTCTTTGCGATCCTGTTCCAGTTCATCGGGCTATACGTGCGGGCGCTGGTCAGCGGGCGCGGGTGGCGCTTTTGGACCTGATCGGGATGCGGCTGCGGCGGGTGCCGACGACGGTCATCGTGGACTCGCGCATCCAGGCCTATCGGGCCGGGCTGCACATCACCAGCGCCGAGATGGAATCGCACGTGCTCGCCGGTGGGGATGTGCGGCGCGTCATCAATGCGATGATCGCAGCGCACAAGGCGAACATCGACCTCGGCTGGCAGATGGCGACGGCGATCGACCTGGCCGGGCGCGATATTCTCGATGCCGTGCAGACCAGCGTGAACCCGAAGGTGATTGATGTGCCCTCGCCGCAGATGACCCGCCCCACCATTGACGCCGTGGCCAAGGACGGCATTCAGCTCAAGGTCAAGGCACGCGTGACCGTGCGCACGAACATCCAGCGGCTGGTGGGCGGGGCGACCGAAGAGACGATCATCGCCCGCGTGGGCGAAGGGCATCGTGACGGCGATCGGCTCGGCCCCGGAATACAAGGACGTGATGGAGAATCCGGATCACATCTCCAAGGCCGTGCTGTCGAAGGGGCTCGATGCGAACACGGCGTTTGAGATCCTCTCGATCGACATCGCGGACATCGATGTGGGCGAGAACGTCGGGGCGAAGCTGCAGGCGGAACAGGCGGAGGCGGACAAGCGGCGCTTCCAGGCGGAAGCTGAAAAGCGGCGGGCGCTGGCGATCGCGCTCGAGCAGGAGAACGTCGCCAAGCAGGCGGAGAACCGCGCGATGGTCGTGCTGGCCGAGGCGGAGATTCCCAAGGCGATGGCCGAGGCTTTCCGCAGCGGGAATTTCGGCATCATGGATTACTACCGGCTGAAGAACGTGCAGGCGGATACCACGATGCGCGAGGCGATCGCCCGGCCGGGCGATGGGAAGTCGTGAGGCGTGATTCGACATACGTGATGCAAACGACCGCGGACAAGTGAGTGATCGATGACAGGCGGATTCCCACACATCCTGGCTCGTGGCGATAACGGCATGGAGTTCGTTATCGGCGTGATCGTATTCATTATCTGGGCGATCAGCGCGCTGGGGCAGGCGGCGACAAAGCAGAAAAAGAAGCAACAGCAGCAGGAATCGCAACAGTTGCGGGAGATCCGTGAGCGGATCGAAGCCGAACGGCGCCAGGCAGCGCGTTCCGCGCAGCGGATCAACCCGAACATCGCGCGGCGGCAGCGGGCGGTGCTGGCGCCGCCGGCGCCGATAGTGACCTATGGGAGGACGCCGATGGGCCCCGGCCGGTGCGGCGGGTGCCGCCACCGATACCCCCGCGGCGCCGGGCGGCGGTGCGGCGGCCTGCATCTCCGCCGTCGCCGGTTGCACCGGTGACTCGATTGGCAGCGCCGACGGTACAGGCGAAGCAGCCCGTCAGCCAGACGCAGGTGGGTTCGGGAGGCGAGAAGCCGGCACGGCCGACACCGGCAGGGGCGACGGCTCAGGCGATTGCCGGATGGATGAAACCGGCGACGTTACGACAGCAGTTCATCCTGACGGAGATTTTCCAACCGCCGATGGCGCTGCGCGAGCAGATGACCTCGGCGCCGTGGCAACACTAATCGATCCGCGCGGACGGGCGAGCGGCGGGGATTCGCTGGCGCGGGCAAATTGATCCGTTGACAGCGTCGCATTGAATCCAATACAAGTGTCGTGGTTTCATTTCTGTTTCTGACAAACTGACGAAGCGGTATCTGGCTGGGGAGACGGTGTTGTGGTTTGGGGGCAACGACGGTTCACGGCTGGCGCGATGGCGCAGCCGCGGGAGAGGTAACGGGGAAGCGTTTCAGCACTTCGACCATTCGCGTCCTGTATCTCACTTCTTTTCTTGAAAGGATGGCACCATGCAACGTGTGCTCAGTCTTCTGGACAGGTCAGGGGGTTTGCGAATCGTTTTATCTGCCATCTTCGTGATGCTGCTGGCCAGCGCCGTTTGGGCGGCCTTCGACAGGCGGTTTGACGTGTGCACGATGAACTGCACGCCGGACGGCTCGGACCCGCACTTCTGCCAGCCGCAGCTCGATGCCTTGAACTTCACGACGACCAACGGGCACGTCATCTCGATGCCGAGTGATGCGCATTGGTCGGAGATCAAAGCGAACGGCAATTTCATGGCCGCCTACTACAACAACCTGACGGGTTTGTACGGCACGTACAGCGGGACGGCTGCCGCCGATCAGATCGAAAACTACGTCATCGCCAACTTCACCAACACGGGGACCGAGACGACGTGGGTGGTGTTGAACGAGATTTCGGTCGGGCTCTGGCCAAGCAATTCCGACTACCGCTCCTGGCTGCGGACGTGCGTGGGGCGGCTGCACGGAACGTACGGCCACAAGGTCATTCTCTTCTCACCGTTCCCGGCCCCGCTGAACAACGCCAGCGACTGGGTCCCGCTCAGCGGCAATGCATTCATCGCCATCGAGAAGTACCTCTCGGGCGCGACGGTGAACTCGCACTCCAATTCGGTCTCCTGGTGCCAGTCCCAGTACCAGGACTCGTACAACCACTACATCAACCTGGGCATTTCCAGCGCGCAGCTTTACCTGGCGGAGGATTATGCTCAGACCACCAGCGGCACGAACTACGGCCGGGGCGGCTGCTCCTACGCCGGCTGGGACAACGCCATCAAGGCCCGCGCCGATGCGATTCACAACATCGGACCGGCCGGCTACATCAGCTACGCCTGGACGCACAACGAGATGAACGTTTCGGAAGCGGACATGGTGCATTTTGAGCAGACCTATGCCTCCAAGACGCTGCCTTAGAGCGTCGGGATTGCCTGCAGAATCTGCGAATTGACCCTCCGCCGGGTAATGGACGCGACCCGGTGGAGGTTTTTTATTGGGGCTGGGAAACCGCGAAGCCTGTCGCGAGAAATCCTTTGCATTGACTTTTGCCAGATAGGTCCAGTAGAAGAAGGACGTATCGAACGCTTGTTCGATCCACATCTGTTTGCGAAAGGCCGGTGTCTTATGGTTTCCCCACGCCGCGGAAGCCTGCCGTCTTGCAATTGCCGTTTGCCCGATGTGCTCCTCTCCCAGGCCACCGCGCCCCCGCGGGTGGATTCGTAAATCGCTGAACTGCGCCTGACCGCTGTGCCTGTCCCCGTATCGGGGGATCGGTGTGCGTCGAAGCTGCGCAAGCGGTCCATCCCAACCGAGCAAAATCGCGTCCGTCATTTCCCTTTCCACTTCATTTCCGAAAGGAACACAATATGTGTAGCTCCAGAAGCGGCCTGGCACGCATGTATCCGCTGGCTTGCCTCGTCGTATTGTTGTGCGCCACAATCGTGCTGGGTGATTTCACGCGGCGATTCGACGTCTTCACGTTCGACTGCACCCCGGACGGCTCGGATCCGCACGGCTGTCAGAGCCAGTTGGATCACCTCAACTGGGTCAGCACCAACGGCCACGTCATCATGATGGGCAGCGACGCCCATCGGTCGGATATCAAAAACAACGGCAATTTCCTCGGCGCCTACTACAACAATCTCTCGGGGTTGTACGGGACGTATGATGGAAATGCCGCCGCCGACCAGATCGAGAATTACGTGTCCATTCGGCCAACCACATCTTCAATCTCTAACCGCACATCGTCACCATGCCGGCATCGCAGGCAAGGAGATGAGCGATGGCCAAAGGACAGCAGCGTGACCCGGCGCGCGAAGCGAAGTGGCGGGAGGTGTTGGCACGACGGGACAAGAGCGGACTGAGCGTGCGGGTGTTTTGTCGGCGTGAGGGGCTGCCCGAATCGGCGTTCTATGCCTGGCGGCGAACGATCCGGCAGCGTGATGCCCAGCGGCCAGCGTTTGTGCCGGTGCAGGTGCAGACAGAGGCCGCACGTGATGACGGCGAGATCGTCGTCGAGTTGCGTGGTGGGCGTGTGCTGCACCTCCCGATCACCATGCCCCCGGTGCAACTGGCGGCGCTGATCCACGCCATCGAGACGGCCGGAGACGCGGCATGATCGGGCGGAACGTGCGGGTCTGGCTGGCCACGCAGCCTGTGGACATGCGCAAGAGCTTTGATGGGCTGGCTGAGGTGGTGCGGGCGTTCCTGGGGCATGATCCGCTGGGTGGCAGCCTCTTTGTCTTCCGCAACCGTAACGCCCAGCGGGTGAAGATCCTCTGGTATGCCGACGGCGGATTGACCATCTACTACAAGCGCCTGGACCGTGGGACGTTTCAGTTCCCGACCGTCGCCCATGCCGGCGAGAAGTCGCTGGCGATCTCCAGCGCCGACCTGGTGAAGTTGCTGAGCGGCTGCGCCGTCGAGTTCTCCACATAAATTTGGGCATTTCGACGCTTGTCGGGTATTGCGCCCGGCCGGCGGACGTGATACAAGCGCGCCCGTGATGGGCACGGACCAACTTCCTTCTGATCCGCAGGCATTGCTGGCCATCATCCGCCGGCAACAGGAGGAGTTGGTGCGGCGTGACGCGGCCATCACGCAGATCCAGCAGGAAGCCGCCGCGCGCATCGAAGCTCTGCAGCAGAAGCACAAGGCCGAGATGCTGGCCATCCTCCGCCGCTTCTACGGTCCACGCTCCGAGCGTTTCGACCCCACGCAGTTGCTGCTGTTCGGCATCGCCATCGACACCATGCCCGTGGACCAGAAGGCGGTCGAGGAAGAATCCGGACAGAAGCTCACGACCCGCCGGCCACGCGGGCGTCACAAGCACGGCCGACAGAAGCTGCCCGAGTGCCTGCGGCGTCAGCCGGTGGAGCACAAGCTCGAAGGCGAGAAGCTGCTGTGCCCCTGCTGCGGCAAGCAGCGGGTGTGCATCGGCCAGGAGATCACCGAGCAACTGGAGCACGAGCCGGCGAGCTTCTTCGTCATCCAGCACATCCAGCACAAGTACGCCTGCCGGGAGTGTGGCGAAGGGCACTGCGGGCAATGCGATGCCCAGGCACACATCGAAGTGGCCCAGAAGCCGCCCCAGCCGATCGAGAAGGGGCTGGCCGCTCCCGGGCTGCTGGCGTATGTCATCACGTCGAAGCTCGCCGATCATCTGCCGCTGTACCGCCTGGAGAAGATCTTCCAGCGCCACGACCTGCATATCGCCTCCAGCACGATGTGCGCGTGGATGGAGAGCTGTGCCGAGCTGGTGACGCCGCTGTACCGGCTGATGATCGAGCGGGTGAGAAAGTCCAAGGTGATCCATACGGATGACACGCGCGTGCCGGTGCAGGCGAAGAATAAGTGCCGCAGCGGGCGCATCTGGACGTACATCGGTGATGTATCTCACCCATACATCCTCTACGAGTACACGCCCGACCGAACGCGTGCCGGACCAGCGAGTTGGTTGAAAGACTACAGGGGCTATCTGCAGGCCGACGCCTACGGCGGCTACGACGGCATCTACGCCACGGGCGTGAAGGAAGTGGCCTGCTGGCGCATGCCCGGCGCAAGTTCTTCGACGCCAGGGAGACCGACGGCGCCCGCGCCGCGGCCATGCTCCAGATGGTGCAGGAACTGTACAAGGTCGAGCATGAGGCGAAGGACCTGAGCGACGACGCCCGGCGGGAACTGCGGCAGCAGAAGAGCGTGCCAGTGCTGGCGAAGATCAAGGCCTGGCTGGATGAGCAGATCCAGTTGGTGCTGCCCAGAAGCCCGATGGCGGCAGCGATCGGGTACACGCTGAACCAGTGGGATGCTCTGTGCCGCTACTGTGAGCAGGGCTATTTGAACATCGACAACAACGCCGCCGAGCGGGCGCTGAAGCGGGTGGCGATCGGCCGGAAGAACTGGCTGTTCGCCGGCAACGACGCCTTCGGGCAGCATCATGCGGTGCTGTGGAGCCTCATCGCTAGCGCCGAGGCGCATGGAATCGACCCGCAGGCATACCTGCGAAGCGTGCTGGCCAAGATCGGCCAGACCCCGATGGGGGAACTGGAGCAGTTCCTGCCGGATCAGTGGAAGGCGGAGGACGCGGCGGAGCCAGCGACTCATGGTGCGCCACGGGCTGTAGCAGAATCCTCTTGCTCCAAGTAGTCCTGCCAGTGCTCAAGGACGTTCTCTTGCCTATCCGCTCCCCAGCCCAGGGGAATCCGCCACTCCTCGCCCGACGCGAACCGTACGCAAAGCGTCCACTCATCATCGAACTTGTTGAACATTCCTCCCAGAAACATCCACGTCTCACCGGGCAAGTGCTCGTGTCCGTCAGCGTCTCGAAACGCCTGAGTGACGCGATAGGTCTGACCTCGGGCCGGGCCGGTTCGCTCCCAACCGAATGCTGTGGGCGGTGGAAGCTGGCTATAGGTTCCAAGGCTGTACGGGCCTTTCATGATCTTCCTTTCCCGCGTCTATCGCGGCGCAGGCACAAAGACGCTCTTGTTCGGAACAAAATACTGCACACCGCCGCCGGTCCCCACCCCCGGCACGACCGCGCCAGGGGGGTAGATGTAATCGGGTGCGGCGAACGACTGCAATGCTCTCGCTGGGGCCGTGTTCTGGAGATACCCGAGGGTCTGCCCCTCAAGCTTTAGGCCCGCTTGAAGCGGAGTCGTTCCGGGTGGGGCGAAATAGTTGCCGATGCCGCGATCAGCCAGATAGTATTGCTGCAAAACAGTCCCCTGCGGCAACTCGACCACGCGCACGGGCCGCGAGAAATCAATGCCTCCCATATGATCCAGCGCACGTTTGGCCGCGAAGCCTCCTTCGGTTGTGTAGAAATCGAAGGCGGTAACTTTGTTGAGCGTCGCAGCGTTGGGCGTGAACTCCCGGTTGAGAACATTCAGTGAAACCGTCCGCGGTGCGGTTCGCGGAATGGACACAGAATTACATCGTAACCAACTTTACCAATACAGGCACAGAGACGACCTGGGTCTCAATCAACGAGATCTCGGGAAGCCTTTGGCCCAGCAACTCGACCTATCGCTCCTGGCTGCGGACCTGCATGGCCCGGCTGCACGGGACGTACGGGCACAAGGTCATTCTCTTCTCGCCCTTTGCCAATCCCGCGAACAACGCCAGCGATTGGGTGCCGCTCAGCGGCAACGCCTACATCGCCATCGAGAAGTACCTGAGCGGCGCAGCGGTCAACGGCAGCGGGAACCAGATTTCCTGGTGCCAGACCCAGTATCAGAGCTCGAAGACCTCGTATCTGAACCTGGGAATCTCCTCAGCACAGCTTTACCTGGCCGAGCATTTCGGCCAGACCGTCTCCGGCACCAATTGGGGCCGAAGCGGTGTGAGCTATGCCGGCTGGAACAATGCGATCAACGCGCGGTCCCAGGCGCGCACAACGTCGGCTTTGCCGGTTTCATCAGCTATGCCTGGATTCAAAACGGCATGCACGAAACCGAAGCCAACATGGACAATTTCGAGGACACCTACGCCGGCAACACGCTGCCGTAGCGCCGGAAGTCCTGCAGTGAAACACGAACCCCCGCCGGATCCTGGACGCGTGCCGGCGGGGGTTCTCTGGTCTTTGTTTGCGCCTGGTCAGCGGCGGCGCGATTCGAGGTGCACCGCCAAGACGGTGACATCGGCGGGCGTGATGCCGCTGATGCGAAGGGCCTGGCCGAGCGAGCGAGGCGTGAACGTAGAGAGCTTCTGCCTGGCTTCGTTACGCAGGCCGGGAATTTGCGCGTAATCGATCCCGTGGGGAATGAGCTTGTGCTCGAGTTGGGCAAAGCGATGGATGGCTTTGGACTGGCGGGCGATGTAGCCGTCGTATTTGGCGCGGATTTCGACCAGACGGGCGGTGTCGGCGGGGACGGACACAAGCTGCGGAACGCGCTGTGCCATGTCAGCGAAACTCGTATCGGGACGACGGAGCAGATCAAAGGCGGAAACGCTGTCAAAGCGGGTGTGGTGCAGCAGTTGGATCGTCGCGGCGATCAACTCGCGGCGGGCGGTGAAGCGGTGCCAGCGGTGATCGTCCACGAGTCCGATGTTGCGGCCGATTTCGGTCAGCCGCTCATCGGCATTGTCTGAGCGCAGATGCAGACGGTGCTCGGCGCGGCTGGTGAACATGCGGTACGGTTCGGTCGGAGGCTTGGTGACCAGATCATCGATCAGGACGCCGATATAGGCCTGGTCGCGGCCCAGGACGAAATCCGCCGGCTGGTTTGCGGCGTAGCGGGCGGCATTGATTCCGGCGATCAGTCCCTGGGCGGCGGCTTCCTCGTAGCCGCTGGTTCCGTTGATCTGGCCGGCGAGGAACAGCCCCCCCACCGCCTTGGTTTCCAGGGTCGAGCGGATCTGCGTCGGCCAGACCATGTCGTATTCCACCGCGTAGCCGTAGCGGAGGATTCTCGCGGCATCGAGGCCGGGGATGAGCGGGATGATCTGCTCCTGGACATCGCGCGGGAGGCTGGTGGAGATGCCGTTGCAGTAAACCTCGCGCGTGTCCAGGCCCTCGGGTTCGAGAAAGATGTGATGGGCCGTCTTGTCGGCGAAGCGAACGACCTTGTCCTCGATGCTGGGGCAGTAGCGCGGACCGGTAGACTGGATCTGGCCGGAATACATGGGTGCGCGGTGGAGGTTGGCGCGGATGATGTCGTGTATCTGCCCGGTGGTCGAGGTGATGTGGCAGTGGATTTGGGTGAGGGGCGGACGCCAGGCAGAAGCGGAATCGGCAATTGCCGATTGGGCTGACGCGTATTCGTTGAGGTAGGAAAAGGGCGAGGGCGTTTGGTCGCCGGGCTGCGGCTCGAAGCGGGCAAAGTCGATGGTGTCGCGGTCGAGGCGCGGGGGTGTGCCGGTCTTGAGGCGGCCGAGTTCCAGGCCAAGGCGCCCAAGGCAGGCGGAGAGCGTTTTGGCGGCGGCTTCGCCGACGCGGCCGCCCTCGGTTTGGTTCTCGCCGGTATGCATCAAGGCGCGGAGAAACGTGCCGGTCGTCACGATGACAGCGCGGCAGACGACGCTGGTCCCGTCCGCAAGGACGACGCCGGTGATCCGGCGGCACGATGAGCCAGGGCTATCGCATTGCGGCGCCGTGGAAATGTCGGCGACTTCACCCTCGACAATCGTGAGGTTTGAACAGGTCTGAAGCAGCCGCTGGACCTCGGCGGCATATTTGTACTTGTCACATTGAGCCCGCGGCCCCCACACCGCCGGCCCCTTGCTCTGGTTGAGCATGCGGAACTGGATGCCGGTGTTATCGGTGGCGATCCCCATCAAGCCGCCGAGGGCGTCGATCTCACGAACCATCTGCCCCTTGGCCAGTCCTCCGATTGCCGGATTGCAACTCATGGCGCCGATTCTGGAGGGATCGAGCGTGACCAGGGCAATCGATAAGCCCAGTCGCGAAGCCGCCCAGGCCGCCTCGGCGCCGGCATGGCCGCCCCCAATCACGACAATATCGTACTGCTGCGGCATGAGGCACAAGAGGTTAGTCAGGCACGCGCTCGAATTCAAAAGGGGTGTTTGCTTCCGCGCACGGTGCGGCATCGATATCGCCGCGGCGGTCGGGGTGAGCCGTGGGGATGCTTCGGCAGGCAGGCGCAGCGAAAGATGATTTCCGTCGCGCCGGTCGAAGTGTTCGAGATCAAAGGCCAGGGAAGACAGCAGGCCCGAAGGGTCGGCAGGCGAGGAAGCGGGCGAAGCGTTTTGAGGGATGTTCGGACTGCTTTGTCGTCAGGAAAGCCCCAAGACGCGGTAGAGGCCGATGGGAAGCACCATAGCAAGCCCGGTGTGATACGAATTCCACTTAAATCGCAGGGCAGGCCACAAGGACGCGCCTCGTAAGTGGGGCCGATCAAGCCGCATGCCTCTCACGCCCAGGGTCAAGAGGACCGCTCGACTGCCGCCTGGCCTGCTGCCGGGTTACACCGTACTCACACCGTAGTAATACCGTTGAACTTCCGGACCCAAAAATGCCGGCCACGCGGGCCATAATCGCGATTTTAAGACAATTCAGGCCGTCCGGATCGCCCCCCAATTGCAGGCCACAGGGACGCGCTCCGCAAGCGGGGCGGACGCTGAACGTGCCGCGCAGAATCACGTAAAAGCCGTATGAGTCCGGAGGAAACCCGGAATCAGGCCGAGCACGATATAGGATCAGAATATCCTTTGTTGCTGCGTTTTATGGTCGGGCTCGCCATCGTCCTACTTCGATAAAACCATAGCAGCCGAACGTCCGCTCTACCGGTTCCGGATTCAGAGATGGCGTAATGGGGGGAGAATTCTGAACGTCCCTTTTGGCCTTTCCCTTGGCCTTGCTGCGGCGAGTTGACCTCTCCCGTGACCCTTCCCAAACCCGTGGAGCTTCCCGGCTTGGCTTTCATTGAAAAATCTGTGTGACCTTTTTTGGTTAGCGTACAGTATTCCTGCGATGACGGCTGTGAGCGACGACTGGGGGCTGCTTCAACGCTACGCACGCCAGCGTGATGAGCGGGCGTTCGAAGACCTGGCCCAGCGCTACGTGGATCTGGTTTACACCGCCGCGGTCCGCCGGGTCGGCAATCACCATCTGGCCGAAGACATCACACAGGCGGTATTCGTGATACTTGCGAAGAAGGCAGCATCCATCCGACGAGGGCCGCCGCTTTCGGCCTGGCTGCTGATGACGGTGCGCTGCGTTGCCCGCAACGCGACGAAAATGGATGCTCGCCGCCGCCGTGGTCACGAGCGATCCGCCCAGGCCCTCGCCGCCAGCGCCGGCGGAGCCTGCTCTTCCAGCGCACCCGAGGTGCTCATCTGGCAGGAAACCGCGGCGGTGATTGACGATGCCGTATTACGGCTGCCGTCGCTCGATCGCCGTGCCATCCTGCTGCGGTTCTTCGAGGATCGCTCCATCGGCGACGTTGCCGCTGAGTTGAAGGTCAGCGAAGGAGCCGCCAAGCAGCGTATCGCCCGCGCGATCGACAAGCTTCGCCGGCGACTGGAACGAAGGGGCGTCGGCGTTGCTTCGATTGACGTGCCGGCGTTCGCCGCGTTGCTGTCCAATCACACCCTGCTCCAGCGCCCGCGCACTTGCTCGGCGGCATCTGTGCAACCGCTGCGACTGGAGCGGCTACGGGGGCTGGAGTTACACTCGCGAAAGGAACGATTCGGATGATGGTCTGGGCAAAAGTCAAAGCGGCGGCGGCCTTCCTTGCGGCCGTCGCGGTCGTTGGAACCGGCGGCGCCGTGGCCTATTCCCGCACCACCAATACCACAAAGGCGACCGCTGGAGGCACGGCATCAGCGCAACCCGCCTCCACTCAACAGAGTTCGGATATCGACAGGGTGACCCAAGTGCTGAAGTGCTTCCAACTCGCCGCGGTCGATCCGAAGAGCGGACGCGGGACCGCGCACGTGGTTGAAGACAGGAATGGGAAGCATCAGGAATGGCACGTTTCCTTTGAGTTTGACGGCGTGAAGAGTCGAGCGGTCATCAAGAACGGCGACACCGAGACGCGGTGGTTCGATAATGGAGACCGGGATGCCATCTTTTACGAGTTGCGCCACCTTATGCTGGGGACGCCAAAAACCAGCGGCTATTATCGAGAGCTTGGCTATGATTTTAACCCGCGGACCTTTCCCTCATCTGGCCGCGGACTTCCCGTCAACATGTCTGGAGTAATTGCCAATGCTCGGGAGGGAAAGTCATCACTTTTTCTGTCAAAGACGGCAGATGGCAGCATTCGCATTGCGGGCCGATATCTGGCATATCCAGACAAGGCAATGGCTTCTTGGACGGCCATAGAAGCCGATCCCGCCGCGGGCCTTCGCTTGGTTTTGATTGAAAGCGGGCAGAAGAACGATCCCTACAAGGGATTTCTTGTCGATAAGATCCGTCACATCAAATGGAAGCAGTATGGAGGTAGTGCTTGGTATCCCGCCTCGGCAAGTCAAGACGGTGAATCCTCAACGCATGACTATGGCAGCGTCCGACAACGCGTTGTTGTCGTCATCGATACGTTTGAGCCGAACGTGACGCTACCGGCGGCAGATTTCACGATAGAATCCCTGCAGGTGCCGGATGGTACGCGCGTCTTTTATGCAGATGGGAAACCCGAGGGGATCTATGAGTGGCGGAACGGCAAGGTTGTCCCAATCGGCAATCAAAAAGGAGGCTAACTCATTGCTTGCTGGACCGGCGACTACATTTCAGGAGGCAAGGCGGAGACGGTGGGCCATGCCACTGGACAGCCTCGAAGGGATGTCCGGAATTGTCAGCCCGGCGCAGAGTGCCGGGCCGCAAGCAATTCTTTATTTGCTGGAATAGTTCCCTGTTCGGATGGCACTATTCACACGTTGGGGTTTGCCTATTTGGCACACGTTGGCGACATCCATTTATTCACAGGTACCGTTACGCACACAAGATGCAGGTGTCACTTGGAAACACTTGAGCCACGCCGTCTGCTCTCGGCGGCTGTCGTTACGCCCGTTTTGCAGAATCCGACAATGGGGGCAGTGTTTCTGACCCAGCACCCCGAACTTCTGAAGGCGGCCCAGCAAACGTGGAAGGCGGATGAGTTGAGCGCGCGCACGAGCGGTCAGGCAAAGACGACTGCGATCATCAGACCTATCTTCCAGCAGCCGGTGCTCAAGCCTGTTATTTCCAGCGTCAGCGGGAGCACTGGTGCCCAGGCACCGGCCGAGTTTAACACTACAGCGCTAAGCTGGTGATTTCAGTCCAGAACTGCGGCCAACACATGAACAGACAAGGACTTAAGAACGATCCAGCGCTGAAGTGCTAAAAGGGCCCCTCTGGCCGCTTGGCCGGTGCGGCAAATTGTCATGTTCGGACCACCAGGTCGTCAGATCGGGCAAAAACGGGGTCGGCGGCCGGGTGGGGAGGGTACGGTACTACAACGGTGAGAGTACGGTGTGGGCCGGGAGGAGATTTGGGCGCAACATGGGAGCGGAATGTCCTCTGCTGGGGCGCTTCCTCACAAACGGGCTCTTGGCACAGCGTTCAAGGCGTTGCCGAAGCGACCAGGAGGCCTTGCAGGGCTTGCGGCGAGTCAGCGCCGGATGGCGCCTCGATGGTGCGGGAGAGGGTTCTGTCCGAAGCATTCGGTCCTTTAACTCTACATCCCGGCGTCGGCGATCGGCGGCTGGAAACGGTGAGCAAAAGCATGAGCGGATAAGGACTTAGGAAGAATCCAGCGCTGTAGTGTTAAGTCGGTGTTCCAAAATTCGCATATGGGTGCGGTGTTTCTGACGCAGCATCCGGACCTTCTGAAGGCGGTGCAACAGCAGTGGAAGCATGATGAGAGTGCGGTGCTGGACGGCTCCGGCAGCCAGAATATATTGCTCAACAGCGTGTTTTGACGCAGGGGCAAAAGCAGCCGAGGCGCAACGTCTAGAATTATCGTGGTGGCGATACCGGCGGTTCGCCGCTGGATGAAGCCCGACAAACCGGGATGGGAAGCATCTGGCAAACGGAGAGACAACGTTCCCCCGAAGGCTCAAATCCCAGCGAATTAGGCCGCACGCGTCCAATTGTGGCCGCCCAGGAGGAAGTCAGATTGAGTCCGGCCGCCCTGATCTGGCGTTCCTTCGCACCGACTCCTGAGTTTTAACTGCGCCGCATCAAAGGTTCCGCACTCCCGTCTTCCACTTCATGCCCGTCGGGGCCCCCTTGGCTCGCCCCCCCTTTTGCAAAACTGTCCAAATCTTTGGTCATCGATCATTCTTCTGATGATGGCCGCTGCCACGGACGACCAACTGCTCCTGGACACCGCCCGCCGGAAGCGCGACCGCAGCGCCCTGGACAGGCTCATCCGGCGCTACGCGGACTTTGTCTACGGCTCTGCATGCGCCAGACACGCGACCTGCACCTCGCCCAGGACATCACCCAGGCGGTTTTCCTTGTCTTTCTGCGCCGGATCGACTCCATCCGCTCAGCCCGCGCCCTGCCCGGTTGGTTTGCCCAGACCACCCGCTACTGCGTCCTCCACGCCCAGCGCCTGGCCCGCCGCCGCGCCCACCACGAACGAGAGGCCGCCCAACCGGAGCCCGTCATGTCCGAAACCTCCAGCGAAGTCTCCGACGAACTGGCCGCACTCGACAGCGCCATCGCGCGGCTGCGCACGAAAGACAGGAATCTGCTGCTCATGCGCTTTTTCCAGCACCGCACCGTTGAAGACATCGCCGCCGATCTGGGCATTGCCAAGGCGGCGGCCCACAAGCGCATCGCCCGCGCTGTCGATCGCCTGCGAACCATCCTCACCACCGATACTGCTGTCGCCAGCGTCGAGGGTGTCACAGCGCGATTGGCTAGCGCCACGCGCCATGCGGATGCCCGCCGCCGCCCTCGATCGCTTCACCGCTTCGGCAGCCGGTCATTCCGCAGGCGGCGCCATCGCCCGCCATGTCGTGCGGGCCTCTGCGCTGCACAAGCTCGGGCTCCTTGCCACTGCCGCAACATTGGCCATGATCGTTGCAGGCGGTGTCTTCGTGTCCACCCTCACCGCCGATTCACCGAAATTCGCCCCCGCAGCATCACAGCCCCGCGATGAAAGACAGGCGTTCGCGAAACTCCAAGACGAGTATACTCTCGCCCCCGGTCAGGTCCTCCGCGTGATTGATCCGCCGTTCTCCCCCGCCCGCACCGCCTGGGCAGACGCCAAGTTCCCCTACGCCCGCGGCGCCAACCGCATCCGCAGCATCGGCTTGCGCTGGAACGGCTCTACCATGGACTGGTCCTATATGCGTTACGCCGATGTAAACCTGAACGACCTTCTTTGCGACGCCCTGAACATTCCCTGGGACCAGGTCCAGGGGCTGGATCAGGTGAAGTTGCCGCCGATTCACGGTGACTTCGTCGTCCGCTCAAACGCCACCCGCCAACAGAAACTCGACGCCCTGGCCTCTCTCATCCTCGATCGCACCGGCCAGAGTGTTCGCTTCGTCCACGCCACCCGCACCATCAAATGCATCGTCCTCCACGGCAAGGCTCACGCGGCACCGAAAAATGCACGCGGTTTCAACGTTCTCGTTCTTGCGCAAGTGCCATTAGACGACACCACGATCAAGCGCTGGGTCAATGGCTGGCGCCCAGCCGGTTGTACCTATGCCTATAGTATGGATCAGGCCTCACCCACGCTGGGCGCGCCGTTTTTCCTCGCCGATAGTGATCGAGAGCGGGCAAGGTTCCCCGCCGACAGCGGCAATCTCCTGCTGATCGCCCCCGACGCCAAGCTCAACCCCGCCGACCCGCATTACGAGCAGAAGCTCCGCCGAGTCCTCGACAATGTCCAGAAACAGATCGGCGGCGACTGGCAAATCGAACCGCGCAAGCTTGACGTGTGGAAGCTCGAACTTGTCAAATGAGATCGTCAGGCCGGCCCGAAACCCCGGGGATTTTCCACGATTAACGCGATTCATTCTCATCGCGAGTCTCCCTGCCTCGCGTGAGCTGAATGACGGTCATGATGTCTGAATCTTGACGAACAGGCTGAATTTCAAAAGCGGTATTCTTTCCGTACACTGTTTGATATGAGTACCCTCGCCGCGCTGCCGCTGGGAGTTTGCGTGCTGCCCGAACCGGAGCTGAACCGGGCACGCACGACCAGCTACAGTGGCTATGTCGAAGAGATTCTGGACCATGCCGGCGTTTTCTATCGCCGCATATCCATGGAAGGACTTGAGAGCGCGCTGGGCTCGCTTCGCGTCCTGGTGACCGTCGGCGAAACACAATTCAGCGAACCGCTCAAGGAGAAGCTCTCTGCGTTCGTACGGGAAGGCGGGGCGTGGATTTCAATCGCCGGTATTTGCGGCATGGATGAGCTCCTCGGTGCCTCCTTCCAGAAGCCCAACATGTGGAGCTGGGGAGGTGGGCTCAGGTCATTGGGCGAAGGATATTTCGTCAGGCTGGACAACGATCATCCCATTGTCGCGCCTGTGAATCGGCCGGTGCATCTGTTTGGCGGGGCGACGGTCGTCTCCAACGGCGCCAAAGTTCTGGGTCGGGTGGACGACAAGCACGGACGAAAGACGGACAGGCCGGGGATGCTGGAGAATACGGCCGGAAAGGGTCGGACGATCCTGATCGCGCCGGATCTTACGGGCACGGTCGTACGCATCCAGCAGGGAACCGCCGTCACGCGGGATGGCGTGCCCTCATCGGATGGATCGGGGCCAGTCAATGACTCGGTGCTGAAGGCGGATGATGGCTGCGTGCTGGACTGGGATTTTGATCGCGACCCGGTTCCCGGCATGGATAACTTCCTGGCATACCTGGAGCCGATCGCGGACGTCTGGCGAGAGATCCTGCTGCGATCGATCTTTTATGTGGCCAGTGCCCAGCAGGTGAAGCTGCCGGTTCTTTGGCTGTATCCGCGTAAGCTGACGGCCTTGGCGCACATCTCGCACGACACGGATGGGAACGAACCGGAAAAGGCGCATCGGCTGCTCAAGTTGCTGGAGGAGGGGAAGCTCAAGACAACGTGGTGCGTGATTCTGCCGGGCTACGAGCCGGCGATCATGGAGAAGATCAAGAAGGCCGGGCACGAGCTGGCAACGCATTACGACGCCATGACACCGGGCACCACGTTCTGCGAGGAAGAATTCGATCAGCAGTATCGGAATCTGGTGGAGTTGTTCGGCCAGAAGCCGGTCACCAACAAGAACCATTACACGCGATGGGAAGGCGACGTCGAGTTTTTCGAATGGTGCGCCAAGCGAGATATTCAGCTCGACCAAAGCAAGGGCGCAAGCAAGACGGGTGAGGCGGGATATAACTTCGGCACCTGCCACATCTATTTTCCCGTCACCTTCCGCGGCAAGAAGATCGACGTGCTGGAGATGTGCCTGCCGACACAGGACCTGCACGTGTTTGCGCCGGTGGAGCTGTTCGAAGCGCTCCTGGCGACGGTGAAGCGGCATCACGGCGTCTTCCACCAGCTGTATCACCCGGCACATACAAGCAAACCGGAGGTGGGACAATCACTCCTGATGCTGGCCAGGCGCGTCCGCGAAGAGGGACTGGAATGGTGGACGGCCCAGCAAATCAACCAGTGGGAGCGGACCAGAAGGACGGTCAAGGTCGAACAGTTTGACGGAAAATCGCTGACGCTGCACAGCGAGCAGCCGCTCCAGGATGCCACCATCCTGCTTCTCGACAACACGGGCGGCAACATGACGGCGTGGGGATTTAAATTCGCCGCGACGGTGACGACGATCGAGGCGGCAAAGCCCGCGACGATCAAACTGGCGCGGTAGCAAATTAAGCAAACACCAAAGGAAGTTGCCATGACGACGGCCACAACACCGGAACAACCCGCAATTGCCGGCGGAAAACCCGCCAAGACGACTCCATTTGGCAAGTTCAAGCGCTATGGAGATGAGGAACTGGCGCAACTGAAGGAGGCAATCGAGCAGGGATCGCTCTTTTACGCCCATGGGAAAAAGGTTGCCGCGCTGGAAGCCGCGTTCGCGCAAAAAGTCCAGTCGCAACATGCGATCGCGTGCAGCAGCGGAACCACGAGCATTCACGCGGCGTTGATCGCGGCCGGAATCTCGCCAAACGACGAAGTGATCATCCCCCCTATCAGCGACATGGGAACCGTCTTCCCGATCCTGTGGCAAGGGGCCGTGCCGATCTTTGCCGATCTGGATGACCGGACCTTCAACCTGCTGCCCAGCGCCGTCGAGAGCGCGATCACGCCCAAGACCAAGGCGATTATCGCGGTCCATCTCGCGGGCAATTCCTGCGACCTGGATGCGCTGAAGAAGATCGCCGATCGCCACAAGCTTTGGCTTATCGAAGACTGCGCCCAATCGCATGGCTGCACTTATCACGGAAAGCCCGTCGGCACCGTCGGACAGATCGGCTGCTTCTCGTTCAACGAATTCAAACATATTTCCTGCGGCGACGGCGGAGTGGCGGTGACGGATGATCCGGCCCTGGCACAAGCTGCGCCTGGCCACGGACAAAGCCTACAACCGCATCGCCGGCCTGACGAAGCGCGACCCCACATTCCTGGCTGCCAATTTCCGCATGACGGAGTTGCAGGGCGCCGTCGGCCTGGCGCAGCTCGCTAAGCTCGATTTCATTGTCAACAGCCGGCGAAGCTGGTGCGAGCGGCTGAATCAGCGGCTCGGCAACCAGCCCGGTCTCCTGCTGCCGAAGGTGCAGGAAGGCTGCGGCCACTCCTGGTGGTTTTATATCCTGCGGGTCGTGCCGGAGCAGCTTGGCGCCAACGCCGACGACTTTGCCGCCGCCCTGAAAGCCGAAGGGCTTCCGGCCTCACCCCATTACATTCAGCAGCCTCTTTATCGGTATCCACTCTTCAGGGAACGCACGGCCTTCGAGCGCGGCGAGCATCCCTTTGCCCGAATCGACTATTCGAAGGTCAACTGCCCCAATGCCGAGAAGGCCCTGGAATCCTGCATCGTCCTTTCAATCAACGAAGGCTATACCGACCAGGATCTCGAGGAGACGGTAACGGCGTTCACACGCGTGCTGAATTGGTTCCAGGCGAAGCGTGTGGGCAAGCAATCATGAAGGTGCGATCCAAATTACTCTCGCGCTCTGTGCCGGTGCTCCTGGCAGCGAGCATTGTGCTCAGCCTGGCGTCGTCCGCCCGCCAAAGATTGGAACTATAAAAAGGACTTCCTGCACTTTCTGACCGATCCTGTGCCAGACCTCCTTAAGAAACAAGATCCAAAGACCGGCCAGTTCGGGACCAAGCCCTGGATCGTTACCGATCAGAACGCCATCTATCCGCTGGCGGCAGCGTGGGCGATCGCCGGCTCGAAGTACTACCACGATCCCAAGGTCCTTGATGCCGTGATGCTGGGCGGCGATGCTCTCGTCGATGCTCAGGAGCCGGACGGCAAATGGGTCTTCCGTAAAAAGGACGGCTCGACCTGGGGCGACATCTACATGCCGTGGACCTATTCGCGTTGGATTCGGGCCTTCTCGCTCATTCATGACGCGATGCCACCGGATCGAAGAGCGCGATGGGAGAAAGGGTTGCAGCTTGGATTTGAGGGAATTGCGCGAGGAGATGGCCAAGCGGCTGGCGAATATTCCCTGCAATCAGGCGATGAGCCTCTATCTGGCCGGGAAACTTCTCGATCGCAACGACTGGTGCGCCAAAGCAATGGCATACGAGCACAAGGTGGTGGACTACCAGAATCCGTGCGGCTTCTGGAGCGAGCACGCCGGACCGGTAGTTCTCTACAACACGCTGTATCTCGATGCCCTGGGGACGTACTACGCAATCTCGCACGACAAGTACGTGCTGCCGGCACTGGAGCGGGCGGCAAAGTTCCACATCGCGATGACTTATCCGGACGGCACCATGGTTGAGACGGTGGATGAGCGGAACTGGCACACCAATAACATTCTCACGCCAAATGTCGGCTTCAGTTTCTCCCCCGAAGGACGCGGATATATCGAGCATCAACTCGCACTCAAGGGCCGGCTGACCAAAGACCTAATGGGCCCCGACCTTGCGGCGTCATTTCTGCTGTACGGCCAGGAAGGCGAAGCCACGCCGGTTCCTGATCCCCGGAAGACGCCGGTAATTGTGCTCTCAGACCACAATGCCATGACCCGCCGAGAGGGGCCATGGTTTACGTGCCTGAGCGCCTATCACACGACGGTCTCGCGCTCCCGCTGGTACCAGGACCGGCAGAATCTCGTCAGTCTGTTTCATGACAAGGTGGGGCTGATTCTGGGCGGTGGTAACACCAAGTTACAGCCCCTCTGGAGCACGTTCACAGTGGGAGATGTTTCGCTGCTCAAACATAAGCCGGGTGACGCCGATCCCCACTTCATTCCACCTCCCGGACTGGTTCATGTGCCCAACGACGCGGCGCTCGATCCGCAGAACACGCGACTCTTGCTTCAGTACGAATTGGTCAAATGCCAGGTGAAAGTGGATCTGTCAGACCCGAAGACGGCTAAGATCATCTACCTCACCGAGGGTCCGGCATCTCACGATCCGGGCGAGGGAAAGGACCAGGACTTTGCCCACGGTCCGGTCGCCGCCCACGTGCCTTTCCTGGCCAATCTTGAGGAAGCGTGGACAACCGGCTCGGGCAAACATGGGGAATTGTCGAAGGAACCGTTTAAGCTCACCTCCGAGGAATGCGGCGGATGGTTCGAGCACCACGGTTGGCGCGTCTATTTCCCGCCGGGAGCCACTATCCAATGGCCGGTTTTGCCGCATAATCAGTACGCCAAGGATGGCAGTGCTCCTCTCCGCGACGGGAGGATCGTCATAACGCTGCCGTTTACCAAGGACCTGCTGCGACAAGAAATCCGGGTGCAAATGCCATGATGTATCCTGAAAAGATCAAGAATACCGACCAATTGGAAGACCTGTTGTCCAAGCCCACGCCTGCGTGCATCGAGGCGATGAGCCGGATCAAGGGAGACATTCTCATCCTGGGCGTCGCAGGAAAGATGGGCCCGACGCTGGCGCACATGGTCGTGCGCGCAACCGAGCAAGCCGGCGTAAAGCGCCGTGTGATCGGTGTTTCGCGCTTCAGTAATCCCGCCGAAGAATCAAAACTCAACCAGTGGGATGTGGAGACGATTAAGGCGGATCTGCTCGATCCCGATCAGCTCAAGGGCATCCCCGAAGCGCCGAATGTCATTTACATGGCCGCCAGGAAATTTGGTTCGACGGGTGATGAGCCTTTCACCTGGGCGATGAATTCCGTCCTGCCTGGGATGGTGGCGCAGCGGTTCAGGAGCTTGCGCATCGCGGCCTTCTCCACCGGCAACGTGTACCCGTTGGTCCCGGTGGTTGGCGGCGGATCGTGCGAAACCGATCCGACGGGACCCATCGGCGAATATGCGATGAGCTGTCTTGGTCGCGAGCGGGCATTTCAGTTTTACAGCAAGAAGCACGAGGTGCCGGTTTCGCTGATCCGGCTGAACTACGCGTGTGAGTTGCGCTACGGCGTGCTGGTGGACGTGGCCCGCAAGGTATTCGATGAACAGGAGATCGACCTTTCCATGGGCGCGTTCAACGCCATCTGGCAAGGCGACGCCAACGCCATGGCAATCGCTTCGCTAGCCGACGCGGCAACTCCCGCATTCATCCTGAACGTCGCCGGACCGGAGATTCTTTCCATCCGCAGCGTCTGCGAGAAATTCGGCGCGATGCTCAATAAATCACCCACCTTCGTCGGCACGGAAAAAACCGACGCCCTTATCAGCAATGGACAGCTCGGGCACCGGCTCTATGGATATCCATCCGTACCGGTCGAGCAGTTGATGCTCTGGATCGCCGGCTGGGTCGCCTCCGGCGGCGAAAACATCAACAAACCAACCCACTTTGAAACGCGGGACGGGAAGTACTAGCGCCAGATTATCGCTCTTGCCGGGCATGCGCCGCGCGCAGCCGATCCACCAGCTCCGTCGGCGTCACGACCTGCACGTTCTTATCCAGCAACCCCGCACATGTCACCGCCGCGTTGTAGCGCTCCTCGATCCGACCCTCGAACGGAAACTTCGACCAGGCATGAACGACGATCCACGTGAACCGATCCTCCGGCGCTTCACCGGCCGCCGCGCCCACTGATTGATCGCCTGCGCCGTCGGCGCGATGTCGGCAAAATGTTTCGCATCCTGCGGCCCATGCCAGAGTGAAATCAGCGGCGTCATGACGGCCATGTCGGCGCCACTCGACCGCGAGATCCAGCGGATTGCGCCTTCCCCGGCCGCGTAGGGATGGTATTGGGTAACAAACAGCCCTTTCAGTTCGGGGATCGAATCAGCGGTCACGGCGTAAGCGCTCTGCGCCTGCGTACTCTTCCAGTCTGTGACGAACGACTGCATCACGGTCGCATCGACATGCTGAAGATAGAGGCGGGTTTTGCTCATCAACCCCCGGAGCGCCGCGTTGCCGCCCCGCTTCTGACCGAACGCATCGATATAGCAGTACCCCGTAGCGTACTGGAGCAACTCGTCATTCGGCGTGGCTGTCTCATCGAGGTACTCGACGGCATGGGGATTCACCTGCAGCGCGTCCATCAAAGCCACTCCCCAGCCGAATGGCATCGTACCGCGCAGCTTCGAGTCCCACGTGCTGTCGCCGAACGTGAGATCGCCTGTGGTCCAGCAGAGGTTGTCGCCGTCGCTGAGGATGAACGCGACGTAGTGTTTGGCGGGATCGTCGGGTGAGTTCTTTACCGCAAGCGGAACGTGCCGCTTTGCGCGAAAATCCAAACCGGTTGGTCCGGCCATGGAGATTGGAGCGTTGAGCAGCCAGTCGGCCGGAACCACTCGCAGGCCATATTCGCTGGCGCGGTTGACGAACTTGAACTCTTCGTAGTTATCCCAGCCGAATACGGTGCCGACCACGTTCGCGCGTTTCGAGGGCGGTGTCATAGCCTCCACCCGGACCACTCGATACAACCACGGCACCAACCGCGACGGCTAGGTCGCGCATGTAGTGATCGCGCCGGGGATCTTCCAGCGCGATGAGATCGCGGGAGAACTCTGAGCCATAATGGGCGAACAGCCAGCCGTAATTCTTTCCGCGCGCGTCGGCGAGTTCTTTCAATCCGGTGTCTTTCGCTTTCGATTCGAGCGACTGCTCGATTGCCACCGCGCGGAGCGGTGCGCACATGGATACGGCCAGGTTCATCGAATAGTCGGTCGGCGGCTTGCTCTCAGGCGTGCTGTCGCGCCGATAAAGCACGTAGCCCCTAACGCGCCCATCGGATGCCATTCGATTCAGCAGTTCCCACGCATCGCGGACTTTTTCCGTTGGCACATGGAAGCGGTCCTCGAACATGGCCAGGTCCGAGAAGCGCTGGCTGGCGGCGGCGAATCCTTGTCAGGTATCCAGACCATCGGGCCCTGGCCGCTCGTACGCGCTTCGTAAGCAAGCAACCCGGACAGCGTCTGTTCCATCACCCGCCCATCCGGCGTCTGCTGCGCGTGGTCCAGAACATAAACCTTCTGCGGAACTGGGAATTCGGGCCAGAAACGATCGGCCGTCCGATCGCGGCTCGGCTGGGATGCGGATTGTGCGTTCGCCACCAGGGCCGTCGCGGCCAGACAGCAAAGCATGAATTGGATTCTTGCGGTCAAGTATCCCTCCGCCGTTGCAGAGTTGTTGTCCTGCGTTGGACCAACCGTTGTATCACTTATACTCCGCGACACAACACCGATCGCTTGGCAAGCGATCCGTCTGGCGTACCATACCGGCGGAGTAACTGCACGATGACGCAAATCAACGACATTCGAAAGACGCTCGCCCGCGGCGTAGCGATCCCTGCGCACCCCCTGGCGCTCAACGCTCAGCGCAGGCTCGACGAACGCCGGCAGCGGGCCTGTCGCGCTACTACATCGCCGCCGGCGTCGGGGGCGTGGCGGTGGGTGTGCACACGACGCAGTTTGAGATTCGCGACCCGGAGGTTGGGCTGTTTGAGCCGGTACTTCGCATCGCGGCCGAGGAGATGGATCGCGCCGATGAGAAACGCTCCGAGAAGCTCGTGCGCGTCGGCGGCGTTTGTGGAAGTACGCCCCAGGCAGTTCGTGAAGCGACGCTCTTGCGCGATCTCGGCTATCACGCCGGGCTCTTGTCACTGTCCGCGTTCAAGGATTCGACCGAAGCACAGACGCTCGCCCATTGCCGGGAGATCGCCAAGGTCATCCCGATTGTCGGCTTCTATCTTCAGCCCGCGGTGGGTGGACGGCTGTTGCCGTACTCGTTCTGGCGAGCTTTCGCCGAAATTGAAAACATCATCGCCATCAAGATGGCGCCGTTTAACCGCTATCAGACGCTCGACGTCGTCCGCGCCGTCGCCGAGGCGGGACGCGACGACATCGCCCTCTACACCGGCAACGATGACAACATAGTCCTCGACCTCATGACCCCATACCCCATCCGCGTCGGTGGCAAAATCGTCCTCCGCCGCATTGTCGGCGGCTTGCTCGGACACTGGGCCGTCTGGACGAAGAAAGCGGTCGATCTCCTCAACGAGATTCACGGCTTTCTCGCGGCTGCCGACACGTCCCGTGAAATCCCCCTTCTGCGAAGATCAATCGAAGTCACCGATTCCAACGCCGCCTTCTTCGATGCCGCCAACGCCTTCAAGGGTTGCATCGCCGGATTGCACGAGGTGCTGCGCCGGCAGGGGCTGCTTGAGGGCATCTGGTGCCTGAACCCCGAAGAATGCATGGGCCCCGGCCAGAGCCAGGAAATCGACCGCATCTATGCGGCCTATCCGCACCTGAACGACGACGATTTCGTAGCGGCCAATCGCGATGCCTGGCTGCGATGATTTGCCGCCTCGGCGGATTTTTGATTGAAGATTTCGCTGGTCCCTCCGTAGATTGGATTCTGCACGGCGCCGACCGCGCAAGCGGTCCGCTCACCTCACCGCCGCGGCACGCCGTGGTCCTTTCACAGGAGGTCGTCCATGGCTCTACAGGTCAAGAAGACGGAGGTCTGGGTGGGGGATTTGCGGGATGTCCCGGGCGGGCTGGCGGATGTGCTCGGTACGCTGGCCGATGCCGGCGCGAGCCTCGAGTTTCTGATTGCTCGTCGCGACCCCTCGCGTCCCGGCCAGGGCCAGGTGTTTCTGACGCCGCTTAGGGGAAAGCGGGCGCAGAGTGCCGCCGAATCCGCCGGGCTGTTGCCGCCGGCACGATTCCCACTCTGCGGGTGGAAGGTCCCGACAGGGCCGGTCTGGGAAATCGCATGGCCCGCGCAATCGCGGACCAGAGAGTCAACGTCCGCGGATTCTCCGCCGCCGTGATCGGCAACAAGTTCGTAGCCTACCTCGGCTTCGACAGCAGCGAGGACGCCGATCGCGCCGCACGGGCGTTCAAAGCCGTCGATGGCGCCGCGCCCGGCGACGCAGGGCCCGCGTCGCCAAGACCATGCGGGCCGGACGCCGCTAGAAACTCCACCCGGCATTGGCCATTTGCGCTGGCGCCCGGTCGCCTCAACAGCTTTCCTGAATCCGCTTCAACGGATGCGGGAAGAGGTTCGCACAAACCTCTGACCGCCGCGATCTGATCCGCGGCCGCGTCTCGCGCATCGCAGATTCTTCAACAGACCGCCCCAGGGAGCGAACCATATTCTGCTGCAGTTATAGCGCAAAGTCACTATCATGCCCCAATGGGGCCAAACCCAGATCTCTTGTCTCGCTTCGAAGGATGCCTGCTTGGCCTTGCCGTCGGTGATGCACTGGCGCCCCCTTCGAAGGCATGCCTGCCGATGCCATTTGGTACCAATTCCACGGTACGCAATACATTGTCTCCCAGCCGCCCGTCGATCAACTGATCTACACCGACGACACTCAGATGATGATCGGTGTCGCCGAGGCGCTGATCCTCGACGGACATATTCGGCAGCAAACGCTGCTCAACACCTTCGTTCTCAACTATCACCCCGACCGCGGCTATGGCCCTGGTGCAAGAAGGATTCTCTCCGCCGTCGCCGCCGGCGAAGCTGCCGACGATCTGCCGGGCACCATCTTTCCCGGCGGTTCCCTCGGCAACGGCGCAGCTATGCGGGTTGCCCCTGTCGGTTTGCTGTTTCACGACGACTATAACCGGCTGCTGCTCGAAGCCGAGCAGTCGGCCCTCCCGACCCACCGACATCCGATCGGCATCGACGGCGCGCGCATCTTGCGCTGGCGATCGCATACGTCATCAACGCCGCGGATGTCAAGCCGTTCGATCGATCCGCCTTCTATGGCCTTCTCCTCAAGCACGCCCGCACAGAAGAATTTCGCCACCAACTGGCTCGAGCCGCCGCGCTGGGACCGGCTGATTCCATCGCACCCCTGGGCCATTCCCTCGAAGCCCACCTGTCCGTCGTGACCGCGATCGCCAGTTTCACCGAATCTATCAGTTCCTACCCCGACACCATCGCCCGCGCCATATCCATGGGCGGCGACACCGACACACTCGCCGCCATGGCCGGCGCCCTCAGCGGCGCTCATCTCGGCAAGCACGCCCCGCCTCCCAATTTGCTGGATCTACTTGAAGATGGACACAAGGGCAAAACGTACATCCGCGATCTCGCCCATTCCCTCCACGGCCTCCACCAGCAACTAATCACTTATACGGATCGGGATTAAGGCATGCGCCGGACCGATGCATGCTCGGGCATTTTCCGAAGATCTGCGAGCGCACCCATTAATCACAAACTGTATTAGAGACCCATTCTGATCCCACCTGCTTCCCCTTCTTATTTATCTCTGCGCACTCTGTGATCTCTGTGGCTGACTTTTCCAAGCCGGATGCCGCGATCGCTTCACTCCTGAAGGAGTGTGCCCGGATCGAACCACCCTTCCATTACCCCGCCTTCGCCTCTACAACTTGCCTGTGTCCGTTTCGACGGATGCGGGAATATGTTCGGACAGACCTTTGAATACCACGACTTGATCGTCGTCGGGGTCCTGATCGTCCTCGAGGGCGTCCTCTCCATCGACAATGCGCTGGTCCTGGGGCTGCTGGCCCGCCGCCTCCCGTGCTTCCTCCAGGGAAAAGCCCTCACCTACGGCCTCGCAGGGGCATTCCTCTTCCGCCTGATCGCCATCGGACTGGCCGGCTACCTGCTGCACTGGCGCATCGCCAAGCTCCTCGGCGGTCTTTATCTCGTCTGGGTCGCCATCAAGCATTTCTTCTTCGAGAAGGAGCCGGCCGGCTCCGAAAAGCTCACGATCGATTCCCGTGGCCGGCCCGTGCTGAGCGATGAGCAACAGACCTCGCCGGCCGTTGCGGCCGAAGCGGAGCCAACCGACATGGGCCCGAGCGGGGCTGTCGTTCACCACCACGATCCGATCGACTACGCCCACATCGGCAGCACGCACACGCGCGCTTTCTGGATGACGGTGGGCGTCATCGAGTTGACCGACATCGCATTCGCCATCGACTCCATCGTCGCCGCCATCGGCATCATCGGTCCGCCGCCGCCGCACGAGCGCCATCCCAAGCTATGGGTGGTGTTGCTGGGGGGAATGCTCGGGGTAATCCTGATGCGGTTTGCGGCGGTCGTCTTCATCCGCCTGCTGGAGAAGTTCCCGCGTTTCGAAGCGAGCGCGTACCTGCTGGTGCTGGTCATCGGCCTGAAGCTGGTGCTCGATTACGCGGTGAATACGCCGCAGACTCCGCATCGGCTCGACTTCCACTCACCCGACGCCCTGGCGTTCTGGGTATTCTGGATCCTCATGCTCGCCTGCTTTCTGGTTGGCTTTGTCCCACAGAAAGCGAGGGAGCCGAAATGACTCGCCCCAAACCGATCATCGGACTCGCCGGCGGGATTGGATCGGGCAAGACCTTCGTCGCCCGTCTGATGGCCCGGGAGGGCTGCCTCGTGCTCGACTCCGACGAGTTCGTTCGAGAGGCGTATCAGCGGGCGGATGTTCGCCAAACCCTTCGCCAATGGTGGGGCAACGATGTGTTTCTCCCCGATGGCAGCATCAACCGCAGCGCCATTGCGGCGAAAGTGTTTGCTGACCCCGCCGACCGCCGGCGGCTCGAAGCCCTGATCCACCCACTCGTCGCCAAAAGGCGCGATCAAGTTATGGATATGCACCGGAACGATCCGAGTGTCCGTGCATTTGTCTGGGATGTGCCGCTGCTCTTTGAAACCGGTCTTAACCTTCGGTGCGATGCTGTGATTTTCGTGGATGCCCCCGCGGATGAGCGCCTGCGCCGGGTGCAGGCCCAGCGGGGCTGGAATCAGGTCGAACTCGACCGCAGGGAAAAATCGCAATGGCCACTAGACAAGAAGCGCCAAATGTCCGATCATATACTCAGTAGTTCCGCAGATGCGGGCGAAATCCGCGATCAAATCCGGAATGTGCTTTCCTTGATTCTCCCGAATATATGTGGCTGACTGGGCCGTGGAGGGCTCAGATTCGGAACTCAAACAGCCGTTTAAACCTTGGGAAGTGCCTGTCGGAAAAGAACTTCCGCTGGATGCGGATGCAGGATTTGATGAAGTCTCTCCCCATGAATAAACTGGGTCTGCCGCGTTGAAGCGGTGCCGGAACACGCCTATGGTTGGGCGATCCCGGTTCCAGCCTTACGCAGATTGCCGTTTCGGATCGCGAATCGGCGTGCAAACCCAAGAGCCATAGATATCCGGCGGCCGTGTGGCCGCACCCGTTGCGGACGGTTCCGCCAGCGGTTTATTGATTGAGTCTTAGGAGAACTTTCGGTTCGAGCATCCCACCCCCCCGCTCCTCTGGCCCGCAGTCGGATCTGTCAGATCCGGCCCGCCGCGGCCCGCGGGGCAATGAGGCCCTCAGATCGAGGTTTCAAAATCACACCCCCTACTTTTGGAGGCTAGGCCAAATGGCTAAGTCAAAGGCTCGCAAGGGCGGCCAACAGCAAGGCAACCAGCCCGAGCATGAAGAACATGAAGAAGAAGGTCAGAGCGCTCCCGCCACCGCGGTCGCTGAACCGCAGCCGGCCAAGAAGCCCGGCGGCGACGACATCAGCGCCATCGACGCGGAGACCAACGCCAAGTACGAGCAGGTCAAGAGCGGCAAGCTGTACATCAAGGATCTCCAGCAGATGGACATTCATCAGCTGCACGAGATCGCCAAGCAGGAAAACATCCAGGACTACATCGGGATGAAGAAGCAGGATCTGATCTTCCAGATCCTGCGCGCCGCGTCCGCCAGAATGGCCTGATGTTCGGCGAAGGCGTGCTGGAGATTCTCCCCGATGGCTTCGGGTTTCTCCGCTCGCCGGAGTTCAACTACCTCCCCGGGCCGGACGACATCTACATCTCGCCGAGCCAGATCCGGCGCTTTGGATTGCGCAACGGCCACGTGGTGCAGGGACAGATCCGCCCGCCGAAGGAATCGGAGCGGTATTTCGCGTTGCTGCGGGTCGAGGCCATCAACGGCGAAGATCCCGAGAAGATCGCCGACACAGGAACGTTCGAAGACCTGACTCCCCTGCATCCGAACAAGCGTCTGGTGCTCGAGAGCGATCCCAAGGATCTGAACATGCGGATCGTGGATCTGGTGACGCCGATCGGCAAGGGCCAGCGCATGCTGATCGTCGCCCCGCCGCGTACCGGTAAGACGGTCCTGCTGCAGAAGATCGCCAATTCGATCACCAAGAACCATCCGGAAGTCGTGCTGATCGTTCTGCTGATCGACGAGCGTCCGGAAGAAGTCACCGACATGGAGCGCAACACGCAGGCCGAGGTGGTCTCATCCACCTTCGACGAGCCGGCGAGCCGCCACATCCAGGTGGCCGAGATGGTCATCGAAAAGGCCCGGCGCTACGTGGAATTCGGGCGGGACGTGGTGATCCTGCTGGACTCGATCACCCGCCTGGCGCGCGCCTACAACACCGAAGTCCCGCACTCGGGCAAGATCCTCACCGGCGGCGTGGACGCCAATGCCCTGCAGAAGCCCAAGCGCTTCTTCGGCGCCGCCCGGAACATCGAAGAAGGCGGCAGCCTGACGATCCTGGGCACCGCGCTGATCGACACCGGCTCGAAGATGGACGAAGTGATCTTCGAAGAGTTCAAGGGCACCGGCAACGCCGAGCTGCACCTGGATCGCCGGCTGGTGGACCGCCGTGTTTACCCCGCCATTGACATCAACGCCTCGGGCACCCGCCGCGAGGAACTGCTGCTCGATCCGAAGGAACTGGAGCTGGTCTACCGCCTGCGCCGGGTTCTCTCGGACATGAACCCGGTTGAGGCTGTCGAGTTGCTCAAGGGCCGCCTGGAAAAGGTGCCGAGCAACGCGCAGTTCCTGATGTCGATGAACCTGGATTGACGCGTCGAGGGTGACAGGCCTCGCGACGATCCTGAGAGTCAGCCTTGAGAAGACCCCGGCGATGCCAGTCGCCGGGGTTTTTCCTGTTGTTGAGGCTGACTGCCCGAGTTGACTGTGGGCGGCCTAGGATTGGACGTGGAAAATCAATCGGCTCTCGGCGTTCGCGATCTGGTGCTGCGCTACGGGTGGAATACCACGGCCTATCAGATCCTGAATCCGGGGATCGACCACTGGCTGGCAGCGTCAGAGCCCGGCGTCGTCGGGTTCGTCAATCAGCCACAGCGGTGGATTGCGGCGGGAGCCCCGATCTGCGAGCCTCGGCAACTGGGCCAGATCGCGGCGGAGTTCGAGGATTCGGCGCTCGAACGAGGCAAACGCGTCTGCTATTTCTGCGCCATGGACCGGTTGCGCCAGGTGCTGGCCGGGTCGAGCAGGCATACCTGCGTGGCAATTGGTGCGGAGCCGGTATGGGATCCGCGTCACTGGGCAGAGACGGTACAGGGACGCTCGTCTCTGCGGGCACAACTGAATCGAGCGCGGAACAAGCAGATAACCGTGCTGGCGGCTTCGGGACTCTACGCGACGACGATGCGACCAGACTTGAGGCAGTGTCTGGACGACTGGGTTGAATCGAGGCCGCTTCCACCGATGCATTTTCTCGTTGAGCCGGAGACGCTTGATGGGCTGCTCGCGGACCGTTTGCTCTACGTCGCCATGCAGGAAGGGCGGCCGATCGGCTTCCTGGTGGCCTCACCAGTATCGTTGCGCAATGGCTACCTGATCGAGCAGGTGATTCGCGGTCATGGTGCGCCCAACGGGACGGCAGAACTGCTCATCGACGCCTGCATGCGCGACCTTGCCCGCCAGGGGTGTGCCTACGTGACACAGGGGCTGGTGGCGCTTTCGCGTCATGCCGAAGCGGAGATTGCACAGAATCCGTTGTGGTTGCGAGCATTGATGGCATGGGCACACGCGCACGGGAACCGCTTCTACCATTTTCGTGGACTTGAAGCGTTTCGTGAGAAGATGCAGCCGCAGCGGTGGGAGACGATCTATGCAATTGCCAACGAGCGCACGTTTTCGCCTGTGACCCTGTATGCCGCGGCGAGGGCGTTCTTTGAGAGTCCACCCATTCTCGCACTGGGCCGAGCACTGGCCAAGGCACTGCGACAGGAAGCAATCTGGCTGGGCGAGCGCTTTGGCCGATTGCGGCGCGTGGCGTAAGACGCACAGCGGGGGTGGACCTTCGAGGACATTTGCTTGCGCCCGTTGTGGCGATACAGTCAGTTGCCGCGAATGAATCCGTCTGCTCTTGGCAATCCGATCGGGATGAGGCGCAAAGGGTCAGCCAGCATGGGTGTCGGCGTTCGCCTGCAGGGCATCGAGAAGACCTTTTCGGGCGGGGTGAGGGCGCTGGATCGGCTGGACGTGGAGATCGGCGCGGGGGAATTCGTAAGTGTGCTGGGGCCAAGCGGGTGCGGGAAATCGACGCTCTTGAGGATCGTTGCGGGGCTCGAGCGCGCCAGCGCCGGCAGCGTTCACCTCGGAGAAGTGAACCGCGCGCCTCGGATCGCGTTCGTGTTCCAGGATGCCCACCTGCTCCCGTGGCGAAATGTTCTGCGAAACGTGGTGTTGCCGCTGGAACTGATGGGGAAAAATGCCGGCGAGGCAAAAGAGGCGGCCCGGGCGGCACTGGCCCAGGTGGGGCTTTCCGAAGCGACCCACCGATACCCAAATCAGTTGTCGGGTGGAATGAAGATGCGAGTCTCGCTGGCGCGGGCGCTGGTGACCGAGCCCGAATTGCTGCTGCTCGACGAGCCGTTCGCAGCCCTGGACGAAATCACTCGGCAGCGGCTCGATGAGCAGTTGCGCCAATTGTGGGCGGTGCGCCGCATGACGGTGGTCTTCGTCACGCACTCGATCAACGAAGCCGCCTATCTGTCGGACCGGGCGATCGTGATGAGCAGCCGCCCTGGACGGATCGTGCTGGACCATCCCCTGGATTTGCCGCCCGAGCGTCCCGCGCAACTACGGGGAGAAGCGGATTTCGCCCAACAGATGAGCATCCTGCTTGCGGCGCTGGAGCGAGGGGAGGGCGTCGCGTGAGGTGGTTCCGCGGATTCCTGGCGACGGTGCTGCCGCCGCTGATCGTGTTCATCGCGGTCACAGCTCTGTTCGAGCTGATTGTTCGGGTCGAGCACATCGCGCCCTATCTGTTGCCGGCGCCGTCGGCGGTCTTTGCCGCGCTGGTCGATCGGCGGGCCGACCTCTTTGGGTCCCTCCTATCGACCGCAGAGGCGGCGGGGTTGGGATTCCTCCTCAGCGCCGTCGCCGGAATTCTCATCGCCATCGCCCTCTCCACCTCGCGCCTCGTTCAGCGGGCGTTCTATCCCTACACGCTCTTCTTCCAGACCGTCCCGATCGTCGCGATCGCGCCCCTGCTGGTGATCTGGTGCGGGTTCGGGCGAAACTCCGTGGCCCTGAGCGCGATGATCGCCTCAATCTTCCCGGTGATCGCAAACACCTTGAGCGGGCTGCTTTCGACGGATCCGGCGCTGCGCGATATGTTTCGGCTCTACGGCGCTGGCCGGATTTCTACGCTATTTAAGCTAAAGTTGCCCAGCGCCCTGCCAAACATCATCACCGGCCTGCGAATCGCCGCGGGGCTGGCAGTCATCGGCGCCATCGTGGGAGAATTCGTCGCCGGCGTGATCGATCGAACGGCGGGCCTGGGTATCCTTGTGATCGTCGGCATAAAAAACGGGAATACAGATGTGGTCTTCGCAGCCGTCCTGCTGGCATCATTGCTTGGGCTGGCGATGCTGTGGATCATCAACAGTATCGGCTGGATCGCGTTGCGGCGCTGGCATGCATCGGAGAAGGAGTGAGGATGAAGAAGATTGTTCTGATTCTGCTGTCATTTGTCTTAGCGGCGCCGGCCCTGGCGGCGGACAAAGTGAAGATTCAGTTGAACTGGGTGCCCGAGCCGGAGTTCGGCGGAATCTTTGAGGCGCAACGATCGGGAGCGTTTGCGAAACATGGGTTGGACGTCGAAATCGCATCCGGTGGCGCGGGCACGCCCACCTGGCAACTGGTCGCAACCGGGCAAACGCCCTACGCCATCGCCAGCGCCGATGAGGTGATCATTGCTCGCGAGCATGGCGCCGATGTCGTGGCGATCTTCGCGACCTATCAGCGCAATCCGCAGGGGCTGATGGCCCATGCCTCGCGCGGCTTTAAAACAATCGCCGACATCTTCGCCCATTCGGGAACGCTCGCAGTTGAACCGGGGCTGCCTTACGTCTCGTTTCTGCGAAAGAAGTTCGGCTTCAACAAGCTCCAGGTCGTCGCATACGACGGCGGGATCGCCAGCTTCCTGCACGATCCGAACTTCGTGCAGCAGTGCTTCGTCACCAGCGAACCGATTGCGGCCCGCAAAGCCGGGTCTGACCCGCAATTCTTCTCCGTCGCCGATGCCGGCTACAACCCCTACACAGCCGTCGTGATCACGCGCGGGGCGTATGCAAAGGAGTATTCGCAGGAGATTCACAGCCTCTTTGCGGCGCTTCACGAAGGTTGGCGAAGCTATCTCGAGGACCCTAAGGCCGCCGATGAGGTGATGGGCAAGCTGAACCCCGACATGGATGCGGCGACGTTTGCAGCCGCGGCGGAGGCCCAGAAGCCGTTCATTCAGACGGATGAGACAAAGACGAACGGCCTGGGGACGATGACCCGAAGTCGCTGGGAAACGCTCGGCAAACAACTTGTCGATCTGAAGGTGGTCAAACAGGCGCCGGCTGCGGATGCGTGCTTTGTGAACGTTGAGAAGCAATGACAATGAGGCACGCATGGAATGGGTCGCCCATCGCGGTGAATCCGAACTGGCGCCGGAGAACACGCTGGCGGCATTTGGCCTCGCCTGGGAACGGGGTGCCGATGCCGTCGAGTTGGATGTTCACCTGACCAGGGACGAGCGCCTTGTGGTCTGCCACGATTCCGACACGCGGCGAACCTGCGGCGTCGGCATGACAATCAAAGAGCACACGCTGGCGCAGTTACGGACGCTCGACGCCGGCATATGGAAAGGCGAGCCATTCCGGGGGCAAATGCTTCCGATGTTAGAAAAAGTGTTGCCGACCGTTCCAGAACGGAAGCGACTCTTAATTGAAATCAAATGCGGGATTGAAGCCGCAACGGGGTTGCGGCGCGCCGTCGCCGCTTCCGGAAAGCCCTCGGAGCAAGTCGTGTTTTTAAGTTTCCAGCCTGATGTGTGCGCGGCGATGAAGCGGACGCTTGCCGAGCATCACTGCTACCTGCTGGCAGGCTTCAAACTGGACCAGAAGACCGGCGCGTGGGCACCGACAATCGAGCACCTGATTACCCTCGCCAATGAGAATGGGCTCGACGGCCTCGGTCTGCAGGACAAGCCAGCCATCGATACGCGGGCGGTCGCAACGATTCACGCCGCCGGGTTGGGCGTCTCCATCTGGACGGTGGACGAGCCCCAGCGAGCGTTCGAGCTGATTGCGATGGGGGTGGATGGAATCATCACCAACCGTTGCTCCTGGCTCAGAAAACAGGTTGGATGAAAACCGAATCCGGAATTCTGCCACCGTGACACGGCCCCCAACCTGACTACAATGCCCCCGCATGCTTCACCCCTGGCACGATGTTACACCCGGCGAAGGGCTCCCCAGCGAGTTCAACGTCATCATTGAGATCCCCTTCGGTTCGAGCGTCAAATACGAGCTGGACAAGGAATCGGGCCTGATCAAGCTCGACCGCATCCTCTATTCTGCGGTCTATTACCCGGCCAATTACGGCTTCATCCCGCAGACGCTTGCCGAAGATGATGACCCGCTGGACGTGTTGGTCCTGTGCCAGGAAGCAGTGACGCCGCTCACGTTGATCCACGCGCGGGCGATTGGGCTTATGACGATGCTCGACGCCGGCAAGAAGGACCACAAGATTGTTGCCATCGCTACACAGGATCCGGAATTCAACAGCTACAAAGAAGCCGGGGAAATGCCGCCCCACCGCCTGACGATGCTCCGGCGGTTCTTCCAGGATTATAAGCAGCTTGAGGGGAAAGCAGTTGAGGTCGATGAGATCGATCCGGCTGCCGATGCCTACCCAATCATCGAAGACGCCTTAGCCCGCTACAGCAAGCAGCGACGTTGGGGCTTCCGCAATCACCATTAATTGCTGATCTGGAACGCGTCACAAAAAATCGGGAGCAGAGGGCTTTGACGCTCCCGACCAGAGCGCCGATCGCCATGCTCCCTGGAGATCTATTCGCAGCCCAACCACGGATGTTCTGGATATCAGCATCCCCAGGTGCCGACAATCGGGTTTTTCCTGACCAAATGATTACCGCCCGCTTCAGACTTCGATGGAAGTGAGGCCTTCGCGAATCGCATATTTCGTGAGTTCCGCGACGCTGTAAATGTTAAGTTTCTGCATCATCTGGCGGCGGTGCGTCTCGACGGTTTTCACGCTGACGTGGAGCGTCGCGGCGATCTGCTTAGTCGCCTGACCCTCGGCCATCAACTGCAGGACTTCGCGTTCGCGCGCGGTCAGCGCTCGAACGCTGAGGCACTGTGGTCGGTCATCTCATCGCCGGAATTGACGGCAGACAAACGCGGACTGAGATAGGTCTTTCCTTCCAGAACCGAACGCACTGCCCGCTCAAGTTCATCAAACGTTGCATCCTTAGGCAGGTAACCCGCAGCGCCAGCGCGCAGGAGCTCCGATGGGTAACGACGATCCGTGTGCATCGAGAGGCCGAGGATTCTTGTCCCAGGCCGCCCTGTGACGATCGTTCGCGTGGCTTCAACTCCATTGAGACCTGGCATCGAAACATCCATCAGGATGATGTCAGGCGTCAGCTGTCGGGCCATATCCACGGCTTCGCGACCGTCGCACGCCTCCGCAATGACCCGAAAATCGGGCTTTGCTTCCAGCAGCTTTCGCAGGCCCTGCCGAAACATGGAATGATCGTCGGCCAGCATAATTCGCATTTGGATCTCCGATCTCGCGCTTGCCGCGTCCAAATCAGCCCCTGTCAACCTCTATAATTGTGATATGGGCGTCCTGCTTGCCCAGCAATATAGACCGGCTCAACGGATGTCAACGCAAAAAACGGCACATCGTGCTGTGCAGCCAGGCGATCCCGTTTCCTAAACCCGTGGGCTGCATTGTGTTGCGACACGCTTCTTTGCAATGCGGAATTCCTGACCCATTGGGCCTGATCCGCGCAGCCGGCCGGCGCCACGGCTCCATTGTTGATCCATCGCGACCAATCTCTACACTTTCGGGCGCGCCTAACGATTGGATAGAAATGTCGGAAGAAACAACACGTCACGAGCTCGATCCAGACCTGCTGGAAATCCTCCGCTGCCCCCTGACACGCAGTCGGTTGAGGCAGGAAGGGGATTATCTCATCGCCGAGGTCGGTGGATTAAGCTACCCCGTCCGCGACGGCATCCCGGTCATGCTCGTCGAGGAAGCAAAGCTTCCGCAAGGAGTATCTTCGCTGGATGAGTTCAAGGAGCGGTTTAAAAACCAGATTCCGGGGGCCTGATCGACGGACTTACTGACGCGCCCCGCCCAGGCGCTCCTTCGGCACAGTTCGGAGGCCGCACATGCTGGTCCAGGTAACCCCATCACGCTCCCTCGCCTTAGCAGCTCAATCAGCCGCGCTTCCCGCTCAAGGCTTGCCCGCAGGCTCCGTCGCCGCCGGCAGCGTCGGCGGACCATGAAGCCATTCCAGCGATGCCAAGAACTCGTCAACCGCGCATGGTCTGCCGGTAATAGAACGGATGATCCCCCGTGGGTGGCTTCGGGTTGAAAAACCCGTGCTTCTGCCCGGGATAAAGGTGCAGGTCACATCGTACACCCGCGCGATCCATATCCGCCTGGAATTGCTTGAGGGTGCTCACTGGGATGTGCTGGTCCCTGTCGCCCAGAAACACGACCGCCGGCGGCGTTTCCGCTATCACGTGCTAAGCCGGCGAGAATTCCTTATAGCGATCCCCGAGGCGCGTGCATCTCCATTGGCTCGGACCATTGTCCAATGCCGGGTTGAAAAGGATCATCGCTTCGGGCCTGGGTGAGATGGACAGATTATCCCCCGGATCGTCGAGCCCGGGAGCATCGCGACCGCGGCCGCGAGATGCCCCCCGCCGATCCACCCGCCGCTGCAATCCGTTCCGGATCGATCCCCAGTTCCGCGGCATGCGCCCGCGTCCAGCGCATGGCGGACTTGGCATCCTCGATGCAGACCGTCGGAAGCTCGTTGCTCTCGCGCTCAAGCAATCGGTACTCGACCAACACACCGACCAATCCGCGCGATGCGAAACAGGGGGAAGTGTTTTTGGTGCATCCGACCCGCGAGACAATCGAGGTAGTGAAGATGACGTTTCACGCCCGCCGCAATGCGCCGCAACTGGTCGCCCGAAAGGCTCGCCGAATCCATGTCCGAGCTTTATCCCGCCGAAGCAGGCAAAGCCCGATTGAAAGGTTCGTTTGGTGCAAATCGAACAATCCGGAGTTCACGGCCGCGCGCCCGGCACATGCCACGCAGTTCCTTACATCGATATCAGCCAAAGCAGTCCGCCGAGCGTCGCGACTGGCAGGAGGGCAGCAAGCACCAATGCGGCCAGTTCCGCAGTCCCTGCCGACCGAGCAATTCGCGAGAAGCAGCGGACGGCAAAGATGAGGATCAACGCATTGAGCGCAATTGCCTCGCACACCAATGCCATTCCATGCAACTCATCATCAAGCAGATTGAAAGAGGCAATGAAGAGGAGGAGATTGCCAATGACCCACACGAGCGCTAATCGCTTCGCGGCCTCCCACCCTATCCGCGCTTGGAGGCGGTCGCACGGTGCCTCATAACTGAGTACTCGCAACTGGACGGCATGCTCCACAGGACCGATAGCCGCCATCTGGTATTCAGGAGATCGCTGGGGGATCGCACGCAAGTCGTCGCCCCGGACCCCAAACAGGGGCCACAGCGGAACCGCCAGCAAAAGCAGTGTGAGCTTCCAATACACGAAATACCACACGTACACCCAACCCGAGGAATAGATCTCCAATGCCCCTCCAGCAGAAGCGATGTACCAGCCCCACTGCAGTTCAATTCCGCCGTTGGGTCCCCGAGTGAAGAACGAAGGCCAGTCCCAAGGTGACACGAAGCTCTGTACGCACAGAATCACGGATGCTGCCGCCAATACTCACGAGAGAGACGTAGCGAGAATGCGCAGTCGGGACGCCATTCGGGCTACCCCTCAAACCGCGCTTTGAAGGGAACTGAAAGGGACACGACCTTAATTTGCCCCTTCCACGCTTCCAGGGCGCTGGCGGCGCTGCTCGGCAGCGCGCTTGAGAGTTGCCGACGCTCCAGCATTTCACAGACCGTCCCCGCCGCCCGCCGCAGCGCCCCTCCCCGTTTGCGCGCAGGTGCCACCGCCTCTCCGCTACCGTGGTCCGCAGGACCTGCCATGACAACCTCCCGCCATGAGATGTGAGTCGAAACTCACCCGCCGTGAGACAGCCCGCAGCGTGCGGATTCCTATGTAGCGGTTGCAGCGAACAGAAGCAACAACAAGACCCAGCTTCTCCTTTTTGCCCGGTCGCCGCCTGCCGCGTCCGTTCCTGCTCCGTATCCCCTCCGTAATTGCTCCGTTGTCGCCCTACCCGGCCAACGCATCTGATTCTCGCCAAAACCCCGCCATCCCCAATCACCTCGATTCGCCAAAGCTTACAGGCCACTCACACGCCGACTGCACCGTCTTGCCAAACCCGACCGTTCGCCGCTCAGCGGTTCCACAGCAGCAGGCAGTCGCCCGTCAAGCCCTACCCCTTTGTGAGACCACCCCCGCCGGCGTCAACTCCCTTTGCGGCTACGCATTGCAAGCCCTGGAGCGCATCCTGAACGCTGCGCCTTCGGCTCCGATGGTTTGGGTTGAACGCTGCACCTAGAGCGTATTATGCATTTCCCGCACCCCGCGATGGACCGGAAAGGGGATGGAATCGACCCATCTGCGTCGTCACAACCGCTGAAAGGGTCATCAAGACCCGGCTCTCGCGGTCGCTCCTACAGCATCCGGGTCGATTGCGTGCCGTCGCGGGGCGCGGGAAGTCCATAACACGCTCTAAGGGCACCTTGAGCCGTTTTGCTACTACGACAAATTGGCATGTTCGGACCGCCATGTCGTCAGAAGGGGCAAAAACGGGTTCGGCGGCCGAGTGGGGAGGGTACGGTACTACAACGGTGAGAGTACGGTGTGGGTCGGGAGTCGAATCGCAGGCTACATGGGAGCGGAATGTCCTCTGTTGGGACGATTTGCGAACCGGCTGGCTATCCTGGCCGCCCCGAGGTTGGCGGGAATTGGAACTGGGGCGTGGAAAGTCCATAACATGCTCTAAGGGTATGGGCACGGCCCATCCCGTCATTCTGTCGCCGCTCCATAAGAGTTTACACCCGACGCACACGCTGACCACACGCCGGCTCCACCGGCTCGCCAACCACAACAAAATGACCATCCGGCTCCCATCCAAGTCAACTCCGCCCAGGGCACGAACTTGCGTTTCCGCGGCGCGATGAACTCCCGATAGTCTGCAGCAGACACCCTCACCCCGACCCCTGCCGAACCGTCGCAAGACCGGAAGATGGACAAAGACGGGTCCTGCTCCCCTGCCTTTCGACCGCTTTCGCCGCGGGCGGAACCGAGCTACGCCTCGCGCAGGTGATAGCTCTTGATCATGGTCTGCTGAAAATCGGGATAGGCGTTCTGATCCAGTTGCGCCAGGTCCAGGCCATCGAACTCCTCCGCCTCGCTGATCCGCAGTCCGCCGGCCGCTTTGAACAGGCCAAACAGAACGGCAGCGAGAATCGCCGCCAGCGCCCCAATCGCCACCACACCCAGCGCCTGAACGCCAAGCAGTTGAAGCCGATGCAGCCAGCGGTCCTGCTGCGCAAAAATCCCCACGGCAAACGTCCCCCACGCCCCGCCGACCACGTAGGCAGCCAGGAGGCCGCTGGGATCGTCGATCTTCAGCGTCAGGTCGAGGAACACGGTCGTGGTAATCACCAGCCAGCCGGCAACCGCGCCGATCGCAACCGCTGAGAACGTGTTGACCACACCAGCCGATGCGGAAATCGCAACCAGCCCCCCGAGCAATCCCGCCAGCGAGAGCAGGATGTCCGGCTTCCCATATCGCGAGCGGCTCATGCCGAAGCTGACGATCAGGGCCGATGATCCAGCAAGCAGAACATTGATCACCGCCAGCGCTTCATCGCCACCATGCAACAGCGTCGCTCCGACCACGTAAGGCAGCCACGCCACAATCATGAGCGCCAGACCCACCGCCGCCAGCGGCACATTATGACCGGGGATCATGTTCGATGAGCCGTCGGTGTTGTACTTTCCCTGCCGCGCCCCGGTGAAGATCGCCGCCACGATGCCGATCATTCCGCCGGCGACGAAGAACACGCTCGCGCCCGCGAGATCCGCAAATCCCAGCCGCGCCAGCCACCCATCCCGGCTCCAGGCCCAGTACCCGCCAAGCGGAACGACAAACGCCGCCGCCAGCGCCGCCGCCGCAAACCCCGGGAGCATCCGCGAGCGCTCGGCCAGCGCCGGCGAGATCGGCATGGTTGCGTTGATGACCAGCACCATCCAGAAGAAGACCGCCGCCGCAAAGACGCTCCGGTCCAGGTGTGCGAAAAACACCAAGGCGCTGCTGAAGCCGAATCCCGCGCTGCCGTTGCCGTACAGGACCGCCGCCCCCACCACCCAGAACGCCAGCGCCGCCACCGCCAGTTCCACAATCGACCGCAGCACGGCCGCCGCGGCGTTCTTGGAACGGCAGATCCCCGCCGCATGCAGTGCCGCCCCAACGCTGCGCGAGCAGCGCGACCGCGGCCAGCAGAACCAGCGTCACAACCGGTTGCTCTTTCATCGATCACCTCCGTCCGGGCCCGCCCCGCCATGCCAGGCACGCCGCAATAAGGGATCATCGGCACAATCGCGTTTTTCGCTGTTGCGCCTGCGGGGCAGGGTAACGTATTTGTATGATCCGCCGCCGGCAGGGTAGCGATTTTCTCCTGATCGCCCAGCACGATCATGCGCTGATCTCCGGGGAACTGGCCGAGGTCTTCGGCAACGCCGACTTCGCCTCCCCCACCCCGCGCCAGCCCGCGCTGGCGGGCATTCGCTTGCACGATTGCGGCTGGCCGCTGCACGATGACCAGCCGACGCTCAATGCCGAGCATCTGCCCATCGACGTCTTCGAATCCACCCGCGAGATCGCGTTCAAAGTCTGGACCGCCTCGGTCGAGCGCGCCATGCGCGAAGATCCATACGCCGGCCTGCTCGTGAGCCTGCACGTCCTGGCGCTCTCGGTGCTCGCCACCGAAAACGCCCGCCCCAACGGCAGCTTCAACCTCGACAACACCCAGGCGCGCTTCGCGGTCATCAAGTTCCAGCAGCGCGAGCTCGCAGCGCCAGGAAACGCTTCGCGCCCAGCTCGGCCTGCGCAGCGAGAAGGGCGCGCATCATGCCGTGACCCGCGACATCCGCCAGGAGCCGGAGGACCAGCTCCAGTTCAACTTTGCCCTGCTCCAGGTGATGGACCAGTTGAGCCTCGCGCTGTGCTGCACCGAGCCACCCATGCCCACTTCCCGCGATCTCCCCCAGCGCCCCGGCGGGACCAAGGTCAGGTTCACCTTCACACGCCAAGGCAACGACGTCCACGTCAATCCCTGGCCCTTTTCGCAGAACAGCATCGAGCTGAAGATCCCCGCTTGCCGCGTGCCGGGAAAGACCTATAAAGACGATGCGGAGCTTCGCGCCAGCTACGCCGCCGCCACCGCTGAAGTGATTACCGCGCATGTGAGCCCATCGCCCGCATGAAGTGGATCGCACGTTCTATTCTGTTCCTGATGATCCTTGCAGCCGTGCTGCTGATGGCGTTCGGGCCGCGCCCGAACGCGAAGATCCCGCCGGGCCGAATCGTCATCACCTACTGGGAAAAATGGGGCGGCGACCAGGCCGCCGCCATGAAGCGCATCGTCGATAGCTTCAACGACACCGTCGGCGCCCAACAGGGCATCTACGTTCAGTACCTCTCGCTGACGAACGTCGATCGCAAGACGCTGACGGCCACCGCTGCCGGCGTCCCACCGGATGTCGCGGGGCTGTGGGAGCGGAACGTCGCGCCCTTCGCGGCGCGGAGGGCACTGTTGCCGCTGGACAAGCTCGCACAATCCCACGGCCTGACCAAATCGCACTACAAGCCCGTCTACTGGGAAGAATGCCGCTACGACAATCACCTCTACGCCCTGCCCAGCACGCCCGGCGTCGTCGCCCTGCACTACAACAAGAAGATCTTCTATCAGAACGCAGGCAGGCTCCGTGCCGCCGGTCTGGACCCAACCCGTCCGCCGCGAACGATCGCCGAGTTCGACCGCTACGCCGAAGCATTGGACTACCGCAATCCGCGCACGGGAAGGCTCCAGCGCCGCCGGCTATTTCACCATGGAACCCGGCTGGTACATCGTCTTCACGCCCGTCTGGTTCGGCGGACACATCTTCGACCCCGCGACGAACACGTACACGCTGCTGACGCCCGCGTGCATCCGCGCCTTCGACTGGATTGCCAGCTACTCCCGCCGCCAGGGCCCCGACGCCATCAGCGATTTCCGCTCATCCATGGCCGCCGTGAACAGCCCGCAAAATGCCTTCTTCACCGGGAAGGTCGCGATGATCCAGCAGGGCCCGTGGATGGCCAACTACATCCGCTACCTCAGGCCCGACATGTCAGAGGAACTGGTACCGATGGCCCTTGAGCCCTGCCTCCCGCGCGTGGTGCGCCCATTCAACTACGATTGGGCGGCAGCGCCCTTCCCCGCGGTAGCCGGATTGAAAGATGCAACCGTGTGCGAGTCGGACGTCCTGGTCATCCCCGCCGGTGCCACGCACGCGCCAGGCGTTCGAGTTCATCGCCTACATTCAGCGCCAGGACGTAATGGAACGGCTCTGCCGGTCTCACTGCAAGAATTCCCCGCTGGCCCATACGAGCGCTGACTGGGTCTACACGCATCCCAACCCGTACATTGACGTGTTCGACAAGCTGGCCGCCAGCCCCAATGCACAGGCGTCGCCGGATTCACCGATCTGGGAGAACGTCAACAGCGAATTGACCGCCGCCGCCGATTCGGTGTACCTGCTTTCCAAAACGCCGGATCAGGCGCTAGCCGCCGCGCAAAAGCGTGCCGATGAGCTGACCCGCCAGTTCGCCCACCAGGAAGCCCTTCGCCATCGGAAGACCACGCCATGAGCTCCGCCGAATCCACCTGGCGCAACTTCCCCAAGGGCATGGCGTTCATCTCGCCCTGGCTGATCGGATTCCTCTGCTTCACCCTCGGACCGATCCTGCTGGCCGTCTATTTCAGCTTCTGCGATTACCCATTGCTCGAACGTCCCGTCTGGCTGGGTCTGGCGAACTACCGTGAACTCTTCCACGATCCGGTCTTCGGCAAGACGCTTCTGGTCACCTTCAAATACGCGGCGATGGCGCTGCCCGCGAGCATGCTGGTCTCGATCGGGCTGTGCTCATGCTCAATTGCGAAGTGATGGGCCAGTCGATCTACCGCACGATCATCTTCCTTCCCGCACTGGTTCCCGCCGCCGCCAGCGCCATGGTCTGGCTCTGGCTCTTCAACACGCGTTTTGGCTTGCTCAACTTCCTGCTCGGCAAGATCGGAATTGGCCCGATTCCGTGGCTGGAGAGCGCGACCTGGGCCCTACCCTCGCTGGCATTCATGAGCCTCTGGGGCGTTGGCTACACCGTCGTGATCTACCTAGCCGGCCTACAGGATGTGCCCAAAGAGCTTTACGAAGCCGCCGAGATCGACGGCGCCGTCGGCATCCGCCGCCTCTGGCACGTCACCATCCCGATGATCTCGCCGGTGATCTTCTTCAACCTCGTCATGGCGATCATCACCACGTTCCAGGTCTTCACCATCCCCTACATCATGACCAACGGCCGGCCCGAGCGCTCCACCTACTTCTACACCATGTACCTGTACGACAATGCACTGGTCTTCCTCCGCATGGGCTACGCCAGCGCGATGGCCGTCATCCAACTGCTGATCATTCTCTCGCTGACCGCCCTGGCGTTCTGGTCGAGCAAGCGTTGGGTCCACTACCAGGGCAAATGACGATGACGCAGACGACGGCAGAACCTCAGCTTGCGATTGAACGCCTCAGACTGCACCGCGCGACCGGACATTCCCGTCGCGCTCGCAAGCTCCATTTTCACCCGTTCACCCACCTCGGCTTACTCCTGATCTGCGCCGGTTTTGCGCTGCCGTTCATCTGGATGGTTTCGACGAGCCTCAAGACGGATGCCCAGGCCATCGCCTTCCCGCCGAAGATCGTCCCGCACCACCCTCAGTGGAACAACTACTACCGCGTCCTGCATCACGAGCGCGTCGATTTCATCCTCTCGGCCCGCAACACGCTCATCATCGAGTTCCTCACCGTCATCGGCATGACCCTCTCCAGCGCCGTTGTCGCCTACGGCTTTGCCAAGATCCGCTTCCCCGGCCGGGGCATCTTCTTCGGCATCATGATCGCCACCATGATGATCCCGTTCCCGGTAGTGATGGTCTCACTCTTTTCGATCTTCCGCTTCCTCAACGATCACACGCCCATTCAGTTCCTCGGCACGTTCAAACCCCTCTGGCTCCCCGCGTGGTTCGGCAGCGCATTCAATATCTTTCTGCTCCGCCAGTTCTTCATCACGATCCCCGATGAACTCTCCGAAGCGGCTCGCATTGACGGCTGCTCGGAGTTCGGCATCTTCGCTCGGATCGTTCTGCCGCTGGCGCGTCCGGCGCTCGCCGTTGTCGCGCTCTTCACCTTCCTGGCCGTCTGGAACGACTTCCTCGGCCCCCTGACCTACCTCCAGCGTCCCGAGCAGTACACTCTGGCGCTGGCGATCCAGACCCTCCAGGGCGTCCAGGGAAGCAATCCCGAATGGAGCCTGCTCATGGCCGGCTCGGTCCTGATGATCGTCCCGGTGATTCTCCTGTTCTTCCTTACCCAGCGCACGTTCATCCGCGGCATCGCGACGACGGGATTGAAGTAGCGCCTACCATAACACCACGACCAGCACGAACGCCGCATAGATCGCGATCACGCCCGCCGCTTCCCACCGCGTCAGGCCGCGGCGCCACAGGGTCAGCGCGACGATCAGCGTCGTCATCGCCAGCATCCACCACGCCGCCGTGTCCGTGAGCCCTGAAATCGGCCCGAGCCCCAGCAGCACCGCCGGCAGGCATACCCCGGCCAGCACGTTGAGCGAGTTGCTGTCGAGCGCTTCGCTGATCACCGCCGATCCCCGCCCCTTGATCGCCAGCCGGATCGACGCCAGCACGTTGGGCACACCCGTCAGCGCCGCCAGCACGAGCATACCGATATCGCGCTGTGGAATTCCCCAACGATGCCCCAGCAACACCGCCGTATGGACCATGCCATAGCTTCCCAGGATGATCGAGATCAGCGCCGGCACCAGCGACATGGCATCGGTCCAGAGCGCACGGCGAGAGCGCTTGTCCTTCCGCGCGTGCTCATGCGCCTGCGCCAGCGCATTACAGAAGAATCTCGACACTCGATTACTCGGCAGCCGCTCGCGCAGATACTCCGCCCGAAATGCCAGCAGCGTCACGTACGGCGCCAGAACCGCCAGCAGTGCAATCAGGGACGTCACCGGCGGGATCCACCCCATGAGCATCACCACCCCGACGGCATTCACCGCGATCGAGACCGCCCCGTTAAAGATCAGCCCCTGCGCCAGATCCGCACCCACCCCGCCACCACCGCGGCCAATCCGAGCAGCGCTGCGAGGTTGTAAATGTTGGACCCGATCACCACGCCCATCCCCAGATCGTGGCTGTGCGCCATGATGGCAATCACGGCGGTCGAGATTTCCGGAGCATTGGCGCCCAGCGCCGTCAGGAATCCCAGCAATCCCTCCGAGAGATTCAGCCGCGTCCCGATACGGTCGATGTTCCCCGCCAACACCACGCTCGAGAGACTGCTCAGGATCAGCGAGCCAAAGAAGATCAAGATAGCTTCAACTGAAGACATAGGCGCCGACCGAGCTCAACCTGATAAATTGCTCAAGGCTAAGGACGCCCGTTTGCAAAGACAGCGCCGTAAGTCACCACCTACAGGGGTGATCATGTCGCTGCGCGTGAGACTCGTCTTCACTTTGCCTTTAGTTGCGATTTCTACAGTAGACCCGCAGATCGCCCACTAGACTGAACGTCGTCAACTCCAACAGCGAGGTGTTTCATGTCATACCCACTATCCCCGGGGGACAGGATCTCGCGACGTCGAATTCTCAACTGCATCGAACCGCTGGAGCGCCGCATGCTTTTCGCAGCCGGCGCGGTGGCGCCCAACGCAATCGCCGGATTGTTGCTGCAGCTTAACATCAGCGCCGCTTCGGGCACCTATGACAAGACCGGCCAGTTTCAGGTCAGCTTTTCCGCCGACAGTAACACCTATCAGAGCGATGGGAGCGTGACGGGTGCCGGCACTTACAGCTACGCGCACACCTCCCGTTCCGTGGCCACGGTTCGCGTCACGGACACCACGGAAGGACTGGTCAACATCGCCACCCTGAGCTTTTCCACGCTCACCTCAGGTAGCTTCTACGTGACCAGTCCGCAGCTCAGCGGCTCCCAGAGCGGCACCTTTAAGATCATCGGTACCGTCAAGCCGCTGGCCGTGCTCTCCGGTAGCAACCTCGCCATTAACGGAACCGTCGGCGACGATGTGGTCGGAATCGTGTCCTCCAAGGGCAATCTCTACGTCATAGAGAACAACTGGACGAGCGTCTTCAGCAGCACGGCCGTCAAGAGTATCAACATTACTCTCCGCGAAGGCAGCGATATCCTTGGCGTGGGAAGCGGCGTCGGCGCCGTCTTCTGCGATGGAGGTGCGGGCAACGACAGCCTGGTCGGCGGCGATGGGAAGGACACGCTCAGCGGGGCAGCAGGCAAGGACACCATCGACGGCCGCTCCGGCGACGACCGCCTCAATGGCGGGCCTCACAACGACCTGCTGATCGGCAATCTTGGCAGCGACCGACTCTATGGGAATGATGGCAATGACACTCTCAGCGGCGGCAGCAACGTCGATCGCCTGTTCGGTGGAGCTGGTGACGACCTGCTTGTCGGCGGCTCCTCCAATGACAAGCTTTATGGCGAGGATGGAAACGATACCCTCAAAGGCGATAGTGGAGCTGACATCCTCAACGGTGGTGCCGGCGACGATACTGCAATTTCCGATTCTTCGGACTCCGTCCTGGAAATTGAGGGCTGAAGCCCCCTGCCGCAGCATGTCAGAGTTTGGTTCGGTCAGAACGCCCGCTCGATTCACTCGAGCGGCGCTTTCCTCAGGGCTTTCGCATTTGATGTTTGTGCGCACGTTAGGTATTGCGCGATCGGTCCGGTGTCGATAGCCTCACACTTCGGTCGCGAAGCTTCGCAGCAAATTGAGTTCTCACTTATAAAAGGAGCTTGCGCATGGACGCCCAAGCGACCGCACCTTTACTGCGCTTTTTCCGAAGCATCGTCGATCCGCGTGCCGCCAACGTCCGGCACCTGCTGAGCGACATTTTGAGCATCGCGATCCTGGCGGTGTTGTGCGGGGCCGAAGGGTGGGAGATGGTCGAGGCCTGGGGCTGCGGCAACCTCGAGTGGCTGGCGACGTTTCTGGAACTGCCCCACGGCATCCCCTCGCACGATACCTTCGACCGCGTCTTTGCCCTGCTCGACCCGCTGGCGTTTGAGCGGTGCTTCATGGATTGGACGGCGGCGTTGGTGCAAGGCAGCAGGGGCTTGCTGGTCGCCGTAGACGGTAAGACACTGCGGCGGAGTTGGAAACACGCCTAGTATTACTCCGTTAACTCGAATCCTTCCTTTCGGTTCGACTTACGACACGGTGGGCGTCGAGTCGCCGTCCGCAAACCGGGCAGCGTCCGGCCCAGCACAGCAGCAGGTGCTGGATCAGGCGACGGGCTTCGGGCACGCTAACCGGCGGCGGGCCGTGTCTCCCCTTTTTTGTCGCCGGTAGGCGACGACGAAGGCATAGGCGAGCATCACGAGCACCATGTGGTGGTGCCATCCGACCCAGGACCTGCCCTCGAAGTGGTCGAGGCCCATCTCTTGCTTCATCTCCCGGTAGCTCTGCTCTACCCACCACCGCCCCTTGGCCGTCCTGACCAGTTGCCGGAGTGAGGCCTTCGCCGGCAGGTTGGAGAAGAAGTACTTCGTAGGGGCATCCTCCTCCCGGGGCCACTCGGCCAGCAGCCAGCACTCGCTCTGCGGTCTGCGCCCGTTACTGAGACGGTGGGCCGGGCGGACCCGCCAGGCGGCGAAACGGCCAGACAGCTTGCGCCTTTGCCCTTCCTGACCTTGCTCCCTTCCCGCCAATTCACCGTGCGGAAGTCGGCGGCGTGGTCCACGGCCCATGGTTTGACGGAGACCCCCGCGACCTTCGCCGCGACCCGGGACGGCCGCGTCGGTGGCCGCCCCTTGCCCAACCACGATGGGACCTCGCCCAGGTCCTCGGCGGCGTCAATCACCGACAGCGTCGACTCCACCCCCACGCAGTACGTCCACCCCTGCTTTTCCAGCGACCGGCGGAACTCGGTGACGCTCCCGTAGAGGGCGTCGGCCAAGACTACCCCCTTGAGCCCGTTAGCCTTCGCCCGCTCCAACATCGTCAGGGCCATCTTCCACTTGGGCTCGTACCCCACGTCGTCCGGCACCCCCGCGCGGGTCATTCGCTTGCGGTCGTTACACCATTCCTTCTCCGGCAGGAACAGCCGCATATCCACGCAGAACACTTCCCCGCCTTTGGCCCTGGTCGCTGGTTGGGTCGCGTGCTGCAATGTGACCGCTATCTGGCAACTGGCCACCTTCCCCAGCGTTCCCGAATACTGCCGGGACACTCCCACCGAACTCTTTCCCTGCTTGGCAAAGCCCGTCTCGTCAAGGATCAGGAACCGCTGGAACGCCGCGGCGGACCCGCCCAGATGCCGTCGGACCTGCGCCGCCGATGACGCCGCCACCCACCGCTGCAGTCGGTCCCGCACCAAGCCCGCCGGCCAGGGGCTCTGGTTCACCAACTGCTGGAGCGACTGCTCGTAGTCCTGCTTACTGCCGTCAATCTCCTCCAACCGCCTGGCCATCGGCTCAATGCTCTTGCGATCTCCATCCAGCAGCAGACCCCGTAGATATATCTGCGCCCACCGGCGTTGATCCCGCCGCGGCAGGTCCGACATCAAGTCCCCGACGAATTCCCCCAACTCCCTTCGCAGACGATTCAGTGATCGACCATCCATGGCGACCGCCCTTCATGCCCATATCCCGCCACTCACTCTAACCTTACTGATCTAACGGAGTAATACTAGCAGCCCGTGGTTTTATGACCTACACGGCCTGAATCCATGATCTCGGCGCGAACGGCAGAAGTTCGGCAAATCGCGCTGATTCCGCTTGCCCGGATCGCATCAGTCGCCCGGCTGCCGATCGGATCATCGTCCAGATCATCAGCAGCGCAAAAATGATTGCGTCACTCAGCCCCCGCGGCTTGATCAGGCCGTATTTCACTCGCATCAGCAGCCCAAGGTTGAATCCCGCCACGTGGATCAGCACCCGCTTGGCGATGTTCTCCCGATGCCGCAGGTGCACTCGTCGCATCGCGCCGGTCTCGTAGTTGTGCGCGAACGATCGTTCCAGCAACTCTCCCCGCTTGCGCATCAGTTCCTTGCCACGCTCACCTTTGATCCGCCGGCGGTTGCCGTAGGTCGCGTCGCGGGCATCGAGTGCTCTGATTGAATCTTCTTCATTCGCACCGGTCATGTCGGACCAGTCTCGACGCCCTCGATCCGGCTCGCTGATGTAGCTGCGGATGTCCATCTCCGGCAGATCACGCATCGTGTCGTTGCTGTGATATCCCTTGTCGGCGACGACTTCGCTGGCCCAGGCATCGCTGATCTTGTCGCTCACCCGATCATCGTCCTTGATGGCACGCAGGTTCTCGGATGCCTGGTTGATCGTGTCGCAGAGGGTTTTGGTGTCGCCGACCACCGCGTCGCATACATTCACCGCCAGGATTGCACCGTGTCCCTCTTCGCCCATGTCTACGGCGTGTTCAGCCTTGTGGGCCAGATGGGTCGTGCCATCCTTCATCCTGGTGATCTTGGCGTCCGGATCATGCGGGTTGGTCCAGTCGTCATTCGAGCCTTTGTTCTTGCGTTTGCGATCGAGCTTGGCCAGATCTTCCCGCGTCGGCGTCTCGATCCCGCTCTGCTTTGCCAGATCGGTGAGAAACTCCTGATACCCCTGACCGTTGTCCCTGCGGACGATGCTCCGCAACGCCGCGTTGGCTTCCAGCGTCGTCGAGTCCACGCCCATCGTCTTGCCATCGATCAGATTGTGATTCGCCAGGATCTTTAGCACATACCCGAACACTTCCTGGTGCGTCTCCAGGTCGATCAGTCTTCGCGTTCGCGAGATCGTCGAGTGATCCGGCGTCTGCTGGTCGATCGCATAACCCAGGAACAATCCCAGCGACTTGCTGTCCGAACAACGCCAGGCGATTCCACGCTCGGAATCCAATCCCTCGAAGTATCCCACCAGCAGGCAGCGAAAGTAGATGCCTGGCGCCAGACCCGGCCGGCCCACGTTGTCATGGTAAAACCTGGCGCAGAGCTTCTCGACGAACAGATCGAACTGATGCGCGCTCAGCACCTTGTTGACCGTGTCATAGAACGGGTTGGACTTGAACGACGGCAAATCGACCGTCGAGATGAACAGCGGTTGAGCGACTTCCTTGCGTTTTCCCAGGGCCATGCGGATCATCCTTGAATGCGTCCGCGGCATTTCAGCGCGGTCGGGGTTTGGCGTCAAGCGGGAAATCGACTTTCACCACGGGCTGCTAGAGCAAGACGCCGGTGCACCTGGTCAGCGCCTTTGCCACGCAGAACCAGTTGGTGCTGGGACAAGTGGCCACCGACGCCAAGAGCAACGAGATCACCGCCATCCCTCAATTGCTGGCGATGCTGGACCTGGCCGGGGCAACGGTGACGATCGATGCCATGGGGTGCCAGCGTGAGATTGCGCAACAAATCAGGAATCAGCAAGCCCATTACATCCTGGCGGTGAAAGAGAATCAGCCAACGCTGTGCCGGAAGGTCAAGACGCTGCTGGACGAGGCGATCCTGAACAACTTTGCGCACATGTCTCACGGCTATTGCGAGCAGACCAACAGCGGCCACGGCCGGATCGAGAAGCGGCGGGTATGGGTCAGTGATGAAGTGAAGTGGCTGGGTTCGGAGTTGCTGGCGGCCTGGCCGGATCTGGCGTCGCTGGTCGTCGTCGAGTCCACGCGGCAGGATCTGGGCGACACCAGCGGTAAGGTGAGCGTCGAACGACGTTACTACATTTCCAGCCACGGTGGCACCGACGCCGCGATGCATGCCGCCGCCATCCGCGGGCACTGGGGCGTGGAGAACGGGCTGCACTATGTGCTGGATGTGAGCCTGAACGAGGACCCGTGTCGCTTGCGTGTCAAACACGGGGCGGAAAACTTTTCACGCTTACGCCGCATCGCCTTGAACAAACTCAAACGCTGGGAGATCCGCAAGGAGAACGGAAAAGTCATGAAGGCGAGCCTGCGGCTGAAGCAAAAATCCTGCGGCTGGAGTCGTAAGTTCTTAATCGAAGCGCTCTTGGCTTAAATGCGAAAGCCCTGGCGACTTTCCTTCTTGCACCTATTTCCGCGCTGTCGCAGGGTCGCTACGATGCGCAAATGCGATTTCCCCTGCTTGCCCTGCCCCTGCTCTGTACCATGCTCGTCGGCTGCTCCGTCCCAACCCGGACATACGAGATTTCGGTGAAAAACGAAATGACGCAGCCCATTACCGTCTGGGTCACCAAGTCCGGTCCGCCGGTCAAGCGCCGCTGGCTTTCCCCTGAGCAGCTTGCGACGTACGTGAACCCACCCGGCGATCCGATTGCCGGTCGCGCCGTTCCACCCAGTAAGACCGCACACGCCGGACCGCTTGTCGGCCACTTCCCCGAAGGGACCGAGGCGATCCTTCGTGTCTATCTCGGCCAGCATACCCTCGATGAACTGTTGGCAATGGGCGTCCGCAACTCCGATCGCGTTGATGTCACCCTTTCGCCAGGCCGCTCCGCGTATTTGGTCCACGAAGCCAACGGCAAGATGCAGGTTGATCCAGCACCCATGGCACAATGAGCCGCAATTCACGATCAGCTCCATGGCTTACGAGCAGCACATCACCAGCGCCAAAGAGGTCGTCGCCCGCTGCGCGGTCATCACCCTCAGCGACACCCGTACTGCCGAAACCGACAGGAGCGGCCAGCGCATCCGACAACTCCTCAAGCAGGAGGGCCATCAAGTCTGCGCCGACCACCTCATCCCCGACGACCCCGAAAAACTCGGCCCCCTGCTCGACGATCTGATCGCCGAGGATGATTTGAATGTCATTCTCACCAATGGCGGCACCGGAATCTCTCGCCGCGACCTCACCATTCCCGTCATCAGCGAACACATCCACACCGCCCTTCCAGGATTCGGCGAGCTCTTTCGCATGCTCAGCTACCAGGACATCGGCTCCGGCGCGATGTTGTCGCGTGCGCTCGCAGGCATCACCCGCAACACCTTGCTGTTTACCATGCCGGGCTCAACCAACGCCGTCGAACTTGCCATGACAAAGCTGATCCTCCCCGAGTTAAGGCATCTCATCTTCGAGCTGACAAAGAAGTGAACTTGTACGTTGGGGCGTAACTTCAATCGAGCAAGTGAGATCAATTCAGCCACCACCGGCAGAGCCGGTGGTGGCTGAATCTGCGACGACTTCCGCGCCCTCTCCACCGGCGACATTGGTAACGACGATTCCGTGATGCGTCGCTGCTTCGATATCCAGCCAGTCATAGCCACTGGCAGCAATGGAGCAGACCTTAAGGCGCGGGCACTGGGCCATCTGGTCCGCATTCGGGAACGTACGGCGATGCGCGGGCAGGATCACTGCCTCGGCCGCGCACAATCGATTCACCAGTTCATCTTCGCTCAGGTTTCGGACCGACTGCTCGGCCAGCAGTTCAATCCCCTGGGCCTCGATCTAACTCCGGTGCCGATCGATCACATCACGGCACGTGCCGTTGAGCACAAGCAGTCGCGGACGCTCGCTCATAGGGACGCTACGGTTTGAGTCTCGCAGAATTCCAACAGCCCTTCGATCCCGCCTTCTCGCCCGAAACCGGATTGCTTCATCCCCCCAAAGGGAGCTTCAGGGGTCGGCCCCATACCGGAATTAACGCCAACGTGACCAAAGCGAAGCCGACTCAAGACATGGACGATGCGACCCTTGTTCTTCGTGAAAATATATGCGGCCAGACCATACGGCGTGCCGTTGGCCAGCTTGATTGCCTCGTCATCGTTGTCAAATGCGCTGATCGCAACCACTGGCCCAAACGTCTCCTCACGCGACAGCAGCATCTGCTCCGTCGTCTGCGTGAGAATCGAGGGATTGACGAAGTAGCCACCATCACCGGCCGTATCGTCGCCCAGTACGCGCCGGGCTCCCCGCTCCATTGCGTCTTTCACATGCCGTCGAACCTTCGCCACCGCCCTCTCGTCGATCAATGGCCCGAGGTCTGTTTGCGGATCCAGCCCGTTACCGACTCGCAGGCGCCGGACACGTTCGCTCACGCTGCGCGGTAAATGCCTCGACGGCGCCGCGCTGGACGTAGATTCGATTCGCACAAACACAGGTTTGGCCCGTACAGCGAAACTTGTTGGCCATGAGTGCATCGGCAGCGGCATCAAGGTCTGCATCGTCAAAAACGACATAAGGCGCGTTTCCGCCCAGTTCCATCGCCAGCCGCTTGACATGCGGTGCGGTCTTCTCGATCAGTAGCCTTCCCGTCGCGGTAGATCCCGTGAAGCTGATCAATCGCACAGCCGGGTGCGAACAAATCACTTTCCCGATCGGCTCGGGCCACCCGATCACGAGGTTCAGCCGCCCATCAGGAATCCCAAGATCGTCAAGAAGCGTCCAAAGTGCGATCGTCGTCAACGGCGTCAGTTCCGCGGGTTTCACTACAACCGGGCATCCCGCCCCAATCGCCGCCGACAACTTCTTGGCAAGCATAGCCAGCGGGAAATTCCAGGGCGTGATCAGTGCCGCCACCCCTGCCGCCCGGTGATAGACGGTCCAGTCCAGCCCCTTGATCTTCCCACCCAGCCCCTCGGCCTCGATCCGATCCAGATGCTGCGAGAAAAACCGAAAGAAGCCCGCGGCATATTCAACCTCCCCCACCGCTTCCTTCAGCGGCTTGCCTTGTTCAAGCGTAATGATCCGCCCCAGTTCGTCCTTGTGCGAAATCAAGCTTTCGGCGATCTTCGCCAGCCAACGGCTGCGCTCGCCAGCCGACAGCTCGTGCGCGAGCGACGCTTCCGCAGTCTCAATCGCCCGCAGCGTCTCCGCCCCGGCCATATCGGGCACCTCTGCGAGCATCTCACGCGTCGCCGGGTTCTCAACCGCCAACGTCGCACCACGGTCAGCCTTGACCCAGCGACCCGCGACATATCCGGAAAGCTCTCTCAGCATCGGCGAGGAAATCATGATTTTGCCCGCAGGGTATTCAGCAGTCTCGGCCACGTCTTGGCCAGTTCGGTGACATCGCCACTGCAAAAAACCAAGTCGCATCCAGCCGCAAGTGCCGCGTCGAGGAGGGGCCCCTGTCCCACCAAGATGCCCGCATGCTTGTTCATTTTTCGGGCGGTACGAGCGCATTGGGTGACGATTTCAATCAGTCGCGGATTGCTCATATCGCCGCAGCACCCCGCGCTTACCGACAGGTCTCCCGGTCCAATGAAGATTCCCGCCAACCCCTCCACTTCGCAGATCGCATCGACGTTTCCCACCGCCTCCATCGTCTCGACCTGTGCAAAAAGGTGCGTCCGCATTGGCCTGGCGGAACAGATCCTTAAACTCGGCCAGCCCATACAGCACTCCCCGGCTGCGCGTGTTGTACCCGCGCGAACCCAGCGGCGGAAATTTCCCATGCTCGACGATCCGCCGCGCCTGCTCGGCGTTGTTCACCATCGGCACAACGACAATGGATGCTCCTGCCTCTAATGCTCGCAGTACGTGATTTCGCTGCCCATCCGGAACGCGCACCGCGGACCATCCGCCTCCGGCCTGAACGGCAGTACACTGCGCCTCGACCGCCTCGAATCCGGCAGGCCCGTGCTCCATCTCGATCCACACGGTGTCGAAGCCGATTAGCGCAGCCATTTCCGCCAGCCGGGTTGCCCCGCTGTAGACACAGACCCCATGCGCGACCTTCGCCTTGCCGTCGGCGTCTTTGAACGGATCCGCCAGAATCCGGCCCACAGTTGCTCCAGGTTAAAAGCCGCCTCCCTCGTTTGGAGTGTATACCCGCACCATATCCCCGCCAAGGCAAATAGCGGATCAGTGAGCACCGCGGATCACCTCGACGGGATCATACTTCGCCGCGCGCCGGGCTGGATAGACGGCGGCAAGCAGCACCACCACCACGGCCCCAACCAGCGCCTGCAAGTACTGGCCAAGATGCTCGCTCATCAGCAGCCCGTCCGCCCGCACCAGCCCCTCCATGTGAATCGGCACCCGGCGCAACCCCTCGACTCCCAGCTTGCCCAGGAACAGACCCAGCGCCGACCCGATCAGCGCGATCACCAGCCCCTGAAAAAGATAGATCCGCGTGATGTCACTGCGCGAGAATCCGAAGCTCTTGAGAATGGCGATGTCATTGACGCGTTCGAGCACCGCCATGATGAGAATGTTCAGAACCCCGAATGCCGCGACAACCAGCAGCGCCCCCGTGATGAAATACGTAATGATCGTCTGGATCCGAAAGATCTTCAGGAAGTTCTCGTTGGCCTCCTGCCAGGAATAAGTCTTATACCCGCAGATGCTCTCGATCTGCGCGGCCACCTGGCGAGCCAGCGTGTAATCGTCGAGGCGAAGAACGATCTCATTGATGACGTTCTTGCGATTTAGCAGCGTCTGCGCGTTGTTGAGCATCATATAGCATCGGCCATAGTCCACAGGCGTCACACCGGTGTCGAAGATGCCCACAACCTTCGCCGTGGTGTGCCCCCCTTCCGGGCTGGAGAGGGAGATATTGTCGTTGATGCGGGCTCCGAGCGTCTGGGCAACGCCGCGGCCCAGCACCACGCCGTCAGCAGTCGTCTTGAGCCGCTCAAATGCCCCCTTGGTCACCTTCTGGCCGATCGTGGTCACAACCGTCTGCTGGTCGGGATCGACGCCGAAGAGCTGCATGCCATACGTCTTCGTTCCGTACGTTGCGATCAGATCCCCCTTCACGATCGGCGCGGCCGCAACGACATGTGGCAACCGTCGCAGTGTCATGATCAGCCCCGTTGGATTCTTGATCTTCTTGACCTGCTCGCGGGGCTTAACTCCTTCAAGATCCAGCAGTGCATTGGGATTCTTGTAGGCATGCTGAAGAATCGGCGTCTCTTTCTCCCGCGGCTCATCGTAGATCGTCACGTGTCCCGACGATTCAACCGTCTCAATGATGAACTTGTCCGTGAACCCCTGCATCATCGCGCTCATGTCGATGAACATTACCACGCTGATGGTAACGCCCGCGATGCAGACCAGCGTCTGGCGAAGGTGCGATCGAAGATACCGGAGCGAGATGAACCAGCGCATGGTCGTGCCGGATGCTTAACCAAAAGGGATTACTGAAAGCCCTTGAACGCTTCCTGGATTGGCGGAGGCTTATTCAATCCCGCCGCCGCAATCGGGTCCATGTAAGTCGTGCGCACGTGCCGACCATTGGCATCGCCATCCAGCGCGCTGATGACGATGCGTTCGCCGGAACTTACGCCGGAGACGATCTCGGTGCGTTCGACGCTCCGGATGCCGATCTTTACGGCTCGCTTCTGAAGCTCGCCATCACGGACGATATAGACCGCGCCGCTTTGCACCGCTTGGCTCGGCACGACGATCGCCCGAGGCTTGGTTTCCATGACAAATGCAAGCTCGCCTGTCATTCCCGGCTGAAGGTGCGGCTCAACGTTCGCGAGCTTGACATCTACTTCAAAGGTCCGGCGGTCAGGGTCGGCCTGGTCGTAGATCTTGGTCACTTTGCCCTCAAACGCCCGGCCGGCAAACGCGTAGAGCGTCATTTGAACCAACTGGTCAGGGCGGACTTTGGCAATGTCTTCCTCATCGACTGCCGCCCGCATGACCAATGTCTGCGGCGCAACGTCGGCAATGGTCATCAATCGATCGTTGACGTCCATTCGGGTACCCACAGAGGTTGGACGATCGAGAACCACACCGTCGATCGGACTCTTGAGCGTCTGCTGATCGCGGTTCCACTTTGCCGTATCGAGCGCCGCCTGGGCCACTTCTACATCCTTCTGAAGCTCGAGCACCTTGCTGGCGCGATCGGATTTGAGCGATTCAAGGCCCGACCAGTTGCGCTTGAGCCGGTCCATGGCGGCATCCAAATCCGCCTGGTTTCCGGCATTCCGCTTCATCAGGTTGGAAACGCGATCAACCTCGCGCTTGGCGATCTCGACCAGATCCTGAGCCGCCGTAATCTGCGCGTCAAAGCCCTGAAGCACAGGCGATGTCTTACTGTCGGCACGGGCAAGCTTCTCCTTGAGCTCTGCCTCAGCTTTGTCCACCTGATATTGCAGAGCCGGATCGGAGACAATCGCGAGGACCTCGCCCTTACTGACATGCGTTCCCTTCTCCACCCGCACTTCCGTAACAGTCCCAGTGACATTCGCCTTGATTGGATATTCGCGCTCGGGCTGGACCGTGCCTGTCGCATAGAAAGCTTGGACCACGGGTCCTTCAACGGCCTCGGTGACCACCACCGCCGGCCGCAAGAGCATCGTGATTGCCCACCCCACGAGTCCCAGAACGACGACCCCAACGATCAGAACGAGGAAACGGGTAGAACTATGCGCCCGGCGTGAGGACATTTCCGTCCTTATTATAGACATCCTGTGTGCGATTTCGCGGCCACAACGCCGGCATTGCTCTTTCGGTCTTGACACCCTTTCCAGCCACTTCTACTGTGGACTTGTCCGCTCCGGAGCTATTGATGGCGACCAATTCGTCCGAGCATTCCATCCTGATGGAACTGCACAAGATCATCATCTCTGAGATGATGGATCAGCAGATCATTATGCTCAAAGAAGTCGATGGGGAGCGGAATTTCCCCATCGTCATCGGCAGCCCTGAAGCGATGGCCATCGACCGCCGGCTGAAGGGAATCCCCACGCCCCGCCCGCTCACCCACGATCTGCTGGCCAGCGTCATAGAGACCATGGGCGGCACGATCGAGCGAATCGAGATCAACGACCTCACAGACCACACCTTCTTCGCCCGCATCCACATTAAGCAGGATGGTCGGGTCCTGGTAATCGATAGCCGTCCCTCCGATGCCATTGCGCTGGGGATTGCCACCACCGTGCCGATCTTCGTGGCCGAGCACGTGCTGGAACAGGTTTGCTGACAGGGGCTTGAGTTTTTGGCACTCATGGGGGATCTTCTCTAAGCAAACTCGGCCGGAGCGGCTAGGATGACAACAGTATGAGTGCCAATTCAAACGATTCAACGGCTTACCCAATGCAGATGATCGAGGCCGTCATCAAGCCTCACAAGCTTGATGCCGTGAAGGCCGCTTTGGCCAAGATCGGGGTCCTGGGTGTGACGGCCGTCGAATCCAAGGGCTTTGGCCGCCAGATGGGGCACACGGAACGCTACCGCGGCGCCAAGATGGACGTCGGTTTCGTTCCCAAGATCCTGCTGAAGATCTGTGTGAAGTCGGACGAAACCGCCAAGGCAGTCGCGGCGATCACCGAGGCCGCCCGAACCGGCGAGGTCGGGGACGGCAAGATCTTCGTGTACCCCATTGCTGAAGTGGTTCGCATCAGAACGGGCGACCGCAACGAACTGGCTTTGTAAGCAACGCCGGGCTCTGGCAGCGACAAAGCCGGCGCGGCGTGCGTCATAACGCGGATGGAGTCTGACATGGTTCGAATGCCCGCGCGGTTGGGCCGCGCGATGGTTACCGTCTTTGTTGGGGCGATTCTTCTGACATCGATGGTCGTGCGCGCCGAAACTGCACCGGCGGCGAATCAAATTGCGATCGGCAGCGTCAGGGATATCCGTGCCGGGGATACCGCGTGGATGCTCACGAGCGCGGGGCTGGTCCTGATGATGACGGGACCAGGCCTGGCGCTTTTCTACGGCGGCCTCGTGCGCCGCAAGAATGTCCTCTCAACGATGATGCAGAGCTTTATCCTCATGGCGATCGTCTCGGTCGTCTGGGCGGTGGTCGGGTACAGCCTGGCGTTCGATACCGGCACGGCCTTCATCGGAGGATTTCACTTCGCATTCTTGAGAAACGTCGGCGCCGCCCCGTGCGAATATGCGCCACAATTCCGCATACGACCTGGATGGCCTACCAGCTCATGTTCGCGATCATTACGCCGGCGCTGATCTCCGGCGCCTATGCCGAGCGCATCAAGTTCGGCGGAATGGCGATCTTTTCCATTGCGTGGCTGCTCTTGATCTACTGCCCGATGGCCCACATGGTTTGGGGCAAGGGCGGGCTCTTTAACATCGGCGTCGGCAATGTGGTGGGACGGCTGCCGGCACTGGATTTTGCGGGTGGGACGGTGGTTCACGTGAGTTCCGGCGTGTCGGCGCTGGTTTGTGCGATGCTGCTGGGCCATCGTCGCGGCTATGGGAAGATGCCGATGCCGCCGCACAGCGTGGTGCTGTCGGTCATTGGAGCGGCGCTGCTGTGGGTGGGATGGTTCGGGTTCAACGGCGGCAGCGCCCTGGCGGCGAATGCTTTGGCGTCCAACGCCTTCGTGGCGACGCATTTTGCCGCGGCCGCCGGAGCCCTGGGTTGGGTGCTGATCGAGTGGATCAAGGGCGGAAAGCCGACTGTACTGGGCGCGATCTCCGGTGCGGTGGCAGGGCTGGTCGTCATCACGCCGGCCAGCGGATTCACCACCCCGATGTGGGGGATGCTCATGGGCTTTATCGGTGGGATCGTCTGTTTCTTCGGCGCCACCTCGCTCAAGCATGCGTTCGGCTACGATGACTCCCTCGATGCCTTCGGCGTCCATGGGCTGGGTGGCACCCTTGGTGCGATCCTGACGGGCGTCTTCGCGGTCGCCGCCGTTAACAACCATTCCGGATTGATCGAAGGCAACGTCCGGCAAGTCTTGCACCAGTTTGCGGCGACCGGCATCACCTGGATCATCGCGGGCGTGGGAACACTGGTAATCTTCAAAACAATCGACTTGACCGTGGGCATGCGGGTCAGCGAATCGGATGAGCATGAAGGGCTGGATCTCAGCCAGCACGGCGAGTCCGGCTATAACCTCGAAGACGCTTTCTCCGCCACCTTTGGCGGCGGCGGAGCGACGCTCATCGACGATGGTGATTCTTCGCACGCGCACGAGGCGGCGACTGCGAGCATATAACGAAATGGCAGGATCAAATGGGAGCGCTCGGATTCGAACCGAGAACCAAGCGATTATGAGTCGCCTGCTCTGACCGTTGAGCTACGCTCCCCGGCGGCCGTCGAACGTATTGTAGCGTCGAAGGGCAATGGGTTCATGGGCGTCCTCCGAGGCGTTCGAGCAACCGATCCATCATCGAGCGGGGGATTCTTCGGCCATTGGCCTTGCCCAGGGAGATGTCCTTCTTATTGGTGCCGTGAAAATCGCTGCCGCCGGTTTGAAGAAGGCCGAAAGCGCGTGACGAGACTCGTGTACTTTTCAACCAGCGAGGCATCGTGATCGCTGTGAATCGTTTCGATTCCCGCGAGGCCCAGGTCGGCGAGATCCTTGACGACGCGTTCCAGCTCGGCGTCGTTGTTCGTGCGCAACTGAATCGGGTGCGCCAACACCGGTAAGCCGCCCGACTGGCGAATCAATTCGAGGGCGCTCCTGGGGGCGAGGCGCTCCTTGTCGAAGAAGGCGGGCGGCCCCTTGGCCCAGATATTTGTCGAAGGCCTGCTTAATGGATGAGACGTAGCCCTTGCGCTGCAGGATGGCGGCGATGTGCGGCCGCCCGACCACCTGGCCGCCGGCCTCGCGTTCGACCTCTTCCATCGTGATGGCGACGCCCAGCTCATTGAGCCTGGCGATGATCTTCGGATTGCGGTTATCGCGGGCTTCGATCAGGTGGCGAGTCAAGCTTTGCAGCACGGTACGGTTTGGATCGACGCCATAGCCCAGAATGTGCATCGTCCCCGGCGGCGGATAGCTGCAACTGATCTCGATGCCTGGGATGAAGATCAGGCCGAGCTTTTGAGCTTCGTCCCGGGCGTCGGCGACGCCGCCGATCGTGTCGTGGTCGGTGATCGCAAGCCCGACCAGACCCGAATCATGCGCAAGACGCACGACTTCGCGCGGCGGAAGCGTGCCGTCGGAAGCAGTCGAATGACAATGAAGATCGACGAATTCCTGGGCCATCAGCACTCACGTTTTGCTGGCGACAAGGGAAAAGACCACGGGAAGCCTCGCCTGCGGATCGAGGAAGCGACCGCTTCCATCCTCACCGGGAAACAGGTAGCGGTCGTAGGGATGGCGGGCATACTCATGCATCTGCTCGATGCGCAGGCCGGCGCCGGCCAGCGAGTTGACCACCTCGGACATGGTATGGCCCCAGACAATCCCTTCGGTACCTGAGTGAGACTGATCCTCCGCCATAGCGTACGAACGGTCCGCCTCCCATCGTTCGGGTTCCCGGTTGAAGTAGTTGTTCAGGACACGCACGTCCTCGAAGCTCTGAGCCCCGGGAAGCGTGTCGAACACGTCGGTAAACGGATGGGCTTCGACGATGCAAAACCGCCCGCCACCTTTCAGGCACTGCGCGATCAGCCGTCCCCAGGGCACCAGGTCCGAAAGCCATGGGAGGACGCCGTAGGAGGTGTAGACGATGTCGAAGGTCTCCTCCAAGCGAGAAGGAAGGTCTAAGAGATCGCAGCGGATGAAGTGCGCGGGAATCTTCAACTCGGTTGACAGCCGCTGCGCCAGCGAAATCGCTTCATCGGAGATATCCACGCCCGTGATGGTTGCACCAAGCCGGGCCCAGGAAAGGGTGTCGAGGCCGAAATGGCACTGCAGATGGAGGAGGGATTTCCCCGAGACGTCGCCGAGGAGCTCGCGCTCGGTGGGCTGGAGGGATAGCTCGCCGGCGCGGGAAGCGATCAACCGCATAGAGGGGTGAGAGCTCGTGGAACGGCGTCCAACGATTCCAGAGGGCACGGTTGGTTTCGTGGTGCAGGTTCATGGCTTAAGCGGTCAGGTGCCCTCCGTGCTCGAGGTGGGCGAGGATCTGACGGGCGGCATCTTCGGCGTTGCTCTTCTCCGTATCGATGACCAGTTCGGCATGCTGCGGCGCTTCGTAGGGGTCGTCGATGCCCGTGAAGCCCTTGATCTCGCCGGCGCGGGCTTTCTTGTAGAGGCCCTTGGGGTCGCGCTTTTCGGCGGTTTCCAGGCTCACCTTCACGTAAACCTCGATGAATTCGCCGGGCGGGACGCTGGCCCGGACGGAATCTCGATCCCTGGCGTAAGGCGAGATGAACGAGGTGATGGCGATGACCCCGGCATCGGCGAAGAGCCTGGCAACCTCGCCGATGCGGCGGATGTTTTCGGCACGGTCTTCGGCACTGAAGCCGAGGTTTTTGTTCAGGCCATGGCGGATGTTGTCGCCGTCGAGGCGATAGGCGTGCTTTTTGCGGTGCAGCAGCATCTGCTCGAGGATGCAGGCGATGGTGGATTTGCCGGAGGCGCTCAGACCGGTCAGCCAGACGATGACGCCTTTCTGGTTGAGAAGCTGCTGGCGCTCCTGCCGGGTGACGGAGCCTTCGTGCCAGGTGATGTTGGTGGACTTTTGCTCGCTGGACATGGTATCCCTTTGATCAATGAGGGAACTTCTGGCGAGAGTGTAGCAGGCTGCAGCACCCTGTAGCAAAGAGGCGGCGGCTTGGGCGGGAGGCGGAGACTGGGCGGCCGGCGCGGATGGCACACCCGTACACCTTCCGGCAAGGTGTATACGTTTGTGTCATTTTATTTGAGGCCAGGTCCCGATGCGGGCAGCCAGGGTGCGCTCTACGCGAGGCGGGGTGGAGGCACGGGGTCGGTGACCCGATCACTCTTCCTCGAACAGCGGCGTGCTGAGATAGCGCTCGCCGATGCTGGGGAGGACAACCACGATCATCTTGCCCTTGTTTTCGGGACGGGCGGCGACTTTGGCGGCGGCGGAGATGTTGGCGCCGGAGCTGATGCCGCCGAAGATACCCTCTTCCTGCTGAAGGCGGCGGGCCCATTCGAAGGCTTCTTCGTTGGTGACGCCGACCACCTCGTCCACGATGTCGGTGTCGAAGGTTCTTGGGGATGAAGCCGGCGCCGATGCCCTGGATCTTGTGGCGGCCGGGCTTGAGCGAGTTCGCCGTTGAGGGTCTGGTGAATCACGGCGAGTCGCCGCCGGCTCGACGGCGATGGCCTTGAAGCCCGGCTTGCGCTTCTTGATGACCTCGGCGACGCCGGTGATGGTGCCGCCGGTGCCGACGCCGGCGACGATCATGTCGATCTGGCCGTTGGTGTCAGCCCAAATTCTTCGGCGGTGGTCTGGCGGTGGATCTCGGGGTTGGCGGGGTTTTCGAACTGCTGGGGCATGCACGATTTGCTTGTGCTCGGCCGAGGATCTCTGTGGCGGTGTTGATGGCGCCCTTCATGCCATCGGCGGCGGGCGTCAGGACCACCTGGCGCCGAGCGCCCGAAGCAGACGGCGGCGCTCGATCGACATCGATTCGGGCATGGTGAGGATGAGCTTGTAGCCCTTGGCGGCGCAGACGAAAGCCAGGGCGATGCCCGGTGTTGCCGCTGGTGGGCTCGACGATGACGGTCTCCTGGTCGATCTTGCCGGCGCTGCTCGCCGGCCTCGATCATGGCGACGCCGATGCGGTCCTTGACGCTGGAGAGGGGGTTGAAGAACTCGCACTTGGCCAGGACGGTGCGCCTGTCCGGCGGGATGATGCGGTTGAGGCGGACCAGCGGCGTGCCGCCGATGGTTTCGGTGATGTCGTTGAAAATACGGCCCTGGGGTTTGAGAGGCATGATGCTCCTTCTTTATACAACTCCGCCGGCCCGTCGGGGACTGGCGAGCAGGCGTGCATTAAACGTGTCGGCATAGCCGGATGAATGGTCGATGGTAACGTCCGGGGCCCGTTCGCCTGCCGGCTATTCATCGTTCATGAGGCTCGGGACAATCTCCTGTTGACGGAATTCCTTGGCCTGGTCATCAAGCACCCAGCAGGTCATGGCATCGGGCTGGCCCTGCATGACGCTGACGATCAAGTAGCTGTAGAACGGCCAGGAATGATCGAGATCGTACTGGCTTGGCCGGGCCGGGTGATCGGGATGGCTGTGATAGAAGCCGAGGACCAGTTGCCCCTGATCGGCGGCGGATTTCTCCGCGTTCATCAGCGTCTGCGGCGAGATGGAGAAGCGGTGAAACTGCTCGCCTGCCTCGAAGGCGTTGGCGACCGGCTCCAGGCGTTCGACGATTCTGCGGGTTGTGCCGCTTTGCCGGGCATCGCGGCCATAGAGAATCCCACAGCATTCGTTCGGATAGGCGGCTGCCCCTTCCTGTGCGATTCTGTTATAGAACTCGGCATCCAGTACAAGCTCGTTCACGGCCAGTTCTCCGCTTCGGCGCTTTCGGTCCAAAAACTTTCCGAGAGATACTTCGCCGCCGAGTCACAGAAAATGGTGACGACAACGGGTGCCTGTCCACTGTACTGATCGAGCCCCTCTTTCTTCAACTGTGTTGCAAGCTGCAATGCGGCGACCATATTGGCGCCGGATGAGACGCCAACGAGCAGGCCTTCCTCGTGCCAGCGCAGGACCATGCGATGGGCGTCCTCGGTCGAAATCTCGATGTTGCCATCGGCCAGCGATGGATCGTAGATGCCGGGGACGAGGGCGCTGTCCATGTGCTTCATGCCTTCAAGGCCATGCAGCGGGGCATCGGGTTGGACGCTGAAGCACTTCATCGTTGGATTCAGCTCGCGCAGGCGGCGGGTCGTGCCCATGAAGGTGCCGCTGGTTCCCATGCCGGTGACGAAGTGCGTCACCTGACCGTCGGTCTGCCGCCAGATTTCCGGAGCAGTGGTTTCGTAGTGGGCCCGCCAGTTGGCGTCGTTGTTGTATTGGTCGGGGTAGAAATAGCGATCGGGGTTTTCGCTGACGAGCTTCTGGACGTAACGCTGGGCGCCGTCGGTGCTTTCGGTGGGATCGGTGAGGATCAGTTCCGCGCCGTAGGCGAGGAGGCTCTGCTTGCGCTCGCGGCTGGCGTTCTGCGGCAGCGCGAGCTTGACCTTATAGCCACGCTCGGCGCCGATCATGGCGTAGGCGATTCCCGTGTTGCCGCTGGTGGCGTCGATGACGGTTTTGTCCCTGGTGAGCAGGCCGCGGCGCTCGCCGTCGCGGATCATGAATGAGGCGGCGCGGTCCTTGACGCTCCCACCGGGGTTGTACCATTCGGCCTTGGCGAAGATCTTCACCGGCGCAACGGCCTGCGTAATTCGCTTGAACCCGAGCAGCGGCGTGTTGCCGATCAAGTCGAGGACCGAGACGGTTCTCAGGGAATCAATGGGTGTAGTGACGACGCTCACGATATTCCGACTAATTCTAGAGGAATCGCGCGCGATCATCAAAGCATCTTGAAAAGCAGCAAAAACCAGGGCTTGCGCCTGCAGTTATCACGGGTTCTCTGCGGCGAAGCGAGGGTATCTGGCAGAGGACTAGGATGGGGCCGGCTGGCTTGGGCAACTGCCGGAGTCGGCGATCGGTCTTCGGTTGAAGGGCCGTGTTCTTGAGCCATCGGACACGATGGCAAAACCGCCGAGTGTATTGTATAATATTGCTCTGGAAACGGACAGGGCGGGCCTTTGTGTGTCTGGCTTTTGCACGGTGTGAGTACGGTGTGACCCGGTCGTTTTGCACAAACGGATGTCGATACGTTGTGCGGGTGCTCTGAAGTCGCTTCTTCGAGCATTTGCGGGAGATGGGGAGAATGGGGGAGCGGATCCCGGACTGCAGCCCTCAGGCGGGTTGCAGGCGGCGGAGCACGAAGCAGGTATTGGAGCGAGCAGGCGCAGAACGGGGATGATTGATCAGGCGTCCAGAGCAAACGCCCTTGGCGCGGTGGCCTTCATGCAGAGCGGCATTCCCGGAAGTGGCCGGGTGTGACGAGACGGTCGTGGACACAGTGGGGGCAGCAGCACTTCAGTTTCCAACGTAACGAGCGTAAATCGAACGGGCGGCGGCCAGGTCGGAGGTGCCGTGGATGAGGGCGCGGGCATCGGGGAAGATCGTGAGTTCAACGTCGCGTCGGGAAGCTGGCATTTGAGCAGGTATGGGGTCTGACGCACGGTGAGGACGGGCTTGAGGCGCGGCCAGGTCATCGAGATTCAGTTGAGTCGGCCGGTCAGGGCGGATCTGGACGGCGTTGCGGCCGCAGAGTGTGGCGGCGCCGGAGCAATCGGGGCCTTGGAGGAATTCGAAGCGGTGATGCCCGCAGGCGGGGCAATCCTCTCGACGGGCGGCAGTCTCGATCGTGCGAAAGTGCATGGACCAGGCGTCGATTGTGAGCAGCCTGGCGATCTGCTCCGGCGCTCGCCGAGGAGAATCTTCATGGCCGTCACAGCCTGCAACGAGGCGACGAGACTGGCGGCGGAGGCCAGGACGCCGGCGGTGTCGCAGGTGGCGAGCTCACCGGGGAGCGGGGGATCGTTGAAGATGCAGCGCAGGCAAGGCGTTCCATCCGGCACGATGCCCATGACGCGGCCTTCGGTTCCGACGCAGGCGCCGTATACCCAGGGGATGCCGAGCTTCACGGCGGCATCGTTGACGAGATAGCGGGTCTGCACGTTGTCGGTGCCGTCGAGGATGAGATGAACTCGGCCGGTCCCCTCTCCGATCAGCGCTTCAAGATTGCCGCGGTGGACATCGACGACCCGGGCGTCGATTGGGACGGTGGAGTTCACTTCATGCAGACGCCGGGCGGCCGCGATGGCTTTGGGAAGTTCGTCACGGGCGTCCCGCTCGTCAAAGAGCACCTGTCGCTGGAGGTTGGTCAGCTCGACGAGATCGCGATCACAGATGCGCAGGAAGCCGATGCCGGCGCGGACGAGTTGCTCGGCGATGACCGTGCCGAGGGCACCGCAACCGATCAGGAGGATGCGCGAAGCGGCGAGTTTGGACTGGCCTTCGGCACCCATCCGGGGGAGGAGCTGTTGTCGGTGGTAGCGGTCCTGGGTCATCGGCATTACGGTGAGGGTTTCGGGCATTCGGCTTTTGCGCCCGTTGCCCCTATACTACGCACAAAGGAAGCATTGATGCCCGCAGATACGCAGTCGATTTTGGTCGAAGCCGCCAAGCTGGCGGATATGGTCGCCGAGCACCCCTCCGTGGACAACTACCGCAAGGCGCAGAAGGCGGTGGCGGACGATCCCGACGCCGCCAGAGCGATGGCGGAGTTTGAAAGGACGCTGGAAACGCTCTACCGGCAGGAGGCCCAGGGAATGCCGGCCACCGACGCCAGTGCGCTTGGCAGCTCGAGAGCCTTCAGGGGCGGATCGCCAGCAACATCAAGGTCAAGCGCTGAACATGGCGCAGGTGGAGTTCATCGATCTTTTGCGCAAGGTGAACCAGAAGGTATTGAGCAAGATCGGGGAAACGCCGGGGCGGCACGGGACGGCGGGATCTGCCGCGGGGGCCCGGCTGGGGCGGTGAACGCTCTTTAAGAGAGTAGCACGCACGCTAGGCGCGCTTGAATTCGCCGGCCCAGGTGTCGAATTTTCTCAGGCTGATCGTGGGTGACGGATTTGCCAGTGGCGGCGATTACGTCGTCGAGGATCTGTGAAGTAATTTCCTCTTCCTGGCCCTGGACGACGCTTTGCAGAAAGGGAATCGTCGCGGCGCGGTCGCAGATGTACTTGATGTCGGCGCCGCTGTAGCCGTCGAGGCGATGGGCGGCGACGTTGAGATCAACGGACGGCGCCAGCGGCCGCATGGCGAGGTAGAGATCGAGCATCTTTCGACGGGCGGCGAGGTCCGGGAGGGGGATGTAGATTTTCTGATCGAAACGGCCCGGCGGCAGGACGGCGGGATCGAGCTGCCAGGGGACGTTGGTCGCACCCATGAAGAGGATTGCGTCGCTCGACTGCTCATCGAAACCTTCCATGCCCTGAAGGATCTGTGGAACGACGCGCTGCATGACGCTGGAGCCTTCGTCGCGGCGGGCGGGAATCAGCGCTTCGATCTCATCGATGAAGATGATGCTGCGGGTTTCGGCGGCGGCAGCGTCGAAGAGCTTCTTGAGATTCTGCTCGGCCTCGCCGACCCATTTGCTCAGGACGTTGGCCGGTGAGATGCGGAAGAAGGTCGCGTCGATCTCGGCGGCAGTCGCCTTGGCAAGCATGGTCTTGCCGGTGCCTGGCGGGCCGTAGAGCAGCAGCCCCCCACCGGCACGGATGGCGAACTTCTCGGCCAGCTCCGGGTGCGCGAAGGGGTAGATCATCTTCAGGCGAATTTCTTCCTTCACGTCGTCGAGGCCGGCAACATCGTCGAAGCGGATTTGGGGCTTTTCCTTGACGATCCATTGCTGGGCGCCGCCGGCGCCTTCGGCCTGGGCGGTTTCCGTGTCACGAGCACCGTATGGGCTTCGTGTTCCCGGAGCGCTGCGCCGCTGGGATTTGGCGGTTTGGCAATCGTGCGGCCAATTCGAGCAAACGCCGGGCGATCTCTTCCCGCCCGGCACGGAGTTCATCGCTGGCGGCTTCCTTGGCGAGGCTGGCCATGGCGCGAGCGGCTTCCAATAGGTACTGGCGTGCGGCATCCCATTGTCCGGCCCGGCGGGCATCGAGGCCGCGGGTGCGATATCGCTCGAAGGTCTCCCAGGAAGCACTCATGGACGGCGATTGTCGCCAGCGGCAGGCGAGGTAGCAATTACAGGCCGAGTGAAATGCTCTAGCCGCCTGTCGTCGTGCAACAGACTGGTACTGTTCTCCGCCGCGAGCGGCATCTCGGATTCTTAACGGTGACTTATATGAGTCGGAGGTCAGGGCAAGGACACGCTCGTGGGCGCGTCCGGAGACGAGATCCTCAGCGGGGGAACCCGCAAGGACAAGCTCATCGGCGGCTGCCGGAAACGACACGCTCTCGGGGGGCCGCGGTGACGACATCATCACCGGCGATGCGGGCAATGATGTGATCGGCGGCGGCCGCGGAAACGACGACTTGGACGGCGGGCCGGTACTGACAAGATCGCCGGGAATGGTGGAGTCAATACCTTCCACAGCGATGATACGAGCGCAGAGAAGATCGACCAGAGGTCCATAGACCCGGAGGTCACCGACCTGGTGGACAGCGTCAGCGCCACCCATGGCCGGCAGAGTTACACAGATCAGGCAATGCCACCGACACGAGTGATGACGCAACGGACAGCTAATGGGCCGGATCGTTCACACCCCTCGGCATGACCGGGACGTTGTCACCGAGTTCGGTTTTTGAAGATGTGGCGGCGGTCTTGGTAAAGAGCGCCTGGAGCGGCTCGGGCAATTCGTTCACCTTCATCTGCGGATCCTTGGCAAACGGCGTATAGAGCGGATCGCCAACACAGGTCATCATCCAACTCACCTGGGGAAGCGTGCTCCAGTAAGCTTCAGCCAAGTTGCACTTGCCGGTCATGAGCAGCGGGAAGAATTCATCCGGCAGCGGGAAGGCACTGAGATAAGGCTCGGCAACCGCGCCAAGCGTGGCGGCAACGCCGTCGTTCAGGAGGCCGGCGCACCAGCCTTTTTCGCCTTCCATATGGAGTGAGATCATCTCGTAGCTGGCGACGTGGTACGCCACGGCGCCGGGCTTGAAGGTGGCGAAGGGAATGTAGTGGCGAACGCTGTACCAGCCGCAGTAGAGGGCGCAATCCTTAACGCTGTCAGGAGGAAAGAGGGTCGCCTTTTCGTCAAGCGTTAGCGGCATGCGCGTATCAGCGCGAACCAGGGTGGCGAGGCGTTGCAGATGTTCGTCGAACGCGCGGTAGCCGCCGCGTTTATCGACGCCGCCGTTCAGGTCGAGGCCACCAGTCGAGTCGATGGCGAAGCGGCCGTGGAGACCCTCTTTTTGGCGCGAAGAGAGGTGAGGATGATATTGTAGACCTCCGCTTCCTGTGGAGCGTCGAGGCGCATGGTCATGACGATGGGACGGATCTGGTGCCCGCGGAAGTGGTAGTTGAGCGGATTGTCGATCCAGGCATTGCGCGGGTAGTAGTCCCACCAGAGGCAGGCAAGCTCGCTATCAAAAGCCGCTGGGGTGCCATCGTTGTTGAGATACGCAAGTTGTGAATTCAGGAGCGTCAGCGTGCCGAACAAGCCGAAATCCTGGGGTACGATCTCGCGGAGACGCTTGCGAGCATCGGGATCGTAACGCTGTTCCTCGAGTGTCTGAAGCTCGCCGAGCGCCGCCTGGAGCTGAATGCGGCGGGTTGACCAGTGCTCGCCGTCGGCAGGAGTGGGGGCAACACTCTTGAGTTCCTGATCGGGGAACTGGCGCAGGACCTCGTCATCGCCGCAGAGGGTGGACGTGAGCTGGATCAGGCGCTGGACGTTTTTTTTGAAGGCGGGATCGTCGGAACTGTTGTGCAGGGTGACGGCGATGGTTCCAAGCGCCTTGGTTGCGCGGGTGCCGAGGTTGTCGGCTCCGGCGCCAGGCACCGCTTCGAATTTCGGGTCGAGCTGTTTGGCAAACGCTTCAGCTTCATCGATAACCGAATCCACCTTTTGCACAGTCTCATCGGAAAGCTGGCGGATCTGGGCCATCTCCTGTTGCTCGGCGGGAGTAGGTTTGTGCCCCCCAATGCGCAGGGGAACGCCGTAGAACGTTACGATGCACTTGATCTTGGATTGAAGGTGATTTCGGCGGATGAAGGCGCGGACCGCGGGGACCACGTCGCGCTCGTATTCCTCGAAGGAGATCTGGTCGTTGTTGGGCATCTTGATCGACAAGATGCGTCCATCGGGAACCAAACGGGCTTTAGCATAGAACTCCGCGCAACGTTCGCCGGCCGGATTCGTGGAGTTGGTCAGGAGTAGCAGTTCATCGGGCGACAGAGCCCTGGCACTGGTGCCGTAGCCAAGCAGCACTGCAAGAATGACGACGAGAAGTCCGATTCTTTTCACGCGGAGGATGCTAGTGCGATAAATGCCGAGCGACAAATACAAATCTCGCGCAACCCCGCAAGTTCGGCGACGCGGCGCTAGGTCGATTCAGGCGTTGGATTGTTACTGGTAGCAAAAGGCGTAGGCGGAAGGCCGCCGGACTCATCCTGCGCCGACTGCTGCTGGGCCTGCTCAATCATGGTGACAAGAGCCTTGATCTCGCGGAGCGATTCGGGCGATCCCCAGAGCAAGACCCAGTCCACGTGCCAGTTGCAGCGCTCGAAGGTACAGCCTTCGAGGTGGTAGACGGTCTCGCGCAGAATCAGCGTGCATCCCACGAAGGTACAACGGATGAACGCCTGGCCGGAAATGTAAACCGTCTGGTTGCGAAACGATTCGCCTTCGTGTTTGGTGAGCAGCAAAAGTGCCTCCTCGGTTTTTGGGCGTGTCTCAGCAGCGGGATCCGCGAGGCGGCATCCTACGCGGGTGACGTGCGGTGTCAAACCGACGCGGCGGCAGATCTTACGTGCTAACCTCGGCGGTTAAGACCATGGGCGAAGCATTTGCGGTGACAGAGTTTGGTGCCGTCGAAGGACATTTGGTGAGCTTGCCCGGGCGGCACAGGGACAGGAAACTCGCAGCCATGACACAGATTGGCGAAGCGCAGGTTTATGCGGAGATTGGAGAAGAAGGATTTGCCCGCCTCGTGAGCGGCTTTTATGTACGCGTGCGCGGCGATGACGTGCTGTCGGCGATGTATCCAAAGGAGGATCTGGCAGGCGCAGAGGGACGGTTGCGGGCGTTTCTGATGCAGCGGTTTGGGGGACCGGCCCATTACAGCGCAGCCCGAGGGCATCCGAGGCTACGGATGAGGCATGCGCCCTTTCGGATCGATCAACGGGCGCGAGACCGCTGGGTTATGCTGATGGATGCAGCCCTCGATGAAGCGCAGTTGCCCAGGTCAGTGTGCGGGGTGCTTCGGCCGTTCCTGCATCAGACGGCGACGTTCATGATCAATTCGGGTTCGGAGGATCAGCCGAACAGCTCACCCATATCTTGAAGCGACGCTGTGATTTCTGCGGGGCGGAGCGCATCGTGCCGCTGGGCGAAAATAATGGCGCCCTCGAACCAGTCCGGCGTCACTTCACGGCAGCGGAGGATGCAGCCACGGACATCGAGGAGAGTGTGGCGGGGAGACAGCAGCGTCACCGTCGCCTCGCGCCCGACGGGAAAGGGCTCTGCGCAGACAAAGCCCAGGCCCCACTCGTTGGCATCACGGGTGTAGGTCGTGAATTGCGGTCCGGGAGATCCTGCATCGATCAGGGTCATTGTCGCGCGAATTCGATAGGTAGCGCGGGGCGAGCGGCGCCGATCGGTCTGTGACGGCCTAGTCGAAGAGAGCGCATCGAACACACTCCGGACTTCCGGTGGCAACTCGCTGGATTCAAGTTCTGAGCCGGGTTGGACTGCATCGAGTGTGCGCATCGCTTCTCCGCTCTTCAAATGGCCGCCGCTTGATCGTTCTTGATCGTTCCGGTCATCGCGCTCGGCGATGACCCGCTGGATCTCCTGGTGGATCTGGTCGAGCGAGAACCTGGATTTCAAGAGAAATCCCCGGAACGTCAAGCTCGTTCCCATAGGCAAGATCGGCGTCGGCGCTAGCCGTCATGAGCACAACAGGAACATCTGCCGAGCGCGGAGCAACGCGCATATGGTCCAGGAAGCGTTTCCCGCCCATTACGGACATGGCAAGCTCAAGCAGGACGACGTCCGGTATTGCGTCGTCAAGCTGTACCAGTGCATCTTCGCCATCCGCTGCACAGTTAACACTACAGCGCTACGCTGGCGATTTCAGTCCAGAACTGCGGTCAACACATGAGTAGACAAGGACTTACCAACGATCCAGCGCTGAAGTGCCAAAAGGGCCCCTGTGGCCGCTTTGCCGGTGCGGCAAATTGTCATGTTCGGACCACCAGGTCGTCAGAATGGGCAAAAACCGGGTTGGGGGAGGAGTGGGGAGGGTACGGTACTACAACGGTGAGAGTACGGTGTGGGCCGGGAGGGGATTTGGGCGCAACTTGGGAGCGGAATGTCCTCTGCTGGGATGCTTCACCAACGGGCTGGTGATCATGTTGCCTGGATGAGATGGGCCATGCTCCTACCCTTAGCGCAGGGTTCAACCCCGGCCATCGAAAGGCGCAGCCGAAGCGACCAGGAGGCCCTGTAGGGCTTGCAGCGAGTCAGCGCTGGATGGCGCCTCGATGGTGCGGGAGAGGGTTCTGTCAGAAGCATTCGGTCCTTTAACTCTACATCCCGGCGTCGGCGATTCGAGGGTAGAAACGGTGAGCAAAAACATGAGCGGATAAGGACTTAAGAAGGATCCGGCGCTGTAGTGTTAACGTCGTGGCCTTTTCGCCTCAGATAAGCGGAAACCCCCTCACGGAAGGCAACGTTATCCTCAACAATCAGGATGCGGCTCATGCCACCTCCCAAGGGCTACTGAACCTGTGACCGTGAGCCCCACCTCAGAACGCGGGCTCCGATCATGAAATCTCTTGCTTCTCATCGGCTGAATCCGGTAGCTCGATTACGACCAAGGCTGCTTAACCGAGCGAAACGAATGTGCTTGGCAGCGGTTGGATGGCTGGCTAAGGTTCGGCACTTATGAAGATTCTAAAAGAAATCTGTTCAATTCCGACGGCGCCTTTTGCGGAGCAGCAGATGGTGCAATTTGTGCAAGAATTCGTGCGGCAGCGGCCTCGGCTGAGGCTGAGCCACGACCGGGCAGGGAATCTACTGATTGAACTGCCGTCGCGCCGTCGCGGTCCGCGGTGGGTTTTTGCGGCGCACATGGATCATCCCGGTTTTGTCGCTCGGCGGATGCTCGACAGGCACACGCTCGGAGCGGATTTCCACGGGTGGGTCCATATCGATTACGTGCGAAATACGAAGGTGCGGTTCTTCGACGAAGGACGCGAAATCGCCGGGAGGGTGATCGAGGCCGGCAGTTCGACGCACGATCGGCTCGAGGTTCCCGATCAGGTGAAGGTTCGCGTGAAGTCAAAGGTTACTGCGGGATCACCGGGGATGTTCGATCAGGGGGTGGCACGGGCCAAGGGGAAGAAGCTGTACTCGCGCGGGATCGACGATCAGGGAGGCGTGGCGGCGGCGTTGGCGATGCTGGATGAGCTGCACAAGAAGCCGCCGGTGACGCCGGTGGCGGTTCTGCTGACGCGAGCCGAGGAGGACGGTTTCATCGGCGCGATCGCCGCCGTGCTGAAGCCGAAGCTATTGCGAAAGGATGACCGAATTGTCGCCATCGAGTGCTCGGCGGAGCAGCCGGTTGCGCAACAGGGCAAGGGGGTGGTGATCCGGGTTGGCGACAAGACCAGCATTTTCAATTCAGCACTGACGTACTTCCTGTCGCAGCAGGCGGAGGAACTGGGCCGATCCGACAAGTGCTTTAAATGGCAGCGGGCGCTCATGCCCGGTGGAACCTGCGAAGCGACGGTATACGACATCTATGGTTACCTTGCGGCTGCCGTCTGCATCCCGCTGGGAAACTATCACAACATGGACCGTATGCGCAAGAAGATCGGGCCGGAGTACATCAACCTGGACGACTGGCACAACATGGTCAAGCTGTTCGTAGCACTGGCGAGGCGGGGGCACGCGTTCGACGCAGGCCACAAGGCACTGCGAAAGCGGGTGGAGAAGCGGTTTAAACGGCTTCAGAATTACCTGGCGACGCCAGTTTGAGGTACACTTGGACCATGACGAGGGGAGCGGCGAAATACAGTCTGCTGGTCGCCCTGTCTGCGCTCTCGCTGGGACTGTGCGCCGGTGCAATTGTCTTCTGGATTCGCAGCTTTTGGGTTTGTGATGCCTATCGTCCGGCCATTCGGCAGGGGCTGGTCTGTTACCAATCCTACCGCGGAGCCCTGCACTACGTCCGTGTGGCACCGGCGAAACTGGCGGCGAGCATGCAGAAGTACCCGCCGCCGGGGAGGTCGTCGGTACCGGTGGCGCGTGCGATGCTTTGGCAGGAGTGGAACGGGCCCACGCGCGAGTCATACTCGATCTTCGGCTTTGCTTACACGAGCAGCATTCAGGGTTACACCATCGGAGCGATTCCGTACTGGCGCTGGCGGCGCTGTTTGCGATTCTGCCGATCACCGCGACGCCACGAATTATTCGCTGGCTGGGCAAGGTGCCGATCCAGTGCTCGAGGTGCGGAGAACAAATCCGGGGACTGACGATGCGATGTCCGCGCTGCGGGAATGAGATCGTTCACCAGGTGGCGCCGCCGCCGCCGCAGATCGTCAAACCACCCCCGAGGCCAACGAAGAAGGTTGAATCGGTGGTGGTGAAGACGGCTAGGCCGGATCGTAACCACTTCCCCCCCACGGGTGACACCGGCAGATCCGTTTGAGCGTGCGCCAGCTCCCGGCGAGGGCGCCGTATTTGTTGATGGCATCGATCGCATATTGGCTGCAGGTGGGTTGAAAGCGGCAGTGGCCGCCCATGAACTGTCCGAGCGTCGCGCGGTAGAGCAGAACGAGTTGGATCAGGAGCCAGCCGCATCACCTCACGTTTGGTCCGTTTCAAACCGTTGGTGCAGCTTCACGAGCAGACCCGCGAGCAGTCGCTGGTACTCCGCCAGCCGAAGCGGCTCATGCGGGCGCACCACGATCACCAGATCATAGCCCCGCGGCAGGTCATGTTGCATGAGGCGAAATGATTCGCGCAGCAGGCGTTTGATACAGTTTCGCTTGACGGCCGTCCCGACCCGGCGCGAGACGCTGAGACCCAGACGCGGATGACTGAGTTGGTTGGGAGTGGCGAAAACGAGTAGCGGGCCTTTCGTCTGCTTGATACCGGCTTCGAACACCGACGAGAACTCAACCCGTGAGCGGATGCGATGGGATGCGGGGAAGCTGTAGCGATGCTCGGGCATTCAATCGTTACATGGACGTACGGCCCATGTTAATCGCATTGACCTGGGCGACCGTGCCGAGGGATCAATCAATCCCTTGCGCGGCCAGCCAGCGCTCGGCATCAAGCGCCGCCTTGCAACCCATGCCGGCGGCGGTGATCGCCTGCTTGTAAACCGGATCGGCGACGTCGCCCGCGGCAAAGACGCCTTCGACGCTGGTCGTCGTGCGGAAGGGTTCGGCCAGCTTGATAAAGCCCTTCTCATCCACGGCGAGTTGGCCATTGAGGAACCGCGTGTTCGGTGTGTGACCGATGGCAACGAACATGCCTGTCGCGTCGAGGACGGCTTCCTTCCCGGTAACGACATCGCGCACGCGGGCGGCGGTCATGCCTTTCTCCTCATCCCCAACGACCTCTGCAACAACGGAATTCCAAACAGGCTTGACCTTAGGATTGGACAGTAACCGGTCTGCCATGATGGGACTGGCGCGATCTTGTCGCGCCGGTGGACAAGGTGGACCGTACTGGCGAACTTGGTGAGGTAGTTGCCCTCCTCGGCTGCGGAATCACCACCGCCGACCACGACCAGCGGCTTGTTGCGAAAGCGCGGCAGCGCTCCGTCGCATACCGCGCACGCGGAGACGCCACGATTCTTAAACCTCTCCTCCGACTCCAGGCCAAGGTAGTTTGCGCTGGCGCCGGTCGCGACGATCAGCGCGTGGGCTTGCAGCGAATTGCCGGCCGAATCCTGCAACTTAAATGGACGTGAGCTCAAGTCCACCGAGACGATATCTTCGGTCACGACCTTCGTGCCGTATCGCTCAGCCTGTTCGCGCATCGCAACCATGAGTTCCGGCCCGAGGACGCCTTTGGGGAAGCCGGGGAAATTTTCGACCTCTGTCGTTAGGTTCAGTTGGCCCAGCGGGAGCGTCCCCATACAGCGGTTGTCTTCGCTGATTGCACCTTCATAGACGACGGGTGAGAGATTGGCGCGTGCCGCGTAAATGGCGGCCGTCCAACCGGCGGGGCCGGAACCGACGATAACTACCTTCTCTGCCATATCCCAATTGTAGGGAAAGGGGTCAAGGGACACCACTTGTCCAGCGAACGGCGTTAAGCGAGGCGGGCACAAACTGCGTCGCCAACGGTGTTGGTTGCCGCGCTTCCGCCAAGGTCGCGCGTGTGATTCTTTGGATCGGCGACCACGTCACGGCAAGCGCGATTGATCGCTTCCGCGGCCTGCGCCTGGCCTAGAAATTCGAGCATCATCGCAACGCTTAGAAACGTCGCGATTGGGTTCGCGTAATTCTTTCCCGCGATATCCGGGGCCGAGCCGTGTACCGGTTCGAACATGCTGGCGGCCTGGCGTGTCGGATTGATGTTGCCGCTGGCGGCCATGCCCATGCCACCCTGAATTGCGGCACCCAAATCCGTGACGATGTCGCCGAACATGTTCGTCGTGACGATTACGTCGTAGATCTTCGGCTTGGTCACCATGTACATCGTGCAGGCATCGACATGGTGATATTCGGTTTCGATCCCGGCGTAATCGCTCTTGACCTCCTCGAACGCACGGATCCAGAGATTGTGTGCAAACCGCAGAACGTTGGTCTTGGCGACGAGCGTAACCTTCTTGCGGTTGTGCGCTTTGGCGTATTCGAACGCGTACCGGATTGCGCGCTCGACCCCGCGGCGCGTGGTCACTTCGATCTGATTGGCGACCTCGTGCGGCGTATTCTTGTACAGAAACCCACCGTTGCCGCAGTACAAGCCCTCCGTGTTCTCGCGGACGATCACCATGTCGATATCATCCGGGCCAGTGTTTTTCAGCGGCGTCGGAACGCCGGGCAACAGCGCGTCGGGCGCAGGTTGATGTACTGGTCGAGCTCGAACCGCATCTTCAGCAGAATCTCGGTCTCGATCAGGCCCTGCGGGATCTGAGCGTTTCCTCGCGGATCGGCACCCACGGCGCCAAACAAAACGGCGTCATGCGCGGCCAGTTCCTTAAGCGCCGGATCCGGCAGCGTGACCTTCGTCTTGAGATAGTGCTCGGCACCGAAGGGATAGTCGTTGGTTTCGTAGCTGAATCCGAACTTCTTGCTGACGACCTTGAGGACCTTCAGCCCCTCGCGAACGACTTCTTTGCCGACACCGTCGCCCGGCATCACCGCGATCTTCATGAACACTCCTAAAGCAGAATGCTCAAACGATAAGGCAAGGCCGTGCCGGTTTCAAAGATGCTGCCACCGGGTCACTTCTGTGCGAGCTGGAACTCGGCTTCAATCGCACGTGGAAAGAGGATGTTGTTCTCCTTATGCACGTGCTGCTGCATGTCCGCTTCGAGCTGGTGCAGGCTATCCAAATAGGCTCGGAAGGTATTGCACGCGTCGGCCGGTGGCGTGTAGTCATGCGTGAACTCGCGCATCTTCGCCAGCGCATTCCCCGCGTCGTCATGCTCCTGGATCATGACCGCAATGGGATTGGCAATCGAGCCGCAGTGGAAAGCCTCCGGCTCCGTTGCCGTCTCGAGTCGCCGGACCAGCGGGAAGAGAATCTTCTCCTCCTTGAACATGTGGCTCTCCAGCTCGGCTTTGAACGTCACGAGGACGTTATGCAGCTCCGCAAGCTCCGGATGATTCGGGCCATGCCGATCAGCCACCTTAGCGGCTATCGCCTCCAGGCGCGGCAATTCCTCCTTCAGATACGTGTGATGCGTGGCTTCGATGTGGTCGGCAAGCGCAGTCAACGTCGCGACGGACCAATCCGTCTGGTTCTCCGACGGCGTTTCCGCGCTTTCGAGTTCACGGATCACCGAGTCGAATTCCAAACCCTTATCCGCGCATACTTGGCGCAGCGGCTTCTTGCCGCCGCAGCAGTAGTCGATGCCCAGCTTTTCAAAGATTCGCGCCCGGTTCGGACGCTCGACGACTAGTTGTCCAACGGTGGTCTCATCTGTGAGTGTCATGAAAGGCTCCTTATGCGTTTTGTGGTTCAAGTTCAGATTGGTCAAGAAAGCGTGGCGGGACATAGTTGCAATCCGGCTCGGCCGCGAGTGGATCACCGGTCATCGCGAATGCGCGGCGCGTGATCCGCCGCAGATTTCGCGGTATTCACAGCAGCCGCACTTGCCGCCGAATTGGTCTGTATCACGCAGCGCACGAAAGACCGCGCTCTCCTGGTACACGTGAACGATGGAATCGAGTGGAAACTTCCCCGCAACGATCGGCAGGAAGCCCGAGGGGTAGATCTCGCCGGTATGCGAGATAAACATGACGCCTTTGCCGTCGTTGGTTCCGATACGGCGTCGGAGGCCGGCATCCGCGAAACCGGCGCGTTTGGCCTTGATGCTCTGCTGAATCAGATAGCGTCGATAATGCGGCGCTTCGGTCGTCTTGACCGCATAGTGCTGGCGCTTCGAATTCTGATAGAGGCTCTTAAACACCTGCTCGATCTCTTCTGCAGTAAGGCGTTGGCCGGCAAACGCCCTTCCGGTCGGAACGAGAAAAAAGACCGACCAGAGGCAGATATCCAGAGGCGACAGCAGATCGGCAACGGCGTCGAGCTGCCCGGCGTTGTGCCGGGCGACCGTGGTATTTATCTGCACGGGAAGTCCTACGGCACGCGCATCAGCGATCATCTCCATCGTGCGATCAAATGACCCGGCCACCTGGCGAAATTCATCGTGGGTCCCTGCATCCACCCCATCCAAACTCACTGCGATCCGATGCAGCCCCGCGTCCTTCAGTCGCTCGATCCATTCTCTCGTCACCAGCGGCGTCGCCGACGGCGTCAGCGCGACGTCCAGCCCCCTACCGGCGGCATATTGAACGATGTCGAGCAGATCCTCCCGCTTGGCAGGATCGCCCCTTGTCAATACGAGCATCGGGGGTTTGGTAAACTGCGTCAGTTGATCGATCAGGCGATGCGCCTGAACGGTGGTCAGTTCGTCGGGATCATGGTGAACTTGCGCATCGGCCCGACAATGCTTGCAAGCCAGATCGCACGCTCGCGTCAGTTCGTAAAACACGATGATCGGGCTGTGGGCAAAATCGCTCCGGTTGTACCTCCCCGCGACGGGCCTAACGGCCGGTTCGAGAGCTCCAGCGGTCATGTCAGCTTCTCCATTTTAGACAAGCTTACCAATTGTGGATATCAATGTCCAGAACTCTGTTGTTAAAAATCCTCTTCTCCCACTACCCCGCCGCGGCGACAGCAATGAAATCTTCAACAAGTTCGAGGAGAAGAAGCTGGCCTTCGAATACGGTACCGAACCGAACAGCCGTTCGGCCAAGCTGATCAGGCGCGGTTAACAGAGCTGTAATGCGTGGTTGTCGTGCTACTCCCGCCCAGGACTGCACACCAACCCGGTCGCGATCATCATCATTCCCGCCCCAAGCATATAGAGCTGCAGGCGCGGATCGCGACACATCGCGGCGAAATGCCCGCCTACCGGTCGATACGGCGCCAGCGGCGCCGGTGGGGGCAGGGTCACCAGCAGAAAGGGCGAAGGGCTCGCCCGCAGCGGATGCCCCTTCAGTTCCAGCACATTGGTTCCCTCGCGCACCATCTTCATCTGCCGCTGCGCCAGGCGCTTGGCCAGCGCCGGATCCATGCGCATGCGCGTCAGAAATTCCTGATTAGTTTCCACCTGCTTCTGGATCTGTTCGAGGTCTGCTCTAAGCGAAGCGCCCTCATAGGTGAGTTGGTGGTTTTCATCCGCCGCCGGGATCAGCAGACAGCACGCGATCAGCGCAATCCCTGCGCACATCAACGGAATCGTCCAGGCACCGCCCGATGGCTTGAACGCTCTCCCCACCGGCACATCGCCTGGTGGCTCCGTAGCCCCTTGCGGATCGATCGTGACCCAGGGAGTCGACGCGCAGTCATCACTCGGCGGCGGATTCGGACTCATGCCACGACCGTTATCGGACCGCCGGCCCGCATCGCTGGATTTTTTCCGCCAAAGCCCGCGAGGGTCCGCGCTCAGCTCGCCTTGTTCCAGAATTTCCCGCCATACACCGCCCGGTCCCCGAGTTCCTCCTCGATCCGCAGAAGCTGGTTGTACTTGGCTACGCGATCGCTTCGTGCCGGGGCGCCCGTCTTAATTTGCCCGCAGTTGGTCGCCACGGCGATGTCGGCGATCGTCGCATCTTCCGTCTCGCCCGAGCGGTGCGAGAGTACCGCGGAGTAACCGTTGCGCATCGCGAGATCGACGGTGTCGAATGTCTCGGACAGCGAGCCGATCTGGTTCACCTTCACCAGGATCGAGTTTGCGACACCGAGATCGATCCCCTTTTTCAGAAATTTGATGTTCGTAACAAAATTGTCGTCGCCAACAAGCTGAATCTTGTTCCCAAGCCGGTCGGTCAGGATCTTCCACCCGTCCCAGTCGTTCTCCGCACAGCCGTCCTCCAGCGAGCGGATCGGATACTTTTCAACCCACTTCGCCCAGTAATCGACCATCGCTTCAGGCGCAAGGACTTTATCCGGATTGGATTTGAAGAACTTGTAGCCCTTTTTCTGGCTATCCCACAATTCACTGGACGCCGGATCGAGCGCAATGAAGATCTGCTTGCCAAGCTTGTAGCCGGCGGCATCGACGGCCTCCGAGATCACCTTCAGCGCGTCTTCGTTGTCCTTCAGGTCCGGCGCAAATCCCCCTTCGTCGCCAACCGCGGTGGACATCTTGTTCTTGTGCAGGACTTTCTTGAGCGCGTGATAAATCTCGACGCCGGCGCGGAGCGCATCGGAGAACTTCTCAAAGCCCCACGGCTGGATCATGAACTCCTGGAAATCGACGTTGTTGTCGGCGTGCTTCCCTCCGTTGAGGATGTTCATCATCGGCACGGGCAAGGTCTTGGCGCCCGGTCCGCCCAGGTAGCGATACAACGGGAGCCCCGAGCATTTGGCTGCAGCCTTGGCCACCGCCAGCGACACACCCAGAATCGCATTGGCCCCGAGCTTCCCTTTATTCGGCGTCCCGTCCAGCTCGATCATCAGGGCATCGATCGCTTCCTGATCGCGCGGGTCCAGGCCGATTAGCTCGGGCGCGAGCTTGGCGTTGATGTTCTCCACCGCCTTGCTGACGCCCTTGCCCATGTATTTTTTCTTGTCGTCATCCCGCAGCTCGACGGCCTCATTCTCGCCGGTCGAAGCGCCCGATGGCACCGCCGCCCGCCCGCGCGTCCCGTCCTCGAGGATGACGTCCACCTCCACCGTTGGATTCCCGCGGGAATCGAGGATCTGTCTGCCTTGGACGAATTCAATTGCCAGCGCCATGGGTGGTTCCTTTGCTTTGTCAGACGAACAGCAGGGAAAACTGCAAAACGACCGGGCAGTCTATGCGCACGCCAATGGCTGTCAAAGGCGATTCTTACCGAACAACTGCAGCTTCGCGCAATCGATTCTCAGTTTCCGCCGGCCTCATTGCGGGCCGCTCTCACCTGCGCAAGATCGAAGACCGGCATCGCATGGCCAACCCACCCGACGGGCTCGACGTGCTGCAGAATCAGGTACGGATTCTGGCCAAAGTCGTACACGCCGCAAACCCACACCGGCGAAATAACCAGCAGACCGCTATCGGGAAGCGGTTTACCTCGCTGGATGAACCGAAGTCGATCGTCAAGCCACCAGGCACCGTTCACGCCCTCTTTGCCAAGGCGGGACATCACGTAGACCGGTTGGCTGACGTGGCGCTGCCGAAGCCACGGTAGAATCTGCCGAAGCGCCTGATTCCAGTCCAAGTTGCTGTCGGTGATCTGAAGGTCGATCCGGTGGCGAGGCCAATTCACGTAGCTCAAATAGTCAGGGTGAAAGCTGAACGAATGCGCCGCCGCGATGGCAACACCGATCCAGGCGGCAATCGCTAATCCTCGGCCCACCCGAGCGACAGCCCGCCCAAGCCCCATCAGGATGAAGATATATGCGGGCAGGAAATGACGAAATCCGTAATTCATGCGCGTGCACAACAGAAACAGGACAAATGCCGCCAGCGGGATCAGCATTCCGAACTCGCCCGAAAAGCGCCTGATCCGAAAGAAGGCAAAGATCGCCAGACCGAGCACGAGCAATGTCCCGATCGGCATCTTGAACGTCAGGAGCGCGGGAAAGTAGTACCAGAACCCGTTAGGCTGGATCTTCCCAAAAATCATCGAGATCTGCCCGATTTGATTGACCAGAAAACCCGAGACAAAGCAGCCGATGTAGGTCCCGGCGGGCCATTTGTGGCTCAGAAGCGAGATGAGCCACGGCTGCCAGCGCGTCCCCGCACCCGGAAGATCCGCGGCAAGTTGCGCAACGCGATCGATCGGCCGCGAATAATCGAACAGCAATAGTACCCACACCGCCAGCGCCCAGCACAACACGCCCAGCGCGATCTGATGCCGCCGGGCAACCCGCACTTCCCGTGAAACCTTTGGCGAATGCCGAACGGAGGGAACCCACACCCAGTAATGGATCGCGTACAACACGAAAACCGCTGGCAGAATCACCGCCGTGTGCTTGATCAGCATCGCGGCGGCAACGCTCACCGCGGCCCATGTCATGCGCATGTTGGCCGGCCGCTCGAAATACCTCCACATGAAGAAGCACGAGAAGAGGATGGCCTCAGCGCCGAGCGTATCGAGTGCCAGCACCGGAATGTGCCCCGCAAAGTTCGGATCGACCAGGAGCAGCGCCAGTGAGAGCCATCCGGCATGCGCGCCGTAAATCATCTGGCACCACCGAAACAACAGCACGGCAGCCGGAATGAAGAGAATCGTCTTCCACAACCCGACAATCAGTAGCAGCGTCTGCGGACTGAGCCAATTCCCGTACAGAACGTCGATCCGAGTCAGGCGGCCGTACCGCTGCCGTCGCTCCGAAAGCGTCCGTTCGCCGGGTGCGGTTTGGCCCGGAATCAGAATCTGCTTTGGCCAGTGCGCCGGATCGATCGGATCGCCCGGCATGCAGTGCGTCGCCAGCATTGGAAGTGCCAGAAGCATCTGCCCCAGCGGTGGATCGTTCGAGTTCATGACGATCTGCCCCGGGTTTCCCGTCATGAACGCCAGCCCGTGACGCAGATGGTACTCGGCGTCGAAGCACTCGTTGTGCGCCCGCAGGATAAGCCATGAACGTGGCACCAGCACCGCTGTCGTCAGCAGAATCGCCAGCCAGAACTGTCGATCCCAGGTAAAGCGAAGGTATTGCCCGTTAGATTCCGGCGCGGAAGCGATGGCTGGCAGATTTGCGTGAAGCTCGGACATCAGCCTCGTGTAAGTTTACCCTTTCAGCGCGCCGGCGGTGATCCCCTTGGTCAGGTGCTTCTGAAGGAAGATGTACGCCACCATCGTCGGCAGCATCATCATCACCAGCCCGGCAAACGCGATGCCCCAGTCGCTGCGGTAGTTGCTCATGATCGTGATGTGCGCCAGCCCCAGGGGAAGCGTGCTGATGCTCTCGGAGGCTCGGCCCGAGAGGCAGATGAATGCGACGAAGAACTCGTTCCAGTTACCCAGGAACAGGAAAATCGCCACCGTGATCAACCCCGGGCGCGCCATCGGCAGCATGACATGCCAGAATGCCTGGTATTCGTTGGCCCCGTCCAACAGCGCCGCTTCATGGAGACTACTGGGCAGCGACTTGAAAAATCCGGTCATGATGAAGATCGAGAAGGGAAATCCGAACGCCAGATAAGCCAGAAACAGTCCCGTGAGGCTGTTGAGCAGATGCATCCAGTTCATTTCAAAAAACAGCGGTACGATCGTCAGTTGGATGGGGATCATCAGGCCGGCCAGGAAATAGAAATACAGCGGCCGCATGCCCCGAAACTGAAAACGCGCCAGCGCGTACGAGACCATGGCCGAGAGGAAGGTCGTCACCAGCACGGTCGAGACAGTCAGCACGACGCTGTTGAGGAAATAGCTTTGAAACTGCCCCTGCACCCAGGCGCGGGAAAAATTCTCCCAATGCAGCGCATGCAGGTGCGGCAATCGAAACGGATAAAGGAAGATGTTCTGGTCGCTCTTCACCGAGCTGTAGAACAGCCAGATCATCGGATAGATCACGAGCACGGCATAGGAGAAGAGCATCAGCCAGATGACGGGACTGGCAAAGGAGAGCTTCACCCGCCGCGGCGGCGCGAGGCGCTTCGGCGGCCTTGCCTTGCCGGCGTGACGAATAAACGGTTGCTCGACCGTCGTACGCGTTTGGCTGGAAACGTCGGTCGCCATTTACAACTCCACCGTTTCGCGGCGCGTAAAGCGCAGCGTTGCCGCCGTGGCGGCGAGAATCATCAGAAACAGCAGCACGGCCATGGCCGTGGCTTCGCCGACGCGGTACTCCTGGAACATGGTCTGCACCATGTAGGTGCTGATCACGTGATCCCGCGACTGCGTCTGCTGCTCGGTCAACAGCCAGATGATCTCGAACGCTTTCATGCCTCCGATCACCATGAACACGAGGGAGATCACCAGGATTTCCCAAATCAGGGGAAGCGTGATGGTCCAGAATTGCCGCCAGGGAGAAGCGCCATCAATGCGCGCCGCTTCATAAAACGTCTCGGGAATCGCCTCCATCGCCGCAAGGTACAGCACCATGTTGAACCCGCAGGCGCCCCAGATGGAGATGGGGATCAAAGACCAGTAAAGATGACTGGAGTCCAGCCAGGCGAAGTCCGCAAACGCCGTAAACCAGTGCGCCAGCGCGAGCAACCAGCCGTGCATGCCCAGCCACGCCGCCACATGCGTCAGACCGCGACCGATCCCGACCATCGCCCCATTGACCAATCCGCCCTTGGGATTGTACACGTGCAGCCACAGCAGCGTTGCGGCAACGCTGCCCAGCAGGTTGGGAAAGAAGAAGACGATGCGGAAAAAGTTTGAGCCGCGGATGCCCCGGCTGATGCTTGCCGAGAGAAACAGCGACCAGGGCACCACGAACAGGGGGATGACGAACATCAGGAACAGGTTGTTCTTGACCGCCATCCAGAAGATGTCGCTTTCGAACAGCAGCCGCCGGAAATTCAGAAAGCCGACGTACGGCATTTCGCTCATGCTGGTCAGCCCGTCCCAGCGGTGCAGGCTCCACGAAAAGGCCCGCAATGACGGAATGATCACAAAGAAGCTGTAGATCACGAAGCTGGGCCCGATAAACAGCAGCAGGTTGTGCCAGCGCATTCGCTGGATGCCGGAAAGCGAACAATCGGCGGCGAGAAAGCGCTTGCGCTGCCGCACGGCCTCCCAGATCCCCCACAGCAGTCCTCCCGCCAGAACGATCAGCAGCAATGCCGGCTGCAGAATATGCTTCACCAGAACCTGATTGGGATGGGTGGTATGATTTCTGACCGCAACGGCCTGATCTTCCATGTATTTGGCGATCTGGGCGGGTGTTTGAGTTCCCGCAATACAGCGGTGCATGGCATCCGTCTGCACCTGATCATATTCGGGATAACCTCCGCCTGGCACCGCGCCGTAGGTGGCCTTGGCATGATCGACGATCGCCGTCAGCTCATCGAGGCCGGGTGAAAGATTGCCGCGGTTGCTGCCGCGGATGGCGGTGGGAATATCCTGCATGCGCGCGAAAAGCCCCGCCTCGCGCTGCGAAGTCATGAAACGCAGGAAATCGATCGCCGCCACGGGATGTTTGCTGTGCTTCATGACAAAGAGCGGCTCGACATACACGTCTACGGCCGACGGATCCGCTTTGTCGTGGTTGGGCAGCGGCAGGTTGAAGCAGCCCAGTTCGAATCCCTCGGGAATCTTCCCCTTCATTTCGCTCTTGAGCCATGAACCACAGGGGACCATGGCAGTATTGCCAAGGAAGAACTGCTGCTGCGCTTCGGTGTGACTCATCCCCAGAGAACCCGCCTGGAAGTACTTTGTGCCCAGCGTCTGCACCAACTGCAGCGCCTCGATATTCGCGGGACAGTCGTGCGTATGAGGAACCAATTGCTTGGACTGTTCCCACTGTTCAGGGCCGGCCAGGTGGTAATACGCCGCATCATACAGAGCGCTGGCATAGCCGGGATAGCGTCCCTGAAACGCCATCGGCGCAATGCCCGCCTTCTTGATCTCCTTGCACAACGCAAACAGGTCGTCCCAGGTAACCGGCTTTTTCCAGCCGTGCTCGTGGAACATCACCCGGTTGTACCAGATCACAAAGGCGTAATAGGGCAGCGGAATGGCGTAGATCTTTCCCTTTTCCTCGTATCGCTCCAGGCTCCCGGGCAGAAAGGTATCGCGCCATCGGGCGGTGTGCTCCCAGTTGGACCTGGGAGCGTCCAGATATTGGTTGACCTCCAGAATTTCGCCTTTGTGAATCAGCGGCCAGTAATTGATTTGCGGCGGGTTGGTGATTTCGAAATACGATTTTTCGAGAAGACGCACGCGCACCTTGTCGGCGATGCGTGGATCGAGGTACATGTCCACAATCACCGGCTTCGCTTTGACGGCGGTGAGCTTGACCGTCCGCTGCCCGGCCGGATCGCTCAGCGTGACCCGCCCCTCCAGCCGAAGGGGAGTCGCGTGAATCGTTCCTGTCAGCCCCGGAGCGCTCAGGTTCCACCGATAGCCGGTTTTCTCCTGGCCGCCGTTGGTGTAGGTCCCGTGCAGATTCCCCAGAACAAACTTCCCCGAGCGGAAGCTCAGCTTTTGATCGCTCCCATGCGCCGCCGAAGCGCCGGGACCGACATCCACCAGCTGCGCTGACCATTGGCCCTGAAGCTCATATTCGCGGGCGCAATCGAGAAAGAATTCCTTACCCGCGCCGCCTTCAAACAACGGCGCCTCGATCTTGATCGGCTCTGCCGCCCGGCGCAAGCGGTCGTCAGAACAAGAAGGAGTCCTACCCAGGTTAAAAAGTTGCGGCAAGGCCAAGCCATTCAACGATAGATTAACCGGTCTGCGTTTCGCCGCCAAACCGGTCGTGCGTTGACAAGCCGGATCACCGGGGCGAATAATGCGGTCGTTCAGTTGGGTTCGACAAGTTTCTGGAAGCGAGGAGACGATCATGGCAACGCGCAAGGCAGACGCCGTCTGGGAAGGAAACCTCAAGGACGGCCACGGCACCGTCAAACTCTCGAGCGGCGCCTTCGAAGGCAAGTACTCTTTTGCAAGCCGCTTTGAGAACGGACCCGGAACCAACCCCGAAGAGCTTATCGGCGCCGCGCACGCCGGCTGCTTTTCCATGGCGCTCTCGGCCGGCCTCGGCAAATCGGGCTTCAACCCCAAGCGCGTCCACACGACCGCATCCGTCTCCCTCGAAAAGGTCGGCGAGGGATTCAAGATCACCAAGATCCACCTTCAGACCGAAGCCGAGGTTCCCGGCATCGACGCACAAACCTTTCAGGAGCATGCGCAGAAGGCGAAGAGCGGCTGCCCGGTTTCCCAGGCCCTGGCCGCCACGCCGATCGAGCTCGACGCCAAGCTGGTCCCCTGAGCATCAGCATCAGTGCGGAAGCTGGCCGGCCATCCGCAGCATCACCAGCGTGACCGGTGCGTCCTTGGATTCGATCTGAATCGCCGCCTGCTCTCCGGGCCGCTCTTCCAACACGCGCAGCGCCCGGGGCTGCTCAATCAGGTGTGAGACAAACCGATCCGGCTGATCGCCCACGGCAACTTCGAGCGATCCGCTCTCCGAGCCCCGGTCATCGAAGGAGATGCCCTGGAAAGGCGCATCCTCGGCAACGTGCTGTGGCCCGCGCTCGGGGTCCTCGATCTCGATCGACGCCCGCCAACCCTGATGCTGCCGGCTGAACTGGTCAAGAAACTGCGACCATTGCTCCCGCGGTATGTTGGTTGTCGCTGCCATGACATGCCTCCATTGGCACAACCCCCGGCCTTTCGGCAAATGGCGCACCTGTTGAGCTATCACATTCGCCGGCGAACAGGGAACGGATGAATCAGATCGGCGAGCAGCGCCCCTGCGACGACGGCCAGCGGAACGGCGATCGACCGCATTCCCCAGGCAATCGACGCCGCCGCTCCCGCTGCTCCGCCCGCCAGGTAAAACAGCCAGATGCCGCTCAGGATCATCACCTGCCAGAAGCGCTGCTGGCGCCACATCCGCCGAACGGCCGAGCCGGCCTCGCCCTGCGAACCGTCCCTGACGCTGTCATAGAACCAGAACCCGAAACCCACGAACTTCTGCGCCAGCGTCGTCAGCGTCCCCGTCACGTGGGTCGTATGGATGCTCAGGGCGCCCACGTGCCGCAACGAGGCGTTCTGGATTCCCATCGCGGTTGCGGCAAAGAAGACCATGATCACCGCAATCAGCGTTGGCGGCTTTGATTGCGGGGAAATGCTTGACCCGAGGTGCAGACCCAAACCCAGCAGGAGGGCCAGCAGCACTGCCTCGGTCGCCAGCGACAGGCTCAGCAGCCGCCTGAGCTTCCGCCGCCGCCCCACCTCGAGCAGGACTGCCGCGGCCGTCAGGCCCAGCATGAACATCGGGATCGGCCAGAAGCGGTGAAAGAAGAGGTGCCACTTCCCCTGGACCAGGTACAGCCCCGTGGCGATCGTGTTGCCGCTCATGTTCGCCGTGAAAACGTGAAACAGCAGCAGATATCCCACCCCGTCCACATACCCCGCCGTGGCGGTCAGCGAAAGCGCAAGAACCACCTTCCGCCAGGGCGAACGGACGGGAGCTGACTGGGCCGGTGAATCGGACACGCTTGAGTCGCTCCAACAACACTCATGCCTGCCCAACCGGCTTGAACGATCCAGAGACTTCCACACCGACGGTTCTTTGGGCTGCCAGCCGACGGCTGATCATTCTTCCCTAATCATCCAACCCCTTACCCTCAAGAATGCGGCTCACGCACTTCTCAATTCTCGCCTGGCGCGTCGTCGATTGTTTGGCTCCGGAGAAGTACAGCAGGTACGCCCTCTGCCGTCCCGGCGTCAGTGCGCAAAACGCAGCTTTCAACTCAGGGTTCTGATCCAGTTTCCTTTGAAGCTCTTGAGGCACCGCGTGCTCCGTGATCTTCTTGAAGGGCACCTTCAGGCCGGCCTTTTCCACTGCAATCGCTTCGCGGATATGCGCCTTCAAGGTCGCTTTCAACTCCACGACTTCCCGAGCGTCGGTAAACCGAACCACCCGCGCGGCCTGGGTATTCTCTCCCGGCTTGGCGAGAATTCCTTTGGCATCCTGCAACAACGCCCCCTTCACGAAGGTCAGCGCACAGTACTCTTTGAACGCACCGAGGATAATGACGTTCCTGTTCTCCAACGTATAGCAGGGAACGCGCCACTTCACCTCTTCAGTCAGCCCGCACTCCAGGACGATCTCCCTCAACTTCTGCAAGGGCTCCTGCCACTTCCTGTGCTTGCGGATGTATCCATCAACCTTGGGCGTCATGCTGTTCATGGCTGATCCTCCACGGTGACGACGGGAATCCCGGGCTTCGCCATCTTAGTTCCTTGCTGCGCTCCCTCTTCTTCTGTTGCCGCCACGCCGCGAGTTGGGCGATGGTCAGCCAGAGCGCAATCGCCAGGACGATGCACCATTTTGCGGCTTCCACCAGAAAAGCAATCGGCTCCGATCCCGGCATGTGATACGGCCAGACTGGGACATCGGCGACGTGCCCAACCAGCAACGCGGGCGAAAAATAGAACGCGTAAAAGCAAAAATAGTTTCCTGAAGGGAAGCTTGAAACGCCAAGGCTATAGCAACATCGACCGGCCTGCGCAAGCTGTATCAGCGAGAACAGGGCGAGCGGCGCGAGGAGGATCGCCGCAAGGCGTTTGGAGCCGCTGCTGCGAAGGGCATCGAAAAGCGGAAAACATGCCAACACGATGGTGATCGATGAGAACGCAAGACGCACGACGGCTGCTACGAACATTGGCTGGGCTCCGTAACGAAGGTAGCCCGCGCTTAGATCAGCGAACAGCTGCGTTGCTCCGGGCTGGTATTGCAGCGGCATGCTGTGGAAGACCGCTGTGATGCCCGCCAATACCAGTGCGGCGACAGAGATGAGAAACGCGGCTCCGAGCAGCAACACAACGTAACTGCATAGGACGCCCCACCGGCGTGTCCAGTCCATCCTGCTGCGCCGCCGTCCCCGCTCTTTTGAGAACAGCAGCACTACGCCGATGCAGAAAGCCAGTAGCTCGTATACACCTGGGAAACCCGACCAGATCGGCGCTCCCCAAATAAGGGTATCGCTCAATGTGCGGACGGCGCCGTAACCGAAAACGTTCGGCGCGGGCAGCTTCGAGGCCCATCCGAACGCCTGCAGCACATCCATGAGCGGCAACAGCACCAACACCCACGCACCGGCAACCATCCGCCGCCGCCAGCGCGGGTCGCTGTCGCGCCAGGCGGGCCGACGAGGAACAGCCGCCAACCTCCGGGACTGCGCTACCGGCGTGCCGCATTCCGGGCATTTTCCATCCGGCGGATGGGCGCGCAGGTCATACCCGCAGCGGTGGCACGACAATTCGGTGGCCATGTCGGAACTGTGAGTCATCATCGCGACCTTCAGCCGAATCCCCAAAGTTGACATGCCGGATTACGCAGCGGATCGCCGAATCAATCAACCCATCCCCAACCGGCAGGAGCGGCACGGTAAGCCGAGTTCGAGGGTGCTGCACGCAGGTCCGCAGCAAAGCCCGCAGGTTTTGCAGCTAGGCGACGTTCGAACGAGATCCCCTGGGCCAGGGGCAGATCGCGCGAATAGTTGATCGTGTTCGTGGCCCGGCGCATGTAGGCTTTCCACGCATCCGAGCCGGACTCGCGGCCGCCGCCGGTCTGCTTCTCGCCGCCGAAGGCGCCGCCGATCTCGGCGCCGCTCGTGCCGATGTTGACGTTGGCGATGCCGCAGTCGCTGCCGGCGGGCGAGAGAAAGAGCTCGGCCTCCCGCACATCGCCCGTGAAGACCGCGCTCGATAGCCCCTGCGGCACGGCGTTGTGCATCTCGATCGCCTGGTCGAAATCCTTGTACCCCATCACGTAGAGAATCGGCGCGAAGGTCTCCTCGCAGGTGATCGGCGCCGCATGATCGATTTCCACGATCGCCGGACGTACGTAGAATCCACCCGCAGGCACGTTCTGGTTCACCCTTGTGCCGCCATGCACCGTGCCCCCCTGCTTGCGTGCCGTCTCCAGCGCCTTCTCCATGTTCAAAAACGCCCGCTGGTCAATCAGTGGCCCGACCAGCACGCCCTCGGCTCTAGGATCACCGATCTTCAGCCGTCCATAGATCTCAACCAGGCGCTCGACCACCTGCTGCTTCAGACGCTCATGCACGATCAGGCGCCTGAGCGTCGTGCAGCGCTGTCCTGCCGTCCCCACGGCCGCGAAGACGATCGCCCGCGTCGCCAGTTCCAGGTCGGCGCTGGGGGCGAGGATCATCCCGTTGTTCCCGCCCAGTTCCAGCAGCGTCCGGCCGAGGCGCTTCGCCACCACCTGCGCCACCTCACGCCCCATCCGCACGGAACCGGTGGCGGAGATCAGCGGCACCTTCCCGCTCTCGGCCAGCGCATTTCCGACACCCGCATCGCCGATCACCACGCTGCTGATCGCGCGCGGAATTTCCGGCATCTCGGCCAGCACCTCCCCGACGATTGTTTGCACCGCGATCGCGCACAGCGGCGTCTTCTCGCTGGGCTTCCAGATCACCGGGTCGCCGCAGACCCACGCGATCATGGCGTTCCATGCCCATACGGCCACGGGGAAATTGAAGGCCGTGATCAGGCCCACAGGCCCGAGTGGATGCCACTGCTCCATCATGCGATGGCCCGGGCGCTCGGAGGCGATCGTCAGGCCATAAAGCTGCCGCGACAGGCCCACCGCAAAATCCGCGATGTCGATCATCTCCTGCACTTCGCCCAGCGCCTCGGCCGTGATCTTGCCCACCTCGAGCTGCACGAGCCTGGCCAGTTCCTGCTTGCGCTGTGCGCAGCTTCAAGCCGACGCGCCGGACAAACTCGCCGCGCTTGGGCGCTGGCACCAGCCGCCACTGCCTGAACGCCTCCGCCGCCGCATCGATCGCCTTCTGCACCTCAGACGCCCCCGCCGCCCGAATCCTCGTGACCTCGGCCCCATCGATCGGCGAGCGCACCGCAACCTCAGCCCCGGAGCCGTCAATCGCCTCCCTCCCCACCATCACGCCCGCCGGTCTGGCGTCGATCCCGAGCCGCTGAAGGATGTCGTTGGGCATACGGTCATTCTACGCGATCATGCAAAAGACGCGGAGAAGGGAACCACAGATGAAAGCGGATGCACGCGGATCAGGAGGGCGGGCGGGCAGGACGACGATTCTGAACGTCCCGCTAGGCTCATGCACCGCCTCCCGGTATCCTCCTCGTCATGGCCGAAGTTCGCGACGGTCACGAACGTCCAGCCAAAGATGCGAATCCCCCCGAAGTGGTGCTCGACTACCAAAAGGCCACCTTCCCGGGATTCAGGCGCGTGCGCCGAATCGTCCGCTACCTCGTTGTTGCCATCCTGTGTCTGATCATCGGATACGCCGCATTCTGCGGTTATATCGATTGGAAGTATTCAGAAACGCGACTTCGCGGCCTGACTGAGCAGCAAGTGCGAGCCCGCCTCGGAAGTCCCTATTACCGGAGCGTCGAGGGCGGCGATGTCACGATTGGATACGGAGATGTCTTCGGGTTCGCGTATGAAATCCGCTTCAAGAAAGGCCGGGTAACGAAGGTGCTGTGTCCGCGGGCGGATGAGTTCCCTTGACCGAGATGCAGCTCCTCGGCCACGCCGCAATCCCTCACCCGGCCCCTACCCCACCACCTCTTCCCTCTCCGGCACCTCGACCGGCTCCTGAATATTCGCCGGCTGCGTGAGGATCTGCCACTGGTCGCCGGGGTTGATGCCGGGGCTGGAGGTTTCATCGGCGCAGCATCGCGGCAGCTTGGTGCGCGAGACGATCGGCCCACACTTGAGCATCGACCCGCCGCAAGGCCGGTCTTGAGCCGCAGCTTGCGAGATTGGCAGGTCTGATAGTCGCGGAGATAGCTGTTTACTAATCACGTCCGATGCGCCAATCCGCGAAAATGCCTCGAGATTGAGGGGCGAATACGCGCGCGTTTTGACTTTTCACGCGCGTGTTTTCCTTTTTCACGCGCGCGCTTTTCCTTTTTACGCGCGTGTTTTGGCTTTTCGCGCGCGTGTTTTTGCTTTTCCCTCGCGCGCTTTGCCTTTTTACGCGCGTGTTTTGGCTTTTCACGCGCGCGCTTTCTCTTTTTACGCGCGTGTTTTGTGATTTCGCGCGGTGCTCGATCCAAGCACGGGCGTCTCAACTCCCGATAACCTCGCTTCGAACCCGAGCCTCAGAGCCGAAGGCCGACCCGATTTTTGCGGGAATCAGAGCGGTGCGGTTTTTCCTTCCCGAGTCCCCCCCAGTACGATGGACGCATGAAATCCTCCGTGCCGGAGCGTCGCGGCCTTGCGTGTTGGGTTAAATCGGTCCTGTTGTTGCTGGCGTGCCTGATCGTCTGGGGTGCGGTCTTTACGTACCACCGAACTCAGGCAACCGCCCAGGTGATACAGTCTGGGGAGAATCTGCGCGACATCGGCTGTGCACTGTTCGTTTATGCGGACCGTCACAATGGGAATTATCCCGACCGGTTGAGCGATCTGCTCGCAGATCAGGAGATCCCTCCTGAGCGGTTCATCGTCCCCTGGGGCTCGGCAACGCCGGCATCCGGCAAAACGCCGCAGGGGCGAGCGGCGCAGATGGATGCGGGCGGGCATTGCTCCTATGGATACTTGGGCGCTGGGCGCACGGAGAAGGATCTGACCGCCGGCATGGTGCTGATGTATGAGGCGGATGGTAAAAACCCCGGGGGCTTTGTCTACTGTCTTTTTGGAGACGGGCACGGTGAAGTGCTTCAAGCTACCGACGCCATCGCCGCCATCGTTGGAACGCTGAAGGCGGCACCGTCAACTCGACCGGCGACCACGTCGAATCGATAGGTGAGCCCACACACGGTCGGACCAGTTCCTTGCGCCTCGGACCCTTCGTGCCCCCGCGCCTCCGCGGTGAAAACATTTACCGGTTATGCGCTGCGACGCTGGACACGGCAGGAACGCTGCGCCTGCGTCTCTCCCAAGGTATGGGCACGGCCCGTGCTCGGTGGTGAGAAGATCTCACGGCTGGGCGCCGCGGGTAGAGGGATGCGGCACCGGGCGGATCTCGCTGGTTCCAAGCGACATTTCGACGACGCGATCGTCGCGGAAGAACATCCGCACCTGCTTGTCGGCGCGAGTAATAGCTCATGCCCCTGTGCCCATCGAAATCGACGTAGAGGACGCCGTTCAAACTTGCGTTCCCCCTTGGCCTCACGCTGATCCGAGCACAGTCAGGCTGCGCACGCTCTTGGGCAGCTCAAACGAGATGTCTTCCTGCACCAGGGTTCGGGTTTCGACCGAGGCGCCGTATGCCTGGCGCAGGCGATCGATCAGGGCCTGCACGAGGTGCTCGGGGGCGCTGGCGCCGGCGGTGATCAGAACGCTGCGCTTGCCTTCGAGCCATTTGAGGTCCAGCTCCGTGTCGTCGTCGATCAGGTAGGCAGCCTTTCCCTGGGTGTGGGCGGTTTCGACCAGACGACGGGAATTGGAGCTGTTCTGCGAGCCGACCACCAGCACGACGTTGGCTTCCGGCGAATAATCATTGACCGCCGCCTGGCGGTTGGTCGTCGCGTAGCAGATGTCTTCCTTGGACGGCTGGCGGATATCGGGGAACTTGCGCTTGAGGGCCGTGATCACCGCGAAGGCGTCTGCCAGGCTGAGCGTCGTCTGCGTGACGAAGGCCAGTCGGTTGGGGTCGGGGACCTCGAGCTCTTCGACCTCTTCGGGCGATTCCACGACAATGATGTTTTCCGGAGCTTCGCCGACGGTGCCGACGGCCTCGTCGTGGTCGCGGTGGCCGATGAAGATGATCGTGTAGCCATCCCGCGCGTAGCGCCGGACTTCCATGTGCACCTTGGTCACCAGCGGGCAGGTGGCATCGACTTCGATCAGCCGGCGCTCGCTTGCGGTCTTGCGCACCCTTGGCGAGATGCCGTGGGCGCTGTAGACCACGACCGATCCCTCGGGCACTTCTGCCACGTCGTTGACGAACACCACGCCTCGGCGTTGGAAATCCTGGACGACGTGCCGGTTGTGCACGATCTCGTGATAGACGTAAACCGGTGCGCTGCGCTGGGCGAGCACCTGGTCCACGACGTTGATCGCCATGTTAACGCCGGCACAGAATCCGCGGGGATTGGCAAGAATGATCTTCATCATAAGGGCCGCTTTCGGTGGAGTTCCGCCTGCAATCGCTTGACGGGCCGATGCGAACAGCAGAATCTTATCGCCGCGCCCGCCATTTGGCCAATAGCGCAGCTTAGTTCCGCAGGAGATTCAGTGGCACAGATCAGACCTTTTGCAGGTATCCGCTATTCCCGCAAGACGAGTGATTTCTCCGGGGTGATCGCTCCGCCGTACGACGTCCTCAACGACGCGCAGAAGGCGAGCCTCCAGGCCCGCCATCCCAATAACATCGTGACGGTCGATCTTCCTTTTACACCGCCCAAGAGCGTAGGCCCGGACGAAGTGTATCTGGGCGCCAACAATACGCTCCAGGCGTGGCTTCGCGCAGGCGTTCTGGAGAAGGACAAGCGCCCGGCGATCTACCCCTACGCCCAGACGTATCAGTGGGCCAATCGCTCGTTTCATCGCCGCGGGTTCTACGCGCTGGTCAAGCTTTCGCCCTTCGGCCAGGGCGAAGTCGTGCCGCACGAAAAGACCTACCAGGGCCCGATTGAGGATCGCTTAAAGCTCATGCGCTATACCGGCATGCAGCTCTCCCCGATCTTCGGCCTCTTCAGCGATCCGCGCGGCGAGGTGAATTCGCTGCTTTACCGCAATGTCGGGAAGCCCGAACAGAGCGGCACGCTCGACTCGGTTCAGAATGATCTCTGGTCCGTGACCGATGCCGAGGTGGAAACGCAGATCATCGACTTGATGAAGAAGCGCCCCATCTACATCGCCGATGGACACCACCGATACACGACCGCGCTGAGCTATCAGAAGGAAGTCGCCGAGCAGAACGGCGGGACGCTGCCGCCGGCGCACCCCGCCAACTGGTGCATGTTCGTCCTCGTGCCAATGCAGGATGATGGGCTGCTCATCCTGCCGACGCATCGGCTGATTGGGAACCTCGCCAATTTCGAGATGACGATTTTCCGCCACGCGATGCAGGGTTATTTCGACATCGTCGAGACAAACCTCCGCCCCGAGCAGTTCGAGGATGCGGCCACCGGCAATCACGTCTTCGGTCTCTACGAAGGCGCGACGAAGAAGCTGCATCTGCTCAAGCTGAAGAATGACGATGTGCTGCACGAACTCGAGCCGAGTCAATCCGATGCCTGGCGGCGGCTGGATGTCGCGATCCTCCAGCGCTATCTGCTCGATGCGGTCATCCAGCCGGAATTCGCGCAGGGCGAGGTTACCAAGGGCTACACCGCCCACGCTTCGGAGATTGCCCCGCAGGTGGATGGCAAGAAGTACCAGATCGCGCTGATGCTCAAGTCCACGCCGCTGCATGCGCTGGAGGAGTTGGGCAAGCACAAGGAGGTCATGCCGCAGAAGAGCACGTTCTTCTATCCGAAGCTTGCGACCGGCATGGTGATGAACCCGCTGAAGTAGGACGCATGGCATCGATTCGCGCTGTCACCGTGTTCTGTTCGTCGAGCTCGAAGGTCGATCGCGTCTTCTTCGACGCCGCGGTCGAGTTGGGGCGGGCGCTGGCGCGGGAGCAATGGAAGCTGGTTTATGGCGGCAATGACATCGGCATCATGGGGGCGCTCGCCAACGCGACCCGCGAGGCCGGCGGAAAAGTCATCGGAGTGACGCCGCAGCTGTTCGTTGACAAAGATTGTGCCGACAACCATTGCGTCGAGCTGGTCGTCACCGAAGGCATGCGCGAGCGCAAAGCGATTATGGAAGCCCGCGGCGACGCTTTTATCGCCATGCCCGGAGGTCTGGGGACCTTCGAGGAGTTCTTCGAGATCGTGTGCGGAAAAATTCTGGGGTATCACCAAAAGCCGATCGTCCTGCTTAACGTCGCCAACTACTATGGCCCACTGCTGGCCATGATCGAGCATGGACTGGAGCATCATTTTATCAGACCCAAAGCGACCGACGTGTATTCCGTCGCTCCGGATGTACCTGCCGCCATCGCACATATTCGCAACTACACGCCTCCCCAGGCGGCAGAACGCACCTACGAAACCACCCCCAACGGCGCGTTAGAATAGTGTCGTGCGGCGAGACGACCTGACGATGACCCTGGCCCTGTGCGCATCGCTCGCGGTGCATGGGACGCTTGCGACCGTGCTCTGGGTCGATGCAGCCCGCGCCGAGCGAATAAACAGCAGCCTGGTTCATCGGCCCGCACATAAAGACAACGCTCCGATCATAATCATCGAGCCGGATGATGTCTTTGGTAGTGACAAGGGTCGGGGAAATGCGCCCAATTCGTTTGTCTCCGATAAGACCCTGAAAGCTCCATTCGCGTCTCACCCTCAGGCATTTCTGAGCCGCGATCCCGAAGGGCCCGGGCGCGTTGGGAATCTGCCGACGCCAAACACGCTGGCGCCGGGAGAGATGCCGCCGTCCGAAGGCGCCGCGCAGCTCCACAGTCGAAGCTTGAGCAAGATAGGGTGTTAGCTGACAGCAGCGTGGTTGCGCCGCAGTTCGGGCCAGCCCAGGCGCTGGCAGACCTCAGGACGCCCTACCGCAAGCCACCCCCCGCCAGCGCCCAGCCGGCTGCCAATCGGGTCGTTCAGAATCACGATGCCCCCGCCGCCAATGCGGCCGCCGTCCATCGACCCGGCTCGCCTGCACCGGCAGCGGATCCGGCGCCGATGAGCGACTCGGAATCGGATCCGTTTTCCAAGAATCCAAGCGTCACGATCTCCGAAGGAGGCGTCGAAGCGCATCTTCGGCGCAAGGTCAAGACCGTCCGCCCCAGGCTTTCGCTGGCCGCGCAGATCGACCTGCTGGGCCTGCAGTTTCCGAAGATGGAGTTGCGGGTTCACCTCAACCCGGACGGGAAGGTCAAGAAGGTCGATATCGTCAAATCCAGCGGCAGCGAAAGTGCCGATCAGGAAGTAAAGGTGGCGGTGTATCAGTGGCTGTTCGCGCCGCGGAGGGTGAAATCGAACGCCCCCGATATCGTTTCGTTTGAGATTGACTGGCGGTAACGCGACCGCGGTGCGACTTCGCGATCCCGCTTTGCCAGGCGGTTCACGTTCAATATCATCAGACAGGATGCTGGTTTTCCCGTGCAATGTCTGCCACACGTCGCTTTCAGCGGATGAGAGCCAGGCGGGGCTGCTGGTGCGATGTCCGACGTGCCTGGCCACCCTGCGGGTTCCCGCGCTCCAGCGGCAGATGGCCGGCGCGGGGGCGTCGAATGCTTCGGCAGGCTCTGCCAGTTCCGGTTCGACGAAGGGAACGATTGTGCCACCGACGCTGCGCAGTGGCGCGGGAGCCGCATCGGGCGGGATAGGCCGGCACTTCGGGTTCAACTGCCCCTACTGCTCGAGCCGGCTCGAGACGACCGAAGCGCAATGCGGGCAGGACGGCCAATGCCCGACCTGCGGCAACTCTATCACTATTCCCATCATTGACCGCTACAACCACCTGATCGATCCCAAGAGCGGGCAGATCATCAAGCCCGATCCGCATCCGGTTCATGCGTACGCGGCGGCCGGGGAACGCGCACCGACGATCATCCGGGCGGAGGATGACAAGCAGGCGATCCAATGCCCCCGCTGCCGCGCCTTAAGCCCCATCACGGCCAACAACTGTAAGAGCTGCGGCATGCCCTTCACCATGGAAGGCACAACGCTTGAAGCCTCCGGCACGAGCAACGGGTTTTGCGTTGCCTCGCTGGTACTCGGGATCATCGGCCTGCCGGCAGCCTGCATCCTCATTCCGCCGTTCCTCGCGATCCTCTTCGGCATCATCGGTTACACCCAGGTGAAGCGCAGCGGCGTCGAAGGCGGGGGCAAGGGAATGGCCATCGCCGGCATCGTCTGCGGCATCATCGGCTCCCTGATCGCCATCAAGTGGTACTTCCCGTAATGGTTTGACACATCCGCACTTGCGAATAGAGTGTCGCGACACTCATGAATATCAGCCTCGAATGGCTCAGTGACTTTGTCGGCCCGGGCCTTGATGCCGAGGCCGTGGGCGATTCGCTCATGCGCGGCGGGCTTCCCATCGAATCGATTCAGAAAGCCGGCAACGACACGGTCCTCGACGTTGAAGTCACCAGCAACCGCGGCGATTGTCTTTCGCACATCGGGATCGCGCGGGAAGTTGCCGCCCTCCAGCAGAAGCAGTTCCGCTGCGACCAGCCCCAGGTGGCCGAGAGCACCACACCCGCCCGCGACGTCACCAGCGTCAGCATCGAAGCGAACGCGCTTTGCCCGCATTACACGGCGCGGATTATCCGAAACGTGAAGATCAAGCCAAGCCCCGAATGGATGATCCGGCGGCTGGAAGCCATCGGCCTGCGCAATCAACAATGTCGTCGATGTCACCAACTACGTGATGTTCGAAATGGGCCAGCCGCTGCACGCGTTCGACTTCGACAAACTCCGCGGCCACCGCATCATCGTCCGCGAAGCCCGCGCCGGCGAGAAGATCATCAGCATCGACGGCCACGAACGCGCCCTCGCCCCCGGCATGCTCGTCATCGCCGATGCCGAGCGCCCCATCGCCGTCGCCGGCGTCATGGGCGGCCTCGACTCCGAGGTCGGCGCTGCGACGGTGAATGTCCTGCTGGAATTGGCCAGGTTCGATCCCCTGAGCGTTCGCAAAACCGCCCGTGCGCTGGCGATGAAGAGCGACAGTTCCTACCGCTTTGAGCGGGGGATCGACCCCACCCTTCCCGAGCGGGCGAGCCTGCGGGCGGCGCAATTGATTCTGGAAACTGCCGGTGGTGAGTTGTTGAGCGGCATCGTCGTGGCGGGCGCTGACGGTTACAAGCCCAGGCTGCTTTCGCTGCGATTGAACCAGATCAGGCGAATTCTCGGCATCGATCCTTCAGCCGATGAAGTCGTCGGGGCGCTTGCCCGGCTGCAGCTATCCCCCCAGCTCGATGGCGACCGCATCACGGTCCAGGTTCCTTCCTGGCGGCTCGATCTGAACATCGAAACCGACCTCATCGAAGAGGTCGCCCGCGTGCTGGGTTATGAGCGGATCCCGGTGCGCGATGAGATCTCCATCCGCCTCACTCCCCCCGCCCCCGAAGCCGCGGCGATCGACACGATCCGTCAGACGCTCGTCAGCGCTGGCTGTTTCGAAGCCGTGACCTTCACCTTCGCCTCCGATGAGCTGGCGTACGGGTTCATGCCGGCCGCCTCGAAGTCGCTTCCCGCGCTGATGCCAGCGTGCGAAAGGCGGATGCCCGGCTGCGTCCGAGCCTTCTTCCCGGCCTGCTTGAAGCTGTTCGCCGCAACGAAAACGTGGGCACCATCGGGGCGAAGCTCTTCGAGACCGGTGCAACCTTCGGTGTCGATGCCGCCGGCAAGGTGCAGGAGGCGCGCTCTCTTGGAATCATCGGCACGAGCGACTACCGCGCCGTTCGCGGCACGGTTGAATCGGTGCTGAACAAGCTCGATGCCGACCGTATCGTGAAAATCGTCCCCGATCAGCAGCCGGGCTTCGCACCAGGCGCTTGCGGGAACATCTTGTGGGGCGATGCCGCCATCGGGCACATCGGGCTGCTCGAGAAGAAGCTGGCCGATCGCCTTTCGCTTCGCGAGGTGCCGGCCATGGCGGAGCTGCTTCTTGCGCCGTTGATCGCCGGCATGCAGCACGTGCCGCAGTTGCATCCCCTGCCGCGCTTTCCCGCGGTGAAGCGGGATCTCTCTCTCATCGTGAGAAGCGAGACGCCCTACCAGGCCATCGAAAGCCTCATCCACCAACAGAAGCTGGCGGACCTCGAAGCCGTCGAGTACGTGGTGACCTACCGCGGCAAGCCGCTGGATAAGCAGGACAAGAGCGTGACGGTCACGCTCGTCTTCCGCTCGCGCGAAGGGACACTCACCAGCGAACAGGTCGAGCCGCAGGTGCAGAAAGTGATCGCCGCCGCACAGAAGGAACTGGGCGCGACACTGCGCAGCTAAGGAGCGGGATGCCGATGCTACCCCTCCACGCGCAGACGCCCTTCCCCGCCGGCCCCGAAGGCTGGCATCACGTCCAGGCCCCCGGTGGATATGAGTTCTGGCGATTCATCGCGGGCGATCCCGGCCGCGATCTGTGGCTGACCGCGCTGGTCTCCTGGGGATCGATCCTTCACCCCGATTATCTCCGCCGCTATGCCCGCTATCGCCGCCGGCCCACGCGCCATAGGCCCCCTGTCCCGGGTGAAGACTGCTCGATCACATTTGCCCTCTATGAATCCGGCAGAGCGACGATCCATTTCGATGCGCTGGTTGGCGGCGATGAATTCTCCATCACGCCCGGACAACTCACCGCAGGCGACCGCGCCAATTTAGTGGTCGATTCCGACGGCCGGCTGCACCTGCATCTTTCCCAATGCGGTACGCCCGAGCGCAGAACCACGGCAAAACTCGTCTTTGAGCCACTACCGGCCGGGTCACCGCCCGAGATCGAGTTGCCTGAGGGCCAGGCGCCCGTTCATCGCTGGTCGTTGAGCCGGCCGGTCTGCCGGGTCAGCGGCGAGGTGATGATCTTCCAGGGGCCATCGGCTTCGCCGCGCGTGATAAATCTCAATGGCCGCGGGTGTCACGATCACGCCTGGGGAATTCGCCCGCCGGCGTGGGACTTTTGCCTGGGCTTCCGCGGCTACGTGCTCGATGCGGGGCGGACATTCGCCTTTGCCCATCTGCTCCCGCGCGGGGCGAAGACCCATCACGCACCTGACCGACATCGGCGGCAGCCACGCCAGACACAGGGTTGTGCAGGCGGATATCGCCGGCTGGCGCAGTGCCGGCCTGCGGGGCGCGGCGTTCCCGAAGCAGATGCGCATCGGCGAAGTTCTGACACTGGAAAACCCCCGCCCGCTTGCGGTCGAGGGATTTGCTCTTGATCTAACCTATGATGCCCGTTGGCCCGATGGCCAGGGCGTAGCCCTCTGCCGAACGATCGACTGGAAGCGGCTGTCGCGATAGCGCAGCGTTCCTGCGCCGTCCAGGCTCGCCCCCCCCGCGGGCGCGCAGCCGCGAAAGCTCTTTTATCGATTATCGATGTGCGAGCCTTTTGAATTGTCCCCCTTTTGAATTGTCTTCTTTGAATTTCCCGACCCCTTTGAATTTCCCCCCTTTGAATTTCCCCTAGAAATCCCAAGTGTTGCCACATGAGTCGCAATGAGCTTGCGTGGGGTGTTCCTTGCGGGAAAGCCCAGTCGCCAGCAACGAAAGACCTCCAGTCATTAAAGCACCAGTTGCTTTGCCACCACTGACGCCCTTCTTTCGTTCGACTCTCTTTGTCCGTGTGCATCCTTTTGTTTGGCAGTGCGGACAGATCATCGCGGGATTCTTCGGCCCCCAAAGTTCTGTCGCTCGCTCGTCAGGAGTCAATCGTGCTTGGCGCTTGGCCTCGAACACTGCCGCAACGATGATGCCAACCAAAATAAGGATTCCGATGACCCAGCATTCCATTGGCTACTCCAACGTTGTGGAACCCCAAAGGGGACGTTCAGAATCATCCGCGCCGGCGCGGCTCCGTCCAGGTTGTCTTCGGAAAAACCGCCGCCGGTGTCTTGTCTTTCGAGCCGGCGCGGGCAGAGCCGGGCCCTGAAAGACGATCTTTGTGCCCGAAAAGATCATCTTTGTGCCCTAAGAAATCATCTTTGTGCCACAAGAAATGATTTTTGTGGCATGAAAGATCATCTTTGTGGCAGAAGAAATCATTTTTGTGCCCTGAAAGATCGTCTTTGTGGCAGCAAAGATCATCTTTGTGCCCTGCGGCGTAACGTTTGTGGCACAAAAGATCATCTTTGTGGGCACAAACGGGGCATTTTTGTGCCGGTAATTCTTCCGCCGGGCCGGGGATGCTGGCGCTGGTGCCGCCGGCTCATCCACCCGCCGCGGTTTTCTCGGAACGGCGTTGCCTGATCAGTCGGGAAATGGTTATCGGCGCGAGGTCGGGGACGCGCGATCAGGGGCGGTGGGTAAAAACATTTTCCGGCTCGGGCCGGGTTAATTCACCGCGCGACTTCGCCGATTCTGATGGTTGTGCGGAAAAAACGGTGTCGTGGCGATCAACGTGATCGCCTCCCCTCGGCGCGGCGGAGCGGGGCGCTCGCACAGGTCAGAAAGGATCGAGTCTTATGAGCGTCATTCCCCAGAAACTTCTGGAGCGGCTGCAGTGGTATGAGAACCACATCACGCCGTGGACCTCCAACGCAACGGATATAGGCACAAATGCCGCGGCCATGACCGATCTGGCTGCCAAGGCCGTGGCGGCGCGAGCGGCGTTCAACAACCAGCAGGCGGCGGCGGATGCGGCCAAGACCAGCACCATGACCTGGCACAACGCCATGAGCGCCCTCTCCACCGCCGGCAGCGCGATCGTGAAGAACATCCGCTCGGCCGCCGAGACCACGGGCAACACCGTGTACGAGCTGGCGCAGATCCCTTCGCCCGCGACGCCCGCGCCCGTGCCGCCGCCGGGAACACCGTATGCGTTTACCGTCGAACTGCAGCAGGATGGGACGCTCGTGCTCAAGTGGAAGTGCGACAATCCCGCGGGCGCCAGCGGCACGGTGTATCAGGTCTACCGCAAGACGCCGACCCAGCCGGATTTTGTCTTCATCGGCGCCAGCGGCAGCCGCAAATTCATCGATGCGACCATCGTCGCGGGCACCACGGGCGTGACCTACCAGATCACGGCCGTGCGCTCGACCGCCAGCGGCGTGCCGGCGCAGTTCACGGTGAACTTCGGCATTGGTGGGGGCGGGCAGATGACCGCGAGCGTGGTCGCCGGGCCAGTGCAGCCGAAACTGGCGGCGTAGAGCTGGAAACCCGAATGACCAAATCAGAATGACGAAAGAATCCCGAATGACGAATGACCAAGAGCACAAGGCCTTTTCCCATTCGTCATTCGGGCTTCGTCATTCATTCGGATTTCGGGTTTCGTAATTCATTCGGATTTCGGGTTTGGTCATTCATTCGGATTTCGGGTTTCGTCATTCGGATTTCGGGTTTCGTCATTCATTCGGATTTCGGGTTTCGTCATTCGGATTTACTCCCATGATTCCCATTTTCCAACCTCGCAAACCTGTCCATCACCGGGCGCGCGTCTCTCCCGCGTCTTCCGCCCCGCCGGCCATCACCGTCCTCAGCGTCACCACGCACGATCAGTACCTCGCCGACTGGGAGTTTTCCGCGCCGGTCACACTCACAGGCACAAATGTTCCCGAGCTGGAGATCGACGGCGGCGGCCAGGGAATGACCGAAGCGGACTCGGTGGTGCAGATCAGCCCGACCATCCTCCGCGCTGACTACAGCACGACGAGCGGCGTCTTTCCCGGCGATGCCTGGCAGATCGCGACCCAGCCGGCCCACCTCGCCCAGACGCTTGCGATCCCGCAGAGCGGTATGGCCGACTGAGGCGGGGACCGCAGCGACGGCGTCTTGCGAGGCTCGGGCAGGTCTTAGGGGGCGTGCGCCCCGCTGTCATGTGCTTCTGACGGCGATGCCTGTGCCGCCGCCGTCTGGGATCCAGCCTCCAGGATGAAGATCCTTCCCGTCCCCTTCTTCACACGGGGATTGCCGTCCTTGTAGGTCATCTGGCCCTCATCCACGATGTACAGCGATCCATCGGGCCCGAACTTGGCGGCCACGGGACGCTCGATCAGGCCCTCATCCTTGGGCAGCCGGCTGGCCGGGCCGCCCTTGGTGTTGCGCACGACATCGTGGATGGAGTGGGTCATCATGTCCACGCGAACGACTTTGTAGCCGATCGGACCACGGAAGTTTTCGACGCCGCTGGTCGCAAAGGGCGCCCTGTCGCCGGAAAGCGCGACGATCGCATTGCCCCGCCAACGCTTGAGCGGCCCGAAGTCGGGCACGAAATCAAACTTGGCAGCGCCGGAGAGCGAGGCAAAAACCCCCTGAACCAGCACGCTGCGGCTGAGGCTTGGATCGATCAGGCCCTCGCCGTTGTTCGAGGCGGCGTGATCGATCAGCGATGCCACATCGGGATAGCCGCTCTTGATCGCCATTTCCGGCGGCGGCTGAAAAGTCGAATCGGTGATCGGCCGCAGGTCCGCCGAGTAATCCGGGAAGCCGTACCACGTGCCGGGGATGACCTTCAAAAGCGAGTCGCGGTCATCCTTCACCGGGCGCGTGCCGCGCAATTCCATGCCATCATCCGTGGCGAAGGGGGTTCCGTATTCGTTGAAGGCGATGCCGCGCGGGTCGCGGATACCGTGCGCTTCGACACGAAGCCCGCCGCCGGAGGCATCGCAGGAGTAGATCGCCGCGGTGGGCATGCCGTCGGGCGAGGCGGGAATGACCGATTTGGTGGACTGCCCGAACGGCTGAAACGGGCCGGTGACGGCGATGTCCGACCCGCCAAAGAGCCCGGCATCGGGATTCTTGCTCATGAAGTGGTAGCCGTTGAGCTTCAGCGAGACGGCTGGAACGTCGCAGAACCTGCCGTGGCGCTTGGCCCAGTACCAGTTGTCCAGCCCGACGACGCCGGAATTGGTCGCCGCGCCGACGCCGAACCAGAGGCGGTTGGTGGGCGGAGCAATGGCGACGTCAGTGATGGAATAATCCCCCTGGCAGGGCAGCCCCGCGACGACGGTGCTGTGAGCGCCGTCATAGTGGAAACAGGTGATCATGCCGTTGCCGCGTGCATCGCGATGGGTGACATAAAGCAGCTTGTGGTCGCGATCGAGGGCGATTCCACCGATGGGACCGTGAAGCTCAAAGCCGCCGGTGCCCGGAATGTTTGGGATCGAGAAAGGGAGCGGACGGCTGGCGGGATAGATCCAGAAGATCGATCCGTTCTTGCGCATGCCGTAGATCCGCGGATCGTTCCCATCGACCCCCTCCTCGGCGACGATCAGCGTGCCGTCGTTGTCGATCGCCAGATCAACCGGCGCGGTCAGGTTCTGCGCGACCTCCTCCATCTCGACGCCACCGGGATATTCGACCAGTTGGCGATCGACGATGCGCCGCTGGTTGGCGGGAATGTAGGTCGGCCCGGTGGCACAGCCACCCATCACCAGCGCAGCAGCGAAGGCGACGAACAACAGAAAAACGCGTTCGATGACCCGAAATCGAGTGTGAAGCATGTTAACTGCCGGTCAATAAATAACGGACCGGCGGGAGCTTGTCACGCCTTGCCCGCGCCCCGCTCCGGTCAACTATTTGCCAAGCATGCCCTTGACGGTCTCCCGCTCGCCGACCAGTTCGTCGTTGGTTTTGGCGATTTTCTGCCTGGCGAATTCGTCCATCGCAAGGCCCTTGATGACCTCGTAGGTGCCCGGGGCGGTCGTCCGCACCGGAAGACCGGCCCAGACGTTGGGATCAAAGCCGTATTCGCCGTTGCTCTTGACGGCGACGGAGTGAATCCTGCCGGGCGTCATCAGGTCATGAACGTGGTCCACCAGGGCATTGGCGGCGCTGGCGGCCGAAGAGGCGCCGCGGGCCGCAATGACTGCCGCCCCGCGCTTACCAACCACTTCCTGGAACTCTCCACGGAGCCATTCATGATGGCCGATCACCTGAGGCACAGGCTTGCCGTTGATCTTGGCGAGGTGGAAGGCCGGGAACATCGTCGGCGAGTGGTTGCCGAGGATGAACAGATCGCTGACGGCCGAAACATCGACATTTGCCTTCTTGGCCAGCTGCGTCGCCGCACGGTTCTGGTCGAGCCGGACCATCGCGGTAAAGCATGCTCCGCCGGCAGGCGGCGCGAGACGGACGAGGCAATCATGCAGTTGGTATTGGCAGGATTGCCGATCACGGCCACCCGGCAATCGTCGGCGGCAACCCGATCGATAATCTGGCCCTGCTCGATGAAAATCCTGCCGTTGTCTTTAAGCAGCTCGGCGCGCTCCATTCCCGGCCCGCGCGGCTTGGCACCGACGAGCAGGCACCAATTGGCATCCTTGAAGCCGACGTTGGGGTCGCTGGTGAGGGTCATACCGGCCAGAAGCGGGAACGCACAGTCGTCCAACTCCATCGCGACGCCTTCGAGCGCCTTCATGGCCTTCTCGACGGGGATTTCGATGAGTTGCAGGTGAACGGGCTGGTCCGGGCCGAACATCTGGCCGGAGGCGATGCGGAAGACCAGGGCATAACCGATCTGGCCAGCGGGACCGGTGATGGCGACGCGAATAGGCTTTCTGTTCATACTGCGGTGTCCTTTCAAACAAAGTCGTGAGCCGTTGAATTATTGGGAATCGGCCCCGGGATGCAATGCGCCGAAAAGCGCAGCGGATACAGTATGCCGTGGATGAGCCGGCAATACATAGGACTGCTGCTGTTGTGCTGGATGTGGTGCGCGATAGGCGTGTGTGGCGCGCCTGCGGCCGCGGGAGCGCGAATCGCTCATTGGGGTGCAGCAGGAGACACTGGGCAACGGCCTGCACGTCATCTATATGCCGATGCACCGGGCACCGGTGGTCGATGTGCGGGTGGTTTATCATGTGGGATCGCGGGATGAGCGGCCGGATCGGCATGGGTACGCGCACCTCTTTGAGCACATGATGTTCCGCGGGTCCGCTCATGTGGGACCGGAAGAACATGCGCGGCTGATCCGGGCGGTGGGTGGCATCTACGACGGAGAAACCACCCAAGACGCAACGACGTACTTCGAGACGCTGCCGCGGAATCAGTTGGCGCTTGGGCTGTATCTGGAAGCGGACCGGATGGCCAGTTTTCATGTGACCCGACAGATCTACCGCATTGAGCGGAATGTGGTGCTTGAGGAACTGGCGCTGCGGGCGAATCAGCCGTACTGGGCGCCGCGAGGATCTGATCGCCCAGATTTTTCGCGCGACTTCCTATGGCTGGAGCCCCGGGGGCAATCCGGCGGACCTCATGGCGGCTCGCGTGATGGAGCTTGAAAGCTTTTTTGAGCGGTATTACGTGCCCAACAATGCGACGCTGATCATCACTGGAGATTTCGATCCTGCCGAGGCGAAGAAGCTGGTTGGGGGCTACTTTGGTTGGATTGGTCGGGGGGCGGACGTGCCGCCGGAGCAGCGTCTCGGAGCCCCCGCAGACGTTTATGAGGCGCATGGAATTGACGGGGCCGGTGGCGCATCCGGTGCTGATGATCGGATGTCGGGCGCCGCGCTATGGGTCGGACGACCGCGCCGCCGTCGATGTCCTGGCGGGAGTGATCGACGCGCGGCTGCGGCATTACCTCGAAGTAAACGAGCATCCAATGTGCTCGAGCACAATCGTCCGCACGCTGGCGATGGAAGATGATGGCTGCCTGTACATCGGCGCCACCCTGCTGCCGGGGGCGAGCGTGACGGCAGTGGAGCGGATCCTCACGGTGCAGCTCAATTTGCTGCGGAGCGAGGGGATGTACATCTCGGGTGCGGATTTTGCGGCCGTGCGAGACGCCGTGTGCAACGCAATCCTTCACGGCCGGCAGACTGTTCAGGGGATGGCACAACAGATCGGCCAGGCGGTAGCGGCGGGCGGGGATGTTGGTGATTGCGATCGGTATCTGCGGCGAATGCGGAAACTGACGCCGACCGATGTGCGGGCGGTGATGAAGAAGTATGTGCGGCCGCAGGGGATGACGGTTGTTGTCATCAATCCTGATCCAGTCGGAGTGGGGGAGCATCCGTCCGATCTGCGCGATGATTCGCCCAATATCACGGCAGCGAAGGACGCGACGGGAGACGCCTGTGCTGTTGCGTTTCCGGTGGGATATCCGACCACCGCCCCCATTGCAGAGCAAACGGTTCCGGTGCGAGAGCATCCGGTCCAGCACTTCCAGATGCGAGGGTTAAAGGTGCTCGTCGCCCGTGATGCGAGCGCAGACCTGGCACTGCGGCTTATTCTTCCGCACGGCGCAGAGGACGATCCGCCCGGCAAAGAGGGGCTGGGGGAGTTGACGGCGGAACTTGTGGAGCAGATGGCGCGCACGCCCGATCATGATCCGGATGTCGGCATTCCTGTGCACGCGCCGTTTGAATATGAGATGCACTACGGGGTAGATTTCACCGAGATGACAGTGCGAGCACCAACAGGGCTGGCCGGGCATCTCATGCATGAGATCCATCGGGCGCTAAATGAAGAGTTGGAACTGGGCTTGTTCGACAGCCGGCTGGTGACGCTGAAGTGGAAGCTGTTCAATGAAGGGATCGCCCGAAACGAACGTGAAGAGCCGGTCGCTGACGCGGAGTTGAGAACATCGGTTTTCGCGGGAACGGCGCTGGGCCGAGGGATCACGGTGCAAAGCCTGCGGGCGATTTCGCGGAAGGATCTGATGCAATGGCGGCAGAGGCTGTTCGATCCTCATGGCGCGATTCTGCTGATGGGCGGAAATCTGGATGTCAGCCGTGCCAAGGCATTGGTGTCGCAGTTGCTGGAGGGTCTGCCGGAAAGGGATGAGACAACGTCGAGCAATGCGGCAGATGGGGCTTCAACACGTCCGCTTCACCAACCGGTGAACAATTCAAACGCGCAAAGCCAGCCGCGGATTATTCTGGTGGATTCACCGGATGCGCGCCAGAGCGTCATTCGCATCGGCCTGCGCACGCCGGCATGGGACCATGACGCGCTGTCCGCAGCCCAGGCAGGGCAATGGATCCTTGCACAGCGGATCTGGCGTCAGGTGCGGATAGAAAAAGGCTATGCATATAACGTGACGGCGAGCTTCGATCGTTTTCGAGATACAGGCGAGTTGAAGGTCGGGACTGAGACGGCCTGCGACAAAACCGGGACGACGCTGGCAATGTTGCTTGCGAGTCTGCGGCGGATCAGTAAAGAACCGGTCAGCGATCAAGAGTTGCACGATGCCAAGCGCGCGTATGGCGGAAGGCTGGCGATCAACCTGCAGACGCGCGGTGAGCAGGCACAGTGGCGGGCGATGGCGTTGCTGGAGAATGAAAATTCCGATCCAACCGACCAAATCTGGGGCGTACGGGCCGTCGATGCCAAGCAGGTTCGCGAGATCTTTTCGACATGCCTGGGAGCGAGCCGGATGGTGGTTGTCATTGTCGGGCCGGCATCGACGTTAAAGCCACAACTCGATTCGATCGGTAAGATTGAGATTCGGGCCATGCCCAACCATCGTCCGGGAGCGGCGACACGCCCAGCATACGAGGAATTGCCGCGACCCATGTGAGCGTGGCGTAACTCTTTACCAGGCCTGCGCATGTGAAGGGTATCTGCGATGGGCACCATTGCTTGTTTTGGAGAACACGGATGAACCTGATGCGGCTTGTGGGACTGTTCGCGGCGGTGCTGGGAATCGGATTATGCGCGGGGGTGGCGCGAGCGACGCCGCCGGCGCCGGCGAAGATTGAGCTCGAACAGGAGACGCTGGCTAACGGACTGCACGTGATCTACGCGCCGCTGCACCAGGCGCCGGTGGTCCATGTGCATGTGGTTTATCACGTTGGCTCGCGCGATGAGCGGCCCGATCGGCAGGGGTTTGCTCATATGTTCGAACACATGATGTTCCGGGGATCGGCTCACGTGAAGCCCGAGGAACACATGAAGCGCATCGGCGTGGTGGGCGGGAACTGCAATGCCTTCACGGGCTTCGACACCACGCAGTATGTCGATACGCTGCCGTCGCAGTACCTGCCGATGGCGCTCTGGCTGGAAGCGGACCGGATGTCGAGCTTCAAGGTTTCTGACCAGATCTACAAGACCGAGCGAAACGTGGTGGCCGAGGAATGGCGGATGAGGATGAACCGTCCGTACGGCGATCTGTTCGAGCAACTCATGAAGCGGGTCTTCGTGAAGCATAGCTACCGCTGGACGCCGATCGGAGACATGGATGATTTGCGGCAGGCACCTTCGAGCGAGCTTCAGAAGTTCTTCAACAAGTATTACGTGCCGAACAATGCGACGCTGATTATCGCAGGTGATTTCGATCCGCAGCAGGCCAAGGAGGAAGTGCACAAGTATTTCGCCTGGATTCCGGAGGGAGCGAAGATCGAGCGGGAGATTCCCGCAGAACCGAAGCAGACCAAGGCGCGGGAGGCTACGATTAATGAAGCGGTGCCGCTTGATGCGGTGGTGATGGCGTACAAGCTGCCGCCCTATCGGTCTGCCGATCGCTATGCGATGGACCTGCTCTCGACGATTCTGGGCACCGGGGATTCGAGCCGGGTGCGGCAGTTACTGGTCAACGGGAAGACGCCGATGGCGGTCGATGCATATGCACTCGACGAGCAGCTGGAGGACGGCGGGGTTTTCGGGGTGGGCGCGATCGTGATGCATGGGAAAGACCCCAGGAAAGTGCATGAAATGCTCGTGGGGATGATCGATGATGTGGTGAAGAATGGCGTAAGTGCGGAGGAGCTGGAGAAGGCGAAGAACCAGGCGCGGATCGCGCTGATCGAGGGGCGAAAGACGGCCGATGACCTGGCATCGCAAATCGCGGACGAAGCCGTGCTGGGCGGCGACGCCAATGCGGTGAACGATGAGATGCAGAAGGTCGATGCGGTGACGCTTGAGGATATCAAGCGGGTGGCACAGAAGTATCTCTCGCCGCAGGAGGCGACATCGCTGGAAGTTCAACCCAGCATGCTGGCAGCCGCGGACAAGGCAGCAGCGAATCAGACCGCCGAGGCGCTGAAGACTGCGCCCGTTGCGGCGGCGACGGAGCCCGTCGCGCCGCGGAAGGTTGAATTCCCGGCCGGGTATCCCACCACACCCCCTACCGCATCGGCGCGGACGAATCCGAAATTCGAGAAAGGCACTGAGAGCGAGATCGATGGCGTGAAGGTGATCGTCATGCCAGATCGGCGGCTGCCGCTGGTGAGCTGGTCGCTGACGATGCGCCGCGGCTCGCAGAGCGACCCGGCGGGGAAGGAAGGCACGGCGTGGCTGACGGATGAGATGGTCCGCCGGGGTGTGACTGGAATGGACTTCGACGAGCTGACGCAGGATCTGGATTCGCGGGGGATTACGATCACCGTGGGCGATGGGGGCGATTACACGCGCCTGCATGGTTCATGTACGACCGATCAGCTCGACCATGCGATCGAGCGCTCGGGACAGATTCTGCACCAACCGACCTTCCCGGCCGATCAGTTTGCCAAGCTCAAGGCGCAGTCGATCGATTCGCTGCGGCTGTCGCAGGAGAGCCCCGGAACGGTCGCGGGCAACGAGTTGACGCACGCGATCTATGGCGATTCGGTTCTCGGGCGGTATTCGACACCCGAGAGCGTAGCGCGGATCACGCTGGATGACGTTCAAAGAGTTTTACAAGACGTTCTACCGGCCAAACGATGCGGTTTTCGTGATCAGCGGCGACGTAAGCGTGGAGCGCGGACAGGCATTGGCACACAAGCTGTTGGATGGGTGGAAGGCAGGCGATTTGCCGGCGGTGCAATATGAGCTGCCGAAGCAGCCCACAACGCGCCGGATCATCCTGGTGGATCGGCCCGAGGGCGCAGGCGCGACGGTGCGCATGGCGATACCGGCGTATGACATTCATTCGCCGGTGAAGTTCGCCGGGTCGGTGGCAAACCAGGTGCTCAACGGCAGCGGGATCGCCGGGCCGCTGATGGAATACGTCCGGGCCCGAAAGGGATTGTGCTACGATTGCCGCGCGTATTTCTCGCCCAACCGCGAGGCGGGCGTCTTCGAGGCCAGCGTCGATACGAAGACGGAGAACGCGGCACCGGCCATCGAGGCGATGTTCAAGGTGATGCAGGAGATCCGCGACGGGCAGATCAGCGATCAGCAGATCGACGAAGCGCGCTCGCGCGTCTCTGGTGGAATGGTCATGGGCATGCAGACAATCGGCCAGCAGGCAGGCTACCGCGTCGAGGGCATCCTCAACGGCTATCCCATTGACTACTACGATAACTATCCCAAACGCATCGACGGAGTTTCCAAGGAGCAGGTGCGGCAGGTGATGCAGAAGTATGTCAACGATGGAGCCATGACCATCGTCGTGGTGGCGCCGGCGGCGGCGGTAAAGCCGCAACTGGAGAAGCTGGGCAAAGTCGAGGTCATTCCGATGCCGGCCAAGCGCACCGGCACGGCCACGAGCCAGCCGGTTGAAGGACAGCACAAGAAGGCGGCGTGATCAGACGCCGTAAAGATCCGATGCCCTGGCTTTCAGGTGCTTGAGCAAGGGCTCGGCTGACAGCGGTTTGCCCGTGACGCGCCGGACCAGGTCGCGGGCCGTGTAGCGGCGGCCGTGGCGGTGAATCTTCTCTCGCAGCCATTTCAGAAGCGGCGCAAAATCACCGGCGGCGAACATGGCATCGAGATCGCCTAGGTCTTTCCTGGCCTGCTCGAAGAACTGGGCGGCGTAGAGATTGCCGAGCGTGTAGGTGGGGAAGTATCCGAGAGACGCGATGGACCAGTGAATGTCCTGGAGGCAGCCCTGGGCATCATCCGGGGGCGTGAGGCCCAGGTAGGTTTTCATCTTCTGGTTCCACGCCGAGGGGATGTCTGCGACAGCGAGATCGCCCGTGAGCATGGCCTGCTCCAGCTCGAAGCGCAGAAGGATGTGCAGGTTGTAGGTCGTCTCGTCCGACTCGGTGCGGATGAAGCCGGGGCGGACGTTGTTGACGGCAAAATACCATTGATCAAGCGAGACATCGGAAAGAACGCCGAACGTTTCTTCCACCCGCGGGAGGAAGAACGACCAGAAGCTTCGACTTCGAGCGACGAAGTTTTCCCAGAGACGGGACTGCGATTCGTGAATACCGAGCGAAATGTAGCGCCCGCGGGGCGTGCCCCAGTGCTCACGCGGCAGGCCCTGGCCGTAGAGGGCATGGCCGACTTCGTGCATGACGCTGAAGAACGCGTCGCCGAAATCGCGCGAGTTATAGCGCGTGGTGATGCGGGTGTCGCCCGGTCCGATGGTGGAACAGAACGGGTGGACGGAGATGTCGATGCGGCCCCAGTTGAAGCCAAAGCCGATCCGCTCGGCGACTTCGCGGGTAAAGCGCTCCTGGAGGGGAATCGGGAAGTGGCGATGAAGGATCTGGACGGGTGCTTTTCGCGGTGACTCGCCGATCTGCCGGATCAGGTTGATCAGAGGTTGGCGAAGTGCCGCGAATACTTCATTGAGCTGGGACACCCGCTCGCGGGGTTCGTATTCGTCGAGCAGCGCGTTGTAGGGCGAGCCTTCGCAGCCGATGCACTGGGCCTCCTGCGTCTTGAGCGCGACGATCTTCTGGAGCCAAGGCTGGAATCTGGAGAAGTTCGACTGCTTGCGGGCTTCGACCCACGCGGCCTGGCTGAGCACCTCGATGCGCGCCAGTTCCTCAACAAGCGAGGCGGGAACTTTGGTCTTCCGGTCGTAGTCGCGGCGCAGCTCGCGGATGTTGGTCGCCTCATCAGAATCAGCATCCTGGACAAGGGACGACTGCTCGATCTCTCCAATCTGCCGGCCAACCTCGGGAGCGGTGAACTGCTCGTGGCACATGCGGGCGATCAAGGAGGACTGGTTAGCGCGGTGTTCGGCGCCGTCGGGAGGCATTTGCGTCCGCTCGTCCCAGCCGAGCAGGGAACTCGTGGAACTCAGCAGCGCGATCTCGCGGACGGATTTGATGAGCGATCGGTAGATGTCTTGCGGCTCGGCCATAGGAGGCATTGAAGCAGGCGAGGAGCCAGTCGTCCACCGGGCCTATGATTGCCAGAAAGAATATGGAGCCTTTGAGCATGAAGACGATCGCGCTGGTGGGTCACTGCGGAGCAGACAACACGTATTTGCGAATCACGGTAAAACGTGCCGATCCACAGGCGGACGTGGTATCGGCAGATGACGAAACGGAGTTGAAGCGGTCATTGGATGAAGGCGTGGACCTGCTGCTGGTCAATCGCGAGTTAACCTATGGATTCGCGGATGAGCTTGGGGTTGAGCTGATCAAGCGCCTGCGGCCGAAATACCCCAACACGAAGATGATGCTGGTGAGCAATTACGCTGAAGCTCAGCAGAAAGCCGTTGCCGCAGGTGCGCTTCGGGGTTTTGGCAAGCGCGAGCTTGGCTCGCCGCGCGTGGCGGGCCTGCTCCGCGAGGCCCTGGAATAATTCTCATTGGTTTTTGAAAGTTCGCCGCCGTAGACTTTCTGCATTCCCCGGGGGGACAGCGGCCTCGAATCAGGTTCATATCGAAAGGAGTTTGCCATGCGCGTTCTTCTCAATGTCAGAATTCCGCACCGTGAGTTCAATGCCGCCGTCAAGGACGGGTCGGCCGGCACAAAGCTCAATCGCATCCTCGAGGCGATTAAACCGGAAGCGGTGTACTTTACCGAGCATAACGGGCAGCGTGCCGCCGTGATCGTAGTCGATCTGGCGGATGCACAGGGCTTTCGCATTTAAGCCAAGAGCGCTTCGATTAAGAACTTACGACTCCAGCCGCAGGATTTTTGCTTCAGCCGCAGGCTCGCCTTCATGACTTTTCCGTTCTCCTTGCGGATCTCCCAGCGTTTGAGTTTGTTCAAGGCGATGCGGCGTAAGCGTGAAAAGTTTTCCGCCCCGTGTTTGACACGCAAGCGACACGGGTCCTCGTTCAGGCTCACGTCCAGCACATAGTGCAGCCCGTTCTCCACGCCCCAGTGCCCGCGGATGGCGGCGGCATGCATCGCGGCGTCGGTGCCACCGTGGCTGGAAATGTAGTAACGTCGTTCGACGCTCACCTTACCGCTGGTGTCGCCCAGATCCTGCCGCGTGGACTCGACGACGACCAGCGACGCCAGATCCGGCCAGGCCGCCAGCAACTCCGAACCCAGCCACTTCACTTCATCACTGACCCATACCCGCCGCTTCTCGATCCGGCCGTGGCCGCTGTTGGTCTGCTCGCAATAGCCGTGAGACATGTGCGCAAAGTTGTTCAGGATCGCCTCGTCCAGCAGCGTCTTGACCTTCCGGCACAGCGTTGGCTGATTCTCTTTCACCGCCAGGATGTAATGGGCTTGCTGATTCCTGATTTGTTGCGCAATCTCACGCTGGCACCCCATGGCATCGATCGTCACCGTTGCCCCGGCCAGGTCCAGCATCGCCAGCAATTGAGGGATGGCGGTGATCTCGTTGCTCTTGGCGTCGGTGGCCACTTGTCCCAGCACCAACTGGTTCTGCGTGGCAAAGGCGCTGACCAGGTGCACCGGCGTCTTGCTCCAGGCGTGTTTCCAACTCCGCCGCAGTGTCTTACCGTCTACGGCGACCAGCAAGCCCCTGCTGCCTTGCACCAACGCCGCCGTCCAATCCATGAAGCACCGCTCAAACGCCAGCGGGTTGAGCAGGGCAAAGACGCGGTCGAAGGTATCGTGCGAGGGGATGCCGTGGGGCAGTTCCAGAAACGTCGCCAGCCACTCGAGGTTGCCGCAGCCCCAGGCCTCGACCATCTCCCACCCTTCGGCCCCGCACAACACCGCCAGGATCGCGATGCTCAAAATGTCGCTCAGCAGGTGCCGGACGTTGGCGGCACGCGGATCGACGATGCTTCGGAAAAAGCGCAGTAAAGGTGCGGTCGCTTGGGCGTCCATGCGCAAGCTCCTTTTATAAGTGAGAACTTAATTTGCTGCGAAGCTTCGCGACCGAAGTGTGAGGCTATCGACACCGGACCGATCGCGCAATACCTAACGTGCGCCAAACATCAAATGCGAAAGCCCTGGGCGGATGCATCGAAGATTCCGGCAGTGGCCGAGCCGTGGTTCCTCACCTTCAATGCCAACGTCGAGATTCGCACCATGATGCTTCCTTCGGACCTCAAAGCCGCCGGTCTTGAGCAACTTGGGAAGCAGTGGGCATAAGCCGAGTTCACACTGAAGCGTGCCGGCCCGCTTGATGCTCCGTTGACTTCAGCCGCATTGCTTGCCGGTGTGGGGTGCGTCCTTATACTGCCGCTCGTTCGGCAGGAGACGGATGCAAGGTCGAGAGATTCTGATTGCGCTGTTGCTGATCGGGCTGTCCAGTTGCGTGGAGCGCACGCTGACCGTTCGCTCGGATCCGCCGGAGGCGCGGCTCTATCTGAACGGGACCGAGGTGGGGCGCACGCCGTTCACGCACGATTTCGTCTGGTATGGAACGTATGACGTCGAACTGCGAAAAGAGGGGTACGAGACGCTCAAGGCTCGCGGCCCGGTGATAGCGCCGTGGTGGCAGTGGGTGCCGTTCGATCTATTGGCGGAGATTGTCGCCGCTGCGCCTGCACGACCATCAGTTTCTCAGCTACACGATGCGGCCGCTCAAGCCGACGCAGGTCAATCCCGAGGCACTGCTAAAGCGTGCGGAATCGATGGAGCCGAATCTGCGATCGAGCGAGTACACACGCCGGCCTACGACGATTCCCCTGCGGCCAACAACGCGCCCTTCCACACGGGCACACAGCACGACGGGGCCATAGCACCAATTCAGTAACGATTACCCATCAGGCGGCGAGAGTGCGGGCGTCGCAGGCACTCAAAGCGGACTTGTTGTTGCTGATCACGACGGTCTCCCAGAGATCGATGCTCTCTAGCTTGTAGCGGTAGTCGATCTCGACGCCGGTGCGGCGAATCAGGTCCTGAAGAGCAAGATCCGACCTCCAGCCAAGCTTGGTACAGAGCGGACACAGCCACTTCTCCACCATCGCGATAAGGCGGTTCGTGGACTGGAAATGGTTGACGATGACGATACGGGCGTCAGGCTTGGCGACGCGCTGGGCCTCCTTGACCAACTGGCAGGGGTCACTGACGACGCTGATCACGTGGCTGATGAAGATGCGATCGAAGGTGTCGTCGGCGAAAGGCAATTGCAGCGCGGTTGCCCTGGAAGACCGATGCGTGCCGCAAGCCCATCTCGCGCATCTTCTTACGACACTGTCGGAGCATGCCGTTGGACAAGTCCACGCCGAAAATGCGTCCGCGCTTGGGATAGTAGTTCAGGGATGCCCCGGTACCGATGCCCAGGTCCAGAACGCGATCATCGTCGCCGATGTTCATGTGACGTATCGCGCTTCGATCCGGCGGCGGACCAGCCGACCGAACGTCACGTCATAGAACACAGATTGGACGTCGTAGATCTTCTTGGTGCTGGATTCCTGCATGGCCTGGTGGGATCCTTCCTTCCCTTAATATCGACAAGCCCGCTCCGCTTGCGCGGGCCACTTCGGACAATCAGAATAGTAGCCCCCCATTCATTGCCAAGGCGAGTAAAGGGCAGAATCTGACCATGGATCATTCTCCCGCGGCTGTGCGGTCCACCATCCAGATGAGTTTGCCGGATTGAGGCTTGATCATTTGGATGGGAAATCCGGCCCCCTGCTCGTGCAGAACTCGCTTGAGCACGGGCGTTTTGCCGGGACCACTGACGAGAATCAGAATCAGCTTGGAGCGGTTGAGGAAGGGCGCAGCTCATGGTGATACGCCACGTGTCCAGCCTGGGCACGAAATTGGCGACGCATCGGTGGTGAGTTTCGGCAAGGGCCCTGGTGCCCGGAAAGAGGGAGGCGGTGTGCCCATCATCGCCCATGCCCAGAAGGGTCAGGTCAGGGCCGCCGGTCTCACCGAAGCGCTCCTTGAGCAGCCGGCCGTACTCGAGGGCAGCTTGATTGGGATCGATCTCCCCACGCATGCGATGGATGTTCTGAGGCGGAATCGGCACTTTGCTGAGCAAGGCGAGGTTCGCCATGTGGAAATTGCTCTCGGGAGAATCGGGCGGGACGGTGCGTTCGTCGCCGAAGAAGATCTCGACGCGTGGCCAATCGATACGCCGACGATAGACCTCACCGGCGAGCAGTTCGTAGAGCGTCCTGGGGGTCGAACCGCCGGAGAGCGTCAGGGAGAAACGGCCGGAATGCGCGATGGCAGCCACGGCGGCGGCAACGATTTGCTCCGCCGCCTGCTGGGCCAGGGCCTGGATATCGGGAACAATATTGACGTTCTGATTGGTTCATCATGAACGAGGTTATACCGCAGCCCGGCGTGAACCGGTCAGATTGCCTGATCTTCCCATACGCCGCTGTTTTCCCAGCGGTTGCGGCAGGTTCAGGTTGACCGTGTCGCAATAGAGGGTTAACCTGTTATTAATCGCTAGGTTGCCGAAAAAGTTGTGTTCCGCGCTCAGAGCGGTGTCCCTCCCCGATGTGCGCCCGTCTGCCGTTTCGATGTTTGATCCGCCGAAGGAAGTCTGATTTTCCCTACACGTGGAGCATCTTCGTGAAACGTCTTCGAACCGACCAGCGTGCCGGCCGTGGGGATATCCGCAACATGCTCATTGCCGCAGCCGCGGTCGCGGTTCCTGCGATTGCGCTTCCGGGTACTGCGCGCGCCACCGTGCAGCACTTCGACTATACGTCTTTCGGGGGTGGCTTCGGACAGAGCCAGTTTGACGTTCTGAACTATGCGAGCGTCAATGGCCAGTACATGATGACTTCGACGGACACGCACCGTCCGGAGATGGTCGCCAACAACAACAATCTCGCCGAGTTCTACAACAACTTTCTGGCGGACTACAACACGCAATACAACAGCGCGGGTGGCCTTGATGCCGCCGCCGAAGCGCAAGCCATCAATACGTACACAACGAATAATTCGACAAGCAACGGTCCCAAACCAACCTGGCTGGTCCTCAACGAGCTTTCGGCCAGCGTCTGGCCGGACAACACGCAAAAAGGGACCGATTACCGCAATTGGGTAGTCGCCACGGTCACGGCACTGCACGACACCTATGGCTACTCTGTGGTCACCTACGCTCCGTTCTCGAACCCCGCCAACCACGCCAGCGATTGGCAGGCGCTGGCGGCCAAATCCTATATTGGGATCGAGAACTATCTCTCCGGCGAACAGGTGATGAACAGCGGGACGGACTACGCTTCCCGTGAGGCATGGGCGCAGGCAGGTATGCATCGTCCAAGACTTCCTACGGTAATCTTGGCGTGGCTGCCTCGCGGCTGTTTCTTGGCGAAGACTTTGCCAATACCACGAGCGGAACAGGCTATGGCCGAGCCGGGCTCTCCGCCAGCGACTGGGACATGGTGATCCAGATCCGTCAGGACGCGATCTACAACTGCAACTACCCCGGATTTCTTGCCTACAACTTTGTCGGCAACAACATGGGGGTCACGACCACTGAGCTGATCCAGCACGAATTATGGTATCGCACAAGGCTGGTGATGGCGGGTCAGGCGCCGCAGTGGCTTGCGGACGCTGCCTACACCATCGGCGACGCGGCGACACCGGTGCCGCTGAGCTGGTCTGAGCAACTTAACTGGATTGGCGGCGTCCCCAACGCCAACGGCTCGGTGGTCAACTTCTACAAGACCATCACAGCCGATCGCACGCTGACTCTCGATGGCTCCAAGACGGTCGGCACGCTGACCTTCAACAGCGCTCACACCTACACCATCTCGCAGGGGTCGGGCGGGTCGATGATCTTCCAGAACAACGGTTCTGCCGCGCCGGTTACGGTGACCAGCGGCAATGCCGTGATTTCGGCGCCGGTGCAGCTGGTTGATCCGCTTTCAATGAACGTTTCGACCTCGACAAACCTAACATTCGCCGGGGCCATCGACAACAGCGCGGGCAAGGCGATTACCAAGACTGGAACGGGAATTCTTTATTTCAATGGCCCGCAAACGCACGGGGCGGGAGCAAGCCTCACGCTCCTGGGCGGAGCGGTGCTACTGAACTCGGACGCCGGGGCGGGCGGGCACAATCTATCGGTGAGCCTGACGACCTCCACCAGCCTGACCCTGAATACGACTCAGCACTTAAACGGCCTTTCCATCGCCAGCGGAACGGTCGTGATGCCCGCCAGCGGATCGACCTATCTCCAGACGGCGTCGCTGGCGATCACCGGCAACGGGAAGCTGAACCTGAACGATAACGATCTGATCGTGGAGTATTCCGGCGCCTCGCCTTTCACGCAGGTCCAGAATTGGGTGTTGAACGGCTACTCATCGACTTTCAATCCGTTCAAGACAGGCATCATCTCCACGACCAGCCAGAACGCGGGTGGAAAGACCATCCTCCTGCTGTTCGACAACGCGCTGGTCGGCAAGACGGAGTGGCCGATGGGAAGCGGCAATACCGTTCCGGCCCAAAGCGTCCTGGGGAAATACACCTATTTCGGCGACACGAATCTCGACGGGCAGGTGACCGGCGACGACTACAGCGCAATTGATGCGTCGCTGGGCGCGACCAATCTCAATCCCGGGGTGGCGATTCTTTACGGCGACACCAACTTCGACAACGCCATTACCGGCGACGACTACAGCGCGGTTGACGCGAACCTGGGCATGGGTGTGGGCAACCCGCTGGCGGTCAATGCCGTACCGGAGCCGGCGACGCTCGGACTATTGGGAAGCGGGTTGCTGCTGCTTCGGCGGCGGAGACGCGGCCGTTGATGGCCGATTCGGCGCGGTGGGTGGCGTGATGCGGATGCCCAGCACGTCGGCCACGGGTCGCTCGGTGCCGTCAGAGGGGTGGTTGAGCGTCAGCAGAGCATGAGTGCCGGGGTTGCGGATGGCCATGGTGGAGGACCCGCCGCCGTCGAGATTGATGGCGTCCTCGGCGCCGAGACTGAGCATCACGTCCGCGAGATCTTTTAACGACATTCCAAGCGAGTTGGCGGGGTCGCGGCCATCGACCACGACGAGGATGAGCGTCCTGCCGCCGTCGCGGATTCCGACGGCGGTTCGGGGATTGACGCGTGCGAAAAGAGATGACGGCGCTGGAGCGACGTTGCGGCCGTGGCTGACGAGGATGGTCGAGCCGGCGATGACCTGGAACGCCTCGGGCGGCGGCTTCTTGATGGCAGCGATGCGGGCGTGGCCCGTGGAATCGAGAATGAGCGCCGGGCGCGGGGATTTGCCGCAGAGAGCCCAGACGGTGCCATCGGTTTCGGCGGGGCCGATGACGGCGGCGGGATCGCCAGCGCGGAATTCCTTCAGGGCCGCTAATCCTTCGGCGTCCTTGCCGGACTGGTGGCGGAAGAAGTCGCCGTTGATGACGAGATCGAAGGCCTCGCGCTCGGCGATCTGCGTCGGGCGCATCAGGGTCGTCTGCCAGGGACCGCTGCCGTCGGGGTCGGGTCCGCCGCGAGAGACGCGGACCTGGACGCTCGGATTGGCAAGATCGATCCGGGCAATGTAGATCTGTTCCGGCGGGTTGCTGCGCGATTCGTGGCGATAAACGATGCCGGGGTAGGGATGGGTTGTGGGGAAGGCTTGCGCGGCGCGCGGGGCTCCTGCGAGAAAGAACATCACGAACAGCGGCAGGATCAGTCGTCGCAGCATAGCGTCTCTTTTTGGTCCTGCGCGGATCTACCGCGCGGCCGAGGCGATGTTCTCGCGGGCGGCGGGGTTGTTGATGATGTCGCCCGGGGGCAGGGGCTTTTTGCCCATCAGCCTGCGGGCGCCGTTGACGATCTTATCCCACTGGAATGCGGGGCCGGGGTCCTCTTTTTCGGGCTGAATGTGGTAGTGGCCGAGCAGGCCGTGGAAGTTCTCGTACTGCTGGTCGCTCAGGACGTGGGTGATCAGCTTGCCATGGGCATCGCGGGGATAATCGCATTTGATGCGGGGCAGGATGGTGCAGAGCGTGGCGGTCAGCTTGATCAGCGAATCGTACTGCTGGGGCGTGAGGTCGTACATCCGGTACTCTTTGTGCTGGATCTTGCCCACGACGGCATCGTTGCGTGCGGGGTGGGCGACGAAGTCGGGCGTGCGAATCCATTGCTCCATCTTCTTTCCGCCGGGGAAGACGATCCGGGTCTGGCCGTCGGGCCCCTTGCGATACCACTGATCGAGGGTCTTCTGGGCGCGGGGGTTATCGGCGGGATAGGCGCCGATGTTGGCGATCTCGATGCCGATGGAGCGGCTGTTGGCCTTGGTGGCCTGCCAGGCGCGCTCCTTCACATCCAGCGTCTGATAGATGGTGCCATCCAGGTCGAGCATGAAGTGGACGCTCAGGCCGCGGTAATCCTGCAGGACGGCAAAGCAGTTCTTGCTGGTGCCGGCAACGTCGTAGTGGAAGACGAACTGATCGACCTTCTGCTGCAGCAGGGAAAGCGGCCAGCCGCCGCCGCGGACCTCTTCGAGCTGATCGGGTGTGAGGGAGCTTTGCGTCGTCGCGCCGGGCGCATCGGGGTCGAAGCGAAGGTTGTAGCGATTGGGGGAATGGACGCGGCCGCGGGCGTTGTGGTCTTCGGCGATGGTGTCGGCGTAGGAGGCCTTGTCCCAGGGGGTAAAGCGGCGCTCGGTGCGGTAGGCGTCGTAGCCGCCGGGATCGGTCCAGAGGACCACGGGGGCGCCGGTGTGGTAGAGCTGGCCGCAGACCATGATTTCGTCGCCTTTGCGTGGAAGGCGCTGGCCGACTTTGGGGTGGGAGCATGCGCAGCCCGCGAGAAACGCGGCGGCGCAGGCGATGGCGACGGTGCACAGGATTCGGGTCATCGGAGCGGTCCTTTCGTGTGCGGCCGGGCAAGGATATCGCCGAAGGAGGCGGAGTTTAAGAGGAGGGGGCGTTGGGGCACCCGATCGGGAGAGGTCGCGAAGGCCCTGTGGTGCGAAGGGAGGATGGAGGATGGAGTGGGCGATGGGGAGCATGGATGAAGGATGAAGCAGGAAGCGCTTTGGCGGTGTCAGCAGGTTGGTGCGGTCAGCGTGTGGGCCACGTGTCAGCTTAGCAGGGAACCTGGCTTACCCGGTGAACCATTGGGCAATGTGAACTGCCGGAGTAGCCGGGCGTCGTCGAAGCTTTAGCCCAAAGCTGCCACGGCATCGTCGGCGCCACCGGCGAGAATGGGAAGGCTGATTACATCCGTGGCTTCAGATATGCCTTATGTCCCAGCCCCCCCTCCGCTCCATCGGATGATCGGGCGAGTCTGCTGAATTCTTGATGTCTCCCTACCCGCTTGTGTACTTCAGGGCTTACTTGCGTGGGTGCTATCCAACGCGGCGGAAACTGCCGCTGTCAGGTCGGCATCGTAGCGGGGCTTGGCGATGATCCGGCCGTCGGGGCCGATGATCCAGAATGATGGGATCCACTCGATCCCGTACTGCTTGTCAGTCAAACTGTCGGGGCCGATGAATCCTTGCGTCCAAGTGAGGTGGTGTTTGTGAACGTACTCGCTTGGCGCGTAAGGCAGCTTGTCCTCGCTTAAACTGATCATTGCGACTCGTCCCGAGCGGCCGTAACGCGTGTAAACATCCTGAAGCCGCGGCGTTGCTGCGGTGCAGCTTCCACACCACGTCGCCCAGAATTCCAGCAGAACGTACTTCCCGCGATATTGCAAAAGGGAGAGTGGCTTTCCGGCCAGCGTCTTGATCGAGAAGTCCGGTGCCATCTCTCCGACCGACGGGACGTGGTGGGGCCGCATCTTGATCGGCACGGGCGCGATTCTCAACGGCTCATTGCTCCGACCTCCGGGAATTTCGGGCACGGTGAAGTCCGCCTGGCCCTGGGCAATGAGTTTTCCCGCGGGGTGGTCACCACTCGCCTCGCCACGAACGTCAATGTCGATTGTGTACGCGCCGGCGGGAACATCCTGGATACGGAAGGTGCCATCCGGCGCCATCTCGACGGGATAGATTTGTACAGCCAACCCCCGATCCTCTTGATCCGACAGGTACTTCTTTCCGGCGTCCGTGGTGACGAAGTGCGCATACCACTTCTCCCGCTCGACCAGGGAGTCGTTGCGCAATGCCGGTGGCATGGGCAGCGGCACATCTACCTTGGCCTTTACTTGGGCAGTTCCGAATCCCCAGTCGTGATTCCCTTTAAGCTGTGCCGGCAGCTCTACCGCCCCGACGACGGGACGTCCGGTCCCGCCGATAGAAACCTGGGTGCTCTGACCGGCGCGCAACATCAACACGTGACGCCGCATGGTGCCACCAGCGATGGGCTTGCCCCGGAAGTACCACTTGACCAACTGCGCAACTACGAGCTTCCCCGCCGGCACGCGATCCATCGCAAACCGTCCCTCAGCGTCCGTGTGGACCAGTGAATAGGGCTCCACGGAATCCAAGGCTTCCAGCGGGGGATTTGCGGTAATCTGTGCGTTCGCCACGGGTTGGTTTCCGATCCTTACACGCCCGTGAATATGCGCCCAGGCTTGCAGGTGGATCTGTTGGAGATGCAGTAGTTCCGGCGGATCAACTTGTGCGTATCCCGACGCGTCGATCACCACCAGGACGCGTGGCGACTGCATCCCCGGAAAGTGAACGCGTCCATCCGTATCCGCAGTCGAGCGCTGGTAGGCGGGATCATTGTCGAAAGACCGCCCGTTGATCACCGACAGCCAATGGCCCGCCGGCACCAGGACGGCCTGCGCGCCTATAGCAGGCTTTCCCTCCGGCGTCAGGACGATAGCCTGAACGCTCTTTGGTGAATCAGGTGCGGTGGTTGGCAGTTGGGCATACGCCGAGGCGCATATCAGAGCAATTGCAAGTGCGGTCAGATCCATGCGACTGCTGCAGACCCAAGGCTTCATCAATCCTCCTTTTTCTGCCCCAACATTGCCAGACCCATAGTATCCGTGACATCAGAAAACACACCTCTTTTCCTTGAGGCTCGCGCTGCGGGCAGGCCCCTTGGCGTCTCAGTGTTGATTCGAGTGCGCGTGGGTATCGCCCAGCGCGGTGGAAACTGCCGCCACCACGTTGGTGTCGTAGTACGGTTTGGCGATGATCCGACCGTCGGGGCCGATGATCCAGAATGATGGGATCCCCTCGATGCCGTATTCCTTGCCAACCGGACTATCCGGGCCGATGAACCCTTGCGCCCAGGCCAGGTGGTGCTTGCGAACGAATTCGCTCGGCGCATAAGGCAGGTCGTCACCGCTTAAGCTGATCATGACGATCCTTCCGGACGATGCGTACTTCCTGTAAACCTCTTCGAGCGGTGCCGTGGCCCCAACGCAACTCGCACACCAACTCGCCCAGAATTCCAGCAGAACGTACTTTCCCCGATACTGTGACAGGGACAGCGGCTTTCCCGCCAGCGTCTTGACGGAGAAGTCCGGGGCCATCTCTCCGACCGACGGCACATGGGGCAGCACCTTGATCGGCACCGTCGCGATTCTCAGCGGCCTATCGCTTCGACCGCCGGGAATCTCGGGCACAGTGAAGTCCGCCTGGCCTCGGGCAATGACTTTCCCCGCCGGGTGGTCGTGGCTCGTCTCGCCACGCACGTCGATGTAGACGGTGTAGGTGCCGGCGGGAACGTCTTCGATACGGAAAGTACCATCCGGCGACATCGCGACGGGATATGTTTTGTCCGCCGTCAGCATGCGCTCCCACTGATCCGACAAGTATTTCTTTCCGGCGTCGGTGGTGACAAAGTGCTCGTACCACTGCTCCCGCTCGACTAACGAGGCATCGCGCATGGCCGGCGGCATAGGCGGCGCCACGTCGTGTACTTGGGCTACGACATTGGCGACTCCAAAGCCCCAGTCTCGATCGCCTCTTATCTGTGCCGGCAACTCCACCGCCCCGATGACTGGACATCCGGTTCCGCCAATTGAAACGCCAGCGCTCTGACCAGGACGCAACATCAGCAGCCGGCGCTGCGTGTCGCTGCCGCCGATGTACTTGCCCCTGAAATGCCAGATGATGCTGCGCGATCAGGACCTTTCCCGGCGCCACGCGGTCCATCGCAAACCGTCCATCAGCGTCCGCGTGGGCCTGCGAAATCGCCTCCACGGGATCATCGGATGGTCCGTCGCCCGCAGGACATGTGTAGATCTTGACATCCGCGGCGGGTTGGTTGCCGCTCATCACACGCCCCCGAATGTGCGCCCACCCTTGCAGGTGAATCTGTTGGAGATGCAGCAGTTCAGGCGTGTCAACTCGTGCATACCCGGCAGCATCGATCACCACGAGCGCACGCGGTGACGGCATTCCCGGAAAGCGAATTCGTCCATCCGTATCCGCAGTCGATCGCTGGTACGCGGGATCCTTATCAAACGATCGCCCGTTGGTTACGAGTGCGCGGTGCCCCGCAGGGATCAGGACGGCTTTGGCGCCAACGGCCGGCTTTCCCTCCGGAGTCAGGACGATAGCCTGAATGCCCTGTGGTGAAGCAGGCGACGTGGTTGGTGGCTGGGCATACGCCGAGGCGCAGATCAGAGTGATTGCAAGTGCGGTCAGATCCATGCGACGGCTGCAGACCCAAGGCTTCATCAATCCTCCTCTTGCTGCCCCAATACTTCTGGCTGGGTGGTGTTTGTGACATAAGAAACCACGGAAAGAATGTGATTGATGGTGGCTCCGTGGCACATGGGACAAGCCAATGCATCCATGACTCATCTGCTGCGCAAGAAACCGGTGCCGATGCGATTGAGGTCGAGGTGGCATCGCGTGTCGCGAGCGGCGCATCGATCGCATTGTCCTGACAGCGCTTGGTAATTTTCCCGATCGTTTGTGATTGAAGATCCCCACAGTTAAACTGAGATATTGGCGCCATGCTCGACTACGAGGCGAGAAAACGGCACTACAGCCCCACACCGGAAGATCGTCGATGGTTGCTGTATCGCCTCGGCTGGTACGGACTTCAACTTTTGCTCTTTCTGGCCATCGTTTATCGCATCGGCCCAAATTTTTTCTTGTTCCACAGCCCCTTCAGCCCAGACCCCGAAGATTTTGTGGCACTCACCCGCAATTACGTGCCCATCATCGCCGAAATCAAGGCATACCGTCGAGACTTCGGTAAACTGCCAATGGACAGCTATGATCTGCCTCCGGAGTATACGCCGCGAGGCTTCAACGGCGCAAACGGCGAAATTCTCAACACGACCTCGATCACCTTTCCGACCGGTCTTCACGCCGTGCTCGAATACGAGTTTTCACCCCCCATAGAAGGTTGGATAGTGCACTCACCGCGGTATGATGGCCGCATCCCGGCCCCAATCGTTCCGGCCGCACCGAAACCCGTTACACGGCCTTCGTCGAGCCCACATACGGATGTCTCGCACAGCAACTGATCATCCCAAGTTCTGCAAACGCTGTTACGCCAATCTCGATCAGTCGACGGACTCCCGGTGTGCCCGTTGCGGGCGCAAATTCCTGCTGGACGACCCATCCTCATACCTGAAGCGGCCATTCCCATCTCGCAGAAGAATGGTCGCACACACATTGATCACGTTCGTACTGGCCACGGCGGTTTCATGTGCCGTCGCCCTATCCCTCGCGGCAGCGCAACTCAAATTCATTCACAGTGGCCATTGAATCACTTCCAACTTCGGAATGCGCCATGCCGGATATACTGCCACATCCGCCCATGCCCGCCGTAACACATGACCGGCCGTTTCGATACATTGACGACCCGATCTGCGTCGCCTCGATGCTGCTCTACGTGCTGAACCGATGGGTTCTCAAGCCACATCACATTGGGGGCTGGCTCGTTCATGATTATCTCAACGATCTGCTCTGTCTGCCTATATTCCTGCCAATCGTTTTGCGGCTACAATCCGTGTTGGGCGTACGACGACACAACTTGCCGCCGACGTTGTTCGAACTTATTCATAATTGGGTGGTCTTTTCGGTGCTTTACTATTTTGTGTTCCCACGATCTTCTGCATTTTCGTCCGTTGCGGATCCGTGGAATAGCGTCGCATATCTATGTGGTGGGATGGCAGCCTATGTTTGCTGGAGATGCTTCTACTGCCGTGGCGAATTGCGTACGTCTGGTCTACCCAAGGCAGCGTTACCGCTGCAGTTCAACGAGGCGGCAGCAACGCCGACCCGGCCAGCGTAAGCCGATAGAGCCCATGCTGCTGGCTCCCTGTTCGTTGGAAGACCAAGCAGACGTTCCCGCGTGCCCTTCCTGGCCTGCTTCCTCGCAACCAACCAGTGGAGCAGAAAGCCGCATGCTATGACGCTTCGGGACTGAGGGCGACGCAGGCGTCGCCCCTACGGAGCGTGGGAAGGGCGGGAACATAATGCGCGGATGGCTCATCTGCTTTCCCGGAAGCCGGTGGCGATGCCCGTCGGGATGGCGGCGGATGATCGCTGAAGGCTGCACGATGCGCGGATTGGAGGGCAGAGGGTTCAGGAGAAAATGGGCGTTTCGGCGATGATGCTCAAAGGGCACCTTTGGGCCGCTTTGCCGGTGCGTCAAATTGTCATGTTCGGACCGCCAGGTCGTCAGGATGGGCAAAAATGGGGTTGGCAGAGGTGTGGGGAGGCAACGGTACTACAACGGTGAGAGTACGGTGTGGGCCGGGAGTCGATTTCGGCGCAACATGAGAGCGGAATGTCCTCTGTTGGTGTCGTTCAGGCGTGGACCGCCACCATCGCTGACTGGCTGATTCGAGTTCGGAGAGCAGCTTCCGGTATCGGCTCTCACTGACCGGGCGCGGGCGGCCGGGGAAGTACATGCGGCATCCGGGGACCGGCCTGGCGCTGTTGTGCGGAAGACCCATCCGGTCCACCTGGCTTTCGCATCGCGATGGGCAGCGCTGGGCGTAAGGGTCGTCTTGCCCATGCTTGAAGCGGATGGCAAGAGGGCGACGCAGGTCTCGCCCCTGAAGAGACGGCATGGGGCGGGATTTCCGTGCTGCCGGATGGGCGAGGGCGTTACGCTACCGGGCGGGATGGAACATAATGCGGGGATGATGCGTCTGATTTCTCAAACGCCGGTGGCGATGCCGATCGGGGTGGTGGCGGCGTCGAGCCCGGTGCCGCAGGTGGAGTTCGGTCGCGGGGCACAGCGGTTGCGCGAGGCGGGGTTTGAGTTGTTCGCGCACGAGCAGGTTCGCAAGCAGCATTTCCTGTTTGCCGGGACGGACGAGGAGCGGGCGGGAGGCGCTGTATGCTTATGCGAAGGACCCGCGGTTCTTTGTGATCTGGATGGCGCGGGGCGGGTATGGGGCGCAGCGGCTGTTGCCGCTTCTGGATGACCTGACGCAGGAGCATGGGGTGCCGCCGAAGAAGCTGCTGGTGGGGTATTCGGATGTGACGGTGCTGCACGAGTACGTGCGGACGCGCTGGGGGTGGAGCACGCTGCATGCGCCGATGCCGGCGGATGCGAACTTCTGCACCATGACGGCGGACGAGTGGGACGCGATGGTGTCGTTCGTGAGGGGGCATTTGGCCGATGCGCCGTGGGGGGCACGGCGGCTGGAGTGGGTGACGGGGCGGCCGGAGAAAGCAGTTCGGGGGCAGTTGATTGGGGGAAATCTGGCGCTGTGGTCGAGCCTGTGCGGGACGAACTATGCGGCATCGGCCCGGGGGCGGCTGATCTTCCTGGAGGATGTGGGGGAGGCGGTGTACCGGATCGATCGGATGGTGACGCAGCTGGTGCAGACCGGGGCGCTGGAGCGGGCGGGGGGGATCGTGCTGGGGGATTTCACAAACTGTGAGGATGAGGCGAAGGAATGTTTGGCGCGGGAGGGTTCGGAGGAGCGGAAGCCTTTGCGGCCGAAACTCGAGAAGGAGGCGGCGCTGAAGGAGATCTTCGGGACGGTGGGGAAGCGGCTGGGGATTCCGGTTGTGCGCGGGCTGGGGGTGGGGCATGGGCCGAATTTGGCGCCGCTGCCGCTGGGGGCGAATTATGAGCTTTCTCCCGACGGAACATTCAAACTGGTGGAGTGGGACTGGATCGCACGGCAGGCGGAGGCGCCGGGCGCGTCGTAACCGCATGCGATTACGACGCATGTCCGGCGGTGGGACTGACCGCTCCCTTACGGTCGCGTCTCGTCAACAGATCGAGAATCGGGGTTTTTAGTTCATGGGTTGAGGGCGCGATTCTTCGGGGATCAGCTTGACCTCCAGCTTTTCGGTGCGGCGGATGAGGGTGAGGGTCGATTCGATGCCGACGCGGTCGCCGGTGAGCAGGCGCAGAAGGTCGTCTATGCCGGCGAGGGGTTCGCCGTCGAGGGCGACGAGCAGGTCGCCTTCGCGCACGCCGGCGCGGTCGGCGGGGCTGGCGGGCTCGATGCCGGTGACCAGCACGGCGGAGTCGCGGGGCAGGCCGAAGTAGCGCACGATGCGGCGATGCAGGGGCACGTTCTGCCCGGCGACGCCAATGCGGCTGCGCTTGATGTGACCTTTGGTGATCAGGTGCACCGCCACGTGCTGGGCGATGTTGGAGGGAATCGCAAAGCAGATTCCCTGGGCGGGCAGGATGACGGCGGTGTTGACGCCGATCACCTCTGCGCGGGAATTGACCAGCGGGCCGCCGGAGTTGCCGGGGTTGAGGGCGGCATCGGTCTGGATGACGTTGTCGATGAGCCGTCCGGTTCCGGTGCGGAAGGAGCGGCCCATGGCGCTGATGACGCCGGCGGTGACGGTGGCCTGGAAGCCGTAGGGATTCCCGATGGCGATGGCAATCTGGCCGACGCGGAGCCTGGCAGAGTTGCCGAACTGGACCGGCGCAAGATCCGGGGCATCGATGCGGATGACCGCCAGATCGGTGTCAGGATCATCTCCGATGAGGCGGGCGGCGAAGGAGCGGCCATCGGAGAGGGATGCCTCGATCTCGTCGGCGCCGTGGACGACGTGCGAATTGGTCAGGACAAAACCATCGGGGGTAAAGATGAACCCGGAGCCGGAGCCCCGCCCGCCGCGGCGGAGGCGCGGATCGGGATGGTTGGGATCGGCCTTTGTCGCGACATGGATGTTGACGACGGCGGGTCCGACCTGATCGACGACGGAGGTAACGGCCTGGGAGTAGGCGTCGAGGACCTGGTCATCGAGGTCGTGCACCGCAACGGCCGGGGCGCGCACGTCAGTATCGGAAATGAGCTGTTGAATTCTGTTTCTCATGCAGGATTATAGCAGAGCGGGGCAAGCCCCCCGGCTGGACCGTCCGCTGGCAAGTGCGGCCGACGCGTTGTTGATGGCAAATTGATTGGCACAGACGTAGGCTGTGTCGCTATCCTGATGAGCCGGGCGGACCCGAGAGGCCAAGCGTGTATTTCGACCAGTCGAGCTTCGACGTGCGGTGCGAATGGGGCCCGGAGGGCGTGGACCAGCTGGGCGCGGACGCCGACGTGGTGATCATCGTGGACGTGCTGTCGTTCACGACCTGCGTGGACGTTGCCGTGGGGCGTGGAGCGAAGGTACTCCCCTACCGCTTCAAGGACGAATCGGCGGAGGAGTTCGCGAAGCTGAACGGCGCGATCCTGGCGGGCGGGCGGGGAAGTGGATCGGAGTATTCGCTGTCGCCGGGTTCGCTGGAGCATATCGAGCCCGATGTTCGCGTGGTGCTGCCGTCGCCGAACGGCGCGATGCTGACGCTGGCGGCGGGAAAGAAGGGATATGTGCTGGCAGGATCGCTGCGCAATGCAGCGGCCGTGGCGCATGCTGCGGACGGCGGCGGAAAGATCCTGATTGTCCCTGCGGGCGAGCGCTGGCCGGACCATTCGCTGCGACCGTGCGTGGAGGATCTGGTGGGCGCCGGGGCGATCATCCGGCACCTCGGTGGCTCAAAGTCGCCGGAGGCGGAGGTTGCACTGGCGGCATTCGAACACGTTGAGGGGCAGCTGGAGAGTTTTCTCGGGCGGTGCAGTTCGGGGCGTGAACTGGTGGATCGGGGATATGAGCGCGATATTCATGTTGCATCGCTGCTCGACGTTAGTCAGGTTGCGCCACGATTTGACGGCATGACTTACCGGTGAGCTTCCGGCGCGGGCATCGATTATTTTTGGGTAAGCGCGGCTTCGCGTGAGATTTGCCGCTAGTCAGGCGGCGGAAGCTGCCGATATGCTGCTATGGGGGTTCTGGAGCTATGCAACATGTCCGATGAACTCATTAATCCCAACTGGCACGTTATTCTCATCCACTATCCGATCTGCCTGCTGACGCTTGGCTTGTTCATTGAAGTGATCACGCTCTTCAACCGTAAAGGCGGATTGCGCACGGCGGGGCGCTGGATGATCGGGCTGGGAGCGTTCGCGACGCTGCCGGTGCTGCTGAGTGGGCTGTATGCCTTTCGCGCCGAGGTGACGCCGGGCGACATGGAGGTCGAGACACCGTCGCGCGAGGTGGTTCAGGAAAGTCCGTGGCGCGCGCAGCAGTGGGAGTTGATTTCGGACCATATCTGGTTCACCTCGATTGCGAGCCTGATTGCGGTCTTGATCGTGATGGTGTGGATCGCCAGTCCGGATGCGCGGCGGCGGAAGCTGTACTGGTTCTGCTTTCTGGGGCTGATCGCGGTGGACGTGCTGATCGGCCTGGGAGCGTTTCATGGAGGGGAGGCGGTCTATGACTGGGGCATCGGGGTCTCACAGAAGCACCTGGGCGCGCCGCCGCTCAAAGACCGCGGACTGGACTACTATGCGCCGCCATTGCAGGTACACGTGGTTCTTGCCGGCGCGATGGTTGCGTGCATCCTGGTCGGAATCGCAATGATGCTGCGCAAGTGGGAAGGCGCAGCACCTGAAGGACTGGCAGATGCGCTGGAACAGCGAATTGGGGTGGCCGATCCGCTGGCGGAGGATCCGGCGCGGGACCGCGAGGTGCGCGATGCCTCGGGGGCAGCGGCGGAGAGCCTGCCGCCAAAGGTTTACCCGGGGTGGTTTTTCATTGCGGCGGCGGTGTTTGCGCTGTTGACGGCGTTTTTTGGATACTGGTCGTTTAACGAAGGGAGTGCCTTCACCGGTCAGGCTCTGAGCGATAACGCCGACGTGCTGGGGCACTCGGATCATCATCGCGTGCTGCTGCACGTGATCATGGCGGCGTGCCTGGTGGTGCTGCCATTGCTTCTGGCCATGTTCGTGAGATGGATGCGAAGGGGGCGGATAGTACCCCTGGTGACGACAGGTCTGCTCATCGTCGTCGTGGGGCTGCAGATGTGGTGGGGCATCGCGATTCTGTACGACGGACATGTGGGCCCGCTGTTCGGGTTTAATGCGCCGCCGGCCAGCGAAATGCCGACGCAAGCATCCACGCCGCTGCCCAAGCACACGGCCCCCACGACCGCTCCGGCGATGGCCGCCCCCATGCCAGCCAGCCGTCCGGCAACGAAAGTGCCCGCCACGGAACCGTAGCCGCGTGTTCCGGCGGTCCGATAAAACGCTTTGCATTCCCGGGTTGGGGGGAATAGGCTCGGGAAATAAACGGGACGCGGAAGCGTTTTAGATGATGACGGCCAGGAGTTCAGCCAATTCGGCCAGCGGCGCAGGTGGTTCACCGGCCGCCGTCGCGCCGAGCGATGAGGAACTGATCGACCTCTTGCGCGATGGCTCGGCTTCGGCCGGTGAGGTGCTCGTCAAGCGGTATTACCAGCCGCTGATGCGCTACCTGCAGCGCCTGACGGCCAGCGATCACCTCGCCGAGGAGCTACACCAGCAAACGTGGCTGAGTGTCCTGGACCATCTGGGCAAGTTCGATCGCAACACCGGCTCCGGTGGATTTAAGGCGTGGTTGTTTCGTATTGCGACCAACAAGGCCAACGACCACTGGCGCTCTTCCGGCGCGAAAAGAACGCCAAGGACGGCCTGAAACTTATCACGGATGATGCCGGTCCCCATGCGGGGCATCGGCTTGAACGCTCGGAGCAGGAACAGAAGCTGACGCGGGCGATCGCGCAGCTTCCGGAGAACCAGCGGCAGGTTTTGATGCTGCGGTATTATAGCAACCTGAAGTTCGTCGAGATTGCGGAACTGCTGGGATGCCCGCTGAACACCGCCCTGGGACGGATGCACAAGGCGATGCTCAAGTTGAAGGAATTGATGCAAGAGAACTGATCGTCACGACCATGGCATCGTTACTGGAACAACTTGATCGCGAGGCAATGCTGCTGCTTTACCTGGCAGATGAGCTTTCGCTTGAGGAGCGGGCGGAAGTCGACCGTCGTCTGAATGCCGATGCGTCACTGGCGACCGAGCTGGAGCAGCTCCGCGGAATGCACGAGGAGATCTGCGGGGAATTGGCGGTGGTCGATTCGGCTGCCCCCCTGCCGATGTCCTGCGAGACTGCGGTGCGCCGCGCCTCTCGGGCAATGAAGCAGTGGCATGTGGATCGAGTGGGCAAGCCACCGGCGCCGGGGCCGGTCAGGCACCCGTTCCACGTGCCCTGGTGGGGCTATGCGTCGGGGGTCGCGGCCGCGATCATCGTTGGTGTGGTGATCTGGTCCAGCAACATCCCCGATGCGGGCCAGCAGCAGGCGGCCGGTCAGGTTCAGCAGGAGCAGGAGCAGCAGCAGTCACAAATCGCTCAGGACCTGGAGAACCATTGGACGCAAAGCGCAGAGCACGATGCGCAGCTGGCGTACGCGGGCAGCCCGTTGCCGTCATCCTCGTCCTCGACCGACCAGCTAATGGATGAGATCTTTATGCGGACTGGCGAGAGGTAATTCCATGCGATGGACGTTCGCGGCGGTTTTGGTGGCGCTGATGGCATCACTGGGCTGGGCGCAGCCCCAGACGGATGGAGGCCGGGGTGACCGCAGCGGCGCAGGCCAGCCGATGATGCGGCCGCGCGGATGGGGACAGCGTATGGGGGACGGACGTCCATTCTGGAGCATTTCTGAAGAGGAGTGGGGACAGGTTCAGCAGTTCATGAAGGAGAATTCGCCACAGCGGTGGCAGGCGTACCAGGATCTGAGCGGCGAGCAGCAGGAAAAGCTCAAAATGACGATTGCGCGGCGATATCGCATGCTCCAGTTCCTCAAGAACAATGAGCCGGAGATGTACGATGTGCGGCTGAAGCGAATGGGAGTGGAGGATCAGATCTTTGGCTTGACCCGTGAGCTGAAGTCAGCCACACCGGCGGATAGGCCCAAGATTGAAGAGAAACTGAAATCGAAGCTCGGCGACCTTGTCGATCTGGGCATCCAGGAGCACCAAGCGCGAATTCAACGGTTCCAGAAGCTAATCTCGCAGGAACAGGACCAACTTTCGCGCGAGCAGAGCAATCGCGAGCAGATCGTCAACAAGCACCTTAAGGCAATTGAGCATGAGCGCGGCCGGCTGGGAGGGACAGAGCCAACGACGGCGCCGACAACGCAGAACTCGACAGCCGATCAGGCTCCTTGATTCGTGGCCGATTCTCGCCGGGTGCGGCTCCTGCTAGCATCGGCGCATGGCCAAGAAATCCGCCCGGTCGCTCAAGACCTATCGCGCGAAACGCAATTTCAAATCCACACCTGAGCCTAAGGGGAATGCCCGCGAGGATGCGCGCTGCGCGTCCGGGAAGCCTACGCGGATGTTTTGCGTGCAGAAGCACCTGACTTCGCACCTCCACTACGATTTCCGATTAGAGCATAAGGGCGTGCTGCTTTCGTGGGCGGTTCCGAAGGGGCCGAGCCTCAATCCGAAGGACAAGCGGCTGGCGATGCGGGTGGAGGACCACCCGCTCGATTACGGGGATTTCGAGGGCGTGATTCCCGAAGGGTACGCGCGGGGGTGGTCATGCTCTGGGACAAGGGAAGCTGGGAGCCGGAGGTGCCGGATGTCGATGCGGCGCTGGAAAAGGGAGATCTGAAGTTCGCGCTCAAGGGGACGAAGCTCAAGGGGTCGTGGGTGCTGGTGCGCACCCGGGGGTTTGCCAGCCGTCGCTCGACGGGTTCGGCGGTTCAGGCGTCGCGCTGGTGGCTTCTGATCAAGCACCGCGATGAATGGGCGGGAGACGTCGACGTGACCGAACGGTTTGACCGGAGCGTGACATCGTTCGGCGATTTCGCGGAAATCCTCGCGCAGGAGGAGCCCGAGGTGTGGGAATCACACAAGCCCGCCGAAGGCGGGGCTGCCGGGAAGATGCTCGCCGAGATCATCGAGCGGGCGGCGCAAATCAAGGCAGCACAGGCAAGCGCAGATCGACGCGGTCAGGCCGGCGCGACAGTAAAGCGTGCTAGGATGGCAATGTTCGCGGCTCGGTGCTGGGACCGTCGCAACGCGGGCCCCGGGGCGTCCAGCGGATGGGATCGATGCAAAAGCGGCGTTTGGATCGTTCGCGGTCCCAGGCGTGGTAGGCCAGGACGAGGGTTCGATCATCGGGGCCGCAGGTGACCGAAGCATGGCCGGGGCCAAGCACGTTGGGCGTGGTCCTCAGCACGACGGGGCCCTGGCAGGCAGAATCATCCCGCCAGGGACCGAGCGGATGATCGGCGACAGCAAAACCGACGCCGTAGTGCTCGCTGTACCATGCGCCCGCGGAATACAGGCAGTAATACCTCCCATCATGAAAGATGACGAAGGGTCCTTCGAGGCAGTGCCAGGCCTTCCAGATGCGGCCCTTGTAGTTGCGGTCGCGCTGGTAGATCTGCCAGGGACAGGTGGTGCGCATGACGATGCGCGGCTGGCCGGCGACGGACATGAGATTCTCATGGAGTTCGACGACGGCCAAGCCGGTTCCGCTGGGCTCGTCCTCGATAAAGTCCATGGCGAAGTAAAGAAACCATTTGCCGCTGGCGGGATCGCGGAAGGGGTGGGGATCGACCGAAAAGCCGGCATCGGGAAGAAGGAGCCTGCCGCTGTCGCAAAATGGGCCAGCGGGATCCTGGCTGGTCGCGACGCGGAGACGATGACCCTCATCCGAATCGACGTCGGATGCGGAGTAAAAGAGGTAGAACGCGCCGTCGCGGTGCGCGACTTCGGGGGCCCAATGAGCAAACGGCGTTGCCGGGGCAAGCGCGTGGGCGATGTACTCCCAGTGGGCAAGGTCGTGCGAGCGCAGAACCGGGAATTGCCAGCCGTTGGAGCGGGCGGGCCCGGTTCCGTAGGCCCACCAGTGGTCATCGAGCTTGAGAACGAATGGATCGGCGAAATAGTCGGGATAGACGGGATTGCGATAGGTGATCGCCTGGGTCGGCGGCATGAACCGGAGATTAAGCGGAGGGACGGCTGACGGTCGAGGTCAAAAACCTACGACCAGGCAAGCGTGAGCTGCTCGCCGACCAGCGGGCGGGAGCGGAGCAGGCGCAGCCATTCGCTGCGGCGGTATTGCTCGGTAAGGGTGAGGCGTGCGGCCATGCGCCGATCCTTGGCGAACAGGCGGCGGACGAGCTTGGGGCAATTGCATTCGCGGCTGCGGTGAAGCAGGACGATGTGGGCCGGCAGCCGGCGCTGGCGTTTCTCGGCACGATCAAGGATCCGGCCGATCGCCTCAAAAGCCTGGTCGTTGGAAAGATGACCCGCGCCACCCATGATGCGCTGCTTGAGAAACCAGGGGCGGGCGCTGGCAAGTTGCATGCCGGGATCGTAGTTGCTTTCGAGCGCGAGGATATCGACGTCATGGAACTGCTCAACGAGATGCTCGGGCACGTGCCCCAGATCGGTCGCCCACCCCAGGCGAGCACCCTGGTACTCGATCAGAAAGCCGTGCGATCCGGCTTCATCGTGATCGAACCGCAGGGCACGCGCGCTGACGCCTGGCACGGGCTGGAACGTCCTGGGGCCAAAGCCGCGAACGAGCTTGCCGAAGCGTTCGACCGGTGCGCTTGGCTGGTCCTGATACGCCGCGCACGCACTCACGCAGTTCGGTGGCGCGTGCGGTGCCGCAATAAACGGCGATCTCGCGCTCGGCCACAAATCGCATCCACGACGGGCGAAAGTGATCGGAGTCCAGGTGAGTAAGGCAGATGGCACGAATCTCGTCGAGCGTCACACCGGTACCGGAGAGACGCTGGCGCGCAATGCGCGGCCCGATGCCGGCATCGATGAGAAAGACACCGCCGGGGGTGCGCACGATGGTGCAGTTTCCCGAGGATCCGCTGGCGAGGATGCACAGTTCCAGGGACATCCGTGTCTGGCCGAACAGGTCGAATCGCCGGATTGTTCTCGAACCGGGGACAAGTGCAAGACATGATGTCGCGCAAAAAGAAGCGCCTCTGCGCCAAGCGCTCCTGATGATCCCGGTATTGGACGATTAGACGCGGGACTGCTTGACGATCAGCGTCTTGGCTTGATCGGGCGGCAGGTTCAGCGCCCCGCGCCTCGGCGGCGGCGGATTTCACGTCATTTTTGGTTGTGGTGGCGACGATCTTGTCCAACTGGGCGACCTGGTCGGCAGTGAGATGGTTGCCGAAGTTCTTGGCGTTGGTGGCAAGGCTGTGATAGAGGCTGATCTTGACGTCATCGCCGGTCTTCTCGCCGGAGGCGACGGTCAGAAGGGAGGCCTGAGCGTCGTTGGCATTGAGCCAGCCCAGGGCGTTGCCCGCCGCCTCGACCACCTCGGGGCGGGTATCCATCAGGGCGGCCAGCGTGGCATCCTTCGCGGGCGTGAGATCAAGGTCGCTCCTGCTCATGGCCAGGAGGTGAATCAAACTGCGCAGTCGCGAAGCGCGTAGTTCCTGGCGGCCTGGGCGTTGATCGGCGTCGAGGACTTGGCGCGGGCCTTTTCGGCGGCTGCCTTGATGCCCTCTGCGTCACCATTCTGGGTTACGGTGAGCGTGGGATCGGTGGCAGCGCGAACGGCGTAGGGTGACGCGGCGGTCCGGGTGATGACAATCTTGGCCGCACCGGCGAGGCGCTGATTCTGCGCCGCCAGCGCCAGAAGTCGATCCACCTGCACCGCTCCGAGCTGCTCGGAGACGACCAGTGCATCGACGGCGGGGAGTTGCCCGGCCACGGCCACCGCGGCATCCGGGTTGGTGGCGCCCGCCACATCCATCCCCTGCTTTTTCAACTGCTCGACGATGTTGTTCACCTGATCCTGCGACGGCAGGACCACCACGATACTGGGGGTTCCGGTCTGACCGAGAGCCTCGGCCAGCAGCGGGACGACGCGCTCCTGCCCGGAGAACGGCTTGGCGGGCACCGCCGCCGCCACGGAGAAGGCCGCCTCAAACCGCACCGGGCGATCGGGCGACCCCATCGCCTGCACGAGCGGGGCGACGTTGGCCTCGAGGGTGCTGTTGCCTATGATCTGCTCGAGCGAGCGAACGACGCGCAGCGCCACGCGCCAGTCTTGATCACGAAGGGTGCGGGTCAGGGCATTGTCGAGGTATTGCGCCCGGCATCGACGCCGTAGAAGTGGTGCTGGGCTGGTTTTCTTCGCGGGTGGGATCGGTCATGCCATGGGGCAGATCGACCTCGCGCTTGTAGTTGGCGGCCAGCCAGAGGCTCAGGGCATCGCCGCGCTGGGCACCGAGCTTCAGGGCATACTCACTGGCCCGCATGGCCATGATATCGCTGAAGATCTGCGGGGGAACCTGCTTGCGTTCGAGGCCGGTGCTCTCATTCCAGTACCAGATATTCGCCTTGGCCTTGGGATCGCGAACGTCGGCGGAGATATCGGCGTTGTTGTAGTAAAACTTCTCGGAGAGCTGGTAGAAGGCTTTGGCGGGATTGATGGAGTGAGGATCGCTCACGCCCATCCGGATCAGCGCCTGGGATGCGGCAAGCGCACGGCCTCCGGTTGGTTGCTCCCGTTGGCCAGACGCGCCAGATAAGGCACCGAGACGTTGTAACCGATGTCGCTGATGACGTTGATGATCTCGATCAACGTCTGCTGGTTCTTCATCTCGGTTGCCGCCAGCAGCGGATTGAGTGCCGGCCGGCCGATGTCTTTCAATGCGTTGCGAATTCCGTTGTCGTACTGGGACTTGTCGGGATTTCGCAGGTAATCGACCATCATCGGGACGGCCAGTTCGCCGCTGTCCCGCAGCTGGGTGACGGCGATGTGGTAAGGCCGGCCCGGCCGATCCAGGCGCTTGATGTTCTCCTCGATGTAGGTCGGATTGGCCCGGCGCTGGCGCCGGCCCTCGTTGATCAAATCCATGATCTGACCGACCGGCTGGGCAAGGGCCTTGACCCCCTGCCATCGGATGATCCATTGATCCAGATCGTCCCCGCGCTCTGCGCGACCTGCTCGAAGTCCTTGAGCACCTGTTCGGGCCTGGACTTGGAAGCGAGAATCTGCCCGGCAGCCTGTCTGGCGAGGTCGTAGCGGGCGATCTTTCCGTAATGCCAGAAATCCTCGACCGCATCCTTCAGGTTGTGCGTTTTCGACGTCGATGCGCTCGTCGTGGAATCCGACAAAGCGGCTTGGGGCGCGGCCTCCTGGCGCGGGCCATCGAGCCCCAGGCAATGGGAACCGAAAACGAACAGGCAAACACGATGCTGAACAAAGATCGTGGCAGGCGCGTCATGTTAAGTGGCCTCCAAAGGTGATCACGCAACGGCTGAAAGCTGGCCATAAACTGGCGGGAAACTTAGACGTTAAAGCGATCGTAAAAGGCTGCAAGTTCAGTGTCAAGAAAAGCTTGAGGACAGAACAGGGAACGGAATTTGAGCACCGGGCGACGGTAATTCCCGGGTGATTCGACGGGCCGGGAGATGCAAATCCTTCGGGTGACGGAACGAGTGATCTGAGGGCTGGCGGCGCGGGTTCCCGAAGAATCCAACTGTACTGGCGAGCCACAGGACCGGGGTTTGCGCGAACGGGTTTTGCACGGTGTGACCACGGTGAGAGTACGGTGTGAGTCGGAGCTTTTGCACAAGCGGACGTGAATATGTCGTATGGCTACCGGCACGCCGTTTTCTCGGGGATTTGCAGCAGACGCCGCCAGCGAAGCGGCGAGTTGCGGGGGCTCAAAGGCTACGGGGGCGTCCTGTGCATCCGTGGAAGACCTCTTAGCCGGATGGGGGTGGGGAGCCGGGATCAAGGCGGTCATAGGGCTTGTGATTATGGTCACGCATGGACACCCTGCGAAAATGCCCGAGCAACCATCCGTGGGGCAAGCGTGCCTTCACCCTGATCCAGATAGGAGACGCATAGCTGGCGTCTCTTCCGCCGGAAGTTCAACGGTACTGCTGTCGTGTGAGTACGGCGGAACCCGGCGGCATGCCGGGCGGCATTCGCAATGTCCTCGCCGCCTTGGGCGTGGGTGGCTTGCGGCTTGGTCGGCCCTGGGGGCGGAGCGCCTGCGGGTGGCTTCGGCGTAGCCCTCGAAACGGCCTTTGGCGTTGCGGCGCCAGCGGTGCGGCATGCATAGCGTGCAGCGGATGGAGTGGCAGGGTCCATGTCACTTTAGGCGGCGTTCATTTGACGCAGGCAGGCCGATTGGCCCAATGTCTCTCCCAGCGTTGGTCCTGGCTGATCCAGTTCACGCGTAATACCGCTTCTAGTTTTCAGTTGCGCTCTGGAAGCCAGGGCACTGCACAGACGCTTTTGATCAACTCGGGGTCGAGGCAGGATCGTTGCCAGGCATCGCAGGCCGCTTCACGCAGGGCATCGTAGTTGGCGTAGCTTCGGTTCGACCAGTAATGGCTGCGGAACCAGTGCCAGAGATTCTCCGTCGGGTTCAGTTCCGGCGAGCGCGGTGGAAGGTTGAGGAGCGTCACGTTCGCCGGCACCTTCAACCCGCCGGAGATGTGGTAGCCGGCTTGATCCCAGATCAGCACCACATGCACGTCCGGGGCAATCTCCTTTGAGAGTTGATCGAAGAAGGCGTTGACGATCTGCGTGTTCAGGTTCGGCGCCAGCAGACCGGCGGTGTTCCCGGTTTTCGGACAAACCGCCCCCAGCACGTACAGGTAATCATACTGCGTCTGCTTCACCGCCCGCGGTCGCGATCCCACCGGCGCCCACACCCGCGTCAGCGTGCCTTGCTGACCAAAGCGGGCTTCATCCTGGAACCAGATCTCGATGCGTTTGTCCGGATGCTGCTGGGCGATCTGCTCGATCAGTTCCGGGCACTTTTTTTAAAAGCCTCCTGTGCCGCCGGGTCCGCATCCTTGTGCTGCGGGCGTGGAACCAGGTCGTTGTACCCGATCGCGTGCAGCAGGTTGTAGACTGCGCCGAGGCAGCGGACCTTGCCGAACTCCTCTTTGAGGATGCGCTGCACGTCCACACCACGCAGCGTGCAGACGCCGCCGTCCTTCTCCGGGACCGGCCCGCCATCCAACCGCTGCTTGAGCCGCTGCTGTTCCGATGCGGCCAGCGGGGGCTTGCGGCCCTGCCCGCCTTCATTGCGCAAATGTTCTACGCCGCCCTCGTTGTACCACTTGACCCAGAACTGCACGCCGCGGCGGCTGTAGCCAAACTCCTCGGCCACCTGCGGTGCCGACTTCCCCCTCTTGGCCAGAGCGACGGCGTGCAGGCGGGTCACCATCTTGGGATCGTGTTCCGATCGTGCCAGCGTATGTAATTCCTCCACAGTGTGATGCTCCACCACGTGCATGATGCGGCCTCCTTGCCAGGTTCCGCACATCATGACACAAACTCATCGCTGGCGTGCCGCGCGCAAGCAAAAAGTGGAAGCCGTATAACCTCAGAACCGCTTCGATGCCGCCTGGACTCCAGAACGGTTCGGTTCCCTTCTCACCCGCCCATCCCACAGCAACGCCTCGACGCGTTCGCCCCAGATCGCCGCTTCTGGAGTATCGGCGCCATACCCCGCCTTGCGCAATCCCATAAATGCTCGCTGGTGTGGCACCCGTCGATGATCCGGGCGGTCAGGCAAAACTCCCGCTCCAAGACCGGGTCCAGCCAGTTGCCGCCATCTCCCATTCCGATGACCCCCTCGGCCTGCCGAAGCCCACGTCGCTCCACAGCGCTTGCTCGCCGCAAGCCCGACAGGGCCTCCGGGTCGCTTCGGCAACGCCTTGAACGCTGTGCTAAGAGCCCGTTTGTGAAGAAGCATCCCAACAGAGGACATTCCGCTCCCAAGTTGCGCCCAAATCTCCTCCCGACCCACACCGTACTCTCACCGTTGTAGTACCGTTGTCTCCCCACCCCTCCCCGAACCCGGTTTTTGCCCCTTCTGACGACTTGGTGGTCCGAACATGACAATTTGTCGCACCGGCCAAGCGGCCAGAGGAGCCCTTTGAGCACTTTGGCGCTGGATCGTCCGTAAGTCCTTGTCTACTAATGTGTTGACCGCAGTTCTGGACTGAAATCACCAGCTTAGCGCTGGAGTGGCAGCGGCCCCCGTCCACAGGGCTTTCGCATTTAAGCCAAGAGCGCTTCGATTAAGAACTTACGACTCCAGCCGCAGGATTTTTGCTTCAGCCGCAGGCTCGCCTTCATGACTTTTCCGTTCTCCTTGCGGATCTCCCAGCGTTTGAGTTTGTTCAAGGCGATGCGGCGTAAGCGTGAAAAGTTTTCCGCCCCGTGTTTGACACGCAAGCGACACGGGTCCTCGTTCAGGCTCACGTCCAGCACATAGTGCAGCCCGTTCTCCACGCCCCAGTGCCCGCGGATGGCGGCGGCATGCATCGCGGCGTCGGTGCCACCGTGGCTGGAAATGTAGTAACGTCGTTCGACGCTCACCTTACCGCTGGTGTCGCCCAGATCCTGCCGCGTGGACTCGACGACGACCAGCGACGCCAGATCCGGCCAGGCCGCCAGCAACTCCGAACCCAGCCACTTCACTTCATCACTGACCCATACCCGCCGCTTCTCGATCCGGCCGTGGCCGCTGTTGGTCTGCTCGCAATAGCCGTGAGACATGTGCGCAAAGTTGTTCAGGATCGCCTCGTCCAGCAGCGTCTTGACCTTCCGGCACAGCGTTGGCTGATTCTCTTTCACCGCCAGGATGTAATGGGCTTGCTGATTCCTGATTTGTTGCGCAATCTCACGCTGGCACCCCATGGCATCGATCGTCACCGTTGCCCCGGCCAGGTCCAGCATCGCCAGCAATTGAGGGATGGCGGTGATCTCGTTGCTCTTGGCGTCGGTGGCCACTTGTCCCAGCACCAACTGGTTCTGCGTGGCAAAGGCGCTGACCAGGTGCACCGGCGTCTTGCTCCAGGCGTGTTTCCAACTCCGCCGCAGTGTCTTACCGTCTACGGCGACCAGCAAGCCCCTGCTGCCTTGCACCAACGCCGCCGTCCAATCCATGAAGCACCGCTCAAACGCCAGCGGGTTGAGCAGGGCAAAGACGCGGTCGAAGGTATCGTGCGAGGGGATGCCGTGGGGCAGTTCCAGAAACGTCGCCAGCCACTCGAGGTTGCCGCAGCCCCAGGCCTCGACCATCTCCCACCCTTCGGCCCCGCACAACACCGCCAGGATCGCGATGCTCAAAATGTCGCTCAGCAGGTGCCGGACGTTGGCGGCACGCGGATCGACGATGCTTCGGAAAAAGCGCAGTAAAGGTGCGGTCGCTTGGGCGTCCATGCGCAAGCTCCTTTTATAAGTGAGAACTCAATTTGCTGCGAAGCTTCGCGACCGAAGTGTGAGGCTATCGACACCGGACCGATCGCGCAATACCTAACGTGCGCCAAACATCAAATGCGAAAGCCCTGCCCCCGTCCATTCCCACCACCAGCAGTTGCGGCTCGTTGGCCGGACACGGGGGCCTGTGCCCCTCTTCGTACGCCGGCACTTCCGCTTCGCTCCAGCGTTGCACCTGCTTGCCGTCCAGCGCTTCCATGCACCCGTCGATGCATAAGGCCCGGGCAGCATGGTCGAATGCCTGCACCGCCGCCTCTCGGCTCAAACGCTCGGCCGCACGCGGCGTCAGCAACGCTTCGGATGGCAATGCCCAGTCACGGTTCTGAGGGGGAAAAAGACCCATCGCAACAACGACAGCGGCAGTGCTGCTTCTCAATCACCACGACCCCTTCCGGCGAACGCACCTCTGTCCGGGTCGTCTGCTTCTCCCAGTCCAGGAACGTCCGACCCTTGAGCGGAGCCGAATCCTCCGCTGCAATCACCTTGTCCAACGAGGCCATGAACGCATCGATCACGCTTTGACGTGCTTCCTGACCGGTCCTGCGTGCCGGCAGGGCTTCCTCCTTGAAGCAAATCCACCGACAATCATTTTAACCCTAAAATCGGCCGCCTAACGTGTCACGGACCCTGCAGCGGCGCCGATGGGGCCGGCAATTTGGGTGGAATCCTTGTAAGATTGCGCTGTGCAGTCCCTTCTCTATGGGTATGGGCTCCCCCTCGGGAATCGGTTGATCAATTGAGCCCGCGTCGTTTGCGTCGTAATTGTGGATTGCGTAGGATGACTTTTCGTTGAGCTTGCCTTTGCGAAGGGGAGCAGGCCTTGAAAAGTTAGGGCTTTTGGCACCAAAGGACACCAGCACCATGGCGCAGTATCGCACGCCGATGATGGAATCCCTGGAGAATCGCACGCTCCTGTCGGTGAATACGCCGGTTGGATTGACGCCCCAGCAGATTCGCCACGCGTATAACGCGGATAAGCTGTGGTATCGAGACCACAGCATCGAGCAGACGTACAAGGCAACAGGGATCGGTCAGGCGATTGCGATCGTGGACCCGAACGACCACCCGCGGATCACCTCCGACTTCAAAGTCTTCAACCGGACTTTTGGGCTTCCCAGCTATGGCCAGGATGGACAGCTTCTTCTGCAAAAGAAGGTGGCGCCCGCCGGGAACGGTGTTACGCTGTCACAACCGCCAATCGACTATACAGCGGATACGGAAATTGCATTGGACGTTGAGTGGGCACACGTAATTGCACCGTGGGCGAAGATCTACCTCGTGGAGGCGCAGAGTCAGAGACCCGGCGATCTCCTCTCAGCGATTGATTTTGCCCGGCACATCCCCGGCGTCAGCACCGTTTCGATGAGTTTCACAGCTTTCTTGACCACGGAGCCGCCATACGAGGGCGCTTACGACCCGTATGTGACCACCCCGGCTGGACATATTGCCGGAGGCGGAGTTGAAGGCGGAATTACTTTTGTTGCGGCCTCGGGTGACTATGGTTCCGGCAATTTCTGGCCGGCGGTTTCGCCAAACGTGGTCGGCGTCGGCGGGACGGTCCTCAATGTTGACGCTTCCGGCAACTGGCTAGGCGAATCCGCCTGGAGCCGCAGTGGCGGTGGTCCCCCAATCTACGAAAGCAAGGCTAATTCCCCCAATGTCGCGATGGCTGCCACGAATATTGCGGTTTACAACAGCATGCCGCACGGTCCTAACCATCAGACCGGCTGGGAGGCGGTCGATGGTACAAGCGCGAGCACGCCCATGTGGGCAGGCATTATTGCGCTCATCAACGAGGGCCGAACACTCCTGCACAAGCCCTCGCTCGACGGCGTCAAGGACGTCCTGCCCTGGCTGGCCACCGATCCCCAAGGCGATTTTCACGATATCACCGTCGGCAGCAACGGCCTCTATTCGGCGACACCTGGCGTTGATTACGTCACGGGCATCGGCACGCCAAAGATTCACAAGGTGGCGCGCGATTTGATCCTTTGGGATGCGCCGGTTCTGGCCTGACCGCGAGCGCCGGTCTGGCGCCGCGGATGCGGGTGCGCTTCCACCATTGTCACCTGCCGTCCAATCCGCTAACTAGTTGGGCCTCGGGCTAACACATGGACGCCACATCACTGCGCACGCAACTGGAGAAGATCGGGCAACCGCAGGTTCTGCGGTTCTGGAACGAATTGAACGGGGCCGGCCGGCAGAAATTGGGCGGTCAGCTGCAGTCGCTTCAACTGGCGCAGATTCCGGAACTGCTCAGCACGTACGTCACAAATAAGCCGCCCGTTCCGCTGCCGAAGAAAATCGAACCGGTGAAGCCGTATCCGCACCGGCCGCGATCGGATCAGGAGGAGCTTTATCGCAAGGCCAGGCAGCGTGGCGAGGGTCTGCTTCGTCAGGGGAAAGTGGGTGCGTTTCTCGTGGCAGGCGGCCAGGGCACCCGTCTGGGTTATGACGGGCCCAAGGGCGAGTACCCCGTCACTCCAATTAAGCAAAAGCCTCTCTTTGAGGTCTTTGCCGAGCAGCTTCGGGCGTATTCACGCGATTTCGGGCACACCATCCCCTGGTACATCATGACCAGTGACGTCAACGATGGGCCGACGCGCGAGTTCTTCGGGAAGCATGACCACTTCGGCTACCCCCCCAGAGACATTTTCTTCTTTCAGCAGGGCATGATGCCGGCGTTTTCCATGGACGGGAGAATGCTTCTGGCGGAGAAGGACTCACTCGCTCTCTCGCCCGATGGTCATGGAGGATCGCTCCGGGCCCTCTCACGCTCCGGGGCGCTGGCCGATATGCAAACGCGAGGCGTCGAACATCTCTCCTACTTCCAGGTGGATAATCCGCTGGTCCATTGCATCGATCCCTTGTTCCTCGGGCTGCATGATCTCACCGGCTCGGAGATGAGTTCGAAGACCATCCCCAAGGCTGACCCGCTGGAGAAGGTCGGAAACTTCTGCATCGGCGACGGCATCCTCCAGGTCATCGAATACTCCGATCTGCCGGAGGAGCTGGCGAAGCAGAGGAATTCCGACGGCTCGTTGACCTTCAATGCGGGCTCCATCGCGATCCATGCGCTGTCGCGGCTCGTTCATCGAGCGCCTTAACTCCGGGGGAAAACTGACGCTCCCCTGGCACCGCGCCGAAAAGAAGGTGCCATACGTGGACGAGAATGGCCGGGGGATCGAGCCCGAGAAGCCCAACGCCATCAAGCTCGAGCAGTTCGTCTTCGATGCAATCCCGCTGGCAAAGAACGCGATCGTGTACGAGACCGAGCGGGCCGAAGAATTCTCCCCTGTGAAGAATGCCCAGGGCAATGACTCCCCTGCGACGTGTCGCCGCGACCAGGTGCGACGTGCCGCCCGCTGGCTCGAATCCGCCGGCACCAAGGTTGCGCGCAAGGACGGCGAACCCGATGCGGCAGTCGAAATCTCCCCCCTTTACGCCGTCAATGCGGACCAGGCGAAGACTCGTGATCATCCCAGCCAGATCAAGCCGGGCGAGAGCTGCTATCTCGGATGATTATCGCGGCTTGCCGCGACGGCCGAAGCGCTGCTTGCCCGGCCGCTGTCGCCGCAACTCGTGTCCCTGGCGATGTTTCATTTGTTTGGCTTCGTGCTTTGACAGTTTCGGTCGCGGTTTTTCCTGCGTTGCCTTACCGCCACGGCCTTTGAGCTCCTTGATCGCGAGGTCCAACTCGCGGCGCGCCAGATCGACTTTGACCACATAGACCTCGGCGACGTCGCCGATGCCGATCCGCGTCCCGGTGCGCTGGCCCCGAATCTGACCACGCCGGTCATCGACGTCCCACCAGTCGTCCATCAAATCCTCGTAGCGAATCAGCCCTTCGATCAGATACGTCTGAATCTGAATGAAGATGCCGAAGTTGGTGATGCCGGTCACCACGCCGGTAAAGACGTCGCCGATGTGATCCTGGAGCAGCGTAAGCACCTTCACCTGCCGCAGCTCGCGCTCGGCGTCTTCGCTGCGCCGCTCAGTGAAGGAGATGTGCCGCCCCAGCTCGATCAGCTCCTCATGGCTCGGCACGTTCTCAAGGGAGATTTTTCCCCGCTTGCGCCGCCCTTGGCTCGCCCATGCGCACCTGCGGCATCGCCAGTCGCATCAAAGTACGCATCCAGCAACCGGTGAATTGTCAGGTCCGCATAGCGCCGGATCGGGCTGGTAAAGTGGCAATAGTTCTCGCTCGCCAGCGCATAATGCCCCACCGCCTGCGGCGAATACTCCGCCCGCGACAGGCTCTTTAAGATCGCCAGGTTGATGGCGAATGCTTCGGGCCTGCCCCGGACGGATTCGAGGATGTGCTGCAGCGCCTTGCGGTTCATGTCCTTGGGCAGCCGGTGCCCCGATACCTGGATGAACTGCCGCAAACGGTCGGCATCCTGCACCTCCGGCTCCGGATGCACCCGCCGCAGGAACGGCACGTTCAGCGAATCCAGCAGCCGCGCCACCGCCTCGTTGGCCTCCACCATGAACATCTCGATCAGCGTGTGCGTGAAGCTCTGGTCCTCCGGCACCGCATCGACCACCCGCCCGTCCTCGTCCAGCACCAACTCCACCTGCGGCAGGTCCAGCACGAGCTGCCCATCCGCCCGCCGGCGCTTCTGGATGCGCCTGGCCAGCGCGTTCATCTGATCCAGCAGCGTGATCACTTCCTGCGGATAGTCCGACAGCTCCCGCGCTCCCTCCGGATGGGGGATCGATTTGGAGCGATCGATAATCGCCTGCGCTTCGGTATAGCGCAGCCGCCGCGAGCTTTTGATGATCGTATTGGCGAACCGCGTCCGCACCGGGCGGGCATCGGCATCGAGCGTGATGAACGCACTCTTGCACAGCCGCGGCACGCCTTCCTGGAGCGAGCAGACGCCGTTGCTGAGGATTTCCGGCAGCATCGGGATGACGAAGCCCGGGAAATACGTGCTGTTCCCGCGCTTCTGGGCTTCCTCGTCCAGGGGCGTGCCCTCCTTCACGAAATGCGAGACATCCGCGATGTGCACGCCCAGTTCCCAATACCCCCCTTCCACCTGCCGCAGCGAGATCGCATCGTCGTAATCCTTGGCATCATCCGGATCGATCGTGCAGATGACTTCATCGCTCAGATCCAGCCGGCGGTGCTTCTCCGCGTGTGCGTCGAATGAATCGACCGCCCGCCGCGCTGCGCCAGGACCTGCTCGCCGAACTTCTCCGGCAACTGGTGGTGCACGATGACGCTGCGCAGATCGACATCCTTCTCGCCGGCCTTCCCGAGCACTTCAGTAATGACGCCTTGCGCCCGCTCGCCCTCTTCCGGATAAACCGTCAGCTCGACCACGACCTTCGTGCCCGGTCGCACGTGGCGCGAGCCGGCATCCGGTGTCGAAATCGGCTCGGTCAGCGTGTTTCCATCCGGAAATACAAACCATTGTCCGTGCTGTTTTACGAGGGTCCCGGCGAAGCGCTTGTTGGTCCGTTCGAGAATCTCGGTCACCCGCCCGGTGTAGATCGTCCGCCCATCCCGCTGGCCGCGCGAGGTGATCTTCGCCCGCACGACATCACCGGTCATCGCGCCGGCGTTCCCCCCCGGCGGGATGAAAAGATCCTCATGGCTGGTCGGATCGTTGGGCACGACGAATCCAAACCCGCGCCGGTTGTGCCGGTAGGTCCCGATGAACTCATTGCGCCCGACCTTCTGGGCCGGCGGGAGCACCGCGCCGTGCGCTCCGAGCACCACGCGCCCCTGGTGCATTAATTCGCGCAGGGCCTGCCGAAACGAAGGATACTGCTCTTCGCTCGCCAGGTTCAGGTCGCGTGCCAGGCCCCTCGGGCGCTGGGGCGAATATGCCTCCGATTTCACGCGCGAGAGAATCTGCTCTTTAATCTGTTCTTCTGACATGTTGTTTTCTGTTGCTTTCCGCCGGCGCCTGCGGCGCGGCTGTTATTGCGTGCGCCGCAGCGGAAGCGTTCCGCACGTCTCGCGCACCAATGTACTCTTGGATATCAAAACTCAAACAAGGACGGGAACTTTCAGGTCTGCGGCTGGAATCGGGCGGGGGAAATCGATTCTAAAGGCAATGCTCTGTCGGTGGGCCGTCTTTCTATCTTGTCGGCATATTATACCGGCCACTTGAGCCGTGGCAAGGGTGTGCAATTCTGGACTACCCCTCCACGACGCTTTTTTCGATCGGCTCGACCGTCACCCCTTTGCCGCGGAGAAACTCGATCGCCCCCTTGACCTGGTCCTCCTCGCCGGTGAGCAGGACGGCCATGATGCCCATTTCGTGCTGCACGGAGGCCTGGCGGATGTCAAAAACAACCTGCGGGAATTTGCGCGACATCTGCCACATCAGCGGCTGCTCGACCTCGGTCTTGGTCGGAAAAGTAAGCCAGCACCGGCGGGAATAGTCGCTCATGCGATCAACCATAAGCAGGCCGGAGGAGGCGTACAAGCGTAAATGCGGCCCTATCACTTGGAAATGATCGGGCATACACTCCCGGCCAATGTCGGAGAAAGCTGCAATTTTACCGGGGGCGACGCTTGGCGTGCTGGGATCGGGACAACTCGGGCGGATGTTCGCGATCGCGGCCCGGCGGATGGGATATCGCGTGCATACCCTCTCGCCCGATGACGACACGCCGACGGGACAGGTAGCCGACCGGGAAATCGTGGCATCGTATGACGACCTGGATGCGGTGCGGGCATTTGCGCGGGGCGTCAGCGTCGTGACGTTCGAGTTTGAGAACGTACCCGCGGCGACAGCGCGGGCAGCGGCGGAGTTTCGCCGGTCCGGCCGGATGGATCTGTTCTGCACGTCACGCAGAACCGGCTGAGGGAAAAGACGTTTCTGGCGGAACGCGGGTTTCCGGTTACGCCCTTTGCGGCAGTGCGGAGCGAAGCCGACCTGGCGCGGGCGACGAAGGAGCGGGGATTCCCGGGGGTTCTGAAAACCGCCGACTTCGGGTACGACGGCAAGGGGCAGGTCAAGATCGAGTCAACGGGGGTTCGACCCAGGTTCGATCAGGGACGGGAATTCATTTACGAATCGTTCATCGACTTTGAGCGCGAAGTCTCCGTGGTGGCGGCCCGCGGACTCGACGGAGCATTCGCCCACTGGGGCATGATCGAGAACGGCCACCGGGATCACATCCTGGACGTATCGGTGGCGCCGGCGGATGTGCCCGAGGCGGTGAAGCTGCGCGCGGTGGAGATCGCGCGGGGTGTGCTGGAGGCACTCGGAGTCGTGGGGGTCATGTGCGTGGAGTTTTTCCTGACCAGGTCCGGGGAGCTGCTGATCAACGAACTCGCTCCCCGGCCGCACAACTCGGGACATCTGACGTTCGACGCGAGCGTCACCAGCCAGTTCGAGCAGCAGTTGCGGGCGGTGTGCGGCCTGCCGCCGGGTGCGACCGATCTTCTGCGGCCGGCGGCCATGGCAAATCTGCTGGGCGATCTGTGGGAACACGGCGAGCCAGACTGGGCAGCGGCGTGCCGCATCCCAAACGTGAAGCTGCATCTTTACGGCAAGGCGACGCCGCGGCCGGGGAGAAAGATGGGACATTTGACCGCCATGGCGGATGATGCGCGTGAGGCAGAGCGGATCGTCCGGACGGCGCGGGCCGCGCTGGCAACCACCGAATAAACGAGATTTCCTCGAAAGTTCAATGCTCAAAGATCGCTTCGACGCACTGTGGCGAAATTCTCTGCTGGTAATCGTGGTTGCCGCCGTAAGCGGGTGTCGGGCATCGTCTCCACGGCCACCAACTTCGAGACCAGCGACGGCTCCAGTGGGAACGTGGACGGGCATCGCGGACGAAGATAAAGCATTCACGTTTATCCAGACCTCGAAGGAAAGGCTGTACGTCGTTCTTCCGGACCCTCGCTGGCCGGATGAGGTGCGGGGAAAGCGCGTGCGCGTAACGGGAACGCTCGTCGTACGGCATGATCTTCCCGTGTTCATCCCGAAACCGCATGGGCCAATGGTTCAAGGGATTCCAATGCCGCCGGGCACTGACCTGTATAAAGCCAGTGCGCGCACGGTCATCGAGAACGCGCAATGGAAGGTTATCGATGATGGGAAATAGCCAAGCAACTCATCATCCGATAGCATCGAGTTTCACCTGGAGGTGTGCCATGGGTTACGACCACTTCGATCAGCCGTCCTTTCGAGGGCACGAGTAAGCGTCGACGGGGGTTCCCATCCGAGACTCACGTGAAACGGGGCGTCCGGGTCGTTCACGGCGACAAGGAACTCTTCGAGAAGCTGGGACGCAAGGATCCGTGCCCGTGCGGCTCGGGCAAGTGCTTTCAAGAAGTGCTGCATGCGGTCGGGCCGCTTTTGACGGTGTGAACCGACGGGATTATTCGAGGTAGTCGAGGCGGCAGCCGCCGTGGTGCGGCTGTCGTCCTCATTGTCTCTGGGTTTCCAGGCGGTTTTGCCGACCTATCAAATGGGTCTCCCGATGTGAAATACAGGTCGTGCAGGCGCGAGTGCCTGCCTGGTTGAACGAAGAACTCGTCGCGGCCGAGCGGACGCTTCATTCCTGCTCGATCATGAGGATCGCCGAGGCGGGGATGGAGTAGCGGTGGCCGTTCGATTCGAGGGTAACCCAGTTATCGTTCATCTCGATGAGCGTTCCGGTAATCGAGACGGGCCAGTTGGGCGTGCCGTTGCTGAGCAGCGGGATGGTGGAGTTGCTGGCGAGACCCATCGCATCACGCCGGAAACGGACGGTTACAGTCTGGTTCATCGACCGGGTGTAGTTTGAACGTTCCTGCGGCACTTGCGGCGATTCGCTTTGCTCAGACGGGCTCAGTTCCTGATTCGAACGAAGATCCCAGACAGAAGTTTTTCCGGATTGTGGCTGGGTCTGCTGACAGCCCGCCAAGCAAGCAACGGCGACGATGATCAAGAGGGGCTTTGTCATGGTCGAATCTCCTCCGAACGGACTAAGCCGCTGTAGCGGCGACGACCTTTTTGGCGGCGTCTGTCAGATCGCCGGCCGTTTGCAGCGTGGGCAGGGCTGCGTGGGCGTCTTTCAGGATCTGACGCGCGCGATCGACATTGGTTCCCTCTAATCGCACGACGACGGGGACTTTGAAGCCGATCTCGCGGCCGGCCTTGACCAGCGCTTCGGCGATCAGATCGCACTTGGCGATGCCGCCGAAGATGTTGACCAGAATGCCTTTGACCTTCGGGTCGGACAGAATGATGGAGAATGCCTCGGTGGCGCCTTCGGCGGTGACGGAACCGCCAACGTCGAGGAAGTTCGCCGGCTCGGCGCCGTGAAGCTTGATGATGTCCATCGTAGCCATGGCAAGCCCCGCGCCGTTGACCAGACAGCCGATGGTGCCATCGAGCGCGATATAATTCAGGCCGGCCTTGTTGGCGCGGACGTCGAGCGGCTTTTCCTGCGACTCATCGCGCATCGCGGCAATGTCGTGATGTCGGAAGACCGCATTGTCGTCGAAGTTAAACTTGGCATCGATGGCCAGGAGCTTGCCGTCCCTGGTGACGACGAGCGGATTGATCTCGGCGAGCGAAGCATCGGTTTTGAGAAAGGCCTTCGCGAGATTGAGGATGAGCTTTGTGGCTTCACTCGCCATCTTGTCCTTGAAGCCGAGCTTGTAGGCAATCTCGCGCGCCTGGTATGGAGCCAGACCGAGCAGCGGGTGCATCGGCTCCTTGAGGACCTTCTCGGGTGATTTTTTCGCAACCTCTTCGATCTCAACTCCGCCCTCGGCCGACGCGATGAGCGTGGCAGTTCCGCGGCCGCGATCGACGGTAATGCCAAGGTAGTATTCCCTGGCGATGTCCACACCGGGCGCGACGATCAGGACGGAGACGGGAACGCCTTCCGGCCCGGTCTGCACGCTGGTCATGCGATGGGTGAGCATGAATTGGGCGGCATCGCGCGCTTCGGCGGCTGATTTGACGAGCTTTACGAAACCGGCCTTACCGCGCCCGCCCGCGTAAACCTGTGCCTTAACCACACACATCCCGCCGCCAAGTTTTTCATAGGCTTTTGCGGCTTCGTCGGCAGAGCGAACGACTTCGGCGGAAGGCACCGGAACACCCGCGTCGGAAAGAATCTGGCGGGCCTGATACTCGTGAATTTTCATGCTGTTCGTCCGTTTGTAGGAAAGAGTGACGCACGATACAGCGGTGACGAAATGGTGGCAACCCGGCTAATCAGACGCGTTGGAGAAGCTATGAGGATGATTCGGCTGATTTTTGCGGCGACGGTAATGGCGCTGATTTTTGCAGCGGATGGAGCGTTGGCGGAGATGCGCCTTGAGCAGCGAGTCCCGCCGCCGGTTGCGCCGGTTTATGACGCGGGACGGAAGCTGCTGCCGACCGATGCGCTGCTGCTGGACTGGAATGACGTTACACGCAACCGTAAGGTGCCTGTGAAGATCTATTATCCGACCGAAGGAAATGGGCCGTTTCCGGTGATCATCTTCTCGCATGGATTGGGCGGTTCGCGAAACGGATATGAGTACCTGGGGCGCCAATGGGCCGCGAACGGGTATGTCGTCGTGCATCTCCAGCATATCGGAAGCGATGATTCAGTCTGGCGCGAGGAAGGCCGACCGATGCGGAACGCCCGTCGGGCGGCAAGTCCGAAGAACGCAATCGATCGGGCAAAGGACGTGAAGTTTGCCATCGACCAACGGACAAATCTCAACGACAGCACCGGGCCGCTCAAAGGTAAGCTTGATCTGAAGCACGTTGGTGTCGCCGGCCATAGCTTCGGCGCGCAGACCGCGATGCTCGTTGCGGGTCAGCGCATGCCGCTGGGGCACTCATCCGATCTGGCCGATGGTCGCGTGAGCGCTGCCGTCGCGATGAGCGAGCCCGCACCGGCGGCGCGGTGGAAACTCGATGAGATCTACTCCGGCGTGCGGATTCCTGTCATGATGATGACAGGGACCGAAGACAACAGCCCCATCGGCGACACCAAGGCGATCGAGCGGCGGATTCCTTTCGATCACCTGCACAACGCCCCGGCGTACCTGCTGATCCTGAACGGCGCCGACCACATGGTTTTTTCCGGAAGGTTGCGGACCAAGCCGACGGATCCACCGCAGCAGAAGATCATCCGCCTGGCATCGACTGCGTTCTGGGATGCTCAGTTGAAGCGCAGTGCGGCAGCCGAGGGCTGGCTGGATACCAGTGGGTTCAAGCAAATGCTGGGGACAGATGGGACGTTCGAGATAAAACAGCCACTGGCATCACACTGAGTCGCCTCGAATTCCGCGATTGGTTGAAGTTCATACCCGCCGACGCGAGAATGCCCGCGTTTTAAGGCCCCTGGAACGACATCTCTTATCGGAGAACACTATGCGCATCGCTCGCATTCTGATGTTCATCGGTTTTTGGCTGTTCATCGGGAGTTTCGGCATCGCACGGGCGGCGGAAGGCGTCGAGGCCGTCGATTCGGCGTGGCTCAAGGCCTTTAACGCGAATGATATCGACGCGATCCTCGCCTGTTATGCGCCGGATGCAATCGGCTGGTTCCCCGATATGCCGCAGGCGAAAGGAACCGCGGAAATCCGTGCGGCCTATCAGAAATTCCTGGCGGACAACACCATCAGCAACGCGACGACCAGCGACACGCATTACCAGACGGTCGGCGAGCGCTCGGTCGGCTGGGGACGATTCAGCATGACGGTCACTCCCAAGGCCGGCGGGGCGCCAGTGACCATGACCGGTCGATTTACCGAGATCGCTGAAAAGCACGATGGGCGATGGGTGTACCTTGTGGATCACGCATCCGCCGACCCGCCTCCGACCACACAAAAACAGACGAATCCGTAAGCCTATCCATGATGGAAGAGGACATGCCCACGCCCAGACGGGCGCGCATCAGCGCCTACACGATTCTCACGCGTGATCGCGCGATACTCCTGTGCCGTTGTTCCAGCAACACGGACACTTCTGCTGAATGGACCCTGCCGGGCGGTGGCATCGAGTTCGGCGAAGATCCAGCGGCGGCGGCGGTCCGCGAGGCAAAGGAGGAAACTGGTCTTGACGTGGCGCTGGGGAACGTCCTGACAATTGACAGCCGGCTCTATCGCTTGCCGGATGCCGACCATCATGCGATTCGGATCATCTACGACGCTCGCATTATTGGCGGGAAACTGACCGCGGAAGCAGACGGTTCGACCGATGCCTGCGAATGGGTGGATCTAAATGACCGTGACGATCGCCCATTGGTGGAGTTGGCAAAGGTCGGCATCCAACTGGCTCGTCGGCAACTCGGGTTCGACCAAGGCATCGAAGCAGAAGTGAAATGAACAGCATGACCGACAGTTCACGCCCGGCAATTGTGCTATCCTCCGGCGGACTCGATTCCACCACTTGCCTGGCGATCGCCAGGGCCGAAGGGTATGCGCCGCTTTATACGATGTCGTTCGATTACGGACAGCGACATCGGCATGAACTGGTGGCCGCAGAGAAAATCGCTCAAGCGTTCAGCGCAGGCGAGCATCGCGTCATCAAGATCGATCTCCGCCCATTCGGAAAGAGTGCCCTAACCGCTGACATTCCGGTACCCAAAGATCGCGATGAGAAAGCGATGGGCGCAGACGTGCCGATCACGTATGTGCCCGCACGGAACACCATCTTTCTCAGCTATGCCCTGGCGTGGTCGGAAGTCATGGGCGTGCGGGATGTGTTCATCGGCGTCAATGCGATCGACTACTCGGGATACCCCGATTGCAGACCCGAGTTCATCGAAGCCTTCGAACGCTTGGCCAACCTCGCGACGCGGATGGCAACAAGCGCAGGCGGCGAGTCGTTTCGCATCCGCACCCCCCTGCTGCGGCTGACCAAGGCCCAAATCATCCGCCGGGGAATCGAACTGGGCGTGGACTACAGCATGACCCACAGCTGCTACGATCCGACCCCCGAAGGGCTCGCTTGTGGCCGGTGCGACAGTTGCCTGCTGCGAAAGCGCGGATTTGCCGAGGCCCAGGTAGTAGATCCGACCCGCTACGCCGGATGATTATGCCTCACGCTGCGCAACTCCGTTTGATTCGCATGCGTGCGGCGTTGATCGGCAGCTTGGCCATGACCCACGATCTCACTCGCCAATTTCGCCGGACCCAGGGCGGAAGCGAGTTGAGTCCGCCGTAGCTCACCAGCTGTGCAAAACTCCGTTCGATCCGGGGACGCTGCTTGTACAACGACGGCCCGAACGGGTTGATTCCCGCCGGCGGCTTGATCATGTCGATGCACGTGCCGCGAAGCGGCGACTGGTAGCGATGGCCCAGACCGGTGGCTGGCTTGGGACGCGGACAGAGCAGCCTGTGGCGGTGGTGATGGCTCAGGTCGTGTCCATTCGGCCAACCACATCTTCAATCTCTAACCGCACATCGTCACCATGCCGGCATCGCAGGCAAGGAGATGAGCGATGGCCAAAGGACAGCAGCGTGACCCGGCGCGCAAAGCGAAGTGGCGGGAGGTGTTGGCACGACGGGACAAGAGCGGACTGAGCGTGCGGGTGTTTTGTCGGCGTGAGGGGCTGCCCGAATCGGCGTTCTATGCCTGGCGGCGAACGATCCGGCAGCGTGATGCCCAGCGGCCAGCGTTTGTGCCGGTGCAGGTGCAGACAGAGGCCGCACGTGATGACGGCGAGATCGTCGTCGAGTTGCGTGGTGGGCGTGTGCTGCACCTCCCGATCACCATGCCCCCGGTGCAACTGGCGGCGCTGATCCACGCCATCGAGACGGCCGGAGACGCGGCATGATCGGGCGGAACGTGCGGGTCTGGCTGGCCACGCAGCCTGTGGACATGCGCAAGAGCTTTGATGGGCTGGCTGAGGTGGTGCGGGCGTTCCTGGGGCATGATCCGCTGGGTGGCAGCCTCTTTGTCTTCCGCAACCGTAACGCCCAGCGGGTGAAGATCCTCTGGTATGCCGACGGCGGATTGACCATCTACTACAAGCGCCTGGACCGTGGGACGTTTCAGTTCCCGACCGTCGCCCATGCCGGCGAGAAGTCGCTGGCGATCTCCAGCGCCGACCTGGTGAAGTTGCTGAGCGGCTGCGCCGTCGAGTTCTCCACATAAATTTGGGCATTTCGACGCTTGTCGGGTATTGCGCCCGGCCGGCGGACGTGATACAAGCGCGCCCGTGATGGGCACGGACCAACTTCCTTCTGATCCGCAGGCATTGCTGGCCATCATCCGCCGGCAACAGGAGGAGTTGGTGCGGCGTGACGCGGCCATCACGCAGATCCAGCAGGAAGCCGCCGCGCGCATCGAAGCTCTGCAGCAGAAGCACAAGGCCGAGATGCTGGCCATCCTCCGCCGCTTCTACGGTCCACGCTCCGAGCGTTTCGACCCCACGCAGTTGCTGCTGTTCGGCATCGCCATCGACACCATGCCCGTGGACCAGAAGGCGGTCGAGGAAGAATCCGGACAGAAGCTCACGACCCGCCGGCCACGCGGGCGTCACAAGCACGGCCGACAGAAGCTGCCCGAGTGCCTGCGGCGTCAGCCGGTGGAGCACAAGCTCGAAGGCGAGAAGCTGCTGTGCCCCTGCTGCGGCAAGCAGCGGGTGTGCATCGGCCAGGAGATCACCGAGCAACTGGAGCACGAGCCGGCGAGCTTCTTCGTCATCCAGCACATCCAGCACAAGTACGCCTGCCGGGAGTGTGGCGAAGGGCACTGCGGGCAATGCGATGCCCAGGCACACATCGAAGTGGCCCAGAAGCCGCCCCAGCCGATCGAGAAGGGGCTGGCCGCTCCCGGGCTGCTGGCGTATGTCATCACGTCGAAGCTCGCCGATCATCTGCCGCTGTACCGCCTGGAGAAGATCTTCCAGCGCCACGACCTGCATATCGCCTCCAGCACGATGTGCGCGTGGATGGAGAGCTGTGCCGAGCTGGTGACGCCGCTGTACCGGCTGATGATCGAGCGGGTGAGAAAGTCCAAGGTGATCCATACGGATGACACGCGCGTGCCGGTGCAGGCGAAGAATAAGTGCCGCAGCGGGCGCATCTGGACGTACATCGGTGATGTATCTCACCCATACATCCTCTACGAGTACACGCCCGACCGAACGCGTGCCGGACCAGCGAGTTGGTTGAAAGACTACAGGGGCTATCTGCAGGCCGACGCCTACGGCGGCTACGACGGCATCTACGCCACGGGCGTGAAGGAAGTGGCCTGCTGGTGCATGCCCGGCGCAAGTTCTTCGACGCCAGGGAGACCGACGGCGCCCGCGCCGCGGCCATGCTCCAGATGGTGCAGGAACTGTACAAGGTCGAGCATGAGGCGAAGGACCTGAGCGACGACGCCCGGCGGGAACTGCGGCAGCAGAAGAGCGTGCCAGTGCTGGCGAAGATCAAGGCCTGGCTGGATGAGCAGATCCAGTTGGTGCTGCCCAGAAGCCCGATGGCGGCAGCGATCGGGTACACGCTGAACCAGTGGGATGCTCTGTGCCGCTACTGTGAGCAGGGCTATTTGAACATCGACAACAACGCCGCCGAGCGGGCGCTGAAGCGGGTGGCGATCGGCCGGAAGAACTGGCTGTTCGCCGGCAACGACGCCTTCGGGCAGCATCATGCGGTGCTGTGGAGCCTCATCGCTAGCGCCGAGGCGCATGGAATCGACCCGCAGGCATACCTGCGAAGCGTGCTGGCCAAGATCGGCCAGACCCCGATGGGGGAACTGGAGCAGTTCCTGCCGGATCAGTGGAAGGCGGAGGACGCGGCGGAGCCAGCGACTCATGGTGCGCCACGGGCTGTAGCAGAATCCTCTTGCTCCAAGTAGTCCTGCCAGTGCTCAAGGACGTTCTCTTGCCTATCCGCTCCCCAGCCCAGGGGAATCCGCCACTCCTCGCCCGACGCGAACCGTACGCAAAGCGTCCACTCATCATCGAACTTGTTGAACATTCCTCCCAGAAACATCCACGTCTCACCGGGCAAGTGCTCGTGTCCGTCAGCGTCTCGAAACGCCTGAGTGACGCGATAGGTCTGACCTCGGGCCGGGCCGGTTCGCTCCCAACCGAATGCTGTGGGCGGTGGAAGCTGGCTATAGGTTCCAAGGCTGTACGGGCCTTTCATGATCTTCCTTTCCCGCGTCTATCGCGGCGCAGGCACAAAGACGCTCTTGTTCGGAACAAAATACTGCACACCGCCGCCGGTCCCCACCCCCGGCACGACCGCGCCAGGGGGGTAGATGTAATCGGGTGCGGCGAACGACTGCAATGCTCTCGCTGGGGCCGTGTTCTGGAGATACCCGAGGGTCTGCCCCTCAAGCTTTAGGCCCGCTTGAAGCGGAGTCGTTCCGGGTGGGGCGAAATAGTTGCCGATGCCGCGATCAGCCAGATAGTATTGCTGCAAAACAGTCCCCTGCGGCAACTCGACCACGCGCACGGGCCGCGAGAAATCAATGCCTCCCATATGATCCAGCGCACGTTTGGCCGCGAAGCCTCCTTCGGTTGTGTAGAAATCGAAGGCGGTAACTTTGTTGAGCGTCGCAGCGTTGGGCGTGAACTCCCGGTTGAGAACATTCAGTGAAACCGTCCGCGGTGCGGTTCGCGGAATGGACACCTCAGGTCGAACAGCCAACTGCAGTCGTCATGCGCATCGGCCAGAGGATAGCCGGTGCCCTCGAGCCGCTTGAGCATGTGCCCGCACATCTGCTTCTCGCACACGTCCAGCGGCGTGATGACAAAGGCATCCGACAGCGGATTTCCCGAATCAGTCACGTGCAGCTTATCGCCCGGCGACTGACGAGAGACGCCTCGTCCCCAGCGGGCATCGCGATCGGAACTGTGGTTGGGCAACTCCAGCGGCTTACCGTCCACAACCTTCAGCAGAATGCTTTTGGCTCTGCCGTTCAGATGCTGGCCCATCAGGTTCAAAAACGCCTGGAAGTCCGGGCGGCGGATGCGGCGGGTCAGGGTGGATTGAGCGGGCAACGGCTCGGGCCCGGTTTGTGTCGTCCAGTGCCGCGGATCGCAGTCCCAAATCACCGGACGATCGTGCAGCACAGACCAAAGATAGACGCGTGCGATCAGTGCGGTAGGATCGGTGTCGCGAGGATTGAACTCCGCTTGTCCGGCCACGGCACAAATCGCCTGCGATAATTCAGACCACAATTCCAGTTCCACGGTGCATTCTTTCCTCGCGGAAAAGAGCATCATGGACTGGAACTGCATGTGGCGCATGATACGGATTCCACTTAAATGGCAGGCCATAAGGACGCGCCACGTAGGTGGGCCTGCTAACCGTGACACGCGAGAATCAGGTGAAAGCCGTATAAGACAGCTTTTGCCTGATTCTCGCGCGCCAGGCCCAGCAGCCGCGCTTGCCGGGAGCGTCCCTGTCGCCTGCCATCTGGGGGGACTCAGGTTGAGTCGTAACGATTGGAAGCGACACTTAGTATTACTCCGTTAGATCAGTAAGGTTAGAGTGAGTGGCGGGATATGGGCATGAAGGGCGGTCGCCATGGATGGTCGATCACTGAATCGTCTGCGAAGGGAGTTGGGGGAATTCGTCGGGGACTTGATGTCGGACCTGCCGCGGCGGGATCAACGCCGGTGGGCGCAGATATATCTACGGGGTCTGCTGCTGGATGGAGATCGCAAGAGCATTGAGCCGATGGCCAGGCGGTTGGAGGAGATTGACGGCAGTAAGCAGGACTACGAGCAGTCGCTCCAGCAGTTGGTGAACCAGAGCCCCTGGCCGGCGGGCTTGGTGCGGGACCGACTGCAGCGGTGGGTGGCGGCGTCATCGGCGGCGCAGGTCCGACGGCATCTGGGCGGGTCCGCCGCGGCGTTCCAGCGGTTCCTGATCCTTGACGAGACGGGCTTTGCCAAGCAGGGGAAGAGTTCGGTGGGAGTGTCCCGGCAGTATTCGGGAACGCTGGGGAAGGTGGCCAGTTGCCAGATAGCGGTCACTTTGCAGTACGCGACCCAACCGGCAGCTAGAGCCAAAGGCGGGGAAGTGTTCTGCGTGGATATGCGGCTGTTCCTGCCGGAGAAGCAATGGGGTAACGACCGCAAGCGAATGACCCGCGCGGGGGTGCCGGACGACGTGGGGTACGAGCCCAAGTGGAAGATGGCCCTGACGATGTTGGAGCGGGCGAAGGCTAACGGGCTCAAGGGGGTAGTCTTGGCCGACGCCCTCTACGGGAGCGTCACCGAGTTCCGCCGGTCGCTGGAAAAGCAGGGGTGGACGTACTGCGTGGGGGTGGAGTCGACGCTGTCGGTGATTGACGCCGCCGAGGACCTGGGCGAGGTCCCATCGTGGTTGGGCAAGGGGCGGCCACCGACGCGGCCGTCCCGGGTCGCGGCGAAGGTCGCGGGGGTCTCCGTCAAACCATGGGCCGTGGACCACGCCGCCGACTTCCGCACGGTGAATTGGCGGGAAGGGAGCAAGGTCAGGAAGGGCAAAGCGCGGCAAGCTGTCTGGCCGTTTCGCCGCCTGGCGGGTCCGCCCGGCCCACCGTCTCAGTGACGGGCGCAGACCGCAGAGCGAGTGCTGGCTGCTGGCCGAGTGGCCCCGGGAGGAGGATGCCCCTACGAAGTACTTCTTCTCCAACCTGCCGGCGAAGGCCTCACTCCGGCAACTGGTCAGGACGGCCAAGGGGCGGTGGTGGGTAGAGCAGAGCTACCGGGAGATGAAGCAAGAGATGGGCCTCGACCACTTCGAGGGCAGGTCCTGGGTCGGATGGCACCACCACATGGTGCTCGTGATGCTCGCCTATGCCTTCGTCGTCGCCTACCGGCGACAAAAAGGGGAGACACGGCCCGCCGCCGGTTAGCGTGCCCGAAGCCCGTCGCCTGATCCAGCACCTGCTGCTGTGCTGGGCCGGACGCTGCCCGGTTTGCGGACGGCGACTCGACGCCCACCGTGTCGTAAGTCGAACCGAAAGGAAGGATTCGAGTTAACGGAGTAATATTAGAGCGTCTTATGCACTTTCCGCACCCCGCGATGGGCCGGAAAGGGCACGGCCACGGCCCTTCTCATCCAGGCAATCCGGCCCCGAGCCCGTCCGTGAAAACACGGAAACACAGGATGTTGTGCTCCTGTGTTGCGCCCGATTCCACTCCCGACTCACACCGTACTCTCACCGTTGTAGTACCGTACCCTCCCCACCCGGCCGCCGACCCCGTTTTTGCCCGATCTGACGACATAGTGGTCCGAACATGACAATTTGTCCGTATAATCCTCTCCGGATGAGGACCAAGAGGACGTCATTAGGACGTAACCGTTTGAGATGCCAGAAGATAGGCAGCTCTTGAGGTCTTTGCGGTCCGAGGAAGAGGGCCTGGCGCATCGTATTTTCGAGGTTGAGGAAGAATCGGCAATCCACCGATAAATTGTTTGACCGACAAGCATTTGCGCGCTACCTTAACTGTTGTTTTACGAGGGCCTTTGTTATGAAGTCGATTGTGATTGCTGCAGCATCGGTATTGACCGTGTCGTTGTGGGGTATTGCTCGTCCAGCGCAAGCTGCGCCGATGGGGCAGGCTCACATGCAGGCGACGATGCTGGACAAACAGGGCAATGACAACGGCAAGGGCAATGACGACGGCAAGTGCGTAATCGACAACAGCAAGTGCAAGGACCCGCACGATCCAGTCTGCCGCTCGCAGACGCAGCCGCCCCATGATCATGGTCACCATGGCGACGACGATCACGGCCATGGCAATGACCACGGACATGACAACGGTCACGGCCACGACTAGTAACGCGGGCGCACGTTTCTCTCGCATAGCTTGAGTTGCAATTCGGGTGGCGCACTCGTGGTCTGTCTGGGCAGCGCGGGGTGGAGTAGAATTTGGGGAGGACGGGGGAGACAGCAGATCGATCTGCCATGAGCGATCCATCCTCCACTGATCATCTTGCTTCAGGCAGCGCTAATCCGGACGGACCGCTTCTGCGCCGGATGTGGGTGGTGCCGGTGATGACAGCGCTGGCGCTGGTTGGGGGATTCGTCTATCTGGCGACGGTCAAACCGATTTATCAGGTGGAGGCAACTCTTGCCCTGGCCAACCGCGATCTGACACTCGAGGTGGATGCCGTCCATTCGGCGGCAGCGACGGTGGATGACCCGACCGGAATTCTCGCGAAGCTGCACGTTCAGGAGGTGCCGCAAAAGAGCCTGCTGGTGCTGTCGCTGGACTCGACCGAGCCGAAGCAGGCAGCGGAGCTGGTGAATCGCGTGGTGGATCGTTACATCAACGCCCCTCCCCCCGAGCCGGCAACCCAGGCGAGCAACCCAAAGGTCGCGGAGTTGATCGCACAGCGAGCAAACGCTCGCAGCATGTTGGCAGCATTCAAGAAGAGCAATCCGGGCCTCGCCGACGAAGACGTTCAAGCCGCTTGGCGAGCGGCTTTCCAAACTGATGCAGGCATTGACCAATGCCCAGCTCGAAGCAGCCAGCGCCAAGGCAACGCTCGATGCGACCCGACCGATGCTGGCCGATCCATCCAAAGCCGCGGACCTGATCTCGGCAAACCGGGCTCGAGGAATCTTCAACTCCCTCGATCGACAGACCGCGGAGATTCACAACGAGCTGGCGCCCCTGGAGCAGCAGTTGGAAGATCAGAAAAAGAGCATGCTGCCTCAGAATCCGACGCGGATCGCGACGCAAAAGCAGGTTGATGCAGTGCGCCAGCGTCTGGCGAAGCAGCAGCAACGGTATGTGGAAGTCTATCGAACAGTTCTCGATCAGGAGTGGCAGACCGCGCTGAACAAACAAAGAGATCTGGAAAAGCTGGTCGAGCAGCAGAAGCAGCAATTGAGCACCGTAGAAGCGAAGCTCGTCAAACTGCACGAGCGGGAGATGACTGCAAAGGCCGCGGACCATGCCCTGGCATTGGCGACGGGATTGCCCGAAAACGATGTTACCGATGTGCGGATCATCGCCACGGCGCAGGCGCCGGTGAAGTCGATCTGGCCGGATCGGCCGAAGGTCATGTGGATCGCCATGGGAATCGGAGTAGCGGCTGGATTGCTGTTAAGCTTCGTCCGGATAGGTGCCGCGTGACGGTGACGACTGTAGCTCTTCCACGTGTTGAGGAAAATAGATTGGTGGGCGCGCTGAATGTCGCGATCGAGATGGTGCTGGTCGTGCTGCTGGCGTTCTGCCCGCTCGCGCTGGGTGTCGTTCAGGCATGGAGCGAGGGGATTGCATTCGGGCTTGGGGCGGTTCTTGCGGTTCTCGTCGCGCTTCGTGCGGTCGCAACCAGACACCGAGAGACACGCTGGTGGGTGTATCTACCGGTCGGAGCGTATCTGCTGATTGCGGCCATGCAGTTGCTGCCGCTGCCGGAAGGCGTCGTGCAGGGCATTTCGCCAGCGACGGTGCAGGTACGGAAGCAGTTCCTTTCGGATCTGCCGAACTCGGCGGCAGTGCTGAGCCGGTCGACGCTGAGCCTCTATCCGTGGGCGACCCGTCATGACCTGCGGCTTGTCCTGCTGGCAACCATCGTGCTGGCAGCGGTCATGAGCGCCTTTCGCGAGCCGAAGCGCATCAAGCGGCTGATGACCTGGATGGCCCTGATCGGTGCAGCAATCGCAACGGTGGCCCTGGCGCAGGACCTGACCCGGACAACCGCGATTTACTGGTGGATTGAGCTGGGACGGCGAGCCGACAGCGGGCCGTTCGTGAACCACAGCCATTTTGCACAGTTTCTGAACCTGTGCCTCGGGGCCACGCTTGGATTGCTGCTGGCGAGCTTTCAGAAAGACGGACACGGCCGCCGGCGCATCGCGTGGTGGACCATTCCCATCCTCATTGTGGGCGGCATGACGGTGCCGCTCTCGCTATCTCGCGGCGGCATCGTGGCGATGATCGTCGCGGGGCTGGCGCTGCTGATCGTGTTGACCCGGCAAGCCGGATTCCGGCGCATGACAGGCATCGTCTTGATGGTTGTGGTGCTGGCGTTTGCCGGGTTGCTTCTTGCCGGCTTTGAGCGAATTTACGACCGTGTGCGCACGTCGGCAGCCTTGAGTGGCGTTGATGGGCGCATTCAAATGGACCGGGATGCCCTCCGCGCCTGGCGCGAATTCCCGCTCCTCGGCGTCGGACTCGGAGCGCATCAGTGGGTCTTTCCCCGCTACGACCGGCAGATGAGCGACAACGTCGCCACCCACGTCGAGAACGAATACGTGCAGACGCTCGAGGAGATGGGGTTCGCAGGGTTCGCGTGCCTGTTGGCGTTCATGGTGACCGTCCTGGCCGCGTGGGTGCGCGCCTCATCGAGTCACCATCAACCCGCCCCCGCCGCCGCGATCGGTCTGGGTTACGGCCTGATTGCCGTGATGGTTCACAGCCTTAGCGACTATGGCCAGCATTTGCCGGCCATTGCCTGCCTATCGGCGACAACGTGCGGCCTCCTGATCAACCTCGCCTGGCCAAATCATTCAACACACCACCACACACACGCGATCGCCGCGGGCAAGTGGTTGCTCGTTGCAGCATCGGTGCCAATCGCAATTTGGATCGGCCTCTCTTCCTGGCGAGCGTACCAGGGCGAAAACTTCTACAACCGCTCCCGATCCATCGGCGAAGATCTCCAGGCCAACCAGTGGCAGGGTTCCGATACCGACTATGCGGATCTGCTTTCCAACTCAGCCCACGCCGTCCAATGGGAGCAGGGCAACATCTTCTATCGCTATCGGGACGGGGGCTACCGCTGGCGAGCAATCACCCGCCAGCGCGATGCCGATGGCAACACAACCCTCCAAGGCCCGGATCTGGCTGAAGCACGGCGCATCATCGCCGATCTGAACCAGGCGAGGGCACTCTGCCCTACCTTTGGCCCGATTTACTGGTATGTCGGCCAGCGAGAACGCATGCTCGGCGACGAGGCCGCCGGCGAAACCCACCTCCGCGCCGCAACGGTGCTCGCGCCCAATGATCCCGATGCCTGGCTTCTTGCCGGCGAGATGGACGCCGAGAACGAACGCTGGGCCCAGGCGGCCGTGGAAATGCGCCGCGCAATCGCGCATGCGTGGCTCCTGTCTCTTCAACGTCATCGATGAGTACGTAGGGACAGTCAACGCCCCGCAGCGAGCCATCGATCTGTTTCACGACGACTGGAAATTATTGCTGACGCTCAGCGGTCGACTTGGATCGGTCCCGGGGGATCTTCCCCTTGCCAGGCAGGCACGCCGTCGAGCGCTGGAACTTCTCCAAAATTGCGTCGATCGCCCGGACGCGACAGTCGCCGAAATCCGTCAGATCGCCTACCTCTATTTCGAGTCACATGACTATGCGGAAGCCGATCGATACCTCGCCCGCGCCATACCGATGGATTACGCCGATGTTGGCATGCACGTGACGCAGGCGCAGGCACTCTTGCAGTTGCACCGGCTCCGCGAGGCACAGGATGAAGCTAGGACCGCGCTGCGCCTCGATCCACAGAATCAGCAGGCTAAAGGCCTGCTCAAGCAATTCCAAACATCACGGCAGCAATAACCATCTGAACTAATCGAACTGCAACTGATGCCCCCGCTCATGCCGGTGGTCCCAGCCCCAGAAGTGACACGATTTTGGCCGCCGTTTCCTCGATCGCCTGGTTGGTGACGTCGAGAATGGGCCAGCCCTGGGAGCGGAACAGGCGGCGAGTCCATTCGATCTCGCGCTGTACGTGTTCCGGATCGTTGTACGCCGAAACGCCCATGCGCCAGCCGGTCTGTCGGTGGGAGCGAATATCCACGAGATGCGCGGGGTCGATCGTCAGGCCCACCACTTTCGCGGCTGCAAGCTGGAGGAGTTCCGAAGGTGGGTTGACCTCCAGGGCCAGTGCCACGTTAGCCGTGCGATAGCCCTGCTGGGCAAGGTAAATGCTCGTCGGGGTTTTGCTGGTTCGGGAGACACCCGCCAGAACGATATCAGCGTCGCCAAGCGTTGAGAGGCCCAGCCCGTCATCGTGCTCCAACGTAAACTCAAGAGCTTTGATGCGGTTGCGGTAGACCTGATCTGTCGTGTGGAGTTGTCGCGGGTCGGGATTCGGCGCAATGCCGGAATGCTCAGAGAGGAACTCGACGAACGGACCGGTGATGTCCCGGGCCGGAAGCTTATGCTTCTTACAGTACTCCGTGATCGAATCTTTCAGACCGGGAGAGATCACCGCATGAAAAATAATACCCGGATCGGCCGCGATCTTCTGCAACACCGCTTCAAGCCGCGGGAGGGTCTGCAGGAACGTCTCAATCCGGACTTCGAAGGAATTGGCCGGAAACTGAGTCAGAAACGCCGTGACCATGTGCCGAGGCAGGTTTCCCGTGGAGTCGGAGAGAATGTAGAGAGGCACCGCGCCCGCACGCGGCACAACTGGGCGGGACTTCTTGGCGATGCGGCGTCCAGTTCTTGCCATGGACCCATTATAGCTTGAGCGTGGCCCTCACCTCGTCCTGACCCTGCTGAACAGCAAAGCCAAACTTCCCGCACAGCCGCTGCATTTCCGTGTTCTCCGGCAGGATTGTCGCCGTGATACGGTGAAGTTTTTCGTCCTTGGCCACCTGGATCAACTGCTTCATGAGCTGCGTGCCCAGCCCGCACTTCTGCCACGCATCGGAGATTACCACCGCCAATTCCGCATCACACCCGCCTGGCGTCCGGCTCAGGCGCCCGATTCCCAGCAACTCCGGCGGCCCATCTTTCTCGTGATGTTCCACCACGAGCGCCATCTCCCGATCGAAATCCGAAAAGCATTGGCGGATCAACCGCTCGTGCGCCACGCGCTGCCCCAGACGCATGAAGTGGAAGTAGCGGAACCGCACCGAGCGCTCGCTGAGCGTCTCGTGGAACCGCACCAGCAGCGGCTCGTCCTCCGGGCGGATCGGGCGGATCGTGAACGTCGTGCCGTCCTTGTTGGTGAAGGGCGTCACGTACTGTACCGGATAAGGTCGGATCGCCGGACGCGGCAGCCTTTGCGCCGGCGTCTCCTTCTCGAACAGCACGACGCGGGCGTCGAGCGCCAGCAAGCCATTGGAAGAGACGATCAACGGATTGATATCGATCTCCTTGATGCGGGGGGCTTCGACGGCCAGGTAACTGAAGCGCACGAGCAACTGCTCCAGCGCAGCCAAGTCAATCGGCTTACGTCCGCGCACGCCCTTGAGCGCGGTAAAGATTTTCGTCTGCTCAATCAGCCGGCGCGCCAGCGTGGACGTCAACGGCGGAAGCGCCAGCGCACGGTCCTTGTAGACTTCAACGAGCTGCCCACCCGAGCCAAACAGCAGCACCGGGCCAAACTGCGAATCGACGCTGGAACCCAGGATCAGCTCATACCCGTCGAGCTTGATCATCGGCTGCACCGTGACGCCATTGAAGTGCTCCTTCCCTGCCTTCTCCGTCACGCCGGCCTGGATCGCGTCGAAGGCGCACTGCACCGCGCTGGCATCCTGCAAATTAAGCTGGACGCCGCCCACATCCGTCTTATGTGTGACCGTGTTCGAATGGAGCTTGAGAACGACGGGATAACCGGCCTTCTGCGCAGCCTGACAGCTTCGTCCTTCGTCGTCGCCAGGTGCGTCGGGACGGTCGGAACGCCGTACGTGGCGAGCAGTTGCTTGGATTCCAGCTCCGTCAGCAGCGTGCGGCCAGAATTCAAAACGGCGTCGATGCTTTCGCGGGCGCGCTTACGGTCGAGCTGAAGCGTCTCACCACCGAAGGTCGGCTCGAGCGTCGGCGTCTCGTAGAGCGCCCGCAAGTTGTAGCTGTAACGCCACATGTAGTTGAACGCGCGGACCGCCGTGTCCGGATATTCGAACGTCGGGATGTTGGACCGATTGAGAATGTCCACGCCCGCCTGCACGATCGGACCGCCCATCCAGCTCGCCAGAACCGGCTTGCCTTCAATGTGGGCGTAGGCCTTGAGCGCTTCGGCGGTCTGCGTTGGCTCGGTCATGTCCTGTGGCGTGAGGATGACCAGCAGGCCGTCAGCGTTCGGATCCTTACCCGCAATCTCAAGCGCTTTGGCATAGCGATCGGGCTTGGCATCGCCCAGGATGTCCACCGGGTTCGAACGAGACCAGGGAGGCGGCAGGATGTTGTTGAAAGCTTCGAAAGTCTCCGGCGAGAGCTTGGTCAGGTCCCCCCCGCCGGAGATGAGAGCATCGGTCGCCAGCACGCCCGGGCCGCCCGCGTTGGTGACGATCGTCAAACGCGGCCCCTTCGGACGCGGTTGCTTGGCCAGAACCTCGGCCATCGAGAACAGATCCTCGATCCGATCGACGCGCAACACGCCCACGCGCCGAAACGCCGCTTCAAGAACATCATCTGAACCTGTCATCGACCCCGTATGCGAAGCGGCCGCCTTCGCCGCAGCCTCCGTCCGCCCGGCCTTGATCACGATGATCGGCTTGGTCAGGGCGACCTCGCGCGCAGCCGAGAGGAAAGCGCGCGCGTCGCCGATCGATTCCATGTAAATGACGATTGATTGTGTGCGCGGATCGTCTCCGAGGTAGTCGATCAGGTCGCCCCACCCAACGTCCAGCATTGATCCAATCGACGCGAACGCGCTGAATCCGACCTGCTCGCGAAGAGACCAGTCCAGTACCGCCGTTCCCAGCGCACCCGATTGCGACAGAAACGCCACATTCCCCGGCCGCGCCATCCCCGCTGCAAACGTCGCGTTTAACCCGCTCAGCGGGCTCATTACGCCCAGGCAGTTGGGCCCGACGATCCGCATGTTGCTTCGCCGCGCCTGCTCCATGATCTGTCGCTCGAGCGCCGCCCCCGGCTCCCCCATCTCCTTGAAACCGGCCGAAATCACGATTGCCGCCGGAACCCCCACATCCACGCATTCGCCGACTACCCCGGGCACCACCGGCGCCGGTCGCGCGATCACCGCCAGATCCACCTTCTCCGGCACCGATTTGATGTTCGGATACGCCTTGATCCCCAGCACGCCGGAGCGCTTCGGGTTCACCGGGAAAACAGTGCCCCCGAAGGGGTTGGAAATCAGGTTCCAGAAGACCGTCCTCCCCACGCTGCCAGCCGTCTCTGTGGCACCGATGACGGCAACCGTCTTCGGGGCAAAAAACAGGTCCAGTGAACGACTCGCCGCGGGGGTGATAGATGAGCTCAACATAAGACACTCTTGTCCTCTATAATAGCCATCGACACAAGAGTCGGTTCGCTGATTCTATCCTCGCGTCAGCAATCCGTTATCGGCCCTCTTCGCAAGATATGATGCCAGCCGCGCTTCTGACCGATCCCAACGCAAGTGAGCGTACCCCCGGCGAGCTGCAAGCACCACTCCCCGCCGAGGCATTGCAGGATGAGACGGTATGGGAGGCGCTCTACAACCAGCCGCCGGTCTGGAGGGAATGGCTCTTGATGCAGCCGGGGGTGGCGTTCACAGTCGCGGCAATGGCCCCAGCCCTGCGTGCCGGATGGGTATGGAAAGGCCTCGCCCACATCCAAATCGATGACAGCGCCAGCGGTTGGCTGGGATTGGCACAGCACTGGCGAATCATTCGCATCGATTCCGTCTACCGCCCCGTCGCGTTCACAAGCTGGTGGCTGCTCTTTGCCCTGTGGAAGGCCGCGGCGCCGGCATGTCATCATGCTGTCGGCCTGATCCTTCACCTCGTCCCATCGTACCAGCGCGCGGGCACTGGCCCGATGACTCCATCACCCGGCGTCCAGAGTCCCCCCAAGGCCCCATCTGCACAAGATCCTCCAGCAAACGGCCAGCCACCCCCCATCCCATACGACATATTGACATCCGCTTGTGCAAAAGCTCGGAATCGCACCGGACCCACACCGTACTCTCTCCGTACCCACACCGTGCAAACTCCACTGCGACAGAATGACCGACAAGGCCAAAGGGAAAGGCGTAATGCGGGCACTCGACCTCAAAGCTGACTATTGCAGTTGGTCAGTGGCAGTGAGGAAAGCGGCGAGGTGCCGAAACGCTGACGGCCCGGATGGGCCAGGGAAACACGCTCGACACCCATCGCCCCGGCGACGAGAAAGGCCAGCGTCTTGGCCTGCGAAAGACGCAGATGGGCGGCACAGACCGAGAGTACCCAACAGATCGCGTCCCTACGCGACCCGCAGGCGGGTACCCCGGCCGTTCCTTTCGCGTTGGATGAACAGTGCGACCGGCCGACGCTGACGATTCATTCCTCGCGCACCAGGACCGCCATTTGTTCACGCTTCTGCAAGATCACAAAAAGAGTGGGGATAGGTCAGCCGCCATGTCCCTTGCCCATTTTCGGCCGCCCACCTAAGCTTCGCGGCACCTTTTGGAGATGCCGGCGAGATGAAAGTGTTGATTATTGGTGGAGGGGGACGCGAGCACGCTTTGGCATGGAGGCTGGCCGACTCCCCCGGCGTAACCGGACTCTACGCCATGCCCGGGAATCCCGGAATTGCCCAGGTGGCGGATCTGGTGCCCGGAGACCCGATGAACTTCGCCGCCGTGGAGAAGTTCTGCCGACAGAACACGATCGGCCTGGTCGTCATCGGACCCGAAGATCCCCTGGCTGCGGGACTGGCGGATCACCTGACTGCGGCCAGGATCAAAGTCTTCGGCCCGGCCAAAGACGCCGCTCGCATCGAAGCGGACAAGTGGTTCGCCAAGGAACTGATGCGGCAACAGGCCGTCCCGACCGCCGAAGCGCACTCCTTCTCCGATGCCACTGCCGCCGAGGAGTTCGTCAAGCTGCGAGATGAGCCGGTAGTGGTCAAAGCCAGCGGCCTGGCCAAGGGCAAAGGGGTCTCCGTCTGCTACCGTACGAGCGATGCGCCTTGATGCCATTGACCGCATCATGCGCAAGAAAGAATTTGGTGAAGCGGGCTCACGAGTGGTCATCGAAGAACTCCTGAGCGGCCCGGAATGCTCGATCCTCGCATTCGTCTCCGGGCGATCGATCTATGTCATGGAGCCGCGCAGGACCACAAACCCGTCGATGACGGCGACACCGGTCCCATGACCGGCGGCATGGGCGCCTACACGCCAGCGCCCGTTGTCACCGATCAGATGATCCGCACCATCGAGCGGGATATCCTCGTCCCAATAGTCGATGGCATGGTTCGCGAAGGGATCCATTACCAGGGTGTGCTCTACGCGGGCCTGATGCTCACCGCCAATGGTCCCAAGGTGCTTGAATTCAACTGCCGCTTTGGCGACCCGGAAACCCAGCCGCTGATGATGCGATTCCAGAGTGATCTGCTGGAAGTAATGCTGGCGGTGATAGACGGGAAGCTCGACAGTACGCAGATCCGCTGGGATCCCCGCCCCGCTCTTTCCGTCGTCACGACCAGCGGCGGGTACCCGGGGAAATATCCAACCGGCGTGCCGATCATTGGCGTCGATCGCGCCGACGCCCTGCGAGACGTGAAGGTCTTCCACAGCGGTACGGCGACCCAAGACGGGCAACTGGTGACCGCCGGCGGGCGTGTTCTGAGCATCACCGCCCTGGGCGCCAACATCGTTGAAGCGCAGAAACGCGCTTATGAAGCAGTCAAGCTCATCGAGTTCGAGGGGATGCACTACCGCACCGACATCGGCCGCCAGGCCACGCGCTGACTTCACGACGATCGATATGCTTTGGTGAATTTATCGGACGACTTGCGACATTAAGTTTTCGGACGATCGCGACGATTCTGCTGCTGGAGAATCGTCTATGCGAGCGATCATGCGTCTGCGGATTGGGGGCTTTTCAGTGGTCGAGATCATCGTGGTGGGAATTATTCTCACCGTGATCGGCATCAACGCCGCACCGCGCTTCAGCCGTGGTTCCGAGGGCATCGCACCTTCCACGCTCGCAGGCGACCTGGCGGTTCTTCGTAACGGGCTCGATCTCTATGCCTCTGATCACGGCGGCGGCTTTCCGTCGGTCGGGCAGTTTGCATCGCAAATGACGCAATTCACCGACGCGAACGGCAAGCCATCACCCACCAGGGACACCACCCATTGCTTCGGCCCATATCTGCGTACCGTTCCCCTCCTGCCGGTCGGCCCCAAGGGTTATCGTGGCGCGGATACCATCGTCGATGCCAGTCATCGCGCCCCCGGCGCTGTCACGGGCGCCTGGGTCTACAATCCGCACACGGGTGAGATCCACGCCAACCTCACCAGCCGATTCACGGACGGCACCGGCCAAGCCTACTGCCGTTACTGATTTACAGAGAATTGCGGGGCGTTCACGCCCGCATAATAAAAAAGCGACGGCAGGTCCGTTGCGTGGGGGGGGACACGCGGGGGATCGGACGCTGCCGTCGAGGTTCGTTAGGGGTGACCCCTTGCTCAATACCTTAGCTCAGCGATCCCGGAATTGTCAATACAATGGTGACTTTCGCCGCCGTCGAATGCCACCCGCGGCTGCCATGAGGATCGCAGCAAAGCCAGCGGGCTCAGGAACACTCTGGCCCACCAGCGGATTCCCGACGCCCAGGCCAAGATTGGCGTCTATCGAAGCGTAGTCATCACCCGTAACAACTCCGTCGAAATTCATGTCCCCATAGAGCCACGACAGCCCCGCGGCAACCGTCTGTCCAAGGTTGGCATCGACCGCGCCGTAATCGTCGCCGGTGACCATGCCATCCAGATTGGAGTCGCCAAAATAGGTATATCTCCCGATGATCGCGTTCGATGGGATGCTGTTCCCGCTTCCCAGTGGCCAGTCAGTTGCCCCAGCCAACGAGTTGTCGAACAGCGCCAGGATCGTCAGCCCCCCATTGGCCTGTGCCGTGGACGATACGATCCCGCTCGCGGACGAATCCGGCAGATCGCGATACCCCGCAAGCACATAGCTCTCAATCGTCGAGAACGACCCGTTGTTGACGACCAGATCGTGATCCGCCAAATCCAGCGCGCCCGTGCCGGCGATGCTCAGCGTCCCCGTGTAGAGGACCTTGCTTCCACCAGCGGTGACTTTCGCTCGACCGTTCGAACTCACGTTCAAGGCGGCAAGGTGCTGCGTCGCATTGAAAGTGAGATTCGCGCCGACGTTGACCGTGAGATGCGCGCTTGCCGCCGATCCGGCATCTGTCTGGAAATTCGTCGTGCCACCGTTCGCGTAGAAGCTCGATCCGCTGGCATTCGACTGCGCGCCTGTGATGGTCAGCGTACCCGGCCCCGATTTCGTCAGCGTATATCCGTTGTTCGTCAGACTGCCCATCGTCAGCGTCGCGGCCGAAGGATCGACGGCAATCGCGGTATCACTCGCAACGGTCACGGCTGCCGTGATTGCATGGCTGCCGGTGCTGACGTGGATGGACGCCGGCCCGGCGCTCGTTTGCAGCGTCAGCCGGCCTGAATCCGAAAGCGTATAACTGTTGGACGAATCGAAGTGGATGCTCCCCACCGTGTAGTTCGCATCGACGTTGATCGTCTCCGGTGCGCTCGAAGTCAGAAAGTTCGCCGGCGCATCGACCGCATCGGGTACACCGAGGATCCAAGCCGTATCTTCTCCCCAGTTGCCGCTGGCGCCCTTGTTCCACTTCGCCGTGAACGGAACTTCGCTGAATGCCACAAACGGATCGCTCAGCCCTCCATTGACGATCAAATCCCGGTCCGTAAACAGATTCATGCCCAGAATGCCCGGCAGCGTTCCCGTAAAATCCCGCGGATCGGTGAGATCCAGCATGATCACCGGCACGTTCGTCCAGCTGACCGTCCCGCCGCTGGTCAGCACGCTCAGGGAACTGAGATAGAAGCCCGGCACGTGCGTCGTCGATCCCCCCACCCCCGCGATATCCACATAAAAATCCGGCGGCGTCGGGCTTGAACCGCCGGTCTTGATTCCCAGCGCATTGGCCGTCGCCTTGCTGATGACGCTGACCTCTGCACCGGTGTCGAAGAGGAACTGATCCGTCGTCCCGCTCCCCGACCGCCCCACCGTCACGTTCGTGTACAGATTCGCCCAGAACCCCGGCGAGAGCGGATCGTTCGCCCAATTGTTCCCGAGCACATTCGGCAAATATGCCGGATCGGCAGCGACGCCGTTGCCCGATAGCACGTCCGTGTTCGAGAATCGCACGTAGTCGCTCGTCTCCGGCGTGTCCAGCGGCTCAAAATCCACCTCCGGGCTGCGATACACCGTCCCGTTGTAGTTGATCCGCCTGGTGAGGCTGTTACGAATGACCGCCTCGTGCTGCGCGATCATCGGGCTGCCGATGATGTTGGGCAGCGCCGACTGCGGGCTCGAACGCGTGCTCAGGATCGGGATGTTCCACTGGCCGACGAGCGCGCTCGGATCCAGGCTCAGCGTACCGGCTGTCGATGTCGCGTTGCCAAATCCCGTGACATAAACCCCCAGCGCGTCACTGATGTCACAGGTCTCCGTGCCGCTGGCACCCGTAATCTCCTGCTCATTGGCGCCGTAAAGCTGCTCACCGGCGAAGTCAAACGGCGCCAGCTCATCATACCGGATCACGTGCGAATCCGACCCGGTGTCAAACGTCGCGATTGAATAGTGCGCGCTGGCGCTCGGGATCAGCGGCACACCCGTCCCTGTGTAGCTCGGCACGGCCGAGAACAAATAAGTCCCCTGCGTATCCTGCTCGCTGCTCAAGCCAAACACCACCTGCGGCACAAAACCGTTAATGGGCGGCGAATCAAGCGGCAGCACCGTCGTCCGGGTGATATTCTCGATCTGCCCGAGCGACTCCAGTGGAATCCCCGGCGTCTGAGCGGCAGCACCCGAGGCCGCTGCCGCCACGGGAAGCACAGCCAGAATCAGAAGGTCCTGAGTCCGAGAAGGAAAAAATCGCACAGCAGTCCTCCGGCGATAACAGAAAACACATCCCCGTCGGAAGCACCTGGCAGCCCCCCGGCTGCCAAATCCATATTATCGCTGCGCGGTCCCCGGCACCATCACAAAGATCTGCACGATTCCCGCGAAATTACGGCTTGGTCGTCGGCGTGGCGCTCGTTGCCGGCTGGGAAGGTGTGGCAGCGTAGGCATTCGGAGCAACTGAGGGGTCCATCACCAGGTAGGGCGTCTTGGGCTCCACGCCGGGTGGAACATACGCCGGCGCCGGTTTCCCCGCAGGGCTCAGCGAGTGCAGGTACTGATACAGCGCCCGCAGGTCGGCGTCGCTCATCGCGTGAAGGCTCGCCCACGGCATCGGCGGCCGCGAGTTCCGCGCCCGGATCACCTTCACAAAATCGTCTTCGGTAAACTGCTTGACGAAGATGCGGAGGTTGGACGCGTATGTCGTCCCCCAGGGCCCGCGAAATCCCAGCGATGAACCCGTCAAAAGGGCGTCATCCATAATCCCCGCCCCACCCGTCTCCATCCAGCCGGGCGTATGACAGTCATTGCAGCCCCCGACCTTCGTCAGATACTTTCCGGCCTCGATCTGGCTCTCCGCCTGCACGTGTGGCGGCGCCGGCTGGGTCGCGGTTTGCTCGGCAAAGGAACTGGTCAGTTGCATGCCCATCACGCCGGCAGCGGCGAAAAGGCCCAGCAGGATCAATTTGCTAAGATGGCGGTGGGGAATCATAGAATCTCTCCGCATTGATGCGGGTTACGCACGAGCGGCCCAGAGCATAAAGAAGGCGCCGCCAATGGCAAGCCCGCCCGGAGTTGCCCGTCAATAACTTCCTCACGGCCGGTTGGTATCGATCGTCACGCTCGAACCAGCACTTGACCCCGATGGAAGCTCGACCGTTCGCTTCATGGCCCCAAACGCCACCCGCACCGTCAACGGCTTGTTCAGTGGATTGGCCAGCGTCACCTTGCCTGCGCGAAACAGCAGCAGACAAGGTTGATCCACCGAGAGGTTCCCAAGCTTCCCCGGCTTGAAAAACGCCGCCATGAGGATGTCCAGACCGCGGTGATAGACCGCCTGCAGCTCCGGGGTGTTGGCCAGGATATCAATATCCAGACGCTCGGACCGGCGAGCGACCTCGTCCGCTGCCACATCCGGCAGGACGATGTACGCATATGCGGCATTGGCGGGATGTGTTCCGTGGTCGATCGCGAGGGTAAACACCCGCTCGGTTACCCGACCGCCGGGTCCCGGAGCGATATCAGACCACGACCCGCTCTGCCCCCGCGCTAAGACTACCACCCGCGGAGGCGGGGCGAGCGGGTTGCGATTGTCCGGATCGGGATACCGGGGAAAGATGTAGCCGATCCCGTCGTGGTGCACCCAGCGGTGTGCCGGATTGAATCCCTGATTGACCTGCCCGCGAAAGAGGCACTGGTTCACGGTCGTGACGACCGGATTGTCCGACTGGCAATTGATGTCCGATCCCAGGCACGCGATCTCGTCGTCGAAGAAGAACCAAGCTTTGTGCGCCGTCAGCGCACGGCGCTTCAGATCCATGCAGGCCATCCCGTAGGTCCCATCGGAGACGCCGCCGGCATAGCTGGTCTCCCCCTTGAAATGGATTTCCTTATGGTCGGGCGACAGAGCAAATTGCTCCGCAGTGGTGCCCGGGATCTTACGCCAGTCCCAGACCGGAAAAATGTCGGCATATTCGTCGCCGGTGCGATAGATGAACATCGCACCCTCCGAGAGGTGATGCGATTTCTTCCCCTCGTCGTTCACCAACTCGGCGTTGGTCATCCGGTCCGACAGCATCTTCACCGAGGCGAACCAGCTCAGCCGGCGATGGGCCATATAGTCCGAGCACCAGAAATACCTGTTGCCGAAGAGCGCCGGCGCCGAGGCTCGAGCCGCAGGCGCGACTCGAGCGCCTGCCATTCTTCCAGCCGCGGCAGCGGATGCTGATCGAGCATCGTCACGACGTTGAGCAGGGAATAGGCCGCCCCGGCCGGTGCGATGGGACCGTTCGCCCACGAGCGGGGAAATGGCGAGCGCCCTTTGCGAACGATGTCCCGGCCGACAGCCGAATAATCGAATGTGCGGTCCCAGATCATCCACGCCTCGCCGTCCAGGACATAGCTGGAAAACAGATCGAGCTTGTCTGAAGGAACCTGCCAGGGCGTGCCCCACGCGTAGGCAATGAATCGACCGACATCGTCCGCGAAGTCCAGGCCATATCCGCCGCTGTAGAGCTGACTGCCATGCTGGTGAAACGAGAAATCCGGCTGAATACCATCGCCCTCGGAGATGCGGATTTCCTGGTACATCCGGGTGTATCCGGCGGAGATCGTATCGGGGTTGTCTTGCAGAATGCCGCGGATGATCTGGAGTGTCACGCCCCAGATCAGGTTCTGCCCGATCCACTGGTTCCAGCGCGCGCGTTGAAGAATCTCCTCGCCCTTCTGCAACTGCTGCGGCGAGACCTCCGGCAAGAGCAGCACCAGCGATTCGCCAACCAGCTGCGGTACGCCGATCCGGTTCCACCACCAGTTGGGATTCTGATAGTCGCAATCGAGCCAGTGGTTAAGCGCCAGGTCGATCCGGCGCTTGAGGTCCGGATCGGGATGCGCCTCGGTCCCGCGCGATGCGGTAGGCCTTGCACATCAGGAGGATGCGCTCCAGATGCGCCGCCGCCGCCCAGCGCGTCGCCGACTGATCGCGATAGTCGATTCCGGGCCAGGTCCCATCGGGGCGAAGCTCCTTCTGAAATCGACGCGACAGATAGTCGATGCCGCGCAACTGGCCCGGCGTGTTGGGAATGACCGAGCGCACCAGATTGTCCCGCAGGGCTGCAATCGCGGCCGTTGACGGAGCCGTGGCGGGCGTATCGGCACCGAAGCATCGGGCTGTCAGAAGGCTGAGAAATAAAACCAACCACACACGTGGAATCACGCGCCACTCCCACGAAACCGAGACGCTCGAAGCCCGCTGAGAATCGCCGCTCAACTTGAGACCGCGTCATGGTATTGCCTGCCCGAAAACAGACAAGCTCAGGAGGGCCGGGCGCCGGCGATGGCGGGGCTATTTCACTTCCTGCCAGTTCTTCGCCCAGCCGATTTCGACCTTGAGCGGCACCTTGAGCTGCATGGCGCCGGTCATTTCCTGGCGGACGATCTGGGCATCGGCCTCGACGTCCTTGAGGGGCGTCTCGAAGACCAGTTCATCGTGCACCTGGAGCAGCAGCTTGCTGGGACGGCGTCTTTCTCCAGGCGGCGGTAAACGTTGAGCATGGCCTGTTTGATCAGGTCGGCGGCGGAGCCCTGGACGACGGAGTTGATGGCCATGCGCTCGCCGGCGTTGCGGATGGCGACGATGCGGTTGTGCACCTCGGGAATTGGCCGACGGCGGCCCATGATGGTCTCGACGTACCCCTGGGTTTGCGCCTCCATCACGCATTTTTCCAGGAACTGGCGGATGGAGGGGAAGCGCTTGTTGTAGGCGTTGATCAGGTCCTGGGCGGATTGGACAGTGAGGCCTTCGATGCGCCGCGCCAGGCCGAAGGCGCTGACACCGTAGATGATGCCGAAGTTGATGGTCTTGGCATAGCCGCGCTGCTCGCGGGTGACCGCTTCGAGCGGGACATTGAAGACTTCGGCGGCGACGGCGCGGTGAATGTCCTCATCCGCTTCGAAGGCCCGCAAAAGGGCCGGCTCTTCGGTGAAATGGGCGAGAATGCGCAGCTCGATCTGGGAATAGTCGGCGGTGAGCAGGACGTTGTGCTCGGGATCGCCGGGAACAAACGCGCTGCGGATGCGCCGGCCTTCATCGGTGCGGATGGGAATGTTCTGGAGATTGGGATCGGAGCAGCTCAGCCGGCCGGTTTCGGCGCCGATCTGGTTGAAGCTGGCGTGGATGCGGTGGGTCTTGGGATTGACGTACTGCGTAAGGTTGTCGAGGTAGGTGTTCTTGAGTTTTACGAGGCCGCGGTATTCGAGGACCAGGCGCGGGACGGCATGGGCATCGGCCAGCTTGTCGAGGACTTCGGCGTCGGTGCTGGGGCCGGTCTTGGTGCGCTTGACCACCTTGAGATTGAGCTTGTTGAAGAGCACATCGCCAAGCTGCTTGGGCGAGTCGGGATTGAAGTCGCAGCCGGCCTCTTTGAGGATCTGCCTGCGAAGATCCTCGATTCGCCCGCCCAGCACATCTGACTGCTCCTTGAGCACCGCCTGATCGACCGCGATGCCGTTCTGCTCCATCTCGACCAGCACCTCGACCAGCGGCACTTCGAGCTCGTGGGCCAACTTCTTGAGCTGGGGCAGCTCTTCGAGCTTCGCTTCGAACAAATCGGCCAGCCGCAGCGCGATGTCCGCATCCTCGGCGGCATAGCAGCTCATCCGCTCGGTGTCGATGCGGTCCATGGTGATCTGCTTCTTGCCTTTGCCGATCAGCTCCTCGGTGGGAATCTTCCTGAAATTGAGGTAATCCTCGGCGAGCTGGTCGATGCCGTAGCGCATGCGCGAGGCATCCAGCAGGAACGCGGCGATCATGGAATCCATCCAGACGCCCTGCACTTGGACACCCGCCCTGGCGCATGACCAGCAGGTCGTACTTGAGGTTATGGCCAACCTTCTGGATCTTCGGGTCTTCGAAGATGGGTCTGAGCTGCCTGAGGATCCTGGCGCAATCGAGCAGCCTGCAGCCTGCGGGGCCGATGACCGGAAGGTAGTAGCCCGTGCCGTGCTTCCAGGAAAAGCTCATGCCGATCAGGGGGTGCTCCATCGCGCCCAGGCCAACGGTCTCGGTATCGAAGGCGAAGCGCTTCTGCTCCTTGAGCAGATCGAGGAAGACTTCGAACTTCTCGTCCGTGTCCACGCATTCGTAGTAGCAGTCGTCGCAGGTCTGAAGCGGAGGGCGTTCGGTTGCGGCTACCTGCGGCTGCGCCTGTGCTTCGCCGAAAAGCGATTCGCTGAAGTGCGCGGGTTTCGCAGGCGCCGGAGCGGCTGTGGACGTTGCCGTGCCGTTCCCTTCGATGCGCTTGAGCAGCGCGGTCAGGCTGAGTTCCTGCAGGTGCTTCTTGAGGCCGTCGAAATTGATGCCGGCAAAGCGGCAGGATTCGGGATCGAAGTCGAAATCCACGTCCTTCTTCAAGGTGACAAGCTGGCGGGAGATGTCGAGGCGCCCGCCGAAGCGCTCGAAGTTTTCCCGCATCTTCGGCGTCAGCTCGTCGAGGTGCTTGAGAACCTCGGCCGCCGATCCATATTTCCGGATCAGCTTCGCCGCCGTCTTCTCGCCGACGCCGGGGATGCCCGGAACGTTGTCGATGGCATCGCCCATGAGGGTCTGGACTTCGATCGCTTCATCGGGGCGGTAACCGACTTTCTCTTCCAGCTTCTTCGCATCAATCACCTCATCGCCCTGCACATCGTACATGAAGGTGCAGTCGTTGAGCACCTGGCGCAGGTCCTTGTCCTTGGAGACCATGAAGATCTCGTACCCCCGTCCCACCCCACCGTCCTGATCGCAAAGGCGCCGGGCCATGGTGGCGATCAGGTCATCGGCCTCGAAGCCCCCCTTCTCAAAGATAGGGATGCCGCAGTCGCGAACGATGCGGAGGATGCGCTCTTCCTGGGGGAAGAAATCGCTCGGCCTCTCCTGCCGCGTCGCCTTATAGTCCGGCGCGATCTGCTTGCGGAAGACCTCCTCGTCGCCGCCATCGATGACCATGGCCAGATAGTCCGGCTTGCGCTGCTCGATCAGGCTCAGGAGCATCTGGGTGAAGACGTAGGTGGCCTTGACCGGCTCGCCGGTGGGGCTGGTGAGGTCGCGAAAGGGGGCGAAGTAGCGCGATAGATATGGGCGTGCCCGTCGATGATGTAGAAGGATTTTCGCTCGGCCATTGCTGCGGGGGATTTTACGCCCGGACGAAGCCGAAGGCACCGGCCATCGGCCGTGCCGATACCTTAGTGGAGCCAAAGGCGAAGCGTTCAAGACGCCCTTCAGGGCTCGCGGCGCGTAGCCGCAAAGTCTTGTCCATCACGTGCTCGGGCGGCAGCGGGCTCACCCACCGGTGTCCCGCATTTCGGGCAGCGGTACGCCATCGCGGCGAATCGATCAACCGGTTCGCCATGAGGAGAATGCGCTATACCGACGAAGTCTTCCCAGATCCGCCTCGCACCCGGCGCTTTCTACAAGGTAGAAGCGCTGCGCAGAGGAATAGAGCGACGCCGCTAGCCGGTTCTGGAACCTGCGCTGTGAAGATGCCGCTGCTGCCGTCGGTAAACCAGGCATGGAAGACGAGCGTGCCGTCGTCCGAAACGGCGTTGCCCGTTTCGAGTTCATCGGGGAAATCGACACCGGCAACCGTCCGAATGTCGCCGACTGCCACTTGGAATGGCTGGCCGACAACCGCAACGGCATTCAGATTCCCCTGTGCGTCCGCCGCCCAAATCCCATCGAGCACGCTTGCCGAATCACCGAGATAGGCGGCGAACGCGACTGCACCATTGCCGCCGATAGATGGATACGTGAAGGAATAGAAGGGTTGTCCGCCTGAACCGGGCGCAGTTTCCCCGCGATGAGCGACCAGGTGAAGATCTCCCGGCAAGCCGGACCAGAGTCCCTGGTCACCGTTGCCGCTTGCCAAGTCGGCACCGAAGACGACATGACCACCATTTCCCACGCTGTTCCACCAGAAACCAGAAAATGTCTCACCGGTCGGAACTCCGGGCGCTTGATCACCGATGTTCACAACGGAATGGAAGCTGCCGGGCGTACCGATCCAGAATCCGTACTGGTTGGGGGACGTAATCCCAGGCCCCTGCACGGATGCGGTCACAAGCATTTGACCGTGCCGGTTCATGCGTACACCGCCAATTACAGAGAAATTGGTGCCAACCGGCATATCGGGTGCGGAATCGCCAGCGCGTACTACGAGTGAGAGCGATCCCCCCGTTCCGGCCCAGATGCCGGAGTCATTCGCGCTCGTCGCGCCACCTACCCCGTCAGTCAGCGTACCTGTAAACGCAATCTTCCCCGAATCGTCAATCGTAGCGCCATTCATGGCGGAGAATTGGCCACCGCCTGTGCCAGGGGCCGTTTGCCCTATCGCTGCATCTATGCTCAGGGCACCCGGTGTTCCGGACCACAGTCCATCGCCCGATGGCTTGCACGGCGAGGCAAAGACAACTTCCCCTGATGAATTGATCGCGGCGGGAGCGAACGATTCAGCGTTAATTCCCCACGTAGTGCCGGTTGGCATTCCCGTCGCCTGGTCTCCTCGCCGCGCCACCAGTCCAAGACTCAATGGCTGGCCCGCCCATATTGCGTCACTGTTGTTTGACGTAACGCTGTTCCCGTCCAGGGAGTCATCAAAGAAGACGTTTCCGCCATTGGTCAACAGCCCGTGAAAACTCTGCACGTATCGAGAGCCATCTGTAACTCCTGCCGCGATAGAGTTTCCCCTGGCTGCCAGATGCAAACCGCCAATCGGACCTGCCCAGATACCCTCGTTGTCGAAAGTGGTAACGCCACCGACCCCGGTTTCCATCGCGGCGCGGAATGCGACGTTGCCATCAGCTCCGATCAATGGCGCAGTGAAGCCCTGAAAGAGAGAGCCTGACGGGCCATCCGGAACGGTTTGGCCACTTAGCGCAACGGGAGCTATGGAATATTGCGCCAGTGCCGGAAGTGCGGCACACAATACGAGTGGCATGGCGCCCCAAATGCATCGATGCAGGGTTTGTGCAATCATAGATTATCCCTCGCTACGATGTTTACGTAATGTCACGAACAACCCGCCTTCCCATGTATGGGTGGATTCCCATATAACAGCATTTCAAAACATTGCAATCAAATTATTGGCTGCGGCCGATTATGGGAGAACCCGAAAGGGGGAATCCTGCTCTGTCTCGACCCTCTAGTGACGCCTGATGATCATCACATCATGGGTTAGCACCTTCAACAGCATGTCGCGCTTGCGGCTGGCGATGGTCTTGCCGGCCAGCGTCGAGCCGAGGTTCCGCTTGATCATGCTCACCACGGTCTCGGCCTGCCAACGCTGCGTATAGCCGCAGCGGCGTCGCGTGCTTTTGCTTCGCAGCATGTACTTCATGCGCCGCCGCCAGTAGGGCGTCGGCTGGTTCGTCGGTCGCCCGATCAGCGGTGGGATGATGGAGCGCAGGCCCATGTCGTGGCGTGCCAGGCGGTGGTTATCCTCGCCATCATAGCCGGCGTCGAAGACGGCGGTGAAGCTGCGGTGCGGCACGCGTCGCCAGGCGTCGAAGAGGATGCGCTCAAAATGCGGCGAGTCACTGCCGCTGCCGGTGCCGCACCAGGCGGAGAGGATCAGGTGGCTGAAGGCCGCGACCCCGACGGCGAGCTTGGGCAACTGTCGCAGGCGCGGTGCCGGATCGCGCTGTTTCCCCGCCATTCTGCGGCGATGCGAGCGTCGGCTTTCACGCCGCCGCCGCTTCTCGAAGTGCCGGCTGACGTGGTGCAGTTCGAACATGCTGCTGTCGCCCGCCAGCGGCTTGACGCTCAGGCCCCATGCGCGGTGCAACGCTGCCCAGCGGGTCACCGCATCGAGCAGCTTGCCGACGCTGCACATCCTTAGCAGCACACCTGCGGCGCGGCACAGCGTGTTGTGGTCGGGAACTTTCTTCATGCCGATGACGCGGCACCAGTGCTCAGCATCCCGCAGCACCGCCTCGATACCGCGGTAGCTGCGTTTGAGCAGCGTTTTACAGCACAGGCAGGCGAACAGTTGCGGCAGGGTGAACTCGTGCCGCGAGAACTTGCAGGTGTAGCTCGGGAGCGCCGCGCAGGCCAGATGGTGGGCGACGAGCATCACCTTCCGTGGCGATTTGCACGTCAACATCCCTCAGTATCTACACGACTTGCAAACAATGTGCGCCTGGGAAAATGCTCGGACTTCAAGGGTCGAGACAGAGCAGGGAATCCAGAATTAGACGCCAGCGCGGCGGATCTATTGACCTCTTTGACCCAAGGAGATGGGTCGGGCGGGGGGCCGGAGGTGCTGATCGCAGCTTCTGCGGACTTCGGCGAGCCACCTTCGCGCCTGAGCCCCAGAGTGGTATACGGTCAAGCTGCGGGAATTATCGTCCCCCTCCAGGCTCTTCGCCTTGCCGCCTGAGCTTACTTTTGCCTGACGATATCGACCGAGATTTCCACCGCCGGGATCGTTCCCCTGTTCTCAAGCCAGTGCGTGGTGTTCCTGTCCTCGGGCCAGCCCACGCCCGGCCCATAGTCGGTGGCGAGGCCGTTGCGATGGTCCGTGATCGTTCCCTGCAGGATGTAGACGATGCCCGGCCTGTCTTTATGGTCGTGAACCGGCCCGAAGACGCCTCCCGGTTCGATCCTCACCCTGCGCATTCGAAGCTGGCGCCCCGCCATGCCCTCGATCTCAGGGCCAAGGTCAACCGCTGCAAGCAACTCCACCGTCACACCTTTGGTCTGGGGTGCCGCCTGTTCACTGCTCATCGTGCTCTCCTGGTTGAACTCGCAGGACCTGAGGGATCAGCATGATCCCGCCGCCCGTCCGCCGAAGCAGATGATGTAGCCGTCCGGGCCCTCGACGTAAAAATCCTTCGTGCCCCATCGGGTCGCCCTCAGCGGCCTGAGGATTTTCGCGCCGTTGGCGACGCATTGCCCGTAGAACGTCTCGATCCCCTCGACACCTGCGGACGCATCGAGGTGCTCGTGATCGCGACGGTGCTGGCGTTCGGCCGGGTTGTTGGGCGCTTCCTTCAAGTGCAGCTCCAGGCCGTCGAGTTGACCGATGGCGTAGAACCCGCCCCAGGGCTCGCCGAACGTGAAACCCAGTGCGTCGCGGTAGTACGCGATGGCGCGACCGAGGTCGTCGACCAGGAACTGCGGGGCGAGCGATGTCACGCGAGGTTTTGCCGCGGTCGTTGCCATGAGGGTCTCCTTGGCGGGATAAGGTAAGGCCGATCAGTGGCCGCAACGGCGCACGCGCGACGCTCGACCGCAAGGACAGTATATCGCCGCCTCGGTCCGCTCCAGGGGATTATGGGTTATGGCATACCACGGCCGCCCCGACACTTCGGGCAGATTAGAGTAAAGCTCCAAGACACGGATCTCGGCTCACGAGCCTGGCCCTCTACAAATGGAAGATACCAGATTCCAGACTGTCGCTCATCCTGGTGCTCCCGCCAGCGAAAGTCCCAATTTTGATTCAGAAGCCACTTCCCGAATGCGAGGTCGTCGTAACCGCCAGACGGCTCGGTCGCCATGTACTCATCGTAAGGCATGTGCCCGCACACGTCGCAGCAAAGCGCGCCGCCGGTGAAGTGTGCCGCCAGATCAATCGCTTCGTCAACATCCATCGCATGCCGTAACGTAAGGCGTTGAGCGGCCCGCCGGGGAGCCGCGTTGGAATCACAAGGACCGTTTTGCCCGGTCGGTCCGTTGCAATGCGCGGTGATACCCCGGCCGCATCGATATCAGTCCCTGAAAGGGCATCGTCGCTTCTGTACCTGCTCGAAATGATGCACCCTGCAGAATGCGCTTAGCTTCACGGCCCCTCGCGCGCATCCGGCCGACCGGCACCGGACGTTCTGGGCGTTCGAGGCCTAAGGAGTCGTAGAATTCGCGATCGAGTCGCTCGCGCGTTTCCTCCCACGGAGGCGGATCAGGCGCGCCGATGTGAGGAAGGAACGCGTCGAAGCGTTGGTAGTAAATCAGCGCTTCCAAGCGTGCCGCGAACGAGTCTGCCTTTAGCACCTCGTGGACTCCGCGCACAACATCTTCGAGTGTTTGGTTGTCGATCGTCGACGCGTAACCGCGCTCCGCAGCTTCGCCTTCGACGTATTCGAACTCGCCGCCGTCATCAATCACGTACGCTGGTGTGTCAGCCTGTCCACGTGCGCCAGTCCTTCGGCAGATACAGCCAGCCGGGCGGCACGCCGTTGCCGCACGCGCGTTCGAGCAGTTCAGCGAGTTTCGTCGGGGCAGGCCACATCTGGGTATAGCGTAATGCCGTTGAGCGTCCGAGGCAGCGCACGCACGACGCTCGGCTTCAAGACAAGTATACCGCCGCTGCGGTCCGCTCCAGGGGCAGGTTAGACGGCACTCGCCGGCAGCGCCGCCTCCGATGACACGCGTGCATTGCGGGAAAGTCCCGACCACCATTCGATGGCAAAGAGGACGGTGGCCGCGCCGATCAACAGCAGTCCGCAGGTTGGCAGTTCACTCCATTGCCGAGCGCTCGGGAGTGCGTCGGCGATCGCACCGGCGCCGGCTATCACAGCGCCGGCCAGGATGACGATACTCAGTACTCAGTGCAAACAATCGCATGAAGAGCCTCCTCTGTGCCGCATGACGGGGCAACATTCACTGGGCGGTCTGGTGCCGACCACGCTTTCATTCTCACAGGGACCGTTCCGCCGGGCCGGTCCGTTGCCATGCGTGGTGATACCGCCAGCCGGTTGGCTCAGATTAGCTTGCCCTTTGCCGGGTCCGTCGGGCTATCCCATTCTGCTTCAAGGCCTGCTTTGATCCTCGCCGGGACTTCCTTGCGGTCCCGTCCTTCCGCCTGAACGTACGCGTCGGCAACCATGCGCGCGACATCCACGATTAGCACTACAGCGCTAAGCTGGCGAGTTCAGTCCAGAACTGCGGTCAAAACATGAGCAGACAAGGGCTTAAGAACGATCCAGCGATGAAGTGCTAGAAGGGCCCCTCTGGCCGCTTTGCCGGTGCGGCAAATTGTCATGTTCGGACCACTATGTCGTCAGAAGGGGCAAAAACCGAGTTTGGGGAGGGGTGGGGAGACAACGGTACTACAACGGTGAGAGTACGGTGTGGGCCGGGAGGAGATTGGGGCGCAACATGGGAGCGGAATGTCCTCTGCTGGGGCGCTTCCTCACAAACGGGCTCTTGGCACAGCGTTCAAGGCGTTGCCGAAGCGACCAGGAAGCCCTGCAGGGCTTGCGGCGAGTCAGCGCTGGATGGCGGCTCGATGGTGCGGGAGAGGGTTCTGTCAGAAGCACTCGGTCCTTTAACTCTACATGCCGGCGTCGGCGATTGGCGGCTAGAAACGGTGAGCAAAAACATGAGCGGATAAGGACTTAGGAAGGATCCAGCGCTGTAGTGTTAGAAAGCCCCACGCCGCAGGATCTTTCCAGCCGGGGGCGTTAAGCGAAATGTGTTGCTTTCCCGAAGCGTGCCACACCCGTGCCATCTCGACGGCTTTCGGATCACGGGCGACACTCGGTGGAATGATGAGTTCGTTCATGGCGGTATGACTATGATTGACTGAACGCCCGGCGCTAATCCGCGTGCCGGGATGGGTTGGCATTTTATCCACTGAACCTGCGCCGGCACAGGGTTTTGCGCCGTAGGGGGGCCCTGGGCAGGCGGGGCGAAAAGGCAAGGCCCGTTGCCTTGCCGGCATCCGGTAGCGAGGATTCTGAAGGTCCCCATCCGGCCGTTCCCTTTGGCCTTGTCGGCCATTTTGTCGCAGTGGCGTTTGTACGGTGTAGATACGGTGAGAGTACGGTGTGGGTCCGAGTTTTTGCACAAGCGGAGGTCAATATGTCGTGGGCGGTTTTGGCCAGTCGTTTCTTGCAGAATATGCGGCGAGGAGGGTGGCCCGGGGCTTGGGCGTCGGGGTAACCGCGGCAGAACGTATTGAGCAGGCTCGTCGGGCGGCGATGGCCGGCTCTTCAGTCCGTTCCCCAGGCGTTGTCGATCACGATGCGCCAGGTGCCATCGGCTTGCCGACGCAGGACATCGGCGGATTTGCCCGTCAGCTTCACCGGCTTGCCGTCTGCGCCGGTTCCGTTGAATGACCACACACCGATGACCAGGGCCAGGCCGCCGGCTTCGAGCAACCTGGAGACCTTGAGATCGAGCGTTCCCTTCATCGCGATGAAGCCGCCAAGCTGTGCACGGATACCCGCCGGGCCATGCACGAGCTTCCCCGGCTCGGCGGCAAAGCCGGCGTCAGGCTCGTACAGCGTGACGAGCGCGTCCAGATCGCCCGAGTTGACACCATCGACGATCGATTTGAGTACAAGTTCAGGCGTTCCGGTGGCCATGCAATTCTCCTGATGCTCGAAAGGGGTATGCGACTGTTACGCCGGTAGAATACAGGCCGCCGAGAACGAAGTACATGCGGCGAACGCCCGCAGGGAGTCAGCGCTTAGACAACCTGCTTGATCTCGACTCGTTCGATGGTCCGCGGATCGAAATCGATACGCTGTTCGAAGGGGCCGGCGAGGTGGGACTTGTCCAGGGCGATGATCCAGCCCTGCTCGACGATCAGGTTTTCGATAATACGACCGTCGGAGAGGGTGGCATGGAGGACGGCGGTGTATTTGCGTTTGGGGACGCCGTGCTGGACGAGGAACTTGCGCCAAGGCTCGGGGAGCGGCTTAGCGAGGCGGTTTCTGGGGGGTTCCCTGGAGTGCATGGTCGATCGCGCTATGCGGCCTCGCAGGAGGCGTCGGCGTTGACCTCGTCCACGGCATCGGGGGAAGGCCAGACGCCCGGGGCATCACTGGCGTACCACCTGCCCAGCACGTTCGTCCAGTCGCGAAGGGAGCGGACGTTGATGAACTGGTTCTTGACTTCGCCGGCGTTGGGGTGGAAGCGGGCGTACTTGATGCCCATCTTGCGCACTGCGCCGGCCGGCGAGCTGCTCGCCGTGGATTTCCATGGCGATGGCAAAGTGCTCGGAGAGCGCATTGCGCTGCTGGTGAATCGTCGGGGGCTGCAGGGGCGACGGCTGCGTCGCGGGATCCCCGGATTCGAGCAACGCCGCGGCGTGCTCAAAGATCCAGGGATTGCCAATGGCCGCCGCGGGCGATCCAGACGATGTCCACGCCGGTTTCCTCGAGCATTCGCACGACGTTGTGGGCGGTGAAGACGTTGCCGGAACCGAGGATTGTCCGGTTGGGGTAATGCGCTTTGACCTGCTTGAGGAAGCTCCAGCGGGCTTTGCCGTTGTATTTCTGTTCGACGGTTCGGCCGTGGACGCGGACGGCGGCAAAGCCGAGGGCGAAGGCTTCATCGACGAGCTGGTGGAAGCGGTCTTCCGACTCGGCTGAGTCGTCGAAGCCTCGGCGAAGGCTGGCGGTGAGGGTGGCGCCCGGCAGTGCATCCCGCACGGCCCGCAGGATGGCCAGGCCTGCGCGGCGTATCGAGGAGCATATGGCCGCCGCGGGCTTTGTTTTTGATCTTCTTCACCGGACAGGCGAAGTTGAGATCGATGACATCGTACTGCCGCTCGTGGAGGATCGCAGCTGCGCGGGCCATGGTGTCGGGCTCGGAGCCGATGATCTGGCCGGCGATTGGATGATCCTCATCGTTGATGTCGATGGACTTGCGCAGGCCCTCGCCGCCACAGAGCATGATGGTGTCGAGCAGGGCTTCGGTGACGGCATAGGGACAACCGCGCCGGCGGGCGACAACCCGCATGGCGCGGTCGGAATAGCCGGCGAGGCCTGCCTGGCAGAAGGGCTGGGCAAGGGCGATCGGTCCGATCGAAGGCATGGGGGGATTATAGCTCTCAGCGTTCAGCTATCAGCTGTTCGTCAGAGGCCCCGGGGTTTCATCTGGCTGGAAGGCGAGAGTTGACGGCTGTCCCTATGCCGGCAGGTCACCGACGCGAATCCAGTCGGTCAGGGCATCGAGATTGAGCGGCTTGGTGAAAATTGCATCTGGCTCAAAATCCGTGACCTCGGAAATCTTCTGCGGGTCCTCGACGCCGGTGAGAATGGCTACGCGGGTCCGCAGGTTCTGTGTGCGGATTTCCTGGAGCACGGCAATTCCCAGTCCATCCGGCAGCATCAGATCCAGGATGACGATCTCGGGTTGGTTTTCCGCCAGCTTGGCGAGCGCCCGGCGGGCTGAATCGGCGCCTTCAACCTGATGCCCTTCGCGCTTCAGGAGCATCATGAGCGCTTTTCGACTGGAGGGATCGTCTTCAACGATCAAGACGCGATGATGCAGTCCGTTTCCCGATCGTGGCATGGCGCACCTTCAGCGGAACGGGTCGCACAAGCTGTGCCATCGGGAGCAAACTGAAGCGGGATATGGGGACGAGCCGCGCGCAGCATGCGCCGCCTGCGATCGTGACGTGATTTAGATCAGAGTTTCTGCCGAAACTGGACAGCCATCTCAAAGCGGCCATTGCTCACCGGGCGGCTGCGAACGACCTCGCACCGGTGCGTGGAGCGCGGCCCGGGTCCTTCGACCTTGATGATGCATTCCTGCCCGACGTTCAGGGCGTCCTTGAGCAGGAACGAAAGGCCGTTGAAGGAGAGATCGCGGGTGAGGATCTCGTAACGGCTGTTTGCGTTGGGGCCATCGAGCACGGTGAGGGTGGCCCGGGATTGCACCGGTTTTCGCGCATCGCGTCGGCGGTCAGAAATGGTGGCGACCGTCACAGGCGGGCGGACGTTATCGGAACGGGTCATTGATTTCATATCGTCGTCTTATCCCTTGAGGCTTGATCCTGAACCACTTGGACCGGGAACAACCCGCAAAAGCTTTGCCAATCACGGCAGCGTACAGATAATGCACCGGCCGGGATCGGCATCCGCGCCAGGTAGCGCGCGGCAGTTTCAGTTTGTGGAGTCGTCGTTTTGTGCGGAATGCAAGCCTGAATCACCCCGCTGCCCGGATACTCCTTATCCTAATTGCCCTGCTCTCCTTGCAGTGCGCTTTTGCCAGAGGCCAAATCGATCCAGCCCAGTTTCGTAAAGACCTGCAATCGATCGCAGCGAAGCCCCGTGCTGTTGGAAGTATAGGATACTTCCAGGCCGCGAGCTACATCGAGAATCAGATTCGCCGTCTCCCGAACGTCGAATTGCGCCGGCAGGAGTACGGGGTAATGGTCCCCGTGACCCGGTCGGCTGAGCTATACCTGCCAAATGAGGCCCATCCGCAAGCGGTGTACCCGTTCTGGCCGGCGGGAGTACGGGTCAATGCCACGCCCGCCGAAGGCATTTCGGGCAAGCCCATCTACGTGGGCAGCGCGCGTTATCAGGACATTCCGCCGGCCGATCTCAAAGGTCAAATCGCGGTGGTTGAAGCGTCCGCGGGTCAAAACTGGGAAACCGCCGCGGGCTTCGGTGCCAAGGCGATTCTGGTCCTCGGATCGCCGGATACCACCAATGTCGAACTACACTGGCACGACCTGATGGTCCCGGTCAATCTGCCGCGATTCTACGTTCCACCCGGACAACTGGCCGACATGCTGCGATCGGGCAAGGTCACCGAACCGGTCACCCTCAAAGCGTCTGTCAGCTGGGAACGGAAAACGGCGGTCAACCTCTACGCCCTGATTCAAAGAAACAGCCTACCATCCAACGGCGGGAAAGACAAGAATCCCCCCGGCTCGTTAATGATTTCTGTACCACTCGACGCCAGCGGGCTGGTGCCGGACCTGGCCTACGGGGCGAGCCAGGCGGTGCAGACGGCAGCGGGGCTGGCGCTGGTGCGGGAATACTCCAAGCATCCGCCCGAGAGGCCGGTGGTGGTGTTCTTCAGCGGGGCGGACAGCATCTCGATGCTGGGGACGCGGAACATGTTTCTGGCGCTGTCGGATCTCCCGTCGAACTGGGAGACGGAACTGAGCGATTTAGCGGTGCGCCAGAAGAAGATCACCACGGATGCGGCCCGGCTGAAGCAGGTCGCGGATGATCCAACAAAGCTCAACGCGACTGCCGACCGGGAAACGATCGATCGGGTCGTCGCGATTATCGAGAGCGACATCGCGATGGAACAGGATGAGCTGTTTCGGCTGCGGCGATCGTCGTCGCTGACCAGGACACAGAAGAAACGCCAGGGCGAGCTGGCCACCCGGCAGGTGCTGCTCAACCAGCTTCGCTACTGCTTCATGCAGCAGCCGAAGGATTTGAAAGATGAATTGGCAATTCCTGCGAAGGATTACGTGCGGCGGGCGATCGAGCAGATCGACGGGAGTGCAGACAAGGCCGGACTGCTCGATCAGTGGGCGCAGCGAGCGCATGAGCTGAAGGAACGCGTCGAACTGTATCACTGGCTTGCCAATCGGCTGGGGATTACCCGGTCGGCGGATGATCGCTCAAACGATAAGCGGCTGATCGAGCTGCTGGTGGCGCTCGACCTCACGGGCGGTGGATCGCGGTGCGGGCCGATGTTCTGGGGGCGGTTTCTCTCCCTGACCAACATCAGCCAGATCCAGAACTATCGCGACTGGTTCAGCCGCCAGGAGCGGGAATACCAGAGTAGATCGGCGGACGCCGCGTGGTGGAGATCGATCCAAGGCACGATCGACTTTGAATCGTTGACCGGGTCGCGCTCGCCGGCGAGCTGGCTCTGCGCGCCGATGGCGATCGGGTCGGAGCTTTGCCAGGCTTGGGGCGTGCCGGGCTTCTCGATGATCACGCTGGATGATCTGCGCCTGCGCCGGGATACCCCGACCGATACGCTCGATCATCTGAACGTTCGCGCGATCCTGCCGCAGCTTGATGCGGTGGGCACGCTGTTCCGGCACGCATGCAACGATCCCTCGTTCAAAGGCGAGCCCGATCTCAAATGGCAGCATGCCACGATCACCGGGCAGGTGGTGACGAGCGCTCCGGGCAATCCGGTGCCGGACCTGCCGATGCCGGGGTACTTCGTCACCTATTGGTCGGTGCCGGACATGACGTCAAAGATTCCGAAGATCAAGCCGCTGCCGTGGATGATGGGTGTGCGCCGAAATGAGGTGATCGATACCGACGCCGAGGGCAACTATCTGATCGAAGGGATCGCGAAAATGGGCGATCCGGAACTGGCCTGGGCGATGGCGGTGGAGGCGTTCAAGGTCAGGCCCAAGACGGGGAAAATCGTCGGATGCACGGACCTGGGCGATCAGGCGGCGGATATCAAGTTTTACGTCGATCTCAAGGGGGCGCTGGAGCCGTGGCGCTGCGTGGTGTTTCCCTGCGAGGAAGCGTCGCTCTCAGGCGTGTATGACCCGCGTTTCCTGCAATCGCTGGGAGAACTGATTCTGTTGAACGCGCGGACGAACGCGACGCCCCAGCGATACAATGCCATCCTGTACGATCGGATGTTCGCGGGGTTTGTGGAGCCGGGTTCGCGGGACGACTATCTGTTTCGCTACGGACGGGTGGGGAACCGTTTGATCCTGATCAACATGGCCGGGCAGGCGGCCCGCGGTGATACCGATCCGCGGAACGATGGCCGGGGGTATACGTGCGAGGAGTTGCGGCATATCGGGCCGCTGGCGCTGGCGACATCGGAGGATTTCTGGCGGCTGAACCAGAAGCGTCTGAGCGAATACCGCAAAGCCGGCGTCTTCAGCTCATTGATCGATACGCTTCACTCCAGCGCCAAACAGCAGATTGCCGATGCGCAGTCCGCCGACCGCGCCAACAACGGCGAGGAGATGATGAAGGCCGCCAACGGCGCCTGGGCGAACAGCGCGCGGGTGTACTCGGCGAGCCAGGACATGGCCAACGACGTGATTCGAGGGGCAATCTTCCTGCTGCTGCTGTGCGTACCTTTTGCGTTCTGCATCGAGCGCCTGGTCATAGGGACGCCCAACATCTACCGGCAGATCGCGGGGGCGTTTGCGATCTTCGTGATCATGACGATCGCGCTGTGGAGCTTTCATCCGGCGTTCAAGATCTCGACCAGCCCGCTGATCATCGTGCTGGCGTTTGCGATCATCTTCATGTCGCTGGTGGTGATCTTTGTCGTCTACAGTAAGTTTGATACGGAGCTCAAGCGGCTCAGCAGCGGCCGGGGACCGGCGGAGGGAGGCGGCGCAGCCGAGGGAACGAGCTTTGCCCGTGCCAGCGTCATTACCAGTGCGGTGCTGCTGGGCATCGCCAACATGCGACGGCGAAAGTTCCGTACGATCCTGACGAGCATCACCATCGTGCTGATCACATTCGCCGTGCTCTGCTTCACCAGCGCTACCCGCTATCTCGACACCACCACCCTCCCCACCGGCATCGCCAGCAGCTATCCGGGCTTGATGCTTCGACAGCGCGGCTGGCGGCCAATGCCGCAGCAGAGTGTCGATACGCTGCGACCGCTGGTGGACTCCAAGCAGATTGTGCAAAGCTGGTGGGTTGAGACTTTCGATCCGAAGGATCAGATCAACGTTGTGGCCAATCATACGGGGCAGAAGGCGCAGGTTTTTTCGGCGCACGCGATCCTGGGGCTTTCACCGGGCCAGAGTGAACTGTCGCCGGAGATTGCACAGGTCATCGGGCCAAAGAAATTCGCTCGGCTCGAAGGTGGCGAAGAGAAGATTGTCTTCCTGTCGAAGACGATCGCCGACGAGCTTGGCGTCCATGAGGGCGATCACGTGCGTATCGGCGGCATCAGCGTAGAGGTGGCATCGGTCTTCGATGGTGATGCCTTTGATCAGAAGGTGACGACGCTTTCGGGGGAGCCGCTGGCACCGCTGAAATATGAAGCAGGCCAGCTCGATGCCGGCGGCCGGGCGATGACGGATCTCAACGTCGAGTCGTTCGACCTTGATTCGTCCTCCGCTGGCTCGGAGCTTGGAGCGGTGTACGAGCATCTTTCGAGCACTCAGTTTGTGATCGTCCCGGCGAAGCTGGCGCGCCTGTTTCCGACGGCGACGCTGCGGTCGGTTGCCGTGCGCCAGCGCCTGGAGCGGTCGGCCAGAAGACGGATGCGATCGTGAAGCGCTATTCCGATGAGATTGCGAAGCGCTTTGCAATCGCGATGTTTGCGGGCTTCTCGGACGGGGTGGAGATGGTGACTGCGAGCAACCTTGCCAGCGTCAGCGGCGCGGGTCAGGTGGCGGTGCCGCTGGCGATCGCGGGACTGATCATTTTCAACACCATGATGGGTTCGATCGCAGAGCGCAAGCGCGAGATTCACATTTACACGTCGCTGGGATTGGCCCCACTGCACGTGGGAGCACTATTCGTGGCCGAGGCGATGACTTATGGGCTGATCGGAACGGTCTTCGGTTATGTGATCGGTCAGGGCGTGGGGACCGCTTTACTTCATCTTGGCTGGCTGGGAAACGTGACGTTGAACTATTCCGGAACGAGCGCGATTACGACCATGGGGCTAATCCTGCTGATCGTGCTCTTGAGCGCGCTGGTTCCGGCCCGGCTGGCGAGCCGGCTTGCGGCGCCGAGCATCGAGCGGACGTGGAAGGTGCCGCTGCCCCAGGGCGATCGGATCGTCGCGCAATTGCCATTCACCATCAACAAGACCGCCGCCGATGGGGCGCTGGCCTATTTGGCCGAGTATTTCGAAGCCCATCGCGAAGGATCGATCGGCAAGTTCTCCGCCGGTGAGGTGGAGCCGTTTGGACGATCCGACGGCAACGGCGAAAGCACGCGCGGGCTCAAGACGATCGTCTGGCTGACCCCCTTCGACCTTGGCATCCGGCAGGACCTCACCCTGCGCATCCATCCGGGCGAGTTCCCCGATATCTACGAGGTCGAGCTGGTCCTCAAGCGTCTCAGCGGCGACGACCGCTCGTGGTATCGCATGAACAAGACCTTCCTCACCGAGCTGCGCAAGCAGTTCCTGCAATGGCGCAGCCTTTCGCCGGAGCGGATGCTGGAGTATGTGGGCCAGAGCAGTGAATTGTTCCAACGAAACGCCACCCCCGCGGCCGCTCCCGCTTCCTAGCGTGGGCGTCTCGCCCATGCCCGCGCGATCTGCTACGCTCGATCTCCCATGACACTTAAAGTCAACGGAACTGAGCAGGACGTACCCGACGGCATCACCGTGCGAGAGCTTATCGAACGGCATCACCTGACACCTGAGAAGGTCGCGGTGGAGCTGAACCGCCGGTTGATCCGCACGAGCCAGTACGACACCGTCCTCAATTCCGGCGATGAAATTGAAATCGTGACTTTCGTGGGCGGGGGCTGATTGTGCCGATTTTCCTTTTCTGCAATGAACTGACAGCTTACCCTGGCGGCCATGCAACTCTCGGCGCTGAGCCCGTTCGGGCCGATCTTTGGGATGGAACTGCGCACCGCCGCCCGGCGACGGCGCAACTATCTTCTTCGCGTGTTCTATCTCGGGGCCCTGCTGCTTTGCCTGTTGTTCGCTTACGGGATCACGCACGACTACGGCCCGTCAGGCGTCGCCGCCCGCGCCCGCGAGCAGGAGGCGCTGGGCTGGGCGTTCTTCTGCTGCTTCAGCTTTTTCACAGTGATCGCGATGGCCCTGATCGGGCCGGTGCTGACCTCGACGGCGATCAACGGTGAGCGCCTGCATAAGACTTTTCACGTTTTGCTGATGACGCCGATCAACGCCTGGCAGATCGCCAGCGGGAAGCTGCTTTCTCGCCTGCTGACCGCACTCGTGCTCTTGGCGCTGAGCCTGCCGGTGCTGGCACTGGTGCGTTTGCTGGGCGGCGTGGAAATCTCTGACATGATGGGCGTCATCCTGCTGGCCGCCACCACGGCACTCGCGACAGCGGCGCTGGGGCTGCTGTACTCAACGCTGATCAACCGCACGTATGCAGTGATTCTGCTGGCATACGCGACGCTTGGACTGTTCTACCTTTTCCTGCCATTTGTTGGTGCAATGCTTGTGAGCATCTACGCCCGCGGCGGCGCCTCCCGGGCCTGGCAATTCACCTACCTGAAATGGATCTGTGCCTTCAACCCCATGTGCAGCGTCAGCATGATCCTCACGCCACCGGCGCGAGCGATGGGCTTGGGGTGGTATCCGTGCGTGTTGACCCACTTGGGCATAACGCTGTTGCTGCTGGCGGTCACGGGTTTGGTCCTTAGGCGGTTGGCCCGGCGCGAAGGAGCCGGTGTAACCGTCATCGCGGATCAGCCGGTGCCGCCGCCGATACCTGCGACTCCGATCAATGACTTGGGACCCCTGATCCCGGGTGATCCATCACCTTCCCCTGCACGGACAATCGGCACTGGCCGAGACATTGGCAGCAACCCGATCCTATGGCGTGAAGTACGGCGGCCTCTCATGCCCAAGCGCTGGCAGCGCATCGTCGGCACGATTGCCGTCATTGGCCTGCTTCTTTTGACCTATGCGCTGCTCAACAGCAGCAGGAGCCTGAACGATCGCGACACGCATTGCGGCTACGCCTGCATTTTCGATACCGCACTGCTGCTTGTCGTCTGCGTGCTCGCCGGCACGGCAATCGCCCAGGAGAAGGAAAGCGACACCTGGACAATCCTGCTCGCCTCGCCCATGAGCGGCCTGTCGATCATCTGGGGAAAGACGATGGGAATTCTCGCGCCTCTCGTGGTGGTATCTGCTGGTTGTGGCGCATCTTTTCATCTTTGCGCTGGCGGGCGTGATTTCGTGGACCGCCGCCTTCGTCACGCTTCTGGTGATTGCCTGCTTCAACTCGATCTGGATTGCGACGGGCCTGTATCTGTCGCTGCGTCTGGCAAAGGCGACGGCGGCGGTCATCATCAACTTGCTGCTGCCGATCCTGCTGTACGGGGGAGTTTCGCTGGTGTTAGCGACGGCTGGCGCGTTCCTGCGGAACAATACCCCACAACCCGACCACCTCGCCGAGCAGGCGTGCTGGTATCTGCCCTACTTTTACATGGTCAATGCCCTCCACCAAATGCGGCCCGACCACGCGTTCACTTCTTGGCGGCTCTATTTCCCGGCGACCGGAGCGGATATCCCCCCTCTCGACTGGCTCGGCAGCGTCCTGATCCCGGTCTGCCTGATCCACCTGCTTGTCGCCTTCCTGCTGCTGATCTGGACGACGGTGAGATTTAATCGCATCGTGGGCCGGGCCTCCCAGTTCACCCTCACTGAGCCGTAAGTGCTCGCATAAACGTCCCATAAAAGCGGCTTCACGAAAGCTTAACCATCCCGGTTCGTGCAGAAAGTCAACCAGCCCCGTCAGAATTTTTCACTTGCGCGAACCTCCACTCGCCTACCGGCATATGTCCTTTAGCGGCGGCTCTTATTCATGTCGGGTCTCCACCCACGAAGACCGCTCAAGTTCAACCGTTTACCCAAAAGCAGGGTTACCGCTATGTCGGACAAGTCTCATCCCAGTTACGACGTAAGCATCGTCGCTCCGAACCTGGAGAGCTTGCACGAGCACATCACACGGACCAAGGGGCGAATCGAAATCACACGCCGCGGCACCGATGATCGCTGCGTGCTGATCAGCAAGGAAGAACTGGAGTGCCTCGAGCGAGCGCTGGAGATTCTGAGCCACACGGAGCAATACCGCGACCTCTCCGGCCACATTGCCGCCATTGCGACGGCAGATCTGGTGGGCGCCGTATAAGCTCGCGCAGCGAAAGGCCGATGAAGTGCCTTACTGTTGCTTGTTCCCCGCCACCGCTGCGAGGATCTGGTCGATGCGCTGCTGTGCTTCGGGCGGCTGGGTCGGGCGTACCTGCTTGAGCGTTCCGATCACCACGGACCCGAGCTTGGTCAGTTGCCCCTCGGCGCGGTCGCGCTGTTTCCAGTCATCCGCATTCAGATCGGCCACCAGCGACTTGATCGTCTTGAGCATCGCCGCACCGGGTTGGGGCTGGGGCTGATCGTATTCCTGCACCAGCGAGATGGGGACGGCGAGCGCGATGCCGCTCTTGAGCCGGCAATGCAGCGTGGGATCCTCGAGTTGGCCGCTCACAATCGATGAATCCCACAGCGTCAGCCTGTACGTCGAGCGGGGCATCGTCGGGGCGGACGAGCTTCCTGATTTCGCCGGCGTTGATCGTGATCGTGTCGAAGGCGGTATCGAGCTTCATCTCACCCTCGAGCGCCCCCACCAGAAGGTCATCATTGACCAACTGCATTTGAGGCGCGGATGGATCGATATCCGGCGGGGGACCTGCTAATTGAATCTTCTTCACGGCGCTGGCGGGAAAGGTCATCGCCTGCGGCGACGGCGCCGTGGACGGTCCACTCTCCCCGCCGGCCAGCGTCATGGCGAATTCGCTCCCTTCCACCAGCCCCGCAAAGTGACTACCGTCGTCCAGGTAAATCTCGTGGACCGGCTGATCCTCGCTCTGAAATGCCAGTGTGGCGATACTTTTGGGATCGAGCTTGAGCATGCCGTAGCGGGTGAGCACGTCGATCGGATGCGGGGGCATCTCCACGCAAATCCGGTCGCCGCTTTGCAGGAGCACGTAAGGCTTGTCAAAGTTCCAGTCCTCCGGTTCGCCGGGTCGCTTGCGGTAGCCGAGGCGCGTGATCTGCGAGAGCGGGATGTTGGTGACCTGCCCGCTGGAAAGCTCGAGCGCGATCGTATCGCCCTGGAGTTTTCCGCCGAAGACTTCGCCATCGGTGGTGACCAGAAGCTGCCGCGGGCGGAACTCGCCGACGTTGAGCATCGCAATCACCCGTTCGGCCGGCAACTTGACCATTCCGTAGAAAGTATCGAGCTTGTAGATGGTCGGCTTGAGCGTCCCGCGCATCTGGTCGCCGCCGCGAATCTCTACGACGTCCAGCATGTCGCCGCGGAGAATCTCGCGGTTATCGACAAAGCTGTTTGAGGTTGGAAAATTCACGATCAGCTTGCGAACCTCTGCGGGAATCGAGCGAAGGATCTTCTCGTCCTTCATGGAACTCACGGCTTGCTGTCCGGCATCGAGGGAATCGACGATCGAATGAAGATGGACGATCGCGGCCTGGCCGTTGGCAGGCAACGTGATCGAGTAGCTCGCCTGCACATTGTTGCCGGATTTGTGAACGATCGTCGGCACATCATGCGCGCCCTTGCCGGCGTAGATCTCCAGCGCGCACAGGCCGGCGCCTGTCTGCCCAGCCCAGGCGATCGGCTGTCTCTTCTTGAGCGGATCGTCGATCATCCGGGAAGCATTGATCCCGTAGTTGACATTCGACGATATCATCACCGTGAGGTCCTGATTACGGTTCTCCGGGTTGCTCAGGATATCCACGTACCGCACCTGGTTGGCTTCGGTGTCGATAAGAATTCGCCGGGTGAGTCCGATGTTCCCCGCCTGGAGATCGTCGAGCACCAGCTCGCCGGTCTTGGGATCGAGGTGCCCCTGGTTGGTTCGCGAGGCGAGCGCGGCGCCGTTGACAGAGATCATGCCGCCCTGGCTGTAGATCTGGCGACCACCGCGCTGCTGAACCCAGCCGCCGTTGTAGATCGACCACGTGGAACCATCGGAGTCGGCGACCTGGTACGGAAGATTGACGCTGCCGGGCGTCACCGGACGGTTCCCAAAGCGCAGTCCGCGGCGAATGATAACCTGCGCATCGGCGACAAGGCCTGCGCTCAAGCACATCGATACGACCAGCAACAGGCGAATGGACATGAGAACTCCTCGAATGGTTTGACGCCCGATCGACCCGCCGGTTCCGCGGGAACTGATTGTATCACTCTCCGTCCTCCCGGAAATGATTCGCCTCATCCCGCCGCTGGTTCTCAGCTCATCCCTTGTGAACGTAAATCACCTCGCCGTTGCTATGGCGGAGATCGCCGTGAATGCACTGCATCACAACCTGCGCGATCTCTTCGGGCGCCAGCGTCTTCTCCGTCGGCAACTGGTCAACAGTGGCGATCTGCCGGAGCATCCCCGTTTCCACCGCGGCCGGCGCAATGGCGTAGGCGCGTAAGTTGATCGGCCTCCCCTCCTGGGCAAGCGCCTTGGTCAAGAGATTCAGCCCCGCCTTGGCCGCACCGTAAGCTCCCAGACCCAGGAAGGGATCTCGTGATGATTCACTGGAGAGGTTGACGATCGCGCCGGATTTCTGTGCAGCGATGGTCTTCCACGCTGCGTGCGCCAGGTAAACCGCGGCCGAAAGATTCGTGTCGATGATCTGCCGCCATTGCTGGGGCGTGATCGTCTCGATTTGAACCACTGGGGCATACCCGGCATTGTTCACCAAGGCATCAATCCGTCCGAACCGCTCCAGAGCCGCTGCAACGATGCGCTCCGCCGCCTCCGGCTCGGTCACATCAGCGACGTAAACATGCGAACCCCGACACCGTGCGGCGGTTTCGTCGAGCGTCGGGCGATTGCGTCCAACGAGCAAACAGCGATACCCGCTGTGGGACAGCTCCACCGCGATCGTCCGGCCGATGCCGCTGCCCGCCCCGGTGATGATGGCCGATGGTTGATCCATCACTTGCCGTCCATCGCACGTACTCCGACCATCGCTCTGAGCGAATGCGTCTGCCCCGCCTGGAGCGTGAATGCATTCTCTCGCGTTGCACGCTTCGACGCAGACAAACCGCCTGCAGTCCTCCTGGCCCAGATCCGCAAATTCACCGTCCCGCACCTGGTACGGGTTCCAGACCACCGTCGTCGCCGAGTTTCCCTTCGCGATGACAATCTCGCTTGAGACCCGGATCGCGAATGACGCAGGGCCCCCGCGCATCGCGGTAGAGCCGGTCCGTCCGGCGGGTAAAGGCAATCGCATCCGCGGAGTCGAGCTGCCATTCGTCGCTCACCGTGCGATCGCGATAGTAATGGCCGCGCAATCCCGACACGGAAACAGCGTTGATGTCCGAGATCGCAAAATACGTGTGCAGGCCGTTCTCAAATGTGAACGCCTCGTTCGATTTATTTTGCACCGCGAGCTTCATCTTCAGCGTCGAGCCGACGCAAACCCCATAGAACGCTTCAAAATCGAAATTCCACATTTCCCGTGTCGCCGCTGTGCTCCGGATCATCAAGATGATCGTCGAGTCATTTTCCCCCCTCCTTACCTCGCAAACGTCCCACCGCATCGTGCGCAGAAAACCGTGCATCTGGCTGCGATCGGTCCCGTTTCGTGCCGCGAACCAAGGAAAGATAATCGGTACCCCACCACGAATGGGCTGGTCCGGCGCAAAAAAGCTCCTGGAACTCAGGAACAACAGCGGCGCCTGCCCCGCAAACGCGTACCCCGCCAGGTGCGCCCCGTGAAGATAGATCTGCGCCGTCGCTGCGGGCGATTTCACCACCGCCAGCGGCATTCCGCCCTGGCCTTCGACGAACTCCACCCCGTCGCCCCCAAACCGCTCGTTTAATTGCTCAATCGTCACCTCGGCCACGTTATCTCCTTGATCCCACGATAACCGCAGAGTTGCGGTTGCCGCCCATCAGAATCGCTTTTCCAGCCCGATCCGCAAATAGGGCTCATCGGAAATATCCGCCACGTGATGGGTATTGCGCGTGTCGAAGCCGCGCTCGAAGCCTCCGTCCCATGCGTAGCCGACCGCTCCGGTGATCTTGAAATCCGCAACCGGCCGGAAACGCACGCCCAGTTCGATTCGCCGCTGCGAAAACAGCAGCCGCTGGTCCCCGCCGATCTCTTCGACGTGGAACGCCCGCTGGTCTGTTTCCAGCCGGGAGAACAGGATCAGGTGCGACAGGAGCTGGTAATCGATGTCAGCGCTGAAGGTGTCGAAGGCCAGCCAGCTGGCCTCGATCCGCAGGGGATCGATCGGATTCCAACTGATCGAATCGAGCGGAAAACCAAGCGTATAAGAGAGGGTCGGATCGAACTGATGGATATAGGCAAAGCCCGGAAAGGGAATATCCGGATACTTCGTGCGTGAGCCGTCGTAGTCGAGCACGAAGGCGATGGTACTTTGCTTGCTGATGTCCTTGCCAAAAAGCATCGTTGCCTTGCCGTACCAGGCGTCTCCCTCACCGAAAGGCTCGTCTCCCGCATATCCCAGGCCCACCGAGAGCCCGCCCCGAAACCCCTCGACCGTGGGGAGTTCCAGCCCGATCCCGACCGATGTATCCAGCAACTGGCTCGGCAATCCCGCATGGGTATCGAGGTGATAAAGGTTGAAGTCCCACCCGATACGCGGGATGAGATTCGCCCTCTGCTCTCGAAACCGCCCGCTCGTGCGGTAGAGCGACATCTGAAAGTCCTGGTTGTGGTCGGTCGTGCCCTGGTTGAAAAAGAGCGCATCGCCCCGGGCCTCGAGCAGTTCCTTCTCGCTCAAGAGCGGCTTGAGCAGCAGATCCGCCCCCGTCTGCGCCGAGCCGCCGTTCCCCCCAGCGCCCCCGCAGCCAGGACCAGCGCCGCGACGATCATCCCTGACGGTTTGTGCATGGCCGCAGACTTTAGCGGCCAGGCGCGCCGGTCAAACCGCGAAATTGCTCATCGGGCCTCGCGGCGCGCAGGAGCGAAATCTTCTCCCCGCGGAGCATGGGCCGTGCCCATACCCTTAGCGGAGCGGGGCGGAGCGTTCCAGCCAGGCCGTCGGAGCCGAACGCGGAGCGTACCTACCGCGTCAGGCGCCAGCGCGCGTAGCCGCGAAACTCATTCACCACGAAGAACGTCGAGATCACGGAGACAAATCAGAGCGGAACCACAGATCAACACAGATTCACACAGATGGTTCAGAGGAAAGCTGTGCCGCCGGTCCAGCATCGGCCGGTTATTTGGCGGCCGGACCAACACGAGCGCTGAACATCGGACGCGGGACCACGAACGCGACCACAACCCACCGTGGCCACAGGGGAATGACAACAAACGCAGGGATCATCGATCCGCCGAGCAGCGGCGGCGTCTTCCAGCTTGCCGCGATCGTCCACGGTCGTTCGATGGGCCGAGGGCCGATCGCCGGGCAGAAACATTTCGCGATATCCGCCGACCAATGCCACGTGGCCCTCCACCGGCGCAACCCGATGTAGTGTAAGGGGACCGTTTCTCTGCCGCGCCATGAATTTGCCCTTGATCCGTGAAGATGTAGGAAGCAGCAGGGCTTCTCCAGCCACTGCGGTAAGCTGTGTTTTTCCGACGCAGCAAGCCCACAACGAAAGGAGAAGCCCATGCGCACGGAGTATTTTATCACCATGGACACCCATTGCCGAAGCACCGATGTCTGCATCAAGACCGGGGGCGGGAAGCTGCTCAGACGAGATCACCTCCCCACCGGGATCCCCCAGCTGCGTGAGTTGATCGAGACGGTTCGACGTCCACGCCGTCTGGCCTTTGAAGAAGGAGCAATGGCCGGCTGGCTCTATCGCAATCTCAAGCCGTGCGTTGACGAGTTGATTGTGTGCGACCCACGCCGCAACGCTCATGTGGCCAAGGATGGAGACAAGGATGATCCCATCGATGCCGAGAAGCTCAACGACCTTTACCGCGGCGGGTTCCTCAGGCCGGTGCATCAACTGGAAAGTCTCGAAAGGACAGCAGTCAAACAAATCATTGGCATGTACCACGACAGCGTGACCAGGCGTGTCTCGGAAAGCAACTACCTGCTGGCCCTGGGGCGCCGCTGGGGCGTGATGCTCAGGCCGCCAAGCTGCTCGAGGGCGGCGAGCAATGGCTCCAGGAGCGACTGGAGCAAGCGAAGGTTCCCGCCTCGATCGTGTCGATCGCCGAGGCGTTGCGTCAGCGTTACGCCCGCGCCGTCGAGCAGGAAGAATCGCTGTATCAACAGGTATGCCGAGTGGCGCGTCAGGACAAGATGATGAGCCGCCTCACCGAGTTGCCAGGATATGGACCGATTCGCGCCGCCACCTTGATCAGCCACCTGGACACCCCCTGGCGTTTCAAGAGCAAATCGGCCCTCTGGAAGTACGTCGGGATCGGACTCAGGCGGGCCAAGAGTGGCGAAGGCGTGTCGATCATCTGTGTCGAGCAGGCCTGCAATCACCTGCTGCGTAATGTGGTGATCGGCGCCGCACAGCATGCGATTGATCAGAAGCAGAACGTGTTTGCCCAGCGATACGCCCACTGGATCCGAGCGGGTCTGTCGCCGCGCAATGCCCGCCGCAACGTCGCCCGCGATCAGGTGACGGCGGTCTGGGGCATGTGGAAAAGCGACAAGGCCTTCGACGCCGGGTTGCTCCACAACCCTTCATGACCACGAAGGAGGCGATCGGCTGTTGAATCAAACAACGCTGCCAACCTGGGTTCGGCGCTGGAGTTCCAGCGTGAGGCACTGCCGCCCCCGAGGAGCGGCCCACTCCGTGAATGAACCCCGCCGAATGTGTGCTACGCCCCGACAGATCCTCATGAACCCCGCAAGGGAGTTCCGGATAGGTGTTTGAACGACGCCGCCCTGATGTCACGATCTCCAGACGCTGAGGACAAATGCAGCCGACCCTGACAGGGATTCGACCCCGACGCCGACCACGTGCTTGAAGGATGATGGCAGCGACACGGCACACCGAAGCCTGTGCCACCACCCCTGCGCCCCGCGAAGCGAAGCAAAAAAGAAAAAATGAGGCGCAGCCGGAGATTCTCTGTTGACTTCCTGCTTCCTATAGGTGCCTGCGGCTTTGGGTCTGTCCGGGGCATTGTCATGAAGCTGCTCGAACGGGTTGGCGAGGTGGGCTTTGGCTCCCGCTGACAGAACCGCAGAAGCTGACGTCCGCCCGCCCGGTATCAGTATCATCCGCCTCAGGATGTGCCCGTTCTTGAGCCCTAACAAAGGATATTCTGATCCCGTGTTGCGTCAAACCCAGCTCCGGACCCACACCGTACTCTCACCGTTGTTGTACCGTTGCCTCCCCACCCCACCGCCGACCCGGTTTTTGCCCTTCCTGACGACCTGGCGGTCCGGACATACGCTTCCTTGCTACTCACTCCCAGGGCCCACGAGCCTGGTCGAGCCGCACGATTCCGGCGATTGCCGCCATGACCATTCTGCCCCCCCCTCTCCCCCCTGGCTCCTCCCCTTTCGCTCCCAAAAACGCGAAGTTGCACCCGCGTCTCAGCTTCCGTAACGTCCGCCCATTCCAAATCTCGAACCAGATTATATTTCGTCGGGCGTTCTTCCCGCCGGCGGCAATTGAGATAATGAGCGCGTCATCTCCCGGCCCAAGACCAGAAGGAGGTCTCCATGCTCCGGCACCGAATCGTCGCAACCTTCGTGGTAATGTCTATCGCGTGTGCCTCGTTTGCGCGTGGGGCACCAGCCACACAGGCATCCAGGCCCCTGGTCCCGGTCTTCACGCTGCACGGCCGGATCACCGAAGCCCCCGCCGACCAGGATTTTCCCCTCTTCGGCATCCAGCCCGAGTCGATGAAGGACCTGCTTTCGCGCCTGAAAAAAGCCGGCGCGGATGCCAATGTCAAAGCGGTCGTCATCGTCCTTGACCAGCCCTGGTTCGGCTTTGCCCAGGGCGAGGAAATCCGCGAAGCGATGAACGACATCGCCGCCAGGGGCAAGCCGGTCTACGCCTATGCCGAGCAGTTGCTCTTCCCGCAGTACGTCATGATCAGCGGCGCCCAGCGTATCAGCATGCCGCCAACCGGCACGGTCCTGGCAACCGGTCTGTATTCCGAGCAGCCCTACCTCCGCGGCCTGCTCGACAAGATCGGCGTGAAACCCGACTTCCTCACCTGCGGCGCCTACAAGTCCGCCGCCGAGATCTTCATGCGCGATGGCCCCAGCCCCCAGGCCGACCAGATGCACAACTGGCTGCTCGATTCGATCTTCCAATCATCGATCGACGACATCGCCTCCGGCCGCAAGGTCTCCGCCGACAAGGCCAGGCAGTGGATCGACACCGGCCTTTACACCGCCGAAACCGCCAAGAAAGCCGGCCTGATCGACGCGGTTGAAACCCGCCAGGTGCTGGGCTCATTGCTCAGGAAGCAGTACGGCCAGGACGTCGTCTTCGACCACCAGTACGCCAAAACCCGGCCCCAGCAGCTGGATTTCTCCTCCCCCTTTGCCATGTTCCAGGTCCTCGGCGAGATGTTCGGCGGCGGTCACAAAGCCGCCTCGCAGAAGCCCGCCGTCGGCATCGTGTACGTCGACGGCGTCATCATGCTCGGCAGGAGCGAGCCGACGATCTTCGGTTCCGGCGGCGCCCGCAGCGATGAGATCCGCGCTGCACTCGAAGAGGCTGCGAAAGATGATTCGCTCAAGGCCGTGGTCCTGCGGATCGACTCCCCCGGCGGAGCGCCACCGCCAGCGAGATCATCCTCGACGCCTGCCGGCAGGTAAAAGCGCGAAGCCGCTCATCGTCTCGATGGGCGACCTCGCCGCCTCCGGCGGGTACTACGTCGCCTGCGGCGCCGACCGCATCTTCGCCGATGACACGACCATCACCGCCTCGATCGGTGTCGTCGGCGGCAAGCTGGTGACCACCGACATGTGGAAGAAGCTCGGCATCACCTTCAAGCCTTACACCCGCGGCGCCAGTGCCGGCATCCTTGCCAGTGACTCGGTGTTCTCCGATTCCCAGCGGCAGCAGATGCAGCAGTTCATGAACGATGTTTACGCGACCTTCAAGGAGCACGTCGCCGGCGGCCGCGTGTACACCGGCAGGCAGGCGCTGGACCTTGGCCTCGTCGATCAGATAGGATCGCTCGACGATGCCGTCGCCTACGCCACCAAACAGGCGCATGTCGAGAACTACGATGTGCGGGTTGTTCCCGCCCCGAAAAACTTCTTCCAGAAGATCATGGAAGAAGCCAACGGCCCCGATCGAACCGACCAGGTGCTTTTGACCGGCGGCACGTTGTCGCTGGTCAAGCTGTCCGCCCCGTATCTGCAGGGCCTCGACCCGCAGCGCATCGGCGCGATCGTCTCATCCCTGGAAAAACTGCAACTCCTCGATCAGGACCGCGTGCTGATGGTGATGCCTGAGGACTTTGCCGGCGAATGAACTTCGACGCCCTTTTTTCCGTAAACACTTGTTCGATTCTCGTCCGCGGGACGAGAGCCGCAAAACGGGTCTATGCCCCGGCGGAATCAGAGCTTAGAACTCTCGCCGCCCTCAGGCATTTCCGTTGAATCCGCAGGCAGCCAGGAAGATTTCGATTTTGGCTAACCCGGCTGCCCGCCGATCTGTCTTTTTTTTCAAGCGATAGCGGCGGCTTGGGCTGTCATTACCGATAAAGAGGATTGACCGCCGGCCACGGGCCTCTACAATCGCCGCTGCTTTGACCGCCAAAGTCCTCGACCGGATTGAGGACACGGAGAACCCAACGCGGGCTCGGAGGGCTCGCGGCGCCTGCTGGTGATGCCAGCTGGCAGGGGCGAATCGGGCCTGTCTTGCCCGAGGGAGACTTTCAACTCCCAGCCCGTCAGCTAACTCCGTCGGCACGTGAAAGGGCTCAACGCGTCCGTCCGCGTTCCGACCCTAGGAGTTTTTCACCCTTGCTGACTTTTCGTCGGGCCAGTTGCACTCCAGTGCCCGGGAAAAGTCCACAACGGCGCCCCCCAGTACCCACGGGGCGCAAGGAGAGGTCGCGATGTCCGCAAATGCAGAACACCTGCGCAAGGCGATCGAGAACCTGATCGACGCCAAGCTGAACGACGCACTGCGTCCGGGAGGCCTGGATCGATTGCGTGCTCACCGCGTAACAGGTGTGGCCTCGATCGACATTCGCAATGCCGAACGTCGGCTTAATGAGGCCTTGGCAACTCTGCCGATCGATGACCATCTGTTGGCAGATGCCTGAGGAAGGGGATCGCCCGCCATTTGAGCCGCCCGGCCGCAGCCGGGCGGCTTTTTTTGCAGCCCGACCAAAGTCGCCGCAGCGCTGCGGAGCCAAAGAGCGGGCGATGGGGCTCGAACCCACAACAGCCAGCTTGGAAGGCTGGCACTCTGCCAATTGAGTTACGCCCGCAAGTCACCTGATTTTTAGCCGCTCCGAGCCAAAGGTTCAAGCCGAATCCGGCCCCTGCTGACCCACCGGCTTCTGTAGAACGATCGCATAGCCCGCCACCGGCTTGCCGCTTTCCAGGCGCAGCGTCACAGGATTGACGGCCTTGGTCTCAAGGCCGCTGCACTGCGCCAGAGACTGCAGGTACTTGCGCGAATGGCTGTACCGCCGCGACGGCCGCAGCGAAAAACCCGGCTCTTCCTGCGATTCGACCGAAAACACCATCCATCCCCCCGGCCGCAGCGCCCGCACCGCAGCGTCCATCACCTGCTTCAGTTCGCCAATGTAAACGAACAGGTCCGCCGAGATAATCAAATCAAATGCAGCCGGGTGATCGCCGAGGAACTCAACGACCTCACGCTGGTGCAGCTCGTCGTAGATGCTCCGCCCCCGTGCCAACTCAATCATCCGCCCGGACAGGTCTGCTCCCAGGAGCGATCGGGCGATCGGGCGGAACGGAACGCCGCTCAAGCCGGTGCCGCAGCCCAGATCCGCCACATCCAGCTTCCCCTCGCCCAGAAATGGACGCACGGCTTCGTACAGATGCCGCGGCACGTCGTAGTAAAGGCGCTTCACCAGATGCTCGTCGTAACGGGACGCCATCCCGTCGAAAACGGCCTGCACGTAGTCCCGCGGCGCCGCCGCCGGCGACTCTCCCTTCCCCAGGGCCGCCAGATCGAAGCGGATCCGCTCCGGGTCCGGCGACAGTTCCGCTGCCCGCTGTAACGTCTCCAGCGCTTCCTGGCTCTTTCCCGCGCGCTCCAGAACCAGTGCCAATCCATGAGCCGCTTCATACGAATGGGGAAACTCCGCCGCCGCTTCGCGGGCAACCCCAAGCGCCTCGTCAACCCGCCCGAGATGGAGCAACGCGCTCGATAGCGAGAGCTTCGCTTGAAGCGAATGTGAATCGAGCACCAGCGACTGCCGATACGCCGATGCCGCCTCGTCGAAGCGCCCCAGAATGTGCAGCACCCGACCCAGCTCGAGATGATTCCCCGCAGATTCCGGGCTGAGCCCAACCAGCCGCCGATATGCGTCGGCAGCCTCCTGGGTTCTTCCCGCCGCCACCAAAACCCCGGCCAGATTCGACTGAGCGGAAGCATGCAACGGGTTGACCGCGATGGCCCGACGAAAGCACTGCTCCGCCGCATCGAGCTGTCCGCGGGATAAACAGATCGTACCAAGATTGTTGTGCACGGGGGCAAACCCCGGCTTCAACTCGACGACTCGCCGGTAGGCCGCTTCGGCCTCATCCAGCTTGCCTTGTGATTGAAGCATAAGCCCGATCTGAAAGTGGGCATCAACGAGGCCCGCATCCAACGCTGTTGCCACGCGATACGCCGCGATGGCTTCATCGATTCGCCCGAGCGACTGAAGAACCCTGCCGTAATTGACGTGATAATCTGCAACTCCGGAATCGATCGCGATCGCCTGCGCGATCAGGTCCGCAGCTTCCCGAGCCTGTCCGTTCTGCGCCCTGATCACCCCCAGAAGGTGCAGCGCGGCCGCATCGCCCGGCCGCCGTTGAAGAATATACCGGTACAGCGATTCCGCCTGGTTCAGCTCTCCGGCCTGGTGGTGCCGAACGGCCCGGCCCAGCGCTTCATCGAGCGACATCTCCGCCATTGAAAAAGTGTATCGGGAAATCCGTTCCCGCTCCATTTCAACGCTTGGGAAGCAAAGCCTCTTTGCTTACCTGGACCACCGTCTCCGTTCAGTCCTTCTCCAGACGCATGAACCTTTGGGTTCCGTACAACTATCCCATCGCCACCTCGCCCGGCCGCCCCAGCAATCCCCACGCGCGTTTCCCAAGGATCCGCGAGATGAGATCCGTCCCCGCGCCGTCACCAGGCGAGTCACCAGAAGCACGATCGCGATGAACGCCCCTGCCACGAAACCACCCAGGTGCGCCCAGTGCGCGACGTGATCGGAGCGTTTGAGAGCGGTCGGCAACACGTCGTTAAAAGCCACCCAGAGCAGCAGCATCCAGAACCCGCTCACGCGAAAGATTTTCCAGGCACGCAGGAGCAACAGCCGAAACCACGCGATCATGTGCACCTTCTGCGCCGGAAAGAGCACCAGGTACATCCCAGCCAGCCCCATGATCGCGCCCGATGCGCCCAGGTACGGCACCATCGGCTGATCGGATGCCATGATGTGATACGTCCCAGCCGATGCCGCCGCCAGCAGCGGATACAGGATCAGCATCTTTCCGTTTCCCACGAGTTCGTTCACGCGCCAGCCGAACACCAGCATGAACAGAAGGTTTCCCGCCAGGTGAAGGATCCCGCCGTGCAGAAATGCGGACGTCAGAAGCTGATACCAGTGAAACCGCGCCTGGGTCGGCGGAAGCGAGACCGCCAGCATCTTGTCAAACGCATCATCCAGTTGCCTCCTGGCCGCCCGTTGCTGGGCCGCGCTGCGGCCAGTCCCCTGTGCGAGCGTCTTGCTATACTGCTGCCTGAAGCGCTCGCGCTCTTCGACAAAGCGCTCGAAGCGTCTTCTCCCGGCTCCCCGACCACTGCATCAACACGAGCGCATCGCTGGCTTGACCGTGCCGCCACTCGTGCAGCACCGGCAGGTACGCCAGGCTCGTTACGATCGTCAGCGCGGTGATCCCCCACACCACATACGGCTTGCGCGTGCCAAACGCCTCGGACGCGATCGGCACCAACCCCACGGGGATAAACCAACTGATGAAGCGCACCCAGATGCTCGCGTGAACCTCCAGCGCAGTTCTCATCAAGACCCCGGCTGGTCACCAGCGCCCGCCCGGTCTTGATGTCGATCCCGCAGCTCACGCAAATCTTCGCGCCGGCCGGCAACGTCCGCTGGCAGCTCGGACACTTCGGGCGCGGCAGGTTGATCGGAATTGCCCGCAACGGCGCCGGTGCTGCAACGGCATGGGCTCCTGAACCTCCCGTCCCTGCCGGCGCCAGTTCCTTGGCATCCGTCAGCTCGAACAGCCCGTCATCCGACTCATTCTCCAGGGGAATCATCTGCGGCTCGGCCACTGTGGTCGCAGCAACCGACGCAAGACTCGCTTCCCTGCTGGATTCGACCTTGCCGCCGCCAGCGCCCTCGAAGCCCGCCCCCTCGCGCTTGAACATCAGCAGGTATTCCCCGATTCGCACCACATCCCCATCGTGCAGTGTCTCGCTTTCGATTCGCCGATCGTTCAGATAAACGCCATTGGTGCTCCGCTCATCCTCGATTGCCCATCCGCCGTCGATGGACGGAATCAACCGGGCGTGTGCTCGCGACACCAGCGGTCCTATAAGCCGCAGTTGCCGCTCCTGGTTCTTGCCGACCTTGATCGTGCCTTCACCCCCGAGCAGGATTTGCTCCCCCACGCGCTCCGGCCCCTCCATGATCACCAGTCGGCACCCAAACTCGGCAAGCTCGCCGCCTCCGCTCAGCGCTCGCATGATTGTGTTGCAGCGCGGACAAGAGCGCTCGCCCAAGATGCTCTTCGGGCAGCTTGAGCTTCGCCGCACAACCACATTTCAGCCTCAACATACGCCCACCTTCAGTACACCGGCGAAGTGAAACACCGCAGACATGCCCGGCCCCACCGCAAATTCCGGCCAGCGGATCATAACACCGAGCTCATATCCGGCCAAGCAGAATCGCCCCACTCCATTACACATTACACATTACACGTCCCGCGAACGGCGCCGGCAGCTTTCTCATACCCGCTCATCGGGCTAGAATCCCCCGTTTCGTAGGCACCTTTGAGTTTGGAGATTGGATGAAACGCGAAAAGACGGCGTGGATGGTCAGCGTAGTGCTGGTAGCAATCCTGGCCCTGCAACTGCCGGGCACCCTGGCGACAGCGCGATGACGACTACGCCTTTGTGCGGACCCTGATCGACATTCACCGCCAGGTCGTCACCAATTACGTGGATCCGGTTAACGAGTCGAACCTGCGCGAAGGCGCCATCGACGGCATGCTCTCGGAGCTCGACCCGTTCACGATGTACGTCCCGCCCGCCAAGCAGCAGTCCTTCGACCAGATGCTCGAAGGCTCCTTCAAAGGCGTCGGCATCCAGCTCGATCAGCGCCCCGACGGCACGATCGAGGTCGTGACCCCCATTGACGGCTCGCCTGCTTTCAAGGCCGGCGTCCTCCCCGGCGACATCATCCTCAAGGTCAACGGCGAAAGCCTCGACGGCCTGCGCCTGCCGGACATCGTCAAAAAAATCGGCGGCAAGCTCGGCTCCGAAGTCACCCTGACCGTCAAACACGCCACCGGCGAAGAGGCCGAGCTTAAGATGACCCGCCAGGAGATCGTCGTCCCCACCGTCAAAGGCTACGACCGTAATCCCGACGACACCTGGGACTACTACATCTCCGAGAATCCCAAGATCGCCTACATCCGCATTACCCAGTTCACCAGCGACACCTATGATTCGCTCCGCCCCGTCGTCGAGAAGCTCCTCAAGGACGGCATGAAGGGCCTGATCCTCGACCTCCGCTACAACCCCGGCGGGCAGCTCGACCAGGCAGTCAAGGTCGTGGACATGTTCATCGACCAGAGCACCCCCTACCATGGCGTGATCGTCAGCACCAGGGGTCGCAATCGCCCCGAGCAGGTCATTCACGCCACCTCGCAGGGCACTCTCCCCTACTTTCCGCTGATCTGCCTGGTCAACGAGCACTCCGCCAGCGCCGCCGAAATTGTCTCCGGCTCGCTGAAAGACAACCAGCGGGCGCTGGTCGTCGGCGTGCGCACCTTCGGCAAAGGCTCGGTGCAGGAGCTGATCCCACTGGAGCAGGACAGCGGCGAGCTGAAGCTCACCGTGGCGTACTACTACCTGCCGAGCGGACGGCTGGTGCATCGCCGCAAGGGTGCTACCGATTGGGGCGTCATTCCCCAGATCTCGGTCCCGGTCACGCCCGAGCAGGAAAGGGATGCCTACGAATACCGCATGCGACAGGAGCTGCTGCATGGGCCGATGCCCAAGGCCGCCACCCAGGCCGCGACTCAGCCCACGACCACGCCCGTCGTGGATATCCAGTTGCAGCGCGCGGTCGATGCGATGATGGCAGGGCTGGTCTTCCGCAACGCATCGGAATTCGTGAACCAGCTTGCGCCGACACAGCCGACAACCGAACCCGCCCGGAGCATCGCCACTCCACCGCGTCCCCCAACCACGGCTCCGGCGACGCGCCTCCGACCGATGACGATGCCCGCGCCGGCGGCGACTGTCCCAGGCACTTTACCTTCGAGGTAGCTTTGCCGGCGCAGCGCGCAGGAATCAATCGATGGCGCGCATTCTCGGAATCGAATCCACTTGCGATGAAACGGGCGCTGCGATCGTGGCCGACGGCGTTCGCGTCCAGAGCAACGTGGTCGCCTCGCAGGTCGAACTCCACGCCAAGTATCGTGGCGTCGTCCCCGAGATCGCCTCCCGCGCCCACATCGAGAACATCCTGCCGGTCGTCCGCGAATCCCTGCAAGCCGCCGGCGTCGGTTTGAATGAGATCGACGCCATCGCGGTCGCCCACCGGCCGGGTTTGATCGGCTCCCTGCTTATCGGCGTCACTGCCGCCAAGACCCTCGCCTGGGCCATCGAAAAGCCGCTGATCGGCATCGATCACGTCCAGGCACACCTCTACAGCGTCATGCTGCAAGCCAGAAATGGTGCCGCCGCGCCCCAGCCCCCCCCGATGCCGGCGGTAGGTCTGGTCGTCAGCGGCGGCCACACGTCGCTGTATCACCTCCAATCCTGGACCGACATCCAGCGCCTCGGCGCGACCATCGACGACGCCGTCGGCGAAGCCTACGACAAGGTCGCCGCTATTCTCGACCTCGGTTATCCCGGCGGGCCAATCATCGATAAGCTCGCGCGCGATGGAGATCCCAACGCCATCCGCTTCCCCCGCACCTTGCTCGGCCGCGATTCGCTCGACTTCTCCTTCAGCGGACTCAAAACCGCCGTCCTCTACCACGTCCGCGGCATCCCCGGAAAAGCCCAGCGCACCGAGCCGCTCACCGACTCCGAGATCCGCAACATCGCCGCCAGCTTCCAGGCCACCTGCGTGGACGTGCTCGTCACCAAGCTCAAACGCGCCGTCCCTCGCGTCGGCGCCCGCTCGATCATCATCGGCGGCGGCGTCTCCGCCAACGCCGGACTACGTAGCGCCGTGCAGAACCTTGGCATCCCCGTCCACCTCCCCGACCTCGCCTACACCACCGACAACGCCGCCATGACGGCCGGCCTCGCCCACGTGCTCTTCAGCGAACAACACACCTCGCCCCTCGATCTCGACGCGATTACCTACAGCGCCATCTGCTGATCATCTCGTATGCCCGCCGCCAATCTTCTGCCATAATGCGGGCGATGAACATCACCCGGATCGACAAACCGCCCGCGCTCCCCCCGTCCCGCGACCGGCCACAAGGGCCTCTTTGGCCGCGTCCTCATCCTCGGCGGCCACGATGAAATGATCGGCGCCCCCGTCCTCGCCGGCACCGCAGCGCTCCGCACCGGCTCCGGCCTCGTCCAGATCGCCGTCCCAAAATCCATCCTTCCCGCCGCCCTCTCCGTCACGCCCGAACTGATCGGCCTGGCCCTCGCCAAATCCTCCACCAGGAATCTCCTCGATGCCGCCAACAAGGCCGACGCCATCGTCATCGGCCCCGGCATGGGCCAGTCCGCCGATGCCAAGGCGCGCCTCACCCGCCTGCTTCGGCTCGACAAACCCATGGTCGTCGATGCCGATGGGCTCAACCTGCTCGCCAAACAAAAGACCTGGCCCCGCTGGATCAAAGCCCGCGCCGTCCTCACACCCCATCCGGGCGAAATGAACCGCCTGGCCCACTTCCTCTCCACCTCAAAGACGCCAACCGACGACAACGGCCGGATTCACATGGCTCTCGAAGCCGCCACCGTCTTCCGTCAAATCATCGTCCTCAAGGGCCACCGCACCGTCGTCGCCGATCACAGCGGTCGCATCTATCTCAATCAAACCGGCAACAGCGCCCTCTCCAAAGCCGGCAGCGGCGACGTGCTCAGCGGCATCCTCGGCTCTCTTCTGGGCCTGAGGATGCCCCCGTTCGATGCCGCCTGCATCGCTGTCTGCGTCCACGGCCTCGCCGGCGAAATCGCCTCTCAGCGCCTTGGCCTGCGCAGCCCCCTCGCCCGCGATGTCACGAGCGCCATCCCCCCCGCCCTTGCGGAATTCGAGAAGCGCTTTGCCTAAAGCTCGCGGACCTCGGCGCCCAAAGACGCATGCTCATCCGCCAATACGCCCAGCGCTCGTGGTCGCGCCACTCGCCCATCACCTGCAAATACCTCGGCGAAAACCCCTCCTTGCGAAATCCGCACCTGCGCACCAGCGCGATCGACGCCACATTCCCCGGCTGCACGTTCGCCTCCAACCGGTGCAGCTTCATCGGCCCGAACGCGTAACCGATCACCAGCTTCAACCCCTCGCTCATGATCCCCTGCCGCGCAAAAGGCTCGCCGATGTAGTACCCCAGATACGCCGACTGAAAGAACCCCCGCACGATGGCGTTGACGTTCACCACCCCGGCAATCGCACCGCTGTGCCGCATGCACAGCACAAACCCGTCCTCCGCAGCGCCCGCCGGCTGCGAGGTAATGCTCAAACGCCTCTCTGGTCTGCGGCGGATCCACCCAGGGCCGATGAAACGCCGCGCTCTGCCGCATCAGCGCGACAAGCTCCTCGCAATCCTCCAGCACCGGCCGCCGAATCCCCACCCGCGCTCCCGCTGCATCGAACGAACTCATTTCGACTCCCCGTTGTGTTCTAGCGGAACGCGACCCAACCGCTAAGCGAAGATCTGGAACAGAATCCATCCCACCGTCGCAATTGTGGCGGGCAGCCAGCCATGGTGCTGATGCCTGAGCATGGAGCGCGACATTCCGGAGAACGCCGGATCTGCCGCGCGCTGCTCCTCATACTCGACCCTCTCGCGCTCGATCTCGTGGGCGCGGTCGATCCCGCCGGCGCGGATGAACTCCACAATCTCCCGCAGCTCGTCGCGATCGAACCAGGCACCATGCGGCTTGCATACGTCGATGATCACTCCCGAGCAATGCGCGAAGTTCACCCGGTTCATCAACTGATGGCACTGCGGACAGGGCCGGTAATGAAAATCCGGTTCCAGCGTCGCATGCGCCGTCGGCCCGAGTTGTGCCCCCAGGACAGAAGCCTGCTGTTCCTTCTGCGCACAGATGTCCGCAAACGCTTTCGTCCCGATCCAAAGCCCAAAACACTGGGTGCACTCCCGCACCTTGGTCGTCCCCAGCGCCACCTCCTCCATGGAGATCCGGCACCGCGGGCACAGGAGCTTCGCTCGAACCCCCGCCTCCGGCCATTCCAGCTCGGCTCCGCAGTGCGGACAGAATTTGCTCCCCACAAAGGCCATCCCGAAACACGAAGGGCATGCCACCGTCTCGAGCTTGCGCCGCAGTATTTGCAGGTCGGCGAATCCCCCGACACCACGGCCCCGCAGGTGGGACAATGCAATACGCCCGCTTCCATGGGGGCAGTGTAAATGGACCGCTGACAAAATCTATTAGAATCTCATGCTGGCATCCGAACGATCTCCATTCACCCCATCCCCCGCAAAGTCTTGAAGAAACGGCTTAAGAGCACCCTTACAACCTATCGACATCCGTTTGTGCAAAACGACCGAGTCACACCGTACTCACACCGTAGTTGCACCGTGCAAAAGCCCGGCACCCAATGGACGGCCATGCTCCTCGGCAGAGCAACTATCGACAAAAAGGCTCGAGGGCACCGGCATCAGGCCCCCATTGGCTCAACAACGCCCGTCCGAGCATTATGGCTATGCAGCCCCCGTCGATCGCCCATTCTCACCAAACCTCAGCCCCAGCCTCGCAACCGGCCCTTCAACGGCAGGCCGATCGCCGACTCCGGCAGTTGCCAATCCCGGCCATCAGACTCATCTGCCAAATACCCTGTTTCACGACGGAAATCCCTGAGAACGACGTGCCCAAGCCCTGTCCGAACGACCCCTTGCTGTTTGGTCCGCAACACCAAAATAGATTCCCAGGCACGCTATGCAGAATACGCCGCATTCTAATGCGCATCGTCCACCGGGTTCGTAATAAACTGGCAACGTGACCACGCACGATGAGTCAACCGCAGCCCGCCGGCTCCGCCGCGTCTTCTGGATCGTCGCTCCACTGATGGTGCTGGCGCTTCTCGCGGGTGCTGCGATTGTTTGGCGCGTAGGTGGTGCACGCCAACTTGCCGCCGCGATCGCCAACGTTCACGCGCACGGCTGGAAGGCAACCAGGGACGATTTTCTCCACGCCCAACCCACCACACTGCCAACCGACCAGAACGCCGCCACCTATCTCCGCCGCGCTGCCAGGCAACTCAAGCTCTCCAGCGAGTACACCGATCAGCTTGAAAAGCTCGAACCGGATTATCTCCCCTTGACCGACCAGGAAGTGCGGATCATCACCGCCGCCGTCGCCGCCAATCCGGAGGTTCTCGCGGAACATCCGGCACGCGCACTCCCTCGCCCAATGCCAATGGAACGTGCCTGTCGATCACATCTGGGACATCGACAAGCACACCCCCGACTTCCGCTACCAGCGAGAGCTCGCCACCTTCATCGCGCGCGCCCTACTGTTACACCACCAGCATGGCCAGGATCGACTGGCAATGAGCGAGGTACGCAACGTCCTGTACATGGGCCGCACCTCCAGTGAGATTTTGCCAACGCTCGTCTCCGACCTCGTCGGCACCGGCATCGACGCGCTGGCCACCGACCGTGCGCGCAGATTGCGCCGGATCTGGACCCGTCCGGCAAAACCCAGGCTCGGTTGCTGATCGTCGAACTTCTGAATGTCCGCGAATATCCCGACCGCTGGCAGCGCACCATGCAAGGCGAGCGGGTCCTGATGCTGAGCAGTCTGCAACCGATCACACGGAAACTCCTGATCGGTCCCTATTTTCAGCGAAAGCTCGCCGCGACGATCGAGCGAACGATCCAGACAACCCATGCCGCCACCGCGCCCGATTTTCCCGCAGCCAAAGCGCAGCTTCCTGCCCCGGCGCCCGCATCTTCGTCGGACATCACTCGCATATTTGAGGACGGTCTAACGCCCGCACTGATAGCCCAGTATCGGGCCATCACCGACGCCGCGCCGCCGCGATTCTTCTGGCCCTCCGCCTCTACCAGCTCGACCACGCCGGTGCACTCCCATCCACCCTCGCCCAGCTCGTGCCGGCCTATCTGCCCTCGCTCCCCGCCGATCCATTCGCCACCAAGGGCCGCCCCTTCAGCTATTCCGGCCCCTCGGCCAATCCCTTCATCTACTCGGTCGCCGAAAACGGCACCGATGACCACGCCTCCACCAAACCCACCGAACACGGCGTCCGCCCCGATCAGACCTGGAATCGCGACGATGCCGTCTTCCATTTCAACCGCCGCCCCAAGCCGGCGCCGGATGCCGATGCCGACTGACCCCGCGTGAATCAAACGACCTCTCGAAAACGAAGCCAACAACCCCGGTTTGCCCTTCGCTCTCATCCCCGCGCGTAGTCGCCCACCAACGCAGCGCCTTCCTCTGCCACCCCCATCCCTGCAACCAGACCCTGCGCGGCAAGCCCTCACAGCCGCGAGATCAAGAGCTCGCGCTGGAAGATCATCTCCTTGGGCATTTCGCCGGCGAGCTTCAGGAAAAGCTCTTCCTGGCTGGACAGCTCGGCCTTGAAGTCGTCGAGGTCGATCGACTGCATCTGCTCGAATTTCGAGCGGTCCACCTTCAGCCCGTCGAGGTCGATGTCCTCGGGCCGCGGCATCCAGCCCAGGACCGTCTCCTTGGCGTACGCTTCGCCGTGGCACCGCTTAATGATCCAGGCCAGCACGCGCATGTTCTCCCCGAAGCCCGGCCACATGAACTTCCCCTCCTCGTCCTTGCGGAACCAGTTCACGTGAAAGATGCGCGGGCAGTCCTTCATCAGCTTGCGCATGCGGAACCAGTGAACCAGGTAATCGCGAATGTTGTAGCCCATGAACGGGAGCATGGCCATGGGATCGCGGCGGACGACCCCCACCTGACCCGCGGCGGCCGCGGTCGTTTCGCTGCCCAGCGTCGCGCCCAGATACACGCCGTGAATCCAGTTGAACGCCTGGTACACCAGGGGAATCGTCGCGCGACCGGCGCCCTCCGAAGATAATCGCTCCCACCTCAACCCCGTTGGGATCTTCGGCCGCCGGATCCAGCGCCGGGTTGTTCGCCATCGGCGCCGTGAACCGCGAGTTGGGATGCGCCGCCTTCCGGCCGCAGTCCGGCGTCCACCTCTGGCCCGTCCAGTCAATGCACTCCGCCGGCGGCTGCTCCGTCTTCCCTTCCCACCAGACGTCCCCATCGCGCAAAAGCGCGACGTTGGTATAAAGCGTATCGTGCGCCATGCAGCGCATGGCGTTGGGATTGGTCTCGTCGTTCGTGCCCGGCACCACGCCGAAGTACCCGGACTCGGGATTGATCCCGCGCACGCGGCCGCTCTTGCGGTCCACCCAGAGCCAGACGATGTCATCGCCCACGGTCGTGATCTTCCATCCCGCCTCCTGGTAGGCCACGGGCGGGATGAGCATGGCAAAGTTCGTCTTGCCGCAGGCGCTGGGAAAAGCGGCCGCCACGTAGGTCTTCTCGCCGCCGGGCTCGGTCACGCCGCTCAGCAGCATGTGCTCGGCCATCCAGCCTTGCTGCTTCCCCAGAAAGCTCGCGATGCGCAGGGCCAGGCATTTCTTGCCCAGCAGCGCGTTTCCACCGTAGCCCGATCCGAACGACCAGATCGTGTTATCCAGCGGGAAATGGCAGATATACCGCCGCTCGGGATTGCAATCGCCCACGCTGTGCAGGCAGCGCGTGAAATCCTGAGACTCGGCCAGTTGCCCCCACGCCACGTCCCCCATCCGCGTCATGATCCCCATGGAGACCGCCACGTAGAGCGAATCGGTGACCTCCACCCCCACCTTCGCCAGCGGCGAGCCGATCGGCCCCATGACAAACGGCACCACGTACATCGTGCGCCCTGCGCATCGAGCCGTTGAACAGCCCGCGAAGCTTGGCGTACGCCTCCTTCTCGCTCATCCAGTTGTTGGTCGGGCCAGCCATATCCGCACTGGGCGTGCAGATGAACGTGCAGTGCTCCGAGCGGGCGACGTCGTTGGGATTCGAGCGGTGCAGATAACAGTTGGGCAGCTTCTCGTGATTGAGCTGGATGAACGTGCCGTCCTTCACGCCCTCGGCAAGCAGTTCCTGCTTTTCCTGCTCGCTGCCGTTGAGCCAGCGCACCTCATCCGGCTGGCACAACTCGACCATGCTGGCCACCCACTGGCGCACGTCCTCGGTCGCCTGCTCCGGCGCATTCGAAGACGCGGTAGCCCCCTGCCGCCTTTCAAGCGTGTTCCTCACGGCCGTCTCCTTAGCTCTCGCGGTGATTCAGCAATCCGGCACTGGCCAACCCAACCGGTCATTTCCTGCCGGCATTTTCGCCCCGGCGCCTGCCCGATGTCGAGCGGGTTTCCGCCGGAACCGTGGGCAGCCTCAGCCTTTGCCAGGCCTGCTTGGTTTTCAGGCTGGACGCCAGATCGGCAAGGGTGGTGGTGTTCATGTAGTCCTTCAAGCGCTGCCGGATCGGCTTGTAAAGATCATGCTGCGGACAGGGCATGTCGTCGTTGCAGCGCTCCAGGCCCACCACGCAGCTGTCCAGCGGCTTGGGGCCTTCGATCGCCTCCACGATCTCCATGACCGTGATGTCGTGCGCCGGCCGGGCCAGCGAAAATCCGCCGCCGCGCCCTTGGCGCTGGTGAGCAGCTTCGCGCCACCAGCTTCTGGAAGATCTTGGCCATGAAGTCGCGCGGCAGGTTGGTTCCGGCGACCAGTTGGTCCAGCAGCATGGTGCTCCCGCTGCTCCGGCTGGCCAGCTCGCTCAACCCCCGAATCGCGTATTCCGTCGTATTACTGAAGATCATATGCTCTCTTTCTTCGGCGTTTCAGGACAATCATATCCTCAAACGCGAGCCCCCTCCACAGGCCATCGACGCGTTTTACAGCCAAAGACAAGGAGTAAACATACAAGATATCGGGCTCCTCTGACAACTCCCGCCGCATCGACCCCTAAGGTTTTACGACCGCCCGCTCCCGTAAACCCTTATTCTTCCTTCCACTCGATCAGTGCCCCGTCGATGTTGAGTTGCCGGATGACCCGCCATTCGTTTGCATCGGTCAGCAGCAGCCTGCGCGCAGCGAATCAATATCCCGCTCCGCATCGCGCAGTTCGTCGCGGGCGGCTTGACTCAGCCGGTCCCCCCCATCATCGGCATGCATCAACAGCGACCATCGACCAAAACGCGTTGCAAAAGCATTGAACGCTGCGCCGGGGTGAAATTCTCCAAACCCCCAGGAGCCATCCCACCCTTGCACCTCCACGGCCCCGACGTCCCTGCCGTCGAGAAAGAGCCTTGCTGTGACGTGCGTCCTCTGCATCGAAAGATCCAATGAATTCTATGCAGCGATCGTTCTTCGCCTATGTGGGGGAACCTGTTAAACTTCCGGCCACTTCAACAGGCTCTGCCGCCATGCGCCTTCGAACGCTTCTCTCGCTTGCCCTGCTGCTCCTGCCATCGTGCACTTATGTCAACAAGCCGCTGAACCCGATGAGCACCCCGCTGGAAGCGCGGCGGCAGAACCAGACCCTGGCGTCGTTTGCCCTGCATGCCCCCACCACGCTGCCAACGCATCGCGAAGACCGCATCGCGGGTCCGCGCCCGACGACGCTGCGGCGCGACGATGGCTTCTTCGTCGGCGTGGCAATCTCCGGAGGCGGCCTGCGCTCGGCGAATTTTTCCGCGGCTGTCCTGTTTCAGCTGCAGAAGCTCGGGCTGCTCCAGCACGTCGACTACATCTCCTCCGTCTCCGGCGGGTCACTGACCGCGGCTTACTACTGCCTGAACGACGATGCCCACTGGAATCCCGGGAACGTCCAGCGGCTGCTCACCCATCCCTTTGCCACGGACGGCTGGATTCAGTTCTTTCTTCCCTGGAATTTCCTGGCCGTCGCCCTGACCGATTTTGACCGGTCGGACATTCTCGCCCACGCCTTTCAGACGGTCCTCTTCAGCGCCAACGGCCGGCCGCAGACGTTCAGCGACCTCCGTGCCGACCGCCCCCGCCTGCTCATCAACGCGACCGATCTGCAGTCCGGCAAGCCCTTCATCTTCTGCAACCAGTCCTTCGACGAGATCAATTCCGATCTGGCACAATATCCGATCGCCTATGCCGTCGCCGCCAGTGCTGCGGTTCCGGTTCTCCTGCACCAGGTGACGCTGCGCAACTTCTCCACGCGCTTCAAGCAATACCGCCATCTCATTGACGGCATGGTCAACGACAATCTCGGCGTCAAATCGCTGGTCGAGCTTTATCGCCAGCAGGTCCGCGACGGAGGGCCAAACGTCTATCCGCACGGCGCGGTTTTCATCGTCATCGACGCCAAGACGGAATACAGCCCGAATCGACGAGCACGGCGACACGACGCTGTTCGACGCCCTGCGGTTCTCGACAGGCCTGGCGACTACCGCCCTGATCAACCGCGTTTCGACCGCCACGCTGGCCGAGATCATTCTCGATTCATCCCCCGACGACATCACGGCCCAGAAGCTGCGCCAGGAACGCGATGAGCTGATCAACAATGGTTATGTCCGCTTCGACAACATCGACGGCCGGCCCGTTTACGTCGTCCACATCGCGCTCTCGCGCGTTCGCGAAATGCGCAACCTCCCCAGCATCGACTTCTCGGAAGCGGTCAACTCCATCGATACCTACTTCAATATCACCCAGACCCAGGCCTATCAGCTTTACCAGGCCGCGGACCTGCTTGTGAACCGCAAGTTCCATGATCAGCTTGAGGCCATCACCCGGAAGCTAAACCACCCCATCACTGCCCCATCCGCCCGATAATACTCGACGGTGCGTTGCCGTGGCGGGTATCGCAGCGTTTGCGCCTGCTATTTTGCGATGCCCTGTTTCGCACCAGTCCGATACTTGCAACATCAGGCCACCGCGCGGTTTACTACCCTGTGGCCGCCTGCCCGGCGTGTCGAACCGCCGTCTTTGGAGAAACAGTCCATGCCATCGCTTCGCCACCTTTTGCCTGTTTTCGCCGCCGCCCTGCTTGTTGGCTGTGCGCCTAACAAAGCAGCACCGGCCGAAAACGGTCGAGCGGTCCTGCCGAGCCTGCAGGCGCGCTATCAGCGGATGTACCCGGGCTCGCGTCTCGGCCTGGTCATCGCCGCCGACCCGCAGTTCCGCCTCGTCGCCGTGGGTGATCTCAAACCCTCGGATTTCCGCGTCAACCAGATCGTCACCTTCATCGATCCGCAGGAGAATGTCCTCACCACCGGCACCGTCGTCCGCCTTCTTCCCGACGCAATCCACGTGAAATATGATGTTCCCCAGCCCGGCCATCGTGCTCCCCGCGCCGGCGACATCATGATCCGTTTCAAGCCCTCGATTTAGCGTTGCCCGGTCCCGACCTCATCCTCGCCAGCGCCTCTCCTCGGCGTCAGCAGCTTCTGACCGAGGCGGGCTACGCATTTCAGGTCGATCCGGCGGCAATCGACGAGGCGCTTTCGTCCACGATCCTTCCCTCCGATGCCGCGCGTCATCTCGCGGAGCAGAAATGCAAAGTCGTCGCCGCGCAACGTCCCGATGCGGTGGTCCTGGCGGCCGACACGGTCGTTGCCTTCGGGGACCACATTCTGGGTAAGCCGAAAGACGCCGCCGACGCCAAGAATATGCTCCGGCTCCTCTCGGCCACCACCCATCTGGTGATTACCGGCGTCTGCATCCTTCATGAAAACGCCGGCTTTCATCGCCTGAGCCGCGTCATGTCCGCCGTCCGCATGCGCGTCCTAACGGCCGGCGAGATCGACCGCTACGTCGCATCGGGCGACTGGCAGGGAAAGGCGGGAGGGTACGGCATCCAGGATGCCGATCTGTTTCCCGCCGACTGCCCGTCGTCGCCCCCCTTCATCAGCGCCCATGCCGGTTCTCGCAGCAATATCGTTGGACTGCCCATGGGCCTCACGAAACAACTCCTCTCGGAAGCCGGTATCCATCCGCAGAAGCACGTGTAGCGACGATTTGCATTTTGCGGGGTCCAAACGTTACCAATGGAGGCCGATGCTCCTGTCGCAGTCCCATCCGGTATCCGAAACGCTTCCTGGCATCCTGGCGCTCCTGATCGGGGTTGCAGGATGGTTCTATCTGTTCTATTCCCGGGCCGCGGCGAATCTGGCCTCCCTTGAGGAGCAGAATCTCAATCGCCGTCGCATTTACCTCCGCCGCGTCAACGCCGTCCTCATGCTCGTTCTCGCCATTCTTATCGCGGTTGGCTACTATTGGTTCGACCTGGATCGCCTGACGCTGCCGGAGCGTCGGGAATTTGCGGCCATCTGGCTGGTCGTCCTGGTTCTGCTGGCAATCATCCTTGTGCTGGCGATTGCCGATGTCCGCCTGACGTTCCGACTTCGTCAAACACTCCGAGAACGCCGGAAACACCGATGAAATCCCGCTCATTGCGCCTGCTCCCCCTCCCCCTCCTGCTCGTGGCCGTCGTTGCCGCCGGCTGCGCCAACGATTCATCCGAATCGACCTCGCACCTTCCGACCACCACCATGCAGATCGGCTCGAAGACGTTCACCCTCGAGATCGCCAACACCTACGGCACGCGCGAGCATGGCCTGATGGAGCGCGACTCAATGCCCGATGACCACGGCATGATCTTCGTCTTCGACTCTCCCACCACCGGCGCATTCTGGATGAAGAACACGCGCTTCGCGCTTGACATCGTCTTTGTCGATTCCGACGGCAAGGTGGTCGCGATCAAGCAGATGAAGCCATACGACCTCACACCGGTTCCAAGCCCCCGCCCCTACCAATGGGCGATCGAGCTGAACAAGGGCGCCGCCGAAGCGGCGGGTCTCAAACCCGGCGACGCACTGACCATTCCCGCCAAAGCCAGGTCTGGTTCCCAATAAACCGCGATTCGCTACAACCCGACCTCGCCCGTCCCGATAACCGCCCATCTTGCCCATACACCCGGTAAAAGCCGCGAGATCGCTTAAGCCACGCTTCATCTTCGCCGAACTGGATTGCTGACGGCCTTCGTCGGGAGCGGCATGAGCGCAGCGGCGCAATACTCAGATAACGCGGACGAATCTGACCTGCGCATCGAGCGCGGTGAGGATCCTTTGGCAACGGGCACGCTCGCCCGCATCACCCCCGCAATCGACCAGGAGCTCGCACGCCTCCAGCACGAGCTTTCGGCTGTCCGGCAGGAGCTGCACGAACTTCGCCACCGCGATGAGATTCTCAAGTTTTACACCGCGCGACTGGACGAAGAGCTCAAGCTCGCGGCCCGCGTGCAGCAGGACTTTCTGCCCAAATCCCTGCCGCAGGTGGGCAAGCTCCGCTTCCACGTGCTTTACCGCCCCGTGGGTTTCGTCTCCGGCGATCTGTACGAACGTCATGCGCCTCGACGAGACGCACCTGGGGGTTTACATGGCGGACGCCGTGGGTCACGGCATGCCGGCCGCCCTGTTGACCATGTTCCTGAAAAACGCGCTTACGACGAAGGAAATTCTACCGGTCGGTTATCGGCTGCTCTCGCCGGGTCAGGCGCTTGCACGCCTGAACGATGCGCTGGTCGCGCAAGACCTGTCGCAGGCGACCTTCGCCACCGGGGTGTATGCGCTGATCGACACACAATGCCTCACGCTCACGCTGGCGCGGCGGGCATCCGGCCCCCCTGCGGCTTACCCCCGACGGCGCAGCTTCACCCAATCGAAGCCGACGGTTCGCTGCTGGGCATCTTCTCGGGGGAGTCCTTCAGCGAAACCACTGTTCAACTGAACTCCGGCGACCGAGTTTTCTTCTTTACCGATGGCGTCGAAGTCGCCTTCTCACGCGACCGCGCAATGGATACGCAATACTGGCAGGAACAAATCCTTTCGCGCCGCTCACTCTCGAGTGCGGCCATCGTCAGCGAGCTCAATGCAAGCCTGCACGCGACGCAACTCAGGGACGATCTGACCACGATCATCATGGACGTGATCTAGCATGACAGCGCTACGAGGAGTTTACAAAAACCTTTGAGCGGTGTCGGCTCTTGTATGCTGCGGCATTACGTTCTTGGTAATACGCACATCGCCGCATTAACTGCGACCATGCCCTCCAATCCCGCGGCCAGACCTTCGCCGCCAGCGTCGAGACGGCCTGGCAGATCTGTTCGAAGGTGATCTGCACATTTTTCCCCCCGCAGTCGGGTGGTCTGTTCCGACAGGAAGCACATTGCCAGTCGCACGCACAGCCAGTGTCGGATCAGGCTTAAGAAACCATCTCAAGTCGTGAGCCGGTGTAGCCTGCGGTACCAGAGCAAAGCACAAGCGAGTTGCACGACGGCCAGGTAGTTCTCCGCCTTCCTCTCGTAACGGATGATGATCCCGCGGCAGCGGTTCAGCCAGCTGATCGTCCGCTCCACCACCCAGCGTCGGGCCTTGTGTCGCTTGCAACCCTGAGCATCTTTCTTCTCCTCGCCGATCTGCCGACAGTGCGGCTCGTAGCCGAAGACGCGGGCGGTCGCGTCCGAAGGTGCGCCACTGAACGCCTTGTCCAAACAAAGGTTCTGCTCCTGCTGACGCGGGTCCGGCGGCTCGACGATCACGGCCTCCAACGCATCCTGCAGCAGCAATGAGTCGTGTATGTTGGCTCCCTTCACGACCACGGCCACCGGACCGCCGTCGGCCTCGGTCAGCACGCCACGCTTCGTGCCGTTCTTCGCCCGGTCGGTTGGGTTCGCTCCGACTTGATCCCCCCGTGCCGGGCCTTGCCCAGGGCACAGTCGAAGCTCTGCCACTTCCAGTTGACGCCGGCCAGTTCCTCGCAGCCCTTGACCAGCAGCGCCCACAGGCGTCCGATCACGCCACGCTTCACCCAGCGTTGGAACGTGCGGTGGATGCTGGAGTCGTCGCCGAACTCCTTGGGGACCTGGTTCCACTGCACGCCACTGCGCATGCGGTAGATCACGCCATCCAGGGCCTTGCGTTGGTCGATGCGGTCGGGGCCGAACTTCGCCGGCGGGTCGTACTTCGCCAGCACCTGCCGGGCCTCTGCCCACAACGCATCGTCCACCCGCCAGATCGTCGGCAGCGGCTCCGCCCCCTTCTTCTTTCGCGCCATCCGTGGCTCCTTTCGTTATCGCCAGTTAACATACGTCAGAGACTTGAGATGGTTTCTAAATAGGTCCTGACCTCGAAGTCGCCCAGTCCGGCATCCTGCTTGGCGTGCTCGAACCACTTCTCCACATGCCAGCGTGACAGCAGAGCTCGGATAAGCTCCGCCACGCCGACGCTCTCGCCGGCGTTGCTGATGACGTACTTGATCTCGCCGGTCTTGGGCTGACGCATCACGATCAGCCAGTACATCCGGTCGGTAGGGACGCTGAGATTGTGGTTCGCATGCGATGAGTCGCTCAGGTGCACGCGTGCCGCCTTATATTCCCAGATCAGCCTCCCGCGTGTGGTCTGCTTTACTTTGCACCGCTTCCACGATTGGCTGACGAACGCCGGGCTGTGCGTGGTCAGGTTGTCCACGCGCCGGGCCGCGTGGCAGGCGTAGCCGCCGCTGTTGCAGGCCGAACGTCTGACCCAGGCGCGGAAGTTGGCCGGCACTTCGCCCACTCCCCGCTGTCCCAACTCGTCCAACGCGAACCAGAACGCCGGAACCATCCCGTACTCTTCATCGAAGACCACCCAGTTGAGCTGCACGCCGCCGGCCAGCGCCTGCTTCACCTGCCCCACGGCGATCTTCCACTTCGGGCGGCAAGCCAGCTCCGGTGCAATGCCCGCCTCGTCACAACGGCCGCGGTCATCCGCCCACTTCTGCGGCAGATACAGATCGCTGGCCAGCACACAGGAAAAAGGGTTTTTGGCATCGTTGTCCGTGAACAACAGGTGCTGTGCGACCACGCAGTTCTCGATCTTCCCCGACTCGCCGCAGTATTGCCGCTGGACCCCCGGCGTCTTGTCCCCCTGCTTGGGATGGCCGGTCGCATCGACTACGCCAATCCCGCCAGCCGGACAGCGGTCGGCCACCCGGTGCAGGAGCATTCTCTCCAGCCGCTCGTGATCCCAGGCGAACATCGACAAAAACTCCTGCAGCGTCCGCACCGCGATCCCACACGCCAAGGCGATCGGCTCGACGCTCTTGCGTCGCAGGTCTGCCATCAATCCCAGCAAATAACTCTGGAAGTAACCGAACGTGACGGCCCGCTTGAAGCAGGGCCGAAACGACTGGACCCACGCCGACAACGCCGGCTGCAGCGAGGCAAGTTGCTCCGCATTCATCTGACGACTCCGGTCAGGAACCCGAATCGTCATCGACCCGCCGCCGTCTCCGGCTTGAGCTAAACTAGCGCTGTCATGCTAGAGCGTGTTATGCACTTTCCACGCCCCGCGACGGCACGAAGTCGACCCAGTCGCGACAGGCGGGTGATTAGATTCGATCCAGGGGATATCCGAACAGAATCTGCTTCAGAACCACCCGATCCCCGTCCATTTCACCCTTGACCAGCACAAAGACAGGCCTCAAGGGCGCTGGTCGCTGATCAATAGACCCCTGTGACAGTGGCGGCCACACGACGATCACCCCCACCAACTGATTCGCCGAGGGCCTGAGCGTCTGGGCGATCCATTGAGCCGCTGTCACGTTGGCCTTCACCACCGAGTCCGAAGCGGGCGTCATGTCTTTGCGAGCAACGTCCGGTACCGATGGGGCATTGGAAAAATCCGTCGCGATATCCGATGCAAGGTTCATCGGCAACTGCCGATAACATCGGCTGGTGACGATCGCCCCCCCGTTGGTGGCCGCGAACATGCGTCCGCCCGTCTCGCTCACATCTCCGTCGAAGCTGGTAATGGTGGTGTCCTTATTGATGACCTGCGGAAGCATCGCGACATCGCCATTCACCAGGCCGTTCGACAGCTTCAGGATGACGGCAGAAAACGCATTCGGTGCCGGCCGTGTCGTCTGGGCCCAGACGGGGCAAGTCAGCAGCAGCACCAACATCGTGACGTGTACAGCGACGTCCTTCATCTTTCTGATCATCGGCGCAATGGCGCTGGACTTTGCGTGATAGGCATTTACCGGATGATTCCGTAGTTATTGGGCGTTCACATCCGGTCGGCAGGGCCGTTAGACTGTTTATTGCGACGCAGCTCATGCCCCGAACCGACCCCGATCGACCTTCCCGGCTCATCACGCTCGCCGCCATCTGTGTCGTTGTCGCCGCACTTTATCTCGCCAGCACAATTCTGATTCCCTTGGCGCTGGCTGTCCTGTTCACGTTCCTGCTTACGCCGCTTGTGCGCCGGCTCGAACGATTTCGCGTTCCCCGCGTCCCGTCGGTCCTGATTGTCGTCCTGGCCGCCTTTGCCGTTTTCGGATTCCTGGCATTCGTCGTTGGCGAGCAGGCGGTGCAACTGGCCAACAACATCGACCGCTACCAGGACAACATCATCGCCAAACTCGATGTCCTGCGCCCGCGCTCGGGCGTCTTTGAGAAAGTCAGTCGCTTTGGCGAACAAGTGCAGAAGAATCTTGAGCAGCCTGCGACGACTCAATCTACCCAACCCACCGCCGCAATCGAGCCCGTACCTCCACCAAAGCCGAGCCCGCGCCCCACCTTACCCGCAGCCGACGGTGCAACCGCCCGGACAGCAGCCGCTCCCGGTTATCGTCGTCAACCCGACCACTTCGCCAGTTGAGCGTCTCTGGGGGTACCTGGGGCTGGCGCTTTCCCCGCTGGCCACCGCCGGTCTGGTCGTCGTCTTTGTCCTCTTTATGCTGCTTCAGCGTGAAGACTTGCGCGACCGCCTGATCCGGCTGGTGGGTTATGGGCAGCTCGACGGTTACGACACAGGCGCTTGACGACGCCGCCGCCCGAATCTCGCGCTATCTAATGATGCAGGCGGTCGTCAACGGAAGCTACGGCATCACGATTGCCGTCGGCCTCTGGCTCATTGGACAGACCGCCGGCCACGCGCATCCACCATTCCCCAATGTGGTGCTCTGGGGGCTACTCTGCTGCGTTCTCCGTTTCATCCCCTACATCGGGCCGTGGATCGGGGCCGCCTTCCCGGTGCTGATCTCGCTGGCGGTCTACAGAGGTTTTGCGGTGTTCGGTTGGACAGTCGGGCTGTTCATCTTCGTCGAACTGCTTGTCAACAACATCCTGGAACCACTGCTCTACGGCGCTTCCACCGGGCTCTCGACGGTTGCCATCCTCATCGCGGCGCTCTTCTGGACGTGGCTGTGGGGGCCGATCGGACTGCTCATAGCCACGCCGCTGACCGTTTGCCTGGTCGTCATCGGGAAATACGTTCCGCAACTCGGGTTTCTCGACATCCTGCTCGGGGACGAACCTGTCCTCGCTCCGCACGAGAGGATCTACCAGCGCTGGCTCGCCATGGATCAGGAGGAAGCGGCGGACCTGGCCATGGGCTACCTCGGGGAACGGTCGCTCGAGGAGATCTACGACACGATGCTGCTGCCCGCATTGGCGATGGCGGAGGTGGATGGTCACAAGGGTATTCTCGATCAGGGCCACCGGGTCTTCATTCGCCAGGCCCTGCGGGAACTGATCGACGAGCTCGGCGACGAGCAGCAGGTTCTATTTGCGCACGGGAGCGACCACCGCCGACCGTCCTGATGACATGGAAACCTTGCCGGAATCTCCCAGGCGTCGCTCGCATCTTCCCACCGGGTGTGAGATCAATCTTCTGACGCTCCCCGCGCATGATGAAGCCGATGAAATCGTCGGCCTGATGCTCGCGCAGCTGCTGGCGTTGCAGGGCTATTGCGCCACCAACGTGTCTGTGGCGTCGCTCGCCTCGGAGATGATCAACCAGATCGGGCAGACCGGCGCGCACCTGGTCGCGATCTCCGCGGTGCCGCCGGGCGCAGCGATTCACGCACGATATTTGTGCAAACGCATCAACGCGCGCTATCCCGAGATGCAGATGCTGGTCGGACTCTGGAACCATAGCGGCAACATGGAGTGCGCCCGCCAACGTATTGCCTGCGCAATGGAGGTGCGCCTCGTCACTTCCTTGGCCGATGCGATGGACCAAATCGAGCAGATGGGCCGCCCCTTGATTCTTCGTTCATCGGAAGCCGGCAGCCAAGAAGCCCCCGTGGCTCAGCAGGAGTAGCAGATTCTGCTACGAGCCTTTCATTGCCTCTACACCGCCCATGATCTCCGAGAGCTCGGTCGTGATCTGGCTCTGGCGGGCACGGTTGTACTGAAGCGTCAGCGATTTAACCATCTTGTCCGCGTTGTCCGTTGCAGACTTCATCGCCACCATGCGCGCCACGTGCTCGCTCGTCGTCGCGTCCATGAAGGCCTGGAAAAGCGCCGTCTTCACCGTGAGCGGCAATAATTCATCCAGCAGCGACTTGGGCTCGGGCGAAAACTCGTACACCGCTTCGTTGGTGTATCCCGCCTCCTTCGTCGGCGCCGCCGCCGGCTCGTCGCCGCCGGCCAGCGGCAGGAGCGAAGTGATCTCCGGCTTCTGCACACCCGCGCTGACAAAGTTCATGTAGGCGATATGCACCGCATCGAGTTGTTCGGTCACGAACAAGTCGATCAGGTCCTGCGCCAGACGCTCGACCTCGATGAACCGCGGCGTATCCACCGCGTCCAGCTTCCGCGCGATTGGCCTCCGCTGGAAATTGAAATAGCTGACGCCTTTCTTGCCGACGACGTAAAGCTCAATTTTCTTTCCCGCCGCCTCCCGCTCGCGGATGAACGCGTTGGCCATGCGCAGGATGCTGCCGTTGTATGCCCCGGCCAAGCCGCGATTGCTGGTAAGCACCAACAGCAAAATTCGGTTTGTCCGATCCTCGGGCCCCGGTTCCCGGAGAAGCGGATGCTCAATATCCCCCACCGCCCCCGCCAATTCCCGGACCAGCTCGCGTACCTTCCGTGTATAGGGCTTGGTTCCCACCGCTCGGCGCAGTGACTTTTGGAACTTCGCCGTGGCGATCATCTGCATGGTCTTGGTGATCTTCTTGATGTTCCGCACCGCTTTGCGGCGCTTCACGATCGCTCGGGCTTTGGCCATGGACAAACTCTCCTGCGGAATGCGAGTCGCGGATTATCCGCGTCTGACCGGCTTTGGCAACCCCTAACGGTGTCTGACCTATCCCCACTTCTGTTGATGATTTTGCAGAAGCGCGAACAAATGGCGGTCCTGGCGCGCTAGGAATGAATCGTCAGCGCCGGCCGGGCGCACTGTTCATCCAACGCGAAAGGAACCGCCATGGATCGTAGGGACGCGATCAATCCCGTTCGGCACACCTTTTTGCGCCCATGATTGTGTGCGGCACTTTGACGCGCGAGGGGCTTTGATGCGGCGCGTTGTCGCGCCACGCGGCGCCTTGTCGCACTTGCGCCCGCCGGGTTCGTGGTGCATGATGGTTGCGTGGCGGAACCGGCGACGGCTGACAACATCACGCTCGATCGCCTGCGCGGGATGAAGCAGTTGCGGCGGGTTGCCGGATTGCTTGGGGTCCTGCATCGTGCCGGCTGCGCCCGCGACAAGGCCGATAACCGCGAGCTTCACTTCGACGATTATGTCCTGCTCATCCTGCTGTACCTGTTCAATCCCCTGATCGATTCGATGCGCACGCTGCAGAAGGTGGCCGATCTGCCCGAGGTGCGGAAGCGGCTGGGGATCAAGCGTTTCTCGCTGGGTAGTTTCTCCGAGAGCTGCCGCGTATTTGATCCGTCCCTGCTGCAGGAGGTTGTGGAGCAACTGTGGCAGGAGATGCCGCCGATCGAGCGTGCGGCGCTGTTCAAGGACCTGCCGGGGAAGCTGACGCTGGTGGATTCCACCGTGATCCAGACGCTATGCACGGTGGCCGAGGCGATGTTCCTGCCGCTGGGTGATGGCAGACATTCTCATGCCTGGCGTTTGCATTTGCAGTTTGACGTGGATCATCACGTACCCGACCGCTGGGAGATCACCGATCCGCGGAACACGGGCAAGGGCGATGAGAAGTCGGTGTTGCGGCGGCATCTGACCGCCGGGCACACCTATGTGATGGATCGCTGGTATGCGCAATTCACCCTGTGGAACGACATCAAGGGGGCGGGCAGCAGCTACATCTGCCGCGTGCGCGACAACAGCGTCTACGAGGTGCTGGAGGATCGGCCGCTGGATCAGGCGGCCCGTGACGCGGGCGTGATCAGCGATCAGATCGTTGAGATGGGGCTGTCCAAGAAGCCGAGCGAGCGTGCGGATCATCCGACGCGGCTGATCTGCGTGACATGCTCGCCGCACCAGAAACGCGGCAAGGGCAAACGCCACGGCGTCGGCCAGACCGGCCCGACCAGCGACGGCACGCTGCGCATCGTCACCGATCTGCTGGATGTGCCGGCGCACGTGATCGCCTTCCTCTACCAGTACCGCTGGACCATCGAAATCTTCTTCCGATTCCTCAAACAGATCCTGGGCTGCCGGCATCTGCTCAGCACACGCATGGAAGGCATTCAGATCCAGATTTACGCGGCGGTGATCTGCTGCATGATGCTCAACACACTCACCGGGAAGAAGCCGACCAAGTGGATGGTGATCCTGATGTCGCTGTATCTGCAGGGCCTGGCCAGCGACGAGGACGTGCTGCGTGAATTGAACAAGCCGGACCGCACCGGCGTCAAAATCCTGCGCCCGCGAGGCGTACTTCAAATCGATCGGGCTGTAGTGCCGGGACGAGCGTTCGCGTGAGTCGTCCGCCTTGATGCTGCGCGCTGCCGACTACGTTTGAGCGACAGGAATATTCCCCCTGCGCCGCGAGGTTCTCCCACTCGTCTGGCCGCCACCCAGATACAGCAACTGTGCCGAACGGGATTGGGACGCGATCTGTTGGGTACTCTCGGTCTGCGCCGCCCATCTGCGTCTTTCGCAGGCCAAGACGCTGGCCATTCTCGTCGCCGGGGCGATGCGTGTCGAGCGTGTTTCCCTGGCCAATCTGGGCCGTCAGCTTTTGGGCACCGCCAAGCATCAGATCAAGCGGGTCTGGCGTTTCTGCGCCAACGACCGGATCGAAACCGCCGATGCGATGCGCGGGGTGGTGAAGAAGCTGCTGAAAAAGCGTCGCAAGACGCTGCTGATCTCGCTGGACTGGACCGACATCCGCGGCTTCTGGACCCTGATGGCGGCGACGGTCGTCAAGGGCCGCAGTGTGCCCTTGTGCTGGGCCAGCGTCGAAGGCGGCAAGTTCGACAAGAGCCGCAACAGCTTCGAGGAATCCCTGCTGTTGGTCCTGCGGCAGATGATCGATCCGCAATTGAAGGTGATCATCCTGGCCGACCGCGGCTTTGGCCGCACGGAGCTGGCACGCTTCTGCCAGCGTCACGGCTTCGGCTATATCATTCGCATCAGCCCCGATGTCTGGATCAACGGGCAGGGCTATCACGGCAAACTGCTGGATTACCCGGTGCACAAGGGGATTGCCAGGCTGCTGAAGAATGTCAGCTATCGCAGCCATCATCCGGTCCAGCAGAACATCGTGATCCGCTGGAAGCCGAATCTGCCGAACAAACGGGATGAGTGTTGGTTCCTGATGACCGATCAGCAGGCGACGCCGATCCGTTTGAGCCAGCTGTATGGCCGGCGGATGGGGGTGGAGGAACTGTTCCGCGACGGCAAGAACAAACGCAACGGCTGGAGCCTGCGGGATACGCAGATGACCCGCGCCGATCGCCTGGACCGGTTGATCCTGATCCTGGCGCTGGCGTATCTGTTGCTGTGCGGCATCGGGCTGCTGGCATTAAAACAGTGTCGTCCCGGTGACTGGTGCTCCAACAGCCACCCAGGCACGTGCAGCGTTTTTCAGATCGGACGTCAGATGCTTGCCAAACTGAAATGCTCCCCCGCACAGGCCTTCGCCGCTTTCCTCACGGCCACCGACCAAGCGCTGCCAAAGTGGGGATAGGTCAGCTAACGGTGTCAGCAGTTGCTCTCACATTCCCATGGATTATTCCGCGCTCGAATCGGGGGTTCCGTCAGCCGCGGCACTGGCCTTGCTATCTATCGACCCCGATTCGCGGCAATGGGTCGCGACCCCGACCGCTAAGGGCTCTCTCACCAAGGAGGCATCTATGTCTCGCACGCTTAACTGGCTGCTCTCAGCATCACTTGCGTTGGTTTCTATCGCCGTTCTATCCGCCGCCACGGCTCAGGCGGCTGACAATGACAACGCGTCCATGACAGCGCAGAAGAACGACCAAATGTCGTCAGACCAATCCATGAGCAATGCCGCACTACAGCTCCCCGCTGGCGCAGAAATCTCAGGAACAGACCGAAACCTCATCCCTCACCGCGCCGATCGCCGCCGCCGCCAACGACGCCATGTCCAAGAACGGCCTGGACAATATGGTCGGCAACTTCGTCGATCAGGATCGCGATCGCCTCAGCAAGATCGACAACATCAACGCCGACAAGCTCAACGGCCGTATCGAGCAACTTCAGAAGGCATGGAAGGACAAATATCAGCAGGACTTCGACGCCAAGCCCAAAGACTTTGCCAGTGCTCAGAGCGTCAGTGGCCAAATCCAGGATCCCCAGCAGTTCGCGCAGAATTGGCCACTCTCGCTGGTGAGCAGCAATGGCGCCCAGCAGGCGGCGGCTCATTCCAATATGCTCGATGAAGAGACGCGCACGCAGGGCAACATCGAAAAGGGCCGTAATGTTGCCGTCGTCTGCTTGCCTGCTGAAAATGGGCTGCCGGCAATGAACGTCTCGCTCATCCACGAAGCCGGCGGCTGGAAGATTGACGTCCCCAACGACCGCACTGCGCAGCAGATCCACGATGACGTACTGACACAGCTCACACAGATCGGCGAAGACACCGCAAAGCTGCCCAGTGACGCCCAGCAGGCGCAGGCAGTTGTTTCCCGTCGCATTCTCGCCGCGATCTATGGTACCAACCTGTCGCAGGCCGATCAGAATCAGAGCGAACAGTCGCAGTAATGTGGTATACGGTTCGCCACCTAAGACCAACTCGGCGGGGTGGCCGTTTCCCGGTCGCCCCGCTCTTGTTTTCCACGTTGGCAGGACAAGATCCCCCCCTTCACTATGCGCACAGATTCTCAAGGAGCTTCATGGCGTTCGATCAATATCACGAACCCGCATCCGAACTGCCGCAGCAAACCCGCACGTTCGCACGAATGATCCTCTCCCTTATTGAAGAAGCCCAGGCCATTGATTGGTACGAACAGCGCATGGCCGTTGAGAAGGACGCACAGGCTCGCGCCATCATGCACAACGCACAAGAGGAGGAATTCAAGCATTTCGGCATGGATCTCGAATTCCTCCTTCGCCAGAAGGAAGAATGGGGTGCCGTGCTCAAATCCATCCTCTTCACCACCGGCGACATTGTCGAGAGGGGCGAAAAGGGCGAGAAAGAAGTGGATTGATCGCTCACCTGGACTGGGGCTTCGGCTAAGCTCATCAGTCAGCATGGCCGACGAACTGGACATCCTGACCCGAGCGGCAGAGGGGCTTTTGTATCCCAGCGAATCGGACTCGCCGTTCGTCCCATTCCGCTTTGCCGGCATCGGCGCCGACTCAGCGCTTCAGGTCATCGCGGATCGCACAGCACCGGGCACGAGAATTCGGGAGCAGGCCCTCGATGAATTCTTCGCTGAGCTTCTCAATTCTGAAGACGGCGAGGGTTACCGCGCTCTGCGTCAGACGCTCGAATCCCACCTCGTGGACCTGAAGGTATTCCGCGTCGGCACAATCAATGTGGACATCTACCTCATCGGCCAAACCGCCACTGGTGACTGGGCCGGCCTGCGCACGACATCCGTCGAGACATAGATTGGAGCTAAACCGATTGACAGCTTTCAATTGTCCGGTGTCAATTGGAAACTGGGTATCTCTCAGCAGATCCGTCCGCGTTTTCCCGCCGCTGAATGCGCGATCGGATTCGGCCCGATCCAGCGTTCATCCGCCGGCTCGCTGGCCAGCTGATATCTCGAATCGCTTGACAATCGGATTCGGTCGCTGTGATTGTCCAGGCTCGCGTGTACCGTAAAGACGCTGAAGATCAGCACATCTCCCATTCGGAATTCGCCGCTCAACCAGTGCCCGCCAAGGCTCCGACGGATCTGGTTCGAATTCCCCGTTAACTGCCCGCCCTGCTTCCAGCCGTGGATTTCCGGTCGGTTCTCGCAATATGTATCCACGTCGTAGCGTCCGTACGTTTCCCGCAGCCGCTGGTTGTTGTTCGACCCTTCGAGCACCATCAGCCCGCCGAGATCAAACCCAATATCTCCCAGCGGTGTCCATGCAGTATACAGCCGTTGCGTCCCGCGCCCATGTACACGACGTCGCAGTGCGACCGTGTCCCCTTTCCCGGCGGAACCGTTCGCAGCCAGGTGTAGTCAAAGTGCCGGACCGCTCCGCCCAGGAATTGCTCAAAAAATACCATCATGTTGCCGGTGTACAACAACCGCTCCAGCTCATGATTGTTCTTCGCTGCCTCCGGGAAGAAGGCATTCCGCTTTTGAGGATCGGCAATCCCTTCCATCGGATCGCTGCCCTCCAGCAGAAGTCCCTCGGCAGCCAGCCGCTGCATCACGCTCCGCCGCGCGTCAATCACCCAGTTGCGATCAAGCAAGCCGCGCAAGAGCAGATACCCATCCCGCTCCATCCGGCGGCGCAGCTCTTCGGCGTCGCCAATCAAAGCGGCAGAATCCACCAGCTCTCCCAGCCCTTCCTCGAACTGCGCAACCCCCAGCGGTTAGCGTCATCATCAGATCGTTCCTTTGAAGTCCGGCGGAAACAACAGCACCGGAATCCTCGTGTTCTTGATCATCTCCACCGGAACATTCCCCGCCAGCAGCCGCGCAAAAACGTTCTTCCCGGTCAGACCCAGCGCAATAAGCGTCACATCACGCTCCAGCGCCGTATTCAGAATCGCCCGCGCGATGTCGTCGCTGAACATCAGAAGTGTCTGCACGCATACTCCCTTCGACTCCAGCTTCTCGCGCAACCGGCTGATCGCCAGCTCCCCCTCGTTCTGTTCCTGCTCGCGCATCTGCCCCGCGCTGGGCCGCGAAACGTGCACAACCAGCACCTCTGCGTCAATCCGCTTGGCCAGCTCCGCCAACGGCTCGGCCACGCGATCCGATGCCCAGGGACTGCTCACCGCCGCCAGAATTCGGCTCATATGCCGCCTGTTAGACGCCAACCCACGTGCCAAGTCAATGCGCTTTCCCTTCCCATACCGCCCTGCGACGGCCGGTGGGTCAAGCTGGGAAACCGCTAGCGACCAGTTCATCCATCAGTGCCCGTAGGCGCCGCAGGGCCTTGCCTCGATGGCTGATCGCATGTTTTTCATCCGGCTCCAGTTCGGCCGTTGTCTGCCCCCGCTCCGGCAGGCAAAACAGCGGATCATAGCCGAAACCATTCTCTCCCCGCGCCTCGCGTCCAATGGCTCCTGCCAGCGCATCCTGCGTCGTCAGCACGATCCTCCCCTGCGGATCCGCGAACGCCAGGCAGCACACAAACCGCGCCGTGCGTCTGGGGGCCTCCACGCTGTCCAGCTGCCGCAGAAGTATCGCATTATTAGCCGCATCGCCTCGCCCTGCGCGATTTACCTGCGCCACCGCCGCGCTCAGCACGCCCGGGCGGCCGCCCAGCGCATCGACAACCAACCCGCTGTCATCGGCCACCGCCCAGCACCCAAGCTGCGTCGCATAGTACGTCGCCTTGTGACATGCATTGGCGCGAAACGTCTTTCCCGCTTCTTCCGGCGTTGCGACTTCGCGATGCTCGCTCAAGTCGGTCCAGTCAAACCGATCGCTCCCGAGCATCTCTCGAAACTCGCGAATCTTTCCCGAATTGGCCGTGGCGATCAGCAGCCGCACAAAACTAATCTCCCAGCGACCGAAGCTTTCCGCCAATCGGCTGCGGTTCCGCCGACGGCGCCAAAACCCCAGGTGGCGCGCTCACCGTCATCTCTCCTTCATCCGACGACGGCGGATTATCCAGAATCGACTGCTGTTTGTGCGGAATCACAACCAGGAACGATGGATCCGGAATTTCCTTCTCCTGTCCGGTCGCCGGATCCTTCACCTTCGTGATGTCGATCACGCCATTGACCACTTCGTTCGGATACTTCTTCATTGCCTCGATCATCGAGGGATCCAGCGGCACCAGCCGCGGTGCCACCGCTTGAAGCGGTTGCCCCGTCTGGCGGTCCACGAATTTCGTCGGCGATCCCGCCGGCAGCGGCTGTGACAACACCAGCAGCGGCTGGTTCGGATCGGACGTACTTGCGCTCGACTCCTGCTGCTCCTGAACCGCACTCCGCGGCCATGCCCCGATGCACACCGAACTGATCGTATCTCCATGATAGAAATACGCGGGAATCCCTTCCTTGCGCATTTTCCCGCACCGCGTCCACCGCATACTGTTTGCGCTTCGGACTGTCCTTGTACGCCGCAATCTGCAGCGACCAGTACCCCTTCGCGTTCACCAGATTCCAGTCCGCCGGCGCCGGCGGATCAGGCGTCGTCACCTCCACGAAAATGCTGCTCGGAAACAACCGGTCCCCCGACTGATCCATCATCCCCTGGATCCTCTGCAGATCTGCATGAGCCCGTGCCGACTCCTTCGGATCCGCCTGATCGATCGACTTGTAGAACCCGTAGTAGAGCACGCTCTGGCTGTTCTGATGAATGACATACCAGTCCTTCATCCCGCTCTTGGCCATGAGCTGTGCCTTAAGCGCGTTCGCCTGCTCCACATGCACGGCCCCCTCCATCGCCTGGCAGTAAATCGTCCATTGCGCTCCCACCGGAATCGCAACGGCATCACCTTTATCCTTCGACCCCGGCGCCATCACACCCTGCGGCTGAAGGTTCGGCATGCCCTCGGGCGCCAGCGGCTCATTAGGCCGGGGCTTCTCCTTTTTCTCCTGCGTACACGAAACCGCCCCTGCAATGAGAACCGCCGCCACCAGCATCCCCAGACCGCAACGCAACGCTCTGTTCAACAGCATGGCGTGATTTTAGCATCCTCCCCGCTTCCGCCAATCTTTTCGGGCCAATTCCCCCCAAATCCACACCCACCCGGCTTTGCGAATCCTTCCCCCGCCTCTGGCATCCCCTGCCATTTCCTTCATAATGTCGCCAGCGACATGGAGGTCGCCTTGACCGCGTTCACATCCCCCCTCGACTCCTTTCACCGCGCCTTCGCCAGCTTCTGCGCCCAGGCCTTCGCCCAACATCTTGCCTTTCCCCTGCGTGCAAACGCCCTTCCTGCGACCGAACTCTCCTACCGCGATCACCTCCTCACACTCGCCGATTCCACGTTCCTGCTCGTCTTCACCTCTACTCTTTTCCCCGGCGAGTTCGCGCTCGAATTCCATCCCTCCCTCGTCTATCTCATCCTCGAACATCTCCTCGGCGGCTCCGAGCCTGACCCGCTCATCCCCAGGCGGCGCTTCACTCAACTCGAATCCCGACTCCTCGCGCCCGTCTTTGGCGAGATTCCCACCATTCTTGCCTCCGCCTGGCCATCTCCAACGACCACCGCGCAGGACCAAAATCTCTTTACCCTCTCCCGCATCGAATCCGATCCCCGCACCCATCACATCGTGCCGGACCACGAGCGCGTTATAAGTCTCCCCATAGAATTCACCGGCCCCCCGCGCCCCCTCTCCCCCTTCACCAATCCTCCGCCCCCGCCGCGCCTCACCCTCGCTCTCCCCGCCCCGGCCACGGCAGTCCTCGGCCACACCTCTGGCAGCCTCGATCCCGCCACCCCCATCCCCTTCCGCGCCATCCTCGCCGAGACCTCCCTCTCTGCGTCCGAACTGGCCTCTCTCCAGCCCGGGGACATCCTCACCACCGATCTGCCGCTCAGCGCCGACCTGACCATCATCGCCGCTCCGCCTCACCGCATGATCCTTCAAGGCCGCCTCGCCAAGCTGCACAACCGCAAGGCCATCCGCATCACCCGCCCCTCCGTTCGTCATTGAGGTGGGGTCCGCTCATCAAGCCCTTGGCGAGCCTGCGGCGGATCCGGATTCCACCTGAATGGCAGGCTACCTTGAGCGCCCCCGCTTATGGGGCGCGTCCCTGCGGCCTGCCGGAATCGCGTCAAACCGCATGAGCCGCCAGCCACAATGTAACGCTCACACTCCCCTACCCGCTGCCGGGTTACACCGTACCCACACCGTAGTAGTACCGTTGCGCTTCCGCCAGAAAGAACACCAGCCCTGCGGCTCTTAACACGACAGCGCTGGATCCTTCTTAAGTCCTTATCCGCTCATGTTTTTGCTCGAATCGCCGACGCCGGGATGTAGAGTTAAAGGACCGAATGCTTCTGACAGAACCCTCTCCCGCACCATCGAGGCGCCCTACAGCGCTGACTCGCCGCAAGCCCTGCAGGGCCTCCTGGTCGCTTCGGCAACGCCTTGAACGCTGCGCTAAGGGTAGGAGCATGGCTCATCTCATCCAGGCAACATGATCACCAGCCCGTTCGTGAAGAAGCATCCCAGCAGAGGACATTCCGCTCCCAAGTTGCGCCCAAATCTCCTCCCGGCCCACACCGTACTCTCACCGTTGTAGTACCGTTGCCTCCCCACCCATCCCCAAACCCGGTTTTTGCCCCTTCTGACGACATGGTGGTCCGAACATGACAATTTGTCCGACCGGCAAAGCGGCCAGAGGGGCCTTTTTAGCACTTTCGGCACGGATCGCTCTTAAGTCCTTGTCTGTTCATGTGTTGACCGCAATTCTGGACTCAAATCGCCAGCTTAGCGCTGTAGTGTTAAGCGCCGTTTTCAACCCATACCGCTAATCCGGACTGCAGCCCAATGGGAGGCTACCGGGACACGCCGCGCAAGCGGGGCCGCTAACCGTGGCCCGCGAGAATCCCGTAAAGGCCCTACGCGTCATGCGCGGTTTCCAGCAGTCACGGACCTCCCGGCATCTCACTCAGAACGAGCAATAATTGGCAACCGTCAACTCTTTTCAGAAATCCCGCCGCTGCGCCCGATAATCCTTCGAGACGCCCATGACCCGCGCCGCTACCGCCACCCGCGCCCATTCCGCCGCCTCGGCCAAGCCACGACCCCTGCCCGCAGGCTACCTCCAGCGGGCTCAACTTCCCCTGGCATCGCTCGTCGCCCTGCTCCCGCTTATCATCCTCTACGAAATCGGCACGCGCTATTTCGCCTTCGATCCCAGCCACCAGGTCGAGCAGCGCATCATCGCCTTCACGCTCCTTCAGCGCTTCTTTGCCCTCTTCGGCGCAACCGGCCAATACCTCCCCGCCATGGCCGTCGTCGGCATCCTGCTCACGTGGCACATCGCCCGCAACGACCCCTGGACCGTCCATCCCTCCACGATCCTCGGCATGATCCTCGAAGGCGCTGCTTGGGGCGTCCCCTTACTGGCCATCGGGACCCTCATCGCCCACTATCTCGCCCACCACCACCTGCCGCTTTCCGCATATCCCGTCGTTTCGTCAGTTTTTCCACATCCCGACCGCCATCTGCACGCGCTGGCCGCCGGCTCCGCGCCGACCGCGCTGCTCGTTCTTTCCATTGGCGCCGGCATTTATGAAGAACTGGTTTTCCGCCTGATCGGCCTGACCCTTCTTCACGTCATCTTTGTCGATCTTCTGCGTTTCGAGAAGTTGTGGGCTTACCTGTATATGGTGGTAATCTCGGCCGTCGCCTTCTCGCTCTACCATTACTTGGGCGCTGAATCGTTCACTTGGCGGAGTTTTGCCTTTCGCACCATCGCCGGCGTCTATTTTGCCATCCTGTTCCTCACCCGGGGTTTTGGCATAACCGCTTTGTCCCACTCCAGTTACGATGTGATCATCGTGCTTCTGCGCCTGGTGACCGCGTCGTAAACTCAATTATTTTGTTCAGATTTCGCACAAGGCGTCTATAATGACCCCATCATAAGCCCGCATGGAGCGGGCTGACGTTCATTCGCCTGCGGGCAGTTCCACATCACGGACGATGTTCTCAGGCTGGGCGAATGCTCACGTACAACATCCAGAAGCACCCGCAAGGCCCCGACGGCAAGCAGCCACTCTACATTGTGCTTTCCGTCACAAGCGTCCCGATCCAACGGGACAAGAAGGAAGCACGGACGCTATGAGCAACAGAACAAAACAGCGGCGCAGCGGCGGTCTCACCCTGCTGCTTTACCAGCGGACGCTCCATCCGGAGCTATTCCGCATCCATGCCACAGAGCAGGTTTCCCGGCGAGCCTACGAAGCCGACATCTGGCTGGTAGACGGCGGTCACGTCGTCTCCTTCCGTACCGGCAAAAATACCCTCACGGAAGTCATTAGAATGAACCACGAGCCGCTCACCGATCGCGGCCTGCTCCAGTCCATTCCCTGCCGCGGCGAAAAGTACCACGAAACCACGGCCGGCCCCAACATCCGCTACATGATATCCACGCAGGAAGAGCTCCTGACGCAGACGCTCTACGATGCAACCAAGCATGAAATCGCGACCTACGCGGCCAAGCGCGAGCTGATGACGCGCGGATATCCCGGCCACCACCGAGTCTGCGGCGGCGTTGAGCGTGCTGGACATCGAACGCCGAAGCCATGAGCTTCTGGTGCAGAGCTTCCATCTGTTCGATGAGACGCAGATGGTGATCAAGACGCAGGCCATCTTCGAAGTCATCAAAGGTGCCTGAAATCCAGTCCCATCTTTCCTGAATGATTGAAAGCCCCGTCTTTGACGGGGCTTTTTTCATTCCGAAGCAGGTTCGCTGGGGACTTCCGGAGGCACAAGGTAGGTTTCGATGCGCTCGAAGATCTCGTCGGTTGGGGCGCGCTCGTAGGCGAAGTCATCGAGCCTCGCAGAGCGTTCCGACCCGGTGGCGGTTTGGTAGTAGAGAGTTGCGATGCCTTTGCGCTCCCAGCGGGACTTGTCCAGGCGCTGGATATCGGCGAAGTCGATCGGATCGTGGCCCGGAAGCATAAGAGCCTGACCGACCAGGCGGTATTGGCCGCGGGTGACGGCGAGGGTCCAGGCGCCGTAGAGGATTCCGAAGACAGGCAGTCCCACCGCCAGGATTCGCTGGATGAGCAGATCAACGGGTGTGTACTGCCGGTGCATGCTGGCGAGTTGGGCCTTGAGATCCTGATACCGCTTGCGATCACCGGTCTGCTCAGCCTGGTCAATCTGCTGATCGAGAGAACGCAGCCGCTGGTTATGGCCAGGCCAGCCAATCCAGCCGTCGTAGGCGAACCAGAAGCCCGCAGCAATCATGATCACGGTGAAGGCGAGATGCTTGCCGCGGTAGCGGCGGTCGGGGCGGGCAACAATCTCATGGCTGACAGAGAGCGGTTCCTGCGATTCGGTCATGATCAGTCCTGGCATTCCGTTGAGGGTCGTGGTTCTGCGCAACGATATTGTGGCGGGAATCACGAGCTAAACAAGGCGCTGGCGATGCCCGCGGCATGATGCGACAATCGATCGCCAGACAGGAGCGATGGACATGAGCAGCGGCTTGGCTTTGGGCGTTTGCGCCCTTCCGGAAAGGGGGCTGAATCTTTCGCGGTCGGTTCAATATCCACAATATATCTTCGAAATCCTCGAGCACGCAGGATTGTTTCATGAGCGCTTGGCGTTCGACAGGCTGGAGCACGAGCTTGATGGGATCCGGATCCTGGTGACCGTCGGTGAGACAGGTCTTTCCGAAGCACTCAAGAGCAAGCTTGCAGACTGGATCGCCAAGGGGGGCGCGTGGATCTCCGTAGGCGGGGCCTGCGGAATGGAAGATGCCCTTGGGGCGAGTTTGTCAGAGCCGGCGATGTGGTCATGGGCCGGTGGCATGCGGTCTCTGGGAGAAGGATACCTGGTCGCGCTCGACAAGAATCATCCGGTGCTGACGCCGGTGACGCGGCCGGTGCATTTATTCGGTGGAGCGACGATCGTGCCGCGGGGGGCCCGGGTGCTGGCACGCGTGGATGACATGCACGGCAGGCCGACAGCACGGCCGGCGCTGCTGGAAAACCGGAGCGGTCAGGGCCGAACGTTGTTGATCGCCCCAGACGTCACGGGAACGATCGTGCGGATCCAGCAAGGGGTGGGCGTAACGCGGGATGGAGTACCGGCGCCGGACGGCTCGGCGCCGATGAACGACTTGATTCTCAAGGCAGACGACGGGGCAGTGCTCGACTGGGAACTGGATCGCGACCCGGTGCCGGGGGTCAGGAATTACCGCGCCTTTCTCGAACCGGCGGCGGACGTGTGGCGGGAGATACTGCTTCGATCGATCTTTTATGTCGCACGCGAGCATGGAGTCGCACTGCCCCTTTTGTGGCTGTATCCGCGCCGTCTGGCGGCTCTGGCGCACATGTCGCTCGACAGCGACGGCAATGAACCGGAGAAAGCGGAGCGGCTGCTGGAACTGCTGGCCCAAGCGGACGCCGAAGCCTCATGGTGTATCATCCTTCCCGGATACGACGCCGCAATAACCGCGAAGATCAGGAACGCAGGCCACGAGCTGGCGACGCATTACGACGCGATCAGCGAGGGGAGGAAATGGTCCCAGGCACAGTGGCGCGAGCAGTTCCTCAAGTTGCAGGCAATGTTCGGCGAAACGCCCGTTACGAACAAAAATCACATGGCGCGGTGGGAGGGAGACTGCGAGTTCTTCGAGTGGTGCGTCGAGGCGGGAATCCAGATCGATCAGTCCAAGGCGGTAAGCAAGACGGGCGAGGCTGGATTTAATTTTGGTACCTGCCATCTCTACTTTCCAATGACGTTTGCGGGAAAGATGATCGACTGCCTGGAGATGTGCACATTGGTGTGGGACCTGCACACGTTCGCGCCGGTGCAGATCTTCGCGGCACTGCTGGAGTCGGTGAAGAGGCATCATGGCGTTCTGCACCAGCTATTTCATCCATACCACGTGACGAATCCGGACGTGGCCAAGTCCCTGGTGGATTGCGTGCGCGAAGCGAGAGAAGCGGGATTGGAATGGTGGACGGCACGGCGAATCAACCAATGGGAACGGGCAAGAAGAAGCGTCAAACTGCAACGATTCAACTACGAGGCGGGGACATCAAGCATCACGCTGCGCGCAGAGAGTGAGCTGCGAGATGCGACGGTGCTTTGCCTGAATCCGGATCACGCTGAAACGGGCGAGCCGTTTAGTGCATGGGGATTCAACTTCGCTGCGGCGGTTGAGACAATCCCGGCGGGCCAGCCGGTAACCATCAAGCTGAAGTGATCAATTGAGCAGGGGCCTAGACCGGCAGCTCTGCGACCTCGACAACGGCGCTGTTTTCCTGGTGTATCCGCCACATCGCGTAGAGTGAACCGAACCCCACATAAAAATAACCACCGGCGAAGATGAGGAGGAAGGGCACGCTGGCCCAGCCGCTCTTATCCGTGCCGGGGCGAATGCCGCACTGGTACCAGAAGCTGATCCACAGGCAGGAAGCCATGTAAATGCCGAAGGCGATCTCCAGGATGGGCAGGACGAGGCGATGGAAGGTAAAAACCTCCTCTTTGCGCCACTTCTTCGCACGGCTCAGGGCGGTCTGGCCGTACTTGGGCGTGCGAATGAATTCGCTGGGCTTGCGGCGGATTGCACTCCAGATCGCTTCAAGCACCGCCTTGGCGTTGTTCAGGCCGATGCCAATGCCCAGCGCCATCAAAAACGGCGTGTAGATCAGTGTGCGCCAGCCCGCCTCCTTGCCGAACAACTCTCGCTGCCCAAAGCAGAAAAAGGTGCTGGCGGAACACGTTGCCAGCACGAACAAGCTCAAACTGAAGACATAGGAACCCCAACTGTGAGTCTTGAACGGCGTCAGGAACTGAAAGAACGTGGGATACATCAAGACCGTCACCAGGACCATTAGCGGATAGACGAGAGTATTGGTCAGATGGAAGAATGCCTCGGTCTTAATTGTCATTGGCAGGTGCCGCGAGCGCAAGACCTTCGGAAGGAGCTTGATCGCTGTCTGCATCGAGCCCTTGGTCCAGCGGTGCGCCTGTTGCTTGAAAGCAAGCATTTCCGGCGGCAATTCCGCCGGGCGCAGAACTGCGGCAAGTATAAAAACTGCCAGCCCTTCAACTGCGCCCGGTAACTCAGGTCCAGATCCTCGGTAAGGGTGTCGTGCTCCCATCCGCCGGCGTCCTCGATGGTCTTGCGGCGCCAGACGCCCGCGGTGCCGTTGAAATGCATGAAGCGACCGGAGCGGTTTCGGGCGGTGTGCTCGATGACGAAGTGGCCGTCGAGAAAGATCGCCTGGCTGCGGGTGAGAATGGAGGCGTCGCGATTGAGGTGGTCCCAGCGGACCTGGACCATACCAATCGCGTCGTCGTAGAAATAGTTGACGACATTCTGAAGGATGTCACGTGGGGGAATGAAATCGGCGTCGAAGATGGCGATCAGTTCGCCGGTGGCGGTTTTCAGCCCTGCGGCAAGCGCACCGGCCTTGTAACCCTCGCGATTGGTCCGGTGGATGTAATGGATCGGCAGGCCCTTGGCGGCGAATTCTTCACATGTTTTGCGGGCAATTTCGGCCGAGTGATCGGTACTGTCATCAAGTACCTGGATTTCGAGCTTATCGAGCGGGTAATCGATCTGGCAGGTGGCACGGATGATCCGCTCGGCGACCACGTCCTCGTTGAACATCGGCAGCTGAACGGTAATTCGCGGAAGGTCGGCGAAGCGGCCCTTAGGCTGATAGGTGTTGTTGCGGTGCTTGAGGTAGAGGTAAACGAGAATATAACGGTGCATGCCGTAGAAGGCGACGGCACAGAGCACGATCACATAGAACGCAACCAGCGCCAACCTGAAGTAATAGTCCCACATGCGTTGGGTATCTTTCGATTAGAGCCGGAATGAAAGCCGAGCCGGCATGTCACCTTTACTGGCGGGCGGGCATTGAATCAAACCCGCCGCCACACAGAACGATGAATCACTCACTCCACTGATACCCTCCCAGGTACCAGACGGTTGCGGCGGCTTGCAGTTTCTCAGCATCCGTTACCGTCCCCTCTGGGTAAGGCTTGGATTGTAAGAACCGGGCTGATGCGCTGTCAACAACTGAAGGCATTGCCACCACTTAGGGGACATGGAGCACATGGCGTGGTCCTTGACCTGCCGTTGCCGGGCATGCCGGGCAACCGCGCCACGGCAACAGTAATATCTCCGGTCAGATCGACGCACGGAAGTGGAAAAGTCTTCGAAAAAGCACATTGCCGCACGGCAATCACGAAACCAACGGAAAGGGCCGGTTCTCGCCGAACCGGCCCAGTGACTGTCGATCTGACACTCTCGTGCTTCTATTCGCTAGCCGGCTGCTCGGCGCCGGGTGTTTCGTCCTTTGCGGTATCGGCCTTAGCTTCTCCCTCGCCGCGCCCTTTTTTGAGGGCTCGGGTGGCGAACTGATGGCGGCGCTCGTTGCGCTTGCGGCGCAATCCCGCCGAGCGACGAGCGGAGCCACGCGGCGCGGCCTCCTCCGTCAACAGCTGAAGCAGCACCAGATCACCGCCATCCCCGACGCGATGTTCGGGCAGCTTGATGATGCGGGTGTAGCCGCCGGAGCGGTCGGCGAAGCCGGGGGCAACTTCGCTAAAAAGCTTCTGGACAACCTTCTGCCCCGTGAATTCCTGATCCTGATCGACGAGGCGGCGATCACCCATCATGGCAATCACGCGCCGGCGCGATGTCAGCGTGTTCTGGCGCGCCAGCGTGATCAGCTTTTCGGCAAACGCCTTGACTTCCTTGGCCTTGGGAAGCGTGGTGCGCACGCGGCCATGCTCGAAGAGGCTCTGCACGAGATTCTTCCGCAGTGCCATGCGATGTTCAGTGTCGCGGCTGAGCTGCCTGCCGCGGACCATGTGTCTGCTCATGACGAAATCCTTGCGACACTTGCGTCGCGCTTCAATCAAACAAGGGTGACGCATGTCCGTCACCCCAAAAACGATCAGCCTTGGCCGTCGGTGGCACCAGCTTCCTGAGGCTCGCCCTCTTCCTCGGGGCTGGTGTAGGCCGCCATCTGCGTGCCGGCCGCCGGGACGTTGTCCAGGTCCATGCCCAGTGAAAGACCCAGGTCGGCCAGCTTGCGCTTCACTTCGCGAAGCGATGTCTTGCCAAAACTGCGAACTTTCAGCAGATCTGCATCGGTCTTCTTAACCAGGTCGCGCACGGATTGAATCTTGGCCGATCTCCAGGCAATTGTTGGCCCGCACCGACAAATCCAGCTCCTGCACGGACATGTCCAGCTTCTGCTGGAGATCGGGATCGAGCGTAGCCTTGGACGCTTCGCGCAGGCCGGCAATCGCTTCATCGGAAGCGGTATCCTGGCCGAGTTCAAAGTACTGTACGAACGGGTTGAGGTGTTTGCGGAGGATCTTGCTGGCCTCGACCAGCGCCATCTCGGGCGAGATCGTTCCGTTGGTCCAGATCTCAAGGATCAGGCGGTCGTAGTCGGTCTTCTGTCCGACGCGGGCGTCTTCGGTCGTGTAGCGGACGCGCGTGACGGGCGAATAGATTGAATCGACGGCGATCAGGCCGATTTCCTGCTCGTCGGTGTCGGTGATGTTCTCAGCGGCGGTAACGTAGCCGCGGCCCTTGCTAACCGTGAGAGTCATGTCGAAGTTGACGTCCTCGGTCAGGTTGGCGATGACCAGGTCCTTGTTGACGATTGTGATCGCGGGGTCGGCCTCGATCATGCCGGCGGTGACGGGCCCAGCCTTCTTTGCGACAAGGCGCATTTCCTTTTGCGTCATCCGCGTCGAGCTTCACGATCAGGCTCTTGACGTTGAGGATGATGTCCGTGACGTCCTCCGTCACGCCGGAAAGGCTCGAAAACTCGTGCTCGGCGCCCTTGAGCTTAATGTGGGTGACGGCCGCTCCTTCGAGGGAGCTGAGCAGAATCCGCCGAAGGCTGTTGCCGACGGTGGTTCCGAAGCCGCGCTCGAAGGGCTCGGCGCTGAATTTCGCATAAGTATCGGTGGAAACCTGCGTGTCGCGGACCACGCGACTGGGCAACTCCAAACCACGCCATCGAATTCGCATAACTGTTCTCCTTTGCGGCTCGCCGAATCGCGGAAGGTTCCCGCCCCCACCGTTGGGGGCCATCTGTCTTCCACCTCGCCGACGAGGCGCTTCTATGCCTGTTGTCGTTGTTTGTCATTGGTTATTCGTTGCCTGACAACACGCAACGAACCACAAACAACAAACGGGGCTTATACTCTTCGCTTCTTTGGGGGTCGGCAGCCGTTGTGCGGCAGCGGCGTGACGTCCTCAATCCCTGTGACTTTCAGCCCGGCATTCTGAAGATTCAGAATGGCCTGCTCGCGACCGGCGCCGGGACCTTTGACCTTGACTTCGACTTCAACCATGCCGTGCTTGCGGGCTTCGCTGGCGGCACGCTCAGCAGCGCGACCAGCGGCAAACGGGGTGCTTTTGCGCGCGCCCTTGAAGCCGACGGTACCAGCGGAGGACCACGAGATCGTCTCACCATTGGTGTCGGTAATGGTGATCATCGTGTTGTTGAAGGTTGCCTTGATGTGCGCCACGCCGCGCGTCACGCCCTTGCGGATTCGCTTCTTGGCGCCACCTTTGGCACCGGTCTTTGCTGCTTCTGACATGATTCCTCGCTTGTGCAGATCGTCCGGTCCCTTGGCCGTCCCCGCACGAAAATTAATCCTTGGACTTCGCGCCCCTTAACCGAGGTACGGTCCGATTGTTCGACTACTTACCGAGTTCCTTGACGCCTTTCTTGCCGGCGACGGTCTTGCGCGGGCCCTTTCGGGTGCGTGCGTTGGAGCGCGTGCGCTGTCCGCGGGTCGGAAGCGAACGGCGATGTCGCGTGCCGCGATAGCAGCCTATGTCGCGAAGCCTCGCGATGTTCTGCTGTACCGCACGCCGCAGTGCTCCTTCAACCAGAATATCGCGGTCGAGAATCGCGATGATGTGCGCCAGTTCCTCTTCAGTGAGATCCTTGGCGCGCCGCTGTGGCTCGATGTTGGCTTCCTTGAGGATCTGCCGGCTGTTCGTCGGACCAACGCCGTACAGATAGGTAAGGCTGATCCAGATTGGCTTGTCGGCTGGAATGTCAACGCCTGCAATACGGGGCATGTCTTTCTCCGTAGGGTGGGACAGTGCCCACCATCGCTATCCTTGCTTCTGTTTGTGCTTGGTGTTGGTGCAAATCACCCGTACGACGCCCTTGCGACGCACAATCTTACAGTTTTCACAGATTCGTCTGACGCTTGCTCGCACCTTCATAACTGCACCTACTCTGTATTTTTAGCGAATTATCAATAGTAGCGGAAAATCGTCAAAGCCTCAAGCACCTGTTCTAGCGGGCAGCGAATCCCGAAGTTGATTTTGCATTTGCGTCACCGATCGGAGCGGTGCCATCGGTTAGGATCTCCACGCCAAGGTCGGTAACCGCCACCGTATGCTCAAAATGAGCCGCAGGCTGGGAATCCTCGGTTACGACGGTCCAGCCGTCATCCAGCATGTGCACATCGCGGCGTCCAGCGACAACCATCGGCTCAACCGCCAAAGTCATGCCGGGCCGGAGTTTAAAGTCGCCGCGGAGTTGATCCACGGTAACGAAATTCGGAACCTTGGGGTCTTCGTGCATCTGCCGGCCAATTCCGTGGCCGACGAATTCGCGTACCACGGAGAATCCGTTGGATTCGGCATAGTGCTGCATGAGCCGGGCGATGTCGGTCCACTTCTTGCCGGGCTTCATGTGCTCGATCGCCAAGTCCAGCGTGCGGCGGGTAACATCGAGCAGCTTCTGTTTGTGTCCTGAAATTGCTCCGACCGGGACCGTAATCGCGGTATCGCAGCAATAGCCTTCATACTTCAGCGCCAAGTCAAGCGTGACGATGTCTCCCTCGCGCAGGGTTCGCCCGCCAGGAATTCCGTGAACAACCACCTCGTTGACACTGATGCACGTAAAGCCAGGAAACCCTTCCCCGTCCTTGTAGGTTGGGTAGTTCCGCGACAGGGAAACCGCGCCGTGTTGAATCATCAGGTCGCGGGCCAGTTGATCGAGCGAGGCGGTAGTGGCGCCGGCGACGGCCGCCTGCTTCATTGCGTTGAGAATGTCCCAGGCGACCTGCCCGGATCGCCGCATTGCGTCAACTTCGCGGCGAGTTTTGATGACAATGGGCATGAGACAAGTTGTCAGTTGTCAGTTGTCAGTTGTCAGTTACAGAACCGGCCGCCTCCACTGGCAACTGGCAACCAACAACCGGCAATGCTTAGTATTGCCGTCCCTTGATCCGTCGGCCCTTCTGTCCAGGTCCGCCGCCGCCCAGGAAACCGCCGTAGTTGCGCATCAGTAGATTGGCTTCGATGCGCTGGATCATGTCCAGAGCGACACTGACGACGATGAGCAGACCGGTACCGCCGAGGAACGCGGTAATCTGGTACGGAATTCCCAGCCACGTGCTGACAGCGATCGGCACCACCGCAATCACGCTGAGGAACGCAGCGCCGACGTAGGTGATGCGCATCATCACTTTCTCAAGGTAATCGGCGGTTCGCTTGCCGGGCGCAGGCCGGGAATGAAACTCCCGTAGTCGCGCAACTGCTCAGCCATCTCCTTGGGTTGAAACTGAACCGTCGTCCAGAAGTATGCGAAGAAGTAAATCATCGCAACTTCGGAGATGATGTAGAGAAACGAACCGCGGCGGAGCTCATCGTTAAGGAAGAGGAGGGTACTGCTGTGGGGGAAGTAACCCGCAAGCCAGCCGAAGAGCATGCCGGGGAAGAGCATCAGCGAATCGGCGAAGATGATCGGCATGACGCCGCCGTGGTTAACCCGAAGTGGCAAATACTGTCGCTGCCCGCCATAGACGCGGCGGCCGCGGGTGTGCTTGGCCTGCTGGATGGGGATTCGGCGCTGCGCCTGAGTTATCAGAATCGACCCTGCCACCACGAATACAAACGAGCAGACCAGGAAGATGATCTTGCCTATGGTGATGGGCTTGTTGGGATCGTAGCTCTGGCTGAAGCTGGTTTGCTCGACCAGCATGGCCAGGGCGGTGGGCATGCGTGCGACGATGCCAGCGAGAATGATCAGCGACACGCCATTCCCCAAGCCGTACTCGTCGATCTGCTCGCCAAGCCACATAAGGAAGATGCTGCCGGTGGTGAGCGCAAGAAGTGCGACGATCCAGAACGTTCCTGGATACGTCCGTACGAACATCTTTTGCACCAAGGGAGGATTGGTGCTCCGCATATAACTGATCCAAAACACTGCCTGGATCATGCATAGCGGGACGGTCGCGTAACGCGTCCATTCCTGAATCTTCTTGCGGCCCTGCTCGCCTTCTTTCTGCATCTTCTCCAGCGTCGGGATGACGGTGCCCAGAAGCTGGAAAATGATCGATGCGGAGATGTACGGCATCACGCCCAGGCCGAAGATCGTGCTCTGGGAGAGATTGCCGCCGGAAAAGAGCGAGACGTAGTTGGCCAGGCGACCGGCCGCGGAGTTGTCGCTCTGCTGCTTCTTCTGAAGCTCGACGAAGTTCTGCTGATCCACGCCCATGAGGGGAACGTGGTAGCCGATCCGGTAGATCAGGAGCATGAACAGCGTAAAGAGGACTTTGGCCCGCAGCTCGGGAATTCGGAAGATGTTGAAGAGCGTTTGAAACATCGTGAGCGCCTGGGGATCATACGACGCCGCAGACCATTTCGGCGGAAGAATTTCTTACGTATGTGGAATTACGCCGGGTTCGCTCCTTCGGGCTTGGCCTCTTCGACACCGGCGGCCCCGGGAGCCGCTTTCTTGTCGCCCTTCTTGCCGGCAGCTTCGCGCGGGACGAACTGCTTCTTGGGCTTGGGGAACTCAAACGCCTGGCCCTGCGCATTTTGTGGGGTTCCGCCGGCCTGTGTGATTTTCTCATGGGCCGACTTGCTGTACCAGCCGGCGACGATCGTAAGCTTCTTGCTGATCGAACCCTCTCCGAGAATCTTCACGGACCGCTTCTGGTCGGGAACCAGTCCCGCCTCAATCATCGCAGTGGCATCAACCGTCGCACCGTTATCAAAACGATCGAGATCGGCAAGGTTCACAACGTGGTAGCGCCGCTCGAAGTTCTCGTTGCTGAACCCTCGCTTGGGAAATCGGCGGAAGATCGGCGTCTGGCCATGCTCATGGCCGCGCTTGACGTACTTACCGACGCGCGCCTTGGCGCCCTTGGTTCCGCGGCCGGAGGTTTTGCCGCGGCCGCTGCCTTCGCCACGGCCCTTGCGCTGGGAACGCGTGTTTCGCGGCGCCGCGCCGGTGATGTCGTGAATCATGCTCATGTGATGCTCTCGTAGAGGCGGGCCTCAGACCCGCCCGATGCTGATCAACGGGCGAGTCCGAGACCCGCCACCACATTAGGCTGAAACGAGTTCGCCAGCGCCTCTTTCGAGGTGCACCCCGCGTCCGCTTTCGACCTGTTCGCGATTGCGAAGCTGCTGGAGCGCGGCGATGGTCGCCTTCACAAGATTCTTGGGGCTCGTCGATCCGTACGCCTTGGTCAGGATGTCGGTAATGCCCGCAAGCTCAAGGCATGGACGCACACTCTTGCCGGCTGTAACACCGGTTCCCGGACGCGCAGGAACCAGCACGACGGTGCTGGCGCCGTTGGTGCCTTTGGCCAGGTGCGGGATTGTGGTGCCCTTGAGGTTTACCTTGAACATGCTGCGGCGAGCATCCTTGGTTGCTTTCTCGACCGCGTTGGGGACTTCATTGGCCTTGCCATAACCGATGCCAACGTTGCCGTGGCGATCGCCGGCGACAACGAGCGCGCCGAAACTGAAAGTACGGCCACCCTTGACGACCTTCGAGCAGCGGTAGATGCGGACGACGGAGCTTTCAACGCCGCTCTCATCGCGGTCACGGTCGCGCCCGCCGCGAGGTCCGCGTCCACCCGGCCGGCCGGAACCGCGGTGACCGCCTCGGCCAGCTGCGCCTGGCGCTCCTGTGGCGCCTGCTGCGGTGCCTGGGGCGGAGGAGCGGCGGTTTCCGCGGCCGGCGGAGGCTGCGCCTGTTCCGTGGGAGCCTGCTCCGGCGCCGCCTGCTGGGGCTCAGGCTGCTGCGTTTGTTCGCTCGACTGGGGTGTTTCTTCAGCCATAGTTTGCTCTGATCTTTAGAACTTCAATCCGGCTTCACGCGCTGAGTCAGCCAGCGCCTTAATCCGGCCGTGATACTTCCGTCCGCCTCGGTCGAAAGAAACCTGCACGATTCCAGCGGCCTTCGCCTTCTGGGCGATTGCGGCGCCGACCTTCTTGGCCGCCGAGATGCTGCCGCCATTCTTCAACTCGCCACAGACCTCCGCATGTGTGCTGCCGACGGCAGCCAGGGTACGGCCGGCCAAATCGTCAATGAGCTGTGCATAAATGTGCTTGTCGCTGCGAAAGATCGACAGTCTTGGCCGCTCTGACGTGCCAAACAGCCTCTTTCGCCCGTGCCTCCGGCGACGATCAAGCCGGATCTGTTTGAGTTTGTTTTTGTCTGCCATGATTCAGCTCTCAGCTTTACTTCGCACCAGCGCCGGCGAAGGCCTTGCCTGGCTTGATTTTGACCTGTTCGCCTTCATAACGAATACCCTTGCCCTTGTAAGGCTCAGGCTTACGCACTCGTCGCACCTGGGCGGCGAACTGACCGACCGCCTGCTTATCGGCACCCGTCACGACGATCTTGTTTCCTTCAACATTCACGGCGACTGTGCCGGGGATCGGCAGAGTGATCGTGTTGGCATAGCCGACGGAAAGAACCAGGTTCTTGCCGCGCTGTTCCGCACGGTAGCCGACACCTTGAACATCGAGGGCTTTGCGATAGCCGGTCACCACGCCTTCAACCATATTCGCCAACAGTGCCCGAGTGAGTCCGTGCAGCGCTTTGATCGGCTTCTCATCATTGGGCCGCGTGACGACCAATTCCTTCTTCTCGGCATCAAACTTGATGGTGATCGACGGATGTACATCGAGCTCGAGCTTGCCCTTGGGGCCTTCAGCTTTCACGTGATGGTCACTGACCGTTACCTTTGCGCTGCCGATGGGGACAGGTTTCTTTCCGATTCGACTCATATCACACCTGTTCTGTGGCTAACTGACGGTACAAAGCAGCTCGCCCCCGACGTTATTCTCGCGCGCCTTGCGGTCACTCATCACGCCGCGGCTCGTGCTGACGACGGCGATTCCCATGCCGTTGAGGACCTTGGGCAGGTCCTTCACCTTATTGTAAATGCGACGACCAGGCTTGCTGGCGCGGTCGAGCGAATGGATCACCTTATCGCCGCTGAGCGAATACTTGAGCTTTACACGAACCTGGCCCTGGTGGCCGTCATCGATCACGTCGAAGTCATCGATGTAGCCCTCATCCTTGAGCACCTGCGCGATGCCGACGCAGATCTTGCTCTTATTAATGAGGACCATTCGACGGCCAACCCGGTTTGCATTCCGGATCCGTGTCAACATGTCCGCGATGGGATCTTGATTATTCATCGCTATCTGCTTCCTACTGTAAGGACGAGGTCTGTCCTCGCCCGGGCGACTTACCAGCTTGCCTTTCTCAAACCCGGGATCATTCCCGCCAGCGCCAGCTCGCGAAGCTGGATACGACAGATCTTGAACTTCCGCAGATTGCCCTTGCTCCGGCCCGTGAGCTCGCACCGGAGATGCGATCGCGTCGGAGAGCTATCGCGCGGGAGCTTGGCTAGCGCGGCGTAGTTCTTTTCCTTCTTGAGCTGGCGGCGCACTTCGGCGTACTTCTTGACCAATGCCTCGCGCCGCTTCTGCTTCGAAACCCAGGCTTTTGTCGCCATAAATCAATTCCTTACTTGGTGCCTTTCTCATTCGCGTCCCGAAAGGGGAAGCCGAACTGCTTGAGCAGTTCGCGGCCCTCGTCTGCGGACGCCGCCGTCGTCACCATCGTGATGTTCATACCCTGCTGGAACGTGACTGCAGCCGCGTCCACTTCGGGGAAGACCGTCTGCTCGGTAAACCCGAAATTGTAGTTGCCGTCGCCATCGAAGCCGTTGGGGGAAAGCCCGCGGAAATCCTTCACGCGGGGAATTGCCAGGGCGATCATGCGGTCCAGGAATTCCCACATCCGCGCACCGCGGAGAGTCACCTTCAGGCCCGTCTCCATACCCTCACGAACCTTGAAATTCGCAACGCTCTTCTTGGCCTTGCAGCGGACGGGCTTCTGGCCAGCAATAATCGACAGTTCCTTTTCGGCCTGTTCGAGCTTCCCTTTCTCGCCGGCAGTGACAGCCTTGCCCAGACCCATCGAGATGACGATCTTCTCAAGCTTAGGCACGGCCATGACGTTCTTGTAGCCATATTTCTGCGTCAGTGTGGGAACCACCTTCTCGCGATAGTGGATCATTAGACGCGGCGGCGGCGCGGGCTGCTGCGGCGCCTCGTCGGCGGTTTCCTGTGGCTGCTCCTTCTTGGCCTTCTTGGCAGCCTTGCGCGCGGCGATTTCTTCCGCGCTGGGCTTACCGCCCTTGGGACCTTTTTTCTCTTTTTCTTCTGCCATGACTGTCTCTCGATCAGGCGAGTCTGAGACCCGCCCCTACGTTACGCCTTTCCGGTCACGCCCAGATCCGTTCCGCTCTTGACGGCCACGCGGTGCTTCTTGCCGTCGCGGGTCTCGAATTTCACGCGCGTCCCTTTGCCGGTAGTCGGATCCAGCGGCATCACGTTGCTCAGATGGATCGGGGCATCCATCTGGATACGCCCGCCCTGCGGATTGCGCTGACTGGGGCGGACGTGCTTCCACACGCGGTTTACCCCTTCGACCACGACTCGATTGCGATCGGTAAGCACTCGCAGAACGCGGCCGGTCTTACCCTTGTCCGCGCCTCCGACCACCACCACCGTGTCACCCGATTTAATGTGTCTTGCCATAACAGTTGCCGGTTATCGGTTCTCTCTTCTCAAACGACCTCGGGCGCCAGCGACACGATCTTCATGAAGTTCTTATCGCGAAGCTCGCGGGCGACGGCGCCAAAGATACGCGTGCCGCGCGGATTATTTTCCTTGTCGATCACCACGGCGGCATTGCGATCAAAGCGAACGTAGCTTCCGTCGGGCCGAATCGTCGGCTGCTTCGTACGAACGACGACGCAACGGATGATCTCGCCCTGCTTCACTTCGCCGGCGGGCTGCGCCTTCTTGACAGCGCAAATGATAATGTCGCCGACACCGGCCACCTTGCGCTTGAATTTGCCCTTGCTCGACGAGCCGCCAAGCACCTTGATACACATCGCCTGCTTGGCACCCGTGTTGTCGGCAATGTCGAGATACGTCTGCTGCTGAATCATGACACTTGTCCGTTATCAGTTGGCCGTCGTCAGTTGCTGGTGATCCGCGGTCACAACGGACAACGGACCCAAAACCACCGACTATCTCTCTTCCGGCGCCTTTCCGGTCATCACCTCTTCCGCAGAAACCTGCACGGCCTTTTCCGGCGCCTTGCGGACGATGCGAATCAGGCGGTGGTGTTTCGTCTTGGAAAGCGGTCGGCATTCGGCCAGCTCGACGGTGTCGCCTTCCTTGGCTTCGTTCTGCTCGTCATGGGCATGCAGGACGGTGCGGCGCTTAAGGTACTTGCCGTACTTGGGGTGCTTAGTCTGGTACTCGACCAGCACCTTAATCGTCTTGTTGCCCTTGTCCGAGGCGACCACACCTTCGATCGTGCGAAGATGGGGTCGCTGCTTTGTTTCGGTTGCCGTATCTGCCATATCTGTTTCCGCTCCCTCACGGTCGCGGCTCGCTAATTACTTCTGCGCCTCGATCTCGCGCTGCTTCAGGATCGTCAGGATCCGGGCGATCTCCTTGCGGGTCTTGTGAATCTGGCTGGGGTCCTCCAGCTTCTCGGTCACCGCCTGGCTGCGCAAGTCGAACAGGTGCTTGCGCTTTTCCTCAAGCTCGTGCCTGAGATGATCGGTTTCTTTCTCGCGAATCTCTTTTGTCTTCATCGCTTCGCTCCCACGCACATCGTGGTTCAGTTATGCCACCGCATGGCGGCGTTCGACGAATCGCGTCTTCACCGGCAGCTTGTGGGCAAGCCTCGCCAGGCACTTCTTCCCGGTGATGTCGTCCACGCCGGTCACCTCGAACATCACGGTCCCGGGCTTGACGATGGCGACCCAAAATTCCGGCTCACCCTTGCCTTTGCCCATGCGGGTCTCCAGCGGCTTAGCCGACACCGGTTTGTGCGGGAAGATGCGGATGAACAGCCGGCCTTCGCGGTGAAGAAAGTGGCTGGCCGCGACGCGTGCCGCCTCGATCTGCCGGGCCGTCACCCAGCCAGATTCGAGCGACATCAGTCCATATTCGCCGAACGCGACGGTATTCCCGCGAGTCGCGTTGCCTTTCATCTTTCCGCGTTGGCTCTTGCGGAACTTCACGCGCTTGGGCATCAGGGGCATAAATCACCTCGAACTCGCTATATCTGCTTCCAACTGCTTCTTACCGTCGTCCCCGGCGCATCGGGCCGCCGGGACGCACCTCGGTATCCTGGACTTCCTCGCCATACAGTCCGCGGTAGATCCAGACTTTCACGCCGATGGTGCCATAGGTCGTGTAAGCAACGGCATATCCGTAATTCACGTCGGCCTGGAGCGTCGTCAACGGCACCGAGCCAATGGTGGACTTTTCCGTTCGAGCAATCTCCGCGCCGCCGAGCCGGCCAGCGAGCGACACGCGGATGCCTTTGGCGCCGGCCTGCATCGTCGATTCCATGCGCATCTTCATGACGCGACGGAAACGAAGCACGTTTCTTGAGCTGCTCGGCGACGGCTTCCGCTACGAGTTGGGCGTTCAGGTCCGGGTTCTTGACCTCGATCACCTTCACCGGCGCGACCTTCCGCTTGATCATGTCCTCAAGCTCCTCGCGAAGCTTGTCCACCTCGGCGCCCTTGGGGCCGATGACCAGACCCGGTCGAGCGGTCTTGAGCGTGATCGTGACTTCTTCGCGAGTGCGCTCGATCATGATGTCGCTGACGGCGGCGAAAGGCGGGCGGCGATTAAGCTTAGCGTCGATCAGGCGCCGGATCTTGCGGTCCTCGATCAGGAACTCGCCGTACGCGCTCTTGGGCGCATACCACTTGCTCTTCCAGTCCTCGGTGATGCCGGTTCGAAAACCTGTTGGATTAACCTTTTGGCCCATTGTGATTTCCAGTTGCTACTCGCGCTCGTCGATCGTCACCACCAGATGGCTGGTTCGCTTGTTAATCGGATACGCCTTGCCTCGATCCTTCGGCTGAAACCGCTTGATAATGGGCCCGGGATCGGCCCACGCCTGGCTCACGTAAAGCGCATTCCGCCTCGCCTCGACTTCCTGTTCGGTCGCATTGGCAACCGCGGAGCGGACAACCTTTTCGATCATGACGCTGGCGCGTTGCTTGCTGAAGCGCAACATGGTGATCGCATCATCCACATCGCCGCCCGCGGATCAGGTCCATCAGCAATCGCGCCTTTCGCGGTGAGATCCGGGCAAATCGATGTTTCGCTGTAAATGCCATGACTCTTGTCCTGTCCTCTACGGCGGGGCCTGACTCGCCCGCTCTCAATCAAGGGCGACGCAGGCGCCGCCCCTGCATCATGATCATGCCGGCGCCACGGGTACGGCGGCCTTCTTGCCGCTGTGGCCGCGGAACTGCCGCGTCGGCGAAAACTCACCCAGCTTGTGCCCGACCATGTCCTCGGTGACGAACACCTTGAGGAATTTGTTCCCGTTATGGACCTCGAACGTATGGCCCACGAATTCCGGGATGATCGTGCACGCCCGGGCCCAGGTCCGGATCGGCTGCTTGGCTCGGTTCTCGTTCAGCTTGGAGACCTTCTGGAACAGCTTTTCGTTCACGAAAGGACCCTTCTTTGCGCTTCTGCTCATACCGTTGCTCTTTCCTAAATATTCACGGTCTGCGGACGCTGCTGGTGCGTGCCGAACTTCCTGCGGCGCAGGATGAGTTTCTCGGAAGCCTTGCGCGGGCTGCGGGTAATGCCGCCCTTGGCAGGGACGCCGGTCTTGCTGACCGGATGTCGTCCGCCGTTAGCACGTCCTTCACCACCGCCCAGCGGATGATCGATCGGGTTCATTGCCTTGGCCCGGGTGTGGGGGCGGATGCCCATGTGCCGAGTGCGGCCGGCCTTGCCGATAGTCACGTTGATCCAGTCGAGGTTGCCGAGTTGTCCGATGGTGGCCCGGCACGCGCTCTTGACGCGACGCATTTCGCCGCTGGGAAGGATGATCACGCACCATTCACCCTCTTTAGCGCCGAGGCGTCCAACACCACCGGCCGTGCGAACGAATTTGCCACCCTGGCCGGGGTTCATCTCGATATTGTGGATCTCCAGGCCCGCCGGGATGCTCGAAAGCGGCATGGCATTGCCGATCTCAGGCGGTGCATCCGGGCCGCTCTGAACGCGGGCGCCGATGCGCAGGCCGTTTGGGGCAAGGATGTAGGCTTTGGTTCCATCCTCGTACTGGATCAGGGCGATATTGCAGGAGCGATTGGGATCGTATTCAATCGCCTGGACGGTCGCCTTGGAGTCGTCCTTCTGGCGCTTGAAGTCAATGATGCGGTAAAGCTTCTTGTTCCCGCCACCGCGATGCTTGGCGGTGATTACGCCGTGATGGTTGCGGCCATTGGCGCGGCGCTTGCCTTTGACGAGCGACTTCTCCGGCTTGCTCTTGGTGATCGTCGCCCGATAGTCCAGCACGGAGCCTTCGCGGCGTCCCGGGCTCGTCGGATTGTAAAATTTGATCGGCATCGGAATCTCAGCTTTCGGCTGTTCGCTTAACTAGAAGAGTTCAATCCTCGAATTCTCATCCAGCACGACGACGGCCTTTTTCCAGTCGCTCGTGGTGCTCATCTTGAAGCGCGACCGCCGGGGCTTGCCCTTTCGGTTCATGGTGCGGACCTCGCTCACCTTCACGCTGTACGTTCGCTCGATGGCTTCCTTGATCTGATGCTTGTTGGCTTCTGGATGCACTTGAAACGCATAGCTGTTGCGCGTCTGCTGCTGATGCGTGCTCTTTTCCGTAATCAGCGGCTTGATGATGACTGCGTTATTATCCATGTCGTCGTCTCTTTTTCCGTAGTACGTCGCGCCTCAAGCCAGGACCTTTTCCAACCCATCTTTGGTCAGCACCAGCGTCCGATTTCGCAGAATGTCCCAGGCATTGAGTTGGGCGACGGTCGTCAGGCTCGTCCGGCCAAGGTTCCTTGCGGAACGCTCGAGGTTCTCGTCCCGGCCGGCCAGCGCCAACAGGCAAGTTCGGTCGATACCTAAAGCCTTCCAGATTCCCGCCACGAGCCGGGTTTTGGCTTCGGGCAGCTCAATCTTGTCAAGCACGCGGATGTCGTTGCTCTGGATTTTGGACAGGATTGCGCTGTTGCGCGCCAATCGCTTGGCCTGCTTGGGCATCTCCTGGCGCCAGTCCTTGGGGCGTTTCTGCTTGGCATGACCGCCGCCCTTTCGGACGGGCTGGCGAATGGTGCCCTGGCGGGCGTTGCCGGTGCCCTTCTGGCGAAAGATCTTTCGGGTCGAGCCTTCGACTTCGCCGCGCGCTAATGTGCGAACGGTGCCCTGCCGCTGGTTGGCGTGATACATCACCAGCGCCTGCTTGAGCAGGTTGGTCCGCACCTCGCCGCCGAGCTTGGCTTCATCGACGTTGATCGTCTCGATCTTCTGGCCGGTCTGGTTGAATACTGGGACTTCGATCATGACTTATTCCTGTCATTGGTCACCCGTCGCTCGTCACTCGCAGATACCGCAAGCGACCAAGGACCAGTGACAAGTGACTATTCTTCGGCCTTCACCTTCGCGGTAACGCTCTTGCGAACGAAAAGGAGCCCGCCGTTTGGTCCGGGCAGAGCTCCTTTGATCAGCAACAGATTGTTGGCGGCATCAATCTTCACGAGCGAATGGTTGCGCGTCGTGACGCGATCCATGCCCATGTGGCCGGCCATGCGCACGCCTTTTTTGGGCTTGCCGCACTGGCCTCGCCACGTGGCGCGGGAAGCGAGTGAGCCGGGCGCGCGGTGCTTGCGCTCGGTGCCGTGCGAAGCAGGCTGGCCGCCGAAGTGATGTCGCTTCATGACACCTGCGGTGCCCTTGCCTTTGCTGGTACCAATCACGTCCACGAACTTCACATCATTGAAGAACTCGACACTGATCGTGTCGCCCGGCTTCTTATCCGTGGCGTCCTTCAGCTTGATCTCGCGGAAGTGTCGCTTGGGTCCGACACCCGCCTTGGCGGCATGCCCGATCAAACCGAAGGTGCTGAACTTGGCCTTGCAGTCGTCAAAGCCGAGTTGCACGGCATGATAGCCATCGCTCTCGGGCGTCTTGACCTGCGTCACGGCGCACGGGCCGGCCTGCACGACAGTCACGGGTACCACGGCGCCCTTGTCATCGTAGATCCGGGTCATTCCGAGTTTTCGACCAAGCAATGCTGGGGTCATTTCCACTTCAGGCAGAGGACTACGAGCCACTGCGGGCCCGCACTCGTACCCGTCCATAAAGACGAACGCTCTCGGCGACTCGCGTCCCTTCCGGGCAATAGGTTCTTGGTTGAACCCGCGAGGCTGAAAAAAGATGCCCCTTAAATCAGGGGCATGTTTGTAGCGAAAAAGGACTAAGCCTTGATCTTCACGAAGACGCCGGCCGGCACGACCAGACGGTTCAGCGCCTCGATCGTGCGCGCCGTCGGCTCAAAGATGTCGATCACGCGCTTGTGCGTGCGCATTTCAAACTGCTCGCGCGATTTCTTGTCGATATGCGGGCTCCGCAGCACCGTATACCGCTCGACCCGCGTCGGCATCGGAATCGGGCCACAGACGCGGGCATTGGTCCGCTTGGCATGATCGACGATTTCCTTCGCCGACGCATCCAGCGCCCGGTGGTCGTAGGCCTCCATTCGAATCCGAATCCGATCGCGTTCCATAAATCGAGTTCCAACGATTACTTACGATGCTCAACCTCGGTGATTCGACAACGAGGTTCGCCGCCTTGATAAAAGGCGAGCGAGGAAATTTAGCGAGTATTTATATGCTGTCAACAGAACGGAAGCTAATTTTCGCTCCCCGCATCACCGCGTTAGAGCGTCCAATGCACTTTCTGCACCCCGCGATGGGCCGGAAAGGGCACGGCCACGGCCCTTCTCATCCAGGCAATCCGGCCCCGAGCCCGCCCGTGAAACGTCCCAACAGAGGATATTTCACTCCCATGTTGCGTCCGATTCCACTCCCGACTCACACCGTACTCTCACCGTTGTAGTACCGTACCCCCCCCACCCGGCCGCCGACCCCGTTTTTGCCCCTTCTGACGACATGGTAGTCCGAACATGCCAATTTGTCGTAGCGGCAAAGCGGCCAAAGGTTACCCCTCCAGGATGACCACCGCCGCATCCAGCGTCTTGCCATCCCCGACCGCCCCCCTGCTCCCACACGTCAAAGAAACGCAAAACCAGGTTTCCCATCCGCCTCCGCCCGCCAGGCGACCCCCCGCCTCCCCCTATAGGGCGTGTTATGCCCTTTCCGGCCCACCGATGGCGGCACGGAATCGACCCATCTGCCTCGTCACAACTGCTCAAAGAGTCGTCAAGACCCAGCTCTCGCGGTCGCTTCTGGCATCTGAGTCGATTGTGTCCCCTCGCGGGGGCGTGGAAAGTTCATAACACGCTTTAGCACCAACGTGTCGGCCATGAGGACATGCAGGGCCTGTTTCCGCACTGTCCAGCCCGCCATCATGTAGCCGATGCAAAAAATGATGCCCGACAGAATCTTGGAAAACAACCTCCCGCTCGCTCGGGCGAAACTGATGCGTTTGCCTTCGAGATCGGTGACGCGCAATCCCAGCGCCAGCTTGCCCAGCGTCGCCTGCTTCACCGAGCTCTCCATGATCGCAAAATAGAGCCACCACAATCCGAGCCGCAAAAAAATGCCAAGACCGTGGTAGACCTCATGGATCTGGCGCATTCCCGCTCCATTGGCGGTCATGAGCGACGCCAGCCCGCGATAGGTAAGCAATGACAGTATCGCAATGATCACGCCCAGCACGATGGAATCGATGATCCACGCCACGAACCGCAGCCAGAACCCGGCATACGACGAGGTTGCGATCGCCGTGTTGGGGGGAACGTAGCCGCCGTAGTTCAGCGGCACCTGCTGTGCCGGCGCGGCAGGGGACATTAGTTCCACCCGATTCTGTGCCGGCTCCCAATTGTCCATCCCGGTTGTCCAGACCAGGTCCGTTATCGCCACCTCGCAGTGCGCCAGGCGCCGTTTCAGTTCATCCGTCGTCACCGGACCAAACTGCTGGCTTCCTTTTGCGTAATACCACTCGCCCATGGCTATCCGTCCAAGAGAGTCTCAAGCCCCATCACTTCTTCAGCCCGCGATAGCAGATGCAGATCCCGAAAGTCATTGGAAACTGTTCGACCTCGCTGAATCCCGCCGCCTGCATCATCTCCACCATTTCGCCCCGGCCAATGAACGTGTTCACCGATTCCGGCAGATACTTGTACGCCCCCGTTCTATCCTGGCTGATCCACGTCGCCGTCCGCGGCAGGATCTTCCGGAAATAAAAGTTGTACAGCCCGCGCAGCACCGGGTTCGTCGGCAGCGAAAACTCCAGGATGATCAATCGCCCTCCCAGCCGCAGAACGCGAAAGAATTCCCGAATGGCGGCGGCAGGATCGGCGACGTTGCGGATGCCGAAGGCGATCGACACGACATTCGTACATTCATCGGGCAACGGCAACGCCATCGCGTCGCCGTTGATCCACTGAATCCAGCTTACACACGGGTCGATACCCAACGGGCCTTTAGCAATTTCCGGTACATGCAGCCGTGCTTTTCGCTTTGCCAGCGGCAGCATCTCGAAGGTGAAATCCACCCCCACCACAGATGGCGCCGGTAGCCGCGATGTCTCGTGCAACGCCGTCAGCCGATCTCGAAACTTCATGGCCAGATCCCCCGTCCCGCAGGCCACATCCACCACGCGATCCGTCGGCTTGAGCTGCGCCAGCTTCACCGCCTGCTTCCGCCAGCGCTGGTCCATCCACAGCGAGTGCAGCCGGTTGTTCAGGTCATAGCTCGGCGCGATGGCGGCGAACATCTTCTGTACGCGCTGGCGCTTGTCGGCCACCCTGTGCGGGTTGGCAAGCAGCTCCTCATCCCAGGCAGGCGTTTGGCGCATCGATGCAAGTGTAAACCCCCGTCACGATTTTGCGATGCCTCAAGGACATGCATCAGTCGCGCGGCACCAGAAAACGCAAATGATGCTGCGCGTGGATCAGATGTATCTCGCGCCATTGGCCGCTTGTGAGTTTCCCAAACAGCGGGCTGGGATAATACTCCCCCTCGAACTTTTCTACCCGCCCGGTCATCTCGCAGAACTTGTCCACCGCCGTTGCCTCATTGACGCATTCATCGAATCGGACCAGGATCGAACGCGGCCCCTCAAACCCTCGTGGAATCCACCGCCACTTCAGCATGCTCCACAGCGCGACCGGCCCCGTCATTCGCAGATACCACGGCATGCGAAAACCGAAGCCCTCCATCGACATCCGCATGAAGATCGTCAGGTGCTCGCAGATCTGCTTGAGCGACCAGTTTCCGGTGCAGTCGTATCCGCGCGCAGCAGCCGGCGGGCATCGTCCCGCACTTGATCGAACCTCCGCAACTCCAGCGACCTCCGCACCGCCATCGCCGACGATTCTACACCCCCGCCATCAGCGCTGTCGCAGAGACGGGATTATGCGATTCGCACGCGGAATGCTCCGATGCTCTGAGGCGCGGCGGCCACGCCGTTGACATCCTTCACCTGGTTGGCCACAAGGTTGATGGAATATATGCCGTTGTCCTGCCTGCTCCATCCTCCGTTGGAGGTGACGTGATACCAGGCGAGATACCGCCCGTTCCCCAACGGTTCGACGGATTCCAGCGTGACTGAGCGGCTCGCGCTGACCCTGCCGTCGAAGGGACCCACGATGTGCAGATCGGCGTTGCCCAGCGAGGTGGGATCGACGCCGTCGTCGTCGCGCCACGTGACCGCAAAGCGATAAGCGGTGTTTCGCCGGGCGATGAGCAGCCGGGCATCGACCTGGGCCAGGGGAGCATCATCGCGCCACAGCCTGCTGATCGAATCGGTTCCGCTGACATACAGAATGGAACCGTCTGGCGCCAGTTGCACGCCGTTGACCACTACCGTGCCAGCATCGGCGACGCCGTCGGTGCCAAAGCTGGCGTCGAAGTTGCCGTTGCCATCGGAACGGAAGATTGATCCGCTGGCCGCGGCGGTGATCCTTCCCGACGAGTCCACGGCCACGGGCGTGTGCACGCCTTCCAGGTTCGCGGGCGTGTCGACGGCCGGGGGCGAAATCGTGATGTCATGCCGCGCCGAGCCGTCGGCGGGGATGAGATAGTTGGAGCCGTATTGCGACACGTCGGGATCGGACGCATCGTTATTCTCCTGGATCTCCCCGATGACCGAACCGTCCGGCTCGAGGGTGATGGGTGAGGTCGTGAACCATTGCACGTCCGAGTCATGAAGGAATTCATCGGCGTAACCCGAGTTGCCGTAGGTTGTATCGACGGTGCCATCGGTGTTCAGACGCGTAACCCATGTGCCGTGCGTCCAGGCGATTTGGTTGATGCTGGTGTCAAACGCCCTGTATTGATAGGCGCCCGCGATCAACATCTTGCCGTCGCTCAAGACCCGCATGAGACGGATGCCGCTGGTTCGGCTGCTCGATTGGGCGATTGCAATCCCTGGCACGGGCGAGGAATATCCGCCTTTGTACCCCCAGGTCATATCGACCGCGCCGGACTCGGTGAGTCGGATGGCGGTCATGCGCGTGCCGCCCTTGGCCGAGGAGGATCCGCCAACATACACGCGCCCTTCGGCGTCAAAAACAACCTGCGTCACGCTGGCGATCGGTAACTCGATCTTGCCCTTTTTGCCGAAACTCAGGTCCACCTTGCCAGCGGGCGTCATGCGCCAGAGCAGCGCGCCGTCCACCACGTAGGCACGGTTGTTCTGGTCGACGAACGCCAGCGGTTCATAAGTTGGGTTGGCGACGCGCGGATCGCGGTCGAGCGTGCGGTAGCCGCTACCGTTGTACGATGTATCAACCTGTCCGTCGCGCGTAAGTCGGATGAGGACGTCCTTACGGACGGAAGTGGTGTCTTGGACGGCGGAACCGAAGACGTAGAGGCGCCCATTGGCGTCCTGGGTGAAGTTGATGAGAGAGTTAGAGGTCCAGCCTGGGCCGAGCGGCGCGGTCAGCGAGACCGTGGCCGTCCCGCGGGATCCAAAGCTGGCATCGAGCGTGCCACCATTGAGTTGAAGCCGCGGCTCCAGTATTTCGGTGTATCTCATACCTATCCTCCCTATTGGTTGACCAGCGACCAAACGCATAACTGCTTCAAAAGCCGACGATCACCGCAGAATATTACGCGAAGATAGTCCTCACGTATCGGCTGGCCGTCTCTGTTGAGATTCATTCGCAGGCGCAGAGCCCCGCGCCCGTTCCCTGGCCCAGCGCAATAAAAGAAGGAGGCCCTAAAAAGCGCCTCCTCGCTTAACTTCAACGTCGCCCGAGAGCTTAGTGCGGAATCCCGCCCTGGAGGAACCCTTCCAGTTTCCGCGCCCGCACCGGATGTTGGAGCTTGCGGATCGCCTTGGCTTCCACCTGGCGGACGCGCTCACGGGTCACCTTGAAGATGCGGCCGACTTCCTCGAGCGTATAGGTGTATCCGTCGCCGATGCCGTAGCGGAGCTTGATGATCTCGCGCTCACGGTAGGTTAGGGTCTTGAGTACCTGCTCGATCTTGTCTTTGAGCATCTCCTGCGTGGCACTTTCGACCGGATTGTCCGCGCGCTCGTCCTCGATGAAATCGCCGAAGTAGCTGTCTTCAGATTCGCCGACCGGGCGGTCGAGCGAGATCGGATGACGCGAGATCTTGAGCACCCGGCGGGTTTCGCCGACGCTCATCTTCGCCTTCTTGGCGATTTCTTCGATCGTCGGCTCGCGGCCAAGCTCCTGCATGAGCATCTTGCTGATATTGCGCAGCTTGCTCATCGTCTCGATCATGTGCACCGGAATACGAATCGTCCGGGCATGATCGGCAATCGCGCGAGTGATCGCCTGGCGGATCCACCACGTGGCGTACGTGCTGAACTTGTAGCCACGGCGGTATTCGTACTTATCCACCGCGCGCATCAGGCCCGTGTTGCCTTCCTGGATGATATCCAGGAACGACAGCCCACGGTTACGGTATTTCTTGGCAATCGAAACGACCAGACGCAGGTTTCCGCCCGAAAGCTTGCGCTTGGCGTCTTCGTACTTGTTGAAGATCTTCCGCACCGCCACGACGCGCTTGTGCAGCGACTGCGCATCCTCCAGCACCAGATCCTCGAGTCCCGCCAGCTCTTCCTGGCACACTTCGAGGTCTTCGCCGGGATCCTTGAGTTTCTTGAGTTCTTCGATCCGCTGCTCGAGCTCGACCATCTTTGTCGAGATGCTCGAAAGCTTCTTGTACAGGGGCGTCACCCGGCTGGTCCGCAGCGACAGCTCTTCCAGCAGTTTCACGCAGCGGCGCCGGCGCCGGCGAATTGCCAGCTTCAGGACATCCTGGTCCTTGCGGTTCTTGCACTCGCGCAGCTCGGTCCACTGGTCGCGGTTGCGCAGCAGCATCGAGCGCACGGAGCCCAGGTTCATGGGAATGCGCTGGCCGATGGTCGCCTTGTCGGCCTGATCCTCGGCAGTACTGATCTTCATCGTGCGGTCGAAGGGAAGATCGCCCTCATCGACCTGCTGGAGAATCTCCACCGCGCTCTGAAGGCAATAATCGCTCTCAAGGACCTTCGAGCGGAAAATCTTGCGGGTAATCTCGATCTTCTTGGCCAGCGCGATCTCCTGCTCGCGGGTGAGCAGCGGGATCTCGCCCATCTGAGTCAGGTACATCCGCACCGGATCGTCGATGCGCTTGGTGGATGCCTCTGCAAGCTCTGCTTCAAGATTGAGATCGAGCTCCTCCCCCTCATCGTCGAGGATTTTGATATCCAGCTCAATCTGGCCTTTGCCCTTGGGTTGCGCCTGTGGACGAGGAGCGCGGACCCGCGGCTGCTTGATGTATTCCCCGATGTCCATCTCATCGATGAGCTTGATGCCCATCTCATCGATCTTCATCAGCAGGCTGTCGAGCTTGTCCGGTGAAACCACCTCGTCCGGCAGCTTCTCGTTCAGTTCCTCATACGTGAGGAAACCCCGGGACGTACCCAGACCCAGAAGCGCCGCGACGCGCTTGTCCACTTCTTCCTGCGACCCTGATCCAATCAGGGGCGTTTCCATAACCGTGCTACCGTCCTTCATACCGTTTCCGAACCATTCCCCGCACCAAGCGGGCTTCTCGCGCGGCCGCTCCAGGCCAAGGAACTCGGAGCCATTTCCGATCCCTGCAACGGGAGCCACATCCGCACGGCCAACACTATCCTAGGTCTCTGACCTCGACTAATTCATACGACACGCCGTAAATTCGGCTGTCGCGCTTTTTCCTGAACGCCTCTGAGCAAGGAAATCTCGTCCTGCTCCTCCGACCGCCCTTCAGTACGTCGCAGTCGGGCTTCTTGTTTCTCATACTCGCGCTCGCGGCGAATTCGCTGGAAATGCTTCATCGCCTCCGCGAGCGTCATCGCCGGGTCGCCCAAAATCTCCACTTCCTCCACGACCGCAATCGCCATTTCACTCAGCGCCGGATCGTTCAGTTCACCCAGAAACTGATTGAACACCGGTTCGCCCTCATCCTGCTGAAAGCGCCAATAGATGTCGGCCAACCGCCGCCGAATCTCATCCGAGAATTCGTCGGGATCGATCGAGTGTTGCACCTCATGCCAGTGCTGCGGCTCAAGAAGCAGCGAGCCCAGCAGATGAATCTCCGCGCGATCCTGGGCAGTCTGCATCCGTCTTGGCGCACTCGCCCACAATGGGGCATTCCGCTCAGGCCGCTTTGGCCGAATCCTTCGTTCGAGTTCCCTCGCTCCCAGCCCCGTCAGCCGCTCGAGTCGCTTGACGATCGGACCCCAACGGAGGTGATCGATCGTTCCCTCTTTGGCCGCAGAGGCGATGACGTTCAGATATGCCTCCAGCGCCTTCTGTTGTCCGGTGACGCCGTCGGCGCTGCGAAACTGCCGATCCATCTGCTTCCACTTAAATGTCAGGGCGTCGGCAGCGCCGGACAGAATTCCTTCAAACGCTTCTGCGCCGTTCTTCATTACAAATTCATCCGGATCCAGATCATCCGGAAGCGAAGCGATGGCAATCTCGATCGGCTGGGTCAGGAATAAGCTGACGGCCCGGTCCACGGCACTATCACCGGCACTATCCGGATCGAAAAGCAACACGATCCGGTCGGCAAATCGCCTCAGAATCGCCACGTGCTGCTCAGTCAGTGCGGTTCCAAGCACCGAAACAACGTTCCGCAGACCGTACTGGTGGGCCATGACCACATCGGTGTATCCCTCGACCACAGCCACCGTGCGCAGTTTCGACGATCCGCTGACGGGCAAGGTCCAGTCCGAAGATGCATCGCGATTTGGAAAAGAGCGATGTCTCGGGCGAATTGAGATACTTCGCCGGGTCATCCGAGCCCGGCATGATCCGCCCGCCGAAGGCGATCACCCGCCCGGCTTCGTCCCGGATGGGAAACATCAGTCGGTCGCGGAAGGTGTCGTAAAAGCTGATCACGCTGCCGCGGTCGTTGGTCTTCTCCTTGACCAGACCCGCCTTGGCCAGGACCGCCGGAGGAAACTTCCGGGCGACGGGACTCTTGAGCAGCCCGTCCCAGCCTGCCGGCGCATAGCCAATCTGGAATCGCTTCATCGACTCGGCATCAAATCCGCGCTCCTTGAGATACGACCGCGCGGCCTGTCCGATTTCGGGGTGAAACAACAACTTTTCAAAGAACGCGCACGCCGCCGAATTGGCGTCCAGCAGCGTCTGCCGCTCGCTCGACTTCTCTTTCGAGACACCGAATCGGGGCAGTTCGATGTTCGCCCGGACGGCCAGCGTCCGGAGCGCATCGATGAACTCGACGCGATCGCGCCGAATCACAAAATCGATCGCGTTTCCGCCAACTCCGCAGCCATAGCAGTGGAAGAACTGCTTGGTCGGGCTGACGTGAAACGAAGGTGTCTTCTCCTGGTGAAACGGACAGAGGCCGACAAAATCCTTGCCCCGCCGTTTGAGCGAAACACTTTGTCCAATCAGTTCGACAATATCGGTCGCCGCGAGGACCAGTGCCTTGCCGTCGGTGGAAGCGTTTGACCCGTTCGCGTGCATCCTGAATTCCGGGTAAAGGCTTTTCCGCCAACCGTCAGCGTTCCCCGACCGTCGCAGAGAACCACCCGACAGCGGCAAGCGCAAATGCTTGCCCCGTCAACATTAACAGCCTTCTCTCAGCCTCCGGTCAAAGCGAAATATAGCACTGGTTTATGGGTCGGTCAAATAATAGCAAGCCTCGGATAAACGTAAGTTCTTGTTAGACCTTCGCTTCCGAAACGACCCATAACGAATGTTTCGGCTTGGCGGTCCATGACGACTATCCTTGACCGCCGGGCCCAACCAACGATCATGGGTCTTGAAATGAAACGCTTCACGTTCATTGTTGAAACCGACGGGAACAACGACGTCATTAACCTCAATCCCGAGATCTCTTCTGGCCTGGCCGACATCAAAGAAGACGGCTTGGTCAATGTCTTCGTCGGCGGCTCGACCGCCGCCATCACCACGCTCGAATTTGAGCCGGGCCTGGTGAAGCACGACATTCCGGCATTTCTGCAGAAGCTCGCACCCGACGACGCCCACTATGACCACGAAGCCACTTGGAACGACGACAACGGACACTCGCACGTTCGCGCCGCCTTGCTCGGCCCGGGCCTGACCGTTCCGTTCTCCAGAGGCAAGCTCCTCACCGGAGAATGGCAGCAAATCGTCCTCATCGACTTCGACACCCGGCCCCGACGGAGAACGATCATCTGCACCGTCATCACGTGAGCTTGCAGTTCTCCTTCAATTCATCGACCGGCTGTGCTCCTCCAGCCTTTGAATCAATTCGGCGGCCTCTTCCTCGCGCTCGCCGATAGGGCTCGTCCACGCAACCATCTCGTTTTTTGCCACGGCCCGCTCGATACGCCGGCAGGCGCTGATCACCGTACTGTGATTGCGCTTGCCCATCCGGATCCCGATCTCCGGAAAGCTCAGTTTAGCCGTCTTGCGCACGAGATACATCGCCACGGAGCGTGCCAGAGAGATTGTGCGCTGCCGGCGTCCGGACATCAGGTCCTTGTGCTCCAAACCGAAATAGTTGCAGACCGCCTGGAGGATCGCCTCCGGCTTCACCGGCGCAACCAGTTGTCGATCCAAATCGCCCAGGGCCTCCTGCGCTGTCATGAGATCCGCAGGGCTCCCGGTTAGCTTCACGTGCGCGGCCATGCGCGTCATCTGCGCCCTCGAGTTCCCGAACGTTCTGTGTCACACGGCGTGCGATCCAGGCGATCACATCCTCCCCCAGCGGCATTCCGCCACGGAGTGACAGCGCCCGCAGGATCTCACAGCGTGTGGCGAAATTCGGCGGATCGATGCGTACGACCATTCCGCTGACGAAGCGGTTGACCAGCGACTCGCCAAATTCCTCGATCATCTTCGGATGGTTGTCACTGGCCATCACGACCTGTCGGCCCATCGCCTCGATCGAGTTGAAGGTGTGCAGGAATTCTTCCTGCGTCGCCTTTTTACCGGCCAGGAAATGGACATCATCGATGACCAGCAGATCCAGGTCCCGCATCTTCCGGCGGAACGCGTCCAGCTTGTTGTTACGAAGGGCCGTGAGAAATTCGTTCGTGAACTCCTCGCCCGTCAGGTACATCCAGCGCTTAGCGGGGTGGTACGCAATGAACTTGCGGCAAAGGCCCTGAAGCAGGTGCGTCTTTCCCAGCCCGCACGAGCCGTGAATGAACAGCGGGTTGTACTGAGCACCGGGAAACTCGGCGACATAACCGGCAGCATTGAAGGCAAGTTGATTGCTCGCACCGACGACGAAATCCTCCAATTCGTGACGGAGCCTGCTGCGGCTGGAGTAGAAGCTCGCACCCAGCTCAGGAGCAAGCCGAGGCGTCGTCGCCACGGTTGCCGGAGTGGTGCGCAAAATGGGAACGGCCCGGCTTGCAACGACGGTCGCCGACCGGCCATTGGCGCGATCCCCGCCGCCTGTGCCCGAGGCCTCTGAATCGCTCCTGCCCTTGCCGCTGACTTCGAACAACTGCGGCACCACCATGAAGCGCACGGGAAGCGAACAGCCCAGCACCTCGTTGGTCGCATCTTCAATCGGCTGTTTGAAATGGGTGCCAATCCACTCGCTGATGAAATCATTGGGAACGGCAATTTCCAGGCTGTCGTGTTTTAAGTCGAGTCGAGTCGAATTATTGAACCAGACATGAAACCGTTGCTGTCCCACCCGTTGTGCTATGGCGTCGGCCAACCGCGCCAGTTGGGGGTCTTGCGCCTGATGCAGCTCACGTTTTGCTCCTTCCGTCCCTGAGCACATTTCTGTCGCCGGTGCTTCGTGCGCCCGCGACCGTTCAACTATCCGGCCTTCCGCGCATACTCCCAACACGCCCGGACCGCCGGCACGACTCCCGCCACGCGCATGCACAACCACTGCGCGGCATTTTCCTGGCGGGGCCGAGCCTCTTGCTCGTTTACAAATTCATCCTTGAGTCGCTTCCTGCGATGTGCACGGACCTCGATCGGTCTTTCCTGCGATTCCCCGCGGCCCCCCGAAATGCGCCGCTGTTTCACGCTGCCCGATTCAGTCCCAAACGTCCTTGTTCAGGTGCAGAACATACCGCGCGTAGCTGTACTGACAAGAACGACTTTATGGGATTTTCCGTTCACATTAACGCAACCATTGATCGCACCTGACTCCGCGGAACACAAAATATATTTTTCAACAGATCATCCCCAGTTTTATGGGACATGTGGACTTGCTGTGGAGAACAAAGATTTTTCACACGCCGGAGGAAATTCCACCAACTCCTATTGCCCCGCTACTGCTCGTCCTGGTCCGGCGGTTCCATCCGCCGGCCAGCTTCCTTCCACGCATCCACGTACCGCGTCGGCGACCGCGGCTCCGACTTCTTCGGCAGGAACCATCGCCCCACCCGAAACGTCAGCAGCAATCCCGCAAACAGCACGAACAGCACGATCGCCAGCACAAGACGCGACCACGCCACAAGGCTCTCCTTCTCATGTTTCGTGGCATGCTTCGCCGCATCCATCGCGGGCGCCAGGTAATAGGACAGCAGCAGCGCCAGCAGGATCGCAAACCCCGTCAGGAACGCCGCCACCGCCCAGTAGGTCCGACCCGATCGCGAAGATGACCCATTCGATGCCATGAGTGTTTCCGCCCCCCGATTGCGTGGTAAGAGCCGTCCTGCTCAGATGCTACGTCCTGTCCACGCAGACCGCGCCTACCACTTCACGTCCGAGCGGGCGCTGATCGGATACTTGGTCGCCAGCCCCGAGATCAGTTTCCGGTCCGCGTCATCGAGATTCTTCGGGACGATCACCCGCGGGATCACGTATTGGTCGCCGCGTTCGCTCCCCCGCTCGATTCCGCGTCCCTTGATTCTCATTTTCGCGCCGCTGCTGGTGCCCGGCGGAATGGTCAGCGTCACCGAACCTTCCAGCGTCGGCACTTCAACCTTGGTTCCCTGCAGCGCCTCATAGAGGCTGATCGGCACGTCGAGAAGTATGTCCAGACCTTCGCGACGAAAGTACGGGTGGGGCTGGACCCGCGTGATAATGTAAAGATCCCCCGGCTCGCCGCCGGCACTCTGCTGACCCTTTCCGCGGATCCGCACGCGGCTTCCGTCTTTCACGCCCGCAGGAACTTTCACATCGATCGTCTCAAGCTTTCCATCGCGGCTGATCTGAAGCGGCAGCGTCGTCCCCCGGGCCGCCTGCTCGAAGCTCAGCGTAACCGTATGCTCAACGTCCTGACCGCGCGCGGCTGGGTCCGCGCCCGGGCCTGTCGAAATCCGCCGGGCGCGGCGCGGCCTGCCGTTGCCCCGCCCTGCCCGCCGCGGGCGCCAAACAGTTGTTCGAACACGTCGCCAAAGTCGCTGAGGTCAAAATCCTCAACATCAACCCCCGGCGAAGACTTCCACTGATGCGAATACCCCCCCGGCCTCTGCTGACTGCGCCGAAACGCATCGTACGCCGCCCCGCCCGGTGCTCCGCCCCCGGGCATCCCGCCTACACCGGCATGACCGAACTGATCGTAATTGCGCTTCTTCTGGGGGTCCGACAACACGTCGTAGGCTTCCTGGACCTCCTGAAATTTTTCCACCGCCTGCGGATTATTCTTGTTCGCATCCGGGTGATACTTGCGAACCAGTTTCCGATGAGCCTTCTTGATCTCATCAGCGGAGGCATTTCTACCGATTCCAAGAATTTCGTAGTAATCGCGCTTGGCCATTGCAGGGCAATTGTAGCAGTGAGCATACCATCTTCGAAACGGAGGCTTCCATGACCGACCAGGCCTGTCCCCTCCCAACCCCCCCGGGCGAAGAGGAGTCGCAGATCATCGAACGGCTGCTCAATGGCCATCGCATCGCCGTCGTCGGCGCCAGCACCGACGCCATGAAACCCTCGCATTACGTCCCGGCGTACTTGCGCGACCACGGGTACGAGATCATCCCGGTCAACCCAAACCACCCAACGGTATTCGGTGAAGTCTGCTATCCCAGCCTCGCAGAAGTTCCCGGCGAAATCGATCTGGTGGAAGTCTTCCGCCGCGCCCTCTTCTGCCCCGATGTGGTGCGCCAGGCGATCGCCGTGCATGCCAGGGGCATTTGGCTGCAAGCGGGCATCCGCAGCGCCGAAGCCGAAAAACTCGCGCAGTCCGCCGGCATCGACTTCGTCCAGGACCGCTGCATGATGGTCGAGCACCGCCGGCGCCGCGGGTGCTGAACCGGGGAGACTGCAATTCTGCCTCTGGTTCGGATAAATATAGATGCATGAAGCATCTTCTGGCGGGGTTGGTTGCTCTCCTGCTGCTGAGCAACCTGTGTGCTGGGCAGCGCCGGCCCGCAATCGCGGCGAATGCGTTGGGCAACGAAGCGGAGCAAATCCTTCAATACGACAGCCGCGTCCAGGTCAACCCCGATTGCTCGCTCCTTGTGCGCGAGACCATTTCCGTCAACGCGAGGCATCAGAAGATCAAGCACGGCATCTATCGCGACTTTCCGACCTCCTACCCCGGCCCCTGGGGGCTCAAACGCGTCGTCGGCTTCCAGGTCGAGGCGGTCACGATTGACGGACATCCGGGCCACTACAACGTCGAGCCGCACCACAGCGGCGTCCGCATTCGCATGGGCAATCCCAATGCCCTGGTCAGCATGGGCCGCCACGTCTATGACCTCGTTTATCGGACGGACCGGCAACTGGGCTTCTTCCCTGACCACGATGAACTTTACTGGAACGTCACGGGCAATGGCTGGGATTTTCCCATCAAACAGGCCTCGGCAACCGTTCTGCTCCCCAGGGCGCCCGGGCCACACGTATGCTGGGCTATACCGGTCCGGCTGGCGCGAAGCTGCAGGATTTCCGCTTCTGGACTGCCGACGACCGCAGCAGTTGCTTTGTCACCACCAAGCCGCTGGCATCTCACGAAGGGTTGACGATCGTCGTTGAGTTCCCCGAGGGAATCGTCACATCCCACGCCCCTACAGGCTTGCAGCGTCTGATCGGAGACAATCGCAGTGTTGCTGTACTTCTTCTCGGCCTGCTGGCGGTGTTTGGCTTCTACGCGCTCGCCTGGCTGCTGGTCGGGCGCGACCCGCCGGATCAGCTTGTTCGTCCCGTTTTCAAACCTCCGGCGGATGTCTCGGCAGCGGCGGCGCACTACCTCTGGCACATGGGCTGGGATCAGCAATGCCTGACCGCCGGAATTCTTGATCTGGCGGCCGGCGGATTCATCGAGATCGAGCAGGACGAACGCGGCTATGTTCTCCGCCGCCGGAACAATCCCCAGCCGACGGACATGAGTGATGAGGCGAAGATTCTCGATCAGCATCTGCTGAACGGTCGCGACGAGCTTCGCGTTGCCCAGGGCAACCACGCTCACTTCCAGAACGCGGCGAAGGACCTCAAGAAGCTCTTTAAGAACCGCTACCTTGGCGATTACTTCGTCAACAACGGGCGATGGGTTGCGATGGGAGCGGTGCTGAGCCTTTTGGCGATTGTGGCGGCGACATTGTGGTCGTCGGCCGCTGCGATTTTTCTGCTGGTCTGGCTGACGCCGTGGACGGTGGTCGCCGGTGCCGCCGGCTGGAACGGCGCCGAAGCGCTGCGTGCGCTCGACATCGGCAAATTCATCCCGATGCTTTTCACCCTGGGGATCGCGGGAGCCGGCGTGGGCTTCGGCATGTTCATGCTGAGCGGCGTCGTCGGTCCATGGTCGATCGCCACTATCCTCGCCATCATCATCGTCAACCTGTTGTTCTTCCGTCTGCTCAAGCGGCCCACGCGGCGCGGTCAGGACCTGCGCAGCCAGATCAAGCAGTTCCGCGAGTATCCGTGCAACGCGCCGGATCGGCCGGGCATTGCCCCATCCAGCGATGTGTTTGACCGGTATCTTCCTTATGCCGTTGCGCTGGGCGTGGAAAAGAACTGGAGCACTCAGTTCGAGCATGCCCTGGCCGGCGCGGGCACCGCGCCGCAATCGCCGGCCTGGTATCACGGCCCTTACCAAACCTTCAACAGCTTTGGCGACGGTTTTTGCTCCGGCCTTTCATCGGCGATCAGTTCCGCCTCCACCACTCCTGGCTCCAGTGGCGGGGGTGGCGGCAGTTCCGGCGGGGGCGGAGGCGGGGGTGGCGGAGGCGGCTGGTGAGACCTTCGATCACCACTTCAGCTTGTCGGGGAAGTATTCCGCGATCAATTCCTGATAGAACGGCTTGAGCTCTTTGACCTGCGGTTTCGCTTCCGCCTTCGAGTAGAGGTCGTAGGGATTGAACCGCCGCACCCAGGCGAACATCTTTTTGTCCTTGTCGTTCATCAGGTGCTGGTAAGCGCCTTCGCGATGCGCTGCGTAAAATGAGTGATACCGGATCGGATAAAGCGCTTCGTCCGGCAGGTAATTCTTCACGACGTTGTACAGATACTCGTCATGTCCCCAGGAAATGTGCACGTTGCCCAAGCCGCAGCCCGGCTCGTAGACGCCGTTTTCGGTCTGGTAGGCTGGATTGCGAAAATCGGGATTGAGCTCGAAGAATTCGGGGAAGACGACTTTGTCGGAGTACTTGCAGCCGACGGGGAAGGTGTCGCCGACGACCGCCCACTGCTCTTCGCCCCAGAGGCAGAGGATCTTGCCCAGATCGTGGATCAACGCCGTCAGGATCAACCAGCGCGGCTGGCCGTCCGCCCGCGCCGTCTCCGCCGCCTGTAAGAGGTGCTCGATCTGCGTCAGATCCGTATCCGGATCCGAGTCATCCACCAGCGTGTTCAGATACTCCATCGCCTCCCAGATCCCCATCTGCCTGCGATCGAGGGAAAGAAACTCCCTCTTCTTCTGCTGCACGAAGTCATAGGTCTGGTTCGCGTGATTGAGCCGATAGAACGCCTTGACGCTGGGCCTGGCTTCCTTTCGATAATCGCGAAACGCATTGGCCGCTTTCCTGGGAGCGAAGTTCGGTGCCCTGGGATCGGCCGATTGCGTGGGATAGCGCTCCTGCAAAAACTCCTCCCAATGCTCCATCGTCTCGGGTGGCAGATCACGCCCGGGCTGCGAAGTGTCATTCATCACAAGAGTATAGCACACGATCGAACCCGCCTTGAACGAGCCTGGAGCAGGTGTTTTCTTGCCGGTTCTGATCCGCGCCAGTACCTTCAGGAGGCGTGACACCCAGGCGACTGGTCATCATGGGCGTGGGTCTGCTCGGCGGCTCGATCGGCCTCGCCGTCAAGTCGGCGGGCATCGACTGCCGCATCATCGGCTACGGACACCGCCGATCCACCCTCGACCATGCCCTCGAGCTGGGCGCGATCGATGAAGCATTCGAGTCCCCTGCCAGGAGCGTCGAAGGTGCCGACTGGGTCATCCTCTGCACGCCGGTCGGGCTCTTCGAATCACTGCTCCGACAGATCGCCCCTGCCCTGACGGGCGACGCCATTATCACCGACGTCGGCTCCACCAAGCGCTCCGTCGTCCGTGCCGCCGAGACGGTTCTGCCGCCCTCGGCCCACTTCGTCGGAAGCCATCCCATGGCCGGCAGCGAAAAGCGTGGCGTCGAATTCGCCCGCACCGATCTCTTTCGCGGCGCCCGCTGCATCCTCACCCCCACCGCTCAAACCGATCCTTCAGCGCTTGGATCCGTGGACGAATTCTGGCAACTGCTGGGGATGAAGACCGTCCGCCTCGCACCCGATGACCACGACCGCCTGGTCTGCGACATCAGCCATCTCCCCCACGTCGTCGCCTCGGCGCTGATTGCCATGCAATCTGATGAAGCGCTCCCGCTGGCCGGCATGGGATTCCTCGACACCACGCGCGTGGCCGGCGGAGAGGGTGGCCTCTGGCGCGACATCCTCTGCGACAACCGCGACAACGTCGCCGCCTCCCTCCAGCGCCTGCGCGAAAAGCTGGACCAATTGCTCGGGATGCTCGAGCGCGACGAACGCGACCAGCTCAGCCGCTGGCTCGACGACGCCGCCGAGCGCCGTGCCAGGCTCCTTGCCAATAAGCTCGGCGAGATTCACGGCGAATGAATTCCCCATCCCCCTACGGTGGATATCGCCATCCGGCATGCTGCCGGGTTACACCGTACTGATACGGATCGGGATTAAGGCATGTGGGCCGGACGGATGCATGCTCGGTCGCTTTCGGATGGTTTGCCCGTGCGCGCATGAATCACAAGGCGCAATACAGACCTGATCCTTGCTCCCTGCCCCCATCCAGCTAACACGACAGCGCCGGATCCTTCTTAAGTCCTTATCCGCTCATGTTTTTGCTCACCGTTTCTAGCCGCCAATCGCCGACGCCGGGATGTAGAGTTAAAGGACCGCATGCTTCTGACAGAACCCTCTCCCGCACCATCGAGGCGCCCTGACAGCGCTGACTCGCCGCAAGCCCTGCAGGGCCTCCCGGTCGCTTCGGCAACGCCTTGAACGCTGTGCTAAGAGCCCGTTTGTGAAGAAGCATCCCATCAGAGGACATTCCGATCCCAAGTTGCACCAAATCTCCTCCCGACCCACACCGTACTCTCACCGTTGTAGTACCGTTCCCTCCCCACCCCTCCCAGTACCCGGTTTTTGCCCCTTCTGACGACTTGGTGGTCCGAACATGACAATTTGCCGCACCGGCAAAGCGGCCAGAGGGGCCTTTTTGGCACTTCAGTGCTGGATCGTTGGTAAGTCCTTGTCTACTCACGTGTTGACCGCAATTCTGGACTGAAATCGCCAGCTTAGCGCTGTAGTGCTAGGAGGCCTTACACGGATGCACATGACACCAAAGTAGCCTTTGCGCCCCCGCAACCCGCCGCTTCGCCGACCCCATCTGCCGCCAATTTCCAAAGAAACGGCGCGGCAGAACCACTACGACATATTGACATCATATTTACATCCGCTTGTGCAAAAGCTCCGACCCACACCGTACTCAAACCGTACCTACACCGTGCAAACCCGACCGCGTCAAAATGTCAGCCTTGCGGGTCGCCATCGCAATTTTCAGCCAGTTCAGGTCATCCGGACTTCCCCTAAATGGCAGGCGCGGGGAAGCGCCCCGCGAGCGGGGCCGCCAAACCTGGCGCCCGACAATACACGTAAAAGCCGTATCACGCCTTCACTAACAATGCTGGCTGGGCAGCGGGCTGATATTGTTGGAACTGCTGCCTCATGGCGATGCGTTTGACGATGTAGAACAGGATGGGATAGATCAGCAGTTCCAGGATGAAGCTCGTTCCCAGACCACCGATCATCGGTGCCGCCAGCCGCCGCATGGTGTCGGCCCCGGCGCCCGTGGCCCAGAGCAGCGGCACCAGGCCCATGCCGGCGGCCATCACGGTCATCGTCTTGGGCCGGATGCGCTTGACCGCCCCATCATGCACCGCAAACCACAGGTCATCAGCGTTGCGCATGCGGCCCTCGGATTTGAAGCGTTCGAAGCTGGTGTCCAGGTAGAGCATCATCACGATGCCGGTCTCGGCCGAGAGTCCCGCGAGCGCGATCATGCCCACGCCCACCGCCAGCGACAGGTTGTAATTCATCGCCCACAGCAGCCAGATCGATCCGATCGGAGCGAAGAACAACACGGTGCTGATGATGACGATGGTCTGCCACCAGCTCTGGGTTGAGACGTAGAGCAGCAGGACGATCAGGATCAAGGCCATGGGCATCGCCACCATCAGCTTGGCGCGGGCGGCCTGCATGTATTCGTACTGACCGGACCAGACGATGCTGTAACCCGTCGGCAGCTTCACTTTCGCCGCCACCGCCTGCTGAGCGCGGGTGACGTAGGTGCCCACATCGAGGCCGGAGATGTCCACATACACCCAACTGGTCAAGCGGGCGTTCTCGCTCTTGATCATGGGCGGGCCCTTGTGGATCACGAACGATGCCAGTTGGCTCAGCGGCACCTGCGCCCCCGAAGGCGTCGGCACCAGGGTCTGCTTCAGGGCATCCATGTTGTCACGCAACTCGGCCGGATAGCGCACGTTAACGGGATAGCGCTCCAGGCCTTCAACCGTCTGGGTCACATTCATGCCGCCCATGGCGCTGGTGATCACATCCTGCACATCACCCACAGCCAGGCCGTAACGGGCGATCTCGCCGCGGTTGATCTCGATGTCGAAGTAGTTGCCGCCAACGGCTTTTTCGGCGAAGGCGCTGGTGGTATAGGTAGCGGTGCCGGCATCCGTCTTGATCACGGTGGCGATCTCATTGGAGAGCTTCGACAGCATCGCCAGGTCAGGACCCATGACCTTGATTCCCACCGGCGTCTTGATGCCGGTCGAAAGCATGTCGATGCGGGTCTTGATCGGCATGGTCCAGGCATTGGTCAGGCCGGGAATCTGTACGACCTCGTTCAGGCCGGGAACATGTTTCCCGCCTGGCAGCTTGTAGCCGTAAATCAGCTCGTTGGTGGTGATCGGCCGGATAGGCTTCCAGATGTGACTGGGCAGCCATGCCAGCCAGTGCGGCCAATCGCTGTAAAAGCGCTCCACCGGCACCTGACGCCATTTGCTCTTGTCGCGCCGGAGCGTGATGACCGTCTCGAACATGCTCGGCGGTGCCGGATCGGTTGCCGTATCCGCGCGGCCGGCCTTGCCGAAAACGCTTTTGACTTCGGGGAACTGCTTGATCATGGCATCCGTCTGCTGAAGCAGCTCGCGTGCCTTGTCGATGCTGATGCCCGGATCGGTGGTCGGCATGTAGAGCAGGTCGCCCTCTTGCAGCGGCGGCATGAATTCGCTGCCCAATTGCGACAAGGGAATGATCGTGATTGCCACCAGAATCGCCGAGGCGACCAGGGTCAGACCTTTGTAGTGCATCACGAAGTTGAAAAACGGATTGTAGATCGCTTCAAGCAGGCGGCTGAGCGGATTGCGGTGCTCCGAGGGGATGTTCTGCGGCAGAACGACCAGCGCGCTGAGCACGATCCAGCCGATCACCAGCCACCAGCGATAAGCATGAAAGTTCGGCAGGGGCATCAACGCCAGCACGGCCGCCGGCAGGGCAATGATGCCGAGGTAGATCGCCAGTTGCCTGCCCAGCGACATCGTGCGCGGCAGGACACGCTCGCGGATGAAGTAGACCATCAAGAGCGGGATGATCGTCACCGCCAGAATCGCACCCCACGCCATCGCAAACGACTTGGTGTACGCCAGGGGCTTGAACATTCGCCCTGCCTGCTCGCCAAGCACGAAAATCGGCAGAAAGCTGACGACGATGATCAACAGCGCGAAGAAGAGGCTCGGCCCGACTTCCTTGGCGGCGTCGGTGATGACCTCGGCATGCGAACGCGCAGTGCCGCCGCCGGCCTGGCGCAGTTTTTCCAGTTCGAAATGCTTGTGGGCGTTTTCGACCATGATGATCGCGCTGTCCACCATCACGCCGATGGAGATGGCGATTCCGCCCAGGCTCATGATGTTGGCGCTGATGTGCAGCAGGTTCATCGTCGCCACGGTGGCCAGTACGCCGGTGGGCAGCACAAACGCCGCGACCAGAGCGCTGCGGGCATGCAGCAGGAACAGGATGCAGACCAGTGAGACGATGGTGATTTCTTCGATCAGCGTGTGGTTCAGCGTGTGGACTGCGCGGTCGATCAGATCGCTGCGGTCATAGGCGGTTTCGATTTCCACGCCGGGCGGCAGGCCCTTTTCCAGTTCCGCGAGCTTGGCCTTGACGTTGTCGATGGTCTTGCGCGCATTCTGGCCGAAGCGCATGACGATGATCCCACCAACGGTCTCGCCCTTGCCGTTCCAGTCCGCTACGCCGCGGCGGATCTCCGGGCCCAGGCGCACCAGCGCCACATCGCTGAGGTAGATCGGCGAGCCATCCTCGTTGGCCCCCAGTGAGATCTTCCGCAACTGCTCCAGCGCCTTCTGCGACCGTACTTCGTCGAGGCTCTTGCCGGCCTTGCGGGCAGCGGCGATTTCCTGGTCACTGAGTTCCCCCAGGTAACCGATACCGCGCACCATGTACTCGGTTTCGCTCTGCTCGATCAGGCGGCCGCCAACGTCCAGGTTGGAGCGCTGGATCGCCATCTTCACCTTGTGAAGCGGCATGTTGTAGGCCAGCAGCTTCACCGGATCGACCACCACCTGGTACTGCTTGACGAAGCCGCCCAGCGAGGCCACTTCGCTGACGCCGTCCACCGCGGTCAGCTCATAGCGCAAATACCAGTCCTGGATGCTGCGGAGATCGGCCAGATTCAGGTTCGGCTGCTTCAGGGGCTTACCGTCCAGCGGGCAGCGGTCAAATCCCTTGACCAGTTGAATGGGCTTGAGCCGGCCGCGCACCTCCGGCGGAGCGTCTTCAATGCGGTCGTAGCGCCGGTTGTCCACGAAGTCGGCATAGACGGTCCTGCTCTTCTGGAAGATCCGGTGATGCACGAGGCGCTGGCGAACGCCGCGATCGGATGGGGCATCGTCCGGGCTGGCATACCACTTGTCTGTTTTTGGATCGTGCCAGGCTCCATTGGGGTGATCGGGGCAATAGGGCCCCGTTTTCAGCGCATATTCGTACACCCATCCGACGCCCGTGGCGTCCGGGCCGATCTGCGGCGTGACGCCCGGCGGCAGCTTGCCGGCCACGAAGCTGAGTTGCTCCAGCACGCGGCTGCGCGCCCAGTACAGGTCCGTCCCGTCCTCGAAAATGATGTACACGAAGCTCGTGCCGAACATGCTGTAGCCGCGCACCACCTTGGCGTAAGGCACCGCCAGCATCGACGTGGTCAACGGATAGGTGACCTGATCCTCGACGATCTGCGGCGCCTGGCCGGGGTATTCCGTGCGGATGATGACCTCCACATCGGACAGGTCGGGGATGGCGTCCACGTTGATGTGATACGCCGACCAGATGCCCGCGGCGATGAGGAATAGCGTCAGCAGCAGGACCATGCCGCGGTTGCGGATGCACAGGCTGATCAGCTTGGCAATCATTTTCGAATTCCAGACGCGCTAGTTGCTTTTGCCTTGGATCGTGTGCCGAAGCGTTCCGCAGCTGGGCATGTCCTGGCCCAGATAGGGGTTAGCCACTTCCTTCGAGTCCTGAAGCCAATCAGCCTTGGCCATCGGGCAGTACATCTGATACACGGCGCTTGCGACCGCAGTGCTGGGCGGAGCGATCTTGAGTAGATCGAAGACGGCACTGGAGATCTTCTTGAAGCTGCGTGCGCGCTTCCGTGAGATCCTTTGGCTCCTGGCCGACGACGCCAGCAACCGCCTGCGCCAACTTGGCCAGAGCCGGGTCATCTGAACGAGCGAGATCCTTCGCCTGGCTTCGGATCTTCGCGAAATCACCGGCCACGCCGTCGAACTTGTCCTGCACCAGCAGGCGCTGCGCGGACAGGTAGGCCTTGGTCAGCTCGTCAAGGTGCTCCTGATTTTGGGCGGAAACCTGAACGGCGGGCTGGTTCGCCGCCGTTTGCGTCACGCCTGCAGGCGTCGCGGCCGGTGCGGTTGCAGTTACAAATCCCACGGGCGCGGCCAAGGCCAGAATAACCGACAGCTTCAATGCATTCATTGCGAGGCTCCTCTCAAGAGTTGGCCGGCTGGGTTGCCGGTCCGGATTGAGTGTTGGTGGATGACTGGCCGGTCACCGGCAGCGCTTGCCGGCGGTCGAAGCAGTTTGGCATCTTGGTTCCAAAGAAGGGGTTCTGCACCGCGCCTGGCAGTTGCAACCAGATGCTTCCGCCCTGGCCTTCCTGATACATGGGGCAATGCAGCTCATCCACTTCCTTGCCGAAGGTCGGCGGCACGCCGGTGGCGTGGAGCAATTTCGAAAGCGCGACGCTCAGGTCGGCGTATTTCAGCCGCGCTTCATCCAGCGTTTTGGCTTGAATGATCTCGATCGCCTTGCCACGGATAGCCGCCGCCTCTTCGTGCTGGTGCCAGAAATGTGGCTGAGTCGGAATGGCCGTATTAAGCATCTGATCGACGCTTTCGGCGATCTTCCGCGCGGGCTCCGCGATGCCGCTTGTCGAATCGGCGACGAGTTTCTGCCCGATCGCGAGATAGCCATCAAGTACCTGCGCAAGCTGGGTCTGCATATTCTCCGGCAGCGACTTCAGTTCGCTCGTGCCTTCCACGGCGGCGGCCACCTTCTGATTCACCGCCAGATTGCCCTTGATCATCTTGGCCAGCGCCTCGCGGATGCGGGCCTCGGAATCGAGGAGAAATTCGCCGCTGGTGACCACCATCTCGCCGGGCTTGAGCCCATCCAGCACCTCGACCATGCCGTCTTCGGTCTCGATGCCGGTCTGCACATTGCGAGGCTCAAACCGTCCTTCGCCCAGGCTGACAAACGCCACGCTACGTGTGCCGGTGTCGATGATCGCCGAGCGGGGCGCCAGCACGCGGTCCTTCGCCAGTTCGTTCTTGAGTTCCACGTTGGCGAACATGCCGGGCTTGAGCAGCCCCTTGGGATTCTCGAACTCCAGGCGAACTTTCGCCTCGCGGACCTTCTCGTTCAGGTACGGATAGATGTAGACGACCTTGCCTTCGAACTTCTCCCCAGGAAGGTAGGAAAGCGTCATCACCGCATTCTGGCCGACCTGCACGTAGGGCAATTGGTATTCGTACACCGTCGCCATCACCCAGACCTTCGACAGGTCGGCGATGCGGTACAAGAGCGTGCCGGGGTTGATCTTCATCCCCTCAAAGGCGTGCTTCTGGATGACCACGCCGCTCTGCGGCGCGCGAATTGTCATGGTCTTCGAGGGCTTGCCCGCATGCTCCAGCGCCTTGATCTGCCGGGGAGTGATGTCGAAATACTCCAGCTTCGTGCGCGTCGAATCCAACAGTTCCTTGTTGTTCTTGGCCGCATCCGGCACGAAATTGGCGCCGATCTTTCCCTGGTTGCGGTAGGCCAGCAGATATTCTTCCTGCGCGGCGTAAAGTTCGGGCGAATAAAGATCGAAGAGCTTGTCGCCCGCCGTCACCTCCTGGCCGGTCTCGTTGACGTAGAGCTTCTCGATCCACCCTCCGACCTTGGTATTTACGTCACTGAGCAGCGGCTCCGCGTAATCAACCGTACCGACGGTCCGTATCGTTTTCACAAGCGGTCCCGTGCGAACCGGCTGCACGCGCACGCCGATATTCTGCACCACCACAGGATTGATCTGTACGTCGCCTGTGAACTTGTTGATGTTCAGGGGAACCAGCTTCATCCCGCAGATCGGGCAGTTGCCCGGCCTGGGCAGGATCACCCAGGGGTGCATGCCGCAGGTGTAATATTGCTTTGTCGCTGATGCCTCGCCTGAAGTGCCGTGGAAGAAGATGCTGTCCCAGGCTCTGCCTGCACCATGCCAGACGCGGCTGCCAAATGCAGTGCCGAGCGCCAAAGCGATCACAAACGTGACGAGCACGATCACGAGCGTGCGGGTACTCGGTCCCCGTGGCGGCTTGGGACTCGCCGGCCGCTCAACCGCCGTCGTCTCAAGATCCGGCTGGCTGTCCGTTGAAGCAGTTGGCTGTGTCGAACTCTGTTTGTGATCATGCATGGTCAAACTCCCCTATTGAGCCGCCGAAGGCTCGGTCGTGGGCATCGTTGCCGGTTCTGTTGTCGCCGCAGAGGCCAGACGTGGCACGTCGCGGCCGACCACCTGTTCCAGCTCCGCAAAATCCTTCTCCAGTTCCGCCAGATTCTGGTGGTACATCAGCTCGTAGTTTAGGAGCTTGCGCCAATTGTCGATCAGCGTCAGGAAATCCACATTGCCAGCCTGATACCCCGCCTTCGAAGCATCCACTGTCTGTTTGGCCTGCGGGACAATCACGTCCCGAAACAGCTGCACCAGCCGCTGCTGCGTGTCGACCCGGACCAGCGCATCCTGCACCCGAAACGCAGTACGGTTTTCCGCCGCCCCCAGGTCGGCGATCGCCGCCTGCCGGCTGCGTAACGCCTCGCGCTCGGCCGCTCGATACTTGTCAAACCAGACCGGAATATTGATCCCAAAGCCAACCCACCATTGGTCCTTGCCATTGGCCGCCATGGAGAGCCCCCGGTCGTCGACGAAATTGTAGGTGAGGCCGACGGTCACATCCGGAAAATACGAGAGCTTGGCCAACCTCTGGCGATAGTGCTCCGCCTCAATCCGATCGCGTATGCGTCCCAGTTCGGGATTCGCCTGCGACGCCTCGGCCAGCAGAGTTTGCAGCCGAAGTGCAATCGGCGCCAGCTTCGCTTGCTTCGGCTGCGGCAGCGGCGCCGTCACCGGTCGATCCATCAGATTGTTGAGCATCGCAACGGCGGTCGCCTCTCGCTGATGGAGCGTGATCAGCTCATTGTCGAGGTTGCTCAGTTCGGTGCTGGCTCGAAGCACATCCGACTGGCTGGCGGTTCCCGCGGAAAGCGGGCATCGGCGATCTGCTGGAACTGTCGGAGCAGTTCCCGCGTCTGGCCGGTCACCCTGATCGCCTGCGCTGCGAAGTAATAGCTCCAATAGGCCCGCCGCGTATCCGCAATGACGCTCAGCTTGGTCTGCTCCAGATCCTGCATCGCCATCGCGACATCCTGCTGCGCGATCCGGCCGCGTGTGTCGAGCTTTCCAAAGAAGGGAAACTTCTGACTGATGCTGCTCATGACACCCACCTGCCCTGCCGCCGTCTCCGCCATCTCGCCCACCGGGGCAACCTGAAGCATGGGATCGTCCAGGCTGGTGACTTGCGGGATACGCGCTTTAAGACCTTCAACCCGGCGCTCTGCCGCCGCGATACCGGGATTGCGCTCCAGCGCGATCCGAACGTAGTCTTCAGGACCGGCGTCGGCGGAAATGCTCAGTTCAGTTGCCTGGCTCTGCAAAGGCATGGTCGAATCGGTACGTGAGCCGGACGTGGCCAAAGCCACTGAACCCTCCCAGCCAAACTCCGGCGGCTGTTCGCTCGTGGCACATCCCGCCAGTATTGTCATTCCCACGAGCATCAATCCCGTAGCCGCGAGCTTCTGCATGAAGGCGCTCCCATCGACAATTTCAGCCCACTCAATTGACTGAACGGATCAAAACGCGAAACGGGTTCAAAAACAGGCCCAAAAAACTTCCTGGAACGTCGGATTCCCCGCTGTGGATTTGCTCCCGCCGCAGCGTCCGATCGCCGTCCGCGAAAAGACAAGTGTACTGTGTACGTACGTGAAGTTACCTCCGGCTTCGGTAGGGGTGGATACCGTCGACTTAAAAGGCAGACCGATCGGTTGGCTGGGTCTTCCGCCCGTCGGCAATCCGCACATCGCCCGCAGACGCTCCCCTGGCCGCGACTTCACCACCGGCGTTGTGTCGCAAGCGGTTCGCTCCGCCCGATCGGGTGGCCCGGATCTTCCATCGGCTCAAAATGCGACTGTACCGCCACGCGTCCCGGACCATGCAAACGCAGCCAGACGTACCGTGTCGACCAGTTTCCCCACCCGGTAAACGATCCCGTTCCACCCGGATACTCCAGATGCAAATTCATCCTGACGCCGGGGTCCTTAAAGAGCAGTGCGGTCGGTTTAATTGAGATGTGCTGCCTCGCCTCCAAATGCCGAACAAAGACATTTCCATGGCCATGCAAGAGCAACAACCCCGGCTGTGATTCGGCGGCAAAGCGATCCATGAACATGCCGATCGGGTAGTGCGTCTCGTTGCTATTACCATCGCGCGTGGTGAACCAGATGTTTGTTGCAAACCAGTCGTACGCAATCTGGTTCGTGGCAACCAGGAAAACGTGCTCCCGCACATCGATCGACTGGCCGGCATTCAGCGGCACCGCGATCATTTCGCCCGGTGCATCTTTGGAAAATGCGATCCGTCCCGGCCCTTTCGCCTGCGTCATCACCAGCGGCATGCCCGCAAACAACCGCTTCCAGGCCCTGGCTAAAGGCATCCTGCTGACCTGAACCTGCGCATCCTTCCACAGCAGCAGATGATGCGCAGAGTAAACCCCATCCTCCCCTGCCAGCTTGAAGTCGGCCACAGGCACGTATTTGCCCTCGATCTGGCAGATCGACTGGCCGAACTGGATCTTCGCCATGTCCCTGATGGCCGGCAGTTCGCTCCAGCCCGACTGGGTCGTTGCCGCTCGGACATCCACGGGTGCCCCACAGCGGGGGCAGCTCAGGGCGCTCGCATCGCTTGCACTGCCGCACCAGCGGCAGCGGTATGCGCGCGATTCTGTACTGGGTGTGGGCGTCGAAGAATCCGGCATGGCGCTATTCCGTATGATGGTGATGATACATGGACTGGATTCCCAGCCTTCCCGGCCCCGTCATTCGCACCAGGTTCATTCCCACGCCCCCGAAGAATCCCGTGGTCAGCTTCTGCGGCTCGAGATTCATCGTGACCGAACCATCCTTGTACAGAAGCGCTCCCGGCTCCAGCAGCACACTCTCGCCCGCGGCCAATCGCCGCTCAAACACATTGCCATATCCATGCAGAATCAGCAGTCCCGCCGCGTTACGGGCAACAAACCGATCAATGAACATCCCCTGGCCGCCGAAGAGGATGTTCCGCAACCCCTTCACGCGCGTGTACGAATACTCGATCGTGTGCGAGCACAGCAGAAACGCGTGCTCACGCACGTCCATCTCTATCCCCGGATGCAGCGGCAGAACGACGAGCTCGCCATTGGCATCGCGAAAACGCCACCCGCCCCTGGCCTGAAGCAATCGAAACCACGAACGGCATCCCCGCCAGCGCCCGCTTGATCCCCCCCTTCAACGGCATCACATCCATCCGCACCGAATCATCTTTCCACAACAGAACATGATGCTCGAAGAAGATCGCATCGCTTCCCCCAAGGGCAATCTCCGCAACCGGCACGATCTCCCCTTCCACCTGGCAGGTGCTTGCCCCGAACTTCAGCTCGGACATGTCGCGCAGCCGCGGCGCTTCTCGCCATCCAGAATCGCTGACCAGGTCTTTAACGTCGAGAGGCGCACCACAGGTGATGCATGAAGTGGCTCCCGCAGGACTTTGGCTGTTGCACCAGTCGCAGACGATCCGCTGAAGTGGCTCCATCGATTGGCTCCCGCACAGTTGGACGCGACTATGATAGTGATCCGGCTTTCAGAATAAACGCTACTTCACCCAAGCTTTCGCCCCAAGCCATTCTCGGTGACCGCGCAGAAGACGCCTTCCCCGCCGAGCCACCAGACGCCCGCACGCATTTGCCAGTTCTGGAGCTGATCCGGCAACAAAATGGCTCGAGACACGTCGTCCCGATTGCATGCAGCTTCGGTACTTGATCCGTGGAGGCCGGACGAGAAGAGCAAGCGCTTACAGCGGCGCGTAGCTCGCCCCCGCACGTGGTAACATACTGTCATGCAAAGGATCAGTGCTGGGCTGCTGTTGTACCGCCGCCATGCCGAGGGGTTGCAGGTTCTTCTCGCTCATCCCGGCGGCCCGTTCTGGCAGAAGAGGGACGAGGGATTCTGGACGATCCCGAAGGGTGAAGTTGATGCGGATGAGGAGTTGCTGGCAACGGCCCAGCGAGAGTTCGAGGAAGAAATCGGCTTCCGTCCCACTGGCCAATTCATCCAGCTGTGTCCTATCACCCAAAAGGGCGGAAAGTTGGTCCACGCCTGGGCCATCGAGGGTGATTTCGACACCGCGACAGCCAGGAGCAATACTTTCACCATGGAATGGCCGCCGAAATCGGGCAAGCAGGTCGCGTTCCCCGAGATCGACCGGGCGGAGTTCTTCTCCCTCGACGCGGCTCGACGGAAGATTAAGGCGACACAGATTCCCCTGCTGGACGAGCTTGAGAAGAAGCTCACGGAAGCACGCTGAAGAGCGGACGTGCCCTCCTCCGCAACTCTCGCGGCACTGTCCCGCACCGCCAATTCCGCGCCGAGCAAGCGGACGATAGATCTAGTCGCAATCAACCCTTCTTCTTCGTGATCAGGGTCGCGAGGACGGTGCCACCGCCTTCGTTGGGGCTGGACGCCGTAGCGCTCGGGTTGACGGAATGCACACGTTCGGTCACCTCAGGGACATTGCCTGAGAGTAGAAAATCCCGGATCGCGTTGGCCCGATCGCGCGCCAATGCAAGGCTTGCAGCTCGGGTACGCCGCGCGGCCTGGTGCTGGGCGCCGGGGCTAAGAAGGTCATAAACCCGATCCAGCGCATCGGCGTTCTGAGCAATCTCGCGGTCCACCGCGCAAAGCCTGGCAACCGCATCGGATACGCGATCAGCCGATGCGCTCGAGGCAATGATTCCCTGCACAACGCCAGCCAATTCGGCGCGACGGGCCAGGAGATCCATCTTGCGATTGTGAAGCTGGTAGGCGAGATGTTCACATGCCTCGCGATCCGGGTTGGCACGGAGTTCCACACGCCCTAGATCAGCCTGACTCAGGGCATTTCGGAGAATCAACTGGGCGTTCTTGTCCTTACGCAGACGAACGACCAGTCGATCCAGGGTGTGGCGTGCCTGATCACTGAGATCGCTGACGCCTGGGTCGAATGCGAGAATGACCGTCTCTTGTCCCGAACTCGCCTTCCTGGCTCCTGTCAGAATGTCCCCAATCCCGCCCGCAAGTTTGACCGGGGCGCTTGCGACTGCCGTGGTGACGACGCTCGCGATAGCACCGACCGCCGCGCTGGCAATGGCGCCTCCGGTCAGTTGCCCTTGTTTCACGGACACGTTCAGTGGAACCGTGATTGATCCATCGGCATCCTGGAGCGCGTTGATCGCCACATCCAGCGTTCCGGGGAGCTTCAGCGTGCGTTGGATGATCCCGTTCGGCGGCTCGGAGACCTTCAGGTCGGTGAACACAAGCTTTGACTGCGTGTCGATCGTTCCGTCGCCCGGGAATCGCAAGTCGAACGTACCATCGAACACGCCCTTGCCCAGCGTAACCTGCTGCTCGTGTGCCAGCCCGCGCAGCGAGACAAGTTCAAAGCCGTTGATCGACGCTCTGGTATAACCCCTCAGTTCCGGGTAGAGCGACACGTTGCCGTTGGCCGCGATCTGACTGAACAGCTCGCGCGAGTCAATTGCCGTCTCCGAAGCGCCCGGCTTGACGCTGGGCAACGGCGACGTCCCGCTGGTTACCAGAGCGCTGAATCGAATCGGGCGATCCTCGGTGAGCGAGCGATTCGAAAGGTTGCGCACCTCCACGTCGAGCCCATTGAGCGGCACGATCATCGGAGGCTGCACGGCTCGATCTTCAAAATGAAAGTCCAGGCCGCTGACCAGTAGCCGATCGATCCGGAACTCGCCCGAAGCTTGCTGGCGGCCGGATTCAATCGGTTGCGAAGGTCGAACTCGCTGGGCCTCCGCAGGTTGGGAAACGGCCGGCTGCGTGGTGGACGACGGCAATTTCAACGTCAATCCCAGCGCATGGATACCCTTAGGGTCGCGCCAGACGTTGCCAATCGGCTTGGTCAACTCAAGCGTTTTGATCCGTACGCCACTTGTCTCCGGATTGACGTGGATCGCATCGGCATGGAGGCTTTCCAGCCCGGCAAGAATGGGCGAATCCGGACTGTTGCGAAACTCAGTGCCGCGGACCGTGAGGCGAAGGTCGAAGGGATCTTTGAAATCAGGACCGGCGGGTCCTCGGCGTCGGAACTGGCCGTGCAACTGCAGATGCGAGTGGAAGCGTCCATCCGTCATGGCCGAACCGTCGATGCGATCCTTCAGCGACGGGAACAGTTCCGTCAAGCCGTTGCCGCGTATACCCGTTGCCGTGAGGTCCACACTCGCAGAGGGCTGGTGCGCGAAAGGCGATAGTTGCATATCCACAACGAAGCGACCGATAACAGGGTCGATCCGACCTGCTATCTGGATCGTCGCCGGTGGCTGCGATTCCGCATTCGGCCCACCGAGATCAATGGGCCCAACGTTGTGCACGTCGAGATTGGCGAGCGTCAGAGGCTTTGCATCGGGCGACGCGTCGTTATGCACGGAAATCCGGCTGACGTTCAAGTCAAGCTTGTTGAGGGTAATGTGCGGCGGCGGACGACGGCCGGCGGCGACGAGTTGCATGGTAGATGGTACTGCGGACCCCGTGGCCGCGACCGCCGTCGCAGGCGGCGCGATTTCACGCGATTCAGGCGCCAGAGGCGCAGAACTCAGCGTGACGCCCAATGCATGCGTCACGCCATCAGCGTCCTGATGAATGTCGGTCTCAAGTCCCACGAGCGCCACCTTGTCAATCGTAATGACTGCTGGCGGATCGATACGGGAGGCCACAACCGAAAAGTCGCCCAGCTTCAAGAGCGGCGTCGGATTGCCGCCGACGTTATCCGAGAAGTTCACGCTCTGAACCATCAGCTTGGCACTGTGCCCACCCTCAGGGTTCTTCGAGATAGCGGCGGAAACCGATGCTTGGACTTGGCCATCGTGCAGCGAAACACCGATGCCCGGTGGAAGGTATCGCTGCAGCACGCCGGCCCGAATCCCGCGTCCGGTCACCTGCATGTCGATGCCCTCGGTGTTCGGCGAGGTGATAAGATGACCCGCCGCTTGAAGCTGGCCGACCGATCCAGGCACGCTCAGCGTGAACTTAAAGGGCGCCGGCCCAGCCTTCCGGCCAACAGTCAGGTTTTCCAGCTCGGCGGAGACGGCTGCTGAGCTGTGCACGCCTCCACGCACGAAGCCATCAGACCAATTCAGGGCCGCATTGTTCAGTTGGAATTGTTTGAGCACCGCGACAAATGGCAAACCTACCGGTGCGGTGGCAGGCCGAGGTGTCGCAGGCGCCGGCTCGGTTTCGGGAACTGGCTGAGTTGTCGATGCCAGCTTGATGCCCCCAGCGCAAAGCAGGCCATGAGCATCCCGCGAGATAGAGGCGCGCGGACTGTCAATCTGAACGGCACCAATCGATAGCTCATCAGGCGATAAGAGAACGTCGCTGACCCGCACTCGGTCAACCGCGGCGAGTTCGGTCTGGCCATCGAGGTAGCGGACGTCGTTCAGCGCCAGTGACGCAGCCAGGCCATTCCCCACAGACGAAAGACTGATCTCGGCATGTGCCTGAGCGCGTCCGTCGTGGAGGTCGGGCTCCAGGCCGAGACTCTTCAAGTACGGTTTGAGCGCATCTGCACTGATGCCCGTTGCACCCAGATGCACATCCACTGACATCCCGTGTGGCTTTGAGGCGATGGCACCTTCGATCAATGCACTCTTGATGAGCCCCGGCGCCGACAACCACGCCTTGAGTTTTCCAGGCTTAACCTGATCAGCCTTGGCAGAGGAACCGATGAGCAGGTCAGTAATCTCCACGCCAGCATCGGCGATGCCGACGTTCGACGGGGGTGAAACGGCGTCGTCTTCGAAATGGAGGCTCAAGTCCTTCCAGGTGAATCGCCCCAGACGAATTCGAGGCACAGCGATCTCATGATCCTCCTTGGGTGCCGGTGGGGTATCGAATGTCGCATGTGGCGGATCGACAGATCGCTTGATGGTCCTGAGGCCGAGGACTGACAAGCGTCCGGCCTCATCACGATGAACGTGGATTCCGGGCCCGGAGATGTCGATGGAATCGATCTGCATGAGGCCGGATTTTGCATCGTAGCCCGCACCGCGCATCTGAACGTCGTTCATCGCCAGCAAGTCCGTTGCGCCGTCGGCGAAACGCAGTTTGGTAATGTGGGCATCGGCGATGGTACGTCCGTCAGGCTGCTTCATCACCTCGCCATCGATGTCCGCCGTGAATTGACCGGCGTGCAGTTGCGACTCAAGGCCTGCAGACTGGAGATACGGCGCAAGTGCATGGGGAACGAGACCGTCAGCACTCATTGACAGATGCAGCGTTTTCTTCCGTGCGAACGGGCAGACCTGACCGTCGACGCGAATTGCCTTGGCAACGCCGGGCGCGTGCATTCGGGCGGCGAGTGTGACCACATTGGCATGCTGTTGGGGATTGGTGACGATGTTTCTGACCGTGAAATCGTCCACATCAAAAGCAAGCCGTGCGGCTGGCGTGACCGAGTGATCATCGAACGTCGTCCGGACATCCCTCACCTTGAGCCGCGCTATCGAAATCGGATAATTGAAAGGCATCAGGGGGCGCGTTGCGGGCGCTGACTGATCTGTGCCCGCCCGTGCCATGGGTCGTGTTGTCGGACGGTTACCGGCGGCTGTTGCCAGTTCCACACCCCCAAAGCGCAATGCGCGATCCTTACTCGCTGCCGTGTTGAACCGTACCCCCTCCACGAGAACCTGTGCGATACTCGCGCGGTCAAAATCGATTGAATCGGCGTTCACCTCGATACGCTTACATGCGGCCGCCTCCGCGGCATCGGTGCCGAGGTATGCATCATGAAGCACGAGGCTCCCGCAGATCGCTTTGGAGGGCGCGGTGCAAGGCTGCAGTTGGAGCTTCCCACTGGCCTGTGCGCTAATGGTTTGGCCCAGGGGCCGAAAGCCGGCTTGCTCAAGATATGACCGCATCGGAACCAGGCGCAGCCCTCGAAGGGTGAACCGCACACTGGCGTCGAGATTGCGGCCAGACGCATTGCCCTTGCCTTCGACCCGAAGCAGATCCAGCGCGGGCTCGCCCCAGAGGTCCAGTGCAAAGGTGATCGGACGGATTGGGGACCCCAAATCGGACACACGGACGTTCATCGTGAAGGTCCCTTTGTAGACCGGTTCCACGCTGTCGTCTTCGATATGGACCCTGAGGTGTGAAAGTCGAAATGCATCGAGCTTTAGCGGCGGAGTCAGGTCGATGTTTCGGCTCGTGGCCGTCGGGGCCGGGCCGGATGACGCAGTTTTGCGCTTGCTGGCCAGGAACGAATCGAGCAGCGGCATGCTTCCGTCGGCATTACGCTTCAGGAAAACATCCACGCCGTCGGCCTCGACCCGCCATATATTGAGCTGTCCTCGCAGCAGCGCGAGGGTCGAGATATTTCCGCTGACGTAGCCGAGGCTGAGAACGGGCGGACCGCCCACTTTAGGGCTGAAGCTGAGATGCCATAGATCAGCATCGCCGCTGAGCAGGTTCAGGTCACTGCGCTCATAGCTGCACGTAAGGCCGTATGAGGCGGCCACCTTGCGCAGAACCGTGGGAAGCAGGAGATCGACAGCGGCCCGCGCACCCATCGCCAGCATCACAACAATTCCGACGAAGAGGAGAAGCCTGCGCCGCCTTCGGCGAGAACGTTCCCGCTTTTTGGAGGCCTTGTCAGTGGCTTCATCACTCATGGCTGGCCCTCCTGAGTGCCAAGCGCCCGGTCCAATGCATCACGACGCTCTTTCTCCGAGGCGAGCGGATCGTAACCGGCAGGTGCGTGGTCCTTTGCGCGTAACCAATCAAAAGCCCGGACGCGGGACGCGGGCGAGCTGTCCTCAAGGAAGATCAGATTCTCTGCGATCAGCCGGTTGTTGAAATCTTTTCGCGAGCTCAGACCCTTGAGAACCTCCTCGAGCGACGACTCATGTCGGCCGGCTTCACCGCAGTGACGCATCAAGACGGACGCAAGTTCGGGCGGCAGCTTCCCATTGGCATTCATCTCGTTCAGCAGACGAAGCGAGGTAAGATCGAGCATCCAGCCGAACGACTGCACCGATTGGGATGAGCCCGTGCTCTTCGAAATGCGGTCCGCAAGCGTGCCCAGGGCGCCGTCGTCACAGACAAGAGCAATATCGCCGCAGAGGCGGGCATCGCTTTGGCTGGCAAGGAAGACCATCGCCCGGCGCCGGGTGCGCCGGTCGGCAAGCGCCTGCATCGCGCTTTGAAGCCCGGACTCAGCATCGGTCCCGATGTCTGCTACACGTGGACGATCCGCTGCCTGCTGAGTCGCTTGCCGGAGGTCAAGCCAGCATCTCTTCATCGCATCTAGGTCGGCTTGATCTTGCGAAACGGGCGAGACGTCGATCAAGAACACGATCGCTTGTGCGGCGGAATCTGAAAAACGAAACGGGACAAGGAAGGCCGCCCTAAGTGTCTTTTGAAAGGCTATATCGTCCAGGACGACGGTCTCGTGCCGAAAGACCTGCGAGGATGCTGGCTCCGCTATCCTACCCTCGGATTCCTCCAGCTGCCCTGATCGCGATGGTGGAGCAGGCAGGTAGTCCGAGATCGTCAACGCCATTCGCAGTGTTGAATCGCCCAAAAGCTCGTGCGGGCGGAAGACCTCGACAGCAACTCCGCGCGCGAGATCGCCCTGCGGTTCGGATGCCTCAAAAACCGCGGTTACGCCAACAGGCAAGGCACCTACGGGCGCGCCCAGTGCAGTAAGGCGTCCAACCGCCTTTGGCTGTCCCAGCATCCGCTTGAATGTGACAGCTTGTGCTTCCAGGCCAAACCGAGCGGCGGCCGAAAGCTTCGCGACCGACCGAACGGGAATGCCACTGTTGGTGACAACGATGAGTCGCGCTCTGGCCGGCAGCGGATCAAGGGCATTGTCCGGAACGTGCTCGAGTGCCAGGATCCTTGCTCGCACCAGCAGCACATCACTGGGACGGGTGCTGGGCATCGTCGACGCCATCGGGCCCGACAGCGGCGTGCCGATAAAATGGTTCAGGCTTAGTACTGCATCCGGAACAGTTAGGGGCTGGCTCTGTCCGGAGCGGCATCCCGCCGCGTTCAGCCAGACCGCAGCCGCCAGCAGCAGCGAAATGGTCCGGCACGTCAAGACGGTTTGTTTGCTCTTCATGGACGGTAAGATCCCAACTCTTGCGCAGAGGCCAGAGTGTTATGAAAACGGCGTGGCGCGCTTTGCTCTTCGGCCACGATGAATATGCCCTGGCCGGGCGGTCGCGGTGTGTTGAGCCACCGTTCGCGTTGCCGTCTGCCGATTGCTCATAAGCTCCTTCGCTTGTACCGGCCATTAGTCTACAGCGGGTTGCGAAACCAATTGGATACAAATTGGACAAAACCTCTCAGGTCGCAGCTTTTTTGGTGACAAAAATCCGGATGGCCAATCCCACCAACAACCCCAGAATTACTGGGGCTTTTGGTCGATTTAGATGTGAAAGCCGAAGGTGAGATTCGAACTCACAACCCCCGCTTTACGAAAGCGGTGCTCTGCCATTGAGCTACTCCGGCGACAAACAATGGCTCCGCTAGGCGTAATGCGTCGGCGGGCGCACGCCGCGCGAACCCTTACGAAGCGAAACGATGGTAGCGAAGCCATTTCCATCATTCAACTCATCGCAAAAGCCGCATCGCCTCGATCGTCGACCAGAATCGCCCTTGGATCGCCGCAGCGACATCGGGAAGCGAAATCGGACTCTGGCGCAACGCCAGCAGGGATCAACCGCTCATGCGGCCGGCGGCGCAAGTGCATCGCAACAGCCCGATCAGTGCATCGGCTTTGGCATCCCCCGCTTCGAGCGGCGTGGCAGAAAGATCACCAGGGGCAGAACAATCAGAAAGCTCAGCCCGAATATGAGCGACAGGTCGTTGTAGGCCAGCATCCGGGCCTGTTCGTTCACCAATCGGTTAGCCAGCGCCAGCGCCGCATGGGCCGCCTCGCTCATCGGAAGCCCGTGGCCATGGAGCAGCGGGACAACGTGACTTCGAAACGCCTGATACTGCGGCGTCGCACCCACGCGATTGACCAGGTGCACACGCTGGACCTGCGTGCCGCGCACGACGAGTGTCGCCGCCAGCGCATAGCCGATATTCCCTCCGATCCGCCGGGCGAGGGTGTAAATACTCGAAGCCGCGGTCATCTCGTGCCGCCGCACCGTGCTCAGGGCAACCGTGCTCAGGGTCACGAACATAAACGGCATGCCCGCGCCCATCAGCAGCAGCGCCGGCACGATCACCCAGAACCCGGCATCCAGTGACAGCCGTGAAAGGTCATAATACGACCAGACAATGATCCCCAGGCCCAGCAGCACGAGCAACCGCGCATCGACGTACCGGTATGCCCAACCCGCAATCGGCATGACCAGCAGCAGCGCCAGTGCTCGCGGCGCCAGAATCAGTCCCGCCTGAAAAGCAGAATATCCGAGAAGTTCCTGGGTAAACTGCGGCAGGATGAACGTCGTGCCAAAGAGCGCTACGCCGAATACCAGCCCCATCAGTGATCCAACCGAAAGCGGCACATCCCGCAGCAACCGAATCGGCACAACCGGGTCCGAGGCACGAAGTTCCCAGAGAATCATCGCGATCGCGGCTATGAAGGTGATGACGGTTCCGATGACGATGGCGCGAGACTCAAACCAGTTCTGTTCCTGCCCGCGTTCCAGAACGATCTGCATCCCGGTAAGGCAGATCGTCAGCAGTGCAATCCCGATCCAGTCGATCGACCGCACGCCGCGTCGCAGGTACGGCGGGTCCTGAACGTAAGCTCTCACAAGAACCATCCCGATGACGCTGACGGGAACATTGATGTAGAAGATCCACTGCCAGCCGTAGTTGTCGGTCAGCCAGCCGCCGAGAATCGGCCCCATCGCCGGCGCAAGCACGACCGCCATGCCGTAAACCGCCATCGCCATCCCCTGCTCTTCCTGGGGAAAGCTCTCACGAAGAATGGCCTGCGAGATGGGAATCAGGCTTCCCCCGCCGATGCCCTGGATCACGCGGTAGAAGATCATCTGGGAAAAGTTCGTGGCGGTCCCGCAAAGCATCGAGCCGATCGTGAAAAGCGCAAAGGAAATCAGGTACAGGCGCTGCGCCCGAGCAGCGCGCTCCACCAGCCGGCCATCGTCACCATGATGATCTCGGCGATGGAGTATCCGGTGGCAACCCACGTGATGGCGGAAAGGTCCTGGCCAAAGGTTCCCATCATGTGCGGCAGCGCCACGTTGACGACGCTGATGTCCATCACCGCCATGAAGGCGCCGAACATCACGGTCATCGCCACAACCCATTTCGTGGCGTTCTGGCGGTTACCCGACAGCGACCCGGCACTCACAACTTCTGCGCTTTCCGACACAGCCACAACTCCCCGACGTTTCAGACGAACCAACTCCGCAACCGTCCTGACGCAGCGGTTCCGTCTCACAGGGACTATAGGCAAAATGGCTCAGGCACAGCAGTCCCCCACAAAAGTAGCGGCACCCCGGATTGGAAGCTGACCCGGCGTAGCAAGTAGACGCGCACCCGCCTCGGCGATAACCTTTCGGCGGCTCCAAGCTCGAAAGGAGACTCGCATGGCCAAGCCACGGCGCCGCCGCAAGGTCGGCAGCAAAAAACGCAAGGCGCGACGCGATCGTCGCAAACGATAATCGCCTCGGCGGCCAGGCCGTGGTGCAGTGGCGGCTGCAAATCAACCGCCTCGCACCGCGGCTTTGCCGCGCCGGCATCGCCCCATCAGCGGCTATCTCCCCAGCCGCTTTTTCTTCTGGTCCCACTCCGCCATTTCACGCTTGTTGGTTGTATTCAGCGGCTGCCCCGTCCGCAGCGCCTCGATCTCCAGCCGCGTCAGATGCATCGCCCCGAAGTTGTAATCCATAAACGCCTCGGCCGCGATCGGCACAATCGGCTGGATGAGCGCGAACATCGCATCGGCAAAATCCCGAATTTCCTGCTGCGCATGCGGGTCCATCCGCAGCGATAAAAAATGAAACAGATTGTGCAGGTCGACCTTCCAGTACCACTCCGTATACACGCTCACCGGCAGCGCAATCCGGGCCAACTCCCGCGAAATCCCCTTGTCCAGAAACTTCTGGTACTGCTCGTAGGTCTTCTCCACCTGATCGAGATAATCCAGAAACTCCTGCGCCGTCAGCGGATCGATCGTCTCATCGCCCCCCTGCCGGTTCGTCGCCGACTGCTTGCGAACGTTCTCGATGGTGGGCTTATAGAACCGGTCGCGCACCACCGAATACCGCGCCGAGTACTCGTTCACGTTCGCTGTGCGATGCCGAATCCACTGCCGCGCCACGAAGATCGGCATGACGTGGTGGAACTTGAACTCCACCATCTCAAACGGCGTGGTATGCCGGTGCCGCGCCAGGTACCGGATCAGCCCCCGGTCCTCGTTCACCTGCTTCGTCCCCTCCCCATAGCTCACCCGCGCCGCCTGCACGATCGCCGCGTCCGCCGTCTTCCCCTTCGGTGCAAACCGCGGCATCACGTCCACCAGCGCCACCAGCCCGTGCTCGTGAACCTTGATCTCCCACCGCCCGCAGTTCTCCATCAGATCGTAAACCTCTCCCTCGAACGGCTTCCTGGCGATCTCGAACTTCCCAACGTCTGCGGATTGCTCGCTCATGAGCGACGATGATTAGCGATGCCCGGGGAAAATCAAGTTGACCCCGCCAGCGCGGCTCCAAAGCCAGGCGGACCGTCGGTTCAGCTCATCTGTCGCGCCTCTTCAATACGCGCGATGTAGCAGAACCTCTCCTCCGGAACCGCATCGTATTCGCCGTTGAGAATCGCCTGGCAACCCCTGATCGTATCGCCTCGACTGACGAAATGTCCCGGTGATTTTCGAAACGGCTCAGCCATGAAGAACGGCGTGGTCAGGAATCGCTCGATTTTCCGGGCACGCGATACGAGCAGACGGTCCTCATGCGACAGCTCCGCCAGTCGCTCCCTGGCAAATGCTTCCGCCCGCCGCGTGGCATTGGGCCTGGCACGGCACGCGATGTATTCGAGCATGACCGGGTCCGCCATCAGCCGCTTGGCCCGGGAAAGAAGCTCGCGAAGCTGCCCAACCAGATCGCAATGCTCCCGCCCGATGATCCGCGGTTCGAGCATTCTCGAAGAGGAGGCCAATGGATCGATCGCAGGATAGAGCCCTTGGACGCCCAGCACCGGGCTGCAATAGATCGACGTATCGAAGAGCGCGCCAGAGACCGCGGCATCGGGATCGGTGGCGATGTCGTTCAGGACCCAGACCACCTGCATTCCCCCCGTCACGTCGCCGGCATACCCCTTTTCCTTCGTCAGCATATCCCGCACGGAATCCGGCTCGTTCCGATGAACCAGGTAGAACACCGCAAGCCTGCCGCGATCGGCAAGCCGCCAAATCAGTTCCTCGACCAGCACGATGCGCCCGACGCCCTGAATCCCAAAAAGGCCGACGGTCCCGCCAGCGGCCAACGGACAAAACAGATCGATCGGCTTAATCCCCGTCTCCAGAATCTCCGCAGCCTTCGCATCGCACTTCGCAAAGATGCGGATCGCCTGCGGAATGTGATCGTCGCTCACCGTGGCAACCGAATCCATCGGCGTCAATCCAAGACCGACCGAGCGGGTATTGAGCACGTTCGCGCCGGGCTTCAGATCACCGACCTCGCCGGTGGCGATGCAGCGCACCTGCCCATCATCGAGGCGCTGCGCCACCTTCATGCGCTCGCGAAGCGCCCGCCGGAATCCGCCACCACCAGCGCATCGAAAATGTCCGGCGTCGCAGCCGGCTCGAACCGGGCATCGATCACAGGTCCATCGATCTGTGCAATCACGCCCACATTCATCACAACGTCGTACTTGTTCGCTTCGGCAGCTTTTGTGGCGGTCATCTTGATGATCCTTTTCTTGAGCAGCGCTCGCGCAGCGTTCAGCCGATTGTTGACCGTGGTGAGCGGGAGCTTGAGGAACGCACCGACTTCAAGCTGCGAGCAGCCGCGCAGGTAATACAGCCGCACCACGTCGCGCTGCGGGTCCGGCAGCTCGCCCACCGCGGCCAGCACCGTCTCCCGCAGCTCGTTGACCTGGGCCCGCTCGTCCGAAGGCGAATCGAAAATCAGATCCACCTCCGACTCAATCGGCACCCATTCCAGGTCCCTTCGTCGCAGCATGCGGTGACAGCAATGCCGCACGATCCCCGCCAGCCAGTTCCCAAATGCCTCCGGCTGGCGCAGAGACGGAAGATTCAGATAGGCCGCAACCAGCGCCTCCTGCGTCACATCCTGGGCTTTGTGGAAGTCGCGCAGAATCGCCATCGCCTGACCAAACGCCAGATCCTCAAACCGCCCCGTCAGCCGGCAAAACGCCTCGGCCTCCCCGCCTCTGGCGGCGACAATCAGCTCGGCAATCTCCTCTTCACGCACATCCATCGATCGGCCTCACCGGGTAGTGCCATCTCACCGGCTGCGCCTTTGCGATTGTCACGATTTCTCCCCGGCCCGCCCCCGTCGAGCGCCGCCCGCAGCGCTCCGCTCTTGCCCGCGAGCGTTTTCTCCATCCCGTTGATGATGCACAGCGGCGACGCTCCCGCGAGCGCCGCCGTCCGTACGCCGCTCACTGGTCGCCCCCCGGCCTCTTCCACTGCCTGTAATCCCGGGTATCGCTATCCGGAACGATGGACCTCTCCTCGGGCTGAATCGGCCACGGGCTCTGAATCGCAACCGCCTGCCGCGCCCCACGTTGGCGGCCCTCGCGGGCGAATCATCCTTCATCGCGAAATCCTGCCTGGCAGCATCCACAAACTTCGGATCCGCTTCGGTGCAGTCTTTGCCAACAGGCCGCGCTTCCCCAAGCCGCTTGAGGTTCACATCGTTCTTCCAGAACCAGTTGTTCTTCAGCACCGGCCTGGGATTGCCCGCTTCGGTTCCGCCCTGGCGGATCTGCCCGCAGTCAATGCCCACGGGGCTGGACACAAACACATTTCCAGCAAGCTTCGGACTGGAATCCCCCAGCACGGCAATCCCTTCGCGCCGGTTTTCCACAAACGTATTGCCTTCGACGGTATCGCTGTCGTTGAACCAGCAGCTCATGCCGTCCATCTCATTCTTCCAGAACACGTTCCCCCGAACGGTCGCGGCAGTCCGGCCCGAGGCATAGATCCCGCTGCGGGCGCTGCCGAAGATCGCGTTGTCGAGAATCGTCGGCGAACAGCCGTCATAGCGGATGCCATGCCACGCCGAGCCCGAGATTCGGCACTTTTCGATGATCGACCCCCCGCTGCCGATGGTGATGCAGCGATGGTAGCAGTTGCGCACGTCCGCCTCGATCAGGTGTGCCTTGCCGCGGCCGATCGCAACACCGGTGCCCCACATCGCCGCCACCAGCGTGTGCCGGATTTCCACATCCGACCCGTTGACCACGTCAATGCCGTTCATGTACGGGCCAAGGACCGCGCAGTCGATCACGCTCCCCTTCGAATCGTCGAACACGACCAGCGCATCCCCGCTAAGCCGGCCCACGCTCGTCGGCGCGATCCCCTTGATCTTCAGTCCACGCAGCGTGACGTCTTTTGCCGATGTGACGGTGATGGTCGGCACGACATCGCGATGCAGGAACTGCTCAACCAGCCGCATCTGCTCCGATGGATCGCGGGCGGCAAGCAGGTCATCAGCGAATTTGATCTTCTCTGCAGCGCTTGGCGTGCGAGCCGGCGTGCCGGCGTCGATGATCGTCTTGTCCCACCCCGCCCCCGCAAGCGTGATGGATTTGCCGATCGCAAGCGTCTCCTTGAACGTCCCTGGGCCGATCACGATCCTCGCCCCGTCCGGCGCACGGTCGATGGCCTTCTGGATCGACTGCCCCTGCTCCACCCGAACCTCCCCGCCAGAGCAACGCGCATCGGCATCATCAGCGCAACCGCCAGCAGCCAAACCGGATAGCGCATGAAGCACCTCCCTGAGGGACCGAACCGCGCCAGTGATTTTACCGCCGCCGCCGCCCAGGCGGTATCTCGCCCGTCCATGAGCCTCCGCTTCCCCAGGCCCGCCAATCGCATCCATCGCTTCGCCGCGGGTAGATCCTGCAGCGCACCATTGGGCATGGCAATGGCCCCGTTATGCGCAATTCCCTATCCATGGCCCTGCGGACACGGCCCCGGCCCCGCTCATCCAGATAACCCGCCCCCGGGCCCACCCACGAAAACACGGCAACAGAGGATATTGTGCTCCTGTGATGTCTCCGATTCGGCTCCGGACCCACACCGTACTCTCACCGTTGTAGTACCGTACCCTCCCCACACGGCCGCCGACCCAGTTTTGGGGTGATGTAACGACTTAGAGGTCCGAACATGACAATTTGTCGCAGTATCCCAGGCATGGCGATGGGCCTGCGTCAGCCTCCCGAAGGTATGGGCAATGCCCATGGCCTTGGCCCAGCATTGATGTATCGGGATAAGCCAGTAGATTAAATCGCCTGACAGGGGCCCTCGCCCGGCTCATGCGTAAGGCGTGGGCTTCGAGGTCATATTCACGGCGGGACGTCCGAGCCAAACGGCGTGAGCATTTCGCAAGGGAAACCGCCATGCAGCGCTGAACATAAAGAGGCCTTTTCCGTGATTTGAACAATGGATCAAGCCACACATAACAAAATCGTCTCGTTCATCTGGGGCATCGCCGACGACGTCCTGCGCGACCTGTTCGTGCGCGGCAAGTACCGCGACGTCATCCTGCCCATGTGCGTCCTGCGCCGGCTCGACGCCGTGCTGGAGCCGACGAAGCAGGCGGTGCTGGACACCAGGAAGATGCTCGATGACGCCGCGCATCACCGAGCAGCGGCCCGGGCTCGCGGCCGCAACCGGACACGCCTTCTACAACACCTCCCGGTTCACGCTGCGCGACCTCAGAGCCGCGCCAGCCAGCAGCAACTCCAAGCGGATTTCGACGCCTACCTCGACGGCTTCTCCCCCAACGTCCAGGACATCCTCGACAACTTCGAGTTCCGCAACCAGTCATCGCCCGCCTCTCCAAGGCCAACGCACTCGGCACGCTCATCGAGAAGTTCCTCGACCCCGATATCAACCTCTGCCCCAAGCCGGTCCTGCACGGCGACGGCAGCGTCAAGCACCCGGCCATGGACAACCATTCCATGGGCACCGTCTTCGAGGAGCTGGTCCGCAAGTTCAACGAAGAGAACAACGAAGAAGCCGGCGAACACTGGACCCCGCGCGATGCCGTGAAGCTCATGGCCCGCCTCATCTTCCTACCCGTCGCCGACCGCATCGAATCCGGCTCCTACCGCTCTACGACGGCGCGTGCGGCACCGGCGGCATGCTCACCGTTGCCGAGGAAACGCTCAAGGAACTGGCCAGCGAGCGCGGCAAGCAGGTCAAGACCTACCTCTACGGCCAGGAGATCAACCCCGAGACCTACGCCATCTGCAAAGCCGACATGCTCCTCAAGGGCGAAGGGCGACAACGCCGACCACATCGTCGGCGGCGCGGAACACTCCACCCTCTCGCCACGATGCCTTCCCCGCCAGAGAATTCGATTTTATGCTCTCCAATCCGCCCTACGGCAAGAGCTGGAAGAAAGACCTGGAGGAGATGGGCGGCAAGGACAAGATGATCGACCCGCGCTTCAAGGTCAGCACAACGGCCAGGACCTCTCCCTCGTCACCCGCTCCAGCGACGGCCAGATGCTCTTCCTGGCCAACATGCTCAGCAAGATGAACCACAAGAGCCCACTCGGCAGCCGCATCGCCGAGGTGCACAACGGCTCCTCGTTGTTCACCGGCGATGCCGGTCAGGGCGAAAGCAATATCCGCCGCTGGATCATCGAAAACGACTCGCTCGAAGCGATCGTCGCCCTCCCGCTGAACATGTTCTACAACACCGGCATCGCCACCTACGTGTGGGTGCTGACCAACAAGAAGCCCGAGCATCGCAAGGGCAAGGTCCAGCTCATCGACGCCACGCAGTGGTTCAAGCCGCTGCGCACGAACCTGGGCAAGAAAAACTGCGAGTTGTCCGAGGACGACATCGCGCGCATTGTGAAGACGTTCCAGGCGTTCGGCGAGACCGAGCAGAGCAAGATCTTCCCCAATGCCACGTTCGGGTACTGGAAGGTCACCGTCGAGCACCCCTCCGTATCCCCGGCATCGACCCGGACAAGGTCTACAAGGCCAAGGAGATCAAGGAACTGAAGGAACAGCACGGCACGAGCCCGGACGCCCCGCCCGTCCTCCGCAAGAAGCACAAGGACGGCACGCGCGAGTACGAGCCCGACCCCGACCTCCGCGACACCGAGCAGGTCCCGCTGCTGGAACCCGGCGGCGTGGAGGCGTTCTTCGCCCGCGAGGTCAAACCTCACGCCCCGGACGCGTGGATCGACCACGACAAGACCGAAATCGGCTACGAGATCAGCTTCACCCGCTACTTCTATAAGCCGCCGGTGCTGCGATCGCTGGAGGAGATCAAGCGAGACATCTTCGCGCTGGAGAAGGAGAGCGGAGGGGCTGTTAGGGGAGATCGTCGGCGTGGGTGAACCACAATGATTGTTGACGAGCGTCGAAAGTGCCGATACCGTTTTAACAGTAGACCCACCGGGCCTCTGCCGCAAGGCATGCTATCTCTCGGTGGGTTTTCTCTTGCGCGACTCGGCAACGCGGTGGCCATCAGACCATCCCGAGTTGGATAGCCGCGTCGAGTTCGGCGCCCGCAACCTGTCCAATTCGGCAATAATCGCTGGGTCCGTCACCTTGGAGGCAACGGTATGAGCATCGAGCGATTCCTGGAGCCAAAACTCACCGGCGAACGATTCCAAGGTCACGCCATTCCTTTTAGAGTTCCTCAAGGATTTGGCGGTCCTTGAGGAAATGATCATTGAGGTCGCCAAGGCCGAGTTCCTCAAGACACATCAAGACCGCAAGCGCTCGCCCCGCGGGTTTACCGACGGTGTCCAATTTAAGCTGACCGCGATCGAAGACGGCAGCGCAGGGCCCGTTATCAGCCTCGTGGTAGCGGCAACGACGCTGTTCGCTCCCGAGAATCAGACCTACTTCGAACGCGCCCGCGACGCGGTTGTGAGCGCGATCGCCGCCGCGGAGCAAAACCAATCCATAACAGCGCACCTGCCGGAGAAGACACTAGGCTATTTTGACAGGCTGGGACGCAGCCTTCGTGAAGGTGAAGCTATCGAATTCGCCCGCGAACATAATGCGGCCGCGCGACTGACCAGGGAAACCCGCCGACGGATTCTTCTCGCTTCCACGACCGTCACCGAACTGACTGAGGAAACTTCCGTTCGCGGTACGGTGCCCGAGGCGGACCAGGACGACATGACCTTCGAGATCCAGTTGTTCGATGGCCGCAAGATCAAGTCGCCGGTTTTTCCACAACACCTGGACATCATCCTGGAGGCGTTCAACGGGTACAAAAACGGCACGCGCATTCTGCTGCAGGGTATCGGGCGATTCGATCGCAGAGAGCGTTTGCTCAGGTTCGACTCGATCGAGCACGCCAGCGTGCTCGATCCGCTCGAACGTCCCCGCCCGGCTCGACGAGTTGCGCGTGCTGAAGGACGAATGGCTCGAAACCGGAAGCCTCGCTCCCACAGAGGCAACCTTGAATTGGCTGAGAGATGCCTTCAGCAACAACTATCCCGACGAGCTTGCGCTCCCGTACCTGTACCCGACACCGGACGGAGGCGTTCGGGCAGAGTGGCCGCTCAACGGCAGCGAGATTAGCCTCGAAATCGACCCCGCAAACCACCACGCATATTGGCACGCCCTTAACTTGCAGAGCGACGCCGACGAAGAGCGCAGAACTGAACCTTGATGAACCGGCCGATTGGCAATGGCTGGTCGAACGGATCCGGCAGAAATCAGGGGGTGTGGCGTGACCGAAGCAACCCTCCTCTACCGGCAGATCAACCCCTCTTGGTTCCAGCAGGGCCGCGTAACCTCGCAGGCATTCAAGCCCACGCCGAAGGACAATAAGCGCCTCTCGGCCTACGACGGCGATCAAATCAACGCCGAGGATTCGTGGCAACACTACACTACTGAGCTGAAATTCACATCAGTGGGCGTGCTTGCAGTCTCACTCGCTGAATGCACGGCTCAGGAACTGCCCGTAGAAGCGGACCCCGAGCCGTTCCCCTCCCATTGCCTCATCAAGTTTGATGAGTGTTCGAATTCGCAGATGGAAAAGAAGGCCAAGCACCTGCGGGAAACGGCCGACGCCCGAGGCTGGCAGTATCAGGCGGAGCCGGCGTGAACGACGGGCTGCGGGCGTATTCTGAATACAAGGACTCCGGACAGGGGTGGCTGCCGACGATACCCGCACATTGGGAAATGCGCCGAAACGGCCGCTTGTTTGCCCACCGCGTAGAAACCGGCTTTCCCGACCTGCCGGTCTTGGAGGTTTCAATTCGAACGGGCGTGCGCGTTCGCGACATCAGCAACGGCGAGGGGCGCAAACAGGTCATGTCCGACTTCGGTAAGTACAAGCGCGCCTGTCAAGGTGACATCGCCTACAACATGATGCGCATGTGGCAAGGCGCGGTTGGTGTTGCGCCCGTGGATGGCTTGGTTAGTCCCGCATACGTCGTCGCACGTCCTTACCTAGGCACAAATTCAGCATACTGCAACCACATTTTCCGCACGGCCGCGTACATGGGCGAAGTCAACAACGCTTCGCGCGGGATCGTGTCTGACCGCAATCGGCTTTACTGGGACGAGTTCAAGCAGATCGGAACGCCGTATCCCCCACCCGCCGAGCAAGCCGCCATCGTGCGGTTTCTGGCGGCGTTGGATCGGCGGGTGAATCGATTCGTGCGGGCCAAGCGCGGCTGATCGAACTGCTGACCGAGCAGAAACAAGCCATCATCACCCACGCCGTCACCCGCGGCCTCAACCCCAACGCCAAACTCAAACCCTCCGGCATCGACTGGCTCGGCGACGTGCCGGAGCACTGGGAAGCAAAGCGACTGCGCCACATCTCTCCGCGTATTGGTGTCGGCCTTGTCATCAACCCCTCGACGTACTTCATTGATGAGGCAAGCCCCGATGGCGTTCCGATGCTCTTGGGCAACAACATCGAGCCCGGTGGGTTTCGGATCGAGAGGGTCCGGCGCATCTCACCGGCGAGCAATCGGGCGCTTGCCGCGAGCAGGTTATCTGCCGGGGACGTCGTAGTTGTTCGCGTAGGCGCACCCGGCGTGGCAGCAGTCGTGCCCCGTGAGCTTGATCAATGTAACTGCGCGTCTGTTATCATCGTTCGGCGATCGCCATCGTTCGAGTCCGAGTGGTTGATGCACACGTTCAACTCGCCCATGATCCGGGCACAAGTCGACGTGGTGAAATACGGCGCCGCTCAAAAGCAGTTCAACGTGAGCCACGCGGTAGACTTTTGGTTCGCCGTCCCGCCGAAGGAGGAGCAGCGGCAGATCGTGGAGCATCTAGCTCGTGTTCTGGAGGTGCCAAGCGACGCAATAGCGAACGCCGAGCGTGAGATCGCCCTCATCCGCGAGTACCGCACGCGGCTGGTGGCCGACGTGGTGACCGGCAAGCTCAACGTCCGCGCCGCCGCCGAGCGGGTGCCGGACGATGAAGCGAGCGCTGCCGCCGGGGACCTGCCCGAAGCGCTCGAGGAGACGGCGGGTGCCGACGCAGAGGCGATCGAGGAGGATAGCGCCGAGGTCATGGAGACGGCGGAATAGTTCCCATTTCGGGAACTTTTCATTTGACTCTGGGTTGGGAACCGATACACTATGGTCGTCATTGCTAGAAAGACACTTCGGGAGTACGGGAAGGCGAATCCCGAAGCCAAGGAGCAGATCGACGCCTGGTACGCCGAAGCGAGCGATGCCGACTGGAAGACCCCCGCGGATGTGAAAGCCAAGTACCGCAGCGCCAGTATCCTGAAGGACGGCCGCGTCGTCTTCAACATCTGCGGCAACAAGTACCGGCTGGTGGTGTGGATTGCCTATTCGGTCCGGACGGTTTTCATCCGCTTCATCGGCACCCACGAGGAATACGACCAGATCGACGCCCAGACGATCTAGAGGAGGCCCGCCATGATCCCCAAGATCATCAAGACCGAAAAGGAGCATGCCGCCGCCCTGCGCGCATCGAGGAGATCTTTGCCGCCAAGCCCGGCACGCCGGAGGGGGACGAGCTGGAACTGCTTGTCCATCTGGTGGACCAGTATGAGAAGACTGCTTGTCCGATGGACCTTCCCGACCCGATCACCGCGATCCGGTTCCGGATGGAACAGCAGGGCCTCAAGCAGAAGGATTTGGAGCCATACCTCGGCAGCAAGAGCAAGGTGTCGGAGGTGCTCGGCGGCCAGCGCGAGCTGAGCCTGTCGATGATCCGCAAGCTGCACAGCGGACTGGGCATTCCCGCCGAGGTGCTCCTGCGTCAGCCGGGCGCCACGCTTGAGCCGAGCGACGTGCTGGAGGCGACCAAGGGCTTTCCGCTTGCGGAGATGCGCAAGCGCGGGTGGTTCGAGGGGTTCTCCGGCACGCTGGCCGACCTGCGGGAGCAGGCGGAGGATGTGTTGACGCAGTTCCTGCGGCCGCTCAACGGGGCGTGTGCGGTGCCGGCATTGAACCGCCAGCGCACTGCGCGAGGGAAGCAAGAGCGACCCCGGCGCTGCAGGCCTGGCGCATCCGCGTCGTTACCCTCGCGTGCAAGGAGAATCTGCCGGAGTACAAGCGAGGCAGCGTCACCAAGGATTTCCTGTCCGACGTCGTCCGCCTGAGCTATCTGGGCAACGGTCCGCTGCTGGCGAAGGAGATGCTGAATAAGCGCGGCATTCACCTGATTGTCGAGCGGCACCTGCCCAAGACCTATCTGGATGGGGCCGCCATCACCATGCCGGACGGATCGCGGCTGGTCGCACTGACCGGTCGCCACGACCGGCTCGATAACTTCTGGTTCACGCTGCTGCACGAGCTGGCGCACGTATCGCTGCATCTGGGCAGGCAGGAGGGCGTTGAAGCGATCTTCGATGATCTGGATAAGGTGAGCGAAGACGCATGGGAGAAAGAGGCCGACGCACTGGCGAGCGAGACGCTGGTTCCGGCCAGGGCGTGGGATGCATCAAAACTGCGGGACAACCCGACTGAGGCCGGGGTAAAGGCGCTGGCCGAACGCGTGCGTGTCCATCAGTCCATTATCGCAGGGCAGGTTCGGTACCGAACAGGTGACTACACACTGATGAGCCATCTGGTCGGCTCCGGTGCTGTGCGCAAGCTGTTCAGCCCGAATCGGGGGTAAATAAAGATGCCCACCGACACCAGCGAATCCGGCCTCGAATCGCTCATCGTCAGCGGCTTGCTCGGCGCGGCTACGTCGCGGGGAATCCCAAGGACTACGACCGCACCTACTGCCTGGACCTGGCCCACCTCCGTGAGTTCGTGCTCGCCACGCAGCCGAAGCTGGATGAGGCGCTGGATTTGGGCAGCGACTCGCCCACCCGTCGGCAGTTCCTCGCCCGGCTGGAAAAGGAGATCGCCACCCGCGGCGTGATCGACGTGCTGCGCAAGGGCGTGCGCCACAACCAGCACTTTCTTGAGCTCTTCTACGCCAGCCCCTCGCCGGGCAACACCAGGGCCGCCGAACTGCACGCCCTCAACCGCTTCTCCGTCACCCGCCAGCTCCGCTACAGCAACGATGAGACGCGGAACGCTCTGGACCTGGCGATCTTCATCAACGGCCTGCCCATCGCGACATTCGAACTCAAGAACAGTCTCACCAAGCAGACCGTCGCCGACGCCGTCGAGCAGTACAAGCGCGACCGCGAAGAGCGGGAGCCGCTCTTCCGCTTCGGGCGCTGCATCGTGCACTTCGCCGTGGACGACAGCGAGGTGATGATGTGCACGGCGCTGGCGGGCAAGGCGTCGTGGTTCCTGCCGTTCAACAAAGGCTATAACGCCGGCGCGGGCAACCCGCCCAACCCCAACGGCCTGAAGACCGATTACCTGTGGAAGGGAATCCTCACGCCGGCGGGGCTGACCGACATCCTGGAGAACTACGCCCAGATCGTCGAACAGAAGAACCCCAGGACCGGCAAGAAAAGGCCCCGTCAGGTCTTTCCCCGCTTCCATCAACTGGACGTGGTGCGGAAGGTGCTGGCGGATGTGGCGGAGAACGGGGTGGGCCGGCGCTACCTCATCCAGCACTCGGCCGGCAGCGGCAAGAGCAACTCCATCGCCTGGCTGGCGCATCAACTGGTGGATTTACGCAAGAGCGGCGCCCAGTCCGCAGGCGGCAAAGAGCTGTTCGACTCGGTCATCGTCATCACCGACCGCCGCGTACTGGACGACCAGATCCAGAAGACGATCAAGGGTTTTGCACAGGTCGGATCCATCGTCGGCCACGCCGAGCACTCGGGCGACTTGCGGCGGTTCATCGAGAGCGGCAAGAAGATCATCATCTCAACCGTGCAGAAGTTCCCCTTCATCCTCGACGAGATCGGCGACCAGCACCGGGGCCGCAGCTTCGCGATCATCATCGACGAGGCCCACAGCAGCCAGGGCGGCAAGACGGCCAGCAAGATGAGCGAAGCCCTGTCGGCGAAACAGGACCCGGACGCGGACGAGCCGGACCCGCAAGACAAGGTCAACGAGGCCCTGCAGAAGCGCATGGATGCGCGGAAGATGCTGGCCAACGCCAGCTACTTCGCCTTCACCGCGACCCCGAAGAACAAGACGCTGGAGATGTTCGGCGAGCCGGTGCCACGGGGCGCGGGCGACGGCGGCAAGGTCGCGCACCTGCCGTTCCACAGCTACACGATGAAGCAGGCGATCCAGGAGCGCTTCATCCTCGACGTGCTCAAGAGCTACACGCCGGTGGAGAGTTGGTACAAGCTCGTCAAGCGCATCGAGGACGATCCCTACTTCGACGTAAAGAAGGCCAACAAAAAGCTGCGCAAATACGTGGAAAGCCACGACCACGCGATACGCATGAAGGCCGAGATCATGGTGGATCACTTCCACGAGCAGGTGATCGCCAAAGGGAAGATCGGCGGGCAGGCTCGGGCGATGGTGGTCTGCAGCAGCATCGAGCGGGCGATTCAGTACTACTTCGCCTTCAAGGCCTACCTGCTGGAGCGCAAGAGCCCCTACAAGGCGATTGTCGCCTTCAGCGGCGAGCCGGAATACGAGGGGCAGAAGGTGACCGAGGCCTCGCTCAACGGCTTTGCCAGCGGCAAGATCGCCGACTACATCCGGGAGGACCCGTACCGGTTCCTGATCTGCGCCAACAAGTTCCAGACCGGCTACGACCAGCCGCTGCTGCACACGATGTACGTGGACAAGGTGCTGGCCGGCGTACAGGCGGTACAGACGCTCTCTCGCCTCAACCGTGCCCGCCCGCAGAAGTACGATGTGTTCGTGCTCGACTTCATGAACGACACGGACACAATCGTGGACGCCTTCTCGAAGTACTATCGCACCACGGTGCTCAGCGAGGAGTCCGATCCGAACAAGCTGCATGACCTGCAGGGACAGCTTGACGCCCATCAGGTGTACACGAACGACCAGATCGAAGCCTTCGTGAAGCTGTACCTGGAGGGAGCGGACCGGGACAAGCTCGACCCGATCCTCGATGCGTGCGTGGTGGTCTATAAGGAGCATCTGGACGAAGACCAGCAGGTGGATTTCAAGGGGAAGGCCAAGTCGTTTGTCCGCACGTACGATTTTCTCGCCTCCATCCTCCCATACACGAACGCGGGCTGGGAGAAGCTGTCGATCCTGCTCAATTTTCTGGTGCCGAAGCTGCCCGCCCCGAAAGAGGAGGACCTGTCCAAGGGCATCCTGGAATCGATCGACATGGACAGCTACCGCGTGGAGAAGCGAACCGCGATGGTGGTGCCCCTGCCGGATGAGGATGCCGAGATCGGGCCGATACCCGTCGGCGGCGGCGGACGCAAGCCCGAGCCGGAGCTGGACCGGCTGAGCAACATCATCAAGACGTTCAACGAGCATTTCGGAACGCTCTTCACGGATGCCGACCGGATCATCAGGCGGATTCACGAGGACATCGCCCCCAAGGTCGCGGCGGACGCGGCCTACCTGAACGCCAGGAACAACACGCCGGACGCCGCCAAGATTGAACTGGATGCCGCCCTGATGCGTGTGATCAACCCGCTCTTAAAGGACGACACGGAGTTCTATAAGCAGTTCGTGCAAAATGAGTCTTTCAAGCGATTCGTCACCGACGTGGTTCGCGGGTTGACCGCAGCCGGGTAGGGAGAGGTCAACGCTACAGCGTCTCATCTCTACCCTCCGTGCCTTCGCGTCTCGGTCGTAAAACTCCTTTGCGGCTACGCGCCGCAACGCTGGACGCGGTAGGAACGCTTCGGCTGTGCCTATCGCTACGGGTATGGGCACGGCCGATGCACGCCAAACGGCATTGCAACACATTCCAGCAAAAGCGCTTTTCAATCCAGTGCAACATCCCTAAACTCGGGGCTTCATATCAGTCTGGTGTGGACGGGCAATTCGTGCGGAGGCGGGTCATGGGAACCGAGGGAAGTTTCTCCTGCAGTGGCTGCGGCAAGACCTACAAATGGAAACCACAGCTCGCCGGCAAACGGGCCAAATGTCCATGCGGTCAGGTCATGACCGTCCCGGCCGCCGCGCCGGCCAGCGAGGACCTGGATGACCTCTATGCGCTGGCGGAGGATGCATCCGCCAAAGAACACGAGGCCGTCGTGGAAGGCCCCCGCTGCCCCGGCTGCGGCGGCTTGATGAGTCCGGGCTCGACGTGGTGCACCTCCTGCGGATTCGACCTCAAAACCGGCCGGCGCCGCCGCGGCCGTACCCGTCGGCGCTGTGGCGATGGCCGGCGCGGGCGGACCGGCTTCACCGATCCTCGCCTACGGCGGGGGCATGGCCAGGACCGCCGGCAAGGACGAAGCCGGAAACAACAACCTCATTGAGTACCACATCCCCATCGGCCTGATCGCGTTTGGACTGCTGGTCGCAGTGCTCCAGAACATGCGGTTCTCGGCCGTCCCGCTCGCGTTCGGCGCTGCCATGTTCGCCGTGATCGTCGCCACGGTCGTCAACCTGGTGCTGATGCTGATGGCCTGCCTGATTGTGGTGAAGCTGATCGATGTCTCCTTCGGCGCGCCCGGACCCGCCCTGCTCAAGCTCGCCGCCATTTCCCTCGCCCCCGGCGCCGTCGCCATGACCGTGCAGTATTTCGTACCCGGGAGCACCGGTTGGTTCGTTTCCTGGACGATCGCCCTGATCCTCTATTACTGCCTGTTCAGTTATCTCTTCGATCTCGATGGCACCGAGGTCATGATCCTGGCGGTCGTCGTCTGGCTCATCAGAACCTTCGCCACCATCTTCATCGTCGTGGCGCTGCTCTCGCTCGTGATGGGTCATGCGGCCCGGCGACTTGGCGGAGGAGGCTTCGGAGGATTCGGCGCCCATGTCAGCTCGGCGGACGCCGAGACGGACGAGCTGCTGCAAAATACCTGGAAATGCATCGAAGCCAGGACCTGGCTCAATGACTCCGCCGGACGCATCTTCGGCAAGGAAACGCACCAGGATTCCCTGAAGATCACCGACGACCTTTACGATCGTGGCGCTGCCAGGGTCACCGCCGTCAAAGACGGCTCGCAGGCGGGCAAAGTCGTCATCACGCTCCCCAAAAGCAAGGATGACCGGCAGCGCCTCTTCAATTGGCACAGCCAGAATATGGACAAATACGGGTGGGTGCAGGAGGTCGATGACGGCCAGAAATACCTCGTCCTCACCTTCGACACCTTCATGAGCAGCGACGAGCGACAGGAAATGCTCAAGAAGATGAAAAACAGCTCCACCGCCCAGCCCAATGACACTAGCAACGAACCCGGCGACTAAAACGCCACAGCGGCCGAAGGAGCACCTGAGATTCTCTCGACCGCATCCGCCCGGCGCGGGTAACACCGGAACCGCAAACGCATCGCTTTCTATCAAGGCTGCCGGTTGATCAACTGGCTATGCCCGCCCCAGCGGGCAGTTGGAGTCGCTCGATTTGACGATTGGTGCCTCTCAGTTGCCGGAGGTTCGGGAATCGATCGATGAGGCGATTACCTGGATCGTCCGGTGTGCCGAGGGGGCCTGGCAAGAGGGTGTCCGGCTGCTTTGCTTTCCGGAGTGCTTCCTGCAGGGCTACCTGTGTGAACGGTCGGCCGCGTCTCGTTGCGCGATCTCACTGCCAAATGCCGCATTCGATCGTGTTCTGGAAAGGCTTTCTGGCGCCAAGCCAATGCCTGTCGTGCCCGCGAAGCCGGCGTCTGGCTAATCTTGTCGGATGTAACCGGCCCACGGGGGAATTCTGTCGGACTTGGTCCCACTTGCGTCATCGACCCGCGGGGAAGCGTCGTCGTTCAGGTGCCGGCGATGGAAATGGGCATGGTCGTCGCCGACCTCAGCGCTGACGGCATCGGGCAGCGCCAGACGCTGCACTAGCTTGGATCGGTTTGGGCAGAAAGGTTAATGCCCGTCGTGCCGCAGACGAATATAGTGGGACTTTCGGCAACGGAATGGATCGGTTCCAACGCCCCCAGCAACGACGCTGACCTGCTGGCTGACCACCCTGCTGGTGTGCCCGGTTTGGTCCGTCGCCGTCACGGAGATCGTAAACGAGCCGGCCCGCTTGTATTCATGACTCCATGACGTGTCGAAACCGCCCACGAATGTCGTCGAGGTCCCGTCGCCGAAGGAGATGTGGTAGCTGAGCCGATGGTCTGGCGAGAACCGCCGCGGGTCGACAGAATCCAGCTTGATCTCAACCTTTTCCCCGCGAACGACCCGACACGGCGACACCGTCAGGCGAACCTTCGGCCCCACTCGCGAGCGCGGCTTGCGCGTCTGCACCACAAGAGCAACGCTTGCAGAAGTGATCAGCCCATCGTGGTCTTTGATGGAAAGGGCCAGTTGATCGTCGCCGGCAAAATGGCAGCCGGGCGTGTAGGTCAATCCGTTCAGGGCCTTGTTGAGGTTCGCCAGCGTTCCCACGACCGAGATCGACGATGAACCATTCGCCCCGCCGACGATGCGCAGCCCCGAGGTCGACTTGAGCTTGAGCCGGCCGTGCGTGACGGTGAGGGTCAGTTGCTCGGTCGTGCCGTTGGCATCGGAATCGGCGACTGCAATGGCGTTGTGCCTTGACGCGGCGAAGGTGAGCGTATGGTTCTCATTGACGGTCGCCGAAACCGGCGAAGTGATCGTGGGAGCCACCAGCTTCGGCGCGGGCGTGATGACAAACGTCACCGGGTCACTCTGGGCGGCGGCATAGTTGTCGCTCCCGGCAAAGGACGCGACGACGGTGTACGTGCCCGCGGCGGTGGGTGGCGTAGTCGATCCGCTGCCGGTGACCGCGGGGCCGACGTAGTAAGTCGCAGTCGGCGTCACGCCATCGAGCGCATCGGTCGGCGTTCCGCTCATGCCGATCAGCGTGATGGTCGCCGGGTAGGGCGAGCCGTTAGCCATGCCGCCGGCATCTGCCACGGTGATCGTCGGGATGAACTTGCCGGTCAGGTCCAGAATCGTGCCGGTGAAACCGGACTGATCGCCGGTTGCGGCGAACGTGCCGCTGTCGATTTCAACTTCCCCGCCGCCCGACAGCGGGCCGGATACGATGACCTGCGTGTCCGCGCCCTGCACCTTCAGCACCGCGCCGGGCATGATGACGATGCCGTTGGGGAACGTGAACTGTCCTTCCAGAACCAGCGTGCCGGTATTGAGGGTGAACGGATTGTCGAGGATCGGATCGCCGATGCTGTTGACCGCCTGCATGATCACTTGCCCGAGGACGTTGACGATCACTTTGCCCAGGCCCAGCGCATCGTTGCTGGTGACTTCAACCGTGCCGGCGTCCCAGTTGATGGTGCCGGAGTAGCCGGTGTTCGTGCCGGAAAGATCAAAGTCGTCGCCTTCGAGGCGGATCACGCCCGGGCCGGTGAGCGAACCCGTGACCGCCACCGAACCGTGGGCATCGAATTCGCCGGTGAGCGTCAGGTCCACATTGCCGCTGAATTTCAGTCGCGAGCCGATGGAGGTGACATCAACCGTGCCCTGCACCGACACGTTGTTCGCCAGCACCGCCGTTCCGCCGGACTCGTTCAGCAGCGTGCCGCCGAGGAGGCGGAGCGTGCCGGTTCCCAGGGCAACGGTATCGGCATTTTCCGTGACGCTGATGGTTCCGCCGGTTTCAAGTGTGACGGTGCCGTCGTAATCCGGCGCGCCGCTTTGCGCGATGAGCGTACCGCCTTTGACGTCAACGCCGCCGTTGCCCAAAACGCCTTCGAACGCCAGCCGGCCACCCTGCAAAACAACCTGGCTCTGATTTGGATCGATCGTGCCGAGCAATCCTCCGAGGTTGCAGCCGAGCACCAGCGCACCCGTCGAACCAGCCGACTGCGGCCCGAAGATCACCTCCACGCCGACCGAAATCGTTCCGCCGATGCCCAACGTGCCCGGGCCGTCGAGCGTCAGGGCATTGGTGTTGGTCAGCGCAGGTGTGATGCCGCCCTGGAAGACCACCAGATCGGTACTGGCCAGGGTGTTCACCGCAGCCGTTGAGCCCGGGACCGAGACGGCCTGGGTGAACGTGATGTTGCCGCTTATGTTGACCGCGGCCCCATCCTGCAAAACCAGCACGTTGTCGAGCGTCACGGTTCCGGTCGCGTTGATCTGCGATGTATTGGCGCCTGAATCCGAAGCCATCACCTGCAAATTGCCCGTGCCCAGGCTCGTGCCGCTGGTGATGGCGACGATCGCCGCGCCCGCGCCGAACTTAGTTTGGCCGAGCGTAATGTTCCCGGCATAGTCCGCCGCGTCGCCGGATGACAAGACGCCGGATTGAAGGGCGATTCCACCATGGCCGCTTAGCCCTTGAAGACTCACCGCGCCGCCTTGCACGGTGACCTGGCCGGCGTTGGGCAGGAGGTTGCCCAGCAAGCCGCCGAGGAACGCGCCGAGCACAAGTTGTCCGGACGTGCCGGTAAGACTCGCGCCGTAGAGCACCTGCACGCCGGTCGAAACCGTTCCGCCGATCGCGGTCGTGCCCGGCCCGTCCAGACCGAGCGTTGGCGTGCCGTTGAGCGACGTGGTCAGACCGCCGGCGAAGGTGAGTTTGTCGGTGTTGTTAAGGGTGTTGATCTCCGCCGATGGATCGACCACCGAAACCGCTGCGGAAAACGTCACGCTGCCTGCGACGTTGAGGACCGACGAGGCCTGCATCACCAGCGTGTTGGCCAGCGTGACGGTGGACAACGCGGCGGACGCATCGATGGTCGGCACGCTCGAGGCAAGCACGGCCGGGCCGTTCACCACCAGGTTGCCGCTGCCAAGGCTCGTGCCATCAGCAAGACGAACGATCGGCCCCGGCTTGTCGGCGGCGCTCTGGTCCAGCGTGATCGAGCCGGTGTAGCTGTCGGCCGGGCCGGCGACGAGCGTGCCGGTCTGCATTTCAATTCCGCCCGCGCCCGACACGCCCGAGAGCATCACCGTGCCGCCCTGCACCAGCACTTGCGAGGCGTTGGGGTCCACTTCGCCCAGCAGGCCGCCGAGGTTGGCGCTGAGCACGAGTTGTCCCGTTGTTCCGGCAAACGTCGAGCCGTAGGTGATGCGCACGCCCACGGAAACCGTTTGGCTGATGGAGACATAGCCCGGGCCGTCCAGAAGCAGATTGGGCGATCCATCCAGGGTGGTTGTGAGTCCGCCGCTAAAGGCGAGTTGGTCGGTGCTGGCCGCGGTCGTGATCGCCGCGGTCGTGCCGGTTGCCGAGGCCGCCGCGGTGAACGTTACGTTGCCGGTGATAACAACGGAGGCGGCGTCCTTCATCACCAGCGAGTTGTTGAGCGTCACGCCGGCGCCGGATGTGGCGGAGGTCGCATCGATCCTGGGCACGCCGGTCGGATCGGGCGACGGGCCGGCGACGATCAGCTCGCCGCTGCCGAGCGTGGCGTTGTCTGCGATGACGACGGTCGGCCCGGCCTGGCCGGACGCGCCTTGCTCGAGCGTGATATTGCCGATGTAGTTGTCGGCCGATCCGGCCTGGAGATAGCCGGCGAACAGATCGATCCCCCCGCCGCCGGACAAGCCGTTCAGGCTCACCGTGCCGCTCTTAACCGTGACCTGCGAATCGTTTTTGAGCACTTCGCCAAGCACTCCGCCAAGATTGCTCTGAAGATCGAGCACGCCGGTCGTGCCGCCCTGCTTACCGAAGACCACCAACACGCCCGGCGCCACCGGGCCGCCCATCGTGATCGTGCCCGGGCCGTCCAACGTCATCGTGGGCGTGGCGAATGCGCTGGGGATCAAGCCGTCTGCAAAATCGAGCTTGTCGCCGCTGCCGATCGTGTTCATCGCGCCGGCGCCATCGACCACCACGGCCTGGCTGAACGTGACGATGCCGCCAACATTCAACACCGCGCCGTCGAGCAATTCGAGCGTGTTGTTGATGGTCACCCGCGAGGTGGCGGCCGATGTATCAATGACCGGCGCATTAGTCCCGCTGGTCGTCGGGCCGGCGATTTTAAGCTTGCCCGTGCCGAAGCTTGCGTTGTCGCCGATGACGAGCGTGGCCACCGGTTGGTCGGACGGCGTTTGCTCGAGCGTGATCGTGCCCTGGTAATTGTCGGCCGAACCTGCCTCCAGCTTGCCGGCCAGAACGTCGATCCCGCCGACGCCGGTCACAGACACCATGATGACCGTTCCGCCCTGGATTTTAAGCTGCTGGGGATTCTGTCCCGGCCCGATTCCGAGCAGACCTCCGAGATTGGTGTCGAGAAACAACTTCCCGGTCGAGCCGGCATTTTGCGGGCCGTAGATCAGATCGACAGAAAGCTCCACGCTCCCGTCGATGGTGAACGTTCCCGTGCCATCCAGCGTAACCTTGGGCGTGTTGGTAAGCCCCGACATAACACCGTTGCCGAAGGTCACCTTGTCTTCGCTGCTGACGGTGTTGACCGCTGCGGCTGAGCCGGCGGCGGTAACGGCGGCGCTGAACGTGACATCGCCGGTGATCTTCACCGATGCGCCGTCGTTCAAGACCAGCCCATTATCCAGCGTGACCGGCGAAGTGGCGGTGGACGCATCGATCAACGGCGCGTTGCCGTCTGTAGCCGTCGGGCTGGCGATGATCAGTTGACCGATTCCAATGCCCGTGTTGTCCGCCAGCACGAGCACGACGCCCGGCTGATCGGAGGCCGTCTGGTACAGCGTGATGGCGCCCTGGTAGTTGTCGGCCGTGCCTGCGAGGAGCGCGCCGACCCTTAACATCAATGCCGCCCGTTCCCGTGAGCCCGGCTAATTTCCCCTTGCCGCCGAGAATGGCGACTTGGCCGTTCGTAATCGTAAGCGACTCGAGCGGCCCGCCGAGATCGGCGCTCAGATCGAGCTCGCCGGTCGATCCAGCCGCCTTGGCGCCGAAGTCGATCGTCACGCCGAGCGAAAGGGCTCCCCCGATCGTCATCGTGCCTGGCCCGTCAAGGGAAACGTGCGGCGAATTGGTCAACGTGTCGGTGATGCCGGCGGCAAAAACCAACCGGTCGGCGCCGGCCAGCGTGTTCACCAACGCGGTTGAGCCGGTGGCTTCCGCGGCCTGCGTGAACGCGACCTTGCCGGTGATGTTGACCGCGGCGCCGTCTTTCAAAATCAACGGGTTGTCCAGTGAAACGATGTTGGTGGCCGAGGTTGCGTCAATCACCGGCGTGTTGCCGCTGCCCGACGGGGTGGCGATTACAAGCAATCCCGTGCCAATGCCCGTTGCATTCCCGAGCACGATGGTGGCGGCCGGCTTATTCGAATCGCTCTGCTCGAGCGTGACGCTGCCTTGATAATCCGGTGCCAGGCCGGCCTGCAGAACGCCGGATTGGACGCCGATCCCGCCCGTGCCCGACACCCCAACGAGCCGCACCTTGCCGCCCATGATGGTGAGCTGATCGAAACCGCCGGCGATCTGCCCGAGCGGGCCGCCGAGGTTCGCCGAGAGGATCAGCAGACCGGTCGTTCCGGTAAGGCCCGCGCCGTACGACAGCGACAGGCCGAGTCCCACCGTGCCGCTGACTTTGATCGTGCCCGGGCCGTCGAGGCCGAGCCCCGCCGTGCCGGTGAGCGTTGTGGCGGCGCCGCTGTTGAACGTGAGCGTGTCGGTGGTGTTGATGGTGTTGATCTCGCACGCGGCGTTTGCATCGACGCTGACTGCCTGGCTGAACGTCACCGCGCCGGCAACGTTCACGATCGAGCCGTTGCGCATCACCAGCGTGTTGTCGATCGTCAGACCCGCGGTGGCGGTGGAAGCGTCGATCAGCGGCACGCTGGTCGTGAGACCCGCCGGGCCCATCACAACGATCAGGCCCGTGCCAACGCCCGCGCCGGTTCCCATTTGCAGCACGGGCCCGGGTTGGCCGGCGGGACTTTGTTCCAGCGTGATCGTGCCGCCATAACTGCTGGCCGAGCTGGCGGCGCCGGCGATGAACGTGCCGGAGATCAAGTCGATCCCGCCGTCGCCGGCAAGGCTCAGCGCCTTGACCGTGCCGCCCTTCATCACGATCTGGCTCGTGCCGCCGGCAGCGCCGAGCAGCGTGCCGTCGAAATCCAGTTCACCGGAGAGAACGACGACCTGCACGCTGGCCACGAGCTTGCCTTGGATCAGCACCTTGCCGCCACCCTTGATGAGCAGCGTGCCGCTTCCCTCGATGTTGTCGGCGTTGAGGGTGATCTGATCGTCCGGGCCGGTCGGGGATAACGAGTCCTGCCCGTTCACGGTGACCGTGCCGCCGAGGATGATTTGCGGATCGGTGGCGAGCGTCGAGCCGTCCTGGAAAATGATGTCGTTATTGAGCGTGGCCACGCCGCCGCTCGCGCCGGCGTTGATCGTCACAGGCGTAGCGCCGGCGCCGATGGTGATGGCGCCCGTGCCCAACGCATCGGTGAGCACATCATCTTTGATCGTGACGCCGGCCTTCAGCGTGGTTGGGCCGGTGTAGGCGGCTTGCTGCTCGAACGTGATCTGCCCCGTGCCGCCGATCGTCAGGCCCTCGCCGCTCAGGACGGATTGGATGTCGAGATCGCCGGTCTGGTCATCGATCTCGGGCGAGCCGACCAGTTGCGTGTTGATGTTGTAGGTATTGCTGCCGGCTTCGGACGTCAGACTGCCGGTAAGCGAAATGCCGTTGCCGGTGAGCGTATAGCCGGAACCCTGAATGTCGATGGACGAGATCGACAGTCCCGTCAGGTCATTGTTGCTGTTGAGCGGCGATCCAAGAGGGAAGATCAGCGAATCGCCGTTCTGCGGCTTGACGTTCTGGTCCCAGTTCTTGGGGTCACTCCAGTTCACGCCGTCGCCCTTGCCGGTCCAGATCAGGCCGGCTGCCGCGATGTCGAACGGTTTGGATGTGGCGGAGGCGACCGGCGGCGTGGCGTCGTCAACCGCGGTCAGCGTGTAGGTGCCGCCGGCGTCGATCTTGAGATCGTCGAACGTGGCGACGCCGTTGACGAGCTGCACCGTCAGCGTGCCGGAGAGTTTGCCGTCGCCATTGATGGCGTTGAGCGAGACGGTGATCGAACCGCTGGCGGCGGTATCCACCTCGCCCGTGCTTTTCTTGACGGAAATCTGGATCGGGCCAATGGGTTTGCCCTGATCGGTCGCGGTCGGTTGCTGCGTGAAGTCGAGATGCTCGACGTTGGCTTGAAAGCTGGTCAGAACGTAAGTGGTGCCCGCACTGTCTACGTTTTTCACCGGCCCGATGCCTTCGACGATCCATGTATCCAGCGAGAAGGAGTCGGACGAAATCACGTTGCCCTGGCCGTCCAATTGGTCGGACTTCTCAGCGTCGTGAACCGTGTACGCCTGAAACGTGCCGTACGGAACCGTAACCGATTCGGTGGTTTCGGAGTTCAGCGTAAGCTGCTGCTGGTTATTGCTGGTGTCGCTCTGGATCGCGCCTTGACCTTCGTCGATGGTGTATTCATCGACGTATTGGTTGGTGTACACCACGCCGGCGGTCATCTCCGCCGGAAGGCTAAGCTGGTACGGCGTGTAGACGTCGGTCTGGGTGGTGGAGGTGGTACGCGAATCTTCGCCGAAATCGACGAGGTCGCCGTTGGCGTCAAACCCGATGTACGACTTGCCGGTTAAGCTTCCCAGCGTGCTATCGACTTCGGTGACGGCATGGCCCTGGTAGGTGGTTGGGCCGATGACCGTTCGCGTGAAAGTGGCCGCATCGCCCTGTGCCGTGGTGACCTGGTAAGTCCAGGTATTCCCCGGCGTAAAAGCCGGCCCGGCCAGCGTTGACGCACTGACGCTGAGCAAATGTCGCTGCTCCAGTAGCTCAACCATCGGCCGAAGGCATCCCCTGACCGCCTTTTGCAGCTTTTGCTTTGCACGAGCACGCTGCGCAGGGAATAACCGATAACCGTCTTCTTTTCGGAACACTGCATTCTCTCCCGGGTAATGTTTCTTGTCCGATTACAGGCGATCGCTCAATGCTTCTCGTTCGGCCGGCGCCCAGCGCAGTTCATTGGCGATTTCCCAGAGATGGCGCGTATCAATGCACCCTCCATTCGCGCAGGAAAATGCACACCCATTGATGCATCTGCCTGCCAGGCAGACTCTACCACAAAAACATGCGATGCGGCGAAAAACAACCATACGTAGAAATACGCATATCGAATGGATTAGTCGCTGGCCCGGTTACGGCGGTCGATCACCGCAAATCGGCCTGAAAATCAGCCCGAAACCTCACCGGACAGGCTGGCCGCCAACAGGCAGGCGGCGGTACGGGAGGTCACTTTCAGCTTCGGCAGGATATGCTCGATGTGCTTTTCGATGGTACGGGACCTCACGCCCAGCCGCCGGGCGATCTGCTTGTTGCTCTCGCCACGGGCCAGCCAGGTGACGATTTCGGCTTCGCGATGGGTCAGGCGGAATTTCCGAAAAGCGTCGTCCGCCGCGCCCGCCGATTCCTTGACCGACAGCACGATGGATCGATCCTTCGACCGCGCGATCCGCGTCACCGCCAACTGGCGTTTGCCGATGCGAAGCCTGAGCGTCTGGCCCGAAGAGTCCGGCGAACTGCCTTTCGAATCCTGATCCAGCCAGCTCGTGATCGCATCGGGCAATACGGCCGCTGGCCCCCTTGTCCTGGCATCCAGTCGGTGCAGGAATTCCCTGGCCTTGAGACTCTGGGCGAGGATCGTTCCATCTCCTGCAACCATGATCAGCCCCGGTTGAAGGCCATCAAACGACTGCCTGATGTCTTCGTGCGCCATCTGCAAATCGGTAAACGCCGCCGCGTTGCGGTAGGCCCGCACAACCAGGGGCTGCAGGAGCGTCAGAAGCTCGCGATCCCGCTCGGTGAAATCCGTCGCCCGGTTGAACGCGATCGCGATCGCCGCCGTGCCCGGTTCGGGAAACGGCATGGCGATCTGATACTCGGCGTCGATCAGGCCCTTATACAGCTTGCGGCAGAGGCCCGTCTTGCGGAACTGCTCCTGCCGAACGAAATCCGTGATCTTGTAAACCCCGAAGTCGGTCGGGTTCTCATGAACGTGCTGGATCAACGGGTTTTCATGGGCGTGACGCGTCCAGATCGCCAGGGCCTCATCCGACAGGATATCCGGCGGATAGACCGCAAACCCGAACCGCCCGCGTGGCGGATCAACCTCGTTGTAGCTCGCCACCTTCGCCTGCACCAACGGAGCCATGACCCGTATCGCCATCGCCGTGAATTCATTCAGGCTCTTGGCAACCAGCAGCGACTGAATGCATTCAATGGCTTTGAACAGATCATCAGCACTCAATCTGGACATCGAGATCACCCTGGCACTTTCCCGGTTCGCCAATCATCACGGCACGATGATCGCAAAGCCAACCATCCTCCCTCCGGCTCCGCAGCCGCGTGCGAAACAACCATCGCCTCCGCCCTCGGCCGGAACGCGCCCGATGTTATCCGCGTGGCGGCATGGCCGCGACATACCCCAACCCACGGCCAAGGCGACCAAGCAACGAAATCGCCGGAGACGCTCTCCGATTCCCGCGGTCTGCTCGGCGCCCCTCATGCCCTGGCCCCCCATGCGGTCCCACCTCGGCCCCTTCGTGACTCCGGCCGTCAACCGACCGCCTCGTTTGAGCCGCCACGTTTTTCTCTCAGGTCCAGGGCGGCCATAATCCCCCAAAGTCGATACGCGACTTACACCCGACCCCCACGCCGATTGCACGGACTTGCCGACGCCGCCAAGGTCGAAGGCCAGGAGCGGTCTTCCGCCCGAACCCGGCCCTGCGCACACGGCCCCACCCCCGCTCATCCAGGTAATCCGCCCCCGAGCCCGTCCGTAAACACACGCTAGAACGGGATATTGTGCTCCTGTGATGCGCCCGATTGGGCTCCCGACCCACACCGTACTCTCACCGTTGTAGTACCGTACCCTCCCCACCCGGCCGCCGACCCCGTTTTGGGCCGATGTAACGACATGGTGGTCCGAACATGACAATTTGTCGCACCGGCAAAGGGGGCAGCGATTACCCCCTTCAGAATGGCCGTCGGCATATCAGCGTCTTGCCATACCCGACGGCCCTATCATGCTCCTGCAGGTCAGAGGACCGCAAACCAAGCGTTCCAGAAGCCCCCGCCCGCGCCGGCTCACCCGCCCAGCGCCCCGCCCGCCGCCAGCACCCCCCGCCATCCCTAACAGCTTCCGACGGTTTATGGTTGCTCCGTTCCCGCAAGCATCAACGTGCCAGATACCAGCCGGTTGTGAAGCGAACGATCCATGTACGGGCAAGTTGTCGCCGCAAGTGCGGGGCGGGGCAAAGGGCCGTCAATCGCCGGATCCCTGCCCTCCCGCCATTCTCAACTGCAATAGGCGTATCATCGTGCGCCTACCACTGCAACCACTCAAGTACACCGTCCGCGAAGCCCGAGGCCAATCCAGGCAAATACCCAGCGCGCCAACCGGCAACCAACAGGCGAAGTGGCGGCTCTTCCTGCGCGGGCGCCCTCGAAACCTGCACCGTGCATGCAGTATTATCGCAGCAATGGAAAAGCAACCTAACAATCCTGCGGGCCGATTATTAGCGATCGCAACGGAAGGAAAACAGAAGAACCGTTCGCGCCCAATGTGGCAAGTATGGTCCGAACTACTCCTCGTCCCGCCAGACAACCGGTCGGCATTGCTATTCTGTCTGGCGGAGGTGCTGACCTTGCCCGCAGAGATACGTAAGCGCGTTGAATCGGATTCGAGCATTGGCCACGAAGTGTATCTCAAATGGCTGCCTTCAGTTGAGGCTGCGCTCTCGATACTGCACCTTGATCAACAGTGGGCTCAGTGCATCGATAAATTCGATGCGTCTGTGATTTACGGGATCGAAGTTGTTGATGAGCTTCTTTCCCGCACGCAGGCGGAGCAGACACTCGATACCGATCAACTGAAGCAAATCCACGACGAAGTATCCTCACTGCTAAAAGAGGTGTACGCCGCGGCCGATCTCGACCCGGCAATACGGAACTTTATTATCCACCATCTCGAGGCCGTGGAGCGGGCGATTCTGAATTACCGGCTGCGTGGGGCGGCGCCTTTACGTCGGGAGGTCGAGGCGCGATAGGCGCGATTGCGCTCAACGTTGGCATGTACGATCGCGTGAAGAAAACTGAGAGCGGATCCAAATTCTGGGCCATTATGGCACGAGTGGCGATGATCATCACGATCGCGAACGGCACCGTTACTATCGGAGACAAAGTCATCCATCTGCTCCCCGGGACGACGGAGTCGGCTGCTGTGGCTGAAAGATGACGCCGCGAAGGAGATGAGACCGGAAAGGTCAAATCGGTATCGACGTTTCTCGTAGGATGATGCTTCTAGTGATACGAGCATTTGGAATCCATCCCCGGCCAACGAAATCAGTCCATTCGATTCGATCCGATGTGTGCATATGATATTGAACCTCCCCGGCGGCTGTCGCCAAACCATTTCGAACCTGCTAACTTCCGTTGAGGAAGCGACGCAAACCAGAATTCAGTTCACCACGTTGCCGCCAGGCGTGAACGTCCACGCTGACTTCTACTTCGATCCCCACTGCCAAATTCCCACAATCCGCCTCAGCAAATCGGCAACGGATGTCGATGTCGCTCACGAATTGATGCACATGCAACTCGATGTTGTTGAGGGTTTCGCAGTCCCGGTTTGGAAACATGGCGTCAATCATTTCACCGGTGCGGAGCGAGCATTCGGATTGATTCGCTCCTACGTCGATGATGAGGTCGTACATCAACGGCTCCTCGACCTCGGACTATCCTTGGATGGAGAGATCATCCGCCCGCCGTTTTTTGACGATATCTGCACTACGACCTGTCAGCGGCTAAATGAGGGGGTGGCACGAACGCTGGATGGCATGACACACCTTGACGGCATCGGATATGGCCACCTGCGTCGCACGTCGTTTTTAATTCAAGCGGAATTGATACGTAAGAAGTACGCCCACCACTTGACGAAAGCCCATAGAGATCGGCTGGTTCTGTTCATTGAAAGCTTTCGGAATTGGCGAAGGCCCGAGTCATTACTTGCTGATACAGTGCTGAAGTGGTTTTCAGGGGATGATGTACAGACCGTTGAGGGCCACGACGCGGTTTTATTGCGCTGGCTCAAGTTTGAAGGTTTGTCGAGATACTGCGGCATCAGCCGCTATCAGAAAAGCGGCGAGAAATTGGTGCTTCCGTGGCCAGCGTAGCAATTCAAGAATCGCATGCATGGCCGGAGTGGGAACCCGGAACGCTGGAAGACCGCTTAATTCTGCACAGTGCGCCCTAGGCAACGATGCTCGAAAGGAAAAATTCCTATGCCGCGACATGAAAAGCTCTTCGGTATCCCGTTCTCCAATGGCGCGTATCAATTCTGCCTTGATCGGATCGATCAATCCGACACCGGGGAGGATACGCGTTACGCCTTTGTATGGCGCGGCACATCTCGAGGACCAGAGGGCTTCCAGCAGCGCCCGGCATATTTCGACTGGATGCTCCTCGGACAAGCCTTGAGAATTGCGATCACTGCTGGACATCTTACACCGCAACAGGTGAACGAGTTCTTTCTCGGCCTCTGCGGGCGAGATGCGCCCCAGCCAACGGATTTACCGCAGCACACGTAACTGCTCATGCTCCAAGAAAGCCCATTGTTGCGGCTACGCGCCGCAAGCCCTAAAGGGCACCTTGAACGCTTCGGCTGCCCCTTTCGCTAAGGTATCGGCACGGCCGATGCACGCCAAACGGATCGCTTTACCCCTTTCAACTGGCCATTTCCGCCCCCCGCGCGTTACCATTCCCTCGCCAGCCCCGTCCCGGAGAACCCGATGCAGCTCCCCACCACCTCGCGCCCGCGCATCGTCCCCAACGCCTATGTGCTCCTGGGCAACTGGCGCTACCTCGAACACAGTGCCCTGCGCATCATCGCCGGCTGGGGCCGCTGCGCCGGCGACTGGGAAGACAAGCTCGCCGTCTGCTACCACACCTGGCTCCAGGCCCAGATCGTCGATCGCTTCCGGCGCCGCCTCGACATGTTCCCCGGCGGCCGCCCCGATGGCCCCGTCCATCCGGTCTTCGAGCGCATCGCCAACGCCATCCTCATGGCCCCGACCTTCCACGACGCCATGGCCGGCCTGCACGCGCTCCTCAATCCGCTCCTCGTCCAGACCTACCGCGCCTACATCGCCGGCTCCCATCCCGTTCACGACCGCCCCACACACGACCTCCTGCGCGAAACCATCGAACTCAAGCGCCAACAGGCCGAGTGGTACGAAGACTTCCGCCGCCGCCATCCGCATACGATCGATGCCCTCTACCAGCGCCGCATCGAGACCGCCCTCGCCGAGATCACGAGCGACTTTTGCCGTCTCGTCGAACCCAGCGGCGCATCCGCCCGCGCCTGCGGCCTGGCCGTCGACTTCCGCATGCCCATCACACCCGGCCGCGTCAGGGACTGGAACAAAGCCCCCAACGTGGTCCCGCTGCTCGAATTGGATTGGAGCAGGAGCGTCGAAGCCCGGCGCCTGTTTTTCATGATTGGCTACTGCTGGGAGATGGGCGTCGCCGAGCAGCAGCTCCGCTGGATTTACCACGCCGACTTCATGCCCTGGGATTTCATCTACGCCGAGTCCCGCCACATGTGGGATGAGTCCCGCCACGGCAACTCCGGCCTCTCGCGGCTCAAGGACTTCGGCCTGGGCATCGAGCACGTCACCTACAGCAGCTATGGCGTCAGCGGCGAAGGCGACCTTCCGCCCATGACCCCCAAGGACGTCTACGAAGCCTTCTACGGCGTCACCCAGATCGCCGAAACCGGCTACTTCACCACCAAGCGCTACTGCTTCGAAGACTTCGCCAACCACGGCGACGACGCCTCGGCGGAGATGATGCAGTACGACATTATCGACGAAACCTCGCACGTGGAGTACGGCCGCCTCTGGCTCGAGGAAATGGCCCGCCGCGCCGGCGTCGACCAAGACTATCGCCAGCGCGGAAGCCGCGACCGCACCATGGCCCAGGACAAGAGCAACCAGCGCGTCGCTGTCATGCGCCGCATCCTCGCCGGCCACGACCCCCAAACCGCAATCACCTCCCCCATGCACGGCGGCGACTGCGTCAACCCCGGCGCCATCCCCGCCGCCCAGGACCTCCGCAGCCCCAAAACCCACGCCCATTACCAGTGGCTCCTATCCGAGCTCCGCGGCCAGTGCCCCATGAAAAACGCCGCCGATGCCCCCGTGCGCCCCAACCTGCCGATGTGACCATAAAAGGAGGGATCGAATGCGCTCGGTAGCAGCGAGGTCAGGCACCCGGTACGCTATCGAACATGAAAACGCTTGTCGTTCCAATTCTGCTGATGACGCTGGGCGTCGGCTGGCTGCTGACAACGTTAGGCGTCGTCCCAAAAGTCGACTGGGTCTGGACTCTGGGCGTGGGCGCGGTGGGAATCCTGGCTTTCGTGCTGAGCGGGTTCGACAAAGTGTCCGTGGTCGTTGGCTTGTTCTTCCTGCTTGCCAGCTTCTTATCGATTCTACGGCAAACAGGCAGGCTGCGAACGGACATCGAGGTTCCGCTGCTCGTGATCGCAGCCGGAATGCTGATGGCAATCGCTCAAATGCGTTTCATACCCATGCCCAACTGGCTGCAAGAGACGGAGCAGGACATGCCGCCCAAGAGCTAGCGAGATCCTGCCCATCCTTGAGCAAGTGCGATGGGCCCGGACCATCGTCTTCATCCCATAGTTTCTGGGGTGCAGTCAGGAGCGCAAATCAGCGGCGCGTCAGCGTGTTGGTATGATCCAGCGCCCGAAACCGCCGGTTGCGCGATGAGAATTCCCGAATCGCCGCGTGCAGGTCATCCGCCGAAAAATCCGGCCAGAGCGTCTGGCTCACCACCAGCTCCGCATAGCTGATCTGCCAGAGCAGGTAGTTGCTCACCCGCATCTCTCCCGCCGTGCGGATCAGCAGATCCGGATCAGGCATACCCGCCGTGTAGAGGTGGTCGGAAATCGTCCCCTCGTCGATCTCCTCCGCCGCAAGCTCGCCGCGCTGCACTTTCTCCGCGATGGCGCGCACGGCGTCGGTGATCTCCGCGCGCGAGCCGTAGTTCAGCGCCAGCACCAGCGTCAGCCCGTCATTGTTTCGCGTGAGTTCCAGCGTCTCGTTCATCTCATCGAGCACCGGCTCGGGCAGATGCTCGAGCCGCCCGATCTGGCGGAAGCGGATGTTGTTGTCCATCATCGTCTTCCGCTCGCTGCGGAGGTAGGTGATGTACATCTCCATAAGGAAGGAGACTTCCTCAGCCGGCCGCTTCCAGTTCTCCAGGCTGAAGGAGTAGAGCGTGAGATAGTCCGGCCCGCCATGCTCCTTGCGAAGCCGCGCGCACTCGGTGACCACGTTGCGGACGATAACCGCCCCCTGCTGGTGCCCGCGGACGCGCTCCAGGCCGCGGCGGACCGCCCAGCGGCCGTTGCCATCCATGATGATGGCGATGTGCCGCGGGAACCGCTCGTCCGGAATGTCGCAAAGGCCTGCCATCTGATTAACTTTATAATATAAAGCATTCCCGGCTCAATGCAAGCAAAACCGGGAACGGCATTGTAGCCCCTGCCGGCAGATGAATCGCATACCCCGGCCCCGAATTGTCTTACGGCATCAATTTTCTTCCCGCCGAGGGCAGGAAAAAGTATCTTTTGCGGTCTCTGGTCGAGTGTCACGTCAGCCGGGAGGTGCATGCGGGTTGTGTGGGTAGCGGTGGTTTCAAGCGCGCTGTTAAGTACGGCGCAAGGTCAGACATCCCAGCCATTGACGCCTGCGACGCACCCCGTGCGCCAGTGGCGGTTTGCGGCCCTGAGCGAGGTAAAGGCATCCGCCGAAGCAGGCATAGCCGAAGCGCAAATCGAACTGGCAGGCCGCCTGGAAGCCGGACGGGGCGTGGCATGCGATCCCAGCGCAGCCCGGAGCTGGCGCCGCAAGGCCGCCGATCAGGGCAACGTCGAAGCCGAGATGGCGCTGGCAACGACTCTCATCGAGGGAACAGAGGCGAATCAGAAGGAGGCGGCGAAGCTTTATCAAAAGGCGGCGGATGCGGGAAATGCCCGCGCAGTGCTTGAGTTGGGCTTGTGCTTCAAAGAGGGCAAGGGCCTCAAACCCAATCCGCACAAGGCAATCGAATGGTTCAAGAAATCCGCCGAGGCTGGTGATCCCGATGCAGAGTACCAGCTCGGCGAGTGCTGCCGAACTGGCGCGGGAGTGGACGCGGATGCGTCAGCCGCGGCCGAGCATTTCAAAAATGCCTCAGATGCGGGGAATGCCGATGCGATGACCGCACTGGCGGCGATGTATCGCTCGGGAGAAGGCGTCGATCCGCAACCACACGAGGCCCTGGCCCTCTATCTGCGGGCAGCGGCAAAAGGATCGGCTTCCGCTCAATGGGAATTGGCCAAGATGTATCGCGACGGCGACGGCGTCAACCGCGATCCGGACAAAGCCGTCATCTGGCTAAAGAAACTGGTGCTTGAGAAGCATGCCGAAGCGCAGCATGCCCTGGCACTGCTCGACCTGGATGACTTCAAACAAATCGCGCGACCGCTGCGCATGCATGGCGACGTCATCGACGAGCATGAGGTCGCGGCGCTGGTCAAGCTCCAAGGCGAAGTGATTTCCACCAAAGCCGGCACATGGAAAATCCTCGTCAAGTCATTCGCCGGTCCGGGCCATCTGGTCGAAGTCAAGCCACCCCTGAACATGAAGGCGATCCTCGCCCAGGTCTCGGGGCGCAGCAGTACCCAGACGCAGCGCATCCATGAAGAGCATGGCGACGCCCGCGCACTCCACAGCGGCCCGGCGCCCCTGAGCGGCACCGACCCGACTCAGGTTCATCAGGGAATGCTGGTCAGCGTCTGGGGAAGACCTGTCGATCAATCTAGGATCGATGCGATAGTCTTTCAGGTCGAGCCGCCAAGCTTCAAATGGAGTTACAAGCTCAGGGACGTCGCAGGTCTGGCCGCCGGTCGCACGCAGAACTACACGCTCCTTGGCTCGTTCAAGAACACCGGCCGCACGCCCCTCCGGAACGTCAAGCTGCACGTGCGCGCCTACGAAGAAAGCTCGACGAGTGAGTTTTCCAAGGACTACGTCATCGACCAGGTGAAGGCCGGCGAGACGCTGAATTTCACCATCGATTTCAAGCTGCACAATTATTCGACCAGCGGCGGAACCAGCCTGCCCAAAGTCGAAATGGAAGTGACCGAATACCAGTATTAAAGTTGACCGGCCGCAAAACGTGTTGTACTTTACGATGTAAAGCTCTGGAGCGGACCATGGAACTGCACGATGCGGTGGCGCAGATCACGGCGATTCGCCAGCAGATGGCGCGGTCGGCGACTTTCCGCGGCTATCGCCCCGCGACAACCGCCTTTACCGGCCTGGTCGCCATCGCGGCCGCCGTCGTGCAGGCGGTTTTCATCGCCGATCCGGTTCGCCAGGCCAATCGCTACCTGGAACTCTGGGTCGCCGCCGCGGTAGTGAGCCTCATCGTTGTCGGAGCGGAACTGGTCCTCTGGGCACGGCGCTCGCCGTCTCACATGCGATCAGAGATGACCATCGCCGCCGTCCACTCCTTCGCACCATGCATCGTCGCCGGCGGATTGGTAACGCTCGTCGTGGCGATGTTTCAGAGTCAGGCTGGCCTGGACGCTCGCCGGCCTCTGGCCGATTCTCTTCGGTATCGGCATGTTCGCCTCCGTGCGCATGGTGGGAAAGGGACTGAGCTTCGTCGGCGCCTTTTACCTGCTGGCAGGCTTGCTGATCCTCTCGCGCGTCCCGGCAATCGCGACAAAGCCCTGGTGCATGGGCGCCACGTTCGCCGTCGGCCAGTTCATGGCCGCCGCAATTCTCTACTGGAAACGAAAGCACGAAGCTGACCATGAAGCCGACTGAGAACCATTCCACCGGACGATACGCCTACGACGGCCTCGAACGCGTCATTCACGAGAAAGTGCGCCTGAGCATCCTCTCCTCGCTGGCCGCGCATCCCGAGGGATTGGCGTTCAACGATCTCAAGGAGTTGTGCAAGCTGACCGATGGCAACCTCTCGCGACAGCTACAGATCCTCAAGGACGAAGATTTTGTCGAGATCACCAAGGGCGCAAAGGGCAATCGTCCCCTCACCATGGCGCGCCTGACGCCGCAGGGGCGCAAGCGCTTCCTAGAGTACATCGATGTCCTCCAGAGCGTGGTGACGGACGCCGCCGCCGCTGTGGAGCCCGGCGCCGAGCGGATCTCTCGCCGGCCCGGACTGTCCACGGCATAACAAGCCTCTTTTTCTTGCAGCCAGGCTTGACACTGCAAAGCAATGATCCGCCGGAGGCCCGATATGGATGCGATGACCGGTTGGCGGCGGAGTTACCCGGTTCTTCTGGCGCAACCGTGGTCGCAGTGGCGCTGGCGGATTTCCTATTCTATGGCCACATGATCGGCTGGACCGCCGCCGCCTTCGCGGCCGCTCTGCTGATCCTCATCTCCGTCCGCAGTTCCCGCTACATGCAAACAGCCGGCGGCAAAGTCATCGCAATCGCTTCAATCGGCCTGCTCGTTGCCCTCATCGAGCAGCCGACCTGGCTCAATGTGCCCTACGCGATTCTCTGCCTGGGCGGACTTGCCATCGTCAACGCAAGCGGCTGGCCCAGTGGATTTGCCGAATGGACCCGGCGATGGGGTAGGCTCGCCGCAACCGGATGGATGCGCCTTTTTTCAGATCATGGAACCATCGTCCGCTGCCTGGTGCGCTACGGGGTATCACCGAGGATTGCACGATCGATCGTCGGCTGGATCGTGCCGGTCGCACTGGCCCTCGTCTTTCTCCTGATCTTCGCCTGGGCCAACCCGATCATCGCCGAATGGATCTCCTCGTTGGGCTCATGGCTCGAAAGGATCATTGAGAAGCTGCCGGATTATCTCAATCCACCCCGCATTCTCTTCTGGCTGGCCTTTGCGATCTTCGCGTGGATGCTCCTGCGTGGCCGCGGGCGAGGCTGGCGAATCAACAACCGCCGCGCATCAGCACCTCAGACGAGCAAGCCTCCCCTTCGCATCGACGCCGGCACGGTCGTGCGCTGCCTGATCCTTTTCAACCTGGTCTTCCTCATCGAAAACGTGCTGGATGTGCGATACCTCGGCAACAAGTCGCTGCTGCTGCCGACGGGCATCGAATACCGGGAATACGTCCGCCGCGGCGCCTATCCGCTGGTGGCGGCGGCGCTCCTGGCCGGAGCCTTCGTCCTGATCACCTTCCGAACCGGAAGCGAAACCGGGAAATCCCCCTTGGCCCGCCGCCTGGTCTATCTCTGGATCGGCCAGACGATCTTCCTCACCGCGACCGCCGCCTGGCGCCTCGAGCAATACGTCGAGATGAGCGAACTGACCCGCCTGCGCGTCGCCAGCATCATCTGGTTCTTCCTCGTCGCCATGGGCCTGGCCTGCATCATCTGGCGAATCCTCAAAGGCAGAACCAACCTCTGGCTGCTCAACGCCAACGCCCTCACCGCCGCGGTCGTGCTCTATGCCTGCTGCTTCGTCAACTTCGACAGCATGATCGCCGGCTTCAATGTGCGTCACTGCCGCGAGGGCGGCGGGATCGGATCGTCGCTGGATCTTCAATACTTCCGCGACCTCGGCACCACGTCACTCGCCCAGCTCGATGCCATCCGCCCGAAGCTCGACGTCGCCTGGCGCCGCGCCCAGGCCGCAAAGATCTCCGCGGACCTTCACCAGCAGATGCGCCGGGAAATGTCCGACTGGCGCCGCTGGACCCTGCGCCGCATGCTCGCCGCCCGGGCGGTGGAGGCTCAGACGCTTGCCGCAAACCCCAATCAGGCCGGCGAGATCATGGCAGTTTCGAAGTGATGCACCACTGGCGCGCCTTCATCGTCGCTTGACGGCATGACTGCCCGTGCCCGGTGCACCACTGTTCGCCGCCACGCTCGGCCTCGTCGTCGCGCCTTTGATCCCGGTACCCGGCGTCCCCCGCCCGTGACCTTCGAAAAGCTCCGAATTGGTGGAGTCGCTCGCCACCCAGTTCTCGACCACGTCGTTCGCCTCCCGCGGATCGGCGCCCGCCGGCACAACCAACTGGATCGAGCTCCCCGAACCCTTCACCACCGGCCACGGTGATCGCGCCTGATAAACGACATCATCGATCACCTTCCCATCCGGATCCCGAATCGCCACGCCGTCGCCGTCGTTGGTCAGCCACGCGTACTTCGTCTCGCCGACATACGCGCCGAATTCCGGCAGCCCCAGCCCGCGATAAGCCTCCTTGTTCCCGATACCAATCACCAGGTACTCCCCCGCGTGCATGGTGACGTCGCCGATGATGAACCGCTGCCGCACCGCATGCGGCCGCGCCTTCGACCCGCTGGTGAGCTGAAACCCCTTGAGGTTGATCGCGTCGTTCCCGAAGTTCCAGATCTCCACCCATTCGGTCTGCTGATCGTCCGATTCCTGTGACCGCGGATCGTACATCAGTTCCGTAATCGCAAGCTTCGGCCCCGCCCCGATGCACAGCAGGCACAACCCTACCACACCCACCCGCCAGATCATGACGTGCTCCTTTGTACGAGTCGATCGAACCTAGCCGATTCCGCCGTCCATTGGCAAGAATGTGACCCCGATGCGCCAGGTGACCGCCGGGCATTCGAGTGTCGATCGCTTATAATTCCCGGCCAATGACGGACTTGAGCCAACCGTTGCGGGACGTCTTCGGCCTCGACGAGTTCCGCCCCGCCCAGCGCGAGGTGATCGAGGACGTCATCGCGGGCAGGGACGTGCTCTGCGTCATGCCCACCGGCGCCGGCAAGAGCCTCTGCTATCAGCTCCCCGCCGTGCTCCTCGGCGGCGTAACCGTCGTCGTCTCACCCCTGATCAGCCTCATGGCCGACCAGGTGCAGCAGCTCCGCGACCAGGGCGTGCGTGCCGAGATGCTCAACAGCGCCATGGACGCATCAGAGCAGCGCCGCATCCTCCGCGAGATCGGCAACGGCTTTGCGGGCCTGCTCTACGTCGCCCCCGAGCGCTTTTTTGCCGCATCCTTCCAGTCCGCATTGGAAAAGCTCCAGCCCAAACTCTTCGCCGTCGATGAAGCCCACTGCATCTCCCAGTGGGGCCACGATTTTCGCCCCGAGTATTCCCAGCTCGGCCCGGTCCGCGAGCGTCTGGGTAATCCCCCAACGATCGCCCTGACCGCAACCGCCACCGATGACGTCCGCCAGGACATCGTCCGCCGCCTCTCCCTCCGCGAACCCACCATCGTCGTCACCGGCTTCGACCGCCCCAACCTTCGCTACGAGGCGCGCACAGTCCCCGGCGGAAAGAAGCGCGACCAGGAACTCCTCGCGCTATTGAAGGCACTCTCCGGCAGCGGAATCATCTACTGCTCCACCCGCAAGGCCGTCGATGCCGTCGGCGCGCTTCTCCAGGAGGCCCTGCCCAAGCGCGGCATCTTCCCCTACCACGCCGGCATGGATCCGACCCAGCGCACCGCAAGCCAGGAATCCTGGATGGGCGCCCCGGCTCGATCGCCGTCGCCACTAACGCCTTCGGCATGGGCATCAACAAGCCCGATACCCGCTGGGTCGTCCACTACAACATCCCCGGCACGCTCGAAGCCTACTACCAGGAAGCCGGCCGCGCCGGACGCGATGGCCTGCCCGCGCGCTGCGTGCTGCTCTTCAGCTACCAGGACCGCTTCACCCAGGAATTCTTCATCGACAAGATCGGCCAGGATGGGGATGGAAACGCGCACACATCCGCAGACCCGCAGCTCATCGATCAGCTCAAGGACCACGCGCGGGCCAAGCTCGAACGCATCATCCAGTACGCCCGAACCCACCTCTGCCGCCGCCAGATGATCCTCGACTACTTCGGCGACCCCGGCGACATCGAAGACTGCCACTGCGATATCTGCCGCCGCGACGACTCCGATCAAGCGTCGACCGCCGGCGTCGTATCCGATGAAGTGATCATGCTCGTACGGCAGCTCCTCTCCGGCATCGCTCGCCTGCACGGAAAATTCGGCGTCGGTGCCGTCGCCGAGGTGCTCACCGGCTCGCAGAACGAGCGAACGCAGCGCTGGGGCTTCGATCGGCTCACCGTCTTCGGCCTGCTCAAGGCCCACTCAATAAAGCGCGTGGTCGCAATGCTCCATCGCATCCTCGAAGCTGGCCTTGCCCGGCAAACCCGCATCGATGGCGAAAAGTTCATGGCCGTCGTCGAGCTGACGCCCACCGGCATCGAGGTGATGAAAGGCGAAATCGCCCCGCCCATCAGCCTGAATGATCTCCTGCCCCACCGCACGCCCGGACCAACCCCAGCGCGCAATCGCACACGACGCGCTGGCGACACGGACTTCGACCAGCAGGATTCACCGCAGCTTCGCGAGCGTTTCGAGCGCCTGCGTGCCGCCCGAATGACCATCGCCAAAGAGCGTTCCCTGCCCCCCTACTGCATCTGCCACGACAGCACGCTCAAGTCCATCGCCCGGCACCAACCCGCTTCAATCGAAGACCTTCAGCAGATTAAAGGCATGGGCCCCTACAAAGTTTCGAAATACGGCCAAGCACTCCTCGCCGCCCTCCGCTCGTAGCATGGCCGTCCCGGCCAGGCATTCGCACCAATACCCATGTCACCCCTGACCTCTGCCCGCCGTGCCAGCCGCCCTCTCGCTTCCATCCGCCTTCATCCGCCCGAAGCTGTTCCGCCAGGGGTGACAGGCCTCTTCGCTCATTCCCAGCTTTGGCAGACCTGGCCAATCACCCGGCCCAAGCGTTTGGAATATCAAGACCGACTTGATCCGCGCAGCAGGCGCATGCGACGGTATAGTCCTACGGAATAGCAAGCCAGAAGGAAAGCGCTGAGGTAAAGCGCGGGCGCGTGGCGTATGCCCCGAATGCGAACATCGGTTGCACGATTGCATCCCAGCTATCGGGCAGATAACTGTTCGGTTTAGGTTGGGTCATAAGATGCAGCTCCTGGAGAATGCGGCGCCAAGTCTACGGGCAAGGATGCGAGATTGTTGATCAGCAGTACGCTACCTAACATCCATTGGGACAATCTGATCCAGCGGCGGCGTGGACCATGCGGGATGAGCAGGGCATGGCACGCCAGCAAATCGAGGAGCAGAATCAGTTCTACCGTGCAAACGAACGGTGCCAACGCGTAAGAGCTGAGCAGAACCACATTCCCCCAGCGCCAGATTAAGCTGGCGGGGGTAAAGAAATAGAACATCATTCCCGCGAGGACGATCAGTGTTAGAGGCAGAGCCACCACAAACCACCCAACCCGGCTTCGACGCGGCGCAACTACCCGTCCCAGCAGCCATGCGGGCGACAGCAGCAGCAGACCAAAAAGAAAATATCGAATCCCATCGGGGTTGACGAAAACGCCACCGAGGTGACGTGGAGCATAATGCGAGAAGGCAAATTGGCCGACGTAAGGCCATACAATCAGGATCCCCATCAATATGGCGACGCCACCCAGAAGCATTCGGACTGAGCGGCCGGTGAGGCCAGTACGGTGCGCTTCAAGCGAAGTTTGGACGGGAACGTTGCACTCCGGGCAATGTCCATCTTGTGGAAGCCCGCGCAGTAGGTATCCGCAATGGATGCACGGAATTTCGTCTTGCACGATATGGGCATTCACAAACTCATGGAAATTACCACGCCACGCGGGGAAGAAGAAGCAAGAGGGAAAGCATGCGGCATCGGAGTTGTCGTGATGATCGTCGGGCAAGATCGGTACTCAGGTCGGCCGCCGCTCAGCCAACATTCCATTTGCCTCGTTCGTCCATCCGAACTCACCGAAAAGACCTCAGACGGCGACGCAAACAACTCCTCCACCAACCGCGCGACCCGTTTGGGGGCAAAAAGCAATTCAGCCCACCATGACAACTTCCCGCCGTGAGATGAGCCCACCCTGCCCCGCCCCGATCCCGGCAGCCCCGGGGCGTGCGGCGGCCACCATAGCCATAGGCACAGGCGGCATAAGCAACAACAAAATCCCAGCTTGTCCTCTTTCCCACGCCAGCACCTGCCTCGGAACCTTGACGCTCCCCTGCCGCCCTCTCCCTTCCATCCGCCTTCATCCCCCCGAAGCTGTTCCGCCAGCGGTGATAGTCTGCTCGCTGATCTCCAGCTTCTGCCAGACCCCGGCAATCGTCTGGCCCGCCGACAACATCCGGTCCGCCTCACGCAGACGCACCATGATCTGCTCGCGCGAACGACACTTCCTGCCAAATGAACTCATCGAGAATCTCTTTGCCCTTGCAGGGCTCAAAGACTCTCATAACAACTGGACCAGGAATTGAGGAGCAGGTCAAAACCTGGCTTTCCATTTCGCTAACCCCGTAGGCTCAAATATCACAGCGCGTGTCTTTTGTTCGCCGCATACGGCGCGACATCCATGGCACGAGTAGGATTCCTGCGATCCCCAATGCACGCGGCTCCGGAACGGATGGGACGAGTTTAGCGAGCCAGTTGCTCGCATCCGCCCCACTTGCGCCCAGCCGGACAATGGGTGCGTGTAACCACCGACGTAGACGTTGCCGAAGACATCCGCCGATACGCCCAAGCCGTAGAGATCATCCGCACCTGTGCCAAGATCAACATTCCAAAGCAGGTCGCCCAAACCGTCGTATTTGCTGAGGAAAGCGTCGGTAATGTTTGTCGTCGAGTTCCAGGTGTAGCCACTCACGTAGACGTTGCCAAACGCATCCGCGGATACGTCTGTGTTACTGGCATGCGTGTCAGAATTCCCCTCATCATGGCTCCATAGTAAGTTGCCAGAACCATCGTATTTCGCAATGAAGGTTGAGTAACCATTGTCCAATATGTTTAGATAACCGACGGTAATTGAATAGCGCCGAAAAATTCGCGCCCTGGCGTTTTTTGTGATATACCGCGCCGGTCATGGATGACTCGACCAAGCCTCCCGACTGCTCTGACCCGCGAGACGCGCGGATCGCCGAGTTGGAAAAACAACTGGCGGCGGCACTCAAACGCATCGCGGAACTCGAAGATCTCATCAACCGTCGTCATCGTGGCGGCAAGCGCCAAGCGGCCCCGTTTTCTAAGGGCCTGCCCAAGCCCGATCCCAAGAAGCCTGGCCGCAAGAGCGGGGACGGTTACGGCACGCCGCCGGTCTTTCGCGCCATGCCCGAGCCTTCGTCGGCGGACCAGGTGATCGACGTGCCGCCGCCGGAGACGTGCCCGCACTGCGGCGACCGCTCGACGGCCATCGAATCGATCGACCAACAGGTCCAACGCGATATCGAAATTCGCACCGTCGTACGCCGCTTTGTGATTCCCGTCGCACGATGTGCCTGCTGCGGAAAACGCCGGCGCGGGACCCACCCGCTGCAGACCTCGACCGCCACCGGCTGCTGCGCCTCGCAGGTCGGTCCGCTGGCGCGGGCGCAATGGTCTTCATGAACAAGACGCTGGGTCTGAGTATGGGAAAGATCGCCAACCTGTTCGGCACGCTCTGGAAACTGGACGTCACGCCCGGCGGCGTCTGCCACGCGATCCAGTCCATCGGCCGCCGCTGCCAAACCGATTACCAGTCGATCCTCGATGCCGTGCGTGTCGCCGAGCATGTCACCTGCGACGAGACCGGCTGGCGGATCGGCGGGTTGGGAGCCTGGCTCCATGCCGCCGCCACGCCCAACCTGTGCGCCTATCTCATCGACTCCGCACGCGGCGCCGACGCCACCGACCAGTTGATCGGCGAGGACTTTTCCGGAACGCTCGTTCACGACGGGTGGCGTCCTTACGACCGTTACTCGCGGGCGAAACATCAGCAATGCAACAACCACCTGCTGCGGCGGTGCGACGAGATGATCGAGGCCGCCACGCCCGGCGCCGCCCGCTTCCCGGCAACGATCAAATCGATCCTCAAACGCGGCCTGCTGCTCCGCGACCAACGTGACGCCAACGAGCGGAGCCTGCGGTCGACCCGGATTCATGCCACCAAGCTCACAGGGCTGATCGGCGACAGGTGCAAAGCTCGTAAACACAACCGTGCCAACGAACGCCTGGCGGCATTCCTCTATCGCCACGCCGGCCAGTTGTTCACCTACCTGCGAGACATACGGCGTCGATGCCACCAACTGGCGAGGCGAGCACGCCATGCGGTACGCGGTGGTCAACCGCAAGGTATGGGGCGGCAGCCGCACCCGTCGCGGAGCGAACGTGCAGGCGATCCTGATGAGCGTGTTGCGAAGCCTGAAGCTCAGCAAACGCGACGCGATCGACTGGCTGTGGAGAAAGCTCACCCATCAGAACCCGCCGATGCTCACTTGAAGAAGCGGGGACGGCGCTATTCAATTACAACCGACGACATACACATTACCCGAACTATCTGCCGATACTCCCTTGACATATGAAGTGCTATCGCCGAAGTCACGGCTCCAGAGAAGCTGACTCGACGAGCCGTTGTACTTGGCAACAACGGCACGTGCCTGTGATGGAGAATCGGCTGATCCGGTTATACCCCCGGCATAGACATTCCCAAATGGATCAGCCGAGACATCAAGATATTCGTCGAGTGGATTGTAGCCATTCGATTTGGATTGCTGTATCCATTGTAGCTGGCATTTCCCTTGCGCAGTTGTAATGAAGTTAGCAACGAAGGCAGAAGTATTCAAAGCGCCGTTGCCCCCTCCGTTTAGTTTACCTGCAACGTAGAAATTGCCAAGTGCGCATCGATGACACTCCGTTGCTACGATTATACACTTTGTCATATCCTGGACTTCCCCACCCAGATAAATCCCCATACCCGAGATTTCCACCGAAAGGTGGCCACTGGCCCGGTGCAGGGTCGTCGGTCTTTTCTACATAACCGTAGTAACTATTGTAACTACCGTTGTACGTATTTCCGGTATCATACACATTCCCCAAATTGTCTGCGGACACGTCAGCACTTTCACCACCATAGTAGTTTCCGGTGACGCCACCGACGGCACCCGTGCTCCACATCAGATTTCCCAAGGCATCGTGTTTGGCAATCAATTGTCCCCCTGTGTAGATGTTGCCCAATGCATCTGCCGATACCCCATAATCATAAACGGAACCGCTGAGAACGCTACGATATGAATATCCTGACCCCTTCCCATATTGCGTCATCCAGGCAACTTGATACGGTGCCTCTGCCAAGGCGCTTGCCGAGAGCAACATCGAAATTCCCACCGCCGCTGCAAGTGCCGTACGGCTCCACTGAATCCGTTGCGTGTCCATTGTTACCCTCCAATATCTTGCAAATTCTACGACCATCTGTTTCAGATGCAAAGCCGATGTTGTCCCCAGGTTACGCTCGTTTTGCCCAAACCCCCAGTTGTGACGTGAAACGGGGACGCTGAGCTACGAACCGCGCCCGCCCTGTTTCGGGCGCAGCGAATGCGCTCCGCCATGACAACCTCCCGTCGTGCGATGAGCCGACCCTGCCCCGCTCCGATCCCGACAGCCCCGAGGCCACTTTAGGCACCGGCGGCAAAAGCAACAACAAAATCCCACCTTGTCCTTTTTCCCGCGTCGGGACCTGCCTCGGACCCGTTGACGCCCTGCTGCCGCTCCCCGAGGCCAAGCGCTAGAGCGTGTTATACGGATCCTATTTGAATCTCGCGCGCTGTTCGGCGCTTGTTTGGTAGCGCCCGCACCTGTGAAGTGAGATGATCCGGCTTTTGCAAGGAGGCCGGTGATGAGAGTGGTGTGGCAAGACGCGGGCGACAAATGTCGGCTGATGGAACTGGTGGCGACAACGTCAAATGCCAAGCAGCGGGATCGCTACCGCGTGGTGTTGATTGCGGGATGTGGGTTGGGAGAGGACCCGGAACTGGAGCGTGAGCAGATCGCGCAGATTGTGGGCCGCTCCCGGCAGTTTGTGGATCAGTGGGTCGGCCGTTATCGGCGTGGCGGGATCGGGGCGTTGGTTCCCGAGCGTCAGCCGGGCGCAGTGCGTCGGCTCACGCACGAGCAGGAGGCTCATCTGTGCCAGATGCTGGAGGCGGGCCCTTCGCCCGAGGAAGGCATCGCCGCGTACAATGGCCCGATTCTGCGGGAGAAAATCGAGAAGTGTTTCAACGTCGTCTATTCGCTGGACGGCGTTTACAAGCTGTTGCACCGCCTGGGATACAACGACCTGATGCCTCGCCCGCGCCACCCGGACACCGACCCGGCGGCGATCGAGCACTTTAAAAAAAAGAGTTGCCCGAGCGTCTGGCTCAGCTCACGAGCCAGCATCCCGACAAGCGCCTGCTGATTTACTACCAGGACGAAGCGCGGTTCGGTCAGCACGGCACGCTCACACGCGTGTGGGCGAAGGTCGGGTCGCGGCCGCCGGCGATCCGCCAGACGCAGTACGATTATCTGTACGTGTTCAGCGCCGTCTGCCCCGAAACAGGAGATGCCGCCGGACTGATCACCCCCAACGTCAACACCGAAACGATGAACGCGTTCCTGGAGCAGTTCTCACGCAGCCTGCCCCCGGACGTGCACGCGGCCATGGTGCTCGATCGCGCCGGCTGGCACACGTCAGCAGCATTGAAAGTTCCGTCGAACGTGACCCTGGTGCTGCTGCCGCCGAAGAGCCCGGAATTGAACCCTGCGGAAAACCTCTGGCATTACCTGCGCAGTCATTATTGGTCCAACCGACTGTACCCCACCTGGCAGGACCTCAGGCAAGCGGCCGTCACCGCCTGGCGAGCGGTGTGCCTGGTGCCGGAGTCAATCAAGTCGATCTGTGCCGACACGGCCGTGCGCGCGAATCAGGTATGATCCGTATTATGCATTTCCCGCACCCTGCGATGGACCGGAAAGGGGATGGAATCGACCCATCGGCGTCGTCACAACCGTTCAAAGGGTCGTCAAGACCCGGCTCTCGTGGTCGCTCCTACAGCATCCGGGGCGATTCCGTGCCGTCGCGGGGCGTGGAAAGTCCATAACACGCTCTAAGGGCAGCTTGAGCCGTTTTGCCGCTACGACAACTTGTCATGTTCGGACCGCCATGTCCTCACATCGCCCCAAAACCGGGTCGGCGGCCGGGTGGGGAGGGTACGGTACTACAACGGTGAGAGTACGGTGTGGGTCGGGAGTCGAATCGCAGGCGACATGGGAGCGGAATGTCCTCTGTTTGGACGATTTGCGAACAGTCCGGCTATCCGGGCCGCCCCGAGGTTTTCGGGAATTGGAACTGCGGCGTGGAAAGTCCATAACACGCTCTAAGGTTCCACCAAAGTTTACACGCGGCTTACACGCTGAAATCCCCCAAATTACCAGCACTTGTAGATTGTTTCGCCAAAAGACCCATCGAAACGACCCAATTGATTCCAAGCTATTTTCTGGAATATATTTACGATCGCGACGCCACCGAACTTGCAGTCAAGCACGGATCGCACCGAAATTTCCCCAATTCTCAGCCTTCGCCCCAAAACGCCCGCCTCGAATCCACCAGATGCTCCGGACCTGGTCAAAACCAGACCTCTATGTCCCCTGAGCGGACAGTGCCCCCTGCCCAAGTCGATCAACTCGATCCGCGCCCACGCGCCCCTGCGCCCAAATCAAGTATCCCCTGCTCAACCCCCCACACTCAGATCCCGCAAGAACTTCTTCGCATACACCGCGCTCCGCTCCCGCACCGCCGCCTCATCCGCCGGCCCCCGGATGCCCAGTTCCCGTGCATCCGTCAGCACCGTCCCCGCCTTGGGATTCAGCACCACCCAGGCCAGCACCCTGGGCAGATCCTCCTCCCGAACCGTCGCACGGATCTGCTGCTCCACCACAAACGCGATCTCCCCCTCATTGGGGTCCTGACTGAGGTCCGCAATCGCCGCCACCGACAGCAGGTTCCGCACCCGCTGCGCAATATCCGGCACGTTCGCCGCCGGCCAGGTCGATAGCTGCTGGCGCAGGCTCTCGATTCGCTTCTTCCCAAACCCATCAAGCGAATCCAGCGTCTTCGCCAGCGGCGTGACAAACCCCCCATCATCCGGCAGATCGTCGAACCGAATGCCCGCGATCTGCCCCGGCGTAATCCCATCGTACGGCTCGGCCCACGTCCGCCCCGGATCGGCCAGAGCCGCCCCGCCATCCGATCGCGCAAGCGTCTCCGATACGACCCCCACCCCCAGCCACGCCACCAGCGCCACCAGCACCCACGCCGGGCCTGCGGCGTAATCCGCTGATCCGCATCCCAGCGAAACAATTTCGCTCCCGCCACACACGCCGCCGCCCCGATGACGAGCAGCGCCAGCAAGCTGAACCCCGAATCCCGCAACCCCACCGGCCCGTTCACGCACGGCTGCATTGCCGCGATCGAATACCACCCCGGCAGAAAGCGCGCAGATGCCGCGTCCAGACCGGCAGCACCGCCAGCGGAATCCCCACGCCCCCCACCATGATCATCGGCAGAAAAATCGCCTGCCCCAGCGCCTGCACCGCCGGCACCGTGTCCGCCAGCATCGCGATGATCAAACCCATCCCCAGGAACGCGAAGCTCACGAAAATAAACCCCACCAGAAGCTGCACCGGATGCACCGGCAGCGGCATACCCAGGAAGACCATTGCCAGCACGATCTGCAAAATAGCCGCCGTGAGAACGATCGCGAAGCGCGCCAGCATCGTGCCGGTGATCAGCGCCCCGGTGGACGCCGGCAGCAGCCGATACCGCCTCCACACCCCCCGCTCGCGCTCCGCCACCATCGCCGTCGGCATGCCGAAGCACGCCCCGCCCAGGATGGTGATCGTCAAAAGCTGCGCCAATTGCCCCACCAGCGGCGGCTTGGTGTTCCGAAACACCGCCGCGAATGCGATCAGGAAGAAGATTGGAACCAGATAGCCGTAGATCAGCGCCTGGCGGCTGCGGAAGTTCAACCGAAGCGTCACGAGAATGTGCTGCACGAAACCGCGCATCATCGTGAGACGCTCACTTCAACCGCAGCCATCCCGTCCCCCGGACTGCTTCGCAGCACCGTCAACTCCGACCCCTCACCGTCCCGCCCCTCGATCGCCGATCCAGTCAGCTCGATAAACACATCCTCGAGCGTCGGATGATGCACCTCCAAATCCAGCAGATCATTCTGCTGGCTCTCCAGCAGCCGCACCAGCGCGATCACCGTCGGCCCGATCGTCCGCGTCGCCAGTCTCCAAACCCCATCCGCAGCCTCAACCGACAGAACACCCGCCAGCGAAGCCAGCACGCCCTCTTCCACCGCCCTCGCCGCCCGAAACGCCACCCTCGGCGGCGCCTTCGCATTGGCGATCAGCTCCCGCGGCGACCCCGTCGCCACGATCACCCCCCGATCAATGATCGCCACCCGCCCGCAAAGCTGCTGGGCTTCCTCAATGTAGTGCGTCGTCAGAATCACCGTCCGCCCGTCAGCGCATCGACTCGATCGCTGCATAGACATCCCGCCGGGAATGCGCATCCAGCCCGCTCGTCGGCTCATCGAGAAACACCACCGCCGGATCGTTCACGAACGCCAGCGCGATCGCCACCCGCTGCTTCTGCCCCGCCGACAACCCCGCAAACGGCGCATCGGCGATCTCCTTCAACCGGAACCGCTCGATCAATTCCGTCGCCCCGAGCCCCCGTTCATAAAACGATCTGAACAACTTCAGCGCCTCTCGCGGCGTAATCTTGTCCTGCAGCGCCGTCGCCTGCAGCTGCGCCCCGATCCGATGCTTCACGCGATTCGGATTCGCCACCGCATCAATGCCATCAATCGCGACGCTCCCCCCGTCCGCCTGCCGCAGCCCCAGCACGCACTCCATCGTCGTCGTCTTCCCCGCTCCGTTCGGACCCAGCAGCCCGAACACTTCCCCCGCAGCGACCTCGAAACTCACGCCCCGGATCGCCTCGATCTGGCCGTAACGTTTGCTCAGCGAATCGACAACAACTGCCGCAGGCATGACTCGCCATCAGCCTATCGCAACCGGCTCCCCGCACAAGTACCGCACTTGCCGCCCCGGTGACGATCCCGCCGCATCCCTGTAAGATCGCGCTGCACTATTGTGGAGGACCACCGAATGGCGGATATGTTCGCGGACCGACTCATCGAGGCCATCGACGCCAAAGGCGCCCCCATCTGCGTCGGCATCGACCCCATGTTCGAGATGCTCCCCGATGAAATCGCCGGCCCCGGGGCCCGGCGCAACGCCAACGACGCCGAAGCCGCCATCGACGCCATCTTCGCCTTCACCATCGAAGTCCTGCGCATCGTCGCCCCGCTGACGCCGATCGTGAAATTCCAGTCCGCCTATTTCGAGCGCTACCGCTCTGAGGGCGTCGAAGCCTACTTCGACCTCGTCCAGGAAGCCAAAGAGCTCGGCCTGCTCGTCATCGGGGATGTCAAGCGCGGCGACATCGGCTCCACCAGCGCCGCCTACGCCGCCGGCCATCTCTCCGATCCCCCCTTCGACCAGATGGAGGAGTGCACCAGCCCCGATGCCATCACCGTCAATCCCATGCTCGGCATGGACACCCTCGATCCCTTCGTCAAAACCGCCCGCGATGATGGCAAAGGGCTCTTCGTCCTTGTCCGCACCAGCAACCCCGGCTCCGCCGCCTTGCAGGATGCAAAGCTCGACGACGGCCGCACCTGGTCTGAAATGCTCGCCGACCAACTCTGTCCCATCGCCGCGGGCGAAGGACTCATCGGTGAGGGCGGTTGGAGCTCCATCGGCGCCGTTGTCGGCGCCACGCAGCCCCATACCATGCAAAGCCTCCGCCGGCGCCTCCCCCGGTCGATTTTCCTGCTCCCCGGCTACGGGACCCAGGGCGCAACAGCCGATATGACCCGTGCGGCGTTCATCCAAGGGCGGGGCGCCATCGTCTCCGCCAGCCGGAGCATCCTTTATGCCCATCGGGATCCCAAATACGCCGGCGCCGATTGGAAAGAGGCCGTCCAGCGCGCCGTCAACGAGATGCGGAGCCAAGTCAACGCCGTCATCGGTTAAAATAGGTGCGCACGATTCGGCAACGTCCGGTGCGATGGTTACGACGAGCCGCGACCGTCAGGGAGCGGTAATTTCGCGGCGGAACAACCGCTCCCTCACGGTCGCGGCTCGTTGAAGTCGCGGAATCGTGCGCTTCTTTTTAACGCGTCGCAGATCTGCGGTCACATCAACCGCGTTGCGTACATAGAATAAACAGCATCACAACGGGCCCGTCCGCATGATTCGCTTCTCCTGCATCTGCTCACAGCTCTACGAGCTGCCGGACGACCAGGCCGGCACCAGCTTCCAGTGCCGCGCCTGCGGCCGCCTCGTCGAGGTCCCCACCCTCTCCGAGCTTGCCGCCATCTCACCCGATGGCACCTACAAGATCGACGCCACCCCCGAGCCCCGAACCATCGACCAGCAGATCACGCGCATCAACGATCTTGAGCGCATCTACACCCGAAGCCACACCGACCGCTACGGCCAGGCGATCGACCTTCGCACCACCCCCGAAGAAGTCGCCGAAGCCGGCATCGACGAGATTCCCCTGCAACTCGCCGACGAAGTCAAACCCGCCGCCCCCAAATACGACCCCATCACCGGCGAGCTGGTTCGCCCCCTCGACCTCAAGGCCGACCGAGCGACATCGGACAAAGGCATCTGGACCGGGCCGCCGCTGCACTATCGCAAGAACGACGACCTCCCCTTCCAGGCTTCGCAGATCATCCCCGAGCTGTTCAATCTCCCCAACATGGCCGTGATCTGTGGCGTGTTTTGCGTGCACCTGCTCATGGCCCTCATGATCTTCCCCCTCTCGCTGGGCTTCCTCTTTCTGGGCCTTTTTTACCTCGTCTTCGCCGTGGCGCTGGTGGCCCACTATGCCAACGTGATCGAAGACATCGGCCCCTTGAACAAAGACGAGCTGCCCCGCCCGTTCCGCGAGCTGGACGTGATGGACGACATCGGTTCTCCCTTCTTCCGCTTCATGCTCGCCCTGCTGGTCTCCTATGGCGTCGCGGTGGCCGCCTATTACCTCCCCAGTTCCGTCCGGGCGCCCTATCTCGTCGCCGTCGGCGTCTTTGGCACCATCGTCTTCCCCGCGCTCTTTCTCACCACCGTCTGCAGCGGATCGGTCCTCAACCTCCGTCCCGATCGCGTCATCAGGGTCATCAAAGCCTGCGGCGGGGCCTACGTGCTGCTCATCGGCGGCTGGCTCCTCGGATCGGTGGCATACGTCGGCACCTTCGCCGCCATCAACCTCAGCGTGCTGCACTTCTTCGACCTCGACAGGAAGTACTTCTACGACTGGTATCTCAATCCCGCGATCACCTTCCCCGCACTGCTGCTGGCGGTGATCTTCATGCACGCTGTGGCGTGGTACCTGGGCCTTCAATACCGCTATCACGCCGGCGAATTCGACTGGGCCCTGCAGGTGCACGAGCGCGACCCCAATCTCCCGAAGGAACGCGGCTTCGAAGTCCAGCGCGCCGTCCCGCCCCCAGATCCGTTCAACCGATCGCCGCACAAGCCGTCATCCCCGTCGAGACCGACACCCCGGAAGACCAAACCCCCGCCCAGGCCGCCGAGCGCCGCCGCCGCATCCTCGAACAAAGCCACCAACTCCGCCCGCCCCAGCCCCACGGCATTCAGCACCCCATCCGCCCCGAATCCCCGCTCAGCACCGACGCCCCCCAAACCCCTCCCCCTCCCGCCCCCTGACGACCATTTCGACATCGACGAGCTGCTCAAGCCATAATTCCCCACAACCGCTTCCCATCTTACCCGCCTCATCCGTGCTCAGCTTTTTCATCCTCGCCGCCCCCGTCGCCAGGATGAACGGGTCATGCCGCTTCGGAAAATTGAGGTGTGCGATCGCCAAAGGGGCACTGCCAGCTGGATACGGTCGCAGACCGACAGGCGGAGCAAACAAGACGATGTTCGGACTAGAAGGTCGTCAGATAGGGCAAAAACCGGGGTGGCGACGGGGTGGGGAGGAAACGGTACTACAACGGTGAGAGTACGGTGTGGGCCGGGATTCGATTTCGGCGAAACATGGGATCGGAATGTCCTCTGATGGGGTGTCTCACGAGCGGGGCCGGGGCCGTGTTGCCTGGATGAGAGAGGCCGGGCCCGTGGCCGTAGCGCAGCGTGGGCCCAAGCCCTCCAATGGTGCAGCCAAAGCGTTCAGGGGGCCCTTGGGGGCTTGCGACAGGTAGCCGCAAGCGATTCGCCACCGGGAATCTCGCGAATCGCATGAAGGGGATCGGGCAAGAGGGGATGGCCGGGATGGTCGGACGTTGGGGTTTGTCCTTCACCGCGAAATGGGGTCGGGCGAGCCGGGCGCGGGTCTTGGATTGCCGGCCGCAGCGTACCGCGAGTGGCGATCGGCGAGACCTTCTTTCCCCTTCCCGATCATACCGACTACCATCCCGGCAGATGCGTATCGCCCTGGCCCAGATCAACCCCACCGTCGGCGACCTCGCCGGCAACACCCGCAGGATCCTCGACAACATCGCCCGCGCCCAAAGTGCCGGCGCGGGCCTCGTCGTCTTCCCCGAACTGTCGCTGATCGGCTACCCGCCCAAGGATCTGCTGCTCAAGCCGCAGTTCATCCAGGACAACCTCCGCGCCCTTTCTCTGATCGCCTCGCGCGTCCACGACATCACCGCCGTCATCGGCTACGCCGACCGCAACGAGCAGCCGGTCGGCCGGCCGCTGCACAACGCGGTCGCCGTCATTCGCGACGGCAAGGTCGTCTCGCGCCATTTCAAGACGCTCCTGCCCACCTATGACGTCTTCGACGAATCCCGCTATTTCGAGCCCGGCCCCGCCACCGAGCGGTCCGAGCTTCCTGGCATCGGCGACCGCGCCGTGGGCCTGTCCATCTGCGAAGACCTCTGGAACGATGAACGCTTGATTCCCCGCCGGCTCTACCACCAGAACCCCATCGCCGATCTGCAGCTCGCCGGCGCCGAGTTGATCATCAATTCCAGCGCCTCGCCTTACTTCGAGGACAAGCACCTGTTCCGCCTCGAGCTTTTCGGCCGGCAGGCCCGCCACTTCGCCCGGCCGATCATCGTCGTCAATCAGGTCGGTGGCAACGACGAGCTGGTCTTCGACGGAAACTCCTGCGCCTTCGACGCCAGTGGCAACATCATCGCCCACGCAAAGGACTTCGAGGAGGACCTCGTCGTCTTTGATCTCGACAAGCCGCTGCCCCTTGCCGCGCACCCTTCCAGGGGAATCGAATCGATCTACAAAGCCCTCAAGCTGGGCCTGATCGATTATGTGCGCAAGTGCGGCTTCAAGTCCGTCGTCCTCGGACTCTCCGGCGGCATCGACTCCGCACTCACCGCCGCCATCGCCGTCGCCTCCCTCGGCAAGGACAAGGTCGTCGGCGTTGCCCTGCCCAGCCGCTACAGCTCCGGACACTCCGTCCAGGATGCCCGCGACCTGGCGCAGAACCTCGGCATCGATTTCCACGTCGTTCCCATCAAGGAGATGCACGATGCCTACGAGCGCACCCTCTCCGGCATCTTCACGAGCAACCAGCAACGGGCATCCAGCAACTCCCCCCTTGGCGATGACCTCACCGAACAGAACATCCAGGCCCGCATCCGCGGCGCCACCCTGATGGCCTTCTCCAACCGCTACAACCACCTGCTGCTGACCACCGGCAACAAGTCTGAGCTCGCCGTCGGCTACTGCACCCTCTATGGCGACATGTGCGGGGGGCTCGCCGTCATCTCCGACCTTCCCAAAACCCGCGTCTGGGAACTCGCCCGCTGGATCAACCAGCACGAGCACCGCGAGGTCATCCCCACCAGCAGCATCGAGAAAGTTCCCAGCGCCGAACTGCGTCCCAACCAGACTGATCAGGATTCCCTGCCCCCCTACCCCCTGCTCGATGCCATCATCGACCTCTACATCGAAGAGGAGAAGGGAATCTCGGAGATCATCGCCGCCGGCTACGACCCCGAGACGGTTCAGAAGGTCATCCGCCTGATCGACCGCTCCGAGTACAAGCGCCGCCAGGCCGCCCCCGGAATCAAGGTCACCAGCCGTGCCTTTGGCTTCGGCCGCCGAATGCCCATCGCCCAGCGCTACGATCCTCCCCTCCCCGAGCACGGCGAGCCCTCGCCGTTGGAAGGCGAGGTGGGGGGAACATGACACGTTCAAGCCAGGCCTTCTGCCCGTCCGATAACACCAGCAGCATGGAAGATTCCATCTACTCGCTGCGCCACCGCGACATTCTGACCTTTTGCGTGCTGGGCCTGCTCTGCCTCGGAATCGTGATGGTGCAGTCCGCTTCCATGCGGGTAAACAACAACATCCACTGGCAGTGGACCAGCCAGGCCATCAGGCACATCGTCTATGCCGGCGTCGCCCTCGCCGCTTTCTTCTGCGTCGGCAACCTCCATCATGCGGCACCTTGGCCGCGAAGCCGATGACCGCCCGCTCTGGCGGCATCCAATCGTCCTGGTCTTCGCCATCGCCTGCTTGGCCTGCATCATCGTGCTGATTCCGCACATCGGGATCACGGTCAACGGTGCCCGCCGCTGGCTCCCGCTCGGACCGATCCAGGTTCAGCCGTCGGAGCTGGGCAAATGGGGAACCGTCATCTTCCTGGCATGGTGGCTCAGCGCCCGCCCAGCCGACCTGCGGCGTTTCTCCGGCTTTGCCCTCACGCTCATTCCCATCGCGTTCATCTGCCTGCTGATCGTCATCCAGGACTTTGGCACCGCCGCTCTCATCGGCGTCTGCGCCATGACCATGTTGCTCGTCGGCCGCGTGAAGATCTGGCACCTGCTGGTCGTCATCCCGCCGGCGCTTCTGGCGGCATTCTGGTTCGTCCATCACGAGCCCTACCGCTGGCGGCGCATGACCGCCTTCCTCAACCCCTGGGCCAACAGCCAGGGCGACGGCTATCACATGATCCAGTCGCTCCTGAGCTTCTCCACCGGCGGCATCACCGGCCGCGGCCTGGGCAACGGCATCCAGAAGCTCGGCTATCTCCCCGAAGACACCACCGACTTCATCTTCTCGGTCATCTGCGAGGAACTCGGCCTCTTTGGTGCGCTCCTGACCATCGCGCTGTACATGGGCATCATCTTCGTCGCCTGGCAGATCCTGCGAAAAGACCGCGACGATTTCGGACGCCTTCTCGCCTTCGGCGTCGCATCCATGATCGGCTTGCAGGCCCTGATGAACATCGCGGTCGCGACCGTGAGTGTGCCCACCAAGGGCCTGAGCCTCCCGCTGGTCAGCGCCGGTGGCAGCGGTCTGGTCATCACCTGTGCCGCATTGGGCCTGATGTACAGCGTCATGAAGCACCAGCCGAAGCCCCCCACGCCCGACGAGGAACCGGACATGTTGTTCGTAGACCCGCCTCCGTCTACTGTTGACGACGACGATCTTGAGTGAGTCCAAGACGATCATCCTCGCCGGCGGCGGTACCGGCGGGCACCTGTACCCCGGAATCGCCGTAGCGCAAGCCCTGCGTAAGCTCCGCCCCGACTTGCATCCGCTGTTCCTCTGCACCGAGCGGGAGATCGACCGGATCATCCTCGATCCGACGGGCTTCGAGTTCATCCCCCAGCCGATCGTCCCCCCCGCCCGAAGCGTCGGCGGCCTGCTCAAGTTCTTCAGAAGCTGGCGCGAGACCAAAGACCAGTTCAGACAGATCCGCCGCCAGCGCCGCCCCGTTGCCGTCCTGGGTCTAGGCGGATATGCCGCCGGTGTCGCCGTCCGATCCGCAGCAGAGAAGCGTATCCCGACCGCGATCCTCAACCCCGACGTCATTCCCGGTAAGGCCAACCAGTTCCTCATCCACCGCGCCCAAGCGGTCTGCTGCCAGTTCGCCCAGACCGCCGACCATGTCCCCCCAAAGGAGCGATCAAAGATCCGACTGAGCGGCTGCCCAATTCGCGCTGACTTTCGCCAGCTTCCCCAGCGCACCGACGCCGCCAGTCGGCTGGGAATCGATCCAAACCTCATGACCTTGACCGTGACCGGCGCATCCCAGGCGCGCTGACCGTCAACGATGCCGTTCTGGCCATGGTCCCGCAACTGAATCTCCAAGGCTGGCAGATCCTACACCTCGCCGGCCGCGAGCATGCCGCCAACGTCCGCAACGCCTATCGCGATCTCAAGATCGATGCCCGCGTGATCGATTTCACCCCCGCCATGGCCGATGTCTGGGCGGTCACGGACCTTGTCATCGCCCGCTCCGGCGCTAGCACGTGCGCCGAGCTGACCGCCTGCGGCATCCCGTCAATCCTGATGCCCTACCCCTTCCATAAGGACATGCACCAGCGGGCTAACGCCAAGGTCCTGGTCAATCTCGAAGCCGCGGTACTCGTCGATGACCAGAAGGACGCAAAGACCAACGCCGAGCGCCTCGCCCCGGTGGTGCAGACCCTCTTGCGCGACACGCCCAGGCGCCAGGCCATGGCCGACGCCGCACGGAAACTGGGGAAAGCGGACGCGGCCGACGCAGTGGCTTCGATAATCACGGAGATCGCCGGCATCGGCCGATGAAGTTTCAGGCTGCGCTCCGGCCGAAGAGCGCCGCAAACGGGGGTGCGAAATGAACCATCATCGCACGAGATCTCACCGAATACCGCTGAATCTGTCCCCGGGAGTTTCACATGTCCGCCTTTACCCGTGCCCTGGAAACCAATGCTTTTCTCCGCCGGTTCCCTTTGCTTCGCTCGACACCGGGCGGTAGACTTTGGCTGTCAATGCAATCTGTTGTACGCGAGCCGCGAATGGAGTCGCGCTCGGCCAGTCGTTTCACCGGCAGGCGGGTGCATTTTATTGGCATTGGCGGAACGGGGATGAGCGGCCTGGCGAGGATGCTCGCCGACATCGGAGCGGTCGTCAGCGGTTCCGAGCCCAGCTTCAACGCCGTCACGGGGGAATTAGCTCGCCGCGGCATCAGGATCTCCCGCACCCAACTTGGTGAGCTACTGTCAAGCGAAATCGACCTCGTTGTCCGCACCGCCGCCGTCAGGGATAACAACCCCGAACTTCTCGCCGCCCAGCGCTACGGCATTCCCGCCATCAAATATGCCGAGCTCCTGGGCCAGGTCATGGCTGAGCGCTTCGGCGTCGCGGTCTCCGGCACCCATGGCAAGTCCACCACCACCGCCATGATCAGCTACGCCCTGCTCCAGTGCGGCGCCGACCCTTCTTTTGTCGTGGGCGGCACCGTGCCCCAGCTTGGCGGCGGCTCGCGCTCGGGCTCCGGCCAGACCTTCATCGCCGAGGCCTGCGAATACGACCGCTCCTTCCACAACCTGCGCCCCAAGGTCGCCCTGATCACCAACATCGAGGAAGATCATCTCGATTGCTATTCGGGGCTCGATGAAATCATCGAATCCTTCCACAGTTTCGCCCACATCGTGCCCGAGGACGGCCTGATCATCGCCAACGGAACAGACCCCAACGTCGCCATGGCCACCATGGGCATTTCAGCTCGCATTGAGACGGTATCTCTTTCTCCCGAAACCACTTGGAGCACCTGCCCCACCGCGCCCGAAAACGGCTGCCCGACCGGCGTCGTCGGCCACCGCGGCAAGCTGATCGGCACGCTGCATTTGTCGGTCCCAGGCGAGCACAACCTGCTCAACGCCACCATGGCCATCGCCACCTGCAACGCCTGTGGCGTCGTCCCCACCGCCGCCCTTCAAGCGATTAACGGATTCACCGGCGTCGATCGCCGCATGACTCTCATGGGATCCGTCAATGGCGCAACCATCGTCGATGATTACGGCCATCATCCGACCGAAATTCGTGCCACGCTCACCGCGCTTCGGACCCGATTCGCGCCCGAGCGCCTTTTCTGTGTTTTTCAGCCTCACCAGCACAGCCGCACGCGGTTCTTAATGGAGGACTTCGCGCACAGCTTCGCCGCCGCCGACCAGACGATCGTGCCGGACATCTATTTCGTCCGCGATTCCGAAGCCGAGCGGGAGGCCGTCAGCGCCCAGGACCTGGTCGATCGCATCCGCGGCAACGGCCAGGAAGCTCAGTATCTCAAGGACTTCCCGGCGATCGTCGAGTACCTTCGCCACACCATCGGCCAAGGCGATCTTGTCGTCACCATGGGCGCAGGAAATGTTTGGGAAATCGGTAGAGAGCTTGTTGATAGTCGATAGTCTATAGCTAATAGTCGTTTGTTGTCTGCTTTCCGTCGTAACGACCAACCACAGACAACAGACCAGGAAGATGTTGAAGCTGTACACTGCCAACCCCTTCAGCGGACTCGAAGAGATCGTCACCGAGAACGAGCCGCTCGCCCCCCACACCTGGTACCGCATCGGTGGACCGGCGCGCTGGTACATCCGCCCTCGCTCCGTCGAGGAGTTCCAGCAAGCCGCGCAGCGCCTGCGCCGAAAACGAGATCCGTTCCTACGTTCTTGGCCTCGGTGCGAATCTGCTCGTCGGCGACCAGGGTGTTGACGGCGCGGTTTTCCGTCTTGATCAGGAACACTTCCGCAAAGTCCGCTTCGAAGGCGCCAAGCTCGAAGCCGGCGCCGGCGTGGACATGCAGAAGCTCATCGTCCGCAGCGTCCGCCATGGTCTCTCCGGAATTGAATGCCTCGCCGGAATACCCGGAACCATCGGCGGCGGCATCCGCATGAACGCCGGCGGTAAATTCGGCGACATCGGCGCCGTCGTCACCCGCGTCACCGTCGCTGACGCCGAGGGCACGCTCTTTGAGCGCACCAAGGACGACTTGGTCTTTGAATACCGCTCCACCAACATCGCCGCCAAGTTCATCCTCTCCGCCGAGCTTCAGCTCGAAGAGGAGGACCCCGAGCGGATCATGCGCAAGACCAAGGAAATCTGGATGTTCAAGCGCAATACCCAGCCCCTGAACACCAAGAACGCCGGCTGCATCTTCAAGAATGCCCGGGGCTTAAGCGCGGCGCGCTCATCGACCAGGCCGGCTTGAAGGGCTTCCGCGTCGGCGGCGCCGAGGTCAGCGCCAAGCACGCCAACTTCATTATCGCCCATCCCGGCTGCCGCGCCGAAGATGTCCTTAAGCTCGTCAAGATCATCAAGGAGAAAGTGTTCGACCGAAACCAGATACTGCTCGAAACTGAAGTGCAGATCTGGCCCTAAAAGATTTGAATCATCGAGCGATTGTGTGATTGACGATTGAACAGAAGGATTCTCGCCAATCGTCAATGCCCCGATTACCCAATCGTCATTCGTTGCAACAGTTCATGGAGGAACTGTCATGAAAATCACCGTTCTCCGAGGCGGGCCCTCCGCCGAGCGTGAAATCTCTCTGATCTCCGGCTCCGCGGTCGCCGCCGCCCTTCGCTCGGTTGGCCACGACGTCTTTGAATCTGACATCTCCCCCGCCGACCTTGCCGGCCTCGACCATCCTGCCGACGTCATCTTCCCCGTCCTCCACGGCGCCTTCGGCGAATCGGGCGAGCTTCAGGAAATCCTCGAACAGCGCAAGCTCCCCTTCGTCGGCTCCGGCTCCCGCGCCTCCCGCATCGCCATCGACAAAATCGCCACCAAGCAAATCTGGAAACGAGGCGGCCTCCCCACCCCCGCCTGGCAGCTCATCACCCGCTCGACCGCCGAGAGCGCTCGCATGGCCGCCCCCTGCGTCATCAAACCCATCGACAACGGCTCCAGCATCGACGTCCTGCTCTGCCGCACGCAAACCCAGACCGACCAGGCATACGAACGCCTCCTCGAAAAGTACGCCAAAGTCATGGCCGAAAAGCTGATCGAAGGGTCTGAGCTGACGGTCGGTCTGCTCGAAGAAGAGCCCTTGGATCCCATCCGCATCGTCGTCAAGCGCGACTTCTTCGACTTTGAAGCCAAGTACAAAGGCTGCGGCACCGAGCACCACTTCGATCTGGATCTGCCCGCTCATGTGGTCGATCGCTGCCGTCAACTCGCGCGTAAAGCCAACCAACTCGCCGGCGCCCGCGACCTGGCCCGCGTGGACCTGATGCTCGATCGCGACAACAACCCCTGGCTCCTGGAGATCAACACGCTTCCCGGCTTCACGCCAACTAGCCTTCTCCCCGAAGCCGCCGCCCACGCCGGCATCGAGTTCGGCCCCCTGGTCGATCGCCTGGCCACACGTGCCCTGTCGCGAGCGACCTCGCCCACCCCTGTCGTCCGCCTCGGCCCGGCACTGGCGAAAAAGCCCCTCAGGCAGAAGATCGCCTGAGAGCTTCTGCGTCTCAAATTCCTCTTCGCAAAACCGTTGGGAACGGCCATTGTGTTTCCGTGCGCGGCGTTATCATGGTTTAGCTGACAGTTCACGTTCAGCAAGACCGCCACGTGGTCATTTGCCACGCGCGTCCAGTTCACGAAGGACGGCGTATGCACATTCCCGATGGATTTCTGGATGCCAAAACTGCGGTGACAATGGGCGTCCTCTCCGCCGGCGGCCTCGTCGTCGCATTGCGACAAACCCGCCTGCATCTGCCCCCTCGCCGCGTCCCGCTCCTCGGCCTCTCCGCCGCCTTCGTCTTCGCCGCCCAGATGCTCAACTTCCCCGTCGCCGGCGGAACCAGCGGCCACCTCATCGGCGGCGTCCTCACGGCAGCCCTTCTCGGCCCCAGCGCCGCCGTCATCGTCATCTCATCCGTCCTGATCGTTCAATGCTTCCTCTTCGCCGACGGCGGCGTCACCGCGCTCGGTGCCAACATCTTCAACATGGCGCTCATCAGCGGCGTCTTCGGCTGGGCGATCTACTACGCCATCAGCCGCATCGTCAAAGGTCTCTTCGGCCGCATCGTCGCTGCAACGTTTGCCGCCTGGGTCAGCACCGCACTCGCCGCGATCGTTTGCGCCGGCGAACTCGCCGCCTCCGGCATCGTCCCATGGAAGATTGCCTTCCCCGCCATGGCCGGCGTACACGCCCTCATCGGCATCGGCGAAGCAATCATCACTGCGCTCGTCCTCTCAACCGTCTGGACCAACCGCCCCGATCTCGTCGCCCTGCCCGGCGAAATCTCGCGTACCGCCAGATCCTACCGACCGCTGATCGCCTACGGCGGCCTCATCGCGCTGGGCCTGGCCCTTTTCATCTCCCCCTTCGCCTCTCACGCCCCCGACGGCTTGGACAAGACCGCCGCCGATCACGGCTTCCTCCAAAACGCGACGCTTCTCATTCACTCCCCTTTGGGGGATTACCACTTCCCCAGCATCTCCGCACAAACGCTCGCCACCGCCCTCGCCGGTGCCATCGGCACCATCCTGGTCTTCGTCCTGGCGTGGATCTTCGCCGGAATCCTCGTGCGAAAACCCGCCCCTGTCCCGCAACCCGCATCGACAACTCCCACGGGTGACAAATGCACCACCTCCTGATCGCCCTTGATCCTCCCCCCGCCGCGCAATCGCACCGCTGGCCCGCACCCATCAAAGCCGCCGCCGCACTCGTGCTGATTCTCGCAACCGTCGCGGTGCCCTTGTCACACACCGTCTATCTCATCGCCCCCGCCGTCGCGCTCCTGATCGCCCTCGCCATCAGCCGCGTCTCCATCCCGCATCTTCTCCGCCGTGTCCTCATCCTCGAACCTTTCGTCCTCGGCGTCGCCATCCTCTCCCTTTTTCAACCCCACGGCCTTCACGTCATGCTTATCCTCATCGCCAAATGCACGATCTGCATCGCGACGCTCGTCCTGCTCTCCGCCACCACAACCGTCTCGGAACTCATCCAGGTCTTGCACCGCCCGCGTCCCCTCGCTCCTGATCACGACGATGCTCCTGATGCACCGCTACCTCTTTGTCCTCGGCCACGAAGCCCACCGCATGAACCGCGCCCGCGCCTGCCGCACCTTCCGCAACACCAGGCGCTTCCAATGGCAATCCCTCTCCACCGTTATCGGCCAGCTTTTCATCCGCTCCGCCGACCGCGCCGACCGCGTTTACGCCGCCATGTGCGCCCGGGGGTGGCGATGACCCCCGCAATCGAGGTCCACGACCTCTCCTACCGCTACGCCCAATCCGCCGACGCCCTGAACTCAATCACGTTCCGCGTCGAACCCGGCGAATGCCTCGGCATCGTCGGCCCCAACGGCGCCGGCAAGAGCACTCTCCTCCAACACTTCAACGGCTTGCTTCCCGACGACCACTTCGAATCCGGCACCGGCGTCACAGTCCTCGGCCAACCCATCACCCGCCAAACCCTCCCCGAGATCCGCCGCCAGGTCGGCCTTCTCTTTCAGGACCCCAACGACCAGCTCTTCTGCCCCACGGTCTTCGAGGACGTTGCCTTCGGCCCGCGCAAATGGGCCTCCCCGAACCCAACGTCCAATCCCGCGTCTCTCACAGCCTCGCCCAGATGGGCCTCGCCGGCTTCGAAGACCGCTTGCCCCACCGCTTGAGCCTCGGCGAAAAACGCCGCGTCTGCCTCGCCGGCGTCCTCGCCTGCAATCCCGAAATTCTCGTCCTCGACGAACCCACCAGCGGCCTCGACCCCGCCGGCAAGCGCGAGCTCAAACAGCTCCTCTGCCAGCTCACCGCAACGATCATCATCGCCACCCACGACCTCGAGCTCGTCGTCGAGCTCTGCTCGCGTGTCCTGCTGCTCAATCACGGCCGCCTCATCGCCCAGGGCCCCACCGCCGGGCTTCTCTCCGATGAATCCCTCATGCTCGCCAACGGCCTGGAGCGCCCCCACATCCTGCTCCATCGCCATCCCCATGATTGACAACAGCTTGCCACATCATGCGGCTTCCACCTCAAAGGCAGGCCACTGGAACGCGCCCCGCATGCGGGCTGCTAACCGTATCGAGCAAGAATCACTAGAGCGCCTTATGCACTTTCCGCACCCCGCGATGGGCCGGAAAGGGCACGGCCACGACCCTTCTCATCCAGGCAATCCGGCCCCGAGCCCGTCCATGAAAACACGGAAACACAGGATGTTGTGCTCCTGTGTTGCGTCCGATTCGGCTCCCGACTCACACCGTACTCTCACCGTTGTAGTACCGTACCATCCCCACCCGGCCGCCGACCCCGTTTTTGCCCCTTCTGACGACATGGCGGTCCGAACATGACAATTTGTCGCACCGGCAAAGCGGCCAAAGGTTACCCCCACCAGAATGACCACCGGCCAGAGCGTGTTATGCCCTTTCCGGCCCACCAAAGGCGGCACGGAATCGACCCAACTGCCTCGTCACAACCGCTCAAAGGGTCATCAAGACCCCGCTCTCGCGGTCGCTCCTGGCATCTGAGTCGATTGCGTCCCCTCGCGGGGCGTGGAAAGTTCATAACACGCTCTAGAAGCCGTACGACGCATTGGCGATCCCCGCGCCTCCCGGCGGATTTTCCCCATCCCGATTAAGATTACCCCCCAACTCGTCCGATAAGTCCTTCTGGCGCAGTCCTTTGTTCGCGTTACCGGAGGGAGTCCGCCTGGTTATGCCCCGTAAAACCAAAGCCAAGCCGATCAAGCTCAAGAAGCCCCTAGACCCGGAGGCCCTTCGCCTGCGCCGCCGCATCGCGCTGCACACGACCGCGGCCATCATCCTCATCGCCCTGATCGGCGTCGGCTTCTACCACCTCAAGCACTACGTCTATCGCGATCTGGTCTTCCCCGCGAGCCCTCCAAAGGTCGTCCTCGCCAACCGCCCGCCCTGGATGAGCGACTTCCTGGCAAACGAAATCTCCAAGCTCGCCCGCCCCGCCGGCAACCACTCCGCCTTCGACCACCAGATGCTGGTCGATACCTACGCCATCCTCAAATCCAATCCCTGGATCCGCTCGATCAAGCAGATCCGCCGCGCCTACGGCCAAAAACCCGCCGACACACTCGTCATCGACTGCGACTACCGCGCCCCCGTCGCCCTGGTCCATTGGGGCGACTTCTTCTGGCTCGTCGATGGCGATGGCGTGAAGCTCCCCGAAGCCTACACCGCGCCCCAGGTCCCCAAGATCGTCATGGGCCGCGACCACAAGCTCAACATCCGCATCATCGAAGGCGTCAAGGCTCCCCCCGCCGCCCCCGGCTCCAAATGGGCCGGCCAGGATCTCGCCGCCGGGCTCGACATGGTCAAGCTTCTCTTTGACAAGCCCTACGCCCAGGGCATCGTGAAGGTGGATGTCTCCAACTTCCACGGCCGGCGCGATCCCAGGGAAGCCCAGATCGTCCTGATCACCAAATACGGCACGCAGGTCCGCTGGGGACAACCTCTCGATTCCAAAGACGTCTTCGCCGAAGTTCCCCTGCGCAGAAGCTGAAGTATCTTCGTGCCATTTACGAGGAAGTTGGCCGGGTTGATGGCAATCATCCCTGGATCGACATCCGCTTCGACGCCGTCACCTACCCCAGCGTCGAGGCGGCGCAAGCGGATTACCGACGGTGAACCCCACCCTCTCAGCCCCGCGCCTCTCTTTCACCGCTCCGCTCTTTTTCTGGCTTCTCATTCAACTTACCGCGCTCGCCCTCGCCGCGGCGCGCTATCCCTTCGCGGCAGGTCTGGCGCGCCCCATCGAGCAGTACGCCCTTGAAGAAATGCTCGCGCTGCAGATTGTCGCCGCCGCGATGCTCTTTCCCTTTCTCCTGCGCGATTGGCGATCGACGCTCGCCCTGATCGTCACAAGCGCCCCCTATTTGTTCCTCACGCGCTTGCTCTCTCCCACGCCCTGCACCACCCTCGCCATCCTCTGGACCTATCTCACCCTCTGGCTCCTCACGCTCGCCCTCTGGCGAAGCGCTCTCCCGCCGCGCCTGCACCTTCCCGCCGTCGCTGTTGCCAACCTGCTCGTGCTGGGGATCCCCACCTGCCATTACATTCACGCCGAGTTCAGCGCCGGCCCCTGGCCCCTCTGGCTCACCGGCGCAAGCCCCCTCACCGCCGCCCTCGCGCTCATCGCTTTCCCCCGCCCCATCCTCTGGCTCTGGCTCCCCGCCATCCTGCTTCTAATCGCTGGCGCCGCCCTGCAACTCACCCGCGCTGGTTTTGCCGGTGGGACGAATTCCCACTGATTCGCCTTCTCCCACCCGCCTCGCCCAAGCTCTTCGGTATCAGCCCACCGACTCTCAACATGAACTCGACATCTTTTCCACAGAGTTATCCACAAAACCAGTGGGTAACCGGCCCGCTCGGCCACTTCCGCGCTAACTCTTTAAAAAATCTTGAGCCCGGTAATATTTCTCTCTTGCAACCGTGGAGACAGGTGGTAGAAAGTGGAGACGCCGTTCAGATAAATGGATCGAGTTCCCTGTGCGACACCTGCTTCTATACGGCGAGTATGAGCTGACTGTTGATGAAAAGAACAGGCTGCTTGTTCCCGCTGAGGTTCGTAAACAAATCGATCCCGATCGCGACGGCGAAGCGTTCTTTCTCATTGTGGGCGTCAACAAGGTCCCCTGGATGTACCCCGAACGGTACTACGAGGAACTCGTTGCTCGCCGACCCGCGGAATTGACGCCGGCCGAATCCGTGCTGGCGTTCGATCAAGTGAACTTCGCGCTGGCCAGCCGCGTGGAGTGGGACAAACAGGGCCGCGTCCTGATTCCCGACAGAACGCTCAAACGGGCTGGCCTGAGCAGGGAAGTCACCCTGATCGGTGTGCGTGATCACTTGGAACTATGGAATCGGAAAGACTGGGATCTCCGAAGACAGGCACTGGAGGAACGAATTCCTGAGATTGCCCAGTTGGCCAAGCAAACCAGCGTCAGGCCAGCGCAATAGGCAAAGGAAGTCAGAGAACATAAGTGGTGTGACTGAACCCGGGCAAGGAATGGTGCGTAACACGCCCGGCTTCGAATGGTGTATCGGGTTCACATCCGTTCGAGCCCGCCATGCGGGCCGAAGAGACACATCCTGGGAAGGATAGGTCTCAAAGTAGTGGACAATTGAATACGCAGTTCTTGTCACGATTCAGCAAGTGCAGGCGTGTCAGCAGGGATGCTCCGCGCCGGCACAGCCCAGCCGCGAGGAAAGGATTCCTCATCAGTGCGGAGGGAGTTGGAAGTGCGATCACACGGACGTTGGATCGGCTGGCCGTGGCAAGAGGTTTCGGGGAGGCGCACCGGGTTGTGGCGTCTTTCGGAAGCCGGGAGATTTCCCGTCGGCGGCCGTTGGTCGTTTCGCTCGCGTCACGGACGACGCGATCCGAAAAGACCAGCGGCAGGTCGCGGGATCTCGATCCGACGCGTCGAAAGACCGCCGGGTCGATTTCGATTCGAATGCCCCTCTTCCTGCCCTCCTGCGGGCAGGGCAAAAGTGAGGGCCTTGTAATCCAGCTCAGCGCCGCATGGACTGCCAAGCGCTGATCCGATACCGCCGAGTCGTCGCACGGATGGGACCCGCGCCTGGGATCGCGGGGGAACGGAATCCCGACTCCGCCGTATTTCTGCTCAACCCGGGCGGCCTCCCATGCCGCCCTATCCTGTCGATACGGCGAGAACGGCGCCCTTCGACGCACCCGGCCCCCGCCCAGAAGCCCAATGAGCGCCAGCGCCGCCGGCACCGCCCCCGGCTCGGGCGTAACCACCAGATCCACGCCTCTCAGTCCGGCGTTGTTGACAAACGAGTAGCCATACGCTCCCAAACAAGGCCAACCCAACCACACGAAACCCAAAACCCCTGCCACGAACTGCAAACGCAGTCTTCCTCCGCATCCGCACCGCGCAGTACGAAACGAGCCCAACGTCGCTCAGCGCGCCGAGGTCAACCACCAATCATCAATCACCGGCCGACCTGCTACACTCCCCCAACTCCATGGACTCCGCCCCCACTGGCCACGATCCCGTCCTCCTCGACGAAGTTCTCTCCCACCTCAATCCCCAGCCCGGCCAGACGCTCATCGACTGCACCCTGGGCCGCGCCGGCCACGCTTTCGCCGTCGCCCAGCGCCTCGGCGCCGCGGGTCGCCTCATCGGCCTGGACGTCGATCCCCGCAACCTCGAGTTCGCCAACGCCCGCCTCGCCGATGCCCCCTGTGAAGTCCGCCTCTTTCACGCCAACTTCGCCGAGCTTCCCGATGTTCTCACCGAAGTCGGCCAACCCCAGGTCGATGCCATGCTCGCCGACCTTGGCGTCTCCACCAATCAACTGTTCGAGGAGTCTTACGGACTCTCCTTCGCCCAGCCGATGCCTCTCGACATGCGCCTTGATCGTCGACTGACCCAAACCGCCGCCGATCTGGTCAACGCCCTCCGCGAAGAGGACTTGGCCAACGTCCTATATGAGCTGGCGCAGGAGCGCTACTCCCGTCGCATCGCCAGAAACATTGCACAAGCCCGTCGTCAAGCGCCGATAACCTCCACGGAGCGACTGGCTGACCTGGTTCGGCAAGCCATTCCGTCTCGGGGCCACGAGAAAATTGACCCCGCCACGCGAACTTTCATGGCCCTGCGAATGGCTGTGAACCGCGAAGTTGAAAACCTCGAATCCCTCCTGGCCCAGGCGCCCAAGCACCTCAAGCCCGGCGGACGTTTCGCGGTCATCAGCTTTCACTCGACGGAAGATCGAATGGTCAAGCAGGCGTTCCGGTCGGCGGAGCAGACCGGGCTTCTCGAGGTTCTCACCAAAAAGCCCATCTCCCCCGCCGACCCGGAAATCGCCCGCAACCCAAGGTCCCGATCCGCCAAGCTTCGTGTTGCAATGAAACTGTAGGGGCGACGCCTGCGTCGCCCGCATTTTGAGGCGCGACTATGACGCGGGAAACGAAAATCGGTCTTCTGGTTGGCCTGGCCTTCATCATCGTGATCGGAATTCTTCTTTCCGATCATCTGACCGCCGCCACCGAGCAGCCCCAGGCCGCCCTCGTTCAGGCCGGCGAGAATGTCCGCAGCGCAATCGCCGTGCCCGGCGGCGCCTCGACGCCCATCGCTCAGGTCCACGTTCCCCAGCAGGTCGCTCCCGACGCGCCGGTCGTCACCCGCGAAGAGATGATGCACAAGCCGCCCCAGGTGACGGTCGTGCAGGTCGGCCCGGCCAACAGCGGGCAACCCGTCACTGCACCGCGCCAAACGCAGCAAGCTGCAAATTCCCCCGCACCTGAGCAGCCGATCGCGGGCAACACGGCCATCGATTCCAACGCCCCTCCCGAACCGCGCCGAGCCGACGCCTCGAAGCAATCGAGTCTTGAGCAGGTCGCCAATGAAATGCAAGAACCGGTGGTTCCGGTGGACCAGAAGCCCGCCGCCCAGCCGCCGCAGCTTGCCGCCACGGGTCAGAAGCAATACCAGGCCCAGCCCGGCGACACCGTCTCGCGCATGGCCGCCCGTTTCCTCGGCGCCAACACGAAAACCAATCGAGACCTGATCATCAACGCCAACGCCTCGCTCAAGGACGACCCCGACAAGGTGATTGTCGGCAAGAGCTACATCATCCCCACCGCCACGAACACGACGGTCGCGCATAGTGTCCCGAAGCTCGCCGACAAGGTCGTCGTCGTTGATGACCCCAGAGCCTCCGCCCGCCCCGCCGCGCCCGCAAGCGCCGAGCACATTTACGTCGTCAAGCCCGGCGACACGCTGACCAAAATCGCCGTTGAGCAGCTCGGCACCGCCGACGCCGTCAGCGCCATCGTGGAGCTCAACAAGTTGCCCGATGCCAACCACATTCGTGTCAACATGAAGCTCCGTCTCCCCGCCAAGCCTATCAGCGTTGCCGATTCGCAATGAGCCGTTTGCAAGGAGGGATTCGCTATGGTCAAGCTTCTCCTATGCCTTCTGAGCGTCATGGCGATCGCCCTGAACCTCCTCCAGCTCCGCCAGCAGCATCTGGAGCTTTCGCACCAGAATAGTGTCCTGCATAACCGGATCGAGGCCATGCAGTCGAAGCTCTGGGGCGAGCAGCTTCAGATCGGCGTGGCCACCGCACCCAACGCCATCGAGCAGACCGTAAGCCAGAATCTCAAGCTCGCGCCTCCCACCCCCCTTCCCCCGGGCCATCCCAACTGGCTCGACGTCCACATCGGTCCGACCGCTGCGGACTGATCTTGCGTTCGCCCGCCGCCGTCGTAAAAGGAGGACATGGCCGCGCAGGGCGACTTCGATGATGACGAGTTCGACGACCGCGAGCTCCCGGACGAATCCGACATGGATTCGTTCGACGAGCCCGGCATCATGCCATGCCCCCATTGTCGCCAGATGATCTCCGAGGAAGCCGAGCGCTGCCCTCACTGCGGCAAGTATATTTCAGATGCCGACGCCCCCCGCCAACCCCCGCCCCTGTGGCTGGTGATCGGCGTGATCGCGTGCTTCGTCAGCGTGCTAATTTGGTTCCTCGCCTGACAAACGTGAGCCCGCGGGTAGTGCAGATGTCGCCTCGCGCCACCATTCGAGCAGTTTCTGACGTAGCGGCTCGACTAGTTTGACCTCGTAGTCAATCTCAATATCGACAATGACTCTCTCCGTATCGCAATCCGAAACCAATAGCGCATCATCCGACAGCGAACCCGTGCGCGATACGGCGATAGATCATCGACCTCGATCTTCTCAATCACGGTCCATGGCCACAATGCGGGTCGATAGTGGAGTTCCCCGATCCCGGCCCATCGCTTCCGCCGCCGCCAGATCGCTAGAATCGAACCCGCAATTACGCAAATGAACAATTGATACGGCTTCCACGTGATTCTCGCGCACCAGGTTTAGCAGCCCCGCTTCCGGGCGCGTCCTTGTGGCCTGCCATTTAAGTGGAATCCGTGTGACAGCGAAACGACTCCGTGACGTTGATTCGACTGAAGCGCAATTGCGATGATGCAAATAGGCAAAGTAAGTAGCGACGCATCTTCTTCAATTCGTTGTGACTGCCTCGCCTCGGGCGTCGATGGAATCTGCGCTACCCCATCTGCGGATAGCCACAACTGCATCCGCGGCTCGCGGGCCGAAAACAGTCGCGCATACCAATACCCAGCCACTGCAACCACCAGAATGGCGACGGATCCTGGCATTTCCAGGTCGTCCCACCATCGTTCTTTTGCGACCATCCAAATCAGCACGATCAATGCAAGGATTCGAACAACGGCGCCGGGCGAGGTTCCGCCTGCAAGTGCATCATAATGGTCCCTGCCTCGGCCGATCAGGATGGCCGTTTTTGTCATCGTAGGGCCGGCCGCATTCCGGGCATACCCCTTCGGCTGGTAATGTCTCCAGGGAATAGTCGCAGCCCGGACGAACCTTCAGTCAGAGCAGCTCAGCCAAATCAGCTTGACTCATAGGCCCGCACCCGGCCCCTCTCGTAGAAACGGCCTCAAGATATCAAGTATCTGAGCACAACGGCCGAGATTCTCGCCTAAAAATTGCCGCCTGACCGACTGTTTGGCCGATCATTATCGGACGACATGGGTCATTTTTCGAAAATCCGGGCGGCGGTGGTCATCAGTGTCATCACGACGTGCTTTGCCGCGCTGATCGGCCGGGTGATCTTTCTGGAGACGATCGGCCGGCAGGCAACGCTGGACCGGGCCGAGCGCCAGCAGCATCAGCGGGAAACGATCATCGCCCGCCGGGGAAGCATTTACGATACGAACGGCCTGCTGATGGCGGGGACGATCCAGACCCGGACACTCTTCGTGGACCCCAAGTTCATGCAGGAGTGCTATCAATCGGATGGGCATAGCCTGGTCGAGATGGATGAAGCGGTCGCGAAGCTGGCCAAGATTCTCGACAAGGACCCGTTCGAACTGTCCAAGATGCTCGGGGACAAGAGTTCCAGCCGATTCGTCAAGATCGCCGAGCATCTGAACGCCGACACGGTGACTGCAATCCAGAAGCTCAAGATCTTCGGGGTGGGATTTGTACCACAGAACGAACGCTATTACCCGATGGGCTCGATTGCGGCACATCTTCTGGGCGGAACCGGCGCGGATGGGACAGGGTTGGAAGGGCTGGAACTGAAATACCAGAAGCAGCTTGCCGGGAAGAATGGCTCGGAGCGCGTGCTCAAGGACGCCTATCGTCGGTCGATCGGGGTGGCGGCGGATGACTACGTCCCGCCGGATCAGGGGCATCACCTGGTGCTGACGATTGATGCGAACATTCAGATGATCACCGAGCAGGAACTCGACGCGGCCTGCCGAAAATATGGGGCGAAGCGCGGCGAAGTGGTCGTGATGGATCCGCGTAACGGCGACGTCGTGGCACTTGCGAACTGGCCGAGCTTCGATCCATCCAATCTGGAAGAAGCGGATCCGAAGGTGCGCCGCGACCGTTGCCTGACAGATCCATACGAGCCGGGTTCCTGCATCAAGCCGTTCATTGCGGGGCCGGCGATGAGCTGGGGCGTCACCCGGCCAGATGAAGTCTGGCCGATCACGTCGATTCACTGGAACCCGTTTGGGCATCGCATCGTCACCGACGTCGAGCATTACGGACCGCTGGCGATGTGGGATGTGCTCGTGAAATCGTCCAACATTGGAATGTCGATGCTGGGCATGCGGATGGGGAATGCCAGACTCTATCAGGCGCTGACTGGATTTGGATTTGGCCGGGAGACCGGGATCGATATGCCGGGTGAGAACGGCGGATTGATCCGACCACTGCCGAAATGGGGCATGAATTCGACGATTTCAGTGTCACAGGGTTACGAGCTGCTGGCGACGCCGCTTCAACTGTGCCGAGCGTTCTGTGCGTACGCAAACGGCGGCAGGCTGGTGCAGCCGCATGTCGTCAAGGGCTGGCTTGATGCTGATGGAAACGTCATCGAGCAGCACAAGCCCATGGAGCCGGCGATGTATCCGCAGGCGATTGATCCGATGACGGCGGCGGCGATGAAGCGAATCCTGTGCGATGTGGTGCTTCGGGGAACCGTGCGCGGCGCGGAGACAGGCCCATGGAACATCTTCGGCAAGACCGGCACGGCGTTCATCGCGGTCAACGGCTCCTATAGCTCGAGACGTTACAACAGCTCGTTCGTCGCGGGAGCGCCAGCGGAGAATCCGCGGTTGGTAATCTGCGTGGCGATTCATGACCCGGACCCCTCCAAGGGGCATTATGGAGGGACCGTTTCCGCGCCTGCCGCCGCGCGAATCCTTGAGCGAAGCCTGGCCTACCTGCAGGTGCCCGCGAGCCCTCCTTTGGCACCACCGCCACCCGAAATCGCACGCTTGCTCGTGAATTACAACCCGGCGATCTACGCAAAGACCGGGGCGGCGCGCATCGCATCGGCGCGATCGGCGCTGCCAATGCAATTGAGACTGCGCTGCGACAGCCCATTTTAGAAACAGATGGTGCGATTCTACTCGTGCTGACCTGCTAACAGCGTATCCTCCACGATCGGGAGGAAGTCCGATGAGCGTTCGGAATCACCGCGGCGTGATCGCCTTTGTGGGGATTTCTTACCTGCTTGCCTGGCTGTGCTGGATGCCGATCGTGTTTCGTCCGGCGCTTCTCGGGAAGCCCATCGGGCAGTTGCTGATCATGCCGGGCGCCATGGCGCCGGCGATTGCGGCATTCATCGTGCGGCGGTGGATCACGCGCGAGGGCTTCGCCGATGCGCGTCTGGGCATCCGGTTGCGCGGGTGGAGGTATTATCTCCTGGGGCTTCTATTCCCGTATTTCTTCGTGCTGGTCATTACGTTGTTCGTGATGGCGCTGGGGATCGGATGGCCGAACCTGTCAGTGTCGTCTGCGCTGCGGGCGATGGGGCAACCGGCAATCAAGCCAGATCTTCCATTGTTGATCGTGCTCCCCTTTCTCAGCATCAACGCCGTGCTGGCAACGCCGCTGCTGTTCGGCGAGGAGTTCGGCTGGCGCGGATACTTACAGCCGCGGGTGGACGGCGCCGAGCATCCGTGGCGGGCGGCGATCGTGGTGGGCATCATCTGGGGCGCCTGGCACCTGCCGCTGAATCTTAACGGGTACAACTTTCCGAATCACCGCCTGCTTGGCGTGCCGGTGTTTCTGATCGGTTGCATCTTCCTGTCGTACATTTTTGGATGGATTTGCGAACGCTCGGGAAGCATTTGGGCATCATCGCTGGCACACGCGGCGTTGAACGCCATCGGCGCCTCGTCGATGCTGATGCTCTTCCCGGATCGAACGAAACTGATCTGGTTGAACCCGGTCGGCCTGCTCGGATGGATTCCGTTGGCGGCAACGTGCATCGCAATCGCCATTATTGATCGTCGGCAGGCACGCGCTTGGCTGGCGCACCGGAAGCAGGCGTGCCTCATTCAACGAGCATCGCGTCGCCGTAGCTGAAGAAGCGATACCGCTCATCGATCGCGGTGTGATAAATGCGCCGCTGCTCGTCGAGACCGGCCAACGCCGCAATCATGGCGATCAGGGTGCTGCGGGGAAGGTGGAAGTTGGTGATCATCGCATCGACGTGCTTCCACTGATATGGCGGGTAGATGAAAATCGACGTTTGGTCGTCTTTCGCCTCGAACGGACAATCCGCCGGCTGGCTCTCCAGAACGTGCGCCGAGGTCGTTCCGACCGCCATGATTCGCCGCTTGTCGTCCTTGGCGCGATTCAATGCCTCGGCCGCTTCGGCGGAGATGGTATAGCGCTCGGAGTGCATGACATGCTCCTGCAACGTCGCGGTCGTCACGGGTTTGAAGGTGCCCATGCCGACGTGGAGGGTTATAAAAGCCTTCTCGATCCCGGCAGCATCCAGCGACTGCAGGAGATCTGGCGTGAAATGCAAGCCGGCCGTCGGAGCGGCGACGGCGCCGGCCTGGCGAGCATACACAGTCTGATAATGCTCGCGATCAAGGTCGTCCCGCTGGTCATGGTCCTTCGCCCGCTTGATGTATGGCGGAAGGGGCATTCGTCCGAATTTCTGCAGCAATTCTGTCGCGGAAATCGGGGGCGACAGTTTGAGCGTGTACTGGCCGCTTCCGTGGTTGGCCACAATTTACGCGGTAACATCGCTGATCGGGAAAGTGAGATGCAATCCGATGCCGGTGCCGACATTCCGGAGCATGACGTGCCAAATGCCCGGTTGTGGCTCGCCGAGGAACAAGGCCTCGACGAGGCCACCTGTCGCCTTTCGAAGCGCAAACCTTGCCGGAAGCACACGCGTATCATTGAATACGAGCAGATCGCCCCGCCGCAGGAGTTGCGGAAGCTCCGAGAATGTGCGGTGGGCAATCGCGCGGTTACTCCTGCGATAGCAGAGCAAGCGGGAGGCGGAGCGATCGGGGACGGGCTCCTGCGCAACCAGCTCGGGCGGCAGGTCGAAATCGAGGTCGTCAGTGCGCATGCAAGCTCTGTTTATACAACCTCAAGGTAAGGTTAAAGGGGTTTGCACGCGTTCCCGATATTGTAAAGGAACCGCTAACGAGATCCGGCGCTGCGGGTCTGAGCGTACGAGGAGTTTATAGCGTGCTTCAGTCCAGTCAGATCGAAGACCTAGTGAACCTGATTGCCACGCTGGATCGCGAAAACCTTCTGGGGCAATTCCACGCTTATCAGGCGCGATTTCCGATTGACTTCACGGATGAGTACCTAGGCACCCTCTCGACCGAACGGCTGCGACATATCTTCATGGCATTGTGTCTGCAAAATCAGCAGATGCCGGCGCTTTCTGACACGCAGGCAGTCTGACCAGGAAACGCCCCCCCCACGACCACGGCACAATTCACGCCCGCGGGTGATACTGCTTGTGGATCTTCTTCAGTCGCGACTGATCGACGTGTGTGTAGATCTGCGTGGTGCTGATGTCACTGTGGCCGAGGAGCTCCTGCACGACGCGCAGATCGGCGCCACCGCCCAGCAGGTGGCTGGCAAAGCAATGGCGCAAGACGTGTGGCGAAATGCTTTTCAGGAGGCCGCTCTTTCGGCCATATTTCTCGACGAGCATCCAGAGGCCGATCCGCTCCATGGACTTGCCGCTGCGCAAAGAAACAGGCGTTCGCTGGCGTGGCGGTCGAGTTTTGGCCGGCATTCAGCCAGATATCGCGAGATCGCTTCACTGGCGGCACGTCCGAGGGGGACAATGCGCTCCTTCATCCCCTTGCCGAGCACACGAACACAGCCGACCTGGAGATTCACATCGCGCGCCTTGAGGTCGCACAGCTCGCTAGCGCGCAGGCCGCTCGCATAGAGAAGTTCGAGGATGGCGACATCACGAGCAAAAAGTGAGGACCTGGGGTCGGGGGCCGCGATGAGCTGATCGACTTGTCCACGACCTAGGATCTTCGGTAGCGATCGCTCGGGCTTGGGACGTTCCAGTTGCGACAAAACGGCGGAGACGTCCTCGCCAAGACCCGCGCGATAGCGAAGAAACGCGCGCATGGCGGCAATGCGGCGCGCGACGGTGCGTGTGGACTGGCCGCTGCGGCTCTGTTGCTGTAGGTAGGCGCAGATCCTCACCGGTTGCGCGCTTGAGAGACTTTGAGCGTCTGTGGAGGTAGTTGCCGAGGTCAGCCAGATCGCGGCGATAAGCGAAGAGCGTGTTGTCCGCGAGTCCCCGTTCCGATGCGAGGTGCAGTAGGAAGTCACGCAGCTCGGGCAGTTCTGCCGCGCCTTTGAGCGGAGACCGTGAGCGTGACGATCGGGACATTTGGGTCTTCACGGAGCCTTTCGGCAGCATCAGATCGCCGTGCGCGGCGCTCGATCAAGAGCTCCAGGTAAACAGGACAGGTCTTGTAGCGGTCAAAACAAATACCGTACGCCTGTCGCAGCCCGTCGAGCTTGAAATGCGCGGCGCAACGCGAGTCGGCACGGTTGAGAAACGGACAATGACGGCCGACCTGTTTCATGCAAAGAACCCGCACCCGCTCGGGCCGGACACACAGGGTTTATCGGCAGCAACGGCTGACTGGCATGATGATTAACAAACCCGATCCTTAGACCGGCAATTGTGGCGCTACATCGCCTGAAGCTCGCGGGTCACGCCTTCGGCTTGGTCGTTTTCGGGAACAACTTTCTGGTTGAGCAAATCGCGATAAGCCGTGGCAAGATTCCGCTCTTCGAGTTCGTCCAGATCGAGAAAAACGCCCTGGCGGTTGCGGGCCACGAACAGGTGGTGGGCCACAACGCCGATGCGTTCCGTGCCGATAGCGTCCAAAGACCTATCGCGACGCTGCCTGGAACGAGCGAGGATCCAGCGGAGCAGGTCATTGGTTCGCTTTGGATCGGCGATCAAACCGCCGACCTCCTCGACCTCACCTTGGGTGATTAGAAACAGCTTGGCGGTTCCCGCATATGGGCCGCGCTGGAGCGAGAGGAAAGCAAATCTCTCCAATGACCGCAGGTGGCGAAACGGACCTTTGCCCAGTTGCGATAGCTGGTCGATTTGCGACTTGATCTTCTGTGCGATCTCAAAGCGCAGATCGGCCGCGGCTTCATTCATGCGCTGCGTCTCGATTTCGATATGTGCCTGCGGATCGGCAAGGACTTGCGCGCTGAAGCCGACAATCTGGGCGTACTCGTGGAGCGAAATGGTGCCATCGCAGGGGCCGATGCACTTGTCCATCTGCTTCCACGGGCAGGGTCCGGCATTAGGCGACTGGATGAGGATTGAGTAGTCCCGACACAGGTCAAAGACGTTTTCCATCAGGTGCACGAGCTTCTGTGCGGAGTGCTTGTCTTCGAGCGGGCCGAAGTACCTACCGGTCGGAGTCGTCAGGTTCTGAGTTTTCACATAGCGCGGGTAGCTCGTTTGCGGATTGACATGCACGAACCACGCGGGGCGAAAGCCGACCATGCCGCGATAGGACTCGGGGAATATGTGGCGGGCGGCTTCGAGGTAGATGAAGTCGGCCTCGAAGCTGGAATCGACACGGCACCAGTGAATCTTGTGGACGATTTCCTGGTAATTCACTTTGCGTGTGGGACCGATCATCTCAGTGCCGCCGAGGCGGCGTTTGAGGCTGGCGCGGAGATTCTTGACGCACAGGAGCTGCACCGGCTGGTCGTGCTCATCAGCCATCAGGTAAACCGACCATTTCGCCGGTGCAAGCTTGAGGAAGGCATCGAAGTCGCCAGCAGCGTCGAAGTGCAGGTGATGATGGAAGATCGACGCTGCGTCGCTCACACCGGGATCGTAGGGCTGCGGGAGCTTGATTTGTAGGACCGGGCAATGGGTGCGGCCGGCTGCATATATCGTGATTCAACTGATAAAATGCGGGTGTCGTTTCAAAATCCATCGACCGGCGAGGATACTGACAATTGTTCCCAAACCGGCAGGCAACGCCGGCGGGAGCGGGATCACCTGCGTTGCCGGCGAACCGTCTGAGAAAGCCGACTCCTGCGTCAGCTGAGAGGTCGCGTCAGGGACATTACGCCCGGCGGGCAATTCATCAACGAAAGACGGCCAGGAATTCTCTGCGACAGGGGGCTCGGAATCCGATGCGGGTACGGAGAGTCCAAGCGGTTCGCTCGGTGCATGTTCATATATGGCTAAGTCCTGTTGCGTCAAAGGGGTAATGGGCAGCTCCGCCAACTCTGTCTGGCCGGCCGCGAACTGGGGCCGTCCAGTGTTACTCTCATTCGCAGGTAGGATGGCGCGCTTTGCGGGACTGCCTAAAGCATTTGAAGCACGACAATCGACGACGCCCCCCCTGGCAACCATCGTCGAGAGCAGGGCCGCGCCAATCACGATCCATCCTCGGCTGATACGAACGGCCACGCTGCCTCCTTTGCCCTGCCGGCCTACAACAAACGACCACCTCCGGGTCTCGCGTTAAGGACGACCACCCGGCCACCGTCGTTACTATCGGCGACAAATAATTTGAGTCCCATGGTTCGACTGCAGTCTCGTTTCCGATCGCGCGTGGCACCGGAATGTGGCGAAGAATCTACGCAACCTGATCACGGTTTGCTCAGTTCCGCGGCAGATCTCGGTCGAAATCAGGCGAAACTAGGTCGCTAGTGCGCTGGCATTTCGTTTGCGTCAGCTAATTCTCGGAAATTCTGTGAGTCGTTCATCATGATCCGCACTGAGTCAGTTACCCCCCTTCAAACGATTCTCTCCCGGCAGCATTCGCCCCGAAGCGGCGCCCGTTGGCGATTCACCGTTTGCCGCGGCAGGGGCATGACCATCACGTGGCAGTGACGCTATCACTGCGCGTTCTTGATCTGATCTTAATGTGGCCGCGAGAGCGTTCCCGTCTTCGGGGCCATTTCCGACCGCCCACTTCCAGACTGTTTGTAATCGCTACGTTTACTCGGGACTCCCATGATCCGCACAAAACACTCCCCCACCGAAAGGCTTTCCGCTGAATCTAACGCTCGAGAAGCCGCAACGCCGCAATCCCGCCAGCGAGCCGTCCGCATTCATGATGTGGCGGAGTTGGCGGGCGTCTCGGTCGCGACCGTCTCAATGGTGATGAATGACAATCCACGCATCAGCTGCGAGACCACCGCACGAGTACGCGTCGTCGCGGAGCGCCTTGGCTACCGGCCCAACCGCGCTGCCCGTGCCCTGCGCGGCTCAAGTCGCGCACGCTTGCGGCGATCGTACCCAATTCGCCACACGGGCTGGCGGATTTGTACATCGGCGAGCTGCTCAACGGCGTCCGCGAGGCGGCACAGGCGTATGGTTAGTAACCGGTTCGCAAACCGCATGGTTCACGGCGGTGTCGGAAGATCGCGTGTGGCCGTGAGCTTTGCCTGATACGCCTTCAACGCTGCCTGCTGCTCGACCATCAACTCGCGCTTCCAGACGTTTGGCAAATAGTTTTGCAATTCTTCGGCCGGGGTGACCGGCAGATGTGCCAGCACACTCCGCAGGTACAACGGCACGTCCAACTCGTGCCGCTGGGCACTGGCGATCAAGGACCACAGCACCGCCTGCCCCTGGGCCGACTCATCATGCCCGGCAAACATCCAATTCTTCCTTCCCACCGCGACCCGCCGCAGGGCACGCTCGGCCTCGTTGTTGTCCGGGCTCAATCGCGGATCGGTCGTGTAGATCACCAGTGCCGGCCATTGGTTTAACGCGTAGCCGATGGCGCCGGCGATGGGACTTCTCGGCAGGACTTGTGCCTGTTGCTCGATGAGCCACAAGCGGATTTGCTCCAGGATCGGCACGGATTGCGATTGCCGCAGATAAAGGAGATCTGGCGGCGGGCGGTCTTGGGCCTCTACCTCCACCGCATACAGCCGGCGGATCATCTCCAGCATCCACAACGCCCGCGCCGGGTCCGATTCCTGGGCGTCGAAGAACTTGCGCCGGTGTGCGCCCAGCACGCCACCTCAATCACCTCGCCTGGCGCGCGCATCGGCTTGCGCCCTTCGCCATACAACTTGTCGTACCCCGCATAGGCGTCGGCCTGCAGGAACCCTTTCCAGGTTCCCAGCCATTGCAGCGGCCCGCTGGCCGATCGCGTCGGCGTGAAGTGGTACCCAATATAAGGATGATGCGCATCGCCGATGTAGGTCCAGAGCCGTCCCTGCCGGCAGTGCCCTTCGTGCTGGATGGGCACCGTCGTGTCGTCGGTGTGCAGGACCTCGCTTTGCTTCACGCGCTCACACATCAGCTTGTACAACGGCTCGACCACCTTGGCCGCGGCGTTGATCCAGCCCGACAGGGTCGAGCGACTGATCGGCACCTGCTGCCGCAAGAAGATCTGTTCCAGGCGGTAGAGCGGAAGGTGGTCCGCCATTTTCGAGGTCACGACATAAGCCAGCAGCCCCGGTCCGGCCAGACACCTGTCCACCCCCTCGGCGGCCCTGGCCGCAATGGCGATTTGCCCATTCCCATCGCACTTGGAGCATTCTCCGCAGTTGCAGTGGGGGCAGGCGTATTTGTGGCGGATGTGCCGCAGGACCACGAAGTTGCATGGCAGGTGCTCCAGTTGCTCGCGTTGCTCGGAGCCGATGCGCTGACGCTCGTTTCCGCAGCAGGGGCAGGTCTTCTCCTCCTCGCTCAGGTCATGCTCGACAGGGATGCGGGGCAGATGGGCCGGAAGCTTCTGCCGGCCGTGGTTATGACGCCTGGAGAGTGGAGCCTTTTGGCGCCCAGGCCCCGGTGCTGGAGATTCGAGAGGCGGCACCAGCAGGCCAAACAGCAGGAGTTGCCGGGGATCAAAACGCTCGGCCCGCGGACCGTAGCTGCTTTTCAGCAGACAGGCCAGGCGATGGCGAAGAAGCTGGTTGTCCTGATTGAGGAGCTGGATCGACTCGTCACGCTGGCGAAGCGCGGCCGCGTGCTCGGCACGTTCGGCGAGAATGATGCTTCGCAGTGTGGTTGGATCTTCGGGAAGATCGAGCAGGGCCGCATCATCCATGACGACACAGAAGACACGTCATCCCCAGCAGAAGGTTGCAAGTAATTTATTCTTTCACGCCGCCGCCGTGAACGTCACCTCCCGTCCCGCCAGAAGCTCCATCAACTGCGCCCCTGTCAGGGCCAGGGAACGCTCGCCCGCTTCCGGCCAGCGGAAGGTCCCTTTCTCTAATCTCTTGGTGTAAAGAACCAGACCGTTGTGATCCCAGAAGATGATTTTTGCCCTCGCCCCCGAACGGTTCCGGAAAACGAACAAATCTCCGCAGAGCGGATCCTGTCCCAACGCCGAGGCGACGATCGCGCACAGGGTGTCGAACCCCTTGCGCCCGTCCACCGCCGCCGTGGCCAGCCAGATGCGCTTGCGCCCGCGGACCCGATCATGCCGTCCGCTCCAGGGCGACGATCAGCTCCGCCACACGCGACATGGCCAACGTCGCCGGCAGGATCAGTTCACGCTCGTGGCCCAGACGAAGACGCAGCCCCGGCGCGCCGGGATCGGCTGGAGCGATCAGGTTGACCTTGGCGAAGGCCAGCGCCGGTCCATTGGCTGGGCCAGGCTTGGACGAACGCCAGCGACGGCGCCTGGGCTGGGGCGCCAGCCCGAGCCGCGAGCGCCACCAATAGAAGGCGTGCTCCGGCTGATTGTTCTGGCGGCACCAGGCACGAATCGAGAGCCCGCTGGCCCGCTGGTTCGCGATCCGCTCCCGCCACGCCTCGGCCTTACCGTTGACTGCTGCTGCTTCCATACGACACCTCCCAAAAGGATGCCGCATGATGCCGATTCAAAAAGGTGACGGGTAGATGCGGTTGGCGAAACGAATACTATGGTTACCGGCTGCTGCTCGAGCAGAGCGCATCGCTCAGCCCAGAAAGCCAGATGCCGCGCCCGAGCTTTGACGCTGACGAAGTGGAGGGAATTCTCTGCGTCGGCTGCACTGTGGCCGACGTCCCTCACGAAATGCTCGATCTGCCTTTGATGCTGATCGATAGCGCCCCGACGCGGTGCAAAATCGACCACATGACCTGCGACTACGCCGGCGCCATGAGCCAGGCGGTGAAACACCTGACGGCGCTGGGGCATCGGCAGATCGCGCTTGTCCGGCCGGCGGGATCGGATCATCGCGAGTTTGAAATGCTCAGTGGCTACAGCCAGGCGATGACCGACGCCGGGGCGCCGCACGGCTCGCTGCTTGCCCGGGCCGAGCGCAGCGAAAGCGGCGGCTCTGAGGCGGCAGCCGATCTGTTCGACCGCTGCGACGACATCACCGCAATCATCGCCGCCGACGAGCGGATGGCAATCGGCATTCTCCACCAGATCCATCACCGCGGCCTGGAATGTCCGCACGAGGTTTCCTTGATCTCCCTCGGCGACTCTGGTCCAGCCGCCTACACAACACCGTCGATCGCGTCGATCCACATGCCACTGCACAGTGTCGGCGGCCTGGGATGCGAACGGTTTATCCAGCGCCTTCGTGGCGAAGTGGCAAGCGTCGCCGAGCGCCTCAAGACCCGCATCATCCCCCGCGGATCCACCGCCGCTGCCCTGGGCAGCGCCTAGGAGCAGCAGCATCAGTTTCGGATGCAGTGAGCTTCTTCCCACATTGAAATCGACAAAAAAGAACCCCGAGATCTTTCGACCTCGGGGTTCGTGATTAATGCCGGCAGTGACCTACTTTCCCGCTGAAGCAGTATCATCGGCTTGGCAGGCTTAACGACCGTGTTCGGAATGGGAACGGGTGTGACCCTGCCAATATTGCCACCGACAAAGACCCGCCGGATCGTTTCCGAGCCGGCGGATTGCTTGTTCAAGTGATGACTGAGATTCAAAGCGTGGGATTCCCACGACTGCGATTCGTCGAACCTTTTTGGATGGATTCGATTCGCTTTCATCGCCCGTCTTCGGCGTCATGACGCACTTACGTCATCACGTTCGACGGCAGTCGATAAAAGTGATCAAGCGATCGACCGTTAGTACCGGTCACCTTAAGACATCTCTGTCCGTACAGCTCCGGCCTATCAACCGGGTGGTCTACCCGGGGTCTCTCGGGAGCAAGCTCCCATGGAACCCTTGTCTTGACATTGGCTTCACGCTTAGATGCTTTCAGCGTTTATCCGTTCCGGACATAGCTACCCAGCGGTGCCGCTAGCGCGACAACTGGTACACCAGGGGTCCGTCCTTCTAAATCCTCTCGTACTATAGAAGGGGTGTCGTCAAGGTTCCTGCGCCCACAGCAGATAGGGACCGACCTGGCTCACGCCGGTCTGAACCCAGCTCGCGTACCACTTTAATTGGCGAACAGCCAAACCCTTGGGACCGCCTTCAGCCCCAGGATGTGATGAGCCGACATCGAGGTGCCAAACCGCATCGCCGCTATGGACGCTCGGATGCGATCAGCCTGTTATCCCCAGCGTACCTTTTATCCGTTGAGCTATGGCCCTTCCACACGGGACCACAGGATCACTAAGGCCAGCTTTCACTTCTGCTCGTCCTGTCGGACTCGCAGTCAAGCAGACTTATACCTTTACGCTCGACGACCGATTGCCAACCGGCCTGAGTCTGCCTTTGCACTCCTCCGTTACTCTTTTGGAGGAGACCGCCCCAGTCAAACTAACCGCCTAGCAGTGTTCCCTGCCCGGATTCACGGGTCAGGGTGAGATGACGAATGCAAACAGGGTGGTATTTCACCGTTGGCTCCCCGCTGGCCAGAACCAGCGGATCAACGCCTCCCACCTATCCTACGCAGTCCACAACCGGCATCACTACCAGGTTATAGTAAAGGTGCATGGGGTCTTTCCGTCTTGCTGCGGGTAGACGGTATCTTCACCGCCACTTCAATTTCACCGAGTCTGCGGTTGAGACAGCGCCCAAGTCGTTACGCCGTTCATGCACGTCGGAACTTACCCGACAAGGAACTTCGCTACCTTAGGACCGTCATAGTTACGGCCGCCGTTTACCGGTGCTTCGGTCGCCAGCTTTGGGACGAATCCCTAACCGGCTTCCTTAACATTCCGGCACCGAGCAGGCGTCATTCCGTATACATCCTCTTGCGAGTTAGCACGGAACTGTGTTTTTGATAAACAGTCGCCCAGGCTGATTCCTGCGCCCTCTCCTTGCGGAGGAGGGACCACTTCTCCCGAAGTTACGTGGTTAGTTTGCCTAGTTCCTTAACCGCAGTTCTCTCGAGCGCCTGAGGATACTCTCCTCGCCTACCTGTGTCAGTTTTAGTACGGACGACTGCTTCGTACCCCACGTGCTCTTCTCGGATCTTCCTCCACAGACTTCGCCAACAAAGCGGTCTCGAGATGACGGCTTGCGCCGCCCCCAACCTCCACAACTAGCCGGAGGATCTGCCTTGGAAAACCACACACGTGAGGATCAAACCTACGCAGCCGGTGCAGGAATATTAACCTGCTGTGCATCGACTACGCCTTTCGGCCTCGCCTTAGCTCCCGACTAACCCTGGGCGGATTTACCTTCCCCAGGAAACCTTAGGCTTTCGGCGTGCAGGATTTTCACCTGCATTATCGTTACTCATACCGGCATTCTCGCTTGCACACGCTCCACCGCTCCTTACGGTACGGCTTCGACGCGGAGTGCAACGCTCTTCTACCGCTTGATTGCTCAAGCCCGCTGCTTCGGTATTCAGCTTATTCCCGATCATTTACGGCGCTACTGTTCTCGACCAGTAAGCTATTACGCACTTTTTAAATGGTGGCTGCTTCTAAGCCAACATCCTGGCTGTCTCAGAACAATAACTTCCTACCGAACTAAGCTGAATTTTGGGACCTTAGCAGGCGATCAGGGTTGTTTCCCTTTTGACCGCGAAGATTATCCCTCGCGGACTCACTCCCGAGATAGTCTCACAGGTATTCGGAGTTTGATAGGAGCGTGTAGGCGGGTAGCCCCACGTCTCCTTTCAGTAGCTCTACCCCCTGTGAGTAGTTGCTCGAGGCTGCCCCTAAAGGCATTTCGAAGAGAACCAGATATCTCCCAGTTTGATTAGACTTTCACTCCTCCACACAAGTCATGCCAGAACTTTTCAACGTTCACGGCTTCGAGCCTCCCGTTCCTTTTACGGAACGTTCACTCTGCTCATGTGTAGATCACTAGGTTTCGGGCCGCATGCACACGACTTGTCGCCATCTTAAGACTCGCTTTCGCTACGGCTCCGCAGCGTGACTGCTTAGCCTTGCCGTATACATGCACTCGCCGGTCCATTATGCAAAAGGTACGCCGTCATCCATTGCTCTTGCGAGCCATAGGACTCCGACCGCTTGTAAGTGTACGGTTTCAGGTACTTTTAACTCAGCTAATAGCTGTACTTTTCATCGTTCAATCGCCCTACTTGTTCACTATCGGTCATCGAGGAGTATTTAGCCTTGCCCGGTGGGCCGGGCAGTTTCACACCAGATTCCACGAGTCTGGTGCTACTCTGGAACGCCTCTCAACGCCTATTTCACCTTTCGCATACGGGACTTTCACCCTCTTTGGTCAGACTTTCCAGACTGTTCCGCTAGGTTATTTCAGCTCAAGGCGCCCGCAACCCCGGGGCGAACCCCGGTTTGGGCTGTTCCGCTTTCGCTCGCCGCTACTGACGGAATAAATGTCTTTCTCTTTTCCTGTGGGTACTTAGATGTTTCAGTTCCCCACGTTCGCTCTAACCCGCCTATGCATTCAGCGGGCAGTAACCTGGAGTTACCCAGGCTGAGTTTCCTCATTCGGAAATCTCCGGATCGACGCTTGTTTGCCAGCTTCCCGGAGCTTATCGCAGGCTACCACGTCCTTCATCGCCTCTCGATGCCAAGACATCCACCGTACACCCTTAGTAGCTTGATCACATTTACCGATCACCGTCACTCGCGCTGGTTGTGAAGACCAACGCTTGCAGCCGCTTTGCACGCAGAACGCAGGAACGTCCCGACTGCTTGGCAGCTCCCATCGGGCAGATGAGAGGTTTGTCGATTCCCCGGATGACAATCCATGAGCCTGCACCACAAACGACATTCGCGGCTTCGACTAACCGATAACGAATCAAATCGCCAAAAAGGTGCTCGACGAATCCTGCCCGACGAAAAGACCTCAATGCTGGGCAGGACTCGCAGTGTCTGTTGCATGGTTTAAGTGCAACAGAAACCTTTGAACCTCAATTCATTCACTTGTCAAAGAGCGTCTTGATTTCTCAAGATCCCGCCGAACGCGGGTCAGTCAGCCCCGGAAAAAGGGACGGACAGATTCGAATTCGGCATCTTTTCCGCGTCACCGGCTCAAGCCAGCGACGCCTGATTGTTCAGGAAAGCCACTGGCGGCTTAGAGCGGTGTGATTACTGCTGGAGTGATCAATCGCGAATCCTTCAGTCGTTAAATCCTTTCCAGGCAGCCGATTCCTCGACTGCGGGTCGCGAATCATACGACCTTCCATCGTCCCGTCAAGCCTTGTCGCTGGAATTTTTCTCGCCAAGTGATGCGGCCCGATGGACGCCTGTAAATATACGCCGGCACTGCAGCTAGGTTCAAGAGCATAGGCGAGCCCGCAAGGCGAGCGTCAGGGCAGAACCTCATTTGGCCAGCGCTCCTGTCCCAGCCTGCGCGTTGGGTCGGCGAACCATTTGCCGGTGTTTCAAAGCGGTGTAATCAGTGGGTAACGCGAATCGGGATGAAGGCGCCCGCCAGCCGGATGCGTGCTCGGCCGTTTTCGCACGCTTTGCCGACGCCCCCATGAATCACCAACCGTATGACGGACTTGATCCTCGCTCCCCGCCCCCATCCGGCCCCCAGGCCCGACACCGATGCACAGGACGCCAAAGTAGCCCTCGTGCCCCCACAACCCGCCGCATCCCCGCCCCCATCTGCCGCCAATTCCCGAAGAAACGGCACGGCACAACCTCCAAGACATATCAACATCCGCTTGTGCAAAAGCTCCGGCTCACACCGTACTCACACCGTGCAAAACCCGTCGGCGCAAAAGCCACCCCGGCCGCTCGCCAGTGCCATTGCCAGAGCCCGCCCGCGCCCCCACGCCCCCCAAGACGCGGATTCTCTTCGGCCCGCCATGGGCTGCACCCAACGAATGAAATTCACCATCCAGAATCGCCAACTGCGCATGAAGGTGCTATAGGCCGCAGTGACCGAAGCGGCCCGGGCCTTCATCGCCCGCCTGAGGCCGTCAGTTCGATCACCAGATAAAGCTGGCCATTTCCACCACTTGCCAGATCCGGGGCGACCGTCATACCACCGACCAGGATGGGCTTGCCCAGAGGGATGCGAAGGGTCGTCTTCAACTGTTGAGCTTCAACGTTGAACTTGTCGATCGCCTGCCAGGACAGCTCGCTCAAGTTTGGCTGGGTGGTGGAGAAGCTGGTGGCATCTGAGACCATGCTCTGGACGTTAACGACGGCAGTGGCGCCATCACGCGTAACGTCAGGCTGTATCTGCAGCGTCGCCCCCGACTGGGGTATTTTCACCTTTGGACTGTAAGCCCGCATGTTCTGCGCCACGACGGGTTGGAGATCCGCGATGGCCGTATGCCCCTCGACGGACGCAATACTCACCGTCTGCCCATCAAAGCAGGTGATTTCGCCGCGATAGTGTGCTTTGGGATTCAGCTTCTGTGCTGCCGAAAGATCGACGACCTTCAGATTCGGCTCGGTCTTCTCATCGAGGGGCTTGGTGATGGTGTCGATCTGATTGGGCTCAAGCAGAATCCAGTCGGCGCGGACCGTCACCATCCGCGCGGGCGCAACTCAGCGCGCATGTCCTTTAAGAGCTGCTCAATCCGGGCCTGTTGTTCCTGTGTCTGTGACACGATGAGCAGGTCGCCCTGCATCGCAAGGGTATGGTCTGCATCATTCCAACTGGATGGGGCAACCGTCGTCTTGATCAATTTCACCAGAACAGGCGGTACCGACTCTCCTTGTTCCTGCTGAACGGAAAAGAGATTTGAATTGCCCCCGCCCCCGGACTGCGGCGCCTCAACGCGAAACGGCTCGCCGACGTGGATGTCGGGGACGTTGACGCCTAGAAACGGGTAACTGGGCGACTGCCGCATCAGGTCTCCCACGTTGTAAACGCGCGTCACAACCTGCGAAGATGCTTGACTCATCTGCTCGTGCGCCCGGCGCTTCCCGCCGACTGCGCCAGCGCCGGAACAGCAGCACACAGCATCGCAATGAACCAGCACACGCCTGATTGCCTCTTCATAACCGTTCTCCTTTGGAATTGCTTTGCAGCAGAATTTCGAGTGACTGAATGGTGGCGGCAAGGGACGAGCGCCGGCGGGCCTGGGCCACAATCGCCTGCGCGTCACGCCCGTGGCTCGTGATCAGCGCCGCCAGCGCCTCGCGCTGGTTGACGTTCCGCTCGACCATCGCGGCCAGTCGCCGCGTGACCGCCGGCCCGTCGATCCTTCCCAGCGCACGGGCGGCAGCCAGGCGAACGTCCAGGTGGGGATCATCCAGCCGTGCAAACAGTTCGTCGATCGCCGGCTGTGGCGCATCATCGGCGGCCGCCAGCGCATCGGTTGCGGTCGCGGGTTCCTCAACGAATGCGAGATAGAGCGGCACCGCTTCATTTGCCTCGCGATGCAGAAGGGCGCTAAGCAGCTTCTGCCGGATAACGTGTGAATGGGTCTGCCGGGCAAGGTCCGCAAGCGACTGGAAATCGCCGAGACGAAGCACGCCCGGCAACGCGGCCTGGCAGGTCCGGGGATCATTCGCAAGCTTCACCAGCAGCGGCGCGCTCTTCGCGGTGGCGACCTCGCTGAGCAGTCTCACGGCGGCCAGGCGTCGCGCGCCGCGCGTGGTTTGGATGACATCGGCCAGCATCTGTTCCGAATCAGGCCCCAACGTTCGCGCAGCCGCCGGCGGCGATGATTTTGACGATTCCACCTGCGCAATCGCGGTACGGATGGCCGTTTCTTCAGCCTGCATTTTTACCTGATTCGTTCTCGCCTGCGCGGAATACAGAATCGCGCGCTCCAGCAGCGTCGCCGGCCGCGATTCGATCGTGGCCTCGGCCACGCGCTTGTGTACCGGCGAGGGCGTCGGCAGTTTCATGGTGATGCGCTCATGCCGCGGAACGGGCATCACCCACCACGCCCCCACGGTAATCACCAGCACCGCCGCTACCGCGATGCGGGTGATCCGGTTGAATCCTATCCACCAGCGCTCGCGCAGATAACCATGCCGCAGTCGATCCAGTCTCCCCGCCTCCGGCTCGGGCCAGCGCGCTTCACCCAGCAGGCGATCCAGCGAGTCATCATCCGGAAGTTGATTCAGCGCCTCATCCATCACGGGTTCACACTCGTCAAGAAATGCGCCAGACGCTCCTTCAGACGCTGCCGCGCCAGGTGCAGGTTTGTGCGCACGTTCTGCTCGCTCGTCCCAAGCACCTCCGCTATATCGCGGAAACTCATCTGCTCATAAGCGATAAGCACCAGCACCTCGCGCTGCCTGGGCGGCAGCCGCGAAATCTCCCGCGCCACGATCCGGCCCGTCTCGCTGGCGGCAACGCACCGCGCCGGATCATCCGCCCGCGTGTCCGCGATTTCCGCCGGCAACTCGCCGGCGATCCGCATACGCGAGACCGAATCGCGAAACGCGTTGACGGCGATCTGAAAGAGCCAGGTGCGGAACTTCGATTTGCCCGCAAACGTCCGCCAGGATCGCGCGGCGCGAACCAGCGTCTCCTGGGCCAGTTCTTCGGCGGCATCCGGACTTCCCGTCAGCCGGATGGCAAACGCCTGGAGCGCCGCCAGGCTCTCCAGCACCAAACGATCGAAGGCTTTCCTGTCGATCGGCTTCGCCATCCCCTGACCAGTTTCCGAGCACGCCCCCTGAGACGAGTGAGTTGATAAAATGTTAAGGGAATTTGCAATTGGCAATTGAAAATTTTCAATTGGCAATGATCCCCCCTTTTGGAAGTTCCCCTTCACCGCATCATTTCCGCCGGGAGAGCATCTCGGCCGGCATGAAGACGATCCGCTCCGCCTTCGGCTTGGCCGCCGGCGAATTCGCTTGCGTCGACTGGCTGCCGCAGCCCTTGGCACAACAGGAGCCCACGCGGCTCTTCTTGCCGCGCAGCGACTGCACGCCCTGCCAGACGACGAAGCTCGCGCACACCAGCACGAGCGCCAGGACCAGGAGGTTTTGCAGCCAGATCGCCATCACGCGAACCAGATCCGCCCCACCTGAAACACCGCCAGGCAAACCACGTACGCCAATACATTCATATACACCAGCATCGCGATCGGCCACTTCCAGCCGCCGGTTTCGCGGCGGACGATCGCCATCGTACTCATGCACTGCATCGCCAGCACGAACCAGACCAGCAGGCTCACCGCCACCAGCGGCGTCCAGACCGGACGGCCGTCGGGATAGCGGTCGTTCCGCATCGCCGTTGAGAGATCGGCCGTGTTATCCGCATCACCTGCCGAGTAGGTGATCGCCATCGTGCTGACGAAAACCTCGCGGGCGGCGAAGGCGCTGACGAGGCCCACGCCCATCTTCCAGTCGTAGCCGAGGGGCTTGATCAGCGGTTCGATCGCGTGACCGAAACGGCCGGCGAGGGAGTGGCGAAGCTGGGCGGATGCGACGGCTTTTGCCATCGCTGCTTTGATCTGTTCCGATGTGTCCGAAAGCGCAAGCAGTTTACCCTTATATGGGACAGTGTCACCTTTCGTGACTGACTCTTGAAGTGCGGCATTTGCTGCCTGGCCTAGCACCGAGCGTTGCTGCGCCTCCGGCAATCTCGGATAGTACGCCATCGCCCAAAGCAGCACGCTCAGGCAGAAAATGATCGTCCCGGCCTTGGTGAGGAATTCCTTGGTGTTCACCCACACCGTCCGTGCAACCTGCGTTGGCTGCGGGAGCTTGTAGGTCGGCAACTCGAGGATGAACGCGGCCTTAGGGCCCTTGAGCATGGAGTCGCTTGAAGAGCCACGCCGTCCCCGCGGCGGCGACGATGCCCAGGGCATAGAGCGAGAGCATGATGCCGGCCTGCACGAGGGCGCCATAGGCGGCGAAGAACGTGCCGATGAGCAGCAGGTACACAGGCAGACGGGCGCTGCAGCTCATGAACGGTGCGATGAAGATCGTCGCCAGGCGGTCCTTGCGATTTTCGATGGTGCGCGTGGCCATGATGCCGGGGATGGCGCAGGCGAAGGAGCTGAGCAGCGGGATGAAAGACTTTCCGTGCAGACCGACCTTCGCCAGCACGCGGTCCATCAGGAACGCAGCGCGGGCGAGATAGCCGCTGTCTTCCAGAATCGCCAGGAAGAAAAAGAGCATGGCGATCTGGGGCACGAATACGACCACCGCGCCGACGCCGGCGAAGATGCCATCGGTGATCAGGTCCTTGATCGGTCCATTGCTGAGGTGCGAGGCGACCAGGCCGCCGAGCGCGGTGATGCCGCTCTGGATGCCGTCCATGATCGGCTGGGCAAGCCAGAAGATGCTCACGAAGAGCGTCCCCATGATGGCGGCGAAGATCAGCAGGCCCCAGATCTTGTGAACGAAGATGGAATCGATCTTGTCCGACCAGGTCAGGGCGCGGCGCTGGCATAGGGGAGCACATCGCGCGGGGGCGTGAGGCCCATCGCCGCCAGCTCTTCCACGTTGGTCTCGCTGGCATCCGCGACGATTTCGATCCAGCGATAATGGGCCTCGATATCCGCCTGCATGGGATCGATGCCCAGATCGCTCAGCCGCTTGGTCGCCGACTCCAGCAATTCCGCCACCGGCTGGCGCTCGGCAAAATGATCGATGTCGTTCGCGCGGTCGCCGATGAGCAAACGCTCGGCGATCGCCTGATACCGATCGAGCTGCCGCACATCGTCATCCCCGCGGCAGATCCATGCCCGCGGCGCGATTCCGTGATCAAGCGATTGCTCTCCCCCACTTCGTGCCTTCGGGCCTTCGTCCCTTCGTGCATCCTCAACGCTATCCAGAATCGCCAACCCCCCGCCCACCACCATCAGCTCATCCTTCATCACGTCCGGCAGCGGCCAGTTCGGCATCGGCGCCACCTTCGCCCTGATGATCGCGCTCTTGAGCTCGACAATTCCCTTCCGCTTGTGCCCCACCACCGGAATGACTTCCACGCCCAGCTTCTCGGCCAGCTTCAACGCCGACACGCTCATCCCCCGCCGCTCGGCGATGTCCACCATGTTCAGTGCCACCACCAGCGGCCGGCCCAGCTCGATCAACTGGCTCACCAGGTACAGGTTCCGCTGAAGGTTGCTGGCATCGACGACAACCACCACGACATCCGGCGTCGCCGTCTGCCGCCGCAAGCCCCGCAGGACTTCCATCGCCACGCGCTCATCGGGCGACCGCGAAACAAGCGAATACGTCCCCGGCAGATCGATCATGTCGATCCACCGCCCATCCGGCAGCTTGCAGCGCCCGGTCTTCTTCTCGACGGTCACGCCCGGATAGTTCGCCACCTTCTGACGCAAACCCGTCAGGGCGTTGAAGATCGTCGTCTTTCCTGAATTCGGATTCCCCGCCAGCGCAACAGTCAATGCCGCTTTGGAAGTGGTTCGGGGCCGATCGCCGGTTTCACAGCAGGTGGACATTCTTGCGTGACCCGCGATTCGTGACACGTGCAATGAATGTCACGAGTCACGCCGCACGAGTCCCTCAGGCGTCACGAGTCACGGAAACATGCTGCGCCTGTTCGTCACGCAGCGACAGGTGGTAACCGCGGAGCCGGAACTCGATGGGGTCGCCCAGCGGCGCCCGCCGGATCACCTCAACACGGGCGCCGTTGCAGAAGCCCATCTCGAGCAAGCGCCGCCGCAAGTCGCAGTCTCCCCCCACCGCCACCACCATTCCGCGACAGCCGATGCCGAGCTGATTGAGCTTGCACGTCTCGGTCGGACCGCAGTGATTGCATCCCGCAAAGTCGCACGCCTTCATCGTTCCAACTCCTCATCGGTCGGGCTGCACCCGACGTTCTGCTCATACTATATCGCATTGAGATTCAGTTTCAACGACTTTTTGGTCCGAATTGTAAGGGTTTTCCCTTTATCGGACTTCCCCTGCCTGGCCTCTACGATATTGGCAAACACTTGTAAGATATTATCTTACGAAATAATCTATCGGATCGTAGCTGGACGCCCCCAGAGTTTTTCAGGCTGATCTGGTCCGTTGCAGATCAGAACTGCCGTAAAAACCGCAGATCATTCTCCACAAACAGGCGAATGTCGTTGATCCCGTATTTCCGCATCGCGATGCGCTCGATCCCGAAGCCGAACGCCCAGCCGGAGTATTTTTCCGGGTCGATGTTGCATGCTTTGAGCACGTTGGGATGCACCATCCCGCAGCCGCCGAGCTCAACGAACTTGCCCTTGTCCTCGAACCACACGTCCACTTCAGCGCTGGGCTCGGTAAACGGAAAGAAGCTCGGCCGGAAGCGCACCTTCGTCTGCGGCCCGAAGTACGCGTGAACGAACTGCATGATGGTGCTCTTGAGATCCACCATCGTCACGTTCTCGTCCACCACCAGCGCCTCGAGCTGATGGAACTGAAACAGGTGCGTGTCGTCCACGGTGTCAGGCCGATAGACCTTTCCCGGAATCACCACCCGGATCGGCGGCTTCTGCTTCTCCAAGACACGGATCTGCACGGTCGAAGTCTGAGTCCGCAGAAGCAGCGCATGCTCCTCGGGTCCGCAGGCAAACCCCTTGTCCTGGCCCTCGCCGCTGTCGATCGTCACGTAGAAATTATCCAGCGGATCGCGGGCCGGATGGCTCTTGGGAATATTGAGCGCGATGAAGTTGTGGAACTCATCCTCCAGTTCCGGCCCCTGCGCCACTGCGAAACCCATTCGGCCAAACAGCTCCGTCAGCTCGCCAATCACCTTCATCAGGATGTGAGTATTGCCGATCCCGGGCGCCTTACCTGGCTCAGTCACATCGATTGCCTGGCTCTGATCGCCGCCCGATTCGATCTCCGCCTTCCGCGCATCGAATAGTTCCGTCACGCAATTCTTCAGTGCATTCACCTTCTGCCCCACCGCCGGCTTCTGGTCTTTGGGCACCTTCCCCAGCAGCGTCATCAGATCCCTGATCTTGCCTTTGCTCCCCAAGTACCTGATGCGGAACTGCTCCAGCTCCTGCGCGTCCTTCACGGCGCAGTTCGTGTTGCGCTTGCTGCAGCACCTGCTCGATCTGATCCAGTGCTTCGCCCATGATTTTCAGTCACAAATGCTTCGTCAGCAGAAGTATCTTCATAACCGGGCCGCGGTTATCATGCCCGCTGCCGTCGGCGTCAAGCATTTCGCAAGGGAACCGCCATGGACATGTCCAAACTCCCACGCCTGTCCAACACCCACGAGAACGCCCCGGCACCCTCCGCCGACCCCGCCGAAGGTGAGAGCAGCGAGGTGCCAACCGCCCGCCCTGCACAGCAAATTGGCCACGGCTCAGCATTCGGTGCCGAAGTCTGGCTCTCCGTGGTCCTGGGAATCATCTTCATGCTTGTCGGTGGAAACTTCGGCATCTACTTCGCCGACCGCGCGATGAATCGTCCGTTTCATACCCATGTTGAATGGTCGCCGGGAACCCCGCTGGCCGGGCAGGAGGTTGCGTATCCGGACCTTCAGGGTTTCGTGATGCTCACGGATGCGTCGTTTTTCCTGTTTGGTCTGGCATTGTTCTTCGACGGAATCGTGCTGATGGTCTCCGCAGCCTCTTCCAGATTTCACAAGCCGATGATCTACCTCGGATTGGCGATTACGGCCGTAGCCGTCGCGTTCAACGTGTATGCCTGCGGCAAGTTGATGTCCAACGGGATTACACCGCTCATCTCTCTGCTTGCAACAGCCTTCGGCGTTTACATCGGCATTCACCAGTGGACCATGCTCAAATCGGCCTCGCGGTAGCCGCAACCGGTCGTCCGGAGGTGTGGTAGAATTCCTGCAATTCACCTCAAAGTCGATACGAGGTCAACAGCGTCTGGAGAGGGAAAGGTGCCGGTGGCGCAGCGCGCGGCTTCAATCTGGGAGCAGAGGCCTTCGTCAACCCGACGCTTTGCGCGCTGGCTGCTGGGAATCGCCCTCGTGCTCGCGGCCCTCTGGCTCTTTCACCTCATCACGCGGACCACGGCAACCGGCCGGGAAGCATTCCCTGTCCACGTCCATATCATCGACGCTGCGACCGGGAAGCCGATCGCCGGCGCCGCGATCTTGGCCTTCGATCACGATCATGAGCTGATCCGCATCAATCCACCTACGCAGACCGATGCTTCCGGCGACGCTCTTGTCAGTATTTTTGCGGTCTACTCCCAGGACGGCTCGGAACTGCTCGATACCGCAGCCGCCGACGCGGACGGTGCCCGCGTACAATGCAGCGCCTTTGGGTATGTCACCCAGGAAACCGTTATCGCGCAACCGGTTTGGTTTGGCCGCATTCTCGGCATCCCGTTCGGATCAAGGCAACTCGAGGCGCGCGTTCCCATGCGCCCCCTCACAGCGATGTCGGTCGAAGCTCAACACTAGCGGCCGGTCCTGGAACCCGAGCCATTATCGGGCGGAAGAATATGCACCCAGTGTCCGGTCGTGGTGTCGTACTCCCAACGCCCAACCGTCGCCGGAATGTTCAGCGGATCCTTGGGCAGCATCATGGGAACCTGCGACGGCTGCGTCGTCGCCATGCTCTTGCTCCTGGCCGTGGTCGGGGGACCATTGTTGATGTGGCCCCTGTAGATGTTGATCGTCATGCCGCGCGTAGTTTCGGTTGGAGCAACGACCGCGGCGGCCGGCTGAGCGCTCGCACTGATCTGGCGCGAAAGGCTCAACCCGTAGTTTGGAACCTGATGAACCGGACGCGCCTTGCTCTGAGCCAGGATCTCCGCCGGGGATTGCGGCGGTTGCCACGGCACATAGTCCCAGCGACCGCTAAACCAGTTGAACTGATAGGGCCCGGCGCCAGCTGCGGACCGATAGGGCTCGGGGACATAGTCGAACCGTCCGGTGCTCCAGTTCAGTTGGAAGGGATCGTAGCCGGAGAGGTTTGTATTCTTGTAATTGTCGTACTGATACTGCGGGTGGGACTGGGCCAGAACCGGAGCGGCGAGCAGGCCCAGCATGGTGACCGCCGACAATAGAATCCATTTACGCATCTCAAACACCCCTTTCTTGTAGCACGTCACGTGCGGGGGCGCTTTAAGCGTTATGCATATTCTATGCCGTTTTCCCCTGGAAGGCATGCGATTTTTGCACGCAGGCGGTCAGGCGTCGCAGCTTCCCGTGAATCCGGCGACGCGGCGGATGTAGGCGACGCTGGGATTGCGCTGGACGTCATGGAAACGCGCACCGGGGATCGTGCAGGAGACGACTCCTTCGCCGAGTTGCTCGACGTTGGTGGCACCGTAGAGCTCGGCGAGGGCCTCCTCGTCAAGCGAACCACTGCTGCCTCGGACAAAGACCATGATGACGTCTGCCATTTCCATATGTTGCTTCTTATCGGCTGAAGAAAATACCGGACTGATTGCTCCTGCTGAACAGGTTATTGGGACTGTGGCGCCCGCATTAGTCGTGCCGCCGATGGGGGCGGAACTCGGAATGGCCGACCTGTTCGAGATGACGCAGCTGCTTGATCGAAGCGACGGCCTTGTCGGTCTGGCCGTCGGCGACCTGCTGCTCGAGGTCGAGCTCGGCGGCGAGCACCTCCCGCAACTCCCGGCGGTACCGGGAGAGATACTCGGGGCGCTCGGCCGCGGGGCGGGTGGCGGCGCCGCGCGGGGTCATGCCCTTGGCGGCAAGCGTGTGCTGCTCGAGATCCTGAATCAGCTCCAGGGCCGCCTCCTTTTTGGCCGGGTCCTTGACCATGCGGGTGAGCCTGGCCAGATCGTGGTTCATGGCCTCCATCGCGTGGTGAAGCGCGCGAGAATCCTGCGTGGACGCCGGGGCCGAATGCTCGTGCTCGGCGGCTCCGGATTCCTCGCCGAAAGAGAGCGGCGAAAAGGCGATCAAGGTCGCGCATCCCACGATGATCGCGCCCAGCGACAATGCCCTCAGGGAAACCCGATTGCGATTCATGCCATTCCCTTTCTATTGGCTTCGATTTCAGCCGAGGGGTCTAGATAATGGAGAGGCCAATCAGGGGCAAACAGTCCGATTTTGACGAACCTCGCGGCACACCGCGGATCGGTGGAATGCCCTTACTCGCCCCGTTATCATTTAATCTGCTCACGTGATGCAAACGTGTTCCATGCTTTTGAGGGTGAATCGGCCATGAGCGCCGGCGACGTGAACGTTGCTGCGCCAGGCGGGGGTATCCAGTTTCCTCCCGGGGATTATGTTTCACCGAACCTCCAGCGCATTTACGCGGATCCGTATTTTCCTTTCATGGGGCCAGGAAACAAGTTGGCGGTTGGGTGGCCCTGGTTTCGGTCGCAGATTCCGCACAACTGGTACGTGGATCGGCGGGCACCGCTGATCGGGTTTCTAAGCCGGGACGAAGCACACATCGCGTACAACCTGGCGCTGCAATTTCGCGGGAAGCGGGCGCTGGAGATCGGGTGCTGGCTGGGGTGGTCCGCATGCCATCTGGCCCTGGCGGGCGTGCAACTCGACGTTGTCGATCCCATCCTGCAGTACCCGGATTTCATCCAGTCGGTGCGGCAATCGCTGACCAGCGCGGGCGTGATGGATCGGGTGAACCTGATCCCGGCGGCCAGTCCAGAGGGGGTGCGCACTCTGGCGGCACAGACCGGGCGCAGGTGGTCCCTGATTTTCATCGATGGGAGCCACGATGCGCCGGCGCCGCTGGAGGACACGATCGCCTGCGCGCCCTTGGCCGAGCCGGATGCGCTCGTGCTGTTCCACGACCTCAACAGCCCGGCGGTGGGTGCAGGGCTGGATTTTCTGCGCGACCGCGGGTGGAACACGATCGTGTACAACACCATGCAGATCATGGGTGCAGCCTGGCGCGGAAAGGCAGAGCCGGTGCGGCACCAGCCGGATCCGAGCGTGAAGTGGGTTGTGCCGCCCCACCTGGCAGGGTATCGCATCAGCTCATGAGTGATGTTGCCGCACAAGCTCGGGCGGCGGGCCGGCCGGACGATCGGCGGAACCTGATCGTCATGTCGTTCGATGCCAATATGTTCGATCAGGCCCGGCAATGCATCGCGACGATCTCGAAATACCTCACGCACATCGCGGAGCTGGCGGTGGTGGCGATCGATTTGGAGCCGGCGCAACTGGAGTGGCTCAGCAAAGGCGGGGCGAAGATCTTTACCGATTACCGGTCGCTGCAGGGTTTTGAGGGAGCGCCGGCGTATGCCTGGGCGATGAGCTGCCGTCCTTACCTGCGCGAGATCTTTGCCGGGTACGACTACTACGTGTACGTGGACCCGGACATTCGGCTGCTGAATTCCGAGGGGATTAGCTCCTATTTCAACCTGCCGCGGCTGGTGCCCGGAGCGGTCGCGATCTGCCAGGAGATCGATCCGGCGTACTGTTTCGTTCAATCGGGGCCAACTGCGCGGAGCTATCACGAGAGAAAATACCAGCGGATGCGGAAGGCCTTCGGCGATGCGGCGGAAGCCGCCAGGTACCTTTACCCCTACAACTGCGGCATCTTCGGCATGCACAAGGATTGTCCCGTGTGGGAGCTCTACCGCAGGTTCCTCGAGCAGGCGATGCGCGGGACGTTCGATCACATGGCAGAGCAGGACGCGATGCTGATGGCGATCATGCAGAGCGACACGAACGTCGTGCCGACACCTTGCACGATGAACTGGCTCTGCTCGGCAGCGCTGCCGCTGAAGGACGGCAGCGGGCGCTGGGTACGTGCGGTTTTTCCGCATGAGCCGATCTCGGTTCTGCACCTGTCGGCCTCGAATCATTTCCTCCAGGCCCAAAACAGGCGCTTGTACGACCTCTATCGGGAGCTGAAATTGACGGAATGACCGGGGGGAGGGGGATTGGCGGGCGAGAGAATGGCACAGGGAACGCGGGTGAATCGGGGCTTGCCGATCCAGCGAGAAAGGGGCGCGGTGCCAAACCGGGCGGTTTGGCAGGCGCACAATTCGACGAGAATGTAGCATCGGGTAGCATGCTATTCCAATGAATGGTCTGATCTTCGGTGAAGTTGTGGTATGATGCCGGTCCATGATATTGGGATGGCTGGGCATTCCACAATACGGGTGGGCGCTGATCGGGGTGGCGGGGTTTCTGGTGCTGCTGTTTGTGGTGGCGTTGCTGGAGAAACGAGTAACGGTGCCGTATGTGGCGCTGGAGCCAGGAACGAATCCGCTCATGGGACCTTATGTCCAGGTAATGTCGCAGGACATTTCAGCGGAGGGATTTGAGCATGGCGGGCCGATTGCTCATGCGAAGTATGCGGTTCGCGGAACGGTCTGGCGTTCGCCGGATCGGGCGACGCTGGTTGTGACTGGATCGGGGACGGTGATGGGAAACCCGGTGGCGCAGACGTGGCTGTTTACGCCGCTGGCAGATGGGCGATTCCTGGTGACGACGGATCAGAACGACGAGGGCGATCCGTCGGGAATCTTCGTCTATCGCCGGTTGATCAACACGCGGTTCGAGAAGTTGTGGTCGGCACACCAGCAGCGACTGGCGAAGCATTCGCCGAGCATTCGATCGTATGGGCAGGCGACACCCTTTGAGGCGTTGCTCGATGTGTATACCTGCCGGGTCAATCGGATGATCGAACGAAGATGGGCGCGATTCATCGATGCCGAAGGCAGGCAGTGGCGGCACACGCCGCGAGGAGCGCTTTCAATCTGCCTTGGTTTTTTCAAACAGCTCGGCGGTGCGCTGACGCAGTTCTGGCGGGTGAAAGGGGCGAAGATCGCGCCGCCGCTGCCGCCTGGGGGATTTACCGATGAGGTGGTGAGAGTGGGGGACACAACTCGGCCTGTGAGCGAGGCGCGACGGTGGGCTGAAACCCGCCATAGAGGACCGGGTTTGATGCTGATGGATAACGAAGCGCGACGGGGCTTGGGCAATGCTGTTTAGTGGCCGGTAACGACGCCGGGGTGAGTGGCTGGGAAACAGTGGCGGGTATCCGTGGATTCGCTAGTTTTTGACCTGACCCTGGAGCGCCGCATTGAGCGGCCCCGCTTACGGGGCGCGTCCTGGGAGCCCCCTTTGGGGCCTGCCGTTTAACACGACAGCGCTAAGCTGGCGATTTCAGTCCAGAATTGCGGTCAACACATGAACAGACAAGGACTTAAGAACGATCCGGCGCTGAAGCGCTAAAAGGGCCCCTCTGGCCGCTTTGTCGGTGCGTCAAATTGTCATGTTCGGACCACCAAGTCGTCAGGAGGGGCAAAAACCGGGTTTGAGGAGGGGTGGGGAGGGTACGGTACTACAACGGTGAGAGTACGGTGTGGGCCGGGAGGGAATTGGGCGCAACTTGGGAGCGGAATGTCCTCTGCTGGGATGCTTCTTCACAAACGGGCTCTTAGCCCAGCGCTCAAGGCGTTGCCGAAGCGACCGGGAGGCCCTGTAGGGCTTGTGGCGAGTCAGTGCTGGATGGCGTCGATAGTGCGGGAGAGGGTTCTGTCAGAAGCGTTCGGCCCTTTAACTCTACATCCCGGCGTCGGCGATTCGAGGCTAGAGCGTGTAATGGACTTTCCACGCCCCGCGACGGCACGGAATCGACCCAGATGCCAGGAGCGACCGCGAGAGTTGGATCTTGACGACCCTTCGAGCGGTTGTGACGACGCAGATGGGCCGATTCCGTGCCACCTTCGGGAGCTGGCCAGTATGCCAACGCAGCTCGATGGATCTTCGTGCCTGTGCTGATCCTGTCGGGATACTGCATGTATGCGGGCATGGTTTTCGCGCTGCCTAGCGTTGCGGCATGGCTGGGCGCTTGTCGCCTGTGGGGATTTGGCGCGGCGCTCTTGAGCCAGGTGGTGCTGCCGGTCACCCGGAAGCTGTGGGTAGGTACGCGAGCACGATGTTCGGGAAGACGAGGGGGTGCGTTTTTGAACGCAGACGTGGGAAATGGAGCCTGAGCGGCTGACAGCCTTTCTTGTCCGGGCAGTGGGCTGACCACCCGAGCCGGGTCTGATCGTGGAGGTGCTCTGCCCTTTATGGGCGGCGCGGGGGGGTTGCCGCGGGGCGTTTGGATCAGTGTTTGAGCTTTTGGAGATCGGCGTCAGCGCGCTGGATCAGGGCGGTGCCGATGAGCTTGAAGGCGGCGAGGCCGTTCCTGCGGTCGGCGAGGTCCTGGCCGCAGGCTTTGACGGCACTCAAGGCTTGTTTGGCGGAAGCGCTGTCGCCGGCGGCGTCGGCTTTGTGGGCGCGGGCGAGGACGGCGCGGGCCAGGGCGCGGATCTCTTCGCCCTGGACCTGGATCTGGTGGTCGAGATTCCTGCGTGTGGCGGGAGGGGCGGCGACGTACTCGCTTTCTTTCATGCGGAAGATGGAGCCCGGGGCGAAGACGTTGCCGGCGGGCCAGTCGGCGTGGATGAAGTCGTGGACGGCCCGATCCTTCTGCCCGGCGGACCAGAGGGAGACGGGATCCGACGGCTGGGTTGCGGGAGCGGCGGCGAGGCTCGCCGGAACCGTCAGGCCAAGAGCCAAGACCGTGCAGAGGGACGCGACGGTGTTTGCTAGTCGCATGGCGTTGCTCCTGGTTGCGGGGAAGCGAGAGGCACTTGCCGAGGTGCTGCCCCCTTTTGTTTGAGAGCTGGAAGGAGAACGCGACGCCGAGCAGGTGTCAGCGCAGCCCGGCGCTCGAGCAGCACACTGTCTCGCGCGGGATCAAGCGGGAGCCGGCGAGCTCCAGGAGCTCAATCACCTGCTCACGGGAGACCGTGGGAAAGCCCTTGAGGAATTCTTCGACGGCTTGAGCGTCTTCGAGGTAGTCGAAGAGGTTCTGGATGGGGACGCGGGTGCCGGCGAAGCAGGGCGTGCCGTTGAGGATCTGGGGATCGATGCGAATGGGATTCATGGCTGGATCATTGCATTTTGCCGATGGGTCAGCGCGGGGCTTGATCGGCCTCGCAGCGCACGACGCCAGTCGTACATGCGGCACGCTTCTTCCAGATCGGCAAGCAGTGGAATATGTTTATAGGTGTGACCTGCGGCGGCGCTGCCGTCGATTGGGTGATGGTGTCGGGCGTTGGGTTGATTTCGCGGGTGCCGCTTTGTGTGATCGGGATCGAAGATCGTGGCTGTCATGGCTGCTTGCGGTGCCCTGGTGCATGCTCGCTCTCAATCCGGGGCGGCGCTTGCGGGTTCCAGCACGCCGGCCATGCGCCTGACGACGGCGCCGGCCTTCTGGCGCCCGCCGGGGCTGGGCAGCGACGGCTTCGACTGGATCGAGTTGAAATCGGGGGAGTGGCTCAAGGGCCAACTGAAATACGTCCAGCACCGGCGCCTGGAGTTCGACAGCGACAAACTGGGGCTTCAGGAATTCGACCTGAAGGATGTTCGGGCCGTCTACCCTGCAAATCCGATGTACGTGCGCTTTGAGGGACGGGAGAAGCAGTACGCGCCCGTTGTGATCCAGGGGGACTGGGTCACGGTCAAGACTCAGCCGGGGCTGCGGCTGCCGAGGGACGAGTTGATCGGGATCACCCACGGCGGCAAGCGCGAGCGCGATTACTGGGCTGGCGAAGTCACCCTGGGCGTCAATCTTGAGAGTGGAAGCACGGAGAAGACCGAGTTCGATGCCCTGGTCACGGTCGATCGGCGCACGCCGCGGCAGCGCGTCGGGCTGTCGTATCTGGGCGAGTATTCCAGAATCAACGGCCAGGACAGCGACAACAACCATCGCGCCAACGGCAGTTGGGACATCAACCTGGGTAGCGGGTTGTTTGCCCGCCCGATCTTTGCGGAATACTACCGCAACCCGATCGAGAACATCGAGCATCGCGCCACCGGTGGGGTCGGTCTGGGCTACTACATCTTCGACCGCGACGATCTGGAGTGGCTCGTTGCCGCCGGACCCGGCTACCAGCAGACCTGGTTCAAGGACGTGCCGCCCGGCATGGACAGCACCACGGGCGGCGTGATCGCGGCATTTCAGACGAGTTTCAAATGGGAGATCACCGACAAGCTCGACTTCCTGCTCTCCTACAACGCGACGGCGGGCGATTCGAACGTCGGCACCTTCGCCCATCACGGCGTCGCGACGCTCAAGTTCGAACTCACCCACTCGTTCGATCTCAACGTCTCATTCATCTGGGATCACCTCCAGAACCCGCAGGAAGAGTCCGATGGGAGCACCCCCAAGCAGGATACGTATCGGACGATGATCGGGGTGGGGTACCGGTTCTAGTCGGGTGGGGAACAGGGACCCGTTACCGGGAACCAGAGCCATTTTGCCAGTGTCGCAACTTCGTGTAATCGGCGTGTGATACGGATCGGGATTGCCCCCGCAACTCGCCACTTCGCCGACCCCATCCCCCCCGCTCCTCCGCCAATTCCCCAAGAAACGGCGCCGGCAGAACCACTACGACATATTGACATCATATCGACATCGGCTTGTGCAAAAGCTCCGGCCCATACCGTACTCACACCGTACCTACACCGTGCAAACTCCACCGCGTCAAAATGTCAGCCTGTGGGTTGGCAGTGCAGTCGCCAGACCGCCCAAGCCCCCCAGCCCTCTCACACCACGAGACGCGGATTCTCTCCGGCCCGCTGCGCCAGAGGGCGCAACTCAGACCGTTTCATCCTGATCGTCGCCCAGACCCATTGCCATTCGTCGTCCATACCAATCGACATGAAGCCCTGCGCGCCGGACGTGCTCGGGCATTTTCGCAAGATCGGCGAGCGCCCCCAGGAATCACAAGCCATTTGGGTCGCGCGTACGTCACGCTGAGTTTTGCGATTCGTACGGTCATGCCTGCGTCAGTTCCGGTTCGGCGAGCAGATCATCCAGATTCAGTTGACGCGTGTACATGGCAAGGCTTCCGTCCGGATGACGCGGCCACTTTTCTTCCGGACGGTCCCGGTAGAGTTCCACGCCGTTGCCGTCCGGATCATTCAAATAAAGCGCTTCGCTCACGCCGTGATCCGATGCGCCGGTCAAAGGGATACGGGCCTTAATGAGACGACGCAGGGCATCGGCAAGTGCCGCTCGCGTCGGATACAGGATGGCCACATGGTACAACCCGGTCGTTCCGGGAGCCGGAGGCGGGCCGCCCTTGCTCTCCCACGTGTTCAGTCCAATGTGGTGGTGATACCCCCCGGCCGAAACAAAGACCGCATCCTCACCGTATCCCTGTGTCACCTCAAAGCCGAGCACGTCCCGGTAAAAGCGCAGCGATCGCTCCAGGTCAGAGACCTTTAGATGCACGTGCCCGATGCGGACACCTGGATGAATGCGATCGTTAGCCATCATCTGCTCCGGCGTTGGGCGCTATCCGATTTGCTTCCCCCTGAGTTTGTCATCAATCACCAACCGACCCGAAGGGCGCGGAAGTGATTGTACTTCGGCGGCCCGCAGACGGTAACAAGGCGAGTCACACAGCGGGCTGAAGGCAGTGCTGCGTCGACCGCGATCAATTCTTGCGGCGGGCGTATTGGTTCGCGGAGTACAAAACGATGGATGTCACATTTTGTGTACCGCAAAAAGACCTCTGCGGCACAAGTGATCCGAATAACCAGAATGGGCCGGATGGTCAGGGCTGCGTGGCGGCGTCGGCGAGGGAGGTGTATTGGAAGGACTGGCCGGACAGGGAAGCATCCGCCATAAGGCCGCCCTCCTGCTGGACGATGACGGCGATGCCGTTGGTGTAGTTAACCTGGGCGGAGGAGCCTTCGGCGAGGGCGACGGCGGTGGCCTCAGCGCCGAAGGTGACTTCGTTGAGCTTGAAGCGGTCGAGGGCGGCCTGGGATTCGAACAGGAGCAGTTCGGAGTAGCTGCGGCCGCCGATCTGCCCGCCGACGGAGCCGGCGGTGATGAAGGCGTAGCCGATGATCCGGCCATGCTGGAAGACGACGCCGCGTCCGAAGGCGCCACCGACGATGATGCCGCCCTTGCCGACATCAGGGAAGACGGCGTAAGCGGCGGCGTTATCCATATCGGATTTGATCGAGGCATCGCGGGCGATCATGGACTGCACGGCGGCGCGGGTATCATCCTCGAGCGACAGCGCGGGCAGGCCGCGATTCCGGGGCGGTGGCGCAGGAGCAGAGCAGCAGGGGAACGATCAAGGCGAGACACGGCTTGAGGCTCATTGTTTTGAGCATTGCGGGGATTATAGCGACCATCGGCCGGGGCGGGACAGGGGTTGAAGGGAATGGGTTGAGACCAAAGAGGCGCTGGCCGCGGGCCATCGGGACGCGGCGTTCAAGATCGCCAAGGAAGGCGCCGCACTTTCGGGCAACGATCCGGCGGATCAGTATACAAAGCTGATGTATCGGATCTACCGCAATCAGGTTTGATGGGATGGTGCGGCGAAGTGCGGATACTGTGCTCCCCGCCACAACAGCAGACAATGTGGATATCACATTTTCGGTTCCCCACGTTTTCCGTCCTCTGGTCACCGGTTGGGATGCCCGCAGTGGCCGCATCGCCGACGGATGAGAAGCAGGGCAGCGGCAAGTGAGACTCTTTCACATTCTGCGGAGGCCCTATAAATAGGACTTTTTGATCTTGTTCATGTCTGAAACGTGCTGCAGAATCTCTGATGTGCGGTTGATGCGCGATTCACGGCAATGCACGCGTCGGCACTTGATCTCTTGTGATCACGCGCCGCGGCGCGTGGCCTGATTCCCATCTCGCGCAGAGGAGGCAGGTAGCATGAGAATCTCACGCTGGATCGTTTCTGGTATCGCGGCTTTGGGTTTGTACATTGGGGTCAGCGCACGCGTGGGTGCGGCGGTTTCCGACACCAATCTGGAGGACTACTTCGGACTGGTGCATGGAACGCTCGATGGCATGGTCAACACCTGCACGACGCCTGACGCGGTCGAAGGCTCAGGGGTGAGCATCACCTTCAGCGGTGCGGCCGACAGCTACGCGGTTATCGGCTGGCGGTTCATGACCAACGAGCACCTGTGGGACTTGCAGCCCTGCACCTACAACGACTTTGCCTTTAGCGTCAGCTACGCTCCGGGTGCCTCGGCGCAGTACATCGCTGATACCTACGATGCATTTCTGTACCCGTCGGGACGATCCGACTACGCCGCACTGGATGCCCGCGGACGGCTACACGGTCGTGAGCCTGCCCGCAAGTGGAACAGTGACGGTGGGGTTTGGCGTGGTTGACGTGTCCGATCCCTATTACAACTCGGGACTGCTCGTGGACGGCGTGCTCGTGACGACGGCGAGCACCACTCCTAATTATTACGGATTTGGCGGGTGGCAATTGGCGGGCACAGGGTGGAACGAATCGGTCAACCCGAACAACAATGGGATTCTTCCGCTCTGGATGCAAAACATGGGAGGCATCGCCGGCGCTGCACAGCTTTTCCCCCTGGGACAGCCACCGGCCGGCTTCAACAACGGCGTCTGGAACGGCAATTGGGACGTGATTGGTGAGCCGGTCAATTCCCTGATCATTGATACGGTCACCGGTCCGCGTGTTCCAGAACCGGCGGGCCTGACCCTCCTGGCTGTGGGCGGAGCAGTTCTGCTTACGCGGCGCGTCCATCGCAAGGTTGCCTGCTCGGGCGAGGCTGAATCCCAGCCAATTCGTCCGCATTAGTGGCCGGTGAAGACACCGGGAGGGGTGGCGAGGACGATGGCGGCGGGTGATGGAATCAGACGATGCGGGGGGCCATCGTGAATGTCACCTTTCCTGCCTCGTTTTCGGCGTTTGCAGGAAAACGTGCGGATGGTGGCTGGCGAGCCAGGGCTTCATGCGATGGATGATGTCCAAGTACTCCGCTGGGGTAAGGGGACGATTGCGGGGAAGTGGGTAGGAGACGCCTGGCCGGGGATGAATGGAATAGGCGATCTGGCCTCTGGAGGAGAAGGTGCCGCGGCTGAAACGGATCATCGTGATGGAGGGCCACGGGTGGGTGCGGCCGCGTGAGGTGACGCCCATCTCATCGATGCGGGACGGAATGCGTACGTCGAAAATGACATGATGCACGCCGGTGGCGAGAAGCATGAGGAACAGGGGAGCGATGATGCAGGCGAAGATGTAGGGTCCGCCGGAGTAGTGGCCGGGCGGGGAACCGAGCACCATCGCAAGGGTCGGGAAAACACTGATCAGCAGGCCGAAGAAGAGCAGTCCCAGGGCACGTGGATTACGAAAGCTCCGCTCGGACTCGTAGAAGGGTGTGACCGGCATAGCGGGATCCCGCGCGATTTAACTTGGCATGGAAGTGGTGGATGTCATGCCTGTCCCTTGCTCCGGCCCCATCGCATCTCTTCATCTGTCTCTCTGCCCTAAGCATTGGCGGGAATTTTGTAGTGGTATGTAATACCGCTTCCACTTTTTGCTTGCGCCGCAGCGCGCAGCGATGAGTTTGTGTCATGATGTGCGGAACCTGGCAAGGAGGCCGCATCATGCACGTGGTGGAGCATCACACTGTGGAGGAATTACATACGCTGGCACGATCGGAACACGATCCCAAGATGGTGACCCGCCTGCACGCCGTCGCTCTGGCCAAGAGGGGGAAGTCGGCACCGCAGGTGGCCGAGGAGTTTGGCTACAGCCGCCGCGGCGTGCAGTTCTGGGTCAAGTGGTACAACGAGGGCGGCGTAGAACATTTGCGCAATGAAGGCGGGCAGGGCCGCAAGCCCCCGCTGGCCGCATCGGAACAGCAGCGGCTCAAGCAGCGGTTGGATGGCGGGCCGGTCCCGGAGAAGGACGGCGGCGTCTGCACGCTGCGTGGTGTGGACGTGCAGCGCATCCTCAAAGAGGAGTTCGGCAAGGTCCGCTGCCTCAGCGCAGTCTACAACCTGCTGCACGCGATCGGGTACAACGACCTGGTTCCACGCCCGCAGCACAAGGATGCGGACCCGACGGCACAGGAGGCTTTTAAAAAAAGTGCCCGGAACTGATCGAGCAGATCGCCCAGCAGCATCCGGACAAACGCATCGAGATCTGGTTCCAGGATGAAGCCCGCTTTGGTCAGCAAGGCACGCTGACGCGGGTGTGGGCGCCGGTGGGATCGCGGCCGCGGGCGGTGAAGCAGACGCAGTATGATTACCTGTACGTGCCGGGGGCGGTTTGTCCGAAAACCGGGAACACCGCCGGTCTGCTGGCGCCGAACCTGAACACGCAGATCGTCAACGCCTTCTTCGATCAACTCTCAAAGGAGATTGCCCCGGACGTGCATGGGGTGCTGATCTGGGATCAAGCCGGCTACCCCATCTCCGGCGGGTTGAAGGTGCCGGCGAACGTGACGCTCCTCAACCTTCCACCGCGCTCGCCGGAACTGAACCCGACGGAGAATCTCTGGCACTGGTTCCGCAGCCATTACTGGTCGAACCGAAGCTACGCCAACTACGATGCCCTGCGTGAAGCGGCCTGCGATGCCTGGCAACGATCCTGCCTCGACCCCGAGTTGATCAAAAGCGTCTGTGCAGTGCCCTGGCTTCCAGAGCGCAACTGAAAACTAGAAGCGGTATAAGTGCCTTTAAATCCTTATCAGAAGGATTCCACGGCGTGATCGTACGCCTTATCCCGTTTTGGGCGATTGGCCCGTTTGGCGTTTCATCTATCGTTATTGAATGAAGAATAAACAGGAGTGTATTCGGAAAGTATCTCCTCGCCGCACGAACCTCGCCTGCGGTCAACAGGATCGATTGTGGCGTCCCTTTCAGTCCCTTGACCTCGACTCGAAGGATCTCGCCGCGGTGAAGTCCTAAGCTTGCTGGAAAAAGAGACGGGGTACATCCTTGTTGCTGGTGACAAAGCAAGGAGACCCCGTGAGCAAGAGATTACCCGCGTCCGTGCAGACCGACCAGCAGATTCGTGAACTTCTCGACAACGGCTGGGCCGGCGATGCCCGGTCGGAGCTGATCCGCCTGGGCGTGCAACGGATCATCGAAGAAGCTTTGGAACGGGAAGTTGGCCAGTTCCTTGGCCGCGGTTTCTATCAGCGTGAAGCCGGCGGGGCGGTGAAAGGCTACCGCAACGGCTATCGCACCGGCCGCCTCGACAGCGCCGAGGGCCAGATCCCCTTCGCCGTGCCGCAGGTGTCGGATACGGGGGGTGAGCCGTTCGAGTCGAAGGTCCGCCAGCACGTGAGCGGCCGCAGTCAGCAACTGGAGCAGTTGGCCACGGAGATGTTCGCCCGCGGCCTTTCGACCCGCGACATCGAGGCGGCGTTCACCGATGCCGGGGGAAACAAGCTGCTGAGCAAGACGGCGGTCAGCGACATCACGGAAGTGCTCTGGCAGCAGTATGAGGCGTTTGCCACGCGCGATCTGGCGGGATACGAGATCGCGTATCTGTTCCTCGATGGGGTGGCTGAGCGTCTGAACCCGTCGGAGCGTCGCCAGGCGGTGCTGTGCGCCTGGGGCATCGATGTGGAAGGATTCAAGCATTTGCTGCATCTGGCGCCCGGGACCAAAGAGGACACGGTCAGTTGCCGGGAGTTCATTCAGGACATGAAGCGGCGTGGACTGTGCGATCCGCTGCTGGTGACGACGGACGGGGCGCCGGGGCTGATCAAGGCGGCTGAAGAATGCTTCCCGCGATCGAGCCGCCAGCGATGTCTGGTGCACAAGATGCGTAACCTGCAGGCGAAAGTGACTGATGAGCAACTCTGGCCGGAGATCAAAGCAGAGGCGAACAGCGTCTATCAGGCGGCCAACCCCGAGACCGCGCGGCTGCTGAAAGAGCCGTTCATCAAGCGTTGGCAGAAGAAGTTCCCCACGGCGGTGGCGTGCTTCCTTGAAGACTTCGAGGCGTGCATCGCACACCTGGTCTTTCCGGTCACGCACCGCAAGGCGATCCGCTCGACCAATCTCCTGGAGCGATTGTTCGAGGAGAATCGCCGGCGGACCAAGGTGCTGCCGCACGCGTTCGGGGAGCGGCCGATGCTCAAGCTGATGTTCGCCGCGGTGCTCCGGGCTTCGGAGAAATGGCGGAAGCTCAAGGTGACCAACTTCGAACGCGAGCAACTACGACAGCTACGCCAGGAGATGAACGAGAACTTCAAGCGGCGGCACACCCCAGCCGTGCCGCCTGCCCCGTCCACTTTTTCCAGCAAAACTGGGACTTGACCGCTCGCCGCCACGGCGAGCAATCAAATCGTAAGGTTTCTTCGTGTGGACATCCTCAACCTCATAACCTTCTTCTGCGAGGTAGTCTGTCGCCATTGCCATTGCGTGATCTTCCAATGCACGTCGAATCTTGGATGATCGCTCGAACCCCTGGCCCCGCAACTCCCTCGTCAAGCGGTCTGGCACCACGGGCCCGTCGAGCAGGAACTTAGTCTCAGCTTCGTTTAGTCGGATGCGAGTGACCCAAGCCTCTGGAATCGGAAACGGCTCGGCATCGCCAAGCCTACCAACGAACAGATCTCCGTTTCCGGTCTGCGTGATGCGGAACATCACGCGCTCTTGCAACGCGGGCGCCTGAAGGGCCTCGCTGAATTCCGGATGGCTCGGGGGGACGCAAAAAGCGATTAGTTGGCGATCACGGTTAGCATCGGGCGGATTCCAAATCATTAGGAATATTCCACCCGATTCCACAAATTCGGTAGCCTCAGCCCGCGTGACGTTGGTCCAAGCCTTGTTTTCGCTACTCGCCGTCACTCGGAATGAGAATCGAGCGTCTTGCGGCGGAACTCCGGTTGAGTAAACGTCCCCATGTTCCCGGTGCAAGTCGTGACCTAATGGATGTCCGGCCAAACGGCTTAAGACTAGGCGTTTTATGAGGGGCGCAAGGGAGCCACCCCCTCCTTTATTTGTGACATCTATGTCATCCCGAATTTCGCTTGGGGAACTTTCGCTGAGTACCTGACGATAGAGTTCGCTCGCTTGCTCCGATGTAACAGGCACAGCACAGCTCCATTTCCAGGTCGTAGGCGATTCGGGAAATGAGAAACGGCAGGCTGGTAAAGCCTACCCCTCCCTAAGAAACCATCTCAAGTCGTGAGCCGGTGTAGCCTGCGGTACCAGAGCAAAGCACAAGCGAGTTGCACGACGGCCAGGTAGTTCTCCGCCTTCCTCTCGTAACGGATGATGATCCCGCGGCAGCGGTTCAGCCAGCTGATCGTCCGCTCCACCACCCAGCGTCGGGCCTTGTGTCGCTTGCAACCCTGAGCATCTTTCTTCTCCTCGCCGATCTGCCGACAGTGCGGCTCGTAGCCGAAGACGCGGGCGGTCGCGTCCGAAGGTGCGCCACTGAACGCCTTGTCCAAACAAAGGTTCTGCTCCTGCTGACGCGGGTCCGGCGGCTCGACGATCACGGCCTCCAACGCATCCTGCAGCAGCAATGAGTCGTGTATGTTGGCTCCCTTCACGACCACGGCCACCGGACCGCCGTCGGCCTCGGTCAGCACGCCACGCTTCGTGCCGTTCTTCGCCCGGTCGGTTGGGTTTGCTCCGACTTGATCCCCCCGTGCCGGGCCTTGCCCAGGGCACAGTCGAAGCTCTGCCACTTCCAGTTGACGCCGGCCAGTTCCTCGCAGCCCTTGACCAGCAGCGCCCACAGGCGTCCGATCACGCCACGCTTCACCCAGCGTTGGAACGTGCGGTGGATGCTGGAGTCGTCGCCGAACTCCTTGGGGACCTGGTTCCACTGCACGCCACTGCGCATGCGGTAGATCACGCCATCCAGGGCCTTGCGTTGGTCGATGCGGTCGGGGCCGAACTTCGCCGGCGGGTCGTACTTCGCCAGCACCTGCCGGGCCTCTGCCCACAACGCATCGTCCACCCGCCAGATCGTCGGCAGCGGCTCCGCCCCCTTCTTCTTTCGCGCCATCCGTGGCTCCTTTCGTTATCGCCAGTTAACATACGTCAGAGACTTGAGATGGTTTCTAAGTAACGCAACCCTTAGCTGCACCCCATTGAGTTCCCGCAGTTGAGGCACTTGTAGCAGGTGCCGCTCCTCACCGTGATGGAGCCGCAGACGTTGCAGGCGGGGGCGTCGGCCTGCATGTTGCTTCCCTGCTGGCTCAGGGGATCGGGGGCGATGACCGTGGTCAGGCGGAGGTTGGGAGCAGAGTTCTCAGGACGGAGGACTGAGGACTGAGGAGGGATTGGAGCCGAGACTTTGGACTGGGCCTCGTAGTCGAAGCCGGTGTTGGGCTCGGGGGCGATGCGGGGGCCGTGGCCGTTGCCTTCCTTTTTTCGGGGTTCGGGGCTCGGCGTTCGGGATTCGGACGCATCGGAGGGCCGCGACGCGGGCGTCGTCTCTACGGAAGAAGAGGGAGATGGGGCGGGCTTGGAGCGCTTGGGGGCGTTGGCTACCCGGTAGCCGGGGACGAACTCCATGGCCAGCCAGCGGAAGATGTAGTCGACCAGGCTCTTGGCCATGGGGATGTCGGCGTTGCGGGTCATGCCGGAGGGTTCGAAGCGGACATGCTCGAACTTGCGCACCAGGGACTCGACGGGGACGCCGTATTGCAACGCGACCGAGACGAGCGTGGCGATGGTGTCCATCAGGCCGCCGATAGTGGAGCCTTCCTTGGCCATGGTGATGAAGACTTCGCCGGGGGTCTGGTCCTCGTAGAGGCCGACGGTGATGTAGCCCTCGTGGCCGGCGACGTCGAACTTGTGGGTGATGGCGTTGCGGGTATCGGGCAGGCGGCGGCGCAGGGGCGCTCGACGATGCGCTCGACGATCCGCTCGATGATGCGGGTGTGCTCTGGCGCGGCTCAACGTTGTCGGAAACAAGGGACCGCGACGCGGGCGTCGCCTCTACAGAAGATATCGAGACCGCTTCGGCGGCGGTGACGACGTCACGGGCGACTTCCTCGCGGGCGGCTTCAACGGCTTCGTGGTCCTCTTCATCCGTCTTGTCTTCCACATCGGAATCGGACTTGACGTTCAAGGGCTGGGAGAGCTTGGAGCCGTCGCGGTAGAGGGCGTTGGCCTTGAGGCCCAGCTTCCAGCTCAGCTCAGTAGGCGGATTCGATGTCATCCACGGTGGCTTCGTTGGGGAGGTTGATGGTCTTGCTGATGGCGCCGGATATGAAGGGCTGGGCGGCGGCCATCATGCGGATGTGGCCCTCGACCGGGATGAAGCGGCGGCCGTGCCTGCCGCACTTGTTGGCGCAGTCGAAGACGGGGAGGTGCTCATCCCGGAGATGGCCAGCGCCTTCGACGGTGCCGCGGCCGCAGACGTGGTCGTTGGCTTCATCGATCTGTTTGCGGGAGAAGCCGAGGTGGCGGAGGAGATTGAAGTTCGGGGCCTGCCAGACGTGGTCGGGGATTTCCATGCGCTTGAAGAACTCAGCGCCCAGCGACCAGGGGCTGAAGGCGAAGGAGAGCTCGAAGACGGCGGGGAGCGCGTCTTCGATGCGGGTCAGCTCTTCTTCGGCAAAGCCCTTCTGGAGCAGCGCATCCCAGTTGACGTGCGGGGCGTCGTGGAGGTTCAGCGAACCGAGGACGTACTTGAGGATGTCGTGGATCTGCTCGGGCTGGTAACCGAGGTTGACGAGGGCGGGACGCAAGGACTGATTGGCGATCTTGAAGTAGCCGCCGCCGGCGAGCTTCTTGAACTTGACGAGAGCGAAGTCGGGCTCGACGCCGGTGGTGTCGCAGTCCATGAGCAGACCGATGGTGCCTGTCGGCGCGATGACTGTGGTCTGGGCGTTGCGATAGCCGTGGCGCTCGCCGAGAGACAGGGCGCGATCCCAGCATTCGCGGGCGGCGTGGAGGAGCTGGCGCGAGGCCAGGGGATCGGTATCGGCGAATTGCAGTGAATCGATGCCGACGGGGAGGATGTCGAGGTCTTCGTATCTGCCGACGGACTCGAGGCCGTTGGCTTTGGCGGCGTTGTAGGCGGCGCGACGGTGGTTGCGGATGACGCGGAGCATGTCGGACTGGTTTTCCTCATAGCCGGGAAAGGCGCCCAGCTCCCGGGCCATGTCGGCGCTGGTGGCGTAGCTTTCGCCGGTGAGGATGGAGGTGACCGCGGCGCAGATGGCGCGGCCTTTCTCGGAGTCGTAGGGGATGCCGGCCTGCATGAGCATGGCGCCGAGGTTGGCGTAGCCCAGGCCCAGCGTGCGGAACTTGTAGCTGAGCCTGGCGATCTGCTCGGAAGGGAAGCTGGCCATGAGGACGGAGATTTCCAGGACGACGGTCCAGAGGCGGATGCCGTGCTTGAAGGCTTCGATGTCGAAGCGGCGGGAATCGGCGTCGAAGAAGGTCAGGACATTGAGGCTGGCGAGGTTGCAGGCCGTATCGTCGAGGAACATGTACTCGGAGCAGTTGTGGACGGTCAGCCCGTTGGCGATGAAGGAGCTGGTTCGCGGCTCGGTGAGGTCGAAGACCTGCTGGTTGCCGAGGAGCGTCAGGGCGGCGAAGCGGTCCCAGTTGGCGCGGTCGGCATCGGTACCGCGCAGTTCCGAAACGGCGCTGATGGCAGCGGCGAGTTGTTCGAGCTTCCGGCCGGGGAGAAGCGCAATGTGTCTGGCGAAAGAGCGGAGGCTGCCGGGATCGATCCGCAGGCCGTGGCGTCTTAGATCTGCGTTGCCGCGAAAAGGTCTGCGCAAGCCGGGAAGGACCCGTCGATCGGGCAGCTCTCCGCTGAGGCCGACGGCTCCGCCGTCGGAAAGATCGGGTGTTGCGTATCGGGTATCGGGTATCGGCGAGAGAGCGGACTGGATGCCGAAGCCGAGGAGGATGAGCTGGATGTCCTGGAGAAGGCCAACCGAGTCGCTCTGGAGCTCGAGGGTGTTGTCGGTGATGTCGGCGTCGGCGGTGAAGAGGCCGCGGAGCAGGTGGCGCTGGGCGGCCAGGCCCGCGGTGAAGGCTTCGTCGCTGAGGCGGCGGAGTCCGTTCTCGGTGCGGACAAAAGCACCGAGGCGCGAGATCAGGCGGCGATTGGTGAGGGTGGCGGTGAGGGTCGAGGCGCCGTCGGCGTCTTCGGTGGGCCGATCCTCGTGGGAGAGCATGAGCTGGTTGACGTAGTCGTCATCGTAGCGGGTCTCGGTCCAGCGGTCGGTGATGTAACGGGCGAACTGCTCGGCGATCTCATGGCTGGGGAGACAACCGTCGAGGTGCAGGGCGGCGGCGTCGTTGTTGGTGTCGGAAATGAACAGGCCCAGGAGCTGGAAGAATTTAGGGTCCTGGGGCTCGCCGACTTCGTGGACTGCGGCGGGTTTGCTGGGCAGGCGGATCTCATCGCTGGTGGTGAGGTTTTTGGCTTCGACCCAGCCGCGGCGACGCGTCCAGACTTTGTGGTCGGCGGTGAGCTTGAGGGTGTACCCCCCTGCCGTGGTCAGCTCGTAGACATCCTTGTGGCCGGTGGGGAAAGCGCCGTCGGTAACGTGGATTTCCTGGTTTTCGAGGTTGGTGATGATGCGCGCGGGAGGTGGATCATCTGGTCGATGCGTCGCCAGATGCCGCCGGGGGTGAGGACGCGCGTGTCGCCGGTGACGCAGGGATTGGATGCGTTGATGCGGCCGGATTGGGGGCAGGTGTGCCACTGGTTGATGGTGTCATCGTACTGGACGCCGGGGTCGGCGCAGCGCCAGGCGGCGTAGGCGATCTGGTCCCAGAGATCGCGAGCCTTGATGGTTTTGGCGACGGTGCCGGGCTTGGTGCGGGAGTAAAGGTTCCAGTCGCCATCGTCTTCGAGGGCTTTGAAGAAGCTGTTGGGGATGCGGACGGAGTTGTTGGAGTTCTGGCCGGAGACGGTCTGGTAGGCTTCGCCGTTGAAGTCGTAGCTGAGGTTGAGGTGAAGGCGGGTGGCGAGCTCGCGCTGGTCCTCGGGGAGGAACTTGAGCCCCTCGACCATGGCGGCGACCTTGAGCTCTTCACGGACTTTCCAGTTGACGAAGGATTCGATATCCGGGTGATCGAGATCGAGGCAGACCATCTTGGCGGCGCGGCGGGTGGTGCCGCCGGACTTGATGGCGCCGGCGGCGCGGTCGCCGATCTTGAGGAAGCTCATCAGGCCGGAGGATTTGCCGCCGCCGGAGAGGGGCTCGTTCTCGCCGCGGAGCTTGGAGAAGTTGGTACCGGTGCCGGAGCCGTACTTGAAGAGGCGTGCTTCGCGGGTCCAGAGGTCCATGATGCCGCCGGGGTTGACCAGGTCGTCATTGATGGACTGGATGAAGCAGGCGTGGGGCTGGGGGTGGGAGTAGGCGTCTTTGCTCTTGAGCAGTTCGCCGCTGCGGGGATCGCAGTAGTAGTGTCCCTGGGCGGGGCCGGTGATGCCGTAGGCGAAGTTCAGGCCGGTGTTGAACCACTGGGGGCTGTTGGGCGCGGCACATCTGGTGCAGGAGCATGTACGCCAGCTCATCGTAGAAGGCCTGGGCGTCGTCGGGGGTGTCGAAGTAGCTGTGCTTTTCGCCCCAGTAGCGCCAGCAGCCAGCGAGGCGGTTGATGACCTGTCTGGCGGATTTTTCGGGGCCGGTGAGGATGTTGCCGGCGGCATCGCGCTGGGGCTGGCCGTTTTCATCGAGCTGGGGGACGCCGGCCTTGCGGAAGTATTTGCTCACCATGATGTCGGTGGCGAGCTGCGACCACTGGCGCGGGATTTCCGCATCGTTCATCTCGAAGACGACCGAGCCATCCGGATTGGTGATGCGGCTGGTGCGCTTCTCGTACTCGACCGTGGCGAAGGGGTCCTGACCGGCTTTTGTGAAACGGCGGGTGATTTTCATTTTCGCGGTTCCTTCCCGAAAAATAAGCGACAGACCTCACGGCACCGGAGCCACGGGCCGCAAAGTCGTCGCAGGTCCTTTGCTTGAGAAATAGTCTTCGTCGCCGCCCGTGGAGGGCGACGATGTTCCGTGACCCGGTGCACCGGCGTGACGGTTGGCGGTGAAGATGCTCTGCGCCAAAGAGGGCCGTGGAGTGAGAGTCCCGCCGGCCATTGGATTGTATTGCAGCAAAACGTGGCGGTCGTCGCGGCCCAGGCCGCGGAGAACGCCGCGGCAGGCGGTGCCAGGCGTGCTGCATCCATCGGGCGCGACCCGCATCGCCGCCGGTGCGGCGGAGGTCGGCGTGGAGATGGGGAGGGCGGTGGTCATGGTTCGGTTCAATTCGTTTCAGGGAGCGCTGCGAAATAGATCGCGTGGAGGTTTCGGTCGTAGATGCCGCTCACGTCATGGGCTTCGCCGTTGACCGAGACGCGGTGAAGGCTCGGGGTAATCGTGATGAGCTCGCCCGTGTGCAGGAGGGCGGAATAGAGAATGACCTTGCGGTCGTCGTCGAAGATCCAGGCCCGGCCGTCGTGCGGGGCGCGAAAGCTCTGCTTGCCGGTGCCGCGGGTGGCGAGGCGGGCGGCGGCGGGAATGCGGTCGGCGGTGACCGTCTGGTTCGCGGGGAGAACGGGGAAAACCGCGGGGTTCTGGTGCGAGCAGCCGGTCAGCCCAAGCGCTCCCAGCGCCAGGAGGCACAAAACAGGGCGAGCATGGGAAAATGGAACAGGCATCCATGACTCCGGGGAGCGTCAATGCGACGGCTGATGATCGCCGGCGGGACGCGCTGCAGCGCCCGGCGGTGTGAGATTGGGTTCAACGTAAATCGAATACGAATGGGCGGAGGCCAGCGGTCCGCGGGCGACGACGTTCCCGGCGACCGTGACGCCGCGACGGGCATCGACGGATACAACGGTCTGAGACGGGGCCGATGCTGAAGCGATGACGTCGCCGTCGGTGGCATCGACCACGCGGATGGTCGAGTTGCCGGGAACGATGTAGGCCAGAGGCGGGATGCCCTGGGCGACGGGGTAGGTCTTCCGCTGCACGGGGCCGCCGACGGGCTGCGAGAATTCCTGCTTGAGGGCCTGGTAGTCGGATTTGGAAAGGTCGCGCTGCGCGGGGTGGTCGGAGGAGCTTGTGCACCCTGGAGCAAGCGCCGTGCAAATCGAGAGAATGGCAAGAGCTCGTGTCATGAGCGCCAATGATCCGGCTTTAATCCACCTTCGGCAGGGTCAGTCCCGGCTGGTCCTGGTACTTGCCTTTCTTGTCGGCGTAGCTGACGGCACAGACGCGCTCGCCCTTCAGGAACAGGAGCTGGGCGATGCCTTCGTTGGCATAAATCTTGGCGGGCAGCGGCGTGGTGTTGGAGATCTCGAGGGTGATCTTGCCGCGCCACTCGGGCTCGATGGGCGTCACGTTGACGATGATCCCGCAACGGGCGTAGGTGCTCTTGCCGACGCAGATCGCCAGGTAGTTGCGCGGCATGGAGACGTACTCGACCGTCTCGGCCAGCGCAAAGCTGTTGGGCGGGATGATGACGTGGTCCTTGCCGGTGTTGCGCGTGTCGACGGTGATGAAGTAGTCTTCGGTGAACTTCTTGGGATCGACGACGGCGTTGGTGCCGCTGGGGTTGACGTTGGTGAAGATCTTAAAGAGCGGCCCGACGCGGAGGTCGTAGCCGTAGGAAGAGACGCCGAAGCTGATGGCGCCGGGGCGCTTGAGGTTTTCCTCGAAGGGCTCGATGCCGATCAGCTCGCGGATCTGGGTGTCGCAAAGAATAGCCATGATGGGGGCTTCTAAAAGGCGATGGCAAACCCGCGATCCGGGCATCCTGGCCTAGACCGTGAAGCCGTCACCGCGGCGTTTGGGGAACGTCATCTTCCTGACGACGATGCGATATGTTCCAATGCACGGCGGGCACCTGTTTCGGCCGGGCCCGGCCGGTTTCCCTGTCGCAATCGGGATTCCGATCAAATCCCTAATCGGCACCGGTGGACGCTTCAAGCGTCGCGTGGGTTTTATACACTACATCTGGTGGTGGTCAATCAGTTCTTTACTAAATCTAGCAGTGATGGCCCTACACCTGATCTTAACGATCTTGGCCGGCGAGGGTTAAGCTTAGTGAGATTTTTTTGAGGCAAAGAACTGCGTGTGGAAGGGGGTCAAGTTATCCACCGCAGATCATCAACAGGTGGATGGATTTGGGGAAAAGGACGTTGGTGAGAGACGGGGGTGGAGACGGGGGAACCTGCCTCAGGCGCAAAAAAAGCCCCGGACGCGGGGAAGACGTCCGAGGCTCAGGGGGAGGGTAGGTAGCTCGTTAAGGGGCCCTGCGGATCAACAGTAACCCAATAGTAGTACCGCAGAGGGCTCGCTTTATTTCATAGATCGGAAAATTCCTGCTTCCTGCTTCAAGACTCAACGTCCTATTTCACTCTTCTACACGCGCGGCCAAAGAGCGAGTTGCAGAAAAAAAGAAGGACCTGTCAGAGGTCAGAAACCGGGGCCCGTGGCGGGTGCAGTCGTGGACGGTGTGATAATCAGGGCCGGCTGAGTGGCGGTGGCCGGCGAGGTCTGTACCGATGAATCGGGCTGGACGACGATCACCACGTCCATGCGCAGCTCGGCGGGCTGACTGGCGGGCGGGGCAACGGCCACAGGCCCGGCATCTTCGGCAAGCGGTTGCGTTGTCGCCTGGAGATGCTCGAATGGCTGGGTCGTGGCTGCAGCCGGCCGGGTTCCGGGTGCTATTTGCTGCGCAACGACAAGGCCGGCCGGCCGGGTGGAGGCGGCAACACCGTGACGGGAAGCGAGTGCCGGAGCCGAGGGTCCGGTGGCGGGGCGAATAAGGCGAAGGGTGAGTTTCGCGTTGCCGGCATCCTTATGTGCCAGGGCTTTGGTGAGGTCGTCCGATGCCTGCTCGACGGTGAGGCCCGCAACGGGAACCTCGCCGACGCCGGTCAGATTCACCGTTCCATCGGGCGAGACGGATTGGATGGAAACCTGGTCGCTGGCGGAATCGGTCATGCCCAGAACGTCACCGGCCTGAAGGACTGCCGCCGGCATGGTAGCGGGGACCGAGGGTTTTGCGGTGATGCAGCTGACCACCATCGAGGGCGCGGTGGCCGGCCGGGTCGCCGCCGGCGCCGCAGCGCCTGCCGGCGCGGCGTTCTGGTTCTCGGCAGGCTCGATGGTCGCGACGCAGGCCTTAAGGTCCTGCATCTGCGTTGCCGTGAGATTGCGGGCCAGGATGACCTGCTGAAGCGGCGCGGACGATTCGAGCCCGGAAGGCTGGGCGGATGCCAGCGGTTGGCTGGCCGCAGCGCCCGCCATTGGCGCGGGCTGCGAAGTCGCGGTGTTGGCAGGCCCGGTGGTCGCAAGCGGCGGCGTCAATGGCTTGAGCGCCACCTCAATGTGCGGGAGACGATCCATCCGGGCATTTTGGACAGTCCCGCAGAGCGATGAGATGGGTCTGTGACTGGTCAACCATCTGCCAGGAGATCTTGTTCTCGCCCAGAAAATGGGTGACCTGGGACTGGGCGGCGGCCGGATCCGGGGCGTTGACCACGAGCACGACCGGGCCGGACTGCGCTTGACCCGCCAATCGTGAGGATGATTCGCTTTGGCCGCCGGCAAACAGGTCGCTGGTCTGGCCGGGGAGCATCGGGGCGATTTCGACCGCTTTGGCGTTGGAACGGGAAAAGAGCTCGTTGGCGGCTTCGCCATGCCGGCGTGAGCTCTCCATCGCAGGTAAGGCGGTGGAATGGGTATTCATCGCAAGCGATCGCTCGGGCTGCGTGGCTCCACGGGTGCTGAGATTGAGCGGCTGCGTGGTGGTCGCGGGGGCAATAGCGAAGTTGCTCTCTTCGAGCGAATGTCGCGGGAGGACGAAGTAGATGACCGCGCCCAGGCCGAAGGCCAGCAGCAGCACCGCCGCGACGGCGTAGATCTGAGGCCAGCGATTGGGATGGCCGTCGCCGGCCAGGTGCTCCCGGGGGGCTGGATCCAGGAGCACGGAGCGCTCGAGCTGAGCGGTGAAGCTTTCATAAAGATCTTCCGGAGCCGATTCGCGCGGGAGCCGGCGCAGCAGATCCCGATGGCGGGCCAGCTCCTCGAGCAGCAGGCGATGCTCCGGGTGGGTGGCCAGGTGCTGCTCGATGTCGGCGCGCTCCTGGGCGTCGAGTTGCCCGTCGATGTAGGCACAAAGCCTGGCTTCAATGTCTTGCGTGTTGGCCATGATCCATCTGCCAGCGGCAAGCCGCCTTGCGGCGCTCGCCGCCCGCTACTTCAAGTACGCCTTCAACTCATCCCGCAGCGCCAGACGCGCTCTGAACAGCCTGCTTTTTAACGTTCCCAGCGGCAGGCCGAGGACGTTGGCCATCTGCTGGTAGTCGAAACCTTCGATGTCCCGCATCACCAGGACGGCGCGATACTCCGGATCAAGCCGCCCCAGCGCCGCCAGGACCTGCCGATTGCATTCAGCGCGTTCGGCGGCCTGGTCGGGTCGGTCGGCGGCGTCGGGCCTGATGCGGTCGATCAGGCTGGAGGCCTGATCGGCGGCGCTGCCAATGTCCGAGCCGCCGTCCAGCGAAAAAGTACGGCGGCGCTGCACCTTCCGCAGGCGGCTGATACAGAGGTTGGTGGCGATCCGAAACAGCCATGTGTAAGGGGATGCTTCGCCACGAAAACCGTCGATCCGGGCCAGGCCGCGCGTGAACGTCTCCTGGGTCAGCTCGCGGCTTTCGTCACGATCACCGACCATGCGGACGATCGCGTTGTAGAGGCGGTCCTGGTAGAGCAGCACGAGCCGGCCATAGGCGCCGCGATCGCCGGACCGGGCCTTGCGGGCCAGTTCCACCTCGGTATTCTCGGCGGGCCCATCGGCCTCGCCGGAACCTGCCGGATCATCCGCTTCGAATTGTGCGCCGCTCAAGCTCGACATGGGATTGGACGCGGAGCGCGAGAGAAAGTTCCGTCGGATCGCGACCATCCGTGGTCGCGACAGGTCGAGTCCCATAATGCCGGGATCGCGCTGACCCGTCAACTGAAAGCGGCAATCGCGGGCACCGTTCGCCAGACCGAGCTGGACCGCCCGGAGGCAGGCCGGCGATTGCATGCGGCGCTTGATCGATTCCATTCTTTCATGGTGTGTTTGCCGGGCCTGTTTGGCCGGCTCTCCTGGCGACCTCGAAGAACACATAGGCACTCAGGCCATTGCCGGCATTGCGTCCAACCCGCACGGCGGGCTTTTGCGCTGACGGGTTTTGCACGGTGTGAGTACGGTGTGAGTTAGAGCTTTTGCACAAGCGCATGTAAATGCGTTGCGTGGGCTGCGTCGAGCCGCTTTTTCGGGTATTTGCGGGGGGTCGACGAAGCGACGAGTTGCGGGGGCACCAAGGCTCCTTTGCTGTCCTGTGCAGCCGTGCAAGGCCTCAGGCGGCATCCGGGCCGCCGCCGTGGATTGCGCGCTGTGTCGTTCGCAGGCGGCCGGTATGGTGTGCGAGAATGGTGCCGAGCAGGCAGATCAGGGTGCTGATCGCGGACGGGCGCAGGCTGCTGCGCGAAGGAATCGCGCGGCTGCTGGAGCGTTACGATGACGTTGCGGTTGTGGGTGATGCGGCGGACGTGGAGGATGCCGTTCGCCTGATCGAGACCGATGAGATCGACGTCGTTCTGCTGAATCTTTCTCTTCCTTCCCACAGGGGGCCGGCGCTGGTGCGCGAAATCGTGGCGGCGCGTCCGCGCGTACGGGTCGTAACGGTGGGAAGCAGGGACACTGCACGGAGCGTTCGCGAGATCATCACCGCCGGCGCGGTGGGGTGCCTGAGCAAGGAGTGCACTTCCGATGACCTGATTTCGGCGATTCGCGACGCCGCGATCGGGCGGCAGCACCTGAGCCCGGAACTGAGCCGGTTCCTGACCAACGGAACTGAGGAGCCCGGGACAGGCAGTGCGGCTAGCCTGCTGAGCCCGAGGGAGACGCAGGTGCTCCGGGCGATCGCTTCTGGAAAAAACACCAAAGAGATTGCTTACGGGCTGCGTGTGGCACGCAAGACGATCGAGACGCATCGCCGGCGGTTGATGGGGAAGCTTGAGCGGTATTCGGTGGCGGAACTGACGCAGTTTGCGATTGCGACAGGGTTGATCCAGATTGAGACGCTCATCGCGGTGTGAGCGTGGGATTCAGAGGCGGACCGAAGCGCGGGGATTATCGACGAGAAGGGCCTGGCAGGCGTCCTGGCTGAGGCCGAGTTTTTCGTGCAGGTTGCGATGGGACTGCCGCATGGTGATCGCGGCACCGACGAAATGCGAGCCATCGGGGGCGCGGGCGACCATGTCGTCGCCGATCAGCAGGTCCCACCGCGCCAGACGGTAGCGCCCGGGGCCCAGGCCTGCGGGGGCAATGGCATCCGTCACGATGGCACAGCGATCGACTCCCGCGGCGCGGACGTAATTGCCCAGCGCGACGAACGGCACATGCACGCCGTCGGCAATGAAGCAGAGGCGCAGCCGGTCGTGAAGCGCCAGAGCGCGCTGGATGATGTTGTCGTGGCGATGCATCTGCATCGGGCAACCGTTGCCGACGTGGGTGAACATGCTCAAGCCGGCATCGGCGGCTGCGCGAAGCTGCTCGAGCGTGGCATCGGTATGGCCAGCCGAGAGGGTGACGTTCTGCTTGACCAGCATCGATATCACCCTGCATCCCTCGTCCTGTTCGGGCGAGAGCGTGAAGACGCGAAGCAGCCCCCCCGCCGAATCAAGCAGGCGCCCGGCGGCATCGAGGTCGGCGGGGATGACCGCGTCGGCCGGGTGGGCGCCGCGATAGCCGGTGAGCGGGCTGATGAATGGCCCTTCGATGTGAATGCCTGCGATCAGGCGCTGGGCGAGGGGGTCGCGTTGGCGAAGTTCCACAATTCGGCGGACCCGGGCGCACATCAGGTCGAGCTTTTCAGTGATGAAGGTGGCGAGGATGCCGGCGACGCCGTCCTGCTGGAGCTTTTCGCAGGCGCGGTGCAGATCGTCGGGCGAGAGGTCGTCCTGGTTGAAATCGATGCCACCGTAGCCGTTGACCTGGAGATCGAAGTAATCCAATGCAACTCCTATAGCTATTCGAGAATAGCCCCGGGCGAGGGGGGGGGAAAGAGCGGCTGCTGCCGGGCATTTGCGGGGGGTATTGTTTACTCCCGGCCGGAGCATAAAATTGTGGAACACCTATGGCAAAGAAAACCGCTCAGCCAACTTCGTCCGCCGCTCGCACTTCGGCGGCATCCAAGCGAAAGCCCCCGGCAAGATCGTCCAGGGCGGCAAAGCCCGCAGCGGGCGGCACACCGCTGATCGACACCAGCCTCGCCGCCAATGCGGCCGCAGCGCTGGTCGGTCGGAGGATTTCAGTCAATGCGCGACCGCGCCGAAGCAGGAGTCGGCGGCGTTCAAGCACCTGAAGGAGAACGTCAGCAAGCCTCACGTGCAGGGGTTGAACAACGTCCTGGACACGACCAATCAGAACAAGAAGCCCAATCTGCCCTTTGGCATGCAAAGCAGGTCGCGCACAACCAGACCTTCGGTGCGGACGTAAACCGCTCGGGCGTTCCACGGCGAACGCCGGGGTAGAGCTGAAATCCGAAATCCCAAATACAAGAAAGCTCCAGACCGCAAGGTTTGGAGCTTTCTCGTTGGCTCAATTGAGCGGTCTGCCGGATTTACCGTTACGGGCGCCGGCGCCCGGGTTGGGTCCGCCCTGCTGCATGTTCATATAGGCCTGCATGCCGGCCGAGATGAGCGCCTCCACGGTACCGGCGGGAATCACGCCATCTGCGCGAATGGCAGATCCTTCGGTTCCAATCGTCATACCCAGCGGCTGGAGGTTCTCGGGCACCTGCACATTGATCGGCATCCCAAACTGCCGGGCGTAGGTCATCAGCGTGCCGGCAAGATTGTCCAGGGAGACGTACATCACAAATACGCGCTGCTTGGGCAAGTGGCTGGCAACCTGCTGGACAGGCTGGGTCTGAGCGACCTTGGCGTTGTCCGCCTTGGCGGACGTGATCAACTGCGAGATCACGTCGTCGCTTACCCCGACGCCACCAATTGCCTTTTCCGGAGAAATGACACCAACGAAGGTTTCCAGACCATTCGGGCCGTACATCATGGTCATCATCTGCTGCGCCTGCCGCTCCTGCGGTGAGGCATTGGCAGCGGGCGGCCCGAAGGTCGCTGTACACTTGTCAAGCTGAACACCGTCAACCGTCTTGGCATTGGCGGTATAGGTGCTCTGCACCTGAGCCTTGTTGCCTGTCATCTCCATGAACGCCTGCTGATCCTTGAACATTTCTTTCTGCGCATCGAGGATTCCCTGCGAATCTCCCTTGAGCACGCTGACCGCCTGGATGAGCGATCCCTGGCCCAGCGGGGTTGTCGGCGCGATCAGTCCCGTCGTCTGGGACTTGACCGCCTTGAAATAATCCTTGACGGCCGAGATGTAATCCCGGACGCCCTTGCCCTGGTCGCCGAGCTTCGCCAGCTCGCCTTCGAGCGGTGCGGTGACATTGTCTATGAACTTCACTGCTGCGTCGGAGTCAACCGACATTCCCATTACAAACAGGTACTTCATCTCCGGCAGGCCAACAATCAGCGGCTGATCGGTGTTCTTGATCTGCGAGATGCTCTGGCCCCAGGAAGCATTTGGATCGAACTCCACGACGGCCGTAGGCACAATCGCATCGTCGGTCAGTTGCACGCCGAGAGTCGCAGCCTTTGACTGCTGAAGGAACTGCTGAGCGACGTCAACCAATTCATCGATAAAAGCACTTCGCAGCCCCGGGTGCTGGTCGGCGCCCTGCGGGTTCTGCATCTTCATCCCACGCTCGATGGCGTCCTTAATCTGCTGCCTCGACTCCTGGAGCTTGGGCAAAGCCAGATCCCGGATCGCCGGCATGTTGGCATAGACGGTGATGTCCTTCGTTTCGAGCTGCTTGGCTGCAACGCCGGACACGGCAATGCCCGCGGGCTTCTGCGTGAGCAGCGACTGCGTGTCGCTCACGGCGGCATAGTCACCCCACTGCGTCACATAGCCCGGCTCGTCATCGGACTTGTTGGGAAGCGTCACAGCGCTGATCCCGTTCTCGGTCTTGGCATTGGGGTAGTTGGCCATGAACGCCTGGTAATCGGTCACCGGCAGCAGAAGAACGAACTGGGGTTTTTGGGTATCGCCCTTGATGATCACTACCGCCGCGTCGCCGTCTTCCTTCAGGCCGTTCTTGACGTTGATCGATTGCTTGAAGGTCCCCAGCGGGTCCTGCGCCGCGGGAGTCATCTGGGCAATCCCGAACTTGTTGGCGAGTAGCGCGAGCTTGTCGCTGACGGCCTTGACGTTCCTGAACTTCACCACCACCAGCGCATCGGCAGGCACTTCCTTGAGCACCTGGGCCCGCACGCTGACAGCCAGCATCATCACCAGCGCCAGGCACCCCGGCACTAAGCTTCTCAATCGCTTCATGACCAACACTCCTTCCCATTCACAATTGGTTATCACCATTCCCGGAATCCGCTTTCGCGGCGGCTCATCCTACACGTGCCCGAAAACCGGTCAAACGGACTAAATTGAGACCCCTGGGCAGGATTTAGAATCGCTACGCTTCGGATGTATGGATCTATACGGATTCCACCCAAACGGCGGGCTGCAGGGACGCTCCCCCTAAGCGGCGCCGCTCAACCTGGCCTGCCAGAATCATATCAAGCCGGATGCGTCACCAGCTGCGCTGTGACGCTCACAATCCCCGTTCGGCATGCTGGCAGGTCACACCGTACCCACACCGTAGCAGTACCGTTGGCCTTCCGGCGGAAAAAACGCCGGCCCTGCGGGTCTTAACACTACAGCGCTGGATCCTTCTTAAGTCCCTATCCGCTCATGTTTTTGCCCGCCGTTTCCAGCCGCCAATCGCCGACGCCGGGATGTAGAGTTAAAGGACCGCATGCTTCTGACAGAACCCTCTCCCGCACCATCGAGGCGCCATCCAGCGCCGACTCGCCGCAAGCCCTACAGGGCCTCCCGGTCGCTTCGGCAACGCCTTGAACGCTGCTCTAAGGGTAGGAGCATGGCTCATCTCATCCAGGCAACATGATCACCAGCCCGTTCGTGAAGAAGCATCCCAGCAGAGGACATTCCGCTCCCAAGTTGCGCCCCAATCTCCTCCCGGCCCACACCGTACTCTCACCGTTGTAGTACCGTACCCTCCCCACCCGGCCGCCGACCCCGTTTTTGCCACTTCTGATGACTTGGTGGTCCGAACATGACAATTTGACGCACCAGCAAAGCGGCCAGAGGGGCCCTTTTAGCACTTTGGCGCCGGATCGCTCTTAAGTCCTTGTCTGTTCATGTGTTGACCGCAATTCTGGACTGAAATCGCCAGCCTAGCGCTGTCGTGTTAAAAGCCCTATTATGCTCCCCTTCGTGGCGCCAAACGCTACAATCTGCTCGCCATGCGCCTTCCGGTCTTTGAGCCTTCCGCGTCGTCCGCGAGCCATTTCGACACCGGCCCGCGCTCGATCTCCGCGGTGAAGGTGCTTCGGATCAGCATCACCGATCGCTGCAATTTCCGCTGCCTTTACTGCATGCCGGAAGAGGGGATGCCCTGGCTGCCGCGCGATGCGATCCTCAGCTATGAGGAGATCCGCGACGTCGTCCGGGCGGCAATCGAGGTGCACGGGATCCGGCGCTTCAAGCTGACCGGCGGCGAGCCGACGGTGCGCTACGGACTGGTGGACCTGGTTCGCATGCTCCGACGGCTGGATGGGATTGAGGATCTGTCGCTGACGACCAACGGCATGCTCCTTGAGGGGCTGGCGCACCCTTTGCGCGAGTCGGGGCTGGACCGGATCACCGTGAGCATCGACAGCCTGCGGCCGGATCGGTTTCGCGCGATCACCCGGACCGGCGATCTGCCAACGGTGATGCGAGGGCTCGAGCGCTGCGAAGAAGCGGGATTCGCATCGGTCAAGATCAACTGCGTGACCATGCGGCATCGCAACGACGACGAGTTTTCAGACTTCGCGCGTCTCACGCTGAGCCGGCCGCTGACGGTGCGCTTCATCGAATACATGCCGCTGGGGGATGCAGCACTGATGCATCCGGTTGAAACCAGCGGCCACTCGCGCATCGCCGACTCTGAGCGAGGACCTGCCGGCGGATGCGGGGCGCAGGACCGCGGGACGGATTCGTTCATTGCCGAGACGGAGGTTCGAGAGCGGATCGAAAGCGAACTGGGCAGGCTCCAACCGCTGGACCGGCAACTGGAGCCGGGCGTCGGGCCGGCGATCGTTTATCGACTGCCCGATGCCTGCCCGCGCGGAAGGATTGGCTTCATCAGCGCCATGTCGGCCCCGTTCTGTGCAACCTGCAACCGGCTGCGGTTGACGGCCGAGGGTGTGCTGCGGTCGTGCCTGTTTGAAGGCGGCGAGGTCAATGTGCTGCCGGTCCTGCGGGCAACCAGCGAGGAGCGCGTTCGCCAACGGCTCGTCGCCGAGGCGATGACCGAATGCGTGCGACTGAAGCCGGACGTGCACTCGGGCCACGGGAATCGACAGATGAGCCAGATCGGCGGGTGATCATCTTGAGCGCGGGCGACCATCGCACCACCCGCGCCACATTTGCCGAAGGCAGGTCTCAAAGTCGCGCGTAAAGCCCCCCTCATCTCGCAGCGGACTTCTCTCGATCACATCGCGCAAGCTGCGCGAAGTTCGGCCAGTTCATTGAGGCTGCCGGCGAGTTCCGCGGCAATTCGCACGTAATCGTCGATGCCCTTGCCGATCAGGCGTTCAAGCCCCAGCGCCGAGAGCAGGCTGACGCCCACGCGGCTGCGGTGCTCGGCCCCCGCAAGCGCGACAACGGGCACGCCCATCCACAGCGCTTCGCAGGTGGTCGTCGTCCCGTTGTAGGGAAACGTATCCAGGGCAATGTCGATCTCGCCGTAGCGGCCCAGGTGCTCCGGCGCAGTGGGTTCGCGGCCCGCCATGATGATGCGATCGCATGCGATGCCTGCGGATTGGAACGTTGCCCGCACGCGCTCCTGGATGCTCGCCTCACCCAGGCCGTTGGCCTTCAGGAGCAGCCGAGCGTTGGGAACGCGACCAAGAATCTGCGCCCAGGCTGCGGTGACATTCGCATTGACCTTGGAAAAGTGATTGAACGAGCCGAAGGTGATGTAGCCGTTTCTCCTGGCCGGCAGAGAAGAAACCGCCGGCGCATGGGCCATCGGGCGATAGCACCAGGCGCAGCGCGGCAGCCGCACCAGCTTTTCGGTGTAATGGCTTTCGCATTCTCCAGGGGGATCCGATGCGCTGTCGGTCATGCGATAATCAATCGTTTCGATCCCGGTGGTCGAAGCATAACCCAGATAACTGACCTGGACCGGCGCGGGCGCGAAGGCAAACAGCGGAGCGCGCTGGCCCGCGGTATGGCCGCCCAGATCGACCAAAATGTCGATCCCATCGCCGCGAATCTGCCGATCGACCAGCTCCAGGCGCAGGCCGATGATGGAGCGCCATTGCTCGGCGTGAGCCTTAAAGCGCGCGGTAAAGCTGTCCTCTGCCGGAACGCAGGAGTACGCGACAAACTGAAACGCTGCCCGGTCGTGCCGCTCGAAGATGGGTTCGAGAAAGTAAGCAACCGAATGCTCGCGAAAGTCGCCGGAGACCCAGCCGATGCGCAGCGGCCGATCGGGGTCCGCAACGTTGGGATAGACTCGCTCGGCGGGAGCCGACGGCGTACCGTGAAGCCGCCACCAGGCGCGATGCTCCTCGAGCAGCTGCCGGGGTGTCGTGCCCGGCAAGTACTGCAAATCGCGCAGCAGATTGCTGTGCGCCCGGGCGAATGTGGGATCGATCTCAATGGCTCGGCGGTGCCATTGTGCACCCTCTTCCGCCTCTCCGCGGTCTAGGTGGGCGTTGCCGAGATTATTGGCGGCCAGGGCGTTATCCGGCTGCATTTCCAGCACCTCTCGCCACACTGCCATGGCAGCATCGATGTGCCCCTGGATCGTCAGCACGATCGCCAGATTGTTGCGCGGCTCGGGTGCTTGCGGCTGGCGCTGGATCGCCGCCTGGTAGGCCGAAATCGCCAGATCCCCCTGGGCCATGGCGCGATAGGTTTCGCCAAGGTTGTTGTAGAGCATCCACTGCGATGGATCGACACGGATTGCCCGCTCGTACCACTGCACGGCCAAGTCGTTGCGCCCGACATCGTGAGCGATGGCGCCGAGCAGGTTCATCAACTGGATGTTTTTGGGGTCCTTCGCCAGGGCATGACGCGCGGCCTGATCGGCCTCCTGCAACCGCCCCGCGCGATATAGCGTGACAACCTCTTTCATATCAATGCGCTTGCCCGGCGACCCATTTGTGCCGATAATCCTATCGTACCGATGAACGCCCGCCTGACCATTCCGGTCGTCGTACGATAGGGTCCTGCGGCGGTTTGCCGCTGTGACCCCTTCCCCGTAGCATCCCCGTTTCCATCAAATTGCCAGCTTTTTTGTCCGTAAGGACCTGTTATGAGCACCGATCTTCCCAAAGCATACGACCCTTCGACCGTGGAGCCCGCCGCCGACCAGGCGTGGCTGGACGAGAACCTGTTTCATGCCGAACCGACGGAGCCGGGGGAGGCGTATTCGATCGTCATTCCCCCGCCCAATGTGACGGCGGCATTGCACCTGGGCCATGCGCTGAACAACACGCTCCAGGACATCCTCGCCCGCTGGCACCGGATGAAAGGGGACAATACCTGCTGGTTTCCCGGTACCGATCACGCCGGCATTGCGACGCAAACGGTCGTGGAGAAGCGCGTGCTGGCCGAGGAAGGCAAGCGGCGGACGGATTTTGCCCGCGACCAGTTCGTGCAGAAAATCCAGGCCTGGAAAGATGAATACGAGAAGCGCATCACCGATCAGCTCAAGCGCATGGGGTGCAGTTGCGACTGGGAGCGTCAGGCGTTCACGATGGACGACACCCGCGCCAAGGCGGTGCGCGAAGCCTTCTTCCGGTTGTTCAAAGACGGCCTGATCTACCGCGGCAAACGCCTGGTGAACTGGGACCCGGTGACCCAGACGGCGCTGGCCGATGATGAAGTGGAAATGGAGGAGATCGACGGGCATTTCTACTATCTGCGCTATCCGCTCGAAGATGGCTCAGGCCACGTCACCGTCGCGACAACGCGGCCGGAAACGATGCTGGGCGACACCGCAGTGGCGATCAATCCGAAGGACCCACGGGCGGCGGCGCTGCGGGGAAAGAAAGTGCTGCTGCCGATCGTCAACCGCCCGATCCCGATCATCGAGGACGATTACGTCGTCCTGCCCGATCCCAACTCTCAGGACGCCAAGGCCCAGTTTGCAACCGGCTTCCTCAAGGTGACGCCGGCGCACGATCCCAACGACTACGACATCGGCCAGCGGCAGAAGCTGCCGATCATCAACGTCTTTTCGCCCACCGCGACCATCAGCAAGGACCACGGCTGGCCCGCCGACGACTTTGCCCGCGGCGATGAGGAGCTTCGCAACCTGCTGGGCATGGACCGCTTCGAGGCCCGCCAGGCCATCGTCGAATGGTTCCGCCAGGAAAAACTGCTGGACGAGATCAAGCCCTACCGCCACAGCGTGGGTCATTCCTATCGCTCGCACGTGCCGATCGAGCCGTATCTCAGCGATCAGTGGTACGTCGCGACGACCAAGCAGATCCCGTCGCTTCCGGACATTGGCAAGGTGGAAGGCACGGAAATCCCCAGGAATTCCCTCGCCGGCTTAGCGCCCCGCGCGACGCGTACCCCCGCGAACGATTCAACGAGCCGCGACCGTGAGGGAGCGGAGATCCCCCTCTCCCTACCCGTCTACTTCATCACCTTCACTTGCTACGGCACCTGGCTCCACGGCGATGTGCGCGGTTCATCCGATAGACTGCACAATATCCCGGGTACGCCTTATCTGATCGGCGATGAACAGCGAGAGCACCGCGAGTTTGATTCGCTCAAGCAACCACCGATTGTCCTCGATGAGCCGCAGCGGCGAATTGTTCAGCAGACGATCGAGGAGGTGTGCACGCATCGCGGGTGGTCGCTCCTGGCACTGCACGTCCGCAGCAATCACGTTCATGCCGTGGTACATGCCGAAGTGACACCGGAAAAGGTGATGAACGACTTCAAGTCGTACGCGACGCGGCGGCTGCGCGAAAACAAGCTGGCTTCGGAAGAGCAGCGTGTCTGGACGCGGCATGGGAGCACGCGATACCTGAACGACGAAGCTGAGGTGAAAGCGGCATGTGATTACGTCGTGGACCGACAGGGCAGTTCCATGGAGCCAGCACCGACAGATCGACGCGGGCTCGTGGATGAATCGCGCCCGCCGAACTCAAAAGGTGCGTACGAGCCGCGACCGTCAGCAAGCGGTTCATCCTTTACGCAACCACCGCTCCCTCACGGTCGCGGCTCGTTTGCGGATTGGGAAGGCAAGATGAAGATCGTGCCCGAGCGCTACACCAAAACCTACGAAGCCTGGCACGAGAATATCCGCGACTGGTGCATCAGCCGCCAGCTATGGTGGGGGCATCGGATACCGGTGTGGCATTGTGTTGATCAGAGCAAGGCGCAGCACGCAAGCGAGCAGGAGCTTCAGGTTCTCTTCTTCCATCTAGATCGCGACAACCGACTCATATGGCAGCCCAAACAAGGAATGCCACGAGAGAACTGTGGCTTGGAACTTCGATACATTTGCTTGGCAGACGAAGTCGCACAGAGAACCGCCGAACCAATCCTCGATAAACTTGGATTTCGTCAAGACCCCGACGTCCTCGACACTTGGTTCAGCTCCGGCCTCTGGCCGCTCTCCACGATGGGGTGGCCCGATCAGACGCCCACGCTCGAGAAATGGAACCCCACGAGCGTCCTCTGCACCGCCCGTGAGATCATCACGCTGTGGGTCTCGCGGATGACGATGTTCAACCTCTACTTCCGCGGCCGGCTCCCGTTTTACGACGTCTTCGTCCACGCGATGATCCAGGACGGCGAAGGCCGCAAGATGAGCAAGAGCCTGGGCAATGGCGTGGACCCGGTGGACATCATCGAATCCCACGGGGCCGATGCCATGCGCTACACGCTCTGCGCCATGACCACGCACACGCAGGATGTGCGCATGCCCGTGGAGAAGGACGCGAAGACCGGCAGGAACACCAGTCCGAAGTTCGATAACGGCCGGAACTTCTGCAACAAGATCTGGAACGCAACCCGCTTCGCCCTGATGAACCTGGCTTCTGTAGAGGCGACGCCCGCGTCGCGGGAAAAACCGGAGGATACCGCGAGGCAGGCCTCGCCCCTACCCGACCGCTGGATCCTCTCGCGCTTTGCCCGCACCGTCGCCGACGCCACGGCCGCCCTTTCCACCTATCGTTTCGACGCCTACGCCAAGAGCTGCTACGACTTTTTCTGGGGCGACCTGTGCGACTGGTATCTCGAAGCGATCAAGCCGGCGATGAAGGACCCGAAGCGTGCCCCCCAGACGGCGAGCGTCCTGGCCGCCGTCCTCGACGGCTCATTGCGCCTGATGCACCCGATGATCCCCTTCATCACGGAATTCATCTGGTGGAAGCTCAACGAAATCCGCCCGCAGCGCGGCCTGCCCGGGCAGTTGGAATGCCCGCCGGGCAAGCGTCTGATCAAGGCAAAATTCCCCACCTGCGGAAAACCATCAGACGAAACCGAGCAGACGTTTTCCCAACTCCAGGAAATCATCGCGACGATCCGCAACCTGCGAAATCAGTACAAGGTCGATCCGAAGCGATCGGTGACCATCTCCATTCTCGCGGATGCCCGGACCGCCAAGCCAATCCAGGAGAACCAGGAAATGCTCGAGCTATTGGCCACCTGCACGCTCAAGCAGGCCGGCCCGGACGCCAAGCCGCCCTCGGATTCCACACGGGCCCTGGCCGCCGGCGCGGAGATCTTCGTCGAGGGCCTCGTGGACAAGGCCGCCGATGCCCAGCGAAACGCCAGGCGATGCGAGGAGCTCAAGAAGCAAATCGCCGCGCTACAGGGGCGCCTGGCCAATCCATCCTATGCGCAAAAGGCTCCCGCCCATCTTGTTCAGCAGACACGTGACCAGCTTGCAGAGGCCGAAGCGGAGCTCGCGAAATTGGGCTGCTCGTAGGGGCGGGTCTCAGACCCGCCCTGCTCAGGCTCGGGCATCAAGGGCGGGTCTGAGACCCGCCCCTGCAGAAATCACATCCGCCAGCGCGTTCGTCGCAAAATCGATGTCCTGCGGCGTAAGGAACGGCCCGAAGCTGAACCGCGTCGTGCCGCCCAGCGCCGTGGTTCCGATCGTCTCGTGTGCCAGCGGCGCACAGTGCAATCCCGGCCGGGTAAGAATCCCGAACTTCTCTTCCAGCGCCTTGGAAAGCTCGACCGGCGAGAACCCCTCGGCCGAGACACTGAAGACGCCGACACGGTCCTTCACCCCCTGCGGGCCATAGTACTTGAGCCCCTCGATATTGCTCACGCCTTCGAGGAACGTTCCCACCAATTCCATCTCATGCCGATGGATGCTGTTGATGCCGCGCGACAGGATCCACTCGACACCCGCCAAGAGCCCGATGATCCCGACCGCGTTGTGCGAGCCGGCTTCGTACTTGTCCGGCATGAAATCCGGCTGCCGGTCGTTCTCGCTCACCGACCCGGTCCCGCCTTCGCAGACGGTATCGAGTATCTTCTCAATGCCCGGACGAACATAGAGCACACCCGTCCCCAGTGGCCCGAGCAATCCCTTGTGGCCTGGCGCCGCGAGCAGGTCGATGCAGTCCGCCTGCACATCGATCGGCAGATGTCCCACCGACTGCGCCGCATCCACGACGAAGGGAATTCCGCGTTCGCGCGCGCATGCGCCCGATCTCGCGAATCGGCTGCACCGTTCCCGTCACGTTGCTCACGTGCGTGATCGCAATCAATCGCGTGTTGGAGCGAATCTCCCGGCGGATGTCATCGGGATCGACCAGACCGCTCTGTCCATCGACGGGCACGCGCGTCTGCATAACCACGCCCGCATCGCACAGCGCGTTAAGGGGCCTCAAGATTGAGTTGTGATCAATGTGCGTGCAGATCGCGTGGGGTTTTGTTTGGGAATGTCCCGCCGCATGGGAGACCAACCCCTTGATCGCGAGATTCAGTGAATCGGTGCAGTTAAGCGTGAAGATCCAGTGCTCGGCCTGCTCGCCATGAAACAGCTTATTCAACCGCTCCCGGCATTCGCTCATCAGCCGGCCCGTCTCGACCGCTTCGAAATACGCGCCGCGACCAGCACTGGCCCCCAGTTCGTTGGCGTACCGCGTCATCGCCTCCAGCACGCAGACGGGCTTGGGAAAACTGGTGGCGGAATTATCCAGATACAACCGGCGCGGCAACATAGTTGCCTTGATGATAAGACCTCCGGCGGCGCCTGTCACGGTGACAAAAACGACCGAAAACCGCACCCTTACGGTCGCGGATCGTTCGGTGATCCCGCCGGGCGGGCCTAATCACGCGACGATATCGCTTCGTCGGGATACACTTGTTCTCATGGCTTATGAGCTCGCGATCATCGGCGCCGGCAACATGGCCGAGGCGATTGTCCACGGCGTCCTTTCCCAGAACGTCTTCCGCCCCGAGCAGATCGTCGCCGCCGACCTCGTCCCCCAGCGCCGCGCACTCTTCGAGCAGCAGTTCAAGATCAAAACGGTCGCCGACAATCTGGAGGCGGCCCGCGATGCTCACACGCTGCTGTTAAGCGTCAAACCCCAGCAGATGCAAGTGGCCCTGGCGGGGATCGGTTCGGTCATCCGTCCCGAGGCGCTGATTCTCTCCATCGCCGCCGGCATCGGCACCGCCTACATCGAGCGTCACCTCGGCCCGCGCGGACGCTTCCGTGTGGTGCGGGCCATGCCCAATACCCCCATGCTCGTTGGCGAAGGAATGGTAGCGCTGGCTAGGGGAAGCTGCGCAAGCCCATCCGATATCGACGCCGCGCGCAACATCTTTGAATCCGCCGCCGACGTCATCGAAGTCAGCGAGGACAAGATGGACGCCGTCACGGCCGTCAGCGGCTCCGGCCCCGCGTACGTCTTTTTCCTGGTCGAGCAGATGATCAATGCGGCCGTGGAGCTGGGCCTCTCACCCGAACAGGCGTCACAGCTTGCCATCAAAACCGCCGCCGGCGCCGCGAAGATGCTTACCCAATCGAACCAATCCCCCGAAGCCCTACGCCGCAAAGTCACCAGCCCCGGCGGAACGACGCAGGCGGCCATCACCCACCTCGAAAGCCAAAGCTGGCCGGGCATTATGGTCGATGCTATCAAGGCAGCCGAACACCGCGGAAAGGAACTTGGACAATGACCACCGCCACCCGGCCACCCACCGCCAAAAAGCCGCTGCCTCTGGCCTCCCTCGGACTGCTCATCGAGCGCATCCCCATCGCCGTCACGTTCATTCTCGCCGGCTGGTGGAAAGTCGGCACGTTGGGCGTTGGCCAATTCGTGGCCGAAAACGCCGCCAAGGTCCCGCACATGATCCCGCCGATGCTCGGCCATGCCTATCTCTATGCGCTGCCGTGGACGGAGATGTTGATGGGAACGCTGCTGCTCCTGGGCCTCGCCGGGCGCTTTGCGGCACTGATCATGTCGCTGATTCTGATCAGCATCGTCATCGCCATCACCGGCCCCGTCGCGGCCCCCGGAACCGTCATCCCCCACCCCAACCTCGTCATGCTTGGCCTGACCATTGGGCTCTTTTTCACCGGAACAGGAAATTTCAGCCTTGATCCCTACGTTCTGCGTCGACGACGGTAGGTGACATGCAAAATGGGGTGCAGCAATTCGCCGTGCTGCTCATGCCAGGCGTGCTGCTGACGTGCGCCGCCGGATGCGGATGGAGCGTCCGCCCGCCCCCGGTCGTGCCGGGCGACGGAACCAAAATCTATCTCCTCACCTACGGCATCCACACAAGCCTGGTCCTGCCCGAGGCCGATGGCCGGCTTCGCGAATATACGATCGCGGACTGGGACTGGTTTGCCCGCGGCCACACACAGGCGTGGGATGCCCTGCGTGCGATGTTCTGCTCAACCGGATCAACGCTCGGCAGACGTGATTTTTCCGGTCACCAGGATCCTGCCTCACTGAAGCGCGAGGCAAAGGCCAATGGCATCGAGGTATTGCATGTCAACCGCCGCCGCGCCCTGGCGCTGACGCACTTGCTCGACCAGCAATACGCCAGTCGTGCCGCCACCGAAACCTACAGCAAATCCGCCAAGATGGAATGCGTGCGCAGCGACGCGCCTTACTCGCTGATCGACAACTGCAACCACCACACGGCAGACTGGCTCGACTCACTGGGGTGTGAGATCCATGGCTTCCCCCTTCTGGCCAACGTCAGGTTGCTTCCGCCGCAGCCAGTATCCGAACCCGCCTCCCCTCAACCCGCAGTCGCATCTCGCTGAACAGCTCGATCGCCTCGGGATAGGCGGCACGCTCCAGCTCCGCCACGCGCGCCGCCAGCGCCGCGGGCGTGTCGTCTTCCTGCACCGCGCAGCACTTCTGCACGATGATCGGCCCGTTGTCGTACTCCTTGTCCACAAAATGAACCGTGCAGCCGCTGACCTTCACGCCGTATTGCAGCACGGCCTCGTGCACGCGCGGGCCGTACATCCCCTTCCCGCCGAAGGGCGAGGGCAGCAGGGCCGGATGGATGTTCATCACTCGACCCTGGTAACGCTGGGGGATCTCCAGCAGCGACAACCACCCCGCCAGGCAGACCAGCTCCGCCCCGGCGTCATCGCACAAGGCGAAGATTTTCTCGCTGACCTGGCCGGCCGATTTGTGCATCTCCGGCTGCACCACGAAGTTCATCAGCTTCGCGGCCGCCGCGCGCTTAATCGCCCCGATCTCCGGGCGCGACGCCACCACCACGACGATCTGCGCATTGAGCCGCCCGGCCTGGATCAGATCGATTAGATTCTGCAGCGTCGTTCCCTCCCCGCTTGCCAGCACCGCCAGTTTCACCGGTTCGCTCATAGCCATCCTTGGAAATTGAACTACAAAGCAGTCTTTTCGCCACCAATGGGGCACTGATTTCACAGATAGAATTCAGCGACCACCGGTGATTAATCCGTCTTTTGCGTATCCCGGACGACCGCGGCATCGCGGGCGCTCAAATCCGGATACTGCTGATCGCTGCCGACATCCGGCCGGCGCTTCCAGCTTCTGGCGCACGCCGAATAGGTCGATCGCCTGTCCATAACCTTCACGACGGCCGGGCCTTGAGCATCTTTCTCGGCGAAGCTGTAGAACCCGGCGCCAACGAGGTCTTCAAGATCCACGCCATACGACTGCAACCGCTGTCGCAAGGCGTCGTCCTCAATGTAGTACACCACTTCCGCATCGAGCGCTTTATTCAATCCTGCTTCTTTTTTCAGCTGGTCGAGCTGAAGCAGCGCCGAGTCGCGAAGCGACATCAAAAGCTCCCACTCGTGTTTCTGCTCGTCTGTGGGCTTTGCCGCCGATTGCCTGGGCAAGAGCGACAAATGCACGCTCGCCAGGTCGCGCTCCTCCGCCGGCTTGTGCGTGATGTATTCCCACGCCTCGTCCGCCGTGAAGACCAGCATCGGCGCCAGCAGCTTCACCAGCGCCGTCACGATTCGGTGCATGACCGTCTGGCTGCGCCGTCGCAACGGCGCATCCGGTGCTTCGCAATAAAGTCGGTCCTTCATCGCGTTGCCATAGATCGCGCTGATCTGCACCGCGCAGAAATCGTGCAGCAGGCGGAACACCTTGTGCAGGCTGATAGGCCTCGTATGCGGCCGTCACATCGCGAATCAGCTCATCCAGTTGATTCATCGCCCAGCCATCGAGCGAGTTGCCCGGCACCTCCTGCGCGTGCTTCGATGGGTCGAAGTCATACAGATTGCTCAGCAGATAGCGGACGGTGTTGCGGATCTTGCGGTACTTGTCGCCGAATTCCTTGATCACCTGCGGCGAGACGGGGATGTCGTTCTGGTAATCGACCGAGCAGCACCACAGCCGCAGAAGATCCGCCCCGTGACGGTTCACTTCCTGCGTGGCGGTGACGTACTCCTTGTCGCTCTTGCTGACCTTCGTGCCATCGGGCTTCACGACAAAGCCGTGCGTCAGCACCTGCTTGAACGGCGCCTGCCCCGTCACCATCAGTGCGTTGAGCATGGAAAGCTGGAACCAGCCGCGATGCTGGTCGGAGCCTTCCAGGTAAAGGTCCGCCGGATATTTCAGGTAAGACCGGCATTGCAACACCGCACACCACGAGCTGCCGGATTCGAACCAGACATCGAAGATGTCCTTCTCCTTGCGCAGCTTCGTCGGCTCAAAGCCCGCGGGGTATGCAAAGTCGCTGCCCAGCAACTCCGCCGGCTCCTCGGTGAACCACACATCCGAACCCTTCTCACAGAACCGCTTCGCCACCGCGCGACGCTCGCGGGCGTGAGCAGCGCCTGCCCCTCCTCGTTGTAGAACACGGGAATCGGCATCCCCCACGCCCGCTGCCGCGAGATACACCAGTCCGGCCGCGATTCGAGCATCCCGACCAGCCGTGCCCGCCCCCACTCCGGCACAAATCCCAACCCCTGCCGCGCCGCCTCCAGCGCCCGCTCGCGCAGCGACTTCTCCCTCGCATTTGTAGAGGCGACGCCTGCGTCGCGGGTTCCCGGCAACCGCGACGCATGCGTCGCCCCTACTGGGCTTCCCGCCGGCACGAACGGCTTATCCAGCGCGATGAACCACTGCTCCGTCGCCCGGAAAATCGTCGGCGTCTTGCTCCGCCAATCGTGCGGGTAACTGTGCCGGATCGTCTCCCGCGCCAAAAGCACCCCAAGCTCCTTCAGCTTCTCGATCACCTGCGGATTCGCCTCCCACACCGTCAGCCCGCTGAGCCAATTCGGCACCGTCGAATCAAACCGCCCGTTGGCCAGCACCGGGCAATAGATCTCCAGCCCGTTGTTGATCCCCGTGTGATAGTCCTCCTCGCCGTGTCCCGGCGCGGTATGCACCAGCCCCGTCCCATCCGTCGTCGTCACGTACTGCGCGTGCACCACCTTCGACACGCGCTCCATGAACGGATGCCGATATTCCAGCCCCACCAGTTCTCGCCCCAGCACCGTTTTGAGCACGTTCGGCGACTCGACCTTCGCCTTGGCCAGCACCTGCTGCACCAGCGGGTTCGCCATCACGTCGATATGCGTCTGACCCTCGCGCTCGAACTGCACGAACGCGTACTCGACTTCCGGATGCACCGCGATCGCCAGGTTCGCCGGCAGCGTCCAGGGCGTGGTCGTCCAGATCAGGAAGTTCACCCTCGCATTGACCCGAAGATCGAACTTGCCCTTGACCATGCCCGGATTGGCGGCCTCGAACTCGACGAAGACGCTCTGATCCTCCACGTCCTGGTACTCGAGCTCCGCATCGGCCAGCGCCGTCTGGTTCGCGATCGACCAGTGCACCGGCTTAAGCTGCTTGTACACCAGCTGCGCCTCGACCACGCGGGCAAAGACCTCGAGGATCTCCCCCTCATACTGCGGCTTCATCGTCAGGTACGGATCGCCCCATTCGCCGAGTATCCCCAGGCGCTGGAACTGCTCGCTCTGCACCTGCGCGTACTTCTGGGCATATTCAAAACATTTCTTGCGGATCTCGACAACCGCCATCTGCCTGATCTTTGGCCCCAGCTCCTGCTGGATCTTGTGCTCGATCGGCAACCCGTGACAGTCCCACCCCGGCACGTACGGCGTCTGAAAACCCTGCATCGTCTTGAAGCGCAGCACCACGTCCTTGAGCGTCTTGTTGATCAGGTGCCCGATGTGGATGTCCCCGTTGGCAAACGGCGGCCCATCGTGCAGCACCCACTTGGGCGCATTGGCCCGCGCCGTCAGGATCTTCCCGTACAGCCGCCCCTCCTGCCACCTCTTTAAGCGCGCCGGCTCGTTCTCCACCAGCTTCGCCGCCATCGGAAACTGCGTCTGCGGCAGGTTCAGCGTCTCTTTGTAACTCTTCTTCTGATCGCTTTGCATATTCATCATCTCGTCCGATGCCGCTTTGTAGAGGCGACGCCTGCGTCGCGGCTTTCCAGCAACCGCGACGCAGAGGCGTCGCCTTTATAGGAGAGGGCAGGGGTGAGGGCCTCACCCCGCCGGCTGTACAACGCCGGGTACTCTATCGAACTCCGTTTGCCCTTCCAACCGAATGCGCTTCCACCCGCCCCGCCGAAACCTCAGGTAAATGAACGTGCTCAGCGTAAACCCGTACACCGTTGCCATCGCCCACGGCCCTGCCGCGCCCCACCGCGGCTCGACGATCACCAGCAGCCAGCCCAGGCCGACCGAGATGCTCCAGTTCAGCACCGCCGTCGCCACCGCCGGGACAAGCGTATCGCCCGCGCCGCGGAGCGCGCCGGCATACGTGCAGTAAACCGCATCGGCAAACTGATACAGCGCCGCGAAGATGAGCAGCATCCCGCCGATGTTCAGCACCTGCGGGTCGTTGGTGAACAGCCGCATCAACTCGTGCCGCCAGAAATAAAACACCAGCCCACAGCTCACCATGTAAGCCGCATTGAGCTTGAACCCGAGATTGGCCCGGTGAATCGCCAGATCCGGCCGGCCGCGCCCGATGTACCTCCCCACCAGCGCCGTGATCGCCGTCCCGATCCCCAGCGCCGGCATGAAGCTGACGCTCATGAAGCGGAAGGTGAAGACATTCGCCTCCATCGCGGCCTCGCCGGCCCGGTTCATCACCACCATCGAGAACATCGCCCAGGCCAGCACGTCCACCACGAACTGCAAACCCGACGGCCAGCCGACTTTGAGCAGCGTCACAAACGCCTCGGTTCGCGGCCGCCAATCCAGCGAATTGAACTTCCGCCGGATCCACGGCCGCATCGCAAAGACCACCAGCACCAGCGTCTCCACCGTCACGCCGATGTTCTGCGCCCAGCCCGAGCCCACGATCCCCCAGCACGGCAGTCCCAGCCGCCCCAGCACCAGCCCGTACGCCGCCACCAGGTTGACGCCCACACCGACCGCCGCGGAGGCAAACACCACGCCCGGCCGGTTCACCGCCAGCAGAAACTGCCCGAACGCCGTCCCCACCATCTTCGGGAACGCCGAGATCAACACGATCTGGAGATACACCGCTTCGAGGTGCGCCAGATTCGGCTCATGCCCCATGGCCCCAAACAACGGCCGCGCCAGCGGAATCAGCGGCACCAGCGCCAGCACCAGATCAACCCGAACCACACCCCCTGCCACAGATACCTTCCGCAATGGCCAAACTCCCCCCGCCCATAGTTCTGGCTCGCCAGCGTATTGACCAGTTGCAGCACGCCGATGCCGAAGCAGATCATGGCGAAGGCGAACAGCCCGCTCATCGCCCCCGCCGCCGCATCGAGCACCCCCAGCCGTGCCAGCAAGTACGTGTCGATGAACTGCATCAGCGTGTAGGATGCCATCTGCAGCACCGTCGGCCCCGCCAGGCGCAGCAGTTCCACCAGCGGCGCCTCCGCCGCCCGCTCGGGATGACCGTTTACAACTTGTGACGTACCGCTGTCCATGCTTCCGTTCTGTCCGCCTACCCTCTGTAGAGGCGAGGCCTGCCTCGCGGCGATTTCTCAATTTCCGCGACGCATGCGTCGCCCCTACCAGATTTCCCAAACCGTCACCATCCAACAAAAAACCCCGAAGCCTCGGCCTCAGGGTTGATCATCGTAAACTGTCCCTAAACCGCGGCTAACTGCTGTAGCTCCTGGTAATCATTCGAATCACACCAATCCGCCGCATGGGGGTTTTCCTCGTCTGCCAAAGATCCTATCGGCAGGTTGGGCCAAGTCAAACAGGGAAAACCGGTAGACGTAATCAGCGCCGCCTGACTCGGTTTCTCCGATACCGCACGATCCGAATCTCGCCATCGTAATCCACCGCCCCGAACGCATCCTGCATTATGGCGAGCACCCGATTTTCCTTGGTGCCGCCTGTTCCTGCGCCAATTAACGGAAACGCGATTGACCGATATCCCCTCTCTTTCGCCAACTGCACTGCATTCTGAACCGACAGGCGAATGGATTTCTCGGATGATCGCCAGAGCATGCTGATCCCGGCCACATGAATGATTGCCTTGTACGGCAGCCTTCCCGCATTCGTCTCGACCGCGCCCCCAAGCGGAATTGGCCCCTTTCTCCCGAGTTCACGGAACGGAGCAATTCCGGCGCACTTCTTGATGGCCCCTGAAACACCCTGCGGCAACAGAAGCCACCACGGTATGATGTTGCGATTCCACGCGTTGACGATTACCTCGGTGTCCTGATCGAGCAAATCCCCTTCGACGATCTGAAGATTCACGCAAACCTCTTGATCCCGGACCGCTGCTAATTCGTCAACATCGGGTGTAGCTCGCGCGCGGTGCTATCCTACCCCACCCAATCCCTCCTGAACACCTCAACCGCCGGCCCCCTCATATAAACGGCCCCGTCGTTCTGCCAGCGCGTTCAATCGGCAACCCCCATTTCCCCGTTCCCCTTCATACCGTCCGTAAAGGGCCTCTTGAACGCTTCGGCTACGCCTTTCGACGGCCGGGGTTGAACGCCGTCCTGCGAGCACGGGCACGGCCCATCTTATCCACCCAAAACGACCCTAAGCCCGTCCGTAAAACATCCCAACAGAGGACATTACGCTCCCATGTTGCGCCCAAATCTCCTCCCGGCCCACACCGTACTCTCACCGTTGTAGTACCGTACCCTCCCCACCCCTCCCCCAACCCGGTTTTTGCCTCATATGACGACTTGGTGGTCCGAACATGACAATTTGTCGCACCGGCAAAGCGGCCCAAGGCGCCCTTCGAGAATCACCGCCGCAACGCAGGCGTCGCCCCTATAGAATTTTCAGTTGACGCAAGGCACTCGCCGTATTACTGTATTAGTTATATAATACACTATGCGACTCGACCCCGCCAGCCGTCTTCCGATTTTCCAGCAGATCGCCGAGGGCATCCGCAGCGAGGTCGCCGCCGGCATTTATCGCGAAGGGGACCTGATCCCGTCCGTGCGAGCCCAGGCGATGATGCTCCTGGTCAACCCCAACACCGTGCAGAGGGCGTACGAACTGCTCGAGCGCGAAGGATTGATCGTTGGGAAAAAGGGGACGGGGATGGTCGTGACGGCAGACTCGAAGGCGGCAGCCAAGGATGGCGTGATCGAAGCCGTCCGCCAGACGTTTGCCCAGGGGATCGCAACCGGACAGGCCGCAGGTTTGAACCGGCCGCCGATCGACAGGCTTTATCGCGAGACGTGGAACGACGCGGGCAAGTGAGGCGATATGAGCGATGCAAATCTCGAATTTCCGATCGAGCTTGACCACGTAACCAGGCGATTTGGGCGCACGGTCGCGGTCGATGATCTGGTGCTCCGGGTGCGCGCGGGACGACCTTCGGATTCATCGGCCAGAACGGCGCCGGCAAGACGACTGCGATTCGTATGATGGTCGGCCTGCTGCCACCCCACACCGGGCGGATCCAGATCGGGGGGATAAAGGTTCCGGCGTGCCGGGACGCAATCAAGCCACGGGTCGGCTACGTGCCTGACCAGCCGACGGTCTATCCGTGGATGCGGGTGGAGCAGGCGATTCGCTTCGCCCGGTCGTTTTATCCGAGGTGGAACGATCATCGCTGCGAAGAACTGCTGAAGATGTTCGAGCTGAAGCCCCAGCAACGCGCCAAGCACCTCTCCAAGGGTCAGGGAGCCAAGCTCTCCCTGCTGCTGGCGATCTGTCACGATCCGCCGGTGCTGATTCTGGACGAACCGACCGGAGGGATGGATTCGCTGGCCCGCGAAGAGTTCCTGGAAGGCGTGCTGGCGGTAACGGGCGAGCGCGGGCAGACGGTGCTGTTTTCCTCACACAACATGCAGGATGTGCAGCGTCTGGCCGACAGCGTGGGGCTGATCCACAACGGGCGGCTGCTGCTGCACGAAAAGGTCGATCGGCTTCTGGATCGGACCAAGCGCATTCGGGCGGTGCTGAGCGACGGCAGCAAACCGCAGAAGCTGCCGCCGGGCCACATCTGGCAGCAGGTGCGCGGCGCGAGTGGCTGATCACCGTCGGCGACTTCTCGACCGAGAAGGCGGCATTCGTGCAAGGAAACAACCAGATCTCGCACCTCGATGTGGAAGATCTGAGCCTCGATGAACTCTTCAAGGACGTCGTTCGCGGCCAGAAGGAGGCGGTATGATCGAGCTGCTGAAAAAGGATTGGCGGAACAACCGGGCGGCTGTGATTGGGGGACTTGTCCTGCTGGCGATGCCGTATCTCACTGCGCTCATTTCGCTGCTGGCACGACAAGTGCCGATGGGGCCAAGAGAACGAATTGGAGCAATCGGCGGTGCCGCCATCATAGACCTTGGGCTTGCAGTCATCCTGAGCGGGGTGTTCGGCGGTATTGCGTTCGCCCTGGAACGGCGCGATTGTTCGATGGACTTCCTGGTGATGATGCCGGTAAGGCGCGGACGCATTGTGTTGAGCAAGTTTATTGTGATCGCGGCTTGTCTGGCCACGGTCTGGCTAATCAACGTCGCGGTGATCGGTGTTTGTAACCAGTACGAACTCGCATTGCCTGGCGATGTCATTCTTAGCGACCTAACCATCTCCATCATGGCATTCGGCATGGCGTGGTTTTGCAGCTCATTTCTTGAGAGTCCTGCTATCTCGGCGAGCATTGGGGTCGGAGCAGCGATCGCATTATATGTCGGGATCATGTCCGTGAGCAGCAACTTGGGATGGTCTGACGCCGTCTGTTACCACATTCTCTGGGTTTGGACAACGGTGGTGGGGTTTGTCGCCTTCATCGCCGGCACGATTTACTGGATGCGGCGCGTCAAGCCGTAGCCGTCGGGCTTCAGAAGGAGACTGTCATGTGGAACGCGTTCTGGTGGATTACGAACCTATTGGTCGTTGTCGGCCTTTTAACTTGCCTCATTGGTGGCATCCGAGCACGCAGCCTTGGGTTGCTGCTCCTCGCCGCTTACTTTTGCTACAATCTTTCGCTTTCCTTTCTTGCGGCTTTTCGCCAGCATCAACACGAACAACAATACGTGGCTCACTTTGTGCGTCAGCAAATCGGACCGAACACTTGGACCGCCCCCGTGCTGTACCACAACGTCGATGTTGCGGCTCCGTTCATTCAAGCCATATTGGTGCTGGGCGTCGTGCTCGTTTCGCGTCAGTTGGTCACGCGTGCAGCACGTGTTCGTCCCGGCTCCCCAAAACCCGCCCGGGGAATCTGATCACGTTTGGTCATCTCAAAGGTGCCCGCCACGCGTGACCTTTGCGGCCTTGGCCATTTTCCTGTGGGTCTATCTCCGCGGCGTCGCCCTCCCCATTGGCATGGCGGCTCATATGGGGATCAATGTCGTCCGCGTCTGGGCGTATGGTCGCGCCCGGTTTTCTGGATGACCACCTTACGTCTCGCCGACCATGCCTCCCGCATGCCAGACGAGTAGCCGCCAATCCATCCGTCGCATCACCACCCGCGCCCCGCGACCCTGCCCCCTCTCAACGGCCAACCGCCCATACCGCCCAATCTCCATCTGCCCACCGCAACCTGACCCCCATTGTCATTGGTCATTGGTCATTCGCTCATTGTCCTCCATCCTTCATCTTCCATCCTCCCGTCTCGCCTTCATCCTTCCTCCGTTGTTCCTCCGTCCTTCCTCCATCGCCGCTCCATCGCCCCTGAATCCTGAACCCCGGCACTCAGGCCACCCGCCGAGGATCGCCTTCCCAATCCTGATGGCGTATAATTGACCCCCGAAAGGACGCAGACCATGGTCCAAGTCGTGGCGGCGACATTCAAAGACGGCGTCTTCAAACCGGATGAGCAACCCGCTCTCTCCGAGAGCACGCGGGTGCGCCTCGTCGTGGAAACCATCGACGGCGACGAATCGGCACGCCGCGACCAATCGTGGGCAACCCTCCAGCGCCTTTGGAACACTTCCACCTTCAACTCCGGCGGCGAGCGTCTGACGCGCAACCAGCTCCATGAACGCCGTTGACACGAATGTCCTGTTGTACTCCGTCGATCGCAATGAGCCTGCCAGGCAGCTCGTGGCGCAACAGTTGTTGGGTCAATTGCGTGCCTCGACTGAGCCGACGATTCTCCTCTGGCAGGTGCTCGGCGAAGTGGCCCAGCAACTCCGCCGCTGGTCCGATCAGGAAAAGTTGACGCCCGCGGCGTTCGCGCAGCACATCCAGGCATTCCGCCACGTGTTTCCGCTCGTGCTTCCCACCGCCGAAACGTTCGACAGCGCGATGAGCCTGGCGGAGCGTTTCAGCCTGTCGCATTGGGACAGCATGATTCTCGGCCTGCCAGGCCGCCGGCGCAACCCGCCTCTACACCGAAGACATCGGCGCGCCGAGAAAAATCGACGGGATTCAGTTGATCAATCCATTCCGCTGATCACCGTTTCTTCAACCGCTGACTGCACCAACTTGCAAAACCGGCAAACACCTTCGCCGGCCAGTCCTCGCGCGGCGCCAGACGAGTAGCCGCCAATCCATCCGCCGCATCACGACCCGCGCCCCGCGACCCCGCCCCCTCTCAACTGCCAACCGCCCAATCTCCCACCTCCTCACCCCAACTCTCACTCCCTCTTCCATCCTCCATCCTCCATCCTCCCGCCTCCGCGTTCCTTCCGCCTTCACCCTTCCTCTCTCCGTCGCCAAGCCCGCCCCGAGCGCAGCGAACGGTCGCTTTCCGTTTTTCATGCTATAATCCCTCCTATGAGCACCGAAGTTCGCGAAATTCTCGACCGCATCGGCCGGCTGCCCGACACGCAGCGCTCCGAGCTGCTTCAGGAGCTTGCCGCACGCCAGGAACAGCAGTGGGTCGAGCTTTCCCGCCAAGCACGCCAGATCGCCCGCGAACGCGGCATCGATGATCAATCCATCGCCCGCGCCGTCGAATCCCTTCGCTACGGCGACGACGCTGATAACGAATGAAGGTGCTCTTCGACACCAACGTCTATGTTTCCGAATCGCTCGTCGGCAAAGCAGCCGAAGAGGTCATCGCGGCGGCCCTCGAAGCGCGCTATCGAATTTTCACAAGCAACTATATCCTTGACGAAACACATCGCATCTTCACCGAAAAACTGAAATTCAGCGCCCACTATGCCACCTGCGTTTGCGACCGCGTCCGCCGCCGCTGCATGCTTGCCGATCCGCCTCCTTCCCGGCACCAGGTTCCCGGCGACCCGGCCGACAGTCCCATTTTGAATGCCGCGATTCATGTCGGCGTGGATTTCCTCATCACTGGCGATCGCCATCTTCTACGCCTCAACCCTTATCAGGGCGTTCGGATCGTATCGGTGAATGAGTTCGCCACGCACCTCCGCAATGATGGCCTGCTCCGGTGAAGACCGTTGACGGCTGAAGCCGTAATGGGAACACTGCTGATTATTGGGGCAGGGGAACGCGATCTGGACTTGCCCAAGTTCGGTGGGCTCGGACGAAGTTGTTTTCAGGCGGCGGCCTCGAACGATTCGGGGCTGACGTAGCCTAGTGAACTGTGCAGTCGCTTGCGATTGTAGAACACCTCCACGTACTCAAAGATCGATTGCCGGGCCTGCTGGCGCGTCGCGTACTGCTGATGGTGGACCAGCTCGGTCTTGAGCGTCGCCCAGAAGCTCTCCATCATCGCGTTATCGTAACAGTCGCCGCACCCGCTCATGCTGGCGGTGATCCCGTGACGGCTCAGCAGGTGCTGGTAATCCTCGCTGGCATACTGCACGCCACGGTCGCTGTGATGCAGCAGCTTTTCTTCAACCGGACCGCGATGCCGCAGCGCCATCTTCAACGCGTCGCTCACCAGATCCGTTTCCAGGTGATCGGCCATCGACCAGCCGACGATCTTGCGGCTGAAGCAGTCCAGCACACCGGCCAGATACAGCCAGCCCTGTTCCGTCGGAATGTACGTGATGTCCGCGACCCACTTGCGGTTCGGCGCCCTGGCCGAAAAGTCGCGCTCCAGCACGTTGTCGGCCAGAGGCTTGTGATGCCGGCTGTCGGTGGTGCGCGGGACGAAGCGCCGACGTGATTTCGCCCGTATTTTCGCGGATCGCATTAACTTGGCGACGGTGTTGCGCGACACCGCCACGCCGTCGATCAACAGCGCCCGGTGCACGCGCGGGCTGCCGTAGAGTTCGCGATTCTCGGCGTGCGCCACGCGGATCCTGGCCTGCAACATCTGCTGACGAATCGCCCGCTTCGACGGCTTGCGCTTGAGCCAGGCATAGAACCCGCTGCGCGTTACCTGCAGCACCCCGCAGATGACCTGCACCGGCCAGCGATGACGATGATCTTTGACAAAGGCGAACCTCACGGCTGCTCTCCGGCGAAGAATGCCGCCGCTTTTTTTAAAATCTCCCGCTCCATCAGCAGCCGCGTGTTCTCCTTGCGCAGCCGGCGGAGTTCCGCCTTGAGCACGCCTTCGCCGCTGGGGAGCACGCCGCCTTCCTCGGCGGACGCCGAGGAGAACTTCTCCACCCAGCCCCGGACATTGGCCGCATCCACCCCCAGACTCCTGGCCGCTTCAGGGACGCTGTACCCCTGTTCGTTGACCAGCTTCACGGCCGAGAGCTTGAACTCACGCGTGTATCTTCTGCGAGACATCGATTGCTCCTTGGACAGCCATTATGCTGTCCCTCAGGAGCGCCCACCAAACTTGGGGAAGTCCAATCATCCTTCCCCCCCTTCCTCCTTCCCCTCCGTCATCCATCCGCCGCCTTCCCCCTCCAGCTCCGTTCCTGCCCGATTGTCCCTCCATCGCCGCTCCATCGCCCCTGAATCCTGAACCCCGGCACTCAGGCCACCCACCGAGGATCGCCTTCCCAATCCTGATGGCGTATAATTGATCCCCGAAAGGACGCAGACCATGGTCCAGGTCGTGGCGGCGACATTCAAAGACGGCGTCTTCAAACCCGATGAGCAACCCGCGATCTCCGAGAGCACGCGGATGCGCCTCGTCGTGGAAACCATCGACGGCGACGAATCGGCCCGCCGCGACCAATCGTGGGCAACCCTCCACGCGCCTTTGGAACACTTCCACCTTCAACTCCGGCGGCGAGCGTCTGACGCGCAACCAGCTCCAACGCTGAATCGGTCATTGGTCATTTGGGTGATTGTCCTCCCATCCCTCCATCCTCCCGCCTCTGCGTTCCTTCCGCCTTCACCCTTCATCCTTCCGCCTTCGCTTCCCCACGCGACCCACACGCTGATCTCACCAGACCTGCCTACACCGACAAAATGGCTCGTTCGCCCCGTTATCCCACCCACTCCCCGCTGAACACCTCAACCGCGGGCCCCGTCATATAGACCGCCCCGTCGCTCTGCCGCCACTCGATCGACAGATCCCCGCCCGGCAGGTGCACGAGCGTCCCGCGCCCAGCCGCCCGGTCAGCACCCCCGCCACCACCACCGCGCACGCCCCCGTTCCGCACGCCCAGGTAATGCCGCTGCCGCGTTCCCAGGTGCGCATCTTCACCTCGCCCGGCGAGATCACCTGCGCCCAGTGCGCGTTCACACGCTTCGGAAACGCCGGGTGATGCTCGATTGCCGGCCCGAGCCGCTCCAGTTCCACCTTCGCGACATCGCCCACGAAGATCACCGCATGCGGATTCCCCATCGAAACCGGCACCACCTCCACCATCGCGCCCGCCGCCGCTCCGCCTAAAGCCAGCCGATACTCCCGCTCGCGCGAGCCCGCCTTGGCCTGCTGCGGATCGAAGGGAATCTCCGCCGGCTCGAGGATCGGCTGGCCCATATTCACCGTGACCTGTTCGACCTTTCCGTTCTCGATAGCCAAATCAAGCGTCAGCACGCCCCGTCCCGTCTCCACACGCATCGGATTATTCTTGGCAAGACCGTGATCGTAGGCGTACTTCGCCACGCACCGCACGCCGTTGCCACACATCTCCCCTTCCGAGCCATCGGCGTTGAACATCTGCATCCGCACATCCGCTTTGTCGCTGGGCAGGATGAGGATCAAGCCATCGGAGCCGATGCCGAAATGCCGGTCGGATACCTTGCGCCACAGCCGCGGGATCCGCCACCGTCTCGGTTAAACCGTTGACGTACACGTAGTCGTTGCCGATGCCGTGCATCTTGGTGAACTTCATGGCGAGCCAATCATAGCCGCGCCGGCTTGTCGCATGAAGTCCGCACCGAACGACCCCAATGACGACGCACGTCAAATCCAGCGATAAACAAAATGCGCCGCGATCGCCAGGCTCACGATTGATGCCCCGATCCCCGCCCCGGCCAGCACGTGCCCCGCCCCTTCCCCACTCCGCTTCAGCCGCGCCAGCGCCGCGACGCCCAGGACCGCCCCCGCGATCCCGAAGACCAGCACCGCGCCGAACTCGATCAGGCTGACCAGACCCAGCACGAACGACGCCACGGCCAGCGGCTCCCGCCGCCGCAGCCACGCACCATACGCCGCCGCCCTCGCCTCGTCATTCCGCTTGCCTCGCCCGAACGCCATCGCCCCATCGTAGCACACCAGCACCCAACTGCCCCGCCCGCGTCCGCTCACTGGCCCCGACCATTGGCCATTGGTCATTGGTCATTGGTCATTGGTCATTGGTCATTCCCCCTCCCCTGTCCCCTCGCCTCCCCATGCCGTACAGTTCCCCCATGCCGCGCGTGCTGCAGCTCTTGGATGTGAATCCCGACTTCGAGCCCGACCGCAGTTCCCTCACGCTCGCCGCCTCCCTCGGCCCAGACTTTGTCATCACGCGCCACACCATTGGCGACAGCACCTCCCCCGGCGCTACCTACCGCAACACCCCCACCGCCGCCGCGACGCTTCGCCGCATCCAGCACGACTTCGAATTCATCCACGCCTTCTCCCCCGCCGCCCTGACCGCCGCCGCGCTCGGCACCCGCCTGCCGATCCTCTTCTCCCCCCCGCCGCCATCTCCCGCGCCACCGTCCGCTGGCTGCGCCGATCAGCAGCTACCGCCGCGTGCACACGATCGCTCCCACGGCCACGCTCCGCCGCATCCTCATCGAGCACGGCATCAATTCCGCTCACGTCCACCTGATCCGCCCCGGGGTTGATTTCTCACAGATCCGTTCCCGCCGCGACCCGGGCCTCCGCCAGGCGCTCGGCTTTTCCGATGACGACCGCATCATCCTCGCCGTCGGCGAGAGCACGCGCCCCGCCGCCCACGCGGATGCCGCCTGGGCCGCCGGCATCCTCCACGTCGCCAATGCCAATTACAAGCTTCTCCTGGCAAACCGCGGCCCCCGGGCACGCCAGATCGCGAGGCTGGCCAAGCAATGGCGCCTCTCCAAACTCGTCACGCTCGCCCCTCGTGATTCATCATTCGACATTCATCATTCAACATTTTCTTTCGAATCCCTCCTCCCCGCCGCCGACTTCTTCCTGATCACCGCCCGCGGCCCGGTCGCCACGCTCCCGGTCGCGATCGCCATGGCCGCCGCCCGCCCGATCGTCTCCACCGTCACCTACACCACCAGTGAATTGCTCGAGGACCACCACACCGCCCTGATGGCCCCGCCCCACCAGCCGCGCTTGCTCGCCCGCCGCATTCTCGATTTCGAGGAAGACGCCAGCCTCGCCTGGAAGCTCGCGGATATGGCCCGCACCGAAGCCTACGAGTATTTTTCCCGGACCCGCTTCCTCGACCAGTACCGCACCGTCTATCGCCAACTCGCCGGAGGTGCACCAGTGGAAGTCCCCCCCCAGTCCCCGGCGCGGGAATGCGCTTTCACGGTCGGGCATAAAGCACGACCGCTGAGCCCCCGAGATCGCGGAGAAAGACGCAGAGAACCGAACCGCGAATGCACATAAATCGGCAGGAACATACTGGCGCGAGCGCCACCGCTTGTCGCCCGTCGGTTGCCCGCACGATCGGCATTATTTTTTGATTGTTGCGTCCCAGTCCGAAGCTTAAACTCGTATTGGGCGCAGGGATGTGCGGGGCGGGCCCCACACTGGGAATACCTGTGGAGGAGCGATGGTAGGCAACCGAACGCTTTCAACCTTGGCGGCCCTGGTGATGGGATGGTGGGTCGTTGCAGCGTTCGCCGTCGCCAGCCCGTTTGTCAATCTCGATTTTGAGCAGGGCGTCGTCCCGCCAGGCACCCTGCCGGCCCAGTCCCTCGATCCGGCCGTCTCGCTTCCTGGATGGACCGTAGGTGGCTTGGGCCTTCGATACGAGCGTCAAGTGCTCGATGAAGGAATCGTCGCATTGCAAGACGCCTACTTCTCCGCCCCGCCGCAGGGACAGTACGGTGTCGAGCTGTATTCCTACTACGATACACCGACGCATTACGAAACCTCATCGATTGCCCAGACGGGTGACGTGCCGGCCGGCACTCATTCCATTCAGTTCCTGGGAAGTTGGGCTGCGCCGACTGTGACGGTTAATGGATCGCCGCTAAGCACGCAGGAACTGCAAAGCCCCGTGCCGTTCGTTTCGCTCTGGGGTGCCGACATCTCCTCCTTCGCCGGCCAGACCGTGCAACTCAAGTTCGACAGCGGCCTTTCGGGATTTCCCAAAGTGGACGCGATCACGTTTTCACCGGATCCCGTTCCGGAACCCACCGCCGCGGTCGCCAGCGCTCTCGCCCTCGCCGCGATCCTGCCGTCACCGTTAGTGAATCGCCCCAGCCTTCACCGACCCCACGACTCCCTTCGCCCGGGCCAGCAGCGCCGCGCTGTCCGGCCCGCCAAATCCCAGCGGATAAAGATACAGATACATAATCTGGGGCGGATGCCCCTGCTCCACCAGCCATTTGAGGTACCACGCGGGCTTGCCATCGGGCGTGTGGCAAAGCTGCCCCAGGAACTTGTCCACATTCCGCGGCGAAACGAACTTCAGGCTCCCATCGTCAAGCGTCGAAACCGTGTAATCCCCGGCCTGCACGCTCCAGCAGGCGCCGGCGATCTCCTTCGCCGGCCGGTTCGCCACATCCTTCGCCGCCACGATCGTGACCGGACGAACCGGGATCTTGCGATCATCCGCAACCACCGTCCGCACCGACTCATGCTGCCCGCGGGAAAGCCGCCCCAGCATCTCGAAATAGTCCAATGGCCGCCCGGACGCCCGATCGACATAGGTCAGGTTGAAATAAGCGTCCTGAACGCACAGGACGGGCCGCTGATCCACCCTGATCCGGACCAGCGTGACCACGTGGGTCGCGTAGTTTTTGGAGTCGCCGCTGTTCACCGTCCAGGCCGTGTAGCCGAAGCGCTCGTACAGCCGCTGCAGTGCCACGGCCGTCCCCCCGCAAAAGACGCCGCCGCGGTCCTGCTCGAAGAGCTTGAACGTCGCCGCCGCATCGAGGTGCCCCCAGTCGATGTCCGCCCGGTTGTCCAGCAGGTTCGATGCGCTGGCCGCGATGGGTGTATGGCTCCAGGCCCACTGGCGGATCAGGCAGACCCGCGAAAAATCATCCTGCTCCCCACCGGTCAACTGCGGATACTCGGCATACACCTTCGCCCGCAGCGCATCGCCATCGGCAACCGCCCCCCGCACCCGCTCCGCCCCCGCCGCCAGCAGCACCACCGCCAGTCCCACGATGGCCCGTCGCCATCGCCACGCCGCCAGGGATTTTACTTTGGCCATCGACGCCATTGTAATCGACGGCTGCAGACCCACTACGAGAAACCACGGGGGACACACCAGGTTTTCCGCCGTGACCGGGCACAAAGACTGCGGATCGATCTGACTCACATCACCTTTCCCCACCGAACAGGGGAGAGGTGAGGGTCCGGATAATCAGAGTCGTGTCCGGATAACTGGCCAGGGGTCCTTCAATACTGAAACCCCCGATCACGCCCGCTTTTGCCCGTTCCGGGTCCGAATAACCCCATGCTTTTGCCGCATCAGCACGTGCCGACGGAGCATCCGGCCCTGCTTCTGGAGCATCGGGAACGCCGCGCCCGGCCCCGGCGCGGGGCGGGCGAACGGGCCCGAGGCGCTTCCGAACCACCTGAGGCCAGTTTTTCTTGACTGCCGCAGCCCCCCAAAAATAAAATGATGCGGTCATGGGTGAGCACGAGGATTGTGGAAGATGAGCGTGTCTCAACCAATCCAGGATGAGGGCGAGCGTGTGGCCGAATGCCTTTTCCGCGGCAGTTCCCGGGCCGATGGGCAGCCGGTGGAGCTGGTGCGCCTCGACGGTGAGCGCATCGCCATCCGGCGCCAGGGGCGGATTGAGATCGCCTGGGATCGCACCGAGCTGGATGCGGCCGTCGAGCGCTTCCTCTCGGAGATTGTCCGCTGATCGGGGCTGCGGGAAAATTGCCGACGCCGCCCGGTGCACCCGGCGGCGGTCTCGGCCGCCCGCCCCGCCGGCGGACCGCGCCCAGGCAGGCAAGGCCGGTTGGGGAAGCTTCGCCCGGTTCGCGGCGATTTCGGTGATCGCCACGAACCCGCGGGGATCCATTTCAGTAGAACCCGCAGGACGGGGCCGGCGTCCCATCGGCCAGTCAGAAAGGGAAGATGCCGCTCAGACCCTGCCGGATTCTGTATGTCGAGGACCAGCCCGATCCCCACAAGGTGATGGCCCGCCTGCTGCGGCACGAAGGGCACGAGGTGGTGACGGCCCGCTGCTGCCGTGAGGCGCAGCAGGCGGCGGCGAGCCGGGCGTTCGACCTGCTGATCGTGGATCGCCTGCTGCCCGACGGCCAGGGGCGCAGCTGCTGGCGGAGATGCGGCGGCGGCAGCGGGTGAAGGGGATCATCATCAGCGCCCTGGCGGGCGAAGAAGAAGAATCCGCCGCACGCGAGGCGGGGTATGCGCTTTATCTCACCAAGCCTATCTATTTCAAAGACCTGACCGAGGCCATCCGGCGGACCCTGCCGGAGTGCGCCCTGGCCTCGACGGCGGCGCAGATTCGCCCCTGAGACCCGGCCCATCCCCCGGGTGGCGAAGGCTTGAGGGGCTGCAGCTCTAGCGGTTTAATTATGAACGTCCCCGTCTGGGTCTGCGGGTTTCTTGGATGTTCCGTGTAGGGTTTCTCTGCATCGTTACGTGAGGAGAGGTCCTGATGTCGTATCTCTCTACTATGCGAAGCGTTGCTTGCTTGTGGCGATCGTTGCCATGGTCATCGCCATGCTGCTTAAAGATATCCTTAGTTTTGTGTTGCTGCTTGCGGCACTTGTGTCGGCGTATTCTGGTGCAGTCTTCGCTTGGCGGTCATACCGATATGAGGCCGATACGAGAAGAACGGCGCGGTGGTTATTGATGGGCAACATGGCGATATCCTGCATTCCTGTCATCATCGTAGTTATATTAGCTTTCGTGATCGGTATTCATTTCGCCAACCCCATCTACCGGTCACGTTTTTGAGCGAAGATAAGGGGACCTGATTCGAGTCTTTCGGGCATTCGGGTCAGGGGCATTCGGGTCATGTCTATTTCCTTGCGCCTCGAAGACGTGCGCCCCCGGCCCGGCCCGATGTTTGCCGGAATTCGGCCTGACCCGTTATCCTTTGTGTGAGGGACAATGGAACCTACACGCGGCCGATGGGCAATCGACAGCCACTCAGCAGCGATCGTCCAGATTGCCTACGGCAAGGGCGAATTTCTGGCTGTACAGGGGAATTTGGAGGTCTATGACGTGAGGTGCTCCCCATGCGCTGGGCGCATTTTAGCCTGACTTAAGATGGATTCATACGCGTTGCCGTGGCGGCCGTCGCGCAGGGAGGCCGTAGGCCGACCGGAGCGATGGCCGCCACGGCCGCTCCAGTCACTGTCCCTGATTCATGCACTGTGCTTCACTTCGTACACCTCCGCCGGCGTACGATATTCCAATGCCTGGTGCGGACGGCGATGATTGTAAAACTCGAACCACTCGCTGATTCCTCGCCGTGCTTCGGGCACCGTCTGGTAGTCGCGCAGATACACCTCTTCGTACTTCAGGCTCCGCCACAAGCGTTCCACGAAGATGTTGTCGTAGGCACGCCGCACACCGTCCATGCTGATCCTCATCCCGGCGCTCTTCAGCACACCCGTGAACGCCTCGCTGGTGAACTGGCTCCCCTGGTCGCTGTTGAAGATCTCCGGCACGCCCAGACCCAGGCCCGCTTCGAGCGCCTCGACGCAGAATGAGCTATCCAGCGTGATCGACATCTCCCAACTCAGCACGTACCGGCTGAACCAGTCCATCACCGCTGCCAGATATGCCCAGCCTCGCTGAAGCGGAATATACGTGATGTCCGTTGCCCACACCTGATCGGGTCGATCGATCACCAACCCTTTGAGCAGGTAAGGATACACCGGATTCGCCTGGTTTTTCAGGCTTGTTCGCGGCTTGGGATAGATCGCCTCCAGGCCCATCACCCGCATCAGCCGCCGAACCCGCTTGTCGTTCACCGCATGCCCTTCGCGTCGCAACGCCGCCGTCATCTTCCGCACCCCGAAGAATGGCGTGGTCGTGTACTGCCGGTCGATCAGACTCATCAACTGCTGGTTGAACGCATCTTCTCCTTGAGCCCGGTAATACAAGCTGCTCCGCGACAAACCGATCAGATCGCATTGCCGCAGCACGCTCAGCCGAGGATGTTTCATGTCGATCAACATGCGCTTGCGATGCGGATTCAGTTCGACCAGAGCTTTTTTTGGAGCCAGTCCAACTCCACTTTCATCTGTCCGATCTGCTGGTACAGCTTGGACAGAAGCTCCTCCTGATCCTTCTTCTCGATCACCCGGCCATCCGAAAACACCTGCTCGGCCGAATCCAGCAACTGCTTCTTCCACTGCGTGATCTGGCTGGGATGAACCTGATGTTCACCTGCCAGTTCCGACACGCTGCGATGACCTTTGATCGCCTCGATCGCCACCCGCGCCTTCAGCGCCGATGAGAATTTCCGACGTTGCCGACCCATGATCCGTCTCCTTCTTTCAAGGTGACGAATCCACCTTAATGGCGCGCCCAGTTTCTGGGGAGCACTTCAGCGTACGCCGGTCGCAGGTACAACTCATTGAACGACCGCAATTCGTGGTCGGCGATCATGTTCGCGTCAAGCTCCATCCTGAGCGTGTCGGCACAATTCGCGCTGCTTACTGGCACTTGAAACGCAACGAACCATATTACCTTATGCTCGTCGGCAATAAGAAACAGAACAGCAGACGCTACTTTGCGGATGAACTGGCACCGTTCGATGGTGCGGAGAAACCGTAACGCGACTCTCGGAATTCCCGCCGCCGCAATCCCGCCTTCGTCTGAACCATCGGTGTGAATCAGTGTCCATCTGTGGTTCCACAGATTCTTCTCCCTGACGCTTCATGACCAGGATTACTTCGCCGGCTCCGTGCTCGGCGTCGGAGGCGGCGGCACCAGCTCGCTGGGATATTCAGGGATCGCCCCCACGCCGTGCGCCTGGATCACCATGTCCCGCGCGTCCTTGGCCAACGCGAGACTTTCCTTCGCCGCCTGGTCATCCCCCATCGCCCGCTTGAGCTGCGACTGGCCGTACAGCGCGAACATCCGCCCGATGTGCCCGGCCATCTGCTGCGTTCCGCGGCCCATATCCGCGGCATCCTTGTAGGTCTGCTCCGCCTCCTTGTACATTGCCTCGGCGGACTTGGCCGTCTCGGTGATCTCGCTGGCCAGCTTGGCATCGGCCAGTTCCTTCGGCATGCTCAGCCCCGCATCGCTCAAGACCTTGTCGAGCCGCTGGGTAATCCGCTGCCGCTCGGCCATCTCCGTCACCCGCCCCGTCTCCAGCGTCGCCAGCAACTGCTGGGCATCGGCCTGGCCCAGCCGGAATGTGTTGGGATCGAACGCCTGCTGCAGCGAGGCGATCGTTTTGGCCAGTTCCGTCCCCTGCACCGAGGGATCGTTGGCCTGTGTGCGCAGGTCGCTTTGCAACTGTGACGCCGCTCTAACCGCGGCTTCGAAATTGGTGATGGCACTGGTGAGGTTCGACTTGGCACGGTCAAAAGCCGTGTCGCGCTGCTCCGATGCCTTGGCCAGCTCGATGGCCTTGCTGGTGATCGAATCGGTCCGGGCCGTGGTTTCGGTTCCGCCCACGCCCTGGTAGAGCGCCGTCGCCTGGCGCTTCTGATCGACGGTCTGGTCCTGGATCGCGCTCCAGCCCGCATCATAGCTGCCGGCGAGCTGGTTGAACTGGTCGATCGCCGCCTTGAGCGCCGCCTCGCGCGCCTGCGCCACCGACAGATCCGCCTGGAGCGGCGCGATCCTGGCATGGAGCACGTCAAGCTCGGCCGCGAGATCCGATGCCCGCTTGCGCAGATCCGCCGCCTTCTTCTCCGCCGCCACGCCCGCCTTGCCCTGCGCTACCTCCGCTGCCTGCTCGGCCGTCCCGGCATCATGATTCGCGTCTTTCTGCGCCCCTGGACGGCCTTGACCTGGTCCTGCAAGTCGCTGATCTGCCCCTGGAGCTGTGCGATCTGCTGTCGCACCGCGCTCAGCGTCGGGATCGCGCTCTTGCCCTGGCCCATCCACGTCGGCTTGCTCGCATCGCCCGTCGCCGCCGCGATCATCTGCTGCGCCAGCTGCTTGTTCGGCTCGGGATTGTATTTGGCGTACGACGCCACCAGCGCGCTGCTGGTCTGAATCTCCTGGCCCAGCGAGGAGATGTCGAACATCAGCCGCGAGATCTTCGCGTTCAGCGCCTCCACGCCGGTCTTGGGGTTGTTCATCTGATCGATCGCCGCCTCGACCTGCGCCTGAGCCAGGAGCGCCTTGGCGTGCGCCCGCGTCGCCGCCGAGGCATTCACCTGCGCCGCCTGCGAGAGCAGCGCCTGCGCCTGCGCGTCCTGCCCCTTCAACCTCGCCGATCGGCTCTCCTGGATGTCCTTGAGCACCTGCTTGTCCCCCGCCCGCTGGTCGTCGCACCCCACGATCCCCAGCACGAGCGACGCCAGTGCCAACGCCACGACGCCCGTCCGCTTCACAACTTTCCGCATGGGAGATTCTCCTGGCCGATTCATTAGGTGCTGACTCACAAGACGCTCTCTGGGCCTCCCCTTTTGCGCTTGGAGGATTTTCTCCGTCCGCCGCACCGAAGTCAAACAATCACCAGCTTTTACGCCAGCGCCGCCGCGAGCATTTGTGAGATTCGCACTATCGGCCCGGCCCGCTGAAGTTTATCATGCCCCCTGCCAACCAACGGAGACCCAATGGTACTCGAACTGGCCGATCCCATCTTCCGCCACGTCAGCCCGCAGATGAACAAGATCCTCGAGCAGATGCAGAAGGGGTATTACAACTTCCTGCCCTCGGAGACCTGGCAGCCCAACGTCAATCTTTACGAAAACGAACAGAGCTACATCGTCTGCGTGGACCTCGCCGGCGTGGACAAGGACAAGATCGATCTGAGTGTCGTGGACAGCCACCTCATCTTAAGAGGCGCGCGACCCGTCCCCGCCTGCACGCCTGACACCCAAAGCCCGGAACCCGGCAAGGTCAAGGTACACCTGATGGAGATCGACCACGGCAGCTTCGCCCGTGAAGTCGAGCTCCCGGTGGACGTGCACAAAGAGCGGATCTCTGCCCGCTACGTCGACGGCATGCTCTGGATCGAGTTGCCCAAGAAATGAAGAAGTGTTTGTTGTCTGCTGTCTGTGGTTTGTTGTTCCTGGATGCGACAGACAACAAACAACAGACTACGAACCACACAGCAAAAATGGCTGAAACTCACGTAATCGAACGAACCGACGACGCAACCACCATCCGCACCGGCACCAACGGCCAGCGGCTGGCGATCCCCAACCTTCTGCCCATCCTCCCCATCCGCAACATCGTCGTCTTCCCCGGCACCGTCATGCCCCTCAACGTCGGCCGCCAGCGCTCCAAAAACCTGCTCGACGACGTCATGCCCGGCGACAAGCTCATCGGCGTCGTCACCCAGAAAAACCCGGACGTGGAAGAGCCCAGCTTCGAGGACCTCAACACCGTCGGCGTCGCCTGCATGATCCTCAAGCTTTTCAAGCTCCCCGATGGCAACCAGTCCATCATCGTCCACGGCCTGACCCGATTCCGCCTCAGTTCCCTCGAACAAACCGAGCCCTACGCCCGTGGCCGCATCGAGATCCTCGAAGACACGCTCGTGGAAGGTCCCGGCGTCGATGCCCTGGTCAACTCCGTCCGCCAGCAGGCCAACCGCGTCATCGAGCTTTCCCCCAACACCCCCGATGAAGCCGCCCAGGTGCTCAATTCCATCACCAACCCCAGCGCGCTGGCCGACTTCCTCGCCGCCAACCTCCAGGCCGATGTCCTCGACAAGCAGCAGCTCCTCGAAGAGCTGGATGTGGAAAAGCGCCTCCGCATGGTCGCCGCCAGAATCGCCACGCAGCTCGACGTGCTCGAGCTCCAGAACAAGATCCAGTCCCAGGTCAAGGAGAACATCGACAAGTCCCAGCGCCGCTATTACCTCCAGGAGCAGCTCAAGGCCATCCGCAAGGAGCTCGGCGAAGGCGAAGGTGCCGGTGTCGGTAACGAAGTTGACCAGCTCCGCCAGCGCCTCGACGCCGCCAAGCTCCCCGAGAATGTCATGAAGGAGGCGACCCGCGAGCTCGGCCGCCTCGAATCGATTCCCAGTGCCTCCCCCGAGTACGGCGTCATCCGCACGTACCTCCAGATCCTCTCCGAGCTTCCCTGGGCCCTCCAGACCCAGGATCACCTGAACCTCGACGAGGCCCGCCGAATCCTCGACCGCGACCACTTCGATCTCGATAAGGTGAAGCGTCGCATCGTCGAGTATCTCGCCGTCCTCAAGCTCAAGCAGCAGAAGCACCTCAAGCACGATCGGAAAGTGCAACCCGCGGCTGCCGTCACCGAGCACGCCACGGATTCACCCAACGCCGTCGCCCCCGCCGCCGAACCGGAATCCGCACCTGCCCCGGAATCCAGCAACAATAACAACACCATCCCCGGCAACGTGGGCGAAGCCAACATCGGCGGCGCCGGCGCCATCCTCTGCTTCGTCGGCCCTCCCGGCGTCGGCAAGACCTCCCTCGGCAAATCCATTGCCGAATCCATGGGCCGCAAATTCATCCGCGTCGCCCTGGGCGGCGTCCGCGACGAAGCCGACATCCGCGGCCACCGCCGGACCTACATCGGCTCCATGCCAGGCCGCATCATCGCCGAGCTCCGCAAGGCCGGCACCAAGAACCCCGTCATGATGCTGGATGAAATCGACAAGCTCGGTGCCGACTTCCGCGGCGACCCCGCCTCCGCGCTTCTCGAAGTCCTCGACCCCGCGCAGAACCACACCTTCACCGACCACTACCTCGACGTCCCCTTCGATCTCTCCAAGGTCATCTTCATCGCCACCGCCAATACGATGGACACTGTCCCGGCGCCCTGCGCGACCGCATGGAAACAATCGAGATCCCCGGCTACACCAACTCCGACAAGCTCAACATCGCCCGCACTTACCTCGTTCCCCGCCAGCTCGACGCCAACGGCCTTGATCCCGGCCAGGTCAAGTTCAAGGACGACGCCCTCAAGGCCATCATCGAAAACTACACCCGCGAAGCCGGCGTGCGCAACCTGGAACGCAACATCGGCGCCGTCGCCCGCGCCATCGCCGCCGAGATCGTCGGCGGGCGCACGGAAAAGCTGACCGCCGATCGCGACTATGTCGTCAAGACCCTCGGCCCCCGCCGCTTCGAGCCCGAGCTCGCCCAGCGCACCAGCGTCCCCGGCGTCGCCACGGGCCTCGCCTACACCCCCGTCGGCGGCGAAATCCTCTTCATCGAAGCCACCCGCATGCCCGGCAAAGGCAACATCATTCTCACCGGCCAGATCGGCGACGTCATGAAGGAATCCGCCACCGCCGCTTACTCGCTCATCCGCTCCCGCTCCGAAAAGCTCGGCATCAATCCCGAGCTGCTGGCCAACTCCGACATCCACATCCACGTCCCCGCCGGCGCCATCCCCAAGGACGGCCCCAGCGCCGGCACCGCCATGTTCACCGCCCTCGCTTCGCTCATGCTCAACCGCCCCGTGCGCATCCGACGTCGCCATGACCGGTGAGATCACCCTCCGCGGCCTCGTTCTCCCCATCGGCGGCCTCAAGGAAAAAACCCTCGCCGCCAAGCGCGCCGGCATCAAGGAGGTCATCGTCCCCGAGCGCAACCGCAAGGATCTCCCCGACCTCCCCCGGGAAGTCCGTGAAACCCTCCAGTTCCACTTCGTGCAGAATATCGACCAGGTGCTGGTAGTCGCCCTCGTCCCCAGGAAAGCTTCCGCGAAAGCCGCCAAGCCCAAGCCCCGCAAACCCCACGGCCGCTCCGCCGACGGCCACACCCACCGCAAATCCAAGCCCAAATCCAAGCGCAAACCCGCCCGCTCCCGTCGCTGACCATCATCCCACCCACATTTTGATCAGTGAATCGCCACAATTAGCAAGCGGCCTCCCCCAGCCAAATCCGATACAATAAACGCGGCAAGTCCATTGCCTCTTTCGTGTTTCAAATTCCCCACAGGGAGCCCGCATGCCTGACGTCAAACCCCTCACTCAGTTCTCCGTCTTCCTCGTCAACAAGCCCGGCGTCCTCGCGCAGGTCACCAGCGCCCTGGCCAAAGCCAAAATCAACCTCATCGCCGTCACCCTCGTCGATTCCCAGGAGCACGGCGTCCTCCGCCTCGTCCCCGAAAGCGCCGCGTCCGCCCGCGAGGTTCTGGCCAGGCTCAATCTTCCCATGACCGAAACCGAAGTCCTCTGCGTCGATCTCCCCAATCGCCCCGGCGCCCTGGCCAACGTCGCCACCCAGCTCGGCCACGCCCACATCAACATCAACTACGCCTACGTCACCAGCGGCGCCCCCGGCGGCCGAACCACCGGTGTCTTCAAAGTCGCCGACCAGTCCAAAGCCTCGCACCTCCTCAAGAAAGCCGCCGCCAAATCCCACAAAGAGCCCAACCTCCACCGCCCCTCCTCCCGCCGCTGATCCAAGGCTTCCTTTTCTCCTCGCAAACCGGCCGCGCTGCGAACGAAATACTCTTGACACACTGCCGCGCACACCGCCAGTATTCTGACTTCGTTTCGTACATCGAATCTGGTTTGGATTTCCACGCAAGGAGCTCTCATGCCCGACAAGAAAATCATCGCCGTCATCGGCTCCACCGGTTCCCAGGGCGGCGGCCTCGTCCGCGCCATCTGTGCCGATCCCTCGTCCGGCTTCATCGCCCGCGCCATCACCCGTGATGTCAATTCCGACAAAGCCAAATCCCTCGCCAATCTGGGCGCCAGAGGTGATCGCCGCCAACGTCGATGATCCCGAAAGGCTCCAGCGCGCCTTTGCCGGCTGCTACGGCGCCTTCTGCGTCACCTTCTTCTGGGACCACTTCTCCCCCGAGAAAGAACTCGCCCAGGCCCATTCCATGGCCGCAGCCGCCAAGTCCGCCAATCTTCAGCACGTCATCTGGTCCACGCTCGAAGACACGCGCACTGCTCGTCCCCCTCTCCGACAACCGCATGCCCACCCTCATGGGCAAATACAAAGTCCCCCACTTCGACGCCAAGGGCAGGCCAACCACTTCTTCACCGACCTCGATCTCCCCGTCACCTTCCTGCTCACCTCTTTCTATTGGGACAACCTGATCTACTTCGGCATGGGCCCAAAGAAAGGCCCGGATGGCAAGCTCGTCTTCACACTCCCCATGGCAGACAAGAAGCTTCCCGGTATCGCCGCCGAAGACATCGGCCGCTGCACCTTCGGCATCTTCAAGGCCGGCCAGAACCTACATCCGCAAAACCCTCGGCATCGCCGGCGAGCACCTGACGGGCACGGAGATGGCCGCCTCCCTCTCCCGAGCCCTCGGCCAGCCCGTCGCCTACAACGCCATCACACCCGAAGCCTACCGCTCCCTCGGCTTCGCCGGCGCCGAGGACCTCGGCAACATGTTCCAGTACAAGCGCGACTTCCAACGTGAATTCTGCGCCGCCCGCGACATCGCCCTCGCCCGCAAGCTCAACCCCCAGCTCCAGACCTTCGACCAGTGGCTCGACAACAACAAGACGCGCATTCCCATCGAATGACGCATCCCACATAGCATGTGGCATCCCGCCCATTACGCCACGATACGGAACTCGCGCAGCATCTTTGCGCAATGTACATGCCGGAGCTTCCATGCCGTGCTCACGCGAAAGAGGTGGAGCGGGTTCGTCTCCTCTCTCCCGGCCTCTGCTAACCATTCTCGTGCCCACTCTAACGAAAGTGCGGGCTGTTCTGCAGGACTCGTGATGCACAGCCGCGCCAAGCTCGCCACCGCCGCCTCAACCCATTGATCCACTTCGTGCTGAGGCGTAGCCCATCGCCGGTACGCTTCTTCAGAAACACGCATCCTAAACCGTATTACTACGTCAGCAACCTTTGGCCTCCTTCTCGCTTCATTTGTCAGAGCGACAGCAATGGACGCGGCCAGATAGACGTACAGGTGCTGATGTGATTTCACGAGTCCTGGTGTGGCTTCCGCCGTGTCTGACCCAATGTGCTCCCTCCAAAACGGAATCTCATCTTCGAGAACAACACGCTCAAAAAGAAGATCGGCAAGTTGTGCAACTGAAATGCGTGTCCGGAAAATCCGATCCCACATTTACGCGATCTCCAACCCCTTATGCCCGGCCGAGCGCGTTTCGAACAATGTCAACGTGACTTACGCCTTACCAATCGGTTGCCGTACCTCGCACGCCGGAAAAACTGCACGCACCGTGTCCTGCATCCGTTTGTCATTGGTTGCTATACATCCCGTGTACGACGCGGTCCATGCGTAATGCGAGTCCTCCCAATTATTGTCGAAATCTTTTGTGCGCCCAGCAACCTTCTGAAGCATGTACCAAAGCAGCACGCGCGTATACCTTCCAATTGCGCCTGTCGGGAAATTCCGCGAGGGCTTCAAACCACGCATCACAGCGATAGCGGTCGGGCAGTTGAAACATGTCCGCGACAAAGGGTGCAATCGCTGCCATCAGTTCAGAAGAGGTGCGAACGATCTCCGTCAATTGTTCCTGTGATCCATTGCCGTCCTTAATCTCCGGATACCAATTCGGCTTGGTTTGCGCGGCGAAAATCTCAGTAATTGAATAGCGCCGAAAAATTCGCCCCCTGGCGTTTTTTGTGATATACCGCGCCGGTCATGGATGACTCGACCAAGCCTCCCGACTGCTCTGACCCGCGAGACGCGCGGATCGCCGAGCTGGAAAAACAACTGGCGGCGGCACTCAAACGCATCGCGGAACTCGAAGATCTCATCAACCGTCGTCATCGTGGCGGCAAGCGCCAAGCGGCCCCGTTTTCTAAGGGGCTGCCCAAGCCCGATCCCAAGAAGCCTGGCCGCAAGAGCGGGGACGGTTACGGCACGCCGCCGGTCTTTCGCGCCATGCCCGAGCCTTCGTCGGCGGACCAGGTGATCGACGTGCCGCCGCCGGAGACGTGCCCGCACTGCGGCGACCGCTCGACGGCCATCGAATCGATCGACCAACAGGTCCAACGCGATATCGAAATTCGCACCGTCGTACGCCGCTTTGTGATTCCCGTCGCACGATGTGCCTGCTGCGGAAAACGCCGGCGCAGGACCCACCCGCTGCAGACCTCGACCGCCACCGGCTGCTGCACTCGCAGGTCGGTCCGCTGGCGCAGGGCGCAATGGTCTTCATGAACAAGACGCTGGGTCTGAGTATGGGAAAGATCGCCAACCTGTTCGGCACGCTCTGGAAACTGGACGTCACGCCCGGCGGCGTCTGCCACGCGATCCAGTCCATCGGCCGCCGCTGCCAAACCGATTACCAGTCGATCCTCGATGCCATGCGTGTCGCCGAGCATGTCACCTGCGACGAGACCGGCTGGCGGATCGGCGGGTTGGGAGCCTGGCTCCATGCCGCCGCCACGCCCAACCTGTGCCCCTATCTCATCGACTCCGCACGCGGCGCCGACGCCACCGACCAGTTGATCGGCGAGGACTTTTCCGGAACGCTCGTTCACGACGGGTGGCGTCCTTACGACCGTTACTCGCGGGCGAAACATCAGCAATGCAACAACCACCTGCTGCGGCGGTGCGACGAGATGATCGAGGCCGCCACGCCCGGCGCCGCCCGCTTCCCGGCAACGATCAAATCGATCCTCAAACGCGGCCTGCTGCTCCGCGACCAACGCGACGCCAACGAGCGGAGCCTGCGGTCGACCCGGATTCATGCCACCAAGCTCACAGGGCTGATCGGCGACAGGTGCAAAGCTCGTAAACACAACCGTGCCAACGAACGCCTGGCGGCATTCCTCTATCGCCACGCCGGCCAGTTGTTCACCTACCTGCGAGACACCGGCATCGATGCCACCAATTGGCGAGGCGAGCACGCCATGCGGTACGCGGTGGTCAACCGCAAGGTATGGGGCGGCAGCCGCACCCGCCGCGGAGCGAACGTGCAGGCGATCCTGATGAGCGTGTTGCGAAGCCTGAAGCTCAGCAAACGCGACGCGATCGACTGGCTGTGGAGAAAGCTCACCCATCAGAACCCGCCGATGCTCACTTGAAGAAGCGGGGACGGCGCTATTCAATTACAAATCTCAAATACACGACAAAGCTCCAAAAACTTACTGCGTCCGATCTCATTGTTTTCATGCACGTCGTGCGTGCCGCGCCTGGGCAAAAACCCCCCTCCATTTATCCGGATCGTTCTGCGCAACATACTCGCGTAGCACTCGAGTCAAGGGCCAGAGGATCGCTTCGTTGTTTGATGCCATTCGGTTGATCGAAGATTCATAGGATGCCACGTCCCACCAGTAATTCCCGACGTAAAGACGGTCACTGTGGTCGCGGAGCCACTTGCCAAATTGAAACGGCTCCTCGTCATGGCGGTGACCCGTCGCGATCTCCACCAAAACGATGTCGTTAATGACGATTCCATCCTCGGGACTGAGGAACTGTTCGGGCCGGCCTCGAAGGACACTCAAGTCCGTCACGACAAGCGTCGGGTGCTTCAGAAGTGGATTCATGCGGAGCAATCCGCTGTCAGGTTATCGTATCCAAAAAGAATAATGGGACTGCTCCGGTTCCCGCAAACGTCCGAGCGGCAGTTATCGGGGACGGGGGGTGCTGACCGCAGCCCCCTGGTAAGCACCCCCCGCCATTGCCGCCGCGAAAACTCTGAACACCCCCTCATCCTACCCCGGGCCAAGCACCCCCCAATCGCCGCTTACTCCACGAACGAACAAGAACGCGAAAAATCCTGTTGCCTTTTCGCCCCCCGCGGTATGATCTCCCCCGCACCTGACTGACGCCGCCCGACAAACCGCCAACAAGGAACAGCTATGACACGCGTTGCCAATCCCCCGCGCATCGCATCATTCGTTCTGGCCTCGCTCCTGATCATCACGCTCGCCATAACTTTTCGCGCCTTCGCACAAGACGCCCCCGGACCCGCTGCATCTTCGGACGCCTCCGCGGATGTGCAGTACATCCCCTTGACCGCCGCCGAGTTTCCCGACAAAGCCCCCGGCCTGCTCAACAAGGATGTCGAAGTCTCCGGCGACATCCAGCTTCCCAGCATGATGGGCCCCCGCTCCGTCGGTACCATGGTGGACAAATCCACCGGCAAGCTCCTCGTGCAGCTCGTCGCCAAGCCCGGCAGCCCCGCCCTCGAGTGGCTCATGGGCGGCGATCGCCAGACCAAGACCCAGGGCATCTACGCCCGCGGCAAGATCGTCATGGTCCGGTATTACCACTTCCCCGTCCTGGACCTCACCGACATCTCCAAAGAATCCAAGGTCAAGGCCGCCGCCGAGCAGAAGGAGCAGGTGAGCGCGATCCAGACCAGGGAAGAGCAGGGCCTGGTCAAGGAGGTTCTGCCGCCCCACACCAACCCCAGCGACGCCGCCGCCAAGGCGTGGCTCGCGCGCATTCCCACCACCGCGCCCAGTTACGACCGGGCCAAAACCGCCTGGGACAACATGCAGCAGTACGCCAAATGGCGCGGTCAGGCGGAGGTGGACGATCGCCTGGCCATCATCCGCGGCCCCGACCGCCCCGCGAACTTCGAAACCTACTACCGCGGCGTGCGCAATACAGGCCTCGCCAACCTCTTTGCCAGGTACCCCTATCAGAACAGCCACACCACCTGGCCGCGGGTCATGATCGTCATCGAAGAAACCCCGGTCTTCCACGGCGGCATGCCCAGCGAATACTTCCACAGCAGCAGCAAGACCGAAACCGACTACACCTGGCGATTCCGCGCCACCATCTGGATGGACGCCACCCACCGCATCGAGATCGCCCCCTTCAACTGGGCCTTCAGCGAGATGCACTACAACACGCCTTATAACGAAGTCCCCATCTGGGGCCGCACCCCCAAGCTCAACGTCCCGCACAATCCCAACTATGACGTGGCCGCCGCCGTACAACCCGACAGCCCGCCTATCGCCCCCAGGTATCCCCTGCCCGACAGCATCGAGTACCATCGTCTGTTCCACTACACCACGATCATGGTGGGCAACGTCCTGCTGGACATGGGCTTCAACTGCAACCGCCCCGACGGCCGCGTCTGGTTCGTGGAGGATATCGCCAAGTAGCATTGACTGTGCCGATACCCTTAGAAACCATCTCAAGTCGTGAGCCGGTGTAGCCTGCGGTACCAGAGCAAAGCACAAGCGAGTTGCACGACGGCCAGGTAGTTCTCCGCCTTCCTCTCGTAACGGATGATGATCCCGCGGCAGCGGTTCAGCCAGCTGATCGTCCGCTCCACCACCCAGCGTCGGGCCTTGTGTCGCTTGCAACCCTGAGCATCTTTCTTCTCCTCGCCGATCTGCCGACAGTGCGGCTCGTAGCCGAAGACGCGGGCGGTCGCGTCCGAAGGTGCGCCACTGAACGCCTTGTCCAAACAAAGGTTCTGCTCCTGCTGACGCGGGTCCGGCGGCTCGACGATCACGGCCTCCAACGCATCCTGCAGCAGCAATGAGTCGTGTATGTTGGCTCCCTTCACGACCACGGCCACCGGACCGCCGTCGGCCTCGGTCAGCACGCCACGCTTCGTGCCGTTCTTCGCCCGGTCGGTTGGGTTTGCTCCGACTTGATCCCCCCGTGCCGGGCCTTGCCCAGGGCACAGTCGAAGCTCTGCCACTTCCAGTTGACGCCGGCCAGTTCCTCGCAGCCCTTGACCAGCAGCGCCCACAGGCGTCCGATCACGCCACGCTTCACCCAGCGTTGGAACGTGCGGTGGATGCTGGAGTCGTCGCCGAACTCCTTGGGGACCTGGTTCCACTGCACGCCACTGCGCATGCGGTAGATCACGCCATCCAGGGCCTTGCGTTGGTCGATGCGGTCGGGGCCGAACTTCGCCGGCGGGTCGTACTTCGCCAGCACCTGCCGGGCCTCTGCCCACAACGCATCGTCCACCCGCCAGATCGTCGGCAGCGGCTCCGCCCCCTTCTTCTTTCGCGCCATCCGTGGCTCCTTTCGTTATCGCCAGTTACCATACGTCAGAGACTTGAGATGGTTTCTTAGTGCAGCGTTCAAGGCCCCCTTCAGGGCTCGCGGTGCGTAGCCGCGAAACTCATTCACCACGGAGAACGCGGAGATCACGGAGACAAATCTGAGTGGAACCACAGATTCACACAGATTCACACAGATGTCTGAGAAGAAGGCGGTGATCGCGACGGCGGAAATTCTGGATGCCCCCTCCCGCCATCGACAAATCCTTGCGCGGTATACTGCCGTTGGCGATGAATGATGTCACGGACAAAGAACGGCCTCCGGCGGACAACATTCTCCCGTATGCAACACCGAAGAAGCGCCGCCGATTCGATCTGATTCACTTTCTGTTTAATGCACTAATTGGGCTGGGGCTGCTGCTGTTTGGTTCTGTTACCATTCTTGGATCGGTTGTCTCGGGCCCACATCGGATCTTTATCGCCCTTGGTCTGATCACTGCCGCCGCAGGCGCATGCCACCTGTGGTGGGCGTTCTTTCGCTAAAGCTTAACGGGGACATTCGCAACTACACCGCGGGAGGTAAAGCCCCTCAAGTTCTCGCCACCACGGCAATGGGTCGTGCGAGCGGTGCCGCGGGGGTGCAGATCAAGGTCGCAAGATGCAGACACAAAGGATATTTCGCTCCCATGTCGCGTCCGATGCCGGTCCGGGGTCACACCGTACTCACACCGTTGTCACACCGTTGCCTCCCCATCCCCCCGCTACCCCGTCAAAATGGCGTCCTGACGACAACCCAGTCCGAAGATCGTCGCCTCGGCTCCCCACTCCCGGGATTGCCGCGGCGGAATTCTGAACATCATCTTTGGCCCCCTCTATGCATTTGCATGGATCTCAATATGTGGTACATTTCGCAAGATATGGGAAGGATGGGAGACCGGCAGCGGGTGAAAGCCGGCGTTTCCACTTCATCATCGCATCACTAGGCGCGGCAGTGGGTTGCGTCGCCTCCGACACGCGAACCGCTGAATTTGAACCTGCAAACCTGATCATAACTGTGCAAAGGAGCAACGATGAGTCGCACCGTCTTGATAGCCGCTTTAGCGTCAACCGTGATGGTTCTCGCCACGGCCACCACCCGCGCTGCGGTCATCATCAACGCCGTTGAATCCGGCGGCAACGTCGTCGTTTCCGGCGGCGGCACGCTCAACCTCGCCGCCCTGAGTCTCGACGATGCGACCTCTTCGCTTCAGGGCCAGGTCCGGCCGCAGCTCGCCGAACTCGAGCTCGGCGCCGCACCGGCCACGCTCGCGCCGGTGGACCTCTACGGCTTCTTTTCCGTGAGCGGCCCCACCCAGTTCGGTACGGGCGGGCTCACCGTTGCCGACGCCGGCACGGGCGACCGCTTCGGTGTTGCCAACATCCCGGGCGTTGACCTGGCGCTCATCGTGCCGCGGGGCTATACATCCGGCGACCCCCTCTCCGGCGCCTGACGTTTGACAGCACGAGCTTCGCCAGCCTCGGAATGAATCAGGGCACATACCTCTGGACATGGGGGTCGGGCGCAAATGCCGACTCACTCACGCTGAACGTCGGCGTCCCCGAACCGGCATCCGCGGCCCTGCTGGGTCTGGGCGGCCTGCTTCTACTCCGTCGCCGCGGCCGGCGGAGCGCGTGAGCCAGTAATGCCACGATCTTTCTGTAACTTCCGTTCACTATGATCCACGCCGCGTGAACGCCTCGCAGCGGCCGCCGCTGCGGCGGTCAAGCGCTCAACTCCGTGGTGGCCCAGCCCTGGGACTCCACCTCCCACTGCTCGTGCACCTCCAGCAAAATCGTCAAGGTCGTGAACCTGACCACGATCTCGCTGAAAGATGCCCCCAGGGGCTACAGGGACTTCGACAAGGGCGCTGCGAGAAAATTCGTCATCGATCCCCACGGCCTGATCGCCGCGTGATCGCGGGAACTCTGAATGCCCCCGTATGCCATGACCACGGAGTCGCGGAGACACCTATAGGAAGCAGGAAGTCAACAGAGAATCTCCGGCTGCGCCTCATTTTTTCTTTTTTGCTTCGCTTCGCGGGGCGCAGGGGTGGTGGCACAGGCTTCGGTGTGCCGTGTCGCTGCCATCATCCTTCAAGCACGTGGTCGGCGTCGGGGTCGAATCCCTGTCAGGGTCGGCTGCATTTGTCCTCAGCGTCTGGAGATCGCGCGCATCAGGGCGGCGTCGTTCAAACACCTATCCGGAACTCCCTTGCGGGGTTCATGAGGATCTGTCGGGGCGTAGCACACATTCGGCGGGGTTCATTCACGGAGTGGGCCGCTCCTCGGGGGCGGCAGTGCCTCACGCTGGAACTCCAGCGCCGAACCCAGGTTGGCAGCGTTGTTTGATTCAACAGCCGATCGCCTCCTTCGTGGTCATGAAGGGTTGTGGAGCAACCCGGCGTCGAAGGCCTTGTCGCTTTTCCACATGCCCCAGACCGCCGTCACCTGATCGCGGGCGACGTTGCGGCGGGCATTGCGCGGCGACAGACCCGCTCGGATCCAGTGGGCGTATCGCTGGGCAAACACGTTCTGCTTCTGATCAATCGCATGCTGTGCGGCGCCGATCACCACATTACGCAGCAGGTGATTGCAGGCCTGCTCGACACAGATGATCGACACGCCTTCGCCACTCTTGGCCCGCCTGAGTCCGATCCCGACGTACTTCCAGAGGGCCGATTTGCTCTTGAAACGCCAGGGGGTGTCCAGGTGGCTGATCAAGGTGGCGGCGCGAATCGGTCCATATCCTGGCAACTCGGTGAGGCGGCTCATCATCTTGTCCTGACGCGCCACTCGGCATACCTGTTGATACAGCGATTCTTCCTGCTCGACGGCGCGGGCGTAACGCTGACGCAACGCCTCGGCGATCGACACGATCGAGGCGGGAACCTTCGCTTGCTCCAGTCGCTCCTGGAGCCATTGCTCGCCGCCCTCGAGCAGCTTGGCGGCGTCGAGCATCACGCCCCAGCGGCGCCCCAGGGCCAGCAGGTAGTTGCTTTCCGAGACACGCCTGGTCACGCTGTCGTGGTACATGCCAATGATTTGTTTGACTGCTGTCCTTTCGAGACTTTCCAGTTGATGCACCGGCCTGAGGAACCCGCCGCGGTAAAGGTCGTTGAGCTTCTCGGCATCGATGGGATCATCCTTGTCTCCATCCTTGGCCACATGAGCGTTGCGGCGTGGGTCGCACACAATCAACTCGTCAACGCACGGCTTGAGATTGCGATAGAGCCAGCCGGCCATTGCTCCTTCTTCAAAGGCCAGACGGCGTGGACGTCGAACCGTCTCGATCAACTCACGCAGCTGGGGGATCCCGGTGGGGAGGTGATCTCGTCTGAGCAGCTTCCCGCCCCCGGTCTTGATGCAGACATCGGTGCTTCGGCAATGGGTGTCCATGGTGATAAAATACTCCGTGCGCATGGGCTTCTCCTTTCGTTGTGGGCTTGCTGCGTCGGAAAAACACAGCTTACCGCAGTGGCTGGAGAAGCCCTGCTGCTTCCTACATCTTCACGGATGGGAATCTGTGAAACCACAGATGGACACAGATGGTTCAGGTGAAGGCGGGATTGCGGCGGCGGCAGTCGCTTAAGGCTTCTTGTAATCGACCACGGCCATAGGCCGTGGCTTTAGGAGGGCCCGCCCGAGCGGGCCGCTGACATGGGGAAGGCCCCGTTGGGGCCGTTACGTTCTGTTCACTTCAGATCCAATTCTCCTTGTCCGCTTTCCAGCTTCTCTTGGTCGCGGATGTATTGCCGGATGCGCCCTTCATCCAGACCCACCGTGCTCACCGAGTAGCCCGTGGCCCAAAAGTGCAGACCCGTCATCCGCCTTTCCTGCCACAGTTCCCGGTGAATCCTCACCGCACTCTTGCCTTTGAGCAACCCGATCACATGCGCTACGCTCTACTTGGGCGGAACGCTCAGGCACATGTGCACGTGGTCCGGCATCAGGTGCCCTTCCAGCAATTCCACCCCCTTCTGCCGACACAGTTCACGCAGGATCGGGCCCACGGCCCGTCTGATCTTCCCGTACAGCACCTTTCTCCGATACTTCGGAATGAACACCACATGGTACTTGCATTCCCACTTTACGTGGGCCAGACTCTGCCATTCATGCATAATAGGTTGCTCCTTCCAGCCCACGGGGCCTTCCTGGAAGGACAACCTATCTGCCCGTTCTCACCCTCCCCTCTCCTCTACACGCCGGATCGCTCCGAAGCTCCTTGGGTCGCACGGCCAGAGGCCGTGGGGTTAGCTGCGCGCTAAAGAATGGCTAATATCCCCGTGATAAACATGGCAAGCATCAATACGTCTACCCAGAGAACAATGGTATATATCACGATGCGGACACGACCGCCGATAAGGAATCCGAGAGTGCTTACGCAAACCGCTGCGGCGAGGACTACCCACCGAACCAGCGACAATCTCGCGATCCCCTGCGCATATCTGGTCACGGCGGGCGGATTCGAACTGTGCGCGAGGCACATGACAGTTTGCGATGTCACTGTCCGGCCATGAATTCCCGAGTAGCTCCACACCCCGGTGTACAGCAGCGGCGCGAGAATCCAACAAAGTCCAGAGGCAAAGACCGTGGTGGCCAGCAGCAATAGGTTCGCTCTCCAGCCCATCCTATCGGACCGGTCTTCACAGGAGATCTCGTTCAACATGCACTCCGCTTTGCTTCCCACGCAACCACAGGGGGAACATCCGAGATTACACGCCACGCGGAGGAATCAATCAACCCGTTCGCCACCAGCCGGGTGGCTCGGATCAGCGGGAGCGATGGGAATTTGCCCATCTGATAATCTACCCATCCGATCGTTGCCTCCCCTCGGAAGCCCGCAGCCAATGGCCAGATGAGTCAATGATCCGAGGATCAGATCGCTCAGTCGCGCGCCGAAATTAGCTTGCCGCCCGCGACCGGGCGCACCATACTTCCCCCGCCACGTCAGCGCCCAGAACCAGAAGGAGCAGCCATGTCCGCGTCGAACCACGGCGTCGCCTACATCAAGCCGGGTGAAGTCAAAGTCGAATCCATCGATTTCCCCAAGCTCTACGATCCCGCGCTCAAAAAGAAGATCGAGCATGGTGTCATCCTCAAGATCATCTCGACCAACATCTGCGGCTCAGACCAGCACATGGTCCGCGGCCGAACCACCGCGCCGGCGGGCCTGATCCTCGGCCACGAGATCACCGGTGAAGTCGTCGAATGCGGCCGCGATGTGGTGTTCATCAAGAAAGGCGACATCGTCTCGGTCCCCTTCAACATCGCCTGCGGCCGCTGCCGCAACTGCAAGGAGGGCAAGACCGGCATCTGCCTCAACGTCAACCCCGCCCGCCCCGGCGCTGCCTACGGCTACGTGGACATGGGCGGCTGGGTCGGCGGACAGGCCGAATGGGTCATGGTCCCCTACGCCGATTTCAACCTCCTCAGGTTCCCCGACAAAGACCAGGCCATGGCCAAGATCAAGGACCTCACCCTGCTCAGCGACATCTTCCCCACCGGCTATCACGGCGCGGTGACCGCCGGCGTCAAACCCGGCATGACCGTCTACGTCGCCGGCGCCGGGCCCGTCGGCCTCGCCTGCGCGGCAAGCTGCCATCTCCTCGGCGCATCGGTGGTGATCGTCGGCGACATGATCAAGGACCGCCTCAAGCAGGCGAAGAGCTTCGGCTGCGAACCCATCGACCTGACGAAGAACGCCACGCTCGCCGAGCAGATCGAAGAGATCCTCGGCGCGCCCGAGGTGGATTGCGCTGTCGATTGCGTCGGCTTCGAAGCCCACGGCCAGGGCAAGGACGCCAAAGTCGAGCGCCCCGCGACCGTCCTCAACTCCATCATGGAAGTCACCAGAGCCGGCGGCGCCCTGGGCATCCCGGGCCTCTACGTCACCGGCGACCCCGGCGGCATCGACCAGAACGCCAAGATCGGCATGCTGGGCATCCGCATTGGCCTCGGCTGGGCCAAGAGCCACCAGTTCGCAACCGGCCAGTGCCCGGTGATGCGCTACAACCGCGACCTGATGATGTGCATCCTGCACGACAAGATCAAAATCGCCAAGGCCGTCAACGTGACGACGATCTCGCTGAAAGATGCCCCGAGGGGCTACAGGGATTTCGACAAGGGCGCTGCGAGAAAATTCGTCATCGATCCCCACGGCCTGATCGCCGCGTGATGGCGGGAATTCTGAATGCGCCTGTATGCCATGACCACGGAGTCGCGGAGACACGGGGGGAATCTGTTGGAACCACAGATGAACGCTTAGCGGAGCGAAGCGCAGCGTTCCTAGGCCGTCCAGGCTCGCGGCGCGTAGCCGTGAACTCTTTGAACCACGAAGTCACCAAGGGCACGAAGGCATCACAAAGGCGGGAATTGCAATTGTCGATTTTCAGTTGTCAATTCAGGCCGAGTCGAGATGCGACCCCTTTTCTGCATTTGCCCGGGTGCCCGGCGTGGAGCCAACCAACAACCATGCCGAACGCATGCTGCGTTCGGCGGTCCTCTGGCGGAAGAACAGCTTCGGCTGTCACAGCGAATCCGGCTGCCGCTTCGTCGAGCGGATGCTCACGTCGATCCAGACCCTGCGTCTGCAGGGCCGCAGCGTGCTGCCCTGGCTGCAGCAGGTTGTCCACGCCCACCGAGCCGGCCTGCCCACTCCATCCCTCTGCCGGGGGGACTGAACGGTTACAAAGGTCACTCACATGTTAGGGGGAAATGTCACCCAGAAGACGAACAAAAAGAAGAATGTAGCGCGGCCGGTGATTCTCTGTTGACTTTCTGCTTCCTACAGGCGTTCGGCCTGAGCCGCATCTGTTTATCGCTCCCTTGCTGCAGGACAAATCCACCGCCCCTCCCTACAATCCCCATAGGAGCCGCCGGTTCAAATCAACCAATTTTATGCCGAGTGTGACCACCGTCTCCGGCAAGGTGCTGGCTTGGTGGCGCACTCCGCATAAACTCCTCTTCGTTATCCGGTTTCGTACGCCGAGAGGCTTTTGATGGGACCCACACCGACACAAAAGAATCTTCTGCAGAGGCTTCTGCGCGCGCTAGCGATGGTGGCTGTGGGCGTCTTGTTATTTGTTGACCCTCAGGCCGTTTTTAACCCTTATGGTCCCGATCCGTATAAAAGCGTATTGGATGCGATCGCCTCCATTGCACTGGTGGGATGGGTCATTGCATGGGCCATTGTCAGTTACTCTAGGTGGCGTCGAGAGCGCCGATCCCGGCAACACGAACTCAAGGGTCTTTGTCCGAATTGCGGCTACGATCTTCGGGCAACGCCAGATCGATGTCCCGAGTGTGGCAGGCAGCCGGATAACCCGCGCCATCCACAGGATTGCGCGCGATCGCGTAGGAATCGGCTATAAATAGCTCGCCTGCCTCGAATTTTCCAGACAGGCCCTAGCATGACAGCGCTAGATCGCTCGTAAGTCCTTGTTTTTCGGTCAGCGCAATTATCGCCGACAGCCGTTCTCGATATCGCCATCATCGTTTCGGCACCAACATAGCGCTGTCATACTAGCATGACAGCGCTAGTTTAGCTCAAGCCGGAGACGGCGGCGGGTCGATGACGATTCTGGTTCCTGACCGGAGTCGTCAGATGAATGCGGAGCAACTTGCCTCGCTGCAGCCGGCGTTGTCGGCGTGGGTCCAGTCGTTTCGGCCCTGCTTCAAGCGGGCCGTCACGTTCGGTTACTTCCAGAGTTATTTGCTGGGATTGATGGCAGACCTGCGACGCAAGAGCGTCGAGCCGATCGCCTTGGCGTGTGGGATCGCGGTGCGGACGCTGCAGGAGTTTTTGTCGATGTTCGCCTGGGATCACGAGCGGCTGGAGAGAATGCTCCTGCACCGGGTGGCCGACCGCTGTCCGGCTGGCGGGATTGGCGTAGTCGATGCGACCGGCCATCCCAAGCAGGGGGACAAGACGCCGGGGGTCCTCCTCCCGGGGCCACTCGGGCAGCAGCCAGCACTCGCTTTGCAGTCTGCGCCCGTCACTGAGACGGTGCGCCGGGCGGACCCGCCAGGCGGCGAAGCGGCCAGACAGCTTGCGCGCTTTGCCCATCCTGAGCTTGCTCCCTTCCCGCCAATTCACCGTGCGGAAGTCGGCGGCGTGGTCCACGGCCCATGGTGTGACGGAGACCCCCGCGACCTTCGCCGCGACCCGGGACGGCCGCGTCGGCGGCCGCCCCTTGCCCAACCACGGTGGGACCTCGCCCAGGTCCTCGGTGGCGTCAATCACCGACAGCGTCGACTCCGCCCCCACGCAGTACGTCCACCCCTGCTTTTCCAGCGACCGGCGGAACTCGGTGACGCTCCCGTAGAGGGCGTCGGCCAAGACTACCCCCTTGAGCCCGTTAGCCTTCGCCCGCTCCAACATCACCAGGGCCATCTTCCACTTGGGATCGTACCCCACGTCGTCCGGCACCCCCGCGCGGGTCATTCGCTTGCGGTCGTTACCCCATTGCTTCTCCGGCAGGAACAGCCGCGTGTCCACGCAGAACACTTCCCCGCCTTTGGCCCTGGCCGCCGGTTGGGTCGCATACTGCAAAGTGACCGCTATCTGGCAACTGGCCACCTTCCCCAGCGTTCCCGAATACTGCCGGGACACTCCCACCGAACTTTTTCCCTGCTTGGCAAAGCCCGTCTCATCAAGGATCAGAAACCGCTGGAACGCCGCGCCAGGCCGGTCCTGATGCCGTCGTACCTGCGCCACCGATCGCGCCGCCACCCACCGCTGCAGTCGGTCCCGCACCAAGCCCGCCGGCCAGGGGCTCTGGTTCACCAACTGCTGGAGCGACTGCTCGTAGTCCTGCTTACTGCCGTCAATCTCCTCCAACCGCCTGGCCATCGGCTCAATGCTCTTGCGATCTCCATCCAGCAGCAGGCCCCGTAGATATATTTGCGCCCACCGGCGTTGATCCCGCCGCGGCAGGTCCGACATCAAGTCCTCGACGAATTCCCCCAACTCCCTTCGCAGACGATTCAGTGATCGGCCATCCATGGCCACCGCCCTTCATGCGCATATCCCGCCACTCATCCTAAGCTTACTGATCTAACGGAGTAATACTAAAAGGGGGGTCTCGAACGCTGCGCCTTTGGCTCCGCTAAGGGTATCGGCACGGCCGATGCCGCAACGCTGAACGCGGCAGGAACGCCGCGCCTTCGGCTCCGACGGTTGAGGTCGAACGCTGCGCCTTCGGCTCCGCTAGGGTATCGGCACGGCCGATAGCGCCCCGCGCTGCAGCTCCATCAACTGGCCACAGCCCGCCACCGCCAGATCCAGCATCTCGTCCACCGCCGCCCGCGAAAACCCCTTCGCCCCCTCGGCCGAGCCCTGCAGCTCCACGAATTTTTCCCCGGCCGTGTACGCCACGTTCAGGTCCACGTCCGCACGGCTGTCGTCCGCATAATCCAGGTCCAGCCGCACCTCCCCATCCACGATCCCCACCGATACCGCCGCCAATTGGTCCACCAGCGCGTGCCTCGGATCGTAAAACGCCGGGTCATACCGCGCGGGAAGTGCACCACCCGCCGCCCTCCCTGCCGCGCCACCCTTTGGCCTGGGCACTTCCCCCGGCAGCTTCGCCAGCGCATCGACCAGCGCTACGTACGCCCCGCAGATCGCCGCCGTGCGCGTCCCCCCATCCGCCTGCATCACCTGGCAGTCCAGGTTGATCGTGTGCGGGCCGATCTTCGAGAGATCGATCACCGCCCGCAGCGAGCGCCCGATCAGCCGCTGGATCTCCGTCCCCCGCGAATCGGTGTGCCCGTTCTTCGGCCACTGCTTGCGCTGCGGCGTGGAGGCCGGCAGCATCACGTAATCCGCCGTCACCCAGCCCCCCGGCTTGCTCTCCGGCATCCACGGAGGCAGATCCTGCGCAATCGACGCCGTGCACCACACGATCGTCTTCCCCTGCTGCCACAGCACCGACCCGCCCGGCGTGGCCGTGAAGTTCCGCGTAATCGTGACAGTTCGCAGCGCGTCATTGGCTCGATCGGCTCGCATGCAAAGACGTTACTCAACCGAAGCCCACGTGGGTAGAGGCGCGTTCGAGGCCCACCCCCCGGGGGGCCGGCCGGGACCAGGGCGGATCTGAGATCCGCCCCTACTTGGTAAACACCGCCGGCAGGTCCGCGATCGTCGCCCCCGGATGCGCTGTCCACTCGGGCAGGTGGTAGTCGATCTTCGCCCGCTCCATGCGCTTGATGAGCTTCGCCTCCTGCGAGAGATCGCGATAGACCACGTACCACTGCTCCCCCAGCTTGGGCTTCCAGTAGCTCGTGAACTTCACCACCTCCAGCTCGCGCTGTCGCTCGTGCGTCCTGGGATCCCACTTCCACGCCCGCGGCTTCGCCTCGCCCTTGTCGATCCAGACGAAGTTCCCCTCTTCGCAATGGAACAGATGCCCGGTTGTGTCTCCCTCGACCGCATTCAGCGTCGAGATCCGCTCCAGCCACCTCCAGTTCACCAGCCCCTTGCCCCTGGCGTAATCGTATTCTTCAAAGATCGCCCCATCCCGCTGCCACTGCGCGATCAGCCGCAGCACGTGATCCAGATCGAAGCCGGTCAGGTTGTTGCCGTTCCAGTGCTCCTCGGCCCACACGCACGACAGATAGTTGGTAAAATCCTGCGCCGACCCCCTCGCGTGGCGCACATACGCACTGCGCCTGATCGTCGAACTCAAAGCGGTCCTGGTTGAACCGGCTCAAATACCCCTCGCCGCCCGGCGTCACATACCGCGGTATCCACACCGACCCCGGCGCCGGCCCTTCGCCGTCGATCTCGCGATACCGGCGGATCCAGTTGCCCGTCCCCTTCGCCCCCGAGTGCCGCACCACCTCGTAGCGAATCTGCAACTGATTGTCCGTCACCTTGTAGACTTCGTAGCAGTTCGGGTCGGAGAACTTCGACAGCACGTACGTGCGCATCTGCGTCCCGTCCGGATCGGCGCAGGGCGCACGTCCGTCCCCCCGATCGTCCAGTGCTCGCCGACGTCGTCGGTCTGCAGAAAATAGTTCAGGAAATCCACCTTCTGCGCCTTGGCGCCGGCGGCACACCCAATGGAGCTGGCTGACATGACGATAACGGTAATCCAAAAGCTGATGCGCATGAACCTTTCCTGCAACCTTGTGTCCCCCCACAGCATACAATAGCCGGTGGAGGTGCTGATGTTGCAGTTCCCACGTCATGAAGAATTTCGCGATCTGATCCAGCTCGCCCGCCGCGAAGATCTCGCCGGCGATGATGCGACCAGCCGGCTGCTCGTCGCCGAAGATGCGATCGGCGTCGGCACGCTCGTCCAGAAAGCCGTCGGCATCGTCTGCGGCCTGCCCATGGTCGAGCACATCTGCGGCACGTACGATGAGCGCCTGCGGGTCGAGCAGATCCCCGGCTTCCACCTCGAGATCATTGAAGGCCGCTTCTCCGACGCCGCCACCACGCCGCTGCTGCGCATCCGCGGGCCCATGCGGCTCCCTCCTCTCCGCCGAGCGGGTCATCCTCAATTTCCTGCAGCACCTCTCGGGCATCGCCACGCTCACCAGCCGCTTCGTCAAACGTACCAGCGGCACGCACGCGAAGATCTACGACACGCGCAAGACCACCCCCGGCCTGCGGGCCCTGGAGAAATACGCCGTCCGCGCCGGCGGTGGCTTCAACCACCGCATGGGCCTCTACGATGGCGTGCTCGTCAAGGACAATCACCTGGCCGGCAAGCCGCTCAAGGAGCTTGCCCCCTTTCTCTCCGGCATCGCCAGCGCCAGCCGCGCCGAGGACGCCAAGCGCTTCGTCGAGGTCGAGGTGGATTCCCTCGACCAGCTGGGCGAGGTGCTTAAGGTAGACGGCATCGACGTCATCCTTCTGGACAACCTGGACTGCCCCCGGATGACTGAGGCCGTCGAGATGCGCAACCGGTCAGGCCGCCGCGGACAGGTCGAGCTCGAAGCCTCCGGCGGCGTGACCCTCGAAACCGTCCGCTCCATCGCCCTCACCGGCGTCGAGCCGCATTTCCGTCGGCGCCATCACCCATTCCGCCCCGGCCCTGGACATCAGCCTGGAGACTGAAGCCGCGGGCTAAACCCGCATCAGGGGGTCTCATGACCATTCACAACAGTGAGCAACTCCCGGTACTTCGGCAGAACCTGGCTCCAGGTGAAGTTCTCCCGCACATACCGTGCAGCCGACTCGATCAGCCGGCTCCGCAAATTGCGCTCGCCAACGACGCGATCGATCGCCGCCGCCAGGCCCGGCTCGTCATCGGAGCCCACCAGGAGCCCCGTTTCGCCGTCGCGAATCACGTCGCGGATGCCCATGACATTGGTACCGACGACCGGGACGCCGGCGGCCATGGCTTCGATCAACACCAGCCCGAACCCCTCGGCCGCCGAGGGGAGCACGAGCAGGCCGATGCGCAGAGCGCATCCTGCGGGCGCCCGATCGCGCCGTGCATGCGGACAATGCGGTCCAGCCCGTGCGTCCGGATCGCCGCCTCGATCTCCGCCCGATCCGGCCCTTCCCCGAAGATGTGCAGCACGACCGGCTGCTTCACCGCAAGCAGGCTGCGCACCAGCATCGGAACCCGCTTGACCGGGTCCAGCCGGCCAATAAAGCCGATCGGATAGGGCTGCGGACTCTCGGCCGGCACTGGCGATTGTGGGAAGCGCTCCACCTCCACCGCATTCGAAATGACAACGATCTTGTCGCGGTCGACTTTTGCCCAGTCCTGGGCAGCGCAGGCGGCCGAGACGGACGGGACCACGATGTGCTCAGCCGATCTACGGGCCAGGCGCTGCACCCACCAATGCCATCGCGGCCGGGGCTGAGTCGTCTGGATCGACTCGATCAATCGGTATCGCAGCAGCTTTCGCCCGACCGCGGCGACCAGATTGGCGTGAACAAGGAAGCTGAAGACGGTGTCGTACCCCCGCCGGCGCACCAGCGCGATGAATCGCGCGATCACCGCCAGATCGCGCATCGACTGCGCCGCCAGCGCGTGCACCATAACCCCCGCGCGCTTCAGTTCATCGGCCACAGGCCCCCATCGCGCCAGGCACGCGACCTCGACTTCCACCCCGTCCAGCGCGTTCAGGCGTACCGCCAGTTCCCGGACGACGGTTGGCGTTCCCCCGATTTCCAGGTCGGTCACCAGCAGCAGAATCCGCCGCGTCACGCACAGCAACCTAACCGCAGATCGCAACAGTTGCACGCCGGAGCGCGATTGACAGTCTCGCCGGTGCCCCCTAGCTTTCGAGCTATGGTTCCTTTAACGCGCCATGGCTGGCGCGAAATGCTGATCGGCACGCTGGCTCTGGTCATCGTTGCATTCGCGCTGGGCTGGTGGGTCTGGCCGTGGCTGGCGGTGCTGGTCCTGCCCGTGCTGGTGTGGCTCTTCGCCTTCTTCCGTGACCCCGAGCGCCCGATTCCCGGCGAGCAATACCTTTATGTCTCACCGGCGGATGGAACGGTCAGCGACATTGAGACCCTGGAGCAGTACGAACTGCTGGGCGGGCCCGCGGTGCGCGTGGGGATCTTTCTCTCGGTCTTCAACGTGCACATCAACCGCTCCCCCTGCGACGGGCGGATCGTCGATGCGATCTACCAGAAGGGCAAGTTCATCAACGCCATGCGGCACAACGAAGCGTCGACCCAGAACGAATCCAACACCATCGTTCTCGCGGAGACCAACGGCCAGCGGCGCATCGCGGTGGTGAAGCAGATCGTCGGCCTCATCGCCCGCCGGATCGTCTTCGCCTCAAAGACCGGCGACGTCCTGCGCCGCGGCCAGCGCATCGGCATGATCAAGTTCGGCTCGCGGACAGAGCTGTATATCCCGACATTCCTCGAGCCTGAAATCCGCGTGCAGGTGGGACAGAAAGTCCGGGGCGGCGCAGACGTGATCGCAGTCCTCAAGCGCCCCATCGAAACCACGCAGCCCGCGAGACAGAGCCCAGAGCGCAAGCCGCTCGTCGGCCGCCAAACCCCGGCCTGAGTTGCGTACAGTTGCAAATTGGCAATTCTCCATTTTCAATTGTCAATTCAGATGTCCGATTCGCTATCCGGTTCCGCTCTCATGCCCAGACGCCGCCGCGACAAGCAGAATTTCCCGCAGGGCCACCGGCGCCGCCGTTTCCGCCGCCGCAGCCGCCGGGCCTACATCCGCTCGGTCTATTTCCTGCCGTCGCTGGCGACGCTGGGGAACGCCGTCTGCGGGTTCGGCGCGATGTATATCGCCGCCATCGCCTCAGCCGCCGCAGCGCAGGCCGGGACGCCGCTCTTTCGCGATCCTCTGACCGCCTGGCTGGCGCATCGCGGCTTCGTCATCGGCGCCTACCTCATCTTTGCCGCAATGGGCTTCGACGCGCTGGATGGAAGGCTGGCGCGCTTCGCCCGGCACACCACCGACTTCGGCGGACAGCTCGACAGCCTGGCGGATGTCGTCAGCTTCGGCGCCGCCCCGGCCTTCATTGCCCTGCAACTGTTTCGCACCGAAGGACCGGCCAATCTCCCGCTCGCCTTCACGCGCCTGATCTGGGCCGTCGGGGCCCTCTACTTCTGCTGCGCCGCCATCCGCCTGGCGCAGCTTCAACGTCTCCAACGAACATGGCGAGCAGCACCACTTTTCCTTCCTCGGCCTTCCCAGCCCCGGCGCCGGCGGCACCGTCGCCGCCTGGATCCTCATGCAGCAGGACCTGCACGAAATCGGCTCGCGCGGACATGCGATCTTTGCGGGACTGGCCAACACCTGCCTGGGCATTTTGCCATTGATCGTGCTGGCGACAGGGCTGCTCATGGTGTCGCACTTCCGCTATCCGCACGTGGTCAACCGCTACCTGCGCGGCCGGCGCTCGATCGACCGCCTGCTGCTCGTGCTGATCGGAATCCTGTTGCTGATCGTCTGGCACCAGTACACGATGGCAATCGGCGCCCTGATTTATTCGTTCCTGGGGCCGGTTTCTTATCTCTACACCCGCCTTCGTCACCGCCTGCATCAACCACCCCCGACACCGGCGTAGTCTTTACGCATCGTGAGCTGCGCCTTACGTTTTGTGCATGAGCATGGTTGTCACACGTTTTGCTCCGTCGCCAACGGGCTATCTCCATATTGGCAGTGCCCGCACCGCGCTCTTCTGCTGGCTGCTTGCGCGCCATCCGGGTGACGCCGGCAAATTCCTTCTACGCATCGAGGACACGGATCGGGCACGCTCGACCGAGCAGGCGGAAGTGCAACTGCTGGAGGACCTGCGCTGGCTCGGCCTGCACTGGGACAATCCCGACGATGTAATTCGGCAGTCCGAGCAGGTCGCGGTGTACAACCAGATAATCGATGGCCTCATCGCAAGAGATCTCGCCTACGAGGCGTGGGAGACGCCCGAAGAGTTGAGCGCAATGCGCCAGGAGGCCGAGCGGAATAAGCGCGGCTTCATCTACCGCCGGCGCCGGTACACGAGCGATCAACTGTCGCAGTTCAAGTCCGAGGGACGCAAGGCGGTCATTCGCTTTGCCACGCCCGTCAAGCAGTACAGCTTCTTTGAACATCATCGCCAGCAAGGAGATCGTCCAGCCTCCGGCGGAAGTGCAGGACTTCATCATCCGCAAGGCCGATGGCATGCCCACCTACCACTTCGCCGTGGTCGTGGACGATGCGGCCATGGGCATCACCCACGTTCTCCGCGGACAGGAACATACGAAGAACACCTTCCTGCACATCGCTCTTCAGGAGGCGCTTGCGTACTCGCGCCCGGTCTATGCCCATCTTTCCACCATCCAGAACATGGATGGCAGCAAGATGGGTAAGCGGGACCGGGATAAGAAAGTCCGTGAGCAGACGCACAATTATCTCAAGAACGCAAAGAAGACCGCCGCGGAGGTTGCAGTGGCGGCAGGATTGCCGGCGGAACGCGTCGAGGACTGGTTGGGCAACAGCAAATCCCAGCTCGACCCATCGGAGCACGAGCAGCTCATGCCGGTCATCGGGCTCAAGCCTTCGGATCTGCCCGAGGTCCTGGTGCACGATTTCCGTCGGAATGGCTATCTGCCCGAGGCCCTGCTGAATTTCGTCGCGCTGCTCGGCTGGAGCCCCGGCGAGAACCGCGAAATCATGAGCATCGACGAGATGATCCGCCTGTTCTCGCTGGAGCGAATCAGCAACGCCAGCGCCCGCTTCGACCGCACCAAGCTGCTGGCTTTCAACATGGAGACGCTCAAGACCGCTCCGACCGATCGGCTGGTTCGTGCCCTGCGCCAGTATCTGGAAACGAATTCGGATTCATCATTGAATCGGGCAACCGACCAGCAATTGGCCGCCGTGATCGACATGAAACGCGGCGTGCGAACCCTGCGCGAGCTGGATGAGACGACGGGATTCTTCTTTGTGGCAGATGACCAGATCGCTTACGAACCGGCGGCCGTGGAGAAGAATCTCAAGAAGAACGGCGGCGAAGGCGCGGCCGTGCTCCGGGAAATCCGTCAGGTTCTGGCGGGCATCGCTCCGTGGACTTCCGCCGCACTGGAACAGGCTGTGAACGCTTACGCAGCGCACAAGAACCTGTCGCTGGGAAAGATCGCCCAGCCCATTCGCGTGGCCATCACCGGATCGACGGTAAGCCCGCCGATTTTTCAGTCGCTGGAGTTTCTCGGTAAAGAGCACACATTGGCCCGCATCGACCGCTGCCTCTCTCTCTTTTGAGGTCGAGAATCATGCCCACTGTGCATCCCACGCATCTTCCCCGGCGGCAGACGCGGGGCCTGCGTCCGTGGTTCCTCATCCCCAAAGTCTTCTCCATCGCAGTCTATTTCGGAACAATCGCCTGCACACTGGCGCTGTGGCTGCGCGGACCGCAGCCGACCGCTGCCCCAGACGCGTACCGCCAGCTGCTGGCACAAGTGCGATTCCTGGTCTATTGCATCTCCTGGCCCGCGCTCGGGCTGGTCATCGTCCTGGGGATGGCGCTCTTTCTGCAATGTCCGCGTGCGTTCGTGCGGATGCGGTGGATGCAAGTGAAGCTCTTCACAATCTTCGTGCTGCTGCCTGCTGCGCAGTTTTACATTGCCTGGGCACTGGGGCACGTCACCACGAATATCAATTCGGAGAAAGTGGCAGGATGGCCCCTGACGCTGGCGCTTTGCCTGGCCCTTGTCGTTGCTGGGTTTCTGATCGTGCTGGGACGCCACAAGCCTCGGCTCGGTCAGAACTGGGCGCAGAGTTGGCGCGGAGTCCCATCTGCCTCCAACTGACCGAGGGCTTGGATTATTCCTAACTTCCGCGCCTTTATGTCTGCCCCCCAATCGCGCGTGAACGTTCAAGGTCCCGATAAATCTTCTGCAAAAATATAAACCTCCTGACGCCGGACGCGTCGTATTATTAGTAAAAGCAAACAAAGCCGCCGGCACCGGCTTGTGAACCCGAAGGGAGCGCGGCCCAATGATCAAGGTGAAGCACCTGATGGATGAGGTTGAGCAGGACGATGGACAACGGATCTGGGTGGAGCCTCACAAGCTGACGCGCGATCTGTGCGAGTGGTGTCAGGTGGATCACGTCCTGCCGCACCTGGGGCCCTCGATGAAGCTGTGGAAGCTGCTGGACGAGCACCCCGATGCCTACGACTGCTTCCGCGCCGAATACCACGAGCAGCTTCGCAATGGGCCTTATCGCATCGCACTCCAGTCGCTGGCCTGCGCTGCCCGGCATGAGAACTTTACGCTGGTGCATGCGTCTGAAGAGTGCGAGCACAACTCGGCATCAGCGCTCTACGAGTACCTGAGCGATCTGGAGGCCTACTGCCCGCCTGAATAAGCAATCTCTCCCTCACCTGACCGGACCGGCAGGGCGCCCTCGCCTGCCGGTCCACTTTTTTGCGCCGATCGACCAGCGACCCGACGCTTTATGTTCCGCGCCCGCGGGCTAAGATTCCGGCGTGATCGCTGCTGAACAATTCCTTTCCGATCTGACCGATGCCCAGCGGCAGGCAGTCATGCACGTCGATGGGCCCCTCCTGATCGTCGCGGGCGCCGGTTCCGGCAAAACCCGCGTGATCACCCGACGCGTCGCCTACCTCATCGCCCAGGGCGTCCCTCCCCACTCGATCCTCGCCATCACCTTCACCAACAAAGCCGCCGGCGAGATGAAGCACCGCATCGGCGCCCTCTCCTCGCGCCCATCCGCGACTTCGGCAAGCTGGACCAGCCCTGGCCGATGGTCTGCACCTTCCACTCCCTCTGCCTGCGCATCCTGCGGCACTACGCAACCCCCATCGGCCTTCCCGTCAACTTCACGATCTACGATGCCGCCGATCAGACGAAGCTCATCAAGGCGGCGCTGAAGGTGCTGGAGATCGCCAGCACCAACTTCTCGCCAGCTAAGGTGCACGGCGCCATCAGCAACGCCAAAAATCAGCTCCTGACGCCGGAGGCCTTCGCCCAGCAGGCCGGCGACTTCTACCAGCGCCAGATCGCGAAGATCTACGCGAAATACCAGCAGCTTCTCAACCAGTACAACGCCCTGGACTTCGACGACCTGCTCTTAAAAACCGCCCACGCCTTCCGCGATCACCCCGACATCCTCAGGGAGCTCCAGCAGCGCTTCAACTACATCCTCATCGACGAATACCAGGACACCAATCACGCCCAGTACATCATCGCCCACGCCCTGGCCCAGCGGCACAAGAACATCTGCGTCGTCGGCGATCCCGACCAGTCCATCTACGCCTGGCGCGGCGCCGACATCAAGAACATCCTGGAGTTCGAGCGTGACTACCCCGATGCCACCGTCGTCCGCCTCGAGCAGAACTACCGCTCGACGAAGAGCATCCTCGCCATCGCCGGCAAGCTGATCGCGAGCAACACCCAGCGCAAAGAAAAATCCCTCTGGACCGAAAACGCCGAAGGCGAAAACGCCACCGTCATCCTCGCCCAGGACGAGCACGATGAAGCCCAGCAAATCGCCCAGCTCTTCCAGGACCTGCACGACAACCACGCCATGGACTGGAACCGCATGGCCGTCTTCTACCGCATGAACGCCCTCTCCCGCGTCATGGAAGATGCCCTGCGCCGCGCCGGCATCCCCTACCAGATCGCCCGCGGCGTCGAGTTCTACAACCGCAAGGAGATCAGGGACGTGCTGGCCTACCTCCGCGTCATCGCCAACCCTCACGATGAGCTCTCACTCACGCGCATCATCAACGTCCCGACCCGCGGCATCGGCGATTCCACCGTCAAGCAACTCCAGGCCCACGCCGTCGCCAAAGGCATCTCGCTCTGGAGCGCCTGATCGATGCGAAGGATGTCTCAGCCCTCTCCACCCGCGCCGCCAACGCCATCAAAACCTTCGTCGCCGCCGTCGAACACTGGCGCACGATGGCCACGCCTGGAAACCTCGGATCGTCATTCCTGCCGCCCCCCGTAGAGGCGACGCCTGCGTCGCGGGGAAATGGCGGCAAACTAACGACCATCCAATCCCTCATGGAAGACGTCGTCGTCCGCTCCGGCATGGAAGCCGCCCTCAAAAAGGACGACCCCGGCGGCGAAGCCGAGAACCGCCCGCTGGACAACATCAACGAGCTGATCTCCAGCGCCGCCGAATTCGACAAGGACAACCCCCAGGGCGCCCTCGATGAATACCTCGGCATGATCTCCCTGGTCTCCGATGCCGATCACCTCAAAGGCGCCGGCGGCGCCGTCACGCTCATGACCCTGCACTCGGCCAAGGGCCTGGAATTCCCCATCGTCGCCATGATCGGCCTGGAGGAAGGCGTCCTCCCCCACGCCCGCTCCCGCGGCAACCTCGCCGAGCTGGAAGAAGAGCGCCGCCTCTGCTTCGTCGGCATCACCCGCGCCCAGCAGAAGCTGATCATGAGCAAGTCCGCCTACCGCACCATCCGCGGCCTGCGCAAGCGCACCATCACCAGCCCCTTCCTCTCCGAAATGCCCCAGGAAAAACTCGCCATCATCGACCGCACCGGCCTCGACGACATCGCCGACCAGCGCGCCCAGTACCACGAGCGCTTAGAGACAGAATCCGACCGCCTCGCCGCCCAGTTCAAACGCGGCCAGCTCGTCCGCCACCCCACCTACGGCCTCGGCAGAATCGCGGAAGTCACGGACCTGGGCCAGCAAACCCGCGCCGTCGTGGAGTTCAACGCCGCCGGACGAAAGACCCTGATCCTGCAATACGCCCGCCTGGAGGCAGTGGGCGGGTAACGTAATCACCGCCGTCTGTCGAGCCCGACCGAGGGCAGAAATGTAAGAAGAAGATCCGCCCCCCACATCACGCTTGACGCGCACTCGGCTTCATAGTTGGCTGGTTATGCAGCGGTCCGATCGCCGTGCTAATAGACTTGGTCGTGTGTGCCGCATGAAACGAGCAAGATTGCGTCCGAGCCTGCATAGGGAACGATCTCGAACACGATTCGCAGGTCGTAACCAGCGCTGCACGCCCAGAAGCCTGCCAGATCGCCCTTTAGTTTGTGCGTCCGTAACCGCGGATCGAATGCATCTTCTTGAAGACTTGCCACCGCCTGACGAATCGCTGGGAAAATCGACGGGTTCTTCTTCCGCAGTCGCTTTACAGCACGCCCGAAGGCCGCTGATTGAATCAGCGGCCGCTTCACGGTTCCAACTCGCCCATGAGTTCATCGACGCTGACTACCCGTGTCTTGCCGGCGGCGTGTTCCGAGCGGGCTTCCTTCGCATCAGCGATAACCTGTTTGCGGCCCCTCTCGGCCAAACGTCGCCGGATCACATCTACCAACTCCGCCTGCTCGTCGGCTGGCAGGTGCTCAACCGCGTCGAGTATCTCATCAAAAGTCGTTTGTGGACTCATAGGCTTCTCCATGGGAATTATATCATTGGCCTGCCGCTCTTACACCCGTGGAACAACCAAATGCACGCACGACCGACGATGTACCCATTGAAGCCAAGCACAAAGAGAGCTGCAAGGGGGACGGAGGTCAGGCCGGGGGTCACTTTGACCACACACGACGCTTCGCACACGCGCTGCCAGTCAAGCAATGGGTTCGTCAACGATGGACAACGTGTGGGCATCGCGTGCCAGAAGCCATCGGCCGTCCGGCTGCTTGCGGTAAACCGTCAGCCGATGCCCTTCCAGCCGGCTCGCTTTCCCGCCGTCGCGCGGGATGACGGACAATGAGTCCCGGCTCAGCGTGTAGGCGACGTCGCCGACGACCGTCACCTCCTCCAGTTCGCTGAGGCAACGGATTTGCGCCTGCCGATGAGCGGCCAGAAAGCCGACAGAGAAGCCGTCCCGGCCGACCGGCGCTCGACCCGGATTCAGAAACACCACATCGTCCGCCATGATCGAGAGCAAGCAATCAAGATCCCCCGCATTGACGGCCTCAATCCACCTCGAATGCACCTCGCGAATCGCTCCGTCATCAGGTCCCATCTGCACCCTCCGACCACCTTAAACGAGTCAGACCAACTCAAACGGGCCACGTTTCATTTCAAACCAATTGACATCCGATCCGCTTGGCATCTCCCGCGGAATTGAACCCTGTACTTACATCACGCTTGATGCGCACTCGCGTTCATTGCCGAGGGGGCTACTCCACATCGTCCGCGGGCGGGGTTGCACGAATCAAATGTGCCTGCTGCCGTTCCTCAAGGATGTGGCGGATTGCCACCTGCGCATCCTTGTTCACCCCGTTCTGATAGCGTGCTACCAACCGCTCCGTCGGTATGGACGCGAATCGCGCCTGGAAGGCTGCTATTCGCTGACGATCACGCTCGTGTTTGTTCGCCATGCGGAATAGACCAGCTTGAACGGGTCAGCCTTCTATAACGGAAAAGGCGCCAGCCACTTATTCCTTCACTGCCAGCCATCGGGCGGCTTCCTGATCAAGTTGGCGTACGCGCTCCCAGCCCAGCTCCACTACGAGTTCGCTGACCATCGACTCGTTCCGAAAATCACCCACCGTTCCACAATAGTACGGCGGTGTGTGGTTGAGATCTTCCCATCCGACGGTGTAGCCCTGTTGGGACAGGCTGATGTAGTACCACTTGTATGCTGCCTCGGGATCATGGTTCGGCCCGTAGTACGCGAGTTGGTCCGCCAGTTCGTGTGCCGCATCAATGTTGCCGGCTTCGGCCAATTGACGCAGGTCGTCCAGCACTTGCCGGAATTCGGCGCTTTCTGGCTGCTCGTAATGCACGCTGAGCCGATCGATCACATCGTCGAACTGTGGCAGCACTGTGGGACCAACCTTGGTCTATCGTGACCGGCAGCACGCTGCTCCCGGTGGACACAAACGACTTTACCGTCAATCCCTGCCGAAAACGATGATTCTCCGTGCCATCTCAGGGCAGCGGTGCGCCCAGTCCAGAGGAATTGCCCCATCCGCTGATCTGGCCATCGCTCTATTGAACCAACCGGCGCACCCAATGGCCCGATGACTAAATCACCCGATGACCAAATTTCCGCCGCCCAGATCCCACCATTGGCTCGCTCCTTTGCGGCTACGCGCCGCAAGCCCTAAAGAGCACCTTGAACGCTGCGCCTGCGGCTCCGCTAAGGCCATGGGCACGGCCCATACGTCATTCTGTCCCCTCTCCATAAGAGTTCACACGCGACTCACACGCTGACCGCACGCCGCTTCCACCCCCTCTCCACCCACGACAAAATGACCGAAACACCACCCCATCCCGCACTCCGCACCCAATCAATGAGCCGATCACCCAATCACCGATGACCCAATTCCCCCTTTTCGTCATTCGGATTTCCAACTTGATTGGTCATTCTGGTTTGGTCATTCGTCATTCGTCCGGGAGAAATGAAGGCAACGACACTCCCCTACTTCCTCTCCAATTCCAGCACGAACGCCTGATCGCACCGCTGCACCAAATGCTGCGCCACGAACGGCGCAAACCCATACTTCGTGTACAGCTTGATCGCCTCTTTGAGGACGGATGCCGTCTCCAGCGTGATCCGCTTATACCCCAGCTCCCGCGCCGTCTTGACGGCATGATCCAGCAGCTTCTTGCCCAGCCCCCGCCCCCGCGCATCCTGCCGCAGGTACATCTTGCGCAGCTCGATCGAGTGCGTATCCACCGGATACAGCCCCACGCATCCGATGATCTCCCCGCGATCGTTCTCCAGCACATCAAAGCGCCCGCCGCGCTTCGCGTAGAAGAACTCCACATCCCCGAGATCCCCATCGGCCCCCGATGGCTCATGGTTCAACCCATACTCCGCCAGCACGGTATGAACCAGCGAGGCGATGGCCGGACAATCATCGTTCGTCGCCGCCCGCAGCGTGGCAGGGATCGTCCTGGACATGCCGATATTGTAACCACGAGTGACCGGAGACTTGTCAAAAACATCGCGCCCGCGACGGACGTCAGCCATCGCCCGATTCGCACCCGCCGGCCTGCTCCTGGCGATCGCAGCCCTATCCCTCGCCGCGAGAAGCCCTTCGGCCCCCATCCCCCTGCTCCACGGCCACGCCCACAACGACTACCGCCACACCCACCCCCTGACCGATGCCCTGCGCTGCGGCTACTGCTCCATCGAAGCCGACATCGCCCTCTCCCACGGCGTCCTCTATGTCACCCACAACCCCCGCGACATCGACCCCACCCGCACCCTCAAATCCCTCTACCTCGACCCCCTGCGCGACCGCATCCGCATCCACCACGGCCACGTTTACGACACCCCCGTGCAGGTCACACTGCTCATCGATATCAAGTCCGCCGGTGTTCCCACCTACCGCCGGCTGCGCGAGCTTCTCTCGGCTTACGACCCCTATCTCACGCACTTCACCAATGTCCGCGCACGCCCCGGCCCCCTGCGGATCATCCTCTCCGGCGATACCCCGCGCGCCCTGATTGCCACCGAACCCGTCCGCCTGGTCGCCTGCGATGGCAAGCTCGCCGATCTCGATCGCGACCCGCCAGCGATGCTCGTCCCATTGATCAGCTCCAACTGGGCCGATCCCTTCACATGGAACGGCCACGGCCCATTTCCCAAGCCGGAGCGAGCGCTTCTAAATGAGCTCGTCCGCCGCGCCCACCATCAGGGGCGGACCCTCCGCTTCTGGAACGCGCCGGACACCGCACAGACCTGGGCACTGCTCCGCTCGACAGGCGTCGATCTGATCAACACCGACCGCCTCGTACCCTGCCAACATTTCCTCTTAAACGACCACGCTGTGCCCCGTTCCTAGCGACATCCGCTCAGAACCCGGCGTCCCCAGCCGTCGATGAGGTCTCCGCCCCCCGCTGACGTTACCGAACTTCCCCCCGCAACCCTCGTCGCCAACGCAAGATAAGTTTGCTCCCCCGAACACCAAACCTATAATGCAGCGTAGAAAGAGGTTGTTGTCCCGAAGCGTCCTGCGTTTTGCCGACGATGCGAACCCGCCGCCGCAATTCCCTTGCCTTTGCCCTCTACCTCAACGCCGCACTTTTAGCGGCGCTGCTGCTGACCCTCTGGACCCGCGGCCCCACGCTCGCCGCCCCCGCCTTCGGACAGACGCAGGCCCCGATCGCCGGCGGAGCGGGATTGTTCGTCGTGCCGGCCCAGTTCTCCAACAGCTCGTGGGGCTGTTATCTGCTGGACGTCGATTCACAGACGCTCTGTGCCTACCAGTATTTCCCCGCCGAGCGAAAGCTCCACCTCGTCGCCGCCCGCAATTTCAAGTACGACCGCCAGCTCGGCGACTTCAACACGCAGCCTTCACCGGATGAAATCAAGGACCTCGTTCGCAAGGTGCACGAGCGCACCGCCGCACCGATCGGCAATCCTCAACCTTCAACGAACAACGGAACGACCGGCGAATGATCAGGATCAACTAACGGGAGCCGCACCATGATGGCCAAGATGTTTTACACGCTCGAAGAAGCCAAAGCTGCCCTCGGCCGCAGCGAGGAGGAAATCAAGCAGCTCACCCGCGAAGGCCGGCTGCGCGAGTTCCGCGACGGACAGCGCCTGATGTACAAGGCCGACCAGGTCGACCAGCTCAAGAACGAGCTTGGCTCCGGCGGCGCGGGTGGGGACGCAGGGGGCGGCGATCAGATCTCCCTCGCTCCCACCGAATCGGGTGCACCCATCGGCCTGATCGACTCCAAGAGCGGCAGCATGGGCGGCTCGGGCCTCGGCGTTTCCCTGGCCGATTCCGAAAGCCAGCTCACCGGCTCGGGCATGCAGATGCAGATGAAGGACGACACCGCCATGGCCGGTGATCTGGGGCTCTCCGGCTCCGTCGGCGGCATGCCCTCGCCCGGACAGAGCCACGGCGGAACCGCCTCGGGCGGCTCCTTCGCCGGCATGAGCAACACCGGCACCGGCCGCGGCGGCATCAACGTCTTCGGCGAAGACTCCGTCGAACACGCCGACCCGCTCGCCCAGACCGCCATCTCCCCGCAGGCCGATCAGGTGAGCCTCGACTCCGTCGGCTCCGGCTCGGGCCTGCTCGACCTCACCCGCGAAAGCGACGACACCAGCCTCGGCGCTGAGTTGCTCGATGAAATCTCCCCCGGCACTGCCAAGGCCCCGCGCCGCGGCGCCCCCGCCGGCGACTCCGGCGGCGTCTCCGGCCTGGCCACCCCCGCCCGCGGCGTCACCGCGCCTCCGGTCTATGTCGAAACCGCCGACCCCGGCGCCTCGGCCCTGGGCGCTGCCGCGCTGGCAACGGCCATCTTCTGTTTCGTGGGCTTCCTCGCCCTCTTCTCCGGCATCTTCAACGCCCGCCCCACATTGATGGACCAGATCGCCGGCCCGCCCGGCCCCGGCGCCCGCAACATCGGGATTCTCTTCGGAATCGGCGCTGTCCTGGCCATCATCTTCGGCGTCTTCGGCCTGGTGCTCGGCAAACGCCGGTGAGCATGGGCCGTGCCCATGCCTTAGCGAAAGGCGCAGCCGAAGCGTTCCAGACCGCGTCCAGCGTCGCCCCCCCCTGCGGGCGCGTAGCCGCGAAATCTGTTCAGCGCTGAGCGCGGAGGGTCCCGGACGCAAGGAAATCCACCTGACCCGTTTGGGTTTCTTTTCCGGTTTTGTCTCTTTGCGCTCGTTCGCGCATCCCCATCCGCTGCGCCGACCGAAATCGTGGATGCCACCATTGAGCGTTTCATCGAATCGATGTGCGACCCCTTTGAATTTCCCATCGAATCGATGTGCGACCCCTTTGAATTTCCCATGACTTGGCCTGTCAATCCGCTCGAACGGGAACCCACTGACTGGAGAGCCGGATGCGGGAGACTCGCCAGTCCGGTTCGGCGGGAGGGGAGGCCGGGAAACCGGCCTTCCCTACCCCGATTTCAACGGACGAACATTCACTGGCCGGCCCGGCGCCGACCAGCGTTCGAATCACGAGGACCGCTCCGCCGGGCCGGTCCAGTGCAGTGTTGGGTTATCCCGCAGCCGCGCGGCCCAGGTTGCTCACAAGGTTGTTGCAACCTAAACGGAACGGACCAACTTGGCCGGCATCGTGCCCGCCCATCTTGTAAGCCCAATGCTCGCCGTACTTGCACGGCTTATATCCGGCGACGTAGCAGAAGACGCTTATTCGGCCATCCTCTGCGGGACCATCCAGAAGCAAATCGACACAGGGCGAAATCTCGTCCTCTGCATGAAACGCGGCACTCGTTAGCAACTCGACGAGTTCCTCAGAGGTGCCGCGAGTGCGACGATCTTTTGGCCCCCAAACATAGAGACGCGGCAGTGGGTGCTGTGATCGTTTCTCGGCGGCGGCTGTCACCGTCTCGATTGCTTCGCGAACGACGGTTTGGAACTCCTCGCGCGTCATCGTCTTCTGCGGGATAACGATTTGCCATTGAGCGGCCGGCGCACAACCGGCTCGCGAGCCTCAATGTACCTCTGTGGGCCGGTCCGCTCCAGTTGGCGGGTTATCCGGCCAGCGTTGTACGATCGTCTACGTTCCGGACTATAAACCGCCGTCCGTTCGCGAAGAGGAACTCGACCTGAGAGCCACCCGGAATGGTCGTCATCTCGTAGCGCTCCAGCACCTGACCAGTCAACAGAAGCTGACGGCCGATGTCGACTATCGGGTAGCTGGCCTCGATTTCCGGGGCCTCGAACGATGTCGGCGCCTCAACGTCCTCTCGCCAGAAGATAATCCCGCAGTCGAAATAGAGACGATGCCACACGCCGTTACACTGGAGGAAGGTGACGTTGGCCTCCTCCGCCAGCTCACCCCGGTACCAATACTGCTGGCAACGGAGTTCCTCCAACACCGCTCGAGCAATTGCCGGCGGCTCGCCATTGATTTCGAGGGGCTCATCCATGGCCGGATAACCTTTGATTGACCGAACAACCGGCGCTAATCAGCATGCCGGGGTCGCTTTCCATTGTACCGACTGAAGCCACGGCCGGACAAGGTTTTGCGCTGCGGGTACACGGGCGGTCCCCGGGACGAAAACGCAATGCCGATGCGTCCGGCGGCATGATATCTTGCGCTGCGGCGCATCGACGCCCCTGGCGGGCGCGGGTGGGCCTGTCAGAATCGCCCCTGGCGGTGGGAAAAAACGCCAGCGCAAAACTATCGACCTCAAAGCAGCGCGAAATAGCATTCAAAAACGGCTGTTCAGGATTTAACAGACGCCCTCCCCACGCGGGCGCGGTTCGATCTCTTGCCCGCGCGGTTCGCCGGCGCGGCGCGCGGCTCGATCTCTTGCCCGCACGGTTCGACGGCGCGGGCGCGCGGGAAGCTGGCGCGGCGCGCGGAGATCTCGCGCGGGTGCGCGGGAAGCTGGCGCGGGCGCGCGGTTCGCTCGCGCGGTGCGCGCGGTTCGATCTCGTGCCCGCGCCCAGGAGTTTTGCGCTGGCGCGATAAAGTCATTGTGGCCTGGGCAACTCCCCCGGCGGGGTTTTTATGGGCGCGATGGTTATGGGGCGCTGTTGCAGCCGGCAACCATGGAAAATCCCGCACATTTTGTGATTCTCAATCTCAAGTCGGCTGCGGGGTGGGTCGATGCATCGCGTGGAGCGGCCGGCGGCAGCTGCGCGTGCGCTGGCTGCCGCGAAGCTCGAATTTTTCGCGGGAGCAGATCATGGCCCTCATTCCCAGCAGGAAGGCGGACAAGATCGCCTTCTTTAATTCCAAGATTTCGCCGTGGACCACCAACGCCACGGCCATCGGCACCACCGCCGCGGCGGTGACGGATTTGCAGAGCAAGGTCACCGATGCCCAGAGCAAGTTCGATGCCCAGGTGGCGCAGCAGCAAGCGGCCAAGACCGCGACCATGACCGCGGACAACGCGGTGACGGCGATGGTTTCCGCCGGCAGCGACATCATCAAGGCCATCCGCGCCAAGGCGGCGGTCGATGGCAACAGCGTGTATGAGCTGGCGGAGATTCCCGATCCCGCGACGCCGACACCGGTGAACAGCCTCGGTCAGCCGACGAATTTCAAAGTGGAACTGGGCGCGGATGGGTCGCTCACGCTCAAGTGGAAATGCGCCAGCCCCCGGGCCAGCGGCATGATCTACCAGGTGTGGCGCAGCACCAATGCCGGGGTCGATTTCAGCTACATCGGCGGCAGCGGCAACAAGTCGTTCATCGATGCCACCGTGCCATCGGGCGCGACGAGCCTGGTGTACAAGATCCAGGCGGTGCGCTCCACCGCGGCCGGGCCGTGGGCGACGTTCACGGTCATGTTCGGCACGGGCGCCAGCGGGCAGTTGACCGCGAGCGTGGTGGTGCAGCCGAGGATGGCCGCGTAGCCGAAACGCCGAATGCGGACCGATGAACGCGGAACTGTCTCTCGCGTTCATCGTCCGCATCCGTCTTGGTTCAGCGTTCAGCGTTCAACCTTCCGCGTTCACCCCCATGATCCCCACTTTCCAACCCCTAAAGCCCCGGCAGTATCACACGCGTTCGGAAGCTCCGGCCGTGCCCGTTCCCTCCGGCCCGGTGTGGGTGATCGAGGTTCGGGCGGTCGATGAGTTCACGGCGGAGTGGGAATTCTCCGGCCCGGTGACGCTGTTGGGTGACAACGTGCCGGAGCTTCTGATCGATGCCAGCGGCGGGGGGTATGTCGGGCCGGATGGCGTGGTGCAGGAGGATGCGACGACGCTGTGCGCGGATTACTCATCCAGCCCGGGTGTGTATGGTGGCGATTCCTGGCAGATCCTCACCCAGCCGGCGAATATCGAGCAGGAAGTGGAAGTGCCGGAGAGGGAAGAGGTGGTGGGGTAGGGAGGGTAGGGAGGGTAGGGGAACGCGGAACACCGAACCTCACCACGGAGAGCACGGAGGAACACGCAGACATTCCGCTTCGTGTCCCTCGTCGCTTCATGGTTCAATTCTCCGAGTCTTCTCCGTGTCCCTCCGTGAACTCCGTGGTGAGAAAGATTTGCGGCTACGCGCCGCAAGCCCTAAAGGGCACCTCGAACGCTTCGGCTTCGCCTTTCGACGGCTGGATTTGAACGCTGCGCTATGGGTATGGGCACGGCCCATACGCAATTTTGGCGCTTTTTCCTGATTTGCCTCTTGAAAGTCCCGAAAAAGATTGCACACTTTCGTCCGTTGCCCTCGCGTCCGGGCGGTTCCGACGAGTCGCCGCAGAAGGCGAAGGCAGCCGATGGGGCCAAAGCCCCCGGGGAAGAACAAGTCTTTTTCCGCCCCGTCATGAAGAAATCCAATAGTGCAGGAGGCACGACACATGGCACGGATGCATCGGATCATCGGTATCGCGGCCCTTTCGCTTTTCCTCACCGGCTGCGTTTCCCAGGAAAAATACAACGCCCTGAAGCTCGACCGTGACCGCTACGCGGAGCAGTTGGGTCAGGCCCAGCAGGACGCCTCGACGGCACGCTCGGAGGCGGATGCCTACAAGAACCAGCTCGCATCGATCATGAACGCCCAGGGCGGCCGCGACGGCATGATCCAGAACCTCACCGCCCAGAACTCCGACCTCCAGCGGCAGCTCCAGGACATCAACAAGCGCTATGCCGACGCCCTCAACCACGTCGGCCAGGGCAACGCCCTCCCCGAGCCGCTGAGCAACGCGTTGACTGACTTTGCCCGGCAGAACCCGGATCTGGTGGACTTCGATGCCGCCCGCGGCATCGTGAAGTTCAAGAGCGATGTCACCTTCTCCCCGGGTTCCAGCGAGCTGACCGCCAAGGCCCAGAGCGCGATCGACCGCTTTGCCCAGATCCTCAACAGCAGCGAGGCGAGCAAATATGAGCTGATGGTCGCCGGCCACACCGACAACACCCGCGTGGTCAATCCCGCGACGATTGCCGCGGGCCACAAGGACAACTGGTATCTCTCGGCCCACCGCGCCATCGCGGTCGGCGAGGCGCTGATGAGCAATCACGTCAATCCCCAGCGGATGGCGATGACCGGCTATGCCGACCAGCGGCCGATCGCATCCAACGCCTCGGCAGCCGGCCGGGCCATGAACCGCCGGGTCGAAGTGCTGATCCTGCCCACCACGGTGCGCAGCGCGGTGGTGGAGACCGCCAGCCATCGGATCGCTCCGGCCAAGGCGGCCCCGATCCTCAATAAAGACGGCGTGATGCTCAACAAGGACGCCGCCGTGGATCCCCGCCCGGCGGTGGATATGCGAAACATGCAAAACAAGTAAGTTTCCCGATCTTCCTCAATCCCCCTCGGCCGCCCGGCGTCACCCACTCGCCGGGCGGTTTTTTGCGCTGGGATGACTGCTCATACGTTCGCGGTTGCGCGGAAAGAAGGATTATGCGGCCGCGTCCATCCGGCATCACCATGCCGCAGTGAGGACGCGCAAGACGGTGATATGGTGTGCGGTGCTCGCCCCGAAGCGGGCCGATTGCGTATAAAGCGGCCCAGCTACGCCGCCGCGTGTTCGGCAATGCGGCCCTGGGAATCGACCTGGTCGAACTTGACGGCGACGCGCTTGGAAACGCCCTGCTCCTGCATGGTCACGCCGTAGAGGATGTCACAGATCTGCATCGTGCGCTTGTGGTGGGTGATGATGATGAACTGACTCATCTCCAGGAACTCCTGCACGATCAGGCCGAAGCGCTGGTTATTCGCTTCGTCCAGCGGCGCATCCACTTCGTCGAGAATGCAGAATGGCGAGGGCTTGCTCTTGAAGATGCTCATGAGCAGCGCGATGCAGGTCATGGCTTTTTCGCCGCCGGATAGCTGGCTGATCGTCGCCGGCTGCTTGCCCGGCGGGCGGGCGATGACTTCGATGCCGGCTTCCAGCGGATCGACGGTGCGCTTGACGATTTCGAAGCGCGCCTGGCCGTCTTCGCCCTGGACTTTGACGCGCTCTTCGAGCTCGGTTTCCAGATAGATGTCGGCGTTGCCGCCGCCGAAGAGCTTGCGGAACATGCCCTGGAAGTGCTCGCGGACCGCGTTGAGCGTCTGCTCGAAACGCATCGAGCTTTCGCGGTTGATCTCGTCGATGAGCTGCTCGAGCTGCTGCTTGCTGGTGGTCAGGTCCTGCACCTGCGTCGCAAGGAACTGGCTCCGCTGCTCCAGCTCGTCCTGCTCGCCGATCGCGTCGAGGTTGACGTTGCCAAGCCGCTGGATCTTGTCGCGCAGCTCCTTGATCTCGTCGGCGATGGCGTCCCAATCCATGTCCGCCGGCTGATAGCCACCGTTCGCTTCGTGCTCGGCGTACTTGCCGGGGAGATCGAGCTGCAGTTCCTCCTGCGTGCGCTGCACGAGATTTTCCAGGCGCACCCGGAGCTCGGAATCCTTCACCTGGAGATTGTGGAATTCCTGTTCGACGGTGCCATGTTCGCCGCGGAGTGAATCGACCCGACCGGTCAGATCGCGGACGATCTGGGCCGACTGTTCGAGCCGTCCAACCACGGATTCGGATTGCGAGAGCAGATCCTTCTCCTGTTCAACGATCGCCACCTGCCGCTGTTTCGCCTCGGCCAGTTCGTGCTCGACGCCGTCGCGACGCGATGCCACGGACTCTGCGGACCGCACGATGCGGGCAATTTGCTGTTCGAGTTCGGCTTTGGCCGCGGTCTGACGCTGGACCTGCTGCTCGCTGGCCAGCTGCTTTTCCTGGATCTGTCCGAGCAACACCCGCGCGGCGGTGAGCTGCTCGCCCCAGAGCTTGAGGTCCTCGCCCACCTGCGTCTGCTGCGCAGTCAATTCCTCAACGGACCGCTGCCGGGCAGTTTGATCGCTCTCGAGGCTGTCGCGCCGGGTCACCAATTCATTCTCTTCGCTTTGAAGCTTCCCGGTCTGCTCCAGCAGATTCGCCAGCTCGCGATCGAGCACCGGCAGCTCGCGATGCAGCGACGACTGCTTATCCTCGACCTGCGAAATCTGGCTGGAAAGCTCGACCTTGGTCGTGTTCGACTGGTAGATCGCATTGCGCAGTTCGGAGATCTCCTGTTCGAGTGCCTTCGCCGCAGCGGTGCCTTCGTTGAGCCGGGCCGCAAGCAATTCAATTCGGCGATCGACCTCGGCAATCTGCTGGGCAAGCGCTTCGAGCTCTGAGCGACGGGAGAGCAGACCCATGGAAGCGGTCAGCGGGCCGGCGCGGAGGGTGCCATCCGCCTCCAGAACCTCGCCTGCCCTGGTGATAAAGCGATAGCCCGAAGGAGCGGCGCGATGCAGTTCGGCCGCGGAAGCCAGGTCATCGACGAGGATCGTCTGCCCCAGCAGGTGTTGCGCGATCAGAGCATCTTCCGGATCGAACTTCACCAGATCGATCGCCAGGCGGATGCGCTGGGGGTGCTGATTCCAGTCGTGCGTTTGGAATTGCGTGGTGGAAAGATTCGTGCCGCGCAGGATATTGACCCGCCCTTCGAGTTCTTCATACGCGTCGCGCGACCCAATACTGGCATCGGGATCGCTCGCAACCAACCACTGATCCCGCCCATCCAGTGCGGCTTCGATCACATGCGCATGCTCGACATCAACGCGAAGCACGTCCGCGACCAGACCGCGGATGAAGGGGAATTTCTCTTCGCGCTGGCGGAGGACGGACTTTACGCCTTCACTGACGCCTTCGCGCCGCGACTCCAGATCGTCCAGAAGCTTCCTGCGCGAAACCAGCCCCGAGCGGTGCTCTTTGGCGGCGCCCAGATTCTCCCCCACTTCGGCCATCTGCTGGCCCAGGTGGGTCGCTTCTTCTCGCTTGGCCTCGAGGGCAGCCTGCTGCTGCGCGATTTCCGCCGCCACGGATTCGAGCTTCGTGTTTAAACTGGCACGCTGGCTCTCCATCTGCTCGATCTCGGACAGCACGATTCGTCGACGCTCGCCAAGACGCTGCTGCTGTTGCGCGATGTTCTTGCGCTCGATCTCGATCGCGCCCAGCCGGCTATTGGTAGCCGCCAGCTTGCGCATCAGGTCGAGAATCTCGCTCTTGTTTCGCTCAATTTCCTGCGAAATCTGGTTGAGCTGAAGCTGCCCGCTGCGGAACGCCTCCTGACGCTCGTCGATGTTGCGGCGATGGCTCGCCAACTCCTCGGTCAGGCGATTGAGCGTTTCGGTCTCAACCTCCAGCGCGCCGGCCGCACCGGCCAGCTTGCTCTCGGCGTTGCTCCGGTCCGCTTCAAAGCCGGCAAGCTGCTCGGCAATCTGCCCAAGTTGCTGCTGAGCGTACTGTTGCTGTTGCTCGGCCGACTGCATCGCCGCCTTCGCCTGCACCAATTCATATTCGAGCTGTTGCTTCCGTTGCGAAAGCGCCTCGTGGTCCTCGCGCTTCAGCGCCAACTCGTTCTGCGCCGGGCCAGTGAGCCGGCAAGGTCATCCATGCGGAACTGCGCATCATCCAGCTTCGCCTTCAGCTCGGCTGACTGGGTGAATTGAATGTGATATTCCTGAATCGCATAGGTCAGTGCAGCTCCGAGAGCTTCGTGGAGTGCTCCTGGAACGTCCTCGCCCGGCCCGCCTGAATCTTGACTGATCGCAGGCGTTTCTCAACTTCCTCGACGATGTCGTTCACGCGCAGGAGATTCTGATCGACCTTCTCCAGTTTTCGCTGCGCTTCCTTCTTCTTGACCTTGTATTTTGAGATTCCCGCGGCTTCTTCAAAGATCAGCCGACGCTCGGCCGGATTGGCTTCGAGAAGCGCCGCGACGCGCCCCTGCTCGATCACGCTGTAGGCGTCGACGCCCACGCCGGTGTCGAGAAACAGCTCGCGAATGTCCTTCAGACGCGAAGCCTGGTTGTTGACCTGGTATTCGCTGGTTCCGTCGCGAAAGAGCCGCCGGCCCACCGCCACTTCATCGGCGTCGATGTTGAGATGCCGCGTGCCGTCGTCGCGCTTGGGATTGTCGAACACGAGCACGACTTCGGCCATCCCCCCAGGCTTTCGACTGGCCGCCCCGTTGAAGATCACGTCCATCATCGCGTCGCCGCGCAGGCTCTTGGCGGATTGCTCGCCGAGCACCCACTTGAACGCATCAACGACATTGCTCTTGCCGCACCCATTGGGCCCGACGATGCCGGTGATCGGCTGGTCGAACACGAACTCGGTGCGGTCGGCAAAGCTCTTGAAGCCCTGGACGATGAGTTTCTTCAATTGCATCTAAACGGTCCTCCGTGACCGGTCAAAAGCGTGCCGCGGCTGTTGAGCGTCCCTGCTCCGGCCGGGACAACAAGTGAACGGACAATTATCCACTGCCCGTCTAATTTGCCAAGCCCACCTGCCTGGGCGTTTGGTCTCCCTGCGGACGGGTCTGGTCGGGAATCTCCGGCGCGCTGTATATCGACTCGCGCGCTTGCGGCAGCTCCTGCAACATAAACGATGCAGGCGCTTTGCTGCCATCGGTCATCGCGACAATTTTCTTGCTCTGGGCCATGTCAGAAACGATCGCGACGATCTCGCCGTAACTGAAATCGAACTGCCTGGCCCCTTCCTCGAACCCCGCGCCACCCAGGCGCGCCACAATCTCCGCCAGATCAGGCCGGCTCACGACCTTCACCGGATCAGGAGGAAGCGACGCTCCCAGAGCCGGCGGTCGATAGAAGATCGTCACGGTCTTGCCATCGGGATTGGAGGAGATCGTGAGGCGCCCGCCCATCATGCTGAACGTCGCCGGCAATTCGATAGCGGTCCGGCGGCCGAAGATTGCGATTCGCGGCCCGCCGCGACGCGTGGCATAAACTACCGGCGGTCCCTTGCTCGGAACGATGTCCAGCCGGAATCGATGCTCGATCGGCCGCGAGAAAATCGAGTTGTCCTCGTTCTGCGCGAGCATTTTGTAGGCTTCCAGGCGCACCAGCGTCTTGTCGTCATCCAGGAGCGGCCGAATCTGTTCGTTGATCGATGGAGACGGCGGAAGCGCCGCCAGCGTGCGGATCGCATTCAGTTGGAACGGATGATCGTCGGTGCGGGCAATCTTCGCCAACACCATGCGCGCGGTGTTGTCGTCCAGGAATGCCGCCGCCCGGGCCGCGGCAAATGCGACGGCCGGCGACTTGTTGGACATGAGGTCGCGATCGCGGATCACAGCCAGCGCCGCTGCGCCCAGCCCCTCCCAGCAGTAGCTGATGTCCATCAGCGCCGCGTTCGGCTTGAGCGCCTGCATCGGCCAGGGCCATCGCCTTGTTGGTCGCAAACTGCGGCGAGTCGTACATGTACAGGTGCATCACCACGCCGGCAAAGTGCTGCCAGTCGCCCTCGTAGTTCTTGGGCACGTAAAAATTCACCACGCCCTCGTCCTGCGCCTCTGCCAGACCTTCCACGTTCGTGGGCTTGAGCACGTCCGCCTGCTGTTGGAAACGCTGATCGATTCGCCGCTCGATCGCGCGGGACATGCTGTACTGCGGCTGGAGCAGGCGCAGTCCCAGCGGGCGGTCCATGTCTGAAATGCCCCCGTCCATCACGATGCCGAAGCGGAGACTGCGCTTGGCGTTCGGATCCGTCGGTTTGCGCTCGAGGGCATACGCCGGATTGACGAAAATCGGGCCCTGGCAGCGGGCATAGACGTTGACCGAACCGCCCGGATCGTTGCGGTTGGCGCCGAGCAGGCGCAGATCGGTGCGCCAAAGGTTGCCACCCGCAATGCTGCTCGTGGAGCTCTCCGGCAGCGCACCCACCTGAATATCAAAGCTCTGTCCCTTGCGGATGCCCGGTGGGAGGTAGCCATCCACCTCCACGATCGCAAAGCTCGGATCCGCCAGGTACATCTCCGGCGTGACGTTTCCCTGACCCGGAATCCGCATGCTGCTGACGCCGTGCTTGAGCATCTGGTTGATGATGTACTGCCGCACCAGCGTGGGTGCCGTGCAGTCGCCGGTGTTGTCCAGCCCCGAGACAACGCCGAAGCCGGAAACGAGCATGCCCTCCGTTCGGAATAGTTCCGTGCGGGAGTAAATCGTATCCTGCATGTAATCGGGCAGGTTCTTTCGTGCAGGCAATTGTTCGTACCGCGTCAGTTGCTTCTTCGGAGGCGGCTTGGTGCAGCCGCTGAGCGCGATGACAACCATGCCGGCGGCGCAGTGCCAAGGAGCCCTTTGAATATGTGCCGCAAATGTCCACCGCGAATCGATGCCTCCAGAGTTTATCGGACCAGGGTGTCAATCGGCTTGAATGCGTCGGCCACGTCAGAATCAACAGCCATCTTCCACTCAATCCCCCGTCCGCTATCGCATTCCCCCAACTCCCATAAGGGGCACACTCGTTGCCGCCCGGGCTCAGGCCGGCTGCTCCGGCACCGCCTCCCGAGACGGATCGGCCTTGGTGCTTCGTCGCGTGCGGATTGGAGGTTCGTGCTTTTCACGACCATTGCTTTTGGCGGGCACTGAAGATGCGGCCGCCTCGATGAACAACCGCCCCTGCCCCGGGTCTTCGTACCGCCTGGCATCGATGACCGCTCGAGCCTCATCCACCAGCTCTTCGAGCGTCTTAAACTGCCGATAGACGCTGGCAAACCGCACATACGCCACCTGGTCCACGCGCCGCAGGCGATCCGTCACCAATTCTCCCACCGCCGTGCTGGGCACCTCGCGGTCGTACTTGCGGAAAATCTCCTCCTCCACCTCGTCCACAATACGCAGGAGCTCGCTCTCGGGAACCGGCCGCTTGAAGCATGCCCGATCCAGCCCGGACATGATCTTGCCCCGATCCCAGGGCACCCGCCGTCCGTCCTTCTTGACGACCATCAGCCGGATACGCTCCTCGATCCGTTCGTAGGTCGTGAATCGCTTGTCACATTTGAGGCATTGCCTCCGCCTGCGTATCGACCGTCCGCCCTCACAGGTGCGGGAGTCGATCACTTTCAGACTCTCCTTCTCAGCATCACAGAACGGGCAGTGCATGAGGTGCCATAAACCTACCGAAATTGCGGCAAAAAGGCAAAATCTGCCCGCCTGCGATGGGTGCATGATACGGATTCCACTTAAACGGCAGGCCCCAGGGGGGCTCTCTGGACGCACCCCGTAAGCGGGGCCGCTCAACCCGGGCTCCAGAATCATCTCAAACCGCATGAGTCGCCGGCCTATACCTAAATCGGTCATCCTGATTCCCCCTAGAGCGTGTTATGAACCTTCCACGCCCCGCCAGGGGACGCAATCGACTCAGATGCCAGGAGCGACCGCGAGAGCTGGGTCTTGACGATCCTTTGAGCGGTTGCGACGAGGCAGATGGGTCGATTCCGTGCCGCCTTCGGTGGGCCGGAAAGGGCATAAGACGCTCCAGCCGGTGGTCATTCTGGAGGGGGTAACCTTTGGCCGCTTTGCCGGTGCGACATATTGTCATGTTCGGACCACCATGTCGTCAGATCGGGCAAAAACGGGGTCGGCGGCCGGGTGGGGAGGGTACGGTACTACAACGGTGAGAGTACGGTGTAAGTCGGGAGCCGAATCGGACGCAACACAGGAGCACAACATCCTGTTTTGCCGTGTTTTCACGGACGGGCTCGGGGCCGGATTGCCTGGATGAGAGGGGGCCGTGGCCGTGCCCTTTCCGGCCCCATTGCGAGGTGCGGAAAGTGCATAAGACGCTCCCGATGGCAGCCCAACGCTCCCGGCAAGCCCGGCTGCCAGGCCGGGCGCGCTGGAATCATGCAAAAGCCATATCAGATCAGCTCCTTTGCGTGGCAACTTCATGCTCGGCTGCCGCCTGTGGCAGGGCATTTTGCCCCTATGCCCCATGAGGCCGCATGGGTTAAAACGCTTAATGAGTTCAGCGGCGAGGAACCCAGCAACTGTGGCCGATCGGTCTGTGCCAAATGATCTGCTTCGAACAGCCCTGATCGCCGCGGCGGCCGTGGCTTTGGGCTGGATTCTTCGCTGGCTCATCGCTTCTTTGTTTGGGCTTAATCTGCCCTATCTCCCGTATCTGGTCGCCATTGCGGCGGTCGCACTGGGCTCGGGCCCATTGGCGGGACTGCTGACGTTTGGGATCGTCTTCGCCTGGGGCGCGATAACCCGGCCGCCCACCGTGCTCGTTCACACCCCCTCGCCGCCGGCGGCGCTGGCCTTGTTCACGGGGGCTGCCCTGGCGCTTCTGCTAGTGGGCGCGTGGGGCTATCGGCTGCGCATCCGCGCCTCGACGGCGCTTGAAACCCTGCGGCAGAGCGAGGAGCGGCTGCGGGTCGCGATCGCCGCCGGCGACATGGGCACCTGGGAATGGACGATCGCCGGCGGCAGGGTCGTCTGGTCGCCGGACCTGGAGCGCATTCATGGACGCAAGCCGGGATCGTTCAAAGGCACGTTCGATGATGTCCTCTCGGACGTGCATCCGGACGACCGCGAGCGGCTGACGACTGCGGTGCAGCGGGCACTGGAACAGCGCGGCGACTACCAGATCGAGTATCGCATCCTCACCTTCGACGGCCGGGAACGCTGGCTTGAGGCCCGCGGGAAAACCCTCTGCGACCGCCACGGCAAGCCCGAGCGCATGACCGGGATCTGCCGGGACGTCACCGAGCAGCGCAATGCGCACGCGCCAGCTCGCCGAGGTCACGCGGCATTTCAAGGTCCTCACCGAGACGGTGCCGGATTTCGTCTGGTCCTGCGCCCCGGATGGCCGCGTCGAGTATTTGAATCCACAGTACACTGCCTTCACCGGGCTCACGGTAAAGACCGTCAACGAGCACTGGCCAACAATCGTTCATCCGGACGATGCGGACAAGGTCGCCAGCGCCTGGGTGCGCTCCCTCCAATCCGGCGAGCCGTTCGAGATGGAATATCGCTTTCGCGGCGCATCCAGCGGACAGTACCGGTGGTTCCTCACGCGAACGATTCCGGTCCGGGACGACAACGGCCGGGTGGTGCGCTGGGTCGGCAGCGCCACGGATCTGCACGAAGCCAAGACGGCCGCGGAAGAGCGCGACCGATTGCTGGCGGCAGAGCGAACCGCCCGCGAGCAGGCGGAACGCGCCAGCCGAATCAAGGACCGCTTCCTGGCAACGCTGAGCCACGAGCTGCGCACGCCGCTGACGCCGGTCCTGCTGACGACGTCGCTGCTGGAGAATCATCCGCAGTTGCCGCAGGATGCCCGGGAGGATGTCAGGACGATTCGAAGAAACGTGGAACTGGAGGCCCGCCTGATCGACGACCTTCTGGATCTGACCCGGGTTTCCCGCGGCAAGATCAAGTATCATTTTCAGACCGTGGATCTGCACCATTTGATTCGCAGCGCCATGGAGATCTGCTGCCGGGATAACAAGCTCACTGTCGAAAACACCCTTGCCGCCGGCCGGCATCACGTGCACGGTGATCCAGCGCGGCTCCAGCAGGTTTTCTGGAACCTTCTGAACAACGCCTGGAAGTTCACGCCGCCGGATGGAAGGCTTTCGGTGCGCACGCGTGATGTCGAAGGCGGACGGGTCCGCGTGGAGGTCGAGGATTCGGGAAGCGGCATCGAGCCGGAGATGCTGCCGCGCGTGTTTGATGCGTTCGAGCAGGCCGACCCGGTGCAGGCCAGGGCATCCGGCGGGCTCGGCCTGGGATTGGCCATCTCAAAAGCACTGATCACCGCCCATCACGGGACCATTGCGGTCCAAAGCGAGGGAATCGGCCAGGGCAGCACCTTTACCGTCGAGCTGCCGACGGTCGCCGCCCCGGCTGCGGAGGATCGGCCCCAGGCAGCGCCCTCGGGCGTCACAGCGCCGCGGGCATTGAAGGTCCTGCTCGTTGAAGATCATCCCACAACGCTCAAGGTCATCAGTAAGCTGCTCACGCAGCAAGGCCACCAAGTGGTCGGCGCTGCGACCGTGGCCGATGGACTCAAGGCGGCAAAGGAGGGCCGCTACGACCTCCTGATCAGCGACCTGGGCCTGCCCGATGGCACCGGCTACGACTTGATGCGGCAGGTCCGCGCCATGTACTGGCGCTGCGCGGGATCGCCTTGAGCGGCTATGGCATGGAGGAGGACATCGTCCGCAGCCGCGAGGCGGGGTTTGAGGACCACATCGTCAAGCCGATCGACCTGCACACACTGGAAGCGGTCATCGCCCGGGTCGCGGCGAACGATGGGTAGCGGGGGGCCGGGGGGGCCAGGGCCGGGGCCGCGGGACCATCGGTCTTCATGGATGCCTGCCCATCTCCCCGAGGCTGTTGGCGGCGATCTCATTTCGATACAATCCCGAAATCCATTTGACGGCGGGCGTGGCCCTCTGCTATTGCGATAAGCGATTGACTATGAACCAGAAAACACTCGGTGCGGCGATCTTCGGAGCGGGGTGGGTGGCCGGTGAGCATGCCCGGGCCTACCAGAACTGCAAGCGGACGAAGCTCGTCGCCGTCGGCAGCCGCAAAGAGGAATCGGCCCGCAAGTGCGCCAAGGCCGCGGGGGCGGATGATGCCTTCATCACCACGGACTTCGATGCCCTGCTCAAGCGGCCGGAGGTGGAGATCATCTCCATCACCACGCCGCCGGATTCGCATCCGGATCTGACCGCGCGGGCGGCCCGCGCCGGCAAGCACATCTGCCTGGAAAAGCCCATCGCGCTCGACTGGAAGAGCTGCCTGGAGATGCAGAAGGCCGTCCGCCAGGCCGGCGTCAAGAGCGTCGTCTCCTTCGTGCTGCACTGGAACCCCTCGCTCGAGGCGACGCGGAACCTGATCGAAAAGGGCGCTGTCGGCCGCCCCTACTACGTCGAGGTGGATTACTGGCACGGCATGCAGAAGTGGTATCCGCAATATCCCTGGTCGGTCACGATCGCGCAGGGCGGGTCGTCGCTCCTGTCGGCGGGATGCCATGCGGTCGATGCCCTGCGCTGGTTTGCCGGCAACGACAACGACGTCGTCGAGGTCAGCGCCTTCGGCGAGGCCCATCGCGGCAACAATCCGGACTGGCAATACGATCCGACCACGATGCTGATCTGCCGGTTCAAGGACGGCACGCTGGGCAAGACCGCATCCATCCTCGACTGCAAGATGCCTTATCAGTTCAACGTGGACATCATCGGAACCCGCGGCACCATCCGCGACAACCGCGTCTGGAGCGAGACACTCTTTCCCGGTCAGACCGACTGGGCGACCATCCCCACCATCCTCCCCACCAGCGGCGATGTCACCCACCATCCCTTCGGCGGCGAGATCGAAGCGCTCGTATCAGGCATCCTTGATGGCACGCCGATCCTGCCGGATCTCGACGATGCGGTCAAGACGCACGAGGTCATCTTTGCCGCAGACCGCTCCGCGAAAGACCATCAAACCGTCAGACTGCCGCTGGGCGCCTGAGCGAGTTCAATCACCCCGGAGCCGTGTGACTGCATGATTGAGAAGATCTTCAAAGCCTACGATGTCCGCGCGACCTACCCCGCCCCGCTGAACGAAGAGGCGGCGTGGAAGGTGGGGCATGCGACCGCGCAGTTCCTCAAGCGCTCGCGCGTACCCGGCCCGAGCCGGCGGTGGCGATGGAGAATGCGCTGGTCGTCGGTCGCGACATGCGGCCCCACTCCCCGGCGCTGGCCAAGGCGCTTTGCGACGGAATTCGCTCCGTCGGCCTGGACGTGATCGACGTCGGCATGATCGACACCTCCTTCATCTACTTCGCGATCAATCACCTGGATTGCGTGGGCGGCATCCAGGTCACGGCCTCGCACAATCCGGCCAATTACAACGGCTTTAAGATCTCCGGCCCCAAAGCCAGGCCGATCGGCGCGGCGACGGGGCTGGACGACATCAAGCGCATCGCCAGCACCCTCAAGCACGGCGGAACAACAGGCCTGCAGGGCAAGCTCCAGGAGCAAAATCTCTGGACCGAGTACCGCGCCCACGTGCTCAAGTTCCTCGACCTCAAGCACCCTGCGCGTGCTGATCGACGGCTCCAACGGCATGGCCGGCAAGATGGTCCCCGAGGTCTTTTACAACGTGCCCAACCTCCAGATCGAGCCGATGCTCTTTGAGATCACCGGAACATTCGTGCACGAACCCAATCCGCTGGTCGAGGCGAACCTGGCGATGCTCAAGGCCAAAATGGTAGAGGCGACGCCTGCGTCGCGGGTGCCATCAAGCCGCGATGCAGGCGTCGCCTCTACAGGAGAGGGGCAGAGTGAGAGCCCCGACATCGGCGTCTGCTTCGACGGCGATGCCGACCGCTGCATGTTCCTCGATGAGACCGGGAAGCTGGTCGGCTGCGACCTGATCACCGCCCTGCTCGCCCGCGACTTTCTCGCCCAGCCGGCCAATGGCGGATCGACCATCGTCTATGACCTGCGCTCCAGCCATGTCGTGCCCGAGGAGATCGAGGCCGCCGGCGGCGTGCCGCGGCGGGAGCGGGTGGGCCACGCTTTTATGAAAAAGACGCTGGCCGAGACCAGGGGCGTCTTCGGCGGCGAGTTGTCCGGCCATTTCTATTTCCGCGACAATTTCTTCGCCGACTCCGGCGCCATCGCCTTCGCCCGCCTGCTCTCGGTGACCAGCGCCCAGGCCAAGCCGCTGTCGCAGCTCATGGCCCCCCTGGCCCGCTACAGCCAGTCTGGGGAGATCAACTTCGAGGTGGAGGACAAGGACGCCAAGATCCGTGAACTGGCCGATGCTTATAAGAAGGCCGCGATCGACTACCTCGACGGCGTGACGGTGGATTTGGGCGATTGGTGGTTCAACGTCCGCAAGAGCAACACAGAGCCGCTGCTGCGTCTGAACCTCGAAGCGAGAACGCACCAGATGCGCGACCAGAAGTTGAAGGAACTCTCGCACATCCTCGGCGAGCCGGTGGCGGGGCATTAGGGCCTTAGCGCAGCGTTCCTGCCACGTCCCGCGTTGCGGCGCATAACGGAAAAGCTCTCCCACCACGGAGCACACGGAGGATCACGGAGAAGCAAAACACGAAGCGCGGCAAACTCGAAATCACCGCCCATGCAACGGCTCTCCCGCATTGGCGCTTGATTGAGAAGCGTCATCCCGACCCAACGCCGCGCCGCCGTCCTCTTCGATTGTGACGCCACCGTAAAAAGCCGAATACAATTCCCAACGCCCATACTGCGTCAAGTATGACCGGGTTCCGAATATATCGGGCGAACTGTGCCCCCGCCCCTTTTGGAATCAGCCAAAGGCCAAGAGCCAGCACAGGGAGGCCGATCGCTATTCCCCAGAGATCTCGTCGCTTGAGGGGACGACTGAATTCGGTCCAGTCCACAGTGACAATCGCTGAGAGCAGGCAAAGATTTGCGGCTCCATCAAAGCCATACAGGATTAGGACACACCCGGCACTCCATAAAAGGGCGCTGGCCGCGAACCAGATATCCATTCGTGTTTGCTGCGTCATTTGACTGGCCGCACCAAATATTACCCCCCATCCCCGCGCAAGCCAACGGGCGTTGATCTGCGTCCATCGTATTCCCAACCCGCATTTCTGCGTGCTCCTCTGTGCACTCCCGTGGTGAGCCTTCGTCTTCCCTACACTACCTCTCGCTGCTCCCGCACTTCGATGCTTTGCTCGATATTCCTCGGCTGTGTGAGGAGCTGGCGAGCATCCTCGGCGAACCGGTGACAGGGCATTGGGGCCTTCGCGCAGCGTTCCTGCCGCGTCCAGCGCATCCGCACGCGGCCCAGGACATGCGGGGGCTCGCCGCCGGACCTGCGGTCAGCACTCTCGCACCCCGGCTCACTCGACCCATCCCCCGGGTGGCGAATGGATTGATTCAATCCGCGCACTGGCGTCTAATTCTAAATATCCCTTCCGGGCCTTCCGCATGATCGGACTGGTGTGCCAACGTTGTTCTGCAAAGCTGCAGGTCCCAACGAACCTCGGTGGAAGGATCTGTCGCTGCCCTGCTTGTGGGCACGTCATGGCTGTCCCGCCGCCGACCGCGATCCCCCGGGAGACTGGAGAAACGAACCAAAGCCCGCAAAGCACGACGCTTGATTACGCGCACATCCCAAGGCAATCGAAGGAACGCGGCCGAATCGTCAGGCGCCTGCCGCTCATCTTCGGAGTTGCTAACTTGGTCATCTGTGCACCCCTGCTCGTGTTCGATGTAATTGGCTATGCCAGATTCGGTGGCTGGGATCAGGTCGATCTGATTATCATGCTTATCGCGCTGATCGATTTCCCCGTTTCCATTCCATTGATCGCACTCGGTGTAGCAATGGACGCCGATGTACGCGGCGCGGGCCCCGGCCCGATAGCCTTTATTGCCTTGCTGTTCTTGATTGCCGGGTTCTTCTGGTACTACCTGCTGGGCATGGCCCTTCGCCGGCTGCTGCGATCTGTGAAAGAGTGGAGTACGTGACAATTGGCCTGCGGCTGCCGCAATAGTCCCCTCACCCGCTCACATTGCCGCTCTGCGGAATCTCCAGCTCCTGCACGATCGTTCCTGGCTGCGTCGCGATCTGCCAGGCATCGCCCGGGAACACGCCCGTCGTCGTGCTGTAATCAGCGCGAAGAACCGTCGGGCTGATCTGCGTGACCGAATCCGGCCCCGTTGATCCCTGCCCGCCGCCGTCGATCTCCAGCTCGGGCACGTTGCTGCCCGCCCCCCCTACCAGCGTCACCGGCGCGGAGAACTCCCAGTCGGCCAGATACTGATCGTGCGCCGTCACGCTCACGACAGTAATCGCCGGCGCGGCCGCCATCGCGGAGGCGGCGCGGGCCCGGTGGCGGCGAGGCTTTCGAGGCTGGAAGGTGGGAACCATCGAAGTCAATCCGAATCACGAAACCCGAGATCCGAATGAATGACGAAGCTCGAATGACGAATGGAAAAGGACATTGTGCTCTCCGTCATTCGTCATTCGGGTTTGATTCGTCATTCTGGTTTGGTCATTGGGTTCTTCCCGCTCTACGCTGCCATCCTCGGCTGCACGACGCTGGCGGTCATCTGTCCTGCCCCGCCGATGCCGAAGTTGACGGTGAGCTGCGCGGCGCTCCTTCGCTGGTCGAGCGCACGGCGATGATCTGGTAGGTCACGCCCGTCGTTCCCGCCGGGAGCGTGTCATCGATGAACTTGCGGGAGCCGCTCGCCCCGATGAAGGCAAACTCGCTCGCCGTCGCCGCGCGGCGATAGACCTGGTAGATCGTCCCGGTACTGCCGGCGGGGTTGTTGCACTTCCATTGCAGCACCAGCGACCCATCCTGCTGCAGGGTCACCTTGAAGTCGTACGGTGTTCCCGGCGGCGGCATGGGTGTGGGCGTGGCCGGTGAGGGGATCTGCGCCAGCACATAGACGTTGTTGCCATCGGTGGCAGCCTTGGTCTTGATCGACTTGATGATGTCGCTGCCCGCCTGGCTCATGGCCTGCACGGCCTGGTGCAGGGCATCGGTCATCGTCTTGGCGTTGTCCTGCGCCGCCTTCTGCGCTTCGAGCGCCGCCTGCGCGGCATCGGCCTTGGTCTCCAGATCGGTGACCGCGGCCGCGGTTGTCCCTATGGCTGTCGAATTTGCGGCCCACGGTGTGGTGTGGTTGGCATACCAGATGATCCGGTCCGCGGCCTTGGATGGAACGATGCTGCTCATACCCGACTCCCTTGGAAATGATTGAGCCGGTGATCCAATGACGCATTGAAACGACGGCTCATCTGCACGGGCCTTTCCATCGTCAGCAAGCGCTTGCAGACTTTAGTTTTCGCGAGAATCGGTTTTTGCCAGGGATTGGAAACCAATGAAGATCGATAGGCGTGCGTCCGGATAACTACAGTTGGTTCCAAATAACCAGACAATAGTTTCTCAGTATAGAAAACGCCCAAAGAGGCGATTTTCGGGCGCTTGACGTCCGCGTAACTGCCATGTGATGGAGCATTTGGGCCCTGTGATGCCGCATTTGAGGCCTTTGATGGAGCATTTGAGCCCTGTGATGCCGCATCCGAGGCCTTTGATGGAGCATTTGGGCCCTGCGATGGAGCATCAGAGGCCTCTGATGGAGCATTTACGCCCTTTGATGGAGCATTTGAGGGCCGTGATGGAGCATTTGCTCGATGGGATGGGGCATCTTGAGGGTGCCGCGGATGGCGCGAAGCAGGAGCGTCCAGGCGCCGCCGGATCGTTTGGAGCCTGAGCCAGAGAGCCGAAGGCGGCTCAGACCCTTGCGGAGAATTAGAGCTGTGCCGATACTCCCTCCTATTGTAAATCGAGTACCGAACGGGATTGCAATGTCCCCTTTACGACCGTGGACCAGAAGCCCTTGGGAGCAACCCGCCTGTGTGTCATGCACCATGTGCTATCGGGCAGGAAGCGCTGGGAAAGGGGGATGATATTCCTGGCACTTTACGTTCTGGCACTATGTGGACTTACCTTCGCACATTGGTACCCGGGCAGCGGCGGCCGTCATGTCATTGAGGCGGTGTTGAAAGTCGTAGGTACCGCGTGCCTGGTGGCTTTGTGCCTGAGCACGATGCGCCGCCCTATTCCTGGTAACCGGCGTGATGCGCAGCGTTTGGACGGGGTGGTCCCGGCACTGTGGCGTCGATTGGCGGCACTACTGGCCGACGCAGCCATATCGGGCATACCCTTCGTCCTTTTCACCTTCGCCAAGGTCCCATCTGCTGTAGTGGATGGGGTCCTTATCGTGTTCGCGCTCGTTGCGGTGGTCTATTTCTCTGGCGCTCTGATCGAAGGCAATTGCACGGTCGGGAAACTGCTTTTTGGCCTGCGCGTGGGTTCCCTGAATGGTCGGTTCGCGTCAAAGAAACGCGTGCTGTTGCGCGGTGTCATCTTTCCGGGGATCGCGATGTCCGGGGTTTTCGCAGGCCTGATCTTGATCGAAGCTTTGCCGAACACAGCGGCAGTCGTTACTCTCCTGTCTCTCGGATTCTTGCTGATCGACGCCGCCTTCCTGCTGGCTTACCACAAAGGGCAAAGGTCGCTTCACGACCGCCTTGCCGGAACTCAAGTAGTTGTCCCGAGTGGGGAAACCCAAACGGACCAGGTCTCAAATTGAAACTCGCGGGGCTCTCGCCGGGTGAAAACCCCGGCCGGACCTGCGGCAACGTCCCGCAAGCGACAGGCAGCGCCTCCGGAGCCGGTCGTTGTTCGGCATCGGTCTGATCCGGTATTCTGTCCCCCTCGATCGGAATCTTTCACCGGATCGGATCGGCGTGGGACTGGTTCTCTCACGCGGGTTGATTGAGGCCATTGCGCTGGCCGCCAGGCAGGCCAGGGAGTCGCGCGGGATGGGCATTCGTGTGGGCATCGTGGGGACGGGCGCTTTTGCCCAGGAATTCATTCCGTTGTTTCGGGACCATCCCCAGGTGGATGGGGTGGTCTTGTGCGACCACGACGCGGTGAAACTTCGCGAGAGCGCAGCACGTCACGGCCTCGCCGACACGGCGCCATCGCTGGATGCCATCTGCGCGCGTGATGATGTGGATGCCCTGGCCATCTACACGCAGCACTGGATGCACGGCCCGCAGGCCGTCCAGGGGCTCCGCGCGGGCAAGCACGTCTGCACGGCGGTACCGCCGGCGTTCAGCTTCGAGCAGCTCGACGAGCTTGTGCGCACCGTCCGGGAAACCGGCCGCACGTACGCCCTCATGGAGACCAGCAGCTTCCGGCGCGAGCTGATCTGGGCGCGGGAACGGTATCGCGAGGGTGCCTTCGGGCAAATGCTCTATCTCGAGGGGGAGTACTTCCACGACTGGAGCCATGGGCTGACGGATGTGTGGGCATGGCGGTACGGTCCCGGCTGGGAAGATCGCTGCGGCGGCGAGATGCCTTTCTCATATGTGACACATTCGGCTGGAGGCATCATGAGCGTGACGGGCGCGCACGCCGTCGCGGTATCGTCACTGGGGATCGCGGTCGCGGGCGATCCATACTTCTCCAAATCCCGCCCGCACGGCAATGATGTGGCCAATCAGGTGGCGATGCTGCGCATGAGCGATGGTTCGGCGGCAAAGCTCTGCGAGTTCCGCCGCATCGGGCACCCGGAGCGCGAGGCCTTCAGGTTTTATGGCACCGAGGCCTCGATGGAGAATCCGCCCTACCAGTGGTCAACGCGGACAGAACAGCAGGTCATCGACTTCCCGGCTTACCAGGACCGGCTGCCGGCGTCGCTGGTCGCCCTCGGCAGCAACGGCCACGGCGGGTCGCACCCGCACCTCGTGCACGATTTCGTGATGAGCATCGTCGAGGGACGGCTGCCCTTCAACCACGTGTGGGCGGCCGCGCGATACTGTCTGCCGGGACTGGTCGGCATCGAATCGGCCAGACAGGGCGGAGCGCTTCTGCCCGTGCCGGATTACGGCGATCCGCCGGGCCGGTAGAAGTGCGTCTTCGGGCACGGCGGACGAGGCGCCGGCTGATGTTCAGGATTCTCGTGGCGACGACCCCGGGAGCGGGTGGGAAATTTGATCCCGTCCCGTCCGGCCCTTTCCGTACATCGGTTGACTTTGGGGGTATTGTTGGAGCTTTTCCCTTCTTTGCAAACGTGATGCTTACGAATTTGGAGTCTCGCATTACTTGGCTCAGGCCGCTTGCCAGAAAGGTGAATCTCAGGTTTTTGGCACTTCAATATTTCGGGACAGCATCGGCATAATGGGAGTTGGCACATCGGCACTCATATTCGGAGGTTCTTATGCCGCATCGTCATGTCATGAGTGGTGGGCGTTATCCGGTTCTGCGGTGCTCGCCATTTTGTACCTGATTGCCGGCTCGCTGACGGCCTTGGCGGGAATCGCATTTGCGGTCTATCTGCTGGCAGAAACGCGCTTCGGCAACAACTTGGACAGGATTTTCATGGCGCTTGGGGTGTTGACGCTCAGCTTCTACCTGGTGATCAGCGTGTTTGCGGTCGCCGAGATCATCAAGCTCGTGATTGACATCGAACATAACACGCGGATGGCGGCGGTCGGCACGCGGCAGATGGGCGTCGCACAAGCGATGAGTGCCTCAGCGGACGCGGGCACGCCTGCCATGGCCACGCGCGATGGCGGACGCTGGAGCGCGCTGGATGAGGAAACGGCCGAAGGAGCGCCGCTGCGCGGGCACTAAAAGAAGAGCGACGAGTAAACCAATCAGCCAATGACCAATGGGAATGGGTGATGAACCACTCTGTTCGTCATTGACCCATTGAATCCTTCGCCATGGTCCGTCGCTCGATCTCGTCGCGCAGGCGCGCGGCTTCTTCGTAGGCTTCGCGCTGCACGGCCTTGTCGAGTTGCGTCTTGAGCTTCTGGATGGGGTCCACCGGGAGCTTCTTGCGAATGTCGCGGGCGAAGCGCCGCAGGATCTTCACCTCGCTGGAACGGGCAAACGCCTCTTCCTGGCCGAAGCGGATGAAGAATTCTCGAATCTCGTCGAGTCCCTGCTGCACGATCGCCAGCGCCTCGCGATAGCGCTTCTGGTTGTAGAGGATCGAAGCGCGGGCTCGGATGTTGATCATCGTGATGTAGGGACGATAGGGCTCGAGGACCAGGCGGTCCTGCTCGTTGACCGCGAACTTGCCGCAGATATCGAGCACGCGAAGATTGCGATCGGTATCGCGAACGACGCCGTCGTATTCCTCGAGCACGAAGAGGCTGAGGTAGCGGTGGTAGTACATCTGCGCCTCCTCGCGCAGGGACTGGCACTGCGAGGCGGTGAGACAGAAGCCCAGCTCCGTGCCGTTTTTGTCGGTGTGGTCCTTGAGCTGCTCCTCGTAGAACTCGAGGAGCGATTCGCGCCCGTGCGGGCGCGAGCCATCGGGCCGGCCACTGAGCTCCATCTGGAGCAGGCCCAGGTCCAGGCGCATCTGAAGCTTGGGCTTGCCATCCAGCCCGTTGATCTTGCGGACGTTGATCGTCCCGGTTTCGTAATCCCAGCCCGCCAGCAGCGGCAGGATATCCTTGCTTGCCGCCCCCCCCGTCGTCCGGGCATCGCGAGAAGCGGAATGCATTTTCCCGTCGTCCATTAGGCTGCTCCGTGAGATCGCAAAAGCTGAAAAACAACGCTGAAGAAAGGCGATCCCAACTCCAGCGGTCAATTATAGCCGCCTGTCCACCTCCGATGCGCCAATGGGCCGCTGTGGCGACAGAGTTATCCACAGCGGTCGTTGACCCGACGGGCTAACCGGCAGAAAATGAGAACGAAGGTGCGTGATGCCCGAGGCCGTCAAAGTCAAATGTGCCTGCGAATGCTGCCGATGCATGGTGGAACCCGACAAAGGGGTCGTCCGTGACGGAAAGGTTTATTGCAGCGCCACCTGCGCCTACGACTGCACGAAAACGACGTGCGTCTGCGTACACGATAAATGTGAGGAGCGCAAGGAATAGTCGCCGCCGGCGCCGCGTGTGTTCCACGCAACTGCCTGTTAATCCCCCGTCATCGGTCGAAATGCCTGATTCCCCAACAAATCCGTTGATTGAAATACATCGTCAGGCCGAAGCTGAGACGCAGCCCTACGGCGAGATCGAGATCGTCAGCACATTTGGCGAGCCGCAGGCGGAATATGCGGCGATTCGCAAGGGCGCGGTGCGTCGTGGACCTGCCGCAGCGTGCGATCCTGGAATTGACGGGCAAGGATCGTTTACCGTTTCTGAACAATCTCATTACAAATCAGGTCTGGGATAAGCAGACAAAGCAGCCCATGCAGGCGGGTCGGGGCGTGTACGCGTTCATGCTGGACGCGCGGTCCGGGAAAATACTGACCGACATGAATGTGCTGGAGCGGGGCCAAAGCACTTGGGTGGAGATTGATGCGCGGATGATCGAGATGCTGGCGGCGGCGCTGGAGAAATACCGCTTTGCGGAGCAGGTGAAGATTGCATCACGCGCCAATGAGCTTCATGAGATTGCGATCCATGGGCCCGGCGCGCTCGATCTGTTACGCCAGTCCGATCTCTCCGGGCAGGATGGGGAGCGCCTGGCGGCATTGGCGCCGCTTGATCCTGCGCCGGTCAACATTTTCGACATCGACGTGACGGTCTGGAGAGATGACCCGACGGGAACGCCCGGCTATTACCTGATCATCAGTGCAAACGATGTTCGGCGCTTGTGGACAACGCTTGTCGAGCGCTTCGCGACATCCACTGATCTGGGAAAGCGCCCGCTTCGGCCGGTGGGATGGGCCGCGTTCAACCCAACTCGCATCGAAGCGGGGCGAGCGTTGTTCGGGATCGACTTCGATTCCAGCATTCTGCCCGCTGAGACGGGCGAACTACTGGCGCGTGCGCTGAGCTTCACCAAGGGGTGTTATCCCGGGCAGGAGATTGTCGGCGCATGCATGCGCGGCAACAGGTGGCCAGGAAGCTGGTGGGGATTCGAATGGAATCCGACGCGTTGCCCATGGCGGGCGTAAAGATCGAGGATGAGAAATCGAACGAAATTGGCGGGATCACCAGCAGCACGATCTCGCCGGTGCTGTCGAACATCGCGTTGTGTCTGGGATATCTGAAGCGTCCGCACTTTGCGGTTGGCACGACTGTGCAGATTCCGGCCGAGGGGAAGATGCGCAAGGGGACCGTGGCGGAGCTGCCGTTCTTGAAGTGATCGTGGCCGGTTAGATGGCAGCGAAGCGCGGCGGTGCCAGTCTCAGGCGCGACGTGCGCCGGCGAGCGCTTCGCCAATCGGTGAAAACCGAAGCTTCCGGCTCCGGATCGGGGGAGGCGTCTTGCTCTTCAGAGAGCTCTTCGACTTCCCTGGCCTCCGGTGAATCGCCGAGCACGGCAAGCTCTTGGTCGCTGACGACGGTATATGTCGGCGGCCGTTGGGCGGGCGCCTGATTCGCCAGCTCGATGACCGGCCCGTCGGGATCGACATCCACGAACAGCCAATCATTTTCCCGATAAGTAGGTAACTGGCCGGAGTCGATCTGGTCGAGAACGTGTTCGAGGCTCGTCCCCCAGATCTCGGCTGCGATGCTTGGAACTACCCAGCAGGACATGGTTTCTTTCCTGATGCCAAATACCTCATCGGTCCCCATCCGGGACGCGCTTGAGGCAGATCAAGCTACTCGTCACCATCGTTTTTATCGGCGATGGTGCCGCAATTAAGCGAGTGGCCGGCCGTCGTTGAAGTGCGCCCGGATCTCGACTAGCATCGAATTGTCCGAAGCAGCCGGTTTGCCGGGGCCGTAGCTCAATTGGGAGAGCACCGCGTTTGCAACGCGGGGGTTGGCGGTTCGAGCCCGCTCGGCTCCATTCAATTCGCAAGTCAGTGCGCGGGGGAGTGCGGTGAAGTTTGTGCATCCCGCGGGGGTTCAACTGCCATGTGCCGGTCGTGACCGACGAAGGGCCAGAGTACAACGCCGACGAAAAGAATGGCGACGCTGAGAATCTGCCCCATGGTCAGCCAGTTCCAGGCGATGAAGCCGAGTTGCACATCAGGCTGGCGGGTAAACTCGACGGCGAAGCGGAATACACCATAGAAGATGAGGAACAGGAGCGCTGTCCGGCCGGGACGGGGTTTGACCCATCGCCAGATGATCCAGAGCACGGCGAACAGCAGCGGGCCTTCCAGGAAGGCTTCGTAGAGCTGCGATGGATGGCGGGATGGTGTCGCCGGGAAAGATCATGCCCCACGGCAGACTCGTTGGCCGGCCGACGAGTTCGGCATTGACGAAGTTCGCCAGGCGCCCCAGGAACAGTCCGATCGGTGTCACCAGCGCCAGGCAATCCGCCACCGGCCAGAAGTGAACGCGGTTGATGCGCGCCCAGATGAAGAGTGCGATGGCGACACCGGTCAAACCGCCGTGAAAGCTCATTCCGCCGTGCCAGATGGCGATCGGCTCGTACCAGGGCTCGGGCCCTTTGATGTTGTGGTGATAGAAGATCCACCAGCCCATCCGCCCCCCGACCAGCACGCCCAGGATCAGCCAGGTCAGCAGGTCCGAGAGCTGCACCATCGAAATCGGCAGCTGCTTTCGCCGCTCCATCCAGCGCAGGAGCAGGTAGGCCAGGGCAAAGCCCATCAGGTACGCGATGCCGTACCAGCGGACGCTGATCGGGCCCAGGTGAAAGAGAACGGGGTTGATATCTGGATATTGAAGGACGGCAAGGGGTATGGTCATCTATGAGCTAGAACGGTACCGGACACGATTTAGTTGCGAATTTTTCGCCGATTGAACCTCTGGGGCAGGCAGATTCGTTCGTAGTAATGAACGGAATCGCGATCGGCGGCTGGTGAGGAGCCTTTGGATCAGCGGGAAGCATCAGAGCGCTTCTACAAGGAAGTATGGCCGCACGCCGCCACCATCCTGCGGACGGCGCAGATCCTTGGCGCAATCCGGCAGAGGCGGATGACCTTGCCCAGGAGACGATGATCAAGGCCTTCAAAAGCCTCGACAGTTTCCGGTCCGGCACGGACACCAAGGCCTGGCTGATGACGATCCTGCGCAACACGCGGATCGATCGCCTGCGGTCGGCCGCGGCATCCAAGGCAAATGTGAGCCTGGAGCAACTTGCCGGCGAGCCGGAAGCGCCGGCACAACCGCATGCCGGAGAGGCGGCCTGGGAGAACCCTGGATCGGTTCTCGAAGCATTTTCCGACCGGCAGGTCATTGCCGCGTTGCAGCAGCTCCCGGAAGAGATTCGCTGGACCCTGCTGCTGGTCGACGTGGAACAGATGGACCACCGCGACGCGGCGGTGATGCTGGATGTGCCCATCGGCACCATCAAGTCGCGGGCCCATCGCGGACGGGCGATGCTCGTACCGCCCTGGGCCTGATTGCGCGGGAGATGCGGATGATCCAGGCGAATCGGCAGGATACGCGCGACAGGAAGTGATTCTATGGACCAACAGAACGGCAATCCGGAATCGGAGCGGCTGGATCGTGCGGTGGCGGATCGGCTGGCAAGGCTTGGAACCATGCCTGTGGACACGTCCCGGCTTGCAAAACGGATCGAGGCGCAGATTCCGCCACCGGGCATCGGGCGGTTGTCGTTTCGTCTCGTGCTTTGGATGCGCCCGCTCCGAGCGGTGGCGGCGAGCCTGCTGATCCTGGGTTTGATCGCCGGGATCATCATCAGTTCCTCCAGCGGGCCGGCGATGGCTTCGACGCAGGATCTCCTGCGCGTGCATCAGGAGGTGATCGCGGGCTCGGATCACGCGGTGGCGGTGCGGTCGATCGACAGCGCCAACGGCGCTGGCGAGGCAATGGCCCAAGGCGCCGCGACTTCCACAAATGCCGGGAAAAGAGGGAATGAGCTGCTGCGTGATGAGCTGCTGCGTTCATGAGATTGGCCGGCAGAAAATGGCTTGCGTGGCTCTGAAGATCGACGGGGTACCGGTCTCGATGGCCATGGCGGACGCCGCTGATATCACGATGCCGCAGGGGAAGAAAATCGAGCGCGATGGCGTCACGTATTTCGTCCAATCCGCAAAGGGCGTAAACATGGTCATGACCGAGCGGAACGGGTGCTGGGCCTGCCTGATGGGACAAGTGCCGGTGGAGAAGCTTCTGGAGACGCTCAAGGGCCTGCACTGGTAAGTGCTGGGCAGGTGGCGACCGCGGCATTTCTCCCTAGAGCGTGTTATGCATTTTCCGCACCCCGCGATGGACCGGAAAGGGGATGGAATCGACCCATCTGCGTCGTCACAACCGCTCAAAGGGTCGTCAAGACCCGGCGCTGGCGGTCGCTCCTGCAGCATCCGGGGCGATTCCGTGCGGTCGCGGGGCCTGGAAAGTCCATAACACGCTCCATGGGCACCTTACGCTGTTTTGCGCTACGACAAATTGGCATGTTCGGACCGCCATGTCGTCAGAAGGGGCAAAAACGGGGTCGGCGGCCGGGTGGGGAGGGTACGGTACTACAACGGTGAGAGTACGGTGTGGGTCGGGAGCCGAATCGCAGGCGACATGGGAGCGGAATGTCCTCTGTTTGGACGATTTGCGAACCGGCTGGCTATCCCGGCCGATCCGAGGTTGACGGGAATTGGAACTGGGGCGTGGAAAGTCCATGACACGCTCCAGGTTGACCCCCAGGCCATCAACGCGTCAGACCGCTTCGTTTTTATTCGTTCCGATGCCTGCCCCTGCGCCCTACACTGCGCCCAACCATAGAAGGAGCTTCACGATGAAATCTCTTTGCACCATGGCAGCGACCATCCTCATGGGACTGACCGCGGTTTCGCTGGCGCAGATGGGCAAGCCGATGCGGATGACGAATATGGCATCCGTTACCACTCAGCCGAGCGCGAATTGCCGGATGCAGCAATGCCAGGCGATGATGCAGCGCATGCAGCGAATGCAGAGCCGCATGAAGCGGATGGACCAGAAGCTTCAGCAGAAGATCGACACCATGAAGCAGGCGCAAGGCGATGCCCGGATCCCCGCGATGGAAGCGGTGATTGAGGAGATGGCGCAGCAGCATATGGCGATGAACCGGCAGCATGCGAAGATGATGAAAGGGGCCGTGCAGCGCCTGTCGAGGTGCAGGAACGGATGCTGCGGGAAGACCATGATGAAATGCCCGATGATGGCGCCGACAACGCAGCCCGCGAAGGGGCAGTCCGGAAGCGCTCAGCCGTGATGACCGACGCTCGCATTGGATTCAAGGCCGTTGTGCAGGTTTGCGATTGGCGGGAGGCTACGGCCGGAAAGGTTGGGCCGGCGTTCTTGCGCTGTTCGACCTGATGGCGGTGCCGTAGAGGCTATTGTCAGGATTTGCTTTGCCGGCGAGCAGGGCTGGCCTTTGGGGGGCCGGGCGTGACTACGGTGTAACTACGGTGAGCGTACGGTGTCACCTCTGCGTTTGCACCGGCGGATGGTTTCTGTCCCTCCGGCGGTAGGGGTCCGGTCCGCGCTGCGCATCGGCTATGTTTTTGTTGCGGGGGGTGCCAGATGTTTTTATAGTCCGGACCGTCAGCCCATCCACTCATCTGCTTTTGGAAGGAAGGACCACATGAAGCGGTTTGCCTCTCGGGCCTGCTGTTTAGGCATTTGCACCTCACTGGTTTTGGGAATCTGCAACGCCGCCCTGGCGCAAAACGATTCATCGGCCACTACGCAGCCCGCCGGCGAGGCCGGATGGCCGCCGACGAAAGAGCAATGGCAGCAGGTGCAGCAACAGCAGCAGCAGATGCAGCGTGAGTTGCAGGAACTCAAGACGGAGAAGGCGGCTCCTGCGCCCACCCCTGCCGCCCCGCAGGCGGCACCACAACCCGCGACCAATCCGCAACCGGAGAACGGCGCCGCCAAGGCCGTCAAATCGCTTTTTGAGCCGCGGAGCGAGCAGCAGTATTTCGCGCCGTTCGACATCATGAACCCCAGCCACATCCGTCCCGACGTTCCGATGGAGATCGGACGTTTGGACGACCTGCATTTGAACCTGGGCCTGCACACGGTCGGACGGTTTCAGGCGCTGCACCAGGAGAACGTGTCGATCAGTGGCGTGCCGCAACAGGGCCTGAATCCCGGCTTCCAGGATCCCTTCGCCAGCCTTTCATTCCTGGCGTCGATCCCCGACAAGCTGGACGTTTACTTCGATCTGTATGTCGCCAGCCGCCCTCACCCCAACACCATGTACGCCCACGAAGGGTATCTGCTGTTCAAGCAACTGCCCGGGCCGTTTACCAACACACCGGTCGGCAAGGCGTTCGACTACATCAACGTCAAGGTCGGTGCCTTCGACATCGATTTCGGAGATGGGAACTTCTTCCGCTCGAACAACGCTTTCGTGCAGCGCAACCCGCTGATTGGGAATCCGCTGGTCGATCCCAACGTCGAGGAGATCGGCGGCGAGGTCTACAGCATTAAGGGCCCGGTTTACTGGCTGGCCGGCGCCGGCAGTGCAACGACCACCGAGCACTTCGATTACGGAGCGGGCGCCAGTGCTCACGCCAAGCTCTGGGCTTATCCGCTACATGACTTGCGAACGTCGGTTTCATTTTACTATGCCGATACGTCCGGAAGCTCCAATGCCAATGAGCATTCCAATCTCTACGCCAATATTCGCAGCGGCGGGCAGTACAGCGCCGTCTTCGGCGGTGGCGATGCCCCTGGACAGATTCTTCCGCAGGGCGGGAAAAACATGATGGCGGTACAAGGCGACGCCACTTGGGAACATTGGCCGTGGGAGTTGTATTCAAATGTGGGCTGGACCCAGGATTCCGATATTAACGGCCCGGCGACCGGCACACCCGCCGAAAGCTGGGTGTACGGCACCATCGGCCCCGTTTACCATATTACCCCTGCACTTTGGGTCGCAGGGCGCTATAGTTTTGCGCTGCGCAACAGGTGAATGGCGTCGATACCAGTGGATGGGTCGATCGCATTCAGGTCGGCGGAGGCTACTGGTTCACGCGAAGCATTCTGGCGAAGCTTGAATACGTGTACCAGCAGTACCACAACTTCGGCCCGGGCGACGGAATGGTCAGCGGTGTGGACGCTGCCAACAGCCCGCGCTTCAACGGCGTGGTGATGGAAATCGCGTTTGCCTTTTAACTGATAAGGAGTCGAGACATGATCCGCGCACGCTCGAAATGCAGGTTGCTTCACCAGACTGCAGCGGATCGACGCCAGAGATGCTGTTGGGTACTTGCGGCTGCCTTCGTATTCCCTCTTTGCATTACGGTCGCCTCCCTGAGCGGCTGCGCGTGGGCGGGTGATTCCCCGCAAAATGCCGCCGTGCAGGAGAGCGTGCCGGCGGCCAGCATGGTCTCATTGGATTCGCCGAGCACGATGCCGGCGGATGTGCCGAAAGATGCGTCCGTACATCAGTACGTCGCCGCTAAAGGCGGCGAGGCAACCGTCAACGGAACCTCGACGCTTCACAACTGGACCGTCAAGACCGGCGACATCGAGGGGGCCGTCTCGGGCCAGTGGGGCAGCCAAGCCGCACCGAGCCTTAGTTCCATCCAACTGACAATTCCCGTCAAGTCCCTAAAGAGCACCGAAGGCAGCGGCATGGACAACACCATGTACGATGCACTCAAGGCCAAGAAGAATCCCAGTATCACCTACACGTTGGCCAACTCAACGCTCAAGTCCAAGCCCGCAAAGCCCAACGAGCCGTATCGCTTCGAAACGACCGGCAAGCTGACCGTGGCGGGCTCGACTCGCAATATCAGCCTTCCCCTTGAGCTTTCGCCGCAAGGACAATCTCTGTCGATCTCAACCAACGTGAAGCTGAAAATGACGGACTTCGGCGTCAAGCCCCCGAAAGCGATGTTCGGCATGATCAAGTCGGGTGACGAAGTTACCGTGAATGTAACTTGGAAACTGGCTCCTAAAGCAAGCTGATGATCGTTCGTCAGGCGGTACAGCCGATCGCGAGGCATGGACTGCGACTGAGCTACCCGTTGCGGATAGTGGCGGTCCTGGGGGTCCTTGCGCTCGGCTGTGCCGTCGCAACGATTCGTCACAACGTCCCCGAAGCGCGGAAGATCACCGCTGCCACCACTGCGCCCGCTCCGCCGGATGACCCGGGACTGCTGCGTATGGCCGTCGATGGAAGCAGCGACGTCCGCCTGCAAGGCACCACGAGCATCGGCGCGTGGCTGAGCAAGAGCAGAGACGTTGATGCCAAGGTGGTGGTCGATATGGATCGCTCGACGCTCAACCACATCTTCGATGATGTGAGCGCGGATTATCTCCCGGAGTTGCCCGCGCTTCCCATCGCCGTTAGTTCCCCCGCCGTCGTGAAGCTCGTCGTCCCGGTGAAATCCTTCAAGGGCGGCAGCAAAGGGATGGATCACGACATGCAGGCCGCCTTGAAGGCCTCGGAGCATCCGGACATCAAATACATCCTCGATTCGGTGCAGTCAGTATCGCTTGCCATGGACTCGAAGAGCGAGCGGCCCGCGCTGGAGATCATGACGCACGGGCGGCTCAGCGTCGCAGGAGTGGAAAAGCAAACGTCGATCGACGCTCTTGTATTTCGCGACCCCCAGGGCCGCATCGTCGTCCACGCCGCAAAGCAACTGCTCATGAGCGACTTCGACGTAAAGCCACCAACCGCCCTGTTCGGGCTGATTCGCGCACACAACGCGATGATTGTTGATTTCGATCTCGATTTCGTTCCCGCCCGCCCATGAGTTCGTCAGCGCATAAGCCCGCTTGATAGTCTTTACTAACAGCAGACTCTGCGGTCGATTTTCTCCCTTGTCGCACTTCTTTGGCCGCCTGTACGGTGGATCTAGATGGAAACGAAGAACGATTTACTCTCGGCTTGGTTCTTTTTTGGAGGTCTCTCATGCACACGCAGCGAATCGCACTCACGCTTTTGTCGGCCTTTGCACTGGCAGCCGTCGGCTGTTCCGACAATGCCCGGCCGCCGACAGAAGCCAAGCAGCAGGACATCACCGCACAAACCCCCAGCACGCTTACGCGCATGCAGAGCAAGGATCCCAGCCTGAAGGGGCTCCTGGATAATTCCGTCGCGTATGCTGTCTTCCCCGATGTCGGCTCGGGCGGCTTTATCGCCGGTGGCGCCTATGGCCGTGGCGCTGTCTACCAAAACGGTAACCAGGTCGGCTGGGCCAAGATGGAGAAGGCTTCGGTCGGCGCTGGCCGGCGGAGAGACGTTCTCGGAACTGATCGTCTTCCACGATCAGCAAGCCTTTAACAAGTTCAAGAACAATGAGCTGACGTTCGGCGCCGACGCCTCCGCCATCCTGCTCAAGGCCGGTGCCTCCAGGAGCGTTCAGTTCAACAAGGGAATGGCGGTGTTCACGATGCCTGAAGGCGGCGCCATGGTCAACGCTTCGATCAACGGCCAGCGCTTCGTTTACACGTCGATGAACGGCAACCAGAGCAGGAACGAGAATCAGAACCAGTAACGGCCAGGCCGTAATCTCTGAATTGCGATCTGATTCAATTGACCGCGGGGATGAACGCCAGCGCGTTCATCCTCGCACTTTTTTCCCAACGAGTTCGACCAGTTCAAGGGGCCGCTCGATGATCGCTCGTGCTCCACTTTTCTCCAGCTCGTCGCGGTCCCGAAACCCCCATAACACCCCCACCGGGAACATCCCCGCCGCCGTCGCCGTCAACATATCCGTCCCGGTGTCCCCGACATAGACGAACCGCTCGCTCGTCTCTTCCAGGCGCCGGGCCACCTCGATGGCACCCTCCGGCGAAGGCTTGCGGGGATGCCTTCCGTCTGCCCGAGTACGACGCCCCACTTCCACCTCCCCAGAAACCGCTCCACACACTGAACGGTAAACTCATGCGGCTTATTCGACAGCACCGCCATCTTCAGTCCGCGCGTCGCGACCTGATCCAGCATCTCTTCCACACCAGGATAAGGCCGCGTTTTGGTGTACATGTTCCGCGCATACTCCTCCCGATAGATCTCAAGACACTTCTCGATCGTCTGGGGATCCCGCCGATCCTCGGGCAGCGCCCGCGTTACCAGCATGACCGCCCCGTCGCCCACGAGGTATCGGTATTCGTCCACATCCCGTGTCGGAAACGCCAGCGACGCCAGCGCCCGGTTCGTCGCATCCGCCAGATCTACGAGCGTGTTCAGCAAGGTCCCATCAAGATCGAACAGCACCGCCGAACAGTCTTGCATCGCCATGCATCCCCTCTAACATAAACGGCCTGAAACCGAAAACCGGAGTAGCATCTGATGTCTCGTAAAGCATTGATCGTCTCGGGCGGCTGGGATGGCCATCAGCCGAAGGAAGTTGCACAAATCTTCGATCGCGTTCTCAAGGAGGAAGGTTTCGAGACTGAGGTCTCCGACACCCTCGACGCCTTCAGGGACGAAGCGAAGGTCTTGAGCCTCTCGCTCATCATCCCCGTCTGGACCATGGGCACGATCACGCCCGAGCAAGCGAATCCGGTGATCAAAGCCGTCGCCAACGGCGTCGGCATGGCCGGCTGCCACGGCGGCATGTGCGACTCCTTCCGCATGCACACCGAATGGCAGTTCCTCACTGGCGGCCAGTGGGTCGCCCACCCCGGCAACGATGGCACGCGATACACCGTCCATATCACCGACAAGCGCCACCCTGTCACCGAAGGCATCAGCGATTTCGAAGTCACGAGCGAGCAGTATTACATGCACGTAGACCCGGCGGTGAAGGTGCTGGCCACCACCCGCTTCCCGGTCGCCGACGGCCCGCACGCCCCCAACGGCCCCGTCGATATGCCCGTCGTCTGGACAAAGCTCTACGGAAAAGGAAAGGTCTTCTATTCATCCCTCGGCCACCAGGCCAACATCGTCGAAAGCGAGCCCGCCCTCACCATCATGCGAAGAGGCTTCCTCTGGGCCGCCAAACCATGACCTGCGCCGCCATTGGTCATTCTTCTGTCATTCCAGTTTCGTGATTCGGGTCCTCTATGCGCTATCTCATCCTCATCCTCTTCCTCGCCGGCTTCCTTATCCCCTTGTCCGGCTGTGAGAAAGACATTCACGAAGCCCGGTCCCCCGCACAGCTTCACCCCATATCCCGGTCCGTTTAATCACTCTGAACCACCTCTGCCGCCTGTCCGTCTTCAATTCAGGCGAGATCTTGCCCTCGCTTGACGAGCCTCTCCCGCGGTTCATAATGAACCCGCGTGGGGGCCACGTTCCTTTTGCGCAGGTCCTGAATCGACATGAATAAAGAGCACAAAGTCGTTGTCTGCGGCGGTGGTGGCTTCATCGGTGGTCATCTCGTCGGCGAACTCCTCAAGAATGGCCATCCCCACGTCCGCTGCGTCGATGTCAAACCCAAGGATGGCTGGTATCAGGTCCACGACAAGGCCGAGAACGTCATCGCTGATCTGAACCTCCGCGACGCTGCCTTCGCCGCCACCAACGGCATGGACGTCATCATCAACCTCGCCTGCAACATGGGCGGCATGGGCTTCATCGAGCTCAATAAGGGCCTGTGCATGATCAGTGTCCTGATCAACACCCATCTGCTCATGGGCGCCCGCGAGCACGGCGCCAAGCGCTTCTTCTATTCCTCCAGCGCCTGCGTTTACAACGCCGACAAGCAGCGCGAAAAGAAGATCGAAACCTTCCTGAAAGAAGAAGATGCCTACCCCGCCATGCCCGAGGACGGCTACGGCTGGGAGAAGCTCTTCTCCGAGCGCATGTGCCGCCACTTCCGCGAGGATTTTAAGGTCCCCACACGGATGGCCCGCTTCCACAACGTCTATGGCCCCTTTGGCACGTGGGACGGCGGCCGCGAAAAAGCGCCCGCCGCCATCTGCCGCAAAGTCATCGCCGCCAAGATGGCCGGCAAGCATGACATCGAAATCTGGGGCGATGGCAACCAGACCCGCTCCTTCATGTACATCTCCGACTGCCTCAAGGGCATCGACCTGATCACCAGCAGCGACACCTGGCACGATCCCATCAACCTCGGAAGCTCTGAAGGCGTCACCATCAATCAGCTCGTGGACATCGTCGAGGACATCGCCGGCATCAAGCTCAAGCGCAACTACAACCTGAACGCCCCCAAGGGTGTCAACGGCCGCAATTCCGACAACACGCTCATCAAGAAAGTCTTCGGCTGGGAACCCGACACCAAACTCCGCGACGGCATGGAAAAAACCTACCGCTGGATCTACGACCAGATGGCCGGCAAAACGGCCAGCAGGTAATTCCGAGGGATGAGGGCGGAAGGATGAGTTAAGTTCCTTTCATCCTTCATCCTTCTGCCTTCATCCCTATGGCCAGGACCCTCCTCATCATCTCGCAAACCTTCGTCCCCGATCCCGCATCGGTCGGGCAGCACATGGCCGACGTTGCCGTCGAGATGGCCCGCCGCGGTTACCGCGTCAAGGTCTACACGTCCGCACGAGGCTACGAAGACCCGTCCATCAAGTACCCCAAGCGAGAGAACCTCCACGGCGTCGAGATCACCCGCCTTTCCCTCGCCTCCTTTGGCAAGAAATCCATCTTCACGCGCGTGATCGGCACCGCGAGCTTCATGCTCCAGAGCATCTTCCTCTGCCTCTTCACGCCGAGGTTGGCGGGCATCTTCTTCTCAACGTCGCCGCCCCTGATTGGCCTGGCCGCAACCATCGCCCACAAAATCCGCCGAATCCCCATCGCCTACTGGGCCATGGACTTGAACCCCGACCAGCTCATCGCCATGGGCAAGATCAAGCCCACCTCGCCGGTTGCCCGTATCCTCGAAATCGTCAACCGCATCATCCTCAGGAATTCTTCGCTGATCGTCTCCCTTGACCGCTTCATGGCCGACCGCCTGCGGCAGCGCGGCGTCCCCGACGCCAAGATGCTGGTCATGCCCCCCTGGCCCCACGAAGAGCATCTTGAAACGCTTGCCCACGAGCTCAACCCCTTCCGCAAGAAGCACAACCTCGCCGGAAAATTCGTCATCATGTATTCCGGCAACCACAGCCCCGCCAACCCCCTGCGCACGCTCCTCGACGCCACCCTCGCCTTCAAAGACGAGCGCTCGATGCGTTTCCTCTTCATCGGCGGCGGCCTGGGCAAGAAGGAAGTCGAAGCCCACATCGCCGATCACAACCTGACGAACGTGATCTCGCTCCCCTACCAGCCGATGGACCAGCTCCGCTACTCCCTCTCCGCCGCCGATGTCCACGTCGTCTCACTGGGCGAAAGCATGGTCGGCATCGTCCACCCCTGCAAGATCTACGGCGCCATGGCCGTCGGACGCCCCATCCTCTTCTTCGGCCCGCGCCCCAGCCACATCTCCGACATCCTCGACGGCCACGACATCGGCCTGCACGTCTCCCACGGCGACATCGAAGGCGCCATCCGCGCCATCAACCAGCTCCGCGCCCTGCCCCAGTCTCGGCTCACGGAAATGGGCACCCTCGCCCAGCGCATCATGGCGGAATCGCTGAGCCAAGCCATCCTCTGCACGCGCTTCTGCGATGCGCTCGAGCAGTCACTTCATCTCAAGCCGGTCCCAGTCTCGCAACTGCACGAGTCCTGATCAGGTTCCAGCAGGATGCAGGCCCGCCGCACGGATGCACGCCCGATCGTTTTCGCACGGTTTGCCCGCACGCCCCTGTATCACGCGTTGCACGCCAGGGTGTATCCCTGCTCCCCGCCCCCAACCTGCCAGGAGTCCTCACACGGATGCCCAGGCCACCAACCCGGAGCGTCTTATGCACTTTCCGCACCCCGCAATGGGCCGGAAAGGGCACGGCCACGGCCCTTCTCATCCAGGCAATCCGGCCCCGAGCCCGTCCGTGAAAACACGGAAACACAGGATGTTTTGCTCCTGTGTTGCGTCCGATTCGGCTCCCGACTCACACCGTACTCTCACCGTTGTAGTACCGTACCCTCCCCACCCGGCCGCCGACCCCGTTTTTGCCCCTTCTGACGACATGGTGGTCCGAACATGACAATTTGTCGCACCGGCAACGCGGCCAAAGGTTACCCCCTCCAGAATGACCACCGGCTAAAGCGTGTTATGCCCCTGCAACCCGCCTTGTCGCCGACCCCATCAGCCGCCCATTCCCCCAAGACAACGCCCATCAGCACCAGTACGACATATTCACATTCGTTTGTGCAAAACGACCGCCCCACACCGTACCCTCACCGTGTAACACCATGCAAACCCCTCGGCCGCAAGAGCTCGCCCTGACTGTCGCCCGCACCCCCGCCGGCGCCCCCCGGATAAACTCCTCGCTTCCCTCACGGCCGCTCCGCCGGCTCCCCCGGCGTCGTCGCCTCCAGCAGCACATCACCACCCCTCTTTTTGGATCGCCCCGCCTTGATCGCATGCCATGTCACCGGCACCAGCGAGATGGCGATGATCGCCAGCACCACAATCTCGAAGTGGTTGCGCACGGCCGGAATCCGTCCGAACCAGTACCCCGCCAGGCTGACCAGCACCACCCAGAGCGCCCCGCCGCCAATACTGAACCCGATGAACCGCGAAAACGCCATCTGCCCCACCCCCGCCACGAACGGCGCGAACGTCCGGATGATCGGCACGAACCGCGCCAGAATGATCGTCTTGCGCCCGTGCCGCTCGTAAAACCGGTGGGCCTCCATCAGGTGCTTCCTGTTGAGCAGCCACGAGGATTCCCGGCTGAACACCTTCGGCCCCAGCTTGCGCCCGATCGAATAGTTCAATAAATCCCCGCAGTTGGCCGCCGCACACAAGAGCACGCACGCCAGCGGCAGGTTAATCGGCGAATCCGAGCTCGCCGCCAGCGCCCCCATGGCAAACAGCAGCGAATCCCCCGGCAAAAACGGCGTCACCACCAGTCCCGTCTCGCAGAAAATGATCATGAACAGCAGCGCATACGTCCATGGTCCCAGGTGCGCCGCCCAGGCATTGAGGTGCTGGTCCAGGTGCAGAACGATGTCAAGCAGGTGATGAATCAACAGGCACTCCCAAAGCCGACCTTCGAGCGGGCGTAGGTTAGCGGCTCGCTCCATACCCGGCAAACGCGCCCAGCAGCCTGCCGAAACGCTCACTCCCAAGCCTGATAACCTCGAAGCCGCCCGTCCTCTTCTCATCCAGCCTGAAGCTTTACGCTGACCTTCTTATCTGCTCCCATTCATTCCAGACCCCCCCGTGCCCGAGCCGATAAATTCTGGTCGAATCAGCATTTGACGCGCTCGCCGGCGCGGTTGATTACGCCCCTTGGGGGCCTACAATCGACCGTTGTTGAATCGAACACGCCCGGGACCGAGTCGTACGATTCTTATCCCGGTTGTGTGACAATCGATGCCCCCGATTCGTCTGGTAGCGAGGGGGCCGGCCCTGCGCATGACCGGCCACAAGGAGAATGGACCATGTTCGAACGATTCACGGACCGAGCCCGAAAAGTGATGGCGCTGGCCAACCAGGAGGCCCAGCGCTTCAACCACGAATACATCGGCACCGAGCACATCCTGCTGGGGCTGGTCAAGGAAGGCTCGGGGGTGGGCGCCAACGTGCTCAAGAACCTCGACGTCGACCTGCGCAAGGTGCGGCTCGAGGTCGAGAAGCTGGTCAAGAGCGGGCCCGACATGGTGACGATGGGCAAGCTGCCGCAGACGCCGCGGGCCAAGAAGGTCATCGAGTACGCCATCGAAGAGGCGCGCAACCTGAACCACAACTACGTGGGCACGGAGCACCTGCTGCTGGGCCTGCTGCGCGAGCACGACGGGGTGGCGGCGCAGGTGCTGATGAACCTCGGCCTGAAGCTCGAAGAAGTCCGCGAGGAGGTTCTCAACCTGCTGGGAGCCGGCGTGGAAAGCGAAGAACCGCACGGCACAGGAAGAACCGGGCCCGGCAAAGGGCAAGAGCCAAGACCCCGGCGCTGGACAGCTTCGGCCGCGACCTGACCGAACTGGCACGCGAGGGACAGCTTGACCCGGTCATCGGACGCAAGAACGAGATCGAGCGGCGTCATCCAGATCCTCTGCCGCCGGCACGAAGAACAACCCGGTGCTGCTCGGCGAGGCCGGCGTGGGCAAGACCGCCATCGTCGAGGGGCTGGCGCAGAAGATCGTCGTCCAACGACGTGCCCGAGATCCTGCACGACCGGCGGATCGTGGTGCTGGACCTGGCGATGATGGTCGCCGGCACCAAGTACCGCGGGCAGTTCGAAGAGCGCATCAAGGCGGTGATGAACGAGGTCCGCCGGGCCAAGAACGTCATCCTGTTCATCGACGAGCTGCACACGCTGGTCGGCGCCGGCGGTGCCGAAGGGGCGATCGACGCCTCCAACGTGCTCAAGCCCGCCCTCTCCCGCGGCGAGATCCAGTGCATCGGCGCCACCACCTTCGACGAGTACCGCAAGTACATCGAGAAGGATGCGGCGCTGGAGCGGCGGTTCCAGACGATCCTCGTCGAGCCGCCGAGCAAGGATGATGCGATCGAGATCCTCAAGGGCCTGCGCGACCGTTACGAAGCGCACCACCGCGTGCAGATCACCGACGTGGCGCTGGAGTCGGCCGTGGAGATGTGCGACCGCTACATCACCGGGCGCGTGCCTGCCCGACAAGGCGATCGACGTGATCGACGAGGCCGGCGCCCGGATCCGTCTGCAGCAGCATGACCAAGCCGCCGAATCTGGCGGAGGTGGAAGAGCAGATCGAGCGGCTCTCGATCCAGAAGGACGAAGCCGTCAAGAACGCCGAGTACGAGCGAGGCCGCCAAGCTGCGCGACCAGGCCGAGGTGCTGCGGGCCAAGAAGGAGGAGATGCAGCGGCAGTGGCGCGAGAAGGCCAAGGAAGTGGACGGCGTGGTGGATGAGGAAGTCATCGCCGAGGTCGTCAGCAAGATGACCGGCGTCCCGCTGACCCGGCTGGAGAAGGAAGAGGCCCAGCGCCTGCTGGAGCTGGAAAACGAGCTGCACAAGCGGGTGGTCTCGCAGGACGAGGCGATCAAGGCGATCGCCAAGACGATCCGCCGGGCGCGGTCGGGCCTGAAGGACCCGCATCGTCCGATGGGCTCGTTCCTCTTCCTCGGACCCTCCGGCGTCGGCAAGACGCTGCTCTCCAAGGCACTGGCCGAGTTCATGTTCGGCGATGAGGACGCCCTCATCCAGATCGACATGAGCGAGTACATGGAGAAGCACAACGTCAGCCGTCTGATCGGCGCGCCTCCGGGCTACGTCGGCTACGAGGAGGGCGGGCAGCTCACCGAGCGCATCCGCCGGCGGCCTTACAGCGTCGTGCTGCTGGATGAAATCGAAAAGGCGCATCCGGACGTGTTCAACATGCTGCTGCAGATCATGGAAGAAGGCCGGCTCACCGACTCCTTCGGGCGCCACGTGGACTTCCGCAACGTGATCATGATCATGACCTCGAACATCGGGGCCGAGATGATCAAGGGCGGCGTGCAGCCGTTCGGCCTGACCGGCCGCGGCAAGGGCAGCCAGGAAGAGCAGAGCTACGAGAAGATGAAGCAAACGCTCATGAAGGAGATCGAGCGTTACTTCCGCCCCGAGTTCATCAGCCGGCTGGACGATGTGATCGTCTTCCGTCCGCTCTCGCGCAAGAACCTGGAGCTGATCGTGGAGCTCGAGCTCAAGAAGGTGACCAAGCGCCTGACGGAGCACGGCCTGAAGATCGAGATCTCGGCGGACGCCAAGGATTTCCTGATCGAGAAGGGAACCAACAACGACTTCGGCGCCCGGCCCCTGCGCCGTGCGATCGAGCAGCACGTCGAGGACCCGCTCAGCGAGGAGCTGCTCCGCGGCGCCTTCAAGGGCAGGGATCTCATCAAGATCTCGCTCAAGGACGAGGAAGGCAACAAGCACCTGTTCTTCGAGACCTTCACCACGCCGACCGCCGCAGGCAGCGAGGAAGGCAAGCAGCTCGCCGAGGCGGGAAGCGATGCCACGTAAGTGGTGATACGCAATACGTGAAACAGAACACCCGGCCGCAAGCGGCCGGGTGCTTTTATTTCGGGTTGGGTCGGGACCGCCTCTCGATCGGCGCTACTTGGCCGCGGGAATATCCCCGGCCACCGTCGGCAGCTTCCCCGCCTTGATGCGTTCGAGCTCCTCGTTGACCCAGGGGATGCGTCCGGCATTGCGCTCCATCCACAGCGGAATCGGCGTGTTCTGGCCCTTCCTGGCCAGCTCGGCAAACTCCACGACGACGTCCTCGCGCGAGTAGGAGCTCAGGTCGTGAATCTTGCCCATGTGGATGCAGTCGGTCGGACACGGCTCCGTGCACAGGGCACAGAACAGGCACTTGGAGTAGTCGATCGCAAAGCGCAGCAGCACGCCGCCCTTGGGATCAACCTTGCCGGTGGTCTTGTCGATCTTGCGCGCTGCGGTCTTGTCGATGTAGATGCAATCGACCGGGCAGGCCTTGGCGCACATGTCGCAGGCGATGCACTTGTCGGCCTCGAACTCGTGGATGCCGCGATAGCGCGGGGCGAAGGTCAGGTGCTGCTCGGGATATTGGACCGTGACCGTCTTCTGGAAGCAGTACTTGAGCGTGATCTTCAGGCCGATCGCGATCGAGCTGACGTTGTCGAAAATATTGCGGAAATAGGCACGCGAAGTCATCGGCATGGCAACTGAATTATCCGCGCAAAAAGGACAATTCCAAGCACTGGGATGAAGAATTGGATCGCGATCTGCCGATGCAGGAGCCATGCGGATCAAGCTCGTTTGGGGGGCTATGCGGCTGACGATCGTGGGGTTGATGGCGGTGCTGGGGCTGCTGGCTTCGGTATTGGGATACCAGGGGCTTTATCTGGAGATCACGGGACGATTTGCCGAAGGCATGCCTCGCCTGGGCGTGTTTGCGGGGCTGGCGATCGCAACCGCATTGCTGATCCGCTACCGCGGCGAGCTGGTGGATGAGCGGGCGTAGGAGGCCGCGTCAAAGCCGGGACTAGCTCGTGGATTTGGCTTCAGCGAGTTCGAAGGTTGCGCCGGGGAAGAGGGTCACGTTGACGATCTTGTTGACAGCGATGGCGCCTTCATCGAGATCGATCGCGGCGTCGTTGCTGGGAAGCTCGATATTGAAATTCGCGCCGGCGTGGACGATGAGGTTGCGCTCGTCGGCGTAGAGGACCCAGCCCTGGATGATGCGCGGGGGACCCTGGATGGGCGTTGTGAAGTTGCCGCCACTGGGAACAGTGTAAACCTTGCGGGCCTTGGCGCGGACGGTGGCCTGGATGGGGGTGTTGGGCTCGGCGGCGTACCTGCCGAGGAGGCGAAGCTCGTAATTGCTGTGGCGGGGGCGGAAGACGACTTCGTCACCTTCGACGCGAAGCACTTTGCCGTGGGTTGGGAAATCCAGTGCGGTGGCCATGCGGTTTACCTCAAAGAGCGGAACAATGTAATCGTCTGATGGAAAAATGAAAGGCGGCTTGTCATCTGCTCCCCCCCTACCGGTCCGGTTCCTCCAGCAATTGGCGCAGCGCTTCGGGGGAAAACTTCATGGGCGGCGCGGGACGGTCGCCGCGGCCGCGGCGGATGGCGACCAACTCGGCGGCGATGCTGACGGCGATCTCGGGCACGCTGACAGCGCCGATTTCCAGGCCGATGGGAGCGTGAACGGTAAGGAGCTTTTCGATGGCGACGCCCTGGCGGGCGAGGTCTTTGAAGATGGTGACGACCTTTCGGCGGGAGCCGATCAGGCCGATGTATTTCGCGGGGGAATTGATGACGGCGGCGAGGGCGTGGCCGTCGTGGCGGTGGCCGCGGGTGACGATGACGATGTAGGTTTGCGAATCGATCGGCTGGCGGCGCAGCTCAGCGTCGATCTCGCCGGCGATGCGGTGGGTGGCGGTGGGGAAGCGCTCGGCGGTGGTCAGATCTGCGCGATCGTCGATGATCGTGACTTCGAAACCGGTATCGGCTGCGAGCCGTGCCAGGGCCTGGCCGACGTGACCGGCGCCGGCGATGAAAAGTTTGAAGGCAGGTTCGAGGACTTCGTGATAGGACTGCTTCTCGCCTGTGTCGGTCTGGTATTCGAGATCGATCGTCGGTGGCTGTCCCGCACGGAGCGAGGCGAGCGCTTCGGTGTAGATGCGGGCGGAGTCGGGATCGGCGAGGGTTTGGACGTAGATATCCATGTTGCCGCCACAGATCAGACCGTCGTCCCAGCCGTAGTCGTGGTCGAGCTTGAAGGTGAGCAGGCCGGAGCGATTGGCGGCAAGCATCTGGAGGGCATGTTTGCGGACTTCGGCTTCAACGCAGCCGCCGCCGAGGGTGCCGACCTGCTGGCCGCTAGCGAGCAGGAGCATGCGCGCGCCGGCGGCCTGGGGCGTGCTGCCGCGTGCGGCGACGACGGTGCAGAGGATGACGGGCTCATTGGCGGCCGAGCGTCTGGCGATCTCTTGGAGCCATGGGTGCATGTCCGCCGGGATTTTAGCCGATAAAGCGGCGAGGATGAGGCTCGGATCTGGGCAATACCGTCGGTTTACTTGACAGGGGTATGGCCGTCTCTAAGATTGATCAAACGATCGCGGGGTAGAGCAGCCTGGTAGCTCGTCGGGCTCATAACCCGGAGGTCGGAGGTTCGAATCCTCCCCCCGCTATTGCATTAATTGCAAGGGCTCACGAATCTTTCGTGAGCCCTTTCTGTTTAGCGGATTGGACCCCGAACTGGCCCCCTAACATCCTTTTCCGCCATGATTGCCGTCTTGGATTCTACGGAATCCGCAGCACTGGCACCATGTGATACCCGCATTTCAAGGTGCCCGAACCCGGAGGCCTGTTTTTGTCGTGCACGCGTCGACCCTTCCGAATACGATTTGGGCACGTTTGACAAAGGAGTACGGTGGCAACGGCACGACGTTATGATGACTCTGCGCCTGATCCTGGTCTAACAAACAACAAGTGGGCATCGCTGACATGGGATGATCTGGATGCATGGGCGGGCGGCCGCTCGGTGTCGCGCGGTCGATCGTATCAGCGCCAAGGCCGAGTACGAGATCTGGGGGTTTCGCGCGAGGGGCGGTTGCTCGCGACAGTCACGGGTGGGGATCGATATATCGTGTCAGTCTGGATGCCGGCCTCAAAAGGCAAATCGCTCGAGTCCAAATGCACCTGTCCAGTGGGGCACAACGGCTGTAAACATGCTGTCGCGGTCGTCACGGAATATCTGGAGCGACTGGGCAATAAGGATGATGTTGGTCCGGCGAACGATGATGATCCGCGATGGCAAAAACTGGACGGCAGCAAAGACGGTGATGATTGGGACGAGGATGAGATCGCCGACGAAAGCGATGCGAGCTTCGCTCAGCCCCGGAAGGCGAATCAGCGTTCGCGCACCCGCGCCGACTGGGATGAGAAAATCAAACAGCACATCAACGCCAAGAGCCGCGAGGAATTGGCCGACTTGGTCTGGTCGTTGACTCAGCGCTTTTCGGAACTACGGGACGAGTTCCGCGAATGCATCGCGCTGGGAGAAGGTGACGTTGATCGCCTGGTCGGCCAGGCGCGCCGGGAGTTACAGCAGATCACATCGCAGGAGGCTTGGCGAAACGGTTGGACCGGCGATGGAAACATTCCGGATTACAGCAAACTGCTTCATCGTTTGGAGCGACTGGTCGAACTTGGCCACGCTGGCGTCGTTGCGAACTTGGGGCGAGAGATTATCGAGCGCGGCATGGAGCAGGTTGGGCGATCACATGATGAAGGAGACACGGCCATGGAACTTGGGCGATGCCTCCCGGTTGTCTTTGACGCCGTCGCCAAAGCAAAATGGCCTCCGGCACAGAAGCTGCTCTTCGCCATCGACGCGAAGCTCAAGGATGACTACGACGTGATCGGCGATGCATCGGATGCTGTCTTGAACGCTGGGTATCAACCGGCTGACTGGTCGCTCGTCGCTGACGACTTGTCTCGGCGTCTGTCGTCGAGCGGAAAAAAACGGCGTTGTGTGGCGGAAGACGAAGACGATGACGAGGGATACTCGCGCGATTATCAGCGAGATCAAATCACCAATTGGCTTGTCACCGCGCTGAATCGCTCGGACCGCGATGAGGAAACGCTTGCGATTCTGGAACGGGAATCGCGGGCCACAGGAAGTTATGAGCGGCTGGTTTCGCACTTGATGGAATGCAACCGGTTCGATGACGCCCGGCGATGGGCGGCGGAAGGAATCGCCAAGACAGCGAACAAACTTCCCGGAATCGCGGAGGCTCTGGCCGAGAAGCTTTGTGATCTGGCGCGATCGCAACAAAAGTGGGACACTGTGGCGGCTCATGCTGCGCGCCTGTTTTTCGATCGTCCGAGTCGCGAAGGATTCGACCAGCTTTTGTCTTCATCCGAGAAGGCGGGATGCAGCGATTCCGTGCGCAGGTCGCACGGCGGTTTCTTGAGAGCGGGATTCCGCCGATGCGGGTCGAAACCACGAAGGCAAAACAGAACGCGGTCAAAATCGCAGCGGACTGGCCGTTGCCGGTTCCCGATTATCTGCTCCCGATCGTTCGATCCGAACGCTCGACGCGGCGGTCTTTTGAGCCGCACTTTGATGTGCTTATCGAGATCGCAATTGCCGCCAAACAGCCGGACGAAGTGCTTGCTTGGTATGACAAGATGTGTGCCGCGGTAAAATCGTCGCCTTATGGGGACCGCTGGAACGGTCCCGGCTCCCAAGCGGATCGAGTTGCCGAAGCCGTCGCCGAGTCACATCCCGTGCGCACGATCGAGATCTATCGTCGTCGGGTTGATCAGAGCCTGAAACAGACAGGCACTGGCGCGTACGAAACCGTCGCCTCCTATTTGCGCAAGATGAAGCCCGTGATGAAGTCCATCGGCAGCGAGCAGGGCTGGAAACAGCTCGTCGCAGACATACAGACTCGTTATCGCAATCGGCCCAAGCTCCTGGAAATCCTGGACCGCCTAGAAAGCAAGCCGATTCTTGCAGTTCGCAAAGGTCGTCGGTAGACGGGTCAGAATCCACCTCGCTCATGACGCCCATGTTCACGTTCGGCACCCCGTGCCCTTGGGATCATCTCCAAATCTTTCTGCCATCGCCGCATGAGTTCACTATTCTCGACGGGTCCCGCCGACATTGCTGAATCCGCCAGGCGCCGACCAGATACAGGCCAACGACCGCTGCCGGGGCGTATGTCGCTGCATCGGCGCGCAATTGGGCGATCCAGCGAAACCGGTCGGGCACAACCGTCACAACCAGCGAGGGCATCAAAAGCGCCATGCCGGTCCAGATCAAGGCGAAGGTCTGAAAGGGAATGTGGACTGGCATTCCCGCAACGCGCGGGCGGTGAGCCGCCACTTTTCCGGAAACGAGATCGGCGCGAAGCCGCGCACGCTGTTCGGCCGCACCACTGAAAGAGTGAGAAGCGATCAGTTATCGGAGCCCAGTCCGCCGGGTGCGATGGTGTCCGCGAGAAGAAACCCAGCCGCCAGGAACAGAACCAACGAAAGCAGGTAGTCGCGCGAAAGGTAGTCAAACAGCATCGCGCCGCGCAGGGCACGACGATCACCAGGACCATCCCCCGCACTTCCCACCCAATAACGTATCGTCGGCGGCGTGACGCGCTGTCCGGTGGGTCGTGATACCGCCAGCTATATCCTGAAATGCAAAATGAGCACTGCTGCCACGATCGCAGTCATCACGACCGAGAGCATCATCGGGCGAGTCATGTTGACCCCGCGGCTAAATCGCGTTTCCCGTCAGGCGAGTTGGGGTCGTCCCATGAGCACGAGCCACCGGAAATGGGACGCCAAAGCGCTCCACAGAGTCTTTTGTGCGGCGTACCGAACGCCGAACTCCCGGCAAGTCTCCTCGACGATCTGCGACAACGCAGGGTAATGCACGTGGCAAATCTTGGAAAACAGGTGATGTTCAACCTGAAAATTCAATCCGCCAAGGAACCATGAAACGAACCGATTACGACGTGCAAAGTCCACTGTGGTTTGCACTTGGTGCACGGCCCAATCCGTCTCCATCTGTTCGGCGCCTTTTGAATTCGTAACGGGCACAGGAAAACTTGCTTCGCCGACGCAGTGCGCCAGTTGAAACACGACGCTGAGGACGACGCCGCTCACGAACGCAGCAACCGCATAAACCGTCAGCACCGCCCACACCGGATGTAACAACGCGGGGATGCCAAATGCCAGGGAGAAGAAAGCGACTTTGCCTGCAATGAAAATCACCAGATCTTTCCCGCGGGGGCGTGGAATCTTGTGTCCGCCGATCCGGCCCACGGCAACGTTGTAGAAATCATCATAGAAATGCCACTTGATCGCCAGAAAACCGTAAAGCAACCAGAGGTATATGCCTTGAAATCGGTGAAACGCGAAGCGTTTCTGCTGCGGGGCGAGCCGGGCGAGAATTCCGACGTTGATGTCGTCGTCGTGACCATCGATGTTCGGATAGGTGTGGTGGATCGAGTTGTGCTTCCAATCCCACAGGTAGGAGCTGCCGCCCATCAGGTCGAGAGTCATCGCCATGATCTTATTGACCCATCGCCGCTCGGAATAAGCCCTGTGCCCGCCGTCATGTTGGATGTTGAACCCGATGGCCGCAATTGCCGTCCCCAGCACCATCGCCAGGGCGACGACGAGCCACCAGCTCGTGGCGACCAAGAGAAGCAACAGGTACGCGGTGACGAACCAGGTGAGGATCGTGGCCGTCTTGAAGTACATTTCCGGGCAATCGCGACGTGGGCGGCCGGTACGTTCAAAATACGCATCGACGCGGCGGCGCAGCTCGCGGATGAAGCGGTCGGAGCCGGTGAACTTCAGCGCAGGCGAAAGATGTGGATCAGCCGCTTTCGCCAGCGAGGGCGAGGTCGATCGGTTAGCTGCCATCATAGTGGAATGGATCTTTCTTTGGTGCGAGCCCGGTGCGACACTCTTGTACCACAGTAGTACGGCTCAAATCGATCCCGCGGCCCATTTAAAGTGGAAATTATCCGGCCGAGGGTGGTGGACGCAATTCCTGCTTCAGGATTTTCCCCGTTGCCGAACGCGGCAACTCCGGGACCGCATAGATTTCGCGCGGAATCTTCCACGCTGGCAGGCCACGCTTGCGGCAAAATTGACGCAGTTCCGGCGGGTCGGGCGACTGCCCTTCGCGTGGGACGACGAAGGCAATGACCGCCTCGCCGCGAGATGGTTCCTTGCGCCCGATCACAGCCGCCTCGGCGACGGCCGGGTGCGCCGCGAGAATCTCCTCGACCTCACGCGGCGCGACCTTTTCGCCCGCGACAATGATCAGATCCTTCCTGCGGCCGGTGATGTAAAGGAATCCATCCGCATCAAGCTTTCCCAGGTCTCCGGTCTTGAACCAACCGTCTGGTGTCAGTGCCCCCGCGGATTCGACCGGACGTTTGTGATAGCCCGACATCACCATTGGACCCTTCACCCAGATCTCGCCCGCTTGCCCGGGCGGCAACGCGTTGCACTGGTCATCCACAATCCTGACTTGCATGCCGGGAATCGGCTTGCCCACGCTCCCTGGCCTGTGCATCTGGGGTGTATTGAGTGCAATGGCCAAACTGGTTTCGGTCATCCCATACGCTTCGTACAGCGTGACACCGAAACGTGCGTAAAAAGCCTCGCCAAACGCCGCGGGCAACGGCTCGCCGCCGCTGATCAATTGGTAGATCGAACTGAAATCCTCGCGTGACGCCTCTTTCAGCCGCAGCATGGCCCCGAACATGCTCGGGACGCCGCCGAGCAGCGAGATCGCGTGTTCACGGATCGCATTCACCACGCCCGCGGGACTGAATCGCGCCATGTAGACGATCGTTGCGCCGAGTTGCAGGGGCGCCAGCATCATCGCGGTCATGCCGAATGCGTGGAAAAGCGGGACGATGCCCAGGAACCTGTGCTTGCTTTGAAAGTTGCAGTGGGCGATGGATGCATCGACATTGCTCTGGAGATTGCCGTAGCTGAGGAGAACACCCTTCGGCGTGCCGCTGGTTCCACTCGTGTACATGAGGACTGCGACGTCATCTTCGCGAGCCGTGGTGGAAGCGTCTGGTGGCGGCTCGATCCTGTCCGTTGTGGAAATCGGCCCCAGTTGTCCGAGGTCAATGACTTTCAGCGGGATGTCTTTAATCCGAGGGACCAGAGGCCCAACCGTGACGACCAGGTCGATCTCGCTGTCGGCGATGCAATAGGCGATGTCGCGGTCGCTGAGAAGAAAATTGATGGGCACCACCGTCTTACCGGCCAGCAGGGCGCCGTAGAAGGTGGCGACGAACCCAGCGCTCGATGGCAGCAGCAGTCCAATCCGCGGCCGGGTGGTCTGTGTGCTCAAGTATTTCCCCAGCCGCGCCGCCATCGACACGAGTTCACCGTATGTCCGGCGTCCTGTGTCATCGACGATCGCCACCGTCTCGGGCTGACTCGAGGCCTGGGCTAAGAGTGGCTCCAATAACATCATAGATCCCGCACTCTTACTATATGCGTTTGGGAGAACCCGAGCGCGTTAACTTCCCCGCAGGAGGGGGACGCGAAGTCTCCCAGGCGCGGAGAGCGAGACCTGCACAGGCGCATGGCTCGCCGCGTGGCCATCGACGCTCCGCGTCGGAATTGAACGGGCAGGCGGCTCGCTCGGCCGGTCAATCTTGCCGAACATCAGGCGCAGCGCCCAGGTAAACGTTCCGCGGATCGTTTGGGTCAGTCCAAACACCGCACCACCCTTGCGCAGCAGTCGGATCGGGTTCACCAGGCCCTATGGGGTATTGCATGCCAACACGACCCACCTCCCGGCATTCCTGCAGATCGGCGCAGAGCGCGTGATCGGCCCTTGATCTGGCGGTCACACAGGCATTTGCCATCGTCACAAAAGACCAATGCCTCATGCCCCTCCGTCGCCATCCTCGCTCACCGCGACTTCCCGCCCCGGCCGTGCCCACGCCGCACCCAGCTCGGTGGGCAGCAACCAGCGCCGATAGCATTCTCCGAGCACTTCGTTCAACCGTGCCACCGCTGTCTTGCGATGCGGCGATTCGCCCGTCACGCCAACCAGCGATGCGGGAAACGGCACAATCTCCCGGCTCTGCTGGGCCGCCCAGATGCACCGCGTGTGGGTGGCGGCGGCCTCGATGCCGCACAGCGGCGGCTTTCCCGTACGGATCGAATCCATCATCAGCCAGAGCTTCGTGTCGTCCGCCTCATAAGGTGAGCCGTAGTCTTTGACCGATCCATCCGCCATCCGTGCGGTGATGGTCGCATCCGGGTGCTGTGCGAAATCGACCGTAGCGCCCTCGAACTCGAAGTGGAACTCGGGTCCGCGCGCCTCCGATACCGCATGCGAGGTCACGAACAGCACTTGAGCGTCATCCTGCGTCCGGCAGCGCAGCACTGCCGTGTCGTAGTTCTCAATCGAGTTCGCGCGGTACAGCTCGGCGGTCACGCTCGCCAAGCTTGCGCTGCGGTCAGTCCGCGGACCGAGAACAAAGAACATGTTGTGCAGGTAGTGGGCGCAGGCGTTGTTGGCCGGGCTGTCCAGGACCCAGTTGCCCTGGTCATCCCGCACTCGCCCGGCCCAGCGATTGCGGCGGTAATACCCCTCATCCCGCGGCCAAAGCACCAGCGTGCGCAGCCGCCGCGGCCGTCCCAGGCGGCCGGCAATGATGTCGGCCTTGAGCGCGTGCATCGCGCGGCTGAAAGACCACTGATACCCGATGCCCACCAGTTTCCCGGCCGCATCGCGCGCCTCCAGCATGCTGCGAATCTGCTGCGGCGTCACGCACATCGGCTTCTCGCACAACACGTGACTGCCCTGTGTCAAGGCCGCACAGCTCTGTGCCGCGTGCAGGTGCGGCGGCGTCGAGATCACCGCCAGATCCGCTTTTTGCTCGCTGTAGAACGCCTCCAGCGAAGGATACACCCTGCAGCCGACGCTCTGCAGCTCTTCCAGTCGCCCGCAGGATGATGGCACGGGATCAACCGCACCCACAACACGAAACGCGTCCCGGTCCGCCGCATCCAGCAGCGCCGAGACGTAACCATTCCCATACCCCCCGATCCCGACAAGCAACACATTCATGAGCAATACTCTGTTGATGAACCCACATCGGATGATATCGCCCGCCGGAACGACCAGCCAGCCGAGCGATTTCAGCGACGGGTTTCCCAGTCCGCTCCGAACCCTTCCCCGACAAGAACACCTTGACCAACCACGCAGTGTTTTCCTCCTTGACCGCGAGATGATCGCCAGCCATGCAAAGATAGTTGGCTCGCCCTCCGCCAACTTGCAGAGACGTTCCAGAGATATCAACCCACCCTACCACGTGCGGCCTACGCGGCCGATTCGGGCGAAGCCCGAGCTGCTCCGCAGCGAAAAGCAGCGGCGCTGCGGACTGTCGGAACCCACGAAGAGAGACTGGCGCATGGGCGGATCGGATTCGGTTTGTCTTCCCCCCTACGCCAGCGTCGACCCGTAGTTACGCCGCACCGAGAAGATGCGTTTCCAACCGTAAACCACCGTTCCCCCAAACCTCAATGCCTGCTCAATGGACGAGCGGTATTTACCCAATCGAATAGCTCCTTATCCATTAATACGAACCGAGGTTTGAATGCCAACTCCTCCGGCCAGCCACCCCGTGCTCCGATACACACATACGCTCCGCGCCGATCACGATATTCAAACAAATCCAATGCCGACTTCATGGCACTGCGCAAGTTTGATCGTTCGCACCAAGCCCTCACTCGCTGATGCAAATCTCCAAAGCCAGGCCGCTGCACCCCCTTACCAACATCATCAATTGCCAAGAAGAAGCTGGCAATTAGCACTGCCGCGAGCCCACTCCACGTCGTTGCAGGAAAACTGATGCGCCAGCCTCAAGGCGGGCGAGGCACCGCGTCCAAAAATCCCTATAGTTTATTCTCAATTTCAACCCCAGGTGTTCAGTTGCCCGGACCCGATAGGCCAAGCACATGAGAAACCGATCTGGCTCAGCCGCTAAGCCACACGCGATCGCTGCCGATTCAGGCATCCGGAGCAAATCCACCACGGCACATCCGTCCAATTGCGAGCGAGATAAGTGATCCTGCGCACAGATATTCGAATATTGATAGATGGTAGAACTCGTACTCGAAATCACTCGTCTGAACAATTAGCCCCGAATGCGACTCTATCTCGCCTGCAACTCTCCCAGCTTCCGCCCTAGGGAGCTGAAATCTCTCCGCGATATTCCAATACGCCGTTTCAAGCTGCCTATCGTTGAATCTCGCACCCACAAGCCGCCGCGCTAAATCGAACGCCATGGCCGCCAAAAACCGATGCTTCTCATTCGGCCCAAACGACTTCCCGTACTCCGACTCCCGCCGTACGCCTCTCTCGCGATCCCATCTCTCCAAGCGCAATGAGACAATTGCTTCGTAAACGCGAATCGGGCTCTCGGGAAGACGCCGCTTTGCTTCGAAGACCAAGCAAAGATTCGCTAGATGGAGAGGAGTTGCAGACATTCCAACGTAAGTTGCCCTCTTTAGCTCTGTAAGAAATCGGTCGCTCTCACCCTTCCTATCGCCAAACCAGCGCGCGGAAAATTGCTTAATCTGCTCGCCGTTAAAAGGCTGCACCCCGTAGAGGCTGGCCCCCTGGATAGTTGAAAGAAGGGCTCCAAAGCGGCACGTAATCAAAAAGGTTGAATGCTCCACAGCTGGCAACAATGAGTTGAGCTCCTGAATCAACCGCGACCGCTGATCCGCAGCCACTTCATCAAGTCCATCAATCAGCACCAGCACCGGAACCGAATTCAACATCTCACAAAGAGCCTCCTGCATAAGCTGCTTCTCCTGCCTCCTCAACTTAGCAAAGAACTTCTTATTGCCACGGAGACCCACAGTGATCCCGAACACCCCGCAAAGACGCTCCACAAGTGCCTCGTCCTCAGCTAGGCTGCGACACTCCACCACAAGCGGGTGCTGGAACGAATCTTCTCTTGAGTGACTATCTGCGGTCAGCATGTGCCGCGCAAGAAACCGCAACAGAGTCGTCTTCCCCGCCCCAGGCTCCCCCAATATCACACAGTGGTGCCCCGTAACCAGCAGATCCTCAGGGCCGATCTCCACTTTGGGTGCTTTCTGCCGACCCCACACCTGCCCTTTCCATAATGCTAGGCGCACAAAGAACCGGTCGATTGGAAAGCTCCAGCGCCCGCCCCGATCACGACGTCTGCGGACCAGTTGTCGACATAGGTCAAATGATGTCTCAAAGCCCCCTCATTCGGCACGACCATGAGCATCGCCCGCGCGCCGCCATCCGATCCCAGACGCCGGTAGCACTTTTCCGCAAGATCGATGAGCGCTTTCCCTGCTGAAATGTACTCAATCACGTCGCGTACCTCCCAGTATTATCCAAATGATATAATGACACCGGGACCACGCAAACGCGGTCGTTGTACCCGTCGTAACCTCAAAAACATTCCGAAGCCGTGCAACTGGCTCCCATGCAACGCACGCTTATCTTGTCCATGAGTCGTTAGAGTTCTGCGATCGCATGGCTTTTCTCGCAGGGCACTGCGAGAAACGTTCAGCGGGGATATCCCGTGCCCCAATCTCCCCGAACCTTATTTCCCCTCCCCTGCCCTCTACCGGAGTACCGGCAACTGTAACCAGCCGAACCGGAGCTTGCTTTTACGTTCCAACAGCGGGACAAATCCGCCTATGCCAGTACCCGAATTCGCCGAATTCATGCTCCCGCTGCTCAAGCTCGCCGGCGACGAAAAGACCCACACGCTAGCCGAAGCACGCGAAACCCTCGGCACCACAATGAACATCAGCCCAGAGGACCGCGTGGAACTTCTCCCAAGCGGCACGCAAAGCCGCTATGACAACCGCGTCACCTGGGCCAGGACGTATCTCACAAAGGCGGGACTGCTTGAGCGGATCGGCCGCGGAGCATTCCGGATCACCCAACGCGGCCAAGAAGTCCTCAAAAACCCTCCCGCGCGAATCGACAAGAAGTTCCTCCGCAGGTTCGAGGAGTTTCGCGGCTTCACCGATGGATGGAAATCTCAAAAGCCGGACAGCTCGGAAGCTGCCGACACCGACGACGAAGACAGGACACCGCAGGAGTTGCTCGAAGCAAGCTACGAGAGCCTGCGCGGCGCCTCACAACCGATCTACTCGAACGCCTGCACCAATGCTCCCCCACTTTTTTCGAGCGGCTCGTCGTGGATCTTCTCGTTGCGATGGGCTACGGCGGCAGCCGTGCCGATGCCGGCCAAGCCGTCGGCAAAAGCGGCGATGAGGGCATCGACGGCATTATCAAAGAAGACAAGCTCGGGCTCGAACGTCGTCTATATCCAGGCCAAGCGATGGACCAATCCGGTCAGCAGACCAATGGTTCAGGGATTCGCAGGCAGCCTGGAAGGACAGCGTGCCCGCAAAGGCGTCATGATTACTACCTCTCAATTCACGGCTGATGCCCGTGAATTCGTCCGCCACATCGAAAAGAAGATTGTCCTCATCGATGGATCACAGCTTGCGCAATTGATGATCGACCACGGCATCGGTGTCGCAAACGTTGCTACGTACGTGGTCTCGCGCGTTGACACCGACTACTTCGAAGAAGACGAGTACGCGCACATCCCGATCCTGCCATCGCCCAGTCGAAGCCGAGTCAGCCCCGCCCGCCGGAAAGCCCCAATTCCCGCCGCCCCACTTCATGGCTTCGTGTCTCTTGCTCCCGGCCGATTCCGTGGTGCCGCCAATTCCCGGCCACGCGCCGCAAGCCACGACGGCGCAGGAACGCTGCGGCTGGGCGCAGCGCACAGCGGGCAGGAGAGAATCCGCGTCTGGGGGGGGGCGTTGGGCGTGGGCGTGGAGGTGGCTCGCGGGAGGCGTGGGGGAGGTCTGGCAACTGCACCGGCGACCCGCAGATCTGCCATTTTGACGCAGTGGAGTTTGCACGGTGTAGGTACGGGGAGGGTACGGTGTGGGTCGGAGCTTTTGCACAAGCGGATGTCAATATGTCGTGGGGGTTCTGCCAAGCCGTTTGGTCGGGGATTTGGGAGGATGGGGTCGGCGTACACCAACCCCATTCGCTCGCCTGCGCTGGAACGATTATCCCGCGGCGACATTTCCCAATCCCCTTCATCCGCGGGAGTGTGGCTCGCCGGGTTCAGTTCATCGCCGCTCGGGCATTGATCAGCGGCTGTTGCGAAATCCGGATCCCCCCGAAGGGGCGATCGATAAACACGATCAACGAGAGCACCATCGCGAACGAAACGACCATGATCAGGATCGCAAGCGATCGCTTGGAGCCGGCAATCCCTGTCTGGTATCCGATCGAGATCATCCCGAAGAAAATCAGGGCGTAGAGGACCAGCATGACACCGGATGGTATTCGCGTTTGCAGGGCCGCTGTGACGCGGAGTGCATGAAGATCGATCACCTGATTGAGCGACGCGACGTACAGTGCGCCGATATCGGAGTTCAGGTCTTTGGAGCCATGGCGAACCGCCATCTCCCAGAGCTGTTGCTGAAACCGCGGGGCGTCACGCAGCGCCTGATCGATGCCCTTCCGGTCGCCTGCCAGGACGGCGTGGACCCGCTCGTCGGTATAGAGCCTGAGCAGCCGCTTGGCTTCGGCGCGGTCGGGCTCGGGCAGAAAATCCGCGCGCAGGTAGGCCGTACCGATCGCGTTCGCTTCGTCACGAACCAGATTCCTCCGCGTCTGAAAGCGATCGGCCACGAGGCCGAAGGTGAGTGCAAGCATGAAGGCCAGGAGCCCCAGAGTGGCGGCGGAAACAGCAAAAACGGGGGTCTCTTTCTCGTCTTTCGATCGCTCGTGAATGGTTCTCCCGACCCGGTATCCGATCTCGACAACAAGCATCAGACCCACAGCGGTGATTGCGAAGATCACGAAGATGTTGAGTGAAGCCATTCGACAGCTCCGCCTTAAGGGCCGGACATCAGATGGATCGTTGTTTTTTGCCAAACCTCCGGCAAGGGTCTGGTGCGTGCTGCCTCCGGGAGCGACGGAAGCAGCCCGCATCGTTTGTAAGCCAACAGGACTATTCGCTCATCTTGTTGTTCCGCATCGCCTCGTCGAGCTTCTTGACGTCCTCCGGCGACAACTTCGGTCGGTCGACCTTGATCGTCAGCTTGTTCGAGCTTGGCCGTAAGCGGGAACGGCGGCTTGTAGTCCTCGTCGTTCACGCCGGTGAGGGTGTCGGAGCCAATGTCGAAGCTTTCGTCCCATTGCAGAATCATGGGCAACGTCTTCTTCATCTGCTGGGTGGAGACGACTTCCTTGCCGTCGACCTTGCAGCGTGCCGGTGCCAGGACGGGCCAGCCCGCTCATGTTGTTGAACGCGAGCGTACCCACGCCGAGGCCCTCGTACTTGAAGTCGAACTCGAGGGTATGCCTGTCCGGGCGTGAGCGCTTCGGGGCCCTCCCACTTGATGCGCTTCAGGTCGATCAGGTTCCAGAGGAACACCGGCTTGCCCTTGAGCAGGTAGAAGCCGTAGCCGGCGAACCGGCCGCCGGAGGTCAGGATCATGCCCTTCGGCGCCGCCCTCGGGGCACTTCGATGTCGGCCGTGATGGTGTAGGAGGCATTCCAGCAGGAACGGCGAATCGCCCTGGGGCAGCCCGGTCATCGGTCGCTTATAGACGAACGTGCTGCGGCCGGCCGTGATGTTCGGGCGCGGCGCGACGATGCGGGCCGCCACCGAGGCATCCAGCGGGAAGACCTGGTACTTCTTCGCCTCCTCGATGAACATCTGCTTCATCGCCTTGACCTTGTCGGGATACTTGTCCGCAAGGTCCTGCGACTGGCTGAAGTCCTTGTCCAGGTTGTAGAGCTGGAGGACCTGGTTATTGAGCGGATCGGGGTTGGCGGCGCCGAAGGCCTGCCACGGTGCCCGGTTCACCTTGGTGCTCAGCAGCCAGCCGTCGTGGTACAGGGCCCACTGGCCCATCATCTCGAAGTACTGGGTCTTGTGCCGCGACGGTGCCTTGGCGTTCTTCGCGTCAAACGTGTAGGCGAAGCTCGTGCCCTCGATCGGCGCCTGCTTGATGCCGTCCACGGTTTCGGGCGCGGGAATGCCGCATACTTCCAGCAGCGTGGGCACGACGTCGATCACGTGGCATGAACTGCTCTCGCAAAGCCCCCTTGTCCTTGATGTGGCCGGGCCACGAGACGACCATGCCCTGACGGATGCCGCCGAGCTTCGAGGCGTTCTGCTTGAACCACGTGAAGGGCGTATCGAAGGCCCAGGACCAGCCGGCCGACATGTGGTTGTAGGTCTGGTCCGTGCCCCACACGTCGTACCACTTCATCTGCACGTCGACGGGCATCATGTTGACGCCGTTGAAGAACGCGACCTCGTTGGGAGTGCCCAAGCGGGCCGCCCTCGGCGCTGGTGCCGTTGTCGCCGTTGATGTAGATGATGAGCGTGTCGTCGAGCTTGCCCATGTCCTCGACCGCCTGGATGACGCGGCCGATCTCATGGTCGGTGTAGGCCGCGTAGGCGGCGAAGACTTCCACCTGCCGGATGAAGAGCTTCTTCTCCTCGGGGGTGCAATCGTCCCAGTTCTTGAGGAGCTTCGTCGGCCAGGGCTCCAGTTGGGTGTCCTGCGGAATCACGCCCAAGGCGCTTCTGGTTCTCGAAGATCGTCTCGCGAAGCTTGTTCCAGCCCCCGTCGAACAGGTGCATGGCGTGGATCTTGTCCACCCACTCCTTGGTCGGATGGTGCGGCGCGTGCGTGCCGCCGGGAACGTAGTAGCAGAAGAACGGCTTGCTGGGATGGGTCTGGTCGATCCGGTTGAGCCAGTCGATGGCGTCGTCGGCCATCCCCGTGGTCAGGTTCCATCCTTTCTTGCCGAGGAACGGATAGATCTGCGTCGTATTGCGGAACAGGTTCGGCTCCCACTGGTTGGTGTCGCCGCCCACGAACCCGTAGAAATACTCGAAGCCCATGCCGGATCGGCCACTGGTCGAACGGCCCGACCTGGCTGGCGCAGAAGGCCGGCGTGTTGTGGTCCTTGCCGAACCACGAGGTGGCATAGCCGTTGTCCAGCAGGATGCGACCGATGGTGGCCTTGTCCTTGGGGATGATGCTGTTGTAGCCCGGGAAGCCCGTGGACTGTTCCGAGATCACGCCGAACCCGGCCGAGTGGTGGTTGCGCCCGGTGATCAGCGCGGCGCGGGTCGGCGAGCAGAGCGCGGTGGAGTGGATGTTGTTGTAGCGCAGCCCGTCTCTTCGCGAGCCGATCCATCGTGGGCGTCGGGATGACGCCGCCGAACGTGCTGGGCACGCCGAAGCCCGCGTCGTCCGTCATGATCAACAGGATGTTGGGGGCCTTTTGGGCGGCACGACGCGCGGCGCCCACCAGGCCTTCGACTGCAAGGCGTCCTCCTTGATCACCCCGCCGAACTTCGGATCCGGCGGCGGGAGCTGCTGGCCGCTGATGGTCGTGGTCGCCTCGGGCGAGCCTGGGGTTCCCGTTGTCTGGACCGGCTGCGGTTGAGCGGAAGCTCCGTTGACGGCGGACGCCATCAAGGCATCTGCCTGGTTTGACGAGTCCCTGCAGGCTCCCGTCGCACCGAGAACCGCCGCCAGCCCGGCGGAGATCAGCCACTTTGCTGCGCGTCGCGTTGTCCTTTTCATGGTCGCTCCTTGTGTCTGTGTCATCGCTCACCGCCGCCTCGGAGGTACCGCCTCCTTCGCCATGGCGCAATCGGTTGTTGAAGCAGCTCCAACGCGTCAATCACGGCGCGCTTGCCGTCTGATTCCTGGCGTTTTCAAACTGCTGCTTTGTGATCTGCTCAGTGTTCGAATTCTGAAGCATCACTTGATTGCCAGTGCGGGCGTCGGTGAACGTCACTGAGCCGCTGCTCCGTCGCTGGAGGTCAGAGGTGTAGAAGCTCTTGTTCGTGGTGGGATCCGTCACCTTGTAATAGTTGCCGGCACAGCTCACAACGATTCCCAGCATCACGCACGCGAGACTCATTCTGACCATCGTCCTGAGCATCTGGTTTCACCTTTCTGCATCAGCGCCCCGATCGGTTCGGGCACGCGGTCTATCCCCCTTGAAATCAGCAACTGCAAACAACGCTGCCGGTCAGGCCCGTTAGAACAACAGGTACGAAATCCTTTGATGGTCCTGTTCATAGGCCCTTCCCGTTCATTGAATGATTCAATCGCACCGAACCGAGTAGTCCCAATCTGATCAGTCGCCAACGGAACATGATGAATGCCCGTTGCCGTCCAAAATTGAAACGGCAAGAGTAGAATGGGGGCGAGGCGTTCAAATAAACATTGGCCTTTGGTTCAATATCAGCCTTAATTTTCGTCTCGGCGATCAAGCCCCCAGGTTACGCCCCTGCCTTGGCCGCTGCGGATCGCGCTCCGCGGGTCATGGCGCACAACCCACCCCATGGCGAAAATAGTCCGCTAAACAAACCGTTCACGGGTGCGCCCAGAGCGTGTTATGCACTTTCCGCACCTCCGCGATGGGCCGGAATCGGCCCATTTGCGCCGTTTTGCCGCTACGACAAATTGTCATGTTCGGACCACCATGTCGTCAGAAGGGGCAAAAACGGGGTCGGCGGCCGGGTGGGGAGGGTACGGTACTACAACGGTGAGAGTACGGTGTGGGTCGGGAGTCGAATCGCAGGCGACATGGGAGCGGAATGTCCTCTGTTGGGACGATTTGCGAACCGTCCGGCTATCCCGGCCGCCCCGAGGTTGGCGGGAATTGGAACTGGGGCATGGAAAGTCCATAACACGCTCCAGGCCATTGCGCGGGCATCTCCGATGCGGGAGCGGCTCGAACGGCTTGCCGCCTTGCCGCCTGCGGCGATACGATGGCGTGCATCCGCGGCAAACCGCAGGCCGTCTACTTGCGGCATACGGGCGCTTGATGCAATGGGCACCGCGGCCTACCCGTTGGAGGAAACGTGAAACGCGATTGGCGACTCCGAGGAATTTCGTAAGCTGGTGACGCTGGGCGAGAGCACCACTGCCGGGGGCTGGAGCACGTCACCCGAGCGCTGCTGGGCGCCGCGCTTAAAAGCGCTGATCGACGACTTTCAGTCGGCCCCGGTCGAGTTCTTTAATGCCGGCATCGGGGCCAACGTCATCTCAACCCGCAGCTCCGGGTATTCTTACAGTGGCAAGCCGGCCGCCAGCGAACGCCTGGACAAACACGTGATTGAGCAGCGGCCGGATCTGCTGGTGGTTTCCTATGGCCTGAACGATGCCCGGTGCGGCACGCCGGTCGAGCAGTTCGCCGAGGACCTGGTGATGATCGTGCGCCGGGTGCGGGAACGGATTCAACCGGTGATCGTCCTCCCGGGGCCGTACTTCATGACCGACTTTACGCTGGGCGGCGAGTTCTGGAACCGCGGCAGCCTGCCGATCTTCTACCGGTACAACGAGGCGATCGCCGCCGTGGCGCGGGCCGAGGAGTGCCTGTACGTCGATCTGCTGGCGGCCAGCGGCGAGGCGCCCTGGCTGATCCACTATGACGGCGTGCACCAGAACGATCTCGGTCACCGGCTGGTGGCCAATCGCATCTTCGAGGTGCTGGCCCAGAACTGCTCGGGCCTATCTCGCCGCATCAAGGAGGCGGAGAAGACCAGCCCGCGCTGGCGGGATGAATCGACGCTGCGGGCGGACTACGGCTATTGAATCAGGGGGATGGGGAAATCAGGCCCGGCGACCGGACCGGCGGCCGAGCGCGCGCGTCTATTCCGAGGAGCGCATCGAGGGCGTGATAGTGATGCCCACCAGCAGGCCCTCGGGAGAGAGGAAGCGCGTGACGGTCTGGCCCCAGGGTTCCGGTTTGTTCTTGACGAGCATGCGGTAGCCGTGGGATTCGAGCAGGGCGGTGGCGCCGTCGAGGTTGTCGACGTTGAATTCGAGCCACGCCTGGGGGATGGGGATCTCCACCGGCCAGGCATCGGTGCCGAAGCAGGCGCGGGCGGCGTGGGAGAGGGGCCAGAGGGCGAAGCTTTTGGCGCCGGCGAGGGACTCGGTGTGAAGGTAGCCGTCCTTTTCCTCTTTGAAGGGAATGTCGAGGAGCGTGCCGTAGAGCCTGCGGCTTGCGGCGGAATCGCGAACGATCGGGCCGAAGCCGGCGATGAAGAGGACGCGGATGTTCTTGATATCCGTCATGGCAACTCCTTCGTGGGTAGAGCGGCCTCGTCGCGACGCCCTCGCGGCGGGACCATCAGACGATCGCCCATGCCATCTTGGCAAAAGCCCTGGGCGCACCTGCAGGCTGGCGCTTCGCCATGTTGCCATACTCGACTGGCGGCAACGTGGCCAAAGCCAGTGGAGTGCAGGGCCGAGAGGGGCAGAGCTTCGGCCGCACGAGGGAATCGTTACTGATGGTCGTAGTCGCCGCGATCGTATCCCTGATCCTGATGGTCCCCGTGAGAGTGGTCCCCGCGATTGTAGTCGCCATGGTCGCCCTGGTCCGAGTGGTATGCGGGCCTTGCATCGCGTCCTTCGTGGTGATCTTCCTCGCAGCCGATGAGGGGAGCGGCGACAATAGCCAATGCACAGACCGCGATGAACATGCGCATGATGCGACTCCTGGTCAGGGACCTGCCGGAGTCATCCGCAGCAGCCGCTGCAGCCTCCGCTCCGGCGTGGTCGGTGCTTTGCAAATCTGAGGCCAGCATCCTGGAGCCGGCGCTTTGCCTTTGGCGCGCCAAGACGGCCCGTGCGGGTCGCAAGAGCACACCAGCGGCGAGCAAGGGCCGGCGGGCCGGTGGTTGCGCGGGGTGTTGTTGCCCCTGGCGCCGCGAGGCACGACTCGCGCCCCGGGCCGGGCAGTCAGGCTCTGGTAACGCGCCCCCCGGAAAACAGGGTGTAGTTCCCGATCTTGGCCCCCTACGCGGCTCTTGAAGTCCAGTACGACTCCCACAGGCCGCTGCGGTCCAGACAACGCAAAGCCCCAATCCTTTCGGCGCGGCGGACTCGCCAGCGGGCGCGATTGGCCTTGAGTCGGGCCCCGATCATGTTCTTGGCGGCTCCCTCGATCAACCCGCTGCCGATGGGCAAGCCCTGCTCAAGGCGATCGCGATACCACAGGCTGTCGCGATTGTCCTGCAGATAGCCCAGCAGCCGGTCAAGCGCCGGCAACTTCGACTCCTGGCACTCCGCCCGTTCGCGCTGCAAGCGTTCGATCAAGGCCGGGCCGTTGTGTTCCAGCGCCGTCATCAGGTGCTCATCGGCCCATTGTCGTGCCCGCGCACCCTCGCCCAGCAGCGTTTTGCCGCACTCGTGCAGGTGCTGACTGACGTGATAGACGTCCACGCACCAGCGGGCCTTGGGGCTGAGACGTTTGGCCGCCTGCTCCCAGATCCATTTGGCGCCGTCGGCGATCACGCTCAGTTGCTCCGACTGCTGCAATCCCATCCGCTTGCTCAGCCGTTTCCAGCCTGCTCCTACGTGATTGGCGTCGGCGATGGCGCAACTGGCCAGACGCACCGTCGGCTCATTGAGCACCCGCTGGTCCCACTGCGCCGGCGCAACCGGCAAGGCCGCTTCGCGTTTGGCCAGCACGCTGATCCGCATCTCCCGCCAGCCATCGACGGTGTTGATCTTGACCCCGTCGCTGCTGAACTCCGCACATCCCTTGGCCCTGGTAAACGCCTGCACCGGCTCTGCCGACTGCTCCATCCAATGCCGCGCCTCCTGGCCGTGCTCCTGGCACACCCGCTCGATCGTGTCATCGCTGGTCTGGATATGACAGAACTCCTTCAGATACGCCGCGGCACGATCGAACGGCCAGCTCGTTCCCGCCAGCGTCAGCATCCGCCGCGCACCCGGCGAGAGGCTGCGCTTGTCCACCCCCGCCCAGCGATCCCACGGCACCGCTTTGCCCCCGCAGCCGCAAGCGAAGTAACGCCGCGACACCGTAATGTGCCCCACAGTGCACAGGACCGTGCGCGGGCTCTGCAGTTTGAACTTGCTCCTGCCGCCACAGGTGCAGCTTAAGCGACTCGCCCTTTTTTTTGCGCCTCCGGCCGGGCGTGGGCTGCCAGCGTCATCATCTGCCGCAAGTGCTCCAGCCCCTTGTCGTGGATCACCGCTTCCAGCGCCTCCAGGCCGTGGCCCCACTGTGCCTCATCCCCCGCCCGGTCCAACTCGCGGAGGGTCAGCACCGCCTGTTCCGCCACCAGCCGCTCGCGTTCGCTCAGTTTGGAAAGGTCCATCGATCCTCCTTGATCCCGCCATTATGCCAAATGGACCAAGCTGGTGCTATACCCGGAAAACAGGGAGCCCCGGTCTTGCGGGCTGCCATTTGGGCGGAATCTGTATCATGGGATCAATTTGTCCCTTATTCTTGCCGATATGGGAGGGGAGAGGCATGGGCATTCTGGATGCAGTTCGGTGCTCGGCGGTTGAGGATCACGCGGCAGATCCGAGGGATGCGGAGGCGGCGATCGAGGAACTGCGGCTGGAGGCGGCGGCGGAAGAAGCGTTGTGGGGGAGCATGAGGCGGTCGCGCCGGGGCAGGATGGTGCGGGAGCTGAGTTTGCGGCCGGTGGGAATGGTCCAGATGGGGCCGCCGATCTGCGCGTTCAGCTATGACGTGAGTGAAGGGGGGCTTGGGGTGGTCAGCAGCCGGGCGCTACCGCTGGGTGTGGAGGTGAGCGTGGGGATGATGTCTCCGACCGGGGCGCTGTTGCATCTGGAGGGGTATGTGATCCGGTGCCGGCCGGTGGCCGGGTGGTATGATCTGGGTGTGGTGTTTTACCGGGAATATCCGGCATTGAGATGCGATGCGTTTCGGGCCGGCGGGGACTGAAATCCGGTCACGGCCACCCGGAGATCAGCCGGGATGCAGCGGGGAGATTGACGGGGAAGAAATGCTGCGAGGAGGGGGCCCAATCGGATAGCATTTCGATCATGCCGGACGATTCTGAGGGACGGGTGGCGCTGGATATGTGGATCGCGCGAGGCGATTGGGTTTTCGCTGGAGTCGCGCGAGGAGTTGAACGCGGCCGTCGATCGGATGATTGGGGCGGGGCAGCCACCGGTCGAGCTGCTGGGGCTGGGGGAGCCGATGCATGGGGGGAAGGAGATTCTGGAGCTGCGCAACTTGATGTTCGAGCGGCTGGTGGAGGCGCATGGGTACAGCGCCATCGCACTCGAGAGCAGCTTTCCGCGGGGGCTTGTCGTGGATGAGTATGTCGCGGGGCACGGGGCGGCGTCGCAAGCGGATGTGCAGGAGAAAGGATTCAGCCATGGGTTTGGCAGGCTGGCGGCGAATCGGGAACTGGTGGAGTGGATGCGGCGGTATAACGCGGATCGGTCGCATGAGACTAAAGTTCGCTTCTACGGCTTTGACGGCCCGACGGAGATGACCGGGACGGACAGCCCGCGGCAGTTGCTGTCGTTTGCGGTGGATTATCTGGCGGGGATCGATCGGGAGCGGGGACAGGTGCATCGGGCGAGAATCGAGTCGCTGCTCGGCGAGGATGCGGCGTGGGAGAATCCGGCGGCACTGATGGACCCGACGAAGTCGATTGGGTTGTCGCCGGAGGCGACGGAGCTGCGGATTGCAACGGAGGATCTGATCAGCGAATTCTGCGTCCGCCAGCCGGAGCTGGTGAGCAAAAGCGATCGGGCGCGCTACATGGAGGCGAGGCAGCATGCGGTGATCGGGCGGCAGCTCTTGAACTATCACGCCGGGCTGGCGCGGAATTCGCCGACGCGGGTGGCGGATCTGCTGGGTCTTCGCGATTTGATGATGGCAGATAATCTGGCGTATGCGGTGATGCGGGAGCGCGGGCGGGGGAAGGTATTTGCGTTTGCACACAACAGCCATCTGCAGCGCGGAATGGCGCGGTGGCAGCTGGGGCCGCAGATGCTGGAATGGTGGCCGGCGGGAGCGCAGGTGAGCGAGATGCTGGGGGCGGGGTATGCGGTGATCGGTGCGGGCGTGGGCGTTTCGCAGGAGAACGGAATCGGGAAGCCGGAAGCGGGGACACTGGAAGCGAGATTGAGTGCGGCGTCGGGGCCGGTGCGGTTTGTGCCGACGCATCGGGGACGGGGAATCTCGGGGATCGACGATTTGCCGACGCGGAGCGGGAATGGGAAGAACTCTTCCTATTTTCCGCTGACGGGAAGGAGCTTTGTCGATTTCGACTGGCTGGTGGGGATGGATGCGATGTCAGCGATCTGAAGAATGGTGTTGCAAATCCGCTCTACTTTGCGGGCTCGAGGTGTGGCGGGACGATCGACAGGGTCAGCTTGTAGAGGGGCAACTGACTGGAGTTGGAGACGAAGCGGTTCTGGTCATAGGTGATCTGGCAGGTGACATGCGATGCGCGGGGGCGGGCGGGGATGGGAATATGGCGCTGCTCGCCGGGAGCAAGGACCGGTTCGGTGGGCTGCGTGGTGGGCATGCGGCGATCGGCGAGGTAGGTGAGCAGTTGCGGGGCACCGGGGGCATCATCGTAGGTGAGATCGATGCGGAGGGCGCGGCGGAGGGTGCCGGCGGGATAGGCGTGGCCGGAGAGGTTGGTGAGGACGAGTTGGGGGCCGTGCGATGAGGTGGGCGGTTCGATCCGGGCGTTCAGGCCAGAGAGCAGAAGGCTACGGAGGTCGGGAGAGAGGAAACTGTGATCGTGGATGGAGGTTGAGCCGAAATGCGAGGGCATGTGGCAGGAGATGCAGCTACGGGAATCGGATTGACTCGTCCACGTGATTGCTCCCGGCGGCCACTGGGCACATTCGGGTCGGCGTGACGTTTTCCAGTGCTGCCATTGGGCAAAGGTTTCTACGTGACAGGTCCTGCACGATTCGACGGTGGCGGGTTTGAAGTGATGATCGGGCAGAAGTGCTGCGGTGGTTGAGCCGGGTGAGGATTCTAGCGGCGAGAGATCCTGGTGGTGACAGGATGTGCAGGTGAGGCCCCAGCGGTTTGCGGTGTCGTAGTAGACGACTTTCTTGGTCACCGGGTCCACGCTCGCCAGGCCGAGGTGCATGGTGCTCAAGGCGTGGCCGGAGCGCTGCCAGGCCTGGACTTCGGCGAAGTGGCATTGGACGCACTTGCCCGCAGATTCGTAGGACATCGAGGACCGGGGAGCGTGGCAGGCGAGGCAGGCTTCGGCGAGGCGCGTGCCTGCGAGCCAGTATTCGTAATCGGGATAGAGTTCGCAGAGGAGGGGGAGTTTGGGCACGGCGTCGCCTGCACTGCGCCACTGAGTCATCCAAGCGAAGATCAGGCGCTCGCGATCGTCCACGGGCGTATCGCGCATGGGCAGAGGGCGGCGTGGGCGAGAGGACGTGCTGGCCAATGTGGGTGAAGGCGTCGAAGGCGGCCGCACGGACGCGCCAATCGTTGTCGTTGAGGCGCTCGACAAGGCGCGGAGCCAGATCGCCAACGCGGTGGAGGCCGATCCAGTTGGCCGCGGCAGCGCGGATTTCCGGGCGGTTGCTGACCAGCATGGTGATGAGCAGATTGTGCTCGTCAGCCGAAGGAGGGGCGGAAAAGGATTGGACGAGTTGGGTGAGTGACTTGTCGTCGCCGGCCTCGGCGCGGGCCAGAAATTGTGCCATCGAGTCAGGGGAATGACCGGATGGGCCAGGCGGGGCAAAGCGGCGCCGGGTCAAGAGGATCGCGGAGATGATGACCACCCCCACAAGCACTGCGGCGATGCCCTGACCCCTAAGCGAAAATCCTTGCTTCATGCGCGCGGGCAGTTTAGCATCTTCAGTGACGGCGAGCACAAGAAAAGGTGGCACGCCAGGAAAAAAGGGAGGACAATTCGCGGTGATGCGGCCTCTGCGATCTTCATGGCCAAAGGCAGCGTTGGTGCTGTTGGTGATCAGCATTGGCGTGATGGTCGGGGTATCAAACGCCTGGGGACATAATGGGGAGCCTCGTCCACCTCCTCCGGGTCCACCGACTCCTCCGGCTGCCCCCAATGCGCCGGGGCCGGGAGCACAACTGATCTCGATCAATCCGCCGCGGTTTTCGTGGCTGTTCTGGTGGGAGGCTAATCGCGACCGTTATCTCTATACAACCGCGCAGGCTCCCCCGGGGCAGGCGCCGGAAGACGCACGGCTCAAGGCGTTGCGAGAGGAAGCTGCGTCCTTATTAGTCAACACGATCAAGACGACGAATGACAACTCGCTGGTGACGCAGGCTGCTCTTGCGCTGGGGAAGCTTCGGCAGGAGTCGGCAATTCCGGTTCTCAACACGCTGGCGAACAGGAGCCAATCGGCACCGGCGCGTCAAGCGGCACTAATCTCGCTGGGGCTAATTGGTTCATCGGAATCGGAACGAGTACTGAACGGAATCAGGTCGACCGCGACTGAAGATCAGGTCGCGGACGTGCTGGGAATAGGTCTGCTGGAGAAGACTCAGCCGGCAACGCTCGAAATTCTGCGCGGGGATATCTCCAGCAACGATCCGGCAATCGCGACGGCAGCGTGCTGGTCGGTGTGCCAGCATCACGACGAACTCAACGCGACGTACTACGAGAGTGTTCTGTCAACCAGCGACAGCCCGTGGGTGGCCTCGCAGGCGATTCTCGGGATCGGGGAAACCAAAGACGGCAAGATGATCGGCATCTTGTCGGAACTGCTGGCAAGCCTCCATGGGCCGGCGGGAGCGGTCCGCGCCTGGACCGAGCTTCAGCGACTGCATGACATGAAGGTTGCGCTGGCGGCGATGCAGAACCAGGGTGTGGACAACTATCGCCGCGACTACCAACAGTACCAGCAGAATTACGAGAACTACCAGAAACAGTACGAGCAGTTTTACAAGAACAATCCGAACAAGCCGAAGCCGGGCGCAGCCTGGCTTGGCACCCCAGGCGAATCCCGGCGCACGTTACATCGGCGTTGGCGATGAGTTGATTCGCATTGGGTGGCTGCGGTCCTCGGCGGCGATTGCGCTGGGGCGAATCGGGAACACGGATGCAGCGGAGCCGCTGTTGAGCTTTATCAGCAACGATACGATGCAGGATGAGTTTCTGGTGACGCCCCAGGAGTTTGCGATCATGGCGCTGACGGCGTACCCGAGCGAGAAGGCGCGGGATCGGCTGATCCGGATCCTGGGGAAGATGGATAAAGACAGCCACATGGTCATCGTGGTGGGTCGGGATTCGCCGCTGCGGGGGTTTGCCGCACTGGCGCTGGGGCTTTATGCCGAGCCGTATGACACGCCGCAGGGTGTGGCGGACCGGATCGGATACAACTGGGCGATCCTGACGCTGGCCGAGCGACTGGAAGATGATAGCGAGAGTCCGGAAGTGCGGTCGGCGTGTGCGGTGGGGCTGGGGCTCAGCCGCAGGACGGCGGTGCTCCCGCTGATGAACCGGGTGATGACGAAGCTCAAGCGCACCAGCGGCTCGAACGATGCCTTGACGTACGGATATATCCTGCTGGGCCGGGCGATGGTCGGCGACACGAACGTGATCGAGCCGGCAAGGGATTTTTTGCTCGGGCGGCAGGATGATACCAGCCCGTCAGGGATTATGGCGCGGCGGGCGGCGGTGCTGGCGCTGGGGGTGATGCACAGCCCGACGACGATTCCGATTCTGGTCAAGGCGTGGAACCTGAACTTTTACGTGAACCGCGAAGTGATCGTGGCTATGCGTCTGGCCGGCGCGACCGCCAGCGCCAAGACGCTGCTGGACCATTTGAAGAATTCCAAAGACACCAAGGAACAGGCGTACATGGCGCAGGCGATTGGGGAACTGCTGGCACCGCGGCAACCCACGCCGCTGGTGCAGCTGATTGCGCACAGCAACTACACCGTGCGCAATGACGATCTGGCGCCGATGCAGGCTTACGCCAATGAATTCCTGTATCAGTACCTGGTTCAGACGCTGGGGAGTTCGTGGTGAGGAGGGGATTGCACAACCTCTGCTACACAAGCGCGGCGACCGTGCTGGCACTGCTGACATGGGCGCCAGCGGGCGCAGCGGCAGAACAGGCGGCGAATCCGCTTGCGACGGCGCAGCAGATTCTGGTGCAGCTTGATGAGCTTCGGGCGGTGTCTGCAGATGATCCGGCACGGGTGGTGGAGTTGCTGACCCGCGGCACCGATGCGATCGCGCGGGCGAAGCAGCAGGTTGCGGAGAATGCCCCGAGTGAGCCTGCTGCGAAGGATCGTCTCAATCCATCGGAAAGAGCGGCAGCGATCGCGAAGCAGCAGACTGCGCTTTGCCAGATCGCATTTGTGCAGGCAGAGTTGCACCGCCGGGCGGCGATGGCGCTGCCGACGAGCGATCAACGGCGGGCGAAGGAGTTTCAGGCTGCGCTCGATGGGTATAAGTCGCTGCGGTTGGACTATCGGGCGCTGGCGGTTGGAAGACTGGGATATGCGGGCGAGGCGCGCGTGCATCGGGCGATGGGTGATCTGGCCAAGGCGGATCAGGCAGTGGTGGACGTCACGATGACGCTGGATGACCGGCGGACTGAGAGGCTTTCGCCGGAGGTGGCACAGGTGCAGCGGGCGCTGTGGCTGGAGCGGGTGAAGACAGCGTATGGAAAGAGCGTGGCCGAGGGAGGAACGCTGGCGAATCGATTGAAAAACAGCCAATTGATGAAGACGGCATCGGCCGGGGAGCAGGCGGTGCTGGAATGGGCATCACTTGACGCGGAGATCGATGCCAATCTCAAGGATGGCAACGGCGATGCGGCCCGCCTGGCAAGCCGGGTCCGCGATGAGACGTTTGTGAGAGCGGTTCCGGAATACGAACGGCTGGCGGCGCTGATGAAGCTGCATGACGCTCGCAAGGTGGAGGTTTTGCCCCAGGAACTGCTGCGGGGGGCGCGATTGCAGGCATGGGCGGGTCTGGGCGAGCAGGCAGTGGCGACGTATGGAGCGGCTGCAGCAAAGGCCCCGGATCAACTGACGAATCGGGATTGGGAATCGTATGGAACGATGCTGTATCGATTGGGCCATGCGGCATCGGCGGCGGATGCGATGGATCGGTGCTGGCGAGTCTGCCGGCGGGATCGCCGCAGCATATGGCCCTCTTGCGCACGATTGCGAATGCGCGGTTGGCCGTTGGCGCGGGCCAAATGCCGATGCGGCGAGTCGCAAGGCTGCCATCGATGCGTTCTGGCAACTGGCCGGTGAGGCGAAAGATGCAAAGATGCAGACGGAGGCGCTGCGGTCGTGGGCCTATCTTTCGCAGGAGAACAAGACGCTGGAGGGCAACCTTGCCGCACTATCGCCCTACCGCAACCTCATTCGAGACGATCCATACCTGTGCTTCTGCGTTTCGCAGGCCGAATGGCGCCAGGCGATCAGCGATGAGAAGGACAAGACGCCGCCAGCGGATTTGCCCAAACGGCTGCGCGAGGAACTGTCACGCGTTCTGCCGCAGGCGGATGCGAATCTCAAGCCATCGATCGTCCTGCTCATGGCGCAGATCACGGCGATGTCGGCGGATGCGGGACCGAAGCCGGCTTTGGATCTTCTGACGCAGAGTCAGCCCGGGCTCAAGGCGGATGCGCCGGCGATGGCGCAGCTCGTGGAACTGAAGATGCAGCTTCTCTTGAACCTGGGATTGACCAGCGAGGCCGAGACGCTGGCGAACCAGCTCGGGCCGGAGAAGCTGCCGCCGGCGGCGGCGATGCAGCTGGCGCGGCTGCTGGCTGCGCGGTATGGGGAGGTCCGCGACTCGGTCGATGCGCGAACGGAAATGCGCGGTCGAATCGTGCGGCTGGTGAATCGGGCGCTGAACGCATCAGAGCGAGAACGCGACATATCGCCAGTCTGCGATCGAAGCGGCGGGAGTGCTGATCCAGGCCCAAGCGTTTGCTGACGCCCAGAGCATCCTCACGGGGGCGCGGGCAACCACACAGGCATCCGATCCGGGCATTGCCCTGCTGCTCGCGCAAGCGCTGGTCGGGCAGGGGCAGGTGGCCAAAGGTCAGTCGATCCTGGAGGAGGCAAGGCAGGCGAATCCGGATGACGGGGAGATCAACCTGGCGATGGGCGATCTTCAGCGGAAGCTGGAGCAGTGGCCAACCGCGGCAAGCGCCTATCGCGAGGCACGAAAGCATCTGGCCGCTGGAGGCGAATCCTGGTGGAAGAGCACGCTGGGTCTGGCAGAGTGCATGGTGCGAGAGGGAAATATCCAGGCGGCGAAAGAGATCATGCGGGTGGCGGCCGCTCTTTATCGAAATAGTGCGCCGGCGGCGCCGCTCCCGCGCATCGATGCCGTGCTGAGGGAAACCGATGCCGCGTCCACGGGTCTTGATGGACAGAAAGGCTAAAGAGGTATGAGGCGATCACATTCATTTGTTCGTACATCACTCGGGAAGGCGGCGATGTTCCTGGTACCACTTCTGCTGCTTGCCGGGTCGGCGATGGCGCAGGACAAGCCGGAGACGGAGACCCGCAGCATGTTCGAATTCGTCACGGCCGGCGGAATCGTCGGCTACCTGATCATGACGCTGAGCGTGGCGGTGGCGGCGGTGGCGCTGGTGTTTGACACATTCCTTCGGTTGCGGCGCGACCAGATCATGCCGGACAATCTCGTTTCGCATTCAATCGAGCTGGCGGAGAACGGACGGCTGAGCGAGCTGCTCGCGATGAACAAGGCGAGCAACAGCATGTTTGGCCGGATCATCGGCGGGGCGCTCGACCGGGCGAAGCACGGCGTCGAGATCGTTCGCCAGGAAATGGAGCAACTCGGTGAGGCGGAGATCCTGCGGCTGCGCTATCGCGTGAGCTGGGTGGGCGTGGTGGCGACCGTCGGGCCGATGCTGGGGCTTCTGGGAACGGTCATCGGGATGATCAACTCGTTCAGTGTGCTGGGGCATTCGAAGAATGCGGCCCGACCGGACGAGCTGGCGGTGGGGATTTCACTGGCGCTGGTGACCACGTGCGAGGGGCTGATCCTGGCGGTGCCGATGATCTTCTGCCACGCGATCCTGCGGGACAAGGTCAGCGCAATCAGCCAGGAATCGGCGGCAGCGGCGGAACGAATCCTGAACCTTCTGACGGCGGCCGTGACCCGGCAGCAGCAACAGCGGATGGCGGCAGCTTCCGCGGCGACGGCGGCAGCGCCGGCGACAAGTCCCACATCCGCGCCCATTCAGGCGCCCGCGATTCAACACGGGCGCCAGTTCGGAACGTCATGCCTTCGCCGATCCGGAGGTAACCATGCCGATGCGCTTCGAACCATTGGGCGGGGATCAGCTGCCGCGGATCAACTTCATTCCGCTGGTGGACATCGTGCTGCAGATCATCTGCTTCTACCTGTTCGTCGCCGCGGGTGTGCAGGCATACCAGGACGCAAGTGTACATCTTCCCGTGATGACGGCGAGCCCGCTCTCCAGTCAGCATCCGGCGGAGTTCGTGATCAATATCGAAGCGGACGGAACCATCGATGTGAACGGGCGCACGGCTGATGAATCGCACCTCCTGAGCCTGCTCGTGGATGCCCGTGACAAGGCGACGGCGGCGAACCAGGCGTTCATGGTGGCAATTCGCGCGGACAAGCGCCAGCACTTTGAATTGCTGGACAAGGTGCTGCAGGTGTGTCGGGATGCACAGGTGCAGGCGGTCGCGGTGCGAGCGCTGACCGAGGTTGGCGGGAGCAGGCAATGAAATTCGAAAAGAACGATGAGGTTGTCGAGGCCGAGGACCTGCTGAATCTCACGTCGATGATCGACGTTGTCTTCACGCTACTGGCGTTTTTCGTGATTACGATTCGCGTCTTCGGGGCCGAGCGCGATGCGGTGGTGGGCGCAGAGCGCCCGCTGCAGCCGGCGGGAATCGTGCAGGGCGATTTGCCGCAGCGCATCACGATCCGGCTGATCGACGTGCCTGGAACCGGAAAGATGCAGATCATCGTGGGCAGCAATGAGCTGGCATCGCCAACGGACATCACGCAACAGCTACGGGCGATCGACCTGCCGTCAGTGCCGGTGATCTTCGCGGCATCGCCGAGCCTGACGGTGGACCAGGTTGCCCGTGCGGTGGACGCGGCTTTGCACAGTCCGATGCAGAAGGTTTCGCTGCAACGCCTGGGTGGAAGTGAATCACCATGAGTGAGCCCGATCAGCAATACGGCAACATGGTGACGGCGCGTTCGGCGGCGAGGTCCACCGCCGCGCTGTTGCGCCCACAGCGGAGGAACGTGGCGCAGACGATCGGCTCGGCGATCCTTTCGATTCTGATTCACGCGGGGATATTCGCGGCGATGGCGATGATCACCTGGGTGATCGTGCGGAATCCCGAGCCGCCGATCGTGTTGCATTGTGGCGGCGGTGGTGGTGCTGGCGGGAGTGGAGATGCGGGATCAAGAGCCGGAGGACAGGGTCGTGGCACCAGCGCAGTTCAGCGGACATCGGGGCTTGCGAATCAGGCGGCGATGCAATTGGCCCCGGCACCGGCGCCGACACCGACGCCCGGGAGCATCGCTGCGCCGACGCCGGATGTGGGCGAATCCGCGGCTGGAGGTGATGGAAGTGACCTGGCTTTGTCGGCGTTTGCCGGCGCGGGGTCGGGCGGCGGATCAGGCGGTGGACAGGGAACGGGCATCGGGCCGGGGATTGGCGCGGGCAGCGGCCTTGGGGGAATGCTCGACGACATGCGGCATCGTGGGCTCGACGTCGTGTTTGTGCTGGACGCGACGGATTCGATGTCGCCCTTCATCGGGCAGGGCAAGGCACGGCTTCGGCAGATCGTAAACGTGGTGAGCAATCTCGTTGGTGTGGGACAGCCAGGATCACGCGCGAATGGTCTGCGCTTCGGGCTGGTGGCTTTCAAAGACTATGGGGATGATTACGGCATCGGCGCCACCAAGTCTTTTCCTCTCACCATCGACACAAACAAGCTTCAGAAAGCGATCGATCAGATTACCGCCGGCGGAGGTGGCGACATCCCCGAACCGCTTGACGCAGCCCTCAAGGCGGCAACCGACCGCAGCATGGGCTGGCGGCAAGAACGAAAGAGCGTGATCGTGCTGGTTACCGATGCGCCCTGTCACAGCCTGAGCCGGGAGATCGCATTTCAGGATGCGGCCCACTTCGCAAAATCGATGGGAGGGGAAATCAACGTGATCGACGTTCGGCGGAGTCGCCGACGGCAAGCGCGTGCGGGAGACAGTGTTGCCGGATCTTCAGCAGATTGCACAGGCAGGCAACGGGTCGGCGTTTCTGCTTCAGGACGACAAGGCATTCTGGCGGCATCTCATCGTCTCGATCTTCGGGCATCGCTATGAGCAGGACATACAGCAGATCATCGACAAGTACGTCAAGCCGGAGAAATGAGTCAGCTATGCGGACGTTGATTTGCCTTGTGGCTACGGGGTTGCTGTGCGGATGCTCGCGTTCAGGCGATTCGAACAGTTCGAAGGCGGGGCCAACGCGGTCGGTTGTCGTCTTCACGTCTCTTGACCGGAGCTATTCCGAGCCGATTCTCAGGACGTTCCAGGAAAAAACCGGGATCAGGGTGGACTCGATCTACGACGCGGAAGCCGCAAAGACGACGGGTTTGATCAGCCGGCTGCTGGCTCGAAGGAACGATCCCGAATGCGACGTGCTGTGGAACAATGAGTTCGTGCAGACCGAAGCGCTGGCACAGCAGCAGGTGTTCGATGCGTATCTGAGCCCCAGCGCCGCGCGGATTCCGGCGCGATACAAAGACCCTGCACATCGGTGGACGGGGTTTGCGGCGCGGGTGCGGTTATTCATCTACAACACCAAACGATTCACGCGGCCGCCGACGGCGTCGCTGGAGCTGTTTACCAGCCCGACCTATCGCGGGCAGGGCGTGATTGCACTCCCCTACTACGGGACGACATTCACGCACGTTGCCGTGCTGTACCACCAGTGGGGAGCCGACAGGTTGCGGACGTGGCTGCAAAAGGCGAGGGAGAATGGAACTGCCTTTGCACCCGGCAACGGCGCGGCATGCGATCTGGTTGCGACAGGCGAGCCGCAGCTTTGGCTTGACCGACACCGATGATGCGCACAACGCGATGATCGAGCATAAGCCGATCGGCGTGCTGATCCCCGATCCATCAGACGGCGCAGTCCTCATTCCCAACACGGTTGCTCTGGTTCACAACGCCCCGCATCCGGCCGAGGGGAGAATGCTGATCGACTATCTCCTTTCCAAAGAGGTCGAGGAGAGGCTCGCAAAGATGCCGTCGGCACAGATTCCGCTGGGGACCGATAGCGGCGAGGTGCGAACGCCGTGGACGGATCTGCTCAGGCAGTCGCCGCCGACGGATCTTCCGGTGGCGGCGATTGCGCGTGACCGCAAGAACGTCATCGATCTGCTGCGGAATCTGGGATTGGGACAGTAATGGCATGACGCAAGCCGCTCCGATTGCCGGGTTGTCGTCGCGACGGCTGGACCGCTCGCCAGGACGGCTGGCGGCACCGGTTCTGGTGCTGGTGCTGCTGTTACCCCTGTTGTCGGGTCTGAGCTTGTGCCTGCTTCCCGCGGGACGCGAGGCGCTGGCGTACTGGTATCGAGATGCGCGAGGGTGGAGCATCCTGGGAAGGAGCTTTGCGTTCGCGGCGGCCGGCGCGACCGCGGCGGTTTTGGCCGGTGGAACGATTGCGCTGGCACTGCCGCGATCGAAGTCGCTGTCACGGCTCATTTTGCTTGCAACGTGCCTGCCTCTGCTCGTTCCGTCGTCGCTCATGGGCGCGGCCTGGATCATGTCGTTCGGGCGGGATGCGGTGGTCACAAACGTTCTGAAACTCGCCCTCGGGAGCCACACGCCGACGATCTATGATTGGCCATTTGCTGCGGCGGCGACGGGGCTGCGGTACCTTGCGGTGCCCACGCTCATCCTGGCGGCCGCGAATCATCATCAGCGCGCGATTCAGCCGGCGGAGCGGGTTTTCCAATTCGGATTGCGCCAGCGCCTGCAACTTCGATTTTCTTCGCTGCGGGCGGCGGCGCTGGCGTCGTGGCTGCTGCTGTTGCTGCTGGTCCAATCGGACCACATTCTGCCAACGCTGTTCCTGATCCCGACCTTCGGGACGCAGATTCTCATTCAATACAACGCGCTGATGGATTCGGCCGGGGCTGCGGCGCTGGCGCTTCCACCGACACTTGTCGCGCTGGTGATCGCATTCTGCATCGCCCATCTACTTGAAATGACGACCTGGACGCAGGCGGAGCAGGAGAGCGGCGCCGAGCGGCCTGGGTGCTCAGACTCGTGCTTGTCCTGGCCATGCTCGCGATCGCGGTCGCAGTTCCGATGGTCGGCATCATCGTTCGCGCCGAATCGTGGGCGAATCTGGCGGACATTCTCGGGCAGGCGAAGCAGGAGCTGTTCCATAGTCTGTTTCTCGCAGGCGCCGGAAGTGCCCTGACGCTTCTGTTTTCAATTCCGCTGGCCAGCGTGTATCTGCGTTCGCGAACGGGTTCTCTTATTCCGCTGGTGCTGCTCAATCTTGCCGTGCCGGGATCTCTTTTGGCACTGGGACTGGTGCAGCTTTGCGATTTTCCAATACTCAAGACGGTTCGCGACAGCGAAATCCCGCTTCTGTTTGCCTATGCGGCGAGATTCACGCCGATTGCAATCATCATGCTGGTCGCGGGCTGGCTGCGGTTGCCGGAGTCGGATTGTCTGGCCGCGGAGTTCATGGTGTTCCGGCGCTGCGGCGTATCGCGCGCATTACGATTCCGACGCGACTACCGGCGACTCTGGCGACCGCGGCGCTGGTGGCATTGCTGGTCTTCGCGGAACTGGAGATCTCGCTGATCCTCGTGCGACCCGGCCCGACGACACTGGGTGTCCGGCTCTACACGCTCATTCACACCGCGCCGGATCATATTGTCGCAGGGTTGGCGACGGATTTGCTCGGACTGGTGCTGGGATTCGGCTTGCTCGCATTTGTCCTGGCACAGATCGTTCGGAGGGTCAGACGATGAGCGTCCTCGACGCGAAAGACCTGCAATTTGCCCATGGGAGCAACACGATCCTCAAAGCGATCACGTTCGAGCATCACGCGGGGAAAGTGCTGAGCGCGCTGGGGCCGTCGGGATCCGGCAAAACAACGCTTCTGTGGCTGCTGGCAGGATTGCTGAAACCGGATCATGGCAGGATCAGCTACATCAACGAATCGGCGCGGCGGCCGCGCATCGGATTTGTCTTTCAGGATGGGGCATTGTGGAACCACCTGACCGTCGAGCAGCACCTTGATCTAGTTCTTCGTGCGCGGCGGCTCAATGGGCAGGTGCGAGCAGCCCGCATCGGCGAGACACTGGAGCGAACGCAATTGAAGGGCATGTCCCGCCGGCGGCCGCAGCAGCTCTCGGGAGGCCAGCGCCAGCGCCTGTCCCTCGCGCGGGCGATGGTGATCCAGCCGGATTTGCTGTTTCTGGATGAGCCGACCAGTCAGCTCGATGGGCCTTCGCGCGATGCACTGATCTCCTTGCTGGAAGAACAGCTGCGTGCGACGCAAGCCGCCGCGATTCTGGCGACACACCAGGTTGATCTCGCATTGCGATTGTCAGACCAGGTGGCGGTGCTGCTGGATGGGCAGCTGGCACAGGTGGCAAGTCCGGCGGAAATCTACGACCGGCCCATCAGCATCCATGTTGCGCGATTGCTCGGGCCGGCATCTTTGCTCGATGAGCCGGCGCTCGGGCTGATCGAGAACATGAATGGAAGTGCAGGCACGATCATCCGACCCCACCAGACGCGATTCTGTGCGGATCTGGCCGGGCCATGGCAAGTCATTTCGTGCCATGCGGCCGGTCCACACCATCAGCTTGAGGTGCGAGCGTCGAGCGCAGTGAACGTTCGGCTATTGACGACGAGTCCGAATGCGATTGCGCTGGGAACGTGCGGGCGCGTTCATTGGGTGGATCACGCGGAACATTCTTGACCCAATTACCAGAACGCCCAATCGTGCGTGTGCAACACGTAGAGCGCCAGCAGCAGATTCGTGACTGCGTGGGCGACAATGCAGGCGCCCAGCGATTTTGTTGACACGAGCAGGATCGCAATCATCAGCCCCCAGACGACAGCAGTGAGCCACCAGTTGCCGTGTACGGTCGCAAACGCCAGCGGCACGATGAGAAACGGCGCCCAGCCGAACTCCCCCACTTCCGCGAGCTTGAAGTCGCTGGGCGCGAGGATCTGGCGCCAGAGGTAGTCGCGCCAGAACAGTTCTTCCATCACCGGCACGACCAGCACCGCTCCGATCATGCGAAGCGCGACAAAGCTCCAGTAAGTCCCCGGCGTGTGAAACATCTGCGTCGGATCGAAGACATCCGGCCCGGCGCGAAGAACGAGAAATGCCGTTGCAGCCAGAGTTGCATTCCCACCCACTGAAAGATGCCGATCACACCAACCAGCACTCCCAGCCACCAGTAGGTCCAGCGGATCCTGGTGAATTTCGGCCACAGCCAGATGAGCAACGCCGCCGTCGCGATCGTCTTGATCAGGTAGGAGAGCGGATAGGTCCAGGGATGGGATTCGCGCCACTGCGAGCCGAGCCAGGTGAACACCAGGAACACCAGGATCGGCGTGATGTAGGCAATGTCGTCGGGTACGTGCGTAAGCAATCCCCGAACCCGCTCTTCTCGCATCCGCCCCTCATCCATTGAGCGAACCCTTGGTGCTGGGGACGTCGGCATTGCGCGGATCGGTGCTGGTGGCCTGACGGAGCGCTTTGGCCAAAGCTTTGAAGATCGCCTCGGAGATGTGGTGGTTGTTGGTGCCATAGGGCACGGCTACGTGAAGGTTCATGCGCGCATTCGTGCAGAGGGCTTTGAGAAACTCCTCAACCAGCTCGACGGGGAAGCCGCCGATGGATTCGCCTTTGAACTCGACATTGAACACGAACGCGGGCCGGCCCGACAGATCGATCGCGACCTGGGCCAGCGATTCATCCATCGGCACGATCGCCCAGCCGTAGCGGTAGATGCCGCGCTTGTCGGCGAGCGCCTTTCCAGCGCCTGGCCGAGGACGATGCCGACATCCTCGACGGTGTGATGAGCATCGACCTGCAGGTCGCCCTTGGCGTCAACCGCAAGATCGATCAGGCTGTGCCGCGCCAGCAAATCCAGCATGTGGTCAAAGAAGCCGACACCGGTGCGGACCGAGCCCCTGCCCGAGCCGTCGAGGTTCAGGGAAAGCTTGATCTGCGTCTCTTTGGTCTGACGCGAAATCTCCGCGGTGCGATCGGTATTGCGCTTGGACATAGTTTCGTTGGAACCACAGATGAACGCAGATAAACACAGATTCTAATTCCTTATCGGTGTTTATCCGTGTATATCTGTGGTTCCACTAATTCATGCCGCTTTTTCGGCCGCGTTGAGGGCCTTGATGCCGCCGAGCAGGGCGTTGTTTTCCTGGCTGGTGCCGATGGTCATGCGGACCTTGTCGTCGAGGCCCGGCTTGTCGAAGTAACGCACGAGAATGCCCTGGCGCTTGAGGCCCAGATACATGTCCTTGCCACGGCCATCGGCGCTGAGGCCAGGATGAAGTTCGCGTGGCTCGGCAGCACCTTCCAGCCCATCTGCGTCAGCTCGCTGCTGACCCGCTGCCGCTCGGAGCGCACATGCTCCCACGTCTTGCGGGCGTATTCCTGATCCGAAATGGCCGCGGTCGCCGCGGCAATCGAAATCGCATCGCAGGGATAGCTATCGTGCGCCTTGTTCATCTCACGGATCACGTCGGGACGCGAAACCGCGTAGCCGAAGCGCATCCCCGCCAGGGAATAAGCCTTGGAGAGCGTGCGGGTGACCACAACATTCTCATGTTCGCGGATCAGCGGCAGACAGTTGTCATCGGCGAAATCGACGTAAGCCTCGTCGATCAGGAGCAGTCCGGCGAATTTCCTGAGCAGTTCCTCGATGCGCTGCGGGGAGACGAACGTCGCGGAAGGCGCATTCGGGTTGGCCAGGAAAATCGCGCGAGGCTTGACCGCCAGAAGCGCATCGACGGGCAGCGACCAGCCGTTCTCCCAGGGCACAGTCGCCACCTTCACTTCGTCCAGCTCTGCCAGCACGGGGTAGAGCGAGTACGTCGGCTCGGGATACGCCAGCACGTCGCCGGGCGAGAGGAATGTCTGCATCGCGATGGCCAGTACGTCGTCGCTGCCGTTACCCGCCATGATCATGTCGGGCGTTACGCCGACGATCAGCGCGGCGGCCTCGCGAAACGCATCGGCGGCGGGATTGGGATATCGCCGCAGCATCTCGGGTTCGATCTCGCGAATCGCCCTGATCACGTTGGGGCTCGGCGGAAACGGGTTCTCGTTGGTGTTGAGCTTGACGACACGCTCACCCGCGCCGGGCTGCTCCCCGGGTGTATAGCCGGCCATGGCGCGAACTGTTGGGCGGACGAATGGCAGAGGCATCGCAAGCCATTGTAGCACGAGACCGGTGAATGGATATGGATCTGACCGACCGGCCGTTTCGTTCAATCCGATGCTCTTATGCGCACGCTCGCGGCGTGCCCGGCAAGCTGCTCGGCGGTCGCCAGCGCAACAATCGAGTCGGCGTCTGCGCTCAATCCGGTAGCGTCATATTTCACGACGCTCGAGCGCTTGAGGAACTCGTAAACGCTGATGCCGCTGGAGAAACGTGCCGTGGTGTTGGTCGGCAGGCAGTGGCTCGGACCGGCGATGTAATCCCCCGCCGCCACCGGTGAGAATGGGCCGACAAAGATCGCGCCGGCATTGGAGAGTTTCGCCAGCACGGCGCCGGGATCGTTCGTCTGCACGCTCACGTGCTCGGCGGCGAATTGGTCCGCCCAGCCGATCAGCTCATCCATCGAGTCTCCGATGATGATGGCGCTGCGCTGAGCAAGCGCCTTCTTGATCGCCTCGGCACGATCGAGGGCGCCGGTCTGTGCGGCCAATTCGCCTTTGACGCGATCGGCGAGCGCGACGGAGGTGGTCAGGAGAAAGCAGCTTCCCGGATCATGCTCGGCCTGTGCGATCAGGTCGGCGGCGATCACATCGGCGCGTCCCGTTTCATCCGCCAGCACCAGCACTTCGCTTGGGCCCAGGAAGCCGTCGATGCCGACGGCGCCGGCGAGCGCACGCTTGGCCAACTGCACGTAGGTGTTTCCCGGCCCGACGATCTTGTCCACCTTGGGAATGGACCTGGTCCCGAACGCCATGGCCGCAATCGCGGCGGCGCCGCCGGCACGGATCACGTGCTTCAAGCCCAGCTCGTGCGCGGCCGCCAGGACGATGTCCGAGCGCCCATACTTGCTCGGCGGCGTGCAGACGACGATCTGACGCACGCCGGCCACCTGTGCCGGCACCGCCAGCATGATCAGGCTCGACGGGTAAGAGGCCTTGCCGCCCGGGAAATACAGGCCGGCGCTCTGCAGCGGCGTGAATCGCATCTCCAGCTCGACGCCCGGCCGGCGCAGCGGCGCCGGTGGCTTCGGCATGATGTGCATCTGATATTCCCGCACCTGCTCGATCGAGCGCCGCAGCGCCTGGGTCAGTGCCGGATCGAGGCGCTGGGCCGCGGCCTGCATCTCATCATCCGACACACGAATCTGCGCCGCCGTGAAATCCGGATCGTCGAACTGCCGGCACGACTCCACCACCGCGTCGTCGCCGCGCTCGGCCACATCCGCCAGGATTTTCTCCACGGACGCAATGGCCTCGGCGCGCTCCCCTTTTGCGGCGGCCAGGTCCCCGGGGTTCAGGCGCGAGCTCCGCCAGGAGCCGCTCCACAGCTTGTTTCTGGCTGGCATCACTCAATCGAAGAATCGGAATCATTGTCTCTCATCCTACCGCGACGGGTTGCTCTCGTCGCCTGGCGGCAAAATCAGTTCAATACCTCTTCAATCCGCTGCACGACCGCTGGATCAAGTTTCACCCCGCTGGCTTCGGCGTTTTCCTCCAGTTGCTGCGGCTTGGTGGCACCAACAATACAACTCGTCACCTCGCCGCGTCGCAGGATCCAGGCCAGCGCAAGCTGCGGCATCGACAGATGCAGTTCCGCCGCAACCGGCAGAAGCTTCTGCACCTTCTTGAGCAATTCAACATCCTCCACCAGCCTGGTGATGAACTGGTTCTGCCGGTCATCTCGCGCCCGGCTGTCCGGCGGCGCTGCGCCGTTGGGCTTGTATTTTCCCGTCAAGACGCCCTGTGCCAGCGGCGAGTAGACCACCTGACCGATCCCCGCCTTGGCACACAGGGGAAACAGCTTCTCCTGGGCCGATCGATTGATCGCGTTGTATCCCGGCTGGCTGCTGCGCGGGCGGAAGTATCGGTCGCCGCAGATCTGGAGGCATTTCTCGACCTGCTCGACCGGCCACTGCGAGAACCCCCAGTACAGGATCTTTCCCTGGTGGATCAGATCGTCCATGGCGCGGACGGTCTCTTCCAGCGGCGTCGTCTCGTCGAAGCGGTGACACTGATAGAGATCGATGTAGTCCGTCCGCAATCGCGAAAGCGATGCGTGGCACTGCTCCATGATGTGCTTGCGCGACAGCCCACGATCGTTCGGGCCGGGACCCATCGGGAAAAAGACCTTTGTCGCCAGGACATAGCTGCTGCGACGGCGGCCGGCCAGCAGCTCGCCCCAGGCTTGCTCGCATTTACCGCCGGAATAGACGTTGGACGTGTCCAGAAAATTGATCCCCAGGTCGAAAGCCTTGTCCATGACCGCCCGGGCGGCGTCGCCTGTCAGGACATTGCCAAAGGTCATCCACCCGCCAAGCCCGATTTCCGAAAGCTTCAGGCCGGACTCACCCAGATGACGGTACTCCATAGGTTCTCCTGTATTCAGCCGGTTTTTTAGGACCCTTGGCTCTGGCTCCGCAAGCTCGTGCTAACTTCCCCAGCCTCGCGCAGACGAGATGCCGTCTCACGTCCGAGAAATTTATCCGGGGCGACAAGCTTCTCCGATCATACTAAAATGTCGAAGAGAGTTGTGAACTGACAGGAGTGTGTGTGAAAGGGACGTTCGCCTATTCGCTCGATCACGAGAACTTCCAGGGGGTTTTCAATACGAGACAGGAAGCGGCCGAAGCGGGCTTTGCCCATGCCTCGCGCTCGGGGCTGCCGATCACCGAGGTCTACGTCGGCCAGCGGGTTGCGGGAGATTCGCAGGCGGATCTCCAGGCCTGGTCGGTCGTCAAGTCGATGCGCAAGCGCGCCCGCATCGCCATGGGCGATGCGGCGGCGACGTACCTCGCCAGCGTCACGGCGGCCCAGGCCGAAGACCTCGATCGCGCCCTTGAAGCCACCATCAATCGGTGGCTTCAAAACTATAAGCTCGGGCCCACCTTCTATAAGATCGAGGGGATCAGCGAGCATCCGGTCCCCCTGGTGGCGCAGGTGCACTCATCCGATGAGGACGAGGTGTACGACCTGGGTGTGGAGACCGGTTACTAGCCTGCCCCCACCGCAGGATCTAATCCAGTGCTTCGGGATCGAGGCGGATGTTCTTCTCCCCGGCCGCTTTCTTTTCCATGTATTTCTTGAGCCAGGTCTCGAAGCTCTTGCCGGCAGCGGTGTCCTTGCCGGTGAAGGAAAGCTCGGCGATGTCGGAGTAGCGGATCGCGACCTTTTCATGCCGGTCTTTGGGGAACAGGCGCACCTGGCAGTCGGATAGTGCGGGGCCATCGCAGCGGCGGTCAAAGACGTAGCCTTCGATTTTGCTGCCGTCCCTGAGGGTAATGCTGATGTCGCCGCGATAGTCGAAGGCTTTTTCCAGGGCGGTGCGGAGGTCGGCTTCGGATTCGAGCTGGGGAATCCAGCCCTGGAGATTCTCGTGAAGGGCGCCGGGGGCGACTTCGAGAGACTCGGGATCGATCGGGAAGGATTTGGTTTCCTGGGGCATTGCGGCTGCTTAGGGGTGGGCGGTTTCGGATTCGCGCGCGAGCTCGAGATTGCGGTTCACCGTGACCTGGACCATCGATGCGGGAGCGCTCTTTTCATCCAGGGCTTCGAGAGCATCCGGGTCGGGGTAGCGGTTGAAGAGAATCGAGCGGATGGTGGCGAGCATCCCTTTGACCGAGCCGAAGGTGTCGTTGACGGCGCTGGCTTCGTAGCCGGAGTGAACCATGCAGTTGGCGCACTTGGGGTTGCCGGATTCGGTGCCGTAGTTCTGCCAGGCGGTTTCGTTGAGCAGTTCCGCGAACGTTTCGACATAGCCATCGGACAGGAGATAACAGGGTTTCTGCCAGCCGAAGATGTTGTAGGTGGGCATGCCCCAGGGCGTGCACGCGTAGTGGCGGCGGCCCATGAGGTATTCCAGAAAGAGCGTGCTCTGGTTGAAGTGCCAGCTCTTGCTGCGGTTGGAGAGGATCTTGCGGAAGAGGCGCCTGGTCTTGGCCTTGCCGAGGAAGTGCTGCTGATCCGGGGCTTTGTCGTAGCTGTAGCCGGGGGAGAGCATCATGCCTTCGACGCCGAGGGCCATCATCTCGTCGAAGAACAACCGGACGCTCCTGGCATCGGCGCCGTCGAAGAGCGTGGTGTTGGTGGTGACGCGGAAGCCGCGCTCGACGGCGGCGCGGATGCCTTCGACGGCGATGTCGTAGCCGCCCTCGCGGCAGACGGCGAAGTCGTGGTGCTCCTTCTGGCCATCCATGTGGACGGAGAAGGTGAGATATTTGCTGGGCTTGAAGAGGTCGAGCTTTTCCTTGAGCAGCAGCGCGTTGGTGCAGAGGTAGATGTACTTCTTGCGGGCGACGAGGCCTTCAACGATTTCCCCGATCTGCGGGTGCAGGAGCGGTTCGCCGCCGGGGATGGAGACCATGGGGGCGCCGCATTCCTCGACGGCCTTGAAGCACTCTTCGGGGGTGAGTTGCTTCTTTAGGATGTGGGCGGGGTACTGGATTTTGCCGCAGCCGGCGCAGGCGAGATTGCAGCGGAAGAGCGGCTCGAGCATCAGGACCAGCGGATAGCGCTTGCGCCGGTGAGGCGCTGGCGAAGCACGTAGGACGCGACGGTCCACATCTGTGAAATTGGAACACCCATCAAGTTTCCTTCGAGGCTCGTAATTGGCTGCGATCAATTACAATAACCGAGATCATCACCAAAGGTAAACTGGTCATCTTCTGCGCCGTCGAGTTCGAGGCCCGGGCCCTTAAAAAGGCTTTAAGGCGCGCATCCCCGCACGATCCAGAGATCATCGGCGTGGGGGCGGTGCGCTTGCCGCAGGAAATTCCGCAAGATGCCATCATCTGCATGGCGGGGCTGGCGGGCGGCCTGGACCCTTCTCTTTCGGTCGGCGACGTCGTGGTGGATGAATTATCGGACATTTCTGCCGCGGAGCTTGGGTTTCGGCGCAGGCAAAATGCATACGGCAACGCAGATCGTTTCAACGCCGGGGGAGCGGGCGGAGCTTTTTGCGCGGACGGGGGCGCTGGTAGTGGAGATGGAAAACGAACGGGTGAGGCAGTTCGCCGCGCAGCACGGCGCGGGATATGTGGGCATTCGTGCGGTCAGCGACGGGGCGAACGATACGCTGGATCCGGCGGTGGCGCGGTTTGTGGATCCATTCGGGCACGTGCGGGCGGGCGTACTGACGAAGGAACTGATTCGCCGGCCGGGGCTGGCGGCGGAACTCAGGCGGCTGCGCAGGGCGTCGAAGCTGGCGCTGGCGAACTTGTCGATTGCGGTGCGGGCGCTGGCGGAGCGTTTTGACGGCCGCTGATGTGGTCGGGGACGATCTTTCGCAGGGGCAGATCGCATGTTGGCGTCGAGCGACCGTGACCGGGGCGATGGCCTTTTCGAAGGCGGAGATATTTTTGAGCGGTGACTGCTTTGACCTGCTCCTTCTCGGACAGGTCGGTCACTTCGATAAGACGGCCCTCGACGAGGACCGAGGCGTAGGCGTCGAGAGAGTCGGTGAACTGGTCCACCTCGAAACAGACGTGGTCGTTCCGGGTGAGGATCGATCCCTTGCGGCCGGTCAGGGGGATACGGAGGTAGAGGGCGCCGCTGGACCAGCAGAACGGGAGCGGGATGGCGTAGGGCCGGCCGTCGGCACCGGCCATGCAGAGGCGGCCGATGAGGGCATCGTCGAGGAAGCGGGCAATCTGCGGGTCGGTCATGGGGAGCATGGGGGAACTCCGGTCGTCTATTCTGGACAATTTTATCCAGAATGATTGCGGGAGCAAGTCCGAGTGCGGATTGGTCTGGCAACGAATGTGGATGCGCTGGGCGACGAGAGGGGGCTGGTAACTGCAGCGGCGAGCCGCAGGAATGACATTTTGACGCGGTGGCGTTTGCACGGTGTAGGTACGGTGAGAGTACGGTGTGGGTCGGAGCTTTTGCACAAGCGAACGTCAATATGTCGCATGGGCTCCATCGAGGCGTTTGCTGACGCCACCATCTCATGGCCGGCTTTGTCGGCGAGCGGGCGGATCTGTATGATCGGCCGGCGATATGGGCAGGCTTGCCGAGACATTTGCTCAGCTTCGTGCACGGAAGCAGATTGCGCTGATGCCGTTTATTCCGGCGGGGTATCCGGACCTGGCGACGACGGCGGCGTGTCTGCCGGAACTGGAGAAGGCGGGGGCGAGCATCATCGAGATTGGGATTCCATTTTCGGACCCGATCGCGGATGGGCCGGTGATCCAGGAAGCGTTCACCCAGGCGCTGCTGAAGAGGCTGAAGCTGGTGGACCTCTTTGCGACCATCAGGAAGGCGCGGGCAAATGTCTCGATTCCGCTGATGGCGATGGTGAGCTATTCGATCGTCTACCGGCACGGGCTGGAGCGGTTCTGCGACGAGGCGAAGGGGGCGGGGTTTGACGGGCTGATTCTGCCGGACCTGCCGCTGCCGGAATCGCGCGACGTTGCGCGAACGGTGCAGTCGAAGGGGCTGGATACGGTGTTTTTGATCGCGCCGACGACGAAGCCGGAGCGGCGGAAAGAGATCGCGGGGTTGTGCTCGGGGTTTGTGTATTACCTGTCGATCACGGGGATCACTGGAGAGCGGGAGAAGCTGCCGGCGGATTTGGAAGCGAATATCCGGGACCTGAAGGGGCTGACGGACCGGCCGGTATGCATCGGATTTGGGATCAACAAGCCGGAGCACGTGGCCCAGCTTGCCGGGGTGGCGGATGGGGCAATCGTGGGCTCGGCGGTGGTTCGGCGGATGCGGGAACATGCGAGCGATGGGGCGCCTACAATCGCCCAGGCTGTGGGGGCCTACACCCGGGAACTGTTAAGCCAGGTCCGATAAGCGGTTATGCTTGTGTCCGGAGCTTACAAAAACGGATCGCACATCTAACCCACCCCCCGTTACAGTGTCCTACCTATGGAGCCGCAGGCGACCGACCCAGCCAGGAAAGAGAACGTCGTCCGCGGTGCCGACGGACGGGAAGCTGGTTCGCCAGACGCTCGCCGGGGAACGCGGCGCGTATGACGAGCTGGTCCGGCGGTACCAGAGGCAGGCAGTGGCGGTCTCTTATCGGCTCCTGGGGAACAGTCAGGACGCGATGGAGGTCACTCAGGATGCCTTCCTGAAGTCCTTCACGAGCCTCGCCACCCTTCAGACGCCCGAGGCGTTCGGGGGCTGGCTGATGCGAATCGTCTCGAACCTGTCCCTCAATTATCGCCGTGGCCGGAAGGTGCGATCGCAGTTGCCGCTGGACGATCTGTTCGGCAAGGCGACGGCGGAGCAGGCGGACGCGGGCGGCAGCGAGTGGATGAGCCGGGACATCGATCCGGTTCATCGGATGGAGAGTTCGGAGTTGGGTTCGAAGCTGCAGGAGGCGCTGAACCAGCTTCCGGAGAAGCAGCGACTGGCGATCGTGATGTTCACGATCGAACAGATGCCGCAGAAGCAGGTGGCCGAGGCGCTGAAATGTTCGGTGGAAGCGGTCAAGTGGCACGTGTTTCAGGGACGAAAGAAGTTGAAGGAGATGCTGAAGGAGTATTTGTAAGGGCGGGTCTGAGACCCGGCCATGATTAGTCGGAAACAAGGACGGGTCTTCAGACCCGCCCCTACGCGACATGACACGAGAGCAGTTCGAGTTTCTGATCAGCCAATATGCCGACGGCACTTTGCCGGCTGAGGACGTTGCTGTACTCGAGGAGCGGCTGGAGCGGGATGAAGAGGCGCGGCAGATGCTCGCGGAGCATCGGTCGGTGAGCGAGATGATGCGGACGCAGATGCCGGGGGTTCCGGAGATCAACTGGGAGGGTTTCGCCCGCGAGATTTCGGCGGCAGTGGCCGAGGCGGATGTGCCGGCAAGGGCGTTCCGCATCGGATGGCAGGTAAGCGCATTTGCGGTGGCGGCTTCGGTGCTGATTGCGGTGGGGATTGGGATTTTCGCGTTCAATCACGGCTCGCAGCCGGCGGCGGTGAAGCCGGTGGCAATTGCGCAGGTCGAGGGGCCGACGGCGGAGGCGGCAACGCAGCCGGCAGTGGCGCAGATTTCGATCGGGCCGGCAAACGAGATCGCGCAGAGCGAGTATCCGTTGTCGGAGAGCATTGTGTTTGGGCCGTCGAGCGTGCGGTTGATTGCCAGCAATCAGCGCAATGCGCAAGATACGCAAGTCTCGCCGTATCAGCACTGAACGCGTTGATTTAATCATTTAGTGATCCGATCATCTGATCATTGGAAGACTTCGCCCGGCGGGGACGGGTGAACCGTTGGATTTAAGCGGAGTTGACATGCGTCGCGCACTGGCCGGTCTTGCGGTCGTCGTTTTGTTGTGTGGAAGCGCTTTGGCGCAGAGTTCGTCGGCGCTGATCAATGAGGCGCTGGACCAGCAGTTCAAGCTGGACATTTCCAAGAAGACCCCCCTGCCGCAGATCATTCAGCAGATTACCAATGAGACGGGCGTGCCGATTCAGGCGACGCCGGACGTGTGGCAGCTCTTGCCATGGGGCGAGCAGACGGCGATCGCGGCGAAGATCGAAAACCAGACGCTGCGGCAGGCACTGGAGGCGATCTGTCGGAAGCTGGGGCTGACGTTCGAGCTTCAGGACGAGGCGGTGGAGCTTCGGCCGATGGCGGCGCTGAAGCGCATGGGACGGCGGGCGACGATTTCGGAACTGGAAGTGCTGGACCTTCTGGCAAGTACGCCGCTGGGAGCGGAGAAGAGCGAGATGCCGCTGAAGCAGCTGCTTAATTTGATTGACAGCAAGCTGAGTGAGCTCAAGAGTCCGTTCGCGGTGGAGAACCGGTATCCGGATGATGTAACCGTGCCGCTGGCGCGGAATGCAACGTTGAAGGATGCACTGGAATCGGTTGCGGCCAATACGCCGGCGACGTGGTATCCCTGGGGCAAGACGATCGTAGTGGTGAACAAGGAGGAGCCGATTCGGAATCTGCTGGCGCGGACGATCAGCGTGCGGTTTCCGGATGTGGATATTTCGCAGGTGCTGAGCGAGCTTTCGACGCGGGCGGGCGTGGCGTTCACGATCGAACCGGGGGCGATTCAGCGGATTCCGCCGGAATCGCGGAAGGTGAACCTTGTGTTGACCAACGCGACGATCCAGCAGGCGCTGGAGACGCTGGCGGGATTCACGGGGCTGTCGTACACGGTGAACGGCAAGGGTGTCTACATCTGGAACGAATCGCGGGGCGGGGGATCGTCGCGGCGTGAGCCGCTATACGGAATCCTGACGCTGGAGAATGGGATGCAGGTGCTGATTCCGCAGTCGCAGGTGCCCGCGGATTTGAAGCAGTATTTGAAGCACAAGGTGGATGAGCGTTTCGCGAGCATGCGGAAGGACATGAAGGCGGAGGGGTTTGTGCCGACGACGCAGCCTGCCAGTACGACGAGACCGGCAGAGGAGAATCAATAGTGATGCGAATCGGAAATCCGCAACGCGCAGCACGGGCAGGATGCCCGTGTCACGATTCAGTTGTGCAGGCGTTTCTCGCCGAAGTTGTTGTTGCGGAGTACGACGGCGGGATAGATGGCAAGGGTGAGTGACGTGGGGGTTGTCTGGCGATAGTTGGGTGAGGCGACCACGCGGAGGTGGTGCATGCCGCCGGCGAGGAGGAGGGTATAGGTTCCGTTGCTGCGGGTGGTGGCGCTGGCTTCGCCGGCATCGAGGATGCCGTCTTGGTTGGCGTCGTCGAAGACCTGCCAGCCGGGGAGCGGATCTTCAAGGCCGTTGAAGTCGCCGTTCTTATTGGCGTCCATGAAGACGGTGCCGGTGACGAGGGCGAGGCGGGTGAAGCCGAAGTAGCGGGTGGTGGTCTTGGTGGAAGTCGCGGTCACATGAGCAATCAAGCCTTGCGTGGGGCGCCAGCGTTCGACGGGAGTAACGCAGATGGTGTAGTTGCCGGCGGGCAGGTCGTAGAACTTGTAGCGGCCGCTGGAACTGGAACGGACCCAGGTTTCGCCTTTATCGAGGCGATGATTGTTGTTGGTATCGAGGAAGACGCGGAAGCCAGACATGCCCCATTCACTCGAGGTGCGGATGCCGTCGCCGTCGCCGTCGCAGTAGATGGTGCCGGCAATGGAGAGCGTGGGCGGATTGGGCTTGCTGGGCTTGCGGGAGGGGTACTGGGCGTACATCTTGTCCAGCCAGAGGTTGTACTCGGCTTTTTCGGTGGCGGCGGTGATGGTGCCGGACCAGTGGATGTTGCTCAGATCCAACGCAGCGTTGAGGATCCACCAATCGTTTCGCAGGCCATTGGCGACATTCCAGCCGACGGTGTTGTTGCGGGCGCTGTTGTTGTAGAAGCGGGAGCTTCCGACATTGTGGGAATCCCAGACGTACGCTCCGGTGTTCTGGGCGGAGATGGTGCGGCCATCGGGGAGAATGTCGGCGGAGACGATGCGATTGTCGTAAAACTGGAGATCATGCCCGGCGGAGATGGCGATGCCGTAGTTCGTGGTTGAAACGACCTGGTTGCCATAGGCTTTCACGTAGGCGGGGTCACCGGCAGCGCCGTTAACGCCGAGGCCGTCGCCGAGCATGATTCCGCCGCCGGAATAGCTCCAGTCGTAGGTCCAGTTGGCATCAGACGTGTTGCCCTGCCAGGGCTCGATGGTGTAGGCGCCCTGGATGTAGTTATCGTGAATGAGGATGGGGCTGGCCGATGTCCCGCTGCTCTTGTAGATGCTGATGTTGTCTTCGACGCGGCTGTTGCCGGGCTCATTGATGACTTCGTTCCAGGCAATCTCGACGTTGGGCACGTTGACATCCTGGTTGAGTTGGACGAACTGGACTTCGGTGTAGCCTTTTTCGGTGTGGCCGTCGGCGATGCTTTTGCGGACGTTGAAGTCGAGGTAGCCGCCGTTGCCGTTGCTGAGGCGACCATCGATGTTCCTTGCGCGGTTACCGATGACGCGAATGGTCTGGTTGGCCGAGCCGTTGCCGGCGTAATCGAGCAGAGAGATGCCGGCGGTCCCTTCGAGGTAGTTGTTTTCGATGTCGGCATTGACGAACTGGTCGGCATCGAGGAAGCGGCCTTTGGTTAGACCTGCGACGTTCGGATTGGTGCCGTAGCCGCTGGTGTTACGGACGGTGATGTCGGTGCCGGAGACGGCGGTTTGAATCAGATCGCCGCGGCCGGTGAGTGTGGCGCCGTCGATGATGACAGGCTCGGTGGTCCTGATGGAAATGACGGGGGTGTTTGGGTCGGTGCTGGTGTAAGAGCCAGTGTAGGTGCCACCGTGGGTGATAACGAGGGGGCCGGCAGCGAACAGGCAGCGCGGTTCGAGGGGTTCAAGCGCCGAAGTCCTACTGCAGGTCGGTTTACGAAACATCTCCTCCACTCCATTACGACGCCCCACGCGCTGGCAACGCGGGGCAGACGAGCAGAATACCACGGTGACCAGGGACATTGCGACGGGAATGTGAGACTTCGATGAGAAAAGAACTGCTGGTCCGAGTGGTGGCTTTGGAAGCCGGCAATGGTGGCAAAGTTTGTGCAGATTGATGGGCTGACGGGCTGAGTTGGCCTCAGTGGCGGAGAAATCTACAGCGAGTCGACCGCATATCGCGCGGCGCAGGATGATCAGTTCGCGCACGGTGGGATAGTTGAGCGAGCGAGGTCGTGGCCATTGGCTAGGTAGACAACGCGGCCACGGCCTTCGGGCTTGATGTATCCGAGTGGATGCTGCTGGCCGTCCGATACGGTGGTGAGAAAGACGTCGAAATCATCGAACGCCTTCAGGCGGTACAACTCATCGGTAACGCGAAAGTCGGAGATTCCCTTGACGATCGGGTGGTCGGGATTGGAAACCGTCACGGCAAACTCCACGACCGGGCCGTGGCCAATGAAGCGGGCGCCGATGAGTTTGGCGTAATCATCGTCTTTCTTGTTGGTGGCGGTGGCGGAGTGGATGCCGAGAATGCCGTTGCCATCGGACGCGAACGATCGCATGGCGCTGACCTGTTGGGCGTCGAAGGTGTCATTCTGCGTATAAATGGCCAGCAGATTGAAACCATTGGCGGCAAGCGACATGACATCCGGGACAGATTCGCTCAGCGTCGCATCGATGCCGCCGGACCGCAGGGCCGAGACGATGGCGTGGCCGCCGGTGGCATCGTGGTGGTGAAGCGGATCCTGCAAGACCAGCGCGCGGATGGGGATCATGGGTTTAGCAATATCGCCAAGGGGAGAGTGCGTCAATTGAGCCGTGTCGCGGGCGTCGCCCCCCTGCTGCCTTAGCGTTATCATATCGGGTTCAACGAAGGAGGCTCCGATGGATGGAGCGGAGGTTCGGAGAAGAATCCTGGCGCATTACGGCATTCGCGTGGAGCCGGAGATGGGCGAGTATGTGGCGCGGGGCGTCTGACGGAGGCGGGGAAGGCACTGGTAGCGGTGTTGGGGGCTGATGCGCGGACGGGGGTGCCGGTGCGAATGGAGATCGATCCGGGGCTGCTCGGCATCGGAGAGGCATCATGATCATCACCACCCACGCTTATGCCCGGGCGGGACTGGTCGGCAATCCCTCCGACGGGTATTTCGGCAAGACCATTTCGTTTGTCATCCGAAACTTCAAAGCAACGGTGCAGCTCTGGGAGAGCCCGCATTTTGAGATCGTGCCGACGCACGGGGACCTGGCAGTCTTCGAATCCGTGGGCGAATTCCTCCGCGACGTACGGCTGCACGGATACTACGGCGGACTGCGGCTGATCAAGGCAATCGTCAAGAAGTTTCATGACTATTGCCGGCAGCACGAACATCCCCTGCATGATGGGAATTTCACCATCGGTTTCGAAACGGACATTCCGCGACTGGTGGGGCTCGCCGGGAGCAGCGCGATCATTACTGCGACGCTACGGGCGCTGATGGATTTCTATGGCGTGCAGGTGCCCAAACACCTGATGCCGGGGTTGATCCTGTCGGCGGAGAAGGAGGAACTCGGGATTCAGGCGGGTCTGCAGGATCGCGTGATCCAGACGTACGAGGGGATCGTTTACATGGACTTCGATCGGACGCTGGTCGAGGAACGCGGATATGGGAATTACGAGGAGCTGCATCCGGAGAAGATGCCGCCACTTTATGTGGCGTATGATCCGGACCGGGCGGAGGTGAGCGACATCCCGCATCGCAATCTGCGTGAGCTATTCAACCGCGGTGATGCCACGGTGGTCGGAGCGATGCAGCAGTATCGCGAACTGACCGACCGGGGACGGGCGGCACTGCTCGCCGCGGACTGGAAGGAGTTGGGGAACGTGATCAACGAGAACTTCGACCTGCGGCGAAAGATCATGCCGGTGGCGCCGGAGAATTTGAGAATGGTCGAGGTGGCGCGGGCGACGGGTGCGAGCGCGAAGTTCGCGGGAAGCGGAGGAGCGATCATCGGACTTTATCGCGACGGCAGGCAGTACCAAGACCTGGTCGATACGCTTGGGGAGTTGCGGTGTACGGTGCTGCGGCCGCTGATCTACGAGACATGATCCGAAAAGCTGTCATACCCGCGGCGGGGCTGGGGACTCGGATGCTGCCGGCGGCGAAGGCGGTTGCCAAGGAGCTTCTGCCGATCCTGGATCGGCCGACGATCCAGTATGTGGTTGAGGAGGCGGCGGAAGCGGGGGTCACGGATGTGATTCTGGTCAGTTCGCCGGCCAAGCGGGCGGTGGAGCATCATTTTCAGATCGACGAGGCGCTGGAGGAGCGACTTCGGCGCGGGAGAAAGGAAAAACTACTGGAATCAGTGCGGAACCTGGCACAGCGCATCCGCGTGCGGGCCGTTGACCAACTCGAGCAACGCGGGCTGGGGCATGCGGTGGCACAGGCGCGGGCGGCCGTCGGTGATGAAGCGTTCTTATGCATGCTGGGGGATGCGGTGTTCAGCGGTGAATCGCCTTCCAGCCAGTTGATGGACGCGCATCGGAGGCTCGGGACGGCGGTTATCGGACTGGAAGAGGTGCCGATCGAAAAGGTGAGCCGGTACGGGATAATTGGCGGGACGCCGATTGATGACGGGCTTTTCAAAATCAATTCGCTGGTCGAGAAACCACGGCCGGAGGAAACGCCAAGCCGGCTGGCGATCGCGGCTCGCTATGTGCTGACGCCGGGCGTGTTCGAGTGCCTGGATCGCGTGGCGCCGGGGCGCTGGGGGAGATTCAACTGACCGATGCGCTGAAGCTCTTGCTCTCGCGCGAAGCGATTCATGGGATCGTTCTGCGCGGGAAGCGCCACGACATCGGCAACCCAATCGACTGGCTGAAGACGAACATCGTCTTTGCGTCGCGCGACCCAGCGATCTGGAATCAGATCGCGCCTCTACTTGGCACGCTGATGGAGGAAAAATGAAAATGGACGTTGCGAGATTCTTTGACGTGATGTATTGACGGTGTCGTAACGCGCGTTATCTTTCTTCACAACGATATTCATGAACAGTGGACCGGCGGCGGTGGCTCCCCTCCGGTCCGCTTTATTTTTGCGCTGCGCGACGCATCAGTTGTCGTCGGGGAGGACGGGCTGGAAGAACTCCGGCCACTGCGGCGGATAGTAGGAACTCTTGGAGGCTTCGACCTGGGCCTTGAGCTTTTCGATCTGGCTGTTCGTCTGATCGAGTTGGCTCTGAAAGCTGGATACATCGAGATTGGCGCGGTGCCCTTGCTCAATCTGCGAGGTAAGTACACGGGCGCGACCTTTGGCGACTGCAAGCTGGCGCGAGGGTGAGAGCGGCGGTTTCCTGGGGAGTTCCCTTAAGAATGCGATAATTGTCGACGCGATCCGCGGGCAGCCATTCGCTGCCCCATTTCTTCTGGCCGGGGTGCTTCTGCGCCATGCCACTGTTGTAGCTGTCGAGGAACTGGTGGGCTTCCTGGACCTTTGCACGATCGGCCGCGGTGCTGAGGACCATTCCGTCCATACGCTCAATCAGCATGCCATATATCGTGGAGGCCAAGTCGTCGTCAGCCCTGGATTCCAGAAGAGTTCTGACGCTTACGCTGGTCTCGTAGATGTCCCAAGCGTTGGTGGGAACGGTTAGGTGGATCATGGCGCGGTTGAGGATCAGCGAGCGCGAACGGAAGCCGCGCTTGTAGGCAAGATCGGCGGCGTACTTGCCGAGCTCGGGCTTGCCCATGCCGATGGATGCCGCGGCGATGCCATCGAGAATCGTGGCGAGGCGCGGCAGCGCACCAAGGGAATTGGCGGCGACGGCCTGGGCGCGGATGTTGTCCAGAAGCCGCCGGGCTGTGGCGTAGTCGCCTTCTTTGAGCCGGACGAGGGCAAGCAGGACGGGATCCTGGGGAAGTACTGGCTCCGTGGATGGCTGCGTTGCGGCAGGAGCTTCGCCCGGCGTTCCCGCGACCGATGCTTCGGGAGCGGTGGTCGGCGGCGCGGGTTCGGGCGGATGGGACTCGAGTTCCTGCAAATGCTGCCGTTCGCTGACGGCGAAGGCATATTGGTCGGAGAGATCCGGATCCTGGAGGGTGCGATCACCCACGAGCGCGATGGCGTCGCTGTAGACGCGAATGGCTTCCTTGCGGCTGCCGCTGTCGGCGAGCTTCTTGGCCTGGCGGAATCGGGACTCGATGTTCTCCTTATTCTGCTTTTCCCAAGCGTCTTCGGCAGCGGCCGAAGCGTCGGTGGGAGATGGCTGGGTCGTTTCGGCTGTCTCGGCGGGCTTCGTGGTTGGCGCTTCGGCAGGCTCGGTCGTGGGAGCGAGCGTCGGGATATGAGGCGTTCTGACAACCGAACCTTCGGCGATGATCTTCGTGCCCCTGCGAAGGGGAACCAGGTTCAGGTAGATCTGGGTTCCTCCCCAAACGAGGGCGAAAAAGCAGAAGACAAAGAACATCGGAGTGAAGTTGATCATCTTGCCGCGCTTCGTCGGAATGTAGGCGGGGGGCGCGTAGCCGATGGCCCCTTCGCCGGAATGACGATCGGCCGCGGCGGCGATGGCGCATTCCTTGCAGACGAGATGGCCGTCGTCGTCCACGAGATCGGCCTCATCGACGAGCTTGCCGCAGGCGGCGCACCCGCCGTCGATCGCGGGGGGGCCATCCTGTGTGACCGGTTCGCCCATGATCGAGCGGTAGGTCTCGTTCATGCTCCCCGACATGGAAGAGGTGTTGCGCGACGCGTTTGAAGGCGCGCGGGTACTGGAAGACGCCCCCGAAGCGGATGAAGCCGACTTCTTGGCGACCAACTTGATGCCCTTCCCACACCCAGGGCATTTGACGACTTGTCCGATGGATTGCGGGCTGACTTGAATGGGGGACCCGCAAGTCGGACACTTGATGATCTTGGCCATTCCGGTGGAATTGTAACGAAAGCGGTTCTGGATGTCGCATGAAACTGCTGCCGACGACGGGGATCGGCGGCAGATCTGCTGTATTGCTTATCTCGGCCTTTTGACGCGGACAAAGTCCCGAAGTTTCGCCAGCGGCCAGGTGTTGATGACGTATTTCGGCGCAAGCCAGGCGCGGCGGGCGACCCAGAGGCCCTGGCGGATAGTCTCCAGCTCGGCAGTGCTGTGCGCGTCGGTGTCGATGGCCAGCACGCAGTCGGCTTCGCGGGCGGCGCTGGCGTTGATATCGTTCAGATCCAGGCGGGGATAGCCGGCGTTGATCTCAAGGGCGGTGCCGGTCTCGGCGGCGGCTTTGAAGATGCGCTGCATGTCGAGAGGCAGACCTTCGCGGCGATTGATCAGGCGGCCGGTGGGATGGCCAATGACGTTGACGTAAGGATTCTCGATGGCACGGAGCAGGCGGTCAGTGGCTTTGGTCGCGTCCTGCTTGAGCGAGACGTGCGGGCTGGCGATGACGATGTCGAGTTCCTTGAGCACCTCGTCTTCGTAATCCATCCGCCCATCGGCGAGGATGTCGCACTCGGTGCCGGCCAGCAGCGTGATGCCCTTGAGCTTGTCGCTGAGTTTGCGCACGGCAGCGGCGTGCTTGATCAGACGCTCGACCGAAAGGCCCTTGGCCATCGCCATGGCCTTGGAGTGATCGGTGATGGCGAGGTATTCGTAGCCCAGTGCCTTGGCGGCAAGGGCCATCTCTTCGATCGTGGCGGTGCCATCAGAAGCGTTGGTGTGAGTATGCAGATCGCCGCGGAGGTTTTTGACGGCAATCAGGTGCGGGAGCTTCTTCAGCAATGCCAACTCGACTTCGCCGCGGTCTTCGCGCATTTCGGGTTCGACGAATTCGAGGGCGAGCTTGGCGTAGATCTCCTCTTCACTGCGGCTGGCCACGGGCTTGATGGGCGGCGGTTTGGCGGTCTCCTTCTTGGCCTTGTCATATTCGGCGAGCTTGTAGAGGCCCCACTCGTTGAGTGTCATCCTTTTCTTCTGCGCCAGGCCGCGAATCTTGACGTTGTGCTCCTTCGAGCCGGTGAAGTAGAGCAGCGCAGCCCCGTAGTTCTCCTCGGGAACGATGCGAAGATCGACTTGCATGCCGTTGGCGATTTTGACGCTCGCTTTGGTTGGACCCTGGCCGAGAACGTGGATGATGCCTTTGAGCTTGACGAAGGCTGCGGTGATGGATTCGCCGGCGGAGGCATCACTGGTAGCCGAGACGATGTCCACATCGCCTATGGTTTCTTTTCTTCGCCGGAGTGAGCCGGCGATTTCGGCTTTGGTGACGCCGGGGATCTTGCGCACCTCCGCGAGCAACTCCTCGGCGGGTACGAGGGCTTCGACGATGCCGGTGCGAACCGCCCCCCCCGCCCCGCGGGCTTTGTAGGCCTCAATGCCGTGCTGAATATTCTGGATTTTCTTCTCGCCCATCCCTTTGATGCCGGCAAGCCCACCGGTGGCGATGGATTTCTCCAGTTCTTCGAGGCTGGTGATGTGGCACTGCTTCCAGAGCAGGTTGATGGTCTTGGGGCCGAGGCCCTCAATGGTCAAAAGCGGGATGAGGCCGGACGGGACGCTGGCGGCGAGGTCCTGAAAATCCGAGCTTTTCCCCGTCTTGATATATTCTTCAATGATCCGCTGGCTGGATTTGCCGATGCCCTCGATCTCGCCAAGGGTTCCCTCCTCACAACACTTGCGGAAATCGATGTTGAACTCGCGGACAATCCGGCTGACCTTCTGGAAGGCGATGACCTTGAAGAGGTTCTCGCCCTTGAGTTCCATCAGGGCGGCCATCTGGGCGAAGAGTTCAGCGATTTCAGAGTTGAGGGACATTTCCCGCGATTCTACCCCCCCTGCGATTGACCCGCCCGCCTCGCGTCCTGTCTCGATGTGATGTGACCTGTCCCCATTGCGCGAAGTTCAGGCCTTGACTTCGCCAAACCGCCCATCTTCACACGGGGCAGGTCTCCGATCGCCTTGCTCATTCATCCTTTTCCTCTTCCCTCCGCGCCTATGTGCCGAAGCATGCCGTGAAATTGTCGAACGGGGCCCTTCGTGTCTTCCCCAAATCACATTTCCCGATCCACTGCGAGCGCGATCCGCTTGATCGCCTTCATCATCTGCTCGAACTGCTTCGGCGTCAGCGACTGCGCCCCGTCGGTCATCGCGTGCTCCGGATCGTTGTGCACCTCGATGATCAGGCCGTCGCATCCTGCCGCCACGCTGGCCTTGCACATGCTTTCCACCAGGTAGCTCTTGCCCGTCCCATGGCTCGGGTCCACCAGCACCGGCAGGTGGCTCCGCCGGTGCAATTCCGGCACGATCGCCAGCGGCAGCGTGTTCCGTACGTAATCCTCGAACGTCCGAATCCCCCGCTCGCACAGCATCACCTGCTGATTCCCCCGCGCCAGGATGTATTCCGCCGCCAGCAGGAATTCCTCGAGCGTAGCGCACATCCCGCGCTTCAGCAGCACCGGCCTGGGCTGCTCGCCCACTTTCGCCAGCAGATTGAAGTTCTGCATGTTCCGCGCCCCGATCTGGAGCACGTCCGCATATTCCACGCAGAACGTCGATCTGCTCGATGCTCATGACTTCCGTTACGATCGCCAGCCCCGTCTTCTGGCGCGCCTCGGCCAGGTACTTCAGCCCCTCCTCTGCCAGCCCCTGGAACGCATACGGACTGGTCCGCGGCTTGAACGCCCCGCCCCGCAGCGCCACCGCCCCCGCTTCCTTCACCGCATGCGCAACCTCCAGTAGATGCGTCTTATCCTCCACGCTGCAAGGCCCGGCGATGACGCCGATCTTCTTCCCGCCGATCGCCCCCGCCTTCCCCAGCGGCACGGTCGTGCGCTCTTTCTTCACCTCGACCGATGCCATCTTGTAAGGCGCCAGGATCGGCACCACCTTCTCCACCGCATCAATCGTCTCGAAGCGGCTGCGGTCCTTGTGGCGGTCGTCGCCAATCACCGCGACGACGGTTCGTTCGGTTCCAACGATGACGTGGTCTTTGCATCCCATTTCACGCACCAGGTTGACGACGTGTTCAACTTCCTGCGGGCTTGCGCCCGGCTTCATGACGACGATCATTGCGGACCTCCGAACCAGTTAAACATGCCAAGCCGGTACATCGTCAGCTCCTCATTTTCACGACCACGACAAACCATAAAAAAAGCCCCAGGACCGCGTCCTGAGGCCGTTGATTCCATCGCTAATCTCGCTGGCTCAGAACGCAAAGTCTCCGGGCGGATAAAAATAGCCGCTAAACCAGAACCCAAACTTCGTGGAATGAGCCATCACAAAGCACAAGCTACCATACAGGAGCGGTCTGTCAAATATCCAATCGGCCCGGTCCCGCCGGATTCTTCCGTAATTCCCCGAAAATCCCGCCTATACTCCCACCATGGCGACAGCCCGCTCAATCGGGTACAAAGCGGGCGCCAGGGTGTAGCTCAGTTTGGTAGAGCGTCTGGTTTGGGTCCAGAAGGTCGCTGGTTCAAATCCAGTCACCCTGATTTTCAAAATCCCCCGGAAAATCCGAATGAGATTGACGGTTCGCCGCGTGGCAACCGGGGCCGGTCCCCGCAGCGCCAAACGTATACCGGTATATGCCCACGGGCTCACTTGTATGGTTTGGCGAAGGGAGCACCGAGATGTCACGCACCGTCACCAAGCCCGGTTATCGCAAGCAAAAACGCACCGGCACGTATCCCCTGGCTTTCGTCGAGATCGACGGTCAGCGCACGTACCTCGGCAAGTACAACAGCGCCGCCAGCCTGAAAAAATACGCGGCCATCATCGCCGAATGGGAAGCCGGCGGCGGACACGCCCCGGTCGCGGAATCCGATGAGTTGTCCATCGTGGAGCTGGTGGATCGATACTGGACTTACGCCAGCGGGTATTACCGCAACGCGGACGGATCGGAAACCAGCGAGTTGTATTTGGTGAAGCGGGCGATGGGGCCGCTGGTGAAATTGTACGGGGACCTGCCCGCATCCGATTTCAGTCCGCTCAAGTTGAAGGCGGTCCGCGAAGCCATGGTCCAGCGCAACTGGTGCCGGCGCACAATCAATCAGATGGTGCAGCGCATCAAGCGGATGTTCGCGTGGGCAACCGAGGACGAGTTGATCCCGCCCGACATCCACCACGGGCTGGAGGCTGTGAAGGGTTTGAAGAAGGGCCGATGCGATGCCCGCGATTTGCCGCCCGTCCGTCCGGTCCGGGATGATTCAGTTGAGGCCGTCCTTGAGCATGTGGCCCCGCCGATCAAGGCGATGATCGAACTTCACCTTTTGACGGGCATGCGCCCCGGCGAAATTTGCATGATGCGGGGAGCGGACATCGACACCAGCGGGCAGCCGTGGATTTACCGGCCAGCGCACCACAAAACCGAGCACCACGGCGAGGATCATCAACGGCTGATTCCCCTCGGCCCCAAGGCCCAGCAGATCATCAGTCCGTTTCGTAAGCTGGACCCGAAGCGGTACGTGTTCGAGCCCCGCGAAGCCGTGGAGTGGCACCGGCAGCGACGCCGCGAAAACCGGAAAACGCCTTTGTACCCCTCGCACGTCCTGCGCTACCAGCGGCAGCACCGTTCCCGTCCGCGGCGCACGGGCAGGTGATCATTTCACACCCGGCAGCTACCGACGGGCAATCCAGTACGCATGTGAAATCGCCTTCCCCCTGCCCCAGCACCTGGCCCGACGGAAAGGCGAGACACGTTCCGAATGGGCCGCCAGATTGACCCCCGAGCAGCGTGCCGAATCGAAGGCATGGCGGAAACAGCACCGCTGGACGCCCCATCAAGTCCGCCACAGCGCCGCCACGCGGCTGCGTAAGGAATTCGGTTTGGAAGTGGCGCAGGTGATCCTCGGGCACCGGACTTTGACCGCCACGCAGATTTACGCGGAGAAGAATATCGAAGCGGCCAAACAGGTCATGGCCAAGGTGGGTTGATGCGAAACGTGAAACGAAACGAAAGCCGTGAAAAACTCGTTTGTATGGTGGTGCATGAACACCAGCAACGAATTCATCACCGTCGCCGAGGCGGCAGCCGCGGCACCCGTTCCCGTCAGCCCCATGAGCATGTGGCGGTACATGCGACAAGGCACCAAGGCCCGCTCGGGTCGGCGGGTTTTCCTCAAGACCATCCGCGTGGGCAACCGCCTGTACACCACCCGCGCCAATGTCGCGTCGTTCTTCGAGGAGTTGGCGGCGGCGGACATGGAACATTTCCATCCGCCAGCGGAACTTGCCCCTCGACCCCGAACCGAAAGCCCGGCCCGGCGCGAACGGCGAAAGACGGTCGCTCGGGTCCGGTTGAAGGTGGCGGGAATCGGGTAATCCGATTGCGGGGCCGTAAACGGCCTCCTCCTGCGTTTTCCTCGTCGCAACCGGTCCGGGGTACCCTCGGCCGATCTCCGTACGAGGCTTTTTGCGGGAGGGCCGCTACGGAGCACCCATGCGGGAGCCCGTTCCCAACCAGCGGTACAATAGGTATCCCAACGGCAGCGAGTGAACGCGCCATGGGCGTCATCAGCGGCACAGCGAGGAGATCGTAATGGAAGGGTTCCTGCACCCATCCCTGGGTTGGGTCACGGAGGTCCGGTGGGCATACGAGAACAAGTGGCCCAGAATCATCATCTCGTTCAGTAACGGCAACGTCGCCCGCCCACCCGCCGAGCAGAAGTTAATCGAGTATTACAACCTCCCCTACGTCTATCTTGGCCTGGAGCGTGACGATCCCACCGTACGGTGTCGCATTCCCGCAATTCTGGAGCATGGAATCGAGTCGCAGGTGTTGGAGGGATTTACCGACCATCCAATGATTGTGGAGCGCGTGAAGGATTACCTTCTGGCTTTACGCATCGAGGGATTTTCGCCGTGGTGGATCACCTACAACCCCAATGGCGGTGTCACCGATGCCGGCGAAGACGATGAGTGGACCCCGCCGGACCCGGAGCGATTCGAGCCATATCGGGAATGGAAGCCGAGGTCCCGGCGTCCCTAGGCCGTGCGTAAGCACCGGCGTGTTGAAAACAATCAGCGTATTCGCGGTGCCGCACCACCTGTCGTTACAGTTTCCCTATCCGAGAAGGGAAAGGAGTGAGCATGTTGCGATGCATTGGATTGTGTTTAGCGATGGTATTGATTAGCGGTTGTGCGATGCCATTGGTTCGGGAACGGGATCACGAGCGACCGGTGGCCAGCACCGGGTACGAAGACAAGATGGCGGAGACGCGAGAATTGGTGAAGGGTATTTTGCGCCGGCCCGATACGGCGAGTTTTTCCAACGAGTCCGTGCGGGAGAACGATTTGGACCACCAGATCATCGTCACGGGAAACGTGGAGTACCAAAATCGGTTAGGTACGTTGTTGCAGGCCAGATACGAGAACATTTACGCGACGGATGGCAGGACGGGAGAAGCAGGGCGCCACGGCGAATTGTTCAGCCCCGAGGATTCGATGCAATGGCGAAGGCTAAGTTTTTGACACACCATTCCCAAATTGCAAGGGGTTGAGAGGTAGCGATTCGCGGTTAAAACAAAATTCGCCCACGTCGATTTGAGAGTCGGACGTGGGCGAAAGGATCAGAACCGGTGAATCATACCAGCGATATCCGCATTTTCCCTTTCCTAACCAAAGCGGCCAAGGCACCGCAACCAAAGGTAGCCCGTGTCACAGGGCAGACACGGCATTTTGAATTCGACCGACTGCGATTGAAAGTCTCGTTGAGGCCGCAGCAACGTGCGCAGTTGAAGCGGGTATCCGGAGTTCGCGAGATCAAAATCACGGACGAGGACAACCGGCAACGGGTTGATGTGTTTGGAGCCCCCCCGCCAAGCGTGCAGAAGATCGCGGCAATCATCGGCGACCGTCAGCACGTGGTCACGTATGCGGAATTGGCGATGAATCTCGTCTTTGCTTCGGCGGCAGCGAAGAAGGAGGCCCGCCACGAGCTGGACAACCACCTGGTTTGGCTGTTCAGCGAGTTGGACGCCAAGCATCCGTGTGACAAAAACAACACCCGGTATTTCCAAGCCAAAGACGAGCCAGCGCGGTTCGTCATGTACAGCGATGACAAGGCCGACCAGAAGGTCGGCGGCAAGCCCTGTGTACACATCGAAGTACGAATGTCCCGAAACGCTTTACGGGAAAATGGCATCAGCACGATCGGCGACACGTTGCGGGTCGATCATCAAGCATTCTGGCAGGCGGTGTTCAAGGGTATCGATCTGGACCCGGCGGTTTGTGGGCGAAAGTATCGCGAGGAAGCGAAGCGGCGGGGGTGGAACGAATCGTGGAAGGGTTTTTCAGATGGGTACATTGGAGGGCGAAGGATTCGGATCGCGGAGGCATGGGCATACACTGAGAAGCGACCATTCAAGCTAGCACCCGGCCAGGCGGTATTCACGCACATGAAGAAGTGGCCGTGGTTGATCCCTTGGCGCAAAGGCGGAGTTTTCAGTAGGGCCGATGCGGAGGAGCCGGATCATCCGCAATTGTCGGATGCGTTATGGGAGAAGATTTTTCCCCTGGTTCCCAAGCATCACAACCGGCATTTCCTAGGCGGCGGCAGACCCCGAAAATCGGACCGCCCGTGCATGGCGGCAATCCTGTTCGCGACAAGGAGTGGTCGATTAGCAGCGGAGCGGCGCAGCAGGTGTCACCATTCCACCGCATTGCGACGTGAACGCGAGTGGCGGCGAGCAGGTGTATTCAAGAGGATGTACAAGGCGGGACTGTACGAAGCACCTGAATTGCATGTAGTGGATTGGACCAAATTAGGTATCAAGGTGGGGGTTAATGAACCATCGCACACCCGCAACACATTATTATGATTAATACCAGACCACCCCCACGATGATTGAATTGGCCACGCCCGCCGACCACACCACACACAAAATAAGTCCGTTCCAGTGACATCGGAGGAAAACGTATTACGTTCATCCCGATGGCACGAGAGCGCCACACATTTTCGTTGTCACAGTCCACCGTAAGGTTGATCGAGCGCGAAGCTGAGCAGCGAGGTTTGTGTTTGAGTCGCGTTGTTGAGCAAGTGGTGGATGTGCAACTGGGTTTGAATCGAACCGCACAGATCGCCCGGCTATGCCGTCAATTGGCGGCGTTGATCGGGGTCGATGTCGATTCAGATTGAGAGGTAGGAATCATGACCACAGTAAATCCCGTCATCGCCCCGCCGGTCATCGCCCCCGCGCACGGGTTCATGGCAGGCCAATTGTTGGCCCCCACCATCCGCGAAGTAGCAGGGGAAATTTTCGATGCCCAGGCCGAGCGATTGGACACGTTGATCCGGAACACCAAGGCAGAGATCGGCAAGATCGAATCTGATCCCGGTTTGAGCAAGATCGGTAAAGCTGACCGGATCGCCGAATTGAAACGGAAGGTGGGCAAGCAGTTGGATGCGGAAGAGGCGAATCCGAAGTTGCAGCAGGACATCGAGCGCAGCCCAAGCCGAATTGCCCACGACCATCCCGGCCCCCTCCCGTGACAATCCTACCGTCAGCCTTCGGTGGAAGGAGATCCGGGATGAGATCAGACCCATGCCCCAGGTCGAACGCGAGGCAATCGCGATCCAGGCCGCCAACGCCGGCGATGGGGAAGTGTTGGCCGCAATCGAGCATGATCCGTTGAAGAACATCAGACCGTTGGTGAGCGAGAGCAAGTTCGCGGAGGCCCGTGAATTGTTTTTGCGGAAGAAATTCCCGGCCCAGTTTGGCCGGTTGGAAACGTTGCGACAGGCGGCGGGTGTGTACGCGGCCAACAGCGCCCAGGCCCGTAAGTTGTTGGGCATCACCAAAGTTGTCCCGCCGCATTTCAGTTGAGGCGCCGGCATCCTGAACGGCGCTCACACCGGGTCGCGGGATTGGCCGCCCCGCGACCCGGTCCGCAATTTCAGATGAAACGCAACCGGTTACATCCACGAGCCATCAGCCGTTTGGACGGTGGGAACGGTGCGAGCAATCATGGCGCCAATGGAAGGTTCACCCGAGGGAACCGAGCGGCTGTTGGCCGTCGAGCCCCGCGAGCGGAATGGACGCAAGCGTTGGAGCAGGAAGTGACCCCGACCGATATCCGGCGATTGATCCGCCGCATGATCGAGGCCGGATGTCGAGGTGACGTGGCGGCAGCCCGGACGGTGTTGGAGCGGTGTTTAGGCCGCGTGGCGGTCATCGATGAACCGGCAGGCTTCGAGGACGTGTACGACCCCAACGAGTATTTCCTATGACCGAAGCACACCTACAAGCCGAACGGATGAAAGCATTCCACGACACCATCACCCCGGCAATGTTCCGGCGCGTGGTTCACCGGTTGTTGGCAATGGCCATCGACGGGGACATGGACGCGGCGGCGTTGCTGATCCGGTCGTTGGAATGGGCGATTGGGCAATCCATCCAACCCCGTAATCCCGCCCAAGAGCACCGCATGCGCACGATCCACACCGAAGAAGGCACGACGCACACCCAATGCCGTGAAATCTTCAACGATTTCACAAGTTAGAAATCGAATGCCGTGTTTAGCGCGTGGCACACCCGAAGTGGTTCCCCGCCCGTTGGTGTGATCCCAGCAGTTGGGAGTTGCGTTGCCGCATGAGGTCGCTATTATAGTTCGCAAGGGACTGGCCTTTCACTTCTATAGGAGGAGCTATGCGGGAATGGATAGCAACGACGCTTCTTTTCGTGGTTGGAGTCGGCTGCGTTAGTTCGACTTTCGTGCCCGTGGGTGGGCGGACGTACCCGCCGCGGCCGAGCGATTACCTGATCGATGTATACGTTCCCGTCGAGGCACCCGTCATAGTCCTCCAATCATTTCCGAACGCGAAGCGACCAGACCAAGTGCCGGCGGGGGCAACGGTGATTGGCCGAATTGACACGCAGGGCGCACCGGCGGCAGCTTGGAAGTCCGTGATAGAGGACGCTGAGAAAAAGGCGAGGGAACTCGGTGGCGACGCAGTCGTCATCGGCCAATGGGGGCATCCACTAACTGGTGTCGATGGCTATGGCAACACCTATTACGGGAAGGCAGTGTCGATGACCGTCTTACGATATCCGGGCGATCTCTCGAACTCGACTCCCGCATACGGCAGCGGTTCCGGTTATTGATGGGGCCGTGTCCCTTGGAACTCAAAGTTGGCGAAGCACGGACGCGCGTAGCGTCCGAGAGATTCGTTAGTTCGGCTTCACGAATTCGGCGTCCACGAAACCCGACTGTCCCTGGTGTGCTCCATCAAGAATCCGAACCTCGTACGTGAATACCCCCGGATCGATTACCCGGCATCGGGTGCCGACAGGCACAATGAACAGCTTCCCGGCCAAGACCATTTGCGCCGCTCCTTCGCGGTCGTGCGCTGACGCCAGTTGCACAAACCGATCACGGGCATCTTCCGTGACCGCCACGAACACGTCATTCACGTCCCCGGAATCATAACGGAGCACCGCGATCCCCCCAGTGCCGACCGACCGTGGCATCGATGGTGCAGACGGGGTGGACGAGTTGGATGGCGTTGCTGACGTGGCTTGTGTCGCCGCGGTGGGTCTCGGGGATGACGATTGACCGACGGTTGATGGGCGGTCCAAGTGATTGACGACATAACCCACGCCAACAACCGTAAGCAGAATTATCAGGCATCCGCATCCCTGCGAAATCTCTTGTGGCGGCGGCGCACCGCATCGGGGGCAGGCCTTCGCCCGCGAACTGATCATGTATCCACACTCGCGGCATTTCTTCAGCGACATCGAAGCTCCCCGTCAAGCCCGCAGTCCAGTGCGCGGCACCCGATGTGTTGCGCATTGTCTGTGTAATCATTGTGCTGAGCCCGCCACGATTGGCAACTTGTGCGGGACAGCAAATTTGTCAGCGATTTCGGAGCGAACGTGCGGCGGTGGCGCGAGCGCCGGGGCATGTCTCAGGAGGAGTTGGCGGATGCGGCCAACCTCCACCGCACGGCCATCTCGTTGATTGAGCGGGGGCGCCGGACGGTCCGGCTGGAAACGATCCGACGGCTGGCGTTGGCCCTCCGGATTCAACCCGCCGAATTGATGCCGAAAACCACCCCCCGTGGATGATCCGCCCCGCACCCGGAATGACGTATACCGGTATACGTCACCCCCCGAAATCCGGCGAAAAACGCGTATATCGGTGAGTTAGTTACAAGTTCCCCCGAATGTGATAAAATCCCGAAAAATCAAGGGGTTTCGGCCCGTTTTGGATGAGCCGGGAGAGATTTTGGGTCCAGAAGGTCGCTGGTTCAAATCCAGTCACCCTGATTGCTTATAATTCCGCTTGAATGCTCAGGTAGCATGCCTGCCCGCGTGTGGCAGAGCAGCTTTCCATAGGGTGTTATGCACTTTACATGCCGTCGCCGGGTGCCACGACACGCTCTATAGCGTCTTATGCACTTTCCGCACCCCGCAATGGGCCCGAAAGGGCACGGCCACGGCCCTTCTCATCCAGGCAATCCGGCCCCGAGCCCGTCCGTGAAAACACGGAAACACAGGATGTTGTGCTCCTGTGTTGCGTCCGATTCGGCTCCCGACTCACACCGTACTCTCACCGTTGTAGTACCGTACCCTCCCCACCCGGCCGCCGACCCCGTTTTTGCCCGATCTGACGACATGGTGGTCCGAACATGACAATTTGTCGTAGCGGCAAAAGCGGCCAAAGGTTACCCCCTCCAGAATGACCACCGCCGCATCCAGCGTCTTGCCATCCCCGACCGCCCCCTGCTCCCGCACGTCAAAGAAACGCAAAACCAGGTTTCCCATCCGCCTCCGCCCGCCAGGCGTCCCCCCGCCTCCAGCACAACCTTGCGGCTCACCGGTGCAGTTGCCAGCCCCCCGCGCCGCCTGCCCGAACGGATCCCCATTCGTCAGCCATACCCATCGGGATGAAGCCCTGCGCTCCAGGCGGACGCACGCTCGGCCATGCCCGCAAGATCTGCCGGCCCGCCGGTCAATCACAAACCGCATGAGAACGCATGGGCAACGCGTCACGAGCCCATGTGACTTTACGCAAAATGGATGATCTGCGTTTTTTAGTTGCATTGTGTTGGAGATATCGATATTGATAATCAAGCACGCCTCGGGGTAGTTCGGGTTATTCGGGGTGTGGGTTCCGCTCATCTCAAAATACGGGAGGTAGGTATGACAAGGGTAGGCAACGCGAAACGTGCCGCGCAAATATGCGGTCATTTCTCGTGCGACCGGGGTTCTTTGTGAGATGCTGGAGCGCCGTCAGCTTCTAAGCGTCTCGCCGCTGACCGCATCCAGCTCGGTTGAAGAGCAACTCACCGCATATACCACCCGCAACCTGCCCGTGACCACCGCGCCGACAGTGTACGGGGCGTATCCGTGGCCCTCCTCAGGCGCAAATGTAGTCCGTGAGCTTGTCCTGGCCAACGGTGACCGCATTGAGGCAGGATATGCCGGCACGGACTTCGCCCTGGCTAAGTACAACGCCAACGGCACGCTCGACCGCTCCTTCGGCGGCGGAGATGGCCAGGCGAGCATCGATTTCGGCACGCCCTCGGACATGCTGCTCAATGCCGACCTGCGTCCCGATGGAAAGATCCTGCTCTTCGGCCTGACCAACGCCAGCGGCACCTATCAGGTCGTCCTGGCACGTCAACCCCGATGGCACGCTCGATTCCACCTTCGCCGATAATGGCAAGCTGCTCACCGACGTGGGCAGGAATCCAGGCTTCGGCATCGTCGCATCCGTCCTCACCGATGGCCGCATTCACGTCACCGGCGACGCCCTCGATGGCTCAGGCACCAGGGGCTACGAATACGATGCCGACGGCCGCAACGCCGTCGATCGGTTAGCGGGCATCACCGGTGCGCTCAAGCCGGCGGCGCTTTCCTCCAGCACTGCCCAGATCGGCCCGTCTGCTCCTGATCCGTTTGCATCGCTTTCGGCGGGTGCAGAGGCAATGGGTCCGTTCCAGGATACAACCGGGGCGCTATATCCTCAGGATGTGGGCGTAAAAGGCGGACAGAGCTACATAATTGCCTTGCCGGCTGGCTCCAACCGCGTCATCGACTGGGGCGATGGCAACACCCAGAGTCTCACGGACAGTACCAGCAGCACCTTTGCCACGCATACCTACACCAGCAGCACCTCCCCCTACCACCCGACGGCCACGGGCTTGTGGTCAAATCTTGAGGGGCAGATGAGCTTTACCAGCGGCACGGGGCAATACGTGATCCGCGCGAATGATGCCAACCTGATCAGCCGGGATGTCATCGATGCTAACAATCACGATCTGGTGGTGCAGAATCCCGATTCCACAACTGACTTCACAACCCTCCGCCAATGGGTCTTCGACGGCTATTCCTCCTCACCAGGGGACTACAGCAAAACCGGCATCATTTCCACTGCCGGCCAGAATAGCGACGGCACGACGATTCTGGAGCTGATAGACAATTCGTTGATAGGCAAGAGTTACTGGCCGGCGGGCAGCATGGCCACGGTCACTTCCAATGCCATCATCGGCAAGTACACCTACTTCGGCGATGACAACCTGGACGGACAGGTCACCGGCGATGATTACGTGCCCATCGATGTGAACCTCGGCACCACGCCGCCCGCGGGCATCGCGATTCTCAAGGGCGACACCAACTTCGACGGCACCGTCACCGGCGACGATTACAGCTCCATCGACAGCAATCTCGGTGAGGGCACATCCGCGCCTCTTTCCGCCAGCGCCGATGATGCCCGCATGACGCTGGACACGGTGAACGTGTCGGGCTCGGGCACCGCTTCGTTGGATGCGCCTGCCAACGTCGCCGCCACGGCCAGCCCCGACGGCACGGAGGCGGACATCACCGTTTCCTGGGACGCCCAGGACAACGTCAGCCAGTATGACATCGAGCGCCGTCCGTCCACTCCGACATGTCTGATGCGACCCCATATCAGGTGGACGGCAGCACCACCTCCTACAGCGACACCGATCTGTCCGGCATAACTCCCGGCACAACACTCTATTACCAGGTGCAGGCGGTCAACGGCGGGGGATCATCCGCCTGGTCGGACCCCGCCAACGCCGATAGCCCGGCGGTCCTTCCCGCCGCCCCGGATTCGCTCTACGCGGTGGCCATGCCGGGGGATGTGGGCCAGCCGGACAAGGTGCAACTCACCTGGGGCGATTCCAGCGGCAACATCAGCGAGTATCACATCCAGCGGGATACCAGCGAAGATTTTTCCAGCCCCACGACGCTCGACCCCGTGACGCCCAGCGACATGGAGACCCCCATCAACTTTTCGGGCAGCGCCATGGCAGCGGCATCCAGCGATCCGTTTCGAGGTCGCCGGAGATTTGCAGCTTCCGTCGTGGTCGAGCGAGGGTCTTACCGTTGCCATGGGTAAGGACGAGGCCATTGACGTGTCGCAGGACGGCTCCGATTACACCGTCATCCTGCCGGATGATGCGATCCTCTTCCGCGACACCACCGGCTCCTTCACAACCAGCGGTACGCTCACGGTTCAGTATCTATCATCCGCCACCCCGAGCTACCAGTTCTCGGGTGGAACCGAACACGTGATCGACCTCGAATCCGCGGGATTCGAAACCCGCGATGCCACCCAGGGCATCACCGCGGATGAGATGCGCAGTCGCGGCTGGATTTCAGACGATGGCCTGAGCCAGCTAAAGCTGGGTTGGATCGGCGACTCCGGCGGCTGCACGGCCACGGTGAGCGGATCGCTGTCGAGCTACGTCGATACGCCAACAAGCAACGACACGTACTACTACCGCATCACGGCGACCAATCCGGATGGCGATTCGCAGATGGCCAGCAACATCGTCACCGTGAGCACGCCGGGCGCTGCCCCGGCGCAGCCGACGACGGTGCTGTATCATGCCTTCGACGACGGCAGCTATGGCATCGAATGGGGCAGCCAGAGCGACGGCAATGAAGCGAACTTTTCGGTCTGGCGCTCGACCAGTTCCGACTTCAGCACCGGCAACGAAAAGCTCTATACCGCCAATCGCGGCCAATCCAGCTACGTTGACACAACCCGCGCTCCCAGCACCACCTACTACTACCGCGTCGTCGCGACCAATCCCTTCTCCACCGAGTCGAGTGACCTCGGTGACGCCAGCAATGCCGCGGCGGTAACCAACCCAATTTCGTTCCTCGGCACGGATGGCGCCACACACAACGCCGGCACGGCTACGTCGGCGGACCTGACCTTCCCCTATGGCTCGGCCATTCACGTGTTTCTCAACGAGCAGGAGATTACCAGCTACGGTTCGCTGACCTCGCGCTTCACCTGGAACTTCGACCCCGACAACATCCATGATCCGAACGATCCCTATCGCACGACCGATGGCTTCAACGCCGCCCACATCTACGATGACACCAGCGGCGGCACGGAAACCATTCAACTGGTCATCGGCCAGACAACCAGTTCCAGCTTTACCTACCAGACGTACTCGATGACCGTCTCGCTGACCGCCGAATCCGCGCTGAACACGATCAAGGTGTCCAACAGCGGCGACGGCACCGGCGGAACCTACAGCCTCTCGGGCGCCAATCTCAGAGCTTGAGTACCTCAGCACGCATTCCCCTCAAAACCAGAACATCGAGCTTGACTTCAACCGCGGCGAGACGTTCACCTTGACCGGGACCACGGACGGCCTGCACGGATCGATCAGTTTAGCCAGTCTTCAGAACGTGCTGGTGGGATCTTACGGCACTGGGGACGCCCCTATCTTGAACTTCACCGGCGGCACTCGCCCTAGCCAGTACGCCCCGTTCTTCCATCTCGACGGCTCTAGCAAGAACATCACGGTCCGCGACCTCCATTTCACCAGTGACGCCATCCCGACGGCCGGTGAGCTCGAAGCACCGCAGGTGATCGATCTCACTGGCAGCAATGTCGCGGTCGCGGATTGCACATGGGGCAACATCAATGGGATACTCTCTACCACGTCGATGTCCGGCATTCTGTTCCAGGGCAACACCGCCGGCGGCGGCACGGGTGATGTGGCCAACCGTCTCAGCGGCTACATGATCGACGTGCAAAGCGCAAAATACATCGTTGCCCAGGGCAATACCGATGGCGGCAGCAAGTACGAAAGCGACATGCGGTTCCATCCTTCGTCCGACCCATCCAATCCAACCGAATACGTGCTAGTCTACGGCAATACGCTCCGGTATCAGCACGATCAGGTTGGTTCAAAAAAATCGGCCCTTCGCCTGGAGAATGACCGATTCGGCTATGCCGAATACAACCTGCTCGAAGGGCCATCGAACTGGCTCGGTCCGCTGAACAACAGCGGGGATACCGGGACTTCAACTGATCTGGTATACGACTCCAACGTCGTCTATGGCTTCGAGAATAGCGATGGCACGCTCGATTCACACTACGAACCCGGCTATCTGAAACTTGAGCCGGGGCTGTCGCACTCGGTCATCCGCAACAACATCTTCTGGGGAAGTTCCGGCATCACCGTGGCGGACTCGAACGATCCAGCGACTCGTGTGGTCAGCGACCTCTGGATCGTCAACAATACGCGCTCTGAGTCCTCCGAAGATCGATTCGCAGAATTCGGCTTACGCTCCGGCTTACGATTTCCTGCGCAGTCCCGGGGGCGAGCGGCACCGACCAGTATGTAACACTCAAAAACGTCCATTTTGCCAACAATCTGAGCGGGCTTATGGAGGGGACATCGCTGACCGCATCGGATTTGACCGATGGGGTTTTCCTGTTCAAACCGAAGACCTCCGGGACCTATCTCCAGGAGCTGACAGGAACCCTGGGCGATGGCACCCAATGGTGGGATGCCGACAACGTCTGGCTGCCCAACCAGAACTTTTTCCTCGATGCCATCACCTCTTCCCCCACCGCTGGCGCCATCTATTCCCCCAGCGGCTGGAACAAGATCTTCGAGAACCCCGACCTAGCCTCTGACCTCGTGGACTATCACGGCTACATGACGGTGGATACCAATTATGCACCCACCCAAAATAGGTCTGCCATCGGCTCGCGCAGCATCGTCGGCTCATCTGATTTGCAGGTTGCCGCGTGGGATTATTACGGCCACGAGCGACCGCCCTCAGAAGTCCAAGCCGGCGCTGTACAGGATTATAACGTGAGCACCGACCGAACGCCGCCGCCAGCGCCTGATTATCCCTATTGAGCATACCGGAGGTTTTTTATGATCATCCGTCAAAATTCCCTGAGGGTGGGATCTGTTGCGGCGATGGTGGTGATGCTCTTCGCCGGATCGGCGTGGGGCGCCGTGCCGAAGGTCACCTACACCGATCTGTACACGCTTGGCCTGCCGCCGGGGTTCGATAACGTCATGCTCACTCCAGCCCGCGACCAGCCCGTCGCGCGCGGGCAGGTCGTTGGGTCCGGGGGCGGCACGGCCCTCGGCAACACCTATCATGCCGTGCTATGGACTCCTTTTGCTACCAGCGGCGTTGACCTCAACCCCACGGGGTTCGCTGTTTCCGCCGCCTTCGGCACCAACGGCACACAGCAAGTGGGATACGGCTACCCTACGACAGGCGGGGATTCTCACGCCTTGCTCTGGAATGGCTCGGCTGCGAGCTATGTTGACCTCAACCCCGCCGGGTTTACCTCTTCCGGTGCCAAAGCCATCAGCGGTGCGCAGCAAGTGGGCTCTGGATACGGCCCTCCGGGGACGGACATGTACCACCCACATGCCCTGCTCTGGAGCGGCTCGGCCGAAAGCTTTGTTGACCTCAACCCCAGCGGGTTTACTAACTCCGAAGCCCTCGGCACCAGCGGCGCACAGCAGGTGGGGTATGGCTATGGCTCGCCGACGGGTGGCTTCGCTCACGCGCTGCTGTGGAGCGGCTCGGCCGACAGCTTCGTTGACCTTAACCCCAGCGGCTCCGACATCGGTAGCTCCTATGCCGTTGGCACCAGCGGGACGCAGCAGGTGGGCCAGGGGGAGGTCACGGCGACCGGCAACTACCACGCCCTGCTCTGGACCGGCTCGGCCGTGAGCCTTGTTGACCTCAACCCGAGGCGCAGTGGTTACTTCCTCGGCCCTCGACACCAACGGCACACAGCAGGTGGGGTATGGCTATGGCACGGCGACCGGCAACCACATCCATGCCTTTCTCTGGAGCGGGTCCGCCGACAGCGTCATCGATCTACAGTCGGTCCTTCCCGCGTCGTTCGTCGCTTCGCAGGCGTCGAGGATCGATGGCGACAGCATCTACGGCCTGGCAATCGACACCAGCGGCGACTACCACGCCATCGAATGGAACATCGTGCCCGAGCCGGGAAGCCTCGGCCTCGTCGCCCTGGCGCTGCTGGCCTGCGCGGGCACGCGGCGCAAGCGATCTTCGAAGAAGAGGGGGACACAATACGTCGGGGTTGTGCTGTGTGCGATGCTAGTGATGCTCTTCGCTGGATCGTCCCGGGCAGCACCGCCTGCGATCACCTACACCGATCTCTATTCGCTGGGCACGCCGGCAGGCTTCGGTTACGTCGATGCAAGCATAGGCAGCGATCGCGCTGCGGGCGGGCAGGTCGTCGGCTATGGCTTTGGCTCGGCGACGGCCTATGACGATCACGCGCTGCTCTGGACGCCTTCAACTCCGAGCGGCATCGACCTCAATCCCGCCGGGTACACATATTCCCACGCCGTTGGCACCAGTGGATCGCAGCAGGTGGGCCAAGGCTACGGTCCGGCGACGGGCGGGAGTTATCAGTATCATGCCCTGCTCTGGAGCGGCTCAGCGGCCAGCTATGTGGATCTCAACCCCGGGGGATTCACTGGATCATCTGCCTTCGGCACCAGCGGATCACAGCAGGTGGGCTGGGCCAACGGCTCGACAACGGGCGGCAAAAATCACGCCATGCTCTGGAACGGTTCGGCCGCCAGCTACGTTGACCTCAACCCAAGCGCGTTTGATTCCTCGCAAGCCGATGGCACCAGCGGGACGCAGCAGGTGGGCTGGGGCTACGATTCGCTGACGGGTCTCGACCACCACGCCCTGCTCTGGACAGGCTCGGCGGAAAGCTGCGTTGACCTCAACCCCAGCGGATTCACTGTGTCATACGCCACCGGCACCAACGGCACGCAACAGATAGGCTATGGCACCGGTCCGGCGACGGGAAGTCATTTTCATGCCCTACTCTGGAGCGGCTCCGCCGACAGCTATATTGATCTGGGCGACTCTTTTGCCTGCGGATGGCGACTATGCATATGCCAATTCCTACGCCGTCTCCATCGAGGGCGACACAGTCTACGGGTTAGCCGTGGACAACACCGGCGAATATTACCACGCCATCGAATGGAACATCGTGCCCGAGCCGGGGAGTCTGATGCTGCTGGGCATCGGCGCTCTGCTCGCCGGAGCGCGGCGGCGACGGCGTGTCTGAGCTTGATCCGCGTTTCCTGCGGAAGGTGGTAATGGTATGGGGTGCATTCAGCCTGAAAGTTCGCTGGTGGGATGCCGACAACATCTGGCTGCCCAACCAGACCTTCAGGGTAGACAACGCCATCTATTCCCCCAGCGGGTGGAACAAGATCTTCGATAACTCCGACCTAGCCTCTGACCTGGTGGACTATCACGGCTACATGACCGTGGATAGCAATTATGTGCCCACTGAAAGTAGGTCTGCCATCGGCTCGCGGAGCATTGTCGGCTCGCCTGATATGCAGGTTGCCGCATGGGACTTCTACGGCAATGAGCGCCCGCCCTCAGAAGTCCAAGCCGGCATGTACAGGATTACGAGTACGGCGACCGAACGCCGCCGGACCCCGCCTGATTATCCCTGGCAATAAAATGGAGGTTATATGATCCGTCGAAATTCTCTGTGGCCGGGGGTCATTGGGACGACGTTGTGCGCGGCGGTGCTGCTGGTTATCGCCGCCCCCGCCCCGGCAGCGACGCCGGTCATCACCTACACCGACGTTTACACGCTGGGCATGCCGGCGGGGTTCAGCTCCAGCTATCTCAACAGCAGTAATCGCGCTGCGGGCGGGCAGGTCGTTGGCTACGGTTCTGGCTCAGGAACGAGCGACAACGATCACGCCCTGCTCTGGACGCCTTCAACTCCGGGCGGCATCGATCTCAATCCCAGCGGCTTCACGTCTTCCCGAGCCCCTCGGCACCGACACCACGCAGCAGGTAGGCTACGGCCGCGCCACGACGACGAGCTACACGCACGCCCTAATGTGGAGCGGATCGGCCGCCAGCGCCGTGGACCTCAACCCCGCAAGCGTGTTCGACGCTTCCTATGCCTCCGCCGCCAGCGGCACGCAGCAAGTAGGATGGGGCTACGGTCTTGCGACCGACGGCCAGAATCATGCTCTGCTGTGGAGTGGATCGGCCGCCAGCGCCGTGGACCTCCACCCCAGCGGGTTTATTTATTCCGTCGCCTATGGCACCAGTGGCACACAGCAGGTGGGCTACGGCCTTAAGCCCGGGACTGGAAGCTACGTGGCCCACGCCCTGCTCTGGAACGGCTCGGCCGACAGCGTTGTTGATCTCAACCCCATCGGGTTCTCTGAGTCCGAGGCCCACGGCGTCAGCGGCATCCAGCAGGTGGGCCTGGGCTTCGCCACGGCAACGTCGACCTACGCGCACGCCCTGCTGTGGAGCGGTTCGGCAGACAGCTACGTTGACCTCGACCCCGCCGGGTTTACTGCTTCGGTCGCGTACGGCACCAACGACACGCAGCAGGTGGGATTTGGTTTCGGTACGGCCACGGTCGGCGTCGATCACGCCCTGCTCTGGAGCGGCTCGGCCGACAGCTATGTCGATCTCGGCGCACTTCTGCCCGACACGTTCACAAATTCCTACGCCAACTCCATCGAGGGCGACAGCATCTACGGCTACGCGGTGGACACCGGCGGCAACTACCACGCCATCGAATGGAACATCGTGCCCGAGCCGGGGAGTCTGATGCTGCTGGGCATCGGCGCTCTGCTCGCCGGAGCGCGGCGGCGACGGCGTGTTTGAACTTGATCCGCGTTTCCTGCGGAAGGTGGTAATGGTATGGGGTGCATTCAGCCTGAAAGTTCGCTGGTGGGATGCCGACAACATCTGGCTACCGAACCAGAACCTTTCGTTGGATGGGACCATCTATTCCCCCAGCGGCTGGAACAAGATCTTCAATAACGCCGACCTAGCCTCTGACCTCGTGGACTATCACGGCTACATGACGGTGGATAGCAATTATGTGCCCACTGAAAGTAGGTCCGCCATCGGCTCGCGGAGTATCGTCGGCTCGCCTGACATGCAGGTTGCCGCGTGGGATTACTATGGCCACGGGCAAAGCATCAGGGTCGTCAAGACCCAGCTCTCGCGGTCGCTCCTGGCATCTGAGTCGATTCCGTCCCCTCGCGGGGCGTGGAAAGTTCATAACACGCTCTAAGCCAATGGGCGTACCGCCTTGGTACTGCCTTTTGTCTGAGAGGAGTTGCCCATGCCACGCCTCAAGTATCGTATGCGCCCCGGCGAAATCTGCATGATGCGGGGTGCGGGCATCGACACCCAGCGGGCTGCGGAGTCACCAGCGCCTCCAGGTGCGAGCCAAGCCTCCTTGGCCCGCACCGTGTCGAGCTGCCGCTCAACTCAACCCAGCAACGCCGCCAAGCTTGAATCATGCTTCTTCTTTGTAGTCGATGATCCAATCACCGTCGTCATGTTGAACGGCGAAGTCAGAACTGGAGTGCTGGGGGCGGCCGGCTGAGCGGTGGACGTGGAAGCCGCCTGCATCGCCGACCCTGAGGCCAGTGGATTGCCCACGCCCAAGCCGAGGTTCCCGTCGATGAAGCTGTAGTCATCCCCGGTCACCGTGCCGTCCAAGTTGGTGTCGCCCATGAGAATCGCCTCGCCGGCGGGCGGGGTCGTACCCAGGTTGGCATCGACGGCGCTGTAGTCATCGCCAGTCACCTGGCCGTCGAGATTCGTGTCGCCGAAGTAGGTGTACTTGCCAATGATGGCATGCGCACCGACCGTGTTGCCCGAACCCACGGGCCAGTCGTTCGCGTTCATGTACCCGTTGTCTACCAGCATCAGCCTCGTCTTGCCGCCGGAGTTCTGGCCGGCCGTGGAAACGATGCCGGTCTTTGTTGCATCCGGCACGGCAGAGTAGCCACCAACCACCAGCCCCTGGATGGTGCTGAAGTCTCCGTTGTTGACGACCAGATCGCTGTCGTTGAGGTCGAGGGCAGAAGTGCTATCGATGCTCAGCGTGTTCAGGTAAAGGGTCTTGCCGCCGGCCGTCATGGTCGCACTGCCACCGTTGGTGAGGCTCAAGCCAGCCAAATTCTGGTCTGTCTGGATTACCACGTTGGCTGTTGAACCATTCACCGTAAGATTCGGTTCAGGGTCCACCGCATCGGTGGTGGAATCGGCGGTAAACGTGAGCGTTCCGCTGTTCAGGACGAGGTTCCCAGTTCCGGAATCCCAGGTGTACTGCGCCCCGTTGGAAGCAGTGATATACGACGGGAGACTGTTAATCGCCGTGCCATGGAAGAAGATGTTGTCCAGCCGCCAGTTCCCCTTGGCGCCGTTGTAGGCGACGGCGGTGAAAGGATCGCCGTTGACGTTGAGCTGGGCGTTGGCGTAGTGGTTCTTCTGGGTGACCGTATCGGCACCGCTGACGGTGTTGATGCTCATTGCCGGCTGAATCGACGTGCCCAGCGTGCCCATGAACTGCACGATGTAACCGCCGCTGGTGGAGTCGTATGAGACCGAGATGTTATTCGCACCGACATTGGAGAGAGCACCGAGGGCAGACTCGATATTGGAAATCATCGTAGCCTGCACCGCACTGTAGCTGATCGTGCCGGTCGTATGGCCATTGAAGGTCAGGGTGAAGTTGCTGCCGTCGTTCAGCGTGATCGTCTGCTGGTTGGAGAGGACCAGGTTGTAGGAATTCACCAGGCGGATGCCGAAATCTGGATTGTCGTTCGCGCCGGAGACGCCGGTGAGATCGAACACAACCGGCACCACGCCGAGGTTGCTGTCGCCGTAGAAGTCGTCGTTACCGGGCGCGTAGATGTGGATGGAGGCGCCAGAGGAATCCAGTTCGTACCGTCGAGGGTGTATTGGCGCTGGGCGTCCTGTTCGCCCGAGTGAGTGGTGTACCAGTCGAGCGTGACGTAGACGTTCTTGTATCCGGTAGTGGGAACGCCGAACTGGGCGCCCTGCGTGTACTGATCGACGAAGTTGCTCCAGCCATTGGCCGGTGCGCCCCTTGGGTAGAACTGATGCCCGAGCGAATGCGCCAGGTGTTTTCGGAGTAGCTGGTATCGATCACGGCGGGCCCGGAGTTGGTGATGTCTGCGGCAGCGACCGCACCCGGGGGGGCGGTGCCGGTGGCCGGGTCACTGGGGTTGTAAGGCAGGTCCATGCCCACGGGTGTTGCCGTGCCGCCGACGTCAATCGAGCCGTCCACACCCGAGCCAACCGGTGCCGGGTTGTTGACGTAAGGATCGTTAGGGGGCACGTTTGGATAGGTCGCGTTGAAGTCCCAACCGGTTAGAACGGTTTCCGACGGCAACACCGACAGGGTAACGACGTTGCTGTAGGTCGTGCCCGCGCTGCTGCTGAATTCGGCGCGATACTCATAGCCGTTCATGCTGGTGTCGTTGGACGCAGCGATGGTCAAGATGTTGGTCGTCGGCCCATCAACCGTGGCGGAAGTCGTCAGGTTGTTCCAGGTGGTTCCGCCATCAGTGCTGAGCTGCCACTGGACCGTCGGCGAGGGCGAACCAACGGCGTAGGTTTCGAAATAGGCATTGGAGCCTTGCTGCACCGACTGGTCGGTGGGCTGAATCAGGACGTACGGCGCTGCGGCGCCACGACGGAGAGCGTCGCGGCGCTGCTGTTGCTCGAACCGCTGCCGTTGCTGAAGACGGCACGGTACTGATAGCCGTTCTGGTCGAGATTGCTGTCGGTGGTGAAGCTGTAGGTCGAGGTGTAGGAGCCGTCGCCCGACTGCGTGCCGAAGACGCCGCCGGTTGGGGTCACGGTGCCGCCGGAGACATTGGACCAGGTGCTGCCGCCGTTGGTGCTGACCTGCCATTGCACGGTGGGAAGCGATTCGGAATAGGCGGTGGAGGTGAAAGTGACGGGGTATCCCGCGGCCGCCTCCTGCGACGCCGGATTGGTACCGATGCCCGGTGCGCCGGAGATGACCTGTCCGTTGAAGCTGACGTTGCCCAGTTCCCAATTGCCGCCGCCGTCAACGAAGCCGGTAGCGCCCAACTGCTGGACGGTGGTGCCGGCCTGAACGCTTCCGGAGGTCTCCGGCACGACGGTCAGGGTTCCGCTGCCAACCGAAGAGATCAGGCAGGTGATGGTACCGAGAAGGATCGGATTGCCCGCCGTGAAGTTGGCCGAGGAGGCTACGGAAATGCTCAGGGAGCTGTTGGCCGTCACAGTATAGGGAGCCGTCGTCGTGGTGGTGACGGTTGAGGGGGTGGCGTTCTGCCAGGTGGAAACGTTGTCGTTGGAATCGGAAATGGTCATTGTGGGGACGGGCTGGTGTTGATAGGCGCCGCCGTCGAAGATGACCGAGAAGCCGTTGTATGCCGTGATCGGGCCGGGGGGCGTGTAGGTGTTGGTCGCGATGGTGGAGGCGACAGACGCGCTTCCGGCGCCCAGCATGGCGTCGAGAGCCGCCTGGATGTTGGACGCCATGGTGGTCGGATCGCTGCTGTAGGTGATGGTGCCCGTGGTCTGGGCACCCAGCGTGAGCGTGAAGTTCTGGCCGTCGGCTACATCCTGGGCACCGTTTGTGTTGACGAAATTGGTGAGGTCGATGACCTGAATGTCATTGGCCAGGCCGAATCCGCCGGCAAACTGCCCGTGCGAGGTGGCGCTGACGGCCGGGTTGCCGTCAATAACGTTCGGCAGAGCCGGGTTATAGACGCCGACGAGGCGGACCTTCAGATTGGGATTGTTGTTGGCGTAGGAGATCCCCTGGAGATTGATGGAAACACCGGTGGGGTTGGGCGCGGCCACCACGGTCGCGCCGCTGGTGACGCTGCCCGAGGCGGTGGGCACAATTGTCAGCTTCCCGGAGGAGACTCCCGTGACGATCGCGGCGATGCCGCCAACCGTGATCGGCTGGTCGAAGTAGAACCCGCTGCTCGAGGCGACGTTGATGCTTGCGCTGGTGTCGGCCGTGAGGGTGGCGTTCGCCGAAATCGTGGTGGGGGCGGTGACGCCGTAATAATCGCTGCCGGTCGCCTGGACGGGAGTACCAACGTTCACCCAACTGGAACCGTTGTAATACTGCGCCTGCATGTCACCGATAGCGCCCTGGGTCCAGTCGAAGTTGAGCGTGATATTGCTGAAGCCCGTGGTATTGACGTCGAATTCGACGCCCTGCGTTCCGGTGGGCGCGTTCTGGCTCCAACCGTCGGGACTGCCGGGCGAGCCGGTTGGTCCGCCGCCGCCGCCGCCGCGCACGCGCCAGACGTAATCAACCACGCTGGGATCGACGCCACTGGCGATCGGGATGATGTCCGCCTCCGGGTAGGAGGGGAGGCCATCGTACGAGTTAACCATGCCGAGAATGCTGGCGGTGTTGCCGGAGTTGATCTGGCTGGTGGGAAGGGGCGAGTTGGCGGTTCCGACGGTCGTGTTTCCGCCGGGCGATGCCGCCTGTCCGGTGGTGAAGTTCCACTGGACGATGGGGGTGCCTTTGATGGTCAGCGTCGCGCCGCTGCTGTTGGTCGAACCGTTGCCGTTGGTGAAGACGGCCCGGTACTGATTGCCGGAGAGTCCCTCGGTGGCCGACAGGGTGAGAATGGTTGATGTGGCGCCGGTAATGTTGCTGAAGCTCGATCCGCCGTTGGTGCTCACCTGCCACTGGACGGTCGACGTGCCGCTGGCGCCCGCGATGAGGGTCACGGTCGATCCGGCGGAGACCGACTGGCTGGCTGGCTGGATGGTGACCACCGGGAGCGGGGAGACCGTAAGGGTCGCGGGATTGGTCGGCTGAGTGCCCTGGGAATTGGTGTAGACCGCTTCGTATTCGTAGCCGCTCTCGGCCAGGGTGACGCTGGAAATAGTGAGGGTGTTGGTCGTATTGCCGGTGTCGGTGGTATCGTTGTGGAAGGTGGCCCCGCCGTCGGTGCTGACCATCCACTGCACCGTGGGCGTGGGATTGCCGGTTGCGGCAGCCGTAAACTTGGCGGTGCCGCCGATTCCGGCGGTCACATCCAGTGGCTGCGTCGTGATGGAAGGGACGGAAGGTGCTGAGTCGCTGGCGCTAACCACGACGTCATTAAAGCGCCAGTTCTTGAACGCGTATGCCGTGCCGTTGAGGCCAGAGATTGTCGTCTCAGATGTTCCCGTGGCCGCATTTACGATGCGAAATGCGAAATTCGCCTGCCCATTGGCGGCGGAAATGCTGCTCAAATCCACTTCGAGATCATTGAGCCAGCTCGTGTTCGATCCGCCAACGATCGGTCCGGTGATGGTGGCGTAATCGCCGCTGATGGTGTTCGGATCGCTGGTATTATTGCGAATGTAAACGCTGTCGCTGGGGTCGGTCCCGATTGTCGGAACCGTGCCCTGGGTGTTCGCGGTGTCGTTGGGACCAAACGTGAGCAGGTTTGTAACGTTGACCCAGGTGGGATTGGCATCCTGCACATCGGTGGTGTACTCCACCGCGAACTGCGCTCGGCCTTGGCGGAGGAGGTATTCATGTCAAACTGGACGAGGATACCGGTGTGCCCCGTTGTGTTGACGTTGAATTGGGCGCCCTGCGAGCCAATCGGCGCGGCGCTATCCTGACCGGCCGAGATCCGCCACACGAATCCGTTACTGCCCCCTTCGCTGCCACCAGTGCCACCGGTGTCTGCATTGCCGGTCGCCGCGAGGTAGGTTGAAGCGTCGGCGGTCGAATTGGCGCCGGTCGCCGGATAGAGATATCCATTGGCCGTGCCGGACTGCATCCCGACGGTATAGGCTGTTCCCGTCCCCGAGGTAGGCGCGGGGCTGGTCTGGATGTCCGTCGTCGAAGTGTCGGCAGGAAGGGTGTCGAACCGCCAGGCCGCAAGTGTTGAGCTGAGCAGGAAGCGGCCCTCGACCTGTTCGAGGGCAAAGGACACAGGCGTTGCAAGCCTGTTGCTGCGACGGCGGTTGCAACGCGGCTGATTCCGGTTCGAAGTCATCAGTCTCTCCTAAATGGTTCAAAGTCCCCAGGCGGGCGGAGGCCGAAAGAGATGCGGCGCCGCCGGCGTGGGGGATACATCCTTCAATCACCCTCTCGCCACACCGCACACACGGCGATGGCCTCCTTCACCTCGAGCCCGCTTTTGCCGTGAGCGGGCCATGGATCTGGCAGCGGTTCATGCTCAACATCGTGAGAGGTCACCTAGCGAGCATTTCCTCGACCGAGCAGCCAGATGATGCGGGGATTATGCGAGCGGATTGTTTGGGAACGGCTACGGCTGCGGAAATCATTCGCTAACGTCCGGCACGATCGGAATGGTCCTTCGCCGATTCTGAACACAGCATTCACGAAGCCTTCTGTTTCAGAGTCAGAGTAAGGGCCTCTTGACGTTCGTCTGCCGTTTTGCAGCGCTGGCCGTTTGCGGCCCCCGAAAGCCCATCCGGGTTGGAGATCATCATGCACGAAAGCTCAAAGCGCCCTGGCTTCACGCTGGTGGAGCTGTTGGTCGTTATTGGCATCATCGCGATACTCGTCGCGATTCTGCTCCCCGCACTGAGCAAGGCCAGGAAGCAGGCACTGCAGGTGGAGTGCCAGAGCAATATGCGACAGTGGGGAATCGGCATCGAGAATTACGTCGCTGAAAACAAGGGCGCCCTGCCCTACAAGGGCCCCTCGGGAACGACTGCCGACCAGTTCGTTCCGACCAATGGCGTCATCGGGTTTGATGATCCGGCGCTCTGGTTTAACGCCATTCCGCCGCTGACGGGCGTTCCGAGCTACTACAGTCTTCTGGTAAAGGACTATCAGAACCACCACTTGAACCCCCTGCCGCACTGGGGCGATCACAGCATCTTCACCTGCCCGTGCGCTCTGCCCCCGCTGAGTTACCAGGGTAAAGACATCGTCGATGGCTCCGATCCCAATTATTACGACCTCTACGGATGGGACAGCACCAACACCCTCAGAAGCGGACTTCATTCGCAGAAGTATTTCCGATTCGATCTTTCCTATGTCTGGAACTCAAAGCTCGAGAGCCCGATCACGCCCGATCCCCGCTTTCCTCCCAGCGATGTGGCATCACTGAAGATGTCGATGCTCAGGCCAACCAGCCAGGTGCCGCTGATGGTGGAGAAAGTCTCGAATTACGCGGAGTATGCCCACGACATCGGCGTGCAGCGCTGGATCGCGACCGTCGGGAAAAACGCCTTCGGCAGTGCCGGCCAGCACCAGAACGAGATCACCTCGGCCGGCTTCGTCGGCAGCAATATTGCACAGGCGAAGGCGTGCTGGACGCGCTTTGCCGTCTGCCACAACGGTGGGGGCAACATCCTTTTCGCCGATGGGCACGTCGCGTGGTTCAAATGGTCCCAGGTGCAATACTCACCCGCCGAGATCGCCGGAGGATTCACGAATTCATCCAACGCCAACGACAATCCGGCCGGCATCATCTGGTGCCCGCTGGGGCCGACGGATTAGCCGCCGTGGCCGTTGAAGAGCTGCTCATGGTCCGCCAGTGCCCGCTCAATGCTTTACGCCGACAATGCCCTTCTATTCCGCCAACAGAATTGAGGTAGCAGTGATGCGACACGCACGTTTCGTTTCCGTGGCCGTTTTGTTCCTGTTCGCTTCCCTGGCATCAGCGGCACAGCCGGCGACGCCCTCATCGACCGTGGGGCCGTTTCTCAACGCAGCTTCCGTGGATTGGAAAACGATTCTTCCGCCGCCCGTGCCCAAGGACTCACCGGAAGAGAAGGCGGAACTGGACCTGATGGTGGCGGTGCAGCATTCGGCCTCGCCAGAGGCGATGGCGCAGGCCAAATTGCAGAGCAAGCACATGAACGTCAACACCTTCGCCGACATCATGGGCCCCTGGTTCAAAGCGAAGGATCTCCCTGAAACCGAAGCGCTCTTTCATGAGATCGAACACGAAAGCAAAACGTGTGTGACCACCCCGGCCAAGAACTTCTTCGGGCGGGTGCGGCCGGCGAACGTGGATTCGCGCGTGAACGGCACGCACGAGGACGAGCCCAGCTATCCGAGCGGCCATTCCACCCGCGCCACGATGTACGCCTACGTGCTCAGCGCCCTGTACCCGCAGCTCAAGGAGAAGTTCATCGAGCGCTCGCAGGAAATCGGCTTTAACCGCGTGATCGCCGGGCGCATTTTCCCAGCGACATCGTCGCCGGGCGCGTCATCGGCAAGGCCCTGGCCCTGCGGCTGCTGGCCGACCCGCAATTCCAAAAGGCCCTGGCGGAATGCCGGACGGAACTCTCCGCCGTCCGCGCCCAGGGCGACGACGACCCCGGCCTGGTGGTGGTGACACAGGCCTGGCCGACGCTGCCGACCGACGTGCGGAAGATGATCGTGGGCGTGATCAAGGCCACGGTCAAGCAGTGATGATAATCGGCTGCACTGCCCAGCGTGCCCGCGCCCGGGACACATCGAAAAAGCCGTTGCCAGCGGCGATCGCGGTCTTGCGCCTGCAGGCGAGCTGCCCCGGCCACTCTCACGCCGGGGTCGCCCGGCCCATGATTTCCCTGGCGAACCGGCTCAGTTCCTCCATTGACTGCCCGATCGTCACGTTCCGCGCTCCAGTTGGGGCGCAATTGCCATGATGCTGACCGCCGAGCACCAGATCGATCTGGTGCCGCGAAAGCTTCCGCGCCAGTTCGCCGATCATGCCGCGAAGCGCGGTGCTTTCCGGCGGCGTCGTGATCGACAGCCAGACCAGCCGCGCACGATGCTCGATCGCTTCATCGGCCAGCAACTGCACCGGCGTGTCAGGCCCGAAGTTCACGCTGCAGAATCCCGCCTCCGCAAGCACGGATGCCGCCATCATGGTCGGCAAGAGATACGGGTCCCCCTGCGGGGCCGCGCCGAGCGCAACAGGCACGCTCTTGTGCCGGCGGCAGAAAAGTGCGCAGCAGCGAGATCGCCTCAATGCAATGCGCGGTGGCCCGGTGTTCGATCAGGATGCCGCGCACATCGTGCTGCCATAGCTCACCCAGACGGTGCATCGCCGCGCGAACCGGCCCGTCAAACAGCGCCGGCAGTGTCCGGCCCTCGAGATACCAGGAGACGAGCAGGCTCTGGGTTCCCGCGTGATCGCCGGTGTTGAGCGTCTCCAGAAGCTTCTGGTCTTCCGGGACCCCGGGCAGCACTTCGGCATTCCGCCGCAGTTCCGCCAGCCCCAATACCTGCGGCCGGGTCACTTTCGCGCCGATTTTGCGGATGAACTGGATCGCTTCAGCCAGCGGGATCCGCCGGTGTCCGCCCGGCGTCCGCGAGATGCGGATCTCTCCGCTGTTCAGCCACCGCCCCAGCGAACGCTCACTGGCGCCGATCGCCTCGGCCAACTCCCTCGGTGTCAGCCAACCGTCTTTCATGGCAAACCCCAAAGCTTCCGAATGACCACAGCGGTTTGAGCATACGGATTTGGGCTGATTGCGTCCATTCAAGCAGAAGGTTTGGAGCCCCTTTGCCTGGCCTGCCAGATGGTCGGTTTCACGAGCGCACGGCGGGGACAAACGTTTGCTCGAATGGGATGCCGTGCCTCGCACGGTGCATCTCCGCACTTTGAACCCGGGGGGGTACACGATGCGGGGAGATTCCGGAGACATCCCCGGGCATCCTCTTTGAAGGCCCCCGTGGGATGATGGGTTTTGCGGGTCGTTTCTTCGAGAATTTGCTGGGGTTGGGTGGGGAGGATGGGGAGGGATGGGGGTTCACAAGGTGATCCGTGCGCTGCCACTTCGCCTGGGACTGCGATTGCATCCATCCGTGGCCTGCTTGTTCCGGAACCGGGGAGGGACTTGACGAGGCAGAGCGTACGCGCTGGTTGGAAGGGTAAGGCCCGCCAGCGTCGCACGGCCAGAGGCCGGGGTTTGGATGGTTCATCGCCCCTGCGATCTTTGTCCGCCCTGAAGGCCGTTCGACAGCAGCCGCGACGCAGCTAGACTCAGGCTGGCCGCTCTCTTTTTCGAGTGACCGGTTTGGGACGGATTGGTGCGACACTCTGAGCCATCGTCAGTTCGCAAGACTCATGCAGGTCGCCGGCCGGTCGCAGCCGACAGGAACAGCGCCGCTCGCTTGTTCTGCTGATCTTCTTCCGCATCTGCCGAAGCGTTGCCGGCGGGATGATCATCGTCGCGTTGCCGTATCTCATGCTGGTGGAACTCCACTACGGGAGCCTCACGCTGGGGTTGCTCTACACGGCGGGTGTCGCTTCCACGGCGCTGGTCAGCATGGCGGTCGGGCACCTTTCCGACCGCTGGAGCCGCAAAGGAACGCTGCTCGTCAGCGGCGCGCTGATCCCCATCAGCGCACGCGCTCGTCTGGGCCACGCCCACCCTGCCCATGCTGTTCGCCGCGGCCGTGATTGGCGGCTTCTCCGCCACCGGATCGCTCAGCGGCGGAGGCGTCGGCGGCGCGGCTCAGCCGGTCCAAAGCGCCGTCGTGGCCGATCTCACCGATCCCATGCGCCGCACCCGTTACTACTCGCTCCTGGCATTCCTGAGCGGACTGGCCGGCGCCGCCGGAGGCGCTGCTGGTGCGCTACTTTTCCGTGCTCGATGCTTTCCTGCTGGCGGCGCTCATCTCATCGGCGGGGGTTCTGCCGCTGATCTTCATGCGCGTTCCCCGGCCGCATCGTCCGCCGCTCCCTCCGGGCGCTTCGCGCCGTACCATCGGTCGGTTCGCGATCACCGGCGCCCTCAACGGATTCAGCCAGGGTTTGATCACGCCCTTTCTCATCCCCTTCTTCGTCATCCTGTATCACCTTTCCCGGCGGGACATGGCTGCCTACACTGCCGCGGCGACAGTCCTCGGCTCGCTGGCGCTGTTGACAGCCCCCATGCTCGAACGACGCCTCGGGTTCGTCCGCAGCATCACTTTCACGCGCACCATCGGCACGGCGCTGCTGGTCCTCATGGCTGTGTGGCACAATCTCGATTTCGGCCTGCTGGTGTACGTGCTCACGCCCGCCCTGCGCATCGCCGCCCTGCCCGCCAAGCAGACCGCCCTTACCAGCCGCGTCGAACAGAAGCACCTCGGCCGCGCGCTTGCGGTGAACCAGGTTACCCGGCTTTCGGGGTCTTCCGGTGCCATTCTCTGCACCGGCTATCTTTTCGATATTTCGGCTCTGGAGATCCCCTTTTTCATCTTCGCCGCGACGATGGGCCTTAACGTGTATCTCTACTACCGCTTCTTCGGTCACGACGGCCAGCGCGGCCTGGAGCCTGCGGGCTCGCGGGACATGCCTGTGGCAACCGGTGCCGCGGAATAGGCGCCGGCACACCTGCGCATCGCTCAAGCGAGGCTCTGGCAAACCATCGGTACCTGCCGCTTCAGGCATTTCTCCACGCGTGCCAGCATTTCCGGAAGCGAGAACTGTGATTTGAGCAGCAGCTCTTCGGGCCGCATTTCCGCCGCTGACGTCAAATACTGGGCGTCCGTGACGGCCGTCAGCAGCACCACCGGGATGTCCTTCATGTCATCTCGCCCGCGCATCTTCCGTAGCGTCGCTATGCCGTCCATCACCGGCATGGCAATGTCGAGCAGCACCAGATCCGGACGCTTGTTCTCGATGACCCAGATCGCCTCCTGCCCGTTGGACGCTGTCAGCGTTCGATGTCCGGCCAAGCGCAGCGCCGCCGCAATGGGTTCACGGCAGATCGGCGCGTCATCCACCACCAGAATGATTGCCATATCGTCTCCTAGGCGGCCTGGGCGGGGAGGTACTGAGGCTCGCTCAGATCCGCTCGCAAAATAACCGTTATCGTGGTTCCCTGTTTCAGCTTCGTTTCGACCTGGATCTCTCCTCCATCGGCGCTGGCAATTGCCTTGCAGATGCCGAATCCAAGGCCCGTTCCGTTCACGTGATTGCATCCGACTGCGCCTGAGTTAAGCGCAAAGGGCTCGCCCAGTCGCCGCAGAATCTCGGGTGGAATGCCACTCCCGGTATCGCTCACCTTCAGAATCGCCCAACGTCCACGACCATCGTCACGGCGGTGGATTCCGACGTGAATTCGCCCCGACTGCGTGTGTTTTTGAGAATTCGTGACCAGGTTCAGGATCAACCGGCGCAGCGCATCGGGGTCCCCCACCATGGCGATATCGCCAGCCTCGACGTCGTAGGACAGCTGGACATGGGCCCTCAGCAACGGACGAACAGCATCCAGCGCCGTGCGACATATCTCACCGACGCGAAGCGGCACGAATTTCCAACGCGCCCGACCGCTGTTGAGTCTCGCCGCCTCGAGCAGATTATTTACCGTATCGGTCATTCGCACAATTTCGCCGTGGATCGATCCAAGGAAGTACTCCGCGTCGGCGGTGCCGCGTGCATGCGGCGCCATCATGAATTCCGTCATCGCCCGCAGTCCTGCCAGCGGCGTGCGCAGCTCGTGCCCCACCACGCCCAGCACCTGTTCCATCCCCGCAACGGCATCCCGCAGCGAACGCCTCTCCTGCTCCAACTCCGCATTGCGCTCGCCTCGGTCACGTCTCGCGCAGTCCCATAGATCATGGGCTTCCCTTGCAGCGCCGCCGAGAGGGACCAGCTCAGCCAGCGATAGCCCCTGTCAGCGCACTGGCAGCGGTTCTCCAGCCCCACACTCGCCTCGCCCCGGGCTGCTCGTGCCAGGTGATCCCGCGTCTGCGCTCGGTCGTCCGGATGCACCAGATCGATAAACGGCCGGCTGTAAAGTTCCGTCGCATTCATGCCCAGCGCTCGCTCGAAGGCGGGATTCACGCGCTTCAGGTATCCGTCCGTCCCCAGCGCCGCCACATGAGATCGTTCGACTGCACGAAAACCTGATCGCGCTCGATCTCCGCCAACTTCCGGGACGTGATGTCCAGATGGGAAACCACGACGCGCGTTGGCCCCTCGTCTGCAAAACGCCGCAACCCGCATCGTGAACCAGCGTTCGCGGTTCGGGGAAGGGCACGGGTATTCGAGATAAAAGTCCAAAATTTCTCGTTGAATGACCCCCCGGATGGCATCTGCCGCCTGCCTTGCCAGCTCCTCGCCTCGCAGCGCCGCCTGATCGCACACCGTCAGGTAATCGACTCCGATTCCGCACGCGGCATCAGCCCCCCCATTGCGCGCCGCAAACTCGCGCCAGGCTCGATTGACAGCGATGATCCTTCCTGATTCGTCCAGGATCGCAATGTGTTTGTGCAGGGCATCGATCGTCGCACGCGCGAGAGCGACTCCGACTCCCGTAACGCCTCCTCGGCCGACCGCCGGCTGGTGATGTCCCGTGTCACCGCGAGATGAAATGTCGGCCCGGCATCACTCATGCGGAACGGCGCCGCGTGGCTCTCGACCCAGCGCCGCGTCCCATTTCGCGCGATCACCTGATATTGCAGCGTTTCTGCGTTGCCCCTGCAGACCGATTCGTGCGTTGTCCGGTAGGCTTCACGGAATTCCGGGCTGACAAACTCATAGACGCTCCGTCCGATCACCTCCGCGCGATCGTTTGCCGCCAGGATCTCCAGACCTGCAGGATTTACTTCAAGAATGCGCGCATCCGGGGAGACAATCTTCACCCACTCCGGCGTCGTCTCAATCACCCCCCGCAACCGCTGCTCGCTCAGACGCAATTGCTCCTCCGTCAGTTTCTGCGCCGTCACGTCCTGAATAACTCCCAGCGAATACTTGCGTCCACTGGCATCAGTCGTTGGCGTCGCGTTCACCTGCACCCAAACGACCGTGCCGTCCTTGCGCAGGTATCGCTTCTCGAGGGTCAATCGATCGATCTCGCGGTTGCGGTACCGGCCGTAGCTCTCGGATTGCAGCATGCGGTCATCCGGGTGCGTGATATCACGGATGTTCATGCTCAGCAGTTCCTCCCGTGAGTATCCCGTCAACTCGCAGTAACGCCGGTTCACCCTCACGAACCGGCCGGTGTCGAACTCCACAACCGCCTCACCAACGGCTGCATCCTCAAACGCAGCACGGAAGTCGTGCTCGCTCCGCCGCAACTCCGCCTGCGAGGCCGCCAGGTCGCGCCCGTTTTCTTCTGCGATCTGGCGGGCGTGCCCCTCCGCGCGCACAGCAGAAACAGAACCAGACTGACCAGGGAGCCTCCTCCGAACACATAGAACCCAAGCCAGTGACTCGACCCGGCCTCGAATTCGGGACGGTTTGCGTAGCGGATGCTCCACTGGCGCCCCGCGAGCGACATCGTGCGGTAAGTGACAAATCGGGGATGGTAATCCGCTGCCACCTCCGCGCCGGCGGATTGCTTCAGATTCAGAAGGGAGTTCGGGTTCGACCTCGGCCCGTCGTAGATGCACACAGAAACCTGCGGTGTCGCAAGGCCTTCAAAGATCCCTTTCACGAGATCGCCCATTCGGAACACCGCATACACATATCCCACCAGCGCTGCTCTGCGTTCCATAACCGTCGTGGTTGGCATCGACTGGTTGTATAGCGGCAGGTAAATCAGGAAACCTCGCTGCTTTTGCTCGTCAATCTCCTGCACCAGCGTCACCGGACCGCTCGCGGAGATCTGGCCGGTATCGCAGGCCCGCGCCATCGCCGCGTGCCGTACCGCTTCGGTAGACGTGTCGTAACCCAACGCATGGCGGTTTCGATGATCCAGTGGATAGAGGCTGACGACCGGGTAATACTCCGGACGCGGAAATTCTGGCCAGATATGGAACCCAGCACCATAGTACTGTTGCAATTTTCGCTCCTCAGCTTCTCGCTTTGAAGCATCCACTCTCACTTCCAGCCCGATCCCCTGGATTCCGGGATAAAAGCGCTGCACCCGCAGGCGATCCAGGTATTTCTCAATCGATCCTAGATCCGACATGCCAACACACTTGATCAATCCCGCCGTTCCCCTCAACGAATGCATGTACGTATTCAGCCGCTGCTGAATCGCTTCCTGAGCATCATCAACGGCGACCTGGAAACGCGTGTGGTCCCGAGTGTTCGCGTCCAGGATGACATAGTTCGTCGCCGTCGCAGTAATCGACAACGAGATGCCCAACACCAACCAGGGTGTCAACGACCGATGCGGCCTGCGACATGAACGTCTTTCCGGCACAACGCACCCTACCCGGGGACATGAACCTGCCCTGTAGGTGCATCGGGAAAATCCATCGAGTTCTTTACGTCCGTCGATACGTCCGCGCCGACGTCAGATAATCAGGCCTGGAAGTGATTGTACATGTCCCTTACGTGGCGTCTGCGGGTGGATCCGTAGGACCGGCACGGCTCGGAGTCATCTCGCCTGCAGCCGCAGCCGGCTCCGCCGCTGTCCCCGCGGGAGCGGGTTCGCCTGGCAAGCTGGCGATCGGCGCCGACTCCCCGAAGTCCTCATCCGCCTGCTCCAGATAGACGTCATCCATTTCCGTCGCGTCCACATGGTGGCGCATCAAATAGTAGATGATGGTGTTACTGGTGAAGTAGAAGCTGATCGCAAACGCGCCCAACATTGCCAGGAGTAGATAGACCCAGAACGCGATGAAGAACGCTGCCACTGCCTGGTCCCACCGCAGCGTCAGCCAGACCGGATGATAGCTGAGCGTCGGGCTGCCGCTGGGGCCGCGCCACATCAGCGGCCAGAGCGCTTCCGTGCTCGGCGCCGAGGCGAACATCCCCGCACCGACAAAACGATGCGTCAGCGCCAGCATCAGGTAGATGAACAGGCGCACGAAGAGATACGTCAATGCGCCGTACACCACCGCAACCGCCGTGTACCACAGCATTCGCCACGGACGCGCATACACATAGCTGAACGACCGACTGATCGCGTCGAAACTGTCGGATCCCTCGACGGCGATCGTCGGATACATCAGGTTCAGCCCGCCGATCAGCCCGATCAGGACCAGCGTCATCACAAATCCCGCTGCCAGCAGGATCACGAACAGCACGCCCATGGCGACGTAAAACACCGGCCCGATGTAGGGAATGCTCGAAAGGCCCCCCGCAACCAGCGGAATCAACCCGACCAGCAGGATAATGATGATCGGAATGAGCGGCGCCGAAACGAATGAGAGGAACTTGCTTGCGGAAAAGACCAGCGCCGCGCGCACCGAGAGCTTTTCATCCCGCGCCACGTGTACCGCCGCAATCCGCGCGATCGCCCCGCCAAAGATCGCCCACACCACCAGAAACAGCAAGCCGTAGATGATGAAGAACAGCGTGTGGTGCCACATCAACCACATCGGCCCAACGGTGAAGAAATTGAAAACGCTCTTGACGACCCCCTGACGCGTCTCGCTGCGGAGCCCGCCCAGCCAGTTGCCGGTGGCAACACCCTGCACGACGCCCACCACCTGTGCGGTCTCGTACTTGAACTCTTCGTTGAACAGACCCGACCCGCTCGCCGCGTCCACTGGTTCCATCGCCGTCAGTGCGTCGCTGTAGGCAGCCTTCACCTCCGACGTGTACGTTGCGTGTGCTTCGCGATCTCGCCGAGCTTTCTGGTCATCCTTCTTGAGCTTTTCATTGGCCGCCAGTGCATCCCGCAACCTTGTCCTCGCATGCTTCACACGATCCGCCCGGATCTCGAGAATCCTGTCCTCGGCCTTCCCGGTCAGATCTGCCTGCGCAGCGGCGGCATGTGCCTGCGCTTCGTCCTTCGCCACCCCCAGCGACAACAGCTCCTGGGCATACGCATCTTCGATCTCGCGCCGCTTATTCTGTCGGGCCAGAAGAAAGTCCGCGCTCCGCCCCTCGGCCTTGGCAAACAGCACCGGCTCTTCCGGCACCGCCCGCGATTGCACGAACCACACCGAATCCAGCACACGCCCGCCCAGGTACAGGCACAACAGCGCCGCCAGCCCCAGTGCCAGCTTCGATGGCTGAATCGCGATCCGAAACGACCGGAACAGATTCGTGAAAGGAAACGTCTCGCGCCAATTGATCCCGCTTAGCCGCGCTTCTTCCGCCATGAGCTCGTGCTCCTTTAGTTGGTCCGCATTCAGGGGATGTGATTATAGTCTTTCACCGCGCATCTGCGAAAAGCGCGGCACGGGCCAACGAGGCGTTCCTACCCTATCGAGCCTGTCGCGTCAGTCCCACCGAAACACGCCCTTCCCCCAGGCATAGGCATACGCGACCAGCAGGATCACCACGAACACGATCATCTCCAGCAGCAACCACGTGCTCCTGGCGTGCAGGTTGGGATCACTGGCATATCGCCCAAAGATCGTCGCCCACGGATAAAAGAAGACGATTTCCACGTCAATGACCAGAAAGATCATCGCCACGATATAGAACCGCACGTTGAAGCGCTTGCGCGTGTCCCCAATCGGCACCATGCCGGACTCGTACGTGCTCGCCTTGACGGCACCCGTGCGCCGTGGCCCGATCAGAATCGAGATGACAACGTTCCCCACCGCAAAGCCAAGTCCGATCACGATCAGCAGCACGACGGGGAGCCACGCGCTGGGTGCTTCTCCGCCGGGAACTGCGTGTTGAACCGCCTGAGCAAGAATCGAACTCGATAACATGGCTGCTTCCAAAGGGTGCGCTACTCTAGGCGGTTTGGCCGATGATGCAAGTCAGCGCATCGACAATTCAGCGTGGCCAAGCGACAATGCTGCGCAAAGGGGCCGATGGGCATGACTTCCACACCGAATCCACCGACTCTGATCCTGCCGGACGATCCGGGAGAATCGGCGATCGAGCGGATGGACCGCAAAATCGAACGGTTCCTCGTGGTGGTGTTCACGGTCATTGGCGGCATCCTGCGATTTGCCTTGCTGGACAGGCCGACGCTTGGGATGCAGGAAGCCTCTCTCTACAGCGCGGTCAGCGGATCCTTCCACTCGCTCCTGGAAACCATCCACACGACGCACGCCTCGGCACTGTTTCTCATAACCTACTGGGGTATCGGCCATGCTCTGCCGCTTAACCCCTGGATCATGCGCCTGCTGCCCGCACTTGCGGGAACCCTCATGATCCCCTCGATCTATTTCCTTGCCCGGCAGATCGTCAGCCCCCGGGCCGCGATCCTCGCGGCCGCGCTCACTGCCTGTTCCGCCTATCTTCTCGGTTGGTCCCGCGAGGCGCAGGTTGAAACATCCGTCTGGTTCTTTGTCGTTTGGAACTTCGCTGCATTGCTCCATTGGCTACGCACGCGCAAGACCGTCGGATACTTTGCGTGGCTCACCACCGGCATCATCATGCTGGCGCTAGACCCGGCGGGAGTAACCGCATTGGCGCTGGAGGTCCTGGTCTTTGCCACTTTCTTCCCGCAACGATCCGGTGACGCGTCGAACGAACGTTCCAGAGCACGACAGGCCGCAGGCCTGATTGCCTTGGCCGTCTTATTCTTCGGCGGACTGGCCATTATCACCACCCCTCAGCTTTATGCACGGCTGAGCCAAGCCGCCCCTCCCGCTCCAGCTCAGTCAACGACCGCGCCCCTCACGCACGCCTCGGGATGGCGACAACAAATCGCAGCGAAAGCCACCGGCGCCGACCTGTCGCTCGCATCCTTCAGCACCCTCCTCATGGGGTGGCAATACCCGCGACCCGACCAGCGGGGCGGGATTGATTCCCGCATGTTCTGGTATCTCTCCCTTGCACTTGAAATCCTGTCGATCCTTCTGGCTTTGGCGCTCGTGCCCTGGCGTCGCGAGAAGCTCGCCCCCGTCCGTCCCCGCCGTCCCATGGAGATCGTTGAGCTTCCGAAAATCCCAGGGCGCCGGCGCGAGTTGCCGAACTTCGAGCGCTTCGCTCAACCCTCTTGGCGAATGTTTCTCTGGCTGTTCGTCTGGCTGCTGGTGCCCGCCTACGTTTTCTACTGTGCGGCATCTGCCGACGCCGGCAGCCCCTACGATCTCAACGCCGCCATCCTCGACGCCATCGCCCATCACTGGCTCTATGCGTGCATCGTCTTGGCAGTCATCGCCGGCAGTATCGTCTTCTGGATTCGTGAACATCACCCCATCGCGCGGCAGGACATCCGCCGCAACGTTGTCCCGATTATCCAACTCCTTCTGATCCTCGCCGGCCTCTGGGCCCTCGGTCTGGCCATCCAGCAAATTGCCGGCGGCGGCTCGATCCCCCTGGAGCTGCTCCCGCACAATCCAGGTTTCCTCTGGCCGCCCTTTGCCATTCTCGTCGCCGCACTCATCTACCGCATCCGCTGGCATCGTCTGCGTCACCTCGGCATTTTTCTGCTGCTCGCGATCAACGTCGCCTTCGCCGCCTTTTTCGTGCTCCAAAACCCGCGCCCGCGCATCGACCTGATGGCCCAGGATGTCCTCGCTGCCAATGCGCCGCGGTCCGCGATCAGGACATTCGTTTATCCCACCACGCAAAACGACGACCGCACCGGCACCCTCTTCAATGTCGTCGGCGAGTATTATCTCGCCGTCGAAAGCGGCCTCACGCCATACCAACCTTCTCCCGACGGCCATGGCATTCCCCGGTTCCGCTGGAAGATCAACCGCATCGTCAACGAGGCGCATGGCTCTCGCCCGCACATCTCGCGACAGCCGCGCCGACCTCCTGATCCTCTGGGATGGTGCCGACGATCCGACCCCCACACGCAGCGGCTCCATCCGGGATGGCGGGCGATGGGCGCTCAGCGAACAAAACACCTACCTCATTTACGACCCCTGGACGTGGCAGCGTCTCTATGCCCTGCGCCGCCGTGTCTTTAGCGGGCCGGTCTCGCGACAGCCCGAAGAGGTCATCCCACGCAACGTGACCACTCCCCAGGAAAAAGAGATCCTCAAGTCGGTCGAGCGTCTCAAGCAGCAAATCGAACGGGAAGAGAAATCACTCAACGGCCCGTCGCCCACAACCCAGACAGCCCGGCCAGTGCCGCCTGCAACACAGGATGATCCATTTGCACAATAGGGCAGGCGATTCACCTCCTGCCCCACCCGCCTCCTCCCGGCGTGGTAATTCTCAAGACCGCGCCCGCGTCAAGCTGGACAATCGCTTTACCGGTGAGCGTCCGCTCCTTACCGTCCGGCGATACCATCACGTTCTCTCCGCTTCGTGCCGCGCCTCCGCCTGCCAAGCCGTAAGGCCGGGACACCCGGCGATCGGTCAGCAGTGTTCCTTCGCACGCAGCCAGCGTCTCGATCTCCCGGACAATGCCATCCCCGCCGCGGAATTTGCCTTCGCCACCAGAGTTTCTTGCGCCTCAAATCGCCGGACGCGCAGCGGATACTGCATCTCGATAGCCTCGGCCGGCGTGTTGAGCGTGTTGGTCATGTGGCACTGAATCGCCGAAGCACCGTCCCACCCCGGCCCGGCGCCGCTCCCTCCACCAATGGTTTCGTAGTAGGTCCAGGCGATAGACGTTTCGTGAGCGGCGCCGACCGCAAGGCTGTTCATCGTGCCGCAACTGGCCGCCGGAATCTTATCGACAAGGACCTTCGCCAGCGCCCCAAAGGTAACGTCCACAATCCGCTGACTCGTCTCCACATTTCCCGCAGCGACGGCCGCCGGATATTTCGCGTGCACGACGGTGCCCGGTTTGGTAATCACTTCGACGTTGCTAAAGCACCCGCCATTCAACGGCACCTGATCATCGAGTAAACACGCAAAGCAGTAGTACACCGCCGAGCGCGTCACCGATTCGGGACAGTTGACGCAACCCGGCACCTGCCGATCGCTGTCAGACAGATCCACAACGGCGCGGTCGCCCGCAATACGAACCGTTGCGCGAATGCCGATCGGACCATAACCGGTGCCGTCGTCATCCAGCACGTCTTCGAACATGTACTCCCCGTCCGGAATTCCATCGATCGTGCGTGCCAAGAACGATTGAGAGTAGTCCTGAAGCGCCCTCCCGTAACGCAGAACCTCATCTGCGCCATGAGCCTCGACCATCCGAAGAACCGCCGCGGCGCCGACACCGTTTGCCGCGATCTGCGCATCGAGATCCCCTTGCCGTTCGTCAGGCGTGCGGACCGACTTCAAAATGCGATCGAGCAATTCCTGGTTGACGCTGCCTTCATGAAAAAGCAGCACCGGTTCGATCCGGATACCTTCCTCATCGATATGCCTGCTCAGCGTCATCGATCCAGGCGAAATTCCACCGACGTCCGCATGATGCGCCCGGTTCGCGACGTACCCGACCAGCAAACCACTTTCCGAAACGATCGGCGAAACGATGTTGATGTCCGGCAGATGCGTCCCGCCGGCATACGGGTCATTCACAATCGCCACATCGCCTGCCTTCAATCGCCCCAGCCGCTCGATCACCGCCCGCACCGATGCGCCCATGGAGCCCAGGTGCACCGGAATGTGCGCCGCTTGCGCCAGCAGCTCGGCATCCGGATCAAAGACGGCACACGAGAAATCCCGTCGTTCCTTGATGTTCGCCGAGAACGCCACGCGCAACAGCGCAATCCCCATTTCCTCGGCAGCGGCCTCAAAGAGGTTGCGCATTAATTCAAGCGTAATCGGATCGATGGCCGTCACGATCCGTTAAGCGTAATCCGTAACCTGCGATGTCGAAAGCAACCCGGGCCGCAGGGTCCGCACAACCTCATCAGAACGTCATTTCCCAACAATTTCCATTCCCTCCGTGCGGGCGCAATAGCTAAATTGAACAGGAGAAAGTTGTTTCACCCGCAGGAGGTCCTATGAACGTTCAGTCATACCTAGACCAACTGGGGATCAGCTATCGCATCATGCATCACCCGATCGCGTACACAGCGCAAGATCTTGCCGCCGCCGAGCACATGCCGGGGCGCGAGGTCATCAAGCCCGTTATCGTCCGCGCCGACGGCCGCTACCTGATGTGCGCCCTCCCGGCCCCTTATAAGGTGGATCTGAACGAGCTCCGGGAGCAACTCCAATGTGAGCACGTCGAACTGGCCGAGGAGAGCAAGCTCAGCGAGATATTTCCCGAGTGCGAGCTCGGTGCCGAAGCGCCGATCGGCCGACTCTACGACCTGCCCACAATCATGGACGAATCGGTGATGAACGACAGCCAGGTCATGTTCCAGGCCGGCAGCCACAGCGACGCCATCGTGATGAGCTTGGTGGATTACCGCCGCGCCGCGATGCCCGAGGTCGCCCACTTCGGTAGACATATGTGACGCTGCAACGGCGGCTCTTGCCGCGGAGGATGCGATTGCTCTTTGGGATCGGCGGTTTGAAGCGCCGATAACAGGTACGTGAGCGTCGCAGCATTTTCAGCGATCCCCGCCCGGTCAGACTCGCAAGAGCGCCCCCGCGTCGCCATCGCGCTCTGCGTCAGCATCCTCCTCCTTGGGGGGCTTTTCGGCCATCTCGTCTACCTCACCCGCCCGTTCAACTGCGACGCCAGCATGTTCATCTACATGGGGAAGGTGATGAATGATGGGGGCAAACTCGGCATCGACTTCTGCGACAACAAGTTCCCTACCGTCGGCCTGCTTACCGGCGCCGCCTGGCGAACCTTCGGAACCTGGTGGGCCGGTTACGTCCTGATGCAGATGACCATGATGCTTCTCGCCGCCGGCATCCTCGCCCGCGCCATGCGCCGACACGTTGGAGACTCAGCCGGCCTCGCCGCCGGCTGCTTCGCTCTCGTCCTGCTCAATTTCTCCGCACTCGTCTTCGGCGGATTCCAGCTCGAAACCATCCAGGTCTTCTTCGCGATCCTCGCCGCCGGGGCCGGAATCGAAGCGATCTACGAGCAAACGTTCAGCGACGCCCTCGTCGCCGGCATGGGCGCTGGCTGAGCCGCCATGCTCAAGCCCACCGGCCTCGCCGTCGCCGGCGCGCTCATGCTCGCCATCGTGTGTGCACGATCAAACCGTCGCATTCGATTGCTGCAAGTCACGGGCCTCAGCACCGGCATCCTCATTCCCATGTGCATCGCATCCATCTGCTTGATCGCTGGGGAACCTGGAACCAGCTACCCGAACGCTGGCGTCAAATCTTCCGATACGCCGGCCAAAGCGCCTGGGAAATCTCCGATCGCTACAAAGTCATTGTCGTTGCCTTGCTCATCGGCTTTTCCGCTGCTCGTACGCGGCTGGGTCTTCCGCCGCGATCGCGACCGGGACCAGCGGTCAAACCGTTCGCTCCAGATCTTCGCCATCGCTTGGCTCCTTCTCGAAGTCATTGGCGTCATCATGCAAAAGCGCATGTACGCCTACCACGTCCTCGTCCTGATCCCGCCGGCAGCCATCCTCTTCGCCATGATCCCCCGCCGCACGACGGCCCGCGCCCTCGCAGCATCGCTCATCCCCGTGATGCTCCTGTCGCTCCTGGGCGCCTGGCGCGTCGTGGACTGGAGCTACCGTGGCCAGAGCCTCCATCCCGTCAGCGACTATCTCCTTGCCCACGCCCATCCCGGAGATGCCATCTGGCGTGAAAACGGCGCAAGAGTCCTTCTCGAAACCGGCCTGCGCACCGGCTCCCGCTACCCTCTCACCTTCCTCTTCACCAACTACGACCAGGCCCCCACGGACTACGGCCGCGTCATCCTGCACGATTTCGCCCGAACCAAGCCCGCCTACATCATCCTCTTCACCAATTTCAACGACTGGGTCGACCATCAGTGCGACTATTACACCGAGCTGCGCCGCCGCCCCGTCCGCCGCGCCCATTGAGCCCATCTCCTGTGCAGGTCCGGCGCTCGATGACCGATAAAGATGCAGTGACCGTCTCCTGGCTCGACGAAACCTGGGGTATGAGCAAGCCGCCCGCGCGGCGTTTCGCGCCAAACCGACTCAGCAGCCAAAGCAAGGGATGCGTCCCCTCATGCGCAGACCTTAGCTTCTGGCTCTTCGTTGCGTTCGCTCTGATCGCCGCGCTACTTGGCCGCCTCGCCTACCTGACCAAACCCTTCGACCATGATGCCCGCATCTTCATCTACCTCGGCAAGCTCGTCTGCGACGGCGGCCGCTTCTATCACGACATCCTCGACAACAAATTCCCCAGCGTCGGCCTCATAACCAGCGTCTGCTGGCGCTGGCTCGGCACCTGGTGGCCCGGTTACGTGCTTCTGCAAACCGCAATCGCGCTATAAGCGCTCTCCTGCTCGGCCGCATGGCCGGCCGCTATTTTGGCCGCTCGGCGCGCCTCCCCGCCGTCCTCTTTGCCGTCGTTTACCTCAACTTCAACGTCGCCGTCTTCGGCGGCTTCCAGCTCGAAACCATCCAGGTCTTCTTCGAAATCCTGGCTGCCGGCGCTGCCCTTGAAGCTCTCAAGCACGATACCATCACCAATGCCTTCGTCGTCGGCCTGGCCGCCGGCTGCGCCGCCATGCTCAAACCGACCGGCTTGAGCGTTCTCGGCGCTTTCGCCCTCGCAACGGTCGCCGTCCATCACCGCGACTGGCGGCGGATCGGTCGTCACGGCGTCGCATCGGCGCTCGGCCTGGCAATCCCCGCGGTAGTCGTCCTCATCTATCTGATCGGCACCCACACGCTGGGTGACATGCCCGCCCTCTACCATCAGATTTCACGCTACGCCGCAGCCACTCCCCTGGAGACGACCGACTACTTCAAGCCCTTCGTCGTCCTCACGATCGCAATCTTCCCCGTCATCGTCCGCGCCTGGGTCTTCCGCCGCGACATCGCTCCAGACGCCGGAAAGCAACGCGCGACTTCACCCGCAGCCACCGCCGGCGCCTTGTTCGCCGTCGCATGGCTCCTGCTCGAACTCACCGGCGCTTTCATGCAGAAACGCATGTACGCCTACCACTTCCTCCCCGTCGCGGCGCCGGCGACGCTCCTCTACGCCATGTGGCCTCGCCGCGACCGCGCCGCCTCGCTCGCCGCCGCTCTTGTCCCCCTCGCCTTCGTCTCCATCATCGCCTCGGGCGAGATCATGGCCTTCTACTGGGACCAGCCGATGCGCTCGCCTGTCAGCGATTACCTCATCGCCCGAACCGGCCCGGACGATTCCGTCTGGGCCGACTCCGTGCCGAGAATCCTTCTCGAAACTGGATTGAAACCCGGCGCACGAATCCCCCTGACGTTCCTCTTTCTCAATGACGACCAGGCCCCCCTGAAATACTCCAAGATTATGCTGCACGACTTCGACGTGCGCCAGCCCAAGTACATCGTCATGCCCATGGATTTGAAGGACAAGCTGCGCGAGGAAACCACCCGCGAGCCCGAGCTCCTCGACCGCCCCGTCCGCCGAGCCAACTACATCACCGCCTGGGCCCACATCAAATCCTATGTCCTTGCCCACTACACGCTCGAAAAGATGCTCGACGGTCAGATGATCTACCGGCGCTCGATCCCACCGCCCTCGCCGCCCGCCGCCAACCCGCCACCCAGCCCCTCGCCGACATCCACGACCAAATGCGCCAATAGTCCCCCACGCGCAGAAATCGCCACCCGCTTCCTTCACAAAGTTATCGGCCCCATACCCCCGCCAAAGGCTGAAAAACACCCTTCAAATTGCAAATTGAAAAATTGCCGATGAGTGTGGCGCCGGCGGGCGTCCCGCCGATAACCCCAAACTCGATCGGAAAACCGGGAGAGCGATGTATCTCCGATTTGGCTTTGAATTGCAGTTCGACCTGTCGGCCCCCACGCCGATGCTGCTCAGTCTCTACACCCATCCATCGCGATCGTGGGCCCTCCGCCGCCCCGAGCAACTGATCCTCGATCCGCACACGGAAGTCGAAACCTTCCTCGACTCCTTCGGCAACCGCACAGGCCGCACCGTCGCACCCGCCGGTAAACTCCGCATCTGGTACGACAACGTCGCCCTCGACAGCGGCCAACACGAACCGCCCATCCATGGCGGAGTTCTAGCCAAGGTGGAGGAACTGCCGGACAAATGCATCCCGTTCCTCTGGGCCAGCCGCTATTGCGAGGTCGAGCGCCTCGTCCCTATCGCCTGGGACCTCTTCGGCAAGACCCCCGCCACCTGGGAGCGCGTGCAGGCGGTACTCGACTGGGTACAACGCCACATCCAGTTCGGCTATCGCTTCGCCCGAAGCACCAAGACCGCCTGGGACACGCTCTACGAGCGCAACGGCGTCTGCCGCGACTTCCAGCACCTGGCCATCGCGCTCCTCCGCGCCCTCAACATCCCCGCGCACTACGCCACCGGTTACCTCGGCGACATCGGCGTTCCCCAAGAACCTTACCCCATGGACTTTTCCGCCTGGCTCGAGGTGTACGTGGACCACAAGTGGATGACCGTCGATGCCCGTTACAACCAGCCGCGAATCGGCCGCATCCTGATGGCCCGCGGGCGCGACGCCGTGGACGTCGCCATCACAACTTCATTTGGCGCCGCCAGACTCGAGAAGTTCCATGTCTGGCTCGACGAATGTGGCCCCGACGCGATCACCCGCCCTCCCGAAATCCCCGCAACAGCTGTGGTCAAACCCGAGTGCTTCATTGGCACATTGCCTCCCGCGGCGCTTACGCCACCTGCCCGCGTGCGCGAAGCCTTGGCAACAGCGGCTTAACGCACCAGGGCGCCGGGAAGGTCACGCCTCCTATTGCTGCTGCTGTTCCTGCTGAAGACTGGTGTCTTCCCGATGCGGCACATGCGGAGCCGGATACGTCGGAATGTTGATCGCCTGCGTCCGTTCGCTCACCAGCGTCGGAGGAATCGCTTCCAGCTCCTCGCTCTTCACCGCCACCTGGATCGTCTCCGCGGCATTGCCTCGATAAATCCCTTTGTTCGGCGGCACATCCCGGAAATCCCGCCCATACGCAATCTTCACGAAGTGATCCCCCGCAACGCACTCGTTCGTCGCGTCAAACCCGATCCACCCCGCGCTCGGGAAATACAACTCGCACCACGCGTGCGTCTGCGTGTATCCGCGATACTTGTGCGCCTCGGGATGCAGGTACCCCGACACGTACCGCGCCGGAATCCCGATCGCGCACGCCAAGCCGATCATCAAATGCGTGAAATCCTGGCATACCCGCGCCCGTGCGACAGGATCTCTGAAATCGGGCTGGCGCTGCTGGTGACACCCTGCTCGTACAGGAACTTCCCCGCGATGAGCTGGATCATCCGCATCGCCACCTGCGCCAGCGGCTCCCCCCCCGTCGGCTTCAGTTGCTCCACCAGCTTCCGCAACAGGGGGCAATCGCAAACCGGCCCCGCAAAGTTCAAGTAGTCGTACATCCAGTACAACCGTGTGCGATGTGTGCCGGAAAACAATCGCCCGTCCCATTGGGATCAACCCCCGGCCGATCCGTCTCCACCACGCTCGTCGCCACGATCTGGATGCGATCGTGAAAGTCCGCGATCGTGAATGCATGGACCGTATTCCCCAGCCAGTCGAAGTACGCGCTCGGCGTCGCCGCTGGCCCGATCGCCAGGTTGAAGCTCAGCCGGTGCTGGTCCTCCTCCTGACGCGGGCACATCCGCAGTTCCATCACGGATTCGCTGATCAGATCCGTATAAGCCAGGTCGGTGGTGTGTGTGATTTTCAGCAGCATCAGGGCCCAAAGCGAATCGGCGCAAAGTACGCCGGATCATGAAAGTTCAGTTTCTCTCCCAGCGGGTTCCAACTCGCCCAGTGGGGATGCGACGACTCATCGGCACATTTAAAGAAATTCCCCCGCCACTGGCGCTCCCCGGGCGCCCAAGCGGACCGACGTACCGCTCAAACAGCGCGTTGGGAATGAAATACTCGACCATCCACTCCACCGGCTCGGCGATCTCGATTGGGATTACCTTCGGCAGTGAGTGATAGATCCGCATCGTCCCCATCACCGCCGGCGGCAGAAACTCCTTCCCGATAAAAATACCCGGCTGAATCCGGGTCGGATCCGTGATGTACATCATCAGCGCCGCCCCGCCACAGTTCATCTCGAAGTTGAAATAACCTCGATCCGCCTTCGGCTTCAGGTACACCTCCACACAGCTATCCCGGCTGGTGATCGACTGATGCTCCGTTCGCGTGCACCGCACGTACCGATCCCACGAGCGAAACATTACATAAATCCCCTCATCATCATACAGAACCTTCGCCTCGGTCACCGGCCGATGATCGAAGCTCGCCGGACAAAACGCATTGACCGAAGCCACATCCGCCCCGCGCCACGCCGCGCCATCCCACTCCCCTTTCAAGCGCGGCGTATATGTAGCCCGGCGGATCAAGTACTCCATCCTCAACGTTCATACCCCAGCCCGCCGCCTTTTTGTAGGGGTGACGCCTGCGCCGCCAGGGCCTCCGCATGTAGCCTTTATGCGGGATTCAGGCCTCGGAGCAGGGTTTCCAGCAGGTATTCGAGTGACCAGCCACAGCACTTACGCCGCATGCGGATGCTCCGCTCGTATATTCACTTCTTCAGTGAACGGTGTTCCAATCACAGATGCGTTGTCGCAGGCTTCTGAGCGTAGCGAAGAAGGCTGCGACAACGCGGCCGGCGGCAGATCGTTGTTCCCTGGGCGTCACTCATCGCACGCCGCCGCTAAGCTCGATCGCCGCCGGCCTCCTGGAAGAAGCCCGAACAGCCGCCAGAGCGGCGCGGCCTGCCGCGCCAGCTCGCATTCGCGAGGAAGGGATGCCTCCATGAATCCTACACCTGTTCATGTCGGGATCGACGTCTCGAAGAAGTCACTGGAGTTATGTCTGCTGCCCGGCGGTCAGACGCTGGCGGTGGACAACAGCGACGCCGGAATCGCACAGATCGTGGCGCTGCTGAAGCAGCACACGGTCGCTACCGTGTTGCTGGAAGCAACTGGACGTTACGAGCGCCTTGTTGCATCGGAGCTGCTGGACGCCGGCTTCGCGGTCGCCGTGGTGAACCCGCGGCAGGCACGCAACTTTGCCCGCGCGCTGGGAAAGCTGGCCAAGACGGACAAGATCGATGCCGCCACGCTCGCGCAGTTCGCGCAGCTCGGCCACGTGCGTTTGTGCGAGAAACAGCCGGAACAGTGCATGCTTCTGGACGATCTGGTGACGCGCCGCCGCCAGGTGACGCAGATGCTGGCAATGGAAAAGACCCGCATGCAGATCCCGCAGGACAAGCGGACCCGCGGCATGATCGCCAAGGTGATCCGCGTGCTCGAACAGCAGCGCGAGGACCTGGACCGCCGCATCGCGGAGTTGATCGAGTCGGATGATGACTGGCGAAACAAACGTGACCTGCTGACGAGCGTTCCCGGCGTCGGCCAGACCACCGCCAGTGCGCTGGTGGCGGACCTGCCGGAACTGGGCAAGCTGAATCGTCAGCAAATCGCCGCTCTGGTGGGCGTGGCGCCGATCAACCGCGACAGCGGAACCTTGCGCGGCAGGCGCACTACCTTCGGCGGACGCGCTTCAGTACGCTGTGCGCTTACATGGCTGCGTTCTGCGCGATCAAGTGCAATCCGGTACTCAAACGCTTCGCCGATCGCTTGCGTGCAGCGGGCAAACCATTCAAGGTCATCGTCGTGGCGGCAATGCGCAAGCTGCTGACGATCCTCAACCTCATGCTGAAGGAGAATCAACCGTGGAACCCGCAGCCTCAAAACGCTTGACTTCTAACACAGCCGCTTATCGGGGTTCTGACGCAGGAGGCTGGCCGTCAGCCGCTTCAGACGCGAGAGGTTCTCCGGCCCGTGCCCCTTTCGCACGCGAGACTGATCCTCGTTGAACGTCACATCCAGCACATAGTGCAGTTCGTTCTCGATCGACCAGTGCCCGCGGATGATCCCCGCCGCCCGCTCGGCACTGCACGTGTCGTCGCTGAGGATGTAGTAATGCCGCTCGACGCTGGTCTGCCCGGTGCCGATCACCTGACGCTGACGCTCCACCGCGGCCAGCGCTTTGACGCTCGGCCACAGGTGCAGCAACTCGGCTCCCAGAGGCTCGACCTCGCTCGTCAGCCAGAGGCGACGCGTCTCGATGCGTCCGTGCCCGCCGTCGGTCTGCTCAAAGCAGCCGCCTTCCCATCCGACCAGCTTCTCAAGGATCGTCTCATCCAACAGGCTCTTCACCTTGGCGTGCAGCGTGGGCTGGTTCTGCTTGACCTCCAGCACGTAGTTTCCCCCGGCGGCCGTGATCTGCTGAGCGATCTCGCGTTGGCACCCGATGGCGTCGATCGTGACCGTGCTCCCGGTCAGATCCAGCAGCGTCAGCAGCTTGGGGATCGCGATGATCTCGTTCTCCTTCTGGTTCACTCCCAGCCTGGGCCAGCACCACCTTGTTCTCGGCGGCATAGACGCTGACCAGGTGGGCCATCCCGCTGGTGTCCCAGGCATGCTGAAAGCTGCGTCGGACGCTCTTGCCGTCGAGATGCAGTGTCTGATCCGTGCTCTTGAACCCCAATGCCGCCATCCAACGCCGGATCACCGCTTCCAGTTCCGCCGGATCCAATCGCGCAAACACGCGGGCGAAGGTGTCGGCGCAGGGAACGCGCCGCGGCAACGCGAAGACCTTCACCAGCCAGGGTTCACGCACCTCGCAGAACTCGGCGATGCCGTCCCAATCATCACACCCGCACAGCACCGCGATCACCGCCATGACGATGATCTGCGGCAGTGGATGCACGCGATTAGGTCTTCGAGGATCATTCACTTGGCCCACCAGGCGCAGAACAGGAGCGACTGCTGAAGCGTCCATGCCACAGCTCCTTTGGTAACAAGAGAGTTGTTCCGACACGAGGCCTCGCAACCAACGACGTTGCAAGACGCTATAGAGAATCAGCAATTAGCGCAACGCAAGGATTCGATAGGAGCCGACTACATGCGGAAGCCCTGCCTGCGCCGCCCACGCGGCACCCGGGCACGATCCGTTTGCCGCCTCACGCTCCACCGGCTATAAATTCCCCCCCCGAAATCAAGGAGTTCACCTATGGAGCGCACCCTGATCATCCTCAAGCCCGATGCCGTCCAGCGCGGCCTCTGCGGCGAGATCCTCACCCGATTTGAGAAAAAAGGTCTCCAGATCGTCGGCGCCAAGATGATGCGCATTCCCCAGACCCTGGCTGAGACCCACTACGAGCCCCACAAAGGCAAACCCTTCTACCCCGGCCTGGTCAAATTCATGACCAGTTCCCCGGTCATCGTCCTGGCCCTCGCCGGCAAGGACGCCATCACGATTGCCCGCAAGATGATGGGCGCGACCTTCGGCTCCAGGGCCGAGCCCGGCACCATCCGCGGCGACTTCGGCGTCAGCAATTCATTCAACCTGATCCATGGGTCCGACTCCCCCGAATCCGCCCAGCGCGAGCTCTCGCTCTTCTTCGGGGCCCAAGAACTCCTCGACTGGCAGCCCGCCGCCCAGGCATGGATCTACGACATGTCCAAAGGCCAACCGGAATAAATTCCTCTTCTCTCCGTTGATCAGTAGGATTATGCTGTCGCTCCAGGCCGAACAGCCATTGGCCCCAACCACTATGAATAAACACGATCAGGGGGATGAAAGTACCCGCGCGGTGATGGATCACCTCCGCCGTGTCGTCCAGGTCCTGCGCATCGCCGCGCGCAACGCCGAGAAGAAAGCCGGCGTCAGCGGCGCCCAGCTCTTCGTTCTCACCAAGCTCGCCGACGCCGGCCGTCGCGCCCTCTCCGTCAACGAGCTTGCCGAGCGCACGCTGACGCACCAAAGCTCCGTCTCCGTCGTCGTCACCAAGCTCGTCGAGCAGGGACTTATCCAGCGCATCCTCTCCGAGGAAGACCGCCGCCGCTGGGAACTCTCCCTCACCCCCAAAGCCCGCACCCTGATCCGCAAAGCGCCGGCCTGCGCCCAGGACCAGATCGTCCAGGCCTTGAGCGCCATGGACCCCGCCCGCCGTAGCCAGCTCGCCGAACTCATGGGCGAACTCGTCACCCACCTCGGCGGCGAAAAGATCGCCCCCGCCATGCTCTTCGAGCCCCCCATGTCGGCGAACCACGCCACCGCCGCCGGCGAGCATCCGCTTGCCGAGATGCCACAAGCCACGCCTGCAATCGAGACTCCCCCCGAAGCCGCTGCCAGCGCCCTGAGTGTACCTCCCTTCGTCTGCTTCGTTCTGGCCCATCCCGCCGCTCACCCGGCCGTCTGCGGGGCAGCGGGCAGCATGTGGATGGACAGATTGAAACCAACGCATTGCAAATTCCGCTACAATGCCGTTCTCACACCGAAGGAGGACCGGCATGACAACTCCACGTGCATTTTGCACCTCTCTGGCTGTCATTCCCCTGATCGCCCTCTTCGCCGGTTGCAGTCGCGCCAAGGACGGTTACTGCGTCCACGACATGGCCCGCCCCCAGCCCCAGAAGATCACCCCCGCAACGTCCGGCACCGATACCCGCCTGCCCGCCGCCCCCTCTGACGCCATTGTCCTCTTCGACGGCAAGGACCTCTCCGCCTGGCAAACTGCCAAAGGGGCCCCCGCCCCCTGGAAGCTCGCCGATGGCTACTTCCAGGTCGCCCCCGGCACCGGCAGCATCCAGAGCAAACAGCAGTTCGGCGATTGCCAGCTCCACGTTGAATGGCGGGAGCCCAAAGACGTGCAGGGCCAGGGCCAGGGCCGGGGCAACAGCGGTGTCTTCGTCCAGGGCCTCTACGAGATCCAGGTCCTCGACAGTTCCGGCACCCAGACCTACCCCGATGGCATGGCCGGCGCCATCTACGGCCAATATCCTCCCCTCGTCAACGCCACCCGCCCGCCGGGCCAGTGGAACACCTACGATGCCATCTTCCACGCCGCCAAAACGGACACCGCCGGCCACCTCACCGTCACCTCCCGCGCCCGCATGACCGTCCTGTTCAACGGCATCCTCGTCCAGGACAACATGTCCCTGCTCGGCCCCACCGTCCACAACCTGCTGGCCAGCTACCCCGCCGGCGTTCCCGCCAAGGGCCCCCTGGTCCTCCAGGACCACGGCAACCCGGTCGAGTACCGCAACATCTGGATCCGCCCCCTGCACGAACCGGTCCCGCCCCCGCCCGTCCGTCCACACGAATCGAATTAGGCACAGCGCTAGCAGCGAACCATTCAGCCGCAGAGATCATTGAGACGGCGCAGAGGAAGGCGTTGGACCCACAGATGAACACAGATTAACGCAGATAGTTCAGACGGCGGGCAATTGCGGCGGCGGGAATTCCAAACGCCCCTTTAGCCGTTCTCCGATTCCGCGGGAAGGTCGGCGAAAAACTGGGCGACCGGATAGTTGCCGATCGTCCGGGCAAGATCAACTGGCGAGACTCCATGATGATTCTTCGCCAGAGGATCGGCGCCGGCAGCCCGCAACGCAGCGATTGTTTCTCCCTTGCCGCATGAGTTGAACGCCGCGGTAGAGAGCGGAGTGTTGCCATGTCCGTCGCGGGGATCAACTATCGCGCCGCTTCCGAGAAGCGCTCGAACCACGGGAACCGACTGAGCCTGCGCGGCGAAATGCAGTGGAGTCCACCCGTTGGCGTCTGCCAGATTGGCATCGGCACCGGCCTGGATGAGTTGGAGGACAGAGCCGGCATCACCGTCCCCCGCCGCGTAATGCAGTTCGGAGCGCCCAACTCGATCAAGTCCTGATTTGTGCTGCGGCATAACGAAAGCCCAACAGAAACTTCCAGATTACCCCGCCCCCGCCGATCCGTCGAGTTTATCGGCGGCGGAGAATTGCCCAGACGGGCCCGGCCCGATCCTCTTCCCACCCCGCCCACTCGCCCCGCCACACCGCCCCTCGAAACCGCCCAAATAAGGACATGGCGCTCCCAAGTTGCGCCCGGCGCCGCTCCGGACCCACACCGTACTCTCACCGTTGTAGTACCGTTCCCTCCCCATCCCCCCGCTACCCCGTCAAAATGTCGTCCTGACGACCTGGCGGTCCGAATACGGTTCCCTTCCCTGCCCCCGCCCGCATCCGGCCGGCTCCATCCAGCCGCGCCTCCCCATCGCCCGGCGGAGAACAATCGCACGGGAGCTGGAGCTTCCGCAGGGCGCCAACGCCGGTTGAGACCGAAGAGCAGCTCCATGATCTTGCCCCCGCCCGGACCGCCCGAAAATTCTTGCCTCTTTGTTCGCGGACAGCCACAATTTCAGATGGCCCTACACTGCCTTCCCGGGAGGTGGCACGATGACCATTACCCCTGAGCGTCGTACCCCATGATTCTTCGCTTGCCGGATGCCAGCCGATGCAACCTTCATGCTCATCGAGGTCATCCGTGCGGGCCCGGACGAGAGTCCTGCTCGCCGCCGCAGTCTGTGCCGGAGATGCGGCCCTTCAAGTGCTGGCGTATCGAAGCAGGTTCATCCCCGGGCCGCTCGCCGGCTTTGCGGTTTCGGGCCTCCGACTGTTCATCCTCCCCTGGTTGATAACGACCATCCTCCTCTTTGCGCTCTTGTATCCGATCGCGCATCTGAAGGTCCGGATGTTCGGCGTCTGGCTGCCGCGCGAGCTAACGCTCGCCGTGATCTGCATCCTGCTTGCCGGCGTCTCGGGCATGATCGTCGGAATGGGGATTGCCGTGAACCTCTATGGCGAGTGATCGGGACAACCGCAACAAGACCTTCAGCGCCGCAATCCCGGCCCCGCCCGGACCGGTCTGTGTGCATCCGTGTTTATCCGTGGTTCCAGCTTCTTCTGATTCCTGCCAATGCGCGCCATCCCCGGTGTCTCCGTATCTTCTCCGTGAACCCCGTGCTGAGTGATTCTTTTTGGCTTTGCGCCGCTGGCCGCTGACGCCTCAGGCATTACCATACCCCCGCCCGCGATCGCCTTCGAAATGTCTCGCACCCGATCGCGCCCATGCGATGCACAGCAGCCACCCCACCCCCCCCGCCGTCCCCCCCTCGCCCGCGCCCGCCATGCAAGGCCCCTCCCAATTCGCCCAGGGCCCCGGCTGGCAAGCCACGCTGCGCCGTCCAGCCCTCGGCCCCACACTCCACTTCTGGAGCATCGAGGGCTTCGAATTCAACCGCATGACACTCGCCCTGGAGGGCCTCGCCCCCGCACTCATCGGCGCAAGGCTCCTCCACATCGCCGACCTGCACCTGCGCCGCCGCTGGCCCAGGGGCCTCGACCGCCTGATCGATCTCGTCCAGGCTAATCCCCCCGACATCCTCTGCTACGGCGGCGACCAGGCCCACAACATGCACCACCTCGCCCCTTCCCTCCCCCACATCGAGCGCCTGGTCAAATCACTCCCCAGCCGCCGCGGAACCTACGCCATCCTCGGCAACCACGACGGCGACCTGCTCGGCCCCCGCATGGAAGCCTGGGGCGTCCGCGTGATCGGCCACCAGCGCATCGACGTCCCCGTCAAGGATGGCTTTGTCGAATTGATCGGCTTCCCCGGCCCCGAGCGCGAAGACATCGAAGAGGAAATGGGCCGCCGCTGGCCCGCCAAGCGCCCCGGCGTCCCCCGCATCATCCTCAGCCACTACCCCGACCTCATCCACTTCGCCCGCGACATCCAGCCCGACCTCTACCTCGCCGGCCACACACACGGCGGCCAGATCTGCCTTCCCGGCGGTCACCCCATCCTCCGCCACGACTCTCTCCGCCGCAGATACTGCCACGGCGTCCACAACTACGAAGACATCTGCCTCTTCGTCAGCCGCGGCATGGGCTTCTCCTCGCCGCTGCAGGTCCGGGCCTTCTGCCCCTGCGAGGTGATGGAGATTCAACTCGAGCAGCTCCGACGGGACGAGGCGCGAGCGTGAGCGAGTCGGTCTGGTTCGACTCCAACCGCTCCCTCACGGTCGCGGCTCGTCTATGGTCTTTGCGCGATGAACATCATATGATCGGGCTTGATGCTCCCTCGCCCCCGCTACGACCGCCTTTAGCTCCCTGGCCCCCCCGGGCCCCCCTGGCCCTCCCCGCCGCTGGTCCGGCCTCTCCCGTTCCCTAACCGCACGATCATGACCGAAAAAACCACCGCCATCTCCCCTCTGGTCCGCAAGCTCGACGAGCTTGAAGCGCGCTTGACTGCCCTTCAGCAGCAGCTCAACGACCCGGCCGTCCTGGCCAACCCGACCCAGCTCGTCGCCATCAGCAAGGAGTCCGGCCAGCTCGAGCCGGTCGTCACCCGCTACCGCGCCTACAAGCATGCCCAGTCCCAGCTCGACCAGCTTCACGAGCTGATCAACGCCCCCGACAGGGAGATGGCCGAGCTGGCGCAATCCGAGCTGGCCGAAGCCCAGGCCGGCGCCGCCACCCTCATGGAGGAGCTCAAGGACCAGTTCGTCGCCGCCGAGGACAACGCCGTCGATTCCTTCTTCCTGGAAATCCGCGCCGGCACCGGCGGCGAAGAAGCCGCCCTCTTCGCCCGCGACCTCTTCGAGATGTACCGCAAATACGCCGAGCACCACCGCTGGCAGTTTCTCACCAGCGACTTCTCCCCATCAGATCGCGGCGGCTTCAAGGAGGTCATCGTCAACGTCAAGGGCGACGGTGCCTACCGCCATCTCCAGTTCGAAGGCGGCGGCCATCGCGTCCAGCGTGTCCCCGAAACCGAAGCCCAGGGCCGTATCCACACCTCCGCCGCAACCGTCGCCGTCCTCCCCGAGATGCCCGATGTCCAGATCCACATCGATCCCAAGGAACGTCGAAGAAGGTGGCTGCCGCGGCGGAGGTCCCGGTGGACAAAACGTCAACAAGGTCGAAACCGGCTGGCGCCTGCTGCACAAGCCCACCGGCCTGCAGTTCAAGATGACCGAGCACAAGTCCCAGGCCCAGAACAAGGAGCGCGCCTGGGCCCTCTTGCGCCACGCTCTATGAACGCGAGCGAAGCGCAGCAACATGCCGCCCAGACCTCTGCCCGCCGCGCCATGATGGGCTCCGGCGACCGCTCCCAGCGCATCCGCACCTACAACTTCCCCCAGAACCGCTGCACCGACCACCGCTTAGGCGGAGCGCCTGCGGCGGGCAATGGCGGCGGCGAAAAAAACTTCAACCTCGACCAGATCATCCAGGGCAACCTCGACTCCCTCATCGACGCCCTGCTGGAGTTGGACAAGCAGCAAAGGTTGGAGGCACTGTGAACGCGGTGCTAAGGCGAGGGCAGACCTTGGCTCGAGTCCGGCGGGTCGCCGCGACGATGCTTCTCGCAATAGCGTCCGTTCTATTTGTTCTATTGGCCCTGACTTGGATCGATTCTGCTGACCGCCGTCTGCGTCTGACGATCTCTACACCTTGGCTTCACATCCGGAGCATCGGGACCCGCGAATTCAGCATTCACGCGTTCGCTGGAAGCATTTACGTGGAGACAATCGGCTGGTATGAGACCGAGCCCGGTAACTGGCGAACAATTCTGCGCGTTCGAGGCAGCTTTCCAAACGTCACGTGGGCAAGAGGTCCGCGGGGATCCCGACCTGTTTTTTTCAATCTTCATTTCCGATTCGTCACCGGTGATACACGATTAAGAAACCATCTCAAGTCTCTGACGTATGTTAACTGGCGATAACGAAAGGAGCCACGGATGGCGCGAAAGAAGAAGGGGGCGGAGCCGCTGCCGACGATCTGGCGGGTGGACGATGCGTTGTGGGCAGAGGCCCGGCAGGTGCTGGCGAAGTACGACCCGCCGGCGAAGTTCGGCCCCGACCGCATCGACCAACGCAAGGCCCTGGATGGCGTGATCTACCGCATGCGCAGTGGCGTGCAGTGGAACCAGGTCCCCAAGGAGTTCGGCGACGACTCCAGCATCCACCGCACGTTCCAACGCTGGGTGAAGCGTGGCGTGATCGGACGCCTGTGGGCGCTGCTGGTCAAGGGCTGCGAGGAACTGGCCGGCGTCAACTGGAAGTGGCAGAGCTTCGACTGTGCCCTGGGCAAGGCCCGGCACGGGGGGATCAAGTCGGAGCGAACCCAACCGACCGGGCGAAGAACGGCACGAAGCGTGGCGTGCTGACCGAGGCCGACGGCGGTCCGGTGGCCGTGGTCGTGAAGGGAGCCAACATACACGACTCATTGCTGCTGCAGGATGCGTTGGAGGCCGTGATCGTCGAGCCGCCGGACCCGCGTCAGCAGGAGCAGAACCTTTGTTTGGACAAGGCGTTCAGTGGCGCACCTTCGGACGCGACCGCCCGCGTCTTCGGCTACGAGCCGCACTGTCGGCAGATCGGCGAGGAGAAGAAAGATGCTCAGGGTTGCAAGCGACACAAGGCCCGACGCTGGGTGGTGGAGCGGACGATCAGCTGGCTGAACCGCTGCCGCGGGATCATCATCCGTTACGAGAGGAAGGCGGAGAACTACCTGGCCGTCGTGCAACTCGCTTGTGCTTTGCTCTGGTACCGCAGGCTACACCGGCTCACGACTTGAGATGGTTTCTAAGCCCCGGCGTAGGAGTCGGCAAGGCTCGTGGAATCGGCGGCCCCTGTTGGGTTTGGCTCCTCGCGCTCGGCCTGCCCGGCGGTTACGCCTGGCGACGAAGATATCTCAGGTGGAAACGCCGCCGGCAAGTCGGCCTCTGCCCCACCTGCGGCTACGACCTCCGCGCCACCCCCGACCGCTGCCCCGAATGCGGCACGAAAGTCCAATCGCCATCGATCGACACCGATTCACGCCGCTGATCGCGGCAAACAAATCCGTGACTCCCGTCCCTTGCCGATATATGATTTCATCGCAATGAGCACGCTCACCGATCATCCCCACATCATCCGCGAGACCGGCATCCTCTCCGGCGAGCCGATCATCAAAGGCACGCGAACGCCCGTTCGCGCCATCGTGGAGATGCGCCGGATTGGCCATCTGCCCGAGGACATGCCTCGCCATCTTCCCCACCTGACGCTCGCGCAAATCTACGATGCGTTGGCCTACGCCGCCGACCATCCCGAGGAAATTGAGCGCTACATGAAGGACAATCAGGTTCCGGATGAACTGATCCATCCTCTGGTTCGTCCCTCATGAGCGCTTCGCCTATTCGCCTTTATTTCGACGAGGATGTCAGCATCGTCATCGCCGAGATGCTCCGGGGGCGGGGCTATGAAGTCCAGACCACCCGTGACGCCGGCAATCTTCACCTCCAGGATATCGACCAGCTTGAATACGCGGCCGCGCATTCGATGGCGCTCGTGACTCATAATCGCAAGCACTTTGAACAGTTGGCCTCAGGCTTCATTGCCTCGGGACGCTCTCACGCCGGCATCATTGTCGCGGTGCGCCACCCTGAGCCCGAAATCGCCCGCCGGTTACTCTTGCTTCTCCAAAAATTCACCGCCGAAGAGATGCAAAACCTTCTTTTGTACACTTGAACACCTGCGGCTATGGCCTTCGGGCCACCCCAGCCGCTGTCCCGAACGCGGCACGTCTGTTGTCCCCAAGCACGCGTCTTGTGCAAACCCGCCCTCATCCGTACGTTCCCCGATATATGCCCGGCAAGCAGTTCCTCGTTCAGAAGTTCGCCCGCATCCCGCTGGAGCAGGTCCATGTCGTCGGCTACAGCGTGGCCGGCGAGGAGACCGTCGTCCAGGTCCCCGAACTCAATGTCTGCTTTGACATCGGCCGCTGCCCGCACTTTGCCCTCACCAGCGACGTCGTCTGCATCTCGCATGGCCACATGGACCACATCGCCGGCCTCCCCTACTACCTCTCGCAGCGCTATTTCCAGGGCATGCGCCCCGGCACGATTCTCGTCCCCGGCGAGATCGCGCGGCCGGTCGATACGCTGCTCAAGTGCTGGCGCGATGTCGAGCGCCAGGGAACGCCGTACAAGCTCGTCCCCATGTCGCCCGGCGAATCCTTCCCCATGCGGCGCAACCTGGTCATCCGCGCCTTCGCCACCCACCACGGCGGGCCGAGCCTGGGCTATTCACTGGTCAGCGTCCGCGAGAAACTCAAGCCGGAATACTTCGGCAAGCCGGGAGCGGAATTGGCCAAGCTGCGCCGCGAAGGCGTCGAAATCCAATACCGGGTGGAAGTTCCCCTCGTCGCATTCCTCGGCGACACCTCCGCCGGCACCGTCTTTGAGCATTCCGATGTCGTCAATGCCGAGATCCTCATCACCGAGTGCACGTTTTTCGACACCGCCGACAAGACCCGCGCAAGGCCGGCCGGCACCTGCACGTCGATGCCTTCGCGCCGATCGTGCCCACGCTGAAGAACAAGCACATCGTGCTGACGCACGTCACCCGCCGGATCGGCATCCGCAAGGCCCGCGCCATCCTGCGCAAGAAGCTGGCCGCCCAGGACATGCAGCGCATCTGCTTCCTCATGGATTTCGAAGGCGCCAAAGCCGCCGGACAGGTGGACGAGATCGGCCCCCCGCCGGCGGATACGGCGGAGTGAGGCCCCGGTGGCGAACCGCTAAAGGTTGTAGTGCGTCCCCATGCTCGAGGCTTCGATGGCCGCACCGTTGAGCTGGTAGCGGTTGTCGATGGAGAGGCGGATCATGTCGCCGGTGAGGTTGGGGAGGGCCTCGTGGATGGTGTGGGAGTGGAAGATCAGCACATCCCCCAGCTCAAAATCGCTGGCGTGCCATTCCTTCGCTTCTTCGGGCATTCGCTCATCAGGCAGACCGAAGCCGGCATACTTCTTGCCCGGGACGGTGATGTGGTCGATGAAGCCCTTCTTGTGGGAGGCATCCAGGACGGCGAGGCCACCCAGGCGAATCGGGCAATCGCCGACCGGCATCCACATGGTGTAGGTCTCCGGCGTCCCGCGGATGTAGAAGAAATCCTGGTGGGCGCCGGTGGTCTGGGCGGTGTTGCTGGGAAAGGTGATGCGGCCGATTTTGCGGCGGTGGACCAGGACGGGTCCGTCGATGATCTTGCCCATGACATCGATGAGCGCGGGGTCTTCAGGGACGGCTTTGAAGGAATCCAGGTGCAGCACCTTCCTATAGACGTCCATGTAGGGCGGCTCGCCTTCGGTGAAGGGGCCGGCGCCGGACCATTGGGCGGAGAGCTCGTCGGTGGAATCGGCGATCCAGCCGGCCTCACGACAAAGCGAGAGCATATCACGGCGAAGGTCGAGGAGTTTCTGGCGCGGGGCGACGTTCTTCAAAAAGACGTAGCCGTGGTCCTGCATGATCTGCCGCAGACGCGGCGGATCGTTGAGGACGCCATTGGCAACGACAAACGGCTTGAGCTGTCGGGGCGACTGCGTCATGGGCGGGAACTTTATCGCAAACCGCAGGCGGCGTGTACAAGCACCATGCTGCCCCCGTCAAGCGGCTTCGAGAAGCAGGCCGCGGCGGCCGGACCAGCGCAGCTTGCGATAAGTCTGCACCGTGACCTGGCCGGTCTGGAGGATGGGCTTGAGCGTGCTGGCGGAGGAATCGGCCTGATCGACCAGCAGGCGCAGCTGGGGTGACTGCTGGACGTCGATGGAAAGCTGCGGGAGCGCCATGCCGATCAGGCCGCGATTCTCCAGAAGCCAGCGGAAGGCGTAGCTGATCGAGGGAAGCTCCGCCAGGCCCTGGCGCGCGACCGCGACGAGGACTATGCGGCGGTCGCGCCGACCGCCAGCCGCGCGGTCGGACACATGGGCGGGGAAACGGGGCACTCGACCAGCTCGTTGCATTGAGCGTGCAGCACGGCGGTAAGGATGGCCGCTTCGTTGCCGTCCTCGGCCAGGTCGATGACTTCGTTTTCGTCCGCGGGTTTGAGGGTCATGGTGCCGCTGGTCATGCGGGGCTCCGGAGTTGGTCTGGGCTGGGTCGTGGGCGCCGTGATTTTCAGGGCGCGCTTGCGGTCGGGGAGGGCGTCAATCGCCGCGCCCAGTCTTTGGGGTCGATGGGTTCCAGGTCATCGGGCGCGGGCGAGGTCACGCCGCTGAGGAATTCGGTGATGATCTGCCACTGCGGGGCAGTCGCGATCTGGGACTTGTCGTGGACAGGCTGGCAGCAGAGCAGCTCGTGCTCCCAGGCCGCGGACGGCTGGACGGTTGTGAAGGTATCAATGGACCAGCCGAGGAATTCGCCGCATGCACGGGAGAGCTTCTGGCTGGTCCGCTCGGCGTGGGCCTGGTCGGCGGCATCGAAGAGGGCCAGCGCGAGCGACGGCTTTTCGGCGGCTTTGGGCAAGAGATCGCTGAGGCCCTTAATGGTTCGGTAGGCGGCGACGACGCCGTCATGATCGCAGGTAGAGAGCATGACCCAGTGCGGCACGGCACGAAGGATGGAGCGGGCCTCGGGGATGCGGGGCGTGGGCAGGAGCAGGAGCCAGTGATCAACGTCAGGGGCGAGGGTTTCGAGCGCCTGAGCCATGACGGTGGCATCGAGGGTCTCGACCTGTCGGGGCTCCGGTCGCGCCTCCGGCTCGCCGGAGCCGAAATGCACGAGCCGGAACTCCGATGCATCCACCTCAATCAGGCCGATCCGAGAGCCGTCAGCCGTGAGGTGGCGTGCATATTCGCGCACGCGATCGCGCTGATTTCCGTTGAGATGCGAAGCGATGAGGACGCGGGCCGCGAGGGGCTCCGCTTCGGGCGCTGGCTCTTGGTCCGCTTCGGAATCACCCGCGACCTGGGCGAGTTCTTCGGGCGTCAGCTCGCAGGGTTCGGCACGGCGCTCGCCGGGCGGGATGCGCCTGGGTGCTGCGCCGCCGTTGGAGGCTTTCTGTCGAACGCTGCTCAGAAAGAGGTGAGAGATCTCGCTGAGTTTTCGATCCTGGGAAGGTTGCTCGGACATCGTGCGTTCCAAGGGGTGTCGCTGGTTCGCTGTCGCCGTCGGAAATCGAGCATCAATCGACTTCGACCACGTTGTTCAATTCGCCGAACTGGTTGGCCTCGACGTACTGGTTGTGGGGGTCGGTAATCCACTTGCCATCGACGACCAGGCGATAGCGGTAGCGGCCCGGCGCCAGCGGCAGCCTGGTGGTCCAGATGCCGGGGCGTCCATTGGACTGCATGGGCGTGGACATGGGCGACCAGTTGTTGAAGTCGCCGGCGATGAGGACGTGCTTGGCGGATTCGAAACGGGCGGAGAAGATGACCTCCTGGCCCATCTGCTTGACGCCGTAGAACTCCTCGATCTTCTGCTCGGTGCTCTTGGGTTCGGGCGGGGTAGTTGTGGTTGTTTCGGTGGCTGCGGCGGTGGCGGCGTTGCCAGCGCCCATGACCGAGTGGCGGCCGAACTGGAAGTTGGTCAGCTGTGCCAGCTGCCTGCGCGCTGCACCAGTTCGGCGGGGCGCGAGAGGGTTTCGGCCGGTGCGGCCTGTGTTTCGAGCGGGCGGTGGCCCATCAACTCGCGGGCGAGGTTGACGAAATCCTTGTAGCCGCGGGAGGCGGGATCGTATTCGGTGATGGGCTGGCCGAAGCTGGCGGCTTCCTTAAGTTTCGTGTTGAAGTTGACGGTGCTGGCCATCAGGTATTCGTTGAATTTCCCGCGCAGCTCCTGAAGGACCTCGCGGGCGAGCTTGGTGCGCGTGTCGTAAAGCGTGGGCAGCACGTGCACGGCGATCTCCTTTTCGCAGCGGTCGCGCATCATCTCGAGGGTTTCCATCATCTTGGTCAGGCCGTGCAGGCTGAAGAAGCCGGTTTCGACCGGGACGATGACCTCATCGCAGGCGCGCAGGGCATTGAAGGTGAGCAGGCCGACGCTGGGCGGGCAGTCAATGATGCACCACTGGTAGAGATTCTCCACGGTAGCGAGGGCGTTGCACAGGCGGTCTTCGCGGCCTTCCCGGCCGGCGAAGACCTGCTCGAAGGCGGCGAGGCGGATGTTGCTGGGAGCGAGGTCGAAGTCGCTGGCGATCTGCCAGACGATTTCGGGGAGCGAGGCGGGCTTGCCGTCGCCGGGTTCGATCAGGGTATCGAAGATGGTTCGCTCGATCTGTTCCTCGGGGACAGCCAGGCCCGTGCCGCAGTGGCCCTGCGGGTCCATGTCAGCGAGCAGTGTTTTCTGCCCGAGCCGTGCAAGGCAGGCGGCGAGGTTGATGCTCGTGGTGGTCTTGCCGCATCCACCCTTTTGATTGATGATCGCGATGGTTCGCATTGCAAACCTTCCTTGGCGCGAGGTGAAGTGATTCCCTCGGCTTGCCCATTCATTCGATCGCCGCCCCCGATGAAGCCACTAGCTCCAGGGGCACTGGCGCAGATCCCAGGTGTTTTATCGGAGCAGAAGGCCGGGGAACTTGAGCGTTATCGGACAACACCTGATTGCAGCGGCTTTTGAGCGCTGCGCGGCCGCGAGATATGGGACGCTCGCAGACGTTACGGAGAGCCCGGAGCGCCCGCCGTGCATCGGTGGCACAGGCGTTCTGCGAGGCGCGTCGCAACACTTGGGTTGGCGTCGATCGGCTCGTGGATTTCTTGCCTCGTCCAAAGCATGGGGTATTTTTCTCGCTCCACGATTTCCCCCAAGGAGTAACAAAACATGTTGAGCCGTACTGCACGCAGTCTCTGTAGTCGCTCGCGTTGCGCCTCGACCCCCACCTTCGAACGGCTTGAAGAGCGGCAGCTCATGTCGGTGAGCCCGGTCTATGCCGGAACGAAGATCAAGGGAATCAACCTGTCATCGAACGGCGTCTCGACCAACCAGACGCTGATCACGGTCCCGTTTACCGGGAACATCAACATCGCGGATGCCAGCAAGATCCAGCTTCGCGGCTATGCGATCAATCCGCTGACGGGCGGGCAGAAGAAGATGGTCGTCGGGGTGGTGAGCACGAATATCGTGGCGGCCGACCATAGCTATCTTCAGATCACGACGGACCGGCTGATGCGCAAGGGCGGCCAGATCATCTTCTACAGCGGCGCGCTCAAGGACGATAACGGCAACCTGCTGGCACAGCAGACGGTAAAGACGGTGAAGGGCCAGAACAAGGAGCGGTTCACGCTCGCCTGCCGCGGCTTCGTGCCGACGGATGTGTCAAAGTTCACGACGGACCTTTACTCGACGGCCCCGACACCGGCGACGGCCTCGACGGCGATTCCCGAGGCGACGGTCACGTCGGAATTGACGGCTTTCCTGCAGAAAAAGGTGGATCTTGGCATCATCACCGCCGGCCAGCGTGACGCGGCCTTGGCGCGATACAACAACGCAACTACAAAGAACCTTGTGCCGGATGCGAACCTGCGTGCGGCAATGGTGTCGCTGACGGGGACACTGGCCGAAGGGGCGATTGCCAGCTACCTCGATGGGAGCAATCTTTCAGGCAAGCCCTACACGATTGTGGACTTCTCGACCCCGCCGGACCCGACCGTGCCGGTGGCGCAGACGATCATCCGGAGCGATGAAAGGTTGCGTACGCTCGTCAAGCCGCAATATGCGGGTGAATCCTTCGAGGCACTTTCGGCAATTCTGGCGCACGAAGCTGCACCAGGACACGAGCGTGGCGCTTCAGGAGGAGACGGTCGCGAATGTCGCCGAGACGATGGTTTATGCCCAGCAGGCGCTGGTGGACCCGTCGTTCCTGTCGGCGAAGACGGCGCTGGTCAATATTGAAAACGACAAGCTGTACGCAATGCTAGAATCCGGACGGGCAATCTTCCCCTACGTCGGACTGCTGAATGGTCCGATCCGCAACAGCGCAGCCGGCATCTTTCCCAACGCAGCCGCGCAGGCGGGCGGCGCGTACACAGGCTTCGTGGACTACATCCAGCGTTCATACAAGGCGCGGATCGCCATCCGGCTCGACCGCGGGTAATGCGCTCTTGAACAGCTATTACACGAACATCACGGGCAAGAGTGCGCCCCAGAGCCTGCCGTTCAGTGACAGCCTCATCAGTGACGTGGACTCGTATCAGCAGATTATCAGCACCAGGGCGGCGATCACGCTGGCAGGCGATCTAAAGCTCGGCCTGGCTTGATACTCCGTCGCAATCCTTACCACCCGTACCTCGCGCCCTTGCGCGAGGTGCTTTTTTTTCGTGGTTCTTGCCGATACTTGAAACGAATCAGTGCGTGGGAAAGACTGTACGGTACAGCCAAGGCCGTCGTGGGAAATTGCATCCGGTCGGCATTCGAGTATCGTTTTTCGGTTGTTTTATTACCCGCTCGTTTAGCAGGGAGACACTTATGGCAAGCAGGATCGTTCGTAAGTCCGCCCGTACTGGCGCCGTCGCTCGTTCGGGAGGTCCCACCGTGGAGAAGTTAGAGGACAGGCAACTGCTCTCGACGAGCCCGGTGTACGCGGGGACCAAGATCAAGGGAATCAATCTGTCATCCAACGGCATCTCGACCAATCAGACGCTGATCACGATTCCGTTCACAGGGAACGTCAACATCGCCGATGCCAGCAAGCTCCAGGTTCGCGGATATGCGATCGATCCGCTTACCGGCCACCAGAGGAAGATGGTGGTGGGCGTGGTGAGCAGCAACGTGGTTGCTGCCGACCACAGCTATCTCCAGATCACGACGGATCGGCTCATGCGCAAGGGCGGACAGATCATCCTCTACAGCGGCGCACTCAAGGACGACAACGGCGACCTCTTGGCGCAGCAGACGGTGAAAACCGTGAAGGGACAGAACAAGGAGCGGTTCACGCTCGCCTGTCGGGCGTTCATTGCAACCGACCTGACGAAGTTCAAGAGCGACCTCTATTCCACCTCGCCCAATCCCGCACCCAACGGCACCGCCGTCTCGGAATCCACGGCACGGGCCGACCTGCTGAATTTTCTGCAGGAGAAGGTGAATCTTGGTCTGCTGTCGTCCACCAGCCGTAACAAGCTGATGGATCGCTTTGATGCGACTGCGACCAAGAACATCATTCCGGATCCCAATTTGCGGGCGGCACTCTTGTCGCTGGGCGGTACCTTCGCCGAGAATGCGATTACGGTCTATCTCGACGGGAACAACGTCTCCGGACAGCCCTACACGATCGTGGACTTCGACGTCCCGCCGGACCCCTCGGTACCGGTGGACCAGACCATCGTCCGCAGTGATGGACGGCTCCGTACCGTGTTCAGAGCGGAGTTCAAAGGGGAAAACTTCATTGCTCTGTCGGCGTTTTTCGCTCATGAAGCGCTGCACCAGGACAGCACCGTCGGTCTGCCCGAAGAGGAGTTCGCCAACGTTGCAGAGACGATGACCTATGCCCAGCAGGCTTTGGTGGATCCCTCCTTCCTGTCGGACCAGACGCGCTGGTCAATCGCGAAAACGAGCGGCTGTATGCGATGCTCAATTCCGGCCAGACGATCTTCCCTTACGTCGGACTTCTGAACGGTCCGATTCGGCATGGCCCGAGCGTCTTCAATGGCAGCGATGTTGCCCCAAGCGATGGACAGGGCGATTACACCAGCTTCAGCAATTACATCGAGCGGGAATACATCGCCCGTGGCTCACCGGTCGGGCTTACGACCGCCGGCAATTCGATGCTGGACACGTATTACACCGCCATCACCGGCAAGGCTGCGCCCAATGGCCTGCAGTTCACCGACAGCCTGATCAAGGATATTGACGGCTTCCAGGCGATCATCTCGACGACGAACGCCATCACGCTGGCGGGAGATCTCAAGCTCGGTATCTCGTAGCGAATCGCGAGTGCTTCGTTCACACAAGGAACCCCGCGCCGGCAGGCGCGGGGTTTTTCGTTCTTAAGGCATGGGCGAATTACTTATGGGGATCGGCCGACTCCGGCACGGGGCGAAGAGCGCTCCGGGTAGAACTGGTATCGATTGCTTCGGCGGGCAGGGTTCGGGGACCGTATCCGTAGCCATACCCGTATTCGTATCCGTAGTTGTAGTAGGAGTAGCCCGAGCGTTGGCGCGGGACATCGTTGGCGACGATTCCCAAGACATGGGCTCGGGCGGCGGGCCAGACCGACGCCGCTTGTCCCGGGATGGGCATGAGCGGCTGGATACGTCTTTCGAGCATTGGAGTTGCCACCTCGCCGCCCCGACAGGCAAATGCGCTCCGGGTCGCGGCGCATCGGAGCGCAGATCCGTTCGCAGGCCCGGAGCCGTCAAACAATGAACCATCTTCGGATATGTGCAAACCCCTCGCTGGCAGCACAGATTTGATTATCCGCCCAAATTGCCGCGCGGCGACATCGGAGCGAGGAGATTATCGGAACAACCGGTACGATGCGCAGCGGTCGCCTACCCCCCCCCCCGCTTCGAGCCGATGGGCAACGGAATACCGATCGCAGGGCATCTCGGTCGGTACGATCGCACGAGCATTCATTCATATCCGACGGTCACGCGCGGCTTGGAGAGATCGTTGACAACCGGTCGGGCGAGGCGTTCGAAGTCGGCGTAGAGCATCTTGACGGCTTCAGTATGCGTGCCGGCATTGAAGACGATCTCACGATCCTCCGCCAGTGGATTGGCGGCGTAGATCGCCATGCCGTAGAGGTTCCCAAACGGCGGCATGGCGCCAGGTTCACAGTCCTCGAAGCGGTCGCGGAACTCGCGCTCGTCGGCGAGTTCGACCATCTCGGCGCCGGTGAGCAGTTGCAACTTGTCCAAGTCCACCCAGTGCGTGGCGGGGACGACGGCCATGCTCAGAACGCCGTCGATGCGAACGATGACGCTCTTGGCCAGCTCTATGCCGGCGATGTGCGTCGCCTCGGCGGTTTCGATGGCGGTGAAGGTCGGCGCATGTGCCAGGACCTCGTATTTCACGCCTTCGCTGTCCAAGTAGTTCTTCAACTTCCTGTCCATGACAACCTCCTCTGCTCACGATGGAGCGTTCGGCGTACTCGGCCATGGAGAAATTCGCACCACTATTGAAGATTATATAGTCCGCTTATGCCGATCGCAGGGTAAAATTGATTTTTGGAAGGGGGTGATGCCGAATGAGCGGCTTCGCCACGTTCGCCCTTTCCTCAACCACCCCGCTACGGTGGAAGCGGGTTCATCCCGAACCGCCGCCGGCGGATTTGAGTTGCGCTTTCCGGTTGGGGATTCTGCGGCATCCGAAGGGGTTCAAGACGCTGATCGATGTGCCCCCAGCGCCGGCGCTGGAGCTTCACTGGTTACCGACAGGATTGACTGCCGGGACAATCATCGTGACGCGAGACCGAAAGGTCCTGACGCTGTGCGCGGTGCTAAGCGGTTTGGATCAGGAAGACGACCTGATGGCGGTGATGTTTACGGCAGGGTGTTTGGGCGCGTTCAACGCGGCACCGAGTTTCAAGCAGATGCTGCACTTTCAGAGGCCGGTTTTGGCCTTGCTGCATCGATCGGAGACGGGTGACGCGGACGCCGCAATCGCCAGTGCAACGGCTGCGCTTGCACACGCCGTTTTTTCTTTGCTCGGATTGGTTGAGGAGGAAGAACCTTCGACACCCTCATCAGATGATGATGAGACGTTGGAACGATAGAAAAGCTTGGATAGGATGCCAAAAAGCAGGAGGCCTGCATGGCGATTCGCGACGTCGCCACACGGGCCTTTTTCTGCTTCGAACCGATTCTGTCAGCGACCTGCTCCCGACCTGGGCCCGCCTCGGTTCAATCAGCATGAGGCCATCGGTGATTGACGCCTCACACAGCCGGTTGGCCGCGACGCTTGTTGTCGCGGTCGCTCACCCAAATGGGTGGCTTGGCGGGTTCCCGGCTGGACGGTCATGGGTTTCGCATCCCGGACCCATTCCTAGGATCGGTCACGCTTCGCACACCCTTCGGCATGTTCACGCGAACTGGGTCCGACGGCGTGTTGGCGAGGGTCTTTCACCCGCGGCACGTCCGTCACGCTCGGCGACTCTAACCCGGATCGCTGGTTGGATCTTTTTAAGTCCATTAGTTCCGGATGGCCTCGTCGCTGGCCGCCGACTTGGCGGTGCCCGTCATTAATTTCTTTGCACCGTTACGCCGAACTCGGTAACCGGGAGCTTTTCCCGTTCCACCGGATGGTCTTCGCATCCGATGGCCGAATTCACCGTAGTGCTGAATCGCAACTCCTGTAAAGGAATTTTTCCTCCGATTTGACAATTTTTTCTCGCGGGCTATCGCTCCGCAATCACAGGACATTATAATCCTTATATCGCTGTGGAGCGGCCATGACGACAGCTACGACCGGCAAGACCGTTTTCCTCCCACATCCCGAACTCGACCGATTGATCGAGGAGTTACGCAGGCACGGGTACTCGGTTATCGCCCCTGTCGAGCAGGACGGCGCGATCTCCCTGCGGCCTTTGAGCAATGGCCAAGCGGTCGCCGGCGGCCGATCTGATTCCCAGGAACCGGGGAAGTATCGCGTCGTCGCAGGGGACTCCGATCTCACTTTCGAATATGTCGTCGGCCCCAACGGAATTAAAGAGTTCCTCTTTCCGCCGAAGCAGACCTTGTGCGCGTTCCACGTCCAGGGGGAGCGGTTCAAACTTGATGCGTCGCCACCAGCTCCCCCGAAGCTGGCGTTTGTCGGTGTGCGTCCCTGCGATCTTGCGGGAATGAAGGTCCAAGACAGGGTCTTCGGTGCTGACGATCCCGCAACGCTGCGCTGCGAATCCGAAACCTATTACACCGAGACACGCCGGCAGGCGTTCGTCGTCGCCGTCAACTGTACGCGTCCCGGTGGCACATGCTTCTGCGCGTCGATGGGGACCGGTCCGCAGGCAACCGACAGCTACGATCTGGCACTGACGGAACTGCGCGGCGGCTTCGTCGTCAACGTCGGCTCGGATCGCGGTGCGGAGATGCTTCGGAATCTGAACACCCGTTCACCGACGAGTGCAGAGCTGGAGCTGGAGGAATTGAAGCTCAATCGCGCCCGCGAACACATGGGCCGCACGCTCGATACCAATACCTTGCGAGAGCGCCTGGGCCGCAGCCTGCACGACCCGCACTGGGAAGACGTTGCCAAGCGCTGCCTGTCCTGTGGGAACTGCACAATGGTCTGCCCGACATGCTTTTGCAGCACCGTCACCGATACCACTGACCTCACCGGCAAAGAGATAACCCGTGCGCGTCAATGGGAATCCTGCTTCACGCATCAATTCAGCTACACCACTGCCGGGCCGGTGCGCAATACCATTCGCGGGCGATACCGGCACTGGCTTCGCCACAAGCTCTGTACCTGGTGGGATCAGTTCCAATGCGGCGGCTGTGTGGGATGCGGGCGATGCATCACGTGGTGCCCGGTCGGGATCGACATCACTGCCGAGGCGCAGCGAATCGGACAGTCGGCTTCTGTTGCTTCCGGCGACCAAGCGAGGGCCGCATCATGACCCAGCTCCTTCACGAAAATCGGCCCGAGCCGGTCTGCGGGATGGACAGCTGGATGCCCGTGCCGGCGCGAATTAGCCACGTGAAGGCGGAGAACTTCAATACGCGCACGTACACAATCGAGTTCATCGACCCATACCTTCGCGGCGCATATCGCTTCCAACCAGGGCAGTTCAACATGATCTATGCGCCGGGTGTGGGTGACGCCGCGATCTCGATCAGCTCAGATACGCATGACACGGCGACGCTCGCGCACACAATCCGCCTGGTAGGATCGGTAACGCGCGGCGATTGACAGGCTCGGGGTTGGAGGAATTGTGGGCTTGCGGGGGCCGTTCGGACAACCCTGGCCGCTTCACCAGATCAAGGGAAGGGATCTGGTGATCATGGCCGGCGGCATCGGGCTGGCGCCGCTGAGGCCGGTGATTTACTGGCTGATGCGGAATCGCGATTACTGCAAGCGCGTCGTATTGCTCTACGGCTGCCGGAATCCTGAGGATCGGCTTTACGCCGACGAACTGGAGCGATGGGAAAGCGAAGGGTCGATCGACGTGCTGGTGACCGTGGATAATGCCACCGGCGACTGGACGGGGCCGGTGGGCGTGGTGACGAACCTGATGCGGCGGATCAAGGTCAACGCCGAGCGCACGGTCGTATTCGTGTGCGGCCCGCGCATTCTCAATCGCGTGGCGGCGTGGAGCTTCCTGCAGCTTCACGTGCCGGCTCAGCAGGTATATGTCAGCCTGGAACGGAACATGAACTGCGGTTTCGGCCGTTGCGGGCACTGCCAGTACGGCGGGAAATTCGTTTGCCGCGACGGGCCGGTCTTCTGCTTCGCGGACATCGCGAGCATCTTCGCCAGCGAGGAGGTGTAGCATGGCAGCGCGCGCGATTACCCCCTCTCCGAACGCCGTTCCGCGGCTCGCCGTCTTCAAATTCTCCAGTTGCGATGGATGCCAGCTTTCATTGTTGAACCTCGAAGATCAGCTTCTCGATCTGCTTGGTGCGGTCGAGGTGGCGTATTTTCTCGAGGCGCGAACGCGCGTGCTGCCGCCGCCTTATGACATCGCGCTGGTCGAGGGGAGCATTTCGACGCCGGAAGAAGAACAACGGATCCGTGCGGCGCGGCGCGATTCCAAGTTTCTCGTCGCCATCGGCGCTTGCGCGACCTCGGGAGGCATCCAGGCGCTGCGCAACTGGGCGGACCTGGGCAGCTATGTGTCGGCAGTCTACCCGCAGCCGGACTACATCAAGACCCTGGAAACCGCGACACCGGTAGCGTCTCATGTTTTCGTCGATTTCGAGCTGCGCGGCTGCCCGATCAATCACAATCAGCTTCTGGAACTGCTGGTGGCGCTGCTCGTGGGCCGGCGGCCGAATATCCCAACGCACAGCCTCTGTGTCGAATGCAAGCGCCGCGGCTTGCCGTGCGTGATGGTAACGCGTGGGGAACCGTGCCTTGGACCGGTGACCCAGACGGGTTGCGGCGTGCTCTGCCCGGCGCTGGGCCGACCTTGTTACGGATGCTTCGGGCCGATGGAGCAGCCAAACATGGCATCACAGGGGCAGCGGTTTGGAGAACTGGGCCAGAAGCCGCGCGACCTCCGGCGGCTGCTGCGGCTGTTTAACGGGTATCTCGAACCCTTCAAGCAGGCGAGCGATCATTATGAGCGACTCGAACAGAAACAATCCTGACGCGCGAACGCTCAGAGTGCCGGCGCTCTCGCGGGTTGAGGGAGAAGGGGCTCTCGCCATCACAATGCGGGGTGGGCAGGTGGAGGATGTGCGCTTGAACATCTACGAGCCGCCGAGGTTCTTCGAGGCGCTCCTGCGCGGGCGGGATTTTCGGGAGGTGCCGGACATCACCGCGCGCTATCTGTGGCATCTGCCCGGTGGCTTACCAGATGGGTTCATGCCACTCGCTGGAGAAGGCGCTGGGCGTGTTCGATCAGATCGATCCGCCGATCCGGGTGCTGCGCAACCTCCTCTATTGCGGCGAGTGGATCGAAAGCCACGTGCTGCACATGTTCATGTTGCACCTGCCGGACTTTCTGGGATACGAGAGCGCGATCACCATGGCGAAGGACCATGGAGACATCGTCCGGCGGGCGCTGCGGATCAAGAAATGCGGCAACGACCTCGTGGCTCTGCTCGGCGGGCGTGCGGTGCATCCCGTGGGCGTCTGCGTGGGGGGCTTCTACAAGGCACCGACGGCCCAAGCGGCGACAGAATTGCTGGCGGCGGTCGATGCGTGTCTTGAGGACATGTGCGAGCTGAGCCTGTTTCTTGCCAAGCAGGTGAAGTATCCGGACCTCGAACGCGATTACGAATTCGTCGCGCTTTGTCCGGACGACGAATATCCGATGAATCTTGGCCGGATCCGCTCGAACAAAGGGCTCGATGTCGATCAATCCAGCTTTGGCGACGCGATCGAGGAACGGCAGGTGGCGCATTCGACCGCGCTTCAGGCGACAATTCGCGGGCGAGGGGATTATTTAGTCGGACCGCTGGCGCGGCTGAATCTCAATCATGAAAAGCTTCACGCCCGCGCAGCGCAGGTTCTGAAGGAAACCGTGGCGGCGATCGGGAAGCCGTTGCCGTGGAAGAACATGTACCTCAGCCTGCCGGCCCGCGCGGTTGAGACGGTCCATGCGCTGGCGCTGGCCAGCGACATCCTGCACAATTACCGGCCGCCGGCACGGTCGCGGATTCCGCTTGTTCCCCGCGCGGGACGGGGCGCACGGAACGGAGGCCCCGCGCGGGATTTGCTGGCATCGCTATCGCATCGAAGCGGATGGGACTGTCGCCGCCGCGACGATTATCCCGCCGACCAGTCAGAACCAGGCGAGTGTCGAGGCGGACCTTCGAGTGCTGGCCGAGTCGATCCTGGATCTCTCCGATGAGGATGCGGCGATGCGCTGCGAGCACCTGATCCGCAACTACGACCCGTGCATCAGTTGCTCGGTGCACTTCCTGAAGTTCTCACGGACCTGGCAGCCTGAGCCATGCAAGCCATGACGCCGTCCCGGCCCATTCTCGTGGCAACTTGCGGGAATGAGCTGGCCGGCGCGGACGGATTCGGGCCCAGCGTTGCGGAACTCTTGCGCCGGCACCTGCCGTCGCGCGTGGAATTACTGGAAATGGGGACCAGTCCCGCGAGTCTGATGGATCGTCTGGCCAACCACCGGGAACTCATCATCGTCGATGCGGTCTGTGCGCCGAATACTGCCGCAGGGGAGGTCATCGAATTCGACTGGTGCGATCCTGCTCGACCGGAGCTTGTCTCAGAGCGGCCGGTGAGCACGCATGGGCTGTCCATCTCACAGCAACTCGACTTGGCCGGCGCGCTTGGCTCGCTTCCGCCGGTGGTGCGGGTGATGGGAATGACCATCCCGCCGAACACACGCCTGGGCGATGCCCTGCCGCAGCAAAGCATCCTGGCGGCCCGGGAGATCGTGCGCCGAATCGAGTGTCATGCCGCCACGTCCCAAATTCCGTCGCAATGCTGACAGCGAACCCTCTTTGAATTTCGATCTTCGCGTTTGCGCTCTATACTGGCATAATCATCTCATTCAGAAGGGCTCATGGATTTTGGCAAACTCCTGCGCTTCGCAGTCGAGCACGATGCATCGGACGTGCACCTTCAGGCGGGGCTTGCGCCGGTGCTGCGTATCGGGGGCATTATCCGGGCAACGGACCAGCCGCCGCTGATGGATGAGGAGTTGCATAATTTCATCGTGTCGATTGCGCCGCCACGCATGCGCGAGAACGCGGACGACCGGATGGTCGCGGGACTGGATTTCTCTTACGCGATGCCGGGCGTGTCGCGCTTCCGCTGCTCGGCGTATCACCAGCTCAGCGCGCGGGCATCTCCATGCGCATCATCAAGAGCAAGATCCGCAACATCGCCGAGCTGCACATGCCGGATGTGGTTGGCGAAATCGCGCTCTTCGCAGCGCGGGCTGACGCTCGTCACCGGGACAACCGGCTCAGGCAAATCGACCACGCTGGCGGCAATGATCGACCTGATCAACCAGCATCACACCTGCAAGATCATCACCATCGAAGACCCGATCGAGTACATGCACACGGCGAAGCTCGCGCTGATCGCGCAACTTGAAGTGGGCACGGACACGCCCAGCTTCGAGCAGGCGCTGCGACAGGCGCTGCGACAGGATCCCGACGTGGTGCTGGTCGGCGAGCTTCGCGACATGGACACGCTGCGCATCGCCCTCCGCGCCGCGGATACCGGCCACCAGGTCTTCTCGACGGTTCACTCGGCGAGCGCCCCGCAGACGATCGAGCGCATCATCGCGATGTTCCCCCCCGCCGAGCACAAGCTGCTGCTGACCCAGCTTGCGGGCAATCTCGAAGCGATCATCTCGCAGCGCCTGCTAATCTGCCGGGATGGCTCGCGACGGCCGGCAACGGAGATTCTCCGCGGTGGACCGGTGCCGACGAAGTTCATCCTGGAAGGTCGCGCGCTGGAGCTGGGGGACTACATCAAGTCCGCCGGCAACGGGCAGCACACCTTTGATCAGGATCTTCTGAATCTGCACCGCCAAGAGTTGATCAGCCACCAGGAAGCACTGCGCAACGCGACCAACCGGGATGCTTTGAATATGGCCCTCCGCGGCATCGGCAGCAGCAAGCCGCCGACGGAGGCGCCGCATCCTCCGCAACCTCCGAAGCATCCGCCTCGGCCAACGCCGGTGCATCACACTGTGCGCCGGAGTAAGCCACACCCACTGGTGATCGGGAGTTTCGTCGCAACCGCGGTGGTAAAGCGGCGCGGGTTTTTTTATTCTGTTTGCCCGATGCCGCGACGAAGTTCTAACCTGGTTCCGCTTGTCATCTTAGCGATCGCAATTGCGCTTGCCGTCGCGTTCTACTTCCAATCGCAGAAGCCCTCGAACGTTGTTACGGACCAAGCGACTTCCACCGCGGCGACGCCCGCGCCCTGCGTCGATCTACTGTTGGGCAACCCCAGCGATGCCACGACCGATCCGGCCAATCGAACGAACTATCTGATGATCAAGCCCTTCTACTCATTGTCGTACAACGAGCCGAAGGGAATTCCCAATTGGGTGACCTGGCGGCTGGACGAATCGGATCTGGGGCATGCGCCGCGCAAGCAGATGTTCGACGCGGATACCGCTCTGCCCGTCAACTTTCACCACATCACCCACCGCGACTACAGCGGCTCGGGGTTTGATCGCGGGCATCTTTGCCCGCACTCAGATCGTGCCGCGACCACGGAGATGAGCTTCGCGACGTTCATCATGACCAACATCATCCCGCAAGCGCCCAATGTGAATCGAGAAGCATGGGCCGATCTCGAAGAGTATTGTCGCGAGCTGGTCGAGCGCGAGCACGACCACCTTTACATCATCGCGGGGCCGGCCGGGAAAGGCGGCCGTGGATCACGAGGTTTCAAGCAGACGTTGGCTGACGGGAGGGTCACTGTGCCAGCGGAATGCTGGAAGGTCATCGTCGTGGTTCGCCCCGTAGGAGGGACGGACGATCTTGCTGCGATCGGTCCGATGACGCGCGTGATCGCCGTGCTGATGCCGAATGACAACCAGCTCGTGGCGCACGATTGGGCGAAGTTCCGCACGACTGCCACCAAGATCGAGCAGGAAACCGGCTATCACTTCTTCACGCGGCTGCCGCCGGAAGTGGCGCGGGAGCTATGCGGCAAGTTGGATACGGCGGCGATCGAACGAAGCTTTGCCCGGCAGTATGGAGAAGGATTGGTCAACTGACAGGTGCCCATGAGCCCCGGACGTCCAGTTCATACCGCTGACCGGCGGAGGAACGGGAGTGCGATTTGCAATTGTCGATTCCGGCTCTTGGTCGGGCTTGTGACTGAGCGGTACCCTTCTTCCCCCGTCCCGATGGCCAGCGGTCATTGCTTGGCCCCGCGCGCCTTGAGACATCGCAGCGCGCGCAGTGTGATCCACCTGCTGCCCAACCGCCCAGACTCCATCTGGAAGTGCTCCTTGCCCGGGTGCCGGTTCTGCACCGTCCAGGTGCCGTCTTTTCGACGCCGGGACTCTACGAGTTCGAAGGCATCATCGGTGCGCGCGTCATGGATCGCCGTGGTTGTTCGCAGATACTCCAGCCTCTGCAGCACGTCAAAGTGCCAGCGCGTCGGGAAGGAAAAGCGCGTGAACTGCTCGTTCATCACCGCGCCGGTGCGGTGGGACTTGTAGAGTTGATGTACCAGGAGGAACTTGATGGCCCGTCTCTCGGCCGCACGCAGTTTCGCCACCGGACCGACACCATGGACAAGCGCCTCATGAACTCCATCCAGGACGTTCAGCGTCGTGTGTACGGAGGAATGGGTGGCGCCGTTATCCTTCTGGCAGTTCCATCCGCCATCGCTCATTTGCTCGTCAAGCACCCTCGCCGCCAGGGCTTCCAGCCTCGGAATTCCAGCACGGAAACGGGTCCCTAGCGCCAGCCACATGCCGACGATGCACATGTCGATCCGGGGCAATGGGAGTTTCAACTGCGCCAGGATCGCCCGAGCTCCGGCGGTCCCGGCCCGGCAGTCTCCGGTCAGCCCCATTTCGCGCAACTGCAGGAGCGTGTAGGTCGTGCTGATCCACTTGGGGGAATAGATTCCGCCGCCCCACGTGCCGTCAGGCTCCTGAAGATCCAGCAGGCGCCGAACCCAGCCCTCGCGCTCCGATCGGCGTCGTTCGCGGCGCCAGATCGCTTCAGCGCGTCCAGCAGGTCCCGCTGTACCTGCCACCGGATTGACGGATCACCCTCCATGAGCCAAGCCATCACTCCATCGTCGGTTGCGAGGCTTCGCATGGTGCCATTACACAGGCCTCGGCGATCACAATCAATGTCCGGCGTTTTCGGTCCGGGGAGGGAGCGCAAGGATCACCAAGCGCAAAGGAGTTTCACTTTGTACTCCTTGAACCTTTGCGACCCTTTCGCAATCACTGAGGACCCACGGACCGTTTAGTGGCGCTGACGCGGCCTCACGCCACAGTGATCGTCGAATCAAGATAGACGTCCTGAATCGCGTTGAGCAGCTTGACGCCCTCGTTCATCGGCCGCTGGAATGCCTTGCGACCGCTGATCAGCCCCATCCCGCCCGCACGTTTGTTGATCACCGCAGTTCGCACCGCTTCGGCCATGTCGCTGGCGCCCTTCGATTCCCCGCCCGAATTGATCAGCGGGCTCCGGCCCATGAAGCAGTTGGCCACCTGGTATCGTGTCAGCTCAATCGGATGATTTCCGGGTGTCAGTTTGTCGTAAACGTCCTTGTGCGTCTTGCCGAATTTCAGCGCCGTATATCCGCCGTTAGTCGTGGGGAGCTTCTGCTTGATGATGTCGGCCTGGATCGTGACCCCGAGGTGATTGGCCTGGCCGGTCAGATCAGCGGCGAGGTGATAATCGGCCTGCTCGGTCTTGAAGGCGCTGTTGCGCAGGTAGCACCACAGGACCGTCACCAGACCCAGCTCGTGCGCGTGCGCAAAAGCCTGAGCGACCTCCTGAATCTGCCGATCACTTTCAGCCGAACCGAAATAGATCGTCGCGCCGACAGCGACCGCGCCCATATCGAAGCCCTGCTTGACACTGGCGAACATGATCTGGTCGTACTTATTCGGATAGGAGAGAAACTCGTTGTGGTTGAGCTTCACCAGGAAAGGAATCTTGTGAGCGTACTTGCGTGAGACGGAGCCGAGCACGCCGAGCGTCGAAGCGACGGCGTTGCATTCGCCCTCGATGGCGAGCTTGACGATGTTCTCCGGATCGAAGCACGCGGGATTGGGTGCGAAGCTTGCGCCAGCCGAGTGCTCGATCCCTTGATCGACGGGAAGGATCGAGACGTAGCCCGTCCCCGCCAGCCGCCCGTGGTTCAGGATCGATTGGAAATTCCGCTGCACGACCGGCGAGCGATCGGAGGCACTGACGATCCGATCGACGAAGTCGCCGCCAGGAAGGTGCAGTGCTTCCTTGGGAAATCCCTTGGCTTTGTAGGAGAGCAGAGCCTCGGCTTCGGAACCGAGTAATTCGGAAATCATTTTGTTCATCGTGGACCTCGCTTACCGCTTCGCCCCCTGAAACTCGTTGCATACGTTTTACGTCCAACGGACGCTCCACAGCAAGCCCCTTGCCTCGCTTGCCTCACGTTAACAGCGTTAACCGCTATACTCGCCAGCCTCGGCCATGACTGCCGAATCCCGATACAACCTCGGCGTACTCCGCCACGGCCAAGGCGATATCGCCGGTGCCCTGGAATGCTTCCTGACAGCGGTGCGGCTGCACCGGCATTTCCCCAGGCGCAGTATAACCTGGGCACACTGCTCAAAAACCTCGGCCGGCTCGATGAGGCGATTGCCCATCTGCGCATCGCAGTGCAGCTCCGTCCCAATCACCCGGGCGGATGGAACAATCTCGGAAATGCGTACATGGAGCAGGGGAGGCTTACCGAGGCACGCCATTGCGCGCTCGAGGCGCTTGCGCTGGCACCCGATCTTCAGCAGGCTCATGACAATCTGCTCCTGGGTCTCTACTACGATGCGACGGTTTCGCCGGCGGCAATCCTCGAAGAACACTGCAACTGGGCGCGGCGATTTGCCGATCCGCTGACGGCGGCCGCCCCGCTGCACATGAACGACCGCAATCCGGATCGCCGGCTCCGCATCGGCTACGTCTCTCCGCGATTCTATGAAAGCGCCGAGTCGTTCTTCCTGATCCCCCTGCTCCGGTCCCACGATCGCACGCGCTTCGAGATCTACTGCTATTCCGATGTGCAGCAGGAGGACGCCGTCACCGCTCAGCTGGCCAAGAGCGCGACGGCCTGGCGGCGAACGGTTGGCATGCCCGACGAGCAACTCGCCCACCAGATTCGCCAGGACCGCATCGACATCCTGATCGATCTGATGAGCCACGGCGGGGGAAACCGCCTGCTCGCCTTTGCGCAAGCCCGCCCCCGTGCAGATCACCTATCTCGGTTATCCCGGCACGACGGGCATGGCGGCGATGGACCATCGCATGAGCGATCCGTACCTCGACCCGCCCGGCGAGCACGGTGGCGAATACAGCGAGGAGACAATCCGCCTGCCAGGTTGCTATTGGTGCTACGAGCCACCGGCGACAACCCCTCATGTGACCCCCCTGCCGGCGCTGGCCACGGGCCAACTCACCCTGGGATGCCTCAATCGCTTCGACAAGATTTCGCCGCAGTGTCTGGAGTTGTGGTGCAAGGTGATGCGGGCGCGGCCCGCCTCGCGCCTTCTGCTCTATGCCGACGCCGGCACCGGGCGCGATCGCATCCTGCAGGCGATGCGATCCCGCGGAATCGATCCCGCACGCATCAGCTTCGTCGGCCGCCAGCCGCTGGCACAGTATCTGGCGACCTATCACCAGATCGACATCGCTCTGGACACCTACCCCTGCTGCGGCGCCACCACCACCTGCCACGCCCTGTGGATGGGCGTCCCGGTCGTCAGCCTGATCGGTCCGACCGTCATGGGTCGGGGCGGCATGAGCATCCTCTCGACCGTCGGATTGAGCGATTGGGTGGCAACGACGCCAGATCAATGCCTGCGGATCCTCCAGCGACACGCCGCCGATCTCAATGGACTCAATGCACTGCGCCAAGAGCTCCGCGAGCGGCTGAGGGCATCGCCGCTCCTGGATACCACCACCTTCACCCACGGTTTTGAAGCAGCGCTTCGCACGCTGTGGGCCCGCTGGTGCCGCTCATCGCCATCCTGAAAACCGTGTGTCGCATCCCACCCGAGTTGTCCCCGGCAACTTCACGAAAAATCGGCTCGACGGAGCCCATACAATATATAGACATCCGTTTGTGCAAAACGACCGACTCACACCGTACCCACACCGTAGTTACACCGTGTAAACCCGCCGGCGCCAAAGCCCGCGCCTGCAGGTCGCCAGTGCAGCCGCCCCCCCCCCCCACGAGACCCCCCCCCGCCCGCTGTGCTATCTTCCCAGGCTGCGCAACCTAGGCCGTTCGATCCTGGTCGTCACCCCAACCCCTCCACACTCATCATCCGTGCGAACCGGGCTCTAAGCCATACCCCAGGCGCATGCCCGCCCGGCCATTTTCGCAAAATCTGCCAGCGCGTCCGTTGACCCCAAACCGTATAATAGGATGAATCGATCCTTTTCTGGAGGCCGCCATGACGTCTTCCCCGCCTCTTCACGCCACACCCATGACCGTTCGCGAGTTGAACACGCAGCATGCCCTTCGCTGGGCGTGGTCGTTCTGGATCGGATTGCAGATCGTCCCGCTGATGGTCTTCGTGCTGGCCATATACGCGGCGATCGCCGCTGAGCCCGATACGAGCCGCGGCGTCGCTGCAGAGCGCTGGTTCCTGATCACGATGATTTGCCTGCTGGTTGCGCTGCCGCTTTCATTCTTCTGGCGCAGCCATCTGTTCAAAGGCTACTGGAGGGGCCATCGCGTTTCGCCGCACAGATACCTGGCGGGGATGCTCACGGTCTGGCTGGTCCTGGCTGCAGGGGGAACCGCCGCCAGCCTGGGATGTCTCGTCACCGGCACGATCTGCCCCAACATCTTCCCGGCAGCGCTGGCGCTGGCCGTGTTTGCTCTATTCTGGCCCAACGGCCACGCCATGGACACCACCGGCGAGGCCGAAGATCCCCAGGCGTATGCCGAGCCGCGGTAGCTGCGCCTAGGCGTTGAGCAGGTCCGCAATTGCATTGACAAACTGCCCCCGCGACATGACCTGATCGATGCCCCCTTCGCGTGCCGCGGCAATGGTTGCCGAATCGACGTGCGAGACAAAGCCGACGACCGGGCGTCCCGTTCGCTTTCGCCACTCAAGTGCCGCCTGCAGGAATCCTTCCTGGTTGAGATCGACCATCAACTTCCGCCCTGGTTCGCTTGCGAGTTGCTCGGGTGTCCTCACGACCTTCGCGTCGATGCCCGCGTCCCGGGCCACCGTCGTGATGCGCGACGAGAACATGAGATCCCTGACGAACACCAGCACCGGTTCTGCCTGTTCCATGGTTAACATCCTCATCGAGTAACCGGCCGGTCGCAACGCGCAAACAGCAGAGACTGGCCGCCACCGCGTCCCAAATCCGACATCCTGTCCATGCAGCCATTGATACCAGACGATGGCTTGCAGCGCATCCGAAACATTTTTCACAGATGGACCACTCGAAATCTCATTGTGTCTGGGCAAAACGCCGGGCTCGCTCCCTTGGCCACCCGTCATAACCGCTACAGAGGCACATTTTTTGCTTTGCTACCCCTTGGGCTGAGGTTTAGCCCGAGCGAGGTTGTCATGAAGAAGGATCAGCGTACCAAACCGGCCGACCGTCAGAATGCTCCGCCTGTGCCGATTGGCGACCCGCAGACCCCACAGCAGCACAGGCAGACGGCCACGGGTGCGTCAGCGCCCCAGACAGACTGGGATCGTTACGCCAGCAGTCGACTGAAGCAGTTTTGTTGTCGGTAAGCCGTACCGGCCCCGTCGGGGAGCCGGATTCGAGTCCGCCATCAGGGCACAGCACCTGAATTCAAAAACCAAAGACGTTTGTGATCGGGGTGGGCGAAACGCCGCCCTTGCCACGAAGAGGCTCCGCGCATGATGCAAACGAACCTGAGTTCATCCGCCCCGTCGTTCTCGATGCCGCCCCTTCCCTTCGACTCGTTCGTATGGGGCGCGGGTATCGAGTGCTCGTTCATCCCGCATTTGAATGTTGACCAGTTCCAGTGGACCCAGCACGAACGCTTCTGGCGCGAGGACCTGGCCCGCGCCCGCGACGAGCTGGGCATCACGCACCTGCGCTATGCCGCTGCCGTGGCACCGGATTGAACCGGCTTCCGGCAAATTCGACTGGTCCATGGCCGATGAACGGATCGATTTCCTCTGCGAGCTGGGTCTGGCGCCTGTGCTGGATGTGATGCATTTCGGCACGCCGCTCTGGCTGAAGCAGGCGGTGGGCGACCCGGAATTCCCCGAAGCGCTCGAGCGCTTTAGCGAGGCGATGGTCTCCCGCTATCGAAATCGGGTGAGCGTCTGGTCGCCGTTCAACGAGCCGCTGGTGGCAGCGCTGTTCTCCGGCGACTTCGGCTTCTGGCCGCCGCATGCCCGCAAGTGGCGCGGCTACATGCCGGTGCTGTCGCGCATCGTGCAGGGGGTTTCGCGGGGCATCCGGGCCATCCGCCGGGTCCAGCCCGAAGCAACGGTGCTGCTTTGCGATGCTGCTGAGACCTTCCAGACGCGCAACGACGATCTTCAGACAGAAGTCCGCCGGCGGAATCAGCGGCGCTCTGCAGCGCTGGACCTCCTGACCGGGCGCGTCGATCAGTACCATCCGCTGTATCGGTGGTTCAGTGCCTACGGTCTCTCGGATCTGGACCTGGACTGGTTCTTCGCCAACCCGCAGCAGCCGGACGTGCTGGGCCTGGATTATTACCCGCATTCTGATTGGCAGCTCGAATCGCTCGGAAACGGTCGGCTGCGCCAGGTCCGCGCCGACAACCCCGCCGGCCTCTATGGCGTGGCGATCGATTACTACGACCGCTACGGCATCCCGCTCATGCTGACCGAGACATCGGTCGAGGGCCAGGCGATCAATCGCGAGATCTGGCTGGACACCATGATCGATGACGTGACGCGGCTGCGGGCCGAAGGCATTCCCATGCTCGGCCTGTTCTGGTGGCCGATGATCGACCAGGTCGATTGGGACGGGGCACTGACCCACCGGATCGGGAAGGTGCACGAAGTCGGTCTCTTCACGCTCAAGCGCCAGCCGGATGGCGTGCTCAAGCCGCGAGGCCACGCCGCTGGCGAGTCAATTTCGCCAAGCGGTCGCCGGCGGAGAACACCGCGTTGGAAAGCTACAGAAAATCGCGGTTCCCGTTCCACCGGTCGATGAGCAGCTCCCGCCGATTGAGTCCACAGGCCGGCCGCTGGAATCGGACCTCCGGATTGCACCGCAGCCCAGAGGGACCAACGGAAACGGCAACGGTCATGCAACACGAATCAACTCGCGTCTTGCCGATGCAGCGCCCGCATTGAGTGCCGAGGCTGTGGCCACGAAGCCCTCGTCCAGCAGCCCATCGGCTAAGCGCACGGACAAATACGGCATCGTCGTCTTTTCCCATCTGCGCTGGGGATTTGTCTGGCAGCGCCCCCAGCAGTTCCTCTCTCGCTTCGCGAAGAAACACCCAATTCTCTTCGTCGAAGAGCCGTTCTTCGACCTTAAGCCCAATGCCGAAGCGAGAATCGACTTCCATCGCGTCATGCCGAACGTGACGGTGGTCACGCCGCACGTCGCTCCGGAAATGGCCCAGAGCCCGACGCTCCCAAGGCACCTGCGCCAGTGGACCCGGGATGCCATCGATCGGCAGAACACCCGCGGCACGTTCGACCGCCCGCTCCTGTGGTACTACTCGCCGATGGACAGTTCCTGGTCGCTCGGCCACTTCGAAAACCGCGGCGTCGTCTACGACTGTATGGATGAGCTCTCGGCCTTCTCGGGCCGCGCCAGGGCATTGATTGCCAACGAAGCTCGCCTGATCGACCACGCCGATATCGTCTTCACCGGCGGCTACAACCTCGGCAAAAAGAAAAAGCAGCAGCACCAGAACGTCCACGTTTTCGGCTGCGGCGTGGAGTTCGACCACTTTCATCGGGCGCAGGATCCAACACTGCCGATCCCACCCGACATCGACTTCATGCATCGGCCGATCATCGGGTGGTTCGGGGTCGTCGATGAACGCGTGGACTACGCCATGGTCGGCGAGATGGCGCGAATGCGGCCGGACTGGTCGTTCGCCCTGATCGGTCCGGTCGTCAAAGTCGATCCCAACCAGCTTCCGCACTCGCCCAACCTCTACTTCATGGGCGGCCGCGATTACCAGCAACTCCCCGCCTACTGCAAGGCATTCGACGTCTGCATGATGTGCTTCGCCCTCAACCAGTCGACCGAATTCATCAACCCCACCAAGGGCCTGGAATACATGGCCACCGGTAAGCCGGTGATTTCGACGCCCGTGAAGGACGTGATCCAGCAGTGGTCGGACATCGTCCACATCGCCCGCGGCGCCGAACCGTTCGTCCAAACCATCGAGCACGTGCTGGAGAGAAAAGGAGATACCGAACAGCGCATCGCACAAGGGCTTGCCCGGGCCAGGGATTCCTCCTGGGAAGCAACCGTGCACCAGATGCAGGACCTCATCGCCGGCGCGCTCGGAGTTCGCGAGCGCCGCAGCGCGCGGAACATCGCGCCGATGACGGAGGTCCAACTCGAATACCAATACATGGCCACACAGGGATCGTGACCTGTAACGGCGGGCGATGTCCCACCCCGGGAAGCGCGCCTGCAGCGCGTCAGCGGTAACCCGGGCGGCCAGGCAGCCCTTACAGCGGAGACGCAACCATGGAACCCAGGATTGTCATCATCGGGGCGGGCCCAACGGGCTTGGGCGCCGGCTATCGGCTGCTCGAACTCGGCTACAGGAACTTCCACATCTACGAGCGCTCCCCCTACCTCGGGGGCCTGGCCGCGTCGTTCACCGATTCCGCCGGCTTCACCTGGGACATCGGCGGACACGTGATGTTCTCGCACTATCAGTATTACGACCGCTGCTTCGACGATCTGATGGGCAGCGATTTCCAGCTCAACAACCGCGAATCGTGGATCCGCATGTTCGAGCGCTGGGTCCCCTACCCCTTCCAGAACAACATCCGTTACCTGCCGAAGGAGATCACCTACGAGTGCCTGGCCGGGCTGGTCGAAGCTCAGACCGGCCGCGACCCCACGCAGGCGCACAACTTCAGGGAATTCATGGAGGCCGTCTTCGGCGACGGAATCTGCAGGTACTTCATGAAGCCTTACAACTTCAAGGTCTGGGCGCATCCCGCGGAGCTGATGAACAAGGAGTGGATCGGCGAGCGCGTCGCCGTCATCGACATCAACCGCGCCATTCGCAATGTCGTCCTGCAGAGCGATGACTTTGGCTGGGGCCCCAACAACCAGTTCAAGTTCCCGCTCTTCGGCGGGACGGGCGAGTTCTATCGCCGGTTCGGCGAGCGGCTTCGCGGCCGCTATACCTGCAATAAGAAGCTCGACTTCATCAACCTGCACAAGAAGGAGATCCGCTTTTCCGACGGCGAAATCGTCCACTTCGACAAGCTGATCAGCGCCATCCCGCTGGACAGGCTCTGCAACGATGTGATCAACGGCGAAATGCCCCGCACCATCAAGCAGGCCGCGGCGTCGCTCCGCCGCTCCGGTGGCTACATGGTCGGCGTCGGGATCAAACAGCCGTGCCCCTCGACCAAATCGTGGATGTACTTCCCCGAATCGAACTGCCCGTTCTATCGCGTCACTTACCTGTCGAACTACTCGCCCTACATGACGCCGGACAACCAGAAGTACTACTCGCTGCTGTGTGAGACCAGCTATTCCCAATTCAAGCCGGTCGAGGGCCGGGCGATCGTACAGGACACGATCGCGGGGCTGATCAACGCCGGGCTGATCTCCGAGCGCGACCAGGACGACATCGTGGACACCTGGCTCTATCACGCCGACTACTCGTACCCCACGCCATCGGTCGAGCGCGACACGATTCTTTCGGCCGTCATCCCCTATCTGGAATCGCACGAGATCTACTCGCGCGGCCGATTCGGGATGTGGAAGTACGAAGTCTCCAACACCGATCACTCGCTGATGCAGGGCGTGGAGCTGATCAACCGCCTGTGCCTTGGCGAAAGCGAATCGACCATCGGCATCAAATACGAATCCACCGCCGACGGCCGCAACGCAGCCAGTCACGAGCGCCTCCCACCTGGCCGGCTCGGGCGATCCGCGCCGCGCACCGCAGTCGAAGATGACACCTGATCCCGCAAGCGCGGTCCAGTACCCCGGCCAGCGCTCAAGGGTCCCCCAGGTGGCCCGTGGTCTGGCTCGCGACAGCGGTGACAAACCTGAGACGCACATTTCGGAAGAAGAGCTGGGCATCACCTCGCCCGCCAAAGAGAACGCGCCATGACCGCTCGAAGAACCCCATATCCGGGACAGGACCAAGGACGTCCCGCCTCGACCGGCAAGACCAACCCGGACCTGCGAGGCTGACGCGGCTGCCTTCCGATGCGCCATTGCCAAGGGACCATCATGGCTCACGATCGCCCGCGTCTGCCCATCTTCCCCCATTCCCGGGCTTTGCGCCCTGCCGGATTTGACCTTTTGGCAGGCTCGTGCCATCTATTACATTAAGATCGTGTAAAGTGGGAGAGTCCCTGGAGGGCTCTTGATGTCGTACCGCACTTCACGCCGGCGCGGGTTAGTTGCCGCGGTCGTTTCGGTTTCCGCCTCCCTGGCCAGCGTCGCATGCGTACCCAGCGCCAAGCGCAGTTCGACATGCGCTTCGACTTCGCCGGGTTAAATGGCAATCCCGCCAAGTACTTCAATCAGGCCCAGTTCGACATCTTGAACTGGACCAGCCCGAACGGGCATTACCTGGAGATGAGCGGCGATGCTCATCGGTCGGACGTGACGGGGCGGGGCAACTTCCTGGTCGGTTACTACAACAATTTCAACGACGCCCTGTTCACCAGCACCCCCGACGCAAACCAGGCCGCTCAGCTGATTAATCGCTACTTCAACGATCCGAGTACCGGCACCTTCAAGACACAGCCGGCAACGTGGGTCGTCCTGAACGAGGTGAACGCCGGTGACTGGAATGGCAACTCGACCTACCGCACGTGGGTCAAGAACGTCGTCTCCGCGCTGCACAACACCTATGGGCTGCAGGTCGTAACCTACTCCCCCGAATCAACCCGAAGCAGTTATTCCTCGGACTGGGTTGCACTCTCGGGCAACTCCTACATCGCAACCGAGTGTTACCTTGGCGGAACCGATCTGGTCAACCACAACTTCTCGGTCAGTTGGGCACAGAGCCAGTACCAGGCGGCGAAGGATGCTTTCGTCAATGCCGGCGTGCCCATCTCGAAACTGATCCTCGGGGAACACTTCGGCCAGAGCGCTGCAGGCAGCGGCTACGGGCGCGAAGGCGTCAGCTTCGCTGACTGGGTCCGCACGATCCAGGTCCGCGACCAGGCCATTTACAACGTGGGATTCGGCGGCTTCATGAGTTACGCTTGGGGCTACGACACCAGCACGGAAACCGAAGCCGACATGGTCTACTTCGAGAAGGCCTACCGCTCCAGCCAGGTCGTCTCAACCGAGCAGCGTCAGTGGATCAACGATGGCGACGGAAGCTGGGGCCCGGATACCTGGACCGGCTCCAGCGGAACCTTCACCATCGATATCAACTGGATCGGCGGAATGCCCACGGCCGGCCAGGCCGCGAATTTCCTTGGCGCCATCACCTCGCCTGCAACCGTCACGCTCGACGGCAACCGCAGTGCCGGTTCTCTCACCTTCGACAATCCCAATACCTACACCATCGCCGAAGGGACCGGCGGGACACTCACGCTCGACGGCATCGTCTCGGCCGCTGGCATCACGGTCGTTCAAGGCACGCACATCATTTCCGCGCCGGTCATTCTGAACGATCTTCTTACGGTCAACGCCACCGGAGCAATCCAGTTCACAGGCAGTTTTACCGACACCGGATCGCACGCGATCACCAAGCTCGGCACGGGATCGCTCACCATGGCCGGAACGCAGACGTACGGCATCGGGTCAACTCTCAACGCGAACGCCGGAACGACGATTCTCAATTCGGATGCCGGCGGTCCATCCGTCCGTAACCTGTCGATCAACGCGAACGCAATCGTCAGCTTCAATTCGCCGCAGCACCTGGCCGCACTGAACGTTGGTTCAAGCGGAGCGGTGACCGCGGGCGCAGGCGGAAGCAATATGCTGGTCGCCGACGGCCTCTCCGTTGCCGGCACCGGCAAACTGGATCTCAACGACAATGACCTCGTGGTCAACAACGGCGACTTCTCAACCATCCAGAATCTTGTCTTTGCCGGCTATCGTGACCACATCGACACCGCGGCCACCGGCATCGTCTCCTCCACCAGCCAGGCCACCGGCGGCAATACCATCCTCATCCTCTTCGACAACTCGATGGCGGGGGCCACCGACTGGCCCGCCGGTTCCGGTCAGACCATCGGATCCAACGCTGTCGTCGGCAAGTACACCTACTTCGGCGACACCAATCTTGACGGCCAGGTCACCGGAGACGATTACGGCGCGATTGACGCGAATCTGGGCACCACAGGCATCAACCCCGGCATCGCCGCCCTCATGGGCGACACCAACTTCGACGGGAACATTACCGGCGACGACTACGCCGCCGTTGACGGGAATCTCGGCCTTGGGGTCGGTTCTCCCCTCGACGCCGCCGCCGTCCCCGAGCCACGTCTGGGCACGCTGGCGTTCGGGCTCGCCTGGGCGCTCATCTCCCGGCGACGCCGTCACGGCGATCCCAATGGACTTGGCATCACCTCCGGTTGAGTTGTTGCTGCCCGGTTGATATCCGCCGCGATCTGCTCGGCCTGCTCGCGGGTGAAGTTGCCTGCAATCTCTCCGCTTCGGCCGATGGTCGATTGGACCGTCGGCACGAAAACCAGCTTCCCATCGACAAAAAACGCGAGCATGTGGCCGATGTTGCCGGAAGTGGTTCGTTCAAAGCGCGCAGTCCCGGCATCAGTGAGGGTGAAATTGACCATCCATTGGCCGCGATCGTGGATCACCTTGGCCGAAGCGACGTCCGACTCGTTGATCACGACTTTATCCAGCACGCGCAGGGTCGCCGGCATGCCGCCTCCGGGATGCGGATTGGGCACCTCCTGCGTCGGCGCGGTGGTCGGGCCCTGGGCCACCCATCGGAGTTGCAGGCCGGATTGAGCCGCCTGCGTGGCCGGCAGCGTCGCCGCCGCCAGGTTGATCTCCGCCGCGAGATGCTCGGCCTGCTCGCGGGTGAAGTTGCCACTGATCAATCCGTTCCTGCCCATGGTCGATTGGATCGTTGGGGCGGAAACCAGCTTCCCATCGACAACGATCGCGAGTTTATGGCCGATGTTATACGAGGTAATTCGCCGGAAACGCGCAGCGCCAGCATCGGTCAATGTAAACGCCACTGCCCATTCACCCCCATTCCGAATCACCTTTGCCGATTTGATGCCCGAGCCGTCCAATAAGACCTGATCCAATACCCGTAGCTTTGCCGGCTGGCCTTCAGGATTCGCCATCTCTTCCGATGGCACCGTTGTCGGTCCGTTGGCCACCCAGCGGAGTTGCAGGCCGGAATGAGTCTGCCGCGTGGCCGGCAGCGTCGCCGGGCTGGCGGCGTGTGTTTCCTGCAGGGGAATGTTCTGGACTTTAACCGGGTACCCCTGCTTTGCGGCATAGCCCGCCGGCGGCTTGATGGCGAACAGCGAGTCGGCCAGGGGAACGTCGAAGACAAAATCGCTGTAAGTGATCTCTGTTTTATGTCCGGCCCAGGTGATAACTGTCTGCGCTTCGACGCCGCGCAACGTCTTGGCGTCTCTCCAAGTTGTAATTTCCGTACGGCAGGGGCTGCCTTTGATCGTGCCGGTGTGCGTCTCGCGGTAACCGATGACCTTTCGGCCGGCGATTTCTTTCGGGCTCAGCATTTGGGCGCCGGCGGGAGGTTGGCGAGGGGTGGCCATATTTGACGCCAAGAAATCCTCCGTTCCTTGAGCTGCCGGCACAAACAGCGAGATCGTGGCCACTTTGGTGGCCGGGTCCAGGTACATTGCTTTGCCCGCCGGCGCATTCTGGATCTCAACGGACCCGTCATCGCTCTCCCAGCGGAAGAGGCCACCATCCATGAGCTTGACCATCGCCCGACCGGTCCGTGCATGGCCGTCGCTGCGGGCGCTGATGCGAAAGGTAACGGTGCGTGCCGGCTGGGTCGTCGTGGGGGGAAGGCGATTCGCATTGACCACGCTGACGATGGCGCCGTGCCCATTATCCAGGATCCACTTTAAGTTCTTTGCGTTCTTGCTGAGAATCCCAGACGGGTAGACAACGCGGAACTTGCTGATCGGCGCCCCGGTGATCGGCAGCATCCAAGGATTCACGAAATCACCCACTGCTTCGTCGCCTTGGATCGTCAAGCGTTTCACATTCCCGGCTTTGAGCTGGGACTCAAAGTCGCTGATGGGAATCGAGGGCGCCACAGGTCGCCCCGGCGCCGCCACGTCAGAGATACGCCAATGCCCGGATTTCCTGGTCAGCACAAAGGTCAACTGGGTGCTCTGACCATCGCCGAGGTGAATTTCGTTGGTCGTGACGTGTGCGCCTTGATCGTATTCACTCGACCAGGTCGGAAAGCGTTTAATCTGCGTCAGCAACCGTGAAATCTGGCCGCTCTTGCGGGTAAACGCCGAATCGGGCACGACGACGGCGGCGACTCCCCCCGTGTCGCCGGCCAGTGTCGCGTCGATCCATTCCTGGACAGTCTGCTGCGCATCCATCGGCTGAACTCGGCGAATGCGTCCGCTCGCCGTCTGGACCACCGGTAGAACGAGATCCGGCGCCACAGCGGGTGTTTCGGACAATCGCACCGGCATGGGATCGGAAACAGCCCTTCCGATGCTCGCCCACAGATGCCATGGCCCCATCGGCAGATTCTCCAAGTGGTAGCGGCCCTGGCCATCGGTTTTTGCCGGAGCGATTCCATCTGGTGGGTTTGTATAGCTGACGCCCCCAGGCGTTTTCCAGCAGAGCGAAACCTGGGCTCCTTGCAGGGGCTTGCCGTCTCTGTCCACGACGCGGCCTTCGGCAACCGCCACGGACTTGGATAGATCCAGGACCAAACCGCTCAGCGTTTGTCCGTCGCCCAAGTGCAGTGCCATTGCGGTGCCGATGCCTTTGGTTGGAGCGGAACGGTATTGCTGGCCGGGCGTAGTCCCGGCTTTCCGACGGCCGGACGCAACTTCCCCACGCGTCGGCCTATCCCCCTAGTAGTACAAGAGCAGATCGCCGGGAGGAACATCCGTGATGACAAATCGCCCGTCCCGGTCGGTAATGCCCTGTACGGCATTGGCCGTCATTCTGCCTTCGATGGGGTATTGCTCCCATGCGGTAACGGACAGCGGGGCCCCAGCCATTGGTTTGCCATCCGGTCCAAGCACCCGGCCTTCCAGCCGTCCAGCCCGATGTAACTGAATGACGCCTTTGTTCGGCCCGATTTCTCCATAGCCGTTGAGCCACAGACCAACATCTTCTCTTTTGATGCAGCCTGTTGCGGTAATTGTGAGCGAAGCAGTTGCATTCGACTCAGGAGCAGCAACGCGGAGCGGTGGCGGGAGCCGGAACAGACCATCGCGGCCGCTCTCAGTTGACCACTCCGGATGCGTGCTGCGGATTTTGGCCCCAGCGATTGGATTGCCTTGCACATCCACGATTCGGCCAAAGCCTTCAGGCGGCTGTGTGGGCACGGACCGGGAGGATCGGGTACTGGGTTCGACGAGCACCGTGGACGCGGCGGAGGAACTGATACTGTCTGCACCGCCATCTGGCAGTGTCTGGCGGGATGCCGCTCTCACCATCGCCAGCGGCACGGCAACGGTTCCAACCAGCAACATGGCCAGCGCCACCGCACTCCACGTCAGGGTCCGGCGGTTTCGCCTCACATCCAGAATCGCGAGCAACCTTCCCTCCAGCCTGCTCGGACGGGCCATGGCGATGGCGGCGGCGCTGAAGCGCGTCGCCGGCATCTCCGAGGCGATGTGCAGCAACTGCTCGGCATAGGCCGACGCTTTGGTGCCGCTGGCGAGCACCAGATCATCACAGGCCTGCTCGCGCTCGGTCTGCATCCGCCGCCAGGCCAGCCACACCAGAGGATTGAACCAGTAAAGCGCGCAGGCAATCTGCACGACAAGCTGTGTGGCGCAATCCCACCGCCGGGCGTGGGCCAGTTCGTGCAGCAGCACCGTCCGCCGCTGATCGGCGGCCCAGGTTGACGAACTGTCCGGCAGCAGCAGCCGCGTTCGCCACAGGCCCCAGGTCATGGGCATCGCGCGATCGGGGCTGCCCAGTAGGTCTACGCGCCTGCGAACGCCAAGCTGCGTGCAGAGTTCGCGCAGAAGAATGGGCCAACTGCCATGGATAATGTGGGAGCATCGCCGCTCCAATCGCCGCAGACTGATGAAGCCAACGGCAACGTAGCTCAAAAACAACAGGCTGCCGGCAAGCCAGGCGATGATGATCCATGCCTGCCACGACACAGGAGCTGCGGGAATTAGCCGGCGCAATTGTAGAAGCAGGCGCTGAAGTCTCGCCGACCGGCGGTTCTGGCGGGAGAGGTTCGATTTCCGGTCGCAGATCGGACGAGGCAGGACGCGCCCCTGACAACTGTGGGTTGAGCCAGAACTCGTGTTGAAGCATTGACGGCCCAATTCGGCAGAATGTGCCAACCCGGTAGCGCGGCCGAGAGGGCCGGCAGGATGAGCATCCCCAGTATTCCCAGGAGCCAGACGAGATGGCGGGCGGCGGCCGAAGCGCGGCGCATCGCAAGGACGATCAACGCCGTGAGCACGAGAATGACGGCTCCTTTGATGGCCGCATCCAGCATCACCGGCAGCGCCAGTTCGGCGGCGGCCGGGAAATGTGCAACGAGCGCTTGCCACATGTCACACCCCTTTCCTGCGGACCTGTTCGATCAGTTCCGAAAGCCGCACCAGTTCCTGATCGCTAAGTTTCTGACGTCCGGATTCGTTCAGATAGGCGGCGACCGCTTTTTCCAGCGAGCCGTTGAAAAATACATCGAGCACCCGCCCAAGGGCGGAGCGACCAACCCGCCGGTGCGCCTGGGTCGACCGGTAGATGATCTTGCGCCCTTCCTGGCGGCGAGTGAGATACCCCTTCTGTTCCATGATCCGAAGCAGCGTCCGCAGCGCCTCCGCGCATCGGCGGGCCTGGCATCTCCGCCAGCACCTGCGAAATGGTCGCTTCGCCGTGGGCATAGATGACGTCCATGATCTGCCGTTCTCGCTTGCTGAGGTTCGCTGGATCCGCCATATGCACTCCCAGTCCCAATGGAGATGATTGCGCCGATATGGATAATAAGTTATCCTACGGCCGCCGATCCGTCAAACAAAAAAAGGATAATTATTTATCCACTTTGACGCCCAAGCGGCTCTGACGCGCGCCCCCAGTTTTTTTGACAAAGGGAAAAGAGCGGGCGATGGGATTCGAACCCACGACGTTAGCCTTGGGAAGGCTGCATTCTGCCACTGAATTACGCCCGCAGGGCCGCACAAAGGATACGTCTTGCACAAGCGAATGCAACGAAGTTCACGTGCTTCAAAGGCGAGGAGGATGCGTCAGGGCTTCTCCCACCACCGACCAATAGATCGCCGCTTGCGACACGCCGCTGGCGGGAAAAACGGGAATCGGATAGCCCGGAATCCGGCAACATGCATCCGCCAGCGGCCAATGGGGATCGATGTAAAGCACGCTCGCGCCAGTCGGATGCTTGGACATCTCCTGCGTGGTGTAGATGAGCCGATCACCCCCTCGCATGGCATCCATATACAGATCAGGGGGATATTGATAACCCAACAACAACATGAATCTCGCGGGCTTGTCGTGTTTACGCCTCGGCCAGGATGACATCCTCTCAAAGAGCGTCGGCGCTTGCGGATCCTGAAAGTGCATCGGATAGATGTGCCCCATCACCGATAGCTCCCGCCTATCGCGCGGTGCACTGCTCACCCACTGCCCCGCTTCTGCAATCTTCGTCTGCTCCTGCTCGATTCCCGCGATCATCCGCTGCACGTACCCGAGATACTGCTTGCCCAAGTCCCGGGCCGGGACGGGATCAATATGCAGATGATCGTGGAATGGTTTGTCCTTGTACTTCGTCGCCCACGCATGTCCGTCCTTCAGGCCGTAGCTCACGTAAAACACCGGGCATTTCCCAAGCCGCGTGCACGCTGATGTGAACTCTGCCGTCCACGTCCACAGATTGATCAGATTCACTACGGTGTCGGTCGGCAGGATCTTCCCGCCCTTGCATGCGATACGTGCGTCTCCGCAATCGACGATTGCATCAACGTTCGCCAGCTGATTCCCACACGCCCGCGCCGCAGCGAAGGCGACGACGTACGCGCCTGCCGCGCGCAGCGTTCGAGATCGCGTAAATCCTCGCTGGTCATCTTGCCGCGCGCGCCGATCAGCACGACATCGCCCTTGCCGATCTGCGCTCCGCGAGCGAAGTGGATCGCCATCAGACCCCCGGCACGTCCGACGGCCTCTTGCGCAAAATCGAACTGAGATCCGCCGATCCATAGATGCCCACCCGCCGTGATTCGATGCGCAGCCTGCTCCGCGGATTCCACCAATCGCGGCAGTTGCCGGCGTGACTGAGCGATTTCCGCCTGAATTCGATCCAGATAGGCCTGCGAAGACGACAATTGCACTCCGCTCGAGCAACCGGCGCTACATGCGACGATCATCAGAAGCAACAGGGACATGCTAAAAGCCACGGTTCAGCTCCCTCTGCCGGTGTGCGATTGTTTGAAACCATTTCTGGCGATTTCGAATTTGGCATTCGATTTCCTTACCTATTTACTTCACAACACGTTACGAAAAAAGATTGGCCTTGACCGGCCTTTTCGGCCGAATGATAATCGGGTTTGATGGCGAAGTATCGGCTTCAACCGCTCGCTGACTTGGCGCGCCAGATGGTGTTTACACCGCACCCGACGTTGGTCGCGCAGCTCAACGCCGCCGAAACGTTGCTGACCGAGCTCGATTCCACCAAGGGTTACCCGTTCGACTTCGTCCTTTTCCGGGTTACTGGATACCGGCCTAAAAGGGTCTCGAACGACCTGCTGACGGGGCTGGCACTTCAGCATGACCTGGGTCTGCTCATCGAGCAACTCAGCGACATCCTCGGCCAAGCCAGTTCATCGCTTGCCGAGCCGGTGTTGCTCATTGATGATCTTACCACTCGCCTAGGCGTCACCAGTAAGACCATCCAGCGCCGGCGCCGCCGCGGGCTGCCCGCAAGGCGATTCATCTTCCCCGACGGCAAACGGCGTGTCGGCTTCGTTCTCTCCAGCGTCGAGCGCTTCCTTGCCGGCCAGCGCGATCCGCTCGAGCACAGCAATACGACGCCGATTGCCGACGTGGAGTGCCAGACCATTCTCCGCCATGGACGTCGATTGATCACGCAGTGCCATTGCACCTCCGATGAAACTACGCGCCGGATTGCGCGTCGCGTCGATCGATCGCCCCTCACGATCCTACATACGCTCCGCAAGCATGACTTTGAGCATCCCGACGCGGCAATCCTGACCGCGGCACGCCCCGGCATCGCGGACGGTCAGCGTACCGTCATCTTGCGCGCCCTTCGTCAGGGAAAATCGATCCTCTCCCTGGCTCAGGAATTGAGCATCTCCCGCGGCGAAATCTACCGCATCGTCATCGCCGGCCGCGCCTCGAAACTCGCACGGCGCAACGTGAAATTCATCGACGATCCTCTGTATCACCAGCAGGATGCCGAATCGGTCATCAATGCTATCGCCCAATCTGACGACGTCACGATGCCCGCTGAGGACCTGCGGCTGCCTTCGGATCTCCCCTCGCCGGTTGCAAGCCTCTGCCGCAGTCCGCTCCTCTCACCCGCGCGAGCGGGCTCTGTTCCTCAAGCTCAACTATCACAAGATGCGCTTTGTGAAGGCGCGCCGCCGCCTCGATCCCGAACTGGCGACGCATCGCGACCTTGCGCGTCTCGAGAAGCATCTGGGCCGCGCCCGCCAAACGCGGAACCAGATCATCCGTGCCAATCTTCGCCTGGTCGTCTCGATTGCCCGCCGGCATCTGCGCGGTTGGGTTGCGCTGATGGAACTCGTCAGCGAAGGTGTCATGATCCTCATGCGTGCCGTCGATTCCTTCGACTTCCACCGCGGCAATAAATTCTCAACTTACGCAACGCTTGCCCTGATGAAGGGGTTTGCCCGCTCGGTCCCGCAGATGCTCTCCGCGCGCACCGCTGCCGCCCCGGAAGAAATGCTCCATCAGATGCCCGATGTCCGTTCGGCCGTCGCCGCCGACCGCTTCCTGGTCCGCGAGCAGGTGAGCGATCTGCTGCGGAATCTCGACGCCCGTGAACGTGCCGTCCTTCGCGCCCACTACGGCCTGGACGACCACACCCCCGCCACCTACGACCAACTCGCCGAGCGTCTCGGCCTCACCCGCCAGCGCATTCGCCAGATTGAGCAGACCGCGCTCGCCAAACTCCGCGCTTCGACGCAAGCAGTTTAACTGGTTTCCCACCGCTCCTTTCCAGTCTATCGCCGACCGTCCTATCATGGCGACGGAGGTTTTGCCCATGCCCGATAAGCAGCCCCGCCCCGGAATTACCAGTCCCGACACTCAACGCGGCTCCCCCAAAGACCGCACCCCGCCGGGCCAAACCCTTACCCGCAAATGGCCTGTCCTCCACTATGGCTCGGTTCCCAAAGTCGATCCATACGCCCCCGGCTGGACGCTTCGCATCTTCGGCCTCGTCGAAAATCCTTATGAGTTGACGTACCAGCAGATCCGCGCCCTACCCGCAATTCATGTCGCGTGTGACATCCATTGCGTCACCCACTGGAGCCGACTGGACAACACCTTCACCGGCGTTCCCACCCGCACCATCGTCGAACGCGCCAAACCAAAGCCCCAGGCGAAGTTCGTCATGTGTCACGCCGAGAACGGCTTCACCACGAACCTCCCGCTGGACGAGTTCATCGCCGAAGACTGCATCCTTGCCTACCAGTGGCAGGGCCAGGAAATCGAGCCTGATCACGGCTGGCCTCTCCGTGGCCTGGTCCCGCGCCTCTATCTGTGGAAAAGCGCCAAGTGGATCCGCGGCATCGAGCTTCGCGCCACCGACGCGCCAGGGTTTTGGGAACAGAACGGCTACCACATGCACGGCGATCCCTGGACCGAAGAACGCTTCGGCTGGTAAGTCATGAGCGCCCACGAAGATCGCGCCGCTTCGCTAACCCTCGCTGTCATTGCCGGCGGCGCCGGCTCGCGCATGGGCATGCCCAAGGCCTGGATCGCCATCAACGGCGCCCCAATCCTCAGCTACCTCCTCGATCGCTGGTCCTGGCCCGGCCCGAAGCTGCTGATCACCTCACCCTCCCGGTGCCACCCCCCCGCCTGCGAACGATTCGACCGGGAAATCCTCGACAGCATCCCCGACCAAGGCCCGCTCCGCGGCTTGCTCACGGCGCTCGAAGCCGCGCCAACCGAAATCGTCGTCGCCGTCACTTGCGACATGCCCCTGATCGAACGCGACCAACTTGTCTGGCTCGCCCAGTGCCTCGCAGAGCAACCGCGCGCCCAAGGTGTCATGCTCAATCATCCCGGCTCTGAGACCAAAGCAATCGAGCCCTTCCCGTGCGCTTTGTGCAGGTCTGCCACAAACCTGCTGCGACGGCGCCTCAATTGCCCAGACCGCTCCGTCGGTTCCCTCGCTGAGCTCGCCGAGTTCTCGCTGCTCACGGTTCCAGACCATTGGCCTGCGCAGATGTGGACCAACCTGAATTCACCGCCCGATCTCGAACGCTTCCTCGCCGAAGCCACCAAGCCGATCCAAATAGCGCCAAACGCTCTCCGATCATTCAGGTGAATCGTTTTGATCTGCAGCGGCACGCAGAACCACGTCCGAGCTGCGCCGTCATATCTTTGCGGATTTCCACGCCAACATTTGAATGTCCTGAATCATCAACATAATGTCGCCTGCGACTGTATTACCCTCCGACGTACGCACTACACCACTGAGTTAAGCGCCCAAGGGATGTGTCATGAAGTTGTCCTGCTTTGCTACCGCAATTGTCCTGGCTCTTGTCGCGCCTGTTTACGGTCAATCGACGCTTGATAAAGGCCATCGCCTGCTCATTGAGTATGGCCTGCAAATCCAAGCCTGCTCGGTGGATAACGACCTCTTTCACCTCGGCACCCTGCAGGATGCCAACATCACCGCCCCCAATTGGATGTGGAGTCCCAATCTCTCCCTCCTCGGCGTTGCCCCCGGCGTCCCCTGGGGCCGATGGATCGATTACACCACACAAAACGATCTCCCGGCCGGCGAGCTCCCCTACAAGCCCAACCTGATCTCGCTGTGTGTCGGCGACGAGCAGTGGCTCGATACGCCTTCCACGCTCGACGCCACGATCAACTGGTTCAGCTCTAATGCGAGCAAGTTCCCCGACACGATCCTCTACACCAACCAGTGGGGCTCTGAGACGACCCCCACTGCGTTACGCGCCCTCAATAGCGGCGCCCACCCGGACATGCTCTCATTCGACACTTATCCATTCGGTCCAACCAGCATGAATCAGTGGTATACCGATGCCGCCAAGTACCGTGCGCTCGGTGCCGAGTTCGGCATCCCCGTCGGCTATTACCTTCAGACTTATCACTCCACCAGCGACGGCGCCCGCGATCCGTCGGGTTCCGAGATCCGCTGGAATCAGTTCGCCGGATGGACCTTCGGCTTCAAGTTCGCCAATGCCTTCATCTACAACAACGGCAATGGTTCTCTGTTCACCTCGCCCGGCGGTGATTCCAACCCGAATCAACTCTATCAGGACTTCCGGGAAACCACGCGTGAATCCCGCAATCTAGGCCCCATGCTTGTCCGCCTCGACAGCACTGACGTCCGCTTCGTCCCGGGCCAACACGATTCCAACGGAACCTCCGTCACCAATGACACCCCCGGCGGCCTTTCCAACTGGTCCGCCGGCGCGGGCGGCGATCCGTACATCTACAACGTCTCGGTCAAGAGCAACTCGACGTTCAACAACGGCCTCAAAGGCGACGCTCTCATCGGCTTCTTCAAGCTCCTCCAGCCTGAGCTGTACGGCTCGGCCAGCGACGAAGAGTATTTCATGATTACAAATGGATTGACCGACCCAAACGCAACGCCCGAACAGACCCAGCAGACCATCCTCGTCGATTTCAATTTCAAGGACACCGGCATCAATAGTCTTATGCGCTGGAGCCGCCTGACCGGCCAGGTCGAGACGGTCCCCATGTACTCGCTGGGACGTGGCTATTACCGTCTGGCGCTAACGCTCGACGGCGGAACCGGTGACCTCTTCAAATACAATGACGGGATTGGCTTCCCAAGCAGCATCGCCGTCCCCGAACCGACCTCCCTCGGCATTGCCGGCTTGGCGTCGCTCATCATCCTTTGCCGGCGCCGACGCACCGCCTGATCGCGGCGGCGCCGAGCAGCGGTGCCGCGGACTTTCCGCCGGCTCCTTCCCGATGAAACGTCACGATCTCCCCGGGGTGGTATTCCACCAGAAGCCCTTTTGCGCAGCCAAAAACGGCACGAGCCGGTCCTTAAGAGCTTCGAACAAAGGTGGTCGCCGCGAACCGCGTACGTCCCCTCCGCATCCTTGAGTTCTGCCGCCACTGTGCCGCTCATCCACACCGTGACGTGGCACGAACCATTGTTGCGCAGGATCATCCGGATCTTGACCGGTCCGATCGCCGTTTCAACGTGGCGCGCAGCCAGCATCCGACCACCCTGCCTCGCGATGGCGCTGTCGATGCCGCGCCCGTCTCGGCCGTCTCGGCCGTCTCTTGTAACCCCTCGGCCTTGGATGTCCTTGGGGCCCCCCGCCTTCCCCAGCCAATCGCCACCGCAGTGATGGTCAGCACCAGCACTGCCAATGCGAGTTTCCGAGGCTGCAACAATCGCCGCATATTTGCCCAGGGCATGGAATGTGGCAAAGCAATCACGATGCCAGCATCGGCAGCGAAATCGCCTCGACCCCTGCGAGCGCAATCAAGCTCGGCCCATCGCGCCGCATTCTATTTCTTCGAGCCTGAGGAAGATGAAGATCCCGCCGGCGCCGGATACTGCGTCTGCTGGTAGATCAATCCGATCACCGCCGGCACGAAAATGCACAGCGGCAGGATAAACGGCTTGATCGACAGGTTGTGTGTCAGCGTCGCATCGAGGCCCTGGTACTTGTACATCATCCCCAGAATCCCGAACACCAGCATCACCGCCCCCTGGAGGCTGAAGTACATCATGATGCTTCCACGGAAGACGATGAACGAGAGCATCCCGAAGAAGATCAACCCGATCATCGCCCCCGCCGCCGCGTATTCCGGCGCCAGGCCCATGCTTCGCCAGATGCTCCCTCCCAACAGGGCGCCGAACAGCCCGCCCATCGTCGCCACCGCGTACTTCATTCCCGGCCAGACGATCGCCGCCGCCGCGCATCCTCCCACCATCGCCCCGGCAAGCGCGTTGCCCATCTGAGCGCCGAGCAGCCCCCCAACGTAGATTCCCACCGCCGCCGCATTGAGCGTCACCAGCGCCCGGTAGAGATACACGCCGAACGCCAGGTAGATCACGCCCGCAACCACCAGAAACGACGCCATTGCCGGCCCCATGTTCTGGCACCAGGAGAGCAGATCGCCCTGTGCGGGAATATGCCCGGGGATCACCGGCCAGCTTGGCGCGGCCTGCGCTGCGTGCGTCGTCGCCACCTTCGCTGCCTTCGCCAGCACCACTAGATGCAGAATCACAAGAGCTCCTTCGATTGTCGCATTCCTCCGGCTCCTGCTAATGCACCCACGTCAGGCAACGCTCCGCGTCAGCCGGCGTGGCTCGGTTGACCTTCCTTCGCGCCCGCATCGTCCTGCGCGGCAACTTTTCTCTTTATCGGCATGACCACCATCTGAAGCACCACCCCAAGTGCGATCAACCCCGCCACAAGAACCGCCTGCATCTGTGCCCCCGCCGGCACGAACCGCGGCCAATCGGCGCCGCTGCAGCGCACGCCCCATAATCCCGCCAGCAGAAGCACTGAAACGCCCAATGCACTGTAGAAGAACGCCGTCGCCGTCCGCGGCAGGAAGATCGTCAGCACCAAACCCATCCCCGCGCCACACCGGCCGCCACCGGCAGCGGACTTCGCACCCCATCCGGCAATCCCTTCCAGATCGCCTGGCAGAATTCCCCGAAGCTGGCGCTGCCGGTCGGTAGCTCCAGCTTCCCCGTTCCGTGATACAGGATCCAGACCGCAAGCGTCCCCCATCCGGCCAGCAGCACCGCCATCCCGATCGCCACCCCGATCCGGGGCAACGCAAAGGCCAATACGCCCACCACCAGAGCAAAGCTCAGGGAGGTCGCCATCGTGTTCACATCCCACCCCATGCACCTCGGGGCAAGCATGCCCAATACCCCGCCCGCCGCCACGCCCACGAGCGCCATGATCTTCTGGTTATATCGCGACCCCGCAATCCAGCAGAACAGCCCGATCAGCGCCCCGACCGCCATCGCCGCCGCTGCTGCCCACCCACCGCCCTGTGGCAACAGCACCAGGATCTCCTGAAACATGGCGCACGGTCCTTTCATCCGCCTTATCGGCCCTTGCCGCCCGGCTTCTTGCGTCAAATCCCACCAGCCTGATGTAGCGCGCACGGACGGGCACGAAAGCTACTGAAAAACACCCCCCAACGACGTACCCGGAAGGGAATGCAGACGCGGGAATGTCAGAACCGCGACCATCATGAGTCATATGGATTCCACTGGATGGCAGCCCACAGGGACGCGCCCCCCTAACACCACAGCGCTGGATCCTTCTTAAGTCCTTATCCGCTCATGCTTTTGCTCACCGTTTCTAGAGCGTGTTATGGACTTTCCGCACCATCGAGACGCCATCCAGCGCCTGACTCGCCGCAAGCCCTGCAGGGCCTCCGGGTCGCTTCGGCAACGCCTTGAGCGATGCGCCAAGAGCCTGTTTGTGAAGAAGCATCCCATCAGAGGACATTCCGCTCCCAAGTGGCGCCCAAATCTCCTCCCGGCCCACACCGTACTCTCACCGTTGTAGTACCGTACCCTCCCCACTCCTCCCCCAACCCGGTTTTTGCCCCTTCTGACGACCTGGTGGTCCGAACATGACAATTTGCCGCACCGGCCGAGCGGCCAGAGGGGCCCTTTGAGCACTTCGGCGCCGGATCGTCCGTAAGTCATTGTCTGCTCATGTGTTGACCGCAGTTCTGGACTGAAATCGCCAGCTTGGCCCTGTAGTGCTAAGCGCTTTCGCTCACCCTGGCATGCCCCAATCACGTCAAACCGCATGAGTCGCCAGCCCCGATGTGACGCTAACAACGCCCCTTTGGCATGCCGCCGGGTTACACCGTACCCACACCGTAGCAGCACCTTTGAACGTCCGGCGGAAATCGCTCCCCTCGCGCGGGTCTTAAGGGCAGTTTTAAACGCCTACGGCTCATCCGGATTGCACCCCATTGGCAGGCGCTCACGGAACGCGCCCCGCAAGCCGGACCGCTCAACCGGGTGCGCGCGAATCACGTCAAAGCGGTATGACACCCCGCCTGCCCTGAGGCGCCGGGATTCCCTTGCGCCTTCATCTGCGGTGGCGCTCCATCACCCCTGCGACCCGCTGGATTTCCGCGTCCCCTCACCGCTTGGGGCCGGTTCCCTCAACAGCTCCGGCACCATCTGTTCCATCCACTCCCGCCTGTTCATCGTCCGCAGGATCCCGTTGCGGTCGATGAGATACATCGTGGGAATCTCGTTGACCTTGAACCGCCTCGTCAGCGGATGCCAATTGCACCCCCCGGCAAACAGTTGCGGCCACGTCATCTGCGGGTGTGCGGAAATAAACGATAGCAATGCCCGCCGCTCCTGGTCGCAGCTCACGCCGATGATCTCCAGCCCCTGGCCGTGGTCCTTCTGATACAGCTTGATCACGTCAGGCACCCCTTGCACGCAAGCCGGACGCCACGTCGCCCAGAAATCGACCAGCACAACTTTCCCCTTCCATTGGGCGCTGCTGAAAAACTTCCCGTCAACCGTCTCTCCCGAGATCGTCAGCGGATAGCCCACTTTGTTTGGCATCACGCGGTACTCGATCGCGTACGGGCAGTGCATCCCTTCGATCATCTTCCCGGCCCGCTGCGCCAGTTCGAGCGTCGCCGGGTTCGTCTGGATCTCCTTCGGCAACCGGTGTAGCGACCTCGGCGCCGCCGCAACCACCCCGGCACAAGGCCGGCAGCACGGCCCAGGATCGCAAGACGGAGAATACGGCCATCAGATCCTCCCGAAAAGCAGCCCCAACAACGCAGTGCGCCGACGAAAAGAAAATGGCGGCCTGTTCTCTTACCTTCCATGCTCTGATCCGTCTACCTGTGCGCCCGATGCATACGTCAAAAGCACGACCCCCTTCGCGACATCTTTTCGTGCGATACCGGACCGGCCCTGCCCCGCCTTCGCCGCCAACCTTGATACAGCATACGGTCGGCGGATACATTCCCTCTATTGCGTTCGCTGCATCGCGGCGCCCGCCGCTGCTGTTCGAATGACCCACTGATTTTTCGGCCTGCAACATGAACCTCTCCCCCTTTCTTACCGGCAACACCTGCGTCCTGGGCCTGCAATGGGGCGACGAAGGCAAAGGCAAAATCGTCGATCTCCTCACCGAAAAAGCCGATGTCGTCGTCCGCTACTGCGGCGGCGCCAACGCCGGCCACTCCGTCAAGATCGGCGGCGAAAAGTACGCCACCCACCTCCTTCCCGTCGGCGTCCTTCGCTCCAACATCCTCAACATCATCGGCAACGGCGTGGTTCTCGACCCCGAGGTCCTCTTCAGGGAGATCGATGACTTCACCGCCCGCGGCCTGGCGATCACGCCGGCCAACCTGAAGATCTCCTTCAAGACCCACGTCGTCATGCCCTGGCACAAAGCCGAGGACGCCGCCCGCGAAAGCGCCTCGGAGGGCTCCGCCATCGGTACCACCCGCCGCGGCATCGGCCCCGCCTATGCAGACAAGATGCAGCGCACCACCGCCATCCGCGTTGCCGATCTTCTGCGCGAGGAAAGCCTCAAGCAGAAGATTGGCCGCATCTCGCCGAGCGCAACACCGTCCTCAAATGCCTCTACGACGCCCCGCCGCTGGAATGGAAGCCGATCTTCGAAACCTACCGCGACTTCGGCCGGCGCCTGCAGCCCTTCGTCGAGGACACCAGCCAGATCCTCATCGATCAGCACCGCGCGGGAAAGAAGATCGTCTTCGAAGGCGCCCACGCCGTCCTGCTCGACATCGACCACGGCACCTACCCCTACGTCACCAGCAGCTCCTGCTCGTCGCTTGGCCTCTTTCCCGGCGCCGGCGTCGCGCCGCAAATGGTGCAGCAGTTCGTCGGCGTCATGAAGGCCTACTCAACCCGCGTCGGCGGCGGTCCCTTCCCCACGGAGCAGAACAACGACACCGGCAACTACATCCGCGAGCGCGGCAACGAGTACGGCACCACCACGCGCCGTCCCCGCCGCTGCGGCTGGCTCGACACCCTCGCCGTCAAATACTCCGTCCAGCTTTGCGGAATTACCTCCATCGCCCTCACCCTCATCGATGTGCTCTGTGGCCTCGATCACGTGCAGGTCTGCACCGCCTACAAATACCGGGGCCAGCGCCTCGAAAGCTTTCGCGCCGATATGGATACCCTCGCCGAGGTCGAGCCCATCTACGAAACCCTCCCCGGCTGGCGCGGGAACATCAGCGCCTGCCAAACGTTCGAGCAGCTTCCGCACGAAGCCCAGCAATACGTTCAGCGCGTGGAGCAATTGGTCGGCGCCCCCATCAGGATCATCAGCATCGGCCCCGAGCGCAATGCCACGATCCTGCGCTGACCTGAACCGGAGAATCGCGTCTACATCGACCGCTCGATCTCGTCGATGCTCGTCGCCCCCTGTGCCACGAGTTGATACCCCGACTGCGCCAACCGGACGAACTTCGACCCCTCGAGCGCCTTTTGCAGATCCCCCAGGCTGGGACTCTTCATGATGATGTCGCGCATCGCATCGGTCGTCTTGAGCAGTTCGAACACCGCCCGTCGCCCGGAGAACCCCGTGTTCATGCACCGCGGACAGCCTCGCGGCTGATAGATCTGCGTGAGGCCCTGCCCCGCTTCGCCCATGCGGTTCAGTTGCTGCTCGGTCGGCTTCACCCCCTCCTTGCACTTCGGACACAACACCCGCACCAGCCGCTGCCCCAGCACGAGCTGAAGCCCCGACCCCACCAGGTAGGGCTCCACGCCCAGATCCAGAAGCCGGAAGATCGTCCCCACCGTGTCCTTCGCATGGATCGTCGAGAAGACCAGGTGGCCCGTAATCGCCGCCTGCAGCGCGATCTTCGCCGTCTCCGGGTCGCGAATCTCGCCCACCAGGATCGCATCCGGGTCCTGCCGCAAGACCGACCGCAGCAGGTTCGAGAACGTGTTCCCCTTCTCTTCCGAGACCGGAATCTGCGTCACCCCATCCAGTTGAATCTCGATCGGGTCCTCGATGGTGACGACGTTTCGCTCGTTCACGTCGATGTCGCGCGTCACCGCATACAGCGTGGACGTCTTGCCCGATCCCGTCGGCCCGCACACCAGGATCATCCCCGAATCGCTCTTCACCGCCCGCATCACATCGTCATACATCCACTCGGGAAGCTGCAAATCCCACACGTGATAAGGCGTATTGGCGGTGTCGAGAATCCGCACGACCAGCTTCTGCCCGAACATCGCCGGTGCGAAGCTCACGCGGTAGTCCACCCGCCGCTCCACGACGTTCGCGCTGAAGTGCCCCTCCTGCACGATCGCACGCTGTGAGATGTCGATGTCGCACAGGATCTTCACCAGGCTCGTCAGCTTCGTCCCCACATCCTTCGGCAGGCGCACCACGTCCACCATGCTGCCGTCGGTGCGGATTCGAACCGAAAAATCCTCCTGCTTGGGCTCGATGTGAATGTCGCTCGCCCGCGTGCGGAAACAGATCAAAAGGACCAGTCGCAGGATGCCCAGGGCCTCGCGCCCTCCGCCGGCGCCGGCGTCTTCCGCGCGGGATGCGTCAGCTCCCCGCGGGCATTCACCAGCGCGATCTCGTTCTCCCCGAACTTCTTCTCCGGCAGCGATTCCGCCATCCGCACCAGCTGCTGCTCGAATCCCGCCGGCGCTTCGTCCTCGGCTTCTTCCTCTTCGATCTCCACCTCGACGACGTCGAATTCCTCTTCCTCGGGGGGTGCCGTCACCGGCGCCAGACTCGGTGCCACCACTTTCAGCGCGGTGCCCCCCACCTGAACCACATCTCCGTCGCCGATGCGCGATGACTTGACCAGCCGCCCATTCACCTTCGTCCCGTTGGATGAATCCAGATCGCGGACGGTCAACCCCTCCGGCGTTGTCTCGACGACGCAGTGATACCGGCTGGCGCGCTGGTCGGCCAGGACGATCACGTTGCTCGAATGCCGCCCCACCGTCAGCGGCTTGTCGCCGATCGGTACTTTGCGAGCTCCGTCCGCCCCATGAACTTCTAAAAATGGCGCAGCCATCAGCCCCTTGGGTTCAAATTCGCGCAACTGGGAAACGCGCAGGCTCGCAACAGCCGCCCACTGCCGTTCACCTTGATAATGTACGCCCTTGGGCTGCTCGAATCTACCGGCGGCTATTTGTTTGCCTCAACCTTGGGAAATAGCGGCTTTCCTTCGCCAAACGGGTGTCCTGCCTCAAGCTCCGCGCTCAGCAGTGCCTCCAGCCGCTTCCCTTCGGTCGCCACGCGAAGCTGTTCCAGGCCCTCCCGGGCCTTCTGGGGAAGCACCGGCAGCAGCGCCACCAGCGCCCGCTTGATCGCCTGTGCCGAGAGGTTCAGGACCGTATTGAGCCGCTCCTCTTTGGAAGGGTCCTTGGCCAGGCCAAACGGCGCCGTTGCGTCGATGTACCCATTGGTCGCGCGGGCAAGCTCCACCGGCAGCGTCACCGCTTCCTGAAGCGAGAACGTCTGATACGCCCGATCCAGATCCGCCGCCAGTGCCTCGTATCGCGCAACCAGATCCCGGTCGATCTGCTCGAGTGCACCCGCCGCCGGCAACACGCCTCCCCGATACCGTCCGATCATCTTGATCGTCCGGTTCAGACAATTCCCCACGACGTTCGCCAGCTCGTTGAACGCCTTGGCGAAATCCGCCTCGCTCCAATCCAGATCGCTGCCCAGGGGCGCTGCCCGCAGCAGGTAATACCGCACCGCATCAAGGCTGTAAGCATCGGCGATCGCCCGGACCCGCGGCACATCGATCACGTTCCCCAGCGACTTGCTCATCTTCTTCCCCTCGGCCGTCCACCAGCCATGGGCGACGATTTTCTGCGGCAACTCCAGCCCCAAACTGAACAGCATCGCCGGCCAGTAGACCGTATGAAACCACAAGATGTCCTTGCCGATGACATGCACCCCCGGCCAGAATTTCCTGAAGAGCGCATCGGAATCCGATGCGTATCCCAGCGCCGTGACATAGTTCGTCAGTGCATCGATCCACACGTAAATCACGTGCGAGGGATCGTTCGGCAGCGGGATCCCCCAGCTCAGCGACGCCCGGCTGATCGACAGATCATCCACCCCCGCGCAGCTTGCTCAGCACCTCGTTGCGCCTCGTCTCCGGCACGATAAAGTGCGGATGCGCCTCGATGTACTCGATCAGCCGCGGAACGTACTTGCTCAGCCGAAAGAAATAGCTCGGCTCCTTGTAACGCACCAGCGGCTTACCCGAGATCGGCGACTGGTACTGCGCATTCTTCGCCTCGGTCTCGGTGACGAATTGCTCCTGCCCCTCATCATACCACCCCTGGTAATGGCCGAGGTAAATGTCGCCGCTGGCGACCATCTTCTCCACGATCTTCTGCACCGCCTCCTTATGCCGCGGCTCAGTCGTGCGGATGAAATCGTCGTGGCTGATCCCCAGTTCCTTCCACAGATCCGCGAACACCCGCGAATACCGATCCACCAGCTCCTGCGGCTGCACCCCCGCCTCCGCTGCCGCCTTGAAGAGCTTCGTCCCGTGCTCGTCCGTCCCGGTGAGGAAATAGGTCTCCTCGCCCTTGAGCCGGTGATACCGCGCCACCGTGTCGCAAATCACCGTGGTATAGATCGACCCCAGATGCGGATCGCCGTTGGGGTAGTAGATGGGCGTCGTGATGTAAAACGTGTTCGTCTGGCTCATGGCTGAAATCCTGCGCGATCTCCGCAAAAGAAAACCGTCGTCCGTTGGGACCGATATCAAGCGCTTCCGGACGAACCGCACCCGCAAGGGAGTGGTGCTCCCAGCCGGCCGCGGCTCGCCCTATCGCATCGACATCGTTCGCAACGGAAGACGGTTCATGATGTCCCAATTATCGGCAGGCCCATCGAGCCGATCAAGTATCCCGGCCCCGCCGGACACGCCCCCGGCCCCTCCCCGGCCCCCGCCATCACCCCCGCAATGTCTCGAAGAAAAGCCTTCAGAGCACCCATACAACATATCGACATCCGCTTGTGCAAAACGACCGAGTCACACCGTACTCACACCGTACCAACACCGTGCAAACGCCAGGCGCGCCAAGGCCAGCCATACACCCTTTAAGAGCAATTTTCGACAAGATGCTCGGCGTCGCCGCGAGCGCACCGGGATCGTCGCCGGCCGCGAACACGCAGCCGAAGAGCTGAAATTCGCCAGGCCGGATTCTCTCGAACTTCCCTTGTGCCCGATCCCAAAGGCGCCATCTCCTGCCGCCCATGGCGGACCCCGCGAATTCCCCGCCGCTTTGGGCCCTGGCTACAATTCCGCCATGCCCAAGCGCATCCGCTGCGACCTGTGCCACCGCCTGATCCCCCCGCACGCGCATTACATCGTGAATATCGAAGTCTTCGCCGATCCCTCCATGCCCCCGACCACCGGCGATGAGCTGGCCGAACTTGATTTTGATGATGAACTGCAAAAGCTCATCGACCAGATGAAAGACCTTTCCGCCGACGATCTCCAGGACCAGGTCCACCGCAAGTTCCACTTCCGCATCTGCCGCCCCTGCCAGATCCGCTTCCTCGCCAATCCCCTGGGCAAGCCGCGCCAGACACGGACCGGAAAAAACTGACCCGGCCGCGAGCAACTCGCCGCCGCCTGCATACAATCCGCCGCTTTGATGAGGTCGAGCCTTCTTTTGATTCTTTGTGCGATCGCGGGACTGGCCGGCTGCGCTCCTTTTGAACCTCACCTCTCCTTCCCCACCGCCCCCATCAAATCCACCCCCACCGAAACCTGGTACGATGCCAACCACGATGGCAAACCCGACTTCGCCCTTCACTACAACGCCGCCGACCGCGTCGATTCTCTCCTCTACGACGACAACGAAGACGGCGCCCCCGATCGCATCTACCGCCTGGCCGACTACGCGAATCAGTCCGTCCCCCACCTGATCATCCTGCTGGATTCCATCCCCTACCAGATGCTCGCCGACCGTTACGCCGCCGGCGACTTCCGCTGGTTCAACCCTCCGGCCAAGGTCATCCCGCCATTCCCATCGCTCACGGAACTGTGCTACACGCGCGTCCTTCACGCTCCGCCGCTGGCCGGCATGACCGATGAGTATTACGACCCGGCCGCACGAGAAATCCACGACGGCTTCTGGCAGCGTGCCACCGGCTACCGCGAGCCCTGGGAGCGCTGCCTCGCCTATAACGCCCACTACATGGAGGCCAGCTTCACCTATCTTGATCCCCGCGACTGGCTCCCCGTCGAGATGGCGCGGATGAAGGAAGCCCTCGACAAGAGCCCCGACCACGTCACCATCGTGTATGCCGTTACCGCCAGCGGCATGGCCTGCAAGTACGGCGCCGCCGGCATCAACCAGACACTCGACGCCGCCCGCCAGCTCTGCCTGCAGCTGCTGTACGAGCGCCACGGCGCGATCAAGCTCAGCATGATGGCCGACCACGGCCACAACCTCACCCCCTCTCACTCCGCCTCCCCGCAGCTCAAACGGGCTCTCGAACACGCCGGCTTCCACATCACCGACTCTCTTCGCCACCAGCGCAACGTCGTCATCGAACTCGCTGCCCTGGTGGATTACATCGGCCTGCGCACCACCGATGCCCCCGCCGTCGCCCAGGCCGCCACCCGTGCCAGGGAAGTCGAATTCGCCACCTACCTGCAGGGCCCCAGCGTGATCATCCGCGACGCCCGGGGCTGTGCCGCCATCGACTGTCGCGACGGAGATTTCCGCTATCGCCCCATCAACCGGGATGTGCTGCACTACCAGCCGATCCTCGATCGTCTTCGCGCTTCCGGCGAGCTCACCCCCGACGGCTTCGCCTCCGACGCCGATTGGTTTGCCGCGACGCTCGATGCCCAATACCCCGATGCCCCGCGCCGCCTCTGGGACGCTTTCCACGACCTCGTCGTCAACCCGCCCGAAGTCATGCTCACGCTCCACAACGGCTACTACGCCGGCAAGGCGTCGCTTCAGGAATTCATCACCATGCGCTCCACACACGGCAGCCTGGACCAGCAGAACAGCGCCACCTTCCTCCTCACCATGACCCACCCCACGACGCAGCCCCTCCGCAGCGATCAGGTCCTAAATGCCATCGAACCCGGCTTCAAACCCCACATCCGCAAGTGACTTTCCCGCCGGTGCGAGCGAAAATGAGTTCTGCCAATGAGCCGCCCTGCCCATCACCCTCGCCTCAGTCGCCGGCATCACCGCCGTCATGGGCACCGCCAACTACGCCACCTTTCGCGCCCGCTCCAGCATGTGGGGCAGAATTCACTGGCACGGCCCGCGCAACAGCCATACCGTCGCCCTCACCTTCGACGATGGGCCTACCTCCCCCTTCACCGAATCGATCCTCGACATCCTTCGCGATGAGCGCATCCGCGCCACCTTCTTCGTCATCGGTAAACATGCCGAGGAGCATCCCGACCTGGTTCGCCGCATGCACGAAGAAGGGCACACCATCGGCAATCACAGCTACTTGCACCCCCACTACGGCTTTATCCGCGGGCCGCGTTTCTGGCAGGACCAGATCCGCCGCTGCGACGAGGTCATCGAATCCCTTATCGGCATCCGCCCCGCTTATTTCCGCCCGCCCCTGGGCGCCAAAAACTGCTTCACCCTGCACGCCGCTCGCCAGCGAAATCAAAAGGTCGTCAACTGGTCCCGCCGCGCCTTCGACGGCCTCCGCACGACCTCACAGTTGATCCTCCAGCGCCTCGCCGATGCGCGGGCGGGTGATATCCTCCTCCTGCACGATGGCGTCGGCCCGGGCCACCCCGCCCTCGATCTCTCCCCGACCGTCGCGGCCCTTCGCCCCCTGATTCGCCGGCTTCGCGAGAAAAACCTCGAGCCCATCGGCCTCGATCGGCTGCTCGATCCCATCCCAGGCTCCCAGGGCGCTCTCGCCCCGCTCAATAGCTGAACGCCAGCCCCACGCCCCCCCAGAGCTGCGTATCGGCCCGCAGCTTGTTGTCGATCCCGTCCGTGTAAACAAGATACGCCTTCACGTCGAAGTTGCCCCAGCGCCTGGAGATGTTCAGCGCCTGATTCAGCCCATAGGTCAGCGTCAGCCCAAACTGGTAATGCTGGAACCCCGTATCCGGCCCATGGGGATTGTAGGCGAACGCCGGATCGCTCGTCGGCCCCACCGGCTTGGCGAAGATATGGTCGCCGTTCACGTATCCAATGCTCGCGTTCGGCGTCAGCACGATCGACGTCTCCTCGATGGCAAAATCGTGGCTGATCCCGAACTCCGCATACACCCCCTTGCCCTTGTCATAGTCATACGCCCCGAACAGGTATGGCGAGACAATCGGCTTGTCCGTCCGGAAGAAATACGAATCATCCAGCGTGCACTTGGCGAAGATCTCCGAGGTGTTGTACATGTCCCGCTCCGGGAAGATGTAGCTGTTGTACCCCACGGAAAACAGCAGCGGCCGAAGGTTCCAGTCGAACCCCATGTGCGGCTGAATCTCCTGGAACCGGCTCAATGGATCTGAATTGTAGATGTTCATGAACACGCCGACGAATGGATGCGGGTAGCCGCCCGTGTTGAACGTCAGCTTGCCGTCGAACTCAAGGTTCGGCGAATCCTCCGCCCCACCCGACTCCGAGCGGTCGATCCCCCGCCACATGTAGTCCGTCATGTACAGGGCATAGAGATCGACATTCACCCCGCCCTCGTTGATCCCCTGGTCCGCCTGCGGCGGCTCGGGCGGCGCATACACGCTCTCCACGTCCCCCTTGCCCAGGTTCATCGCCTGCTCCTGAGCTTGCGCGACCAGCCCGATCAACACAACCGGCGCCAAGAACCACCAGCACTTCGACATGCAAACGCTCCTTCGCAACGGCGAATGTAACGCCGCGATCCACCCCGCGAAAGTGCCGCCGGCACATCGGCATGATTTGACTTTCCCACCCGCGCCGCAATCCCCGCGTCAACTTGCTGGCGCTTTCCATTCAGGCTAAAGTTTGCCCCTGTCAACGCTTGGAGGAATTCTGTCGATGCGCTCAGGCTCGCATTTCTGCTTTTCTCAGCGCTCGCCCTTGCCCTGGCCGGCTGCCGTCAACAGTCGGCCGGTTCCTCGCAGACCGGTCCGATCAAAGTCGGCGAATACGGCTCCATGACCGGCAGCGAAGCCACCTTCGGCGTTTCCACCGACAACGGCATCAAGCTCGCCGTCAAGGAAGCCAACGCCGCCGGCGGCGTCAACGGACGCAAGATCGACCTCATCGCCTACGACGATCAGGGCAAAAGCCAGGAAGTCGTCACCGCCGTCACGCGCCTGATCCAGCAGGACAACGTCGTCGCCCTCCTCGGCGAAGTCGCCTCCAGCCGATCCATCGCCGGCGGGCAGATCGCCCAGCGGCTGGGCGTGCCGATGATCTCCCCCTCCAGCACCAATCCCCAGGTCACCGAAATCGGCAACATGATCTTCCGCGTCTGCTTCATCGACCCCTTCCAGGGCTACGTCGGCGCGAGCTTCGCCAAGAACCAGCTTCACTTCGACAAGGCCGCCACCCTCTACAACCGCGCCCAGGCCTACTCCACTGGGCTCAATGAAGAGTTCAAAAAGAACTTCGCAAAGCTCGGCGGAAACGTCGTCATCGAGGAAGCCTACAGCGACGGCGACAACGACTTCTCCGCCCAGCTCACCGCCATCCGCGAAAAAGATCCCCAGTTCATCTACATCCCCGGCTACTACACCAAGGTCGTCAACATCGCCCGCCAGGCCCGCAAGCTCGGCATCACCTGCCCGCTCCTCGGCGGCGACGGCTGGGTCTCCGATGAGCTCAAGAACGCCGGCAGCGCTCTCGATAACTGCTACTTCTCCGATCATTACTCCCAGCAGGACAAACGCCCCGAAGTCCAGGATTTCTTGAAGAAATACAAGGCCGAATACGGCCAGAGTCCCGACAGTATGGCCGCCCTCGGCTACGATGCCGCCCGCCTGCTCTTCGACGCCATGCGCCGTGCCAAAAGCCTCTCCGGCTCGGACCTCGCCGCCGCCATCGCCGCCACGAAAAACTTCGACGGCGTCACCGGCAGCATCACCATCAACGACCACCGCGACGCCACCAAGAACGCTGTGATCCAGAAGATCATGCACGGCAAGTTTTCTTACTTCACGACCGTCGAGCCGCCCAGGTAAGCGCCGAAGTAAGTGCGTGACGTGACACGGGCATCCTGCCCGTAACCCGGACGTTTGCACGGGCAGGATGCCCTGTCACAGAACCTTGAACCAGTTCATTCAAACCTTGACCGATGGCATCGCAGTCGGATCGCTCTATGCGCTGATCGCCCTCGGCTACACCCTCGTTTACGGCATCCTCCAGTTCATCAACTTCGCCCACAGCGACGTCTTCGCCCTGGGCGCCTGGCTCTCCTTCGTGGTTGCCAGTGCCATGGGCCTCGTCGCCGGCACCGGCCACATCCCCCACTGGTACATCGGCGTCGCCGTCCTCCTCGCCGCCATGGCCGGCTGCGGCATCGTCGGCTTCCTCATTGAATTCCTCGCCTATCGCCCCCTGCGCAACGCCCCCCGCTTGAACGTCCTCATCACCGCCATCGGCGTCTCCCTGCTGCTCGAAAACGCGGGTCAGCTTCCCTATCTCTTCGGCCCCTATCCCCGCGCCATGCCCGCCCTCATCCCCGATCATGTCCTCTTTCATTTCGCCGGCGTCCCCATCCGCCTCGTCGACGTCGTCGTCCTGGGCACCGCCCTGGTCCTCATGGTCGCCATGCAGTGGCTCGTCTATCACACCAAGATCGGCACTGCCATGCGGGCTGTCTCCTTCAGCCATGAAACCGCCGCCCTCATGGGCATCAACGTCGGCTTCATCATCTCCCTCACCTTCGTCCTCGGCTCCGTCTTCGCCGCCGCCGCCGGCTTTCTCTATTCCATGAAATACGCCCAGCTCAACCAGACCGCCGACAACGTCTGGATCCTGCTGGGCCTCAAGGCCTTCGTCGCCGCCGTCATCGGCGGCATCGGCAACATCCGCGGCGCCATGATCGGCGGGATCTTCATCGGCCTCATCGAGTTCTTCGGCGTCGCCTACCTCTCCGACCAGTACCGTGACGTGTACGTCTTTTCCCTCTTGATCCTCGTCCTGCTGATCCGCCCCAGCGGCATCCTCGGCAGATCAACCGTGGAAAAAGTCTAAAGCCATGACCGTCGCCACCCGGGACATCACCGATCGCACCGCCCTCCGTCCCAGCGGCTGGACTTTCCTGCCGCGCGCCTTCTCTCCCCTGGTGATCGGGATCCTCTTCTCCCTGCTCCTCTACGAAGTCGTCCAGCCCGTCGTCGGCGGGTTCCTCAACAACCTCATCATCTTCGCCGGCATCAACATCATCCTCGCCGTCTCGCTCACCATCGTGAACGGCTTCACCGGCCAGTTCTCCATCGGCCACGCCGGCTTCATGGCCCTCGGCGGCTACACCGCCGCCGCCGTCGTTTACTACGGCTCCTACAAAATCTTCGGTGACGCCAACTTCCACGGCGGCGCCCTCTCCTGGACCGGACGCATCGGCCAGTTCACCGGCCCGATCTTCGGCCCCGGCGATCTCCTCTTCATCGTTGCCACGCTCGCCGGCGGCCTCGTCGCCGCCGCCGCCGGATGGATCGTCGGCCTCCCCTCCCTGCGCCTGCGCGGCGACTACCTCGCCATCGTCACACTCGGCTTCGGCGAGATCGTCCGCGTCATCCTCCAGGGCACCGGCCAGCAGTTCTACCAGTCCGACAAAACGCAGATCATCCATTCCTCCCCGCTGGCGCTGGTCAACCATCTCGGCGGCGCTCTCGGCTTCATCGCCATCCCCACCTACAGCACCGTCTTCTGGGTGTACGTGTGGGTCACGATCATGCTCCTGGTCGCCATCCGCTTAAAGCAATCCAGCTACGGCCGCGCCCTGCTCTCCATCCGCGAAGACGAGATCGCCGCCCAGGCCGTCGGCATCAACATCACCCGCTACAAGGTCCGCGCCTTCGTCCTCTCTTCCTTCTTCGCCGGCGTCGCCGGCGCCCTCTTCGGCCTCCAGATCGGCTCCCTCAACGCCGGCGAACTCGGCTTCCAGAAATCCTTCGAAATCCTCATCATGGTCGTCCTCGGCGGCCTCGGCTCCATCTCCGGCGCCGCCATCGCCGCGATCATCCTCACCGCCCTCCCTGAACTCCTCCGCGCTGTCGAGCAGTACCGCATGATTCTCTACTCCCTCCTGCTCATCATCATGATGATCGCCCGCCCCGAGGGCCTCCTCGGCGTCCACGAGCTCTGGAGCTTCTTCCCATTCCGCCGAAAACGCCGAGGCGCCGCATGACCGTCGAATCCACCACCCTCCTCGATGTCCGCGACATCTCCATCAGCTTCGGTGGCCTCACCGCGGTCAAGGACTTCTCCCTCGAGCTTCCCGCCAGCGCCCTCTATGGCCTGATCGGCCCCAACGGCGCCGGCAAGACCACCGTCTTCAACCTCCTCACCGGCGTCTATCGCCCCGACACCGGCTCCATCCTCGTCCAAAACCGCCGTGTCAACGGCCTCTCACCCCACCAGATCACCCGCGCGGGCTTGGCCCGCACCTTCCAGAACATCCGCCTCTTCGCCGAGCTCTCCGTCCTCGACAACGTCCGTATGGGCGCGCAGATGCGCGAGCCCCACGGCCTGACCACCACCATCCTCCGCAGCGGCGGCTACATCGCCGCCGAGCGCCACATCGACCGCTGGGCCCGTCAAATGCTCGAGATTATGAGCCTCTCCCACCGCGAGCACGAGCAGGCCAAAAACCTTCCCTACGGCGACCAGCGCCGCCTCGAAATCGCCCGGGCCCTTGCCACCCGGCCCAAGGTCCTGCTCCTCGACGAACCCGCTGCCGGCATGAACCCCCAGGAAAAATCCGACCTGATGGCCCTCATTCGCATGGTCCGCGACCGCTTCGACCTCGCCATCCTCCTCATCGAGCACGATATGCGGCTGGTGATGAGCATCTGCCAGCAGATCACAGTCCTGGATCACGGCGAAACCATCGCCACCGGCACCCCCACCCAAATCCAGGCCGACCCCAAAGTCATCGAAGCCTACCTGGGCGAGCCGGTCTGACCGCCTTCAGCCAACCGGACGATCGCACCGGATCACCACTCCATGCCTCCCGCCCTCAACTGTCATCCCGACCGGTACCCCGCGAAGGATCTCTGAGGCCTTGAGCGCACCAGGCAAATCAACCTGGCTCCCACCATCCCCTCTACCGCATCCGCTCAACCCCTCACGCCTGAATCATCCGCACGATCTTATCCACGCCCGGCGAACAATCCCTTTCGGTTGAAGCCCGAATCGTCGGGACGTCAAAATCCGGCTCCACATACTCACCCGCCGGCGCCATCTCGCCCGTAGCCCGGTAGATCGAGACGCGACGATCCCCGTGATAGAACTCCCTCCGCGAATCGCTCAAGCCCCTTTCCAAATGCCGACTTGCCGCGACCTCCGCATCGACTGAACGTATGACGAGATACGGATTGCTCATCTGGCGAATCATCGGCATCTTCGCTTCCCACACCGCGTGCTGGAACGCTGCCTCAATGACGACGGACACCTGGCCCGCCAGATACTGACGCACAAGCTCAAAGAAGAGGTTCGTCACAACCGCATTGCTGCCGCCCGCACTAACGATCGCGTTCAGTACGGCCAAATCCTCAGCCCCCCGCGACGCAGACGCGCTTCCCGTTGAGTCTGACTTCGAAGGCAATCATGTTTGCATACTCATCTCTCACCCACGCGCCCATCCCGATTCGCCGCCACCATATTACAAAAAACCATCGCATGCCCCATCGCATCGTCCATCGCCTTGTGCGTATGCGGCAGATTCGGGTCGATCCACTCCCTGGGCATGTACGGCTTGTGCGACTTCGTAAACGGCGTCCCCATCACCGCCATCGCATAGCTGGCCATGTCCAACCCCGCCGGGAAGAAGGGACTCCCGCCGGTAAACTCGTGCAGGTACCAGTGAATAAACGTGTAGTCGAACGCCACCGGGTGAGCCACCATCACCGGCCTGCCTCCCAGGCTCCCAAGCCACTGTGCATACGCCTTCATCGCCTCGCCCGGCGGCACGGGATTGCTGCGGCATGCCGCCCAAGCCTCCGGATGATCCTTCCAGAACTGCATCACCTTCGGATCCTGCTTCGCCCCCGGCAACAGCTCCAGGTTCCGCTCGAACGTCCCGACGATCGACTTGTCCAACCGGAACGCCACCGATGCAAAGCTCAACATGGAATATTGCCCCGGACTCGGCCCATCCGTCTCAATGTCCGTCGCCACGTAAACCTCATCCATCGTCAATCTCCGCTTTCAATGCCACGAAGAAGATACGCCTTTCACCCCTTGAAAGTACCGAACCCGCCGGAGCCAAACTCCTGCACCACCATCTGGCCATCTTCTCCGTGCCCTCCGCCGTGGCAGTGCGCCGGCATCGGCCCGATGACTCAATTACCAGACGGCCAGAGTATCCCCCGCGGCCGTCCCCATCCCCCGCAAATTCTCCAAGAGATGGCTAGCCAAAACCCCCACGACATATTGACATCCGCTTGTGCAAAAACTCCGACCCACACCGTACTCTCACCGTACCTACACCGTGCAAACTCCACTGCGACAAAATGGCCGACAAGGCGAAACGGAACGGCCGAATGGGGTCCTTCAGAATCCTCCCCTCCGGATGCCGGCGAGGCAACGGGCACTGCCTTTTCGCCCCCGTACGCTGAGGGCGCCCGACGGCGCAAAACCTTGTGCCGGCACAGTTTCAGTGGATAAAATGCCAGCCCATCGCGGCACGCGGATTGGCGCCCGACGCTCGGTCAATCCTAGGTATGCGGCGGATGTAACAGTCCGTGAAGACGTATGAGCAAAGAGCCACTTGACTACCAAGGCCTCACCGGGGGCGATGATCCCGCCCAGAAATTGCGATGGCAGACAATCGTCTCTTGTTCGTTGCTGGGGATGGCTCTTGTCTGCGGCATCGGTGCAATGCTGTGGGCGCACCGCCGCACGGAGCTCACCGCCGCGGCGATAAGCCTGGGCATTACCGGCGTGATCATTTACTTCCCCTACGTCCGAACCTGACCTGTCGCTCGCTCACTGCCGCTGCCGCACAACCCGCCAATGCGGTGGGCCGAGCCGGCCGCTATGCTTCTGGTTGTTCGAGAGCCGGCACGGCGCCGGCTCGGCGACTGATCGGCATTGCATCATGCGGCAGAAGGAGAGCTCATGGACGCGACAGCGGTTCACGAAGCGGCGGCAGCGACGCTCGCGGGCACGACGCCGTTTCCCCAGATCGTCGCGAAGCTGATCGCGGCCGGCGTGGAGTATTACCACGTCGATTACGTCGGCCACTGCAAACGCTTCTACGACGGCAATGGGACGTGCGTCATTACGGCAATACCTTTCGAGGGACTCCCTTCAGTTGCTCCGGAACTCGACATGGAGGCGCTGCGGGACGACATCCGTGACAGTCAGCGGAATGGCCAGCACTATCGGGACTTCACGATTCGTGCGATGCGGGCCGGCGTGCAAGGCTACTTCGCGTTTCTGCGGGGACAGCGCGTCACATACTTCGGTCGCGCCGGCGATCAGCATACGGAGTGGTTTCCAGGAACCGGACCAAAGAAGCCCTAGCCGGGAGATTCCAAGCGGACGGGATTCGAATCGTTCGGACCGCTGGTAGAATGACCGGGCTCCGACGCGGAATCGAACTGCGTCGCGCTACCTGGCGCGGCCAGAAGCGGGCATTGCACAGGCGCCGATAACTATTTCCGTTCCAGGCAAATTTCGGTGTTTCCTCACGACCCCGGAATCGATATAAAGACGATTGACGGGGCTCTACTTATTCTCTCGCAGGGGAAGCAGAAACGCGTATCCCTTCATTTGGAGCCGGTGATGCCTGCATGCCAAAAATTCCTGCTTGCTGCCCTCGCTTTCGCTTGCCCCTTGGCCGCGTGCGCCGCTGCGCCTGCACAGGATGTCCCGCACTATCGGCTCGATGTTGGCCAGCAACTTGTCTACCACCGTGAACGCACCTGCCGGCAGGCCGATAAGGGAAGCTGGTCCCAGCGCCACACCGACTGGAAGATCGATATCCTCTCGCAGAACAAGGACGGCTCCTGGCACGTCGCTGCGGTCACTGATTCCGGGGGCACGTTCCACGAAAAATCCGGATCATCCATCCCCTACGAACGTATACTCGAGGCTTGCGCGTGCGATCTTTACCCTGACGGCACCATCAAGGGCAACGACGATCCGGTCGTCGCCCTCTCGCGCCTATTTCCCCGACTCCCGGCTGATGCCGAACAGCTTCAGAAGGGCTGGAATGATCAGACCGACGACCATGCCCGGATGGTGCACTTTACTCTTGATCGCGAGGAGGGACCTGGCCACGTTACCTTCACCTCCGCTGTCACTGGCGGCGTCGCCGAGGTTTTTGAACCCGGCTCCCACTACACGTATCGATTCGATCCACAGACCGGCATTGTCGATCAGGTTCAGCTCCGATCCCATCGCCTTGGCGCCGCTTACACCGAGAAAGGAAAAATCACCCTGACCGCGATGGGACGACTCAGCCCTCAGATCGTCTCCAAGATCGCTGCTTTGGCTTCGGAGAACGTCCGCGCATTGGCCGCTTACCAGAACGCTATCGCATGCGATGAGTCCATTGCCGCCGTAAGTGCCGCGCAAGCTAAGCTGAGGCAGGATGGGATAGCGCTGCTCGACGGCATCCTTCTGAATGGCGAGGCTGGCAACGCATCGATTAAAGGTGCCACAATCCCCATGTTCCCCGATCCACCAACAGCCAGGGACATTCTCAACGCTCCGGTTCCCGACTGGGGTCTCAAAGACCTACACGGTCACGCGCAGTCCCTTAAAGACTTCCGCGGGAAAATCCTCGTGCTCGCCTTCGGTTCGCGCACCTGCCCCTGGTGCATCCGCGAAATCCCAGAACTCATCCGCCTCTCCAAGGATTTCCAGGGCCAACCCGTCGCCATCATCGGCATCGATGTGGATCCGAAGGCCAGCGACGCGCAGTTTGTCGTCAACGCCCTCCGCATTCCCTACCCGGTCCTGCTCGCTCCGAACATGCGCGTCAAGTATCCCGTTGAAGGCACACCGACCGTCGTCATCGTCGACCAAAATGGGATCATGCGCCGTCGCCTGATCGGAGACAACATCATGGGCTACTATCGAATGAAAGCCGCCATCCAATCGCTCCTGACTCCTCACATGAGCCATTGAACAGCTCAGGTCGGAAGGGCCAAGCGGGGGAAAGTCGACACGGAACGTTCAGAATTCCCGCAGCCCCCTTTGCGCCTCAGCCCCCGATAACCTCCCTTTGGGCCAGAGCCTGAGAGACGAAGATCAGCCATAACTCGGCGTTGGACCTGCCAAGATAATCTTTTCGGTTCTGGTGCAACTTTGATGTCCGGTTGCAGGCCGCCCGTCCATACTGATGGCAGAGATCCACATAAAGCACCGCACAAACTCGCTCCGCCTTTTCGCGGTCCGGATCGGAAGCCACCCCGATGTGCGCGTCATTTGATTCGCTCCGCAAATAAACAGCCGTAAGGCGGCCAAGGAGATAAGAATGGACATCAGGCATTTAGGAAACCTTGCGAAGATTCGGCGGCTTTCGGCCATGGGAGTTGTGCTGCTTGGCACCGCACTTTGGTCTCTATTCGTCACCCACAAGGCCGCCGGGCAGGCGATCCCCGGGCCGGCGACTGCGCTCAGCGCAATCCAAGACAACCTTCTCAAAACATGGGACCAATACCGCCTGCCGCGAACCTTGCATTGCAAGATGGATGAAAGGTTCGATTCCGGAAAGCCTTCCATGATGGGGCCAAGCCGGAAAGAAACGCTCGAATACTGGATGAGCGGAACAAATTGGCACTGCTGGAACTGACGACCCCCAGGAATCCGCACTTTGACTGGGATGTGCGATGGAACGGCAAGCAAATGCAGACCGTGGCCGTGGACAGTTCTCAGCTCTTTGTTTCGGGCACCAAAAAATACAGCCCAACCATTTCGGAGCTTCCCCTGTTACTCCCGCTTCGCTTCCTGGTTCCAGCGGGCGGCCCCGGCCGCGCCCACGGGATGACATGGGCCGAAGCGCAAAGTGAACGGACGCGTGACCGTTTTTCGGCGGCCCGGCCTGTCCAGCCAGGGAATTCTCGCGGCGCTGAGGCCATCTTTCCTGGGGGCAAGGATTACCACGGCGTCGATTATGTTTACCATATCGAATTCAATGGATCTCCCGCATTTTTGCCGTCCATGCTTCGCGAAGTCTCGACGGCAGGGGTCGGCCTTCTCACGGTGGAAATCAGATATCGGCCTGTCCAATGCGACGCCGGGACGGCGTATCTTCCCCACTGGATGCGGGTGACGAATCGCGAGCACCCGGCAACAGCCTGATCTACGTTGACACGATAACCGTCACTACGATTGAGGCGGACAAGCCGATTCCAGCGGAAACCTTTACAGTTGATCCCCAAACCGCCAGTTCCGTGATCGACCTCGATCATCCTCCTCGCGTCACGTCAGCACCATGTCAGAACCGGGCAAGGTAGAGAAAAGCCAAACGTCTCCTCCAGAATTCCCGCCGCCCCACTTCGCACCTCAGCCCCCGATAACCTCTCTTTGGGTCAAAGCCGAAGGCCGCCGCGATGGTTGCGGGGATTGGACCAGTCGCGGTATTCTTTCCGCGGCAAAATGAAAGTCTTCAGAGTCCGGCTCAATTCCAATCACTATCGAAGTCTTCTTCCCGTCGATCCGAAGATTTGGGAAACAAACATCTTGAAGATGGATTGCAAGCCGAAGTTGCCCGCATGGAAGCCTCCGGCCGTGTATGTCCGAAACCCCATCCTGAAACCAGGAAACTTTCTGCATCTGTGCTCCGGCGCGTTCGTCGTCGATTCTTCCGCCTGCGAAGCATTGCGGACAATTCTGGAAATGGCCGGCGAACTCCTTCCGCTCCCACATCGAGGCGATCTTTTTCACCTGGTCAACGTGCTGGAATGCGTGAATTGCCTCGATGAGCAGAATACCAAATGGGTTCTCGGCAGGACGACAAATGCCAGGATACGTGTCGAAGAGTACCGCTTTCATGCCAACCGTCTTTCAGAATCTACTCTCTTTAAAGTCCCTGAAACGGCGCTGGGGGAAGTCCTGACGGTGTCAGGCCTGAAAGATCCCGAAGATGAATTCAAGTCCGTCGTCGAACGTGAAGGTTTGGAAGGGATCAACTTCGAAGAAGTGTGGTCCGACTCGCAATAAGGAGACCAAGAGGGGGCCGCTCAGAGTCCTCGCCGCCGCGCCCGCCTTCGTCTGAACCATCTGCCTGAATCTGTGTCCATCGGTGGTTCTACTCAGATTTCTCTCTGTGAGCTCCGTGGTGAATGAGTTTCGCGGCTACGCGCCGCGAGCCCCTGAAGGGCACCTTGAACGCTGCGCCTACGGCTCCGCTAAGGGAATCGGCACGGCCGATGCCTTCGGCTCCGCTAGGGTATCGGCACGGCCGATGCCTTAGTAGCATGCGATCCACCGGCACCATGCTCCTAACCGTCTCCAACCTCCAGGTCTCCTACGGCGCCATCGCCGCCCTGCACGATGTCTCCCTCGAAATCGACCGCGGCGAGATCGTCACCCTCATCGGCTCCAACGGCGCCGGCAAGACCACGCTCCTGCGCACCATCAGCGGCCTGATTCGCCCTCGCCGCGGCTCGGTCACCTTCGACAACGGCGATGCCGTCGAGCTCACCACACTCGCTCCCCATCAGATCGTCCGCCGCGGCATCTGCCACGTCCCCGAGGGCCGCCGCGTCTTCCCCCAGCACAGCGTCCTGGAGAACCTGCACCTGGGCCCCTACCAGCAGACCGACCGCGATCAGCTCCACCGCGACCTCGAGCATTGCTATTCGCTTTTCCCCGTCCTCGCCGAGCGCCGCCAGCAGCGCACCGGCACCCTCTCCGGCGGCGAGCAGCAGATGCTCGCCATCGCCCGCGCCTTGATGGCCCACCCCAGGGTCCTGCTGCTCGATGAGCCCAGCCTCGGCCTGGCCCCCCTGATCGTCCGCAAGATTTTCCACATCATCCGGGAGATCAACGACGACGGCACCACCGTCTTCCTCGTCGAGCAGAATGCCCACATGGCCCTGACCATCGCCCACCGCGCCTACGTCCTCCAGACCGGCCAGGTCATCAAGACCGACACCGCCGCCCGCCTGCTGGAGGACCCTGACGTGAAAAAAGCTTATCTGGGCGGATGAACCGAATTCTGCCCTTGAAGGGGGCGAGGAAGATGTGCAAAGATGCTGATGCCGGAAGGAGCAACTCATGCCCAATCTTATCGAGCGCGAAAGTAAGCCGCTTCCCACAGGGACCCCGCCGCTGTCGGCTCAGCAGATCAACGACTATCTCCGCGACGTTCCCGGCTGGGCCGTCCAGGACAACGCCCTCACGCGCGACTGGAAGTTCAACGACTACTACCAGACGATCTCCTTGGTCATCGCCATCGCCATGCTCTCCCAGCGCGAAGACCACCACCCCGACATGGAGGTCGGCTACAACCGCCTGGTCGTCAAGTACAGCACCCACTCCGTCGGCGGCCTCTCCGAAAACGACTTCATCTGCGCCGCCAAGATCAACGCCCTGGGCACGCGCGGCAACCCCGCCTGACCCCCGACGGAGGATCGGCCATCGGACCCCGCCTTCCGACACCCGACACCCGATCCCTCATACCCGCCCTAATACTGCGGCCCCCCGGGATTCACATCCTTATTCCACAGCAGGATGCCGCCCGCCATGCTCCTAACGTCCTTGAATCCCTGCTGCTTGAGGATCTGCGCAAACTGCATCGACCGCCCGCCCACCTTGCAGTGCACGATCACCTTCTTCTCCTCGTTCCCGCGCAATTCGCCGAAGCGCTGCGCGATCTGCTGCAGCGGAATGAGCTTCGCCCCGTCAATCTTCGTGATCTGATACTCGTTGGGCAGCCGGCAATCGATGAAGACAAAGTCCTCTTTGGCGTCCAGCATCTTCTTCACATCCCGCGGCGTAATCTCCCAATCCGGCTTGAACGGATACCCCTTGGGCAGCCCGCGCTCGTCCAGATCCTCCGCCGGCTGCACCTGACCGTTCCCGCCCTTGGCTGCCGCCGCTTCGCGCTTGGTCTCTTCCAGGCTCTTGGGGTCGAGGATCGGCACGCCGCAGAACTGCTCGTAGTCGATCGGCTTGGTAATCGTCGGATTCTTCCCGCAAACCGGGCAGCTTGGGTCGTGCCGGATCTTGAAGGTGCGGAACTCCTGATCCAGCGAGTTCCACGTCAGGAGCCGCCCGATCGCCGGCCGGCCGATTCCCAGAATCAGCTTCACCACTTCCGTCGCCTGCAGCGATCCAATCGTCCCGCAGATCACGCCCAGCACGCCGCCCTCGGCGCAACTCGGCACGCTCCCCGGATCCGGCGGCTCCGGATACAGGCAGCGATAGCACGGCCCCTTCTCGCCCGTGTCCGGATTCTTCAGGTGCGGCGCAAACACCGTCACCATCCCCTCGAACCGGAAGATCGATCCATACACGTTCGGCTTCTTCTGCAGCACGCACGCATCGTTCACGCAATACCGGGTCGGGAAATTGTCCGTCCCGTCCACGATCACGTCGTAGTCCCTGATCAGGTCCATGACGTTCCCGCTGTTCACGATCGTCTTATGCGCAATCAGGTTCAGGTCCGGGTTCAGGTCTTTCAGGCGCTTCTCCGCCGCCTTCACCTTGTCCTCGCCGACAACGCTCATGCCAAAGAGCACCTGCCGCTGGAGATTCGATGGCGACACCACGTCCACGTCCGCCATCCCGATCGTCCCCACGCCCGCCGCCGCGAGGTACAGCGAAATCGGCGAACCCAGTCCGCCCGCCCCGATGCACAGCACCTTGGCGTTCAGCAGTTTCATCTGCCCATCCGCCCCCACTTCCGGCAGGATCAGATGCCGCTTGTATCGATTGATCTGTTCGTTGGAGAGTTGCGTCACTGCCATCATCCACCTCAAAAGCAAAAAACCATGCCCGATCGATCGGCATGGCCCGGCAAAGTCGCTCCGATTAACGGCGGAACGCAGCTTAGCATCGTTTTCGGGCCTGACTCAAACCAGACCCGCGGGCCGCAAGCTGCGATTCAAATCGCCCGGGACGTTCGACCAAAACTGTAGAACCGCGCCCCCGATCGGTCAAGCTTGTCCGTCCCGCTCCGCGATCGCCTTGGAGCCTATCCGAATAAGCCATCGCGGGGTCATAGGTCATGTCATAGGTCATTCGGATAGGCACTTAAGAATCCGCTGCCTTCTGACCTCAAACCGCGCCTCGTCCAGCACGGCCGTCGCCCCGCCCACCTCGATCGCCTGCTCCAGCGGCACCCAGCTCTTGCACCCTGCATACGCCGGCGTATTGGCGATCGTGACCGCCTCTGCCAGCCGATACGCCCGCACCACCAGCAAATACAGCGGATTCTCGGGCCGATACCCAAACCGCATCTCAATCAGCGGCTCGGTCCAGATATGCTCGTCCTCAATCCGCTCCATCTGCTCCCGCGACTCCAGCTGCACGATGTCGCTTACCACCCCCCCTGCCGAGATTGCGATCTGCCCGGGCTCCGCATCGCGCTTCTCGACGCCTTGCCGCGCATCCTCCTTGAGCATCTGGCGATTCTGGTGCAGGTAGGTTGGAAACAGCAGGAATTCCCGATGCTCCACCTCAAACTCCCCCGCCGCCTCGTAGATTCCTCCCTTGCGCAGCAGGATCGTCTGGCGCCGCTCGCCAGCGCCTCGCAGACCACCGCCCACTCTTTCAGCGCAACCTGCATTGAATCCGGCCAGGCCATCGCATCTCCCCTTCACGCCACGGATGCCGCGGCTTCCTGATCCTCGCGCAGCATCGCCCACAATCTCTCCAGCAGATTTTCAACCCCCATCCGGCTCACGCCCGAAATCGCGACGATCTCCTTACCCGCCAGCTCCGTCTTAAGTTTCCTCAACGCGTTGTCGTCTACCGCGAGATCCATCTTGTTCGCCGCGATAATCTCCCGCTTGTGCGCCAGGGCCGGGCTGAATGCCTCCAGTTCCCCCGTATCTTTCGGTAGTTCTCCGCCGGGTCCGAGCCATCGCCGGGAAACGAATCCAGCAGATGCACGATGATCTTTGTCCGCTCGATGTGCCGCAGAAACGCATGCCCCAGCCCCGCGCCGTGCTGTGCTCCTTCGATCAGTCCCGGAATATCCGCCACCACGATACGCCGATCCCGACCCAACTCGACGATCCCCAACTGCGGCTCCAACGTCGTGAATGGATAATCCGCAATCTTCGGCCGCGCCGCGACTGATCACGCTCAGCAGGGTACTCTTCCCCGCGTTGGGCATCCCCACCAGCCCCACATCCGCGATCAGCTTCAGTTCCAGTTTGAGATTCCGCTCCTGCCCTTCGGTCCCCGGCTCGGCGTAGCGCAGCGCCTGGTTCGTCGGGCCCTTGAAATGCCAGTTCCCGCGACCGCCGCGGCCGCCCCTGGCGATCACCACGCGCTTCTGCGGCTGATCCAGGTCCACCAGCACCGTCCCATGCTCCTGATCGATAACCACCGTGCCCGGCGGCACGTGGATCACCAGATCCTCCCCGCTCTCTCCGGCCATCTTCTTCCCCATGCCCGCCTCGCCGCGCGGCGAGGTCCAGTGATGCCGGCCCTTAAAATCCAGCAGCGTGTTCTTGTTGGGATCCGCGACAAAGACAACCGATCCCCCATCGCCACCGTCACCCCCGTCGGGCCCGCCCTTGGGCACGTACTTTTCCCGCCGGAACGAGACGCACCCCGCCCCACCGTCTCCCGCCTTCACGTGAATGACCGCTTCATCGACGAACATAAGAAAAGGTCACGAGTCCCAAGCCAACATCATGCCGGTTGGCCAGCGACTCGTGACCCGCGATTTTCCAGCGTGTGGTTCCGGGCAAACCTAGGCCGACGCCTCGACCGGCCGCACGTGAACCTTCCGCCCCTGGAACTCGACCTTGCCGTCTTTGAGAGCGAAGATCGTGTAGTCCCCGCCGAGGCCGACATTGAAGCCGGGCTGGAAGCGAGTGCCGCGCTGGCGGATGATGATCGAGCCCGCCGTCACGAGCTGCCCGCCATAGGCTTTGACGCCGCGATACTGCGGATTGCTGTCGCGCCCGTTCCTGGTCGAGCCTTGACCTTTCTTGTGAGCCATATTGCACCGATTCTTTCTAAACTTCTATCAAATCAAGACTTCCAGCCGACCTCGAATTCCCAAACGCAGCCCATCCCCAGCCGCTTCCGATGGGTCAGGAGGCCGAGAAAAGTAGCCTGTCCGGGCCGCAATTTCAAGTCCACGGGCTGATCTCCCAGCACTACAGTGCCGGATCCTTCTTAAGTCCTTATCCGCTCATGTTTTTGCTCACCGTCTCCAGCCGCCAATCGCCGACGCCGGGATGCAGAGTTAAACGACCGAACGCTTCGGACAGAACCCTATCCCGCGCCATCGAGGCGCCGGACGCGCTGACTCGCCGCAAGCCCCACAGGGCCTCCTGGTCGCTTCGGCAACGCCTTGAACGCTGTGCCAAGAGCCCGTTTGTGAAGAAGCATCCAATCAGAGGACATTTCGCTCCCATGTTCACCCAAATCTCCTCCCGGCCCACACCGTACTCTCACCGTTGTAGTACCGTTCCCTCCCCACCCGGCCGCCGACCCCGTTTTTGCCCAATCTGACGACATGGTGGTCCGAACATGACAATTTGACGCACCGGCCAAGCGGCCAGAGGGGCCCTTTGAGCACTTCAGCGTTGGATCGTTCTTAAGTCCTTGTCTACTCATGTGTTGACCGCGATTCTGGACCGAAATCGTCAGCTTCGCGCTATAGTGCTAGAGTACTGCCGAGGAGGTCGTCAGAGCGGGACCACCCGTATTTTCCCGCTTGGCGGATCCAGCAGGACGATCGACGGCGTCGTCGACCCGAAAATCGCCCCCGGGTTGATAATGCGCAGTCCGGCCCACCACCTTGTCCTGCGGCATCAAGTCGTGGCCCAGCAGCAGATAATCATACTGCTGCTCATCGAGAATTCGCCGGATGACCCCGCGATCCTCTCCATGCATCACGCAGATGGTTTTGTCCTCCCAGTCCAGCGTGCCCATCAGCCCGAAGCAATCCACCCCCAGTGTGTGCCCGTAGCGCAGCAGGCCCATCCGATCCGTATCGCGGTCTCCCCAGACAAACGCCCCGCCTAAGCGCAAGGGGATCGAGGACGTGGCGGCCGCCTACGTCACCGCAATGAATGACCAGCGAAACACCCGAGGCCGCGAAGACATCGACAGCGGCCGAAACGGTATCCGCCCGTCCGGAAGAATTACTCACCACCCCCAACATCCGTGTTGCACCAATCTATCCACGACATCGCTGTCGCGGCTCAATGTGTCAGCTCTGCCCCTTCGTCACCATGAGTTCGCCGCTCGAACCGGCCGGCACCCGTGCGGCGCCGAAGGGGTTCTCGCGCCGCCCGGATAGAAGGTTCACCACTTTCACAATTAGCGCAGCAATTTCAAGCCGCCTTCGCCCACACGCATTTTCCTTTCCTGCGCAAAGGATCTGATTGAATCGGCGCCGCTTCGCGCAAAGATCATCACTCCGCGCTCCGCGCGGCCAAAATTGAAAGATTTTTTTGTCAAGGACACGTTGTGAAGACATTCTGGCTGGTTCTGGGGGCGGCGTGGTTGTTCTGCGCCTCGGTGGGTTTGGCAGATCAGGTTATTTTCAAAAACGGTGACCGCCTGACGGGAACCATCAAGTCCGCCGATGGCGGGAAGCTGACGATTGACACCGCCATGGCCGGCAGCGTCAGCGCGGACCTGGCCAACATCAAGACCTTCTCCACGGACCACCCCATCACCATCCAGCTTCAGAACGGCAGGAAACTGGAGCAGCCGGCGAGCGCCGCCTCCGAGGGAATGATCGCAGTTCCAGGCACCAACGGTCTCCCCATCGTCGGCATCAAGGCCATCAATCCGCCGGCAGCAGCATGGACCGGCAGCATCAAGGCGGGGGCGATCGTGACGCGCGGGAATTCGGATACGGAAAACTTCAACTTTCAGCTCGACACCAGCCGGCGCACCGATAAAGACCGCATCACCGCCAGCGCGGGTTACTTCTTCGGCCGCCAGCGCGACCCCAACACCGGCCAGCGCAGCACCACCGCCGACAACTGGTTTGTACTCGGCAAGTACGATTACTTCATTTCGCCCAAGCTCTACGGCTACGCCCAGACGCGCGTCGAACAGGATCGGGTGGCCCAACTCGCATTGCGCGTCTCGCCGGGCATTGGGATGGGTTATCAATGGTATGAAACGTCCGATTTCAAGCTCTCCACCGAAGCCGGCATTAACTGGGTCTATGAGCGCTACTACACGGACGGCGCTGATGAGCATGTCGCCGGCCGACTTGCCTATCACGTTGAGAAGAAGCTCAACGATAAGGTCACTCTCTTTCACGATTTCGAATATCTCCCCAGCTTGGCGTGGATTTCCGATTTTAATATCAACGCCGACGCCGGCCTGCGAACCACGATTTACAAGAACCTCTTCAGCGAGCTCAAGGCGGAGTGGCAGTACGATTCGACGCCCGCTCCCGGGGCACAGAGCAGCGATTTCCGCTACACATTGAGCGTGGGATGGGATTTCTGAGTGACGGTGGATTTTAGACTAGTGTATACTAGCTAACGGTGCTAAAAACGGGGGATGCGGGCTCTTCGATACCTGTGGAAGCATCGCAAAGGCGTCCTCGCGGCGGTCGTGCTGATCTACCTCGTGCTGATCTTCGGCCGCTTCGGCGACTGGGCAATCATCGGGCCGCGGCCCGGTCACTTCGATCCGGGTATTGCCAAGCGCCGGTGGGTGACGGTCAACGGCAAGCAAGTCGAGGTCTGGGTGGCACGTTCGCCGGCGCTTGCCAAGGAAGCCGAGCCGCGGGGCTATGTCCTTGAGTTTTGCGGAAACTCGACGCGCACGAGCAGATCGCCAGCTACATTCCGATACGATGGAAGCATCTGCCGGTCGAGACGTGGGTGATGAACTATCCCGGTGCGGGCGGCAGCGAAGGGTCGCTAAGCCTGCCGAGCATTCCCGCTGCCGCATGGGGCGTGTTTGACGAAATGCACCGCGCGCCGGGGACAAGCCGATCTTCGTGGAAGCCAACAGCCTGGGCACAACCGTTGCACTGTGCGTCGCCGCGCGGCGGCACGTTGCCGGCTGTGTGCTGCACGATCCCGTTCCGCTTAAACAGCTCATTCTCGGAGAATACGGCTGGTGGAACCTCTGGCTGCTGGCCGGGCCGGTGGCCTTGCAGGTGCCCCGCGAACTTGATTCGATCGCAAACGCCAAACGCGTTACCGTCCCGTGCATCTTCATTCTGGCGGAGAAGGACACGCTGGTCCTGCCCAAATACCGCAGGCTTGTCCTCAATGCCTACGCCGGCAAGAGCCGCACAGTGCTGATGCGCGGCAAGGGGCACTGGGATTCCGTCGATGGAAACGCCGAGATCGAGGTCGAGCAGAATCTGCAGTGGCTTTGGAGAAGAGCCATGCGACCGCATGTGGATTGATAGAATCTCGTCGTCGTATTACCCGTGAAAACCCCGGCAGATCAGCAACTGATAATTGTGATCCAGGTGCAGCCGCGGATCGTTGATCACCTGGACGGAGCGGAAGTGAGCTTCGGCCTTACGGAGCATCTGGCGCTTGTCGCCGACGTAGACGAAGTCTCTGCCAAGCCAGCGGTGTTTCGCCATCCAGTATGGGTAGGCCCGCCCATCGCCGCCCAGAATCCAGCGGTCGGTGGTGTCGTTGCTGGCACAACTTCATGCGGAAATCGCGTGCGGTAGAAGGCGATCTCACTGGCCAGTTCGCAGCCGTCCTCTGTAACCACCAGTGGTTCGTGGCCACTCTGCGCTTCGAGGCCGTCTTCATAAGTTTCCACGACATTTGCCAGCCGGACCCAGGGGCCGAATTCCGGGTTCCAAGGCAACAGTGGCCGCAGGACCAGGAGGTCAAGCGCCATTGCGATGCCGACAAAGGCGCAGCCTATGGTCGTGAGCCGCAGCGCTCCGGCCCAGTTGAACACCGGCCGGCGCCGCCCCAGCCTCAAGTGGGAAAGCGCAAGGTGCGTGATCGCAGGCAGGATCGTCAGATACGCCGGAGCAGTCCAGTTGATGTGAATGGGAACATCGATGGACTTGACCAGAATGACCGTCAACAGCGGAAGGCTGAATGCCAATGCGACCAGATAGCGCAGTGGAAGGCGCCGGCGGCGAACGATGCGGGCGATGATCCAGCCGATCGCGAGAAACAGTAGCGGCGTCACAATGATCAGTTCCTGGCCAATGAATCCAATGAAGCTGTACCGCCTGGGAAGGTGGCCTGAGAAACGACCTTCGATCTGGAACTGGAAGCTGACCCAGTTGTGCTGGGCATTCCAGACTATGACCGGCGAGAAGAGCAGCAGAGCAAGAACGGCTGCGAGATATGGATGGACGGTTTTCAGATGCCGCCGCCAGGGGCGGTGGATGATGAGCACCAGCAGGGCGCCGAGGCCGAGAAGGGCCGCCGTGTACTTGCTGAGCATCGCGCCGCCGAGCGCGAGACCCGCCAGATACCACCCCATGCGCCGGTGACGTTGCAGCGCCAGCGCCATTCCGAACAGGGTTAGCAGCCAGAAGAAAACGAGCGCGGAATCCATCGTGGCCACAAAGCCGATCGCGAAATACAGCGGCAGCACCTGGAGGAGAATCGCGCTGAGAAACGCGGCCCGCCGGCCGAAGAAGTCCCGCGCAAAGCCATACATGACGAAGCTTGAGGCGAGCATCAGGACGTCACCGGCAACCCGCACCCCCCACTGTGTGTTGCCGAACAGCGAGACACCCGCGCGAATCACCCAGGCCACCATCGGCGGATGATCGAAGTAACTGAGGCTCGGATGCCGCGCGTACATCCAGTAGTACGCTTCCTGGGGAACCAGCGGCACCCAAGCCATCGCCAGCCATCGGAGCAGCAACGCCAGGATGAGCGTGCCGGAAAGAAGACGACCCCACCGGCCAAAGACGGCAAGCCGTACTGATGACGTCATGTAACTCAACCTTCGAGCGCGTTTCCCTCGATCGAGGGCCGAGGGTGTCGCAGTGGGAGAAGAATCCCAGTTCTGGGTGTCGGCAACAACAATGTCACGCAACTACTATTTGTTCCACTTCAGAACCCTGCGGCAGCAAAAAAAATTTGGTCGCAACTTCTATGCGCCAGAAGTGTTTTCACTGCGGTAACGTTGAGTTCTAAAAGCTGACCAAGCCAACGAAAGCAAGGCGTCATCGCCATCGTGGCGGCATTCGATTCGGACGTCAGCATCTATCCCTCAAACGCTCCCGTGGCGCGTGCGTCGCCTTCAAAAGCTTTGACCGAGGTACGGCCGATTCCCCGATTTCTGTCATCCGTTCGAACACCGATCTCATAGAGCAGCAACTGTGGGTCGATCCGGTGGGGATCCCGCAAGGCGCATCCGTGGAGGCTGCCAACAGCGAGACAGTGTTCGGCGGCCACGAGCCTGTACGCGCGCTGGATCAGCAGGAAACGCCACGCGTCACAGGTTAAAATCCCACACATGGCAACCACGGCGAGCGTTGAGAAGCGAATCCACGAACTACGCGAGGCGATCAACCGGGCCAATCACGCTTATTTTGTCGAGGCCAAACCCGAGATCAGCGACCGGGAGTACGACGCGCTGATGGCGGAGTTGATCGAGCTTGAGTCAGCGCATCCGGCGCTGGTGACCGGGGATTCGCCGACGCAGCGCGTGGGCGGGGCGCCGATCGAGGGATTTGCCACTGTCCGCCACGCTGTGCGGATGATGTCCATCGATAACACCTACAACGAGACCGAGCTACGGGCGTTCGATGAGCGCGTCCGCAAGGGGCTGGGAATCGATGCCAAGTCCGGCGGGTTGTTCGGAGGCGATTTGACCTACGTTCTTGAACCCAAGATTGATGGTGCCGCCGTAAGCCTGCGGTATGAGAAGGGAAAGCTGGTTCTTGCGCCACCCGCGGAAACGGAGAATCCGGCGACGAAATCACCGCCAACATCAAGACCATCCGCATGATCCCGCTGGCGCTGCGCGGGAAGGACGTTCCCGACGTCGTCGAGGTGCGCGGCGAGGTTTACATGGCGAGTGCGGATTTCTCGAAGATCAACAAGGAACGCCAAGCCGCCGGCGAGGAGATCTTCAAGAACCCTGCGCAATCTGACGGCCGGAACGCTCAAGCTGCTGGACTCGAAAATCGTCGCCTCGCGCAAGCCTGCGCTTCGTCGCCCACGGCATGGGAGAGGTTCGGCCGATACCGGTGGAGACCTACTGGGATTGGACAAAGCTGGTGCGCAAATGGGGATTGCCGACGGTGGAGCGCATATCGCGCTGTGAGTCGATCGACGAAGTCCTGGCCGGGATTCACGAATTCGAGAAGGTCCGTGGCACGCTGGCTTACCAGACTGATGGCATGGTGGTAAAGGTCGATTTGCTTGAGCAGCGCGAGCGCCTCGGGGCCACCAGCAAAGCCCCGCGCTGGGTCATCGCCTACAAGTACGAGGCCGAGCAGATGCCCACCAAGCTGCTGGACGTGCGCTGGCAGGTCGGCGCCGGGGAAAGCTGACGCCGGTCGCGGACCTGGAGCCGGTCTTTCTCTGCGGCACGACCGTCAAGCGCGCCAGTCTGCACAATATCGACCAGATCCGCGAGAAGGACATCCACATCGGCGATACGGTCGTGGTGGAAAAATCGGGTGAGATCATTCCGTATGTTGCGCAGGTTCTGAAGGAAAAACGGCCGAAGAACGCTACGGAAATTCATGCGCCGAAGGAATGCCCGGCGTGCGGTACGAAGGTCGAGCGATCCGGTACGGCATACGTTGTCTGCCCGAATCGGGACTGTCCGGCGCGTTCAAGCAGCGGCTGCGCTGGTTCTGCGGGCGCAACCAGATGGATATCGAGGAGATTGGCGAGAAGCTCGTCGAGCAGCTTGTGGACAACGGAATCGTCGACACCTTCGCGGACCTGTACAACCTGACCAGGGAGCAGCTCTTAGAGTTGGAGCGGATGGGCGAGAAGAGCTGCGCAGAACGTGCTGGATGCCATCGCCCATTCGAAGACGCGGGGATTGGATAAGCTGCTGGCGGGATTGAAGATCCCGCATGTGGGAAACCGCGTCGCGTATGTGCTGGCTAAGCGCTTCGGCTCGATGCAGGCGATTGAGAAGGCGAGCGTGGAGGAGCTATCAGAAACCAACGAGATCGGCCCGGTCATCGCGGATTCGGTCCACCACTATTTCCACAGCGAGGCAGGAAAGAGCGAGATCGGCGAGCTTCAGAAAGTCGGTGTCGATCCGAAGATGAATGTCGCGCCGAAGGCGCAGGCAACCTGCTGCTTTCGGGCAAGACCATCGTCGTCACCGGGACGCTTTCGCATTTCGAGCGGGCGGAGATCGAGGAGCTGATCGTGAAGCTCGGCGGAAAGGCTTCGGGCACTGTGAGCAAGAAGACCAGCTTCGTGGTGGCCGGTGAATCGGCGGGGTCGAAGCTGGCGAAAGCAAAGGAACTCGGCGTCGAGGCCATCGATGAGGCCGAGTTCATGAGGCGCGCGGGCGTGAAGAACTGACGATACTCACCGCGCGTTGATCCGATCAACCCGTTGTGTTGTGAATCACGCGACGCTGCGTTCGTGGGCGGCCTGCCCTGCCTTAATGACAGCGGCCTTCCGCGGGAGCTCGGCGAGGTATTCCTGGTATTCCCGATCGATCCGATCGGCAATCTGCTCGGGAGTTTGCCGAGCGGCAGCGTCTTCGCCGTTCCAGTCGCGAAGAATCGCTTCAATTTTCCGGCGGGAAGAGGACATGAAACTCCTTGTCAAGCCAATTCTTGTATCGGCCGCACCAAGCCCGATAGTTTAGTGCAATCGCACAATACAAGAACATTCGTATTCCCCACAGCGTTTGTTCTTTCAGAAGATTTGAAGCATACGCTTCTTGCAATCGCAGAATCTGCAAGAAATGGAGGTCAACCGACGATCGGCGTTGGCGTCCACTTCCGGCATTGGCCAAAGAACCGGCAGGGGTTGTTGTAGAAGATCTCGGCCGCCTCCGCCTCGCTGCGGCCGCGGCGGCGGAATTCCAGATAGGTGTCGGTCAACATGCTCGGGCTGCTCTCGCCCCAGTCGGCGGCGGAGTTGACCATGATCATCTTCGGGCCGAATTGTTCGAGGAGGTCCGCGCCCCGCTGGGGCGTGACCTTGCTCACCGGATAGATCGTCAGCCCGGCCCAGAAGCCGTTGTCGCGGGCAAGGCGAATGGTGTGCTCTTCGCAGTGGTCGATGATGACGCGCTCGGGGCGGATGCGCCGATCATTCTTCAGGATATCGACGATGATGCTGGTGCCCTTGTGTTTGTCGGCGAGGTGCGGCGTGTGGATGAGGATGAGTTGATCGTGCCGGGCGGCAAGATCGACCTGCTCTTCGAAAATCGTGATCTCGTTTGCGGTGTTCTTGTTCAATCCGATTTCCCCGATGCCAAGCACCGTCGGGCGATCGAGGAACTCCGGAATGATCTTGATGACCTCGCGCGAGAGCGGAACGTTCTCGGACTCCTTGGCATTGATGCAGAGCCAGGAGTAATGCTGGATGCCGTAACGTGCGGCGCGGAGCGGCTCGATGTCCGTAAGATGGCGGAAATAATCGTAGAAGCTGGCGGCGGATGAGCGGTCAAAGCCAGCCCAGAACGCCGGCTCTGAAACCGCAACGACGCCCGCGCGGGCCATGTACCGGTAGTCGTCGGTCGTGCGGCTGATGCAGTGAATGTGGGGGTCGATGAGTTTCACGGATGTTCTATCAACGCGCCGGCGGCGGCGTTTTGTCGGAGAAGATGAGCTGGACCTGCTCGGCCCGGTTCGGCACATCGCTCATCAAGAGCTTCAGCGCTTCACGAAGCTGAGCGATTCGCGGGTCGGACATCGCCTCGTGTGATCCGGCGGCTCGCTGTACACGATCGAAATCAGCCGCCAGTGAGAGCATGCGCCGACGCGCATTTCCAGAAACTGGGCGTCGAGCGTCTGCAAGGCATTTGGCATAGCGTGATCCTACCTTGATAGAGTATCCATCGGCAGGCGTGCCGTTGCGGAAATTGCGGCCGGGAGAAAATCCCCGCTCGCGACTGCGGCCGGGACTCAAGTTCCGAATATTCGATCCCCCGCATCGCCCAAACCTGGAAGAATATAGCCCTTTTCGTTGAGTTGCCGATCGATCGCCGCGCAGTAAATCGGCACCTCGGGGTGCTGGGCGTGCAGAGCTTTGATGCCCTCGGGGGCGGCGACCAGGCAGACAAACTTCATGGTCGCGACGCCGGCTTTCTTCAGGAAGGAGACGGCTGCCGAGCCGGAGCCGCCGGTGGCCAGCATCGGATCGATCAGCAGGACCTCCGTGCTGGCAATATCCGGCGGAAGCTTCTGGTAATAGCTCACGGGTTCAAGCGTCTCTTCATCGCGATAGACACCCAGATGCCCCAGCCGCGCATCGGGGAGGATTCTCAGGACGCCGTCGCTCATGCCGAGCCCGGCCCGCAGGATTGGCACAAGCGTCACGCGCCGGGCCAGTACACGCCCGGTCGTCCGCTCCAGAGGCGTCTGCACTTCCCTCGGCTGCGTCGGCCAGTCCCGCGTCACCTCGTACACCATCAGCGACGCGATCTCGTTAAGCAGCACGCGGAAGCGGCTGTGGTCTGCCGCCGCATCCCGCAGCTCGGTGAGCTTCGTCTGCACGACCGGGTGGTCGATGACAATCACGTTGTCCAAGCCCATGATCGTGCCAATGTAGATTCCGGGAGCAAAAACGCAACGAATGCGGAGTCATTCGAACAGATGGCCCTCGGGATTGCCCGTACTGCAAAGCTCCTTCTTGCAGAGTCGGATTCGGATTTTGCCGTTGCGGATGCGGGCATCGAAGGCCGGCTGGGGGTGCGTGGTCGGCCCGTGGACGATGTGGCCGTTGCGCATGTCGAAGACCGAATCGTGCCAGGGGCACTGGATGCAGTTCTCGTGAACGACCTTGCCCTCGTCGAGAGGCGCTCCGCGTCGGCGCAAGCGGCGCCGAGCGCATAGACGTCCGGCCCATCGCGGAACAGCACGATTGGTTTGCCGTCGAACTCAACGCGCGTTGGCTTGCGCATGGGAAGATCTCCTTCATCGCAGACGGCGGTCCAGCGCTCGGGTTTCTCGAACTTGTCGGAATGATCGACGCCGAGCTTGTAGGTATAGACGAGCTTTCCGCCCAGCCATGCGGAGAGGAATGTCATGCCAAAACCGATGGCGGAGTAGATGGCGCCGCGCGTGTGGTTGCCGCGGCGGCGCTCGGCCACCGAGGCGGAGTAAATGCCGAAGTTCACGGCGTTGAGCAGGCCGTGGAGCGTGGCGGCGGTGGCTGAGGGTTGGGGCAAGGTCGAGTATTCCACCAGTCCGGTCACCGCGGTCGGAACCGCGCTGAGCGTTCCGGCGGTGGTGAGATGATCACCGACCTTCCGCAGTTCATCGTCGTCGGCGACGGCGCCGGCGGCATCGAAGAGGCTCGCCATCGCCCAGGCGCCGATGGTGAAATCGGTCAGGACGATGTGCAGCGGATGACCGAGCCAGGTGCCGTGGAGAAAGTCAGCGATTTTTCGGGTGGGTTCGGAAGAGAGGAATACCTTGTGGATCGCCAGCGACACCTGGTTTCCCGCGTCGGCGACGGGGGGCATTTCTTCCAGAGCTTTTTCGGCCGGAATATCAACGACGGACATGGCTGCTCCTTTGCGTTTCCGCTGAATGGTTCAGCCGGAAACGCGGCAAAGAGAGTGCCAGCGGTCGGGTGAGGCCGGTTGGGAAGCGAGGAAATGAGCCGCTACTTCAGCATCCCCGCCTGTTGCGCATAGTTGAACACGCCGCCGGCTTCGATGATCGGCAGCACGTCGCCCAGGGGCTTGAGCTTGTAGCGGTTGCCGTCGGTCTTGTTGACCACCGCGAGCTGGTCCATCAGGACTTCGAGCTCGTCGCCGGTCTTGATCTTCTCCACCAGCCGCTGTTCGGATTCGAAGGGGATCAGGTACCCGCCGTTGACGGAATTGCGGAAGAAGATGCGGGCGTAGAACTCGGCGATGACGCACTGCACGCCCGCCTCGGCCAGGGCCAGCGGCGCATGCTCGCGGCTGGAGCCGGAGCCGAAATTCTTTCCCGCGACGACGATGGAGAAATCGGAGCGGAACTCCTTCTCTCGTACGAATGGGATGTTGCCGTCCGGCAGCCCGCGCTGTCCCTCCGGCACGGAGCTCATCGCATACATGCCGAAGAACTTCCGCTCCTCGGGAATCGAAGGATTGAACGAGAGGTACTGGGCCGGAATGATCTGATCGGTATCGACGTTGTCGGCCAGAACGTAGGCTTTGCCGGTGATGATGTTGGTCATGATGCTCCGCAGGAGGATAGGGCGCATCGGCACGCCGAACAAGGGTTCTATAGGCGAAGCGCCACCCCCCGCGTACAAAGGATGAGCGATGACCGAAGCGGGCATTCCGAACCTGATGCCGGTGCGGGCGGTGGATCCGCCGTTGCGCGGGGAAGTCGGCGTCGGGCGATTCTATTTCATGCACATCCTGGCGCTGGTCCTGCCGCTGACCGCGGGGATCATCCTTTACGGCTGGCGGGCGGCATTGGCGATCGGGCTGGTCGTCGGATCGGCGCTGATCGGCATGGCGATCTGGGCAATGCTCGGCAAGCGCGGCCGGCGGATCAACATCGCCCACGGCTTCTGGCTGGCGATGCTGCTGGCGGTGATGCTCCCGGCCCACCTGGCAACCGGAACCTATCCCAGCTCGCCGGCGTCACACGACTGGGCGGTCCTGGCCGGCGCCGGGCTGGCGCTGGCGGTTGTTCTCTGGCTCTTCGGCGGTATCGGCTCGGGGCGCGTGCACACGGTGCTGGTCATCTACCTGCTCCTGGTCATCCTGTTTCAAAACCTGCTGGTTCCCCACTTCGTCCTGCAGCGGGCCCGCGTCGGCGTTGGCGATGTGTTAAACGTCCCCACGCCCGCGAGCCTGGCGGGTCGCGAGGCCGCCGTCCGCAAGGAGCCCTGGAGCGCTTTTCCTACCGCTGAGGGAGGGGATGCCTACTACACCGACCCCGCCTCGGAGCGGCTGGTCTCCTTTACCACCGGCACCGAGGCGCCCGACCGTGCCGCCCTCTCGCTGGAAGAGCTCATCCGCGACAAGATGCCCCCGCTGGAGGACCTGATCGTCGGCGGGCAGCCGGCGCCGATCGGGATGGGCAGCGCCATCGCCGTGATCATGGGCGGGCTCTATCTGCTCTATCGCGGCCTGATCGACTACCGTGTACCGCTGATCATCTGCATTGCGGCGTATCTCGCGTTTCTGTTGTTGCCCATTCCCGTGACGATCACCGAGCACGCCCGCACCTGGCGGTCGCTGATCATTCCCCATCCCGGCGGCGGCGGACTCACCGGTGCGCTCGGCCGGGGCGCGGGGGGCGTTGGCTGGGCCACCGCCATCACCTTCGTCAACTACGAGCTGATGGCCGGGCCATTGCTCTTCACGGCGTTCTTCCTCGCCACCAGCCCGGGCGTGCGGCCGATCACCCGTCGCGGCCGCACGATCTACGCCATCCTGATCGGCGTCGTCGCCGCCGCCTTGCAGTTGTACCTGGACGTGTCGTACGGGGCATATCTGGCGCTGCTCGTGGTGAGCCTGATCACACCGATGCTCGATTCGTCCTTCCGGCCCAAGCCGCTGGTGTGATGGGCCGTACCCATGCCCATAGCGAAGCGTTCGACCTGAGCCGTCGGAGCCGAAGGCCGAGCGTTCCAGACCGCGTCCAGTGTTGTGGGGGCAGCTCGCTCGCAAGCCGCCGGGCTGCCAATGATCCGCACCTCGAATCGCGGGCTCACGCCTGGTTCGCGTGCCGTTGCTCCGCCGCTTCTGCATCAGGTTTCTCTCGAGAGCTGCCTGCGCCGTATCATCCGCGGCGTGGCTGGGTCTGGATCGTCCTGACCCCACTCATCGCCATGTGGTACGGCCACTCACACAGTTCCACGCGCTGGCGATGGATCGGCCTGGGGGCGCCTATCGCGGCTGTGACGGTAGCAGCGCTTCTCGTGTACGTAACACCCCCACGGGCTGTCGTTGTTACCAAGACTCCGACGAACGGGCCGTACATCCGTCGTCTGGCTGCCACACGCCCCGTCATTGTCATTCAGCCGTCGACAACGTTTAAGTTCAAAGTTGATAAGACGTTTCCCGACATCAGCAAGCTCAGAATCATCAATGAGACCGACCTACCCCAGACCCGCCCCACAACACAAAACAGCTCGACCTCCGCGCAGCCCTGTCTCAAGGTGTACAGCTTCAGTTCGATCGAATCGCTCGACCGCTACGCGGCCACGCATCCCAAGATCCGGCAGAACGGGATCTACGACACCTTGAAGCAGTCGTTGGAAAGCGACCAGGCCCAAACCCGCCCCACCCCGCACCCGGCACCATCGTCCCTGCCGGCGACCTCACCCGCCCTCGGAGCCGACACAACGCCGAGCGCGAATTGACAACTGCCAATTGCAAATCGTCCGTCCGCCTCCCTGCTGGCTACCGGCTACTGACTGCTGCCTGCTCGCCGCCCCCCATCCACCCTGGCCCTCCCCTTCTCGCCTGCCCCATAAAAGCGGGAGCTTGCGCGTTTGGCGGTAAAGACCGGGCCGCACCCACCCGGCCAGCGGCAAGCCTGTGGACAACAACAAGGATAATCCGCTCCCATGTCGCACCCGATTCCGCTCCGGGCTTGCATCGTACCCACACCGTACCTGCACCGTTACCTTCTCTCTCTCCGCCGCCCCGCTCATCGCTCGTCCTGGCGATTAACACTACAGCGCCGGATCCTTCTTAAGTCCTTATCCGCTCATGTTTTTGCTCGCCGTTTCTAGCCGCCAATCGCCGACGCCGGGATGTAGAGTTAAAGGACCGCATGCTTCGGACAGAACCCTCTCCCGCACCATCGAGGCGCCCATACAGCGCTGACTCGCCGCAAGCCCTGCAGGGCCTCCTGGTCGCTTCGGCAACGCCTTGAACGCTGCGCTAAGGGTGTAGGAGCATGGCCCATCTCATCCAGGCAACATGATCACCAGCCCGTTGGTGAAGCACCCCAGCAGAGGACATTCCGCTCCCAAGTTGCCCCCAAATCTCCTCCCGACTCACACCGTACTCTCACCGTTGTAGTACCGTTTCCTCCCCACCCCTCCCCGAGCCCGGTTTTTGCCCCTTCTGACGACATGGTGGTCCGAACATGACAATTTGACGCACCGGAAAAGCGGCCAGAGGGGCCCTTTTGGCACTTCGGCGCCGGATCGTCCGTAAGCCCTTGTCTGTTCATGTGTTGACCGCAGCTCTGGACTGAACTCGCCAGCTTCGCGCTGTAGTGTCAACGGGTCCGAACATCGCCCGCCTCGCGTCCCCGATTAAGCAAGATTCATTAAGCCGCCAGCCACCGCGGTAATTCTAAGCGTCCCTTATCGTTTCAGGTGAAACGGAGGTGGCGGCGAGTTCCCGCCAGCTTTCAAACCCGAATGACCCAACCCGCGCCGCTGGGCCGCCAAGCGGACAAGCCAAAGAAATCCGAATGGCCAAGGGCAAAATGCGCCCGCCCTGTCCCTTGGCTATTCGGACTTGGCGCCTGGTTCATCATTCTGGTTTCGGGACTGGTCGCTGGCCTGCACCGCAACGCGGCGATGCAGCGCATGCGCATGATCCCTGCGTCATTTGCCGTATTGCGGTCCCTGAAGGGTATAGAGGGCGTCCTCGGTCTCCACCTGCACCCGGCTGATCGAGCTGCCCTGATTCGCAAGCGAGCGGCCGCTGCTGTCGTAAAACTGCGCGGTGCTCAGGGCGACCGTCCCGTGGGCGGGAATGCTGTTGACAAGGCGCACGTAGGTGCCGTCCACCCAGACGTGAACGTTGCGCAGGTTTTTATCGCTGAAATTGCGAAGGGTGATCGTCTTGTGGTCGCGATCGACCATCGCCGCCGCCGTCAAATCCGTGGAGGCCGTTTTTTCGCTGGGATATTCCGCCCTGGCCGCATAGGCAGCCAATTGCGGCTGCTCGCTCTCAGACGGCCCCTTTCCCAGCGGCTGCTCGGGAGCGCCCGACTCACAGCCCAACAGGCCCGCCAACAGGAGCGTAACTACCGTGTAGCGTAACATGACGTTCTCCTTTCAGGCGTGGAGCCTCAGTTGATATTGACCGGGCCGAGAAGGTTCTGTAGCTGGTGATCGCTCGTTTCCACCTGAACCGCGCTGGGGATCACCTGCAGTTGAACGAGCGAATGGCCCGTGCTGTCGAAGAAGTTCTTGTTCGCCAGCGCGACGCTGCCGCGCGGCGGAACGTTGACCACCCGCTGCACGAAGCTGTGGTTCACCCACACGTTCACATTGCGAAGGGGCTGCTCCGTGAAGTTCACCAGGCGGACCAGTTCCTTCTCCCGGTCGATAAGCTGCCGCCACATTGATTTGCCGCGGGGACCGCGCTGGGATAGGTCGTGGCTGCCGCATACGCGGCCAGCTGCGCCGCCTCCCCTTCGCTGCTTCCCAGCGGATTTTCCACGCGCTGGTTTGAAGCGCACCCCACGAGGAGCGCGGCACCGAGCCCGATACCTAAGAGTATGCGCATAACATCTCATTGCCGCAGAGCGACATTGTGCGGGCAAACCGCGGTGAGCACCGTCGAGCCTGCCGGCCGCTGCCCGTCTTCCGTCCAAACCGTACGTCGTTCGTTCTTCCCGCGCGGCAACCCGAGTTCATGCACGATGCTGAACATGGTGTCAGTATTTCCCGGCGGTGGAATATGTCGGAATTGGACTTTAGGCCAGTGAACATTTGAGGAACGGCTCGATGCGGCCGGGCGCGGGCAGGTCAGCGCCAACCGGCGGCGCACCGATTCCGCCTGGCGGACCGGCAGCGATCTCTTCGGTTCCGGCCTCGAGCAGTGAGCCGGCTTGGGCCCTTGGAGGGTCGCCGTTTGGACCCGGGATAACGATGAAGACTCGCATCCCCTGCTCGCCGCCGCACTCATTCCGTTCTGCATGAGACCGGCAGCAGATGACCGGCTTCTGGTCTTTTCCACCCTGCAATTCGGCAATCCGTTTCCGCCGACCCATAAGAACGGCGCCTGCGCCCCCGCCAGCACCAGGCCGGAGAACCCCCCTTCCCGCCCCTGTGGCGAGAAAGCATGGAGTTGGTTGAGTCTTTCCGCCCGGGGGCGAAGGTTTGCCGGAGTTCCCGGAAGCTATCCCGGAGGACCGGGAAGGCTTGCCGCCAACCCCGCGGCCGATGCGCAATCGTCCGAGAACGCCCCTTACGCCGGCTCGTGCAACGTGACGATTGCCGGCGCCTCCATCCCGCATTCCGGGCAGCGCTCAAGCAGCGGGCCGTCGGCATCGGCCGTGGCGCGCAGGTCGTAGCCGCAGGTCTTGCACAGGTGATGCGGACCGTTGCGGATTTCGCGGCGCTTGAGAACCAGCCAGCGCGCCGGGGCGATGGCCAGAAGCAGGCAGATAAACCAGTCGGGAATGATGATCAACGACTGATCCGTTACCAAGCCGCCGCTCGTGAAGTTTGCGGCGGAATGTGCTCGGCCGTAACCAAAGCCAAGAAAAGAGAAGTAGCGGCTGCCAAAAGCCAAAAGAATCGCTCCCAGGTTCTCCGGATTGTCGCCGAGTAGTACCGCCCATCCTTTGTCCTGACGCGGAGGCAACTTCCCGCTGTACTGCGTGATCTCACGTCCACACATAAACAAACCCGACGCTGACAGGCATGCCAGTGCCTTCTGCCCTGATCCATCCCTCGGCACAGTGCGAAACGCCACGCCGTCCAAGCACCAGTAACTCCTTACCCACACTCCCGCCGTGGCGAGGCACAGGGCCAGCGACATCGCGGCGAGGATGTTCAAGATCCGCTCGGCGCATGCGCGTATTCTAACGGCTTGTCGCTGACGCGTGGGCTGCGCTCCCGCATTCCGGGCAGCGCTCCAGCAGCGGGCCGCCCGCCTCCGCCGTCGCGCGCAGGTCGTAGCCGCAGCGGGCGCACAACCCCCGAGCCAGCCGATAGCGCCGCCCGCGCCGCCGCAACGCGCCATACAGCCACAAGCCCGGCAAGACCGAGGTCGCGACGATCAGCGGCCATAACGGAACGCTGAGTCGTCGCGACTCGTACCACGCCGTGCCAACGGAATAATGGAGCAGTTGCCTCGGAAAGTGCCACCACCATTCCCGAAAAGAGTGATAGGGCCCCGGATTCATCGAGTTGAGCCTCTGGTAGTCCCAGCCGGGAGGCGCACTCACGAGCCCAGACAGCTTATGGCCTTCCGGCGCTTGACATTCGCTCCGGACCACCCCGATCCGTTCCCTTTGCCACCAGATTAAGGTAATGGTGTATCCATGAACCGGGCGACCCCACGCGAGATACGACAAGGAATCCCCGTGCATGCCAACGCTTCGCAGGGCAATCGCCGCCATCACGACCCATAGCAAGGCGGAGACGATGACCGCGAAGTTGAACATGCATCGTCTCATAGCTGCATCCTACGTGGCCGCGCCAGCGCTTGACGCCACTGCGGCCCCGCATTCCGGGCAGCGTTCCAGCAGCGGGCCGTCGGCGTCGGCCGTGGCGCGAAGGTCATAGCCGCAGGTCTTGCACAGGTGATTCGGACCGTTGCGGATCTGGCGGCGCTTGAGGACCAGCCAGCGCCGGGGCGATGGCCAGGAGCAGGCAGATAAACCAGTCGGGAAGAAAGACATTCCAGAAATCCTGCGACGCAGAAGACGTTCCCGACCTGTGAATATAACGCCAGCAGCCATAGCCGAAACCCAGGAACACGAAACCACCGCGGCTCGCCTTCTGCATTACCCATGTCGTGTCGATGGCGGGCGTGGACCAAACCGTCCAGCCCGTCGCTGGACTCGCCCAGTTCCCCTTTCCCTTAAAGCAGACAAGATAGCGGTGGTAGACGAGGACGCCGGATTCCGATATGAACGACCGCTCCATCTGCTGGCCCTGCGGCGTCAGCGGCGACACCTTGCCCAAGCTGTCCTCATGCCGGTAACTCCTCACCCACAACCCCGCCGTCGCCAGGCACAGGACCAGCGAGACCGCGGCGAGAATGTTAAAGATCCGCCGGCGCATGGGCGTATCCTAACCGCTCGTCACCGAAGCGGGCGCTTCGGCCCCGCATTCCGGGCAGCGCTCAAGCAGGGGGCCGTGTGACTCCGGCGTGGCCCGCAGGTCGTAGCCGCATTTCACACATAGCCCGTGGGCCATCCGATAGCGCTGGCGGCGCCGTGCGCAGAGACGGGGCGGCAAAGAGGGTGGTCAGGGCGCCTGTGATCAGAAACAGGATGGAGTACGGCACGATATGGTCAGGGTTATATTTCGGCATCAAGAGCTGGCCGTTGGAAATTCGCCCATAGCTACGCCGAAAGTTGATGGCGCCTCGCGAGGAGACGGCAATCCAGCATAGCCTGCGCGCAGACTGGACTTGAATGGATGTCATTCTTCGACCCGAAAGCTGTATCACGTCGGTGTGTAACCAGCTTCGTACCCACAACCCTGCCGTCGCCACACACAGGATCAGCGAGACCGCGGCGAGGATGTTCGAGATCCGCCGGCGCATGGGCATATCCTAACCGCTCGTCACCGAAGCGGGCGCTTCGCCCCCGCATTCCGGGCAGCGCTCAAGCAGCGGACCGTCCGCATTCGGCGTAGCCCGAAGGTCATACCCGCAATTCGTGCACAAGCCCTGGCGCATCCGATGCCGGCGCCGATACACGCGGATGCGCCAGGACCACCCACAGACGACGGCCGCCGACAGCAGGGCCACGAACCAATCCGGCACAACCAGCGTTACGCCAGAGGCACGGCCACTGCCCATATTGGTTGTAAGCGTCCGGTGCCAGAGGCTGTCAAATCCAAAACCGATCCAGTTGCTCTCCACGGGCGAGGGGGTGGTCGTCCACCATTTCGTGTGCCCGTGCCCATCCTCCCGCCTGAGGCTATCCCGGAACCAGGACAGATCGAAAGAATTGGCGGCGATCACGAGCTTGCCATGTGTTGAGTCACCCGAGACGGATGTGTACTGCATATGGCTCCCGTTCAATTGGCAGCGATAGCAATTCAAGCAGTCACTTCGCCGGTAACTCACCGCCCATAGACATGAGATCGCCAGAAAGAGCAGAAGCGAAATCGCCCCGGCGAGATGGACAGCGCACCTTCCGATGGCTTTGAACAGGCCAATATTCTTCATGTCTCCCACCTCTGCCGAACCGGCTCTTTTCCGCTAGTTCCGCTCGGCCGTTACGCGGTAGGGCCAGGTCGTCGGCCGGCGAGCCCCCGGCCCGGAAATCGGAAGCTGAATATCGTGCCGGTAATCCGCCCAGGTTCCCAGGCGCACGTGCTCATAGACGATCCGGCCGGCCCAGTACTTCGTCTGGCTCCACGAATCGCGCAACGCCACACCGTCACCGACCAGCACGATCGAGAGTTCCCTGGTCTGCTCGCAGGGCTTTCGCATTTAAGCCAAGAGCGCTTCGATTAAGAACTTACGACTCCAGCCGCAGGATTTTTGCTTCAGCCGCAGGCTCGCCTTCATGACTTTTCCGTTCTCCTTGCGGATCTCCCAGCGTTTGAGTTTGTTCAAGGCGATGCGGCGTAAGCGTGAAAAGTTTTCCGCCCCGTGTTTGACACGCAAGCGACACTGGTCCTCGTTCAGGCTCACGTCCAGCACATAGTGCAGCCCGTTCTCCACGCCCCAGTGCCCGCGGATGGCGGCGGCATGCATCGCGGCGTCGGTGCCACCGTGGCTGGAAATGTAGTAACGTCGTTCGACGCTCACCTTACCGCTGGTGTCGCCCAGATCCTGCCGCGTGGACTCGACGACGACCAGCGACGCCAGATCCGGCCAGGCCGCCAGCAACTCCGAACCCAGCCACTTCACTTCATCACTTACCCATACCCGCCGCTTCTCGATCCGGCCGTGGCCGCTGTTGGTCTGCTCGCAATAGCCGTGAGACATGTGCGCAAAGTTGTTCAGGATCGCCTCGTCCAGCAGCGTCTTGACCTTCCGGCACAGCGTTGGCTGATTCTCTTTCACCGCCAGGATGTAATGGGCTTGCTGATTCCTGATTTGTTGCGCAATCTCACGCTGGCACCCCATGGCATCGATCGTCACCGTTGCCCCGGCCAGGTCCAGCATCGCCAGCAATTGAGGGATGGCGGTGATCTCGTTGCTCTTGGCGTCGGTGGCCACTTGTCCCAGCACCAACTGGTTCTGCGTGGCAAAGGCGCTGACCAGGTGCACCGGCGTCTTGCTCCAGGCGTGTTTCCAACTCCGCCGCAGTGTCTTACCGTCTACGGCGACCAGCAAGCCCCTGCTGCCTTGCACCAACGCCGCCGTCCAATCCATGAAGCACCGCTCAAACGCCAGCGGGTCGAGCAGGGCAAAGACGCGGTCGAAGGTATCGTGCGAGGGGATGCCGTGGGGCAGTTCCAGAAACGTCGCCAGCCACTCGAGGTTGCCGCAGCCCCAGGCCTCGACCATCTCCCACCCTTCGGCCCCGCACAACACCGCCAGGATCGCGATGCTCAAAATGTCGCTCAGCAGGTGCCGGACGTTGGCGGCACGCGGATCGACGATGCTTCGGAAAAAGTGCAGTAAAGGTGCGGTCGCTTGGGCGTCCATGCGCAAGCTCCTTTTATAAGTGAGAACTTAATTTGCTGCGAAGCTTCGCGACCGAAGTGTGAGGCTATCGACACCGGACCGATCGCGCAATACCTAACGTGCGCCAAACATCAAATGCGAAAGCCCTGGGTCTGCTCGTGCGCCTAACGCTCAGGGGGACATAGATGGCGCTGGAATTGCCCCTGCTGCCGGCGGGCGCCGTGATAATGCCCATCGGTTTCTCCTGGCCGTCGATCACGGCATAGATCGTAAGGGCACGATCGACGCCGCAAGGCCTCAGCTCCACAGTGGCGAAGGCTCGCTTGTCGAACCAGTGATAGACATGGATGAGCGTAGCCCGTGCGATGGCGTCGCCCAGCTCCGGCGCGTGGATCGGCGTCCCCAGGGGTGTTCCCTCGGGGAGGACCTCGACTTCGGCTTCACCCCGCTGGTCGAAGCGCTTGGTGATCGGGTGATTCGGATCTGAACCAGAGACCAGCTCACGGCCCATGGCAACCGCGATGCGATGCCGGCCGGGTGCAGTATTGTTTTCCCAGGAACGGGGGGAAATCGAGTACGAGTAACCAGGCTCCCACCTGCCTTCGGTCCAATTGCGCTTTTCATCGAGCACCGCGGGCGCATCCGCTTTTGCCGCGAAGACGGCTTTAGCCTCCAGGCCATCGCTCAGACCGCCGCGTGCGGGAGGAGTAGTGCTGGCTCGCACGAGCAGTGAATCCCCCTGACGCACCGGCGAATGCAGCCTGAAACGTCACCGGCCCGCCAATCAGGTTGTGAATGAAAGCCTTCTTCTGCGCGTCATTCATCTTCCCATCGCGGAATGTGGCGATCAGCACATCCCCCCAGCGCCCCGTCCACGGCACCTTCGGATCGCCCTGAAGCGCCAGCAGATGATCGACCAGGGCCGGCGAAGATCCCCCTCGCCGCAGCCAGGCCTCCCTATAGGCATCCCCCGATGCGCCGGGATGACTGGTGGCGAGATGCTCGATCCACGACAGCGGCGCGGTCTTGTAGAACCAGTTCGTCCAGGGGAAGGCAAACACGCCGATGACAAAGAGGCTCAGCACAACGAGCAGCACAGCGCCAGCGGGCGCCAGGACCCACCAACTCGCCCGGCGGCGAATCTCGGTGATGGCTTTAGCGGCGGTCAGGTCGGCCCCGCACTCGCTGCACGTCTCCACCCCCGCCGGGCGATGGGAGACGTCATAGCCGCAGCGCCGGCAACTCGGCGGGATCGGCTCTCTGCGCCAGCGCCAACCCTTGCGCACGATCAGTGCCGCAACCACCGCCACCGCGAGGAACAGCAGCAGCTCGTACGGCATGGGCACGAGTTGGAAGATCGAGATGAGCAGATCTCTGAGAAGCCCGGACCCCATGGCCGGCATTCTACTGGCCGTGGGTTGCGATGGCTATTTCATGTCCCGATCGATCGCCCGAACGATCCGCTCCTGCATCTCCTTGGCGGTGTTGTTGGTGCCGGCGGGCAGGTCGTTCATGAGGATCGAGAACACAAACCAGCGGTTGTCCGCCCGTTTGAGGTAGCCGCTGAGGGCGCTGACGCCGCTGATGTAGCCGCTCTTGGCCAAGACTGCGCTCGCGGAGAGAACCCTCGAAGCGATGCTCGAGCGTGCCGTCCACGCCGGCGACGGCGAGGCTGTGCAGGAAAGCCGCTTTGTTCTTCGAGAAGTAGTTGTAAACCAGCAGGTGGGCGATGGCATCGGGGCTGACGTTATCCTCGGCGAAAGGCCGCATCCGTCGTCGAGGTGGAACTGATCGGACGCGATGCCAACCCTCTTGAGGAAACCGGCGACGGCGGCCGTGCCGTTGGCCCAGGAGCCGGGCTGGTTGGTCGTCGCGTGGCCCAGCCGCTTGCACAGGCACTCCGCGTAAAGGTTCATGCTGTCTGTGTTGGCGCGCTTGAGGACCGTGGTAATCGGGGTCTTTAAGATCGCCACGGTGTTCCACTCGCCCGGTGATTGCCCGGCCTGCTCGCGTGCCGTCCGGTCGCGCTGGACGGTTCCGGTGACGGTGATGCCTTCCTCCGCGAGCGTCTCCGACAGCACCGTGGCGGCATACAGCGCCGGATCGTTGACCGTCACCGAGATGGGATTGACCGAATCGACGTTGTCCTCGCCGGCAAGCACCATGTCGTTGGTCCCGTTGATCCGGCCCAGGGCCACCGCATTGCGGCTCCCGCTGATGCAGGTGTTCTTCACGCTGACATAATGCGTGGGCGGATCCATGCGGTAGCTGACGGTCTGGCCACGGCTGGCGACGGTGAGATAGAAATCGACGCAGTTGGCATTGAGGTTCACGCCCGCCACCTGGGCAGAGTAGCTGGCACTGGCGTAGTGCGGGGACCAGTCGGGGTGAATGAAGGTCTCGTCAAAGACGCTGTCGTCCACGCAGACGTTGTGGATGGTGCTGATGCCGCGCTTCTTCAGCTCACCCGCCCAGCTCTTAAAGACCGTGCGCACGCCCCAGCCGCTCTTCTTTAGGAGCTCCGCATCGCCGAGCGTGGGATCGCCGTCGCCGATGAGATAAAGATCATTTCCGTGGCGCAGGAGCGTGGTCGTGAACGCAAAGTCGCTGCCGAAATAATCCAGCGCCGCCGACGTCGTCAGGAGCTTCAGGTTGCTGGCGGGCATGAGGGGCTTGTCCGCCTCGGAGTTGAAGATCGGCTTGCTCTCCGATGCGCTCGATCCCAGCTGCACCACCTCCACGCTGACGCTCGCCCTGGCGAAGTACTTGTCATGCAGGACCGCGCGGATGTCAGACGCCAGATCGCCCGGCGCATCGGCGAGTGCCGGCGCGACGGCGCAGCCGATCAGCATTGCGATGCCGATCACCCCCCGCGCCGCACCCTGCATCACCCAACCGACAACCACCGGAAATCTCATGCGCCTGCCCTGCAAGAATGGAACATCATTGCCTCCATGCAAGGCCGATACGTTAACCAAGGTACGCCGCCTCGCAAGATAAACCGCGCAAAAAATGACCCCGCACGCAAGGCGGGGTCAGACTCGACGGCATTCGCAGGCTCTGGGTCTACGCACCCCGGACCGACGGCCGGCCGATCAGGTTCATCAGCCGCTCTTCCAGCGGCGGGTGGCTGGAAAACAGGTTCGCAAGCGTCCGCCCCACAGTGTTGCGCGGCTCGGTGATGAACATGCCGTTCATGGCGGGAGTCACCGGCAGCGGGATCCGCTGCGACATCGCTTCGATCTTCTCCAGGGCCCTGGCCAGCGGCATCGGATCGCCGAGGATCTCGGCACCGCCTTTGTCGGCGTTGAATTCACGGCTGCGGCTGATCGCCATCTGGATGATTCCTGCCGCAACCGGCCCGAGAATGATCACCAGCAACCCGCCGATCATGCTCCCTTCACTGTCGCTGTCACCTCCGCCAAACATGAAGAGATAGCCCAGGTAGCTGATCGCCGCGGCAATCGTGGCGGCCACGCTGGTGATGAGGATGTCGCGATGCTTCACGTGCGCCAGCTCGTGGGAGACGACGCCGGCGATTTCGTCGCGGTCGAGCACCTGGAGCAGGCCCTGAGTCACGCAGACGGCGGCATGCTGCGGATTGCGGCCGGTCGCAAAGGCGTTGGGCGCCGCTGCCGGCGAAACGTAAACACGCGGCATCGGCAGCCCCGCGCCTGCGCCAGCGGCGCGATAATCTGGTACACCTCATCGTCCGGACCGACTTCCTGCGCCGCATCGTCGCCAGCGCGATCTTGTCACTGAAGAAATAGCTGCCGAAGTTCATGCCCACGGCCATGACCAGGGCGATGATCAGCCCCTCGTTGCCGAAGAACGATCCCGCCGCCAGGATCAGCGCCGACAGCAGCCCGAGCAGCATGGCGGTCTTGAAGTTGTTGTAAAACTGGCTGTGCATTGACCTTTCCTGCTCCTTTTAGGTAGTACGCTCAATCATAGGTCTCCATCGGCCAAAAGGGGTTACAAAACGTCCGCCTATTTGGAAGCTGGCCCAGCCGATCCGATTCAAATTCCGCAGAGTTGAGCTTTCCCGTCATTCCAGCGAGTATTCTCAACCCATGAGATCCTCAACGCTCTTAACGCTGCTGATCCTGATTGCCCTGGCCCCGGGCGCAGTCGCGAAAGGTGAGGAACCGAACCCCAGCTATCGACAACTGGTCGGCCACCACGGTTCGGTGCTCGCGGTCGCCTTTACCCACGATGGCACGACCCTGCTCTGCAGCTCCAGGGACCGCACCGACAAGTTCTGGGACCCCAGGACATTCAAACTGCTTCACACCATTCACGACAACCCGGGCCGCAGTGAATCGATGTGCTTCTCGCCGGACGGCAAGCTGCTGGCCACCGGCTTCGGTGGAACCGATTTCACCATTCGAATCTGGGATTTGAGCCCATGGGAGAACGGCGGAAACTGAGGGCTTTTTGCGAGGCCCCTATTGCTGGCCCCCGAAGAGTTCCCTCACCTTCTGTGCAATATCCCCGCTGCGCATCAGGCTCTCCCCCACCAGTACGGCCCGCACGCCGGCATCGCACAGCTTCTTGATGTCCTCATAATCGTCGATACCGCTTTCGCTCACCAGGACGTTCCGATCTTCGACAAGTTCCGCGAGGCGCAGCGTCGTTCCCACATCCGTCTTGAAGGTGCGCAAGTCGCGGTTGTTGATGCCCAGCAGCGAGTAGCTTCGATGCGGAAAACCGATCACGCGGTCGCGCACGCGGATCAGGTTATCCATGTCGTGCACCTCGATCAGGCACGTCATGTTCAGCTCTGTCGCCAGGATCTGAAGATCGATCAGCTCATTGATCGGCAGGCACTCGGCGATCAGCAGAATCGCATCAGCCCCCGCGGCCCGAGCCTCGTACACCTGGTAGGGATCGATCAGAAAATCCTTCCGCAGGACCGGCAGCTTCACCACGTCCCGAATCGCATGGATGTAGTCCAGACGTCCCTGGAAATACTTCTCATCCGTGAGCACGGACAATGCATCGGCACCGGCAGCAGCGTATTCCTCCGCGATCTTCACGGGATCGAAGTCCGCCCGGATCATTCCCGCGCTGGGAGATGCCTTTTTCACCTCCGCGATCAGGTTGACGGGCTTGCCCTGGGGATTCCTGGTAACGGCGCGAAAGAAATTCCGCGGCCGGCCGAGTGTCTGGATCGTCTCCTTGAGCTGCTCGATCGGAACTCGCGTCCTGTGCTCGGCGACTTCCTGCCGTTTGGTCTGGATGATCTCGTCAAGAATGCTCATGGCTTCGATTCCGCCGCCGCTCGTTGCAGCGACCGCGATTGACAACCGGCCGCGGACAACTGACAACGGACAGCAAATCCGATCATATGTCAATTCTCCTTGCACAAAACAGCCTCATGCCTGCATCGCAATGGGTGATCGTTGCGGGCGCCTTGGCCGTGGCGGCGGTGTTCGCAGCCGTCGCCGGTGTCTTTAGACCCCGATCGGTGTTGGGACAACGCCGACTCATCGCCGAACAACCGATATGGCCGCTGGTGTTTGCCGGGATGATCGCCGCCGTCATCTGGCTTGGAATTAGTGGTATCTACGTCTGGAACCAGAAGCGCCGGTGAATTTGCTCAGGCCCATCCACACACACCGTTCAATCCGGAGAAAAACCTCCGCGGCCACGACTTTGCGTTCCTGGCACTGGTTCCGGATCTGGTCGCAATGGGCGTGTTGCTGATGCTTGATGCACTGATCGATCCGCGTGTCGCCCGGGCCATCGCGCCCTTGCTCCCAAGGCTGCGAAAGGCAATCCGCCCGGGAATCATCGGAATTCTATCGGTGTTCCCGCTGCTCCTGGCCTCGGGGATCGCCCTCGATGCCTTCTACAGCGCAGTTGGATATCAACACCCCAGTTCTCACGAGCTCCTCGCCGCGATGAAAGAAACTCTTAATCCGCTCACTCGCGTACTGCTTATTTTCGGCGCCTGTATCGTCGCGCCGATCTTCGAGGAGTACCTTTTCCGAGGCCATCTTCAGACCTTTCTCGTACGCGCACTCGACCCACCCCCGCGGCTAATTGGCGAACAGGACCAGAACTCAATCGCCGGCCCGCCAGAAGGCGGCGTCATCGAGCATGCGGCACCGCGGCCGAGGCCTGACACGCGCTCTCTCCCGCGCACCTGGCTGGCGATCCTCATCACCTCACTGATTTTCGCGGGCTTTCACGATGCCTGGATGGCACCATTGATCTTCATCCTCTCGCTCTGCCTCGGATACGCCTACGAGCGGACAGGCAACATCTGGGTTTCGATCATCATTCACGCGCTTTTCAACACGCTGAACACCGTGCAGTTCCTGTTTCTCATGTAAGTTTGATGCATCGTGCAGACACTCTTACAATCGCCTCGCTTCTGGAGCCGATCGATGCGTTTGCTTGCTGAATTGCATTCCCGCGGCCTGGTTCACCAGACCTCCGAATCCGAGCTGGACGCGCGCCTCGCGGCGCTTGCCGCCCGCGGTCCCATCGCCTGCTACGCGGGCTTTGATCCCACGGGCAATTCGCTCCACGTCGGCAACTTCATCGCGATCCTGGGCCTCATGCATGCGCAGCGCAACGGTATTCGCCCCATCGCCGTTGTCGGCGGCGCCACCGGCTTGATCGGCGATCCGTCCGGCAAAACCGCCGAGCGGCAATTGCTCACCAAGGAACAGGTGGCGCAGAACTGCGACGGCATCCGAGGCGTGCTCGAGAAATTCCTCGATTTTCACCACCCGACCGCCCCGGCCCGCGTCGTCAGCAATCTCGATTGGTTCGGCCCGATGAGCGCAATCGATTTCCTTCGCGATATCGGCAAGCACTTCCGCATCGGCAGCATGCTCGCCAAGGACTCTGTCCGTTCGCGCATGGAATCCAGTGACGAAGGCATGAGCTACACGGAGTTCAGCTACCAGCTCCTGCAGGGCTACGACTTCTATCGCCTCTACAAGGATTACAACTGCGTGCTTCAGCTTGGCGGTTCTGACCAATGGGGCAACATCACCGCCGGCACGGACTTGATCCGCAAGCTCGAAGCAGAATCGGGCAACGCCTTCGCCCTGACAATGCCGCTGATCACCACCAGTTCCGGCGCCAAGTTCGGCAAGAGCGAAGGTAACGCCGTCTGGCTCAGTGCCGACAAGACCCCGCCGTATGATTTCTACCAGTTCTGGCTGCGGGCCGAGGACGCCGATGCACCGCGATATTTGAAGATGTTCACCTTCCTTCCGCTCGCTGAACTCGACCGAACCATCGCGGAGCATGCGAAATCCCCCGAAAAACGTATCGCCCAGAAGCGCCTGGCCGAGGCGATGACGAACCTCGTCCACGGGCCGGAAGCGACGAAACAGGCGATCGCCGCCAGCGAAGCCCTCTACACTGGCGCAGTCGCCGAGTTCACTGATGCCACGATCGAAGCGCTGGCCACCGAGGTCCCCACCACGACGATCCCACGATCTAAGCTCGAATCCGGCTGGCCGCTGATCGACGCGGTTGTCGAAACGGGCCTGGCCAAGAGCAAAGGCGAAGCCCGCCGGCTTATCGCCCAAGGCGGCATGTATCTCAACAACAAACAGGTCAACGACGTGAACCTCAGGCTCGAACCCTCAAGCCTCGCCACGGCATCTGCCCTCGTGCTCCGAAGCGGCAAGAAGAATTACCGGCTGGTGCGCGTTGCCACATAGTTCAGGCAAAGACTTTCCCAAGAGTTCGAAGACGATGAAACCCGACCTGGCAGCCTACTTCGAACGGATTGGCTACACGGGCCCACTGGATCCCACACCCCAGAACCTCTATGCGATTCACCGCGCCCACGTCCTGAACGTTCCGTTCGAGAACCTTGACATCCACCTGGGCCGACCGATCTGTCTCGATCTCGACGCCTTCTTCCGCAAGATCGTCCACCAGCGCCGCGGCGGATTCTGCTACGAGCTCAACGGCCTGCTCGGCCATGTCCTCTCGCAGTTTGGCTTCGACGTGACGCTTCTCTCGGCCCGTGTCTACGGACCGGATGGAATCCCCGGCCGCGACTTCGCGCATCTGTTCCTGCTCGTCCGCTTCCCCGAGCGATATATCGCGGATGTCGGTTTCGGCGACGCCTCTCTCGACCCCCTCCGGCTCGATTGCGACGATGATCAACTCATCGGCTCAACCGTCTATCGCATCGTCGCCGACACGGATCGCACCGTGCTCACCTATGTCCAAGCCGATCATTCGCTTAAACCCAAATACGACTTTGCCCTGACGCCGCGACTGCTGCCAGATTTCGCCGGCATGTGCCACGCCCACCAGACCGAGTGCAGTTCAAAATTCGTTCAGCGCCGCCTCTGCACCCGAGCCACACCCACCGGCAGGATCACGCTCAGCACCACGCGTCTGACCATCGTCGATGGCGACCGTCGCATTGAACACCCCATCGCCAGCGATGCGGAATTCTCGGACGCTCTGCGATCGAATTTTCAGATCGAGATTTCCCCCAGCGCCTGGCGGCAACCGGTTCAATAGCCCCTTTATTAGACCCGAAATCCACCTGGCCGATGACACACGACTCATCGACCGCTCACTACATTACGATGCCGCGCTGCGCCTGCTGTCGTGGCGGCAATGTCACCGCCAGTTTGATGTTCTCCATCTCCTGCGGACCCAGTGGCTGGGAGATCTGCGACTTGAGACGCAAACGCGCGCGCTTGGCGGCTGCGAGCATCCGCTCAAATTCGCTGTTCAACTGCGACTGGATGTCGTGAATCTCGGTCTCGAGCTTCTCGCGCTGCTCGAGCATTGCATTGATCTGCTCGTCGATGCCCTGAATCATCACCGCCTGCGCATAGGCCTTCTGAAACATGGCGGCAAGGTGCGGTGCTCGACGTGGAACGGCCATCGGTTCGTTGGCCATACGGACTCCTTTCCGGCATGATTTAGAGGGCTGCCCGAATCCTGCCCTGCTCCGACAAAAGCGCGACGTGCTCGCCGGAACGCGGGAATTATCCCACCAATGCAGCGTGTTGCAAGCGATTCTCGCAATGGAAGAGCATCTTTCTCCCGGCCTTTTATAATTATCGCCAATCACGATCAGCTTTCGGAGCCGCCCATTGCATGGTAAACGAGGCAAACTAGACTCCACCACCATGCCCACGGTCTATCTGATTGGCGCCGGCGTCATTGCCCGGCTACACGCCGCTGCCGCGGCAAAGTTGCCGGCCGACTGGCGGCTGGCCGTCACCGATCCAAATCCGCAAGCGATCGTCGAATTCTCCCGCCAGTTTCCCCATGCGCAGGCATACCCAACCATGCAAGCGATGCTCGCGACGCCCGCACACAATCACGACATCGTCGTCAACGCCACGCCGCCCCTGGCGCATTGCCAACCCACCATCGATGCGCTCAATTCCGGCAGACACGTTCTCTGCGAAAAGCCGCTGGCACTGAATCTTGACAACGCGCGCCGAATGCTCGCCGCCGCGCGTGCCCGTCAACGACTCCTCGGCTGCTGCTCGACGCGCGTCATCGGTACAAAGGCGGCCGCCGAAGCTCGTCACCTGCTTCGTTCAGGCGCCATCGGCGACGTCTATCACGTCACCTGGGTTCACCGCAACCAGCGCGCCCGCTCCGGAATCGAATACCAGCCCGAAAGCCGCTGGTTCATCGAAATGTCAAAAAGCGGTGGCGGCACCATCATGGACTGGGGACCGTACGACCTGGCAGCACTTGTCGAGTTACTTGAACCGGAGCGCGTCGAGGTGCATCGCGCGTGGCTGGCCAATCCGGCGACCGCCATCGATCCGCCAGTATCCGATCCGGTCGAGCAGCACGCAGGCGCATTGATGGTATTTTTTCTCCGAAATGGCACAAATGTTCCCGTCACCTGGGAACGCAGCGCCGCAACCCATGGCCGCGAGCAAAAGACTCACGAAGTCGAAGGAACCACCGGCGCCCTAACCTGGGAATGGCTTAAAGGCGGCACATTGAGCCACACCTTCGACGATGGCGGTAAGCTTGCCGCCCGCCTCACCGAGCATCCCGACGATCCGCAGCTTGGGATGCACGACCGGCCCCTGCATTACTTTCACCTCGCGGTGATCGGCAAACCGTCACCGGCCCTGGTCAACGAGCGCGCACTGTTCAATTTCCATTGTCTGCGCAATCTACGACTGTGCCCGAACCGGCAAGCCGCAGGTGGTCCAAGTAGAATCGATTGACTGATACGGGAAGATTATGGGATACCCGCTCTACGCAATGGACACGTACTTCCGCACGCCACAGGGGCTCTATCCCTTCGACGTGCGCTGTGAGATGACCGCGGAACTCGGCTTCGACGCAACCTACCTGACCGCGGGAACCGACGAAAAGTGGGCCGACGTCCCTCAACTTGCCGACGCAAAGTCAAAGTATGGGCTGGACGTCGCGGCCGTTTACGTCATGCTCGACGTGCCGCTTGGCCCCGAGCATCCGGCCAACCGCCGCATCGAAAACCTCTTCCACACGCTTGAAGGTTGCCGCAACGTCGAGATCGCCATTCGCACTATCGCCCCCGACGCCAAACGCTCAGATCCGGCATATGACGCCACCGCTGTTCGCTGGCTGGATCGCTACCTCAAGATCTGCGAAACCCGCGACCTGAACATCCTGCTCTATCCCCACATCAACTTCTGGATGCAGCAAATCGAAGACTCTGCGCCTTTGCCGAATGATCCAGCATCCGCGACTAGGCACGGTTTTCTGTGGCTTTCACTGGTACGCCGTCGATGCCGGCAACGTCTTTGCCACGCTTGACGGCGCCGCGCTCGAACTGAAACAGGTCAACCTTTGCGGCTCGCGCCTCGATCCCAACGGCCTGGCCAATAAAGCAACGATCGAGCCGCTGGATAGTGGCGATCTCGATAACTTTGCCATCCTCGCACATCTCCGCCGAATGAACTACAAAGGTATGATCGGTTTTCAAGGCTATTCCATCGGTGGTGACGTGCACAGCTATTTGAAGCGCTCGATCACCACTTTCCGCGACTGGGAAAGACGCCTGGACGCCCACCCCAGTTGGGGAGCAGTGCACGCGTAAGCTGGATCATTTGCCCGTGACTCGATCGCTTTACGATCGCTGCTCGATTGGCACCGTCCTAAGCCCCATCGGCCCGACGTAATCGTCCGTCGGCCGGATAATGCGGTTGTTCTGGTGCTGCTCCATGACGTGTGCCGTCCATCCCGCCGCCCGTGCGATACCGAACATCGGCGTAAACAGGTCCAGCGGAATCCCCATCGTGTAGTACGTGCTGGCCGAGAAGAAATCAACGTTGGGGTCCTTCTTCTTCATCCCCTTGACGATCGGGATCAGCCGCTCGCTCATCTCGTACCACTTGGTGTTGCCCGCTGCCTCGCCAAGCTGCTTGCTCATCTTGCGGAGGAACGTCGCCCGCGGATCGAACGTACGGTAAACCCGATGTCCGAAGCCTGGAACCTTCTGCCCGTTGCTCAACATATCACGGACTTTCTTCTCCGCTTTCTCCGGCGTATCCGCCTCCAGAAGCAGCTCCATCACGTCCTGATTCGCCCCGCCGTGCAGCGGCCCCTTGAGTGCCGCCAGCGCCGCGGTGATGGCCGCATGGATATCTGACAGTGTCGCTGCCGTAACTCGCGCCGCGAACGTCGATGCGTTCATGCCGTGCTCGGCGTGCAGCACCAGTGCCGCATCCAGCACGCGCGTCAGCGTCTCGTGCGGCTTCTTCCGATTGAGCATGTAGAGGAAATTCCCCGCAATCGACAGCGACGGATCAGGCGCGATCGGCTCCTGCCCGTTGCGCAACTGATGAAACGCCGTCACGATCGTCGGCAATTGCGCCACGATCCGCACGGCCTTGCGTCCATCCGCCTCCGGTTCGTTGCTGTGGAGTTCCGGATCCACACCACCCAGCGCGCTGATGATCGTCCGCATCGCGTCGATCGGCGGTGTCCGGTCCGGCAGCTCGCGCAATAGCTTCATCGCGAACTCCGGCAGCGCCATGTTTTTCGCGATCTGCTGGCGAAGCTGATCCAACTCCTTCCGATTCGGCAGCTTCGCGTGCCACAACAGGTAAGCGGTCTCTTCAAAGGTCAGGTGCTCGACGAGATCGCCGATCTCGTAGCCGCGATAGATCAGCTTGCCGGCCTTGCCGTCGATAAAGCAGATCGCGCTCTTGGCAGCGACGACGCCTTCTAAACCGGCGCCGGGCGCCTTAGCAGGAGGGGGAGAGGACAAGGCCTGTGTCATGGTTCCTCGTATTTTGGTTGACGCAACCCGCGGAGAAAACCTCTGGATCGCGATCAAAAAACCTATGGAATGGAAGGCTCCAGAAGCCTCTTTTGGAGTATAGGGACGGAGACTCAGTTTTCAAATCAAACGACCCCAACGAGAGACTGAATCTGTCGCCGTATTACCCACCTTCACGCCATTTCAGCCGATTCAGCGGTGACGTCCCAACTATTTCGCTGCACGCGCGCCAGGCGAATTGGCAGCAGACAATCTGGTGAGGATTTCCGGAGTGATAATCTGTCTCAACTGCGCTACCCCCTCGAAGGCCGCACGCTTGCTCGCCAGCAGCGACGTCTTGGCCATCTTGTCAAACTCCTGCATGAGCTCGCGTTCGGCCTGCTGCCGCCCGGCACCCGCGGGCTGCTCCACGTACTTGAGCCACAGCCCCTCCACCTTCAGCATCTCGCTGTTGTTAACCTGCATCGCTGACAGCTCTAAGCTCCGCAGTTTCTTCACCTGATCGGCCGTCAGTCCCATCTGCCGTGCCAGCGATGGATCGCGTCGCAGTTTCATTTGTGCGGCCAGATACGCATCATCCGGACGCGTGATCAGTATCCGTACCGCATAGAATGGCCGAAACCGGTATTCGCCCTTCTCCTTCCGGATCCACATGCCGGCTCCATTGGAGCGCAGCACCCAGCGATCTGTGCCTTGGCTGTGCACTGCCGATACTGGCGCTCGTCTCACACGCGCGGGTGTCGGATCCAGCGTCACGGCGTGCTCCTGCGGCAACGATCCGAATAGCAACCACCAGCCAAACAGCACCGCTCCTGCCGCGCACCCCACCAGCACCGCCACCCCCACCCACGCCGGGGCGGAGCGGGCTGGCTTTTTCGGGCTACATTGTCCTTTGGTCGAGGCCGACATGGTTCATCCCCTCAGTTTCCTCTACAACGCTTAGCGTCAGCCGTTTAGTGTCTCAACCGCGAATTGCCATATCCTTGCAGCTCGTCTCCGCTCTGCCGCGACTTGCACGCGCTTGCCGGATAACATCTTATAGATGGCTGACTTGCGCCGCGACTGGCGCCCGGCGTTGATCTCGGCGCTGGTTGCCTTGTCGCTCTACTCCCTTACTCTCGGCGGAACCTACGTGTACGACGATCGCTACATCGTCGGCACCGATCCCCGCCTGGCCCATCCCGCCCAGTGGGGCCAGTATTGGACCAAAGACTACTTCAACGGCGGCCCGGACAACCTCTACCGCCCACTGGTCTCAATGAGCTATGCAATCCAGTGGTGGCTGCATGGCAACAGCGACAGCCGCGCCTGGTTGTTTCACCTGGTCAATCTGCTGCTCTTTGCCGGCACGTGCGCGGGTGTCGCCGAGTTCACCCGGCGCCTTGCCGGTTCGCGCATCGCCCTCATTGCGGGCATCGTCTACGCCGCCCATCCAATCCACGTTGAAGCCGTCGCCAACATCGTCGGACGCGCCGAGCTCGCCTGCGGACTTGGCATTATCCTCGGCCTCGTTCTGCTCCTGCGAAAGCCGATGACGGTCGCCCGAGCCTTCGCCATCTGGAGCTGTTTTATTCTCGCCTTGCTCAGCAAGGAACAGGGCATGCTTCTGCCGCTCGCACTGGCGCTCGCCTGGCCGCTCCGGAGATTTGTGCAGCCAAAGCGGCCGCCAGATCCTCCGGACGAGCGAGCCGGGCGACTCGCGTTGATCATGCTGCTCACCTGGACGCTCGCCGGCTATATCATCTTTCGCGAAAACATCCTCAAATTCTGGTGGGACCGCAGCTTTCTCGACTGGACAATCAACCCTGTCCTGCGCAGTACCGGTCCCGATCGCATTCTTCTCCCCCTCGCTCTCTTTGGACGCTACATCGCACTTCTGTTCGCACCAGTCCACCTCTCGCTCGACTATGGCGCGCGAGTCATCATGCCCCACGTCTCACCGCGCGATCCATACCTGTACCTCGGTTTCATCGCGGCAGCCGTGTGGCTGATCGCGTTCGGCGCAGCGGTCATCCGCCGCGGCTGGCTGGTTGCCTTCTGTCTGCTGGCCTTTGGGATCTTCTACGGCGTCGTCTCCAACATCCCCACCCTCATCGGGGTCGATTTCGCCGAGCGCCTGATGTACATCCCCTCGATCTTCATTTGCATCCTCATCGCTTGGCTCTTGGCCAGGCTTCGGCGCACGATTCTGGTACCCGCGGTGAGCGTCATCGTGATCCTGCTCTCGCTCCGCACTGTGACCTACGCCTGGCAATGGAACGACCGCTTACGTCTCTACGAGTACGTCCGCGCAAACGCCCAGATCGCTGCGCGTGCACCTGCTCCTCGCCGAGGAGTTGCGAGATCGCGGCCAGTACGATCGCGCCGAGCACGTGCTCGCCGAAGCCCGCCGGATGCAGCCGGACTACCCCAAGCTCTGGATCGACTCCGCCGTGGTGCAGGCGGCCAAAGGCAACCGTCAACTCGCCAGGAAATTCATCGAGCATGCCGCGGTCCTCAGCCCCGGCGTGCGCATGCTCGACTTTTATGTGCAGTTAACCCGCCCCTCGGCGACAGCACCCTCGACGCCGCCTACCACGAAGACCACAACAGAACTTCATTAGGCAGCATCAGACTGCAGCCACTGAAATCCGTCCGCCGCGCCGCCGCACGAGAATCCCCCCGGGGAAATTCCACCGGCTCGGCGACGCCGCATCCACGGCCATCTGCACCAACCGCGCCGCCGCCGCCTGCGGAATTTCTCTTCGATACCCTGACCGTTCCGCCAGCCATCGTCGCGCCGCAAACTCTGCAACCACCGGCGGCAGTTGCGCCAACTTTGCCGCCGTGAAAGACTCTTCCAGCTTCGGTGCCCGCGACTCCAGCCACTCCACCCATCTGGCGCTGGCGCGCCCGAGCCTGAGCATCGCCTTAGTTAGCCCGGGATGCTCCGCAAGCAACCGCCGCACCCGGTTCCGTTGCTGATCCATTGCCCGGTTGCTCGCATCCTCGCGCCAACCGATCCCTCGCTCGCGCAGCATCGCGCGCAGCGATTCCCGTCGAACCTGCAGCAATGGCCGCAGCACTGTCATCCCCCCAATCGTCGTACACTTCTCCATCCCGCGCAGCCCGGTCAATCCCGATCCGCGCAAGAGCCTCTGCAACACCGTTTCCGCCTGATCATCCGCATGATGTCCAAGAATTACACCCAGAAGCTGTTTCTCTACCATCATGCGCCGAAACAACTCCATGCGCACGGCTCGATACCGTGCTGCCCGATTTCGCGGAAGGGCTTCCATTGTAGGTTCGATCTCGCTTCGCCGCGCAAGCGTGCATTCCAATCCCCATTCCCGCGCCACCCGTTCGACAAATCTCGCGTCCAGAGCACTCGCCCCGAGGCGCGTTTCATGATCGAGATGAACCACCTGCAGCGACAGCTCGCCCCGCTCCCGCAACAGCGCCAGAAGCGCCAAGCTGTCCGCACCGCCGCTTATCCCCACCGCCCAAGCTCCCGGCGGCACTTGCTCCACCGCAGCTTGCGCGTCGCCATTGGTCATCGCTTCATCGAATCGTTCGCGTCGAATTGCGCGTTACGGCAACTGCTTCTTCGCCATCTGCAGCCGCAGATCCACGCCCGCCGGCTGCGCATGAGCCGGCAGCTTCTTGATCTTCTCGTAGCATTTCACCGCCTCGACAAAATCCTTATTTGCCTCCGCGTCGATGGCCTTACTCCACAGCATGTGCGCCTCATCCACGGGATCGACTTCGGGTGCGGTCGTCGCCGGTACCGCCGCGGGCTTCACCGGCGCCATCGGAACGGATTCGGCAGCCCCAGTCGCTGAATGAGCAGAAGCCTCGCTCTTCGGCATCGCCACATTCGTCGGAAGGGAAACCGCCTTTGCCGGAATCGCTGTCTCCGCGGTCTTTGTCCGCGGTTGTTCCATGATCGGCATTGGCATCGGCCCGGCTCGAAGCTCGGTCGCCGGCTTGGGTTTGGTCGCTACAGAACTGATCGGCGTCTTCGCCGGTTTGCGAGCCAAGTCAGCGGTCTTCGCCGCTGGAATCTGCGAGTGCGCCGAACCTTGGTACCCTCGTAGCGATTGATACTGCCGCTGCACCCAATCCCATGCTGACGTCCCGATCTCCGGCCTCACATACAGCAGCGCTGCAATGATTCCGCACAAGAGCAACACCGCAAGTAGCTTCGTACTCATTCGGTTGCGCAATCGGCGCTTCGTACCCCGCGGTGAAAAATCCAGCTTGAATGCCGTCGCCAGCTCTCTCGCCGACAGCAGCGCATCATCCTCATCCGACGCGGGACGCGGCATCTCCATCGTCGCCGCCGCGCTTCGCATCACCGGAATTGGCGGCCGTGGGGCCGATCGCTCCGGAAGCGTCGCGTCCCGCCCTGCGCCGACGTTCGCTTCGCCCGACACTCCAGCAATCTCGTCCCGTTCGCGCGACACGCCGGTTTTGACCAACTCCCGCGTCTCCAGCAGCATGTCCGGACTCGCCGGTGGCTCCTGCAGCCGATTGCAATGCGGACACAGGTTCGCATCCTTCTCGATCGATTCGCCGCAGCTGTAGCAGACTCCGAATTCCCGGCTCAGCCCCTTCACCCGCCTGGCGCGGCGCCACAACTGGTGCGTTGTCGGCCCGCGCACGATCGAATTCGCCGTCACCTGTCCCCGCCGAACCAGCGCCATCAACGTCTCCCAACGCATCCCCGGCGCCCAGGGATTCTTCATCTGCCGGACATGCCAAGGCCCGATCCGCGCTTTGGTCGCCTTGCGGGTAGCGGGCGTGTCGTTCATGCCACAGCGCGGGCAGGCGGCCTCCTCGTCCCGTTCCTCGCTGGTTGCCAGCCCGCAGAATGGACAGACATATCCGGTGCTCTGATCGGAATCCTCCCTCGGACTGGCGGCAGAATCAGTACTTCGGCTCATAGCAGAACCGCCAACATCACCAAACGCGTCTTCCATAACCATTCGCCGCAAGCGCCGGGCAGACTCCCGGACTGCAGCGATCACTCCTCAGCGTGGCCGATCAGGCCACCACACAATCCTTCAGATTATCAAATCTCGTCGTCAAGCGTCCACTTTTGCAAACACGCCCCAAACAGAGTCTGATCATGGACCTAAACAATTTCATTCATTCAGCGGACGCCATTCGATACTCGAGAGTCCGCTCACCCAACAGTTCGCCGGTACCGGGCCCGGCAGCGACCAGTTCAGTTTACCTTCTGGTCAAAGTATTCGCGAATCACGGGCGTATAGGCGTCGGGAACGCGCCCGCATCGCACGTCATCCAGCGCGTCTTTTCGCCGCTGCGACCAATCGTCATGTCGCCACACCGGCGTCTGCTGCGAGGTATTCAATCCTGCCGTTCCCGCTATATCGCTACCGACCCCAGCATCCGTGCCGCTCGCCCCACCTGCAGCCACCGACGCATCTCCCCCATTCTCCCATCGCTGCCCAGTGTTGGTGGTGGTCCGCAACGTTTCAGCGTTGAGATCGCTCGTGCGGCCCGCGGCCGATCCCTCGCCAGTGCGCGATGAGGCGTCGTCTTCGCTTCGGCCCTGAGCGCGACTCTCCGCAGGCCCTTCCTCCTCAGCACTGCGCTCGTTCCATGATTTGCCAGTCTGTTCGCTAAGATCGCGGTCCGTTTCTTCGCCAGCGCACATCTTTCCGTGGCTCTCGCGATCCGGGCGTCAACGATACTCTTTCCACGCCGCCATTCGTTTCATTCCACGCCTCCGACCTACTCGGCAGCAGCGACATCACGCCCAGCGTCATCAATAGCGCCGCCGAAACCCCAATTCCTCCCCAAGTCCGCGCTCCCAGCCGATTCATCAGCAGCGTCCCAGGCGACAGCCTCGCACATGCCGAATCCGCCAGCGCCACCACGTTCTGACTCCACCCATCACTGGTATCACCCCGCAGCACGAGCAGCGCCGTCCCCAGCAGGTCATCCAAGTGCAGTTGACGATCCGCCTCTGCCGCCACGCCCAGTTCCGTCGGCCGCTTGATCAGTCCCCACACGAGCCCCACAACCATTCCCAATACTGGTACACCCACCGCCAATTCCCACGCCCCCTTCCTCTCGATCATCATCACTCCCACAAGGACCGCCCCCAACACCGACGCCACCCCTGCCCCGATCCCCGCGCCTTCAATCAGCGCAGGCACCACCACCCTCCGATGCGCCACACGCACGAACCGCTCACAAGCTCGAAGCTTCCGCCTCACGTACCGTTATTGTACCGCCCTTTTTTCCCTTCGCCTTTTTGCTCCTTTCTTGGAGCTTCCCAGCCCTATCCTTCCACATCCTCCCCTGCTGTGACCCGCCTTTTGAGTTCCGCAATCGTCTGCCGGACACAACTGAGATGTGGATTCACTTCCAGCGCCTTCTCATACGATGAGATTGCCCGCGATAGCTTCCCCTGATGTGCATAGCAATGTCCTATCCCCGCAAGCGCCCCGAAGTGAAACGGCATGCGCTCGATCGTCCGCCGGCAATCGGCAATCGATTCTTCCCAATGCTCCTGAAGATAGTGTGCGATCGCCCGCTGGTTATATGCTTCCGCAAAATCAGGAGAGATCTCCAACGCCCTTGTAAAATGCCCTATTGCGTGCTCGAATTCCCGCCGCCCCAACGCTTGCGCCCGCGCGCCAGCTCATGATTGGCCGGCGGCGACCCCATCCGAAACCATATCGACCAAAGTGCGTGCTCCGCCAGCTCGTTTACCACCGGATCCGAATCGCAAAGCTGAGCCGCCAACTCAGGCAGGCAACACGCCGTCCCCACGTACCCCAGTGCCAGCAGCGCCACCTTCTTGGCATCCAAGTGATCCCCCTTGAGCAGAGCCCGAATCTGATCGCTCGTCCAGTGCGTCTTCAAGAGCGATAGCAATCCTGGCAGGTCCTGCCGCTCCAAAAGCGGTTGAACCGCATCGATAAATGCGCAGGGCTTGATCGGTGGCAACGTCCTCACCTCGGCAAACAGTAGCCCGCGCCAAGCGATCTTTCTACGCGCCCGCCAACAATCGGCACGTCCCGCCGTCTTTCCTTCCCCAGACCCATAACACCCCTTACTGCTGCGCGTGCTTCCGCTCATAATCAGGCTTGTCCAGATCCGAAACCTGCGATTCCGGCGTAAAGGGCGGTGCATAGTAGCTCCGCCGCATCGCATCCGATGCCCCCAGCTTCCGAGGCTCATACCCCGTGTCCAGCTTCGCCGTCCCACACCCCGCAAACCCTGCAAGGCCCACCACAATCACCATCAGCAGCGTCCAACGCATAGTCGTCTCCAAACGTTCCACCTGAAACCGCACGATCTTACGCCGGGGCGGTTTTGCAGTCACTGGCCAGCGGCCGGCTTACAGGTCGATGGGTGCCGGCTGCTCGCCACGGCACCACCGCTCCCACATGATCCGAAACGCGCGCTCGAGTGCCCGCGCGGCGCCGGCGGCATCGGCCAGGGGGCTGGACATAAACCGGCCGCGCAGCTCGCGCCGCAGCGATGCCAGTCGTTGCAGATCAGCCGCCAGCGTCGTCACGATGTTCAGATACTCCTGTTCGTTGTCCGCAATCAGTTCCGTCAGGTTAATGTTGTTCAAGAGAGATACGCCCGCGCGCGAGATCGGCGTTGCACCGCTCAGGGTCACCACCGGAACACCCATGAACAACGCATCGAGGCTGGTGGTGTGTCCCGGGTAAGGGAAGGGATCCAGAACCAGATCGATCTGCTGGTATGTCCGCAAGTGCGCCTCCAGCGGCTGAAAATCTTCAAATTCCACGCGGACGCGGGCAATCCCGCTTCGTTCGATTCTCCGCATAACGGCCTGGTTGTTTGCCGCCAGTCCCGGCAGATGCAACTGCAGGATTGATCCGGGTACGGCCTCAAGGATTCGACTCCACAATTTCAATACCCGGTCTGTGATTTTCGCGAAGCTGTTGAGGGAGCCGAAGGTGACATGACCGTTGTCTGCCGCGCAGGGCGCAGCGAGGTCGGGCAAGGTTGCGGGGACGGGGTAGGTCCAGTATGAGCCGGGCAGCCGCACCAGCTTCTCCGTGTGCAGCGCCTCGGTCATTCCCGGCGGGTCCAGAAAGCGGTCCGTTACCCGGTAATCCATCGCCGCCAGCCCCGTGGTGGCCGGGTACCCGAGATGCGTTACCTGAATCGGGGCCGGCTTGCGGGCAAAGGCCATCAGCCGATTGCCCGCGGTATGACTCGTCAGATCCACCAGAATGTCGATGGCATCGGCCCGGACCGCATCGCAAAGCTGATCGTGCGTGAGACTGCACACATCCCGCCAGCCATCGACGCAGCCGCGGATGCGATCGGTCATGGCATCGGTCCTGGTGCTGTTCGAATAGGCGATCACCTCGAATCGGCAATGATCGTGATTCTCCAGGATCGGCGCAATGTAGCGCCCGATCACATGCTTGCGGAAATCCGGAGAAACGTATCCTATCCGCAGCCGGCGATCGATTGAGCGCCTCGTTGCGGTGGGCTGCGGGGGCGCGGCTCAGGGGATCGGCAAAGCGCTGAGCCCAGCGCCGGTGTTCCGCAAAGACCTGGGCGGGGGCATAGCGCGGCGACAACCAGAGCGTATAGAGGAATGCGCTGGCGGACGTTTCAGTTGGTGCCAGCAGCGCCCCCTTGGCAAATGCCTGCATCGCCTCGTCGAGCCGCCCCTGGGCGCGATACCTCCCCCCGAGTTCACACCAGGCATCGTGGAGATGCGGATTCAGGCGAACCGATTGGCTCAGCGCATCGATCGCCTCGTCGCTCTTGTGTTCCGCCACCAGCACCTTTCCGAGGTTGTACTGGAATATGGCAACGCCCGGGCAAAGCTCAACCGACCGCTGCAAGAGGGCAAGCCCTTCCTGACGCTCTCCCGCCTGATGCAAAGCAAGCCCGAGATAATGCAGGGCGTCGGGATGGTTCGGCTGTTGCGACAGGACGTGACGGTAGCGCTTCTGGGCCTGGGCCCATTCTCCCCTCTGATGCTCGGCCAGAGCGGCGTCGAGTTCCTTTTCGATCCAGGCCATGTTCTTCTGCGGTCACCGCGCGGCGCAATATAAGCACGGCTTGCGTCGGCAACGCAAGCCGTGCAGGAACTATCGTAGAGTGGAAGTCGAGGGCTTTACTTCGTGGAAGCCTTGCGACGACGACCAAGCAGGCCCAAGGCTCCAAGGCCCAGCAAGCTGAGGCTTGCCGGCTCTGGGACCACAAACGCCACGCCCTGGCTCTGGGAATAAGTCTGAAGATTGGTGTTTGGATCCACCACATAATTCGTCGTGGTCGCCAAGTTCGGGTTGTCAATGTTGCCGGCCATGTAGTACGCAGGCCCTTGACCGCTCACCGTCGCGTTCGGCTTAACTACATTGAAGAACGTGGAGCCGCCACCCAGACCCGTAACATTCACGTCGAATGTGGCGATCTCAAATTCCCAAGTATGCGAGTCCACGGCATCACCACTTGCGAAGGAGTTACCGCCTTGCGTGGCTGCAGCAAACGCACTACGGGCAAACATGTAGTTTGTATTGACGAGGTCCGTGGAAGTCGAGCCCCAGTCCACAATCCCATCGCCATTCAGGTCGCTGCCACTTCCGGGACGAGTCTGTCCAGACACGGTCCACCAGGGGGTTCCAGTCGCTCCGTTGGCCATACCGCCACTGGTAATGGCACCGCCACCGACCTGGGTACTCTCGATCGTGACATAGGAGTTCAAGAGTGACTCGTTCGTGTGATCGGTGTCCGTTCCCGTCAACTGAACCCAAAGCTGCAAGTGGTAAGTACCGGTGGTTGGATTTGTCGCCGTGTGCGAACCATCAGCAAACCGGAGGTCATAAACGATGCCGGCATGTGCCGTGCTGGCGAAAGCCATTCCGCCGCCCATGATCACACCAGCAACTGCCTTCTGAACTGCATTGCGTGAAAGACGCATAGGAGTCTCTCCCTCTACGTATAGCGCAGATCTACTTGAGACTGGCTAAGCCTTGTACTTAAGAACACAGCCCTTCCAGGCTTTTAAGCCCTTCCGGTTCCAGTATAACCCAAACGATGCAAATGCCAAGAACAAAATTTATCGAGCCCAAATCGCCTTGACTTGCAAACCGACATCATCGAGGTGCTCACAACTGATCTGCCAAGCCAGCCACTGATGCCAGCCCATGCCTTCCAAACCGCGAATTGAGCGGACAGCCCAACAACCGCTGTCCTATGCCTATGTTTATACCCCAGCTTTTTGATTTGGAAAATAAAAACGCCGAAAAAATATGACTAAGCATGGACTTAGAACTCGGGAGATTTACTGAATTTCACCGGTTTCGCCGCCCCTTGATTGCCCATCTTAACGCAGACCGCCATTCGAGTACCCGCTACCCCGTCCTATGATCGGCTCAGCGTGCCGCCTCCTGTCGCACAAGCCCATCCGGCTGCTTATGGCCACGGTCTCCGCCAGCGGCTCTGCCGACGGCATGAAATTCTTGACGTCAAGCTGACGGTTGGGCCCCTGAAACTCCCCTTCACACGCATCGCCGATCCGGATGTCGTGCTCGAAGCCGCCGCCCAAGCCGGCGACCCGCCTCAAGCGTGCGGGCCGGACCGGGCCCCCCTGCGCCTCCCGTACTGGGCCGAGCTTTGGGATAGTTCCATCGGTATCGCTCAATATCTCCTCAGACTCCTGCCTGGCCGGCTGGACGGCCAATCCGCACTCGATCTGGGCTGCGGGATGGGGCTGGCGGGGTGTGTCGCAGCACACCTGGGTGCGGCTGTCTGCTTTGCTGATCTGGAGCCCGATGCACTGCTGTTTGCCAGGCTCAACAGCCTACCGTACGCCGAGCGGGTCCGCGCCCGCAGACTCGACTGGCGACACGACCGGCTGTCCGAGCGCTTCGATCTGATCCTGGGGGCCGACATCCTTTATGAGCGCTCCCAGTGGGAATGGCTCGAAACGTTCTGGCTTGGCCACCTCGCCTGCGGTGGCCGAGTCCTGCTGGGCGAGCCGGGCCGCCAGACGGGAGAACAGTTCCTCGCCTGGATCGCCAACCGACCGTGGCAGGTCCATCAGTTCAGCGAAACCGTCCCCTCACGCCCCACACCCATTCGCCTGTTCGAACTCACGCCACAACCATGAGCGGCCCAATAAAAGCGCCCGCACCAAAGTCGGCTGCGGGCACAGATACGGACAGATCCACATGAGCCGTGTGAAAGCGGTTTAGTCAAACCCTTGAAGTAGGTGGGTGATATGCCGGAATCGGGAGGTTTCTCCCGCTGCTCCCGGCGATCCGCTTCCCGTCAAAGCGGGCATGCGTCACGCCGGGCGGCTATCCCCGAGGGTTGCTTATCGGTTTAACCAAATCAGTGCCTCCAAGCACGAACACCGCAGAACAAATCCGTATAGGCAATAGTATCGGCGCTTCGGACGGGCGGCAATCAGAATTTGGCGGTGGGGATGCGTGATGCATCGTTGACTCAAGTCGCGGTTGAATGAGATGCCAAGAGGGCCGGGGGCGTGAAAAAGCACGCCCCGGAACGGGGTCCGCGTTTCCGAACCGGGGCGGCCGAGACGATTCTGCGGCGTCAGGAGGCCGCGGGTTGTGGGATCGCCGGAACTGCGGACTTACCGGTAGCGGCGATGGCCCGGGCGGTGGATTGCTCGCGCAGGGCATGAATGATGTTCTGGGCGAGCATGCCGAGGACGACCACGATCGACGAGATCGCGTTGGAAACGGGCGGATAGGCATTGGCAATCGGCGGGGCCTGTACCGCTTGTGTGGTGGCGCCGATGATCTGGTCGGCGGCGTCGCGCTGCTGGTCGGTGCAGCCGATGGCAAGGACGGCAAGGGCGGTTGCCACGATCAGGACGGTGGTGAAGATGCAGGATGCGGTGCGCATAATTGCTCCATTGGCTGAAATTTGAAGGGGTGTGCCGGCGGGCCGATCGCCTGCCCGCCGGCACGTGAGGGTCAATCGTTCAGGTTCATGCCGCGAGGAATGAACTCTGGATGGCGTCGATGATCTCGCCGTTCTTCCCGGTGGCGATGCAGCGGTAGAACACACGCTGCGTCGGTGCCGCGGCACTCTTGTTAAAACCGGTGGCACCGGGATCGACATGGGCAACGCCGGAGAGGAAATCGGTGTGGCTGTCCCACGAACCGGCCATGCGGCGGACGGTGATGGGGCGGCTGGCCACGTAGATCCGCACCTGGCCCGTGTTCAAGAACGGGTCGGATGGGTCACCGGCGGGCCACGTCCAGTTGATCGCCGCACCATCGGCGGCGGTGTCGTAATCCGTGCCGATCCGGTTGGGACCGGTGAGCGGATTGGGCGGGGTCAGCTTGACATCGAGGCCAAACCACTGACGGAGGGCATTGACCTTCTGAAAGAGCTGCAAGCCATGAAGCGTGTACTGAATGCCCAGGGCATTGCTGGCGGTGACGGTCGCCGCGGCCGCTTCCCAGGCGTCGAGCTGGGCGAGGGTGAGATTCCTGTAGGCGGATGTGGTGGCGACAAACGCCTGACGCACAGCCACCTGGCCGGGTGTTTTGGGATTGGCCGGAACGACGTTGACGCGTGCCACGGTTGCCGAACCGTTGGGCATGATGACGGCACCATCGTACTTGCCGACCATCCTGGTGAAAATTGCGCTACTGACGAGCATGGCTCGCCTTTCTGCGGACCAGACAGGCGGTTTGACAGCGGAGTGAGCACCTTACTCAATCGGCGTTGTCCAACCACGGGCGCATGTTAGCAGTAAGTTAGGTTTTATGTCAAGTAAATTTTAGGGATGACTGAATAATCTTCGCAACTGCCGGGCGGGAGTGGATTTGGGTGCGCAGGCGGATTGGAGGTGGTGGCGGTGTCGGAGAATGCTTGCGCCAGAGCATCTCGTCCACGTACACCGGGCTCCAGACGTAGTGCTCGGTGGTCGTGCCGGCGCCGTTGGTCTCCTCGACCACCTGCCCCTGGTTGGAGTAAAACCGTTGCGTGTTGCGGTCCGGCACCTTTTTCATACCGATAGCCCGGCACCAGGGCTCGCTGTCACGCAGGAGCGCCTCGGCCTCGCGGTAGCTTTTACGTTGCTGTTCGCGGACGACGAGGCAGGCGAACAGTTGGGGAGAAGTCTTTGCGACTGAATTTGCTCGTGTGCATCGGCAGGGTTTGGCTACCAAGCGCGAATGCCGCCAGCATCACCTTCCGTGGCGATTTGCAGGTCAACATCCCCCAGGATCTACACGAGTTGTGAAAAACGCGCGCCTGGGAAAATGTGGCGATTCAGAGGGTCGAGGCAGAGCCTTCGCGACCCCTTTTGAATTTCTTTGGTTTTTTCCCAGAGATTTGAGCAGGTCACCTATTCGTAATTGAATAGCGCCGTCCCCGCTTCTTCAAGTGAGCATCGGCGGGTTCTGATGGGTGAGCTTTCTCCACAGCCAGTCGATCGCGTCGCGTTTGCTGAGCTTCAGGCTTCGCAACACGCTCATCAGGATCGCCTGCACGTTCGCTCCGCGGCGGGTGCGGCTGCCGCCCCATACCTTGCGGTTGACCACCGCGTACCGCATGGCGTGCTCGCCTCGCCAATTGGTGGCATCGATGCCGGTGTCTCGCAGGTAGGTGAACAACTGCCCGGCGTGGCGATAGAGGAATGCCGCCAGGCGTTCGTTGGCACGGTTGTGTTTACGAGCTTTGCACCTGTCGCCGATCAGCCCTGTGAGCTTGGTGGCATGAATCCGGGTCGACCGCAGGCTCCGCTCGTTGGCGTCGCGTTGGTCGCGGAGCAGCAGGCCGCGTTTGAGGATCGATTTGATCGTTGCCGGGAAGCGGGCGGCGCCGGGCGTGGCGGCCTCGATCATCTCGTCGCACCGCCGCAGCAGGTGGTTGTTGCATTGCTGATGTTTCGCCCGCGAGTAACGGTCGTAAGGACGCCACCCGTCGTGAACGAGCGTTCCGGAAAAGTCCTCGCCGATCAACTGGTCGGTGGCGTCGGCGCCGCGTGCGGAGTCGATGAGATAGGCGCACAGGTTGGGCGTGGCGGCGGCATGGAGCCAGGCTCCCAACCCGCCGATCCGCCAGCCGGTCTCGTCGCAGGTGACATGCTCGGCGACACGCATGGCATCGAGGATCGACTGGTAATCGGTTTGGCAGCGGCGGCCGATGGACTGGATCGCGTGGCAGACGCCGCCGGGCGTGACGTCCAGTTTCCAGAGCGTGCCGAACAGGTTGGCGATCTTTCCCATACTCAGACCCAGCGTCTTGTTCATGAAGACCATTGCGCCCCGCGCAGCGGACCGACCTGCGAGGCGCAGCAGCCGGTGGCGGTCGAGGTCTGCAGCGGGTGGGTCCCGCGCCGGCGTTTTCCGCAGCAGGCGCATCGTGCGACGGGAATCACAAAGCGGCGTACGACGGTGCGAATTTCGATATCGCGTTGGACCTGTTGGTCGATCGATTCGATGGCCGTCGAGCGGTCGCCGCAGTGCGGGCACGTCTCCGGCGGCGGCACGTCGATCACCTGGTCCGCCGACGAAGGCTCGGGCATGGCGCGAAAGACCGGCGGCGTGCCGTAACCGTCCCCGCTCTTGCGGCCAGGCTTCTTGGGATCGGGCTTGGGCAGGCCCTTAGAAAACGGGGCCGCTTGGCGCTTGCCGCCACGATGAAGACGGCTGATGAGATCTTCGAGTTCCGCGATGCGTTTGAGTGCCGCCGCCAGTTGCTTTTCCAACTCGGCGATCCGCGCGTCTTCGCGGGTCAGAGCAGTCGCGAGGCTTGGTCGAGTCATCCATGACCGGCGCGGTATATCACAAAAAACGCCAGGGCGCGAATTTTTCGGCGCTATTCAATTACCGCCGATCTATCTGATCAGCAACACAATCTATCTCGCGTGCATGATTTTCCTTCCTGTCGCCCCGCGCAACGCCCAGCGCCCGCGTTTGGATGAATCCGTCCTCTCCCGCGCCGCCCCGTTCAGTCAGGAAATCGTCGACCGCTTTCACGCGGGCGCCAACATCCACGACATCGCCCGTGAAATCGCCCCCCGCGCCGGCCTCACACCGGGACAGCTATGGCACTACACCGTCTTCCTGATCCGTCAGCGCACCGCCCACGCAAGTCAGGAAATGCAGCCCGCTCATGGTTTCCCCATTGCGCACGTCAACAGCGATTCCAAAACCCCAGCAGCGACGTGAAGCTCCGCCGTACCCGAAACAACTAGCAACCAGCAACTAACAACTCTCACCCCGCCGCCCCCACCAACTGCCTCTCATACAACTGCTGGTACGTCTCGCACCCGGCCAGCAGTTCCTCATGCTTCCCCTGCCCCACGTAGACAATTCAATCAGGGTCGCACATCGATAAAAGAGCTTTCGAGGCCGGAACGACGTGCGACCCATTTGATTGATCCCAGTTTGCGTCGCCGCCGCCAATGGACGTTGCGCCAGCGCCTGGCGTCGTTTGCAAGCAGGCGTTTCTCGGTGGCCTCTTGAATCATTACTACCGCGAGGCGGCGTGATGCTGCATTCGGGCAATGACTCTGAGAACCGCGATGAAAGGAGTCACCTTTAAACCTGCGGCACACCGCGCTCTTATGCTGCGGCCATCCCTTCGCGGACTCGCACAACGCCGGGCCTGTGCTGTCGGCTGTGCTTCCGCGGCCGCACAACAATATCCACGTCCACTTCGAGCGCATTGAGTAAAGCGATCAGGCGATCGGTCGAATATCCCGTGAACTTTGCGTTCATAAGCTTAGACACGTCTGGTTGGCTAACCCCCAGTCGCTCGCTCGCTTCTACCTGGGTTAAGCCGAGTGATTCGATACGGTGATGGATTTGTCGCGTGAGCTCCGCCTTAACTTCGAGTTCCGCGGCTTCGCTCTGCTTAAAGCCCAGGTCAGCGAAGACGTTTCCGCTTCCACGCGTCACTCGTCGTTCGCCCTTGGTCTCATTGTTTCGGTGTGCCTTCATTGCTCTTCTCCTTTAGCCATTGTTTGTAATCCGCTTCCGCCCACTTGAGACGAGCTTCGACTGACTCGACCTCGTGCTTGGGCGTCTTAATGCCACGCTTGCTCTTCTTCTTGAACACGTGCAGCACGTAAATTGCCTTTGCAAAGCGGACGGTGTACACCGCGCGATAGGTGTCACCGGCATGATCTTCTACGACTTCCAACACGCCGGCACCCTTAAACCCCTTGAGCGGTTTCGCTGATGGATGCTTATCACCCACCTGCGCAAACCAGAGTGCATAGCCGATTTCCCGGGTTACTTCCTCCGGTAGAAGGCGGAGATCGTCGTGGCTGCTGCCCACCCAATGGACGGGCTTGGGCTCTACCGGGTCATCCTTGGCCATTATGGCAAATCTACCATATCGACATGAATCCTTCAAGTCCTTATGCCACCTGTTCTTTGTTGTCCCTCTTGCAGGCTCCTCGACCCGTACGGGAACATCACGTATGAGAACCCGGACGGGACCGTCAAGAGCACGCAGGCAAGCGATTACGGCTGGGTCTACCTCTTCCAGGGCAAGCGGCTCGATCCCAACACGATGCAGTACGATTCGCGGGCGCGGGTGTACAATCCGGCCATGGGACGGTTCGACCAGGAAGACCCCACCGGCTACAGCGACGGGATGAACCTGTACCAGATGGAGGGCTCGAATCCGATCAACCGGCTGGATCCGATGGGGACGGCCATTATCTATCCGATCTCCCCGCCGAGTTTTGGCGGCCGAAGCACAGGTTTCTCTGGCAGAGGAGGAGGTGGCGGAGGGGGTGGAGGATGGGGTGGCGGTAGCGGCTTCGGTGGAGGAGGTGGAGCGAGCGCTCCAGGCGCTCCAGGCGGGCAAGGCGCGAACGGCAAGTCCACTCCGACGGTGCCACGGTGCAACTTTAAGAGTTGTATGTCAAGCTGTATGACGACGTTAACTCTCTTTGGCACCGGACCCGCTGCTGCCGGCATCATTGCTGGCATCGAGAAACTGGCACCGTGGGCTGTTAGTGGTACATATGTGCTTAGTGCCGGGCTGATTTGCACGATCTACTGTGGCGTAGAGCCGAATAGCCCCAATCCAATGCCCATGGGCTATCCCGACAACGGTGTCAATCCAATGGCTTATTGGTGATTTACGTTGTGATACATCTGTCGCCGATACCTCTTTTCGAGCAGATTAATACAGCAGCGATGGTTGGTTCGTATCTTGTTTAGCAATGAATGCACAGCGATTATCCATCCTAATTCAGCTTCTGGCGCATTGCCGTGGCTATCGGGTATGCTGCGCTTTGTTTTATAGGATATGGCAGCAATACGTGGATATTTTATGTAATTCTGATAGTGGTAGTCGCGCAGGTGTTTGCCGACATCGTGAAGAAGATATTATGAGGGCGAATGAATAGGTGTAATTGAATAGCGCCGAAAAATTCGCGCCCTGGCGTTTTTTGTGATATACCGCGCCGGTCATGGATGACTCGACCAAGCCTCCCGACTGCTCTGACCCGCGAGACGCGCGGATCGCCGAGCTGGAAAAACAACTGGCGGCGGCACTCAAACGCATCGCGGAACTCGAAGATCTCATCAACCGTCGTCATCGTGGCGGCAAGCGCCAAGCGGCCCCGTTTTCTAAAGGCCTGCCCAAGCCCGATCCCAAGAAGCCTGGCCGCAAGAGCGGGGACGGTTACGGCACGTCGCCGGTCTTTCGCGCCATGCCCGAGCCTTCGTCGGCGGACCAGGTGATCGACGTGCCGCCGCCGGAGACGTGCCCGCACTGCGGCGACCGCTCGACGGCCATCGAATCGATCGACCAACAGGTCCAACGCGATATCGAAATTCGCACCGTCGTACGCCGCTTTGTGATTCCCGTCGCACGATGCGCCTGCTGCGGAAAACGCCGGCGCGGGACCCACCCGCTGCAGACCTCGACCGCCACCGGCTGCTGCGCCTCGCAGGTCGGTCCGCTGGCGCGGGCGCAATGGTCTTCATGAACAAGACGCTGGGTCTGAGTATGGGAAAGATCGCCAACCTGTTCGGCACGCTCTGGAAACTGGACGTCACGCCCGGCGGCGTCTGCCACGCGATCCAGTCCATCGGCCGCCGCTGCCAAACCGATTACCAGTCGATCCTCGATGCCATGCGTGTCGCCGAGCATGTCACCTGCGACGAGACCGGCTGGCGGATCGGCGGGTTGGGAGCCTGGCTCCATGCCGCCGCCACGCCCAACCTGTGCGCCTATCTCATCGACTCCGCACGCGGCGCCGACGCCACCGACCAGTTGATCGGCGAGGACTTTTCCGGAACGCTCGTTCACGACGGGTGGCGTCCTTACGACCGTTACTCGCGGGCGAAACATCAGCAATGCAACAACCACCTGCTGCGGCGGTGCGACGAGATGATCGAGGCCGCCACGCCCGGCGCCGCCCGCTTCCCGGCAACGATCAAATCGATCCTCAAACGCGGCCTGCTGCTCCGCGACCAACGCGACGCCAACGAGCGGAGCCTGCGGTCGACCCGGATTCATGCCACCAAGCTCACAGGGCTGATCGGCGACAGGTGCAAAGCTCGTAAACACAACCGTGCCAACGAACGCCTGGCGGCATTCCTCTATCGCCACGCCGGGCAGTTGTTCACCTACCTGCGAGACACCGGCATCGATGCCACCAATTGGCGAGGCGAGCACGCCATGCGGTACGCGGTGGTCAACCGCAAGGTATGGGGCGGCAGCCGCACCCGCCGCGGAGCGAACGTGCAGGCGATCCTGATGAGCGTGTTGCGAAGCCTGAAGCTCAGCAAACGCGACGCGATCGACTGGCTGTGGAGAAAGCTCACCCATCAGAACCCGCCGATGCTCACTTGAAGAAGCGGGGACGGCGCTATTCAATTACGATCGGCGTAAGAAACAGGGAAATGAACCCCCACCAACCAAGTAACAAGGTAACCAGGCTGCTTTGCCAATAGAGCCGCCAATGGCAGTGGGAGCAGAAGTAACCGGCCCAACATCGCGAGCGGCGTGCGATGATCAAACCGATGTTTTGATTGTATTCGCCGAACTTGCTTGGCGACTCGCAGCCGCAGTTTTCGCAAACAACTGGAGCGGTTTTGAGCGGCCGTGCCAGGGGGACAAGCTCTTTCGCATCCTCGACAGCCAGCTTTTCGATGATGTCCTGACGGATTTGCGCGGCTTGCTGAGTGGGGATCTGGCGCTTGTCGAGTTGCTTCCGAGCGTAGTCCACCGCCTCTGCTTCGTAGAGGCGCGGCCGGTCATGACGTATTCGATCAACTCTGGGTCGGTGAGGCTTGAGATGTAGGTTTTGACTTGCTCCCGCAGCACCGTTCCTCCCGTAGCTTGCTATAGAGATTATCGGCGAAAGGGTAGCAGGTCATGGTGAATGTGGCCACAAACCAGTGACTTCAGGCGATTATGTGATGCGCACCAGGCGGTAGGTTTTTTTGCCGCTGCGCAGGACCAGGGCGGAGTTGGTGGCGAGGCTGGAGAGGTCGAGCTTGTGGTTGGCGTCGGCGATTGGGTTGTTGTTGAGATAGAGGCCGCCCTGGGCGATGAGGCGGCGGGCTTCGCCTTTGCTTTTGGCGAGGCCGGTCTCGACGGCGGCGTCAATGGCGGGCCAGCCGGCTTCGAGACTGGCGCGGGGAATGGTGGTGGTGGGGACCTTGGCGGCGAGGGCGTCGATGGTGGCCTCGGTGAATTCGGCGACGGCACCGCCGTAGAGGGCTTCGCTGGCGGCGACGGCTTGTTGGGTCGCGTCGGGGCCGTGGACGAGAGTGGTCATTTCTGGGATCGATCAAATGGGTCGCACGTCGTTCGGGCCTCGAAAGCTCTTTTATCGATGTGCGACCCTTTTGAATTGTCCTTTTATCGATGTGCGACCCTTTTGAATTGTCTGGAAATCTTTATGGCTCCGCTGTTTCATCGCAAGGACAATCAGTCATGGCCCTTTTCCGGTTCCCCCTCGTGGGCTCGTTCCGTTTCGCCAACCCTGCCGACAGATGTGCTGCCATAAGGAGCGCGCAGAACCCAAGCAATACCTTCGCCACGCTCGTTAGCCCGTTTGTCGCAGCGCATCGACAGAGGATAAGACCCCCAGCCAGCGAAAGAAAAACCACTAAAAAGAGCCGCATCAGAATCTCTGCTCGCATCAAAACGCTCCACATAAATGGATCGATCAAATGGGTCGCACGTCGTTCCGGCCTCGAAAGCTCTTTTATCGATGTGCGACCCTTTTGAATTGTCCCGGCGAAGTTGGCGATCTGCTCGCCGCTCTTGAAGCGCCGCGGGTTCTCCCCCAGGTGTAGCACGACCGCCTCGGACAGACGCGGGCCCACGCCACGCACGCTTTGCAGCAGCGCGATGCGCGACTCGGTCTGGGCGAGTTCGTCCAGCTTCGTATCGATGAGTTTGAGCTGATCGTCGACGGCTTTCATCAAGGTCAGCTCGACGTGGAGCCGGCCGCGCCACAGGTCGTCGATTGTACAGTCGCCGATCGGCCGGGCATCTTCCGCGAGCTGTGCGATGCCGTGCGCGTCCACTGCTTGTTGCCGCGCGCCAGTTGCAGCCCTTGCTGGAGGTAGATCGAGCGGATGGCGTTGCGGCTGCGGGTGCGGCGGTTGACGATGCCGCGGCGGTGGATGATCAGCCGGCGCCACTGGCGGCGCTGCGGCGAGGGCACGTGCACCGGCGGCTGGGGCGGTTCGCCCAGGCGTGCCAGGCGCGCGAGCTTGAGCGCATCGTCGCGGTCGGTCTTGCGTTTGACCTTGCGCCACTTCCAGCGTTCATCGCCCTGCGTGTGCACGACTGTGACCATCACGCCGGGCGTCGCGCAGCCGACATCGTGCACCCAGCCGGCGGCGTCGCAGGTCTCGATCACCAGTAAAATCTCTTCGCCGTTGGCTGATGCGGCGTGCCGTGCAAGCAGATCCGCAATCGTCGCCGGCGTGCTCGCCAGCGTCTCAAACGCGTGGCGGTCGCTGAGGGCGTCCATCACGCAGCACACGCTCTTGAACTTGCCGAGGTCCAGGCCGAGAATCGTCGCGTATCCCATGCAATCCTCCTGGGGTAAGGGACGCCGCCAATCGTCGCGGATCGGCTGCGGGATTGCATGGGTTCTCTGGACCGGCCCGGCGGAACGGTCCTCGTAATTCGAAAGCTGGTCGGTGCCGGGCCGGCCAATCAACGTCGGTCCGTTAGCCCTCCTCATGCCGACCTATCAGCAGATTTCGGGAACGTTCTGGCGGTCGCAAGACGCTGTGTTCTGCGAGGGGAAGAAGCTTGAGCTCGACCCGAGCAAAACGCGTGTCTTCTTCAACACTTGGGCGACCGACGGCAGACGCATCTATCGATGGGCGTTCGAGCGGCGCGGGCTGGACCCGAAGGCATTCCAGGCACTGAACAACCTCTACGCCAAGGATAGCAAGACCTGCCTCGCCGGTCCCAAACGGATTGCCGGCGCGGATCCGAAGACCTTTGAGGTGCTCGATTCAGGTCTCGGCGGAATGACGCTCACGTTGGGAAACAACTTCGAAGACGGCTTCGCACGTGACCGGAAGAACGTTTACCACAACGGCAATCGCGTCACTGGGGCCGATCCAAAATCGTTTGTCGCGCTACAGAATTCGTTCGGCCGCGACAAGGGCGCCGTGTTCTATCAGCACTACAAGCTGCGGGGAGCCGACCCGCGGCGCTGGCGGCTCGTCAACGGTCTATATAGCCAGGACGATAACAAAGTCTTTTACAAAAACTGGCCGGTCCGGAATGCGAACCCGCAACACTTCCTCGCCCTGAAGCCTGAGCAGCCACACTATGCTTACGACGGTGCGCACTTTTTCTGTAATGGCCGAACGTCGTCGGCGAAGGAATACGCAGATGACTTGGAGCGCCTTGGACAACATCACGCGCAATACGTTCAGCTATTGCGGTCGGGCCGGTGGGAACAGTTGCGGCGTGCTGAAATGTGGGCGTGGGCTCGCCGGCGGAGAAGAAGGGATAACGGCATTCCGTTATGCGGTGGATCAATCAAATGGGTCGCACGTCGTTCCGGCCTCGAAAGCTCTTTTATCGATGTGCGACCCTTTTGAATTGTCCAGCGTGGTGGTGCTGCCGCCATTGGGCGTCGAGGTGACCCTGCGGCCCAGGGCATCGTAGGTGTAGGTGACGATCGGATCGCCCAATTGATCCTTCACCTCGACCTGCCGGTTCCACGCATCGTAGATATACTGGTCGCCGCTGACACCATCCGCCTTCAGGTTCCCGTTGGCATCGTCATACTGGTAGTGTGGCCCAGCTACGGTCTGCTCGTTCTGGAGATTGAAGGAGTTGTCGGTCTCGGTACTGGTCAGGTTGTCGGTCACGCTGGTCCAGTTCCCCTGGGCATCCAGGCCCCAGGTCTGGTCCACGGTAGCCGAACCGGTCAACTCGCCGTCGGGAACATCGCCTATGGCATTCGCCTTCGACATGATGAGTTCAGCGTTTCCCGACCTGCATGAGCTCGTGGGTCGCTGAAATGTAATGTTGCACTTCCGCTTCGCTACGAGCAACCAAGACGACGGCGATAACATAACCTGCGGCTCTAACCGCACCCGAGCCGATCACGAAACCCCATTTGCCAGAACCGTTGCTATATAGCTGGTCGGGAACGCGCGGTCGCATAATACGATCCGTACTATGGGCAAAACAGAACTCCGCCCGCGCACGAAGGGATTCCGCAATCTCGTGATGATCTTCAGGATTCCTTGCGAAGGCTGAATGCGTCCCCCATAATTCAATAGTCTCCTTCCCGTTTGCTGTGACGATCCGGTACACTGGCGCACCCAAGCGCATGCATGGTTCGCAAAAGCTCTCGAAAACGCTGCAATTCCGGTGGAGCGTCCATGTACGTCCCTCAATTTGGACCGTATGGCGGATACCACTCCGGCCAGTATGGCGGTTCCGGTGGCTCCGGCATAATGCGCGGCAACATCTTCCAGTCCGGGGGAAACTCTGGATCGAAGGGATCCGGTCCCGGCAGGTTCTGGGGGCCATACCAAGGTGGCGGTTCCCATGCGCCTGGCGACGCGTCGCATGCTGCGCCGGCATCCGCCGCCCCACCCTCCAAGGCCGCCCCACCCTCCAAGGTCGCTCCACCGCCGAATATTCCCAAGGCCCCGCCGGCCAGGCCGCCCGTGATGAGTGTCAGCCCGCCAGCAGCGAGTCCAATTTGCCACAGTCGAACACTCCTCGGCGTTGTCACCGGGCCTGGCTTGTAGCCGGGAGACGCCCTGCCACCGCCCAACGGCGGGTGGCGCATAGTATCCGTCGGGGAACTGGTCAATTATCCAATTGCCCGGCACCGGCGTCCCATTTGGGAACACCGGATTATCCAAGGCTATGTTGATCGGCAGGCCCTTGCCCGGAATGAAGCCCGGCATATGGGCTGGATTCAAGCACTTCGGGCACGTCGTCGGCGCCGTCGGACTTCCCTTACCTCCACCGCCGAAGCCGCCGCCAAACCCGCTGCCGAAGCCACCCCCACCGAAACCACCGAATCCGCCAAAGCCCCCACCGCCGCCGAAGCCAAATCCACCTCCACCGAAGCCAAATCCACCACCGCCGAAGCCGCCGCCGGGCGTAATTGCTCCGCCTCCGCCAAAACTCGGCGGGGAGATCGGATAGATAATCGCCGTCCCCATCGGATCCAGCCGGTTGATCGGATTCGATCCTTCCATCTGGTACAGGTTCATCCCGTCGCTGTAGCCGGTGGGGTCTTCCTGGTCGAAGCGTCCCATGGCCGGATTGTACACCCGCGCCCGCGAATCGTACTGCATCGTGTTCGGATCGAGCCGCTTGCCCTGGAAGAGGTAGACCCAGCCGTAATCGCTTGCCTGCGTGCTCTTGACGGTCCCGTCCGGGTTCTCGTACGTGATGTTTCCGTACGGATCGTACTGGTAACGCTCGATGACGTTGGCCGGGTCGCTGTCATCGACGATCGCCACCACGTTGTGGTTCCGGTCCGCGAGCGGCGAGATGATGCTTCCGCCGCTGTCGGCCCGCCAGACCATGTCATCGGGATATGCCGGCGACCAGACGTAGTTGTACACCAGCGCCCCGGTGTGGTCGGTCTCCTCGATCACCTGGTCATTGTTTGAGTAGTAGTAGTTGGTCGCCGTCCCGCCATCAGGGGTCGAGGTGACCCTGCGGCCCAGGGCGTCGTAGGTGTACGTGACGATCGGATCGCCCAATTGATCCTTCACCTCGACCTGCCGGTTCCACGCATCGTAGATATACTGGTCGCCGCTGACACCATCCGCCTTCAGGTTCCCGTTGGCATCGTAATACTGGTAGTGCGGCCACACGAAGGTTTCTTCGTTCTGAAGATTGAACGAATTGTCCGTTTCACCGCTGGTCAGGTTGTCGGTGACGCTGGCCCAGTTCCCGAGCGCATCCAGCCCCCAGGATTGGTCCACCGATTCCGTGCCCGTCATGCCGTCGTGCGTGCCGTTGAGCGTCCCGCGGGCGAAGCCCATCAGGCGGTTCAGCCCATCGTAGGTGTAGAGTTCATCATTGCCGGAAAGCACGTTGTCCTCTTTCCACAGCACGTTGCCATCGCGGTCGTAACCGTAGGCGTATGCCAGCAGCACATCCTCATTATCATTGTAAACGTTCTCGTTGCCGATGCGGAGGAAGTTGTCGCGCAGGTATTCGGTCGTGTAGCCGTTGCCCCAGAGGTACTGGGCCTCGGAGAGCATGTTCAGACCTTCGTAGGTGAAGCTGACGGTCTTGTCCGGCACGCCGCCGGCCACCGTATGCACATCCGTCACGCGATCGGGGAGATGGGCGTCGTAGCCGTAATAGATCTCGTAGCCGCTGGGGTACGCCACCGAGTCCAGGCGGGAGTAGTTCACCCCGCCGCTCATTTCGGTGTAGTTGTACTGCACGAAGGGCGTGACGCCGGTACCTGAATCCACCACTGCGCCGGTGGTGCTCTGGTACTCCTTGGTCATCTGTCCCAGGCCATTGTACTGGCGCTCGACCTGGTTGACGATGTCGTCACTGGAGTCGTAGCTGGTGAACTGGTACGGCAGGCCGGCGTCATTGTAGCTATAACCCAGTTTGACGATGGATGTATCGATTCCCTCCGGATTGCCGGATGCGACCGTAGCCGCGTCAGCGACCAGCCGGCCCAGAAGGTCGTAAGTGTAATCGTGCTCCGTGCCGTTGCGGTCGGTGTAACCGATCTTCGCGCCGGTGGCATCATAGCTGTAATACTCCGTGTCGTTGTTGTCGGTGTCGGGGTAGGTGATGGAATAGAGCAGCTCGTTGCTGGCGATGGCGCTGCCGGAACTGGGGCTGACGCCGTAGGTGTAGGTGGTGGTCTGATACTGACCGCTGGTGCCCTTGAGCGTGGTAATTGAGCTGGTCCCGTCAGGCACGATGGCGGTCTCGGTCAACACGTGATTCGAGCCGTCATAGGTGTAGAACGTTGCCCGGTTCTCGGAATCGGTGGGAACCAGGGCATTCACATCGCTGAGGTCTTCCGGGTTCAGATAGTTCTCGATCGTCTCGGTCGTGCGCCCAAGGGCGTCGTAAAGCGTCAAGGTCTCCAAGGCCATCGGATCGGTCACGGTCTGCAGGCGCCCGGCGGCGTCGTAGTCGTAGGTGGTAACCAGCTTCGAATCCGAGCGCGTGGGAATGGATGAGTCCAGCGGCGAGGTCAGCAGCGTATCGCTGTCACGGCCAAGATTGACCGTGCCGGTCAGACGGTTGGTGGCATCGTAGAAGTACTCCATGTAGGTGACGTAGGCGTAAGGCGATGCGGTGTAGCGGTTGAGCGCTCCCGTGCCGTTGTTGAAAATATCGATGCGGTCCTTGGTGATGGTGAAGATGACGTTGCCGTTGTCATCGTACTGGGTTTGGGTCTGGGTGAAGACGATGTCGCCAGTGACGATATTCGCAGCGTCGCCGCCGGCGTCATCCCAATTGCCGCTGCTGCCCGCCGCCGCATCCCCGCCGCCATTGCTGACGTAGCTCTTGGTCTGGCGTCCGGCGCCGTCGTATTGGTACTTGTCCACTTCGCCGCCGGGGTTGCTCTGTTTCATCAGGTTGCCACGCAGGTCGTACCAGTCGTACGTGTCGAGGCTGTTGCTCGAAATCGTGCCGTCGCTCGGATCAACGCTGTACATATGCGTGGCGTAGACGCGGCCCTGATCGTCGTACTGATAGGTCGTCTTCGAGCGCAACAGGCTGCCATCGGGCCGATCGGGTACGCCATCGGTCGTGGTGATGACCACGTTGTCGCCGTTGTACTGCTCCTGGCTGACGACCTCGCTGAGGTTGTCGTATTGGACGTAGCCGATCGGCTGATTGACGTTGATGCGCGTGAAGGTCTGGCCATCGGATGCCGAATCATCAGATTCGGTGGTTGAGACAGTGACGGAATAGGCGATGTCCGAAGAGTCGGTGCCAAAGGTTATGGTTGCATTGTTTGCCGTTGCCGTCAGCCGATCGAAGGGGCTATCAACGCTGCTATTGATCGCGCTGGCGATCTGGGTGGCCACGCTGCTGGGACTGGTGGTCGAAGCGCTGACCGTCAGCGTATGTGAGGTGCCATCGTCGATGATAATGTTGAACTTGTCGCCAACTTCGATGGTCCCGCCGACAATCATCGTATCGCTACCGGCGCCAGTTTTGGTCGCGACCAGCCGGTCGCGCCAGTCGTAGTACATCTTCGTGTGCCGATCAAGACCGCCGGCATCCGTTGCATTCGCGATCCCTTCGACATGTTGAATCGTATCCGTCAGGTTGCTGTCGCCGACGTTGCCATTGTCGTAGATATAGTCCTCGACCCGGGACATATTGGCGCCACTATTGTTATCGGGGGACCAGTAGCCGCTGGTTGGCGTATCGTCCGTCCCGATCCAGACGGAAGCCAAGCGGCCTAGATTGTCGTAGATCTTGCGCGTAATGGTTCCGGTGGGCAGCACATAGCTCCCCAGGCGGCCGCGGCCGTCGTAGGAATAAGTCGAGCGATAGAAGTTCGTGCCGCTGCTGCCGTAGCTGTCGCTGCTGGTCCAGGTGGATGGAAGTGAGAAGTAGCGGTCCTCCTTGACGATCTGGCCGGCATCATTGTAGTAGTCGCGGAAGTCGCTCTGGACGTTGGAGATTGCTTCAGTTCCGGTTGGGGCGTCCGTCCCGGAATCGTAATCAATCGACGATGGCGCCATCGTCAGCGTCTCGACATACGAATCGCCGGCCGTGGACCAGTCATACCGATAAACGGTAACTGGCCCGGTCGTCGTATGGCTGGTCGAGTCCCATCCGGGGTAGACGCGGGTCTCATGGTCCGCGTCGTTGTAGACGATGTACGTGGTGTTGCCGTTCGGATCGGTTTCTTTCGTCGTACGGCCGAGGCCATCCACCTGATATGTGCCGGTCAGATTCAACGCATCATCCGGCAACGAGCCGGAGCGGGTGGGGCCAGAGACCGGCGGACTGGAAACAGTGCTAGGATCGAACGTCCTGAATCTGCGCCACCACCGCCCCCGTGAGAGGGTCGTATTCGGTGTAGTTGATGTAGCCATCTGCATCCTGCGTCCAGATGGGCTCGCCGTAAGTGTCAAAGTAGGTTACCTCTGTGGCGGCCGTTCCGGGACCGTTCTGCGAATCACCCACGGTAGGATAGGTTACGGTCGTTGTTTCGGGTTGGAAGCTTCCTGAAAAGAACGTGTAGTCGTAGCTGGTAGTTTGGGAGCCGCTTTGATCATCGTTGCGATATACCGTTTGGGAAGCCACTGGATAGGTCGATGCTCCGCTCACCGTGCGTACGAAGTAGTTCTGCGATTGCTGGATGATTGGGCGATCCGCGTAGCCGGTGGCGGAGGAATCAAATGAACTGGAAACAGTGATGTCGAAGGTATTAGTCGTTACATTCGAAATAACATATGACCCGTTATAGCCCTCGTCAGATGCACCCGTGATGGTGATGATGTCACCATTGACGAAGCCGTGGCTGCTTAACGTTATGGTCGCCGTCGTTCCGCTGCGACTGATCGTTGTCGCCTGGCGATTACCATATTCTCCCTGCTGAACGGCATTGAACCAGGCGTAGCCGGCAACTCCACCGGCGGTGGTCGAAGTTGCGTCGGTCGAGGCGTAATAGACTTGGGTTTCAATCAGTCCGGTTGCATTTGAGAGGCCCTCCAGGTCGCTCTCGTCCGTCCCCGGCTGATTGATGAGGTCATTGGAATCGTCGTACTGCGCAACAACGGCGGAGGGATCGGCTTTGAGGATCAGCCGACCTTGATCATCATAACGGTAGTACGTCCGTGTCCGGCTTACAACCTTGGCCGCCGTGATAGCGTCGCCCGCCGGTGACCACGAATAGTATCCCCAGTCTCCGTCGGCAGTTCCAAAATAGTTTGCCGGCACCGTAAAGCTAAACGAATCGTTGTTAATCTTTGTAATTGTAAAAATGCCGTTGAGCAGGTCAGGTTTGGCGCCTGAAATAGCAACAACGTCACCCGTGCCAAGACCATGCGCCGTCGCCGTTGCAGTAATTGTGTAAACGCCTGAAGCGATGCTTAAGCTTAAGTCGCTGATGGAAATCGTAGTATCGGAAACGTCAACCAGATCAGTCAAAATTGGAAGCCCGACTTCATCGGTGTAGATGATATTGCGGTCGTTGTCACCCCAGGTGGTGGATGTGTCATCGGGCAAGTATTCGGTAGTCTTCATCCTCCAGATGTTGTAATCAAGCGTCTCAAATCCGATCCCCGCAGCCTGCACGTCCGTAGAAGAGGGACTGCTGCTGGAAAACACGGGATAATTGCCCACATATTCGTACTTGAAGGTTCCCTGTCCGCCGGTGCACGTAGAGCAACCTGCACCTTGCGCGATTTCCTCGGTAACGCGATACCGGGTGCCTAATCGGTAGCCGGTTCGCCAGTAAAAATTGCGATTAGCGTCGTAATCATTCGGCGCATAGAAATAATCCCACGGATTACCGTCGGTTCCATTGTGGTCGGCCCAGCGTTCATACTGGAAGTAGTTGTTTGCGTATGCATTGACCTGAGTATCGGTCGCACTCGAATAGTCAGGATATGCCGCAGCTAATCGATTGAATGCATCACCCGTTACCACAGTTTTCAGGCCGCTGAACAGCAGATCATCGTATGTGCTGGGACTATTCGGATTATAGGTCCCATTTATCGGCGAATAGGGGTCGGGTCCACCGGTCCAGGCGGAGCCGTTCGTCACTCCCTCCGATGCATAATAATCGGACTCTCCTGTGAACTTGTAATACCGATAATAGTCAGTGCTGATGGACTTGTTTGTTGTGATGGTTCCAGTTGCACTGCTCGGCGCATTGGCGGAAATGTGGAACGAAAAGGTGGTGCTCGTAACGGATGTAATGACAAAGACGCCGTTGTATTCCGGCTCGTTGGCACCTTCGATGACGATTACATCGCCGACATGATAGCCATGGGCGCTCGATGTTGTTGCCGTGCCGGTGCCGCTGCTTGCAGTGAGGCTCGACAGGGTCTTTGCAAGATTAGGATCCGTGGTCGCGGCCGTCTCCAGATCGCCCAAGCGACCGTTCGGATCGTTCTCCCAGCCGCCGCCGCCGTCGGCTACCCGGCCCGTGTAGTAGTTGTAATCCGCCTCTCTAACGTCTGTCCATGAGCTTCCATTATTGTCGCTTTCCTCCAGGACCACGCTGGCCAAAAGCTGCGGGCGGTCCGGGGTGCTATGGGCACTGATGTATGCGTCTAAGAAACCATCTCAAGTCGTGAGCCGGTGTAGCCTGCGGTACCAGAGCAAAGCACAAGCGAGTTGCACGACGGCCAGGTAGTTCTCCGCCTTCCTCTCGTAACGGATGATGATCCCGCGGCAGCGGTTCAGCCAGCTGATCGTCCGCTCCACCACCCAGCGTCGGGCCTTGTGTCGCTTGCAACCCTGAGCATCTTTCTTCTCCTCGCCGATCTGCCGACAGTGCGGCTCGTAGCCGAAGACGCGGGCGGTCGCGTCCGAAGGTGCGCCACTGAACGCCTTGTCCAAACAAAGGTTCTGCTCCTGCTGACGCGGGTCCGGCGGCTCGACGATCACGGCCTCCAACGCATCCTGCAGCAGCAATGAGTCGTGTATGTTGGCTCCCTTCACGACCACGGCCACCGGACCGCCGTCGGCCTCGGTCAGCACGCCACGCTTCGTGCCGTTCTTCGCCCGGTCGGTTGGGTTCGCTCCGACTTGATCCCCCCGTGCCGGGCCTTGCCCAGGGCACAGTCGAAGCTCTGCCACTTCCAGTTGACGCCGGCCAGTTCCTCGCAGCCCTTGACCAGCAGCGCCCACAGGCGTCCGATCACGCCACGCTTCACCCAGCGTTGGAACGTGCGGTGGATGCTGGAGTCGTCGCCGAACTCCTTGGGGACCTGGTTCCACTGCACGCCACTGCGCATGCGGTAGATCACGCCATCCAGGGCCTTGCGTTGGTCGATGCGGTCGGGGCCGAACTTCGCCGGCGGGTCGTACTTCGCCAGCACCTGCCGGGCCTCTGCCCACAACGCATCGTCCACCCGCCAGATCGTCGGCAGCGGCTCCGCCCCCTTCTTCTTTCGCGCCATCCGTGGCTCCTTTCGTTATCGCCAGTTACCATACGTCAGAGACTTGAGATGGTTTCTAAGAGGTCGTTTGTGACCGTGGCGTAGCTGTACGCATATCGCACCAGCATTCCCGAGGCGTTCGTGGAATCGCTTTGCGTGACGGCAGTGACATAGCCGTTCGAGTCGTAGGTCGCCTCGATTGTGCTTGAACCATCAGCAGACTGCCACTTTAGAAAGCGGCCTTCGCCCGTCGCGAAGGTATCGGCCAAAGATTCCTGCATCGGCCGGTCATTGGAATCCCGCGCGACGTCGTTGAATTCAGTCCAATTCCCCAGTGGATCGGTCAACCGCAGTACGGTATTTCCGCCATCGGTGACCCGTTCCAATGTGTAAGGCTGCGATCCCCATGGCGAAAACGAGTCATATGGCGAGGATGTCGGAACGATAAAGTTGTAGGTTCCGGTGCCGCCGAAAATGGCGGTGATGCGGTCATCGTCTTCGGTTCCAGGAAGACCGCCGGTTCCCAGGTACCAGCCGGGGCTGCTTGCCCCGTTGACCCCACCACCAACCACCAGATACGGCAGTTGATCCACGGCCCAGCCGTTGCCGTTGAGACTTCCGTTATTCAATCCGCTCCAACTGCGCGTCTGCCCCCACGGGATTCCGAAGGCATCGGAACTGAGGTCCGTCGCTTGAATATCGGGCATTCCATCAAACGCACCGACAGGGGCCCCGGTAGTTGCTGCGGGAGATTTTCCCGCGTTGGGATCGTTTGAAGGAGCCTGTGCGACACTGTCGCATGGTGGTGGCGTTGGTGGCGGAACTTCGTCAACTGGTCCTGCAGCAAAGAAGCCAAACAGTGTGCGCTGTTCCAGCTGCTCCAGCACCACGCCAAGCGATTGTCGAATCAGGTGAGATGAACGTACGCGCGCAGAACGGTTCCTACCCAGCATGGGTTGCTCCTCGAATTGAGTTGCACAAATGAATGACCCCGCCCCGCCAAACTTCCCCGGAGCGCTACGACGGATTGTCATCATCCGCACCAAATATTGTCAAGAAAAATCCTGACCAAAATTCCTCTCTTTGCCAGTTTGGCGCGATCCCCCAACAAAAGCTTCAGCCGATACGCGCCGGCAGAGAGCAGAATATGCACACTCGCTCATCCCATCTCGTGATCTTCTTTGTTCCCGCTTCGTGCCTTTGGCGCCTATGCGGGCCCTGGGTCTCCCATGGCCGGGCAACTCGGGGCCATAAAAGACCGCACCTTTAGGCGGGGGCCAAGGGAAGGGGGAACCTCTGGCCGCTTTGCCGCTACGACAAATTGTCATGTTCGGACCGCCATGTCCTCACATCGGCCCAAAACCGGGTCGGCGGCCGGGTGGGGAGGGTACGGTACTACAACGGTGAGAGTACGGTGTGGGCCGGGAGGAGATTTGGGCGCAACATGGGAGCGGAATGTCCTCTGTCGGGATGTTTTACGAACGGGCCCGGGGGCGTATTGCCCGGGCAAGAGGGGCCGTGGCCCTGCTCCACCGTCGAGATTCGTTGAAGGATCATATGGCACGGGTGAAATCCGCCATCTTTTCGCCAGATGAGCGGGAAGCACGATGGGGCGGTTCTGAGGGCGGGGAAGTTCGGGCTGGCGATGCTGGGGTTCATGGGAAGGCGGCGGAGACGGACTGGTTCGCCGCAAGGGGTCTCTCAATTCAGAGCAGGCGCGCAGCGCTGCTGGAATGCTTGACGATCGGCTTGACGCCTGGATGGCGCCACGGCCGCCTTTGCGCCAGCGCCGGGGACAGCGAATCGGTTCTGCCGGCTTTGGGCGGGTAAGGATCAGGACGTGAGATAGACTAGAACGGCGGCTCTTCCCCGCGCTTCCACCAGTCCGCATCATTCTTCTTCCGCCGGGGCTTCTGCTCATCGTCGCCGTCCAGCAGGGAGCCCTCGTCCTCATCCTCGTCGGCCATTTCGGCCGCCTTCACGCTCGATGCCAGCGTCGTCGCAAAGACGGGGCTGATCATCTTCAAAGCCGCCGCGTCCTCTTCACTAAAGGGGGCCTTGGCGTCGCGGAACAGCACGATCGTCGCCAGAACTTCACCGAGATAGGTGCAGTTGACCCCGAGGAACGTGCAGTTGGGCATCTGGTTCAGTTCCGCGGGCGTCAGCTTCTCGCGGGCTTCATCCGCGCTCAAATGCACGAAGGCCTCGCGGTTGACGATGGGAACGATGCCGTTCTTCATCGCCTCGGTCAGCTTCGGCTCGCCGGGGATGGTGTACTTCATATAAGCGCCGAGCTGGAAGTCGTTCTCCTCGCCGGCCAGCCAGATCGCGACGTTGCTGTAGCCCATCTGCCGGAGCATCCAGTCCATGGCATGGCAGAGAAGTTGTTCGAGGTCCTTGGCCTCGGCCAGCGTCTTGCGGAAGCTCTCCTGCGTACGCACGGTGTCGAGTTGGCGCGAAAGCTCGCCGTAGGCGGTGATCAGGTCATTGCAGAGCAGATCGACCTTCTTGCTGACGGTGCGCCGCGCCTGGTTCAGACGTTTGACCGCATCGCGCAGCTTCAGGATGCGCTTGTCCTTCCTCGCCACTTCCGCCTGCGCCTTGAGGGCGGCGCTGACGCGATCGAGCAACTGGTCCGCATTGAACGGCTTGGCCAGGAAATCGACCGCCCCGCCGCGGATCGCGGTGATGGCGCCGTTCATGCTGGGTTTGCCGGTGATCATCACCGCCCGCGCCGACGGCTGGTAATACTTCAGCTCCTCCAGCAATTGCGTCCCCAGCCCGTCCGGAAGGTTCACGTCCGCCACCATCAGCTCCACGCCCTGCGTCTTGAGCACGTTGCGGGCGCTGGCCATGCTGTCGGCCTTGATGATCTGGCAGGGAATGCGGCCGCCCACCACGTCGTCGAGCAGCCCGACGATGTTCGGCTCATCATCGACAACCAGGATTCTCGGAACGAATGTCGTCGGCGATTGATTCTTGATCGTTGCTTGCATGTCACTCACCCTCACATCTCCTGGACGCGGCGCTTCGCCGGACCACATTTCCTCGAAACTCCTGTCGTCATCTCTCACTGCGCCGCGCGCCGCGTTCTGGCGTTCTGCTCCTGCGCCCTGGGCTTGGCCGCCGGCAGCAGGATCACGGTCCGCGTGCCCTGGTTGGGCCGGCTCTCCAGCTTGATCGTTCCGCCGGAGGCCTCGATCCAGCGCTGCGCCTTGGCCAGTCCCATGCCCCGGCGTCGTCCTGCCGGCCGCATGCTGAAAAACGGATCAAACGCCCGGCGGAGGGTTTCATCATCCATACCCATGCCGTTGTCCGTCACCGTCACCGCCACGCGCAGCGAATACGCGTCAAACGCCGCATGCACGTGCAGCTGGCCTTTGGCCGGATCGGTCGCAGACAGCGCGTTTTCAATCACCTCGATCAGCGCCGCCACCACCTGATCCTTATCCACGGTGACATTCGGCACATCGCCGAGCGTCACCTCAATAGACCTATCGGCCGGATCATTGTGGAGCTTGGCCTCATGAAGCGCGCGATCGATCAATTCCGCAACGTCCGTTTCCGCGGGCTTTGGCGGCACTGGTTTGGCGAAATCCATCAGCTCCGTAATGATGTCGGTCAGGCGATGCGCCTGCTCCTGAATCAGATGCGCCGCGGCCTTTTGTTTCGGGTCCGCTAATTGGCTGGCAAGCAGCTGTGAGCGGCCGGAAATTACCGCCAGCGGATTGTTCATTTCATGGGCGGCGCCGGCGGCCATTTCGCCGACGGTGCTCATCATCCGCGTGCGCACGATTTCCGCCTGCGCGGTCTGAAGCCGGCGATTCGCTTCGGCCAACTGCTCGGCCAGCAGCCGCGCTTCTTCGCGGATCTGCGCCGTCCGCAGCGACAGGCTCCACCCCGCCGTGATTGCATTCAGTTCCTGAACCTGCGGCCCGAGCCGCGTCGCCTCACCGCTCATCGCGCCCCACAGCACGCCGCCGATGCAGTTGTTGTCGCCTTCAAGGCAGATCCAGTAGCGATGATCGAACGCCAGCCGCGGCGACACGGCCGACATCAGCCACTCCATGTCCGGCCCCGCCGACAACACCGGCCCCTCGCCCGTGCCCGGTTGCGGCGGACGGCTCAGACAATCCACCAGCGTGGTCTCGAAAACGTCGCCGTTGGCGTCGAACAGCATCACCTCGGCAAAGTCCTGCCCCGGCATCAGCGAGAAGACCCCGACGCTGGTCACGTCGAGGAAGCTCACGGCCGTCTGCCCGATGGCGCGGATGACGGTCTGCGGCGAGGCATCGGGCTGGAGCCCGCCCTGGAATTCGCTCAGGTCATTGAAGAATTTCGAGCGGATCGCCAGCCGCTTGTTCTTCGATTCCAACTGGCTGCTGACGTGCCCCAACTCCTGGTTGGCCCGCTCCAACGCTTCCTGATACAGCTCGGTGATCCGCGCCTCGCCCAGCCCCAGCGCCGCGCCCGCGGCTCGATCCGCTCCACGAGCCGCGCCGACGCCTCGGCCACCTGCTCGCTGGTGAGGCCGATGACATCGGCCAGCGCCTGTCGCGTCTGATTGAACAGGTAATTCCCGCTGTAACCCAGGTGCTGCTCGCGCGCGATCAGGTCCGCCAGGGTGATCAGGTTCACCATGCGCGGCCTGCGTACCGTCGCCGGCAGCGCCTGGGGCAACTGCCCGTGCAACCAGATGCAATCCCGCAGCGTCGAGGAGACCTCCCACTGCTCGGCCAATCGCTTGCCCACCACCAGATGATCGATCCCAATCACCGCCCGCTCGACGTCCGCGATATTTCCGCGAAGCAGATCCGCCGCCTCGACCACCCGCGCAAAGCTCTTGGGCAGCGTCACATCGAGCGCCAGCTTGCCGAGGTCATGCACCAGCCCGCAGAGAAACGCCTCCGACGGCTTCAAGTCGCAGTCATTGCCCCAGGTCCCGACCATCTGCTCGGCCAGGAGCTCCGCCGCACAGGCGACCGCAATCGAATGCTTCCAGAACTCCATCCGGCTGAAGGGCCCACGTTCCGCCTGCCCGGCCTGAAAGGCCTGGAAAACCCATACGGCCAGAAACAGATTGCGGACGGTTTCCGCGCCGGCGCACTCGATCGCCTCTTCCAGACTCCCAAGGCTTTGGGCATCCCCCGCCGGCCGCTTCACCAGTTCCAGGACCGGTTCGGCAAGCTTCGCCTGTGTCTGAATCGCATCGATCAGCACCCCCGCATCCGGCGCTTCTCCGTGAATCGCGCTGCGCCACGAACGCCGGCAACGCGGGCAAATCCTCCAACTGCTGAAGGATCACCTCCGCCCGCTTTTCCCGCAATTGATCTGGAACTTCAATCATCGGACCGGAGACGACCGAGTGATTGACGATTGAGAAATGCCTGGTTCAATCGTCAATCACCCAAATGATCCAAGCGTCAATTCGTCTTCACACCGCAAGCAGCTCGCCGATCCGCTCGATCAGCTTCTCGATGTTGAACGGCTTCTTCACGAATTCATCCGCCCCGCTCTTGAGCAGGTCGTTGATTTCGTCCTGATTCACCACGCCCGAGACGATCACGATCTTGGTGTGTTCGAACGCCGGATTCTTTCGGATCGTCTGGCAGACCACGTTTCCGTTAATGTCCGGCAGCATGTAGTCCAGGATGATCAGATCCGGCTGGAATTCCTGGGTGATCATGCCCGCATCGTAGCCGGTGCCGGCGGTGCGCACGTCGAACCGCCCATCGCGCTCGAGCACGTCCACGAAAAGCTCCACGATCTCCGGGTCGTCGTCCACGACCAGGATCTTGGTCTTGCCCGAATCCAGGAGATCCGGCGGAATGCTGTTGTCCTTCATGAACTGGATCAGTGCATCGCGCGGAATCCGGCGAAAGCGACTGCCCGGCACCCGGAAACCCTTGAGGCGCCCGCTGTCAAAGCAGCGGATAATGGTCTGCTGAGAAACCTTGCAGATCTCCGCGGCCTCTCCGGTCGTGAAAACCATCTTCATGACTTCCTCGCTTCCCTACAGCCGCGTTACCCACCTTAACGGGACTGGTGAGCAAACCCACGCGGAACGTTAATCTCGGATAGACAGGTAAACGCGGATTACGTTAGCGTTGTTCCCTATCTTTCCTATTTCTCCATCGGCCCCCCATTTTGACAACTTGAGCAGGATGGGCAAGCAGAAAATCAAGAACCCCGCATGCATTTGTCATGCGGGGTTCGGCTTGCTGCGCATTATCGGACCAGCCAATCGGCCGATTACCGATAGAACTCGATGATCAGATTCATGTTCACTTCAAAGGGCACGTCCTCGGGAATCGGGAGCGCGTTGATCTTGGCCGCAAGCTGGGCCGGGTTCCACTCCAGCCAGTTGGGCACGTTATGCCCGGCCATCATCTCCATGTTGTCGCGCAGGACCTTGTGAATCCCCTCCTGGAAGGTGATCGTGTCGCCGGGTTTCACGATGAACGAGGGGATGTCGGTCTTTCGGCCGTTCACCAGCACATGACCATGGGCGACGACCTGCCGGGCGGCCCAGATGGTGCGGGCGGCGCCGAGGCGGCGGATGACGTTGTCCAGGCGCGTCTCCAGCAACTGGATCAGCGTATTGCCGGTGTTTCCCTTGGATTTCTTGGCGATCGTCAGGAAGCGGCGGAACTGCTTCTCGAAGCATTCCATAATGGAAGCGAAGCTTCTGCTTTTCCGTCAGGCGGACGCCATATTCCGTATTGCGCCGCCCGCGGTAGCCGTGCATGCCGGGCAGTTGCAGCTCCTTGGCGGTGTGTTTGGGAATGTCGGCAATCGGAACGCCGACGCGACGGGACAACTTGACCTTCGGGCCGATATATCGGGCCATGGCGGGAATACTTTCTACCCCTCGACAAGCTCGGGGTCTCAGGACATGCGAGGCGCAGGCAACCGTCTGAGGAAGGGCCTGCGACTTACTCGCCGGTGGCGCCGGGCATGGTTCTGAGGCATGCCAGGCGGGTCTGCCGCACGAAATCAATTGATTCCGCCCAAACGGCAGGGTGGGGCATTATAGCGGTCGGCCGATGGGCCTCAAGCGGCGGGCATGGCTCCCAACCACCACGGGATCAGAATTTTGCTGGTGCGCCCGCCAGAGCGTGATTAGAATTCCGTGGCATTTCGAGTCCCGCCAGCGCAGCCAGATTCAGATTTGAAGGAAAGACGATGAGGAACTACCGCCATTCTCGCCGGAAGATGTATGCCTGCATCGCAACATCGATCGCGAGCCTCGCCATGACGGGCGGATTGCAGGGCGCGGTCACCACCGCCTGGAACACCGCCACCGGGGGGAACTTCAATACCCCGGGCGACTGGACGATGGGGGTCCCCGGCTCCGCCGACACGGCACAGTTCAACATCGCCAATACCTACACCGTCTCCCTGGACGTCAGCCCCAGCATTACTTCGATGAGCGTCGGCGGCAGCAACGTCACATTCGCCAACAGCGTCTCCGGCAGGACGTTCTCCATCAGCAGCACTTTGAACGTCAACTCCGGCGGCATGACGCTCAATGCTGCCACGCCCATCACCATGACCGTCAGCAACAACAGCGGGTTCAATGCGCCGGTCAGCATCAGCAACGGCAATCAGCTGTCGCTGTCCAACGCTGCGATCGGATCCGCGCATTCTTCGAACATGAGTGTCACCGGCCCCGGATCGAGCCTATCCGCCGGGAGCATCGGACTCGGCAACGGCAGCGGCACCACCGGGACCCTCTCCTTCTCGAACAGCGCCAGCGGAACCCTCGGCGATGTCTCGATCGCGACCTTCTCCGCCGGGACGGGAAATCTCTTCATCGAAAGCCGCGCCAATGTCTCGGCAAATGGCATGAACCTGGCCACCAACGCAATCCCCGGCACCAGTGCCTCCGTCACGCTCACCGGCAGCGCAACGCTGACGCAAGGCGGCGGCACCGTTTCCATCGGCGCGAGCTCCGCCAGCCAGGGGACCATGATCGTCAGCAGCGGCGGCACCGCAGTGATCAATGGCGGACTGGCCATCTATTCAACGGGCGAATTGGACGTGCAGAGCGGGGGCATCGTAAACGTCTCGACGCCGATCTATATCTACAGTGGCAGTGGAACCCGCGGAAATCTCGTCGTGAGCACCGGTTCGTCCGTCAGTCAAACCTTCGGTGCTCTCCTCGTGGGCAGCGCCACAGGCAACACGGCGAAGTTGCAGATTGACTCCACCGCAACCTTCACCACCAGCACGTTCGCCGCCACGGTCAACCCCACCGGCCTTATTGACATCAACGGCGGCACCTTCAATGAAAACGGCGGTGTCACCGTGGACGGCGGCACCCTCCAGCGCGGCAGCGGCACGTTCGCCTGGGCTTCCAGCAAAACCATGACCGTGCAGAATGGCGGCCAGGTGAACTTTACGGGGAGCTATACCCTCCCTGCCTCGGCGACTGTCGATATCAGCGACAGCGGATCGGCCTTCGCCGTGAGTTCCGGCAGCACACTCACCGTCCCCTCCAATTCCCAGATCACGCTCAACGCCGGCCAACTCACCGCCCCCACACTGGCGATCAACAGCGGCGGCAGCGTCCACTACAACGGGGGCAACACCAGCATCGGCAACCTCCAACTCGCCAGCACGGGCGTGATGACCGTCGCCTCGGGTGGTGATAAGGTTCTGCGTCTGAGCACCCTCTCCATCGATTCCACCGCCAAGCTGGATCTCAACGACAACGACCTCGTTGTGAATAGCGGCGACTTTTCCACCATCCAGAACCTCGTCTTCGCCGGCTACCGCGACCACGTCGATACCGCTGCCACCGGCATCGTCTCCTCCACCAGCCAGGCATCGAGCGGCAAGACTATCCTGGCACTCTTCGATAACGCGCTCGTCGGCCGCACGGACTGGCCAGCCGGCTCGGGGCAGACCATCAGTTCCAGCGCCATCGTCGGCAAGTACACCTACTTTGGTGATACCAACCTCGACGGACAGGTTACCGGCGATGACTACGGCGCCGTGGACGCCAATCTGGGCTCGACCGGCCTGAACCCGGGAAACGCCTGGCTGCTGGGCGACACCAACGGCGACCTGAGCGTCACCGGTGATGATTACGCTTCCATCGACGCGAACCTTGGGTTGGGCGTGGGCAATCCGCTCGCAGTCAATCATCTCTCGCCTGTTCCTGAACCGGCAGGGGTTTTGATGATCGGGGCGGGTCTTCTCGCTTTGGGCCGATCCCGGCGCCGCCGCATGCAATGATGCCTGCGTCCCTGGATCAGCGCATGTGCTGCTTTTAGCCGGGAGGCGGGAGCCGACGCTTTGGTTGGCCGTGTGCGGAGGTCCGCAACGCGTTTCGCGGTTCTGCCCACGCGGAGCTTTGGGTGCGACTGCGGGGGACGCCGCGTCAATCTGTGCCCCGGATCGGCTCGGTAGTCTTTCAGGCGCCGTGGCGGCCTGAAGTGCCTGATGCACCGTGATTTTCGAGGCGGCATGGGGTGTCGCCCGGAACGATGTTGAAGCGGGCCGCGAAAGCTGAATGAGTGGGTATATCGAGGGCACCGTCATCACGGCCACCTGGCCACGCGAAAGCAGCACTTATGAGCGGCATGGCCCGCGTTGCGCCCGGGAGTTTGCACGGTGTAAGCACGGTGTAAGCACGGTGAGAGTACGGTGTGAGTCCGAGTGTTGCACAGACGGATGTTCATATGTTGTACGGTTTGTTGTCTATCGCTCGCCGTGGATTAACCCTTCGTATAAATATGGGATAAAATTAACCTTGAGCTGGCTCAGCCGTTGACGATCCCGTTGAGCGACCGTGGAGCCCGCCGGGCCCGGGGATCAGATCACCGGGCCGCAGAGCCCATATGCAGAGGGAGAGGCGAGAATGCCCCAGTCGAAGCGACGACGGGTCGGGAGAATCCTGGCGGCGGCAGCGATATCGCTGTTTTCAGCGACTTCCACGTTTGCCGCGACCCTTCGCATCGTCAGCTACAACGTCGATGACGACACCGGTGGAAGCGGCACCGGTCCCCATACGGATATGGCCAAGCTCGCCACGATCCTTCAGGGAATCGGCGACCACCATCTCGACGGCAACGCCCAGCCCATCGAACGTCCTGGCCCTGCAGGAGATGCACTACGACAACCCCGGGATCTCCAGCACCTTGTCGGCCGTCGTCAACCAACTCAACAGTCTCTACGGCGCCGGAACGTATGCGTACGACACCTACGTCGGCGACACCGACGGCAACCTCACGGGCAACGGGCCCAATGGGCTGATCTACAACACCCACACGGTTCAGGACCTTGGCGCGGTCGGCCTGGCCACCCAGGCCGACGGGAGCACGCCGCTCGTCTCCGGCAGCGCCGCCGCACGCCAGCCTGTTCGCTACGAGCTTCGTCCCCTGGGCTACGCCTCCAACGCCGACTTCTATCTCTACGACAGCCACTACAAGTCCTCCGGCGGCACCTCCAACAAGAATCGCAGGACCATCGAAGCCCAGGCCATCCGCGCCGATGCCGATGCACTTGGCCCATCAGCTCACATCATCTATGCCGGCGACTTCAACCTGACCAGTGGCAGCAGTGAAACCGCCTATCAGACCCTCCTCGCCGCCGGTAACGGACAGGCCAACGATCCTCTCAACGCGACCGGCTGGGGAAACAACTCGACCTGGACTCACATTCTCACCGAATCCAGCGATGGCCTGACGGCACGCTTTGACTTTCAACTGGTCAGCAATGCGATGCTCAGCCAGTCGGGCATGCAGATCGATTCCGCCAGCTATGAAGCCATCGGCAACGCCTCGACCACGACCTACAGCGGTGCCATCGATGACTCTGCCAACACGGCAGCACTAAGCGACCTCGCCAACCGCACGACGATCCTCGGCTACATGGCCGACCAGACCGTCACCGACCACCTGCCCGTCGCCGCCGATTACCAGACCGTCGGCATTCTCCCCACCACCGTCTGGACCGGCGGCACCGGAACCTGGAGCACCGCATCCAAATGGATGACTGATGCCGTCCCCAACAGCGCCTCGCTCCTGGCCGCGATGGACGACGGCAACAGCACCGTTTCATCGGTGACCCTCGATACCAACGCCACCGTCGGCGGCGTCCTTTTGGACAGCGCCGATTCCCTGACCATTGGCTCCGGCCATACGCTCACCGTGACCGGCCTGGCCACCAGCACCTTCGGCGGCGCTCTGATCAACTCGGGCACACTCGCCGTCAACGGCGGAAACGCCCAGCTTCTGGCCGGGGGATCCCACTCCGGCAGCTTCTCGATTGCATCGGGGGCATCGCTGGAATTCGCCGCTAATGCCGACACCTCTGTCGCCGGCGCCGTCACCGGCAGCGGCACGCTGATCAAGAGCGGCAGCGGCACGCTCACGCTCGCCGGCAACAACACTTACACCGGCGCCACCACCGTCACCGCCGGGGCGCTCGACATTCGCCCAGTCCTTCCGCACCGGCTCATCGCTGGCCGTCGCCGACGGGGCGCTTGCCGCGCTCTCGGCCAGAAGCGCCCCGGGGGCGAAGATTTTGCAGGTCTCCACACTCAACCTCAACACCACCGGCACGCTGGACCTGAACGACAACGACCTAGTTGTGGACAACGGGAACTTCTCCACCATCCAGAACCTCGTCTTCGCCGGCTACCGCGATCACGTCGATACCGCTGCCACCGGCATCGTCTCCTCCACCAGCCAGGCATCGAGCGGTAAGACTATCCTGGCACTCTTCGATAACGCGCTCGTCGGCCGCACGGACTGGCCAGCCGGCTCGGGGCAGGCCATCAGTTCGACCGCCATCGTCGGCAAGTACACCTACTTTGGTGATACCAACCTCGACGGACAGGTCACCGGCGATGACTACGGCGCCGTGGACGCCAATCTGGGCTCGACCGGCCTGAACCCGGGAAGCGCCTGGCTGCTGGGCGACACCAACGGCGATCTGAGCGTCACCGGTGATGATTACGCTTCCATCGACGCGAACCTCGGCTTGGGTGTCGGAAGCCCGCTCACAGAGGCTAGCCTCACCCCGGTTCCCGAACCGGGGGTTGGAATACTCGCCTTTGGCGTGCTGGGGGCCATTCTCGCCCGCCGGCGAGCGCCGAAGCGCTGCGGATAATCCGTTGTGGCAACGAATCACGCGTTGCCAATCGGCCGCACAGGATCCGGCGGGTCAGTATAATTGAGCATCATGGTGCAGAAGCGGCGGTGTTGGCGTGTCGGCTTACCAGTTTTATGCGGAATTGCCGGATTTGGGACGCCGACGGCGCTGGCTGATCCGCTGATCGGCGCGTACTACTACCCCTGGTATCTCCCCAACAACGGCCACAGCTTTTCGCAGACGCTACGGCCGAACCTGGCTCCCACGCAGGCGCCGGCGCTGGGATGGTACAACAGCAGCAGTTCGTCGCTGATTTCCGCTCACATCGATCAGAGTCACCAGGCAAACATCAACTTCTGGGCCATGAGCTGGTGGGGGCCGGGTACCAAAGAAGATTCCTGCATCCTCAACAACATCCTGACCAACCCGCGCGCCTCGGAGCTCAAGTACGCGGTCATGTACGAATCCTCCTCCAACTCTCTGCTTGGACCGGATTTCAACAAACCTGACTTCAGCCATTTCACCCAGGATTTCCAATACCTGGCCGGTCACGAATTTGCCAATCCCAACTACCTGACGATCAACGGCCGACCCGTCGTCTTCATCTACATCACGCGCGCCTACTTCAACACCCAGACCGCGCACGACGCCGTGGCCAATATGCGCAACGCTTCAGGCCCAGTACGGCTACTCCCCCTACATCGTCGGCGACGATTTCTTTCAAAGCGGCGTCGATCCCACCCGCGCCAGCCTGTGGGACGCCATCACGGACTACGATGTCTACGGGACCGCATTCGCGTCCAAGGGCTCGACCACGGCGGGCCTGAACCAGCTCACCGCGATATACGACAACGCACGCACGTCGGCGGCGAGCCTCGGCGTTGGCTTTGTCCCGGGCGTTACACCGGGTTTCAACAACAGCGTCACTAAAACCGGAAATCCACCCGCCCCGCGCTACCTGACCGATGCCACGACCATGGAGGAAGGCTCGCTGTTTACACGCGAACTCAACGAGGTCGCCGTCCCGCGAACCGATCCTCTTGCCTCCAACATGCTCATGGTCACCTCGTTCAACGAGTGGCATGAGGACACCGCAATCGAGGCCACCAACGTTGCGTCCCCCACCAACCAGGACAATTCCGGTACCCAGGCCTATACCGACGGCTACTACTACACCGGCTACGGCACCCTGTACCTGGACATTCTCAAACAGCAGACCGGGCCGCAGTGGTTCAAAGACGGCAGTTCCAACTGGAACACCGCCGGGAACTGGACCGGAGGAATCCCCAATGCGGTCGATGCGGTCGCGAATTTTCAGGGCGCCATCACCACCGCATGCACGGTCAGCGCAAACGTCCCCGTGACGCTCGGGGCGATCAATTTTCGCAGCGTCAGAAACTACACGCTGGCCGGCCCGGGACCGATCACCATGGATGTTTCCTCCGGCAGCGCGTCCATCAACGTCTTTACCACCACCGCCTCGACCACCGCCGTTGAAAACATCTCCGCGCCGCTTGTTTTCAATGATCCAACCACGATCAGTGTCGCGGCCGGGGCGTCGCTGGCGATTTCCGGAGCGATCACCGATTCGGCGGGCAAGGCGCTGACCAAGATCGGCGCCGGGGAACTCACGATCAACGGCCCCCAGCATTACGCGTCCCCGACGATACTGACGGTTGCCGAGGGAACGCTCGAACTCGGCAGCAATGCGGGCGGCGACGGAGCGGCAAACCTGGATTTGCTCGCCAACGCCACCACTGTTTTTTCGGCATCGCAGAACCTGCGGTCGCTGTCGATCGGGCCCACTGCCACCGCAACGGTGACGGCGAGCGGCCACAAAATCCTCAAGACGGACCAGTTGTCGTTGAGTGCGAGTTCAAAGCTGGATCTCAATGACAACGACCTGGTCGTCAACAACGGCAGCTTCAGCGCCATTGAGAACCTGATCGCTGCCGGGTTCCGCGATCACCTCGACACCACCGCCACCGGCATCGTCTCTTCCACCAGCCAGGCCACCGGCGGCAACACCATCCTCCTGCTCTTTGACAACGCACTCGTCGGCGTCACCGACTGGCCCCCCGGCTCCGGCCAGACCATTCAGCGCCAACGCCATCGTGGGCAAATACACCTATTTCGGCGACACCAATCTCGACGGCCAGGTCACCGGCGACGACTATGGCGCCATCGACGCGAATCTCGGCGCAACCGGCCTTGACCCCGGAATCGCCCAGCTCGCCGGCGACACCAACTACGACTTTGCCATCACCGGCGACGACTACGCCGCGGTGGACGCCAACCTCGGGTTGGGTGTCGGTTCGCCCCTTGGCGCTGCGACCGTGCCCGAACCCTCGGCGGTCGCCCTGCTCGGCCTGGGCTGCCTGGCGATCCGCCGACGGCGACGCAATTGATTCGCACAGCCCGAACGAAAAGCGAGCGGCCCGTCCCCCCGACGAGCCGCCCGCAAAGCTTATAGAACACAGGCGAAGACCGCCGGCTCAGATCACTTCACCGGCGCCGCCTTCGCCTTCACCGCGGCCACCTCCGGTGTCGGATCCACGCCCTTCACCGGCGGCAGGTCCGTCAGGCTGCTGTCGCGCATGGCGACGAGCGCCTGCTGCGTCATCTTCTCCGCCAGCTCGCGCACCGCAGGCGGCGATCCGTTGCCATCGATCTTCAGGCCCGTCTTCTCGGCGACCAGCAGGCTGATGAGCGTGCCCAGGAGCCCCTGTCCGCCGAGCGATGCGCCGTTCCCGTCGCTTCCACCGCTGCCGACCATAAAGTGCGGTACCAGCGGCTGCGCGCTCTTGCTCAGGTGCTCGGCCACGACCGCAAGCGCATACAGCCTCGGGTCGCCGAAGGAACCGATCTTCTGCATCAGCACCGACGCTTCCGACAAGCCAACCTGAAGCAGCTTCTGGCTTTCGCCCTTGCCAGCGAGCGACCGCTGGCGGCTCTCGGCTTCGGCGGTCACCACCGTCTGCGTCGCGTGATGCCGCGCCTTTTCCAGCTCGGCCTGGGCCATGACGATTTCCTGCTGGGCGTACTTGCGCACCTTGGCCAGGTCGGCGTCACCGGCGTTCTCCGCGATGCGGATCTGCACCTCGGACGCCGTCAGCTCGGTCTGCTTCTGCGCCAGGCACTGCGCCTCATTGAGCGTGCGCTGCTTCTCGGTCGCCACGCGCTGCCGCTCGAGGGTTTCGAGCTGCTCGATGGAGAGCTGGCGGATGCGCAACTGCTCCAGCAGCATTTCGATCTTGCCGCCGGCTTCGGCGGTGTCGGGCTTGCCGATCAGCACGGCGACGCATTCGATGTCGAATTCCTTGAAGCGCCGCGCCAGCACTTGCTGGGCTTCGTCCTGAATCATGTCGCGCTCGTGCAGCAGTTCGAGCATGGTCTTCTTCTGCGCCACGTCGCGGAAGAAGGCGCTGAGCATCGGATCGAGCGTCTGCGTGATCAGTCTCTTGACGTCGCCGAAGCGCTGGATGACGCTCGGCGCTTTCATGTAGTCGATGTGCACGACCACGGAGAGCGGCAGCCTCGGCTCGTAGGCGTCCTTGGTCACCAGGTCCATCGACTGCAGGCTGTCATCGTACTGATGCGCTCGGTCCGGCCGGTAATCCAGTGCAGGACGAAATTCGTCGTCGGCACCATGATCATCTGGCCGGCATAGGTATTGAACGGATACTTGCCCGGCCCGAACGGCTTGTCCCAGACGCCGCGCTCGCCGCGCGACACGCGTTCGCCGTGCCGGAATGCATCGCCGGAAACGTCCTTGCCCGGAGGCCCGTAGTAGCTGACGACCACGCCGACGTAGCCGACCGGCACGACGGTCTTGGGGATGATCTCCACGGTCGCGAACCAGCGGTTGATGAAGTAGGTGCCATCGGTCAGCGGCACGTATTGGCGCCGCGCCGGCCGCCCGCCCGCAGGAAAGCCTCGGGGTCCTGGTAGTTGTTGTGGTAGTTGCCCTGGTCCGCATCGTTGCCCACCGATGGCGCGATGATTTCGCCCGGACTGAGCGACGGCCCGTCCTGCACCGTAATAATGCCGATGCTGTCCACCACGATCTGCCGTTCCGGCCGCAGCGGATCGGGGGCGTTGACCTCTTCGCCGATGACCACCGGATCGAATCCGTGAACTTCCTTGAGCTGGTTCTGCCAGGTCAGGAGCTTGGCCAGCTCGTGGCGGCCCTGGAAGTCCAGGTGAAAGACCACGTCCTCGGTAATGATCACGAACGCCGCCAGGTTGATGGCATAGACGCCTTCGCGCAGGATCGCCCGCTGGCGACCGCGCTGGCCGGGCACGGGCTCGGCCTCGGGGTCGGCCGGTACTTCATGCCCCGCCTCCCGGGCCTTGGGCGCACCGAGCAGGAAGGCCTCGGTATCCTGGAAGTTGTTGCTCTCGACCACACGGGCCAGGGTCTGGCTCGGCCCCAGGGCATCGCCGTCCCGCGCGTAAATGTAGCCGATCTTTCCCTGGGGAATGGTGATCAGCGGCACCTTGTGAATGCGATACTGCGGCCGCCACAGCCAGAAGTGCAGCCCGCCGCGCAGGACCTGGGCCTGATATCCGGCCTCGCCGTTGAGGGCGACGATGTGCCCGCCCTTGACCGATCCCGAGCGCGAGAAGAGCTTTTCCACGATGCCCACGCGGTCGTTGGGGATGTACCGAATCCCCAGCGCCAGGGCGATCAGGATCAGCGCCGCCACGATGACGACCAGCGCGATCACAGCCCGATCCGGCACGGTCGCACTCGAGAAATCCCCCAGTTGACTTACGGCTGCAAGACAAACACCCCACAACATGATGTCGCTCCTCGCCGACCGGATCTCCGCGGGTGTGGCGATCGCCCCGACTGAGCCAGCGCTTCGGCCGGCTCTTTTCTGCCAACACATCTCCCTGCGCGGAAACGAGAACACTCTCGTCCCCGCAGGCCGGGGCCGGCTCGCGCCGCGCCCCGCGGCATCCCGCTCAGCGGTAATGGGCGGATGGTATCCCAATTAATCTCCCCTCGCGATAAGAAAACTCATCCGCCTCTATAACGCGTTTTTGCCCCTGCCTTGCCCTGCCCGCAGGGCAATCGCATTCGCACGGCCCGGCCAAAGCGACCGCACCGGCCCGACCCTCCGTCTCGCCGGCGAAGCGATTTGCCCTCGTCGCAACTTGGTGCAATCGGCGTATAAGTCACGTGCAATTCGGATCGCGATGAAGGCAGGCGCGCACCGGCGGATGCATGCCCGGGTGTTTTCGAAAGGTTTGCCAGCGCGCCCATTGATCACAAGCCGTATGACAGGCTTGATCCGGGCTCCCCGCCCCCTTCCGACGAAGAGGACCTGCACGAATGCACAGAACACAAACGTAGCCTTGGCACCCCCGTAACTCGCGACATCCCAGACCCCATCCGCCGCCAATTCCCCAAGAAACGGCTCGGCAGAACAGCTACGACATATTGACATCCGCTTGTGCAAAAACTCGGACCCACACCGTACCTACACCGTGCAAACCCGCCTGCGTCAAAAAGTCAGTCCTGCGGGTTGCCAGTGCCGTTGTCAGATCCGTCCAACCACATCCACGCCACCCCAGCCCCTCCCCAGACGCGGATTCTCTCCGGCCCGCTGTGGGATGCGCCCAATGGACGGTTTAGGTGAGAGCGCAGAAGCGGCGCGGGCGGTGGAGCATGAGTTGAACGGTATGGGTGGGACGCATCCTTTTGCGTTGTGTTGCCGGTCGATGGTCACTGGTCCGAGGGGACGGCGGCGCATAGTGAGCGTTTAGCCCTACAGCGCTGGATCCTTCTTAAGTCCTTATCCGCTCACGTTTTTGCTCGCCGTTTCTAGCCTCGAATCGCCGACACCGGGATGTAGAGTTAAAGGACCGAATGCTTCTGACAGAACCCTCTCCCGCACCATCGAGACGCCATCCAGCGCTGACTTGCCGCAAGCCCTGCAGGGCCTCCTGGTCGCTTCGGCTGCGCCTTTCGACGGCCCGGGTTGAACCCTGCGCTAAGGGTAGGAGCATGGCCCATCTCATTCAGGCAATATGACCCCGAGTTCGTCCATAAAACATCCCAACAGAGGACATTCCGCTCCCAAGTAGCGCCCAAATCTCCTCCCGGCCCACACCGTACTCTCACCGTTGTAGTACCGTACCCTCCCCACCCCACCCCGAACCCGGTTTTTGCCCCTTCTGACGACCTGGTGGTCCGAACATGACAATTTGCCGCACCGGCCAAGCGGCCCGAGGGGCCCTTTTAGCACTTCAGCGCCGGATCGCTCTTAAGTCCTTGTCTGTTCATGTGTTGACCGCAATTCTGGACTGAAATCGCCAGCCTAGCGCTGTAGTGTTAGTAGGCGGCACTTGCGGTGAGGGGGCGGGCGGCTGGAGGCGATGGTGGAGAAGCGGGAGGGGAAATGCGTCGCGGGGGCTCAGCGCCGCCCCCGCACCTCTGCTTGGGTTCCCGCCGGGTGTTGTGAGTGCTTCGGCCGTGGATCAGGCGGTGAGCCAGCCGTTGCGGATGTAGGCGCGGATTTGTTCCAACCAAGCGTCGCGGATCCAGGCGAGGTCGTCACGAGGATAGATCTGGGTGACGCTCCAACGGGTGTCTTTGAGGGCGGAGATCATGCCGGCGGCGCAGTCAGCTTGCAACTGAAAACGGCAGTGCAGGCGCGTGGTGGGAATGATGTGCGGGGCGGCGATGGTGTTGAAGAAGATCGACATGTGATATCGCCGCTATACGATTGGTGCATGGTTCACCCGCAAATGGCCATCGCGATAAAAGGTGTCTACGAAGCCGACAAGATCAATCAGCCGATCCAGTTGTACGCAGGGCCGCTCACCGCAGAGTACAGTGATGCGACACTTCCGGGGACCGGCACGATTGCATTCGAGTTTTTGCCAAAGCCAAGGATACATTTCCAATTCGACGTGCCCCGCGGAAGTCGCGAAATGCCCGGTATGGGAAAGACGCGGCTTATCGCGGTCAATGCAAAACGGACTCTGATGGCAAACGTCACGTCATTCGGAGCAAACGACTCGAATGAGCAATGTGTGCGGGGTGAAGTGGTCGGCGACGAGACTTCTTTAACGGAAGTGCAGCTAAAGCACGTCATTTTCCACTTACCGAATTTCGCGCGTGTGCTCGGTGAGTCCATCCGTGATGACGTCGCATCATGTCATTGGCCCGGACGCCTCCCTATGGAAGCTGATGGTTGGCGAATCACGCTAGACAGAATCAATCCGCCAGAATCCGCGTTGTGGACGGATCCGCTCTACGACATCCTAAAAGACACGGCGGGGTATGCGATAACCCATGTGGGCCACATCGAGCGCTCGGACGGCGGGGCCTTCTCCGTGGAGCAAGTGGGGAATGTGTTGCGAGTGCTGTTTCACTTCCTTTCTTTTTGCCGTGGCGCGTGGTGTTCACCGCAATTGCCGGTGGGCTTCAACGCGTGCGCAGAGCGTGTGTGGGAGCGGTGGCAGGCATGCCCCACTGATAACTGGAAACAGGTCGGTACGTGGCTGAATGACTTTAGGGGTATGAATGCCGCATTGCCGGGGTTCTTCGACCGATTTGCGTCGGACCTTTGGGAGGAACCGATCCGTTGGGCGATCTTCTGGTATGTCGAAGCAAACGAGTCCGCCGGTGGAATTGAAGGTGCGACGATCTTGATTCAAGCCGCTTTGGAGTTGTTGGCCTGGACGATGTTTGTGAAGGATCGCGCTGTGCTGAGCGAAAACGGGTTTGACAAGCGGCCGGCTGCGGACAAGCTGCGCCTGCTTGCGTCCGCATGTGGTGTTCCGTTGGCGATTCCATCTTCATTTGTCGAGATTCCGAAGCTTGCGAAAGAATACAATTGGGCCGACGTGCCACAATCGTTCACGGAAATCCGCCATGCATTGGTACACCCCAAGAACGAGCTACGGCAGAGCGGGCGAATCACAGACGCAAAGCCGTTGAAAGAGTGTTGGAGATTGGGGCTATGGCTTTTAGAGCTTGTGCTGTTGCGGCTCGCCAACTACGACGGCGTGTATGTTAACCGGCTTAAGAACGGTTCGGGAAACCGAACGACTGAAGCAGTTCCGTGGACTCGCAACGGTCCTTGACGAGCACGGGCGGTAAGCGGCGAACATTTGACGTCGTCAAGCAATAGTCGGGGGATGATGAGCGGAGTCACGCTCACGCGGCATGGATCACCTGGTAATTGCTCATGATCGCGTGACGGCGGAAGGGGTTGCGCAGGCCTTCTTTTTCGATCAGGTCAACGGAGCGGCCGAGGATCTGGGCAAGCTGGTCCTGCATCTCCGTGAGGTCCCAAAGACTCCAAGGGGCTTGAGGCTGGAAACTCACCAGTACGTCCACGTCGCTCTCGGGTCCGAAATCGTCACGGAGAATCGAGCCAAACAGCGAGAATTCGCAGATTTTCCACTTCTCGCAGAAGGCCTTGATCTGGTCGAGGGGGATGGGGATGGGAAGGGGGCGGTCCATGACGGAGGAAATTATAACACAGTCAGTAATGGAGTGGACCTGCGGCAGAGAGCCGCGGGCCTTGAGACGGGTGCGAGGTGCGAGCGATCATGCGGCTTGGAGGGGCGCGAGGTCTGTTTGCGAAAGGGCGGGATAATGGGCGGCGGCGAGGATGCGGTTCAGCCCGGGGAGATCAACCGCGCCGATGCGGGTGAACTCGATGCCGATGGGGCGGCCGTCGGGGGCGAAGTCGACGATCCAGGTTTCGTGACGCTCGGTGCGGAAGGATTTGTCACCGGGACGGCGGTCGAGATAAAGGTAGGCGGCGAAGGGCTTGCCCTTGCGATAGGTGATTTCGAGGTAAGGCTGGGTCATGATTGTCAGGTTACGGGATAGGCCGTGACAACGACCAGTTTCTTTTCCGTCACGTCCGGCTCCACGATGACTTCCCAAGCGACGTTCGCACGGTTGGTCTGGATGATCCACCGGCCAGGCGCCGGATCGGGACGATAATCAGTTGCACCTTCGAGCATCTCACGCAAATCGATCTCGGTGAATGAGCGGTCGATCATGCGCTTAGCCAGATGGGGATTGAAGCAATCAAGCTCCCATTGCCACCAATCGGGCCAATTTCGCTGAGATGCTGCCATGATTGTTGCTTCTCCACCGGGAATTGGCAATTCGGGATTTTATATTGTGGATCGATAGAGGCGAACATGGTTGTCGCCCTCACCCCTGCCCTCTCCCGGCGGGAGAGGGGGGAAATACGTCAGAAGCCATAGTCGCGCCACTTGCGCGTGACGAGGTCCTTCGTCGCCTGGTCCATTTCGAGTTCTTTGGGCCATTTGCGCACTGCGCCTTCTTCGGGATATTTCACCGTGGCGTCGAAGCCGATTTTGCTGCCGGCGCCGTGGGCGGGGCTGGCGTGGTCGAGGATGTCCACGGGGCCGTGGACCATCTCGCTGTCACGCTCGGGGTCGCAGTTGCTAAAGAGGTGGAAGTGGACGTCCTGCTCATCGTGCACGTCCACGTGCTCGTCCACGACGATGATGAACTTGGTGAAGCTCATCTGCCCCGCGCCCCAGATGGCGTGCATGATGCGGCGGGCCTGGTGGGGATATTCCTTCCTGATCTTGACGAAGGCGCAGTTGTGGAAGACGCCGGAAATGGGGAGGGAATAGTCGAGGATGTCGGGGATGATCATGCGCAAAAGCGGGAGGAAGATGCGCTCGGTGGCCTTGCCGAGGAAGTAGTCCTCCATGGGGGGCTTGCCGACGATGGTCACCGGCAGGACGGGGTTCTTGCGCATGGTGATGGCGGTGACGTTGAAGACGGGGTACCAGTCGGCCAGCGAATAGAAGCCGGTGTGGTCGCCGAAGGGACCTTCCATGAGCTTTTCGGCGGGATCGACGAGGCCCTCGATGACGATCTCGGCGTTGGCGGGAACTTCGAGGTCGATGGTGCGGCACTTGACCAGTTCGATGCCCGCGCCGTTCAGGAAGCCGGCGAAGAGGAGCTCTTCGATGCCGGGGGGAAGGGGCGCGGTGGCGCAGTAGGGAAGGACGGATTCGCCGCCGAAGACGATGGCGAGGGGCATGGGCTGGCCGCGCTTCTGGTACATGCGGAAGTGGCGGGCGCCGTCGTGGTGCATGTGCCAGTGCATGGCCATGGTTCGGGGGCCGAAGAGCTGGACGCGGTACATGCCGATGTTGCGATCTCCCGTGTCGGGGTTCTGCGTGAACATGCCGCCGAGCGTGACGTAGCGGCCGGTGCCGCGGGGAGCGGACCTGGCGGCGGCTTCGTCGAAGACCTGGCCGGAGGCGAGGTCACCATCGAGAGGCCAGCACTGGATGAGGGGGAGCTTGGTGAGGTCGGCCTTGTCGCCCTCCAGGACGATCTGCTGGCAGATTCCGGTGCGGACGGTTTTGGGGGGGAAGCTCGCCATCTTCATCAGATCCGGCAGGCGCTTCATCTTGTCGAGCAGCGTGGTGGGGATCTCGGGCTTGACCAGCTGCTGGACGCGCTCGGCAAGCTCGTCGAGGGAGTCGGAGCCCAGGGCCTGGTTGATGCGCCAGTAGGAGCCGAAGGTGTTGATGGCGACGGGGATCTCACCCCCCCCCTGTGTACCCTCCACGTTTTCGAAGAGGAGGGCTTTGCCACCGAGGGATGCGGCGGGGGATTTATCCCGCTCGCGGTGGGCGTGCGGGGCGGGCATCTTGCAGACGCGGTCGGCGATTTCGGAGATTTCGAGGATGGGAGAGACGCGGGTCTTCACCCGGTGAAGCTCGCCTTCGCGTTCGAGGAGGGCAAGGAAATCAGAGAAGGTTGGGGTCGGCATTGGCCGCGATGGTATTGCGGCGCGGCAGAAGGCGAAAGCATTCGCCATCGATGAGGCGCGGACGGGCACCGATTTGCTGAATCGGGCGGTGGGCGGGAGCGCAGCTAAGGAGAGGGCGCAAGCGACCTCACCTCCGCCCTTTCCCGGAGTACCCGGCGCGGGAGAAGATCGTCAGCGGATCAAATTGTGGGTGACGTTGTTGTAGGTCACCAGGAGAAAGACGCCGACAATGATGGCCAGGCCGATCACCTGGGCGATGGACTGGGTCTTGGGGGAAAGGGGACGGCCCTGGACCTTTTCGATGATGAGGAAGAGGAACAGGCCGCCGTCCACGATGGGGATCGGGAGGAAGTTCACCACGGCGAGGTTGGCGCTGATCATGGAGAGGAACCAGATGAGCCAGTCGGTGCCCTTGACGGCGAAGTGTCGTCCGGCGTTGAAGATGCCGACGGGGCCCATCATGTTCTTGTAGCTGACGCGGCCCTGGACCATGCGCTGGATCGTCAGATAGAACTGGAGGATGAAGTCGCGGGTTTCGGTGATGCCCCAGGCGGCGGCGGTGATGGGGTTGTCGGTCTTGCGGGGCTCGATGCGCTCGCGAAAAGGAAGGTTGGTGATGAAGTTGTAGTCTGCGACCTGGGCGATGGCCTGGGGCTCGAGGACGAGGTTGAAGGTCTGCTTGCCGGTGGGGGTGTTGGCGGCAAGCTTGACGCGGGTGTTGGGCTTGACGGCTTCGAGGATACGCTTGACGTTCGAACCAGGTCTTGACGGGCCGTCCGTCGATGGCGGTGATTTCGGCGCCGGTGGGAATGCCCGCGGCGGCCGCGGCGGTCTTGTCTTCAACGCCGGCAATGACGGCGTGGCGGTCGTCGTAGCCGAGGGCGATGTGCAGGCCGTAGCGATCGGGGGCGACTTTGCTGTTGGGGGTAAGGCCGGCGATGTCGCGGACCTTGCCGTCGCGGAGGACTTTCATGTCAACGGTTTGTCCGTTGCCGCCGGCCTTGTTGAGGCGGTCCATCAGATCCGACGCGGTGGGATTGGCCAGCGGATCGGCGCCGTGGGCGTAGGCGATCTGGAGGATGACGTTGCCGGGCAGGAGCTTGCCGCGTGCGGGGCTGGTGGGCTCGACGGCAGCGACGATGGTGCGGGGGATCATTCCGGCGAAGCTGAGGGATTCGCCACCAAACGGCGTGGCGAATCGGGGCTGGGCGGAGATGGTTCCGGTGGAGCCGTCGGCGTGCTTGACGGTGAGCTTCACCGGGTTGCCGTTGGAGGCCTGGAGACGCGGTTGAATTTCCAGTACTCGTTGACCTTGACGGCCTCGCCGTTGACGGCGGTGATGACGTTGCCGGGCTTTAGGAGCAGGCTCTCGGGCGGGAGCATGCTGTCGGGGCCGTTGATCTCGTCGAGCGCGGGGGCATCTTCCTTTGAGACGGCCTCGAGCTCCTCGGGACGGCCGATGCCCAGGGCGATGAAGTTGCCTTCCAGGTCGGATGCCCTGGGGACGACGAGCAGGTGCTGGCGCTCGCCGTTGACGCGCTGCACGTACATGGGAATCTTGCCGGCGCCGGAGAGGGCGACGTTGAGGGTGATCTTGGTGAAGTCGTGCTGGTATTTGCCGTCGTAGTAGAGGATGCGGTCGCCGACCTGGAGGGGAGCGGGTGTGCCGTTGACGAGGGTGGCGTGCTGGGCGGGTGAGCCGGGGGCAACGGATCCGACGACGGCGGGCTGGACGCGGAAGCCGATGAGGAAGACCACCATGAAGCCGATGGCGGCGAGGATGACGTTCATGATGACGCCGGCGGAGACGACGACCATGCGGGCGCTGATGGATTTGCGGTTGAAGCTGCGGGGGTCTTCGCTCTTTTTATTGGGGTCGAGGTCGTCCTGGCCGAGCATCTTGACGTAGCCGCCGAGGGGGATCCAGTTGAGGCGGTACTCGGTTTCACCCAGGCCGAGGGCGGCGCCGGCGAGGGAGAGCTTGCGCTCATCCGAGGCGTCGGCGACATCCGGCAATAGGGCGAAATCGGGGTGCTCGCGGAGATAGGCCTGGCCGCGTTCTTCGTACTCCTTGGTGGTTGATCCGACACGGACGCCGACGCCCTTGCGCCAGGCGAACAGGGCGTGGCCGAAGCCGACGGCGAATTGTTCGACCTTGATGCCGACCCACTTGGCGGCGAGGAAGTGGCCGAGTTCGTGCCAGAAGATGACGAAGCCAAATCCGAAGATGAGCAGGAGTATCGAGCCGACGGAGGCGAAGTTCATGATCGGTGATTCCGGGTTTTGGGGACACAGAACGACAACCCGCCAGAGTCATACATTGCCGAAATCAGGCGGATCCCAGGGCTACAGGTACGACTCAGCTTGCTGTCGCGCCCATCGGTCGGCTGCAAATAGATCGTCCAGCGACGGATGGGTCTGAACTTTATGGCGTTCGATTGTATCGCGGACCACCCCGGGAATGCGACCGAAGCGGATTTTACCGGCCATGAAGGCCTCGACGGCGACTTCGTTGGCGGCATTCATGACGGCGCCGAGGGTGCCGCCGCACTCGGCGACCTCGTAGGCGATATCGAGGGCGGGAAAGCGCTTGCGATCCGGGGGCTGGAAATTCAGGCTGAAACGGCTCGACCAGTCCATCTGCCGGGAGATTCCCTGGGCGCGTTCGGGATAGGTCAGGGTGTACTGGATGGGGGTGCGCATGTCGGGGGGCGAGAGCTGGGCGATGACCGAGCCGTCGATGAACTCGACCATGGAATGGATGATGGATTCGGGGTGGACGACGACCTCGACCATGGAGGGGGGCAGATCGAAGAGCCAGCATGCTTCGATGAGTTCCAGGCCCTTGTTGAAGAGGGTGGCGGAGTCGATGGTGACTTTATTGCCCATGCGCCAGGTGGGGTGGGCCAGGGCCTGCTCAAGGGTGGCGTTTTCGATTTCGGATTGCGACGCGTTCAGGAAAGGGCCGCCGCTGGCCGTGAGGACGATGCGGCGGATTTCGTTGCGCCGGCCGGCGAGCATGGCCTGGAAGATGGCGGAGTGCTCGGAATCAACCGGCAGGATCCGAACGTTGTGTTTGCGGGCTTCAGGAATGAGCAGGGAGCCGGCAACGACGAGGGATTCCTTGTTGGCCAGGGCGAGGGTTTTGCCGGCATCGACGGCGGCGAGGACCGCGGGCAGGCCGGCGGCGCCGACGATGGCGGCAAGGACGAGATCAATGTCATCACGCTGGACCATCTCAACGAGGCCATCGATGCCTTGATAGATGCGGGTGCCCAGGTCCCGGATCTGGGCGCAGAAGCTGTCGTCCAGGCCGTTTTCGGCGATGGCGACCGCGGCGGGTTTGTGGTGGCGAACCTGCTCGAGGAGCATGTCGGTCCGGCGGCGGACGCTCAGGGCCGTGGCGCGGTATTGGGGTCCGAGGTGGGCGATCACCTGGAGGGCATTGGTGCCGATGGAGCCGGTGGAACCGAGGATGGCGATGCGCTTGGACAAGGCGGGGTTAATATAGCGGAAAACCTCGGTGTGCGCGAGATTGGCGATCCGCGGCCGCGTTGCGTGCGGGCTATCGGGCCGCGGTTCAGGTGGCCGGCTTATCTTCGGGTTGGGGAAGGTCCTTGGTGGAGTTGAGACCGAAGAGCTCGAGAAAGCGCTTGGTCGTCCCGTACAGGATGGGGCGGCCGGGGACTTCGGCGCGGCCGGCAATTTTCACGAGGTGCTTTTCCATGAGGGAGCGGATGGTTTCGCCGCAGGCGACGCCGCGGATGGCTTCGATGTCGGCACGAAGGATGGGCTGCTTGTAGGCGATGATGGCGAGAGTTTCGAGTGCGGCCTTGGTGAGCCTGGCGTCGATCTCGCGCTGGTGCAGGCGTTTGAGGGATTCGCCGTATTTCGGGAGCGTGAGGATCTGATAGCCGCCGGCGACCTGCTCGATGCGGAAGGATCGCTCGGTGTCGGCGTACTGCTGGTTGAGGGATTTGATGGCTTTTCGAATTGGCCTGGTGGATTCGAGCTCCATCAGCTCCGCGAGCCGGCCGGCGGTGAGGGGGTGATGCGTGCCCATTAAGAGGGCTTCGAGCAGGCCGAGATCGAGCTGAATCTCGGCGGCAGATTCGTCGGCGGCATCTTCGCCTGAGTCCTCGACCGCGCCGTCCGGTTGTTCCGGCACAGGCGCAGATCGGTTTCCGATGGGGTGTCGTTCTCTGGTTCCATCTCATCCACAGATTCTTCGTCCCTGACAAGTCGCATGAAAAGGTCTCCGATCTTGCGGATGTTATCGGTCTTTTCAAGCGGAGCAGTTCAGGAATTACTGCTGGCAGCGGGAATTACGTCACGTGGAAATCTGAAGTTCCAGAACCGGACCGTCCGATTGAAATCAACTGGGCCTGTGCTGCGGCCCGGCTGCCCATGAACTATCCTCCTCCCCGGCTCAGTGCGCAAGAAGGTGCAGTTGATGGTGATCGTGACCATCCTGGCCTGGGCAACGCAGACGTTGTTCCATCAGTGGGGATACGGCGCGGTCATCGTGCCGGCGGCAACGACGCCGACGATCGAGATTCGCGAGCGTGCACTGATTTCCAGCCCGGTTGTGCATCTGAAGGACATTGCGCGGTGGTCGTCGGCGGACGCGGCAGTTCTTGCGCCCTATGCGGAGACGGTGATCGGGGATCTGCAGTCGCCGCAGCTCATTCGGCAGATCAGCGTCCGGCAGATCGCCGGGGCGTTGCATGATGCGGGCATCAGCCTCGCGACGGTGCGGCTTGCGGGATCGAGCGATTGCGAGGTGACGCGGAGCGCGACGGCGTCATGGACGCCGGTGGCGGTAGCGCGTCCGGTGCAGGCGGCGGCTTTGTCGCGGATTCCGGCGACGCTGGCGCCGGTCAAGCTGGCGAATGAGCCGGCGGCGACGACGCGACCTGTGGTGGCGATAGCTGAGCCGGTGAAGGCGGCACCCGCGACGGGGCCGACAATTGCGAAAGCGTCAGTTGCGGCGACGCAGCCGGCGGTGGCAGCGGCAGGCATGCCTGCGACGCAGCCCTCGTTCACGGTTCGTCCGGGCGATCCGATTACGGCGACTTTCGATATTTACGGGACGCAACTGCAGACGGTGTTGAGCGCGATAGATCCGGCTAAGGGTCCGGAGACGATTCGGGCCAAGAATGATGCGACCGGTGAGGAGTATTTTGTGAAGCTGACATCGGCGACTGAGGGGAAGGTTCTGCCGTACGTTGCCTCCACGGAGTGAGGGGCGCCTGGGCGGAGGCTGCTTCGACCGACACCGTACAGGGGCATTCCCGACCGTTTTGTGAGAGAGATCCTTCGCTGGGCTCAGGATGACATGGGCTTGCGGATGGTTCAGGACGACGACGTTTGCGGTTTACGGGCGGTTGCGAGGAACAGGGCGGGACCTCTGGCCTGGGATTCGGTCGGGAGGGGGGAGAGATCGATGGCATCGGCCTCGAAGCCAGCCTCGGTCAGGCTGCTGCGCAGCCAATCCATTTCGAAGCCGGGCCAGCGCTGGTTCATCATTCGGCGGAAATCGTCGCGGTCGTGCTGGAGCAGATCGACGATGGCCAGTTTGCCGCCGGGGTTGAGGATGCGGGCGGCTTCCCTGAGGGCGATGCGGGGCTCATCGACGTAAGCGAGGACGAGAATGAGCAAGGCGGCGTCGCAACTGCCAGAGTCAATGGGGAGCGATTCGATGGGGGCGCGATGCAACTGGACGTTTTTGCGGTCGCCAAGGCGCTTGCGCGGCTTTGAGCATGGCGGTGGAATTATCCACGGCGATGACCTGCTTCACGTGAGGAGAAAGCAGCTCCGTCATCTGGCCGGTTCCACAGCCGAGGTCCGCGACGACGTACGAATCGGGGAGAAGGGCGGGGAGCATCGCCTGGATGAAGAGTTGGCCGTACATCTCGATGCGGAGACGATCCCATTCGGCGGCGGCGCCGGCGAAGAAGCTCTGGCTTTCGCTTTGGCGCTGGCGGAGGACGCGCTCGAGGCGCAGCTCGTCCTGGGCGACGGCGGACCAGTTCTGGGTCTGGTCGCGGGCGAGGAGCCAGAGCTTTCGGGCCTCGGGATCCAACTCGTCAAGAATCAGGCGGTAGAGATGAGTCGTCCCCTGCCGGCGGGATTGCGTCCAGCCGTCATCGGAAAGGATCTTCAGGTGGCGGCTGACGGTGGACTGGGGCGACTGCACGATCTCGCAGAGTTCGGCAACCCCGAGTTCGTGCCGTTCCAGCAGATGTAGCAGCCGCAAGCGGCTTTCGTCCGCCAGCGCCTGCATGCGCCCCAGCAGCCGCTGGGGTTGTGACGTGTTTTTGAGCATCTGTTCATCCGGATTTTTCGATATGCGCGGAAATCCGTCAAGGCGCGATGATTTTGCGCGTGCTGGTCAGGAAATTCATCCTGGCGCTGTAATTGCTGACGCTGATGGTTCACTGGTATTCGTCCGATAGGTTATCTGGACGGCGCAAACGAGAGGCCTGCCAAATCACTATAACTATCGGGCAGGCCATCTGAGCGTTTGTTTATGAATGCACACGTGAGATATCTGTTGATCGGCGGCGGGCTGGCGAGTATTTCGGCAGCCCAGGCGATTCGCGACCGCGATGCCCGCGGGGAGCTGTTGATCATCGGGCAGGAGATCAACCGGCCGTACCACCGGCCGCCTTTGAGCAAGGAATACCTCCGGCGGCAGAAGGGGCACGATGAGCTGTTCACGCATCCGGTGAACTGGTATCGCGAGCGGGGGATCGCGCTGCGGACGGGGCGGCGCGGGTCGAGGCTGGACACGTCCCGGCAAGCGGTCACGCTGGACGATGGCACGGAGATTTCGTTCGACCTGCTTTTGCTCGCGACAGGCGCTTCGCCGCGTCATCTGGGCATTCCGGGGGCCGATCTGCCGAATCTGTTCTATCTGCGGACGCTGGAGGATGCGGATCGGCTGCATCATGCCATGGACCAACTGGAGCGCCTGCGTCGGCGCAAGCCGCAGGTTGCAGTGATCGGCGGCGGGGTGCTTGGCGTGGAACTGGCGGCAAGCTTGCGGCAGCTCGAACTGGGCGTGGAGTTGATCGTGGCGGGCGCATCCCTGGGCGAGGTTTGCGGGCGAGGCGACGGGGAACTTCGTCGCCCATGCGCTTGAAGCCAAGGGGATCACCATCCATGCGGGGCCGCGGCCGGTGCGTTTGGAAGGGGACGGACGCGTGCAGCGGGTGGTGCTGAGCGACGAGAGTTCCATCGCGTGCGATTTTGCGATCGCGGCAATCGGCGCGCTGCCGAACAAGGAGATTCTTCGGGGAACGCCCATTACGGCGGAGAAAGCGATTCTCGTCGATGCGCATTGCCGGACGAACGTCGACGGCGTTTTCGCGGCGGGTGATTGCTGCGCGATCTTCGATCCGCTGTTCGGAAAGCACCGGATCCTGGATCACTGGAACAGCGCGATTGTCACGGGCAAATTGGCCGGTGCGAACATGGCGGGCGAAAACAAGGCGTACGACGGGGCCAGCTCGTTCTTTTCGGATGTCTTTGACTGGTCGCTGAACGCGTGGGGCGAGGCACGGCTGGTCGATCGGCGGCTGGTGCGCGGGACGCCGAACGTGGAGCATCCGGATTTCGTCGAGTTCGGGTTGTCATCCGATGGGCGGATCACGCAGGTGCTGGCGGTCAACCATCCGGGCGAGGACGATGTGCTGGCGGAGATGGTTCGGCGGAGGCTGATGGTCGAGGGAATGGAAGAGACGCTGAAGGAGCCGGGGAGTGATTTGAAGGAGCTCCTGTCGCGCGGGTAAAAGGTCGGCAGTCGGGGGGCATGAGCGAAGGCGCAAACATACGCATCAGAGATCCCTTGCGAAATACCGCTCGGGATGACAGTTGCGGTTACTTCTCGCGATCGAAACCCGCGGTTTCCTGCACGATGTAGAGGGGGCGCTGCTTGATCTCTTCGTAAATCCGGCCGATGTATTCGCCGACGATGCCGATGGCAATCATCTGAACACCGCCGAGGCCGAGGATGGAGAGGATCAGGGTGGTGAAGCCGGTTCCGTACGGCTTGCGAAATGCGAAGAAGGTGATGAGGTAAAACAGTGCCAGGCCGAAGGTGATGATCGAGACGAAGAGGCCGAGGTAGGTCACCCAGCGCAGGGGGCGGTAGCTGAAGCTGAAGATGGCGTCCATGGCGTAGTGAACGAGCCGGCGGAGCGTTTGCTTGGGGGCGCCGGCGGCGCGGGTCTGGCGGTCGTACTGGACGGAGCCCTGCTTGAAGCCGAGCCATGTGCGCAGGCCGGGGATGAAGCGGTTGCGTTCGGGGAGCTTGTTGAATTCATCGACCACGCGGCGGTCCATCAGACCGAAGATGCCGGCGTCGGGTCCGTGGGGTAGATCGGTTATGGCCCGCATCACCGGATAAAAAAGGCGGAAGCCGATGGAGCGGACGCCCGCCTCGCTGCGGCTGGTGCGTTCGCCGAGCACGACGCGGTAGCCTTCTTTCCACTTGCGGACCATCTCGGGGATGACTTCGGGCGGGTCCTGAAGATCGCCATCGATGAGCACAACACAGTCGCCGGTGGCATGATGGACGCCGGCGGTGACGGCGGGCTGGTGGCCGAAGTTGCGCGAGAGATTGACGAGCTTGAAGCGGGGGTCTTCGGCGTTGAACTGGCGGATCAGCGCCAGCGACGCATCGCGCGAGCCGTCGTTGACGAGGATCGCCTCCCAGGTGTCGCCGGTGGCGTCAAGGGCGGCGCTGAGGCGGCGGCGCAGGTCGGGCAGGTTCTCCTGCTCGTTGTAGATGGGGACCACGACCGAGATCATGCTCGTGGCGTCGCATGATACACGGGGGGTGCCGTCCCTGCACACGCGAGGCGCGCTGTGGCGAGCCGAGCTTTGCGCCACGACCGGCAGATGCTATGAGTGGAACGATGGGTGAGTCTCATCCCAACCTGCACCGGATCGAGTCGCTGGACGATCCGCGGCTTGATCCTTACAGGCACATGAAGGATCGGGATCTGGCGCGCTCGGGCGGGCGATTCATTGCCGAGGCGGAGCAGGTTGTGCGGCGGCTGCTGGCCAGCGACTATCCGGCGGAATCGGTGCTGGTCATCGAGCGCAAGGCGGAGGCGCTCGCGGCCGTGACGCCGGCGGATGTGCCGCTGTATGTGATTCCCAATACGCTCCTGAACCAGTTGATGGGATTCAAGTTTCACTCGGGGGTGATCGCGTGCGGAAGATGCAAGGCGGCGCTGGAGCTTGCGGAGGTAGTTCCCGATGACGGGCCGGCGACGCTGGTGGTTTGTCCGGAGACGAACAACACGGAGAACCTGGGGCTGATCATCCGCGTGGCGGCGGGGTTTGGGGCGACCGCCGTGCTTCTGGGAGAGAAGTGCGCCAATCCGTTCTATCGCCAGTCGATCCGCGTTTCGATGGGGACGATCTTCAGCGTGCCGATCGTGCAGTCGGAGAACCTTGCGCGGGACCTGGCGTGGCTGCGCGATCGGCGGGTCGAGATCGTGGCCACGGTTGCCGATGCGGATGCCCAGCCACTGGCGCGGGCGCAGCGTCGGCGGCGGTCGGCGCTGCTGTTCGGAGCTGAGGGGCATGGGTTGACAGACGAGTGGCTGGGCCTGTGCGACAGGCGGGTGAGCATTCCCATGCAACTCGGAACCGATTCACTCAACGTTCACGTGGCGGCGGCGGTGTTTCTCTATCACTTCATGCAGGAAATCTGAGGGGTCAGGAAAAAGAGGAACGCCGCGGCCGGGGTGGCGCGGCGTTCGACTCTTGAGGGCAAACCGCAAGAGGGGAATGCCAATCCTCTACTGATTTCCCGTACTGGCCTGCTGGGCGGCCTGGGGAAGGATACTGGGGGGAACGATCTCGGCGCTGACGGATTTAAAGACTTCCGCAGGCTGGACCTCGGCAACCTTGGTGGGGTTGGTCAGGACCTTCATGCTCAGAGCCTCTTCATCAGTGACCTGACCCTTGACGCCGACGAACTTCCCAAGCAGGGAGGCATACTGGGGATCGTTCGAGCGAAGGTAGACGACGGTGCGGCCGGTGTCGGGGTCGGTCAGGCGGTACAGGGTCGTGCTGCCGCTCTGGAAGCTGCTCATGCGGAGCGTTCCGACCGCGGTGTAGGCCGTCACGGTGTTCTTCTTGATCTGCTGGGCAAGCTCCTGCTGCTCGGCCTTGAGGGACTTCTCACGCTGGGCAGCGGCTTCCTGCATCTTGCGGATGGCGACGAGCTGGCCCTTGGCCTGGTCGCGCGACACTCAGGGCACGGACGCGGAAATCAGCGATGCGCTTCATCGACTCGGGGAGGGCGGGCTCCTTGAGCAGCGCCTGGTATTTGCCGAGCAGTTCCTTGACGGGCTGCTGCTCGATGGGCTGGTTGCTGGCGGTGGTGAACTCGGTTTCGAGCTGGTCGAAGCGGGTTTCAACCGACGGTTGGGTCGAAGGTTTGGCGGCGGCAACGGTGGCGTCCGCCGCCTTCGAATCAGGAGTACCTGGGGTGGATTGCACCAGTGGGTCCGGGGGCAACTGCTCACTCGAAGCGGCGGCGGTTTGCCCGGGAGCGGACGACTGCGCCGTTGGCTCTGCGCCGCCAACCCGCACGGGCTGGACGTACTGCTTGCTGACGTACACATAAGCGTCGGCGGGAGGCTTGATTTTGTAGTAGTCGTCCTTCTCTTCGATAATCTGGACCTTGTCACCCTTCTGCAATCGCGCCTGCACGGAGGTCTTCATTCCGTTGAGCGTGGAGCCGGCGCGGACGTTGACTTCATCTCGGCTGACCGTGCCGGTGCCGTCGGCGTTCTTGTCGATGTAGCTCTTGGCGACGTAGGAGAAGCTGCCTTCGGGCGGGACGATCTTGAGCCAGTCGAACTTTTCGCCGACGACGGTGACCTCGGCGCCCTGATCGAGCTTCGTCGTCGGGTAGTAGTTGTCGCCGGGGCCGGAGCGAACGTAGACGGCATTGGCGTTAATGCGTCCCACGATGCTCTGCTTGCCATTGGCGATCTGGGGAACGGCGGCCTCCTGGGCGTGCGCGGGTGGCACGGCGAGCGGCGCCAAAGTCGTGAGGGAAAAAGCGGCAGCGAAAAGGAAATGGCGGGCGGTCATGTCAGCACCTCCGTGTGCCTTAAAATGCATCCTGCTTGGGCGAATATGCCCGGGAAACAGCCCGGATTGGAGAATATTGATAGCGGAAAGCGCAGAAAAGTAAAGCGAAAGCTGCGCGAAAGTTTGCGCAAGGGCCATGGGTTGCCCCGCGCGGGGGATTTCCGATCTCGAATCCGTGGCGGAATTTGGCGGTCCGGGCGAACCTGGAGGCGGTCCCCACCCCCCGACTCAGTCATCAGTGAACTTCATTCCCCTTTACTCCCCCCATTGCTCAAGAGACAATGCGCTCCTAAAAATCGGAAGGAGGCGACATGCGTCAGCTCGGCCGCGCCGTCGTCTACGGCCTGTTCGTCTGGGCGATCCCCTTCGGCATCGCCCTGCTTTTGGCTCCCCTCAAAGCCAAGGTCATAGCGCCTGCCAATTACAAAGGCGGAGTCATCGCCCTCTCACGCCACGACATCCTGCGCCTTGAGGAATTCGAATCCATCATGCCCATCATCGTCGCCGCGGTCGCCGCTTTCTTTGGCTTCGCCTACCTGCAGCGCGTCCGCCAGCACCTGCCCCGCCACGGCGTATGGGTCGGCGTCCTCTGGGTGGCCATGTGCATGGTCATCGACATGGCCCTGGTGCTCCCGCCGCCTGTCCATATGCCGCCCACTCTCTATTTTGCAGACATCGGCATGACCTACCTGATGATCCCGATCATCACGTTCGCAATCGCCGCCGCCCTTACCTCGGCAGCCGAACCGGCGCAGCGCATCCAAACCCCTCAACCCGCCGCCGTGCCCGAGGCGCCATGACCCGCTGCCCCTGGGCCAGGAGCGATCTCATGATCGCTTACCACGACCGCGAGTGGGGCGTCCCGCTCCACGACGACCGCGGCCTCTTTGAATTCCTCATCCTCGAAGGCGCCCAGGCCGGGCTGAGCTGGGAAACCGTCCTGAGAAAGCGCGATGCCTACCGCGAAGCCTTCGCCGGCTTCGATCCAGAGAAGGTCGCCCGCTTCGACGCCCGCAGGATCGAGAAGCTTCTGACCAATCCCGCCATCATCCGCAACCGCCTGAAGATCCAGTCCGCCGTCACCAACGCCAGAGCCTTTTTGAAAGTCCAGAAGGAGTTCGGCTCCTTCGATGCCTACAACTGGCAGTTCGTCGGCGGCAGGCCGAAGCGGAATGCATGGAAGTCGATCAAGGATCTGCCCGCGCGCACGCCCCTGTCCGATGCCATGAGCAAGAACCTGATCAAGCGCGGCTTCAAGTTCGTGGGCTCCACGATCGTCTATGCCCACATGCAGGCGACCGGTATGGTCAACGACCACCTCACCACCTGCTTCCGGCACCAGGAGCTGTCATGACAACGGCTGGCACGCATCGCACGCCGACTGGATCGCCGGCAGCGAAGTCAGATCAGGCGGAACAAACCGGCTTTTCGCCTCCGGATGCATCCGCCGCCCGGGAGAGTAGAACAGCCGCAGCGCATGTCGCGTCATCAGTTGCGGGTGCGTATCGCAGAATGCATCTGCCGTCGGCGAGGGAAAGTTCGCGCCGTATGCCGCCCTCGTCGCGGCAATCAGGTGCATGAACGCATGCGTCGTCGTCTCGTTGTAGCCGCTGGTCGCGCTCTCCGGCACCTCGTTGACCGCGTTGTACGCTTTGATGCCCTGCCGCATCTTTGCGAGGGCCACTTCAAATGCGCATTGGCTGAGGTAGAGATACGCGATCTTGACGTGAGCCCGATGGTTCCACTGCTCGAAAGGCAACTGCTGCGTTTCGAACAAGTGCAGGAATTCCCGGTCGTCCATACCCGTTCAGGCCCGGCAACCGATCGCACGCTTGAGGGTCCGCAGCACGCGATGCCGCAGACGGAGCAGGCGAATGCGGAATTCGAGGCGCTGGAAGCCCGGATCGCGCGGCGCGCAGCAGCCCCTTGTAGACCCAGCACGACGCCTCGTCCAGGTCGCCCGTGTGCTGGTGCGCCAGCGCCAGGTTGTACATGGCCAGGGTGTTTTCCGGATCGCGGGCCAGCGCCTCGCGGCAGGCATCGATGCCGTCGCAGTAGCGCCGCCGCTTGAAGTTGGCGACGGCCAGATTGATCCAGGCGCTGATGTTTCGCGGCTCGAACTGGACGAGCCGCTTGAGCGTCGCAACCGCCAGGCGCAGTTCGCCGACGTCCATGAGCAGGTTGCCCAGGTCCAAAAGCAGCCGCGGATCTTCAGGCTTGAGCAGCAGTTCGCCGCGGAGATGCCGCCGGACCTCGAGCGGCTCCTGCCGGCGCTGAAAGATGCGGGCGAGATACAAATGAGCGCCGGGAAAGGTGGGGTCCAGCCGAAGCGCCTTGAGCAGCGCTGCGGCCGCCTGCTCGGAGTTGCCCTGGCGCCAGAGCCATCGGCCATAGGCATAGTGGGCCGCCGGTTCGTCGGGGGCCATTTCGATCGAGCGGCGGATCTTCTCCCCCGCCTCGTCGAGCCGGCCCATCTCGATCAGCAGATCGGTCAGGTCGAGCAGCGTCGCGGTCGATCCAGGCTCCTCGCGCAAGGCGGCGAGGTAGTGCCGCCGCGCCTGCTCCAGTTCTCCCTTGGCCCAGAGCGCCTCGGCGATGCGCAGGTGAACACCGGGATGCTGCTCTTCGAGATCCAGCGCCTTGCGCCAGCAGTAGATCGCCTTGTCGTATTCCCCGCGCGCGGCCAGCGAGCAGGCGATGTTGTAGTAGCAGTGCGGACACTCTTCCTTGTAGAGGCGGGCGAGGTAGAACATCTCCTCGGCCTTCTCATGCTCGCCCAGCTCGGTGAAGGTGATGATCCGGTTGCAGTAGGAGGCCTCGAAGGCGGGATCGACGTTCTCGATGCACTCGAACATCCGCAGCGCTTCGTTGAGCCGCCCGACCCGGTGCAGGTCCACGCCGAGGTGGTTCATCGCCTGAAGATCGTTGGCGTCGATGGCGAGCGCCTGCTCGTAGGCGTCGATCGCCTCGTCCGGCCGGTTCATTTCGTCCAGCGTGAGCCCGAGGTTGAAGAACCAGCCGGAATTGTACGGATTGATGGCGATGGCGGCGCGAAGCTCCTCGAGGGCCTCCGGCCACTTGTGCTGTTCGAACAGTTCCTGGGCCCGTTCGACTCGACGCTCGGCTTCGTTCCAGTCGCTCATGGCATCGATCACAGAGCAAAAATGGGTGCGTCTTTCCGTAATCTACTCGTGACGGGTGGCCGATCGCAAGCACGGAATCCGTGGATTGTGCGCGGCGAAGAAGGGACGCTGGTGCATCCTGTGCGGGGGGCGGATGGGCGGGGCCGGCCCCGGTCGGTTTGCGGCCGGTCAGGACGGCGGCGCGGGCGTTTTTCAGATCGCGGCAAGCTTTGCGAGCCACGCGAAATACGGTATTTTTTCGCAGGCAGCGAAAGTAAATCCCCAACCAGCCGACAGGCAGGCCCGCAACGGCCCGGCTTCCACCGCAAGGTGAGCGGCTACAATCGGACGAGACGGATCGGTGCGCAAAGAGCAGTGGATCGCGTGGGCAATCTGCACGGTATGGACACTGGCCATTCCGTCGAGCCTGCTTTGGGCGCAGGCAACGACCGCCCCGGCCGATCAGCCGCTGCTGACGGTTCCGGCTCAGGCGGCGGCCCTGAAGGACCCGGACGTTTCGGCATCGGAGCGTGATGAAGCGGCCCGGCGGCTGGTGGCCGATGGAAGCCAGCAGGCTCGCCAGGCCCTTCACCTGGCGCTGCAGGACTTTGGCAGCCGGCGGGGACAGCTTGCCGTGGCACGGGCGCTGGCCCTGGCGCCGGATGCGGACCCGCTGTTCATCAACGACCTCTTCGCCGTGGCGTCGTCAGAGCCCCCGAACAACCAGGCCGCCCTGGAGGCGCTGGCCAACTACCGCACACCGGAAGTGCGCAACCGGCTGATCCATCTGGCATCCGACCGGCAGGCGCGAGAATCCACCCGGCTTGCCGCCATCGCGGCGGTGGGCACCTATTCCGACAAGACCGCCGCCGGGGCACTGGTGAACCTGCTGAGCAATGAAGCGGAAGAGACTGCCGTTCATAACGCCGCCGCCGACGCCCTGGTGGAACTGACCGGCCTGCGCGGCTTCGGGCACGATGCGCCCAAGTGGCGGCACTGGTGGAACACACAGGCCAGCACCCCGGAAGCGGCCTTTGAAACGGAGGTGCTTCGAGCCCGCTCGATGCGGTTTCTCCACCTGCAGCACCGCTACCAGCGCATGACCAGTGAGCTGGAGTTGCTGCTGTACGATGCCTATCAGGCGGCGCCGGAAAAGTCGCGGGAGGGCCTGCTTTTGAAGTACCTGCGCTCGTCGTCGCCGGAAACGCGCGTCACCGGCGTGCAGATCGTGCATGCCGAGTTTTCGCTGCACCCCATCTCCGATGTAGTCCGGCGCAGCTGCGCGACATGGTGGGCGACAGCGCCACCAGCGTCCGCGTTGCGGTGGCGCTGGAGCTGCGGGAGTTGAATGACCCGCTGGCTCTGGATGCGCTGATCGAGCAGTTGCACCGCGAGCCGGATGCCGAAGTGCGTGCCACGCTGGTCGATGCGCTGGCCGCCGCCGAGGACATCAAGGTGGTGCCGGAGCTGCTCGAGAGCCTGCGCGATCCCTCGCTGGCGGTCGCGGAGACCGCGGCGGGCGGTCTGGCGAAGCTGGACGGGCTGGTGCGGGAGAAGGACCCGCAGCTGGCACAGAAAGTGGCGTCGGACGTGCAGAACGTGCTGGAGCAGCGCGCGACTGCGGCCGGGACGGCGAGCTTCCGGGCGGCACTGATCGATGCGCTGGGGCCGCTGCGGATGCCGGCACTGCGAAACACCTTCAGCCGAATGCTGCAGGCGGACGAGCCGGTGCCGGTGCGCTGCTCGGCGGCGCGGGCACTGGGAGAACTGGGACAATCCTGGGCGGCCGACATCCTGGTCGGGTCGCTGGATGATCCGGATGCGACGGTGCGGCTGGCGGTGCTGGACGGGCTCAAGCAATGCGCGACCTTCGAGCATGCCGAGCGAATTTACAATGTGCTGCGGGACCCCAGGGAAAAGCCGGCGGTGAAGGAAAAGGCGTGGGAGGTCCTGGTGGCGCTGTTCCCCAAGGCCAAGCCTCAGCAACTGGCGCTCTGGGCGGACCGCTTCATGGGACCGGATGAGCACGAGCGCCGCTACATCATTCTCAAGCAGGAGGCGGACCAGCTGACGGGGCCCGATGACGCCGCGAACCTTGCCGCGGTCGAGCAGAACATCGGAAAGGAGCTGCAGGCGATGGACCGGCAGGAGCAAGCCGTCCAGTACCTGGACAAGGCGCTGAAATACTACAAGTCCAAGGGGGACCGCGAGGCCACCATTCTCACGATCAACCAGCAGGAGATGGATGCGCTGCTGGCCAGCGCCCAATACCAGCAGGCCTGCGACTTCGCTGCCAATGCGATCAAGGACAGCACGGAGAACCAGGACCCGATGGGGATCGCACTGCGAAATGCGGTGGACCGGCTTCAGCAGCAGAAGAAGTACGACAGCGCGATGATGCTGATCGCGGCGATCAAGCGCATGAAGCCACCGTTGGCGTCTCAGTACATGGACTACATCCGGGATTTCGAGCGGCAGATCCGGGCGGCAAGCTCGCAGCCGGCGGGCGGGACGGGGGCCGCGGTGGGGGCGACGCCGGGATCGCGGTCGTGAGCCGGGGGAAAATGGGCGGTTTGGCGCACCGGAAGGGCTTTGGGATGTCGTTCTCCGGGGTTTCTGTGGCGACGCAGGGTTTGCAGACGATTCTGATGGCCGGCTTGGGTAACTGCCGTGGTCGGCCATCGGCTTTGCGCTCAAGGGCCGGTTGTGAGGCTGGGGCCGAGGTTTGGTGAGAATGGGTGATCGGCTAGGGCGCACGGCCACAACGGTCGGGCCGGCGTTCTTGAGCCATAGGACACGTTGGCGGTGACTTCGAGCCTCTCGTCTATAATTGCGCTGCCAGGGAGGATGGCCGGCCATTTGTAGGGTGTAGCCATGGAGAGATTACTGTGCCACTTGGTCGGTTTGCACAGACGGATGTCGATCGGTTGTGAGGGTGCTCTTAACACTACAGCGCCAAGCTGGCGATTTCAGCCCTGGAAATGCGGCCAAGACATGAGCAGACAAGGACTTACGGACGAACCAGGCGCTGAAGTGCTAAAAGGGTCCCTCTGGCCGCTTTGCCGGTGTGACAAATTGTCATGTTCGGACCACCATGTCGTCAGATCGGGCAAAAACGGGGTCGGCGGCCGGGTGGGGAGGGTACGGTACTACAACGGTGAGAGTACGGTGTGAGTCGGGAGGAGATTTGGGCGCAACATGGGATCGAAATGTCCTCTGATGGGATGCTTCCTCACAAATGGGCTCTTAGCACAGCGTTCAAGGCGTTGCCGAAGCGACCGGGAGGCCCTGCAGGGCTTGCGGCGAGTCAGGGCTGTCTGGCGCCTCGATGGTGCGGGAGAGAGTTCTGTCAGAAGCATGTGGTCCTTTAACTCTGCATCCCGGCGTCGGCGATTCGAGGCTATGGGTGGTTCCGGAATGCGGGATGGAGATTACCCTGGTCGAAGCGCGCAGCGGCGGAGACTGAGTTCTTGCCGCAAAGCGGTGAAAGAAAGCCGATAATCAGCGTGGGAAGCTCGGCGCGCGGCGACCGGGTGGACGATCGGCGGTGCCTTGGAAGGAGTGCGGCCATGGTGATGCGGATATGGGCGGCGATCGCTGGCGTGATGATGCTGGGGGCCGTGGCGCCGGGCGGGGTGCTGGTGCGGGTGGAAGTGAGCGAGGCGCCGAGGCCGGCGGCGACGCAGCCGGCGACCGGGCCGGTGGCGGCAGAGACGATCAAGGCGATCGAGACGGTGGCGGATGGACGGGGACATTTTCGGGCGCGGACGCGGATCGGAAAAGAAGTGATCGAGCTGAAGGGAAAGATCGCGCCGGCGGAGCACGGTCAGCAGAGGGTGAATGTCGATTATTCGGATCGCTCGGAAGCGGGGCTCGAGGGGGTAAAGACAAGCATCGAACTGCCGTTCGACAAGGCCTACCCCATCGGTGGCATGAACGCCCAGGCGGATTCGAGGCAGATCATTTTGACGCTGGAGAAGGCCGGTGGAAAGTGAGGGCGCGGACGAACCTGCGGATGCTGTTTCGCGGGCTTTGGGATGGGGGCGAATGTTCGACTCGCATTGAGCGGCGGTGGCGGGTGCGGGTTGGCGGGGAATTCAGACTGACGACCGCATCCGCTTCGATTTCGATCTGGGCTTCATCGTCGACGAGCTGTTCGATTTCGACGAGGGTGGTGGCGGGACGGATGTCGGCGAAGATTTCGCCGTGGACTTTGGCGACGTCTTGCCACTTGCTGACGTCAGTCATGTAGATGCGGGTGCGGACGACCTGTTCGAGCTTGCCGCCGAGGGCTTCGATGGCGGCCTGGATGATGGCGAGGGATCGGCGGGTCTGGCCACCGAGGGTGGGGTCGTAGGTTCCATCGGCGTTGATACCGACGGTGCCGGTGACGGCGATCCAGTGGCCGCAGCGCACGGCGCGGGAGTAACCCATGATGGGCTCCCACCTGGAACCGGAACTGGCGCAGTAGCGGCCGGAACGTTCGACGACGGTGATGTTGATGTCGTTGGGCATGGGCTGGCTCCCGTTGGAACTGAACGCTGCGGGCTGGAGTTTACCAAAGGATGCGGGATTGGGCTAAGATGTTCTGATGGCGTTTGAGATCAGCGCAGAGCGGAGATTTGCGGCATCGCACCAGTTGCGGCTCTATGACGGGACGCTGGAGCCGCTGCACGGGCATAACTGGCGCGTGCGCGTGACGGTGGCGGCGGCGGAACTGGATGCGATCGGGGTGGTGATGGATTTCCATGAGTTGGAGCGGCTGCTGGGGGATGTGGTGGAGCGGTTTGGTAACAGTCATCTCAACGAACAGGTGCCGTTCAAAGCAGAGCTGAACCCTTCGGCGGAGAACGTGGCGCTGCACGTGGCGCGGGCGATCAAGCTGCCCGACAGGGTCCGCTTGACGATGGTGGAAGTCTGGGAAACGCCGGAGAATCGGGCGCGCTATCGTCCGGAGTGAGCGCAAGTCGATAAAGGGCCTGGCGTCCCGCAATTTTCGGATCGAATTGACGCTGGTTTACGGCGGAAATACGATTGCATGGACCCGAGGCAAAACGTTTCGGATAGTACCAACATGAAATGTGACAACTGCAACAAGCAGGCGACGGTTCACCTGACGGAAATCCGCAACGGCAAGAAGATCGAGAAGCATCTGTGCGAGCAATGCGCGGCGCAGAACGAGGGGGTGCCGGTCAAGGGGCATACGCCGATAAACGAGCTGCTGACGAATTTCGTGCTGGCGCATTCGGGGCTGGCGAAGGAGACGGGGAGCGCCTGCGAGTCATGCGGGATCACATGGGCGGAGTTCAGGCAGGCGGGGCTGTTCGGATGCCCGAACGATTACACGGTTTTTGAGAAGGACCTGACGCCGCTGTTGCAGCGGGCGCACGAAGGGGCGACGCATCACGTCGGCAAGGTTCCGCGCGCGGGGCGGGAGCGGGGTGCCGATGAAGAAGCAGATCGACGTGGCCAAGCTTCGGCGCGAGCTGAACAAGGCGGTGGAATCGGAAGATTACGAGCGGGCGGCAAAGCTGCGGGACCAGATCAAATCCGCCGAGGGCGCTTGAGATGAAGTTATCGGATTTGACCAGTCACGCCGGCGAATGGCTCCGGGGCAACGGGCCGATGAGCGAGATCGTGATCTCGTCTCGCATCCGCCTGGCACGGAACGTGTCGAACTCGCCGTTTCTGTCGAAATGTTCACGGTCGCAGCGGACGCACCTGGAGCACAAGCTTCGTGACACGATTCTGTCGTCGCAGTTGGCGCCGGAGATGCTCTATGTGGACCTGGATGCGGCGCCGGATATCGACCGGAATCTGCTGGTGGAGCGACATCTGATCAGCAAGCCGCACGCGGCGGCTGAGGGGCGCGGGGCGTGGCGGTATCGGGCGATGAATCGATCGCGATCATGGTCAACGAAGAGGACCATCTGCGAATCCAGGCGCTGCGTAGCGGGCTGCAACTCGAGGAGGCCTGGGAACAGATCAACAAGGTGGATGATGCGCTCGAGCAGACGCTGGACTTTGCGTTTCATCCGCGGTTTGGGTATCTGACGGCGTGCCCGACGAACGTGGGGACGGGGATTCGGGTGAGCGTGATGCTTCACCTGCCGGCGCTGAAGATCACCGGGGAGATCGAGAAGGTGTTCTGCGCGGCGAAGGACTTGCGGCTGGCGGTGAGAGGACTTTACGGCGAGGGGACCGAAGCGACCGGGGAATTCTACCAGATCTCGAACCAGACGACGCTGGGCAAGAGCGAAGAGGACATCATCTCGGAGTTCAAGGACGGCGTGGTGCCGAAGATCATCGATTACGAGCATCACGCGCAAGACGCTGTTGAACGACAGGACGGTGGCACTGGATGACAAGGTGTGCCGGGCGCTGGGGCTTCTGCGGTCGGCGCGGCTGATGACGTCGGAGGAGACGTTGTTTCTCTTGAGTCATCTGCGCATGGGCGTGAACCTGGGGCGGATCAAGGACATCGATCTCCAGAAGATCAACGAGCTGTTTTTGCTGACGCAGCCTGCGCACTTGCAGAAGCTCAAGGGGAAGAAACTGGATGGAGATTCACGTCGGGCGGCACGAGCCGAGTTCATCCGGGAGCGGTTGAACGGGCACTGATTTCCCGCAGGCGGGGTTCATCTTAATTTCATTTTGATGGTGATGCACGACGATCGTTGGTCGCGGCGGCGATGGAATCCCCGCGCATCGGACGAGTCGGATGTCTATGTTTTGGCTGGGGTTGGATGTGCTGAGGCCCGCGACGACGACAATGCGGGCGCTGCCGTGCCTGCTTGTTTTGCGGGGGAATATCGGGCTGAAGCGCAGTTCAGTTTTTCTTCAAAACGCGTCTGTTTTCGATTTACAGGTCTGACCGATCTCCTAGAGTGCGGAATGCGCTGCTGTGTGGCGGAAGGAGAAAGTGCAACCCGCCGCGGCGCCTTCCCGATTCTGCGACTGCGTGATTTCTGTTCCCGCCGGCGCCTTGCGATGGCTTTCCGGCCGCAACCAGAGTGGAGGCACACCATGAGATGCACCTTGTGTTTGGCGCTGTTGGCGCCGCTGGCTTTGGGGGCGACCGCGTTCGCCGGTCAGATCATCGACATCACGCAATACGGCGCGATTGCCAACGACGGGAAAGATGACTTGGCGGCGATCGCGGCGGCAATCAAGGCGGCGGGCGCGGGAGATACGGTGAAGATTCCCGCGGGGGAATTCGATATCAGCCGGGGCATCACGGGAAAGAGCAATATCAGCCTGATCGGCGCCGGGACGGCAGCGAGCACGGTGAAGTTCATCGGGAGTTCCTCCACCAACCTCGTCTCGCTTGATGGCGTGAAGAACGTTTCGATCAGCGGCGTGACGCTGGACGGGAACAATTCGACGAATGCGGCGCAGGGAATCTGGTCGCAGAATTCCAGCGGATTGAAGCTGAACGATCTGGCGGTAAAGAATCTCAACGCCACAACTGGCTTCGGGCCGCAGGGGGTTTACTTCGCGTCGCAGGTGACGAATTCGGTCGTCAGCAACAGCACGTTCAGCAACATCGGACTGGCCAGCCAGTGGGGTGCGGGAATTCGCGTGGGGCAGGGATCGAGCAACAACCAGATTCTCTCCAACACGATCGCCAACACCGGCGCGGGGGGATTCTGTGCGATGACAACTCGACGAATCTCGTGATCCGGAAGAACACGATCAGCGGCAGCGGGAAGACGGCCGAGGGATTGGGCATCGAGCTATGGAGTGGGTGCAACAACTCAATCGTCGAGGACAATACGCTGGATCACTGGCTGAGCGTGGATTCATCGAACAACCTCGCGGTGCGACGGAATACCATCAGCGACAAGTCTGGAACGTACAAATACTGCGGCCTGGAAGTGGTGGATGCGCAAAACGACGTCTTCACGGATAATACCGTCGATGGGGGGCAGCAGATCGGGATTTCGGAATCCGGGCCGGGGCCGAAGCAGTTTTTGTATTTCGGGCACAACACGATCAAGGCCGCGAGTACGTGGGGCATTCAGATCCAGGGAGAAACCGGGGGCGCGAGCAAGCAGTACTTCTATAAGAACACGTTTACGGATACGACGAAGAACGGACCGCATACGCTGTATGCGCCCAGGGACAGGGCGTTCGCTTCAACGGGAACGCGAAGAACATCGTGCTCGATTCCAACACGATCACCGACAACCAGGGTGCGGGCATTCAGATTACCGACAGCACGACGAGCAATCTGCGGGTGATCGGGAACACGATCACCGGCAACGGCGACGTGGCGGTGGACGGGTCGGCGGCGAATTCGCTGTGGGTGGGAAATACCGTGAACGCCAACGCGCGGAATAATTCGCTTGCGAGCGCGGCGGGCCTGGCGGTGCCCAGCGCACAGGTGAACGACGGCGAGAAGGTGCTGGTGGGTGAGCCGGTGAAGTTCACCATCAACGTCAGCGGGATCGGGTCGATCGCCAACGTGCTGTGGGATTTCGGCGAGGGCCTGCCGGCGACCGGATTGACGGGGACGCACACTTACGGCGAGCCGGGAACGTATCGCGTGACGGCAATTGCGTGGGATACCAACGGCGAGGCTGCGTTTAACGAGATCACGGTCAGCGTGACCAGCAGCATTCCGGAGCCGACGACCTTGCTGCCAGCGGCGTCGGTGGTAGTGGGGTTGGGGCTGCTGGGGCGAAGGCGGAAAGGGCGTGACAAGTCAGATCCGGCACCAAAGCTAATACCGCAAGTGAACGGGGCAAGAAATTGACCATCTGAGCAGTGGCGGGAGAATGGCGGCTATGCCGCCGCTGATTTCGCGCATCCTCATGACGATTTTTCTGCTTCCGCTGGGAGGATTGCTCTACACGCTGGTTTTTATCTGGAGCACCTGGGGTATTCGCCGGTGGTTCCCCTTTCCGTTCGTAATTGCCGGAGTAGCGTGCTGGTTGTTTATGGGGTGGGGCCACTACTTCATTTGGCGAGAGCGGATTGCGTGGACACCCGCGCGAATCCGCAAAACGCTGGCGGCCATCGCGGGCTCGACCGTTTTGGCTGCGATTTGCGGAATCTTGGTGGCCGCAAACCGTGCGGAATTCGTCGTTTTCTTCGCATCAACCCTGGCGCCGTGCATTTGGCTCATGTCCACCACTTTCATCTGGCGGGACAGCCCTCAGGAATATCTCGCGCGTTGAAAACACACCCAAGACTCAGTCGTCTGCCCGGTCTGCAAATATAATCTCACCGGCCTCACCGAGGCCCGCTGCCCGGAATGTGGGGCGTCGTTCACGCTGGATCAACTGTTTGCGGCGCAGCGCGAAGGGGCAGACATCGTGGATGGCACATCGGGGCGGTGATGGCGCAACGGGGAATTGGTGATGTGGAGAAAAGGCCTCCGGCTTGCGTGTTGGCATGGCGTCTTCTAACCTCCACGCGTACCGAATCATGAGCGAAAGTGCCGTGCAATCTTCGAAATCTGCGCCCGTTTCTGCGCCAGCGCCGACGGTGGAAATCGACGTGGGAAAACTCTCGCCCGCGATGCGGCAATATCGGCAGTTTAAAGAGCAATATCCGGACTACTGCCTGTTTTTCCGCATGGGGGATTTTTACGAGATGTTCTGGGAGGACGCGAAGCTGGCCAATCGCGTGCTGGGGGTGGCGTTGACGAGCCGAAACAAGGGGGCGCCGGATGAAATCCCGATGGCGGGTGTGCCGTTCCATGCGGTCGAGAGCTATTTGCGCAAGATGATCGCGGCGGGGCATAAGGTGGCGATTTGTGAGCAGATGGAGGAGGCGAGTGCGGCCAAGGGAATGATCCGGCGGGATGTCGTGCGGCTGATGACGCCGGGAACGCTGACCGATGAACCGCTGCTCGACGGGCGCAGTGAGAATTACCTGGCGGCGGTGGCGTTCAACCTGACGCGAGCCGACGGATATCGAGCGGCGCTGGCTTGGGTCGAGCTTTCGACCGGGAGCTGCATCGCCATGAGCGGCAACGAGGGGCAGGTGCTGGATGAAATCGCGCGGCTGAGGCCGGCGGAGATCCTGGTGCCGGAGCATGCTTCGGGTCAGCCGCACGAGATCAAGGCGCGCATCGAGGCGATGGGGATCCACGCGGTGACGCTGCGGCCGGGCTGGCAGTTTACGTCGCATCATGCGACGGAGTTGATGAGTCAACAATGGGCAACGAAGACTGCGCAGGGCTTCGGCTTTGCCGACGACGATCCCGGTGTCCTCGCGACGGCGGCGATTCTCTCTTACCTCAACGAAACGCAGAAGACGGCGCTCTCGCATATCCGTCCGCTGCGGCGACACGTCGTCGAGGATTTCCTCTCGATCGATCCTGCAAGCTGGCGCAGCCTAGAGATCGAGCGAACGATTCGCTCGGGCGGAACTGAGGGGACGCTGCTTGATGCGATCGACCGCACGCGCACGAGCATGGGCGGCCGCCTCCTGCGGCAGTGGCTGCGCTATCCGCTGTGCGATATCGAGCACATCACCGCTCGGCAGGATGCGATCGTGGCGTTCGTGGCGAACCCGCCGGCGCTCAAGCAGATTGTCGAGAAGCTCGCGGACGTGTGCGACATCGAACGGATTGTGGCCCGCGTGTCGGTCGGTGCGCGGGGCCCAGGGACCTGGCGTCGCTGGGAAGGTGCTTGTCGAAGCTGCCGGTGCTGTTCGATCTGTTGGAAGGACTTGAAGGTGCGCGGGATGTGGCGCCGGAGCTGATCGCGGCACGTCCATTCTGCGCCGAACAGGCGAGATTTATCGAAAGCGCGATCCTGCCTGATCCCGCGCCGCACCTGCGCGAGGGCGGCGTCATTGCCGGCAGTTTCGATCCGGAACTGGATCGTCTGCGCGACATCGGCACCAACAGCCAGCAATGGCTCGCCAAATACCAGGCGAAGCTGAGCGGTGAATCGAATATCCCCTCACTGCGCCTCGGCTACAACAAGGTCTTCGGTTACTACATCGAAGTCACAGACGCGCATCGCGAGAAAGTGCCTGCCGAGTGGACGCGCAAGCAGACAATCAAGAACGCCGAGCGCTACATCACGTCAGAGCTGAAGCAATTCGAAACCGAGGCGCTGAGCGCCAACGAGAAAGCCATCGCGCTGGAGCAACACCTCTTCGAGAGAGTTCGTCAGGCATTGCTTCCACACGTGTCGGCATTTCAGGAACTCGCATACGGCTTGGCGCGTGTCGATGTGCTGAGTGCCTTGGCCCACCTCGCAACTGAGCGGCGCTACTGTCGCCCTACGGTCGTGGAGGAGCGGGTGCTGGAGATCGTCGATGGCCGGCATCCCGTCCTCGAGCAGCAACTCGGCAGCGAGTTCGTCGCCAATGACTGCAAGTTCGAGGTGGAGGATTCGCTCTCGCTGATCACCGGGCCGAACATGGCGGGCAAGAGCACGTATATTCGCCAGGTTGCGTTGATGACGCTGCTCGCCCAAGTTGGCTCGTTCGTCCCGGCTAAGAGCGCCACGGTCGGATTGTGCGATCGCCTCTTTACCCGGATCGGCGCCAGCGATGAGCTGCATTCGGGGCAATCCACGTTCATGGTCGAGATGACCGAGACTGCAAACATCCTCAACAACGCGACTGAGCGCTCGCTGGTGATCCTCGATGAGATCGGCCGCGGCACCAGCACGCTCGACGGTCTCTCCCTCGCCTGGGCGATTGCCGAACACATCGCCTCGGACGTCCGCTGCCGCACGCTCTTTGCAACGCACTACCACGAACTAACAGATCTCTCCCAGCGATTCCGCGGCGTGAAGAACCTCAATGTCGCGGTGCGCGAATGGGAAGACCAGGTGATCTTTCTCCACCGCATCGTGGAAGGCGGTACCGACCGCAGCTACGGCATCCATGTCGCTCGCCTCGCGGGCGTGCCGAGGGAGGTTCTCGAGCGCGCCCGACAACTTCTCGGCGAGCTTGCCGTTCAGCACGTCGGCAAGCCGCGCGTCAGCCGAAGCCGCAAGAGCAATCGAATGGTTGACAACTCCCAGCTTCCCTTGTTTCTCGATCCGGCGCAGGAGCTGCTCAAGGAATTGGCCGGGATGCAGATCGACGAATTCACGCCAATTCAGGCATTCGATCTGCTGCGGGCGTGGAAAGAGAAGTACGCGAAGTAGGCGGATTAAATGCAGCCCGTCATCGCCACAAACACAACGAAGCGATCGGAACCGGCGATCAAAGTACCGCCAGTGCCCAAGGGCGGTAATCGTTGGCAGATCCCGCTGCTGATCGCGCTTACCATCGCGTCGCTTGCCCTGTTCGTGGATCGCGCATTCAACGTGGACGAGCCCCTGTTCATCTGGGTGGCCCACCAGATCTGCCAGAAACCCCTTGATTTCTATGGCTTCTCCGTCAACTGGTACAGCGCGATGGGGAAGATGGCCCAGATCATGAAAAACCCGCCGCTCGCGAGCTATTACATCGCGCTTGCGTCGAAGATCGTCGGCTGGTCGGAGATCGGTTTGCACATCGCGTTCTGGCCGCCCGCCGTGGGACTAATTCTGGGGGTATTTCGACTCGCCCAACTCCGGACTTCGCGACCGCTGGCGGCGGCGCTGCTGCGCTCTTTTCGCCGTTTCTCCTGATCAGCGCCACCAGCGTAATGTGCGACGTCCTGATGCTTTGCCTATGGGTGTGGGCGATTGTGTTGTGGATAGAAGGGCTGCGGAACAATCGATTCGCGGTGCTCATGCTGGCAGCATTCCTGGCAGGGGCCGCGGCGCTGACTAAGTATTTCGGCGTCAGCCTGCTGCCCCTCATGCTGGTGGTCGGACTGCTGCACAAGCGGTGCGCCGGTGTGTGGATGGTGACGCTCCTGCTACCGATTGCGATGCTCGCCGCCTATCAGCTCTGGACGCGCCACCTGTACAGTTATGGGCTCATGTCTGATCTCTGGGCGTATGCCGCCAGCGAACGTCTAACGCGCAGCGGCGGCCGTATCGATCAATTGATCAGCGGGCTGTCATTCATGGGTGGAGCGTGCCTTGGCATGATGCCCGTCCTCGCATTCACGACCTCTCGCAAGGGTTGGATCATCTGGTCTGTTCTGGCGCTGGCGTCGATCACGCTTGCAGTCGTCGCGGATCCATTCCCTCGTATGTTCACTTCTTCAGTGAACGGTGTTCCAATCACAGATGCGTTGTCGCAGGCTTCTGAGCGTAGCGAAGAAGGCTGCGACAACGCGGCCGGCGGCAGATCGTTGTTCCCTGGGCGTCGCTCATCGCACGCCGCCGCTAAGCTCGATCGCCGCCGGCCTCCTGGAAAAAGCCCGAACAGCCGCCAGAGCGGCGCGGCCTGCCGCGTCAGCTCGCATTTGCGAGGAAGGGATGCCTCCATGAATCCTACACCTGTTCATGTCGGGATCGACGTCTCGAAGAAGTCACTGGAGTTATGTCTGCTGCCCGGCGGTCAGACGCTGGCGGTGGACAACAGCGACGCCGGAATCGCACAGATCGTGGCGCTGCTGAAGCAGCACACGGTCGCTACCGTGTTGCTGGAAGCAACCGGACGTTACGAGCGCCTTGTTGCATCGGAGCTGCTGGACACCGGCTTCGCGGTCGCCGTGGTGAACCCGCGGCAGGCACGCAACTTTGCCCGCGCGCTGGGAAAGCTGGCCAAGACGGACAAGATCGATGCCGCCACGCTCGCGCAGTTCGCGCAGCTCGGCCACGTGCGTTTGTGCGAGAAACAGCCGGAACAGTGCATGCTTCTGGACGATCTGGTGACGCGCCGCCGCCAGGTGACGCAGATGCTGGCAATGGAAAAGACCCGCATGCAGATCCCGCAGGACAAGCGGACCCGCGGCATGATCGCCAGGGTGATCCGCGTGCTCGAACAGCAGCGAGAGGACCTGGACCGCCGCATCGCGGAGTTGATCGAGTCGGATGAGGACTGGCGAAACAAACGTGACCTGCTGACGAGCGTTCCCGGCGTCGGCCAGACCACCGCCAGTGCGCTGGTGGCGGACCTGCCGGAACTGGGCAAGCTGAATCGTCAGCAAATCGCCGCTCTGGTGGGCGTGGCCCCGATCAACCGCGACAGCGGAACCTTGCGCGGCAGGCGCACCACCTTCGGCGGACGCGCTTCAGTACGCTGCGCGCTCTACATGGCTGCGTTCTGCGCCATCAAGTGCAATCCGGTACTCAAACGCTTCGCCGATCGCTTGCGTGCAGCGGGCAAACCATTCAAGGTCATCGTCGTGGCGGCAATGCGCAAGCTGCTGACGATCCTCAACCTCATGCTGAAGGAGAATCAACCGTGGAACCCGCAGCCTCAAAACGCTTGACTTCTAACACAGCCGCTTATCACCACATTCGTGTTGCCGGCGGCGTGCGGTGGGCAATGCTCATGCAGTTGTCGCTGTTTGTGTCTGCGGGCATTGCAGCGCTGCTGGCAGCGGCCGCCGAGGTCCGGCGCAGGCGCGACGGCTGGCTTTTAATCCTGTGGATCTTCGGAACCTTCGTCTTCGCCGCGTTCTGCAACTGGTGCGTCAATGGCCGATCGATCCTGCCGCTGGTTCCCGCTGCGGCGATTGTGGTGATGCGCCGGTTCGACCGTGCACGCGCATCGGCGCCGCGCCTGGCATGCCTGGCTCCTCGTACCCGCGATCGCATTGTCCCTTATCTGCGCTGCGGCCGACACCGCGTGGTGCAACACGACACGCCAAGCTGCCGAGAGAATCGCCATTCGCGCCCGGCGATTCGATACTACGCTCCTCATCAATGGCCACTGGGGCTTTCAGTACTACCTGATGCAGAGTGGCGGCACTGCACTGGATGTCCGGGCAAGTGAGGTATTTCGCGGAGAGCTTATTGCGACTGCCTTCAATAATACCAACCTTATGCCGACGGACTTCCCGCCGGGTGCCGCGAAGGTTATGGATGACTTTGGCGTCGTCCCATTTCCGTTCCTTGTAACAATGTCGCAGCCGGCGAACGCGGGCTTTTACGCCGATTCATGGGGGCCGTTGCCTTACGCCTTTGGAGTAGCACCACCCGAAAAATTCCAACTGATTATGTTGACCTCGCCCGACCTTCCGGCTCGTAGCTCAGCAGGTTCTCAGTGAATCAGACGTTGTCCCATCCGTAGTTGAAGGCTCGGTGGCGGCGTGTGCTGCATGATCTTTACCCGGTCTTCTTCCTGGCTCCAACTTCTTGCTGGTTCTTCGACTCATCGAGGTGGGCTTTGAGCATCCAGAGCTGCTGGTGGCCCATGATCCTGCGAAAGCCTTGAGCCGTCGCCTCGAACGCCGCCGACGCCCAACGCAACGCCATCGCGCCGTCCTGCCAATGGCTCACGCGCTGGGTACGCTGACGCACGCCCCAGTGGGTCGAGTCGATCAGGTTGGTCGTCGCCAGGCAACGCATCAGCTTGGGCGGCAGGCCCATTCGATTGATGGTGAACATCTCACCCAGGCCCTCACGCAGGCTCGCTGCCGCCGAGGGATACTTCTTCTCGTACCACTTGGCGAACTGCTCGATCTGTCCGATCCCCTCCTCGGCATCGAGCTTCCACGCCGCACGCAGCGTTGCGCGGGCGTTGGCGTGCTGCTCTTTGGGCAGGTGGTCCAGCACGTTCCGCAGCTTGTGAATGCGGCAACGCTGCACCGGGTTGTCGCTGCCGTACACCGCGTCGATCGCGACCCGCAACGCCTTGGCGCCGTCGATCACGAACAGCCTCCGCCGCCCCGGCTTGACTCCCCGCTCCACCAGGTCCGCCAGCAGTTCGCCGACCGTCGTGGCATTCTCGCCGGATCCCAGACGCAGGCCCAGAACATGCTTGTTTCCCGTGGAATCCACCCCGACCGCACCCAGCACGTGATGCTCTCCCAGGCGAATGCCGTCGAGGTAGATGACCAGAATGTCCAGCTCATCGAAGCGTTTTTCCGCCAGCTCCTTCAGCAGCTTCTCGCCCGCCTCGATGTTGGCCCGCGACACCGAGGATTTGCTGATCCCCACCGTCTCGGCCATCGCCGGCAGCACCTTCTCGTAGCGTCGGGTCGAGACCCCCAAGAGCAGGATCTCCATCATCCGGTTGGCCAGTTTCCCTTGCGTCCGCAACGCCTCGTAGGCGGGAATGGCAACTTCGCCCTGGACCTTGTGCCGCAGCCGCGGCTTGTCCACCCGCACCTTCCGCTCGGCCAGGTGGACCACGCCTTCCTGCCGCCCGTGCCAACGCACCTCCCCCGAGGGCTTGCCCGGCGATTTGGCCCCCGCCCTTTCCTGCGCCGACAGTTCCAGAACCGCTTCAATGCTCGCCCGTCCGCAGGCGTCACAACTTGGTACTGTGCCATCGTGGTGGCTCCTTTCCTTAAAGGACTAATCACACCCGATCCTAACGTGAGGACCGGGCGGACTGGAGCCGCCACCTTTTTCAACCTTCAACTACCGGCGGGACATCGTCGTGAATCAGGGCGGTACTCTGTGACACATGCCGGGGTGATCGATCGCGAAGCTCAAAGGAGTGCGATGGATGGGGACAACGCTATCCGATGACCGAAACCTCGTGGTCTGGATGAGCATTGTGCGCGCCAGTTCTGCGACCAGTCCGCCGTAGAGGCGTATGCCCAGCGGCCGCCATATCCGGATGAAACGGTCGACGTCCTTGTGCATCTGATTCACGATGAACCGCGCTGCGTGCTGGACATCGGCTGCGGGCACGGAGAGTGCGCTCGCCGGCTAGTCGGACGAGTGGATCACGTAGATGCGGTGGATGTGTCTGCCAGAATGATCGAGGCCGGGAAGTGTTTGGCCGGCGGCGACGATCCGCGATTGCGTTGGATCTGTGGTCGCGCCGAAGACGCACTTCTGGACCCGCCGTATTCGCTGGCCACCGCTGGTTCAAGCCTGCACTGGATGGATTGGGATGTGATCCTGCTAAGACTGGCAGGCGTGCTGACCGAGCGCGGCGCGTTGGCGATTTTCAACGATGAGTGCCTTCAGAATCCCTGGGACAAAGATATGGCCCACCTGATTCCCCAATACTCTACCAATCAGGACTTCGAGCCCTACGACCTGATCGAGCAACTGGTCCAGCGGCAACTCTTTGAGCCACTCGGTTCGGCGACAACCCAACCGATCGCCTGGCAGCAAAGCATCGAAAACTACATCGAATCCGTACACTTGCGCAATGGTTTCTCGCGCAACCGCATGACACCACCAAGCGCCGCTGGCTTCGACCATGCGCTGTGGGAGTTGATCAGGCCGCACGGGGTGGAACGAATGCTTACGCTGTATCCGGTAACGAGGATTGCCTGGGGCCGACCGTTGCGGCGCCCTTGATGCCTTCACTGCATTCTGAGAGATTCCGCGCCTATCGATGCCGCAGCAATTCCAACACCGCCAGCGCCATCATGAATGGATGGACGCCCCCGACGCCGACCCGCAGCTTCTGGCCCGGAGCCTGAAGTTCATCCGCCGGGTTAACCGCTGGGTAGGCTACACCGCCGCGACGATTTCTCATCTCGATCGCTTCAGCCGCCGCTGGGATCGCGACCAGCGCATCGACATCATCGACTTTGCCACCGGATCGGCCGACGTTCCGCTGGCGATCCTGAAATGGGGCGACCGCCGCGGTTTGAATCTTCGCATCGTCGGCGTCGATCTTCATGCCGCAACCGCACGCGCCGCCCGCCAGGCCAGCGACGATCCACGCCTTCGCATCGTCCGTGCCGACATGCTGAATCTGCCCTTCGAGCCGAATTCCTTCGACTACGCCATCTGCAGCATGGCTCTGCATCATCTTGCCGACGACCAGGCGGTCGCCGCCCTTGTGGCGATGGATCGCGTCAGCCGGCGCGGGGTCATCGCCTCCGACATCCTGCGGGGTGCGCGGGCCTATTTCTGGGTTCGCTTGTTCACGCTGATGTCCAATCCCATGGTGAAGCACGATGCGGCAGTCAGCGTGCTGCAGGCGTTCAATCCGCAGGAAGTTCTGGCCTTGCGGGACCAGGCGGGTTTGGATTATCTGCAGTATTACCGTCACTTCGGACACCGATTCGTACTGGCGGGAGAGAAAGCGGTCTTGCAAACTGGCGGGCCGAATCGGACGTAGAAGCATCGACGGGAACGGCCGCTGGCCGCACGATCGTATCGTCCTTGCAGGTTCGGCAGAGTCATGAGCGAACACAACCCGTTTGACGCACCTTGGAGCCATGCACGGCGTCATGGGCCCGTCTTGGCACCGGCCCTGATCAGCGGCTTGATTGCCGTTGTCATGGTCGCGATGAGAACGCCGCTTGTGGCGTGGTTGCGCGGGTTTCTCAGCGAATTGCCGCAGCCGCGGAAAACCGGGGGAACAGAATTGCTGGATCGCGGCCTGCCCATTGATCTGATCCGCGATGCCATCCTAGGCCGCGGTAAGAGCGCTGTTGCCGCCGTCTTCGGCGCCCCGCGCACCGCCGCCAACCAGCGTCGCTCCCCCCGCCCCGATTTCTGGTCCGCCGACACCTGGTACTACCCGATCGATACCCAGCACCAGACCGCGATGGCCGTCCGCTTCGACCGCGGCATCGCCAGGCACGTTGACTTCTTCCGCACCCCCCTGCCTCAGAAGCCGTAATCTGGGAACAGGAAGCTTCTCCCTCCCGGTTTACAGCCAGGTGCCCGCCCCCCGCCCGTCGAGGTCGCCGCACCCCATGGTTATCCCAGGCAATCTGTCGCAAGGGGTGTGAGCCTGGCCATCGGCATTCATTCCCGCCTCTGATGCAGACCTCGACCTGCCCCCCGCCCGGGCACTACCATCGCCGCCATGCTCCATCGCATCGCTCTGTGCCTGGGTCTGTGCTGGTCGATCGCTTGTGCCTCCGACATCGTCCCTGCCACGCTCCCCAGCGGTCTCGGGATCAACATCCACTTCACCCGCCCCCACCCCGGCGTCATGTCCATGCTCCGGAAGGCCAGCTTCCGTATCGCACGAATGGATTTCGACTGGTCCCGTACCGAAAGACAGAAGGGCCAATACGACTTTGCCGACTACGACCACCTGCTCAAGACCCTGGAAGACAACAACATCCGCTCCCTCTGGATCCTCGACTACGCCAACCCGCTCTACGACCAGAACCTCTCGCCCTGCACCGATGAAGGCCGCCGTGCCTTTGCCGCCTGGGCAACCGCGGCCGTCCGGCACTTCGCCGGCCATCACATCCTCTGGGAGATGTACAACGAACCCGACGGCGCCTGGAAGCCCAGGCCCAACACCGGCGACTACATCAAGCTTGCCCTGGAGGTCGGCAAAGCCATCCACCAGGCCGCGCCGAAAGAAACCTACATCGGCCCCGCGACGGCCGGCATCGATCTGCCGTTCCTCGAGCAATGCTTCAAGGCCGGCCTGCTCGATGACTGGTCCGCCGTAACCGTACACCCCTATCGCCACACGCCGCCGGAGACCGTCGCCTCGGACTACCGGGCGCTTCGCCAGTTGATCGCCCGGTACGCGCCCAGGGGCAAGCAGATCCCGATCTTCTCAGGCGAGTGGGGCTACTCCGACGCCTGGGCTGGATTCGATCAAACAAAGCAAGGCAAATACCTGGCCCGCCAGTGGCTGACCAACGTCATGAACCACGTCCCGGTCTCCATCTGGTACGACTGGCACGATGACGGCGCCGATCCGAAGAATCCGGAGCACCATTTCGGCACGGTGCTGGCCGACTATCACCTGGGCCGCGATCCTGTCTACGACGCCAAGCCCGCGTACCGCACGGCCCAAACCATTACCTCGATCCTGGGCGGCTATCGTTTCGACCAGCGCCTGCCCGCGCAGAGCCCGCAGGACTACGTGCTGATATTCCGCAAAGGAGATGAAATCCGCCTGGCGGCCTGGACCACGGCCGACAGGCCGCACCCCATCACGCTCCCTCCAACGCTCGGCGCCTCGTTCAGGTCCTGCAACGATCAAGGCGTAGCGGGACCGGACCTGCGGGCAACGAACGCCGGCCTGTCACTGCAAGTCACCGATGCACCCGTATATTTGATCCCAGGCGTCCCATGATCGGGATTCCACCGCGACGAAGCGGCATCGCATCACCCGTACAACATATAAACATCCGCTTGTGCAAAAACTCCGACCCACACCGTACTCTCACCGTAGTCACACCGTGCAAACACCCCCGCATCACACAGTCAGCCCACCCCCCGCAAGCCGGGCCGCTCAACCCGGCGCAAGCGGCGTAAAGGCCCGATGAGGGAGAACTTAGCCGCTGCAAGGCCGCAAAAAATCTTCACCCTCCGCCGCGCTCCCGGCTGTCGCGGGGCCACAATCTGGGGCATACTATAATGGTCGTCACGGCATGGCCGTTGCGGAAGATGATGGATGAGGTGATGTCATGAACACGAGCCACACGCCCCTGCCTTATGAAGACGAGCCGGTGCCGCAGGAAGTCAAGCCGCATCGGCTGGTCGTGCGGAGCGTGCAGGTCTGGGGCCTGTTCTGCGCGGCCATGTTCCTGCTGGCGCTCGTGATGGAGGCGATGCGCCTGCGCCAAAATCCCAACCCCGTCCGCTGGCGCGAGATCGTCGCCTGGGTCAGTTTCGACGCCCTCTTCTTCCTGGCGCTTACGCCGCCTTCCGCCTGCTCAGCGGCGGTATCGGACCTGGCCAAACCGATGGACAGCAGAATGAGTAATCCCTGCCGCGACTCGACCCCGGCAGACGCCCATCGGGGGGCATAGCTCATGACGCTGGATGAAGCCTCGAAAATCCCCGGCGCCGTCTATCTTTCGGCCGCGTCGCGCCGTCCCTACGAGATGTGGCGCGATTATGACCGCAGCCTGATCGAGCGCGATCTGGGTTACGCCGCCAAACTCAAGCTCAACGCCCTGCGCGTCTTTCTCAGCTACGAATACTGGCTTGAGGATCGCGGTCGTCTCGAGAATTCGCTCTATCACCTTCTGCACTCGGCCTGGGGCCAGAAGATTCGCATCCTGCCGGTCCTGTTCACCTGCTGGGGCATCGAGCCGGCCGGGGAAGCGAAATCGGCCTGGACGCGCTCGCCGGGATCGGCGCTGATCGACGATCCGGCCGCCTGGATCGGCATCGAGGATTACGTCAACTGGTTCATGCAGCGCTGGAGCCACGAGCACCGCGTGCTGGCGCTGGAGATCGTGGACGAGCCGGAGACCGCCAGCGAGTTCAAGTTCGCCCGGCAGATGCTCCAGCGAGCCTCGCGCCACCGCAAGTCGCTCCCGCTGACCTTCGGCGCAAAACGGCTTGAGGATTCCCGATTCTTCCAGGACCTGCCCCTGGACATCCTCCAGATCCATCCCATCCCATCTGCAAGCGAGGACGAGTTGCGGCGGCAACTGGACCTTGCCCTCCAGACGCAGGAGATTCTCCAGCGGCCGGTGCTTCTGGCCGAATGGCAGCCCGCCTCCGCATCGATGGCCGCCCTCGTGCAGTCGCATGCCCTGGGCAATTTCTTCTGGTCGCTGATGGTGCGTCCCGTGGATTTTCCAGGCGAGCCCAGGGGAGCAACGGCCACTGGCATCTTCCACGAGAGCGGCGCCGTCTGGAACCTGGCCGACGCCCGCGCGATCAGCGGCGATCCCGAACTCTCGGCCGAAGAGCGGCAGACATTTGGTTGAATGCGCCAACGCCCCTACCATCGCGCCGGTAAAATCATTCGAGTTGTGCAGCAATGGGAGCGGATGTCGTTTCACCTGGGCAAGCCGGTCCTGGTCATGAGCGTCGTGGCGGTGATCGCGGGCGCCTTCATTCTCGCGCGCCCGAATCAGCCCAGGGCCGATCTCACGCTCTGGGTCTTCGACGACTCGCATTACCTGATGTTCAGGCGGCTGTGCGCCGCGTTCGAGCGGGAGCATCACGTATCGGTCAATATCAAGCTCGTCGCCGCAGAGGCGCTGGACCTGCGGCTCTCCTCGCTGTTCATGTCCGACCCGACCAGCGGCCAGCTTCCGGACCTGGCGGAGATCGAAATCGGCTCGGTGGGAAAATATTTCCGGGCGCCGGTGAACGAGATCGGCTTCCGGCCGCTCAACGGCATGCTCAGGAAATCGGGGTGGTACGACAGGATCATCCCGCAGCTGCTCTGCGCCCTGGAGCAAACAGGACGTGATCTTCGGCGTGCCCTACGACGTCCATCCGGTAACGCTCACCTATCGCGACGACCTTTTCCACCAGGCGGGGATCGATCTCTCCCAGGCGAAGACCTGGCCCCGGTTCCACGAGGCCTGCTGGAAATTCGAGCAATACTGGAAGCGGCGCGGGTACAAACATCGGCACGCGCTGGAGGCGCCACAGAGCGACACGAGCATGATCCAGATGATCCTGCTGCAGCGTCACATCAACATCGTGGATCAGTACGATCGGGTGCATCTCAACGATCCGAAGGTAGCCCAAACGGTGGCGTTCTACGCGCAACTGGTCGCCGGCCCGCGAAGCGTCGCGGGCGAGAGCAGCTCAGGCATGGGCGCGTTCGCCCGCGATCTGAACCAGGGGAACCTCTGTGCGCTGCTGACGCCGGATTGGCGCGTCGATTACATTCGGCGCTACGCGGACAAGACCGCCGGCAGGATGCGGATGATGCGGCTGCCGAAATTCGAGCCGTCGGACGCTCCGACCAGCACCTGGGGCGGAACCATGATGGGCATCACCCGCGCTGCAAAGCGGCCCGGGCTCGCGTTCGAATTGCTCGAATATCTGTACCTGTCGCCGGATGGCCTGCGGGTGCGCCGGCAGCAGACGGACATCCTGCCGCCGGTCGTGAGCGAGTGGGACAGCCCGGTCTATCACAAGCCCGATCCCTTCTTTGGCGGCCAGCGGATCGAGGCATTGTACGTTCAGCTCGCCCGCGAGCTCCCGCGGCGCGATCAGTCTCCGGCCTCGACTATCGCGGCCGCCGCGCTGACTTACGTCCTGAACAGCGCCGTCGCCTACCTCGACGATCACGGCAGCCCCCAGGCCCTGCAGGCGCACTGCCAGACCTGGCTGGATGAGGCGGCGAAAGATCTGAATCGCTGGATCGCGCATTGGAGAATCCGATAGATGAATCGCGACCGGCTCTGGGCCTGGCAACACCGCTACGCGCCGTACCTGTTCGTCGCGCCGTTTGTGCTCATCTTCTGCGTATTCCTCCTGTATCCGCTCGTCCGCAGCATGGTCCTGAGCTTTTACAGGGCGGCAGGGCCCATGCACATCCAGTTTGCGGGGCTGGAGAATTACAGGTTCCTGATCAGGGACCGGCTGTTCTGGATCGCGGTGGCCAACACGGTCGGATTCACCATCGCTTACCTCGTCTTGCAGATTCCGATATCACTGGGGCTGGCCTTGCTCTTGAACAGCCGGCGGATCTGGTTTCGCAACTTCTTCCGATTCGCCTTCTTTTCGCCCCAGCTGGTGGGGCAGGTTTTCGTCGCGGTGATTTTCGGGTTGCTGCTCGCCCAGCGCTTCGGGCTGGTCAACCGCGCGATCGGCGCGATCTTTCCGGCCATCGGGACCGAGACCAACTGGCTCGGCGACCCCATGCTGGCGATGCCGGCGATGGTCATCGCGGCCCTGTGGCTTTCGGTCGGCTACGGCATGATCTATTTCCTGGCGGCGCTGCAATCGGTCGATCGCGACCTCTACGAAGCGGCGCAGGTGGACGGGGCGGGGCAGTGGATGCAGTTCTGGCACGTGACCCTGCCGGGGATTCGCCCGGTGCTGGTCTTCCTGGTGCTGGTGGGGACGATCGGATCGTTCCAGATCTTTGAACTGCCTTATGTCCTGTTCCGCCCGTCCGTGCCGCCGACGGCCATGACGATCGTGCTCTATCTCTTCCAGACGGGTTTCGAATCCGGCGACATCGGCTATGCGGCCGCGATCGGGTGGGCGCTGGTGGTCATGATCCTGGCGGTGTCGCTGATCCAGTTGCGGGTGACGGGGATGTTTCGCGAGGAAACGGGATGATGCCCAAAACCGGTCCGCAAAGAGCAGGGCGATCGGCGGGGCCGGGCGGCGTTGTCGGCGCGCTCGCGCTGCATGGGGTGATCATCGTCCTGGCGGTCGTCAGCCTGACGCCGTTCTTCTGGCTGATCTGCGCCACCTTCAAGCACCAGCAGGATTTCTTCAGTTATGCGTTCCTGCCGTGGGCCCACCCCGGACGCTGGACGCTTTCCAATTATGCCTGGCTCTTTGAGTGCTGGCCCTTTGCCGCGTGGATGTTCAATTCGCTGTTTCTCTCCTGTGCCCACACCTGCCTGGTGGTGACGCTGTCGAGCCTCGGCGGCTTTGCCCTGGCGAAGTATCGGTTCAAGGGCGCAAGCCGCTGATGCTGATCATGCTCTCGACGATGCTCCTGCCCTCGCAGGTGCTTCTGCCAGGGAGCTATGAGCTGATGTACCACCTCGGGTGGCTGGACAACTACGCGGCCATTCTCGTGCCAGGCGCGGTGAGCGTCTTCGGCATGCTGCTGTTCATGCAGGCGATGCGCGGCGTTCCCGATGAGTTGCTCCAGGCCGGCCGGGTCGATGGTTGCAGCGAGTTTCGCCTGTGGTGGGAGGTGGCGCTGCCGATCGTCCGGCCCATGACCGGGGCCTTCACCCTGCTGGCGTTCATGGCCGCCTGGAACAGCTTCCTCTGGCCGGCGATCGTGCTCCAGACCCAGACGAAATACACGCTGCCCATCGGCCTGACGAACATGATCGGCCTGCCCGAATACCAGACGCCCTACGGCGTGCTGATGGCGGGAACATTGCTGAGCATCTTGCCCGTGGTGATTCTCTTTTTCGCGCTGCAGCGTGACTTCATCTCCGGGCTTTCAACGGGAGCTGTCAAAGGCTGAAGTCCCCGCGCGTGCGCCCGTCCACACCACAAATCAACTGGAATCTCCGACGCTTCCCGCTACATTGATCGCCATGCGCGTTTTGTACATCGATATCGACTCCCAGCGGCCGGACCATCTGGGTTGCTACGGCTATCATCGCAAGACCTCGCCCAACATCGACCGCATCGCCGCCAGCAGCGTGCGCTTTGACAATTACCACGTGACCGATGCCCCCTGTCTGCCCAGCCGGACCGCACTCTGGTCGGGGCGGTTCGGCATTCACAACGGCGTGATCAATCACGGCGGCGGCGCTGCCGACCTGCTCAACGAAGGGACGGATCGCTCGTTTCGCTCGGCACTGGGGCGGACGAACTGGATGACCTGCCTGCGCAACCTGGGGATGAAAACGGCCACGGTGTCGCCCTTCGGCGAGCGGCACTCGGCGTTTCACTGGTACGCGGGCTTCAACGAGATCTTCAACACCGGCAAGGGCGGGAACGAGCACGCGCACGAAATCTCGCCGGTGGCACTCGACTGGCTGAAGAAGAACGGGCGGGACGAGAACTGGTTCCTGCACGTCAATTTCTGGGACCCGCACAGCCCCTACCGCACGCCGGCGGAGTTCGGCAATCCGTTTAAGAACGATCCGCTGCCCAAGTGGCTGACGGAGCAGGTGCGGCAGCAGCACTGGGCGGGCGTCGGACCGCACGGGGCGCGGGAGATCCAGGGATTCACGGACGTGCCCTGGGGCGATTATCCGCTCCAGCCGTGGAAAGCCGATTCGATGGACCAGGTGCGGCGGATGTTCGACGGGTACGACAGCGGCGTGCTCTATGCCGACCAGCACATCGGACGGATTTTCAACGCCCTGGCGGACATGAACATCCTGGAAGACACGGTCATCATCATCTCCGCGGATCACGGCGAGAACCTGGGGGAACTGAACATCTACGGGGATCACCAGACCGCCGACCAGATCACGATGCGCGTGCCGCTGATCATCAAGTGGCCGGGTGTGACCAAGGGCGCACGGACCGATACGGCGTTCCACTACCACATCGATTTCGCGGCAACGACAATTGAGTTGCTGGGCGGGAAAGTTCCGGAGAACTGGGACGGACGGTCATTCGCCGAGACGTTCAAGGCCGGTAAGCAGGCGGGGCGCGATTATCTGGTCGTGTCGCAGGGGGCCTGGAGCTGTCAGCGCTCTGTGCGATTCGAGGATTACCTCGCGATCCGCTCGTATCACGATGGATACCATGGCTTCCCGGATGTGATGCTCTTCGACCTAAAGAACGATCCGCACGAGCAGCACGATCTCGCTCCCTCGCGGCCGGACCTGGTCGGCCGGGCCATGAGCATGATGAGCCAGTGGCACATGGAGATGATGCGAACCGCGACGCACAACGTCGATCCGATGTGGACGGTCCTCAACGAAGGCGGCCCCTATCACACGCGCAAGCATCTGAAGGAATACTGCGAGCGGCTGCGGGCGACGGAGCGGGCGAACTGGGCCGATCACTTGATGAAGTGCCACGGGCGCGAGTGCATGTAGCGCGGCGTTTCATCCATTGCCATTGACGATCAGCAGCACGATCGCGATCGCCAGCAGGATCGTCAGGACCAGCAACGTAATCTTCACCCACGACCAGGGACGCTCGCCTTGGACTTCTCCCGTGCGTGCGTTGACCAGAAAGTGATAGGTGCGCCCGTTGTAGAGATAGGCGCTGATCCAAACCGGCAAAAGCAGGTGCTTGAACGTCACCTCGAAGTATTGCGTGTCAACTGAGTTGATTCGCTGATGATCCCCGCCGATGTCCTGGCAGATGGTCTGGTGGATCTCGGGCTCCATCATGACCTTGGCCGTTTCGAACCCCTCCGGCAGGCCGACCTGATAGCTCTCGGCGACAAAGCCACTCAGGAACTCATCCTGATAGGCGACGAGGTTGTTCAGGTCCCACGGCTCGAGTTTGTTGGCGTACTTGATCGGCAGCGAGCGGCTGGCCAGCACCAGCAGATCGTCGAACGAATTGGAGACGGTTCCGCTGGCTGGCCACCATCGGGTCTTCCTGACCTGGCGCGTTTCGGTGCGGGTGTGGCCGTTGGCGTCAGTGACGGTGTAGGTTTCGCTGTCCCAGTAATCCTCGCCGCGCTGGCCGGTGTAATCGCTTTGGGTCTGGGCGTCATAGGTCCATGCGGGGATATAGACGCCGGCGATCTGGGCTGCCTGGCGCGGCGGGCCAGTTCATTGGCGACAAACCACAAGCCTGCAATCCAGTTGCCAAACGCCTGCGCTGCCTGATCCTTGGTGATGTAGAACGGTAGAAGCGCCTGCGGCCGGATGAGCTTTTTGCTGGAACCCTCGGCGACAACGGAAGCACCACAGAACGGGCAGCGGTCCGCCGTCACGTCCGGCTTCAGGGTCGTCTCGGCACCACAGTTCTTGCAATGAACGGTGAGGTGCTCCTGGGTCTGCGCCTCGGCGAGCGCGCGGGCGAAGTAGGTGTTGAAATCCTGCTCTCCAACCGCATCCCGTTTTTCGTCGATCTCGTTGACCGCACCGCAGTAGGTACAGGCCAGGGAATTGGTTCCCGGCGGCGTAATGCAGCATGGCCCCACAGGATTTGCAGGGGAATTGCCGCTGCGCCACGCCCGCCGTCGGTGCTTCCATCGTCGTGACATCATGGGCATCTCGCCCATGCCTCACTTGATCAGTGGCAGGAGCCCGTGTGACACAGCAAAACTACTTCGGCAGCGGCGGCGGCACGCTTGCCAGCAAGCCCGCCAGTTCCGGCACGGTCTCAAGCGCACTCCAGTTCACCATGCCGTTCTTCCAGACGAGGGTCTGGCGGGTCACTTTTCCGGCGCCGATTTCCTGCTTCACCTGGTCGAGGTTCAGCGGCCCTTTCTGCTGCCCGTCGATGGCGATGAACCAGGCGCCGGCGGATTGGCCCGGAATGGGCGGAGGTCCCTGCGGCTGCTGGGCGGCGCCGAACGCCTGCGACATCTGGTTGGCCATCGCGAATCCCGCACCGATCCCGGCGGCGCTTCCTGCCAGGCCCCCCGGTTGCTTGCCGGCGTCGCCGATGGCGTTGGCGGTCTGGAACTGCGTGTACTGCTGCAGGTTGCCGATCACGCCCATGCTGGTGCGCTTGTCCATCGCCTGCTCGACTTCGGCCGGCAGGGAGATGTTTTCGACCGTGAGGATGACCAACTGCAAGCCGAAATTGGCGAAATCCGGCCCCATCCGCTGCGTCAGGAATTTCCCAAGATCGTCGTAGTTGCTGGCCAGGTCGAGGATGGGAATCTTGCTTTCGCCCAGCACATCGCCGAACCGGGCCACCACCAGGTCTCGCAGCTGGTCGCCGATTTCTTCGATGGTAAAGCGCCCGTCCGTGCCGACGAGATTGCGCAGCAGCACCGCCGCGTCGGCCGCCTTGATCGCAAATGTGCCGAAGGCGCGTAGCCGCACGGGCCCGAACTCCGCATCGCGCATCATGATCGGATTCTTCGTCCCCCACTTGCGATCGGTGAAGGTGCGGGTGGAGACGAAATAGACCTCCGCCTTGAAAGGACTCTCGAATCCGTACTTCCATCCGCGGAGGGTCGAGAGGATCGGAAGATTCTGTGTTTCGAGTGTGTAGGTGCCGGGGTGGAAGACGTCGGCGAGCTTGCCTTCATTGACAAACGCCGCCACCTGCCCTTCGCGGACGACCAGCTTGGCGCCGTACTTGATCTCATTCTCATAGCGCGGGAAACGCCAGACCATCGTATCCCGCGTGTCGTCGATCCACTCGATGATGTCGATCAGCTCATGGCGAAGCTTGTCCCATATTCCCATCGATGGCTCCTTTCAGTGGCGCAGCAAAGATTGCCGAATCATAACCGCGCCAGCCGCCGCAAGCGCTTATAAGCACACGGGATTTTTTGAGGAATGATCGCTGAAGATAGTCAGGCGACCGCCGCGTCGTTGCACGAATCCGCCGATCCGTCCGAGAGGAAGACCCCGGACGCACCGTTGAGATCCTCACCAGCAAAAGCCTGCTCATCGGGCTCTTCGCTGCGCAATTGCTGTCGGCTGCGTGACGGCATGTGCGAATGGGGGCCGCGGCGTGCCGCGGCGGCCGCCGGCTGCGTTGAGCACCATCAGCACAACGAAAATCGCCGTCATCGCGCCGGTGCTGGCCAGCATGTATTGCAGTCGATGGCGCGGTGAGGTTTGGGTAACAATCGTCACGTCCGCATCCGTCGGCGCCACGGGAATCGCCCGCGCATTGGCCAGTTGCTGCTTCATCTCCAATTGGCTGCTTACCTGGGCGAGTTCCTTGCCGCGCTCATCGTATATCTGCATCAGCGCATTGCGCTTCTCACCGGCATCCTGGGCAGCCTGGAGGCGCGCGTTGGCATCGGCAAGCTTCTGCTTGGCAGCATCGTATGCGGCTCTAGCGCTGGCCTGTGCCGTCTGCGCCTGTGAAAGCTCCTGCTGCTTCTTAGCCAGAAGCGCCTGCTGCTGATCCGGCGTCAAGAGGCCATAGTTCTTGTCGCGCTCGGCGGCAAGCTCGCGCTGGCGGGCTGCGATCTTGGCTGCGAGCGAGTCGGCGTTCTGCTCCATCAGGCGAATGTCGTCGTCCGCCTGTGCGTTGGCCAGCTCGGCGGCATCGGTGTACTGCTTGCGTGCCTCCTCAACCGCTGACAAACGCGTCTGAAGCTCCTGCGCCAGCACCTTCTGATCTACCGGCAGCTTTTGCGTGGTCGGCTGATTGTTGGCAAACGCCACCCGCAACTGCTCCAGCATGTTGGCTGATTCCTTGCGATCGTCCTCGATGCCCTTTTTCGTATCGTCGATAATCTTCTGTAGCTGGGAGATCGCATCCGCGTAGAGCTGATTGTCACCGAGCTGTGTCTGGCGCGCCTTGATCATTTCGCCAAGCAGGCTCAGGTCGGCCTTGAGCTCGGAAGCCTCCTTGGTCAGGCCCGCGCCCAGGGCCGCGTTGTACTGCCGCGTCTTGAGCTCCTGCTGCTCGTAATACTGCTTGAGCTTGGGATCGCTCTTCATGGCGTCGCCCTTGGCCGCCTCCATCTTTTCCCCAAGACGCGACTTTAGCTCGCCGAGCCGCGCAGTACCTGCGCCTGCTGGCGGCGGAGAAACTGATCGGTCACTTCCTTCGAGGAATCCTGCAGCGCCTGGGCGGCGGCATAATACCTGGCCAGCTCGTGGATCGGACTTGACCGCATCCTGCGCGCTCTTGATTTGTTTCTCGAACGCGGCCGTGGCCGCATCGAGCGATGCCCGCGCCTCGGCGGCTTTCTTCATCCGCCGGCCCTTCACCATCGCAATGCGCTGGTTAAGCTGCTGGTGCTCATGCTGGTACTGAGCAAGTTGCGTATCCACAACCGGCGCCGTCGTGGCGAGCGCGCTGGCCTGGGCGGCGACGGCTTGCTTGATCTTGTTCACCTCATCCCGGACCTTTGTCGTCGCGGCGAGGGCGTCGTTGCACTCGCCTTCAAGTCGCGTCGCGTCGCTCTGAAGGCGCGTCATCTCGCCCGGATCGGGGCCGCCCAGCGCCGCCCGCTTATATTGATCGAGCTGCGCTCGAATCGTGTCGAGTTCCTTCTGCTTTTCCTGCTGATCTTTGGTAAGCCGTGCAACCTCATCCTCAAGGGCGACCGCCCGATCCTTCAAACCGCGATTGCCGTTGTAGAGTGCGGTCAGCAGTGCCAGCATCCTCGGTCGTTCACTGCGAGCATCGGTTCCGACGTAGTGCACCACCAGCACGCCGGAGCCCAGATCGAGCTTGGCGCCGGCAATCGCCTGTCCGTATTCTGAAGGGCTGTCAAGAAAACCGGGACTTACCGAGTGCCCCATCGCCATCAGGTTTGCCCGCGCCGCCTTACGAACCTCCGGGGACGAAAGCAGCGTCTGCTGTGCCTTGTCAAGGTTGTGCCGCTCGAGTTCGGTGAGCCGCTTGAAGTTCTCGAACCGCAGTTGCCCGGTCACCTGCACATGGCTGGGAAGCAGGTACCACGTGCCCGCGGCGGTCGCGCCCATTGCAACGATCATCAACAACAGCAGGGTCTTGAGCCCGAACCAGCGCCGCTTTTTCTTGGCCGGTTCGACCGGAGCGGGTGGAGGGGCGATTTCCTCAACAGTCTCTTGTGCTGTTTCTTCTACTGTTTCTTCTGCTGGCACGAGCGGCGGCTCCTGGCGCCATTGTTCTTTTTCGGGTTCCGCAGGTTCCGCCGCCGGCTGGTGCTGCTGAACCGCCCGCCGCGGGTGTGCCTGCTTCCGTGGAGCCGGTGCCCCAGCGGACGCCGCTTTTGCGAAAACGTCAGTGGACCCCGAAGCGGCAAATGGATCGCCGGCGGCCGGCACCGGCATCTGCGAAAAAATATCCACCTCCCGTGCCGGCCCCACCGCCAGCCCATCGAACCCGGTAACGACCTGCTTGGGCGCAGGTCCCTGGGTTGGCGGCGAAACCAGGCCCATGCCACCCGCGACCCCGCGCGGCCTCGGCTTAGGACGCTGACGAGGCGGAGGAATCAGCGGCGCGGGACGCCCCGCTGCCGGTTGCGGCACCGCTCCGGAGGTCACGGACGGCGGTGCCGTCGGCTGGCTTGCCGCAGGCCGAGGTGTTGCTGGAATCGGATGCGAGATCAGCGGCGCCGGCGCCGCAGGAACCGAGAGATCGCCCAGTCCGTAATGGCAAGCCGCCCAGGAAATGCTCCTGATTGGCGCCCCAGCTTGACGGATCCGCCGGCCTGGGCTGCGGCGCTTCGGCCACCAGCGCAGGCGCTGACGGAGGAGGTTGCTCGACCGGCGGCGCTTCGGCCAGCGGTTGAAGCTCACGTTCCTCTTCAACTTGTGGCGGCACCGGTTCTTCGTCCGCTGCTTCGGAAAGCCCGCGGACCGCTGAAATGGCCGGCTCTTCCAACTCGATTTCCGGCGTGGCTTCGATCGCGGGCGGCGCAGCCGCCTCGCGTGATCCAGGCTCCTCAACCGGCGGCTCTTCCATCAGAACATCATCGATCGATCCCGAGGGCTCTTCGGAAATCGTGCGAAAGTGCTCCTCAGCTCCTGCCTCCAGGCCCGGCAATCCATCCACCGGTTCGGGCAAATCGAGCGATTGCGCCAGCGTGTCGAGCGATTCGAGTTCCGGCTCGTCCTCCGTTTCACGCTCCTGCTCAACCGGCATTGGCGACCGCAGCCCGGGCATCGAGTCTTCGAGAGATTCCGGCGCCTCGGCAGCGGCTTGCGGAATCTCCCGTTCCGCCTGCGCAGTGGAATCCTCAGGCAGATCCGGTTCGTGCACTTCCGAAACCGATTCGGCCAAAGGCGCGGCTCCGGCTCCGCCGGCTCTTCAACCAGCGGGCCGGTGGTCGCATCGTGCGTGAATTCTTCAACATCGCCGCCCGAAGCGCGTGTCGGTCAGCTCCGGTTCTTCCTGGATCGGGCTGGCCGATTCCGGCGCCACTTCGACATCTTCAAGCTCCTCGCCCAGTTCCATCGCAGCGCTGGGCTCCGGCTCCGTGTCGGTTATCACCTCAACGGCTGACGCGGGCTGCCTCTCCATCGGCGCCAGCGAGATCTCGTCAGCAGAGGATTCCTCCTGCTCGTGCGTCAGCGCCGCCTGATCAATCGCCAGTTCGTCCGGCTCGGCTTGTGAAACAGTTCCCTGAGACGCCGGCTTTGGCGGCTGTCCAGTCATGGCGGCGCTCGGGCACCTCCCGGCGACCCGGGTTTCCACGCCGATTCCCGCGGCTTTCGCGGCGGCGGCTCAAGCGAAATCTCGGGCTGATCAAGTTGGATCGGCGGAGCTACGTCCGGACCAAGATCCAGTTCCAGAGCCGCTTCCTCAGGACCTTCCGCGACCGGCATACGAATCTCGCTCGCGCCGGGCGAGCCCATATCGAACTTCAGGTCCTCTTCTATTGGCTCGGGCGTTTCATCCAGCGACAGCGGCGCTTCCTGCGAAACCACGCCCAGGTCCAGGGGAGCAACCTCGGAACTCGGTGCGGTGAAGCTCAACGACTCGGTCGGCTCGGCGGAAATGTCAAGCCGCGGCGTCTCCTCCTCGACAGGCTCGACCTCCTCATTCGACTGCGAAGCTTCCTCCGGAACCTCAAAACTAAGCTCCCCGGCCTGCTCGCTCGCCTCAGCCTCGAGGGCGGCCATATCCAGTTGTTCTATCCGCGGCTGCTCATCGAGTCCGGCGGGCTGCGGCTCTGCCTCTTCGAAAGCTTCGTGTTCCATTGCAGCCGTCTGCTCCTGCTCCGTGGATTCCACCGGCTGCTCGTGGTACTCGGGCCCGGACGTTTCCGCGTACTCCTGCTCGGGTTCGGTCAATCGATCCTCGACGGGCGCAAGCTCGATCGACCCGTCTTCAGCCGGTGCTTCCTCAGAAGCGTGATCCGTTGCGGTCGCGAATCGCTCCGAGTCGATGGCAACCTCTTCCTGCGGCCGCGCTTCCGCCGTTTCTTCCGGAACCTCCACCTGCCAATCCGCCGGCGCCTGCTCCTCGGGAGCCGCAGCTTCGGATTCGGGTTCAGGCGCAGATTCAGCCTCCCTTGGCGCGATCTCCTCTTCTTCCATTGGCACATCGGCCGGCGATGTGGCGAGCGGTTCGGGCTCCGGCGGCGGTGGCTCCTGATGCAGTGGCATGCGCCTCAGGTCGATGGGCGCTGCGAATTCGATCCCGCCCACGCTGCCCAGTCCCTTGCTCAGCGGTGCTTTCCTCGCCTCATCCGGCTCGGGTGCAGGCGCTTCATGTTCAGCTTCAATCCCTGCTGCGGGGGCTTCCGGCACCGCTTCGGGTACCGGCTCGGCCTCGACCGGAATCTCCTCAGCCGGCGCTTCTTCAATCGGCGCCTGCTCGGCGCTGCCTCGTCAAGTTCCAGCGGCTCGAGTTCAATCGCTTCCCCAGCCGGCGCAACCGGCGATTCCTCTGCCGGGATCCCTTCCTGCTCCGGCGCTGCCGGCATCTGTTCGGCAGCCTCTGCATGAGGTTCTTCCGCCGCCTGTTCCTCTCCGACCGGCATCTCAACACCGGTCTCCTGTAACTCATCTCCTGCGGCAACCGCCTCGATCGGTTGCTGAGCCTGCGGCTCCAGCTCGATCGGTTCGAGCGAGATCTCGTCCATCGGCGTAGCTTCGGCAATCGGCTCTGCTTCCGCTTCGACGGGTACCAGCGCTGCGGGAGCGTCCTCCCCGGCGCTTCAACCGCGGGCGCCAATTCCAGCGGCTGGTCGCTGGCATGTGGTTCTTCTTCTGCCGGAAGCTCCTGCACCGCAGCAACAGCTTCTTCGCCCCCATTTGCGCGGGCACGGGCAACATCTCATCCGCATCCAGGGAAACCTCATCAAGCTGCTGCTGGCCGGCCTCGTATTTAAGATCCACCTGCCCGATACGGACGGTATCCCCGAATTCCAGCTCCGCCTGGTGGACCTGGTTGCCGTTGACGAACGTCCCGGTGCGCGAGCCAAGATCGCGCACGAAGCGCCGCCCGTCCATCTCGAAGATCACGGCATGAGCCGTGGAAACCGCCTCGTCCGCAATCACGATGTCGCAGGTATCGCGCCGACCGAGCAGGAGGCAGCGCTCGGACAGCGGGATCGGGCTGTCCACCCCGGTCACCTGCACCTGCGCCGCCGGCGGTGCCTCGATCGATTCACTCTTCTCGCCGTCCCCGGGCTGATTGAACGTGAAGGCGAACTTCCCGAACTGAACGCTGTCGCCCTGCTTGAGCACCGCTTCGCGGACCTCGTTCCCGTTGACCAGGACCTTCGTGCGGCTGGCCAGATCGCGGACGTACGGTCCGTTGCCGCAGTTCACCAGCAGCGCATGCGACTTGCTCACCGTGCTGGAGATCAGTTGCAGCCGCGCTCCCGCCCCCGAGCCGATGAGTGTGACGGTCCGGCTCAGCGGGACCTCGGGCTTGCCCGCAAACTTCCCCGTGGGGGTCAGTGTCGGGGCCGTCTTTCCGCTCGCGATGCTTTGCAGGGATGCAGGGGATTTACCAGCCATCGAGTGATCCAGCCAATAACCTCTAAGTGGTGAACAACGCGCGGGCGGCTTTGCCAATCGACACGACCACCGTGCGCCGGCGCTCATCGAATACAACGCCTTGCCGGCGAACAAGTTCTATACGTCTACACCGCCTTCCCATGCTCGCAAAAACGCCTCTTTCCCCGTCCCGGCGCCTCGGGCGAGCGGCGCGAGCCGGCACGGGTCTCTCCGCCAGCATCGCGGGCGCCCATTCTATCAGACATGCGCAGACCGCAAGAACAAAAACCGCCCCGAGACAGGCGACGGTGGTTATCGGACGTTTCCCCTACTGTCGTGCCTGTCGAAACTTACGGATTTGCCGATGGACCACCCCTGCCGATCGGGATTCAGGCATCCCCGCCAGAGGGATGCACGCCCGGCCGTTTTGGGAGGGTTTGCCGGCGCGCCGATGAGTCGCCGCCATATGAAAGACCTGATCCCTCCGCCCCACCTGCATCCTGCCAAGCGGCCTCACCCGTCCGCCCAACAAACAGCCTTTGGGCCTGCTCAACTCGCCGCTTATTCGACCCCGCCTGCCCCAATCCCCCCGCCAATAGGTCCATGACACTTTAGGCGGCATTCATTTGACGCAGGCGGGCCGATTGGCCCAATGTCTCTCCCAGCGTTGGTCCGGGCTGATCCAGTTGACGCGTAACCTCAGAACCGCTTCGATGCCGCCGGGACTCCAGAGCGGTTCGGTTCCGCTCCAAGACCGGGTCCAGCCAGTTGCCGCCATCTCCCCTTCCGATGACCCCCTCGGCCTGCCGAAGCCCACGTCGCTCCACAGCGCTGACTCGCCGCAAGCCCGACAGGGCCTCCGGGTCGCTTCGGCAACGCCTTTCGACGGCCGGGGTTGAACCCTGCGCCTAAGGGTAGGAGAATGGCCCATCTCATCCAGGCAACATGATCACCAGCCCGTTTGTGATGAAGCATCCCAGCAGAGGACATTCCGCTCCCAAGTAGGCCCAAATCTCCTCCCGGCCCACACCGTACTCTCACCGTTGTAGTACCGTACCCTCCCCACCCGGCCGCCGACCCGGTTTTGGGGCGATGTGCGGACATGGCGGTCCGAACATGACAATTTGTCGTAGCGGCAAAGCGGCCAGAGGTTACCCTTCCCTTGGCCCCCGCCTAAAGGTGTGGTCTTTTTTGGCCCCGAGTTGCCCGGCCATGGGAGACCCAGGGCCCGCACAGGCGCCAAAGGCACGAAGCGGGAACAAACAAGATCACGAGAGGGGATGAGCGGGTGTGCATATTCTGCTTTCTGCCGACGCATATCGCCCGAAGCTTTGTTGCAGGATTGTGCTAATTTGGCAAAGAGGGGAATTCTGGTCGGTATTTTCCTTGGCAGGGTTCGGTACGGATGATGATACTCCGTTGCAACGCTCCGAAAGCATTTCGGCGGGGCGGGGAATTTTTGGTCGTGCAACTCAATTCAAGGAGCAGCCCATGCTGGGTCGAAGCCGTCGTGCGCGCGTGCGGTCCCGTCTTACGGGGAGTCTGGTTCCGGTAATCGAGCAACTGGAGGAGCGGCTGGTGTTCGGCGGCATTCCAATAGCGGCACCCGGCAGCGGCTGTCAGGGTGGGCCGGAATACAGCAGCGGCCCCGTACGCTACTTCGACGGGAACCCGGTTACCAGATGGAGGGCTCGAATCCGCTGATTCATCTGGACCCGATGGGGACGGAAATCGCCTATTCTACATCCGGTGGATTTATTTACGGAGCTGGCTCAAGTGTTTATCCCTATAAATCGGGTGGCGGAGGAGGATCCGGCGGTAGTGGTGGTGCAGCAGGCGGTGGTGGCGCGGCGACGACACAGCCAGGTGCTCCGGGTGGTGGCGGAAACGGAAAAAGCAGCCCGACTACACCAACGTGTCCGAAGTGCGACTCCAGCGGGTGTGATGTTTATGTCGTGATTTGGGATGAAAGTCTTCTGAGGCACGGTTCTGTTGGACATGTTGCGATCGTTGACTCAAGTGGTGAGACGTTGACAAGTCCATTCCCTCTCCACCCGCTGGCCGAGGGATTAAAGGGATCACCGAATGTAAAGAAAGATTATGGTGACGCTCTGAACGCTGAGGCGAGAAAGCCGGATCAGGTATATCTCGTCCACGTGCCGGATTGCAGTGCATTGCGGTGCGCTGCACAAGAGCAAACTCAGTTGCCCACATGGTATTCCGTACCAGATCCCCGTCTTCACGAAACCAACTGCGTTTGGGCTGGCTCGATCGCTTTAAGAAACCATCTCAAGTCTCTGACGTATGTTAACTGGCGATAACGAAAGGAGCCACGGATGGCGCGAAAGAAGAAGGGGGCGGAGCCGCTGCCGACGATCTGGCGGGTGGACGATGCGTTGTGGGCAGAGGCCCGGCAGGTGCTGGCGAAGTACGACCCGCCGGCGAAGTTCGGCCCCGACCGCATCGACCAACGCAAGGCCCTGGATGGCGTGATCTACCGCATGCGCAGTGGCGTGCAGTGGAACCAGGTCCCCAAGGAGTTCGGCGACGACTCCAGCATCCACCGCACGTTCCAACGCTGGGTGAAGAACCAGATTGAAGGGGACGTAGCTCTTCATTAGGACACGAAATCGGGACGCAAATAGTTTTTCCATCCCGGTCTCTCCCATTGCCATCCTGCCTCGCATGCCGCACACCACACGCTCGGCTCTCGCAGGCATGATCAGCCACGTCCTCAACCGTGACAATGGCTACCTCGATCTCCGTGCGGCCGTTGAAATCCACCACAGCCACGATACCGCCTTTGCCCCGCCTGATACAGTATTCGGGGAGCACTCCACCATAAACGCGTGATTACGCGAAAATCTCAAAAACCGCGCAGCGCCTCAAACACAAGACCAGATTGAAGGACCAGATTGAAGGGGACGTAGCTCTTCATTGTATCATCCACCCCTGATCTCACGCTTCTGGCCTCCGCGCGGCCGCAGCGTCCACTGGAGGCCCAACTTTGCCGCCGTCTGGCGAACCCAGCGATCATCGCCGTAGGGGCGACTGCGGCGAACATGCTCCCGCAACGTCTCGATCTCCGCCGGCGTCTGTGCTTCGTTCACCCACGTCGACCACCCGCGCGGGCGCTCGATCGGCCAGTCGCCCAGCAGCGCCCGCATCTGGGCCGGACCGCGGCGGCGAACCCACTCCGCTGCGTGCGGCCATTGTGCCGCCTGCCGCACCAACTTCGCCCGCACCGCATTGCGCTGCACGTACCGCAGCAGCGTCAGCAGGTGCGCATCGCTCTGCACCGGCAGGCTCTTGAATCGCCCCTGATACAGCGGGCCCATCCCCAGCACCCGCCGATGGGTGATCGCCCGCATCGCGTGCGTGTGCGTCAGCCAGCGGAAAAACGCCGTCACCTGCCCATCGTGCTCCGGCCAAACCACGAAGTGCCAGTGGTTGGGCATCAGACACCAGTCCAGGAGGCCAAGGGGATGGCGCCGCTGCGCCTCGATCATGATTTGCGCGAAGGCGTCATAGTCGGCCGGCTTCTTAAACAGGCGCAACCGCCCGGCCGCGCGATTCCACACGTGATATACGTACCCACCGGGAGCCTGTCTGCCCTGTCGTGGCATGGCGATCAACCTATCCACTCAAGTCCAGTCTGTGAAGAGCTACGTCCCCTTCAGTCTGTCTGCACGTACCGCAGCAGCGTCAGCAGGTGCTCATCGCTCTGCACCGGCAGGCTCTTGAATCGCCCCTGATACAGCGGGCCCATCCCCAGCACCCGCCGATGGGTGATCGCCCGCATCGCGTGCGTGTGCGTCAGCCAGCGGAAAAACGCCGTCACCTGCCCATCGTGCTCCGGCCAAACCACGAAGTGCCAGTGGTTGGGCATCAGACACCAGTCCAGGAGGCCAAGGGGATGGCGCTGCTGCGCCTCGATCATGATTTGCGCGAAGGCGTCATAGTCGGCCGGCTTCTTAAACAGGCGCAACCGCCCGGCCTGCGCGATTCCACACGTGATATACGTACCCACCGGGAGCCTGTCTGCCCTGTCGTGGCATGGCGATCAACCTATCCACTCAAGTCCAGTCTGTGAAGAGCTACGTCCCCTTCAGTCTGTCCCAGCGGAAGAATGCCGTCACCTGCCCATCGTGCTCCGGCCAAACCACGAAGTGCCAGTGGTTGGGCATCAGGCACCAGTCCAGGAAGCCAAGGGGATGGCGCTGCTGCGCCTCGATCATGATTTGCGCGAAGGCGTCATAGTCGGCCGGCTTCTTGAACAGGCGCAACCGCCCGGCCTCGCGATTCCACACGTGATACACGTACCCGCCGGGAGCCTGTCTGCCCTGTCGTGGCATGGCGATCAACCTATCCGCTCAAGTCCAGTCTGTGAAGAGCTACGTCCCCTTCAGTCTGTCCTCGCGAGCTTGCTTGGCGCAATCGCGTTTTCTGCTTCTGCCATCATCCGCGAGCACCATACGGATTCCGAAGGGTCCGCCTTTCCGCTATGCGAACCAACGGCAGGCTCGTTACCGTCGCGATCATACTGGCAACACGGTCGAGAGCGGATGGTCCGAGTCCACCAACGAGAGGTAACGCGAACACATTGCCATCTTTCTTGAATACAAGCTGCAGCTCAGATATGTCGTCCCCCCAGAGCTCGGCAGTTCCATTGTCACTCCGTATCCAACAGCCAAATACGAGATCCCACCGAACGGCCTGCGAGGCCGACAGACAATAGCCCAATCTAGGAAACGAAAAGCACCGGCTCGTGCGATCAAAGTGAAACCATGCTCCGGCTCTTACACTCTGAACCCTTTGTACGTTATAACACATCGCTACGATTAGCAGGCCAATGCTCGGAACTGACGCAGCAAGCGCCGCCAGCCATGCATTGTGAGGAACTAAGAAACCATCTCAAGTCGTGAGCCGGTGTAGCCTGCGGTACCAGAGCAAAGCACAAGCGAGTTGCACGACGGCCAGGTAGTTCTCCGCCTTCCTCTCGTAACGGATGATGATCCCGCGGCAGCGGTTCAGCCAGCTGATCGTCCGCTCCACCACCCAGCGTCGGGCCTTGTGTCGCTTGCAACCCTGAGCATCTTTCTTCTCCTCGCCGATCTGCCGACAGTGCGGCTCGTAGCCGAAGACGCGGGCGGTCGCGTCCGAAGGTGCGCCACTGAACGCCTTGTCCAAACAAAGGTTCTGCTCCTGCTGACGCGGGTCCGGCGGCTCGACGATCACGGCCTCCAACGCATCCTGCAGCAGCAATGAGTCGTGTATGTTGGCTCCCTTCACGACCACGGCCACCGGACCGCCGTCGGCCTCGGTCAGCACGCCACGCTTCGTGCCGTTCTTCGCCCGGTCGGTTGGGTTCGCTCCGACTTGATCCCCCCGTGCCGGGCCTTGCCCAGGGCACAGTCGAAGCTCTGCCACTTCCAGTTGACGCCGGCCAGTTCCTCGCAGCCCTTGACCAGCAGCGCCCACAGGCGTCCGATCACGCCACGCTTCACCCAGCGTTGGAACGTGCGGTGGATGCTGGAGTCGTCGCCGAACTCCTTGGGGACCTGGTTCCACTGCACGCCACTGCGCATGCGGTAGATCACGCCATCCAGGGCCTTGCGTTGGTCGATGCGGTCGGGGCCGAACTTCGCCGGCGGGTCGTACTTCGCCAGCACCTGCCGGGCCTCTGCCCACAACGCATCGTCCACCCGCCAGATCGTCGCCAGCGGCTCCGCCCCCTTCTTCTTTCGCGCCATCCGTGGCTCCTTTCGTTATCGCCAGTTACCATACGTCAGAGACTTGAGATGGTTTCTAAATAGTGTCGGAAAAGAACAAACCAGCATGGTGCCGTTGCGAGTGCTAAGACGAACAGAAATAAAATAAGTCTGATCATTCCTTTTGCATCCGGAACGATGTCAACGGAATTCTGGTCATTTTCGATGCGCCACGGAAATGGCGGACCATACAACAGCTTACCAGATAACCGCGGTTGCTTGTCTCGAATTTCGAACGCTCTTTCCATCATATTTTCAATAAGCGGTTATGTGCACAGGGTATTGTGCATACATAGATATGCGGAAAAGCGTCTGTGGGCTACGATGCCCTGCACCATCGTCTCACGACAGGGGCAAACGCCAGCCACCATTAGGGGCTTCCAAGTCGGCCAATCTTGTAGCGTCTTCTATACCTCATCTTTTCGTGCCTTCCAAGATAACGTGAAATCACATTGTTAAAAGATCTGCCATTCACCAAGCGTGTAGCAAACGCCCAAGCACGCTCGTATCCCGACATTCCCATGCCACCCGCCATTTGACTGCCAGCCCTTATAGGTGCAGCCCTGACCATTACAATGGAAGCATAGCTTGCCACCAGTCGTGATCTGCCCATATCCATATAGACCAGCCGTCCAAGACCACCAACGGAGTTGGAGCCTTGCCTCACCTCCAACTCGGAGCGCTATTTGCGGGGTCACTGCTATACAGACATCAGTACCGTTATCTTGTGAGGTCGAACAGGTGTCGCTGGTCCATGAACCCGAACCATTGAGCCCTGTACCAGCTGTACCTTGGACGCCACCCCATGCTTTGATCTGGGCTCCATCAACGTTGAATGTTCGATCAATTCCAGCCGTAGCAGATAGGTACGCAGTACCATTAAGCTGAACTGACGCCGTTGACTGATAGGAAATTTGATTCCGGTGGGGTGAGGGGTTATGGGGAGCGGGGAGGGCTTGGAGGCACCTCCCAACCGATGCGCGACCGCCGAACACCACGTAACCTCCGTCTCAAGACAACTTCCAGCCGCTTGGCCAGCGCCGTCAAGCCCTTCCGGAACGTGCCGGAAGCGAAAGGGCCCTCATAGCGGGCCGCTGTGCGCAAAGGATGACCGCGCGGCTGCTGTCGGTCAAGCAAAAAGCAATTCGCGATCGATGGAATCAGGACAGACTGAAGGGGACGTAGCTCTTCACGCTGTGGGCCTGAAGCCCGAAGAGGCACAGAACCGGAAAAGGGGCCATGGCCAATCCCGTTCGGCACAGTTGCTGTATCTGGGTGGCGGCCAGACGAGTGGGAGAGCCTCGCGGCGCCGGGGAATATTCCTGTCGCTCAAACGCAGAGGAAGACCCAGGGATCGCATAGCGAATTGAACGGCCCAAAAGTTGAAGACCGAAAGTGACGCCCGGAACTAACGATCCCCGCGACGGCTACGACGCCCACGCGGCAACCTGATCGAGGACGAGAACGCCGTGGACTACACCTACGACGCCCTGGCCGCCTCCACCAAAACCGTCACGGCCTTGTCCTCCGATGACACGCTCCAGGGAAGCGCCCCGCCAGCCCGACCGCTCACGCGGCCCGCGAGAACCACGTAAAAGCCGTATTCCTTCGCGGCTGCAATCACCGGCTCAATGGCGGAAATGTCTCTGCCCCGTCGCCACCATCGCCGCGCCAAAGCGGTTGACCGCATCGATGGTTTCCTGGTCCCGAAGGCTGCCGCCGGGCTGGATAATAGCCGTAATTCCTGCCTCCAGGAGAATTTGCGGCCCATCGGGGAAGGGAAAAAACGCATCGCTCGCCGCCACCGCCCCCTTGGCGCGCTCCCCCGCCTTGGCCACCGCGATCCGGCAGGCATTGACCCGGTCCTGCTGCCCCGCGCCCGAGCCGATCATGGCGTTCTCTTTGGCCAGCGCAATCGCATTGCTCTTGACGTACTTGCATGCCAGCCAGGCAAACCGCAGATCGCGCATCTCCGCCTCACCTGGAGTGCGCTTGGAGACCACCTTCCAGTTTGTCTCGTCCAGTCCCAGCAAGTCCCGCTGCTGCAGCAGGAATCCCCCGGCGATTTTATGCATCTGCAGTTCGCGCGGGTCCGGGGTCCCCATCGGCCCCACCTCCAGAATCCGCGTGTTTTTCCAGCGCGTCCTGAGCAGCTCCAGCGCCTCGGCGCATACGCCGGCGCCACGATGACGTCCAGAACGACCTTGATCTCCGTGATCGCCTGCGCGGTCGCCAGGTCCACCGGCTGGTTCACCGCGACGATCCCGCCGAAGGCCGCCACCGGATCGCCCTCGAACGCCCTGCGAAATGCCGTCGGCAGGTCTTCCGCGGCCGCATACCCGCACGGGGTTGCATGCTTCACGATGCACGCTGCCGGCGTGGCAAACTCCTTCACCGCCGCCAGCGCGCCGTCGGCATCGAACAGGTTGATGTACGACAACGCCTTGCCATGATGCTGCGTCGCATACGCCACCGACGCCTCAGTCGGCGGCTTCTCCTGCACGTACAGTGCGCCTTTTTGATGCGGATTCTCGCCATAACGCAGCTCCTGCTTCTTTTTCAGCCGAAAACGCACCTCATCCGGCATCTGCTCCGGCGGCATATTTCCGAAAGCGGGCGTCAGCAGATACTCTGCGATCGCGGCGTCGTAACGGGCGGTGTGATCGAAGGCGCGCTGCGCCTGGCGAAGCCGATGTTTCCCGCAGCTCGCACCGCCATGCTCGCGCAGGTCGCCCAGAACCTTTTCGTAGCGATCCGGCGAAGTGACCACCAGCACGTAGCGATGGTTCTTCGCCGCCGAACGCACCATGCTCGGCCCGCCGATGTCGATGTTCTCGATCGCCTCTTCGAAGGTCACATCCGGCCTGGCGACCGTCCGCTCGAAGGGATAGAGGTTGATGCAGACCAGGTCGATCGGCTCGATGCCGTGCTCCTTCATCGCCCGGACGTGATCAGGATTGTCGCGCAGCGCGAGCAATCCGCCGTGGATCCTGGGATGCAGCGTCTTGACCCGCCCGTCCATCATCTCAGCAAACCCCGTCACCTCGGACACGTCCGTCACCGCCAGCCCGCAATCGCGCAGGAATCTGGCGGTCCCCCCCGTGCTGATCAGCTCTACGCCGAATTCACGGTGCAGCGCCGCGGCAAACTCCTTGAGCCCCGTCTTGTCAGAAACTGAAATCAGTGCGCGGCGAACCGGAACCAGATCGGACATGACGGCGCAGGTTAAGAGGCCCACACCCAAAAAGCCAGGCGCCCCGCCGCGCTGGGTCTGCTGGTTGCTCGTCTCTTTTTCTCGGTTCGCCGGTGCGAGAGTTTCTCTTTAGCCTGAATGCTTCTGGCCCTGTAGTAAACCCGTCCATCCCGCCCGCTGTAAACCAGCTTGAGCCGCAGTTCCCGTTGCAGCTCGGCCTCGGGAATTGAAGGATGGCGCCACAGTCCCGTGAAGTAAAACACGTATCCGCCCCTGGCGGCCATGTCTGCGCGCCATCGCCTTAAGCTGCTGCCGCAGGTTGACCTGGGGCTGCAGGGTTGCCGGATCGATCGCGCGGGGTGGGTCTGACGAATCGTCCCGTCTGCAATTCGATGCCGGCGCCGGCATTGGAGTAAATCAGCACATCCGGCGGCAGTTGCCTGGCGAAGCGGACCAGATCGGAATCCTCCCACCCCCGCGACGCATACCCGATGCCGCTGGCCGGCGCCCCGCAGGTCCAGAGAGCAACCCGCGTCGCTTGCCCGGCGATGTACACCACCGCCAGCATGGCCAGGAGGATTGGCCAGAAATCCGACCACCGGCCGGCGCTCCTGGGAAGACTCGATCGCGCCCGAGCGCGCAAACACGCCGATCAGCACCATCACATGCAGCGGCGCCAGCAAACGTGAATCCAACGGCGTGTCTGCGTCGAAGAAGCTGACAGAGACAAGCAGGAAGAGTGCGTAAGCGGCCGCAAGACAAACGATGATTCCCCCGATCTTGTGCCCCGGCGATTCACGATCCTCTGACCGCGCGTTGTATTCCGAGATGCAGGCGACAATCAACGCGGCCATGACCAGCGCAAAGCCGCACCACATCAGCCAATCCAGACGGCTCGACCAAAGCCACTGGGAAATCGCCGCCACGCCGTGCTTTGCCCGCTCGCCGGCAACGGGATGAACTGCGAACTGCCGATGCACGGCGACTGCCGGTCAAAGCGATATTCCGGACAATCCACGCACCGATGGGAAGCCCGCCGATCACCGCGAAAAACGCGACATCACCAAGTCTCGCTAATGCCGATCTCCTGCCACACAGCAGCAGTGCGGCGATCGACCCGAGGGCCAGTCCAATTCCCGCATAGGCGCGCGAGCATGGCCAGTGCCACCGCCAATGCCGCACCGGCCAGTGCCGTGCGCCGCTGATCCGTAACGAACCAACCCAGCATCAGCAGCGCCAGCAGCATCAGGAAAATGAACGGCCCCTCGCTCCAGACCATCGCATAGATCTGAATCAGGTCCACCGACACGGCCACGGCCGCCGCGCCAGCCAGCGACGCCGGGCGTGAGAGTTTCAGTCCATACCGGAAAATCACCCCCACCAGCACGATCGAGCCTGCAAACGCCGCCAGATTGAGCAGCCGGGCCGCGGCGAGCATTCCCAGGCCGGCCTTTCCCAGCAATGCCAGCAGAGCCGGATAAAGGGGCGGATAATGGGTCAGGGGCTCAAGGCCGCCGGCACTGGTCGGAACCACAAAGCCATGACCCCTGGCGAGCTGTCTCGCCGCGGTCAGATAGGTATCGGAATCCGGTGAGAGGCCGATCCCCGCTCGCATCGCCAGGTGCGCTGCCAGCGACGCTGCCGCCGCGATCGCGAGCAACGCGGCTGCAAAGCGCAACGGCGCCATCCCCTTCGCGGCCGGGTCAGGCTCGGCGCGACGATCCGCCCGCGCCAATGGAGCCAGGTCCATTATCGCACCGAGGCAAACCTCTCCAATCGGCCTTCTCGCACCGAAAGACCGGCGGGCGCAAGCCTCATCACGATCTCTCCGGTCTCCCCGGCACTGAGCACCGGACGGATCGCGACCACCAGCCCGTCGGCCGTCGCCGCGAAGATGCGCGAGTCGGTCGTGTTGGTGGCAAAGACGTCGAATGCTTTGCCCTTGCTCTCGAACAGGACCTTGCCGGTGTGCTTGTCCACGGCCAGGATCGTGTTGTCGTCCCGGCGCAGATAGGCATGATTCTCATCCTCGCTCAGGAACTGCACGGCGTCGGGAACGATCCATTTGGGCACGCGGTTGTACCCCCCGTGGAGCTTGTCGAGACCTGCCAGGCCCGTCCCCGGAACCCACTGATACACCATGGTCTTGGTCACGGCCGGCGGCGTCTTCAGCGCGCGCATCGAGTAGTACTGCCACTCGATCTTCCCGGTCTCGCGGTTCAGGACGTAGAGCTTCGTGTCGGTGCTGGCCGCATAGACGCCCGTCTCGTCGGCGACGATGTCGCTGACGAATCCGCCGCCGGCCTTGAACACGTTGTCGGGAAGCATCGGCCAGGCCGCCGTTCCGTCCTCGGTCAGCGCCACCAGGCTTCCGTCATCGCTCCCGCAGAAAATCACCTTGTCATACAGTGCCGGCTGGCCGAGGACCGTGCCGCGCGTCAGCACGCTCCAGCTCGGCACCCCGACCGGCCGCGTGATGTCGATCGCCACGACGCGGCCATAGCCGCCTTGCGGGTTCTCGCCGATATAGACCATGTTCCCATCGCCGACGCCGCTGGCGCCCGTCGGACTGTCCAGGGCGATGCTCTTGAGCAGCCGCCCCGCGTCGCTGTAAACCTCCAGCGACGAACTGGTCGGATAGATGATGTAGGGCTTGAGGATGATCGGCGCCCGCAGCACGCCGCCGTTGACGTCAACGTTGTTGAAGAACCGCAGCGTCCCGCCGGCCCGGCTGATGACGTACGACTGGTTCTGCCGCGTATAGGCAAAAACGCGATCGCTCGTCAGATTGATCTCCCGGCTCGCGTCATTCGTCAGATCGAGCGGCGCCGCCCACGCGCGGGCAAAGCTTCCCGCTGGCAGCGGCCCGATGGGAGACTTCGCAGTCGGTTTCTGTGTGGAGCGGCATCCCGCACCGGCCAGTACTCCAAGAATCAGCCACGCCAGATGCTTCGTCACAGGTGCTCCTGATCAGGGGTGGGTATTGTCGCCGGTGCAGCAAGACCGGCATGGGATGCAAGGATAGCCATCTGCCTTATTTACCGTCAAACTGGATCGTGCCTCCGGACAGTCTGCTTTGGCAATATTTGTTCATCGCTCACGTTTTAGCTTGTGGCCGGCGGGTGCCGGTCAAAAGGAGCGAAAACATGTCTTACCCCAAAGCCTTGGCCGCGGTGGCCCTGGCGATCGTTCTCGGTCTGTCTGCGGCCACAAGAGCGCAAAGCACGCGACCGGGCGACGCGCAGCGTCCTCGCCGCGACGGCTCAATGATGCTCGAGCGCTTGCAGAAACTCGCGGGCGATCTCCAGCTCACCGACGACCAAAAGCAGAAGATTTCCGGCTTCGTCGAGCAGGCGCGCCAGGACCTCGCATCCATGCGCGACCAGCTCCAGACGCAGAGCCCCGCGATCGCATGGAAAAGATTCGCGGCGTCCTCTCCGGCCTTCGCAGGAACATCGCCAGCGTCCTGACCGACGAGCAAAAGACGCAATTTCAACAGAAGCTGCAGGAGCTTCGCCAGAATATGCCTGGAGGCCAGCGCGGCGGCCTGGTCCAGCGTCTGCATAACGCGATCCAGCAGCTCGATCTCACCCAGGATCAGAAATCGCAGATCAAGCAGGTCTTCGAGGACGCCCGCGATAAGTTCCAGCAGATCCGTGAAGAAGCGGACGGCGACATGCAGCAGGTTCGTCAGCAGGGCCGGCAATTGGCCCAGGATATCCGAACTAAGCTGCAGTCCATCCTGACACCCCAGCAGCAGCAGAAGCTACAAGACCTGCTCAAGCAGGACCGCGGTCCGACGACGCAGGGAGTGCCCCCAAACCCAAAAGCCGGCGGGCCGGCTTCCGGGCGGCGCGAGGCGCCGCGGAATCCCGGCCCCAGCAGCAGCCTGGAGAATGAATCGAACGCCCCCGCCGTCGGGCAACGACTCCCCGATCTGAAGATTCGAAAGCTGGACGGCTCGTCCGTCCAGCTTTCTTCCTATCGCGGGCACGTCCTTGTGCTCGAATTCGGCTCGTACAGTTCCCCCTCGTTCCGATCACGCGTGCCGGCCATGGAACAGCTCCACCACGATCTTGGCAGTCTGGCCACCTTCCTGGTGATCTACACTCAGGAAGCCCATCCTGCCGGCGCCCACGAGATTGATCGCAACAAAGATGCGGGCATTTCGCTCGAACAGCCCGGCGACCTGGAAGCACGTCGAATGCTGGCCGAAAAGGCTCGAACCGCGCTCAAGATCACCATTCCGATGCTCGTGGACGACATGGACAACTCCGCAACCACGACGCTCGGTGGCAGGGAAAATGCCCTGTTGGTCATCGGCCGGGATGGCCGAATCGTCGCCCGGCAGAACTGGGCCGACCCCTCCGGTGCCCGCCGGCTGATTGAAGAGGCCATTCATAGCAATTCCTCGATAGGCTCGACCCCCTAAGTTCACATCCACCGCAAGCCTTAGAGCGTGTTATACACTCTCCAAGCCCCCCGCTTTGCGGGGCGCATCGCTGTGGGCCGCAATTTTGTTTGAATCCGTAATAATTCTCTTTAATGCTGTCGCGGGTTTGCTTACAATCGATGGAGCATGGTCGCGCCGACACTCGAAGACATCGCCCGGGAGACGTCCACATCCGTCAGTACGGTGAGCCGCGTTCTCTCCGGCGGACGCACGGCCACGCGTATTTCCCCCGAAACACGCGAGCGCGTGCTGGCGGCATCCAAGGCACTCGGCTATCGCCCCAACCTCCTCGCACGCGGCCTGCGCACGCGCAAGAGCAACACCGTCGCGCTCCTGATCAGCGACATCAGCAACCCCTTCTTCGGCCAGGTCGCAAGCCTCATCGAACGGCTGCTGCACGCCCACGGCTACTCGCTGGTCCTGTGCAATTCCGGCGGTGACGTTGAGCGTGAAACCGAATATCTGCAGCTTCTGCCTCAGAAGGCGATCGATGGCCTGATCTTTGTCGCGGTCACGCGAACCAAAGAGGCCCTCGAGGAAATCGTTCCAGACCACATTCCCGTCGTCGTCTTCGACCGGCCGATCGCGGGCGTCAATAGCACCGTCAGCAGCGACCACCAGCTCATCGCCAACAACCTCTGTGATACGCTGGAGGATGCGGGCGTCCGCAACATCGCCATCGTCTGCGGACCTCACTACATCTTCACCCATCGCAGCCGCTGCGAAGCCGTCTCCCGCCGATTCAATGTCCTCGGCATCCACGAGGATCGCGCCCAGCGCGAGACCGGCCGGGCCGCCTGGCACAGGTTCCTGCCCCTCCAACCCGATGCCATCGTCTGCACCAACAATTTCCTGGCGATGGGTGTGATGGAGGAGATGCGCGATCCCCAGACCGCGCCGATCCTGGCGGCCTTCGATGAAATCCCCATGATGCACCTGCTGCCGATTCCCCTGGTCGGCATCCGGCAGGACGTCCACCAACTCGCACGCCAGTGCGTCAATCAGCTCGATGATGATGCTGAACAACGAAGAGACCCGCCCCCAGCCGATCGCCCTTCCGGCCAGGATCATCACCAATCCCGCCTTTGATCAGCGCCACAGTTCCGTTCGCAGCAGTTCCCGGTAAACTTCGCTCCCTTGCTCCAATCCCCGGCCATCCTCATCGGCGGCATCTTCGCGCTGCTCGAACTCGTCGTCGCCGCGCTTTTGGACTTCTTCAAGCGCGACCGCCGCCGCTATGACATGCTCTCCCGCAGCGCCTCCGTTCGCATGTTCCGCGCCTTTCTGGCGGTGACCCTCATCGAATGGACGATTCTGGTCGCGATGCAGTTCGTATTCCTCCCCCCGACCCTGGGGTGGCCCGCATTTGCAATCTGCTTCATGGTGAAAGTCGCCCTTCTGCAAAGGGACTTCGCACGTCGCCGCACCGACGTGAGCAACGTGATCTTGCGCATCGCCCAATACCAGTTTCTCGCCGCCGCCGTAGCCCTCATGGGAATCAGCTATTACGTCCACTCCCGGCCCAAGCCGCCCCCCAGCACCGCCCCCGCCTCGGCATCCGGCCCGGGGATTCGGAACAACGACAACTCCGCGGGCGGCGACTTCTTGAACGATTGAACCCCCTAAGCCGTTTCGCTGATGTCTCCCGCACCGCGGTCGTGCGCTTCGGCACGTTCAGTTATATCCACCGTAATCCCGATGATGTGCGTGGCTTTGCCGGAGGGATCGGCGATCACCTGGCCGCTGTCGCAAAGCCGGCGAATCGCGCCGTCGCCTCGGGTCATGCAATACTCAACCTGATACACCGTGCGCTGCTCGATTGCCTCCCGCTCGGCCGCCTCGATCGCACCACGGTCCTGGGCACGGACGCGTCCAAGAAACGCCTCGTGGGTCCCTTCGAAGCTTCCCGGCCCAAGTCCAAACAGCGTCTCCTGCCGCTCGGACCAGACCACCTGCCTGCTTTCCAGGTCCAGATCCCAGGTCCCGATCCCGATCGCGTCCGCCGCCAGGCGGAAACGCACGCCCAGCTTCCGCAACGGGCCCTCCAGAAACCGCCGCGCCCGCAGGTCCTCAATGATGGCGATGATGGAATCGCGTCCGCCCGAGCCACGGACCCGTGCCGCCGTCACGCCAACCCGCGCAACCGATCCATCGGTGCGCACATAGCGCCGTTCCTCGACCAGCGCGTGCCCGTTGCCCGCGACCAGCGCCTGCCATCGCTCCCGCGCGCTCTGCCGCTCCTCGGGATGGATCAGGTCCCAGATCACCATCTGCTCGAGCTGGCCGCGCGGTTTTCCGCTAATCTCGCTCAGTTGCTGATTGAATCGCAGCAGGTGCCCCTCCACGTCGAGTTGCGCCAATGCCACCGGCGCCTGCTCGAAGATCGTGCGGAAGCGTTCTTCGCTTTCCCTCGCCGCTTCGGCCTGCCGCCGAATGCTGAACAGCGCGCCGCCATAGCTGCGCGAAAGGCCTGTCAGTTGCCGCACCGTAAACAGGATCAGCAGCAGCGCCACGATGAGATTGATCCCAACGCTGATCGACAGAACCGCTCGCGTCGTTCGCGCTGCCTGCGCGGTTGCGCTCCGCCCGCCACTCCTGCTCGCGGTCCAGCACCTGCCCCATGTGCTGCCGCATTTCATCCACCAGCAGCTTCCCGGTCTGCTGCTTCACCGGCGTCAGGTAGTCGCCACCGGTTTTGCGCAAGTGAATCAATTGCTCGCTGTTGCCTTTCCACTGCTCAAACAGTTTCCGCGTCTGCACCACCAGCTTTTGCTCGTTCGAGCTGTCGCCGAGCATCGGCGCGAGCGTGCCAAACGCCTGGTCGATCTGCGTGCTGGCCGTCTGATAAGGCTCGAGAAACGACAGATCCCCCGTCAGCAGATACCCCCGGAGGCCGGTCTGCATGTCGATCAGCAGCTTGAGCGTCTCTTCCGCCTGTGTCGTCACGCGCCGGACTGCTCGACCCTGCGAACGGTCGCGTTGAGCCGCCCGATCTGCCAGACCAGCAGCGTCGCTGACACCGCCATCAGCACCAGCGGATACGCCACCGCCAGCAGCAGCCGCGTGCGAAACCGAGTTTCTTCCTGACCCGCTTTGCCCGAAGCCATCGAATGGAAATCCCAGACAGATGAATGAAACCTATTGTCCGAATTGAGCCGAGGCCTGCAAGTTTCCAATGGAACGGCACCATGTCGCCCAATTCAGCCTGCGCCGATAAAGTCATAGGCATGCAGCGTATCGTCATCACCGGCGGCCCCGGCGCCGGCAAGACCGTCATCACCCGCGCGCTTGCCGAGCGTCATCCCGACCTCCTCGTCCCCGTCCCCGAGGCTGCCACGCAGGTCTATCGGTTCCTCAACACGCGCTGGGACAAGCTCGACCTGACCGGCCGCCACGACGCCCAGCGGCGCATGTACCGCCTGCAACTCGAACAGGAAGGCCGCCTCGCCCGCGCAAATCCCGATAAGATCCTGCTCCTCGACCGCGGCACCATCGACGGCGCCGCCTACTGGCCTGAAGGGCCCGACGATTTCTGGCGTGACGTCCACACCACCCACCAGCGCGAGCTCTCCCGTTACGACGCCGTCATCGTGCTCGAGACCTGCGCCGCCATCGGCCTCTACGACCACGATGCCTCCAATCCCGTGCGCTTCGAAGATCCGCAGGGTGCCATCGAGGCGGGAAACCTCCTGGCAAAGCTCTGGTCCGGCCATCCGCACGTTCATCACATCCGCGCCTGCGCAGATCTCCAGGACAAGATCAACGCAGTCGATTCGCTCCTCAACCCATTGCTCCCCCGCTCGTGAAACGTCCGCCGATCGCGTATTCTCAAAGCGCGCGATGCCTCCCAACGTCCTCTATCTTCACTCCCACGACACCGGAAAATTCATCCAGCCCTATGGGCACACGTGCGTCACGCCCAACCTCGAGCGTTTCGCAAGCCAGGGCGTCCTCTTCCGCAACGCCTTCTGCGCCGCCCCGACCTGCTCGCCCTCGCGGGCCGCGCTGCTCACCGGCGAATACCCCCACAACACCGGCATGCTCGGCCTCGCCCATCGCGGCTGGAAGCTCAACGACTACACGCATCACCTCGCCCGCACCCTGCGAACCGCCGGATACCAGAGCGTTCTCGCCGGCGTACAGCACATATTCGATTGGAACAGCAAGGTCCCCGCCTGGAAGGCGATCGGCTACGACCGCGAGTTGCCGACCACCGACGAAGACCGGGCCGATGTCGCGGCACAATTTCTCCGTTCGTCTCCCAAACAGCCCTTCTTCCTCGACATCGGCTTCAATCTCACCCATCGCCCCTTCCCCGCGCCGGCCTCGGACGATCCCACTACCGATCCCCGCCGCGCCATACCGCCGGCATTCCTGCCCGATGACCTCCCCACCCGCCAAGACATGGCCGCCTTCAACACCGCCGTGCGCCAACTGGACGAGCAATACGGAAAAATCCTCCGCGCCCTCGACGACGCGCAACTCGCCGACAACACCCTGGTCATCTGCACCACCGACCACGGCATCCCCTTCCCCTTCGCCAAATGCAACCTCACCGACGCGGGCATCGGCGTAATGCTCATCATCCGCGGCCCCGGTGCCTTCACCGGTGGCAAGACCATCGACGCCATGGTCTCCCACCTCGATATCTTCCCCACCCTCTGCGATCTGCTTGCGATCCCCCGCCCCTCCTGGCTCGTCGGCGAGTCGCTCCTGCCGCTCGTGGACGGCTCGGCCGATTCCATCCACGATGAGCTCTTTGCCGAGGTGACGTTCCACGCCGCCTACGAGCCGCAGCGTTCGGTCCGCACCAGCCGCTACAAGTACATCCGCCGCTTCGACGACCGCACCAGACCCGTTCTTCCCAACTGCGACGATGGCCCGAGCAAGATCGCCCTGCTCGAATCCGGCTTTGCCGATGCGCCTCGACCGCAGGAGATGCTCTTCGACCTCGAGTCCGACCCGCACGAACAACGCAACCTGATCGCCGACGATGCCATGCAGGCCGTCGCATCCGATCTCCGCAACCGCCTGACGCGCTGGATGCGCAAGACCAATGATCCCCTGCTGAACGGCCCGGTACCCCCGCCATCCGGAGCGATTCTAAATTCCCCCGATGCCCTCTCCTGGCAGGAGCCGCCGTTCACCGTTCCATGAAGCCCCTCAGTCCGCCGGGCTTCCCGCCCGAATCCCCGACCTGGCGAGGTACTTCAATCCCCGCCCCAATGTCGCGCGAACGTCAGCCCGCAGATGCTTCGCCCACGCCGGCTTGTGCTCTGTGCGCAACTGCGCGAAGACCGCCAGCGCATAGCCCCAGGTATCCTGGTGCAGGTATCCGAGCTTCGAGGCACGCCACCCATAATGCCCCCCATCGCTCCAGGCGGCGTAACGCATGCTCGCGTTCGCCCCAAAAATCCCCATGCCCATGCAGATCGTCAGCAGATCCGTCAGCGGCTCATGATCCTCTTGGTCGTGCGAGACCCGATTGTCGCCCAGCAAATGCACGTGACATAACTCGTGCGCCATCGTCGCCACCAGGACCATCGGCTCCCGCAAATAAGCGCGATCGATCGTGATCACCTCTTTCTGCTCACCCGCACCACCTTGGTACGTTCCCGCGGCCCCTCCCTCGGACTGAATGAAGAAGCGCCTCCCCGATCGTCGTGCTGGCCCGCAATCATGCGCAGCGTTACGCGCTTTCGATCCACCTTCAGATACGAGCAGACGCGAGAGAAGATCCGCTCGGCCGAGTCCTCATCGGCCTCATACGGATCGGGAAAGAATTCCTGCGTCGGAAGGATCACAGGACATCGCCGCATCGAATCCGCACCGAACGTGCTCGAAATCCAGGCCATCCGTCGCTCCACCCACTGGCGCGATTCCTCAGGCACCGGGCACTGTGTTTTGAACCACTCCCGCATCAATCACCCGCTTAGAAACCATCTCAAGTCGTGAGCCGGTGTAGCCTGCGGTACCAGAGCAAAGCACAAGCGAGTTGCACGACGGCCAGGTAGTTCTCCGCCTTCCTCTCGTAACGGATGATGATCCCGCGGCAGCGGTTCAGCCAGCTGATCGTCCGCTCCACCACCCAGCGTCGGGCCTTGTGTCGCTTGCAACCCTGAGCATCTTTCTTCTCCTCGCCGATCTGCCGACAGTGCGGCTCGTAGCCGAAGACGCGGGCGGTCGCGTCCGAAGGTGCGCCACTGAACGCCTTGTCCAAACAAAGGTTCTGCTCCTGCTGACGCGGGTCCGGCGGCTCGACGATCACGGCCTCCAACGCATCCTGCAGCAGCAATGAGTCGTGTATGTTGGCTCCCTTCACGACCACGGCCACCGGACCGCCGTCGGCCTCGGTCAGCACGCCACGCTTCGTGCCGTTCTTCGCCCGGTCGGTTGGGTTCGCTCCGACTTGATCCCCCCGTGCCGGGCCTTGCCCAGGGCACAGTCGAAGCTCTGCCACTTCCAGTTGACGCCGGCCAGTTCCTCGCAGCCCTTGACCAGCAGCGCCCACAGGCGTCCGATCACGCCACGCTTCACCCAGCGTTGGAACGTGCGGTGGATGCTGGAGTCGTCGCCGAACTCCTTGGGGACCTGGTTCCACTGCACGCCACTGCGCATGCGGTAGATCACGCCATCCAGGGCCTTGCGTTGGTCGATGCGGTCGGGGCCGAACTTCGCCGGCGGGTCGTACTTCGCCAGCACCTGCCGGGCCTCTGCCCACAACGCATCGTCCACCCGCCAGATCGTCGCCAGCGGCTCCGCCCCCTTCTTCTTTCGCGCCATCCGTGGCTCCTTTCGTTATCGCCAGTTACCATACGTCAGAGACTTGAGATGGTTTCTTAGACCCGGCCTCAACCTGCATGCCGAGAGTATTGTTCTCACCTACTTCGGTACAGCACCGGCCCAGTTGACCCATCTTTCGACCTGCTCCACCCACCTGCGCGTCTGGCCCGGCGTCCGAAACCGGTACACCCGCAAATGCCGCCACCGCGGACTGGTGAGCATCCGCGGATAATCCCGCCGGTGGATGCGCCACTTGTTGATCACCTACAGAAACAGCGACTCGCGCGTGGCAAACTGCATCCACAGCCTCTCCCGGTTCCCGCTCCACAGTTCCTCTCGCCGCATCCAGCGACCCATCGTGCGGGCAAAGACCCGCGTGAAGACCACCGACATCGGATAATCCAGCCAGATCAGCGTATCCGCCCGCGACCAGACCAGCTCGCGCAGCTTCGAGTAGTTCCCGTCGATCGTCCAGGCATCCTGCGCCGTCAGTCGATCCACCACCGGCAACAGCTCCTGTGCGGCGTCGCCACCCAGTTCGGCTTCCAGTGCAGCGCATCCAGCTCGATGTGCGGCACATTCAGCCGCCCCGCCAGCTCCCGCGCCAGCGTCGTCTTGCCCGATCCCGATGTGCCGATGACCACGATGCGCCGCATCCGCCCCTCACTTGGTCCCCAGCCTCTTCTTCCACGCCGCCAACTGCTCCTCAAACGGCTTGCCCCCCGCCGCCCCCGCGCTCTGATACCGCTTCACCACATTCTCCGCCCCCAGCGCGCTATACACGTCATCGGTGACTTGAATTAACGAGCCGGGAGCGTCAGCGACCGGTTTGGCGGCGCCGGCAATCCCCGCTCCCTCACGGTCGCGGCTCGTGGCTTGCGCGATCGCCTCGTTGAACTCCGCAACGGAGAGCTGCGCCAGCGCATGCTTCTTTTCCTTCTCGCACCGCGCCACCAGCGACCCGACAATGTGGTGCGCCGTCCGGAACGGCACGCCCTTGGTCACCAGATACTCCGCCAGCGAAGTCGCATCCAGAAACCCCCGGTCCAGCGTCGGCTCGATGTTCTCCTTGATGAATTCCGCTGAGTTCACGATCGCCGTCGCCATCGCCAGGCACGAGCTGACCGTGTCGTACGCCCGGAAGACGATGCGCTTGTCTTCCTGCAGGTCGCGGTTGTAGCCGATGGGCAGGCCCTTGAGGATCGTCATCAGGGCAAACAGATCGCCGTACACGTTCCCGCACCGCCCGCGGATCAGCTCCAGCATGTCCGGGTTCCGCTTCTGCGGCATCATCGACGAGCTGGTCGTGTACCGGTCGGCGATCCGGATGAACGAAAACTCCGTGGACATGTAAATGATCCACTGCTCCGCCCAGCGGGAGAGCCATTGGGCAACCATCGCACAGGCAAACACGAAATCGCAGGCAATATCCCGCGTGGCCGTACTTTCGATCGAACTTCGTGATACCTTCAGTTCGTCGTGACGCAGCATGTTGGGCTGCTGCTCTGTCGCCCAACGCGAATAGCTCCGATCGAGCGGAAGCGATGTCCCGGCGATGGCACCGCTGCCCAACGGCCACTCAACATATTCCGCCATCCATGGTGCATAAAAGCGTTGCAGCGTGTTGTCGAAGGCTGACGCCCAGGCCAGTGCCTCGGCGCCCGCGGATATCGGCTGCGCTCGTTGAAGGTGCGTATAGGAAGGCATCACGACGTGCTGGCCTCGCTCGGCCAACGCGACAAATGAACGCACCAAGTTGCCCAGTTCGTTCGCTCCGAGCTTTTCGGCGGCAGCATAGATCCAGAGGACCAGATCCAACGCCACCTGATCATTCCGGCTCCGTCCCGTATGCAGCTTCCGTCCCGGCTCGCCGATGCGCTTGATCAGGGCGTCCTCGATCACCATGTGGATGTCTTCCAGACTCTCATCGAAGACAAAATTCCCCGCCTCGATGTCGCGCTCGATCCCCTTGAGCCCCTCGATGATCGCATCCCGCTCGGCATCGGTGATCAGCCCCACGTTGGCGAGCATCGTCGCATGTGCGATTGACCCGGCGATGTCCTGCTTGTAGATCCGCCGGTCGTAGCTGATCGACTCCACGAACTTCGCCGCCAGCTCGTCCGTAGCCTCGCCAATTCTTGCCTGCCAGGATTTCTCAGTGGGTTTGTCTGCCATCGCGGCTAATGATACTCACTTGGGCGTAAAAACCTGAACAGCGGGTGATCTGATTCCTCGATTGCCACAGCGGGAACCCTCAACGCCTCTTTTACGCTTTTCCCACTTCCGCCCCGCACTCCGGGCAGCGTTCGGGCGTGGCGCGGAGGTCGTAGCCACACCGCAAGCAAAAGCCGCGGCTTCGCCGCCTCTCCGCGAGGCGCGCCCGCCAGAACTTTCGGGCACGCAGTGCGGGAAGGACCGAGGTGATGCCCGCCACGAACCACAGCGGGACGACGATCATGACGCCGCGCGTGTAGAACTGTGGCTTTCTCCCGGGGACGGCAATGGCGAATTGAAAGCCACCGCAGTTCCAGCCCTTGATGCAGCCGTTGGGCGCACCCCACTCCATGTAATTGCGCTGGCCCCTGCGACCAGTACTTGATCGGCCAGCTATAAAACCCGTCCGGCTTGAACCCATATTCGCGCAGGTATTACGGCGGCAGGCATCGGCCACTGGCGGCGAACCCCAGACCGCCGCGCGAGACGCCAAGAGCAACGCCGCGCGAACCGACCGACCCGTCGGGCAGCTTGCCGCTGTGCAGGTGACTGACCTCTTCGGCGATCCAGTCGCTGCGTATCCAGAACGTCACCGCCACCACACACAGCAGCAGCGATACGGCCGTGACGATGTTCAATAGCCGCCGCCTCATCGAAAAAAAGAGTATCGGCACAGGTCTGATCCCCGCAATCTCGGGCCGTCCTTCGGCCTCGAAAACGCCTGGAGAGACGTTCAAAATTCTTGCCGCCCCCGAATCCGGATCCGCAAAAAGGCGATAGTCATCTCCACCACTTCCGTGTCAGCAACACGATGGCAAACCCGTGCCAGAAATACCGAAACAAAGGACATTCTGCTCTCATGTCGTCCCCAATTCGGTTCCGGGGTCACACCGTACTCACACCGTTGTAGTACCGTTGCCTCCCCATCCCCCCGCTACCCCGTCAAAATGTCGTCCTGACGACCAAATGGTCCGAAGATCGCCCCCTTCCCCTGGCCATTCGGGCTTGGTTCTTGTCCGGGATTTGGCGCTTCGGATTCCGCGATCCCCCCCCCCCGCCCCCGGCAACCCGGACCGGTTTGACGACGCCCACGTCGCCGCCGGTTCGTCTCTCGCCCCCCCTGCCCCCCCCGCCGCCCCGCGTACCGCCCCTGCCAGGATTTCTCCGAACCTTTCCGGCTCATGGCGCATCATCCCCGGCCCGGCGGGCATTTTCACCGCACAAGCGCATGTCACCAAACGCGCACCCCCCGGCCCGCGACATTGACGCGGCAGAATCCCCGCGGCAGTCTGTAACCCTCGCCGGTGATCGACCGACCGCATCACCCGCCACGGAGGATTCGACCATGAACATCATCGCCTTTCGGCGGCTGTGTACGCCCCTTTTGGGCTGGCTCGCCCTCGGCTCCCTGCCCGCCGTCACTTCGGCGGCGGCCGCACCTGCGACGACGGCGCCGATTCACCGCTACATGACCTCCACCGGGACAAGGGCAAGACACGCGGAACATCCCGGGCTGGAACCTTCGCTATCGCCCGCATCCGGTGGAGCTCTGCTGGTGGACGCCGGACACCAACCATTTCATCGACGATGATGTGCAGATCGCCCATTGGGCTCAGCAGGCGGTGGCCGCAGGCTGCCCGCTGGCCATGTTCGATCATGAGTTGACCCACCCCACCCCCGAACAGCAACTGACGATCGTCAAAGCCATCCGAAAAGCCGCCCCCGCGCTCAAGATCATCTTCTATGCCTGCCGCATCGGGTATGACCGGGATTACTTCAAGAGCCGCCACTTCGAGGACTATGTTTACGCCAGACCCGGCACCGCCGATTACGATACGATGCTGGCCTATGCCAGGCGTCAGGCCCCCACCTTCACCGCCGCCGGCGCCATGATGATCCCGGACGGGCAGGTCTACCGGCCGGACGATCTGGCCGAAACCATCGCTTCGATCGAGCTGCAATGCCGCCTCGCCGATGCGGTCCTCCCGCCGTCCGTGCAGCGGATCCTGTTCATCGACCTCGGCTACAACTGGCACGAGATGAACTACCCGCGCCTGAGCCAGATGGATGCCAGAACGCTGATCGATGCGGCCAGGAAACACAACTGCTCGCTATTGGTCTTTCAGCCGCGCCTCATCACGCCCGAAATGGGCATCGCGCCGGTATATTTCGAGTTTCTGCGGTAACAAGGGGAGGCATGGATCCTGGTCATCCGGCCGGAGACAGTTTTCCAGGCACTGATCCGATCATCTGACGCTGCCCCGACGAAACGCGAGTTCCTACAAGCTGCAAAGAACCGGAGATCTCCAACAAGCCCAAGCCGCCCCCAAAGGTAGCGCCCTCCGGACATGGGCAAGTCCAATCACCATCCCCCCCGCCAGCCCGGCGGCGTTCTGCGCTCCCTTCAACATCCCCGCAATTTTCCATACCATCCACATCCATGTCCCGACCCCTCTTTGCCCTGGTCGTTCTTCTTGCCGCCCTCCCCACCTTCGCCGGCGACGCCGCCGCCCCGCCCAACAACATCCAACAAGCCAAGATCCTCGAATGGGGCTGGCACACCCCCCCGCCCACCTACGTCCGCGAGCACATCCGCGAGATGGAGAAGATGCCCTTCGACGGCATCGTCCTCGACCTCACCTGGAACGGGATGCACGACCTCACCCAAAAGGTCGCCCGCCAGCACACCTTCCCCGCCGGCTCCTTCGGCGGCGACCCCCTCGACCGTGCCAATTATTCCGAATCCATCGAGGCCCTGGCGCATACGAAATTCGAAAAGTTCACAGACAACTTCCTGCGCATGAACGTCACCCCCGGCAACCAGGACTGGTTCGACGACGCCCACTTCGCCGCCGCCGCCAACGCCGCCACACTCGCCGCCATCGTCAAAGAGTGCCACCTCAAAGGCATCGTCCTCGACACCGAGACCTACGCCAGCGACATCTTCAACTCCAAGCTCCAGCCGCAAACCAAAGAGCACACCCTCGCCGAGTACCGCCGGCAGGTCCGCAAGCGCGGCCGCCAGTTCATGCGCGCCATCAACAATGTCGATCCCAAGACCACCCTGCTGATCACACTCGCCTATTCCATGGCCCACTTCCACGACGGCAACGCCCAGAAGTACCAGCTCCTGCCCGACTTCCTCGACGGCATCCTCGACCAGGCCGCCCCCGGCCAGGTCATCTACGACGGCTGGGAATGGGCCTACAACTTCAAGACCGAAAAGCAGTTCGCCCGCACCCGCCGGATCATCCGCGCGAAAAGCCCTCGGCTGGACCGCCGTCCCCAATGCCATGAAGGAGCACTGGCGGGCCAGCTTCGGCCTCTGGCTCGATTACAACGCCCACTGGGACCCCCACGATTTCTCCAAAAACTACTTCACCCCCGCCCAGTTCGCCTATTCCGTCCACGAAGGGCTCAAATATACCGACCGCTACGTCTGGATCTGGTCCCAGGCCCCCAACTGGTGGGACGGCTCCATGCCCCAGGCCTACATCGATGCCCTCCGCCAGGCCCGGCAGAAAAACCTGCCCCCTCCGCCCCAAAAAGCCCAATCCTCCCGCGTTTTGCCCGCCCCTTCCCAAACCGGCGTAACTTGCTTACCATGCGGGGCTCAACAAAAACCGCGGGAAGTCCCTGCGTCGCCTGCCGCACCGGCGGAGGTGGTTATTCGCAATTGAGGAAGATCATGGCCGAACAAGACCAAGACACCGGAGCCCCGGTCGCCACCGAAGAAGAGCAGGAATTCACCTACCCGATCAAGATCGAGGAGGCCGGCCCCGCCACCAAGCGCGTCTCCGTCGAGATCCCCCAGGAGCGCATCGCCAGCAAGCTGGAAGAGCAGTTCAAGGAGCTCCGCCAGCAGGCCGCCATCCCCGGCTTCCGCGTCGGCCACGCCCCCCAGAAACTGATCGAAAAACGCTTCAGCTCCGACGTCAAGGAGCAGGTCCGCCGCGCCCCTGATCTCCGAGAGCTACGAGCAGGCGGTCGAGAAGAATAAACTCCAGGTCATCGGCGAGCCCCAGTTCGACAATCCGGACCTGATCCAGCTCCCCGAGTCCGGCCCGCTCACCTACTCCTTCGAGGTCGAAGTCCAGCCCGACATCAACCTCCCTGAGCTCAAGGGCATCGAGATCAAGCGGCCCAAGGTCGAGATCAACGACGAACACATCGACCAGGCCATGCAGAATCTCCGCGAGCAGCAGGGCACGCTCGTCCCCGTCGAGGACCGCGGCGTGCAGGCCGGCGACCAGCTCCTGGCCGATGTGCACGTCAAGGTGGACGGCAACATCGTCGGCCACCAGCACGATGCCACCATCATGGCCCGCCCCGGCCAGATCGGCGGCATCCAGATCGACGATCTCGACCAGCAGCTCGAAGGCTTAAAGCCCTCCGAGAAGCGCGACCTCAAGGCCCACGTCGCCGACGACAATCCCAACGAAGTCATCAAGGGCAGGGACGTCGAGATCGAAGTCGTGCTTAAAGACCTCAAGAAGCTCGAGCTGGCCGAGATCAACGAGGAGTTCCTCGAATCGCTGGGCTTTGAGAACGACCAGGAGCTGCGCGACGCCCTCCGCGAGCAGATGGACGAGCGCATCAAGTACGACGTCCAGCAGGCCATGCGCGAGCAGGTCTACAAGTACCTGCTCGACAACGTCACCATCGACCTTCCCTCGCGCCTCTCCGACAAGCAGACCCAGCGCACGGTCCAGCGCCGCATGGTGGACATGCTGCTCCGCGGCATCCCGCAGGAGCAGATCCAGGCCAACGTCGCCCGCCTCCAGTCCGGCGCCGCCGAGGAAGCCCAACGCGAGCTCAAGCTTTTCTTCATCCTGCAGAAGATCGCCAACGACCAGAACGTGGACGTGGAGGAGTCGGAACTCAACGGCCGGATCGCCATGATCGCCGCCCAGCAGGGCCGCCGTCCCGAGAAGCTCAAGCAGGACATGGCCCGCGACGGCACGCTCAGCAACATGTACGTGCAGATGCGCGAGCAGAAGGCCGTCGACAAAATCCTCGAGGACGCCGCCATCCAGGAGGTGGACGTCGAGGAACTCAAGAAGTCCCGCGGCAAGAAGAAGTCCGAGGCCCAGGACGAGCAGCCGGAGCAGCCCGCACAAGAACCCGAAAAAACCGAATAACCCGCGCCATCCCCACCGTCAGACCCCACCCGCGCTGCCGAAGCCCGATTCTCCGAAGTCCTTGGCTAAAGTGACGCAGACGCCCTGACGATCCGTGCGGTGGAGGTGGCCTATGAAGCCCTCAACCTTCGCTGGTAAGCAGGTTCGCCGGTCCCATAACGGCTTTACGCTGATCGAGATCCTGATCGTCGTGATCATCCTCGGGATCCTTGCCTCGATCGTCATCGCCCAGTTCACCAACGTGCCGCGGCAATACGTCCGATGTGGCCCTCAAGGACAATCTGCGCCTGGATGCGCTCGGCCATCCTCCTCTATCAGGCTGAGCACGGCAGCTTTCCCACCCTGGCCAGCTTCGAAGGCGAGATGACCGAGTACACCGACGGCGCCGGCGCCGTCAGCACCGCCAAGGATTCCACGCATAAATACGGCGCCTACATGCTCAACCTGCCGCAGCTTCCGGTCGGCGCCCAGTCGGGCCAGACCGGCGTCACCGGCACGACCTACGCCACCGGCTATGGCTGGCAATACGACCAGTCCACAGGCTCGCTCCACGCCAACTGCCAGGACTCTGAAGTCGATGCCAACGGGACGAAGTACAACACGTACTGAGTCATCGGCCCCCGGCAGGCAGTGAGCGGCATCAAACTTCTGGCGAAAATCCGCGGCAGGAGCAGTGTCCGCCCCTACCCACTTTCTCGGGTCCCATCTACAATGCCTCGCTCGATTTTTGAGTAAGGCATGAGCAAGATCACGGCCCCCCGGGGCACCGCCGACATCCTCCCCGCCGACAGTTGGAAGTGGCAAGCGGTCGAACGCATCGCCCGCGAGGTCGCCGAGCTGTACCACTTCCAGGAAATCCGCACCCCGATCTACGAGAGCACGGAGCTCTTCCACCGCGGCACCGGCGAGACCACCGACATCGTTCAGCGCGAGACCTTCACCTTCAACGACCGCGGCAACGAATCGATTACCCTGCGGCCCGAAGGGACGCCCGGCGTGGTCCGCGCCATCGTCGAACACAACCTGCTGGCCGACCAGGGCTCCTGCGCCAAGTTCTTCTATATTGCTCCGAATTTCCGCTATGAGCGACCACAGAAAGGTCGCTATCGCCAGCACCACCAGTTCGGCGTCGAAGCCTTCGGCATTCCCGAGCCCGACCAGGACGTCGAGTGCATTCTCCTCCAGATGGACTTTTACCGCCGCTGCGGCGTGAAGGACCTGGCGCTGAAGATCAACAGCCTGGGCGACGCGGAATCGAAGAAGATCTACCGCGACGCGCTCGTGAAATTCCTTGCGCCCAAGTCGGATGGGCTCTCGGAAGATTCACAGCGCCGGCTCGGGCAGAACCCCCTGCGGATCCTGGACTCCAAGGATCCGCGCGATGTGGAGGCCCGACAGGGCGCCCCCGCGGCCGGCGACTATCTCACCGAGGCCAGCCGGCAGCACTTTACCCGCGTAGAGAAGCTGCTGGGCGATGCCGGCGTTCCGTTCACCGTCGATACCAATCTCGTGCGCGGTCTCGACTATTACACCAACACGGTCTGGGAAGTGATCGCCGGCGGGCTTGGGCGCAGAACTCCCTGGGCGGCGGCGGCCGCTACGACAGCCTGGTCGAAACCCTCGGCGGCAAGCCCTCGCCGGGCGTGGGCTTCGGCTCGGGGCTGGATCGCCTGCTCATCGCGCTGGAGGCGCAAGGCGTCGAGATTCCGCGGCAATGCAAGCCTCTGGTCTGGCTCGTCGCCCACGGCAAAGCGGCCCGCGATTTCAACTGGCGGCTCATGCGCGAGTTGCGCCAAGCGGGGCTCGCCGCCGACATGGACCTCTGCGGCCGGAGCGTGAAATCGCAGTTCAAGCTCGCCGACCGCGAAGGCGCCGCCTGGTGCATCGTCACCGGCGACTCCGAACTGGCCGCCGGCACGGTCGTCCTGAAGAACCTCAAGACGGGCGAGCAAACAGCCGTCCCACAGGCAGAAATCATCGCTCGTCTTGGCATGTAGGGGCGACGCCTGCGTCGCCCAAATGTGGAAGAGGGCGATGCACGCATCGCCGGACCATGCCCGAAAACGATCCTCCTCAACTCGATTATGCTCCGCCCTCCCGCTGGCATCGCGGCCGGTCGGCGCGCCGGATCGCGGCCTTGTGCCTGGCGCTTCTGGCTCTGGGGTTGTGCCTTCGATGGGGCCGTCTGCTGGTGCATCGCGCCCAGCGCATTACTGGTTCGGGCGCTGCATGAGCTATGTCGCCGGGCCGGGTGAGGTTGCCTACGACCAGCCGCGCAGCCAGGGGTGGGTGGTTCACGTTCCGCGCCCGTGGCTCAAGTTCTTCTCCTATTGGAGCGGCTCGGGCATTCCCCGGACCTCCGGCACGCTCTTTCTGCACGAGCGCTTTACCCCCGGCGGCAAGCGCCGCCTGGTTGCCGTCGATGTCGTCAGCATCGGCGCCACCCGGGAACTCCAGGTGCAGTCGCATGTGTTTGAACCGCCCGTGGGGATAGCGCCGGCAAGGCTGCTGAGCGCCGTCACCACCACGCTCTCGCTGCCAGCCGATCCCGGCCATCTTCAGATTCTCGCCGGCCGGACCGACCTGGAGAACGCATCGCATTTCATGCTGTCTTATGTCATCGGCGATCGTCACGGTCTGATTGACGGCTGGCTCAAAAGCGATGAGAGCGTCGTCCTGGAACCGCGTAACCCGCTCATCGACGCCACGCAGCCCGCAAGCGCGCCCTAGCGCGATGGTGCCGGTCAAGTTGTTTCACATCACCGGCTCCATTGTCGCCGGCGTGGTTTCCGTGATCGGCTCGATGGCCCCTTCGATGGGCTGGCCCAGCGCCGCGATCAGCGGCATGCTCGTGGAGGCGATGACCAGCATCACGCCAAGCGTGAGGAAAATGGGGAAGTACGCATTCGCCTCGTGCGCCCGTTCTCCCAGGAGATCGGTCCAGAATCCCATCACCCAGGGGCTGGTGGCGGCAAACGTTCCGGCAATGGTCAGAAAGATCCCGACCACGCGTCCCCGCACGTGCGGTTTCACGCGCTCGAGCATCGCCGCATCCGAGACCGCGTAGCTGCTCATCTGAAAGGCCTGGAACAAACAGAGGCCGATCAGCACGGTGCCGACCGACCAGAGCGGCATCGTCGAGATGATGACCGCGCTGACGAGGATGAGCCCGGCCAGCACGCGGAGGCGGCGCCGGCCCGGGCTCAGCCACACGGCCATGGGATTGACGACGACGCTCAGGAGCATCATGGTCCCCAGCATGAAACCCGTTCGCCGCGCGTCCAGCCCCAGCGCCTTCTGCAGATAGATCGACGCCAGCGAGAGTGCGGCCAGGCCTGCAAAATCGCGGCAGCCCAGGACCGCAGCGATTGCCGCCACGCGCCACCCCAGCTTCTTGCCCTCCAGAGAAGCCTCGTCCGGCGCATTTCGACGCGTCTCAGCCCCCTGTCCATCGACTCGCCCGACTGCGCCGTGCTCGCCATCCGTATCCCGTCCCGCGGATTCACAGGTGAATCGCGTGTGCCGGTTCTTTACTTCGCGGGCGACCAAAAGGAACGCGACGCCAACCAGAAAACCCGCGGCCCCGGCCTCGACCAGCGGGCGCTGCCAGTTGGAAATGCCCGCGAGATTCCACCTGCCCCAGGTCGTCTCCGCCCGCCAGCCGGCAAACTGAGGCCCGGCAAAAAAGCCGATTCCCGATCCGATCCCCAGGAGGCCGATCGCCATCCCGGGATGGCGCGGATAGTGCTCCGGGATCAGCGCGTTGGCGGCCGGGTGATAGAGCGCGGCAAATCCTCCCGCCAGCACTGCAAAGACGAGCAGCAACTCATAGCGGTGCGTAAACCCCATCGCCATGATTGCGGCCGCATTCCCAAGCAGGCCGATTCCAAGCAGCATCTTGCGGTTGAAGCGATCCGCGAGCATCCCTGCCGCATAGCTGCCCAGGAAGTTGACCAGCCCGTAAACCGTCACGATCAGCGCGGCATATCCCACGCCGGGCAGCGCAGGTCTCGCCGCATCAGGATGTAGAGGGGCACGAGCAGCGAGCCATAGCCATGCGTAAACGCATGGAGCACCGTGCAAAGGGCAAGGGTAATGTGAGACCGCAGTCCGGGCGACTCCTCGCGCATAAGGGGGGCGATTATAGAGATGCATCGATCCGGAGCGACCGCGGGGTAACGGAGCCTGGCTGCACCCGCGTCTCGGCCGCCGCCATCGGCGAACATTTGCAGAATCTTCTTGCGGAATCCGCCGCAGTGTGGCCAGTATTATTTGTATTCACTAACAATAAGAGGCTGCCATGTCAGATTCCCGTCACTCCGGGCTGCTGGGTTTCAAATGGCTGGGCCGTCTGTCGGCGCTGACGATGTTTCTCCTGGTGGCGTCGATCGCCCTCGGCGAGGGTGTGCTCGGGGGCAGCTTTCCCAAACCGTGGAAGGAACCGCGGTCTGTCAATGTCGGACTCTGCGGCTTGTTCTTGGTGACCACCCTCCTGCTGGTCGGCTTCCGCTGGGAGATGCTCGCCGGGATTGCAATTCTCGCGGTGCTGATCGTGATGAACGCGGCACAGTGGGTGGCGGTTGGACATCTCCTCGCAGGCGCTTTTCCGTACTTTGCAGTTCCGGCCCTGCTGTATCTCCTGCACGCAGGCCTTGCGCGTTATTGGAAAGGGACACCGGCAGCGTGATGCACCGCGCCGGCGCCCGCCGTATTCCGCCCGTTCACGTGGCGTTCTCGCCGCCGAAGAGCTAAGATTCTTGCGGCATAGTTCCCGATGTGCGCCCGCGTAGCTCAGTTGGATAGAGCGCTGGTTTCCTAAACCGGAGGTCACAGGTTCGAATCCTGTCGCGGGTACTGGATAGCAAAGCGTGCCTGCTCCCCCGCGGCTCGTCAAACCGACACTTCACCGCTCCATGCTCGCGACAGGAAAGATCGCCAGGCGATCCTTACGCGGTCTGCACCGGGATTCGTTTCGGCCCTTCACCCGGGATGCGCGGCACCGTGATCGAGAGCGTTCCCTTCTCGTACTTCGCTTCGATCTTCTCGGCGTCCACGTAGGATGGCAGGGCAATTCTCCGTTCGAAACGGCCAAAGCGCCGCTCGTGCCGGGAAAGTTCGGCGGTCTTCTCGCTTTCTTCTTCCTGGCGCGATCCACGGATGGTCAGAACATTCTCACTGATCTCCACCGCGAGGTCCCTGGCTTCAAGGCCGGGAACGTCCGCGCGGATGACCAGGGCCTTCTCATCTTCCGCGACATCAATCGCAGGCCAGCTCATGGCCGGCACCAGAGCGGCCCAGGGCGACCATTCGGAAAACAGGCTTAACGGCGTCGCGAACGCGTTGCGCCAAAAGCGCTCCATCATCTCTTCCATCTCCAGCCCGAGACGGCCGAAACCCATTTCCAGTGGCCGGGCCAGTTCCAATGCCTCAAGACCGTTGCCTTCCTTACGAATGCGTTTGAGGGCTGTCATAGCGCGCTCCTTTCAAAGCCATCCCCCGATGGCTCGCTGAGGAACGTGAAATGCGATGCCGCGCCAAATCCGTTGGTCCGGTGACGGAAGAGATCCGATCTGTTCGTCTGCCCGGGCAGCGTTCAGCTTTGGCGGGCTCGCAGCACGTGCACCAGTTGCCAACTCGCTTTGGATCCGGCACCTCTGACGCCAGAGATGTCTTGTGCGTCAGGGCCAAAGACGGCGCCGCCTTGGCGCCATGCCCATCCGTACCAAGATCCACGCTAGCCCTTATCAAAAGACCGGTCAATCTGATTTATCGTTAAGCACCTGTCACTTTGATGGGCGTGAAGCATCAGGGGCAAGGCGAAGGTGGCTCTAAGAAGCTGACCAAGGCTCAAGACTGCTACCCCCCAAAGAGAGACCCGCCGTCATTTCTCCGGAGCCGTTCTCAAGGGAGCGGGGCGGCGGGTTCCGTTTTAATCCGTCTCTCTATGAATTAATACGTTGAACACGATTCGCCGTTCGCCAAAGCGGTCTTGAACCCTGGGCTCGCTTCAGTTCAAGCACGTCTGACGCCGCAGGAAGGATCGGCCCTGGAAAGAGAAGTGGGTCCGCTCCGCCGCTGCAGGCCTTTCGGGCATGCAACACCTTGCCCCCATGGGAAGGTTGCCCAACGGACCCATTTCATCGCCGCCCTCGCTCTGATGACCCCGCATGCGAGGACTCCTTTTTCCACACCCCAAAATCGTCATACCATCGTGTCCGATGATGCCCCCAGGAAAAATCCGGGAAATTGCACAGCAATTCCGGCGCGGCAGAGCTTGGTGTGCCCTCACGAGCTCATCAGGAGCTCGTGCCAGCTTCGCGCATCGGGGTCGGGATCGACCAGCCAGAGCGGTTGGAAGACGCAGGTGATCTTCCGCGCCCGGCCGCCCTGACGTAGCGGGCGAATCCCTTCGGTTTCGATTCTGCTCAAGACCAGGTAACGCGTCACACCCATGGATTGCGCTGAATTGCGCCCGGCGAAGCGCATTTAGAACTACACGCAGTGGTTGCGCCAATTCACGTTCATTGACTTGCGTCAGGTCCTTACCCGCCGAAACAACGATGGAATCCCGCAGCTTACGGCCAAGCGCGCGGCGCAGGATGCCCAGGAAATGCGCTGGCGCCACCACCGCCAGATCCTCGAATTCGCCCCTGGCGTGGGCCGTCCGGAGAACGTGAGCCAGCTCTTGGGCAAAATGCTCCGCCTCGACTTGCTTGGCCGGGGTGTGGCGGTCCATCGCCGACCGGCGGGGCGCCATCTTGCCGATGCGACCCGGCCTGTCGGTGGTCATGGCCGATCCTTTCATTCGGCTCTTGAGGTGCTTCAGTTCCCGCACACGCCGCACGGCCAGCTCAGGCTCGTCTTTGCAGAACACGCGGGCACGACTGCCGTCAGCTACGACAATCCACGCACTCATAAAGACTCCTCTCGGATCCCGCGGCCTCGCGGAGGCACGGCACCCTGACAGCCCTGATCCTCAGTGCGCTGGACCAAACGCGGTCGAGCCGGAGTACCCGGCAGATAGCGCAGGAACCACGCCCGCGCCAGTCGCGCAACCCGTTCCAGGGCCCCGGGCTCCTCGAACAGATGCATCGCACCGGGTACCAGCACGAGTTCTTTCGTGCAGGTCATCTTCGCCAGAGCGTGTTGGTTCAGCGTGATCACCTGGGGATCGCGGCCGCCGACGATAAGCAGCGTCGGGGCTTGAACATCAGGCAGGGCATCACCCGCGAGATCCGGCCGGCCACCGCGCGATACAACCGCCGCGACGTTGCGCGGCAGCTTTGCCGCTGCCACCAGGGCGGACGCAGCGCCCGTACTCGCCCCGAAGTAACCCACCGGCAACCCGCGCACCATCGCATGCGCCATCAGCCAGTGGGTCGTCGCGGCAACGCGTTGCGCCAGAAAATCGATGTTGAATCGAAACTCCGCCGTCTGAATATCAACCGCTTCTTCTGCTCGCGTGAGCAGGTCAAACAGTAATGTCGCGATCTGTCCACGCTGCAATGCCTCGGCGACGAAGATGTTCCTGGGGCTATGCCGGCTGCTGCCGCTGCCGTGGGCAAACAGGACGACTCCGATCGCGTTCGCTGGGACCACCAGCCGGCCGGGAAGCATGACATCGCCCGCGCCTGCATCGACCTCCTCATCAAATTCCACATGCGGTCGTTCTGTAGCATGCATAGACATGGCTGCCTCCTTTCATCACCGTATCGCGGAAGAGATGCTCAAGCGGCATCATCTGGAGCAACGCATTGCTTACACGTCCGCCGCGTGGTGGGGCGCTCGAACAAAGTGCTCGTGCGCCACCTGCCGCATGGCCAATGCGCCTCTGGCCTCCTCCAGGCAGCGCCGCACCTGGTCATTCTCGACCTGATCGAAGCACTCGTAGCTTTGACTGATGGCAAAGAACTGCCTGGGCCGGTGCGGGCAAATAAGCTTGTCTACCTCCCGCGCCAACTGGCGACACGTTTCCGGAGGGGCGGTCGGCACGGCGACGATCAGCATCGCCGGTTGTTGCTTGCATACAGCGGAAATCGCCGCCCGCATGGTGGAACCGGTCGCCAAGCCGTCGTCCACCAGAATGACAATCCGCCGGAAGATGTCCGGCGCGGGCAACTCGCCGCGATAGGTGCGATCCTGTTCTCGAACAATCTCGCTTTGGCGCTCGACGGCATCACGGATGTCCGCCTCGGAGATACCGGCCTCCGTCAGAATCTGGGGTTGAAGCACCAGGACGTTGCCCGATGCCACGGCGCCCATCGCCAATTCCGGCTGCCAGGGGACGCCGAGCTTGCGGACCAGCACCACGTCCAACGGGGCTCCTAGAGCCATGGCGATCTCGAACCCGACCGGCACACCACCTCGCGGCAGTGCCAGCACGAGCAAGTCATCCCGTCCGCCGTAATCCTGCAACTCTGCAGCCAGCACCCGACCCCCCTCCGCTCGATTGTGATATCGCGGGTCCATCATTCACCTCCACGCCTTCGACTCTACAAATCGCACCACCGATCAAATCGCGGAGTGTCGTCAAATGGCCCCGACGCCTAACCGTGGCATCGTGTTACGACTTGTTTATTGAGGATATTCCTGACTTGCGTGCGCCGCCTCCTCTCTCCGCAGAATCGATCGTGCCGTGACACGAGGCGGAGTTGGATCATGAGGCCAGCGGGTGTGACCGACGAGGCTTCATGGACATCCACCTCATCACAAGATGATTGTATCCGATTACCTTGGGCAGATTCCCAAGAACTTCTCGATCGGCTCGCCTCAAATGGCTGTGTCTGCCACGATTTTCTGGCTTTACGCGGTATGGCCAGCAGCGGAACAATGGGACAAACAAGCCTCATTTGCACTTGATCCGGGATCAAGTGCTCTACGCCGGTCCTGGAGGTCGCCATGGCTACGTATCTCTATCAATGCAGGGACTGCGGACATCGCTTCGAGAAGGTGATGACCATCCGAGAACACGAAGGGGCCAACCAGGCGGCCAGATGTCCCAAGTGCCAGAGCCGCAACGTGGTGCAGCGTCCGACGACGTTCCAGGCAGTCACGGCTTCCAAAGCCTGAGAATGCTTAGTGCGAGCCGACGTGGCACCATTGGGGGGTTCTTACTTTGCCTCACTGCCGGTGGCATTCACGCGCTGATTGTATGGCCCCTTCTACGGCGCGAGACAAGTCCTCCACTTTTCGCGCTTCGCGCATCGGCTGCTCGTGGTAGTGGGCGATCTTGCCTTGTTTGTCGATGATCACGGTGCCGCGTTTTGAGCAGTTGTAGGGCTCTTCGCCGGCGAACATGCCGTAGGCCTTGACCATCTTCCGCGTCGGATCGGCCAGCAGGTCGTAGGGAATGCTGTATTGCTTCTTGAATGCCGCGTGAGTGAACGGGCTGTCGGTGGAGACGCCGAAAACCACCGTGTCCGCATCCGGCGCGATCTTGCCGAGTTGCGGCCCGAACGTGCAATGCTCGTCCGTGCAGACGGGGGAAAAGTCCATTGGATAAAACAGCAATACGACGTTTTTCTTGTCGCGGAAATCCGAGAGCTTGATCGGCGTCTTGTCCTGATTCATGAGGGCAAAGTCCGGGGCTTCGTCGCCGACTTTCAGTGCATCTGCCATGCCTTCTCCTGTTGAAAACGCAAATGATGCCAACACCGCCGCATTCCCACAACCGCTATAATCTGTCGCATGAAATTCGGCCGCATCAAGCGCCAGCATGGCCGTGTCGGTGGTCTCGACGAGATTCTCAACCGGATCATCGCCGACTGTCCGCACGTCACCCGCATCGTCCCCGGCCGGATCAAGGTGCGCCGCGGCAAGACGCCGGCGAGTTTCAAGATTCAATATCCCACCGATGCGGGCCTGAAATGTCTGTACACCGGCACCGGGACGGTTCAGGAGGTTTTCCTGATCTGCTCGGACACGCCTCAGGCAAAAGAGTGGCTGCTCGTGCAGGGGGTGGCTTCGTGAACGACATCGATCGTGCGGCCCAGATCCTGCGGGCGGGAGGGCTCGTCGCATTTCCCACCGAGACCGTTTATGGCCTGGGCGGAGACGCCACCAATGCCAATGCCGTTCGCAAGATCTTCGCCGCCAAGGGGCGCCCGTCCACCAATCCTCTGATCTGCCACGTCGCTGACGCCGCGGTCGCTCGCCGCTACGTGCGCTCCTGGCCCGATACGGCACAGAATCTCGCCGACGCATTCTGGCCTGGCCCGCTCACGCTCGTTCTTCCCAAAGACCCGATCATCGTGGACGAAGTGAGCGCTGGCCTTTCCACCGTCGGCCTGCGGGCGCCGGACCATCCGCTAACGCTCCAACTTTTGCGCGCGTTCGATCGCCCGCTCGCCGGCCCGAGCGCCAATCGCTCCAATCACATCTCCCCCACCAATGCCCAACACGTTCGCGAGGACCTCGGCGATTGTGTCGACCTCATTCTCGACGGCGGTCCCTGCCGCGTCGGTATTGAATCCACCGTCCTTAACCTCGCCAGTGAGCGCCCCACCATCCTCCGCCCCGGGGGCATCTCTCGCGCACAGATCGAGCGGGTGATCGGCCCCGTGCACCTCCATCGCTTCAACAGCGACCCTGCAACTCCCACGCGTTCACCCGGCCAGCATCCCACGCACTACGCCCCGGCGACGCCCGCCTATCGATTCGAGCGATTCGATCGCGATCGTCTGCTCCAGCGCTTCGAATCGGATCCGATGGCGCCTTTCGCACTGCTTCTGATCGATCCGACCGCCCGCGGCCTTCTCGTGCCTGCTGACCTGGAACGCCAAGGCCCGGGCAAGAAGCTCGCCCTCCCGTCCGATCCTGTCATCTACGCCCGCAGGCTCTACGAGACGCTCCGCATCCTCGACGGCACGGGCGCCCGCGCCATTTACATTGAGCTCCCGCCCGACACACCCGAATGGACCGCCGTTCGCGACCGGCTGTGCCGCGCCACACGGCCACTCGCTGATTCTCCCTTTGGCCAAGCCCAGGCCCGATAAATCGCACCGCCGTATCGGACGTCGCCTCCTGTTTGCCCGATCGACATCCGCATCGTATTTCACAAGTGGAGGGCATTTGCGTTATGCGTTTTGGAGCATTTGATCAGCGCGAGAGTTGGCAGGACCGCCTTGAGCGGGAGCTGATGGCCACCGAGAGCGATTTGGAGCTACTGAATGACGCAGCCCGGCACGCACCGCCGGAGAATCCCGGCATTCAATTCGGCCAGTGGCCCACCAGCCGGGGCATTCATTTCGACCGTGAGCGAAGAGACTGAAGCTCCGCCAGGCGCTTGCCTGTCGGCGGCCTCTTTGTCTTCATCATCTCCACGAAAGCATCGAACAGATACGCCGCATCGTGCGGCCCGGGCGCTGCCTCGGGGTGATACTGCACCGAGAACACCGGCATCTGCTTATGCCGGAATCCCTCCACCGTGTTGTCGTTCAGGTTGATGTGCGTAATCACGCCGCCCTTGGCTTCCAGGCTTTCTTTCTCCACCGCGAAACCGTGATTCTGGCTGGTGATTTCGACCCGCCCCGTGTCCAGGTTCTTGACCGGCTGATTCCCGCCGCGATGGCCGAACTTGAGCTTGTAAGTCCTGGCCCCCAGCGCCAGTCCCAGAAGCTGATGGCCAAGGCAAATACCAAACGTCGGCACCTTTCCCAGCGCGCTCTTGAGCGACTCGATCGCGTACCCCACCGCCGCGGGATCGCCTGGCCCATTGGACACGAAAAGCCCGTCGGGGTTGTGCTTGAGGATCTCCGCCGCCGGCGTATCCGGTGGGAGCACCGTCACCTTGATCCCGCGCTCGCTCAGATGCCGCAGGATGTTATGCTTCGCACCGCAGTCCAGCGCCACCACATGCAGCCCGTCTCCGCGCTCGACCTTGCCCAGCGACCACGGCCCCTGGTCTTCTTCCCACTCATACGGCCGCTCGGGCTTTACTTCCTTCACCCAGTCGGCACCGTTCATGTCCGGCGAGTTTTTCGCCATCGAGACGAGCTTCACATCATCCAGAATTTCCGTGGAAAGCACGCCCCGCATCACGCCGCTCACGCGCAACCGCCGGACCAGCGCCCGCGTGTCGATCCCCTCGATCCCGATGACGCCGTTTTCCTTCAGATACTCTGACAGCGTCATGTCCGAGCGGTAGTTCGACGCCACCGGCGACAGCTCCTTGATCACAAAGCCCTTCACCGAAACCCGCCGCGATTCCACGTCCGTCTTGTTGATCCCGTAGTTCCCGATCAGCGGGTAGGTCATCGTCACGATCTGCCCGGCATAGGAGGGATCGGTGAGAATCTCCTGATAACCCGTCATGGACGTGTTGAAAACCACTTCCCCTGCGGAGGTTCCACTGGCGCCGAATGCCGAACCCGTAAAAATAGTGCCGTCTTCCAGGGCAAGCTTGGCGATAGGTGCGTTGGTGGGCATGAGTCGCGGGATTATATCGGTCGTACGCCCTGATGCGAGCCGGATCAAGCTAATGCCGCGCCAAACGATTGCCGATAAGTGAAACAAGGCTGTGGGTCTCCAACCTGTTGGTTGGGCAGCCTGATTTGGGGCCGGTGTTACGGCGAGCACCGGCCCTCTTTTTATGCGCCGATGCCCCGCCCATTGCCCGCTGCACTTGGCTCCGAGCCGTACCGTTCCGGCAGCGTCATCTCCCACCACGCTCCCGACCCCTTGTGAATGACGCTGACGTGATCGCCATTGATGCTCAGTTCAAACTGGTCCTCGCTTCGCGGAAAACTGCTGTATTCGATGGGGGCATGCTTCTGCCCGGGATTGCGCCGCTTACCCAGCCCCTCGTTGTAGTTGCGGTACATGTGGGTCGCCCGGGAATTCTTGGGCCCGAGCACCCAATGAAAACGATTCCCCTCAACCGCGAGCGCCGCCAGCCGGAGTTCCCGAACCTTCTGGTCGTGGACAATTCCGACCAGGTAGATGAACCACGGCCGCCCCGCAACCACCTTGTGGCCCAGCAGCAGGCCCCGTGCGTCGGTCGTGTAGCGCGGATCGTCGCCACCGATCATCTCAAAGCCGCGCTGGTCGTTCTGAATCGTCAGATGACGAAGCACGTTGGGATCGCCCCGGCCGTCGCCGCGGACGTAGGTCTCAAGGCTCTGCTGCCAAGTGGTCATGTTGACCGGCGTGCCGCAGCCAACAAGGTTCAGCGTGATGAAAATCCCGAATAACAGCGCGAGGCATCGCCGGAGATGTTGCCGGGCCGCGTCGTTGCCTTCCTTTGTTTTTGCCATGATCGCATCGTAGCTGGAGACCTTGCTGGCATTAACGCCCATCTGAGATGCTCGCCGCCGGCTCCGCGCCGTTTTCCGATGCCTTGTTCCCGAGCGTCGATACCGATCCGTCGGCTCCGGCATGCATCGCTTCGTCCGCGGGCGTCAGTCCGGCGCTGCTTCGGGCATACGTGCTTGCCCCGTGCGCCAGCAGCATCTGTGCGATGGTTTCGTTTCCAAACCGGCCGGCCAGATGCAGCGGGGTGTTGCCGTAATCATCCTCGGCCCGCGGATTGGCCCCCGCCCGCAGCAACAGCGCCACGGCATAGGGCGACCCCGCCTGGGTAGCATCGTGCAGCGGCGTGCAGCCGAAATCGTCGGCAGCGTTCACCGGCGCATCGGCCCGGATCAGCAGATCCACCAGCTTGCAATCGCCCGCCGTCGCCGCCAGATGCAGCGGCGTGGCGCCAAAATTGTCCGCCAACCGCATATTGGCGCCATGTCGGACGAGTGCCAGCGCCGCCGGCGCGTTCCCCGTCGACGCCGCCCATGCCAGTGCCGTGCGCCCCTGGTGATCCCGGTGGTCGATGCGGGCACCGGCACGAAGCAGAACCGCCACCGTCTGCCCGTCGACATCCTTCGGATCCGCCGCCGCCCATTCGAGCGGCGTTCGCCCCCGCCCATCCTGCGCATCCACCCTGGCGCCGGCGCCGAGCAGCGCCTGGGCGATCTGCGGGAATCGGTGCGCCAGGTGCAGCGGCGTAATACCCCGATCGTTCGCCGCGTTCACGTTCGCTCCATGCGCCATCAGAAACCGTACCGCCGCGAGTTTGCCTTCATTCGCCGCCAGGTGTAGCGGCGTGTCGCCCCAGTCGGCATTGCGCGATTCCTTGTCCCGCACCTGCACGTTTACCTTCGCACCGCGATCGATCAGCGTTTGGAGTTCATTGACATTCCCCGCCTCCGCGGCGATGTGCAGCGGTGTGCGACCCGCCTTGTCGCGGGCGTTGATTCCGTCGGGAGGCATGCCGAAGCAGACGTTGGAGATCAGCAGCAGGTTACTTCGATCCCCGAGATGTCCGTAATACTGCCCATAATAGGTGCTCAGTTCCTTCTCCCTGGCCCTGAACCATTCCGGTGAGCGGCGGTTGCCGAAGCGGTCGGTGTAATGCTCGAGGATCCCGGTCGATTGTTCCGCGATGGCTCGGCGAATGCTCCCTCGGATCGTGGGCAGGTAATCGCTGGGATTGAGCGCTTCGTTGAGATGATCCGAGATGAATAGCGAATAGAAATCCGAGGCCGGTGTGACGCGCGGCGCGATCTTCCAGTACTCGCCCTGCCGCACCACCATCGGCGAGCGCACCTTGCCCTTGATCATCACCGGCTGCGACAGATTGCGATAGAACAGAAAACCCGTGTAGTTGGCGATCAGATCTCCGTTGGAATACGCCCCCGCCGTCGCCCAGCCGAGCAATCCCTTCTCGGAATAAACCGGATCATCGGTGCCCAGATGGATTGCGTCCGCGATCGCCTGCTGTTCGCTCTTGCCGTGCGACAGCGCCGCGCGGTACGTGTCGAAGTAGTGCATCCCCATGTCGGTAAAGTGGCCGATCTTGTCCGCTCCGACGTAACAGCCGAAGACCTTCATGTTCCCCGCCTTCCAGGCGTTAAACGGGCTGAACGGGATGCCCACATATTTTCGGATATCGCCGTTGACCAGCTTGTAGTCGCAGATCCGCCCCGGATAATGCTGCCGCGCTTCGGGTTGAGTGAGCGTGGCGTCCACGCTTTCGATCAGAAACAGCGCCACCGGGAACTCGCCGTTGACGGCATGAGCGATCGTATCCGGCGTCTGCAGGTTGGCCACGGTCTTCCGGTCACCGGCCTCAGCGGCCGCCTTGATCCGGGCATTGAGCTCTTTCACTCCGCGGTCGATGGCGCCATAAAAATACCGCGTGAGATACGGCCCCATGTCCGCGAACTGCCGATTATCCGGATACGTAAATTGGTCAGGTTCGTGCCCGAGGGCCGGAACCGACAGAACCAGTAACAGGGCAACGGATACCCAAAGCCGGGACATAACGACCTCCACGCATGGGCTAGCGAAAGAGGTACCAGCATGGGCCAGATTCTGAATCATCGCAGCGATTTGGCTCTGCTCCATCGAATCCAGCCCCTGGTGTTCCCGGAGAACAGACAATTTTGCCTCTTGCAGCCGAAGTTTCCCGGGCGAGTTCCCCGATTGAACTGAGAGCAAGTTTCATTCAACCCTCGCCGGTATCCCATTCCCGGCGGTAGACGGCGAAGTCAGGAGATTTTCTATGCGCGCGGTGGTGCGGGCGATGCCCCTGTTGTTGGCGGGATTGATGTTGGGGTGTTCCGGCGCGGGGCGCACAGTTTTTCGCAGGGACCAGCGCCTTCAGAAGAAGCTCCCGTCACGCCTGCGGTGGCTCGGCCTCAGGATCATCCAAACCCGCTTCGCCTGGCCACCAACCCCAACCAGCTGCGCGTGATGACCTTTAACCTGCGGGTCCCGTTCCTGCTGGATGCCTGGAACTACTGGCTCTTCCGCCGCGGCCTGGTCGTCTCAACCATTGAGAAATTCGACCCGGACATCCTCGGCACGCAGGAATGCCCATACTCCTCGGCCAGGTATCTGCGCTCAAAGCTGACCGATTACGACTTCGTCGGCGTCGGACGCGACGATGGCAAGCGCGGCGGCGAGATGTGCGGCATGTTCTTCCGCCGCGACCGCTTCAGGAAGCTCGCCCAGGGGAATTTCTGGCTCAGCGACACGCCCGGCGTGCCCGGCAGTAAGAGCTGGGGCAACTGGTCGCCGCGCTGGTCAGCTGGGTCAAGCTCCAGCCGATCGACGGCGGCACGGCCTTCTGCTGGTTCAATACCCACTTCGATAACGGATCGAGCCACTCCCGCATCGAATCCGCCAGGCTGCTGCGCACCAAAGTGGACGCCATCGCGGCGGGATCACCGGTGGTCGTTACCGGCGATTTCAATTCCGACGTGCACGGGCGCGCCTACGAGTTGCTCGTCGGCGGACGCCCCGGCATCGACACCGATCTCTACGACGACTTCCGCCTCACACACCCGATCGTCAAGGACGGCGAAGGCACCATGCATAACTTCCATGGCGGCCACGACGGCCCGCGCATCGACTGGATCCTGACCAGCAACGCATTTAGACCCCTCGACGTCGAGATCGACCACACGCAGGTCGGCCCGATCTTCCCCTCCGATCATTTCCCCGTGGAAGCGATCGTGAGCATGAACGAAGCCGAGCCCACGCACTACGCCAAGGCCGACTGAATCTCAGTTCAAAAACACAAGAGCCCCGGACAGCGTCCGGGGCTCTTTGCTTGCGCGAGGCTGTGGACCTGACGCATTAGCCGAGCAAGAGATCATCGAAGCTGGCGGTCGTCAGGGTGCTTGTATTTCCCGAGCAGACGGCCAGACCGGCGTCCAGCGTCGTCGGCATGCTGAACCAGGCGTAGCCCGCGGTATTCCAGTTGGCGCCGTCGCTCGAGTAGTAGCCGACGAAGATACTTCCACTGCGCACCAGCTTCAGCCACTGCGTTCCCGCCGGCGGCGTGACCAGGTTGATCGATGCGCTTCGACCGGCCCGGGTTCTCTGCAGGAACTCGATCTTTCCGTCCGGCCGCAGGAACAGACCGACTTCGCGGGGGTTCGCCGCGAGCCCATCCCGCAGGAGGATTCCCGCCATGGCCCCCGCGCCCGCGTTGGCCATGCTGGAAACGCGAACCGTGATCTGCCCGTTGCCCGAGAGCGACTGGTATGCGTAATGAAGCGAGTCACTCGTGCCGCCGATCGTACCCGCCCCGGCCACCGTGTAGGTGGTATTGGAAAGCGAGGCGCTTCCGGCAGGAACAGGACCGATATCGCTCTGGCTCCAGGACGCCGGCAGGGCGCCGGCAACGGCAATCTTCGCGCTGGCCACGTTGGAATAGGCCGATGCGCCCCCGGCGTTGTACGCCACCACGCGATAGGCATACGTCGTTCCCGCGACTGCGGTGGAATCGGTATAGCCCGTGACGTTCGCGCCGGCGACGCCGATTTGAGCGAAGGTCACGTTGTCGGTTGAACGTTCGACGCGGAAGCCGTCCTCGTTGCCGGAATTGTCCTTCCAGGTCAGGGCAATCGACGTCGAGCCCGCGGTCGCAGCCAGATTCGAGGGCGCTGCCGGCGCCGCGATCGGTCTGCGCCAGCGAGGCGCTGGCGATATTCGAGGCCAGAGACGCACCGGCCGAGTTGTAGGCGACGATCCGATAGGCATAGGTCGTTCCGGCGACGGCGGAACTGTCGCTGTAGCTCGTCACGTTCGCCGCCACGGTGGCCAGCGCCGAGAAATTCACCCCATCGGTCGAGCGCTCGATTTGGAAGCCGTCTTCATCGCTGGAATTGTCGGTCCACGCGAGGTTGATCGCGCTGGTCGCCGCCGTCGCGGTCAAGCCGGAGGGGGCGTTGGGCGCTGTTGCGGCCGGCGGCGTTGGGACCGCGGGCAGCAGCCGCGCTCCCGCCCAGTCGGCGTGATCGAAGTCGATTCCGTCCCCGCCGTCGTTGACGACCAGCTTGAGGATCTGGACGCCGGTGACGTCGAGATTCACCGTCTGTGTCGGGCTGGTCGCCGTCATCAGGCCGCTGTCGAACACCAGGACCCCATCGGCGAACACCTGGAAGACGACGCTGCCATTGTACATTTCCTCGTCATCGATGCCGATGTCCGAGGTGAACTGCCCGTACGCTCCGCCGAGGTTGAAGCTCACCTCCGAATGCGCGTGCGCCCCCAGGCCCTTGGCATACACCACGCCGTTGAGCGTGATCGGATTGCCATCGTCCTGGTTGGCCCCGCCCACGCTCTGGTCCCGCTCCACCGGCCCCCATCCGTTGATGGTCGTTCCGTAGAACGGCAGGTCGCTCAGGTAGGTCACGCTGGGCAGGGCCGGCGTCGCGACGGCAAATTCATTCGAGTTGAGCGAGTCCCCGCCCGCGCCGGTCGCCCGCACGCGATAGGTATAGCTCGACCCCGGCAGCACCGTCGCATCGGTATAGGCGGTTACGTTCGCCGCGGTCGTCGTGAGGATCTGCCAGGCGCCCGTGCCCAGCTTGCGCTCGATGACAAAGCCCGTTTCATCGGATGAGTTGTCCCGCCAGGTGAGGTTGACGCTGGTCGGGCTGGTCGCCTCGGCGTAGAGGCCGGTCGGCGCATCGGGGGCCGCGACCGCGCTGGTATTGGTCAGCTGGAACCAGTTGAAATTGCCGACTCGTCCACCGGCCGCGTTGGCCTCGAAAACGATGCGCAGCAGGTGCTGGCCCGCCGTCAAAGCGACACCCGACCGGGTGATCGTCGCGAACTTCTGCGTTCCCCCCGTATTCGGAACTGCGATCGATCCCGTCACGTTGACGCCGTCGATCTCCACGTGGAAGGTCCCGCCGGCGGCATTGTTGGCCACCCGGAACGCCAGGTCGTAGCTGCCTCCGCGAGACAGGCTAATCGAATAATCCAGCCATTCGCCGGCCTGGATGTTCGTCACGTCATAGCCGCCGCCGGCATCGCTCGTGGTTTCGATGTCCACGCCGGTATTGCGATACTGGCCGGAGGTGTTGCTGGTGTCCTTGTCGTGATAGGCGAACCCTTCGCCGCCGTGGTTGAAGTCTTCCGCCTGGATCGGCGCCCCATCCGACATGGCCAGCCCGTAGTAGGCCACGTCCGGGTTCTGCACCGGCGCCGTCGCCCAGGGGGAGAAGTTCACATGATTGCCGTTGGCCTGGACCCCGTCGCCGGTGCCTGTCCCGTCGCCGCTCGGTCCGGAGGCCGCTCCCCAGTAGTTGTTCGTCGCATCCAGCGTCCCGACGTACTGCCCGGAGCCGACGATCAGCGCATAGCGCGGGCTGTAGTTGGTGTCGGTGACGTAGAAGTTGTTGTTGTTGATGACGAACCCGGAATTGTTGCCGCCGAATCCCTTCTCGTCGATGCGGACGGCGGGGCCGGGATTGTTGTAAACGGTGTTGTTCCTGATGGTCACGTTGGTGACGCCACCTTCGAACCGCAAAGCGGCCGAGTAATGGTCGCGGCACCACGTGACCGAGTTGTTCTCGATGTCGATATTGCTGGCGTTGTAGACCAGCACCCCCTTGCCGTTGTCGTCCTCGCTGTTGTTGGTGATGCGGATGTTGGACTGCGAGTTGGGCGTGCGCGACTCCAGGGCGATCGCCCCTTCCAGCCGGGTGGTTCCCGTGCCCCCGTAGTTCGAGCGGAAGTAGTTGGAATCGATGGTGACGTTGGTCAGATTCCCGCCGGAGATCACGCCGTCGGTGTAGATTCCGCGCCCGCCGTTCATGCCGGCGTTGTTGTTGTTGCGGAAGACGTTGTGCTGGATGATCGCGGCGTTGGTCGAACTGCTGTTCGCGAGAAAGAGGCCGGCCACGTTGTTCTGGATGATGTTGTTGTAGATGTGCGTGCCCGAGACGTTGGGCCCGATCACGATGCCGGCGCCGTAGGTCACGTTCTGGTTGGTCTCGCCCTGCACGGTGAAACCGTCGATGGTGACGTTGTCGGTGTAGATGAAGAATGATCCGCTCCGCGTGCCGTCGCTGTAGGTGGTTCCGGTGCAGACCGATTCCGGGCGCCGGCCAGGCGCGTATTGGAGCGGGCGTCCACGCCCGCCTGGGCGCCGCGGATGGTCACGGGCGTCCAGATCACCACGTCCTCGGAATACGTCCCCGCATCCACATCGATCACCGCCCCCGGCCTGGCCGCGTCCACCGCCGCCTGGATGGTCGAGTAAACCGTTGCATCCCCGGCGATGTGCGCTGCCAGCAGGCAGCGTGCTTCCAGCGCTTCGATCGGCCGATAACCTTTCACCGCCGAGCGGCCGCGCCGGGGTGAATCCTTGCGATTGCGAGCTTTGAACAACATGGACGATTCCTCCAGGCCCACACGGCCGGCATGTACGGTTGGCGTTCGCTCGAAGCAGAGCCGCCCCTGAGACGACGTGAACAGAACGTACCCCACCGCCGGGCGCGGCCAGCAGAATTCTGCGCAGGCGGCGGGCACGCTGCCTCAACGCGATTACCCATCTTGGCTACGTGTTGAACCCCGCAGGGCGCTGTGCTTATCGGACGTCGGCGTCAGGGCGTGTGATACGAGGCGAGCGCATCGATGCGCTCGAAGCCGAATTGCCCGTAGAGCGCGATCGCATCCGTCTGCTCCGGACGCACGGAGACGAACACGTGCCTGAACAGCGAACGGGCACAGATCTCCAGCGCCCGATCCAGCAGGGTTCGCCACACCTCCGGCTGCGCGCGAGCGCCTGCGACACAAACAGGTCCTCGATCGCCCCGATCTCGCCCGCCGCCAGCACCGAGACCATCGCCACCGGCTGCCCGGCTCTAAGCGCCAGCAGGGCATCCACGTGCGGGTCGTCCAGGTGCAGCAGCATCGCCTCGGCCAGTTCCCCCGTTCCCTGCTGCTGCGCCGATTCCTCCGCCAGCGTCCGATAATGCCTGAAGCTCGCCCGCGCCGGAATGATCGTCAGGTCTCCGGCAGCTTCGATCGTTTCGCGGCCCCCGCACCAGGTACATCACATCCCTGGATCGCTCGCGACAGCCCAGCCTCAGGAGGTGCTCGACCATCCTTTGGCGCCCTCCGGCATCGCCCGATGCCGCCATCACCCATTGCCGGCAGTGCCCCTTGCGCTTGGCAAAGGCTGCGTTCACCTCATCCACCGCCTGCTGCGGCATCATCTCCGCGGGCAGGGACACATCCATCACCCGATTTGCGGCAACGACGCCCGGCAACTGCGGATTGGCGAAAACCGTCCCCCAATCCAGCACCGTCTCCTCGGCGAGATGCCGCGACCAGTGCAGCTGAGTGCGCAGGAAGAGGCGCATCAGATCCTCTGGCGATCCCGCGAAATCAGCCCTGAGCACCGGCAATGGCATGACCTGATCTTAGCACTACAGCGCTGGATCCTTCTTAAGTCCTTATCCGCTCATGTTGTTGCTCGCCGTTTCCAGCCGCCAATGGCCGACGCCGGGATGTAGAGCTAAAGGACCGCATGCTTCTGACAGAACCCTCTCCCGCACCATCGAGGCGCCCTACAGCACTTGCTCGCCGCAAGCCCTACAGGGCCTCCTGGTCGCTTCGGCTGCGCCTTGAACGTTTTGCTAAAAGCCTGTTTGTGAAGAAGCATCCCAGCAGAGGACATTTCGCTCCCATGTTGCGCCCGAATCTCCTCCCGGCCCACACCGTACTCTCACCGTTGTAGTACCGTACCCTCCCCACTCCTCCCCCAACCCGGTTTTTGCCCCTTCTGACGACATGGTGGTCCGAACATGACAATTTGCCGCACCGGCAAAGCGGCCCGAGAGGCCCTTTGAGCACTTTGGCGTTGGATCGTTCTTAAGTCCTTGTCTGCTCATGTGTTGACCGCAGTTCTGGACTGAAACCGCCAGCTTGGCGCTGCAGTGTTAGAACGGCCTTGTGCACCGGCCAATCGCGGCGTTGTTGGGCCCTTTCCGCTGAGTATGCGCTGTCGTTCTCCGGGGTTGGGGCCGTGCCGTGGGACAGCGGGCGTGATGGCGGCACTTTCGAGCCTTTTGCCGATCATTGCTCTTTCGACGAGCGTGGCGGGCCGCGGTGTGTCGGCCGTTTTGCGCGGTGTGACTACGGAGAGAGTACGGTGTGACCCGGTCGCTTTGCACAAGCGCATGTCGATGTGCTGTGCGGGCGCTCTCAAGCCGTTTCTTCGAGAATTTGCGGCGAACCGGGCGGCAGGGGCGTTCGGGGCAGGGTCTCGGCATGGAGCAGCCAGGCGGATCGCCGGCCGCAAAGCGGGAAGCAGATGTTGGAGTGAGCCGGCACCGAGCGGGTGTGATCGCGGCGGCGTCCGGTTCCCCCACCCTTTGCGATCCAGCGGACGGTTCTGACGCCGGCTCTGGCAATCGATGCGGCAAGAGGCGAGGGAGAATCGGCAATCAGCGCCGGCGCGGGGATCAGGCAGGCGGCGGCTCCACGCCCAGGCCCTGTTTCCCTGGAGGGGCCGGTGTCACGTTCGTTGACAGGCTCAACATCGCCGCTTATCCATTTGCAAAGATGCCTCGACTGGCCCGACGATTGGTGGGGGCCATGATGACCGCCCTCGTGTTGGCGATGGGCACGACCTGTCTGTGCGGGGGAGCGATGAAGCTGTCATCGCATGCCGCCGACCCGTGCCACGATGGTCTGTGCAGCGACTGCGGCGGTGCGCATTCGGGCGAGAATGACCCGATGCCTTGTCCGTGTGGCTCACCCGGGCATGATGGGAGTTGCATCCACTGCCAGGGAGCGATGCTGGACGACGCGATCCCGCCCGCGAATCTCTCCGATGCACTTTTTCCTGGATGGGTGCTCCCGGTCTGGCAACCCGGCAGTGTCGCGCCGCTGACCGAGCTTGAGCTTCATCGCCGCCGGCCGCTTGGTGATTTGTCCCCGCCCGTCGATCCCCACACCCTTCTGAGCCTCGCCTGCGCTCAACACCTGATACCCGCCCCAGCGCAACCGTCTCCGCGTTCTGCTGCGAACGGTGATCGCTGCGCCCTGACCCCGGCGTCGGCGGTTCCCTTCGATTGAATTTCCCTCGAGTCCAGTCAATGGCAAGGAGTTCCCTATGCCCAAACCAAGCGTGCGCCTGTTCTTCCTCTTTCCGCTTGCGGTTGCCGGATGTGCTGCACCGCCTTTGAGCGTTGTCGTCGGCCCCGATCATCCGGCCAATCCCAATGCCCCCGAAGCACCGGTTTCGCCTTCGCGATCCGCTTCTGACACTGCCCCGTCCAGCATAGCTATGCCCGCCACCCGTAAGGCAATGCCGGGCATGCAGCACATGCAGCACATGGAGCATGACAGGCCAAACATGCCCGGCACAAGGCCCATGACACCCCAGAGGGCCGAGCCGAACACCGATTCCCCGGTCCAGGGAGGCCACGAGTGAAAAGATACACCATCACCACCGCCATCGCCGGCGTCGCGCTCGTTGGGCTCGGCGGCTGCGCTACCGTCCCCCAACGAGCAGGTTTTAGCGAGGTGCAGAAGATCGCGGCCGATCGCACGGGTCATCTTGTGCAATGGCGCGGTCACACCGCGGCCGATGCTGCCGTGGACGCCGCCGTCCATTCCCTGCTGCAAAAGAAACTGACGCCCGATGCCGCGGTGCAGATCGCGCTGTTGAACAACCGCCATCTGCAGGCAACGTTCGAGGATCTGGGCATCGCCCAGGCTGATCTCGTCCAGGCGGGCCTGCTCAAGAACCCCGTCTTTGCTGCAAGCTGGCGATTCCCGAACCAGTCACCCAGCGGCACCGATGCCGAATACTCGGTAACCCAGGATTTCCTGGACCTGCTCATTCTCCCCCTTCGCAAGAAGGTTGCCGCAGAGCAGTTCGAGGCCACCCGGTTGTCGGTTGCCAACCAGGTGCTGCAATTGTCCGAGGACGTGAAGACGGCTTACTACACGCTTGAGGCGCGCCAGCAGTTGCTCGGCCGCCTGCGTCTTGTCGTCGCGCTGAATCAAACATCCGCACAGTTGGCCCAGCGGCAGCACGATGCCGGCACCTTGAACGATCTGGGCCTGGTAAGCCAGCGTGCAACCTGCGACCAGTCAAAAGTCGATGTGACTCAAACCGAGGCTGAGGTTGCGGCGGATCGCGAGCGGCTCAACCGCTTGCTCGGACTCTGGGGCAACCAAACGACGTGGAAGATCGCCGACCACCTGCCGGATATACCGGCGCAGGAAATTCCCATCGAACATCTGGAGTCTGTGGCGATTCGGCAACGACTCGATCTGGCCGAGACCCGAAAGCAGCTTGATGCACTCGCTGGGGCCCTGGCGGTCACCAAAGGTTACCGCCATTTCGCCAGCGTCGACGTCGGCGTGGACACGGAGCGGAACACCGACGGCCAGCGCGTCACCGGCCCAACGCTCAGCCTGCAGGTCCCAATCTTTGATCAGGGACAGGCCCGCGTGGCAAAGGCCGAAGCTGAATTCCGCCAGCTTCAGCACCGCTTCGAGGCGATGGCGATTGACATTCGCTCGGAAGTGCGTGAAGCGCGTGACCGCCTGCTCGCGAATCGGCGCCTGGTGGAATCCTACAAGGTACTGCTGCCCGAGCGCATGCGGATGCTCCAGCTCACGCTGCAAGAGTACAACGGCATGCTCAAGGGAACTTACGACCTCCTGTTGGCCAAGCAGAACGAGGTCGTCACCGAACAGGCGTACATCGAGGCCTGGCGAGACTACTGGATCGCGCGCGTGCAATTGGAGCGGGCGCTGGGCGGACGAATCCCCAGCGCATCGAGTGGCTCACGTCGGTCCTCGCCGGCAACCAGGCCAGCCGAGTCGATGCCATCCCGTTCCAATAAAGCGATCGCTGCCCCAGCAACCCAGCACCCGCATCGCATCAAAGGAGAATAATCATGATCACCCGACGCAAAGCGCTCCTCTAGGCGCTGCGGCATTGGCGACCGGCACGCTGCTCTCGAATCAGGCACACGCCGATCCCCAACCGTCCCCAGGCAAACAATCCGACCCCTCTGGCTCCGACGCGGCCTTACAACCCCAGGTCTACATCCCCGTCGTCACACCCAGCGGCAGCACCCTCCCTTATGAAATGGACGGCGGCGTGAAGGTCTTCCGGCTGGTGGCCGAGCCGGTCCAGCGCGAGTTCGCCCCCGGCATGATCGTCAACTGCTGGGGGTACAATGGGCAGACGCCCGGGCCGACCATCGAAGCCGTCGAAGGGGATCGCATCCGCATTCTCATCACGAATAAACTGCCGGAGCCGACCTCGCTTCACTGTCACGGCGTGATTCTTCCCAATGGCATGGACGGAGTCGGCGGCGTCACCCAGCCCCACATTCAGCCCGGTGAAACCTACCAGTACGAGTTCACCTTGAAGCAGCACGGAACCCAGATGTATCACCCGCACTCCGATGAGATGCTGCAGATGGCGATGGGCATGGAGGGCTTCCTGATCATCCATCCGAAGAATCCCGATCGGAAGATCGACCGCGACTTCTGCATCTTCCTTCAGGAATGGTACGTCGAGCCGGGATCATCCACGCCCAACCCCATGATCATGACCGATTTCAACCTGTTCACCTTCAACAGCCGCGTCTGGCCGGGAACGGCGCCGCTGGTCGCGAAAACAGGCCAGCGCGTGCGCGTACGGTTTGCAAACCTCAGCATGGACAGTCATCCCATCCATTTCCACGGCCATCAGGGATGGCAAACCGGCACCGATGGCGGGCCCATCCCCAAGTCGGCGTGGTGGACCGCAACGACAGTCAACGTCCCTCCGGGCACCACGCGCGATGTGGAGTTCATCGCCAACAACCCCGGTGACTGGGCCTTCCACTGCCATAAGAATCACCACACCATGAACGCCATGTCCCACGATATCCCCAACCTCATCGGCGTGGACCTGAGTGGCGTGGCCGAAAAGATGCGGAGGTTCGTGAAAGGATACATGCCGATGGGAACCACCGGCATGGGCGAAATGGGCGAAATGACCATGCCGCTGCCCAGGAACACGCTGCCGATGATGACCGGCACCGGACAGTTCGGCCCGATCGAAATGGGCGGGATGTTTACGATCCTCAAGATCCGCGACAATCTCACCAGCTACGAAGACCCCGGCTGGTACAAGAATCCTCCCGGCACCATGGCGCACGCGGTCACCAGCACGTCCGCAGCCCGCGTCATCACGCCCACGCTCTATACCTGCCCCATGCACCCGGAATTTGTTTCCGACAAACCGGGCCAATGCCCTAAGTGCGGCATGACGCTCGTGCCGAAGAGATAGGCAAACGTGAACGACCTGATTTTGCCCTGACCCGGTTATCGGAGAATACACGTCAGGCGTATCCCAACCTCGTGAGGTAACCATGTTTCCCACCCACCTTGTGCTTCTCGGCGCAAACAGCGTGACTGTCTCCCTGAAGCAGTTCGTCAGCGAGGAAAAGATTCACCCGATTCTCGTCAACTTTACTGCGGCCCTCGTCCCGGTCTCCCTGGCCAGCAACGTCCTGGCCGGGGTCGTCCGTAAGGATTCCCTGCGGGCAACAGGCTGGTGGACGATGTGCTTTGCCGCGCTGATCACCCCGCTGACCGCTGTCGCCGGATGGCTTTTCTGGATGTCGGACGATCAGGGGGTCCGAAACATGACCATCCACAAATGGCTCGGTACAACGCTGGCAGTCGTTATCGTCGGACTGGCCGTCTGGCGCTGGTGGTTCTATCGCCGCAGCCAACGTCCCCACTGGACGTATCTGCTTGCCGCGCTGCTGATCGTGGCCGCACTGGTTTACCAGGGCCACCTGGGCGGCGAGCAAAGCTTCGGGTCCATGGACGAGGCAGCCCGAATCGAGCATACTCCCGCTAACGCTGCGGGCCACCATGGATCGCGCCTGAACAACATCGACGCGAAGGATCGCATTCACGAAGCCGTCGCGTAGGGAATCCATGGTGCCACTGCAACGCTCGATTCGCACCAGAAGGATTTCGATATGGCCCGTGTTCGCAAAGCCGTCATCACCGCCGCCGGCCGCGGCAGCCGCCAGTATCCCGCTTCGACCGCCGTCCAGAAGGAAATGTTTCCGATGGTCGATCGCGATGGTCTGACCAAGCCGATCATCCAGATCATCGGCGAGGAAGCGATCGAGTCCGGCATTGAAGAGATCTGCATCATCACGCAGCCGGGCGAGGAGAAACATTACCGCGATTATTTCCGCCGCATGACCGACGTCGAAGCCCGCCAGTTTCGCGGGAAGGACTGGGCCATTCTCGCCAGCGAAAAACTCGGCGCCTTCGGAGAGCGCCTCCACTTTGCCGAGCAACCCTCCCCCGAAGGCTTCGGCCACGCCGTCTATCAGGCCAAAAAATTCGTCAACGGCGAGCCGTTCCTCCTTATGCTCGGCGACCACGTCTACATCAGCGACACCAAGGACGCCTGCGCACGGCAGATCATCAGCGTCTTCGAGCAATACATGCTGGACGCGGTCACGAGCGTGCAGCCGACGCTCGAGCGGCACCTGCATCTGTTTGGCACGATCCGCGGCAAGCCGATTGAGCCGAACCGCGGGATCTACCGCGCGGAGCTGATCATCGAGAAGCCCTCGATCGAAGAGGCCCGGGAAAAACTGGTGACCCCTGGCCTTCCCGCGGGCAACTACCTCTCGCATTTCGGGATGCACGTTTTTTCCCCCCGAATATTCGATTCACTGGACTACCTGATCAAAAACAACGTCCGCGAGAAAGGCGAGATCCAGCTCACCGCGGCGCAGGAGCACCTGCGGCAGCAGACCGACAAATACTGGGTCTGCGTCACACAGGGACAGCGCTACGACACCGGCATCCCGTACGGGCTGATGGAGACGCAGCTTGCTTTGGCGCTCAACGGCATCCATCGCACCGACATCTGTGAAGCGATCGCACGCATCCTCGCGATGCAAGTCAAATCATGAGCCGGCGAGACATGAAGAAACGCCGCACATCAAGATCGGATGAGAAGTCAATCGAAATGATCAAGCCGCCACCAGCGGCGCTGCCTTCGCCACCGTCACGCGGTTCTTTCCCGCATCCTTGGCGCTGTACAGGGCCGCGTCGGCGCGGGCGACCAGTTGGTCGGCCTGGCCGAGGTTCTGCGTCTTTACCGAGGCAATCCCCACCGACATCGTCACGCCAGCCTCGTTTTTGAGAACGTGCGCGGAGGCCCGCTTGAATTCATCGCCGATTCGCCGGGCGGCGTTGGCGGCTTCCTCCGTCGAAGCATGAGGTAGCAGCAGCACGAACTCGTCGCCCCCATAGCGCGCCGCCACGTCCATTCGCCGCATGTTCGCCAGGATCACCTTTCCGGCGCAGACAAGCAGCTCATCGCCAAGCTGGTGACCGAACGTGTCGTTGAACTGCTTGTACTGGTCGAGGTCGATCATCACGCACGAGAGATCCTCGTCGTGCCGGTGCGCCTCGGCAAAGAGCTGATCGAGCACGCGGCCAAAATACCGCCGGTTGTACAGACCCGTCAGAGGGTCGGTTGCCGCCATGTGCTCGAGTTGCGCGTTCTTCTCCTCCAACTGGCGGCGAAGGTCCTCGCGCTCGCGGATGATCTTGGCAACGGTGAGGTTCTTCTCGATTACCAGCGGGATGGTGAAGAGATAATCCCCAAACTTCACGATGTAGTCCACCGCCCCCTTGCGGATGGCTTCGGCCGCGATCGTCCCGACATTCTCGCCGGTCACCATGATCACCGGCGTGGCACAGCGCTTCTGCACATCCTGAAGCACATCCATACCGGTGCCATCCGGCAGGTTGTAATCCGTCAGAATCAGATCGAACGAGGCCAGGTCCTGCTCGCCGGCTGATTGACGCCCATCGACGCCGACAACGGTCCCCGCACCGAAGCGGTCTTCGACTTGCTCACGGATCAACTCCCGCTGATCGGGATCATCTTCGATAATCAGCAGCTTCAGGCTTTCCACGTTCCCACTCGATTGCGATCAGAACCAGCACGAATCACGCACGCACTCCGACCTACGATACCGGTCGCCCACAGGCAAATCAGCGCTTCGCGTGATTTCCGGACCTTCTGCATTCAGTCGCCTCAAGGTGATGCTCGGGATGCTGGTGGATTGTCAACCAGTAGTCCGTGCTGGCCAGCACCGTCCGCAGAAACTGCTCGGCATTGGCCGGCTTGAGCGTGTACGAATTGGCGCCATTCTTTGCCGCCAGTTGCATCTGGTCCTCTTCGCACACGCCCGTCATCATCACAATCGGAATATCCCGTAAATCCGGATCCGCCTTGATCTGAAGCAGCGTCGCCTGTCCATCGAGTCGTGGCATCTCAATGTCCAGATAGATCAGCCCCGGACGCGGGGCATCGGCAAACTGCCCTTCCCGGCGAAGGAACGCCAGCGCCTCTTCGCCGTCGGCGACCTCGTGCACCTCGTTGCTGACCTTGCATTCGCCGATCGCATCGCGAATCAATAGCCGGCAATCCGGATCGTCATCCACCAGCAGGATGACGATTGGCCTGGTGTCCTGTCCGAGCGGCATCCGTTTTTCCTGCGTTGCGGTAATCATGGTTACACCTCGTACGTCTAAGCAGCTTTCGCTCCCGTTCCGTTGCATGAGGGAACGAACTTGCCATTCATCGTGAATCGGAACGTGCTTCCCTGTCCCACTTCGCTTTCCAGCCAGATCGAGCCTTCGTAGGTTTCAATAATGCTCTTGACGCTTGCCAGCCCTACGCCCTTGCCGGCGACCGCTTGCGCCGCCGTGCTCTTGCCGCGGCGGAAGACGAAAAAGACCTTGTCGCGATCCTCCGGCTCCACGCCGATCCCCGTGTCGCGGACGTAAAACTCCGCTTCGCTGGGGCGCATCACGCAGCCGACGTGAATCTCCCGGGTCATCCCGTCGCCCATGTACTTGATCGCATTGTCGATCAGGTTCTGAAACACCTGCCGCAGCCGCGGCCGCTCGCAGCTGAGCGCGGGAAGCGGCGTGTCGATCTGCAGCGCAATCCGCTTGCTCTTGAGATCCTCCTCGAACATCTCGCCGATCTCGCGCACCATCCTCTCGGTGTCCATTTCCTCCAACTTCTGTCGCCGCGTCTTGATCCGGCTCAGTTCCAGAAGTTCGGCGATCAGGTCCGTCTCTACCTGCACGTTCTGCTGGATGCGCTCCAGGCGATGGATGACGTCTTCGTCGAACTTCTCGCGGCTCCTCATCAGCAGCATCGCCGCCATGCCCGAGATGTTCCGCAGCGGCGCATTCAGGTCGTGAGACACTGCCCGCAGGAAATCCTCCTTTTCCGCGATCTCCGACTTCAGCCGCCGGTTGGCCATCTCCAGCTGGCTCGTCCGCTGGATGACCTTGTCTTCCAGCGCGTGGTTGGCGTTGGCCAGGTCCTGCCGCTGCCGCTTGATCTGCTGCACCATTTCGTTAAAGGCACGCGCCAGGGTTCCGATCACGTCCGGCCGATCGATCGCAACTTCCGCATCGAGATCCCCCGCCGCGATGCACTTCGTCGCCCCCACCAGCTGCCGAATCGGCAGAAAGATCCTTCGCACCAAAGCATAAACCGCCGGAAACGTCAGCAGCAGCACGCCGCAGCCCACCGTCAGCAGCACCGCATAAACCCGATGCAACACCGAATCGGCATCCTGCTCCGAGGTGCTGATCGTGACGTAACCCACCAGACGCGTCGTGGTCGTCCGTCCGTCCGGCCAGCGGTTCGGTATGCTCCGCAGCACCGGCGCCGTGATCGTCATATACTTGCCCAGAACTCTCGACTTACCCTCCCGCGCCTGCATGAGTTGCGTCGGATCGATGCGCCCGTCGGCATCACGTCCTTCCACTGGAAGTCCGGGTCCACGCAATACGACACCAACACTCTTCCGCTGTCGTCGGCGAAGGCGACGTTCACAATATCGTCGCTCTTGACCAGCTCGCGCACCATCCGGTTCAGTTCCGCCTTGTCAAGGTTGTCCAGCGGAACCCGGCTGGCCATTGCCAGCGTATAGGCCAGTGATCCAGCGCGCTCTGCGCTGTCCTGTTTCAATGCCGTCCGCGCTTCGCGCAGAAAGAAGTAGTAGCTCGTACCCAGGCCGCCCACCAGCAGCACCATGAAGCAGACGATGAGCTTCCCCTGGATGCCCAACCGGCGCGAAAGCCGCTGCGCCTTGCTCAAGCGCAAGAGAGAGTCCTTGCTCGCTCGCAGTTGTGCACGGACGTTCGACGGGCGCAGGTCCATAGGCGATCCGCTGCGGGGGGGGCAGACCAGCGGCGACACCGATCGCGCAACCCGCTGCAATGTCATCGTCGCCTCAATCGCCCGAGTTAACGCACTCACCCCCGAATCCCCAGCCCCTCGCCCCGAAGCAGCAAAAGCAATCGCTTGTTTACGCACTTATTGGACCGTGCCGGTAGATCATACGGATTCCACTCAAATCGCAGGCCCCAAGAATGCGCCCGTAAGCCGGGCCGCTCAACCTGGCCCGCCAGAATCACCTCAAACCCGCGCACGTTGCCAGCCATGATGGGACGCTCACCATCCCCATTCGGCCTGCTGCCGGGTTACACCATACTCACATCGTACTCACACCGTAGTAATACCGTTGAACTCCCGGCCCCAAAACCGCCCGCCCCGCGGGTCTAAGTCGCAATATTCAGCCAATGGTGGTCATCCGGATTTCCTCCAAATTGCAGGCCCCACAGACGCACCCCCGCAAGCAGAGGGCTGCTCAATCTGGTGCGCGAGAATCACGCAAAAGCCATACAAGAGCACCGTGCCGCCGTCGGGACGCTTGCGACCGTGAAGAAGGAAGGAAACCCGCAATTCCCCGTCTGCGTCCGCCCCTTACTGCACTTCGATATCAACCTTCAGGACCATATCCTTGCCATCGCGAAGGATCCGGAGGTTTGTCATGCCATTACACCGGGAAATCACTGCGGCAAAATGCGCCAGATCGTTGACCGGCTCCCCACCCAGTGAAAGCACCAGGTCGCCAGGCTGAAGCCCGCCCTTTTGGGCCGCCGAATCCGGAAACACCGTATCCACCCGCGCCGCCGGCCGGTTCCCCAGCGTCTGGGGGTACTGCGCCCGCGCTGGATCCTCCGGCCCAAGCTCCCGAATCACGACGCCTAACCTGCCGCGCTTCACTTCTCCGGTCTCAATCAACTGCCGCGCCACGGGACTGAACGCATACGGCTCGAGCATGTGTCCGTCACGCATGAACCCCGCCACGGCGCCGGCCGAGTTGATCACGACAGCATGCTCATTCTGCCCACCGGTCCACATGGCCAGCCGCGCCTGCCGCCGAACCGGCGACAACAACAGCACCAGGGCCCCCAGGGCCGGATCCGTTTTCGCCATCGTTGCTGGCGTCCCCACCGCCTGATCCAGCTTCACCACCGACAGATTGGTCTTCCAATCCGATCCCACCAGGTGCCCCGTCGTAACCTGATTATCTCCATAGCTCACGTGAAGGGGACGGTCGCCAACGAGGTCCTTGTTCACAAACAGCGGCAGAAGAACATCCCCTTCATCATCGAGCACCAGCCCCAGAAACTCCGCAAATACCACGCGCGTCGCGACCGGCGGCGACGATGGCTGCGTCGTGGAATTCGACCGCAACCCCAGGGGCTGCGTCGCCGGCATCAGACGCTCCACGTACACCGGCATCGCTTCCCCGCCCGGATCGCGCTGCGGCAGGATCGGGACGATATGCCGCGCCGGTACGATCAGGTGCGCCTGCACCTGCAAGGGCACCGTCACGCGCACCACCGACGCCTGTACCTTCTGGTAAAGCTGCTGCACCTGCTGGTCCAGCGCCAATAGCGACGTCTCGGCCGGCCGAGTGGTCTGTGCCGCAGCCCCACCGGCCATGATCGCAACCGGCAAAACCAGGCTCGCAAGTTTGATCATTCGCATCCGACTCATTCGGCTAGAAACGATCCTGCGCTACAGGAACGACATTATTGGCCGGCACGGGCTCCGCACCCTCCCGGAGCTTCTGAAGCTCCTCCTCCCGATCCGGCTCGACATGCTCATAAGCAACGACTCGTCCATACGCATCGACGATCGGCAAATCCATCGGAACAGGCGCCACCCGCGGCGTTGGCTTCACCGCGTCCGCCATCACGTTCTGCGCCGGCGCCGCCGACTGCGGCGCGCTCACGATCGGCAATTCCGCCGGCGTGTTCCGTCCGTGGCCAAGCCACCCAACCATCACGCCCACGAACAAACACGCCGCCGCTCCCGACACCATTCGAAGCTTTGCCAACCGCCGGCTCCACGCCCAGTGATTGTCAATCCGCCGCTCGACGCGATGCATCAGCCCGCTCACCAGCTCATCATCCGGCTCACAACTCTGCCAGATGCAGTTCCGCACTTCGCGTTCGCCCTTGAGCGCGTCCATCGCCGCCGCCAGCGACGGCTCCAGCCGCAGCCGGTCGATCAGCGCATCGACTTCCTGCGTACCAAGCTCGCCGTCGAGATATGTCTCCAACAGTTCCAGGTCGTTTTCTGACACTGACATCGCAGCACCTATGTTCGTGCAAATTCCTTCAGCATCTCCGCCAGTTGACGCCGCGCCCGAAAGATCCACGTCTTGATCTGCGGCACACTGGCGCCCAGCGTCTTGGCAATCTCCGCATACGGCATTTTCTCATACTCACATAAGACCAGCGCCGACCGGTAATGCTCCGGAAGGCGAGCGATCGCCCGCCGAACCTTCTGCACCGTCTCACTCTCCATCATCTGGGACGCCGGATCGCCATCGTCCCGGCTCGGATGATCGTCTGCGACAACGCTCATCTTCGGCTGTCGCAGAATCCGAAGTGCCTCGTTCACCACCGCCCGCCGCAACAGCCCCCCCGGCTCGCGCCAGTCATCAGCGCTCCCGGTGCTGAAACAGATTCATAACTGCCTGCTGCACCACGTCCTCCGGGCTCGCCCGCGTCCCGACGATCGCGCGGGCAATCGCCAGCAGCCTTCGGCTATGCTGCCGGACCGCCTCCTCAAACAGACTGACCGTATCGGTCATCGGTGCTTGAGTAGGTTGTTCATCCCGTGACACGCGCAAGCTCCAGCGAAGTTTCGGGTTATTAGCGTCCCGTGCGGCAATACCGGCGCCCCCAATAATACGGCCACACCGGGCCGCGGCTCATCATATACTTTATATCGCCAAGCTGAACCCTGCCGATCCTCGATATGCCATTTTCACACCTGCACCAAATCGTGCCGCAGGCACCGCAAAACCCCGTCGGACCACCAGGCTTACCCCGCTTCACTTGAGCTTGAGCGACACCCCTTCCTGCTCCCATTGCTCGATCAGCCGCTTCAAGTCCGCAATCGTCTGGTTCAACTCAATCGCCGTATTCTGCATGCTCTGATAAAGCTGCGGATTATTGACCAGCGCCGCGGCCGTCCCCTTCCCGGCGTCAATCTTTGCGGTAATGGATTCCAGGTGACCCAGCATCTTGCCGATCTGTTCCATGCGGTCATTCAACTGCTGCGAGATGACGTCGATGTGCTGGTTGGTATTGACCACCGTCGTGTCCACGTGCCTGGTGGTCTGCTGAAGCTGCTGTGCCAGCGCCGCGGCCCTTCCCGATGCCTCGCGGATATTCGCCACTGCCACCTTCACGTTGTCCCGCAATTGCGGATCCGAGACAATCGTGTTGACCGAATCAAGAATCGCCCCCGCCTTCTGCACCTGCTGATCCAGATGGCCCACGATGTTCGATTCCCGGAACTGATGCGCCGTCAACTGCAATTCCGTCGCCAGTTGCTTGAACTCCGGCGGCAACAACCCCAGCCCCGCGTAATGCGCCGGCAGCTTCGCCTCCGGCTTCAGTTCCCCTTGGGGCTTCTCTCCGGTCAACTGCAGCGACAGCAATCCGCTCCCGCCGAACACCTGCGCATGGATCACTCCCTCCAGGTTCGCCGGCAGCGGCGGCTGGAGCTTCTCGACATTGGCCGTAATCTCCACGTGCTCATCGTCCGACGTCAGCTTCACCGCACCCACCCGCCCCACCGGAACGCCCCGATACGTCACGCTCGACCCCTCCGCAATCCCGTCGGCACGCTCCGTCACCAGCGTAATCGGCATCGTCTCCGGCGCAAACAGCCTCGCAGGTCGATCTCCAAATTGCAGAATCATCCACGCCAGAATGATTAATGCCCCCAGCATCGTCACTCCGACCATGATGTTTCGGCGATAAGGCGTCATTCCGCGTTCGCAGCCTTGTAGTCGGCCCGGCCCGGCGATTCAAGCGCGCGTGCCACACGTCAGTCTCTCCAAAGCCAGCACCTCAGTCTAGGCGTACGCGCCTTCTGCTGCCACCAAACTGCCCGTCCACGCCATCACAATCCTCGTAGCGCGCTCTACAATGCCCTGATGCGATGCGCCTTCCTCGCCGGCTTCCTTTTCAGCGCACTCGCCGCCGAACTCACCTTCGCTGCCAACGGCGGACGCGTCGCCATGCCCACTTACCCAACCCGCTACTACACCATCTACAGCGATCTGCCCCTCCCTCAGGTCCGCGAGGCTGAGCTGCGCATGACCCGCATGGCCGAGGCCTACCACGAGCGCACCAAAGACTTCGCCGGCTCCATCCACCAGCGACTCCCCTTCTACCTCTTCGCCCACGAACAGGATTATCTCGACGCCGGTGGTCTCAAAGACTCCGCCGGCATCTTTGACCGCTCCAGCCAGTTGCTGATGGCATTCGTCGGCGACAATCCCGCCGAAACCTGGCATGTCGTCCAGCACGAAGGCTTCCACCAGTTCGCCGCCGCCGTTATCGGCGGCGATATCCCCGTCTGGGCCAATGAAGGACTCGCCGAGTATTTCGGCGAAGGCATCTTCACCGGCGACGGCTTCGTCACCGGCATCGTCCCCGACTGGCGCCTCCGCCGCATCAAGCGCGAGCTCGCCGCCGACAAATTCCGATCCGTCAATCAGATGATGAACCTCTCCCACGCAACCTGGAACGACAAGCTCACCGTCGCAAACTACGACCAGGCCTGGTCCATGGTCCACTTCCTCGCCCACGCCGATAACGGCAAGTACCAGCATGCCTTCATCGGCTTCATGCGCGACATCGGCAACCACCGCTCCGCCCCGGACGCGTGGAACAATAACTTCGGCGGCACCGAAGGCTTCGAAGCCAAATGGCGCCAGTATTGGCTCAACCTCCCCGAAGGCTCCACCGACGACGCCTACGCCCGCGCCACGCTCGAAACCCTCACAGGTGTCCTCGGCCGCGCCTACGCCGTCCACCAGCACTTCAGCTCCATCGATGAGCTCGCCAAAGCGGTGACCTCCAGCGCCTACCGCTTCGATCCCCGCGACTGGCTCCCTTCAAGCGTCTTTGACGTTGCCCTGGAGAATCTCACACAGCTCGAAAAACGCGGCACCCGCTTCTGGATCGCGTCGCCCCCCAACCACCAGCCCGTCGTCGTCTGCCAGACCACCGACGGTAAGCGCGTCGCCGGCCAGTTCACGCTGCAATCCGGCCACATCGCCAAAGTCACCGTCGCCGCCCCCACCGCCTCGGTCGATGCCATGATCAACCTCCCCGTTACATCTTCAAACTCGCCAGCTCCCCTTCATCCGCAGCGCCCGTAACGAACCGCCGCACCACCGCATTGTCGGTTGTCTTGATCTGCTCGGCCGACCCGTCGAAGATCGCCCGCCCCTCGTGCAGCATCACGATCCGGTCCGCCACTTTGAACGCGCTGGCCATATCGTGCGTCACCACGATGCTCGTCACCCTCAATTCCCGCTGCAGCTTGAGGATCAGCTCGTTGATCACGTCCGCCCGCACCGGATCCAGCCCCGTCGTCGGCTCGTCGTAGAGGATCACCTCCGGGTTCATCGCGATCGCCCGCGCCAGGCGCCACGCGCTTCCGCTGCCCGCCCGAAAGCTCCATCGGCATCTTCTTCCGCACTTCCGGCAGCCCCACCAGCCGCAGCTTCTCGTCCACGATCCGGTCGATCTCCTGTTTCGAATTGTTCGTGTGCTCCATCACCGGAAACCCGATGTTCTCCTCCACCGTCAGTGAGTCGAACAGCGCTCCCATCTGGAAGAGAAATCCAAACCGCTCCCGGAGCTTCATCAGGTCGCGCTCCGGCAGGTTGTCGATGCGCTGCCCGTCGAAATAAACCTCCCCCTCATCCGGCCTCAGCAGCCCCACGATATGCTTCAAGAGCACGCTCTTCCCCGTCCCGCTCGTCCCGATGATGACGATGCTCTGCCCCTTCTCGATCGACAGGTTCAGGTGCCGCAGCACGATCAGCCGGCCAAAACGCTTCGAAAGGTTGTTCAGTTCGATCAGGGCCATCGCGGGACGGACGATTGGATCCTTCACTTCAGGACGGACGCGTGCACGATCATACGGTACTGTCTCGGTCGTCGTCACTGGATCATCCGTTCCCCCGCCAATCTAACCGAACAAGGTCCGCGTCCCGAACAGCGTCATGTACCAGTCCTGCGAAACCTGCGCAAAGAAGAAGTTCAGCACGATAATCGCGATGAACGACAGCACGAAGCTTTCCGTGCACGCCCGTCCCACCCCGCTCGCCCCCGATCCGCAGGTAAATCCCTTATAGCAGCTGATCAGCCCAATCGCCCCGCCGAAAAAGAACGACTTGAAGATCCCTTCCATGATCTGCCAGGTCTCCACCCCGCGCGCGGCATTCGCCCAGAACGGCGCGTTCGGAATCCCCAGCCCCTTGACCGATACCAGCCAGCCGCCCAGGATGCCGGTTAAATCGCTGTAGCACGTCAAAATCGGCAGCAGCAGCAAACACACCAGAAACCGCGGCACCACCAGGTAACGGATCGGGTCCGCCCCCATCACCCGCAGGGCATCGAGCTGCTCCGTCACGTTCATCGTCCCCAGCTCCGCCGTCAGCGCCCCGCCAATCCGCCCGGCCAGCATCACCGCCGCCAGCACCGGCCCGATCTGCTTCACCACCGACAGCGCGATCACGCTCCCCATCTGCTCTTCCTGCCCGATCGCCTTGAACTGGCTGAACGTCTCCACCGCCATCACCATCCCGATGAACGCCCCCGTCAGGCTGATCACCGGCACCGACCTCACCCCCACCTCGAACATCAGGGGCGGCAGGAGCCGCACGTTCTTCCACCGCGCCCACCACGTCGCCAGCCAGCGGAACGTCCGCCCCACGAAGATCGTAAAATCCCCCAGCATCGCCATCGCGTTGTTGGTGTTACGCCCGATCTGCTCGATCATTCCCAGCGCCATAGCCGGCAGATCATAAAACCCCAGCTGCGCGGGGGCAAATCACACGCGATAACCCTGAGCGATAGTCCCGTAGCGGCGACGCACGCATCGCCTGCACGTCGTCCCCGCCCCGAGAGCGAAAGGCACCTCGCCCCAGCACATTGACGCGCAAGACTCTGCGGCGATCAGACCGTCTATCTGAAATGTCCTCCCGCGCCCGGCGCGGAACTGCGCTCTGCCGGTTCACCAGGCGCCTCGCCGAGTTCCAATGGGTGCCTGACGACATCCTCGGCGGCCAATCCTGCCGTGCCGATCTGGTGGCCGGGAGCATCCGCATGCAGCGCGGGCGACTGCGCCTGCTTACTCCAATACCTGTTGCCTGCTCCGCGGCCCGAGGGCTGCATGCCGAGGCCCTGCCCGCGATTCCCATCCGTCCTCATTCCCCGCAGATTCTCCAGGAACCGACTGAAGAGCACCCTTAAAACCTGTCGAATTCCGCTTGTGCAAAACAACCGGGTCACAGCGTGCCCACACCGTAGTACCACCGTGCAAAAGATTGGCGCAAAAGACCGCCCCTGCTCATCGCCAGAGCAATTCTCGACAAGAGATGATGTCGAGGACACCGCCATCAGGCCCAATGCCTCAAGAATGACGCCGACCCACAGCTCGCTCTTCCACCATTCTTTACCCTTGCCTGCATGCCTTCCCCCGCCCCGCCAACGCCCCTCCGGCCCCCCCCCGCCGAACCCGCCACGTCGCCCCCCGGTCGCCCCCCCCGCCCCCATCGAACCCGCCCCACAGACCCTTTATACTCCTCATCCAAGGAGGCCAATCCCACATGGGCTATCTCTTAGGTATCGACATCGGAACCAGCGGCACCAAGACACTCATCTGCGATGACCGCGGCAAGGTCCTCGCCACCGCCATGGCCGAGCATCCCATCTCCCAGCCCAAACCCGGCTGGAGCGAGCAGCATCCCGACCACTGGTGGCAGGCCACCTGCAAAGCCACCAAGGCCATCGTCAAGAAGGCCAAGGTCAAACCCGCCGACATTTCCGGCATCGGCCTCTCCGGCCAGATGCACGGCTCCGTCTTCCTCGCCGATGGCGAGCGCGCCTGCGCCCCGCCCTGCTCTGGAACGACCAGCGCACCGCCAGCCAATGCCAGGAGATCACCGACCTCGCCGGTGGGCGCGAAAAGCTCATCGACTTCGTCGCCAACCCCGCTCTCACCGGCTTCACCGCACCCAAGATCCTCTGGGTGCGCCAGAACGAGCCCCGCGTCTGGGACAAGGTCAGGCACGTCCTTCTGCCCAAAGACTACATCCGCTACCGCATGACCGGCGAATACGCCACCGAAGTCTCGGATGCCTCCGGCATGCTCCTCTTGGATGTCGTTAACCGCCGCTGGTCGGATGACCTGCTCGCCAAGCTCCAGCTCGACAAGTCCCTGCTCCCGCGCCTCTACGAATCCCCCGAGGTCACCGGCACGCTCCACAAAGCCGGCGCCAAAGCCCTGGGCCTGGCCGAGGGAACCCCCGTCGTCGGCGGCGGCGGCGACCAGGCCGCCGGCGCCGTCGGCAACGGCATCGTCCTCTCCGGCATCGTCAGCGCCACCCTCGGCACCAGCGGCGTCGTCTTCGCCCACAGCGACGAGCCCACACGCGATCCCCGCGGCCGCGTCCACACCATGTGCCACGCCGTCCCCGGCAAGTGGTGCGTCTTCGGCTGCATGCTCGCCGCCGGCGGCTCCTTCCAGTGGTTCCGCAACACGCTCGGTCAGGACGAGGTCGCCCGCTCGAAAAAACGCAAGGTCGATCCCTACGAGCTGCTGGTCGCCGCCGCCGAGCGCGCCCCGGCCGGCAGCGAGGGCCTCTTCTTCCTCCCCTACCTCACCGGCGAGCGCTGCCCCCACCCCGACCCCTGCGCTCGCGGCGGCTGGATCGGCATCACCGCCCGTACCACGCGCCATGACCTGATCCGCTCGCTCCTCGAAGGCGTCACCTTCGGCATGCGCGATGCCCTGGAGATCATGCGCGAGATGAACGTCCCCATCACCCAGGTCCGCGCCTCCGGCGGCGGCGCCCGCAGCCCCTTCTGGCGCCAGCTCCAGGCCGACATCTACAACCAGCCCATCGTCCTGACCAACGCCAGCGAAGGCCCCGCCTACGGCGTCGCGCTACTGGCCGGCGTCGGCACCGGAATGTGGAAAACCGTCGAAGAAGCCTGCAAGCGTTCGATCAAGCAAACCGCCAGGATCAGCCCCAAGCCCAAGACCGCCCAGCGCTACGATGTCCTGTTCCACACGTACGACAAACTCTACCCAGACTTGAAAGACCGCTTCACCGAAATCGCCGGACTAACGGGCTAAGTTCGACGCATCATGGCGCCAGATGGCGTACAATTGATCGGAGCAGCAATGGCCACGCTGAATGCTCAAACACTCAACCGCGACCGCCCGCCGCAGCCCCGGCGGATGAGCGAGGAGGAGTTTGTCCAGTGGTGCCGGCATGAAGGCGTGCGCAATGCGGAATGGGTCAACGGGAAGGTCATCATCATGTCGCCAATTGGATTGCAGCATGATCGCCTGCAATGGTGGCTGCGCAGCTTGTTACACCATTACGCGACGCGCCATCAATTGGGCGAAGCGCTGGGTCCGCAGTTTACTTCGCGCATGACTGGCAAAGACATCGGCATTGCCCGTCGCGATCCGGACGTCATGTTCGTTGCCAAAGATCGGCTCTACCAGTTGCAATCAACTCATTTCGAAGGTGCGCCCGATCTGGCCATCGAAATCGTCTCGCCCGAAAGCGAAGCCCGCGACTGGCGCGAAAAATACCTCGAATACGAGGCCGCCGGCGTGCGCGAATACTGGATCGTCGATCCCATGTCGCAGCGGGTCGAGGTCTATGCGCTCAGGGACGGCAAGTACCAGGTCATCGCCGAGCAGGAGGGCAGGATCGCCTCATCCGTCGTCCCCGGCTGGTACGTGAAGCCGCAATGGCTCTGGCAGAAGGAGCTGCCGGATGTGCTGGAGATTCTGGGCGAACTGGGCATCCGGTAGGTTCGCACGCAATTCGATGGGGCAAAAATAGCAGCGCATGATTCGGCGACCGATGGTGCGATGGTTATGACGAGCCGCGACCGTGAGGGAGCGGTCATCTCGCGACGGAACAATTCCGGCGCGCCGGGATCGCGGCTCGTTGGTGTCGCAGAATCGTGCGCTTCTAATTAGAATGGGGGCGTCATGGAAAGTGAAGTTCTCAAGATCCGCGACTACGAGATCCGCAACCGCCTCTTCGTGGGAACAGGCAAATACGCAAGCTACGACGTGATGCGCGAGGCCTTGGCTGCCTCGGGCTGCCAGGTGGTGACGGTGGCCGTCCGCCGCGAGCGGCTGATCGACAAGGAAGACAAATCGCTGCTCGATTACCTGGACCTGGACAAGTACATCATCCTGCCCAACACCGCCGGCTGCTTCAGTGCCGAGGACGCGATCCGCGTCGCCCTGCTGGGCCGGGAGCTGCTGGAGAAGCAGGGCAACAAGGGCGCTGGCTGGGTGAAGCTCGAGGTCCTCGGCGACAAGAAGACGCTCCTGCCCGATCCGGTCGGCACCCTCGAGGCCACAAAGGAGCTGGCCAAGGAGGGCTTCACCGTGCTGGCCTACACCAGCGACGACCCGCGCTCGGCGGTGCGGATCAAGGAAGCCGGCGCCGCCAGCGTCATGCCCGCCGGCTCGCCCATCGGCTCCGGCCAGGGCGTGCTCAATCCGCTGAATATCTCGCTCTGCCTGGAGCTTCTCAAGGAGCATGATCCGCACTACCCCGTGATCGTGGATGCCGGCGTCGGCACGGCATCAGATGTCACGGTCGCGATGGAACTGGGCGCTGATGGCGTGCTGTTAAATACCGGCATCGCCCACGCCAAAGACCCGGTGACCATGGCCCGCGCCATGCGACTGGCGCTGGAATCCGGCCACCTCGCTTACCGCTCCGGCCGCATCGCCAAAAAGCGCTACGCCACCGCCAGCAGCCCGTTTGATGGTGTGATCAGCTACATCCCGGGGGAGTAGCGAATCAGCACATTCAGCACAGAGCTCCCGGAGATCACGGAGAAGACACAGAGAATTGAACTACGAAATCACGAAACCCACGAAATGGTACCAGTGAGAATGAGCCAGGCGCACGGTTCGTTAATGACGGCTCAGCCGTTAGAGCCCTGTTTCCGGTAACTCCATTACCTATCCCAGATCGCCGGTCGCCGTATCCGGAGGCGTCGAAAGGATGGCCAAGAGTTTGGGCGAACCTTAAGCGTCCATGGCCGATCCTCCCCCGCCAACTCCAGACCGATGTCGTTATCGCCAATGACGTAGTTCTTCATGAGAAGGTATGAGTTGTACATGGCTTCCAGTGTGCGCTCGCTCACGATGCGAAACTCGGGGTCGAGAAGCAGAAACGTTAGCGATTCTTCAAAGGAGCAGTCGTAGGACATGATCAGGACGTAGCCGGCGTCGCAGGCGTACTGGCCCTCGATTAGCAATCCCGGAATTCGTCGGCCGGTGGCCGCATGGTCCACAAACAGTTCAGAGGTGGTGCCCCATGTCTCTCGGGGACCGATGTGCTCCCCCAGCGAGAATCGCTTGATCGGCTGAACCATAGCAGCGGCAGCGGTCTTTTGATTATAGCAGCCTTGCCAAAGCGAGGGCGCGTCCTCGCACACCTACCCCACCTCTTCCCTCTCCGGCACCTCGACCTGCTGTTGGATATTCGGCGGCTGTGTGAGGATCTGCCACCATTTGCCGGCGTTCAATGAAGGTCGGCGCACCGGGGGACCGGGCGCCAGAGCGGCATCTTTGGGAAATTCAGGGGTCGCGCATCGACTCGAAAAGAGCGGAAAGTGAAGAATTCCCGCAGCTCGAATGGGCTCGCCGAAGTCCGCCGCAATCCGGGGGCTGATACCACTTCCGATGTTATCCACGGCTCCGCGCAGCGGCGTCGTCGCCGCCGGTCCTGCGGTCGGCAATCCCGCTCACCCGACCCATCCCCCTGGCGGGGAACGGATTGATTGATCTGCCGCGCTGGCGTCTAATTCTGTCCCGTTTCGAGCTTTCATTTGATTTCGCATGCCCATTGACTACTCACAACTGATCCCCGAACTGCCGGACTGGAACAACGGCAATGGCATCGATGTCGACAGCTGGCTCGGCTGCAAGGGCGATTTCCAATTGGCGATCGCATTCACCCGATTGTTCTGGCCATCGTTCGTCGAGCACGATGGTTGCGTGCTGTTTGCAGGATTCTCGCCCACCACTTACAGCGATTTCTTGGCGTCCTGTAATGGTGACCGCGCCGCTGTCGAAGCTGTCATGAACCACCAGCACATTCTTGACTTGTTCTATCACGCAGCAGGCGAGGCGACACGGGAACAGCTGATCTATCTCGGTAGGGTTCTAAAGGACATCTATGCGGTGAAGCTAAAGCATGACTTCCCAGCGCGGACGTTCACCGTGGACTTTGACGAAGGCCCGTTCGAAGCCTTAGTCGAGTATCAGCTTACCTTTTGGCAACCGGCAAACCGACCGGGCGTATAAGGACGACGAATAGGAGAAATTCATCAGGGTCGCACATCGACGCGGAAAGAGCGGAAAGGTGAAGAATTCACGCCGCCCGAACGCCCAGTGGGGACATCCAGAGTTCCGGCCGCGGCAATCCCGGCTTCGGTGTTTGAATCGTGGTCTTCATGTTCTTCGTGGTGAAAATCTTTCGCGACTACGCGCGCTGGCGCCTGACGCGGTGGGAAGGCTGCTTCTTTGGCTCCGACGGTTTGGGTGGAACGCTTCGGCTGCGCCTGCGCTAAGGTTGCAGCATCGCCGGATCGCCCGCAAACTCCAGCTTGATCTCGCGCTGCGAGCTTTCCTGGCGCTGGATGTCGCCGGCAAAATCCACCGATTCCACGCGGCCATCGGGCGCGATGTGCCAGCGCGACAGTTCCCCGGTGCCGTTGATCTCCACCGTCACGACCCGCAGCGGCCGGGTAGCAGCTCTCGTCGTGCCGCCGGGCTGAGGCCGGACGATCACCGCCACCGGGCAGAGCGGCGCGGCCAATTCCTGACCGATGAAGGCGTCGGTTTCAAGCACCATCGGCGTCGCCGACAGCCTGGGAATCAGGTGCCCCAGCAGGGCGCCGGCGACGAAGTTCGCCGAGGCCTTCTCTGTCCACTGTGCCAGCGTCCTGGTCGGACTGCTTGCGATCAGCGAAAGCTCATCGCCGCGCAGCTTGAACTGCTGGCGAATCCGAATGCCCGGCTCATCCTCGGAGACTTCAGTCCAGGTTGAGTTGGAATCGAAACGGTTCCAGTCCTCCGACCCGCTGAAGGCTTCGGCAATGCTGACAACCCGATCGTCGGACAGGCGGAAATGTCGCTCCGCATCCGCCAGCAACTCGTCCGGCGACCATTTAATATGCGACCATCCAAAACGGGGCTGGTCCGCCAGGTTCGCCCAGAGCCACCATTGCTCGTGTCGATTCGACACCAGCGTGTCGAGGGGAACCTGGTGCAGGCGATGGACCTCGGCGGCGCCGGCCTTTTCCAGGGCTTCCATCGGCAAGCCTCCCGCGAAGGTGACGCTTCCACGCAGATCATTCCAATAGCTCTCCAGGTCCGTGCCGGAACCCCGGATGATGGCCAGCAAAGCTGTGCCGGAGGGACTTGCCATCAGGAACGCGCAGCGTGGGAAAGATGATCGCCGCCTGCTCGATCGGCATGTCCGCGGAAAACGCATGCGGGCCCTGCGGTTTCACCTCGGCCCCGCGCCAGCCGGAATCGCGCGAAATGAGCATCGTCAGCACCTCGGTCTGCGGCCGCACCCTGGCCGTGTCCGGATCGGGAAGCATGCAGGGAATGAGCTCGATTGAAGCCCAGCGGACATGCGGATGCGTCGCGCCGGAAACCGGCGTGTACCAGAGCCGGCGGCGCGTGAGATTGGGATCGCGGTTTTCGATCAGTTGAAATCCCGGCGGAGCCTTGAGCGTCATGCCGTTGGCGAGGGCAATCGGCTGGCCCGCGGGCGCGATCGATGGTTCGCCGCCAATCGTCATCGAGCGCGCCACCTGATCCACCACGCCCAGGTCGCCTCCAGTCAGACCCCCAACCCCCTGAAGCCGGATCGCCAGCGCATGGCCGGAAGGAAGGACGGCGGCGGCATAAACCTCCTTTCGCGAATCCTGATCCCCATGACCGGGAATCGACACCTCCGTGCTCATGATGATTCCGGCATACTTCCCAAAGGAAGTGGGCTCGATCGCGGCATCGAGATCATCCAGGGACGGATCCTGGTCAGCGCGAAGATCAATGCCGAAGGCGGAGGCCAGGAACTCGATCGGTGACAGCGGGCGCATCAACGTCTGGCGGTAGATGCTGAGCGACCTCCCGGTGCGGCCGGGTTCATCCGCGACGAGAATCTCACCGGACGCGGCGGCGCGATGCTGGACACGCCAGCCCAGCGGCAGGTGAACGGTGATGCCAGGTGTGGCCGTCGGCTGGGGCACAAGCTTGATCTGGTGTGCCAGCCGCTGGCTGCGAACGAGGAAAGCCGCGGCCGCCAAGGTTGCCCCAAAGACAATCCACATAATGACCTGCATCAGCAGGTGTCGGGTTCGCGTATAGACGCGTGGACGTGGCATGGCGGCGGATGTTAACAGGAAAACCCACGCCAATCAGCCTCACCGCGGTGGGTTTTGCCGAGGCGATCGCATCGGGATCTTGCCTAAAATATCGCGTGAAGGGCGCATCGTTCATTCACTTTGCGCACGAATGATGCGGCGGCGGCCACCACGAAAAAGCTTCGGAAGCAGGCGATTCTGGCTGAGTATTTCCGGACGCTGTCGGATGAGGATCTGCGGCTGGCAGTGCGGTTTGTTGCCGGCTGGACCTCGGGCATCGATCGCGTGCGGGTGCTGAATGTCGGCTGGGTGCAAGTCAGCCGGGTAATACTCGATCTGCTTCAACTGGACCCGCTGGTGTATCACGATCTGGTAGCAAAGTCCGGCGAGATTGGCCAGGCACTTTCGCGCCTCTGAGGCAGAGCGCGGACCGATGGTACCAAAGAATGAGCCACTGCTGCTTCGCGACGTTGCGGCGGCTTTCGACGATCTGGCCGAAGCTTCGAATCAGAAACGGAAGCGGGAGGTTCTGCGCGATCTCTACGAGCGTTGCGCCGATCCGCGCGAGGCGGCATATCTGGCGAAGCTCATCTTCCGTGAGATGCGCACCGGGGTTCAGGAGGGTGTGCTGCTTCAGGCGATTGCCGGTGCGTTCGGCCGGACCTTCCCACAGGTGCGACGCGCTCAACTTTTGGTCGGCGATCTGGGCGAGGTGGCGGTTTTGGCGAAACATGATGCGTTGGAGCGCGCAAGCTTTCGGCTGTTTCATCCGATCCAGTTCATGCTCGCGACCCCGCAGGAGGATGCCAGGAAGGCAGCGGAGACGATGGCGGGGAAGGCGTTTTACGCGGAGAACAAGTTCGACGGCATTCGGGCACAGGTGCACAAGCAGGGATACGAAGTGGCAATTTACACGCGCACCATGGAGCGTTGCGACGAAAGCTATCCGGATGTGACACAGGCGGTGAGGCAGCTGCCGGGGGATTTCCTGCTGGATGGAGAGATTGTGCCTTATGCGAAAGGGAAGGTTCTGCCGTTTGCGCACATTCAACGACGGTTGGGACGCAAGGCGCTTTCGGCGAAGACCATCCGGGAGAATCCGCTGCGGCTCGTGGCGTTTGACGTGCTCTATCGCGATGGGGAGCCGCTGATGGATCGGCCGCTGGGGGAAAGGCGCAGCGAGTTGGAGGCGTTGGTTGCGACGCACGGCGATGGAGGCGTGCTGCTGAGTCAGGCTGTCGAAATTGCGTCCGCGGACCAAATCGATGCGGAATTTGCGCACGCCCGCGAGGCGGGGAACGAGGGATTGGTGCTGAAGGACCCGAATTCTGTGTATTCGCCGGGGCGGCGGGGACACGCCTGGCTGAAGCTCAAGACGCACCTGCCGACGATCGACTGTGTGGTGACGGCAGCAGAGACGGGGCACGGCAAGCGACGCAATCTGCTGAGCGATTACACGTTTGCGGTCTGGGACCGGGAGCCGGAGACTATGGATGCGCATCTGTTGAATGTGGGGAAGGCGTACAGCGGCGTAAGCGATCAGGAGATCGCGCAGCTGACAGAGCTTTTCACTGAACTGACGCGGCAGCAATTGGGACACGTTCGCATGGTCGAGCCAAAGATTGTGCTGGAGATCGCGTGCGATCAGATTCAGAAGTCCAAACGACACGCCAGTGGGTATGCCCTGCGTTTCCCCGAATCAAGCGGATTCGATGGGATAAGCGGCCTGAGGATGCGGATCGGTTATCACGGGTGATCGAACTCTACCAGAGCTCGGGGAATTTCGGGCGGCAACACGAGGCGACAACGACAGCTTCACCCGAGCCGATGCTTTTCGACTAAACGCGGGCGATCGCGGTTGCAATGGCGTACCGGATGCCATATCGATTATCCTGCAACCATCAGAGGAGTAAACGCATGTCAACCGAAACCAAATCCAACGTTAGACACACGTTTTTTGGCACAGGCAACCGCGACTGGTGGCCCAATCAACTGAAGCTGGAGCTTCTGCACCAGCATTCGGCCAAGTCGAATCCGATGGAGATGGACTTCATCTACGCGAAGGAGTTCAAGAGCCTGGATTTCGCGGCACTCAAGAAGGATCTCGCGAAGGTGATGACCGAATCGCAGGATTGGTGGCCGGCAGATTTCGGTCACTACGGGCCCCTCTTCATTCGCATGGCGTGGCATAGCGCCGGCACCTACCGCACCGGCGATGGCCGCGGTGGCGGCGGGCGTGGACAGCAGCGCTTGCCGCCGGTGAACAGTTGGCCGGACAACGTGAGCCTCGACAAGGCGCGCCGGCTCCTCTGGCCGATCAAGCAGAAGTATGGCCGGAAGATCTCCTGGGCCGACTTGATGATCCTCGCAGGCAACGTCGCGCTGGAGACGATGGGCTTCAAGACCTTCGGTTTCGGTGGCGGGCGCGAAGACACGTGGGAGCCGGATCAGGATGTTTATTGGGGCACCGAGAGAACCTGGCTGGGTGGCGACATTCGCTACGCCAAGGGATCTGAGGGCGTCGAAAAACAAGGCGGCGTGACCTCGTCCGACGACGACGCGGACGGCAGAATTCACAGCCAGAAGCTGGAGAACCCGCTGGCTGCTGTGCAGATGGGCCTGATCTATGTAAACCCCGAAGGGCCCGACGGAAATCCCGATCCGCTCAAGGCGGCGCATGATATCCGGGTCACATTCGCCCGCATGGCAATGAACGATGAGGAAACGGTTGCGCTGATTGCGGGCGGCCATTCGTTTGGGAAAACCCACGGCGCTGCGCCGACGACACATGTTGGTCCCGAGCCGGAAGCAGCGGGGATCGAACAGCAGGGCTTCGGCTGGAAGAACAGCTTCGGCACCGGTGCGGGTCCGAACGCGATCACCAGCGGCCTGGAAGTCACCTGGACGAAGACGCCGACAAAGTGGAGCAACAACTTTTTCGAAAACCTCTTCGGCTTCGAATGGGAGCTGAGCAAGAGCCCCGCCGGTGCACAGCAGTGGATCGCGAAAGGAGCCGGCGCGACCATCCCGGATGCGTTTGATCCATCGAAGAAGCACGTGCCAACGATGTTGACTACCGATTTGTCGCTGCGATTCGATCCGGTGTACGAGAAGATCTCCCGGCAGTTTCTCCAGCATCCCGATCAACTCGCCGATGCCTTCGCCCGCGCGTGGTTCAAGCTGACGCATCGTGACATGGGCCCGCGGGCCCGCTATCTCGGGCCAGAAGTGCCGAAGGAAGAATTGATCTGGCAGGATCCGATTCCCGAAGTCAATCACAAGCTGGTTGACCAGAAGGACATTGCTTCGCTGAAGAAGACAATCCTGGGCTCGGGACTGTCGATTTCGGAATTGGTCTCGACCGCTTGGGCATCGGCGTCAACCTTCCGCGGTTCCGACAAGCGAGGCGGCGCCAACGGTGCCCGCATCCGCCTGGCACCTCAGAAGGATTGGAAAGTCAATGAGCCGGCGCAGCTGTCGAAGGTGATCAAGACGCTCGAAGAAATCCAAAAGGGGTTTAACAAGGCACAGAGCGGCGGCAAGCGGATCTCGCTGGCTGACCTGATCGTTCTGGGGGGTCTGCTGCTGTCGAAAAAGCGGCGACGAATGCCGGCTTCGAGGTGACGGTTCCGTTCACGGCGGGCGCGTGGACGCTTTGCAGGAGCAGACGGACGTCGATTCGTTCGCCGTGCTCGAACCGGTCGCCGATGGCTTCCGGAACTATCTCAAGACGCGCTTCGCCGTCCCTGCCGAGCACCTGCTGATCGACCGGGCCCAGTTACTGACGCTGACCGCACCGGAGATGACGGTCCTGATCGGCGGCTTGCGTGTCTTGAATGCTAATTTCGAACAGTCGAAACATGGCGTCTTCACGAAGCGGCCAGAGTCGCTGACAAACGACTTCTTTGCGAACCTTCTCGACATGCGGACACAATGGAAACCAGTCTCACCGGATGCCGAGTTCTTTGAAGGGCATGATCGCGCAACGGGCGAACTCAAATGGACCGCGACGCGCGTCGATCTGGTATTCGGCTCGAACTCGCAGCTTCGTGCCCTGGCCGAAGTGTACGGAAGCTCGGATGCGCAGCAGAAGTTTGCCCATGACTTCATCGCGGCGTGGGACAAGGTCATGAACCTGGATCGCTTCGATCTCCATGAGGTTTAGTTTTCACGTGATGCCGGTCGGTAAGTGGCATACAAACCGTGCCGGCCCCTTGGAGGAAGCCGATTCGACGGGCCTGCGCCCGCCACGGCGGATGTCGGGGCTTGCACCCGATTGGCCCGAAGATGTTGCCGGATCGGGAACTCCCCCATATCATCTTTTCGATTGATCATCGTGCAGCTTTAGCTCAATTGGATAGAGCGTCGGTCTACGGAACCGAAGGTTGAAGGTTCGAGTCCTTCAAGCTGCGATTCATCTCAATTCCACCGGACGCGAGGCTTGCCCACACTCCGCTCCGGGCTTCGCCCTGCGTTACGTCTGGGCAAGCGAAGCCAAAACGAGGCAATACTCTCATAGTGAGTGGTACAGAGATCGAGGCAGGTCACGGCCGCTTCGTGCTGGCGTGGGGCGGGCCGTAGCCGTCTATTCGATCATCTTCAACCTGATGTACTTGATGCCCGAATGTGAATCCTCCGCGTACCAGAACGCCAGGAGGAACGTCCCATCAGGCAGGCGGGTGACGCTGGGCTCACCGAAATTGAACTTCACCCACTGGGCATGGCCGGGATCGGAGGCGTCCTGCGTCGCTCGCCCGACCGACCACACACACTGGTCCGATTCGATCCCGAAATCCGTCGGCTGGGGCCTGGCCACCGTCAGCCAGATTCCGGATGGCGCGTCCTTCCGCCGGCGCACCGTGGTAAGAATCGCGCGGCCGTCTTCAAGCGCGGTCAGCGCAGTCGTATGGCCCTGGATTCCCGTGGAGCACGTCTTGCTCCAAGTCTTGCCCTTGTCGCCTGAGATTGCGTACGCGTTGGGATACTCCACCGGGACCTCGCGGTCCGCCAGATCCGCATGCCAGGCCGAACCGAGTATCCGGCCATCACTCAACTCGCACACCCATGCCTCGGCCCCGCCTGAATGCTGCTCCTCAAATCGCATCATCGAGGCGTGTCGCCAGGATTCCCCCTGGTCGTCGCTGTAGATCGCCACAACCTGTGATCGATCGACGCTCGAGGCCGGGTCAAAGGTGTTGTAAGGCGAGAAAGGCGCAATCCACCGACCGGAGCGGGTGATGAGCATCGGGGCCGGACATTCCGCGGCGCCCGGTATGGGCATGGGAATGACTCGGGCCGCCGTCCACTTGTGCCCACAATCCTCGGAAGAGGCCCAGAAGAGTTCATTCGACTTCAGGCCCTTCGTCTGGTCGGACCAATTGACTTCCCCGGGCACATCGATGTGCGTGCGGCCCCCAAACAGGAAGAGCCTGCCTTCCGGCGAGCGAGAAATACTGCACGCCATCGACCAGTCGGTCACGTCAGGCCAGATCAGCCCCTGCTCTTTCCAAGTCCGTCCGCCATCGTTCGAGCGGGAAAGACCGGAAACGAAATCATTCAACCCCAGCTTGGCTTGGGTCAGGTAGGTGCACAGGATATCGCCATTGCCCGCGACCACGCATCGCGACATCGCCGCCAGCGGCTTGGGATGCTCCGGGGTTCGTTGGATAACGTTCCCCGACTCAAGAACATCAAACTGCGCCATACATCAACTCCCGAAATACGGTGTCCACCTCTCAAGTCAGCCGGGCAAAGCCGCTATGGGCCACCGGCCCGCGCAGCCGTGACGTCACGTCCCCGCAATCCACTGCCTTCTTAATCATCTTGAACGTTTCGTCCAGCGCCTCCAGATAGCCGCTAACGACTTCATCGCTATGGGCCAGCGTGGGATAGAACGTTCCATACGCCAGATACCCCCGGTCCAGCATCTCCTGCGTCAGCAACGTCCGCAGTCCCTGAGACATCGCTCCGTAATTCAACCCCAAGGTACAGCAGGCGGGCAGGCCGGCGACGGTGATCTCCAGCCCATGCTTCTTCGCCAGCCGCATCCATCCCTCCTGCACCAGACTTCCCGCCCGCATAACCTCTTGGCTCAGCTTAACATCCCGCATCCGCCTCAGGGTCGCCAGGGCCGCCGTCGGTCCGATCGCTTCAGTCCAATAGGTGCTGCTGATGAACGAGGCCTGCGCCGCCTGCATGACGTTTGCGGTGCCGATCACGGCCGCCATCGGGTAGCCATTGGAAAGCGCCTTGGCGAAAACCGCCAGGTCCGGAGCCACGCCATAACGAAGGTGAACCCCGCCCAGGCAGTGACGCCAGGCCGACGTGATTTCGTCGAACACCAGCACCGCCCCCATCCGATCCGCCATCGTGCGGCACCTTCTCAAGAAACCCATCGGTCGGCTCATCCAGCGCATGGGCTCCATGACGATTGCCGCCAGCGGCGATGCCCGCTGCGCCGCCGCTTCGAGCTCGGCAACGTTGTTATAGCGGAACGTGACGGTCGTCCCGGCTAGCTGCCGCGGGATTCCTGCCGGATCCAGCCCCGGCAGCAGATGCCCATCGAGCGCGTGATCCTCCGCCAGATTCGCCGCCAGGTACCAATCCCCCCAGCCGTGGTAGCCACAGACCGCGACGTTTGCCCGGCCCGTACAGGCGCGGGCAATCCGCACCGCAATGCTCATCGCCTCCCCGCCGCTCCGCGCATACCGGGCCATCGACGCCCAGGGGTGGATCTGGCAAAGCTGCTCGGCCAGCTCCACTTCCGCGGGGGCATTCAGCGTGGTCATGGTGCCCCGATCGATCGCCTGCTTAACCGCCGCGTTGACCTGGTCATCAGCGTAACCGAGCAGGCAGGCGCCGATTCCCGACGTTGTCATGTCGACGTACCGGCGACCGTCAAGGTCCCAGACAAAGCAGCCTTTGGCGCGGCTGTAGTAACACGGCCAGCCCCCCGGCAGAAACATCTCGGGGCGCTTGCTGAGCAACTGCGTTCCGCCGGGAATCACCCGCTTGGCCCGTTCGTACAACGACCATCCCGCCGAGCCCCCGCCTGTCGCTTGTGCGCCCGGATCTTGCGCCTCGGTGCTCATCAGATCGAGGTCTCCGTCTCGCCGCCGACAGATCCGGCCGTTGGCTGTGCGTTCTGCAACTCCGTCGTCGAACCGGCATCGCTGATCACCTCAAAGCCATGCTGCTCGTCGGTGGCGGAAGGCGGATCGCTCCAGAAGCATCCGGCCACGAGGCTCAGGATGTACCCGGCCACCAGGCCGCCCAGCGTGCCAACCACGGGGTACCACAGCCAGTGGATCTCGGTATATCGGATGACGCAGACCGTCGCGACCAGCCCCACCGCTGCGCCTGCGATGACCCCGAAACCATTCGCTCGCCGCGAGAGCATGCCGAGCAGGAACATGCCCAACAAGGGACCGGCGAAGGGGCTCATCACCTCGTTCAGGATCTTCATGATCGTGTCCTGCTTTTCTCCCACGCCAATCAGACGCGCACCCGTGATGATCACCAGCCCCCAGGCAAACGTGACCAGCTTGGCGTGGAGAACACCCCTATGCTCGGTCTTGTCCTTTCGGCCCAGGCGGGTCAGGAAATCGACGTAAGTGGCTGTGCTCAGCGAGTTCAAACCTGCTGAAAAGCTGGACATGGTCCCGGCAAAGAGCCCGGCAATGACGATTGCTCCCATGCTGCTTGTCAATCCGTGACTGAGGAAGTCCGTCATCACTTCGTTCGGGTTGGTCAGCTTGCCAACCCAGGCGTGGCCGGGAGCATGCAGGAAATGGTGGTAGTAGGCCACGAGAAAAACGCCCGTGCCGTAGAGGATGACGTTCACGGGCAGTGTCAGCAATCCCCCCCCAATCAGCGAAGCCGTCATCTGCTTGCGTGAACCGGTGGCCAGGTAACGCTGGACCAGCACCTGGTCGCTGCCATAGGAACCGACGACCTGCAGGAAGGTGCTGATCATCACGATCCAGATGCTCATCTCATAGATCCCGGGGCCGAAACTCACCAGCCGCGTGTGATTGACGGTATCCGACTTACCCGCAAGCCAGGGCACCGGTCCCGGCGGCGGGTGCGAAGCCGTATGCCAGATCGCCCCCAGGTGCCAGTGAAAGGCCATCGCCACGCCCACCAGCACGGCTATGGCGCCACCCATCAGCACGAAGAACTGCATCACATCCGTCCAGATGACGGCCTTCATCCCGCCGAAGACGGTGTACAGCGTGGTCAGACCACCGAGAATCAGCAGCGCCACCCAGAGGGGAATGCCAACCACCTGCGACAGGGCCAGCGACGCGACGTAGAAGCGCCACCGACAGATGGCTGCTGCGGGTCAGCAAGAAGAGGCCGGAGGCGACACTTCGGATCGTGACGTTGAAGCGGTGCTCCAGGTACTCGTAAACCGTGAACACCTTCAGTCGGGCCAGGTACGGCACGAACACCAGGGCTACGAACATAGCCGCCAGCGGGATTGCCAGATTGCTCGTGAGCAACTGCAGGTCTTCGGTAAACAGCAGCGCCGCGCACCCCATGTAGGTGATCGCGGTGGTGTCCGAGCTGATGATCGAGATGGCCACCGCCCACCACGGGGCGGACCGCTCCGCCAGGTAGTAGCCCTCGACGCTCTTCTGGCCCCGGGCAAACCACAGACCCAGGGTGACGGTGATCAGGACGTAGCCGATCAGGATTCCGTAGTCCAAACCCGAAAAATTGGCGTGCACAAAACCTCCAAAGCCATTGCAGGATCACCGCCGATCCGGCACCGTCTGCTGATGCGATATGCCGGGCAACGCCGCCGAGCCATAGGCGCGGGCAAAAGAGAATCGCTCGACGAACAACGCGTTTGATTCACCCGGCGGCATCAAGCCGGACCTCTCCGTACCGGCCAATCGCGCCGAGCTTCGGGTTCGCATTCTCGAAAAGGTTCCGGATTGTCACGCGGGGGCACCCCGCACGCAACACCTCGCGCATCCCGACCGCTCCCCCCTGCTTTGGCCGATTTCCAATCCGCGCGAACCAAGGGCGTCCCCGGGGCGCCGGCAACGCATCCTCAGCGCCGGCCCAGCGCACGATTCAGCGCAACGAGCCCCCTCGGCCGATTCTGCTGGTCATGCTTGCGATGCGCCCGGTTCCCATCCCCGCCGTCCGGCCGCAGCGCAGACGCACCCGGCCGCAGGATCGCCTGGATCTGCTCGTTGGCCCCCGGCCGCCGCGCCGGACCGTGCTGCGCCTGTCTCGTGCCGCGGCCTGGATGGTCATACCGCCACTGCCCGGCCAGCGTCTTGCCCGCACCCATCGGCGTTCCCATGGAGAACGATGCCTGCAATCGTTGGCACCGCACATCCCACCGATCTGTCCCCATCATCGCCGATCCACCCGACGCCGCCCGCGTACTCCTCTGCCACCAGGCCATCCCGGTGCAATGCATCAGGGTCGCCTTGCCGCGTCGCATCTTGCCGCTTCGGCGCCCCGCCTCCGCCGCAACTTCGCAAAGAAACGGCTCGACGGAGCCCCTACGACATAGTGACATCCGCTTGTGCAAAACAACCGGTTCACGACCGGCTCACACCGTACCCTCCCCGTACCCACACCGTGCAAACGCGCTCGCGTCAAAATGTCAGACTTGGGGGTCGCCAGTGCCATGTTCATGGGCAGAACCGGCACCTCAGCCCCCCAGCACGGCAAGGACGTCCGGAGCAGATCGCGATCGCATCCGCCTCGAATCAGCAGGCGGCGAATTGCTTCAGAAGCCGACGCCAGGACCGCTCCCTGGCCGGATCACGATGCGGGCCTTTGCCCGCGGGAGGTGAATTGCTCTTCATGCGGGCAGTGTGACGACCCCGCCGGCCAAATTACAGATGCGGTTCACCGAGCGCAGACCACCATGCCGTGGGCGAAAAAGACAGTCACCTGGAGCGTCTTATGCACTTTCCGCACCCCGCAATGGGCCGGAAAGGGCACGGCCACGGCCCTTCTCATCCAGGCAATCCGGCCCCGAGCCCGTCCGTGAAAACACGGCAAAACAGGATGTTGTGCTCCTGTGTTGCGTCCGATTCGGCTCCCGACTCACACCGTACTCTCACCGTTGTAGTACCGTACCCTCCCCACCCGGCCGCCGACCCCGTTTTTGCCCGATCTGACGACATGGTGGTCCGAACATGACAATTTGTCGTAGCAGCAAAGCGGCCAAAGGTTACCCCCCCCCAGAATGACCACCGCCGCATCCAGCGTCTTGCCATCCCCGACCGCCCCCTGCTCCCACACGTCAAAGAAACGCGAAACCAGGTTTCCCATCCGCCTCCGCCCGCCAGGCGCCCCCCGCCTCCAGCACAACCTTGCGGCTCACCGGTGCAGTTGCCAGCCCCCCGCGCCGCCTGCCCGAACCGATCCCCATCCGTCATCCATACCCATCGGGATGAAGCCCTGCGCTCCAGGCGGACGCACGCTCGCCCATGCCCGCAAGATCTGCCGGCCCACCCGTTGATCACAAACCGTATGAGAACGCATAGGCAACGCACCAGGAGCCGATCGTCGCTGGCCGCCAACAACGTGGCAAAGCAAAGGGTCGCACATCGATTTCGTTGCGAGGACCGATGTCGCCACATTAGATTATCGCTATGCCGCGTGGTCCACGCAACGTGCCCGGAGGTTTCGTCTATCACGTCTGCAATCGCGGGGCCGGCCGCGCCCATATCTTTCACAAGGATGCGGATTACGCCGCTTTCGAGCGGATCATGAGCGAAGGCTCGCAGCGTCTGCCGATGCGCATTTGCGCTTACTGCCTGATGCCGAATCACTGGCACATGATCCTCTGGCCGCTATCCGACGGCGATCTTTCACGCTGGCTGCGGTGGGTGACCAATACTCACACCCAGCGCGTATCACGCCCACTGCCACACCTCCGGCACCGGACATATCTACCAGGGACGCTTCAAGAGCTTCCCCATCCAGAGCGATCCACACCTCCTGATCGCGTTGCGCTACGTCAAGCGCAATCCCCTGCGGGCCAAACTTGTGCCCCGCGCCGAGCACTGGCATTGGGCAGGCCTGTGGCGGAGAACCAACCGCATGGGCCCTGGACCTCTTGGGCGACTGGCCGCTGGAAACGCCATCCGATTGGCTGGCGTTTGTCAACGAGGCCCAGTCGGAAATGGAACTGTCAGCACTGCGGCAAAGTGTTAAACGATCCTGTCCATTTGGCTCGGACCTCTGGCAGGCACGAACGGCGAAACAACTCGGGCTGGAGGCGACGCTGCGCCCGCAGGGCCGGCCCAACAAATCCCACCCGGCGATGCCGGAGGCGCTGCTTTGAATCCGGAAGCATCGAATCGATGTGCGACCCTAATGCCACTAAGCTAAGCCGTATCACAAAGCCGGGCGCGGAGTTGCGCTTTGAGTACGGCGCGTGGGGAAGTCATGTAGGGGAACCGTTTTTTCTGCCGCTTGATCACCCGCGGCTCAAGCCGACCCGGGCGGAGCGGGTTTACCTTGATGATCGTCGCCGAACTCAAATCGCCGAGGCGCAGCCAGGCGAGGGTGTCGGCAAAACTCAGGCGGTTGACGTTCACCCGTTGTCGCACGGCCGCCCGCAGCATCAGCACCCGGATCAGGTTGTAAACCAGCAGGAACATCCGCCGCTCCTTGCGTACCATCTCCAGCGACTTGCCCTTGAGCACGTCCAGACCCAGCGTGATCTTCAGGTGGCGGATATTGATCTCCACCAGCCAACGCGACAGCCGCAGCTCGATCAGCTTATCCGCCGGATACTTCAGGGGATCCAGCAGCGTGGTGACGATGGTGACGGTGATGGGCCGGAACCCGTGGCGTCGGATCATGCGACGGATCTCCCGCACCGTGATCGACTGCGGCAGCTGCGCCCACTGCGGGTCGCTCAGCCACGGCGGCTTGCGGAGCGGCTTGAAGTACTCGACGATCTGATCGTCCTTCCCCAAGCTCTTGATCAGTCTCGAGCGTGGCTTGCCGCTGCGCCTGCTGCTCTTCCCTTTGCGGATGCGCGTGTGGCCGACCGGGCGTGAAATCGACCAGCCGGCGATGATGAACCGGAAAGATCGCGTGCAGATTCGCCTGTAAAATCAGGGCCAGATGCGGCCACCCGGCAAACGCATCATCGCCCAGCAGCACGTCGCCCTCGCGCAGGAGCGGATGCACCTGCGGCGTCTGCGAGACGTCGCTGGTGTACATCGGCGAATCAACGCATTGGAGAAGCAGCCCACTGCGATGATCCATCGCCAGCAAGAGATGCGAGGTGGGGAAGCCGAGCTGATCCCGACAGCCGGCGGGGATGCCGTAATGCTCCCGCAACGGCGGCGTGTCCGGCATCGAATCACTGGTGGCGTCGACGACGTAGACGCGATGACCCTGCCAGAGGTGCGGCTCGTCGCCGAGGTCGTTGGTCTGATCCAGCTCGCCTCGCGCCGCGTCGATGACGCGCTGGTGAACCGATTCGATCAGCTCCATCGGCAAGCGCGAGCGTGCCTGGCACCAGGCGGCGTCGGTGAAGCGTTGATCGGCCAGGTGATGCACCGCTGAGCAGGCGATGTTCCCGTGGGCGACCTGCTGGGCGAAGAGCCGCAGCGTGTTGCCGGGTGAGAGCGGCGTGTTGCGGAAGGAGTGACCGAGCCGCCGCGCCAGTTGATTCATCGGTTCGGGACGGAGAAGATCGCTGCCGTCCGTGCGAATGCGATCCAGGGCTTGATCGAGCGTCGCCATCCGTGGCCTCCTTGTGCAGAAAGGTGATGTTGAACAACCACCATTCTCGCAGAAGGCCACGGCTGGCGCGAGCGATCACAACGCGCGCTCGGGCGCGGACTTATGAGTAACTTAGTGACATTAATGTGCGACCCCTTTGCCTGCCAATGGAGCTACGGCGTTGAAGCAGAATGTCGGGCTGGGTCAGGCGGGAGTGGTGGTCGCGGCACGCCCCGGCGGCCCGGGTACAGCAACGCAAGACCCCAGCGAGCTGGCCCGTACGATCGCACATGAAATCGGGCATTATCTGCTGGATACGCCGGACCATGACCGTTATCCCTGGAACCTGATGCGCGATGCCAACCTCACCCCATCCATCAACAACTCGGACTTACGTAAGGACCAGCGCGACGCCATCCAGTTGCAGCCTTCCACGGTCAACTCCGATGACGATTGACTCCCCATCACCGATTCGCCTGCGCTATCCTCGGTGGTGGCGAAAGCCCGTGGCCATCTTCGCGCGCTGCACCGGCATTGCATTGCTCGTATTTGCGCTTGCAGGATTCGTGCAAACCCCGTGGGCGCCGTTCGGCTTCGGAGCATACTGGCATGAAAGGACATGGGGCGTGAACGTGTCGGGTTGGTCGGCATACGACTACAACCTGTTAATCTGGGTGAGTGTTAGGCGCGGTCACTGAATTCAGAGAAGTATGTTACGGTAGGTAGAGAGCGGCGGCGCCCTACGCACCTAAGTTTTCTGCCTCGCATCCGTGTGGTCATCACGCCTCTCTGGAGTGGCCGTGATGTCTTTGTTGCCGTTGACGTTCCGTACCTTTTCGCGGCGGCTCTGGGGATCGCACTTCTATGGTCTGCACGGCGCTTGGCAAAAGACAGACGGAAGGGATTTCCAGTCCCACAATCGATTTCCCCCGGTTCACAAGGCCGAGAACGACTCCGGAACTCTTCGTGACTCCTGTTCAGGATCTCGTTCCCATGCTGATCAACGTGCCCGATGGCATGACCGACGGCACGGTCCAGCTCACTGTCGATGAAGGCGCGGATCGGTTGCGATCTGGCCCAACGCCGACAAGAGCGGCGGAATCATCCCGAATGGCACGGAATGGAGCATCGGCCAGCAGCCGTCAGAGGTGTGGATCGAGGCGATTGCCCCCGCGCGGCGCTCGGCGATGTGCGCCTCGTTCTCGCGGCAACGCCAGGCGGGGAGAGCCAACCGACGACGGACGCGGTGCGAGTCACAGCAAGGCAAAGCAAAGGGGTCGCACATGAATGCCATTCGGATTAGCATTTTGCCTGTGATTCTACGGCGTTTTTCAATTCCTTCCTCGGACGGGTCAGCAGGTCGTAAGGCTTGGGCAAAGCAAAGGGGTCGCACATTAATGCCACTAAGCTAAGCCGTATCACAAAGCCGGGCGCGGAGTTGCGCTTTGAGTACGGCGCGTGGGGAAGTCATGTAGGGGAACCGTTTTTTCTGCCGCTTGATCACCCGCGGCTCAAGCCGACCCGGGCGGAGCGGGTTTACCTTGATGATCGTCGCCGAACTCAAATCGCCGAGGCGCAGCCAGGCGAGGGTGTCGGCAAAACTCAGGCGGTTGACGTTGACCCGTTGTCGCACGGCCGCCCGAGCATCAGCACCCGGATCAGGTTGTAAACGAGCAGGAACATCCACCGCTCCTTGCGTACCATCTCCAGCGACTTGCCCTTGAGCACGTCCAGACCCAGCGTGATCTTCAGGTGGCGGATATTGATCTCCACCAGCCAACGGGACAACCGCAGTTCGATCAGCTTATCCGCGGGATACTTCAGGGGATCCAGCAGCGTGGTGACGATGGTGACGGTGATCGGACGGAACCCGGGCGTGGCACCATGCGACGGATCTCCCGCACCGTTGATCGACTCGGGCAGCTGCGGCCCATTGCGGTCGCTCAGCCACGGCGGCTTCCGCCGCGGCTTGAAGTACTCGACCATCTGATCGTCCTTCCCCAAGCTCTTGATCAGTCTCGAGCGTGGCTTGCCGCTGCGCCTGTGCCCTTCCCTTGCGCGGATGCGCGTGTTGCCGACTGGGCGTGAAATCGACGAGCCGGCGATGATGAACCGGCAAAATGGCGTGCAGATTCGCCTGTAAAAGCAGGGCCAAATGCGCCCACCCGGCAAACGCATATCGCCCAGCAGCATGTCGCCCTCGCGCAGGAGCGGATGCACCTGCGGCGTCTGCGAAACGTCGCAGGTGTACATCGGCGAATCAACGCATTGGATAATCAGCCGTCTGGTGATCCATCACGAGAAGAGATGCGAGGTGGGGAAGCCCAGTCCATCCCGACATCCGGCGGAGACGCCATAATGCTCCCGCAACGGCGGCGTGTCCGGCATCGAATCACTGGTGGCGTCGACGACGTAGACGCGATGACCCTGCCAGAGGGCGGCTCGTCGCCGAGGTCGTTGGCTGATCAGCTGCCCGCGCCGCTTCGATGACGCGCTGGAGAACCGATTCGATCAGCTCAGCGGCAAGCGCGAGCGTGCCTGGCACCAGGCGGCGTCGGTGAAGCGTTGATCGGCCAGATGATGCACCGCTGAGCAGGCGATATTCCCGTGGGCGACCTGCTGGGCGAACAGCCGCAGGGTTTTGCCGGGTGAGAGTGGCGTGTTGCGGAAGTATTACCGAGCCGCCGCGCCAGTTGATTCATCGGTTCGGGACGGAGAAGATCGCTGCCGTCCGTGCGAATGCGATCCAGGGCATGATCGAGCGTCGCCATCCGTGGCCTCCTTGTGCAGAAAGGTGATGTTGAACAACACTATTCTCGCAGAAGGCCACGGCTGGCGCGAGCGATCATAACGCGCGTATTGGCGCGGACTTATGAGTAACTTAGTGGCATTAGGGTCGCAGATCGTTTCGGCTTCCGAAGCATCGCAGGAACCGCAATCGACGTGCGACCCTTTATCTGCGCGCGTTCGCCAGCCGGATCTCTCGCGGTTTTTCAGGCCTGAAGATGCTGTTTTGCCTCCGCGCCCGTGGTCTCTCCCTCTCGAACCATCCCGCATTCCGGGCAGCGCTCCAGCAGCGGGCCGCCCGCCTCGGGTGTGGCCCGCAGGTCATAGCCGCAGACGGGGCACAGGTCCAGACGAAGGCGACGGCGTTCGCGCCGATGCAGGAATAGCCAGCGCACCGGGAGGACGGCAAACAGCAATAGCGGCCAAGCTAAGGTGAACCCGAAGAACTTGAGTTCGTGGTATGCCCCTACATCGTCCCGAAGCGTCATGCGGCCGTACCCCACTCCCGCGAACTGCCAGCCGCTGTGTTCTTTATGAAATCCGGCACCCCTGTGTCGGGTGGACGACCAAATCCTCTCAAATTCGAGTCTGCCATAGTATGGACCTATGAACCACCCAGACCCCTTTCGTCCCTGAATTGACCTGGAGAATTCGATCCGCGGCAGAAGATAGCTTCGCCCCCACGCGCTACGGTTGCCATGCACAGGACCAGCGACACTGCCGCCGCGAAGTTGAACGCCCGGCGTTTCACGCCAAGATCCTACCGCGCCGGTGTGTTCACCGGGGCCGGTGTCCCGCATTCGGGGCAGCGCTCCAGCAGCGGGCCGCCCGCCTCGGGTGTGGCCCGCAGGTCGTAGCCGCAGCCGGCACACAGCCCGTGAGATGCGCGGTACTCGCTGCGGCGTCGCCGCCGCCAGACCACCAGAACAATCAGGCAGGCCACGATCAGCGGCCATGTCGGCATGTAGGCGTTGGTCAGGGTGGTGATTTCCCCGTGTTGTCTTGGCGCAGCGGATCGTAGCCAATACTCCATAGATACATGCTCGGGGAGTCCGCCCGAGCAATCGGCCAGCACCGCGCCCTCAGATGCAGGCCAAGCCAGCGTGGAGGCGGAATTGAGGCGGGGCCGTCGTTAAAGGTCCCCTGCATGCCGATGTCCACGTAGCCCTTGTTCAAGAAGAGTCTGTATTGGCGACAGGTAAACGGATCGGGCGGTCGGCCGGGTCGAGCCCACATGATCATGTAGCTGAAGTAATAGCTGCTCAGGAGCAGAAGCAGCAGCATCATCGAAATGCCCGCGCAGACAGTGAGGGGCCGGGGCCCTTTCATGGCAATAGTCTAATCGACTGGAGTTGCGCTGATACGGGAAGAAACGGTCATCCCGCATTCCGGGCAGCGATCCAGCAGCGGGCCGACCGCCTCCGGCGTGGCCCGCAGGTCGTAGCCGCAGTTCTTGCAGAGGTGGCTCGAGCGGTTGCGGATCTCGCGGCGCTTGAGGAAGACCCAGCGGGTTGGCAGAGCGGCAAAGGTGAGGATCACGAACCAGTCAGGGAGGAAGATCGACCAGGTGTCATCTACCGATGGGCCATTGCTCCACTGCAGGATGGAATGTTTACGGCCGTATCCGAAACCGAGAAAAGTGAAGCGGCTGCCAAACTCCCGGCGAATTGCCCCCGCAGTCCCCGGATCGTCGCCGAATCTTATAAACCACCAGCGGCCAGAGCGCGGGGGACGCCACGTCCCGCCGTGCTGCGTAATCTCGTGTGCGCACACAAGCAAGCCTAACGCTGATCGGCAACCCAGTGCCCTCTCCCGCAATCCATCTCCCATCCCCGAGCAGCGCGACACGGTGTCCATGCGCCAGTAACTCCGTACCCACAATCCCGCCGTCGCCAGGCACAGGAGCAGCGAGACCGCGGCGAGGATGCTGAAGATCCGCCAGCGCATGGAGGTATTCTAACCGCTCGGCGCTGAAGCGTGCGCTTCGCTGCCGCATTCCGGACAGCGCGCGAGCAAGGGACCGTTCGCTTGCGGCGTGGCGCGGAGGTCGTAGCCGCAGTTCACGCACAACCCGTGAGTCAGCCGATAGCGCCGCCGGTACCATTTGCGCAGGCGAGGCAGACTCCGGCATGCGGGAAGAACTGCAAAAACGAACACCAGACACCAGCATGGGAGTACCAGGTATCGGTTCAATCCCAGGGTGCGAAAGTAGATGCCGAGGAAACCATCCGGCCACCACCCCGCCTTCATATCGCCAATCAACACCGAGACACTTCGCGGCGGATCATGGCGGGAATCATCAAAGTACAGGATGCCGCGATGGCGCAAAAGTCGGTTTGACGTTGCGCAACCGCTCTCGAAGAAGCAGTCGCCGCCAGTCAGCGTGATATCCCAGTTCAGCGGTTGCGCCACGCCAGCAAATTCAGAGGTGAGGGAGGTCTTGAACCAGTAACTCCGCACCCACAAAACGATCGTTGCTACGCACGCGACCAGTGACAGGGCGGAGACGACATTGAAAACCGTGCGCCGCATGGCGATATCCTACCGCGCCGCCGCCCGCGCCGGGGCCGGTGTCCCGCATTCCGGGCAGCGCTCCGGAGTTCCGCGCAGGTCGTAGCCGCAGTGGACGCACAACCCGTGCTCCAGGCGATAGCGCCGCCGGCGTCGCGCAAAGCCCCCGAAGCGCCAGGCGGGGAGGATGGCCGCCAGCAGCACCACGAACCAATGGGGCATGCGGAGAATAAAGCGCCATTCAATCCAGGAGAACGCCCCGTATCGTGCGCCGCTCGGACGCCATGACAGGGGCCGACTGAAGGGGACGTAGCTATTCGCCATTGACCACGGCGTTCGTTTCCGGCGGATCACCCGAAAGGGTCAGGGTGCGCCGGCCAAGCCGGTGCGGTGCACTGAATGAGAGTTTCATGCGACCAAGGCGTAGCGAGCCAGGTCGGCCCCTAGTCATGCGGGAGCGTCCGTGAGAAAGCGAAATTCAAATGGGTCGCATCTCCGGATTCTGAGGGACCGGATTCATTCACCGCAGATCGCCCCGTTCCAGTTCGAGCTTCTTCGGCAGCCTTCCCCGCGGCCTTGGTGTGTGCTCCAAGCTCAGTCGCGTCACCACCGCCTGTTGCCACGGCTCGGTAAGCTGCCGGCGCAAAAAACGCCGGCCCTGTGGGTCTCACGCGCCGTTGGCCAACCCATGCGACTTATCCGAACTCCACCCGGATGGCGGGCCACGCGCAACAGCCGGATCAGGAAGAGAATCCGCTCGCAACTGAATCATCCCCGGTTTGGTGACACCTCCTCTGTGCTGGCGATGATGGCCGCCACGGCTTGGGACACGGCAATCTTGAGTCGGCAGAGCATGATCCGGCCGATGGCAAAGACGCTGCACTCATTCCGCGTGCTGCCGGCCCACTCGCCGGGGCGGCGGGTCTTGAGGCGCAGTTTTCAACCCGTGCGGGTCACCCGGATCGCGTCCCAGTGGCAGGCCGCGGCACTTCGCCCCGCAAGCCGGGCCGCTTAGCCTGGCGCACAGAATCACGCAAAAGCCGAATCGCAATGCAATTTGACGGGGCGATTGGGGCGAAGTGCCGGACGACGTTTTCCGGCTGACCATGGCTTGCAAAGCCTAAAGGCGCCCGGAGTGGGCCGGCGTGGCCCTGCTGCGGGCTCTTGTCCATGAGCGCACATTCTGATAGCAGTTATCCTGTCCGTTTTGTCCGAAGGGTCCGGTGCTCCATGAGCGCACGATTGCAGGGCATCTTCACTCCGCACATTGTGCCCCTGGACGCGCGGGGGCGTCGATGAGGCCGAGCTGCGCCGCTATGTCTCATGGCTGATCGAGCGGGGGGTGCATGGTCTTTATCCAAACGGGTCCACCGGGGAATTCACCCGCTTCACCGCCGAGGAGCGGCGGCAGATCGTGCAGATCGTCTGCAGCGAGGCCCGCGGGCGGGTGCCCGTGCTCGCCGGCGCCGCCGAGGCCAACGTCAAAGAGACCATCCGCGCCTGTGAGACCTACGCCTCCTTCGGGGCGCGTGCGGTCGCGATCGTGAGCCCCTTCTACTACAAGCTCTCGCCCGAAAGCGTCTTTGCCTATTTCCGCGAGATCGCCGGCAACACGCCCATCGACGTGACGCTCTACAACATCCCGATGTTTGCCAGCCCGATCGACATTCCAACGCTGCGCCGGCTGGCCGAATTCGACCGGATCATCGGCATCAAGGATTCCTCGGGCGATGTGGCCTTCATGGGCCGGATGATCAACGCCGTCCGTCCGCACCGCCCCGATTTCGTCTTCCTCACCGGCTGGGAGGCGGTGCTGGTGCCGATGCTGGTCATGGGCGCGATGGTGGAACCAACGCCACCAGCGGCGTGGTGCCGGAACTCACCCGCAAACTCTACGATTTCACCAGAGCCGGCAAACTGGACGAGGCCGTATCGCTTCAGCTTCGCCTGATCGAATTGTTCGATGCGATGCTCTATTCGGCCGATTTCCCCGAGGGCTTTCGCGCCGGTGCCGAGCTGCGCGGCTTCCGCTTGGGCCGGAGCCGCCAGCCGCTGAGCGAAGTCCAGCAGATCGACCGTGTCGCCCTGCAGCGCGTGCTCCAGTGCATCATGGCGGATTTCGGGGTGGTCGATGCCCCCGAAGAAGGCTGCGTTCCGCGCAGCGGTAACATCGAAAAAGACAAGGTCGCGCAGATCACCGAGGAAGTCATGACCCGCCTCCGCAAGCGGGGGATGGTGTGAGATGCGCTCGCTGGGCCTGTTGGAACTGGGGGGTCTGTCCGCCGCCCTTGTCGCTTTGGATGTCATGGAGAAGGCGGCGGAGATCTCCCTGCTTCAAGTGGAATTGAACGATCTGTACGGCGTCTGCCTGAAGATCTGCGGCGAGACCGCCGCGGTGACTGCCGCGACCAGGGCCGGAGAAGCGCTGGCAAAGCAGATGCACGTTGCGGCCGTGGCCACCGTCATCCCCGCGCCGGACCCGGCCTCGAGAAACGCCTACGATGCCCCGCCCGAGTACAGCCCCCTGATCGAGCAACAGGTGGTCTACCACCCCAACGCCTCAGAACGGAAAGGCCCAGTGATGAGTGAGCAAGCTCCTTTCGCCATCGGAATGATCGAAACCCAGGGTCTGGTGGCGGTGATCGAGGCTATCGATACAGCCTGCAAGGCCGCCAACGTGGAAGTCCTGGGCCGCGAGAAGCTCGGCGGCGGCTACATCACGGTGATCGTCAAGGGAGACGTTGCCGCCGTCAAAGCCGCCATCGAGGCCGGCAAGGCGAAGCTCAAGCAGCAGGAGCTGGGCAAGCTGATTGCCGCCCACGTCATCCCCAGACCCAGCAGCATGGTGCTCGCCCTGCTGCCTCAGGAATCCAAATCAGCCAGGACGGCCTGAACTCCGTCCTGACCGATATCCCCCACCCCGCGTCAGGCCAGGGTCGGTTCCAGTTCCGGATAGAGCGGCAGCTTGAGAACCTTTCCGCCTTCTTTGGCCGAACGGTGCGCGGCCTCCATCACCTCGACGCAGCGCAATCCCTCACGCCAGGTGAGGCAAGGCTCGCGTCCTTCGGTGATCCAGCGAACGAAGTCGTGCAGTTCCTTGCGGTAGGCCGTCTCGAACCCCAGGTCGTCGAAGCGCTTGTGATGTGCCTCGGCGCCGGTCCGCTGTTGCCAGTGGAGATCGATGTGATCGAGTTGCGTGTCGAGCCGCATGCCGCCGTTGCGGCATACCACCTGCGTACCGACCGATTCGCGATACTTCCGCAGCGGGTATCCGAGCGAAACGTTGAGCGTCGCGACGGCACCTTCCGCAAACCGCAGCGACACGTGCAGCGTGTCCGAGAAATCGTAACGCAAATCGATCTGGGGCCCCGCCACCGCGCTGACCGCCGTGACCTCGCCGCACATCGCCCGCATCCAATCGATCGTGTGGACGCCCGCAATGGCGAGGATGCCGCCGCAGCGCTGCTCTTTGGTCCACCAGCCCTTGTGGTCGTAGGGCCGCGCATCGTAATAGACGCACGAGGTGATGGCGACCACGCCGCCGAGCCTCTCGCGCAGCTCGATCATCCGTGCCCAGGGAGGCGCAGCCGGCGTTTGTGGCCGACCATCAGCCGGACCCCGGCCGCTTTGCAGGCACGCACCATGTCCCAGCATTCGGGCACGGTGTTCGCCATCGGCTTTTCGCAGAAGACGTGTTTGCCCGCGTTAGCCGCCGCCACCGCAAGGTCGCGATGCGTTTCATTGCTGGCGGTGATCACCAGGGCGTCGAAGTCGATCTCGGCCAGCAGTTGATCGAGCGTTTCAAACTGTGGCAGCGTCAGGCCGGTACGAGCTGGGAATGCGTTTCGTGCGGCCGGATGCGGTTCGCAGACTGCAACCAACCGGCCAAACTCGGCCAGATAAGCGGCGAAATCAACGCCGAAGCTGCCGGCGCCGGCCAGCGCAAAGCGAATGGGACTGCCTTCAAGAGCCATAGCGAAAGAACCTACACAGCCGGTTCGACGGTGTCGCCTTTAACGTGCAGGAACTGGGCCTCAACCTTGGCCGGATAACGATAGCCGGTGTTGTACGTTACAAACACACGGCCATCGGCCATTTCCGTCATGCCCAGCATGCCGCATGCCGGCGAGATCCTGGTTCGAGGCCCCCAGGTCTTGCAGCCGTCCCGGCTCACCCGCACATCAATGCCCGAGCCGCGGAAGGCCAGGAGGATGGCGCCGGAGCTGTGATTCAACAGATACGGCGATGTGCCGATGTTGTCAGTCGGTTCAATGTCCGACCAGCTGATCCCGTCGTCACTGGAGTAGGCGGTGTAAATGTAGGGCGTGAACTTCGGCCGCATAAAGGCCTGCACGCGGCCGTCCGGAAGCTCGGCAACCATTCCTTCATCGGTGTCCTGATGCGTGCGTTCGACATAGTGCGGCCCCGTCCAGGTCTCGCCGTCATCGGTCGAGCGGTAGAAGACGCAGTCGCCCCGCCCGGCGGCATCGACCGGGTCATAGGAGTAGCCGGACATCAGCAATGTCCCGTTCTTCAATCGCTGCACCGGAGAGTAAAGGTAAAGGCCGGTGTTCTTCGTCCAATACGCCGGAAGCGGCTTCCCGGAAACGATCAGCTCTTTGGTTGGCGACCAGTCGTACCCCCCATCGTGGGACGTTGATACGCCGATCGTTTCCGTCGCAAACTCGATCTGTTCGGGCGTCAGCCCGGGAGCGAGCGTCGGCCGATGGCGATAAAAGCAGCTTAAATGACCGTCCTGATGCACATACAGAGAGACGTTCAGCCCCGGACCACCGGGAACGAATTTGCCCAGGTGATCGAAGCGTTGCGGATCGATCCACGTCTGGCCCTTGTCCCGTGAGCGGACCAGGCCGATGCTCCACGGCTTGCTGATGCCGCCAACCCCGCCCGCATTCTCGCCCACGTTCGCGATCACGTACGTCGTATCGTTGTCGCGCGCCACGGCGGGAAACACCTCGTACTCGCCAAGTCTGCCGTAAAAGGGCTCGAAGTAAGAGGGCCACACACCCGGAAGCACCTTCCAGGAAGTGGACAAAGTTGCAGCCCGTCCATGCAGGCTCAGGTTGCGGAATCTCATCGCCCACCGCGCGATCAGCCCCACGCGGCCGGCAGGATATTCCTCGGCCTTCGCCTCGAATGCATTCTTCCCATCGATCCAGGCTTCGATGGTGGACCCCACGGCGCGCATGCGCAGCTGCGCCCACGGACCGCTGGAGAGCACCCATTGGTCGTAAGTGCTTGGGCCGTTCTTGCGGATGTTTTCGACACGTTCGGGCATTGGGGCCCGCTCGACCTGGCCCGCGCGATATGGCGGCGAAAGCCCTTTGCGTCCTGCTGCCAGAGGTTGACGTTGAAGGCGTTCGCCCTGCGTGCATCCGTGTCCTGCACCTCGATGACGTAGCAACGAAGATTGTCTTGTGCGCGAAGCGCCACGCCAATCCCCGTCACGGCGGCATAGGGAATCTGAAAGTCCGTCGCAAAATCGGTGTCGCCCAGGACCGGTTGCAGAAACGCGTAATCCTCGCGGGCCAAATCGTCCACATACGGCGTATGCGGGCCGTATTCGTGAGGTTCCAGAAGGGCCCACGTGGGTGAGAGCAGGACCCCTTGGTCATCCTGCCGCCAGGGGTTCAGGCTCCCGACGAAGGTCCATTGCGATTCCCGTCCTTTGAAGGCCGCATCCAGTTCCGGCAGAGCGGCATCGGCTGCATGGGCGGTATCAGCAAACCCAAGGGATGGCAGCAAGGCAGCCGCAGCGGCCGCTTTCAGAAAATCGCGTCGATCCAGTTCCATGGATTCCTCTCCAAATGCCTGCCCCATGCGGTGTTCGCCATCGCGTTTGGCGACGGACTTCCAGAAGGAGTCCTACCGAATGCAATTACATGTACAGGGCTGGTTCAACCGTATCGCCCTTGACATGCAGATACTGGGCCTCGATCTTGCCGGGGAAACGATAGCCGACGTTGTACGTCATGAAGATCCGGCCGTCGGCCATTTCGGTCATGCCGATCATGCCGCCCGCCGGTGAGATTCTCGTCCGCGGTCCCCATGTCTTGCACCCATCCTGGCTGACCCGGACATCGATCCCCGAACCCCGATAGGCCAGGATGATCGCGCCGGAACTGTGCGTCAAAACATAGGGCGATGTGCCAATGTTGTCGGTCGGCTCGATCTCCGACCAGCTCAACCCGTCATCGCTGGAATAGGCGGTGTAGATGAAGGGCGTATACATCGGTGCATGAATACCTGCAGGCGGCCATCGGGAAGCTCGGCCACCATCCCTTCGTTGGTATCATGATGCGTGCGCTCTACGTAGTGCGGACCCGTCCAGGTCTCTCCATCATCAGTCGAACGGTAGAAGACGCAACTGCCTCGCCCGGCGGCATCGACCGGACTGTACGAATAGCCGGCCATCAGCAACGTTCCGTTCTTTAAGCGTTGCACTGGCGAGTAGAGGTAAAAGACAACCTTTTTGCTCGAATAGGCCGAAAGCGGCTTCCCCGAGATCACCAATTCCTTTGTGTCAGACCAGCTGTATCCGCCGTCGTGGGAGGTTGAGACGCCGATCGTCTCCGGCGCGAATTCTGGATCGTCAGCGTTCTCGCCGGGAGGGAGCGTCGGCCGATTGCGGTAAAAGCAGCTTAAATGCCCGTCCTTATGCGCGTACAGCAGCGGGTTCAATCCCGGGCCGCCGGGAAGAAATTTGCCCAGGTGATCGAAGCGTTGCGGATCGATCCACGTGTGGCCTTCATCCCGCGAGCGGACAAGGCCGATGCTCCACGGCTTGCTGATGCCTTGGGACCCGCCCGCATTCTCGCCCACATTGGCAATCACGTACGTCGTGCCTTTGTCGTCGCGCGCTACGCCCTGATAGACCTCAAAATTGCCGAGCCTGCCGTAGAAGGGCTCGAAATAGAACGGCCAAACGCCCGGAAGCACCTTCCAGGGAGTTGCCAGGGTTGCCGATCGCCCGTGCAGGCTAAGGTTACGGAACAGCATCGCCCAGCGTGCCATGAGCCCGACACGGCCAACGGGATAGTCCTCCGCATTTGCCTCCAGCGCCTTCTTGCCGTCGATCCACGCTTCGACGGTCGAGCCAACCGCCCGCACGCGCAATCGAGCCCACGGACCGCCCGATAGAACCCATTCATCGTAGTTCTTGGGACCGTTCTTGCGGATGTTGGCAACGCGTTCGGACATCGGCGCACGCTCCATGCGCCCGTCGGCGATATGGCTGCGAAAGCCCTTGTCGTCCTGTCGCCACAGGGTGACGTTGTAGGCATTCCCTTTGCGTGCATCGGTGTTCTGCACTTCGATGACGTAGCAGCGCTGGTTGTCCTGGGCCCGGACCACCATCGCAATGCCCGTCACCGATCCGGACCGGATCTGAAAGTCCGTCGAAAAATCGGTGTCGCTCAGGACCGGTTCGAGGAAGGCGTAATCCTCCCGTGTCTGATCATCGATGTATGCGGTGTGCGGACCATAGTACCTGGGTTTCATCAGGGCCCACGTCGGCGAGTACAGGACGCCCTGATCATCTTCGTGCCAGGGATTCAGGCTTCCATAGAACGTCCATTGAGACTCCCGTCCTTTGAAGCTCGCATCCAACTCCGGCAGCGTGTGGTCCACTGCCTCTGCCGTATCGGCTGCATTGGCAGCATTGGCAAATCCAAGCGAGGGCAACAACGCAGCCGCAGCGGCTGCTTTTAGAAAAACGCGTCGATCCAGTTCCATTGAATCCTCTCGGGAGTACCAGCCCCACAGTCTATGATGTTGCAAAACAAATGCGGCACGCGGTCATGTCCAGAACCGCTTCGCCCAACGAACACGCGCCGCGGTCAATGGCGTTCACGTCATTCGCCTACGCCTTGCCGTCCAATCGCCAGCGAACAGCTTCGACATGGGTATAGTCATCCGCACCGCGATAACTGTAGCAGGAGACCAGCGTGTCATCCTTCAATTGCACGGTATTGCCAAAGCCGCCGCCCTGCGCCATTCCCCAGGGCGTCTTGCCCTCGATGGTGATCAGGTCGGAGCCGAAATCCCAGGTCTCTCCATCATCATGGCTGAAGATCGCATGCAGGCCGATCGGGTAAAACAGCGAACGCTGGGTATAGGTCATCATCAGCCGGCCATCACGCAGGCGCAACAGACGCGGGTACATCACCCCGTAGTCACCACAGTCGCGGATGTCCGACCAGCTAAGCCCATCGTCCGATGAGGTGCACATCATCATCCGGTCCCCGCTGTCATCGCGGCTAGGCGTGGCCCGGCCGTCATTCATCGGATACATCGGGCTGGGCGGACCGCAGCGAATGAAGTGCACCAGCTTCCCGGACTTGTTGAGAAACGTGAAATCCTCGCTGAAAAAGGCGTCCAGGTTATCGTAGGCAGCGTCGCGATATTTCCCGATCTTCACCAGGGGCGACTTTTGCCAAGTCTCTCCATCATCGTGTGAGCGCCAGATATAGGCAACTGACGATTGGCAAAGAGAAACGCCCAGCAGGAGGCTGCCGTCCGGCATTTCTACGACGTTGCGGGAACACATGTTCGCGTACTTCTCCGATGCGCCGGCCCGCTCGGCCCCGCGGAGGATGATGTCCCTGCCCTTCCAGGTCTGCCCGCCATCGGTCGATCGCCACAGGACCATGTAATCCGCTCCCAGGTGGTTGTCCCGGTCCATCTCGAGCATGTCTGTGGTCAGAAACAATGTCCCCTTGGAGGTGCAGGTCAAAAACGGCTCATGGCCCTTGACCTCTTTGAGCTTCCTGCGCTTGGACCAGCTCTTCCCACCGTCCGTGGATTCCCAGGCATGCGTTTCGAAGTAGTAGTGCTTCTGCGGCAGGTCCACTTCAAAGACCGCCGTCATCAACAACCGCCCATCTGGAAGCAGCGCGATGGTTGGCTTGTAATCATTGGGAACACCCACGGGTATGCGCTCGGCCGGCAGTTCCCAGCCCTTGAGCATTCTGGGGCTGTAGACGCGCATCGGCAGCTTGGATGCCGGTACCGGGTTCGACGCCTGTGCATTGGCACCTGCCAGGGCGACGGTACTGCCCAGGGGCCCGCCCAGCAGACACACACCCGCACCCACCCCCATCCCCTGCAACAACCTTCTTCTCGACAGTTCCATCGTTCAACTCCTCTTGCGGCGCCGCACGACGCACTTGGCCTGACGTACTTTGGTGAGATGTGCTTCGCTACTTCTGAAGCAACCGGACGATAATCGGATTTGCTCGCCGTTGTCAACGCACGCGGACGACCCGAGACAGGCATGAGATCTCCTCAGTTCAATCGCCGGTCTGCCACAACGATTCCTTGGCGGTAGAGAACGCCAGCGCAGCGCCAGGACAATGGATTGCACGTGCGTCCGCACGCATGACTACTGAGCTTGATGGGCAAAGGCAGCGCATCGATTTGCGCAGATGGGCAAGCTCGTGTAAAGCTTCTGCCCCAGTTAGCAGGCCGGGACAAATCAGTGGGGCTTGTCTTTCGCAAGGCGCATCTGACAGCCAGGGGGCTCTGGGAGTCGAGCACCACTTTGGGGGGAGCCTCATCCGAGGCCGGGGACTTCGAATCGTCATGGTGATCAGCCATGAGGGGAAGGTATTGGGTGACGGCGGATTCGCGACGCAATTGAGTGACGAAGTTGCTCGCGGTCGGGACAGGGAGCGGACAAGTGATCGGGCGAGCCGCGCCCGACGCGCTTGCAACGGTGCGCGCCCGATCCGCGTAGGGAGAGTATGACGCAGGCGCAAAGGCGTGTTGTTGACCGTCGCTTATTCTGCTCGTAGGAAGATGGGCACGATGACAAACCCACGATGGTGTTGGCCGCTGTGTATCTCGATGCTGGTGTTTTGCATTGCTCAACCAGCCCGGGCCGTCGAGGTTGCCCCGGCGGAGCAGGCGGCGGCACGTTCGTGGGTCGAGGCCAAGCTGGACCAGGTGGTAAAGGAGCCGGCACCGGAGCCTGGCCTGATCGTGCTGGCCAACTATTCGGAGATGGTTCGCAACGGCGCGGACGGCCAGCCGCTGACCATCAGCGACAAGCAGTACAAGCGCGGCCTCTACTGCCATGCACCCAGCCGCATCCTGGTCCAGTTGCCGGGGCCGGGGGCGACCTTCACCAGCATGGCCGGCATTGACATGCGCGGAAGATTCCGCACCGGCAGCGTCGAGTTCATCGTCGGCGTCCGCGGCGAAGAAGTCTTTCATTCACAGGTGTCCAGGCGGACTGATGCACCCATCCCCGTTAAGGCGGATCTCGGTGGCGCCCGGCAGTTCGTCATCGTGGTGAAGGATGCCGGCGGCAACATGCATAGCGATCAGGCCGATTGGGCGGATGCCAAAGTGACCCTGGCGGATGGGAAGGAGGTATGGCTGGGGGATCTCCCGATCATCCAGAAGCATTTGCGGCTTCTGAACGCCGATATTCCTTTCTCCTTCACCTACGACGGCAAGCCTTCAACCCAACTGCTCAAAACCTGGCCGATGCAGCGGGCCACCAAAAAGCTCGATGAGGCACGCACGCAGTACACGCTGACCTGGAAGGATCCGGCCACCCATCTGGAAGTGCAGTGGATCGCGATCGAATACAAGGACTTTCCGACGGTGGAATGGACGGTGCATTTCACCAACGGGGGAAACAAAAACACGCCCATCCTGTCGAACATCCAGGGCCTGGACACCCGTTTTGAGCGCGGCGCCGAGAACGAGTTCGTGTTGCACCACAACAAAGGCGTATCCGTTCGCGTCGATGATTACGAGCCTCTGGCAACCACTCTCGAGCCCCGGCAGAAGATCCATTTTGCTCCGCCTGTCGGGAAGCCGACGAACCAGGCCTGGCCCTACTACAACGTGGACTGGTCGGGCCAGGGAGCAATCGTGGTGGTGGGCTGGCCTGGGCAATGGGCTGCCACGTTTACGCGGGATTGGGGAACTGGCCTGCGGGTTACCGCCGGCCAGGAACTGACGCACCTGAGCCTTCATCCGGGCGAGAGCGTTCGCTCGCCCTTGATCGTGCTTCAGTTCTGGAAAGGCGACTGGCTGCACGCCCAGAACATCTGGCGGCGCTGGATGCTGGCGCACAACCTGCCGCGTCCGGGCGGCGAACTGCCCAAGCCGATGCTCCCCGCCCTGTGCAGCAACCAGTACGTCGAACAGATCGCCGGCGAGAAAGACGAGATCGACTTCATCGACCGCTACCGGAAGGAGCGCATCCCCATCACCCACTGGTGGATCGATGCCGCCTGGTACATCAACAACGGCACCTGGAGCGACGTGGGCACCTGGCAGGCCGACCCCAAGCGCTATCCCCACGGGCTGCGCTACATCAGCGATTACGTGCATGCCCGGAATATGAAGCTGATCGTCTGGTTCGAGCCCGAGCACGCCACCTATGGCACCTGGATCTACCAGCATTGCTCAAAGTGGCTGCTGGGCCCCGACAACTCGGACAAGCTGTTCAACCTCGGCATCCCCGAGGCCCGAATCTGGCTGACGGATTACATCGGCAAGATTCTCACCGATCAGGGCATCGACGTTTACCGGCAGGACTACTGCATCGATCCGCTTCGCTACTGGCGCGGGCCGATGCGCCGGATCGCCAGGGCATCACCGAGAATCATTGCGTGAGCGGCTACCTGGGGTTCTGGGACGGGCTATTGGCCCATCACCCAGGCCTGTTGATCGACTCCGCCCAGACGCGTGATGACCTCGAGACCCTGCGCCGTGCCGTGCCGCTGTATCGCGACGACAACTCCGGCGAAGCCTTGAACGAACAGTGCCACACCTATGGCCTGGCGCTCTGGCTGCCGTTCTACGGCACGGGATTCGAAAAGCTCAGCACCTACATCGCCCGCAGCCTGATGGGTCCGGACATGACCCTGGCGTGTGATGTCCGTAAAAAGGATTTTGACTGGGATCTACTGCGCAAGGTCGTTGCCCAATGGCGGGAGGTTGTTCCCTATTACTTTGGCGACTACTACCCGCTGACGCCCTACAGCCTCAAACGCTCCGTGTGGATGGCGTGGCAATTCAACCGTCCCGAATCCGGCGACGGCATGGTGCAGGCCTTTTGCCGCACGGAGAGCTCTTACCGCTCGGCGGAGCTTCGTCTGCGCGGATTGGATCCAACCGCCACCTACGTCCTGACCGATCTGGATTCCCGGCAGTCGCAGCAACTCAAGGGGAGCGATCTGATGGACAAGGGCCTCGTGGTGGAGATGACCCAGTCCCCGCAAGCCGTCGTGATCACCTACCACAAAGCTGCGTCGCCGTAGCGGCTGTTTGGGGCAGTGCCGCCCGGCTTGCGGGCCGAGGATGGCCAACGCTAGACTTCCGCGCCATGAGACAAGCGTCCCTGCCGGTCGGCGTGGTCGTTGGTCCGGCCGCGGAGGACCTTGAGCGCTACGCGGCCGATCAACTCTGCGATTACCTGGATAAGCTCTACGGGTGCACGGTTCGCCCCGCCACCGAACTGACTCAATCTGCCGATGTGGGCCTGCTGGTGGGGAGCCCCTCCAGCAACCCGGCCATTGGAAAGGCGCTGGGCCCCGACGGCTGGCCGGAGGTGGGCGAGCAGGGCATCGTGCTCAAGCGCGGCCGGCTCGATGGCAAGCCGGTCCTGGTCATCGGGGGAGGAAGCCCGCGCGCGACGATGTGGGCGGTCTATGAGCTGGTGGAGCGCTGGGGCGTGCGCTACCTGCTGCACGGGGATGTGCTGCCGGAGAAACCCGCCGCGTTTGGTCTGCCCGAGACGGACACGGTCCTGGAGCCGGCGTTTGCGATCCGGCAGTGGCGAGTGGTCAACGTGCACGCGTGCGGGCCGGAGTCCTTTGGCATGGCCGACTACCGCCCGCTGCTCGATCAGCTTGCCAAGCTCAAGTTCAACCGGCTCATGGTCACCCTCTGGCCCTGGCATCCGTTCCTGCACTTTGAGGCCGGCGGCATCGAGCGCCGGACGGCCAACCTGTTCCTGGGGCTTCGCTTTGCCATCAGCGATGACATGCCTGGGCGAAAGCGCTTTGGGCCGTCCGAGCGCCAGTTCTGGAATCCCGACCTGCCGCAGGACGCCGGCTACGAGGCCTTCTCGGCCGCCGGTGAGAAGCTGATCCACAGCCTGATGGCGCTTGGCCACCAGCGCGGCCTGGAGTGCGTCGTCACCGCCAGTGTGGGCGAGTATACGGAGGAGTTTGCCCCGCTGCTTACGGGGCGCAGAGAACTCACCAGATCGGTGAATTGACGGTTGTGCCGGGCGCCGGCACCGCGGTCGATGATCCGGGCCTGACCGAATTGGCCATGCGCCGTGCTGCGGGCGACGGTGAACACCTATCCTGAATCCGATTACCTCCTGATCGGCACGCAGGAACACCGCCAGTGGTACAACCAGTACGCCGACGCCTGGAAGGAGCTGGATGCGCGCTATGGCATCGGAAAGATCCGCTCGCTGGAGGACCTGCTCGCCGCGGCCGCTCAGCGCAGCGACTATCCCGGCGGCGCCGAGCGTGCCGTGCGCGAGGTCAAGGGCGACATCGTCGCTTTGCGCTTCTACGACCGGCTGCTCAATGACCTGAAGGTTTTACAAGGCACCCGCCGCCCGGATATTCCCTTCATCTACGACGGCTTCGCCGATGAGTTGCTTCCTATCCTGCCGCACATCCTGCCGGCCGGATCGGAGACGCTGGACTTTGTGGATTACACGGCCACGCGCATCCTGCGGAAAAAAGAGTTGCTGCAATATTTAAGCGGCGACACGGTTCCGCGCTCCCTGATCTACACCCTTCACGATGACAACGTGGGCGTGTTGCCGCAACTGACCACCGGGCCGCTGCACGAGATCACCAAAGAGTTGCAGCGGCATCGTGGCTCGGGCTTCTCCACCCGCTACTGGCTGCTGGGCGATCACGATCCCTGCGTGGCTTACCTCGCCCGCGCCTCGTGGGATCGCCAGACGACGCCCGAGGCGATCTATCGCGATCAGATCCGGGCCGTTTACGGGGAGGCGTGCGTGGACGACATGCTGAGCGTGTTCCGCGAGGTGGAAGCGGCGACGCTTGGGCTGGAAACGTACGGCCTGGACACTGCCTTCGCGTTCCCCGTCCCCGGCATGATCATGAAGCATTGGACGCCGGAGCCGACGAACCCGGATGTGATTGGCTATCGACAGGGCTATGAGTGCGCGTTGGAGGCGGCCGTGCGTGCCCGCGACAAGGCCACAAAAGCGACCGGCCGCTCGCAGGCGCAGTACTGGATCGGGCGGCTGAAGTTCGGGATCGGCTATCTGCGCGATCGAGCAGATCCACGAGGCGGCGCAGGCCGAGGCGCAGCAGAAGCCGGCCGAGGCGCACGAGCGCGGGCGGGCCGCGCTGACGGAGATGGTTCAGGCGATCGAGGAGTATGCCGCGGTGGCCCTGGATCGCTCGGACCTGGGCGCGATCGCGACGATGGGGGAACTGGTCTATCGCCCGCTCAAGGCCAAGGTGGCGGAACTGGCCGGGCCGGGGAACGCGGAACGCTGAATGATGAATGCTGAATGCTGAACGGGGAAGAACGCGGAAGGCGGAACGGAGGGGCTGGAGGGACATTTTGGCGGGGTTGGCGGGTTGGTGGAAGGAGGGTGCGTTCAGCGTGTAAGCCCGGTGTGAGTCGCGTGTCAACTCTTATGGAGAGGCGACAGAATGACGTGGATGAGTAGGGCTGAAGGCTGAAGGATGAATGGGCCGTGCCGATAGCCCGTGAGCGCAGCGTTCAATTCCCGCCGTCGAGGGGCCCAGGGGCCGCAGCGTTCAAGGTGCCCTCTGCGGGTTGCGGCATGGGCCGTGCCCATACCTTAGCAGAGCCAAAGGCGCAGCGTTCAAGATCCCGTTTACGGGTTGCGGCGTGTAGCCGCAAAGGATTCTCATCCATTAATTTCGCACCGGCGGTTTTGGAATCGGGCAGTTCCGCTAACCTAAAACATGCACTGCGACGCGCTCGGTCTTTAGCCTTGCATACCCGTGATTGCGATGCCAGTTAATGGCGCCGGCTGCTTTGCCAGATTCGCCTAAATCCGTGCTGTGCAAGAAGTCTGTCGAACTTTTGCAGGATGGGGACGTCTTTAAATTGCCGCGAAACGGGATGCCTAAGACGGTTGCCAGAAACCCGCCCGGTCTGATCATCTCCGCCGCGAGTTTCGCGAAAGAACGCAGCGAATCGAAGTAGCTTTCGAGGGCAGCATCTGGGCTCGACCGCCGCCGCCGTGCGCCAATTTCACGTGCGAAGTCGGTGCCGAGCGTGCCGGGAAACAACCATTCGTATGACAGTCTTTGGCCGAGGACGTAGTCGGACATGCAAAGGTACGGTGGCGAAGTCACTATCCCGCCGATCGAACGCGGGGGCACGCCGAAATCTGCCAGGGATGCCTTTGTAACATCCAACTGAAGAACCTTCGCCCGTTGAAGCTCGATCTGCGCATCGGTCGTCGCGCTGTATCCATGCGTAGAAACGCTCCAATACCATCAGGTTTCGCTCAACGCGTGAGAGAAACATCGTTGCCGCATCACGAAACGGCGGGATGTTTTGCCGCGCGGCAGTGGGCAGTTGTCCGCAAAATATCCGTGCTGCTCTCCAGATCTCGCTGTGGATTGCGTAAGGATCGAGGAAAACGTGGCCTCAAGGAATTTCCGTACCGTCTCATCTCGACGCCGATGGATGTAGCGACGGATTCGGCAAAGCTGATCAACCGTCCTGTGATGGAACCATTGCTCAACCAATTCAAAGGCGGGTGGCTGATCTCCATCGCATTCGAGAAGCTCATCGCGTGAGATCCTCCGAAGACGGTCTCTCGCGGCAGGCGGCAGGTAGGTCAGCTTGGGCTACTCACCAAACATGCGACAGCATTTGAGTCAGCCGTTATGGCACTTCCGCCATACTTGATCGCCTCGATCGCAGTCTGCCCAGTACCCCCGAATGGGTCGACCACGAGTTCGCCCCGAGGCCAAGCGACATAATCAGGTTCGCGGGAATCGCATGAACGAACGTGCTCGGGTAAGAATGGATGCCGACATTTCGAGAGAGACGAAAGCTCCAGTCTCCCACGGCGTTGAGATTCGCGACAACATCGCTTCGGCGTTTCTCAGTTAAGATAAGCCACGGCTTCTCCTTTGCCCAATGCAGGATTTTCTTTTTGATTGCGTGGCCAACTGCTTCTTGCAATCGGTGCTCGCCGACGTTGGTCGGCAGCAAGCCGGCCACGGCCGAAGGGACCTGTCCGCGTTTGAGGCCGTGTCCAATTTTGAATAAGAGTGCGACACCCATCGCAGGCGGGAACAGTTGGGCCGAGGTGCCAGCTGCTGAACTGAACCGGTGCGAGCACCATCGCCATCAGTTCCAGCCCAGGCGTCGCCAGTTCTCGCTCTATCCACGCTGCGGCCAGCGGATTGGCATTGCGAAGCTCATCCGGAGTCCAGGTCCAGCTGCACCAGCTTCGTGGGCGATTCCATTAGCCTGTAACGCTCTACTAGTTCACGCAGTGAGGATTTCATCGGGTGTTGCTGACGCGGTGGAAGGGTCTCGATTGCCGCGAGTAATGATTCGTCTGTCTTCCAGATCAATGCCGATCGCGGCAGCCCCTCGTCAATCGCTCGACGCATTAGATGCTGTAAAATGCTTGCCGGCCGAGTTCCTCGTCCGACGACTTGAAGAAGCTCCCGTACAGTCGTTGGCGGTAGCCAAGCTACGTGTGGACCGCTGGCTCATCGGCATTCTCAAGATCTGCCGGGGCATGGCGGTTGGCGTGCCAACCACGCCGCGATGCGAAACGGAACGGTGCCATCGACCTGGTGCCCGAGATACATGCACGCACGTGTGACATTGTCTGCGTTATCCAGGTCGACGGTTCCTTGAATGAGAAATCCCAGATCGCCATCGCCCACAACCATCCGTGCAACTTCATCGGGATCAATATCGATCTTCAGCTTCGATGATGCCGACTCGCAGACTTGTCTAAACCGTGGGAGTTGCGATGCAAATATAGGCATGTCGGGGGAAAGTCATCACCACGGCGTGGGCATAGGAGTCTCTGGCTTCGATCTCGTGATCGAAACCATCCAAGACGTATTCCGCTGTATGCGCAAATGGCGGTGTCCCCACATCATGCAGCAGCGCTGCAAGCACGATGTGCACCTGCTCCCACTCCGGTAGACCCCGATGTTCTGCACAATGCATCGCTAGCGCCGCGACCGCAACCCCGTGATCCCAGCGCGTTGGCCCGTTGAAGTCCTTGAACTGGAACGAATCGACGTTCAGCAGCGCACGCCTCGCAAGGACAAAAATTCCGGCAACTTCAAGAACGGCAGCAGCCAGTCTGGAAGTCGGACCGAGCCATAGAGTATGTCCGCAAATTCGATCATTCTGGCTCAGTGATGCCCGACGCTGAGAACGAACGTAAGAAGCCTGCGAGGAGGTCTGGTGCAAGGTCCGCGATATCCGATCCAGGTCTCGCCGAAAACCGATAGCAGACCCAAATGATGAAAGGGATAACGATCAGTTGCGCCGTCCATTGCGCGACATATGAGGCGGCAGCCATTCGTAATCTGTCGATGAAGTACACAACTGGATTGGGTCGACGATCTCGAATGGCTCGTCCAACAATTGAAAGGACGTAACACTTCACCCGTCTGCAACGATTTCCGGCGGCAGGGGGCAGTGTCCTGGTCTGAAGTATCAGCCGTAAGGCGGCGGCGATGTTCGTCGGGCATCATGGCCACGCAACTCAACGTCCGATACACGCTCATCAGCACGGCCTGCACCGCCGCCTTCTCGCTTCGGTTGCTCTGGCTGATCTTCCGCAGGATCACCGCCGGACGAATCATCCGCTCGGCCAGGTTGTTGTCGCACGCCTCCGGATAGTCCAGGAACGTGAACAACTCGTCGGTGTGCTTCCACAGTCGCTTGGCCAGCCGGGCCGCGTCGGCGTCCCCGTACGTCGCCTCCGACAACGCCAGCCGCCGGTCGATCCGCCGAATCCGCGACCGGTACTTCCGGCGTCAAGTCCGGCCGCTTGCGCAGCCGAATCCCGTCACGAACCAGTCGCCGCAGCATCTTGGCGAACGCCCGCCATTCGCGCCGTGTTCCGCCCGTCCACCTTCTCCAGTTCCCGCAGCAGATGCACCAGGCAGCACTGCCGCTCCGTGGCAAACCGTTCTACGCCGCCCAGAAGTCCGTCACCAGCACGCCGTCGAAGGCCTCGGCGAAGAACTTCTCCAGCGCCGGAGAGCCCCGGCTGGGGTCCAGCATGTAATAGCATGTGAGCTGTTGGCGAAGCACCACAGCCACCAGGTCTTGCCGTTCATCCGCCAGCCGGTCTCGTCGGCGTGCAGCACGGCCGAGGCCCGGGCGTCGATGCCGATCTGCACGTACCACGGTTCGAGCACTTCGGCAAGCCGCTGCCAGGCCGACACCAACCCTCCGGCCGACAGGTGCGTCTGGATGCCCGCCGAGAAGTTCCCGGACCTGCGAGATGCTCACGCCCACGCCGTAGTGCAGCCAGGCGCTCAGCGCGACGACGTTGTGGCCGATCTTGGCGTTGGGCAGGGCGTCGGGGACGACGGGCTCGACGTGCTTCTTGCAGGCCGGGCAGTAGTCGCGGTGCACGGTGTGCTCGGTGACGACGGTGCGAAGGTCTTCGAGGATATCTTCGACGGTGCGTTCGCTTGCGGTTGCAACGTTGGAGCTCGCCGCCGCAGCAGGGGCAGGCTTCGAGGCGGTGCTGAAATGCCGATCGATCTTCGGGGGCGTCTTGCGACGGATGCCGGCGTGGCCATTCTTCGCCCCCGGCTTCCCGTTACGCCTCTTCGTCGCCGGCTTCTGATACACCGGCACCATGCCCGAGGGCGTGGAAGGCGAGCAGGCCAAGGGTTGCAGGGCGGCAATGTTCCGGGCCATCGCCAACGCGAACAGCGCGACCGCCTCGGCCCCGCCGTGGCAACGTCTCGGCCTGTTCCCGTGTGAGCATGCCGCGTTTGGCCGCTCGATGATGGTCGCCAGATCAGGAAGATGTTCCGTTATGCGAGCGATTCACGATTATCTACCCGACATCACCGGTGCGCAATGCCTGACAAGCGCCGAACATTGCATGCGGCTGAAGTGTTACGAAAGGACATCGTAGGCAATTCCGTTAGTCCGAGAGGATAGGTAGCGTCCCGATGGCTCGATACCGTAATCCGTCACCCTCAATTTTCGACAGAAGCTTGTCCAGGAAACTTTGAGATCGAGAAGATCCGAACTGCCACATTGAGCCATGGCGAGCGACGGAGGGCGCGAGTAAGTACAACTGCCACGGCACTCGGACGTAGAACGTCCGGCCACCTGCGACGTACTCGATGTTTTGCTCTGGGCTTCCAATCAGGAATCGCTCCGTTGCTCGCCACATCGGCTTTACCAATGTTGGGATATCGGCGGCGAGGTGCCGTTCTGTCCAGGCTGGCGCGGAAATGCAAGAGCAAAGAGGCAGGCGATCTGAACAGTAACATCGACGTCCGCGAATTCTGGCAAACACTTCGCCTCGCGCACGAGCTTCTCATGCAGAAACGCGGCCTGTTTGTCGACGCAATACTTATGGCTGGCCAACCCACGGATGGCGTAGGCGGTGGGCAATAGCTCCACCGGACCTCCGCTTGTAAAATACCCCCACCCTCTGTCCTCCTGTATCGAGTTGAGGAGTGTGTCTGCGAGCGGCTTAATCAGGGGGCGCCACATCAGCTTGAGAATGTTCCACAAATGACATGCGTACAACACCTCGGAAATCTCGACGACGTTCGTGACGTCTACTTTTGATTTCTGTTCCTCGGTGTGTTCCTCGTAATGCGTAAGGAATCTGACAAGTCTTGACACCAGTGCCCGCTTGCCGCTGGGTCGTTGGAATCCGCCAAGACCCGTAACGCAGACCGGCAGTTCCGTGTAGGCCTGTGCTCGCCAAGAGGACTTGGCCTCTGGGCCGAGGAACTGTCCACAGGCGGCAACTTCATCACCTAGCGTCTTCGTTTGATTCCCGTGACCGCACTGATCGACGAACAGCTGTACGATTCGGTGTTTTGCGTTGTTTACACGTACTACTCTGCTTGGCATCCCCCACATGGTGGGCCTCCTGAGCTAGAAGTGAGATTTCCTCGAAAAACGAGATATTTCGACTGTCTCTGTGGCCCTTCGTGGGCAGTTTTGCAGTCTTGCCACCAGAATGCATAAGCATTCGATCTCCCTTGGTTATTGTTCCGATTTTGCGTGAAACCCATTGATCGGACCCGAGACTGCTGCCTGGGCCCCGTGGTCACGAGAAACTGAAAATCGCCCCCTGTCGGAAAAGCATATGCCCACGGCGCGATCCGCTCGAATCTCGCCAGCGTTTGCACTTGTGCCTAACGGGAATGCGTTCCGCGTCCACAATGGCGCCCGTTCCGCTAGCCAAGCAGAGGTGCTGCAGGTCCGCTCCGAGTCCGTCGCTGATGTCAGTGCCACCTCTGCCGAGACCAGCAAGCGACAGTTTCCTCGATTTCATGAGCGGAAGTTTTGGAGTCGTTATCGCGGTCCTTGCCCAACGTTCCCAAGCTGGGCTCATACGCCTATTGCGCAGGCCAACAAAAACAGCAGCATTGCAGGAACCAATTTCTCCGGAGATCCACAGCAAGTCGCCAGGCCGGGCGGCACCCTTGAGAAACAGGTTTCTCCGCGAATGAGCAGAACCCAGTGCCACTCCCAAGAGTGCGTTTGAATCACCTAGTTTTGTGTCGCCGCCAACCACCGGAACTCGCCATCTACGGCTCTCATGTCGGACACCCTTCATCAGCGAGTCAAATGCAGTACCGGGCTCATGGCGACTCAGCCTAACCGCAATCAACATGGCTTCAGGCCCTGCCGGACCCGCAAATATCGGAGAGGTTTGCCGCCACGAGCAATCTACCGAGAGTCTCGAATCCCCCGATTCCTAGCTCCAGCGTGATCGGTTTGGCATTCAAGAAGTCGGTAGAGATCACCAAGTATGCGGACTGCCAACGCAGCACTGCACAGTCGTCATCGTTAACGCCAGCACTTATATTCCGTCTACCTGTGCAGCGGCGAAGAGTGTGCAAGTCGAGTTGGCATGTCATCAGGATCAAATGCGAGCGTCACGTGCCTCCCCGCCATTTCCGCAGGATCTCCTCGACGAGCTCGGGGTAACGCGGCGCCGCTTTCCAGTTGTCATCGTCTGTGCGTGAGTTCTTCACAGAGGGTTCGCCTAATCATTTGTGAATGTAGGCCAAATCCATCATAGATATTGACACCGACAAGGTCGCCGCGTGTGAAGATGTACGGACCAGAGATCTGCGTCAAATCTGCCAGATCCACGTTTATCCTTAGCGGGGGAAGGATGCCGTCGAACATCCGGGTATAACGGCTCAGGCCAGGGAGGCAGTGTACGTGAACATGCGTGACGCACGCTCCGGCTTTGCTTCCCTCGACGGCACCATGCTCGGCTTCGAGAATCCCCTCTGTGCTAAAAGGCCACCGCTTTTGAAGCTCAAGAGCAAGAGCTTCGTATTCTTCGATCGCATCATCCCCCATCGTGGCCAAGTTCAGGTAGTGCTCTTTGCCCACGATCATCACGTGACCTGGCACAAGTGGACCGATACACGGCATGACGCAAAATCTGCGCGATGAAGGATGCCCAATTCTCGGGCTTTGGCGATGCGGTTTGCTGGTCGAGCAGCGTCGGCAGAGGGCACAGTATTCGTCCACGGGCTTAGAATCGCATGTTCAAATCAGTTGGTCAAAACCATTCGCCGCTTGCGTACGCGCAGTGCCTCCGCTTCGCGCTCTTGATGGCTTTCTGGTGACCCTAAAGTTTTCCTAACATTTCTCTTGACCGAGTCTTGTCAGGGTGGTATCGTTCTCCCAATTGAAGCGGGGGCCAAGGGGGTTCTCGCAGGACTTTTGGGGTTTTTGGCTCTGTCTGTGTCTGGCCGCTTTGCCACTACGACAAATTGTCATGTTCAGACCGCCATGTCCTCACATCGCCCCAAAACGGGGTCGATGGGCGAGCGGGGAGGGTACGGTACTACAACGGTGTGAGTACGGTGTGGGTCGGGAGGAGATTTGGGCGCAACATGGGAGCGAAATGTCCTCTGTTGGGGTGTTTGGCGAACGGGCCCGGGGCCGTATTGCCCGGATGAGAGGGGCCGTGGCCCTGCTCCACCGTCGAGATTCGTTCAAGGATCACTATGGCTTGGTGAAAGCCGCCATCTTTTGGCCAGATGAGCGGGACGTACCCTGGGGCGGTTCTGATGGCGGGGAAGTTCGGCCAGGCGATGCGGGTGAAGGTGACGCAGGCCCATCCGGACAGGGCGGGGCGGGTGGCGCCGCGGAGCGCGCTTTTGGCGTTGAGATTGCGGGAACCGGACCCGAGCCGTTATTCTCTCGCCCCAGCCCGTTTGCCTTTGGCGTGCGTCTGCCCGCACGGGCAACTGAAGCCGGAGGGTATCCGCAGCATCATGTCGGCCCGTGCGAAACATCGCTCCCTCTTTTTTCGTCATCCGAAACGGATCGACATTTCATTGGGCCTGCTCGCGGCTCTTATCACGCTGGTGGTCGGCCTGTCGCTGCCGGTCATGCGAATCAGCAAGCTGATCTTCTGGAAGGATGATTACTCGATCATCATCGGCGCCATCACCCTGTGCAGGGAGGGCGATTATGTGCTGGGGGCCGTGCTGCTGACGTTTTCGGTGGCGTTTCCCATCGTCAAGCTGCTGGGCCTGGGCGCGATCTGGTTTCTTCCGCTCAAACAGAAAACCCGCGAGGGGGGCGTGTGGTGGCTGGGCGCCCTGGGCAAGTGGTCGATGCTGGATGTGTTCGTGGTGGCGATCACCGTGGTGCTGAGCAAGAGCAAGGCGCTGGGAGACGTGACGCCCCGGAGCGGGCTGTATGTCTTCGGCACGTCCGTCGTGATTGCGCTGGTCGTGGCTATCATGATCGATCGCATCGTGAAGGACGAGAAGGAAAAAGGCCGGGGTTAACCACGGGGAGCGATCAAGGGGACGCTGAAGGGCAAAGTGCGGCTCGGGTTTCTCCAATCGTGGAGCACCTGGCTGGTGGGATGGCAAATCGGGGATCGATGCCCTATAGCGGTCGAGAGATGCGGCCGTCAGACATAGAGGTCGCGGCGCTGGCCGCGGTACAGGGGATTTTCCCGGCGGGCGGCCAATACCTGGGCGGGATCAACCGAGGCGTAGATGATCCCTTCGTCATCCCAGATTTCGGCCAGGAGCGTGCCATCGTGATCGGTGATGTTGCTGCCGCCGCGGTAGATGCGCCCGGATTCGCTGCGGCCGCAGCAGCAGGAGGCGGCGATGATCATGGAGTTGCCTGCGGCCAGGGGGCGGACCTCAGCGTGGCCGCGATGGGGGCGATTGTTCAGCCAGAAGAGCATGGTGCAATCGAGGTTGGCGTAGGAGCGGGTCATCTCGGGAAAGTCGCCGTCGTAGCAGATCATCACGCCGCTCTTGTGGCCCGCGACGTTGAAGGTGACCAGGCGATCTCCGGCGTGGTAGAAGCTCGGCTCATGGCGCAGGCCACCCTCGCGCCACCAGAGGTGGGCCTTGCGGTAGTTGGCGCGGACGCCGGAGGCGCCAACCAGCGTGGCGGCGATGTAGCAGCGGCCTTGGTCGCGTTCGGTGAGGCCGTAGAGGATTTGAGACGGGGTGCCGCGCAATAGCGTCTGGAACGCCTGCGTGGTCGGGCCATCGACCGGCTCGGCCAGTTCCAGCGGGTTGGACACGCAACCGACCAGAAGCTCCTCGTGGAAGAGGATCAGATCCGCGCCGGCAGCGATCGCCTGTCGTGCGAAGGAAAGCGCTTTGGAGCGGTTGAGCTCAACAGCGCCCGCCAGGGTCTCCTGCTGGACGACAGCTATCTTGACCGGCATAGATAAGCCTCTTGCATCCCTCATTCAGATTTTAGGATTGTTCAAGCGCAAGCCGCGAACGCCGACATTGTTGAAGCGGTGGACGACGAGGTTATCCAGCGATGAGGCAAGCAGGATATCGCGCTCGGGCCCGGCGAAGGCGACATCGGTCGGACCGCGCAATGCCGAACCCCGCCAGTCTTCGGCAAAGGTCTCCAGCCGGCGGGTGCGAAGGTCGAACACCTTGATCGCATCGGGGCGGTGAAAGGCGATCCACAGCCGGCCGTCTTCGTCGAAGGCGATACCATCGGGAATGTGGCGGGGCATGTGCACGATGCGTTCGAGAGAGCCGGCCGAGCCATCGGGCTGGATCCGAATGCGGCAGATCGAGCTTCCGTAGGTCTCGACGAAGTACAAAAAACGCTCCTCGGCATCGAGGGCGATCGCGTTGGGTGTGAAAACGGGATCGGGAAACCACGGGCGGGCGCAACCGCCGCCGGGGGCAATCTTGTAGATTCGACCGGTTGCCTGTTTCGACCAGTCGCCGCTGTCGGAGAGGTAAAGATTGCCGGTTCGATCGAAGGCCGGATAGTTGGTGCAGGTGAAGGACGCTCCGTTGGGCCCGGTGGCGTAGGTCGATTCCTGGCCCGCCGGCGTGATGCGAATCACCTTCCCCGAGTCGCCGCAGTCGGCGCAGTAGAGATTTCCATCGGCATCCACAGCCTGGCCGAGCGCGCCGCGGCCGGGTGGAGGCGAAGCATTCGGCCGTGTTGGCCTGCAAGTCGAGGCGGTAAACCTGCCCGCCGGTGCCGGTGGTGTAGGCCTCTCCATTGGGACCAATCGAAATCGATTCGGGATGATCGACGTTCTGGATGTGAACGATGGCATCAAGGTCGTACAGGCTGATGGGTTTCACCGCTATCCTCCGCGGCTCATTGAGAAATCAGGCCGCCGTCGCGGTCGAAGCGCAGCCGGCGCTTCATCGGACGGTAGGGATTGGAGCGAACGAAATCCCAATCGAGTTCGATGCCGAGCCCCGGACGATCGGGCAGGCCGATATAGCCGTCCTTGATGGTCGGCCCGTGCACCTGGACCTTTTCGAACCACGGCCGCAGCCGGCAATGTTCGAGGATCAGGAAATTCTGCATTGCAGCACAGGCGTGGACGCTGGCGGCCATGGCGACGGGGCCGGCCGGATTATGCGGAGCGAGTTGCACGTTGTAGACCTCCGCACAGGCGGCGATGCGCATCAATTCGGTGATCCCGCCGCAGTGGGTGATATCGGCCTGGATCACGTCAACGGCGTCCGCCTCCAGCCACTCGCGAAAGCCCCAGCGGGTCGAGATGCGCTCACCGGAGGCGATCCGCATATCGGGAAATGCCGAGCGCAAGGCGGCCAGCGAACGGGGCACGTCGGCGTTCACCGGCTCCTCGACAAAAAGCATGCCGACTTCGCGCAAGCCATCGATCAGCGTGTGGGCGGCTGCAAGCGAGAAGACTCCCGCGCAATCGATCATGAGATCGAACGTCCGGACCGGCCGCCTCCCGTACCTCGTGCGCCGCCGACAATCCAAATTGAACCTGGTAGTCCTCGTCGAACGAGTCAGCGGGATCGAGCGGATCGACCTTGAAGGCGGTGAAACCCTCTTTCAGGGCGGCACGGACTTCGTCGCCTTCGCGCTCCAGCCCAAGATCGCCGCGGGCGTAGAGGCGGATGCGATCGCGGACCGCGCCGCCGAGCAGCTTATAGACCGGTTGCCCGCAAACTTTGCCGGCAATGTCCCAAAGCGCCTGGTCGATTCCGCTGGCGGCGCTGCATGCCACAACGCCGCCACGGAAGTGAAAGCCGCGTTGGAACTGCTGCCAGATGAAATTGATGCGGCTCGGGTCCTGGCCGATCAGGAGCGGCGCGAAGTGCTCGTTGATCATGGCCACGACTGCGTGCTCGTGCCACTCGGTGGTGGCTTCGCCGATTCCGACGATGCCTTCGTCCGTCTCGATCCGCACGAAGATCCAGTTGCGCGATGGCCCGAGATCGTTTAGAGGGGGAACCCCCATCACTTCGGCCGTTACCGCCGTAATCTTCATCCGCACTCCTCACAGCCGCGCCGGGCGGGCGCTGCGCTGCAACTCGCGTCACTTCCCCAATCGCCTATCGCGCAGCCGCAGCGGCCATCGGGCGGGCTTTCTCGCTGGCGCCGCCGGTGAAATCGCGGACGCAGTTGCTTGCGGCCCGGGCGAACAAGCCGAGGTCGGTCGTGATCTCAAAGTAGCGAGCGCCCTTGGCCTGCCAGTGACGCATGTCTTCCGGGGAAACCGGCGGGATGGCAACGGTGACACCCTTGCGAAGACCGGCCTCCAGCACCCGTTCGGCGGCGGCGATCAGCTTCGGATGCCGTTCCTCGATCGGCAGGCCGTAACCAACCGACAGATCCCAGAAGCCGACCTGCACGAGTTCAACGCCTTCGACCGAGACGATTTCGTCGATGTTCTCCACCGCTTCGGGGTCCTCGATCATGAAGCCGATCAGGATATCGCGGTCATCCCGCCTGATGTACTCGGCCGGATTCGCAAGGCCGTAGCGGATCGGACGTCCCGGCCCGACGCCGCGCGTGCCGCGCGGGCGGTAGCGGCAGGCCTTGAGGATATGATCCGCCTCCGCAGCCGTGCGAATGTGGGGAAAGATGAAGTTGGTAAAGCCGAGGTCCATCGCGATGGTCACGCGCGCATCGTCGAAGCGGCTTCGCCAGAACGGCGCAATCCCGGCGGAGTGGCAGGCGAGCAGCAGCCATTCCATGGTCTGGTTGTCCAGGGCCGAATGCTCGGAGTCCAGTTCGAGGCAGTCCACGCCGGAATAAGCGAAGCTCTCGACAATCGCGGGGTGGGGAATGCTCAAGAGGGCCGTGAGGAGCGTCTCTTTGTTGCGTAATCTCTCTTTGATGGGGTTTGACACGGAACGCGACTCCTTTTCCTTGGGTCAGTTAGTGAGATAGCCGCCACTGCAAGATCATGCAGCACGGGAGCACCTAGTAAAACCGGTGGGCGTGAAATGTCAATGCCACCCCCCTTTCGAGGAAATCCGAACTAGGAAGCAGCAAAGAGAACTGCGATCCTGTTCGCGGGCTCAGCCCATAGGGCGACGCCGATAACGACGGACACAATGCGCATTTCGGCAACGCCATCCATCGATCCCGTGGCTCATTGGTGAGCACTGCGCCAAGCGCAACCTGCCGCCGGGTCGTCTGCCGGAAGGCGGCGGTAGCGCCTGCGAATCCCGCTCAGAAGCAGCGCGCCCATGACCGCCGACAGGAGCGAAGCCGGCTCGGGTACGCCAACGAAAGGGGCACCGTCGTTGTATTTGAACAGATCGCCGGTACCGCCGTCGAGGTTCAATTGAAGCCGGTATTGCGATCCGCCCAGATACGTCCAGATGGTGTTGCCGCCGTCGTGATAGGTGGTATTGATCACATCAAGCTGGCCGGTCAACCGATCGAGGCGTTCAAGCGAATTGATGCCGGAGGTGCCAAAGTCGAAGAGCAGCGTGATCTGCTGCCGGCATTGGGCGGCGGTACTCAGATTGTCGGCTGATCCGTCGGCGAGGGTCATGGTGCCGCCCAGGCCGTTGGTGACCATGAAGTACACGTCGCCTTTGGGATCGCCGGAGCCGCCCAGCAGCGGATTGAAGAAGCCAATGTAGACGTCGCCGGTATAGCCGTAGTAGCCGCCCCGGCCATCCGGGCTGTTGGGGTCAACACCGTTCTTGTAGCCGATGTTCCTGGCGGTCACCGAGGTCAGATAGCGCTGGCTGGGTGGTGCATCGGTCTGGCTGAAGACCTGCCAGCCGCCGGGCAAGGGGTTGGCGTTGCCGGAGGAATCTTTTCCCAGAACGATGCTCGTTCCTCCGCCGCCAGAGCCATTGCTGTAGCTGATGAGCCGGACCAGCGCGGGCCCGAGATTCCGGCTCATCGCCGCGGTCGCTTGAAATGACTTATATACGCTGTTGCCGGGGGCGTTGTAACTGGTGTAGAAATCGGTGTTGCCCGGCGAGCCGGCATAGATGAAAGCGCTGGCGAAGGTATAGCCCATCGTCCAGCCGGCAAACTGCTGCCAGCGGATCTCAACGTCCCCGGGATCGACCGCGTACTGGTCGTAAAAGGTCTGAAGGTACAGGCCATAAGGCCGAGGCGAATTCGCGCTGGCGCCGATGTAGCTGCCGAGGGCCTGCTGGCGAATGCCTTGGCCCAGTGCCAGCCAGTCGGTGGGCGTGATGTAATGCCCTGGGGGATTGGAAAAGGGGTCGCTGGAAAATGAAACCGCATCAGGATTGGCATCGCTGAGAAAGTTCGCGTAGGCGGCGCCGATGGCGCCCTGAGTGATGTACAAAAGCTGGTTGGGGAAATCGTTATTGGCGCGGGCCTGCTGGTACCAGTTCAGCGTCTGCTGGTAATCCGAGTCAGAAACGTTGTTGAAGGCCTGCTTATTCCCGACCTCCAGCCCCAGCAGGTCGGAGAAGTGGGCCTGTTCGGCAGCGGTCAGCGTCGTGTCGGGGCTTACGGTGATGTCGGCTTCCTTCGCCCACTTGTCCCCCGGCGCAAGCGTGCTCATGTCCGTGGTATGGGTCGGCTCTCCGAAACCCCAGATCACGCCATTGAGGTTGGCCTGGGCCATGGTGTTGTAGTCGAAGGGATAGTGGTAGTCGGAATCGACGCCCCAAAGCTGCAGGCCATTGGTTAGAAGGAAGCTGTGGCCTTTATCGAGCGTGGTGATTTGGGCATGGGCAGGCGATGAAGAGAGCACTGCCCCGATCAATGCGATCAGGACCCAGATCCGATGTCCGGGGCAGGGCATTTTGCGGAGCAGAGCCTGATCTATCGGAAAGTTGTTACTCACAAGCATTTACAAGTCCATCCCAAGGGCCGTTGCCGCAAGTGTTCTCCATGAAAACCGCCGGGTCAAGCCGATGCAACGAACTCCTTTGCGGAAGACGTTTGCACTCATTTCAGATCCCTGCAATGCAATCCTTCTTTAAGCCTTGAGGTCACCGTAAGCGGGCAGGTCGTCGGGAAGATCGCCAATGCCGCCATGCTTCTAACCCCTACAGCGCTAAGCTGGCGATTTCAGTCCAGGAACTGCGGTCAACACATGAACAGACAAGGACTTAAGAACGATCCAGCGCTGAAGTGCTAAAAGGGCCCCTCTGGCCGCTTTGCCGGTGCGGCAAATTGTCATGTTCGGACCACCATGTCGTCAGAAGGGGCAAAAACCGGGTTGGGGGAGGAGTGGGGAGGGTACGGTACTACAACGGTGAGAGTACGGTGTGGGCCGGGAGGGGATTTGGGCGCAACTTGGGAGCGGAATGTCCTCTGCTGGGATGCTTCTTCACAAACGGGCTCTTAGCACAGCGCTCAAGGCGTTGCCGAAGCGACCGGGAGGCCCTGTAGGGCTTGCGGCGAGTCAGCGCTGGATGGCGCCTCGATGGTGCGGGAGAGGGTTCTGTCCGAAGCATTCGGTCCTTTAACTCTACATCCCGGTGTCGGCGATTCGAGGGTAGAAACGGCGAGCAAAAACACGAGCGGATAAGGACTTAAGAAGGATCCAGCGCTGTAGTGCTAAACGCCTTGAATCATCGGCGCGGCACCGGTCTTCTGTCGCCTTTGCATGATTCTCGCGACTACGTTGAGCGGCCCCGCTTGCGGGCGCGTGCCGCTGGGCCGCCACTGGGGGATCTGCAGGCCCGGTATTCGGTGAAAACTGCGCTTAAGGCCCCGCAGGGCTGTGGAGAGCTGGGGCTCTTTCCGCCCGGAAGTTCAACGGTGCTACTGCGGTGTGAGTACGGTGTAACCCGGCAGCAGGCCGGGCGGCGGTCGAACGGTCCGGTTCGCCCTGGGCGTGAGAAGGCTGCGGCTTGATCGGCCTCGTGGGGGAATCGGCATGTTACGTTTGGCGGCCCTGGTTAGGGGGCGCATTCGCGTGGCCTGCCACCGGAGTGGATTCCGTATCCATCCGACTCGGGTTCCCCTCGTAGCCGCACCGCAATCTGCACCAGCGCCGATCAACTTATCTCTCCTTCGCGCTCGCGTTGACAGTCGGGTGCGCTTAAGGCTATCACTGGACGCGTTAAGCTATTCATCGGAGAAGGGGTGTGACGTACCGCTCAATCGAGGAACTCCACAATGGAACTGTCGAGAAGAAGGTTGTTGCAGGGGATGGGGGCGGGTGCGGGTGTGTGTCTTTTGGGCGGGCCCCTGGGCAATACCGTCGGCGCTGGCGGGTGCCAATGCACAGGCGTCGAACCCGGTACCGGCATCCAAGCTGCCGATGCGCGTCTACAGCCCGAGGATGCTCAAGGGCTGGGAACTGCCGGCCGAGCGCATACCCGTGGGTGTTCCCAATGATTACAAGCCAACCATCGCGCTGCTTCCAGATGGGCGGTTGTTGATGACGGCGGTCTTTGAAGTGGACCTGCCGCAGAAGCACTACTACTTCGAAACGCATGCCTGGGAATCCACGGACGGTGGGAAGAGCTGGTCCAAGTGCAGGAAGCTCAAAGAGGTCAAGGGCCATGAGCCGTTTTTGACCTGCACCTCCAAGGGGACTTTGTTTCTGACCACAGACATGCTTGAGATGGACCGGGACAACCACCTGGGAGCGGATTACATGGTGCTGTGGCGATCGACCGATGGCGGGCAGACCTGGAAGGGCAGGGACATCATCCTCCGCGGGGCCGAGCGGGGCGATGCGCCACCGAATGGCGGGAGCATGTGCACCCGCAACGTGGTGGAGATGCCGGATGGCAGCCTCCTGCTGGGCGTCTCCATTCTTGGATCGACGGTTGCCTATGTCTGGCGCTCACACGATGATGGAGAGACTTGGCAAAAGTCGCAACCGGTGAAGATCGGAAAGTATCGGGGCGTTCCCTATTCCTTTAGTTCGAACTCGTTCTTCGTTGAGGATTTTACGTTTCGCAACAAGTCGGGGAAGCTGGTGCACTTCATTCGCTGCGGTCCGCCCAACCCGTTCTACCCCATGAACGACGGGCGGGCGACGCCCCAACGGGATGACAGCGGTGACCGGATGATGATGTGCACCTCATCGGACGATGGCCTCACCTGGTCGGACATCCGCGACTGCGGCGACTACGGGGTGATGTATCCGCGTCTGCTGCGCCTGCGTGATGGCCGGCTGATGATGACGTACACCCAGCGTTCGCTGTTTTACCCGATCGGCCTGCATGCGATCTTCAGCCATGATGATGGAGAGACCTGGGATTTCGGCTCCGACCTGATCACCATCGAGGGCAAGACGCCCTGGGGCATGGCGCAGGGCGGCGGCTTTGGCAATACCGTGCAATTGAAGGATGACACGCTGGTCTCCTGCTACAGTTATCGCGGTGCGGATGACTATACCCATGTCGAAGCCATCCGCTGGCGATTGGACGGCAAGGCGTAAGCGGATGACCTAAATGTTGCTGACCGTAAATCCAATCAAAGTGCCAGCCACGGCCGGACCAGAGACACAATAGGTGGAAGCTTTAGAGAGAATTCGATGAAATTGGATCGACGCGATTTCCTGAAAGCAGCCGCTGCGGCTGCGTTGTTGCCCTCGCTCGGATTTGCCGATACTGCCAACGCAGCCGATACAACGGCGGCAGCGGAGAACACGCTGCCGGAGTTGGATGCGAGCTTCAAAGGACGGGAGTCTCAATGGACGTTCTATGGAAGCTTGAATCCCTGGCGAGAGGATGATCAGGGCCTCCTGCTCTCACCCACGTGGTGTCTGTTGAAGCCCCACTATTACGGCCCACATACGCCGTATGTGGATGATTTGACGCGGGAGGATTATGCCTTCCTCGAACCGGTTCTCGGCGACACCGACTTCTCGACGGATTTCCTGATTCGGTATGGCGCCGCACCCGGCATCGGGGTGGCGATTCGCGCCCGGGACAATCAGCGCTGCTATGTTATTGAAGTGCACGCGAGCGACGCCCGCAAAGCCAATACCTTCGATGTTGACCTGTGGCGCCAGGATGAACACGGCTTTCGCCGGCATATCGTGCGCGGACAGGTTGAGCGTGCGCCGATGTCCGACCGCGTTAAGAGCATCCGCCAGAACGGACCTAAAGACTACGATGAATGGGTTCTCTCCAGCGGCCCTTGGGCTCGGCTGCGTGTGCGAGCCATCGGCTCAACCATTGAAGCGTGGATCGACGGCAAGAAGGCGCTGGAGGTGAAGGCAGAGGAATACCCTGCCGGCCGCGTGGGGCTGATCGCGCGGTGGGCGGTGATGTTCCGCAATTTGAGCCTTCATGGACGTTCGGCAGCTCTGGATGCTCCGTGGAAGGTGCTCCCGGGCGTGTGGCCGTCCTATTTTGAGCCGTTTTACGGCAGGCTTAGCGACTTTGAAGTATTCCAGGCGGTCGCGCGCGATGACAAAGGCACGACCTATGTAATCGCGAACGTGGGCGAAGATGCGGGCGGGCCGGAAGGCATTCGCCCACCGTGGAGCATCGGACTGGTCCGTTCACACGATGAAGGCCGTACGTGGGTCGATCCGCAGCGCCTCGATCACCTGGGCAAATTCGTCCCCGGCGGTGCGGGGCTGAATCCATCCCTCTACGCGCACAAAGACGGGCGCCTCAGTTGCTTCTACAGGCATCGTCCGACGGCGCCGCCCCCCAGTGCGAAGCTTGAGGAAACCGATTTCGCGCCGGAAACGATCGGTGTCTCCACCTCCCGCGATGGCGGCTACAGTTGGTCTCCCACGAAGGAATTGATCGTCTCCGGAAAGCCGCTTTCTGCGTATGCAACCGACGAGGTTGCTCTGTACCTCTACTCGCCGGTGCAGCGCTTGAAGACGGGGACATTGCTGATGTCCGGCTACTCGTACAGCCAGACTGATGCTGCCGGGCGAGGCAGTTGCGTCATGTATCGCTCGACCGATGATGGAGAGACCTGGGCGGGGCCCTACTACGTGGAACGCGCGAAGCAGGACACATGCGAAGGAATGGTCGCCGAGCTTCCGGATGGGCGATTGCAGGCTTTCATGCGACCAAATTACACGCCCTATATCTACACCGCCTACTCCAGCGACGACGGAATTCACTGGTCGGACCTTCAGCCGACTGACAACATCGGCGCGTCGCCGTATCTGCTGAATCATAGTTCGGGCGCCGTCATCCTGGCCTATCGGGGTTCGGGGATCGATGTGCGGGTCAGCAAGGATGGCTGCAAGACATGGGGACCGCGGACGAGAATCTCACCGGCGGGCGGCATGATCGGCATGACGGAAATGGCCGATGGCCGTATCTTGATGACCTACAACATCGGCTATCGCTATCCTGGGAAGATTGAGGCCCAGTACCTGCAAATCCAGGACGACACCATCGAACCGGTTTTGTAGAACTTGCCGCTGTTGGTTTGCGCACGGAGCAAAGTATGGCGAAAATTGAGATTTTGGATTCAGGGCACGTCAACCGTAACGATTCGGCTTTCCCTACTCTCGTCCAGCTCGATGACGGCACGCTGGTCTGCGGCTTCAGCGTCGGTGGAGGGCCCAACGCCACCGGCGACACCCAGTGGGCCACCTCCAGTGATCGGGGCAAGACATGGACCCACCGCGGGAAAGTCCTCCCATCTGACAACGGCACCACCAGCCATCTGCGCCTGAGCAAGGCTTCGGCCAACCGGCTGCTGGCCTACGGTGAGCGAAACTATCCTGCCGCAAACGCGGCGAAAACTTCCATCACGACAATGAGCCTGTCTTCTGCACGATGGATCTGAACCAGCAGACTTGGTCTGCCCCCCGCGTGATCCCTGTATCCCTGAGTGACCCGCTGGAGATTTCCAACCCCATCGTTGTAACCGCCACGGGGAAATGGCTTGCTCCTGGGGCCACGATTGCCAGCCTCCAACGTTACGGCGAAAAAGCGATTGCCATGGAGTCCACGGACCAGGGCCAATCCTGGCGCATGCGTACCATATACGAACACCCAGAGCATGAGATTGGATTTGTGGAGCAGAAGGTGATCTCGCTGGACGCCGGCCGTCTGCTTGCGGTTGCCTGGATCATGCGCTTTTCTGACGGCGTTGATCTGGACAACCACTTTACCGTCTCGACCGATGACGGCGTCACCTGGAGCAGCCTTCGATCCACCGGCATCCATGGACAGACGATGACGCCCACATGGCTTGGCGACGATCGCCTCCTCGTCCTGTACAATCGGCGCTATGGCAGCCAGGGCGTGCAGGCTTCGCTCGTGCGCTTCAGCCCGGACCATTGGGACATCGAATTCGACGAGACGCTGTGGGACGCCGGCAAGAGCCGCCCACGCCAGGGGCGCTCCGATAGTGCCCAGGAACTTCAGGCGTTTGAGTTCGGTCTCCCTTCCGCAATGCAGCTTGGAGGCGGCGAATTCTTCGCAGTGCACTGGTGCAAAGAGGACGGCGCGTACGGCATCCGCTGGACGCGTTTTCGAATCGCCTCGTGAGATAGCTGATCATCTGCGGGCGTTCACTGTGCAGGTGGCGGCTGCTGGAACCAAGGCTCGTCGGCATGGAACGGAAACATGTCCAGCTCCTGGTCGCGAACATGCCGACGGCGCCAGACTAGGTCTGTTTCGTGGTAACACACTTGGCCGTGACTTGGTGGGGTCAACTCGGGATGTGACAGGAAATCGTTGCGCGGCCAGACCGCGTTCAGGCGAAATACCGTGCCTGTCAGAACGTGTTCCTCGACGAATTTTCCAAAGCGGGCGCGATGATAGTCCATCCCGGGGCCGAAACTTGCCAGCTGCGCGAGACGGTTGGATCGCTCATATAACTCGCCGACGCCGAGCGGACGCTCACCTTCGAAAAACACCACATCCAGATTGGGATCCATCATCGCCCAAGCGGAAAACCGCTCGTTCCACACCTCGGTGACGAAATGGCCGCAGAGTTGGTTCAAGGCACCCGTGGAGGTCACGCAGCGGGCTCGGATGCCGCACGCCAATGCCGCGGTGACAAAGAGAACACCGTAATGCGCGCAGATACAAATCGGCTTCGCGCCGCTATCAGCCGGTGCGTGCGCCCGGACAAGATCGTCGCCGGGTCCCATGGGGCATAGAGCCGTCCGCCATCAGCGGCGCTACAGTACGGAAACGCCCGCGAAGTCCACGACGCTAGCGAGCGCGCTCGCTCCCATGGATCGGCAACGCCCTGCACAGATGTCGGAATGATGCGGCGAAGCTCCGCCAATCGCGGATGGTCCGGCCGCTCCCACGCAAACCGTGGTAAATCGATTCGCGATTCCGATCCCGAAATACAAAGCCGCGCCACGTACTCGCCCCGCTCGGTGTGCGTCACACCCATGCGCTCGTTTTGCCACGTCTGACCACCATCGCTGCTCAAGTAGCTCCCCGGCGAGGGGTGGCCATCCTCCAAGGCCAATGTCCAGGCCGGCTGAGCGTCTGCGTTACACCATGCTTCGACGACGTTCGCGCCGCGATCGAGCATGCCATCCGGCACGGGAATCGCCATCCAGTAGTAATGGGCACCGGGCGCATCCGACTGTGGCAGCAGAGATCGCCCATTGAGGGTCAATATCAAGGGGCCGTTGTAGTTGGCGTGTCGTCGAACAAGACAGTACAGCGTTGATCTGCCCTTTGGTGCGTCGGACAGATGCAGCACCTTTCGCGCGCGGCGGAAGCGGGTCAACTCCTCCCCCCAATCCGGCACGGTTCGCCCAGTTTCCGTGTAGATCAGCACATTCTTATCCCCGCGAACTTATTGTGTGTCACGCAGTCCGGACAGGCACGGACTAACTCTTTGGTTTGCTTTTGGTGGCATCGCGCAAAGCAGTCAGGCGGTGACGCGACCCGGACAGCATGAAACCGATGTCAGAGCCGCCGACCAACAGTTGATAGCCCATCTCGACGCTTTTCTGTGCCAGCTTCGGATCCGCGGCAACGCATGCGGCGAATTTGCCGGCAGCACGCGCGGCGTCAGCCATCTGTTCCATCGCTTCGAGAATTCGCGGCATCTCCAGCGACGGGGCATCGACCGGCAAGCCCATGCTGATCTTCATGTCGTCACCCCCGAAGAGCAGCACGTCCACACCATCGGTCTGGGCAATGCCTTTAACGTGTTTCAGTGATTCAACGGTTTCGATCTGGGCGAGAACGGCCACGGTGTGCTGCTGATAAAAATTCATCCCGTACAGGTCGATTACCCGACGCCCGCCAAATGATCGATTCCCGTGTGGCGGCAGACGCAGGGCTTGCACGACGGACTGCGCCTCCTGCGGCGTGTTCACAACCGGCACCATGATCGCCGAAGGCGCCAGGTCGGCATATTGCCCCAGCGTTGCCGGATCGTGCCCCGGCACGCGCACGATGGTGTCGATATCGAGCAACTCCGCTGCGCGGATCGAGTTCATGATGCTGGTGTAGGTCAGCTCTCCATGCTGGCCGTCAATCCAGACGAAATCCCAGCCGGGGCACATGCCCTCGACGATTCCTGCCGCAGGGTACATTTGGCAAAGGCCCAGCAACGTGTGGCCGTCTTTGAGCCGGCTCAGTAAACGATTAGCAGCCATAAATTTATTGCCTTTGATTTCCGGGAAAGGTCTCACACAGAGGACACAATTCCTGTGCATGAGCCCGAAAAAGCATCTACGAGGTTAGAGCCGAAGTCAAACCGACGCATGCGCCATCTTCAAATCCGCGGATCAAGCTTCGTTGCTGGCGCACGGAATCGGTCAACGCCGCTGCTTTTACTGCGGGTTCGCCATTCCAGCAGATCGGCGCTCAACTGCTCCATCGTCATCAGAACCACATCGTACAAGGCTGCCACATTCTGCGCATGCTCGCGCTCGTGGCCGCTTTCCATGGGCTGGCTGGCGAGCGAAACGAAGCGGTTCAAGTCATTGCAGCCCTTGGCACTGAGCAGGTCGCCGCGCAGCCGGTCCAGAACTTCTTCCGGAGCCAACTCTTCTCCGAAGCGCGCCTGGCCGTACATCGCCAACGGACGGACGTAGAAGTTCTTCACGATTCGCCCCAGCTCATTGCGGATGAGCCATGCGCTGTCAAACCACGGGATTGCCTCTGCGTAGAACAGCAATCGACCCTTTAGCAGCCGGCCGAATTTGACGCCTTCAAAGAAACCGACGATCGGGTCCACTTCAAGTGCGCCGACTTTGCGGTGGACCTCAACCGAATCGTCCGCATGCCCGGGCTTCGTCAGCGTGATCTGCCCGGCCAGGGCCGCCCATGCCTGCTGAAGATATGCCCCAAGCTTCCGTTCGACCTCGGTGAGAAGCGGCTCCTGATAGAGCTCCGGCGTCTCGTAATGACGCTCCGCTGTCTCCAGGACCATCTGAATAATTTCGGGGTTCGGAAACTGCCCGCGCGCCAAACGCAGCCCCTCAAATTTGCCTCGAACGTTCCGCCGCAACGCCAGCGAGACGGCCGACTGCACCGCGGGAGCAAAATAGTGCATGAAACGACTGTGAAGGGGATATTTGCTTTCCCACGGGCCAAGGTTGACCGGCGGATCAATGCCTCGTTGGTAGGGACCGCAAAACGTGGCAAACCTTTTCAGGTGATACAGCTCATCGCGGCTTGACCACTGTATTTTGGCCAGCTGCTGCTCGACGTGCTCGATCACACTTGGGTCGCCGTCGTAGAACGTCCATTGCTGGAATTCGGGATAGAAGAGTATGGGATTAACAACCTCGCTTTCGGTCATGTTGATGCCTGGAAGATGTTCAAGGTTTCGTGCCCATCGCGGAAACCGCCGGCACATCTCGGTATGCGTCTGCCCGACCTCGATCGACATTCTTCCCCAATCTTCGGAGGTCATGTCGTCTGCGAGGATGAAACGGGTGTCAAAGTCGGACAAACCCGGGATCAGATCCTCGAAGCTCCACTTGGCCGCGACCGCGCGGATCTGCGGCACGCGCTGGAGGCAGCGCTGGTAGTATTCGCGCATGAACTGCAGGAAATCGTTTGCCGGCGCCGGCTCGAATGTCATAGCCGCACCTCTTGGTTACCGGCTGCTGACTGATAGATCGCGTCGATCAACTGGTTTGTCTTAACCGCTTCGCTCAGCGGCGCCGCCGGGGGGCGCCGGTCGCGCACGGCGGCCACAAAGTCCTCGATCAACGGCGCGTGCACGTTCGTGGCTGGAGGAAGTTCCACTTCTTCCAGGGTGCGCCCGGTCGTTACCGCCACCTTCCCCGAGTCATAGGGCGCCCATCTGAGCTTTGCCTCCGTGCCCACGATTTCGAACTCGTGCGCCCAAACCTTGGTATTCCACAGGAAGCTTCCCGTGACTTGAGCCCCCTGCGGCATTTCCATCATCACCGATGCCGAGTCCTCGACGTCGTAGCCGTGGACGAGGGTAGAGACTTTTCCGATCACCGTGCGCGGCATGCCCAACAGGCCAACCAGGACATCGAGCATATGGCAGGCGATATCGGACAAAGGTCCGCCGCCGCTGGTCCCCTTGAGCACTCGCCAATGCTTCGGATCGTCGGGCGCTGGATTGTACCAACTGTGATAAACCATCCGGGCCATCACAACCTCTCCCAGCGCACCGGTCTCAATCATGCGCCGCGCGTGGGCGTATCGCGGCTGGCATCGGCGGTAGTACGCACATGCACAGACCCTTTTGCATTGCTGCGCAGCAGCGACCGCCCGAGCAGCATCCTCCGCATTGAGCCCAAGCGGCTTCTCGACAAGCACGTGTTTCCCCGCTTGCATGGCCGCGATGGCCTGCTCGACGTGCAGGCTTACCGGCGTGGCCAGATAAACCGCATCGGCGCTTGTTTCCCTCAGCGCCTTGCCAAAGTCGTTGAACGCTTCGCGGGCGCCGAACTGCTCCCCGAACGACTGCGCCCGTTGAAGATCGCGGCTGTAAACGGCAGCAAGGGAACTGCCGGGCACGGAAGCCAGCGCCGGCGCTACCCGCTTCTGCGCGATATCACCCGTTCCCACCAGAAGCCATCTTAGATTCGTGTAATTTGCGGCACTCATGATTCTAACCTGCTGCTAATTCCACAAAGCTCTGCTTGATGGCCCATGCCACGTATTGCAAGTCGTCGTCCGTGCTCTGGGCGAAAACCGGCAGGCTCAACACCCGGCTGGAGGCATGCGTCGCAATCGGACAATCACTGTGGTCGTGCTCCACACCGGCCATCGCCTCCCATTCCCATACGGCCGGATAGTGAATGGCTGTACCAACCTGATACTTGTTCTTGAGATGCGCCTGAAGTGAATCGCGGCTGACCCGCGTCCGCTCGGAATTGATTCGAATCACATAAAGGTGGGCTCCATGCCCCTCGGTGATTCCTGGCGGCAGGATGATCTCCTCCACCCCCTCCAGCAGCCGGCTCAACTGCTTCATTCTGGCCAGTTTCATCGCAATCACGTGGCGTGCCTTGGCGATCTGGGTCAGCCCAACAGCCAATTGCGGCTTGGTCAGGCGGTAGTTGAAGCCGATCGTCACCACGCGCAGCTTCGGACCATAGACATAGCCGAAGGTCTTCTTCTGCCGGACCTTTTCCGCAAAGGCTGGATCGTCTGTCGTTACGGCGCCGCCTTCACCCAATGTGGTGATGTTCTTATTTGACTGAAAGCTGTAACAACTGGCAGTGCCGGCGGCGCCAATGCTCCGACCGTTGTAGCGGGTTCCCACCGCATGCGCCGCGTCATAGATCACCGGAACACCGGTTTGGCGGCTCAGTTCATCAAAACCGGCAATGTCGGCGGAATGCCCCGTAAAGTGCACGGGGATGATCGCCTTCGTTCGAGGGTTGATCTTCTTTCTGACTGCCTGGGGCGAAAGGCACAATGTTTCCGGGTCAACATCCGCGAAGACCACTTTTGCCCCGCGCGCCGCAGCGCAGGTTGCGGTGCAGACGAAGGTCAACGGCGTGGTGATTACCTCATCGCCCGGCTTTATCTCGAGCACCATCATGCACAGGTCCAAAGCCGTTCCACACGAATTGACGGCGACTGCGAATTTCGCGCCCTCGTGTTCGGCAAATGCCTTCTGAAAATCCGTCTCTTCCGGCAGCGGAAAAAAGTTTCCGTCCTCGCGGGTGGCTGATTCCATCACACGTTGCGCCGCCGCCACATCGTCCGCATCGAAGATCCCCCCTAACGCCCGGAACGGCACCGCGCGGGCCGGCAATACATTGCTCTGCGCCATAATCACCTTTCATTTCAGAGTGGGTCCGGCCGCCGGCTTTACAAAGCCGCGGCGGTCCAGTTCCAATTGCTTCATCTCTTTGCCCCGCGGAACGGCTTTGCGGTATGCCGCCGCCATCTCGCCAATGGTTGCCGGGACGACCTTCAAGCCCTTCTCAGCGGCAAGCGCGTAGACGTGCTGCAACACGCCTTCGAGTGTCTGCCGGCGAAAATCGGTCGCCTCGCCGAATTCGAAGACGTTGTGGGTCATCGCCAGGATGTACTTCACCGCCGATCCATCGGCCATCTGGCGCTCAATCGCCTTTCGGATCGTGTAATAGTGGTTCTTCGCATCCACCAGTTCAATCCGCAGGTCCTGCGGATGCTTCCCGCCCCAAAGCCGTGAATCCGGATCGACCGTCACCGGCACCTCGACGTAATCCATATCGCCGATCAACGCGCGGTTGTACCGGTTCGCATAGTGCATCGAGAGCGGCGCCGCAGCATGGATTGCCGCACATTCCGGCAGCACCCGCGTCGGAATACAGGTCATGCCGTGACGGAAGCCGAGGCTTTCAAACACCTCGTAGGAATAGTCGTTAATCGACGCATACCCGATGCACAGCGAGCCGGGCGGCCCCCCCATCGCCGCCTCGAATCGGTCCTTTCCCTCCTTCAGGATCTTTCGCTGTTGCTCCGGCCCGTAGATGCCAAAAAACTCCTGGTATCCCTGAACGGCGGGGTGGATGTGCAGTCCGATTTCGTGCCCGCGCTCCGCTAAAGCTTTGTAGAGATCTCCATTGGCCTCAGCCTCGGTCGGCAGAAGATGAAAGGTTCCACGAAGGCCGAACTTCTCGAGCACCGACGCGATTGCCGCATCGGCTCGACGACCCAATGCCGGGTCGCCAATCGCCGGCTGGGTGGACTCGCAGTCCACAAACAACCCAACATAAAGCGCGTCGTCTGCCATCATGCGGCTCTTCAATGCTCTCTAACCGATGCGGGAGGGCCTGCGGCGGCTGCCACGACCTTTCCCCAAAGCGCCTTGCGGCACCGCCACCTCGTCAGCAACAGCCAATGGATGAAAGACGCAAGCCGTCACGCGCAACTGATCCTCGCTTTCGGCCTGGGCGCTGACGATCGGCGTTTGCCGCTTGGCGGCATGCAGAATCCACCGCTGCGACCGCCTCTGGATCTCCTCGATCCATTGCTCATGGCCTTTGAGCACATATCCCCCCGCAACAACCAGATCCGGGTCGAACAGATTCACCACCAGACCCAGGCCCCAGCCCAGTCGATCCAGCACCGTCTCCATCACCGCCCGGGCAAGGCTGTCGCCCGCACTCCAGGCGCGCCAGATGGGGCCTATTGCCTGGTAGGCGGACAGGCGCTCCATCGGCGCGTGCGCCAGTTCACTGGGAATCCTATGTTGCAACCCTTCAAGAACCTTCGCCCGGATTGCCGGGCCGCTGCAGAAAGTCTCCAGGCAGCCGCGCCGTCCACACCCGCACAGCGGCCCCTCCGCCTCGGCCGTCACATGGCCCAGTTCACCCGCCAGCGAGTGGCGACCCACCAGAACCTGCCCCAGGTCCATCGTTCGTGCGCTGACGCCGTCGCCCGCACGCAACAGGCAGATCGCACGGGGCGGCGGATCGGGGAGCTTGCTGTATTCCGCGATCGGCGCCGAATGCAGCACCACCCGCACCGGCAGCTTCAAGCCGTCTGCAAACCGTTGGCCAATCGACTCATCCGCCCACGGCAGCACGGAACTGGCCAGCGACCTGGCACCGATGCGCACGGCATTCAAGCTCACGGCCACGCCGGCAATCTCCGTCCGCCTCAGACCTGCCTCAGAGGCGAGCTGCTTCAACGAGCCTCGCAGGATGTCAACCGCCTCGGCGGCGCTGATGGCGCTGGCAACGTTCAATGAACGTGAGGCAATGGCGGTCAGCTCTTCATCGAAAACGCCGCACCAGAGTCGAGTGGCTTCCCAGCAGAAGGCAGCCACTTTATACGGCAGGCGAAGCCGATACATGACCAGAGGCCGCCCCCTCCGGCCTGCCACGCTGCCGGATCTCAAGACCAGTCCATTTTTCTCGCATCTCGCTAAAATCCCCAGCGCCGTCGAGGTTGGGATTCGCAGTTGCGCCGCAATAAATGACGCGCCAAACTGCTCGCGAGTCCGCATGTAGCGAAACAGGCTCCGAAGCGATGTACCTGCCATAAAATGGCATTATGGTCTCAAAATGCCGTTTGTACAGGGACTTAATCACGGAAACGGTGAAAAATCAGCCAGCGGCCCCCTCAGGGACAACCCTCAAAACCGGAGCCGTTACACGGACCGGGATGAAGGCGCACGACAGACCGCTGCAGGCTCAGGCAGCTTCGCAGGATTTGCCAGCGCCCCTATGAATCACCAGCCGCATGACAGACTTGATCCTCGCTTCCCACCCCTGCCCTGCCAGGAGACCACTCACGCCTGTGCGGGATGCCGAAAGAGCCATTGGGCCTCCGCAACCTGCCGCTTGGCCGACCCCATCTGCAGCCAATTCCCAAAGAGACGGCATGGCAGAACCCATACGACATATTGACATCCGCTTGTGCAAAACGACCGGCTCACACCGTACCCACACCGTAGTTGCACCGTGCAAACCCGCCCGCGTCAAAAAGTCATCCCGGCGGCTCACCAGTGCAGTTGCTACCCCGCCCCACCTCTCTGAAGCCCCCAGGCTCCCATTTCACAAACCGTATGACTTCCCGGGATTCAGCCAATTGCCAATCGACTTGCGCCCTCACTGGCCGCGGAGTTGCGAGGCGGCGAGCTCGTTGAGCAATGGCCGGCCGCTTTGCCAGCGTCGCGTATTCTCCAGCAGGATGTCCCAGAGACGGGTCAGGTAGTGGGGGGATTGGCTGCTGCCCGAGATGTGCGGCGTCATGATCACGTTGGGCAGGCGCCACAGCGGATGATCGGCGGGCATCGGATAATGATAGTGAGTATCCAGCGCGGCCCCCGCAATCCAGCCTTCACGCAGGCGCGCAGCAGCGGCCGTTCCTGGATGAGAGGTCCGCGCACTGGGTTGAGCACGAACGCTGACGGTTTCAGTTGGCGCAACTCGTGTTCCCCAACGATTCCTTCGGTTACCTGCGTCAGCGGCATCGCCAGAACCAAAAAATCCAGCCTGGCCAGGAAATCGTCCTTCTGATCCATCAGGAATCGCTCATCGGGCAGTTGGCCGTCGGGATCCCCGCTGCCGGGCACGTGATACCGGTCGATCCGCGGCTCAATCGGCCTGCGGGTCAGAACCGACACCTTCATGCCCAGCGCTTTGGCGAGCCGGGCCGTATGTCGTCCGATCCCGCCATAGCCCCAGATGCCGACCGTTTTGCCATTCACCTCCATCTGATGCCGGGCATCACGATCCCAGATTCCCCTCTCCTGATTGCGGATCATCCCCCGCAGATCGCGGGCCAGGTTGATCATCATGGCGATGCACCACTCGCCGATCGGGACATCGAATATGCCGGCGGCATTGGAAGCCCGAATCCCGCGATCCGGCAGATGCAGCGGCAGGAGCTGGTTGTAGCCCGATGAATCGATCTGCACCCAGCGCAGCTTCCGACATGCCTCGAAGTTCGTGGGTGGAAGACTGGTGAAGAGCACATCCGCCTGCGCGAGGCTTTCGGCCGGGAGGGCCCGCGGCTCAAAGAGCGGCTCGACGCATTCGACCTCGATCCCTTCCTGGCGGCGCAACTCGGCCAGGGCCGGCTCGTGCACGGGAAGCGCGATCAGAATGCGCAAAGGATTCATGGAAGTTCCTAGTCCGCCAGGACTTTACCGGGAACCGAGTTGAATTCGCCACTACCCGGCCTGAAGGGAAATTTCGCCTGGACGGACTCGGTGAGCGTGATGCCCAACCCGGGAGCAGCCGGCGGCATCACCCGGCCATCGCGCATGACAAACGAATCGCCGATGAGTTCGCGGTGCAGCGGGCCGTAGTTCGGCGGGATTTCGAGGATGCAGGTATTGGCCGCGGCAAACCCCGCGTGCACGTTCTGCATCATCCCGCGCCCGCGCTCCAGGCGTGGGTCGCAATACGCCTCCCCTGCTGCGCGAACAAATCCGCCACAGCAAGAAACGGCCTCAGCCCCCCCACCCAGGATGCATCCGGCTGGGCGATGTCGAATGCATTGGCGCGAACGTAGGGAAGCCATTCATTGGGCGCTGAGAGGCATTCTCCGCCGGCGACCGGAATCGATGCGCTCTCGGCCAGCGTCGCGTACGCCGCCGGATCGGTGTAAGCCAGCGGCTCTTCAAAAAAGAACAGGTCGAAGGGCTCAAGCGCCTTGAGCAGCGCCTGGGCAAGGCTCAAGCTCCAGACGCCGACACGGCTGTTGCCCATATGCCCATCCATCAGGATGCCGATCTCCGGCCCGACGTGCTTCCGCAGGAACTCCACTTTGTCGCGCTCGAAGGCGATGATTGCCTCGGGTTCGGTCAGAGGCGTCGCCCAGCCCTTGTCCCAGTCGTAAGCTCCCGCGCCAAGCTTAAAGGCCCTGAAGCCCGCTGCCAGGTAGGAATCCACCTGTTCGGTCAGCCGCTCCCTGGGATAAGTCGCCGCGCCCCGGTGGCATAGCAGGCCAAAGCGTCGTGCTTCGTTCCGCCCAGGAGTTGGTAAACCGGCGACTTGAGCGCCTTGCCGGCCAGGTCCCACAAGGCCGCCTCCAGAGCGCTGAGAACGGCCACGCCGAATCCGACGCGGCACCAGTAATTGCCGCAGCCGTACATGCGCTGCCAGAGCACATCGATGGCTCCCTCCCCCGGCGTGATGGCCTTCTCCGGGTCAAATCGCTGGCCGATCAGTATCGGCTTGAAGAACTCCACGGCCTGCGGCACCAGCTCCGGGCAGAAGTATCCGGCATAGGTCTCGCCCACGCCGCTCAGCCCGCGATCGGTGTGAACCTCGACCAGCGCGACGCTGCGGGTCCGCCGGGCCCGATACAGGAAGGGATCATCGGTCGTCGGCCCGGTGAGCAGAATGGTCTTGACATCGGTGATGATCATGGCGGGATGCTATTCTGTTGATCGATGCAAGCAACTCTTCGGACGCCGGCTCGTTTCCTTGCGGCATGACCCGGGCCGTTACACGGAAGCCCTGAACCGGTAGAATGGAGAAAGCTGCAATGTCCGCCAACGACTTTTATTTCGCGGTCAACGCCATGTTCCGCCACCTGCACGACCGCTACGGCCGGGACGTGCTGATCGACTATTGCGCGCCAATTGGGGCGGGAATACTACCGCCCGCGTGTGGCCAGGTGGCGGGCCGGGGGGCCGGCGGCGATCGCCGCCGACTGGCGGGATTACTTCGCACGCGAGGATGGCGCAGTCCGTCGAGGTCAACTGCGCAGCCCGATGGCGCGGTGGAACTGGACGTTCAGGTCTGCCCGGCGATCAAGCACATGCGCGATCACGGGCGCGACATCGTGCCGTATTTCTGCGAGCACTGCGATCACGTGTGCAGCGCAATGGCCGAGGAGGCGGGTTTCACATTCGAGCGCAGGCGGGGGAATGGGCGCCTGCCGCCAGCGCTTCGTGCCGGTGACGGTGGACCGGAAACCTGCCGCCCGTGGCGCCGAACGCCCCGCGGGCCGGGAGATGCGCTGATGCTCGGCAGCCAGGACTTCTGCGGCTATTACGACTGGACCTTCGCCTACGTGCAGCATCGGATGGGCCAGCCGGCGGTCGAGCAACTATGGGCCGATGCCATCGGCGGGGAATCGCAGGCGCATTACCTCGAGGCCGCCAAAGCGGATGGCCTGCGCGGCTTGTACCGCACCTGGGCCAAGACCGGCGAGGAGGAGCACTGCGACTGGACCTGGCATCTCGACGAGCAGCGCAACGTCCTGCGCTGGGACATGCGGCAGTGTCCGAGCAAAGGATTTCTCCTTCAGCACGACTTGAATGCGTGCACTGACTACTGCGACCACTGCATGGGCTGGATCATCCCGCTGCTGGCCGGCACCGGCGTTGAGGTGGTCGCCCACGAGCACAACCACATGGGCCAGTGCTGGGCCGAGCTTGCGGTCATCGGCAAGCCCCACCAACCCGCCGACGTCAAGCACGACATCCGGCACGACCCATCCTGGCGATACGGCTTTGTCGAGCGCTGGAGCGCGGATGGGGGCAAGCTTCCGATCTTGGAACAGGTATCGCGCGCCACTGATCCTTCGCAGGTTCTGCGGGACTGGTTCGCACGCTATCCTCAATTGCTGGTCTGGGACGGTGCAGGTGAACCTCCCACACCCGCTGGTGCATCCGCCGGCGTGCTGACCACAGATGCCGTCTATAACGCATCCAGCCAAGCAATGCCCTCGATCGCGGCCGTGCTGATCTCCCATACGCCGGCGGATCTCAAGACGACCGCGAACCGCTTCTGTGCAACCGAGGCCGGCCGACGGCCGCTCTTGATGTACAGCTACCCGCCCGCGCAAGCGCCGATCGACTTTGCGGCATTCGGCCTGCCCCGCCCGGTTCCCATCCTGCCCCTGCTGATCGAGCACGGTGTCTACCGCCACGCGCCCGGCGAGCCACCGCCCTCCCCCGCGACACTGCTGCGATCGCTCGCTGCGACACTCGCAACATAGAGAAGCGGGCGGCGCGTTCGCATCCGCCGGATCCCATCCCTTTCTCTGGTTGGCTCAATGGAGAACGACACAGCCCTGCCCCCGCCGAGGCGCGGCCGCTGTCGCCGCGCCGAACCGAATCTGAGTTGGATGTCGTCGATCAGCGAACCCCAACCGGCCTTCGGCGCCTGCGGATCCCGCTCAGCAGCAACACGCCCATGGCCGCCGACAGGAGCGAAGCCGGTTCCGGTACGCCAACGAAGGGCGTACCGTCGTTGTACTTGAACAGATCGCCGGTTCCGCCGTCGAGGGTGAGCAGGAGGCGGTATTGCGACCCGCCCAGATACGACCAGATGGTGTTGCCGCCATCGTGATACGAGGTGTTGATCACATCGAGCTGGCCGGTCAAGCGGTTCAGCCGCTCAAGGGAGTTGATACCGGAGGTGCCGAAATCGAAGAGCAACGTGATCTGCTGCTGGCACTGGGCGGCCGTGGTCAGGTTGTCACTCGATCCGTCCGGAAGCCTCAGATCGCCGCCCAGGCCATTGGTGACCATGAAGTAAGCTTCACCGTTGGGATCACCGGAGCTGCTCAGCAGCGGATTGAAAAAGCCGACGTACACATCACCGGTATAGCCGTAGAAGCCGCCCCGGCCATCCGGGCTGTTGGGGTCAACACCGTTCTTGTAGCCGATGTTCTTGGCGGCCACCGAAGTCATATAGCGCTGATTGGGCGGTGCATCGTTCTGGCTGAACGTCTTCCATCCACCCGGCACCGCGTTGGTGACGCCGGAAGCATTCTTTCCCACCACGATGCTCGTTCCCCCGCCGCCGGAGCCATTGCTGTAGCTGATGAGCCGGACCAGCGCCGGCCCGAGATTGCGGCTCATCGCCGCCGTTGTTTGAAAGGACTTATACACGCTGTTGCCTGGAGCGTTATAACTGGTCGAGAAGTCGGTGTTGGTCGGGGCACCGGCATAAATGAACGGATTGGCAAAGGTATATCCCATCGTCCAGCCGGCAAACTGCTGCCAGCGAATCTCGACATCGCCTGGATCGATCGCGTACTGGTCGAAATACGTCTGGACGTACATGCCATAGGGCCGAGGGGAATTCGAAGTGGCGCCAATGTAGCTGCCGAGGGCCTGGCGGCGGAAGCCTTGAGCCAGCGCCAGCCAGTTGGTGGACGTGATGTAATGCCCGGCGGGTTTGGAAAACGGATAGCTGTCAAAGGAAATGGCATCCGGGTTGGCGTCGTTGATGAAGTTCGTGTAGGCCCCACCCATCTGGTACTGGTTGATGAAAAGAAGCTGGTTGGGGTAATTGTTGTTAAGGCGGGCCTGCTGGAACCAGCTCAGCGCCTGCGTGTAATCCGAATCGGTCGTGTGGTAGAAACTCTGCTCATCCCCGACCTGAAGCGCCAGCAGATCGGAGAAGTGGCTCTGCTCGGCAGTGGTCAGCGCCGACCCAGGGCTTCCGCTGGGATCCGTTTCCTTCGCCCACTTGTCACCCGGTGCAAGAGCGCTCATGTCAGTGGTATGCGTCGTTTCTCCGAAACCCCAGATCACACCTGTAAGGTTGGCCTGGGACATGATGTTGTAGTCGAAAGGATAGCGGTAATCGGAATCGACCCCCCAAAGCTGCAAGCCGTTATTCAGAAAGAAGCTGTGACCGTGATCCAGCGTGGTGATCTGAGCATGGGCGGAGGACGAAAACCAGGACAGCAACCCGCCGACCAATAAGACTACGGCAATATGATGATTGCGCTGCCGGCTGACGCGGATCAAACGATGATTTGTGGGAAATTCGTATTTCTTAAGCATTTGCAGCTCGGTCATTTGCGGGCGTTTTCCTTAGTGTTCCCCAAAAAACGCGATTGGTCAAGTTAGAGCAAACAACTCTCTTATGGCCGCTCCGCCTGGATTATAGGCACCCACCAGCCTGTGCCGCGGCTCATCCGGGCATAATCGATCAAGCATCAGCCGCAACCCCGGCCGTGTGCCCGGTGTACGCGGGTGAGCCCCCCGGGGAGCTGCCTCAGTTCGCTCAATCCGGAGCACTGGGCGCGCGTAGAACGAAAAAAGGGGACGGGCGACAAATCTTGCCGCCCGTCCCGGGTTATGCCTATCGCTCCTCTGTGGCATTGGTCCTTGGGAACAAGGTTGCCAGCAGGAGCGGAGAGCTTGCCTTATCGCGAACGGCGACGGCGACGACGAGCCAGCAGGCCCATAGCGCCCAGACCGAGCATCCCAAGCGATGCAGGTTCGGGCACAGCCGAGACGCTGGCGACCGCCAGGGGATTGCCGACGCCCGCCCCGAGGTTGGCGTCGATGGTCGTGTAATCATCGCCGGTGACTTGCAGGTCGCCGTTGGTGTCGCCCAACAGCCAGGCATTTCCTGCGTTCAAGCCGGTCGCGCCCAGATTGGAGTCGACCGCACTGTAGTCATCGCCGGTGACCTGCCCGTCGAGGTTGACATCACCATAGAAGGTGTACTTGCCGACGACGGCGGTGGAACTGATGGTCTGCCCGGCCCACGCCGTATCTCCAACGAGCGCGTTATCAAACAGCACCAGGAGGGTGGGATGGCCGCCCACACTGGACGGGGAGGAGGTGATTTGGCCGCCTGCGACCTCGGCCTTAATGCTGGAGAAACTGTTGTAGCTGGTACCGTCGTTAACGACGAGGTCGTTGTCATTCAGGTTGAGCGTACCACCCGGGTTGTAGAGGTAAGTCAGGTAGACCGGGTGGTTGCTACCGGTTACCGAGCGGGGCTGCATCGTGATCGACCCACTCTCGAGCTGAACGCCGCCGTTGCTGCCGCTCAGGTTCATGCTGTAGACATTGACGTTGTTGGTCTTCTGCTTGTCAAGCTGGCCGGACCCAGTCACCGGGCCAATCGTGGAATCGCCGGCCGCCCAGCCGTAATCGCTAAGGATGACACCTTGACCCTGAAGGTCCATTCCACCGGGGAGATCGACTTTCCCGCCCACCAGGAGTTTGACCACGCTGCCCTTCTCGGTCAGCAGGCCCGGACCAGTGATTCCGGTATAGCCAAAATCCATGCTGGTGCTGGTCTGAGTGTTTTCGTCGATCGTACCGCCGCCCGTGCCGATGATGATGGCGCGGCCGGAGTTATACCGACCGGTCATATACATGATGCCGCCATTCTGCAGCGTCAGGGTGTTTAAGGTTGAACTATAGTTAACACCATCATAGCCATCGACTCCGAGGTAGCCGGCACCGGCGACATTCAACTGGCTGCCATCGACAACAATGTTGCCCGAGTAGTTCCAATTGGTGCCGTTGTTGTTCGAGGCCAAGCCATCCGTGGTGCCGCCGCCGGTAAGATACAGGGTGCCGGAACCCGACAGTCTTCCGATCGTGTTGCTGCTGCTGGTGTCCGACGTCAGAGTAGAGCCAGCGCCGATGTTGATAAAGCCGCTGGAGTTGCCGTTCGGGGAAGAGATCTGCCCGACGGTCTGGTCGAATCCCGGAGCCAGCGTGAACTGATCGCTGACCGTCAAATGGGTGTGGGTCGGCAAGGCATTGTGTGCCGCAACCACAAGCTGACCACCGGTAACCGTTGTGTCGCCGGTGTAGCTGCCGCCTGCACCGGTCAGGACGACGGTTGAGAAGGCCGTCTGGCCAGGCGCCGCGATGATGGGATTGGTTTTGATGAGGTCACCGTTTCCGCTGATCACACCGGAAATCGTGACCGCATCGGATCCAATCGTCGCAGCCTGATTACTGGGACTGGTCACCGCGCCGTTTGCGCCATCAACGTTGCCTGGCTGGTGAGATGAATATTCTGCGGGATCACCGCGCCGGCATACCCACCGATGGTGCCGACGTTCACGTTGAGAATGTTGGTCGCACTGCCATCGCCGAATGCGTTGGTCGTACCGGCTCCGGCGATCAGGTAGCCGTGATTGTTGACGACGGTTCCGTTGAGGTCATTGGTGATGGAGGGATTGTTGGAGTTGATGACGGCCCAGTGGCTGTTGGTGCCGTTATCGTAGTGTGAACCCCAGGCAAAGCTGACAGCGGGATTGAGCGTGCCGTCAATGATCACGCTGCCCTGTCCATCGCTGGCGCCATTGTCGTTGACGGTAATCTTCCCGTTATAGCCGGAAACGTCGCCGGTAAAGTGGATGGTCCCGTAGGTGATGGCGAGGTCGGAAGCCGACGACTGGCTGCTGAGCGAGCCGGTCCAAGTCATGGTGTAGATGTTCAGGCCGGAGACCAGGCTGCCGCCGTTGTTGGTGACATACATGCCGAGGTTGGAGTTGGTCGACACGCTGGTGTTGCCGCTGTTGGCCCAGAAAGCACCGCCATCGATGGTGACGGCATCTGATGTCGGGGACGAGAGGTTGGGAAGGCCGCTGGCATCAACGGACTGCCAACGTCCCCCTTGGACGACCAGTTTGCCCGTCCAAAGCGTACCGGGCGTGCTCACCGAATAGTTGCCGGCACCGGCCTTGATGAAAGTCCCTGCACCTGTGATTCCGGCGTCCCCAGTGACGTTGTTCCCGTTGGTGTCGAAGGTGCCATTGCCGCTCAAAACGATCGTGCGCCCGGAGTTCAGAGTAAAGCTGCGCCCCGAACTTGAGCGTGCCGCCGTTGAAGGTCAGGTTGCTGTAGCCACCCAACGCACCATCGGAGGACGCCTGGAGGACGCCGCCGTTGAAATTGGTCCCACCGCCGTAGGTGTTGGATCCGCTCAACTTGAGCGTCCCCGGGCCGTTCATGGTGAGAGGGCCGGCACCGTTGATCGTCGAGTTGATCTCGGCGGTCAGGCCGGAGCCGACGCTGACCGAGGTGGCGCCGAGGCTGCCGCCCTGCACGTAGTAGCCATCGGTCTGGAAATCCAAGTTTGTCGGGGCGACCGAGGCGTTGATGGTGACGGTACCGGCGGTGCCGGCGAAGATTGCGTTGTTGCCATCGGCCCAGGCCTGATCGCTGGTGCCGTTCCACCACGTGCTGCCCACATCCCAGGTGCCACTTCCGCCCGAAGCGCTGCCGGCCGAGGTCGAATCCCAAGAGAGATCCGCCCTGGCGGAGCTGCTGAACAGGGACACGCTCAGGATTGCCGGGGCAGCCAAGGCCGCCGCACAACGAATCTTGCTGGAAAACCGCTGCCTACGATTGCTACTGTACTTCGACACGATGCGCTCTCCTGCCCCTGGGGGCAAATAAGTGAAATGAACGACCGATCCACTGGCAGTCCGGCGAGAGGCGCGATTCTTAGCGGCACATCGAGATGCAAATCACGGCTTGAAGCCTGTTACGCGCTCCGCCTCCGAAACATCCTCACAGCCCAGCGAACCGCTGGACCCTCACGCTCGCAGTATGACACCAAAATTTGACTGATGCAAAAAAAAACTGAAGTTAACTAAACGCAAACGTTTTCCTGCACGCGCTTTGCATTCACTCGCTGCTTAGAGGGCTTCTCCCTCTCCCGCACCGCGCCAGAAGCTCCAAAAACACCGTTTATGCGTACCGGATTACCAGAAGTCCTTACCATCCGGCCCATTTGACCAAAGCTTACTTGGATCACGCGCATCGTGCGTGGCGTCCGCTGTCGACCACCAGGCGGGAAAGGCAAAATCGGCGGCATGCCCATCGCCGAAAAGGACATTACCGTAAAAGGTGTGCCCGCCGGGCCTATGGTGCCAGACCGTTGTCTTCGAGGTGATTTGCCGTTCCGCCGGGTCCATGCAAGGCCAATCGCCCGCAATGATCTTGGTGGATGATTGCTTAAAGCCTTGTTTGAGCGGATCGTGCGGAAACGGGGGATCGATATCCTTCAGGTAATTGGCATTTGGGGCTGAACCCGTCAGACTGGGATCCGCCGTAACCCAATGGATCCCGAAAAAGCTGGATTGCCATTGCACAAAATAGCTCGTGCCGTATGACTGATAACAACTGACCTGATAGGGGGCACCTTTGCGATCATCACCCTGATCGGCTGGGCAGTGGAGGATTTCCGGGGTCGTCAGGTACTTATTCAGCGGCCGGATTCCACTGTTATACGCCTCGCACAGCGCGCCGCCAATGTTGAATTGAGTCTGAGGCTGGTCGCCCAGCCAACCGGTGAAATGTTTGGGATCGTCGTAATAATGGGGATCGCCAATGGGAATGATCGTGGTCCCGTCCGCTTGCTTGGCATTCCATATCTTCCCGCCCCAACTGACCGGGCCACGACAGACGGGATAGCTTCCCTTGTTGTCAATGCAGTACTGGTCAAACGCAAGCCCGAGTTGGCGAAGGTTCGACAGGCACTTGACCTTGGCTGCCTGCATCCTGGCCGCACTTAGAGCGGGCAGCAGGATGGCAATAAGGACCGCAATGATGCCGATCACCACCAGGAGCTCGACCAGGGTGAAGCCCCGGCTTGCCTGCCGGCTGGGGTTTGAACGCGGAGCGGAACTCGGCGACTGCCCCGGTTGGCGAACTGCTAGTTTATTCTGCATGACACAACAGCCCTTTCGCGAGTTGAACAAATAAGTGGGCGCGAAACATACGAGGTTGCCTGGAATTGGAAACAAGTCGACCGTGAAATCGTTTGCGGCCCCTCCTGAATGCCCTGCAACCTGGCGGCGCGGCCCATCGCGCCCGGTCGAACCCACACCGGGAACTCATCCCGACGCATGGCGGTTCCTTTCCGATCCAAGTTGGAGCTCCACGGCACGGTACGTGTTCGGCTGGCCGAGTCGGAATGGAGTCTCTCCCACGGCAGCACGCTACAGCATTATTTTTCTTAACCGAAATTAATCGCCGCGTCAACAAAAAAACCGCTATGGCTGCGGCTGCTGGCAGGCGTTGTGCATGGGGTTTTGGGGGATTCTTGCTGGCGAATCCGGGTGTTTGGCAGGCGGCTGGGGCGGCCGGCCCGGGCAAATCGCCGAGCCGGCGATCGGACTTGGGTTGAAGGGGCGTTTGGGCGGCTGGGGCTGCGGTTGGGTGGGAATGGGCGATCGATGGGGGCTGCACAGCGCCAAGGGCAGGGCGGGTGTTGCTGAGCCAGCGGGCCCGGGCAGTACACTCCGGCGTCTTATCGATCATTGCCTGGCTTGCGAGCATGGCCGGCCTTTGGGTGCGGGGCTTTTGCACGGTGATACTACGGTGTGGGTACGGTGTCATGCGGTCGTTTTGCACAAATGAATCTCGATAAGTTATACGCGCGGTCTTGAGCCGCTTGTTCGGGAATCTCGGGGGGATTGGGCCCTTGCCGTGCCTTTCATGGAGCAGGTCCGCATTTTGATGTTGGGTGATGAGAGCGTCTTATGCACTTTCCGCACCCCGCGATGGGCCGGAAAGGGCACGGCCACAGCCCTTCTCATCCAGGCAATCCGGCCCCGAGCCCGTCCATGAAAACACGGAAACACAGGATGTTGTACTCCTGTGTTGCGTCCGATTCGGCTCCCGACTCACACCGTACTCTCACCGTTGTAGTACCGTACCATCCCCACCCGGCCGCCGACCCCGTTTTTGCCCCTTCTGACGACATGGCGGTCCGAACATGACAATTTGTCGTAGCAGCAACGCGGCCAAAGGTTACCCCCTCCAGAATGACCACCGGCTGGAGCGTGTTATGCCATTTCCGGCCCACCAAAGGCGGCACGGAATCGACCCAACTGCCTCGTCACAACCGCTCAAAGGGTCATCAAGACCCCGCTCTCGCAGTCGCTCCTGGCATCTGAGTCGATTGCGTCCCCTGGCGGGGCGTGGAAAGTTCATAACACGCTCAGGGGGGTGGCCCGTCTCGCGGCCATCATGCCCTGTCTGAGGGTTGGCTTTGGCTGTGCCTAACAGGGCATGGGTTTGAGAGGAAGGAAGAACCGGGAGACTATGGCGGTACGACGGGGCAAGGGGCGATGCAGTTTCAAGGCCGTGCAGCCCGAAAGGCGGCGAAGCGATCGGAGCCGGCTTATAGTTCACTTCGCTATTGGTTTTGTGGTATAGCCGTGGGCTGATGGCCCGCCGCGCCGCTCAGATCCAGCCTCGGCTCGCCGCACTCGACGAGTTGCTCGGCGGACTGGCCGTGAGCCGGTCGATCGCCGAGGCGATCGTCCGCTGGCGGGCCGGAGCGGGGGCACTGCAATTCCATCTGCAAGCCAAAGGCGCAATTCCGGCCGTCGTGGTCCTCGGCGGGACCGGGACCGGCAAGAGCACGCTCGTCAATCGGCTGCTCAATTCAAACGTAACCACCGCCAGCTTCAAACGAACCTTCACCGCGGGAGCCATCGCGATCGCGGCGGAGCGTTCCAGCGTCCCGGAAAGATTCCTGGGACTTGGCCATTCGGTGGCGACGGAGATCCCGGCCCGCGGCGAGCCCGAGAAACTCGCGATCATCCAGCAGCGCTGCGACCTGACCGAACGGGCAACGCTCATCGACACACCGGATCTCGATGGTGATCAGCCGGCGCATCATGCCCAGGCGGACCGCGCCTTTCGCTGGGCGCAGGCGGTGGTGTTTTTGGTTACGCCGGAAAAATACCAGATGCCCGAGCTGCTCCCCTATTACCGCCTGGCACAGCGCTATGCGGTGCCGGCTCTGTTCGTGATGAACAAGGTGGAAGAGCAGGCGCCCGTTGACGATTACACCGAGCAGCTTGCCGCTCAGGGCTATGAACACCCGCGGGTCTTTGCCATCGCGCGGGATGATGCGACGTTTCAACCCGCCGAGGACGCGAATCTTGTTGCGCTCGGGCAGGCGTTGCAGAACCTCCAGTCGCCCCCGGACCAGCAGCGCGCCGCAGGCATCGCCAACCGCTCGGCGGATCTGCTGGATCGGCTGCAGGATCAGATTCTCTTGCCACTGGAAAGGGAGCGAGGCGAAGCGGATCGGCTGATCGACTCGCTTCATGCGATGGAGGCGCCGCAGCCCGGGGTCGATGTCAATCCGCTCACGCGCCAGCTTGCCAGGCGCCTGCAGCAGCGAAGCATTCTCTATCTGATGGGGCCGCAGCGAATTCTCGACCGCGTGCGGCAGGTTCCCGGCCTGCTCGTGCGCCTGCCGCGAACCGCGTGGGATTGGATGATCACCGGGAAAGCCAATCTCGCCGCCCTGAACGAGATTGCCGGCGGCGATGGGCGGCAGGTGCCCGACTTCCAGGCCGCACTGATGGACCAGTTCGGCGTGCTGCAGACGCGGATCGAGGACACGCTGCGCTGCCTCGGAGACGGCGCAGCACTGGCTCGACGAGCATGCGGAGGTCTATCGCCAGGCAAAGCTCGATCCCGCGCGGGCCGGCGCCATCGCCGAGGAAGAACTGGCCGATCTGAACGAGTGGCTGAGCAAGCGCTGGAACGCCACGCCGCGGGATACCGCCCTCTTGCTCAAGCTGATTCGCCACCTCCCCGGCGGCGAGAAGCTGACGCAATGGTCTGAGGCCGCCCCTTACCTGCTGGCCATCATCGTCGCCACACACCACGTATTCTTCGGTCACATCGACCTGATGATCCTCGGCGGCTATTCGTTTGCGGCCTGGCTGACCGAGCGCCTGAGCAACGAAGTCGCCGCCCGCACGCGCCTGGCCAACAGGCGCATCGCCATGCGCTTCGAGCGCCTGGCCCACGAACAGATTCGCAGTGCGTGCGATTGGGTGGATGCGCAGACGCCATCGAGTGACACGGTTGCCAAAATCCGCAAACTCGGTGAGGTGCTTGCGCCAGAGAGCTAAGGACATCGCATCATGAACGCCGATCTCGAACAACTCGTCCGCGATGTCTCCGACCTGACCGGTGCGCCGCGCCGGATTTCCTGTCGGCGGAGTCGCCGATCGTGCAACTGTCAAGCGGCGCTGCTTTTTACCTCATTGGCCTGATCGGCGGGAAAGACGTGGGCAAGACGGCGCTCGTCAATGCGCTCGCCGGAGAGCAGCTTTCCTCGCCCACGTCCTTCGGCCGGGGCACGGAGGCGGCCATCGCGTATGCGCATGAGTCACAAGTTTCCCCCCTGCGCGATCTGCTTGAGCGCACCATCCCGGGCCGATTCACCATCGTTGCCCACCGGCTCTCACACCTGACAAAGCAGATTCTGCTCGATCTCCCGGATATCGACAGCCGCTACGCGGAGCACATCGATCTGACCCGCCGGCTGCTTCGCCACATGCTTTTTCCTATCTGGATCCAAAGCATAGAGAAGTACGCGGACCTCCAGCCACAGAAGCTACTCGCCAGCGTCGCCGAGGGGAACGATCCGGCCAACTTCCTCTTCTGCCTGAACAAGTCAGACCAGCTCGACGGCGCCGCGATCGAAGAGATTCGCACGGATTACGGCAAGCGACTGGGCCGCGTGCTCAAGCTGACTGGCGCCCCCAGGGTCTATCTGATCAGCGCGATCCATCCGGATGATTTCGAGCTTCCCCAGCTTCGCGAGCAACTGTCGCAAGAGAAATCCGCACAAGATCTGGGCCGATCGATCGAGCTTGCCGAACTCCAGCAGCAACGATCGGTGCTGCATTGGGTGGATGAGCAGAATCTCCCGGAGCGCGCCGAGCGCTGCGCCGATTGGAAAACGAAGCACACGAATTGACCGCATCGCGACTGGCCACGCCGCTGGTCGATGAAATCGTTCCCGCAATCATGGATGATCCCGGGCATCGCCTGGCCCTGAGCGACCAGGTACTGTCTCGCCGCATGGGGCGCTGGCCGCTGGTGAATCTCGTTCACACGCTCCTGGCGCCGGTGCTGGGTGCCTATCGCATTACCGCGGCACCCGGCGCCATCGGCACCGCGCCCTGGTTGATGGGCATCTCCGCCAGGCCCACCCCTCGCTCAGCGATTCCATCCAGGCGGCATTTGCCTCGCTCCATCGCTCGCATCCGATGGTCGCGGAGTTGTATCGCGACAACAAACTCTGGGAGGCGATCGCCGCCGACGCCGCCGCGGAGAAGCTCTCCTCGTCCCTCGCCGCAGCCGTCGAGCGGCAGCGGACGGATGTGCTGGATCGTCTGACCCGGCCGCGATGGGTCCTGGCGCCGATCCGCTGGCTGCTGACGATCGGCGCGCTCGTCTGGTTCCCCGTCGTTCAGCCGATCCTCGAGATCTTCCTGCAGAACGGCTGGGGCGCCATCACGCGCCAGACCGCACTGATCGTCGTCCAGATCTTCAGTGCCGCTTACCTCCTGCGCAGCGCCGGCTTCCTGATTATCTGGTTCCTGTTTCTCTGGCTGTACGTGCGCTGGGACACCAGCCGCCGGGTCACGCGGATGCTCTCCCGCTGGCGTCACGCCCAGACGCCAGACCCCGAGCGCAACCTCGCCAGCGCTACGCTTGAATGGATTGAGGGCCTGCTCGATCCGATCACCAGCACGCGCGAGCAGACGGAATCACTCATGGCACGCGCCCAGTCATTGCACCGAGAGCGCTCGGGTCGCGGATTGAAGCAGCAAGGCCTGGGGAACTCCAGAACCCCCACGGTAGGAGTACATGCTTGCTGAAGAATTCGCGCCGGCCCGGTTCCTACCTCAGAAACTCCTCATAGAGCGGCGCGATGCCCTTGTCCGGCGTGATCAGGCGCGGCTGAAAAACGAGAAGCGAACAGCCGTGCTTCTTGGCCACGTCGATCAGCGTCTTCGCATCCATCTGGCTGACAGGCGGGTATCCCATCTCGCGCCAGTTGTAACCGGTGTCCAGGAACAGGATTCGCTGAACGGACGGCGGGAGCACCGCATCCGCAAGGCGGCATTGAAGCTCGATCGCGGCAATGGTCTCGGCCAGGTTGTCCGGCCGGGCGATCTGCCCGTCCGGAATCAGCATGGCACCGGCAGCGATGAACATCGACGCCTGCCGCCTGGCGTACGCGAGGATCGCATCATAGTCGGCCGTGCCGGGCCTAGCGTAGGCGTAATCCTCGATGCGCCGATCCTTGAAGTAAACCGGGTCCAAGCCGATCCGCGGGGTATAAAAAACGATGTTCAACCTGGGGGAGGCTTTCTTCGCCGCGTTGACGATCGCCAGTTCACGCTCCGGTGTCGGATGGGACAGCTCATGATCAAACATAACCAACTGGCAGCCTGACGCCGTCGCCTGCTGCGCCCAGTGGGTAATCTGGGCATCATCGTCGACGAAATTGTTGCTGGCCGGTGTCCACCAGCACAGTTCCACGGCATGCGGCCGATCACCGAGATTCCATCCCGGAATTTTCCGCGTATCTTCCCCACGGTCTGTGGTGGTCATATACCGATGAATCGGTCCCGTCGTCGGCAGCACCGCCATTGCCGGACCAGCGGTCGACAGACAGCTAATGGTTAGAAGCCACAGCAGGGACGTACGAAGCCGCCGAATGCCTATGAGTTTCATGGTTGATTCCTCTCTGGCCGACGACGCTGTCAAGCACGCCCGCCACGGACAGCATGCCGGCGTTTAGCAGGATTCCCAGCGGAAGGGCATGTCCATGCGGGTCCACCGCCGTCATGCCGGGGTATATGCTCATGCGACATTGTCATGTTTGATCCCTTATACATTCTCCAGACGTATTGCGGAGATCAGGTGGCATCAATCGCCGATTTCAGCAGAAAACTGGCACCTTTGGCTTTTTTTCTTGCGAGGCGGTGGGGACCGTCGTAGAGTCCCTTTGTCGTAACTTCAGAGAGGGTCTCCACATGCGATTTTTTGCCCGCACTGCTGCAATTGCAGCCGTTTTTTTTGCCGCCCGCCAGGCTTTTGCGGGTGGAACGGTCGGACGTGACGGGCTGCCAATGCTGGCCGGAGATCTGTCGATCGCCAACAGCGTGGTCCATGGAAATGCACACATGCTGACGCTGGGGGATTCGATCCTGTTCAACATTGAGCCGGCCTATGTCCGCGACTGGCATCCTGATCGCTGGTCGGGTGTGGTCCTCGGCCAGAACTTCGCCCACTGGACCGCCAATGTTCAGAATCCATCAATTTCCTCGGTCACGTTGCGCACCACGCGCGATGCCGAGACCACGGGAGCAGGACCGGCGGGATTGCTGCCGGTAGTGCCGAACGCACAGGCCGAGTATGTTTTCAATGGAACCGCCGCACCTTCCACGGACTCATCCCCTCAGACGCTCGCCAGCAGGTTTTATGAGATTGGCATGGATTCGAGCTATCTCGGTCCCGCCGCCGCCTGGGCGAACACGAATGGCGGAACAGTCAACATCACACCGCTCCTCTTTGCAAATCCCAATGGAGCAGCGACGGGAACCGTCGCCATGAGCGTGCGCGGGAACTCACTCGATACACCACTTGCGGTCACGCCCCTCAATCCCAATGCGGCAACGCCAACGGTGACCGGGCCAACGGTAACCGTGCCCGCCGAGACCTGGGAATCCGGCAAGTCGCTTGCGGTGGACTTTCGTGTAGCGGCCGGTGCAGCGCCGGCTGCAGGAAGCAATCTGGTCATAGGCGGCGTGCGATTCAGTAATGGCGGCCCGGGATTTCAACTGGCATGCGCCTCCGCGGGCGGCTATTGGGTGGATGACTTCATCAACGATACGGCCACACCGGTATCCACCCTCCAGCAGTACCTGAACCTGACAGATTCAGACGTTGCTTTGGTTGCGCTCGGCACCAATGGGATGGGAATCGAATCGAAGGGCGAGTTTAAAGCAAACCTTCAGACCCTGATCGACCGGTATCGATCGGCGAAACCGGACATGAAGTTCATCCTCATGACAACATATGATGTGGTCGATCCGGCGGCGGGCGCAAACACGGTAACCCAACAGCAGGAATACAACCAGGACATGTATGAGCTGGCGATGAGCAATCCCGGCGTCATGTTCCTGAACCAGTACGATGCGACGCCGGATTGGACGACGCTGAATGCCGGGGGCTACTTTGCCGACGGTCGACATCCCAGCGATCTGGGCATCGATTACTTTGCCGGCGTGCAGTGGAACCTCATGACGCAGGCCGCAGCGGCTTCGGTCCCGGAGCCGGGGACGGCGGGGGCGGCGATCTTGTTAGCGGGTATGGCGATGAGGGGCCGACGACGACGGCGTATTGTGATATGACGTGATCCACCCTATTGCTGCCTGACCTTCCGTACTCCGTACAACATGCGTGCTTGATCTGATAACCTGAGTCGGCCCGGCGGCGATGGACGGGAGATTTTCGGACTTCCGGCCAGCGCTGATCGACCAGTCCGTCATTCTCCAGGGCACTCCGTGGCCGCGTGAAGGGGAAGGGGCTGTGCAGTGGTGGCCACTCAGAGCTCCGCAGTTTCCGCAGTTGCTGCGGCGGTAGAACATACATTCTTCGCGGCAGTATGGCTGCCAACGCGGCGCAGGATAGACGGGATCGCCAGCAGGGAGGGAATCAACACACAGCATGTCTGCGCGACTACCGTTCCGTAAGCTACACCTGAAACACCGATATGGCGCGCCAGGTATATCGAAAGGCCGATGTTCGATACGGCCATCAGGGAGTTGCAGATCACCTGAAATCGCACGATGTTCACGCCGTTCATGAACATCGCCATTGCAAAGGTAAGCGCGACGACGACGGACCAAAGCGCCAGCCCGACCAGAAGCGTCATAGATGGAACAACTTTGCCGGCAACCCAAAAGATGATAATGGGTTTGCCGAACAGGACGAGCAGCAGCGCCGGGGGGGTGCTGACGCAGCAGGCCAATGCAAGGGATCGCTTCAGCGTGCGCCGCACCCATGCAACATCGCCCCGCGCTACCGCTTCTCCATATGCCGGCCAGAGCGGCACCAGCACCATGCTCAGGATCGTGACGGTGAAACCAAACAGCCGAAACGGGACGACGTAATCCGTAACCGATTTCGGCCCCAGCACGCTGTTGATCACGATGTTGTCCGATTGATAACCGATCGTCAGCGCCAGTTGCAGGACGAAGAAGAGCATCCCCTGTCGCAGGATTCGCCGAAGGGATGGTCGGTCCACCAGCGACCATCGCGGGCGCAGCCAAGAGCGGTGAAAGCCGAAAAGTTCGACACCGTTTGCCGCCAGCGCGACCAGCGGGGCGGCGGCCGTCGCGCCCACCAGCCAGGGTAGACCCGCGCAAACCAGATCGCGACAAGGATCCCCACCAACGTCAAGACGGTTCCGAGCGAGCCCCAGAGGTTGTTGCGGAAGCCTTCCTGGTATCCCTGCTGGACGCGCTGGGCAATCGAAAAGGGCATGCCCAAGGCGAAGCAGGCAATCAACACGGCCGCCGCCTGCCCGCCATCGCGGGCCGCCTCGCTTGTCTTGACATTCAGCACCCATTTCCAGCGGATATGCGAATAACCAAGCGCAAACCCAAGCAGGAGCAGGACGCAAATCGTCAGAAGCGCGAAGACGGCGGCCGAGACATATCGTCGCGCGGTCTCACGATCGCCCTTCCCGTCCGTTTCTGAAATCGCGCTGACCAGGCCATTGCCAATCCCCATGTCGAGAAAGCCCATCATGCTGATGAGCGCGGAAATTGTCATCCACAGCCCGTACTGTTCCTGACCCAGGTAGCGAAGAGTCAGCGGCACAGTAATCAGCAGCACGCCGACGCTTATGACTTTGTTGAAAACCGCGGCCAATGTGGTCAGGGCCGCGCGGCGATGGCGTTCGGCGGCGCGACCGGCATCGGTGCTGGTGTCATGAGGGGACAGTCGAATCACTGTCCGAATCGACGTAATGCGCGCGCGGATCCAGTTACGACTGACAGCAGCTTCCGGATTGATCAGAGGTACAGGCATGTCACGGACGCCTGATTCTTCCCCCAGCCGTGGAACAGCCTCTTCACGCCCAGACGGCATCGGTGCTCCATCGCCGATCAGCAAGCAAGGGACTGCGTTCGCTCAAAAAAAAGAAGTCTCCCTGCGCAGCGCCCCATCCAGCGGCCGATGCCACAGCCCGAAGATGTCATAGCAACGGAACCCGTGATCCTTCATGAACGCAATCATTTCCGCCAACAGTGGCATACCCTCTGCGAGCTCTATGAAGCTGACCTCCAGCAATAGCGCTTGTGCATGTGCCATCGCTTTCTCAGCTCCAGCAAGCGCGTGCAACTCGTAACCCTGCAGGTCCAGCTTGATCAGGTCTGGCTGCGGAAAATCCAGGCGCTCGATTAAACGATCAAGTGTGGTCATCGGCGTGGACGTAGCCTGACCAAAACGCCTCCCACTGCTGTTGGGAAGGATTGAGCTTTGCTCGGCCGATACGTGAAACTCAATAGTCTTCTCCTCCGGACCGAGCAGCGTCTGGGCGATCTGAATGCTTCGCAGGTCATTCCTGAGCCGCCCCAGCTCAGCCTGAACGTTCTGCGCGGCTCGATACACAAGACGGCGGCATCGGGATAGATCGTCTTAAACTCCCGCGTCCAGCCGCCGCTCGCGGCACCGCCATCGACTACGCTGTTAATGCGCAGGCCCCTGTCGCGGATACGCCGCAATTTGATCCCACCAATGGAAAACTGCCCCGGCGGTCGCGATAAAACGACGTCGCGCTTCAGAAGCATCGCCTTGACACGCTCACGAACACTCATAGTTCTTGGTTTTCTCTCGCAGCGCCAAATTCTGCCGACAGCGAACGATGCTATGCAGCTATTTCCTGGGGCACATTCGCGGCTTCGGGAAAGACCTCGGACCATTTCTTGCCCCGATTGTGCCGGCTCTGTAGCAAGCCACGGATGTGCCGGCCGGAAAGGATCTGCGTCATCCGGTAATACGGCAGCCCCAGACTCCGGCGCCAGGACAAACGGAATTCGGGATGCATCTGATCAACGATTCTTTCTTCCGCGGCGTACACTCGGAGCCAGCTCGATCCCTTCGCGGCCTCATGCGTCCGAAACCCAGCAAGAAAATCCGGAATGTGCCCCCATTTTGCGCCGCTTGCAAACATGCGGTACCACATCTCCGTGTCAAGCACGCAGTGAAGGCTCTGATTAATGCCACCCACGCGCTCGTAAAGCGATCTCTTGAAGAAACAGGTTTGCTGGCAGACGTGAACCACGCCCCATCGCACCATCCGGTGGCTTTCACGGGGAATGCGGTGGATGGAAATAATCCGCGAGTCGGCATCAATGCGCGCGTGATAAGCAGTCAGCGCATCCCAGTCCGGATGAGCCTCGATCGCTTCGCGGACCTTGCGCAAGCGCCGGGCAGATAGACATCATCCGAGTTCAGCCAGGCAACCCAATCGCCGGTCGCACGGCAGAAGCCCTGATGGATTGCGTCCGCCTGGCCGGCGTCCTTCCGCGAGTGCCAGTAATCGATCCCGCCCTTCTCGGCGTACCGGCGGATGATTTCTGCCGATCCGTCCGTGCTTCCCCCATCCAGCACGAAATACTCGTGAATCTGCTCGCGCTGGCTCAGCACCGAACGCAGCGTCTCCTCCAGGAACTGCGCCTGGTTATAGCTCGGCGTGACAATGGTGATCTTGCAGCTCAACCTACCCTCCTCGTGCTCCGGCGTTCAGCATCGCATCAAAACCGATTGGACTGGGACCATTCCGCATACACTGAAGCGCCGTAGGGAATCTCACCGCCCTGCACGTATTCTGCCGGCACAACACCATATTGCTCGAGATAGGCCTGATAAGTCTGCTCCTCCGCCAGCCTCTGCAGCTCTGCCTGTTGAAGTGCCCGGGTGCGCAAGACCACGCCCGCGACGATAAACAACGGTAAGCCGAACCGGACTTGGTTAAAGCTCTGAGTACACAATCCCAGAATAATAAAGTACGCGCCCGTCATGAAGCCCAGCGCGCCGATCAGCACCGTGGTCTTGTCCAGTTTGTCGCGGACCATACGCCAGCCTGTCACCATAGTGCTGGCCACCATAAACGCGAACGCGGCAAAGCCAAACAGCCCGGTTTCAGCCAGCTCGAAGGTCCAGGTGTTGTGGCGCAGGGATGCAATATGACCCATTTCCTCGGTGTCGTCGATGGCAAAGCCGCCGCCGATGATGGGGCTTGAAGCCCACTCCCGCAACTCGCGAAGCGCGCCGGGCAGTCTTTCCCCGTAGGCGTTCCGCTGTTTCCCGATTTCACCACTCCCGGGAATGAGCGTCATGATGCGATGATTCATCTTGGTAAACACATCCTTCCCGGTGATTCGCGATCCGGCGTACATTCCGACATAAATCGCGATCGCCAGAATCGGCAGGGCAATCATCGCACGGGTAAAACTGGGCCCGCGCTTCTTTGGGCATCAGAATGAATGCCGCCCCCATCGCAGTCGCACAGGAAACCCAGTCGCTCCGCGAGAACGTGCCGAACTGTCCCAGGAAGCAGACCCCCATCAGCATCAAGGACAGCATCATCGGCAACAAGCGAAGTTTCGTCGAGAGACTGTAGAACAGCAGTGCGGCAGCCAGACCCGCGTAGCTCGAGACATACATCGCGCCGCGGATCGTGAGCAGGTCTTTGCCCGCCAGTCCTTGCTCGGCCTCGCTCCGGAAATGGATCATGATCATCAGCGCCGCGCCCAGGCCCGCAAGCACCGACGCGTACAGAAATCGATGTGCACATTTCAAGTTCCCCGTAAGAAAATAGGCCACCAACACGGCAATCGGCGCTTCGATGAGATTCCGGCCGCTCTGCAGAATCTGTCGCATCCAGGCGCCGTTGGACATCGCGCCGATCAGTCCGGCGCCCACAGCCAAGGCAAACAGCACCGACATCCACCACATGGCGCGATGCAGTGGCGTTTTGATAAACCTGGCCCAGCGTGAATATACCAGAGCGAAGACAACCCCCAGCGCCAGCAGGATATCGAAGACATTCACCGGCATTCCGGCGATCACCACCCGGTATGCGTCTTGATTGACGATGTCCGTGTTGCTAAGGACCGCATTGAGAATGATCAGCAAACCGAGAAAGAGCATCAGATCAATTCCTCATCGGCCCGACTCAGCCGATTCCGGCAGATTTCCTTCGATTTCCTGACGTGCATGGCACCACCAGCAGGATTTCAGGTCCTACGAACCCGGATACGCGCCAGTTCAATGGAGCCCTGCCCCACGGCCGCCACTGTCGGCATAGGCTTGCTGCGGCCGCGCGGGTGGCTCTGCACGCATAGCATGACAACGCAACTAAGGAGTTGCACCCTCGCGTCCAGGTTATAAGGACGCTGGCAGGCCGGTTATTCTTGAATTCTGCGCTCCAGGCACTGCCGATTGCCGCCTCGATGATAGCTGATTTCAAAAGGGCGATCCACCTTGCATCTGATAGACATTGAGCTAAAGTATTATTTCTAAAAGGTTTGCCAACAGGTGGCTGTTGTAAGCTCTCCCCTCGAGTAGCCTGAACCGAATGGCCGGCGCCCGAATTGACCCCGAAGAATCAGGATTTGTAAGGCATGTGCGGAATTGCTGGGCTGATCGCAGAGCGGGAAGGTGTCGTTCGCGAAGCGCTGTCCGCGATGGTCAGCGCACAGGCGCACCGGGGGCCCGATGACCAGGGTATGAGCCTGATCCCGTTTGGAAACCGGAGCCTAGGGCTTGGACACCGGCGGCTATCGATCCAGGACGTGTCCATGGCGGGGCATCAGCCGATGGTGCATCCGCAGACGGCCGACCAGATCATCTTTAACGGGGAGATCTACAACTATCCTTCGCTCCGCAGGGAACTGGAGTCCGCGGGCGAGAGCTTCATCGGGCACAGCGATACCGAGGCTCTGCTCTACGGCCTGAGCCGCTGGGGCCCCGCGTTTCTGACGCGACTCGAAGGAATGTACGCCCTGGCTTTCTATTCATCTGCATCACAGACCCTGCTTCTGGCGCGGGATCCCGTCGGCATCAAGCCCCTGTATCTGGGCAGGGCGCCAGGAGTTGTGGCTTTTGCCAGCGAGGTAAGAGCCCTGCTGGCATCGGACCTGTTCGAAAGAACACTGCGCCCACAGGGACTTGCAGGTCTGCTGGCATACGGTGCGATGCAGCACCCCTATACGCTTTTCGAGGAGATTCGCTCGTTTCCGCCGGGTTGCTATCAGGTCTTTAATGCTTCTGAAGAAGGGCGCACCCGGGAACCAGTTGCGTTCTGGAAATACCCGGCTGCGGATCCGAGCTGCGATGAACGGCAGGTGGTGGAGCGCGTCGAGCGCGGGCCTTGAGGCGGCCGTGCACGACCACCTGATCAGCGATGTTCCGGTCGGGGTTTTCCTGTCATCAGGGTTGGACAGTACCGCGGTGGCCGCGTTGGCCGCACGACATTCGGCCCATTTGCGGAGCTTCACGGTCGGCTTTGCAGACCAGCCGGATATGAGCGAGCTCTCGCTGGCGGCGCAGACCGCGCGAGAGCTTGGTTTGCAGCACTCCGAGATCCGGATCAACGACGCAGATGCGGAGGGCGCGGCGGTAGACTGGCTCCAGTCGCTGGATCTGCCTTCGGTAGACGGGCTGAACGCATACGTCATTTCCAAAGTGGTCCGCGCTGAAGGAATCAAGGTCGCCCTCTCGGGCCAGGGCGGCGATGAATTGTTTGGTGGATATGCCAGCTTTCGAGATGTTCCACGACTGCGCCGCATGTTTCGACGATTGCGATGGTTGCCACCGGCGGGCAGGGAACTGCTGGCGGCAGCGGCAACACTGGGGAAGGGCCAGGCGGTGCGGGAAAAGCTCGTCGACATGATGAAGGTACCGCCGACTCTAAGTGAGCTGTATTTCCACCGCCGCCGCGCCATGAGCGATGGACAGCTTGCCGAGCTGGGTATTGCGGCTGGTCCACTGGGGCTGACCGGGAGCTTCCATGCGCCCGAAGCGACGGCCGATCTGCCGGATGACCGGTCCGATCCGGTCTGGGCGATAAGCCAGTTGGAGAGCCGCTTCTACCAGCACAACATGCTCCTGCGGGATGCGGATACCAACGGGATGGCGCACGGGCTTGAGATCCGCGTCCCCATGCTGGACCGCCGGATGCTGGATCTGATGCTTCCCCTGCCGGCAGGTGTGAAGCTGCCGAAGGGCTGCGCCAGTAAGCACCTGCTGCGAAAATCGATGCTGCCGCACCTCAGGCCGGAGCTGCTCAATCAGCCCAAGTGCGGCTTTTCGCTTCCGATCCGGCGCTGGATGGTCGGCCCCTTGCGAGAGCTTTGCGAAGATGCGCTGTCAAACCTCAAGAAGATGGACGTGCTGAACGAGAGGGGAATCGACGCCATCTGGAAGGCCTTCCTAGCGGCGCCTGAAACGCCAATCTGGTCACGCGCATTCACGCTTTGCGTACTGGGAAATTACCTGAAGCAGGCGGCGCGCAGCGGCAAGGCTATAGCAGCTTGAGTTCAACCGGGCATTGGACCCGGAGAAGCGTCGCGTTCCGCTCTATCTCCTTTTATACGACGAGCGAGGCATACTCCTGGACCCAGCGACGGGCGATCTCATTCCAGTCATAATTCTGTCGCACATATCCACGGGCATGGCCAGCGGCTTTGGTGCGAAGCTCAGGGTCGCTCATCCATTTGCGAATCTCGGCGGCAAGCGCCGGGATATCCAGCGGCACAACCCCCCCCACGCCCGCTGCGGTGATCTCCTGGTGAATGTTGACCTGATCGGAGACGATCACGGGACAGCCCGCCGCCAGAGCTTCCACCACGGCAATCCCGAAGTTTTCCTGCCGGCTCGGCAGCACGAAAAGATCTGCATCGGCCAGGGCGGCAATGCGCTCGGCCCCCTTCAGCATCCCTGCGAAGATGACGCGATCGCTCAGGCCGCGCTCTTTGACCAGGGCGTCCACCGTAGCCGCATAGCCATCCGTATCCGGACCCGCGATCACAAGCACGGACTCCGGCACGCCCGCCTTCGCGAAAGCGGGGACCAGAAGGTCCAGACCCTTCTTGAAATGGATGCGGCTCATGAACAGCACCATCGGGCGCTCACCGATCGCCGGGAATCGGGGCGGAAGCCGCCGCGCGGCGGGAGGTTTTCAAACTCCTCGAGCTGCACGCCGTTGGGAATGACCGCGGACGGTGACCGGAGCTTCAGGGGACGCGTCAGGTCGCGCTCGGTCTGGCTGGTAAAGTGCAGCAGCGATGCCTCATTCAGGTCACGCCGAAGCCGCCAGGCCAGGTAAAGCCGCTTTTTCCAGCGGCTTTGGGCCAGGCTCCACGGATCGAGCATGCCACAGGGGCGGAAAATGTAGGGCACGCCGCGGCGGCCGGCAGTGCGCGCGGCCTGGTGCTGGATCTCCTCCCAGAGCGCGTGGATGTGGATGACATCTGCCGCGGCGGCCGAATCCAAAATGACGCGGCCCAGGTCGGGATGACGCTTGAGCTTTCCGCCGCACGGACCGATCAAGCGCAGCGAAACGCCGCCAGCGCTCATCTGGTCGGCTAACGTGGTCGATTCGCCCTGGGACCAGGTACCCGCAACTGCAACCCGCAAGCCGGCCCGCGCCTGTGCCGTGGCCAATCCCAACAGCGCGCTGCTCGGTCCGCCGGCACGAGGATCGAGGCTGGAGATCACATGCAGGACACGCATATCAAGCCTACGCCGGAGATGAGGCGATCCCGGCGGTGGATGTCCGACCGGCGATCTGGTCATAGTGCCGGCCCCAATGCGCGGCAATGATATCCCAGTTGAAGCGCTCCCGCACCCACGGCCGCGCCTTATTGGCCGCGGCACTGCGAAGAACTTCATCCGCCAGCCAGCGATCCAGACACTCCGCCAGGGCCGTAACATCCAGCCCAACCGCCGCCCCCACCCCCGCCGCCTGGATCTCCGGATACAGCCCCACCTGATCCGACACGATCACCGGTGTCCCCGCCGCCAGCGCTTCGACCACCACCAGCCCGAAGTTCTCGTGATAGCTCGGCAGCGCCAGCAGATCCGCATCCGCCAGAACCGCCAGCTTCTGACCGCCCATCACCAGCCCCGTGAAGATCACGCGGTCTCCAAGCCCGTGCTGATGGATCAGCTCATCCGCCTCCGCGCGAAAATTCCCATCCGGCCCCGCGATCACCAGGCACACATCGCGGTCCTTAAGCTTCCCCATCGCCGGGATCAGCACTTCAAGCCCCTTGCCCCGATGAATCCGCCCCAGGAACAGCACCATCCGCCGCCCCGCAAGCCGCGGATGCTGGTTCCGGAACGTCCCGGCGGCCGGCAGCTGCTCATACTCCGCGAAGTTCATCCCCAGCGGCTCGACAAGCGCCGGCGGCGTAAGCCCCAGCCGCGCCACCCAGTCGCGCTCGATGGCCGTCGTGAAGTGGATCGCCGCCGCGCGGTTCAGGTTCCGCCGCGCCCGCAACGCCAGGTACAGCCGCTTCCGCAGGCGGCTCTTGCTCATGTTCCACGGATCGAGCATCCCCGCCGGCCGATAAACGTACGGCTTGCCCGCCCGCTGCAACACCCGGCAGGTCCGGTGCTGAATCGCCTCCCACATCGAATGGATGTGGAACACATCGCATTCGCCGGCAAGCGCCTCCGCCGCCGGCACGATCCCCGGATGCCGGCTCATCGGCTCTGTCGCCGGCCCGATCAGCTGCACCCTGATTCCCTTCGAACGCAGGTCCGCGGCGACCTCGTGGCTCTGGGCAAACCGCCAGGTGGACAGGATCGTCACCTCCAGCCCCGCCCGCACCTGCGCCGCCGCCAGCCCCGCCAGCGCCACCGGCGGACCGCCGTTGTCGATGTCGATGCCGGAAATGACGTGACAGACGCGGCACCTAAGACGCATAATGTCGCGGGGTCAACGAAATGTCGAGGTGTGCATGCCCGTTGGCAGTTTGCTTCGAAACGTCGTACCGCCACAGTTAAGAGCCCGGCTTCGTCGGATTGGCGTGGTCAACCTGACGCTGTGTCACCTGTATGGCGGCACCAAGTATGTGCGGCACCCGCACGCACCGTATAACCTCTACTTTGACGGGTACCGCAACATCGGCTGGACGCTCGGTAAGCTTCATTCCAGGGAATCAGCTCAGTTTGCTTTCGCGCACCAGTTGCTCTCTGGGAAAGACACCGACTGCGTTTGGGACGTAGGAGCCAACGTCGGATTTTGGTCCCTATTCTTCGCCGGAATTAAGCCGCCTATTCGCCAGATAATCTGCTTCGAGCCCGATGCGAAGAACGTGGAATATCTCTCGCTGAACAAAACAAACAACACGATTGACCGCATCGTTATCAAACCAGTTGCGCTTTCATCAGAAGAGGGAGAGGCGCGATTCTTTGCCGATCCGATGACCGGGGCTACAGGGAGCCTCGAACAATCACACGACTTCATTGGGAAGTATTACCACGCCCGGCGGCACGTAACATCGGTGCGTGTCACCACCGTTGACTCCGAAATCGCCAGCGGCACTGCTCCTCCTTCATTCGTCAAAATCGACGTGGAAGGGCACGAGTTGGCCGTGCTTAAGGGAGCGACTAATATGTTGACACGCTGGCATCCAGCCATGGTCATTGAAGTCACACAAAACCAGCGAGAAGTCGGCGATTTGCTGGAATCGCACGGCTATCGACTGCTGGATGCCGAAACCGGCAGTTCAATAGCCGATCCTGTTTTCGCGACAGCAGCCGTGCATAGAGATGACGATCGTTTTTAGCCCCTCACCGAATTCCTGCATGATAAAGCGTGGAAAACGGTATACCTTCTACGGATTGGTCCGCGATCCGAACTCGCGGGGGCGCAACGGCCGGCAGGGATTGCCGGCGCAGATCATCCACTCCGGAACATCGCGGGCCACCACGCTGCCTGCTCCCACCACCGCTCCTTCGCCGATGCTCACCCCCGGAAGCACGAGTGCCCGGACGCCGATGAAGGCATTCTCACCCACCATGATCTCCCCCACGACCAGCGGCAGGTCGGGTGTGGAGAAGTCGTGCGTACCAGCACAGAGGTAAACCTGCTGTGAGACCGTGCATCGCGCGTTCAGTGTGATCGTGGCCAGATTATACGTCTCGCTCTCGGGCCCCAGGCAGGCGTGGTCTTCGAGCACCAGGTTCCACGGCATCTTGATTCGCGCCGAGGGAGCCACATAAGGACTTCCACTTATCCGGCAGCCAAACAGACGCAAAAGCCACAGCCGCCATGCCTTGAGGTGCTTGGGCGTGGGGCGGAACAGAACCAGCCACACCACCATCCAGCATAGGACACGCAAACGAGTGCGCCGGGTCCACGGTGACGCATACCGTCCGCGTTGTTCCAAGATGACCAAAGGATTCATTATATCGGATCTCCGTCGGCGTCTGATTCTAAATCTGCGTGGGGGATTTCAACGAGTCGGAAGAGGCCGCGGTTGCGGACCCGGGAGGCTTCGTCTGTTCTGCATCTCCATTCAGCCCTGCCAGTTCCCAGACGAGGCCCACCATTCGCTCCACCTCGTGCTGTTGGTTGTAGAAGATTCGCCCTCGCGTATGAATTTGCTTGACGGAGCCGTCGGGCCGCACGATCCGGTGCTCGATCTCGTAATCGGTGCCCTGCTCCATGGTCTGTGTAATCGCGCGGCTGACAAAATCCTGATCCTCGGGGTGAATATACCCGAAGAATCCTTCGAACGTTCTGGAGAAGCTGCCGGGAGGGCGTCCGAAGATCGCTTCGAGGTTCGGCGACCACCAGAAATCACCGGTTGCAACATCGTGGTCCCACGCCGCCCATGTTGGCCGACTCAAGCGCCAGCGCCAGCCGCTGCTCGCTATAGCGCAGGCGGGTACGGGCGCGGTCGCGGGAGGCATGAAGAAGGCTCAGCAGCGTGGAAACGATGACGAACAACAGCAGACGCAGCCAGTCATTGCGGCTGGCCACCCAGATCGAGTCCGTTGGGGGCAGAACGACGAATGCAACGGCGATCGCCGATAAGGCCATGGCCAGCAGGCCCGGCCAGGCCCCGCCATACCAGGTGGTAATGGAAACGGCAGTAAGGAACAGGACCAGGCGCGGCGCGCTTCTGGAGCATAGGCGAGGCCATGACCAGCGCCAGAGCGATACCAACCAACACCACCGCCATCGCAAACGCGAGGCCGTGGTTGTGAGATCGATCAGATCGAGCAGCCATAGGTTAAGACCCGTCAGAAGTTAGGCTCGACGGGACGCGGGCATTGCCTGACTGGTCACGGAGAGGTTCCGCGCCGGAAGGGGTTGCCAGCGGCACCGCCGGGGCGATAAGGGATTCAAAATCGCTGAGATACTGTTCGGCGATCTTAGTATAGCTGAATTGAAGGGCGCGTTCGGCGGCGTTGTCAGCCAGGCAGCGCGTGCGCACCTCGTCCGAGACGAGTTGCTCAAGGGCATTCGCAAGCCTCGCCGCAGCGTCGGGAGCACGATGATCAAAGTACAGGCCGTTTTCGCCATCGTCAATGAAATCGCGGAAGCAGGCGAGGCTGGAGACAACGGGCACAAGCCCAGTGGCCATCGCCTCCAGCGGCGCGACGCCGAAGGTTTCGCCCATTTCCGCGAGGGATGGGTAACAGAAGTAGTGTCCCTGTCGCAGCGCCTCGGCTAAAAGTCCCGGATCAGCGATCGGGCCGAAGAAGTCCACCGGCAGACCTTCGGCGGCCCGTTGAAGCTCTGCCAGATAGGTCTTGCCGCCGCCGCCCTGGTCGACGGCCGAGGGGCCGATGATGCGAAGGCGCAGCCGCCGCTCGACCGGCCGCAGGGCGCCGAAGGCTTGAACCAGAAGATGGACGCCCTTCTCAGGATGGACGCGTCCCATATAGAGAATGAGTCGCTCGCCGGAAAAGTCGCGACGGCGCTCCGGCGGCTTGAACAGCACGGTATTGATGGGATTGGAGATGATGCGGACCTTGTCTAGCAGTTCCGGATTCTGCGCGGCAAGAACCTCCCGCACGGCCTGCGAGACGACGGCCAGGCGATGCGCGCGGCGATACAGTCGCATCTGCCCTTTAGGCATCCTGGCGACGTTGACGACGACGCAGCCGCGCGAGGGGCGGAGCAGAGCCGCGATCGACGGCAGCCAGAACACATTGGTCACCAGGATGTCCGCTTTTGGCAGGAGCAGCAGCATGCGAAGGGAATACAGCCCGTCCTTCACGAGATCGAGCCAGAGTCGGCCCGTCCGGCGAAAGCGCGTGCGGCGAACGAATCGGACGCCCTGGCGATCCTCCGAAGCGGCCTGTGTGGGAAAACTCCGGCAGAGAAAACTGACCTGATGCGATCGCCCGGCAAACTCCCGTGCCAAACCACACCAGATCTGCTCGACCGCGCCGCACGGTGCCGGCGGCACAGGGAGAAACGGCCCGGTGACGATGGTGATCCGCATAGGAACATCCTCCCGCAAGTGGCCGTCGGCAGACGGCCAATCGCTCCTTAATCAGCGGCTTTTCTCGAAGCCGGTTCCTGCGCTTTTGACATCTGCCAAGATGACAGAACCTCTTGGAAATCGGCAAGATACCGTTCGGCAATAGCGGCGGTGCTGAATCGGGCGGCGGTAGCGGCAGCTGCGCTTTCCCACTTCGGCCGCCAAGCCCGGATCGGCAATGATGCGTTCCATGACGGCAGTCAAATTTCCAACCGGGTCCGCACCCCGATGATCAAAAACGAAGCCGCTCACGCCATCCTCGACGAAATCCCGGAAACATCCGAGGCCGGAGACCACCGTCACCAGACCCGTCGCCATGGCCTCCAGCGGCGCCACGCCGAAGCTCTCGCCGCGTTCGGCCAATGAGGGGTAGCAGTAGTAATGCGCTTGCTGAAGGGCTTGAGCCAATGCAGTGCGATCGTAGATCGCCGGCGCAAGCTCCACCGGCCTGTCGCCCGCTAAGCTGCGCAGGCGCTGGACGTACACTTCACCGCCACCGCCTGCCTCGATCGCAGTCGCTCCCATGATCCGCAGTTTCAGATCGGGAAACTTCGCGTGCAGTCGGCTGAACGCTTCGATCAATACATGAAGCCCCTTCTCCGGATGCACCCGCCCCGTATAGACGATCGTGCGAGGCGGATCGAAGCTTCGTTCCACCTTGGGCGGTACAAACGCGGCAGTGTTGATCGGATTCGGAACCACGCGGGTCACTGGGGAGGCTTTGGGATCCTGTTCGATGATGGCATCATGCACGGCCGTGGATACCGCTGACAAACGAGCCACACCGCGATAGAGCCAGAGCTGTCCCTTGGGGAAGCGTGCAACGTTCACCACGATGTTTCCGGCCTTGCGGGCAAATCGCAGCGCCAGCACCGGCAGCCAAAACGCGTTGGTCACCAGAATATCTGCCGGCGGGAGACGGCGCAGCACTGCGCAGCGAGTAGAAGAAATCCTTGATCAAGTCCAGCGACAACTTGCCGGTTCGGTTGAATCCCCGAACCCGAATGTAATGCACGCCACTGATGACTTCGTCGCGCCCTTGGCTTGGATGCCAGCGGCATAGGAAGGTGACTTGATGTCCGGCAGCGGCGAACTGCTCGCCCACATCATGCCAACGCCGTCCAATCGCGCCGCAGGGTGCCGGCGGCGTGGGAAAGAAGGGGCCTGTGACGATGGTAATTCGCATGATTGCGGTGCGCGACGCTTACGACCGCGCGGTCGGAGCCCAATACACATCTGTCTGGGTCACACCCAGGCGCGAAGGCCCTAAGCTCCGGAAGGATGCCCGGCGCCAACCAGCAAGGATATCGGGCACGACGGCATACTGCGGCGCGCAGGAGTCGTCCAGAATGAGCAGACCGCCTGGGACAACCTGGCCCACGGCCTCGCGCACGCAATGAACCCGTGAGTTGTTCTCGTCTTCCAGACCGTCCACGACCACGATATCCCACGGAGCCCCGTCGTGGATCGATTGAATGTATTGCTCGACGGCCGGTCCACCACCCTCCGCTGGGATATGGCGGATTGTGACGCGAGCGCCGTCCGGAATCGCCTTCTCGATTTCCTCTTTCCAGCGCTGGCTGCTCTCAACCGTCGTGACCTCACAACCGCGATCGGCGAAGAAACGGGTCGATCCGCCGCCACCCCATTCAAATACCCGCGAACCCGGCTTGACGCTGGTCCGAAGAAAATCGATCGCTTTCCACGACATCCATGGAATCCCCTGCTCGATGGGGGAGCGCCGATTCAGGTAATTGCGCACCCACCGCGCGGCGTCCCCGGGATGAACGGCCATATATCCCAAAGCGCGAGTTGAACGTGTGAATGTGTTGCCTTGCAAGTCGAAGCCCTCGTGCGAGGAATGCGCAATGTTGGATTCGCCTGATCGCCCTTGCCTGTGGCATCCGCGAGGGGCACCTACGAACTGACGGTATTGTCACAGCGCCGGTCATCAGTCGCAAGATGCCAGCCATAGCAGCCGAACGATGCGCCATCGAACGGCCTTGCTCAAGGCTCAATGCCCATCCCCGCACACGACGCCTGACAGTGGCAAACCAACCCGAACTCTATACCATTCGCCGGTTGAATGGACACAGTCCCCATCTCCATCTTCCTCACCACGCAGGACGAGGAGAAGAATCTTCCCTACGCCCTGGCGAGCGTCATGGACTGGGCCCAGGACGTGTTCGTCCTCGACTCCGGCTCGACCGACCGGACCCGGAAGATCGCCGAGAAGGCCGGAGCCAGCTTCCTCTTCCGCCCGTGGGAAGGGTATGCCAGAACCAAGAACTGGGGCTTGGATTACCTGCCGTTTGCGGCGCCGTGGGTTTTCATTCTCGATGCCGATGAGGTCATCACGCCGCCACTGCGGGAAGAGCTGATCGCGGTCGCCACCGATCCGAACTGTGACTGCAACGCCTATTACGTCAACCGCTACTTCATCTTCATGAACCGCAAGATCCGCCACTGCGGGTATTACCCGAGCTGGAACGTGCGCTTCCTGCGCCGGGGCAAGGCCCGTTACGAGGAGCGCGAGGTCCACGAGCACATGATCGTCGCGGGAAAGGTCGGACATCTCAGGCACGATATGGAGCACTACGACCGCCGCGGCATGGAGTACCTGATCTTCAAGCATAATCACTACAGCACGCTGGAGGCCCGGGAGATGTTCCGCATCATCACCGGGACCAGCACCGAGACCACCGGCTCGTTCTTCGGGCCGGCCGCCGAGCGGCGGCGGTGGATCAAGCACAAGATCTGGCCGCACCTGCCGGTCCGCTGGTTTCTTCGCTGGCTGTACATGTATGTCCTTCGGGCTGGCTTCCTCGATGGCGCGGGCGGATTCCATCTGTGTCTTTTCCTGGCATCCTACGAGCACCAGGTGGGCCTGAAGCTCAAGGAAATGCTGGCGGCGGGGACGAACGGGCAGTCTCCGGTTGCCCCTTCGCCCCTGGCGAACCCGGAGGATGATGCCGTCGCACCCGGCAAAACCGCAACCGGTGGGAAACAGGGGTGAGTGCCCCGCGGGAATCGCAATCTTCATCTGCCTCCCGCAAATGAGATCAAATGAGATCACAGAACAAATGGCCCCACGCCCCCTCAAGCTCCTGGTCGCCATCATCGAAATCTCCGGCGGCACGGGCGTCTTCTGCCGCAACCTCGCGGATGGGCTCCGTCAATACTTCCCCGGAGAATTCGAGCTGGGCCTCCTGGTCATGCGCCCGGCTCCACCGACCTCACCGACGAGCAGCGCTTCGACCGCATCCACACCATCGACCTTTCCGTCCACGATGACTGGCGGCGCTTCCTCGAAACCATCCCCAGCGCCCTGAAGCTGCGAAAAGCCCTCAGGCAGATCGACGCCGATGTCATCTTCGCCCTGCACAACTACCCCAGCCTGATCATCCCCGCCGTCGCCCCGCGCCGCCGCGTTCTCCTCAGCGTCCACGGCCACCTCTCCACGCTGCTGCGCAAGAACATCACCCGCCCCGTGGTCCGCTGGCTCATCCGCCGCCGCTACCGCGGACGGCTGGTCATCGTCCCCACGCGCGGTGTCGCCGAGGATCTCGCCGAAAATTTCGGCGTCACCGCCGCGCGGGTCATCCACCACGGCATCGACCTCGACCGCATCCGCCGCCTCGCAGACGAACAGCCCCACGATCTTCCCGAAAAACCCTGCATCGTCTCCCTCGGCCGCCTCGTCCGCGAAAAGGATTATCCAACCCTCCTCCGCGCCTACGCCGAGGCAAACCGCGCCGGCCTCGATCACAACCTCATCATCATCGGGTCCGGCGAGCTCGATGCCGAGCTGAAGCAACTCGCCCACGCCCTCGGCATCTCCGACCGCATCCGCTTCCTCGGCCACCTCGACAACCCCTACCCCCACCTCAGGCACGCCGACTTCTTCGTCCTCTCAAGCCTCTCCGAGGGCTTTGGCCTGGCGCTCGTCGAAGCCATGGCCCTGGGTCTGCCCTGCATCGCCACCGATTGCCCCAGCGGACCCGCCGAAATCCTCAGCCATGGCGACTGCGGCATCATCGTCCCCACCGGTGCTCCTTCGCCTATGGCCGATGCGATGCTCAGGCTCGCTCGCTCCCCCGAGCTTCGCGCTGAGCTTGCCGCCAAAGCCTCCGCCCGCGCCCAGCAGTTCACACTGGAAAAAATGACCCGCCAGTACCGCGATTTGCTTGTGGGAATGATGGGCTGATCACGCCGCCCGCTTCTGTGCCCGCCCAACCGCCGGCTCCGCCATCTCCGAGAGCAGCCGCGCGATCTGGCTGTGGGTTGCCAGCACGGCATCCACCGCCTCCACGCACAGCCGCATCGTCGGCGAGTCGCTGGCCCCCGGCTGGCGATTCATCTGCTCGATCAGCTCCACGAACCGCCGGTGGTAGTATTCGCTCATCCGCCCGATCAGTTCCATCTCGCGGCCAACCGAGCCATGATTGATCCCTGGCATGTGACTTCTGCGCGAGCGGCGCACGCAGTCCTTCAGGTCCGTTATCGGACAAGAACCCGCAAATCCTTGAGTCCCATCCGCCGCAAGCGGAGGGCTTTGTAGTGAACCACAATGGTGTGCATCGGCCTCGGAAGTGCGGGGACCCGAAAGTGCCGCAAAAGCAGCATAAGATGCGCGGCGTGGGCAGCAGCAATCCTGAACTCTCTTCGAGTTTGAGCCTCAGAGCCGAAGGACGTCCTGGCTTTTACGGAAATGTGACTCAGGCTGTTATTCTCTTCTGCGCCCTTGGGTATTCCCTTTCCCGTTTTCACAATGGGCGTCTAAAGTTGATCAACGTGAGTACACCGATTGCTCGACCACCCATTCCGGAGGCAATGAAGCGCGAGGTGCGCCAGCGCTGCGGATTCGGTTGTGTCATCTGCGGTTGCCCGATCTATGAGTACCACCACATCGACGACTGGGCGGCCGTACGAGAGCACACGGCGGCAAACATCACATTGTTGTGCGACAAGCATCATCGCCGCGAGGAAAACGGCCTTTTATCGAGAGAACAGGTGCGTTCAGCAAATGCGTCGCCACGAAATCGAATTGCCGGAACCACTTTGCCCGAAGAGCTTGCGTTCGAAGGAAACAGTTGCGAGTTGCATTTGGGCAATGCATTGTCATGGTTTGCACAAGGCGAAACGTTTGAGGCGATGCCGCTTGTCGTATGGGGCGTCCCGCTGATTCGCATTTCTGCTGCCGATCGTCATCTGTTCCTTGACCTGTTGATCCTGGAAAATGACGAGACACCGCTATTGAAGATCGTAAAAAACGAATTGGTCATGTCCACCGATGTCTGGGACATCGCCTTCATAGGCAACACCCTTACGCTTCGCCTCGCGTCGCGAGATATCCTGTGTGAGGTGGAGTTCTCACCTCCGGGCAAAGTCGTCGTGAGAAGAGGATTTTTCTTTGCGCGTGGCTTGGGTATTTCGCTGGATGACAGCGGACTTATCGCGCTCAACGGCCTATTGCACGTTCACGGCATGACTCAGACTGGCGTCAAACCAGTGGGAGTTGCAATGGGCAGCAGCGTCGAGAACATGCCCGCCATCGTGATGCGACAAATCGACACCCGAAGCTTTGTTCCTTTCGCGAGCCTTCGCGAAGCAAAAGCTGTCGCGGCGGAAGCAAAAGAACTTGATGCAGCACTGGCGCGCGGGACGGTTAAACGTTTTACCGATTACAACACCCGTCTTACGGGCATGATCCAGCGATACCGCTCCTCGCACGGACGCTAAAAGGACATTCTAAGGGGGATAGGATTCACAGCAGATCGCTACGTCCCAGTTCGAGCTTCTTCGGCGGCCTTGGAGGGTGCTCCAGCTTCACAGTTGCTTCATCACCGCCTGTTGTCACCATTCGGAGCCGAACGGTCTCCCACGGACCGCGCGTCCGCTCGATGTGAGGAATGCTCCTCCCGCATCTTCCCCGCTCCTGTCTGCATCTCTTCGCCTTTCTCGTTCAGCGTTCCCGGTTCATCCTTTGGCTTTCATCCGTCGGCTTTCCCCCCTTTGTCGCCACGCAATTCCGTCGCCCTCCCAAAGGTTGCGCGCGAAACTGCGCTGACGAGCCGCAGGGATGACATTTTGACGCTATCGGGTTTGCACGGTGTAGGTACGGTGTGAGTATGGTGTGGGTCCGGTGTGAGCGGTCGTTTTGCATAAGCGGATGTCAATGTGTCGTAGGGGTGCTGTCGCGCCGAGTCCCTGGGGATTTGCACAGAAAAACGGGGGCGCCGATCCCTGCGATCGCCGACTCTGTCAGTGCGGATCCTGATCGTCCGAGCGATGCCGCTCCCGCATCCCTTTGCCCGCCAGCGCCATCAGCGCCCCCGCCCCGACGAAGCACGCCACGCCTCGCGGCATATTCTGCCGCCTCCCCTGAACCCCCAGCGCCTCGGCGCCCTCCCACATCAGCACGAGCGCAACAATGAAGAAGGAGTACGCCAGCCGTGCCAGCCAGCGCCGGGCGATTCTGTTCCAGGATGGCCTCATGGCTTGGATGCCCTGGAGATCGCCGCGACCAGCCCATCCAGATCGAACTGCTCCGCCTGCACCGCCGGCTCCAGCCCCAGCTCCTTCAGCGTCGCCGTGGTGATCGGCCCGATGCTCGCCAGCTTCACGCCCTGAAGCTTCTGGTGATACCCCTGCCCCAGCAGCGCGACGAAGTTCCTCGCGGTGCTGCTGCTGGTGAACGTCACCCACGTCACCCGGCCCGCCGCCAGCTCATCCAGCAGGTTCTGCGGCAGCGACTCCGCCGGCTTGGTCTCATACACCGCCACATCACGCACCTGGGCCGCCCCTGACTCTGCCAGCTTCTCCCTGAGCACCGGCCGCGCGATGTCCGCCCGCAGGAGCAGAAACCTCTTCCCCTTCACTTGATTGTGCCCGAGCAACTCCTCGGCCAGCGCCTCGGCCACGAACCGCCTGGGCATCAGATCCACGTTCAGACAGAGCCGCTCGCGGATCGCCTCCGCCGTTGCGTCCCCGATCGCGGCCACCTTCACCCCCGCAAAGATCCGTGCATCCAGCGACTTTTCGGTCATCCGCCGCCGCGTCAGCTCCACCCCATTTGCGCTCGTGAAGATCACCCAGTCATACTCGCCCAGCTTCGACAGCGCCTCATCCACTTCCCGCCAGTCCGCAGGCGGTACAAGCTCGATCGTCGGCGCCTCGATCACGTTCGCACCAAGCTCCTCCAGCCGCTCCGACAGCGCACTTGCCTGCTGCCGCGTCCGCGTCACCACCACCGTCTGGCCAAACAGCGGCCGATTCTCAAACCAGTTCATGATCGGCCGCAGCGAGACCACCTTCCCCACGATCGAGAGCGCCGGCGGCGTAATCTTCGCCTCCGCAACCCGCTGCGCAATATCGGAGAGGGTCCCCGTCACCGTCCGCTGCCGCGGCGTTGTCCCCCATTGAATCACCGCCACCAACGTCGCCGCATCCTTCCCATTGGCGATCAAGCGCTCGGCGATCCGCGGCAGCGCCTTCACCCCCATGTAAAACGCCACGCAAGGCAGCTTCGCGAGCGCTGCCCAGTCCAGGTCCGATGCGCTTCCCTGCTCGCGCCCCTTCGCCGCTTCGTCCCGATACGCCTGCTCCTTCTCGTGCCCGGTGATCAGCGTAAAGCTGGAATTGAAATCCCGGTGCGTTACCGGAATACCCGCATAGCACGAAGCCGCGATCGCCGCGGTGATCCCCGGCACCACCTCGAACCGCACCCCGGCCGCGTGCAGCGCCTCGCACTCTTCCCCCCGCGCCGAACACGAACGGGTCGCCGCCCTTCAGCCGCACGACCCGCTTCCCCGCCTTCCCCTTCTCTACCAGCAGCGCGTTGATCTCGTCCTGCGTGAACGAATGCGCTGCCGCCAGCTTCCCCACATAGATTCGTTCCGCATCGCTTCGGCAATGGTTCAAAAGCGCAGGATTCGCCAATGCGTCATAGACCACAACCTCCGCCCGTTCCAATAACCTTGCCCCCCGCACCGTGATCAATCCCGGGTCTCCCGACCCCGCCCCAACCAGATAAACCACGCCAGCGGCACTATGCGAATTCACGACTTTTTACTCCAGACTTTTGTCAACGCAGGTAAATCGTGCCTGCTTTATCGCCGATGAAACTCTCGTGCTCAGGTTGCCAGACCTGTGCCGGACATCATACGGGAGCGAATGATTATGGTCGCGTTCAGCACAATGCCCAACCCCTTTGCGATCGAGAACCCGGCCGACCGCCGCATGTTCCCCCGCAAGGAAATTCACGCACGGGTTCAGGGCAAACGCACGGATCATACCCTTGACGCCCTGCGTCAACCCACCGTCAGCTTTGCCCTTCGGGACCTTTCCCTCGGCGGGCTCTCGGCCTTGACCGATATGCCGCTCAACCGCGGCGAACGCGTCACCGTCTTCTTCCCCCCGCAGGGCGTCAGCCGCGGGTGGGACGCCTACGGCAAAGTCCTTCGCTGCGAGCCCAGCGCCACCGGGTTCCGCCTTGCCATGGAATTTGATCCCCTTCCCGCCGCCGCTTGAGGGGGCTTAACGAGCATACGAGGGTGAAAGGGCGGCGCAATCGCAACGATTCGCCGCCCTTCTCGTTTTTCTTGACCAATCGGAACTGGAATCGGCTCTGCTCTCGATATGATTGAACCGGCAGGTCGGAGGTATGGCACACCCGCGCATCGCCATCATCGGAGCCGGACCCATCGGCATCGAAGCCGCCCTTTGCGCGCGCTCCCTCGGCCATGACGTAGTCGTCTTCGAATCGGGCCAGATCGCCGACAGCGTCCGATCCTGGGGATTCATTCAGCTCTTCTCCCCCTGGTCGATGGATGCCACGGAACTCGGCTGGCAGACGCTCCGCGACTCGGGCATGAACAACCCGCCCCATTCCCAGGTCTGCCCTTCCGGCAAGGAATTTGTCGATCGATATCTCCAGCCGCTTGCTTCGTCTCCCCTTCTCCGCGATTGCATTCTCACACAAACCAGGGTTCTCGGAATCGGCCGCGACGATACCGGCAAATCGAACGAACCCAGCTCCCATCCGGACCAGACGCCCTATCGTCTCCTCGTGCAGGATGCCGATGCCCTCGAGCGCATCGAGATGGCCGACATCGTCCTCGACTGCTCCGGCACCTACAAGCACCACCGCTGGGCTGGCCGTGGCGGCGTGCCCGCGCCGGGTGAACGCGCCCTCGAGCACCAGATCTGGTACGCCCTCCCCGACGTCCTCGGCCACGACCGCGCCCGCTTCGCCGATCGCCACATCCTGCTGCTGGGCGCCGGCTTCTCCGCCGCCACCGTTCTTGTCGCGCTCGAACAGCTCAACCGCTGCCATCCCAACACCCGCGTCTCCTGGGCCATCCGCCGCGTCGGTCAGGCCATGCAGGCCCTGCACAACGACCCCCTCGAAGCCCGCACCAACCTCGCCCATGCCTCCCTGCGAATTGCCGATCATCCGCCCGCATGGCTCCAATACCTCGGCAACTGCGTCCTCGAACGCATCGAGGGCCGTCGCCCCTTCGACGTCGTCCTCAAATACGGTGACACCGATCTTGCCCTGACCGTTGACGAAGTCATCGCCCTCGTCGGCTACGCTCCCGAAATGTCCTTCTACGAGCAGCTTCAGATCCAGCCGCAACTACCCGCAGGCGCTGTCCCCGGCGACTGCATCGAAATGCCCGCCCCCAATCTCTTCATCCTCGGCGCCAAGAGCTTCGGCACCAACAGCAACTTCCTCCTCCAGGTCGGCCACAAGCAGATCCAGCGCGCGTTCCAGATCATTGGTGCTGCCCACGCAACCTGATCCACCTGCCCGCACAACGGTCGTCCTGAGCGGCACCCCACGAAGGATCCCTCGACTCGGTATCCTTCCGCGACGCTCACGACAACCAATCGCGGTTTATACGGCTTATACGTGATTCCCGCGCACCAGGTTGAGCAGCCCCCTGCTTGCGGAGTGCGTTTGTGGGACCTGCTATTTGCACTACAGCTCCAAGCTGGCGATTTCAGTCCAGAACTGCGGTCAACACATGAGTAGACAATGACTTACGGACGATCCAGCGCTGAAGTGCTCAAAGGGCCCCTCTGGCCGCTTGGCCGGTGCGGCAAATTGTCATGTTCGGACCACCAGGTCGTCAGAAGGGGCAAAAACCGGGTTTGAGGAGGGGTGGGGAGGGTACGGTACTACAACGGTGAGAGTACGGTGTGGGCCGGGAGGAGATTTGGGCGCAACTTGGGAGCGAAATGTCCTCTGCTGGGATGCTTCTTCACCAACGGGCTGGTGATCATGTTGCCTGGATGAGATTGGGCCATGCTCCTGCTCTTAGCACAGCGTTCAAGGCGTTGCCGAAGCGACCCGGCGGCCCTGCAGGGCTTGCGGCGAGTCAGGCGCTGTACGGCGCCTCGATGGTGCGGAAAGTCCATAATACGCTCTAGAAACGGTGAGCAAAAACATGAGCGGATAAGGACTTAAGAAGGATCCAGCGCTGTAGTGTTTGGAGGGAATCCGAATGAACACTATTGGCTGACAATTGCGGTTTAGATCCGCGAGGCGGGCGGTTTTGGGGCCGGAAGTTCAACGGTATTGCTACGGTGTGAGTACGGTGTAGCCCGGCAGCATACCGAATGGGGATTGTGAGCGTCCCGCCATGGCTCGCGACGTGTGCGGTTTGGCGTGATTCTGGCAGGCCAGGTTGAGCGGCCCGGCTTACGGGACGCTTCCTTGCGGCCTCCGATTTAAGTGGAATCCGTATTACTCACGACATACCCCTATAGCCGTCCCATCGTCTGCTCGAACGACTTCACCCCTGCCGACGCCCCATATCCCGTGCAGCAATCCGCCGCCACGCGATTGGCAAACCGCGCCGCCTGTTCCAGAGGCATCTTTTTGAGCATGGCGGTCAACAGCCCTGCATACCATGTATCCCCCGCCCCAGTCGTATCCACCACATCGACTTTGTGAATCCCAGCCGCCGCCCGCTTCGAACCATCATCCAGAATGCATCCCTCTTCATCGAGCTTGATCCCGATCAAGCCGCCACGCATGTGCTTCCGAAAAACACCGATCATCTTCTGGGGATCCGACTCCCCCGTCAGCGCCTCCGCCTCCGTCCGGCTCGGACAGAACACATCCAGTAGCGGCAGCATCGGCCAGAAATCCTCCCCCGGCCCCGGCGGGTTCACCGTATCCAGCGCAATCCGCGTGTTCGGCAACGCCTCCCGCATTTCCTTGAGCAGCCCCGGCAGCGCCGGCGTCAACGCCGGCAGCAGGCCCAGATACCCGATCTCCACAATCGCGCACCTCGCAAACAGCCCAAAACACCGCCGCAGCACCTTCTCGTCCAGTAACTCCGTCACGCCCGGCACATGAAAAAAGCACCGCTCCCCTCCCGGCTCCACCGCCACCACCGTCGCCGAAGTCTGCGCCCGCGCATCCGGAAACACATGTGATGCATCCACGCCCCCGTGCTTGAGCCGTTCCGATACCGCCGTCCCCAGCACGTCGTTCCCCACCAGTCCCGCCGCCGCGACTTCCATCCCCAGCTTCGCCATCGCGATGCCGGTATTGCACACGTTCCCTCCCGTCGTCATCTCGATCGTCTTGATGATCTGCAATCCCCCACGCTCCGGCGGCCGGCGCACATCCATCGGCGCGGCAATCAAGTCAGCGACAATCAGACCAAAGATGGCAGCATCCATGGCAACGCGCCAGGCGGTTTCTCTTCCTCTACCCCTACGCCGGTGCAGTCGACTTGTTTTGATTCGTCTCGGTCGCCGGCGGCTCAACCTGCACCACCGTGTACTCATCCAGGTTCAGCGTGATCATCTCCCCGTTGTCCCGCTTGATCACCAGCCGGTCCAGCCAGAGCTTGTCCCCCTTCGAGTGCGCATACCAGCTTCCCGTCTGCTTCTGCTCGTAGCGCAGCACCGTCCCTGTGACTTCCGTCGTCCACGTGTAGTCCCGCCCCGCGATCTGCTGGGTCACTTTCACCCTCGCCCCGGGCTGCAGTTGCTCTTTCAAGGTCGTTTCCATTTGGCCCAGAATATAGCCGGACGAGCCGGCAAGGGCGAGACTCCCAAGCCCGACCGCTCAAAGCTCCGCTTTTCGGCTTGTATTCAAACCACCTCACGCAATAATTGCCCTCCTGAACGGAGTCCCGAAGCCCACGGAGGTGGCCATGCGCACCATCGCATTGATGAACCAGAAAGGCGGCGTGGGGAAAACCACGACCACCGTCAACCTCGGGGCCGCCCTCGCTGAGCAGGGCCGGAAAGTCTGCCTCGTCGATCTCGACCCCCAGGCCCACCTCACCATCAACTACGGCGTCGATCCTTCCCCCGACATCGTGTCGCTCTACGACGTCCTGATCAACGACCGAAGCTTCCTCGAAGCCGTCCACAAGATCGACGACAACATCGCACTCGTCCCCAGTTCCATCGACCTCGCCGCCGCCGAGATCGAGCTCGTCTCCGTTCTTGGCCGCGAAACCATCCTCAAGGAGAAGATCGACCAGGCCACCCACGACTTTGACTACGTCCTGTTTGATTGCCCCCCCAGCCTCGGCCTGCTCACACTCAACGCCCTGGCCGTCGCGACAGAAGTGATCATCCCCATGCAGGCTCACTTCCTGGCCCTTCAGGGTGTGGCCAAGCTCCTGGAAACGATCCAGCTCGTCAATCGCCGCATGAATCCCAAGCTTCGTGTCTCCGGAATTCTCCTGACCATGTTTGATTCCCAGACCAAGCTCTCCAACGAAGTTGTCGCCGAGCTGCAACGCTTCATCGATGAAGGCAAGTCCCAGAACCTCCCCTGGTCCAGTGCCCGCATCTTCGCCACGCGCGTCCGGCGGAACATCAAGCTCGCCGAAAGTCCCAGCTTCGGGCAACATATCCTCAAGTACGAGCCGGCCAGCAATGGCGCCACCGATTATCGAACGCTGCGCGCGAGGTCATCGACATGGCGCATTCCGTAGCCCAAGCGCCCGAGAAGCCCAGGCCCCTCGTCACGGTGAACGTCAACGCCAACCTCGACCCCTCGCGGCTGGCGGCGGCTAATCTCGCAAAGAATCAGGAAGTGGCGTAACACCTGCAACGCCCGATTGATGAAGTCTTACCGGCGATGCAGGTCTCGCCGTGCTGCAAAGGGTCCCATGCCGCGTCGTTCCATTCCGTTCTGGATCGTCCTGATCCTCTACTGGGGCTTTGCCTTCTACATGACCCATCTGCCCGGCCTGGTCATCCACATGCCCGGGGGCGACAAGACCGCGCACTACCTCGCCTACGGCCTCCTCGGCGGCCTGCTGTATCTCGCACTCTGGGCGAACAACCCCTCCACCCGCGACCTCGCCTTTAAGATCCTCGTCATCGGCCTCTGCTACGGTGCCCTCGATGAATGGACCCAGGCCCTCCCCATCTTCCATCGCGACTGCGAATTTCTCGACTGGTGCGCCGATGCCGCCGGCATCGCCACCGCCATCGTCGGCATGACCCTCATCCGGCGCACGCTGGAAGTCATAGTCTTCCGCCGCGCCGAAATGCTAATTGAGCATCGTCAGCGTTGCCTGCACCATCCACATCAGCACCGCCGTCGCCGTCCCCACCATCACCATCGCGACGACTGCGCCATTCAGATAGTCCCACCACTTCGGGTACGGCGGTGGATCAAACGAAGCATCAGTTTGTCCCTCGTGCGTACTCATGTCCTCCAGCCTCAGGGCAGCTGTTGTTTCCTTCGGCCAAAGCGCCGAACCTTCATCAACAAACGCCACCAGCGCGCCGTTAGCACCGTGCGCATCATTTCATTGCGGCCCGGCCAACTGATTCATACGATTTGCGCCGATGCAGAGCGAATCACTTTTTGCCCCCTGGCGCATCGATTACATCCGCGGCCTCGCCGGTCCCGCGTCCGATAAGTGCTTCCTCTGCGAAGCCGCTGCCGCCACCAGCGACCAGGAAAAACGTGACCGCCTCGTGCTCTGGTCCACCGGGCACTGCCTCGTCATGCTGAATCGTTACCCCTACACCAACGGCCATCTTCTGGTCGCCCCCGCGCCCACATCGCCGACCTCGAAGCCCTCTCCCCCGACCAGCAGTCCGACCTGGTGCGGCAAAGCGTCCGCGGCATCGAGTTGCTCAAGAAAGCGATCTCCCCCCAGGGCTTTAACGTCGGCATCAACATCGGTCGCTGCGCCGGCGCCGGCCTCCCCGGACACATCCACCAGCACATCGTCCCTCGCTGGAACGGCGACACCAACTTCATGTCCGTCGTCGGAAACGTCCGCATCGTCCCCCAGGCCTCGGCACAGCTCTACGATGAATTGATGCGGGGCCTCAGCGGCGGGAACTGATCCCGACAAAAAACGCGCACAAAAAAGAAACCTTCCGCCGTGGCGAGGAAGGTCTCTTTTTTGTTTCGGGGCCTTTTTGGAGCCGGCCCAAAACGTTGGTGGTGACATTGTTCAGACCAATCGTCCGGACCTGTGAGCCACGGGGTCCGGAAAGTCGAAGAACTTACTTCTTCTTCTTGGTCGTCTTCTTGGCCGACTTCTTGGTCGCTTTCTTCTTCTTTGCCATGGCGCTGTCACCTCCTTTCTGCGCGCAAACTGTAAAGCTGGTGGAAATGCGAGTCAACGGTTTTTTGCATAGCGCGAAAAATTTTTGACCGAGTGATTTTTCCGCGTGAGGGACCAAAAGGAATGCGCGCGGTCAATTCGGCTCGCCTCGCACGGCACATCCGCTCGCCCAATCGTCGACGAACGATTCACTTCCACATCGGCTTCCAGATCGCCTCGCGCCGGATAAGATTGATCGCGAAACGTGCCCGAAAGGAACCTGCCGTGACCAAGATCGCCAAGCGCCCCGTCGTCCTGATCATCCGCGATGGCTGGGGATCCAATCCCTTCCCCGAATGGAACAAAGCCAACGCCGTCTACCTCGCCAGGCACCCCATCGACGACACGTTGATGCGCGACTATCCCCACGTCCTGATTCACACCAGTGGCTTCGACGTCGGCCTGCCCGAAGGCACCATGGGCAACTCCGAGGTCGGCCACCAGAACATCGGGGCCGGCCGGATCGTCGACCAGGAGTCCGTCCGCATTACCAAAGCCATTCGCAACGGCGAGTTTTTCGACAACCCCGAGCTCAACGCCGCCGTCACAAATGCCTTGGAAAAACAGGCAAATCTGCACCTTTTCGGCATCGTCTCCGACGCTGGCGTCCACGGCCTGCTCGATCACCTCTACGCCTGTCTGGAACTCTGCAAGAAACGAGGACTCGACCGCGTCTTCCTCCACGCCTTCACCGACGGCCGTGACACGCCCCCCAACTCCGGCCTCGGCTACATCCGCCAGATCGAAGCCAAAATGAACCAGATCGGCGTCGGCAAGGTCGCCACCGTCTCCGGCCGCTACTGGGCCATGGACCGCGACAACCGCTGGGCCCGGGTCGAGCGCGCCTATCGCGCAATCACCTTCGGCGATGCTCCGAAGTCCAAGAGCGCCGAAGAAGCAATCACCTGGTATTATGACCATCCTGCCGAACCCAGCATGTCCGGCGACGAATTCGTCACCCCATCCGTCATCACCGACGACGGCAGCAATCCCCTCGCCGTCCTGAAGAACAACGACTCCGTCATCTTCTACAACTACCGCGGCGACCGACCGCGCGAGCTGACCAAAGTTTTCACCCTCAATAATTTTCCGGAATTCGATCGCGGCCCCAAGCTCAACCTCTACTACGTGACGATGACCGCCTACGAGACCGGCCTCCCCGTCCGCGTCGCCTATCCCAAGCCGCCGAAGATGACCAACATCCTCGGCGAGTACGTCTCGAACCTTGGCCTCAAGCAGTTCCGCTGTGCCGAGACCGAGAAGTACCCACACGTCACGTTCTTCTTCAACGACTACCGCGACAATCCCTTCCCCGGTGAAGACCGGCAGATCATCCCCTCGCCCCGCCAGCTTCCTGATGGCAGCCCCCTCTCCACCTACGACCAGATGCCCGAGATGAGCGCCTACGACGTCTGCGATGAAGTGGTCAAGCGCGTCAACTCCGGCCAATGTGACCTTCTGGTCGTCAACTTCGCCAACGGCGACATGGTCGGCCACACCGGCGTCCTTGCCGCCGCCATCCAGGCTGTCGAGCACGTGGATAAGTGCGTGGGCCGAATCCTCGACGCCGTCGAGCGCCAGGGCGGCTGCTGCATCATCACCGCCGACCACGGCAACTGTGAGCAGATGATCGACGCCTCCACCGGCGGCCCACACACCGCCCACACCACCTACGACGTCGAACTTATCGTCGCCGACGATCGGATGAAGGGGAAAAAACTGAAGACCGATGGGCGCCTGGCCAACATCGCGCCCACCCTGCTGGAACTGATGGCCCTGCCCAAGCCGGCCGAAATGAACGGCAAATCTCTGATCTCTGGCTAAGGATTTCGCCCAGCAATCGCCGCCTTTTGCGATCCCCATCCACCGATTCTCATTGTCGTTTCCGCCGAAAACGACGATGATGGATGCGCACGTTTGCAAAAGGGGTTTTGCATGGCCGAGATATTCACATGCCCGGCTTGTTCCGCCGAGTTTCAGTACACTCCGGACCTCTCCGGCATGCGCATCCAGTGCCCCAAATGCCGCCACCCCTTCACCGTCCGCTCCCCGATGCGCCGATGCGCAGCCGCGACCTCCCCGCCCGCACCCGGTGAGCCTCTGATACGGCTCCCAGCTTTTGATTGCGCGCCTGGGCATCAGCGCTGGCGAAACTGATTAGAGGTATTTGTGCCGTCCCATGGCTTCAGGAGCGCACGTGAAATGTGGGAGCCGTATGACTTCCGATCTGATCCCCCTCCTCCCCGACGGCAACGACGACGATCTCCATTGATCGCCCGCCCGCTTATAGCGCGACCGGCAAAAGCCCCATAAACTCATCCACGCCCATTGCATCCAGTCTCGCCGCATCCCTAAATGCCCTCACAATCACTTCGCAAGCCCCGGCATCAAACCGCGTCTCAATCGCCCCCTCAAACTTCTCCCACAACAGCGGCACCGCCTCCTTCCGCCGCCGCCGATGCCCCACCGGATACTCCACCGCTGCCCGCGGCGTCGTCGTCCCATCCTCAAAGAACACCTGCACCGCATTGGCAATCGACCGCTTCTCCGGATCCAGATAATCGCGGCTGTAGCGCGGGTTCTCCACCACCTCCATCTTCTGCCGCAGTCCATCGACCCGCGGATCGCGCGCCGTCGCCTCTTCGTAATGCTCCGCCTTGAGCTCCCCCAGAATCAGCGGCACCGCGACCATATACTGAATGCAGTGATCGCGATCAGCCGGACTCGAAAGCGGCCCCGTCTTGTCGATGATCCGCACCGCCGACTCCTGTGTCTCGATCACGATCCGCTTGATCTGATTCAGCCGATCCCGCACCACCGGATGCAGCTGGATTGCGCACTCCACCGCCGTCTGCGCATGAAACTCCGCCGGGAATGAGACTTTAAACAGCACGTTCTCGATGACATAACTGCCGAACGGCCGCGGCATTGCGAATTGCTTCCCCTTGAAAAGCACATCGTAAAACCCCCAAACCGGCGCCGTCAGCGCCGATGGATACCCTGTCTCGCCGGTCATTGCGACGAGCGCCAATCTCACCGCCCGGCTCGTCGCATCCCCGGCCGCCCAGCTCTTGCGAGACCCCGTATTGGGCGCATGCCGATACGTCCGCAGCGCCCCTCCATCAATCCACGCATTGGAAATCGCGTTGACGATTTGCTCCCGGTTTCCCCCAGCATCGCCGTCGCCACCGCGCAGCTCGCCACCCGAACCAGCAGCACGTGATCCAGGCCCACGCGATTGAACGCGTTCTCCAGCGCCAACGCCCCCTGAATCTCGTGCGCCTTGATCATCGCCGTCAGCACGTCCCGTACCGCAATTCGCCGCTGGTCGCTACGTGCAAGATAATCCGCACAGGCAAGGATCGACCCGATATTGTCCGAAGGATGCCCCCACTCGGCCGCAAGCCAGGTATCGTTGTAATCCAGCCAGCGCACCATTGCCCCGATATTGAACGCCGCCGTCACCGGATCCAGCTCATAAGCCGTCCCCGGAACCCGCGCCCCGCCCTTGAGCTCCGCCCCCGGAACCACCGGCCCCAGCAGCTTCGTGCATGCGGGGAAATTCAGCGCCAGCATCATGCACCCGATGCTGTCCATCAGGCACAGCCTCGCCGTGTCGTACGCCTCCGTGCTCTCGATCCCCCGGCTCAGCACGTAATCGGCAATCTCCGTCAACAGCGCATCCGGCTCCGGCCGCCGCGCATCGGATACATGGCTCATCTCTTAATCCCTCTGCTCGATCGGCACGTACGTCCGCGGCTCCGGCCCCACGTACTCCGCGCTCGGTCGAATGATCTTGTTCTCCGCCCGCTGCTCGATCACGTGCGCGCTCCACCCGCTCGTCCGCGACATCACGAACATCGGCGTAAACATGTCCGTCGGAATTCCCAAGAAGTGGTATGCGCTCGCCGCATAAAAATCGAGATTCGGAAACAGCTTCTTTTCCCGCATCATCACTTCCTCGATCCGCTCCGAGACCGGGTAATACCGCTTGTCGCCCACCTCCCGCCCCATGCGCTAGCCTGCGCCTTCACCAGATCCGACCGCGGATCCACCACCGTGTAAACCGGATGCCCGAACCCCAGCAGCCTTTCCTTGTTCGCCAGCGCCTCTTGATCCCCGCTTCCGCTTCTTCCGGCGACTGGAATCGTTCGATCAACGCCATCGCCCCCTCATTCGCCCCGCCATGCAGCGAGCCGCGCAACGTCCCGATTGCCCCCGTGATCGCCGAATAAAAATCGCTCAGCGTCGAAGCTACCAGCCGCGCGGTAAACGTCGAAGCATTGAACTCATGCTCCGCGTAAAGAATAAAGGTCACATCCATGCCCGCCGCCGAACCTCCTCTGGCCGATGCCCGTGCAATAGATGCAGAAAATGCCCGGCGATCGATTCATCGTCCGTCCGCGTATCGATGCCTCGCCCCAAGCGATGATACTGGTACCAATACATGAGCATCGACGGGAAGCAAGCCAGTAACCTTTCGGCAATCTGAAGCTGCTGCGACGGCGATTCCTCCGGCTCCAGGCACCCCAGCATCGAGCAGCCCGTCCGCATCACATCCATCGGGTGGCTCGTCGCCGGTAAATCCTCGAGCATTTCCGTCAGCTCGCGCGGCAGACCGCGCTTGCTGATCAGCCGCTTGCGAAAATTATCCAGTTCGCGTTCCATCGGCAGATGCCCATAAAGCAGCAGAAACGCCACCTCTTCGAACGACGCGTATTCCGCCAGGTCTTGAATCGAATAGCCGCGATAATGCAGCCCCTTCCCCTCGCGGCCGACTGTGCAGATTTGTGTTCTTCCGGCGGCTTGCCCCGACAACATCACTGATTTCTTTCCCTCGGCCATGGTCATTCCTTCTCAAATAGCTCGTCCAGCTTCTTCTCGTACGCCTCGTAACCCAGCGTCTGGTACAGTTCTTGCCGTGTCTGCATCTGCCCGATCAACGACTGCTGAGTCCCTTCCCTGTGAAGCGTCTGGTATACCTTCAGCGCCGCCGCGCTCATCGCCCGAAACGCGCTCAGCGGATATAGCACCATCTGCACCCCCGCCTCGCGCATCTGCTGGACCGTAAACAGCGGCGTCTTCCCAAACTCCGTCAGGTTCGCCAGCACAGGCGCCTTCACCGCCATCGTGAACTGTCCGTATTCCTCCAGCGTCGTCAGTGCCTCGGCAAAAATCATCTCCGCCCCCGCTGAAAGGTATTGATTCGCCCGCTCGATCGCCGCGCCCAATCCCTCAACCGCATGCGCATCCGTCCGCCCCATGATCACAAATGACTCATCCGCCCGTGCATCCACCGCCGCCTTGATGCGGTCGCACATCTCGCTAGCGCTCACCAGTCGCCTTCCCCGGCCGATGCCCACAGCGCTTCGTCTGCACCTGGTCCTCCAGATGCATCCCCGCCGCCCCGGCCCGGATCAATTCCTGCACCGTTCGCGCGATGCTGAACGCCGACCCAAATCCCGTATCCGCATCCACCAGCAGCGGAACCTTCACCGCGCCGGCGATCCGCCGCACATCTTCAACAACATCGTTCAACGTCGTCACGCCCAGATCCGGCAACCCGAACGACGCATTCGCCACCCCCGCCCCGCTCAGATAGATCGCCCGAAAACCCGCCTGCTCCGCCAGCATCGCCGCATATGCATTGATCGTCCCGACGATCTGAAGCGGCCGCTCCCCCTCCAGCGCCGATCGAAAACGCATTCCTGACGATTCGGATGCCATGGTCGTATGTTACAGCATCTGCCTAGATCAGTCCCTCGCCAGTGCATCCGACTGCTTCACGAAGCTGTCCCCCTGCCATTCGTTATCCTTCGTCACCATCCCCTTCGCTTTGGCCCTGGCCTCCGCCTTGGCCTCTGCCTGCCGCTTCACCAAGTCCGCATGCGTCGTGAAGTATTGCAGTGAATGCCCCTTGAACTCGTCGATCGTCTCGAACTTGTGGTGCTCCATAAAACTCAGCAGTTCATCCCCCATGCGCTTGACCATCGCGTAGCCGTATTTCATCACGCCCGTGCAGACCTGCACCGTGTCCGCCCCCAGTAGGATGAACTGCGCGGCGTCCTTGCCCGTCTCGATCCCGCCGATCCCCGAGAGCGTCCGTCCCTTGGCCAGCCACCCCCCGTCCCGAATCGTCTCTGCGCAATTCCTTCACCATCCGCAGCGCAATTGGCCGCACCGCGGTGCACGAATATCCTCCGGGCGTTGTATACCCCTCCACCGTCGGCTCCGGCCGCAGCGTCTGGAGGTCCACGCCCATCACGCACAGGATCGTATTGATCGCGCTCACCCCATCACACCCCGCGCGCATCGCCGCCGCGCACCCGTCCTGAATGCGCGTGACATTCGGCGTCAGTTTCGCCCACACCGGCACCTTCGCCGCACTCATCACCCACCCACACACTTCCTCCATGATGCTGGAGTCCTGCCCCATCGCCGACCCCATCTTCCGCTCCGGCAGCCCGTGCGGGCACGACATGTTCAGCTCGAACGCGTCGATGCCGGTTTCCTGCATCCGCTCGACGATCTCGATCCACGCGTCCTTGTTGTACTCCTCCATGATCGATGCGATCACGATCCCGTCCGGATACTTGTCCTTGAGCTGCTTGAACTCATCCAGCCACACCTTAAACGGCCGGTCGCTGATCAACTCGATGTTCTGCCAGCCATAAATCTCCCCCGACTTCTCCGCCTTGAGCCGCGCATACCGCGGCGCTACGTTGATCACCTTCGACGAATCCAACGAGATCGTCTTGGCCACCACCCCGCCCCACCCCTCATCGAACGCCTTGCCGATCACGTTCGCGTTCGTCCCCGGCGGCCCCGACCCGATGATGAACGGATTCGGCAATTTCAGGCCGTTAACAGTGGTTGCAAGTGTTGCCATCTCAAACCTCTTGTTGTTCTTTCGAAACGCCGATCATCAGCAACCCATACAGCACGAACGCCAGGCCGAAGGTCACAAACCACGCATAGGTATACAGCCGAACGAAAAATCCATCATGCACGTCAGGATGCAGCAGGTTCATCACGAACCCAGGCCCGCACGGCGCAATCGCCAGCACCAGCGCCGCCACCGCACGCCAGTTCGTCCCCGCGGTGTAACTGTATCTCCCCTTTGGATCAAACAGCGCCTTGATCGCCAGCCGCGTCCGCCGCAGCAACCAGTAATCGCAGATCAGAATCCCCCCCACTGCTCCCAGCAGCGCCGAGTAAGCGACCAGCCAATTAAAGATATATCCGTGCGAGTTCTCGATCAGCTTCCATGGCATGATCAGCACCCCGATGACCGCCGTGATCATCCCGCCCGTACGGAACGAAATCCTCCGCGGTGAGAGATGCGCAAAATCGTTGGCCGGGCTCACCACGTTCGCCGCGACGTTCGTCGCCAGCGTCGCAATGCATACCGCCAGCATCGCAATCACCAGCGCCACCTTGCTCTCCATCCGTGTCAGCACATCCACCGGATCCCACAGCGCTCTTCCGAAGATCACGATTGTCGCACTGGTCACGGCAACGCCGATGAATGAATACAGTCCCATCGTCGTCGGCAACCCCAGCGCCTGTCCGACAATCTGGTCCCGCTGGCTCTTGGCGTACCGCGAAAAATCCGGGATGTTCAGCGACAACGTGGCCCAGAATCCCACCATCCCCGTCAGTGCCGGCACGAAGAACAGCCAGAATTTCCCCTCTTTCGCCCCGCCCGCTACAAATGCCGACCGCTGCGAGAGCATCGGCCCGAATCCCCCCGCCCGATCGTAAGCCCACCACAACAGCGCCAGCCCCAGCGCAATCAGCAGCGGCGCCTTGATATTCAACAGAATCCGGATCGTGTCGATCCCCTTGTAGATCACCCACACGTTGATCAGCCAGAAGACCAGGAAACTCAGAAACTGCGGCCCGGTAATCCCCAGGAACGTCGCATGCCCCGCCGACGTGATCGAGGGCCAGAAGACCGCCGCCATTTTGTAAATCGCCTCGCCCCCGATCCACGCCTGGATTCCGAACCACCCGCACGCCACGAACGCCCGCAAGAGCGCCGGGATATTCGCCCCCCACGTCCCAAAACTCGCCCGGCAGTAAACCGGAAACGGAATTCCGTACTTCGTCCCCGCGTGCGCGTTGAGGATCATCGGGACCAGGACAATCGCGTTCCCCGCGAACACCGTCAGGACCGCCTGCCACCAGTTCATCCCCTGATCGATCAGCCCGGATGCCAGCATGTATGTCGGGATGCACGCCGACATGCTGATCCACAGCGCCGCGATCGACGACACCGACCAGTTCCGCTGCCACGCGGTCGTCGGCGCAAGGTCCTCATTAAACAGCGGCGATCCCGCAATCTGGTCGCGCGCCAACTCTCCCACCGAAACTGCAACAGCTTGCGTCGTCATATTCCGCAGCATGGGTCTCTCGCCCATGCCTCGACAATCAGATCATGCACGGCCCGCGCCTGATAAACTGCCCTTCTCCCGGCCGGCCCACATACTGATCCTTCTCAACAATCACCTTCCCCCGGCTCAGCACCGTCTGGGGCTTCCCCTTGATCTTAACGCCCTCGAACAGGCTGTAATCACAGTTCATGTGATGCGTCCTGGCCGAAATCGTCCGCTCCTTGTTCGGATCGAAGATCACGATGTCCGCGTCGCTGCCCACTGCAATCGTCCCCTTCTGGGGGAACATGCCGAACATCTTCGCGCTCGCCGTCGAGCAGATCTCCACCCACTTGTTCAGGCTGAACCCCCGCTGCATCGCCCCGTGATAAACCATCGACAGCCGATCCTCCACGCCCGGCCCGCCGTTGGGAATCTTCGTGAATGTCTCCCGCCCCAGTTCCTTCTGCCCCTTGAAATAGAACGGGCAGTGATCCGTCGAAACCTCCTGAAGATATCCCAGCTTTAACCCCTTCCACAGCGGCTCGATGTTCTTCTTGGCAGTGAGCGGCGGCGTAAACACATACTTCGCCCCCTCGAAATCCGGCTGATCGTAATAGCTCTCATCCAGGAACAAATACTGCGTGCACGTCTCCCCATACGCAGGATTCCCATCATCCCGCGAGCGCACGATTTCCATCATCGCGCTCTCGCACGACACGTGCACGATAAACACCGGCGACTTGGCAAACTCCGCCACCTTCACCGCCCGCGCCACCCCGTCCGCCTGCATGATCGGCGGGCGCGACACCGCATGATACTTCGGCTCCGTCTTCCCCTCGCTCACCAGAATCCGAATCCGCTCCTCGATCGCCTCCCCGTTTTCCGCATGCACCAGCGTCATCCCCCCCAGCTCCCCCGCCGACTTCATCACCCGATACACCGTCGGCTGGTCGATCATCAGCACGCCCGGATATGCCAGGAAAATCTTGAATGTCGTCACCCCCCCGTCATACAGCCGCTTCATCTCCGCCTGGTCGGAATTCTCAAACTTCGTCACCGCCAGGTGCCACCCATAGTCGATCGCAGATTTCCCCTCCGATTTTGCCAGCCACGCCTCATGCGCCTGCGTCATCGTCATGCCCTTGGACTGGATCGCGAAATCGATGATCGTCGTCGTCCCCCCGAACGCCGCCGCAATCGTCCCACTCTTAAAGTCATCCGATGAAACCGTCCCCCCGAACGGCAGCTCCATATGCACGTGCGGATCGATCGCCCCCGGAATCACCAGCTTCCCCTCAGCATCGATCACCCTCTCGGCCTGCATCGGCAGCCCCTTCCCGATCGCCGTCACCTGATCCTTCTCGATAAACACATCCGCCACATAGTCATCCGCCGTCGTCACAATCCGCCCGTTCTTGATCATCGTGCTCATGTCTTCACTCCAGATTCTCTGGAATCACAGCTGAACGCAGATGAAGAAACTCAAAATCTGTGTGTATCTGTGTTCATCTGTGGCTTCATTTTCCGCTTCACATCTTCCCCGCCACCGTCAATCCCGCATCCATCGCGTCCGCAAGAATATCCGCCTCTTCCTTCGTCGAGTTGAGCATCATCCCCGTCCGGATCACGTTCCCCCACACGCCGCCCTTGCCGATCAGCACGCCTTGCTTCTTCGTCTCTTCAAATACCGCAGCCGTCGCCTGCGGGTGCGGCTCCTTCGTCTTGCGGTCCTTCACCAGTTCCAGCGCCTGCATCATCCCCAACCCCCGCGCATCCCCCACAATCGCGTGCTTCTCTTTCAACTGCGCAAATCTTTCCCCCAGATACTTCCCCACCACCGCACAGTTCTTCAGCAGCGAATTCTCTTCAATCACCTCGATCGTCGCCAGCGCCGCCGCGGAGGAGACCGGGTTCCCCCCAAACGTCGCAAACGTGATCCCCGGATACTTTTGCGCAACCTCCGGCGTCGCGATCGTCAATCCCATCGGCGTCCCGTTCGCCATCCCCTTGGCGTCGTCAGAATATCCGGCGTCACATTCCAATGCGAAATCCCAAACATATGCTCCCCCGTCCGCCCCCACGCCGCCTGCACCTCATCGCTGATGAAGAGCCCCCATACTTCCGGGCAATCCCCGCCGCCTTCTCAAAGTACCCCGGCGGCGGCACGATAAACCCGCCCGCCCCGATCACCGTCTCGGCGAAAAACGCCGCAATCTCCCCGCCCGTCTCCGTCAGAATCAGCTCCTCGATATCCTCCGCACACTTCAACCCGCACTCCGGATACTCCAGATTGAACGGACATCGATAGCAGTACGGCGCATGGGCATGATGAATCCCCGGCATCAGATTTGGCGGCTTCTTCCATGAACTCTGCCCGCACATCGCCAGCGTCTGCGCACTCCGCCCCGAATACGAATGCCGGAGCACCACCAGCGGCACCCGCCCCGTAAACGTCCGCGCCGCCGCCACCGCCGTCTCATTCGCTTCCGTCCCCGACGACGTGAAGAACGACCTCCTCAAATTCCCCGGCGCAATCGCTGCCAGCTTCTGGGCCAGATCGCTCTGCGGCTTGTTCGCATACAGCGTCGAGCAGTGCACCAGTTCCTTCACCTGCCGCACGATCGCCTCGGTCACCTTCGGATTCGCATGCCCCACCGAAACCGTCAGCACGCCCCCGAACGCGTCCAGGTATTTCTTCCCCTGATCGTCCCATACCCACGCCCCCTCACCCCGCACCAGTGCCAGCGGTTCCTCGTAATACATCGATACCGCCGGAAACAGATACTCTTTGTGCTTCCGAACCGTTTCCGATGTAGCCATAAGACGTGTCCCACAGAGCCGGCAACGCCGGCAGGCAAAGCGTCGGATTCTAACAAGCGGCAAGCGATTGTGCACCAAAAACTTCCCTCCATTTCGGCCCGATCTCGCACCTCCATTCAACCCGCCGCGAAAACCCCCTCCAGCAGCCGCACCAGATTCTCCCCCAGGATCAACCGCACCTGCGACGGCGCAAGCTGCGCCTCTTCAAACACAGCCACCTGCTGATCGAAAATATCCCGCCGCCATCCCCGCGGAAAGAACGTCGAATCCGAGCCGAACAGGATCCGCTTCGCCCCCATCACGTTCACCGCATGCCGCAGCACCTGCGCCGCCGTCGGCGCCCCGTCCAGATATCGCGCCCATCCCCCGATCCCCGAGGTGTCCGCGTAAACGTTCTCGCACTGATCCGCCACCATCAGCAATTCCCGCAGCAGCCCCGACCCCAGATGCGGCACGATAAACTTCGCCCTGGGAAACTCCGCCGCCGGCCGCTGCAGCGCCAGCGGATTCGAGTACGTCGCATCAAACGCGCTCGGCAGCCCCATCGTCGCGCGAAACCCGATCTTCAAAACCCCGCAATGCACGAAGACATTCAGTGCCTGCCGGTTCGCCAGCTCCAGAAGCGCAAACACCGCATCGCTCGTCATGGCAAAGCGAAAGATCGCCGGAAACAGCGCGATCCCGCAAAACCCCTGGCGCTCGACCGCATACCGCACCGTCTCGGTCGCCCGCGGGTCCAGCGGATTGGCCATTACATACCCCGCCAGCCGGCCCCCGGCCGCCGCGATCCCCCGCGCCGCCGGCTCCAGTTCCCCGGGGAGCGTATGAATCGCCGCCATCCGCTCCACCCCATGCCGATCCATCTCCGCCACCCACGCCCGCCCCATCGCCGCCGGATCCTCGGAAATCGCATCCCACCCCAGCTTCCCCGCCACCACATCCGCATCCGGCCCCACGCTGGTCAACGCCCCCAGCGCACTTAGAAAGCTCCGGGTAAAAAAGTGCGTATGAGCATCCAGCACGCGCATCGGCCCAAACGAGGTGGTGATCATGGGCGGGAATTGTACCGTCAATGATCCTGCGGCCGTTACAGGTAGAATCTGCGAAAGCCGCCATGCCCGTCCAGATCCACCCCATGACCATCGCCGATTACGACCAGGTCCTCGCCCTCTGGCAGCAGTGCGAAGGCGTCGGCCTCGGCGCCGCCGACTCCCGCGACAACATCGCCGCCTACTTAATCCGCAACCCCAACATGAGCTTCATCGCCAGATCCGACGAATCCCTCATCGGCGCCGTCCTCTGTGGCCACGATGGCCGCCGAGGCTACCTCCATCACCTCGCCGTCCATCCCACCGCCCGCCGCCAGGGCATCGCCCGCCAGCTCGTCGATCGCTGCCTGCGGGAACTGCAACGCGCCGGCATCGCCAAGTGCCATCTCTTCGTCTTCTCACCCGTAACATGATGCCCTCGCCTTCTGGCAATCCCTCGCCTGGACCCCGCGCTCCGACATCCAGCTCGTCTCCAGAAATCTCACCTTCTGATCCCGCCAGACGACTACGCGCAGCGGCAGGCTGCCAGGCATCGTGGTGGTGCCAGAGAAACCGCCGATCGACCGCCATCTTCCCCGCGTTGGCAACGACCTGATGGCCCTGGGCATGATCGGTGCGATCCTCTCGTGCATCACCTTGGGCAAGCGAGCCGTGTCTCGTCTGATCGGGGTTCGGATGAAGGCATGCCCGCCAGGCCGATGCCTGCCCGGGCGTTTTCGAAAAGTTCGCCAGCGCCCCCATGAATCACCAGCCGTACGACAGCCATGATCCCTGCTCCTCACACCCATCCCACGAGAAAGCCTTCTACAGATACACATGGCACCAGAGTCACCTGTGGCCCCCCGCAACCCGCCGCTTCGCCGACCCCACCGCCCCCGTCCCCCGCAAATTCCCAAAGAAACCGCGCGGCAGAACCACTGCGACATATTGACATCATATCGACATCCGCTTGTGCAAAAGCTCCGACCCACACCGTACTCACACCGTACCTACACCGTGCAAACCCGACCGCGTCAAAAAGTCACCTCTGCGCACCAGGCGGACGCCTGATCGGGCGCTTTCGCAAGATCTGCCAGCGCGCCCGTTGATCACAAACCGGATCAGTCGCGTGTCAATCGAAGGGGATCAGGGCCGCTCGGGTCCTTACCCGCTGATCCGTTATTGCACGACAGTGAGCTGGGCCATTGCCGCGTATAACAGCGGACGCTGTGCATGATCAATCACGCTCTCGACCGCCGCGAAATCGATGAACTCGGCGGGAATGCGATCGCCCGGAACGAGAAGGCACTCATCGAATGCCAGCGCGCAAGCCGCATAGATTGGCTGAATGAAATCGGGATAGGGCCGATCGCTCTTTTGCGACCAGGGCTCCAGCTGCAGGAAATGGCGGAATCCGATCATCCGCAGCGGCTGAACGCGCCAGCCGGTCTCTTCGCCGATCTCACGGATCGCGGTCTGCTGCGGCGTCTCACCCGCTTCGGGACGGCCGCCCACCAACAGATGGGCAATACTGCCCGACCGGTGGTCTGGCCACAGATACAACACCTGCTCTTTCGAATTCAGCACGATGGACAGAATCGATGATGACACGCCAGCAGGCGGAAGACGCTCCGCAAGGCTCAGGCGTATGCGCATATTCCCCTGTACGGGCCAGCGCTCAAAAGTCTCGTGGCGCGATGGATAGGCGTCGAGATAGGCCTCAAGCAGCGGGTTTTTTTCGGCCATACGAACCAGGAGAATAGCGGGACAGCGGCAACCCCCGCAAAGATCGGGGCGGAGGTCGTGTATCACGCCCGGTTGGTGGTCTTCCAGATGGCGTAGGTCTCCGTCCCTCGGAAGCTGTTCCGGCTTATCCTGGAACGCATCCGGCGACTGCCTACGGCGGTGTCGGGTTGACGATGGCGAGCGGAAAAAGCAGGCAAGAAGACCGGGGTGATGCCAGCGCTCTGTTCACGTGCCTTCGGGACACAGCCGGAAGCGTTAATATGGGTGAAACGGCCTATTCACTCGTTGCGATGCAGGTGGCTGCGAGCCAAGGAAACTCGCTGAGCGAACGCAACTCCTTGGTATCATGTACGATATGGCCGACGATGGTCGTCGGCAGAGATCCATAGGCTAAATTCCGGACTACATCATATTCCGATGAAGACTCGCGGTGAAATCGAAAGTGCCATTTCGGAGGGCATGGGCCGCTTCGAACAGGAATACATGGGCCAGGGGCCCAAGAACATCCGCGCTTATCTGCTGAAGGACCTTCTTGTGGTCCGGCTGCACGGCGCGCTGAATGCTGCCGAACAGCAACTGCTCCAGACATCTGAGAAAGCCAGAGGCCGAGATCTGCTCAAACAACTGCGAAAACAGTTGGTCGAGACGGCACGCCCTATCCTGGTAGCGCTGGTTACGGAAATCACCGGCCTCACGGTCATCAGCCTGCACTATGACATCAGTACCGTCACCGGCGAAGAGGTTATCATTTTCACTCTTGTCGAAGCACCACCCTTACACACGTCGAGGAAATGACCATGGCAAAGCGCTCTGGACATAAGCACGCGATCAACAGAACCGCCGTCAAACGCGGCTTGAAGGGTTCGCCTCGACATGGCACAGAATCCGTCCGCGCCGGAGCCCCTTTCCCCATCGTCGGCATTGGCGCCTCCGCAGGAGGCCTGGAAGCCTTGGAGCAGTTCCTGCGCCACGTGCCGGAACGCATCGGCATGGCCTTTGTTATCGTTCAGCACCTGGACCCGACGCGCAAGGGTGTATTGGCGCCGCTGCTCCAGCGGAGCACCACCATGTCGGTCGTACAGGTCAAAGACCACACCGAGGTTCGGCCCGACTGCGTCTATGTGATCCCGCCCGACAAGGACATGTCCATCCTGCATGGAATGTTGCACCTGCGCGCCCCGGCGGAGCCGCGCGGGCTGCGACTGCCGGTGGACATCTTCCTGCGTTCGCTGGCCAACGACAGCCATGAGTTGGCCATCGGGGTGATTCTGTCGGGGATGGGAAGCGACGGGACGCTCGGCCTGGCAGCCATCAAGGAGAGCGCGGGAGTTGTCTTCGTGCAGGAGCCGGCCTCCGCGAAGTTCGACGGTATGCCCCGCAGCGCCATCGAGGCAGGCCTGGCCGACTTCGTGGCCCCTCCGGCGGAACTGCCGGGAAAGATCGCCGCCTATCTCCACCACAAACCCCTCATCACGGACACCGGGCCGGGCACGGACACCAAAGGCCAGACCGGCGTGGAGAAGATTCTGCTCCTGCTGCGGGCGCACACCGGACACGACTTCTGTCTCTATAAGAAGACTTCCGTGGTCCGTCGCATCGAGCGGCGCATGGGCATTCACCGGATTGGCAAGATGGCGGATTATGTCCTGTACCTGCGCGAGAATCCCCACGAGTTGGGGCTCCTCTTCAAGGAGTTGCTGATCGAGGTGACCAGCTTCTTCCGCGACCCGGCTGCATGGGAGCAGTTGAAGAACGAGGTGCTTCCCGCACTCCTGGCTGGACGCTCACCCTCGCAGACGCTGCGCACCTGGGTGCCCGCGTGCGCCAGCGGCGAGGAAGCTTATTCCCTTGGCATCGTCTACAAGGAATTACACGAGCAACTCAAACTCCCCAAGACCTCTGCGCTGCAGATCTTTGCCACGGACTTGGACCGTGACGCCATCGCCAAGGCGCGCCAGGCTTTTTACCCGCCCAATATCGTCGCGGACGTATCGCCCGAACGACTGAGTCGATTCTTCGTCAAGACGGAGCATGGCTATCAGGTGACAAAGGCAATCCGTGAGATGGTGATCTTTGCCCCGCAGAACCTGGTGATGGACCCGCCCTTCAGCAAGCTCGACATCTTGAGTTGCCGGAATCTCCTGATCTATTTGACCCCGGATTTGCAGAAGAGGCTTATGCCGGTCTTTCATTTCGCCTTGAATCCACGTGGCATCTTGTTCCTGGGCAGCGCGGAGACCGCAGGCGCGTTCGCCAACCTCTTCAAGCCCTTCAAAGGGAAATCGCAGCTCTACCAGCGGCTTTCGTCGCCCCATGCCACCCAACCCGTGGTGTTCCCGGTGTCGTTCTCGCGCGATGACCCTCGCGCCGCCCGAGCGTCGCACGCCGGTAGAACCTGTCCCCAGTGTTGAGAATATGGCGGGGCACTTTCTCCTGGCCCGATATGCCCCGGCAGCCGCCCTGGTGAATGACAAGGGCGACATCTTTTACATCAGCGGGCGGACGGGCAAATACCTTGAGCCGGCGGCGGGCAAAGCCAATCTGAATATCTTCGCCATGGCCCGCGAGGGACTGCGCCTCGAGCTGAGTGCCGCCTTCCGCAGGGCCGTGCGGGAGAAACGTGTGGTCACTCGGAACAACGTGAAAATTGGAACCAACGGCGGGACACAGGTCGTGAATGTCACTGTCGAGGCGATCAGCGAACCCGAAGCCCTGCGGGGCATGGTGATGATCGTCTTTACGGACGTGGTGGCAACCCTGAAAGAGGACAAACCCGGCAAGGCCGGGCGCTCTCCAACCGAGAACGCCCAATCGGTGCGGATGCGACAGGAACTCGAACAAACCCGCCAGGAACTGCAGACCTTCCGGGAGGAGATGCAGACGTCGCAAGAAGAACTCCAGTCCGCCAACGAGGAATACCAGTCCACCAACGAGGAACTGACCACTTCCAAGGAAGAGATGCAGTCCTTGAACGAGGAGCTTCAGACAGTCAACCAGGAATTGCAGGCCAAAGTGGACGATCTGACGCGGGCCAACAACGACATGAAGAATCTCCTGGACAGCACGGAAATCGCCACCGTGTTCCTGGACCACGAGCTGCGCGTCGGGCGCTTTACGGTGCCGGCCACGGCGATCATAAACCTGATCCCGACCGACGCGGGCCGGCCGATCACCGATATCACCACTAACTTCGCTACCCCGAACTGGCGGCCGACGCCCGCGAGGTGATGCGGACGTTGGTATTTTCTGAAAAGGCGGTGGCCACCTCCGACGGACGCTGGTTTTTAGTGCGTATCATGCCTTACCGCACGCTGGACAACCGAATTGACGGCGTGGTGATTACCTTTGTGGACATCACGGAATCCAAAGCGATTGAAGCCGAATTGCGGAAGCGGCAGAATGCTTTGGAGATCCGTGTCAAGAAACACAACGAAGCAGTCCGCAAAGCCGAACCGAAGCCAGAGGTGTGAACAGGTCTTAGCAGAGGAAATCACACGCCCCCAGCGTGTTCATGTGCAGTTTGATGAACTTCCGCCAAGACCCCATCTCACGGCAACCGGCGGTGGGTAATCTGCGTTAAGATGCCCTCACAAGCTGCCCGCATGGCAACCAGGATCCCAATCATCGCCCTGCTTGCCCTCGGAACCATATTCGTCGTCTTCAGCAGGCAGGTAAGCGCTACAATCCGCCGGCTCGACAGAAGGATCTGGAATGAGCAAAGGCAAAGACAATTTCCCGGTCATGGCTCCAGAGTCAAAGCAAAGCCCTTCGGCGTCGCCATCTTGGGCCTGTCGTGGATCGTAAGTGCGATTGTTCTGTGGTTGATGTCAAAATAACTTGCTGCCACGCATGACCCATTGGCGTCGCCCAAGTTTCTGGCTGTCGTTCGCCTGCATCCTCGTGCCGGCCATGTTTGTCTTCTCGCTGCCAGGTGCGCATGTTCATCCACCAAAGCACCGAAGCATCTCCCGCCGCCGGCATTCTCTGCTCCGAGATGTTTCTGATGATCGCCGTCCCCTATGTCCTCGCCCGCCGGATTGCACTTCGCCGCATCGATGAGCGACGCGGGTTTGAGGTCATTCAAGACGATCGTCGCCAACAAGCCGAGCAATGACCGCTGACCGGCTTTCTCTCCGCGTAATCACCTGCCCGGCAGCCCTCCCATTCGTCATTGGCTCATTGAGCCATTCGTCATTTCCCGGTCATTGGGATTTGGTCATTGGACTTTTCCCTCCCCCTCACCCCTTAATCCCCGTCAACGTCATCCCCTCGATGAAATACCTCTGGAACACAAAGAAGATCACGATCACCGGCAGCGTCATCAGCACGTTCCCCGCCATGATCGTGCCCCAGTCGCCGCCCATGTCCACCTGCATCCCGAACAGCCCCAGCGACAGCGGAAACTTCGCCTGGTCCCGCAGGTAAATCAGCGGCCCCATGAATTCGTTCCACGCACCCATGAAGGTCATGATCGCGATCGCCGCCAGCGACGGCTTCACCTGCGGCAGGATGATCTGCGCCCAGGTGCGGAACGGACCCAGCCCGTCGATCCGCGCGGCCTCCTCCAGCTCCTTGGGGATCGTCTTCATGTACTGCACCATCAGGAAGATGAAAAACGCCCCGCCAAACCAGGCCGGCAGCCAGATCGGAATCAGCGTGTTGTACGCCCCGATGAACCGCCAGATCAAAAACCCCGGAATCATCGTCACCTGCCCCGGCAGCATGATCGTCGCCAGCAGCACCACGAAGGCGAAGCTCTTCCCCGGCCAGTTCAGCCGCGCAAAGGCGTACGCCACGAACGCGCTGGAAAACAGCGTCCCCCCCAGCGTCAGCACCACCAGGATCAGGCTGTTCCACACGTAAAGCCAGAACGGGACCGACTCGAACGTGCGCTGATAGTTCCGCATGGCCTTCCCCCAGATCGCCCGCAGCGTCGAGCTGGGCTTGAGCGTCAGCCACAGCGTCGCCGCCCGTCCCGCATTCGCCGCCGGCGCCGCCCCCACGTCCTTCAGCTTCACCCACAGCTTCTGCTTGAAGGTGTTGTCCTCAAAGGTCGGCGGCTGGAAGAAGATGCTCCCCGCCCGGTTCTGCCCCAGGTAGCTCGGCTCCTCGCTCACCCAGCGCTTCCCCCCGACATCCAGCGCCAGATCCAGCCGGTGCCAGCTGTCGTCCGTCCGCAGCGAGAGCATGATCTTGTGCAGTTCCGACGGAGCCATGGGAAACGTAAAGTCGTATCGCAGCTTCACCGGCTGGGCGCCCGCCGTCGGAAAGTGATAGCTCAGAATCGTCCCATCCCCCGCCGCGATCAGCCTGGCATTGCCCGAGACGATCTTCCACGTCCCCACAAACTGCGTCTTTTCGCACATCGGGTAAATGTGCGCATCCAACGACCGGATCTGAAGCCCCAGCAGCTCCAGCCTCGCCAGCCGATCCTCCATCACCTCCGAGATGGCCTGCGGCGTCACCTGCTTGCGATACGCCGTATACAGCTCCTCGCCCCCCTGCGCCACAGGTCATACCGCACCTTCGCCGACAGCCGGTCGATCAGCGTCTGCAGAACCGCCTGCCTGTATTGTTGCGTATCCACCCGCTGCGCCCCCGCGGGCAGTTCCGCCTTTTTGAGCGCCTCCTGCGTGATCTCCCGCAGCTTCGGCAGTGCCGCCTCCCACTGGGCCTCCGTCGCCCCGCCGGCCCGCTCCAGCTTCGGCGCCGCCCTCACGTAAGGGGACTCCGGCCGGAACTGCGGGATCGTCGGGAACCACGCCGTATCCGCCATCTCCTCGTCCGTCTTCATGCTGGTCCCCACCATCCAGATAAACGGAAAGACAAACAGCGCCACCCCCGCCAGCAGCACCAGGTGGATCCACGCCCGCCGCACCAGGTAATTCCAGATCGGATGCGCCTGCGAACGCACCCTCGCGCGCCCCGGCTTCCCGCGACCGCGCTTTGCCGCAGGCCCTGAGGTCGAGCTTTGGGGCGGCGATTCAACTCTGGTCATAGTGAACCCATTTCTTGCTCAGCCACAGTTGCACGAGGGTCAGGGCCAGCACGATCACGAACAGGATCCACGCCATCGCACTCGCATACCCCATCCGGAAGAACTGAAAGGCCTCCTTGAACAGGTAGTAGGCATAAAACAGCGTCGAATCGACCGGTCCGCCGGCCGTCATGATGTACGCTTCGGAGAAGATCTGCATGGTCCCGATCAACCCGATGACCAGATTGAACAGGATGTACGGACTGATCATCGGCACCGTGATGTGCCAGAACCGCCGCCACGCCCCCGCCCCGTCGATGCTCGCCGCCTCGTACTGCTGGCCCGGAATGGATTGCAGCCCCGCCAGCCAGATGATCATTCCCCCGCCGGCCGTCCAGAGGTTCATCAGGATCAGCGACGGCTTGGACCACTTCGGATCGCTCAGCCAAAGCGGCATCGTGAAGTGGAAGGGGTGGCCGCGGATCAACCCGATGAGCGCCTCCAGCCAGTGCGCCGGCGCGGTCGAGTACAGCCAGGCCAGCCCTTCATTCAGGAGGCCGTAGCTGGGATTGAAAACCCACAACCAGAGCAGGCTCGCCGCCACCATCGGCATGATCGCCGGCAGATAAAAGGCCGTTCGATAAAAGCCGATCCGCGCACGGCGTTGTTCAGCAGGATCGCGATCGCCAGGCTCAGCACCATCCCCAGCGGAATCCGCAGGACCATGAATGCCGTGTTCGCCAGGCTCTTGTAGAAGATCGGATCGTGAATGACCTCGGCATAGTTCGCCAGCCCCACATACCGCGCCGGCGAGAGGAACGTTGTAGCGCGTGAAGCTGAAGATAATGGAAAAGAGGATCGGCCCGCCGCACATCACCGCGAACCCGATCAGCCAGGGCGAGGCAAAAACCATCGCCGCCCCCACCTCGCGCGCCTTGTACCCGTATTCCTTCCGCCGCCGCTTGTACAGCACGAACATGACCAGCACCGGCGTCAGCAGCAGCAGCACGTAGCCGATCAGGTATGGCCACCAATCCACCTTGGTCGGTGGCGGCGGCGAAAGCGTCTGATCCAGTTGCCGCTGCACCTCGGCCTGGACGCTGGAAAGACAGAGCTTGATCTCATCCTGCCCGGTGCGCTGCGCTTCGGCACGCATCGCATGATTGACCGCCGCATCGTTGGCCCGAACCTGCTCGTTCGACATCATCTGCCCGACCGGCGTCACCGGGCGGATCTTCGTGTGCTGCATCAGCTCTGTGAAAACGGCATACGCCTGCTTGAACCGCCGCGGCAGGTTGGGATTACCGTCGATGTACTTCCTGACCAGCCGCTCGTAATGCACGCGATTGGCCAGAATCCCCGGCAGATAGATCCGACCCTCCGCCTCCTTCTGCTCGCGCTTCCCCTGCTCCAGCAGCGTGACGCCCTTCCAGCTGTACAGGAATTGCATCAGCTTGAACGCCCCGACCTTGTTCTTGGCGGTTGCAGGGATCACCAGCGACCAGCCGCCCGACCAGCCGAGCGGTTTCCGCCCCAGGTCCAACTGGTCCTGCGGTATCGGCGCCGGCGCCACGATGAAGTCCATGTTCCGCCGCCAATCCGCGATGGTGTTCAGATAGCTGTCCACGTTGATCTCCATCGCAATCTGCCCGCGGAGAAACGGATCCAGCGGCCCGGCCTGAAACGCGCTCTGAAACGACGCGACCTGCGGATATCCCCCCAGATCGTCATAGATGTCGGTAATGAATTTCAACGCCCGCACGATCGGCGGCGAATCCATCGTCACCTTCGTGTGGTCCGCGTTCATGAAATGCCCCCCCGCCTGCCACCCATACAAATACAGCCAGCTGTTGCCGAAATTCGGGGCAAAGCCCAGCCGCCTGATCCCGTCGCTCTTGTTGTTGGGATTGATGTAGCGGGTGAGCTTGTTGGCATACGCCCGCAATTCCTTCCAGTTCCGCGGCGGCTGGGGATTGCCCTGGCTGTCCACCAGCCCCTCCTGCCGCAGCAGGTCCGCGTTGATGTACATCACCCGCGTGTCCGCCGTCGTCGGCAGCCCATAAAGCCCCACCGACTTCGAGCCCGGCTTGCGGTAACTGGCCTCCTCCAGCGTCCACTTGTAGAACTGGCTCAGGTCAATGCGGTAGGGATCGTCCTTGGATTGCTTCTCGATCAACGGCTTCAGATCCGTCAGCGCACCCCGCCCCGCCCATTCACCGATCGCGAACCGGTCGAACCAGACGATATCCGGCGGCACCCCGCCAACCGTGGCGCACAGCAGCCGCTGAGCATCACCCGTCAAGTCCCGCGCCACCGCGCTGGACATAATGACGTGATACTGCGGGTTCTCCTTTTCGAACTGCCGGACAAGCGTATAGACTTCATCCCCCACGAACTTCGACCCCCAGAACACGATCGGCTGCCGCGTGTCCCGCACCTTTTGCCGCGAGCGCGTGACCCAGATCACCGGCGCAACGGCTACGGCAACGACCAGCACCAGCGCCCAAAGGATCTGCCCACGCCGTTTCAACATCAACCTCAAAAGCCTCCGCGCCAGTTGCTACTGAAGTATAGCCGAAACCGGGGGTTGTGTTGAATGAAAGCAACCCCCGCTAAACGTTTCACCCGTCGTTAGGATCGAGTTGTTGCGGCAGCGGACCCGTCGCCGATGCACGCAATTTCGAAGCCGGCTTGCGCCGGCGCCTGCAGCGCCGGAGATCCTCCCGGGATCCCTCAGGCGGCTTGCCTTTCATGCCAATAAGTCGTATATTCCTCTGAAGGAATTTATGAATGAATGAGATCCGTCCGGAGCTTCTTCCCAAGGTCGTCGAGCGATTGAGCGCCCTGGCCGATGAGAACCGCATTCGCATCCTGCTCCATCTGCGCGAGCGGGATGCCAACGTATCCGCGCTCACGGAAGAGCTTGGAATCGCCCAGGCATCGGTCTCGAAGCACCTCGCCGTCCTCAGGCACGCCGGCCTGGTCGATGTCGAGCGCCGCGGCACGCAGGCGATCTACCGCATCCGCGATGCCAGTGTGTTCGATTTATGCCGCATCGTCTGCGACGGCGTGACGCGCTTCATCCGGCAGGAGCACGCGGTCCTGGGCCTGCCGCCGCGGCGCACAGCGAAGTCGAGCAGTCGATGAGCCTTTGAACGAGCGAGCACTCCCATGTCATTGCGAATCGTCATCATCGGAGGCGTCGCCGGTGGAATGTCGGCCGCGACGCGGGCCCGGCGGATGAACGAGGCCGCCTCGATCATCGTCCTGGAAAAAGGCGGCTTCATCTCGTTTGCCAACTGCGGCCTTCCCTACTACCTGGGCGGACGCATCAAGTCCGAAGACAAGCTGCTGGTCGCCACGCCGAAGCTCGTCGCCAGTCGCTTCAACATCGACGTACGCATCCGTCACGAGGCCGTGCGCATCGACCGCCGGACGAAAGAGGTCGAAGTCCTCGATCACCTTTCCGGCACCTGCTACACGCTCGAATACGACAAGCTCATTTGCGCCCCGGCGCAAACGCCATCGTCCCCCCGATCCCGAACGTCGATGCGCCCAACGTCTTTCTCCTGCGCTCGATGGAAGACACCCGCCGCGTGCACGACTACCTCGCCCGGCGAAGCCCCCGGCGCGCCGTCATCGTCGGCGCGGGCTTTATTGGCCTTGAGGTCGCCGAAGCGATGCACGATCGCGCCATCGGCGTCACGCTGGTCGAGAAGATGCCCCAGGTCCTGCCCCCCCTCGATCCCGAGATGGCCACGTTCGTCGAAACGGAACTCGAGGCCCAGGGCGTCGGCGTAATCACCGGAATCGGCCTCGCGTCGCTTTCGCGCGGACCGGGCCAGGACGTGACGCAGGCCCAGCTTGAAGACGGTCGCGTCATTGAAACCGACATGGTCCTGCTCTCGATCGGCGTGCGCCCGAGCACCGAGCTGGCGCAACAGGCGGGTCTGGCGATCGGTCCATCGGGCGGAATTCTCGTCGATGGCTATCAGCGCACCAGCGATCTCGACATCTACGCCGTGGGAGATGCTTCGGAAGTCATCCACGGCGTCACACAGCAGCCCGCGCACATCCCGCTGGCCGGTCCCGCCAACCGCCAGGGCCGCCGCGCCGGGGAACATGCCGCCACCGGCGCCTGCGCCACCGCCGCAAATCCGCTCGGCACGGCCATCGTGCAGGTCTTTGCGCTCTCGGTCGCCATGACCGGCCTCTCCGAGCGCAGCGCCAAGGCCGCCGGCTTCCAGGCCGATTGCGCTTACGTCTTCCCTGCCCATCATGCCACTTACTATCCCGGCGCCCACCGGCTCCACCTCAAGCTCGTGTACGACAAACCCACCGGCAAGGTCCTGGGCGCCCAGGTCATCGGCGCCGCAGGCGTGGACAAGCGCATCGACGTCATCGCCACGGCCCTGCACTTTGGCGCAACCGTCGAATCCCTGGCCTCGATCGATCTGGCCTACGCCCCGCAGTTCTCCAGCGCCAAGGACCCCGTGCACATGGCCGCCATGGTCGCTCAGAATCAACGTGCCGGGATCACCCGCGCCATCTCACCGCCGGAACTGGATGGCGAAGTTCTGCTGGACGTCCGCTCTCGAGACGAGTTTTCCCGCGGCACCCTCCCGCGCACCATCAACATCCCCGTGGACGAGCTGCGCAGCCGCATCGGCGAACTCGACGCGACCCGCCCTACCGTCGTCTTCTGCCAGCTCGGCATGCGCGGCTACGTCGCCCAGCGCATCCTCGCCCAGCACGGCTTTGCCGACGTCAAGAACCTCAAGGGCGGCTATCTTCTGGCTTTGCAGTTTCCCCACAAGTGACGCCCCCGCGAGCAGAATCGCTTCTCGCCGGCGGATTCCGCCGGTGGTGAAAAGGCCGAGGTCGGATTCGAACCGACGAATAACGGATTTGCAATCCGTCCCCTTAGTCCACTTGGGTACTCGGCCGGGGGGAACTAAGGGTAGCGGCGTCAATTAGAGCGATCAAGGCGGACAGTTTCTCAGCCGGCCAGACGCTGCGAATCGCTCGCATTCTCCGGGCTGATTTGCACGTCGGCCATCTTCAGGGATTGACCGGACGGGCAGCTCTCACGGTGGCAATCGGTGACGATGAATGGCGGACAATGGCCTTGCCCTGGCTCCGCCGCGATCGGAGACATGAGTACTCGGCCTGTTCCGGTGTTCGCCAGGGCAGAAGCCCGTCATCGCAACGTACTTCGCGGACAGCGGTGCAAGGAAGAAGAATTGCCACAGAAGCTTCCGAAACTGTTGGAACGTTTGGGGGGCGGGTAAGGCAACCGACCGCCGATCAGACGTATTGCCCATCGCAGGCCACGCCGATCTAATGCGTTCAATGCAGCAGCCAGACCAGCACGCAATCAGGCTGTCCGAGGCAGAACGGAAGCTGCTCTGCGATATCCTCGTCCTCCCAGACGAGTATATCGACCGCATCCGATCTGCGGATCTCGACGCCGATGTGTTGTTCAGCGGCGATGAACTTGAGGATTTGGCAGGCTACATCGCCTTTGAAATCAACCACGGCAAGGGCCGGAAGAGGCAGGTCGCTCTCGGAGAGGTTCACCAGCGGATCGAGGACACGCTGCGTCTGCCTCAGGAGCAGGCGGCGGAGCCGCTGAAAATGCCCCTCCATCAGCAGGCGTATACCGTTTCCCGCCTGGGATCGTTTCTGGAGGAGATGGAGGAAGCGACCGGCATCAACTTCGATGCCGTCCTCGAAAAGATGCGGCCCGTGCGGATTGGACCGCAGGACAAGATCGACCTGAACCTGACGCCAACCGAGAAACAACTGCTCCTGGGAAAAGCAGCGCTGCCGGAAGACCTGAAGCAGCAGATCGCAGACGGCAAGCGCAAATACGAGTTCACGCTGGCCCAGATTGACCGTATCCAGGCGGCTGTTTCGGCGACCGCAAAGCAAATCGGAGACAAGAAGGCACGGCGGTCGTGGGAACGTTTGGCGACGAAGTTGGGCGACATCCAGATAAAATACAGCCTCAATGATGATCCCCCGGATGCCTTGGAACGCGTCTTGTCGGGCGAAGCGGTGTCACAAGCCGCGGTGGTGAGAGACCTGATGATGAAGGTTCTGGAGGCTCGCAAGGAGAGGGGCAAGCAGCGTGGCGACCAATGAAGGATTCGAAGCCGGAGCCTTTGCCTTGACTTCACGAGGTTGGGCGTTGCAGGCCCGTCGCTGTTTCCAGACGAGAGAAGCGGCAATTCGCTGGATGAAGACCCGGACGGGTGGGCTCCAACGGCAACAGCCACGTGGGCGTGTTCGGGGCAGCATCGTAACGCTCGGTGATTTCCTCACGCTGGACAGGGTGCTGGCCGATTACGAGCAGCAGCGAAAGGCGGGCAATCCCGAATTCAATGATACGACGGATTGGATCGAACCCCGTGACTTCACGCCGCGTCAGGGACAGTACCTTGCCTTCATCTACTATTACACGAAGATCAACCGGCAGCCGCCTGCCGAGCGGGACATGGAGGCGTTCTTCAAGAGCAGTCCTTCTGCGGTCCACCAGATGATTCTGGCGTTGGAGCAGCGGAGGCTCATTGAACGGACGCCCGGGATGGCTCGTTCGATTCGCGTCCTGGTCCCACGGGAGCAGCTACCGGACTTGGAATAGAATCCCCGCATGCCCAAAAAGCCATCAATCCCGGGAACCTGGCGGATCACTCACATGGATGAATGGGACCAGGCGTTCGTCGATGCTGAGGTCGAAGGATACCTCCGGATCGATAACGATGGAGAGGGAGAGTTTCAGTTCGGGTACGTTCATGGCTGGATGACCTGCGAGTTCACTGAGCGGGGCGGAAAGACGGCTGTCGAATGGTCGTGGGAAGGCAATGATGAAATGGACCCGGCGAGCGGTCGCGGGTGGGCGGTGCTTCAGGATGACGGAACCTTGAAAGGGAAGGTCTTCTTTCACCGCGGGGACAAAAGTGGCTTCGTCGCCGTGAAGAAGACGGGACCGCGAGAGGGCGATCCGAAAAGGAAGATGGTGATTCCGCTGACAAAGCCGAGCGCTCAGAACTGACCGCCCCGGCAAAGACGCTTCCCTTTCCGGGGTGTTTCGTATCCAATTCACTTGCGTCACGAAGCGATTCTAACCCTCTGGAAGGAGCCGACATGGCTAAAGCAGCGACCAAAAGCGAGATCGTCACCAAGATTGCAGAGACAGCGGGATTGTCCCGCAGGCAGGTTCTCGACACCCTTGAGGCCTTGAATGGCGTCATCAAAGCCAACGTGGGCAAGAAGGGACCGGGTCTGTTCGTTTTGCCCGGCCTCATGAAGATCACCGTCATCCAGAAGCCCGCCACCAAGGCTCGCAAGGGAATCAATCCCTTCACCAAGCAGGAAGTCATGTTCAAGGCCAAGCCCGCACGGAAAGTCGTGAAGGTTCGTCCGCTCAAGGCCTTGAAGGACATGGCGAAGTAAGTCGTCTTCTTCATCGGCGGTGAAGCACAAGCCCCTGGCACGAAGATGCCGGGGCTGTCTTCTATTGGATGTACCCCAACCTGACGAATGCTTATCGGTGAACGTACCGCAATCTCCACTCGAAGAATCTGGATCGCCTGGACCATCGCGGTTGCGGCGGACCTGGTTCAGATCGCCATCTTTCCGTACTTCTTCGAAGGCCTGCTCTCCCCGGTGAATGCGGCACTCGATGTCGTCGCAGGCATCACGTTGATTCTTCTGGTCGGGTGGCACATCGCCTTCCTGCCGGGCTTCGTCATCGAGATGGTGCCGTTTGCCGACCTGGCTCCGACGTGGACATTGGCCGTGTTCATCGCCACGCGCGGTCGCTCAGGGGCCGGCGCAGCGAACAGGCCGGGGCTGCCTGTGCCGACATGGAAGAAATGGTACGATGGACTGGTCAAGCCGAAGTGGACGCCGGCACCTTCCACGATCCGCGTGATCTGGACGGTCCTTTATCCCATCATTGTCATCACCTACGGCTTCGTGTTTGTCCAGACGGTACGGGGAAGACTCCCGTGGTCGGTTGATCTACCGTTCGGCATCAACCTGGCGGCAAACCTGATCTTTACGCCGATTCTTTTCGGCCTGAGAAACCTGAAACTGGCGAGCCTCGACATTCTCATCGTGCTGGGAACGATTCCGTGGGCGATCGTGGTGATCTGGCCCCATTATCCGCTGATCGGAGTGGCCCAGGTGCCGTACCTGGCGTGGACGAGCATCGCGACCGTGCTTCAGGTGAGCATCACGCTGATGAATCGCCGTACCGTGCGGGGCTTATGACGACGCGGCGCCGGCAAGTGCCTTCTCAACGGCCTTTCGAATGCCCATTGGTTGAATTGAAAATGCTTCCAGGGCCTTCTTGCTCTGAACCACGGTGGGATTGCGGAGACCCTCGATCAAGTGCCTCCCGATCTGGAATGAAGCGGGCGTGACGAGTGCCAGCCACAGGCTTGACAGATAAGGCGTCAGCACCGGCACCGAGATCAGCAAGCGACGGAGGCTCCTTTGCCGAGCATATTCTCGAATGAGGCCAGCGTAGGTAACGATATCGCTTCCCCCGATCTCGTAGATGCGACTCTCGCCCGCAGGCAGGTCTTTGGCTGCAAGCAGGTATGCCAGCACATCGTCAACGGCGATGGGTTGGGTCGGAGTCGCGAGCCATCGGGGGCAAATCATGACCGGCAGCCGATTGGTGAGCGACTGCACCAGATCGAACGCGAGGCTCCCGGTGCCGATCACGACTGATGCTCGGAATTCGATGGTTTGGGCTTTTGATTGCCGCAGAATCCTGCCGACCTCGTGACGACTGCGAAGGTGCGGGGAGAGGTTGGGCTGGTTATCATTTCCCAAGCCGCCCAAGTAGATGATTCGCTTGACGCCTGAAGCTCTTGCGGCATCGGCGAAATTGGCTGCCGCCCGGCGGTCCTCCGCTGCGAAATCGATCGATCCCCCCATCAAATGGACGAGATAGTACGCCGTCTCAATGCCGCGCAACGCGGACCTCATCGCATAAGCGTCCAGCACGTTGCCCTGGACAATCTCTGTCGTTTCCCTGACATGGGGCCGCAGCTTTTCGGGATTCCTGGCGAGGCATCGCAGGTTTACACCTTGCTGCTCCAGAAGCGGGATCAGACGACCGCCGACGTATCCCGTGCCGCCTGTCACCAGGACGACGGGGTGCTGACGTTCAGCGTTTGACATGACTTGGTGAAGTCTAGCATCTCAGCGCATGCCGTCATACTGGACAGGGCACATGCCATCACACCATCGCCCACCGAAGGCCGTCCGGCAAGGCCGCCGGACGCTCCGATGTGGAGGATCGGCGATTCCGCCAGCAGTCTTCGACCGCAGTTCGGAACCGCGACAACGAGGTCGCGTTGCCCGTGATACCGTAATACGCATAGTGTCCGCGTATCTTCTGACTCAATGCCTGCTGCTGCTGAGTCATCGGCAGGTGCCGATTGTCCGGCACCACTGCGCGATGCTGCGCACCGCGCCAGCCAGACGGCTTGCCGCCGTCCTTTGCTTGACCACCCAGTTCCCTCGCTGGGACAGCGAACTCGATGTGGGTGAAGCCCAGAAAGTCAAAGCGGCGATGTCCCGTGCCCCGTTGCAGCCTTCGCGGCCGGTGAGGATGCGGGAAGCAGGCAGCCGGGTCTTTTCCGGGTGCATGATGAGGCCACACCTGCCGAATCGCATCGGCAGCACCTGCATCACCCGCCGGGCGTCCTGTTCATCGGTAAAGCCGATGACCAGATCGTCCGCGTCGCGAACCAGGTGTGCCTTGCCCTTGAGAGCAGGCTTGACCTCCCGCTCGAACCAGTCATCCAGCACGTAGTGCAGGTAGATGTTCGAAAGCAGCGGCGATGATCACACCGCCTTGGGCGATCCGGAGTCGGGATAGCTCACGCTTCCGTCCTCCATCACGCCTGCCTTCAGCCATTTGCCAATCAGACGCAGCAGCACTCCATCACGTACACGCCGGCCGACCAGTTCCTTCAGATGCGTGGTGCAGAAAGTTTCCGTTCCACCTCTACGAGCCGCCCCGTTGATCATCGTCTGTTTCCACAGAGCCTCCAGCGCTGGTGTGCGCCACGGCCAGGCCGGAACCCGTGCGAGCAGTCATGGAAGTCCTGCTCATAGATCGGTTCCAGCAGCATGGCCACGGCACGCTGGAGGACCTTGTCCTCCAGTGTGGGAATCCCGATCGGGCGGGTCTCGGTGGTCGAGCCGCGCTTGGGGATGCGCACCCGCCGTACCGGCGCGCCCGGTAGGTGCCGGACTTGACGCGGTCCAGCAGCGACTGAAGGTTGGCCTCCAGGCCCTGCTCGTAATCCGCCGCCGTCTGTCCGTCCACACCGGGAGCACCGTCCTTGCGGGTCAGCCGCCAGGCCTCGTAGAGCCATTCGATGTCCATCAGGTAAGCCAGTGACATGAATCCCATCGTCAGATTGCTCAGCCAGTTCCGCTATCCGTCCGGCGTTTCGTTGATACGTTGTCCGGATTCCGATGCATCCGACGTAGTTCCTTCCGGAGGTCTCATGATCCGACGCCCCGCTTCCCTCCACGCGGTCCCCCGGTGTGACAGGGTTCCCACGCTTCACGGGAAGGCTGTGCCTTCCCTTCGGTCTTATCAGGGCGCTGCGACTTCCCGCCGTTTGTCCCGCCTCGCTCGGTTTCCTTCGCTTGGCGGTACCGTCCTGGCGTTCACCGTTTTGCTCCCGCCGGCCTTGAACGCACGGCCGGCGACCTGGCTATTGCTTCATCCAGCTCGTGCTGGCTTAGATTTGCGGGACGGCAGGATCTCCCAAGTTCCTGGTAGAACCCCTATTGCACCTTCGCCGGGCTCTTCGACCCCGTCAGCCATCGGCGTCTGACCCGTTGCAACGCCATCGCTCAGCCCCCGTTGCGGAAACTCAAGAGCCTCTGCATTGCGGCTTTCGAGGCTCAATTCCCCGGCTTTGGTGCTCGCTGTCTACGCTTCGCCCCGGCGGTTGCCCGCCAAGGACGCAAGACTCGCTTCCGACATTCTCTCGTGCGTTCTGGGAATGACCCGCAGCGGCCCGTTCTCGGGGTCGCAAGAATCGAGGCTGAAGCGGAGCGTGACCATTTGCCGCAGCAGGTCCAGTGGCGGCTGCACGTGAACGATGCCTGCCTTGACAGACCACGGCCCAAACCCCTGAGCGTCAATTCGCTCGCGGACGGCAATGGATCGATCCTGATGCCAGGGGACGGTCCAGTTGGCCTCGCCCGTCTTGTCGAACAGGATCGCCCGAACAGCGATGGATCCCGGACTGACCTGCTCGATCAGCGAGCGAACCGCATCCGTGGCAATGAACTTGCGGATGAATTCAAGCGAGAGCAGGTTTCGCCGGGCAAAGACAACCCCTCTTTTCATGCGCGTGGCCGAGCCGGATGTGCGGGGCGCGGGCGTCTGCTCGATCTGAGCGATGAGCGAGGCGATGACTTCGGCCCCAAGACAGCCGTCAATTATGCAAAAGCCGTCGGGCTTGAGCCGGCCGAGGGTCTTCGCGGGCATCATGGACGTGCTTGCCAACGTACCCGACGTTAGCGGCGTCCCCCGTTTCGCTCAAGCATGTCCGAGGAGGCCGATACCCGCGGTTAGCGGATGATGTTCTCGATGCTTGTCCAGGCGGAGTCGAGCTTGTCGAGGTAGGCGGTGTCGGTGCCGGGGCCGCCATCGTAGAGGTCGGACTGGCCCTGGCCGATGAGGGTGTCGTTGCCGGCTTCGCCGTAGAGTTTGTCGTTGCTGGAGCCGCCGTAGAGGATGTCGTTGCCGTCGCCGCCGAAGAGGCGATCGACGCCGGGGCCGCCGATGAGGGTGTCGTCGCCGGCGCGGCCGTAGAGGCGATCATCACCCAGGCCCCCGTCGAGATAGTCGTGGGAGCCCGAGCCGTTGAGGCGGTCGTTCCCGCCGTTGCCATAGAGGCGGTTCTTGCCGGCGCCGCCGGAGAGGGTGTCGTTGCCGTCGCCGCCGGAGATGCCGTCGTTGCCACTGCCGCCAAAGACGTAGCAGCCGATGATGCCGGGGCCGATGCCGACCTTGTCGTTGCCGGCTCCGGCGTCGATGGAGATGGATTTGGTGATGCCGGCATCGAACGACATAGTCTGGCCGTTGCGCATGACGTCGATCATGCCGATCGTCGTGCTCAGGAGGATCAGGTCGTTCTTGCTGGTGCCGCTGACCGCAAGCGCCCCGTTGGCGTCCATGCTCGCAAAGACAAAGCTCCTGGAGATGTCATCGGCCGGCTGCATGGAGTGGGTCATGGCCTGGACGTTGACCAGATCGAAGCCGGGCGATTCGCCGCCGGTATCGAGTCCCACCACCTTCACCGCACGCACGATGCCCTTGTAGCCGATGGAGGCGAGATCGAACTTGGAAGAGCGCCCGCCTTTGGCGACGCCGAGGTAGGTGAAGTTGACGCCATCGGGCGAGACGTAGACGTTGGCCAGCTCGCCGTTGTCCACCAGCTCGCGGATGACCAGGTCATCGCCCGGCCCATCGACGACGGTTTCATCGGCAAAGCCGACGGTGACGTAGGAGCCTTTGGGCAGCGACAGGTAGGTGACATCGGTCGTGGGATCATCGCCGAGGACCACGCCGAGGCTGACCGGCTCGGCCGATTCATCGGAGTGCTCGCCGCCGTAGGGGACCTTCATCAGGCCGGTCCCGCTGTTGTAGTAGCCCAGCACCACATCGGCAAAGCCATCGCCTTCAGAGGCGTGGTCGGTGATCTGTGAGAAGTCGAGGTTGTCCACCGCGACCTTGTCCATGTCGGCGCCGAGATTGGAGGTGTCGATGCGCAGGCGCAGCACGCGGGAGGAGGGCGTGGGGAAGGTCAGATGGGTGTGACCGGTGCCGGTGACCAGGACGTTGTCCTGGGAATAGAGCACGTGATCGGCGCCATCGTAGAGGGTGATGGATTTGACGGTGAAGTCGCGGCCGTTTTTGCCGGCGAGGTCGATGGAGTTGAGCTGGGCCTTGAAGTTGAGATCGGCGGTGAGGCGGATATCGAGCAGGCCGCCGGAAGCCATGCCGGGGTAGATGACGTTGGAGAGATCGCCGTAGGCGGTGCTCCAGAGGCGGACATCGGCGGCGACGGGGCCGTAAGTCGCGGTGACGTTGGGCGTGGGGCCGCCGGAGGTGCCGTAGACAAAGCCACCCTGCGAGGCGGACTGGACGCGATCGCCGTAGCTTTGGGAGACGGTGGTGCCGTCGCTGACGGGCGCGGTGCCGAAGGTCAGCACCGTGAGCAATTGCCGGCGCTCAAGGCTCTCCACCTGGGCAAAGCGGAGACGATCCGACTTCCTCGCGCGCGCGGGCGCCGATGCTGCGACATGACCCTTTCTCCTCTCCACGACAACCCCCGCGAAGGAGGGCCGGCAATCGTATTGTGGATTGCCCTAGGGCCGATTCAACCGGTTCGAGGGGCACAACCCGTGCAAAGTGGCTGGGGGCAGGCCGCACAACCGGCATGGGCCGCACACCCCTCAGCAAGAGGCCGCAATAGCCGGGAAGTTTGCCCCGCTTGAAAGACTTGCGCGAGACTCGTTTGGCAACGAGATCAGAGCGCAGCCAGGCGGCTGGCGATGGCCTGTTTGGGTTGCAGGCCGATGAGCTTGTCCGCGAGTTTTCCCTCCTTGAACAGCAGCAGCGCGGGGATGGAATCGATCTGGAAACGCGAAGCGGTTTGGGGATTGCGATCGACATCGAGCTTGGCGATCAGCCACCGGCCGTTGGACTCGGCAGCCAACTGGTCGATGGTCGGCGCGATCAGGCGGCATGGGCCGCACCAGGCGGCCCAGCAATCAACGAGGACGGGACGATCTCCCGCGCTGGCCAGAAGCTGGGGAAGAGTCGCATCGGTGACTTCGATGGGCGTCGAGCTGGTCGAAGAGAGATCGAGCTTTGTGCCGCACTTTCCGCAGACGGGTGTGGTGGATCGGGCGCGGGTTTCGTCGACGCGGTTTTTGGCGCCGCAACTGGGGCAGGTGAGGATGGTCACGGGGGCTCCTTTGCGTGTATTCTGGGCTTCCGGCGGCGGATGGGGAATTTGGATTTTTGGCACTGGGTCCGCCAAGGGGCAGGCGGAGCTGCGGGTGGCCGGGCCGTGATTGAGAGAGGGCGCGGAATGGCTCGGCGGCGGGGGCAGACCCGCCGGTCTGGAATTGAATTGAAGCGCGGAGAGCCCCAGCCGCACATCCCCTGAAAAGATGCCAGAATGGCAGGATCAGGGCGGGAAGCCGAGGGAAATGTTTTGAGCTATGTTCGGACCGCGATGTCCTCAGGAGTGACAAAATGTCGGAGTGTGGTGGGGTGGGGAGGCAACGGTACTACTACGGTGAGAGTACGGTGTGGGTCGGGAGCCGGGTCGGGCGCGACATCGGATCGGAATGTCCTCTGTTAGGATGTTTTGGGAACAGGCTGGTGATCACTTCCGGGCCAATACTCGCGGGAATGGGAACTGGGCGGGTGTCTCCTCCTGTGCAAAAATTGATGCCGGCTTGCGCGAGCGGTAAGATCTTGCGGCCGCGGTACTTGCGGGCGAAAGCTCGTCCGGCGGGTCGGAACGATGTCCTGTGTGGTTGGTCGGTTAAGCAGAAGGTTCTACACGCCCATGAAGTGGCCCTTCTCCTCCAAGCCGAAGCTCACGAAGCTGCAATTGGGCAATCAACGGCTCGCGGCGAACGACTACACTGGCGCGATCAAGCTGTTTCTCGCCCACGCCAACGAGGTGGCGAAGCAGGCACCAACAGCTTTCGCAAAGATCGCCGAGTGTTACCGACGCTCTAACCGTCTGGAGCGGCCTAAGGTGGTGGCGCCAGGCGTGACACTTGTTTCGGAAGGCGACCTTGCCAGCGCCGAGTACTACTACCGTCTGGCACTGGAGAAGGACCGGCACCACTTCGCCTCGCTCAAGGGTCTCGCTAACGTGTTGCCCGGGGACAGCGAAGAGCGACTGAGGTGCTTGGAGGGAGCCATCGATATTCAGCCCGACACTCTGATGCTAACGGAGTTGGGAGATTCTTATCGCAGGCGTGGCGACGCCGCGCGTGGCTACGAGTTCTATCGCAAGTGCAGTGCACAAGCCGAAAGACCAAACTGCATACCTGCGCCTACAAGCGGTCTGCCGCGAGTTGGGGCGGCCGGAAGAGGCAGAGGAATGGGCGGATCGCTGGCATGTTGTGGCAGCGACAAAGCAGAAAGCCGATGGTCGTGCGGGGAGCGTATAACCTGGTGCGGTGGACCGAGCCGGCGGGTAAGCTTCTTGTGGTTCGAAAGCCGGCGCGTCGCCGGCTCGGGTAGTGATCGGCAATTCGTTGTACCGCCTATGCAGCACGTTGCGGCAAGACATCTGACACCGACCCGCCGCTGGCGCCGGTTGTCGTTGGTCGTTATCGTGGCCGCGGCCACGGGGGTAGCCGCAGCGATCGTGCGACCGAGAATCGGCGGACGGATCCACTATGAGATGCTCACCAGCGTGTTCGTGGTGCTGCCGGCAATTTGTGTTTGTCTCACTCTCTCACTTCGGCGTGTGCCGTGGCGTCAGGCGGTAGGCTGGCTCGTTCTGGAGGTATCGGCGGCTTATTTGATCTTCTTCGCTGCGTTCTGGGTCGTCTTCCGGCACGTCTGGGACAAGCATATGCTCAGCGGGACGATAGCCTTCTGGCTGATCTTTGTCGGCTTGAGCGCCGCCTTGCTTATTGGGTGGCAGCAGTGGCGCTGTCCGATGGTCGGCCCGTATTGCCCTGCATGCAGCTATTGCCTCATTGGCGTAGCGATCGATCGTTGCCCCGAATGTGGCCGCGCCTTCACCTTGGAGGAATTGGGCGTCACGCGCGAAGAACTGCGGGCACCGACGGTGGTACCATCACACACTCCAGTGGGCCGGAGCGGCGGGTAACTCTTGTGTCGTTCGTGAGTCGCCAGGATGCGACCCTCGCCGCTGAACGGAATTGCGTTATCCTCCTATGCCAATGGAATACGACAAGGACAAAGTCGATGAAGCGGTTCTGGCGTTGCTGTATCTGACGCTGCATGACGTGGACGAATTCGGCGGTCGAGCGTGGAAGGGGCACGATTGGGATGCACTGGACCGCCTGCACGAGAAAGAGCTGATCGGCGATCCCCGCTCGAAGGCCAAGAGCGTCGTGCTGGATGCAGCGGGGATCAAGGCTGCGGAGAAAGCGTTTTGCAGGCTCTTCGGCAAAGCGGAATAGCGCAATGCTGCAATGGGCCCGAAGAGGTCATCACTTACACCGGCGTGCAGAATGCGGCGGGCGCGGGAGCGATCAGCGCGTCCTTCCGGTCGCGGCTCGTTTCGACGATGGAACAATGGCGGCGGTGCGGCGGGCAGCTCGGTGGGTAGGCTGTCAGTAAGAGTCGGGGACTGACGATGAGCTCGGCAAAGCGGGCGATTGTCGCGATGGCAAGAATCGTGTGGCCAACGGGCGGGAGCGTGATATCTTAAGGACTGCTGAAGGAGGATCGCACGCAGTGGGTGCAGTCTCTTCGTGGGTAGCGAACATCGCCGAACCCGGTATCAGCTTGGATATCGCCCCTTACCCGTGATCTTTCCGGGCGTTGCATGGAGGCGCAAGAGCCGGTGGACAGCAAGATGCGACAGCGGCTGGCCAAATCCCTTGCCGTCGTGGACGAGCATGGATTGGTGGGTCCGCGCCTGGTGGATGATGCCCAGCGCCTGTGGCGGTGCGCAGCGGTTCCTGAAGATGGGGCTGATCCCGCCGGAGGATGCAGATACGGATGCACTGGAGCTGGCGTGCTATGCACTCGAGCTTCCGATGCGCGACAGCCGGCTCTTGCCGGCGGGGAAGCTGGGGCGGACGAATCTGCGCGATCGGGTCGAACAGGCGGCGGAACTGCTCATCACGAGCCTGGGGAAAGATACGGACGACGCGATCCTGGATCACACGACGCGGTTGCTGCTGTCGCTGCCGCACCGCTCTCCCGGCATGCAGGAGGCGCGATTGCTGGCGGATGTGCTGAATCTCGATGACTTTGGCGCAAGCGGGTTTGTGCTTCGGACGATCCAACTCGGGCTGCAGGGGGCGGGAATGAGCCAGATCATGGAATCGGCGGACAAGCGCGAGGAATACGGGTACTGGGAGGCGCGGCTGAAGGATGGGTTTCACTTTGAGCCGGTACGGCAGATCGCGCGGCGGCGGCTCGACCGGCTGCGGCAGATTCATAAACTGCTCTCGGATGAACTGAGCGGAGATGGGCCTTGAGCGCTGGGAAAAAACTGTTGCGGGGGGCGTGGGCGTTTGCTCCGATCGCCCTCACCCCCGCCCTCTCCCGGCGGGAGAGGGGAAAAGAGGGGGCGAGCTTGAGGGGTCTTGGACAAATGCAGCATGGGTGGGACGCCCATGCTATGAGGGATGCGGGGGTGGTGGTTGAGGGGGATCGAATTGTCGCAGTGGGATTGGGGAAGGAACTTCGCGAGGCGCATCCGGATGCAGCGGTCGTGGAGCTTGGGGATGCGATCATTCTGCCGGGGTTGGTCAATGCGCATACGCACCTGGAGTTGTCGCTGGTGCGGCGAGCGGAGCGAGTCGCTTCGTTTGTCGATTGGATTCTCTCGCTGTTGGAGTCGTTGCGGGAGGCGCACGCAGATGCGGGCTATCTTGGGCATGCGGTGGAAGAGGGCGTCCGGCAGTGCTTGCGGTTCGGAGTGACGACGGTTGGGGACATTTCCGCGAAGGCGCAGGCGATACGGGAGCTTTTGAGTCGCTCACCGTTGCGTGCGGTGAGCTACGGGGAGGTTCGGGGGATGGGGCAGAGACGGGGACAGATGGAAGGGCAACTGGCGGCGGCTGCGGAAGCGGTTACCGCAGATCGACTGCGAATAGGAATCAGCCCGCATGCGCCGTATTCGACGGAGCCGACGGGTTATCGGCGGGCGCTCGAGCTGGCGCGGGAGGAAAATCTGCCGCTGACGACGCATCTGGCGGAGTCAGCGGATGAGGCCGAGTTTCTCGAATCGCACAGCGGTTCATTTGGCGAGTTGTGGCGGCGGCTGGATGCATGGGATGACCAGGTGCCGAGGTTCGCGGGCGGGCCGATTCGGTTTGCAAGTGAGCTCGGGCTGCTCGACTATCCGACGCTTTTGGCGCACGTGAACTACTGCGACGACCAGGAGCTGGGGATTCTTGCGAAGGGTCGGGCGTCGGTGGTGTATTGTCCGCGGACGCACGCATATTTCGGGCATCCGCCGCACCGGTTTGGCGAGATGCTGGAGGCGGGGATCAATGTCGCGGTTGGCACGGACTCGTGCGCATCGTCGCCGGACCTGAATCTGGTCGATGACCTGCGCCTGGTTCATCGGCTTCATCCGGACGTGCCGGCCGAGTTGTTGTTCTGCATGATCACGAGCAATGCCGCCCGGGCGTTGCAGATGGAAGATTCGATCGGGGCGATTGCGCCGGGTTATTTCGCGGATCTGACGATTTTCCCTGTTGGCACTTCTGAACCGCTGGTTGAAATTCTGGAAAGCGATGTCCTCCCCGCACAGGTATGGATTGGCGGTGAGCCGCGTTTCGGACGCTACTCCTGGCGGCAGCCCTGCTTCGCCTTGTTGATGGTCGCGACGACGATCTCGTGGATCTTGGCGGGCTTGCCGATGGTCTGCCAGCTTGCGACCGGCAGGGTTTCATCGCTGGGGATGATCTCGATCGAGCCGACCAGGCAAAGCCGCTCGCGCACAGGCGAGACGATTCGCGTGCGCGACTTTGCGTAAGGGGCAGTCGAAGATGTTAAAGTTAAACACGCCGGCGATGCGGACGATGCGCATGTCCGTCAGGACGTAGAGCCGGTTGCTCCACTGCACCGTGGCCCACATCAGCCGGGCCGCGACGGCGAAGGTTCCGGCTTCCCAGATGACGCGCGGGTGAATGCCAGGCAGATGGTCCGCACCCAGCCTCGCAGCGATCATGAGGGCGGCGACGACGGCGATGAATCCCAGCGCGTTGAGCGGAATGAACCAGAATGAGGGCTTGAGGATGAGGATCACCAGCTCGCCATCGCGGAGAACGTGGCGGGTCAACAGCGCCGCCAGCGACGTCACGGCCGGGACGTCGGCGGTGGCAGCGCCTTCGATCGGGTGGATCGAGGCTATCCGCTGCTGAGCGTCGAGGTTCTGTTCACCACCGGCCGTCACGCTTTGGCCTCTGGCTTGAGGGTCACGATATCGGGCAGGTTTCTATAGTAATCATTGTAATCCAGCCCGTAGCCGACGACGAATTCGTCGGGGATTTCAAAGCCGACGTAGTCCGCCTGCACGCTTCGGGCCGCCTCGCGGTCTTTTCGCAGCAGGACGCAGACCTTGACGCTGGCCGCGCCGAGAGACTGGAGGACGGGCACGACCGCCTTGATCGTCCCGCCGCTGTCGAGGATGTCATCCACAACGACGACGTGGCGGCCTTGAACTTTGCCGAGTTGCCGGCCGAGCACCTGAGCGCCCTGGGTCTGGACGTTCTTGCCGGGGTAGCTGCTGACGGTCATGAGGCCGATTTTCATGGCCATCGGAATGTGGCGGATCAGATCGCAGCAGAAGATCATCGCGCCGGTGAGGATGGGAACGATGGTGATCTCGGTACCGCCGGGAACGTTTGGCTCGGTGTGATCCTCAATGATCTGGCTGGCCAGTTCCTTGACGCGCTCGGCGATCTCATCCTTGGTGATCAGCACACGGTCGATATCCTGCTGCATTTCTCCAATCTATACCGCAAGCATCAAACATGCGAACGACGGCGGATTCCGAACGATGATATGAGATTCATGGACTTGCAGGCTCGTCGGACCTTGCTGGTTATCCTGCCGCCGACTTCCCCGATCGCGCCGCAAGCCAGGCTCGCTCTCGCTGGTGGCCGTCGTCTCTCTGACACAGTTGGGCGTCCATCGGATTGTCTGAGCAGTTTCAGGCGAACGGCTGGGCGTGGTGCTTATCTGCGCCTTGGCTGCTAAAATCGGGGGCTTGAAGCGTCCCTGCGATCCAAATCCCAAAACGGCGCCGGAGAGCGAAGATCCTTTTCTCGTCCGCGAAGCGACGCGCGTGCAGCGATTCGTGACGGATTACGCCTGGTTCCTGGTGCGGAACATCATCGGCTGGGTTCTGGTGATCGCTTCGCTGCCCATCGGATTCGCGACGCCGGGGCCGCTGGGGCTGCCGATCTTCCTGGTCGGGTTCGCGCTGGTCACCTTCCCCGGGAAGCGCCGGCTGACTGCCCGAGTCCTCCGCGGGCGGCGCCTGCGTCTCGAGCACCCGTTTTACTCGACCTTCGCCGCGTTCGTAGCGATCGTCATTCCCGCTCTTGTCCTCTGGTTCATCGCCGCTCATTATCACGACAAGATCGAACGCTTTATCCGCTGGTATGCGCCGAGACGCATGGCCTACTACCTGATTCCCCTGCTGCTTATCGCCCTGACCTGGCTGGTCACGCGCCTCTCGCTCAAAGTCCTGAACCTTCTGCTCGTGAGCCTGCCAATCCTCAGGCGAAAGATACGCCCGTTGCTGCGGCGCTGGGGCGTCAAGGTTCTGCCTCCTCGCCGGCAGCGCGAATCGGACGAAATCCTCGAGATCGATCCCAGCTATCGCAAGGGCGCCGAGCGCTTCTGGAACCGGCTCAGGCCGTGGCTGTGGCGGATCGCCGGCCTGGGCATCACCGCCGCCATTCTGTTCTACATGTTCAAGAAGATTGCGCTCCACTGGCACGACCCCGCGGTGCGCAGCCGAGTGCTGGCAACCAGTCCGCTGCGGTTTCTGGTCGCCAGCGCGATGTTTGCGCTGTTCCTCTTTGCATTCCGCGCGTTCACGTGGCGAAAAATCCTCAAGGGATTTGGCTACGCGCTGCCATATGCCGCCGCGATTCGGATCTGGTCGATTTCAGAGCTCGCTCGCTATCTGCCGGGATCGATCCTGCAGGTCGTGGGGCGCGTCTACCTTGCCAAGCCGTATGGCGTACCCGGATCGATCGTGTCGACCAGCCAGGTGCTGGAGTTGGCGACGTTTTTGCTGGCGAACACGTTGGTCGCCGTACCGTGCCTGTTATTCGCCGGAGCGCGCTCTGCGCATCTGGAACAGGCGCGGATCTGGTATTTCGTGGCGATGGGCCTGGTGCCGCTGCTGACGATCGTTCTGCATCCGCGGGTTTTCTATGGGATCACCAACAGGATCCTGGCGCGGCTGGGCAAACCGGCCATTGCCCGGCGGCTCAGCGGCGCAAAGTTGTTCGGCCTGCTCATCTGGTCGATCTTCGGGCTGCTGTTCCAGTCCCTGGCAATCCTGCTTCTTGTTAAAGATCCGCTGGGCCTTCCGTGGATTAAATGGTGGGTTGTGGCCGGGGCGTATTGTCTGGCCTGGATCGGAGGATTCCTCGCAATCTGGGCACCTGGCGGGCTTGGCGTACGAGAGTTCGTCTTTGTTGCGGCAATGCGAATCGCAATTCCGCACCGATTCAAAGAGCAGTTCCCCGACCAGGCTTCATTCAACGCGCTGGTGGTTTTTCTGAGCCTTCTCCTGCGGCTTTGGACGATCGGGGGCGAATTGATTTTCTCGTTTATTGCCTCGGCGTGCGATTACCGTGGCCTGCTGGGATTGGCCAACGCGCCCGGCCAGATCAAGCGTGCAGCACAAACCCCAGCGCTGACGGAGTCGTCTCAATCGACGACGCGTGCGTCGTCGGCAGCGTAGGATGTCGTTCCCTGGGGACCACGGTTGTGAAATAGAGGGTGACCAGAAGCGCAATCCAAACCAAAAGCACCCCCATCAGCACCGCGAAAAGCCGGGGGCACGGCTTGAGCGGCGGAAGAAACGTCGGCGGCGCCGTCTGCGGTGCCTTCCCGCGCTGCCGCTTGCTCATATCAGCTTCTCGAATCGGTATTCGCGCTCAAAGGCGCCGGAAAAATCGTAAACGTCGCGGAAATCCTCGATGCTGTCATCGGACGTCGTCTGGAGCACCCCGTTTTCCACCATGGCAAACACGAGCTCGCCGAAGTCGAGCGTGCGGCGAACATTCCAGCGGGCCAGAACCGTCCGTGCGAGCAATCCCCAGCGGTGCAGGGCCAGTTCCCGCAGCCCCTCGCACAGTTCCTGCCCGGTGACGTGCATCAGCGCGCGGGGCTCGTCGCTCTCATTCCCGTAAACCTTCTGGACGGTGTAAGCAAGCCCCTGCTGAATGAACTCGTATGCCTCGACCGGATAAATCTCGAGCTGTCGCGAGATTTCGTGAAGCGTCTTTGCCGAACGAACAGGCTCAGAAGGCGGCATGGAATGTATCCTATCAGAGGACAGCGGACTCGCCAACAGATCACCCTTCGTACGCTGCAATCAGCCGCAGCGTTCAGGGGGATTGGCCGAATCGTGGGCCGAAGCACTTTTGGGCAAAATAGGCGCTTCCGGCACAATGCAGCATCCTTGAAGCTTTTGCGTTGAAGCCCCGAGTTCCTATAATCGCGGCCGCACGCAACATCAGATCGCTTGTGGCCTCTCGGGCGGTGCATCGCCGCCGGCTTTGGGGGACGCCAAGGCGGTCACTAGACAGGAATGGAGTCTCGGCATGCGGAGATGGCTGTGCGGTATCGCAGTGGTGGCGACGGCGCTCGGTTTGGTCGGCTGCCACGTCACCGGTAAGAATCCGGAGCCGTTCAATCCCGAGGCGGCAACCGTCAATGAGGTCGAAGCATCCGAGGGCAACCCAGCCCCCGTCATGCATCCCCTGCCCACCACTCTCCACAGCCCCTATTCCGAGCAATCAACCACGCAGAAGGCCAAATATCCACCCACGACCGGGCGATCCCTGGAATCCGGCCCGACCGTACGGATGACGCTCCACGAGATCATCCAGCGCGCTGTCGCCAATAACCTTGACGTCAAGGTCGCCGGCTATCAGCCCGCCATGGACGAAGCACGCGTGGTTGAGGCCGAGGCGAACTTCGATCCGACGTTCTTCACCAACCTGACCTATTCCGACCAGACGACCCTCACACCGAGTTCCTCCAACATCGCGGTGACACCTGGGCAGGCATACCGGTTCCGGACCTGGGGACTGGAAACCGGCATCAAGCAGAATCTTCAGAGCGGCGGCCAGCTCCAGATCAAGTACGATCCGGCACAGACACACGAGAGCCTCCCCAACGGCGGCGTCATCACGCCTAACCCCTTCTGGACCAGTGACATCGCCGTTCAGCTAACCCAGCCCCTGCTTCGAGACTTCGGATACGGCGTCAATCAGGCGCGCATCGCCATCGCCCGCAACAACCAGCAGATCAGCCTCCTCGACTTCCGCGATCAGCTTGAAAAGACCCTGCGGGATATCGAGGACAACTACTGGCAGCTCGTGCAGGCGGAGGGGGATGCCGCCATTGCCGACCAGCTCCTGACTGCCACCCTTAAAACGGCGGATGTGCTCATCAAGCGACGTGGGCAGGATGTCACGCGCGTGGAAATCTCCCAGACCAATTCCGCCGTCGAAACCCGCCGGGCTGCACTGATCAGCGCCCGCGCCAAGGTTCGGGATTTTTCCGATCAGCTCAAGCGGCTCATGGACGACCCCGAAATGCCGGTTACGGGACCTAGCCTGATCCTTCCCGCCACCGTGCCGCTGGAAGAGCCGGTCAAGATGAACCTGCAGGACCTGATCAGCACGGCGATGGACAATCGCTTCGAACTCGGTCAGCAGCTCTTGCGCATGGACTCGACCAGCGTCGCCAATCAGGTGGCCAAGAACAATTTGCTGCCTCAACTGAATCTCGTTGGCTCGGTCGGTGTCCAGGGCTTTGACAGCAATTGGCTGGACGCGGCTGGAAACCAATTCTCATCCGTGGATAGCTATCCGTCCTGGTCGGTGGGCCTGCAATTCGAGCTGCCCATCGGTAACCGTGCGGCCCGTGCCATCTGGAAGCGCACCCTTCTGCAGCGCCAGCAGGCGATCGCCCAGTACCAGCAGATTGTCGATCAGGTTTCGCTGGATGTGAAAACCGCCTGGCGCGACGTCGAAACCAAGTGGGAGGAGATGGAGGCGGCGCGCGCGGCACGCTTTGCCGCGGCCGACGCCCTGAAAGCCGTCGAACAGCGCGAAGAAGGCGGCGAAGCCCTCACCTACACCTTCGTTCAGCTTAAGCTCGACACCCAGCAGCGTTACGCCGACGCCCAGGCCGCCGAGGTGCAGGCCATCTCCGACTATAACCGCGCCCTGATGAAGCTCGAATTCGCCAAGGGGACCCTGCTGAGATACAATAACGTCGTCATGGAGGAGGCTCCGATCCAGCAGTACTGATCGCAACCGCTGCTGCGGATCGAGCCATCCTGTCTGATCTGTTCCCCTCTCGGCTGAACCCGCGCCGCATTTCGATTCGAGCAATCGGCGGCTGGAGTGGCACCGTGCTTACGCTGTTGGTTTTGCAAGGTCCCGATAAGGGCCGGCGCTTCGAGCTGCCGGATGCGCCTGCTCTCCTGGGGCGCGACTCCCGCCAGATCCCCCTGACCGACAATACGGTTTCGCGCCGCCATGCCGAGCTCGTCCCGGCTGAAGAGGGGTGGACGCTGCGCGATCTTGGTTCCTCCAACGGCACCTACATCAACGGCCGCCGCGTCACCAACCGCTACACACTCAAGCTTGGTGATCAGATTCGCGTTGGGCGCTCGCTGATGGTCTTCGGCTCGCAGCCGGGGATTACCCGCGCCCGCGGCGACGCGGTCGCGCTGGCGGGCGAAGAAGCCGGCATGGACGCCTCGATTATGCACACCGTCGCCAGCAACGAGGATTCCATGGTGCTGGCGGTTCCCGAACCCGCCGCCGCCGCGATGAACAACCTCAAGATTCTCTACCAGCTCGGCGCGGCGTTGGGATCGAGCTTCGACGTCAATCACGTACTCGACGTCGTGATGGATCTGGTTTTCGAACACGTCAAGGCGGACCGCGGGATTATCATGCTGCTGGACGAGCGCTCGCAGGAAGTGGTCCCCAAGGTCGTGCGGCGCCGGGACGAAACGGAAAAGGTCGGCCGAAACGACGACACGGGTACGCCCATCCGCCTGAACGTCCCCACCGCGCCCGGTCACGGCGGATCATCCAATGGCCAGGAGAAAATACACGCCTCCCGCACAATCATCAATCACGTTATCGAGAACGGCGAGGGCGTTCTCTCGAGTAACGCCATGACCGACAAGCGCTTCTCCAAGAGCAAAAGCGTCCATGACCTGGGCATCCGCTCCACCCTCTGCGTGCCCATCAAAGCGCACCGTCTCGATGGAAAGGCAGGCGACGAGATCCTCGGCGTGATCTACATCGACAGCTCCGTCAAGAATTACACCTATGCCCCCGATCAGCTTCGCCTCTTGACCGCCATCGGCCTTCAGGCGGGCCTGGCGATTCAGAACGCAAAGCTCTTCCAGCAGGCTGTCCAGACCGAGCGCCTCGCCGCCATTGGCGAAACCACCGCAGCCCTTTCGCATTCAATTAAGAACATCCTGCAGGCGCTCCGTGGCGGTGCGGACGTTGTCGAGCTGGGCCTGCGCTCGATGAACATTCAGCAGGTCGCCAAGGGCTGGCGCATCGCCGACCGCAATCTCGAGAAAATCTACAACCTCACCACCAATCTCCTGGCCTACTCGCGCCGCGCGAGCCGAAGCTCGAACCGATTAATCCCCGGCGGCTGATCGAAGATTGTGTCGAGCTCATGGCGGCCGTCGCCAATGAAAAAGGCGCCATGGTCGTCGCCGACGTTCGAGCGGGATATGCCTCCGGTGCCGCTCGACCCCGACGGCCTCCACCAGGTCATCATGAATCTGTTGAGCAATGCGGCTCGATGCGGTGCAGCCGACGGTGGGGCTGGTCCGGGTCGTCTCCCGCTACGCGCCGAAGAGAAGAGCGCCTACTTTGAGGTCATCGACAACGGCAAAGGCATCCCCCCGAGCATGATGAAGCACATGTTCGAGCTCTTCCACTCCACCAAGGGAAATCGCGGGACAGGCCTGGGCCTGGCTGTCGCCAAGAAGATTGTGGACGAGCACGACGGCTCGATCAGCGTCCGCAGCACCGAGGGCGAAGGCACCACCTTTACGATCCGCCTGCCAGTCTTTCATCTCACCATGGGCGACCCCTCGCATACGCACGGCCCGGCCAAGTAGTCGTTCGTAATACTCGACGAACCCCTAATATTACTCCGTTAGATCAGTAAGGTTAGAGTGAGTGGCGGGATATGGGCATGAAGGGCGGTCGCCATGGATGGTCGATCACTGAATCGTCTGCGAAGGGAGTTGGGGGAATTCGTCGGGGACTTGATGTCGGACCTGCCGCGGCGGGATCAACGCCGGTGGGCGCAGATATATCTACGGGGTCTGCTGCTGGATGGAGATCGCAAGAGCATTGAGCCGATGGCCAGGCGGTTGGAGGAGATTGACGGCAGTAAGCAGGACTACGAGCAGTCGCTCCAGCAGTTGGTGAACCAGAGCCCCTGGCCGGCGGGCTTGGTGCGGGACCGACTGCAGCGGTGGGTGTCGGCGTCATCGGCGGCGCAGGTCCGACGGCATCTGGGCGGGTCCGCCGCGGCGTTCCAGCGGTTCCTGATCCTTGACGAGACGGGCTTTGCCAAGCAGGGGAAAAGTTCGGTGGGAGTGTCCCGGCAGTATTCGGGAACGCTGGGGAAGGTGGCCAGTTGCCAGATAGCGGTCACTTTGCAGTACGCGACCCAACCGGCAGCTAGAGCCAAAGGCGGGGAAGTGTTCTGCGTGGATATGCGGCTGTTCCTGCCGGAGAAGCAATGGGGTAACGACCGCAAGCGAATGACCCGCGCGGGGGTGCCGGACGACGTGGGGTACGAGCCCAAGTGGAAGATGGCCCTGACGATGTTGGAGCGGGCGAAGGCTAACGGGCTCAAGGGGGTAGTCTTGGCCGACGCCCTCTACGGGAGCGTCACCGAGTTCCGCCGGTCGCTGGAAAAGCAGGGGTGGACGTACTGCGTGGGGGTGGAGTCGACGCTGTCGGTGATTGACGCCGCCGAGGACCTGGGCGAGGTCCCATCGTGGTTGGGCAAGGGGCGGCCACCGACGCGGCCGTCCCGGGTCGCGGCGAAGGTCGCGGGGGTCTCCGTCAAACCATGGGCCGTGGACCACGCCGCCGACTTCCGCACGGTGAATTGGCGGGAAGGGAGCAAGGTCAGGAAGGGCAAAGTGCGCAAGCTGTCTGGCCGTTTCGCCGCCTGGCGGGTCCGCCCGGCCCACCGTCTCAGTAACGGGCGCAGACCGCAGAGCGAGTGCTGGCTGCTGGCCGAGTGGCCCCGGGAGGAGGATGCCCCTACGAAGTACTTCTTCTCCAACCTGCCGGCGAAGGCCTCACTCCGGCAACTGGTCAGGACGGCCAAGGGGCGGTGGTGGGTAGAGCAGAGCTACCGGGAGATGAAGCAAGAGATGGGCCTCGACCACTTCGAGGGCAGGTCCTGGGTCGGATGGCACCACCACATGGTGCTCGTGATGCTCGCCTATGCCTTCGTCGTCGCCTACCGGCGACAAAAAAGGGGAGACACGGCCCGCCGCCGGTTAGCGTGCCCGAAGCCCGTCGCCTGATCCAGCACCTGCTGCTGTGCTGGGCCGGACGCTGCCCGGTTTGCGGACGGCGACTCGACGCCCACCGTGTCGTAAGTCGAACCGAAAGGAAGGATTCGAGTTAACGGAGTAATACTAATCGCGCCATGCGATTGCGGATCATCCGATAGTGGATGACTTCGGCCGCGCTTGTCCCGCGTTTCGGTAGTCATGCGCAGCCGGAGACGAGCGTTGCTGCGAGCAGGAAAACCAGCAAGGATGACGCATGGCGATCAACGCACATGAGATTGCTCCTTTTTCGCGATGCCGAAGGACATATACATGGTGTGTACAAACCGCCCACCGGCGTGCGGATTGTTGCGCATCCCGATTCGGGCCCATGCGGCCATGTTGAACCTATAACGACATTCCCCGCACGGGCGGTATTGGACTTTAGGGCTACAGCCGGGCTGGTTCGGCGCCGCCACAATTGCGGGCGATCGACGGTTGCCAGGACGCCGGTGGCGCTGCGGGAGGTGGCTATGAGCGGGCGAACACGATGCGGGGATGCGGTTTGAGTCGGCGCTCGTATGCCGCTCCTTTGCGATGAAGTTGCTCCAGCATCGAACCGCGATTCCCCGCGCCAGATCATTGGACTTTGGTCCTATTGCTGCGCCCCCCTGGGGCAAAGGAAATCGACGTGTCCCGTGTGCGCAGGAAGGAAGTTGTTCGCGTGCGCCGCGCCAGCTTCGATGGACCACGTCGGGCAACGAGCGAGGTGAATTGACCGGTTCCAACATGCCCCTCCAGAACAGCCGAAACCGGACTCGGACGGGCAGCTGAAGCATCTGCCGTCGAATTCGATTTGTCTCGACGCTCGATGATGTGATATTCTCTAACCGTTCCGCGTAAGTTGCTTATGAACCCACACTTCACCGTCCATCCCTTTGAAAAGTATTCGGTGATCGAGTTCCACACGCCGTCGTTAATGGATGCGCTAATCCTTGAGGAAATCGGCAAGGAACTCTATCGGCTGGTTGACGACGAAGACCGGCGCAGGCTTGTGCTCGATTTCGAGCGCGTGCAGTATCTTTCCTCGCAGGCGATCGGGATCATCCTGACGCTGAACAAGAAGCTCGCCGGACTGAAGTACAGCCGAATGGTGCTGTGCGGAGTGGGCCCCAAGCTCATGGAACTCCTGCGGATCACCCGCCTGGACCGCATTCTGACGGTCAAGCCGACGCAGCGAGACGCCGTCCGGATGTTCGAGTGACTCACCGCACCGCAGTCTCAGAAGCGAAGAGCGCCAAAAACCCCGATATAGAACTCCTTGAGATCCCCCGACGCGTTGCTGCCCAGGTCCATATTCCCGCCCGAAAGCCACGAAACATCGATTCCGGCCGTTCCCCCATAAACCTCTGCCCCAATGTGCAGAAACGCCCGTCCGAAAACGGTCGATCCGTTCGCGTCATAGGAATCATGTGAACCATCGGGCGCCTTGAGATCGAGGAATCCGAAAGCGCCGCCCCCGGCGATTCCCGGCTCGACGAAGAACTCCTGGTTTCGTCCAAACGCTTGTCGCCAACTCAAACGCACCTCAGGCTCGAGCAGCCAAAAGGGGATGTCGCTGCTGCCGTAGAACACCAGCCCGCCGTTGCTCGAGATGATTGTCCGATTTGAATTGTCCAGAACCATCGAGACACCCAGATCGGTCCCAACCCGCAATTGTGGCAGCTGCTCAAAAGGCGAAAAGCTTACCAAAGGCTCGACTCGCAGAGCGCCCTCATTGCTGATCATCGACGAGGAACCAAGATCGACGTTCGCGTAGCCGATGCTCAGCGCGAACTCCGGTTCACCTTCGGCGGCAACCGCTTGCGCCGATGCCCGCGGAGCTACGAGGACGTCCGCCATCACGGCCGCCATGATCAAAAAAGAAGCCTTCCACCTCATACGTTCCTCCAACTGTATCAGCACCAAAGGTGCACCGCAGCCGCACCATGCTGGCCCCGCCAGAGAGGGCGGGAATATGCAACGTGAATTGCGTTTTTGCAATCAGAATCCAGATCGCGGGCATTTCAGCAACTTGCGCGCTCAGGGCTATGGCAGATTCGTTACTCTCGATTACCGTCGGTGGGGATGTATGACTCCCGAATGCGGAGTCGAATTCCGGCGTTCAGAATCCGATCAACCTGGCGCCCGTTTCGAGAGAGATTCGGTTCGAGAACGTGAGCTTTGCGTATGCCAATGCGAAGTTCAATGCGGTGGATGAGGTGTCGCTGACGGTCGAGAAGGGGAAGTCGGTGGCGATCGTGGGGCGGAATGGGTCGAGGAAGACAACTTTGCTGGCACTGTTGCCGCGGTTTTACGATCCGCAAGCGGGGCGGATTGCCATCGACGGGATCGACATCAAAGACGTCACACTGCGCAGTCTGCGGCGGCAGATCAGCATCGTGACGCAGGACCCGGTGATCTTTCCGGGGGCCATCGCGGAGAATATCGCGTACGGTGATCCGCGGGCCGGGGCGAGGCGGTGATCGATGCGGCGAAGCGCGCGTTTGCGCATGATTTCATCATGGAAAAGCCGGAGGGGTACGATGCGCTGCTCGACGGGTTGGGCGGGCAGCTTTCGGGCGGGCAGAAGCAACGGATCAACATCGCGCGGGCAATCTATCGGGCCAGCCCGATCCTGGTGCTGGACGAGGCGACGAGCCAGGTGGACGCCGAGAGCGAGCATTTGATCCAGAAGGCGATCGAGAGCCTGATGCGCGAGCGGACGACGTTCGTGATTGCGCACCGGTTCAGCACGATCCTGTCGGCCGACACGATCGTGGTGATGGAGCGCGGGCAGATCGTGGGGCAGGGGAAGCATGAGGAACTGCTGGCCGGGTGCGAGACGTACCAGCAGTTGTATGAGAGGCAGTTGGTGGGGGCGGCGGGGTGAGAGTTGTTAGTTGCTGGTTGCTAGTTGTTTCGGGTACGGCGGAGCTTCACGTCGCTGCTGGGGTTTTGGAATCGCTGTTGACGTGCGCAACGGGGAAACCATGAGCGGGCTGCATTTCCTGACTTGCGTGGGCGGGCGCTGACGGATCAGGAAGACGGTGTAGTGCCATAGCTGTCCCGGTGTGAGGCCGGCGCGGGGGGCGATTTCACGGGCGATGTCGTGGATGTTGGCGCCCGCGTGAAAGCGGTCGACGATTTCCTGACTGAACGGGGCGGCGCGGGAGAGGACGGATTCATCCAAACGCGGGCGCTGGGCGTCGCGCGGGGCGACAGGAAGGAAAATCATGCACGCGAGATAGATTGTGTTGCTGATCAGATAGATCGGCGTAAGAAACAGGGAAATGAACCCCCACCAACCAAGGAACAAGGTAACCAGGCTGCTTTGCCAATAGAGCCGCCAATGGCAGTGGGAGCAGAAGTAACCGGCCCAACATCGCGAGCGGCGTGCGATGATCAAACCGATGTTTTGATTGTATTCGCCGAACTTGCTTGGCGACTCGCAGCCGCAGTTTTCGCAAACAACTGGAGCGGTTTTGAGCGGCCGTGCCAGGGGGACAAGCTCTTTCGCATCCGCGACAGCCAGCTTTTCGATGATGTCCTGACGGATTTGCGCGGCTTGCTGAGTGGGGATCTGTGCTTGTCGAGTTGCTTCCGAGCGTAGTCCACCGCCTCTGGTTCGTAGAGGCGCGCGCCGGTCATGACGTATTCGATCAACTCTGGGTCGGTGAGGCTTGAGATGTAGGTTTTGACTTGCTCCCGCAGCACCGTTCCTCCCGTAGCTTGCTATAGAGATTATCGGCGAAAGGGTAGCAGGTCATGGTGAATGTGGCCACAAACCAGTGACTTCAGGCGATTATGTGATGCGCACCAGGCGGTAGGTTTTTTTGCCGCTGCGCAGGACCAGGGCGGAGTTGGTGGCGAGGCTGGAGAGGTCGAGCTTGTGGTTGGCGTCGGCGATGGGGTTGTTGTTGAGATAGAGGCCGCCCTGGGCGATGAGGCGGCGGGCTTCGCCTTTGCTTTTGGCGAGGCCGGTCTCGACGGCGGCGTCAATGGCGGGCCAGCCGGCTTCGAGCCTGGCGCGGGGAATGGTGGTGGTGGGGACCTCGGCGGCGAGGGCGTCGATGGTGGCCCCGGTGAATTCGGCGACGGCGCCGCCGTAGAGGGCTTCGCTGGCGGCGACGGCTTGTTGGGTCGCGTCGGGGCCGTGGACGAGAGTGGTCATTTCTGGGATCGATCAAATGGGTCGCACGTCGTTCCGGCCTCGAAAGCTCTTTTATCAATGTGCGACCCTTTTGAATTGTCCTTCAAGCGAAACAACGTCAGCGGCACGTTCGCGCCCGGCGAAATCGTCGTCCAGAGCAACAGCGGGGCCCGGGCGATGTACCTGTCGGACGACGAAACGTACTTCCATCTGAGGTATCTGGGCGGCACTTGGAACGCAACCGACTCCATTACCGGCCAGAGCAGCCATCAAACCGCCCAAGCAAATGGACAGACCACGGCCGACCTCAACGGCCTGTTCGTCTCGCTGACAAGCTACACCTACAACCAGACGCAGAATCTGGGAGTCGTCGTCCAAGGCACGGACACGTACGACCAGATACAGTCGTATGATACGGTGACCGATGCCATGGGGCATGAGACGCGAACGTACAGGGACGGCGCGGGTCGGGAGCGGGAGACGCTCTATGCCGACAATTCGTACACGGCGACCTACTACAGCGCGGATGACTATCCGGGCGAGGAACCGCAGGTTTCATCGCCGGATGACTGGAACGCCAGCGATGGCTCATGGGACCTGACGGCGGCTGACGGATGGACATGGACCGCTTGGTGGGGCGGTGCTGCCGTCCCGGCGGGATACCAGGAAGTGGTGAAGGTCGCCCAGCGCAAGCGGAATCAAGACAACGGCGGCAACCACGACCCGGTCCTAGCGACGATCTACCTCTACGACCCCGCCGGCCGGCTGGTGGATGTCTGGCTGCCTGCGGTGGCCGATGCCCTGAACAGTAACACGATGACGCGTCCGCACTGGCATTACGAGTACGATGCCAACGGCAACGAGATCGAGCAGGTCGATCCCAAGGGCAACGTGACCACGTGGACATATGATGACAACGGCAACCAGACCAGCCGGACGCTGCCCGCAGTTGACGGCGTGACGGTAAGCGAATCCTGGACGTATGATGACTTCGGCCGCATGAAGACGCACACGGACTTCGACTGGCAAACCACGGCGTACAGGTATGACGATACGCCCGCATACGGCGGGCGATTGCTGCACGAATACCGCTACGACAGCAGCCACACGCCGACGTTCGCGGGCGATGGCACGCTCCAGAATCCGAACGATGCGGCGGAGAGGACCGACTACACCTACGACGATCTCGGCCGGCAGCAGACGGCTGCGGATCTGACCAACACGCCGGGAACCAACGCTTGGCAGGCCCGAACGTCCACGACAGACACGTACGACCCCATAACGGGCCAGGCCGCATCGACGGAAACGACCATTGCCGGCGATTCGCTGGGGATGGTCCATTATGCTTATGACCCCGCCACCGGCCGGAAGATCGAAACCTACACCGACCACAACGACACGAGCTACCTCTACAACGATCTGGGCGAGTTGTGGAAGGTGCACGTGACGACTCTAAACGACACCGCGGTCGATCAGTGGACAATCTACACCTACGACGCCGTCGGCGACCTCCAGACCGTCACCCAGCCGGACGGCATGACGACGACGTATACCTACGACTCGCTCAACCGGCTGACGGATGAGACGGTGACGCGGGATGACCTGTCCACGCCGAACGTTGTCGAGACCACGCCGGTGATGGAGTTCGAGTACACCCTGCGGGATGACGGGCTGAGGGATGACGTGACCGAGACCCGCTACAGCAGCGACGGCTCTTCGATCTTCTCTCAGACGTTCATCGACTACGGTTACGATGCGGATGGGCGATTGACGGATGAATCGCTGACGGTGCTGCAGGCCGGTGGCAATGCCCCGACCCCCTACGCCGATCATTACACATTCGATCTGTCGGGCAACCGTCGCCAGAAAGTCATCGACGCCGGCAACAACGGCACCACCGATGAAACGATCACCTACTCCTGCAACGAACGGGATCAACTGATCACCGAGGACTCGACCATCGATGCCAATCAACGTCACCTACCGCTACGATCCCAATGGCTCGATGACGGAGAAGGTGACCGGGGCCGCGGGCTCCACCACGACCACGCGTTATCTTTGGGACCTGCGCAACCGCATGGTGGCGGTCGACGGCAATGGCGACGATCTGACCATCGACTCAGAGGGCCGGACCACCGGGACGGTCAACGACACTTCCGATGCGACCTACAGCTACGACACCAACGGCGTGCGCATCAGCGAGACCCCCGTCGGCGGCACGACGACCTACTACCTGATCGACCCGCAGAACCCGACGGGCTACGCCAAGCAGATCGAGGAGAAGCAGGGATCGTCACCCGCAACGGCGACGCTCTCCCGCTCGTACGTGCTGGGCTTGAAGGTGGAAGGACAGAGCGATGCTGCCAATGGGACGCTGTACCTTCTAACCGATGGTCACGGCAGCACGCGGGCCCTGGTTGACCTCACCACCGGTGCGGTTCAGGAGCGGGACGACTACGACGCGTTCGGCACGCGACTGGAATCCGGAACATCGCTGACCGCTTGGCTGTTTGGCGGGGGTGGTGAGTTTGATGCTCAGTCCGAAATGTACCTATCCGGGCTACGATTCTATTTGCCTCAGAATGGCAGGTGGATTTCTGCAGATCCGAGGGGTTCTGTTATCGGAGACATGGCAAATTCAGACCTGTACTCTTTTGTCCATGGCGACCCGATTGACTATATCGATCCCTCTGGCCGTGAAGGACTTGTTGGCCTTCTCACCGTTCTCGGTATCACGAGTGTAGAAGACTCCTCGAAGGACTACTCTGATCTGAACACCAAGCGAAAGGCTGATGCTGTCATTGAGGACCTTCAAAGCATGGAACTGGCGGAGATGGGCCAGACGCTCTGGATTGAACGGCTGGAGGGGGCGGGCTTCACGGTGGTACCGCTGCAGGAATTCCCGACCGGTTCCCACGGTCCAGACTTGGTTGCGTATGGAACTCCGGCAAGTACGGGGATTCCCACCCTGTTAGTCGGAGAAGTGAAGGCCACATCATCGGGAGGCATTACGAGCCTCTTAGAAACCATCTCAAGTCGTGAGCCGGTGTAGCCTGCGGTACCAGAGCAAAGCACAAGCGAGTTGCACGACGGCCAGGTAGTTCTCCGCCTTCCTCTCATAACGGATGATGATCCCGCGGCAGCGGTTCAGCCAGCTGATCGTCCGCTCCACCACCCAGCGTCGGGCCTTGTGTCGCTTGCAACCCTGAGCATCTTTCTTCTCCTCGCCGATCTGCCGACAGTGCGGCTCGTAGCCGAAGACGCGGGCGGTCGCGTCCGAAGGTGCGCCACTGAACGCCTTGTCCAAACAAAGGTTCTGCTCCTGCTGACGCGGGTCCGGCGGCTCGACGATCACGGCCTCCAACGCATCCTGCAGCAGCAATGAGTCGTGTATGTTGGCTCCCTTCACGACCACGGCCACCGGACCGCCGTCGGCCTCGGTCAGCACGCCACGCTTCGTGCCGTTCTTCGCCCGGTCGGTTGGGTTTGCTCCGACTTGATCCCCCCGTGCCGGGCCTTGCCCAGGGCACAGTCGAAGCTCTGCCACTTCCAGTTGACGCCGGCCAGTTCCTCGCAGCCCTTGACCAGCAGCGCCCACAGGCGTCCGATCACGCCACGCTTCACCCAGCGTTGGAACGTGCGGTGGATGCTGGAGTCGTCGCCGAACTCCTTGGGGACCTGGTTCCACTGCACGCCACTGCGCATGCGGTAGATCACGCCATCCAGGGCCTTGCGTTGGTCGATGCGGTCGGGGCCGAACTTCGCCGGCGGGTCGTACTCCGCCAGCACCTGCCGGGCCTCTGCCCACAACGCATCGTCCACCCGCCAGATCGTCGGCAGCGGCTCCGCCCCCTTCTTCTTTCGCGCCATCCGTGGCTCCTTTCGTTATCGCCAGTTAACATACGTCAGAGACTTGAGATGGTTTCTAAGTACGATTTTCACTTTAGCACGCAACACGTCGATGGGAGCTGGACAGGAAAATCTGGGCTTTCACCTACGATCGATCACGTTACGCCCTACCAGGAACAAGAACTCAAGAACGGTAGTAAAAAGCTTGTTGGGTTCTGGATAATAGATGAGCCACCTCTCAAATGAATGATAACTCTTCTTACATGCAGACCCATCGAGGTCTTGTAATCATTATCTTCCTGGTGTGCTGCTGCGCGCTGTTAGTGGCTACACTGGTCCAACGTCATCGGCCAACTGATCCGACGTGGTACCTGGCCCAACTGAGTGGGGCTATTCAGCTTTACACGGAGCGCCACAGTGGTTCGATGCCCCCAAATATTGACGTGCTGGTTCAAGACGGGCTTTTAGGTGCGAGCGCTGTCAATTATGCCAGAGATCAAGTAGCGTATACTGGTTCACAATTCAACATTGAGTCATTGCCCAGTAACGCAATACTTGCTTGGGGACCATACAGTGCCGCTGCAGGGAGAACTTCCGTGCTCTTGCGAGATGGTAGCGTTCTTGCAATTCCAAATGCTTCGCGTGTTTACAGAGCCATCAGATTCCCGGATGTGGTGCTGTTGAGTCGGGAGGATCTATCTCTTGTGATTCGAAGAGCACCAACATCGCAGCGAAGAGCCTCTCCTTCACCATAACTGTTGGTGAAGTCCTAAGCTTGCTGGAAAAAGAGACGGGGTACATCCTTGTTGCTGGTGACAAAGCAAGGAGACCCCGTGAGCAAGAGATTACCCGCGTCCGTGCAGACCGACCAGCAAATTCGTGAACTTCTCGACAACGGCTGGGCCGGCGATGCCCGGTCGGAGCTGATCCGCCTGGGCGTGCAACGGATCATCGAAGAAGCTTTGGAACGGGAAGTTGGCCAGTTCCTTGGCCGCGGTTTCTATCAGCGTGAAGCCGGCGGGGCGGTGAAAGGCTACCGCAACGGCTATCGCACCGGCCGCCTCGACAGCGCCGAGGGCCAGATCCCCTTCGCCGTGCCGCAGGTGTCGGATACGGGGGGTGAGCCGTTCGAGTCGAAGGTCCGCCAGCACGTGAGCGGCCGCAGTCAGCAACTGGAGCAGTTGGCCACGGAGATGTTCGCCCGCGGCCTTTCGACCCGCGACAGCGAGGCGGCGTTCACCGATGCCGGGGGAAACAAGCTGCTGAGCAAGACGGCGGTCAGCGACATCACGGAAGTGCTCTGGCAGCAGTACGAGGCGTTTGCCACGCGCGATCTGGCGGGATACGAGATCGCGTATCTGTTCCTCGATGGGGTGGCTGAGCGTCTGAACCCGTCGGAGCGTCGCCAGGCGGTGCTGTGCGCCTGGGGCATCGATGTGGAAGGATTCAAGCATTTGCTGCATCTGGCGCCCGGGACCAAAGAGGACACGGTCAGTTGCCGGGAGTTCATTCAGGACATGAAGCGGCGTGGACTATGCGATCCGCTGCTGGTGACGACGGACGGGGCGCCGGGGCTGATCAAGGCGGCTGAAGAATGCTTCCCGCGATCGAGCCGCCAGCGATGTCTGGTGCACAAGATGCGTAACCTGCAGGCGAAAGTGACTGATGAGCAACTCTGGCCGGAGATCAAAGCAGAGGCGAACAGCGTCTATCAGGCGGCCAACCCCGAGACCGCGCGGCTGCTGAAAGAGCCGTTCATCAAGCGTTGGCAGAAGAAGTTCCCCACGGCGGTGGCGTGCTTCCTTGAAGACTTCGAGGCGTGCATCGCACACCTGGTCTTTCCGGTCACGCACCGCAAGGCGATCCGCTCGACCAATCTCCTGGAGCGATTGTTCGAGGAGAATCGCCGGCGGACCAAGGTGCTGCCGCACGCGTTCGGGGAGCGGCCGATGCTCAAGCTGATGTTCGCCGCGGTGCTCCGAGCTTCGGAGAAATGGCGGAAGCTCAAGGTGACCAACTTCGAACGCGAGCAACTACGACAGCTACGACAGGAGATGAACGAGAACTTCAAGCGGCGGCACACCCCAGCCGTGCCGCCCGCCCCGTCCGCTTTTTCCAGCACAACTGGGACTTGACCCAGAGGGCTACCCAACCTGGTGCGCGAGAATCAGGTAAAAACCATATCAGTATTCGCCAAAGCGG
>CAVSJX010000003.1:0-584634 GCA_963728435.1 uncultured Phycisphaerales bacterium | reverse complement strand
ATGTCGGTGCTCCCACGATTCGCGTTGCCATTTGTCACGTACAGCCCATGGCTGCCTTCTCAACAATGCTGTATAGTGGTTTTATTGGTGGGATATGATGCGGATTCTCCTTCTCGGCACATCGGTACTGGTGCTAGCAGCAAGAAGCTACGCGCTCTCTTACTCAGTGACCGACCTCGGAACTCTTGGCGGCTCACAGAGTCCGGCAAAAGACGTCAATAACAGCGGTCAGGTCACTGGGTTTTCGCTATTGGCCGGCAATACTGAGTTGCACGCATACTTGTACGATGCGGCGCATGGAATGGTTGACATCAGCACACCAAACGCAGGAATTGGCTACAAGATTAACGATAGCGGCCAAGTGTTGGGATCATTGGGCAGTGGAAGCCGCTTGTTCTTTTATAGCGGGGGGATTGCACACGACATCGGAACGCTCGGCGGAAGCTGGGCCTATTCCGGCGGGCTCAATAACGCCGGAACAATCACGGGGTGGTCTGCGAGATCGAATGGTACCTGGGGACCGTTCATTTACTCCAACGGAGTTATGACCGACTTGGGACCAGTTCTGGGCGACGCGTATAAACCGTCTGCGATCAACGACGCCGAGCAGATTGTGGGCGACTACAACTTGCCCGCGACATATCACGCGTTCCTGTTCGATGGGAACAATACGATCGACTTGGGTACGTTGGGAGGCGCACGAAGCGACGCAATGGACATCAATGATTTGGGAGAAATTGTGGGTTGGGCCGATACGGAAACTGGGGAGATCCACGCATTCAAGGACAGTAACGGCACCATGACGGACCTCGGGGTCATTGGCGGCGGAAGCGGCGATAGCTATGCATTCGGAATTAATGCGGGAGGGGAGATCGTCGGACAGAGTAATGGCAAGGCATTTCTCTATGACGGAACTGCCATGATTGATCTGAACGAAGTCATCGATAACGCGTTGGGCTACCGCCTGGATTCCGCATCGAGCATCAATGACTACGGCCAGATAGTTGGCTCAATGGTTGTTGGCAGCGAAGTACATGGCTTTCTGCTTACGCCCATCCCCGAGCCCACCGCACCGACACTTTATGGGATCGGGCTCGCGGTCGGTTTGCAGAGGCAACGGAAGAGTTCCCGAAGCAGGCAGAGACGCGAGTAGTATTTCCTCCCGGGTTTTAGGGACGAGCGAAGCTCGCGGCGATCCGTGAAACATCGCCAACGCAATCGCGGCTTATTCAAAAATTCAGCAGGAAAATGATGCCGGCGCTAAGATTCGGAGGGCAACGGCATAAACCAAGCAACCCGCCCGCCAACCGGGGGATGGATCGGGTGAACTCACAGTCCGGGAGCAGCGGTGAGCCCCCCAGTGAGATACACCGACAAAGGACATCGTACTCCGATATCGGTCCGCCGCAGTTCCGGGTTTACACCGGACTCCCTCCGGGGTCACACCGGGACCTCACCACCCCTGGGCAACCCCGCCAAATGCCCTTCCAGAGGATATTCCGGTCCGAACAGCAGGCCCGCCCGATGTCATCCATGACCACCGCGTGCCCTGGCGGGCGCCTCTCGCTAAACTCTAGCCCGTGCGCCCGACTGTCCCGGCGATTGCTCTGATCGTGATGCTCATGAACGCCCCCACTTACGCTGCTTCGAAAATCCAGTCATTTGATCCCGACACCATCATCAGAATCGATCGCGCCGTCGCCGCGGCCATCGAACTGCATCTGACACCCGGCGTCGTCGTCGTCGCAGGGACATCCCAGCGCATCGTCTTCGCCAAACCCTATGGCCATTTTACCTACGACCCCGACTCCCCCGCCGTCCGCATCGATACGATTTACGACCTGGCCTCCCTCTCCAAATCCGATCGGCACCGCAACGAGCGTGATGATCCTCGCCGACCGCGGCAAGATCGCCCTCTCCGATCCCGTCAGCAAGTACCTGCCCGGCATGAACACACCGGACAAGAAGGCGATCACCATCGAAGAATGCCTGCTCCATCGCGCCGGCTTTCCCCCGGACAATCCGATCGGCGACTACGCGCATGGCCGCGAAGAGGCGCTGCACAAGGATCTACTCCGGCAAACTGAAATACCAACCCGGCACCGAATACGACTACAGCGACCTCGGCTACATCGTCCTCGGCAAATTGGTCCACGCGGTCAGCGGCCAGCCGCTGAACGACTTCGCCAAACGCGAAATCTTCGAGCCGCTCGGCATGAAGAACACAAGCTATCTTCCCCCATCATCCTGGCACGACCGCATCGCCCCCACGCAGAAGCGCCACGGCCACTGGATGATGGGTGAAGTCCACGACTCCCGCGCCTACGCCCTCGGCGGCTTCGCCGGCCACGCCGGCCTGTTCTCGAATGCGCCCCGACGTCGCCCGCTTCTGCCAGATGATCCTGAATAAGGGCGAACTCGACGGCCACCGCATTCTCTCCGCCCGTACCGTAGAAGAAATGACCAAACCCCGCGCATTCACCGACCCAGTCAACGGCAAGACCAAGCGCTCCTACGGCTTCGACATCGATACGAAGCATTCCCCCGCCCCCCGCGGCGACGCGATTCCAAAAAGGCACAACCTTCGGCCACACCGGCTACACAGGCACCAGCCTCTGGATCGATCCGATGCACGATTGTTTTATCGTCCTGCTGACCAACCGCGTCTATCCCGATGACAAAGCCGACATCGCCCCCTTGCGGAGGCGCATCGCCACCCTCGCCGCCGAAGCGATGGCGAAGTAATCCGCCTCAATACAACTGATCCAGCCCCGTGAATCCCAGCATCTCGTGCGTGAAAAACGGCTCGGCGTGCTGCGTGCCGATGCGCGTGCCGAAGTAAGCGGTGATGGTCTTGACCATCTCCGGCACGTGCCCGCTGTTGCCCACGAACTGGGATTGATAGCAGTTCACCGCCGCCAGCTTCTCGTCGATGGTGTCGCTGATGTCGATGCAGAAGCTCGGTGTAAAATTCAGCCGCAGGTGCGTGCAGAAGTAGTAGATGATGCGCTTCGGATACCACGGCTCGCCGGGAATCTCTGTCTTGGTCAGCTTGGCGTCGAAGCGTGCATCTTCGCAGATGCGCGTGACGGCCATGTGATCCGGATGCGCGTCGATTGGATAGGGAATGAACATCCAGTCCGGTTTGTGCTTGCGAATCACCGCGGCAACCTTGTGGCGCGATGAGATGTCGTGAACCACCTCGCGATTCTTCAGCCCCACCAGCGTCCGTTCGACGCCGAGCACCTTCGCCGCCGCGGCGCTCTCCTTCGCCCGCGTTTGTTCCGACCCATGCGGCGTCGGCTCGCCGTTGGTCATGTCCACCAGGTGAACCCGATGCCCCTGTTGCGCCAGCTTCGCGACCGTTCCCCCCATGCCAAGTTCCTGATCGTCCGGATGCGGGCCAAAAACCAGTATCGGTGCCATGGTGTAAGTGTATGCTCCCCGTGGCGCGAGTTTTCAACCCATGCGCCCCGCGCCCGCATCCCGGTAAACTTCCTCCAACCGCTCCACCATCACCTTCGTATCGAACCGCGCCTCCGCAAACGCCCGTCCCCGCTCCCCCATCCGCCGGCGAAGCTCCGCATCGTCCAGTGCTGCTTTCAGCTTCTCTGCCAGAACCGCCCGATCAAACGGCGGAACGATAAACCCCGTTTCATCCGCAATCATCCCCTCCCGATTTCCATCGATGCCGTACGCAATGGCCGGCAACCCCGCGAGCTGCCCCTGCACGATCGCCCTGGCCAGGCCCTCGCGCCGGGATGGATGCACCAGTACATCCATCGCATTCACCAGCTCCGGAATCTGCTCCGGCTTCACCAGCCCGGTCAGAATGAAGCGATCGCGCAGCCCCATCCCTCGCATGCGCTCCTCGAATTGCTCCCGTAGAATCCCCTCGCCAACCCACAGAAACCTCAGCTTAGGATACGTCGCGCACAACTCCGGCGCCAGCTCCAGCAAATCATCATGACCCTTCAAATAGAACAACCTCGCAATCGTTCCCACCACGACGTGCTCCGGCCGCAACCCCAGCCGCTGTCGCACCTCATCGCGCCCCACCCGAGGCGACAGAAACGGCTGCGTCTCCATCCCGCTATAGACCGTGACATATTGCTCGCGCCACACCGATCCCCGCCCCCAGCGACTGCTCCCGCATCGCATCCGCCACGCAGACGATCCGGGTTGTGATCGGCGCCGCCCTCCGTTCCAGCCATTTGTACGCCCAGTTCACGTAGGGCTTCGTCGAAGCCGTGAACGACAGCCCATGAATCGTATGAATCACCACCGGCACACCCGCCCGATGCGCTGCCCACCGCCCCACAATCCCCGCCTTTGACGAGTGCGTATGCACCACGTCCGGCCGCAGCTCCCGCAGCCGCCCCACCAGCTTGCCATACGTGAGAAAGTCCCTCCCCGGCAGCACCGCCCGGCGCATCTCGTCGATCACCTCCACCCGGTACCCATACCCCTGCGCCGCTCCAGCAGCGACCCCTCCGGCCCCAGCGGCGGCCCGGTGATCAGCGTCACCTCGTGCCCGAGCTCGTGCTGCCCCTCGCACGAGACCAGCGTGTTCTCCTGCGCCCCGCCGACGATCAGCCGCGTGATGATGTGGACGATTCGCATGCGCTCAAGTCGTCAAGGTAAGAGCGGTGAACCAAAACGCCAAGTCGCCCAAAGATCGCAAAACCGAAGTTTTAATCTCCCACTGTGTATTCTTTGAATTTTTGCGATCTCTGGACTTAACTGGCAAGTTGTCCCAGGACGCATATTGCGTTACATCCTTGGCGATGACCGAGCCGGATATTGCGGGCGACCAAGCCGTTACAGGCCCTCCTCCCGGGGCGCTGTTTATTATCTTTCTGATTGTCCTTGCCGACCTTCTGGGCTTCAGCGTCATCATTCCGCTGCTGCCGTTCTATGCCAAGCTCTACCTGGCCTCCGACTTCCAGGTCGGTTTGCTCTTCTCCGTCTACTCCGCCTGCCAGCTCGTTGTCTCGCCGATTCTGGGGTTGATTTCCGACCGCTTTGGCCGGCGGCCCGTCCTGATCGCCTCCCAGATCGGTTCCGTCCTCGGATTTCTCCTTCTCGGCTACGCCACGCATCCCGGCTGGGTGGCGCCGGGCATGGGGCTGATCCTCGTTTATGTCTCGCGCGTCATCGACGGCATCTCCGGCGGCAACATCTCCACCGCGCAGGCTTACGTCTCGGATGTCACCAGCGCTGAAAACCGTGCCAAGGCGATGGGAATTCTCGGCGCCGCCTTCGGCATCGGATTTTTCATCGGCCCGGCGATCGGCGGCTTGCTTGGGCATTTCGATCTTTCCTGGCCGGCCTTCGCCGCCGCGGGATGCTCCGCCATCGCGGCCATCCTGACCTTCACCCGCCTGCCGGAATCCCGCGTCCACAAGCCCGCCGAATCCGAAGTCTGGCTCCATCCCGGCAAGTTCCTCCCCATCCTGAGAAACAGCCCGCTGGTTCAGATGCTGCTGATCTTCTTCTTCTGCATGATGGCGTTCGTCATGATGGAGTCCTGCCTTGCCTTGTTCCTCAAGGACAACTTCGGCTATCACGTCGGCGCGGTTGGCCTGTTCTTCGCCCTCGCCGGTCTCGTGATCGTCATCGTGCAGGGTGGATTGATCGGCCGGCTGACCAAGCGCTTCGGTGAATGGAAGCTCGTCATCCTCGGTCCCCTCATCGTCAGCGCCGCGATGGGTCTCTACGTCGAGGCCGGTTTGCAAAGTCCCACCGCAAGCGCTTACGTCAAAGGGGCGATGGGCGTGCTGCTTGCCGTCATTCTCCTGGCCACGATCATGACTGCCCTGGGACGCAGCCTGCAGACGCCCACGCTCTCAGCGCTCATTTCTCAAACCTCCGATCCCGAGCAGCAGGGAACGGTCTTCGGACTCTTCTCCATGCTGGGGGCGCTGGCGCGATTTATCGGCCCCATGATCGCCACGGCGATCTACACGCTTCACCACACCGGCCCCTTCGCCGTCGCCGGCGCCATCACATTCGCTGCGGCAGCCTGGACGGTAGCCCTCCGCGCACAGGTTCCCGCCCGTGGCCATGGCTTCGAAGTCAAGACCACGCAATAACCTTTAAGCGACCTTGCTCCGCGCGTTGTGCCAACGAAAACGCCGCCTGGTCGGCGGTGCTTTCTCCTCAAGGGAAATCGATCAAATCCAACTCACCGCAGGGCCAACGCCCCGAAGGTCAAGGCCGCGGTGGCGGCAAAGAAAACCCCCAGTTCCGCCGCATAGCTCACAACCAGAAGCACAACACTCTGCATCGAAAACCTCCAGCCGGATCCCCGGCTGCACAACTTTTGATTCTCGGGCGATAACTCCTCGCCCGCGGCTCACGCCGACGCAAGCCGTTCCAGCCTGCTCATCGGCGGCGCCTTGCTGATGCCATTGCTCAATGTCGGAAACAAACTGGGTCAGGTGGAGGAGCTGGCGAAAAATCTCCGGAAATTCCAGCCTGTTTCCCCCCTCAGGAAGTGCCTACGCTGCATTACCGGAACCGGTTCGCGCGAGTGCCGCATTATCGGACGCATCAGCACCGCGCGCCGCCATCCGCCGAATCGAATCAGCTCGTCGTGCGGCCGAAATTCCGCGTGACGACCTTCCCCTCGCGCACCTGCGCCGCCGATGGGTTCGCCGAGGTTGCCGCTGTTCCTTCGACCGGCACGACCCTTACCGTGTAATGGCCCAGATCCAGCCAATCAAGCCGATAGGCTCCGTGCGAGTTCGTCCGGACCGATGGCTCCTGATCGTCCCAGCGCCCATTCTGGTTCAGATCCAGGAACACCCGGTATCCCGCCAGCCCCTTCTCCCCCGAATCCAAGACGCCATCACGGTTGGCATCGTCGAAGACAGTGCCCTTGATCGCCCCATGCGGCGGATAAACCGCCCACAGCTCCTCCCCGTCGATCCCGTCGCTTGCGGCGAAATACATCGTGCCGCCGACCGACGTCAATTCGCCCGGAGCTCCGCTCACGTATCCCGCCGGATGCACGCTTGTGATCGCGCCCTTGCTGTACGCAAAAACATCCCAATAACCGCTCGGCCGCCCGCTGACGAAATACAGATCCGGTCCCGCCAGCGTCAGATCGCTCACCAGATCGTTCACCACCGGCATGGTTCCGGCGGCCGTTCCATCGCTGAACCATAGAGCCGCCGTCGAATACTGGTGGTCGGCCTGGAAGAAAAGACCATCCGACCGCGCGACCAGTTCCGATACGTTGTGCCCGCGCACCAGCGGATGCTGATCCCTGGATCCCACGACAAGTCGCGCCGTCCTGTCATCAGGCCCGATGCAGTAGAGCATGGGCGGCGCTTCTGCCGTCGAATAAGAAAGGCTCCCGGCCGTGTAATACAGCTTTCCGCCGGCAACCGTGAGATCCTGCAGACGCAAGTGCCCCAGCACCGGGTCCGGCTTGACCACCACGCGCGTCTGATTCGGATCGAGCGTCGTCGCCCACATCCGCGTCTGCCTCTCGACCGTGAAGTACAGCCAGTCGTCCGAGGGGGTCAGGTTCTGGGCTTCCATCTTGAGGTGCTTCACCGTCCCCGCCGGATTGCCGTTGCTGCGCCAAAGCGCCGAGGGGGTCGCGATGAACAGGTGGCTTTGAAACACCGCCATCCCAAGAATTCCGCGCCTGTCGGCGCCCAGTTGTTTGACGAGCGAGGTCCCGCCCGTGGTTCCATCGCTCCGCCAGAGTCCATACTCGCTTCCGCTTCCACCGCTTGCTGTTGCCTGAAAGTAGACGGCGTCTCGCAGCCCGACCAGCGGTGCGCTCGGGCGCACCGACGCCGGCAACTCAACCGGGTACACGCCGCTCGCGTCCGCCTTGAAAAGCTGAGAAACGCCCGCGGCGCTGGCCAGAAAATAGAGCGCATCCCCCACCGCCACCAACTGCTGCGGATTGGACGACCCGGGCCCGGGATTCAGGTCCGCCGCCAGCACCGGGGCAGCCCCCGGCACGGCTTTAAAGAGCTCGCGGCCATGCACCCCGTCATCCGCCGTGAAATACAGCGTCCCGTTCACGTTGGTCAGATCCTGCGGATTACTGGAAGCATTGGTGATCACGTCCGGCAGTTGTGCCACGCCGCTGCTGTCGCCGATGTACGCATGGCCGCCGTTCACATACCAGACCGTCCCGTTGGACGCCGCAAGGAAAGAGCTCGGTGCAACGCCCGCGATGCCGAAACTCCCGCCCACGGTGCCATCGCTCACGTCCAGAAAGCCAAAGTTCGTGTAGTAAACCACATCGCCCGCGGACTCGGCCTGAATGTAGCCCTGCGCCAGACGCAACGCCTGCACGCCGTTCAGGGCGGCGGCGTACAGCGTGTCGTTCGACACGTAAAGCACCTTCCCCGGAACCATTCCCGCGGCCACCGCGTAAGGCGCTCCACCCCCCGACTGCACCGCGATCGGCGCGAGGGGCTGATCCGGCGCGCTTGCGCTCCAGATGCCGCTGCTTCCGTTGGATTTCGCCCGGAGCACCAGGCTCCCGCCAATCGTGCCCAGGATCGTCGGATCAACCGCCGGCTGACCATCAGAGCCCGGAATCTCCTGCTGATGCCCCGCACGGTCCACGAACCACAACTCCTGCGAATAATCCGGCGCCTGGCGCGTTGGATAAAGCATCCCGCCCTGCCAGCCGTATTCCGCCGCGCTGTCGATCGCGCGAAAATCCGCGGCAACTTCGCGCGTTCCCGCCGCAGTCAGATCCGTGCACCAAAGGTCCGTGTGCGTCGCGCTTCCAACCGTGGCCGTCATCGTGAAAAAGACCAGATCACCCGACAGCAGGGCATTTCCCACACCCGCGCCGTCGAAGAACGAATGCGTCCCCGCCCGCGTGCCGTTGGTCACCCAGAGCTGACTGCCCGAACTGAAAAACAGCCGCCTCCCGCGCCGGATCGGCGAGCGCATCGCAGACGGCAAGTTGGTCATCTTCATCGTTCCCCCCGGCGTCCCGTCGGTCTTCCATAACTCGGTGATCAAGCCCGTGCGGCTATTCCCGATGACGTTGGTGAAATAGACCACGTCGCCCACGGCGGTCGCCGATTCCACATCGGGGTCCGCCGTGCGCATCAACTGTATGGCCCCGTGCGGGCCCACCGCCCAGACCTGCCACCGCCCCTCGACCGCCAGGGTTGAGAGCCGCATATTGCGGCGTCGCTGCCATCAATATGGGTGCGACCGAAGCCGTAACCGCGTTCAGGTCTGCGGCGGGCACTGCGGAGCTTAAGAGCGTCCGCGGTTCCAGAATTTCCAAAGCCACCCCGCGCTCGCACGTCATGGGTCTCAAGGGCCTTCCCCGTTGGTATCGGGCCTATTCTAACACGACAGCGCCGAATCCTTCTTAAGTCCTTATCCGCTCATGTTTTTGCTCACCGTTTCTAGCCGCCAATCGCCGACGCCGGGATGTAGAGCTAAAGGACCGCATGCTTCTGACAGAACCCTCTCCCGCACCATCGAGGCGCCATACAGCGCTGACTCGCCGCAAGCCCTGCAGGGCCTCCTGGTCGCTTCGGCAACGCCTTGAACGCTGTGCTAAGAGCCCGTTTGTGAAGAAGCATCCCAGCAGAGGACATTCCGCTCCCATGTTGCGCCCCAATCTCCTCCCGACTCACACCGTACTCTCACCGTTGTAGTACCGTACTCTCCCCACCCCTCCCCGAACCCGGTTTTTGCCCCTTCTGACGACTTGGTGGTCCGAACATGACAATTTGCCGCACCGGCAAAGCGGCCAGAGGGTCCTTTTTGGCACTTCAGTGCTGGATCGTTGGTAAGTCCTTGTCTACTCACGTGTTGACCGCAATTCTAGACTGAAATCGCCAGCTTAGCGCTGCAGTGCTAATGGCCCGGCATGCCGCGCAGAAGCGCCGGCCGCTCCGCCCGGAACCGCTTCACCCATGCCCCGTAAGTTCTCCAAGAAGCGACACGGGAGCACCCCCACAACCCATCGAGATGCGTTTGTGCAAAACAACCGGGTCACACCGTACCCTCGCCGTACTCACACCGTAGTTGCACCGTGCAAAAGCCCGGCGCCAAAGGACCCGCCATCCGCCCCTTTTGAGCAAGTTAACGACAACAAATCCGCGCCGCCAGCCTCGTACCCAACACCTCAGCAGTACCCGCCTGACTCTTCCGGCCGCGCAGCCCCGCCGGCTGCCCATTCTCACCAAATTTTATTGCTACAGCATCGAGTTGACGATTTCAGCCTGGAAACATGGGATCGAGGCTACAAAAGACAAAGACTTACGAGCCAATTGGCTATAGTGATAAACCCCTAACAAATTCACCAACTTCAAAAAAGCATTTGGCTGATAGCAATTCTACGTGTATGTTGTCGGGTAATTACCTTATGGTCCTCCAGCCCGTGGCGTTGGAGGCGAAGGGGCCGTGTGGCCCCCCGCGGCGTTCAAAATGTAACAATTGTGGGGGTCTGCCGGGTTGGCTAACCAGGTTGGAGGGCTCTATGAATCGCTGGATTGGATGTGCGGCTTTGGCGTCGGCGTTGGTGATGTTGCCGCTATGGAATTCCACCGCCCGCGCATTGTTCATCCTGACGCTGCAATCGGGGGCTTCAAATGTTTCTACCACGGATAATGGACCGGGAGATTTGGACCCGACCATCGGCAGCATTGTCTATTCGGGAGCCGTCGGCGCCTTCTCGACCAACATCACCATCGGTTACAGCAACAGCCCGGGCGATTCGGGTGGCGGAGTGCTCCAAATCTCTTCACTGGATGCCCGAAATACCTCCGCCGGCCAGGCAACGCTGACCGCGACATTGCAAGACACGGGCTTCACCCAACCGTCCTCGCCCTCACTGCAACTGGCCAGTTCGATTGCGGTGACGGATCTGCTTTCCACCGCTGGCGACGGCTTCACCTTTCAGAGCTACGCCGATCCGAGCAATGCGCAGGGCGGAACTGCGGTAACCACCGGCCTCCAGTCGTTCAGCCTTCCGACCACCTCCACGCCGATTTCGGATAACAACACCGCAACCCCCGCGAATTTCCCTGCTGGTGGCCCGTACTCGATGATGAACGTCAGCACCATCACGCTCTCGGCCAGCGGCGAGCTTAACGAGTCCGGAACGACGACCGTCAAAACGTCCCCCGGCGTTCCGGAACCCACCAGCCTCGCTTTGGCGTCGGCAGCCGGGTTGATGCTTTTCCTGGCGCGGCGGCGACACGCCAGAGCCTAATGCCCCCTCGCCATAGTGCTAAACCCCTGCTGATTTCCCTAATTCGAATAACCCGCTTCACCGAATACGGGGTTTACTGGTTTAGACGCGTGGTACGGGATGGCCGAGGCCGTTGCATTCGGGTGCTACTGCTATTTGCGGGGAGGATGATCGTGTGGAAGGAGGCGTTGTGACGTGTTCAGCTCGCAGGCGCACCTGACCAAGCCGGTCGCAGCGCAGCGGCGGGAAAAGGCGGGGGTTGCTCTGATCGGGCAATCATCCCAGATGCTGGCCCTCCATGAGGCGATCGCCATCATCGCCCCGCGCCGTTGCACCGTGATCATCGCCGGGGAGACCGGCACCGGCAAGGAACTGGTCGCGCGCTGCCTCCACAGTCAGTCCGGCCGCCGCAACCAGCCCTTTGTCCCGGTCGATTGTTCGGCGATGACCGACTCTCTGTTCGAAGCCCAGCTCTTCGGGCATGTTCGCGGGGCCTTCACCGGAGCGATGCGCGATTCCCTGGGCTTTATCCGCGCCGCCGATGGCGGCACCCTTTTCCTCGATGAAATCGGCGAGCTTTCGCTCCCTTTGCAGGCCAAGCTTCTCCGCGCGATACAGGAACGCTGCGTGGTGCCGGTCGGACACACGCACCCGCATCCGGTCGATGTGCGTGTGCTGGCGGCGACGCATCGCGATCTGGCCGGGATGGTCTCGGATGGAACCTTCCGTGAGGACCTCTACTTCCGCTTGAACGTGGTGACGCTTCGCGTCCCACCCCTGCACCAGCGGGGAGGCGACGTGCTGCTCCTGGCTCAGCATTTCCTCGCGCAGCAGGCCGATTTCTATGCCGAGCCGCAGCGCCAGCTCTCGGCCGAAGCCGTTGCGGCACTTCACCGCTACAACTGGCCAGGCAACGTCCGCGAGTTGGCCAACGCCATCGAACATGCCTACGTCCTTTCCAGCGGAGCCCTCATTGAACTGACGGATCTCCCGATTCGTCTCCAGGAGACCGCGACACCGGGGCTGAGCGGTTCTGAAGCCTCGCTGCTGCTGTCCGATGTCGAGCGGCGCACGATCGTCGAGGCGCTGAAACGCAGCGGTTGGCGCAAGGCTGCCGCCGCCCGCCTTCTGGGAATGAATATCCAGCGACTCACCCGCCGTATCGCCCACCTGCACATCCGAATGCCCTGAACAGGGTTGTTTTAACAGACCGGCTCAAAATAACCGCCTTCATCGGCAACCCCCGCCCGCGCGAAGCGATGCGCTCAGACCCGGCCCGTTACAGCCGGTTGTTCTAACCGCCTCCCCGCGCTGCGGCGTAAGCCCCCGGCTTGAAATTCTCCCGCCGCAATTCCCGCGTACCCCGTCACTTGCGCCGCGAGCGACGGCGGCATTCGTGATGCGGCACGTCCTTCGCAAAGAACCCGCCGGAACATCAACGCGAAAGGATTACGCGAATGTCTGGCAGCCATGATCTGTTGTTTCTGATGGTGGGCATCGCAGTCGATCTGGGTCCGATGCCGGGCATCGACTTTCACCGGGTTGCCAGCGCACGCGAGGCGATCGCCATGATTCGGATTTTGGATTTTCACCTTCTTTTGTCCGGGCGGCATATTCCGGATCAGAGCATCTGGTCGCTGATCCGCAACGTGCGGGCGCTTCGTCCCAAACAACGGTGGGTGTTGATTGCCGAGGGCGTCACGCCGCAGGAGGAGATCGACGCCCGCGCGATGGGCGCCTTGGCGGTGCTCGATCCCACCGGCGCCGGGCTGGTCCTCGGACAGCTTGCCGGGTCGCTACAACGATCCCTTGCCAGACGCCCTGCGACCGCGGCCGGATACGCCCGGTCATTGATTGAGGCCACTTGAACCACAACCTTTTCCTCGAACCAGGAGTGAGAGATGACAGAGCAACACGAGATCAGCGCGGCGGACGACCTGCTCCAGACCGCAACGAACCAGGAACTGCTGCTGCTGGCGATCCGCAGCAACGCGCTGATGCGCTGCCAGATCGGGCGCGAGCTGGACCGACGCTCTTTCGGTAACCGCGTTAACGGCCGCATGGGCGCACCCCAAGCGATGCGCGCGTGCCGCGCCGCCTGAGGGCCCAACCAAGCACTCTCTCTCCCTCTGGTTTTCCCTCCCCGCCGCACCACTCGGCGGGGAGGGAAAGGCCATGCGAAGCCTTACACCGAGGGAGGCCGAGCCGAAAAAAGGCACGAGCCCATGTCCGCAAAGAAGCAAACGGCCCGTGACGCCGGAAGGAGAGGAGCCATGTCCTGAGTCTCAGCGGCAGTATTTGAACAAACTATCGCGGATGCCGAACGGTTCGGCGTCTGATCCAGCAACGTTTTGGAGAAAGGGATCAATCATGAAACGGACGAGTATGACTTTAGCGGCTGTTGCGGCTGGTCTGTTCTGCGCCTCGGCACTACCGGCGCGCGCAAGCCTGTTGGATGCCTCAAACTGGAGGGAAAAGGCTTTCAACTCCACGGGAGTCGAGAGCTACAACGTGTTCGGTGCTCCCGCGCAATCGGGCAGCGATATCGTGGCTCCCATGCCTACGGACAGCGCGAACTGGGCCTACAGCGCTGGTGGTGGTGGGGACGGCTACGAGGCCGTCGAACATCTTAGCGGGTACCAGGGCCCGTTTGTCGGCGACTTGAGCGGCAAGCCCGGTATGGCGGCCACCTTCAACCTCTATGATAGTAACATCGCCAGTGGCGCTGCATTCACAACGTCCGACTTTGGTGGAGAGCTTGATGGCAGCGGCAATCCCGCGGAACGGATACTTCCGTATCTAAAGAGCACCACGGTCGCCGACCCGGCCGCTACTGCATACGGCAACTTGAGCGAATGGTGGTACACCGGTGACATTGTCAATGTGACCTCGATGGCCAATGGCGTGTCCACTTCTATCGCCGCGGACTTCACCGATCTGTCGCGTTGGAGAGATATCGCCGGCCAAAGCGCCAACAGCAGCCCAGCCGAAACAGCGGCCTTTCAGGCCACGCTGGGACAGATTACCTCATTGGGCCTTTCCTTCGGCAGCGGGAATTTCTACTCCGACGGCTTCGGATTCAGCCAGGGCGGCACGGGAACCATCACTCTCACTTCGTTCGCGGTACCCGAGCCGACGAGCCTGGGTCTGCTGATGTTGGGCGGTCTGCCCCTGCTGCGGCGGCGAAGGAAACATGCATGAGCACTTTGACGCCCGCATGAGCGCACGACAAACGCTGCGCATGCGCCACGCGGCCTGATCCCTCACCGAAATACTCTCCCCCTCTGGTAGTTCCTCCCCGCCGCAACACACGGCGGGGAGGAAAGGACCATGTGAAGCAATACACCAACGGGCGTTGGCCCAAAGGCACGAGCCATGTCCGGAAAGAAGCGCTTGGCCTGTGATGTGGAAAGGAGAGGAGCCGTGTCCTGAATCTCAACAGCAGAAGTTGAACGAAGAACCGCGGATACCGAACGGTTCGGTGTCCGATGCAACAACACCCAAAGAGAGGGAAATCCATGATCAAAGTATCTCGTCTATTCCTGTTGCCGTTTTTCGGCGTGATGGTGGGAGGTTTCGGATTGGCGCAGGCCCGCGCCAGTACCTCATATTCGGATGGCTATACCAGTGGCACCGGCGATTGGTCCGCCTACAGCGGAAATGGCACGGCCAGCAGTACCCTCAGCAACGGTGGCGGGTACGTCACCATCACCAACACCGACTCGGGCACCAGCGGCGCTTACAGCGACTTTGAAGGAAATCGGCCAGTGTTCGGCTCGGCGACGTCGTCGCTGGACGTTTACGTGGACCCGGGGGCGTCGATCAACGGCAGCTACACGTACCAGTGGGACCTGTCGATGAGTTTGAATCAGAGCGATTCGAGCACCTTCCTGCAGGATTTCATTTTCCACGCGGCGGGTGACGGCGGTAATGCGGACATCTGGGCGAACAACAACTCCAGCGACGCTCCGATCAGCGGCACGCCAGGGCCGGGTGCGAACTCTTACTACGCCATCAGCACGGCCGGCTGGTATACCTTCAAGTGGGCGTATCAGGACGATGGCAGCGGCGGACTGAGCACGACCATGAGCCTGTTGAATCAGGGCGGCTCAACGCCCCTCTGGAGCACGTCCTTCGATAACACATCCTACGACTTTACCGCGGGCGCCCAGAACCGTTACCAGTGGTTTACATATCTCACACCGGGCTCACTGAACATTGACAACCAGACGTTCACCGCCACGAGTGTTCCCGAGCCGGCGTCGCTCGGCTTAATGGCAGTGGGTGGCCTGTGCCTCCTGCGACGGCGGCGGCGCGCCGTGACGTCCGCATGAGTACATAGCCTGCGCTCGTGCGACGCGCGGACTGAAACTTTTAACTGGGAAATCTCTCTCCCTCTGGTTTCTCCCTCTCCGCCGCAACGCTCCGGCGGGGGGGAGGACCAGGTGAAGCAACAAACCCCAAGACGCCGGTCCGGAGACAGGGGTGAGCCCATGCCCGGAAAGAAGCGTTTGGCGTGTGAAGTGAAAGGAGAGGAGCCAATGGCCTGGAGGGCTTTGGCGATGTGGCAATTGTTGTATGTGCATCTTTTGAATCTCAAACTGCCGGCACGGTGCCAGCGGTGAACCTTCGGCCAACTGGACAATCCCCTATCACGTCCAGAACAACTTTCGCCTCCAGCGCGGAGGCAGGAGAAGTGCATCATGATTCGAACATGTTCAGCTTTGACCATGGCGGCGGCCCTTGCGACGGCGCTGTGGTGGAGCGGGCAAGCCGGCGCCGCGACAGTCGATGTTACGCCAGGCAATATGGGTGCGTGGTCGCTGGTCGCGACACAGGACAATAGCAATGCCCCGGGCGGTCATGGAACGGCCGACATCGTTTCGGGTCCGGCAACGCCGCCGCTGGGCACGGGCAGCGCCCATCTGGCAACCGCCTCCGGCTACGGTGGTGAAAGCGCGCAACTGAACTATTCAGGCGCGACCGGAATCAACATCAACGACCTGACGACGCTCAGCTACAGCACCTATTGCACCGCGTCGAACGACTCGCCGCCGTCTCAGGACACTTACCTGACGATGTACATCAATACGAGCGGCGACAGCAACGGCAGTTACGACGATCGCTTGATCTTCGAACCGATTTACAGCGACGGTGGCGATGTCGTAAACCCCAATGGAAATCAGCCGGCGCCCGCATTTGATACCTGGCAGAACTGGAATCTGCTTCAGGGAATGTGGTATTCGGACAACTACGGTGGGCCGGGATCCAATGCCTTGTCATGGTCACAAATTCTGGCCGACGAAGGCGCAAACGCCGTAGTCGTCAGCTACCCAGGCATTGGCGACATTCGCATCGCCGCGGGTTTTGCCAGCCCGACCGACAATTTTGACGTTAACGTTGACGCCTTTTCAATTGGCACTGCTTCCGGCACAACCACCTATAACTTCGATCCCGTCCCCGAGCCGACGAGCCTGGGTCTGCTGATGTTGGGAGGTCTGCCCCTGTTGCGGCGGCGGCGGCACATGCACAGTGCGGCCTGAGGCCCTCAACCAAACACTTTCTCTCCCTCTCCCTCTGGTTTTCCCTCCCCGCCACACCACAGGGCGGGGAGGGAAGGGCCCGGTGAAGCAAAACGCGAAGGAACATCGGGCCGGCAGAAAGGCATGAGCCCAGTCCTGGAAAGAAGCGCACGGCCTGTAGTGCGGAAAGGAGAGGAGCCATGCCCAAGCCCCGGATTATCTCACCAGCCCGATCACCAGCACGACCAGGTCAATCACAAACAGCAGCACGATGGTCAGCTCCAGCAGCAGCATCATCCGGTTGTTCTGATCGCTGCGCAGGATCTGATACAGATCGTCCAGCGTCTTGAGTTTCTCGTCGATGATCCGGTGCCAGTCGGACAGGTGGAAGCGGTCCGCCAGCCCCTGGTAGATCCGCGCCAGGTGCCAGTCGCCGAAGAACTTGGTGATGTTGGAAAGCTCGTCGCTCAGGCGCGCCAAATCCACGCGGATCTCGCGCAGGTCGCGCTGCACCGTCGTCATCTTCAGCCCGCGAAAGCGGCGAATGGACAAGTCCCGGTACGAGCGCTCGACCGATGCATCGAGGATGCGGTCGTAGGCCTCGAGCTCGGCGAGTTGAAGATTGGCCAGCTCCATGATGTAGAGCAGCTCGTCAAAATCAGCGCGGTTCGTCGACGATCAGCGCCGCATCCCAGTCCAGCACGGCGATGTCGCGGTCGTAGTAGCTGTAGAATTTCCCCGTCGATTCCTCGGCCTCCTGCTCAGAAAGGTGCTTGGGGTCGCTCTCCTCGGTGAGCAGCGCCGCGATCTGCCGGCGGTTTTCCTGCAGCCAGCCCGCGGCACTGACCGACTGCCCGTCCGTATCGGCAGGCGGCCCGTTCACGCAGAAAACCGTGTACGCCTCTTCATCCCCCAGCTGCTCGATCGGCCGGATCAGGTAAGGTCGAAGCTGCCCCCGCACCTCCTCGGCCAGTGCCCGCACCTCATCGTACAGATACGAGCCGTCGCTGAAGCGCAGATCGTGATAGCAGACCAGCTCGTCCAGGTTCCCGGCAACAAACGGTACGCGCACCCGTATGCTGATCGCTCCCACCGGCAGCAGCTTCACCGTCCGCTCCAGCCGCACCGGACCGCGCGGGCCCAGCCGCTCCAGCGGCGGAAGCCGGATCATCTGCGGACGATAGAAAAACAACTGCCGTGGCGACCGCTTCGACGCATCCACCACGAACTGCGCCACCGGCTGCCCCAGCAGCTCCTTCACCGGAAACCGGCTCATCTCGTAGGCGATGTCAAACGCGTACAGATACACCACCTCGCCGGTGATCTGGCTCACCCTGCCCACCGGCTCCTTCCGCCCCAGATTCGGTCCAATCGTCGCGGTCATGCGTCCTGATTCTACGAGCCCGATGCAAACTGCACTCCGTGAATTTCCCCGAAGAAACACCTGTCGCCCGAATTTTCCTAACCACTCGGCAAAACATGCCTTATAGTCCGGCGAAGATGGGAAAGCCCAGCAGCCCGGGCGAACCGGGCAGAGCTGACCGCGCGAACCTCGCTTCTTTCTTCAGGTATGACTCACGTCCACCCAAAGCTCGCCATGGCGAATCGATTCCGCACAACGCTTGTCGCGTGCCTCATTCTGCTCGTTGCCGGCTTCCGCGCTCCAGCGCGCAAAGCCCAGAGCCCCCAGGCGAAGGATCCGCCTCCTTTCCCGATCATCCAGCTTCGCGGAACACCCACACAACTGGGAGCCGCTCATGGCCGGCAGCTCGGCCCCGAGCTCTGCAGTCTCTATCACCGCTACTTCGGCGCCTATTTTGCGAACGACACCCAGCGCCAGCTCGCCCTCGCCGTCGCCGGTGCGTTCGAGACGCACGTAATCCCCGAATTCCGCACCGAGATTCACGCCCTGGCCAACTCCTCCGGCCTGGGCGAGCGGCAGGTGATGCTCGAGCAATGTTTCCTCGACGCCACGCCGATGACCGCCTGCTCGACCTTCACCGTCCCCGCCGCCGGCTGCTCCGACCACGTCGCCCGCTTCGGCCGCGACCTCGACTGGCCCGGACTCGACATCGCCGACAAGGCCTCGGTCCTCTTGATCTTCCACCCGAAGGATCACTACGCCTTTGCATCGGTTGCCTGGCCCGGCATGCTCGGCGTCCTCAGCGGCATGAACGATCAGGGTCTGGCGCTGTGCAACATGGAGGTCACGCGCCCCCAGCGCCCGCCCAGCGCCATGCCCTACACCCTGCTCTACCGCATGATCCTCGAACGCTGCAAGAATGTGGATGAAGCAATCGAGCTGTTGAAGACCACCCCGCGCCAGACGGCGAACAACCTGATGCTCATGGATGCCGCCGGCCATCGCGCCGTCGCCGAGATCCAGCCCGACAAGGTCACCATTCGCCGTGCCCCGCCCAACCAGATCCTCATCAGCACCAACCACCAGCGCGGCCACGATCTCGACACGCCCGGCCGTTGCGACCGCTACGACTATCTCCACGCCGAAGGCGCCAAGGAATTCGGTCACCTGACGCTGGCCTCCATGCAGGCCATGCTCCAACACGTCTCCCGAGCCGATCTGACGCTGCAATCGATGATCTTCGAGCCCGCCAACCGCGTGATCTACCTGGCCGTGGGCCACGATGCCGCCCGCAAGAAGCTCTCGCGCATTGATCTGGCGCCGCTGTTCAGGTAAAGCACCGCCCCACTCTTATCCGGGCTTGTGCGAATTTCCGACAATTTTTCATTGCACGACAAACGCAATCGCTGTACGGTTTGTCATAAAAGGGAGTTGACCAGTGCGACCTATGGACTCGCGCCGGCCATAAAAGGGTTTTCTCACACAACTTCGCCGCACCCGTTGGTCTCTTGGCGGCAGGAGGTACATCATGAACCGCTCGATGCTTGTCGCAGCTTTTGCGTCCTCCTCGACGTCGGGAATGCTCGTCGTGGCCGCGATCGTCCTGCTCGCCACCCAGGCCGCTCAGGCGGCGCTGGTTGCTTCGATCTCTCAGAACATCGGCAGCCCCGGGGGATCCTTCGGCACATATGGCATCGTCTCCAGCATGAATTTCTCGCTGAACTACGACGCCAACACGTTTGGCCCCGACGCAGCCCTCTACGCGCCGCGGGCGCTGACTGCGGCGGATGTGGGGCAAAGCTTCGACATGACCGGCGCCGATCCGAGCGTTTTCTTCGGGCTGCTGACCGACGGTGCCGATGAGACGCTCAGCGCGGCGGGAGATACGGGTTTCTCCACCGTCTCGACCCACACTAACGAATCGGTCTGGTTCAGCAGCAACAGCAACCTCACCGGTCCCGACCTCGCCGGCTTTGACGTCGATCGCGTCGAACTCGTGCTCAACAGCCTGTCCTTCGACTCGCCCGGCAGCAATCCGGAAGGCGATGGCAACTGGACCGACGTCAACTATGGCGTCACCTACAACTTCTATGCCCCCGAACCGGCGTCGGCGGCGCTGCTGGCATGGGCTGGCGGGATTGCTGATTCGACGCCGGCGGAAGCACATTTAATGAAATCCTGAAAGGCGGGAGCGACATTCAGGGGCGCATGGGTCGGCGCCCGTTACCGCACCGGCTGGCTCGACGGCGCCGACGTGCTCGCCTGCTGCACGGCATTCAGCAACTGCCCGTCCTTCACCCCCTGCACCATTTTCCCGAAGACAAAGGCCGCCGCATCCGTCAGCGCCGGCGCCGGCACCGGAATCACCTTGGGATCCTTCACCCTTCCCTCGACGCGAAACTGGTACAGCAGCTTGCTCGTTGCGGTGTTGACCAGTTTCTGCACGCTCCCAGCGATCTGGCCGGCAATGTTGCTCAAAAGTGGAATGTTCGTCTTGTTGATCTTGTCCCGCCAATCCGCCAGGGGCGCGAGAATCGCCTGCAGGTTCAGCGTGCCGTCGAAGCCGATCGTCCCGTTCACCTGCACACCCACCAGCGGCGAATTGATCGCGCAGTTCTTGACGGCGATGGTTTTCCGCCCCACGTTATAGCTGGTGGCCAACTCGCCGACCGTGCCGATGCCCTTGCTGAAGTGAGCCGCATTGAGCAGAGAGCTGAAGATCGGCAGCCGGAAGAAATCCCCGTGAATCACCTGCAGAACGCCTTCGGCATTCAGCCCGTCCAGCGGCGAATGCCCCTTCTCCAGTATGCCTGAAAACGTTCCGCTCGTGGACAGCTCGCCGCTGACCTGGGGCGGCTTTGCGCCTGCCTGATCGAGGATCTCCTTCACTCGCTCCAGATGCGCCCGGCGCAGGTCGTACTTTCCGTCGTAGCTCGACACCTGGGGATGAAACTCTCCGCTCGCCTCCAGCCGGCCGTCCAGAAGATCCGCGTGAAGATCCGGACAGCGAATATTCTGCGGCGTCAGGAACGCATCCATGTGGATGTTCTGCACCGGCACCGTCATATTCGCCTGCGTAATGACGACCCCTGCGTGATCCGTGGACGCCTGAAGATCAAAATCCGGCCTGATCGGCCGCTTGTTCAGATCCAGGTTCACCATCCCCGCCACCGCCACCGTCCCGTTCGGCTGCGCGATCTTCAGGTACTTCATCACCGGCGGGGAGTACTCCGTCGGTTCCTTCGACAAGTGCGCAAATGCCGTGATCTCACGAACCTGTACCTCCTTCGGCAGAGGATCCACCGGCACCCGCGCCGCCTTCAGCCGGTACTGATCGTTCCCGTAGGTCGCCTGGAAATTCGCCAGCGATATGATGCCATGCGCGGCCCGGACCTCACCCCCAATGCCCTCGAAGCGATGCGGGAAATTGGGGACACGAATCGATATATCCCGCGGGTACGCCAGAATCTGATAATCCGCGTGCTTCAGCGCCGCACTGCTGAACTGCAACGGCCCGCGGCCCTGAATGCTGAACGTCACTCGACCTTCCGGCGCATATCGGACGAGCAGCCGCTGGCGCACGGCGCCGGGCGCCGCCTTCGGTTGCATCATCAGCAGATGCCCGGAGGTCTTGCTCACAACCCATTCCTTTGCCACCGGGTCCACCGAGACTCGCGCCTGATCCAGCACGAATCGCGCCCCACCCGCCTGCCCCTCGAACGATTGCACGGTCACCATCAGCTTGGGCCGCGATAGCACCGGGCTCGTTGCTGAAACCTCCTGCGTGGAAGGTGCCGAGGCCGGCCCCGTGATCTGCTGCACCTGGATCTTCGCCGCCGCCTGATCCAGCGCCAGCCCGATCTGCGGAAGCCGTGCTGTTGCCTGGTCCACCGAGATCGTACCTGTGTAGGTCAAGTCGCTGATCTTCGTCAGTGGCACCGTCGCCTGACCGTCGATCGAAATCTGGCCGGTCACCCCATATTTTCGCACGATCCGCTGCACCGGCGCCGGCAGCGCGCTCTCCGCTGAAACCGCATCCGCATCCACCTTGATCCCCATCTTGTTCAATTGCAGAGCCAGCGTGTCCACATCCAGCGTCCCCGCCAGGCTCAGATCCGCAAGCTGTGCCGTCTGCGCGCCAAGTCTGAACCCATATACCTGCGTGCTCTTCTGCTGAAGCGCAACATCCATGTTGATGTCCCCCCACGTCATCGTCAGCGGATGCACGTCCCGCAGATCGGTATAGCTGATCCGTGCCCCATGAATTCTAAGATGCCGCAGCCGCAGAATCTCCGATAGTTTCTTCGGCACATGATGCGCCTGCCGCAACGCCGGCGGCGTCTTCTTGACGAAGTTTTCGCCACCCCAGATCCCCTGCTCGTCCTTCACCAGTTCCACCGAAGGCTGCTCGATGTCAATGCTCTGAATCTCGATCGGATGCCCGGGCAGCGGAATCCGCCCCAGCGTGAACACACTCGGCCCGATCTTCATGAGCTGCTCCCCATCCCGATCCAGCGACGCGTGCGCCACGTGCAGTGACAGCGGTGGCACGTACCACACTCCCGAGAGGCTCAGTTCCGCATCCAGATGCTGCGACACGTTCTGCCGCAGCTCATAGGCGAGAAACTTCGAAAGACCAATCTCCAGCCCCCCCGGCACGATCACCAGGATCGCCGCGATGACCAACCACCGGCGCGCGCACCACTTCTTCTTCGTGCGTTGTTCTTCCACACGTCATTTTATACACGCCATCGGTCGAAGCAGGGATGACCGAAATCCCGTATTGACATCGATTGCGCAACCACTGAACCGCCCCGGCACTCACCATCGCGCTCGTCCCGATCCGTTGGCAGGGATGAACATCTGCGGCGGCAATGCCGTCCCGCACGCCTCCAGCTTGCTCATGAACAGCGGCCGCAACCCCGTCGGGCGCAATTCGTTGTTCTCGAGATGAAAAATGTCCTGAAGCACGATTCGGTCCCCTTCCATCCCGCCGACTTCCGTCACGTGGGTGATTTTTCGCGAGCCGTCGCGCAGCCGCGCCGCCTGAACGATCAATTCGACTGCGTTGGCCACCTGCTCGCGCACCACCTTCACCGGAAAATCGATCCCCGACATCAGCGCCATGGTCTCGATTCGGCTGACGACATCCCGCGGCGTATTCGCGTGCAGCGTCGTCAGCGATCCGTCATGTCCCGTGTTCATTGCCTGGAGCATGTCGAGCGCCTCGCCGCCACGGCATTCGCCGACAATGATCCGCTCGGGCCGCATGCGCAGCGAGTTTCGCACCAGGTCGCGGATCGTCACCTCACCGCTCCCGTCGAGCCGCGGCTTTTTCACCTCCAGCCGCACCACGTGCTCCTGGTGCAGCTTAAGCTCCGCCGCGTCTTCGATGGTCACGATCCGCTCGCCGTCGGGAATGAAGCCCGACAGCACGTTCAGGAGCGTCGTTTTGCCTGATCCGGTCCCGCCTGAAACGACGATGTTCAGCCGCGCCACCACGCAAGCCTTCAGGAAATCTGCCATCGGCTGTGAAAGCGATCCCAGCCGGATCAGGTCCTCCACTTCAAGTGTCCCATGTCCAAACTTGCGGATCGTGATCGACGGCCCGTCGATCGCGCATGGAGCAATCACCGCGTTCACGCGCGATCCATCCGGCAGTCGCGCATCCACCATCGGCGTATTCTCATCGATGTGCCGGTCGATCGGCCGGATGATCCGCTCGATGATCTCCAGCACGTGTTCGTTGCTGTTGAACTTGATGGTCGTTTTACTGATCTTCCCCTCGCGCTCCGCATAGACCAGATTCGGCCCATTCACCATGATTTCGCTCACGGTGGAATCGTCCAGCAGCGGCTGGATGGGCCCATAGTCCACCGCTGGCAACGATGCCCCGCGCGCGATGAATCACACGACGACGCGGACTCCGGAGCGATCACCGATGCAGCCACCATTGCTATACACTCTCCGTTACGACATTAAGCAATTCGACCGTCTTCAGCCGCCGGGCCCGCTCGGGGCGCCGCAGCCCTGATCTGATTCTCTACGCATCCGCATCTGAAGCATCCGCCGCCGTACGATCCGCCGGCAGCACCCATACCACGTGCGCCTTATTGAGCATCAGGAAATCCGACCGCGCGACCACCTGATCCGCCGCATCCAGAACCTCCGCGTGGGTCACATCGATAAAGCTCTCCGTCCGCTGGTTGAAATCGTCAATTACCCGGCTCTCAGGCAGCCGGAAAATGTGTCCCCGCATTCGGTGCGTTACCGTCTGGATAATGCACGCAACCGTCTCCCTGCGGACACGGTCGGTAAAAACCTTCCCATTCGGATCAATCCGAATGCCCATCGGCGTTCCTTATCGACCGCAATACACGGACGCCGAATGGGCATCGGCAAGAATCCCCCCCCGCGTTAATGCCCCGGCAAACTTCCCGGCAGAAAACGCCGCGTTATCGGCCGCGAAAACGCTCCGATTTCACCAGCCGGCGCAACGCCGGATCGTACGGCGCCCGGACTACCCCATTTTCCGTGACAATCGCCGTAATCAATTCGGCCGGCGTAACGTCAAACGCCGGATTCAACGCCTCCACGCCCTCCGGCGCCGTTGCCTGGCTCGCAAAATGCGTGACTTCATCCGCATTCCGCTGTTCGATCGGAATCGCCGCCCCGTCGGCCGTCTCCAGGTCCACCGTGCTGGTCGGCGCCGCCACGTAAAACGGGATCGCAAAGTGCTTCGCCAGAATTGCCAGCGCATGCGTCCCGATCTTATTGGCCGTATCCCCGTTCGCCGCGATCCGATCGGCACCGACAAAAATCGCATCGATCTTCTTGCCCGCCATCACGCTCGCGGCCATCCCGTCGCAGATCACCGTCACGGGGATCCCGTTCTCCTTCAACTCAAACGCCGTAATCCGGCTCCCCTGCAAGAGCGGCCGCGTCTCGTCCGCGAACACGTGAAACTTCATCCCGCGCTCCGCGCCCAGATAAATCGGCGCCAACGCCGTCCCATACCCCGCCGTGGCCAATCCCCCGGCGTTGCAGTGCGTCAGGATTTGAAACCGCTCAGCCTCTTTCCCTCCGTCGCTCCGTCGCGCAGCCTGTGCTGAGCGCAGCGAACGGACCGCTTCGTCGCATTCCACCAGTACCTTCAACCCATTCTCCCCGATCGCCCGGCAGACCGCATTGTCCTCATCGATCATCCGCAAGCACTCATCCAGCATCGCTTCAAGAATATCCCGTACCACGTGACATACCGGCGAGCTGGTATTCGCATGTCCCCGCACTTCCTCCGCAACGTTGAACACCCGTCGCACCGCCCACACCAGGTTCACCGCCGTCGGCCGCGACGTCACCAGATAATCACAAACCTCCCGCAGCCGCCGCATGAACCCGTACACATCCTCATCGCGATGCTCCCGCACCCCCAGATACACACCAAACGCCGCCGCGATCCCGATCGCCGGCGCCCCGCGCACCACCAGCCGCCGGATCGCATCCCACATCTGCCGCTCATTGGCAATCTCGACGTACACCCTCTCCCCCGGCAACTTCGTCTGATCCAGAAGCCGCAACGTCCGCCCCGTCCATTCAATGGGTTTGAGCATAAGCCGGCTCATTGTAGAGTCCCCGCGCGCATGGAAAAGGGCCGAGCCTTTCGGCCCGACCCTCGGTTCCATGAAGCCCGAAAAAACTTAGATCAACAGCTGGAACTGCACGCGGAACACCACTTCGTTGTCGCCGCTGTTGACCAGCACGCCCGCCCCGCTGTCGGAGAATGGAGCGCCGTTGGGCAGATAGACAACGTCAACTGTCCACTTGGCATCGTCCCCATGCCAGAAGTAGTTCACACCGCCGGTGATCTCATACACCTCGTTTTCCGCGCCGGACGGAACTTCGTTCGAATCGAAGTGCGTGAACGTGATTCGCCCGTAAGGTTCCCAGTTGCGATCGATCATGTAGCCGACCTTGCCTTCAAGGCTCCAGTCGTACGCATCGTAGGTGGACGCGATGCCCGTTCCCGGCGGGGCGTTCTGCACCGCCCGTGCCAGGTAGGCCCCATAGATCGACCAGCCGCTGGTCATCATGTACTGCGCATCGACGGTGTGCAGCAATGAGCCGGTATGCCCCGCCTCTGTGTAGTCCGCCGCTGCACCGACCACGAGCGCATCGTGCTTCAGGCCGATCGGATTGAATCCATCGTAGGCTTTCCAATCGCCCATCACCTTGTATTCAACACGGCCGGCAACGCCGAAGTTTGCGTTGTTCGTCGGATAGTCCTGGAAGTTCTGGTTCGAGTTGTTGCGGGCACCGTCGGTGAATGCGCCGTACGTGCGCAATGGGCCATCGCTGTAACTCCCAATCACACCCTGCGTGAAGTTGTCGCCGCCGGTGAAGATGTCAACGGGATAGCTGCGCTCGATAACCATCAGGTGCTTCGAGCTCACCATTGATTCGTGCGCCAGCGGGTCTTTGAGCTGGCCGCCCTGGAGACGCCCAGTGATCGTCGAAGCTGTAATGTACCCATCCCTCTTCGAGCACCGGCACGCCGCTGTTGCGGTCCGTCGCCCAGTTGAACAGGTACTTCAGCTTCGGCGTGAAGGCATTGCCGTCGAATCCGAACTTCATGCGGCGAAGCTCGAACCCGCTCTGCGTGTCGTCGCCAGTGCCGAAATTGCTCTGGCGATACGTGGTGATGTACCGCGGCTGGAACTGCAGCCACGGATGCAGCACGAAATCACCCGTCTCATCCTGCAGAATGAACTTGCCGTTGTGGTAGTTCGACAAGACCGTGCTGTTTTCCAGCCACTCGCTTCGCTTCTGCGCGTCCTTAAGAACGTCCTCGATTGCTTTCTGCTGCTCGGCCTTCTGCGTCGCCTGCGCCTGTTCCTGGTTCTGGTTGGCTTCCAGCTGCTGTACCTTCGCCTGAAGCTGCTGAATCTGCTGCATGAGCTCCTGCGTGCTGGGCTCTGCCGCCATCGCCTGGCTTCCGCTGCCGACCAGCGCCGCGAGCGCCGCTACAGTCAGAAACCTCCTTACCTGTCGGGACATATGTCTGCTCCTTGAAAAAGTTGGTACCGAGTCACGGATCATCCTGCCGAACCAAACCCGAATGCAAATCTGCCAGCCGATCTCGACAGGTGAGACCGCTACTATGATTTGCTGTGCGCAGGATATGTGTGGCCCGTGTTAAGAATTGGTTGCGATAAAAGCGCAAGATCGGCGCAGGCGGGCATTGCCTCAGTGAACAAACTTGTTTCATATCTAATTATCGCATTGAAACTTGCGCGACCGTTCCCGCCCGCCCGCCTTCGATCCGCGTTGCGGCAAGGGCATGCCGACTCAGCACATTTGTGGCGGGAAGGATCGCCCCAAACAGCAGCGTCGCCGTCACCGACAGCCCAACCGACGCCAGGATCGGCATTTCCGTTATCGCCGACGCCCCTGCCGCCGCTGGACGCCCCTGTGGCTCGGGCCGCAGGAACATGGTCCCCACGATCCGCAGGTAATACCCCGCCGAGATTGCGGCATTCACCACCGTCACGATCACCAGCCAGTACATCCCCGCCGACAGCGCCGGCCGGATCAAAAACAGCTTCCCGAAGAATCCCACCGTCAGCGGGATCCCGATCAGGCTGAAACACGCCACCGCCATCGCCAGTCCCAGCGCCGGATACCTACGCCCCTGCCCCGCCAGGTCCTCGAACGTCTCCGCACTCGTCGCCGGCGGCGCTTCTCCTGTCTCGTAGCTCAGGCTCGCCCCGCTCGCCGGCAACATCATCAGCACCCCGAACGCCGCCGCATTCGTCAGCCCATACGCCGCCAGATAAAACAGCACCCCCTGGAGCGCCGCCCGTTGCGTATCGGCCGTCTGCGCCCCCACCAGCGCCGCCAGGCCCACCAGCATATACCCGCTGTGCGCGATCGAGCTGTACGCCAGCACGCGCTTCACGTTGAATTGGAGCAAGCCCAGCACGTTCCCAAACGTCATCGTCAGCACCGCGATGATCCACAGCAGCTTCACGATCATCGGGTTGCCGAACCACGCCCCGCCCGTCACCACGAACAGGATCTTGATCAGTGCCACCATCCCGCTGGTCTTGGGCACGAACGACAGAAACGCCGTCACCGGCGTCGCCGCCCCCTGGTAAACGTCGCCCGCGTAAAAGTGCAGCGGAACCGCCGCGATCTTGAACGAGAATCCCGCCACCAGCAGCAGCACGGCCACCTGCTCCCAGGCCGTCCATTGCGCCGCGCCGGCTCCCACGCGGGCCGCGGCAAACTTCTCCGCGATCTCATTGAGATTGATCAGCCCCGTCGATCCATACAGGTAGCTGAAGCCGAACAGCATCAGCGCCGCCGCCATCGCTCCCAGGAAAAAGTATTTCACCCCCGCTTCCTGCGCCACCGGAATCGGCCGCGAGATCGACACCAGAATGTAAGTCGGAATGCTCGCCAGCTCGATCCCCAGGAACAAGAGGATCAGATCGTTCGCGCTGGCCACCAGAAAAATCCCCGCGAGGCTCATCAGCATCAGCGCGAAGAATTCTCCCGCATCGTGCCCGTAATCCAGCGCGCTGTTTCCTGTCGCCCCCGCATTCGTCGGCCAGGCCAGCAGCACCAGCAAGATTCCCACCCCCGCCGCCAGCAGCTTGATGTACTGGGCAAACTGCGCCACGTGCAGCGCGTTGGTCGGATCCGTAATAGCCGGTCGATTGAGTTGCGTTGCCTGATATCCGAACACCACTGCCAGCGCCAGGAGCGCCAGGAACGGCACGACCTTCCGCGCTCCTGTCTTGTTCGAGACGCCCACCAGGAACAGCACGCACGCCGTCCCGATCAGGATCAGCTCAGGGAGAATTGCCACAAGAAGCGTGTTCATGAATCCGTCTCTATCCGTTCTCGCTCACGTTCAACCTCTGTCATTCTGAGCGAAGCGAAGCATTTCATCGCGCTCAGTGCGTCAATGGCGGGGCCTGTGCAAGCTGCGTATTCGTCTGCACCGTCTGCCCCTGCACCAGTGCCGTTACCGGCCGATCGATCGTCTTGAGCACGATGTTGGGCTGCACGCCCAGCAGCACCACGATCAGCGCGATGGGAACCAGAATCGAAATCTCCCGAAACCCGATGTCCTTCGAAAGCCCGTTGTCATCGTGAACCTGCGGGAACTTCAGCGGCCCAAACATCACCCGCGCCGTCATGTGCAGCATGTACAACGCGCCCAGGATCACCCCCAGCGCCGCGATGGCTCCGACGATCGGCCCAAGGTGCTTGGCGGTAAACGCACCCAGAATCGTCAGAAATTCACTCACAAACCCATTCAATCCCGGCAACCCAATGCTCGCCAGTACGAAGAACACAAAGAAGAAGGCCAGAATCGGCATCCGCCGCGCCAGCCCCGAAAGCTCGTTGATGTCCCGCGTGTGAAACCGGTCGTAGATCATCCCGATCACGAGGAACATCGCCCCGGTCGAGAGCCCGTGGTTGATCATGTACAGCACCGACCCCGACACCCCGATCACGTTCAGTGCCGCCAGCCCCAGCACGCAGAAACCCAGGTGCGACACTGATGAATACGCCACCAGCTTCTTGATGTCCTTCTGTACCCACGCCGCCAGCGCCCCATAGATGATCCCCACCAGGCACAGCACCGCCAGCGCCAGCGTCAGCGAGTGCATCAACCCTGGCACGCCGATGATCCCCAGCGGAAACGCCAGCTTGTACAAACCGTACGTCCCCAGCTTCAGCAGCACGCCCGCCAGAATGACTGATCCCGCCGTCGGCGCTTCGGTATGCGCAAGGGCAACCACGTATGCACCGGAAACAGCGGCACCTTCACCGCAAAGCCGGCCAAAAATCCCAGGAAGATCCAGAATCGCACGCCCTCCGGCAGCGTCCGCGCGAAATTCAGCGCGGCATTCATGTCAAACCCGCCCGGGCTGCTCACCCCCAGGTAAACCACTACCGCCAGCGTGAACACCGACCCGGCGAACGTAAACAGGAAGAACTTCGCCGCCGCATACCGCCGCTCCGGCCCGCCCCAGATCCCGATGATGAAGAACATCGGCACCAGCGTCAGCTCGAAGAAAATGTAGAACAGCAGGAGGTCGCGCGCCACGAACACCCCCAGCATCGCGAACAGCAGCAGCAGCATCCACGCGTAATATTCGGTAACCCGCTCCTTGATGCTCACGAAGCTCGCCATGATCGCCAGCGGCATCAAAAACGCCGTCAAGAGCGTCAGCCACATCCCCACCGCATCCACCCCCAGCTTCAACCCAAATTGAATCGCCTCGACAAAAAACGGATTGCCCGCACCGAATCCCCACTGAAGCTCGGTCCCGCCCGCCCAGTCCATCTGGCTCGCCAGGAACCCCGCCACGGCCAGCGTGAGCAGGCTCACCATCAGCGCCCACACCTTGGCCATGCGCCCGGCATGAACGCGCCGATAGCCGCTCCCGCCAGCGGCACGATCAGCAGAATCAAAACCCACACGTTCTGTGGCATACTCACCTTTACAGGAAGACGACCAGCAAAATGATCGTCACGCCCAGCACCATCGTCACCGCGTACCCCTGCAGGTACCCGCGCTGCGTGGTCAGCTTCAGCACGAATCCCCCGGCCTGCGGCACAAAACTCAAAATCCAGATGATCCCGTCGATTACAAAGTTGTCGATCGCCACGCAAACCCGCCCGATCGTCCGCAGCGGCTCCACGATCCCGTTCTGGTAAATCTCATCCACCCAGAACTTCCGCTCCATCGCCCGGATGATCAGCGGATGCTGCGCCGCCAGCTTGTCCGGCTCCTCGCGATACTTCAGGTGCATCAGATATGCCAAGCCAATGCCGAGGAGCGCGATGATCATGCTGGCGACCATCATGTTCCAGTGGAACGTGCTCTCAATACTCTTGACCGTCGTGTCCTGCGCCGCCGCCAGCGCCATCTGCCCGAACGGAGCAGGCGCCACCGGATTCCCCGTGCGATTGATCAGGTTATACGAATCCACCAGCGACGGACTGTACCCCATGAAATCCGCCAGCCCATGCTCGGCCACCGACTCGGGCCAGTTGATGTACCCCGCGAACGCCGCCCCAATCGCCAGCACAACCAGCGGCAGAATCATGATCCAGGGCTCATGATTGTGATGCTCCCCTTCATGTCCATGTGCCGGCTCCGGCTTCTCCGGCAGCACTTCCGGCCCCTCAAACGTCCTGAAATACAACCGGAACGTGTAGTACGCCGTCAGAAACGCCGTAAACAACATCACCAGACCCAGGAACTTGTTCTGCTCCCAAGTCGATGAAATGATCTCGTCCTTCGAGAAAAACCCGCTGAATAGCGGAGCCCCTGATAGCGCCAAACACCCGATCAGCATCAGCCACCGTGTCTTGGGCAGCACGCGCTTCAATCCGCTGAACTTGCGAAAATCCAGTTCCCCCGCCATCGCGTGCATCACCACGCCGGCGCCAGAAAGAGCAGCGCCTTGAAGAACGCATGCGTAATCAGGTGAAACACCCCCGCAACCGGCGCCAGACATCCCACGCCCACGAACATGTACCCCAGCTGCGAGATCGTCGAATACGCCAGGATCTTCTTCAGATCGAATTGCCGCAGCGCAATCACCGCCGCCAACAGCGACGTAAACGCCCCCACCGCCGCCACCGTCCACATCGCCGCCGGATTGTTCACGAACAGCGTCCCGCAGCGCACGATCATGTAAACCCCCGCCGTCACCATCGTCGCCGCGTGAATCAACGCGCTCACCGGCGTCGGGCCTTCCATCGCGTCCGGCAGCCAAACATACAGCGGAAACTGCGCCTCTTGCCAAACGCCCCCAGCATCAAGAGAAACGGAATCCAGAACCGAATGTGCTCCTGCCACGGCGCCAGATGCGCCGTCGTCGCCAGCTCCAATAGTCCACTATGGGCAGGCGTCCCGCTGAAGTACGTGATCGTGCCGAACACCAGGTAACACGCCATGATCCCCAGCCCAAACCCGAAGTCACCCACCCGGTTCACCAGGAACGCCTTCTTCGCCGCCTCCCGCGCCGCCGGCCGCTCGTAGTAATACCCGATGAGCAGATAGGAGCTTAGCCCCACCCCTTCCCACCCCAGGTACAACATGATGAGGTTATTCCCCATCACCAGGCACGTCATCATGAAGATGAAGATCCCCAGGTACGCGAAGAACCGGAAATAGCCATCCTCCCCGTGCATGTACCCCGCCGAGAAAACCGTGATGAAGAACCCCACCACCGTTACCACGCCCAGCATGATCGCCGTCAGCGGATCGATCCACGCTCCCGCCTGCGCCGAGAAACGTCCGACGTTGATCCAGTCGAACCACTCGACGTTCGTCGCCAGCGGATTCCCCGCCGCCGACCCCGTTTCCGACGGCGCCACCAACTGGGCATCTGCCGGCCCCTTCGCCCGCTCGTGATCCTTTTCGCTGACCTTCCCCCAGATCCCGATCATCCCCACCAGCAGCGTCAGCGAGACCGCAGCGCTCGCGCCCACGCCCAGCCAGATCGGCCAATGCGACTTCTGCTTCAGCCACTTCGCACCGAAGAGCCCACAGATCGCCGCCCCCACCAGCGGCAACAGCGGAATCAGCCACGAATATTGAACCGCAAAAAGTTCCTGCATCGCTGTTTGTTGTGCGTTGTTCGTTGCTTGTTGTCACAACAGACAACAAACCATAAACAACAACCTATCCTTTAAGCTCTCTCCAGACATCCGCATCCAGCGTGCTCTTCTGCCGGAACAAGAGCACCACCAACCCCAGCGCCAGCGACGCTTCCGCCGCCGCGATCACCAGCACGAAAATCACAAACGCCTGCCCGGCCAGGTTCCCCCAATACCGCCCGAACGCGATCAGATTGATCGCCACGCCCTGAAACATCAGCTCCGTGCACAAAAAGATGATGATCAGGTTCCGCCGGGTCATAAACCCGATCAACCCGATCACGAACATGATCGCCCCCACCGCCAGATAATGTTGCAACGCCAACTCGCTCATCTCTTTGTAGCCACAGATAAACACAGATGAACACGGATCGAGTAAAGACTGAATCTGTGTTTATCTGTGTGCATCCGTGGTTCCCTTAAGTCTCCGGATACGCCTTCTGCCTCGGATTTTCCGTCCCCAGCACCGGAATGCTGTGCGGGTTGTCATCGATCGGCGTCGCCGGCGCCACGAGCATTTCCTTCTCCGTCGGCGCCGTCCCGCGCCGCGCCACACGCCGCCGCCGCGCGATCACGATCGCCCCGACCATTGCCACCGTCAGGATCAATCCCGCCAGCTCCAGGGCAATCAGCTCTCTATTGAATAAGTAAACGCCCAGCTCCTGCGTCGCCCCCGTCACCACCGGCTGCTCCGCCTTGTCCACCGCCGTTACCTGCCCTGCCGGCATCGCCTCCGGCGCCTCAGTCTTCGGCATCGGCTTATCAAAAATCACAAAGAGCAGGATTCCCACCAGCGCAAACCCCGTCGCGCTCGCCAGCACCGGCTCCCGGCTGACCATGTCGTGCTCCAGCACCTGCTCGGTCCCCGTCCCGCTGAGCTGCTGCTCGACCCCGCCTCCGCCGCCAGCATGATCACGAACACGTACGTCACCAGAATCGCCCCCGCATAGATCAGCACCAGCGCCGCGGCCATGAACTCCGCCCACATCAGCACGAACAGCCCCGCCGATGCCATCACCGTCAATACGAAATAAAGCGCCGAATACACCGGCCGCGTATGCGTGATCACCCGCACCGCCCCGATCAGCGCAATCGCCGAAAAAAACCAGAAATACACCCCCACGCCGCCCGCCAGCCTCCCCACCAGCGCCCCCAGCACCAGCATCACCGCCAGCAGCACCACGCCCCCGATCACCCGGATCGTGCTCTCCCGCGCCCCGGCAGGAGCAGCATCATCGCCACCGCCCCCACCACCGCCAGCACGAACAGCACCGCCGGCGAAATCAGGTTTTCTGCCGGCGCCGTCGCCACAGCCGCCCCCAGCGCCAATGGATAAGCATGAACCATCTGAATCTTGCGTGTCCACCGCCCCGCGGCGCGCGCCTGCGCTCCTGCCGAGCCGTCAAAGGGCCGAGAGTCTAAGACCCCCCCCACTGCTTTGCAAGGAAGGTTGTGACGGATTTCACAGGCCCACAAACACCGGCTCCGCGCGCCCCCGCCGATCGCTTTTCCCACCCGCTAACCAGCCCTCGAACCAGCAACTGCGCCCCGCGGCGTCACATTCACATCGCCGTCGCGGCCGGCCGTCGTCTCTGCCGCAGCCGCTCGCGCCAGAGCATCAGCCTGGCCATCAGCCAGATCACCCCGCACACGATCGTGCGTGCCACAATCGAATGCCATAGCGGATCGCCCGCCGGCTTGATCGCCCACCCGATCCAGGTCATGACCGTAAACAGCACGGCCGCAGGAACAATCAGCCGCCCGTGCCGGCCAAACGCGATCAGAACCACAATCCCCGTGTAGAACACCGCCGGCGACGACGTGTCATGGATGCGCCAGTCAATCGCCAGAACCCCCACGCTCAAAATCGCGGCAACCGCCAGGATGCCTTTCCGGGTCAGCCACACCGGCGGATAATGCACCCCGTCGCGCCCTCCCCATTGCGCAACCAGAATCGTTGACCCGGCAACATTGAGAGGCCCTGAAAGGGTTCGCGGATCCATCCCGGAGCGATTCAAGTCCCCCTTGCCGGCCACTCTGCAGCCCCGATCCGGCACCGTCTCCATCACGGCCAATCCCCATTCTACCCCCGGCTCCCCATCTTGTGTAAATTTATCCAAAGGTAATCTACTGACGGCCATTCACCGATACGCCCCCCACCCACGCAGACCCCGAATCATTCCCGCCCCATTCGCCCCGTTAAAAGCCCACGTCCCCGCCGCAGATCCCCCCAGTCTTGCTCACCCTTTTCCCTTCCCCGCACGATCGTCAATCATCTTCACCATCTCCTCGATGTCCTCCTGTCTCACCACCTGCTTCCTCACCAGCAGCTTCACCAGCCCCGCCAGGTACAGCTTCAGGTCCCGCACCTCGACCATCAGCCGATCGATCCGCGCATCCTGATCCGCATCCCTCGACCACTGCGAATCCAGGTGATCCCGAAGCTGATCGATCTCCCGCTCCCGGTCCTGAAGATCCAACTGCTGCCCCAGGTTCCCGAGCAGCAAATATCGGCCCCATCCCATCGCCATCTCCTTTCTCAAAAGCCGCATCACCCTACCCACTCCGCAACCGCCGTCACTGATAATCCCGCGGCATTCTCATAATCTCTCCGCCACCGCGCCTCCAACGGCGCCATCGCCAAGACCTACACCGATGCCCTACCCCACCTCCCGCCGGCCACAGACCACAACCGCCGCAAGACCTACAGCAGTAAATCGCCGAGCTACCACTGACCCCACATCGGCCCGCGTGCAAAACTTCGCTGCCGCATTCAGAACGACGCACCAGGCCAACCCCCCCCACGCTGCTCGTCCCACCGATCTCACTGCCGGCAATCCCCGCGGGGGTCTAGAGCGTGTTTATGCACTTTTAGTCTGATGCGGCGATAGTGGTGAAATGGCAAGGAAGCCATACCCCAGTGACATCGCGGATGACCAATGGGCGTTCGTGGCCCCGTATCTGACGCTCATGCGTGAGGACGCCCCGCAGCGTCAGCACGATCTACGCACGGTGTTGAACGCGTTGCGCTGGATCGTGCGGGCAGGCTCGCCCTGGCGTTATTTGCCGCACAACTTTCCGCCGTGGGAAGCCGTGTACCAGCAGGCGCAACGATGGATTGCCGCGGGCGTGTTCGCGGTCATGGTGCAGGATCTGCGGGAACTGCTGCGGGATCGGCGCAAGGACGCGATCCCCGGTCTTGGGCCACGGTGATGGACTCACGGACGCTGCAAAGCACGCCGGAAAGCGGCCATCGTGCCGGGTACGATGGGGCCAGGCGAAAGAAGGGATCGAAGATTCACATGGCGGTGGACACACTGGGGCATCTGCTGGCGTTGCGCGTCACGCCGGCGGATCAGCAGGACCGATCGCGTGTGAAGCAACTCGCCAAAGAAGTCCAGAAGGTTACGGGCCAATCGGTGGCCCTTGCGTTTGTCGGTCAGGGTTACACCGGCGAGCAACCCGCGGCCGATGCGTGCAGGCACGGCATGGCCTTGCACGTGGTGAAGCTGCCGCAGGCCAAACGTGGATTTGCGTCTTGCCGCGGCGTTGGGTCGGCGAACGATCGTTCGCGTGGATGGCGCGGTGTCGCCGGCTGGCCAAGGATTATGAGCGATTGCCCGCCACGTTGGCGGGGCTGCACTTCGTCGCCTTCGCCTGCTTGATGCTCAAATGCCTGTTCGCCGGCATTGGCGGAAGTCCATAACACGCTCTAGAACGTGTTATGGACTTTCCGCGCCCCAGTTCCAATTCCCGCCAACCTCGGGGCGGCCGGGATAGCCGGATTGTTCGCAAATCGTCCAAACAGAGGACATTCCGCTCCCATGTCGCCTGCGATTCGACTCCCGACCCACACCGTACTCTCACCGTTGTAGTACCGTACCCTCCCCACCCGGCCGCCGACCTCGTTTTTGCCCGATCTGACGACATGGTGGTCCGAACATGCCAATTTGTCGTAGCAGCAAAAACGGCTCAAGGTGCCCTTATACGGCTCCCACATTTCACGTGCGCTCCTGAAGCCATGGGACGGCACAAATACCTCTAATCAGTTTCGCCAGCGCTGATGCCCAGGTGCGCAATCAAAAGCTGGGAGCCGTATTAGAGCGTGTTATGCACTTTCCGCACACCGCATTGGGCCGGAAAAGGCAGGAATGCGAGGCGTCAGTCCGAAGCCTGTATCTTGAGGATAAAACGAGGACCGACAACGAAGCAGGCGTGCCCTTTCCGGCGCACCCGCTCCGCGACGGCCGTCAGTGATCATCCATCCCCAGGCTCATAACGCTTCCCAGGCTCTGGCCGGAGCCCGCTCAGTGGCGACCCCCCCGGGCCAGCTTGCGGTGCGCATGGGTGAATTGCCCGCTGGCCAAGGCGGCAATGATCGAAATCTCACCCGCCAACACCAGCGCCGCGCAGACCTCGGCAAACGCGTTGGCCCGGCCGCTTCCGGAAAGGCCCAGAATATCCAGACACGCGCGCTGACTCGGCAGACTGGTACCGCCCCCGACCGTGCCCACGATCAGGTTGGGTAGCGTCACGCTTGCGTGGAGCGAGCCGCCCGAGACCTCGTTCAACTCCGTGATGCCGACGGCGGCTTCCGCGACGCATGCCGCATCCTGGCCGCATGCGATGAACAATGCCGCAAGAGCATTGGCGAAATGCGCCTGAATGCCAATGCCTCCACCGAGAACCCCACCGATCGCCGAGACCTGGCCGAAATCAACCATCTGCCATGCCGTGCAATGCAGACGACGCTCCAGGAGATCCGCGCCGAGCGTGCATTCGGCGATCACCTTCTTCCCGCGCACACCCTGCAGCGATAGGAAAGATGCCTTCTTGTCACCGGACATATTGCCCTCGACGAACCACCCTCGCGGCCTCACCGGTGCGTTCTCCGCGATGAACCGGCAGACGGCATCCGTTGCGATCGTGACCATATTCTGACTCGCGGCGTCTCCGGTCGTGAACTCCAGCAGCAGGTACACATACGTTCCTTCCATGGTGATCTTGAGGTCAATCAGCTTTCCGTGAGTGCTGGTCGATTCGGCTTCGCCCCGGATCGCCGCCATCTGCTCGCTAACCCAGAGGACAAACCGCCCGCAATCACGAAGCGAATCGAAGATGAATACAGGCGAACGGCTGACGCCCTCATTGATCACCACGCTGGTGCAGCCGCCAGCCTCCGAAAGCGTCTGGGCGCCGCGTGTGCAGGATGCAACCAGAGCGGCCTCGCTCGTTGCCATGGGCACGTAGTAATCTCCGCGCGCAAACAAGCCCTGAACGCGCAGCGGGCCGGCCAGGCCGATGGGAAGCTTTGCAGTCCCGATGAAGTTCTCGACGTTGCGCCCATAGGATGCCATCTGCGATGCCGTATGGGGGTCAAGCAGTTGCGAGCGCACCGTCAGCATGCTTCAGAAGCGCCCAGCGGCGCTCGACCGCCGATTCGTCGATCCGCGCTGTATTGGCAACCCGTGGCGAAATATCCTGTTCCGGCGGAATCGCCACCTGGGCAACATCGTCCCCACCTCGAAGCTCACGCAGACGCTCAATGTATCGTCTTGCCCGTTCATAGCCCGTAGCCACGTCCAATCTCCCTTCTGCAGTTGCGTGCGCGGCTTTGCGACCAGCAGCAATACTCCCCTTGGCGCTTTCCCTGGCATCCCCCTCCGCCTCACACGATTTCCGCGAAGCCCAAGTCTACCACGTTATCGCCGGCACCGACCGCCGCGCGAGGTTCCGCGACCCCCACAACGCTGCAAGCACCGCGTGAAATCGCGAACCACGCCGTCTCCAACTGCACAGGCCAAAGGCGCTCCTAAACCCCGCTGTCGCATTTTAAAGGGATCGCCCGGCGAAGCGCCCGTCACTACACACCGCACCGATCTCAGTGCCGGCAATCCCCGCGGGGGGTCTGGGGGCGGCCAGCCCCCAGTCTCGCATTTCCCTCTCGTTTGTCCTCGCCCCGCCACTTGCCCCTTCGCCGACCCCATCCAAAGCAAATTCGCGCAATAAAAGCCCGACGGGACCACCACGAAATATTGACACCGGCTTATGCAAAACGACCGGCTGACACCGTACTCTCACCGTACACACACCGTGCAAACGCCACCGCGTCAAAAAGTCCGACATGCACATCCCAAGAACGCATCTCCATTCGTTGCTCATTGGTCATTCGGGTCCCGTCATTCGTCATTTCCTTCCCCCCGACCCCCGCGCCGGCCGATGACGTACCATTGAACTATGACCCGGCGCCGCCCGCTCACCGCCCTGCTCGTTCTCGCGCTCCTCGCCTTCCCCCTCGGCTGCAGCGCCGCCACCCCCAATCCCCCCGCCACTCAGCCCGCCTGGACCGGCGACTACCACCTCCACCTCTGCGGCATCTCCGGCTATCGCAACATCGACCGCAGCTTCGTCCGAGGCCTGGCCGACGGCGGCCTTCACGCCCGCATCGACCACTACGACTGGACCACCGCCGACCCCGGCCTCGGCTCGCTGCTCGCCCACAAACGCAACGAGCAGGAGTCCGCCAAGGTCGCCAAAATCCTCTTGGCGCACTACCGGGCCAACCCCAACGCCCGCATCACTGTCACCGCCCACAGCGGCGGCTGCGCCATCATCGCCTGGGCCCTGGAAAAGCTCCCGCCCGATGTCAGGATCGACTCGGTCGTCATGCTCGCCCCCGCCCTCTCCCCCGGCTACGACCTCACCGCCATGCTCCGCCATGTGAGCGGCCACCTCTACGTCTTCTACAGCCAGTACGATGACATTGTCCTCGGCGCGGGCACCAGCCTCTTCGGCACCATGGACGGCGTGAAGACGGATGCCGCCGGCAAGGTCAGCTTCACGGAGCCCCAAGGCGCTGACGCCGCCCAGTACCAGAAGCTCGAACAGTTCCCCTACGAGCGCGCCTGGCTCAAGCTCGGCGACATCGGCGACCACGTCGGCACCATGACACACGCTTTCGGCGAGCGGATCATCGCCCCCCTGCTGCTCACCGGCCATCTGCCGGACCTTCAGTCCGAGTCCGCCTCCGCCGATGCCGATGCGCCCTGCGGGCCAGCACCAATAGCCCTCCCGCCAACAGCAGGTGAAACGCAACGCAGGGAAGGATCGAAGCCGGCAGCTCATAGGCGATGTCCTGCCCCAGCGTCACGTGCGGATAGATGATCTGTCCTTCAAGCCACGCCCCCTGCTGAGCGATCACGTGGTTGAGCGCGAGCAGCGGATGTGCCGGCACCAGCCACCGCACCAGCATCGTGCCGTGTTCTGACCGCAGCGCCGTCGCCAGCCACACCGGCCAGCTCAGCCACAGCAATCCGATGATGCACGTAATTGCCGCCGCCCCAAGCCCTCCGATCCGCACGCGCTCCAGTGCCAGCACCATCCCCACCAGCGCCAGCCCGAACGCCGCCAGAATCGCGTACCCGCACAGCCACTGGGCGATCGTGATCGACCCGCTTAACGACAGCAGCCATCCCACCCCGACCCCATCGATCGCCGCCCCCCCTCGCACAAACGCCCAGAGCAGGTTTCCCCGACCCGCGCACACCGCCGGCAGAATCAGCGCCAGCATGATCACGCCGCCAAGGTAGTCCCCCAGCGTCGCCCCCGCCGCCAGATAGCAGCCAACCGATGCCACCAGCCCCAGCGCAAAGGGAAAGCCGCCGGTCCTGAGCAGTTGCCCGATCGACAGAGGCTCGCTCGCCCGCTCGCTCAAGGCATCTCCCCCTCCGATGCCCCCGTATCCCCCGGCCCCATCGTCGCCGGCACCGCGGCAACCATGATGTTGAGCGCTTTGAGCGCTGATTCGACCTTGCTTCGGTCCGCCCGGTTCTCGGACGAGACCCGCACGGTCAGCGGCCGGCTGCCCTTGAGCTCTTTGAGCTTCTCGGTCAGCTCGTCGATGTTCACCACCTCATCATTCAGCTTGATCGTCCCATCCGCCGCGATCTTGACCACGGGGATGTCGATCGAGGTCGGGATCGCCTTGGGCGGCGCGGTCGCGCCGGCGCCTCGGTCTTCTCCGCCGGCTGGATGATCAGCGTCACCTTCGAGCCCCGCGGCGGCATCACCTCGCTGTTGGTCTCCCACACGAGCGTCTCGTTCGCGTTGCTCTCCAGCGCCGGGAAATCCACCGGGGTCAGCTCGAAGTTGACCACGCTCACCAAATACCCCGTCAAGTCCCCCGCATAGCGCCGGTCCGGCAGGATCTTCGACCCGCTGAACACCCACGTCACCGGCGGCATGGGCTTCTTGGTCTTGATGTCCCGCATCGACTCGTTGGCCGGGATCGTCACCATCTTCCCGTCCTTCTCAAACTCCAGCTTCATCTTCAGCGCCGGCCCGGTTGGCGGCAGCCACTGGTCCGTCTTCTCGTCGTACCGGATCGGATGGCCCGGCTGCAGCCCCAGCATCAGAAGCGCCAGATGCAGGTGGCTCGGCTTGACATCCGACCTCAGCACCGACTCGTACTCGTTGGTCCCGCGCACGCAGCAGAGAAACTCCAAAGGGCCCGTGATGTTCAGCGATTCGCAGTCCATGCGGATCGTCCGGGTCCTGGGGTCGATCGTCATGTGCGGCAGATGCGCAACCTTCCGGCTGCGTCGTCGGAATCGTCGTGGGAGGTTCCTGGCCCAACGCCAACGCCGCCAGCAGGACCAGACCGACAAAGAAGGTTGTGCGCTGCATGGCCGCTATCTTACCCCGATCGGCGCTGGTGCAACCGTACAAACCCCCCGAGCCGCCGCCCCGACAAGCGAATCGCCTGCGATCCAGCGGCCCAAATCCAGGCGATTGCTCGCTGGCGCCGGAGGCCGCTTGCGCGATCCTTCTCTCAACAAAGGAGATAACCCATGGGATGGGGACGATATCTGCTGCTCGGCAACTTCGGACAACAACTCGACCTTCAGGATCGCCAGCGCGAAATCGAACGGCTTCGCCACCATCTCGATTCGCAATGGAGCCGGGATCGAACTCAGGACGCGCAGATCGCCGCCCTGCGCGAGGAGATTCACGACCTCAAGCTCTACCTCGCCTCGCTGGTCAGGCTGCTGGCGAGCAAGCAACTCGTCACGCAGGCCGAGATTGAAGATCTCGTGCAAATGATCGAGAACGATCCGACCACCGGATGAGTGCTGCTGCAACCGCTGAAAACCTGCGATCCGTTCGGATCAGATCCACCTCCGCGCCCGCCAGGCGGCCGCGGCTGCCAGCAGCGTCGGCAGTCCCGCCCAAAGCGCCGGCGGCAGCGGAATGACGGCCCCGCCCTCGCCCACCGCGAAGCTGAAGCTCAGCGAATGCTGCTCGCCGAAGCCGCTCGCATCCCCAAGATTGGACCCCGACGACCCGGCCCCCGTATCCACGGTCAATCGATAGCTCCCCGGCGCCAGCGGCACATCCCGCGCAAAGGACGTGTACTGCGCGTTGTCCTCGAGGAAAATGTTCTTCGGCGTATTCGGATCGGAGATCTCCTGGACCGCAAAATGCGAGGACGCCCCACGGAAGCCCAGGCTGCCGAAGTCGCAGTTCACGTGGATGGATTCTGTCTGATCCACGATCCTGAAGTTCAGCGCCAGATCGTCATGGCCATAGACCAGGGCCATGGCACCCGTGTCGTTTGGGTCCAACTGCGCGAATGCCTGAGCATCCATCGTTCCCGAGCCGCTGATCGAGCCGGCAGACGAGCTGACAACGGTGTCCTGGCTGATGACGCCGTGCACATAGGGTCCCGGTGGGTGCCGCGCTCGAACGACAGCGAATCGCTGAACGTCCCCAACTGATCAAAGGTGCGGGAGTCGTCGTAGCTTTCGTCTTTGAACGCGCCGTGCAGATCGATGCTCGAGGTCCGGGAAACCGCAACCACCCCGGCCCGTGCCTGCGCCGTCGCCCAAAAGAAAACCACCCCGCAAGCCACCGCCGCGCAGATGTGTTGGTGTGACATGTTCCTCCTTCCCAGGAACTCACCCATTTTACCGAGCGCTCGGCGCATGCCGGTACACGCAAAATGCCGCAGGCGTATGTGTGACTGCGTCACAGGTGCAGGAACAGGGACATGACTAATGCTTCGCCGCCGGCGGCTTGGATTGGGCTTTTTGCGCCCGCTGGGCCAATTCCTTGCGGGCCTGGACCTCGTCCTGCGGCGGGGTCGGAAAGAGGCAGCTGCGAGGCAGCGCCTGAGCCAGCTTCTGGCTGTTCTGCAGGCTGGTGTCACTGGGTGTGTGCTTGGCAGCGGACTCGTGCGGGCCTGGTATTGGGCAAACTGCTGGGCGTCAGCGATGTCGGGCCGGCGCCAGTTGGAATGCTAGCCGGAAGCTCCGAGACGCGGCGCTCGGTTGCCTTGACGCGGTTGGCCAGTGTGGGGTGATCGCTGAGCCATTGCGGCGTGGTGTCGTAGCCCTTGGCGATCATGTCGCTGAAGAAAGCATCGAACTTCTTCGGGTCCCAGCCGGCATGGGTGTAGAACATGAAGCCGTATTTGTCGGCCTGGTCTTCATCGCCGCGGGTGAAGCCCATGTTGAGGAACTGGTCTCAGTCGCCGCCCGCGGTGGCGCCGATGGCGGCGTATTCCGAACCGTGCTCCTTGCCACCGGCAAGGTAGCCGGCGCCGCCGGCCGCCAGAGCCGTGAGCGTGGCGATCTCTCCGCGCTGCATTCCCTGGGCGACATGCCGGCAGTAAATGTGCGCGTACTCGTGGGCCATCACGGCCGCCAGCTCATCCTCGTTCTTGCAGAGTTGAAAGAGCGAGTTGTAGATGTAAACGTGATTGCCCCCGGTGGTGAAGGCGTTGAGCGTCTTGGAATTGACCAGGTGAAAGCGGATGTCCGATGAGAACATCCACTGGTCGCTGCTGGCAAAATGGCTCTTGGGCCCGATGTGCTGGGCATCCAGCTCCCTGGCGGCAGCGATGATACGGCTGCCGATCTGTTGAAAGTAATTGACGACGATCGGATCGGTAATGACCGCGGGGGAGAGCTGCTGATTGGTGGTGTTGGCCTGCTGAATGACCGAGCGGTCGGTGGGCATGCTGCAGCCGGCGCCCGCCAGAAGCATCGAGAGCACCAGGAGAACAATGCCGCCGGTTCGTATTCGCAGGGGGGTGCACATGGCAAGACTGTAATGCCAGTGCATCCGATCGGGCAACGGAAACTTGCCGATTCAGCGGTTGCAGCGCGTCCTGAAATGGATCGTGGCCACGCCCGCAGCGGCGACGGTGATGGCGATCACGCCGGCAACGGCGGCAATCGCGCCCAGGGCGTTTCGCCCGTCGCCGCCGGAGCGCTCGCAAAGGCCTGGGTCAGCGCGCCTGCACCCGGGCCGAGGATGGAACCGAGCCCGATGAGCGCTTCGTGGTAGCCGCCGTGCTCGGTGCTTCCTTCGGAGAGAACCATGCCGAAGTAAAGGCTCCCGGCATAGATGATGCCCATGGCGCAGCCGAGGACGAGCTGCCACGAAACCATCGAGGCCAGGTCCGCACCGGGGGATGCCACCGGCAGAAGGTCCGACAGCGGAATGGTCACACCGCAGAAGGCGATCAGCATGATCGCGGCACTGGCAAGCAGAAGACGCGGGCGCGTGTGCCACCAGACGGTCAGCCCAAGCACGGCAAACGCGACGGTCCGGGCGGCCATCCAGACGCTGCCGACCAGCGTACGCTGGGCGGTCGAAAGCACACGAATCACCGGCAGCGAGGGCATCATGGCCATCAGGCTGTAGACGATTACGAAGGTTGCGGGCAGCGCGATCCGCGCCAGCCACATGGCTAAACGGCGCGAAGCCAGGAGCTCCGGTTCGGGCTCGGCGTGAGGCGGAGTTGCCACATCGCCCGGGTCGATGGCTGGTCGCAGCACCATGACCACAACGCACAGGAATGTTGCCCCGGCCGCGACCAGGAAAATGCCCGCGCGGGACCATGCGATGATCACGCCGCTGCCGGCGATAATCCCGGCATTGGCGAATGACCAGACCAGGTTATAGATCGAGATGCGCCGGGAGATTGCGTGGGGATCGGCACCGCTGGACACGAGGCTCTCGAGCATCGGCCAGTTCGCCGCCGACACGAACGAGTAGGCGAGCAGGAGTGCGACAATCAGAGCGCTCGTTCGCGCGGCTGCCAGCGCCAGCCCCAGGACCGTCAGCAGCAGGTAGATCCCGATCAAGGCCCGCCGGCGACCGAGCTTTGCGGCCAGTTTTTCCGCCAGGAGCGCCGACGGTGTAGGCCGTCCCTTGTGCGGTGGCAAGGAAGAGATTCCGCTTCAGTTCCCAACCGAGGTATCTCTGCGTCCAGAAGAAAATCCCCGCCCCCAGCAGGCTGGCCCCCACCGCGCAAAGGGCCTCCGCCCAATACGCCACCCACAACGGCCGATCCTTCGCCCGCACTTGAACACCGATCCTCTCGCCTCACAACAGGCCGCCGGATGCTACACGGCGATCGCTCCGCTGCAAGCATCGGGCTGTTACCCAGGGTCTTTGACTCCCGCCGGAGCAACGCGCAACGATGACTTCATGAATTCGGACCGCCTCGATGCTCAGTTGCGTTTCATCGTCGAGCTGGACAACCTCAAGAGCGTCGCCCGCCAGACGATTCTGCTGAACCGGTCGCGCCGGGAGAACTCCGCGGAGCATTCCTGGCACGTCGCGCTGATGGTGCCGGTGCTTGCGGAATATACGGGCGAAAGGATTGACGTGCTCAAGACCATGAAGATGCTGCTCGTGCACGATGTCGTGGAGATCGACGCGGGGGATACCTACTGCTACGACGCGGCGGCGCATGCGGATAAGGCAACCCGCGAACAGGCGGCGGCGGATCGGATCTTCGGCCTGCTCCCGGCGGAACAGCACGCGGAATTTCGAGCACTGTGGGATGCGTTCGAGCAGGCCAAGTCACCCGAGGCGAAGTTCGCCAATGCACTGGATCGGCTCCAGCCGCTTTTAAACAACTACTACACGCAGGGCGAGCGCTGGAAGTTCCATAAGGTCAAGGCGGCGCAGGTACAAAACGCGCTGCTGCGATCGCAGCCTCGTCCACGGCGCTGGGAGATCTTGCCGAGCAGCTGTTGCGCGAGGCGGTTGCCAGGGGGTATCTGGCAGAATGAACACGCTGTTTCTCATCCGCCACGCACAAAGTGATGAGCACATTCGCGACATCACCGGAGGCTGGTCGGACACGCGGCTGACCGAACCGGGCCGCGAGCAGGCGCGGCGGACGGGATTGCGGCTCCGGCGGATGCTGGACGGGCGGCCGGCGGCGCTGGCCAGTTCAGACCTGGCCCGGGCGGCAGATACAGCGCACCTCATCGGTGAGATCTGGCGATTGAGCCCAAGTTCCACCCCGAACTTCGCGAAGTGAACAACGGCGACGCCGCCGGCCTCACCCGCCGCGGGCGAAGGAAATCGAGCAGCCGATCACCGAGCCGATTCACGACTGGGTCTCTTATCCCGGCGGTGAAAGCTGGCGCATGATGGCTGACCGCGTGTACGGCTTCATGGAGCTGCTCAATCCGCTGGTTCTCGACACGGCGATCGTGGTGACCCACGGGAATCCCGGCGTCGCGGTCATTCAATGGTGGCTGGGGCTGAAGCTGCCGTGCGTGCCGGCGATCAGCTTCCAGCTCGATCCGGCCAGCATCACGATCCTGTCGATCAATTTCTGGAACGAGCGGACGATCCGGAAGCTCAATGACACCAGCCATCTGGCGGAGCACGCGCACTTGCTCCTGGCGCCGCCAACCGACGCCCGGGAAGGTTAGCCGGGAAGGTCCCCGGTGACTATGCTGGGCCCAAATGCCCCGGCGCACCCGAGTTGGCCTGATCTTCGATGATGGATTTCGCAAAAGCTCGCGCAAGACCGCGGACGTGTTCGAAGAATTTGAGCTTCGTGCCGTGCTGGCGGTGATCGCGGACCCGGGCGGGTTCGTCTCGGGCACGGGCGACTGGTCGCTATGGAACGAGCTGCAAAGCCGCGGGCACATCATCCATCCCCACGGGCAGACGCACGTGAAGCTGTCGGAAATTCCGCCGGCGCAGGCAATCGATTCGGTGCGGCACTGCCTGGACTCGTTTACCCGGCATCTCGAGTGTTTCGAGGCGAGCCGGGCCCTCTTCGCCTGCACCTACAACACCGCAACGCCCGAAGTGATCGACTATCTGCTGCCGAAGGTGCGGGCGGTGCGGATCGGCGGGAGTCCATTGCTCTCTCAAGCCGATCTGGATTCGCGCCTCTGGACCAGCCAGGCGTTCGGGCCTGAAGATCCGTTTGACGATTGCATGGCCGTGTTGACGGAGGCACGACGCACCAGACCCGCCGCCGTGTTCTATTGCCTGCACGGATTGGACGGCGAGCGCTGGGGGGCCACTTCGACGGATCACCTGCGGCAAATCCTGGAGCTGATCACGACGGCGCCGGAGCTGGAATACTGGGATCTCACTTAGCCGCTGACGACGTCTGGGAATCGCCGGCGCCCTCTCCGACCTCCCAGCCGCCGCCGAGCGCTTTGAAGAGAGCGATGGCGTCGGTGCTGACGGCCTGCTTCGACAACGCAAGCTGCTCCTGTGCCTGATAGAGCGATCGCTCGGCCTCGAGGACGGTGAGGAAATCGATCAGCCCCTGGTGATAGAGATCGCGCGCCAGGCTCGCCGCCTCGGCGTAGGACTGCTCGCTCCGGTAGAGGGCGGCGCGTCGCCGCTGCTCGGTGCCGAGGGCGGTAATGGCGTCCTCGACGTCGCGCATCGCATTCAGCACAGTCTGTTCGTACTGGATCAGCGCCTGCTGCTCCTGGGCGTTGCGAATCTGGACCTTGGCGCGAAGCACGGCACGGTCGAAGATCTGCCAGCGAACCGCCGGGCCGATATTGAAGCTGCGGCTGGCCCAATCGAACCAGTTTTCGGTATCGGAGCTCTGGAAATTAAACGAGCCCGTCAGCGAGAAACGCGGGAACAGGTCTGCCGTCGCAACGCCCACGGCAGCGGTGGCGGCCGCAAGCTGCCGCTCGGCCGCCCGGATATCCGGACGGCGCCGCAGCAGATCCGCGGGAATCCCCACGGCGATCTCCGGCGGCGGAATCGGGATCGGGCGGCGGGGCGATAACTCACCCGTCAGGGCATCAGGCTCGCGCCCGAGCAGAAGCGCCAGCCGGTGGATCGCCTGCAATTCCCGGTTTTCCAGGGCCGGAATCAGGGCCTCGGTCGAGGCTTCCTGTGCCGCGGCCCGGGAGACGTCAAGTTGCGTCGCAATCCCGTTGCGCCTGCTTGTCCTGGGTCACCTCGAGGGTTTCGCGCTGGACGCGCACGTTCGCCTCGGCGACCTCCAGTTGACGCTGCGCACCGCGAAGCTCGATGTAATTCCGCGCGACCTCGGCAATGACGCTGAGCAGGACGCCGCGGCGGGACTCTTCGCTGGCCATGACTTGGGCGTTGGCGGATTCAACAGCGCGGCGGGTGCCGCCGAATACGTCCAGCTCCCAGGAGGCATCGAATCCGGCCTGATAGAGGTCCCACTCCCAGGGGAATCGCAGCCCCGGGCCGCCGGCATTTCCGAAGGTGGCAAAAGGCTGGGCGTTCTGGCTCGTGCGCTGGTGCCGCATAGGACGCCTGGGCGTTGATGGTGGGGTATTGCCCGCCGGCGACCACGGCCCGTCGGGCGCGGGCCTCGAGTAAACGCGCCTGCCAGGCGCAGATCCAGACTGGAGCGCATCGCCCGATCGACCAGCGAGTCCAGTGCCGGATCGCCGAACGTGGACCACCAGCGCGTGAGTTCGACGGGCTGTGTCGTGACCACCGTCTGGGTCAGTGCCGGGTTGGTCGCCGGCAGGGTGGAAGCAGGGCGCGTCGACGCGAGAGGAACCGCCCCATAGCTGTCGGGCGTGGCGATCGTCGGGCGATGATAATCCGGCCCGACAGTGCATCCGGCAATCCCCAGGGCGAATCCGGCCAGGATCAGGCGAGGCGTTTTCATAGCGTGCCATGATGTTAGAGCCATCGGGGCTGCTGTACAGCCCGCGCATTGTCGCACCCAGCGCACAAAAAAGCCCCGGCGCGCTGGCCGGGGCTCTCGCATGCCTCGTGATCAAGCTCACCCTGCCTTGACCGTGCCGTACACCTGACCCCCAATGACCTTGTGCAGGATATCGCGGGCAGTCACGCTCCCGCCCTGCTGCACGTCGCCGCCGATCACCAGCAACGAAATGGTCTTGTCGGAGCTGACGCTGCCGCTGGTGAGCACAGAGCCGTTGGCGATGATCTGATCGAGGTTGCCGCCGGTGTGGATGTTGGGACTTCCGATGTCGAAGCCGACGCGGATGGAATGAATGCTGACGGCGGCTTCGATGGTTCCAAAGAGGCTGCCATCGGTGACAAAGTTGCCGATGGTGCCGTTGGGCCCCTGGGCGGTGATGGAATTGCTGCCGCGGTAGGCGGCCCCGATATGCACGTTGGCGATCGGTCCTGAGATCGTGTAGTGGCTTCGCTCCATCACCCCGCCGGTGGTCAGATTGTCGAGGCGACCGGCCGTGACGTTGAGCTTGGAGATGGTTGAACGGGCAGAGATCGTCGTAATGCTGTTGCCGTAGTTGATCGTGTCGTTGTTCATGCTGTCGGCGATCATGGAACCAAGATCGCGCGAGGAGACGAATTGGCTATTCTCGATGGCTCCGCCGTATGAAGATGCGTGGCGGACAGGCTTCTTGGGGCTCGTGCCCAGGGCATAATACAGGTCAGTGAAGAAGCTGATCGGCACTCCGGAATATGGATCGAACTTATAATTCTGTGCAAGCCGAACCGATGGCGTGAAAGAGTTGGTGTTGAGGTATTTTCCGCTGGCGCGGGCGTTAAACGCGACGGCATAGGCACCACCGCGGAACACGCTGTTGCGAATTCCGTAGCCATCGGTGGTAATCGGAAGCAGTCGTCCGGCACCGGTTAGATCAAAGACAGTGTTGAAAATGCCAAAGCCATTGCGAATTTCGACAGGGCCAAGGTTGGAGAGCCTGAAATAAGCGCCGATGATGCCTCCGCTGCCTGCCAGTCCGATGTGACTGATCTCACCCAGCGGCAGTCCATTTAGATCCGCACCCGCAGTAGTAATGGTAATTAGGCTGTTGTCAAATACGCGCGCGCCCTCCATGTTACTTCCCCCTCCGGTGCTGCTTGATCCAGAGGTAGAAGAGATGGTAGCGATCACGGCGCCAATAATGGCACCGTTGGTGAGCGAAATGGTATCGATGTTCTGCTGGGAGATGATATCACCGCGGATGTCAGAGCCGAGTCCCTGATTGAAGACCGTGCCGATGCGGCCTTCGACGTAAATCCCAGCTTGCGATGGATCGCCCGTTCCGCTGGGAAGGATGCCTTCCCCAATGTTCACCGAGTCGAGATTCCCGGTTGCAAAGATCGGAGCATCAATGCCTTCAACCTGGTGTGAGGCATGGCGGCCGTCGAGATTGGCAACGACGTTATCGAGCCGCCCGTCAACCATCAGGTTTCCCAAGGCGAGACTTGACCGGGCCATCGCGACATCACCTTGGATCACGATTCCGGTGTGTTGTCCGCGAAACGGATATGCGTTGGCACTGCCGGCCGCAATGCCGAGGGCGGGATCATCGGCAACGCCGTTGGGCGCAATCGCCAAAGGTTCAATGGCGGCGCCAGTGGAATTGCTGGCGATGCCCAGCGTTCCCGCTTCGATCAACCCGACGGATCCGGTAATGGCGGTGCTGACGATTTCACCGCCGGTGCGATTGCTGATTTCGTTAAAGCCCCCGCTGCCATCGATCTCAAGCACATCCGTTTGCGACCCTTTCATCAGGATGCTGTTATCGAGCGTGCTGGTCGGGTCGAGTTGCAGCGGCTGATCGCCGGTCCCCGGATTGGCTTGGGATCCGGAAGCAGGAATCAGAGGGGCGGCCTGCCCGAAGGACTCGAGGCGTCCGATCTCCACGCTGCCATTCTTCGCGGTGGCGTTGGTGTAGATGGTCATGCCGCGCGTGCTCTGTACATCCATAAGGACCACGCCGCCGCCCCGAATGGGATAGCTGGTGACGGTGAGCGTCCCGGAATTATCGAGGGTAATACCCGTCGTTGGATCGATCGCGATGTCCTGCGTCGGCGTGATTTTGACCTGCGTGCCGGAATCGTCGGTGAAATAAGCGGATTGTCCTTGAACATAGGTGGTCGCCTCGGGACTGCCTCCGCCGAAATAGGCATCGCGGAAGACTTCCCCGCCGGCACGCATGTAGCGCACGTTTCCGCCATGCGTCGTGATCGCTGGCCCACCAATGTTGAGAAGGCCGATGTTGTTAGCGATGTCAATCAGGTCGACAACCCCGTCATTATTCCGCTGATCGGCGTTCACTTCGATCGTGCTGGGCGGCTTCGTGCCCATATTGTCAGCGCTGAGCGTCCCCAAAGCAGCGTCGGCGTGAATGTTTCCCCAGAAAAAGCCCTGTGGTGCTTCGATGAGTTGAATGTTCCCACCGATGCCGTTGGCCTTGTGTTGTCGGGCGCTGATATCGTCGGCGGCGAGGCCACCGGTACGTGCCCGCATCATGCCAATGCTTCCACGATTGGCAAGAAAATCCCACCGCCACTAAAAGTGGGCCCGGTGGTGGAACTGCTCGAACTGCCGCCGCCACCCGTCGTGTCCCCCCGGCACTCAAACCAATTGCGAGCGCATCGACAGCGCGAAGATTGCCACCATGGGCTTCGATGTCGGGCTTGCCGGATGCCATCGAAAACCACTAAGCCTGGAGTGCCATCGCCAACCCAGACCGCGCCAAAGTCACCGTTCACAACCAAGGCGCCGGGATCAGCCGGTGGAACGAGAAGATCACCGGAGTTGGTGCTGTTGTAGATCAAGTTGGTCGCAGCCAAAGCGCCTAAGCCCAGATTACCGGCGCCTGTAATTCGAAGCTCATAAATGTCCTGGAAGTTCTGTGGCAATCCAGTGAAACCGGCATTCACATCGGCCCCATCGACGGGCACAGTGCCTCCAAACCAGCCGACGGCAAAGCGATAGATCCCGGGCTTGGTCGCAGTGAACTGGAAGGGCTGCTCGTTCAGATCGAGGCCGTGCGATTTGTCCCTCCGATGTCGCCCACACCGGTCGCGCCATTCGTGGAGGTCTGAATGGCATTGAGGGGATAATTGCTGGCGATCAGACGCTGATTGGGATCATAGACGCCGACGTATGATTGGCCAGTCAGGCTGAACAGGCGAACCGTTATGGTCTGCCCAGCCATCAGTGGAAGTCGCATAATAATCGACCTTATCGCCTGCATTGCCATCAACCATCCCGTTCACGCGAATCACGTCGTTCCCGAGGCTCCGGTCATTCCAGACGCCCAGAAATTGTGGCGTGTCAAAGGTGTCGTTGCTGAAATTCGCTTGCCCGTCGCCAAGGTAGCCGAGTTCAAAATCGGTCTGATGGCCACTGAGCCTTGTTGACAGGCCGTACGCTAGTTCCAGGTATGGATTACCGCTCTCAATTTCCCGCTCAATCGCGTGGATACCCGGCGCTGCCGGGTCGTTCCAGACCCAGGTCTTGGCAATGATGGTGTCGAAGGAGCGGATCTGGCTGGAGCGGCCGTGAATCTCGATGTCGGTGCCGGTAACGTAGACGGGCTGGTCCGGCTTTGACTGAGCGGTATCGGTGCCGATTGAACCCATGACGATGAGGTTCCGCAGATCGCCACCAATATAGAAGTTGTTCGGGATCTGAGGTTCATCAATGCCATCGCCGGTTCCGGACGGACTGAGCGTGTTGAAGGCGATTTGGCCCCTGGCATCACCCGTCAAAAGCGCACCGCAGTAGAACGTGTCGATCGACCCGGAAGGCACATAGACCGAGCCCATGACGGTGCCGCCGAAGAGAAATCGCCCCAGATCCTGTCCCGGCGCGACGCTGAGGCCGGCCATGAGCTTTCCGCGGCTGGGCACTGGGAGGATGCCCAGGCCATAGAACGGCGCCTGGATGATCGGCTGATTTTCAGAGTTGGTTACGCTCGGCGTCTGTTTGGTCACGGCTCCTAGAACAATGTCGCCGACACCCACGGTAACACCGACAAGGCTGCCGCCCTGGCTGGTGACATTGAGCTGAATATCGCTGTTGAACGGCTGCATCGGACGACTGGATTCCGTGAGCGCGGGAACGCGGGCGATGGAGATGAAGGAGTCGATCGTGGCCTGCTGAACGTAGATGTGAAACAGGTCGGCGCCGGGTGTGTCGGAACCGGCGTTCGCGGGAACCATATCCCCGAGAATCGCCTTGGTCGGCTTTGTCTTGGGCACGTTGGCGAAGACCAGCTCGGCGGTGACGTCCTGATAGGCGACGCGAACCAATCCATCGCTCGCATCTTTGTACTCCAGCGTTCCCGTGCCACTGATCGTGGTCAAAAGGACGCGCTTCTCCAACTGCTCGATCATCTGGCCGCAGGCGGAGCGAATCAGGGTGTTCTTCTGGCGGCGACGAAACATGAAACTTCCTCCTCAGCCTGCGGCATTTTCGACGGCATTGCCGTCGGGTTCCCGCGGGACTGAACCTATGGGTGGACACAGGCGCATGAACAGTGGCAAGACGACGCGGTTTCACCCCTTGGGGTGCTCGAAAAGAACCTCTTGTGCTCACCGTGGCGCCCCTGGGCCCTCGGCGTGAGCAATGGGGGCACTTGCGCGAAAATCTCGGCGGAGGCAGTTATCCACATCCCGGTGCGCATTGTCAACGAACCCTCATTTGTCGCGACAATTCGCGGCCGCAGATGCGGAAACGCGCCCATTGCCGGAGATCAAGTGCAAGCCCTTCAACAGTTAAAGTCGTCGGCTGATGCGCTTCGTTCCAAAATGAAGCGCACTTTTGCCTTCCTCAGCCGAGCCGAGTTCCCCCGTTCCCGGTGCAATTCAACCCGGGCGAGATTAACCGATGTAAACCGTGATTTGTAAGAGATTTGGCGCAGCTTTTGCGCGTGACCGGCAAGACCTACTTGCTGGCGGCAAGCTGCTGGCGCTTTTGGCCAATCTGGCGCTCGAGGGCCTTCTGTGGATCGGCAAACTTCAGCGTCCCTTCCTCCATCAGCACTCGCTCCATTTTCGCGATATCCACCTTCTGGCGGATTTCATCGACGACGGCTTGCGGGGGCATTGTGTCCACCTGGCGGGTGTATTGCTTCGGGGACTGCTCGATAAAGTCGTTGGTCGCGGGAGGATTGGTTTCAATGTCGCTGCCGGCAAAGGCTGCGACATATTTGTCAGGCGGATCGGACTTCTTTTTCGTTCCAGTCGATGCGAAGACGATCTCCTGCTGAAGGCGCAATTTCTTGTCTGCCCAGAAATCCTGGTTCATCCGCCAGAGGTGCTTGGCATTTACGATGCCGGCCTGGCCCTGGGCCGCTAAAGAGAGCTCGGGAACGTGCTTTTCGGTGTAAACGTCCACGCGGGAGACGAAAATCGAATAGACGGACTTGAAATTGGAATTTCCGTCCGTGCGCCGCTGGACGCCGCGCCAGATGGCGTCGCGGGCGGCAATGTACTGCCGCTCGGTGAAGCAGAGCGTGACGTTGATGGTGACCCCTGCCGCTGCAACCGCTTCAAGGCACCCCAGGCCGCCCTCGGTGGCGGGAATCTTGATCATCCGGTTCTTATGGCCGGCCGACCACTTCTTGGCCAGCTCGATATAGCGCTTCACTTTCTCGGGAGTTGGGATCGGGGCTTTGACGTCCTCCAGAAGCGGATCGAGTTCAAAGCTGACATAGCCGTCGTTGCCTTTGGTCTGCTCCCAGACGGGAAGGAAGACCTGCTGGGCGGCTTTGACCAGCTCATCATCCAAAGTCCAGGCGATGTCGGAATCGCCGAGCCCCCTTTCGATCAACTGACCAATGCGCTGGTCGAACTGACCGGTTTTGATGATGTCGGCGATGATGATCGGATTCGATGTTGCGCCGGTGATGCCCAGCGCAAGCACTTTTTCCATCACTTGGGGATCGATGGAATCGGACCAAACCTTGGTGCCGGCGGCGACCAGCGAACGTAGCGACATGGCAGCGTCTCCTTCTCAAAAGCGATTATAAGCGAATCACGCGGCGGAGACAGTCCACGTCACTCACGAATCGGCGCGACCGTCAACTCATCGGCGATCTGGTCGACGTTGCCGGCACGCGAGGGATCGGAGATGCTGCGGACGCTGATCAGACAATCGCCGACGACGAAGTAGCGTGTCTGCACGTCCAGCCGCCGCCCCTGGTCGGTGATCGCGCCTGTGACGCGCTTGAGGAGTTTCGGGTCCGACTTGACCTGGTCCGAGCGGCTTGGAGCGTTTCTGTCGTACGGCGTGGTCGTGCGCTCGGTATCAATCATCCGGTCGAGAAGTTGATCCCGCTTGGCGCCATCAGAGCGCGCCGGCAGCGGAAGAACACGAGCGCGGACGATGATCTTTGCAGAGGGATCCTGAGGGTCGGTGAAGGCGGCGACCAACCCGTTCGGCTGATCGTTCTTGTGCTCCTTCCAATCGACCGGCGGCGTGATCTTAATGCGCGTGTGAGGATAGTAGCTTGGACGCACCCCACGACCCACGCGCATCCGATCCAGAACGTCCTGGCCGGCCCGGTGGATCTTTTCCGTTTCTTCCCTGGACGCATCGAGACTCGTAACCGCAACACGCGCGATGTAAACGCCGAAGGGTCGGTAGATTTGCAGCCGGTCGGTTGTGTGCCCGTCCTTAGTCTTCAGGCGGTCGTGGATCACCAGCCAGAAACGGTCGTCTTTTTCGACCCGCGGTGGCAGAAGCATCTCTTCGCCGCGGCTCTTGGCGTTGTCGCGAATCGTCTTGGCGACCCCGAGTGCCATTTGGCGAGCGAGCATTGGAGTGGCGGCGATCGAAAGGTCATCGACGGCGATTTCGATGAAGCCGGTGTTGTCGAGGCGATAACGGACCAGGCGATCGGCCTTCTCGCCAACGGGCGCCCATCCGTCCGGCGCGCCATAGCGCAAGGCACCGCCAACGAGCGGCTCATTCGCGACCGGCGCCGTTGCGACCGGTTCGGTGGTTTGACCTTGCGAAAACAACGGAAAGAGCATCAGACAGAATAGGCAGATCAATAGACGGCGGTGCATGCTTTTCGGCCCTCGACAGTCGTTCGCCCCAGCGAGTATACTTCGAGCCCACCCAGCCCATGGATGCCAATATCAGCGAAATTATTGTGATTCTGGACAAGGCTTACGAGGACAACCTCAAGGCCGCGGTCAAGATGCTCAAGGACACAGGCATGAGCATTGACAACACCGACGATGACAATTCGGTTGTCGAGGGCGAGATCAATTCAGAGCGGCTGCACGATTTGCAGCAACTCCCCTGCGTGGACTACATCAGGCGCGTCTTCAGCTACAACGCCAATTTTCCGCCGGGAGACCCGCGGGATCGCGATGGGATGTAGCACTACAGCGCTATGCTGGCGATTTCAGTCTAGAATTGCGGTCAACACTTGAGTAGACAAGGGCTTACGGACGATCCAGCGCCGAAGTGCTAAAAGGGCCGCTCTGGCCGCTTGGCCGGTGCGGCAAATTGTCATGTTCGGACCACCAGGTCGTCAGATGGGGCAAAAACCGGGTTGGGGGAGGAGTGGGGAGGGTACGGTACTACAACGGTGAGAGTACGGTGTGGGCCGGGAGGAGATTTGGGCGCTACTTGGGAGCGGAATGTCCTCTGCTGGGATGCTTCTTCACAAACAGGCTCTTATACCGCTTCTAGTTTTCAGTTGCGCTCTGGAAGCCAGGGCACTGCACAGACGCTTTTGATCAACTCGGGTCGAGGCAGGATCGTTGCCAGGCATCGCAGGCCGCTTCACGCAGGGCATCGTAGTTGGCGTAGCTTCGGTTCGACCAGTAATGGCTGCGGAACCAGTGCCAGAGATTCTCCGTCGGGTTCAGTTCCGGCGAGCGCGGTGGAAGGTTGAGGAGCGTCACGTTCGCCGGCACCTTCAACCCGCCGGAGATGGGGTAGCCGGCTTGATCCCAGATCAGCACCCCATGCACGTCCGGGGCAATCTCCTTTGAGAGTTGATCGAAGAAGGCGTTGACGATCTGCGTGTTCAGGTTCGGCGCCAGCAGACCGGCGGTGTTCCCGGTTTTCGGACAAACCGCCCCCGGCACGTACAGGTAATCATACTGCGTCTGCTTCACCGCCCGCGGCCGCGATCCCACCGGCGCCCACACCCGCGTCAGCGTGCCTTGCTGACCAAAGCGGGCTTCATCCTGGAACCAGATCTCGATGCGTTTGTCCGGATGCTGCTGGGCGATCTGCTCGATCAGTTCCGGGCACTTTTTTTAAAAGCCTCCTGTGCCGCCGGGTCCGCATCCTTGTGCTGCGGGCGTGGAACCAGGTCGTTGTACCCGATCGCGTGCAGCAGGTTGTAGACTGCGCTGAGGCAGCGGACCTTGCCGAACTCCTCTTTGAGGATGCGCTGCACGTCCACACCACGCAGCGTGCAGACGCCGCCGTCCTTCTCCGGGACCGGCCCGCCATCCAACCGCTGCTTGAGCCGCTGCTGTTCCGATGCGGCCAGCGGGGGCTTGCGGCCCTGCCCGCCTTCATTGCGCAAATGTTCTACGCCGCCCTCGTTGTACCACTTGACCCAGAACTGCACGCCGCGGCGGCTGTAGCCAAACTCCTCGGCCACCTGCGGTGCCGACTTCCCCCTCTTGGCCAGAGCGACGGCGTGCAGGCGGGTCACCATCTTGGGATCGTGTTCCGATCGTGCCAGCGTATGTAATTCCTCCACAGTGTGATGCTCCACCACGTGCATGATGCGGCCTCCTTGCCAGGTTCCGCACATCATGACACAAACTCATCGCTGGCGCCGCCGGCGCAAGCAAAAAGTGGAAGCCGTATTAGCACGGCACTCAAGGCGTTGCCGAAGCAACCCGGAGGCCCTGTAGGGCTTGCGGCGAGCAAGTGCTGAATGGCGCCTCGATGGTGCGGGAGAGGGTTCTGTCAGAAGCGTTCGGTCCATTAACTCCACATCCCAGCGTCGGCGATTGACGGCTAGAAACGTGAGCGGATAAGGACTTAGGAAGGATCCAGCGCCTGTAGTGGTAGTATGGGCGCAAAACTCAGTTTGGGTCGCCGGTCTACATTGGCTCTTTCTTTACGGTCTCATCGTAGATCTTCAACAGCTTTGACTTGTCGAAGATCATCTCCTGCCGCGTCAGGCCCACAAGGTCATAGCGGCTGGTCAATTCGATGGCATCGACTGGGCACGCCTCCTCACACATGCCGCAGTAGATGCAGCGCAGCTCGTCGATGTCGAACTTGGCGGGGTATTTCTCGCGGTCGGCCCAGGGGGATTCGTCGGCCTCGATGTGAATGCAGCGCGCCGGGCAGGCGGTCGAGCACATGAAGCAGGCGACGCACTTGACCCGCCCATCCTCGTCCTTGTTCAGACGGTGGACGCCGCGGTAGGTCTGAAGCTGCATCCCGCCCTTCTCGACCGGCATGTTCTCGCGCCGTTCTTCGGGATACTGGATCACGCGGTCCTCGCCCTTCACGACAACCTTGAACATGTGCTTCATCGTCGTGCCCAGGCCATTGAGCACCTGGGGCAGGTAGAACTGATCGGCCAGCGAGAGCCTGGGTTCTTTCAGGACCAGTACGTCAGAATCTTTCATGGCTTATCCAATCCTAGCGTGCCTTTGACGCATGTTCTGCATCGGCTTTCAACATGTCTTCGCGGAGCGGGCTGAAGGTATCGAGCAGCCAGCTTTCCTCTAGCGCTTCGGCACTGTGGGGGACATTGCTCCTGAGCATGACCGATTCGCCGGCGGAGAAGTCTCGCGCTTCGCCGGCAACGATGAAGCGCATCTTGCCGCTGGTCACAGCGGCGATCTGCTCGTGGACGTGGGCGTGCTCGGGAAGCTTGGCGCCTTTGGCCAGCCAGACTACGACCTGCATCATCCGCTCGCCGGCGGCGACCGTCTTGCGCCGGATACCGGGGACGAGTTCGATCCAATCTTTGGTCAGTTCATCGCTCATAAGATCATCGTGCGTATTAAACCGCCGGCACGGGTAATGGCGTTCTGGTAAACCGGCTGCCGGGGATCGCAATCTTCCGGTTGGTCGGCGGGGCTGCCGGAATAATGAAACTCGCGATCGCGGTAACGATGATCACGCCGATGTTCACGCCGAACAGAATCGCGGCCATCCGTCCGCCCACCCGCATCATGTTGCCCAGGAAGCCCGGCCCCAGCCCCCACATCGTGATCGCGGTTGCCACCATCAGGAACGTGGTGATCGGGATCAGCGCCCGCCAGGCAAGGTTGAGGATCTGGTCGAAGCGGAACCGAGGCAAGCTCCAGCGCACCCACATGAAGACAGCAATGATCACCAGTGTCTTACCAAAGAAGACCAGCGAGCGGACGATGCATGCGATCATGGATGTCGTCAGGGCGGGATGTGCAGCGCTCACGTTGCCCGCCAGCGCCGGCCAGAGCCATTCGATCCAGGGCAGGTGCCAGCCACCGAAGAACAGGGCGACGCACAGGGCGCTGGTCGTAACCATACCGGCGTACTCACCCAGGAAAAACAGGGCAAATCGCATCGAGCTGTATTCGGTGTGGTAACCGCCGACGAGTTCCTGCTCGGCCTCGGCCGTGTCGAAGGGAAGACGATTGGCTTCGGCGTGGATGCAGACGAGAAACAGTAAAAATGCCACCGGCTGGCAGAAGACGTTCCACGCCGGGATCCACCCGCCCCAGTAATGGGCCTGCTGCTGAACGATATCGGCAAGATTCAACGTGCCGAACATCATCGCAATGGTGAGGATGGTCAGGCCCATCGGGACTTCGTAGCTGATCATGTTTGCGGTAGCCCGAAGCCCGCCGAGGAAGGAGTATTTATTGTTCGACGCCCAGCCGCCGACAACGACGCCGTAAACCGCCAGCGACAGTGTAGCGAGAATGAACAGCACGCCGATGTTCAGGTTGGCGATCTGGAATGGATACTGGTAGGTAACGACGTCGTATTTCTTGATGACGTAGTTTTCGCCGGCGGGCACCTGCTCGGTTTCAACCTTCTGATCGACGACAGTGACCATCCATGGGATGTTCGCGCGGACGGTCTCATCCACATTGGTCGCATGGGTGATGTCCACGCGATAGGTGCTCTGCTTGACTCCGCCCCAGGGAAGCACGGCGATGGAGACGATAACGACCAACACCATCACCGCCGGGGCAATGGTGAAAAGATAACGGTCGGCCCCGGCGGGACGATAATCTTCCTTCAGGATGAACTTGAGCCCATCGGCCAGCGGCTGACCCAGACCACCCATATGCATGTCCTTTAGCACAGGGATGATACCGAAACCCAGGCCCACGCGGTTCGGCCCGACGCGGTCCTGTACCCAGGAGGCGATTTTGCGCTCCAGGAGAATGAGATAGGCAACACAACCAAGGATCGCAAAGTGTGCGATGATAGCGATCCAGACCCAGGCGGGGATTCGTTCAATAAAGCTCATTTCCACTTCCACGTTTGCACAACCTGATCAACGGCCGACCGAACGGTCGAATAGCGATCGAGCGGTGCCTCTCCGCTGATGATGTAAAGATGGTCGCCTTTGACACTGGTGATGACAACCATCTTGCGATCTTGCTTATCCTTTTGGCCCGTGATGACAAACCGCCGGGCGTCGGCGCCGTCGATCTTCACATGCTTCGACTGCGCTTCGTTAACGTTGCTCATCCGTTTCTTCACGTCTTTGACGTAGCCGTCTTCGACGGCAGGCAGCGGAATGATGCCCGGAATATGCGGCGGAAGGTGCGGAACTGTAACCGTCACCTCGGCGCCATTCTGATCGCCAGCTTTCGCGTCGATTGTCAGCACGTCGTGCGGATCGTCTCCTTTTCGGCTGGTCCACCCATTGGGATAGACCAGCGAGAAATGATCGTGCTGAAAACTTGTCCCGTCGGCGCGGCTGGGATGCGTGGCTGCCGAGGCAGCCTTCGCGGCGCCGCTGCGGCAACCGCTGATCGTCGACACCACAACGACTGCGGAAAGCAGCAGCGGTAGCGAAACTCGACCGGTGGATTCGCGCATGCAATTGCTGTAAGTCAGGCTTTCAGCGGTACGGCCGATCCTATAGTTCCACAAACTCCGGCGCCGGCTCGGCGGCGCTTGCGGCCGGCACCGTGACCGCGGCAAACGGTTCACCCATATCACGCCGGACGCAGGCAGCATCGTAAAAGCCGCTGCGGTCCAGCAAGCGGTAGTACACATCGCCCTCGCGACGCGCTCCATCTGGCGGAGCGATGGCAGCCGCGAAGGCCTGAATCCTGCCCGCGAAATTCTCCCAGCAGCCGTCTTTCTCCGCCCAGGCGGCGGCGGGCAACAGCACGTCTGCGGAGTTGGCAATGGCGCTGGAGAGAATGTCCTGCACGACCTTAAAGCCGCGCTTAAAGATCGCCGGCTGGTCCTTGGGAAGCCAAGCGGACAGATACCCGCCGACAATCCAGCCTCCCTTGAGCTTCTTGAGCTCCGGCGTATCAAGTTTCGCAAACGCCGCGAATTCCGCAGTGGGACCGCCGAGCATCTCGATGACTCGCCGGATGCCCTTCGCATTGGGCACTTTTTCCGCCTGGATCGTAAAGGTCGCCTGACCCGTGTATTGGTTCTTGAAGACCTCGTTTTCACCCGCGGTCGGGACGGGGCCCACGACCAGCACCGCCTGCGGATCGATCAAGCGGATGTAGGTGCCAAGCAGCCAGGCCTCTTCACACGCCATCATCGGTGAAAGCATGGCGTAGAGGCTTCCGGGCCCGCTTTCCTTAACCAGATCGCGCAACCCGCGATCGGCCAGATTCAGCGCGGTGGTCCATTCGGTTTCCACCTGCGAGCCGTACTGTGTCTTGCGGGCGCCGCTCAAGCGGCCTTCATCGTGAACCGCCTTGTAGGAATAACGTGTGTCGTCGCTGATCCACCACTGATTGACCTCGGCGTTGAATCGCGGCTTGATGCGATAAACGATGGCTTCGTTGTGATGGAGGTAAATGTTCTCACCGCCAGCGTCGGCGGGGCTGATCGACGGCGTCTCCTTGAGCAACCAGACGCGCTGCTTGAACAGGAAGTCTTTGTCCAGCAGAGCCCCAACCGGGCACAGATCCACGACGTTGCCCGAAAGCTTGTTGTCCAGCGGCTTACCCGGAAAAATGCTGATCTCTTCGCGACTCCCGCGACCTTCGACGAAAAGCTCGGACGTGCCCGAAACTTCGCGGGTAAACCGCACGCAGCGCGTGCACATGATGCAGCGGTCGTTGTAAAGCAGGACGTTCAGGCCCACATCCTTCTTGGGCTTCTTGACCTTGTCTTCTTCGAATCGGGACTGGCTGCGACCGTACTGGTAGGAATAGTCCTGAAGATAGCATTCGCCCGCCTGGTCGCAGACCGGGCAGTCCAGCGGGTGGTTGATCAGCAGGTATTCCATGACCTGCTTCTGGTTGGCGATGGCCTTGGGGCTGGTGGAATGCACGACCATCCCATCCCGCACGGGCGTCTGGCAGCTTGGCACAAGCTTCGGCAGGCCCTCAACTTCCACCAGACAAATCCGGCACGAAGCGGGAATCGACAGACCCGGATGATAGCAATAATGCGGCAACGGATGCCCGGCATCGAGGCATGCCTGGAGGATCATCTGCCTTTCCTTGCACTCGACCAGCTTACCGTCAACGGTGATTCGGGGCATAAGGTGGGGAATCCTATACGGATCTGTGAAGAATTTCACTACACTATCGACCCGTTCCTTTCATGAATGCCCTTTGGCGCGATCTTCTGGTTCCGCAGGTGGCCTGGTACGACCTGGTCATCCGCGCCGTCATTGCCTGGCTGGGCGTCCTCATCCTTCTGCGGATCGCCGGCAAGCGCCAGGTCGCGCAAATGGGGATGGCGGAGTTCGTAGCCCTGCTACTCATCAGCAACGCCGTGCAGAACTCGATGAACGGCGGGGACAATTCACTGGTGGGCGGCCTGCTGCTGGCGGCAGTGCTGATCCTGCTCACCCACTTGTTCAGTTGGCTGACCTACAAATCGCGAAAGCTGGAAATGCTGGTGCAGGGCCGGCCGACGCTCCTGATTCATCGCGGCCAGATCCTGCACGATCATCTGGCCAAGGAGCTTCTGACCGTCAGTGAGCTGCGCCACATCCTGCGGAAACAGGGCGTTCACGAGCTCCGCGAAATTGAAGAAGCCGTGCTGGAATCGGATGGGTACATCAGCGTCGTCAAGAAGTCCGAAATGCCCGAAGAGTACGACATCCAGCGCAACGACGTGTACTGATCGGCGCTGGGCAACCGTGCGAAATGCGGATCCGCCCGGCGCACCTGGCAACAGGTGGCGTTGAAGAAGCGCGGGCGCTGTCGCCGAAGTGCCGGCACGCGACCCCAACGATCCCCGGCCAGCCGCGAGGCCGATCACGCCGTAAACCGCTTGCGCCCACGGTCAGGAGGACCAAGCCACCGCCGCCTGGCCTGCTGCCGGGTTACACCGTACTCACACCGTACCAATACCGTTGAGCTTCCGACCCCAAAACCGCCCGCCCCACGGGTCACAATCGCAATTTTTAGCCAACGGTGGCCATCCGGATTCTCTCCAAATAGCAGGCCACACAGACGCGCCCCCCCCCAAGCGGAGCCGCTCAACGTGCCGCGCGAGAATGGCGTAAATGCCGTATAACTTCTCCACCACTTTTTATTTCAAGGAATTTGCATGCTCGGTCGTCTTACGCCGGAACAGGTGAGGTTTTTCAAAGAAGAAGGATACCTGCTATTTGACAAGTCTGTCTTTCCGCAGCCCAAGTTCGATGCGCTCAAGAACCATTTCGAGGAAAGAGTCGTTGAGTTCTGCAAAAAAACCGGCAAGTCGCCGGAGCATTTCGACGTGCCTCACTTTGAGGACACCAAGTTGTTCGAGTGGCTCTTCGATGATTCCGTGCTGGACATCGTCGAGTCGCTGATCGGGCCGGACATCGCGCTCTGGTCGAGTCACTTCATCGCCAAGCCGCCCGGCGTCGGCAAGCGCGTCCCCTGGCATGAAGATTCGGCCTACTGGGGCCGGGTGCTCGATCCCATGGAGGTGGTGACGGTGTGGCTGGCGATCGATCCTTCGATGCCGGCCAATGGCTGCATGAAGGTCATTCCGCGGACGCACCACAACGGATATTCCCAGTACGAAGCGGTGAAGGACGCGAGCAAGGAAGTTTTCACGACGGAGATCAAGAAGGACCTGATCGACGAATCCAAGGCCGTCAACTGCGTGCTACAGCCAAACCACTGCTCGATCCACCACGCCAAGCTGATCCATGGCTCCGACGCCAACACCAGCAACATGCGGCGCTGCGGCTACACCATGCGCTACGTCCCCGCCAGCAGCAAATTCCGCCCGGGAGACTCGTTCGGCGCCTTCCAGATCTACCTCGCCCGCGGAAAGGACAAAGGCGCAAACCAGTACGGCGATCCCGCCAAACCCAATCAGAACTGGCTCGACGCCGACCGCGAAGCCCGGCGGAAGGCCAGGATGCTGGCGGGCTAGGGAAACAAATACGGCACTGAGGCGCAGGGATCGCCGCGAAGGTCCCTTCGATCGCTCCGGTCTGTCTCGGTGATCGCTGCGCCCCGGCGTCGTATTCCGTTGCGGCAGAACAGAACGCCCGCGGCTGCAGTAGTCGCGGGCATCTCTCTCCCATCGGTTGTCTGCGTCGCAAGCTACGCGGTCGTAGGCGCGAACGGCGGGCTCGTCGCTTGGGAACGCCGCCTCGACATCCCGGCGGCAGTCTCCCGCTTCACTACCGGCTTCATCGTCCCTGGTTCCACCGCACTTAACCCGCGGCGGGGAGCGTCCGGATCTCGGAAGCGTGAACCGAATCGCACCGCGTCTGATAATTTGCACTGCCTGGCGTGCAAGCAGCGCTACAAGAAGTGCCTCCCGCTCGTTACCATGTCGCACTTCAACTTTGAGCTGTGAGGATGCTGGCTTCATGACCCTTGCTGACAAGATCAACAACAACAGTGCCGTCGTCGGCGTCATCGGCCTCGGTTACGTCGGCCTTCCCCTCCTCCATGCCTTCCACGCCGCCGGCTTCAAGGTGATGGGATTCGACGTCGACCAGACCAAGATCGATGCGCTGGGAAGGGGGGAGAATTACCTCAAGCATCTCGGGGCCGAGATGGTCCGCGACATGGCAGGCACCGGGCGCGTTCAGCGCGACGGCCGACTTCTCCCGTCTCGTCGAACCGGACGTCATCATCTCCTGCGTCCCCACGCCGCTGGGCACCCACCTCGAACCCGACCTCTCCTACGTCGAGCAGACGGCCGACGACATCGCCAGAACCCTCCGCCCCGGCCAGCTCATTGTGCTGGAATCGACCACTTATCCGCGCACCACGCGCGAGATCATGCTCCCCCGCTTCGAAGCCCGCGGACTCAGGTGCGGGAAGGATTTCTTCCTCGCCTATTCCCCCGAACGCGAAGACCCCGGCCGCAAGGACTTCAATACCCAGACCATTCCCAAGCTTGTCGGCGGCATCGATCCCGTCTCGGGAGACATCGCCTTCTCGCTTTATAGGAAAGCGGTCAAGCAGGTCATCCAGGTTTCCACCGCCGAAGTCGCCGAGGCCGCCAAGCTCCTGGAGAACATCTACCGCGCCGTCAACATCGCGCTGGTCAACGAGATGAAGATGGTGCTCACCTCGATGGACATCGACGTCTGGGAGGTCATCCGCGCCGCTTCGACCAAGCCCTTCGGCTTTCAGGCCTTCTACCCCGGCCCGGGTCTCGGCGGGCACTGCATCCCCATCGACCCTTTTTACCTCACCTGGAAAGCTCGCGAAGTCGGCCAGGCAACCCGCTTCATCGAGCTCGCCGGCGAGGTCAATCGCTCCATGCCCGAGTACGTCGTCAACCGCACCGCCCTCGCCCTCAACGACCACGGCAAAGCCGTCAAGGGCGCAGGATCCTGGTCCTGGGCCTGGCCTATAAGCCGGACGTGGACGACGTCCGCGAATCCCCCAGCTTCGAGCTGATCGAAAAGCTCGAGCATTTGGGTGCCGGCGTCGACTACCACGACCCCCACGTCGCCCGCACCCACAAGATGCGCCACCACGATCTTCAGATGCAGAGCATCACCCTCTCCGCCCAGTCGCTGCACGATTATGACTGCGTCCTCATTGCCACCCACCACAGCGCCTACGACTGGCAGATGATCGCCGACAACGCCAGGCTCGTCATCGACACCAGAAACGCCCTGCGCGATGTGAAGGGCAAGCGCGACCACATCGTCAGCGCATGATTCCCCCCCCGCTGCCCTCCCTCTCTCTTCGGAAGAGGGCAGGGGTGAGGGCAAATACCAGGGATCCACCCTCTGAAGATCACTCCGGCGCAACGTAACCGGCTGGCCCCCCGTACTTCATGAACTTCCGATAGACCACGAGCATCGCCACGAGCGCAGACTCATGAATGCGCTCGCCCAGAGATAGATGTAATGGTAGTCGTAGTGTTCCACCTCAAGGCCCGGGTTGAGATAATCCATAACCCGCCCGACCAGCGGGGCGCCGATCATGACGCCCACGGCGTTGATGATCCCCAGCGCACTGGCGTAGCTGGCATACTTGCTCTTGGGCAACAGCGTGGGACCCAGCGGAGCGGTCACCGTCAGCCACATCCCCGCCACCGTCCCCGTCGAGACAAACGCGACCGCGAAGGTCAAAGCGTTATGCACGAAGAAAAACGCCAGCAGCGTCAGCACCGCATAGCTCGCGATGGCGAAGATCGTCACGCGGATCGGATGGAACCTGTCCGCCAGCCAGCCCAGCGGAAACGCCTGCAGCAGCGAGCAGCCGAGCTGGATGGCCATTAAGTGGCCATAGGACGTGTCGCTCATGCCCAGCGATGTGGCGTACCACAGCGAATAAAGGTTGATCGGGGCGAACGCGACGTTCACCAGCGCAAAGGAGACGAAAAACCAGAGGTAATACGGCTTGCTGAAACAGTCGCGGACGTAAACTTCGACGGCGCTGGCCAGGTTTCGGAAGGGCCCGGGCACATGGGTGCCAGGCGAGGCGAACGGCCGCTGCGCCGGTTTCCGATCCGGCGGCGGATAATCTCCTTCTTTGACCTTCAGGCACATCATGCTGAAGCTCACGCCGTACAGCACCGCAATCACCAGGAAGATCATCTCAAAATGCTCGGCCACGTAGCCGAAGATGTACTGGCCGAAGATCATTCCGGCGATCAGCGACAGTGCCCGAAACATCCCGAAAAACCGCCCGAGCACCGCGTGCGGCACCACATCCGCAATCAGCCAGCCGAAAACGGCGCCACAGGTCAGCGACGCCAGTTCGAACAGACTCCAGGAAATGCCGATGAACAGGAGAATCCACTGGTTCTCGTTGAGAAACGCTCCGTGCAGCATCCGGTAGACCGCGCTGCCCATCTTCGGACTGTATCCGAGCGACACCATCATCAGGGCGGCGAGGATCGTCGGCGGCAGCAGAAAGGGGATGCGTCGTCCGAACGAGCCGCGGTGGCGGTCGGATTTGTAACTGATCACGGGAATCAGCAGGATCGAGATCAGCGGCGGCAGAAAGCTCTGGAGCATCGCCCCGAGAAACGCCGACGCATGGTACAGCTGCAGCAGCTTCTGCAGCGTCGGGTTTATCGAGCGGTCCTTGAACGCCAGCGTGAAATCCCCCCACAGCAGCCAGAAGAACAACGCCGAAAGGCCCCCCGCCGTGTAGACCAGCGTCCCGATCCGCCAGAGTTTGCGTCGCGGAGGCTGATCGGTCAGGGTGGCTGGTTCGGGCATTTCCTCGGTGGAAGACACGAGGGCTCAGATCATAACCGGACCTTCACTTCGACGCCCGCGGGCTGATTCTCAAAGCGCAGCCTCAGAATCCGGCCATCAAACTGCCACATCGAGGCATCCAGTTTCTTCCCATTGACTTCGACTTCCCGCGGAGCTTGCGCCAGCAGAACGCAGACAACCGCCTGCGTATTCTCAATCCCCTCGCAATGGAAACCGAACGTGCCAGCGCTGACTGCCGGATTGCGCCACCCGCCCCGCCGATGCCACCACGCGCGGCGCCGGGCCGCACCGATCGATGTCCACAAACAGGTAACGCTTGCCCGCTTCGATCGCCGGGTCCGTCACCAGTGGAATGCCCTCATCAAACAACGACAGAAATCGGCCCTTCAACACCCGTGGCCAGCGACCCGCCTCCGCCGCCTCATCCAGACCGGCGGCGATGACATAAGGCCCCCGGCGAAGGACCAGCGACGGTGTTTGCTCATACTTCAACCCGATCGCTTCGCACGCCTGGGCGGCGTATCGCCGGACTTGGTCTGCGCCGTTTGGATCATGCGCCAGTGCCGCCGGCGATTCCTTCACGAACAGCACTACCCCATCGCCGACTTTCGAGAGCCCCGCCGCGGTCGGCGCGATCCCAAGCTGCTCGAACAGCTGCGCCGCGGCGTCTTGTAGTGGTCCTTCCCTGTATTCCACCATTCCTTCACCGCGTTGTAAGGGTCCTTGTCGTTGTCGACGACCACCGGCGCTCCGCCGCTCTTCACCCACTGCGCCAGCGCCTCATGCAATTCCGGCTTCGGCGGCTTCTGTCCCTCATACGTCAGGAGCAGCACTTTGAACGGCGACAGAAATCCCGGCTTGGCGAGATCCTCAAGCTGCACCGGCGTCACCGGAATCCCCGCCTTCACCAGCGGCAGCGCCAACCCAAAGAAGCTGCTCAGATCCGGATCGGACGCGTTCGGCTCCCCTCGCTCAAACATCATCGTGTCCGAAACGAGGATGCCGATTCCCCGCGTCCCGGAAACCTCCCAACTTACATTGCTCTGCCGCATGTCCCCCAGTGCCGCATCGACCGCCTGGATCTCCGTCTCGTACGCATGCGGGATCTTCTCCATGTCGATCTTCTCGCCCGGCTTGGGCTGCGAAACCTCCATGGTCGGATGTGATCCCTCCCAGATGCGCGTCGGCCAGGGCATTGTCTCGTACCGCCAGACATCGGGGTGCATCAGCGATGCCACAACGGTGCTCTGCCAGTTGGCCCGGTAGTCCGCCCATGAATGGTTCGGATCATCTTCGACCGGATCGTGCAGAAACCAGATGCGCCGGTTGGTTTCGCGCACGAGATTCTCTGCCTGTCCGTATTCCAGGAAGCCCGTCTCGAACGCCCGCTCTTTCTTCACGCCGTCGTACACGTTGGGCGAGCGCTCCGTCCCGGTCCAGACCTGCGCGATATAACCGTCGCACCCGACCTCACCGAGCGAGCTTTCCGGTGACACGATCCCCCAGTGTGCATAGTTGATCATCGAGTGCGTCGCAACATGGCACGGCACTTCGCCACCGATCTGCTTCGAATAATCATGCACGAAATCGCAGATCTGCGAGAGCGTCCGGCGGTAAAGATAATACTTGAGCTTACTGGCCCGATATTGCGCATCCGGCGATGAATCCGGCGCCTGCCAGTCGTCGCCGTAGTAGCTCTTCCATTCCTTCTTGAAATTCGGCGAATACCCCGCGGGCCCAATACTCCGGCTCTTCCAGATGAATCGCCGTCGCGCCTGCGTCAATCGCGCACTTTACGGCCGCCATGAGATACTTGCCGAACGTCTCGCCAGGCGAAATGTAGTACGCGCCGCCCGCGTGACTGATCTTTTCCCCCTTCGCATCCGTCTGCACTTCGTCATCGTGCTTCACCCCGTCCCAGCGGCCATAGAGATAGTCCTGATAGTCTCCCCAGGCGACACCCGTCATGCAGTGAACCCCGTAACCGGCGTTGCGCCACGATTCGATGCGACTCCTGAAGCGTCGAATCGATCCCATAGCAGACCGCAACGTCGGCATCGAGCCGAAGCCGCGGCGAATAAGGGGCGTGCGTCTGAAAAATCAGCCGCTCTTCGCTCCCACGCGAGTTAACCTGCCGCTCCATCGCCTCCTGATACAAATGCACGAACTCATCCGGCCGAACCACCACATAATCCCTGGGCAGCCTGCGCCACTCGCAGCACATTTGTCGGCGTCCCCGTCAATCCGTTGAAGCCCACAAACACAAACCGCGGACGATCCAGCCAACCCGCACGCAACTCAATCGCATTTGCGATCTGCCGGATCTCCGTCTCGCTCGCCAAGCCATTGCTCGCCGACCCGGAATTCCGGATCACCGCCACCGGTCGGCTCGTCGGCCCGACCATCCGAATCGAATCGCGATAGCTCCCCCTGAACGGCCGCAGATCCACGAACAACCCATCCAGCGGCAATTCCCGCGCAAAGCATGCGTCATCGCCGCATCGGTCCACCAGTTCCATTGCAGATGCGCATCCGTGCCAGTCAGGTACTTGCTCGTCAAATCCAGATAATCCGCCAGCACCTTCTTGGGATCCTTCGTCACCGCCGCATAAGGCGGCATGACAAATCCCAGCCCCGAGCACCCCGCCACGAAGCAGTCATCCTGCGATGCATCCGCGTAATACGCCGCCAGGATGTGCGGCGCCAGGTCCAGCAAACAGGGCGGAAACGTCCAGCCCAGCGGCACCTTGCCGCGATTCGGGTCGTTCCACAATAACGGCCGAATCAGCATAAACGCCGAGACGTCGCCGCCGTCCGAGGCGATGAAGGTCACATACACCTTCTGTGGATCGAACGTCCGGAATTCCTTCGGCTTCTGCCTGAGCTCCGGAACATCGATCCCCGCATGAACCGAAAAATTCCCGCCCGAGACGCACGGAAGGAAAAACTTCCCGCTCGCCGAACACAACCTCACCAGCGCCGCCTCATCCATTCCCACCAGCGACGAATTCCTCGGACTCTCAGGCCACTTGCCCTGCCATGATCCGATCACCGGCGTATTCACCGGCGTCAGCGCAAACAAATCCTGCTGAAGCTTCGAGAGCGAATCATCATTTCCCCAGTCCTTGCCGATCCACACGGGAAGGATTGACTCGGCCACCAGATAATCCGTCATGTACAGCGACCACGGATGCCGGTGGGCCAGGATCTTGTGGTTGATCGCGCGCTTCAGCGCATCATCCCCAACCGCCCAGCGATACGCTTCCTCGGCACTCTTCCACCTCCCCCGGACATCCATCACCACCGGCAGCTTCAACTTCTCGTTCAGCTGGGCCGTCACCGGCAACAGCGAGCGCGTGGCACACAGCGCCGTGACGATGTTGATCTGATCCGCCAGGTCCGGATTGCGCCACGCGGCGTCATCGTAAACCAGCACCACCGAATAGCTCGATTTGAACTTCTCCAGCAGCGAGCGCCAGTTGGCGACTGGCTCGAACGTATGCCCGCGCTGCTCGAGCACCGGAATCGCCCAGTCGGAGATCCGTCTCGCCAGCGTCTGATCCACGCCTCCCTCGTAGCGGTCATCCTTCACATAAATCCGCGGGCTGTCCCGGTTGACCAGCCCCTCAAGGGCATAGACCAGAAACTGCACCTCCCGCGGCTGCTCATCCACATCCACCAGCAGCAGATTCTTCTCGGGCGCCTTGCCCCCGGGGAAGACCTGTGCCCACGCGCCCGCGGCAATGGCGCCGCTGATCAGCAACGTCAGCAAAACAAGGCGAACAAGACGCATGCGCAACCGGGACACTACCGCTAGACACGCCGCTTTGCCATTGGTAAGGGCTCGGGCTCTTGAAGAGAGCCTGGCACCTACACCCGCGTGAGGAAAATCGGCAGTCCTTTCTTCGACAGATAGCTCGGCCGGAAGCGCTCGGCGTTGTACATCGTCTGCACATCCACCGATCGCGGTCCGAGCTTCGGATCCGGGATGTCCGTATCCGTATAGCATCCGTTGCGGATCGCCATCATCCGGCCATGCGCGCCGCTCGCGACGCACTCAAACGCCATCGTCGCGAAGGTCGTGGCGATCATCTTGTCGAGGAAGTCCGGCTCGCCCGAGCGGAGCGCGTAGGTGAGGTCGGAAACCGTCGTCTCCTCGCCGGTACGCTTCTTGAGCTCATCGCTGAAGACTTCGCCCACGTTCATCTTCTTGCGATGTCCGAAGGCATCGGCGTCGCCGTATTCCTGTACGGTGTATCCCTTCCAGGCCGCCCCTTCGCTCATCAGCACCAGTGCATAATGGCTGGGATTGTCGCGTTTATCCTCCACGAGCTGCGCAGAGCTTCTCCAGGTCGAACTTCACCTCGGGAATGCAGCAGCGAATGCTGGACACGTACGCCGTGTAGAGCGCGGTGAATCCCGCATCGCGCCCGAAGATGCGAAAGATCCCGATGCGCTCGTGCGAGCCCACCGTCGTGCGCTGCCGGTTGATGGCCTCGACCGCACGCGTCAGCGCGGTGGAGAAGCCGATGCAGTACTCCGTGTTCTGCACGTCGTTGTCCATGGTCTTGGGCACCGCGATGACCGGAAACCCCGCGCGGTCGAGCACGGCCGAATAGCTCAGCGTGTCGTCGCCGCCGATGGTAACGAGATAGTCGATCTTCAGCCGCTGCAGGTTCTCCGTCACCACCGGCGTCAGATCGAGCACGCCGGGCTTGGTCTCTTTGCACTTGCCAATTCGGCTCTTGACCTGCTCGGGGATCTTCTCAATCTTCATCTTCGAGGGATTGGTGCGCGAGCTGTGCAGGAAGGTGCCGCCCGTGCGCTCGACGGTGCGGGTGTTCTCCCGGTTCAGCGGGATGAGTAACTCGCGATCCAGCGACCCGTCTGCCGCCAGGTCGGTCAGCCCTTTCCAGCCGCGGCGAATGCCGATGACTTCGAAGCCGTCCTGCGCGGTTGCGCCGTAAACGACCGACTTGATGACCGAGTTAAGCCCGGGGACGTCGCCGCCGCCGGTCAGGATGCCGATTCGCTTGTTTGCCATGGTGTGGTCCTGTCGCTTGAAAGAGCCTTTACTTGAAGGCGTTACGCCCTCTTACAGCAGAGGCCAAATTCTATCCACCCCCGCCGTGTTGCAAAGCTGGCGAATTACGCGCCCCGCGGAAGGGGTCCATGACACTTCAGGCGGCGTTCATTTGACGTACGCAGGCCGATTGGCCCAATGTCTCTCCCAGCGTTGGTCCTGGCTGATCCAGTTCACGCGTAACATCAGCACCGCTTCGATGCCGGCTGGACTCCAGAGCGGTTCGGTTCCGCTCCAAGACCGGGTCCAGCCAGTTGCCGCCATCTCCCATCCCGATGACCCCCTCGGCCTGCCGAAGCCCACGTCGCTCCACAGCCCTGACTCGCCGCAAGCCCCACAGGGCCTCCGGGTCGCTTCGGCAACGCCTTTCGACGGCCGGGTTTGAACCCTGCGCTAAGGGTAGGAGCATGGCCCATCTCATCCAGGCAACATGATCACCAGCCCGTTGGTGAAGCATCCCAGCAGAGGACATTCCGCTCCCAAGTTGCGCCCAAATCCCCTCCCGGCCCACACCGTACTCTCACCGTTGTAGTACCGTACCCTCCCCACTCCTCCCCCAACCCGGTTTTTGCCCCATCTGACGACATATCGGTCCGAACATGACAATTTGCCGCACCGGCCAAGCAGCCAGAGGGGCCCTTTGAGCACTTCAGCGCTGGATCGTCCGTAAGCCCTTGCCTACTCATGTGTTGGCCGCAGTCCTGGACTGAAACAGGCTCTTAGCGCTGTCGTGGCAGCGGCCCCCGTCCCATTCGCACCACCAGCAGTTGCGGCTCGTTGGCCGGACACGGGGACCTGTGCCCCTCTTCGTACGCCGGCACTTCCGCTTCGCTCCAGCGTTGCACCTGCTTGCCGTCCAACGCTTCCATGCACCCGTCGATGCATAAGGCCCGGGCAGCATGGTCGAATGCCTGCACCGCCGCCTCTCGGCTCAAACGCTCGGCCGCACGCGGCGTCAGCAACGCTTCGGATGGCAATGCCCAGTCACGGTTCTGAGGGGGAAAAAGACCCGTCGCCACAACGACAGCGGCAGTGCTGCTTCTCAATCACCACCACCCCTTCCGGCGAACGCACCTCTGTCCGGGTCGTCTGCTTTTCCCAGTCCAGGAACGTCCGACCCTTGAGCGGAGCCGAATCCTCCGCTGCAATCACCTTGTCCAACGAGGCCATGAACGCATCGATCACGCTTTGACGTGCTTCCTGACGGGTCCTGCGTGCCGGCATGGCTTCCTTCTTGAAGCAAATCCCACCGACAAACAGCTTAACCCTAAAATCGGCCGCCCAAAGTGTCACGGACCCGCTTTAGAATTTCGCTCCGCGCCCGCAACGCCATCCACCAACCCCAAAAGCCCATGGCTCTGCCGTGGGTTTGCCTCAGTGGCGGCCGCCAGCGCTGCCACGCATTGAATGCCCTGTCATTCTGAGCGCAGTGATGAATCTCGAATCACACCCGGTCTGCACCCCCTTCCGGCTTCGCGGCGTCTGTTCAAGCTCCGCCACCATCCCACCGGGCGACGACATTCCGATACCAATGCGGCCACTGCTTGTGCTCCTCGCTGGGCGGGAACTGCTCAAGGTAAAAGGTGTACCTCCCCGCCGGCAGCCGGAGCCGCGCTCCGTCCTCCACTTCCTCGGCTTGGTCGATCTTCTCCCGCAGTGCCGTCGGTATCTCGTCGTTCATCGCTATGAAGACAAACGAGGCAGAATCACGCACGATCTCCTCGGCGAGTTGTGTGGCCCCCGGCGACATGCGCACCTGAACATGCTGTGACGTTGGCACGGCCAGGAATGGCGGCTCCCACCAGACCGGCGCCGCCGAATCACCGCCAAAATCCGACACGATCACAGCGTTCTGGCGCAGGTAAGTCGCGACCAGGTCGTCGTTCGCGTTGTAGACATCGGCCAGGTAGATCGGATCCGTAATGAAGATTGGCTCCCCGCCGGTGATCAGTTCAGCACAGCCGGAGAAATTCAGGTCCGGGTACCACTCCCGGAGGTTGGGGATCGGAACCAGCCGTGATTCATCCGCGATTGACATGTCATTCTCCGGCTACCTTTGGGGCACCGCGTCCCTGCGTGGCGCCTTATACCGCCTGTCGGCCCGCCACGGGACGCTTAGCGATGGCTGCGTCCTCAAAGAGGATCGCAACCTCGCCCACCGGGTGCAGCAACAGCCGATACTCAAAGCGACCGGCGTCTGCACGGTCGACCTCATCGTATAAAATCTCGAACTCGGCAGGTCGTCTTGCTTCAACGAGCCTCGCGAGGTGAGCCGATGGGATGGTCACCCCCGAAAAGCTCAATAAGGCATCGAAGTATCCCATCGGCAAATCACCGCAGCGAAGGCGAAGACGCAGTACGCGACCGGCTGCTTCGTGCTCAACATCCAGGATGTACGCATCATGCGGGTTGAGGTGGGCCAGCTCCCGCACAGGCTCTGGCAGATCGAGCTTGTCAATATGTCGCCAGTAAGCGGCGGCGATCTCGCCCGCCTGCTCGTCGGTCATATCGCCGCAAAGCCATTCACGTGTAAAGAACTTCAACGGTCCTCCACGGACGTTTAAAACGAGCCCGTTCAGCCTCTGCCTCTTCAACCCGCACGCGAGGCCCATGCCGCCGTCACCGGCCGATCCGGGCCTGAGACGCGTTATCCCCCGCCAAACGCCGCCATGAACAGCGCCGTGCAGCCGTCCTCGTCGCGCTCTTCCAGTGGCACGCCGGCCGCAATAAGCACCCGAAGCTCATCCGGCTTTCCGACCGCATGATGGAGCGACTTAGACACTGACAACACCTCGGCTGGGATTGCGTAGCGCCGTTTCGCCACGGTTGATGACCACGCGCCGGTCTCACCGCCGTGCCAATAGCGTCCCAAAGGCACCCTTTGCGCCTCGCCTTCCTGCCGCTTGGCCGATCCCCTGGCAAATCTCACAGAAAGGGCCGCATCGAAACCGCACAACATATCAACATGCGCTTGTGCAAAACAACCGGCTCACACCGTACTCTCACCGTGGTTACACCATGCAAACCCGTCGGCGCAAAAGCCCGCCCTGCGTGTCGCCAGTGCCATGTTCACCAGGATCCCCGCCAGGGACGCCGGTGCCTCTCCTAAACACCCCGGCGGAATGACGTACCAGCCAAACCCCCCAGCTTAACGCGGCGGCGGCGATCGCGTTTCTCGTTCCTCGTGGATCGTTCCGTATTCCCTTCGTGTGTGGACCTTTTGCCTTGTGCCTTCTTCTCTATCAATGCCCCATCGACGCGTGCTTCAGGTCCACCTTCCGCATGAGCATCACCAGCGGAATCATGCACACCGAGCACACCGCCATCGCCCAGAAGACGTCGATGTAGCTCATCATCGTTGCTTCGTTCAGGACGGTCCTGTAGATCGCGCCCAGGGCCTCGTGCTGCGCTGCGACCGGCGGCGTCCCGGTGCGGACAAAATGCTCCGCGGCGTGATGGATGGCGTGCCGGAAATTCGCGTTCATCCAGCTCATGTCGCTGACCAGCGCGTCTGATGGAACTGGGTCCGCCGGGCCAGAAGCGTCTGGGCCAGCGAGATCCCGAACGACCCGCCCAGGTTGCGCGAGAGGTTGATCAGGGCCGATGCCTTGGAGCTCTTTCCTTCGGGAAGATCCGTGAACGCCACGGTGTTGATCGGCACGAACAGGAACGCCAGGCCCGAAGCCTGATAGACGCGTGCCCAGGCCGCATCCCAGTAGGTGATCTGGCGGTTTAAGCCGGTCATATGCCACATGGACCCCGCCAGGAGCAGCACGCCCGTCAGCACCAGCCAGCGCGGCTGCACGCGCAGACCAGAAACCCCACCACCGGCATGAGCAGAAACACCCCCACGCCGCCGGGCGAGATGACCAGGCCGGCCTGCGTTGCGTCATAGCCCAACAGCGACTGCACGAACTGCGGCAGAAGCTGCGTCGTGCCAAAGAGGATGAACCCCAGCGCGAACATGACGATGTTCGATATGCCGAAATTCGCCCGCCCCAGAAGCCGCAGATCGACCACCGGCTCATCGGTCGTCAGCTCGCGAATGACGAACAGCACCAGCGCCAACACGGCGACGATGACCAGCGTCAGGATGAAGGTGGAGCCGAACCAGTCATCCTCCTGCCCCTTATCGAGCACGATCTGGAGGAAGCCCAGGCCGATCGCGACCAGGCCGAAGCCCATGTAGTCGATGCGGGCGCCGCGTCGGATGAAATCGCGCTGCTCGCGCTTGGCCGAATCCGTGTCGTAAACCAGTTGGGAGGTCAGAAACAGCGAAAGCGCGCCGACCGGGACGTTGATGAAGAAGATCCAGCGCCAGGAGTAGTTGTCGGTGATCCAGCCACCCAGGGTCGGGCCGATCGCGGGGGCAACGACGACCGCGACGCCGTAGAGCGCGAACGCCATCCCCCGCTGCCGCGGCTCGAATGTGTCTGCGAGGATCGCCTGCTCGGAGGGCTGCAGGCCTCCGCCGCCCAGACCCTGGAGCACGCGAAAGATAATCAGCCAGGTCAAACTCGGCGCCAGCCCGCACAACAATGAGCTGATCGTGAACACCGCCACGCACGTCATGTAAAAGCGCTTGCGGCCGATGTAGGTGGCGAAGAAGCCGCTGACCGGCAGGATGATGGCGTTGGAAACGAGATAGCTGGTCAGCACCCAGGTGGATTCATCCAGCCCCGCCGACAGGCCGCCGGCAATGTGCACGAGCGAGACGTTCGCAATCGACGTGTCGAGCACCTCCATGAAGGTCGCGATCGACACCGTCAGCGCGATGAACCAGGGATTGACCCCCGGCCGGTCCGGTTGCAGTGGCAATGATTCAGCGGCGAGGGTGGACATTCGCGTTGGGATCGTTCACACGCCGCCCCACCAATTCAAGTGCGGGGGGTGTAATGCGTTCTTCAGATGCTTCACGAGCCGCGACCGTAAGGGAGCGGTGTCTCCAGATCGCAAGGACCGCTCCTTTACGGTCGCGGCTTGTCAGCGGTGATTCGAAGACTGTTGCTGAATCGTGCGCTCCCTTTTACTCCCCGCTGCCCCACACCACCGGAAACGCCTTGCCGCGCATGCGCTCGCCGTCGGCGACTTCGACGAAGCGTTTCATGACGTGCTCACCCTGGCCGACGCAGCGGGTCTGGTCAGTCATGTAGTGCAGGGCGACGGCGCGGCGGGGTCGGTCGGAGGTATTGGCGTGCGAGCCGTGCCAGGTGAGGGAGTGGTGGTAGTGGACATGGCCCTTCTTCACCGGCCGGGGGATGACCTCCACCTTGTGGCCGCGGAATTCCTTCACGCCTTTCATGTCCTCGTACTGCTTGAGCGTGTGCAGGAATTCGATCGTGTTCCCCCACTGGTGGGAATGCGGCACCATGCTCATGCAGCCGTTGCCCTCGTCCACGTCATCGAGCGCGACCCAGGCCGTGACCTGGGCGTCCTTGGGCGTGAGGATGCCCCAGTAGGGGGAATCCTGGTGCCACATATTGACGCCGCCTTTGCCGGCCGGCTTGAACTGGATCTGGTCGTGCCACATCCGCAGGCCCCGGGCGCCCGCGTGGAGCTGGGCGACTTCTTCGCAGATCGTCGCATTCCGCGAGAGCGTTGCGAACGGCGCGCTGGCCATCCAGATGTTGACGATCTGCCAGAGCGGCGCTTCGGGCTTGCCCATGTTGTGGCACATCACCGGCTGGGGAATGTCCGTGCGGCTGCGCTCGTCGATGACGCGCAGGACCTCGCTACGGAGAGTCTCGATCTCTGAATCGTCGAGCACCTTTCCGCCGGCGACGTAACCGTTTTCCTCGAACTCCTGGACCTGTGACGGTGTCAGCATTGTTTCTCCTCAGGCATTCAACGCTCGAATGGTAGACTCACCGTGCCGAGCGATGCCACAACTCCAGCATGATGAGCGAATAGAGCCGCTGGCCGTGCTCGGCGGTGCGGTTCTCGTGCTCGTTCACGAGCCGTTCAATGGCGGCACGGTTCAGATGATCGGCGGCAAACGAATCGCTTGCAAAGAGCAAATCCTGCAGCATTGCCCGCAGGCTGGTCCGCAGCCAGTCGCCGATGGGAACGGCGAAGCCCATCTTCCTGCGGCGAAAGACCGAGGGCGGCAGATCCTTGGCGAAGGCTTCGCGCAGGAGGCGCTTGCCGGGTGAGGTCATGGGCGTCCGCATCAGGCTTCTGGCACTGGGCGGCTGACCCAGAAGCTGTCGCGTGGAGAGGCCCGCGGCGAAGCGCACCAGCTCGTGATCCATAAACGGGCTGCGCACCTCCAGGGCGTGGAGCATGGAGCAGGCGTCCACCTTGAAAAGCAAGTCGCCCGGCAGATAGCTCACCCGATCGAAGGCCATCGCCGCCTCGACGACATCGCGGGTGCGGGCCAGACGCTCGAATTCCGTTGGCATCCCATCGGCGGCAAGCTCCTGCCGCTGGACGAAGATCTCTTCAACCATGGGCTCTGTGAACAGTCTCAGGTACGACAGGTAGCGCCGGGCGGGGGAAAGGCTCAAAGAATCGAGCAGGCGCTGGCGCGGGCGATTGGGTTCTTGGGTGCGATGGCGGGGATGCGCTGCCACAGTTTACTGACCGCGATCCTCTTCAGACGCTCGGGCATCTGGTCGAATGCGGCGGCCATCCACATGGCGCGATAGCGGTCGTAGCCGGCAAAAAGCTCGTCCCCGCCGTCGCCCGAGAGCGCGACGGTGACGTGCCGGCACGTCTCGCGCGCCAGGTAATGCGTGGGCAGTGCCGAGGAATCGCCGAAGGGTTCACCGAAAGCAGCTGCGAGGCGGGGCAAATCCTCGGCGGCGTCCGGCCTGACGATGAACTGGCGATGTTGCGTCCCCAGATGCGCTGCGACTTCGGCGGCGTGGGCGGTTTCATCGTACTGCGGGTTGTCAAAGCCGATCGAGAACGTCTGGAGGGGGTGATCGTCGCCGAGCGCACTTTTCATGGCGGCGGCGACGATGGAGCTGTCAATGCCGCCGGAGAGCAAGCAGCCCAGTGGCACGTCCGCGACCAGGCGGCGTTTGGCGGCTTGCGTTACGAGATGCCGCGTTTGCGCAGCGGCGTCGGCGTCTGATTCACCGGGATTCGAATCGTTGGGATCGAAATAGGTTCGGCCGTCGATCCGGTTTTCCTGGTCGCAGCGGAAGCAGGTGCCGGGAGGCAGCTTGCCGATCGACCGATAGATCGTGCGCGGCGCGGCAATGTAGCCCCAGCGCAGGTAGTCGGCCAGGGCGGCGGGGTCGATGTCGCGTTCGATCCAGTGAAGCTTGAGCAGCGCGGACAATTCGCTTGCGAAGGCGATCACGTCCGGCAGATGGTGAGCGTAATAGAGCGGCTTCTGTCCCATGCGGTCGCGGGCCAGGAATAGCGATTGCGCCCGCTCATCCCACAGCGCAAAGGCGAACATTCCGTTGAGGTGCTCGACGCATTGATCTCCCCACGCATCGTACGCGACCAGGAGCACCTCTGTGTCGCACCGGGTGCGCCAGGCATAGTCCGGTTTGAGCTTGGACAGCTCGGCGCGCAGGTCGCAAAAGTTGTAGATCTCACCGTTGAAAACGATCCACCGGCCCAGTCCATCCGTGAACGGCTGGTTTGCCCGGGGTTCGAACGTCGATCACCGCCAGGCGCCGATGGGCCAATCCGACCTGCGCTTTCTGCGGACGTGGTTCCTCTTCGTGATTGATCCAGATCCCCTCGGCGTCAGGCCCACGGTGCGCCAGGCTTGCGCCCATCGCCATCAGCGTCGGGCGCGTGATGCGAAAACGGTCAGACCACGCGATGACGCCGGCAATTCCGCACATGAGCTTTGATTTTCAGCGGCGGGGCATTATAGCGCCAAATCCAGCCCAAAAACGCCTGCTCTGAACATGTGCATGACCTGTGGAAAAGTCCAAAGGCGGTTGATCCTGCATCTCTCTCGCAACGGCGTGAGGGGTATTCCCTGCTGGAATTCAGCGCGTTTGTCGAGCACTTGCTGCATTGGGCCGGTTCGTGGATAACTGGCAAGCGGTTGCGTTTGGCGCATCGGCTGCGACCGAGCGCCTCAGCCCTCGAATTTGAGCTTCCGCTCGGCCTTCGATTCCCCCCCATACCATCTTCCCGGCTTAAGCACAATCTTGCGTAATCCAGACGATTTGCAGGCAATCAGAAGCTGCTGCTGAAGCCCTGCCAGAAGCAGCTGTTTGAGCTCGTACAAGTGAGGCGAGCTGTCCACCACTACCGTCAACGAGCCGCGGTTGAAGCTCTCCAGGGCACAGTGCTCGGTCAGGGTTTCGGGGACCAGCATGCCCCAGCATTGGGCAATCTTGCCGAGCTTTGTCTGTCGCTTCTGAACCGATTGTTTGAAGAAGGAAACCAACTCGGGCCCGAGCGCCCCGCCAACCGGATCCGCTCCACCTTTTGCATGCTGCAGCCGGCGGAGTTCCATCTCAGCGCGCTCGAGCGAATTGAGCATGACAGCCTCCGTGCCTTCGAACCGCAGACGCAGATCTGAATCGATGCGATAATACTAAACTACTGTAAATTCACCGGCATGATCACGTAGAGGAATGCGTCACCACCCTTGAGCAGGCCCGGGCGATTTGCCGCGGTCAGTTCCAGTGAGATCTCATCGGTATCAACCACGCGCAATGCTTCAACCACAAATGCCGGATTGAAGCCGATTTCGACATCTGAGCCTTCGAACTTGCAGGCGAAGTTCACCTCGGCTTCGCCGCTCTCGGGGCTGCGGCTGGTGAGGTTCAAGCCCTTCTTCGTGAAACTCATCTTCACGCCTTTGGATTCTTCGGTGGTCAGCAGGGCGGCACGTCGAATAGCGGAGAGGAAATCGGCCGTGGCTGCGGTCATTTTCTTGTCGCAATCCTTGGGAATGACGTCTTCATAGGGAGGAAACTGTCCCTCGACGAGATTGCTCGTGAGCGTCGCGTCCGAGGTGTGAAAAATCACCTGGCTTTCGCGGAGCTGCACGCCAACTGCCTCTTCGGGGTCATCGATCAGCTTGTCCACCAGTTGCAGCGCTTTAGCCGGGACGATTGCCTTGGCGCCGTCCTTTGACAGCTTGTCGCTGACCAGGTCTCCCTTAGCCATTGCCAATCGTCGGCCATCCGTGCTCACAAGGCTGATTTTCTTACCCTTGGCACTGACCAGCACGCCATTGAAGGCGTAACGCGTCGATTCCTTTGCCGCGGCGAACAGCGTCTGGCCGATGAGCTGCTTGAGGTGCCCGCCGAGGATTTCGAAATCCGCTTCGCCCTCGAAATCCGGGATGGGCGGAAATTCCTTGGGATTCTGGGTGTAAATCTTAAAATGCGAATCCTGCCCGCGGATGTGGGCGTTGTCGTCGCTGACCTCAATCGACAGCGTGTCGTCCACGCTTTCACGCACAATGTCGCGGAATTTGTCGGCCGGCAGGAGCGTTTCCCCCTCGCGTTCGACCTGCACCTGATTGTCGCTGTAACGGATTGCCACTTCGAGATCGGTTGCGGCTACGGTGAGCCGCGTTGTCTCCCGCTGTCAGTTTCAGGCACTGGAGCACGGGCTTGGGTGTTCGGGCCGCTACGGCATTGCCCGTCACGGTCAGCGCTTCTAGAAGCGCGCCTCGGTTGCAGATCGCTTTCATACCGTCCTTTCCGACGTTGCCCTCAAGGATCTGGGGGCCGAGTAATGTAACGCTACCTCTTTAAGATGAGAAGCTTAAGCAAAGCAGCCTTAGTGATGAGGCATGTCGCATTGTGGATAAATCGTGAAAAACTGACACAAGATTATAATCAAAAAGAGGTTACAGGCATTTTTATTGGACTGAAAGTGTGGATAAGTTGTTGCCCGTGCTGGCGCGGTTGTTTTGAGAATCGGGTAGATTGCTAGCCAGGACGGGTCATCCGGGGCTAAGGTTGTCTGATAAGCCGGATCTACGCAACGGGCTTGGCGCATGATTGGCCAGTTTATCCACGGCTCTTCAAAAACGGGTGGCGCGAGTGGAGCGCCGCATCTTGTGCTGCGCGTCGTGGCGTATCTGTGGGCCAGTCCGGCGACGCTGTTGGGTCTGGCTGCCGCCGCGGCTGCGGTCGCCAGCGGCGGGTCGGCACATGTTGTCGATGGGGTGCTTGAGGTCGAAGGAGGACTGCTACGGTTTGTCTTGAAGCGCTGTACTCCTCTGCGGGGTGGAGCGTCGGCGATGACGTTGGGGCACGTCGTCATCGGGCGAGATCAGAAACTGCTTGAGCTGACCCGCACGCATGAGCGCACTCATGTCCGGCAATGCGAACGCTGGGGGCCGTTGTTCATTCCCGCTTACTTTGCTGCATCAGTGCTGGCGCTGGCACGCGGACAGCGCCCCTACCTCGACAATCATTTTGAGCGCGAGGCTTACGCCAGCGAATGCTGAGCTTGTTCTGGTCTGTTTTTGGTTTTCCCATCCGGTAGCAAAAGAGCCCGCTGCCGGTGCGGACGCGCCGGCAGAGAGCTCTGTCTATGGACACTACATACCAGTTCCGGCAGGCGCGGTGGTTGGTGCTGCCGGGGTTTTGACGCCGGTCGCCGGCGCCTGCGTGCCGGTTTGTGGCGTCGGCATAGGCGCCGGTAGTGTGGTCGGTGCGGGGGTCGCTGGCGTTACCGGCTGAACCGCGGGTTGCCTGGTCCCCCAATAGCCCCATCCCGCCCAGATAATGATCAGGATGATAATGATGGCGATGATCCACCACCACCATACGCAACCCCACGCCGCGGCATCGTCGTTTCGAACTGGATCGGTGGGGGGTGGGCCGGCCGTTGTCATAGATACCTCCGAGAGTTAGTGATTCTGTCAATTGAAACGCACCGGAGCGCTTTATGGGAATGCAAGAATTGAACTATTTGTTGCGTAGAAACTTCTTGCCGGGAGGGTGTCAGGGTTTTCCTGAGATCGCCAGCTTCAAAATCACAGGCGGCCCGGTCCGGCCATTCGCATGGCGCCGTACACCACGACGAAAATCAAAAACAGCAGCAGAACCATTGCCGGACCGGCGGGAACGTGGATGGGCGTCGGCGCCATGCTGATGAGAACACCGGCGACCGAGGCGCAGACCGTCAGCGCTACGGCGATGACGATCACAGGCAGCAGCTTGTGGCTCACGAGGTTTGCCGTTGCGCCCGGCAGGACAAGAAGCGCCGTGACCAGCACGCTGCCGGTAATGGGAATTCCGATCACTACCACCAGCGCGATCAGCACCATCAGCAGGTAGTGGATGAAACCCGCCGCCACACCAGAGGCCTGCGCCGCCAGCGGATCAAGACAGTAATAGAGCAATTCCTTTCCCAGCGCCAGCAACGTCACGATGACCGCAACCGACACCGCGATTGCCGCATACGAATAGCTCGGGCTGATTCCGCTGAAGCGTCCGAAGAGAATGTTGGCAAACCCAGGCGGCGAGACTCCGTGGGTCACCTGACGGAAGATCTGATCCACCAGGAATCCAAACGCCAGCGACGCCACCATGAAAATGCCGATGGCGGTGTCGGCGCTGACGCGATTCGAACGGCTCACATAGCCAATCCCCAGTGCCGTCAAAACGCAGAACACAATAATGGCCGCGTACGGCACCCACACCGCGTCCATCAGCGATGGCACGATGAGCATGATTACCCAGCCCAGTCCCGCGCCGCCGAAGCCGGCATGGGCGATCCCTTCGCCGATGAAGGCCCAGCGCCGCGCCACGACCAGGACGGAAAGTCCAGAGCAGGCGACCGCCAGCGCGGCGGTTGCGCCAAGGGCGGCAAGGGAAGCATGATCCAGGGGCATGGAGCGCGTGAGTCTAAGCGTCCGAACACATTTGAGAAAGGCTGGATGGCAGTCCATGCCCCAGCCGGGACGCGGGAGCACGCAGAATAAGAACCAGCCCCCGCAGGCCGCATCCCTGGCCATGCCCGGGGCTGGTTCGGTGATTCGGCCGGTTCGTGATCGGATACCAGCTACCATCAGCTCTTGCCGACGTACGCCCTCGCGAAGTCGACCCTCCCTGCCTTCGAGACGTGCCTGCCATTGTGGGTCCACCCATAGCCCATGAACCCGGCGAAGCCGTTGTTGTAAGCGACATCGGCACGAGCCGTGATTGCCAGCAGGCCTTGCACGGATGCACCGGACAAAAACGTAGCCTTTGGCCCCCGCAACCCTCCGCTTGACCGACCCCATCCCTCCCCCATCTGCCGCAGACTCCCAAGGAAACGGCGTCGCAGAACCCATGCGACATATTGACGTCCGCTTGTGCAAAAGCCCTGACCCACACCCGACTCACACCGTACCCTCCCCGTACTCACACCGTGCAAACACGCCGGCGTCAAAATGCACTCCTGCGGCCGGCCTGTGCCTTTGCCAGCCCCCCGCGGGGGTGAACCGGGCATCGCCGCTCACCGCCGCCTACCTTCTGTTTGGCGTTCGACCGGCGATCGCGTACCCTCCCGCTCATGCAGCCGCGAAGCTTGATCCTGCGGACAGCCGGCACCAATTGCGATCGCGAAACCGCCTATGCCTTTGAGTTGGCGGGGGCGACAACCGAATTCCTGCATCTCAACCGTCTGATCCAGAATCCGCGGCTGTTGGATGACTACCAGTTGCTGGCGATTCCAGGGGGATTCAGCTACGGCGACGACATCGCGGCGGGACGGATCTTTGCCAACCAGCTGGTGCACCACCTTTCCGATGCCCTACACCGGTTTGTGGAGCAGCAGAAGCCGATCATCGGGATCTGCAACGGCTTTCAGGTGCTGATCAAGACGGATCTGCTGCCAGGGCCGCTGGGCGGACGCACAGGGCAGAGCTGCACGCTGGCGCACAATGACAACGGACGGTTTGTGGATCGCTGGGTTCGGTTGGAGTCGCAGCCGAGCCGCTGCGTCTGGACGAGCGGCCTGCCGGAAGCCATCGAGCTCCCGATCGCCCACGGGGAGGGGCGGTTCGTTCCCGCCGATGAAGCCGTCCGCAGGGCCCTCTGGGATAACCGCCAGGTGGCCTTGACATACTCGGTGCGACCGGCGGGCAACGCCGACGCGTTTGGCGGCAATCCCAACGGCAGCGTCGATGGAATCGCGGGGATCTGCGATGGCAGCGGCCTTATTCTCGGCCTCATGCCGCATCCCGAACGGCATGTGAGCCCTCTGCAGCACCCGGCATGGGCAAGCCGGGGTGAGCTGATCAGGGAAGGAGCAGGGCTGCAGCTCTTTCGCAGCGCGGCCAGTTTTGTCGTAGACTCCGTGGGGTCTGGGACTTAAGGTAATTTACAGCAAGATATGATCATTCGGCCTGAATGGGCCCGATAACCTTTGAAATTTGCCGATTTAAGCGTTAAAAGCGGCATATGAGGTGCGATCCCACTAAATTTGTCGTTTCAAACCAAACCTTACCGATACTATCCTGACTAGTTGGTACCGGCCTTGTTGCAGGGTCGGGCCAAGCAACCCCGCCCAGGTGTCTGGGTAGGTGACGCGAAGGGTGCACGAAGAGACATGAACGCTCTTGTGTGAACAATCCTCGCACGGGCCAAAAACCGCAACGGCCCGGGGCGTTTTGCCCACCCGCGAGCGGCATCGCGGGATCAAACAGGTTCCATGAAGGAGGTTCTATGTTGCGGAAGTATATTTGGATCCCGGCTCTGGCGTTGTTCCTGCTCCCCGCCATTGCCCAGGCGCAGTTTGAGCAGGGAAACTGGGATCTGCAGCTTTCGGGTAATGGTACGGCCTCCCACGGCGGCAGCTTCAATACGGGTAGTGCAAGTGCCAACGTCCAGTTGGGCTACTTCATGTCCAAGGAAATGGAGGTCGGTGTTCGCCAGGGTCTGATCTGGGCCGACGGCGGCTCAGCCTGGGGAGGCTCCACGGCGGCGTATTTCGATTGGAACTTCGACATGGACCGCTGGGTGCCTTATGTCGGGGCCAACCTCGGCTACGCTTACGGGACCAGCATTCACGACTATTGGGCCGCGGGTCCGGAAGCAGGCGTGAAGTACTTCCTGAACTCGACCACGTTCGTGAACGTGGCCGCCACGTACGAGTGGAATCTGAATGACGGGCCGCAGGCCGGTGCATATCAGTTCCTGCTCGGCCTGGGCGTGAAGTTCTAAGCCATCGCCAAATGGTTCAGATATGCAAGGCGGTCCCGAAAGGGGCCGCCTTTTTCTTTAGCCGAGGTGACGGGCCTGCCGCCGGGGGAGATCCGGCCGCGCTCCGCGGCGCGGGTGACGCCGGTCGCCGGCGAGGTGAGGGCGCAGGAAGTCGGGGGCATCGCGGCGACCGGAACGCAAGAGGTCGCTGTTGAGGAGTTCAGCAACGCGGCTTTGGTCGTATTGCAGGCGTTCGGTCAGGTACTCGAACAGCGATTCCGCCAGACGATCGAGTGCGATCGCGTGCTGCCGGCCCAGACGCGCGTAAAGCCAGTCGCTGCAGGCCAGGAAGCGGCCGAACGCCGAAGGGGGGCTTGCTGTCGGCGCCTCCGGGTGCAGCAGAAGCTCGAGCGTATCGGGAAACCGGCCCGAGTTGGCGACCAGGTCCCAGAAACGGGCAAAGCGGCGCATCCGCTGCATCGTGGCAAAATCGATCTCCCGGTTTTGAAGGATCTCGTAGGGCGGCGTCGGGGAATAGGCCATCCCAAACGCTTCATCGTGCCGGATGATCGGCGTGCCGCGCAGGCGCTTGAGGATTCCCACCTGGATTTCCTGGGGGTTGAGCGCGACCAGCCGGTCGAAGCCGGCGGCGAAGGAATCGAGGCTCTCTCCGGGCAGCCCGACGATCAGGTCGGTGTGGAGGTGGACGCCGGTCTCTTGGCGCAGGAAGGTCAGGTTGTCGGCGAGCTTCGCGTTGTCCTGGCGGCGGCTGATGCGCTGACTCACGTCTTCGTTGAACGTCTGAATGCCCACTTCGAACTGGAGCGCACCGGGCGGGAACTGCCGGATCAGCTCCCGCAGCGCCTCGGGCAGCCGGTCGGGGATCATTTCAAAATGCAAAAACAGTCCGGGGCGATAGCGGTCGAGAAAGAATTGAAGGATCGCCCTGCTGATCGCCAGGTTCAGATTGAAGGTCCGATCCACGAACTTGAAACGCTGCAGCCCCCGGTCGAATAGCGCCTGCATGGCCGCGAGGAACTCCTCCAGCGGTACGTTCCGCACCGGCACATCCAGGCTGGACAAACAGAACTCGCATTTGAACGGGCACCCGCGCGAGGCCTCGACATAGATGATGCGATTCGCAATGTCGTGATCGCTGTAGAGGTCATAGGACAGGCGAAGAATGCGCTGGGTTGGGCCGTTCGTTGTCGGAGTCAACTCGGGAAGATCGGCCGGGATGATTCGGTGCAGCGGCCGGCGTCCGCCCAACAGCTGCGCAGAGCTCGCCGAATGCAATGTCGGCTTCTCCGGTGATGGTGTAGTCGGCGATCTGGCAGATCGGCTGCTGGTCTGTTTCGTAGGAGACCTCCGGACCTCCCAGGATGATGGTGAGGTCCGGACGCAGGCGCTTGAGCTGGGCGACCAGATCGAGCGATTGGCCGGCGTTCCAGATATAGACGCCCAGCCCCACGATTCGGGGATTCTGCTCCAGCAGCGCCTCGACGATGTCGAGCGGCCGCTGATTGATGTCGAATTCGCATAGGCTTGCGCGGCCCTGAAGCTCGGGTGGCAGGTTCGCCAGCAGATAACGCAGGCCGAAAGCGGCATGAATATAGCGGGCGTTGAGTGTGGCCAGGACGATTTCGGGCACGGTGGAAATAGTTTAGGGTAAAGAAGCGTCAATCGGCGACTTCGCGCAGTTCTTTGAAGTCTACCCGCCGGAAGGAGATTCAATGTTCAAACCACCCCTGGCAGCTCTGTTTCTAATCGCTTTCGCCTGCCGTTGCTTCACCACGGCGACGTCCGCGCGGGCACAAACCAGACCTTCCGAAGTGTCGGTCAGCGATTACGGCGCCAAGGGCGACGGCGTCACCGATGACACCGCCGCATTTGCGAAAGCCATGGCCGCACTCCCCGAGGCCGGCGGAACGGTGCATGTTCCCGTCGGCAACTACCTGATCAAAACGCACCTGTCGATTCCCGACCGGGTGACATTGGAAGGGATCTGGAAGATTCCGACGGCCTTCACCCAGAATCAGGGGAGCACGTTGCTGGCGCTCGAAGGGGCCGGCCGCGAGACGGGAACGCCCTTCATCACCCTGAACCAGAACTCGACAATCAAAGGCATCACGGTCTTTTACCCGAACCAGAAGCCCGACCACATCGTGCCGTATCCCTGGTGCATCGCCAGCGGCGGAGGCGACAACGCCTCGATCATCGACTGCTTCCTGGTCAACCCGTACCAGGGCGTGGATTTCGGGACCCACCGTTCCGGGCGCCACCTCATTCGCGATCTCTACGGGCAGCCGCTGCGCCGCGGGATCTTTGTCGATCAATGCTACGACGTCGGGCGGATCGAGAACGTCCACTTCTGGACTTTCTGGAACTGGAAGAAAGAAACCGGCATCCGCGACTGGATGTGGAAGCACAGCGAAGCGTTCATCTTCGGCCGGACCGACTGGGAATACGTCTTGAACACCTTCTGCTTCGGCTACAGGACCGGCTACAGGTTCACCGCGGTCGAGAACGGCTCGATGAACGGGAATTTCCTGGGCATCGGGGCCGATGCCGCGGTGAATGCGATCGTCGTGGAACAGTCGCAGCCCTATGGCCTGCTGATCACCAACGGCGAATTCGCCAGCTTCGCCGGCGAGCATCCCGCGGAGGTCGTCGTCAAAGACACAAACAAGGGCGTGATTCAGTTCCAGAACTGCTCGTTCTGGGGACACGCAGCGCATATTGCCGACATCGCGGGAGAAGGCTCGGTCACCTTCAGCACCTGCGATTTTCGCGGGTGGGATTGGGCCAACAAGGGCCTGGCTGCGATCGACTGCTCGGGCGGCAACCTGATCGTGACCGGTTGTATTTTCGACGATAAGAGCCCGCAGGTGACCCTGCGCGACAAGGCGCAGTCCGCCATCATTAGCTCCAATCGCTTCGCCGGGCCGGAGGCGATCTCCAATTCCGCCGGCGCAGACCCAGATCGGTCTCAACATCGCGGCCAGGACGCACTGAGAAGTGTGCCAATCACAGCGCGTTTCAACAGCGCTGGCAGGCACATCGGGCTGATGGACCGGATACGGTTGAAGCGCCAGCGATTGAGCGCATGATGAACGCATCGCGAAGAGCCCTTTGGCAGGGAGATATTGTGGCTGAAGACCAGATGATTTTTGCGAATCTGCTGCACCTTTCCTTCAACATGTGGGGCGACTGGGAGAATCCGAAGAAGGGGCCGTTTTGGTGCGCGCGGCCGTTTCTTCGCTTCGACGAGCCGCTGTGGAACGAGCTGCTCGAGCGGATGGCAGAGGTTGGGTTCAACATGGTCGTCCTCGATCTCGGGGACGGGGTGAAGTACCAGAGCCATCCGGAGATCGCCGTCGAGAATGCCTGGACGCCTACGAAGCTGCGGGACGAGCTGGCCAGGCTGCGGAAGATGGGCCTGGAACCGATCCCGAAGATGAATTTCTCGACCTGTCACGACCAGTGGCTCGGCGAATATGCGCGAATGGTGAGTTCGAAGACCTACTACAAGGTGTGCACGGACCTGATCGCCGAGGCAATCGAGCTGTTCGACAAGCCGCCGTTCTTCCACTTGGGTATGGACGAGGAGGAAATTCAGCATCAGCGCGACTTCCGGCACGTCGTTCTGCGTCAGCACGGGCTATGGTGGGACGATCTTCAGTTCCTGCGACAGCAGGTGGAGGAGCGCGGGCGCGGCCCTGGATCTGGGCAGATTATGTGTGGAACCACGCACAGGAGTTCTACGAGCGCATGCCAAAAAACGTGATTCAGAGCAACTGGTATCGCGAGCCGGTGAAGGGCGACGCCAGGAGCGTGTACGGCGGCGTGATCAACGAGAACATCGACTGCGTGAAGGCCTATGTCGAGCTGGATCGGGCGGGCTACGATCAGGTTCCGACGGTCAGCAACTGGGAGACGCCGGAGAATATCTACGGGACAGTCGATTTCTGCCTCCAGCATTGCAGCAGAGAGCACCTCAAGGGATTCCTGCTGACGCCGTGGAAGCCGACCCTGGCCGTCACGCGGGAGCGACATCTGGATGCGATCGAGCATTTTGGAAAAGCGATTCGCAAGACGCATTCACAGGAGAAACCGAAGGCGAAATGAATAGAACGCGACGGTGGAATTGGCTGATGGGGTTGGCCGCATTGCTTGCAAGCAGCGCGATCAGCTATGGCCGCGCAGGAGGCGGGGGAAATTTCGGTGGTGGTGGCTTTGGGGGCGGGGGAGGTTTCGGAGGAGGTGGGGGTGGTTTCGGTGGCGGTGGCGGCGGGACTTTTGTCGGACCGGGCGGCGGACACATCGGAACCCCAGGGTTCCTGATCATCCTCGCTGTCATCTTCATCATCGTGGTGCTCAAGGCGCTTCAGAGCACACAGGGCCAGATGAGAACCAGCACGCTTCGGCGCGGGCATCGCATGCTCGGGCTGGCACAGCGCCGACAGGCAGAGCAAGACCTGAAGTCGCGCGATCCGGCATTCGACCCGATCCAGTTCTACACCCGCATCGGCAATGCGTTCATGAAAATTCAGGCCGCATGGTCTGCACAGGAATTGTCGCCGGTGCGGCCGTTCCTGTCTGATGGTGTGCTGGAGCGATTTACCCTGCAGATTGCGGAGCAGCGGGACCTGGGCGTGCACGATGACATGCAGCAGATCCGGATCAGCGACGTGGGTTTGAGCCAGGTGCTCGCGGGGGACGTGTTTGAATCGGCGACCGTGCGCATTCGATGCATCGGCGATCGATTACGAAGTCTCGCTGACGGATGGCCGCTACGCCTCCGGCGATCGCGAGGCGGAAGAATTCGTGGAATACTGGACCTTTATCCGCCGGCGCGGCGCCAGGACGATCAGCGGCCAGGGCCTGATTGAAGGTCACTGCCCCAACTGCGGGGCGGCAATCGAGATGAACCAGAACGCAACCTGCACGCACTGCAAGGCGTTCTTAAAGAGCGGCCAATACGACTGGGTGCTGTGCGAGATCACCCAGGAGTCGGAATATCGCGAGCAGACGGATCGCGGCGTGCGCGGACTGGACGTGATGCGGCAGGTCGATCCGGAATTGACCCTTGAGGAGCTGGAGGACCGGGCGAGCGTGATCTTCTGGCGGAGGCAGGCGGCATCACGCCTGAACGATCTGACGCCATTGCGCAAGGTGGCGCTCGACTCTTACAGCGAGAAATATCAGGCGGAGTTGCACGCTGATGAGCGCGGCGACGGCCGGTTCTGGTTTGGCGAATGCGGCGTCGGCTCAGTGGATACGATGGCGATCGTCCGCAACGACGACTTCGACCGCGCGATCATCGATATTCACTGGTCCGGCAGCCGGTTTGTGCAGAAGGCGGGTGAACCGCCGCGAAAGGGTGAGCAGACGCCGGTGTTCCGATCGGTCTTCGTGCTGGCGCGTAAGCCCGGTGTCAAGAGCAGCGCCGATCGCGGTATCACGTCGGCGCACTGTCCGAATTGCGGCGCTCCGGTGAGCTCGACGGACTCCAACGCGTGTGAGTTCTGCGGGACCGTTCTTAACGACGGCTCGCATGGCTGGGTGCTGGAAGATGCGATGGGAGCGGATTCGGCGCGGATTCGCGAGCTCATGGATCCACTCGGCCCCGATGCGATGAGAAATGGTGCAAGACCGTCAGCCGGCGGAATCCTGGCGTGGATGGTTCAAATGGCCGGATGCGATGGAAACATCGATGACAAAGAGAAGCGCATGCTGCTTCAGACCGCGCAACTGCGCAACGTGCCGGCCGAGCGGATCAACGGCATGATCGCCGCGATGGCCAACGGAGGCATGAATCCCCCGCAGCCCGCCAACCGCGAGCAGGCGATCGAATGGCTCGGCGAGATGGCGGAGATGGCGCTCGCCGACGGACAAGTGAGCAACGCCGAGTGGTATCTGTTGCGAAAGGCTGGAAGCCGGATCGGCTTTGCCGATGCGGATCTCAAACTGATGCTGAAGCGCGCCCAGAGCCAGATGCTCGAACGCGCGCGGGCCGCGCTGCAGCAGAAGAATCAGGGGTAATTCGACTTCCTCGTGCCGTGTCCAATCGACGGCGCACCGATTGGCACCGCGTTATTATGGATTTCCTAAAGTCGCCCGGACCTCCGACAGAGCGTCCGGTCGGATTCGGATGATCCGGTTGTATGCGGCAATCGCCTCGTCGAGTCGTCCCTGGGCCTTGAGCGCCATGCCCAGGAGATTCCACGCGCCCACATGATTCGGCTCGGCGGTCAGGGTCTGGCGGCAAATCTTCTCCGTTTCGGTTCGGCGGCCGGAACGAAGCTGATCCCCCGCAGGCTCGATGGCCTGATCGTGCGTCACGCCGCTCTTGTAGCCTTCCCATTGCGCAAGATAAAGAGCTTTGTGATCTGCGTAATCCGCGTCGTTGAATCGTAGCCTGCGAGGGGTAATCTCTCGTTCATGTCGGAACCATCATTGCGCGAGCTGTTGGACGTCGCTTGCGAGGCGGCATACGTCGCCGGACGTAAGACGCTGGCCTGGTTCAATGCCGGCGTCGGCGTTGAAACGAAATCCAACGATACTCCGGTCACGATTGCCGACCGGGAGGGGGAACTGACCATTCGCGAGATCATTGGCAGATATTTTCCCGATCACTCGGTCCTGGGCGAGGAGCATGGAACCGTCGATGGCTCGGCCGACTACAAGTGGATTGTCGATCCGATCGACGGAACCAAGTCGTTTATCCACGGCGTCCCGATGTATGGTGTGTTGATCGGCGTGGAGACAAAGGGACGCTCCAGCGTCGGCGCCGTTTATCTGCCGGCGACGGATGAAATGATCTGCGCCGCCGACGGGCTGGGATGCACCTGGAACGGGCGCAAGGCGCGCGTATCGGATGTTTCCGATCTGAAAGACGCGACGCTGCTGGTCACCAGCGCTGCGACGCTCATGAAGCGCTCCGACGCCTATGAAAAACTGGCGGACCAGGTAATGCTCAACCGCGGCTGGGGCGACTGCTACGGCTACATCATGGTCGCGACCGGCCGCGCGGAGATCATGCTGGATACCTCGATCAACCCCTGGGACTGTGCGCCGATGGTGCCGATCCTTCGCGAAGCTGGGGGAAAATTCACGACGTGGAGCGGCGAAGAGACTATCTGGGGGAAAGACGGCGTGGGAACCAATGGCGCGCTGAATCAGCAGGTGCTTGAGATCTTGAGCGCAGAGAAGAAGAAGTAAGAGATTCGTCATTTCCGGGCGAATTTGGTTAAATCGGGCCGTGCCCACGCAGCGCTACAAGCTGACCATCGCCTATCGAGGCACGCGCTATCATGGCTGGCAGACACAGCCGATGCTCGATAGCTACCGCGGCGAGCCGCCGCCCGAAGGACAGGGAATCCCCACGATTCAGGAGACGCTCTCGCGCACCATCGCAGAGGTCGTGCGGCATCCGATCAACGTCATCGGCTCATCGCGCACGGATGCGGGCGTGCACGCGAAGGGACAGATCGCGCACTTCGATACACATCGTCTACAGATTCCGCCGGAAGGTTTGCGCAAGGCGGCGAACCACGCGCTGCCGGATGATGTCGAGATCCGCGAGTTGGTGCCCGTCGCGGACACGTTTGATGCGATCCGCTCGACGACCCGCAAGCGTTATCAGTATTTCATCTGGAACGACTGGGACCGGCCGATCTTCTTTCCGGATCTGGTCTGGCATCGCTGGCAGAAGCTGGATGTGGCCGCGATGGCCGAAGCAGCGAAGGCGTTTATCGGCACGCACGATTTTGCGAGCTTCGCCCGGCCGGGCCACGGGCGCGAGAACACAATCAGAACGGTCCTGGGTTGTGCGGTTCATCAGCGCGGCCCGCGGATGGTGATCGGCGTGGAGGGAACGGGCTTTCTCTGGCAGATGGTGCGGATCATGGTCGGCACGCTGGTGGAGATTGGGCTTGGGCGCATCGAGCCGGATGCAATCGGCCGCATGCTGGAGGCGAAAGATCGAGACGCGGCCGGCCCGACGGCGCCGCCGGAGGGATTGTTCTTGCAGTGGATCAAGACAAACGAGGCGGGAAAGGCGATTGAACCACCACCGCCGCAGACGGATCGCCCACAGCCCGTCGTATTTCGGCCCCTGCGTCCCCAGTATCAGGCAGGTGCCGTGAAGATTATCAAAGCACTTCGCGACTGGTTCGACGAAACCGCACAGCGCAATATCCCAACAGACTTGAGATTTCAGAACGGCTTTGTGGCGATTCTCGCCAGCCGGGTGGTTGGCTTTGTGGCGTTCACGGTCAGCGAAGGCGTCGCGATGCTCGAGTGGATGGGGGTCGTACCCGAGCACCACCGCCACGGCATCGGCCGCCGTCTGGTCGAGAAGATGATCGATGAACTGAAACGCAGCGACGTGAACGAAGTCCGCGTCAGAACTTTGGGCGATTCAGTCGAGTACGAGCCCTACGTGCAAACGCGCGCCTTCTATCGCGCAATGGGATTCGAAGATTTGCAACGCATCGCCCAGCCGGACAACAAAGCTTGCCCGGAACTCTTGATCATGCGCAAGCGCCTTGGCGACTAACACAACTTCGCCCGCCCTACCATTACACATGCGAGATCTCGAAGAACTCTTCACTGCGCTGTCGCGATCGAAATTCCGCTCTCGCATCGCGCTATCCGAAAGGGATCGACTTTATCTCCACACCAGGGGTTTGAACCTCGTCATGCAGCACGGCGATGATTTCATCCGCAAGCGCCTGGCCCCCGCGCATCCTCGCAACGACGGCAAGCAAACCCCTTGGCGCGGTCATCCGACCTTCGTTGCCCAGCACGCCACCGGCACCTGCTGCCGCTCCTGCCTCTCAAATTGGCACGCGATTCCGAAGGATCGTGCCCTTGGCGAAGATGAAATCCACTACGTCCTTGCCGTGCTCAAGCATTGGCTTTGCCGGCAGGTCCGATAATTCCCGCTCTCACGTCAAGTGATTTGCCGTCATAAACCGCAAACTCGACGGTCCATTTCCCCATTTGCCTCGATTGCCAACGTATTGGAAGTCTCCTGAGGTCAACAACGAACCGAGGTGTGTATGCCCGAGGTGGCGACAGAAACCGCAACAACGTCCATGACGCTGCGACTTCCCTGGCGTGATGCCGCTCAGCAGATTCACGCGCATCTGAAGATCGGCCGCGCCATCAAGAACCAGCGCATCCGCGACCAGTGGGAGCTTGATCACGCGCACGCCGAAAAGGCCGAATGGATCCGGCGCACGACGGAGTTGCTCAAGCTGGTCTTCATCGACGACGACATCGCGGAGCAGGCGACGCAGTACGCCCCGCCCGTGCTCCCCGAGTACGCAGAATTCGACCTCTTTGTGGACCAGTTCGAAGATGAGATGCGGCACCGGCTGGAACGTCTTGCAGCAGGTGCTTCAACAACTGGACACGCTGCCGGAGGCGTCGCTCTCCGCCTCCGGTTCAGCCCGGGCCCGCGCGCCGTTCGGGCAGAGCGTTGTGGAGGTTGAGATCGACGAACCCGTGACGGTGATGGAGGACGACATGAACGCGGTGCTGAACGAAGCCCTGGGACTGAACGCGTCCGAGCAGACCCATGTGGCGGCCATTGCTTCGCCGGCGCCGGCGGCGCAGAACGCGCAATGCGCTGGGCCTGTTGATCCTGGCGACCGCGGACGATGCCGCCCGCAAATCCGTCGGCGAATTTCTGCACGAGCTGGACTTCAGGATCGAGGTGATCGACCGCGCTGCCGCGGCCGGACGAAGCGTCGCGGAACTCCTGGGCGCCGATCAGCACGCGGCTTTCGCGGTCCTGGTTGCCGATGCGGCTGCGATCCAGCAGGACGCGAGCAGCTGGGAATTTGAGCTGGGCTATTGCGCCGGACGGCTGGGATGCGATCGCGTCTTCGTCGCCAGCGCCACCAGCGAAGCGCCGGTCGACAAGCACGGTATCCATCACCTGGCGATTGACCCCAACGGCGGCTGGCAATTGCAGATGGCCCGCAACCTCAAGCGCGCCGGCGTCCCGGTGGACCTCAACAGACTTTGTTAACGGCGCAAAGCGGTGTGTGGCTCCTGGGCGTCTTGCTTCCGCCATGGTGGCGGGGCAGGACGCCCGCTTTATTGGGTCATCATCTCCAGCGCCAGCCGCGCCGCATTCATCGATGCGCCCGGCCGATCGATCGTCGCGATCAATTCCCGCAGCTTGGCGCTCTGTTCGGCGAGCTTCTCCGGATGCGCCAGAAAATCCAGCGCGCACTGGGCCACCCCATGATTCGAGCCATACCAAGGGATAAACTCCGGAACGAGCTCGATGTTCCCCGCGAGGATATTGACCATCGCAATATGCGGCGTCTTGATGATCCACCGCGCCGCCAGGTGCCAGATCAGCGGATTCAGCCGGTAAACCACGATCATCGGCACGCTGTACGCCGCGGCCTGCACCGTCGAGGTGCCGGACTTCACCAGGCACAGATCGCATTGAGGCACGATCCAATCGAACGCGTCGCGATGAATCTCGACCGGTGCATCGCCGGCGATGCCCGAGACGAGTTCGTGCGTGATGCTTGTGGTAGGGATCAGATAGCGCACCCCGGGATGCGCCGTGCGAATTCTCTCTGCGACCTTGAGAAGATGCGGCAGGTTCGCCTTCACCTCGGACCGTCGCGATCCCGGAATCACACCGATCACCGGCGGCACTTCGGGAAACTTCGGTCCGGGCGTGCGCGGCCGCTCGCGCGGCAGCGCGTCAAACAAGGGATGCCCTACGAACGTGGCGTTGACGCCATGGCTGCGGAAATAGGCTTCCTCAAACGGAAAAATCACCGCCAGCCGATCCACGAACTGCCGCACCTGCGTCATCCGCCCCTCGCGGCTGGCCCAGAGCTGCGGCGCGATGTAATACATGACCGGCAATCCCAGCCGCTTGGCGAGCCTGGCAAACGGCAGGTTCATCGCCGAGCTGTCCACCGAGATATGCAGGTCCGGCGGATCTTCCCGGTACCGCCGCTTCAGCCAGCGCATCCACCGCCACACCTCGAACGCGCGCAAAGCCCCACGCCAACCCATCGCCGCGCGCCCGATGCTTTCATGATGAATCGTCACCCCCGCCGCCGCCATCTTCGCCCCGCCGATTCCATCGATCTGAATCGAAGGATCCAACCGGCGTAACGACCGCGCCAACTCCGCGGCGTGCTGATCGCCGCTGGCTTCCGCCGCCGTCATGAACACACGTCGAGCCATCCGCCGGTAGTGCAACGGCGGCGCATGAGACTGTCAACTGCGCGACAGACGCTTCAGCGGTTGTAGTAGTAGATGGTCGTCGAACCGCTGTACGGAATCGTCACCACGCTTGCGGGGGTGTAGACAACCGGAGGGGAGGTGTAAACCGGAGCCACCGGCGCCGCGTAAACCACGGGCGGTGAATAAACCACGGGCGGCGAATAGACCAACGGCGGGGCGTAAACGACTGCCGGTGCGTAGATCACCGAAGGTGCGCAGTACGCCCGGTAGCCGGAGTAACCGCCGTAGTAATAGCCTCCGCCGCCGAAGCCGATGGAGACCCCGACACTCCAACCGGAATTGTGGCCACCCCAGTGTCCGTATCCGCCATGACGCCAATGGCCGTAACCTCCATGGCGTCCCCCGGCTAATGCGATCGCGGGCATCAGGGCAAGAACCAATCCGGCGAGCCAGGCACTTTTCATGACAGATCTCCTTTCGCCGCATCGGCAGGCGGTTCAACCACCATTGTAGACCCGCGCCCATCGAACAGGTTAGCTCTTTTTCCATGCCTCAGCCTGCTGATCCGGCCGGCAAAACCCGGTTTTCTTGCGACCCAATGCCCTCTTGCCGCGTCTGTGCCTTGCAGCCCACCAGCCCCCTTCTTAGGATGCCGCTCCCGCATTTTTTTGAAGGACTGACATGCCATTGCGTATTCTCGTCGCCGACAAGCTTGCCGAGGAGGGGTTGGCCGATCTCCGCAACTCCGGGATCGAATTTGACGTCAGGATCGGGCTCAAGGAGCCGGAACTCGCTGAAGCGGTCGGCCAGTACGATGCGATGATCGTCCGCTCCGGCGTCAAGGCGACCGCCAAGGTGCTCGAGAACCCCGGCAAGCTCAAAGCCATCGCCCGCGCTGGCGTCGGCGTGGACAATATCGACCTCGACGCTGCCACCGCGAAGGGAATTCTCGTCCTGAATACCGCCGAGGCCTCGACCCTCTCCACCGCCGAACATGCACTGGCGCTGATGATGTCGCTCGCCCGCAAGATTCCCCAGGCCCACGCCCACGTTCGCGGCGGGCAATGGAAGCGCAACCAGTACCAGGGCACGCAGCTCGCCGGCAAAACGCTTGGGGTCGTCGGGCATGGGACGCATCGGCCGCGCCGTCGCCAACCGCGCACTGGCCATGGAGATGAGCGTAGTCGGCTTCGATCCCTACTTCTCCGCGCCGACTGCACTCGATGGCAAGGTGCGGATGGTCCGCGATTTTGATGACTTCCTCTCGCAGATCGACGTCATCACCTTCCACGTGCCCGGCGGCGAAGGCACGAAGCACCTGCTCAATCGCGATCGCCTCTTCAACAAGTGCCGGCCCAACCTGCTGGTCGTCAACGACTCCCGCGGGGAGGTTGTCGATGAATACGCGTTGGCAGATGCCCTCAAGGAGCACAAGATCGCCGGCGCCGCGATCGACGTGTACGCCAAGGAACCTCCGCCCACTGGTCATCCCCTGTTCGATCTGGACAACGTCGTGCTGACGCCGCACCTGGGCGCCAGCACCGATGAAGCCCAGACAGCCGTCTCTGTCGATGCCTGCCGGGCCATCGTCGCCTACCTGAAGAACGGCGAAATCCGCGGCGCCGTCAACGCCGGCGGGATCAAGCTCGACCTCCCGCCCGATGAAGCCCCGCTGGCGGAACTGGCTCGACGGATCGGCATGTTGCTCGCCGGCATTTGCGAGGACGGCTACAAGTCCATCACCCTCCGCGCCAGCGGCCAGCGCGCCCCGAAGCTGATGAACACGCTTCTGCGCCTGGCGACGGTCGAGATGCTCAAGGTCTTTCTCGACACACCCGTCAACGTCATCAACGTCGAGCACCTTGCCCGCCAGCGCGGCATCGAGCTTGTCCAGGTCCACGAGCCGGGTCCGCCCGCGGGCCTGGTCGGCGACATCGTCGGCGTTCGCGCCGAGACCGCCGGCGGTGGATCGCACCGCATCCTGGGCACCGTTTATGCCGATCATTTGCCCAGGATCCTGCGCATCGACAACTTTGCGATGGACATGATTCCCGCCGGGCAGATGGTCATCATCGTCAACCAGGACCAGCCGGGTGTGATCGGTGTCGTGGGCTCCAGCTTTGGCGATGCCAAGGTGAACATCGCCGACATGGTCATCAGCCGCGAGAAGCACCCCGACGGCTCGGCAACCGCCCTGATGGTCCTCAAGACCGACTCCGAGCCCCCCGCCGCCCTGCTCAACCGCCTGCGCGCCCGGCCGAACATTCTGAAGGTCAAGGCGGTTGTCTTGCCTGCCCGGTTCTGAAACCGGCTCCGGACATCATCCTGGCATCCGCCGGAAATACCTCCCGATGCAGGAATTTAGGGGAATTCCTGAGCGACTTCGCCGGTACAAGCATCTTATAGATCGGAGAAAGCATTCCTCCGGGCAGATCCCACCGGAACCGGGCCGTTGGATTGGATCGAAGCTCGGAGCGGCAGAGAGGACTTTATGGTCATGGTTGATGCTCCGGCGATTCGTCAGCGCTTGTTTGCGTCGCGGGCGGGAGACGGCACAACGCTATATCTGGCATTTCTGACCGATGGGAGTTGTGCGATCCTGCGCAACGACGAAGTCGTGGAATCGTGGGATGACGACGCCAAGGCGCTCGGATTGGCCCTCGATCGATTTATGGCGTTGACACAGGCCGCGCAGAACACGCCCGCGAGGGCGGGTCGTTCTCCGGTATTTCGCTCGTGAAGCAGCGGATTGGGCGGATGACGGTGGCGGCAGGCCTGGGAAGCGGGCGGAGTCGGCGCCGGCCTTACGTTGACGGGTCATCTGTAGGGCTGGGGAGAAGGGCTGGGGAGATTGGGCGATCGGGGGGTCGAGGGGGTGGTGGCGGGGAGCGAGGGGCAGGCGGGTGCCGAGGGGCGTTTTTGCCGGGAATTGCTCTGTTGAAGCAGCATGGCGGGTCCCTTGAGTGCAAGGCGTTTGCACGGTGTGGGTACGGTGTGACCCGGTTGTTTTGCACAAACGGATGTCGATAGGTCGTAAAGATGCGATCAAGCGATTGGCTGGCGAATCTGCGGGGCACGGCCAGCGAAGGGCTTTGGGGTTCCAAGACAGCGGACGGCGATTCGAGTACAACCCACGCCGATGCCCGCTGAGCTGCTCCCGGCACTGATTCCTGTCGCGTATCTCGTCGGTTCCATCCCATTCGGATTGCTTGTGGGCCTGTCTAGGGGCATCGACCCCCGCAAGAACGGGTCGGGAAACATCGGCGCGACCAATGTCGGACGCCTGCTCGGGGGCCGCTACTTTGCTCTGGTATTCACCCTGGATCTGCTCAAATCGCTCCTCCCGGTGCTGGCAGCGGGCGCCCTGCTCCACTTTCAGCCTGTGGACTGGATCGGCTACCTGCTGTGGCTGGTGGTCGGCATGGCAGCGGTTGTGGGGCACATGTTCAGCGTTTTTCTTGGATTCAGGGGCGGCAAAGGGGTTGCCACCAGCGCCGGTGTCCTCCTGGGAATCTTTCCCTATTACACCGTTCCGGGAATCCTTGCCATCTTCGTCTGGCTGGTGATCTTCAAGATCAGTCGATACGTGAGCCTTGCTTCCATCCTTGGCGCATCGGTCTTTCCGATTCTTTATGTTGTTGTCGGCCTGGTCGCGGATTGGCCGCTGAGCCGGGCACAGCTTCCTCTGGTGGTCTGCGCCGTGCTGATTCCGGCGCTGATCGTGCTCAAGCATCGCACCAACATCTCCCGCCTGCTGGCTGGTACCGAAAATCGATTTGCAAAACATACCTGAGCCGGGCAAAGTGTGGGCGTCCAGCCGGAACTGCTTATGTCCAGCCGATTATTGATTCTGGCAACATTGCTGGCCCTGTTGGCGGCATCCTCCGCCGGCTTGGCCCAGTCCGGTGACGACGCTTCGCACCGCCCATGGGTGGTTGCCAAGAGCGACAATTGTGCCATTGCGGTTCCGCGCGACTGGACCAATCTGGACAAGTTCACTCCCGCGATTGCTGTGGACCGCCAGGCTGACGGGCAGGGCGGCGTTCCCAGTCATGACGACACGGGGGCGGACGTCAAGGCGGAGATCCTGGTCGAGCAGCAGGTGGAGATCGTGCCAAGCCTGCCCGATGCCGGTGGCGTCATCATCAGCAGAATCCTCAAGAGTCCGCAGACCGAGCCCTTGAGTCAGCCCGCCGGACAGAAGCTCAAGCTTGCCGACGGCTCGGACGCGTTCCTGGTCTGGCTCGAGGTGCGGCAGCAGGATCGGAACGTGCTGATTTACAAGCTCCTGTGCAAGACCGACCCGCGCCACGGGTTTGTGGTGACCGGAACGCTTTCTGCCGGAAAGAACAGCGACCTGCCCTCGGCAAAGGGAAAGCTCGGCGAGTGGCTGCGCGCCTGGTTTGCAGCTTCGTCAAAGATCCCACCAAAGTTGACGGTGACAAGGTTGATCAGGCCTACCGCGAGCGCGACGGCGCGTGACGGGCGCTTGATTCGGCGCGGCGGGCCGCAGCGTGCCGATCTGTATTGCACTGCCCGGGCGTTTGGATACGGTATATTCCCGTGCCGAAAATCCACAGGACCGCTATTGTCGATCCCCAGGCGCAGCTTGCGGACGATGTCGAAATCGGACCCAATTGCACGATTCAGGGCAGCGTTTCCATCGGGCCGGGCACGCGCCTGATCGGCAACGTCTGGCTCATCGGTCCGCTCGCGCTGGGGGCCGGCAATGTCCTGTATCCCAACGTCTGCCTCGGCTTCGAGCCGCAGCATTACAAATACGTCCCCGGCACCGGCGCGGGCATCGCGATTGGCGACAACAACATCCTCCGTGAAGGCGTCACCATTCATGGCGCCACCGGAGGCCGTCCCACCACCGTCGGCAACCACAATATGCTGATGGTCAACACGCACCTCGGCCACGATGCGGTCGTCCACGACCACTGTACCCTTGCCAACGGCGCGCTCCTCGCGGGGCACGTCACGCTCTTCGACGGCGTAATCCTTGGCGGCAACGCCGTCATCCACCAGTTCTGCCGGCTCGGACGGCTTTCGATCATGAGCGGCGCGGTGGGGGTGGTGCAGGATGTGCCGCCTTTTTGCACGGTGTATGAGATGCGCGAGGTGGGATCGTTGAATATCGTCGGGCTTCGCCGGGCGGGATATCGCGATAGTATTCCGAAACTCAAGCGCAGCTTTTGAGATTCTGTATAAGGAGCGCCGTACGACGCCGCATGCGGCGGACTTGATCGCCGCTGAGTTGGACGGCGACCCGCTGTGCGCCGAGTTCGTGGAATTCCTCAGGACCACCGAGCGCGGGATTACGGGCTACCAGGGCGGCAGCGACAGGCGCAAGGCCTTTGATTGCGGCCGAACGCTCGCCCGATCGCCGCGGAAACTCTAAGATCTGCTTCATGAAGCCGTACCGCTTGATTTGCTCCTGCAAGGTTATGACTGCCGGATCGCTGATCTTTGGGGCATCGGTTGCCTTCGCGCAGACGACACAACCGCAGGACGTGCCCGCCTCCCTGGCGCCAAACTCGCTGGGCGTGCTGAACGGACGCCCCGACGAAACTCCCGCTGCGGAACTCGGCGGTCGCTTCGAGAGCAAAGCCGAAGGGATCTCCTTTGAAACGCCTGTCAACTGCGTCCGAGTCAAGAAGAACGTGGGCGAAATCGCGCGCTTCGTCAATTCCGCCAAGAAGTGGGAGTTGGTCGCCACCAAGACCGTCACCAGCGAACCGATCTCGCTTCGCGGCTCGGAGGAGAAATTCCACGGCTCCGGCCTGCTGGCGATCGTCATCGGCCAGATCAAAGCCAACAACCCCGGCGCCGAAATCCTCCGCCACGACATCATCAACATTGGCGACAACGAAGCGGGAATGATTGCCGCCCGCTTTACCGTTGGGACACAGCGGCGCCTGCTTCAGCAGGTGATCGTCCAGGCCAACAATCAGCTCTATTACACGCTCACGCTCACCACGCCTGCGGTAAGCAAGGCCAAGGAATCCGGAGCCGTCGATCCCGGCGAGCAACTTGCCGTCGAGACCTTCGGCAAGATCGTGGACAGCATCAAGCTGCTGGACCTTGCTCCGGTTCGCAGAGACCAGGAGCAGCGGCTGTTCCGCACCCGTGCGTTTTACGTCAACCTCAGCGCCGACAAGCTCAAGCAGGCGCTCGTCCCCCAACAGTGGCTGCGGATGGTCAAGGACGGCAAGGACGTCGGCTACATGTATGTCATCGAAGAGACCGCGGCACAGGGGGCTTCGCAGGGCATCAAGATCGGCATGCGCTCCCGCACCATGCCGGATGCCACCTCGCAGGCCGATGGGGAGACCTGGTACTTCATGAGCTTCGACCGCCGGCACGAGACCTGGTCCAATCTGGTGTACCTGCAAAACCGCAAGACCGGGCAGAAGAGCCATTCGAGCGAGATCGGCGCCAGCGACATGATCACCAAGCGGGTGCTGAACGACAGTCTGAAGATGGGCGCACCGGGGACCCGCAGCAGCCGCCGGTTGAGAAGGTGGATACCTACAACCTGACAGTGACGCGGACTGGCAACGGGGCGGATCCGACGCCGCTGAAGCAGCAGTTGCCTCCCTTTTATCTGCCGCAGGCGCTGGGCTATCTCCTGCCACAGGTCCTGCCGCTGGACACGCCCAAGGCCTACATGTTTTACAGCTATGTCAGCGACGAGGGCAGAGTCATGGCCCGCTACATCGACGTGGGCGAACGGAAGATGGTCCAGCTCAACGGGCAGAAAGTCGAGGCGATTCCGGTCGAGGACCGCATCGGCCTGGATGGTACGCCGATGATCCACTACATGAGCCCGTCGGGGAAATACCTGGGGTCGGTGAACGCCGAGGCGAATTTTCAGATCCTGCCGACGGATGCGGGCACGCTTCAGCGGATCTGGGCTCACAACGCCAACCTGACGCGACCGCCCAAGCCCGAGGAATGCCAGCAGCCCTAATTCTGGCGCGGGGGCCGGGATTCGACCGATAACTAAGCAGCGGAGATGCTGCGCACACTGGGTCAAATCGTAGCGGTCATGGTCATTGCCGGCGGCGGCGCGGTGGGGCTGTTTCTCTACCAGCAGCACAATTCCGCGGCGCGGGAGGTCGCGAAGCTCCAGGAACAGAAGCGCGAACTCCAAACTTTCGTGCAGCGGCTTTCCAGCGAGAAGCGGGTGGCCGATGTCCTGGTCACGAAGACCGAGAAGATCGACGGCGTTGCTCACTCGACGCTGCTGTTTGTGGAATACGACAAGCGCGGGCAGCCGCTGCCGGCCAAGACGCTGACGGTGCGCGGCTCGATGATCCACTTCGACGCACTGGTGATCAAATTCGAGCGAGACTTCGTGGTTCATGGCGATCCGCTGCGCGGGCGCAGCATCGCGCGTTTCACGCGCGTCTATGGCGATCACCAGGCGCCGGACTCGGCGATGCCGATCGACAAGCCGGGCAGCGTGCCGGAGGTCTACCGCGGGACGGACAGGCGCGTGACGGCGTTCGAGCAGTCGCTGTGGAAGAATTTCTGGCGGCTGGCGGACGATCCGGCTTACCGGCAGAAATTCGGGGTGCGCGTGGCGAACGGCCAGGGCGTCTGGGGGCCGCTGGTGCCCAACAAGCTCTATACGCTGACACTGGAGAGCTCGGGAGGGCTGAACCTTGCCTCCTCGCCCGTGCGCGGGATCTACCGCGAGGCGCTGAAGCAGTTCGAGGAGCCGAGCGGTGCGACGCCGGCGTCGGCGCGGATGAACTGATGGTTCGTTCGATTTTCCAGCACATCATCAGTAGCGCCTCCCTTCCAGTTTGTGACCAACGTTCGAATTGACGAGGAAATAGCGGAGCGCGTCGATGAGGTGATCATGCTCGCCATCTTTGAAGGGGAGCCCGCCGCCGAGATCGGGGTAGTGATAGGCCGGCATCGCTTTGATGAGGCGTTCGCAGCGCGGGTGGACGAACAACTGGGTTCGGCCGGCGCGTTTTGAGCGCGGTGCGGATCATCTCGAGCCCATCAATGATCCTGGTGTGGCGGGTGCGGACTTTGAAGCCGGCGCGCCGGAGCACCTCCAGATTGGACTTGGCGGTTTGATCGTTGGATGCGGCGCCAGCGGGATCGCAGCCGATATAGGCGGCCTTGCCCCAGTTGCGCGAGCGGATTTCGCTGACGTGATATTCCATCGTCTGGTGTGGGCGCACATATTCGTCGATCACGTGAACCAGGCCGTTCTCGTACCTGCGGATCCAGAGTGAGACGAAGGGGTTGGCAAAGCCGAAATCGATGCCGAGCCAGAGTTGGGGCACGGTGTCGAACTGGACGGCTTTGCGCACGTGCAGGGTGGGCTCGAAGGTGGGGAAGACCGAATTGCCGGTGCTCGGGTGGAGGCAGAGCATTTCGGCTTACCAGGTGTCGGCGCTGACGCGCTGCTCGCGGGCGGTGGCATCGTCGATTGAGAAGAAATTGTTGGCGTGCCTGGCGCGGCCCTGGCATTCGGGATGGAGCGGGCGGCCTTCCAGACTTTGGGTTGGAACATTTCGAGCTCATCGCAGCGCAGCCTCTGCACGCGCGGGCCGCGCACGGCTCTCTGGGATTGCGAGAGGACGGCGGCGACGGAGCCGTCGGCGGTGATGATGCGCCGGGCGGCGAGATTGATCTCGAGCTTGCCGTGCAGACGTTCGACATCGTCGCGGAGGTGCCCCCACATTTTCTGGCTCTGCTCGAAGGAGCCGCCGGGCTTTTGCAGAAGGTCCAGCAGGGTGGCGACGGCGCCGAGGCGCATCTCGCCTCCGCCGCGGGGCGCCCAGACGACGATGTCTTTGGTGGGCTCCCGGTAGGCGGAGCGGATGTATTCGAACGGCGCATCGTGATCCGGGCAGAGCGGCTGTGCGCGGGATATCGATGGCCAAGTGCTGTTTGATCCAGGCGTGCAGATCGTCGTCGGTATTGCAGACGTCGATCAGCGGGTTACGCGCAATCGTCTGAATCCCCCTGACAATTTCCATTGGTCCCTCCCCGTGTGGTTTAGATAAGGTTGTGCGTCATCCCGCGCTGTCGGGACGGCAGGATTCCCGTGTCACGGAAGCGGTCTTGTTGCGGTCCCAAAGGTAATAGACAGGGCTGGTGTCGTCGGCGGGTTCGTGGCGGGTCATGCCGGCGCGCTCGAAGAAGGGGACCGCGCGGCCCATGTGCGCCATGGCATCGAGGTAGCGCACGCCGCTTTGCTGGCACATCGTGCGGACGAGGCGGGGCGCCAGGCCAATGCCGCGGAACTGTGGGTGGACGATGACGCGGCTAATCGTGCGCAGGTTGCGGTTGAGCCAGCGGATCTTTCAGCGGTCGTATCGCAGGTCCGTCAAGCGAAGAATACGCTCGCGGATGCACGATGACGGAACGGGATAGGACAGCACCCCGACCGCGACTACCCGAGCATCGTCCCGCCTCTCTCGATAAGCCACGCGCCAGATGCCTGCCCAGACGGCTGGGCGTTTGGCGACGTAGTGAAAGCGCTCGAGCGCCAGATAATCGGCGCGTGTGCCGCACTCGATCGATAGAACGCCTGGCAGCCAATCTGCAGGTTCGCACCCCATTTTCCGCTCCCCGGTTGATCATGAGACGACTGCGTATTGGCCGAAGTCGCAGTGCACGGTTACTTCCGGGTGAAGCGCAGGCTCAAGGTCGCTTCGTGCGGTAGCGAGGACGACGGCGACAGATCTATTGGCGTCGATGGATTTTCGCAGGCAGTGCGACAGGATGCGGGCGGTGACGGTATCGAGGACGGCGCAGAACTCGTCGGCGGACAAGATGACGCGGTTGGCAGGTTTGAGCGCGGAACGTTTGGCCTGTTTGTAGCATTGTGTGGCATCCTGTAACAAACAAGCCCGCCAGAGTGCGATGGCCCAACGAAGGCGCCGGCGCTGGCCCTCGCTGAGTTGGATGGGCCGGCGCAAATATGTCCACGCTTCGCCCAGGCCCACGCGCGCGAGCATCGCCAGGACTGATTCGAGGCGGTCGCTATCGAAGCAATCGACGACCAGCGTATCGGGCAGCGGGGTTTTGCTCACGTCGATCCAAGATGCTTCGCGATGCCGCCGATGGAGTTGGCGCAGGAGCGTGGATTTGCCCCCGCCGCTGGGGCCGGTGATGAGGGTGATGGTTCCCGGGGCGAGCCTTGGCTCCGGAGTTTGTATGCGCAAGCATTTTTGACGGCGCGGGTCGATGCTTTCGATACCGAACCACCGCAGCACTTTTTGTCCGTTCTGGCTCAAAAGAGCCCCTCCCGATCGATGTGGCATGCGGATATCCTCCTTTGGTTCATGTCGCTGCTCTACTTTAAGAAAGGCTTCTGGCCGATGATTTTGTCGGGGCAGAAGCGCACGACGATCCGGCGGTGGAAGAGCGCGCGCTTCAAGGCGCCATCGCGCGTGCCATGCGCCGGGGGTCGGCCGGCAGAGGGCAACGATCGTCGAGCAGGGCGACAACGATGGGATCGTGCAGGCGCTGGTTTAGACGATGGATGCGCCGGCAAATATTGCCGGCGGTGAGGTTCAGCAGTTTTGCGATCCTCCGGCGGCGGACTTGACGAAGTGCCAATTCGACCAGCAGCCGCTCCTGCTCGGGCAGCAACTCAGCCCGGCGAAGCACCTGGCGCTGGCGCACCGAGTCGTCTTGAAACTCCGGCTGGCGTGCACGCTCCAGAACCCGATTTTCTACGCGCTGCATGGTTCTTCCCTCTGTTAACCGCACCTCGTTCCGAGACTGTTCAATTTCCATTGAACAACAGGCCTGATATTAGGTATTTGTTAGCAGTCTGTCAAGGGAAATCTTCGGGTCATACGATCTATAACTATTTGTTTTATATATACTTGTGACGTAACTGAATATCTTATCTATTCCCTGAATAATCCTCTGTGAACATGCGGGATGCCAGCGGCTGGCAGTTCGTTCCGGAGAATCCGGTCTAGAGAATGTCCGAAATCGGACTTTTGCATCCATTATTGATATGATGACGCTTTGGTGGCTGCGGCCGCGGGGTTTGCGATGAAAGTATTGATTGTCGTTTTAGGGACGATTCTGGTCGGTGGGATTGCCGCCGCCATCGTCGGGCTGACGGTGCGTGGCGGTGAGTCGGCGGGCGAAGGCGGGGTCGAGGTGCGGGTGGAACCGGCGGCGCACGGGGAATTGATCGAGCTGGTCAGCGCACGGGCGAGGTGCAGCCCAAGACCAAGGTGCAGATCAGCGCGCGTGTGGCGGCGCGGATCATCGCCATACCGTTCGATGAAGGGCAGAAAGTCAATAAGGGCGATCCAAATGCGAATCCGCCTGTTCCCCCTTCGCTGCTGGTGAAGCTGGATGCGACGGATCTGGAGGCGCAACTGCATGGGTCCGAGGCACGGGCCAGCGCACAGAAGGCGGAGCTGGCCGAAGCGCGGGCGCACGTTGCCGCCCAGGAGGCGCAGATCGCCGCGGCGCAGGTCATGCTGGAGGATGCGCAGCGCGACTATCACCGGCAGAAGGAGTTGCTGGCGAACAAGGACGTGAGTCAATCAGTGGTGGACGCGGCGCAGGCGAAGGCGGATCAACAGTCGAAGCAGCTCGAAGCGTCGCAGCGCGAGCTCGAGGCATCGAAGCTGAACCTGACGGTGCTCAAGCACCAGATCGACGCGGCGGAGGCGGATATCGCGCAGGCGAGGGACAGTCTGAGCTACACGACGATTTATTCGCCAATCGACGGGATTGTCACCCGCGTCAACGCCAAGGTGGGAGAGATGGTGGTCATGGGGACGATGAACAATGCCGGCACGGTGATCCTGGAGGTTTCGGATCTGTCGCAGATGCAGGTGGATGCGCAGATCGATGAGAACAACATTGCGCAGGTGAAGGAAGGACAGAAGGCGAAAGTGCACATCAGCGCGTATCCGGACGAGACGTTCGAGGGCGTGGTGCGGAATGTGGGGCTGGATACGGCACAAGATCAGCGCTCGATGATGGGTGGCGGCGGGGGCAACCAGGGGAAGTGGTACAAGGCGAAGGTCGTGCTGGAGAGCAACGGCCGGCGCATCCCGGCGGGGCTGAGTGCGGACGTGGACATTGAGACGAACGTCCACAAGAACGTGATCAGGGTTCCGACGCAGGCGGTGCTGGGCCGGCCGGTGGACGAGCTGCCCGAATCGGTGCGAAACAACCCGCAAGTGGACAAGAACAAGACGATTGCGACGGTCGTGTATCGATATGAGAACGGGAAAGCGGTGATCACGCCGGTGAAGATCGGGGCGAGCGATATGACGCATACGCTGATCGAAGCCGGGCTCGATGCCGGTGATCGGATTATCGCCGGTCCTTACAAGGTGCTGCCGAACCTGAAGGACGGCATGCGCGTGAAACAGGAAAACCCAACGACACAACCGACGACAAAAGCCAGCACTCGGCCCAGCGTGGCCATGAGATGATTGAGCTACGGCACGGATTCGTGATCCGCGCCGCGTCTAGATGCGGGCTGACAGCCGGTGCCGAAAAACGGTGCTCATTCGGATCCAAAACCTCAGGAAGCATTACGCGGTTGGCGTCGAGCGCATTCGTGCGCTGGACGGGGTGGACATCGACGTGGGACAGAACGAATACGTGGCGATCATGGGCGCGTCCGGCTCGGGGAAATCGACGCTGATGAACATCTTGGGCTGTCTGGATCGCCCGACGGCGGGGACGTACGAACTGGATGGCGAACTGGTTTCAAAAATGAGGGCGGCGAATCTGGCGCGGGTGCGGAACTCGCGTATCGGGTTTGTGTTTCAATCGTTTGAACTGCTGCCGCGGGCGAGCGCGATGCGGAACGTGGAACTGCCGCTGATCTACGCGCGGAACGGATGGTGGTCGCGGCGGTCGCGTTCGCGGACGGCACTGGAGACGGTGGGGTTGGGGGATCGGATGCGGCATCGACCCAATCAGCTTTCCGGAGGTCAGAAACAGCGCGTCGCCATCGCGCGGGCGCTGGTCAATCGTCCGGCGATTCTGCTGGCGGATGAGCCGACGGGGAACCTGGATTCGGCGACCAGCGATGAAATCCTGGCGCTCTTCGACAAGCTCCATGCCGACGGGCAGACCATCATTATGGTGACGCACGAGGCGGACATCGCGAGGCACGCTCGGCGGATCATCCGCATGAAGGACGGGAAGGTGCAGAGTGACCTGCCGGTGGAGAAAGACGTGGTGTCGCGATGAGCGCGCTCATCCGGCTGCCGCTGGCGATCCCGATGCTGCTTTACCAGAGCATCGTGCTGGCGTTTTCGCAGATCTGGGCGAACAAGATCCGCGGAATTCTCACCACCATCGGCATCATGATCGGTGTAGCCGCGGTCAGCGCGGTCATCGCGCTGATCACCGGAATGAAGCAGCGCGTGCTCAACGAGTTCGAAGCGTTCGGGACCAACAAAATCTTCATCAATGCGCAATTTCCGGAATCCGGACGATCGAAGATCTCCTGGCGGCAGGTGATGTTCCGTCTGAATGATTTTGACGAGATGCTCGAACACTGCCCGTCGGTGGCGAAGTTCTATCACGAGACCTGGGACCGCGGCACGCTGGCGTTCGGATCGAAGACCGAAGAGGACAACGTGCAGATCCAGGGGGTGGACCCGGACTGGCACGAGATCGAGCACCGGTACGTGACCATGGGCCGGCCGCTGACGGTGCTCGATAATGAACAGCGCCGCCCGGTGTGCCTGATCAACAAGATGGTGCGCGACAAGCTGGAGATGGATCGCGATCCCGTGGGGCAGTATCTGGACGTGAACGGCAACCGGATGCTGGTGGTGGGGCTGCTTGAGCCGCCGATTGCGATGCTGGGGAATGCCGCCGATGCGCTGGATGTGATTGTTCCCTTCGACTTTGCCGTTGCGCAGAAGCGGTTTCCGTGGTACGCGGTGACGGCGGTCAGCAAGACGCCACAGCAGTCGGAAGACGCAAAAGCGGAAATCGAATTCTACCTGCGGCAGAAGCGGCACATTCGCCCGGGGGAGCCGGATACGTTCCAGGTCATGACCGCGCAACGCGTGGTCGAGCAGTTCTCCAAAGTCGCCTCGATCGTCACGCTGATCGCGACAGGCATCGTCGGTATTTCGCTGCTGGTCGGGGGCGTAGGAATCATGAACATCATGCTGGTTAGCGTCTCGGAGCGCACACACGAGATCGGGCTGCGTAAGGCGGTCGCGCGCACCCGGCGGCGATCCTGCTTCAGTTTCTCGTCGAGGCGGTGGTGCTGTGTTTGATTGGAGGCGCGATGGGTCTGGGGCTCGGGCAGGCGCTGACGACATTCGTCTCGTCCTTTTTGCCCGCCGAGGCCAAAACCGCCCACATGATCGTGCCCATGTCGGCGATCGTGCTTGCGATTGGGTTCTCCGCGGGCGTTGGACTGATCTTCGGTATGTTCCCGGCGATCAAGGCGGCACGGCTGGATCCGATTGAGGCATTGCGCCATGAATAAACTGACCCTGTTGCTCGCCTCCTTCTGCCTGGTCATTGCTGGTTGTGGCGACTGGAGCAAGATGCCGTCGGTGCCCCGGGAAGAGCTTCGCGCAATCGACACCTTAACGCTTGCGCCGGCGACGACGCAGCCGGGACTCGGGTCGGCGGCCCTTCCGGCACGGATTACGGCGACTCAGCCGTCCGCGCCGGAATATCGCCTCAGCATCGAGCAGGCGCGGGAGCTGGCGCTGACCAACAACCTCGATCTTCGGGTGGATTTGCTCAATCCCACGATTGCCAAGCAGAACATCAGCGAGGAAGAGGCGCGGTTCGAGGCGTTGTTTACGACCGACATCAACTACGCCGTTACCGACGCCCCGTCGCCCAATCGGACGGTCAGCTCCCAATCAAACAACCTGAACGTCACGCCGGGCGTTCAGCTGCCACTGCGGACCGGTGGGGTGCTGAGCTTCAGCGTTCCGATGACGCGGACCGAAACCGGGGCAAACTATGAGTTTTCCACCTTGAATCCCGCGTACACGGCGACGCCCGAGGCGACGTTGAATCAGCCGCTCCTGCGCGGGGCGGGGGCGTACGTCGCGGAGCAGCCGATCCGGGTGGCACGCTACGGATACCTGCAATCCGAAGCGCAGACAAAGCTGGCGATCATCGGTGTGATTGCCAGCGTCGATCGGGCGTACTGGCGACTGTACGCCGCACGGGAAAACCTCCTGGTGCGGAAGCAGGAATACGACCTGGCGGTTGCCCAACTCGACCGGGCCAAGCGGATGGTACGGGCCGGCGCGGCGGCGGAAACCGAAGTCGTGTCGCGCTGAATCGGGTGTCGCCGACAGCGTTGAAACCGTCATCAATGCGGAGAATCTCGTTCGCATGGATCAGCGGGATCTCAAGCGAATCCTGAACAAGCCCGGGCTGGAGATGGGATCGCCCACGATCGTCATTCCCACCACGGCTCCCCACACGCTCTACTACCGCATCCAGCCGGAGCAGTTGGCGGCCAAGGCGGTTGCGCAGCGCCATGGAGATGCTCGAGCTGGAGCTTCAGATCGCCGAGCAGACCAGCGAGGTGCAGGTGGCGCGGAACGGGCTGCTCCCGCTGGTCGATCTTACCTACACGTACGGCGTCAGCGGTTTGGGAGGAACGTTCGACGACGCCTTCGCAATGGTCGGCGACAACAATTACAACGACCACACCATCGGGGTGCAGGTGCAAGTCCCGATCGGCAACGACGCCGCCCGGGCGCGGCTAAGGCGGGCGCTGGCAACGCGCCTTCAGTCGCTTGCCACAAAACAGCAGCGCATCGCCTCGATCCGGCAGGAGCTGTTCAACGCGATCGATCAGCTCAATACCAACTGGTACCGCATCCTTGCGACGCGCAAGGCCGTCGAAGCCGCGCAGCGCGTGCTCGATGCCGAGATCCGCACCTTTACGCAGGGGCTGCGAAACAGCACCGACGTGATCAACGCCCAGACGCAGCTTGCCGACGCCAAGTCGGCACTGATCGCGGCGCTGGCGGACTACCAGATCGCGCAGGTCGATATCGCCATGGCGACGGGAACGGTGCTGGGAGAAGCGCGGGTGGATTGGGCGCCGACGACGCAGCCGTCGGAATGACCGGGGTGATTGCGGCACTGATTCTAACGCTACAGCGCCGGATCCTTCTTAAGTCCTTATCCGCTCGTGTTTTTGCTCGCCGTTTCGACCCTCGAATCGCCGACGCCGGGATGCAGAGTTAAAGGACCGAAGGCTTCTGACAGAACTCTCTCCCGCACCATCGAGGCGCCATCCAGCGCTTGCTCGCCGCAAGCCCTGCAGGGCCTCCGGGTCGCTTCGGCAACGCCTTTCGGCGGCCCGGGTTGAACGCTGCGTTAAGGGTAGGAGCATGGCCCATCTCATTCAGGCAATATGACCCCGAGTTCGTCCATAAAACATCCCAACAGAGGACATTCCGATCCCAAGTTGCCCCAAATCTCCTCCCGGCCCACACCGTACTCTCACCGTTGTAGTACCGTACCCTCCCCACCCCTCCCCGAACCCGGTTTCTGCCCCTTCTGATGACATGGTGGTCCGAACATGACAATTTGCCGCACCGGCCAAGCGGCCAGAGCGGCCCTTTTAGCACTTCAGCGCTAGATCGTCCGTAAGCCCTTGTCTACTCAAGTGTTGGCCGCAATTCTGCACTGAAATCGCCAGCTTAGCGCTGTAGTGTTAATTTGGTCGCGACGGACAAGAAGGATCATGCTATTCTCGTCGGTCAAGAGGATTCCGTGACCTGCGTCAGAAAGAGATCACTGGCGGCTACGCTGGTCTGTCTTGGCGCCATTGCATCCTGCACTACCGGACGAGCGGCGGAAGCGAGTGCCGCGACTTCCTGCAACCCGCGCGAGTACGGCGCCGACAAGCCGGCCGGTTCTCTCGCCGCGGAACGACTTGGCGGGCCTGAGCAATTTCGCGGAGGTGTCGCCGGACCTGTATCGCGGCGCTCAGCCGACGGCCGAAGGATTCGATCAACTGAAGAGGCTTGGCATCAAGACGGTGATCGATCTGCGCACATTTGAGGATGATCGGCCGCTCATGAAGGGAACCGGACTGCGGTACATTCACATTTACTGCAAGGCGTGGCATCCCGAAGACGAAGACATCGTACGGTTTTTGAAGGTGGCCGAGGATCCGGCGAATCAACCGGTTTTCGTCCACTGCGAAGAAGGAGCCGATCGCACGGGCTGCGCGGTAGCGGTGTACCGGATGCTGCAACAAGGGTGGAGCGTTAATGACGCGACAGTAGAGATGAGGCGCTTCGGCTTTCATCCGATCTGGACGGACATCACGCGGTATCTAAAACAACTCGATCTCGACGCGATCAAGCAAAAGGTGGAGGCGGCGCCGGCACCACCGCTCCAGACAATCGAATGATGGAAGCTGGGATCTTAGAATGCGCTCAAGATCCCTATCTCACAAGAATACAGACAATTATGTCCGAAGCGCCTGCTCGAAACTCTGGCGGGCCGTTTCCCCGAAACAGACCAGCTGCACGCGGTCCATCGCGTCAGGATGATCCTTGAGAAACTGCCGCACGGTCTTGACAGCAATCTTCGCCGCGCGATCCATCGGAAAGCCATAGACGCCGGTGCTGATCGCGGGGAAGGCGATGGTGCGAACACTGTTTGTGACGGCTAGTTCCAGTGAGCTGCGATAGCAGGATGCCAGCAGCGCATCTTCGCTGTGATTACCCCCGTGCCAGACGGGGCCGACGGTGTGGATGACACACCTCGCAGGCAGTTTGTAGCCCTTTGTGAGTCGTACCTCGCCGGTGGGGCAGCGCACGTCGGGGTGGACTTCAGGAATACGCCGACATTCTTTGAGCAGCTCCGGACCGGCGGCGCGATGGATAGCACCATCCACACCTCCGCCGCCGAGCATGCGCTGATTCGCGGCGTTCACGATCGCATCAACGTCGAGCTTAGTGATGTCGCCTTCGACAATTTCAATTACATCCTTCATGGCAATTCCTGTCGGGGCGACGCCTGCGTCGCCCTTTGCTCGGTCCCCGCAAGGGCTACCTTATTCTACCTCGTCGTTTACAATCTCCGCCCACATGAGCACACTCGAAGCCGAACTGCCGTTGATGACCGCACAGACGACTTCGCCTCTGCCGGTCATCCGACGTCCTTACCTCGATCTGTTCCTCATCAGCTTCCTGATTCTGTTCCTGGAGCTGGCGTGCATCCGCTGGTTCGGATCGACCGTCGTCTTCCTGACCTTCTTCACCAACATCGTCCTGATGGCGACGTTCCTGGGCATGAGCGTCGGGTGCTTGGCCGCATCGCGCCCGAGAAACTATATGCGATGGGTTCTGCCGCTGACGTTTTTCGCAGTGGCGGCGGCGATGCTCATCCACAACCTCTACAACAAGTTTCCCAGCCTGACGATCTCCGTCGGCGGCAACGACCAGGGAAACCCGCAGCTCATCTTCTTCGGCACGGAATACCGCTATAAAGATCCGACGGCATTCCGAATCCCAATGCCGGTGATCGCCGGAACCTTTTTTACGTTGATTGCCATCATCTTTGTGGGCCTCGGGCAGGTGATGGGGCGCGCGTTTGACGCGATCCCCAGCCGGGTGGGCGCTTACACGATCAACATCTTCGGATCGCTGGTCGGCATCGTCGCGTTTGGCGCGGCAAGCTGGTTCGCGACCAGCCCGCACATCTGGTTTTTCATCGCGGTGCTGCTCTGCCTCTACTTCATTCGGCCGATCAACGGCCGGCAGGCGCTAGCCGCGCTGGGGCTCATGTTCCTGATCTCGATCAGCGCCTACGGCGTAGGGAATACGGGGGATACGTTCTGGTCCCCCTATTACCGCATCAACTACACGCCCCAGAGCGGCGCCATCGACACCAACGGCATCGCTCACCAGGGGATGCTGCCGGTCGAGTCGCTCGGCCCCGTCTATCTCATGCCCCACCTGCTCAACCGCGATGCAGGAAATCCGCCGTTCAAGGACGTGCTGATCATCGGGGCCGGCTCGGGCAATGACGTCTCCGCCGCGCTTAAGAGCGGCGCCAAGCACGTCGATGCCGTCGAGATCGATCCGATCATCTACCAGATCGGCAAGTGGGATCATCCCGACCACCCGTATGACGACCCGCGGGTTTCGATTCACCTCGACGACGGCCGCAGCTTCATCAAGAAGACCAAGAAGCACTACGACCTGATTTCCTACGCGCTGGTCGATTCGCTCGTCCTGCATTCAGGCTATTCGAGTCTGCGTCTGGAGAGCTTCCTCTTCACGCGCCAGGCGCTGGAGGACATCAAGGCCAGGCTCAAGCCCGGCGGCGTCTTCGCCATGTACAACTACTACCGCCAGGGATGGGTCGTCGGCCGGCTGGCAAAGATGGCCAAGGACGTCTTCGGCGTCGATCCGCTCGTGATCTCCATGCCCTATCAGAAAGACATCACGCTCAACGACAATCAACGGAATCACATTACCTTCCTTCTGGTCGGTAAGCCCATTGCACATGCGCCGACGACGCAAGCCGCTTCGGCGACCAGTCAGCCGGTGGCTTCGGTTCCCGACATCGACCACATCCGCGCGATGTTCGCCAAGGATCAGAACTACTGGGTCCACGAGCATCCGGGCCTGGGCGCTTCGAAGAACGCGTTTGGTCCGATCCCGCCCGGCACGACTCAAAATTCGGCGGCTTACTATCAAAAGTTCCCCAGCGCGGCTCTACCCTGGCGATTGTTTTCACCGGCGAAGGTGCAAACGGACGGGGCATCGGTCATCGAACCCACCGATGACTGGCCCTTCCTCTATCTCCGCAACCGCACCATTCCATTCCAACCCAGCCAGGTGGGAATGATCATGATCGGCGCGATCTCACTGATTATCCTCCTGGCGTTTACCTGGCCGGTCTGGTTCTCGCGCAATCCCAGCCAATTCCACGGCCGCTTCAACTGGCAGATGTTCTTCCTCGGCGCCGGTTTCATGCTGCTCGAGACCAAGGGCGTCGTGCACATGGCCCTGCTCTTCGGGGCGACGTGGGTCGTCAACTCAATTGTTTTCTTTGCTATTCTCGTGATGATCCTGCTGGCAAATCTGTTCGTCATCACCTTTAAGCCGCGGAATCTCTGGCCCTGGTACGGGCTGCTGGGCGTGTCCCTGCTGATCGGCGCGTTCATCAAGATGGATTCGTTCCTGACCTACTCGGAAATGCCGCGGATCATCCTGAGCTGCTCGATCTTCTTTATCCCCGTCTTCTTCGCCGGCGTGATCTTCGCGGCGAGCTTCCGCGACTCGCGCCGGCCGGACGTGGACTTCGGCTCCAACATTGCCGGCATCATCCTCGGCGGCCTGTCCGAGCAACTCTCCCTGATGATTGGCTTCAGCTATCTGTTGCTGGTGGCGATGGGATTCTATTTCCTCTCCGCGATCTTCAAGCCACGGCCAAAAGCAATCGAACAAAGCGCCGCACCGGCGGCGGAGGGATGATCCTTCATCGTTGTAAGGCGCATGGGTAAGCCGCCCATGTCACGGGAGATGGGACCAGCCCCGGGATGAGCACACTCACGGCCGAAGTTCGCCCCAGGCGCGGGGTCGCGCGGGAGGACGTGGAGCTCAAGGAATTCCGCGAGCTGCTCCCCCCGCCGGACCACTGGGACGACGGCTTTGATTTCAAGGCCATGATCGGTGCCGTCTTCGTCGGCCTGATCATGACGCCGGCCAGCATGTACATGTCGCTGGTCGTCGGCACCGATATCGGCTCGGCGGCGCAGTGGGTCACGATTATCCTCTTCATCGAAGTCGCCCGCCGATCCTTCACCACCCTCTCCCGCCCGGAAATCTACGTCCTCTACTACATGGCCGGCGCGAGCCTCGTCACCAATTCCGGCCTGCTCTGGAACCAGTTCCTCGTCCAGTCCAACGCCTTCCGCGAACTGGGCATCGTGCAGTACATCCCTTCCTGGGTCGCCCCGCAGAACCCCGAGATCCTTGGGCTGCGCACGTTCTTCCATCACGCCTGGCTCGTGCCCATCGCTCTGGTCGCGCTGGGCATGTTTCTGCAGCGCGTGGACCATTTCGGCCTCGGCTACATCATGTACCGGCTCACCAGCGATGTGGAAAAGCTGCCGTTTCCCATGGCCCCGGTCGGAGCGCAGGGAATCACGGCCCTGGCCGACGCCTCCAGCGGCAAGGAATCCTGGCGCTGGCGCGTCTTTTCTTTCGGGGCGATGCTCGGGATGCTCTTCGGTGCGGTTTATCTGGCGCTGCCTGCCATCACCGGCGCTTCCTTCCCGAGCCGATCAGCATCTTCCCGCTGCCATTCAAGGACCTGACGACCAACACCGAATCTTACCTTCCCGCTGTCCCCGTCATGATCAGCCTGGACCTCGGTCTCGTCATCGCCGGCATGGTCCTGCCCTTCTGGGCGATGGCCGGCAGCTTCATCGGGCTGGTGGCGTGCATGATCGCCAACCCTATCCTCTACCACGCCGGTATCCTGCGCACCTGGCGCCCCGGCGTCGGCGCACCACCACCCTCAACGCCAACTATCTCGACTTCTATCTCTCCTTCGGCCTCGGCCTCACCGGCGCGATCGCCGTCATCGGCTTCTGGCACATCGCCCACAGTGCCTGGGTGCGCAAGCATGAACTGGATGAATCGGCGACGGCATCCATCGAATGGAAGCGCCTCTTCAAACCCCCGGCCGGCCGCGGCGACATTCACATCCTCATCGCCGTCGGCGTCTATATCTTCTCCACGCTCACCACGCTGGTGACCGCATTATTTCTCATCCGCAGCGCCCACAACGCCGGTCTCGGCTCGCCCGTCACCACCACGCTCGTCGTCGTCCTGCTCTTCTACGGCTTCGTCTATACGCCGATCGTCAGTTACGTCTCGGCGCCACATGGAAGGAATTGTCGGCCAGAGTGTTACCATCCCCTTCGTTCGCGAAGCCACCTTCATCCTCAGCGGCTACAAAGGCGCCGCCATCTGGTTCGCGCCGTTTCCCATGTTCAATTACGGGGCCCAGACCCTCTACTTCCGCCAGACCGAATTGACCGGCACCAAGATCACCAGCATGGTCAAAGCCGAGGCCTTCATCTTCCCCATCACGCTCGTCGCCACGCTGCTCTTCTCCCAGTTCATCTGGCGCATCGCCCCCGTCCCCAGCAACGCCTTCCCCTACGCCCAGAAATGGTGGGAAGTCCTCGCCTTCCGCCAGGGCGTCATCTACAGCAGCACCCTCCCCGGCGGCGAGTACGGCCCCTTCTTCCAGGCATTTCACGTCGCCTACATCCTCGCCGGACTCTTTCTCGCGCTGATTCTCTACGCTGGCCTCAGCTACCTCGCCATGCCCGTCTTCCTCGTCTATGGGTTGATTCGCGGCATGGATCAATCTACCCCCAACATCATCATCCCCCAGTTCCTCGGCGCCCTCTTCGGCCGCTACTACTTCGCCAAGCGCTTCGGCAGCAAGTGGCGGCAATACATCGTCGTCTTCTTCGCCGGCTACTCCTGCGGCGTCGGGCTGATCATGATGCTCTCGCTGGGCATCGTCTTCGTCAGCAAAGCGGTTTACCAGTCCACCTTCTAAACGCCCGGCCGAAGGGGGAATTGAGACTCCCTCGCCCGGTAATCCGGGACAGGGCTGGGGGGGCCTATTCACTTTCCCGCCGCTTCAATCCGATGTCCCGACTTGCGCAGCCGCTGGAACTCCTTCTCCAGTTGATCGAGTTGCTCATCGGTGAAATTCTCAAGGTCAACCAGCTTGTTCCGCGCCCGTGCAGGCCGCGGATCAGCTCATCGAGCTTCAGATGAATCGCCCGGGCATCTCGGTTCTGCGTGTTCTGGATCAGGAAGACCATCAGGAACGTCACGATCGTCGTGCCGGTGTTGATGACCAGCTGCCACGTATCGGAGTACCTGAAGCGCGGACCCAGACAGGCCCAGGTGAGAATCGCGACGACCGCCAAAAGGAATGCCCAGGGCGATCCGACGACGATCGACGCTTCATGTGCGAACTTGCGGAAGACGTCCACTACGGCCTGCACGAAAGTTTCCCTGGCCCCGACGGACTCGCCGGTGGCGTGACGAACTCGGGTCATGACAGCCTCCTGGCACTCGGCCGGATACCGCTCAGGCCGCAAGTCGTGTGCCACGATGTTTGGGCGCAGGCAATCTCGCCCGGCCAAAGGACATGTGCCCCGTCAGCGCCAATCCGCCGCCTCTCCTTACAATGCCCGCGATGCTCCGCAAGATCGCCCATGTCCCCCGCCCCGAGGCATCCGCCGCATTTGCCTCGATCGCCATCTCGGCTGCCCTCATGGCCATCAAGTTCGTGGCCTATTCCTGGACGGGTTCGGCCGCCATCTTCTCCGATGCCCTCGAGAGCATCGTCAACGTCGCCGCCTCCAGCTTCGCCGCGTACTCGCTGTTCCTCGCCCACCAGCCCGCCGACTCCGAGCATCCCTACGGCCACGGCAAGGTCGAATTCCTCTCGGCCGGCTTCGAAGGGGGCATGATCCTCCTGGCCGCGATGGTCATGATCGCCCAGGCCGTCCTCGAAGCCGTACAAACCGGCGGCCCGCAGATCAGGAACGTCGAATGGGGCCTCGCCCTCACCCTCGCCGCCGGCGCGATCAACGCACTCCTGGGCCTCTTCCTCATCCGCTCCGGGCGCAAGCACCGCGCCATCGCTCTCGAAGCCGACGGCCGCCACCTTCTCAGCGACGCCATCACCAGCGCCGCCGTGATTGCGGGCCTGGTCGCCGTGAAGCTCACGCACTGGACCTACGCCGATCCCCTCGCGGCCATTGCGGTCGCGCTCTATGTCGCGCGGATGGGCGTCGGCATGCTCCGCACGTCCGCCGCCGGTCTGATGGATGAGCAGGACCTCGAGGACCAGCGCCTGCTTCGCCGCATCCTCGACGCCCATGTCGGCCCAACTGGAACGGAGCCGCGGATCTGCTCCTATCACAAACTCCGCCACCGCCACAGCGGCCGCTATCACTGGGTGGATTTTCACATCGTCGTCCCCGCCCAGTGGGACGTCCGGCACGGCCACCAGGTCGCCAGCACCATCGAATACGAAATCGAACAAGCCCTCGCGACAGGAAACGCCACCGCCCATGTCGAACCCTGCCAGGATGAATCGTGTACGGCGTGCCATTCCGCCTGATGATCAGATGATTAAATCATCAGATTGCCAGATTCCCCGCCCGCCGCCTTCTTCCCGTCCACGCCAGCAGCGCCAGGCCAAGCAGCCCGAAGCTCGCCGGCTCCGGCACGATGTTCCACACGATGGCATGGTAATTGCCGCTGGTGTCGATCGCGTAACCGTAGATGGTGCTGCCGTCGATAGAGAAAGCTCGGGAACTGGTAAATGACATGGGGAGGACTGAATGTAAATCAATGTAGCTATCGGCTGAGCCGCTCCAGAGCAGGGCATGTTGGCTGTTATCTGTCGTCGGGCCGTAGCCGTAGCCCACTTCCTGCGTGCCGCTGACGCTCCAAGCCGAGGAAGCAGTGAATCCGCTTGGGGGATTGAGGTCGACGACACTGGCAGCCGAGCCACTCCAGAGCAGGGCGTGATCGTTGTTGCCCGTCGCGGAGCCTCTCCCGAAGCCCACCTGCTGTGTACCGCTGGTGCCCTCGGCGAAGCATTGAGTGAACCCGGTAGGGCTTAGGTCAACGACGCTGCTGGCCGAGCCGCTCCAGAGCAGGGCATGCTGCTTGTTTGTGTCCGTGGCCAAGACCTCACCCCAGCCCACCTGCTGCGTTCCGCCGATGCCTATGGCTCCGGAAACCGCGAACCCGCTTGGGGGGTGGAGGTCAACGACGCTGCCAGCTGAGCCGCTCCAGAGCAACGCGTGTTGCACGTTGTTCAGGTCCACCAGGCCGATGCCCACTTGCTGTGTTCCGTTGGTGCCGTAGGCCTCGGAAAGGCCGTACCCGCTGGGACCAAGGTCAACGACGCTGCTGGCCGAGCCATTCCAGAGCAAAGCGTGGTGTTCGGTTGCCACCGCCGCGTTGTAGCCCCAGCCCACTTGCTGTGCACCGCTGGTGCCGTACGCATGGGAAAGAGTATACCCACTCGGGTTGAGATCGATTCCGTTCGGTGCTGATGGGGTCCACAGCAGGGCGTGATCATAGTTGCCCGTCGCTTGACCAAAACCATAGCCGATGATCTGCCCACCATTTGGTCGGGTGCCGACGAGAGAAACGGAACTGACCCCCACCGGCACACCCAGCGTGTACAGATCGGTATAGGTGACCGCCGGTACTGTCGCGTGCGCCGACCCGGCGAACAGCATCACCACCATCGCACATAGCAACGCCCCAACGAATCCCGCCCGCGCTCCATGCCCGCGTCTTTTCCCTCTCATCTCGAAACCTCACACTCGTGCCCCCTCCGGGGGCGATATGGCGAAAACCCCTGCCCGCGGTCCCTGCCGCGCCCGAGCAGCCAAATCTGATTCTACAACCAAACTCAACCGTCGCCAGCGAAAACCGCAGCCAGGCCCCAGGCCGGCACAAAGCCGAAACGACCGCCCTGGCAATTTAGTGATACCACACGGGTCCGGTTCCCTGACCCAAACCAGCCTGTCTGTAAATACCTAACAAAGGATATTTCGCTCCCATGTCGCCCCCGATTCGGTTCCCGACCCACACCGTACTCTCACCGTTGTAGTACCGTTCCCTCCCGGTCCTTCGGTCCCCCCGCCTGAAGCCCGTCCAGACGACTTGGCAGTCCGAAGATCGTCACTTTGGCTTCCTGTTCGGCCTGAGGCGCAATCCGGCAGGACCCAGGCCCACCAGGTCAGCACCAATATCAGGAAATTGGGAACGGCCCCGAGATACCGCCAGAAACATCAACCAATCAATATGCGTCGCGACTCGCAATCATTCCGCCCCGGCCAGCCGCCGCGCTTCCTCAAGGAATCCGGGCACCGCCAGCAGCCCCGCTGTCCAGAGGTAGACCCGGTCCAGCGCTGGCACCTCATCCAGGCGCATCCACGCGAGCTTGTGCAGAATCTGCCCCGAGCGGATCAGCTCCGGATCGTGCCCGAGCGACGGCTCCTGATCCCCGATGTCCGCCAGAAAGGTGAAGTGCCGATCGCCGGGACCATAGCTCGTGACAGCCGTCGGACCGTGCAGCGCCCCCGTGACGCGGCACTCCTCCTCAAGTTGCGCAATGCCGCCTGCTCGGGCGTCTCGCCGGTGTGGATGGCGCCACCGGGCAGGCACCACCACGTCGCCGCCGGCGTGCGATGCTCGACCAGCAAGAGCCGCTTCTGGCGGCAGACGATGACCTGTGCTCGTGACATGGCGGGATATCAAAAAAGGCTCAGTGGCTGCAAGCCCGCCGCAGGCGGCTGCCAACCGGCAATGCTATCGTCTGTCGCGCACCTGGGCCTCTTGCAACAGCCGCCTGCCCATGCTGACGCGTTTCTCGATGGAGTAACCGAGCGATTGGTAAAACGCCGCGACGGGTTCGTTGCCTTCGGTGATCTGCAGATTGATCTTCGTGCATCCCTTGCGCATCAGCGCGTCCTCAGCATGACGCACCAGGCGCGAGCCGATTCCCAGCTTCCGGCGTTCCGGAACAACCGCCACCGAGTAAATCCAGCCGCGATGGCCGTCGTAGCCGGCCATGATCGTGCCGACGACCGCACCGTCAGCGACGGCGACAAAGAACAAGCCATCATCAACCGCGACCTTCTTGTCGATGACCAGCCCCGGTTCGTTGTGCGTGCCTCATAGCCGAACACCCCCTTCCAAAGCGCGATGACCTGATCGCGGTGCTCCGCGTTGGCAAAAGGAACGAGGGTGATCATCGTCATCGAACCGGCTTCCTGTAAGGGTCGGACTTGGCAAGCGTCCCGCCCGTCGCCGCGGCACTCGATCGCTCGCCACAGTTGAGTCTACAGCCTCTTATCCGGCGGCACCGCGCCGCACTCCGGGCAGCGCCCAGCAACGCCCCGCCCGCATCGGGCGTCGCGCGAAGATCATAGCCGCATTCGAGACATTGACCGGCAGCCCGGGCATGCTTCGGCAACTCCCGCCGAAGCACCCAATAACCCGGTCCCGCCGCAAACAGAAGCACCAGCGCACCACAGCGGAACGTCCAGCACCGAAAAATGCCGGCCGGGAACGCCGTTCAGGAGCGCAGCGGTGACGTGCGAAAACCCCAGGATCTGCCAGTCAGTCGTCGCCATCGCATTCAGATAAAAGAAGCCCGGATATTGCACCGTCCAGTGGATCCCATCGGCATAGCTGGTGGGCCCGGTCTGGATGTAAAGCTGACCGCGGCACGAAGCGATCTGGCGGTACGTCCCCGAGCGATAGCGCGTCACGAAATCGCCGCAATGGTAGCTCCGCACCCAGAGCCCGATCACCGCCGCGCACAGCGCCAGCGACACCAGCGCGGCGAGATTGAAGAGGATTCTCTGCATGACGTCACGCCCTTGCGGGGCAACAGCCGCGGCGCCTGCGACGCTTGACCGGACATGAAGCACGCCTCCATCGCGGTGCGCTTTGGCGGCTTAGCTGCCGCTGCGTCCTGTAACAACCGCAAAGCCCCTCGCGTGCTGTGGCGTCGCGGCTGCAAGGGCGCCTGCGATCGCAAGGCACATGCAAAGCGCAAGGAGGGCTGTATAAGCCGGCAGCAACCACGAGGGCCCGGGCGAAAACGATCGCCACAGGAGCAGGGCGTGCAGCAGAAGTTGAAGACCCGTCAGGCTCGCGATGCCGATGAAACCCCAGCGGCGCCGGAACCACGCCGCAACCGTACAGACAATGAATGGAATGCTGCCAGTAGAAAGTACAACCCCGGCGACGAACGCAAACGCGCCTGCCATATCCGGCGGACTGCCCACTCCCGCGTCGCCACGATCGCGGTCAAACACGAGGCAGTACACCAGGAGCCATACGCCGCTCACGAGTGGGATCAGAGTCACCAGGCTTGCCGCAGTTGCTGCTGCAATCTGTGATCCCGACGATTTCGCCCTAAGGGACAAAGTCACGTCCTTGGGCCACGATCGGCCACTATCGTCGCATGCATCAGATCATTCAGCCGGCGAATCCCGCAGACACCGATCGATGGCGCCGCCCCGTCTCTCAGCCGGGCTATTGGCCCTGCTGTCGGGCAAGAAACGCACGCGCGACTGGCGTATCGGCCTTCTTCAACATCGCCGTTCCTTCAGCCGTCAGGCCCGCCATCACGTACACGCGCCCCGCGTCCTCGAGGACCTTGGGATCATCGGGGCTGGCCGCCAGCGCCAAATCCACGTGCTTCTTCGCCTCGACCAGGTCATGCTTGTCGTGGGCAAAGTAGTTATAGCCCAGCAGGCGTTGAGCCGTTGCGTACCGGGGCGAGTCTGACGGGACCCTGGCCCAGGCCTCGTGCTCATCGCCGATCGTTGTTATGCGACCAACATTCGGGCGCACGCCACCGCCGGACGCGCGGCGTTCGGACGTGCGAACCACCCCGCAACAAAGCCGACCATAAGTGCGATCAGTATCGATCCCGCCATCACCGACTTTCGCATCGCGTCTCCCTGGAAAGGTAATGGACCACAGAACATCCCGCCCCCCGGGGCGGCAATGCCGGCCATCATAACGACCGGGCCGCGTCATTTGCAGAAAAATATCGTCACCCCAAGCGCGTCCCTCCCCGCGGCTTCATCGTCCACACTTCCTTCAGAGATCCCCGCCCCCTCACCCCCGGGCCCGCAGCGCCAAAATCAGCTCCACCTCCCCCTTGGGCATCTCCAGCTTCTGGGCGATCCGATCGGCCGAATCACCTTCATCCGCCAGCCCGTAAATCTGCCCATACCGCTGCTGCTGCTCGGAATTTGCCGCACTCGGCTGAGACGGCGCCGGTGGATGTGTCGCCCCTTCCGCCTCCTGCATCGACCTGAGCCGATCGATGCGCTCGTCCGCCTCGCGGATCAGCGCTTCCAGCCGCGCCGCCCGCGTGTCGAGTTGCGCCGAGATCTGCCTGGCCATCTGCGCCAGCTCGGTCAGGAGCGAGGACACCTCGCCTTCGACGCCGCCGAACGTCTCGGCTCGCCTGATCTGCTCTTCACCCAGCTTGCTCTCGGCGCTCGACGTGAGCCTCCTTGCCTTTTTCGTCCGCGTGTTGCCGCATCATCCCACCCGCGCTTGCCAACGCAAGCCTTGGCGACGGAAAATGACTACACTGTATAGACGCCATGCACGGGATGACCGCCGAATGAAGCAGCCTGTTCTTGACGGCCACGATCACGCCGAACCGCAGCTCAATCGCATCGCAAAACCCGTGCGCTGCGGCGCCCTTCCGACGGCCCTGATCTGCTCGCTGCTGCTCGCCGCCTTCGCGCTCCTGGCGCACATGGCGGTGATCTCCAAGAGCCCCGTTTACGATGAGCCGCTTCACACCTTTGCCGCCTGGCTCCAGGTTCACCGGGGCGATTTTCGCATCAACCCCGAGGACCCGCCGCTGTGGAAATACTGGGCCGCGATTCCGAATGGTCCGCGCGCCCTGCACTTCCGCATTTAGAGAAGTACATCGCAAGACAGATCTCAGACGTTTATTTCGAGTGGCCGGTGACGGTGCGGGTGCTCTACCAGACGCCGGGAAATGTCGAGGCCTCCGATATTTTTATCAACCGCAGCCGCGACATGATGCTGGTGCTGGGCGTGCTGCTCGGCGCCGGGATTGCGCGTATGGAGCTGGCAGCTTGGGGGCATGGTCGCCGCGGTGGTCGCGACCTGCTTCTTTGCCTTCGATCCGAATTTCCTTGGCCATGCCCCGCTGGTGAAGAACGATGTAGCCATGACCCTGGCGCTGCTGGCGCTGGTCTGGGCGGCATGGTCGCTGGGCCGGCGGATGACCGTCGCCCGGCTCCTGGCCGTCGCCCTGCTCTGCACGGCGGCGGTCATGACAAAATTCTCCGGGCTGCTGGCCGGCCCGATCCTGGCGCTGCTGCTTCTGCTGCGTGCGACCCTGCCGATTCCCTGGCCGGTATTCCGCCTGAAGCTGGATCGCTTTTTGACGCGACTTGCGGCAGCGGTCGGCGCCTGCCTCGTCGTCGCCGTCATCAGCTACGGCGGCATCTGGGCGTGCTACCAGTTCCGCTTCCGTCCCGCAGCGGCGCTGGATTCGACGCTGCATATTCAACGCCAGGCCGAGCATGCCGCCACGAAGGAACTGGTGCTCGCAAGCCCCACGCGGACCAAGCCGACCACGCAACAGGTTCTGGAGGCACATCCATCCGCCTTTACCGGGACCGTGCTCTGGCTCGATCATCATCGCGTGCTCCCGGACGCCTTCTGCACCGGGCTGCTCTTTACCTATCAAAGCGCCCTCTACCGGGGAGAGTTTCTTCTGGGCAGGACCTCGACCACGGGCTGGTGGTACTACTTCCCCGTCGCAATGCTGGCAAAATCGCCGCTGGCGCTGATCGCGGCGGCGTTCGCGGCGCTCGCCGTGGGTCTTCGGGCGCTGCGGGAGCGAATCGCCCGCCCCTCCCGGTCGGGCGGGTTTTTCGACGCATCCGCCTGGACCGCCGCCTGCCTGATCCTTCCCGCCGCGGTCTATTTCGCCGCCGCCCTGCACGCCAACCTGAACCTCGGCCTGCGGCACATCTTTCCCGTTTACCCGTTCGTTTTCATCGGAATCGGTCTTGCGACGGCTCACCTCTGGCGACAGCGCCAACGGATCACGCGCATCGCGGTCGGCCTGCTGGTCCTGGCGCTGATCAGCGCATCCCTGCTGGCCTTCCCCAACTACATCGCCTTCTTCAACGCCGTCGCCCGTCCCTATCGCCTGTCGCTGCTCGGCGATTCCAACCTTGACTGGGGGCAGGACCTCAAGCTCGTGGCCCGCTGGCAGCAGCAGAATCCCGACATTCCGCTGTATCTGTCCTACTTCGGAATCGCCGACCCCACCGCCTATCAGATCGATTACACCAACTTTCCCGGCGGATACGACTTCAACCGCAACATCCACGTCACCGCAAATCCAGGCGTGCTTGCCATCAGCGCCACCAATCTCCAGGGAATCTATCTCGGCAAAAAGAAACGCAAATTCTACGCGCCCCTGAAGAACGAAAAGCCCCTCGAGATCCTCGGCGGGACGATCTACCTCTATGCCTGGCCGCCGCCGGGCTTCAAACTCCCCGCCGAAGACGCCGCCACCGAACCCGCCACGCAGCCAACAGTGGATGCACCGTAAGCGCCATGTCGTTCGTGCCCGTCGCGCTCCTCGTGGCTTGTTCTTCTTCTCACGCCAGCCCCCGCCCCGACGCCCGATTGTAGATCAGCATCATCGCCAGCGAGATCGCCCCCAAGGCAATCACCGCTCCCGTCGCGGCCGCAAAATGCTCCCGGAAATACTCCGCATAAACCAGGATCGGCAGCGTCATCCGATTCTCCTGAATCCCGAACACCATCACCGTCGCCCCGAACTCTCCCAGCCCGCGGGCAAAGGCGAGAATCAATCCGCTGATGATCCCCCGCCGCGCTAACGGCAAACTCACGTACCAGAAGGTCTGCATTCTTCCCGCGCCAAAGAGCCTGGCCACCTCCTCGAACTCCTGCTCGATCCCCGCAAACGCCGCCTTGGTCGGCATGTACAAAAGCGGCAATCCCACCACCGCCGCCGCCAGAACAGCCCCTTCAGGCCGAAACACGATCGAATACCCAAACCACTTGTGCAGCCACGTCCCGATCCACCCCCGCGCCCCCAGCGTCATCAGGATCAGGTACCCCACCACCGTCGGCGGCAAAACCAGCGGCAGCGTGATCAGCGCCTCCACCACGCTCTTGCCCACAAACCGCGTTCGCGCCATCGCCCACGCCAGCGGGATGGTCACGACTGTAACGCACGCCGTCGCCGTCAGCGCGATTCGCAAGCTCAACCACAGCGGCCCTGCGATCCCGTTCATGGCTGAGCCGCCCGCGTCGCGCTCTCCGTTGCATCCCCGGCTGCGAATCCCTTCGCCCGCAGCACCGCCCGCGCCTGCGCCTCTGAAGGTAGTGCAGGAATTCCTTCGCCGCCTGCTGCTGTTTGCTGTCTTTGATGATCACCGCCGGGTACTCGATCGGCGTATGCGTCGAGGGTTTGGCCGTCGCCACCACCTTCACCTGAGTGCCCGCCTGCCTGGCATCGGTCGAATAGACAATCCCCGCGGAAACCTCCCCCCGCTCGACGTAGCTGAGCACCTGCCGCACGTTCCCGCCATAGACCAGCTTGTTTGCCACGGCTTGGTCGAGCTTCATCGCCGCAAGCGCCTGCGCGGCGTACATCCCCGCCGGCACCGTCTTGGGCTCCCCGATCGCGATGCGGGCCACTTCCGCTTTCTTGAGATCGTCGAATGACCGGATCGAACCGGATGAGTCCGCCGGCACGATCAGCACCAGTGTGTTGTGCGCGATCACCTCCCGCGACGATTGTTCCGCCAGCCCGGATCGGATCAGCTCATCCGCCTCGATATCCGCGGCCGAGACGAACAGGTCGATCGGCGCCCCGCTTTTGATCTGGGCCATCAGCTGCCCGGAAGCCCCGAAGGTCAGGGCAATTTGCTCTGTCCCGGTCTTCTGGTAATCCGCCGCGATCTGTGTCATCGCCTCGCGCATGCTGATCGCCGCCGCGACGTTCAAGCACTGCGCCCGCACCGCGACGCCGGTGAGCAAAAGCGCCAGAACCGCCACGAAAACCCGCATGATCTCGTTGTATACGCGCGTACATAACGGGGTCAAGCAAAAACCCCTACAGTCCGCGTTGAAATCCCTCCGTCGCCCGGTCCAGCAGGTACTCGATCTGCACCTGAAGATCCCGATAGCTGCGCAGCACCGTCTCGCCCAGCTCGGTGATTTGCGTTCCCCCTCCGCGCTTCCCCCCACGGCCGTTTTTACCAGCGGCCGGTGCCACCTTCGGTTCATCGCATCGACCAGCATCCACGCCCGCCGATAGCTGAATCCCAGCCGCCGCGCCGCTTCGGAGAGCGACCCGCACGCCGCGATCTGCTCCAGCAGATCCGCCCCCGCCTCGGTGAGCCCGTCCCGTTGCCGATGTCCACCCAGACCTTGCCGCGCAGCGAAATGGTCTTCCCCGAAGGCGACCCCACCTTCCGCGCTCGATGCCGCGCCTTGGCCATCGCTACTCCAGATCGGTGGAGACGATGACTTCCGTCGCCTTGATCACCGCCACCGCCGGCCGACCCTTCTTGAGCTTCAGGCGCCTGGCCGAGCTGGTGCTGATCAGCGAGACGATGCGGTGCCCCCCGCCGATGTCGATGATCACCTCGCTCATCACGCCCCCGCGATGAAGCTCGACGACCTTGCCCTTAAACTGATTCCGCGCGCTCAGCTCCATAAGTGGCTCCAATCCGGTTCGACCGCCCCGATTACTTCTTCGCCCCCTCCTGATACATCAGGATCGCCACGTGCTCCATCGTGATCATCCCGTCCTTCACCACGCTCTGGAGGTAGGGCAGCAGCAGCTTCACCTTCTCCTCCCGATCGACGATCTCGATCACGATCGGCAAATCGCTCGACAGATCCAAGAGCGCCGACTTGTGAACCACGCTGTGCGCCCCGAAACCTTCGCTGCCGCGCAGCACCGTCGCTCCCGCCAGGCCAAGCTCCCGCGCCTTGGCGACGATCGCCTCATAGAGCAGCTTGCCTTCGGCCCGGTCCGATTCGCCGATGAAGATCCGCAGCAGCACCCCCGGCTCGTTCGTCGTCATATGACCTCGCACGCTGATTTCCGGAACGGTCGAGAGCGGTTCGAGCAGCTCCCCCAGCTCCAGCTTCGCCTTCGACGGCTCCTTGTCCCGATACATCATCACCTTGGCCCGTTCCAGCGTCACCATGCCGCCCGACAGCAACTCGTCCAGCGGCCCTTCCAGAAACTTCACGAGCTTCGGCACATCGTCCACGATCTCCACGATCACCGGCACATGCTCCACCACCGACCAGGCCGATGCCGGAATCATCCCGTGATGGCCGCAACCCATAATCCCCCGCAGCACGGTAACGCCCGCCAATCCCTCGCTGCGCGCCAGCTTCACGACCAACTCGTACGTCGGCGTCCGCGGGGCGCGATCCGCGCTCTGCAGGTAAATCCGCATCAACACGCGCTCGCCGACCAGGCTCATTGCACCCTCGCTCACAACTTACCTCGCCCCGATCCGCACGCCCACCCACACCGCCGCCAGTCCCACGATCACGCTTCCGACCACGTTCAACAGCGCCTTGGCCGTCGCTCCATCGCGAAACAGCGCCTGCGACTCAAACATATACGTCGAAAACGTCGTCAACGCCCCCACAAAACCGGTTGCCACCGCCAGGCGTGCCACATCGCTCATCGGAATGCGGGTCGTGGTCACGGTGTAGAACCATCCCAGAAAAAGACTGCCCGCGATGTTGACCACAAACGTCCCTGTTGGGAATCCCGTTCCGAACACCGCCGCGCACACGTTGGTCACGAAATACCGCGCCATCGCCCCCACCGCTCCTCCGGCCGCGATCGCGGCATAGATCACCACCATTCTCATGCTTCGCTCCGGCTCTGACTGCCCGCAAAAAAACCCTGATCGGCCGGCTGCCGTCAGGGCATCATGCGAATCTCCCGCGGGGACCGGCCCCGTAGGAGTCATTGGCTCATCACATCGAGCGGTTCCGGCGGACTCCACCGCCGTCCAGTTGATCGCCCGATCATAACACCTTCACCCCGGCGTCAACAGCATCAGCCCACCACCAGGCTCCCGTCCTCCCGGATCGGAAACGCCCCGTACGCCACCTCCCACAAGTATCCGTCCGGATCCGAGAAGTAACCGCTATACCCGCCCCAACTCGTCTCCTGCCCGGGCTTCTCGATCGTAGCCCCCGCCTTGCGCGCCTGTTCCAGAACCTGATCCACCTCCCGGCGCAGTCCGCACGTTATGCGCGATCGTAATCCCCGTGAACTTCGATCGTTCCATCATCCGGTTCTCGCCCACGTCTCTGGCCAGCTCCTCGTACGGGTAGAGCACCAGGCAGACGCCGCGTGTCTGAAAGAAGATGATCCCCTGCTCGGCCTTGCGCGTCGTCGGCAAGCCCAGCCCGTCCCGGTAAAACCGCAGCGACCTTTCCAGATTCTTCACCCCCAGCGTGATCAGACTGATGTACGGCTCCACAGGCGCCTCCTTCTTTTCAACGATCGTACCCGATGGAATCTCCTCCCGCCTTCACCTACAAATCCACCCATGCATTCGCCTCGCGAACTGATCGTTGAGCCTGTCGGCCTCAACGTCGAAACCCTCTCCCGCCCGCTCGATTTTGCGGCCCTCTACGGCAACGACCACCCCGTTGAGCTTGAAATCGGCATCGGCAAGGGCACCTTTCTCGTCGAGCAGGCCAAGGCACGACCCGATGTCAACTTCTTCGGCATCGAGTGGGCTCGCTGGTTCTGGCGCTATGCTTCGGATCGTCTGCGCCGCAACGGTTGCACCAACGCCCGAACCGTCCGCGCCGAGGCCAATTTCTTTCTCACCGAATTCGTCCCCGACCACTCGATCTCGGTTCTGCATATCTATTTCCCCGACCCCTGGCCCAAGGCGCGCCACCACAAGCGCCGCCTGATCCAACCCAACTTCATGCCGCTTATCGAGCGCATCCTCATCCCGGGTGGCCGCCTTCAAGTCGTCACCGATCACCAGGGATACTTCGAAGAGAACATCGAGCCGACCATTCGCGGCTCGAATCTCACCATCGTCGATTACAACCGCCCCGGCTCCGCCGGCGAGGGCGAATTCGTCGGCACCAACTTCGAGCGCAAATACCAGCGCGAAGGGCGCCCCTTCTACGCCCTCGCCGCCGTCAATTCTCCGGATGCGACATAGAAAACAAAGCAGGTATCGCTCCCCGCGCGATACCCGCATCGTCGCGACTTTCTGCCGCTTTGTTAGTCAACGTTGACATCCGCACCATGTCCGTGGTCCCCGTGCACGCCGGCATGGCATCCGGATATCGTCGCCACTCCCGCCGTCAGTACGAACAACACCAGCAATGCTTTCAGCATAGAACTCTCCTTTGCCGCCCGGCACCATGCCGGCCGTTTAGGTGTATGGGGTAGCAAAGGCCGTTCCCGCAAGAGTGCGCTTTCTCAAGCCTCGCAATCAGCCCTAATTTGCCTGGTGATTCTGCTTTACCGGCGTTGTTGGATTCGATGTGAATGTGTCGCCGTCGTCATCGCTCCGGCAGGTGAACGTCCCGCCAAACAGAATCGCGGCACACAGCGCTACCATCGCCAATCGTGTCCACTTCATGACGGTACCTCCAATACGCGAACCACCTCTCCCGCCGCCCGCACCGGCTCGTTTTCGCCGCGCACCAGCAGTGCGTTCGACTTCGCCAGCGAATAAAGATCTGCCGATCCCTTCCACCCCAGCACCCGCACGACCCCGTCATCAAACACCACCGGCTGATAAAACTCCCGAGGCCCATTGGCTGGCAGTTCATTCTCCAGCTTCCCCTCGCGCCAGCGCTCGCGCACCGGTTCCCCCGCCAGCCGTGAAAGCAACCGCGACGCCAGCCGCACCACGCACACAAACCCGCTCAGCGGATTCCCGGGCAGCCCAAAGAAATACTTCTTGCTCTGCGAGCTCTCCCTCACGCCGAACACAAACGGCTTCCCCGGCTTCACCCGCAGCTTCGTCACGCGAAATTCGACCCCCATCTCCAGCAGAATTCTCGGCACATAATCGTGCTCCCCCATGCTCATCCCGCCGCTCACAAAAACCACATCCGCGCTCGCCGCCTCGTCAAGCTTCGCATGAATTGCTTCGGGTTGATCTTTCACGATCCCCAGATCCCTTACCTCGCATCCCAACCGCCCGAGCAGCGACACCAGCATCGGATTGTTCGAATTCCGGATCTGCGCCTTCCCCGGCGCCGCTGAAATATCGACCAGCTCATCCCCCGTCCCGATCACCGCAACCCGCGGCCGCGCATACACCTTCACCCGCGCCTTCCCCACGCTCGCCGCCACCGCAATCTGCGCCGGCCCAAGCCGCCGCCCCTTCTCCAGCACCACGCTCCCCGCCGCGACATCCGAACCGCGCGGCGAATGTACCGCCCCGGCGTCGTCGGATGATCGATCCGCACATGCTCGCCCACGCGCTTGGTATCCTCCACCGGCACAACCCCATCAGCACCGACTGGCATTGGCGCCCCCGTCATGATCGCCATCGCCTCCCCCGCTTGCACTGGACGCTTGGGCCACTCTCCCGCCGCCACCTCACCGATCACGCGAAGCTCCACCCCCGGTTTCACATCCCCGCACCGCACCGCAAATCCATCCATCTGGCTCTTATCAAACGGCGGATAATCCCGATCCGCCTGCACATCCTCCGCCAGCATCAGCCCGTCCGCATCCGCCAGCGCCATCTCGACCACACGCGGATGCACCGCCTCGCGATCGATCAGCTCAATCGCCTCCTGCACCGAAATCAGCTGTGAAACATCAGGCTCGCCCATCGCTCTTGGCTCTCATTCTAATCCCAGATCCTGGTAGATTGCCCCATCAATCGCCCGCACCCGCTCATCGTGCCGTTTCTCCCCCGGCATCCCGTTCAACACCCACGCCACCACCAGCCCATGCTCCGGATCCGCAAACCCCGTCGAGGATTGATGCCCGCTGTGCCCAAACGTCCGCAGCGACGCCTTCGGCCCAAATCCATACGGCACCGTCGCTTCCCCGTGATAAGCCGAGTTGACAATGAATCCCAATCCCCAGTCGATGATGTGCCTGAAGGTCTGATCGAACAGACCCACTCGATGCCGCGCCACCAGCGCTTCAACGGTCTGCGGCAAAAGAATGCGATTTCCACTCGCCGTCCCGTGGTTCAACATCATCTCATAGAACAACCCCAGATCCCGAATCGGCCCGCGCCCGTTCGCCCCCGGCCTCACCATATGCGCTGCCTCTTCGCGGTCGTAGCCGGTCACGCGCACCTCTTCTTTCGAGGTGTCATGCATGATGCCGATGCGACTGCCATAAGCGCGGTAGGCATCCGCCGGCATTCCGACCCACGAATCGCGCATGCCGATCGGCAGGAAAATCTCCTCGCGCACGTACCGCTCAAATGCCCGCCCATCCGCGCCGGACAATCTCCGCCAGGATGTACCAGCTCGTCGCCACATGGTAGCCGGCCTTCTTCCCCGGCTCCCAACCCGGCTCGATCCGCATCGCGCAGATCGTCTCGACGATCTTTTCCCACGGCTGCTGTTCCCACCGGCCCGCGATTCCGCGAATCCCCGCTGTGTGCGTCAGCAGATGCCGGATTGTGATCGCCTCCTTGCCATTGCTGCCGAACTCCGGGATGTGCCGCACCACCGGATCGTCCAGTTCGAGCTTCCCCCGCTCCCAAAGCTGCGCAACGGCCACCGCCGCGATTGGCTTGGTGCTCGACATCCACACTATCAGCGTTTCGGTCCCCATCGCCACACCCTGCCGTGCGTCCCCAAGAGCCAGATCCGCCACCACCTCGCCTCGCAGCGAAACATACAGCTGCGCCGATATGAAGCCCGGCCCCTATTCCCTCCCGAATCGCCGACATCGTCCGCGGCAGTGCCTCTTCGCCTTGGTCCATCCCCGAACCATAGCAGCCCCTCGGCCTTGTCCAAACTCCCACTCCCGCAAGAACTGCACAACGTGCCTCAATATCTCGATAACCAGTGTAATGAAAACAGATTATGACCATCTTCCTGTCGCCGCCGGCCTGGCTCGGCAACACCCGATAACTTGACAAGGCCGGCGCCCGCCCCGGATCATTCCCGCTTCAATGAGCAGTACTGCCATCATTCTTCAGCAAGTTCCCTTCGAGGGGCCGGGCAGGATCATCCCGGTCTTCCGCGATTTTGGAATCCCGTGTCAAATCCGTCACCTCTACAAGGGCGACGAAGTCCCCTCCGACCTGGAAGAGATCCGGGTTCTCGTGGTCCTTGGCGGCCCCATGGGCGTCGCCGACCTGGGATCAGAGAAGTATCCGTTCCTGGCGAGGGAACTTGAGACGCTCAAGCGCATCGTCGCGCTGGACCGCCCGGTTCTCGGGATTTGCCTGGGCGCGCAACTGCTTGCGCACGCGGCAGGTGCGAAGGTTTATCCCAATGCCAAGCCCGGCGCAACGCCCGATGAACCCGCCATGCCCATGCCTGAATTCGGCTGGGGGCCGGTCCGCTTCCCCTTCCCCGGCGGAACCGACCCGATCGTCTTCGGCCTCGCCGACGGCTGCCCGATGTTTCACTGGCACCGGGATACCTTCGATCTTCCCAAGCTCCCGGGCCCGGCCAACCCCGCGCCGCCGCCCGCACCGCCCCCACCGACGGGTAATGTCCTCCTCTCCAGCACACGGGCATGTAAGAACCAGGCTTTCCGTTTCAAGAATCGCCTGTACGGATTCCAGTATCACTTCGAGCTGACTGCCGAGGGAATCGCCGCCATTCTCGAAGGCGACAAGGAAACGGCCGAAAAGGAACTTGGCTCCGAGGGGATCAAGAGGATCATGGAGCAAACGCCCGGCTACTACCCCCGCTACGAGCGGCTGGGCGACCGTATCCTGCGGAACTATGTGCAGTTCCTGAAGACGTACTGATCGAAACCGATGCACGTCATCGTTGAGCTGCGACGTTATCTGACCAAGCCGCACGTCCGGCCTTGGGCGCTCTTGCCCCCGATCCTCGTGCTGCTGTTCTGCCTGCCGCTCTTGCGGCCCCTGCGCCATCCCGATCCAACTCAGATCTCCAATGACGAGCTCGGCCGCCTTGCGACCGTTCAATCACTTGTCGAGAACCACACGCTCTCAATCGATCAATCGCCCTTCATTCCCACCCACGGTACCGTTCGCCTGGGCGACAAGCTCTACGCCGACCAATCCCCGACGATGGCGCTGCTATTGGCCGGCCCCTACTGGGTGATGAACCGCCTCGGCGTTACCTTCGCCAACAACGGCAGTATTGTGATGTACTTCCTGACACTGTTGGGGGTTACGATCCCCGTCGCCATTGCCACGGGCCTGATCTATCGCATGGGGCGGCTTTTCGAGCTGGAGCGATGGAAGCGATCCGTGCTGGCAATCATCGTCGCCTTCGGCAGCGGCCTGGTCAGTTATGCCGTTGTCCTCAATTCCCACGCCCTGGCGGCATCCCTTATCATCGCCGCCGCAGCCTGCCTCGCCCACGTCGCCATCTCCCGCCGCCCCGCTGTCACCGGTGGTTGGCTTGCCGTCTGCGGCATCTGTTCCGGACTTGCTGCCAGCATCGAACCCACCGCGATCATCTTTACCTTTCTGCTCATCGCCGTCATTCCCGCCATGCGCTGGCGGATTTCAATGCGAATCGGCGGCGTCCTGATGTACGTCATAGGCCTCGCCCCCCCCTTGCTCCTGCATGCCGTCCTGACCGTCCCAGTCACCGGCGATCTGCTCCCGATCAACTGGCACCCGGAATTCCAGGCGCGGGTTGAACCGAAAACCTCAAACGATACCGGAGTCACCTTGGACGACGACGGCACTGGGCGTTTTGCCGCTGTCTGGAGTGCAATGGATAGGCTGGAAGCGGGCCTCTTTGCGCGCCCACGGCATGCTCAGCCACTTCCCCGTCCTCATCGTCGGCATCCTCGGCATCTTTGCCGTCATGCACCGGCACTGGCCGCAGACCACCAAGCTCCTGGCCGGCTCCTGCGGAATCGCGGCGCTGGCAATCCTCGTCGGCTGCTGCCTCGTGACCCGCAACGGCCCCGGCTCGATGTTTGCCTCACGCTGGTTCATCGTCTTCATGCCGATCCTGCTCTTCTGGTGCGGAGCATGGCTTCGCCGTCGCCATCATCCGCTCACCTGGACCGTCGCCGGACTCCTGCTCCTCTTCAGCATGGCCGTCACCCTGATCGGTGCCAGCAACCCCTTCCCCCGCTCCGGCTACGACGGCTACTCCGCCAGCCAGGCCTTGGCCAACCTCGTTCATCCCGAAGCCACCGTCCACACCGCCATGGTGGGCGACTGAGCGTTTACCGCCAGATCGGTTTGATCTGCCGCGTCCCGCTGATATAAATGGACAATGATGTCCTTAAAGGAGGTGCCCACGCTGCGCCCGTCGCTCATGCCGATCATCCCGAAGCGCCCCCTGCTCTGTGACGGCGCCATGGGCACGCAGCTCATCGCCCGCGGCTTGCACCCCGGCGAGTGCGGTGAGCAGTGGAACCTCACCCACCCCGATGGCATCACCGATATCCACCGCCAATATCTCCAGGCCGGCTGCGACCTCATAACCACCAACACCTTCGGCGGAACATCGAGCGCACTCACACGCCACGGTCTCGGCAACCAGGTGTGCGCCATCAACCTCGCCGGCGCCGAGCTTGCCCGCACTGCGGCCGGCAACGATCACTGGGTCCTCGGCGACATCGGACCCTTCGGCGACTTCCTGGAACCCATGGGAGACATGACCGCCGACGCCCTCCACGCCATCTTCGCCGAGCAGGCGCAGGCACTGGCAGACGGAGGGGTCGATGCCTTCATCATCGAAACCATGTCCGATCCCGCCGAGATGGAGGTCGCCATCCACGCCGCCAAATCCGCGGCTCCGCTCCCCGTCATCAGCACCTACGCATTTGGCCACGGACCCGCCGGCGGATTCGCCACCATGATGGGAACACCTGTCAAAGATGCCCTCGCGCGCCCGCGATGCCGGCGCCGACATCGTCGGCGCCAACTGCGGAACCTCCATGTCACTCGATGACTACCAGCGCCTCGCGTCGGAGCTGGTCGAAGCAGCAGCCGGCGTGCCCGTCATCCTCCAACCCAATGCCGGCTCCCCAACCATGACGGATGCCGGCCTCAAATACGGCGCCACCCCCGCGGACATGGCCAGGCTGGTTCCCGCGTTGCTCAACACCGGCGTCCGAATCATCGGCGGATGCTGCGGCACCACACCCGCACACCTGGCGGCGATGGCCCAGGCGATGCGGCAGAACATCTCCGCCAAATGAATCCCACGAACCCCACGCCGCGCGAGAAGTTCACCATGGCCCTTGAAGGCCGCCAGCCCCCAGGGCGCGTGCCGCACTTCGAGTTGGTTTTCTTCCTGACCATGGAAGCCTTCGGCCGTATCCATCCCAGCCAGCGAAATTACGGCCAGTGGCAGCAGATGTCCGACCGCGAGCACGACCTGCATCGCCGCGACATCGCCGATCTCTACGTCCAGACCGCCCGCAAATACGAGCACTCCGCAATCTTCTTTCACCCGCCGGGCGGTTGGGACAGCGACGATGAAACCTTCCGCACCCTCGACCGCATCCGCGAAATCTCGGGAGACGACTATTTCCTCATCATGCACGGCGACGCCACCTACAGCATCCCCGATGGCGAGCAGATGGTGCAGTTCGTCGAGCGTCTCGCAGATGAACCAGAAGAAATGAAACGTCAGGCCCAGCGCCAGGTCGATCACGCGATCGCCCGCGCCCAGGCCTTTCGCAAACACGGTGCCCTCGACGGCTTTGCCCTTTGCGCCGATTACTGCTTCAACACCGGCCCATTCCTCTCCCCCGCGATGTTCGACGAATTTGTCACGCCGTATCTCGCCCGCCTAACCGCCGCCTATCGCGATCTCGGCTTCTACGTCATCAAGCATACGGATGGAAACATTCTCCCAATCCTCGACTCCCTCGTTGCGACCAAACCGCACGCTCTGCACAGCCTTGATCCGCAAGGCGGCGTGGACATCGCCGACATCAAACGCCGCATCGGCAAACAAGTCTGCCTGATCGGAAACGTCAACTGCGGCCTCATGGACACCGGCACCGACGAGCAGACCATCGAATCCGCCTGCTACGCCCTCAAACACGGCATGCCCGGCGGCGGCTACATCTTCTCCACCAGCAACTGCATCTACACGGGGATGGCGCTGCGCCGATATGAGCTGATCCTCGACGTTTGGCGCCGCCAAGGGAATTACACAGATTCCAACGAGGGCTGACAACGAAGCAGGCGTGTCCTTTCCGGCCCACTGAAGCCGCCGGCAAGCGCCTCGGCCCCGCGGCCGATCAAGCTCCGGACCACTCACGCCCAGGGTCAAGAGGACCGTGCGGCCACCGCCTGGCCTGCTACCGGGTCACACCGTACTCACACCGTAGCAATACCGTTGACCTTCCGGACCCCAAAACGCCAGCCCCGCGTGTCTCCACAGCAATCTTCAGATAACACGGGTCGTCCGCCTTCCCCCAAAATGGCAGGCCCCGCAGACGCGCCCCCAGGCGGGGCCGCTCATCGTGGCGCCCGAGCACTGCGCAAAAGCCGCATGATCCGTCCAAATCTACGGCAGCATGAGCTGATCGATATAGCACGACTCAAAATCCGCCTCATGATTCAGCTCCAGCACCGTCATCGACCGCCGAATCCGTTCCAACTCGTCCAGCACGCCGCGGTCCAGCAGGGTGAGGTACGCGCCCCCGAGCGACGTGTTCCCCACCACCTCAACCTGGCTGGTCGTGAATCCCGGCAACAAACCCGCGGCGATGGCATTAGGCACCGAGACATGCATCCCAAATCCCCCCGCCAGATACAGCGTCTTCACGTCTTTAGCCTTCAGTCCAACACGCGACAGCAACGTCACGATTCCCGCCGCGATCGCCGCCTTCGCCTGCAACAGCTTCGACACATCCCGCTCTGACACGACAACCGCCTGTCCTCCCGCTCCCTGCGCTACGCGAACTGCCACTTCTCGGTCGTGCCACGCCAGAAGGAGATGACCCACGCCCTCCCGTTCGCGGCAAAACCGTCCGTTCTCTTCAATCACTCCTGCCCGCCGCCCTTCCGCCAGAAAATCAACATACCCCGATCCGCAAATGCCCGCCGCCTTCACATGCCGCTGGCCGCCGATCACCTCCACCTTCGCCTTCAATGGATCCAGCGCAAAGCTCACATGACTGATCGCCCCATCCCCCGCCCGCATCCCGCTGGCCAATCCCGCCCCCTCAAACGCCGGGCCGGCCGCGGTCGCACAGCCATAGAGCTTCCCATCGTGCTTCAGGATGATTTCGCCGTTGGTGCCGATGTCCACCAGCATCGCTGGCCCGTCATCGTACAGCAGCCCGGTCGCGAAGATCCCCGCCGACAAATCCGCGCCGACATAAGCCGCACAACCAGGCATCAGATGAATTACCGGCCGGCATCCCTCAAGCCCCAGCGCCTCACCCGGAACAATCCGATGCGCCAGAAACCCCGCCGTAAACGGCGCCACGCCCATCGGCGAAGGGTCCACCCCCGCAAACAAGTGCAGCATCGTCGTATTCCCCGCAACCGACATGCTCCTGATTTGCGAAAGACCGATGCCCCCCTCCTGTGCCGCCTCCTTCAAAAGCGCAACGATCGTTTCTCCGACAATCGCCTTATGCAGCACCGCAAGCATGGAAGAATCCGTGCTGCAAAGATTGATCCGAGTCAGCACATCATCCCCGAAATGCATCTGCCGATTGAAGTCAGATGCGGATGCAATCACCCGCCCCTCGGCCAGATCCACGAGCATCACCACCACCGTCGTCGTCCCAATATCGATCGCAGCCCCGACATCGCCCGGCTTTGCCCCCACGTACAGCGGATCGCGCCCCACCGGCACGTTGGCTCGAAAACTGCTCACCACCTGCGGCTCATACCGCAGCATCGACCGCTCCGGCACCGCGATCTCCACCGCCTCGCCCGCCGGCACCTGATATTCGCATCCACGCAGCAGAACCGCACGCCCGTTGGCGCCGTGCGCTCCCCGCCGCCGACTTTCACCAGCGTCCCGCGCCGCAACTCAATCATGCACCCATCACACAAGCCGCGCTGTCCGCACCGCGTGTTGAGCGCCAAGCTCTTGTGACGAAGAAGCTCCGCGATCGATCGCTCGCGATCCGCCGCGATCACGTGAATCGTCCGCTCCCCGTCGGCCAGCTTCAGATGGATGGTCGCCGGCTTGCTCATGTCTTGGCCCCCGGAGATGCATCCACCGCCTCGATGATCCCCTCACCCGCCGTCATCCGAATCGTCTGTCCCGGTTGCAGCACCAGAAACCGCTCGCTATCCCACTTCCCCGCCAGCAGATCCCGCAGCAATCCCGGATCCCCTCGCTGATGATCGAAGCTCCACTTCAGCCAGTCAGCGCAGTCCTGCGTAAACTTCACATCTTCCGGCGTCGCCCCCACACCCATCTCCACATACGTCGCCCGGTCGTAGGTCTTGAACCAGTTCTGCTCCGTCTCCATCAGATACTCGGCGTTCTCATCGCCATACTGCTCCCGGTACTTCCCCAGGAGCAGGTCATAGCGCTTTTTCCCGGGCGGAACGTGATGCTTGTTCCATCCCGGCGAATACCAGTACGTCCCCGGATGCTCGCGCACATACGCCGCGTAGCGCCCGGCGTCCCCAAGCAACAGCGTGATGCAATCATGCGCCCGCGGAATCACAAACGGACACCGCCGCGTCGTCACCCCTTCCACCCCGCGCGAGCACAACCCATACACCAGTGCGATCGCCCGCACGTTATCCCGCGCTTCCACCCGATCCACCGCCGACTGCAGCTCCCGCCGCAGCTTGTCCGGCTCGTTGTGCAGCCCCTGCGGCAGCATCTCCACATGCACCACGTGCCCCAGCCCCTTGGCGAAGTGCCCGACCTCGATCTCCATCACCGCGCAGGTGATCACCGCCAGCCCCCCGAGCGGTTCGTAAACATCCTGGCCGCCTGAATTTGCCATTTCCCGGCCTGTTTCAGCCTCGTTCACCCATCACTCTGGAAATCATATCATATCCGGACTAATATATCTTCAATTCGGTCGTTTTTCGACCCAAAGGAGTCCGTCGTATGGACGTGTTTGCCAGCCTTACCGAGGCCGTTTCCAAGGGCAATCGCAACGAAGCCAAGCGCCTCACCCAGGAACTGCTCGACAAGGGCACCGCACCCCAGGAGATCGTAGACAATGGCTTGGTCCCCGGCATGGCCATCGTGGGCGACAAGTTCAAGCGCAACGAAGCCTTCGTCCCCGAAATGCTCATCGCCGCCCGTGCCATGAAAGAGGCGATGGCCCTGGTCGAGCCGCTCCTGGCCAAGGCGGGTATCAAACCCAAGTTCACCGCCGTCATCGGCACCGTCCAGGGCGACCTCCATGACATCGGCAAGAACCTCGTCGCCATGATGTGGAGAGGCGCCAACTTCGCCGTCGTTGATCTCGGCACGAACGTCGCCCCCGACAAGTTCATCGCCGCCGCCAAAGAGCACAATGCCCAGATCATCGGCCTCTCGGCGCTGCTCACCACCACCATGCCGGCCATGAAGGATACCGTCCAGAAGGTCAAGGAGGGCAAGCTCGATCAGGTCAAAGTGATGATCGGCGGCGCACCGGTGACCCAGGAATTTGCGTCCGAGATCGGCGCCGATGCCTACGCCCCCGATGCCGCCACCGCGGTCGATGTTGCGCTCAAGCTCCTGAGTGCTTAAACAGCCTCGCCCATTTTGAGGAGGCTCGCCATGCTTTCCTACTCCTCTCTCGCAATTGACGATCCATCCGATCTGTGCTTCGGCGCCGCCCCCAGGCCGCTTCACACGCGGAAAGGTCTGGTCATCGGCGGCGGAACCGTCTATCCCGAGCTGAACTTCACGCTCCCCCCCATGCTCGTCAACGGCGAGACGATGCCGCAGGTCCGCCAGCAGTACCGCGACATCATCACCCACGCCCTTGCCCGCGCTGTCGAGCTCAATCCGCCCGGCATGGTCATCGAATTCGAGACGCTCCCCCCATGACGGAGAACCCGGCCTGGGGCATCGAGCTGACGAAGATCCTGCTCGATGGAATGAACGACGCGAACGCAAAGCACGGCCTCAAAACCGTTCTGCGTATCACACCCAACGACAAGCGCGAGATGGAGCGCCCCCGCACATGCGCCGCGGCCAGCTCTGGGAAACCATGCTCGTCACGTTCGATGGCTGCGCCGCGGCGGGCGCAGAGCTGCTCAGCATCGAATCCGTCGGCGGCAAGGAAGTCCACGATGATGCCCTCCAGATGTGCGACATCGCCCAGGTCGTCTTCGCCCTGTGCATCATGGGCGTGCGGGACATGCGGTTTCTATGGACGCATCTCAAGAACTCGCCGACCGCCACCCCGGCGTCGATTGCGCCGGCGACACCGCCTGCGGCTTTGCCAACACGGCGATGGTCCTCGCCGAGCAGAAGATGATCCCGCGCGTCTTCGCCGCCGTGGTGCGCGCGATCTCCGCCGTCCGTTCGCTCGTCGCCTACGAATGCGGCGCCGTCGGCCCCGGCAAGGACTGCGGCTACGAAAACGTCTTCATCAAAGCCATCACCGGCTACCCCATGGCCATGGAAGGCAAGACCGCCGCCTGCGCTCATCTCAGCCCACTCGGCAACATCGCCATGGCCGCCTGCGATACCTGGAGCAACGAATCCGTCCAGAACATCAAGCTGCTCGGCGGCATGGCCCCGACCTGCTACGCCGAACAACTCGTCTACGACTGCCGCCTGATGAACCAGGCCCGCGCCGATGGCACGAGCGCCGCCAGAACGCTTCGCGACTGGCTGGTTCGATCGGACGTTCTCACTCGATCCCCAGGCGTATATCCTCTCACCCGAAAACGCCGTCCGCATCGCCCGCGCCATCGTTCAATCACCCGACCACTACCGTGCCGGCCAGGCCGCCGGCCTCACCGCAATCGATTTGCTGAAACAGGCACACGATGCCGGCCAACTGAAGATCCCCGACCGCGAGCTCCCCTGGCTCAACACGATGCGCGCTGCCCTCGAGGAACTCCCCGACCGCGAAGAGACGTTCATCGATCGCATGATGAGCGAGGTCAATCAATCCCGCTTCATCGCCGTCGAATACGACTTGCCACACTGATCTGTCATGACCACCACACTCTCGACTAAGCCCCTCACCGGCCAGCAGCGCATCAACCGCATGCTCGGCCGCAAGGACCATGACCGCATCCCGCGCTCCGATGCCTACTGGCCCGAAACCATCACGCGCTGGCAGACCGAGGGCCTCGCCGGAAGCTGGCCCCAGGCCCTCGAGCGCCTCGGCGTCGATTTCCACGGCATCTGCTGGTGCTGGCCCGCCCCCTACCCCGGCCGCCGCGAGGTCATCGCCTCCGACGAACAGACCGAAACCATCATTGACGAGAACGGCAAAACCGTCCGCTACTGGAAAGATCGCAGCGGCACCCCCGAGCATTCCACTTTCGAGTGCGATTCTCCCGACATCTGGTTCGAAAAGATCAAGCCCACGCTTCTCGCCACGCCGCTGCACATCAAGCTCGAAAACGTCTTGAATGAATTCCGCCAGGCCCGCAAGAACTCCCGCTGGGCCTACCTCGCCGGCGTCGAACCCTTCGAGTGCACCCGCCAGCTCATGGGCGATGAGATCACCCTCATGTCCATGGCCACCGATCCCGACTGGATCCGCGACGTCGCCAGAACATTCGTCGATCTCCTGCTCCGCGACTACCAGGCTGTCCTCGACGCCGGCGCCCAGCCCGACGGCCTCTGGACCTACGGCGACATGGCGTACAACCACGCCACCATGTGCTCGCCCGACATGTATCGCGATCTGATCTGGCCCGAGCACAAACGCATGGCCGAGTGGGCCCACGCCCACGGCATGAAGTTCATCTATCACACCGACGGCGACGTCAACGGCGTCATCGATCTCTACATCGCCGCCGGCTTCGACTGCCTTCAGCCCCTCGAGGCCAAAGCCAACATGGACATCCGCCGCCTGTGCCCGCGCTACGGCAAGCGCCTCGCCTTCTTCGGCAACATCGACGTCATGGTCCTCATGACCAACGATCGCGACCGCATCGAGCCCGAGGTCAAATCCAAGCTCGCCGCCGGCATGGCCACCAGGGGCTACGCCTATCACTCCGACCATTCCGTTCCGCCCCAGGTCAGTTGGGAAACTTACCTCTTCCTGATCGATCTGCTGGATAAGTACGGCTGCTACGATCAACGCTCATGAACGACCGCCAGCGCTTCTGTGCCACCATGCACTCCCAGCCGCGCAATCGCGCCCCGATCTGCGACTTCGGTTTCTGGCCCGAAACCATCGACCTCTGGCACCGCCAGGGCCTGCCCACTTGGGTCACCGGCGGTCACGACATCAGCAAGACCGACCTCTATTTTGGCATGGACCGCTACACCGGCGGTCCGATCGTTCACTGCTGTCTTCTGCCGCCCTTCGAATCCAAAGTCATCGAAGACCGCGGCGACCACGAGCTCATTCAGCAGCCCGACGGCGTCACCGTCCTCCGCAAAAAGTTCATGGGCTCCATCCCCCAGCACCACGCCCACCTCCTCCAGGACCGCGCCACCTGGACCACGCACTACAAGCCGCGCCTTGACCCCTCTTCTCCCGAGCGCTATCCCAACTGGGACCAAGCCCGCGCCGAATGGCACAACCCCAACCGCGACTACCCCACCAGCATCTACTGCGGCAGCCTCTATGGCTGGCTCCGAGACTGGATGGGCGTCGAGCAGATCTCCTACATCGTCTATGACGACCCCGCTCTCTTCGAGGAAATGGTCACGACCCTCGCCGACTGTGCCGTCGGCATGCTCCAGCGCGCCTTCGACCATGGCGCCGTCTTCGACAGCGCCAGCTTCTGGGAAGACATGTGCTACAGCGGCGGCCCGCTGCTGGGCCCCACCCACTTCCACCAATACCTCGTCCCCCAATACCGCCGCATCACCGATCTTCTCCGCGCCCACGGCACCGACATCATCTGGGTCGATTGCGACGGCAAGATCGACGGCCTCATCCCCCTCTGGCTCGAAGGCGGTGTCAACTGCATGTTCCCCATCGAAGTCGGCACCTGGCACGCCGACCCCGTCGCCCTCCGCCGCACCTTCGGCCGCGAGTTGCTCATGATCGGCGGCGTGGACAAACACATCCTCGCTGGCCCGCGCGATCAAATCGAAGCCGAAGTCCGCCGCCTTGCTCCCCTGGTTGAAGAAGGCGGCTACATCCCCACCCCCGACCACCGCGTCCCCCCCGACGTGCCATTCGCAAATTACCTGCACTACCTCCGCCACGCGCGCCAGATCTGGGGCCAAGGCGTCAATCTCAAATCCGTCCAGTGGCCCCACAACTCTCACGCCCCTGCAGACTTTTCCGCCGGCAGTCTGTAATACAGCACCCCCAATCCCAGCATCGCCAGACAAACCAGATCCGGAAACAGCAATGGCGCGAAGACCGGCGCCCCATAGACCATCCGATCGAAATACGTCGGACCCGGGGCATGCAGGTTGGCCCGCAGGTGGAAGTAGAACCCGAGCAACCCGACCACGACCTGCCCCACCAGCACCACACCGCAGAGTACCAGGTAGCCTCGCCCCGCGCGCACGATAAACAGCGCCCCCAGCGTCCCCACCACCACCGCGCTGCTGAACACCGGCGCCCACTCGATGGAATTGAAGAATCCGTTGGCCGCATGGTCCGTCAGGCTGAAGACAAAGTTGCCCACGAATCCGCCCAGCGCCAAAAGCAGCACCCACATCGGCCAATCCCCGGAACTCACCGGCACCATCCGGTTCATGATCAAGAGCAGACCCAGACCTGTGTACGCCAGCGGCGCCGCAAACGGGGCCGCATACACAAGGCTGTCGAGCGTCATCTCCTGAAAGAACCGGCTCTCCAGGTGCAGCACCATACCGGCAATGCCGATCCCGACCGACATCCAGCCGACGAGATACCCCAGCCAGCGCCAGGTCCGCACGCGATCTCCCCATTGCAGCAGAACGATTGCTACCAGCAGCACCAACGGCGCCACAGCAGAGAACGCCAGCGGTACGTACTCCGCCGCGTTGCCGAAAAGATTCGTTGAATGCGCCAGGTAAATATCCGGCAAAAGCCCCGCAAAGTTAGCCAGCGCAAATAGCTCTACCCACAGCCGGGGACTCCGGTACCACGGATGGACCGCTTCATCTGCGTCGCTATCGCCGGGCCTGCGGCTGCGTCGTCGCATGCGTCCTCCGCAGTTCCTCGGCCATCGCCCGGATCTCCACCGCGTGCTCCAGAATCGGATAATTCCCATGCCACTGCACAAAATCCGCCCCGCCCATGAACGCCCCGTGCTTCGCCGTCCGCCCGTAGTAGTGCCACAGGTCAAAATACTTGAAGTCGATCGGTTGACTGTACAGCTCGCCGAGCAGCCCCTCGCTGTGCAAAGACCCCATGATCTTCTGCACCGCTTCCACCTTCTCGTTCGTCGCCTCCACCACCTTGGCCCCCTGCTCGTACACGTTCTCGACCAACTCCTGCGTATGACAATTGCGGCAGATGTCCTTCATCGCCGCCTGCGCCGCTCGAAGTTCGGCCGCTTCTTCGTGACCTCCGCAAACAGGTAATACGAAAGCCGCTCCCCCGGATCGTGCGTCACCTTGGCCCCATTCAGCCCGCTCATGTGACAGGTCGCACACGTCGGGATGAACATGTCCCGCGTCGTCAACTTGTCCGGTGCGGCATCGAGATTCAGCTGATTGCGCTGCGCCGCGAACATCACGCCATGCTTCGACTCCGTGTAAATCTCCAACTGCGAGTGATCCGGCCCCATGTGGCACTGCCCACACGTACTGGGCAGCCGCGCAATCGCCACCGACGACGTATGCCGCGTATGACACGCCGTGCACGTACCGATCGTCCCGTCCGCGTTCGGCTTGCCCACGCTGTGACAGCTCGCACACCCGCTCTGCGCCGCCGGCCCACCCTCCAGATGAATTAACGGATTCGCCGGCCGCTTCACGCTCCCCGGCTGGTACTTCTCCGCAAACGAAACTTGCTCCGCTGTGAACGGCTCCGACCCAAATACCGCCGCCCACGCCGCCGCCGCATGCCGGCTGCGCAGAAACTGCTGATAGATCCCCTCGTGGCAGCTCCGGCAGTTCGCCGCCGTGAGCTTCAAACTGATCACAAACCCGTGATGATCCGTTCCCTTCTGTCCCGCGGCCGGCTGATGGCAATCGAGGCAGTTGACGTGCTGCTTCGCGTGCTCGCTCATCTCGTATTCATGCACCACCGAATACTGCAGATTCGCATGACACTCCGCGCACTTCCCCGAGGCCCGCACCAGCGCCGCCGTCGGCTGGTTCGTCACCGTTGCCGGACGGTAATAGTTGACCAGTAGCGCCGCCACGATCAGCGCCGTCGCTATGATCACCGCAACGAAAACGCCCTGGAATCTCATGGCCCGCTCCCTGCTGCGGTACCGCTCGCGTTCTGCGAGCACCCGTCCCGGCGGCCCTCACCACCGTACCTTATGTTTTGCCAGAAGATGCACGGAAGGTCTATACCCCAAACGACGAATAAAGCCCACGGATCCGTCATCCATGGGCTCTCCACGCGCGATACACATCCACCGTACCGCGGCGTTAAGTCAGATCCGCCACCAGCAGCTTCTTCAAATCCGGCGAGTAGTACACATAGCTCGAATGCGCCCCTTCCGCCGTGACCGCCGCATTCGCAAACCGCCCCCCGCCACTCACCAGCGTCGTAAAGGTCCACGCCCCGATCGACCCGGATAGTTCATTCAGACTGTTACCCGATCGGCTGTAATAAACAATGTGCGCCTTGGCCGTATCGTCGTAGAACAACGTCGAATACTGCCCCTGCAATCCCCCGCGCACAACGTCTCCTTCTGCCACTTCCCGCTGACGTACTGCGCGAACTTCAGATCCGCCGGCCCCGCGTTGTAATAGCTCAGCGCGGGATTCTGCTGCGGATTGAATACCAGCGAAATGTCGGAAACGCCGTTGAGATTATCGATCACGCTGTACGACCACGTCCCGTTCTCCTCGCTGGCGTACTTCAAATCACCGTTCGTCGCATCCTCGTACGCGATCGCCACCGTCCCGCTGTTGCTGACCGCAATGCTCGGCGCGATCCCCACCTTCCCCTTCATGTCCACCGACTGCCGCATCCAGTTCGTCCCGTCGAACGTCAGCATCCGCAGATCGCCGCTGGTCTTGCGGTAGTACGCAATCCGTGCCGTCCCAGCCTTGTCAAACGTCAGCGATGGAAACTGCCCCACCGATTTGCTCGAATCCACCCGCTGCGACAGCCACCGCACCCCGTTGAACCACGCGTACTTCAAATCCTTCGTCGTCGCATCGTAATACGCAATCGCCGGCCTTCCCGTCGCATCGATCGCCAGCGACAAAAACGCCCCCACGTCGTGCTTCGTATGGTCGACCTGCTCAAGCGCCGACCACTGCCCATCCCTCGATCGCGTCGCGTACTCGAGCGTGTACTTGGTCGCATCGTAATACGCAAAGTGCAGAACCCCCTGCGCGTCATACACCAGGTCGCTGGTGATCCCGTTCTGCCCCAGCGCCGGATCGTTGACCGCCATCCGCGCATCGGCCAGCCTGATCGCCTGATCGATATTCAGGATCGGATAGTTGTTGATCGTCGGAATTTTCAGCGTCGTCGTCGTGTCCCGCTTCGGATTTCCGCTGGCCCGCAGGATCGAAAGCATGTCCCCGCCCTGGAGGCTCGGATCGTCCTGCTTCAGGAGCGCCGCCGCCCCGCTGACGAACGGCGCCGCAAAGCTCGTCCCGCTGGCCAAGCCGATCCCGCCGCCCAGCTGGGTCGTCGGCACGTTCTCCCCGGGCGCCAGCATGTCCAATAGCGCCCGCGCTCGGTGAAGGTGCTGATCTGCCCGCTCGTGTTGATCGACCCCGTCGCCTCCACGTTCTGATCCGCGGCCGGGTACGCAACGCCCGGCGTTTGCAGCGGCGAAGTCCCCTCGTTCCCGCTCGATGCAACCACCAGAATCCCCAGGTCCGCCAGCTTCTTGAAATCGTCGCTCAGCACCGCATTGTAATAGGGCTGCGAATGTTGCCCTGATTCGAACGAAATGTTCGCAATCGAGATGTCGTACGTCTTGTAGTTCGTCTCGATCCACTTTAGCGCCTTCTCCATCGTCTGATCGAGGATCCCGCTGCCGTCTTTGGCAATCCGCAGCGCCACCAGGTTCGCGTCCGGCGCGATCCCCTGATAGTGCTGCCCGTTGTAATCGTACCCGCTGGCCGCAACGATCCCCGCCACTTCCGTCCCGTGACCGTATGTGTCCATCGGGTCCGCGTCATTGTCCACAAAATCCCATCCCCCGATCACCTTATGCCCCGGCCCCAAACCACCACCCAGTTGCGGCAGGTTGTAGTTGATCCCCGTATCGATCACCGCAATGGTCGTCCCCTTCCCCGTAAGCGAAGCAAAGTCGGCCACAGCCGTGTCCTGATGCACCAGCTGCGCCGTCGCCCCCCAGTTCGTCGAAAGCAGTTGCCGCGCCTCCAATGCCTCGACAAAGACTACCTGGCAATCACATCGGCTCATCACTCACCGCTCCAGAGGCCCCGCCCGTCCAAAGATGTAGAATTCGGAACCTGCTTACGGATAAGGAACTACCTTGCCCGCTTCCCGTTTCGCCAAAAAAGAGAAAATACTACGGCCTTCGCACGCCGCAAGATCGGCTAGAATCCTTCCTATGACACCAATCCGGTGCCTCATTGCAAGCTTTTTCTTGTTTGCATTCCCCGCTCTGGCCCCCGCGGTCGAACTGAACCCACCCGTCCCCGTCAATTCCACCACGATTCGCCGCGACTTCATCGTCGGCCGAATCACCCGCTACGACGACAACGCTTTCACCTATGTCGATCCCCGCCACGAAACCCACACCATCCCTTGGAGCGACCTCGACCCTGCACACCAGTATTCGATGCATGAGCAAATCTGGGGCAGAGGAACTGCCGATCAGTGGCTCGGTTTTGGTAAGCATCTGCTCGCTATGACAAACGGCAACGTCCCCGCGGACAAAGCCTTCACCCGTGCCCTGCGCCTCGATCCCTCTCTCAAAGACAAGATCGACGCCATCAAGCAAGGCAAAGACACCGATCAGCCCGCCGCCTCTCCCTCGTCTTCTCCCCCTCTCTCTCCCGGCCAGGCTGGGGATGAGGGTGATTCCCAACCGACCACCGCCGCTTCCTCCGCCCCCTGGCCCGCACTCTCCGAATCCGATCAGCTCGCCGCCATCCGCGACTGCAAATCCGCCCTCGACGAAATCCGCCAGAAGCTCGACCCCAATCTGGCGCTCTACGAAACCAAATACTTCCTCTTCGCCAGCGATCTCCAACCCGCCGAAGCCCGCCGCTGGGCCGATGTCCTCGATCGCATGTACCAGCGCCTCGCCGAGCTCTTCGCCGTCCCCCCAGGCAAGAACATCTGGCGCGGCAAAGCCCTGGTCATCGTCTTCTCTGAGCGCAACACCTACAACAAGTTCGAGCAGCAGTTCTATCACAACGACGCCAGCAACACCGGCGGCATCTGCCACGCCTTGCCCGATGGGGACGTCAAGATCGCCTTCTACCGGGGAGCCGACGACCAGCGCTTCGCTCACGTTCTCGTCCACGAATCCACCCACGGCTTCCTTCACCGCTACCGCTCCCCCATCCACATCCCCAGCTGGGCCAATGAGGGCCTCGCCGAATCCATCGCCTACGACCTTGTCCCCGCACCGGGCCTGGTCGCTTCCGCCAAAGCCGACGCCCGCGCCGATCTCCAGACCCATAAAAACCTCGCCGACATCTTCACCGCCGACCACATCGCCAATTCCCGCTACCCCACCTGCTTCGTCCTCACCGATATGCTCATCCAGAAGGACAAGCGCCTACGTCGCCTTCATCAACGGCATCAAGGACGGCCAGAACCCCGAGCGCAGCCTCCTTGACAACTACCACATGAACTTCACCCAACTGGCCGAGCGCTTCGGCCACGCCCTCGGCGTCGAGGGCGTCACCGTCGAAACCCCCAAAACCGAATAACCAGCCTCGCGCGCTTTCGGGCCGCCACTCCAACGAACGTCATGCTGAGCGCAGCGAAGAACCTCGCCCCCCGGCGTGCAGGGCGTCTCTTGCCACACCCCTTATTCCATCTCATTCCACCGCCACCCCAGCTTCCGCTTCGGCCCCTTCTGCCGCCCGCCCCTTGCGATACACCGCCGTCCCACACCACTGATCGTGCCACCCCCGCTTGTCCTCATCGCCCGCGTACAGGAACCCCACCATCAGAACCAGATTCAGAAATCCCCCCAGCAGATACAACCCCGCCAGTCCCGTCCCCTCGAAGAGCACCCAGCAAACCACCGCCGACTGCTTCGTGGACCACCGCGCAAACAACCTCCACCCATCCGCCTCTGTCCCATCCGCCGCCCGGATCCGCAACCCCAGGATCAGCTTCCCCGGCGTCCCCGCAAAGAGCACTTCCGTCATGCTGTAAGCCAGCCACACCGCCCCGGTCGTCGCCCCGCTCAACCACCCCGGCACCGCCTGCGGCCTGAACACCACATCCACAAACCCATCCCCCGCCAGCACCGCCGGAAGAACCAATATCAGATCGATCCCTATGGCCAGCACCCGCACCCAGAACCCCACCCGCCGCTGCGCCACCGCTTCGCTCATATTCACCCGACCCCCAATTTGCCCGTTACCCCAAAATACCGCACATCCCTGACAACCTTTCGACAGGTGCGGTGCCGCACCGGTCCGGGAAACTGGCGGTCCATCAAGCCAATTCCACCCATCCCCCACCGCCCCACAACAGACCACAGACAACAAACCACAAACCGCATCTGGCACCTCTTCCAATTTCCCATTGCGCTATGTCATGAAATTGCTCTCGATTCACCCGCAGAACCAGCGCCCTCAAGTCCCATCCCCCCGATCCTCCGGTCAGGCATCATGACCGCCCTGTTCGCGAATCATCGCGACAAAGGACATTCCGCTCCCCTGTTGCCGCCGATTCGGTTCCGGACCTACACCGTACTCACACCGTACCCACACCGTTGCCTCCCCATCCCCCCGCAACCACGACAAAATGTCGCTCTGACGACAACATGGTCCGAAGATCGCCCCCCTTCCCTGCACCAATCAGGCTTCGTCCATGTTTGGGATTTCGGGTTTCGGATCTCGGGATCTACCCCACTGCGGGCAAGTTGTACGACCCGCGATGCAATGAATGAGGCGACGGGCCCCGTATTCGTCTGGGTGAATGACAGCTCCCGGCGCCGCGGCGTCGGGATGACCATCGGATCGTTGTTTAAAGCGCACCGGCCCCCGACGACCACGACGCGGCCCACACGCCAGAGCCCCGCCGCATCACGGACCAGCAGAGCGATCAGTCAAACCGAACACCCCCGCCGCTCCCCGGCAGCGTCGCCGAAGAGCCCGCGCCGCAAAAGCCCCTTGACCGAAAGCGGGATTCATAGTCGTTTGGTTATCCCGCTGCTGCCGCCGCGAGCATCAGTACGTTGATCCGCGAGACAAACCTATCGCGGTTATTCGACTGTCGGCGAGCGAGGGATTTGCAGCGCTTCGCGATGCGCCCGGCGGCGAAGCCAGTTGATGGGCCGATGAATCATTCGCCGCGAAACGATCCACTGTTCAACCCGGTACTTAGCGGGGAAATCGATCAACATGAAACCGACAAGAATCGTCAGCAGGCCTGGACCTGGCAGCGCCAGCATCGCCAGACCTGCCACCATCACCACGATGCCCAGGAGGTTCTTGCTCACGACGATCAGTGTGCGCACAGCCGGGCGACTGCGGACCCACCGCCGCGGCGGGCGTTCCGCGTGTGCAAAGTAATCGGGGCGGACGCGGACGATGAGCGCGGGAATTACGATGAGGCTGGCGATGAATACGACGACCGACGCCGTGCCTAGCGACCAGAGTAAGGACCGGTAGTCGTTCATCCAATCGAGCATGCAGTCATCATCATATTCACGGGCCGCGCTCGTCTGGAAGTACGGAGCATCTCAAGCGCGATAACGAAGAGGAGTCTATCCGGCGTGCGCTGGCGGAGCCAGGCGTTGCCGGGGGCATGGTCCGCACGCCGGATAGACTCAGTTGAACTGAACCGATCCCCGTTATGGGGATTGCTTTGAGTCTGGCGATCCGCAGTGCGCAGGGGAACAGGATTCGCCTGGCCGTTGAACGATGCCGCGACGGGCGTGAAGGCTACCGATGCCCACCTGCGGGCAGCGCAAGCGGGGCATTTTCCGATGCTCCGCGCAGCAAAGAGGGTCCGCCAGGATTCGGCGGTTGGCCGACGATGACCTGTGGCTGCTTCAACGTCCAAAGGGTACGCGCCAACCGAGTGCCTGCAGGCTCGCCGATGAGCGCAGCGAATAATCCTGACTAACCAACTGCGGGCAAGTTGTACGACCCGTGATGCAGTGAATGAGGCGACGGGCCCCGTATTCGTCTGGGTGAATGACGGCTCCCGGCGCGGCAGCGTCGGGATGACCATCGGATAGTTGTTTGAAGCGCACCGGCCCCCGACGACAAGAACGCGCCACGCACGCCAGACACCCACCGCATCACGGGCCAGCAGAGCAATCAGCCAAACCGAACGCCCCCGCCCCCTCCGCGGCAGCGTCGCAGAAGAGCCCGCGCACCAAATACCCCTTGACCGAAAGCGGGATTCATAGTTGCGTGGTTATCGAGCACGCCCGCTTCGCCATCGTTTCTGCTGTCTTTCAAGAGCTATGCTCGCTCGACTTTCGTTACAACCATGTCGTCAAGCTCGGCCTTAGCTCTCGCGTTCTCCGGCGAGGCGGCATCATAGTATCCGACGACATCAAGTTTGGACGTACGATCCACACCGCTAACGCGAAACTTTCCGGGACCACCGGGGGGGGGCGAAGGCGTGTGCGGCGGTGAACCGGATTTGGTGCCCTCCTTAACGCCTTGCTTGATGAGCGCCCCAATGATGGCCAGCACGAAGCAAAGCAGCGCGATCCCTTCGAGCGACATCTGCCGTCCCTTCTCTGGTCTTATACCCTTCTCGCCGAGTGCTCGATAACGAAGAGGAGTCTATCCGGCGTGCGCTGACAGAGCCATGCCTTGCCGGGGGCGTGTTTCGCACGCCGGATAGACTCAGTTGAACTGAACCGATCCCCGTTATGGGGATTGCTTTGAGTCTAGTGGTCCGCAGTGCGCATGGGAACAGGATTCGCCTGGCCGTTGAACGATGCCGCGACTGAAGCGAAGGCTGCCGATGCGCACCGGCGAGCAGCGCAGGAGGGGCATTTTCCGATGATCCGCGCAGCCAAGAGGGTCCGCGAGGATTCGGCGGTTGACCGCGGGAGCTTGTCGCGGGGCGTGGTGCATCAGGAACTGTCCATCCGCAAGCAAAGCAGATCGCGCGCCGACACTCTCCGCCCGGGCAGCAGGTGGCCGCGTCCACACACGGGACACAGCGGCGGCCACTCGACGGCCATGCGCCGCGGTGCGCTGAGGTGCAAAGCAGCACCCAGCAGAGGGCGGCAGGCGGCCAGATTCCTCTTCCGCACACGATTGGCCAGCAGCCCGTAGTGCCGGATGCGCATGAAGCCACCGGGCACGGCGTGCAGCAGGAAGCGGCGCAGGAACTCGGTCGCATCGAGCATCATGCGCAGGGGCCGGTTACCGTGGGCATAATCCTTGTAGCCGAAGGTGACGCGGTGATCGTCCATCCCCAGCAGGCGGCGGTTGGAGATGGCGATGCGGTGCGTGTAGCGTGAGAGATACCTCAGCACCTGCGCCGGTCCGCCGAACGGCGGCTTGGCATACACCACCCAATCGTGTTTGACTGAGGCATCGAGCAGTGCATCAAACGCGCGATCGTCTTGGACGCCGAAGAGCCTCCCGGCGACGCGGGCACGCTTGATCCCGTCGATGAACTTGCCGCGGAAGACCCGCGAGAGCACCCGCACCGGCAGGAAGAAGCCCGCACGGCACGAGCGCCACTTCCCATCCGGCCTGATCCCGCCGCCGGGGACGATGCAGTGCACGTGAGGATGCAGAGACAGGTTCTGGCCCCAGGTGTGCAGAATCGCCATCAATCCAATCCTGGCGCCCAGGTGCTTGGGATTGGCCGCCACCTCCAGCAGCGTCCTGGAGACCGCATCGAACAGCACCCCGTACACCACCCGCTTATTGGCCAGCGCCAGAGCATTGAACGCATCCGGCAGCGTGAACACCACGTGGAAGTACTCCACGGGCAACAGTTCGCCGGCACGATCTTCCATCCAGCGCACAGCGGCCGACCCCTGGCAGCGCGGACAGTGCCGGTTGCGGCAGGAGTTGTAGGCGATGCGCTGATGCTGGCAGCCGTCACACGTTTGCACGTGTCCGCCCCGCACAGCCGTGCGGCAGGTGGCGATGTCCAGAAGGATGCGTCGCTGCTGGCCGCTGAGCGGGCCCTCAAGGCTCTGCCCGTGACGGTTGATGACCTCTGCCAGTTCCAGCGGCGGGCGCTGGCTGGCGGCGATCATGACCGCGGCGCCTCACCGGTCGATTGCCGATAGAGCTGCTCCAGGGGATCGGCGGCGGTGGCAAGCCTGGCCTGGGAGATGTGCAGGTAGATCGCCGTGGTCTTGAGGTTGCGATGCCCCAGCAGCACCTGGATGGTGCGCAGGTCGGTACCGGCATCCAGCAGATGCGTGGCGTAACTGTGCCGCAGGGTGTGCGGGCCCACGCGTCGACTGATGCCGGCAGCGCGGGCCAAACGCTGCACGATGCGGCACCCGCTGCCGCCGTCCATGGGGCGCGTGGCATCGCCGCGCTGGGGAAACAGCCAGGGGTGCGGGCGGGCCTGGCGCCAGTAGTCGCGCAGGACGGCCAGCAGTTGCGGCGAGAGTTTTGCCATGCGGGCCTTGTGCCCCTTGCCGTCCCGCACGTGGATGAGCATGCGCTGGGAGTCGATGTCACCGATCTGTAAGTCAAAGGCCTCACTGATCCGCAATCCCGCGCCATAGAGCGTCATCAAGAGGGCGTGGTACTTGGGCTCATGCACTGCAACCGCAAAGAGGCGGCGCAGTTCCTCTGGTGAGAGGACGCCCGGCAGACGTTTGGGCTTCCGGGCACAGGGGAGCCTCTGGAACTGCTCATCGCGTCCGAGGGTGACGCGGTAGAAGAACTGCAGGGCGCAGCGGGTCTGGTTGTAGAGACTCCAACTGACGCGGCGTTCCTGGACCAGATACAGCAGGTACTGCCGCACCTCTTCGCCACTGATCTGCTCCGGCGAGCGGCCATAGTGCCGGGCCAGGTGCGCCACCGCGCGGACATAGGCCTCGACGGTGTGGGAAGAGAAGTTGCGAAGACGAATGTCCTCGATCAAGCGCTGACGAAGTGCCGTCATCGATAGGCTCCTTGTAAGGGACAAGGAGGCGATGATGGCCGGTTCGGTCACACCCTCGATAACAAAGGCGATTCCCCCACAGCAAACCCTCCCCCGCAGTTCCCACCGCGAAGCGGTTTAGTTCAACGTAAGGCCGATCAGCGGCCGGAGCGGCACTCCAGCAGCCTTCGGATGACAGAAACTATACCCGCCGCTCCGGTCCGCTGCATCGGCTGGTTATGCGGCAGGCCGCGTGGCCCGCACCGACGATGATGAGCACCGCCCAGATCGCGTCATAGATGATCCGTTCCGGCACCCACCACGGTCCGTATCCGCTGTACGTCTGGCCGTAAAAGAAGAAGACCCAAGGCCAGCCAAGTTCCGGTTCGGGGACGTCAGCAACGTGTGCGTTTGGGCCAATGGTCGTGACGAAGTGCGGCCAGACATTGAGGACAAGGACGACGACGGTCGCCACAATCGCCGTGGGCAAGTGAAGACGAAAGCGAAATCGAGGACGCCGCGCGGCGTAATCGAGCACCGGGGTTGGTTCCGCTTCCTGCCGCATAACTACTATTCTTTCTACCCCCCGGTCGAAAGAACAATCTTTCGCGCAACCGAGGTTCCTGTTCATTATCGCCTGCGCCGTCGGCACTTGTCGAGAAAACTTTTTTTACTTGCCAGCCGCGCAAAGGTCAGGGTAGGTTAGGGTTCTGATCGGGATAAGGAGGATCAGGTGGATCTACTCTCGCGCATCCGTGACGTCGCCCTGCGCCGGCATCTGGCTGCATCCACCATCGCATGCTACCGGGCCTGGATCGTTGAGTTCCTGAGGTTCTGCCGCCGGGACGGGCGCTGGCGGCATCCCTGCGAGTTGTTCGCGGCCGAACGTCGAGGCGTTCCTGACCCATCTGGCCCGCGACCGGCGGCTGAGCGCTTCGGCGCAGAATCAGGCCACCTGCGCCATCGTGTTTCTTTACAGGCAGGTTCTCGTCGAAGAACTGGGACAGGATCACCTCGACCAGATTGAAGGGGACGTAGCTCTTCATTGTATCATCCACCCCTGATCTCACGCTTCTGGCCTCCGCGCGGCCGCAGCGTCCACTGGAGGCCCAACTTTGCTGCCGTCTGGCGAACCCAGCGATCATCGCCGTAGGGGCGGCTGCGGCGAACATGCTCCCGCAACGTCTCGATCTCCGCCGGAGTCTGTGCTTCGTTCACCCACGCCGACCACCCGCGCAGGCGCTCGATCGGCCAGTCGCCCAGCAGCGCCCGCATCTGGGCCGGGCCGCGGCGGCGAACCCACTCCGCTGCGTGCGGCCATTGTGCCGCCTGCCGCACCAACTTCGCCCGCACCGCATTGCCCTGCACGTACCGCAGCAGCGTCAGCAGGTGCTCATCGCTCTGCACCGGCAGGCTCTTGAATCGGCCCTGATACAGCGGGCCCATCCCCAGCACCCGCCGATGGGTGATCGCCCGCATCGCGTGCGTGTGCGTCAGCCAGCGGAAGAACGCCGTCACCTGCCCATCGTGCTCCGGCCAAACCACGAAGTGCCAGTGGTTGGGCATCAGACACCAGTCCAGGAGGCCGAGGGGATGGCGCTGCTGCGCCTCGATCATGATTTGCGCGAAGGCGTCATAGTCGGCCGGCTTCTTGAACAGGCGCAACCGCCCGGCCGCGCGATTCCACACGTGATACACGTACCCGCCGGGAGCCTGTCTGCCCTGTCGTGGCATGGCGATCAACCTATCCGCTCAGGCCCAGTTTGTGAAGAGCTACGTCCCCTTCCGTCCCCTCCAGTGCGTGCGGGCTCGCCGACCAGCGCAGCGAATAATCCTGACTACCCCACTGCGGACAAGCTGTACGAACCATGATGCAGTGAATGAGGCGACGGGCCCCGTATTCGTCTGGGTGAATGACAGCTTCCGGCGCCGCGGCGTCGGGATGACCCTCGGATAGTTGCTTGAAGCGCACCGGCCCTGACGACCGAGGAAACAGCACGGACCCGAGCCGGCCGCCCCGATCGCGGGCGAGCCCAAGAAGCCGATCAATCCACGCCCACCGCTGCGCGGCGGCGTCGCAGAAAAGCCCGCGCGCAAAAGCCCCTTGACCAAAAGCGGGATTCATAGTTGTGGTTATGCAGCACCGCCGCGCCCCCGAGCTGCGAGGACTTCTCTGACCAACCTCCAGTAGCACCAAACGCCGACTGCGGCGGCGAAGACGATCAGAACCCAATTCCAGATCAGGCTGTGATCCGGAAGTCCCCAGCGTTTTGCATCATGCAGCCCTTGGATTGCTTGAAACAGAATGACCGGAGAAACCACGGCAACGGTGATCAGTCGAAGGTACTTAATGAAGGGTCGTTCGTTGTGCTGCATAACGGATGACGTTCTGTGGCCGGCTCGCGACGCTCGGGCTGTCAGGTACGATTGACGCGACAGCCAGACAACCGGCAGAATCGCCGCGATCGCCGCCCACAGACCATAGTTTGGACTGCGGGTGGGACTGGCCAGAAGAGCGGACACGAGCTGATTTTCCTCGCCGACGAGGCGGTTCGACTCCGCGTTCAGTTCGTTCATGTGTCTGAGCTCGGCCCCGGATGGGTTGGGATGCTGGTCGATGTATGACCGCGCCGGTCGACCGCAGTTTGCACCACCCGGTCGTGAGCCGACGTGCGGGCGAGCAGGGCAGCACGGTCAGCACGGCGGACCTCACCGCCGTGTGCCCACAAGCAGAGAGCGACGACGCAAACCGCGAGCGACAAGACCGAAGCTATGCCGATGAGCTTCTGCTGCATAACGAAGAGGAGTCTATCCGGCGTGCGCTGGCGGAGCCAGGCGTTGCCGGGGGCGTATCCCGCACGCCGGATAGACTCGGTTGAACAGAACTGATCCCCGTTATGGGGATTGCTTTGAGTCCAGCGATCCGCAGGGTGCAGGGGAACAGGGTTCACCTGGCCGTTGAACGATGCCACGACGGGAGTGAAGGCTGCCGATGCTCACCTGCGAGCAGCGCAAGCGGGCCATTTTCCGATGATCCGCGCAGCAAAAAGGGTCCGCCAGGATTCGGCGGTTGACCGCGAGAGCTTGACCATGCGGGCCTGGTGCCCCTTGACCGACGATGGCCTGTGGCTGCTTCAATGTCCAAAGGGTACGCACCAACCGAGTGCGTGCGGGCTCGCCGACCTTGACTAACCAACTGCGGGCAAGCTGTACGACCCGTGATGCAGTGAATGAGGCGACGGGCCCCGTATTCGTCTGGGTGAATGACGGCTCCCGGCGCCGCGGCGTCGGGATGACCATCGGATCGTTGTTTGAAGCCCACTGGCCCCCGACGACAAGGACGCGGCCCACACGCCAGACATTCACCCCATCACGGGCGAGCAGAGCGATCAGCCAAACCGAACGCCCCCGCCGCTCCCCGGCGGCGTCGCAGAAGAGCCCGCGCGCGAAAAGCCCCTTGACCGAAAGCGGGATTCATAGTCGGCTGGTTGTTATCTGCCCCCGCTATTCAAGTAGCGGACGAGCCAGGCGATGAAACCTACGGACAGAAGGACCAACGCGAGTCCGACAGCGTTGGTTGCCGCAGGACGTCCAATCACTTGGCCCAGCGCGGCATGGCCGAAGAAAACGACAACGGCCAACGCGCCCACCGCAAACCACAACCACCAGAGGGGAGTTGCCATGACATTGGACTGTCCGCGAAGGGCGACCAGCGATATCACCGCTGCCCCGCCAATGGCCAAAATCACAATCGCGCTGTTCCGGGCTGCGGCACGCCATGGATGTGCCGTCGGCACGCTGTCTGGGCTTAGCCGAGCTTCGATGTCGGCCATCTGCTTGGCGAGCTGTTCGAGACGTTCGAGTTGGTCCGGCGGGAGGTTGCTCATGGGCAGATAACCATTATTCCTCGGCGCAAGCACCGGGGAACCAGATCTCCCGCGCTTCGCCTTACTCCAACAACTTACTTAAGTTAGGCCACAAATGTCAAAATAATACTCCTTGCTTTCCGATACATCGTTTGGTATATGTTTGGTAATCTGAAACTCCTCCATCGCGTCGGCGATGCGGGGTTGCGGAGGCGTTCGGCCGCATCCACCATCGCCTGTTACCAGAGTTGGATTCGCGAATTCCTCCAGTTCAGCCGCGTACAGGGGAGGTGGCGCATGCCGGCCGAATTGGGCGCTGTGGACGTTCGAGCGGTTCCTTACGCACCTGGCCCGAGATCGTCGCGTGAGCGCATCCACCCAGAACCAGGCGCTTTCCGCGATCGTCTTCCTGTGCAGGCAGGTTCTCATCGATGAACTCGGCGGCGATCACCTTGGGCGATTCGAGGCCGAGCAGGGCGCGGCGGCCGCGGCGCGTGCCGACGGTCTTGAGCACCGCTCAGGTCCAGCGCTATTCGACGAGCTGCCGAAGGGATCGATGCACATCCGCCGCCGCGTGCACTCGGTGTCCCACGCGAGCAAAGCAAAGGGGTCGAGCAAAGCAAAGGCGTCCCACATCGAACTGAACGACCGAAAAGGTGAAGATCGACAAGGGGGCATTCAGAACCTAACCATCCTCGCGACGACGACGACGCCAACAGCTACCCGATCGAGGACGCCAACGCCAAGGTGCACAACTACGATGCCTGGAACCGGCAGGTGAGTGCCACCGGCGTGGTGACCTACACCTACGACGCCTTGGGCCGCCTCCACCAAAACCGTTAGAGCCTTGTCCTCCGATGACCCGCTCCGGGGAAGCACCCGCACGCGAGGCCGCTCACCGTAGCGCCGCCAGAATCACGCAAAGCCGTCTGATTGGGTCAAGGGCTGGAACGCCGATGCGCCGACCCCCCCGCCCGTTCCATCGCGCCCCTCAGCCTTTTGCCATCTTCTCAAAGATCGGCGCACCCAGGTCCGCTAACCCGATGCCCCCCGCCGATGAGCAGGGGCGCGCCCCAGGGATCGCCGGCCGCACCCTCAGAAAGGCGACCTTATCGGACGGCCGCAAAATCAGGTGATTTGACTGACCTGCGTTTCTTTCCGATCTCTTCTCCAGATGAGCACGCGATCTCGCATCATTGCTGCGGACTTTCTCCGCCCCCGCGAAGGTGCCGCCATGGTTTACGTGGCGGTGCTGATGGTGGTGATGATTGCCTTTGCCTCGCTGGCCATCGATGTGGGCCGCGCCGAGCTGGCCAAGACCCAGCTTCAGACCGCGGCGGATTCCGCGGCGCTGTACGGCATCACCGGGCTCACCCAGGCCAACAGCGTCAGCACCGCCCGCACCCGCGCCATCAGCGCCGCCGCCGATACGCAAATCGACGGCAACGCGGTTGCGCTCTTGAGCTCGGATATCGAGTTCGGCACCTGGGACCCGCGGGTCAAGCTCTTTACGCCCCTGCCCAGCGGCAGCGAAACTTCGGCCACCGCCATGCGGGTCACCGCGCACCTCTCCGCCTCCCGCGGCACCGCCCTGAGCACGCCCTTCACGCGCATCCTGGGCCGCAGCGATGTGGACATCCAGGCGGTCGCCATCGCCTGCATCGGCGACAGCGTCAGCATGACCATCGACGCCATCGACTGCCCCTGGCTCGCCGGCGTCGCCGCCGGCGGCAAGGTTTCCGATTACACCTATCACCGCACGATGTACGCGCCCCAGTACTCCCCCGCCGAGGTGACCGGCATCCCCGTCGTTCCCGGCCAGACCATCTACTTCCGCGACAACTCCGGCACCACCGGCGACACCAGCACGGGAAACACCTATGGCCTCGACGGCGACCTCACGCGCACCACCATCGCGCAGGCTGCCGCCAACCATATCAACACGACCACAGCGCCGCTCAACGCCCTCATGGGTATCTTCCTGAACAACAAAGACCCTCGGTACAACTCCCAGCCCTCGAACCAGCCGAATTTCTCCTCCTCGTCGTCACGGGATTTCACCACCCTCTCGCCGGGCATTCAGCAGGTCTTCTTCATCGGCGACGGCATGAATTCCAGCAAGGTTCTTCAGGGATTCGTCGTGCCGCCTGGCGCCACGCGGCTGTACCTCGGCGTGCAGGATGAAACCGCCTTCTGGTCCGATAACGTCGGCTCGCTGAATTCGGTGGTCTTCACGGGCCAGCCGACCCTGGTCAAATAGCCCTGCCCTGTCCGGTTTCCGGCTCGGACACTTGCCCGAACCGGACGAGATCTTTGAGAAGAATCAGGCGCTCGTCCGCGAGCGTCACAGTGTGGAGTCGAGGCCTATGTCTGCTGCACCCCGCCTTCTTCCCCGATCGCGCCGCGGCGCTGCGATCGTCTATGTCATCGGGCTTGTGAGCCTGATGATCGCGTTCTGTTCACTTGCCGTGGATGTAGGCCGCGTCCAGCTCGCCAAGACACAGCTGCAGGATACCTGCGACGCCACTGCCCGCGCCGCCGCACTGGGCCTGGCAACGAACACAGGCCAGGCCACCACCTACGCGCAGCAGACCGCCGCCGCCAATACGGTGGATGGAACGCCCGTTAGCCTGAACCCCAGCACGGACCTCGCGTTCGGCACGTGGATGAGCGGAACGCACACGTTTACCGTTCTCACCGGCTGGTCGCAGTCCTCGGCCAACGCAGTGAGAATCTCCCTTTACCGCACCGCCGCCCGCGGCAATCCCATCCCTCTGATGTTCGCGTCGGTCTTCGGGACAAGCGGGTGCGATGTCCACGCCCAGGCGATCGCCATGCTGACCAATGCCGTCAACGTGCAGCAGAGCGACCCGGCAACGGGCAATCCCTTCCTCGCCGGCATGCCCAGGGGGTCAGTGGCTTCGCTGAATAATCCTCACAACAGCCCGGACTACGCCGGCAGCTCCTGGTCCCCCAAGCAATCGCCCGTTCTGGTCAATCTGACGCTGACCGCCGGCCAGCCGATTCAGTTCGCGACCATTTCGGGAAGCTCCGGCAACGATCCCAACGGCTCGGGGTATCAGCCCGACGGCAACACCTCCACCATCGTGCACAATTACGACAACAACGAAAACGGCATCGCCGACATGTCGGCGCCGATCAATTCCGTCGTGGGCGTGTTCCTCGACGACAACCAGCCCAACCTGAGCGCGGCCCCCTCGACGAATCTGGATTTCTCCACAGCCTCCAGCCGGGATTTCACGGTGCTCCAGCCCCAGCTCAAGCAGATCTTTTTTATCGGCGACGGCAAGACCAGCGGCGGGGTCACGCAGCAGTTCATCGTTCCGCAGGGGGCGACCCGTCTCTACATCGCCAACTGGGACGCCTACGAGTGGAACAATAACAGCGGTTACCGGACGATTCAGATCACCAATCCGCAGCAGATCGCGCTGGTCAAGTAACGCCCGGCGGGCGTTCGACGCGTGGCGGTAGGCCTGCGCGAAGGGTTCGACATCATCGCAATCACCCTGCGCCGATGCATCGGTAATTTATTTGACGTCCCCCGCCGGTTCACCCCGCATAATCCGAACGCTTTGAAGCGGATCGGGCCGTCCCGGGACATACGATTCGTTGGCCCGCCTCGTCAAATCGGGGCATCCTCTTTCTACCAGAGTTTTAAGGAAGAGGATTGCCGATGCGCAGGAACCATCGATCGGGCGTCAGTCTCGTTTATGTCATCATCACCATGAGCGCGATGCTGCTGCTGGCCTCCCTGGCCGTGGACTATGGCCGGGTGCAGTTGACCAAGGCGCAGTTGGAAGACGCCGCCAACGCCGCCGCCCGCGCCGGCGCCGCGGGTCTGGCCACCGATCCATCGGCCGCCGTGAGCGAAGCGACGCGAATCGCTTCGCTCAACACCGCGGACGGTTCGGCAGTAGCGCTCGATCCCTCCCGGGACATCGAGATCGGATCCTGGGACGCCGGCTCTCGCACCTTCACCAGACTCACCGGCGACGCCCTCTACCGTGCAAATGCCGTTCACGTCATCGCGCAGCGGACCGCCGATCGCAACGACGCGGTTCCCCTGTTGTTTGCCAGGGTCTACGGACGGGGTTTCTGCGACGTCCACGCAGACGCCTACGCCCTGATGATCCCGGGCGTCAACGTCAATCAGACCGTGCAGGCCACCGCCAATCCCTTCCTGGCAGGCATGCCCAGGGGCTCGGTCGCATCGCTCAACAACCCCCACAACAGCCCCGACTATGCCGGCAGTCCCGGCAACTGGCTGCAGTCACCGCTGGTCGTGAATATGCCGCTCGTCTCGGGAACCGCGCTGACGTTCGACTCCATCACCGGCGTCGCCGGCCACGATCCTCATCTGCTGGCGTACAACCCCGACGGCGAGCTCAGCGACATCGGGCACAACACCAACGGCTCGGAGAACGGCATCTCCGACCTGGTTTCGCCGATCAACGCCTTGGTGGGCGTCTTTCTCGACGACAACCAGCCGAACCTCACGACCGCGCCTCAGCGCCTGGATTTCTCCACCGCGGAGAGCCGCGACTTCACCAAGCTCCAGCCGCAGCTCAAGCAGCTCTTCTTCATCGGCGACGGCAAGAACAGCGCCGGCGGAGTGCAGCAGTTCATCGTGCCCAAAGGCGCCACGCGGCTCTACCTGGCGACCTGGGACTTCTATGAATGGAACAACAACTACGGCTACCGGAACATCAAGATCCTGCGCCCGCCGCAGGTAGCCACAGTGGGCCCTTCGCCCAGGCCTGCATCGCAGTAAAATCCGGGTCGCCCCGGGCGCCTGCGACTCGCTCAGCGATCTATCGGCGAACATGAAAAATTGATAAGAATCAACGCGTCCAGCAATATCGCCGACCATCTTTTGGTATGGCATCGCCGAAGCTGCGACGACATCTCAAAGGCCGCCGTGGAATTTCCATCATCTGGGTTGCGGTATCCCTGACCGCCTTCGTGGGAATCGTTTCCCTGGCGGTCGATTACGGGCGGGTGCAGTTGGCCAAAACCCAGTTGCAGGAAGCCACCGACGCCGCCGCACGGTACGCATCGCGTTTTGTTGCCGGCGGCCAGTCGGCCGCCTATCAGGCGGCTTCACTGGCCGCCGGCGACAACAGCGTCGATGGCACACCGTTGACCCTGCAAAGCGAAGACGTGCAGGTTGGCTACTGGAATGCCGCGAATCGCACGTTCACCGACAATGGAACCCCGCGAAATGCCGTGAAGATTTCCGCACAGCGCTCGGCTGCCCGAAACGACGCCATCTCGCTCTGGTTCGCTTCGGGTCTTGGCAGGCGGACCTGTGACATCCACGCCGAATCCATCGTCACGGGCAACTCCCAGCAGGGAATGGTGGGCCTGAACGGGATCACGTTCAAGAACAATGCGTTCATCGGCAGCTACAACTCAGACGTGACCACCGATCCCACCGAGGGCAGCGCCGGCGATGGCGCGTCGCTCGGCACCAATGCGTCGATCTCGGTAAAGAACAACTCCACGCTCCGCGGCAACCTGATCCTTGGCCCATCCGGCAGTTCCGGCAGGCTCGATCCCACGGGAGGAACCATCACGCTGCTCCAGGAGATCGCACCGCCTGCCGATCCCGCATGGACACCCACCGGAAATCCCGGCGGCATTCCATCGGCATGGACCTGCAATTCCAACACCACCCTGCCCTCGGGCACCTACTGGCTCACGAGCGTGGAGGTCAACGCGAATATCTCCTTCGCCGGCCCGGCGACATTGTATGTGAACGGCGACATCGATGTCTCCGGTTCGATCACGGCGTACGACTCCATCCCCGCCAACCTCCACATCTACCAGCTCGGTTCCGGCCGGAGCTTCAGCGCTTCGGGCTCGATTACGGCGGTCATCATTGCGCCTGGAAGTGACTTTAGCACGAAGAACAACTTCAATTTCTACGGCTCATGCCTGTTCAACACCATCACGGCAAAGAACAATGCCGACTTCTTCTATGACACGTCGCTCGGAGCGGTCTACGGAATCGCGCTTGTGAAGTGACTGTTGGAATCAGAGGATCTGCAGCCGTTATTTGACCAGATCGGCCAGGCTGTCAATGACCAGATCCGGGGCATCGTCGGAGCCGACGGCCGACAGTTCGTGGCGGCGGGAAACGCCCGTCAACACCAGCACGGCCTGCATGCCGACGCTCTTGGCCCCGCGTACGTCCACTTCGAGATTATCGCCGATCATCACGCATCGGCGGGGATGAACGTGCAGCCGTTCGCAGAGTTCGTGGAAAAACACCGGCTGGGGCTTGCCTGAAAAGACCGGAGAAAGTCCGCCGGCGGCAAAACTCAGCATCGCACAAAAAGCGCCCGAGCCGATCTCAATGCCGCGATGGCTGGGATAGACCCGGTCCGCGCAGATGCCGACCAGGGCGGCACCACGCCGCAGCAGTTCGACCGCGATCTGCTGGCGCTCGGGGCCGGCCATCGAGCTGGTCGGATCCCCCGCAATGACCACGTCGCAGGGTTTGTCGGCCGACTCGACCAGCGTCGCGCTGCCGCGGAGCATTTCGGCAACGCCGCCGCGTGGCAAGGTTATAGACCGAGGGATGCGGCCCGAAATTCTTTATCACGTAGTCGACCGCCGCCTCACCGGCCGTGAAGATGTGATCCTGTGTGACGTTGACCTCCATCGCCGAGAGCCGCTCCATCACCCGGCGGGGGCTGGAGCCGCTGTTGGTCAGACAGGCAAAACGGATCCCTTCGCGTTCGAGCATCTGGAGGAATTCCACCGCTCCGGGGACGGGATGATCGATGTGGTAGACGGTTCCATCGAGGTCGAGCAGCACCGTGTCGACGCCTTCGTTGAGCAGGCTGAGCAACTGTTCACCTGGCATCTTCCACGCCCGCTGCAGATGCGCGATTTCTCCGCGCCACAATAAACGATCTGACGCCCAGCGCCACAAACAGGCCGCAGAGGATCACCATCACCAGTTGCGCCAGCGAGGAAGCCGCTCCGATCGGTTTTCCGCTGGTGAACAGCCGTCCCAGCGCCGCGCCGAATCCGATCAGCGCGACCGCGACGGCGGCATGCATCGCATGCTTGCGCTTGGCCGGATCACCCGCCACCACGCCCATGGCGGCGATCACAATCCCAAAGCACGTGGGAATCAGGGCGGTCAAGCTGCGATGGCCGGCGCCGAGCTCACCGGCCCAGCCGTAGGTGATCAGACCCAGCAGGATCAACAGCACGCCAATCGTCAAACCAATCTTGCTCATCGTCGTGAATTTGTCGTAACGCCTCATCTTTCGCAGACGCAGGCGCATGTCAACTTGCGATCATCTGGTGTTCTGTTCCAATGGCCCGTCCAACGGAAAGGATGTGCATGGAATTTGGTATTTGCTCATACAGCTTTCACCACCTGCTGGAGGCGGGGAAGCAGGATATTTACAAATATATCGAAGATTGCGCGGAGCTTGGCTGCACGCAGCTCGACCCCTGGAACGCGCACCTGGTACAGCTCAGGAAGGGGGATGCTTCGATCGGTTCTGCCGGCGGAACGTCGTCGCAGGACCTGCTGAGCCAGACCGATATCGAGTACATCGATCGCGTCGAAGCGGCGGCCGACCGCTCGGGTCTACCCTGGGGATGCCTGGCGGTGGATGGAGCCCACGTCTATGAGCCTGCCGAAGAGGCCCGGCAGGCCAATCGCCGACGGGCGTATCGCTGGCTGGAGATCGCCAATCGCCTCGGGGCCGAACAGGTCCGCATCGATGCCGGCGGACCCGAAGAGATGCCGGATGACGTGTTTGCAGTCATTCAGGAGGGCTACCGGGACCTGATCGAACGCGCCAAGCCCATGGCGATCGAGATCCTCTTCGAGAACCATTGGGGGCCGACGGTCATGCCCGACAACTGCATCCGGCTCTGCAACGAGATCGAGGGACTGGGCATGCTGCTGGATACGCACAACTGGAAAGAGGGGATGCGAGATGAAGGGCGCCGACGCTGCGCTCCTCTGGCGAAGGCAACGCACGTCAAGACGCTGGCTTGGGAGGGTGACGCCGAAGTCGGCGAAAACGCTGCCGAGGCAGTCAGAATCCTGGTCGATGCGGGGTATCAGGGCGCCTGGGGTATTGAATCTGTCCCTGCGGACGGCGATGAATATGCCGCAGTCCGGAAGACGATCGATCTGATCCGGCACACAATCGAACAGTAAGCACAATTTCGGAGATTTTATGAGCGAGAGTAACGGGAAGATCAGAATTGGCATCATCGGGTGCGGCATCATCGGGCGGCATCACATCGCGCACTACGCAAAGATGGCCGAGCAATGTGAGGTGGTGGCGTTGTGCGACATTTCGCAGCCGTGCGTGGAGCAGACCGCGAAGGATTTCGGCATCAAGCACACCTACACCGACTTCCGTAAGTTGATCCAGCGCGACGACCTCGACGCGATCGACGTTTGTCTGCACAACAACTTCCATCGCCCGGCAACCGATGCGGCGCTGTGCGCGGGCAAGCACGTCTACTGCGAAAAGCCCATGGCCGGCAGCTATCGCGATGCGGCGGCGATGTATCAGACCGCCAGGGAGACCGGCAAGAAGCTTTCCATCCAGCTTGCCACGTTGTTCGTTCCGGAAACCCGGGCGGCAAAGGAACTGATCGATGCCGGCGAACTGGGCGAGCTGTACTTTGCCCGCTCGTCCGGCTTTCGGCGCCGCGGGCGGCCCTATGTGGACGGCTACGGGCAGGCAGCCCTTCGTGCAGAAGAAGTTTGCGGCCGGCGGAACGATGTTCGACATGGGCGTTTACCACATCGCGCAGATCCTCTACCTGATCGGTAACCCCACTGTCTATCGTATCAATGGTAAAACCTACCAGAAGACGCCGATCGACGAGAAGCGGCGGGAACTCGGTAAATATAACGTCGAGGAGCTGGGAGTCGGCTTCGTGCGCTTCGCCAACCAGATGACGATGGACATCATTGAAGCCTGGGCAATCAATCTCGACAACTTTGAAGGCTCTTACGTAGCGGGCTCCAAGGCCGGCGTGAGGCTGAATCCATTCGGGTTCTACCGCTCGATCGGCCATCTGGATCTCGACGCCACCGTAGACCTCGATCGGGCCAGGAATCGCTGGTCATCGGTGGTCGGCGACTGGGGCAACTGGGACCAGTATTCGGGTGGGCAGTACCACTGGATCGCCGCATTGACGGGTAAGGTGGAATTGCTCCCGACGGCGGAGCTGGCGCTCAATACCATGCTGATCTCCGAAGGGATTTACCTCAGCAACGAGCACAACGAGGAAGTGACGGCCGAGGAAGTGATCGCGACGTCGAAGTCACTGGCAGTGGAAATGTAGTGACTGAAGCGGCGAGCCGGCCGGTCACACGCCAACCGGATGCCAGGTCGTCTTCACTTCCTGTGTGTCGAGAATGAAGTACGGGCTCTGCGCTGTCTCGTCCATCCAGTCCTCGCGATCGTAAGAGACAACGCGCTTAACGTTAAGCGCGGACTTCGTGCGGATCGCCGCCAGTTCGTGCGAATCCTGGCCGCAATAAACGGTGGCATTGACGTCCATATGGGCGGCCAGGTGGTCCAGAAGCTCGTCGCGCTTGCCAGTGAGGATGTTGACCACGCCGCCGGGAACGTCGCTGGTCGCGATGACTTCGGCGAAGGTAACCGCGCGTAAGCGGCCTGCTGGTGGATGCAAGAGTTATAACAGTGTTGCCGCCCACGATCGCGGGTGCGACCACACTCACCAGGCCGATCAATCCGCTGTTATCCGGCGAGAGGATTGAAACCACACCCGTGGGTTCGAGAACCGAAAAGTTGAAGTGCGATGAGCTGACGGGATTCACGCTGGAAAAGACCTGCTGGTATTTGTCGGCCCAGCCGGCGTAGTAGAGGCAGCGATCGATCGCCGCGGCCACTTCCGCTTCCGCCTGGCGCTGTGTCGCCCCCATCTGCACGAGCTCCGCCACGAACTGCGGCGATCGGCCTTCCAGCATCTCCGCGATGCGATAGAGAATCTGCCCTCGGTTGTACGCGCTCTTGCCGGCCCAGGAGGCTTGGGCACTCCGTGCCGCGACGACCGCATCCCGCACGTCCTTCCGCGAGCACAGGCACATGTTGGCGATCGCCTGCCCCTTGGCGCTTTTGAGCAAGTAATACCGGCCGGATTCGGTGCGGGGAAATTTCCCGCCGATGAAGATCTTGTAGGTCTTGAGCACGCTCAGGCGCCCCGGCGAGCTTACCTCGACAGCGCCGTTGCCGTCGTCCTGCCGGTCCTCTTTCAGTCGCGGTTTATTCGTGGATTGGCTTACGCTGCGACCATTTCGCCTGTTTGTCTGTGCCATGAGCGCCTCAAATATGAAAGTAGGATGCTAGTGCCCCCAGCGCAAGAGCGCTGCAACCACCAGAAGATCGACGACGATTGCCGCCGCCGCCAATCCAAATCGCTTCCGGTTGCGAAGTGCGCCTATGATTCCCAACAGCATTCCGGCCGTCCACGAGAGGACGAGCGTGAAGCCAAGGGGCATGCCGACCGCCGGATTGTCAAACGAGCTTTCCATATGGCGCGGCGCTAAAGCGAAGGCAGTGAAGAGTACCGCAAGTCCACCCGCTGCAACTGATGCCAATGTTAGCGCCACCACGTCCAGCTTACGCGCTCTTGCCGGTGCGGGAGTCTCGTACGTGAGAGGCTGTGGTCCAGGGGGTATTGGCATCAGTTCAAACTCAAATACGGCAACAACCCATGCACTCCGCCCTCGCGGCCCATGCCGGATTCCTTGTATCCGCCGAAGGGGCTGGTCGGGTCGAACTTGTTGTAGGTGTTTGCCCAGACCACGCCCGCGCAGCTTCGTCGTCACCTTGAAGATCTTCGATCCCTTGTCCGTCCACACGCCGCCCGACAATCCATACGGCGTGTTATTCGCCTTCTCGATCGCCTCGGTCACGGTGCGGAAGGTCTGCACCGCCAGCACCGGACCGAAAATCTCCTCCTGCACGATCCGGTGCGACTGAGAGCAATTCAAGAACAGCGTCGGCCGGCAGAAATATCCGCTCGTTGGTACGTCGCAGCTCGTGGACCACATCTCCGCCCCTTCATCTGCACCAATCGAAAGATACGAATTGATCTTTTCGAGCTGCATCTTCGAGTTGATCGCGCCGATGTCGGTATTCTTGTCCAGCGGATCGCCGACCATCAGCGTCTCCATCCGGTCCTTCAGTTTTCGGATGACCGTCTCGTAGATCGACTCCTGCACGAAAAGGCGCGAGCCCGCACAGCACACGTGTCCCTGGTTGAAGAAGATGCCGTTGACGATCCCTTCGACCGCCTGATTGATCGGGGCGTCTTCGAAGATGATGTTGGCGGCCTTTCCGCCCAGTTCCAGGGTGTATTTCTTGTGGGTTGCAGCCAGCGCCTTCTGAATGATCTTCCCGACCTCGGTCGATCCGGTGAAGGCGATCTTGTCGATATCCGGATGATTGACGATCGCCGCTCCGGTTTCACCCGCGCCGGTGACGATGTTCACGACGCCTGGCGGAAGCTCGGCATCCTGAACGACCTCCGCCAGCTTCATTGCGGTCAGCGGCGTCGTTTCCGCCGGCTTGAGCACGACCGTATTCCCCGTCGCCAGCGCCGGCGCGATTTTCCACGCCGCCATCAGCAGGGGAAAATTCCACGGAATCACCTGCCCCGCAACGCCTAGCGGCTTCGGCATCTTCCCGGGAAACGCATATTCCAGTTTGTCCGCCCACCCCGCGTAATAGAAAAAGTGCGCCGCCGCCAGCGGCACATCCACATCACGCGATTCGCGGATCGGCTTGCCGCCATCCATTGATTCGATGATCGCAAACTCGCGCGCCCGCTCCTGAAGGACCCGTGCGATTCGGTAGATGTATTTCCCCCGCTCCTTCGCCGCCATGCGCGACCACGTCTTCTCCTGCGCCCGCCGTGCCGCCTTGACGGCGCGATCCACGTCCTCGCTCGATGCATCGGCCACTTCCGCGATCTTCTTTTCCGTCGCCGGGTTGATCGTGTCGAAATACTTCCCCTTCGCCGGTGACGCGAACTTGCCGTCGATAAACAGCTCATACCGCCCACGAAGCGAAACCTTCGCGGTCTCGGGCGCGGGGGCGTATTTCCAGTCTGTCGCAAAATTCAGCTTCACGGCATCTGCACTGCTCATCTTGTTCCTCCCGCTGGCGAATCAAATCCGTCAATCCTTCGAGAAATAATCCAGCGACTGATACACCCCGGTCTGCTGCTTCGCAATCTGCATCAGGATATCGTTGGCCAACCGCGACGCGCCCAGGCGAAACAAATCCGGCGTCAGCCAGTCCTGCCCCAGCGTCTCGCGAACGAGGACCAGATACTGAATGGACTGCTTCGCCGTCGAGATCCCGCCGGCCGGCTTCATGCCGATCTTCCGGCCGGTGCTCCGGTAGAAATCGCGAATCGCCTCGAGCATCACCAGTGTCACCGGCAGCGTCGCCGCCGGCTGCACCTTCCCCGTGCTGGTCTTGATGAAATCCGCCCCCGCGTGCATCGCCAGATCGCTTGCGCCGGACCTGGTCGTATGTCCCCAACTCCCCTGTTTCCAGAATCACCTTCAGGTGCGCCTGGCCGCAGGCTTCCTTGATCTGAGCAATCTCATCAAACACATAACGGTAATCCCCGGCCAGAAAATGCCCGCGCGAGATCACCATGTCGATCTCATCCGCCCCCTCGCCGACCGCAAAGCGCGTATCCTCGAGCTTCGTCGAAAGCGGGTATTGGCCGGAGGGAAAGCCCGTCGCCACCGCCGCCACCTTGATGCCCGTGCCGTCAACCGCTTCCCTGGCAGTTCGCACCAGCATCGGATAGACGCACACCGCCGCCACGTGCGGGATATCGGGCAAGTTGTCCGCCAGGTGCGCCGCCTTGTAGCACATCTGGCGAACCTTCCCTTGGGAGTCCGCCCCTTCCAGCGTCGTCAGGTCGATCATCGAAAGCGCGAGCTTCAGCGCGTGAACCTTGGTGTCCTTCTTGATCGAGCGCTTGGTCAAACGCTCAACCCGCTCCTCGATCCCCACCTGATCGACGGTCAAGGACCGTCCCGGATCCGGCATTTGCAGCGTGCTTGCGGTCATGCGGCTCCCTCGATGCAAACCCTGCATCCTACCATACTGACCGCAATGAAGGCACTGCACGCCAGACAGATGCCTGTACGCGCGCTTTCTGAAAGGTTCACCAGTGCGCCCGCAAGACACCAGCCGCAATACAGCCCCGATCCTGCCTCCCCGCCCCCATCCGGCCAACAGGCCTTACACAGATGCACAAGGCGCCAAAGTAGCCTTCAACCCCCTGCAAACCGCCCCCAAGCCGACCCCCATCCACCTGCCATCTGCCGCCAATTCCCAGGGAAACGGCGCGGCAGAACCCCTGCGACATATTGACATCCGCTTGTGCAAAACAACCGGCCCACACCGTACTCTCACCGTACCTACACCGTGCAAGCACGCCCGCGTCAAAAAGTCAGCTTTACGGCTCGCCCGTGCAGTCCCATGTCTGGCAGCAGGGATGCAGCTACTTTCCGGGAATGACGATCGCCGCGTCATCCGACACCTGCGACGCAATCGTCGGCTTCCCCGTCTGGGGGTCGATCGCCAGGGCATTGGCGTTCCCCGCGATTTCGCCGGGAGGACCGCCGACGTACTGCCCGCGCTCGACGGGATGGCCGAGCTTGCGCAGCTCTGCGATGACCGAATCGGCAACCGCGCTGGAAACGCCGATCGCCTCGTCCCCCTCGGTATGCATCCGTGGCGCGAAGATCGTCTCCTTCGGCGTGGTGTGGAAGTCGAGGAAGTTGACGATCAGCTGCGCGGTCACCGTGATGATCTTCGTCCCGCCCGGCAGCCCGCACGCATAGCGCGGGCCGCCGTCCTTCAGGATGATCATCGGCGACATATTGTGCTGCATGCGCTTGCCCGGCCTGGGCAGGTTGGGATGGTTCGGCTGATCGTAGTCGAACCGGCTCATGCCGTGATTCATCACCAGGCCGGTGCCGGGGATGACCACCTGCGATCCGAAGACAAAACCCTGCGTCGCCGTCACGCTCACGACGTTGCCCTCCCGATCGAGCACGGTGACGTTCGCCGTACATCGATCATCGCTCATGACGGCCTGCGTACCGCCGACTTTCCCGCTGCGGATCTGCTCGGCCCGGGCCCGGGCGGTCTCAGCAGAGAGCATCTGATCGTACGGGATCTTCACCCACTCCGGATCGCTCAGCCAGCGGATGCGGTCCTGCCAGCAGAGCTTCGCCGCCTGGGCAAAGACGTGGAAGTACTCGCCGCCCCACGGCTTCATCCCGGCAATGTCGAAATTCTCCAGCGTCTTGAGGATCTGCAGCGAAGTCAGCCCCCCCGCCGGCGGTGGCGGCGTGCAGACGTTCAAACCCGCGATAGTTCACCGATGCCGGATCGACCTGCATCGCATGGTATTCCGCAAAATCCCGCTCGCAGAGTATCCCGCCGTGCTTGCGAATGTGCCTGACGATGTCGCGGGCGATCTCGCCGCGATAGAACGGCTCGGGCCCCTCCGCCGCAAAAATCCGCAGCAGCCTGGCCAGGTCCTTCTGCACCCACGGTTCATCGGTATCGGGAATCTCGGCGTTGGGGAAAAAGTGCTTGCGCGATTCCGGATCGGTCTTGGTGGTCCACTGCTCGAGAAACCGCCGGCTGGCTGCGTCCGTGGGGAAGCCTTCCTCGGCCAGTTGGATCGGGCGCCGGGTAACGTCCTTCCAGCTGCGGGTGCCGAAGGTCTTGAGCGCCAGGTCCAGCCCCGCCGGGATCGCCGGGACCGAAATGGATTTATAACCCAGCGTCCGATCGTTCTTGTCGGCGAACTGTTCGTCGCTGTATTCAAACGGGGCACGGGAATCGAAGTCGATGGCGATTGTCTTCTTTTCCTTGGCCAGATAAGCGATCAGGGTTCCGCCGTAGCCCCCGATCCCGACCTGGTGCGACTGGACGACACACAGCGTCATCATGCCCGCGACGGCGGCGTCGAAGGCGTTTCCACCCGCGAGCAAGATGTCGCGAGCGGCAATGCTGGCTTCTGGATGAGGGGTTGCAACGGCGGCAGTGTTGGCGATCATGGATCCGGTATCAAGGGGTGAAAACGTTTGCGGTAAATGCAAGCCGCCAAAGTCCAGCGGCACCGGCTCAAAGGTAAGAGATGCGGTCTGAGCGTGCAACCACGTGGGTGGCGGGAATCGTCCTGAGCGCCGCGGCAGGCGCCGGGCGCAGCCTGCCACTCGAGCGGCGACGACGCCGCAAACCACTCAAGCCGTCGCCACCAGACCGGTTGCACCGGCACCGGCCCCCGCACGGCCGGCTCCCGCCACGGCGCCTGTTGCGGCTCCGGCTCCGCCGCCTCCCGCGCCGGCAACCAAGCCAACGGCCGCGCCGGCGCCCACTCCGCCGGCACCGCTTGCCGCAACCCATCCCGCAGCGCCCGCCACCGCAGCGGCGCCCGCGGTCACCGCAACACGGCCGACGACCGTCGCCTCAACACCGCCCGCCCCTGCCACGCGACCGGCAACGGTCGCATCCACTGCACCCACCACACCGCCCGCAACCCATCCGGCCACTGCCGCAGCTACCACCACCACCGCCGCCGCCGCTCCGTATCCGATCCCCATCGCCACCACACAGCAAGCGATGCAATCCAGCCTCGATCTCTGGGGCGAGGCTGCCCTCCAGCAGCCCGGCGGGCCGAGCTATGCGTTCTTTGCCAGACTCCTCCCTCCGCTGCGCTACGTCGATGCGCGCTTCCACGACTATCCCATTGCCCTGAGCGCCCCCGGCGCCGCCGTCAAAGGCCGCCTGGTCAGCAACGGCTCGCAAATCAACGCGCTGGCCAATCAGCCCAACTGGGTCAACGAAGCGGGCATTCCCATCCACATCATGGTCGGGCGCGAACGCGAGCCGTTCGGGGCCGATCTTTCCCGCCTCGATGGGCCGACCTACCAGCAGGGATACCTCCCGATCGTGCTGCTGAAGGATCGGCATGATGGGCAGGTCTACCAGGAGGAGGTCTTTGCCAGCAGCGATCCCAAGCTGGCGGCGTACGGGACGATCTTCGCCCGGTTCACGCTGCTCGAAGGCAATGCCGGAAAGATCGCCGCGCAGGTCGAAGCAGGACACCAGTACTTCTGGTCGAGCGCCGACGAAGACGCAAAAGCGCTGGCGGCGGTAGACGTGAAGGAGAAGGGAACCCTTCACGGCCCCATGCCGGCCGGCACAGTCCCCTACGGCGCCGCCTTCGATCAGGCGGGATCCCAAGCGCCGACCGTGATGTGCTTCGATGAGAAGTGGAGCTGGAACAAGGCCCACAGCACCCTGTCAGCGCATCTGGACAAGGGCGAATCGGCGGCCATCGCCGTGTTCACCAAACCGGCCAACGGTTCGCCCCTGGGCAAGCCGCTCGATGCGGCCACCTATTTCTCCCAGCGCGAGCAGTGCGCCAAAACCTGGAATGAGTTGCTGAGCCACGGCATGACCGTGAGCGTCCCCGAAGCGGTCGTGAACAACGCCTGGCGCGCCACCGTCATCGGCAACTACATGCTGCTCGACGGCGATCAGATGCGCTACAGCGCCGGCAACCAGTACGCCACGGTCTATATCGGAGAAGGCGGCGACGCCACCCGCGCCATCGCGCTGTGGGGACATCCAGAGGATGCCGAGCGGATGATGCTGCCGATCTTCGCCCACACGCGCAAAGGGCTGGAGTTCCACCAGGCGGCCTTCAAGCTCCAGATGCTCGCCAACCTCTACCTGCTCACGCGCGACAGGAAATGGGTGACGGATCACCAGCCGCTCTGGGACAAGGAAATCAACGTCATCCTGAACGGCCGCGAAAAAGACACCGGCCTGCTCCCGCGCGAGCGCTACTGCGGCGACATCGCCACCCAGGTCTATTCCCTCAACTCCAACGCCAACTGCTGGCGGGCGCTGCGCGACATGTCGGTCGTGCTGGAGGACCTCGGCGAGCACGACCGCGCCAAACAGCTCGCCACCACGGCCGCCGCGTATCGCAAGGTTCTCCTCGAGGCCATCGAGAAAGCCAAACGCCGCGACGTCACCCCGCCCTTCCTGCCGGTGGCGCTCAGCGGCGAAGAGGAACTCCACGATCCCATCTTCCAGACCCGCATGGGCGGCTACTGGGACCTGATGATCAACTACATCCTCGGTTCCGGCGTCTTCCCCTATAACTCCAGGACCGCGGATGAAGTCCTGAAATATCTCCAGACCAAAGGCGGGTTATGCATGGGGATGACCCGCGTCACCTACGGCGCCGGCTGGTGGGTCGGCGCCCCCAAGATCAACGACCTTTACGGCATGCGCTATGCGCTCTTGCTGCTTGAGCGCGATGAGCCCGATCGCGCGCTGGTGTGCTTCTACGGCAAGCTCGCCCAGGGCTTTACCCGGGACACCTTCATTGACGGGGAAGCCTCCAGCATCGGCCCGCTCGACCCGCGGGGCCGCCAGTTCTATCTTCCCCCCAACAGCGCCGGAAATGCCAGCTTCCTGGAGCAGCTTCGATATATCCTCGTGGGTGATTACGACCTGAACGATGATGGGAAGCCGGACACGCTCCGGCTGCTGTTCGCGACCCCGCGCTCATGGCTGGCGGATGGCAAGACCATCGAAATCAAAAATGCCCCCACCACGTTCGGCAACCTGTCGCTCGCGGTCAAATCCGAACTGAACAGGGGCGAAGTCACTGCGCAGATCGATCTCCCCGCCGGCGCCCGGGACAAGACACTGCTTCGCCTTCGCCTGCCGGATGGATATGCCGTCCAATCCGCGTCCGCCGCTGGAAAAGAGTTGTCCGTCGAGCATGGGGAAAACATCGACCTGACGGGCCTGAGCGGTCACGTCGGCCTCGTGGCGAAAGTGAGTCATTAAGATGAAGCGTTACTGCATCAGGGTTTGTGCGGCGCTGGCCTTGACGGTTGCGGGTTGCTCGGCCGCAAGCCCATCAACCTCGCAAGCCGGCTCCCCCTCAGCCTCGGCGGCTCAGCCGGCCGACGGCAAGTTCGCCACACCGCAGCAGGCCATCGAAGCCAGGACCGACGTCTGGGGCGAAGCCGCCCTTCAGCAGCCCGGCGGTCCCACCTGCCAGTTCTTCGAAAAGCTCCTCCCCCCATCCGCTACGTCGATGCCGACTTCCACTATTACCCCATCAACCTCAGCGCCCCCAAGGAGGCGACCAAGGTCCGCGTCGTCAGCAATGGCTCGGCCATCAACGCCCTGGCCCGCCAGCCCAACTGGCGCACCGAAGCCGGCACGCCGTTGCTCATTCTCGTCGGCCATGAGCGCGAACCCTTCGCGCGCAGATCCAGCACCTGGAGGGGCCAAAGTTTGTCGACGGCTACCTGCCCATCCTCAATTTCGGATACCAGCATCATCAGGAGCGCTATCACGAAGAGATCTTCGCCCTGACCGATCCGACCCTGGCCAAAAGCGGCGCGGTATTGGCCCGCCTGGATTTCCCGGCAGAAGACCAGGGCCGCTACGAGTTGCGCCTCCGTGAGCAGAGTTACCAGTTCTTCCCAGGCGGCCCCGGCAATGTCGTCCGCAATGACGATGGCAAGGTCGTTCTGGCCTACGACACGAACAGCTTCGAATGGAACAAGTACCGCGCCGCCCTTCAGACCAGGACCAAACACGCCAAAACCGCCTACATCCTCTTTTTCACCAGACCGGTCGATCCACAGGACCTCAAGGCCCTCGGTGCCACCATCGAGGAGGCGGCGAGCCAGCCCACCACCAAGACCAACGGAGAGAAGTTCCTCAAGGCGGGGAACGTCGAACCGCCCGCCGGACCTCCGGGTGAGCTGCCCACGCCCAAGTTCACCAACCGCATCGATGTCCCGCTGAACCAGGCCACCTATGACACGCAGCGTGCCCAGTGCATCAAATGCTGGCAGCAGTTGCTCGCCGACGGCACGCGCATCCACGTCCCCGAGCCTTATGTCAACCAAGCCTGCCGCGGCCTGATCGTCGGCTCCTACATGATCGCCGTCGGCGACCACCTCAACTACAGCGCAGGAAACCAGTACTCCCGCATGTACGTTGCCGAGTGCGGCAACGCCATGACCTCGATGCTCCTGATGGGCCACACCGAAGACGCCCGCCAGTGGCTCGGCCCCATCCTCGCCTACGAGCGGGCCAACATGGGCTTCCACAACGGCGGCCTCAAGCTCCAGTTCCTGGCCCATTACTACTGGGTCACGAGGGATAAGCAGTACATCGAGAACATGCAGGATCGCTGGGAGCGCGAGATCAAAGTCATCCTCGACGCCCGCGATCCCAGCACCGGCATGATGCCCAGGGAGAAATACTGCGGCGACATCGACGACCTTGTGCACTCCCTGAACTCCGCCGCCATCTCCTGGCGTGGCATCCGCGACATCGCCGTCGTCCTTCAGGAGATCGGCCACACCCAGCGCGCCGGGGAACTCAGGCAACTGACCGACGCCTGGCGCACACAGCTTCAGGATGCGATCAATAAGGCCGCCGTCCCCCAATCCGATGGCTCGCTCTACATCCCCGTCTATCCCGGCGAACCCCTCCACGACCCCATTACCGAAACGCGCCTCGGCAGTTACTGGAACCTCATCACCGGCTACATGCTCCACTCGGGTGTCTTTCCCTGCGATTCGCCGCAGATGACCGGCCTGCTCAAATTCCTGCAAACCCGCGGCGGTCTGTGCATGGGGATGGTCCGCGTGCAGTCGGCCCAGAGCTTCTACGTCGGACGGCCGGTACCGCTCAACATCGATGATCTGTACGGTCTGGACTACGCCCTGGCGCTTCAGCAGCGCGATGAGCCCGACCGCGCCCTCGTTTCCTTCTACGGCAAGCTCGCCCAGGGCATGACCCGCAACACCTACGAAGATGGCGAAGCCACCAGCATCCTGCCGCTCGACCGTTTCGGCCGGCAGGTCTATCTCCCGCCCAACAGCGCCGCCAACGGCTCGTTCCTCCAGCAGCTTCGTTATCTCCTGGTCCAGGACTGGGACATGAACGACGACGCAAAGCCCGACACGCTCCGCCTCTGTTACGCCACCCTGCGCCAGTGGCTCGAAGACGGAAAGCACATCGAGGTCAGGAACGCCCCCACCGATTTCGGCCCGATGTCCATGACCATCGAGAGCCACGTCGCCAGCGGCTCCGTAACTGCCGATCTCAATCTTCCGCAGCGGAATCCGCCGCAGAAGATCTTGCTGAAGCTTCGCCTGCCGTCCGGCTACCGAATGGTCCGCGCCACCGCCGGCGAGCACGAACGCAAGGTGGACAACGAAGCCATCGACCTGACCGGTCTCTCCGGGAAGATCACCGTCGCGGCGCAGGTGCGTCAGGATTAACCCTCGGCGCCGCCGGCGCGTATCGAGTCACGATGCACATCAGCGCAATCGACATCAGCGTCATCGCCGTCTACATGGCAGCCGTCCTCGGCCTCGGCGTTTACCAGGCGCTGAAGATCAAGAGCTCGGGCGATTACTACGCCGGCGGGCGGAAGTTCAACAAGTTCTACCTGATGATGCACGCACTGGGCTCCGCGACTCACGCGGACGAGCCGGTCAGCGTCATCGGCGGGGCGTATCAGAAAGGCTTGAGCGGGGTCTGGTATACCTATCTCTACCTGCCGCTCACCCCGGTTTTCTGGTTGCTGGCCCCGTTTATCCGCCGCACGCGCTTCGTCACGATGGCCGACTTCTTCCGCACGCGCTATGACGAGAGCATGGCGATTCTGTACTCATTCATCGGGGTCTTGAAGATGAGCGTGGCCATCGGGGTGGTGCTCAAGGGGACCGCCAAGCTGTTCGACGCGGTCAGCGGGGCCAAGCCCGGCAGCCGCGAAGAACTGATGGCCATGCTGGCGATGACCGTGGTGTTCGTGATCTATGGCTTTGCCGGCGGCCTTCGGGCGACCGTGATCACCGAATCCATTCAGGGCCCCCTGATCGTCGTCATGTCGATCCTGCTCCTGCCGTTCGGCCTCTACGCTGCCGGCGGATTTCATGGCCTGCACGCGGCTCTGAACCCGAAGCTCTTCGATCTCACCGCCAGCCGCCAGGAATTCGCCCCGCAATGGATTCTCGCCATGACCCTGACGGCACTGATCGGATGGATCGCCCAGCCGAGCATCGTCGCCGACATCGGATCGGGCAAGAGCGAGCTGGAAGGGCGCATCGGCTTCACCTACGGCACGATGATCAAGCGTTTCTGCGCCCTGGGGTGGGTCTTTACCGGCATCGTGCTGGCGGCGCTGGTGGCGCAGAACACCATTGTGGGCCGGGAGGTATCGCAACTGGCGGGCGACCGCGAGTTGGCCTTCGGGGCGGCGATTCAGGCTCTACTGCCCCATGGCGCGATCGGGCTGATGCTCGCGGCGATCTTCGCCAGCCAAATGGCAACCTTGTCGGCCCAGATGGTCAACTCCTCGGCGTTGGCCTCGCGAAACCTCTACCACAACATCTTCCGTCCCCAAGCCACGGACAAGGAAGTGCTGATCTTCGGGCGGGTGTGCGGGCTGTTCCTGGTGGGCATCGGGGTTTTTCTCGCTTATGCCCTCAAAGACGTCGCCAACGCCATCACCATGCTGCTGCAATTTGCCTCGATCATGGGTGTGGTGGTGTGGGGCGGCGTTTTATGGCGCCGCGGCAACGTCAAGGGTGCCTGGGCCGCCGTGATCGTGCTCTTTGTGATTTGGGCGATCTACGGCCCCATCGGCATGCTCGCCCACGGCGCCATGTCCAAAACATCACTGGCGCCATACGCCCCCGGCTTCCTTGCGCCTACGGCCGACCGCAGTTTGTCTTCCAGCTCATGGTCCGCTATCTGCCGGCGGGCATTGCTACGTTCATCGTCGTCTCGCTCCTGACCAGGCCGCAGCCGAAAAAACAGCTCGACAACTTCTTCATGCTGCTGAAAACGCCCGTCGGCGAGGAGCAAAAGCTGATCGACGCTGGCGTCCCAATCATCTATCAAGGCAGCAACAAGGCTAACCTGCTCGAAATCCACCACGCCAAGCTTGTTCACTGGGGCGGTTTCGTTCTGGCGTCGGCAATGTGCGCATTCGTTCTCGGATTGCTCAAGTGCCTGGCCTGGATCGGGTCGGGCACGCCGGCGAGTGAGCAGATCGGAATGTGGCTGCTCCTGCTCGGCCCGACCATTATCATGGCGATCATTGGTGCGATGGTCTATCGCGCCTACCGCCAGGAAAAAGCCGGCACCGGCCGGATGAGCATGGCGCTCGCCGCCGAATCTCTCCCGCAGAAATAACATGCCCGATGCCACCCAACAGCAGATCGCCGACACCCTTTGCGCCCTCGGCGTGCGCCCCGGCGACCTTCTCATCGCCCACAGCTCTCTTAAGAGCTTCGGCCACGTCATTGGTGGCGCAACCCCCGTCGCCCAGGCGCTGGTGGATGCCGTATCGCCCGGTGGCACTGCTTTCTTACCAACTTTTAATTACGGCCGGGATCCTTACGATCCGGCGACGGCGCCAAGCTATGACGGCGCCATCACCGAAGCCTTCCGCAAGCTCCCCGGAGCCATCCGCAGCCTGCACCCAACGCATCCTCTGGCAGGAATCGGCCCGTCAGCAGCGGAAATCCTCGAAGGCCACGATAATATGCATCCTTTTGGCAAAAACAGCCCCCTCTGGAAGCTCTGGGAGCTGGATGCCTGGGTCGCCCTGCTCGGCGTGGACCACCGCGCCAGCTCGATGGTCCACGTCGCCGAGGAATTCATCGGCGTCCCGTACTTGAATCGCACTCGCATTGCACGCATCGTGCGAAACGGCAAAATCGAAGAGGTCACGGTCCGGCGTCCCGGCTGCGATTTTGCCTTCAACCGCATCGATCCAATTTTGCGAAAGCGCGGTAGAATCTTTGAGAAACGTGTGGGAAACTCGCGGCTGGCGCTGATGCGTTCCACCGACGTCGTCGAGGCTGCCGCGGTCCTCCTGCGGGAAAACCCCGCGGCGCTCTTGTGCGATCTGCCGGATGACGGCGTCTGTGACCAGGCACGCCGGCTCATCGCAGAAGCGCAGGCGAAGACACAATGAAATTCTCGTCGTTGGTTGTTGATTTCAGATTGAAAGGCGGTTGAGAGCATGACAGTAGCCACCACGGAAACGCTCGCCGTAAAAGGCGGCCCCAGATCCATCGAGAAAGAAGACGATAGCCTCTTCCACTGGCCCATCGTCACTCAGGAAGACGAGCAGGCGGTCCTCGAAGTCCTGCGCCGGCACCATGTCCGGCTGGGACATCACCATGAAATTTGAGGAGGACTACGCCAAATGGATGGGCAGCAAGTACGCCCTCGGCAGCGCCAACGGCACCAGTTCCCTCATCGAAGCGATGTTCGGCGCCGGCCTTGGCCGCGGCGACGAGATGATCATGCCCTCGCTCACCTACTGGGCCAGCGGCCTTCAGGCCTTCTCCCTCGGCGCCACCCCCGTCTTCGCCGACATCGAAAAAGACAGCGTCTGCATCGATCCCAGGGACATCGAGCACCGCATCACCCCGCGCACCAGGGCGCTGATGATCGTCCACTACTGCGGCCACCCCTGCGACATGGACCCCATCGTCGCCATCTGCAGGAAGCACAAGCTCAAGCTGATCGAGGACTGCTCCCACGCCCACGGCACCATGTACAAGGGCCGGATGGTTGGAACCTTCGGCGACGTCGCCGCCGCCTCGCTTATGGCCGGCAAGAGCCTTCCCTGCGGCGAAGGCGGAATGCTCTGGACCAACGACCGCCTGATCTGGGAACGCGCCCTCGCCTTCGCCCATTACGAGCGCCAGAAACCAGGGCTCACCGATCCGGAGCTTAAGCGTATCTGCGCACCCGATCACGTGCTCACCGGCATGCCTTTGGGGGGGATTAAGGGCCGCATGAACCAGACCTGCGCCGCCATGGGCCGGGTGCAGCTCAGGCACTATCCCGCCCGGATCAAAGAGATCCAGAAAGCGATGAATTATTTCTGGGATCTGCTCGAAGGCACGCCGGGCTTGCGCCCGCACCGCGTCGATCCCAGGAGCAGCAACACCATGGGCGGCTGGTACAACCCGCTGGGACATTACCTCCCCGAGGAACTCGGCGGTCTGCCCGTCGGGAAATTCATCGAGGCCGCCCAGGCCGAAGGCGCCGCCGCCCGTCGCGCCGCGAACTTCCCGATGCACCTCCATCCGGTGCTCAACGACGCCGACGTTTATCGCGACGGCAAGCCCACGCGCATCGCCTTCGCCGATCGCGACCTGCGCCAGCCCAGGGGCTCGCTGCCGAACTCCGAGGCCCTCGCCGCCCGGATCCTCGGCGTCCCGTGGTTCAAGCATCATCGTCCGGAGCAGATCGAGCGCTACGCGGCGGCCTATAAGAAGGTCGCCCTCAACGCCGATCAGTTGAAGTAGTCCGTGGCACGGGCTTTGAGCCAGTGTCTTGCGTTCGAAAGGATAAGCACGTGGCCACAACCTGTGCCGAAGGGGAAATGTCATGTATGCGGGTGCCGCAGCTGCTGATTTCACGCCGGAGCCGGGGCTGATCCTCCAGGGTCACCTCAGCAAGAATCCCTCGCACGCGGTGCTCTATCCGCTCGAAGCCCGGGCGGTCGTCTTCAACGACAACCAGGCCGCCATCTGCCTCATCACGCTCGACGTCATCGGCATCGAGCTCGAGTTCACCCGCCAGATCCGCCAGCAGGTCAGCGCCAAGACCGGCATCCGGCCGGACCATATCCTGATCGCCACCAGCCACACGCACTGCGCCCCGGCAATGCTGCACAGCCTGGCAATGACGCCGGAATCGCATTTCGTGCACCGCGTTGAAAAGGCCGCCGTGGAGTGCGCCATCGAGGCCCATCGTAACCTGCGTCCTGCAACCCTCGGGCTGGGCGCAGGCAGCGCTTATTTCAACGTCAACCGCCGCCCCCTTCCGGGACAGGCGCCTTTTTCCGTCAACTTCGGCGGCGTCGTCGATCACCGCGCCCGCATCCTGCGCGTCGATGGACCCGACGACCGCCCGATCGCGATCCTCTTCCATTTCTCTTGCCATCCCACCACCAAAGTCGGCTCCGAAGGATTTATTTCCCCGGATTATCCCGGCGTCGCCCGCCGGCACATCGAAGCCGCCTTCGGTTGCAGCGCCCTGTTCATGCCCGGCTGCTTCGGCAACATCCGCCCGCAGATCAACGGCACCTTCTCCTCCGCTACCAAGGAGCAGCTTGACACTGTCGGCAATGAGCTCGCCCACGCCGTCTGTCGAGCCGCCCGCTACGTCACCACGCGCCCCGCGTCCGGACTATCCGCACAGGAGGCCGAGCTTTTTCTTCCGTTCGCCGAGCCCAAGCCGATGCAGGAACTGGAGCAACTCGCTCAAGACCTCTCCACTCCCGGCCATGCCGTCCGCGCCCACTGGGCGCGTCGGACGATCGATCACATTCGCCGAAATGAGATTTCCGCCGGAGCCGCTTCGATCCTCCAGTGCATCCGCATCGGCCCCCTCAAGCTTCTGACCATCCCCGGCGAACCCGTTCAGGAAATCGGCTACGACATCGAGCGCCGCCTCTCCAGCCGCGAAGGTACCGACGACGTTCTGGGCTACGGGTTACAGCAACGACCAGCTTGGCTATCTCGTCACCGAACGCCATAAGGAAGAGGGCGGCTACGAGCCCAACGCCTACTCCTTCTATGACCGCCCCGCCCCCTACCGGGATGAGCAGCAGACCATCGCCCAGCTAGCCGCTAAGCTCTGCCTCTCCGATCGCTGAGGACAATCGATTTCCTCCCCGGAATCTGTACTATACCCGCACCGATGGCTCAGAACCGAATCGCAATCATCGGCATCGGCGCCGTCGCCGAGGCCATTGCCCAGAGTATCGAGGCGCTGCCCAACGCCCAGCTCGTCGCCGGCAGTTGCCGCACCCGCGCCAAGGGCGAAACCTTCGCCACTGCCCATGATTGCAGGTGGTACGCCGACACTGAGCAGATGCTCCGCGAACAGAAACCCGACATCGCCGTCATCACCACCCCCAGCGGTGCCCATCTGGACGCCCTGCTCATCTGCGCCGCCACCGCATTCACGTCCTCTGCGAGAAGCCGCTGGAAATCACCAAAGAGCGCATCGACCGCATGATCGATGCCGCCAGGCAGGCCAACATCATTCTCGGTGGCATCTTCCCCCAGCGTTTCAACCCCGTCGTACGGACTGTCTACGATGCCGCCGCCGAGGGACGCTTCGGCAATCTTTCGCTTATCAGTGTCTCGGTCCCCTGGTGGCGCGACGATGCCTACTACGGCCGCGGACGCTGGCAGGGAACCCTCGCACTCGACGGCGGCGGCGCCATGATGAACCAGGCCAGCCACTCCGTCGATCTGCTCCAGTGGCTCGCCGCGGCGACCATGCCTGATCTGGATCCCTCCGCCAATCCCGTCGAGGAGATCTTTGCCTTTACCGCCAAGCGCGCTCACGATCCCAACTTGATCGAAGTCGAAGACACCGCCCTGGCGGTCGTCCGGTTCCGCAATGGCGCCCTCGGCCAGATCCTCGCCGCCACCAGCATGTATCCCGGAACGCATCGCCGGCTCATCGTCACCGGCCGCGACGGCCTCGTCGAGCTCGTCGAGGACACCATCCACGTCTACAAGTTCCGCAGCGAGAAACCTGAAGACGCCCACGCCCGCCAGCGCTTTGCGGTCCCCACTCGACATGCAGGTGGCTCATCCAACCCCATGGCCTTCAACTACGAAAACCACAAGAACAACCTCGCCGCCTTTCTCGCCGCCGTTGATGAGCGGCGCCAGCCCGACCTCTCCGCCATCGAAGCTGCCAAGGCCGTCGCCATCATCGAAGCCTGCTACGAATCCACCCGCACCGGTAAGCCCGTACGCCTCGGATGAGCCCTTCCTTCAGTCGGCTCATTCATTTCTTCGGCCGCGTGTCCGCCGAAGTCAGCCCCTCTCGGATCGCATAGCGCGTCAGTTCCGCGACATTATGAATGTCCAGTTTGTCCATGATGTGCTGACGGTGCGTGTCAATCGTCTTCACGCTCACCGACAGCACCAGTGCCGCTTCCTTCGTGCTCTTTCCCTCGGCAATCAACTGCAGCACTTCCCGCTCCTTGGCCGTCAGCGGTGAAGCCATCACCGATTCGCCCGAAGACATGTTTCGAACCAGGACGTTCGCAATATCGGGGCTCAGATAGGTTCGACCCGCCAGCACCGTTCGAAGCGCCTTCGACCAGTTCGTCGAACGCGCAGTCCTTGAGCAGGTAGCCCACCGCCCCCGCCTGAAACATCCGCCGCACGACCGGCCCATCCGACGACATCGACAGCGCCACCACCTTGATGCCGGGATTGATTTCCAGCACTTGCCGGGTCGCTTCCACACCGTTGAGATCGGGCATCGCAATGTCCATCACCACGATCATCGGCGAGAGATCGCGAGCCAGTTGCACGGCGGTCCGCCCATCCTCGGCCTCGCCGATCACCTCCATATCGTCTTGCTTGGCAAGAAGGCTGCGCAGGCCGTCACGAATGATCTTGTGATCATCCGCAAGAAGAATTCCGATGCTCACCGACAACCTCCCTTCGAGCCTACCAACTCCTCATTGTCGTCTATTAGAGCCGGAATGTATCCGGGGAACCATTATAATTATCGTGCAGGTTTTTTATCCTCGCACCCGCAATGGGTTGCGATTCTCGTCGTCGATCGGCCCTATCTGTTGGGCCAATGGCACGACGATCGTCACATGTGTGCCTTTGACTGCGGACGATTTGACCTCCAGCCGTCCGCCAATGTAATCGAGCTGCTCGCGCACGTTGAATAGTCCAAATCCGTCCGCCTTTGAGAGCGTGGAGCCGGCCTTCAATGGATCGAATCCCGTCCCGTCATCGCCTACCTCCACTCGCAAGAACGGATCCTCACGAATGAGCGAAACCGACACCCGTCTTGCACGGGCATGCTTGGTGATATTGTGCAACAGCTCGCGCACCGCCTGGAAGACGATGACCCGCACTTCCTCGTCCAGCGGCTTGGGCAGTCGGTCATCAGAAAAATACGGCTTGAGCCCGTGCTTGTGCATCTCCTCCACGAGATTCTCAATCGCCGCTTCCAGTCCGAATTCGTAGAGGATTCTCGACCCCAGGTCGAACGTCAGCGACCGAATGTGCACGATCGCCTTCTCCAGTGCCGCCCGGATCTCCTGCAGATTTCCAGCCTTCTCAGCATCGTTTGCCAATTCGCGAAAAGACCCCAGCCGCATCTTCACAAGCGCCAGACTCTGCCCGATCTCATCATGCAACCCGCTGCGATCCGCCGCCGTTCCCTTTCCTCGGCGAGCGCCACCTGCGCCGAAAGCGCCCGCAGCTTCGACTGATACGCCATGAGTTGCTGGTTCGCCGCCTTCCGCTCGGCCACCTCCGCGGAAAGCTTCGCATTCGATCGCGCGAGTTCCTCCGTGCGCTGGCTCGACGCGCCGCTCCAGTTCGTCCGCCGTCTGCCGCAGCACCTCCTCGGCTTCGCGCCGCTCCGTAATATCCAGGCACGATCCGATGTAGCCCGCAAAGCTCCCATCCGGCCGGAAACGCGGCACCCCTACGCTATAGAGCCATCGGTAGGCACCGTCCGCGCGCCGGATGCGATATTCGCCCGCAATTTGGCGACGCGCAGCAATAGCTTTCCCCCACGCCTCCATACGCCGTTCGCAATCGTCAGGGTGCATCCCCACCCGCCAGCCAGCTCCCAATTCCTGTTCAACGCTTCGCCCGGTAAACTCCGTCCACGAACGGTTCACGAATGAGCACAACCCGTCTTCGCCCGTCATCCACATCAGCATCGGCGCATGGTCCGCCATCGTCCGGAAACGCCGCTCGCTTTCCCGCAATGCGTCGTTTGCCGCGCTGCAGATCCGCCGTCCGCGCGGCCACGCGCTTCTCCAGCTCCTCGTTCGCCATCCGCATCGCTTCGCGCACGCGCTCCCGCTCGGTGATATCGCGCGTGATCGTCAGCACGCAGGGCTTCCCATCCAGCTCAAGCGATTCCGCCGAAACACTCACCGGAAAGATCTCCCCCGTCTTCCGCCGCGCCGGCGCCTCGAAATCCCGAATCACCCCTGTCACCCGAAGCTGCGCGATCGCACGCTCCCGGTCCGGCGGATGCGCGATCAGCCCCAGATCCGCCGACAGCTTTCCCAACATCTCCTCCCTCGCATATCCGAACATCCGTGCAAACATGTCGTTCACATCAATGATCTCTCCCGTGTCGCGATGGCTCAGCGCGAGCCCGTCCGGACTGGCCCGAAACGCCTTCTCAAACTGCTCCTCCGACAGCCGCAGCTTCCGCTCGAATCGCTTTCGCTCCGCCACCTGCGCCGCCAGCGCCTCGTTCAGGCGATCGAGTTCCCGCCCTCGCGCCGAACTCGCCACCAGAGATTTGATACGCAAACTCGTCCGTACCCGTGCCAGCAGCACCGGCAGATTGATCGGTTTGACCACGCAATCGTTCGCGCCGGCTTCCAACCCCTCGACCACGTGTTTCGGATCCGCCTGCGCCGTCACCACGATCACCGGCAAGACATCCGCACTCCACTTCTCCCTCAGCTTCCGCAACACGCCCAGATTCGTCTCCGGCGGCCGCCCATCCAAGAGCACCAGATCCGGCTCGGCCCGCGCCACAGCCTCCAGGCACGCCGTGCCACTTCCGCAACGCTGGATCTTGAATCCCCGCTCCGTCAGCTTCCGCGCCAGAGCCTCACCTTCGGCCGCTTCACTCCCCACGATCAATATCTGTGCGGATTCAGACATGATGGAAACCGAGACCCTTCACAGGGCTCTCGCGCCAACCCGGATTTTACGCCATCTATCCAACGTGGAGCAAACAACATTCAGCAAGATCCAACGCTCAATCCCCCAGCCGCCCGAACGTCCCATCCGCCCGCCGAATCTCTACGTCCGCGCGGCGCTCTTTCGGCGTGACCGACAGCTTCTCCAGCCTGCCGTTACGGATCATTCCTTGGAGCGTGGTTTGACCCGGCGCATGCAGCTTGAACGACCCGCTCCACTCCTTTGGCCACGCCGGCAACAGCAGCAGCCGCTTGCCCACCGGCTGAAGAATCATCAGTTGCAGCGCGTTCTGCGCCACGCCGCCGTTGTCTTCATCGGGAATGTAATCCCCCTCGTTGTTCCACATTGCCGGAAAGCGAAACGCTCGATTCGGCGTGAAGTTCCTGGTAATCGCATCCTTCGACCATTCCGCCTCGCCCAGATACGCTGCCTGGATCGCATCCGGCCTCCAGCAACCGGTCTGCTTCACCCGCCGCGCCGCAAACGTATCCCGCGCGAGATTCAACTCCGGCTTCCCCGATCCAAATAACCGGAATGGGAAGATCGCGTACAATTCCGGGTTCTCGCAGTTGTGAATGTCCTTGTCCGCTCCCCACGCTTCAAACGGAGCCAGCAGCTTGTGCCCATCCTTCACCGCCATCGGCAGATCCGGCACCTCCGTGAGGATCCGCTTCCACCGCGCCCGCATCCCCTCATCCGCCACATCCGCAGGCAGCGCCAACAGCCGCTCCAGCACATAATGCAGCCCCGCAATGTCCGGCATCGGATCGTGCACCTTCCAATACGTCTCGATCGCATTGTCCGGATCCAGCAGCAGCTTCCCCTTGGCATCGCGCCAAAATGCTGATCAAAAAACGTCAACCCATCGTTGGCCACGGGAAGCAGTGTCTGACGTGCAAAGCCCCGGTCGCCCGTATACGCGTAGTAATCCAGCAACATCGCCGTGAACTCGAGAACCCCGGTGTAATAGTGCGTTCCGTACGACCCCGGCGTATCCGCCGTCACCACACCAATCCCACCATAAAAGGGGCTCGTCTCCGCGAAGTAAGACCCGCCGTGATGGTAATACTCGCGCACCGCCTTCTCATTGGTCATCAGCATGTTCTGATACATGCGAAACAGCGGCCGCATCATGTCGAAATCCCCCGCCTGCAGCATGGGCCAGTAGATGTGCCGCGTGTTCTGAAACCAGTAGCATCCCCCCCATACGCGAAAGTCGCCGTTCACGTTCTCCGTGATTTTCTTCCCGTGCGCATTCTGAAACGACGCCACGTTGTCGGTCGTGAAGATCGATCCGTTAAACTTGATCGGATACGCCCCGCGTCCGGCGCAGGCGCACATGAACCGTTGCAGCAGATAGCCTTCCGTCACCGTCCGCGCCGCGTCATCGCCTTCTGCGATCACCCAGCTCCGGTCCCAGAAATCATGCCACCACCCCACGTGCCTCTGCCATGCCGTGGCCAGATCCGTCTTCTGTACGGTGTCGATCTTCTGCTCCATGCCCGCCAGCCACGCATCGGCGCTCTTCGCATGCGTCGTGTCCACATAGACCGCGGCATCAAATGACCGCCCCGGCGACACCGCCCCAACTGTCCTCTCGTCGCGACCCACCAGCCCATTTCCCTGGATCACCGCCCCAAACGTCAGGCCCTCCAGCGCAGGCATCTTCGAGCGATTTCGATAGCACCACGCCACCCGGTTCTTCTGCCCCGGGAACACGTAGTCCGCGTTCAAATCATCCGTCGGCCTCTCACGATACTGATCGAATGAGATCTCCTCATCCACTGCCCGCGCGCTCGATGTTTGCAGATGGATCACGGGCGCGTTCGCATCCACCCACAATTTGATCTTCACCCGATCCCCTTGGCCACCCGCCTCGATGTCGATCGCGCCGCTCGGTAAATCCAGCGCCTGCCGAAACGCCTGCCCCTTCTCAAACGGATTCGGCGTCAGCTTCACCCGCACCCGCCCCACCTTCGGCAACCCATTGCTTCCCCCGACGTCATCCCCCCATGCATCCGTCTTGCTGATATAGAACATCAAGTCGCCGCCCTTTTCCACCCACACATTCAGCCCGATATCCCCATTCCCCAGCGGCATCGACCCCTGCGACCCCGCGCTCGGCGAATTCCAGACAACGTCATATTTCTGCAGCCCCGGCCCCGCCCACACCGCCACCGGAACCAGCAGCACCGTCGCCACACTCGCCCAAATCCACCGTTTCACCATGCGTTGATCTCCACGACCAAGCCTAAACCCCGTGGAACCGCGCTGCAAACCACCCCCGGCTCGCCGACCACGCACCGCGGCGTAGCAATATTTCTGCAGGACCGGTTATGATCAAAGCTCCAACCCTTCCCGGGCGCAGCTTGAAAGGAAAACGCTCATGCGAACAGCTCTCGTTGCACTAGGCATTCTTCTGTCTCTTGCAGCCGCCGGCCGCGCCGCGTCACTGCCTTCAATTTCCGACGCACAGGCGGACTTCAACACCGGAAACTATCGCGGCTGCCTTCAGAAGATCTCCAGCCTCCTGACGTCCAATCAGGTCAAGCCCGGATCGATCGAGCGATACGATCTGCTCATGCTCCGCGGAGAATCGATGCTCCACCTGCGGATGGCCGCTGCCGCCGCCGAAGCCTTTGACTCCGCCGCCCTCGTGCTCAAGCAGCAAGGCGACATTCCCAGAGTCGCTGCCGCCAAGGCCGTCTCTGTCCTGATCAAGGCGTCTCCCGGCCTGGTTTACAAGCCCAAGGATTCCAATGGCAACACCTCGTTTGACATCATCAATCCCGACACGCGCAAAGAAGCGATGAAGCTCCTCCTGGCAAATCGCAGCGCCGAGCTGACTCCTGCCATCAATCAAGCGCTCCAGGGCGCCTCGCTCGTCCCCCTGCAGAAACTTCTTCCCGCCGTGTGGGACCTGTACGCCCTCGAATTCGCCGCCACCGGCTCCGCCACTCAGACCGATGCCACCGTCAAAAAGATGGGAGAGCACGCACGCAAGTTGATTGACCAAGAACTCACCGCACAGACCCGACGCCTCACGGAGCTGCGCAATCTCGCCAACGAGCCGACTCTCACCAGCAATGGCCGGCAAGACTCCATTTCCTACCGCGGCCTGACCACCCACGAGCGCGACGAGATCAAGTCAATTGCCAACGACCTGGTCAAGATCCAGCGCGTTCTCGAGCAGGGCCGCCGCATCAATCACCTGCTCGGCGGCACTGGCGAGGCATGGGATGCGCTCCTGGCCAATTGTGCCGAGGCCCGCGACATCGCCCAGGAGGCCTATGACCGGCGCTATTGATCCTATGCGACAGCGCCCGTCACCGGCACCCCTGCCGCAGCAATCGAGACAGACCGCCATCGACGTGATACACTCATTCCTGGCAATCATCCCGCTCTCGGCGGCGATGCGGGCATGCCGGTTCGACGCGATCGAATGGAACGCTACGACGCAATTCTCTGCATCTAACCGATAACCGTATTTTCAGGAGATCCTATGCACAGGCACGTCACTCTTGGATGTCTGCTCCTCGTCTCTTTGGCACTCGTCTGCGGGTGCAGCTCCCAGCCAAAAGATCCCTTCCTGCAATGGGGTGCCGCCCAGAAGTATCGGGACTTCGTCCCGGAAACCGCGCGAACCGTCGCCAAGGGCACCGGTAAACTCACCTTCACCGCGACCGAACCCGGAACGCTCTATCTGCTGGACCTCGGTACCTGGGACAACATCGACGGCGTGCTCAAACCCAGAGCAATCGGCTCCGGACTCATCGCCAAAGGCGCGAAGGTGATCTTCGATCCCGTGGCCGGAAGGGTTTACCGCGAGGGACACGAGGGTATTGGCCTGACCGGAATCAATTCCGGCCACACCTTTGAGCTGCGTTTCGATCCCACCGAAAAGAAATAGCCAGTCCTGAATGCGGTTCAGCCCCCCGGTGAAGACACCGGGGGCTCCCGCCTATGGAAGCGCGGCCGACCCAGCCGCCGGCCGCACCTCTGTTCTTGCAGTTGGACGGCCTGCCGTCAGCTAAAACTGCCACCCCACGCTGAGCATGAAGGTGAGGTCATCCTTCTGCGCCCCCGGAGCCGGCGTCGAATCCCGCTGGTAAAGCACCTTGAACTCGCTGAACAGGGACCCCGTCAGCTTCGCCCGCACCCCTGCATCCGCGTTCAGGTTGTAATCCGCCGGATTGGAAAACGCCGGCAGCCACTCCACGTCGTTAAACAGCGACACCGAGTCGTTCAGTTGCTTGGTCAGGTGGTACGCCAGCCGCAGCGCAACCCGGTCGTCCGTCCCGTCGCTGGAATAATCTTCATACACGTAGCTCACGCCGGCTTCTGTCGAGAAGTTGAAATCCGCGCTCTTCGACCCACTGATAGCCGACACCAGCGCCCGGCGACAACCGGTAGTTCAAAAACGCCAGCCGGTCGTGATCGTAACGCATCAGCCCATAGCCATAGAGCTTGTCCGTGAAGAACCGGTCGTACTTCACCTGCCCAAACCAGTTGTCCGCCGACGTGGTATCGACCCCGTTTTGCCGGCTGCGGCCGTAGTTGTATGCCGCCGACAGGCTGAAGCGGTCGTTGTGCCATTCGTCGTCCCGGCGCAGCGTGGCGTCGGCCGCTACGCCGAGGTTCTCGGAGTGGCTGTTCCCGCGCTGCAGGTTCCCGTTCACCAGCACCGATCCCGTCCATGCGGATTTCGGCGTGATTCGCTTGATCTCATCGAGGCCGATCGTCTGGCCCTCCACCACCGCCTGGTTCGGCTGCGTGGCCGGCGCCAGCGGGGCCCGCACGATCTTGTTGTTCGTCAGATGAATCGCCAGCGGGTGATCGGTGCTGACCGATTTCACGTCCTTCAGATCCACGGTCACCTCGCCGGCGACGTTCGTCTTGACCTTCAGCTTGCCCCCATCGGCGGATTCGACGGTCCCCGTCAGCGTGTCCCCGTTATTGAAGACCACCTGGTCTGCCCAAACCGTTGTTGCAAGCGCCAGAAGCGCAAGGGTTCCGAGGGTAATCAAGCGTGGCATGGTCGGGATGCCTTCCTTCCTTCTATCTAAGTGTGCGTATGCCCGGTGACTAAACCGCGGTGCGCTTCCTTGAGGATGTCGCGGATTTCGCCCAGCAGTTCCTGATCCTTCGTCGGCGCTGGCGGAACCTCGGGCACCGGAACCGGTTTGCGCCGGGCGACGTTGATCAGCTTGATAAGGATGAAGATCGCAAACGCCACAATCAGGAAGTCGATCACGTTGTTGACGAATTTCCCGTACATCACCGCCGTCTCAGGCGTGATGACCTTCCCCGCCGCATCGACCTTTGCGTGCCTCAGCACCAGCTTGAGATTCGAGAAATCGACGCCCCCGACGGCCAACCCGATCGGCGGCATCAGCACATCGTTCACCACCGATGAGACGATCTTCCCAAACGCCGCTCCGATGATGATGCCCACTGCCATGTCCACCACGCTCCCCTTCATGGCGAACTCTTTGAACTCCGAAAACAGTTTCATCGCTTCGCTCCTTTCCCACGATTTGCCGGGTTATGGTATCATTTCGATTGGGGAGATGTTAGTTTCGGTTGCTCCAACGAGAGGCGTGCAAGTCTTGCTTGCCCCGGAATCGGGTGGGTTTACCGCGATGTTGAATTACACCTCGGCGTCCCGCTCTCCCGGCTTCCCTGCCGAGCCGGAATCCCCCGAGTCGCTCTCGAGCGATGTGAGCCCCAGCCGCAGCGCGTATTTCGTCAGTTCCGCGATGCTGTGGATGTCCAGCTTCCCCATCAGATGCTGCCGATGCGTATCCACCGTCTTGGGACTCACCCCCAGCACCTGGGCGATTTCCTTCGTCGTCATCCCCTCGGCGATGTGCCGCAGCACGTCCTGCTCCCGCCGGCTCAGCGGCGTGCCGGTCGGACTGCCCAACTGCTTCACAATCACATCCCCGAGTGCCCTGCCGATGTACACCTTTCCCGCCATGATCGTCTTGATCGCCTGCGATACTTCATCGGCGGCACAGTCCTTCAGCAGGTATCCCGATGCGCCCGCCTCCAGCATCCGCCGGACGATCACCCCTTCGGAATGCACCGACAGTGCCAGCACGCGGGGGCCATTCTCGCGCTTGATTTGCCGCGTCGCCTCAATTCCGTTCAGTTTGGGCATGCCAATATCGATGATCGCCACATCGGGCTGGGTCTGGTGCACCAGCCGGATGGTCTCCTCACCGTCGGCGGCCTCGGCGACGACCTGAACCTCGGGATCTTTCTCCAGAACGGATCGGAGCCCATTGCGGAATATTTCGTGATCATCTGCCAGTAGGATGCGAGTCACTGCTGTTTTCCGTTCGCTCGAGAATTGCAACAACGTCGCCGCTCGGTTCGCAGAGACGTCGCGAGGGTCACTAATCGGTACACGCGGCCCGCAATGCCCTCTGGCATCGGCGCTGCGACCGAATACGCACGAGATAATTGCGCTTCAATACGTTGTTCGCCATCAGGTGTGTCACTGATATGCAGTTTTTTCCGCCATGGATTCCCCCACAGCAAGCGGTTACGCCGTAAATTCAGGAATTCACCTGATTTACTTCTATTTGCATCGTGCTATCAATGTGTAGAGTAATTGATGGTCGCACCCCCCTGATGCGACTGTCGATTCCTGATTTACGCCGCTGCCCAGGTTATCCCCGCTGGGGTTCCCCCCCGCCCCGGCACCCTGGCGGCGGCTTTTTTTATGCGCTGACTCCGCCTGGGTCGAAGCGACTGCCCTACCTCTCAACGACGATCTTGACGACCCCTGCCAGCGCCGCCCCGGCCGCCACCATGCCGATGAGAATCCATACAAAGATCACCGCAGCCTCGCGGGGAACGGTGCTCATCGAACGGCACTTGACCGACTTGTAGACAATCGAAACGGCGGCCGCCAGCGGCAGAATCAGCCACGGCCAGTAGTCCCACACCGGCAGCGGATAAATAAACGGCACATAATCCGCCGCTGCAACCACCCCATGCCAAACGGGACTCAGAATCATCGCAAGCGCAAAACTCATTGATTGGATCCTTCAGCGATTCCCATGATTGCCCGCACGATGTGCCGAGTCGATGATCGCCAGCAGGTTCAGCATCCCCGCAACGGCGGTGTAGAGGGTGCCGATCTCCATGATCCGGCTCTTGGACTCGATTTTCCCATAGGCTGTGCTGTGCGCTGCCGCATCCGACGCCCAGGCCGATCCCAGCCCGATCGGCCCCGTCAGCACCTGCCCCAGAAACCAGGGCTTGTCCAGCACCCGCGACAGGATCGAACCCTGTGCCGCCATATTCGGTGCCTGCACGCAGCGGATGCCGGCAATCAACACCCCCAGGCCAAAGAGGAGGATGATCGTCATGCCGATGGTGACGGCGCGCGTTCGCTGTCCGATCAGCCAGTAGCCGCTCCCGGGAATCAGCCAGGCGGCCAGTGCCACCAAGGGCGGTGCAGGTAAGTCATCTGAAGTCATGTGGGCAATAACTCTATCGCCGAGCGTCCTTCCGGCAAGCGTCGCCCGCCACTTTCAGGGCTTGCGCATGTCGTTCTCAGGGGTTTGGGCCGTGAAGTGGGGTATTGGGCAGGCGGCTCGGCTGGCCGGCCTGGGCAACTGCCGGAGTCGGCTGTCGGATTTCCGTTGACGGGCCGGTGTGTGGCTGGGGCTTGATGAGCATGGGCGATGGGCGGGGGTTGGAGAGCCAAAAGAGGCGGGCCGATGTTCTTGAGCCGTTGGGCCCCGACGGCGGCGGCTTCGAGCCTCTGGTCGAGAATGGCTCTGCCAAGGCGGATGGCCGGTATTTCCCGCAGATCTTTTGCACGGTGCAACCACGGAGAGAGTACGGTGTGAGTCGGTTGTTTTGCACAAACGGATCTCGATAGGTTGTGCGGGTGCTCTTGAGCCGCGTCTTGAAGAATTTGCGGGGAACCAGGGGGGATCGGCGGGGGCAGGGCCGCCGCATGCAGCCCGTACGGCCGCCGCTATGGCAGAATCTTTTTGACCTGCGTGACCTGTCCCATCAGAAAGCTCAGCTCGACCCGATCTCCCGTGCCGATCGGCTCGCAGGCATGCTGGGGAACACGCACTGCGACCTGGCCTTCTTCTCCTTCGCGGCTGAGCACGAGCTCGTAGTAGAGATCGCTGTGAATGGTGAAGGGACGAATGCCCTTCACGGTCGCGGTCCAGGTGCCAATCATCGGCGTCTGCATAGGCCTCCGGATTAGGCGGAGAATACCGCGCCTGCCGCCATGCGAAAGAGGGGCTGCACTTCCGGCGCTCCCATGAGCTCGGCAGGCCGCTATGAGTGGGACAAAGCGTATGCACGAGCCGATGCCCATTGGCCAGCAGGTGTTCTGGCTGTTCATTCTCGCGATTCCAATCGCGTGCGTGGTGCGCACGGTGGTGTTTGAGGAGGTCTTCCGCGAGCCGCGCGAGTGGTGCAAGCGCATGAGCGAGAGCTGCCGCTCCGTCTCGGCACGGAAGTTCTTTTACCTGTTCACCTGCGAGTACTGCTTCAGCCATTGGGTGACGCTGCTGTTCCTGCTGCTGATGCCCTTCAAGCTGCTGGTGGACGACTGGCGCGGCTATGTGGTCGCGTTCTTTGCGCTTGTGCTGGTGGCCAATGCTTACCTCAACGCGTATGCCCGGCTTCGCGTGGACATCCAGAAGAGCAAGGTGGAGATCGAGGCGATCGAGAAGGAGACACAAGAGAATTGACTAGGGCAGTCCGGCCAGACGGTCGCAGATCACGGGCCAGGCCGCAGGGGGCTCGCCGTCGATAGGCAGATAGAGGCTGTTGTGGTCCGCGGGCAGGACGACGACGTTATTGACGCCGGCCAGATGGGCGCTGCGAAGCGTCACCGGACCATCGCAGCGGCCGGTGTGGTGCAGGACGATTTGAGCCGCCTGTTCGAGCCCGGCATGGACCTGGTGAAATCCCCACCAGGATTGCGCCTGCGGTGGAACGAGCGACGCGGCATCCAGAAGTGCTTCGCCTTCAAGACGGCACAGAAGGCTGCGGTCGCCGGCAACGATGGTGTAGTGGACGCCGGCGCGGCGGGGGCGGGAATTCAGCTCGGCAAGCAGGCGGCTGCCCGGCTCCAGGTCGGTGCCGGCCTCCCCCAGTCCGTCGGTGATCATCCAGGAGAGGTGCCAGTGGGGATCGTGCCGCCAGAGCTGGTAATGCTCGCGCAGCTCCAGCGCGATGCGGTAAGGCGCCCAGGTGGATCCCTGGTTGGGCGGGGCGAGCATGATGAGGTCATCGACGTTGCCCGCGTAATGCGGGCCTTCCACGTAGCCGTGCGCCAACCAGGCCGCCCATGGAGTGGGTGATGATCGAGAGGCGCATGCGGGGAAAGGTTTCCTGAAGGGCATGCATCTGGTCGGTCATCAGCGCGATGGAGCCGGCGACGGGGCCGTCGCTGGGATAGCTGAAGTAGGCGACCTGATAGCCGGCCTGCTCAAGCAGCTTCGCCATCGGTTGCCAGTTGGAGCGATTGCAGTCCAGGCCATGGACGAGGATGACCATGCGGCGATCGGGATGGACGTCCTTCGGCATCAGCAAGCCCCACGTGCGGCGCTGCTGAGCGTAGGCCTGGGGCTCAATCTCCTCGGTGAAGAGGCGAATGGACTTCTTCGCCTGGCGGCGGGTATACGGCAGGCGCGACGGATCGAAGCGGAGCGTGAGCTTGTTCTGGTCGATCTCGATGTGACCGGCCGTGCCGAGGGATGCGTTGACGGCGTTGAGGAGGTCGGATCCGCGCCAGCGTTTGAGATCGACGTGCAGGTACTTCCAGCCCAACTCGCCATCGTGGAGGCCGATCGTGGCCTGATGCGTTTCGGCTCGCGCGCAGATGGGGCAGAGCAAAATGACTAACGAAGTGAAGAATGCCGAAAGGCGCATCGATCCTCCGGGGCTGCCGACGCGAGATGTGGAAATGCTAATCCGGGCATCGGCGGCCGGGAAGGCGGAACTTCATTACAAAATGCCTCGGTTTTTCCAGCAGGCCCGAAATCAGACGGCATGCAGCCGCGTCTGGGACAGAACCTGATCGACGTCCTGCCTGCGCACGTACCCCGCAATCGGAATCATCGCATTGGCGGCGGCGCAGGCGGCACCGAGCTTGACCGCATCGGGCATCGATTCGCCACGAGCCAGCGCCGCGGCCAGTCCTGCGGCATAGGAATCCCCCGAGCCGATGGCGCTGACCGCTTCAATGTTGGGGCATTTTACCTTCCAGAACTGCTTGCCATCCGAAGCGATCGAGCCTTCGCGCCCCATCGTCACGATGACCCATCTGGCGCCCAGTTCCACGGCCCTGGTCATCGCCTGGCGCAGGTGTCGCTCGTTCTGAATTTCGACGCCGAGCGCCTGCGCCAGTTCCATGCGGTTGGGCTTGATGACAAAAGGCCGCTCGCGGATCGCCAGGGCCAGGGGTTCGGCGCTGGCGTCAACGACGGCGCGAACGTTCTTTGCGTTCGCCTGCTGAACGCACCAGGCGTAGAAATCGCTCGGCGCCTCGGGCGTCAGGGAGCCGGAAAGGACGAGGATGCTTGCCGATTTCAGCAGCTCCTTGAGTTTCTCTTTCAATTGATCCCATGCCTCGGGCGCAACCTGTTTCGACTCTTCGACCAGTTCCGTCACGCCGCCGCTGGATTCATCGATGATGGTGGTGCAGGTTCGGGTGTGGGGGCGGACCTCCACGAAGTCGCGGTGGATCTGCGCCTGGTCCATGTCAGCGCGGATGAATCTGCCGGTGTCGCCGCCGAGGAATCCGGTGGCGGTGCACTCTTCGCCCAGGGTCGCCAGGACCCGGGCGACGTTGATGGATTTCCCGCTGGCGCTTTCGATGGTCGCCTTGGCGCGGTTGACGGCATCAATGCGCACGCGGGTAAACATCATCGTGCGCTGCATCGTCGGCGTGGTTCCCACACATAGAATCATGATCTCTCAACCTCCAGAAGCATTTCCGTGACGCTGGCGCGAAACCCGCAGCGGGCGAAGAGCTCGCGGGCCACGACGTTGGGCGAGGCGGTTTCGCAGCGGACCTGTTTGGCGCCGATGTTACCGAAGGCCTCGACGGCTGCCATGACGAGCTGGCGGCCGACGCCTTCGTTGCGGTACGGCTCGTCGACCCAGAGATCGTGGATGAAGCCGAATTCTTCGATGCGGTAGATGGGGATCTCGCGCTCGACGGTGCCGACGACAAAGCCGACGACCCTGCCGTCCTCGGCGACGGCGACGAGCAAGACGCTTCGGGGATCCTCGGCCCGCTTGCTCAGCCAGGAGCGGTACCTGTTTCCGGGATCGGGCAGGTAGGCGAAGCGTGCCGGGTCCCACGCTTCATGCAGGGCGGCGAGCTGATTGACCATGGGGATGACCGACGGCACATCCGCGGCCGTCGCGGGACGAATCTGCATGGCAGGCAGGTTAGCGGGCGGCAACGCATTTTCCCAATTCGCGGGTGGAGTCAGTAGCCAGAAACGCGCGGGTGTCGGGTATCGGGTGTCGGGCATCGGCGGGGGCAGAACAAAACCGGCGGCGGGTGCTGGGCACAAGTGCTCAACAACACACCGCGCCGCCGCTCATCATGGCGTTGCGATCCGTTACCTGCGCTGCGATCGCCGCCGCCAGTTGCTGGCTCCGGGGTCCTGTGCAGGGAGAATCGGACAAGCGCCCAGGTCCCATTGGCGCAAAGATCGGGGCCAAAGCGATGACCAGCCTGCTCGTGAAAACAGGACAACAAAGGACATTCCGCTCCCATGTTGCCGCCGATTCGGTTCCGGACCTACACCGTACTCACACCGTACCAACACCGTTGCCTCCCCATCCCCCCGCTACTACGACAAAATGTCGCTCTGACGACAAACTGGTCCGAATATTGCCCCCGTTCCCTTGACCAATCAGGCTTCGTCCATGTTTGGGATTTCGGGTTTCGGATCTCGGGATCTACCCCACTGCGGGCAAGTTGTACGACCCGCGATGCAGTGAATGAGGCGACGGGCCCCGTATTCGTCTGGGTGAATGACGGCTCCCGCGCCGCAGCGCCGGGATGACCATCGGATCGTTGTTTGAAGCGCACCGGCCCCCGACGACCACGACGCGGTCCACAACGCCAGGCACCCGCCGCATCACGGGCCGGCAGAGCAATCAGCCAAACCAAACGCCCCCGCCGCTCCCCGGCGGCGTCGCAGAAGAGCCCTGCGCGCGCAAAAGCCCCCTTGACCAAAAGCGGGATTCATAGTCGTGGTTATTGGGCCTTCCCACGGCCGCTTCGCCTGAGCATGGAAAGACCGCTGATGAAACAAAGAGCGGTGAGAAGGATGCCGAACCGAATTTGGGCACTCGCGTTGGGCACATCCGAATGCATGAGAACATAGATGCGAAGCACGAATCGGAGTGCTGCCAGGAGCAACACAACGGCGACTATTTTGCGAAACACCTGCATAGACGTTCGTGGGGGAGATTGAAGGGGACGTAGCCAATCCCGTTCGGCACAGTTGCTGTATCTGGGTGGCGGCCAGACGAGTGGGAGAACCTCGCGGCGCGGGGGAATATTCCTGTCGCTCAAACGCAGTCGGCAGCGCGCAGCATCAAGGCGGACGACTCACGCGAACGCTCGTCCCGGCACTACAGCCCGATCGATTTGAAGTACGCCTCGCGGGCGCGGATTTTGACGCCGGTGCGGTCCGGCTTGTTCAATTCACGCAGCACGTCCTCGTCGCTGGCCAGGCCCTGCAGATACAGCGACATCAGGATCACCATCCACTTGGTCGGCTTCTTCCCGGTGAGTGTGTTGAGCATCATGCAGCAGATCACCGCCGCGTAAATCTGGATCTGAATGCCTTCGATACGCGTGCTGAGCAGATGACGACAGCCCAGGATCTGTTTGAGGAATCGGAAGAAGATTTCGATGGTCCAGCGGTACTGGTAGAGGAAGGCGATCACGTGCGCCGGCACATCCAGCAGATCGGTGACGATGCGCAGCGTGCCGTCGCTGGTCGGGCCGGTCTGGCCGACGCCGTGGCGTTTGCCCTTGCCGCGTTTCTGGTGCGGCGAGCATTTCACGCAGATCAGCCGCGTCGGATGATCCGCACGCTCGCTCGGCTTCTTGGACAGCCCCATCTCAACGATCTGATCGCTGATCACGCCCGCGTCACGGGCCGCCTGATCCAGCGGCCGATCCTCCAGCACCTCGTAGACGCTGTTGTCGCGCACGCGGCAGACGTAGCTGCTGCCCGCCCCCTTGATGTCGTTCCACAGGGTGAATTGCGCATACCAGCGATCCATCACATAGGTGTGCCCGGCGGTCAGATGCCGCCGCAACACCGACTTCTCATCGCCCTTGCCCGTGTTCCGCGGATCGGTGATCTCCCAGCGGTCGGGTACGTGATGATCCACGTCAAACTGCAAATGCAAACGCCAGGCATGAGAATGTCTGCCATCACCCAGCGGCAGGAACATCGCCTCGGTCACGGTGCACAACGTCTGGATCACGGTGGAATCCACCAGCGTCAGCTTCCCCGGCAGGTCCTTGAACAACGCCGCACGCTCGATCGGCGGCATCTCCTGCCACAGTTGCTCCACCACCCCCTGCAGCAGGGACGGCTCAAAGACACGGCAGCTCTCGGAAAAACTCCCCAGCGAGAAACGCTTGATCCCCAGCCGCTTCTGCACCTCGGGCAGGTCGGCGACCTTCTGCAGCGTACGCATCGAATCGATCAGGGGATTGAACAGGTAGAGCAGGAGGAGCAGGACGTAATCGTCAAAGTGAAGCTCGCGGTTATCGGCTTTGTCGCGGGCGCAGCCGGCACGATGCAGGACCCCAAGCAATCCGGCAACCCGCCGCAACTGCCTCATCCCGCGCAGGCGATCGAGAGTGATGTTGTCAGCCGTCGCCGGTTCCGCCACGCAACCATCATGCACCACGAACCCGGCCGGCGCAAGTGCGACAAGCCGCCGCGTGGCGCGACAACGCGCCGCATCAAAGCCCTCCGCGCGTCAAAGCGCCGCATACAATCATGGGCGCAAAAGGTGTGCCGAACGGGATTGGGACGTAGCTATTCATTATATCATCCACCCCTGATCTCACGCTTCTGGCCTCCGCGCGGCCGCAGCGTCCACTGGAGGCCCAACTTTGCCGCCGTCTGACGAACCCAGCGATCATCGCCGTAGGGGCGGCTGCGGCGAACATGCTCCCGCAACGTCTCGATCTCCGCCGGCGTCTGTGCTTCGTTCACCCACGTCGACCACCCGCGCGGGCGCTCGATCGGCCAGTCGCCCAGCAGCGCCCGCATCTGGGCCGGGCCGCGGCGGCGAACCCACTCCGCTGCGTGCGGCCATTGTGCCGCCTGCCGCACCAACTTCGCCCGCACCGCATTGCGCTGCACGTACCGCAGCAGCGTCAGCAGGTGCTCATCGCTCTGCACCGGCAGGCTCTTGAATCGGCCCTGATACAGCGGGCCCATCCCCAGCACCCGCCGATGGGTGATCGCCCGCATCGCGTGCGTGTGCGTCAGCCAGCGGAAGAACGCCGTCACCTGCCCATCGTGCTCCGGCCAAACCACGAAGTGCCAGTGGTTGGGCATCAGACACCAGTCCAGGAGGCCAAGGGGATGGCGCTGCTGCGCCTCGATCATGATTTGCGCGAAGGCGTCATAGTCGGCCGGCTTCTTGAACAGGCGCAACCGCCCGGCCGCGCGATTCCACACGTGATACACGTACCCACCGGGAGCCTGTCTGCCCTGTCGTGGCATGGCGATCAACCTATCCGCTCAGGCCCAGTTTGTGAAGAGCTACGTCCCCTTCCGTCCCCTCAGGTTGCCGGAACACTTCCTTCACCTTTCTCCGATATTGAAAGTGTTCGCCGCACTAGAGCTTCGATCTCGTGCGGATTACCAATACCCTTGAACCCATACTGTACCCACATCTCTCCCACATCGGTTCCCTCACGTCGTTCCTGCAATATGAGGTCGCCGCGGCCGCGATTTTCATTGACAACGTGCATACCAACCAGGTCCTCGCGTGAGTACAATTGCGGTGTCTCGGTGCCAAAAATACTTCCTTCCCATACCATCGCCCGACGAGTGGTCAGGATATAGAGGGTCCAACTCCGTATGAGCCAAGGGAATGCCATAGCCACCGCCAGCGCAATGGCAACAACTCCGGTGCTCAACCATGGCGTGGCACTCGGTCCAAAGCGGCTGTTCGGAATATGGCCGGTAGCCTTCAAGAAGCCGATTGAGAGTAGCGATAGCGCAACCAGACCGGCGGCACAGCTTCCCATCGCCATCTCTAGATTCTGAGTCCGCACGGGCTGACCCACCCAGACAATGCGTTCACCTGCAATCAAGAAGTGACCCATTTCCTGTCGAACAGGGCAAGGCACCTTGTCGAGCCCGGCCACATCCTCGGAACGACTGCTCTGAAAATTACGCCGCCTGGCTCAGTGTAACCGTGTGGCCCAGCGACTCCAGGCGCTTGACCAGGTACCGCGTCAAGCGCTGCGGCTGTAGCTTGTCCAGATAGTCGCTGCCCGAGTTCCTGGTAGTCCACGCCGTCGCGCAGCATGTGGTACATCATCACCAGCATCGTGTGGCCCACCGCCACGATCGCTCGCTTCTTGCCCCGACGCCCGGCCAGGCGACGGTACTGCGACGAGAGGTACGTGTCCTTGCGTGTGGCTGGCCGCCCACGCCGCCTGCACCAGGGCGGTCCGCAGCCAGCGGTTGCCGTGGTTGGTATGCCCGCTCTGGCGCTTGCCGGCGCTTTCATGGTTGCCCGGGCACATCGCCGCCCATGACGCCAGGTGCTGGTCGGTGGGAAAGCGGGTCATGTCCGTCCCGATCTCAGCCAGCACGTTCTGCGCCGTCCGCCGGCCCACTCCGGGGATCGTCATCATCCGATGCACGGCCTGCTGAAAAGGGCGCATCAGCTCCTCGATCCGCTGGTCGAAGCGCGGCGATCTGACGGTCCAGATACTCCAGGTGATCCATCAACTGGCTCGAGCATGAAGCGATGGTGCTCGGTCACGCGACCCCGCAGCGCCTCGCGTCAGCTGCGGCAGCTTGCTTCGCAGCCGGCCGCCGGGCCAGCTCCGCCAGTTGACTCGGATCGTCCTGCCCGGCGATCAGGGCGCGGATCATCTCCCGGCCGGAAACGCCCAGCATGTCGGTGGCCACCGACCCAGCTTGATGTTGGCATCCTCCAGCGTCTTCTGAATCGCGGTGCTGGCCCGCGACTGCTCGGCCACCAACTGGCTGCGATGGCGGGTCAGGTCGCGCAGTTCCCGCTGCGGACGGTCCGGCACAAAGCTCGGCGCGCAGCAATCCGTGCTGGAGCAACTGGGCGATCCAGTCGCAGTCCTTCACGTCGGTCTTGCGGCCGGGCACGTTCTTGATGTGCCGGGCGTTGACCAGAATCAGCGTGATCGAGCCTTCCAGGATGTTCCAGATCGGCTTCCAGAACACCCCGGTTGACTCCATGGCCGCCGCCTCGACGCCCTCGGCCATGAGCCAGTCCAGCAGCCGCAGAAGCTCGCCGGTGGTCGTGCCGAAGGTGCGGATCTCCCGGCGCGACCCGCCCGGCCGCATCCACCCGCCGCACACACGCGGCGACCGTCTCCTTGTGCACGTCCAGACCCGCACAGACAACGATACATCGTGTCCATCGCGTCTCCTCTGCAGGCCGGGCGGAAACGGTGGACATCGAAGGGTTCGAGCAATCTGCTCTGCGTGCTCCGCGGCACAGCCTAACCCCGCGTGATGGCGCGGGCAACAATCTTAGGTTCGAAGCGATGTCCGGGCCAGACTGATAGACGGGCTAAAAGCACCACTGTAACTCGACCTGCTTACCGGGCCGCTCGGGCCGCGGATACTCTACCACGCCGCACTTCCATTTTCATTCTCTGCAGGTGGCCCCAAGGGCCGTGCCCGACTGATAGGAAATTTGATTCCGGTGGGGTGAGGGGTTAAATAGCTATATGAGGACAAGATGTTCAGAATTGTGTTCATAACCTTCTTGGTAGCTATACTCTATGGATCCATAACGGGACTGTGGAGATTGATACAGGGTAGGGTAAAAGTCGGCTCATTGTGGTTGTTGTTTTCAATGTTGGCAATTTGTTGTCTGCTAGGCTTATTGAGTTCTCAACAAAGGGCGATTCAAAAAGCACTTAACACCACTTCTCCAGCTAGCCATCCATCATCAATATCAAAGCCATGAAGTAGCGGCGTAATGGCTATAGTGTAGTGGCTCAAGACCCTGTGAAGTGGCCCAAGACCTTGTCGGGTGTAGTGGCTGAAGTGGCCCAAACTGATAGGAAATTTGATTCCGGTGGGGTGAGGGGTTAACTGATAGGAAATTTGATTCCGGTGGACTGATAGGAAATTTGATTCCGGTGGGGTGAGGGGTTAGGGGAGCGGGGAGGGCTTGGAGGCACCTCCCAACCGATGCGCGACCGCCGAACACCACGTAACCTCCGTCTCAAGACAACTTCCAGCCGCTTGGCCAGCGCCGTCAAGCCCTTCCGGAACGTGCCGGAAGCGAAAGGGCCCTCATAGCGGGCCGCTGTGCGCAAAGGATGACCGCGCGGCTGCTGTCGGTCAAGCAAAAAGCAATTCGCGATCGATGGAATCAGCCGTCGAAAGGCATCTGGAGTTGACCGCCGTTGTCCGAATCCTCGGTGCGGCGGTAATCCAGATAATCTGGATCAGGCTCAAGCGGCACGGTGGAGTCGGATTGGGGGGCGGGTCTGGGAGCCGCAGTTGGCGGGCCGCGGACAGAGGGGTCTTCCCACAGGCCGCAGTGGCGGAGGATTTTTTCGATCACGTCGGCCTGATGGGCTTCGATGAAGGAGATGATTTTCATGTCAGCGCCGCAGCGGGGGCAGCGGCAGCGGGTCGGTCTGGTAGATGCGCTGGATGAGCATGGCCCAGCGGCGGCGGTCGAGGGGCGGGGCGGGAACGATGACCGGCGGCTGCTTGTCGGCTTCACTCGCCTGGACGACTGGATCGGGCGAGGCGACGGTTTGGCGGCGCTTGAGCCGCGGGTCTTGTTGGAGTAGCAGCCGTAGTAGCGGATGAGATGCTCGCCCTTGTTGGGGATGTGCTGGGTAAGTTCGGCCAGGAAGTCGAGGGGCTCAAAGAGCTGGTAGTTTCGGGCCACGCCGCCGAAGAGGTCTTGGCTGGCGGGGTTGGGGTACCGTTGACAGCGATCTTGCTCGGCCTTGTAGAGCACCTTGCCGGCGGGCGTGATGCGGATGAGGCGTGCGAGGCTGAACGGGCAGCGGGCCATGTACTGGGCCAGGCGCTCGATGCCGTCCCGGTCACCGGCTTGCAGGCGGACGGAGCGATCGACATTGAATCCGCTGTGCCGCCAGCAGCGCATCTGCTCGATGAGCGACGTTTCGATCATGCCCTCATCGAGCAGGAGACCGAAGACCTTCTGTTCCCAGAGGCGAAGAAACGGCTCGTGGCTGAGATTGACGGGCAGAGAGAGGAATGTGCCATCAGGCGTGAAGGCGCCATCGGTGATCAGGCCGTGCAGGTGGGGATGAAAATGGATGAGGGTCCCGAAGGTCTGGATGGCGAGAATCCCGCCGGGGGTGGCATCGGGACCGAGCAAGGCGCGATAGACCTCGACGATGGTTTCCCACGCCAGCGGCGGCAGGCGATTGAGCAGGCCGCGATGAAAACGGAAGAAGATGCGCAGGCGCTTGGGGATAGTCCACACGAACTGGCGATGGGGAACGGGCCGGCAGATATCTGCGGCGACGTGGAGGCCGAAGAGGAGCGTGCGTTTCTGGGCGCAACTGGGACAGATGCAGCGTTGCTTGCAGGAGAAGGCGACGAAGAACTCGTGATGACAATCAGGGCAGCGGACGCGGGCGAAGCCGTGGTGCAGGTCGCCGCATTTGAGAAACTTGTTGACGGTTCGCCCGATGACCGGCCGCCAGAAGCCGAGCCGCGCGGCATAGCGGTGGGGATATGCGGTTCGGAGGTCGTCGAAGTGTTCACGAACCAGGCGATGGAAATCCGACTCAAGAGGCTCCCGCGGCCGGTAGACGGTTGCGGATGGGCTGGGAAGGCGAACCATGTCGTGCCTTTCGGCCGTGAGCGCGTCGCCTCCGTGCAGAAGTTGTTAGTACAATGTTTGGTTTCATGGTACGTAGTGGGCGGCGATCTGCAACCGTCGGTGCCAGCAATGGTGGACGGACCGGATGAGCAGGAGGCAATTCAATTCAAGTTGAAGGAGTCCCATTGCACGTTCAGCCTTGACCCTTCCCCCCATCCCCCCTTCGTAACTGCGTCACTTTGTCGCCTCGCCCTAAGTCTTCATCCTTCCGACTCAGTTCCCCTCCGAAAGTTGACACGCGAGTCACACGCGACTCACACGCTGGCCGCACGCCGGTTCCACGAACCTACCAACCACGCCAAAATGACCCACCGATCCCATCCCAGCCAACTCCCACCGCCGCCAAGCCGCCCGTCTGATCGCCCCCATCGCCGGCCACCCGCCCCGGCAATTCCTCGTTCGTTCGCTGATTCATCCCTCATCACGCATCTCTCAGGACTCAGCTTTACGTTTGGGCCCGATCCGTTACCATCGCCCCCGAGGCGTAAAATCACCCATGTCCTACACTGTCCTGGCCCGCCGCTACCGCTCTGCCACCTTCGACGACGTCGTCGGCCAGGAGCACGTTGCCCAGACCCTCAAAAACGCCATCGCCTCCGGCCGGGTCGCCCATGCCTACCTCTTCTGCGGCACCCGCGGCGTGGGCAAGACCTCCATGGCCCGCATCCTCGCCAAAACCCTCAACTGCGAACTGCGCCAAGGGCCCCACCGCCGAGCCCTGCCTGGAGTGCGAATCCTGCCGCGCCATCGCCCGCGGCGATGACATCGACGTCATCGAGATCGACGCCGCCAGCAACACCGGCGTGGACAACATCCGCGACCTGATCGCCAATTCGCAATTCATGCCCGCCCGCTCGCGCTTCAAGGTCTACATCATCGACGAAGTGCACATGCTCTCCAAGAGCGCCTTCAACGCCCTGCTCAAGACCCTCGAAGAGCCGCCGGCCGCACGTGAAGTTCATCCTCGCCACCACCGAGCCCGAGAAGGTCCTCCCCACCATCCTCTCGCGCTGCCAGCGCTTCGACTTCCGCAACATCCCCACCCGCGAGATCGCCGGCCACCTCAAGGCCATCTGCCAGCAGGAGAAGATCAAAGCCGATGAAGACGCCCTGCTGCTGATCGCCAAGGCCGGCGCCGGCTCCATGCGCGATTCCCTCTCGCTGCTCGACCGCCTGCTCTCCATCGGCGAGAAGCAGCTCAACCTCTCGCTGATCGAATCGCTCCTCGGCCTGCCCAGAAGCCAGCTTGTCTTCGACCTCGCCCAGTCCATCGGCGCCGGTGATATCAAAGCCGTGCTCAATGCCGCCGAGAAGATGATCTCCTCCGGACTCTCCACCGACACCTTCATCGCCTCGCTCATCGACCACCTGCGCAACCTCCTGATCCTGAGCACCTGCGGGCCGGATTCCGACATGGTGGAGGTCCCCGGCCTGAGCCCCACGGACCTCAACGACCAGGCCAACCGCTTCGACGTCGTCGCCCTGGCGCAGGACATCGCGATCCTCGAAGAACTCCGCCGCAACATCCGCACCAGCCAGGCCGGCCGCGCCATGCTCGATGCCACGCTCGTGCGCCTGGCTCTGGCCGATCAGTTCGCATCCATCGCCGAGCTCCTCTCCGGCGGCGACGGCGCAGCCCGCAGCGCCCCCATAAAAAAAAAGTCCATTGAGCCCCTGACACCCGCTCCAGCAACTCCGCAACCGGCGCCCCCAGCGCCCGCCCCGACCAGCGCCGCCGATGACGATGACGACGACCTCCCCGCCCCCGGCAAAGTCTGGGAAGCCGGCCCCTCCGTCGCCGACCTGCTCAAAGCCAGCCGCAGCATCGGCGCCCCGCCCGCACCCGACAATTCGCCGCAGAATCCACCGCCCGCCGAAGAGTCAAACGTCGAGCCCGTGACGGTGAACGATCTCCCGCGCGTCTGGCAGGCCTTGCTCAACCTCATCGCCGAACGCGGCCCCGCACTGCATTCGCTCGTCTCGCAGGGCCAGCTCGTCAACATCGAGGACGGCCGGGCCACCATCCGCTACCAGAAGCAGCACGAGACCTTCGTGAAGCTCCTCGACCGCAATGGCAAAAAAGACATCGTCCGCGACGCCCTCAGCAAAGTCGTGGGCCAGTCCCTCGGCGTCGCCTTCGAGGTCAGCGCCCAAGCCGAGCCCGACACCGCCGTCGCAGTCGCCGCCCCCACCCGCGCCCCCGCCGTCCCGGCGCCGGCTCCCATCCGCCGCGAAATCCCCCACTCCCCCGAGCCGGCCGCCCCCGCGCCCAACCTCGTCAAGATCACACCCGACCTCGTCGAATCGCTCAAGCAATCCGAGCCGCTGATCCGCGAGCTCATCGACGCCTTCGACGCCCAGATCATCAAGGTCGAGGAGGCATAGCATCGGTTGATGCTTTCGATTTTCCAGGAGCCTTCATGTTCGAAAACCTCAAAAACCTCGGCCTCGGCGACCTCATGAAGTCCGCCCAGCAGATGCAGGAGCAGCTCAAGCAGTTCCAGAACGAGATCGGCGCCCGCACCGTCACCGCCGACGCCGGCGCCGGCATGGTGCAGGCCACCGTCAACGGCCGCATGGAGCTGGTCAAGCTCAAGATCGACAAGTCGAAGATCGATGTGAACGACACCGACATGCTGGAGGACGTCGTCGTCGCCGCGGTCAATGCCGCCCAGTCCCGCGCCGCCGATTTCGTCAAACAGGAGATGCAGAAGAAAGCCGGTGAGATGGGCCTTCCCCCCGGCCTGCTCGGCCCCTGATGCTTTTAGACGCGATGACAGGAGCCGATCGCATGCCGACTGGTCCCATCAAAGCCGTCGTCTTCGATCTCGATGGGACGCTGGTCGACACCTTCCCCCTGATCGTGGACGCCTTCAACTTCGCCTGCACCCCCATCACCGGCAAGACCTACTCGCCCGAGAATGTGATCTCCCGCTTCGGTCATCCCGAGCCGGTCATGATCCGCGATGAAGTCGCCGATCGCTGGGAGGAGGCGCAGGACAGCTATTACCGTTATTACGAGCAGCACCACCACGAACGGGTCCAACCCTTCCCCGGCGTCAACGAGATGCTCGCCGAAATCCGCACGCTGAAGATCCTCATGGCCCTGGTTACCGGTAAGAGCCGCAAGAGCGCCGACATCACGCTGCGCGAGATGGGCTGGAGCGCCTGCTTTGCCAGTGTCGTCACCGGCAGCGAAATGCCCCGTCAGAAGCCCCACCCCGACGGCCTGCTCCTTGCCGCCAAAGCGATGCAGATGGCGCCGACCTCCTGTGCGATGGTTGGCGATTCCCCCGCCGATATCGGCGCCGGCCAGGCCGCCGGCATGCCGACCATCGTCGCCGCCTGGCATTGCGTCTATCTTGAAAGGCTCAAGACGATGGGCCCCGATCGCTGGGCGAAGATGCCGGCGGAGGTTGTGGCCATGCTCCGGATCAATCCGCCTGATCGATCTGCAGTCTGTTGATCGGCACGACTTCCTGCAATAGCTTTTGCGCACAACACGACTGAACAAACAAAAATGTCGCAGCAACCAACCGCCGCAGTCATCAATAAGCCGCTGCAATGGGGAATCCTTGCCACCGGTGCAATCGCCCGCACGTTTGCCCGCGGATTGACCCACTCGAAGACCGGGCATGCGCTTGCGGTTGCCAGTCGTTCCATCGAGTCGGCGGAAAAATTTGCCGACGCCCTGTCGATCCCCAGGCGCTACGGCTCTTACGACGCACTTCTGGCCGACCCGGATGTACAGGCGGTTTACATCGCCACGCCCCATCCACTGCATGCGATGTGGGCCATTCGTGCCGCCGAGGCGAGAAAGCACATCCTCGTCGAGAAGCCCATCGCGCTGAACGCTGCACAGGCGATGGCGATCATCGAGGCCGCGGCGATCAACGATGTCTTCCTCATGGAAGCGTTCATGTACCGCTGCCATCCGCAGACAGTGAAGATCTTCGAACTGATCCGCACCGGCACCATCGGCGAGGTGCGCGTCATTCAGGCGACGTTCAGCTTTCATTGGCCAAGGCCCTGGAACGCGGATACCCGTCTGACCAGCAATGCGCTGGGCGGAGGTGGAATTCTCGACGTCGGGTGCTATCCGGTTTCCCTGGCGCGGCTCATCGCGGGCGCGGCGAACGGGAAGGCATTCGTCGATCCGGTGGAGGTCTGCGGCGCGGGACACGTCGGGGCCACGGGCGTGGATGAGTGGGCCAGCGCGGTACTGAGGTTCCCCGGCGACATCATCGCGCACATCTCCTGCGGCGTGCAGGTCGAGCAGGAAAGCGCAGTGCGGATCTACGGATCGGAAGGTTGGATCGATGTGCCCGATCCGTGGATTCCAGGACCAGGGGGGGGCGAGCAACGAATCGTGGTCCAGCAGCCGGGTAAGCCGCCGCGCGAGGAAGTCGTCCAGACCAGCGACTGGCTCTATGGCCTGGAGGCGGATGTCGTCGCGGCGCACCTCCCGGAGCGGCAGGCGCCCGCGATGAGCTGGGACGATTCGCTGGGGAACATGAAGGTGCTGGATGCCTGGCGCCAGCGCATCGGCGTGACGTACGATGTCGAGAAAGCCGAGGGCTTTCCCGGGACGACGATCGGCGGGCGTTCGCTTGAGCCGCGCCGGCTGGGGCGGATTGAGATGGGGCTGATTCCGCATTTGGATAAAGAGATGTCGCGGCTGGTGATGGGGTGCGATAACCAGGAGACGCTGCAGCATGCGGCGATCATGTTCGATGACTTTGTCGAGCGCGGCGGGAATGCGTTTGATACCGCGTATGTCTACGGCGGGGGCTTGCAGGAGAAATTACTCGGGCAGTGGGTCGCCAGCCGCGGCGTGCGCGAGCAGGTGGTGGTGATCTGCAAGGGCGCGCATACACCCTTCTGCACGCCCGATGGAATGACAGAGCAGCTTCACGTCAGTCTCGACCGGCTTCAGATGGACTATGCGGACATTTACCTGCTGCACCGTGACAACCTGGAGGTTCCGGCAGGCGAGTTTGTGGATGCACTGAACCAGCAGGTCAAAGCGGGACGGATTCGCGCATTCGGCGGCAGCAACTGGTCGCTGGGGCGCATGGCGGAGGCGAATGAGTACGCGAAGAAGAACGGCTCGCAACCGTTCAGTGTCGTCAGCAACAACTTCAGCCTGGCACGGATGGTCGATCCGGTGTGGCCGGGGTGCGTGCTCGCCAGCGACGCTCAATCGCGCGCCTGGCTGAAGAAACATCAGCTTCCGCTGCTGGCGTGGTCGAGCCAGGCGCGCGGTTTCTTCATCGAAGGGCGGGCGGCGCTGGGAAGACCAGCGATGCCGAGCTGGTTCGGTGCTGGTACGCGGCTGACAACTTCGAACGACTGGCGCACGCCAACGAACTGGCGGCAAAAAAGGGCGTCCGGCCGATCAACATCGCGCTGGCGTACGTGCTGAGCCAGCCGTTTCCAAGTTTTGCGCTCATTGGGCCGAGGGCGCTGAGCGAGACGCGCACCAGTGTGCCCGGCGCGGATCTCGAGCTGGCGCCCACGAACTGGCGTGGCTCAATCTCGAGCAGGTGTAACTCTGGACCCCCGCCCCTATTTCAGCCGGCTCCTGAGCCGCTCCTGCACCACCTTGGGATTCAGCCCCCGGGTCGATTTCATGATCATGCCCACCAGCGCGCCCATGGCGGCCTGCTTGCCGGCTTTGAAATCCTCCAGGGGCCTGGGATTCTGCGCGATCAGGGCGTCGATGGCCGCATCGACCGCGCCGGTATCGCTGGATTGCAGGAGGCCGAGGTCCGCGGCGACCGTTTCCGCCGGCGCGTCCTGATCCAGCAGACGCTCCAGCACCTTTCCCGCCGGCTCCGCGGCGGCGAGCTTGCTCGCGTCGATCAGCTTTGCCAGCTCCGCCAGACGCCTGGGGTTGATCCGGAGCTGGCCGATCGAGCATTGCCGCTCGTTGGCAATGCGCCGGCCGTGGGAGAGCAGGAGATTCGCCACACGCCTGGCATCCGCGCCGGCGGCAATGCTTTGATCGAGCAGTTCGCCCGTCTCGCGATCGGCGGCGAGCGTCGCGGCATCGGCAGGCGAAAGGCCGGCCGATTCGATATACCGCTTGCGCCGCGCTGCCGGCAGCTCGCCGATCTGGCTCTTGAGCTGATCCAGCCAGGCATCATCGACTTCCACGGGAACGAGATCCGGGTCGGGGAAATAGCGATAGTCGTTTGCTTCTTCCTTCTCGCGCTGGAGAAAGGTTGCTTCCGTTTGTGCATTCCAGCCGAAGGTGCTCTTTTTGCCGAGCGAGCCGGTCTCAACCCATTGGTGGATCTGGCGGTTGATCTCGTAAGTCGTGGCGCGCTCCAGTACATTGAAGCTGTTGAGGTTCTTGATCTCCGTGATCGCGGTCTTGTGAACGTTTCCGTCGGCGTCGGTGATGTGGACGTTGATGTTGGGCTCGAATCGCATGTGGCCCATCTGCATCTGTCCTTCCGAGACGCCCAGATGCTGCACGAGTTTTTGCAGTTCCTGAGCGAAGATCGCCACCTCACGAGGCGTATTCAGATCGGGTTCCGTAACGATCTCCAGCAGCGGCGTCCCGGCGCGGTTGAGGTCTACGATCGAGTGATCGATGCGAAACCCGCCAGGGGCTTCGTGCAGCAGCTTGCCGGCATCTTCTTCAAGGTGGGCACGGCGGATGCGGATGGTGCGCGTGCTGCCGTCTTCCAAGGTGATCTCGAACGATCCATCGTGACAGAGCGGCAGGTCGTACTGGCTGATCTGGTAGTTCTTCGGCAGGTCCGGGTAGTAGTAGCTTTTTCGGTCCCACTTGGTGTGGCGCACGATCTGGCAGCCGAGCACAGCCCAACCCTGATCGAATACTCCACGGCCTTCCTGTTCATCACCGGGAGGACGCCGGGAAGGCCCAAAACCTGCTCGTCCACGAGCGTGTTGGGCTCGGCGCCGAAGTTGGCGGCGGCATTGGCGCAGCCGGTGAACATCTTGGTGGCCGTGGCCAGCTGCACGTGGATCTCCATGCCAACCAGCACTTTGTAGCTCTTGACGATGCGCTCGCTCACGCGGAAGCTCCGATAAAAACGCGAAAGGTCGCTGAGTATAGTGCGCGGGGCGAAGGTTCAACAGTCGCGAGTTAGCTGGCCGATAATTCTGGCGTGTCCGCGAATCCCGCCATCGCACCGCCGATCTCCGGTCCCCGCGCTGCGCAGTACATCGAGCGCCGTCAAAACAATCGCCAGCTGCTCGAAGCGATGGGCGTGCTCAGCGAAAATTCCCCATCCAGCGTCCGCGGACATCTTCAGGTGATGACGATGAACATCTCGCCGGGCGGAGTGGGGTTTGGCAGCCCGGTCGCATTCCGCCCGGGGATGACCTTTTCGATGCGGATCGGCACCGGCCCTCTGCATCTGAAGGCGAATCTTCAGATCGTATCCTCCCGGCCGCGAATCGACGGGACATTTCAGGTGGGGGCGAAGTTCGTCTGACCCGCCGACGGGCTACTTTCTGGACAACCGGACATCCAGCCACACCGCCAGCGTCAGCACGACGCCGCGCGCGACGAGCTTGGCCTCCGGGGCAACGGCCAGGAGCGTCATTCCATTGAGCAGGCTCGCCATGATCAGCGCGCCAAACAGGACGCCGAGCACCGAGCCCCGCCCGCCTTTGAGTGACGTTCCGCCGATGACGCAGGCGGCGATGGCGTCGAGCTCCATCAGGTTGCCCACGGTTGACGTGGTGGCACCCCCGTAGGCAGTTTGCATGAAGCCAGTCAAAGCGACGATGAGGCCCATGATGGCAAACGCCGTGATGACCACCCGCTGCACGGGCACGCCGGAAAGGACGGCGGCCTCTTCATTGCCGCCGATGGCGTAAAGATAACGACCAAACGGTGTGTGCCTGGTGATGACATAGATGAACAGCGCCACCAACCCCAGAACCACGGCCGCGAGCGGAACGCCCTGGTACTGATTGCTGACCAGCACAAACAGAAAGATGACCTGTGCAGCAACGAAGAGCTTGAGAAACGTCAGCTCAAAGTCATCGACGGCGAAGCCATGGGCCTGCCGACGGGCACGGGCGCGAAAGGTCGTCGCAGCCAGCGCGATCACGATGGCGCTGGCAAGCGCGTAGCCGGTCATGGGATGAAGGTAATATGTCGTTAGCGCCGAATAGGCGTTGGTCTGACCACCGGGAACGACGGGAATGGTCTGCGAGCCGATGATATACCATTGAAGGCCGCGGAAGACCTGAAGGCCGCCGAGCGTCACGATGAACGCGGGGATGCCGGACTTCACGATCAGGCGCCCCATCAGCATCCAGAGCACAATCGCGATCACGGCCGCCAGGAGCATCGCAAGAGGTGCGGCCCAGGAATGCTGGAGAACCGGGGCAAGCAGCCGCCCCACCACTCCCAGGCGTCCGATCAGATCGTGTGGCGAGAAAACCAGCACCGCCGCGATCGCACCGATCAATCCGACGCCGCTGCCAGCCGAGAGATCGATGTGCCCCGGCAGCATGACCAGCAGCATCCCCAGCGCAAGCTGTTCGCGCTCTCCGTTTCTGGCACAGAATGGGCACTTGATGCTGTGCCAAAAAACCGCCCTCTCATAAGCGACTGACGAATCAGACGTTTACAAGAGGGCGTCAGGTGACACGGAGTGTATGAGACACGGTTCGATCCCTGAGCGTGAGCTCTGTGCGCTCCGGGCCTTCTTCAAGGACAATTCGCTGTGGAAACCTCCGCTCCAGGGTATCCCCTGACCCTTCCCCTTGAGGGGAACCCCACCCGTGTCGGTTGGTCCTTGCAGCGCAAGGGTTTCTGCGCATTCGTTCCTCGTGTTGCACCCCCGACAGCGGCCGGTTTCCTCACGGCTCACGGGCTCCAGGTCCTCACGGACGCTGTCGCCAAACCGGCCGCGGCCTCGTTCGCCGGAGGCGACCTCGGCAGAGGCACACCCACACCCACAGGGGAAATACCACCCACACAGATCATGGCTCTATCGAGCCATGGAAGAGGCAACACCCTTACGGGTTAAGGAGCGAAGAGCCACCTGCCAATCTGACGGCCACGACAAGGGGCGCAAAATCTGCGTATCCTTTATTGGATGGCCTTCGCGCTGATAGTTGGCTGCACCTGTTCATTTCAGTCGGCTTGTGGTGATGTCCTTTACGCTGGTTTGTCCTTGAGACGCCGACGGGGAGACGTTGGGGATGCAGCCAAGAATCGATGCGGTGCCGTGGAGCTTGTCGCTCCTCCGGCAGGTCTGCCGGTCAGCCTACGGCTGCGGCACACGACCAGTCTATCGTTGGGCCTTCCGATCACTGCCGCATGTTTTCACTATACAGGCTCGCCCCGGCCGTAAAGCCGCTTCGGGCGTTGACCGTCGGGACGTCGCCTGTGATTGCTCCGCCTGAGCGGCAGTGAATAGCTGTCGCCAAGTCGAACATTACAGCAGTCCGTGCAAGATGCGGGGCCTGGTGTAAAATGACGATATTAGAAGTAGTTCAACACATCTGTGAACAAACCAATCGAACTGACACCGGAGGAATGGGAGGAGATCTCCCAACATACGTACGTAAGGGACGCCTGGGGGTTAGAAGACGAAACGCCCGAGGAGCTCGCCGCGGGTGAAGTCCTAAGCTTGCTGGAAAAAGAGACGGGGTACATCCTTGTTGCTGGTGACAAAGCAAGGAGACCCCGTGAGCAAGAGATTACCCGCGTCCGTGCAGACCGACCAGCAAATTCGTGAACTTCTCGACAACGGCTGGGCCGGCGATGCCCGGTCGGAGCTGATCCGCCTGGGCGTGCAACGGATCATCGAAGAAGCTTTGGAACGGGAAGTTGGCCAGTTCCTTGGCCGCGGTTTCTATCAGCGTGAAGCCGGCGGGGCGGTGAAAGGCTACCGCAACGGCTATCGCACCGGCCGCCTCGACAGCGCCGAGGGCCAGATCCCCTTCGCCGTGCCGCAGGTGTCGGATACGGGGGGTGAGCCGTTCGAGTCGAAGGTCCGCCAGCACGTGAGCGGCCGCAGTCAGCAACTGGAGCAGTTGGCCACGGAGATGTTCGCCCGCGGCCTTTCGACCCGCGACAGCGAGGCGGCGTTCACCGATGCCGGGGGAAACAAGCTGCTGAGCAAGACGGCGGTCAGCGACATCACGGAAGTGCTCTGGCAGCAGTACGAGGCGTTTGCCACGCGCGATCTGGCGGGATATGAGATCGCGTATCTGTTCCTCGATGGGGTGGCTGAGCGTCTGAACCCGTCGGAGCGTCGCCAGGCGGTGCTGTGCGCCTGGGGCATCGATGTGGAAGGATTCAAGCATTTGCTGCATCTGGCGCCCGGGACCAAAGAGGACACGGTCAGTTGCCGGGAGTTCATTCAGGACATGAAGCGGCGTGGACTATGCGATCCGCTGCTGGTGACGACGGACGGGGCGCCGGGGCTGATCAAGGCGGCTGAAGAATGCTTCCCGCGATCGAGCCGCCAGCGATGTCTGGTGCACAAGATGCGTAACCTGCAGGCGAAAGTGACTGATGAGCAACTCTGGCCGGAGATCAAAGCAGAGGCGAACAGCGTCTATCAGGCGGCCAACCCCGAGACCGCGCGGCTGCTGAAAGAGCCGTTCATCAAGCGTTGGCAGAAGAAGTTCCCCACGGCGGTGGCGTGCTTCCTTGAAGACTTCGAGGCGTGCATCGCACACCTGGTCTTTCCGGTCACGCACCGCAAGGCGATCCGCTCGACCAATCTCCTGGAGCGATTGTTCGAGGAGAATCGCCGGCGGACCAAGGTGCTGCCGCACGCGTTCGGGGAGCGGCCGATGCTCAAGCTGATGTTCGCCGCGGTGCTCCGAGCTTCGGAGAAATGGCGGAAGCTCAAGGTGACCAACTTCGAACGCGAGCAACTACGACAGCTACGCCAGGAGATGAACGAGAACTTCAAGCGGCGGCACACCCCAGCCGTGCCGCCTGCCCCGTCCACTTTTTCCAGCAAAACTGGGACTTGACCCTTGATGACGGCGGCACCGGTGATGCTAACGGCAAGATCTTTGCACAGATCCAAGCCATGGGTTCTGGTAATGTGCGAGCATCAACTTCGTCCTGTTGCCGCATGTCTGATGTCTGGAGGAGTAATCTTGCACAATTGAACATTTATTGCAGAGGGAGGAAGCATCACTCATTACCCCTCTCAGTGCTTGGTCAGGGAATGGCGGCGACATGCGAACTAACACAAGTCATGATGAGCCGAGTAGTTTCATTCAGCCGAGCCGCGATCGTGCCATTAGTGCGTGACTATCGTGCTTTCACTGTCGGGGCTTCGACCATTCTGGCGGGTTTGCTGCTCTTATTCGCCGCTGCGATGAAATGGCAGCAGTTGCCGGTAGTTCAGCGCATGGGCGCATGACCGTCACGTAAGATACGTAAGCCGTTTCAATCAAGGCAAGAGCCAGCACAAGAGTAGCCATGAGAGCTTGCGCGAATGAGTATGGTGCACAACGTGTCAACAAATGTCTTGTCCAAAAAACGCTCTCCTGCATGTTATCCCGCAACCGGGCGTATCCATGCGGTAATCTGCTGGAGTAGTAGTCGGTGGGTGTGGGTTCGGTTCCTGCCCCAACGCTCAACCGCCGACCAAGGCGGGCTTTGAGTTCAACGGTGTCAAAAGGCTCCAACGTGCGACCGAACGAATCCTCAAGGAGAGCGCAACCTGGCCGAGAACATCAAGCGAGGGCAGAGGAACAAACTGAAGAACGGCATCTGGCCCATGGTGGCGCCGATCGGGTACTTGAACGACCGCAAGAAGCGCATCATCTACCCCGATCCCGACCGGGCGCCGCTCATCCGAAGAGCATACGAACTCCACGCCGCCGGCACGTTCACGATCGACCGTCTCGCCGAGACCGTGAACCGGCTGGGCCTACGAACGAGATCTGGAAAGCCGTTGATCCGGTGCCAATACCACCGGATTCTCCAAAACCCGCTGTACTGCGGCATCATCCGCTACGGCGGCGAGGAGTATGAGGCCAAGCACGAAGCGATCGTGCCGAAGGACCACTTTGACGAGGTCCAGAGGATCATCGAGACGAAATCCAAGCCCAAGGACCCGAACTTGAAGCCCTTCATCTACCGCGGCATGTTTCGCTGCGGCGAGTGCGGCTGCATGATCACCACCGAAACGCAGAAGGGACACAACTACCTCCATTGCACGAAGCGCGTGAAGCGGGACTGCTCGCAGCCGTATGTCCGAGAAGAGGAGATCAGCCGACAGATCTCGGAAGCACTAAACTGGATCACCATCCCCGATGACTGGGCCGACTGGATGCTCCAGGAGCTTGAGAAGGACGCCGCAGCGTACCAGGCCGCTTACGCTGAACAGGTGACAAGGCTTCAAACAAGCCTTGGAGCATGCGATCAAAAGCTCAAGAAGCTCCTTGGGCTGTACTTGGACGAGAGCCTGAGCCAGGACGAGTACCGCCTCGCGAAGTCAGAGATCATCGCCGCGAAGTTGAAACTCAATGAAGAATTGGCCGCCTCAGAGGCAGGAGAGCATCTTTGGTTCGAACCGTGCATACGGTTCGTGAAAAACCATACGCAAAGCCACTTTATGGCGACTCACGTCGGGAAAAACGACCAACAGCGCGAAACGCTCAAAAACACCGGTTCGAACCTGAGAATTGAGCAAAAGGTGCTGACAGTCGAATTCCGAGAACCTTGGAAAACCCTTGAAAAATATGGCCGTCTTGCCCATCGCACCCCCGCGCCGACTCACGCCGGCGCGGGGCTTCGTGGTGAAACCGACCACATTTTCACAAAAGCGGAGAGGGCGGGATTCGAACCCGCGAGCGGGTTTAAGCCCGCTACAGCATTTCCAGTGCTGCTCCTTCGGCCACTCGGACACCTCTCCGGAAACTGCCGTTGCCGGCAGTTGAGGCATCTTAATCAAGCTTGGGCAGCATTTCGACTCCGGGGTCGCTTTCGGGGCTTCTCGGACCGGCCGCATGGGTCGTATCGTGGCGGGCGAGCGTGGCGATGGCATCGATCCGCGTCGGAATTTCGGGGTGGACTTATGGGCCGTGGCGGGGAAAGTTCTATCCGCGCGGGTTGCCGCATCATCGCGAACTGGCGTACGCGAGCCTGAAGTTCAGTTCGATCGAGATCAACGGATCGTTCTATTCGCTGCAGCGGCCATCCAGCTACAAGACATGGTATGAGCAAACGCCCGGCGATTTCGTGTTTTCCGTCAAGGGGGGGCGATACATCACGCACATGAAGAAGCTGCGGGATGTGGATACGGCGGTAGCAAACTTCTTTGCGTCGGGATTGCTGGCATTGGAAGGAAAGCTGGGACCGATTCTATGGCAATTCCCGCCGAATCTCGGGCTGGATCTGGGCCGATTCGAGCGATTCTTCTCGTTACTGCCGAAGGATACGAACGAAGCGGCGCGTCTCGCGCGGAATCACAATCGCAAGCTCAAAGAACGCGCATACGTACATTCGTCGCGCAGACACAAGTTGCGCCATGCCGTCGAGATTCGGAATTCGTCGTTCCTGACGCAGGAATTCATCAAGCTGCTGCGGAAATGGAAGATCGCGCTGGTGTTGGCAGATTCGGCGGGAAACTGGCCCTATAGCGAAGACATCACGGCGGACTTTGTTTACATCCGGCTGCATGGAGCGGAGCAGATCTACTGGAGCAGCTATTCGGACCAGATGCTGGATGGGTGGAGCGAGCGCATAGGCTGCTGGTCGCGCGGCGACTCACCCTGCGACGGACGGTGCGTGGTGCAGAAGCAGCCGCCCGAGCGCGCACGGGACGTATTTGTCTATTTCGACAACGACGCCAAAGTTGCAGCTCCGTTTGATGCGATGCGATTAGCCCAGTCGCTGGATGCCACACCCACGACCTTCGACGACGCTGACGAACTTGTGCCGGCAAAGCGACGCCGGCAGTTCGCGCGCGTATGATCCGCCCATGCGGGCTTGGCGCGCGGTAATCGTATCGGTGCTTCTGGCGGTGATGGCCGGTTGCGCCACCGTCGGCAAAGACATTTCCGGGGTAAGCAACTTTGACGTCGTGCAGCCGGGGGTGCTCTACCGGGGCGGCCAGCCCAGCCGCCAGGGATTTGCGGAGTTGAAAGCGCTCGGGATCAAGACAGTAGTCAATCTTCGTGCGGATTCGGTGCCTTGGGAAAAGGGCGCGGCCGAGTCGGCAGGGCTGCGGTATGTATTTCTCCCAACCTCCGCGGGCAAACCCGATGCCCGCGCGATCCAGGAATTTCTCGATGCGGTGCGGAGCCACCCGCAGCCGGTTTTCGTGCATTGCAAGCTCGGGCGGGACCGGACCGGCCTGCAGGTCGGCGCCTGGCGGATTGTCGAGCAGGGATGGACGCGCCAGCGCGCAATCGACGACCTCAATGCGCACGGTTACGACTGGGCGTGGTTCGGAGATGTCGCGCGGTATCTAAGGAAGCTCGATACCAAGCAGTTTGCCGCCGCCCCGACCGCCGCTTCATCCGGCGAACACTGATCCTTCCGAAAGTGAGAAGTCAGGTCGTCAGCTCCCAACCCTTGCGATATTCCCGCGAGACGTACTGGTTGGCCTCGGGAACGTTGGTGCAGATCATGTTCGCCGAGTCCCATTCAACCCGTTTTCCCGTGCGGACGGCGAAATTCCCCAGGAGAACCGTCTCGGTCAGCGGACCCGCATAGCCAAAGTTGGAGCCGGGCATCTTTCCAGAACCGAGGCAGGCCTCAACCCACTCCAGGTGATGATACAGATCCGAGGGCACCGGCCGAGTGGCGGCCTTGGGCGGCGGAGTGAAGCTCTTGCGCAATGGCTCTTCAAGAATTCGTGGCTCCCCTTCGAGTTGCCCGAGAATTGTCCCCTTCGATCCGACGAAAAGTGCGCCGTTGGTACCAAGCGTCTCAGATGAGCCGAAGTGCGTATTGGGCATCAGCCGCCCGTCGTACCAGAACATCTTCAGGGGCGGGTGCTCGCCGCGCTGCGGGAATTCATAACGGATGATCGACCAGTTGGGAGGCGACTGATCCGTCTTCCCATCGGAGAAGGCTTCGACCGCCGTTGGGTTTTTGAGGTCGAGCGACCAGTACGCCGTGTCCATGATATGGCACGCCATGTCGCCGAGCGCCGCCGGTGCCGAAGTCCCACCAGCCGCGCCAGGAGAACGGATGATAGCACGGATTGTACGGGCGAACAGGCGCGGGGCCGAGCCAAAGGTCCCACTTCACTTCCGGCGGGCAGGGCGGGTTGTCCTTGGGTAACCTGCAGCCCTGCGGCCAGATCGGGCGATCGGTCCAGACGTGCACTTCATGCACCGGACCAATAACGCCGCTCTTGACCCACGCGACCTGATCAGCCGACCCTTGGGATGAATGCCCCTGGTTGCCCATCTGTGTCATCAGCTTCTTTTCCCGGGCCATCTTCGCCATCATCCGGGCTTCGGAGATGTTGTGCGACAGCGGTTTCTCACAGTACACGTGCTTGCCCATGCTCATCGCCAGCGTGGCTGCGGGTGCGTGGCAGTGGTCGGGCGTGGAGATGCAGACGGCGTCGATCTCCTTGCCCATCGCCTCGAGCATCTGGCGGTAATCGTTGAATGTCCTGGCATCGGGGAATTTCCTAGATGCCCTGGCAAGCGGGCGGTCGTCGATGTCGCACAGCGCGGCGATGGTGACGCCGCACTCGGCCAAGGCGCCAAGGTTGTGCGCCCCCTTGCCGCCACAGGCAATCATGCCGACACGGAGGGCCGCGTTTTTGGGAAATCGCTTTGTCGCCGGCGCGGGCTTGGGTGGCGGCGGCGGCGGCGGCGCTGATGCCTGCGACGTAGCGGGCGGCGTGTTCTGTCCCAAGACGATCTGACTACCGGCCAGGGCGGCGCTCAGCGCGGCCGCGTTGCGAATAAAATCCCTTCGGGTCCAATCGGATGACATGGCAAGACCTCTTTGGATGGTGATTCAGTTCTCCGCCGCCAGGCGCGTTGCCTGATCGCTGAAGTACTGAATCGATTGGGCAACGTTGGCTATCAATTCAAGGCCCGATCCCTCTTCATACTCGATGAAGAAAAACGGCTTGGCGTGCTGGCGTTTGATCTCCGCCATGCAGCCGGCAATGTTCACCGTGCCCTGGCCCCAGGGAACATCGACCTTCTGCGCATTGATATCTTTGAAGTGCAACTCGATGATCCGGCCCTGAAGTTTCCTGAGACATTCGACCGGCACGAGGCCCGAGCGCCTCCCAGTGGCCAACGTCGGCACAGGCGCCGATACGCTCGGAATGACCCTTCACGACCTTCAGGACGGTATCACAGTTCCAGTAATGGGATGGTTTGGGATGATCGTGAATCGCCAGATCGATCTGATACTCGGAACAGAGCCGGTCGAGCAGGTCAAACGCATCTTCGGGAGGCTCGGAGACGATCGTCTTGAGCCCGAGTTTCTTGCCAAAGTCGAATACCTTCCGATCCGCGGCCTCGTCCTTAGAGAGAGCAACCACGCCGTAGGAGACCACAGTGATATCATCGTCGGCGAGCTTTTGCTCGAGCTGCGCGATCAGTTCATCGGACATCTTGTGATTGACGTGAGCCGAACCATCTTTGGAGAAACGCTGACCCGGATAGATCTCGACGTAGTGAATGCCCAGGGACTTGAGCACGTCGAGCGTTTCCAGGAGCGAGAGCGAGCGAAACGTGTAGGTCTGGCAGCCGAGCTTCCAACCAAGTTTGTCCAAGGCAGCTTGATCGACGGAAGGTTTGGGCGGGTCGCCGGCAAAGGCTTGCAGCGCGAAAACAGCAGTAACAATGACAAGCCCGAGAGCGAAATGCCGCATGGAGCCTCCGCGGTGGCGTTTCCTACACCCGATTACGCCTCCGGGCAAGGCGCGTTGAATCGCTGAACATGCGATGGATCACGGCGAATCCTGACTGAGACTGGGTCGCGATGCGCTTGGGGTTGTCGTGCTCGAAGGCGGCCAGTTTGCACGCGATGGCGCTCGATGATCCAATTCCCAGCCACATGTCAGCAGCTTCAGATTCTCGTTTGTGGTTTCGCCGGCCGGCGGCAGATTGGCTGGATGCCCTTCCGGTTGGCAACGGCCGCCTCGGGGCGATGGTCTTCGGCGCTTATCCGGTCGAGCGCGTTCAGCTTAACGAAGAAACCGTCTGGTCGGGTGGGCCGATCGAACAGAACAACCCCGCTGCCCTCGAGGCGCTTCCAGAAGTCCGTCGGCTGCTCTTTGCCGGAAAGGTCGCAGAGGCCGAAGAGTTGGCCGAGGCGAAGATGTTCGGCATTCCCCGCCGGATCAAACCATCGCAGACGCTGGGCGATTTGTTCATCGAGTTCGAGGGATGCGATCAGGCGACCGGCTATCGCCGGGAACTGGATCTGGATCGGGCGATCGCAATGACCGCGTATCGAATCGATGGTGTGGAGTTTGCTCGGGAAGTGTTTGCCAGTGCGCCGGATCAAGTGATCGTGACGCGCTTCAGTGCAAGCCGGAGCGCAGCGATTAACTGCACGCTTCGCCTGACTAGAGAAGCCGACGCGACTGTGCGACCGCTTGGGCCGGATCAGCTTCTCATGGAAGGGAAACTCGATACGGGCGCGGGAATGAGAATCGCCACGATGCTGCGAGCGATATCTCATAGCGGGAAGATCGGCGTGGCGAACGATTGCCTGCACATACGTGATGCGGATGAACTTTTGATTCTGCTCGCCGCCGCAACTGATTACCGCTGCCCGAATCCCATCGACGACTGCAAGGCTGTACTCGATGCAGCAAGCGGGTTTTCGTACGAGATGCTGCGCAACAGCCACATCGCTTCACATCAGGAACTGTTTCGGCGGGTGCAGCTATCGCTGGGTGAGACTGCCGACGCAACTGTCAGCTTACCCACGGACGAGCGCATGACCCGCTTGAACAATGGAGAAGCCGACAATGCACTCCTGGCACTCTACTTTCACTTCGGCAGGTACCTGTTGATCGCGTCGAGCGGGCCGGCCGCCACCCTGCCGGCGAATTTACAGGGTTTATGGAACGACAGCCTCAAGCCCGCATGGGATTGCGACTATCACCTGAACATCAATCTCCAGATGAACTACTGGCCGGCCGAGGTCTGCGGCCTGGAAGAATGCCATTGGCCGGTTTTCGACTTTCTGGAATCGCTTCGGCAGCCGGGCCGGAAGACCGCGCGCATCCATTACGGCTGCGGCGGGTTCGTCGTCCACGCACTCACCGACATCTTCGGCTTCACGGTTCCCCAAGGACACGTCGGCTGGGGGCTATGGCCCATGGGGGCGGCCTGGATGTGCGACGACCTCTGGGAGCACTATCGCTTCACACTCGACCGCGAGTTTCTGCAGAAGCGCGCCTACCCCATCCTCAAGGAAGCCGCGGAGTTTTTTGTCGACCATCTCACGCCCGATGCGCAGGGCCGGCTGGTAACGGGACCGAGCCTTTCGCCGGAAAATCCCTTCGTCCGATCCGACGGCAAACCCGGATCGCTCTGCATGGGGCCAACGATGGACTTGGAGATCCTTCGCGCGCTCTTCGAGCACTGCATCGAAGCGGCGAAACTCCTTGAGCGCGATCAGGAATTCGCCGCGCGCTTGGCGGACATGCTCACTCGTCTGGCGCCGCTCAAGATCGGAACGGACGGACGACTTCAGGAATGGCCGCAGGAGCACCAAGAGTTCGATCCCGGTCATCGTCACATGTCGCACCTGTACGCCCTGCACCCGGGGAACCAGATCGACGTGGACAAGACCCCGGAACTCGCCCGGGCGGCGAGAAAGAGCCTGGAGCATCGCCTGGCCCAGGGCGGCGGACAAACGGGGTGGAGCCGCGCTGGATCACCAGTTTCTACGCACGTTTTCGAGAAGGTGAACTGGCGCATGCGAGCCTGGTCGAACTGCTGAAGAACCACACGTGCGACAATTTGTTGGACCTGCATCCGCCCCGGATTTTCCAGATCGACGGCAACCTCGGCGCGGTTGCGGGCATCGCGGAAATGCTCTTGCAAAGTCACATGGACGAGATTCGCCTGCTTCCGGCCCTGCCTAAGGCCTGGTCCAGCGGAAGCTTCAAAGGGCTGCGCCCCGTGGTGGAATTATCATCGACATGGACTGGAAGGATGGCTGGCCGACACGCCTGCGACTGATTGCGAAGCAGAACGCGGCAATCAAGCTATGTCTCCCGAGACAAGAGGCGCGACCTATGGGGTTAAAGGCGAACCAGCCCCTTGAACTGCGCCCATAGCGGCGCCCCCGCCGATCACATCATCTTCCACACGATCGGATTGGCGTAGTACTTCATCGGCACCCCGGCAACTTTCACGGCGCGCTTCGCGAACTCCTCCAGCCCCGCGTGCTCGCTCACTTCGTGGCTCGTCTCGATCACGTCGATTCCCAATTCGGTCACGAAACGAAAGCCGTAGTTATCCGTCTCGCCGGCAATCAGCACGTCCGGTTTGAACGGCAGCAGCAAATTAGGATACGACACGTTCACGAACAAACCCATGCCGCCCCAGGTCGAACCGACGCGACGAACGATGCGATTCGGATCCCTCGCCGCCACGCGAATGCCGCTGAGCTTCAGCCGCTCTTTCACGTTGGCCGCAAGCTGCGTGACCGAGATCGGTGCGACCTCGAACAACTTCAGATACGGCCCTTCGTCCACGACCGGCTTGCCAAGCCCGAGCTGCTCGGCAAACGTATCGAAGATCACCAGCCGATCCACCGAGGCGTGCAGACGAATCACGGTCATGTCGTGTTTCGCCAGCATCCGTACGCGCTGCACGTTCGTCGGCCAGGAGAGAAAATCCGCCTGCTTCGACCCCAACACCCCTCCATCGACGATGTCGTACGGAAAATACAGCGCCTCGTGGGAAACGATCACGTTCGCCCCCATTTTTGCGGCCGCTTCGATCGCATCCGGATCGCACATCCAGCAGACCAGCACGCCGCGAACCTCGGCCTCGGGATCGCCGAAGCGGAATCCCTCATCCGCATCCAAGGGCTTGGCCAGCAGCTCAGTCAGACGTTTCAGCAACTCGTGTGCGTTCATGCGCTTGCTCGCTTTCGCAGCTCATCCAGCGGCGTGCCGTAGATCGTGGTGCCAAAGGCGTAGTACAGCGTGTCGTCGTCGATCTGAAGAAATCCGCCGGTGTGTTTCATGATCGGATGGAACTGGATCGTCTTTTTGCCAACTTCCAGTCTGCCGATGGCGCCGCCGAGCGAAGCCCACATGACCAGGTTCTTATCCGCAATCACCGGCCCATATCCCGGCAGCTCCCCCAGCGGCTGGAGTTCATTCGCATCGGCATCCCAGGCGTAAAACTGCTTCTCTTCGTGCAGCAGCACGCGTCCGTCCGGCAGGACGCAGGTGACGCCCACGGCTGGTGCCCCTTCGCGCACAACCCGCCGACGTACTACCTTCAGCTTGATCATGTCAACTGCGACGATCTGCGCTGTGGTCTGAGTCGGTGGTGCCGACCTCATGTCAGCCCAGATTTCGCTTGAGAGATAGATGCGGTGCTTCTCCAGGTCAAGCGCCAGCGCATTGATCGTCTGCTCCGGCACAATGTTCCGCCACACCTTGATCTGGTTGGTCTCCGGATCGATGCGCGACAGCTCCGCCCAGCAACCCGTAGTGCGGGCTGGTTGCCATCCAGACGAATCGTCGGTCAAAGACCAGCGCCAGCGGCCGCATTTGCTCTTCCTTCTTCGCCGACGCAACCATTCGGGGATTCGCCGGCCAATGACTCGGCTTTTCCGGGTCGTACTCCGTCACCGCCGCCTCGGTGTACGCGCTCATCAGCGCCCGATGTCGCCCGGCATCCCATACGATCTGGTTGATCTGCCCCGCCCCCGGCATGCCACGGCCCTGGTTCTTCCCCTCGCCCGTCGTCATGTCGATCGTCCAGAACTGCGCATTGATAAACGGCGCTCCCACGATCAGATCCCGCTCGCCCGCGACGCACACCGCGTGCGGATCCATCTGCCCCATGTTGTCGATCTGCAGCTCATCGGTCGTACCGCCGGCAGCGTCCCACGAAAGCGCTCGCCCCGTGACCGTGACCGCGCACAAGAGCCTATCTTCGTATGCGCCCAGATACCCCGTTTCCTCACCCAGCCACCCGTCGATCATCCGCTCCCAGTTGGCCGCCTTGTTCGAGATCCGCCAGAGCGACGCCTTCGGCGGGCCGAAGATCGCATAGTAATACTCACCCATCCTCGTGCCGTGCCCGTACGTCGCAACGTAATCCTTCGGCGGCGCCGGCGATTCAATCAGCTTCAGTTCCGGATACGACAGAAACTGCGTCCCATGGGTCGAATCGGGCGTCACGATCATCAGTGTGTGCGCAGTCGAAGAATGTCGCATGCAGTGCACTTTGATGCCCTTTGACGCTCTCGGGCATCGCCGAATGTACCGACAGATCCTTCGGATCCAGAATGCACAGATGCAACTGCGGCGTGTCCATGAACAGAATCACCCGCCCATCGGGCGCCTCGAGCACATGATGCCCGTAATGCGCATGAGGCTTGAGCGAATCGACCGGCGCAAACTTCTTGACGACCTTCCCCTCCCGCCAGTCATACACGCATGCGTTTCCCGGATCGGTGGTCCAGACGACATAGCGATCGGTAACGCAGCCCCCCCACGTGATGCTCGAAAGCTCACCCGTGACCAGACTCTCGATTCTGTCGCTCGCCGGATCGTAACGCTGCAGATCCCCATTCCCGCAGCCGATGTACAACCTTCCATCTGGCCCCGTCTTGAGCATGTAAGCGCCCGGCACCTTGTTGGGCAGTATGCCGCATGGCCTGGTTTTTCGTAACCGGATTCCAGAAGTAGATCCGCCCCACCGCCGTATCACCCCACACCGCGCTTGCTAAATGCGGCTGGTTCTGAAACTGCACCTGCGCGATCACCCCGTTCACGAACGGCAGCCGGGTATCCGGCACTCGGAAGGCCTTCGTAGCAGCCAGCTTCAGAGGCAACATGCCCGCAGTATAGCCGTCCGTACGCAATCATCTAAGCACCGCCCGTTATTGCTCCGGTGGAACGCGCAACTCGCTGGCGGTCTGAATCGCCGTCGCCACTTCCGGCAGGATGCCGCGCGCCACGAGAATCGGCCGCGCCAGCCGCCGAATCTCCGGTAACGCCTGGGCGAAGAAGATCCCCCCGAAGATGCAGGCGATCCCCCCCGCCGTCACCGTCCATGTCGGCCCGAGCCGGTCCGGCCGTGCCAGTTCTCCCGCAATAAGCGACCCGAGCGGCATCATTCCCATGAAGCACATCGTAAACAAACTCATCACTCGTCCGCGCATCCAGTCCTCGGTGATCGTCTGAAGAACCGTATTCACTGATGCCATCGTCGTGATCATGCAGAATCCGAGGATCGCCATCATCACAATCGAGAGCGGCAGGAAACGAGAATTGGAGAAGACGATCAAGCTGACCCCGAATCCCATTGCCGCTATGGCGATCCATCTGCCCAAGCCCACCACCGTGCGCCGGCTTGCCAGGCGCAGCGCGCCGCATAAAGCGCCGATCCCCGACGCCGCCATCAGAAAGCCCAGCGTCTTCGGCCCGCCATGCAGCACATCCGTCGCGAACACCGGCATCAGCACCGAATAGGGCGCTCCCACCAGGCTCACCAGCGCCAAGAGCAAGAGCGGCCAGCGCAGCGGTGCAAAGCCAAACGCATACTTCACGCCCTCTTTCAGATCCAAGAGCACATGCTTCCTCGGCCGATCCTCCTTTTTGCGAACGATCCGCATCGCCAAAAGCGCAATGATGACCCCGATATAGCTGATCCCATCGACCAGGAAGCAGATCCCTTCGTTGCTGGCGGCAATGATCACGCCGGCCAGCGAAGGCCCGATCAGCCGCGCCATGTTGACCATCGAGCTGTTGAGCGCAATGGCGTTGGAGAGATCTTCGCGGCTTTCGACCATCTGCACGACAAAACTCTGCCGTGCGGGAATATCGACGGCGTTGATCAGCCCCTGGAAGACGTACAGCCCCAGGATGTGCCAAACTGTGATCGTGCCGGAAAGTGTGAAGAACGCCAGCAGAAAGGACTGCACCATCGCCAGCGTCTGCGTAACCACGAGGGTCTTGTGCAGATTCCAGCGATCGACCAGCACGCCGGCAAATGGGGCAAGCGCAAATGCCGGAATCTGCCCCGCAAAGGTGACCAGCCCAAGCATCAGGGTCGAATGGGTGATTCTGTAAACCAGCCAGCTGGTCGCGACCTGCGTCAACCACGTGCCGATCAGCGAGACGAGCTGCCCGGTGAAAAAGAGCCGGTAATTCCGGCTGCGCAGGCGCGAGGAGATTCGCCAGAGTCGAGGGCTCTGGCTCCCGCTGGTCATCCGTTGCCGTAGCCACGGCATTGCTTTTACTCAAGATCGAATGGCCGGCAAATGGCGATCGCAACCCCCGCTTCGCCAAAACCCCATCTGCTGCGATCACCTGGAGAAGCGGCTTGGCAGCACCGGTATGACATATTGACATCCGCCTGTGCAAAAGCTCCGACCCACACCGTGCAAGCTCGTCCCAGTCAAAATGTCAGCGCTGCAAGGTTCCCGAGGCTCAAGGGTTGACGTTCCCCGGCAGGTCGTTAGCGTTAGCTCCCTTTGTATCAGGCGGTTGGTCCCACGTGACACCGAAATCCGCTCCCGTTGACAAGAAGCACCCATCCGCGGCCGGAACCGATACGGCAGAGTCGCCCTCGGAGCCTGCCCCTACCTCGCTGGCGACCGGCCTCGCCGAGCAGATGTCCAGCCGACAGCTCCTGCGCCTGGATGTTCGGATTCCTGAGCCCCGTTAAGCCGCTGGTGGTTCTCTGCTGCTGCTACGTCGCCGCGGCGATCGGTTTCGAAATTCTTGCCGTGCGCCAGGCGGGCACCGCGATCGATCACCTCAAGGGCATCATCCCCGGTTCGGCGGCCGGCAAGGGTTTCTGGCACTGGCTGGCTGGCGAAGGGCGAGCCCTAAGCTCTGCACATCTGGTACCCCAACTCTGGCGTCATCAATCCGACGCTCCGCTCCGTGACATCGTTCTGGTTCTCTTAGCCCTCACCAGCATCATGCTGCTGGCGCGCTGATCTGCGCACGGTCAGCGAGTCCAAGCTCAGCATGACCATGGTTTACTACCTGCGGGAAGCCGTCTACGACAAGCTTCAGCGGGTGGGATTCGCTTTCCACGATGTGCTTTCCACAGGTCAACTCATCAACCGCGCACTGACGGATCTGCAGAACGTCCGCCAGTTCGTCCAGACTGCCGTCCTGCTCACCCTGGAAATCGTACTCATTGTCGGCGGCTACATCATCGTCATCTTCACGATCAACCGCTGGCTGGCTGCCCTGTCGCTGGTTCCCCTTCCGATCTGGACCTGGTACATCCTGCGCTTCAGCAAAAAGGTCCAGCCGGTCAACAAATCCTGGCTGGAATCAGGCGACCGGGATGTCAGCATCCTTACCGAGAACATCGCCGGCGTTCACGTCATCAAGGCCTTCGCCACCGAGAAGCAGGAAGTCGCCAAGTACAACGCCAACGCGGACACCTACTATGCTCGCACGCTGTCGCGCGTGAAGTTGTTCGCCGACTTCACGCCGGTGATCCGTGGCATCGCCACGGCGAGCTATTTGTCCCTGTTCGGGGTAGCCGGCATTGAGCTGCTGTACGGGAAAATCCAGATCGGCGATTTCATCATCCTCGGCTCGGCCATGGGCTCGATCCTGACGCGGCTCCAGCAGGTCTCCACCATCAACGAGCAGTACCAGAACGCCATTGTCTCGGCCCGGCGTCTCTACGAGATTCTCCTGGCGCCGCCGGCCGTTCCCGAGAAACCGGACGCCGGACCTCTCCCGCCCGGCAACGGCTCGGTCACCTTTGAAAACGTCAGCTTCGGCTATAACCCGTCCAAGCCAGTGCTGCACGATGTCAGCTTCAGCATCCCCGGCAACAGCATCGTTGCCATCGTCGGCCCAACCGGATCGGGCAAGAGCACGCTCGTGAATCTGATCGCGCGCTTCTACGATGCGCAGCGAGGCACGATCCGGATCGATGGCTGCGACGTGCGGGATACAGCCCTGTCGAGCCTGCGGACACAGGTCGCGTTTGTCTTTCAGGAAACCTATCTCTTTTCCGACACCGTCTCAGCTAACATCGCCTACGGCCGGCCGGACATCACCTCCGGCGAAATCGAAGCCGCAGCGCGACTGGCGCAGGCGCACGAGTTCATTGAGGGCCTTCCCAAAGGCTACGAGAGCATGCTCGGCGAGCGCGGCGCCTCCCTGTCCGGAGGCCAGCGCCAGCGCCTGGCAATCGCCCGGGCAATCCTCACCAATCCGCGCATCCTCGTCCTCGACGACGCCACCGCAAGCATCGACCCCGAGACCGAAGACATGATCCGCCGCGGCATGCGCTTCGTCATGTACGGCCGAACGACCTTCATCATCGCCCACCGCATCAGCACCGTGAAACGCGCCGATGCCGTGATCGTCCTGGAGGAGGGCCGGATCACCCAGATCGGCACGCACGATGGATTGATGAATCAGGAAGGCCACTACCGGGACATCGCCTACGCCCAGCTTTACGGGGACGAGCCGCAACCGGAAGAATCCCCCAGCCACATGGACCGCATGGACCGGATCGGGCTCGCTCACGAAGCCTCGGGGGCACCGCGTCCCCATCAGCAGCCGCCAACTGCGGCGGAGTTGGAAGCGCCCATGAGCCTCGCGGTGCTTCCATTCCGGCGTAAGAAGACGCACCCGGCCGGTCCCGCCAACTCGTCCGATGACGAGCACGATGAGCAGCAGTACAAGCCGATTGAGTGGTCGCTGCTGCGCCGCCTGCTCACCTGGCTGGCGCCGCACAAAAAGCAGTATGCGATGGCGATCGGGATCGGTCTGGCCTTCATCCTGCTGGAAATGGCCGGCCCGAAATTCCTGCAATGGATCATTGATTACGGCACCGCCTTCAGGGCGGGAAAGCTGCCCGGCCATCCGACCCACCTGGCCGCCATCCGCCATCTCAGTTTCATCATCCTCTGCTGGGCGTGCCTCTTCGTCTTTTCCGTCACCTTCCAGCGCTGGTGCATCCTCATCATGACCCGCGTCGGGGAGCTTGTGCAGTTCAACCTGAGGCGCGCGCTGTTCGCGCATCTCCAGGACCTGTCGATGAGCTACTACGACAAGACCCGGCTCGGACGCATCATCAGCCGCTGCACCGGCGACATCGCCGCCATGCGCGAGTGCAACGTCTGGGGCGTCTGGCAGGTCATCGCCAACGTCACCATGATGCTCGTCGCCGCGATCATGCTCCTTCAGACCGATCGGCGGCTTTTCCTTTCGGTCGCCTGGCTAGGGCCGATCGTCTTCGCCCTCAACCACTACTATCGCACCAAAGCCAGCAGCTACTACCAGATCGCCCGGGAAGGCTGGACGCCGCGTCTCGACCAACCTGGCCGAGAACATTACCGGCATGAGGGTGGTCATGGCCTTCAACCGCCAGATCCCCAATCTCGGCGTGTTTAATTCGCTCCAGCGCACCAACACCTACAACAACGTCAACGTCGCCCGCGTCAACGGCATCTACCAGCCGCTCCTGTACCTGATCGGCTTCATCGGAAAGGCCATCATCCTGCTCTATGGCGGCTACCTGATCGCCTCGGCGCGGATCACAAGCATCGGCGCCGTCGTCGCCGCCTTCCTCTATTGGGACTGGTTCATGAACCCGATCATCAACTTCGGGAACTTCTACGCCACCCAGCTCATGCCCGCCATGGCCGGCGCCGAGCGCGTCTTCAATCTGCTCGACACCCGGCCGGACGTCACCGACCAACCCAACGCCAATCCCCTGCCCCGCATCGTCGGCCGCGTTACCTTCGAGAACGTCACCTTCGGCTACAACCCCGAGCGCCCCGTCCTGCACGATGTCTCCTTCGAAGCCCACGCCGGCCAGATGTTCGCCCTCGTCGGCCACACCGGCAGCGGCAAAATCCTCCATCATCTCCCTGATCGCCCGCTTCTATCAGCCGCAGAAGGGGCGCGTCCTCGTGGACGGCCACGACCTCCGCCGCGTCAGCGGCGAATCGCTCCACCGCCAGATGGGCCTGGTCCTCCAGGCCAACTACCTCTTCTCCGGCACGGTCCTGGAGAACATCCGCTACGCCCTGCCCGATGCCAGCGACGACGACGTGACGCACGCCGCCCGCGCCATCGGCTCCTACGACTCGATCATGAGCCTCAAGGATGGATTTCAAACCGAAGTCGGCGAGCGCGGCGCCAACATGTCCCTCGGCCAGCGCCAGCTCATCTGCTTCACCCGCGCCTATCTCTCCGATCCCGCGCATTTTCATGCTCGATGAAGCCACCAGCGCCGTGGACACGGCAACGGAAATGCTCATCCAGAGCTCCCTCGAAAAGCTCCTCGCCGGCCGCACCACCTTCATCGTCGCCCACCGCTTGAGCACCATCATGTCCGCCGACCAGATCCTGGTCATCGACACCGGCCGCATCGTCGAACGCGGCACCCACCGCCAGCTCCTCAAGCTCAACGGCAAATACGCCCACCTCTACGAACAGTTCACCAGCGTCACCGCCTGACCTTGCCGCAACCACCCCCAACGGTGCTTGCACACCCCGCCCACAACGCCGTCGCTTCCTCCCCGATGCCCGGCACCCAACACCCGATACGCGCCCGCACACCCATCCCCGCAAAGCCTCAATCATGAAAAGGCTTCATAGAAACCATACAACATATTAACATGCGGTTGTGCAAAACGACCGGCTCACACCGTACTCTCACCGTGCTTACACCGTGCAAACTCTCCCCGGACAGGCGGCCCGGCTGTTCGCAATTTTCGATTCAAAAGCCCGATCCTCCGCGGCACGGGTTTCCACTATTTGCCCAAACCACCGAACCAACCCAGACAGCTTATTTGCCCGTTCCCACCTTCAACGTCGATCCATCGCCAAGGACCGCACCCCTCACAGTCCCCTGGTACCCCCGGGGCCTCACCTGCGCATCGCCCCACACCATTGCTTCCGAACCTTCAGGTACTGCTCCAGCGACGAAGCGCTCATGTCGTGGGTGATCCCGCCTCCGATGTTGACCACGAACCGCGGCGCCCGCGAGCCGATTTCAATGCAGCGCCGCGTCTCCTTCCGCGATCTGCTGCGCCGACCCATGGGCGATCGTCCCGCTGTTGATGTTCCCGATCAAAATGCGGTCCGGGTGGCGCTCGACCAACCTTTCCAGGTCCACCAGATATTCGAAGTTCAACCCATCGGCGCCGGCCGCGAAGATGTCGTCCACGAACTCCGTGCAGTTGCCGTCGCTGGTGAAGATGATCGGAACCTTCCCTTCCCGCAGCGGCGCGAAGATCCCCGGGTAATGGCAGAAGATGTGCTCGCGATACCAGCGCGGGGCAAACAGCGGGCCCGAGGTCATCGTCAGGTCGTCATGCAGGATGAACCCGCGCAATCCCGCAACCCGGCTCCACGCCGTGCTGATCCTCCGGCTCACCTCCGCAAATCGCTCCATCAGTTTGTGGAAGGGCTTTTCCTCCATGCCTGCCTCGCACAGCAGCTCGAAGCCGAAAATCGCCAGCGGCCAATGAAAGCACGTCGTATAGTGATGCGGCAGCGGCACGCAGGCATCCCCGCAACTGCGCAGCGCCAGCTCGTATTCCCTGGTAAACTCGCGCTGGTACTCCTCCACCGTCTTGGGAAACCACTGCAGCGGGTCGAAATCCAGCGCCGCGCTGACGCCGGCCGGCTTGGGCACGTGCACGAAATGACGCCCGTCCTCCTGGTGCGTCGCTCCAAAGATCCCCCACTGCACGACCGCCTGGCCTTCGCCCGTGGATTTCACGCGCTGCCCATCATCCCAGTCGAAGACCTCTTCGCCCCCCAGGGCGCGGACCTCCGGCGCGTTGGGATCCCGCGGCTGCCCCGGCAAGCCGCCGCCCCAGACCAAATCGATCTCCAGCGCCTGCGCCAAACCCACAAACGCCTCGTTGAGACGCTCCGGCTCGCGCAGTGGATCGATCCCGCTGAAATGCCGGATCACCTCACGCGAGGCCCCGCGGCAATGCTCCATCACCGGTATCGGCCGGCCCGAATAGTCCGGCCGCAGCACCGCCAGGCCCAGCTCTCGTGACATCGCTCCTCCGCCACGTCCAATCGCATGCGTAGATTCGACCGCGACCCTCAAGCAGCCGGACTTCGCTGCGCGAGTGTACCATCAAAGGACTTTAAAGTCAGTTAAACGCTTCCCTTGAACTCGACGGCAAATACGCCCCCCTCGATCACCCATTCACCAGCGCCTCAGATCATCGCGCCGGCGCCGGATTCTCACACGCAGGGATCAGTCACAGCTCCGTTCAGTCACGCGGCAGCAACGCCTTAAGCCTTCGTGCGGCGGCGCGGATATCCTCGCAGTCAAGGACGGCCGCGGTGACCGCAATCGCTTGGATGCCCGTGGCGAGGACCTGATCGACGTTTTGCCCGGTGATGCCGGCGATGGCGACGGCGGGGATGGAGATCTTCTCGACGACCTGATGCGCATAGTCAGGGCCGGCGACGAAGTCGCGCGGCTTGGTGGAGCTCCTGAAGAACGGCCCGACACCGATGTAGTCGGCGCCGTCGAGCACCGCCTGCTCGGCCTGGGCGAGGTTGTGTGTGGAAACGCCCACGAGCTTCCTGGCGCCGATCACCCTGCGGACCTCGCCGGCGGAAAGATCGCTCTGGCCCACGTGCACACCGTCGGCATCGGCCAGCAGCGCGATGTCGGGGCGGTCGTTGATGATGGAGATGACGCCGTGCTCGCGGCAGAGCGTCGTCAGCGCCCGGGCGCGGGCAAGCAGCTCGCCGGATTCGAGGGATTTCTCCCGGAGTTGCAGGCAGTCGGCGCCGCCGGCGATGGCTTGCCTGGCGGCATCCAGCCAGGGAACGCGGCAGATCGATTCGGTGATCAGGACGTACAGGCGCACGGAAGCAAAGCGGTCTGGCGGGCGAAGCGTCGCGGCGATGGTCTTCTCGAGATCGTAGAAGCGGTAGCGAATCGATTCGAGCCTCCGCACCGCCTCCCCCGCCGCCTCGACCGTCTTGAGATACTCTTCGAGCGTGCGCAGGGCCTCGCCCAGGCGCTTGCCGGCGGCGGTGACGACGTGATTCAGATCATCCCGCCTGAGTTCGGCGCCGGTCTTGATCGACGTGCCCACATCCCCCGGCGTGTCGCGGTGAAGGATCGCCTCGGCAAGAAATGGCCCAGCGCCCCGGCCAGATCGTGGCGCAGCGATTTCAGATCGGCGCGAGGGATTGGCTGTCCAGCACAAAGCGGGCGTAGTCCTCCAGCACGCGCAGGGCCTCGCGGGCCCGGTTGGCGTTGGCGTCAAGGATGCGAAGAACATGGCTATTCATGGGAACAGGCCGAAGGGGCCGATTATAGGACCGGGCGCCGGCGGCCTCCACGGACGAGCCAATCGCATGAATCGACGAAAACACGCCTATCAACTGGGGCTCAAGGCACTTGAGGCGCGGGCGGGTGAAAAACTGGCGCGGGGCGCGGCAGGATCTGCGCTTTGCCCAGAGCCTCTACAATGCCGCGGGTATGCCCGATGTCAACAAGATCATTCAAGGCGATTCCATCGAGATTCTGAACCAGGGCCCCGAGGGATGGGTGGACCTGGTCTTCGCCGACCCCCCTTTCAATATCGGCTACCTCTATCACAACTACGACGACCGCAGGGACGTGGACGAGTATGTCGAGTGGTCCGAGCGCTGGATGCGCGGTGCATCGGGCGCTAAGCCCTCGGGATCGTTTTACCTGGCGATCGGGGATGAGTTCGCGGCGGACCTCTGCCACGCGGCCCGGCGGTCGATCGGGTTCAACATGCGGAACTGGATCATCTGGCACTACACCTTCGGGCAGCAGACCAAGAAGATGTTCGCCAAGAGCCACACGCACATCCTGTACTTCACGAAGCGCGAGGAAGGGTTCACCTTCAATCCGGATGCGGTGCGGGTGGCGTCGGCGCGGCAGACGACCTACGGCGACAAGCGGGCCAACGCCAAGGGAAAGCTGCCGGATGATGTGTGGTATCTCAGGCCCCAGGAAACGCCCGAGCCGTTCTTTGCGGCCGAGGCGGATACCTGGAACGTGTTGCGCGTGTGCGGGACGTTCAAGGAACGCGAGGGGTGGCATGGCTGCCAGATGCCGATCGACGTGCTCAAGCGGATCATCCTCGCAAGTTCGAACCCCGGCGACATCGTGCTGGACCCGTTCAATGGATCGGGGACGACGGTGGTGGCGGCGGCGCTGTTGGGCAGGAACTACGTGGGAATCGATCAGTCGCCGGATTACGTGAGCTTTGCCCGCAAGCGCCTGGAGCATGCCCTGGAGCAGACGGCCAACAGCAACGGCGAGCCGGAAAAATTTCAGAAGGCCGTGGCGGCGGCGATCAGCACGCGGCGGCAGAGCAAGGTGATGACGCCCACCGATGCCTTTGGCCGCCCGCGGGTGGCCCGGCGCAAGGCACGAACGGCCTAAGGGGTGGGTGTAGGGCGGATCTGCGGGTAGAGTGTGGGGGCTATGAGTCTGAGTTTGCGCTGGGTTGGGAAAGACGAGATCGACCGCGTGGCCGAAGCGCGGATGTTGTCTTATGGTCGGGGAAGAAATGAGCTGGCGCAGTATCGCGATGGCGTGCTGGCCGAGCCAAGGACGGGACCAGGGGATTGGCTTTTGGCTGAGAAAGACGGCGAGGTCGTGGGGACGGCGACGAGTCTGGGCCTGACCATGTGGGTGCGCGGCGGGGCGATCAAGTGCCAGGGGGTCGCGTTTGTGGGGACGGCAAAGACACAGCGCAGAAAGCGCAACAGCGGACCGGGCGTGGGGACAGCCTTGATGAACCAGACGCTGCGGGCGGTGCGGAGCGCGGGCTTGTCGTGTCGGCGCTGATGCCGTTTCGGGGGTCGTATTACGAGCATTTCGGCTATGGATTCGTGGAGCGGCGGGCGGCGTGGACCGTACCGCTGGATCTGATCCCCGAGGGGGATTTTTCGTCGGTCCGGTTTTACCGGGATGCGGATTTCGATGCCCTCGTGCAATGCAAACAGCGGATCGCACAGCACGGGCAGTGCGATATCGAGCGCTCGGCCGAGATGTGGAAGCATTACCTGAAGGAGCTGGAGGATGGCTTTCTGGTGGTGGATCGCGACGGGGAGGGGCCGGTGCGCGGGTGGATGACATTTCAGCACCAGCATCGGGACGGGCTGGATACGGTGCGTGCGTTTTTCGATACCGGGTGGGAGGACACCGCAGCGCTCAAGCGGCTGCTGTGCTTCCTCGGATCGCTGAAAGATCAGTATCGATTTGCGGCGATCCAGTTGCCGGCGGACCTGCGGCTGAACCTGTTGCTCGGTGAGCGGCAGATGACGCACCGCGTGTCGAAGAACCATCCGAACGCGGAGGTGCGGCCCTTCAACCGGATGCAGGTGCGGGTGCTCGATCACGCGAAGTTTCTGGAAGCGCAGCGCTGGCCTGCGGATGCGAAGGGAAAGACGGTGGTGGCGGTGCATGAGCCCGAAGGAAACGTGGCGAAGTTTGCGCTGGATGTGGAAAGCGGGCGGGCGACCGTGAAAGCCACCGATGCGGCTGAGGACGTGGAATGCGGGGCGAGTGCGTGGGCCGCGGTTGCCTGCGGTGATATCAAAGCGAGCGCGGCCGCGGAGCTGGGGGTGATTCAGGCGAACTCGATCGCGGCGACCGGGCTATTAGATGCACTGGCAGAGGGACCGTCCCCTTTTTGCCGGGAGTACTTTTGATGGTGCATGTCATTGACATTTGAAATCGTCGAGGTGCAATTCTCCCTTGGAAATCCGGCGGTTCTGAGCGGTTGACCATGAGCGGACGCGAACCTCATCGAGCGCCTTCAAGGCGTCGTCCGGCGGGGCCGCTCAGCGTGCGCCCTCCTGCTTTCATAAGACGATTCATCTCCGCGCCGAAGACCCGATGGGGGGAATTTCGCCTGCTGGCGCTTCGGTATGCCGGGATTGCAGGATCGCTGACGTTTCATGCGACCGTTCTGATCCTGGCGCTGGCAACGTACACGGTGGGGAAGCAGATCATCGGACGACACCGCGAGACGATGATCGTTCCGGATGAGACGATCATCGACGGCGCCAGGCCGGGCGGTGTACCCAATCCCGGCATTGCTTCGGATGCGATGCGGCCGCCGGCGGCGGTGGATGGGCCGCAGGAGCCCGGCGAGGTCTGGGCGGCGAAACACTCGAAGGCGCTCGAGTCGGCGCTCATGGACGATGCGCCGGATGCCGCCCGGAGCGTGATCGGCGTGGGGAATCATGCGCTTCTGGGGCAGGGCATTACGGGCGCCGGGTCGGACACGGCTGCGGCGCCCTTCGGGATGCCGGGCGGCGGGGAAAGCATGGCGCCGAAGAGCACGTTCATGGGATCCAGCGGAAATGCGACGCGGATCCTCTATGTCTGCGATTGCTCGGGCTCGATGATGGGCGGCCCGCTGGATTCCGTTCGTCAGGAGCTGGAGAAATCCGTGAATCGCCTCGTCCCAATTCAGGGATTCAACGTGATCTTCTTCAGCAGCGGCAAGCCGCAAATGCTGGCGAACGACCTTGTGCCGGCCAATGCCCTGAGCAAGGAGAAGCTCAAGACGTTTCTGGCGGGGATCGAGATCCGCAAGAGCAGCGATCCCCGGCGGAGCCTGCAGATGGCGTTTGTCGAGAAGCCCGATCTGATTTACCTGCTGACGGACGGGGATTTCAACACGGATGAGTACGGCGAGGGGCCGCAGTCCAACGCGGAGGTGGTCCGACTGATCCGCTGGCTCAACCGGGACCGGCACGTCCACGTGAATACAATCGCCTTCAGCAGCGCCGATCCCGGATCGGCCGAGGCGCACGGCGAATACGTGCAGACGCTCAAGACGATCGCGGACCAGAGCGGGGGGACGTTTCGATTCGTTTCAAGTGGGCAAATGCGCTAGGCGCTTTGAACGGGTTTGGACGGTACACTGCTCGGTTTCTCAAAGAGGTTGCGGCTGATGCGACGTTATTCCAACTCGATCTTTCGCGTGGGGGTCCTGGCGATCATGCTCGTCGGTGTGGCGTGCATGGTCAGCGGTGGATTTGCCCAGACGCAGCCGTCGGCGGGTGGTGGCGACGCGACGGCGCAGCCGGTATCGCTGAACCTGACGTCGCTGATCATGGGGCACCTGGATTTCGTCTTCTTCACGATCTTCCTCCTGTCGATCGTGGGCCTGGCGCTGATCATTCAGGGCTTCATCAAGAATCGCGAGGCCGTCTTTCTCCCGAAGCAGACAACGGAAAAGATCAAATCACTGATCCATGAGCGGCGCTATCGGGAGCTCGGAGAGTTCACCGGAAAAGACGAGAGCTTTTTGAGCAAGGTACTGCATCCGGCGCTCCAGCGCCTGCCGAGCTTCAACGCGATGCGCGAGGCGATGGAGACGGCGGTGAGCGAGGCGACGGCGGAGCAATTCCGGCAGATCGAATACCTGAACATCATTGGAAACCTCGGACCCCTGCTTGGATTGCTCGGAACCGTTCTGGGGATGATCGAGGCGTTTCAGGCAATGCACCAGGCGCAGGGCCAGGCGAATCCAGCACAGCTGGCATACGGGATTTCCACGGCGCTGTGCCACACGTTCCTGGGCCTGATGCTGGCGGTGCCGTGCCTGGCGGCGTTCGGCGTGCTGCGCACGATGGTCGACCGGTTGACCAATCGCGGGGCGCAACTGGCCGAGGACATGCTGCTGCTCATCAAGAATCAGGAGACGAGCGGAACACGCGACAACGAGCCGGACGCGGTGATGGCTAAATAAGGCAAGCGGCACCGAGCCACGCAGCCACGAAGTGGGGATAAGACATCGCGATGATCAGAAAGCACAGACGAGGTATGCCGAAGATGACCGAGGGCGTGGTGAATGTCACGCCGCTGATCGACGTCGTCATGTGCCTGATCATCTTCTTCATGCTGGTGGCGAAGATCGGCGTGAACACCGGCGTGGACCGGACGATCGCGATCCCGGCGAGCGTGCTGGGGACCGATCTGCGGCGGACGGACGTACCCAATTCGCTGACGCTGAACGTCAAACCGGGGCTGGCCAACGAGCCGGAGGTCACGGCGCTCTTGCACGGGACGATGACGGAATTGAAGCTGAGCGACGGGCGGGGACACAACCCGCTGGCGGATTCGCTCAAGTTCTTCCGGTATGGCAGGGACCTTGTGCCGGGCGGCTGGGGCGCCAACGCGGATAACCCGGCATTCAACGTCACGATCCGCGGGGATAAGGAGATGGATTACCGATATCTGGAGCCGGTGCTGCTCGCGTGTGCGCAGGCGAACGTGAAGAGCGTCAACTTTGCGACGGAAGAGAAGCGATAGTGGGACATCATGAGAATTCGAGTCGCACAAAAAGTCCACTACGACGCCGGGCCGAACATGACGCCCCTGGTGGACATCACCATGGTGATCCTGATCTTTCTGATGCTCTGCGGATCGTTTGTCGGCAGCGAGCATTTCCTGGTGAGCAACCTGCCGCTCAGCCAGAGCGGGCTGGGTAAGGTGGCGCCGCCCCCGGGGTTTATTCCGGATGAACCGATCGAGATTCGCGTGGATCCGCGCGGAGCGGACGGATTTATGGCGACGGCTGGCAAGATCCGGACGTCGGACCCGGGCGCGCTGACGGACCAGTTGCACAGGATGCGAATTGCGCTCAATGCCGCCGGCAAGAGCGACGAGCAGATGCAGGTGAAGATCGGGCCGGGGAAGGACGTGAAGTACCAGGCGCTGGTGCAGGTTTATGAGGCGGCGCTGCGGGCGGGGTATAAGAAGGTCGCCTTTGCGCGGTCGCATTGATGTTCAAGAAGATGAACCACGAAGTCGCCAGGAGCACGAAGCGTCCGTCTGGATCGGTGAAAGCTTCGTGTGCTTCGTGGCTTTGTGGTTCGATCTGTTTGTTGTTGGTCATGGGCGGCACCGCTCGGGCACAGGCAACGCGACCGCTGGGACTCGATGCGCTCAAAGATGACCGACTGATCAACGAACTCGCCGACCGCGGGCTGACAAACCTGCTGGATCGTGCGTTCGAGGTGGATCACGTGCCGGCCCAGCAGCGGGCGGGGATTCGCGCGATGGCAGCGCTGCAGGAGTTGGGGGATTCGGACGCAAAGCTGAGCGACATGCAGCGGCGGGCGTTGCTCGCGAAAGTCGCAGCGGGGATTGAGCAGGCGCTGCCGGCGCTGGATGACCCGGAGACGATGATGCGGCAGGCGACGCTGCTGATCCGTCAGGGGATCGAGCGCGATGCCAATGCGCTGGAGTATTGGCCAGACAATCCGCAAACGCAGAAGGAGCTGGAGCCAATCGTGCGGGCGACGCTGAAGCTGCTGGAGCGGTGCGAGATGGTCGCGAAGAAGCAGGCGGATGCCCTGGGCAATCAGCTTACCGGGCCGGGCGATCCGCGGGGGAAGGTGTGGGAGGAGCTCAGTAATCTCGCCAGCAACGCTGCATACACGCGGCACATGCTAATGTACGACCTGGCGCTGTGCCTGCCGGCCCGGTCGGAGGCACGGCTATCGACGGCGGGCGAGGCGATCGATTACCTCAAGCAGTTCGACAACGCTGAGAGCCGGGTGCAGCCGGTGGTGCGGAACCAAATGGCGAAGCTGCACATGTTACGGCAGGAGTTTGATCAGGCGCAGAAGCTCTTCGCGACCGTGGCCGAAGGCAAAGGCATCACGCCGCCACCGGACGTGAAGCAGCAGTACGAGGCGCGATACTTCTCAGCGGTGTGCGACGTGTTGGCGGGCAACGAGGCGGGCGCGGAGCAGAAACTTGATGCACTGATTCAGTGGCAAAAAGCAAATCTGCCGGCGGACAAGCAGACGCAAGAGGGCGCGGATGCGGCAACCGCGATACTGGAGTATCGCATCACGAGCTTGCACGCGGCAGCGGCCACAGAGCCAGCGCAGCGGAACGCGGCGATGGCCGATGCGCGGAAGCTCCTGCTGGCGCTGGTGCAGAGACGGCCCGATTTGAGGAAAGTCGTTCTGGAGCAGGTGGCGAGTACCATCCCGGCGGATGCAAATCTGAAAGACCAGGACCCGCTCCTTCTGGAAGCGATGCTTCAGCGCGCTGATGACGAGCGACTTAAGTCGGCGGGGACACCGGTGGATGCGAACGTGCTCAAGAGCGGAATCGCCGCTGCCAGGGAGTTGCTGTCGCGCAAGCACGACGCGGACGTGGACAGCCAGACGCTGAATGCGGCGGCATTGCTCATCCCGCTGTGCCAGGAGCGGCTGGGGCAACTGGTCGAGGCGGCGAACGGATATCTCGACTACATCCAGGACTCTGCGTCACAACCGTCCAGGGCGGAGATGGCGCTGGATGCTGCACAGTCGGTCATCGGGCGCCTGCGGTCGGATTCGTCAAAGGCAAGCGCACAGGAGGTGACGCGACTCTATGAACGCTTTCTTCCGATCGCGACAGCGCCGCCATTTTCGCGCAGGCAGTTGGAGTACGAATACGGCCGGCTGCTGCAGGAACAGGGAAAACTGGCGGCGGCCGCGGCGCAGTTCCGGATGGTGCCGTCGAAAGATCCACGGGTCGCCGATGCACGTTTCGAGGAACTGGTGTGTATTCGCCAAGAGCTCGACGATCCGAAACTGGATCGGGCGGAGCGCAAGAAACTGGCAGGCTCCTTTTCGATGCTCTCACAACAGGTCGATGCGCTGGCGGAAATCTCTCTCGGCCAGGCTGCCAATGAGCGCGAGAAGCTCCGGCTACGGGGAATGCTGGCGCGATCGGCACTTCTGAATGCTGATGTAGCCAGACGGGAGCAGAACGATCCGAAGCAGGCAATCGAGATACTCAACGATTTCGAGGCCAAGGCGAACGGATTGCCCGGAGAAGAAGCACTGCTGGCCAGCGCGCTTTACACCCGCGTGCAGGCATGCATGGCGCTGGGCAAGGACAACGAGGCAACCGCTTCACTGGTGAAGCTCGTCGAAAGCCATAACGGCGGTGAAGGCGTGGCGATTGTCTATCAGCTGATGCAGCGGCTGAATCACGAACTGAATAATGCACAGGCAACAGGCCAGACAAAACGCGCGGCGGTGATCGCGAAGAACCGGGCGCGCCTCAGCGGCTTACTGGTGGACTGGGCCGAAAAGAGCAAAGATCCGAAGATTCGCAAATACAGCTATCAGTACGCAGTTTTCGACGCAGCAGCCAAGTACCTGGCGGCGGAGATGGAGACCGATCCCGCAAAACGGGTCGCTGCGCTGCAAGCCGCGATGGCCCGATACAGGAAGTTGGAGGAGCCGGACGAGCTGACGAAGTATCGGGCGACGATCGATCCCAACAGCGGCATCAATCCCAAAGCGACCGACCCGCAGGTGTCGCTGGGGATCGGGCTGGTCGCATATGACCTGGCAGACTATGAAGAAGCGCAGAAGCGGTTGGGCGAGTTGCTGGTCAATCGGAAGCTCGGGTCGCCGCAGCAGACGGTCGAGGAAAACGGGATTGAGCGCGTCGAAGACAACGATCAGTATTGGGAAGCGACGCTGAAGCTGCTCAAGAGCAACCTGGCCATCGCCGGGCAGAAGGTCGATTCCAAATCGGCCCAGTTGCGGCAGCAGACGGAAAACTATCTCAAGCAGCTTTACATTCAGTGGGGCTCAAAGGTGGGCGGGAAGAAGTGGCACCGGGAATTCGAGACGCTGCGGACACAGGTCATTCCCGATTTCAAGTTCGATTCGTAGCTACGGCCGAGTGCTGGGATTCGTCGCTGGCATGCTCGATGCGTGATAGCGATCCATCATCACGGCATGAAGATGGTCCTGGATCACCCGCTTGGCCTCCTGCGGGGTCTGAAATCGGCCCGACCGGATTTGCCCGGCTACGTCCTCAATCGCGGCGGTGAGATCGTTCAGCAGCGTGATCTGCTGCGGCTGGTTTCCCGGTTTGCCGTTGGCAAAGTCGCTGACAACGAGCCGCCACTGCCCGTCCGTCCTGTGGAATTCCATCTTGTTCTGGTTTTCGCCGACGGCTGTGGCCGTGTCGCCGGATTCGGTAATCTGGAGCTTGCCGATCGCTTGATCGAGATGGTCGAAATCGAGCATGGTCTTGCCGATGGGCCGACCGGACTGGCCGTAACGCTCGCTGGTAGCATCGGAAAGCGCTTTGCCCGCGACCAGAAACCGCGCGACCGCGGCGGTGAATTCCTGCGGCGCCGGGCCCGAGGCCTCAAGCGAATCGGCAACCTGGGAGACGTCGTGTGAGCGGATCCCTTCCCACAGGGCGCGCACCGCGCCGCGGACCGTCGAGCGATCAACGGGCACAGTCGAAGGCGCCATGCGCGTCGTCGCCGGGCTGGCGGCTACCAGCACGATGAGCAGCGGGACGCAATGAACCGACCGAGGGTGCAGCATCGCGCTAATAGTACGCCCGCAGACCCGCAGCAGAAAGCGCGCCGGTCCTCATGCCGATATGGTCATGGGCGATATGCGCGAGGCGGATGCCAACGCTGGCAAATGCACCGGCCGATAAACCGCGGCCGGAGTTCGCACCGCCGACCCGCTTGCACGAACAGTGGGAGCGAATAGAGTCCGATAATCAACTTGGGGCGTGTGTCACTTCGCATGGCCGCGGAGAGCCGCTTCAGGTCCGAATTGGAGGTTCCCGCCATGGCACGAATTCTTGTTACCGGATCTTCCGGACTGATCGGATCGGAAGTTGTCAGCTACTTCTGCCGTGAAGAACTCGATGTACACGGCGTCGATAACAACATGCGCGCGGACTTCTTCGGGCCACAGGGCGACACTCGATGGAATCAGAAGCGGCTCGCGGCGGATTTCAGGAATTTCTCCCACCACGAGTTGGACATCCGGAATCGGCCGGCAGTGCTCGAGTTGATCGGTCAACTCAAGCCCGATCTGCTCGTGCACGCAGCGGCGCAGCCGAGTCATGATCTTGCCGCGTCGCGGCCCTTCGATGATTTTGACGTCAACGCCAACGGCACGCTGAACCTCCTGGAAGCCGTCCGCCAGACCCGCCCCGAAACCGTCTTCGCATACATGAGCACGAACAAGGTTTACGGGGACCGACCCAATACGATCCGGCTCAAAGAACTCGCGACGCGATGGGAATATGACGACCCCGCGTATGCCAACGGCATCTCCGAAGAGATGTCGATCGACCAGAGCAAGCACAGTATCTTCGGCGCCTCCAAAGTGGCCGCAGATGTGATGGTGCAGGAGTACGGCCGCTACTTCGGCATCCGAACCTGCTGCCTCCGCGGCGGATGCCTCACCGGCCCGAACCACAGCGGCGTCGAACTGCATGGCTTCCTCAGCTACCTGGTCAAGTGCAACCTCACGGGCAAGCTCTACAAGGTTTACGGCTACAAAGGCAAGCAGGTTCGGGACAACATCCACTCGCTCGACGTCGCCCGCTTCATTCACGCGTTCTGGAAGAATCCAAGAATCGCCGAGGTGTACAACATCGGCGGCGGCCGCAACAACAGTTGCTCCATCCTCGAAGCCTTCGACCGTGTCGCCGCGCTGTCCGGCAAGAAGATGCAGTACCAATATGTAGACCAGAACCGGGCCGGCGACCACATCTGCTACATCAGTGATCTCTCGAAGATGAAGCAGCACTACCCGGGTTGGGATATCACCAAGTCGCTCGATGATATTTTCCAGGAGATCGTCGCGAACTGGCAAACGCGGGCGAACTGAACCGGCCGTGGGGTCAATGCCGCGTAAGGACCGTTCATAAGTCCTTATTTTAGCACCCGATCTACACCCAGTTGACACGCGACTTATACCGCTTCTAGTTTTCAGTTGCGCTCTGGAAGCCAGGGCACTGCACAGACGCTTTTGATCAACTCGGGGTCGAGGCAGGATCGTTGCCAGGCATCGCAGGCCGCTTCACGCAGGGCATCGTAGTTGGCGTAGCTTCGGTTCGACCAGTAATGGCTGCGGAACCAGTGCCAGAGATTCTCCGTCGGGTTCAGTTCCGGCGAGCGCGGTGGAAGGTTGAGGAGCGTCACGTTCGCCGGCACCTTCAACCCGCCGGAGATGTGGTAGCCGGCTTGATCCCAGATCAGCACCACATGCACGTCCGGGGCAATCTCCTTTGAGAGTTGATCGAAGAAGGCGTTGACGATCTGCGTGTTCAGGTTCGGCGCCAGCAGACCGGCGGTGTTCCCGGTTTTCGGACAAACCGCCCCCAGCACGTACAGGTAATCATACTGCGTCTGCTTCACCGCCCGCGGTCGCGATCCCACCGGCGCCCACACCCGCGTCAGCGTGCCTTGCTGACCAAAGCGGGCTTCATCCTGGAACCAGATCTCGATGCGTTTGTCCGGATGCTGCTGGGCGATCTGCTCGATCAGTTCCGGGCACTTTTTTTAAAAGCCTCCTGTGCCGCCGGGTCCGCATCCTTGTGCTGCGGGCGTGGAACCAGGTCGTTGTACCCGATCGCGTGCAGCAGGTTGTAGACTGCGCTGAGGCAGCGGACCTTGCCGAACTCCTCTTTGAGGATGCGCTGCACGTCCACACCACGCAGCGTGCAGACGCCGCCGTCCTTCTCCGGGACCGGCCCGCCATCCAACCGCTGCTTGAGCCGCTGCTGTTCCGATGCGGCCAGCGGGGGCTTGCGGCCCTGCCCGCCTTCATTGCGCAAATGTTCTACGCCGCCCTCGTTGTACCACTTGACCCAGAACTGCACGCCGCGGCGGCTGTAGCCAAACTCCTCGGCCACCTGCGGTGCCGACTTCCCCCTCTTGGCCAGAGCGACGGCGTGCAGGCGGGTCACCATCTTGGGATCGTGTTCCGATCGTGCCAGCGTATGTAATTCCTCCACAGTGTGATGCTCCACCACGTGCATGATGCGGCCTCCTTGCCAGGTTCCGCACATCATGACACAAACTCATCGCTCGCGCACAGCGCACAAGCAAAAAGTGGAAGCGGTATTATACGGATCCCACTTAATTCGCGCGCAGCGTCGTGTCGGCGCAGGCCGACTTGATTAACTGCGGCACGAGGCAGGGGGCACGCCAGGCGGCAACGGCGGCTTGGCGAAGGTCTTCCCACGTTGGGTATAGCCTGTTGGACCAATAGTGGCTTCGCAGGTAATGCCACCCCATCGTCATCGCGATGCTGTACTTGGGGGGAACGCTGAGCAGCATGTGAATGTGGTCCGGCATCGCTTTGCCTTCCACCAGTTCCACGTCCTTTTGCCGGCACAGTTCCCGAAGAATCTTGCCGATCGCACGACGCGTCCTTCCGTACAACTCCTTCCTGCGGTATTTTGGCAGGATCACAACATGGTACTTGCACTCCCACTTCATGTGGGCTTGGCTTTGCCAATCTTTCATGACGGTTCTCCTTTCGCCCTTCGGGGCTTTCCTCAAGGAGGACCGTCTATCCCTGACGACGCCGGAACGGCAGAGCCTCATGAATTCTCACCGGTAAAGCCGGTGGATTAGCTACGATTTAGATGCTGTGGATGATTCGCGGGTGGAGGAAAACGAGATGGATGGTGGCCGGCGGCTGACCGAGGAGGGCTTGGATCGCTTCGCGATAGAGATCCATCTGTTGGCGGTAAGCCTCGATGCACTGATCAATCGTCTGCCGGGTTACCCGGTCGGTTTTGTAATCCACGATCTGCACGCCGTCGGGTGTGGGGAGAAGCACGTCAATCCGGCTGCGAATCATCACACGATCGGCGGGGGATGCGGATGCTGGCGCATCCTCGGGACTGCGCGGGAAATAAACCGCGAGTTCCCGGCGGATGTCGTGGTGGTGCCGGCGCAATCGCCCCCCTACCGGCGTGGAGACGAACCAGCAGATGCTGTCGAGGTCGACCATTCTCGCTGACCCGGGGGGGATCAGCCGTCGGGCCAAAAGTGAATCGAGCTGCGCCCGCAGGTCGCCCGTGTCACACGGGCGTGAGAAATCGAGATGCTGCAGTAGCAGGTGCATGGCCGAACCGACTTCCACAGCGTCCGCCACGGTATCGATCTCCAGCGTGCGAGGCGTGCGAAGCTTCGGCCTGAATTCCGCGATTGCCTGGCGCGCTGGCGATTTTGCGGGGAAGACTGCGTGCGATTCCTTCATGATCGACGTCACCGATTGCACTGCGGGCGTTCGCGACAACTTCTCGAAGGGATACCGCCAGCTAAGACGTTCCAGCACTGTATCGGCGACCGGATCGGACGCGGGCTCGGGCTTGAGCGGCTCCAGTTTGGCGAGTACCTGCTGCCGCTTCGACTCGGCCGGGCGCAGCGACTGGGCGCTGAGCCAGGCCGCGATGTCCTGAGCGCTGTAGCGATGAACCTCGAAGATCGAAGGGCTTGCCGCGGAGACGGGGCCGATCCAGTCGAGCATCGTGCGGGCGGCGAGGATGGTGTCGGCGGCGAACGCACCGGGGTGGTCTGTAAATCGTGACGCCCAGCCGTCGATCTTGGAGTCGGTGGAGGTGCCGACGAGGATCAGATGCTCCTTCGCCCGCGTCATCGCGACGTAAAGCACGCGCAGCTCCTCGGCCAGACTCTGTTTTCGCAGGCGCGTCTCCACAAGCATCGACGCCAGCGAGGGGTATCGGATCTGCTTCGCCCGGTCGATGGCGGACAAGCCCAGGCCGGCTTCGCGATCGACGAGGATCGATCCGGAGCAGTCGGAGAGGTTGATCGCCTTGCCCAGGTCCGGCAGGATCACGACCGGGAATTCGAGCCCCTTCGAACGATGGATCGACATGATGCGCACGACGTCTTCTCCACCCGAGACGACAGGCGGCTGGCCGAGATCGGATTCGGATTGCAGGGAATCGAGAAATTCGAGAAACCGTGCCAGCCCCTGGCGATGGAAGGAGCCGAACTGGCGGGCGCGTTCGTGCAGGTCGATCAGATTCGCTACGCGCTGCTGCCCATCGGCCAGGCCCGTGCAGAAGGCGAGATAGCCGGTCGAGCCATAGATTTCCCAAAGGAGCTCGGCAAGCGGGCGGCGCTGACACATCTCGCGCCAGCGGTCGAGCTGGGCGAGCAGATTCTTCAGCGCGGCCGCGAGATCGTCATCGTACTCGCGGGCGTACGCGATGACCGCCTCGTGGAACGGGACTGCCTTGGCATTCGGATACGCCAGGCGAACCCGCGCAGCGCATCCTCGGGGTTGGCCAGAGAAGCGATCGGCGAACGCAAAAACGCCGCGAGCGGAATGTCCTGCCGGCGATTGTCGAGCACTTTCAGCAGCGAGAGGACATCGCGCACTTCCATCGAATCGAAGTAGCCGGTTCCGGATTCACTATGCACTGGAATACCTGAACCGCGAAGGATTTCGGCGAACTGGTCGGCCTTGTAGCGCATCGAGCGAAGGAGGATGACGCAATCAGCGAATTTGACTCGGGCGCGGTGAGAGCGTTCCATCCGGCTGCTTTTCGCAGACGAACCTTGCAGGCGAACCGTCGCGGCCGGTGAGCGCGAGAATGCGACGCGCGACGAGCAGTGCCTCGCGCTCGGCGCGATCGAGTTCTTCTTCGTCAGCGGAGGCGGATGTGGATGCATCGTCCGATTCTGTCGCGACATCCTTCGGCAGCAAATGCAGCTCCATCGGCGAACCGTTGAAGCAGGCATCACCATCGGCAGATGGATATTTCAACCCGGGATTGAGCTGCTGCGTCCGGTCATATTCGATCTCGGCGGCGGATCGTGTCATCAATCTCTGGAAAACCTGATTGAGCGCATCAAGCAATGGTGCCCGGCTGCGAAAGTTCGCCTGGAGATCGATCACCAGTCCATGCGACGCATCTCCATTGAGAAACCGCGCGTGGCGTTCGAGAAACCGATGCGGCTCAGCCAGACGGAACCGATAGATCGATTGCTTGACATCGCCCACGGTGAAAAGGTTGGTCGGCGAGTTCTTTCGGCTCTTTTCGGAAAGACACTCCGTGCTCATGAGCGTCAGGATCGCATCCTGCACTTCATTGATGTCCTGGTACTCGTCCACCAGGACGTGGCGGAATTGCCTGTGGAGCAGCCGGGCGACCGGCGATGGTTTCAATGCACCACCGTCCGACTCTCGCGGCTCCGAGAGCGCCTTGAGCGCAAACCGCTCCAAATCCGAAAAATCAATCGTGCGGCTGCCGTTCTTCTCCTTCCGATAGCGCCGCCCAAATTCCTCGACGAGCGAGAGAAAGACTTTCGCGCTCTGCCGCATTGACTTCATCCCCTCGGTCCACTGGTCACGGTTGAACCGGAGGATCGAACGAAGCGGCCCGTCCGGCTTAAGCTCATCGCGAACCGAATCGATCAGACTCTTGGCAGCTTCTTTACCCGGAACGGAATTGCTGACGGTCGGCAGCTTGGGCAACTCGATATTCGATTCCTCGCAGAGCGCGTCGAGGCCGTCGCTTTGGAGCATCTCCTGCCAGTGCCGCAGGATGAGTCCAAGTTCCGTGAGTTGCTCGACGTATTTGGCGAACGGCTTCTGCGGCGTAAGCGTCTTATACGCATCACGGCATCGCTGAAGCACGCCCGCTAGCCGCTGGTCGATCTGCTGACATAATTCACGTCCGAGCTCGGAGTCTTCGATCTTCCCCGCGCATGCCTCATCGATCCGCCCAAGCGCCCGCCTGATCCACCCGTCCGGATCGACCAGCGAGAAAAGCAATTCATGAGTCGCGATGGTCTGGCGGATCAGGCGTTCATCCTTGCCGTCGCCGTAGGCGTCGATGAATGCCTGGAACTCGCCGCTTTCGTCAGTTTCGTAGCGATCTTCGAAGAGCTGGCGCGCGATCTCTGTCCGCAACAGCGACACCTCATCCCCATCCAGCACGGTGAACGCAGGATCTAGATTGAGTAGGTGAAAGTGCTGCCGGATGAGCTTAGCACAGAAGCCGTGAAGCGTGGAAACCTGCGCCCGGTCGATCAGGGCCAACTGCCGGATCAGGCGCGAACTCGGGCGCTGCGCCACGTGCTCGCGAATCGTCCGGCCGATTCGGGATTTCATTTCCGCCGCCGCCGCGTCGGTGAAGGTGACGACCAGAAGCTGATCGACGTTGCAGGGGTCTTTGGCCTCGCAGACCAGATATGCGCAGCGCTCCGCCAGCACCGCGGTCTTTCCCGACCCCGCCGCCGCCGAGACGAGCAGGCTTTTGCCGGTCGTGCGCACCGCAAGCTGCTGCTCGGCCGTAAGCTCAAGTGCCCTTCTAGCAGCCATCACTGGCCTCCTCGAGCACCTGCGCCAGCACCGCAGTTCGCTTCATCGCAGCCAGTGGGTTGTACTGATTGACGCCTACATCGAACCGGCAAACCGCGCGGAACTCACATTGCGGACAAGGCGACTGCCGCCCGATGCGATAGGGCCGTACCGCGATGTTGCCGTCGCTGATCTGGTCGGCGAGTAATGCGATCTTCTTCTCGACAAAACGCAGAAGCGCCGCAAATTCCTCTGCCGTCGTCACATCCGATGAATCACGATAGCCGAAATCCTCATCCGCTTTGACGTAGGCGCCGACGACTTGCGACTTACCCTTTTCCAGCTCTGAATCCAGCGAGCGAATGTACCGTCCATCAAAGATCCCCCGCGGCTTGATCTTCAATGCAAACAGTGGATCGCCCGGGTCAGTCGCGTCTTCCGGATGCTCGACGGCTTCCAGACTGCGCAGCAGTTGAGCGTAAAACGCCGCCACCGGCGTAAGCTTCTTCCCTTCGAGCTTCTGGCCGCTCTTTTGCAGCACGAGCAGATACGTCAGAAGCTGAAGCGACAGTCCGTGATAGACTCGCTGAAGCGACAGCGCCCGCCCGGTCAGCTTGTAATCGATCACCGCGAATGCCGCCTGGTCCTCGATCAGATCGACGCGATCGATCTTCCCCCGCAGCAGTATCTCCCGGCCCTGCGGCGTCCGGATCGCATACGCCGGCAGCTTCGCGTCCTCCGTCCCGAAACCAAGCTCCGTGTATTTCGGCCGAAATGCGCCGCGGCGGAGCACTTCGCGCTGCGTCGCCACCACCTGCTCGAGCGTCTTCTCAACCCGCGCAAGCAGATACTGATTCCGTGCGCTGCTGAGCAGCAACTCGCCGCGAAGCGACTTGCCCACCTCCTTCGCATATTCGCGGATCATCGCCTGTGTCATCCGCGGCTCGATCGTGCACCAGTCCTGCCGCTTCCGCAGGCTTTCCAGCACCAGCCGCTCCAGGATCTGGTGATAGACGTTCCCGAGATCCATGTTGGTCACGTCTTCTTCTTCGCGCTTGCGCAGGGACAGGCCGTAACCCGCAAAGTGCTTGAACGGGCAATTGGCAAAAGATTCGATCCGCGTCACACTGGCGTTGAGTGGTGATTTGAACAACTCCCCCGCCACTTCGCTCGCGAGCGTTGCATCGTTCCGATAGCTCAGTGCCTTCCACGCTTTGAAGCGCATCGTGTCGATCGCGTCTTCGCAGCAATCATGCGTCGCCAGCCACTGATACAACTGCGGCCAGGGCGCCGACTCGCCCTCACTCGAATCCGGAAGCCGCGCCCATCGCATCAGCGCCGTGACGAGTTGCCTGGGCGTCGCGATATCCTCCGCCAGCGCATCGGCCTCGCGTGGTTCGAGACTCGGCTCAATATCCGGAAACAGCGCCCGCAGCCGATCCCAGAAGCTCGACGGCGCGAGCGGCCGATTCGCTTCATCCGCAATCGCGCGGGTTGCGACCAGGCGATGCGTCGCCCTCGTGAACGCGGTGTAGCCGAAGAGGTTCTCATCCAGCAGTTGCCGCTCACTGTCGGGATCGACAAAGAGGTCCCGCCGTCGCAGGCTCTTGCGCTCCGAATCCGACAGTACCGAATCCTCGCGCGGAATCCGCGGAAACTGCCCGTCGCCCAAACCCAGCACAAACACCGTGTTGACCGAGTTCATGCGGGTACGGTCCGCCTGCCCCACCAGCACCTGGTCCACCGTCGGCGGGGTCAGCGCCAGATCGAACTGCTCCAGCCCCGCTTCGAGGATCTCCACCGCATCGGCCAGCTCCACTGTCTCATCGCCGAGCAGGTCCACCATCTGATCGAACAGCTCGACCAGCTCCGACCAGACCTGCTCGTGCTCATCGCGCTGCTCAATCTCGTTCGCGGCCGTCGCATCCTCCATCCAGCGCGACAGCGCTTGAGGGATTTCGAACGCTTTAAAGAGATCGAACAATGCGCCGATGATCTCCCGCACCTTCACCGGCCGGCGAACGTGATCTAGAAAGGGCACAATTCGATCCACCAGCCGCCGCCGAAGCTGGTCCATCCGCGGGGCGACCGCCCGTTCCGGCGACCACGCCTCGTTATCGTCTTCATCGCGTCGCACGCTCCGCGTATACGTCCACGTCTCTGCATCACTCCAGGCGCTGCCGTGAATCCGATGCAGAAGCACGTAATTCTCCAGCTCATCTGCCTCTTCGGGCGACAGCCCCGCCAGCCCGGACTTGACGAGCGCCATCACCGCCTCGTGCGGCCAATTCCCTCGCGCCAGCGCAAAGAGTGACCGCACGAACTGAAGCACCGGGTGATGCGCTGCCGTGCGCCGGCGGTCTGCGAAGAACCGGATTCCGTGCTCGCCAAATCCCGCCGCAATCAGCTCGTGATAGTGTTCCAGGTCCCGCACGAGCACTGCGATGTCGCGCAGGTGCAGTCCGCCGCGCAACAGATCCCGAATACGCCGTGCCACCACCCGCACCTCGCCCCGGCGATCGGGCGCTTCGATCAGCTCCACATCCTTCGCATCCGCAAACGCCTCGATGCCCTCGGAGAACAGCCGCTGCTCAGAGCGCCGCCAGCGCCGGATTGGCAAAGCTCCTCGCTTCCCACAACAACATCGGCGACTCAATCTTGATCCCCCCTTCCGTGAAGCTCAGCACCAGCCGCCGGTACGTCTCCTCCAGCCGGTAAAACAAGCTTCCCTCGTTTGGCAGATGATGAACATCCTCGATTGTCTTGCTCGCCGGATCAGCCAGCAGCGCGATCTCCATCGCCTCAGCCGCTCTCGCGACCGCCGTCAGCATTTGCCGCTCGATGTCGCTGAATTCGAGAAACCCATCCACGTAAACCGTGGCTCCACGGAGCTGTCGACTCTCCGCGACACAATCGAGCACCTGTTTGAGCCGTCGATGCGGATCGATTCGCTCGCTCCCCAGGAAGTCGCGATACGCCCGATAGAGCAGATGAAAATCCCCCACCTTGTCTGCCAGCAGTCGCGTTTCCAGGTCATCCCGGCCGGAACTGCGCAGCTCGTCGGCGAGGTTCTCCAGGGTCTCGTCGTCCTTCCCACAACGATCAAACTCCGCGAACGTCGCATCGAGACGCGCCGCCAGCCCCGGCTGCCTTGCCACGCCCGTGAAGAACTTGAGCTGCGGCTGAAGCTTCCGCAGCAGATGCCCGAGCAGCATCTGTCGTCCCAGCCCGGTGATCTCCGGAATCGCCCCGCCGCGACATTCTTCCAGTACCTCCCGCCCGAGCTGATCCAGCGAGACGACGCGGCACCGGCAAAACCCATCCAGCCCGGAATTGCACGTCAGCTCGCGCTCGGCCGAGAACGTCGCCTGCTTCGGCAGAATCCAGAAGATCGGCGGCCCCAGGGGATCCGTCTTCATCGCGCGAACGATGCCGTCGAAACAGTGCCGGGTCTTGCCCGTGCCTGCGCGACCGATGACAAAGCGAACCGACATAAGACGCCCGGATTCAGGAACTCACTGAGAACTGAAACAGCGCAGCTATTGTGCCTGCGCCAGACCCCAAGCGAAAGGCTTGCCGATTACGGCGATGAGCTCGGTCTACTGACAGGCGCCGTTATCGCAGCCGTCGTCGGCGCCGCGCTGGCCGGCCTCCGCCCGATCGGCAGCGCTGCAAACCCGATGATCAGGACCATCGCGCTGCCGATGCCGAGCTTCCAGAACATCCCGATCATGCGCCCGCGGGCCGCACCGATTCCAATCCGCAGCGAGTGCTGCAGTTCCTTCCCGATCGACAGCTCCACCAGCATCGCGCCGAGCAGACTGCCCAGGCATGCACCGATGAACGTTCCCAGAACGGGGATCGGAATCACGAACGACAGCACGATCGCGCCGATGACTCCCCCGACAATTGCGCCGACCATCCCCCGCCGCGAGGCGCCGTGGCGTTTCGCACCCGCTCCGCTGGCGCTCGTCTCCAGGATCTCCGCGATGATCCCCAGCAAGACGAAAAATACCAGCGCCCAAAACCCGATGTACCGCCACCCCGTCAGCGCCGCATACGCGATGGTCGCCAGGATCATCAACCAGATCCCCGGCAGGCTGAGAATCACCGCGAACAACCCCGCCAGGAGAATCGCAACCAGACAAAAGTAGTAGAGCCAGAACACGGGCCAATTGTAGGCTGCAAGTCCGCATATCCAGAATGCCGGATCGCCTCGTCAAATCCGTTCGGCAAAGAGTTCCCGGCTCGGCCGCGGAATCACCACCTTGGACACGAGCAATCCTTTCTCCCTCACGATCTCCGCCGCCGTCTCGACCGCGGAGCGGCAATCGGAGACGCTGCCGGACATCATGACCAGCCCTTTGCCGCCCATTGCCATGGCAATGTGAATGCGAAAGAGCGTAACATTCGCCGCCTTTGCCGCAGCATCGGCTGCCTCCAGCGCGCTCGCGGCGGAAAACGTCTCCACGATTCCCAGCGACGGCACTTCCCCCTTGGCCCCCACGTTGACCTGCACCATGTCGCCGAGCGCGCGAAAGACGTCTGGATGAATATTGGGGATTACGATGTGATCGATCACTCCGTCCGGCGCATCTTCCAGCCCCGCATGAACCGCCGCCTGCACCGGCGCCACATTGCCGCCCACAACGACGATGTATTTCCCCGAGCAGATCGATCGGCCCATGAGCAGCCTCACATCCGCCGCCTTGAGCATCGCGTCCTGGATCAGGTGGCCGATGCCAATGCTGGTCAGCTCGATCATGCCGATTGCCTGTGCCGTCGCCATAACAGTCTCGCTTCTACGAATCGATCACCACCGCGCCGTTCACGCTCGTCACCGTGCCATTGATGCTCGCATGCAACACCGCCCCGAGCTTCCCCTCTTCAGGCCGGGCAATCACGTCGCCGCGGGACACGCGATCCCCTGCTTTGACTGTTGCCCGCGCCGGCGGCCCCGCATGCTGCTTCAGCGGCAGGACAACGCGCGTCGGCTCAAAATTCTGCTCCACCAGCGGCCCTCTATTTGTAAACCGGTGCAACCCCAACTTCTGAATCAGCCGCGGAATCGGCACGCGACGATTCTCCAGATGCAACTCCGCCCGGTCCGGATCCGCCTCGACGTTCCAGCGCGTCCCCGCGCTGATCAGCTTCTGCTTATTCGTCGTGCAGACGTTCTTCGGGTCAAGGTCCTCCGGACACGCCATCATCGTGCACAGGTTGCACTCACAGCAGAACTGCGTGCCGATGACGTTCGCCTCGCCCATGAGCGTGAAGCCCAGCGAGCGCATCGCCTTGTGCGGCTCGATCGGATGCCCCAACAGATACCGCGGGCAGAAAAACGTGCAGAACGTGCACTGATCGCAGCAGCTCGCCCCGATCGTCGCGATTGCCTTCCACGGCAGCGTATATCGATGCACCAGCGGATGATCCCGCGGCAATACAATCAATCCCCCCGTCGTTTTGGTCACCGGTTGCGAGAGATCATCGCAAAACTTTCCCATCATCGCCCCACCAACCAGCGCCACCGCATCCGGAACATCCGCCCCGCCGGCCAGCTTGATGCAATCCGCGAACGTCGTCCCGATCGGAATCCCGATCGTGCAAGGTTCCCTCACCGCACCGGCGATCGTGAGAAACTTCGTCGTCACCGGCCGCGCTCGCGCGATGTTCAGCGCCGTCTCGACGTTGATCACCACGCATCCGACATTCAGCGGGATCTTCCCCGGCGGGATGATGCGCTTCGTGACATCGTACACCAGGATGAATTCATCGCCCGCCGGATAACTGTCGGTCAGCTCGACAATCCGCGTCCTTGCTCCCAGCTTCGGCGTCAATGCATCGATGACATCGTGATATTTCCCTTTAATTCCCACGAACTGCGCGGTCCGCCCCAACCAGTTGCCGCGCCGCCTCCAGCCCCGCAAGTACGTCGTCGCCGAAATGCTTGAGCACCTCCTTGTCCTTATGCAGCAGCGGCTCACATTCGGCGGCGTTCAGGATGATCGTGTCGGCACTTGCCTTGAGCTTCACATCCGTGGGAAATCCCGCCCCACCAGCGCCAACAACGCCGCATTCGCGGATCGTGTCAAGGGAAATGCTCGTCGTCACGGCCATCCGACACCATCATAAGAGGTCGCCGTCCCAAATATAGATGTACCTGGCCGCCCGGTTCTGGCTACCATGACCCCGCAATGACATCAGATCCCGCACCGCGACCTCCCCTACCTCGCCCACTCCACACCCAACCTCACGTTCTGTGCTGACGCCCCATTCAACCACCCCCCCCCACTTTGCTGCGCAAAGCCACTCCCACCAAAACTGAAAGTGGGCGTAATACGGATTCCACTTAAATCGCAGGCCGCAAGGAAGCGTCCCGTAAGTCGGGCCGCTCAACCTGGCCTGCCAGAATCACGCCAAACCGCACACGTCGCGAGCCATGACGGGACGCTCACAATCCCCATTCGGCATGCTGTCGGGCTACACCGTACTCACACCGTAGCAATACCGTTGAACTTCCGGCCCCAAAACCGCCCGCCCCGCGGATCTAAACCGCAAATTTCAGCCAATAGTGTTCATTCGGATTCCCTCCAAACACTACAGCGCTGGATCCTTCTCAAGTCCTTATCCGCTCATGTTTTTGCTCGCCGTTTCTACCCTCGAATCGCCGACGCCGGGATGCAGAGTTAAAGGACCGAACGCGTCTGACAGAACCCTCTCCCGCACCATCGAGGCGCCCTACAGCGCTGGCTCGCCGCAAGCCCTACAGGGCCTCCCGGTCGCTTCGGCAACGCCTTGAACCCTGCGCTAAGGGTAGGAGCATGGCCCCTCTCATCCAGGCAACATGATCACCAGCCCGTTGGTGAAGAAGCATCCCAGCAGAGGACATTCCGCTCCCAAGTAGCGCCCAAATCTCCTCCCGGCCCACACCGTACTCTCACCGTTGTAGTACCGTACCCTCCCCACCCGGCCGCCGACCCCGTTTTTGCCCGATCTGACGACATGGTGGTCCGAACATGACAATTTGCCGCACCGGCAAAGCGGCCAGAGGGGCCCTTTGAGCACTTCAGCGCTGGATCGTTCGTAAGTCCTTGTCTGATCCTGTTTTGACCGCAGTTCTGGACTGAACTCTCCAGCTTGGCGCTGTAGTGCAAATAGCAGGTAGCAGGTCCCACAAACGCACCCCGCAAGCAGGGGGCTGCTCAACCTGGTGCGAGGGAATCACGTATAAGCCGTATAACATCAAGTGATCCCACGGGATAATGCAATTCGTTCCGCTTCAATGCCGGCTGGGTCAAGTCCAGGATATCGCCAACTTTGTCGTCCAAAGTGCTTTTGTCCCCCTAGCGCCTCATGTTCGTGCTGTGCCCGGGGAAGATATTCGCTTTGGGATCGAGATAGTGCTTGGCAAAGTTCACCGCCGTACACGCCTCGCCAAAACCCGTCGCGATCAGCTTCAGCTTCCCCGGGAACGTGCAGATGTCGCCTGCCGCATAGATCCCAGGCCGGTTCGTCTGCATCATCGAATCGACCTTGATCTGCCCACCTTCGATCTCCAACTCCCAATCCTTCAGCGGCCCAAGCGAGCTTTCGAAACCGACATTGACCAGCACCGCATCGACCTCGATCGTTTGCTCCTCATGACTACGATTGTCATAGATCACGGCCCGCTCGATCCGGCCATCTCCCTCAATTGACTTGAGCTCATAGAACACGCGCACATCCACCGACGACTCATCAAGCTTCCGCACGCTATTCTCATGTGCCCGAAACCGATCCCGCCGATGAATCAGCGTCACCTGGCTCGCGATCGGCCAAAGCGCGTTGGCCCAGTCCACAGCGCTATCCCCCCCACCGACGATCAGCAGTTTTTTTTCGCAGAACGATTCCGGATTGCTCACAAAGTAATGCAGTCCCCGTCCCTCATACTTCTCCGCTGCGGAAACTGGCAGCTTCTTCGGCGCAAATGATCCCACGCCCGCCGCGATCAGGATGGACCTCACCCCATGAACCCCCCGCGAGGTCCGGATTTGATAGATCGCACTTTGCGGATCAAAGTCCAACGTTCGCACCTGCTCACCCAGGCACACCACCGGCCGGTACACCATCGCCTGCGCGACCAGGTCTCGCACCAGGTCCTTCGCCAGCACATTGGGAAACCCCGCCACGTCGAAGATGTACTTTTCCGGATAGAGTGTTGCCAGTTGCCCGCCCAGCACATCGAGCGAGTCGATGATTTTCACCGACATCTGCCGCAGCCCCGCATAGAACGCGCCAAACAACCCTGTCGGTCCCCCGCCCACAATGGCGATGTCAATAGTGTCGGACATGTCGGTCATGACGGCTGCCATTGGCGCCATCCTACCGCCAGTTCCGTATTTACGTGCAAGATGGAATTGTCCGACAGCGCGGCTGCCACCGCCTTTTGCTTCCCTACCGCACCACCGGTTGCGTTGCCGCCGGCTCCGTCGTCGCCGCGCTCATCGCCGACGCCCCAAGCGCCCTGGCGGCCGCCGCCTTGGCTTTGGCCGCCTCCTGACTCAGCCTGCGCGATTTGCGCCTGTGCCGCCGTCAGCTGCCCTTCCGTTCGAGCCGACGCCACCCGCGCGATCTCCACATCCAGTCGAAGCCGGTCCGCCTCCTGCTGCCGCATGTCCGCCGCGGTAGACAGCTGTTTGACTTGTCCATTGAGGTTTTCCATGTCCGCCTGGGCTTTAGTGACCCGGTGTGTCGCCCATGTCACGCACACAAACAGCATGGCTGCAAGCGCTCCCGCCGTCCCCCAGGCCACCCGCGAGCTGATCCGCGCCTGCCGGGCGTTGATTGCCGAGACGTTGACCGACTGCTGGTATGCCATCAGTGCCAAATCCGTCCGACGGATGCGGTCTTCGTGCAGCATAAGCATCGTGCTCTGCACGTCGGCAGACAACTCGCCACCCTCCCTGCCGCTGCCGGCCCCGATCACGTCAACTGCATCAGCCGCAGCGTCCGACACGTTCGCCGCCCCGCGCCCAACACCAAGCTGTGCGCCATCAATCTGCGGCTCGGCGATGCTGACCAGCACTTCGCGTCTGCCATTCTCCAGGCGCGTCTGAAACTCGCCCTTTGCAATCCGGCGGTGCAATGTGCGTGATGAGATCCCCAGTGTCAGGGCCGCTTCTTCCAGCGTCTGCCAGGCGGTTGCCATGTCAGCCTCCATGCCTATGGCGTTGAAATGAACCTCTATTTGATCGGCCCGGCGTCCGTGCGGGCTTGAGTCCTATAATCTACTGGCAGACACGGGGCGGACAAGAGCAGCAATTACTATTCATAAAACAAACTCATTGACTTCCCGCCTGCGTCGTCGCTTGTATCGATGCGGAGAATCTGCCCGGCTCGGCTTCAGATGGAACGGCAAGCATCCTAGACCCTGGCGACAGTGCCTCAAAGATCGCAGCACAGCCTTTCGGTCCCACGGCCGGCTTCTGGGGCGCGGCAGGGGTGTTCAAATAGGGGGCTGCTCAAGCCGCGTAGATCCGACCCAGATCAACGCAGCCAGGCAGAGGACCGCGAAGAACCACCACCACTAGGCCGTTTGAACACCATCACTCCCAGGCTCTTCTTCGCGGGTTTGACTGGGTTTCCGGTTCGGTTCCGTCATGGCAGACTCCCATCAGACGCCCTGGCTGATGGCTGCCATGCCGCAATACCAATGCCTGTCACACGTCCGACGTCGTCGGACGCAGGCAGACAGGCCCTGTTGTTCCACGTGGAACTAGACTTCTTCGCCCTGAATCCCCAACCGTGACTGAAGCTGGTCGAACTGATCCAGCGAGGCGTAGTGGATGATTAACCGGCCTTTGCCGTTCCTGGCCACCGTCCGGATCTGCACGCGCATGCCCAGTTGCCGGCTGAACGACTTCTCCAGTTCCTGGATGTGGGCCGACGGCTCGCCCTTGCCGGGCGGCGGTGGGGGGCCGGCAGGGTTCTGGATGATTCGCTCAAGGTTCCTGACCGACAGCTCCTGACCGACAACCGTATTGCCCAGCCGTTCCTGCTCCAGGATGTCCGACACCCCTGCCAGAATCTTCGCATGCCCGAGTGAGAGCTTCCCCTGTCGGACAAGCTGCTTCACAGGCTCCGCCAGATCAAGCAGCCGCAGATAGTTCGCGATCGAGCTCCGATCCTCGCCCAGCCGCTGAGCCAACTCCGCCTGGGTTAAACCCAGTTGATCCATCAGCGCCCGATAGGCCGCCGCCCGGTCCATCACGTTCAGGTCCTCGCGATGGATGTTCTCCACCAAGGCCAGTTGTGCCTGGGAGAACGCATCGATGTCCCGAACGATCGCCGGGATGGCCAAAAGTCCCGCGAGCCTGGCCGCCCGCAGGCGCCGCTCGCCGGCGATGAGCTGATACCGCCCATCAATCTTCCGCACGATCACAGGCTGGATCAGGCCATTGCTCTTGAGGCTTGCCGCCAGCTCCGCCAGTGCCCCCTCGTTGAATTGCCGCCGCGGCTGATGGGGATTGGGAGAAATCTGATCGAGCGGAATCTCAACCGACCACGATCCCGGGATCTGCTCCGAGGCCGCAACCTCCAATTGCTGAGCACCATGCTCAACGGCAGTGGAGCTCTGCCCAGCGGAAACATCCGCCTCAACCGGCAGCTTCGAAATCGAGATCAGGCTATTGAGTCCCCGGCCTAGACGTGGCTTCTGGGGCAGCTTGGGCTTGGACATTCGAGACTCCTTTCTCGCCGAGAGAAGGCAACGCCGCGTTCCACGTGGAACAGCACATTTCAGCCTATCCCCCGCGCCGCTCGATGCAAGCGGACCCCAAGCCATTAATGGCAATATTACGATATAACCGAACCGGCAGTCCAGCGGCAGGGCACAGTCCACACAACATATTCACATCCGCTTGTGCAAAAGCTCCGACTTACACCGTACTCTCACCGTACCAACACCGTGCAAACCCGTCGGCCGCAAAGTGGCTCGCTCGGCCCCGCTCGCCAGTGCTGTCTCCAGAGCTTCATGGCCTTCGCGGCACGCCCCGCACCACGCCCCACGCCGGCGCGTGTCGGCCCCGTCGGCGCGGTAGGCACGCCTTGAGCACCTTGCGTCCCTTGGCACCGGTATCCAGCAGCTGCCGTGGATCCCTGAGCTCACCGTGACCTCGCGCACGCGATCACGTAGCTGAAGCCGGCGGCGAGAAACGCCGCCAGGCAGCGCCGAACCCGCGGTCCGCCAATGATCACCTCACCGACAGGATCATCGAACGCAGCCCACAGCAAGGACTCCTCGAAGCGTTGCGGCTCTTGTGCCCGTCGTAGACGGACTCGTGCTCGACCAGCAGAGCGGCACCGAACGGCCCCGCAGCACCGCCCACGCGACCAGCGTCTGAAATCCCCGGATGTCCACCCAGTCCAACGCCACGACCAGCGGCTTCTTACGGTTCTTCACCAGCCGCTTGACGATGCCCCGCATGGCGTCGGCGGCTCGACGCGGTCGTTAGCAGAACCGAGCCCGCCTGATCTGGGCTTGGTCGAGCCCACGCACAGCGGCCGAGGTTGGCCAGCGAGGCCCGCTGGACGTGCAGGGCGGCGGCAACGAGAATCGACAGCGTCTTGGCCGAGAAAGCCGCAGCGAAGCGGCGCAGACCTGATAACCCACGCGATCGCATCCGTGCGATGCATGACCGACTCCTTTCGGTCAGTTGTGCCGCTGATCTCTCCCGGCCCTCCCTGCGAGCCATCCAATGTCGCATACATTCGCTATATAAAATGTGATGTCGCGTATCGGAGAAAACCATTGCCGAGCCCGCCTCAAATCGGTAAAGTAGGGCGGTCAACTCGGGGAGTACTCAGCATGAATCGGACAGGGCCAAAGGGTCGGTCAAAAACGCATTGCGCCTGCATGGAAACGCTGGATCAGCGTCTCCTTCTTTCCACGACCCTCGATAATGGCGTTCTAACCATCATGGGCACCGACCAGCCCGACCGCATCTCCGTGGCGGCGTCCCCCTTCGCCAATGCCCTGGTCGTGGACGACGACGGCGAGGCACACTACTTCGCCCTGTCCGCCATCACGCAAATCAACATCGACGGCCTGGGCGGAAACGACCGTCTGCGCGTCGGCGGCTCGCTTGCCCCCATGAAATACAACGTGTCCGTCAACGGCGGGGCCGGTAGCGACCGAATCTGGGCTTATGGCGGACACGTGACCGTCATCGGCGGAAGCGGAAGAGACCGAATCCTGGCAGTCGCATCGGTCGCCAGCACGGTAGGGGGCGGCGGCGGCAATGACCTGATCCGCACCGGCTCAGCCAAAGATGACATCAACAGCGGCTCTGGAAACGACTTCGTCTCCGCAGGCAGCGGCAACGACACCGTGACCGACAGCGGCGGACGCGACACGATCATCGCCGGTGCGGGGAACGACACCGTCAGAGCCCTCGGCCACGCAACCATCAACGGCGGCGACGGCAATGACCTGCTCATCGGGACCTTCGTTTATGGCGGCAACGGCAACGACACCATTTACGGGACTTCCGCCGGCGACTACCTCCGCGGCGAAGGTGGCGATGACCTGATCTTCGGCTATGGCGGACGCGACTCCATCCTCGGCGACAGCGGCGACGACGCCCTCTTCGGCGGGTCAGACAGCGACACGCTCCTCGGCGGTGCCGGAAATGACAATCTCTACGGCGGCGACGGCTACACCGACAAGAACACCGCCGACGACGGACACGACATCGGCCTCGGCGGCGACGGCGCCGACTGGTGGGATCCGGTCCACATCTGGCGAAAGGTGGATGCCAACAAAACAGACAACCCCGCGCAAAACCGCCTCTCACAGGATCCCAGCCTGGACCACTATCAGAATAACGCCGGAATCCATGTACTCGGAGACAACGACGCCATCATCACCGGCGACGACTACAGGGTCATCGATGCCAACCTCGGACTGGGCGTGGGCAATCCGTCAAGTAGCGTTTCTGTCCACCCAGCCACCAATGGATTTGGGAACATCTCCCTCGGCCCCGCCGGCTGGCTCAGCACCGGCAAGTGGGACGCCTCGAGTCAGACATTCGTCCCACCGGTTCTGTCATCATCCGATGCCGCGTCTGCCAAGGTCGAGATCGTGCAGTTGCCGGCGAACTGGCAGGTCGGCTCGATGACACACGGCTCCGACGGCCTGGCGTGGTACCCGGTCTCCGCGCCCTTCACCGCACATCTCTCAGGTAAACTCTTCGTCTCCACCACCGATGGCGGAACTGCGCAACTGACGCCCTCCACCCCAGGCGCCGTCAGCGGCATCGATCCGCGAAGTGAGGCCGGTTACAGCGTCTGGCTCGGTGGCAGCAGCTACGCCATCCCCGCCGGCAAGAATCTGGTCACCGACCGCTTCATCGGCCTGCGCCCCGGCAGCGTCATCATCACCCGCAGCTCCAGGACCAGCCACATCCTCCAATGGCCCCTCGACACACCGCTGCTTCCGCTAGCCACCCACGGCGACGTCTGGCTCGCCGGCGGCGGCGGAACGATGCATCATTTGGTGCCCGAGTTCTCAAACATCCCCAAGCTGTCCGAGGGCGCACACGCCATCCTCGTTGACGACGGCGCGATCATCCTGTCAGCCGATGGCGGACACTACTTGTCAGCCTGATCGACCTCGATTCTCGGTCATGCCGCCATGTTGCCCGACATTGACCGACATCATCAGCTCACCAGCTTCAGCTTCGTCACCCGCCCATACGGCAGCCACTCCACGCAGTAAATATTCCCCGCCCGGTCCCAGATCGCCTGGTGCGGCGTGGCAAACTCCCCCGGCACCAGGTCCTCCGGCTTCACGCCGTGGTTCCCGCGCTTGGCCGGATCGGGATTGTCCCCCAGATGGCAGACCAGCCTGTTGTCTTTGTCGAAGATCGTCAGCCGCCCCAGCAGATCCGGGATCAGCAGATCCGTCCCGCGTTGATCGAAATGGCAGGGGTGACGCAGCTCGTGATCGACCGCCTTGATGAATTTGCCGTCCAGCGTAAACCACTGCAGCCGCACGTTCGCCCGGTCGGCCACGACGATCATCGGGTTGTTCGGCTCCCGGGTATCGCACCAGATCCCGTGCGGGCACTGCATCTGCCCCAGGTCCTTCCCGGTCCCGCCCCAGGTTCGAATGTATTTCCCGTGGATGTCGTACTGGTGGACATAGTTCAGCCCATACCCATCCGCCACGTAGAAGTCGCCGTTAGGCCCAAACGCGATATTGGTCGGCACGAACTGCTTCTCTTCTCCATAGCACGTCTGGCCCTGGGCGTCCTTCGCCTCCTTCGGATAGCCGATCTCCATCACGATCTGCCCCTCGAGCGTCGCCTTGTAGATCCTGTGCATGCTGGTGGGGGCCAGATAGAGGAATTCCTTCCCGCCTTCGGTGCGAAGCTGCATGCCATGGGCGCCCGCCTTGAAACCCTCGGGAAACTCCTGCCCCCACGAGCTGATGAACTTCCCTGCCGGATCAAAGATGCAGGTGCAGTCGCCGGTAGGGGAGGCGGTGTGAATGAAGATCCGACCGTCGGCGGTCTCGCATACGCCGTGGGTATCTCCAAATCGTTTGCCCGCCGGGAGTTGCCCCCAGTTCAGGACCGGTTCGTAGGTATGCCGGCCCTGGCCGAGCGTCTTGGTAGCCATGGATTCTCCTTACTCAAGAGGGAACGCGCTGCGGCCGCAGCGATCCTTTGCCGGACAAAGCAGCGGCACAAGGCGCCCCAGCCATCAACAGGCACTTCGCTTTGCCGCACAAAGCCGCGCAAGGGCGGAGAGTATAGCCACGAAGGATTCCATTTCGAGCGCTGCCCCGGCGACAACGACTTCTCCCCCTTCATGACCTCCCCCTGCGCACACTTTGCGTTATGCCAATTTGTCCTCAGCAACTTTTAGTTTGACCTCCGGCAAAGTGCTGCTATCTCTTATGGAAGCAGTCGTCCATATCTCAATACAGCCCACTCCACAGGAAGGAAGGGTCATGGGTTCTCTATTGGATTCTCGTGCCGGTCGCCGTGTGCGCCGTTCAGATGCCGTCCGTGCCCAGCGCGCACCGCGCCATGCGCGCCTCGCGGGCCACGCGGGCCGCGACGCAAATGCTCGTTGAAGAGATGGAGCGTCGCGTTCTGCTCAGCGCCACGCTCGTTGCCAATACCACGCCGCTGAATACCGCAAGCGGCGAGGTCCAGACCGTTCTTCAAACCGTCTCCAAACTGGACGACCTCGCCAGCGAAATCATCAAGATCGACTCGCAATTCTCTGAAGTGATCGGCAACCTTCCGCTGGTTGGCGATGGCGTGAAGAACGCCATCGGCGGCGCCAACGACAAGTTCAAATCCGTCGCCACCACCATCGAAAACGCCCTCAAAACCCTGTCCGGTGCATCCGTCACCGGTGTGGATGTTCAGAACGCGATCTTCACGGCGCTGGGACCTTCCGGCGCCAACATCCTCCCTTCCTCCGTCGCCAGCGCCTCTGAAGTGCCCATCACCCTATACGACACCGACGGAACCGCGAGCAACGCCGAGCAGATCGACATGAACCTCGAGATCAAGGGAACGATCTTCACCGCCGCCCTCGATCCCGGTTTCAATCTCGGCCTGCCCGGCCTCGGCCTGGCACTCGATGGCACGGTGCAGGCGCAGTTGAACTACGACGTTCATCTGGACATCGGCGTCAACAGCACGGACTTCTTCTACATCGACCTCGGCAGGGACAATCCCGAGCTGAGCCTGTCGCTCGACATCACCACGCCCGGCCTGCACGCCAGCGGAACGCTGGGATTTCTGCAGCTCGACGCCACCGACGGAACCGCGCAGGGCAACACCAAGCTCGTCGGCACCATCTCGGCCGATCTGGGCGTCACCGGAGACAAGCTCAAACCCGGCAACCTCGCATCCCTGACCAGTCACAGCACGCTCTCCGCCAACGCCGAAGCCGAACTCCACCTTCACAACATCCTGAGCTTCGGCGGCTCCGCCCAGTTCCCCTCCCTCCAGGCCGATCTCGACCTCACCTGGCAACTCGCCAACGTCACCCTCGATGGCGGGGGGGTCACGGCCTCCAGCGGCTCCGAGCCCGACGTCCAGTTCAACAACGTCCAGCTCGATCTCGGCACCTTCTTCAGCAACTTCGTCACGCCGATCGTCAGCGAGGTCAAGACGATCCTCCATCCGCTCCAGCCGCTCTTCGACGTGCTCAACACGCGCATGCCGATCTTTTCGGACATCGGCTTCCTCAGGGACAAGTTCGACACCAATCACGACAGCAAAGTCTCACTGCTCGAAGTCCTCGACTTCCTTAGCGGCGGCAGCACCAAGTTCCTCGACACCGTCAACTCCATCAACGATCTCGTCAATCACATCCCCACCGTTGGCGGAAGCATCCTGATGGACCTCGGGAGCTTCGAACTCGGCGGCCCCTCGAACGTCAACGGCGCCGACATCCGCAGCCTCGGCAGCCTCTCCAGCGTCAACCTCACCGACTTCAACGCCTCCGACGTGAGCTCCGTCCTCGGCAGCCTCGGGCCCGCCGGGCAGGCCGCCAGCGATTTCCTCTCTCACCTCAACTCCGGCGATTTCGGCGGCGCCGGTGGCGCCGACGGTGGCGGCATCCATTTCCCACTGCTCGACCACCCCTCCACGGCATTCTTCCTGTTGCTTGGAAAGGACGTGGACCTCTTTACCTTCGACACCCCCACGCTCGACCTGAAAGCGCCATTGGACGAGTTCTTCCCCATCCTCGGCCCGCTCGGCGTCGAGCTCAAAGGCACCATCGACAGCAGCAACACCTTCGCCGAAGTCAAAGCTCATCTCTCCGGCGGCTACGACACCGGCGGAATCAGGGAGTTTGCCAATGCCGGCTTCCATCTGGCCGACATCGCCGACATTTTCGACGGCTTCTACGTGCTCGACGATCCCACCAGGACTTACGCGGAGGCCAAACTCGGCGTCGGCGCCTACGCGGCACTGAACGTCATCGTGCTTTCGGCGGGCGTGGGCGGAGGAATCAACGGAGACCTCAAATTCGCCGTCAACGATCCGGGCGAAGAATCGCCACCCGCTTACGACGACGGTTTCGGCATGGACGGCAAGCTCCGGCCCAAGGAAGTCATCGCCGATCTCTCCATGAGCCCTCTGTGTCTGTTTGACATCTCGGGCAAGATCACGGCCAGCCTGAACGCATACATCCAGGTCGGATTCGATACGCCCCTTGGTTTTGTAGGCTGGTCGGACAACTTCACGCTGGCCTCAACGACGCTCGCCGACTTCACCATCGGCTGCGAATCGATGCCGCCCAGTTCGCCCGTGCTGGCAACCCTGCTGGGCGATGGAACGCTGCGGCTGAACATGGGGCCCAATGCCGCCGCCCGCGTCAACGGCGACATCACCGATGGCAATGAGAGCTTCGTCGTCACCCACGTCTCTACCCAGGGCGACGGCACGGAGACCGTTGATGTCACCGCCTTCGGCTACGTCCAGGAATACGCCGGCGTCAAAAAGATCTACGGTGAAGGGGGCAACGGCAACGACTCGATCGTCCTGCAGCCCGGCGTGATCTCACCCTCCGAGTTATATGGCGATTTCAACGGCTCCAGCGCCGGCAACGGCAACGACACCCTCGCCGGCGCGGATGGCGCCGCCATGCTGTACGGCGGCGGGGGAGATGACCAGCTCACTGCCGGCAGCGGTGCCGCCACGATGTCCGGCGGCGATGGCCAGGACCTTCTCCTCGGCGGTCCATCGGCCGACAGCATCGACGGTGGCAACGGCAACGACACCGTCCAGGGTGGCAATGGCAACGACACCATCACCGGCGGCGCCGGTACGGATTACCTCGACGGTGGCGATGGCAATGACCTGATCGACGGTGGCACCGAGGACGATCACCTCATCGGCGGCATCGGCAATGACACGCTCACCGGCGGCGACGGTAACGACGTCCTCGAAGGCAACGCCGGCGATGATTCCATGGACGGCGGAGCGGGCAACGACGTCATGATCGCCGACGATTCCACCATCTCCGTCGTCAACGGCGCTTACAAGGTCAGCCTTCTGCCCGGCGGCGGAAATGATTCCATGACCGGTGGCGCCGGTAACGACACCATGTACGGCCAGGGCGGCAACGACATCATGAACGGCGGCGCCGACAACGACTACATGCAGGGCAATGCCGGTGCCGACTCCATGAGCGGCTCCGATGGCAACGATTCCATGATCGGCGGGCAGGGCAACGACACCATGACCGGCGCCGCCGGCGCCGATATCATGCTCGGCGACGATGGCGAGATCTCCTCCGGCGGCGTCGTCACGCTCTCCAACAGCGTTTCCGACGGCAACGACAGCATGTTCGGCAACGATGGCAACGACGTGATGTACGGCCAGGGCGGCAACGATCGCCTCGACGGCGGCGCCAACAACGACTACATGCAGGGCAACGCCGGTGACGACTCCATGAACGGCTCCGACGGCAACGATTCCATGATCGGCGGGCAGGGCAACGACACCATGACCGGCGCCGCCGGCGCCGACATCATGCTCGGCGATGATGGCGAGATCTCATCGACCAATGCCATCACGCTCTCCGGCAGTGCCTCCGATGGCGCCGACAGCATGTTCGGCAACGACGGCAACGACGTCATGTACGGCCAGGGCGGCGACGATTACATGGAAGGCAACGGCGGCGGCGACACCATGTCTGGCGGAGACGGCAATGACAAGATGATCGGCGGATCGTCCGTTGTCGTGTCCGTGGACGGCAGCGACTCCATGAGCGGCGACGCCGGCAACGATGTGATGATCGGCGATGACGGCATCGTCGATGGCGTTACCCTCATCGGCGGCGCGGGAAATGACACGCTTTCCGGCGGGACCGGCGACGACTCCCTCTACGGCCAGGGCGGCAACGACTCCCTCTCCGGCGGCGACAACAACGACTACATCGAAGGCGACGCCGGCAATGACACCCTCAACGGCGACAATGGCAACGATGTCCTCATCGGCGGTTCCTCAACCGTCACCGCGGCCGACGGCAGCGACTCCATCTTCGGCGGATCGGGTAACGACGTCATGGCCGGCGACGACGCCTCCTGGGACGGCAGCGCCCTCTCCCTCATCGGCGGATCCGGCAACGACACCATGGACGGCGGCGCGGGTAACGATCTCATGTTCGGCCAGGACGGTAACGACTCCATGACCGGCGGCGACAACAACGACACCATGTTCGGAAACGCCGGCAACGACTCCATGGCCGGCAACGGTGGTGACGACGACATGCAGGGCAACGCCGGCAGCGACACCATGGACGGCGGGGATGGCGTCGATGTCATGCTCGGCGACAGCGGAACCATCACCGGCACCCTCATGCTCGTCCCCGAAACCACCTCCTACGTCCGCACCGTCACGCTCGCGGTCAACCCCGGCGACGGCAATGACTCGATGAATGGCGGCGACGGGGCCGACACGATGTACGGCCAGGCTGGCAACGACACCGTCTCCGGCGATAACGGCAACGACTACATAGAAGGCAACCAGGGTGACGACCTGCTCAGTGGCGGGAGCGGTGACGACGACATCATCGGCGGCTCTTCCGTCGCGGGCATGGCCGATGGTTCCGACACGATCGATGGCGGCTCGGGCAATGATGTCATCGCCGGCGACAACTCCATCATCACCAAACTCGCCGAAGGCCCGGTCTATCAGCGCTACGTCACCACCGGCCTGCAGAACAACGCCATCATCCGCACGGTCACGCTGCTGGATCCCGGCATCGGTGCCGGCGACAGCCTCGCCGGTGGCGACAACGACGACTCCATGTGGGGCCAGGCCGGCAACGACACCATGTCCGGCGGCAACGGTGACGACGACATGATCGGAAACCTCGGCAACGATCTCATGAACGGCGACGCCGGCGACGACGGCCTCCTCGGCGACAACGGCATGATCGTCGATAGCCTGCTCGATGGCTCTGCTGCCGCGACCATCAGCAACCAGGCCGGCAAGGTCACCGCCGACGTGTATGTTGCGGGAACCAGGATGCGCACCGTCACGCTCTTCGACGCCGATACCGGTGGCAACGACACCATCTTCGGTGGCCTCGGCAACGATTCCGTCCACGGCGGCGCCGGTGACGACGTGATCAACGGCGATGATCCCGCGCTTGCCGGCGGTGGCAACGACGCCCTCTTCGGCGATCTCGGCAACGACAGCATCAGCGGCGGCGTCGGTGACGATCACCTCTTCGGCGGAGCCGGAAACGATTCCCTCGACGGCAACGCCGGAGCCGACATCATCTACGGCGGCGACGGCGATGACACCCTCATCGCCGACAGCGGCGACGACCGCCTGATCGACTGGTTCGGAAACTTCAACAACTTCATCGTCCCCGGCCCGAGCTACGGTGCAAAGATCATCATCCGCTCGCCCAACCCCCAGACGCAGGATTTCCTCCAGAGCCTGGGTGCCGCCGATGGCGCGACCGATCCCAGTGGCGAGTTGGTCATCGTGAGTCCGCCGTCGCCGAGCAACTCCGGCCCCGGCGGTCGATCGAAGTAAGAGACGTGAGTTCCAAAACGAGAACGCTCACCCCATCTCGCCCGAGAGAATGAAATCCTCCGGGATCTCCGGTTGATAGGCATTCTGCGGCGGCGGACCCGCCGCCGGCCGGGAATTCGTCGCTTCCCGCACCCCCGTGATGATCGCCCCGGGATGGTTCTCGTCCGGCGGCAGATTCAGAATGTTCTCCCGTACCTTCGCCGAGATCAGTTGGCATCCCGCCCCCAGCCAGTCCCGCCAGTTCATGTCGTCCGGATATTGCTTCGCCTCCCCAAGCATCTGCGCCAGCGCGCGGTCTCCAGGCTGGCGCGATCCTCGAACTCAAAGATGTAATGCCACGCCCCCTCGCGCTGGATGACATCGAAGTTGGTCAACAGCAGGTATCGCCCCCGGATGCTCGCGCTCAGGTTGTTCACCCCGCCGTGCCGCAGCGCTTCCCAGGGAACGATTGGCGTCGTCGAGCGTTTGTAGATGTACAGCATAAAACTTCACCCTAGCGTGCGCGAATCAACCCGTAAATCAAAAAAATGACAGCATTTGACGGAATTGCTCCGCCTCCGGATGGAATGGACGCCGCAGGCGGCAGGACCGTTACGGAGATCCGCCGACACGTTGATCAGCAAATACATGACAATCCCGATCTGGCCGCCGCGAAACGACCCTTCCGATAGCGTAAAGCCGCTTCCGGCCTGATGAACCCGCATCACCCCCTCGCCCGGCTCCCATACTCGGGATCACGAATCCGCACCCGCACCCGCTCGTAGTGATGGGCATCGTGATACCCCTGCACCCGCAGCCACTGCACAAGGTTCAGCGCCCCGATCACCGGATCGGCGATCACGGTGTGTCCGAGCAGTTGCTCGCTGTGCGTCGTGAAGAAATACCGATAAGCGGCGTGCTCCCGCCGCAGCCTCTCATGCAGAAACCCGACGCTGACCGCCCGCTGCGGCTTGTACTTCGGCGGCCAGATCCACCCCACCTTCATCGGAAACCCGGGCCGCTTGTATGGGTCGTCGATCTCCGTTTGAAACGGCCGCTCTCGAAACCACCGCGCAAAAAGCGACGCCGGCGGAAAGTAAACGATCATCAATCGCCGCGTAAAGCAGTTGATCACGCGCGTATGGTCCAGGTGTTCCCCGATCGACCAGATCCTCCGCCCCGGCCGATACCACAACACGCCCTCACGCAGATCCCCCATCTCGTCAAAAATCGCCTCCCGCTGCGCATCCAGCAGATCGAGATACTCCGCGATCGCGCTTGCCATACTCGCACGTTATCGTCGCCTGACGAAACCGCCCACGAGCCGGATGAATAAATCGCTGGCCGTTTCGCTCCGAACGCTTCCGTTTCAACAGTCAAGCCTCATCCCGTGACCGTCATCCGAGCTTAGCTCGAACGCAAATCAACCGAACCATCAGTCACGCCTTGTCGTCGAGATGCCGAAGCAATGCCGCCTTCATCTGCGCAATCTCGTCCGTATTCGGTCGGGCCGATTCGGCGTACCGAATTGACTTATCCACCAGCCACACCGGCTGCTTCGGCAACAGCTCATCGAGATAGCGCGGAAACAAGTGCCAGTGCAGGTGCGGCTCGGAATTCCCCAAGAGCTCGTAGTTCATCTTCCGCGGTGAAAACGTCCGATGCACGGCCTGTGCAACCGTCGCCATTTCATCCAGATACCGCAGTCGCAAATCGCGCGGCAGATCGTGCAATTCCGTGACGTGCTCCTTGCAGAGAAACAACGTATACCCCCGCCAGAACTGAAAGTCTCCGAGCACGATGAAGCCCGTCGAAAGCTCCTTCACAAATAGTGCGTTACGCCCCTCGCGAATTTCTCGGATGCGGTCGCAGATCAGGCACGGTGTGCTCATGGTGGCTGCGGACCATCATATCGGGGATCCTGGACTACGGCTTCCCGCGGCAATATTCGCTCACCCACTTCATCCGCACATACGCCTCTTCCCCTTCCCCCTCGGGCAGCTCATCCGAAATCCCCAGCACCAGCCGCGGATGAAAATACTCGATCAGCTTGTCCACGCACGCCTTGAGCTGCTCCACCGGCTGATGCTTCAAAAACAGCACCGCCGGAATCCCGTCCAGCAGAACCTTCTCCCCAATTGCGTCCCGAATTTCTTCCAGCGAAACATCTCCCTGCGGCGTCGGCGTCAATGCCTCGTACCCGTCGAACGGCATCGTCTTGAGATAGGGGAGCAGGGGCCGGAAATACCCGTCGATGTGAATGTGCGTGAACTTACCCGCCGCCCGAAGCTGCCCCGAGCGCTTCTCGTACCACGGGATGCAGTAATCCTCCCAGTACTGCACCGACAGATACGCATCCGCCACGTTCTCCCCAAAGTTCAGGATCTTCAGCTCCGGCGCCGCACACAACTGCTCGTACATCCCGCTGTAGCTTTCATCGATCGCTGCAAAGATCTCTTCGATCTCGCTCCGGCAGTCCACCAGCGCGTAGATGAAGTCCTCATACTTCATCCACTCCTGCGCCAGCGCAAAGTACGGACTCTTGGGAATGTAAAACTGCCCGAAGCCCCGGTCCCCGATGTACGCGTTCCCGATCGCAAAGTTCTTCGCGTTGTACACGCACCTCTGCCGCTGGAGGATCCACCGCACGCGCCTTGAGGTCCTCCGGCCCCTTCGCCAGGAACTCCACCTTCCGCCAGGTGTTGTCGATTGTCCGCTCCATCGTCTCAAACAGATCGCCATGCGGCGTGTGATACCGACACCTCCGCCTGTTCCCGCTCTCCTGGACCGTCCGCTCCACCTCCGGAAAACCCCGCTGCACCGGCGGCGGCTGCTGCGTGTAATAATCCACGTACCGCAGCGATGCCCCGATCCGGTCGTACGCATCCCGCATCGACCCGCCCATCAGATACGCCGGCAGCGTCCCGAACTGCCGGTGCCAGTCAAACCACGGCTCAAACCGTGGCTGAAAGAACACGTGCGGTATCGCCTTCCCCTCAAAAATCCGCAGGTTCATCTCCCGCAGCGACATGGCCGAACGCGACACACCAGATGGCGACAGCACTGAAGCGGGCATAACGGGACCATTATATCCTTAATACCCCCGTTTCAACGCCCCCCCTTCGTCGCTTAGTAGCCTGCTCCACAGTACAACTCACTCCATGCGCATCTTAGCTCTGGACTTCGGCTCATCATCCGTGAAGGCAGCGATTCTCCGAGGCACGAAGCTCAACAGCAAAATCGCCCGGGCGACCTACCCTACCCGATACGATGGCCTGCGAGCCGAGCTGAACCCCCAGCACATTCTCAAAGCTCTGCAACAGGCGATCCGCTCCCTCGGCCCACAGGTCAGGAAGATCGAAACGATCGCCATCGGCGTGATGTCCCCCGCCTGGATCGCCATGGACCACCAGGGCAAGCCGATCACCCCCCTCATCACCCATCAGGACCGCCGCAGCCTCCCGGAAGCGCAGGAGCTCGAACGCCGCCTCGGCAAGCACCGCTATCTCAAGCTGGCCGGCAACCTCCCCGCCCCGGCGCGATCTCCTGCACGACCTGGGCCTGGTTCCTCAACCACGAGCCGCAGTTGATGAAGAAAGCGGACCTCTGTGGCCACCTCAACACCTTCCTCCATCGCCAGCTCACCGATGCCCGCATCATCGACCCCTCCAACGCCTCCTTCACCGGCTTCTACGAGACGACGACACAGAAGGGCTGGAACGATGAGCTCATGGACGCCGCACAAATCCAGCGCCACCGCCTGCCCCAGATCGTCGGCTCCGACGGCATCGCCGGCTTCGTCACCCACGCCGCCGCCCGCCGCTTCGGACTCACCGGCGGCACCCCCTCCTCGCCGGCTGCGTCGACACCACCGCCGCCATGCTCCTCGCCGGCGCCCGCAAGGGCCAGCTCCTCAACGTCTCCGGCTCCACCGACGTCCTGGCGCTCTGCATGGACAAAGCCAAACCCCACGAGCGCCTCATCACCCGCGCCCTGGGCGTCGGCCAGAAATGGCTCAGCGTCGCCACCCTTGCCGCCGCAGGCGCGGCCCTCGACTGGGCGCGCGCGCGAGCTCTTTGCGGATTGCCCGGACAAGGAGTTCTGGACCATGGTGAAATCAATGGGCAACTGCCATTCGAACGCTCTGCGATTTGAGCCATATCTCGCCGGGGAAAGGACTGAGATCGAGCAGCGAACCGCGACCTTGACGGGCCTGACCCTCGCGACGACCCGCGCTGACATCCTGCGGGCCCTGCTGGACGGCCTGGCGCACGCAGCGCCGAGCGATTGGCTGTGCTGAAATCCCTCGGCACGCGATTCCGCAGGGAGGTCCTGACCAGTGGCGGCGTCGAGCGCCTCGGCTCGATCATGCAGCGCGACTGGCCCGGCAAGTGGCGCTTCCGCCACGAAGATGAGGCCACTCTGCGTGGCCTGGGGAGATTGATGGAATAGGAAAGGAAGGGCGGATCCCAATGACCCGCCCCTCGCACAAACCTGGAGCTACTGCGATTTCGCCGGAGCAGCGCCGGTGTCGGTCATCAGCATGTGAAGCTGTTCCAGCGCCTTGTCCGATTCGCCGGCCGCCTTGTACAGGTCGGCCAGTTGCAGCCGGATCGCCCGCTGCACCGCAGGGTCCTTCACATCCGGCAGGACCTTGTTGAAGTAGTCGATCGCCGCGTCTTTCCCGCGGGCCTTGAGGATGTCGCCCGCCGTGACCACGGCCGCGACCCCGGAGCTGGTCGGATTGCTGGAAAGGCGCGTATACCGATCGACCAGGTCGAGATAGCCGCGCAGCATCTCGACCGTGCGCATGCGGTCCGCCATCGGCGGCGGCCCGGGCAGCCTGCCCATGTCAGGGCCGGGGGCGCCGCGAATGATGCCGGGGCCTTGGTTGCCACCCATCGTGCCGGGTCCGCCGCGGTTCATGCCACCCGGTGGGGGCGGGGGAGGCGCGCCGCCGTTGTCCTGCTGGTTCTGATCGCCGGATTGTGGCGGCGGAGGACCTTGCTGGGCGAATGTGGAAGAAGCAATAAAGAGGACCAGAAACGGTGCAATCAAGCGTTTCATGCGGACTCCCTGGTAGTGGAAGTTGAGGAATTAGATGCGGAGTTGGCGATCGCGCTCCAACTCGGGACTAGTTCAATCGCCGGTACAGAGAAGCTCTCGGCTGGAGGCGTGATTTCGATGTAGTTCGGGATCAGCGAATTGTCCGCGGTGGCGGATGTCGTCGGCGACGACAGGTGCTGAGTCGTAGCCTTGAGCGCGATGGAGGGAGCGCTGGTCTTGCCAATCGGCCGGATCGTGCCGAGGTAGATCAGTAGTGCCGCCGCCATGGCGGCAAGCGCTCCGCCGATCGCGATCAGCCGACCGCTCCGCGGCCGGCCGCCAGGCATCTCGCCCGCCAAGTTGCCCGGATATTGCCGGGAGCGGTACTGTTCTCTGGCGGATTCGAGTTGCCGGCGAAACGGCGTCATATTCATGAGTGCAGCAGGGGAAAGAAAGGTTTAGATGATTTGTGAATCAGGCGTCCCAAGCCGCGAGCAAAGAGCGCGCAAAGCCTGATGGAGCGTGGCCTTAACGGTGCCGGGTGCGCAATTCATGGCGGCCGCGGCTTCATCCGTTGAGAGGTCCTCGAAGAAGCGCGAAAAGCACGACCTCGCGCTGGCGATCAGAGAGATGGCTCAGAAGCTGCCGGACGAGATCGCGCTGCTCGACGAGATCGAGCACGGCGGCCGGCTCCTGGGATGGATCGACGGAATCGGGAAGTTCGTCGGGATCGCTGGTAAGCGAGCGTTGGCGGCGGAGTTCCCGCGTGACGTTCAGGCGCAATGCCCAGCGACCAGGTCTTCAACTCGGATTCGCCCCGAAAGCGCGGCAGTTCCCGCAGGAATCGCATCGCTGTCTCCTGCGTCGCATCGGCGGCATCGTGCGGGTCGTCGAGCAGGCCAAGGGCAAAGCGGTACCAGATGTCCTGAAGCGAGCCGAGCAAAGCTGAAATGGCTTTGCGATCTCCCCGGCGGGCGGCTTGCAGGAGCAGTGGATTCACGCGCGTTCCGGAAGTGAGTGCGGCAGATTTAGATTGCGTTTAGTGCCTTTGCGGGCAAACCTTCGGCCCCGGTCGGCGTTGTATAATAGCGGCCAGGCCAGTATCTTACCCCGCTTCTACCTCAGGCCAATCCAGGCATTTTGTCGGGAAGTGCAGGGCCAGGCCGTCTTTACGGCTCAAGGCGGGCACGCAAGGAATAGAATGAATCAGGTGCGAAACGATATTCGAAATGTGGCCATCATCGCCCACGTCGATCACGGTAAGACGACGCTGGTCGATGCCCTGCTGCGCCAGAGCGGCAATTTCCGCGAATCGCAGGTGGCCCAGGACACGATCCTCGACTCCAACCCCCTGGAGCGCGAGCGCGGCATCACCATTCTCTCCAAGAACGTCGCGATCCATTACACCGACCCCGACAGCGGCGAGACGGTCAAGATCAACCTCATCGACACGCCCGGCCACGCGGATTTCGGCGGCGAGGTCGAGCGCGTCCTCTCCATGGCCGATGGTTGTTTCCTGCTGGTCGATGCGGCCGAAGGGCCGATGCCGCAGACGCGCTTCGTCCTCAAGAAGGCGTTTCAGCACGAGCTTCGGCCCATCGTGATCATCAACAAGATCGACCGTCAGGACGCCCGGGCCGATGAAGTCCTCAACGAAGTCTTCGATCTCTTCGTGGAGCTGGGCGCCGATGATGAGGCGCTCGATTTTCCGGTTCTCTACGCCTCCGGTCGCGCCGGCACCGCAAGCTGGAAACTGGAAGAGCCCGGCAAGGATATCAAACCGGTCTTCGAAGCGCTGCTCAAGCACGTTCCCGCGCCGCATGGCGACAAGGACAAATCGCTTCAGATCCGCATCACCACGATCCAGTACAACGACTATGTCGGCCGCATCGGCGTGGGGCGCATCTACAACGGCGGGATCAAAACCGGCCAGCAGGTGATCATCGCCAAGCGCGATGGTACGCAGGTCAAGAGTAAGGTCCAGCAGGTGCAGGTGTTCGACGGCTTTGGGCGCAAGGACGCCGACAGCGTCGATGCCGGCGATATCGTGGCACTGATCGGCCTGGAGAGCGTGGACATCGGCGACACGATCTGCGATCCCAACGACCCGCTGCCGCTCGAGCCCGAGGAGATCGAACCGCCGACGCTGACCATGATGTTCAGCGTGAACGATTCCCCGTTTGCCGGCAGGGAAGGGAAGTACGTCACCAGCCGCAACCTGCGCGAGCGGCTCTTCAAGGAACTGGAATCGAACGTCGGCGCTCAAGGTCGAAGAGACCGAGAACAAGGATGCCCTGCGGGTCAGCGGGCGCGGCCTGCTGCACTTGGGCATCCTCATCGAGAACATGCGCCGTGAGGGCTACGAGCTGTCGATCAGCAAGCCCCACGTGATCATGCAAAAGGATAAGGAGAGCGGGAAGCTGCTCGAACCGATCGAGTATCTCGTGGTCGATGTTCCCGAGAAGAACATGGGCGGCGTGATGGAACTGGTCGGCAACCGCAAAGGCGAGCTGGTCCGGATGGACAATCGCCACGGCCAGGTGCATCTGGAATTCACCATCCCCGCTCGCGGCCTCATCGGCCTGCGGACGCGCATGCTCACCGCCACGCAGGGCGAGGCCATCATGCACCACAACTTCCACGAGTATTCCCCCATGCGCGGGGATGTGCCCGGGCGCGCCAACGGCGTGATGGTTTCCATGGCCTCGGGAACGGTCAACGCCTACGCACTGAACAACCTCCAGGAACGTGGCGTGATGTTCGTCGAGCCCGGCAGTCCGGTGTACGAAGGGCAGGTCGTGGCGGAAAATGCCCGTGACAATGACATGACCGTGAACCCGACGACCGCCAAGCAGCTGACCAACATGCGCACCACCAGCCGCGATGAAAACATCATCTTAAAGCCCGCGCGGAAGATGACGCTGGAGCAGGCGCTGGAGTACATCGAGGAAGACGAGCTGGTCGAGGCCACGCCGGGAAGCATCCGCCTGCGCAAGGCGGTGTTGAACGAGACCGAGCGCAAGAAGCAGAGCAAGAAGGCGTCGCAGCTGGTGGGGGCGTAGCGATCAGGTGTGAATCGGATGGTCCAACGCCTCGCGGCGCCAGCGGCCGTCGGCATTGGGGTCGTGGGCGTTGTGGGTGGGACGGTGGAAATGGGGTTCGATGCCGGCGGCGCGGATCTGGAGCAGGCGGAGCAGATCCGTCTTGGTGATGATGCCGGCGATTCGGCCGTCATCATCGATGGCGATGACGCGGGCAAAACCGTTCTGGCCCATCAGGCGATAGACCTCGCGCCGAGGCGGCTTCGTGGATAAGGGGGACCTGGGGGCGCATGACGTGTGAGACAGTCAGGGTCGGAATCTTTGGCCTGCACGTCCTCGAGCGTGACAATGCCCCGCAGGCGGCCCATCCCGTCCACCACGGGGAATCCCATCCGCCGTTCCTGGAGCATGCGGTCGGTCAGTTCGCTGACCGGGATGTCCGGCCGTACGGTACTGACCTGGGGGTTCATCAAATCGGCAACCTTGAAGCCGCGAAGGAGCTGCTCGACCTGGTCGCTGCGCGTCTCTGCATTAACGGCCAGGTAGATGAAGACGGCGATCAACAGCAGGAAGAAGTCGAAGCTCATCAAACCGACGATCGCCATGACGGCGGCGAAGAATTTGCTGATTCCCGCCGAGACGGCCGTCGCGCCGCTCATGGGGCATCCCCATCGCAAGCAGAGATCGCAGGACCCGTCCTCCATCCATCGGCAGTGCGGGAATCAGATTGAAGACCGCCAGCAGGACGTTCATGTAGGTGAGGTAGGCGAAGATGAAGCGGGTGGCGATCGCGCCGCTGGGGAGGGCTTTCCAGATCCCGAAGCAGATGCCGCCGATCACGCCGCTGACAATGGGGCCAATGATGGCGATGACGGCTTCGGCCCCGCGCTGGCGGGGAATGGACTCGAATTGAGCGACGCCGCCGAGGAACCAGAGGGTGATGTTCTTGACTTCGACGCCATAGAGACGAGCGACGACCGAGTGGCCAAGCTCGTGGATGACCACGCTGACGAACAGCCCCAGCACCGCGATCAGCCCCAATACGTAAGGCATCGCACCGTGAGACAGCATCGGAGACGGCGGCAGGCCAAAGAGGTGCTCACCAATAGGTCGTTTGCCTTCCGATCAGCCACGCCAGCAGCGGCAGAATCAGCAGGAACGAAATATCCAACTGGACCGGAATCCCCAGCAGACGAAATGGCAGGCGGAAGGCGCGGCCGAACATGGTGCTTTCAGAATAGACAGGGGCAACGGCAGCGGGAATGGCAAATAAGGCTCACACCCGTCACGTCTCCGCGGGCGGTGACCGGGGGGGCATCTCCCCATGCGCCGGGGTCGGCAACGCCGGGGTCGGCACGTCGTCGGTGTTCTGTCGGCTGTGATAAGCGCCAACGATCTGCCGGCGGGTGAGCATCGCAATTGGGGTCTTGGAATCCTGGGTGCGGACGACCGGCAATTCTTCGAGCTCAGTGGCCAGGAATTCCGCAATGCCGACAACAAATCCTCATCAAGCGAAACAACCCGATAGACGGGCGCCGCCAGATCCTCTGCGACAAGCAGATAAGGCAGGATTTTGCGTTCGGTCAGGAAGATCTGCATATTCTGTAAGTCAATGACGCCGGTGATTTCACTATCGCGGCAAATTGGGAAGACCCCTTGCGCGGTGTTGATAGCTACCGTGAGGATTTCACGAAGCGGCGTGCCCCGCTGGAACGCTGTGAACGGAACGGCTCTGTTGATGACGTCGTTGACGTGGATCTGCTCGAGCACACTGGTTGCAAACTCGCCTTCGTGAGCCGGTGATTCGACTGGCGATGTGACCTGCTCTTCATAAATGGACAGGCCGCGAGGGCTAAGCAGAAATGCCGCAGCAGTGGCCAACATCAGCGGAACCAACAGACCGTATCCCATAGTCATTTCGGAGACCATCACAATGGCGGACAGGGGTGCCTTTGCAACGCCGGCAAAAAAACCCGCCATTCCGACCAGCACAAAAGCTGTCGGGTGCGTGACGATGTTGGGCAGAAAATGGTGAAAGAGCGATCCCGCAACGCCGCCGAGACAGCCGCCAATCATGACCGATGGCGCGAACACACCACCGCTGCCGCCCGAACCGATGGTCAATCCGGTAACCGCGATCTTGGCAAGAACAAGTGCGACCAATAGGTCGAGAGGCAGGCTACCATCAATGACGCGTTGCACCCACCCATACCCCATGCCAAGCGCGGCCGGGAGATAGAAACCGATGAGGCCAACAGCAAGGCCGCCCAAGGCCGGCTTAACGTGACGTGGCACGGAAAGGCGGCGAAACCAATCGCGGATGGAATAAAAAATCCATACATACAGTGAGCCAACGCCGGCACAAAAAGCGCCGAGCGCAAGATACAACGGCAGCTCGACGGGATGGTTAAACTGCAGATTCGGAACCGAAAAAATCGGCCCCCACGCATGATTTACGATGCAATAAATCGAATACGCAACGATGGACGCGATAAATCCTGGCATGACCGCCGCGGGCTCGAATGCAACGTCGCGATAAGGCACTTCAGTCATGAAAAGCGCAGCCGCCGAGGGGTGCGCGGAAGACCGCACCAATACCGGCTCCGGCGCCGGCGAGCACGAGCAATCGCCGTTCGGTATCACCGACATTCAGCCAGGAAGAGAGTATGGAGGCAAATCCGGCGCCGATCTGTCCAATGGGCCCTTCGCGCCCGGCGGACCCGCCAGTGCCGATCGTCAACACTGAAGCCACCGTTTTGATCACCGGGACACGACGGCGAATCTTGCCCCGATCACGATGGAACGCGCGAATGACCGCATCCGTGCCGTGGCCCTCCGCCTCGGGAGCGAAGCTGTAGACCAGCAGTCCTGAGAGCAGGCCACCGATAGTGGGAATCAGCAGCAGCGCCCAAGGGCGTCCTGGCGGCCTGGCGCTTCGGGGTTCCGCCTTCTGCGCCAGGTAACGGCATGACGAAGTCGGCGCCGCGCACCATCGCGATTTCATTGGTCTGCTCCAGCAGATAGTTGAACAACACCGCTCCTCCACCGGCAACGGCGCCGACAAGCACGCTTAGGACGGCAATGTGACTCCACGCACGGTGTGTTACCCAGTCCAGCATGCGTAATCGCATTTTTGTCAATACAAGCGTTCCGTGGCTCATCGTGACATAGTGTAATGGTCGTCGCAGGGTCTGCCGACGTGTAGAATTCTGGCGGCAGGCCGAAACATTCGTCGATGGCAGAGGCCCTTGTGCACAAACTCGTCGCGATGCTGGATTTCTCGGATGTAACGCCGGCGGTCTTGAGGGTCGCCAGGCAAATTGCGCACGGCCTGGGAAGCCGTGTTTATCTCATTCACGTCGAGATGCCGGAGTCGATGATGGAAAACAGCGAGCCTCGCAAGAACGTGTCGCGCGACGGGCTGGCGAGCGAAATGCGCCGCGATCATCGGGCACTGCAGGTTCTGCAACAGGAATTGAAGCAAGAGGGAATCGAGGCGGTGCCGCTGCTCGTGCGAAGTCCCTCAACGCGAGGCAATCCCGCGAGCAAAATCGTCGAGACGCTGCGACACCTTATGCCTGACCTCGTTGTCGTCGGCTCACACGGCCATCATGCGCTGTACCAGCTTCTGGTCGGCAGCGTGAGCGAGGCGGTACTTCGCCAGGGCCTGTGGCCGGTGCTGGTCGTTCCGAGCCCGAAGCTCCAGCAATCCGCCGTTCCGGGCACGGCAAGCGCGTGACGTCCAGCATTGGCAGCGCCGATGGATCCTTCGCTCCTGTTCATCTATGGCACGCTCCTTCCCGGGCAAGAGCCAGATCGTCTGAAGGCGGTTTGTGCACGCCTGAACATGCGGGGGAGGGCGGTTCTGCGCGGCAATCTTTATGATTTGGGAGAATTTCCGGGGCTCGTGCTGAATGACGGGGGAGAGGTTCATGGTGTCCTTGCGAAAGTGCCGGGTGATCTGTGGCCTGTTCTGGATGACTATGAGAACTGCCCCGGTCCGGGTCTTGACGACGGGTTGTTCCTGCGTGTGATCGCCAGTGCGCAAATGGATGATGGCACGGAGGTGCCGTGCTGGGTTTATGTTTATGGTCGGAGTGTTGCGGGGCGGGCGGAAATCGCAAGTGGAGATTGGCGCCATCGTGATGGATAGGGATTGAGTATGAGCAACCGTCCGATCATCGGCGTGACGACCGACACGTCCGACGCCGGTCAATGCTATTTGTCGTATCAAGCGTATGCCGGCGCCATTGAGCGCGGCGGCGGGCTGCCGGTGCTGATTCCCTGCGGTGGCGATCACCTGTTGATCCCGCAGTACGTCGATCTGATCGACGGCATTTTGTTTACCGGCGGCGACGACATGGACCCGAGTCGCTACGGCCAGAGCCCGCACCCGAGTGCCGTGCCCATGGACCCGACCCGCGAGACGTTCGAGTTCGCCTTGATCGCGGAGGCTCAACGGCGGCGTCTGCCGGCGCTGGGCGTCTGTTTTGGTTCGCAGTTGATGAACGTCGCGCGGGGTGGGACGCTTGTCCAGTTCCTCCCGGACGAGCCACGAGAAGACGCCATCGAACACCGCAAGCTCGCCGACCTTCCGCCCCCTCGTCACTTGATTAAGCTCGATCCGGAATCCGAACTGTCCAGTGCAATCGGCCGAAGCGAGATCTCCGTGAACAGCTATCACAAGCAAGCCATCCGCCGTCTCGGCGACGGTCTGCGCGTCATCGCCACCGCTCCCGACGGCATCATCGAAGCCTTCGACGACCCCGGCATGCCGTTCTTCGCCGGTGTCCAGTGGCACCCCGAACGCCTGCTCGAAGAGCCCGAGCACCGGGCGCCGTTTGAGTTGCTGGTCAGGAGATCAACGAAGCGTTGAATGGAATAAAAGCTCTGCAGAAACGACTCTCGTCATTTGCTGAAGAACTTCTTGACTGCGTACACCGTTGCCTGGCGCTGTACCGTGGCGATCGACTCCAGCAACGGAATTTCCTTCGGGCAGACTTCGACGCAATTACCGGCCTTGCCGCAATCGGCGATGCCGCCTTCTTCCATCATGATGTCCAGGCGTTCTTCTTTCAGGGCCTTGCCGATGGGGTGCTCGTTGAAGAGCCGGACCTGCGAGATCACCGCGGCTCCGACGAACTTGTTCGCCGGCGTGTACTGCGGACAAGCCTCGAGGCAGCAGCCGCAGGAAATGCATCGCGACAGCGGATAGCGCTGCTCCTGGCGTTCCTGCGAAATCTCCGGACCCGGACCCAGGTCGTACGTGCCGTCGATCGGCACCCAGGCCTTGACCCGCTTGAGGTCATTAAACAGCCGCGAGCGATCCACGAACAGGTCTCGCACCAGCGGGAATTTCGTCATCGGTTCGAGCGTGATCGGGTGCTCGAGCCTGTCCACCAGCGCGGAGCAGGACTGACGCGTCCGGCCGTTGATCAGCATGGTGCATGCCCCGCATACTTCCTCCAGGCACCCAGAATCCCAGACCGGCGGCGTGGTCTGCTTCCCATCGACCGTCATCGGATGCGCGGCGATCCACTGCAGGCACGAGATGATGTTCATGTTTGGACGCACGGGGACCTCGAACTCCTCCCAGCGGGATTCGCGACCGGGTCCGTCCTGCCGGCGAATGCGGATGCGGACGGTCCGTTCGGGGGCCTTTGGGAGCGGTGAAGTTCCTTGTGCCGTGGGGGTCGTTGTCGAATTCATGATCTTGAGGAGGGATGTTATGAGTTGACGGGGTGAGTGACAAGGCAACGACCGCACCGGCTGCAAGATGGGCGATAAATCACAAAAAATGGGAGCTCAGAGCGAGCTCCCTGTGAAGCGACGACTTCAACTTCCGGCACGTTACCGCGCCGTTGCCCGTGCCCGCGTTGGCGTTGGCAGATGCCTGGCGGGCCGCGTTTGCCGCGTCCTTGAGGGTCTTGTAGAGCGGGTTGGCCTGATCCGCCTGTGAACTGCGGGTCATCATGGTGCCTTCCTTGTCCACCAGAAGGATCTGCACGTTTCCGGTGCGAGGGTCGTTCTGGAAGCCGACGAGGGTCCAGTCGGTGCTGTAATCGATGCCGTCCTTTGGGCTGCCGATGGTGTCGCCGGGCGAGACCATGAAGAAAGTGGAGTGCTGCACGCCGTCTTCCCAGCGGAAGACCTCAAACTGTACGCTGGTCGCGCCGGCGACGACGTTTCGGGCGACGAAGAAGTTGGTCTTGGCGGGCACGGCAACGGGCTTGCTCCATTCGCTATCCTCGCTCACGAGCGCAAAGACGTTGGCAAATTGCGGGTCCTTGGCGACGTTGCTGACGCCGAAGAGCGGATTGCGGATGCGATAGCGCAGTTTGTACTTGTAGGTCTTGCCGGGAGTGACGTTCAGATCGTGAACCCAGACCAGCGTGGGCTGGTTGAATTTCGAGGGATCGAACTCGCCGGTGGGGATCGGCGCCTGCGCCGCCGGATCGGTTCCGGCGGGTCTCATTTCACCGGCGGCGGGCATCGCTGCGGGCGGGTCCATATTCGGGACGCGAGCCGGCGGCGCGGGTCGAGCCGGATCGCGCAGCGCGGGGGCGGCACTGGGGAACTGACTGGGCATGGGGCGGGCGGGCGCGCTTTTGCGCTGCTGTTCTAATCGCTGTTTGTAGAGCTCCTGCCGATGCCGCATCACCGCGTCATGCCAGGCCGGATCGTTCTGCCAGCCGGGCGGGGGATTGTCCAGCGTGTACTGCTGCTGTTGCTCGGCAACCTGCGTGCCGGGCGCGGCCCAGGGATCGCCTTTGACCACGGTGTAGAAGTCCGGCCGAAGAATCTGCTGGGTGTGCTGGGCCGCCCAGCTCAGGTACTGCACCAGGTCAGCCTGCGGTGCCTTGTCGCCCGGGTATTTCTGTTGTGCATTGCCGTTGGGTGCGTTCGCCGGCAGCTGGACGACCGTCGGCGGCCCCACGTCCTTGCCGTTGACATCGACCTCCTGCCGAACCATTTCGAGCTGGAGAAAACAGGTGCTGTAGAGCTGGGGAATGTTTTGGGGGATATGGGCCTGCTGGAAGGCAGCATTAAGTGCGCCCATCGGAATCGTAAAGCTTTGCGTGACCCAGTCGATGTCCATGGTCGCATCGGCTGGGCCGCCCGGCTTGTTGACCGTGGAGCGTCCAACGCGGGCTTGCTCGGGGGTTGGCGCGGGAGGAGCCACCAGGAGAGCGACGCCCACCGGAAGCGGCTGCTGACCGCCCGGACCCTGCTTGCCGGGCTGTTCGGCAGATTTGGCGAGATTGGCTGGAAGCGGCGTCCAGATCGAAGCCAGTGACTTTTCGGGCGCTGCCTTCCAGGCCATCGCTTCGACGAACTGCTGGGCGGGATGCGGAACCGCCATCGTGATCGGTGCGGTGTTGTTAATCTTGGACTGGAGCTGCTGTGCGATGGTGTCCTGCGTGTGGCGGGCCACCTCTCCGGGGCCAAGTGTCTGGCCATCGACCTGCACCGTCGCCGGCGACTGCAGGATATAGCTGTAGGCCATCCAGATCACGAACAGCGCCCCCAGGCCGATCGCGATCCACTCCACATACTTCTGAAGGATTTCCGTTACTTTCTGCATAAGACGGTCCGTCACTCTACGGTTCGAGTCAATACGCGGCATTGGCGGCAGGCTCGGCGCCGGGGGCCTGTTCCTGGATTCCCAGGGACTGCTTGACAGCCGGTGGCATGTACGCGACCAGCCAGTGCCGGAGGAACAGGGCCTCGCAATCCATCTGCAGATTCACGACCGGTGCGTCTCCGTAGGCGAAGCCGGCGGCGAGGCGATCCGCCAGATCAACGTTGCTGATGTTCATGTTGTAGACGTCGATCAGCCGGTCTTTGCTGAAATCGTGCAGGAACTTCTCCACCTTGGTCGCATCGACGTCCACGCTCACGGTGAAGTGCACGACGTCATAGAGCGGATTGGAGACGCGGCCGGTGGGGCTGAGCGACAGCGCCTTGCCCACCGGAGCATCCTGGTCGCCGCTGGTGGGGACCTGCTGGGAGCGGACAAAAGTCGGCTGCACGTCCACCTTGATCAAGCGCTTCACCGGTGCGACCGTCACGTTGGCCGACCCGGCGTTGCATTCATTCACTCCCGCAATCACGTCCTGCTGGACCCAGAGCATGAGCTGGGCGGAAAAGATATCCACCGGATCGGGGGCGGTGGCGCCCTGGATCTGTTGGTCAGAGGCAAAGGCGGTGGGGTCCACGTAGACCAGGCTCCTTTTCGCAACCGCCATGCGCATCTGATCGGGCAGTTTCTGCTGGGCGTCGGCGATTTCCTCGTCCACCGCCTGCTGAATCTGCTGCGGTACCTGTTGGCCCACCTGGATCAGACGGTTCTGCTTGATCTTGTCCGCGATCTCCTGTTTGCGTTTGGTCAGTTCTTCCGCGGTGGGGGGGACACCGGGCTTCATTGGCCCGACCAGCTTGGGAAGATGCTGCGGGCCTGTCGCGCTCATCAGGTCCGTGTAATCGATGCGGAACTGAAACTGCACGCCCTGACTGGGCGGCATCGGGAGCGACTGCTTGGTCAGCAGCTCGTGCTTGTTCATCTTCACGGCCGCATCCTGCATCGCCAGGCTTTGCTCGTGGATCTGCGCGACGATCTTCTTGCCGGCTTCATAGACGGTGTGGCTGGGAAAGACGGGCAGTTCCGCCGCTTCGGTCCTGGTGGGATCGACCAGCGGAAGCGTGCGGTGCCGCGTGAGCAGTTCCTGCATCTTTCGGCTGGTCTGGGCGGACTTGTCCAGGTTGCCCTGAAGCGCCTGCACCTGGCTGCCCAGCGGCGTGTAGGCGGCGATCAGCGCTGCGATCACCACCACGCCGCAAACGATGCTGAACCAGTTGTTCTTGACGATATCCATATGCGATTCTCGTAAGCGTCAGCTACTGCGCCCCGGCGGCCGGCTTGGGCTGGGGGTCGAGCGCCACAACCGCGACAACAGTGAATTCCCAATCTTGACGGACGTCTTCGCCGGTCAGCCGGTCCTGATAAGCCTTGGTATCCTCAACTGCGGTTTCATTGCCTGCAGGAGTGCCACCCCCCCGTCGCATATCAGACGCGGGCGCCATCCCCAGGCCCATGCCACCGCCACTGGGGCCGACGAAGGTATCAGCCTCCCGGGCATGGACCGCCGCATCATAAGCGGTCTTCAACGCGGAAAGCTTGTTGCTGTCGTCGACCAGCTGCATGCCTGAGACCACCTCGGCTTTGGCGATGTAGTACGGCTTGCCACGGGGAGCGGCTTTTTCGCTAAGGTTGCGCAGATTCGTGACGAGCGTTTGCTCAACAAAGCGCAATCCATCCTTGTTGGGCGTGGTTCCACGAATGGTCAGGACGAAGCCGCGTTTGGCGCCAGCCGGTCCGCCGTTCTGCGCTGGCGCGGGCGAAGCCGCCGACGGCATGAAACCGCGATTGCCCATGCCGCCAAAGCCGCCGCCCATTCCCTGATTGCTCGGCGCCTGGGCGAACTGCTTGAGATCTCCGGAGAGGGCCGAACTCAAATCGGGCATGAACTGGCTGAGCACATGATCGACGAAGATCTCTTTCCTCTCGGCGCGATTGGGGAACTTCTGCTTGATCTCCTCTGGGGTGCCGGAAAGGGTAGGGACGCTGGTGTAGATGTCGCTGACCAGATCGGGCCAGAGGTCGCGGTATTGCTCCAGGCCGTGGATGTTCAAGATGCGCTGGCGGTCTGCGCCGCCGCTGTTGGCGATGTTGCTCCACTCGGAGTCGAGGGTGCTGGCCTGGCTCAGAAGCGATTCATTGCTGGACCGCTCAGTGCCGGCGCGGTCGTAGCTCATGTTCTCGACGGCAACCCGTCCGTAGCCGAGCCCTGTCCCAACAACGAACAGCGCTGCTGCGGCCGCAAACCACTTCTGCTTCTCCTTCCAGATTTTGGCGCGACGGATGTGTTGCGGAAGCAGGGAGCTGGTGATCTTGCCCTCGCCCATTCCCTGAAGCGCCAGGCCGTAGGCGCTGACGACGGAGAGAATGCTGTCGTTCAAGCCGGCGGCGAGCTTGGGATCGCTCGGTGGCAGTGCGCCGAGGCTGTCGAGCCGCTGGACTTCGAGCTGGAGGTTTTGCTGAAGGTATTTCTGCAGGCCGGGAAGCCTGAACGTTCCGCCCAGTGCCAGAATGCGCTTGATCCGTGAGTCACGATGCACCGATGCATAGAAGCCAATCGAGCGTTGCACCTCGGCGACAAGGTCAGCGAAGACGGGGCGCATGGCCTGGAAGATCTGGCGGGCATACTTGCTGGTGGCGGCGTTGCGCTTGAGATCCTCGGCCTTGGGGAAGTTCAGCTTGAAGCTCTTGACCAGCGCCTCGGTGAAATTGTTGCCGCCGATCGGGATCGAACGAAGCCAGATCGAGCTTTCATCGGCGATGATCAGATCGGTGTTCTCGGCGCCCAGATCGATGATCATCGTCGTGCCGTCGATCCGCTGGTCGTACTGCATGGCGTTGTAGACCGCCAGGGGATTCATCTGCACAACCTGGACGTTCAGATCGACGCTGGTGAAGTGTGCGATGTGCTGGTTGATCAGCTCCTTGCGCATGGCAAAGATGCCGACCTCGACATCGGGGGACTCGGGGCTCTGGAAGAGCTGGTAAGACCATTCGACATCGTCCAGCGGGAAGGGGATCTGCTGGATCGCCTCGAAGCGCACGATTTCCGGAATCTTCTTGGGTTCGACGGGCGGGAGCTTGATGAAGCGGGCGAAGCTGGCCTGCCCGGAAACGCCGACGGCGGCGATGCCGCCCTTGCCGGGATGGCGCTGAACGAAGTTTGCCAGCGCGGTCTGGATCAGGGTTTCGCGGTTATCCCCCGCATTGGAGAGAATGGTCTCATGCTCGATAACCTCGTAGTCGTCCACGCGCAGGTTATCGCCGTCTCGAACGAGCTTGACGGCCTTGAGGGCGCGATTCCCGACATCGATTCCCCAGGCGAAACGGGGACTAGCCATGGTTTCTCCTCGTGGCCGCTCAGCGATGAAAAGCAACGGAAGGCGGCCGGTTGCCGAGGGCGTCGCAGGTAACTGACGCGCCTCTTGGGGTGCTCAGCGCAATGGTGTAACCGCTCAAAACAACCAGTTCAAATTCGCCGGTTTCACGCGTCCGGTTATCCCGATTCCAGTGCTTGCGGCTCTATTTTATGAGACGCACACGCTAAAGGCGAGTTCGCCTGCATCCGGATTCCGTGCGACAATTCTCAAGGCTAAGCTCGTTGCGCCCGGTACAAATCGCTGCCGCTATCAAAGCCCATTCGGCAGCCTTTGCCGCAGCGCCGGAGCCATTGGCGGTATGATGGATCGATGAATTCGGCTGATACTCCGGCGGACGAATACTTCAAGGGCTAGTTTGCCGGAAGACCGCGCCCAAAGTCAAGGAAAAACGTCCGGAGATGCGGTCGTGTGCCGGCGGAGAAATAGGCAATCTACCGCGTCGGCCGGCCAGGGAATCTTTAGCAATGCAGACCATCATTCAGCGGGTATCCCAGGCCAGCGTTACGGTTCATGGCCAGACTATTGGCGAGATCGGGACGGGGCTGCTTGCACTGGCCGCCGTTGCCGCGGACGACGACGATCGCGACATCGAATGGACGGCCGCAAAGCTGGTTAGCCTGCGGATCTTTCGAAACGGTGAGAAGCATTTCGATCTGGATGTGAAGCAGGTTGGAGGGCAGTCCTGCTCGTGAGCAATTTCACTGTCGCCGCCGACGCCCGCAAAGGGCGGCGGCCGAGTTTCGACGGGGCGGCCCCGCCGCAGGTGGCCGAAGGGATGTTTCAAAAGCTGGTCGGTGCGGTCCGGGCCACCGGCATCAAGGTGGAGACGGGGCGATTTGCGGCGGACATGAGGGTTTGGCTGGTCAACGAGGGGCCTGCCACCTTCATTCTGGACAGTCGTCAATCGGTTCGGCGGCAGGCCAACCCGTGATCAGAGCAGGCCGTAGAGAATGACGCGGAGAACAGTGCGGGGATCGGGATGCTGGGGAAATTCCGGCCGTTGTTCCCTCCGGGTGTTTTCGCCTGGTTGGGTGTTGATCGCAGGCCCCGAAGCGGTGGGGGCAATGATCGCAGCCGCCGCGGAGGCGGAAGAATCCGGGGCGGATCGATTCACCGTTTCGGGCTTGGGGCGGTTGGAGGGTTGCGATGCGTTGCGTTGTGCCGCGAGGAGCGCTGCGGTCACCACAAGACCCGCAGCCAGCGAGATCATGGCCGCCGCAATTCGCCGCTCCGTGCCGGGAAGGCGCCATTTCAAAACGCGGCCTCCGGGAACCGCTGTTGCTCTTTCCCGGCGGGGATCTTCCGCCTGAAGGCATAAGGCCGCTCCCGAAGATGGGCGCAGCTCACGGGCTGCTCGGGCGCGTGCATGATCCGCGCTGCCGGGTTGTCTTGGCGCGGCGTCTGGCCGTTTCGAATTCCGCGCGGCAGTGGCGATTTCGCTCAGCATGCCCCGCACTTCATCCCGGGCGCACGCGGCCGGTTCGAGAGGCTGCGGCTGTGGTATCGGCAAACCCTCGGCGTATTCGGCCTCGCCTGGTTCGAGCAATTCAAAGCCGACCACGGTTCCCGCGAAGGATTCGTTGGGATCGGCCGGCCGCACGCGAATCGGCCCGCAGTCATCCTTCCGGGCGGGCTGAAAGACGCCGGCACAAAACCTCATCGTCGTCCGGCCCATCCGCAATGCATCACCATCGCGCAGGATCGCCTGCTCGATTCGCTCATGGTTGATGAAAGTTCCGTTGCGGCTCTGGAGATCGGTAAACAGCCATGCATCGCCCTGCGGCTCCAGACGGCCATGGGCGCGAGACATCATGATGTCGCGAATCGCGATCTCGCACTGGGATGCACGGCCGATAACGACCGGCGAGCGCAACTCCCGGCGATCGATCTCCTGATCATTGGCGATGAAGGTGATGTAAGGCATGGCATCGGCCCGTGCGCCTGCACGCGAACGGCTCATGGTCCTTATCGAGCCAATGACATTGAAAACAGCAGTTTTTCCGGACGCACGGATCGCGCTCTGTGGAGGGGACGGGGGGGGACGTGGGGGGGGCATGCGCTACTTGTTGAGAGGCGCATCCGGCGTTGTGTCGCTGGGCGCCGTTGCCGGCTGAAGTGAGGCAAGCTTCTGTGCGAGCGCGGCTTTTTGCTGCATGAGTTCGGCAATCCGCTGTTGCGCTTCGGTGTTGGCATGCGCTGCCTGTGCCAGGGCATCCTGAGCCAGCTTCAGCTTGGCGGCAGATTGGTCTGCCGCCCGTGCGGCCTGCTCCTTCGCAAGCGTTTCCTGCACATCCTTCAACTGTCCGCGAAGCCCTTCAATCTTTTGCTGCGCGACGGCGTTCTTGCCCTGAGCGTCGGCCAGCGCACTTTGCGCCTGTTCGAGCTGCGACTTGTATTGATCGCGTTGCCGCTGGGCCTCGGTCAAGTGGATGGCCATTCGATCTTCCTCCCGCTTGCGTTCCCGCTCGGCGCTGTTGACGCCGCAGGCGCTGAGCGAGACGAGAATCGACGCGAGGCAGATGGCACAGCAGAGGTTTCGTGCGCTTGGCATGCGGGGAGGTTAGCCGGCGCGGCTGCCGCTTGCAATTTGCTTCAGCTGCCGTGGAGCTGGGTTGCCAGCCAAATGCCCGCGCCGAGGAGCAGCGTCGCAAGCAGCAGCGCGTACAGCGTCAGCATGAAACGGTCGAAGCGCCGCGTGCGGCTGGGGTCGCCGCTGATCTCGTGCAGGTAGTCCATGCGCCTGGCGATGGAGCCGTGGCACCAGTTCCGCCAGATGGTTCCGGCGACGGGCATCCCGTTGATCACCGCGACCTTGTGCAGCGCTGAGGCAAAGATTCGCGCACCGTGCGGGCCCACGTGATTCGCGGCGGCGCCTGCGGCGGCCAGCGCCCGCCGCTCCATCTGACGGGCGGCGTAGACATCCGCCTGCCGCTCGAAGCGCCGGCTCAGAAAGCCGAATGCCAGCAGGAATCCCCCCGCTCCCAGGAGCGTCATGACCAGGTCCATCGGCACCCATGCCGGCACGTGGACGAAGCGCATGTAGCTCTCGGCGACCAGGGCCGCCAGCGCCAGCGCCAGGAGCAGGCACTTGAAAAAGACCAGGTACCAGATCATGTGGCGGTGAACGACGTGGCCGACTTCATGAGCGAAAACGGCTTCGATCTGCTCATCGCTCATCGTCTCGAGCAGCAGATCGCTCATGAGGATGTAACGCACCTGTGGAATGATCCCCATGACCGCGGCATTGCCCACGTTGTGGTCGGTCCGCCAGAGGAGGATGTCGCGGTAGCGCAGCTTCTGCTCGCGGCAGAACTGTTCCAGGCGATGACGCAACGGGGACGCCGGCATGGGCTGGGTGTTGAGAACCCGGCGGACGATCACCGGCGCCAGCACGAACACCAGAAGGGCGCTGGCCAGCGTCACGCCGCCTTCGAGGCTTTCGGACGGGATGGCGATTCCGCCGAAGATTCGCAGGCAGAGCATCACCCCATCGTGCAGCGCCAGGATCATGAGAAGGGGAATCGCGGTAAAGAGGATCTGAAGGCGTAAATTGAGCACGAAGAACGAGCCGAACGTCGGCGGCCGATGCAGGGGCATCTCGTCGTTGAACTCGATCATCAGATTCTGCTCGCGGAGGGCGCGTTCTGCGGGGTATTGGGCCCACCAGAGCAGCATCCAGGCGCCGATGCCGGGGATGATGCCGATCAGCGTGGCGGGCACTTCGACGGCCCATTGATTGAGCGACCCCATGAGCCATGAAACGGCGTTGCCCCAGCCCAGGAAGAAGACGCCCACGCCAAACCAGATCAGGATGCCGATTCGGGCCGCAAAGACGACGGTGTCAAAGACGTGGACGCGGCGGCGAAGCTGCGTTCCCTGCACGCGGCGGGCGATCAAGCGGCTCCAGATGGCCAGAATGCCGGTCAGAAACAGGTAGAACCCCAGAAACAGGGCCAGTCCGGCGAAGGTTGGCGCCGGAACGGCCTGCGTGGGATCGGCACGCCAGGCCATCCAGATCAGGAAGAGAAACAGCACCAGGAACCGCGACACCGCTCACCACCAGATTCTTCTAAGAGACGGTCTGATTAGAATTTACGCCCATGGGTACAGGCAATACGAGCGGCGGCCCAACCGGATCGCAGATCGCATTATACGGATTGTGATCCATGGGCGCGCTGGCAGATCTCGCGAAAATGCCCGAGGACGCATCTGCCTGGCCTGCATGGCGTAATCGCGATTCGGATCGCTGAGCCATGGGAATGTACTTGGGCGACGATCAGAGTTAACACGACAGCGCTAAGCTGGCGATTTCAGTCCAGAATTGCGGTCAACACTTGAGTAGACGAGGGCTTACGGACGATCCAGCGATGAAGTGCTCAAAAGGGCCCCTTTGGCCGCTTGGCCGGTGCGGCAAATTGTCATGTTCGGACCACCAGGTCGTCAGAAGGGGCAAAAACCGGGTTCGGGGTGGGGTGGGGAGGGTACGGTACTACAACGGTGAGAGTACGGTGTGGGCCGGGAGGAGATTTGGGCGCAACTTGGGAGCAGAATGTCCTCTGATGGGATGTTTCTTCACGAACGGGCTCTTGGCACAGCGTTCAAGGCGTTGCCGAAGCGACCCGGAGGCCCTGTAGGGCTTGCGGCGAGCAAGTGCTGGATGGCGCCTCGATGGTGCGGGAGAGGGTTCTGTCAGAAGCATGCGGTCCTTTAACTCTACATCCCGGCGTCGGCGATTCGAGGGTAGAAACGGTGAGCAAAAACATGAGCGGATAAGGACTTAAGAAGGATACAGCCATGTAGTGTTAGACGGCCTGGGTTGCGCCCTTAGGGCGCAGGCAGCAGGGGGGCCGGGGGCCCGGAGGCGAGGGGCGCCGTGATGGAGGCTGGGGGGCTGGCAACGGCACTGGCGAGCCATTGCGGTGGACGGGTTTGCACGGTGTGACTACGGGGAGGGTACGGTGTGGGTCGAAGCTTTTGCACAAGCGGATGTGAATATGTTGTGTGGACTCTGCCGCGCCGCTGCTTGGGGAAATTGCGGCAGAGGGAGTCGGAGCGGCGGCGGGTTGCGGGGGCCAAAGGGCTACTTTTGTGTGCTGTGCATCCGCGTAGGGCCTCCTGGCAGGATGCAGGTGGGGAGCAAGGATCGAGTCTGTTGTACGGCATGTGATTCATGGGCGCGCCCGCACACCTTGCGAGAACGCCGAAACATGCATTTGGCTGAGCGCGCTGGCCTTCATGCCGATCCGTATTACATCCAAAGGCTCGTTTGCGGGAGCCGATTCATCGCTCGTCCGATAAGGTGAATCACCATCTGGTTGACCTATTTTGCCTAAATTAACAAAAGTGAGCTGTCAAACCGGTCGATGGATGGATTGTAGGTTTGACTATTTCAACAGGAGCCAGCGAATGACGAGCCTGCATGAGCGTGGTGGTGAGAAGCGTTTCAAGATCACGATCGAGCCTTCGGGTGCCGAGCGGCGCGAGCATCGCCGGCACGATCTGGGGCACCAGGAACTGACCATCGATCGCTGGGACGGCACGCGCCGTGCCGGGGCGCCGTTTGGCCAGATTGTCGATCTGTCGGCTGGCGGCGTGCGTATCAGAACAGAACAGGCCACCGTGCGTCCGGACCAGCAGGTGCGGGTTCGTATCGAGCTGCCCGATTACGCCGGAATCTGCCCCTTCGTGGATACCAGCCGCAAAGAGCTTCAACCTAAGCGCGAATGGGTCGGCTGGATGGCCGTCGCCCGCGTAGAGAAAGTGGATCAGAAGCGGATGGACATCGCCGGCCGGCTCGTTGATATGGATGAAATGGATCGGAGCATGCTGGGGTTATATCTCTCGACACAACCCCTGGCCGCATAGGTCAAGTAGGGGTGATCGGGTCTGACCTTGAGGGCACGGTCGACCCAGCCCCTACGAATCGTGTCGCCGGCGGAATTGCCTCCTTCGTTTCGCCGGCGACTTTTTTGCGCAAGCTCATCCCAGATACCACTCGGGGTGGCGAGTCAAGATCGGGTTGTTCCGGGCAAGTCTTTCGCGCAGCACCTGCACGACGATTGAGCGCAATGCTTGTGGTTCGATGGGCTTTTCCAAGAAGGCGGCGGCGCCATACTGGTCAGCCTGCTGGGCCGCGGTTACCGAGCCCCACGCGGTCAGGACGATAATGCGCGGCTTAACCTCGCGGTAGGTCGTCGCCAGTTCACGCAGCGCCGCCAGTCCGCCCATGTGGGGCATTGCCAGGTCCAGCAGCAGCAGATCGATCGAGCCGTGAATGACAGCGCTGATCGCCTCCCGGCCATCGCGGGCCTCCTCGATTTCATATCTTTCGCCTTCCAGGCAGGCGCGGAGTGCCAGGCGAATATTGCGGTCATCGTCGGCGATCAGAATCCGCGGCGGTCCCGGGTGTTCGGGAACGGTCACCCGCGGTTCGGCTTCCAGTGTTGCCACGCCAGGAAAATTGTTGTCGTGAAAAGTGATCATGTCGATCTCCGTCATCAGTCGTTGCGTTTGAGGTCGGGCGTCCAATCAACGGGAATGCCGGCGGTCTGGTCGGGATCTTCGGCCAATGCCCGCCGCACCGCATCCCGAAGGGCATCGGGTGCCAGCGGCTTCTCAAGAAAGATACTTACCCCCATGCCAATACTCTTCATGACGACCGGCGGCGAACCCCAGGCCGTGAGCACGATGATTCTCGGCTTGAGCTGGCCGTGCAGCGCCTGGAGTTCTGCGATGGTGCGCATGCCGTCCATCTTGGGCATCGCCAGATCCAGCAGCATCAGATCCGGCGCGCTGGCAAGGATCTTCTCCAAGGCTTCCTGGCCATCACCCGCCTCGCTGACTTCGTATCCTTCGCTCTCAAGGGCAACGCGCAATGCAAGCCGTATTCTGGGCTCGTCATCTACCACAAGGATTCGCGCCGGCCGCCGCGGTTCCCGTGCCGGTTGCGCGACTCTTTGGGCTCGGGATCAGCGGCGTCCGCATCGAAGAAGGGGAAGTCGCCCGCCAACGGAAGAAAATCAACCGTATCAGCTAACAGTAGCGGCATAGTTTTGCTCCTGAACAGATTGAGTGATGCTCGGTAGCGTGAAGAAGAACCTGGTCCCTGTCCCCTCACGGCTTTCGACCCAGATGCGTCCACCATGGGCTTCGACCACATCCTTGACAATCGCCAGGCCCAGGCCGCTTCCGGTTCCGCCCGGCTGTCCCGGAACGCGGAAGAACTTGTCGAAAAGTCGCGGCAGATGCTCGGGAGCAATTCCGGCGCCCGTGTCGCTGACGGCAAACCGCGTTTCGTCCGGTGCGATCTCGCAAATGGAGACGGTTACGCGGCCCCCGGAGGGCGTGTATCGAAGGGCGTTGGAGAGCAGGTTTCCAAAGACGTGCAGCATGCGCGTTTCGTCGGCCTGCACTATCGATGCATGTTCGGGCAGATCCAGCGACAACGTCACGCCGCGACTCTCAAAGCTTGGTTGCAGCGGCTGCACGCAACGCAGGACCAGCTCGTCGGCGGGGATCTGGCGCACGTCCATCAGCGCCTTGCCGGATTCAAGCCGGCCCATGTCCATCAGGTTCTCGATGATCTCGTGCAGGCGATCGGTGTCCTCGCGGGCGGCGGCGATCAACTCGTGTTGCTCGGCGGGTCCACCGGCGCGGCCTTCAAAGAGAAGGTGCATAATCATCCGCATCGAAGTCAGCGGAGTCTTGAGCTCGTGGGCGACCATTGACAGCAGGTTGTTCTTCATCTCGTCGAGGCGACGAAAATCCGTCACGTCAACGAGGACGACCACCGTTCCAATCAGCGTATTCGCCTCATCTCGGATGTCGTAAGTCCGCGGCAGGAAATAGCGGGTGCGACCGTCATCTTCGACGCGGATCGCCGCTCGATATCCAGCGGACCTGGGCGCATCCGCCCGGTCGGGTTCAAGTATTTCGGCGAGCGCTCGAAGATTGCATTCTCTGATTGGCATACCTGGGTGGAGGTTGCACAGACGAGTGGCGGTCTGGTTTGCCAATTCAATCTTTCCCGCAGGATCCAGTACGATGACGGCATCGGGCAGGCTGTCGATTGCGAGCTGCGTTGTGTGTTGCGTTCGTACCAGCTTTTCGCGATCGAGCCGCTTGAACTCGCGCAGTTGTGCGGCCATGTCGTTAAACGAGCATGCGAGCAGGCCGATCTCATCATGCGCGGAAATGTCGAGCTTGAGATCGAGGTTCCCGCGCGGCGATGTCCCTGGCGGAATTGGTCAGCAGCTGCAGCGGCCGAAGCACGATCGTTCCGCAGAGAATGACGATAAGCGCCGCAATTCCTACGCCCACACCCGTCAAGACGTGCATCGCCAGATGCGCGAGTCGCCTTGAGCTTGGCTTCACCTCGTCCGGAGGTCATGAAGCGGATATTCATGGTAATCAGCCGCTGCGCCGGGGATTGCACGACTTTTGCTTGCGGCAAAAGTTTTGTGGTGTATAGCTGGCGCTGCTGGTCGATCGTGAGGGATGGATCGAAGAGATTCCGATATGTGGCGACGAGTGCGTTCCAATCCTCCTGGAGTTGCTCGTCGGCCAGCGCTTCGCCAGGCACGTCGGCGATCTGGTCCTGCTTTGAGGTCACGGTTGAACTGGTCGATGTTCGCTTGAGCAGAGTTCAGCGATGCGGTGGTGTCTCCCCAGACCCGTCGCTCGGCGATTGCGGTCATGCTCTCGACCGCCTCCTTCATCGCCTGGCACGCGGCGGCGCTGCCATAGTCGTCGTGGAAGAGGTTCTGAATCGAATTGCTATAGCGCCAATGATCGAGTTGCTGATCAGGGTTACCGCAATCAGCACCGCCAGAAGTCCGGCAAGGCCGGCCAGAAGTTTGCCGCGCAGTCCAAGCACAGGCGTTTTGTATCTCCAACGGATCCATCCGTCGTCCGAGTTGCGACAAAGGCGCGACGATCGGCAATGCGATCCGTTTTGAAAACGCGGGCGGGGGCCAATTGTTACGAGCTGAGAAATATTGATCTTTGTGATTGCGTTCGGCAGCCGATCCGCTAGGCGAGCCCCAGATCCTTGATTGTGAACAGAGTATCCAGCGTGTAACCAGCCGCCTCAATATTGGGCCTAGCCCCCTCCAGGCGGTCAATGACGCCGACGATACGCTCGACCTTGCACCCGGCGTCAGCGATCGCCTTAGCGGCCTCCAGGACCTGGCCGCCGGTGGTGAGGATGTCTTCAACGATCAGGATATTTTCGCCGGGGCTAATAACCCCTTCGATCTGCTTTGCAGTCCCATATTCCTTTTTCTGATTGCGGATGAAAACAATTGGCTTGCCCGAGGCCATCCCGGCGGCGGCGGCGAGCGGCACCGCTCCGAGTTCCGCGCCGGCAATGCGATCGGTTGCGGTAGTAACGTGCTCGGCGAAAAGCTGTCCCAGCGCCGCCAGCACATCCGGCTGCGTCTCAAAGCGATACTTATCCAAGTAGTAGTTGCTCTTGCGTCCGGAACGCAAGGTAAATTCCCCACGAAGCAGAGCCACTTCAGCAATACGGGCCGCCAGTTGTTCGCGCGTCATTGGATTGTCCGTTGTCAGGGATGCAGCCGAATCCGGACCGAACCATAAGCCAGTGGCCGGCATGCCGCAACTGCTGGCGATCCGGATCAGCTACCGATCGACCGGACGGATCTCATAGGAGGGGCTCGTCTGAATTGTGTTCGCGGCTGGCGTCGCGACGTGCGAGATATTCTGATTTCGCGTAGCGATCTCCGGCGGGACCTGGTAGGTCGGGCGATTCGAGGAATGCCCTCTACCATGATGCGTATACGCGGGATTTCCGCCGGACCTGACGTTGTTGTTGTTCTGGTTGATGATGATTACGCCACCGCCGGTCGGCCAGTAGCCCCAGCCGGGATAGATCGGAGAACTGTAATATGGAGTGGGCCAGCCGTAGCCGTAGTACGTGTAGCTGGGCCAGCCGTAGCAGTTGTAGCCGTATCCGCCCGAGTAGTAGGGCAGGAGGAAATTGATATCCGGTTGCTCGACCAGGTGATAGGGCTGTTGCTCGTAATGCGTGCTGGCGGCGTTGGAAAGCTGCAATCCCCGGAAATTGTACCTATTGACGCTTGCCTGGAGATCTGACCCCTCGTATTTCGTGCCGGCGTCGGCCAGCGTGTGCGTCGGTGTGCCGGAAGGCTGCTGCCAGATTCGCAACAATCGCATGGATCTGGCGCGTAACCGAATCCTGGATGGCAAAAAGATCCTGGGTGGTTCCGCCGGCTTTGAATCGGCCAAACGAGCTGCCCGAGGAGGCATCATATATATCACCGCTGACGGAAAGCTTGTCGGCTTCTGCGTGGACGACGCCAATTACCGCCACTTCCGCGTCCGCGTTGCGGGCGCTGTTTAGAATCTCTCCGATCGTCGCCGAGCGGTTGGTGGAAGGGGTGACGGCCGGGGATACTATCGCGACCTGCTTGATTTGGTCGAGACTATTCTGGATTGCGTTGGTGAAGCGCGAGCTTAGCCAGCCCGGGCGAATGAGCGACCCGGATTCGCCCAACGGTGCGACGTACACGTTGAGAGGCGCTCCTGCCGGCCGCGTCGCCGGCGCTGCGAGAGCGAGCTGTGCCAGCAGTAAGGCGCCAGCAAAAACCAGGAAAATCACAAGCGCTCGCACTTTCATAATCAAGCCTCCCTTTTACTTCATTATATTAGACACTCGGCTGACCGGAGCGGTTAAAGGAGAAATTCCCTATGTTATTAGCAGAATTCAGCATCTGGCCCATGGACAAGGGCGAAAGCGTCGGTCAATACGTCGCCCGTGCTTTGGATATCGTGGACAAAAGTGGCCTGCCTTATCGCCTCGGGCCGCTGGGCACCTGTATCGAGGGCGAGTATGACGACGTAATGCGCGTGATCCAGCAGTGTCACCAGGAGCTGCTTAAGGATTCGAACCGCGTCACCTGCACGATCAAAATGGATTACCGCAAAGGTGCGACGAATCGGCTTGAGGGGAAGATCCAAAGCGTGCAGGACAAGCTGGGACGGAAGCTCAGGACCTGAGAACTCCTGTGGAAATAGGCGAGAATGCAGCAATGACAGATGGTGGTTTCCAGTCGCAGTGCGAGCTTGGGCAAGAGCAGCTAATGCGCATGGAGTATCTCCAGGCTGAGGCCACGCTGGCGCAAGTCGAGGAACAGGCGTGGAAGCAGAAGGATTTTGACACGCTCGCCCGGGTTTACATGCCGCTTCAGGAAGTGCGGCGGCAACGACGGCAGCGCTGTGGCGAAGGGGTGGTGAATCTGAGGCTGCTTGCTGAGGGTCCTGACGATCGCGTCGAGGCTCAGCATGTGGTCGAGAAATACCCGCACGGTCAGCTTCTGGTCGCCGGTTGGGGGTTGATTGCGCCTGCGGCTGAGGTGCGACGCTTGGCACGGGAGCAGCAGTTGTATGTGGAGACTTTTTTGGGAGCCGCCTATCCGATGGGGGAGGGGCGCGTTATCGCGATCGTTCCGACCACGGATGTGGCGCTTCCGGAGACCCAACCGCGTTCGCTGGACGATCTGATCCGCAAGCTTCCGCCGCATAGTGTTGTGCTCAGCGAACGGGAGCTGCCGCAGATACCACATAGGGGGGACTCCGGGACGCATGCACAGGTGATGGCGCTGTGGGAACGACTGCACTCATCGTTCCTGGCCGCGGCCGACATGCAGGTGGACCTGGTGAAGAAAATCGAGGGCTATCGCAAGGCAATTCGCGTGGATTACGCGTGCGAGCTTGCGCACCAGAAAGCTTCGGACGCGGTGTACCAACTCTTGCGCGCCAAGTGCTGAATCAATCCTTGCTCGCCTTGGTCAACGAGGATTACACGTCGAGATTCTTCACTTCCAGCGCGTGTTCCTCGATGAACTGGCGACGGCGTTCGACGTCTTCGCCCATGAGGACTGAGAACATACGTTCGGCTTCGCCGGCTTCCTGGAGCGTGACGCGGAGCAGGACGCGCTTGGAAGGATCGAGCGTCGTTTCCCACAACTCCTCGCTGTTCATCTCGCCGAGGCCCTTGAAGCGCTTGATCTCGATGCCCTGTTTGCCAAGGCGCAGGATCTCCGGAAGGATCTGCGCGACGCCGGCAACATCGTGCGTGGCATTGTCGGTCACGAGGGCGTAGCGAGTGGCCAGTTTCTCGCCGCTGACCGATTCCTCCTGCGTCAGGAAATAATCGTCGATCGACAGGCCGTACTGCTCGAGCTGGACGAAGAGCTTCTCCATGTCCTTGACCTCGTGAAGCTCCTGGTTCTTCTGAAGTCGCTGATAGCCTTCTTCCTTGTCCTCGCCGTCGCCGGTGACTTGCTGAAGCTCTTCGTCCTCGACGACCAGTTTGTTTTCGCGAAGGAACTCATCCCGATCGGCGGCGGAGTAAAAGAAATGCTCCGCCCCTTCGACGACCACGCGATACAGCGGCAATCGGCCAGTCTGATCGCGTTTAGAAAGGAACTCGGCGAAGTCGATGCCGCGGCGCTGGATCACGTGGACGACCTCTTCCAGCTTCTCAAGCAGCTCGATGACGCGGTTGAGCTCTTCACCGGCGAGTCGTCGCGATTCCTTGCCGGTGTCATTATCGCGGACCAGAAGCTCCGTCCCTTCCAGGCCCAGCGACGTGAGCGTCTGGCGCATGGAGCGCTCGTTGAGCACGTACTCGCTCTTTTTCTTTCGCGTCACCTGATAGAGCGGCGGCTGCGCCACGTACACCCGCCCGGACTTGATCAGGTCCGGCATGTGCCGGAAGAAGAACGTCAAGAGCAGTGTGCGGATGTGTGACCCGTCCACATCGGCGTCTGTCATGATGACGATCTTGCCGTAGCGGCGTTTTTCGATATCGAAATCTTCCCGGAACCCGCAGCCCAGCGCGCTGATAATCGTGCGGATCGCTTCGTGCGAGAGCATCTTGACGATATTTGCCTTCTCGACGTTGAGGATCTTGCCGAACAGCGGAAGGATCGCCTGGATATTCGAGTCGCGCCCCTGCTTGGCAGAGCCACCGGCGGAGTCGCCCTCGACGAGAAACAGCTCGGTGTCTTCGTTGCTCTTTGAGCGGCAATCAGAGAGCTTTCCGGGCAGGCTGTTGCCTTCCAGACTGTTCTTGCGACGGGTGAGCTCACGAGCCTTGCGGGCCGCTTCCCGTGCCTCGGCCGCCAACATGCCTTTTTCAAAAATTGCCTTGGCTTCTTTGGGATTTTCCTCGAAGTGTGTCCCAAGCTGCTCGTTGACGGTCGCGGTAACAAAACCCTCGACTTCGCTGTTGCCCAGTTTGGTCTTGGTCTGACCTTCGAATTGTGGCTCGGGCACCTTCACGCTGACGACCGCGATCAGACCTTCGCGGACGTCGTCGCCGCTGGGGCGGGTTTCCTTGATCCAGCCTTCTTTCTCGGCGTGGCGGTTGATCGTTCCGGTGAGCGCGGTCTTAAAGCCGGAGAGATGTGTGCCGCCCTCGTGCGTATTGATGTTGTTGGCGAAGGACTCGATCGTCTCGTTGTAGCCGTCGTTGTACTGCATCGCGACCTCGACGACGTAGCTTAGCTCTTTCTCCTGATCGTTCTCGATAACCTTGTGCGGGATCGTTTTCTTGAAATAGATGATCGGATGCAGGGCATTCTTACCGTCATTGAGATACTTCACGTACTCGACCAGGCCATGATCGTACTTGTATTCCTCGCGCTTCCCCGTGCGCTCGTCCTGGACGATGATCTGCAGACCTTCGTTCAGGTAGGCCAGCTCGCGGGCGCGCTTGCTGAACTGCCTCCCACTTGAAATCAATGTCAGGGAAAATCTTGTTGTCCGGCTTGAAGGTGACCTTGGTGCCGGACTTGTTGGATTTGCCGACGATCTTCAGTTCGGACGCCTTCTTGCCGCGTTCGAACTCCATGTGATGGACGTTGCCCTCGCGGCTGACTTCTACTTCGAGCCATTCGGAAAGGGCGTTGACGACCGATGCGCCCACGCCGTGCAGGCCGCCGGTGACTTTGTAGGCCGATGAACCGTTGTGCTCGAATTTGCCGCCGGCGCCGAGTTTGGCGAAGACGACCTCCACCGTCGGCACCTTCTCAGTGGGATGGACGCCCACGGGGATTCCCCGGCCATCATCGACGATCGCGCAGGAGCCGTCCGCGTTGATCTTAATCAGGATGGACTTGCAGAATCCTGCCATCGCCTCGTCGATCGAGTTATCGACGATTTCCCAGATCAGGTGATGCAGTCCGCGCGGGTGGTGTCGCCGATGTACATGCCCGGGCGCGTGCGCACGTGCTCGATTCCTTCGAGCACCTTGATCATGTTTTCGGTGTAGGTGTTGTCGGGGCCGCTCTGATTTTCCATAACGGAGTCTTCTGGAGTCATGTCTTTTTTATCCGGCATCGTTCAGCTCCCTGGGGGATGCAAACAGGTCCTTCCACAACCCGGACGGGTCTTCGTAAAGTAGTCCCGCATTATCCCAGAAAGTGTCCTCCAATACTACGTTTGCAGCATGCCGAAGGTCGAATCTGAACCCGCTCCCGCAGGCTCAAAATGGTTGCGAAAAACCGGCATTGGAACGTACGATCAACCCTCGTGCTGTTGCGGCCTTTAAGCGTACTCATCGGATTGCTGCTGTGCGGAGCGTGCCTGGCCACACCGACCACACGTCCGGAAAGTGGTGATATCGCCTCGCTGATTCGGGGGCTTTCCGATCGCGATAGTGCCGTGCGCGAGCGTGCCGGCGAGAAATTGGCGGCTCTCGGCGTCGCAGCCCGCCCGGCATTGCTGGAAGCCGTTCGCCACGGCGACCCCGAACGCCGCTCGCGCCTGCCGCCATTCTGATGAGGCTTCCCTGGAGCGCGCCGGACGATCCGCCGCTGGTTAAGCGCGATCTGGAACACTATGGCGATCTGGACGAACAAGGTCGGACGCTGTTGGTGGGACAACTCTACGAGAAACTGCATGCAAGTGCGACGCTTCTGCGTCTGCTGAAGGAAGATCCCAGCAACGATGTTCGCTGGACAATTGTCGCCGTGCTGTCTCAGAACGACGACGACCCGGCAATGATAATGCTGCGCAAGATGGATCTGGGGGACGCCGACGCGCCGATGTTGCGCCTGGCCGGGCAGGCGTGGTACTACTTCGATCGGCAAAAATCGCTCGCACTTTTACGGCGTGCGATCGAGAGCGAATCCAAATCCCCCACCAGCGACATCGTCACGTTTGACAACGGCCGGAATGAATCGGAACTCACCTACGCGTTCAACCGTCTGATCGATGATGCACTTGCGCACCGGCGTTTCGACGAAGCCGCCGGCTGGTTGCGTCAGCAGATTCCGCGCGAGATCGGAGGCGGAGGCACGGCACTGCCTCGGCTGGTGGCGCTGCAGGTCTGCTTCGGACCGCTCGCCGGGCTAAAACAGGATCTTGCGACGTGGGGCACCAACCAGGGCTCGGTTCAGCAGATTCTAAAAGAACTGAGTACGGCTGGCCGCAGATCACCAGCCACCCGCCCGAGCATCAACGGCGAGTTGCTCGACAACGCTTTCGGACTCTCCGAAGACGACCGCCTGTCGGCCGCGTACTTTCTTTACGCCCACAAGCTCTACGACGAGGCGCGCAATCAGGCCGCCGCCGTCGCGGCACAGGGCCCGCCGCGCGACCAGCGGGAGATCAAGGTTCAGTTGCTCTTTTGGATGATTGCCGCCGCACGGAATCAGGACCAGCGGGCGGCTGATGCGCTGCAGCGGGCAATGATGCTCATGTCGCGCGTACATCTGCGATGGGGAAGCGATGACGATCTCTGGGCGGAGGTTTACTGGCGGAGAGCCCGCGCAGGCGCACAATCGCGGCGATGCCAAAGCCGTGAAGGAAAACGTCGCCAGTCTGCTGCGATATTCGCCGCAGAATAGCGACGCGGTGATCGAGATCGTCCGATGGCTCAAGGGCGCCGGGTTCGCATCTGACGCCCGCACCTTCTTCGAGAATGCCTATTTGCCGGCGCAGGCGCAGCTGGCACAGGCGCTTGACGTTCCGGGTTCCATGAACGACCTCGCCTGGTTGGAGGCGCGTTGCGGTGAGCGGATCAACGAATCGCTTGAGCTTTCGCAAAAAGCGGTGCAAGCGCGGCCCCAATCGTCCGCGTTCCTGGACACCGAGGCGGAAGCGAGCTTCGCCGCCGGCAACCGCGCCAAGGCAATCGAGCTCGAGACCTGCGCCCTGAAGTTGCGCCGACTGGATCAGTTCATGCAGTCGCAACTCAAGCGTTTTGAGACCGCCCCGCTTCCCGCAACAACACAAGCTGCGCATTGACGCATCGTGAAATCGTCAGTCCTCGCCTATGATCCGGCGCATGTTTCGCCTGACGAGGGAAGTACGGCTCGCTCTAAATTCATCCGCTGAGGAGCAACTCGGCCGCAAACCCACAAACAGCTACGGCGGCTTTCCCACGCTCACCACGCTTGGCCGATACTACACGCTGCGCGTCACTCTGGCCGGCGAGCTCGAACCCGACAGCAGCTACCTTCGGAATATCAAGCAGATTGACGAGATCGTTCGCGGTCGAGTCATCGCCGTGATCGCAGCATGGTCCGCAAGTGCCGAGCAGTTGCTGCGCGATGAGATTTATTCAATCGTCAAGGATGCGTGGCAACCCGCCGCTCTGGATTGTCTGGAATTGATGCTGACGCCGCTCTTGTCCCTGTCCCTTTACGCATCGGAGTACCCCATGGTCCGCTTGAGCCAGAAGTTCGAGTTCTCCGCCTCCCACCGGCTTCACAACCCCAGGCTGACGGCGGAGCAGAACCGCGAGCGGTTCGGCAAATGCAACAATCCCCAGGGTCACGGGCACAACTACGAACTTGCCGTCACGCTTGCCGGCGATGGCAGCCGGGAGAGTCTGCTGGAGCGGCTTCCGGATTTCGAAGGCATTGTCGCGGAAGAAGTCATCGACCGCTTCGATCACAAGAACCTCAACCTGGAAATCGCCGAGTTTCGCGAGTTGATCCCCACGGTAGAGAACATCGCCATGGTTGTCTTCCGCAAGCTCAAGCCGCGGTTTGCCGGGCAGTCGGTTCAGCTTGCTTCGGTCACGGTCTGGGAGACTCCTAAGACCTGGTGTGAATACTCGGAGTAAGCCCTCCAGTTGCCGGCAGCATCGCGGCGCCACTTCTAAGGCGGAAGGACTGTGATAAAGTCGATGAACCATGTTTGCTCGATATGCTGGCCTGGCGCTGCTCATCCTCCCCTTTCTCGCCGGATGTGACCGCAAGCAAAAGCCGCTGACGTTCATTCCCAACGACGCGGTTCCCACCGGCCCCCTTTACAACATGAGCCTCGAGCCGATCACGCCGCTCGATGCCAATCGCATAACGCACGTTGCCGTCGATTCCGTGGGCAATCTCTGCTGGGTTCAGGAGAGCGACGATGGCGACGATGGACTGTTCATTATGGGTGATGATCGCATTCCACATCTCACGACGCTGACCAGCGACCGGATCGCCGACGCCCTCGCTCAGCCCGGCGCAACTGGATCCATTCAATCCATTGCCGCCACGCCCGATGGTGCGCTTTACTTTTATTTTTCGGGCGCAAGGGCGCCAAATGCATCGCCTGCCTGGGCGTTTACGCGAACCGGACGGGCAACATCCGCGTTCTGGCAGATGCCGACGCGCTCATGTCTCAGACGGATTTCGGACCCTCGCTCGCACTGGCGCGGAACGGTGCTCTCGGACGGCGGCTCTTACTGGCTCTGGCTTCGCCACAGCGACGATTCCGAGCTCTATCATTTTCGCTACGCCGAGATCCCCTCCAGGGGATTTGTGGATTTCGCCCGCGCCCACATGCCCGTTACGCAGCAGGAGCATAAGGTCGATCTGACCGACCCGCAGTATCAACTCGCGCCCGCTGGTGATGACACACTGTTCTGGTATGACCGACCCGGCTCGATGCTCTACAAAATCAATTCAAAGGGCGAAGTGTCAGTCTTTCAGTCCCTCGTGGGGCTTCCGGTTGCACTCTCGGCGCCCGCGGGCGCCGGATGGCCGCATGATGATCTTTGCCGCCGACTCGGTGCTGGCGGACATCAAGAGCCTCGGTCAGATCAACCTGCCTCGAATTCGAGTGCGCAAGCAGTATCCCGCACTGCTGATGCTCAAGGACGACGACGTTCGGACGATTGGCCGGGATGCCATCACCGGCTTTCCGGGCCTGTCGCTCGAGGCGCTGCGAATCGATAAGCTCGTTGCCGATCCACACGATCAGGCGTGGGTGGTGTACGACATCTCCTCCGGACAGCTCTTGCATCTTCGGATTCATGAACTGCCGGCGATCGCGGAGAAATAGTCCCGCCACGGATCGGCGCAAGCTCGGCAGCGACAAATAGATCTCAATTCGTAAACGCCGCGGCTCAAAGCACATATTGAAAAACGCCCACGTTACAATTCGTGGCTGTGGCCGCCCGACACCGGGTCCCGCGCATGAATTCTTGCAGGTCTTGGGCTGACACGTTAGTTATTATACGCTAACTTAACAGGGGTCCGTCAAGCGTCTCCTGCGGAGATCGACATGAACAACGATAGCGAACAGCGCATTGCGGAAATTGAACGACGCATTCGGCGGATCGAGCAGCACGTTGGGCTGTCGCACAACATTGCCCCGATCGAAACAGTGACCCCGCATATCCAATCGCCGGCGGCGCGCCTTGAGGCCCCGATCAAATCACCCGTAGCTCCCGCCTTCCCCACGCCAATGCCTCGCCCGCACAGCATCGGCCTTGGGCCAAAACTTGCTGCTGAACTCGCGCCTCACCCGGTTCAGCGGCCGCAAACCCCGCAGCGCCCCACGCCGCCGCCATTGCCCATGCCCACCGCGGCACCGGCCCAACCGCCTTCGCCGCCCATGCTTTCCTATCCCGCGGCTCCCAAGCCAAAGACGCTTCGCCAGAATCCCCTCGAGCAGGTCATTGGCATCAAGTGGGCCGGCTGGATCGGCGCGGTCGTTCTTGTCATCGGTGCGGCCCTCGGCATCAAATACGCATACGACCAGGGCCTTTTCCCCACCATCTCGCCAACGGCACGGCTCCTTATGATGTCGATCGGCGGGTTCGCGCTGATCGGCGTTGGCGAGTGGGTCTATCGCAAGATCGGCACGCTCTCGGCCACTGGCTTCTTCGGCGCGGGCGTCGCCACGCTCTTTATCATCAGCTACGCCGGTTACGGCTACTACCAGATCTACGCACGCGACACCGCCTTCGTCATGATGGCGCTCTGCACGCTGATTGGTGCCGCCGTTGCCATGCGCACAGGGCTCGTCTCAGTCGCCGTCCTCTCGGTCATCGGCGGCAATGTCGCACCGATCGTATTACGTGGAGATGTCACCAATCTCTTCCCGTTCCTTCTCTACCTGCTCATGCTCCAGGCGGTCGCACTCGTGCTCGCATTCTGGGGTGCGGGCGAGAAGTGGTGGATGCTCCGTGGGCTGGCGCTGGCGACCACGAGCCTCTGGATCGGAAGCCTGCTTGCGCCGCGGGCAAGCGGTTTTGAGTGGGCCTCTGTGATGTGGTTCTCGCTGCTCTTCGCGGCGTTGTTCCACGTCGAATTGCTGACGTCGTCCCTTCGCCGCAAGCGCCGCGGCTCCGCCGAAACGGCAGGTGTCGTTTTCAGCTTGATCACCACGGCGCTGCTCTCTGCCGCAATGCTCCGCATCTTCTGGACCGGCAATCCCTGGCTCCGCGGGACCTGGCTGCTCACCTTCGCCGCCGTCACAACCGTGGTTTCCATTCTCATCCGCCACGCCCTGCCAAAGCTTTCGATCAGCTATCGCGTGCAGGCGGCCGCACTCGTGCTCGTCGCTGTGCCGATCGTCTTCACGGGCGCAGCGGTCAGCTTCGGATGGGCTGTTCTCGCCCTGGCGCTGGCAGCGCTGGGAGGATTCCTGAGCGATCACACCGCCCGAATCGCTTCGGTTGCTTCGTGGTTCCTGGCGCTGGTGAACCTCGTCATCTGGTCCACCTCGTCTGATCCCGCTGCGGCGCAGCAGATTGCATTCACCATCGGGCACGAGGCGATTCCGATGTGGGCGCTCGATGCCGGGATCATCGGCCTGTCAGGTCATCTGCTGGCATTGCTCGCGGGCCTGAACCTGGCCGCCGGGACGTCCGATGCAAGCGATTTGTCGCGCCTGACATCGCTGATGAGCTTCCTCGCCTCAGCGGTCTTCGCGTCAACTGCAATCATGGTCCTCCCGCCGTTTGGCGCAACCGCAACGCTACTGGTCTATGCCTGGCTCTGCGCCGCTCTCGACCGCACCTCTGCCCGACTCGCCTTTGGAACACAGGCGTGGGCGCTCGTTCTGCTCGCAACCGCCAAATGGGCGGCCATCGACACCTTCGCCGCCCGTCTCTCGCCCGGCTGGTCCGCCGCGCAGTACCAACCGCTTCTCAATCCGCTCATGCTCACCGCCGTTGCTCTGGCCGGCTCGCTGATCGGCATGTTCTGGCTCAAGCGGGAAAGCCTTGAGCGCCTCATTCGCCGGACATCCGGCCGCGCCTCAACCCCATGATCGTCAGCCTCGCTATCGCAGTCGCGGTGATCACGTTCGGCCTGAGCTTCGAGATCGACCGCACCGTCGAGCGGCTGGCGAGCAGCACGTGGCCCCTGTTCCAGCTCAAGCTCATGGAATGGACGGTGCTGTGGTCCCTCGCCGCCGTCGTGCTGTTTGCCGGCGTGCGCTGGATCGATCCGGCAGCGCTTGCGAGCAGCGCCTGGCGTCGCTTCGCCTGGACGATTGCCATTCTGCTCACGTTCAAGTTTCTCATCCTCGACACAACCTGCTGGCTCTTTAGCACTCAGCGCGCCACCCCGCCACCCTCGTCAACGCCCAGATATTCACCGCCGCCACTGTCGTCGCGCTGCTCATCGCGCTCGAGTGGCTCCTGCGGCGGGATGAGAGCAACGTCGGCGACTCGCTCGGCCGCCGCATCGCGCTGGCCGCTACGCTCGTCATCCTCTGGGCGGGCACGCTGGAGATCGGTTGCGCCGTGAGCGCCGGCATCTTCCCCGGCAGCGCCCTCTGGCCGCACTACGCCCTGAGGCAATTGGCCTGGACGAGCTGGTGGACGCTCGGCCTAGTTGCCTATCTCGCCTACGCCACCTGGCTGGATCCGCGCGAGATCGCCGCATCCCACCTGCTGCAAGTCGTCGCGCTGGTCCCGATCCTTCTCGGCATCAAATTCCTCACGCTCGACACCGTCCTCGCTCACGGCCTGCGTTCCGTCCCGGCAACGGTTCTCTTCAATGCCCAGGCCGCAACCGGCGCGATCGTCCTGGCGGGCCTGCTCATGTTGCGCCGGATGCTCCCCGAGCTTAGCCGCTTGCGCTTCATCGCCGCCGCCGTCGCGGTCCTGGTGCCACTCTGGTGCGGCACGCTCGAGATCGACCGCGCCTTCGACTACTCGCCCGCACTCGGTGCGCTCTTTGTCGACCGCGGCCTGGCCAAGCTCGTCGCGCTCTCGATCTATTTCTCCATCTATGCCAGTGCCGCCGTCGCTCTCGGCTTCGTGGTGCGCTCCGCGGGCCTGCGCTATTTCGGCCTGGCCTTGTTCGCCCTGACGCTGGCGAAGGTGGGCCTGGTCGATTTGTCGCATGCCAGCACCGGCTACCGCTTTCTGTCGTTCATTGGCCTGGGCGCCCTCTTGCTGGTGACCTCGGTTCTCTACGGCCGGCTCAGCCCAAAACTCCTTCGCGCCTCGGATGCAGCTTCAGATTCCGTTGCTCCGATGTCGTAGCGTGACCAGTCCGCCCTGCCGAGCGCGGCTTTGGCATCTGAATTGTTCCTTTCCCTGGCCTCTACCCGGCCAGGAGGTTTCATGGGACGCGAAGATCAGCTCGCCGGTAAAGCCAAGCAGGCCAAGGGCAAGGCCAACGAAGTCGCCGGAGCCGTCAAGGGCGATACGGGACAGGAACTCAAGGGCAAGGCCCAGAAAGCCATCGGCAAGGCTCAGGAAAAGCTCGGCAAGAAACGCTCCACCTGATCTGAAGACCAACGCCGCTCTGTCGGGGCGATGCCTGCGTCGCGGTCGCTCGTGCACCGCCCCATCGCCCGGGGATGCAGGCATGCTCTGCCGCGGCCCTCGACCCGCCTTGAGCAACGAACTACAACGTGGGCCATGCAGCCCACCGTAACGCTCACGTCGGATCAGGTGCGGTTCTATCACGACAACGGCTATCTCGCGCTCCCGTCGATCACGACCCCGGACGAGCTCGAGACGATGCGCTGCGCTTACGACCGCATCTTCAGCGAGCGCGCCGGCCGCAGCGTGGGCGATCAGTTCGACCTCGGCAGCGCCGACGAAGAAGGCAAGGAGGCCGTCCTTCCCCAGATCCTCAGTCCCGCGAAGTACGCGCCTGAGCTGACCGACGGCCTGTTCCGCGCCAACGGATTGGCCATCGCCAGACAACTGCTCGGCCCCGAGGCCATCTCCATGGGCGATCATGCCATCTTCAAGCCCGCCCGCACCGGCACCCAAACTCCCTGGCACCAGGACGAGGCCTACTGGGGCGAGCAGGTCGACTACAACAGCTTCAGTCTCTGGATGCCCTTGCAGGAAGCGACGATCGAAAACGGCTGCATGTGGTTTATCCCCGGCTCGCATCGCCTCGAGGTCCAACCGCATCACACCATCGGCCACGATCCGCCATCCACGGCCTGGAGGTGGACAATCCGCCGCCCATGGACCAGGCTATTGCCTGTCCCATTTGCGCCGGCGGCTGCACCATCCACTCCAACCGCACGCTCCACTACGCCGGCCCCAATCGCTCCGACATTCCCCGCCGGGCGTTGATCATGGGCTTTGGCACCAAGCCCGTCCCGCACCAGGGCCCGCCCCGCGATTTCTACTGGAACCGCCTCAAACAGACCGCTCGCGACGCCCGCGCCAGGCCGCCGAAAAGGCAGACACCGCACGATGAACGCGCCCGAAAATTTTTTTGTCCGCCCTGACCGTTCGCCGGCCATAAGGGGGCGGGACGACGGCCCTCTCCCCCGTCGTTCTTGGCCGGGAGGGGCGTCCACGGACCTACTGTGGTCCGTGGACGCGCCTGCCAGGGGATTGCCCGGCTCGTGGCTATCCTCATCTTTGCCGGCAAAGGGCAACGCACCGCGGAAAGGGGCAGTGTTCTCGGGACGGGCGTTGGCGGGGCGCACCGGGCGAGATGATGGGAATTCCGTCTCGCCCCGGTCACACCGCGGCGGGTTCTCCGGTGGGCGGGGGCGCGAGGCGATCCAGCGGGCTTCGCACGGCCACGGCGGGCTTGTTCATGACGTGGGTGTAGATCTGCGTCGTCTTGAGGCTCGCATGGCCGAGCAGCGTCTGCACCTGGCGGATGTCGCGTGGCTCGGCATTCGGCGTTCGGTGTTCGGCGTTCGGGTAGAGTGGTGCCATGCCGGGTTATCGCGAACTGGAGGTGTGGCAGCTTGCCATGACCCTCGTGGAGCAGGTCTTTGCACTCTGCCAGCGCCTGCCGGCTGATCAGCGCTTCGGCCTCACGTCGCAGATGCAGCGGGCGGCTGTCTCAATTCCCTCGAACATTGCAGAAGGACACGCCAAGCGGTCTGGCAAAGACTACAAACGGCACCTGACGATTGCCGCCGGATCCACCGCCGAACTGGAGACCCAGATCGAGATGTCCGTGCGCTTGAAGTTCATCACTCGCGACGATGCCCGAGAAGCATGGATGCAATCGCAGCGCATGGCGCAAATGCTGACGCGGCTGATTCAGAGCATCTCGCGAACGCCGAAAGCCGAGCTCCGAAAGCCGAAGTGAAAGCCTTCCCAGGTGATCGCTCCCCGCTAGCATCCAGAACGTGGCGGTACAGAAACACCAGGGCGTTGAGCGCCTGGTTCTGGGTTGAAGCAGCGAGATGGCGATCGCCGACGAGGTGGTTGAGAAAGGCTTCCACATCGGCCGTTCCCAGCTTCTGCGGCGGCGTCCATGTGCCTCGCGCTGCGGCTGAAAACACGAGAAACCGCTGAATCCATTGGCAATAGACCTGGGCCGTCCTCCCTGACATGCCCCGACGCCGGCAGACGAGATCCGCCCGTTCGAGGAGTTTCATAGCGCCAACAAATACCGAACTTCCGTCCGCTTTGTCAACTCAAAAATGTTTTGCTGACATCGAATCCCGCCAATAGAATGATGGAGTGCCGGCCCGGCTGCTATTTTGCGCTGGTTGTTCGGTCAATCAAAGTTATCCGGCGGCGGAAGTGCCGGTTCGTCTCTGGCCCGCATGTTTAGAACCTTCCTGACGCTCGGTTCGCTGCTCCTCTGCCTCATGGCAGCGGTGCTGTGGGTGCGCAGCTATTCGTATCGGGAATGGGCGTTCTGGGCGGATGAGAACCAAGACGACACGCGCGAACGGTGCCACAACGTCGTCTCATTGTCAGGAATCGTGTCTTATTCTTATTCGACGCGCAAAGTTCGGCCTGGCTCGCGATGCAACTGCTGGGCAAAGGGCCTACACAGGTACTCCCAGCACATCGATGCATATCGAGCGGAACAATCCGTGATGCGCGACTACTACTGGAAGAAGGGCGGATTCAATTTCAGTCGCGGCTCGAATCAATCGCCGTCGACAGGTGAATGGGAGCTACGCACAACGGGCGTGTTTTTCACTATTCCCTACTGGTTTATCGTCTCACTGTGTTCCCTCGGGCCGCTGCTCCAGTCGGTTCGATCGATTCAGTGCGCGCACGCGCGCGACGGCCAACAGTGTGCCGTTTGCGGTTACGATCTTCGCGCAACGCCGGAGCGCTGCCCCGAGTGTGGCAGCGTGCCAAAGCCGCCGGATAACCCGCCGACTATGAATCCCGCTTGGGGTCAAGGGGTGGTTGCGGCGCGGGGAGGGCGTGACGCCGCCGCGCAGCGGTAGGCGTGGGGTTGATTGTCTTGTTTTGCTCGCCCGCGATCGGTCCTGGCCGTTTTGGTTCCGTGCTGTTTCCTCGGTCGTCAGGGCCGGTGCGCTTCAAACAACTATCCGATGGTCATCCCGATGCTGCCGCGCCGGGAGCCGTCATTCACCCAGACGAATACGGGGCCCGTCGCCTCATTCACTGCATCACGGGTCGTACAGCTTGCCCGCAGTTGGTTAGTCAAGGTCGGCGAGCCCGCACGCACTCGGTTGGTGCGTACCCTTTGGACATTGAAGCAGCCACAGGCCATCGTCGGCCATCCGCTCATCTTGGGCCAGAGCGTTGTCAGGCGTTCGCCAGCGTGACGGCCGGTGCCGCTTTGCCCTTCGGCGCCGGCGCGGAACGGGCGGTTGCTCTTGAGCATCCCCCACAGCAGGATCAGAAGCTTCTTGGCCAGGGCGACGATGGCCAGCTTGCGCCTGCCGCGCCCGCCGCGGCTCACTTTATCGACGAACGTTTGCGCCCAGTCGTTCAGACGCCAGACCACCCACGCACTTTCGACCAGCAGGCTGCGCAAGAGCGCCGGGCCGCGCCTGGTGATGTGACCGAGGCGGGTTGTCTGGCCGCTGGCCAGTTGTTTGGGGACCAGTCCCGCGAAGTTGGCGATCTGCTCACCACTTTTGAAGCGGCGTGGGTCCTGGCCGATGTGCAGCACGACCGCTTCGGACAGGCGCGGCCCCACGCCACGCACGCTTTGCAGCAGCGCAATGCGCGACTCGGTCTGGGCCAGCTCATCCAGCTTCGTATCGATGAGTTTGAGCTGGTCGTCGACGGCTTTCATCAAGGTCAGCTCGACGTGGAGCCGGCCGCGCCACAACTCGTCGATGGTGCAGTCGCCGATCGGCCGGGCATCTTGCGCGAGCTGTGCGATGCCGGCGCGCGTCCATTGCTTGTTGCCGCGCACCAGGCTCAGCCCTTGCTGGAGGTAGATCGAACGGATGGCGTTGCGGCTGCGGGTGCGGCGGTTGACGATGCCGCGGCGGTGGATGATGAGCCGGCGCCACTGGCGGCGTTGCGGCGAGGGCACGTGCACCGGCGGCTGGGGCAGTTCGCCCAGGCGTGCCAGACGCGCCAGCTTCAGGGCGTCGTCGCGGTCGGTCTTGCGTTTGACCTTGCGCCAGCGCCAGCGTTCATCGCCCTGCGTGTGCACGACGGTGACGGTGACGCCCGCGATCGCCGTGCCGACGTCGTGCACCCAGCCGGCGGCGTCGCAGGTCTCGATGACCAGCAGAATCGGTTCGCCGTTGGCCGCCGCGGCGTGCCGTGTCAGCAGATCCGCAATTGTCGCCGGCGTGCTCGCCAGCGTCTCGAACGTGTGGCGGCCGCTGAGGCCATCCATCACGCAGCACACGCTCTTGAACTTGCCGAGGTCCAGGCCGAGAATCGTCGCATATCCCATGCAATCCTCCTATGGTAAGGGACGCCGCTGATCCTCGCGGATCGGCGGCGGGATTGCATGGGTTCTCTGGAACGGACCGGCCGGGCGGAACGGTCCTTGTGAATCCCATGCGGTCCGTCGCCCGGCCGGCCGTTCAATGCTGATACGTTGAACTAAACCGCTTCGCGGTGGGAATGCGGGGGAGGGTTTGCTGTGGGGGAATCGCCTTTGTTATCGAGGGTGTGACCGAACCGGCCATCATCGCCTCCTTGTCCCTTACAAGGAGCCTATCGATGACGGCACTTCGTCAGCGCTTGATCGAGGACATTCGTCTTCGCAACTTCTCTTCCCACACCGTCGAGGCCTATGTCCGCGCGGTGGCGCACCTGGCCCGGCACTATGGCCGCTCGCCGGAGCAGATCAGTGGCGAAGAGGTGCGGCAGTACCTGCTGTATCTGGTCCAGGAACGCCGCGTCAGTTGGAGTCTCTACAACCAGACCCGCTGCGCCTGCAGTTCTTCTACCGCGTCACCCTCGGACGCGATGAGCAGTTCCAGAGGCTCCCCTGTGCCCGGAAGCCCAAACGTCTGCCGGGCGTCCTCTCACCAGAGGAACTGCGCCGGCTCTTCGCGGTGGCAGCGAGAGCCCAAGTACCACGCCCTCCTGATGACGCTCTACGGCGCGGGACTGCGGATCAGTGAGGCCTTTGACTTACAGGTCGGTGACATCGACTCCCAGCGCATGCTCATCCACGTGCAGGATGGCAAGGGGCACAAGGCCCGCATGGCCAAGCTCTCGCGGTCAATCGCCGAATCCTGGCGGACCCTCTTTGCTGCGCGGATCATGGGGAAACGCCCCTCTTGCGTGCGCAGGCGGGTATCGGCAGCCTTCACTCCCGTCGTGGCATCGCTCAACGGCCAGGCGAATCCTGTTCCCCTGCGCACTGCGGATCGCCAGACTCAAAGCAATCCCCATAACGGCGATCGGTTCAGTTCAACTGAGTCTATCCGGCGTGCGGGACACGCCCCCGGCAACGCCTGGCTCCGTCGGCGCACGCCGGATAGACTCCTCTTCGGTATCCGGCAGGAGCAACTTATGGGGATCTTGAGCGACTTCTTCATCGCCGACGACTCACCGACACCGCAATATGACTGCGGTCCACAATTCCCTGCGGCAGACAGATGCCAATTCAAGTCCATCACTCCGCTTGAAGCCGCGGGGATTCTGTTCGTACTTCGAGGCAGCGGGGATCGCATCAAGATGATAGATGAGTTTCCATCATTGACACCGCAGGATGCCGAGGAATGGATTCAGCGCGTTCCTGTGGACATGACCTCAGCGCTCGCCGCGCTGAATGATTCACAGTTGCCCGTCGTCGCGCAGGCGGTGCGCTGACGTAACCGCCGAGGAACTTGGTTGGTCATCGGACGATTTTCAAGAGGTTCTCGAACAACTGCGAACTCTCGCGCAACGCGCAGTCGATACTGGCAAGTCGATGTACTTGTGGAACTCGTTGTGAGCCGGCAACGAGGGCCGGATAACCCGACTATGAAGCCGAGTGCACGTCAAGCGTAATGTGGGGGCGGATCTTTTTCTTCTTCACATTTTCAGTTCTCCGGTTTTGGCTCGACAAACGGCGCTGCATTCAGCCGACGATTCAAGGTCACGTCGCTTGATTGTGCTTTGGGGGCGACGGCCTCATTCAAGATCGACGAGCGGCTCGCCTCGGGGGGGGTCGGGCGGAGCGCGGCGTGCGAATTCCGAGATCCGAGGCCCGAAATCCCAAACATGGACGAAGCCTGATTGGTGCGGGGAAGGGGGGCGATCTTCGGACCACTTTGTCGTCAGAGCGACATTTTGTCGGGGTAGCGGGGGGATGGGGAGGCAACGGTGTTGGTACGGTGTGAGTACGGTGTAGGTCCGGAGGGGCGCCGGGGGGAACAGGGGAGCGGAATGTCCTTTGGTGCCCCTGTGCATCCGTGTCAGGCCCCCTGGCAGGACGGGGGGTGGGGAGGAAGGATCACGTCTGTATTGCGGCGGGTGATTCATGGGGACGCTGGCAAACCTTGCGATAACGGCAGAGCAGGTATTCGTCTGGCGGGCATGCCTTGATCTCGATCCGCATGACGGCGGTGGAACCCGGCAGCCTGCCAGGCGGCGGTCGAACGATCCGGTTCAGCCCAGGCGCGGGAGGTTTGGAGCTTGGTCGGCCTCGGGGCCGAGGCGCTTGCCGGTGGTTTCGGTTTGGCCCTCGAAACGGCCTTTGGCGCTGCCGTGCCAGCGGTGCAGAAGAACGCCGGGGGCCCGGTCGGCCGGCGGGGATCTCAATCGTTGCACACCCCTCACAAGACTGGACTTGCCGCTGAACCATGGGATTATGGTGCGCTTGGTGTTTCCGGAGCACCTCAGGAGGTGTCTTCGCTGAGGCAGACGTTTGGGCCTGCTTCACGCCGGAAGCGCACCAGTCAACGAGCGACAAGGATGTCCAACGCCGTACCCATCGCCGCCGCCGCTCCGGTTGCCGAGCCCGCGGCCGATCATTCCAAGTCCTTCCTCGCACACGCAAAGCTCATTGGCCTGCTCACGCTCGCATCGCGCTTGCTGGGTTTGATCCGCGAGATCGTCTCGGTTCACTATCTGGGCACGGGACTGGTCGCCAGTGCCTTTACGGTCGCTTTCACCATCCCCAACCTGTTCCGCAAGCTATTCGGCGAGGGGGCACTCTCCGCGGCGTTCATCCCCCTGTACTCCCAGTCCATCAGGCACGCCCGCAGCGCAAGCGCTGTCGATCCCGCGGTGCCGATCGAGCAGGCGTTCGCCTCCGCCAACGAGTTCGCCGCCGCCAGCGTCAACCTGCTGTGCGCGATTCTCTTTGCGATCACGATCCTGGGGGAGATCGTCATCCTCTCGTTCCTGTTCTTCACCTCGCACCTCTATCCGGATCTGGTGCTCACGCTGAAGCTGGCCGCGATCATGCTGCCGTACGTCTTTCTGATCTGCGGCGGCGCGTTCTTTCCGGCATCCTCCAGACCCATCATCGCTTTGCGGCTGCCCGCGGCGGCCCCGATCATCCTCAACGCCTGCCACATCCTGGTCCTGGGGATCGGCGGGTACATCCTGCACCTTGGGCGGCAGATGTCCGAAGCCCAGGCCATCGGGCCGCAGACGAAGCTCGCCTACGCGATCGCGGTGGTCGTGCTCATCGCCGGCGTGCTGCAGGTGTCGATTCTCCTGCCGGGTCTGCGGGCGGTGGGCTTTCGCTTCCGGCTGATCCCGCACTTCTGGACCCCGGCGGTCAAGCGCATGCTCAAACTGACGGTTCCCGTTGCCGTCGGCGCGGGCGTGCTGCAGCTTTCGGTGCTGCTCGATAAGGGGATTGCACTGGCGCTGATGCAGCATGTCGATTCGCTCGGCCGGCCGGTTACCCACTTCATGCTCTTTGGCCGCTGGATTCGCCTGCCCATGGAGCTTGGGGCGCCGCGGCGGCTGGATGTGGCGCAGTTTCTTTACCAGTTTCCCCTGGGCGTTTTCGCGATCGCGCTGGCGACGGCGATCTTTCCCGGCTTAAGCGCTGAGGCGCTGGATGCCAACCGCGAGCGCTTCAAATCCGTCTTCCGCCAGGGCCTGGAAGCCACGCTGTTTGAAGGGCTGCCGGCGACGGTCGGGTTGATTCTCGTTCGCGAGCCGGCGATCCGGCTGCTTTTCCAGCACGGCCAGATCACGCCGCACGATGCCTCGCTGATCGGGCAGTCGCTGCTGTTTTACGCGGGCGCCATCTGGGCGTTCTCCATGCTCCAGATCATCAACCGCGCCTACTACGCGATCCACGATACGACGACGCCGGTGGTGATGTCGGTGGTCAACATCATCCTGAACCTGGTGGTGGAGATTCCCCTGCTCTGGACCATGGGCGAAATCGCCATGGCCGTGGGCACGCTGGTCTCCTTCGCCGTGCAGGCGGTCGTCATGCTCTACATGCTCGACAGGCGGGTAGGGGGGCTGGGTTTGTCGGAGCTGCGCACGCCCGCCATCAAGATGCTGCTGGCGACCGCGCTGATGGGTGGGTGTCTGCTGGCGGTCCGCTGGGCCCCGTTCTACCCACACGGCGCCGGCCGGCTTGGCTGGCTGATTCAACTGACCCTTCTGCTCGTGACCGGCGCCGCTTCCTATCTCCTGGCGTGCCTGATGCTGAAGGTGGAGATCCTCTCTCATCTGATGCCGCGACGCCCGGTGGCTGCCGAAGCACGCGATACATCGCTGCCCCGGTGACCCATCTTGCCCAACGCCACAGCCCGACCATCGGGGTGTGTATCCCCTGTTGCGAAGCATTGCCAAGGCTTGCTGATTCGCAGCCCCCGCGGCATAATAATTCCAGAGATCGCCTGCAGGGGGCGAACTTTACGCTGTCATGTCGTTGCGCAATCTCAGTGGGAGTTTTGTCATGCGCCACGTCCAACCGCTCGAATCGCGCCGTCTGCTCTCCGCCACGCTCGTCGGCCACACCGTCCGGGTGATCGGCACGACCGGCGCCGATACGGTCTATCTCTACAACATGAGCGATCAGCTCGTGGTGGATTTCAACGGCACCCAGACCGCCTTCGACCGCGCGACCTTCAAGCACATCGTCGTGGATACCGGTGCCGGCAACGACACCATCGTCTCGGTCAACAACGGCTTTGGTGCCACGCTCCTCTGGGGCGCGGGAAACGACTATATCCAGGGTTCCTTTGGTGATGACCTCATCGCGGGTGGCAGGGGCAAGGACATCCTCGTCGGCTCCGCCGGCAACGACACGCTTATCGGCGGCTCCGGTGATGACATCCTCGTCGGTGGCGACGGCGCTTACCAGATCACCGGCGGACTGCGCCGGCGACGACACCGTCATCTCCGCTCAATCCAACGATCAGTTGATCAGCATCGAGCACACCTCGGCCGACAGCGTCTGGATTCCCACGGATTCCCTCGGCGTCTCCCTTGCCCTTAAGCACAGCGGCCCCCAATACACCGCCGTCGCCACCTACTCCGGCACGGGCTTCCACGCCACCTTTGGCCCACCCATCGCCCACGGCCATGACGTTTACATCACAGTCCTGGCCCATGCTTCACCGGTGCTAACGCAGCACAGGTCGTCAACAAAACCACCCGCATTCCCGTCGGTCCCCTGTCAACATCCGGCCGAAACACCGTCGTCCTTCAGCGGCCGGATGGGACGGTAATTTCCAGTTGTGATCTCAACGTTGCGTCCCTCGGCACGCCTGTCACCTCCACTACTGTGCTGGCGCTCTTCGATAATTCTCTCAGGCATAACGAATTGGCCGCCGGGCTGTAGCCAGACGGCTGGGACTACCGGCATCGTCGGCAAGTACACTTACTACGGCGACACCAACCTCGATGGCACCGTGAGCAATGCCGACTATCAAGCGGTCGATGCAAATCTCGGCTTGGACGCTGGCACCCCCCTTATGCGCCAACGTCGGTACCACAGCAATCGAGCCCGGAATCAACGTGCCGATGGGCGACACCAATCTCGATGGCCAGGTTACCAGCGACGATTACAACACCATCGACGCGAGCGCTGGCAGCGTAAGGGCCAGCGGCTCCAGTTCCGGCACGCTTACCGTCACCGCGCCTTCCACCGGGGCCCTTGAGATCTCCTCGGGCGACTCATCGGCTTCCGATCAGACAAACACCACAGGCGCCTGACCGTCAGCAGCAACTGACTGCGCAAGACCGCATCCCCATTCCCCCATCCGCCTCCATCCCCCATAATCCCCCCATGCCCGATTCCGCTCCCCTTGCGCGTTTCTCAACTCTGCGCCGGCGCTGCTCGCCTGGCTGGTCATCCTCGGCTGCATCGTCTACTTCGTCGCCGAGCGCCACGCCGCTTCTAAATCCATCGTCGCCGAGACCGGCCTCGCCTCGCCGCAGTTCACGCTACAGGCCCGCTACGTACTCGGCATGCATGCAATCCTGCACTCCACGACCAGGCCATCCGCAACCGGTTCCCTCACCCAATCTTTGGCCTCCTTGGCTACCGATCCCGTCGACCAACTCCGCCTCACCGCCGTCATCGGCGAGCTTGAGGGCCGTCACGCCGCCCTCGAATATCTCAAGCACATTAACGACTCGGTCCCCCCGGATCTCAAGTCGCGATGACCGCATCTTCATCCAGATCTACGCCATGGGGCCGGACAGCATCTCCAAAACCGACCGCGACTACCTTCTCAATCGCCATGGCTTTTTCGCACGCCTCGCCTTCGTCTTTGACACGCCTGCCGCCAATCCCGACCACCACGCTGTCCTCGCCGCGGCCCGGCGAACGGCCGCCGCCTTCACCGGCGTTGTGGTCTTTGGCGGCTTCGCGCTCCTCGTCGGCGTGATCCTCCTGATCCTCGCCATTATCTTCTTTTCCAACGGCACGCTTCGCCCGCACTTTGCCGCCGTCCCGCGCCTCTCGTCCGCTTCCTCGAAGCCTTCGCCCTCTACTTCCTGGGCATGACCGCGCTCTCGCTCCTCTTTCACTACGTGCTCAAAGTGGGAGGCCTCGCCCCATCGGCTCTGTACCTCTTGCTCCCGATCGTCCTGCTCTGGCCCGCCGCCCGTTTCGGCATCCCCGCCACCGCCCGCATCCTCGGCTGCGTTCCCGCCGCCCCCGATCGCCTCGCCCGCCCCGCCTTTGGTCCCCTGCAGATCCTCACCGAGATCGGCGCCGGCCTCCTGGGCTACCTCACCGGCCTCCCGCTTGTGGTTCTCGGCGTCTTGATAACCGTCTTCCTCTCGCGCGGGGCGCATGTCCAGCCGATCCACCCCATCGAATATTTCTTCGGCAAAAATGGCTGGCTTACGCTCCAGCGGTTCCTGCTCGCCTGCGGCGTTGCCCCCATGGTCGAAGAAACCTTCTTCCGCGGTGCGCTTTACGGCTACCTCCGCCCGCGCCTGCGGCTACTTCCTCGCCGCCCTCCTCTCCGCCCTGGTCTTCGCCGTCGTTCATCCCCAGGGCTGGACCACCATCCCCGTCATCGCCGCCATCGGCTTCACCCTTGCCAGCGTCCGCGAATGGCGTCACTCCCTCGTCGCCACCATGACCGCCCACTGCCTCAACAACCTCATCATCACCACCATGATCACCATCGCCCTGAGCTGATCACGCCCGTCCGCAGGCTGCTGCCCGGAACGGTTCGCGCTACTGTCCCGAGCTCGTCGTCGAATACTTCCCATCGTAGAGCAACGTCATGCACCTGACGTTGCCGTGTCGCTGCCGCAAAATCGAATGCGGTCCGGCCGTCCTCATCGCGAATGTGCCGGTCCGCGCCGCTTTTGAGCAGTAATTCCACGATATCCGCTTTGCCCTTCGACGCCGCGGCTATCAATGCCGTCTGCCCGTGTCCGCTTAACGCATTCACGTTCGCTCCGTGAGCGATCAACTCTCGAACCACATCCGTTGTCCCTTCCATCGCCGCCATGAAAATCACCGGAACGTGCTTGTACCGATCCACCTCATTGGCATCCGCCCCTCCGTCAAGCAGTTCCTTCACCGCCTCCGCGTGACGATAGACAGACGCGGCCATCATGCCGAGCCGGAACCCCGGCTGACATGCTTCACATCCGCTTTCACCTTCAGGAGCGCCGCCACAATCTCCGGATCGCCGCGCTCGGCCGCCACCACCAGTGCCGTGCGCCAAGAATATCATCCAACTCCAGCTTGGCCCCTGCCTGCACCAGCAGGCGAAGGCTCTGAACCTTTCCAACCTGTGCGGCGACCATGAGCGGCGTCTGATCCTGAATGCTCTGGCAGTCCACCTCCGCCTTTGATTCGAGGAGCACCCGTACCGCATCTGGCTCATCGCCAGCCGCCGCAAAGTGCAGCGCTCTCCATGCTTCTGCATTCTCCTTGATGTTTGGGTCAGCTCTGGCCGCCAGGAACCGTTTCATGTATCCCACCTGTCCCAGTTCCGCTGCCCGCATCAGCGGAGTCATGCCCATCAGGTCCGCACCGCGCGGATCAAAACTAGCCGCCTTCCACTCGCTCGGGACCCTGTCCGCATGCTCCTTCACCCACGCCGTCTCATGTGCATAGTCGAACGTCACCTCGCATTTCTTCAGCATCGGGATGCCGATCACGCCGGCGTCAGAATCCGAGGGCACGTTGCTTTCCTTCTCCGTCGCATAATTCGCCGGAACGTCGCTCGCCGACATGCCCAGGTAGGTCAGATGCGGAAGCTGGATTGACCGAATCTGGCTGACTCCACCCAGCCCCACGCTGGTTCGCGGGTGCCAGGGGATCTTCAACAGCCACACCAGGTTTGCTCGGGCATAAGCCGGGCTCAGCGAGACCTCCGAATTTGAGCCGGTATCCAACACAAACCAGCCAATCCGATCGCGTTCCAATTGCACTGGAATCACCGGCCTGTCGGACGCGAGATGCATGCCGACCCGCTCGCCCGACTTCGGTGCCGAGAACGTCGCCGGGTCATACAGTGTCACCGAGGCATCCTGCCAGTTCAGGGTGAATGGCATGCGGTGCATAAACTCCCCGCCGATGATCCCCTTGATTCGGTCCGAACCAACCTCCTTACGAAATCTGCTCAAATCCATGCTGATCACGAAACTGTGCCCAAGTGACACTGGCCCGACAGACAGGTCTGGCACGGCATAGACCTTTACGGATGGTTCTCCGCCGACCGCGCTCGCCTCCCCTTTACCGACCTGCCGTAGACCCAGCTTCCTGGCCACGGCTGGGTCAATGACCGATGCGCTGCTTCCCGTATCCCACATGAACAGCCCACAGTCCTGTCCCGAGATGCGCACCGGCACCAGCAGCAGCGGCCCCGCCCGAAGCATCTGGATGCAAACGTCCGACGCCCCCTTTGGAAACGCAACCGCCTCTTCCCCTGATCCAAACGCCGCCACCGGAATCGCCAGAACGAGGATTGCTATGAGCTTTGTCATTGCATTCCCATGCTACCGTTAGTGGCTTGTGCCTCCTTACGTCAGCGCCGCACCCGCCGGGATCTCCCCAACCACCCGCCGCGTGTCTTCATCCAGATATCGCATCCCCCACAGCCACAGCACCGCCGCCAGCGCCATCACCACGATCACCAGCCAGAACGCCGCGTTCCACGAGTGCCCGCCGATCAGGCCCAACAGCGGCGGCGACGCCACATCCCCCAGGATGTGAATCAGAAAGATATTCAGCGCAAAAGCCGACGCCCGCACCGATGGATGCGTCACGTTCGCCAGGATCGTATTCGACGGTCCCGTGTTGAAAAACAGACAGAACTCCGCCAGAAAGATCGCCACCCACGCCCACGGGAATGGCAGATACAGCATGGCTGCCACGCACGGGCATGCCGCGGCAATCCCGATTCCCGACACCAGAAAATACGACCCCGCGTACCGCTCACGCAGCTTGTCCCCGGCCAATCCTCCCAGGTACGTCGCGGTCAGCCCCGCCACCGCCGTCAACAGCCCAAAGACGAAGTTCACATGCGCCAGCACCTCCGCCGACCCCTTGGCATGCCCGTACTGCCCGTGCATGCGATACTCGGCGATATAGTGCGGCATCCAGAACGCGATCCCGCCGATCGCGAAGGTCATCGCGATCATCCCCGCCGTGTCCAGCACGTACGAGCGAATGCGAAACAGCTTCAGATACTCCCGCACCCCCGGCCGCTTCATCGCCTTTGCCGCTCCCGGATCCGCCGCCCCGCGTGGCGGCTCGGTCATCAGGAAGCACAACAACCCCAGCACCACCCCCGGCGGCGCCAGCACGTAAAACGCCCACCGCCATCCCCAGCGGCTGGCGATCCAACCTCCCAGCAGATACCCCAGCGCGCTTCCCACCGGGATCGCCATATAGAACCACGCCAGCACCTCCCCGCGCCGCTTCACCGGATACAGGTCCGAGATCAGCGTCGGCGCCGCCGGCCCATACCCCGCCTCGCCGACCCCGATGAACAGCCGCGTGATCAAAAGCGCTACAAACGTCCCCGCCAGCCCCGATCCTCCCGAGGCCAGCGACCACACGATCACCGCAAACCCCGCCAGCATCCACCGGCTCATCCGGTCCGCCAGCCACCCGAAGATCGGCGCGGTGATCATGTAGCTGATCATGAACACCGTTACCAGCGAACCCATTTTCGCCAGATTTTCCGGCGTCGCCGCACCCAGCAGATCGTGGCAAACCCGTGGCTCGACCGAAGCCAGCACGAAGCGGTCGATATAGTTGAACAGATTGATCCCCAGAAGCAGCAGCAGCGACGCCCGCGCCCGGCAGCCTTGCCTTGCCCGTAGATCGCTCCGTCATCCGCCGCGATGATCAGCGAACCCCGCCCCCGATGCAACGACACCCGCCCTTACGCGGAAATTCGAAATTCCAAGGGCAAAACCAGCGAGCCGCTACTTCTGCTCATCCGGATTCGGCGCCTTGGGCGCCACCTTGCCCAGCCCCGAGACGTTTTCCGGCTTCACCTGGGCGGCGGCGCGATTCTCGCGCCGGATCGCATCGTACACCTCTTTGCGGTGGACGCTGATCGCCTTGGGGGCGTTGATGCCCAGCCGCACCTTGTCCCCGCGGATATCGACGACGGTCACTTCGATGTCGTCGCCGATCATGATGGTTTCGTCGCGCTGACGTGAAAGAACTAACATACCTGAGGCTCCTTCCTGGGTAAGGGGCCCATCAACGGCTCAGGCCCGCATCTCGCCACCGATCCGTCGGCGGCGCATGCCCGATTTTTCCTTCATCGGGCAGGGCGGGCCTTCGGCAACATTCTAGGCTTCCCGCCGCCGCAGGGCACGTCCTTTTCCCCTCGCCGGCGAGCAAGCTTCCATAACGCGGCGAATTCGGGCAGTTTATGCCGCCTTTGCCAGCCGCCTCTGGTCCGTCAGGCGGGCCAGCGGTTGTCTCGTGGTCCACTTCTTCTCGGTCAGCACCACCTGCTGCGCCAGCAGGTTCTTCTCGTTCAGCACGATCGGTCCCTGCAGGTTTCCCGTCAGCCAGTCGCCGACCTTGTTGCAGATCACCAGCACGCGGGCGTCGTTTTCGCGGGCGAGTTGGATCTCCGCTTCCATCTCTTCTCGGATCGGGACCGCATAATCCTTGAAGAAGGCCCGGGGATCGGTGACCAGGAAGGCCACTTCGGGATCCTCCGCCGCCTGGAGCCACCAGAAATGCCGGCTGTCTTCGGCGGGCACCAGGGCAAAGCGCAGACAACTCGGAAAAGCCGATAATTCCCCGGGGGAACGTGGCGATCTGGTCCGGGTCCACCTGTAGAACGCCGAATCGCGAAGTCTGGATCTGCATGAAGGAACTCCGTTCTCTTTCGCGGCCGGTGCGCCGTTTCGACGAGCGCCTGGGCCAAACCGCCTGCCGCAACGCTGCTGCTGTGTGATGTCGCAGCAACTCCTGCGCGTTGCCCATGCGCCTATCGGCCATTGGTATGTCGCCGGTCCAATAAATCCCCTAACGCCCCCCGCGCATCACACCGCCAGAGCCACTTCCGGAGAGGCCCCCCGGGGCGCCGCATGCTCCAAGCCGTTCCCCGATCACCCGGGCGCCGGCCTGCACGACCTGCGGCCCCCCAGCGCAAACCGGCTCAGGCAAAATCGCCGCCGGGCTTGCGCCTGGGAAAGGGCACGACCCCTGACAAAACCAGTACGACATATTGACATCATATTAACATCCACTTGTGCAAAAGCTCCGACTTACACCGTACTCTCACCGTACCTACACCGTGCAAACCCGACTGCGTCAAAATGTCATGCTTGCGGGTTGAAATAGGCGCAATGCTGGTATCTTATAGGGGTGTTTATGTATGTCTGCGAGCGAACCCATTCGGCACCAACCATATGATGGGGGAACGATTTGAGCTTCTCTGCCAGGCCGACATGAGCGTCACTGAACTGGGCCGACTGGTCGGCTCGAAAGGCGCCGCCTCGGAACTGCTCGGCGGCAAACGCGAAGAGAGAGTGCAAATCCCAAATCGCCCGCCTCGCTGCGCGGTTCAATGTCGATCCCGGCCTTTTCCTCCTTCCCCCTGCAGTCCCCGTCCGGAAGCTCTGGGTGTCTCTGCACCTTCAGTTGCGGAAAAACGTCTCCGAACGTCTATACTCGCCTCAATGAGCCAAATCGTGCAGCGAGAGCGCAGAAAGCCGGGGCAAATACGCGACGCAATTTTCAACTTCATGGCCGAACGCGCCAGTGACGCAAGCGTTGCCGAAATCCGCCAGGCCGTCGCAGAACGCCTCAAGGGAGAGTTGTCCGAATCGTCCGTGCGATCCTATCTCCGTCTCAACACACCCGGCGAATTCGAGCGCACCGCCCACGGTACATATCGTCTCCGGGGCTCCGCGCCCGCCGCCAAGCGTTCGCGCTCCCATTCGTTATCAACGTCGCCTGTATTCGAATTTGGAAAATCGAGCTTTTACCAAGCGGACTGTTTCGAGTGGCTCAAATCCGCCACGACTCACTCCGTCCACGCAATCGTAACCGATCCGCCCTATGGATTGTTGGAGTACACACACGAGCAACAGACCAAATTGCGCTCCCGACGTGGAGGCGTCTGGCGCATTCCACCGTCGTTTGATGGACACCAGCGCTCACCGCTGCCTCGGTTCACCGTGCTCGACCAGCACGATATCGCCCGCATCTATCACTTCTTTCTGGACTGGGGCAAACTCTGCCTCCGCGTCGTAGTTCCGGGGGCCCATGTCGTTGTAGCCTCGAACCCTCTGGTGTCTTACAAAGTAGCAACCGCGCTGGCCGATGCGGGCCTGGAACGACGTGGCGAGATCATTCGCCTGGTCATGACTCTCCGCGGCGGCGACCGGCCCAAAAATGCGCATGAAGAATTCCCCGACGTCAGCGTAATGGCCCGCTCAATGTGGGAACCCTGGCTGCTATTTCGCAAGCCGTTTTCCGGCCGCGTGCAGGACAATCTGCGCCGATGGGGCACGGGTGGGCTTCGCCGGCCTTCGCCCGACAAGCCTTTCGGGGATGTCATCGCATCGCATCCGACTCGCCCCAATGAGCGGCGCCTGGCGCCTCATCCGAGTCTCAAGCCACAGGCATTCCTTCGGCCCCTCGTGCGCGCGGTTTTGCCTCTCGGCCAGGGCATTGTGCTGGATCCATTTGCCGGCGCCGGTTCCACGATCGCTGCTGCGGAATCAGTTGGCTACGCCAGTATCGGTATCGAAAAGGATTCGGCTTATTGCTCGCTCGCACACGATGCCATCCCGCGCCTCGCTAAACTGACTTTGAATTCTCAGTCAACCGATAAACCCAATTCTGCCGAAATCGCGCTATTCCCTCCCGATTGAGCGAGGCTGTCCGGGTGCCGAGTTCCCCGCGCTCGTTCCGTCGAAAATCTGCTTTGCGCACCTGCCCGATGTAGATCTCCGTGAATCGGGTCGGCGAGCGATGAAGCGCCGGCTCTGTCTTATCGTCCACCGCATAGACGAATACGCAAAGCCATTGGTCTCGAGCACCGTGAAAATCGACACCCCCTCCCGCCTTTCGCGTTGTCTTGATTTCGACCCCTTCTGAACCCGACTTGACACTGTTGTTTTCGTAAAGCCCTTTCACAACAAGGTCGGGATGGCCGTTGAAGTATCCATTGATGGTCAGCGAACGCGAGTGCTTTGCGAGGCTTGCCGTCAGCATGTCCGAGAGGAGCCCCGACATAATCGCCGGACGAAGCATATCGTCGAGTCGCTCCAGACTCTTGTTGCTCAGCAACGTGTTGACATCGAAAAAGAAGTCATACACGTCCTGCATCGCCAGTTCATAATCCTTAAGTCTCAGGTTGTATGGCAAGCGTGCCTGATCATTGAACGCCGCGGGCAGCGGCTCAGCCCGTACCAGTCCCATTCGCACAGTAGTAGCCGAGTAGCCATGCCGCGGCAAGGTGGCCCCAGGCCTGCGCCCGACAGCGATTGCCGTGTGCCAGTTCCGTCCCGAAAAAACTTGAAGTCACAAATTGCGACCTTAACCGAGACTTCCTTGACAATCCGGACAGATCATGCAACACTTAATCCGGATGAACGGATGAATGGCGGAGCCCGGCCATGTGGCACCTGCGCCTGCTCAATTCGGCCAGTGTCCTGACCATGCTCCTGCTCGCCGGCTGGATGTGGCCCGAGGCGAAGCTCAAGGCCTGGCCCGCCGTCGTGCTCTGCGGGGTGGTCGTGGCTGCACAGTTGGTCATCCTGCTCGTCCAGCTCGATGCCTGGCGGGTAAACCGGCGCTTCGCCGCCGGCCGCTGCCCGTGCTGCGGCTACGATCTCCGGGCCAGCCCCAACCGCTGCCCCGAATGCGGAAACGCACCGGATAACGGAACACTCGCCGACGCCCAGAAATGGTTCGCCGACGAGACGAGTAAGACCGCAACGGAGAAGTTTCAGGCGGATGGACGCCGGCTCGCCAGGCGGGCCACTAGTCAGTAGTGAACGACGAACGACCAACAACAGGCCACAAACAAGGAACCCAATGACTCAAACCCTCTCCCCCCGCCAACAAACAACAAACCACAAACAACAAACCAATCCTGACTTCAAAGTCGCCGACCTTTCCCTCGCCGAGTGGGGCCGCAAGGAAATCTCGCTGGCCGAGCAGGAGATGCCCGGCCTCATGGCCGTCCGCGAAGAGTACGCCAAGGCCCAGCCGCTGGCGGGCCTGCGGATCATGGGGTCGCTGCACATGACCATCCAGACGGCGGTGCTGATCGAGACGCTGACGGCCCTGGGCGCGCAGGTGCGGTGGTGCTCGTGCAATATCTTTTCGACGCAGGACCACGCCGCCGCCGCCGTCGCCGTCGGCCCCAAAGGCACCGTCGAGAAGCCGGCGGGCATCCCCGTCTTCGCCTGGAAAGGGGAAACGCTGGAAGAGTACTGGTGGTGCACCGAGCAGGCGCTGGACTTCGGGGATGGGAAAGGTCCCAACCAGATCGTCGATGATGGCGGCGACGCCACGCTCCTGATCCACAAGGGCGTCGAGTTTGAGAAAGCCGGCAAAGTCCCCGACCCCGCCGCCGATGACTCCGAGGAGTGGACGGTGATCCTCAAGTTGCTGAAGGATTCGCTGGCGAAGAACCCGGGCAAGTGGACGAAGGTGGCCGCGGGCGTGCAGGGCGTGAGCGAAGAGACCACCACTGGCGTGCATCGGCTGTACGAAATGCAGCGGGATGAGAAACTCCTCTTCCCGGCGATCAACGTCAACGACAGCGTCACCAAGAGCAAGTTCGACAACCTCTATGGCTGCCGCCACTCGCTCATCGACGGCATCTTCCGCGCCAGCGATGTGATGCTCTCCGGCAAAGTCGCCATGGTCGCCGGCTACGGCGACGTCGGCAAAGGCTGCTGCCAGTCGCTCAAGGGCCAGGGCTGCCGGGTTCTGGTGGCCGAGATCGACCCGATCTGCGCCCTGCAGGCCTCGATGGAAGGGTTCCAGGTAATGACGGTTGAGGATGCGCTGCCGATCGCGGACATCTTCATCACCGCCACCGGCAACCAGAACATCATCACCGCAGCGCATATGGCAAAAATGAAAGATAAAGCCATCGTCGGGAACATCGGCCACTTCGACAACGAGATCGACATGGCGGGCTTGAAGAAGGTGGCGGGGATCAAAAAGACCAACATCAAGCCGCAGTATGACATGTGGACGTTCCCGGATGGCCACAGCGTGCTGATCCTGGCGGAGGGGCGGCTCTTGAACCTTGGATGTGCCACGGGACATCCCTCGTTCGTGATGAGCAACAGCTTCACCAACCAGACGATCGCGCAGCTCGAGCTGGCACAGAACGCGAAGAAGTACGAGAGAAAGGTGTACGTGCTGCCCAAGCACCTCGATGAGAAGGTGGCCCGGCTGCACCTCGGGAAGCTGGGCGTGAAGCTGACGAAGCTGACCAAGGTGCAGGCGGATTACATCGGCGTGCCGGTCGATGGGCCTTATAAGCCGGATCACTACCGGTATTGATGGTGACGTGAGGGTGAAACGAAGCGGATCTTGCGACGCCCGGTGAATTGCGCCGGGCGTCGCTTTTTTCTGCTGCGTGGATTAACTGTCAACGGGCGGATTGAGGGCTTATCATCGACCGTGATGGCTGAATCTGAACTCATTTTGTCGTCGCCGCCGAAACTGGAGAATGCGACGCTGCTCCTGGCGCTGACGGGGTGGATGGACGGGGGATCGGTCTCGACGGGGACGGTAAAGAATCTGATGGGGATGGGCAGGCGCAGCAGCCGGCTGATCGGGCGGATCAAGCCGGATGATTTTTACATCCACAATTTCCCGGGAGACATGGAGACCAGCGCGCTCTTTCGGCCGCACGTGGTGTACGATGCCGGAATCGTCACGCAGTTCGACATGCCGACGAACCTCTTCTATGCCGATGAGCCGGCGAAGCTGGTCTTTTTCCTGGGGAAGGAGCCGAACCTGCGCTGGCAGGCGTTCGGGAACTGCATTTTTGAATTGACGCGGACGGTGGGCGTGGGGCAGATCATCTTCATGGGATCGTTCGGCGGTGCCGTGCCGCATACGCGCGAGCCGCGGCTCTACGGGTCGGTGTCGGACAGGAAGCTTTTGCCGCTGCTGGAAGAGTACCGGTTGCGGCCCAGCGACTATGAGGGGCCGGGGTCGTTTGCGACGCTGCTGCTGCACGAGGCGCGGCGGCACAACCTGGAGATGCTCTCGATCGTCGCGGAGATTCCGGGGTATCTGCAGGGGATCAATCCGCTGAGCATCGAGGCGATTTCACGGCGGCTGTCGAAGATTCTCAATGTGCCCATCGACCTGGATGAGCTGCGCACCGCCAGCAACGAATGGGAGGCGAAGGTCAGCGAAGCGGTGGAGAAGGATCAGGAACTGGCCGAAACGATTCACAAGTTGGAAAACGCCTACGACAACGAATTGCTGGAGCAGGCCGATTAGACGCTCATCGTGTTGACGAGCACGCCGGTTGCTTCCGGATCCTTCGTTCGCTTCCATCCCCAACCCGCCCGCGCCACGCTATGATCCCCGGTATCGTTGTACCAACATGTCACAGTCCACGGATTCTGAAATTCGACTGGTTGCCGTTGATCTGGATGGGACGCTGCTCAATGACTCGAAGCAGATCAGCCAGCAGACCGCAGGGGCCCTGGCGTGTCTGTGCGAGCGCAACGTCAGGCTGATCATCGCTTCGGCCCGTCCGCCGCGATCCGTGCGGCAGATCTATCGGGACCTTCAGCTCGATACGCTCCAGATCAATTACAACGGCGCGTTGATCTGGGACGAGCTGCGGCAAAAACCAGTCTTCCACCGCCCGATTCCCGGCGCGCTTGCCTCGCAGATCATCGAAACGGCGCGCGACATGTTCGAAGAAACGATCGTCACCTGTGAAGTCATGGACCGCTGGCACACCGACCGCAACGACAACAGCTTCACCACCGAAACCGGCAAGCTCTTTTCGCCCGATGTGATCGCCCCCGTGCAGCAGATCTGCGACCAGCCCATCACCAAGCTGATGCTGCTCGGCGAGCCGCGGATCATCCTGCGCCTGGAGGCCGTGCTGCTCGAGCAGTTCGACGATCAGGTCTCGATCCTCAAGACCGATCGCGATCTGCTTCAGATCATGGACAAGCGCGTCAGCAAGGCGACCAGCCTTCAACTCGTCGCCGGCCACTACGGCATCCCCATGCAAAGCGTGATGGCGATTGGCGACGCCCCCAACGACGTGGGCATGCTGCAGGCGGCGGGCATTGCCATCGCGATGGACAACGCCCATGCGCTGGTGAAGGATGCCGCGGACTGGATCGCTCCGTCGAACAACGATCACGGCGTGCACGCGGCACTGCAGCGTTATGGCCTCTGTCCGTAACCGGAGCGAAGATGTCACAATGGACCATCAATCTCCCGCAGCATGACCTGTCGGTTGTGCAGCAGGGCATTCGCAAGGGCCGCAACGCCTTCGAGGGATATCTGCGCAGCGTGGGGATTCAGTTCGCAAACGTCGGGCAGCTTTGCAATGCCGATGCGGATTTCCGCGCCGCCATGGAGCTTGCCAGAGAACGCACCATCGTCGATCCCGCAAGGCTGGCGAACCTTTACATGATCATCCGCTTCTACCTGCCCCAAATCGCCGCCGGGGGCGATCGTCGAATTCGGTTCCTACAAGGGCGGGTCATGCATTTTCATGGCGTACCTGGCCAGGCGCTTCCTCGGCGGCGCCAGGGTCTTCGGCTTCGACACATTCCAGGGGATGCCGCCGACCGACCGCGGCATCGATCTTCATAAGGAGGGGGACTTTCATGACGTGGATCTTCCCGAGCTGCGAAAGTTCGTGACGCAGAGCGGGCTGGACAATCTGACGTTCGTCCAGGGGAATTTCCAGCAGACGTTTCCGCAGGTCAAGGCGCTGCTCGGATCGCTGGCGCTGGTTCACATCGACTGCGACATCTACAGCGCGGTCGCCTACTCGTACAACGCCGCCAAGCAGCTCCTGGTGCCGGGTGGTTACGTCGTGCTGGACGATCCGCTGGTTTCGACTTGTCTGGGCGCGTTCGAGGCGGTCGAGGATCACATCATCCGTGGCGACAAGCTCAGCGCCGAACAGACGGTTCCCCACCTGGTCTTTCGTTATCCGCCGCTGTAATTGCGTCGTGGTTGCGTCGCTCTAAAATCCGCTCGGGCACGGCCCCGGCCCGCCGCAGCGCCCGCATGTTCCGGGAGGCGTTGACGAAGCTCTCGGCGCCTCCGCCCCCACGGCAAACACGCTGAAGGTCCTGGCGGTCTTGCTCGATCCGCACTCCGGGCACTTCACCTTCTCCTGATCGTTCATCGAGCGGTGCAGGTGCTCGAACTTCTTTTCGCAGCTCTTGCAGGTGTATTCGTAAATCGGCACGGCGTCGGCTCCTTGGTCGGCTTTCAATTCCGCGATATTCTATGCCATTCATGGGGCAAAATGTGAGCGACGTCAACACCGACAAATTCATCAACCCCTGGCAACTCGGCGGGATCGAGTCGTATCTCATCAACGATGGCGACGGCCGCGGCGTGCGGGCGCTCTGCGTCAATACCGGCGCCGGGTTGCGCTATCGCGTGCTGGTCGATCGCGGTCTGGACATCGATCATGCCTTTCACAATCACCACTCGCTGACGTTCCTGACGCACAGGGGCGTGACAGCGCCGACGCGAGCCCTGGATCAGGGGATCGACTGGCTCAAGAGTTTTCCCGGCGGCCTGCTGACCAGTTGCGGCCCGACCAATATCGGCGCCGCCACCACCGATCAAGGCGAACTGCTCGGCCTGCACGGTCCGCACTCGAATACCCCCGCGACCCTGGAGCAGATCGTCCAGCCGGACCCGCAGCGCAACCGCATGACGATGTCGATCACCGGCGTCGTGCGCTACGGACGCATCTTCGGCCATGCCATCGAGCTCCGCCGCACGATCACCTCGCACCTTGGCAGGAACGTCATCGAGCTTACCGATGAATTCTACAATGCCGGCAATCAGCCTTCGCCGCACGCCTGGCTGCTGCATATCAACTTCGGCTTCCCCTTGCTCGATGAGGGAGCGGAGTTCTGCTACGCGGCCGAAAAGGTTGAACCGCGCAGCGATCCCCATTCAATCGAAGGTTTCAAGGATCCGGCTCGGTACAGGAAAATGCCGGCCCCGGCAGGGGGGCGGACCAGCGAAATTGTGGCTTATCTCTATCCCCATTCGGACAAGAGCGGCAACGCCGTCGTCGGCATCGTCAATTGCAAGCTCAGCCTGGGCGTCGCCATCCGCTACGACACGCGCCAGTTCCCCCGCTGCGGCAACTGGCAATACGCCTCCCGGCACGAATACGTTGCGGCACTCGAGCCGATGAACGGCACCGTCGACGGACGCGACAAGGACCGCGCGCGGGGCCTTTTGGACACGCTCGATCCGGGCCAATCGAAGACCTATCAATACGCAATCGAGGTCGCCAGCGACACCAGGTCGCTTGAGTCGCTGCTGACGCTGAATGCCGCGCCATAAGAAACCATCTCAAGTCGTGAGCCGGTGTAGCCTGCGGTACCAGAGCAAAGCACAAGCGAGTTGCACGACGGCCAGGTAGTTCTCCGCCTTCCTCTCATAACGGATGATGATCCCGCGGCAGCGGTTCAGCCAGCTGATCGTCCGCTCCACCACCCAGCGTCGGGCCTTGTGTCGCTTGCAACCCTGAGCATCTTTCTTCTCCTCGCCGATCTGCCGACAGTGCGGCTCGTAGCCGAAGACGCGGGCGGTCGCGTCCGAAGGTGCGCCACTGAACGCCTTGTCCAAACAAAGGTTCTGCTCCTGCTGACGCGGGTCCGGCGGCTCGACGATCACGGCCTCCAACGCATCCTGCAGCAGCAATGAGTCGTGTATGTTGGCTCCCTTCACGACCACGGCCACCGGACCGCCGTCGGCCTCGGTCAGCACGCCACGCTTCGTGCCGTTCTTCGCCCGGTCGGTTGGGTTTGCTCCGACTTGATCCCCCCGTGCCGGGCCTTGCCCAGGGCACAGTCGAAGCTCTGCCACTTCCAGTTGACGCCGGCCAGTTCCTCGCAGCCCTTGACCAGCAGCGCCCACAGGCGTCCGATCACGCCACGCTTCACCCAGCGTTGGAACGTGCGGTGGATGCTGGAGTCGTCGCCGAACTCCTTGGGGACCTGGTTCCACTGCACGCCACTGCGCATGCGGTAGATCACGCCATCCAGGGCCTTGCGTTGGTCGATGCGGTCGGGGCCGAACTTCGCCGGCGGGTCGTACTTCGCCAGCACCTGCCGGGCCTCTGCCCACAACGCATCGTCCACCCGCCAGATCGTCGGCAGCGGCTCCGCCCCCTTCTTCTTTCGCGCCATCCGTGGCTCCTTTCGTTATCGCCAGTTAACATACGTCAGAGACTTGAGATGGTTTCTAAGTGCCGCTTCCGCCGGCAAAGCCTAGAATGCAGCCCATGGCCGTGAAAGAAAAAGTGGTCGTCGCGATGAGCGGCGGCGTGGACAGCTCCGTCGCCGCGGCGCTTCTGCTGCGCCAGGGTTTCGACGTGATGGGCGTGTTCATGCGTCTGGGCTCGCCCGCGGGCGTGGAAGCCGCGCATACTGGTGAATCCTGCGATCCCTCCGGAAAGAACAAGCAGGGCTGCTGCTCGGTGCTGGACGCCGCCGACGCCCGGCGGGTCGCGGGCATGCTGGACGTTCCGTTTTACGTGCTGAATTTCCAGGACGATTTTTCCCGTGTGATCGACTACTTCGTCGCCGAGTACAACCGCGGGCGCACGCCGAATCCCTGCGTGCGCTGCAACGACTGGCTCAAGTTCGGCAAGCTCGCGAAGTATGCTAAAGCCGTGGGGGCGCGCTTTGTCGCAAGCGGCCACTACGCCCGGATCGGCGTCGATACCGCGACCGGCGAAAAGGCGCTCCTGCGCGGCCTGGATCATCGCAAGGATCAGAGCTACGTCCTCTTCGGCATGTCGCGTCCGGCGCTCGACCACACGCTGCTGCCGATCGGCGGCTTTGAAAAATCCGCCGTGCGCGCGATGGCCCGGGAGCTATCGCTGCCGGTCTTCAACAAGCCGGATTCACAGGAGATCTGCTTCGTCCCCAACCAGGACTACGCCGGGCTCGTGCGCCGACGGACCCCCGAAAAGTTCCGCAAAGGCGAGTTCGTCACGCCGGACGGCAAGCCGGTCGGCACCCACGCCGGCCACCAGCACTTCACCATCGGCCAGCGCAAGGGGCTGGGCGTGGCGTTCGGTTACCCGATCTACGTCGTCGATATCGATGCCGAGTCCAACCGCGTGACGCTCGCCGACAAAGATCAACTCGAGCGCGAAGGCCTCGTCGCCCGGCAGATCAACATTCTCAGCTCCCGACTGCGCGATGCCGGCCAACTGAGCTGCCAGGCGAAGATCCGCTACAACCACCAGCCGGTCGATGCCATGGTGAAAATCACCGGCGACGATGAGCTCGAAGTCCGATTCGCCTTGCCCCAATGTGCCGTCACCCCCGGCCAGGCGGTCGTCCTCTACGACAACGACATCGTCCTCGGCGGCGGCTGGATCGAGCGGGCGGTGTAAAGGCTGCTGCGACACATTCCCGTTGAGTCTTCGCCCCCTTGGCGTTATTCCTTTTCCATGCTTCCGCGCCGCAATGTTCTGGTGTTGCATGCCGGTGCGCTCGGCGATTTCGTGCTGTCCTGGCCGCTGATTCTGGCGCTCTCGCGCATCCATCCCCAGAGCCGGATCATCGTCGTCACCCACGCCTCCAAGGGGGCGCTGGCCGAAACGGCGCTGCACGTCGAGTCGAGCGATATCGAGCAGGGGTGGCATACCCTCTTTGCCGCAGGCGGCGCGGCGCCAGACCCGGTCGTGCGTATGCTCTCCGCCGCTCATTCGATCTACAGCTTTGTTTCGGGTGCGGACGAGGCAACCACTGCAAACTTGAAGCGTATCGCCGGGCCCGAAGCGCATGTCCTGGCACTGAATCCGCGTCCGCCCGAGAATTACACTCGTCATGCCAGCGAATTCCTGATCGAACAACTCGAACCTTCGTCACCGGTACGGGCCGGCGCCCAACAGATCCTTCGCTCGATCGCCGCCCGCGGCATCGGCGCCGCCCGCAGCGACAGCGGCGAAATCCTCGTCCATCCCGGCAGCGGCGGCGAGCACAAACGCTGGCCACTGGCACGTTTCATCAAGCTTATCGAGCGCCTCAAGCGCAAGAACACCGTCCGCGTGGTCCTGGGCGAGGTCGAGAACGACCGCCTGACCCAAGAGGAGATCGATTCCATCAAAGCGGTCGCCGAAATCCTGACCCCGCACAATTATGTTCAGCTCTTCAACGAGCTGCGCCTCGCCTCCATGCTGATCGCCAATGACAGCGGTCCCGGCCACCTTGCCGGGATCATCGGCCTGCCGACCGTCTCCATCTTTGCCCCCACCGACCCAACCGTCTGGCGGCCGCTCGGACCCAAGGTCAAGATCGTCCGGGGACAAACCCTCGACAGGATCTCCGTCGATGAAGTCTTCCACGCCGCGATGGCACATTGAAATCAGTTGAACCCCGAGGCCCCGAAGACCACGAAGGAAAACCTTGTCCAGCTCGTGGTTCAATTCCCCATTTAGAACGCGATCGCCCCGGACTCCCTCGCCCAATTCAGGAAGCGTTCCAGCCCCACCTCGACAGTTGTCGTCGGGTTGTAGTTCAGCAGCCGCCGCGCTTTGCTGATATCCGCAAACGTGATCGGCGGCTCCGACGCCGGGCACGGCGTGTCCACAACCTGCGCCTTGCGCTTGAGCAGCTTTTCGAGCGTCTTGACGAAATCCGTATTCGACACCGGCCGACCGCAACCGAGGTTGATGATCTCGTAGCCCACTTTCTTATCCAGCGCCGCCACAAAGCCTCCGACCAGGTCATCGACAAACGTCCAGTCCCGCTTCAACTCGCCGTTTGCATACAGAGTCAGCGTCTGGCCGCGCAGGATCATCTCCGTCCATTGCCACGGCATCATGTCCGGCCGTCCGTGCGGACCATAGACGTTGAAAAATCGCAGAATCGTGATCGGCGTGCGATTCAGGTGATGAAACGCGTGCGCGAACAACTCCATCGCGCGCTTGCTCGCCGGATATGGCGCCAGCGGGTGGGCTGCCGCCGCGGTTTCGACAAATGGCACCGGCGTATCCGACCCATAAAGCGAGCCCGTGGACGCCAGCACCAGTGGCGGATTCCCATTCAGCCGTGCCGCATCCATCAGATTCATCGACCCCTGGACGTTGACTTCGCCATAGATGAGCGGATGCTGCACGCTATAGCGCACCGCCGCCATCGCTGCCAGGTGCGCCACCGACTCCGGCCGGTGCTTTGCAAAAATCTCTTTCAGCTTCCCCGCATCGCGTAGATCCGCTTCGACGAAAGTGAAACTGGAACTGGGCAGCAGGTCCGCAAGATGCCGGTCCTTGTGAACGCGCGGATAGTAGTCGTTTAGATTATCCAGCCCGATGACGCGGTCGCCGCGTTCAAGAAGGACTTTCGAGAGCCGCGATCCGACGAACCCCGCAGCGCCAGTGACGAGAATGCTTTGCTTAGCCATGAGCGAGCGGCCGCCAGGCTGCGGCCGGAACTCACATCATGTTCATCGCTTTCAGCAGGTCAACCACGTCGAACGGCTTGCGCACGAAGCGGTAGGGGGCCAGTTCCTGTGTCTCCCGCAGCCGATCGGGATCGCTCATCGCCGTCGTGACGATCACCTTAATCTGGCTGTTTGTCTGGCGAAGCTGCCGCAAGATCTCCGCACCGTCGCCGTCCGGCAGCATCAGATCCAGGATCACGTACTCCGGCGTCTGAGTCACCAGGTGCGCCAGCGCATCGCGGACCAGCGACACCACCTGTACCTGGCAGTTCATCCGCGAGAGCAGCAGCCGCAGCGCCTGCGAGCTGGCGTGATCGTCCTCGACGATCAGGACTTCTGGTTTAAGCTCCGAGGGAGACGGCCGGTCCGACCACTGTCCCAGCGTCTGGTGCGGGCGCAACGCATTCGGGGAGCAGGAGACTGAATCGGCTTCCCTTTCCGACGTCGCTTTCCACCACGATTTCTGCACCGAGCTGGGTTGCCAGTCGCCGCGCGATGGCCAGTCCCAGGCCGTATCCGTTGCTCTGGTCCCGCGCGGCATTGCCGATCTGGTAGAACTCGTCGAACAACCGTTCGCGATGCTCGGGAGCGATTCCGACGCCGGTATCGCAGACGTGCAGCTCGATCGATTTTCCATCGGTTTGGGCCTCCACTCGAACGCCCCCTGCTTCGGTGTACTTGATTCCGTTCTCGACCAGATTGCTGAGGATCCGCTCCAGCTTTCCGTGGCTGGTCTGCAGGTACAGATTGTCGTCCACATTGATGCGCAGGAACAAACCCTTCTGCGACGCCTGCGGCCCGAGCCGTCGCTGGATCGACTCGACCAGCCCGCGCAGGGCAAAGGAGCTGACGCCGCCGCCGGATTCGGTGGCGGCGAGCTGCGCGTAGGTGAGCAAACTGTCGAGCATGCGTCCGGCGGCCGATGCCGATGCCTTGATCTCCTGCACCGACTGCCGCAGCACGTCGTGATCGTTTCCATCGAGCGCCATCTCCGCCACGCTCGCCTGAAGCATCAGTCCATTGAGCGGCGTACGCAGGTCGTGGCTGATGGCATTGAGAAAGAACGCCTTCTCCCGCGTCTCCAATTGCGATTGCTTGAGATCGGCCGCCAGCCGGGTGGACCGGCCCAGCTCCTGATAAATAACTTTGAGATCCCGCGCCCCCCACGCATACGCGCCAGGTGCTGTACGCCAGGAAAACCATGAACCCGTCATAGAGCCGCCAGGCGGGCCAGACCATCTTCACCGGAATGAAGATGTAGCCGCACAACCCACAGAAGAGGAAGATATTCCGCATCCGCCCCAGCGCCGCCTTGGCCGGGATGTCGGGCAGCAGCCGCTGGTTCTTCCACCAGTGCCGGGCGATGATGGCGTATCCCGCGGCAACAGTCAGATCCAGCCCCACGGTGATCCCGATCCACAGCCAGTCTTGCCGCATGCACCCGGCCAGCTTCATATACTGGTGGTGCGCCCCGCCGGTCAGCCATTGCGACAGCCCGCTCAGATAGTCCATGGCCCTACACTCCAGGAACAAGAATGTGCTGAATCAGTGAAATCTTGCTATAACATGAAGCACAGCGGCATCAGCAGGATACATCCTTTTGAGTCTCAACTTCAATAAGGAAATAGCGGCTTGAAGCTGTCGCGAAGCCAGTTTGAAGCACTCGCCTTAGAGCAGCTCGATACGCTGTTTCGGATTGCTCGCCGTTTCGTTCGCGACGATGCGGCTGCCGAAGACCTCGTCCAGGAAACCTACCTCCGGGCTATTCGCGCCTGGGAATCGTTTGAACTGGAGTCATATGGAATTCGCCCCTGGCTGGTTCGAATTCTCCATAATGTCTGCCTGAGCCGCTTCCAGCGCGAACGACGCCAACCAGACGCGTTGGAGGATGAACAACTGGTCTTTTCTGCCGTTGCGACCAATCTGCCGTCCCCCTTTGAAAACAGCCTTGATGGCATGGATGAGCAGCTCAAGCGGGCGATGACCGCCCTGTCCCCTGAGTATCAGGTCGTCCTGCTCCTCTGGGCGGTTGACGAACTCAGCTATAAGGAGATTGCCGAAGCGGTCGGCATTCCCATTGGAACCGTCATGAGCCGGCTATACCGTGCTCGCAACCTCTTATCGGAGCAATTGCGCGATTATGCCGTAAGAGAACGCATCATACGGGAATAGAACCAGGCGGCCGTCGGTTTTCTCTCATGGAGGGCGACGCCGGGCGGCTGCCGGATCGATTCCCACAGAGATGTGACCGAAAGGAATCCGGTAGCCCCCGGCCATTTCAATGGGGTTGCACCGGTCATGTGGAATGAGCGAACAAGAGCAATCCCAGTTCGATGATCCGGCTCTCAAAACGGCGCTCCGCCGCGCTTACGGATCGGAGACCGCACCGCCCGCCCTGCGCCGGCGCATTACCAGCCAGCTCGCGGAGGCGTCTGCTGCACACAAGCCGGTCCGGTGGTTCGGTTCGAAACCGCTTAAAACCCTGCTGGCTGCTTGCCTCGCCATCGTCGCCGTGGGCGTCGCCGCTTACCAGATCCGCGAAAACGTGTTCCCCCCTGAGCCGCCCGTCTCCAGCAGCTCTTATGGCTATAACACCGACCTCCCCGCCACATTTGCCAGCGAAATGTCCGAGGCTGCGGACGATGCAGCTGAATCCAATACTTCCGCCTTCCCCGTAACCAACCCCGCTTCGCTGGCATCCACGCTCGGTAATCAAATCGGCGTCCCCGTGCTTGCCGTCGCCGACCTGGGTAATGGCTGGCACCTTCGCTCAGCCTGCACCGAATCCATCTGCAATATCAAATCCGCCTCCCTCGTTTACGTGCGGAATTCCCGGCCAATCGTGCTGATCTCCATCCGCGCCAGCGCCGTCTACCAGGCTCCCAATGGCGCCGTCTATTCACAGACGGTTGGCGATCACTTGCTCTCGGGCTTCCATCACGGCACGGGTTTGTATTGCCTGGTTGCTCATCAGGCCAAAGGCGGCCCCACGCTCGCCGACTTGAATGCCATGCGCGACAGGCTTCGCCAGTCGTCCGTCGTGCCGAGTTCGTGTGACCCCGCGTCTCCCGATCTTGCCCCGGGTCCATGACACTTTAGGCGGCATTCATTTGACGTAGGCAGGCCGATTGGCCCAATGTCTCTCCCAGCGTTGGTCCTGGCTGATCCAGTTCACGCGTAACATCAGCACCGCTTCGATGCCGCCTGGACTCCAGAACTGTGCGATTCCGTTCGATGACCGGGTCCAGCCAGTTGCCGCCATCTCCCATTCCGATGACCCCCTCGGCCTGCCGAAGCCCACGTCGCTCCACAGCGCTGACTCGCCGCAAGCCCTACAGGGCCTCCGGGTCGCTTCGGCAACGCCTTTCGACGGCCGGGTTTGAACCCTGCGCTAAGGGTAGGAGCATGGCCCATCTCATCCAGGCAACATGATCACCAGCCCGTTGGTGAAGAAGCATCCCAGCAGAGGACATTCCGCTCCCAAGTTTGCACCAAATCTCCTCCCGGCCCACACCGTACTCTCACCGTTGTAGTACCGTACCCTCCCCACTCCGCCCCGAACCCGGTTTTTGCCCCTTCTGACGACATAGTGGTCCGAACATGACAATTTGTCGCACCGGCCAAGCGGCCAGAGGAGCCCTTTTAGCACTTCAGCGCTGGATCGTCCGTAAATCCTTGTCTGTTCATGTGTTGACCGCAGTTCTGGGCTGAAATCGCCAGCTTGTAGTGGCAGCGGCCCCCGTCCCATTCCCACCACCAGCAGTTGCGGCTCGTTGGCCGGACACGGGGGCCTGTGCCCCTCTTCGTACGCCGGCACTTCCGCTTCGCTCCAACGTTGCACCTGCTTGCCGTCCAACGCTTCCATGCACCCGTCGATGCATAAGGCCCGGGCAGCATGGTCGAATGCCTGCACCGCCGCCTCTCGGCTCAAACGCTCGGCCGCACGCGGCGTCAGCAACGCTTCGGATGGCAATGCCCAGTCACGGTTCTGAGGGGGAAAAGGACCCGTCGCAACAACGACAGCGGCAGTGCTGCTTCTCAATCACCACGACCCCTTCCGGCGAACGCACCTCTGTCCGGGTCGTCTGCTTCTCCCAGTCCAGGAACGTCCGACCCTTGAGCGGAGCCGAATCCTCCGCTGCAATCACCTTGTCCAACGAGGCCATGAACGCATCGATCACGCTTTGACGTGCTTCCTGACGGGTCCTGCGTGCCGGCATGGCTTCCTTCTTGAAGCAAATCCCACCGACAATCATTTTAACCCTAAAATCGGCCGCCTAACGTGTCACGGACCGTCTTGCATGCGAGCAGCCCCTAAGCTTCACGACGGATGCAGCTTCGCCTACGATACGGCGATGGCTGAACCGAACGTGCCCGCAGCGCCCGCTCCCAACCCATCGCAGGGCCCGACGCTGCCGGCGAACTCTCGCCCCAACCAACCCGAAAGCAGCGTCAAGGAGACGATCGAATCGATCCTGATCGCCTTCATCCTCGCCTTCATGTTCCGCGCCTTCGTGGTCGAGGCCTTCGTCATCCCCACGGGCTCCATGGCCACCACGCTCATGGGCGCCCACATGCGCTTTCGCTGCCCCGACTGCGGCTACACCTTCGACGTCAACTACATGAGCCAAGGCCCCGGCGACGACATCTCAATTCCTTCCAACGCCGGTCCCGTCCTGCGCGAGGAAGGTCCGCGTCGCTATGAGTGGGTGGACAAGGATTACGACATCCGCTGCCCGAATTGCGGCTATCACTTTCCCCTCGATGACCGATTCGGCCTTGACGCCGATGCCCGCAATCCGCCTGTCCGCTATGGGGATCGGATTCTCGTCCTCAAATACCTCTACCTCTTCGAGCAACCCAAGCGCTGGGACGTCGTCGTCTTCAAGAGCCCGGCGGATCCGGAGAAGTACCATTACGAGCAGAACTACATCAAGCGCCTCGTCGGCGAACCCGGTGAATCCATCTGCATTCTCGACGGGGACGTCTACACGGGAACCGGCGACGATATCACCAAGTTCAAAATCCAGACCAAGCCGCGATATGCCCAGGAAGCCCTCTGGCGCAACGTCTATGACAACGATTACTTCCCCCTGGGCCTGACCCGCGGCGGCGAAAAGTGGCAACAGCCCTGGGTCGTCCGCTCGGGCACCGGCTGGAGCGGCCCGCGCGGCGGGGCGGTCTCCACCGACGTTTCCGTTACGCACAAGCAGCAGCGCGTCTTTACCTTCGACAACCTCTCGGGCAGCTCTACCCTTCACTTCGATCCCAACGCCAATGCAACCGACGCCTTCACCGATTACCTCGCCTACGACCAGGGCGGCCCTGCAAGCCGAATCCATGCCGTCAGCGACCTGAAACTGGACTTCTTCTACCAGAGAAAGGCTGGCGACGGCCCGCTGCGCCTCTCGCTGAGCAAGAACGACGATACGTTCATCGCCGAGCTCACCCCGGGCCATGCCAGGCTCATCCGGGCCCAGCGCGACGGCTCGCACGAGGTTGTTCTCGCCGAGCGTGATCTGCCCAAAACCGCTGAGCCGGTTGAGGTGGATTTCTCAAACCACGATTATCAGGTTGCCCTGCGCGTCGGCGACAAGGACGTATTCGTGACGACGCCGGAGCAGTATCACCCCGACATCAAGCAGCTTCTGGCGGATTTCTACGCTCATCGGCCGCCCACGGCCCCCTCGGTCGAGATTTCCGCGGCCAATCAGCGGAGTGTCTTCTCCCACCTCAAGCTTTCGCGCGACATCTATTATCTCAATCGCGACCCCCGGCGAGAGGCTCTGGCCGCCACGCCCGACGACATCATGCACCTGGGCAAAGATGAGTTCTTCGTGATGGGCGACAATTCCGCCGAGAGCTTCGACGCCCGCTACTGGCAGGATCCCATCAACCTTCCCTGGTATGACCTCAAAGTCGGTCCCGGCCGCGTGCCCGAGCGCTTCATGCTGGGCAAGGCGTTTTTCGTGTATTGGCCGGCCGGCTTTCGGCCCTTCAGCGGGGCCCCACCCCTGGCGCCGGATTTCGGCGAGATGCGATTCATCCGGTAAGCTTTTGGGAATGGTCCGTGAACATGCGAGGGCCGAATGATTCAGGAGAGGCAATGAAATACGGCTGGCGTCTTGGCGTGGCTCTGGCTCTGGGCGCCGCTGCCGGCTGCGCCAGTCACGAGGTCGCTCGCCCGCTGCCGCCCGGTGCCTTCACGGCGTCCACCATTGGAACCAATCCGCAGTCGCCGGTCGATCGCTCCGGCGCGCTGCCTGTCGAACGTCCGATTGGCGAGGAAGGTCCCCCCGCGCCTGCCGACCACCAGAAAAATACAATCCAGGAAAAGGCCCCGCCGGTCGAGCGCCTTTCCCCAGTGGTGCAGGAGAACGTCCAGTCGCCCGCCGAGCGCGGCCTGGAGATCGCCGCAACCCGCCCCGAGCTTGGCCGCTTCACCACCGCCCCGTCTTCCGGGCAGTATCTGACGCTCGGCGGCGTCGTCGCGGAGGTCAACGGCACCCCGATCTATGCCGATAAGGTCCTCGCCGAGATCGTCCCCGTGCTCGCAGCCCGGGCGCCGCATGTCTCGCGCTTGCAGTTCCGGTCCATCGCCGAGAACGAGATCGACAAGCAGATTCAGGATCACGTGGAACAGGAAGTGCTGTACGCCGCCGCCCAGCGAAACCTCGATGCTCAGGACCGCAAGTTTGCCGACGCCCTCACGCAGGATTGGCGCAAGCACAAGATTGCCGAAGCCGGCGGATCCATCGAGCTTGCGCGGAAGCTCGCCAGCGATCACGGCCTGAATTTCGACGAGATGGTGCAGGAGCAGTACCGCACGTTCATGATCCAGATCTATTTCCAGAAGCACATCGTTCCCCGCATCCAGGTCACCGTCGATGACATGCGCCGCTACTACAACCAGCACCTCGCCACCGAATTCACCCAACCCGCGACCGCCCGCTTCCGTTTGATCCGGGTCAGCATCCAGCAGGTCGGCGACCGCGATGCCGCCAGGAAGAAAATCGACGATCTCCGGCAGCGCATCGTCAAGGGTGGCGAGGATTTCTCTGCCATTGCCTCCACCACCAACGACGCCGCGTTGCTGGCCAACGGCGGCGAGTTGACCGTTCAGCGCGGAGCATTCGGCGCCGAAAAAGTCGAGCAGGCCGTGTGGGCCACCCCGATCAGCCAGATCACGCCCGTCATAGAAACCCCAGACGCATTCTATATCGCGAAAGTCGAAGACAAAACCCGAAGGCACGTTGCCCCCTTCGATGAAGAGCAGATCCAGCAGGGCATCAAAAACGCTCTTCGCACGGAGCAGTTCAATATGCTGCGAAGAAAGGATATCGATCAACTCCGCCGACAATCCCTCGTCCGCTCCAATCCCACCATGCGCGATATCGCTGTTGACATGGCCATGGAAAACTACTCCCTCTGGGCCGCAAAGTCGTAAGCTTCTGCGACATCGCGACTTCGGTGTTCGTAGCGCATTTCCTGGCGGTTCCCCCTCACGTCAGCGTCGGCGCTCCCGCCGCTTCGACGATCTGTGTCGCCAGCTCCACCGCCGCCAGCCCATCCTCCGCCGTCACCACCGGCTTGCTCGTGCCCCGTGCTGCATCGATGAACGAATCCAGCTCGGCACGCAGCGGCTCGATGTCGTCGATCGCCAGCTCCTCCACGCTTACCAACCCCGTGAAATCGATCTGTGAAAGATCCTCGATCTCCCCGGCCCGGATGCGGGCCACGGTGTTTCGGATCGCCTCCAGGTTCTTCGTCTTCCGGGCCACGATGCCGTACTTCTTCTGGTAATCAATTGACACGTACGCCTCCGGCGAGAAGACCCTCAGCTTCCGCTCGGTCTTGAGCGCCAGTCGCGAAGCCGTCAGGTTCGCCACGCACCCGTTTTCGAACTTCAGCCGGGCGTTGCACACGTCCTCCGCCGATCCGATCACGCCCACGCCCACCGCATCGATCTTCGTGACCTTCGACTGCGCCAGCCGCAGCACGATGTCGATGTCGTGGATCATCATGTCGAGCACCACCCCCACGTCGATCGACCGGAACGTCAACGGGCTGATGCGAACGACCTCGATGAACTGCGGCGTAAATCCCAGCCGCGACATCGACCGGATCGCGGGGTTGAACCGCTCGATATGCCCGACCTGCACGACCGCCTTGTGCGCCCGGGCCCATTCCACGATCTGCCTTGCTTCCTCGACGTCCTTCGCCAGCGGCTTTTCGATCAGGCAGGCAATCCCGCGCTTCAGCAGCGGCTCCGCCACGTACGCATGAAAATGCGTCGGCACGGCGATGCTCACCGCCGCCACCTGCTCGGCCAGCCGTTCGATCGTCGGAAAAGTCTTCCCGCCGAACTTCTCGACGGCCGCGGCGGCAACGTGCGGATCGGCATCGTGGATTCCCACCAGGCGCACGCCGGGCATCTGCGAATAGACCCGCGCATGCAACTGCCCCATGCGCCCGCATCCGACGACCCCAACGGGAATCGCATCACTTTCTTGTGCTGTAGAACTCACGGCCGCATCCTACCAGCATCCACCCGCGGGCGTTACCCCGCCGCCCGGCGGTGATTCAGCCATAAACCCCCCTTGGCGTTGCGCCGATACAGACGGTGGATGCCACACACGACCCCCACATTAACACCGGCCGCTGAACTCAAGCTCCGCCTGGTTTCCATCGACCGTGATGGAATGATCCGTGTCGCCGTCGATGGGCCCATCACGCATGCGGGGGTGATCGGCGATCACAACCCGCTGGCGGCGCTGCTGGGGGAAACCTGGTCCAATAATCGCGTCATCCTCAGCCTGGAGAAGACGAACCTGATCGATTCCGCCGCCATCGGCTGGCTCATCGCCACGCAGAAGGAATTCAAGGCGCATGGCGGGGCATTCGTCGTCTATGCCATCCGGCCCCAGGTCCGAAAGATCCTCGACCTGCTGAAGGTCGGCAAAGTCGTTCGCTTCGCGGACAACGAAGAAGGCGCCGCGCCCTAGCCAAAGGCCCATAATCATGATTGCCACCGCCACGGCTCCCAACCGCAAGATCGGCCAGCTGGTCGACGTCCACGCCAGAAACGCCGAGCAGGCGGTCACCGCCCTCATCGACCACGCCGTCCAGCTCCGCTGCTCCGATCTCTTTTTCAGCACCAACGAGCAGCACGTCGCCGCCCAGGTGCGCCATCTCGGCATGGTCCGCACCATCAGCATCATCCCCACGGAACTTGGCAAGCGCTGTCTGGCGCACATCAAGGCTTCGGCCCATATCGATACCACGTCCACCCGCCGCCCTCTCGACGGCCGCTGGATCTATGAGCCCGATGACGGCGACTCCGTCGATATCCGCATCAACGTCATCCCCACCGTCTACGGCGAAGACTTCGCCCTGCGCCTGCTCGTCCGCGGCGGCGGAATGTTCAAGCTCGAAGACGTCGGCATGACCGGCCAGCAATTCGACCAGTACAGCTCCATGATCCAGAGCCCCTCGGGCCTGATCCTCCTCTGCGGCCCGACCGGCTCCGGCAAGACCGCCACCCTCTACGCCTCCCTCGTCCGCCAGAACGACGGTCGTAGGAAGATCAATACCATCGAAGACCCCGTCGAATACCTGGTCGATGGCATCCGCCAGTCGCAGGTCAATGCCGCGGTCGATCTCGGCTTCTCCGATCTGCTTCGCGCGTCCTGCGCCAGTCCCCGGACATCATCATGGTCGGCGAGATCCGCGACGCCGAGACCGCCCAGATCGCCGCCCATGCCGCCAACAGCGGAACCCTGGTCTTCGCCACCGTCCACGCACCCAGCGCGCCCGGCGCCGTCCAGTCCATGCGCAGCCTCGGCGTGCATTCGCATTTCCTGGCCAACGCCCTCCGCGGCGTCGTCTCGCAGCGCCTGGTCCGCACCTTCTGCGAATCCTGCCGCGTCAGCTTCGATCTTTCCGATGCTCCCCAGACCTTCGAAGAGGTCAGGCCCTTCCTCTCCGACGGCGAAGGCACCACCCTCTACGCGCCTCACGGCTGCGAAGCCTGCAACGGCGAAGGGTACACCGGACGAACCGGCGTCTTCGAGCTCATGCCGGTCACGCGGAAGCTTCGCGACGTCATCTCCGATGGTGCCCCCACCAGCGAGATCCGCGCCAAGGCCGTCGAGGAAGGCATGCTCGAATTCCGACAGGCCGCCCTGCTCAAAGTCGCCCGCGGCCAGACCAGCATCGAAGAAGTCTTCCGCGTCATCCCCCCCGAGCACCTCATGCTCGACGCGTAGCCCCAGCGCGGCGGCACTTCGGCTATGCCATCCAAGGCGCCTCGCCCATCCGCCGCCATCGCGGGCCGAATCGGCATCCAGGAAGATCAGGTTGCGCCGTTGACAGGGCAAAGTCGATGAGCTGGAAAGTCTCGGGACCGATCGTGAAATAATAGTTGCTGGTGGTCAGAACCTGCAGCGTCTGGCCGACCTGCTGTACCCGCTCGATCGCGCCGTAGCTGCCAACTGGGAAATAATCGACCCCGCCGGTCCCGAAGTTGGAATCGGGCTGTCCGTCGGCTGTGAGGCGGACCACGTAGAGCTGCCTGGTGTTATCCGACTTAAAGCTGAAGCCGGTCAGCAGGAGCTTTCCATCGTCTTCGAGTAATGCCTCCTGGTAGTTTGGCCAATCATCGATGGCGACGGTGGTTCTCCCGTTGGTTCCAAAACTCGTGTCAAGCTGGCCGTTGGCGTCGTGGCGCACCACCGTGACGCTGGTTTGCGAGGTCGAGGCGTAGAGGTAAGTGCCATCGCGCAGCATCGTGCCCAGCGGATCCGATGGTCGGCCGAGGAAATTCTGCGGATCTAACCGAAGTCCATTCGTGCCGAACGATGTCACCGGTGAACCGTCGGCGTGGATTCGAATGCTGTAATACTCCTGCGATGAATACAAAAAGCCGCTGATGGTGATATCGCCGCTATCGGCAATCCAGAATGTTCGCGCAGATTCGTCATAATAACCGGGCCGCTGCTTGCTCAATTCAGCGGTGTAATTGCCAAGCGGGTCGAGCGTTCCATCGGAATCGAATTGGAAAATCTGGGTGTGTCCACCACCGGCGGTGAATGATGAAGCCAATATTTTCCCATTCGGCTCCACCCCAAGCTGCAAGCCGAATGTGTCATCGGATTCGACGATTTCGACAACTCCGGCGTTGCCGAAGGATTGATCAAAGTGCCCGTTCGGCAGGTATTTCGCCAGAGCCAGACCATTGGTGACCCCCGTGCCGTAGAAGCTCATGTGGTCTCCCAGGACCAGAAACGAGCCATCGGGCAACAACTGAATCGCGTGCCCGCCGCCAATCTCCTCACCCCAGTTAGTACTCGCGGCGACGTAACTGTCCGACCACCCATCGACTCCGAATGTGCGATCCGTCGTACCGTTCTGCTTGAGGCGCGTGACCACAAAACCATTCGCCTGCGACACGACCATGAGGAGTTTTCCATCCGGCATCTTCTGCACATCACCGACAAACTGACCCGCCGAGAGCACCCTATCCTGCCTGGGAAAATAATCATCGAACGGCGAATAAAGCCAACCGCCAACTCCGTCAAAGGGGATTTGGCCGGTCGATTGGCCCTGCTGTCCTGATCCGATCGCGTAGCCAGACGCGTCCTGCGTGATGTACGTCACACCCCCACCCTGGCTGGTACCGATCCACCATCCGTCCTGGCCAAAGCCGCTGTCGATGGTGCCGGAGGCGGTGAGCCTGACCACGGCCGGATGGCTTGCGGTCTTGTCGCCGATGCTGCCGCCCAGAAGCACGCGCCCGGCACTGTCTATGGTCGTGCAGTACGCCTCATCGCTGTACGGGCCGTAATCAAGCAGCAATTCTCCATGATCAGCGAAGCGTTTGTCGAGGTGACCGTTTTTGCGGTAGCGCAAAGCCACCATCTCGCCCGCCGTGCCACCGAAGTTCGCCGCGCCGGCGACGACGATCCGGCCCTCGGCATCCACATCCACGCCGTAAGCGGTGTCATTGCCGCCCAGGTTTTCGCGGACGAACCCATGGCCTCCGAACGAGTGATCCAGCGTCCCATTATCCTTGAAGCGCGCCACGACGATGTCGCCTGCCGCCGTTCCCACGACGATGGTTTTCCCGCCCGAGAAGGCGATCGCATTGAACTGTGCGAGTGTGTGGTCCAGTGAAAACGTGACGATCCCGCCGTCACCGAAGCTTTTATCGAGAAATCCATCGGCAGTCAGGCGGACAATCAGATTGAGCGTCTGATTGCCGCGGCGTGTTTGACCCACGGCGACGACTTTCCCATCATCCCGAACGTTTAAAGTAAACGGAACGGATGAACCCCTCAGACTGACGGTGAGGATTCCGCCGATCCCGAACGAGCCATCGAGCGCGAAATGGTAGAAATCGGGACGGTCTGACACCAACCGTGTGAAGACCAGATCGGTCTTGCCGTCGTCGAGCGTGGTGGTTCCCACGGCCACTCGTTTGAACACCCCCAAGTCGGGGGCCGGCAGGTCAACGCTCGCCACCTCATGGTTTTGCGTGGTGTAGCGCGGCACAAAGGTGTACTGCGCCGCCAGCGTGCCGCTGAGCAGCATGCGGCGCTCGAGGGGTTCGACAGAGAATGGTGACACGCCCTACCTCCTCCCGATGGGATACTGCCCATGGTATCGCCGGCAGGATCTGGCTGCGAAGGGCGATTTCCACGAATTTCAGGGATCTTCACAGATGGATAGCCGTTTCCCTGGCCGCTCGCGGCGCGGCTGATTTCTGAGACAGACGTAGCCGTTCAAACGTGCCTGTCATTTGCTCTGCCGGGGAATTTGCGATGCCTTCGTGCGTTCAGCCGCGGCCAGCGCGGGATGAATTTCCATGCGAGCGGATCAGCTTGCACCGTTCACAGCGCAAAATCGATGAGGTGGAAAGTCTCCGGGCCGGCCGTGGGGTGTTGGTTGACGCCGACCAGGACCTCCAGCGTCCGGCCCACCTGTTTCACCCGTTGGATTGCGACTCCATCGACCGGGAAATAGTCCACCCCGCCCGAACCGAAGCTGGGATCGACCTGCCCATCCGGCAACAGGCGGACGACAAACAGTTGCCTGGTATCTTGCGACTTCAAGCTGGTACCGACCAGCAGGAGCTTTCCATCGTCCTCGAGCAATTCCTCATGGAGGCTCGGAAAGTCATCGATGCCGACTGTCGTTCGCCCATTGGTCCCAAAGCTGCCGTCAAGCCGGCCGGTGGCGTCATGGTGGACCAGCGTGATATTCGCTGGCGTTACCGAGGCATATAGATAAGTGCCATCGCTCAACATGGTTCCCAAGGGGTCCGAAGGTTGGCCGCTACTGTTCTCCGGATCCAATCGCAGTCCGTTGGTGCCGAACGATGTCACCGGTGAACCGTCGGCGTGAATTCGAATGCTGTAATACTCCTGCGACGAATACAAAGAGCCGCCAATGGTGATATCGCCGTTATTGGCAGTCCAGAATGTTCGTGTCGATTCGTCAAAATAACCGGGTCGCTGTTTGCTCAACTCGGCGGTGTAATCACCAAGCGGATCGAGCGCTCCGTTCGAGTCAAATTGATAGATCCCGGAGGGTCCTCCGACCACATAAGTGGAGGCCAGAATCCTGCCATCCGGCTCCAGCCCGAGCTGCCAGCCGGAGATATCGTCGGATTGGACAACTGCGACGACGCCGCCGTTGCCGAAGGATTGATCGAAGTGTCCGTCCGGCAGGTATTTCGCCAGAACCAGGCCGTCCGTGAGTCCCACGCCAAGGCTATCCATGTGATCCCCCAGGACGAGGAAAGAGCCGTCCGGCAATAACCCAATGGCACGTCCGCTGCCGACCTCATCACCCGTCAAAGGATTCACGGCGACATAACTGTTCGACCAGCCATCGGTTCCGAACGTGAGGTCCCTGGTGCCGTCCCTGTTGAAGCGCAACGACAAAGCCATTGGCTTGAGAGGCGAGCACGAGGAGTTTTCCATCCGGCGTCTGTTGGGCGTCGCCAACAAGCTGCCCCGCCGAGAGTACCGTATCTTGTCTGAAGAAACTTTGATCGGGGAGTGGATCGAGTGAAGCTTTGTTGCCACGAAAGCTGATCTTGCCGCCCAGGACGCGGGGGCGCATCGCGGCGCCGCCTTGGATCGGATAGCCCTGCTGATCTTGCGTGATGGATGTCACCTCCGAACGATGGCTGCCGTCGCCCCACCAGCCGCCGTGGCCGAAGCTGCGGTCGATCTTGCCGGTGGCGAAGAGCCGAACCACTCCAGGATAATTTCCCCCCTTGCCGCCGATGGTGCCGCCCAGAAGGACTCGCCCTGCAGTGTCGACGGTGACGGTGTCGGCCCGGTCGATGTACGGCCCATAGGCAAGTTGCACATTCCCACGGCCGCCGAAGCGGACATCGGGCTGGCCGCTGGCGTGGTAGCGCAGCGCAACCATGTTACCGACCGCGCCGCCGAATAGCGCCTGCGCCGGCAACAACGGTCCTTCCATCGGTGCCGACATAGAGCCCGTAGCCGGCATCCGTGCCGCCCACGTTTTCCCTAACGATACCGTTGTCGTTGAATGAGTGATCCAGCGTCCCATCACCGTCGAAGCGCGCCACCAGGATGTCGTTCCCCGCCGTTCCGGCAACAACGATCTTGCCGCGCCAGAGGGAGAGCGCATTGAAGCGCGTGAATTTGTGGTCGAGCGAGAGCGTAACGATTCCGCCCGCTCCAAAAGTTTGATCGAGCGACCCGTCGGCGTTCAGCCGGACAAGCAGGCCAACGGTGTGAGCGCCGCGGCGTGTTTGTCCCACGACGACTGGTTTCCCATCGTCCTGCATCCACAGCGCAAAGGGCACCGATGACCCCTTCAGACTGATCGTGACGATCCCGCCAATTCCAAACGATCCATCCATCGCGGCCACGTTCGCACCGCTGTCCGGCGGCTGCAGGCGCGTGAGCACCACGTCGGTCTTGCCGTTGTCTTGCGTGGTAAAGCCGACGCTAATCCGCTTGCCATCGGGCAAGCTTATGTAATCCATCTCCTGGTTGTGCGTGGTGTAGCGCGGCACAAAGGTGTACGGCGTCGCCAGCGTGCCGCTGAGCAGCGTGCGGCGCTCGAGGGGTTCGACAGAGAATGGTGACACGCCCTACCTCCTCCCGATGGGATGCGGCCCATGGTATCGCCAGCAGGATCTGGCCGCGAAGGGGGATATCCATGGATTGCGGAGATGCTCACAGGTGAATAGCCGTCTCGTTGGCCGCTCGCCCGTGGCCACGCCCGGCCGGGTACGGCAGCGCCCGCGCTGAGGGGTGACCTGTGTTGCGCCCGTTGGGCTCAGCGCGCAGCGGGTTTAAGGGAATTCGCGTCTGAGGGGCGGCGGAAGGCATGGCGTTGGATGGGGGTAGGGGTGGGGGGCGTTGGGAGGGCGCAGGGGGGGCGTAGGGGGGGGCAGCTGCACTGGGGGGGCGGCAGGGGTGACATTTTGACGCTGGCGTGTTTGCACGGTGTGACTACGGGGAGGGTACGGTGTGGGCCGGTCGTTTTGCACAAGCGGATGTTAATATGTCGTAGTGGTTCTGCCGCGCCGTTGCCTTGGGAATTGGGGGCAGATGGGGTCGGCCAAGCGGCGGGTTGGGGGGATGGAAAGGTTGCTTTGGTGTCTTGTGTAGCCGCGTCAGGCCGCTTGGTCGCAGGGGGGCAGGGGGCAAGGATCACGTCTGTCCTGCGGCTGGCGATTCATGGTGCGCTGGCAAAGCTTGCGAAAACGGCCGGGGATGCAACTGTCTGGCGGGCATGCCTTGATTTCGATCCGTGCCACAGGCTGATTGCACTAGATTGCCGACAGGGGCAAGGCGGTCCGGCCGGCAAGGGCGAAGCAGGGAAACACGAAGGCCAAAGGCCGAGGCAACAGAGCTATCTGCGGGCTGGATTGGAGCGCATGTCCTGCTTCCATCAACGCTTGCTGTAATGCGCAGGCGTTGGGGGCGCGCCTGCCGTGCGGTACTCGGGCCGGCGACATTCCGCTGTACTTCATCAACACGCTGGTTAATCTAAGTCTATCGGCTTGCGGATACGCACTTCACAGCAGGGGTCGATATGCCGGTTGAAGGCAAATCCAAGTTCAACTGTCCATCCTGCGGCAAGCAGTACACTTGGAAGCCGCAACTCGCCGGCAAGAGCGCCCGCTGCACCTGCGGCCGCGTGATGATCGTTCCCGACCGGCCGCCGGATGAGGATGCGGAACTGGATCGCCTTTACGACCTGGCCGATGCACCCGCCCAGCCTCTGCGCCCTGCGCCTCGACCGGCTCCCGCGCCTGCACCGGCACCGACGACTGCCACGCCGGCCGCCCCGATCCTGCCTCACGCGGGCCGTCGCCCGCCGGCAGTCGAGGAGCCGGAATCGCCCCTTAAGAAGATGGCGGTGCTGCTGATGCTGCTCGTTCTCGTTGGCGGCGCCGTGTGGGCCGGCGGGGTCTATTTCTCCAGGCACACCCACAAGAAGCCCACCTCGCCGATGCTGGCCGATGATGCCTATGTCGAGGAACACCTCGACGACGGGCTCACCGACGACGTTGATGCATGGCTCGACGCCACCCCCCGGCGAATGGTCATGGGCATGACCAACTCGCAGGCCAAGGCGCTGGCGGCCGAATGGCGCCGGATGGGCGCCAAGCGCGTGATCGCGTTTGGCGCGGAATTGAGCATGTCGCTGGCAGTCGAACTCCCGACCAACCCCGCCGGGCGTAAGGCGTTCTTCGATTATGAGCACGAGCATCATTATGACTTCAGAAAGCCGCCTGCCAGGGATGTGGGCCAGAAGTGGCTGATCATCGCGATGCACGTTTGATTGACGATCCGGGCTTGGGGCTCAACATCGGCGCAGATCCCGCCTGGCGTCTGTCGCCCGTGCGCCCTGTTCGACGTTGGCAGACCGGCAATCGAGCGGTATGCTCGCTCTGCAATTGTTCCTGTTTGTGCGTTCTCGCCACCCCAACACACGCCGGGTACGACCCAATGAGAATAGCAGCTTCAGTCCTGCTCCTGGCCGCAATCACATGCTTCGCCTGTGCGCCGGCCCTCGCCGCTTCTGCCCACTACGGCGTGATCAAGACTCTCCCTGTCGGAGGGACCGGTGGCTATGACCTGATCACAGTCGACCCCGCAACCCAACGCCTCTTCGTCCCGCGCACCACCCACACGCTGGTCATCGATGCCCAAACCGGCAAGACCCTGGCTGACATACCCGGGCAGAAGCGCGCCCACGGCGTCGCAATCGTCCCCAAGGTCAACCGCGGCTTCATCAGCGACGGCGGCACTGGAACGGTCATCGTCTTTGACCTCTCCACCTATGCCGTGCTCGGAAGCGTCAAAGCCGCCGATGATGCCGATGACATCGAATTCGACCCCGCCAGCGATCGCGTGCTCACCGCCTGCGGCGATCCGGGCCTGCTGGTCCCGATCAAGCCGGATATCGATCCCGCTTCCGGCAAGGCCGACCCCCCGATCGATCTCGGCGGCAAGCCAGAGGGCATTGCCGTTGATGGCAAAGGCAAAGCCTACGTCAATCTTGTCAACAAGGATGAGGTGGCCGTGGTCGATACCGCCTTGATGAAAGTCATCCATCATTGGCCGGTACGCCCGGCGGCGCTCCGGTCGGCATGGCCATGGACCGTGAGCATCAGCGGCTGTTCATCGGCTGCCGCAAGCCGCAGAAGATGCTCGTCATGTCTGCCGCCGATGGAAAGATTCTCGCCGATCTGCCGATCGGCATGGGCAATGACGGCGCGGTTTTCGACAGCGGATTGGGCTTTGCCAGTTGCCGCGACGGTACTTTGACCGCCGTCGGCCAATCCCCATCCGGCCGGTTTGAGGTCGTCCAGAGCATCAAGACCGCGAAGGGCGCCCGCACGTGCGCGGTCGATCCCCAGACGCACCGGATCTACCTGCCCACAGCACAATTCGAGCCGCCCAGGACCGGCCATCACTGGCCGCAACCCAAGCCCGGCACGTTCGAGATTCTCATTGTCAGCCCAGCCGGCTGAACGCCACGCAAAACGCCGCCATCTGGAAAAACATCACGATGACGACGCTGAAGAGCGCTTCCTGCAGGTCCAGCTCGAAGAACATCGAAAACATAACGAAGTAAATCAGAAGCAGCACGTGCAGCGCCGCGATCGGCGCTGCCATTCCCCCATGCGGGAGCGTTGCCACGTAGCTCGCCGCCGCACCCCCCACGATGCTGATCGCCGTCAGCTTTACCACCGCCTGCTGCATCGGTCCCAAATCGGCGCCCAGGACGTGCGACGCCACCAGCGCCCCGCACAACATCAAAATGACGTTCACCACGATCACCGCCAGGATCACTCCCGCCATGATCCAGGCGCTTTGTCCCGAGGCACTCGGAAGCCAGATCTGCCCAAGGTGCAACCCGACCCCAGCCACAATCAGCGCGATCGGCAGGTACAATCGCTTAAACTGAGAACTCCGCTCCAGTTCCTTCTGTTCCTCGCGCACCGGTGCCTTGTGCGCGCGTACTGCAACACCGGCGGCCCCGTCGGCGCGACCGTCTGGACCTGCGCGACGGCCGGCTCATCCGGCGCCAGCCCATATTCATCCGGCGAATCTTCGGCCTCCTCCTGCACGCGCGGCACAAAGACGTAGCCGCATTTGCAGCGCATTTTCCTGCCCGCCATCGCGTCGCTCCACGCAAAGCGCCGCTCGCATTTCTCGCAGACAAAGAACTTCCCTGCTCCCATGACATGCCTCTGGCCACGATCCTACCGAATCTCCAGCGCTTTCCGTAAACTATTGTTCGTTCGGCGGAAGATGCGATGGGACGTTTCTCGGCCTCGATTCGATTGGTTTGCCTGATGCTGATCACCGGAGTTGCAAAGACCGCCGAGCCCCCAGGCGCCTCGCTGGCGTTTACGTCCACCGATCCCACGGTCGTCCAAGCCGTTGTGCTCCTCAGACAGGGCAAGCTCCACGACGCCCAGACGTTGCTGAAAACCGCCAGCCCCTCCGCGCCCCCCGAAATCGACCGCGCCGCGCCGAAACCCTCGAAGTGATCCGTCGCACCCGTCTCGAATATCCTCAGGACGAGTCCGCACTGCTCGCGAAGATTCAGAAAGCCATTCCCGACGCCCGGGAGTCGGACGTCGATCGCTGGACCAAGGCGGGGGAGCTCGATGATCGCGTCCTCGACGGCCAGATCCGCTACTTCAACCGCGAGCCCTCGAACCTCTTCCGCTTCTGTCCCGAAGCCAAAGAGCGCCGCGCCATGGCCGGTAACGCCCCACCCGATGACACGCGCTGGAAGCTCACCGATCACCTCCGTCAGGTCATCGACGCCGCGGCCCACTCAAGCTCTCCCGAAGTCCTTGCAATCAAGCATCGTATTACCTACACGCTGACGATTCCGCTGCACACCCAGGGCATGAAAGCCGGCTCCCTCGTCCGCGTCTGGCTGCCCTTTCCCCAGGAATACCGCCAGCAACAGGACGTGCGCCTCATCAGTACCTCCCCCGCCTGCACCACCCTCGCCCCCAGCGCCATCGAGGGCTCCCCAGTCACCGGTGCCCCCCAGCGCTCGATCTATTTCGAACAGCACTGCCCCGATCCCGCCAAGCCCATGAGCTTCACCGAGACATTCGAATACGTCTCGTACGCTTACTATCCCAGGCTGGACGAGTCGAAGGTCCAGCGGCTCCCGTCAGACTGGAACGGCGCCTATCTATCTGAGCGCCCGCCGCACATCGTCTTTACCCCGGAGATTCGCCGCCAGGTCGCCGAGATCATCGGCGATGAAACCAATCCGCTGGCCAAAGCCCGCAGAATCTTCCACTGGGTCAGCAAGAACATCCCCTGGCACGCCGAAGTGGAGTACGGAACAATCCCCAGTATCGCGGAAAAAGCCTTCGCCTGTCGCAAGGGTGATTGCGGCGTCCAATCCATCCTCTTCATCACCATGTGCCGCATTGCCGGCATCCCCGCCCGCTGGCAATCCGGCTGGGAGACCAAGCCCATCGCCTGGAGCATGCACGACTGGTCCGAAATCTATATCGCTCCCTGGGGCTGGCTCCCCGTGGACGTCTCCTACGGAATCCAGCCATCTGACGATCCCGCGATTCGCGATTTCTACCTCGGCCACCAGGACAGCTACCGCCTTATCGTCAACCTCGACTACGGGCGACAGTTCATCCCGCCCAAGCATTCCATGCGCTCCGAACCGCTCGATTTCCAGCGCGGCGAAGTCGAGGTCGATGGCAAGAACCTCTACTTCGACCAGTGGTCCTACAAGATTCAGTTTCATCGCGACCCGGGCCCGAATTTCGATTGACTGGGCCAGATTGGGGGCGATTGTGAAGTTCGCATCGCGATCGTCGTTTGCCCGTGACGAATCAATCGCCAATGATAGTTGCCGCGCATGCATCTCTGGCTCAAGCGCATTCTCATGATCGTTGCCGTCGTTCTTTTCGGCGCGATTGTTTTCTCATCCGTGGGCGTGATGCTCTACAAGGCCACTCCCGCCTGGTACGGCGAACCGGTTCCCCCCGATCGCGTGGACCAGGCCGCCCAGCAGGCGGAGGTGGTCCTCACGGAGACCACCAACTGGGCCGCGATGCTCAACGGCGACGCCGTCCGCGCCAGCGTGGCCGAACAATCCGGGTATCCCGCGCCCGCCACGCGGGTTTCGGATGCGTTCGAGATTCATTTCACCCAGGATGAGCTCAACGCCCTCCTGGAAAAATGGTCCACCCTCTACGGCTGGCGATCCCGCTACAGCCAGTGGATTTCCGATCCGCGCATCATCCTGCGAAACGGTCGCCTGATCCTCGCAGCCAACGTGAAGGACTTCGGAGCGATTCTCAGCTTCCATTTTGCCGCCAGACTCGATGAGCATCAGCAGCTTCACTTCGATCTGGTTCGCGTGATGGGCGGGAAGCTCCCTTTGCCCAACGCCGTCTGGGAAGGGCACAAGCGGCGGATCGTTGTCGGCCTCTTACGTTGGATGCCGGTCTGGCAGCGCTCGGCCCGACTCGATGCACAGGGGGCCGCCAATGCGCCCGCGATGTTTCATACGCTTGGCCGGCTCGTGCTGCACGTCGCCAACTACGAACCGGCCGATGCGATTCTCTTTCTCCCACTCGTCGATGGCGATAAATCCATTCCAGTTCAGGTCACCAATCTTCAGCTTCAAGATAAGGCGCTGACGCTGGTCGTCCGGCGCCTTACGCCCCAGGAGACCGAATCGCTCCGGCAATCATTGCAACGATTGCCGTAGCTGCCTGGTGCGGACAAGAGTTCGAACAAATGCAGCAAGGCACTCAACAATTGGTCAGCGACGGAATGCGGCTGCATCAACAGGGCATGCTCCCGCAGGCGGAAAAGGTCTATCGACAAGCGCTCGCGCAGGCTCCGCCCGATGAACCGGGCCATGCCGATGCCCTGCACCTCCTCGGAGTTGCGATCTTCCAGATGGGCCGGCCGACTGAAGCGCTCACTTGGATCGAACAGGCCGCGACCAATCGACCTGACGTCGCCGCTTTTTCCAATAGCCACGGCAATGTGCTCAAGGCCCTCGGACGCACCGAAGAGGCGATGGCAGCGTATCAAAAAGCGATCGCAGCAAAGCCCGACTTTGCCGAAGCGCATTACAACCTCGCCCAACTGCTGGCCCAGGCCGGACGCTTCGCAGATGCGGAAGCCACATACCGACGCGTGATCGCGCTTCAACCCCACATGCCTCTGGCCTTGTCGGGCCTCGGCGAGCTGCTGGTCCGCACAGGACACGTGGACGAAGCCGAGGCCATACTGGAGCGCGCAATCGCCGCGATTCGTGAAGCGGCCCAACAGCGGCCCCATGACCCCGCCGTTCATCGCCAATTGGGCTGGGCACTGCTCTCCCGCAACCAGCCGACGGCGGCGCTTGGCGCATTCGAACAGGCGATTCTTCTTTCGCCCCAATTGGCCGACGCCCACAAGGGACGCGCCTGGTGCCTCAACGCCCAGTCGCGCGCTGCCGATGCGGAAGCGGCTTACATCTGCGCCCTTGCGGCTCAGCCGCGGTCGAAGGAGATTCATTCGGCGCGAATCGCGCAGATGAACTACCTCGACCATCCGCCCGAACAGGTCTATGCCGCCCACGTCGAATGGGCAAGACAACACAGCGTGCAGAATACGCCTCCACAGGCGTACGCAAATTCAAGGGACCCCGAAAGGCACCTGCGCATCGGCTATGTCTCCCCGGATTTCCGCCGCCATTCGGTGCTTTATTTCATCGAGCCCATTCTCACCGGCCACAATCGTGAGCATTTCGATGTGTTCTGCTATGCCGACCAGAGCCGTGCCGACGATCAAACGGCTCGTCTGCGTCAGATAGTCCCAAACTGGCGCAATAGTTCCGGCCTGTCCGACAACGACCTGGCCCAGAAAATCCGCGAGGATCGCATCGACATCCTCATCGATCTGGCGGGTCATTGGGGCGGCGGCAGGCTGGGCACCTTTGCCCTCAAGCCCGCGCCGGTGCAGGTAACCTATCTCGGTTATCCAAACACCACGGGGCTCAAGGCCATCGACTACCGAATTACCGATGCCACCGCCGATCCCTCCTGCCGCACCGAACGATGGCACACCGAGCAGCTCATCCGGCCCAACCTTTGTTTGCTCTGCTACCGGCCGGATGCCGATGCGCCGGCCGTTAGCGCATTACCCGTCGCACACAGCGATGCAATTACATTCTGCTCGTTCAACAATCTCGCCAAGCTCACGCCCGCAGTCACAGGCGCTGGGGAACAATCCTGCGTAAGTTGCCGCGGGCAAGGCTTCTGCTCAAGCATCGCAGCCTGGGCGAAGGCGCAACCCGACGGGTAGTCCATGATCTGCTCGCCAGGTCCGGCGTGCCGACCGACCGCGTAGAGCTCCTCGCCGCCCAGACTCGCCATGAAGATCACCTCGCCCTCTACCACCGCGCCGACATCGCTCTCGACCCCTTCCCCTACAATGGCACGACCACCACCTGCGAAGCCCTCTGGATGGGCCTCCCCGTCATCACCCTTGCCGGCCAGGTCCACGCCTCCCGCGTCGGGGCCAGCCTGTTAAGTCGCCGTCGGCCTGCCGGAACTGATCGCCGACGACGTGGAAACCTACATCACCCTCGCCATCCAACTCGCTTCCGACCTGCCACGCCTTGACGCTCTGCGCCTCGGAATGCGCCAGCGCCTGCAAACCACCCCCTTGATGAATGAGAAAGATTTCGTCGATCGCCTTGAGCGCGCCTATCGCCATATTTGGCAAACGTGGTGTACCAGTGTCTCCTGATGTGACGGCCGTTTCACCGCTGACGATTCTTCCCGCATTGTCGAGCCGCGTGAGCGCAGCGGATTATCTTGGGGAGGGCATCCATGCCTTCTTTCTTGGTGCCTCTTGCACTCCGCCACCTGCGCCAGAGATATCATATCGAGGTATTCCGAGGGATCTCCGTGTCTCCTGGCTCAGATGTCACTATAGATATCTACACGCTCCTCGTCGCACGCCTCCTCCCATTACCCCTCCAACCACCGCCACTCCCAAAAGCGTCAAACTCCCCGGCTCCGGCACAATCCACTCAATTGCGTGAATGTTCCCGCCAGAGTCCTGGCCCCACCCGTAGACAGTGCTACCGTCGATGGAATAGGCGTAGGACGCGGTGAAGGACGCAGGGAGGACCGAGTGCAGATCGACAGCACTGTCAGCCGATCCACTCCACAGCAGCGCATGGTAGTGGGGATACCCGCCCGTTACCGTGCCGAGCCCATAGCCAACCTGCTGTGTGCCATTGGTCCCATACGCCCAAGACCCACCGAACCCAATCCCACTTGGGTTAAGGTCAACGAAGCTCTCCGCCGAGCCGGTCCAGAGTAATGCGTGCCCAGCTCCTCCTGTTGCAGCGCCGGAACCAGCCCCAACCTGCTGCAGTCCACTGGTATCGTTTGCCTGGGATCCAGTGAATCCGATAGGGTTGAGGTCAACATAGCTCGCCGCCGAGCCGTTCCAGAGCAGGGCGTGTTCGTTGTTTCCTGTCGCCGAGCCGGATCCGATCCCCACCTGCTGTGTGCCGCTGGTACCGTAGGCTTCCGACCAACCAAATCCGTGGGGATTCAGGTCAACATGACTAGCCGCCGAACCACGCCGATTCCGCGCGCCCGCCTCAATCTCCCGATGACCCGATTCCCGAATCATCCGAATCGGGATTAACACTACAGCGCTAAGCTGGCGATTTCAGCCCAGAACTGCGGTCAACACATGAACAGACAAGGACTTACCAACGATCCGGCACTGAAGTGCCAAAAGGGTCCCTCGGGCCGCTTGGCCGGTGCGCCAAATTGTCATGTTCGGACCACCAAGTCGTCAGGAAGGGCAAAAACCGGGTTCGGGGAGAGGTGGGGAGGGAACGGTACTACAACGGTGAGAGTACGGTGTGGGCCGGGAGGAGATTGGGTGCAACTTGGGAGCGGAATGTCCTCTGCTGGGATGCTTCGTCACAAACGGGCTGGGGGTGTAGCTGAAAGTAGTAGCGCCCTCAGCAAGAAGATGGTATCTCCTGTGGCTGTTGAAGGCTTTTAACAGGAGACACCATGATGGATCGGGAGTTATCTGATCGAGGATTGGATGACATCGTCAGCGAGTTTTCGGACTGGGTCAAGACGCTGATGCAGAAAGTTCCCACGCTGAACAGTGAGCAGGATGTGCAGAGCCTGGAAATCGAATTGCGTGAAGGCGGGCGAGTGATTCTGCAGAAGACAATGCAGGCGTTTCTGCAAAGCGCGATTGACCACCGGCAGGAGCAGTCGCGTCTCTGTCCGAAGTGCCAGAGCCGCAGGCATCATCAGGGCGTTCGGTCACGGCGGTTGCTGAGCAGCTTTGGTGAACTGACGGTACGCGGCATCTACTGGAAGTGTCCCTTCGGCCATGGCTGCGAACATTCGGCCGACGCGCTGGCGGGCGAGTCCATGAGCCGATTGACGCGTGGGCTGGTGTGCCTGCTGGGGGTGTCGCTTGCCAGCTTCGACAAAGCGGAACTGGTGGCCAGGCGAATCCTGGGTGTGATGGTGGATGACGACACGATCCGGCGACTGTGCGAGAAAGAGGGCTGGGCAGCGGTGCGACAGCAGGATGAGTCGCCGCCGTCGGTGGCCGCGGGAGCGGAGTTGATCGGCAGTTGCGACGGAACGAGCGTGCGGACGCGGGAGACGGGTTGGCGGGAGATCAAGGCATTCCGTTTTGAACACGAGGGTGGATGTTACGGCGGAGCCTATCTGGAACAGGTCGAGCAGTTTGTCCCGCATATGGTGACGGCGACGCATCGACTGCATGCCGATCAGGCAGGGCGTCGGTTGTTTCTCTCGGACATGGCGGTGTGGATCACGGACGCGGTGGCCCGCGACCTGCCGGGCTGGACGCACATCGCCGACTACTGGCACGCCTGCCAGCACCTGTTCCCGGCAGGCGAGACGTTGTACGGCAAGGATGATCCGCGAGCGGGCAAGTGGTCGCGTTACTGGTGCCGGCGATTGAGATGGCATGGAGCCCGTGCGGTGGATGATCGATTGTGTTCCCTGGCCATGCATTACAACGATCCAGTCCATCAGCGTGCCGTGCTGGACCTGGCGGCGTTCCTGCGCCGGCACGCGGACCGGATGGAGTATCCAGCGTACGAGCGTCAAGGCTGGACGATCAGCAGCGGTCCAATGGAGAGCTTCTGTAAGCAGATCGGCATGCGGATGAAGGGACCGGGAATGCGTTGGTCGGTGGCTAACGTCAGCCCGATGGCGGCGCTGGTCAGTCGCTGGAGCCTTGATGGCGAACACTGCACGCTGCTCGGCGCGATGCCCAGTGCGAACTGAATACCGATGACTGCTACTTTCTTAAGCTACACCCCGGGCTGGTGATCATGGTGCCTGGATGAGATGAGCCATGCTCTTAGCGCCGCGTTCAAGGCGTTGCCGAAGCTATCAGGAGGCCCTGTAGGGCTTGCGGCGAGTCAGCGCTGTATGGGGCGCCTCGATGGTGCGGGAGAGGGTTCTGTCAGAAGCATTCGGTCCTTTAACTCTACATCCCGGCGTCGGCGATTCGAGACCAGAAACGGCGAGCGAAAACATGAGCGGATAAGTACTTGAGAAGGATCCAGCGCTGTAGTGCTAAGGCATGCGTGCCAGACGGATTCGCGAAGAAACGGCTCAACGGAGCCCATACAACATATACACATCCGTTTGTGCAAAACCACCGACCCACACCGTACCCTCCCCGTGCTCACACCGTGCTCACACCGTGCAAAACCCGTCCGCGCATAAACCCGCCCCGCGGGCTTAAATCGCAAGTTTCAGGCACTTCAGGTCATCCGGATTCCCCCCAAATGGCAGACCGCACAGATGCACCCGCAAGCGGGCCCGCTCGATGCGGCGTGCGCGCATTGCGAAAGCCCTGTCAACCCACGGTGATCGGCGCGCCGCGGACTTTCAGCACCGCATCGGCCGCATCGAAGTAAACCATGTCCGCCACCGAACCGTCGCTATAGACCGATAAATACCGCCCACCGCCGCTGACGATCGTTTCCGCGTCAAGCCCGGAAGGCTCATCGCGCAAGAGAATCGCCTGATCGTGCGTGCGGTCGTAGGTATAGATGGCGGCCCCCTGCGAATCATATTGCAATGTGTTGTAGAGCCCGATGGCCCCGCGGGTGACCAGGGCCCGACTCGTCCAGGTCTTTCCCGAAAAGGTCGTCAGCTTCAGATCGGCCCGGCCCGCGTCGTAGAAGGCAATGGACGGCTCGTGCGTCTTATAGGTGTAAGCCAGGGAAAGGAAATCCGCCCCGCCGCTGGTCGTGGCCGCGGTGGCGTAGCCCCACCTCCCGCCGCCAAGATGGCGCACCCCAATCGACCAGCCCCTTGCCCGTATCGACGTAAGCGACCTCAAACCGGCCGGTGGATGGGTTGGTCGCCAGCGAGCTCGACCTCCCCACAATCCCCGTGCGCTGAACCTCTTCAAAACCCCATTTTCCGGTCGCCATGTTCCGCACGGCGAACTTCAGGTCTCCGTGCGTCTTGTCGAAGTACGTCACCGCCGGCCAGCCCGGCCCATAGAAGATCATGGACGGATACAGTCCGACCGATCCGCGCGAATCAACCGTCTCGGTGCGCCAGATGCCGTTGCTTCGCCAGGCAAACTTCAGATCTCCGTGCGTCCCCTCAAAATAGGCGATTGCCGGATTGCCCTGTGAATCGGCGCCGACGGAGACAAACTGTCCCGCGTTGTCGGTTGCATCGACCGTCACCGGCGCATCCCACAGGCCGTCGGGGGCCCGGTAGGAATACTTCAGCACGCGCTCGGCTGCATCGAAGTAGGCAAGGTGCAGGCCGCCGGATGAGTCGCGATAGATCGAGTTGGCGCGGGCGCTGGCCAGCTCATCGGGCGGCGTCGCGTCGGCCTGACCCGCATCATATTTCGCAAGCGCATAGCCTGGAGAATCGGCCTGCCCCGCAACGATAAGGTCCCCATCATCCGCCACGGCGATCTGCCCCGTGCTTCCGCCGGTGATGCTCGTCGTCGCGGCATGGGCATCCTGCGTGTAGGCCACATTCGAGAACACGCCGGCCGGCGTCACCGCAGCGATTTGCAGCCCGTAATCCCGCCCGGGATTGTCGCCCAAAAGAAAGAACCGCCCATCCGACCCGCTCGTCATGTCCAGCGGCCCGCTCAGCTCGTAGCCGGCGTCCGCGGTCTTGTTCACCTCCAGCATGCCGTCCGGTGTGAAGGAGGCGAAGATCACCCGCCCGCTTGCGACGCTGCTGCTGGCCAGCGCCGCCGTTCCGTCATCCATGACGGCAAACGCACCCGGGAAGTTGGACTTGGCCCCGCTGACAAACGTTGACCTGCGAATCCCGCCCGTGGCGTAGCTGGAATCGAGCGTCCCATCGGCGCTCAGCCGCGCGACCGCGAACATCGTATCACCGTACGAAAACGGCTTGAGCTCTCCGGAGACCGGATCAAAACCTCCGGCGAAATAGCTCATCGCCCCGCCGCCGATCAGGATCGTGCCGTCGCTCCCGGCCACCATCCCGGTCACCTGATCGGCAAGGCTCGGTGCCAGCAGCGTCCCCGTGCCCAGTTGAATATCGGTTGCGGCGCTGGTTCCGAACGCGAGGTCCGGCGAGCCGTCGGCCTCCAGCCGGTACACCCGCGTGAGCGTCGATTCCGATGAGCCGTTCCCGGCGACGCCCGCAACCAGCACTTTCCCATCCGCCTGCACCGCCAGCGCCTGCGGCGTGAACGTCTTCGACGCCGTCACCAGCGCCGTTCCGTCCGATCGATAATCCCCGTCGAGTTCGCCGTCGGCCTGATAGCGCAACAGAACTGTTTTCGTTGTCGTCTGCCCCAGCACATAGATATGGCCATCGCCGTCAACCGCCATGGCCGTGAAGCTGACGCCGCTGAGGGAGACCCGGCCGGAGTCGCCAAATGAGCCGTCCAGGGTGCCGTCCGCCAGATAACGCACCAGCCCGCTGTTTCCCCCCGCCAGAATCTTCCCGCCGGAGACCTGCAGGTCTTTCACCACCGGCGCCGCCGCCGACCCCGGGAAACTCGTTACCACATGCCCAGAATCCCCAAATCCCGCCGTCACCAGCGCCCAAATGCCAGCAACTGCCGCGACTCCAGCATTTCAATCCAGCAATTCATTCATTTGCTCGTGCGCGAAAGCTGTTTCCCGCCTGGGGCCTGCCCGATGACCGTGATGCAGATCCTGCTTCCCAAACCCGCTCCTCGTAACCACTCACTCGATCCAGGTAATGACGACACAACCGCTGGGCATGTTACGCAATCGCCAGCCAGACGATAACCGATACCAACAGACCGCCGGCCGGCGGCGAGCCCTGCCCGGCCGCAAATGCTTGACAACCCGCCAAAGTTAGTAAATGCTTATTTGCCATGTCTGGAACGCCGAAGTCGCCAATCGCCCCGCCATTTCCTTCAATTCGGATCACACGCGCCACGAGTAGGGATCGTCGCGCCATATACAGGATGCGCCACGCTGTTTACGCCCGGGAGCTGGGCCAGCATCCGGTCAACGCCGCTGGCACGCTTTGCGATGCGCTCGACGGGGTCAACCTCTATCTCATTGCCAAGCGCGGCCGGCGAATTCTGGGCTTTGTCAGCATCACGCCTCCGACAGCCGGCTGCTACTCGATCGACAAATACATCGCACCCGACGAAATCCCCCTCCAGCGCGATGCGGGCCTGTTCGAGGTGCGTTTGCTCACAGTCGCCTCCGAACATCGTCAGGGCATTCTTGCCGGATTGCTCATGTATGCAGCGCTGCGGCACGTTGAAGCGCACCACGGGACCCATATCGTGGCCATGGGCCGCAGGGAAATTCTTCCGCTCTATCGCAGGCTCGGTTTGCAGCCTCTGGGCCGTCGAATCGTCTGCGGCCGGGCCTGCTTCGAGCTCCTGACGGCTTCCGTTGTCGAACTGCGCCGGCGCGTCAACGAGCTTTCCACGCCGGCGCGTATCGAAAAACGAATCCAGTGGAAGCTCGACTTCCCCTTTCAACCACCGGCTGCATGCTTCCATGGCGGCGCATCCTTCGATGCGATCGGCACCGACTTCCGCTCACTTGAACGCCGCCATGATGTGGTGAATGCCGACGTTCTCGATGCCTGGTTCGATCCGTCGCCCAGGGTTCTGGCCGCACTTTCCCAAGCCCTCCCCTGGCTTGCACGCACCTCGCCGCCCGCGGGATGCGAAGGACTTGTTCAGGCGCTGTCGCAGGTCCGTGGCATTCCCGCCCAGTGCATCGTGCCCGGCGCCGGCTCTTCGGATCTGATTTTCCGTGCCCTGGGGCATTGGATCACGGCTGGCTCTCGCGTGGCTTTGCTCGATCCAACGTACGGCGAATACCAGCACGTGCTCGGCAATGTCATCCATTGCCCGATCCACCGCATCCGACTCTCATCGAGCGATCAGTACGCCCTCTGCGAGCATCATCTCCAGGGTGCGGTCGCGCAGGATGTGGCCTGGATTATTCTGGTGAACCCAAACAGCCCCACCGGCCGGCATGTCCCGCGCGCCCAGTTGCAGGCGTGGCTTGCGGACATTGCGAAATCCACACGCGTCTGGATTGATGAAACCTACATCGACTACGTCGGCCCGGGCGAATCGCTGGAATCCTTCGCCGCTGGAAGCTCGAACGTTGTCATCTGCAAGTCGATGTCCAAGGTTTACGCCCTCTCCGGCCTGCGCTGCGCTTATCTGTGTGGTCCGGCTCAACTGGTCAGCGAGATTCGAGCCATCACGCCGCCCTGGGTGATCGGCCTTCCATCGCAACTTGCGGCGGTCATCGCCCTCGGCGATCCCGGGTATTACCGCAGGCGCTACCGGGAAACCCATGGGCTTCGCGCACGACTTGCCGCCGATCTGTCGCGGCTCGGCTTCACCGTTACACGCGGCTGTGCCAACTTTCTTCTGGTTCATATCCCGCCAACCTACCCCACCGCTCTCGAACTCATCACGGCGTGCCGCCGGCGCAACATCTTTCTTCGCGACGCCTCTACGATGGGCACCGGCCTGGGCCCCCGCGCCCTGCGAATCGCCGTCAAATCGGCGGCGGATAATCGCAGCATCGTTCATGTTATCAGCGATGTCTTGCGCGATGCAGGCGCTATTCGCGATCCCCGAGAATCGGCAACTGCACCCCGACGCTCCGATCCTGCCCGTCATCCAGCCCCGGCGCCGCCCCGATGAACTGCTTGTCGATCCGCTTCACGCTCCGCATCGGCGGGGCTTCGACCGGCTTGCGATCCGGCGCTTCGCTCCCCTCGTGCAGCGCCAGCACGTGGTAATACTGGTCCCGCTGCGCCGGTGTCCAGCCCGCATCCCGCACCAGCCGGCAGATCTCCCGCTCGTTGAGCTTGTACGTCGTCCCCGCAGCCGACACCACATTCTCCTCCATCATCACGCTCCCCATGTCGTTGGCGCCGAAGAAGAGCGCAAGCTGCCCCACCTTCGGTCCCATCGTCACCCAGGAAGATTGCAGGTTGGGAATGTTGTCGAAATACAGCCGTGCGATTGCCAGCATCCGCAGGTATTCGTCCGCCCCTGCCATCCGCACGACCCGACCGCGCAGGATGTCGTCGTTGCTCGAATCGTCGAACGGCCCATAGATGTCCGGCTCCCACTCCCTGGCCCGTCCCAGCGGCGTATTCTCGCGCTGAAAAGGCCAATGGATAAACGCCGTGTACGAGCCGCCGCCCGCGGGCTCAGCGATGACCGACTTTTCGAATACGCCAGGCTGTTTCCCCTTCGTGCCTCTGTGCCTTCGTGCCTCCGCCCCTTGCAGCCCCAGCGCATAATCCTGCATATCTCGCAGGGCGCTCATGTGCTCAATCCGTTCGCGAATGAACTCGATATGCCCGATCAACATCGTGCAGGAGGTGTTCATTCCCTCTTCGTGTGCCACGCGCATCACCCGCAGCCAGTCGTCGCCGCTGCACTTGCCCAGCCCGATTCGCTTGCGCAGGCGCGGGGCGAAGATCTCCCCGCCCCCGCCGGGAATGGTGTCCAGCCCCGCCGCCTTGAGCCGGCGGATAATCTCCCGCACATCCATCCCGAAGAAGCGCTCGAACTCCACGAACTCCGGCGGGCTGAACGCGTGCACGTGAACCGTCGGGAATTGCTGCTTGATATACCGCAGCAGATCCTCGTAATACTCGATCGGCAGCCGGTCATTCATCCCGCCCTGCATCAGCACCTGCGTCCCGCCGATGCTCACCAGCTCGCGGATCTTCGCCCCGATCTGCTCGTGATCCAGCGTGTACGCATCTTCATCCTCATGATCCCGCCGAAACGCACAGAACGTGCACTTGGCCGTGCAGACATTCGTGTAGTTGATATTGCGATCGATGACGTAGGTGCGATAGGGCTCGGGGTGCATCCGCTGCGTTACCGCGTCGCCCACTCCCCCAGATCGTGCAGCGACGCCTTCTGATAGATCTCCAGCGCCTGCGCATCGGTCAGCCGCTCTTTCCCCGCGAGGACCTCATCCATATCGAACGACAAACCACCAGCCATAGACCCCGCAGTCTATGGCCAATGCCACGGCAGGCAAACCCTTCATCGGATTTGAATGAATCGGGGTCCTGTCCCGTCCATCACGGGTTTGCCCGGATCTGCGTCAGAATCTCCCCATGCGCTGCCGGCCCTGCCGCCAGGAACGGCACTTTGGCCCCCTGGTAATGCCTGAGATCGAAGGGAAAAACCGGCTCGCCGCGAAGGTCGGTCACGATCCCGCCCGCTTCCAGCACCAGGGCGGCGGGGGCGCAGCAGTCCCAGAGCTTTCCGTTGCAGGTGATCGCCCCGTGCGCGATGCCCGCGGCCACCATCGTCGCCTCCAGCGCCGCCGATCCCAGGATGCGCAGCTTCCACTTCGCGTGCGCCATGAACTGATTCACCCATCCCGGGCAATGCCCCTGCGCATCGAGCACGTTGCTCGTGGACATCACCAGCGAGCTGTCCGACAGCGGCGTCTGGGGCGCCGACAGCCGCGTCGATCCCAGCCACGCCCCTTCCCCGCGCGCGGCCGTATAAATCTCATCCCGCGTCACATCATACACCACCCCCAGCACCGGCTCGCCGCGTTCCAGCAGCCCGATGCACACCGCAAACGCCCCCAGCCCCGCCACAAAGTTGTTGGTCCCGTCGATCGGATCGATGACCCAGTTCCGTCCCATCGGGTTCGGGCACTCGAACGTAATCGAATGGCCCGTTTCCGACTCTTCCCCGACGATCCCATCCTCGCCAAAGCGCCTGCGCAAACCCGCCACAATCAGCCGCTGGCTGGCGCGGTCGGCCTCCGTCACCGCCTCGTCCGTGGCCGCCACGTGCGTCTTGGTCAGCCGCTCGACCTTCCCATAGTGGTCGAGAACGACCGCCCCCGCGCTCCGTGCCAGTTCCGCCGCATACTGAAGATCGTGTGCAAGACCCATGATGGTGTGGGAACACTACGAGCAGACCCGCCCCCGGGCAAGTGACCGCCGACAATCAGCCCAACCATTGGAATTCACCGCTTTTGCGGCTGCTTTGCATCCAGCCAAAGCACCAGTGTCCCCACCGCTACCGGCGTCAGCGCCGGGTCCTTCATCGCCCGTTTGACCGCCGGCTGCTCGGCCGCAATCGCATAGACCGCTTGATGCTCCGCCGGCTCCAGCCGCTTCTCGATCTCATCCCTCGTCAACCGGCTCGCCACCTCAAAGACCAGTTCCGGCTGCCGCAAGCCGCAATCCTCCACCATCCCGATGCAAACCATCTCCCCAAGCTCATCGCTTTTCAGCGAGAGCTCTTCATCCAACTCCCGCCGCGCTCGGCAAAAACGTCCAACGGATCCGCCGGCTCCAGTGCCCCCGCAAACGGATGCACGCGCTGGGGATAGTAAGCCACCGAACCGTTTCTTCGCCCCAGCATCAGCCACCGGTCCACCGTCGCCAGCGCGATGCTCAAGCCCACCGCATTGGCCAGCACCTCCGCCCCGTATCGGTCCGCCAGCGTCGCGTGGGTCAGGTTCGTTCCCAGAAACGGCTTGTAGCTCGTTCGCGAAACAAACAGCTCCAGCGTCCGCCCTGCCTGCCATCGCTCCAGCCGGCACATCGGCCCATCAAACAGCTTCGCCCCCAGCCTCCCTGATGCCTCCGCCCAGGCCTGCTCGATCCGCTCCTCAACCGCCGCAACGATTCTTCGCCCCGATTCCACCCAATCGGTCCTGACGCTCGCCGGACCCCATCGCCCCGACCGGTGAATCCTCACCTCAGCCGGCAGCCCCCTCATTTCCGCACCGTCGCCGCCGGCTGCGGCCGCAGAATCACCGCCGTCGCCGGCAGCCGAATTGTAAATCTGCTCCCCTCGTCCGCCTTGCTTTGAGCCTGAATCTGGCCGCCCATCGCTTCAATCAACCGCTTGCAGATCGCCAGCCCCAGCCCCGATCCCTTCGAGCGGTGCGCCTCGGTGATCTGGTAAAACTCGTCGAAGATCTTCTGCAGGTGCTCTTCGGAAATGCCGACACCCGTATCGGCCACCGAAATCTCCAGTCCCCCGTCCGTCATCACCCGCGCCGTCACCGTCACGCCCCCCCGATCCGTGAACTTGATGGCATTGGAAAGCAGGTTTCCCACCACGCGCCCAGCTTGATCCGATCCGCCCGCAGCCAGACCGGCGGATCCACCCGTTCCGCCTTCAGCTCGATTCCCTTCGCCTCCGCCAGCGGCATCACCTGCCGCACTTCTTCCTCCAGCAGCGCCCCCAGCGGAAAGTCCGTCTCGCGCAGTTCCAGCTTGTCCGTATCGAACCGCGTCACATCGAGCACGTTCGTCACCAGCTCGACCAGCGACAGGCTTGAGGCATGCAACTCGCCCGCCAGCTCCTTCATCTCACCGGCCGACTGCGGCGAATCCGCCGTCCGCTTGATCAGCTCCGCCAGCAGTGAGATCGCGTTCGCCGGCGTGCGAATGTCGTGGCTCGCCGCCGCCAGGAATCGCGTCTTCCGGACGTTCGCTTCTTCCGCTTCGCGCCGGCGCAAATCCAGCTCCCGCTGAAGCGTCTTGAGCTGCGTCACGTCCGCCTTCACGCTCACTGCCCCCATCACCTTCCCATCCCGCCCGCGCACGGGAACCGCGCTGATTAGCACATAGACCCGTCTCCCGCCCGGCAGGATCCATTCCATCTCCTGCCCGTGCGCCTCCCGCCCCTCTCGCGCCGCAATGACAATCGGATGCTCCTCCGGGCTCACCGTCTTTCCCTCATCCATCGCCACGATGTGTCCAAACGCTTCGTGGGGCGAGAGGGGCGTCTCCGACGGGATATTCAACAGCCCGGCCCCCGCCGGATTGGCCCGGATGCTCTCGCAATCTCGATCGCAGACGAGCATCCCGAACGGGACAGCCCGCAGCACCGCACTGAGCCGGCCGCGCTCTTGCTCCACCTGGTCGAAGAGCATCCCGTTCTCCAGCGAGATTGCCGCCTGCGCCGCCAGCGACTCCGCCAGCACCACCTGCTCGTCGCTCCAGGAGCGCTTCGTCCGGCTGTAGATCTCCAGCGTCCCCACCGCCTTGCCCCGCACCATCAAGGGCGCCGCCAGCACCGCCTGGATCGCATCCGCGTTCACGCCCTTCGGCAGCGTCAAATCCGGACGCAGCGTCATATCCTCGACATAGGCGCTGTGTGTCTGCGAGATCACCAGCGACGCAAACGACTCGTTGTATGGAATCCGGCTCGTATGCAGCCCGTCGCTGCCAAATCCATAATGGCATTTCACGTCGAGATGATCCCCCTCCCGCAGCAGGATCGCCGTCGCCGAATCCGCCCCGTCGATCAGGTGCCAGAGCGTCTCGCAGATCCGCTCCATGATCTGCCCCTGGCTCAGCTCCACCGTCAGCGCCCGCGACAAATCCAGCAGCGTCTCCAGCATCCGCTCGCGCTGCGCCAGCTCTTCGTTGGTCACCCGGAGCTCTTCGCTCTGCCGCTCCAACTCCTCAGTCTGGCTCTGGAGCTCCTCATTCTGCCGCGCGATCTCCTCCTCGCGCAAAAGCAGATTCTGATTTGTCGCAACAAGCTGCCGGTTGCCGCGTCCAGCCGCCCTCTTGCACCGATCACCAGATGCACGACGCCCGCAATCACAGACATATCCAGCAGGACCAGCACCGCGTCGATCCCGGGGTTGACCATCGGCACGCTCGGAGTCGGCTGGTGCCAGATGAGAGCAGTCTTTGCAAGTGTTATGGCGGCGAATGCACCCGCCGTTACCCAAAGCGCCACGCGATTTCGCAGCCATACGAATACGACCAATGGCACGCCGTAACCCACCGGAATGAGATACCCGGAAATCACCCCCAGCCGCATCCAAGCCATCAGCGCGACCAGCGCTAGCACCACCGTAATGCTCAGCCAGAGTGGCTTGCGGTTTAATTCGCTGCAATCTGCTCTCGCTGCCATCTTCAACCTCGGTCACGCCGGTAAACACACGGTGTCACGGCGACTTAACCGCGTCGCGCCGACCGGACGCTCCGCTTTGCCCAGCACAAGATACCCGCCTGGATGCAGCGCTTCCTCGAGCCGTTGCCAAAGCGGTCCGGCGTCTTCCGGCCGCAGATACATTCCCGCATTCCGGCACAAGATCAGGTCCCAGCCGCCCGGCTCGCAAATCTGCAACAGGTCCGCCGCCCGGAACTCCACCGCATTCCGCAGTGCTTCTGAAACGCGCCAGTGGTTCTGCTCACTGCTGAAGTACTTCATCAGCCACGAGGCAGGAACCCCGCGCATCAGGTGCTCGTCATAAACGCCTTCCTTCGCCCGCGCGACCGCATCGCGGCGGCAGTCGGTCGCCAGCAGGTCCGTCCGGTCCAGGCGACCCAGTTCGCTCAGCAGCATCGCCACCGAGTACGGCTCCTGCCCCTCCGAGCAGGCCGCGCTCCAGATCCGAGCCCGCCGCGAATGGCAGGGCAGCCCGGGCAGCACATGATAGGTCAGGTAATCGAAAACTCCTTCGTCGCGGAAGAACGAACTGACGCCGATCACGATCGCGCTCGGCGCCGCCGGCACGAGCGAGGGATTGCGCTCCAGCATCCGCCGCGCCTCCCGCACGTCCGCCGCATGGATCGCCCGCAGGCATGCCGGCAACCGCCGCCCCAGCGTCTCGGGCCGGTACTGCCCGGCATCCAGGTCCCCCATTCGAAAAAGCCACCGCACAAACCCCCCGTCCTCCGGCGGTAGCTCCTGACCAGTCGAGCTACTCCCTATCTCCGCGCCCGCCGGCCGCCCGCCGCCCAGATTCATCGGACGGCACCCTTCGATCCCGTCGCAAACACGACGTGACGAAATCTCCCTGACCGCAACCGCTGAACGACCGCTGCCGACATCGCGTTCCCCTGCTCACATAAGCCATCTTTCGGGCTGGCTGCTTACGACGGCGGGATATTACATGAACAAATCAGCCGATTGCAATTTGTGCCCATCAGGGTTTCCCCGATGGGCATTTTGTCATACGTCAAAGTACTTCGCCTGAGGATGATGCACGACAATCGCATCGGTCGATTGCTCCGGCACCAGCATGTAGTTCTCGCTGAGCGTTACCCCGATCCGCTCCGGCCCCAGCAATTCCATGATCTTGCTTCGCTCTTCCAGGTCCGGACAGGCCGGATATCCAAAACTATACCGGCTGCCGCGATATCCCTGCTGAAACAGCGCGCGGACATTCGCCGCATCCTCGGATGCAAACCCCAGTTCCTGCCTCATCCGCTTGTGCCACAACTCCGCCAGAGCCTCCGCCGATTCGACACCAAACCCGTGCAGATACAGATAATCCTGGTAGCGGTTCTCCTTCCGAAGCTTCTCCGCCACCTCGCTGGCTTTGTCACCGACTGTCACCAGTTGCACCCCCAGCACATCCATCTCCTCGCTCTCGACCGGCCGGAAAAAGTCCGCAATGCACAACCTCCGCCGTCCTTCCTGGCGCGGGAAAGCAAAGCGCAGCCATTCCTTGCCCGCTCCAGCCGCACTCGGGTGATAAACAATCAACTCATTTCCCATCGCCTGTACAGGAAAATACCCATACGCGACTTTCGCCGTCAGCAATCCCTCATCCACCGCCCGCTTCTTCAATTCTTCGAACACCGGCCGCGCGTTCTCATCAATCAGTTTCTCAAATTCATGATCGGACAACTTCCCCTTTTTGAAACCCCACTGCCCGCGAAAGAGCGCGACCTCATTGATATACGGAAACAGGTTCTTTAGCGGGATGTCCGTCACCACCCGCGCACCCCAGAACGGCGGCGTGGGAATCGGGTTGTCCTTCGCTACCGGCTTCACATTCGCCGCATCCAGCGATTTTGGCTTTACTGCCGTCTCTTTAAGCTTCCGTCGCTTCGCCGCCCGCTCCCGCTGCTCCGACATGACTCCTTCGATCGCTCCGCCCGCGATGCGGTCCATCACGTGCAAGCCGTCGAACGCGTCTCTGCAGTACAGCAGCGGTCCGCCATAAAGATTTGCCAGATCCTCCTCCGCATACTCCCGCGTCAGCGCCGCCCCGCCGAGCAGCACCGGAAGCTTCACCTCGACCGCATTCATCTCCTCCAGGTTCTCCTTCATGACGTTCACGCTTTTCACCAGCAGTCCGCTCATGCCGATGGCATCGGCCTTTTTCTCCTCCGCGGCCTTGAGGATGTCGTGTATCGGCTGCTTGATTCCGAGGTTGAACACGGTGTACCCGTTGTTCGACAGGATGATGTCCACGAGGTTCTTGCCGATGTCGTGCACATCCCCCTTGACCGTCGCCAGCACGATCCGCCCCTTGCTCGCCCCTTCGACCTTCTCCATGTACTGCTCGAGATGCGCCACCGCCGCCTTCATCGTCTCGGCGCTTTGCAGCACGAATGGCAACTGCATCTGCCCGGAGCCGAATAGATCTCCCACCACCTTCATTCCGGCCAGCAGAATGTTGTTGATGATGTCCAGCGGCGAATAAGTCCTTCTGGCTTCCTCCAAATGCTCGATCAGGTTCCGCTTCTCGCCGTCGATGATGTGCCGCTTGAGCTTGTCTTCGATCGAGAGGTCTTCGTACTGCGTTTGCGCCTTGACCGTCTCGGCGCCGCCCGCTGTGTCAGGAAACAGCGACACGAAATGCGTCAGCGGATCAAATCCTTCACGCCGCTTGTCATAAATCAGATCCAGCGCCGCGCTCCACTGCTCGTCGGCGATCCGATTGCGAGGCAGAATCTTCGACGCATGCAGAATCGCCCCGGTCAGCCCCGCCTCACGCAACTCATGGAGAAACACGCTGTTGAGCACCACCCGCGCCGCGGGCTTCAATCCGAACGAAACGTTGCTCAGCCCCACCACGGTGTGACAATTCGGAAGCTGTTGCGAAATTCTCCGCGTTCCCTCGATCGTCTCCAGCGCATTTCGCCGATCCTCTTCAATCCCCGTCGAGATCGGCAGCACCAGCGGATCGAACAGAAGATCCTCATCCCGCAATCCATACCTCTCAACCGCCAGATCGCGGATGCGCCTGGCGATGGAGATCTTCCGGTCCGCCGTCCGCGCCATCGCCTGCTGCTTGTCTTCATCGATGGTTCCGGCCACCACCGCCGCGCCATATTTCTTCGCCAGCCCGCAGATCTCCGCCACCCGCTCCTCGCCGTCCTCGAGGTTCATCGAGTTGAGAATGCACCGCCCCCCAACCAGCTTCAGCCCCGCCTCCATCACCGCCGGGTTCGTGCTGTCGAGCATCAGCGGCGCCGGCAGCGCATTGACAAATCTCCGCACCACCTCGTCCATGTCCTGCACCCCATCCCGCCCGACGAAGTCCACGCACACATCCAGCATGTGCGACCCATCCCGCACTTCATCCCGGGCCATCGAAACCAGCCCGTCCCAGTCTTCGGCCTGAAGCAGCGTGCGAAATTTCTTCGAGCCGTTGGTGTTCGTCCGCTCCGCAACGATCAGATAGAGACGTCTCCTGCCGAATGTCTTCCGCGCTCACCAGCGAAGAAATCTGCGCCTTGGGCTTTACCTCGCGCTGCTTCGGCGCGCGTCCCTTCAGCGCCTCGACCAATCGCTTCAGATGCTCCGGCATCGTCCCGCAGCACCCGCCCACCAGGTTTACCCCAAACTCCTCGACAAACCGCATCACTCCCTTCGTGAAATCCTCCGGCCCCATGGGGAAATGGCTCCTGCCCTCCACCATGACCGGCAGCCCTGCATTGGGCAGCACGCTCACATACCGCGGCCAGTTCTCGCACAGATACCGCGTCGTCTCCGCCAGGTCATAAGGCCCAAACGCACAGTTCACCCCCAGCACGTCGATCTCACGATACGGCACAAAGCTCGCCACCAGTGCTGAGGCATCGCTCCCGGTGAGCATCTGGTTGCCGTTGTCGGTATCGAATGACGCCTGCACCACGATCGGCACGCGCCGGTGCGCCTCGGTCATCGCCTGGTTCGCCGCCGCGATGATGCACTTGATCATCAGCATGTCCTGCTGCGTCTCGACCAGGAGCACGTCCACGCCCCCCGCCAGCAATCCCCGAATCTGTTCGCGATACGAATCGAGCGCTATGTCCCAGGTCGTATGCCCCAGCGTCAGCAGCTTGGTCCCCGGCCCGAGCGACCCAAACACAAATCGCGGACGGTCGCTCGTCTCAAACTTCTCGCACGCCCGCCGGGCAATCTCCGCCGCCGCCTTGTTGTTCTCGAACACGCGCTGGGCCATGTCCGCCTCGGCCATGACGATCTTGTTCGCGCCGAACGTATTGGTCTCGACCCCGTCGCAACCCACTTCCAGAAACGCCTCGTGAATCTCCTGGATCAGTTCCGGCCGGGAGAAGTTCAGCACCTCGGAAATGTTCTCGTGCCCCAGCCAGTCGCGCTCGTGGTCCAGGTGCCGGCACTGGAGGTTCGACCCCATCGCCCCGTCCAGCACCACCACCCGCTCGCGAACACAATCCAGAAACGACCGCCGCATCGGCATCCTTTCACCAGGCCACAATCAGCGATTCACCAGCGCACATTCCCATCCCGGAAGCCCGCGCCGATTCATCCGTTCATCCGGATACATTGTTGAATGGGGTCGCGTCGTCGTCAAGCTCGATTTTCCGCCCCGCCCTAACCCTACAGCGCTGGATCCTTCTCAAGTCCTTATCCGCTCATGTTTTTGCTCGCCGTTTCTAGCCGCCAATCGCCGACGCCGGGATGTAGAGCTAAAGGACCGCATGCTTCTGACAGAACCCTCTCCCGCACCATCGAGGCGCCCGACAGCGCTGACTCGCCGCAAGCCCCACAGGGCCTCCCGGTCGCTTCGGCAACGCCTTGAACGCTGTGCCAAGAGCCCGCTTGCGAAGAAGCATCCCAGCAGAGGACATTCCGCTCCCAAGTTGCCCCAAATCCCCTCCCGGCCCACACCGTACTCTCACCGTTGTAGTACCGTACCCTCCCCACTCCTCCCCGAACCCGGTTTTTGCCCCTTCTGACGACCTGGTGGTCCGAACATGACAATTTGCCGCACCGGCAAAGCGGCCAGAGGGGCCCTTTTAGCACTTCAGTGCCGGATCGTTCTTAAGCCCTTGTCTACTCAAGTGTTGACCGCAGTTCCTGGACTGAAATCGCCAGTTTACGCGCTGTAGTGCTAACCGACGCCTCACCATTTACCCGCCCATCGCTACAATCCCACCCCATGCCGACTGCCCTGAGCGAGATTCTCGGACGCGACGGCGCCATCGCCCGGCGTCTGGGCGACAAATACGAGCACCGCCCCGAGCAGTTGGAAATGGCCGCCGCCGTCGAATCCGCCTTCGCCGACGGGCATCACCTGCTCGTCGAAGCCGGCACCGGCGTCGGCAAATCATTCGCCTACCTCATCCCCGCCATCCATTTCGCCGTCCAGCACAAAAAGCGGGTCGTCATCTCCACCCATACGATCTCGCTTCAGGAACAGCTCATCGACAAGGACATCCCTCTGCTTCGCTCGATCCTGCCCGATGAGTTCACCGCCGTCCTGGTCAAGGGCCGCAACAACTACCTCTGCCAGCGCCGTCTGCAGCAGACCCGCGGCCGCCAGGGCTATCTCTTCGACCACCAGCGCCAGCTCGATTCCCTCTGGATGGTCGAGGACTGGGCCACCCACACCACCGAGGGCTCGCTCGCCGATCTCCCCACGCTCCCCGAGCCGGACGTCTGGGACAAGGTCTGCGCTGAGCACGGTAACTGCCTTGGCAAGCGATGTGCCTTCTACGAAAAGTGCTTCTGGCAGGCCGCCAAGCGCCGCATGCAATCGGGCAACATCCTGGTCGTCAACCACGCCCTTTTCTTCAGCGATCTCGCCCTGCGCATGGCCGGTGTCAACTACCTGCCCAAGTACGACCTGGCAATCCTGGACGAGGCCCATACGCTCGAAGACGTCGCCGGCGAACACTTCGGCCTCAAGATCACTGAAGCCGGCTTGAAGTACGAGTTGCGCACCCTCTACGAGCCGCGCAAGGGCCGCGGCCTCCTCTCCACCCACGGCTCGCTCGCCAACGACGCCATCCGCGTCGTCGTCGATCTCCACGAGCGGGTCGGGCGACTTTTTCGACCGCTGCCTCCGCTGGCAGAAAACCAGCGGCCGAGGCAACGGCCGGATCTACGAACCCGGCTGGGTCGAAAACGACCTCTCCCCCAAGCTCCGCGACCTCACCAAATACCTCAAGGCCATGCTGACCCAAATCGAGCACGAGGAGGAGGTCGCCGAAGTGACCAGCCACGCCAACAAGGTCGCCGTCATGGCCCAGACGCTGGACGGCATCCTCTCGCACTCCATGCCGGACGCCGTCTACTGGATGGAATCCACCCAGCGTAGCCCCCGCCGCGTCTCACTCCACGCCGCCCCGATCGACATCGCTGAAGGACTGCGAAACTACCTCTTCGAGAAATTTAACAGCGTGGTGATGACCAGCGCCACGCTCTGCGCTGCGGGTAACGCCTCCGCCGGAAAAGATGATCCGCTCGACGAGCAAGCCACAGTCACGAACTCTGATCCCCGCTTCGCCTACATCCGATCAAGATTGGGCGTCGTTCGCGACAGGACGTTAGCGCTGGGCTCGCCATTCGACTATCAGCAACAGGCCACGCTCTACCTGGAGACCGACCTGCCGGACCCTTCCGACACGATGCGCTTCTTTCCCGCCGCCTGCGAGCGGATCGAGCACTACGTGCGGCAGAGCAACGGCGGCGCCTTTGTCCTCTTCACCAGCTACAAAATGCTCCGCGACTCAGCCAGCCGCCTGAGGCCACAACTTGAACACGCTGGCTTCCCGGTCCTGGTCCATGGTGAAGGGGCACCGCGGAAAATCCTCCTCGAGCGCTTCCGCTCCCAGGAAAACGCCGTGCTCTTCGGCACCGCCAGCTTCTGGCAGGGCATCGATGTCCAGGGCGACGCCCTGCGCAACGTCATCATCACCAAGCTCCCCTTCGCCGTCCCCGATGAGCCCATCGTCGAAGCGCAACTCGAGATGATCCAGCGCCGCGGCGGCAACCCCTTCATGGAATACTCCGTCCCCGAAGCCGTCATCAGACTCAAACAGGGCTTCGGCCGCCTGATCCGCTCCCGCTCCGACCGCGGCATCGTCGTCATCCTCGACGGCCGGGTGATGACCAAGCGCTACGGCCGGGTCTTCCTCGATGCCCTGCCCGACTGCCGCCGGGTCATCGTCGGACGATCCGCGACCCCATAGCTTCCCGAGCCGCCCCTATCGCGAGAGATCCTTGGTCAGATCCACCCCCGTCTGGTCCTGAATGAGTTTGACCAGCGCCGGCCCGTCCGCCGGCTTCTGGGTGCGGATGGCGGCGAGAATCTTCCCGATCACGCCGGCCCCGCCCTCATCGATCAGGCGACTGATCGCCGCAGCGCTCTTGCGACGCGCGGTGTCGAAATAATACGGAATGGCTTCGGGATTCATCGAGCTCAGGGCCGGCGGATGCAGCAGGTCGATGCTGGTAAACCGCAGTGGATTCTGCGGATTGTCGCTGGTCATCGCCTTGAGCAGATCCGGGTTGCCGGTCAGCGTTCCGCCGTACTTGCTCGCCAGAACGATCGGCACGCCCAGCATGAACCAGCGCTGATCGTCCTTCAAGTCGATGTCCTTCAGTCCGATGTCGTGCACGAGCGTGGCGATTCCCGTGCTCACGGTCGGCTTGGAGCGGGCATCGAGAAACTTGACCAGATCGCCTTCACTCTGCGCCACGGCATCGGTCAGCGCCTTGAGCTTCTCATCGTTGGTGGCATTGGCGTTGTACAACGCGGGAACGACGGCATCATCCATCGGACCGTCGGTCTTGATGGCCACATTGCCCGAAACCACGGTCGCCCCCGCGATCCGGTTGTAATAGAAGTTCGGGTCCTGCCAACCGGCAAGAAGCAGCTGCTTGACCTTGTCCCGGCTGGTGACCAGATAAAGAATCGGCGGATGCAGGTCATACATCTTCTGCAGCTGTCCCACCACGTCGGCGTCGTACGCCGCACCCACCGCCTTGACGTCGGCGCCCAGGTCGTATGCCAGGACCTTGACCAGGGCATCACGCTTCTGCTTGACCTGGGTAAGCATGTCACCGACCACCGATGGGCGGCTGGTCGGCTTCATGGCGTCCAACTGCTGGCGAACCCAGCTGGTGTCGGCCGGCTCGGCGAGCGCGGTGCGGCCTCCCAACTCCACCTTCTCAAAACCGGGCGGGATCTGCACCTGATGCCGCGGCCGCTCCGTCGTCGGAAGCGTGGTGGCGGGGGCGGGAACCGCAACATCCTGAGCGCGGGCAACCAGCCCCAGCGCCAGGACAGCCGACAATGCAACGCACGTGATGGAAAGCTTCATATTCGTTCCTGAACCAGAACCGCCGGACCCTGCCGGAAGATTAGCCCAAGATTCGCCAAAGGAAAACCCCGGGGGGACGCCAGACGGGGGATCGGGGGGGGATCAGGTGGGGATCAGGGGGGCGGGTGGGGGGGCAGGCGGGTCTGTGCCGGGCCTCAGCGCGGGGGCGCGGTGCCCGAATCATCTTCGCTGCGGGCCGTGCTGGCCGGCGGAACGCTGGCATAATTCGGCTGCGGCACCCAAAGCGTATAGCCCTCGCCCACGTCGCGAGCGGTCAGGGGCATGCCGTGCATCGCATCGAGCATGGCATCGTCCATGGCGCCCTCGTGGCCGGTCAGCAGCGCCGCGGGGCGGCGCTTGACCATCATCGCCAAAAAGTCGTCCTCGTCGAAGAAGTGGAAGCGCTGCTCCTGCGACTCGGTGATCGCCGGGGAGACGCGCAGGGCAAAGGGCCCGGTGGCAAACTCCTCAAAGACATCCCGCCCCCCCTCCAGCGGCAGCAGTGGAGCGACGGTGAGCACGGTGGTATTCGGCGGCACCGCGCGCGCGATCCGCTCGCCCACATCGTGCATGCGAAGCGGGACCCAGCCATGGCGGCTTCCCAGGTGGAAGACACCGCGAAAGGCCGGCAGGCCGACCACGAATGTCAGCGCCACCGCGGGTACCACGAACCACTTCAGCCAGAAGCGAAAGCGCTCCGGATCCAAAGCCACTGCCGAGGCGCCCAGGGCGATCAAGAGCGCCATGAGCGGAATCGCTTCGAAGAAATAGATCGCAAACAAAGGTGACGGCGCAAACGTTCCGATCAGCACGATGCAGAGCAGAAAGATCAAGAGCCCCGCCTCGCGGCGGTCGTGCCGGGACATTCGCCGCCGCAGCGGCCAGGCCAGCACCAGCGTCGCGACGAACAGAACCGTCAGCGCCAGGCATCCCGGCCGCGACAGCACATCGGTCACCACGAACCAGAGCTTGCCGAGGCCGGTCATTCCCTTGCCGAAGCTGGTCGCATCGCGAAAGGCGGTGTTGAGGAAGGGATAGGTGAAATTGCCGAACAGGAAGCGTTGCGGGGCAAGCCAGAAGATCACCAGGACCGGAATGAGCGCCACGACCACGCCGGCGGAATAGGTCAGTGCCAGCTGCCAGCGTTTTCGAAGCGCAAGATGATCGGCAACATAAGGCCACGCCATCATCGCCAGTGCCGGCGGCGCGAAGGTCAGGCGCACGCCCGTGGCAATGCCCATGAGCAGGCCCGCCGCCAGGGCCAGGAGCGTGCGCGGCCGTCGGCGCTCGCCGCCGGCGCCCTGGAGCGCCGCCAGCGCCAGCAGCATGAGGAAGGTCGGCAAATCGTGGTTCCAGCTTCGCCCGCTGGTCAGCGTGAAGATCGGATTGGCCAGGACCAGCACCGTCAGTCCGATCGCCAGCATGGTCCGGAGCTTCGGCGGCTGGGCGTGGAACGTGCGCAGATTGACGATCAACAGGAAGCAGATTGTCCCGAAGGAGGCGAGCATCTCCAGCAGGCGCGCCGCCAGCAGCAGATGATCGGTCAGGGCAAACAGACCGGCGTTGATAAAGACCAGGTAGGGCGTATGGAAATACGGATAATCCCGATAGGGGATCAGGCCGCGCCGCAGGAAAAGGGCGGCGGGAGCGATGAACTGATGCTCATCGTGATCCAGCCGCTTGTGCATGCTCAGGCCGAACATCAGCACGAAAGCGAGGATCAGGAAGAGGGCGCAGGCGCGGCGCACCGGCACGCCGGTCATCGGAGCAGTGAACTCAGGCGGCGCTTGGAGAGTCGGGGCGTCGGGCTTCACGCTTTTCTCGCCATACGCGCCTACATACCGCGAGTTGCAGGGGATTTCCATTGAGACCCAATCTCCTCCCCTGGATCAAACCGGAACCTGCAGAGGTCCCATGCGCGTCCGGTTGGGCGAGAGCTGCATCCAGATCGAATCACGGGCTGCTGAGATGGCCGTTGAAGACGCGGCAACGGGCCGGGATTTTTTGCGCGGCAGATCACCGAGCCGTGGCAACGGGCGGTGGTGAAGAGACTAAGCTTGGAGCACACGCCAAGGCCGCGGGGAAGGCCGCCGAAGAAGCTCGAACTGGAACGGGGCGATCTGCGGTGAATGAATCCGGTCCCTCAGAATCCCGAAATGCGACCGCTTTGAATTTCCCATTCACTGCACCTCACCCGCTTGGCCGGCGCACCCTGACCCTTTCGGGTGATCCGCCGGAAACGAACGCCGTGGTCAATGGCGAATAGCTACGTCCCCTTCAGTCGGCCCTCTGAGAATCCCGGGATGCGACCCCTCGTATGTTCACTTCTTCAGTGAACGGTGTTCCAATCACAGATGCGTTGTTGCAGGCTTTGAATTTCCCTGTCATTTACGAATATCCCATCATTGGTCTTCCGAGATCAGTACGCATACAGGTATACGCCTGGTTGTAACTGCTTGGTCCAACCGACGTGCTCCCCGCGGGGCATGTTGACTGGACTTGGATCGGTCATATCCCGCTTTCCGACGATGATTCCCCAGCCCATGTCCCAGCCACCATCGTCGAACATGAACCACGGACCGCCAATCTTGACTGAACGGTACTGCGGGACGTGAAACTTACACGTTTTGGCGGCAAAGCGTCTTATCGCAGGCGGCAGGTCGCTTGGCCGCACGTCGCGTTCCTCAAAGGTCGCGATCCATTGCGGCGACGTGAGAACGCTTTGCGCCCATTGCTGAAGCCCAGCAGGTCCGCCACAGGTTCGCATCTCCCACCGCATCTCAAGCTCAAACCAGCGATAGTCGCCGCCCGTAAGCGTGTCCGTGGCGAATGCAACCAGAAGTAACGCCAGGATGAGGCGCGCCCGACGGCTTCGCCGCCGCATCTCATCGGGCGAAATCACTGCTCCCAGCAGGTAGACGGCCAGTCCGATCGCCGCAATCGGCCACACGTAGGGACCCGCCGACGGAAACGGAAAGCACATGGTCCAGTAAGGACAGGCTTGCAGAAGAATCAAGAGAATATGACCTGCAAACAGCACGGCTACCGCCGTTCCCAGGATCAGGTCCCAGGGCCACGGCTTGTGCGATTTGGTAGCTCGTACATTGCTGTCGTAGTCGATGGTCATGCAAGTCTCCGCGCTATTCCAGCGGTTGACTAATCCTTTCCGCTGAGAAATCCCCATTTCCACACAATTAGCTGATCATTGGTCGGCCCGGGTAACACATCCTGCAACCAGGACGGTGATTGCGGTAGCGACGGGTCCAGCGCAGCACCAGCTTGAAACCATGCCCACTTTTCATCAGCACAGTTTGCATGGGAATATGTCTCATAGTCGTCTTGCGTGTAAATGTGCCCAAAGGCTGCCGCTTTGAACACATCACAGAATAGACTACCTTGAATGGTGGACAACTCTCGATAGATAAGTCCGCCAAGCCAGTAGTTAACAGCCTGTTGGTCGAATACTTTCCCGTTTACCGTGACAGTGCCCATGCCCCTGCCGATTCCGGTGCCAGCAAATCCACGGTGCGGAAAACCAGACATATCCCAGTAGTCCAGTGCAGTAAGCGGAAAGGTAATTGAATAGCGCCGTCCCCGCTTCTTCAAGTGAGCATCGGCGGGTTCTGATGGGTGAGCTTTCTCCACAGCCAGTCGATCGCGTCGCGTTTGCTGAGCTTCAGGCTTCGCAACACGCTCATCAGGATCGCCTGCACGTTCGCTCCGCGGCGGGTGCGGCTGCCGCCCCATACCTTGCGGTTGACCACCGCGTACCGCATGGCGTGCTCGCCTCGCCAGTTGGTGGCATCGATGCCGGTGTCTCGCAGGTAGGTGAACAACTGCCCGGCGTGGCGATAGAGGAATGCCGCCAGGCGTTCGTTGGCACGGTTGTGTTTACGAGCTTTGCACAAGTCGCCGATCAGTCCTGTGAGCTTGGTGGCATGAATCCGGGTCGACCGCAGGCTCCGCTCGTTGGCGTCACGTTGGTCGCGGAGCAGCAGGCCGCGTTTGAGGATCGATTTGATCGTTGCCGGGAAGCGGGCGGCGCCGGGCGTGGCGGCCTCGATCATCTCGTCGCACCGCCGCAGCAGGTGGTTGTTGCATTGCTGATGTTTCGCCCGCGAGTAACGGTCGTAAGGACGCCACCCGTCGTGAACGAGCGTTCCGGAAAAGTCCTCGCCGATCAACTGGTCGGTGGCGTCGGCGCCGCGTGCGGAGTCGATGAGATAGGCGCACAGGTTGGGCGTGGCGGCGGCATGGAGCCAGGCTCCCAACCCGCCGATCCGCCAGCCGGTCTCGTCGCAGGTGACATGCTCGGCGACACGCACGGCATCGAGGATCGACTGGTAATCGGTTTGGCAGCGGCGGCCGATGGACTGGATCGCGTGGCAGACGCCGCCGGGCGTGACGTCCAGTTTCCAGAGCGTGCCGAACAGGTTGGCGATCTTTCCCATACTCAGACCCAGCGTCTTGTTCATGAAGACCATTGCGCCCGCGCCAGCGGACCGACCTGCGAGGCGCAGCAGCCGGTGGCGGTCGAGGTCTGCAGCGGGTGGGTCCCGCGCCGGCGTTTTCCGCAGCAGGCACATCGTGCGACGGGAATCACAAAGCGGCGTACGACGGTGCGAATTTCGATATCGCGTTGGACCTGTTGGTCGATCGATTCGATGGCCGTCGAGCGGTCGCCGCAGTGCGGGCACGTCTCCGGCGGCGGCACGTCGATCACCTGGTCCGCCGACGAAGGCTCGGGCATGGCGCGAAAGACCGGCGGCGTGCCGTAACCGTCCCCGCTCTTGCGGCCAGGCTTCTTGGGATCGGGCTTGGGCAGGCCCTTAGAAAACGGGGCCGCTTGTCGCTTGCCGCCACGATGAAGACGGCTGATGAGATCTTCGAGTTCCGCGATGCGTTTGAGTGCCGCCGCCAGTTGCTTTTCCAACTCGGCGATCCGCGCGTCTCGCGGGTCAGAGCAGTCGCGAGGCTTGGTCGAGTCATCCATGACCGGCGCGGTATATCACAAAAAACGCCAGGGCGCGAATTTTTCGGCGCTATTCAATTACGCGGAAAGATTGATCCCCAGCCGAGGGTGTCCTTTTGCCAAAACCACAACCGGTTCCATTGGGAGTTCAGATCGGTGGCCATGGCCAAGAGGTCTGCAGTCACGTCTGGTCCGCCACGGCTGAGATGTACGGTCGCCGTCGGAGATGGCACTGAGGTGCCCGCAGCATTCACGGCTCGTACACGATAGGTGAGAGTGGGTGCGACCGATGGGTCCGTGAATTGTTCCTTTGGGACCGTATCGCGATAGCTGGTCTGGTCAGCCGAGATATTGCCACCAACCTGTGCGAAGGCCCCGCCATTGACAGAACGCTCAAGAATGAAGTGGTCTTCATTCTTGGTGGAATTCCTCCAGTAGACGTCAACAAATCTTGCGTCCAACCGGTCCTCTGCGGCGTATGCTGCCATCGGTGCCACCGGTACAGTCGCGTTTGTGCCGGTCGTGGTGGCGTCGCCGGAGCCGTAGATTATGTCACCGGACCACGAAACTCCCGCGAAGAGCTTGCCGCTCGTGTCCGCGAAGTAATAGTGCGTTCCTCCAATCAGGCCGGTCAGATGGGCCGTGCAGACTCCGGTGTCACCGTCATGGAACACGTCCGATGACACGTCAGTCTTGGTCCCCGAGCCGTCCGGGGCGGTTACACTTCCGACCGCCAAACTATAGTCCCACTCGTAGTAGGGTTCATCCGTGTGATTATCCGGCGGCAGTGTCCAGCTTAGATCGATCGAGCCATCGCTGTTGGCCGTGGCCTGAATGGAAGTCGAGCCCACGCTTCCTACGGGATTCGCTGTGGCCGAGGCGGAGCCCCAGTCGCTGCTGCCGCCGCCATCGTACAACGCGGCCATACGATACCAATCGGTGGCTCCATAACCACCCCAGATGGAAGTTGACAGTGTCCCATTGTTATCCTCTATTCCGTTGGAACTGAGATCCCACGGCAGCCAGACCGGACCACCGGTTGAGGTGCTGTGGTATTGCAAAACATAATAGTTGACCGTGCCCCCGCCGCTTGGCGGCGACCAGGATAGGTCGATCCAACCGGGAAGTTCTGCATCCGCCGTGGCACTCAAGCTCACCGCATTGGTCAACGTCATACCGTAGCTGCCGCCGTCGACGTAATCCGAGACTGTACCATCGGTGTAGTCCACGCGCATGCGGAAAGAATAGTCTTCGCTTGGCATGATTCCCGAAATGGTGTCGCTGCGGCTGCCGCTGCCGCCATAGACGGTATCGCGCTGGTGGTCGGAAGCCGGAACCAACCAGCTGTTCAGCGGTTTCCCCTCACTCCTTGCCTTCCGTTCCAACCTCCGAAGGATTCGATGCCGGCTGGGAAGCCGGCGCGCCGCCATTCTGCATGACCATGGTCACCAGCAACATCCCTTGCTCCGGTGTGAGGAGCTTGTGCACCTTGGCAAGTGTTTCGATCGCCGTCATTAGCTGCCCCGTGCCAAGGACCAATCCCTTCGTTCCCGTCACAGTCTCCAATTCTTGCGCGAGCTGGCTGATCCGGGCAGCTCCCTTGTCCAGCACCGGCTGAAGCTTCTTCTTCTGGTCCGCCGTGGGCTTCAGCGTCTCCATCAATTCATGGCCGACACGCGCGGGATCATTCATGAACGCCAGGACTTCGCCGTTGGTGACAAAGCCACGGGAGTTAAGCTCCTGTTGCTGTTGTTTGGTCAGCAGCTTATCGAGATCGCGCTCGACAGCGCTATCAATTTGCTGCGCCTTCTTGATCAGCTCAGGCGCAGACGCAGGATTTTTCTGCCCCGCCACGACCAGTTGCTGCATCTTCTTCTCCGCAGCCTCATACATCGCATCCAGCTCGTGGCTCTGCTTGGCGGACCACGACGGCTGCGGCAATGGAAGCCCGAGGGCCAGGCGGGCCAGTGCATACTGCTCCGGATGCGCGGCTTGCATGACGGAAAGAACCGCGTCGAAATCGTCCGCTTTTCCGCTGGCCTGTGTCTCGGCGCCCTTCGCGAAAACCGGCAGCAACCCTACCAGCGAAACGATTATTACCAATTCCCTGCCTATCGGTCCCCGAATTGAAACGATAGATCTCATACGTTCCCTCTGTCTATTGCTGTCCACAATCGCATGGAGTTGATCCTGTCCGCGCTTCCTTGCCCACCGGTTGTGGGCAAGAAACGAACCGGGATTCACCCTTTCCAGCCGCGACAAGGGCGTTGCTGCCGATAATGGCAGCCTCCCGCCCAGCGAACGGGCCCGTGTCAACCGTCGCAAACACCGCATCCCAGTCGTGGGTTACCGGGAATATAAGCATGAATGCCACCATCTCGTCGACTTGGGTGCCCCTGATGTTCCGCCCCATGTGTGAGATCCTCCTCCCATAGAAGGAATCACAAGACACTTTATACAGCCCGGCGTAGAACACAAGAGTAAGTTGTCCGCTGTCTCGTCTTTTAGTCTGTGGCATTGTGCCGCAGACCGATTGGCATACGTATGCGGCAACTGATGGTTTGGCATACTTCCGATCGCTCGCGTGCGCGATCTATTCGGGCAGTTTTGTCATCGCCCTGTTGGCGGCCGGCGATGATCGGCTCCTGGTGCGTTGCCCATCCGTTCTCATGCGGTTTGTGATTGACCGGCACGCCGGCAGATCTTGCGGGCATGGCCGAGCGTGCGTCCGCCTGGCGCGCAGGGGTTAATGCCGTTGGGTATGGCTGACCAGTGGGGATCGGTTCGGACAGGCGGCGCGGGGGGCTGGCAACGGCACCGGTGAGCCGCAAGGTTGACATTTTGACGCGGTGGAGTTTGCACGGTGTGGGTACGGTGCGGGCCGGAGCTTTTGCACAAGCGGATGTCAATATGTCGTACTGGTTCTGTCGAGCCATCTCTTGGAGAGTTGGCGGCAGATGAGATGGGCGAAAAGGGGGGTTGCCGAGGCCCAAAGGCTGTCTGGGTGTTCTATGCATCGGTGTAAGGCCGCCTGGCCAGATGGGGGCAGGCAGCCAGGATTGCGTCTGTCATGTGGATTGTGATTCAGGGGGGCGCTGGTCCACCTTCGGAAGACGCCCGGGCAGGCATGGGCCGGGTGTGCAGGCCTTGAGCGCGATCCGTATGAGGCAGGGCGGCGGTCGGTTATTGGACGTGGGGAGCGGGCTGTCCGGGGTTCATTCACCTGCACACTGTTTGTGACGATCTTGCCGGATGTAGGGGCGGTGCGCGGTGCGGCAGCGCCATCGGCATTGGCAAGGGATCGAATGACTCCGCAGTCGCACGCACAACAGATGCTCGAGTCGCTGTATATCGGTCTATTGGACCGGCACGCGCAGCGGCCCGTGCCTCGGCGAGTGCCCAGAGATGCGTCGGGTTTCCGTCCAAGGATGGAGGAGCTTCCTTCGCGGCTGCTGTTATCCGTGACCGCGGTGGGGGGTGACATCAACATCAATGCGACGACATCGAACAATCAGATCGCGCCGGCGATTGCGGTGGCGCCGGATGGCAGCTTTGTGGCGGTGTGGGAAGCGGATGGGAATCTCGACGGCAATGGCCGGGGGATCTTCGGGCGGCGATTTGCAGCCGATGGTACCCCGCTGAGCGGCGACTTCATTGTTAACGCGACCACGCAAGGCGATCAGACAACGCCGGCCATCGCGATGGATGGCTCGGGGAATTTCGTCGTCGCGTGGACGGGTCCGGGCACCAATAAGGATATTTTCATGCGGCGGTTTGATGCTTCCGCCAATCCCTTGAGCGGGGACATCCTGGTCAACAGCTTTACGTCGTCGGACCAGTTGAACCCGGCGATCGGAATGAACAGCAGCGGCGCGTTTGTGGTGGCTTGGGAAGGCGCTGGCGCCGACGACGATCACGGTGTGTGGGCGCAGCAGTTCGATTCATCAGGGGCAGCGGTGGGGACGGAGTTCCGAGTCAACGCGGTGCTCGGAGCCAATCAATACGATGCATCGGTTGCCGTGGCGCCGGATGGATCCTTCGTCATAACACACACGGATGATTCCAGCGGGCGGTACATCGCGGCGCAGCGATATTCAGCGGCCGGCGCAGGGCAGGGACAGTTCGCTGTGGATGGCGTCACCAAGACCAGCGGAGACAGCGAAAACATTTCCTCAGTCGCGATTGCGGATAACGGCAGCTTCGTGGTGACGTGGGCGGGCAGTGGCGGCTCTTCCCGCATCGCGGCGCGACAATTCGCATCGGACGGAACACCGCTGGGGGCACCCTTTCAGGTCGATCCTGCGGCGACCAAAGAGCAGGACGTTCCACGAATCAGCGAAGACGGTGCGGGTAATTTCATCATTGCCTGGCAAGACTTGGCGATTGACAGTGCCGGCAAAGGTATCGGTGTGGCCGCGTTCAATCCTGACGGCACCGCCAACGGCAGTGTTCTCCAAGCCAACACCTACACGAATCACGATCAGGTCACTCCGGCGATAGCAATTGACGGCACCGGAAGCGCGGTCACCGTATGGTGTGGCGAGACCGCGGTGGACAGCAGCGGCATTGCCGCCAAACGCCTCGATGTCAGCGTTGTCCTTCCCGCGAACCAGCCTCCGGTTAACACGGTCCCAGGCGCACCAAACGACCGCCGAAGACACGGGACTCGTGTTCTCAGCGGCGTATGGAAACGCGATCAGCGTCAGTGATCCGGACGCCGGATCGAATGCAGTTCAGGTTACGGTAGGCGTGGATTCCGGAACCCTGACAGTGGCGACGCAGTTCGGTCTGACCTTCGTGACCGGAGACGGGATTGCCGACGGGACGATGACCTTCACCGGTACGATCGGCGCCATCAATGCAGCCCTCAATGGCCTGACATTTACCCCCGCTGCGAATGCCAACGGCACCGTCACGCTGACCATCAACACGGATGATCTCGGCAACACCGGTACCGGCGGCGCCTTGAGCGATTCCGACAGCGTGGCCATCAACGTGACGGCAGTGAACGATGCGCCGGTCAATCACCTGCCGCCGTCGCAGTCGGTTTCCGGGGGAACAGTTCTGAATTTGGGTGGTTCTTATGGGGCACCGTTCTCAATCTCAGATGTCGATGCGGGATCGAATCCGGTGCAGGTTTCACTGGACGTGACAGCGGGCACGCTGACACTGGCGAGCACCACCGGGCTGACGTTCACCAACGGCGACGGCAACGCCGACTCTTCAATGACCTTCCAGGGAACGATCGCCGCCATCAACACAGCGCTTAACGGGTTGGCGTACACCCCTCCGTTAATCCTTCTCGGAAACGCGGATCTGACGATTGCCACCGACGATCTCGGAAACACAGGCGCGGCGGCGCCAAGACCGACACCGATGTGCTCGTGCTCGGTGCACCTCCGGCAAATAATCCACCAGCCAATTCAGTGCCCGTAAGCCAGACCGTGGCAGAAGATGGGAATCTCGTCTTCGGCGTGAGCCAGGGTAATGCGATCTCAATTGCCGATCCCGATGCAGGCGCAGGTGCGATGAAGGTAACGCTCACCGCGGCCAATGGCACGCTGACATTGAGCGACCTTCGCCAATCTTACATTTGTCACCGGCACTGGAATGGGTGATGCCTCCATGACCTTTACCGGAACCATGGATGACATCAACAATGCCCTCGACGGAATGGTTTTCAGCCCGATTGCGAACTTCAATGGCAGCGCATCGGTTCAGATCGTGACCAACGATCAGGGAAACAGCGGTAGCGGTGGTGCTCAGTCCGCCAGCAGCACGGTGCCCGTGACGGTGACGGCGGTGAACGATCCGCCGGTGCTGACACTGCCCGGCGCCCAGACCAGCGCGGAGGACGTGCCGCTGACCTTCTCTTCGTCCGATGGCAATGCGATTGCGGTGACGGATGTTGATGCGGGTTCGGGATCGCTTCGCGTCATACTCAGCGCGGCTGACGGAACATTGACGCTTACGTCGACCAGCGGACTGGCTTTCAGTAACGGAACCGGAAGCGGCGATGCCTCGATGACCTTCGAAGGCACTCTTGCTTCGATCAATGCCGCTCTGGATGGACTGACGTTCGTTCCGGACTCAAACTACAACGGTTCTGCAAGCATTTCGATTTCGGTTGACGACCAGGGAAATATGGGTGCCGGCGGCGCACTGGCTACAAGTGGCCGCATCACTCTGAACCTGACACCTGTGAACGATGCGCCGCACATCAGCGATCCCGGCGATCGATATACCGCTGAGGACACGCCGATTGCCTATTCGATTACCAGCGGCAAGGCGATCACCATCTCAGACGTCGATGCGGGCAATGGCAGCCTGATCGTCACGCTGACCGCGCCTGATGGGCTGCTGACGCTCGGCCATACAACCGGCATCACGTTTCTCATTGGGGATGGCGTGCAGGACAGCGTCGTTTCCTTCAGTGGTACGCTTACCGCGCTCAACAACGCGCTTGATGGACTGGTCTTTATCCCGAATCCCAACTTCAACGGCGACACCAGGCTTCAGATGTATTGCCAGGATCAGGGCAATACCGGCGCTGGCGGACCGCTTGCGGTGGGACGCACGGAATGGATCAGCGTTTCGGGGGTGAACCATGCCCCCGTCAATCAGGTGCCTTCAGTCGTAGGCGTTCAAGAGGATCAGCAACTGACGCTGTCGGGTTCGAATCTCGTATCGGTCAGCGACGTTGACGCGGGAACCGGCGTAATGCAGGTGACGCTGTCTTCGACCCACGGCGTTCTGACGCTCAGCGGGAGCGCCGGCCTGACGTTCGTGACCGGTGACGGAACGGCCGATGCGAACATGACGATCCAGGGAACGCTGGCGAACATCAACGCGGCACTGGACGGGATGCAGTTCGACCCGGATGCAGACTTCCACGGGGTGGCGCAGATCCGGATTGTCAGCAATGACTTGGGAAACTCAGGGAGCGGCGGTGCGCTCAGCGATGATGATACGTTCTCGGTCGCGGTCAGCGCAGTCGATAGACGCGCCAACAAGCGCCGGCATCCCGCCCATTCATGTGAGCGAAGACTGCGCCGCCCAGCACGGTCAACCTGCCGGACTATTTCAGCGATGAGGACGAGGCGTCGGAGACGCTGAATTATGCAGTGGTGAACGATACGAATCCCGGTCTCTTCTCGTCAGTGGCCATCGATGCGACGACTCATGAGCTGACAACGGCGTATGCGAAGAATGCGAATGGAACGGCCACGCTGACGATTCGCGCGACCGATGCGAGCGGGCAGTGGGTGGATGTGCCCCTGACGGTGCAGGTGGATCCGATCAACCATCCTCCGGTGCTGGCAATCAATGCGGGGTTGTCGGTGGAGGCGGGTTCGTCAACCACGATTACGCGCGACCTCCTGCGTGCCGACGACAGTGACAATGGGCCGGCGGAGCTAACCTATCGCGTTGCGAATGTGCCGGCGGAGGGCCACCTGACGTTGGACGGAAAGATACTGGCCGCGGGCAACACTTTCACACAGGCGGATATCGACGCCGGGAAACTTAAGTACGTCCAAGGCGGCAGTGTTCACAGTGATCGCTTTACTTTTACCGTCTCGGACGGGAGCGGCGGGGCGATCAATCCGAGTGATTTCGCGATTACCGTTGCCGGCGGCCAGGTCGCCCCACCCTTGCAACCGGCTGCCGCCGCCGGCGTCGATCGCCGGTGTGCAGGACCTGCTGACGACCAATCCATCCGGCGACAGCGACCGGAAGAAGGATGCGCCGGTCATCGTGGTGGTGCAGTCGCTGGATGTTTCGTCGCCGGCGCCTGCCGATAAGCACGCGGAAAGTGGTGGCGGCACAGGTGATGCGGCTCCGGCTGCGGCTCCCGCGCAAAGTGCCGCGGCGCCAGCTCCATCTGCAAAAACTGAAAACGGGCAGACTCCTGCGGCACAGCAAACGCAAACGGCGCAGCCGCTGGTGAATGTGAGCGTTCCCGTTGCCAGTCCGGTCGAGGCCGCGGCGCCTCCGAGGGTCGCGGTGGCCAGTCCGGTCACGCCCCCGCCTCCGCCCACGCCCGCGGCGCCCCTCGCCGGTCCCCAGCCATGCGCCGAGCGCCGAGCCGGTCAAGTTCGTCAGCGAGCAATCCGGAAAGCTGGCCAAGGAGCTGGATCAGTTTCACCAGCAAATGACCCGGGAGACGACGACATTGCATCTCGTTGCCGGGACGGCGTCGTTTGTCACCCTTGGCATGTCGATCGTGTACGTGCTGTGGACGATCCGAGCGGGCTATCTCATGGCCAGTCTGCTTTCGAGCATGCCGGCTTGGCGCATCATCGATCCGCTGCCGATCCTGGATCACTTTGAAGATGAGATTCAGCGCCGCCAGCGGAAGGAACACGAAGATTCCGAGTCGCTTGAAACGCTGGTGGAGCAGTTGGGACCCAGGCGTGAGATGGGGATCGGCAGTGAAGGTGAGCGGGCTTAAAGGAGCATCGTCATGAACCGCCTATCGGCAAGATGGCGCATCGCACTGGGACTCGTGGCGCTCTTGAGCAGCGTCCTGATGCTGGCGGTGGCAATGGGCTTCGTGCCGAGCCAGCGCGAGCTGATCGTCGAGTCGTGCGCGAAGCTGTGTGAATCCGTTGCCGTCGGCAGCTCGATCCTCGCGACCCGCGGGGATATGACCGGTCTTCAGGCGGAGTTGGAAGGCGTCGCCGGACGTAATCCCGACATTCTCTCGGCCGGTGTGCGCGACCGCACGGGCAAACTGGTCGCGGCGGTGGGCGGCCACGAAAGCGGCTGGAAAAAGAGGGCCGGCAGCAACACCGCCGGTTCCTTCGTCTACGTGCCGATTCTCGCGAACGATCATAAGTGGGGAACGGTGGAGATCCGCTTCGCACCGATCGGGGGCTTTACCGGAATCTGGGCATACATCTTGCATCCATCGGTGCGGCTGGTGCTGTTCGTCTCGCTGGTATGCTACCTGCTATTTGGCATGTACTTGCGCAAGATGCTGCAGCACCTCGATCCGTCGAAGGTGGTTCCTGAGCGGGTGAGATCGGCGCTGGATACGCTGACCGAAGGCCTCCTGGTGCTGGACAATCAGGAACGAATCATGCTGGCGAACCACGCGTTTGCGAGGCTGATCGGGAAGACGCCGGACGACCTGCTCGGCGTGCGCGTCCGGCAGATGCCCTGGGTGGATGAAGAGAACTCTGAAGCCGAGAAGCCCTGGGTGAGCGTGATCGGCCAGCGTCAGCCACAGAAGAACGCCATGCTGCGTCTGCGTGACAGTGCAGGCGTGGTGCGGAGCTTTGCCGTCAACTGCTCGCCGGTGCTGGGACAGGATGGAAAATACCGCGGCGTGCTGGCAAGCTTCGATGATGTGACCCAGCTCGAATCGCAGAAGATCGAGCTGCACAAGTCGAAGGAAGCCGCCGAGGCGGCCAACCAGTCCAAGAGCGAGTTTCTGGCCCGCATGAGCCACGAAATCCGCACGCCGATGAACGCGATCCTCGGCTTCGCGGACATCCTTCGCCGCGGCTATGAGTCCAGCGAACAGGAACGGCGCGAGTATCTCGACACGATCCACGCCAGCGGGCAGCACCTGCTGGAACTGATCAACGACATTCTGGACCTCTCGAAGATCGAGTCGGGCCGCATGCAGATCGAGCGGACGCGTTTCTCGCCGCATCAGGCGATCAGCGACGTGGTCAAGGTTCTGCGCGTCAAGGCTTTACAGAAAGGGATCCGCCTGGACTACGCATGGGAGGGCCCCGTTCCGGAAACGATCCTGAACGATCCGACACGCTTGCGGCAGATCGCGACCAACATTGTCGGCAATGCGATTAAGTTCACCGAGAGGGGATCGGTGCGGCTTGTGCTGCGGCACGAGCTGGACGGCGCCGCGTCGCGCCTTGCGATCGACGTCACCGACACGGGCATCGGCATTCGCCCCGAATCGCTCGGCCAACTGTTTCAGCCGTTCACGCAGGCGGATACGTCCATCACACGCCGTTTCGGCGGGACCGGTTTGGGGCTGGCGATCAGCCGCCAGTTCGCGGAGGCGATGGGCGGGTCGCTGACCGTCAAGAGCGTGTATGGCCGCGGCAGCACCTTTACCGTCACCGTTGAAACCGGACCGATGCAGGGGGTGAAGATCATCGAGTCGATGCCGGAAGGGCCGCGGATGCAGGAGGATGAAGCGCCGCTGGTCCAGTTGCCGCCGCTGCGCGTGCTCTCGGTTGAAGACGGCGAGTCTAACCAGAAGCTGATCTCGGTCGTGCTCCAGCGCCGGGGTCGCGCTTATCGACCAGGCGCGCAACGGCCGCGAAGGACTCAACAAGGCGCTTTGCGGCGATTACGACATCGTGCTGATGGACATGCAGATGCCGGTCATGGACGGCTACACCGCCGTTGCCGAGCTGCGAAAGGCCGGCTCGGCCATCCCTGTGATTGCGATGACCGCGCACGCCATGAAGGGCGAAGAGGAAAAATGCCTCGCCGCCGGCTGCACGGGGTACGTGCCCAAGCCGATCGAGGTCGATGTGCTGCTGCGAACCATTGCGGGCGTGCTGGGGGTTGATCTGGCCCGGAAATTCGAGGTCGTACCTGAGGCGGCACCATTACCGGACAAAGCGCAGCCGGGCCGGCTTCAGTCGAGCCTTCCGATGGACGATCCGGATTTCAGGGAAGTCGCGGTCGAGTTTGCGCATCGACTGCAATCGCAGCTCCAGGAGTTGCAGTGCGCCTGGGAAGATCGCGAGCTGGCGCAGGTCGCCTCGGTGGCGCATTGGATCAAGGGATCCGGCGGTACCGCGGGCTTCGACGCCTTCACGCAGCCGGCCCGCGATCTCGAACAGATGGCGCGGGAAGACAAGCTCGATCTGATCGAGCGGGCGATTGCTGAGATACGCGATCTGGCGTCGCAGATCGCCGTGCCTGAGGGAGCGGCGGAGAGATTGCCTGCGGCCGATGCCCATGAACGGAAGGAATCGTGATGACCGCTAACGAGCACAACACCGATCAGCTTGCAGCCCCCGCGATGAAGATTGCCGATGGGGCGGGCGTGCGCCCCGGCACGGACCTGCTCGCCAAGATTATGATCGTTGATGATGAGCCGCTGAATATCAAAGTCGTGCGCAAGTACCTCCAGATCGCCGGCTACGAGAACTTCGTCACGACCAGCGATGCCGCCGCGGCTTTGGAGATGATCCGCAGCGAGTGCCCGGACCTGATTTTGCTGGACATCATGATGCCGAAGGTCAGCGGCCTGCAGATTCTCGAAGCGGTGCGAGATGATGCCTCGCTGACGCATCTGCCGGTGCTGATTCTGACCGCCTCGACGGATGCCAAGACCAAATCGACAGCGCTGGAACTGGGCGCGACGGATTTCCTGGCCAAGCCGATCGACGCCAGCGACCTGGTGCCGCGGGTGCGGAATGCACTGGTGGTCAAGGCCCATCACGATCATCTGGCCCGGTATTCGGAGCACCTGGAGCACGAAGTGCAGTTGCGAACCTGCGAGCTTGAAGCATCCCGTCTGCGCGTGGTGCATTGCCTGGCGCGAGCGGCGGAGTTTCGCGACGACGACACCGGCCGGCATGTAATCCGCGTCGGGCGCTATACGGGAATCCTGGCCCGCGAGCTGGGCTTCGCCGAGAGCCACGTCTCGACGCTCGAACTTGCCGCACAACTGCACGATGTTGGCAAGATCGGGATTCCGGATGCCATTCTCCTCAAGCCGGGCAAGCTGACGCCTGATGAGTTTCGCGCGATCCAGCGGCACTGCGTCTATGGCCGCAAGATCATCGATCCGCTGCCCGAACACGAGGACGAAGCTCGGCGGATCCAGGAACGCCTCGGTGTGGAGTCCATTGCGGGCTACGGGTCTCCGCTTTTGACGATGGCGGCAGAGATCGCTCTCACCCACCACGAGCGCTGGGACGGCAGCGGCTATCCCAACCACCTGGCGGGCGATTCCATCCCGATCGAGGGCCGGGTGACCAGCGTTGCGGATGTCTTCGACGCCCTTTCGAGTAAGCGGCCCTACAAGCCGGCCTTCCCGCTGGAGAAATGCCTGACGATCCTGAAGGAAGGGTCGGGCAGCCAGTTCGATGCGAACGTGGTCAATGCCCTGCTCAAGCGCCTCGGCGAGATCGTGCAGGTGCAGGGGCAACTCGCTGACGCCGCCTGAAACGGATTGCACCTGAATTTCGCGGACGGTCCGGCGTTGAGAATCCGCTGCGCTCTCTGGCGGGCGGTGCTGCCGGTGCCCGGATGGATCGAGACGACAGGCGGCGACACGGCCCTGCGGCCCTGCGGCGCGAATCAGGTTTGATCCGGATAGGACCCGCCGGGCGGGCGTTTTTTGTGCCGGAAGGGCGACGGTCTTACTACGGTGTAGCTCGGCAGCGGGCCGAATGGGGGTTGCGAGTGTCACCTCGTCGCTCGCGGCGGAGGCGGTTTGAGGTGATTTTGACAGGCCACGTTGAGCGGTCCCGTTTGCGGGGCGCTTCCCTCTGGTCTGCCATTTGGATGGAATCGGTAGAACATCCTCTTCCTGAAGCACCCGAGGTGAAACTGGGAAATCGCAGCGTAGACTACGCCGCGCGGGTTTTGCGCGAAATCGCCATTTAACCCCTTGCAGGCGATTGCAGGCGGGGTCAACCCACTGTATTTTAATCGCGCCGGTCGACTTGTCGGGCGGGAGTGGCAGTTCCTTGCACTGGCACCTCCCCCGAGTTGAATGGCGCAAAACAAGTGCGATCGGTCCCGATGGAGCGGGCGTCAACTCAAGCTCGCAGGGCTGGTCCGGGCGGAGATTCCCGGACGGTATTGCGATCTCCATCCCGATGGGCCCAGGAAAACCGGCCCATCTGCAAGCGTCCCGCGAAATCGGACGCCTTGCCGGTTGGCACAGGCCAATCGGTAGCGGTGCAACCGGAGCATGGCCAAGGGTCCATCCTGACTGGGTTCGGATTGGGCTCGAAGGCGGTGGTGAGTGAGAGGCGCGAGGATCGCGCCCGCTCGACGCCGCAGGAGATCGTCACGTGATTCTGGATCACTTCCTCGGGATGTTCAGCGTCGATATGGGCATCGACCTGGGCACGTGCAACACGCTCGTGTGCATCAAAGGGCAAGGCATCGTCCTCAACGAGCCGACCGTGGTGGCGGTCAAGAAAGGGACCAACCGCGTGCTGCAAAACGGCAACGCGGTGGGCATCGTCGCCAAGGAGATGATCGGCAAGACGCCGGAGAGCATCACCGCCATCCGCCCGCTCAAGGACGGGGTGATCAGCGACTTTGAGGTCACCGAGTCAATGCTGCGCTATTTCATTCGTCGCGCACAGGGCCGCAACCATTTCATTCATCCGCGCGTGGTGATTGCGGTGCCCAGCGGAATCACGGCCGTTGAGAAGCGCGCCGTGCTGGATAGTGCCGAACGTGCCGGCGCCCGCCGCGTGTTCCTCGTCGAAGAACCGATGGCGGCGGCGATCGGCGCCGGGCTTCCCGTGACCGAGCCGACGGCGAGCATGATCATCGACATCGGGGGCGGAACCACGGAAGTGGCGATCATTTCGCTGGCGGACGTCAGCGTGTGCAATTCCGTTCGCACCGCCGGCGACGATTTCGATGACTCGATCGTGAACCACATGAAGCGGACTTACAACATGGCGATCGGCGACCAGATGGCCGAGCGGATCAAGATCGAGGTTGGCTCCGCCGGCGCCAACGGCGAGGCTGAAGACGGCACGCTCGAAGTTCGCGGCCGTGACATGATCAGCGGCCTGCCGCGGAAGACCGTGGTGACGGCCCAGGAAATTCGCGAAGCGCTTCAGGAGCCGGTGACGAGCATCATCGAGGCGGTGACGCAGACGCTGGAGCAGGCTGAACCGGAACTGGCCGCGGATCTTGTGGACAATGGCATCACCATGGCCGGTGGATCGTCGCTGCTTCGCGGCTTGCCGCAGGTCATCAGCAATGCTACGGGCCTGGACGTTCGTCTCGCGGAAGACCCGCTCACCTGCGTCGCCCGCGGCACCAGCGTGTACCTGGAGAATCTTGAGCTCTGGAAAGACACGCTCGAAAGCGATGCAGACGATTTGTAGTAAAGTCTGTGGCATGGGCATCTTGCCGGTGCCGCCAATGCACGCATGGGCAGGATGCCCGTGACACCGAAGGACATGGATGTCTTCGATACGGTTCAATCACGTCTTTACCGCGCTGGTTGCAGTTAGCGCGCTCTCGGCCTTTGTCATCAATCCGAAATACACGAATCAGATCCGCAATTTTCAGGGGCTGTTTGCGCCTGTTGCATCGCCCGTCCGCCAGTTCGCGGCGGCCATTAACGATCGGCTGGCAACGCCGCACGAGCAGGATCATCGTCCGCTTGCGGCGGTACGGGCAGAAAACCAGGAACTGCGTGTAACGTTGATGGGCGTCATGGGGCAGCTCGCAGAACTGAAGCGCGTGAACGCCGAACGCGCCAAGCTCGGTCCGCTGCGGCCGCTGTGCACGCCGGTGCGTGTCATCGCCACCGACAGCGGCACCAGCGATTCGCTGGCGCTGGCGGGTACCAGCCGCAACGCCATCATGCAGGGGATGGCGGTCGTCTATTCGCAGGGCCTGGTCGGGCGGATCGATCGCGTTGGGTTGGGCGGAAGCCAGGTGCAGCTCGTGACGGACCGTTCATTTCGCGTAACGGCCCATTTCCAGTATTGGGAAAAGCAGCAGGATGGCAGCCTGCTTCCAAAGCCCCGACAAACCAGCCTTGCGGTGGTGCAGGGAGAGGGCAAAGGCGCTATGGTCGTGCAGTCGATGACGGCAAAGGACGCCGAGCACGTTCAGATCGGCGACGAGGTTGTCCTCGACGATTCGTCGTGGCCCCCTGCAGTGCAGAGCCAGCGGCTCGGTCTGGTTGTCAGTAAGACCGTGCGTCGGGATGCGCCCAGTTCTATCGGATTCGCATCAAGCCCATGCGCGATCTGAAAGAACTGCAAGAGGTACAGGTACTGACGAAAGTGACGCCTACGGCGGATTGAGCGGTTGTGATGCGATGGATCAGCTTTTTCATTCTTGCGTATATCGCCCTTGGCGTGCAGATGGGCATGGGAGAGTTTGTGCGCGTCCACGGCGCGACGCCCAGCATCGCCGTCATCACCGTGGTCTTCATCGCCAGCAACGCCCGGCGGGATGAAGCACTTCTTGCGAGCTTTGTGATCGGCGCGCTTCAGGACCTCACGACGTTGGCGCCGCTGGGCCTGTATGCACTGTCGTATTCGCTCGTTGGGCTCTTCATCGTCAGTGTTGATGACATCCTCTCGGCGGATCATCCGGTCACGCACTTTTTGCTGGCGTTCGTTGCCAGCCTGATCATGGGGGTGGTGATCTATTTCCACGGGCTCGTGCGCGGGCCGGCCGTGCCGATGGGCGGGTTGTTCTCGGCAGCGATCTACACCGCCATCCTGGCGCCGATCGTGCTCGGTGCTTTGAGTCGTATGAAGAAGCTGTTTGCGTTTTCCCGCAGGCGGGCCAGAACCGCCTAGCCGTCGGGCATGGATGCCAGATTGCGGGAATGCGTGGGAAAGGAGTTCCCATGTTCGAGCGACGCCTGCGAGCGTTTCTTTACGTGCTGTTCTCAGTCGGGCTGGTGCTCCTGGCGAGGGCGTTTCAGTTGCAGGTATTCGCCCATGACCAGTGGGAGCAGCAGGCTGAGGGGCTAGGTCACCGCAGGCATCTGATCGAGACCACGCGAGGCACGATCAAAGACTATCGCGGCATCGATATCGCGATCGATGAGCCGTGCATCGACGCCTGTGTGGAATATGGCGCGATTGCGAAGGACAAGGACTGGATCCGAACCTACGCCCGCCGCCGGCTGATGCACGTGCAACCAGATGTTTATCGCCGGGCCGACGAGTCATCGCGCCAGTCCATGCTCGCGGCCGCCGAGCAGCAGGTTTCCGCCGACATCGACCATATGTGGCAGGCGCTCGCCAGTCAGACCGGCCAGCCGCTGCAAAAAATCCTGCAAACAAAGCAGACGATTCAGCAGCGCGTCGACATCCGCCAGCGTTATCTCCAGTTCCGCAAATTCGAGAAGGCCCAGGCTGAGCGCAATGCCCGGCTGACGGGGAAAGTGCCGTGGTACCAGCGGCTCCTGGCGTTCGGGACAGATGACGACGTGGACATCGACAGCTTCGAGATTCACACCGATGACACTCAACTGGCGCATCCGATCGTCCGGGATATTCCCGCCGACGCTTACACCCAACTCGCCAAGGACATCGACCAGTATCCCGGGCTTGTGCTGAAGGAAGGCTCCTACCGCTATTACCCGCGGAAGGAGGTGGGTTGCCAGGTGCTGGGCTCGGTCGGGATCGTCAGGAAGGAGGATCTGGACAGCCCGCAAAACGATTCCCGCAACGACTTGCGCCGTTATCTGCCGATAGATCTCATCGGCCGGAGCGGTCTGGAACGACTGGCCGAGCCAACCTTGCGCGGGACGCGCGGCTACATCGAATACCCCGCCGGCGAGCCGGATGAGATTCTCGCCGAACAGAAGGCGGTTCCCGGACAGGATGTTCGCAGCACGATCGACATCGATCTCGAAGCGGAGGTCCAGAATTTCTTCAAGACGACGTTGATCATCGACAACACCGACCAGCAGCGTCCGCCCATTCGCGTTCCGATGCATGGCGCTGCGGTGGTGATTGATATCCCCACCGACCAGGTGCGGGCGATGGTTTCATGCCCCGATTTTGATCCCAACGAGCTGTCGGATATCTATTCAAAGCTGGCAACCGACTACCTCAACGCGCCGCTGATGAACCGCGCAACCCAAGCGCAGCTCGAACCCGGCTCCACCGCCAAACCAATGGTAGGCCTGGGCGCCATCACCGACGGCACCTGGACCGCGACAAAGGGCATTGAATGCACCGGCTATCTGATCATCAATGGTAAGCGCCAGCCCAACGGCAAGTGCTGGACGATGGAATTCCGAAACTGGAAGGGCGTGACCCCGGAGATGCTCAGCCACCATCGCATCCCCACTCAGTTCCCCCACCATGGGCGGTACGGGAATCCGGACGGGTTTCTGTGCTTTTCCGATGCCCTCGAGCGAAGCTGCAACGTCTATTTCGAGACTGTTGCCAACATGATGGGGCCGGAGCGGCTGGGGTACTGGTTCAGCCGCTTCGGGCTCGGTCATGAGACGGGCGTGGGCATCGCCGAGGCATGCGGGCAGATTCCAACCGTCGAGGATCGTTTTCCACCGTCGCTGACGTGGTTTAGCGGAATCGGCCAGGCGCGGGTTCGAGCAACGCCAATCCAGATGGCCAACGCCGTTGCAACCATCGCCCGCAACGGCATCTGGATGAAGCCGAAGCTGCTGGTGGGAGACGTCAAAACCAACCCTGTCCCACTACGCCATGGGCGCACCCTCCCGGACCGCGTCAATCTGCACCTTTCGCCCGATGCCCTCGCTGCCTGCAAGGAAGGGATGACCTTGGTCTGCAACCATCCTGCCGGAACGGGCTTCATGTGCACGCATCTGGACAATCTGCTGATTGCCGGAAAAACCGGAACCGCCCAGGCTCACGAGCAGTATGAACTGGACGATAAGGGCCGTCCGAAGATCGGTCCCGACGGGCGGTACCTCGCGCTCACGCCCGCCACCTACGACCATCCCACCGATACTCCCTGGTATCGCGGCTGGGGCCAAAGCGGAACTCACTTCGACAATGCATGGTTCGTGGGCTTTGCGCGGCGGACGATCCGAAAATCGCCGTCGCGGTACTGGTCGAGCACGGCGGATCGGGAGGCGCCGCCGCCGGTGACATCGCCAAGCGGACGTTTCTGGCCTGTGCTCAGCATGGCTATCTGACACTGAAGGAACGCCCCAGCCAGTGGAGGATCCTGCCGTGAAACCGGCATTCCAAGTGCCCGGCCCGAACGCGACATGGCGGCAGGTTACGGCTATCTTTACTCGGCGTTTCAACTGGAGTTTCGTACGTGAGTGAAGTCGACCAGCGGTCACAGGAACTGCTTCAGCCACCGCGCCAGATGAATCCTCCGGGCCACGACGCGCTGGGGCGATCAGGGCGTGCGCTTCTGGTGGCTGTGCGCTCTCGTGCTCGCGGCCATCATGTTGGTTTGGGCGGTAGACGCACTTGTCACGGCCTTGGGCGAGCGCTCGCTGATCGCCCATGGAACTGTGGTGACCGCCAGAGTTTTGGGCATGGACGGCAGCACCCGCGCTGGCTGGACACTCCCTCGCACCGACAGTCACGAAGTCAAGCTCCGGGTAACGCTTCCCAACGGCCAAGTCCGTGATATTGATGGCACGCTGCCGCCGGGGCCGGGTGTCCTGCAGATCGGGCAAGAATTGCCGATCAAAATCGATCCCAAAGATCCCTCAAACTGGACGGATCAGACCGAGGCGATCTCCTGGACGGCGCACATGATCATTCCCCTGTTGCTACTCCCGTTCGTCCTGCTGCTGCTGATCGTCGCATGGTATCGCCGGCGGCAGGTGTTGCAGATTTGGCGTGATGGACAGTGGGTGCAGGGTGTGGTCGTCGAGCTTCGACAATCAGCCATGGCCCCGCTCTCGCGGGTGGTTCGCTACAACATTCCCGATGTGGACAAGCGCATTTTTTCGGTGCTGGTGCCGACCCGGGTTGGCATCCCGGCCGTGGGAGAGGCGATCGATCTGGTACTCATGCCCGATGCGCCGCAGCGCGCGGTAGTGGCCAAGCTGTATGAGGCTTAAGCCTTTCCGCACCAGGCCTTCGAACCTGTGCCGGATGGCTTGAAGAATCCGCATGCTCAAAGCCCTCTGGCAACAACTCGCGATCGCCTCCAACTGGCCGGTCCTTGCCGCTGTGGGGGTGCTGTGCTTCCTGGGATCGTGCAGCATCTGGTATTACCCCCGCGCCGATGGCGGGAAGCAGTTGATATTCATTGTGGTGGCCTTCGGATGCATGCTCCTGATGCAGGGAATTCACTACCAGAAGATCGGACGCTTTGCCTGGGTCTTCTATATTGCGAGCCTGCTGTTGCTTCTCTACACCTGCATTCCCGCAACGCATGCTCCGAAGAACAGCAACGCACTTTTCCGCGTTCCAAACCGTGGAGGAAACTACGCGTGGATCAATCTCGGGCCTCTCAGCCTTCAGCCGGCGGAGTTGGCAAAGATCGCATTTATTCTGGTCTTGGCACGCTACCTGCGATTCCGCTCGAACTACCGCACGGTGCTGGGCCTATTTCGCCCTTCGGGTTGGCGATTGTGCCGATCGCACTGATCCTGAAGCAGCCGGATCTGGGCACGGCGCATGACCTTCATTCCCGTGCTATTTGCCATGCTGTACGTCGCAGGGGCAAAGATCATCCATCTGGTGTCCGTCGTCGCGTTGGGTCTTCTGGTTTTCCCGCTCTTGTGGTTCTCCGGCGAGCATGTCATCAAGCCGGCGACCGCGAATTCCCCGGCAGAGATCTGCCCAACCTGTCCCAGCCTGCCGATCCTCCGCCATCTGCCGCAGTTCATCAAGCACTATCAGCGCGAGCGCGTCTACGCGATGTTTTCTCATGACAAAGAAACCCAGCAGCGCTACGGATTCCAGCAACGGCTGGCGCTGACGGCGATCGGCTCTGGTGGTTTCGCCGGCAAGGGGATCGGCGAGTTCACCGTCGGCAGATATGTTCCCGAAGCGCATAACGACATGGTTTTTGCCCTGATCTGCGAGCAATTCGGATTTCTCGGCGCTGCGGCGGTCTTCGGCGCCTACGCTGTCCTCTGCGCCGCCGGAATTGAGATCGCGGCTCACACGCGCGATCCCTTCGGCCGGCTCATCGCCCCGGGTATCGTCGCCCTGATCACCGGTCAGGCCTTTTTGAACTTGATGGTCTGCCTCAAGCTCATGCCGGTCACGGGCGTCACGCTTCCGTTCGTCAGCTACGGTGGGAGCAGCCTTGTCGCCAGCTTCATGGCCATCGGATTGCTCCTGAACGTCGGTCAGAATCGGCCATACGTTATCGCCAAGACGGCATTCGAGTACTGATCCATGGTAGTTCTTCAGTCACACGATCGACCAACGGCGAAATCGATTGGCGCGGTACTGTTAATTGCTGCCGCCGCGATCTTTGCGTGGCGCACGGTCATACGTAACGTTTCCTGGGAATGGGATTTCGCCATCTATTCGGCAGCGTCGCGGGCATGGGGCGCGGGACAAAACCCCTACGACGAACAACTGCTGTATCAAAACTGGCATAACAATGGCGGAGCGCTGTTCAAAGACATATCCTGGCTGCAGTCGATCGTCCCGCCGACAACGCTGGCGCTCATGTGGCCATTTGCCGCGCTGCCCCGACGAGCATCATTCTGGGCATGGTATGGGTTTAACTGCGCCTGGGTCGTCGCGCTGATCTTCATGCTGATCGAGCTGGCCAAGCTGCGAGGCCGCGCTGTCCCTGCTCTGATCCTGGCCGCATGGGTGCTGCTGCTCGGTCCGATCCAAAGCGGTGTCGCCGCGGGGCAACCGGCAGTGCCTGCGGTCGGGTTGATCGTGGCGGCACTGCTCTGCGCCTGCGCAGGCGCGATCTGCTTGGCGGCGTGCTTCTGGGAATCGCCGCGGGGCTGAAGCTCCAGCTGGCCGCGCCGTTCATCGTTTACTTTCTGTTCGTCATGCGCTGGCGGCTGTTTTCAAGCGCCTGTCTTACGCTGCTGGTCATCGCCGGCATTGCCATCGGCCGGCTGGAGGCCGCCCACATCGCGTGGTGGGGCAATTGGATATCAAACATCCGGCACACCGCCAGCGGTGGAGGCCCGAACGACTATGTAACCGGCAATGCCAACCGGGATCACCTGCTCAACCTTCAGGTCCTGTTCTATGCATTGTTCCAAAGCCGCGTGCTTGCCAACGCCTTAACGGGCATCCTCGTCACCGCCGGCGCGATCATCTACCTGATCCAGCTTTGTCAGCACCGCGACCGAGACCTCTTGCGCGATCTTGCGCCCTGGCCGTGCTGACGCTGCTCCCGGTCTATCACCGCTATTACGATGCCTCGCTCCTGGTGATTCCACTGGCTCTCTGTCTGGCATGCTGGCGCCGACAATGGGCGAAAGGGGGGTTGGCGATGATGGTGCTTCTGTTATTGCCGGTCGGATGGGCGGTGAACCTGGTGCGCTACAAGCACGTCTCCGTCCATATCGCATCGCAGCGCTGGTGGGACATCATCGTGATGTCATTCTGGCCCTGGGTGCTGGGCGTGATGCTGATTCTGCTCCTGATCATACAGGCGCGGATCGGGAGCAGGTGCAAATGCAGCCCGAGGCGGTTTCCGCTGAGCGTTGAACGCCGCTCGACGGGCGGCTACAGTTTGCCCGATGCGCGGGATCGCGATTGCGTTGGTCACCTTGTTTCTCTGCGGATGCGCAGGCACGCGCGGCCCCTTGCCGCGAACAGCCGCCGAGGAGGCGATGTTCTCCCCCGTTTCGATGCGCATCCACCCAATCTTCACACAGGTTAAGGATTGGACCGGTGACAACCGTCCGGACGGCATCGAAGCACTGCTCGAGTTCACGGACCAGTTCAATGATCCCACTAAGACGGTCGGGACCGTTATCTTCGAGCTGTACAGCTACCGGCCCTATCACGCGGACCCGCGCGGCGACCGCCTGGTCAACCCCTGGATCGGCTCGCTCGATACCCTCGCCGAGCAGCAGGCGCGCTGGAACCGTACCAGCCGCACCTACACATTCCAACTCGCCTACCCGCAGATCCGCACCGACCAGAATTACGTCTTGACGGCAACGTTCGATACGGGAAAAAGGCGCTTTTTCGACCAGATCATTCTCGAAGCCCAGCCCAAGGAGCCGGAGATTGTCGCACCCGCCACCATGCTCCCAACCACCGCACCCGCCGCAGGAGCTTCAACGCGACCGGCTACTCAGCCTTGAGCCGGTCCCCTCATTGATCGCGCGTGTTCGCGGCGAATTACGGGCGGATTTTGATCCATCCCACCCGATGCGGATCAGCCGCGCCCCCGGCCGATTGGACGTCATGGGGGGCATCACTGACTACACCGGTTCGCTGGTCTGCGAGATGCCGCTCGACCGGGCCGCCGCGGTAGCCGTCCAGCCACGCGATGACCGGCAGGTGCAGGTCGTCAGCTTCAACCTGCTGGGCGAGCATCGTCCGTTCACCTTGCGCGTTCCGCTCGATGCATTGGCCAATCAGCCCACCGAATCACTGCAACGCGAGTTCAACAAACCCGGTCGGAAATGGGCCGGCTACCTCACCGGCTGCCTGCACATCCTTCACCAACAAGGGTTGGTGAATCTATTGGATCACTCGGTCAAAGGATTTAACATCGCCGTGCTGAGTACGGTCCCGCTCGGTGCCGGTGTCAGCTCCTCGGCGGCGATTGAAGTCGCGATGATGATGAACCTGCTCGGCCAGTTCGATTTGACTGGAAGAGTGGAGCCGCTGGACGTCGCTGCGATGTGCCAGCGCGTGGAGAACCACGTGGTCGGCGCTCCCTGTGGCATCATGGATCAGGTCGCGAGCCTCCTTGGCCAGGAGAGCGCCCTGCTGCGGCTGCTGTGCCAGCCGCACGAGCTTCAAGAACCTCTCGCCGTTCCCGCAGGCATGTGCTTCGTCGGCATCAACAGCAACGTCAAGCACAGCGTCGGCGGTAGCGCCTACACCAAAACCCGTTGTGCTGCATTCATGGCGCACAAGATGATTTTCGAGGCCATGCGCGCCATCGGGCAGGCCGCCGGCCGCGAGCTTCTCGCTGACCCGATGAACGGATATCTGGCGAACCTCGACCCGGAAGACTACAAGCGACTTTTCCGCCCAAGTCTGCCCGAGTTCATCAAGGGCGGCGAGTTCCTGATGCAGTACGGCGGCACGATCGACCGGGCTACCCGCGTGCAGGCGGATATGCTCTATCCCGTCCAGCATGCGGCCGACCATCACGTGCTGGAAGCCAGACGCGTGACGAACTTTGTGAAGTTCCTGCAACAAGCCGCCCACGAGAGAGATCCGAAAGAGCGCGGTCTGCTGCTGGACCGTGCCGGTCATCTCATGTACGCGTCCCACCTGTCCTATACCAACGACGCGATGCTCGGAGCGCCGGAGTGTGATCTTCTGGTCGATCTGGTGCGAAAGCGCGAGCGCAAAGGGCTCTACGGCGCCAAGATTACGGGCGGCGGTTCCGGGGGGACGGTCGCCGTCCTTCTTGAAGATTCACAGGGCGCATGGTCTGCGGTCGATGAACTGATGGCGGAGTATCAGCGACAGACCGGCAACACGCCGGAGCTCTTCCGCGGCACCAGCCTCGGGGCCTGGGCATTCGGCTCGTTCATCACCTGAATGCCTAGCCAGCTCCATTCCCATGCATCGCCACGCGCACGAATAAGGGTCCGATCGCGACCGAGTCTGGCGAAACATCTGTTTCGCGCAGGCCCAATAAAACGCCGCTTGCGAGCCGCTCCGTAACGTTTTCGTCTCTTCCCCATACCTTCTTTTCGTACTGCGCAAATCAAGCCAGTTGCTTGTGAGTCAGGCGTCAACCTGATATCTTTTCGCAAGGAAAATCCTGTCGCTCTCGGAGTCCGAGCTGATATGAAGTTGGTCGTCACGATCCCCGCATTGAACGAGGAAAAGACCATCGCGCAGGTGATCGGCGGCGTTCCCCGCAAGATTCCGGGGGTGGGCGACATCGAAGTCATTGTCGTCAACGATGGCTCGACCGACCGGACCGCAGAAGAGGCTGCTGCCGCGGGCGCTTTGGTTGTTACGCTCCACAACCGCCCCGGTCTAGGCAAGGTTTTCGGCACCGGTTTTGAGCGGGCCATGCGGCGGGGGGCCGACATCATCGTCAACATCGACGGAGACGGCCAGTTCGACCCCGCGGACATCTCCAAGCTTGTTCAGCCGATCCTCCACGGCGAAGCGGATTTTGTCACCTGCTCGCGCTTCGCGGACCCGGCGCTCTGCCCCGCCATGCCGCCGGTGAAGTACTGGGGAAACAAAGTCGTCACCAGCATTATCAACTGGGTCTGCGGCGGGACCAATTTCAGCGACGTCTCCTGCGGCTTCCGCGCCTTCAATCGCGAAGCTGCCTACCGCCTGACTCTTTTTGGCCGATTTACTTACACCCAGGAAACCTTCATTGACCTCTTCAGCAAGGGCCTGCGCATGGCCGAGGTCCCGCTGAAGGTGCGCGGCGTGCGCGAGCACGGCAAGAGCCGCGTCGCCTCGTCCATCCTGAAATACGCCACCAATTCGCTGCCGATTATCCTCCGTGCCATGCGCGACATTCAACCGCTGAAGTTCTTCGGTGGCATCGCCGGCTTCCTCTTCATCCCGGGTGTGCTGATCGCCGGCTTCGTGACCGGCTGGTACATCTACCATGCCCGCACGACGCCATTCACGTCCCTCATTCCGATCAGCGGCGTGTTGATCACCCTGTCGTTCCTGCTGGGCGTTCTGGCGCTTCTGGCGGATATGCTCGGGCGTCACCGCAAACTCAGCGAAGAACTGCTATACCTGGCGCGCCGGAAGATGTACGGCGGCAAAAAGCCCCCCCGCCCGGTGATGGCCAGCATCGAGCCGGCACAGGCGGTCGCCCGGTTGTTCGAGGAATCGTGGGGCGTCGAAGCCGCATGAGGCGGAAGAAGCCGAAGCGCTTACCGTCACCCGCTCGCGGGCCGCCGGCTGATGTCCTTTCCACCTGGGCCTCCTACCCCGCCGATCATGAACCAAGCGCAAGGGCGCGAGTTTTACGATACCCAATACCATTTTGCCGAAGACGCCGAGCGTCCGGATCTCCACCGTTTCTGGCGATCGTTGCGCCACCTGCAACCGCTGGAAGGAATCTCCTTCCTCGATCTCGGCTGCGGCGCCGGCTGGGCCGCGCCCTGGCAAGGGATGAAGGCAACGCACAGCGGGTGGTCGGATTGGACTTCTCCCGTACGGCTCTGATGCTGGCCCATCAACACGCCCCGGATGTGCTCTGGGTGCAGGCCGACGGCACCGCGCTGCCGATCGCCGATGAGTCCATCGACCGCCTGTTCTGCAACGGTTCGCTGGAGCACTTCCCCGACGTGCGCCTGGGACTGTCGCAGATCCACCGCGTCCTCCGTCCCGGCGGGCGTGCCGTCCTGATCGTCCCGAACTTCTATGTCCGAACCGAGCAGCCGATGGAGTTCCGCACGCACTACTGGGGCTGGAAATCCCTCATGCAGCAGGCCGGCCTGATCGTCGAAAAGACCGGAACTGACTGGGGCCCCGCCGTATTCAAGAACGCCAACCCCACGAGAGCCCTGGCGCGCATCGCGGGGAAAATGATCAGCGCCATCCCGTTCATGCAGTACCAGTTCGTCTTCGTGGTTCGCCGGCCGTAGTAGAAGGGGTCGCCAGTTCTCAACGCTACGTGGTTTTGGGTTGTGTCGCCTTCCGCAGCACGATGAACCCAACCGCCGCCAGACCGACCTCAATCAGCGTCTGCAGCACGCGCATGGCGACAACGACAATCGCCGCCGCCGGCCCGACTGCCGGCCCGATCGTGATCAAGTAGAGTCCTTCGCGGATTCCGATCCCGCCCGGCGCAAACGGCATGAGATAGCTGATGGTCATCGCCAGGGCCGCGCTGCCGATGAACAGCGGAATCATCGCCGTCGATACCGGGGTAAGCGAGAGCGTCATCAGCCACAGCGCCATTCCCGCAAACAGCCACTGCGCGAAGCTCGCCAGCACCGGCCAGACGTATTTCGCCACCGGTGGCGCCGAGGGGATCGGCTGGCGCCCGAGCTTGCGGAGCATCCAGTTCAGCATGGCGACAAACACGCGCGGATGGATGACGAACAAACCGATCGCGGTCAAAACCAGGGAAAAGAGCCACGCCGAGGGCATGCGCTGGCGCACCGGGCCCCAGAGCAGCAGGGGCGTCGAGACGATCAGCCCCGCAATGACCGCAAGCCCGTCCAGCAGCACCGCTGCGCCAGCGCAACGGCCCCCGGTACGTTGTACCGACGAAGGATGTATACCACCCCCGCGACGCTGGCGACGCCGCCGGGAAGATATTTGCCCAGTTGCGGCACCCAGGCCGCCGGAACCTGAATCCGCCAGTTCAGCGGGTACCCGTAAGCGATCAGCAGCGTCCAGCGCGCTGCCAGTTGCATGAAGCTGACGCCAAGGAGAGCGACGATCCCCAGGATCGACGGCCAGATTTCGAAGCGAACCTGGGACCACTGCACTTTCCGGAACTGGCCGACGAGCGCCCAGGTGACGGCGGCAAGGACCGCCGCGCACAGCAGCAGCTTTCCCGCGGTAATCCAGGGCCGCCAGCGCGATCTCTGCGGAATTTCCTCGGAGGCGGTGCTGGTCATGCGAGCTTTCTCACCGGCGCCGGGCGGGGTGGGGCGATCTCATGGGCTGATGCGTCAGCGTCAAGCGCCAGCTTGACCCTGGCCAGAACCATCTCCACGGTGATTTCACGGATGTGTCCGGCCGCCCGGGGCGGATTCGCGGCCGAGTCGCTTCCCAGGGATAGAGGAAACCCGGCGACTTTTCCGCCAAAGAGCGCACCACCAGATGGCGATAGCCAAACGGGCAGACGCGATCCGGATCGGCCGCGGCGAAGATCGTCACCGGCGGCGTCCCCACCGCCGCGGCCAGATGGGCCAGGCCCGAATCGGAACCGACGTAGAGCTTGGCCCGCCTGAGAATCGCCGCCGCCACACCGAGCGGACCGTCGAGGTGCACCACCGTTGGCGGATCGCCGAGCTGGCGCAGGATCTCATCTGCCACATCACGCTCGTCCGGCCCCTCGAGCAATACGACCCGGCCGACCTCCCGGCCAAGTTGTTCGATCAGCTTTGCGTAGCGGTCGGTTGGCCAGCGCTTCGCCTTTGCCAGAACGGTTTGCGCCTTCCGGCATGCACCGCGACAAAATCGCATCGCAAATCGACGCCCGCGCGCTTTAGCGACTGATCCGCCGCCCGCTCATCCTCACCAGTCACCGCAAACCTCGGCGGCTCGGCCGTGCCCGGCTCGCATCCCAGGAGCGATAGCAGATTCAGGTTCTGCTCTACGTCATGAATACCGCGAATCGCCTCGATCCGTTCACCCACGAAGTGCATCGCCCGCCAGGCGCCAACGGGGTATCGATGCAAGAGCGCCCGTCCGGCGCCGCTGCTCAGGGCCAGCATGCTGTATTCCCAGCGGTTCGAGGGAAACGGAACCAGATACACATCGGCTCGATTCCGCCTCGCGGCGGCGATGCAACGGATGATTCCCCTGGCACCCTTACCGGTGACGATCACTTCATTCACTTCGCCAAGCCGCCGGAAAACCTCTGCCATCGCATCCGAGCGCGCCAAGACCGTGATCTGGTAAGCCGCAAACCGCCTCTTGAGCGCCCGCACCATGGGCACGGCCAGCAGCGCATTGCCGATGCCCGCCATGATCGGAATCACCACCCGGCCGGCGCAATTTTTCGCGTTTGCATCCAAGCGTCTGATGGTACCACGCACCCGGCCACGGGGGCGAGTCTCTGGGCGACGCGAACGATGCTGGACCAGGTTCGGGCGCGGATGAAGGCATTTGAGCCGCGGTGTTCCTTGCGGCTTCGGCGCAACAAGGGACCCGTTAATCTTGTACTTCCGGCGGGGCAGGATAGGATCATTTCAAAGCGGGAGGTTGTCGTGGCGGGTTGAATTGCTCTTATGCCCGAACGGGGATGCGGTTCGCGGCGAAACCGGTTGCATCCCTGTTTGTGGGCGGGATTTGGCTCTGATCAATCGGCGATCGGCAATGGGATCATTATCTGGAGAACGACGGCTTTATTGATCGGGAGGATAGCATCATGTTGCGCTATGGTTGGCGGGTTTGGGTTTGCGTGGCTTTGCTGGGGGCGGTGGCTTATGGGGAGACGGCGATCGAGGCGCCGGTGAAGTCGGTGGGGCTGTTCAAGAATGGGCTGTGCGTGGTGACGCGCCAGGCGGAGGTTCCGGGGGACGGGGCGTATGTGCTGCTGGACGTGCCGGAGCCGCTGCATGGGACGTGGTGGGTGGAGAGCACGGCGATGGTGGAGACGCGGGTGACGCAGCGGGAGGTGATGGAGCCGGCCAACGGGCTGGGCGCGGGCAACTATGCCAAGGCGCTGGCGGGGCACACGGTGGAGGTCTGGCTCAAGCGCATGGATGGGGGCGGAAGGCCGATGCAGATTGAGGGGACGGTGGCGGAGGATGCGGGGGATCGGCAGCCGACCTACAGCAGGGATTACAGCACGAACCGGTACGGGTGGTCTCGTGGCGGCGATGATCTGCAGCCGGGGGCGGTTGGCGGCGGGGATTCGCTGCGGATCGTGGATGCAAAGGGACAGTCCACGTTCGTGTCGCCGGCGATGATCGGCATGCTGAAGGTGACGGACGTGAAGCCGGACTGGAAGCCGCAGGTGCCGGTGAAGAAGGCGGCGATGATCTTCAAGGTCAGCGGGATGAAGGAGGGGAAGGCGGCGCTGCGGATTTCGTACCTGACGCGGGGGCTGAGCTGGGCGCCGAGTTACAGGGTGAACCTGAAGGACCAGAAGCAGTTGCAACTGACGCAGCAGGCAGACGTGCGGGACGAGCTGGCGGATTTCGACGGCGCGGAGGTGTTCCTGATCTCGGGTTTTCCCAACGTGCGTTTCGGGCACGTGCTGTCGCTGCTTTCTCCGGACCAGACGCTTTCGGCTTTCTTCCAGCAGTTGTCGCAGCAGACGGGGGCGTCGCAGGCTTCGATGATGACGCAGCAGGCAGTGATGGTGAACGCGGCGTCGCCGTCGATGGGCGCGCCCGCGATGGATTTCGAGGGGCCGGGCGGCGATGCGGAGGACATTCATTACCAGTCGATTGGCAAGCGCTCGATGAAGAAGGGGGAGGCACTGAGCCTGATCACGGCAACGGGAGAGGCGGATTACCGGCGCATCGTGGAGTGGATCGTGCCGGACAACCGTGCGGCGAACGGACGGCTCATCGGGGAGGACCAGCGGCAGCAGAATCCGGAGAAGTACGATGACGCGCCTTGGGACGTGGTCACGTTCTGCAATCCGCTGAAGATGCCGATGACGACGGGGGCGGCGCTGGTGACGGAGGAGGGACGGTTCCTGGGGCAGGGGATCAGCTATTTCACGAATCCGGAGGAAAGGGCGGCGCTGCGGATCACCAAGGCGCTGAGCGTGGTGACGCGGGCGCTGGAGCATGAGGAGGCGGGGCAGCGCAAGACGGTGTCCGTCGGCGGCGACGAATACCGGCAGACGCGGGTCAAGGGGGAACTGACGATGTCGAACCGGCGGAAGCGCGACGTGGATCTCGTGGTGCGGTGCCGGTTTTCGGGGGAACTGGTATCCGCCGAGGGTCATCCGGAGTCGGAGTTGCTGGAGGAGGGGGTGTACAGCGTGAACAAGCGAAATGAGCTGGTGTGGAAACTGACGCTGAAGGCGGGCCAGAAGCAGACGTTGAGTTACGAGTATGAGGTGTTGGTGGATTAACACTACATCGCCAAGCTGGCGATTTCAGTCCAGTAACTGCGGTCAACACATGAGCAGACAAGGACTTACGGACGATCCAGCGCCGAAGTGCTAAAAGGGCCCCTGTGGCCGCTTTGCCGGTGCGGCAAATTGTCATGTTCGGACCACCAGGTCGTCAGAAGGAGCAAAAACCGGGTTGGGGGAGGAGTGGGGAGGGTACGGTACTACAACGGTGAGAGTACGGTGTGAGTCGGGAGGAGATTGGGGCGCAACTTAGGAGCGGAATGTCCTCTGTTGGGATGTTTTACGGACGAACTCGGGGTCATATTGCCTGAATGAGATGGGCCATGCTCCTACCCTTAGCGCAGGGTTCAAGGCGTTGCCGAAGCGACCAAAAGGCCCTGTAGGGCTTGCGGCGAGTCAGCGCTGGATGGCGCCTCGATGGTGCGGGAGAGGGCTCTGTCCGAAGCATGCGGTCCTTTAACTCTACATCCCGGCGTCGGCGATTGGCGGCTGGAAACGGCGAGCAAAGACATGAGCCGATAAGGACTTAAGAAGGATCCAGCGCTGTAGTGTTAAGTGACGGTTCCAACAACTGGGCCGGTTGACCGATGCGGCGGATTGAGTCGAAAACACGGCAGCCGAGTTGGAAGGTCAGCACCAGCTACAACGGCGCATACTGCTGATTGAGCGTGATCGACTTGACCTGAATTTCCCGTTTGCCCTGCGCTGCACGACCACCGTGAGGCGAGGGGTGCTATGCGGAGAGAACTCAACGCCGCTGTACACTTCTTGCCGGGAGATTCCAGGCGGGCAGACTTCGTTACGTTCACTTGCGGAGGAGTTATGTTGCCGAAACGATGGATGCAGGCGCAATGCGTTGGTGTGAGTTTCCTATGCGTCGTCACCGCACACGCACGGGGCGCGATGACCACGGCCCCCGCTCCCTCTACGGGCCCAAGCAGCCATCCGGTGATCGATCCGCAGGCTCAAGAGGTGCTGCGGCGAATGACTGATTTCTATCAAGCCCTGCGCAGCGCATCAGCGCAAATCAAGAACGAAGTGACGTTCGAATCGCAGGGCATGAGCAGCCGGATGAGCAGTGTCGACTCCATTTCGCTGGAACGGCCGAACAAATTTGCCGTCACCCATCTCTCGGGGATGCCGGGTGGCACGGTGATCTGCAATGGCACGCAGCTTTTTACCTGCGTCGCGATGTTCAACAAGTATACCGTCCAGGATGCACCGGCTCATGTCTACCAGACGCTGAACGGGCAGGGGGTGGTAACGGGAGGGCTTTCTCAGAATGGGGTGATGCTGGCGCTTCAACTCTTTGCACACGATCCCCTCCATGAGGTCATGGAGATCGTCCAGTCCGCGAAGTACGACGGCGTGGAAAGGATCGATGGCGTCAGTTGTGATCGGCTGGAGTTTACCCACGCGCCGCTGAACGTGACGGTTTGGATCGAGGGAGGGGCAAAGCCGCTGTTGCGCCGGGTGGTCCCTGACGAGCCCATGGAAGAAACGCAAGGGATCGATCAGCAGAAGATGAGAAAGAACTTCACGATCGATTTCACCGATTGGCAGATTGACCCGAAGCTTCCCGCAGGCACTTTTGTTTTCAAGCCGCCGGTCGGCGCACAGAAGGTTGGCTCGATTGACGAGATGATCGGCAAAGCGCCGAGCGCTCCGGCAACCGGGCCGGTCAAGAGATGAGCAAGCCAGGGCGCAGCGGAATTGGATGCAGGGGTGGAGCGGTTCCCGCGAGGGGGGGCGGGAGCGCGGTGAGGATTCAGAACGCGCCATAAGTGCTTTTCCCTTCGCCTTTCCGGCCATTCTGTCGCGGCGGGGTTTGCACGGTGTGGGTACGGTGAGAGTACGGTGTGACCCCGGGCGTTTGCATAAGCGGACGTCAATATGTCGTGGGGATTTTGGCTGGCCGGCTCTGAAGGATTTGTGAGGATGTCTGGCAGATCGCCGCATAGCGGGGGAATATTGCCCCGGCACTGGCGATCGCACCGGGCGGGGAGGTGGCCTATGCTCGACTTTTGACCTTTTCTGGAGATCGATTCCCGTGGCCTGAGAGAGGCGAGCTAGAGCCCCGGAATCCGCGTCGGATACTTCGTCACCTGCGGCGGAATCACCTCGATCAGCTTCACCTCCGGCGGTGCACCGGGATCCGCGTGCTTCCCCTTCTCCGGCTTCTCCTCCACCACCTTATACAGGTGCCAGACGGAATCCGTCTCCTTCGGCGCTCGACCCGTCTGCCACTTCTGGTACCACCCCAGCCGGAAGTGCCAGATGCGCCACGGTGAGATCGGCGGCTGATACAGATACCACTTTACCCGCGGCTTATCGATGTCCTCGTACAGCCATCGCCGCAGTATCTTCCCATTGTGAAACGATGAGGTTGGAACGACGTTGGTGATCTTATACCGGGGCGTCTGGATCACCCGATCTGTTAGAAGCGCCAGCACACGCAATGCAAATGGGCTTGGGCGTGAATGATCCATGTTCGTGTAGCGACCGCTTACGGCGATCTCGCCGTCCTTAGGCGGATCGGGGAGGTTCATGAGGTATTCGCCGGCCGAGATCAAGGACATGTTCAATCCCGTCTCATAGCGCTGGGCAAAATGCGCCGAACGGGCAACGCTGACCTCCACGCCATACAGCGCGCCGTTACACAGCACCAGCGATGCGACAAACGCAATTCCCCCGGCGGAGATCCACTTGCGCAGCTTTGCATTCCGAGTCCAGATCTGAAGCTGTCCAACGCCCAGCAAAACGCCCAGCGTGATCAGAAATGCCACCGGCACGTAATACCGGGCATTGACGCTCGGCCAGCCCAGCGCCAGTACGCCGCAATATCCCCCCATCGCCAGCCAGAGCCAGCGGCGTTGCATGCAGGCGACGATCGTCGTAACCGCAGTGAGAAGAAGCACCGCCCAACCCGTCAGGATGGCAATGGCTCCGAGCACCCGGCTGGCTCCCGCCGCACGGAATGGCTGCCAGAACAGCCAGCTGTACCAGCACCCCCAGTTGACCAGGCGATCAACGATGCTACCCCGGGGAATTAGTCGATAGGCTCTGGCCGTTTGATTGGCCGCTCCAGTCACCGGCGCTTCATCGACGGAAGTGCCAATGTCCTCACCGGAGCCCATCATGACGTCGCTCTGAATCGCCAGTTCCCCGGGCGACGGCCGCAGGGCACGGCGCAGGCCGGCAAACGTCGCGATCGTGATCACAATCGCGATCACCGCGAGAACCCATTGCCAATTCAGCCGGGGCCTCCATTGGCCGTCCAATAGCGCTGCAACCACCAGCAGCATGCTCAAAACCCCCGCCCATCGAATGGAAACAGCCGCAATACATAAGAACGTAATAACAATTCCTCGCCACCAGGCCCTGCGCCCCTCCGCCACTTGCAGCGCCAATAGGACCGCAGCGCTCACACTCAGGCAGAACGACCCTTCGCTGATCAGCCAATAGGTCGCCTGGAAAAGATGTGAAATCGTCCCCGTCAGCACGACCGCCAGCGCCGTCCTGGCCGGAGATGCGAATCGGCGCAGGATCCAGTAGTCGCATGCGAGCGACCCAAGCATGCAGGTCATCGTCAGAAGCTTCAGCGCCAGAAACGAATTGGTCAGCTTCATGACGCCGGCCATAAGCAGCGACCAGCCAGGCGGGATCATCGCAACGTGCTGGCCGTTGAACCGGTAGCCTTTTCCCGTCGCCAGTGACCGCGCCACTGCCGCATACAACTCGCTGTCTCCTGCCGGGACCCAGTAAGGGTTCTGCAGAAGGAGGTAGAGGACGAGCAGTGCAAAAACAGTAACGGGAAACCAGAAACGATCCGCCTTGTCCCGTTCGAGCGCAAATCGCCGCAACGGCAGACGAAACCATCGAGCCGCCCAGGCAGGCGCCGCTTCATATTCAACCGTGCGCGAGAATAAGGTCATGGCAACTGCCGAATCTCAAAACCCGCCTCCGCCTGCCGATTCACCCACACGATGTGGCACAGCGCTTCTAGGCCGCCCGCCGCGTCACCGCAAGGCAATATACCGATTTGGACCGGAAACCGCCGGTCCACCCATGCCCCTTGACCAGGTCATGCGCTGCCTTCAGCATCGGGTGCTTCCACGGCAAGAGATCCGGCTGCACCTGGCGGAAGTAATCCGTCGTCAGGATTTCCTGACGGTGGCCTTCGTCCATACGATCAAGCTCGCACATCAGATTGATTCCCGCCGGCTCCTGGAATTGCTTCCCGATGGCTGCAAGAAGGTCCTTCGCCTGCTCCTTGGGCACCTCGAATTTCCCATCCAGCGACAGATCGAACGTCAGAACGAGCAGCCCGCCCGGACGCAATACACGAGCGAACTCATCCAGAATCTCGTTGTAGTTATTCGTGTGCTCGAGCACCGAAATACAGCAGATCGCATCGAAGCTCGCATCCGGCAACGGCATCTTCTGAAGCATCGCCTCGACGAACGTGACCTTCGCCGATGGTACCGCCGTGTTGATCGCCGCAAACATCTCGTGATATGACGGATTGCTGTCCAGGCACGTGATCTGTGCCCCCGGAACTTCCCTGCAAATATAGTAAGGGAAATAAGTTACACCGCTGCCGGCATCCAGGACGCGGAACGGTCCGTCCGCCTGCCCCTCGGCAAATTCAATCACTCGCTGCGCTGTAAACGGATATTCCCAGCGACGGCTCCACAGCCGAAATGTGTCCTTCGCCCACAGCTTGCCGTACTTCTCCATCGCCGCATCGTTCGTTGCCAGGAACTCCCGATTGAACTCCACGTGACGTTGATAGGCGTCGCTCCGCAGATGCGCGGCCAACTCGCTCAGCAGCGGAATGCCGGTTCTTAGATGCATCGAGGCTGACTCCACCAGGGACTGCGGGGGACATTCGAGCATAGCGTGCGGCATGCTAAAGGACGCCGTCCCGCGCTGCAACGTTACCGGCAGCAACCGCGTGCAGACTCGCTATGCTTTGGAGCGATGGGAAGTTAAGCCATGGGAAAGGGCGCCTGTCCCTGCGCTTGCAAGCGCCGCCCCCATACACACCAACTCGGCCGGCCCTTCGATTGGCCTTCCGTCTGGATATTGTCCGGGTGCTTGTATCCCACGCGAACAAGCCGGCGCATCCGATCCGTGGTATTCACGTGCGATCCATGGATGGTGAAGATATTGAATACGACGATGTCACCGCGCCTGGCGGGAACGGCGACCGTGTCCTGCAGCGAATACCGTTCGACGGGCAGGTGTGGCGTACAGCCCCGACCCGCATCGTCCTTGACCACATGTTCCAGGGGCCCAAGCTTGTGCGACCCATCCACGAAACGGATCTCACCGTTCTCGTGCCGGGTATCGTCGAGATGAACCAGCACATCCGCATACCGGTTATCCATGTGTTTATAGAACGCCCAGTCCTGGTGCATGGGGAAGGGATGACCGGTTTCCGGCGGCTTCACGTGAAGCGTCGAGTGATGGAGCTCCACCGGCCCGCCATCTAGCAGATCCGCCATCGCCCCGGCGAGCTTCCTGTTCGTAACCGCCCGAGCCCAGGCATCAGAGTAATACTGAAGGTCATGAAGCGCAATGAGCTGGCTCTTCTTGTCGGTGGCCTCGTCCATGTACTTCTTTCGCCATGGCCCCGTCCAACCCTGATCCTTGATGGCCCAGGTTTCGATCAGCCAGTTGAGATGATCGGAAAGCTCGTCGGTCTCAGCCGGCGCAAACATAGCCGGGATATGGAGATAGCCATGTTCGTGATAGAAAGCGACTTGCTCGGGGGTTAGCACGTTCGTGTGGCCGGCTTTGTCCGAAGGACGCACGGGAGCGGATGCGGTGGTCATGAATTCTCCGGTTGGGCTGCGAATGACCTGAATTCTAGCTGATTATCGGCAGATGGGGCACGGCGACGTTCGCACAGATTCGTCTGAAAAACGGCTATATCAGCCGTAGGGGAAGAACGTCAAAATCACCTCCGCCGCAAGCCCGATCAAGCCGCCGGCCTCTCCAGCCCGGGGTGACGAGGACCGCTCGCCCACCGCGTGGCCTGCTGCCGGGTTATACCGTACCCACACCGTACCCACACCGTACCTACACCGCATCCACACCGTAGTAGCACCGTTGCACGTCCGCCACAAAAGACGCCGGCCCCCCGGGCCTTGAGCGCAGTTTTCAACCCGGACAGGTCATCCGGATTCCCCACGATGACGGCCACCAGAAGGCATCGGTATTGCTCCGACAGTCCAGCATCTCTGGCGAAGCCTACCCCATCGCATCCGCACTGGCGGGGCCGCATTATGAGTGATGGCGTAGGATGAAGCCATGATCGAGAGCCAGCGAGTCCGGGCGTTGAACGATCGGCCGATCCGCAGAGGGAACTTCGTCTTGTACTGGATGCAGGCGTCACAACGCACGCGCTTTAACCATGCACTGGAATGGGCGATCGAGTGCGCCAATGAGCGGAAGCTGCCTCTGATCGTCGGATTTGGCTTGATGGACGATTACCCTGAGGCGAACGCCCGTCACTACGCATTCATGCTGCAGGGCCTGGCGGATGTGAAACGGAACCTCCGGCGGCGGGGTATACAACTGGCAATCAAGCCGCGGCCAGCCCGCACAAGCAGTGCTCCGGCTGGCGAAAGACGCCGCCCTGGTCGTCTGTGACCGCGGCTACCTGCGACACCAGAAGCGCCTGCGCGACGCGGTAGCGGATCGTGCCGCCTGCAGGGTCATCGAGCTTGAATCGGACGTCGTCGTACCGGTGGAGCAGGCAAGCAATGAGCCGGAGTTTGCAGCGCGTACGATCCGGCCGAAGATTCATAAGCGTCTGGCGGAATTCTCCACCCCGCTATCCCATAACCGGGTGAAGGTCCCGTCGCTGGGACTTAAGCTCCCGTGCGATCTGGATCCCAGCGACTGGGAGACAGCGCTCGCGAAACTCAAAGTGGATCGCAGCGTCGCGCCTTCATCTCGTCTTTACGGCGGTGAAGATCGCGCCCAGAAACTGCTCCATGACTTTCTGACCAACAAGCTCGCCGGCTACGCCCATGACCGGCGCGAGCCCGGTGATGGCGCCACCTCCCTGCTGAGCGCCTACCTGCACTTCGGGCAAATCTCGCCCTTGGACATCGCGCTGGCCGTGAAGCACTCCGCAGCGCCCCAGGCGGACCGCGACGCCTATCTCGAAGAACTGATCATCCGACGCGAGCTGGCGATCAACTGGGTCGAATACGAGCCTCGCTACGACCAGTTCGACGCCCTCCCCGCCTGGGCGAGAAAGACCCTCGCATGCACGCCCGCGATCGGCGCCCAAAGCTCTACGGCTTCGAAGAGCTTGAACAAGGCAGAACCGGGAACGACTACTGGAACGCCGCCCAGCGCGAAATGATCCGCACCGGCTTCATGCACAACACCCTGCGCATGTACTGGGGCAAGAAGATCCTGGAGTGGACGCGCTCGCCCGCTGAGGCATTTGAGCGGGTACTCCACCTGAACAACAAATACTTCATCGACGGCCGCGACCCGAATTCCTATGCCAACGTCGGCTGGGTCTTCGGCCTGCACGATCGGCCGTGGGGCGAGCGGAACGTCTTCGGCACCGTACGCTACATGAACGCCGCCGGATTAAAGCGCAAGTTCGATATGCCGCGCTACGTCAACTGGGTGGCAAGCCTGTGACGCCAACCCGTTCGAATTGTTTGCTCCGTAGCTGCGGCATAAAGTCAAAAAATGCACTCGGTTCCGCTGCTGATCATCGGGGGCGGCATTGCCGGCGCCTCGCTGGCATGTTCGCTTGCCGATCGAAGCGCCGGCGCCGGTGTCGCCTTGGTTGATGTCGATCTGTGGGGCAAATACTCCTCCAGCGAATTGAACGGCGGCGGCGTCCGCTGCACCTTCGCCGAGCCGATCAACGTCAAAATTTCACTGGCGTCCACAAAGTACTATCTGGCCCATGCCAAGAAACTGGACTTCCGCCAGCGCGGCTATCTCTGGATGTACGATGCCCCGTTATGGGAAGCCTCCCGCAGCTTCCTGCCGGTTGTGAAGCAATTTGGCCTCCCGGTAGAAGAGATGGACCCGCGCGAACTGAAAGCGCGCTTCGGTCTGCTCGGCGACCTCTCGGATCTCGCGGGAGCGACGTTCACGCCCCTCGATGGAAGGCTTTCGCCGCACAGTTTGCGGATGCATTACCTCGATCATGCCCAGCAGGGCGGCGTGCAGATCATGGACCGGTGGGAAGTCGTGCAGGTGGCCGGGAATCAGCCGCCTTATCGCGTGACGTTGAAGAGAGTGAACGGGCGCCGCATCAAGGCAATCCTGGAAGTTCGAGGCGGACGCGGCAAGCCGCGTCCCGAGCAATCGTCCGAGGAACTGCTCATCTTCGCCGAGCGCATCGTAAACGCCGCCGGCCCCTGGGCCGGGCGCGTTGCCGCGCTCTATGGGCGGAATTTGCCTGTCACCGCCCTCCCCCGCCAGGTCTTTCTGGTCGCCGGCGACACGGTCGACCTCGAACCGCTGCCGTTCTTCCTCGACTACCCCCAGGACATCTACTTCCGGCACTACGAGCGCGACCGAAAACCATGCGTGCTCGTAAGCTGGAGCGATCCCAACGAGCCGGCAGCGATCGATTTCTCCCATCACGGTCCGGGCTACTACCAACAGCACGTCAAGCCACGGCTGGTCCGGCGCATCCCCGCACTCGAAGCAGGCAACGTGATCGGCGGCTGGGTAGGGCACTACGAGCTGTCGCCGGACAAAGGGGCCATCGTCGGCCAGGTCCCGCAACGGCCCGGCATTTTCAATTACAGCGGGCTCAGCGCCCACGGCGTCATGCAGTCCCGTGCGCTCGGCGAGGCCATGGCGGAGTTGCTCGTGCGCGGCAACTGGCCGGCAGATCTCAACCTCGATGAGTTATCGGAACAACGCTTCGCCGGCCCAAGCCTCCTGCAAGAGCGGATGTACGTCTGATAATGTGTCGTCTGTCGCTTGTGCTTCGCTGTCCGTAGCAGCCCAAAGCCAACAGCCCGCAAACAACAGACAACAAACCACAGACTATTCCAATAAAGACAAAAATTCCGAAAAAGCGGGCGCCGGTTAAGGGGTGGCTATGAGCAGTCGATGAGAAGGCTGCGGAACGGCGCGAACCGCTCCGCACTCTCGTGCAGGTCTGGACCGAGCGGTCGGCCGAACGGCGTGGTGCCGGCACGGTGTGAAGGTCGCCTTACGGTTAAGGAGCCACACATGAAGGCGCTTTCGACTCTGACGAAGCTGGTCAAGGACGAGCAGGGCGGCGAGGTTCTCGAATACGCCCTGATCGCTGGTTTGATCGTCGTGGCCGCTATTGCGGTGATCACGTCGGTCGGCGGCAAGGTTCTGGCCCGCTGGACGTCGCTCAACTCCTCGCTGTAAGCAGATTACGGCGAGGTCAGGACCCCTGAGGCGAGACGCGCCGGGGTGTCCTGGATAGTTCATGCGTCACAAGCCTCTGGGGCCCGGAGCCGGGGAATCCCCCGGCCCGGGCTCGGTGGTTTGACTCCGGTGGGAGTGTTTGTGATGTCAAAGATGATGAACAAGCTCACTGGTGCCTGGCGCGATGAGGCTGGCGGCGAGGTGATCGAATACGCCTTGATCGCCGGCCTGATCATCGTCGGCGCCATCGCCATGATTACCGCGGTGGGCGGGAAGGCTCTGGCCCGGTGGACCAGCGTGAACGCTTCGCTCTGACCGCGGATTTGCCATGACGATGCATCCCCTGCTCGTCTGTGCGCCGCTCTTGGCGCTTCTTGTCTGGGCGGCGGCAACGGATCTCTGCAGCCGCCGGATCCCCAACTGGCTCACGTTCACCCTGATCCTTTCCGGATTCGGCGTGAACGCGGCAGGGTTGGGGCCGACGACCGGCTGGTATGCGCTCTTTGGATTTCTGCTCGGATTCGCCATGCCGTTTGTGCTGTTCGTTATCGGCGCGCTGCGCGGCGGCGACGTGAAGCTGCTTGCCGGAATCGGAGCCTGGCTCGGCCCGGCCGCCGTCTTCCAGCTGTTCTTGCTTGAGGCGGTGATCGGTGCCGTCCTCGTGCTCGCCCAGGCGGCGGCACAGGGCCGCCTGCGAGTCCTGATGCGCAATAGCACCGTGCTGGCCATCAATATGGCGCATGCCGGCGACCTGGGGATGGAGCACGTGAAAGCCACAGGCCAGAGCAGCCGTTCGGTCGATCGGCCGCTGCCTTACGCAGTGCCCGTTCTGATGGCAATGCTGATTCTCCTGGCCCGTTCCTGGAGGTGACACACATGACCGCACAACCAAAACGCTCGAAAATCCTCACCCGGCGCAGCGGCGGATCCCTGATCGAAATGGTCCTGCTGATGCCGCTTTTGCTCGGGTTGAGTTTCCTGACTGCCGAATACGGCTATGTGCTGTATATCAAGCACACGCTCCAGGGCGCATCCCGCGAAGGGGCCCGCGCCGCCATCGTCGCCGGCGCGACCACGAGCGACATCACGACCGCCGTCAGCAACGCCATGTCGGCCGCCGGATTTCCCAGCGATAAATACAACGCGCCGACCGTTTCGCCTTCCGGCTGGTCGAGCGCCGCCGCGGGAACAGCGATCTCCGTGAGCGTCACCGCGCAGTGGGGCACCGTCGGATTCAACATCTTCCCCTCAACGCTGCTGGGAATCCCCACCGGCGCGATTCCCACCAACAAGGTGATTACCGGCGTTACGACGATGCGCAAGGAAGGATGACGCCGGGCCATGGCGCTTCCAGTGATGTTTGAACGTGCTCGGCCCCGGGTCTCATCCGGGGCTCTTTGTTTTTGCCGGACGAGCGATCGAGACGCGTCTGTAAAAGCTGATTTGTTTTCCGCCCGGTAATGTGCGCCCGACGCTCAGCGGATTTCAAGACAGCGGTGATTGGGGGCGAGTTATTGGGCTACGCAATAACCCCGGAAAATTTCCCGGCCCTCCTAAACCGCACAATCTATCAGACCGAACATGAAAACGCGTAGAGCGACATTGCGTAACCCGGAGATGCTATGAACTGGAAAACATGGATTCCGCTGAGCCTCGCGGTGGTATTGGGATTGGTCGCCGCAATGGTGGCCAAGAACATGATGCTGGCGCAGAACCATCCGACGCCGGTGCAGACCGTCAAGCTCTCGAAGGTCGTGGTTGCCAAGGCGGATATCGCGCCCGGTCACGAAATCAACGCCGACGACCTTACCGAAGGGCAGGTCAGTCCCGACGCGGTTGCCAGCGGCTCCTTCAATAATGTGCAGGCGCTGGTAGGACGGGTGGCCAGCACGCACATGGTCAAGGGCCAGCCCATCCTCGAGGCCCAACTCGCCCCGCAGGGTGCCGGCGCCGGTCTCCAGGCGCTGGTCCCGGACGGCATGCGAGCGATCACCATTGAGGTCAACGAGTTCAGCGGCGTCGCGGGTCTGCTCACGCCCGGATGCCACGTGGACGTGCTGGCCACCATTCAATCCGAGAACAAGCAGGTCACGCGGGCGATTGTCCAGGACGTGAAGGTCACCGCAGTGGGCCAGCATCTGACCGCTCAACAGCCGGACAATCAGGATCCCAACCAGCCGCCCCAGATCAGTCGCAGCGTCACTGTGCTGGTCACCCTCGACCAGGCCGAGGCGATCGAGCTGGCAACGGCGACCGGCCGTCCCCGGCTGGTCCTGCGTTCAGCCCGCGATCAGTCGATCGCCGAAAGTCGCCGGCGTGACGCTGGGCGAATTGTGCGGAACCAGCAAGGCGGCCGAGCAGGTTGCCAAAGCAACGCCTGCCACAAAGCCGGCGACCGAGATCGGCGATCCGTTCGCGGACTCTGCGGCAACGACCAAGCCCGCCGACCAGAAATACATGGTCCGGGTCTTCCGCGGCGGCGCGGAGAGCACCGTCGCCTTGGATCAGCCTAAGACCGCAGAGCCGCAGCCGTCGGCAGAGGTGTCCACCCAGTCGGGTCTGAAGGATGCGACTCACTAGACAGGCCGCATAACCAACCCGGGAAGCTCCGAAAATCAGTCAAAGGGATGACGTCATGAGCCAGAACACACACAAGCATGAAGCGAAGACCCGCCGTTCGGTCGGGCGCACGATCGGATTGCTGGGAACCTGCGCGCTGTCGCTGCTATGGACGGTGAGCCCGGCGCTCGCGCAGAGCGCCAGCAGCGCGCCGCAGCGCAGAGCGCGCCGACCGCCCGCGCCAACCTGATCTCCGACGGACTCGGAAAGGACGGCAAGCTGCAACTGGTCATGAACAAGAGCACCGTTCTGACCACCAACCGTCCCTACAAATCGGTCAGCGTCGGCCAGCCCGAAATTGCCGACGTCACCCCCGTCAGCCCCACGAACATCCTCGTCACGGCCAAGAAGCCCGGCACGACCCAGGTGATTGTCTGGGACGACCAGAACCGCACGCAGGTCGCCGACGTGAGCGTCAAGATGGATCTGAGCGCTCTTCAGCACGAGCTCCAGGCCATGTTCCCCTCGGCCAATATCGAGGTCGCGGACGTCGGCGGCTCTCTTGCCCTGCGCGGCAAGGTGCCCGATACGACCGTCGCCGAGCAGGCGGTCAGCGCCGCTTCCGCTTACGGCGTCAAGGTCCTGAATTTCCTCGAAGTCGGCGGCGGCCAGCAGGTCATGCTCCAGGTGAAGTTCGCCGAAGTTTCGCGCGATGCAACCAGCCAGTTAGGCGTGGACTTCGCCATGAGCGATGGAATCTTCTCCCTGGGCAGCAACGTCGGCCAGATCACGCCCAGCGGCTTTACGGATGGCACGACTGGTGCGCTTGGAACACAGTCGGTGGGCACCGGCGTAACGCTCTTCGGCAGCGGCCAGGCCGGAGCCGTCGCGTTCCGGTACTTCATCCAGGCCCTTCGACAGAACAACCTCGCCCGCATCCTCGCCGAGCCCAATCTGGTGGCAATGAGTGGCCAGAAGGCCAGCTTCCTGGCTGGTGGTGAGTTCCCCGTTCCTGTCCCGCAAAGCGGAACCGGTGGTTCCGCCACCATCACGATCGACTACCGCGAGTTCGGTGTGCGCTTGAGCTTCGTGCCGGTCGTCCTGGGCGATGGGCGCATTCGTCTGAAGCTGACGCCCGAAGTCTCGGACCTCGACTTTTCCAGTCCCCTGGTCATCAGCGGGTCGAGAATCCCGATTGTCAACAAGCGTACCGTGACCACGGTCATCGAACTGAATGATGGACAGACCTTCGCCATTGCCGGACTGCTGAACAACAGCGTGGCCGCATCGAAAGATGTGGTTCCCGGACTTGGCGACCTTCCCGTGCTCGGTGCCCTTTTCCGCTCCGTGCGCTATGAGCGCAAGGAAACCGAGCTAGTCGTCCTGGTCACGCCGAAGATCGTCGGTGCGATGAATCCCGACCAGGTCTCCGCGGTTCCGGGTGAGCACTGGCGCCATCCCAGCGAGGCTCAGTTGTTCCTTCAGCAGGATCTTGGCGGTCAGGAAGAGATTCCCGTCCAGCGCGTGCAGGACCGGGATGGCAAGCCGATGAGTGATGCCGGCAACGCCGCCCCGACTACAGCGCCTTCGGCGATCGCCAAGGCCGCGCCTTCGACCAGGCCCTCGCTGGCGGAGCACGCGACCACGCGGCCCGCAATGGCCAGGGTTCCTTCAACGCAGCCGGCAATCGCCAATGCCGCGACGACTCAACCCGTGGTGGCGAGTGTTCCAACCACAGCGCCCGTCGCCGCAGAAACGGCGACGACCCGGCCGGCGATTGCTGCCGCTCCAACGACCGAGCCTGCCGTCGCGGAGGCAGCAACCTCGCAACCCGCCGTTGCCGAAATGCCTTCGACCCGACCCGCGATGACCACGCCGGCTGAAACAGAGATTGGCAACGCCCCGGCCACCGCGCCTTCGGTGGCGGAGGCTCCCGTGACTGAGCCCGCAGTCGCCGAAAGCGCGACCACACAGCCCGCGATCGCTGAGGTTCCCGCGACCCAGCCTCTGGCGATCGAACCGGCAATTCCGTCACAGATCGCGGGCACCGCAACGACCGAGCCGTCGGTGGTAAGCGCCCGGGCGAAGGATTCCGACGTCGCCAACGCCACGACTCAGCCGGCTTCCGTGGCCGACGCCCAGCCGGAAAACGCCCCGCTCACGGACATCAGCACGCCCAAGCCTGCTGAAGTCGCCGATGCCAGCTCCATCAAGGTGATGCCGGCGTGGCAGCGAAATGGCCCGCTTTATCACGGGCGGCATGGATTTACGCCGCCCGCCCATGCTCCGGCGCGGCGAGCAATGAGTGTCGCGGTCAGGGACGAGTGTTCTGCAGTGTGTCTGGATGAGGGACGAGCGATATGTACATTCAACTGAACAGTGTCATCATCGACGGCGACAACGCCAATCGCCAGGAACTGGCCCACTTCCTGGCCAGCTTCGGAGTCACCTCCACAGGGTTACTCCCGTCGATTGAGGGACTCCCGGCGACGCTCTCGCGGGCCGATGCGCCACAACTGGTCATCGTCAACCTCGATCCGGCAGCGCAGGAAAACCTGAAGAAGCTGGGCAATCTGCCGCGTCAGTTCCCCAACGTCAGCTTTTTCGTCATGAGCCAGACCCTCGATGCCAACCTCCTCATGGAGGCGATGCACCAGGGCGTCAAGGAATTCATCCCGCTTCCCATCAGCGAAACCAAATTCGGTGAATCGCTCGAACGCGTCGCCTCGATCCACGGCATGGGCAAGCGCTGCAAGAAGCTGATTCACGTAATTCCCACGATGGGCGGCTGCGGGTCCACCACCATGGCCTGCAACATCGCCACCAGCCTCGCCCAGAAGCACAAGACCGTCCTGCTCGATTTCGATCTGATCCGGGGCGGCGTGGCAAGCTACTTCGATGTCCGCCCGCGCTACACCCTCTCCGACGTCATGGAAAGCGCGGACAAGGTGGACAAGCAGTTGCTCGACAACGCGCTCGTCATCCACCAGAAGAGCCAGCTTGCAATCCTCGCCCGCCCGGATCAGCCGGAAGATGCGCTCCGCGTCGATCAGCCTGGCGTCGTCCGCCTGCTGAACGTGCTGGCGCGTATCTTCGACTACATCGTCGTGGACTCGATCATGAGCATCGATCCGCTCTATCTGACCACGCTCCAGATGGCGGACGAGAACCTGATCGTGATGCAGCTCAACGTTCCCAGCGTCAAGAACGCCGAACGCTTTGTCGGCGCGATGCGCCGCATGGGCATCGACCAGAACAAGATCCGCATCGTTGTCAACCGCTACGTGAAGAAGGGCTCTGACATCGAGCCGTCCGAAGTCGAGCGGGCATTAGGCCTGAAGATCTCCTGGATGGTTCCCAACGATTTCCGCAACGCCATCGCTGCCATCAACTACGGCGAGCCCGTGGTCCTGCGGGCGCCGCGCACGGAAATCAGCGCCAGCCTCACCAGCCTGGCCGACGCCATTACGGGCACGCGGGCCGCGCAAGCGAACGCGGCATGAACAGCAGTCGCATCGGGCGGCCGCGGAAGATCGGTCTGGGAAAGAGTGAAGAGGTCAAGAGATGGGATTGTTCAGCAAAACAGGATCGGGCACGGCGACTAAGCCGGTAATTCCTCCACCCCCACCGCCGCCAAGCGATGGATCCGAGATTGTCGCACCGCCGGGCACGACGACACCGGCGGCGACCGCCAAACCGGCTGTCTCGACCATGACACCGGTTCGTCCGTCCCCCATGCCGGACAATAAACCGACGCCGATCGGCGAGCGCCAGGTTCAGTTGCAGCAGCTGCGCGTCAGGATCCACCAGCAACTGGTCGAGCGCCTCGACGTGCAGAATCTTCGCTCCCTCCCTCCCGATACGGTGCGATCCGAGGTGCGGGTTCTGATTCGAGAACTGTGCCAGAACGAAAAGGGCCTGCTCGCCTCAACTGAGCAGGAAAAGCTCATGGACGACGTCATGGACGAGACGTTCGGCCTGGGCCCGCTCGAGACGCTGCTCAAAGACTCCGCGATCAGCGACATCCTCGTCAATCGCTACGACCGCATCTATTGCGAGCGTCGTGGCCGTCTCGACCTTGCAGACGTCCGCTTCCGCGACAACTCGCACTTGCGGCAGATCATCGACCGCATCGTCGCGCAAGTCGGACGTCGCGTGGACGAAATCAGCCCGATGGTGGACGCCCGACTCGCCGACGGGAGCCGCGTCAACGCGATCATCCCGCCCTTAGCGCTCGACGGCCCGGCGATGAGCATCCGCCGCTTCGGCGCCACCCCGCTGCAACTGGAAGACCTCATCCGCCACGGGGCATTCCCCCCGCCCGTGATGGACTTCCTCTCCGCCGCTGTGCAGGCGCGGTGCAGCATCCTGATCAGCGGCGGCACGGGCTCCGGCAAGACTACGCTGCTCAACTGTCTCAGCCGCTACATCCCCGCCGACGAGCGCGTGATCACCATCGAAGACGCCGCCGAACTGCAGCTCCAGCAGCCGCATGTCGTGCGCCTCGAAACCCGTCCACCCAACATCGAAGGCAAGGGCGAAGTCACCCAGCGCGACCTCATCAAGAACTGTCTGCGTATGCGGCCCGACCGCGTGATTATCGGCGAGTGCCGCGGCGCCGAAGCCCTCGACATGCTCCAGGCCATGAACACCGGCCACGAGGGTTCGATGACCACCGTCCACGCGAACAACACCCGCGACGCCCTTCAGCGCCTCGAGGTCATGATCGCTATGGCTGGATTTGAAATTCCCATGCGCGCCCTGCGGACTCAGATCGCCAACGCCATCCAGATCGTCGTGCAGGCCCGCCGCCTGCCCGGCGGCAAGCGCAAGGTCGTCTCCGTGAGCGAAATCACCGGCATGGAGGGTGACAACATCACCATGCACGACCTGTTCTTCTTCGAGCAGCGCGGCGTGGACGAAGAAGGGAATGCCATTGGCGTCTTCATGGTCAACGGAATCCGCCCGCGGTGTGCGGATCGGATCGAGCGACGCGGAATTCTGTTGCCGGCGGATCTCTTCCACCGGCGGGAGATCGCGGCTCACTGAAGAGCGCCTCGGGCGCGATGGATGCTTCATGAATCCGCTCCTTTTGCCCATCCTCATCGCAGTGGTCGTGATCCTCTTCGTCTGGGGCCTCACCGCCGCACTCTTCGGCGGCGGCGGGGAAAAAAAGAAGCTCCAGCAGCGCCTCACCGACGGTGGAGGCGCTACCATCGGTGAAAAGAATTCGCTGCCGCTTTCCATCACCCTTCAATTGGAAGCGGGCGGCCTCAGCGCGCTGCTCATCAAGCTCTCGCCATTGCAGGGACTCTATCGGAAGCTCGTCCAGGCGTGGCCCGAGATGACCCTCGCGCTCTTTCTGGAGATTGCCGCCGGAATCGCACTCCTGTGCGTACTGATCACCTTCTTCTTTGTCGGAATCCCCTCGGTTGCCCTCGCGGCAGGGCTCGTTGGCTTCTCGCTGCCCTTTTTCGTGCTTAGCAACAAGCGTGCCCACCGCCAGCGCATGATCCAGGAGCAGATCCCGGAATCGCTGGACTTCCTCTCGCGCGTCCTCCGAGCCGGTCACAGTTTCTCCACCGGCATCCAGATGATGAGCGAGGAACTTCCCCAGCCCCTCGGCGGCGAGTTTCGCCGGTGCTACGACCAGCACTCCCTCGGCCAACCTCTGGAAGAGGCGCTCAAGGACATGGCCACCCGTATCGAGTCCACGGACTTCGCCTTCTTCATTACCGCTGTCCTGATCCAGCGCCAGACCGGCGGCGACCTCTCCGAGGTCCTCAAGAACATCAGCTCCATGATCCGCCAGCGCATCCGGCTCCAGCAGCATGTAAAAGCCAAGACGGCCGAAGGACGCTTCACGGGATACATCCTCGTTGCGTTCCCGGCGGTCATGTTCTTCCTCGTCTCGTTCATGAACCCGGCCTACGCCAAGAACCTCACGGGCACGCCGCTCGGACACAAGATGCTCGTTGCTGCGGTCGTCCTTCAGGGTCTGGGGCTTTATGCGATCCGCAAGATCACGACGGTAAAGGTGTAAGATGCCACAGCAACAGCTCATTCTCATCGTCTGTATCTTCGGCGCGGTCGCGATGATCGCGTTCTTGATCTCGCGGCTGTTCGTCGGGAGCAACGACGACAAGCTGCGCAGCCGCTTGAATACCCCGCAGCAGCCGCAGCGCAGCTCGCCCGTCATGGTCGAATCCAAGGGCGTCAAGCCGCTGCTCGAAAAGCTCGGGCAGGCTGCGGCTCAGCCGTTCATGCCCAAGACCCGCGAGAAGCAGTCCAGCCTCCGCAAAAACCTCGGCCGCGCCGGCATCTACTCCCCGCAGGCCGTCAAGCTCCTCACCGGCGCCAAGGTCATCTTCCTCTGCGGCGGCATCCTCGGTGGCTACGCCATCGGCGTCGCCAGCAACATGATGCTCCTTGGCTTGTCCGTCGGCGGCCTGATCGGCTACCTCATCCCCCGCCTCTGGCTCACCCACAAGGTCAATTCCAACCAGAAGCAGTTAAACTACGGGCTGCCCGACGCCCTGGACCTCATGGTCGTCTGCGTCGAGGCCGGCCTTACCATCGACGCCGCCATGCAGCGCGTTGGCCAGGAAATGGCCATCGCCCATCCCGCCGTCAGCCGAGAGCTAGCCGTGACCCATATGGAAACCCGCGTCGGTGTCGCCAGGACCGATGCGCTCAAGAACATGGGCAATCGAACCGACAATGATGCGCTGAAATCGCTCGCCGCCATGCTCACGCAGGCCGAGCGCTTCGGCACGAGCATCGGCCAGGCGCTGCGGATCCACGCCGACACCCTGCGTACGCAGCGGCAGCACGCCGCAGAGGAACTCGCCGCCAAGGCGTCCGTGAAGATGAGCTTCCCCCTGGTCCTGTTCATCTTCCCGGCTACCTTTATCGTCCTGGCTGGACCGGTCGTTATTGGACTGAAGAAAGCCGGAATGCTGTAAGACCAACGCCAAAGAAAACGGGAAGGCGGCCGGTACGACCGGATCGCTCCCTCGAAAGAGAGGATTGCAATGAAACTCACGTACCTTTTGACCGGTGTGCTGGTGCTCCTGCTGACCGGTTGCTCCGACAAAAAGCGCGAAGCGGAACAGCAGGCGTTCTTCCCCGACCAGCGCACAGCGCCGTCAATCGCATGGCGGATATGCAGGCCGCCAACGGCGCGCGGGACGATGGAATGCTCTACCCGGCCCACTTCGACGGCGCCGACCTGACGTCGCTGGGCAGGAAGAAGCTTTCGCTCATGCTTGCCGCCAGCCCCGAGGCCAAGTCGATGACGATCTACCTCGTCAACGACGGCCACGGTGATCTGCTCGAGAAGCGCAAGCAGGCCGTCCGCGATTACCTGAAGGACAGCCTCCAGCCCAATGAGAAGATCGAGTTCGTCGAGGGCACCAACCCCGCGACGGTTCATCCTTCCGCCGAGACGCTGGCGCGCATGAGCAAGATCGAGTCCAATGGCGATGAGGCTGCCGCTGAAAGCCTGGGCTCCGGCGGCTCCGGCGGCGCGGCTCCGTCGAAATAACCTTCCGGAGTGGAGAAATCGTGCCGGGAGGGCACGGTGCGGGGGCGGGCCTCGACGAGGTCCGCCCCCGCTGCGCTTGCGCCGTTCGCTCGGTTGATTTGAGCCGGTCATTGCACGATTCCCCTGGTCAATCGCAGGAAAACATCCTCGAGCTTGAGCTGCTGCGGCGCCACACTGTGCAGCGGCACTTCGCTCTTCACCAGCAGCTCGATCAGGAAATGGTGATGCTGCTGTCGATCCGTCAGCGTCACCAGCAGCTCTCCATTGACCTTCTCCACCCGCTCGACCCGCGCATCGGACTCCAGCACCAGCGCCGCCCGGTCATGCTCGCCCTGAACCTGAATGGAGATCACGGGGTGGGCCCGGGCCCGTGCCACCAGCTCTTCGATCGTGCCCGTCACGATCAGCTTTCCGCGCTCGATGATGCCCAGCTTATTACAGAATTCGCCCAGTTCCGAGAGGATGTGGCTGGAGACGAGAATGGTCTTGCCCAGCCGCTGCAGCTCCTTGAGCAGCTCACGGATCTCGATGCGGGCACGGGGATCGAGCCCGCTGGCGGGTTCATCGAGCAGCAGGATCGGCGGGTCGTGCACGAGCACCCGCGCCAGCCCCAGCCGCTGCTGCATCCCGCGCGAAAGCGAATTCACCATCGCGCCGCTCTTGTACTTGAGGTCCGTCAGATCGAGCACGTCATTGACGACCTTCTTCCGCGCCCGCCGCGGAAGGTGATAGGCGCTTGCGAAGAATTCCAGGTACTCAAAAACGGTCAGGTCTTCGTACACGCCGAAGAAGTCCGGCATATAGCCGATATTCCGCCGCACGAAATCGCCGTTGACGCCGACCTCCTTGCCCAGGACCAACGCCCGGCCGGCGCTGGGCTTGAGCAGCCCCGCCAGGATCTTCATCGTCGTGCTCTTGCCCGCCCCGTTGGGACCGATGAAGCCGAAGACGTCCCCCTTGTTCAACGTCAGGCTCAGGTTGTCCAGCGCCGTCAAAGAACCATAGCGCTTGGTCAGGCCCTGGGTGACGATCGCCTCGTCCGCCGCCGCGCTGGTCGGTTCCGGTGGCGGCAGGGGGGCTTCGGCAATGGGTGCATCAGCCTCAGTCATGCGCTTGCTCCCTCGTTTCAGGATGCCCCAGCTGCACCAGGCTGCGAACCACGGTGAAATGTTGCTCGAGCGGCGCCTCCCCCACCAGCTTCACGGTTGCCGGCGCCTCATCGCTCTGGGCATAGATGCAGCCCAGTGTGTGGTCCGCCGTCAGCAGGCGCTCGATCCGCATCGAGCGCTCGGCCGCCAGCTCCGCGGTTCGCGCCAGATCGGATGATGTGGGCTGCGTCTGCGGCGCCGGTATCCCGCGACCGTAATAATACGACGGGCTGTTGAAGTTCTGCATCTGAAATTGGTCCGTCCGCTTCAGCGCCCCGGAGACGCCGATTGTCTGACCCGGAGCCAGTTCCCCGTCGATCCGGGCAACGCCGGCGCAAGTGCGAATCAGCAGATGCGTCAAAGTCCGCTTGGAACGGTTGCTAATCGAGCCGGAGACGGTGTCGCTTTTCCTGCCCGTGAGGGCAAGCTCGGCATCGAGCATCGCGGGCTCGGTGGCGTAGGTGATGCCTTCCAGATAGCGCAGGTTCCACACGTTCATGCTCAGCGGCAAGAGCCGGCTGCCGCGGAAATCCTGGTGGCAGGGCACGTCGATCTGCAGCCCGCCGCCGCTGGCCCATGGCGGCGTGTCCGATGCCGGCCGCCACCAGCTTTCGGGATCGCAGGCGATCTCGTAGCTCGTGGTTCGCGGCGAATAGATTGCCGCCAGATCCAGCGCCGCCACGCGGCTGCCGTCCGCCTCGTCGATCACGCTCATGGTGCGAAAGTGCAGGTCCCCGCTCTTAAACAGATGCCCGATGAAGATCGCGCCCAGCGTAATCAGCCCCGCCCACCCCGCGGTCGTCGCCCAGGTCCAGGGCTGGCGGTTGGTCAGCTTGAGCACGAACCAGTCCACCGGCCCCACCAGCACCATCATCGCCACCAGCACCGCGACGATGTAGGAAAATCCAAATGCCCCCGCCCCCGGAATCGCGCCCATGATGTTCATCGCCCGGGCCGTCGCATTCTGATGCCGCACGTCGGCGATGCCCTGGGCCCAGGCGGAGCTGGGGTTGCCGCCGGCATTCTGTTCCGGGATCCTGATCATCCCCTCGAGTTGCCGCCGCCAGAAGTCTTCCTGCTGCGTACGAGAATCGAATTGCAGCAGCGACACATCCACCGGCAGCACCACGATCTGCCCGAATCCCGCGCGCCCGCGATAGCCCGCAATTTCCCTGTTTCCCTTGAACACCTGAACGCGATGGGCATCCGGCATCGGCATGAGCAGGCGTCCGGCAAGTCGCCCGAATCGCTCCGGCAGCCCCGCCGCCTTGAGCGTCTGCGGGCTGACCTCGACCACCTGGTTCTCGCCCATCCGGCAGGGCAGCGCATCGACCAGCGGGCTGGTATCCGGGACCGGATCGGCCCCCGGCCAGATCAGGAGGTTCCCCCCGGCCCGCACCCAGGTGACGATCGCCCGCTGCTGGTCGTCGGCCAGCAGCCGCAGGTCCGGCTCATTGAGGATCAAGAGGTCGAGCGCGTCGTAGCCGATGGGAACCGCCGGCAACTCCTCGGGCCGCAGGTAACCCACATTGGTGTTGCTGAACTGAAACTGCGACTGGGCCATCCGCTCGGTGGTCGGCGAGCCGCCCATGCCAAAGAACAGGTCGTTCCCCGCGACGACAGATGGATTTCGCCCCGGCCCCGGCTGCTGGGTGAAAGGGTTGTCCGCCAGTGCCGCGTACGCCAGCCGCCGCCCGCTCTCGGCGTCCTTCACTGTTACCGTCGAGTCCATCAGCGAGTACGACAGCGGCATATACAGCGGCACCCGGATCGGCGTCGGGCTGATCGTCACCGCCTGTCGGATGTCCAGCGCATAGCGCCGGTCCGTCGGCACGTTCGTCTCCAGCACCACCGTCCGCGGTGCGCCGGATGACACGGTCACATAAACCGGATTCCACCGCCCCGCGCGATAGTGGTTCTCCCACCCCACATCGAGCGTAATCCGCGCCTGGCCCGAGGCGGCAGCGGCGCCGGCAAAAAAGAGGATGAAAAGTAAAAGGGAAATTTCCCGCCGCATGGGTGGGGGCGATTCTAACCGATCCCGCGCTGCGGGCTGAAATCAAAGTCTTGCAGGTCCGCCCAATGCACCGGTCACAACCCGGTAGCCTATCATCACCCCCGATCGCCGTCCCCCGACACCCATTCTTCCCATTTAACACATCTACCCCATGTTCTCCAGGGAGCGACATCAGGGCGCCCATACGACATATTGACATCCGCTTGTGCAAAACAACCGGTTCACGACCGACCCACACCGTACCCTCCCCGTACCCTCCCCGTACCCACACCGTACCCACACCGTGCAAACCCGCTCGCGTCACAATGTCAGACTTAGGGGTCGCCAGTGCCATGCTCATGGGCAGAACCAGCACCTCAGCCCCCCAGCACGGCAAGGACGTTCCGGAGCAGATCGCGATGGCATCCGCCGCGGATCAGCAGGCGGCGAATTGCTTCAGAAGCCGACGCCAGGACCGCTCCCCGGCCGGATCACGATGCGGGCCTTTGCCCGCGGGAGGTGAATTGCTCTTCATGCGGGCAGTGTGACGACCCCGCCGGCCAAATTACAGATGCGGTTCACCGAGCGCAGACCACCATGCCGTGGGCGAAAAAGACAGTCACCTGGAGCGTCTTATGCACTTTCCGCACCCCCGCGATGGGCCGGAAAGGGCACGGCCACCGCCCCTCTTATCCAGGCAATCCGGCCCCGAGCCCGTCCGTGAAAACACGGAAACACAGGATGTTGTGCTCCTGTGTTGCGTCCGATTCGGCTCCCGACTCACACCGTACTCTCACCGTTGTAGTACCGTACCCTCCCCACCCGGCCGCCGACCCCGTTTTTGCCCGATCTGACGACATGGTGGTCCGAACATGACAATTTGTCGTAGCAGCAAAGCGGCCAAAGGTTACCCCCCCCCAGAATGACCACCGCCGCATCCAGCGTCTTGCCATCCCCGACCGCCCCCTGCTCCCACACGTCAAAGAAACGCGAAACCAGGTTTCCCATCCGCCTCCGCCCGCCAGGCGCCCCCCGCCTCCAGCACAACCTTGCGGCTCACCGGTGCAGTTGCCAGCCCCCCGCGCCGCCTGCCCGAACCGATCCCCATCCGTCATCCATACCCATCGGGATGAAGCCCTGCGCTCCAGGCGGACGCACGCTCGCCCATGCCCGCAAGATCTGCCGGCCCACCCGTTGATCACAAACCGTATGAGAACGCATAGGCAACGCACCAGGAGCCGATCATCACCGGCCGCCAACAACGTGATGACGAAACTGCCCGGATAGATCGCGGGCGCCAGCAATCGGAAGCATGCCAAACCATCAGTTGCCGCACACCTGAGCCAATCAGCCTGCGGCACAATGCCACAGCATAAAGAGGAAACAAGAGACAAATTACTCTCGTGTTCTACGCCGGGCTGTGTAAAGTGCTCTGTGATTCCTTCTATGGGAGGAGGATCTCACACATGGGGCGGAACATTAGGGGAACAACATGCCAAAGGATACTCTCGCCGTTTCCCGCTTTGCCGGGAAAGTGCTTCATCGTGCCATCTGTGAAACTCTGGAGCGCCGCCAGCTTCTAAGCGCGCTGCCGACTGCCGGCAGCATCGAGGATCAACTCACTGCCTACACCAGCACCAACTAGGCGGTGACTACCGCACCCACCCTGTACGGGCCGGGCCAGTTCCCGTTCACGAACGGCCAGTTCGTGCGGGAGATCATGCAGCCGGACGGCAAGCGCCTCGTCGCCGGCTACGCGAGCGGCAATCTCGCCCTCGCCCGCTACAATACCGACGGCACGCTGGATTTGCCCTTCGGTGGCGGCGACGGCAAGGTGACCGTCGATTTCGGCACGCCTTCCGACACGCTGCTCAACGCGAGCCTGCGCCCCGATGGCAAGATCCTTCTGTTTGCCATGACTTCGGGCAATTCAAACGACTATCAGGTCGTCCTGGCCCGCCTCAATCCCGATGGGACGCTGGATTCGACTTTTGCGGATAATGGCCACCTGCTCACCGGCGTGGGTAGGAATCCCGGCTTCGGCATCGTCACATCCGTCCTCACCGATGGCCGCATCCACGTCACCGGCGACGCCCTCGATGGCTCGGGCACCAGGGGCTACGAATACGATGCCAACGGCCGCAACGCCGTGGATCGCCTGGCGAAGGTTACGGGCACAATCGAACCGGCGGCACTTTCCTCCAGCACCGCCCAGATCGGCCCATCTGCTGCTGATCCGTTTGCATCGCTTTCGGCGGGTGCAGAGGCAATGGGTCCGTTCCAGGATACGACCGGGGCGCTGTATCCTCAGGATGTGGGCCTGCAAGCAGGGCAAAGCTATGAGGTGGGCTTGCCGGATGGCACGGGCAGGATCGTCTACTGGGGCGATGGCACGAGCTTGAGCGTCAGCGATACAGTCACCTCCGCCACGCATACCTATGACACCGCCGGCACCTACACGCCCACGGCCACGGGATTGTGGTCGAACCTCGCCGGGCAGATGAGCTTCAACCCGGCCGGCGGGACGGGAACGCAATACGTGGTGCGATCCCAGGACGCCAACCTTACCAGCGGGGATATCGTCGATACCGACAATCACGATCTGGTGGTGCAGGACCCAACCGCCGACTTTACGACGGTTCGGCAATCGGTCTTGGACGGCTATTCCCGCTCGCCGGATGACACCAAGACCGGCATCATCTCCACCGCCGGGCAGAGCAGCGGCGACACCATTCTCGAATTGATGGACAACAAGGTGAAGGCCGACGAGTGGGGCCTTGGCTTGTCCGATTGGCCAAGGGGATCAGGAAACACCGTCAGTCCCAATGCCATCATTGGCAAGTACACCTACTTCGGCGATGACACCCTGGACGGACAGGTCACCGGCGATGACTACATGGCCGTCGATGTGAACCTCGGCACCACGCCCCCCGCGGGAATTGCCATTCTGTGCGGCGACACGAACTTCAGTGACACCGTCACCGGCGACGACTTCACCTACATCGACGCGAATCTCGGCAAGGGCACATCCGCGCCTCTTTCCGCCAGCGCCGCTGATGCCCCGCTGACGCTGGACACGGTTAATGTGGCTGCTCCGATCACCGGCTCGCTGGATGCCCCCGCAAACGTCGTCGCCACGGCCAGCCCGGATGGCGAAGAGGCGGACATCACCGTTTCCTGGGACGCCCAGGACAACGTCACGCACTACACCGTCGAACGGGCCACCGATTCATCCTTTATCGATGACGTGCGTGATTACACGGTCGATGGCAGCACCACCTGGTACAGCGACACCGATTTTTCCGGCGTCAGCGTCGGGCAGACGCTCTACTACCACGTACAGGCGGCCAACGACGCGGAACAACCGTCCGACTGGTCGGATTACGCCAATGCCGATGCCCCGGCGGTCCTTCCCGCCGCCCCGGATTCCCTCTATGCCGTCGCCGTTCCGGGCGACACCGGCCAGCCGGACAACGTGCAGCTCACCTGGGGCGAGAGCAGCGGCTCCACCTCGAGCTTCCAGATTCAGAGGGATACAAGTCCGGATTTTTCCAACCCCACGACACTTCCCGCGGTGACACCCAGCAGTATGAGCACGACTGTCGATATGCACTTCGATCCGAATCCACCTCCCCCAAAGACCAATCCCCCGGATACGTATCAATACGAGCCGCAATACACATCCGTTTCGCTTGCGGGCGATCTTCGGTTCACCAGCTTTTCCAGTGACGATCTCACTCTGGTGATGGGCGCCGACGAGCAGGTCACCCTCAGCGCCGGTAGTGGCACGGATTACCTGTACACCCTGCCGGACGATGCGATTCTATTCCGGAATACCGACAATGCCTGGGGCACCTGGGACGGCGGCACCGTCGAGTTAAAATCGCAGACCGCTCCGGCCGATTTCGTTATCGACAATTCTTATTACAATCCCGGTGCGCAGGTGCAGGATTTCGAGGCCGGCGGATTCCAGACCCGCGACTACACCCAGGGCGTGAGCGAGGACGAGATGCGCTCGCGCGGCTGGGTCGGCACTGATGGCCTGGCGCATGCGCAGGTGGCCTGGATCGGCGACAATGGCTGGTGCTCGGCCACCGTCAGCGGGTCGCTGTCGAACTACCTCGACACCCTGCCGAGCAGCGGCACGTATTACTATCGCATCACGGCGACCAACAGCGACGGCTCTTCGCAGACCGACAGCGGGATTACCATCGCTCCGCCGTCCAGTGCAACCCTGGCCCAGCCGACGGACGTGCTCTATGACCAACTCGATGACGGCAGCTACTCGATCGACTGGACGGGTCTGAGCAACAACGAGGGCGGATTCGCCGTGTGGCGCGCCACCACTTCGGACTTCAGCGCTGGCGCGGTGAAGCTTTACACCGCCACGCACGGTGGGTCGGAATACGTCGATGCGACGGCGCAACCGGGCGCCACCTACTACTACCGGGTGGCGGCTGTGAACCCAGCCAATCCCAGCACTTCCGCGCCGGCCGTCCCCAATGCCGCCCAGAGCACCAGCCCGCTGTACTTCCTCGCGCCCGATGGCAGGTTTTACAACGCCGATCAGGCGTCGAACTGGACGTTCTCCTATGGTTCGGCGATCCACGTTTACTTGCGGCCAGCCTGGATCAAACAGTTTGGGGCGTTGACTTCGCGCTTCACCTGGGATTTCAATGATGCCTACAGCACCGATGAATACAACATCGTGCATGGCTACAATGCCGCGCACATCTACGATGTGCTGCCCAGCGGCAATGTCGGAACCATCCAGCTATCAGTAGAAACACCCACGCCGACGGGCGTGGCCCATCATCCTTATTCCCTGACCGTTTCGCTTGCCCTGGAGTCGGCGCTGACCCAGATCAAGGTCTCCAGCAGCGGCGACTTCAACGGAACCGGCGGGACCTATTCCCTTGAGGGGGCGATTTCCAAGCTTAACGACATTCGCGCGGGGACGCATCAAAACGTCGAGATCGCTTTTCATCGCGGTGAAATATTTACCCTCACCGATACCGATTCCCTTTCCGGCGCCATTGACCTTCGTCAGTTTCAAAACGTCCTCGTAACCTCCTACGGCAGCGCGGCGTTGCCGATCCTGTCCTTTAAGAACCAGAGAACCGACAACGGCTATTCCCCATTTTTCAAGATGAGCAACGACAACTTCGACAATCAGGGCAACCTCATTAGCGAAGCCAGTCGGAACATTACCATTCGCAACATGGACATGCGCAGCGACGTGCCGGCGGACGCCCCGAAGAGCCAAGCCTCGCCCAATGTCATGGACCTGCCGACCACTGGATCTGACCTAGCCGTACAGTATGGTCAGTGGCACAACATCTATGGCTTGTCGGCGACTAGCACGGTGGCCGGCTTACTCCTTCAGGGCAATACGAGCTACAGCGCCGCCGCCGATCAGCTCAAGGGTTACATGCTATACATTGCCGGGGCCACCAATGTTGTAGCCTTGGGCAACACCGCCAATGCCTCGGCTTGGGAAAGCTGCATGCGCCTGGCAAACCCTGGCACCTACGTCGTTGTCTCTTACAACACCCTTCACACCGACAGCAAATCCGCTCTGCGCTTTGAATCAAGCCTCTACGGCTGGGCGGAGCACAACGACATCTCCGGCGCTGCAAACTGGATCGGACCCTTGCCGGGCGAGGATGGCGATCCTTCTCAGCGTTCCACCTTCCTTGTTTTTGACTCAAATGTCCTTGAGGACCGTTCCGCGACCAGAGACGAGAAAAACCCCCTGCAACTGGCTCCGGGTCTGAACCAGGCGGTACTGAGAAACAATATCTTCATTGGCAGCTCCAGGCTGAACGTGCGCGGGAATCCCTACACGTACCACACAGACGCAAACGGCAACAAGTACCTCGTACTGGATCGACGTGCCGACGACATCGCGAATAACGTTTGGGTCGTGAATAACACGCGCCTAGATCCTAACACGTATCAGTTCGTCACCTTCGCAGAAGACTTTGGTGTCAAGGATTTATACATTCGACTGAAGAATTTCCACTTCGCCAACAACCTCGATGCTGTCAGTTCCACCACTCAGACGCGTTTTCCCGACGGCGTGGTCCTAAACAAGTTGACGGGCGTGACGCCCGCACCGCGCTGGGCGGACGAGCTCAAAGGCAGTCTCGGCGACGGCGATGCCAGCCTCGGTATCCCTATCCCTCCCAGTCAATGGTGGGTAGCCGATAATGTCTGGGGTCCGGATCAGCTGTTCCAGATCGACACTGATCCGAATGATGCCACCAAGGGTGCCACGGGTGAGTACACCTTCTGGAATGCTTCCGTGTTGCCGTCGCCCGGCACCGACATCAAATATCTTCACCAACACAATGGCGTCGTTGTGGACACAACCGTCGGATCGACTCAATACATCCCATTGACTTCCGCAGTTGAAATCGGTTCGCGCAACATTGCCGGCGATCCTGACATGGAAGTCGCTGCGTGGGATTTCTATGGAAAGCTCCGTCCGCAACCGTCAGATATCACGAAGGTAACGGTCGGGGCGGTTGAGCGTAATCCCATTGCATAAAGGAGCAACATGTTGCACCGCAGGAAAATCACCGCGCGTGGCTCGAGCCGTTGGAATCACGCAGACTACTCGACGCCACGGCATTTGCGCGCGTGAGCCATGCCGGTACTCTTCTTGTCCAGGGAACGACGGGGAACGATGACATAACCGTATCTCTTGAAGAATCACAGATTGTTGTCGTGATGAATGGATCGCAAGAGGCGTTTCCCGCAAACGAAGTCTCGCGGCTGTATGTGGATGCCGGAGTGGGCGACGATACTATTACCGATACTGTGTATTTCCCGATGAGAGTCATTCCCACCAGAGTGTCGCAGAGAGTCTTTCCCACCACGTTGTTGGGCGGCGACGGAAATGATACTATATCTGGAGGAGATTCAGAGTCTCTGACTAGTGGATCACCCAAAGTCATCGATGGTGGGGATGGCAACAACTACCTCGTTGGTGGCCATGGATTCAATTCTATCCGTGGAGGGGCAGGTAATGACACTATCGTCAGCAACGGGAACGATACCATAATAGGCGGCGACGGAAACGACGTGATCACGGTGAAAGGCGGCGGCGATTCTATTGATGCCGGAGCCGGGGACGACATCATTTACTGTAATGGAGGCAATAACACGATCACCTGCGGCGATGGCAACGACATCGTTGATTATGGCAATGCTCCGGGATATGTGGACTACAGGGGCGTCGAAGCGGGGATCGGTGTCGTCGTAGGAGCGGAGCCGAACGAGTTCATCGATTTCCGGCCGGCCCTCTCCGTCACGGTGTACGGCCCCGGAACCTCCGGAACCGACCTGTTCACCGACCTCCCCGAAACCATCGCCGGCTCCGAGTATGGCGACTCCTTCGATGTGCGCAGGGCGGCTCACGAGGTGACGCTCCTTGGCCGCGGGGGAGACGACAGCTTCGACAACTCCGGCGGACCTAATGTATCCATCAACACCACCGCAGTTGCGGGCGTTCACGAGTTGGGTGGCGCGGGGAAGGACCAGTTCCTTCATGTCGGCAACGGCTTTCCTCAAGCCATCAACGGCGGCGGCGGCAACGACACATTTGTGCTCGATTCCAGTTTCACTTCAGCCGCTCCAGTCACACTCAACGGCGGCCCAGGACGAGATTCGCTGAATCTCGAAGATACCCCTGCCGGTACCTATGACCTCAACGCCTACATCAGCATCGAAAACGTGCTAAACGTCAAAAATGGGAGTAGAATAATTGGCAATGCTGCCGCCAATTACATCGCGCGAGCCGCCGACGCTAGTACGGACGGCGCTACTATCCTCGGCAACGGCGGCAACGACACTCTCATTGGCGGCCCCGGCCCTGACTACCTCTCCGGCGGTTCTGGCAACGACCTGATCGAAGGCGGCGGGGGAGCCGACACCATCTTCGGCGGCGACGGCAACGACGTCCTCGCCGGCAATTCAGGCAACGACAAGATCCACGGGGGAGCCGGCAACGACACCATTGTCGGAGGCTCCGGCCGCGACCGTCTCTACGGCGATGACGGCGACGACCTGCTCCTCGCCCTCGACCACCAGCGCGACACCGTCTATGGCGGCAGTGGCACGGACACCGCCTCCGTCGATGACTCCGCAAAGGTCAAGGACCTCTGGGACCAGATCGAAACGTTCCTTTGATCGTTGCCAACTCTCCCCTGCCCGTTGCCAGTGACAAATGACCAGTGACTTTCGGCTGCGCAGCGATGAGAAGGACAAAGACAGCAATTGCGATGATCGCCCAGAACACTCCCGCAAGCGCATAACCCGCTCTAATCAAATTCGATTGAACGACATTTCAGCCAGACACGGCCGCTGGCGCTTCTGCTCCAGGCTGTTACATTGACCCAACGATGCATGATGCGGGATTGATCTGTTGGAATGTCCTGGGGGTTGCAGGCGAGGGCGCGGTCAGGCAGCCGGCGCTGCCCATGGTCATCATCGGCGGCGTGTTGGTCGCCACCTTCGCCGCCATCGCCTTCGAGGTCTATCACAAGTCCCTCGCCGCCCTCATGGGGGCCATCATCGCGGTCATCGCGGGCCTGAGCCTGGGGGTCTATCACCCCGGCCCGGGCCAGACCGCCTACGGCGCGGTGCACAGGTTCATCGGCCAAGATCTTGGCGTCATCGGCGTCATCGTCGGCACCAGCATCCTGGTGGAGATTGCCGGCGCCTCAGGCTTCTTCCACTTCATCGCCATCCGGCTGGTCAAGCTGACGCGCGGCCGGCCCGCGCTGCTCCTGCCCGCGGTCCTGGGCGCAACCGTGGGCTTTGTCACCTTCCTGACCATCGCCCCGGGCGTGCTCATCATGTCGTCCCTGGTGCTGGTCATCACCAAGGCGCTGGATGACAGCCCCGCCCCCTACATCATGGCCGTGGCGCTGGCGCCAACTCGGGGCGCTGATGACCTTCGCCAGCGGAATTCCCACCCTGATGATCGGCACCGCGGCCCACATCCCATACTTCCAGTTCCTCGTCGTGTCGATGCCCCTGGCACTCTTGTCGGCGGGCCTGGTCTTCGCCGTCATCCGCTTCTCCTATCGCCGGCAGTTGGTGGTGAGCGGAGACCCGGCGGCACGCGAGGCCAAGGTCGCCGCCTTCGACGAGTGGGCCCTGGTGAAGGACCGCTCGATCTTCTACCGCTGTGCGGTGATCCTCGGCCTGACCATTCTCGGCTTCGCCTTCGCCCAGCAGCTCGGCGTGGGTCTGGACTTTGTCGCGTTCACCGGCGGCACGCTCGCCCTGCTCTTCTCCGGCTTCAATGTCGAAGATGCGATCCGCAAGGTGAAGTGGCCGATCATCCTCTTCTTCATCGGCCTGTTCGTATTGATCGGCACCGTGCAGGACACCGGCCTGCTGAAGGTGCTCGCCGACCAGATCACCCGGATCGCCGGAAGCTCGACGCTCATCGCGCTCCTGATCGTCATCCCGTTCGTCTTCCTGACCGCCGGCATCGTCGACAACATCCCCGTCGCCGCGACGATGATCCCCATCATCCGCGAGATGATCGGCACAGGACTGGCGGCCGAGCCCCTGTGGTGGAGCCTGATCGCCGCCTGCAACCTGGGCGGAAACGCCACGCCGGTGGGATCGGTCGGCGCGGTCATCGCCCTCAACGCCCTGGCCCACGATCGCGGCATCAAGATCGGCTGGGGCGAGTACCTCCGGGTCGGCGGCGTGGTCACGCTGCTCCAGATGCCGCTGGTGATCCTCTACATGGAGTTCTTCCGCCGGCTCGGCTTGTTTCCGCATCTATAGAGGTCGAGCATCGATAGAATGAGGCAGGTGCGCTGTGACGGATTTTAATCGAGACGATCTGGCGAGCACGATGAGCAGCTTCGAGTCCGCGGTCTCCGCGCCGCAGGTCCCGCTTCCGGCCATCGCGCCAGGAGGATTCTGCTGGCCCTCGATGAGTCGAACCAGGACCCGGCGGTGGTGAAGCTGACAGCCGCCGTCGCGGCAAGACTCGGTGCGACACAGGTTCATATGACCTATGCCTATGAAGGCCCCGCCGACACCCGCCGCGATGAGTACCTTCGCAGGACCGCCGATGAATTGGCCAAGGGCGCCCGATCGCTGACGGTCTCGCAATCCCACCACGATGTCGGCCCGGCCAAGCCCGTGCGCTCCTTCGAGCAGATTCTCGACCTGGCGAAGCAGCAAAGCTGTGACCTGATCGTGACCGCCGCGCCCTATCTGGACGACTACAACCAGCTCGGCAGCGCCAGCACCGGCACCAACCTGGACATGCTCCTGCGCGGCCGGCATATCCCGCTGCTGGTGATTCGCGAGCCGTATGAGAAGATCGACCAATGCCTGGAGCATCTGGTGGTGCCCCTGAGTTTTCTCGGCGAGCATGGAAGCCTGGCGCTGTCGTGGGGCCTGAAGCTTTTGAGCGAAGCCTCGGGAAAGCTCCATCTTCTGGCCATCGTGGACACCGAGGCGATCGAGGCGGTGGGGTCCGTGGCCGGCGATGCGGTGGATCTGGAGGAGATCGACGAACGCAAGCTCGCGGGCCTGGTCAAGCCCGACATCGCCGGCCTGGTGGCTGCCGCCCAGCGCAGCGCCGCCGAGGCCAACGTCGGCTGCCGCGTTTCCGTGCGGACGGGCCAGCCCGTCGAGCAGGTGCTGGCGTTTGCCAGGGAGCAGGAGCGGAGCCTGCTGGTGACCGGTTGCCCGGAGGATTGCTCGGCCACGGGATATTTGCGGGTGCAGGCGCTGATTCGCGAGTCGCCCGATCCCGTGCTGGTTGTGTGATGAGCGCTGATGGATCGACAGGCAGTGGGGCGATAGCATCCGGGCGCAAATGAAGCTCATGAAAATCAACAAGCTGTTCCTGCTGTTGGGGGTGGTTCTGTTCGCGGGCTTGGTCTACGCGGCTGATGCGACATCGCAGCCGGCCGCGCTGGATCTGGATTCCCTCGCCAACGCCACGCCGGCGCAGATCAGGGCATTCTTCAAATCCCCCGGGTACACAAGCCTGAACCGCGGCGACGAAGCGTTCATGCACGATGTGTACAAGGGCATTCTGCAAAGAGAGCCCGATCCGCAGGGGCTGCACAGACTGGATGACCGTGCTGAAAAACAGCCAGAACCAGCGCGCAGCGCGGGCGAAGGTCGTCAACACGTTCCTGAAATCGCCGGAATACCAGGGCCTGCATGCCGATGCCGCCGCCCACGCCGCTCCGAAGCAAGACACCACCCGCAATCCCGCCAATGCGATCTTCGATAAGACAGGCATGTTCGTAAACGATGCCTCCGCCTTCCCCGCCAGCGCCTACGCGTCGAAGATGAAGATGGCGCACGTCGCCTGGATCGCGATCCAGATCGACAACGGCGGGAAGATCCGCACCGACAACGCCTCGGCCATCGAGCACGGCTGGGCCGCACAATGGCGGCGGGAGGGATTCGCGGTCGGCTTCTGGGGCTGCCCCCGCGGCATCACCCGGCACGGGAAGAAAGAGGCCTTGGAAGAATCAATCCCGCGCGTCAGGGCCGATGCGGAGCTGGCGGTGAGGCTGGCGGCAAAATATCACGCCGATCTCTACCTGGCGGACTGTGAGGATTCTTTTCAGGGTTACAACGCCGAAGATCCGGCGCCGGCGCTCAATCGCGTGTACGTCGAGGCCTTCCACAAGGCCGCGGCTGCCGCCGGGATTTTCGCGATGGCGCGGGCCCTCTCGAGCGAGGGTCGCATCGCGCTGGATATGAAGCCGTGGATCGAGGATGGGTGGGATGCGATGCCCCAGGCGTACTGGAATTCGTATGCGGTCTATCAGCCGAGCAAGTGCGTCGATTTCTACCTGCAGACCGGCTGGCCCATCGGCCGCATCCACCCCACCATCGGCACCTTCAGGGGCGAGGGGGAGAACCGCGAGGTGACGCTGGCGGACTACGCCAACGACCTTAAGACGCGGAATACCGTCGGCTTCTCGTATTACCTTCCCGAGTCGTATCTGCGGATGAACGACGCCGCTTACAGGGAGATCGCCGAGATGGGGGCAAAATGATTCCGCAGCGGCCTGTGCGGTTTGCTTCGCCTGAGTGGCCGACAAAAACGCCGGTTTCACACCTGAAACGGCCAGGAGCGGCGCGAACCGGCTTTCACGCGGCTAGTATTACTGCTGGATCATTCTTGACGGGCTTGGGTGGAGCGCGATATTGACCGATCTATAAGTTCACCGATGCGAATGCGACGGACTCATTATGCTCTGGCGGTGGTGGTTGTGGCGACGGCTCTGGCCGCCGACCGCAATGCCGCGGCCATGCCCGAGGCCGTCAAGCCGGTTACGACGCCGAGCCTCGCCCGGACGCTGGCGGCGAAGCTGACCAGCAGTTTCCGCCGCTCGGTCTCGGCGGTGGCGATCCGTCCGGTGCGCCGCAACGAGAGCGTCGCGGCGCCGCAGTTGGTGATCGCCGCGTCCGATAAAGGGATCCGGCAGGACTTCAATCCCTTCCAGTTCCGCCTCCCTCCGCCCCTGGCTTAGCTCCCCCCGCTGATTGGCTTGCACGCCCGAAGCGCGGCAAGCTTCGTCTTCGTCCCGCTTTGCCCTTTCTCCCTGTCAGGTACGAATCATGGCCACCACTTTTGGAAAAGTACTCACCAAGGTCTTTGGCAGCCGCAACGAGCGCCTGCTCAAGCGCTATCGCCGTATCGTCGAACTGATCAATGCCCAGGAGCCCAGGATCGCGCAGATGACCGATTCCCAGCTGCGCGAGCGGACCCGCGAGCTGCACGAGGGGCTGACCGACGGCAAGCTGCGTCCTGCGGACGTGCTGCCGGAGGCATTCGCCATCATTCGCGAGTCGATGGACCGCCATATCGGCATCCGCGAGATCTTCAATCCCGAATCCAAGTTCGATCCCGACAAGTTCGACGACGAGACGCTCGAAGCCTATGACGAGGTCCAGCGCCGCATGATTGCTTCCGGCGAAAGCTGGAGCGCAGGTCGAGATTCCGGTGAAGGTGTATGACGGCGTTCGCAGGCTCTATCCCGAGAGCCGCCCGCCGTTCCGTGCCCGCTGCTTCGACGTGCAGCTCATCGGCGGGCAGGTGCTTTATGAAGGCAAGATCGCCGAGATGGCGACCGGCGAGGGCAAGACCTTCGTCGCGCCGCTGGCGTGCTTCATGAAGGTGCTGGAAGGGTTTCACTGTCACGTGGTCACGGTGAACGATTACCTCGTGCGGCGCGACGCAACGTGGGTGAAGCCGGCGTTCGAGAATCTGGGCGTCTCCGTGGGGTACATCCAGGTCGATATGGAGCCCGGCGGCGAAGCCCGCAAGCGCATGTACCAGTGCGACGTCACCTACGGCACCAACAGCGAGTTCGGCTTCGACTACCTGCGCGACAACATGAAGGAACGCGTCGATCTCCAGGTGCAGGGTCCACTGGATTTCGCCATCGTGGACGAGGTGGATTCGATCCTGATCGACGAGGCCCGTACCCCGCTGATCATCTCCGGCGGCGCTCGACGATGATGCCCGCCAAGTACCGCGCCGCCGACGTCGTGGCGCGGAAGATCATGGAGCTGAGCCAGCCCTGGGACCAGGCCGAGAAAGCGGTCGATGCCGCCAAGCGCACCATCAAGTCCGCCGAGGGCGATCTCGATAAAGCCAGGGACAAGGCAGAGAAGGAACGCGCCCGCAAGCGCCGCGAAGAGGGCGAGAAGCAGCTCGCCGAGGCCGAGGCCCGCAAGGAAGGGCTGACCCAGTATTACGAGGCCGAGCTCGACAAAAAGCAGGTGCACCTGACGCACGAGGGAGTCGCCGCGGCGCAGGATGCCGCCGGCGTCGGCAGCTTCTATGTCGGCAACAACATGGAGTGGCCGCACCTGATGGAGCAGGCCCTCCGCGCCCACGTCGTCTATGAGAAGGACAAGGATTACGTCGTCGAGCGCGGGCAGTCCGGCCAGATGGAAGTGGTCATCGTCGATGAGTACACCGGCCGGAAGATGGTGGGGCGGCAGTGGTCGGACGGGCTGCACCAGGCGGTCGAGGCCAAGGAGAAGGTCGCCATCAAGCAGGAGACCCAGACCCTCGCCACGATCACGCTGCAGAACTTCTTCAGGCTGTACAAGTCGCTGGCCGGCATGACCGGAACGGCCATGACCGAAGCCGAGGAGTTCACCAAAATCTATCGCCTGGAAGTCGTTTCCATTCCCACCAATCGCCCGGTCATCCGCCAGGACAACGAGGATCGCGTCTACCGCAAGGCCGCCGAGAAATGGGAGGCGATCATCGAGGAGATCAAGGAGGAATCGGAGAAGGGCCGGCCGATCCTCGTCGGCACCACCAGCGTCGAAAAGAGCGAGATGATCTCGAACATGCTCAATGCGCCGCTACGGCATCGAGCACGAGGTCCTCAACGCCAAGCAGCACGAGCGCGAGGCCGTCATCGTCGCCAAGGCCGGCCATCAGCACGTCAACCAGCACGGGCAGCCCGTCGGCAACGTCACGATCGCGACGAACATGGCCGGACGCGGCACCGACATCAAGCTGACGCCGGAAAGCACCAAATCCGGCGGCCTGCACGTGATCGGCACCGAGCGCCACACCGCCCGCCGAATTGATAACCAGCTTCGCGGCCGCGGCGGACGCCAGGGCGATCCGGGCTCATCGCGCTTCTATGTCTCGCTCGAAGACGAGCTGATGAAGCTCTTCGCCGGCGAGTGGACCATCAAGGTCCTCGGCTGGCTGGGCATGGAGGAAGGCATGGCCATCGAGGACAAGCGCATCACCAAGGGAATCCTCCGCGCCCAGAAAAAGGTCGAGGAGCGAAACTTCCTGGCGCAAGAACCTTCTCGAATACGACGAGGTGATGGAGCACCAGCGCAACATCTTCTACGGCATGCGCCAGAAGGTGCTCCAAGGCCGCGACATCGACCAGATCATCTGGTCCATGATCGGCGAATCGATCGGCGAGGCCGTCGATAAGTACATCGTGCAGGATTACGTGGCGGCCTCCATCGCGGAATGGGCGCGCATCAACTTCGAAGTCAACATCGAGCCGGACGACATCCGCGGGGTCCGCGAGTTCAACGAGCTCGAAGAGTACATCAGGGACCAGGCCCGGGCCGAGGCGGTGACCAGCCTCACCGCCACGCTCGGCGAGTTCACCGGCGAAGACACCGACGACCGCACCGCCTGGGACACCAAGGGGCTTCAGTCCTGGCTTCAGAGTCGTTTCCACGTCACTCTTTCGCAGAACCAGCTCCGCTCCATGGACGTTCACGAGCTTGAGGCCAAGCTCCGCGACAGCGCCATCGAGCAGATCAACAAGCAGGACTGTGCCGGCATCACGCGCTATCTCGAGAACCACTTTGCCGAGCAGGACCTGGCCAACTGGGCCAAGGAAAAGTTCAACGTCGAACTCAAGCCCGAGGATTTCATCGCGGACGAGCGTCCCGGACATACCATCATGAAGCCCCGGGAGGAAATCGTCGACCTGATCGAGACCAAGGCCCGCGAGTCCTACGCCCGGCGCGAGATCGAGTACCCGATCGAGCACACGCTGATGTTCGCCTTCGGCGGCGAAGAGGGATCGACGGAGAACCCCTACGCCTCGGATTACGTCCGCGCCTGGATCAACAGCCGCTACGGCATCGACATGCCGCTGGAAAGCATCCGCGGCCAGTCGGTCCGCAAGCTCAAGGCTCAGATCGTCGAGCATCAGGCCCAGTGGCTGCGTGAGCCGCAACGGATTGAGGACGAAGTCGATCGCCTCATCCGCGAGAATCCCACGCCGCAGGGTTTGGCGCTGGCGTTCAATCAGCGCTTCGGGACCAGATACCGGCCCGAGGATGTGCAGGAGCACTCCGCCGCCGCCGCTGCGAACGGGGACGGCCAGGCCGATGCTCAGAGCCTGCTGCGGCGTGCGCCGCGGCAGGAGCCGCTGCGCGACCGGCTGATCCAGGTCGCGCGACTGTTCTTCCGCAAGGAGCTGACCGACCTGGAGCAGTTCGTGCTGATCCAGATCCTCGACACGAGCTGGAAGGATCACCTCTATGCGATGGACCTGCTCAAGAGCAGCATCGGCCTCAAGGCCTTCGCCGAAGAAGATCCCCGCGTGGCCTTCAAGAAGGAGGGCTACATCTACTTCGAAGCGATGATGTCGGGCGTGCAGGACAAAGTGACGGATCTGATCTTCCGCGCCCGGATCACGGGACCGACGGAAGTGAAAAGCGCCTACAACGTCACCGCCGCGACCCACGAGGAGGTCAGCGGGTACGGCGTGGGCGAGAACCTCCGCGAGATCGGTGCCGAAGAAGCCCAGCGCCAGCACGCCAGTGGCGGCGAGGACGGCGGCGCCGTCAAGCAGATCGTCCGCAATGTTCCCAAGGTCGGCCGCAACGATCCCTGCCCCTGCGGGAGTGGGAAGAAGTATAAGAAGTGCTGCGGCGCCAACGCCGCGTGATGGCCTCGGCTCCCGGGCAAAGGGCCGGAGGCAAGCACGCAGCGCCGAAGGCGCCAAACCTACTGAACCGTTTCAACCTTCACCGGCTGGACGACGTTGACGGTGCGCTCACCGTAGTTGTTGTTCCATTCATAAAAATCCCACGTCGCCAGGTAGAGCCGCGTGGCGCCCGGCGGTGGGACGAACTCCTGCGTCGTGCCGCCGTCCGTTTTCCCGTCGCCAATGAAAAAGAGCTGCTTGAGCTGGGGCGAAAGGACCTGGAAATTCCGGCTGCCCGCAGTGGAAAAGTCCAAACTCTGCGGGGCCGTCGTGTAGTTCGGCTGATTGTCGTCAAGAAACACGCCCACCAGTGCATTGATCGGACAGTTCATGTCCGAGATGCCGTTTTCCGAGCCGTTGGTGTTGTGGCCCACATAACTGGTGTCGCCGTCGGGCTTGTAGGAAGAGCCGTTGGGGTCGTACCCGGCGGTGCCGCTGATCGCCTCGAAGGAGATGGGCTGGCCCGGCGTGAGCGGGATGCTCGCCACCTGCGGGGACTGCTTCGGATCCCACTTGTTCCCCGCGTAGTCGGGACTGTTGTGGGGATTGTTCAGCGATGCAACCGAACCCTGGGGCATTCCCGAAAGGAACGGATTGGCGGTTGCCTCGACAGTCGTGCTGTAATTGACCGGAGCGGTAAACGTCGCGACGGATACTGCCGTGACGTCGCAGGTGGGTTGCCCGATGAACCCGCCGAAGAACAGCGTGATCGCATCCCCGCGCGCGGCGGTTCGCCGCGCCGTGATGCGGATCGCGTTGATCTGTGAGGAGTTGTCTCCCTTGGGTGTGAATCTGCGCCTTCTCGAATTCCATTTGCCGACTTCAATGTCGTCATTCCAGTTCAGTTCGAGCGGCGTGCCGTCCACGTCATTCTTGGCCGCAATCTGCTGGGCGGCGGTTCTGCCGGCATCGGCCCCGTCCGGCAGGGCGGCGGCGCCGCGCGGGCGGCTGCCGTCGCCGCATCTTCCAGTTGCGTCTTGGCCAGTTGAACCCGCCCCGCATCCACCGCCAGTGAGGCAAACCCGATCAAAACAACCATCGCAGCCAGCACATAGAAAATGGCCGTCCCGGCACGGCGTGATGCCGCTTTGTATGAAATCCCATACGACATATCTTCAGCTTCGGCGCTCAGCGGCAGACGCTTAAGAATTCAGAAGAGACTGCAACATCCGATAAACCTCCACGCCGGGCCGCTCCCGCCCGCATCTGTGAAAATCGGAACGACGTTCCAGGTTTGCCCCATCCGTCCAGGCGCGTAAACTCGCCCCCTTCAACTGCATCGGAGACTATATCGTGGCTCAAGCGGTATTAGCGGTGGTCAGCGTGCTGGGGAAGGACCAGAAGGGCGTCGTTGCCCAGTTCGCCACCTACATGGCCGAACGCGGCATCAACATCGAGGACATCGAGCAGCGCGTCGTCCGCGGCTTCTTCGTCATGGACATGCTCGTGGATCTGAAGGATCTTTCGATCGATCTTTCGGAACTGGTCCCCGGCCTGATCCAGCTGGGCAGGAAGCTGGACATGGAAGTGCGGGTCAACCTGCACTCCGAGCGCCGGCCCAAGCGCGTCGCGCTGCTGGTCAGCCGCGAGTCGCACTGTCTCGAGCAGCTCATTCACGATTTTGGCGAGAAGAAGCTGCATGGGCAGGTGGTGAGCATTCTGGCCAATCATCCCGACCTCGAGCCCGTCGCCCGTGCCGCCGGATTCGAGTTTCACTGGAAACCGTCGGAAAACCCCGAAGAGCATTTCCATTGGCTGCTCAAGTCGCTTCAACAGATTTCTCCCGACCTGATCGTCCTGGCCCGCTACATGCGCATCCTGCCGAAGGAATGCGTGCAGGCCTTTTCCAGCCGCATCATCAACATTCATCCTTCGCTGCTGCCGTTTTTCCCTGGCGCCTCGCCGTACCGGCAGGCCTACGAGAGCGGCGTCCGCGTGCACGGCTGCACCGCCCACTTCGTCACCGAGCAGCTCGATGAAGGCCCCGTCATCCTCCAGGACGTTTTTCATATCAACGTCGGCACGGATTCCCTCGACGACGTCAAGGAAAAGGGCCTCACCCTCGAGGCCAACGTTCTTTCCAAGGCTGTCGAGCTGTTCCTCAACGAAGAGTTGGTCGTCGTCGAAGGCAAGGTCATATTCAAGCCCGGCATGAGCCGGTTCATGCGCGAGAGGTGAATCAATAAGCATGTTGCGAGAGCTATTGTGATGTCGTCATCGCCGGGAGATGATCGGGCGCAATGATCGCCTTACGAGCGAAGTTTCATGTAAGCCCCCAATATCAGCCGCTGATGCGGCAGATCGGGCTGGATGCCGAGGCGGTCTTTGCCCATCCCCACATCAGGGTCTGGCGATCGATTCCCGAACGCGAAAACTGCACGCTCGACACCCAGCTCAACGGCCACTTAATCCGCCTGCACATCAAGCGCTACCATCCCGCCCGTGGCTTCACGTTACCCGGCGACGAGGAGGCCCAGGCGATTCGCGCCCTCCTGGTCGAGCAGATCCCGACGGCCCCTTTGGTTGGTTGGGGTTCGCTGCCGGACCGGCGAAGTTTCGTCATCACCGAAGACCTTGCCGGCTACCAGGCCGCCGACAAGCTCGTCGAAGGTGGAATGCCGTTTGACCGGATCCTCACTGCAACCGCCGACCTCGCCGCCAAGCTGCATAACCGCGGCCTGCACCATCGCGATCTCTACCTCTGCCACTTCTTCGTCAGGACGGAAGACCCGACCGACGCTCGCCTGATCGATGCGGCCCGCGTCGCACGCCTGGGCGGCGTCTTCACGCGCTCTCGCTGGATTCGAAAGGACCTCGCTCAGTTCTGGTACAGCACGCTCGCCCTGCCGATCACGGATCCCCAGCGCCTCGCATGGATGCAGCGATACTCCGAGCAGCGCGGCATGCCCAGCCCCCATCTCCTGGTGGAAGGGATCCAACGGAAGGTCAGATGGATCCAGCGTCACGACGAAAAGCTGCGCCGGCAGCAGCCGGACCGGAATATTTCGATCCCGAAATGATGTGATGCCGTCGGGTTGGTCAGGAGTTCGCAGCAGCCGGCGCAGTACTTCAGCTTCTGGAGCCACGGCCGAAAATCCTCTTCGAGCAGCCGGATCTGCTCGGGCGTCAGTTCCTCTTTCCATCGCCCCTCCTTGCCGCTCTGAATGTGGTTGTCGTGCAGCACTGTTTCCGGATCGACGCGGTGGTTCAGTGCATAGCGAACCTGATCATCCGGCTTCGACTTGAGCGACTGGCAGATCTTTCGGCTGTTCTCCGTCCCGGCCATCTGGTCGATCTGCCGCAGCACGCGCTCTTCCAGCGACGATTGAAGAAATCCGGCGATCGCCTGCACCTGCGCAAACGAATCGGCCATCATGTCTTCGTAGCGAACGAATAGCGTGTTGCCCGCCTTGGCCAGAATATCCAGATTGCCCAGCGCAACATGGATATCGTGCTGCGCCGTCTCGAATGGCTCATTGGCAAATGTCATCATCGACGCCACGCAATCTCGTGGATCTCGATACGTGCAAACCGAGCGTGCCTGCCCCTGGTGGAGCAACGTCATCGAGTACAGACCCAGGGCATGCGCCTTGATGACAGTCGGCCCGGGAAGCGGCAGGGGGTGAGCGCGAAGGAATTCGTCTGCCCTTTCGAAATTCAGGTACTCGCTGCATACCGGCCTGCGCAGTGCGCACTCCCGTCACGCGCACCATCAACCGGCACACGTTAAAGGACCACGTCGATCCCGACCGCAGCATTCCCGTGCAGAAAACCAGAGGAAACATGGCCGACCAACTCCCTCGTACCCAACTGCGCCAACCCTATTGCCTTTCTCCTCCATGTCAAACCAGAACGTCCAACCCGCGACGACACACCGCCACCCGGTTAAGCTTGGCCCGCTTTGAAAATCGCCCTGGCCATTCTTCACGCCGACCCCTCCCGCGGCGGCGCCGGCGCTACACCGTCGATCTGGCCGCTGCTCTCGCCCGTCGCGGCCATCGCGTCTCGCTCATGGCAAGCAGCTTCGCCGCACCGATCGACCACGTCGACTGTGCGGCGATTGCCGCACATGGCCTTACCCGCGCCGGCCGCTACCGCGCCTTCCTGAGCAATCTCGATCGCCACCTCTCTCAATCCACCTACGACATCGTTCACGCGATGCTCCCGGTGCGTTCCTGTGATCTCTATCACCCCCACGCCGGCATCGCCGCCGAGGCCCTTGATCGCCCAAGCATCCGTCTCAACCCCCGCCGCAAGATGATGGCCACCATCGAGCGCGACCTCCTCACCCGCCCTGAGCCCCCGGTCGTTCTCTGCCTGTCCAATTACATCAAGAGCTTCGTAACCAAGCATTACCCGATGCTCTCCGATCGACTCGAAACGTTGTTCAACGCTGTCGATCTGGAGCATTTTTCGCCCAGCCACCAGTCGACCGGCAAACCCACTGCCCTCATCATCGCAAACGACTTCGAGCGCAAGGGCCTCGAAACCGCGCTGCGCACGCTGGCGTTGGTCGGCCCTGAACGCCTGAACCTTCAAGTCATCGGCAAGGAGCCCGCCGGGCGCTTCGCCACCCTTGCCGGCGAACTCAAGGTCTCCAATGCGGTGACTTTCCTCGGCCTCTCCCCCGATCCCCGGCCCCGCTACGCCGCCGCCGATCTCTTCGTCCTCCCGACCAAGCACGATCCCTGCAGCCTGGTCGTTCTCGAAGCCCTCGCCATGGGCCTGCCCGTCATCAGCACACGCTTCAACGGTGCCTGCGAGATCATGACCGACGGCGTTCACGGATTTGTTTTGAATGAACCAAATGATGCTGACGCCCTCGCCGAGGCGATGCGAGAATGCTCGATCCCCAGCGTCGGGCCGCCATGAGCCGCGCCTGTCTCGACCTGCGTCCGCAGCTCTCCTACGAGCATCACCTCGATCGCCTCGAGGAGATTTACCGGCGGGTCTTGCGCGATTGCGGATAGAATGCACGTCATGCCCGCCGAGCGGTCGATCCTGCATGTCGATATGGACGCGTTTTACGCCTCCATCGAGCAGCTCGATAATCCGCGCTTACGCGGCAAACCCATCCTCGTCGGCTCCGACGACCTCCGCGGCGTCGTCACCACCGCATCCTACGAAGCCCGACCCTTCGGCTGTCACTCTGCCCAGCCCATGGCCGTCGCCAAGCGACCTCTGCCCCCAGGCCATTGTCGTCCCCTGCCGGTTTGCCCGCTATCACGAAGTCTCGGAACAACTTTTTGCGATCTTCGACGAATTCAGCCCCGCCGTGCAGCCCCTGAGCGTCGATGAAGCCTTTCTCGACGCCACCGGTACCGATCGCATTTACGGCCCCGCCGTCAACGTCGCCCGCAATCTCAAGAAACGCATCTTTGATCAGCTCCATCTGACCGCCTCCGTCGGCGTCGCCCCCAACAAATTCCTCGCCAAGCTCGCATCCGATCTGCACAAGCCCGATGGGCTCACCGTCATCGGTGCGGAAGATGTCGAGCGCGTCCTTCCGCCCCTTCCGGTCACGAGAATCTGGGGCATCGGCCCCAAAACCGCCAAGCGCCTGCAAGAGATGGGCATCCACACCATCGGCGACCTGCAACGCGCACCCGACGTCACCCTCAAGCTCCTCCTCGGCGACGACTCCGAGCGCTGCCACCGCCTCGCCCACGGCCTCGACGACCGCCCCGTCGAAACCGACGCCGACGCCAGGCAGATCAGCCAGGAGCAGACCTTCCGCATCGACGTCGCTAATCCCGACATCGTCCGCGATGAGCTGCTGGAGCAGGTCCAGCACGTTGCCCGCCGACTCCGCAAGCACGCCCTGCGCACCGGTGGCGTCACCCTCAAGATCCGCTACGGCCAATTCCAGACCATCACCCGCTCGCGCATGCTCGATGAGCCCACGGATCAAACCGATGCGCTCTGGAACCTCTCCCGATCCATCTTTAACGATTGGGCCCGGCGCAGCTTCCAGCCCATCCGCCTGATCGGCATGGCCGCGAGGAATCTGACCCGGGAACCCGGCCAGATGATTCTCTTTGCCGATCCCGCAAGCGCCAGGCATCAGCGCACTCGACCGCGCGGTGGATGCGATCGTCGATCGCTTCGGGACCAGCGCCGTCCGACGCGGAATCGCCAACAGCAAAATGAGCCAGTAAACGGCCGCACTCAATGCGGAAGGCAACCCGGGAGCCACCCGACCATCCCAAATGCAACGGCGTACCCCATCGCCGCCCCGGCAAGAATATCGCTCGGCCAGTGTGCATCAAGCAGATACCGCAACAGCGCACAGATCACCGCCAATCCCCACAGCGTCGCAGCGGCCTCGGGATAGAAGTATACCAGCGCCGTCGTCAGCGCGATCGCGCACGCACTATGTGACGACGGAAAACTCTCGCGATAGTTCGCATGCCGCAGGCTCGGTCCCAGAAACTTCCCCGCATTCTCCCGTCCCGGCCGCACGCGCCCAGCGTCCGCTTGATCAGCGTGCAGGCGATGCTCGTCGCCAGCACCGCGCACACGATCGTCACCGGCCGCTGCCAGCCGTGCGCCGGATCAAGCTGCCACACCAGAAGCGCCGCCACCGGCGTGCAGACCGATTGCCCATACTGCGCCAGCCACCGCGACTCGCGCTTGATGTCCCCTTTGAAATGCAGCTCCAGCGTCGTCGGAAGCCCGAGCCGCTCGAGAATAAAAAAGATTACACAAGCGGCGCACAGGCCGATAATCACGTGAACATTCATTCGCGCGGCACCTTTATGGTGATCGGCCAACCCCGGTCAAGCGCATCGCAGATTGTGCCCGCCGGCGATCGCGCTTCGTCCTCCAGGAGCCGCGTCCGTAAGGGAGTGGCCGTTGTGTCGATTCAGACCTTCGCTTGCTTACCTCGCATCACCCCCTACGCTATCGGCGAATGACCGAACGCTCCGGTAAATGGCTTCTCGCGCTCGTCATCGCGTTAATTGCGGGCATCTACCTGATCGGCAACGCCCGCGTGCAACTCTGGGACCGCGATGAGCCCCGCTACGCCCAGACCTCCCGCCAGATGCTGCAATCCGGCGACTGGGTCGTTCCCCGCCTGCTCGACCACATCCGAACCGCCAAACCCGTTTTCATCTACTGGTGCCAGGCCGCCACCATGGCCGTCCTTGGCGACAATGCCTTCGCCGCCCGCCTCCCCACCGTCGTCGCCATGCTTCTGACGCTTATCGTCCTCGCCGTCGTCATCTGGCGAACTGTCGGCGCCGAGCATGCGCTCTGGACGACGATCGTCCTCGGCACCAGCGGCCTGATCATCGCCTGGGCCGCGAGAAACGCCCTGACCGATGGCGTGCTTCTCCTCTGGATCGTCATCGCACAGCTCTGCCTCCTCCACGTGTACGAAACCGGCCGCGCAAGCTGGGTCACCGTCATCACCTGGTCTCTCGCCATCGGCCTCGCCGGGCTGACCAAAGGCCCGGTCATCCTCGCCTTCCAGGGCATGACCCTCATCGCCCTCTGGGCCATGCGCCTCTGGGATCGCTGGCGAGGACGAGAACATAGGGCCACGGGATTGGAAGGCATCTCCGACGCCTCCTCAGCGTCCGTTCACTCTGATCCCCTCTCACCGGCGGAGACGAAGCGAACTCCCGCGATCTCTCTCGCCGCCCTCGCCAAGTTCGCGGTCGGCATCCTCATCGTCGCCGCCGTCGTCGGCCCCTGGCTCTATCTCCTCCAGCACCGGCGCTCCCGAATTCCTCAAGACCACTTTCAGGCATGACGTCATCGACCGTACCATCGAACCGCTCGAGCAACACAAGGGCCCGCCCGGCTATTACCTGCTGATCATCTGGGGCACCTTCTTCCCCTGGTGCCTGTTTCTCCCCATGGCCATGATTTTCGGCTGGCGCCACCGCAGCAATCTGCGCATCCGCTTCGCCTGGGCGGCAGTGGTGGGGCCCTGGATCTTTTTCGAACTCGTGCGGACGAAGCTGCCCCACTACGACCTTCCCTGTTTTCCCGCCTTGGCGTTCCTCGTGGCCGATGCCCTCGTCCGCTGCTTCGGCGGGGAAGAGGACGATCTCGTCCGTCCCAGCTTCCTCATCGGCGCCGCGATCTGGGCCGTCGCCGTGCTTGCCCTTGGTTTTGTCCCCTGGCTTGCGGTGAAAAAACTCTCGCCGATCCCCCTGGGAGCAACCATCGCCTGGTCCCTGGTGGCGATCGCTTACGCCGTCACCGTCTTCGCCTTCTTCGTTGCCGAAAAGCCCCGTCATGCCGTCGCCGCCATGGCCGGCGGGATGGCCGCCGCGATTATCGTCGCCTTCGGCTTTTACCTTCCCAACGCCTGGTTCTTCCGCCTCTCCAGTAGCGTCGCCGATGTCCTCAAGCGCGACGGCGCGACTGTCCCCGGCCAGGAGCAGATGATCGCCTACAAGGAGCCCAGCCTCGCCTTCTACCAGGGCGGCACCATTCGCGAGCAGACCGAGAACGATTTTCTGGTCACACATCCGCCGACCGACTGGCCCAAATGGCTCACCATCCGCTCTGACGTTCTGGGACCGCATGCCCGCGAATGTGAAGAATCGGTTTAGCATCCTTGCCACCTGCCGCGGCTGGGCCTACACCGATCGCGGCCGCATGGAGGAAGTGCTCGTGGTCAGGAAAAAATGACCGGAATAATCTGATCATCAACTGATAAGACCGATTCGTTTTCACCCCAACGTTTCCCCCGTTATACTCATGCCTCTGATGTCGCATCCCGCCAAGATTCTCATTGTTCAGCCGAGCTGGGTGGGTGACGCCGTGATGGCCACCCCCGCGCTCTGCGCCATCCGCCGGCTTTATCCCGACGCCCACATCAGCTATCTCCTGCGGCGCTACGTCAAGCCGATCTACGCCGGCATGCCCTGGGCCGATCAACTGCTTACCTATCGCACCGGACGCACCAAGGCGAAGGCCGGCAAAGGCTTCTTCGACGTCGCCAACCGTCTTCGCCGCGGCAAGTTCGACATGGCCATTCTCCTGCCGAATTCATTCAAGACCGCGCTGATCTGCAAGATGGCCGGCATCGAACGCATCATCGGCTACGAGCGCGATGGCCGCGGCTTCCTCATCTCCGACAAGCTCCTCCCCGTAAAGGAGCGTGGCAAATTCCTCCCCACGCCGATCATCAAATACTATCTTGGCATCGCCCACTATCTCGGCTCCAAGGAGCGCGACATCAGGCTCGAGCTCTTCGTGACCGATCACGAAAAACGCGAAGCCCAGGATATCTTCCGCCGCGCCGGTCTCGGCCCGGAACTCGATCGTCCCGCCGGTCGCGGCGAGCGCCCGCTGATCATGCTCAACCCCGGCGCTCAATACGGCGCCGCCAAGTGCTGGCTCCCGGAATATTTTGCCAAACTTGCCGACCGCTTCTCCCAGGAACTCGGCGCGACGGTCCTCCTGAGCGCCGCCCCGCGCGAGCGCGCCATCGTCGAAGCCATCCAGCGCCACCTGACCCATCCGGCCATCGATCTTTCCACCATGGGCCTCACCCTCGGCTCCCTCAAGGAAATCGTCCGCCGTTGCGACCTCATGGTCACCAACGACACCGGCCCGCGCCACATCGCCGCCGCCTTCGACGTGCCCGTCGTCACCATCTTCGGCCCCACCCACCCCGAGTGGACCGAAATCTACTTCGACAAGGAGCGCAAGGTTGCCGTAAAGGTTTTCTGCGGCCCGTGCCAGAAGAAAGCCTGCCCCCTCGATCACCGCTGCATGACCCGCCTCACCCCCGCCATGGTCTTCGACGCCGCCACCAGCCTCTTTCCCCAGCAGCCGGCAACGGTCTGAACCGTCCGCAGCCAACACTCTTTGCGTCTCCGAGCCACATCAATAGAATCCGCGCATGATCTACCGCATCGACGTGGGGGAGGCGGCATACGCCGGCGGCACCGAGGCGGCCGCGGACCCCCTCGGCCAGGCCGTCCGACACCAGATTCAGGAATTCGGCACCCACGTCGGTAAAGTCATCACGCGCCGAATCTTCCTCGTCGATACCGAAGCCGATCGCAAGGACGTCAAGCGCATCGCCTGCGAGCTGCTCGCCGACCCCATCGTCGAATCCGCCGAGATCGTCGAAGAGCTCATTAGGGAAGAAAACCTCAGCCGCATCGAAATCCATCTCAAGCCCGGCGTCATGGACCCCGTTGCCGCCTCAACCGAGATGGCCATCCGCGACATGGGCCTCCCCGTCAACCAGGTCCGGACCGGCCGCGCCTATCTCATCGAAGGCAAGATCGACCGCGAAGAGCTCAGCCGCATCGCCTCGCGCGTCCTGGCCAATGGCGTGATCGAGTCCATCCACTTCGATCCCTGGATCCCGCGCGAATTCAAGACGCCGAAAGAGCCCGCATTCGAGCTTCGCCACATCGCACTGCGCAACCTCTCGGACGACCGGTTGCAGAAGCTCTCCCGTGAGGGCCACCTCTTTCTCTCCCTGACGGAGATGAAGACCATCCAGGCCTACTACCGCGAGCAGATCCGCGAGCCCACCGATATCGAGCTCGAAACCCTCGCCCAGACCTGGAGCGAGCATTGCGTCCACAAGACCCTCAAGAGCGGCGTCGAGGTCGAAGTGCGCAACGCCTCCGGCAAGCCCATCGGCTCCCGCCGCTACCGCAACCTCATCAAGGAAACCATCTTCGACAGCACCATGCAGTTGATGGAGCGGCCCGCAGCCCGTGACGGCGGAGAATTCTGTCTCTCCGTCTTCAAGGACAACGCCGGCGTCGTCGCCTTCGACGACACCGATGCCGTCTGCTTCAAAGTCGAAACCCACAACCATCCCAGTGCCATCGAGCCCTACGGCGGCAGCGCCACCGGCGTCGGCGGCGTCATCCGCGACATCCTCGGCACCGGCCTCACCGCCAAACCCGTCGCCAACAGCGACGTCTTCTGCGTCGCCTACCCCGACAATGCCACCCTGCCCAAGGGCGTCATCCACCCCCGCCGAATCCTCCAACAGGTGGTCGCCGGCGTCCGCGACTACGGAAATCGGATGGGCATTCCCACCGTCAACGGCGCCGTCTATTTCGACGAGCGCTACGTCGGCAATCCCCTGGTTTTCTGCGGCTGCGTGGGCCTGATTCCCCGCGACAGAATCGAAAAAGCCGCCCGCCCCGGCGATCGCGTAGTCGTCATGGGCGGCCGCACCGGCCGCGACGGCATCCACGGCGCCACCTTCTCCTCCGCCGAGCTCACCGACACCCACGCCGACGAGTTCTCCCACGCCGTCCAGATCGGCAACGCCATCACCCAGAAAAAGATGGCCGACGTCATCCTCTCTCTCCGCGACCGCAACCTTTTCACCGCCATCACCGATTGCGGCGCCGGAGGCCTCTCCAGCGCCGTCGGCGAAATGGGCGAAAAAGTCGGCGCCCAGGTCGAGCTCGCCAAAGTCCCTTTGAAATACGCCGGCCTGGGCTACGACGAGATCTGGATCAGCGAAGCCCAGGAACGAATGGTCCTCAGCGTCCCCCTCGAGCACGTCCCCGCCGTGCTCGAAGCCGCCGCCGCCGAAGATGTCGAAGCCACCGTGATCGGCACCTTCGGCACGGAGAATCGCGAACTCATCCTGAACTACCGCGACCAGGAAGTCGGCCGCCTCTCCATGGCCTTCCTCCACGACGGCATCCCCATGCCCACGCGCAAAGCCGTCATCGTCGAACACGGCTCATCCACCTCGCGCAACAGTTCCTCTGAAATTCCTTCTGCTGCGTTCAAGGATCGCCTCCTCGCCGCCCTCTCTCATCCCAACATCGCCAGCAAACACTGGATCATCCGGCAGTACGACCACGAGGTGCAGGGCGGCAGCGTCATCAAGCCTCTCACCGGCCCGCTGCAACTCGGCCCATCCGATGCCTCCGTCATCCGCCCAAAACTCGACAGTTTCCGCGGCGTCGCCCTCGGCTGCGGTCTCGCTCCCCACATCGACGACCCCTACACGATGGCCATTGCCTCCATCGACGAAGCCATCCGCAACGTCGTCTGCGTCGGCGCCGATCCATCCCGCATCGCCATCCTCGACAACTTCTGCTGGCCAAGCTGCGACGACGAGCTGACCATGGGCACCCTCGTCCGCGCCTGCGAAGCCTGCCGCGACGCAGCCCTCGCCTACGGCATTCCCTTCATCAGCGGCAAGGACTCCCTACACAACCAGTTCACCATCAAGGAAACCGGCCAGGTGATCCGCATCCCCCCCACGCTCCTGGTCAGTGCCATCGCCGTGCTCCAGGACGTGCGCAAGTGCGTCACCATGGATTTCAAACGCCCCGCCTGCCCGGTCTATCTAATCTCCCCGACCGATCCCGACGACTTGCGATCCCTGGCCGCCACCCACCGGGCCATGTCCGCTCTTGTCGCCGATGGACACGTCGCGACCGTCCACGATATCAGCGACGGTGGCTGGCTTGTCGCCGCCGCCGAAATGTGCGTCGCCTCCGGCTACGGCCTGAATGTTCACCCCGATCAGTTAGCTCATGACGATCCCTTCGCCGAGTTCCCGGGACGATACATCGTTGAGCTAAACGCCCAGGCCGTTGCGAACGAGATCGCAAACGATCTACCGGGGTTGTTCTCTCCATTTGCGTCCGTTGCACAGCTCGGCTTCGTCCAGCATCGCCCGAGCCTGCTGATCATGACCAAAGACAAGATCAACGAAGATATCCCCTTAAGCGAGTTGACCACCGCCTGGCGCCGCACCCTCGATTGGTAGCCCCTCTGTCATTGCAGCGCGATTCTCAACGGATATAGTGGGTGGCTTGTACTGGCATGGAGGACGCCGTGGCCGCAGCGATTCCGCTCTCGCGCGTGCATCAATCAGAACTCATCGAACGCCGAATCATCGAGGTTGTGCGGGGGGGGAACTACATTCTTGGTCCCGAATGCAAAGCCTTCGAAGCTGAGCTCGCCGCTTATTTTCGCCGCAAGTTCGTCGTCCTTTCCAGTTCCTGGACCGCCGCTGTCCATCTGCTCCACATCGCTCAGGACCTCAAGCCCGGCGACGAAATCCTCGTCCCCTCGCTTACCGCTTTCCCCAGCATCGAGCCGATGATCCACGTCGGCGCAAAGCCGGTCTTCTGCGACATCGACGACACCTACACCATCGATCCCGAAGACGCGAAGAAGCGCATTACCAGCAAGACCAAGGGCATCCTCCCCGTCCATCTCTACGGCCGGCCCGCCAACATCGACGCCTTCAAGAAACTCGCCGCCGACCACGGCCTCTGGATGATCGAAGACTGCGCCCAGTCCCACGGCGCCAAGTGGAAGGGCGAACGCGCCGGCAGCTACGGCGACCACGCCGCCTTTAGCTTCTATCCATCCAAGAATCTCACCGTCTACGGCGACGGCGGTGCCATCGCCACCGACGACGAGCAGATCGCCAAGCGCGTCACCATGCTTCGCAATCATGGCCGCAAGGACAAATACCTCCACGAAAAAGTCGGCTTCAATCTCCGCTTCAACGAAATCCAGGCTGCCGTCGGCCGCGAGCAACTCAAAGTCCTTGATGAGCTCAACGCCGGCCGCCGTCGCGCCGCCGACTGGTACCGCCGCGAGCTTGCCGGAGCCAAGGGCGTCACCCTGCCCCCCCCCGACGAACCCGGCGTCACCGAATCCGTCTATCACATGTTCGTCATTCGCCTCGAGAGCAACGACACCCGCGAGAGCCTCGCCCGCCACCTTAAGGATCAGGGCATCGGGACCGGCGTGCATTACCCCGTCCCCAATCACATGCAGCCGGCCATTACCGACCTTTACGGCCAGGCCGTCTCGCTCCCGCGCACCGAGGATTACGTCAAGCGCATCCTCTCGCTGCCCATGTTCCCGACGCTCACCGAGCAGCAGGTCAAAACCGTCGCCGAAGCGATCAAAAGCAACATAGAGAAATAACGTCGTTGCATAAAACGAGCCGCGACCGTAAGGGAGCGGTCTGAGCAGAACCGAAATCAGTCAGGAGTCGCTGTGGCCAAGCAATGGAGATGTGCCGTCGTCGGCACCGGAACGGTAGGACAGTCGCACGTGCGCGTGATCCCCACGCTCGCCGAAGCCAAGCTCGTCGCCGTCTGCGATCTCATCCACGAGCGCGCCCAGGCCGTCCTTGCCAAGCACAATGTCCACAACGTCCCCATCTACACCGAGATGCAGGAGATGCTCTCCGAGGAGGACATTGACGTCATTCACCTGGCCACCCCCAGCGGCGCCCATCTCGGCCACGCCCTCGCCGCCTTCAAGGCCGGCAAGAACGTCATCTGCGAAAAGCCCCTCGAGATCAAAACCGAGCGCGTCGACAAGATGATCGAGACCGCCAGAAGCTGTAACGTCAAGCTCGCCTGCATCTTCCAGGGCCGCTGGAAGGACGAAAACCGCGCCATCAAACAGGCCATGGACGAGGGTCGCTTCGGCACCATCTCCTGGGCCGGCTGCTTCACCCCCTGGTATCGCCCCGACAAGTACTACGAGGAAGTCGATTGGCGCGGCACATGGCAATGGGACGGCGGCGGCGCGCTCATGAACCAGGGCATCCACGCTGTCGATCTGCTCCAGTGGATCGTCGGCAAGGTCAAGGCCGTCAGCGCCTACGGCTCCAGTCGTATCCATCCCAAAATCGAAACCGAAGACACCATGTCCGTTGCCCTCGAATTCGAGAACGGCGCCCATGGCTCCATCCTCAGCACCACCGCCATGTTCCCCGGTATGCCCACGCGCATCGAGGTCGGCGGCGAAAACGGCACCGCCGTCTCCGAGAACGGCCTCAAGATCTTCAAGTTCCGCGAAGAACGCGACTCCGACAACGAACTGCTCGAGCGCCTCGCGCCCGGCTCCAAGCCCACGGTTGCCGGCGGCGCCCACTCCAACGCCGCCGCCATCAACCAGGACTTCCACGCCCGCAACATCCAGGCGATTCTCTCCGCCTGGGCCGAGGGTCGTGAAGCCGAAACCGCCGGCCCCGAAGCCCGTAAAGCCGTCGCCATCGTCGAGGCCATCTACGAATCCAATCGCAAGGGCGGCATGTCCGTCCGCGTCGTGTGATCGTGTCACCCACAACCGACGAGTCTCTCGTCTCAGACATGAGCCGCGATCCAGAGGGAGCGCTTCCCGCCATCGACAATCATCCCACCCGCGCCGCCACGCTCCTGCGCCTCCTGATCATTGCCCTCGTCGTCGCCGCCGCGATGCTGATCGTCCATCTCACCCCCATCCGCGCCTTTCTCGCCGACACCCAGCACCTGCGCGAATCCCTCGCCCGCATGGGCATCTGGGTCTATCCCGTCACCGTCATCGCCGTCGCCGTCCTCGTTCCCTGCGGCGTCCCGCGCCTCGCTCTCTGCGTTGCCGGCGGCATGGTCTTCGGCTTCTGGTGGGCCCTGCTCCTTATCCAGGTGGGAACCCTCCTCGGCCATTACCTCCTCTTCCTCCTGGTCCGCTGGGGCGGCCGCGACTGGGCTCTGGCCCGCTGGCCCAAGCTCCGCAAGTGGGCCGACCTGATGCACGACCAGGGCATCGTCGGCGTTCTGCTGCTCCGTCAACTCCCCGCGCATTCCCTCCTGATCAACCTTTCCCTCGGCATCTCCCGCGTCAAGCACCGCCACTTCCTCATCGGCACCGCCATCGGCCTGCTTCCCGAAGCCATCCCCGCCACCCTCATCGGCGCCGGCCTGGTGAAAACCTCCCTCGCCCACAGCGCCGGCTACCTCATCCTCGCCACCATCGCCTTCGCCCTGATCTGGATCGCCGGCGGCTACGCCCTCCGCTCCACGCGCAGCCGCCAGGCCAGCGCTTCCGCTGCGAGCGATCACGCCTGACCGCCCCCGCGCTCGACCTCAAACGGCGCTGCCTCGCCCACCCAATTTGCAATTGCCAATGGCCAATTTCAATTGTCAATTCCCTCACCCCCGGCATCCGTTTCAGTCCCAATCCCCCATTCAGCCCGTCGTCATGCCGAGCGGCCGCCGCATCTGCGGATAAACAGCAGCGACAGCAACAGGTGGCGGCAACACAGATGAAACTCATGTTCGATTTCGTTCACCCATTAGCGGAGTTGCATCGAGTTGGGCCCGCGAACTTCCTCCCACTCCGCAATGCCAAGTTGCTCCGAGAGGACGCGCAGGACAACCGCTCTATTTAGCGCCCGTCCTCGCGGCCACTTCACAACGACGCCGGTTACCCCCGTTTCCCACCTGGCGTCGGCGTTGATGGCCGGCGGTGAGCCGGTGGAATCGCGGCAAAAAATGAACACCTGCCACTCACGCCCCGACAGGCGGAACGTGCCCTCCACGAACGACATCTCGTCTTCCATGACAAGGTCGTAGCTGATCTGGGCGTGCATCGGAATACGCGGCCCTCATGCCGCATAGCGAGGATCCACCGGCGCCACGCCCCCGGGATTACCCCAGCCATCGGCGACGCGTTATTCGTTATCCTAAACGCCGCTGGCGCCAATCGAAAAGATCCTGCCTGCGTATCGCGCCGTTCATCACGCAGAACGCGCCAAACCACGCCCCAACCCCTCACCGAAACGCCCCCTTTGCGCTTCAAACATCTTGCGAATTTCGAGTCTACCCACCCGCTCCTTCGCATCAATTCGACAATTACTCCCCAAGTCCATATTTTCCCAACAACATATTAACACCCGCTTGTGCAAAAGCCCGGACTCACACCGTACTCTCCCCGTAGTCACACCGTGCAAACGCTCGCCGGAAAAAGTCAGCCAAGCCGGCTGCAGGAGCCATTTTCGCCACGGTGAGAGGGGGGGGTGGGAACGGGGGTCGGCAAGAAATGATGGTGCCGTCATCTTGCCCAGCGGCTTGATCGCACGGGGCTTCGGCCGTTACGCAGCCAGGATGTCAGGGCTTCCTGCTTGACGCCCCCGCTAAACACGCTCGAAACCCCGCGCCGCGACCGCTGCGACCCACCGCTCAACGTCCCACCCAGCCCTCTTGACCCTCACCCGCATCGGCTCCGCCACCGCCCCGGCCCCCCCGGCCATCCCACAACAAACCACAGACAACAAAGCACAAACCCCACCCCCATCAACCCTGGCAACCAGCAACCCTGCCCCTATACTAACCCGCCAAAGGACTCTGTGACCCCTCTTCTCTCCATCGTCGTCCCCGTCTACAACGAGGAGGAAAACCTCCCCCTCCTCCACGAGGCCATCGTCGCCGTCGTCGATCCCCACAACATCGCCACCGAGATTCTTCTGGTCGATGACGGCTCCAAGGACGGAAGCTGGAAAGCCATCGAGGCCCTCGTCGCCAAAGACCCCCGCGTCCGCGGCCTCAAGTTCGCCTTCAACTGCGGCGAAACCGCCGCCTCCGATGCCGGCCTGCGCGCGCCCGCGGCAAGTACGTCATGACCATGGACGCCGATCTCCAGAACGACCCCCAGGACATCCCCGCCTTCATCGAAGCCCTCGCCAAACCCGGCGTCGATTGCGTCTGCGGCACCCGCGTCGCCGTCCGCGGCGAAGGCGACAGCTTCATCCGCGTCGCCAGCTCCCGCATCGCCAACTATGTCCGCAACAAGCTCTCCGATGAAGAGATCTCCGATGCCGGCTGCACCTACCGCGCCTTCAGGCGCGAGTGCGTGGACAAGCTCAAGCTCTACCGCGGCCTCCACCGCTTCATCCCCACGCTGCTGAAGATGGAAGGCTACAGCGTCGTCGAGATCCCCGTCCGCAACAACCCGCGCATCCATGGCGAAAGCAAGTACGGCGTCTGGAACCGCCTCTTCAAGAGCTTCCGCGACCTGCTGGCCATCCGCTGGATGAAAAGCCGCCTGCTCGGTTACCAGATCGCCACGGAGCTCGACCGCAGCGCCGAATCACCCGCCGCCGCCGAGCCCGCGGGCGCCGCGGTCCACGCGTAGCTCGAAGATCTGCCACCGCGCCCGTTCGCTTGGCGCGGTCTTCATGGGAATCCGACGAATAGACCGGACCGGATCGCCCTCCATCGTCCGGGGGAATTCGGCGGGGTTGATCGTGGCCAGCTTGTGCGAGTTATCGACGATCATCAGCACGCGCGAAGCCCGCGCATCGTGCCACACGTCCAGCGGCAGATAAAGCGACGCTTCTTCGGGGAGGTCCTGGATGCGGAGGGTGGTATCCGGCCGGTTGAGCATCGGTTCGAGTTCTTCGCAGACGTGCTTGGCGGCTGCGCAGGTTCGCATCGGGCGTCACGAAAAACTCAAAATACGTCCCCAGCAGCAGCACGTAGGCCACCGACACCGCCAGCAGCCAGAAGCGCTGCCGCCGCAGCTTCGCCGGCTTGTTCGCCGCCAGAAGGCAAACCATCGCCAGCCCCGCCGCCGTGCTCATCGCCACGATCGATTCCGTTCCAAACCGGAAGCAGAGCGCAACCGCCACCACCGCGAAAACCGCCCCCATCACCCGCTGCACGAACAGCAGGATCGAATACGGCCCCATCTCCCCGAACTTTCGCACCGCCCTGAACAACAGCAGCAACCCCTGCGCGATCAGCAGCGTCTGCGCCGCCATCAGCGGCAGCAGGTACGCGTTCTTCTTCACGTTCAGGATCGAGAAAAACAGCACGATGATCACATACCACGCCAGCGCAAACTGCGCCCGCCGATCCCTCTTCCCGCTGCCGATCGCCGCATCGATCCACCCCACCACCAGCACCGGCGTCCACGGCAGCGCAATCTGAAAAATCGCGGGGAGGTAATAAAACCAGGGCCGGGCCTTCTCCGTGTTGTCGGTCAATTCGCCGATCGATTCGTACCGCCACACATCCACCGCATTGGGAATGTGCCGGTAGACGTACGCCATCCAGGGAACCGTCAGCACCAGGACGAGCCCGACCCCCGCCAGATGATCGTAGATGCTCCGCGGAAGCGGCCTGCGACAGCAGAACTGGTACGCCCCAACCGCCACGATCACGAACAGCAGAATCACCGGCCCCTTGGCCAGCCCTCCCAATGCAATCGACGCATAGAACGCGATCAGCCACCCGGTCCGCCGGCTCTCCGACAACCGCACCCAGCTCCATACCGCCGTCAGGGCAAAGAACGCCAGATAGGGATCGGCCATCACCTTGCGGAATTCGCTCGGCACGAAGTAGCTGCTGCACCAGACCAGCGCGCAGCACCACCCGCCGAGATTCCCCAGCAGCCTCTTGCCCAGGTCGAACACGATCAGCACCGCGACCGCCCCCAGAAGCGCCGAGGGAAACCGCGCCACCCCCTCGCCCATTCCGACCAGCCGGTCCATCACCGCCACGCACCAGTACGGCAGCGGCGGCTTCTGCAGGCGGATTCGGTCGTTCATCACCGGAATCAGCCAGGGGTTCACCGACCACGGCTTTGCCCCCGGCCGGCGAACCGTCCGCACGATCCCGTTGACCCGCTCCACTTCGACCGCCGGAACCGTCACCGGCACCGCATTCCAGGGCCAGCCGCTCGCCGCCATCTGCCGCGCCGTCTGCGCCACGCGTGCCTCATGGCTGGTGGTGATGTCCCGCCGGCCAATGAAGGGGAAGAACGCCAGCAGCGCCAGCCCCACCAGAATCACCCAGGAAAACCGGGCAAAACGCCGCGCCGGCACGGTCGCACACAAGCCACGCGAAATGTCCGGCGAAGTCGTGGTCATCGCTGCGTCGTGCTTTCGGCGGGCTGGTACGCGATCAGCACGCGCTCGCCGCTGGTCCTGGAATAGCGCTCGACAAACGGCGGTGGCGGCACCGCCGGCGTCCGCCCCGCCTTGTTCAGCACCAGCAGCACGCTTCCGGGCTCCCCTTGCGCGATCTGCTCGGCCGCCGCCGCCGACCGAACCGGCGGAATCTCCTGTCGCATCGCAAAACACATCGGGAGGCTGATCTCGTCCCCATAAAAGTAGTAGGGCCCGTTGCCAAAATGCTTCCGCAGCGCAACGACCTCATCCCGCGGATCGCGCTCGAAATGATCCGGCGCCCAGACGCCCACGATCATCGGCATCAGTACGCGCCGTTGCCACCGCCAGCGCACAACACGCCGCCGTCGCGCCGCGCGCCCGGCCGATCGCCAGCACCAGCAGCGCCGCCACGACGATTGTAGATCCGATCAACAGATCGAGGCGATGAATCGGCAGATGGCGCATCTGCGAAATGAGCGCCACCCCGACGCCCCCCAGCGCCAGCACGATCGCTGTTGCGTAGGCGATCATCTTCACGGTCCGGCGCTGCTTCGGCAGCGCGCCGAAAGCGATGCATCCAGCGCCCATCCGGCGATCAGCATCAGCGGCGGCAAGACTGGAAACAGGTAATGCGGCTGGCGATTGCCCACGCACAGCAGCGGAATGAAGACCGCCCCGGCCCAGGCCAGCAGGATTTGCACCCGCCGATCGGAGCGGATCTTCGTCGCCGCGGCGATCAGCCCGAACACCACGAATCCCGTCCAGGGCGCCGTCGCCAGCAGCAACGCCGGGAAATAGCTGTAGAACGGCCCGCTGTGATCCTCGCCCGTCGCCACCGCCCGCCACTCCTCCTGGATCTGCCGTGCGCCCGGCCCCAGATAGGCATACGCCCACCACGGCAGCGCCAGCACGAGGAGCGTGATCACCGCGCCGCTGCGGAGCCATTTCCACAGCGGCGACAAGCTCCGCTCGATCCCGCACATGGCCAGAAGAAACACAAGCGGATAGGCCGCCGGTGGTCCCTTGCTCATCGCCGCCCAGGCGATGGCCACCGAGGAGAGGTGAAACCACAGCACCTCGCTTTTTCGTCGCTCGGCGATCACGCCGCGCCACAGCGCCCACATCGCGACGGTGACGCCGAGCGCGAGAGCGCATCGGTCTCCGCCAGCCGCGTATAGCGGAAGAACATGTAGCTGCCGGCGAGCGCCGCCGCGGCGAACAGGCCGGCGCACTGCCCGAAGAATTTCTTCCCGGCCAGGTACGCCGCCGCAATCATCAACCATCCCCCCAGGGCGGTGGGGACGCGTCCGGGACCTGGATTGATGCCGAAGACTTCAAAGCAAATCGCCGTCAGCCAGTAGTTGAGCGGCGGCTTGCGCAGCCGCACGTGGCCGTTGAGCTGCGGGATCAGCCACTGTCGCGCCGCGCGCCGACCATCTCCCGCGCAGTCTCCATCACTCGCGCTTCCTGTGTTCGCTGGACCGGTGCCCGCCCGAGAAACGAGAGCAAGAGAACTCCCGACGCGACCCAAAGCGCCAGCACCATCGGCGTGGCCAGCGGCACGGCCGGCGAATGAACGGAGGCTTCATCGGAGGTCAGAACATCCACGAAGCCGGTGAAGTTACCACGCGCAGCCGATCGGCGGTAGCAAAGCGGCGGCATCCGGCGCCGCTATCGGTATACTCTCTGACCCGGGCCATGCAGCGTAAGACAGAACAGTTGCTTCAAACCGCGCTTGCGCACCAGCAGGCAGGCCGACTCGCCGAGGCCGAGGCCGCCTACCGCCAGGTACTCGCGCGCGACCCCCGTCATTTCGATGCGTTCTATCAACTGGCTCTGATCGCCCGGCAGACGCGCCGGCCGGGGGTTGCGCTGGATCTCTACCGCAGGGCCGCCGCCGAGCTTCCAGACTCCCTGCCGCTGCTTCGGGAGTATGCGGTCACCCTTCAGGATGGCAGGCGCTTCTCCGACGCCGTGGAAATCTGGCGACGCATCACGCAACTCCAGCCGGACAACGCCGAAGCTCACGCGCAACTCGGCGCATTGTTGATCTTGCTCGGCGACGTTCCGCAGGCCGTCGGGTTTCTGCAGCGTGCCGCGACGCTTGACCCGGCGTCTTCGGGGCTGCAGAGCAACCTGGGCAGCGCGCTGGCAATTCTAAACCGCTTCGAGGAGGCCGTCGTTGCCCAGCGGCGCGCCGTTGAGCTGAGTCCGGGCGTTCCGGAATTGCATCACAACCTCGCCGGCAGCCTGCGGCAGACTGGCCTGCTCGATGAATCGCTCGAGCAGTTCCGGGAGGCGATCCGGCTCCGCCCGAACTATCGGGCCGCCAGCTCCGGGTTTCTGCTGAACCTGCAATATCGCCAACACGAGCGCGCTGAGGTTCTCGCGGAATACCGCGACTGGGCAAAACGCATCGCAGGCTCGGTCGTGCGCACCACGTCCCACCCGAACGATCCCTCGCCCGAGCGGCGAATTCGCATCGGCTATGTCTCGGCCGATTTTCGCGTTCACTCCGTCGGCTATTTCATCGAGCCGCTGATCGCCGCCCACGATCCGGCCGCGGTCGAAGTGTTCTGTTACAGCGGCGTGAATCAGCCCGATGCCGTTACCGCGCGCATTCAGACGCATGCACACACCTGGCGCCGTGTTCGCGAACTGAATGATGGTGATCTTGCGCAGATGATCCGCCGCGATCGGATCGACATCCTGATCGACCTCGCCGGCCATACCGGCGGCGGGCGCTTGATGACGTTCGCGGCCAAGCCGGCGCCGATTCAGGTGAGCTACCTGGGCTACCCGGATACGACCGGCCTGTCGGCGATGGATTATCGCATCACCGATTCATGGGCCGATCCACCGGGCACGGGAGATTCGTTCTATGTCGAGAAGCTCATCCGTCTGAGCCGCACCGCATGGTGTTATCGTCCGCCGGACGATGCGCCCCAGGTCGCTGCGCCGCCGTGTCTTCAAAGCGATGGCGTGACCTTCGGTTCGTTCAACATGCTCGCCAAGCTCAGCCCCGAGGTCCTGGAGCTGTGGGCGCGGATCCTTGCGCATGCCGGGCTCGCGTCTGCTGGTCAAGACGGGCGGCTTGCAGGAATCATCGGCAAAAAAACGACTGCTCGCGTTCTTCACCGGTCGCGGCATCGACGCAGCCCGCCTTGAATTGCAGGGACATACCGCTTCGCTCGCTGACCATCTGAACACCTATGGACGAACTGACGTTGCGCTCGACAGCTTTCCCTATCACGGCACCACGACAACCTGTGATGCGCTGTGGATGGGTGTGCCGGTGATTACGCTCGCGGGTGAGCGGCACGTGTCGCGCGTTGGAGTGAGCCTGCTTGGCGCGGTGGGTCACCCTGAGTTGATTGCGAATTCTCCCGACGAGTACGTCGAACGTGCCGTGGGGCTCGGCCACGACCGCGATCGACTGATCGGTCTCCGTGAGGACCTGCGACAAACGATGAGCCAGTCGCCGCTGGCGGATGCCGCCTCCCTCGCTCGTGCAATCGAGTCCGCATATCGCACAATCTGGAAACATTGGTGCGGACACCACATCGCAACCTAAGCCGTATTGAGCCAATGCAGGATGACACGCAACAATTGCTCTATGCCGCTTTTCGCAATCAGCAGGCCGGGAATCTGGCGGAGGCCCAGGCGGGTTACCGCCAGGTTCTATCCCGCAATCCTCGGGATCCCAATGCTCTGTGCGGACTTGGAAAGATCGCCCGCTCCGCCGGCCAGATCGATGCGGCCATCGACCTGATCCGGCGTGCGATTGTCGTCGCACCGAATGCTCCAGCCCTCCATCGCGAGCTTGCGATCACATTGCGTAGCGCAAACCGAATTGCGGAAGCCGCCGAAAGCTGGAGACGCGTTTCGCAGCTTGAGCCGAATCGCGCCTGGGACACGCAGAACTGGGAGCGCTCCTGATGCTGCTCAAGCGGCTTCCGGAAGCAACCGATTCGCTTCAACGTGCGGCTTCGCTTGATCAGGCTTCGCCCATCCTTCAGAGCAACCTTGGAAGCGTTCTGGCGATGTCCGGCCGGTTTGAAGAGGCGATCACGGCTCTCCGCCGCGCGGTCGACCTGGGTCCCGACACGCCTGAAACACATCACAACCTTGCGCTGGCTCTTCGCCAAATTGGCCTGGTGGAAGAGGCGGAAGATCAATTCCGACAGGCGATCCGCCTGCGGCCGGACCACCGGGCGGCCGGCTCCGGGCTGATTTCGACGCTCCAGTATCGCCGGCACGACCGGGCCCGAGTCTTTGCAGAGCATCGCGACTGGGAAAAGCGCGTCGCCGCCGAGGTGCCGCGATGGTCGTCGCATTTGAGCGATGCTTCGACGGACCGGCGTCTGCGCGTTGGCTACGTTTCTGCCGATTTTCGGCTTCATTCGGTGGCGTTCTTTATCGAGCCGCTGATTGCCGGGCATGATCGCAATGCCGTAGAGGTGTTCTGCTATAGCGTGGCCCATCAACCCGATGCGGTCTCGGCACGCATTCGAGAGCAAGCGGACGTGTGGCGTGACGTTGGGCAATTCGACGATCGCCATCTGGCACAGATAATTCATGATGATCGGATCGACATTCTCGTCGATCTCGCCGGCCACACGGGAGGAGAGCGGCTGCTGGCGTTTGCGGCCAGGCCGGCGCCAATTCAGGTGACGTATCTTGGCTATCCAGACACGACCGGTCTTGCGGCGATGGACTATCGCCTCACTGATCCGTGGGCGGATCCACCGGGTGAAGCGGATCGGTTCCATGTGGAAAAGCTCATCCGAGTCAATCGCAGCGCGTGGTGTTATCGTCCACCGGACAACGCGCCGGCGGTTGGCATGTCACCTTGTCGGGAGAGTGGAGCGGTGACGTTCGGTTCATTCAACAACCTACCCAAGCTCAGCATGGAGATCCTGCAGATTTGGGCGCGAATGCTGCAGCGAATTGGCGACTCCCGGCTGTTGCTCAAGACAAAGGCGCTTGGGGATGCGGGCGTTCGTCAGCGGGTGCTTGAGCCGTTTATCCAACGCGGTATCGATCCGAAGCGGATCGAACTCGCCGGACACACAGAAGGGCTGGCGGATCATCTGAGCGCCTATGGCCGGATTGACATTGCGCTGGACAGCTTCCCCTATCACGGCACGACGACGACCTGCGACGCGCTGTGGATGGGCGTGCCGGTCATCACGCTGGCCGGGGACCGGCACGTGTCGCGCGTGGGGGTGAGCCTTCTGAATGCGGTGGGGCATCCCGAATGGATTGCGAGTTCGGCCGATGAATATCTGGAGCTTGCGGCATCGCTTGCCGGCGATCACACGAGACTTCAGAATTCTCGGCAGACGCTTCGCCAGGAGATGAGCATTTCGCCGTTGACGGATGGTCAATCTCTCGCGAGGGAGATCGAGGGTGCGTTTGGCGCGATCTGGGCGGACTGGTGCCGAAAGCGTAAATCGGTTTAGCCGCATCTTTCGGTGCGGTTTTCCGGCCGGTATCCTCTTGTCGTGTCTGTTGCCCCTGCCCAAGCCGAAGTTCCTGCCGGTTTCGAGTTGATCGAATGCCCGGGCTGCGGAAGCGCGAGCTGGGCCGTCGTCCGTACCGGACGCGACTGGGCACTCGATCCCAACCGCATCATTCAGGTTGTCCGATGCGATTCCTGCGGGCTCCATTACACCAACCCGCGCCCGAAGCTCACGGAACTCGGCAACTACTATTCCGGCGAATATGCGCCGTATCAGCGTCAGCGCGGCGAGATCGAGCGCGGCTCTAAATGGTCCACCGCGCTTCGGACTTTGGTTTTGAAAAATGCCTATGGCGCTCCCAACCTGCGGCCCAGGGGGCTCAAGCGCGTGTTGGCTCGGATGGTCTGTTTCTTCAAGCCCGCGGAGCATTGGGGATTTGCGATCGAGTATCGGGGTCATGGAAAGGCTCTTGATTTTGGATGCGGCAACGGGACGTTTCTGCGCCGCATGCGCGTGCTGGGTTGGGATTGCACGGGCATCGATTTCAGCGACTCTGCGGTCCGCGCCGTGAAGGACTCCGGCATTCGCGCGATCCAGGGCACGCTTCCGCATCCGGATCTTGCCGGCGAACGCTTCGACCTGGTGGCGATGCGCCAGAGTCTGGAGCATCTTCCCGATCCGCGTGACGTGCTGCGGCGCAATCCACGATCTGCTTGACGACAGCGGGTTGCTCGTGATTCAGGTGCCAAACTATGACAGTTGGGAAATCGAGTACTTTCAGGATGCGGCGCTGTCGCTCGATCTGCCGCGGCATCTCCTTCATCTGACTTCGGAAACGCTGCGGGATCTTCTGGTGCGCTGCGGGTTCGAGTTGGTGAGCATCCGGCAGGTTTGCCGTGCCAGCCGGTTCCGCAAATCGCTGGGTCAGATCGATCGTCGCGGAAGACGACCCATGGATCGGCTGCTCCGCTTCAAGTTGATCTGCCGGTTGGCGGCCCGGTGGGCGGAGCACCGTGGCCTGGGCAATGAGCTGATCGCTGTCGCCAGGCGTGCCGCACCCCGCACATGAAGCGCATCCTCGTCATCGCCAACAATCTCAACCAGGCATCCTATCGGTTGAGAGTTGCCGCGCTCATCGAGCCGCTGCGCGGAAGGGGATTTGACCTTGATGTCCAGGTGCGCCCGCGAAACATCTTCGGCGCCGGCGGTTACTGCGACGCGCGTCAGAATATGACGCGGTGCTTCTTCAGCGAAAGCTGCTCGACCCCTGGGATGCCCGCCTTCTGCGGCGTTGTGCGCGACGAGTGGTGTACGACGTTGATGATGCGGTGATGTTCAACCAGAAGCCGCGAGGGCGGTTTTCGCAATGGCGGCTCACCCGCCGGTTTGCTGCGACGGCATCGACGCTCGACTGTGCCGTCGTTGGGAACGATTATCTCGCCGGAATACTCTTGCCGAAATGCAAGAATGTCATTGTCCTGCCGACGGTGGTGGATCCGGCGCACTATGCCGTGAGGCAGCATGCCGCGGGTGATATGGTCCGGCTGGTCTGGATTGGTTCGCATTCGACGATCGGATATCTCCAGAAGCAACTACCGTCGATTGAAGCCGCCGCGAAACAGCTCGCGGGGCTGCGGCTGCTGGTCATCGCGGATGAGACGCTCACGTCGAATGTGATTCCAATTGAGCATGAGACGTGGTCGGAGCAGAGCGAATCGGCTTCGCTTCTGCGAGGCGATATCGGCATCGCGCCGACGCCGCTGAACCACTGGACGCTGGGCAAGTGCGGGTTCAAGATCGTGCAGTACATGGCGGTGGGGTTGCCTGTCGTCGCGTCGCCGGTAGGCGCCAATGCCCAGATTGTGCAGGACGGGCAGACAGGATTTCTCGTGGACACTCCGCAGCAGTGGGGGGAGGCGATCTTGAAACTGGCAAGCGATGCTGCCCTTCGACAGACCATGGGGCAGGCGGGTGCCGGCGGGTTGAGTCCCACTACAGTCTTGAGTGCGCCGTTCAGACGTGGGCGCAGATTCTCGCGATGTGATCGCTTTCAATTCGGCCGGACGTAGGCTTCCCAGTGGCCCTTGTTGCGTGAAACCCGTCCGAGAAACGTCCATCCCTGCAACGACTCCGGCAGCGGTTCATTTCTCGCCCGGAAGATCAGCATTACCTGCGATCCGGTCGATGGAAGCGTTGTCGCATGTTCTGCGTTTCGCACGACGCGATTCAGATAGATTGGAAAGTCAATCGGCACTTTGTCGAAGTGATTGCCTTCTGAGAATCCCCAGATTTCAGCATCGAGCGGCTCCTTGGCGACGATCGTATCGGCCAGTGGCTTGACGTCGCTCATACCGCCATCGCTGTGGCGGTAGCCGGATTGATAAATCGCCTGCGCTGCCAGCATCACGATCATCGCCGCCGGCAGCACGCCAAGCTCCCGGCTGCGATCCCACCACCAGGCAACGAGGAGCACCGCCAACAGCGCAATCGCAACTGCCAGCGCCATCGGCCATGACCACCACACGGTTCCCCGGATGGTTCTCAAAACGGTCGTTCCGGCGACGGGCAGTGCGATCGCGACGACCCCCAGCACGCCCCAGGTGCCTCCCATCGCCAGATGCCACCAAGGACGGAGCGCCTCGTCGTCGCGCTTGAGGAATCCAATCGCCGCTACCATTGCCGCCGGGCCGACCATCGGAAGTAGATACCGATCGTTCTTCTCGGGGAAGCAGCTCATGACCAGCACCGGGCCTACGGCGAGACAGACGCCAGGATGCCTCCGTCGGTGCGTTTTCGGAGAATGCGCGTAACTCCCAGCAGGAAGAACCACAGCCACGGCAACAGTCCCCAGATCATCGTGGCATACTGCCAGAAGGGATTGCTGGCGTGGTGTACCAGCCCGCCGCCGGCGACATCCTTCGTCCAGAGTTCCAGTTGCCCCGACAATCGCAAGAGCACGTATGCCGGCCATGGGACCGCGATCAGCAGCGCGATCACGATCGAGCCCAGCATTGCCCCCCACGGCAACCGGTGCAGGCGCGAGTGGCCGTCCGCGATCGCCTTCCAGATCGCGAAGAAAGCGAACGGCGCGATCGTTTGTGCCAGCGCCACGGGTCCCTTGCTCATCAGTGCAAGCCCGAGCGCCACACCGCCCAGTAGAATCAGAATTCTTCGTCTGCGGTTCTGCATCAGCGCCGCCGCCCAGCACAGGTTGGTAACGGTCACCCAAAGCGCCAGATGCACGTCGGTCGTCGCCGCTCGCATGAAACGGAGGAACAGGATGCTCGATCCGGCCATGATTGCGGCCGCTATCCCGACACCGTCGCCAGCCAGTAATCTGCCGATCCATGCAACGGCGATGAGGAGCAGGCAGGCTGCCGCGAGGGCCGGCCAGCGCATCTCCCACGCGAGCTCGTGATAGGCGGCCTCGCGCTCGTGACGGTTGGATAATGCGTCGACCGTTGCGGGCCGAACTGCCGCAGCCGTCAGCCAGCTCGTCAGTGGAGGCTTGGTGGTCCGCGGCGCGCCTTTCAAAGTCGGCACGAGCCATGGACCGCCCCGGCGCATCTCCAGCACGGTTCCGACCACGAGGTTCTCGCTTCCACCACAGAATTGCAGCCAGGAAAGGGTGGCGGCAATTCCCGCGAAAAAGACTGCCGCGACGGCAATCGCGTAAAGGGTGAACCGACCGGGCGGCATCCCGCTGCGGTCAGACGTTGGAAAGGGATTCCACTGTTCCAGCGCCGAAATGCCTGCGTTGCCGGCTCGCGATTTCTGGGTTGTTTCTTTGAGGTTTTCCACGGGTTGCAGTCGATTGTACGTGACGGATGCAATTCATCGCTGAATCGTCGGCCAGAGTGCGATGGTGCACAGGCGATGGCCCATTCGCTCCAGGATCGGGATCGAGCGGACCTGTCGGAATCCGGCGAGCACCTCTTTCTGTGTGAGGACCGATTCAAACAGGTCCAGGTCTTTATCGAGAATCTCGCGCGACTCGTTGAAAACGATCAGGAGCAGTCCTGCCTCGCGGATCAGCGGCTCGGCCTCCATCTTCCGCAAATCGGCGACAACGTTGGTTCGCCACTGCGCCCCGTAGCCGCTGTGTCGCACGTGTCCCTCGCGGAACTGATAGGCACACTTGATTTCCAGCCAGAGGGCCTCGCCGGGTCCGGCCAGATTGGGGGCATCGAAGAGTGTGGGTGGGGTCGAGTCGCTCTTGAGGGGGCGCCCTTGGGCGTCAGCACCAGATCGCAGCGCTGCCGGTGCGAAAGCTTGTTGCCACGGCTGGAGGGGTAATGCACTTCCCCGGCCACCTGGTAGTGCGCTCGCAGGCCGTCTGCCAGCAGCTCGTGCAGTTGCAGCTCATCGCGCCAGTCCAATCCATAGACCGCCTGCTCAAGCCGAAGCGCTGCTTCCGCACGCTCGATAACGTCGCCAAGCTGATCCGCAAGCGTCGAAAAGTCCCACTGAAGCGATAACGCCATGGTCGCAGTGTACTGCTGTGGCGGAAATCGCCAATGCGCTGCATCGGCGGGGGTCATCGGGTGTGGTAACCGGTCACTGGCATGGCCGTTGCTGCCATCGCTGTGGCCGCCACAGGAGGGCGGCATCTGAAAGACACGGGACAAGAACTGGACGCACCGCTGAACCCGTCGCGTTGGCGGGACCGGTGGAGGGTCTGAACAGGAGATTACCCATGCTCGCGCTATCCACTTTGGCTGCTGTCGCCATATTGGGACAGACGCTTTCCGGCCTGGTCTGGCTGGCCGTTGTCTTCTTCGTTATTGCACTGATCGCTTACTTGCTGGGGGCCCAGGGAGTTGCGGGCATGAGCGCCGGCATTGGTCGGACGCTGCTGTTTGTCTTCCTCGTGCTGGCGATCATTTTTCTCATTGTCGGACTCGTCTCGTAGCATTCGCCAGCCAGTTTGAGGGATCGGCTGCGGCGCGTTGGCTTGCACGCGCTGCGGCCATTTGCTGACCTTCAAAGGAGCTGATTCGCAGATGCGTCATCTGTTTTCCTGCCGCGGATGTCGCCGCATCAGATCAGGCTCGGCCAAGAGCATGTCGGTGGTGTCTCGCTTCCGTTCGAGCGGGCGGTCGATCGGGTGGCCGATGCCAACGCGAAGGAGACGCTTGACCAAGTGCGTGATCTTCTTGATCGGGATCCAGAGCCCCGATTGCTTCGGCATCGCGGTCGGGTACACCTCGACTACAATTCATCGCGGTGATGGATGCTTCTTTGACCGTCAAAAAGCCCGAGCAGGCGATTCCCATCGACCGGCGTCCCTGGCGCTCGGCGTTGCGCTCGCGGCAATTAGCCTGGTTGCCTATATCCCGATCGTGCACGGCGGATTCATCTGGGATGATCCCGACTACGTCATCAACAACGGTACGCTCCGAACCCTCCGGGGCCTGTGGAATATCTGGGCCCATCCCTCGACCCTTCCGCAGTATTACCCGCTTGTCCACACGACGTTCTGGGTGGAGTTCCATCTCTGGGCACTCAAGCCAATCGGGTATCACGTTGACAATGTCATTCTTCATGTGATCGGTGCGCTGTTGCTTTGGAGGGTGCTGAGGACAATCGAGCTTCCCGGTGCGTGGCTGGCCGCAGCGATCTGGGCCGTGCATCCGGTCAACGTCGAATCGGTCGCGTGGATCACCGAACGCAAGAACGTTCTCTCCGGCGTATTCTATTTCGCATCGGCTCTCGTGTATCTCCGTGGCATGGAGCGCCCAGGGTGGGGCTTTGCGAAAGGGGGGTACTGGCTGTCGCTTGTTTTGTTCATCGCCGCCCTGTTTTCCAAATCGGTCAGCTGCTCACTTCCCGCTGCACTGCTCCTGGTGATCTGGTGGAAGCGCGGCCGGGTGCGCTGGAATGACCTGGTGCCGGTCGCGCCGATGTTCGTCCTGGGGGCTGCGATGGCGTTCTGGACCGCGCACCTGGAATCGACGCATGTGGGCGCCGCGGCGCCGAATGGAATTACAGCTTTGCGCAGCGCGTGATCATTGCCGGCCACGCCCTGTGGTTCTACGCGGCGAAGGTGATCTCGCCGGTGCATCAGTCGTTCATCTATCCGAAATGGAAGAGGATCGATCCGCACGTTTTTCTGCAATGGCTCTGGCCCGCCTCGGCAATTCTGCTCATCACCGCGCTGTTGATGCTGCATCGCCGGATCGGACGCGGCCCTGTGGTCGCCGTGCTCTTTTTCGCGGGCACAGCGCTTCCCGCACTTGGCTTCGTCAACATTTACCCCATGCGCTACACGTTCGTCGCGGATCACTATGTGTATGTGGCCGATATCGGGTTGATCGTATTGCTGGTTGGCATCCTGGCGTCAGTGCTTAACCGCCGGCTGATGTGGATTGCGCCGGTCCTGCTCGTGCCGCTGGTGGTACTGACATTCGTTCGCGCTCGCGTGTTTAGGGATTCGCTATCGCTTTGGGAAGATGCGCTGCAGAAGAACCCAGAGTCCTGGCTGGTCCATACCGGCCTGGCCAAAGCGCCTGCGCGGGAGGGTGACAACCAGGCGGCAAAGGAGCAATTCCGCAGGGCGCTCGAACTGGCACCCAATCTGCCCGAGACGCACTGGAACGTGGGCATTACGCTCGCCGCCAGCGGCCAGTACGTAGAAGCTATGCAGCAGTACAACGCCGCACTGCGGCTCGATCCGAGGTTTCCCGGCGCGTTCTACGGTCGCGGAAATGTTTATCGCGACCTTGGCAACTATCAGGCCGCCAAAGCGGAGTATGAGAAGGCAATCGAGGTCTTCCCCGAATATGGTGGCGCCCACGAAAACCTTGGCGTCGTTCTCGAGAAGCTCGGGGATGAGGATGGGGCCATTCGTCAGTATCAACTGGCGTTGTTTTACGAGCCGGCACTCGCCGACGCCGCTTACAACCTCGGCAACATCTACCTCAAGCGGCATCTGTATCCGCAGGCAATCGATGCATACGCCCGCGCGCTCCAGGCGGATGCTCGCCGGGCGGATGTCTGGACGAATCTTGGCAATGCGCTGCTTCTGTCGGGGCGATCGGGAGACGCCATTACCGCCTACCGACGCGCCTTGGGAATCGACCCATCCTTCGAGAACGCCAGGAAGGGGCTACAGGCCGCTCAGCGACGAGCCTTGTGACGCCCATCTGCGTCGCAAAATGGTGCAACCAGCGTGTCAGTCGCGTGTAATACGGAATTCACTTAAGTCTCGCGCACATTCGGCGCATATTCGGTAGCGCCCGGCTCGCAACTGTGAGATGATTCGGCTTTGGCAAGAAGGCCGTCATGAGAGTCGAATAGAAAGAGGCCACAGATCAACAGCAGCTGAACGAGTTGGTCGCAACCACGTCGAATGCCAAACAGCGTGATCGCTACCGCGTGGTGCTGATCGCCGGGGGCGGGCAGGGCGAGCGAGGCGAATTGGAGCGTGAGCAGATCGCCGCCACGGTTGGCCGCTCAAGGCAGTTCGTGGATCAGTGGGTTGGGCGTTACCGCCGGGTCGGCATCGAGGCGCTGGTTCCCAAGCGACAGCCGGGTGCGGCGCGGCGGCTCAGCGCCGAGCAGGAGGGGCAGTTGTGCGTGATGTTGGAATCGGGGCCGACGCCGGAGGAGGGAATCGCTGCCTACAACGGGCTGATCCTGCGTCAGAAGATCCAGCAATGCTTTGGCAAGGTTTACTCGCTCAATGGGGTCTATCAGTTGCAGCACCGCCTGGGTTACAACGACCTGATGCCACGCCCGCATCACCCCGACACGGATCCGGCGGCGATGGAGCAGTTTAAAAGAAAGAGTTGCCCGAGCATCTGGCTCAGATCCAGGCTGATCACCCCCACAAACGCGTGCTGACGTATTACCAGGATGAGGCCCGCTTCGGTCCGCACGGCACGTTCACGCGCGTGTGGGCAAAGGTGGGCTCGCGGCCACCGGCGATCCGCCAGACGCAGTACGATTATCTGGGTGTCTTCAGCGCCGTTGGCCCCGAGACTGGCGATGCCGCGGGACTGATCACGCCACACATCAACATCGACACCATGAATGCGTTCCGGGAACAGTTCTCAGCAGAGCTCCCGCCGGATGTACACGCGGCGATGGTGCTGGACCGCGCCGGCTGGCACACCGCCTCGGCTCTGCGCGTACCGCCGAGCGTCACGCTGGTGCTGCTGCCGCCCAAGAGTCCGGAACTGAACCCGGCGGAGAAACCTGTGGCATTACCTGCGAAGCCACTATTGGTCCAACAGGCTATACCCAACGTGGGAAGACCTTCGCCAAGCCGCCGTTGCCGCCAGGCGTGTCCCCTGCCTCGTGCCGCAGTTAATCAAGTCGGCCTGCGCCGACACGACGCTGCGCGCGAATTAACACGACAGCGTTAAGCTGGCGATTTCAGTCCAGAATTTCGGTCAACACATGAGTAGGCAAGGACTTAAGAACGATCCAGCGCCTGGAGTGCTACAAGGGCCCCTCTGGCCGCTTGGCCGGTGCGGCAAATTGTCATGTTCGGACCACTATGTCGTCAGAAGGGGCAAAAACCGAGTTTGGGGAGGGTACGGTACTACAACGGTGAGAGTACGGTGTGGGCCGGGAGGAGATTTGGGCGCAACTTGGGAGCGGAATGTCCTCTGCTGGGGTGTTTCTTCACAAACGGGCTCTTGGCGCAGCGATCATGGCGTTGCCGAAGCGACCCGGAGGCCCTGTAGGGCTTGCGGCGAGCAAGTGCTGTAGGGCGCCTCGGTGGTGCGGAAAGTCCATAACACGCTCTAGAAATGGCGAGCAAAAACATGAGCGGATAAGGACTTAAGAAGGATTCCAGCGCTGTAGTGTTAAGTGGGATCCGTATTAGAAACCATCTCAAGTCTCTGACGTATGTTAACTGGCGATAACGAAAGGAGCCACGGATGGCGCGAAAGAAGAAGGGGGCGGAGCCGCTGCCGACGATCTGGCGGGTGGACGATGCGTTGTGGGCAGAGGCCCGGCAGGTGCTGGCGAAGTACGACCCGCCGGCGAAGTTCGGCCCCGACCGCATCGACCAACGCAAGGCCCTGGATGGCGTGATCTACCGCATGCGCAGTGGCGTGCAGTGGAACCAGGTCCCCAAGGAGTTCGGCGACGACTCCAGCATCCACCGCACGTTCCAACGCTGGGTGAAGCGTGGCGTGATCGGACGCCTGTGGGCGCTGCTGGTCAAGGGCTGCGAGGAACTGGCCGGCGTCAACTGGAAGTGGCAGAGCTTCGACTGTGCCCTGGGCAAGGCCCGGCACGGGGGGATCAAGTCGGAGCAAACCCAACCGACCGGGCGAAGAACGGCACGAAGCGTGGCGTGCTGACCGAGGCCGACGGCGGTCCGGTGGCCGTGGTCGTGAAGGGAGCCAACATACACGACTCATTGCTGCTGCAGGATGCGTTGGAGGCCGTGATCGTCGAGCCGCCGGACCCGCGTCAGCAGGAGCAGAACCTTTGTTTGGACAAGGCGTTCAGTGGCGCACCTTCGGACGCGACCGCCCGCGTCTTCGGCTACGAGCCGCACTGTCGGCAGATCGGCGAGGAGAAGAAAGATGCTCAGGGTTGCAAGCGACACAAGGCCCGACGCTGGGTGGTGGAGCGGACGATCAGCTGGCTGAACCGCTGCCGCGGGATCATCATCCGTTATGAGAGGAAGGCGGAGAACTACCTGGCCGTCGTGCAACTCGCTTGTGCTTTGCTCTGGTACCGCAGGCTACACCGGCTCACGACTTGAGATGGTTTCTTAGTGTCAGCTTGCCGAGCATTTCCCGGCCGATCCTGAACACGCTGCAATCGTTCCTGGAACTGGCCGTCCATTGACCCGCCTTGCAAGTTTGCTGCGTCAGCAGTCCGATGCCGCACAGCAGCCGGCAGGCAATCGGCAGGGTCAGCAGCAGGCGGTCCAACCGGTCGGCGTGGGTGATCTTGGTGTCGCGCAGGCTCCAGCCATTTCGCCTGCTCTTGTTGACGCGGAACAGTTGCTCGATGGTCCATCCCCTGCCCATAACGCCGGCTGATCTGAGCCGGGCCTGCGACCAGGCTGCTCATCAGGAACCAGCACTCGTCGCATTTGGCCGGAAGCTTGCGCACCCAACGCGCCACGATGTTCTGCGTGACGCCGTGGTGCTGGCGGTAAGCGACGCTTTTGAGCAGCTTGCAGATTTCCTGGTACACCGGATAAGCGAAGCGAAACAGCGCAGACCGAGACCACCCACGCGATCGCGTCCTTGCGATGCATGATCGACTCCAATTCGATTGTGCCGGGGTGATCACTCCCGAGCCCGTAACAGTCGGGCTCGGGCTATTTTACGCACGGTCACCAAGTGGGGATGAGTCAGCTGACCTATCCCCACTTCTGTTGATGATTTTGCAGAAGCGCGAACAAATGGCGGTCCTGGCGCGCTAGGAATGAATCGTCAGCGCCGGCCGGGCGCACTGTTCATCCAACGCGAAAGGAACCGCCATGGATCGTAGGGACGCGATCTGTTGGGTACTCTCGGTCTGCGCCGCCCATCTGCGTCTTTCGCAGGCCAAGACGCTGGCCATTCTCGTCGCCGGGGCGATGCGTGTCGAGCGTGTTTCCCTGGCCAATCTGGGCCGTCAGCTTTTGGGCACCGCCAAGCATCAGATCAAGCGGGTCTGGCGTTTCTGCGCCAACGACCGGATCGAAACCGCCGATGCGATGCGCGGGGTGGTGAAGAAGCTGCTGAAAAAGCGTCGCAAGACGCTGCTGATCTCGCTGGACTGGACCGACATCCGCGGCTTCTGGACCCTGATGGCGGCGACGGTCGTCAAGGGCCGCAGTGTGCCCTTGTGCTGGGCCAGCGTCGAAGGCGGCAAGTTCGACAAGAGCCGCAACAGCTTCGAGGAATCCCTGCTGTTGGTCCTGCGGCAGATGATCGATCCGCAATTGAAGGTGATCATCCTGGCCGACCGCGGCTTTGGCCGCACGGAGCTGGCACGCTTCTGCCAGCGTCACGGCTTCGGCTATATCATTCGCATCAGCCCCGATGTCTGGATCAACGGGCAGGGCTATCACGGCAAACTGCTGGATTACCCGGTGCACAAGGGGATTGCCAGGCTGCTGAAGAATGTCAGCTATCGCAGCCATCATCCGGTCCAGCAGAACATCGTGATCCGCTGGAAGCCGAATCTGCCGAACAAACGGGATGAGTGTTGGTTCCTGATGACCGATCAGCAGGCGACGCCGATCCGTTTGAGCCAGCTGTATGGCCGGCGGATGGGGGTGGAGGAACTGTTCCGCGACGGCAAGAACAAACGCAACGGCTGGAGCCTGCGGGATACGCAGATGACCCGCGCCGATCGCCTGGACCGGTTGATCCTGATCCTGGCGCTGGCGTATCTGTTGCTGTGCGGCATCGGGCTGCTGGCATTAAAACAGTGTCGTCCCGGTGACTGGTGCTCCAACAGCCACCCAGGCACGTGCAGCGTTTTTCAGATCGGACGTCAGATGCTTGCCAAGCTGAAATGCTCCCCCGCACAGGCCTTCGCCGCTTTCCTCACGGCCACCGACCAAGCGCTGCCAAAGTGGGGATAGGTCAGGATGAGTCAGCTATTGACACGCCCACTGCCGGCGGCAATGCTCTAGAGCCTTCCCGTACTCGGCCCACTTCCTGAAGGAGAGAAAATCATGGTATCGGAGCGCAATGGCAGACGGTCCGTTTCCATCGAGCAGTTGGAACAGCGCTGGCTTCTGACCGGGAGTGCTGTGGCATCGGGCAATCAACTGCTCGATGCGCCGCAAACGCCGCTTCTGGTGGACGCGAACGCGATCACGTCGATCGTTGCCACCGCGCTGGCCGATGCGCCCGCTGGCGATCCCATCTACATGAAATATGGCGACATCAAGGGCGATGTGACCACGCCGGGCTTTGAGGGCGACATTCAGCTCAACTCGTTCCAGTGGGGCCTGGGCCGCGGCATCAGCAGCCCGATGCCAACCGGCGGCCGCGAGACCTCGTCTCCGAGCGTGTCCGACATCGTCGTTACCAAGGACTATGACGTCAGCTCCGTTCCGCTGATTCAGGAAGCCTTCGCCGGCGGCCCCACAGACGTGGAAATTGATTTTGTGACCGCACTGTCGCAGGCAAAGCCGCAGATCTACCTCAAGCTCGATCTGTCGGCTACGTTGATCAGCGGCTACTCGATGAGCAGCGGGGGCGGGCTTCCCAGCGAATCCCTTTCGCTGAATTTTACCAAGATCAACGTCTACGCGACCGACGCTAAGGGGCGCTCCCCAAGCCTTCACATATGACCTGGCCAAAGTGGCGACGGTCGCGACGGCGTTGACTGCGCCGGCGGCGGTCATTCCAGCCGCAGCTTCCACCGCCAGCGACGCAACTGGTGGCGATCCTCTGTACATGACGTACGGCGACATCAAAGGCGATGTCACCGCGCCGGGATACCAGACGCGCCATTGAGCTCAACAGCTTCCAATGGGGCGTGGGGCGCGGCATCAGCACTCCGAATGCCAACGGCGGGCGCGAAGTCTCCGCCCCGGTCGTGTCGGAGGCCACAATCACCAAGTCGTTCGATTCCAGCTCCGTGCCGCTGATCCAGCAGGCGTTTGGCGGCAATCCGACCCAGGTGGAGACCGATTTCGTCAATCAGGTGGATGGGAAGCTGCAGCCCTATCTGAAGATTCGGCTCGATAACACCCTGATCAGCAGCTACTCGATGAGCAGCGGAGGCGGGCTTCCCGGCGAGTCCCTGTCGCTGAATTTCACCCGGATCAACATTGCATCCGTCAACTCCAAAGGCCCGGCACAGAACTTCACATTCGATCTCGCGAAACTACCCGCCACGCTGGGGGCGACGACGAGTTCGCAGGCGGCACCTATCGTTGCCCCCGTCGCTGCCTCGACTGCCGGCAGCGGCACTGGCGGCGATCCCATTTTAATGGCGTACGGCAACATCAAGGGAGATGTCACCGACAAGGGATTCAAGAACGATATCGCGCTCAATAGCTTTCAGTGGGGAGTGGGTCGCTCCATCAGCAATGCAACTGGTGGCGGCGGTCGAGTCATCTCGGCCCCGAGCATTTCGGAGATCGTCGTCGCCAAGAACTTCGACTCCAGCTCGGTCCCGCTCATTCAGCAGGCTCTAGGCGGCGATCCGACCAATGTGACGATCGACTTCGCGAACACCGACGCGAAGGCAAAGCTGCAGCTGTATCTGGAGATCACGCTGAAGAACACCTTGCTCAGCGGTTATTCGATGAGCAGCGGCGGGGACCTGCCCAGCGAATCGCTGTCGCTGAACTTCACCAAGATCAGCTTTAAGGTCGTCGGCGGCAAGGGAAAGAATTCCAGGTTCCACTTCAACCTGCGTAAAGATCTCTCGCCGATTGCGACTGCGCAGGCTGCATCGGCCGCATCCACAGCGTCCACGCCGCTGACCACCGCCGCGAGCACTGGGAGCGACCCGATCTACATGAAGTACGGCGACATCAAGGGCGATGTCACCGATCCCGGATTTGAAGGCGATATCAAGCTCAACAGCTTCCAGTGGGGGATCGGGCGCGGCATTACGATGGACGCCAACGGTCGTCGCATCGTCTCGGCGCCAAGCATCAGCGAAATCGTCGTCACCAAGGATTTCGACGCCAGTTCGGTGCCGCTGATCAAGGAGGCGCTGATCGGAAATCCAACCAACGTAGAGGCGGATTTCGTCAACCAGGTCGATGGGAAATTGCTGCCATATCTGAAGATCACTCTTGGCAATAACCTGATCAGCGGCTACTCGATGAGCAGCGGGGGCGACAAGCCAAGCGAATCGCTCTCGCTGAACTTCACGAAGATCAGCATTGCATCCGTCGGCATGAAGGGGAAGACTCAGAACTTTGCTTTCGATCTGGCCAAACAGGCTGTGAAGCTTTCGCCGGTTGCGCTCTCGCAAGTGCAGGCGCTGGCGCCAGCTTCCCCCACCAGCGCGACCAGTGCCGCCAGCGCTGGGAGCGATCCGATCTACATGACGTACGGCGACATCAAGGGCGATGTCACCGATCCCGGATTTGAAGGCGATATCCAGCTCAACAGTGTCCAATGGGGCGTCGGTCGCTCCATCAGCCGCCCGACGGCGGGAGGCGGCCGCCAGGTATCGGCGCCGAACATCTCGGAGGTGGTGGTTACCAAGACGTTTGACTCCAGTTCGCTGCCGCTCATTGAGCAGGCGTTTGTCGTCGATCCAGCGCACGTGGATCTTTACTTTGCCAATCAGGTGGATGGAAAGCTTCAAACGTATCTCACCCTCGATCTGGCCAACACGCTGGAAAGCGGCTACTCGATGAGCAGCAGCGGCGACCGCCCGAGCGAGTCTCTCTCCCTGAACTTCACCAAGATCGGCATCACGTCGAACACCGCGAAAGGACCGACACAGAAATTTGAGTTCGATCTGGCCAAACAGCCTGCGGCCCAGGCGGTGACATCGGCAGCACTCACGGCACCGGCCGCGTCTTCGCTGACTACGAACGCCGCCGGCGCCGGGAGCGATCCCATTTACATGAAGTACGGCGACATCAAGGGGGAAGTCACCGCCGAGGGATTCACCGGCGACATCGGGCTCACCAGCTTCCAATGGGGCGTAGGCCGCGGCATCAGCAGTCCCAATGCCGACGGTGAGCGCAATGTCTCGCCGACCCAGATATCGGAGATCGTCGTTACCAAAGGATTCGACTCCACCTCGATCCCGCTGATCCAGCAAGCGTTCGGAAACGATACCGCGCAGGCGGGGATTACTTTTGCCGATCAGATCAAGGGTGAGTTGGTGCCGTATCTCAGCTTCAATCTGGACAACACGCTGATCAGCGGCTATTCGATCAGCAGCGGCGGCGACAACCCGAGCGAATCGCTCTCTCTGAACTTCACGAAGATCAGCATCACGTCCAATGTCGGCGGCACGACCCAGACCTTTATCTACGACCTGGCGTCGGACAAGGCTTTATTAGTGTGAGGTCCCGGTCGCGGGATAATGTTCAGCCGGGTCAACGGGCAAGATGACCGATCAAGAAAAAAAGGCCCTGGTGGCGATCGCGCTGAAGTACCAGCAGGCCGGGAGATTCCTGGAAGCCGCATCTGCCTATCAGCACATCCTGCTCGAGGAGCCGGATGATGCCCATGCGTTGAGCTGTCTGGGGATTCTCAGTCGGCAGCTCGGACGCAACGATCTGGCGATCGGCTTTGCCGGTCGTGCCGTGCAGATCAAGCCGGATTCTGCGATCTACCAGCACAATTATGGCGAAGCATGGCTTGCGATTGGCGAGGCGCAGCAGGCAATGCTGGTGTTCAGAAAAGCGATCTCGCTGGAGCCGAATAGGCCCGAGCCTCATGCCGGGCTGGGCGTGGCGCTCCAACGTTTGGGGCAGTGGGGACAAAGTGTGGATGCGCTGGGCAAGGCCGTTGATTTGGGCTTACGTCAACCGGCCATCTACGCCGATTTGGCCAAATCCCTCGTCCGCTGTCGAAAACTGGACGATGCCGAAAGGGCTCTTGCATGGGCAGAGGAGCTCAAGAGCGACCTCCCGGAAATCTGGCAGGTGCGCGGCGAGATTTTGGGACATCGCAAGAATTACGCTGAAGCAGTCGAAGCTTTCGCGCATGCGATGCGGCTTGCGCCGGCCTACGCGCGGCCGCACCATGGCGCCGGCGTCGTGCTGGCGCTGCAAGGGCAGTTTGATGCCGCCGCCGCCGCGATGCGCCGGGCTCTGGAACTGGACCCGGACTACCCCGAGGCCAACTGCGGCCTGGGTGCAATCCTGCTCCGCCAGAATCATGTGAGCGAGGCGATCGCCTGTTATGAAAAAGCCCTGGCCGCCAGACCGGCATATCACGAGGCGCGAGCCGATTTGGCCCAGGCCTATGAGAAGGCAGGCCGGCTGAAGGAAGCGGCGCAGCAGTATGCGGCCCTGGCCCAGGTCAGTTCCAATGAAATGTATTACCGTTTTCAGCAGGCGGCCATGGGACAGGCTGAGGCACCGGCGGCCGCACCTCCCGCATTGGTTGCCAAACTCTTCGACCGGTACGCGAATTCTTTCGATGAGCACCTCACAAAGTTCCTTGGGTATCGCGCGCCGCAGTTGATTTTTCAGGCGGTCGCGCGCGTGGCGCCGCATCACAAGCTCGACATCCTCGACCTTGGCTGCGGCACGGGCCTGTGCGGCCAATTGTTCAAGCCGATTGCGAAAAGCCTGATCGGCATTGATCTCTCATCGGCGATGATCGAAAAGGCCAAGGAACGCGGGATCTATGATCGGCTCGTCGTCGGAGACATTCTTGATACCTCCCCTGTCAGTTCCAGTAGTTTTACCCTGGTGACCGCCTGCGATGTCTTCTGTTACCTCGGAGACCTCGCGCCCATCTTTCAGAAGGTTGCCAGCATCCTCAGCCCCGGCGGGCTATTTGCATTCACGGTCGAGGCCATCGATGAGGGGGATTACCAGTTGCGACAGACGCGCCGTTACGCGCACTCATCGAACTACCTCAAAACGCTGGCTCAACGACAGGACTACGATCTGGTTTCGCTCGACCGAACCCCGCTCAGGACCGAAAGACGCCAGGACGTGGAAGGATTCGTCGTGGTGCTGCGGCGTCGGAATCAGCGCTCTGCAACGGATTGAGTTGAGTGAGCAATACCACTTTCGCCGTCTTCCCTGCCAAGCCGGCCCGCCGGGTTTCTTTTGTGCCGACCGGCGCCAGGGGCAACCCGAGGCTCAGCCGTGCGACCCTTCCCGAGCCGCGACGATCTCGTGTTCGCTCGCCCATGCGGCAATATCCCGTTTCTGTATCGCCGCTGCCATCAGGCCGGGGAATAGCTCCGGCGTGCACGCAAAGGCCGGCGCACCCAATGCTGCCAGCTCAGCCGCGAGATGTTGATTGAACGCCGGTCGGCCCTGATCGCTGAGCGCCAGCAGTACGACAACCTTCACTCCCGATGCGATCAGAGATCCCGCTCTCTGCAAAAGCTCCCGCTCAACGCCCCCTTCGAACAGATCGCTGATCAGCACGAAGATCGTCTCGGAGGGGTTTTGGATGAGGCCCTGGCAATAACCGACGGCCCGGTTGATGTCGGTTCCACCGCCAAGCTGCGTCGAGAAGAGCACCTCCACCGGATCGTCCAGTTCCTCCGTCAGATCCACGACAGCCGTGTCGAAGACGATCAGCCTGGTCTTCACCGCCGGGATGGAAGCCATCACTGCGCCGAAAATTCCGCTGTAAACGACGGATGCCGCCATTGAGCCGCTCTGGTCGACGCACAGAATCACGTCGCGAAGACTGGAGCGCTTGCGGCCGAATCCGATGCGCGTCTCGGGGATGATCGTGCGGAATTCCGGCTGGTAATGCCGCAGGTTTGCCCGGATCGTGCGCGGCCAATCGATCTCGTTGTGCCGCGGACGACGGCTCCGCAGCGCCCGATTGAGAGCGCCGCTCACGGCCTGTTTCATCGGCTGTTCCACCTTGCGCATCAGGTCCTCAACTACCTTCGCCACAACCTGCCGCGCGGTCTCCCTGGTCTTGGCGGGAAGGATCCGCGCAGGCCAAGCAGCGTTGCAACGAGATGAACGTCCGGCTCGATCGCCCGCAGCATCTCCGGCTCGGTCAGCATCTGTTGCAGCTTGAGCCGGTGCAGCGCGTCCTTCTGCATCACCTGAACAACGGACGTCGGGAAATACTTGCGGATGTCTCCAAGCCAGCGCGGGACGTTCGGCGCGCTTCGAGCCCAGTCCCGCGGAGCGATCGGATTCATACAGCGCCGTCATCGCCCGATCCATCGCTAAGGCATCGGCATCAAGGCCCATCTGGATCCCGTCTGCCGGTCCGCCACCCAGGATTAATCGCCAGCGCCGCAGGCGCCCATCAGGATCGGTCATTCTGCGTTCTCCGTAGAACCCAGGATCAGTTTCAGGATCGGGATCACTCTGGCGGCTCGTTCCGCATCAAATGCCGATGGCCGCGATTCCGCGTCCGCCATTTCTGTGCCGCCGCTCGTCGCGATGACGCGCTCGCCCATTTGGCGCCGTTCAGGCGCGGGAAATGTCGCAAACGTCCGCCGCAGCAGCGGGACGACCTCATTGAAGTGGTCATCGCGCAACTGACAAACCCACCTGTCGATGATTCGCCAGAGTGCAACGTCATGAATGAGGATCAGTCCTGAGCCCCGAAGAAAGCCTTCGATCCATGCCGCCGCCACGTTGGCGGCAACTGCCATCGAAAGCGCCATGCTCATTCGGCGGCCAATCTCTTCCGCCGGCAAGACGTGCGCATCGTGCAGCAGGCGCACGGCCCGTCCCCGCACAAGTCCATGGACGCCGTCCTGATCGGCGACCGTTCGCAGCGCTGTGCGCCACGCCTGCAGACGCTCCTGGTTCTGAATCAGTTCAATCGCCTGGTTCATGCCCTGGATCAGCAGGAACATCTCCCCGGCGGCCTCGTCGTCCAGGGACAGACATGCCCCCGGCAGGCCGATGCACGCGCGTGCGACGATCCCATCAAACACACCTGCCACAACCTGGGCATCGGTCTGGCGCACATTGCCGTACCGCAGCACCTGGGCCAGCGCCGGGACCGCCGCCATCAGTTGCGGCCCGTCGCCCGCAGTCGCCGATCGCTCCTGAAGACAGCGCACGATCACTTCCACCGACGCCGGGAGATTAGCCAGCATGGCGTGGTCCAGCAGTTCGATCAGCGACTTGAGATTCGTCGCCTCCTGCGCTGCCCGAGCCGCAAACGCGGCCGACGCTTCTTCGACGGTGTTGCCCCAGCGCGTTCGCCGCAACGACGTCCACCATCAGTTCCGGCCGCCACTGGAGCATCCAGAATTCATGGAATGTGCCGGTCCCGGTTCGGCGATCCCGCCGCAATTCGCCCCAATGAATCCTCAGCATCGACAGCCGGTGCAGAAGGTGAGATCGCGCCAGGTCGGTCGGCTTGCGCAGATCGAAGTCATGCTCTTCCTGCGCGGCCTTGGGCGGCAGACGCAGCGACTTCTGCAACGAAGCCAGATCTCGCTGAAGCGGCGCCGCCGGTGCGTCCTCCGGCACGGAGCCCATTCGTTCTCCGGTCACCAGCTTCCTGCGAATCAGCGCAAGCTGCGCCGTCTGGCCCGAGCAGATGACGCTCAGCGCCGCTTCCTCCAGCTCCTCCAGGCCCGGCAAGGGACGGGCACGGATGGCCGAAAGCGCCTCTGCCAGCCGCACCGCTTCGATGACGTGGGCCGACGACGTATCCAGATCCTCATCCCGCATCAAGCGCGCGACGCGCGTCAACCATCGTGTTGCAATGTGATCCGGATTGCGCCACAGGAGGTGATACCACTCCGGAGACGCCACGCCTGCGCCGTACCCGGATGCAAAGGCCAACCGATCGTACGCCCAAGGCGCCCAGGCAGCCTCGGTCTTGACCTTCTTCAAGCCCCTGAGCAGTTCGATGTCGCGCTTGCGCGCCCCCTCCCCGTCAAGCTCAGCCAGCGCCGGGGCATGCCATGCCCCGCAGACCACGGCGATGCGCAAAATCCTCGCCGTGCGCCTCGCGAATCATCCGCCGCATATGCGCTTCACGCAGAAGGTCCTCATCGTGCGACGGAGATCGAACGGTTTGGCGCAAAGCCGCCATCGCTTCACGCACTGCCGTAAAAATCTCCGCATCGCCATGGGCCCGCGATTCAACCACCAGATCCCACCACCGCTCCCCGTCTCCAAAACCCGCGGCCCGGGCCAGGTGATCCAGCGGATCGGTACGCACACTCGGTTCGATCGGGGCCATATCGCCAGGCCCTGTCTCCGCCGAACCCGGAGCCGGAGCGCCGGCGCCGACACGGGATCCTCCACCGCCAGCCGGTGCCACTGCGGCAGATCGATGAATCGCACCTCAATGCTGCGGGACAGTGCATAGCGCAGTGCCTGCCACTCCGGCGAAAAGACGGCGAAGGGGTAGAACACCGCTCGCCGCGGCTCGCCCGGCACGTAAACCAGCAGCGCTACCGGCGGTTTCAGGTCTTCCCGTTGCACAAGGGAAACAACCTGCTGCGCATCCGGCGGCCCCTCGATGAGCACGCAATCCGGCTCCAGCGCCTCGAGCGCACGCAGCAGCGAGCGGGAACTCCCGGGACCATGATGACGGATGCCGAAGATGTGAAGCTCGCCGGCCATGCTACGCGCTAGAGGTGGTCACGGCAGGCACGGTAGAGGTCCTTCCACCCGTCCCGCTCCTTCACGACCGTCTCCAGGTATTCCTTCCACACCACCGCATCCTGAACCGGATCCTTCACCACAGCGCCCCTAAGGCTGGAAGCCACGTCTGCCGCGCGCACAGAGCCGTCGCCAAAATGCGACGCCAGCGACATGCCGTTGGAAACGACGCTGATCGCCTCCGCGGTGCTCAGAGTCCCCGAGGGAACTTTCAGCCTGGTCTTGCCGTCTTCGGTCTGTCCCTCGCGCAGCTCCCGGAAGACGGTGACAATCCGGCGAATCTCCGCCAGCGCCGGCGCTTCGGCGGGCAGTTCCAGCGCCCGCCCGATCGCGCTGACGCGTTGCTGAACGATCGCAACCTCCTCTTCCGCCGTCGCCGGCGAGGGAAGCACCACCATATTGAAGCGCCGCTTCAGTGCGCTCGAGAGTTCGTTGACCCCTTTGTCCCGGTTGTTTGCCGTGGCAATCACGTTGAAGCCCTTGGCCGCCTGCACTTCCGTGTTCAGCTCCGGAATCGGCAGGGTCTTCTCGGAGAGAATCGTGATCAGGGTATCCTGCACGTCAGCGGGGATTCGCGTCAGCTCTTCCACCCGCGCGATCTTCCCCTGCCGCATCGCGTTCATCACCGGTGAAGGAACGATCGCTTCCGGCGTCGGCCCCTTCGCCAGGAGAAGCGCATAGTTCCAGCCATAGCGGATCGCCTCTTCCGCCGTGCCCGCCGTGCCCTGGACGATCAGCGTTGATTCACCGCTGATGGCGGCGGCCAGATGCTCGCTCACCCACGTTTTGGCCGTCCCGGGGAGGCCCAGCAGGAGCAGCGCTCGATCCGTCGCCAGTGTGGCAATGGCGATCTCCATGAGCCGGCGATTGCCGATGTATTTCGCTGACAGAACAAAGCCGTTGTCCAACTTTCCGCCCATCACATACTGCAGCACCGCCCAGGGCGAGAGCCTCCAGTTGGGCGGCCGCTGGCGATCGTCGATTTTGGCGAGCGCCGCCAGCTCCTCGGCGAATTGCTGTTCGGCATGTTGTCGAAGAACGGCCTGGCCGTTTCCGGCCGGCGCAGTGGTTGACTTTGCACTCACGGTTTGAGCTCCTTGTGCATGTCGTGTCGAAACTGCAGGAGAACGATGAACGCATCGACTCCCTCGCGCAGGGCCGGGGGGAGATCCTCCGGCCATCCAACCGCCGCCTCGCCGGCGACTGACGGATGCATTCGCAGCGCCGCCGTCTCCATCAGCCAATGCCGCAGCGCGTATTCGATTCGCAGATTTCTCTGGCGCACAGAGGCCAGCGCGGCCCGCGACAGTGCCGGACTCCAGGCAAACTCGCACCAGCCGAGTATCTGCAGGGCATCGGCGCCTCTCGACTGCAACAAACCCAGCACGATAGCGTCGGCCCGATCCGGCGGCAGAATCTGAATCAGCGATCGAACCGGCTCGCTGCAGGACAGCGCCAGCTCGTTCTGCGCTTTGCCATCAGCCAGCACGCGCAGCAGGGTCTGGGCCCAATCGGCCGATCGCTGCCTCACTGCCGCGCGCACCCACCCGTCGAGGAGCGGCTTGCCGAATTCACCGGCCAGCGCCGCTGCGACCAACTCTTCGGCTCCGCCGCCGATTTGCGCCCAAAAGGCCAGCGGAACCGCGGCGACGATCTCCGAAAGCAGCGCGGCCTGCGGGCCCATGCCGTTGCGCGCTTTGGCGATCAGCCCATCGCGCTTGCCCGCGGCGTCCGGCGCCGGCGGCAGCGTCAGGCGCAAGCGCGGCCGACTTTGTCCTGAGCAGACCTTTCTTCTGCGCCTCATAGGCAATCAGCCCCGAAATCCGTTCCTGCATCCGCCTGGCAAATTCAGATTCGGGCAACGCGCAAAGCAACTCCGATGCCGCATCACGCACCGCCTTCCTGCGATCGTCCAGCCCGCGCTTCGAGCAGTGCCTCGTCCGCCCCGCTCAGATTGATGCGCAGCGACTTGAGAAAGGCGGCGCGATCGTCCGGCGGATCCTGCTGCCACGTGGATGCAATCAGATCTCGCGCGGCGGTCGGATTCTCGTGACGCACCCGGTCCAGAAGCTGCACGCGTTGCTCGAGTGTCCCCGTTTGCCACGCTTCGGCAGGATCGGCCGCATCCTTCACAAAGAGGCCCTGCCATGCCGAGTTCTGCATCGCCAGCCAGCGGCCGCGCTCGCCCAGAACCGGCCCCAGGCTCGCACGAATCGTCCGGTCGCGCTCCGCCAGCCGCAGAAGATCCGGGAGAACCTGTGGTGGACTCACACAGCCTGCCGCCCGCGCCAACGCGCACCATTCCGGCAGCAGCGTCCATCGGCTTTCGCGAAGAATGGTCTGCAATTGGTCCGTGGCGGCAGCCGACGGTGCGCGGCCAACCGCCGGGGCGGGAACCGGCGCGGATGCGCGGCCTTTTCCGCCGAAACACCGCGCGCAGGTAAACGCTCATGGCGGCAGCCACGGCCAGACCGCTGTCACCACCTGCGCCTGCCCACTCCATTCCTTCAACAACGTCCGGCACCGCCATGGCGCCAGCGCGCTCGGTCCCCAACACCGCGGCGGCGATCATTGCTTGCCAGGCCTCGTTTGCATTGCCCATGAAACCCCTTTTCACGCCGCCTGCGTACTGGCCGAATTCGCGTTTAGAGAAATGAATTGCCCCTGGGCAACCATCGCCAGGGGCCGCAGCTCATTGCCGTTCCATTCGCCGAAGAGATCGATGCCCGCGTTGCCCGCAACCGCCATCATTTCCCATCCTCTGCCGGAACGGGCGTCGAGGGGCAGGACTGCGCCTTGCGAATCGCGCACTACCCATTTTTCCCCGCGCGAAGCGGAATCACATCCCGCAGGGTCATTGGCCAGATCGCCAGCCAGGGGCTGGCAGCCAGCGCTGTGGAAAACGACTCCAGCGCCGCAGAAAGAGTCGCGCCCGGCAACGTGTCTGCGGGCGAGAGCGAGCCCTCCCGCGATTTCACGATCGCCCGCAGCGGCGTCGCCGCCGGAAAGTACGCCATCTCCGCGGCAATCTCACTACCGACCACCAGCGACCGATCCAGCGGCGCCTGGCCCGCCGCAAAGCTCAGCACCATCGCCGGCCGCCCGCTGTCGCGCTCCACCAGCCAGGTTCGCTGCGCCGTCAGCTTCTGCTCCTGTTCGAGGGTCTGGGCCGCCACGATCCAGCGGCCCGGAACGCCCGGCATGTTCAGCAGGTCTTCGTGAGCGGTCGTCCAGCCGATGAGGCTTCGCAATTCCGCCTGCGCAGGTGCAGTCAGCCGGGTCATGTTGCGATAGGCCTGGACGATGAGATGGATGCGCCCGATCTCCGAAAGCATACGGGACTGCCAACCCTCGCCGCTGGCCGCAAGGTCGCCCAAGCCGCGCACCAGGCGCGCCAGACCGCCCGCCTGCGCATCCACCAGCCGCGCCGCTGGCATCGCAAAAAAAGCTTCCGGCTTGGCCTGTACCGCGGCCAGTCCCTGTCGAAGCAGATCCCGCAAGAAAGCCGTCAATTCTTCCAGACCCGCCGCAATCCGCGCCTCCCGTGCCGCTGCTCGCTTCGCCTGCGCCTTTGGATCCGGCGGCTTGCTTTCACCCGCGCCGGTGGCTCGAACCTCTCGCTTTTCCGCCCTTGATTGTCGCCCCTCCAGCCACTGCGCCACCCATGCCGGAGGTTCGGCCAGGGCGATGCTCTCGCCCCGCTCTGCAAGCAGCAGCATGATTCCCAGTCCGTGTTTGCAGGGAAACTTACGGCTCGGGCACGAGCACTTGAACGCCGGCTCGCGTAAATCCACCTGCGTCTGGTAGGGCTTGGAACCGCTTCCCTGGAACTCCCCCCAGAGTGCCGACTCGCTTCGCCCGAGCGTCACCCATTTGCTGGCAGCGCTGCACGAGCGGGCTGCGGTCGCCGAAGACGCATCCGGCGCCAGCGCCATGACCGTTTTCGTCGTCCAGGTTTGGCCCACGAAGTCCTCCCGACAGGCTTGGCATATTACCCGCCTGGCGACCCGGCGGAAGAGCCCGTCAACGCCTGCCGCAGCATATCCGGATTGCCGTTCGCGGGGGTTTTGGCGGCGAAGCAGGGCATCGGCAGACGATTCCGATGGCGGGCCGGGCAACGGCCGGAGCCGGCGATCGGTGTTTCGGTTGAAGGGCCGGTTTGTGTGGCTGGGGCTGAGGTTGGGAGAGAAGGGAGGCTCGGCGGGGGTTGCAGACCCACAAGGGCCGGTGTTCTTGAGCCATCGAGGGCACGTTGGCGAAGCCTTCGAGGTTTTTTCTGATTATTGCTCAAACGGGGGCGGGGGGTGGTGGTGGCTGGTGCTTGGGTGCCTGGCTTTTGCACGGTACAACTACGGGGAGGGTACGGTGTGACTCGGTTGTTTTGCACAAACGGATGTCGATAGGTTGGGCCGATGCCCTCGGGTGGTTTCCTGGAGAGTCTGCGCGGGATGGGGGGTTTCGGGGCAGGGCCGCCGCATGAAGCCCGCAGGCGCGTTGCAGGCCGCAATGCCGGGTCCCCACCAGGCAGGTGACTGACACGCGGCGGAAGGGGGGTGATTGCTCGGGCGTCCATGTTCCAGCGCGATTGCGATCCTGAGAGCTGTTCCGGCGCAGGGCCTGGCAAGCAACGATGCGGCAAGACGCGGCAGAGAAGCCGTGATCGGCGCATGCACAGGGATTCGACAGGCGGCGGCGGCATGGCAAAGCCCGGCGCGGCTTGCCCGTTGAGATGCACCTTCAGCGCTTCTGCCGCCCGAACACGAACTGCTGGCGGAAGATGTGATCCCTCTGGCGGTAGACGAAGGTAACCGTCACCTCGGCCTGGTCTGTCCAGTCCCAGTAGAGCGCCCCATCCGGTGCATAAGCATCCAGATACCGGACGCTCTCTGACCCGGGGCCATGCCCGATCCCCGTTCCCGGCGGCGTGCGATCCACCCGTGCGCCAAACCCGATCCCGATCACCGGCCCCGTCGGCACGGTCTGCGGCGGGATGGGCGGAAAGATCAGCTTGATGAACGATCCCGGGGCGATGGTCTGCGAGCGAAGCGGATGAGATTCGCCATTCGGTGCAACCACCACGCTCTGGTCGCCCAGAAGCTGGACCGGATCGCTCCCCCGGTTGTAGATTCGCGCCACCAGGTGGTTGTCCACCGACCGAAACCGGTACTCCAAGGGCTCAAGACGCACGAGGCGATCGGTGTTCTGGCCAATGTGGCCGCGGAGGTTGTCCGGCGAGACAATGTTGTATTCGTAGTGAGCGCAGCCGGTCAGGAGAATCAGCAGGCCGAAGGGAATCGCCAGGCGCATGGCTAGTTTCTAGCCGATTGCGCTGGTCCTGTGGAGTGCCCAGCCGGGCGAATGGGTCGTTCTGTGCCGCCCCCTGTTGCCGCTGTTCCAGTCATTTGGCCGGGCCAAGCTCCAGCGACGCCGTTCGCGCACCGGCCCCGACCCCAACGGGGTCGATCGCTGCCAGCACCTCCGGCGCCACCCCTTCGCCCCGCAGATACTCCCGCTGCGGCGGCGTCAGCTCGAAATGATAGAACGTCTGCTGCAGCCGGCTGATGATCTGCCGTTGCGACAGGGCCGCCTTCTGCATGGCGACAATTTCGTCCGAGGTCACGAATCCATCCCCGTTTAGATCCGCCGTGGAAGAGTTGCGCACGTCCGCCGGTTTGGCCGGATCGACTTGAGCCTTTTTTGCCGCATCAATCGCTTCTCCCGACTGGTGCTCTTGGATCTTCGGCCAGGCGGCGGCAACCAGCGTCCCATTGCTGTTTCCCAGTTTTCCATTCACCAGCATTGACAGCACACTGTCATTCGCCGGCAACTCTTGTGTGCTTGCGATGTCGGCTTGCATCTGGAGCCCCTCGGCGTTTCCCGCCGGCGACTGAGGATAGTTTGCACAGCCGCCAACCATCCCTGCCAGCGCGACTGACATCCCCACTATCCACTTCCGAGCATACATACGGTCTCCTTTACACGACGCATTTCCTCACGCGAACCGCGTACCATCGCGATCGGATTCTGATTTCCTCCGCCGCGGCAAACCGACGCGGCCTTAGCCATGAACTGCCTTTACAAACCAGGCCGGCCCATTACTGTCCCTCGCCATGAACAAACGCAGGCGCGGATTCGTTCTGCTCTTCTTTGGATTGCGCCGAAGATCACGGACGACCCCACGGCCGGCGAGGTCCAGGCCATCTGCCCCAACTGCCACCGCAACAGCCGCATCGTCGCCAAGCGCCATCGCCAGTGGTTCACGATCTTCTTCATCCCCATCTTCCCCGTCTCGCGGACAAAGCGGATCTCAGAGTGTTCGCTCTGCGGCACGCAATTCCCAGTGCCGCTCGATGAGTTCTCAACGCGGGTTGACGCGGCAGACCGCGAGCAGTCGCAGCGCGCCATCGCCATGTACAACAGCCTGCGCAACTCCCCCGCGAACTCGGTCACGCTTAACGAGCTGATGGCCCTCTACGCCTCGATGGGCGAATTCGACCAGGCCATTTCCGCCGCCGGCACCTTTCCGCAGGCGCTTCACAACAGCGAGCAGTGCCTCGTCACCCTGGGCCGCGTTTACCTGGCGAAGAACCAGCATGCCGATGCGATGCAATGGCTCGGTGCCGCGGTTCAGAAGAATCCCCACCTGGCCGAGGGGCAGTACTATCTCGCCGTCGCCTGCCTGACCGTCGATCCGCCGCAATACGAGAAAGCCATTGCCGCCGCGAGGCTTGCGCGAGTCGAGGGCTATCCCGGCGCCGATGAACTGCTCCGCGAAGCCGAGGCCCGCAACCGCGCCTGATGCTAACGATCTCCAAATTGTCCCCAATCCAATATCCATCGCCTCCGAATTCCCTCAACTCCGGCGGCTCTCCACGGTAATATCAAGGTGAAATGGGCCCGGGTCCACCATTGGTCGCCGGACAGCGACCGGATCACATTGCTTTCGGGCGGGAGTGACGCATGCAGATTCAGGATGTGAAGCGTTGGCACTGGGCGGCGACCGCTCTGGTCGTTGGCCTGGCGTTCTCGTTTGCCTGGTCGAATTATCCCTGGGACCAGCAGTACCCCACGCTCGCCCCGGCGGAGTTCGAGCGAGGTCTGACAATTCCAACCGGTCGCCTGGGCCATATCGCTGACATCCAGGTGCTCCCGCCGATCGACAACAAATATGAGATCTTCTGCACGCAGGTTCGCCAGCTCCCCAGGGGCGGCGGCATCGCCCGCCCCGTCGCCGTGTTGACCAATATCCCCTACAACTCCTCGCGCACGAAACAGTCCTATCCCGATATCCTCGCCTTCCTCAAGAGCGAGCAGGCTTCCCATCCGGAAATCCATTACGGCTTTGCCTGGTACCGCCAGACCTGGGCAATCTACGTCCTGTGCATCACCGCCTCGCTTGTGCTGATCGGCGGCATCTGGCCCAGCGTCGTCAGCCTCATGACCGGCGGCGGCCTCGGTTTCTCACGCCCGCCCAAAGAACCCGGGTACGATCTCGACCGCTTTGCCACCGGCGAAAAGAGCGAGGCCCCAAGAGCCGCCCCGGAGATCACCAATCAGGACCTGGACGAGGTGCGCCGCCTGGACGAGGAGTTGGAAAGGAATCTCACCGGTTCAGCGCCCCCGCGCCATCCGCTGCACCCGTTGGAACCGCGCAAGTTTCGGATCAACCCATCCGAAAGCTGGACGGCGGCCCCCTCGAGACCGCCCAGAGCCAGCAGGAAGAACTGGAAAGAGAGTACGGCGGCGAATACTACCCCGTCGTCAAATCCATCCACAAAAAAGGCGAGCATCCGCCCGAAGCTCCCAGGCATCCGTAGCGTTGGCGCAGACCGGACTTCAGCGCGCCGCATCCTCCAGCGCCGCTCTGAGATTTCCCTCATGCCCCGCCAGGATTCGTTTTGCCTCTTCCGCCGATACCCCCCGTCGCTGCATCACGATCGCCACCTTCACATGCCCGTCGGCCCGTTTGAGCAGGTCGATCGCCTCCGCGCGTTCGAGCTTTGTCACCGTCGCCACGATTCGCACGCCGCGATCCCATAACTTCGCGTTCGTCGCCCGCAGGTCCACCATCAGGTTTTCGTACACCTTGTTGAGTTGAACCATGCTGAGCGTCGAGATCGAATTAAGCACGAGCTTCGTTGCCGTTCCCGCCTTTAGCCGCGTCGATCCCGTCACCACTTCCGGTCCCGTCAGCGGCCGGATCACCACATCCACCTTCGGCTCGTTCTCCAACGGATGGACGCACGAAAGAAAAATTGTCTTCGCCCCGAGCTTGTGCGCCTGCCGCAGCGCCGCCGTGTACAAACGGCGTCGTCCCACCGGCCGCGATCCCCATCACGACGTCCTTTGCGGCCACGCCCCTCGCATCCATCGCCGCTGCCCCCTTGTCTTCCAGATCTTCCGCTCCCTCTTGCGCCTGGAACATCGCATCGTCACCCCCGGCAATGATCCCCTGCACCATGTGCGGATCCGTTCGAAACGTCGGCGGGCACTCCGCGGCATCCAGCACCGCCAGCCGCCCACTGGTCCCCGCCCCCACGTAGAGTAAGCGTCCGCCGGCCTTGAGCGCTGCAACCACCAGCCGAACCGCCGCCGCGATTTGCGGCTTCTGCTCCGCCACCGCCTCCACCGCGCGCATCCTGTCGGTTCATCAGCGCGATCGCGTCCTCGGTGCTCATGGCGTCGAGTCTCATCGATTCGCATAGCCGCTGCTCCGTCAGGAGCCCGGATCGGTCGTTCATAAGCAGCAAAGAATACCGGTTGGTGCCAAACCGGCAATCCTACGCGATTACCCGAGTCCGGGATCGCTGCGTGGAGATCAGCGAGACGCGCGTCGTCAGCAGGAAGCTCGCAAAGCACGCCGCCGCCAGCGCAGGGATAAACGCCGTGCCGGAAAGCGACGTCAAAATCACGGTCGTCGAGATGGGCGTCTTGGTCACCGCGACGTTCGTCGCCGCCATCATGCAGACGATAATCACCGCCGCCGGAACCTGCGGAAACGCCGGGGCGATCGTCAGCGAAATCGCCAGTCCCACCGCCGCCCCGATGAAAAACAGCGGAAAGATAAAGCCCCCGCGAAAGCCCGAGTGCAGCGTCGCTCCCACCGCCAGCATCTTGAGCAACGCCACCAGCAACAGCAGCCCCGCCGCCCCATAAAGGCCGTGCAAATGCTGAAGTGCCGGCCCGGCGGCGATCAGCCCCTCAATCTGATATTCGCCCCAGAACAGCGTCACCGGCGCGATCTGCGCGATCAACCCGATCAGCAGCCCCCCGAACGTCGCCAGGAGGATTAAGTGCTTCGACAGTGGGTGCAGCAGATGCTCGATGTTCTGAAACAGCAGGATGAAAAACGCCCCGACCGCGCCGCCCGCCACGCCTGCCGCGATCCCCACCAGCACAGTCCAGACCGACAAACTCGGCGCCGCGAAGTGATAGATCGCCCCTTCATATCCCGCAAACGCGCGAAAGACGAAGAACCCCACGATCGCCGCCAGGATCGTCGGCATGAGCGCTTTGTAGTATTCCAGCCCCCGGCGATGAGGGATCTCCAGCGCAAAGAGCGCACCGCCCAGCGGCGCTCCGAAGAAGGCCCCCAGCGCCGCCCCCATGCCGCAGAACGTCAGCGTCCGCACCAGGTCCCCCCGAAGCGCAAGACGATCGCCCACCCACGATCCGAACGACCCCACAATCTGCACCAACGGCGCCTCGGGCCCCGCGCTCCCGCCAGCCGTGATCGATGCCAGCGACGCTGCCACCATCGACGGCGTTTGTTTTCGATCGATCCTCCCGCGCTCCATGTGGATGTTGTTGACGACGGCCGCAATCTCCCCCGGCGACCCCATGAAATGCAGCACCAGCCCCACGACAAAGCCGCCGATCGTCGTGATGACGAGGATCGTCGGACGAAACGCCGGATTCCATGCCAGGTGCCAGGCATCGACCTGTGCTCCAGCCACCCAGACCAAATGCAGTGCCGCTCGCATAACCGCGTAGTATCCCAGCGCCAGAAACCCTCCCACCAGGCCAACGATCGACGCCCACATCCAAAGCTGCCGCGATGAAAGAACCACCCCGCCCGCGCGCTTCGCGCGCAAGTCCTGCTTTTCCCCGCGTTCATCTGGCAAACTCTCTGACATCTCCACGGGTACTCCATCGTGTTATGCGATGGACCGCCAGTGGCGCCCTGTCGGCGCACTTCCGGCAAGCCAAGCCCGGGATGATACAGTTGCCGCCAATCAAATTCAGGTACGAGGCGAGCTGCGCGCCTTTCTACAAAGGCAGAGGACAACGCCGGCCCCCATCAACGTCCCCACACCCGCCGGCTCCGGAACATACGTGATCTCCAGCAGAGGACGCTCGGCGAGCGTCGCAAACTCGCTTGATGCAAACCGCCATCCATCCGTCCCGCTCGACAGCAGCGCCCACCCAAAATTGGAGTCGATGTTCGCCAGTGCATCATCCGCCCACTGCTGGACCGTCAACGTCACATCGAAGTTCATGGCCAACCCGAGGTACTCCGGATCGACCGAAAACTCCGGGCTGCCCAGCGTCTCGACGCCGATGTTGACGCCGTTGACCAGGCTGGCGTACGTCGAGCTGTCGTTCCAGTTGGTGGTCATCCGGTAAAGCGACGTCGTGCTGCCGCTGTTGTCATTGGCATCCGACCCGGTGATCAGCCGCAGGTTTGCATAGCGGATCGTGGCGCCCGGCGGAATCTGATTCGGGCTGTGACCAAAGATGTTCTCAAAGCGAAGAAGCACCTGGTTGACTGGGGAGTTGTCGGCCACCAGCTTCGTGCTGGTTGCGTTGCTGGCCGTGGGATTCGAGCCATCGACGTAGGTGTCCCGGGCCCCGGTGTAAACGGCAGCATTGTCCGCCAGGATCGCGCCCTGCTGATAGCTCCTGGTGATCGAGTTGACGGGCGCGGGCAGATTCTGTGTGAAGCTGTCCTGCAACGTGCCGTCTGTGGTGTAGAAGCCGAAAACCATCTGGTTGGCAGAGGTGGTGACCTTCATCGCCCCATAGCTTCCGGCGAGCCGCGACTGGCTCTCGGGCAGCGGCGTGCCAAACGTGTACAGGCTCGAACCGCCCACGCCATTCACGAAATAAGGCAGTCCGTGCACCTCCAGCCGCTCATACGTGTGATCGTGCCCGGCCATTACCGCGGTTGCACCCCATTGCGCAAACGGCCACTGCATATAAGACTGCGATCCATGATTGGAACACGATGAGTAAGCCGCATGATGGAAGACCACTACCTTGAAACTCTCGGTCGTCTGCGCCAGCCGCGTCTTGAGCCATTGCCCCTGCGTTCCCGCGCTCGATGGCGAATCCGGTTCGTTCCGATCAGAGTCGAGCACGAAGAACCGCACGTTCCCACCCGCCGGCGCAAAGTCGTAGTACCGCTCGTTGCCCGGAAGCGTGAAATAGCTGAGATACGGCGCAGCGCCCGTCGGATTGGGATAGGCATTGCCCCAGTCGTGATTGCCCAGCGCCGGCCAGAAGCGGTTCTCGGCTGCGCCGGCGCCGTACGCCCCGCCGTAGTTGCCGATGTAGCCGTGATAGAACTGCCCGATGTGGGCGTCGATGGTATCCGCGCCGCCGGTGGGATAGTTGTCGTCGCCCGCCGTGACGATGAAATCCGGATTCCACGAATTGACCAGGTTCGCCACGCTGGCTTCGTTGGCGCTGCCGTCGCCAAAGTCGCCGATGACGGCAAAGGTACTGTCCGCCAGGGTGCTGGAAGAGAGAAGCGATGCGATGCCAGCGACGGCTAGGAGGCGCACAATCATGGCCCGCTCCTGGTTGCAGGATTGGCTCGCGCCGTCGCAGACCCCTTGCCGCGGGCGCAAATACGCCCCAAGTTTATCGCAGGATCCCGTTAAAGTGCGCAAAAAAGGATAATTTAGTCGGGAAATCTTATGCCCGGACCGGAACCGGCAGAGCCCGCAACCGCCGGGATTTGAATTGCCTGATGGTGTAGCCGGCGGTCATGACTAGGGCCACGTACGGCGCGAAGAAGACGAAGCCGTGAACACCGATCACATACACCAGGGGTAGAAATCGCAGGGCCTTCATCCAAGCCCAATCTATCACCCGGTGCCGATAACACCCTCGCCAAATTCCCGCTCGCGACAGGAAATATCGGCCACGTCCGATAAACCGGGGAATTTCTGCTGTCCATCCGGCCTCATCGATATCCGGGCAGGAACTCCTTCTCCGCCGTGAACATCTCCTGCGTCATCTGCCGGATCTCCCCCGGCGTCAGCACCGCCGCCGTCAGCGGGTCCAGCATCAGCGCATGCACCGCCGCTTCTTTGCTCTTTTCGACGCACGCCCTGGCCGCCAGATCGAAATACGCCATGTTACTTGCGCAGATGCTCGCCATCTGCGCCGGCAGTGCCCCATATCGCGTGGGGTTGATGCCGTTGCGATCGATCATGCACGCCACCTCCACCGCTCCGTCCCCCGGCAGATTGGTAATCAGCTTCCCTCCCTCGCCCGACCCGCGCACGCCCGGACGCTCCGCGTTGTTCATCACGTTCCCGTGAATCCGAAACGCGCAGTCCTTCTCCCGCGCCTCGATGATCCACGAAGCGTATTCCCAGGACCGCTCCAGCTTGATCGACTCCTCGCCGCTGACGAGCTTGGCGCGAAACTCATCCGCCTTTTTCCGCCACGTCGGCCAGTTGCTCGCATAAAACCGGCTGCCCCCGTGATATCCCAGCCGCAGCAGCCTCCGCCCCGCCTCACTCTTGCGGTAGTAGGGGAGGTATTCCGACAAATGCCCCGAGCTTTCCGTGATGAACGCCCCGAAGTTCACGCACATGTCCTTGCGCACGAGATCCTCGTGCTTGTACTTCTTCTCGAGCTTGTCGCTCCACGGCGCATCGTTCGCGTTGTCGTACGATGCCAGCCCCGCCTGGGCCTCTTTGATCCCCTCTGCGATCTCCCGGCGAAACTTTTCGTAGAGCACCGCCGTGTACAGATCCCGCCCGCCATGCCGCAGCTTGGTGAACCACGCCAGGTGATTGATCCCCGCACATTCCCATTCCATCTGGTCGTACGGCACATCCGCATACTGCGCCAGCAGATGACTCGTCCCCTGCACCGAATGGCATAATCCCACCACCGGCACCTCCGGCACCGCCCGCCCGGCCGAGAGCACCAGCATGCTCATCGGGTTCGTGTAGTTCAGCATGATTGCCCCGGGCGCCAGCTCCCGGATGTCCCGCAGAATCTCCAGGAACGCCGGCACCGTCCGCAAACCCTTGAACAATCCCCCCGGCCCCAGCGTGTCTCCGATGCATTGATCGATCCCGTACTTCAGCGGAATGTCGTTGTCGAACGCCACGCACGCCGTCCCGGAAACCTCCACGCAGCACACCGCATAATCCGTCCCCGGCAACGCTGCTTTGCGATCGCTAAACGCCCGCACGCTCCACCCGCTGGCGCGGCCGGTCTGCTCGATCAGCTTCGCGATGACCTTCTGCATCATCCCCAGCCGCTCGCCGTCGATGTCCACCAGCCGGAATTCCCCGCGATCCGCCCCCGGAATCATCAGCACATCGCGGCACAAGCTTGGACAAAATCCCGACCCCGCCCCCAGGAACGTAATGTGAATCGGCCGCAAAATCTTCCCACGCAAACCCTGCTGCGAATCCGCCGCCTTCGTGTGGGCGGCATGACCCTGCTTGCTCTCATCGACGGCAATAGCCATGCAAACTCCTGTTGAGCCAGAACGTTAACACGTCCGTTCCCGGCGGCAACAGTCGCGCCTCGCGTAAGGCAATCCCCGCGCGATCGTCATGGCCCGATCGTAAACTTGCTCACCAGATGCGTATTCCCATGCTTGAGCAACTCCACGTCGTATGGAACCGTTCCCGATTTGAACGTGATCGTCCCCACAAAGTGCCACGTCACGCGGCCATTGGTGGTGTTTACCTTCATATCTGCCAGCGTGATGTCCAGGATCGCCCCCTTCCCCTTGAGCTTCGCGATCTCTCCATCGATCGTCGCCCGCGAAATTCCACTGGATTTCGTTAGCGCCGCACTGCCATTCCCTGCCGCAAGATCGTGTGCAAACTGCTTCGCCACCGTCCGCGGCTGTCCACTTGCCCGGAAGATCAGATACATCCCGCCTCCGAACGCGCTCCATCCCAGAATCCCCAGCACCCCCAGCACGATTCCCGCAATCGCCAATCCCTTCAGGCCATACCCCGGCCGCGACGATGTTCGCACCCCGAGAATCCCGAATATGACCGCCAGGATCCCGCTGAGCAGCGGCACGCACCCGATCAGCCCGACAATGAAACTCGCAATCGCAAACCCATTGGTCCTCGGCGTCGGCGACAGCGTGTAGTTCAGCGGCGTGTTGGGCACATCCGGAGGAATTGACCCGCTCATCGTCCAGCTCCTTCCACCTGAAAGTCACTTGGCCGGCTTCACCTGCGCCGCCAGCAGTTCCGCGCTTCGCAGCGTGTTCCGCAGCAGCATCGCCACCGTCATCGGCCCCACACCGCCCGGCACCGGCGTCAGATGCGAAGCCTTCTGTTTCACCTCGTCAAACGCCACATCGCCCACCGTCTTCTTGCTCCCATCCGCCAGCGTCACACGGTTGATGCCGACGTCGATCACCACAGCCCCCTCCTGAACGTGCTCCGCGGTGATCAGCCCCGCCTTGCCCACCGCCACCACCAGGATCTCCGCCCGCCGCGTATGCAGCGCCACGTCGCGGGTAGCGATATGGCACAGGCTCACCGTCGCCATCTGCTCCGCCAGCAAGAGCGCGACCGGCTTTCCTGCGATTTCGCTGGCGCCCACGACCACCGCCTCGGCTCCCTCGATCTTCACGCCCGTCGATCGAATCAGCTCGATCACCGCCAGCGCCGTGCAGGGCGCGATCAGCGTGTGGCCATAAACCACGTAGCCAATGTTCGCCGGGTTGACCCCCTCCACGTCCTTCACCACGTCGATCTCGTATTGAAGCCGCGCTGCATCCATGTGCTCAGGCAGCGGCAGGTGCATCATGATCCCGGTCACCGCCGGATCCTGGTTCAGCCGGCGGATCTCGTGCTTCACATCCCGCTGCGTCGCCTCGGCCGGCATCGTCAAGAGCTCATAGTCAATCCCCACCGCCCGGCACGCCTCCCGCTGCCGCTGCGCATACAGTTCGCCCGCCGGCGTCGCCCCCACCAATATCGCCGTCAGATGCACCGGCCGCCCCAGCGCCGCAATCCGCCCCTTCACCTCGTCCTTGATCTTCTCCGCCAGCCCCTTCCCATCAATGATCCGTGCTGCCATCGTCGCATTATAAGCAGCCCTCCCGTGTCAGCCATCCACTTTACGCCACCACCCTTGCCTCTTCCCTTCGTACCTCCGTGCCTTCATCCCCGCGTGCCTCCTCTTGTACCCCGACCCTCACTTCCCGCTGCTGCTCCGCGCTCGCGTAAATCCCATCCAGCATCTGCTGCACCATCAGCCCGTGCTCTCCCCCCGATTCGTTCGCCCGCGTCCCCTGGCACACCTCCACAAAATGCTTCATCTTGTATTCAAAGATGTCCCATTTCCCGAGGAACCCCGGCGTCATGTTCATCATGTAATCGTTGTGGTCCGTGTAGATCTGGCTGCTCTCCCAGATCGCCCCGCCTTTCTCGCCCAGCAGCGTCGCGTTGAAGGTGTCCTTCTCGATGTGCGCGATGAAGCTCGATTCGATCGCCAGCACCGTCCCCGTCTCGAAGCGGATCAAACCCACCGCCAAATCCTCCACGTTGTAGGTCTTGTAGTCCCAGTTGGGCCACGGCACCGCCACCTGCGACGGCTTGTTGCCCATGTAGGTCCAGGCTCCAGCGGTGATCGCCACCGGCTTGGGCGATCCCAGCATGTAATGCGCTGCCTCCAGGATGTGCACGCCGATGTCGATCATCGGCCCGCCACCCTGGAGTTCCTTCCGCCCGAAGACGCCCCAGTTCGGCACGCCTCGTCGCCTCAGCGCCTGTGCCCGCACGTACAGCACCTTCCCCAGGCTGTCCGCCGCGATCTGGTCGCGGATCAGCTTCGTCCGCGCATCGAAGCGGAACTGGAATCCCACCACCAGTTCCTTCTGCGCCTCCTTCGCCGCGTCGATCATCGCCTGCCCCTCCTTCGCGTTCATGGCCATCGGCTTCTCCACCAGTACGTGCTTGCCGGCCTTGAGCGCTGCGGTCGTGTTGGGGGCATGCAGCGAGTTCGGGGTGCAGACATCCACCGCGTCGATTTCGTCCCCCATGGTCTCGAGCATTTCCTTGTAGCAGTTGAACTGCCGGATCTCGGGGAAATCCTGCCGCAGCCGGTCCAGCGACATCTGCGAGATGTCCGCCGCCGCCACGACCTGGTTGTTCCCGATTTTCTTGAGCAGTTGAATGTGATGGCGCGCAATCGCGCCGGCGCCGATGAAGGCGATCCGCACAGGTTGGGTTGACACAGGGGGAGAACTCCTTGGAGCCGCGACTAAAAGGCTCCGAGCACCAGCGCCGCGTCGAGCGCCACACCGCCCAACCGCCGCGCCAAGGCCGGTATTCTACCTGCCCCCCAGGGCCGCCTTCAATGGCCTCCGCTGCCCGCTTTCCCCCTCGCCCCGGGGGGCAGGCAGGGGGGCCTCAACTCATCAGATAGCACCGCCGCCAGCCCAAACCATCAGGTATTTGAGATTGACCCTCACATACCCACTCCATCGCTCATCGGATCCGCCAGTCGCCGAAGGCCGCACGTGGATTCCCGCATTTCCATTGCCTCGCCCCGACCGCCAGCCGATAATACAAAGGACTCTAAAGTCCTCTGTAAACCTCCAGATTCGGGGTCGTTATGAACGCCAAAGCAATCGCGCGTCGGCGCCTCCAGGTTCAACGGGCCCGTTTGGCTCATCGTCGTTTCTCGACAAGTTGGACCGAGCGACTCGAAGCTCGCCGCTTGCTCTCCGATGTCGCCCAACTCGATCCCACCTTCGCCGACAACGGTATCGCACTCACCGGCTTTACCAACGAGAATCCCTACGGCGCCGCCGTGGTATGCACCAGCGCCGGCAAACCCATCATCGCCGTCAACCAGGCCTACTCGGGACCGGACTTCACCACCGGTCTGAACCTCGCGCGATTCAACACCGATGGCTCACTTGACACCTCCTTCGGCAACCAGGGCAACGTCTCGGTCGCCATCGACCGCTTCGGCATCGGCGATGCCGCCCTCCAAAGCGACGGCAAGCTCCTGGTGGCCGGGACGGTTGCCGATCCCAACTATCCCAACAGCTCCACCGATGTCTTGCGCTTCATCGTCCTCCGCTTCAACACCGATGGCTCGCTGGATACCTCCTTCGGCACCAACGGCTCCGTCCGCACCGCCTTTACCAGCATCGATCCCACCTTCTCCGCCGAGGCCAAGCACATCGCGATCGGCCCCACCGGCACCATCGCCGTCGGCGGCTCGACGATGCGATACGTCGAGGACGGCGATCACGTCGGCCTCGCCCTGGCCGAATACAACAGCTCGGGGCAGCTGCTCACGAGCTTCAGCGGCGATGGACTGCTCACCAACATCGTCACCGCGCCCAGCTCCGAAGAGCTGTACGGCCTGGGCTTCCAGCCTGATGGTAAGCTGCTGATCTCCTACACCGCATTTGATGCATCCGCCTCCTCCCAGTCTGTCTTCCTGCGCGTTACAACCTCGACGGAACCCTCGACAGCTCCTTCGGCGCCAGCGGCAAGGTCCAGTCGGTCGCGGGTAATCCCAGGCTGCTGGTCGCCTCTCAGATCGTCATCGCCCCGGACAACAAGATCCTTCTTGCCGCCGGCAATGGCCAGAGCGTGCAGCGCCTCAACACCGACGGCTCGCCAGACACCACCTTCGGCGGCGGCGACAGCATCGCCGACCCGCCCGGTGGCGGCACGGTCTCCTACGGCATGCTCCGCCTCTCCGATGGCCGCCTGCGCATGAGCGGGCCCACCTGGGTCCAGTACAACGCCGACGGCTCCCTCGACACCACCTTCAGCGCCACGGCCACCAAATGGCCGGACCTGGCGAGCCCAATGCCGGTCCATGGCGCCTTTGATCCAGACGGCAAGCTGATCCTGGCCGGCACGTCGGAGGTCATCGAGAACGGCAGCGGAACGTCAAAGGAAGTCGTCGCCCGTATCGGCCGCGATGACGTCGCCCTCGGCAACGACGGCGTCCTCTGGGTCGATGGCACCGCCGCCAGCGACACCATCACCATCTCCCCGCTGGGCGCCAGCGCCCGCCTGGTTCGCAACGGCGTCACCACCGACTTCACCAAGCCGATCACCTTGATCCAGCTTGCCCTGGGAAGCGGGAACGATGTCGGCACCATCACGCTGGATGTTCCCTCCGTCGTGTCCGGCGGCGCCGGCAACGACTCGATCACCACCGCCGGCGGCAACGACACGATCGTGGACTCGGCCGGGAACGACACCATCCTCACCGGCGGCGGCGACGACCGCATCACCGACACCAGCGGCACGGACTCCATCGTCACCGGCGGCGGCAAAGACCTTGTCATCCTCTGCACTGTCACCAACGACCCCGATCCGGAAATCCCCTCGACCGTCGCCAGCGTCACCGCCGCCACCGTCTCCACCGGCGACGGCAACGACACCGTCATCGCCGGCGGCAACGTCACCGCGGATCTCGGCGATGGCAACGACACCTTCTCCACGCCCGGCCGCCGCGGCGTGGCCGACAACGACCGCTTCACCGTCAATGGCGGAAACGGCAACGACACCGTCAGCGGCTCGCCCAATGCCGACTTGATCCTCGGCGGCGCGGGCGATGATCTCCTCTATGGCCTCGCCGGTAACGACACCATCTACGGCAACGATGGCAACGACTGGATCGACGGCGGCACCGGCGATGACTCTGTCTACGGCAACGCCAACTCCGACACGATCTACGGCGGCGATGGCGATGACCGCGTCGCCGGCAACGGCGGCAACGATCACCTCTGCGGCGGCGCCTTGAACGGCGACGACAGCGGACCGGACGGCAACGACCGCATCTACGGCGGCGCCGGCAACGACGCCCTCAGCGGCGATTACTATCACAAGCTCCGCGACTGGGAGGCCCCGCGCTACCCCGCCGGAATGACCATCCGCTCGGCCGCCCAACCCGGCAATGACTGGCTCGACGGCGGCACCGGTAACGACACCCTCATGGGCGGCGCCGGTGACGATGTCCTCATCGGCGGCGGCGGCAACGACTACCTCGACGCCGGCGACGGCAACGACCGCCTCTACGCCATCGACAACGCCCCCGACACCCTCCTCGGCGGCGCCGGCACCAACCGCGGCCAGTTCGACGATATCCTCGACACCGTCACCGATGTAATCCCCATGTAACCAATCCTGCACCGCCACTTCGCCTCTTTTCCCCTCGCCCGGTACTCCGGGAGAGGGTTGGGGTGGGGGTTTTTTGTCGAGGCAGCGTTGCAGGATGAATAACGCCCGTGACCCCCGCACCACCGCCCCGCACCCCGGCTCATCGTACCGTTGCCCCGGTTCCTGGATCGCCCTGCGACCCCTTCACGATTTCTCGGTTGGACGGCACCGCCAGATCCGCGATCCAGCGGCCCCCGAACAGCAAGTACAGACCGGCCGCCAACTCAAATACCGGCGCTGCGGCGAACAACAGGCCCTCCTGGACGGTCCAGCCAACGGAGGGTTCTCGGGCCAGACGGGAGGCAACCGCAAGGTGGCCGGCTTCGACGCTCACCAGGCCCGCGCAGCCGAGGACGAAAAAATAAACGCCGATGGCCTTACAGAGGATGCGGAATTGCATTTTGTATCGCAAAGGGAACCTCCAAGGTTGTCTTCTTACTCGCCTGACTTCTTATCAAACAACCAATAGAAGTAAGTGGCCACGAAAATCAGGATGCCGGCGGCCATGAGCGCCAGACCAATCTGGCCGATGGCCGCTTCCTAACGTCCCCACGGAGTCTCCGAAGCCGGGCCGGAGAATGAATAGCCGCCACTCGGCCACGCCAGCGCATGCGCATTGAGCCGTAGAACAATGCCGATGCAGGTCAGCACCGCCGAGCCAGCAAGTCCGATGAGTGCCTTCATAGGGAAAACAGTAACGGGTGCGCGATGGTCACGGCAAACATAGAAGCAGCATGGGCGGCCGTTCGGGACGATCCGCCGGCATGTTGAATCAAGGCCGCGGGGGCGCAGCGGGGAATCGGGCCATCGGGTGGGGGGGGGTGAGTCATCGGGCCATTGATGGCGCGGCGGTTGGTTCGGTGCAGCGGTGGGTAGAGCATCCGATGGGTGAATTCCTCTGAACTCACAGTAGCGCTTCCCCCGCGGTTGGAGAATCGATGTGCGACCCATTTGATGTTCCCGGATGGAACCCTGCTTGGCATCATTGAGCGAACAACGGCGCTTCAGCCTTCGCGGAGTTGGCGCACCGCTTGACCTTGGCCTCAATCGTGTCTGCTCGAACGAATCCATTCAGAGCAAGCGATTTCTTCTCTTCCAGAATCGCATCGTAGGTTTGCCTCGCAACTTCGACTTGCGAGGGGTCGACAAATCGAAAAGCCGACGTTGCGACGTATTCTGGCTCCAGCTCAAGTGCAATCCATCGACGCTTCAATTCCTGCGCTGCCGCGCCCGTCGTATTTGAGCCTGCGAAGAAATCGAGAACGGTGTCGCCCTCCGTCGTCAGGAACTTGATGAAGAACTCAGGCAGCTTCTGCGGAAAACGCGCTGGGTGTCCCGTCACGCCCGTCTCTTTGCAAAGTCGTAAATACGCCGAATTGCTTTCTGTATTCGGGATCTGCAACAGGTTCGAGGGGATCGCCCCTTCGCCACCCCGACCGAATCCCTCGCTGATGTCGTGCCCTGAGGGTCGCTTCTTCGGCAAGTAAAAGCTCGAAGCATTCTTCAGCAGCGTCTTCATACGCTCTGAGTATGGCGACAAAACTCGCGATACGTCAGCCTTGGGATTGTCAGACTTCGACAACCACCAAACCGTATTGACTGCATCCTTCGCCCTGAGCTTCCGTTTGTTCACCCATTCAATTGGAGAGGGAAGTTTCGCGGGATTGAACCAGAAGAACTCTTCCGCGAGTCTGAATCCGAACTCGTCGCATGCGCGAATCAAGAACCGATACTGATACAGCGAGCGTATCGGCTTCCCTTTTTTGTATGCCCCGCCCATGTCGATGACGAAGCTGCCTGTCTCTTTCATAGCGGGAAGAATCTTCGGAAGGAACGACAGAAGCCACTCAACGTACTCAGACTGATCCTTGTTCCCATAGGTTTTCTGTCGCTGCAACGCAAAGGGTGGAGATGTGAAGACCAGATCAATCGATTCAGCCGGCAGTGCGGGTAAAAGGGAGAGGGAGTCACCGATGTAGGCGGCTCCTAGGTCAGTCTTGTACGCGGGCGTTGGTAGCATCATCCGTACTCTTCTAGGTGGTATATACCTGATGTCAGCATCTTCCACAGCAGCGTGGCCGCGAAGAACACCTCCCGGTCGAGCTGTTTCAGCTTCTCGATCTCCTCGATGCTCTGACCCGTGCCAATCACATACGCGACCCACTGGCGCATGTCGTCGGTCTGTAGCGCGTGCTGCAACTCGGCCGTCGTCGCCCCGGCACCGCGACGAAGAGCAAATGCCACGGCCGGCCGTGCCGCGTCGCTAACTTGCTTAAAGAGTTCTACGGTGGGCATTCGGTGCTCTTTCGCTAACTTCGTGAGGGCGCGTGCCGCCTCGACCCGAATCTCCTCCCGGCGGGCGGTGAACGCGTCCGCCAAGGCACTCATCGCCTCCACGCTTCGATGCTCACCCAAAGCCCATGCTGCACCCGCGCGGACATCTACATGCTCATCCTCCTGTTGCAGTTTGGAAACGAGCAAGTCGCGCGACCGTGCGTCTCGGACTTCGGCAAGGACGATGCAACACTCCAATCGGTTCTCGGCGAATTGGTCGCCGATCGTATTCTCGAAGAAGGCCCATCCCGCGGAGTTCCCGTGTCGCGCTAGGCTGGCGGCTGCCTCTAGTCGGACGAAGACGTGTTCATTGGCGTCGTTAAGACGAGTCACTAGTGCCTCGTCGATGTTCGAGCCAGTGAACCCCGACAACGCCTTTGCCGCTGCAAAGCGGACGCGTTCGTTCGACGATCGAAGTTCCTCGATGTAGTGATCCGCGCCGACCCGCGCTCCAACCGGCACCGCGCGGACGACCGGGACGACGCTCGCGAGAACCTGCCCCTCGACCACCGTTTCGGCTACCCCGACCTGAAGCGTCAGGGTGATTCCGCCCTTTCTTGTGAGCTTGTAGGGGATCTTTCGGTTGTCACCGACTCGTTTGAAAACGAATCGTTCGGAAGTCGCTTCGACTACCTCGCCATCGGAACCGGCTACGACTACTGGCCAGACAACTTGTTTTTCAGAGCCCTGCGACGCGGCTTTCGCGTCGGTGACTTGGGTCATTCCCGCGTCGAATGCGCTTTTGAGGTCGCCAACGCGTACGTATTGGATGAGTGGCAACGCCTCCCAGTCGATAATGCGCGTACCGACCAGACGGCATACGGGAAACGCCATGTAATCGTTCTCGTTCAACCCATAGGACCACTGGCGCTCCGCTTTACCGGTCGAATGCGACCCACTGATACGAAACTCGCTCTTGGCGCGAACCTCGACGCGTGTAGCGTCATTTACGCAGAGCACATCCGGAACACGCCAGCCCTTGATGCGCGTACTCTTCCAGAGCTTGAAATCATCCGAGCCACGCTCGAGGATGAGCGGCTCATGTCCCTGGCTGCGAAGGTTTTCTACTACGGCGCGCACGCCCGCAGCGCCCATCGAAATATACGCGAGAAACTCTTTATCACTCTTGAATGAGTGCTTCTTCTGGGGCTCCGTCTCCCCAGCATTATTGTCCACCTCTATCGCCATGAAAAATCTCCCGAACCCGTGAAGAGCCGGAAGTCGCCGCCGGGGTATTGGTCGTCGGCCTTGAGGGCGGTGCGGGCGGCCTTGTTGCGCTTGAGGAACAGCTTGACGTCTTCGATGTCGGTCGCCCCGTCGCCGTCCTCGTCCTTGACCTGATCGAGGATGACGCACAGGGCCTTGGGCTTTTGCCGCTTGCCGTTGCCCTCGTTGTACTCGGCGAAGAGCGTGCCGGGGCCCATGCCGGCGATGGGGGAGCCTTCGTAGCTGGTGGTGATGAGCTTCTTCAGCCCAAGCTTGTTGAAGTTGGCGGCGAAGTACTTGAAGAAGTTGCTCTCGAAGGGGTCGTCGCAGTTGCAGTAGACGACCTTGTTGCGGAAGGTGTCGGGGTCGAACTCGAGGTAGGCTTCGACCTCTTTCTGGATGTCGACGTACTGCGTGTAGAACTCGTCCTGCTTGGCGGCCTTGGCGGCGTGCAGGCTGCGGTTTAGCGGCTTCGTCTCCGTGTTGTCGGCCTGGCCACCCATTGAGGCCACGAAATTACCGGCCGTGCGCGCGAACTGCAATCATGCCGAGGGTTGAGGACGGCCAAGATGCAAGGCTCGGAATCCCCGCCGCCGTCACGCTGCAACGGGCTGAAAGGGGATTGCGGGGGTGCTGGAGGCGGGGGGGCGCCTGGCGGGCGGAGGCGGATGGGAAGCCTGGTTTCGCGTTTCTTTGACGTGTGGGAGCATGGGCCGGTCGGGGATGGCAAGACGCTGGATGCGGCGGTGGTCATTCTGGAGGGGGTAACCTTTGGCCGCTTTGCCGCTACGACAAATTGTCATGTTCGGACCACCATGTCGTCAGATCGGGCAAAAACGGGGTCGGCGGCCGGGTGGGGAGGGTACGGTACTACAACGGTGAGAGTACGGTGTGAGTCGGGAGCCGAATCGGACGCAACACAGGAGCACAACATCCTGTTTTGCCATGTTTTCAGACACGCTCGGGGCCGGATTGCCTGGATGAGAGGGGTCGTGGCCGTGCCCTTTCCGGCCCATCGCGGGGTGCGGAAAGTGCATAAGACGCTCTAAGGCCATCGGCACGGCCGATACCGTCACTTTGTCGCCGCTCCATAAGGGTTTACACGCGACTCACACGCTGAACGCACCCTCCTTCCACCACCCGCCAACCACGACAAAATGTCTATTCGCTCCCCGCTCAAGTGACTCCAGCGCCAGGCAGTTACCCGCCGCACCGGGACTACACTTTCGCTAAAACGTTCCCCGCCAAAAATCCCATCTTCCCATCCGCTGCTCTCTCTTCAGATCAGCGATCCGCGATCCGAGACCGGCGATCGCTTCTCGCTTTACGCTCCTTACCCCATGCAAATCGTCCGCTTCCTCTCCGAAGGCTCCATCCACCATGGCCAGCTTCCCTCGGATGGCGCCCACGCCCGCCTCATCCAAATGCCTCTCTTCCCCCGCGAGCCGGCCAGCCTCATGTCGCGCCCAGTTCCGCAGCCCACAAGGCCATCATCGTTCCCAATGCCACCAGCGTCACCGCCACCACCTCCGGCACCCGCCGCCTCTCGGCCCGCTCCACAATCCCCGAGCGATAGGACAGCACCGGCGAGCCTGCAGGGGTTTGAGATTCTGGATCGTGCGCGGCCGCCATGGGCTATGTTTCTTCGAACCGCAGGGTGCCGAAGTATTGCGGCTGGTGGAAGTTCAGCGGGCCGGTGATCGGGGACCAGGAGGCCCAGTGGGGATGGGAGGACTTGTCAGCGCACTTGTAGAAGTTGCCGCGGCAGGTGTGGCCGGGAAGGGGATCGAGCGGACCGACGTAGGGTTCGAGGGTGCCCAGCGGAATCGCGGCCGCGATGCGCCAACGGACGGGGTCGGGCATGTCCTGGAACGGCACGCGCGGGAGGGTGGTGTGGACGCGGATCTGCTGGGCGTGTTCGGGCCACATGGCCGCGTAGCGACGCCAGCGGCCGCCGACGGATGTCGGATCGGCAATGTAGAAGATGAACATCGTGCCGATGCAGTTGAACTCGAAGTTGAGGTACCCCTTACCGGCGACTGGCTGGATGAAGAATTCCACGCAACTGTCGCGGCAGACGAAGCTCTGGTACGCGGTCTCAACAGCGCGAAGGTAGCGGTCGTCCACGTCGAACTGGAGATACAAATGCCGGTCATCGTACAGCAGCCGGGCATCGGTCCGCGGATGGTGCGAACTGCTGCGGGCGTAAAAGGTATCGACGCGGGCGACCGCGGCCTGAGACCAGGTGGGGTGATCCGGACCGGCATCCAGCGGCGGGGGAGCCGATGCTCGACGGACAACGTATTCGACAAGAGGTGCCTGCATAAGAATGCCTTGCGGGAGGGGGGATGATAACACGAAGCGACGGCACCCGCGCATTGGCAGGGCCCGCGGCGGGCCGGTATTCTGGCGGCGATGGCCTTGATCTACGATGTTCACACGCACGTGGGGCTGGATGCCGGGTTTTACCTGCGCGGCTGGTGGCCTTATGCGGCCACTGCCCAGGATCTGCTTACGCACATGGATGCCGGCGGCATCGACCGCGCGGTCTGCTTTCCGTTCACGCTGCCGTCGGCGTTCGATGTCGAGGCGTTTATCAGTTGCGGCGAGTTGAAGCTGCTGCCCGGGCGCGTGCCGTACGATCGGGAGAATGCGCTGCTCCGGCAGGAGATCGAGCGCATCGACGAGAAAGGGCGGCTGCTGCAGTTCGCCATGTTTGATCCGCGCGATTCCCCAACGAACAGGTGAAGCTGATTGAGCCACTGATTGGCAGGATCAAGGGGCTTAAGACGCAGACGACGATCCTCCAGTCGCCGATTGTCCGCCTGATGGACGAAGCAAGAGGGCTGATGGAACTGGCGCGCCAGCACAACCTGCCCGTGCTGTTCCACACGGCGGTGCTGCCGAAGGATCGCTGGGCCCAGGTGGCGGATTGCCTGAGCGTCGCCCGTGCATTCCCCGATGTACGATTCAATCTCGCCCATTCGCTGCGGTTCGATGAGGAGCATCTGCGAGCGGCAGCGCAACTGCCGAACGTCTGGGTGGATTGCTCGGCACATCTGGCGCATTGCCAGCTTGCGCGGGAGAATTCGCCGTCGGTCGCCCCGCCGGCTCGGCGGCTCAAAGCCGACTACGCCAGGCCCGCAAAGGTCCTGGAAGCGCTCTTCGAGACGCTCAGGGGCCGATGCATGTGGGGCTCGGACAACCCCTACATGAGCTGGTGTGCCGATTCGATGAGGGTCATTTACTCGTACAACGATGAGGCGGCGGTGCTTCGAGAGGTACCGGCGGCCGTGAAACAGAGCATCGCGAGCACCGCCCCCGAGGCCTGGCTATTTGGGAAATCTGCTTAAGGGCACCGGATGGATGACCGCCGGCTGGTGTGATAGGGTTTTTCAGGCGGTCCCGTAGCTCAATTGGCCAGAGCAACCGCCTTACACGCGGTAGGTTAACGGTTCGAGCCCGTTCGGGACCATGGAGATCGAGGATCACCGGCTGCGGCTCGGGGGCCGCAAGTGATCGGCTCTGCGCGATCGGCATGGATGTTGCGCGGCGATTCCGGTAATTGCGGCGGCAACCGCATTGGCAAGTTCGTATGAGGAAGTTTTGTGGGACCGGGGCGGATGCGCAGGCGTTCAGGGACACCTCATTTTCACCAAGGTTCGGGGGAAAATAAAAAATAGTTTGCAAAGTTTTTTGCTTTTCCCGCACTTTTCCGGTTGATGGAGCGAACCGATTTCCTTAATTGGGCGTCCACAACGTCACGGAGCGAGTGGCAGTGGGTGTGGCTCGCATGGCTATTCCGTAAGGCGCGGTTGTTTAGTTGTACCCCAAGCAAGGATTCAGGATGGCTCGATCGAAGCTGTTGAGCGGCGTCACCGCCGCATACGTCAAAGACTGTCTGTCAGAGGTTTCGACGCGCACACGCGCGTTTTCTTACTAAGGCTTTTCGTGAAATCGGTCACGAAACGCGCCGATTTGGCGCCCTTGAGCCGTTGGAAGCACGGCAAATGCTCACCAGCGTAACCGGCCTTGTCCTCTACAACGCCGACACGAACAAGCCAATCCAGACGCTGAGCAACGGCTCGACCATCAACTACGCTCAGATCGGGACGAACCACATTTCTATCGTGGCCAACGTGGACGGCAGTACGCGGAGCGTGATTTTCGGCGTCGATTCCAATTCGCGGTTCCGCAACGAAGGGATGGCGCCTTACGCGATCAACGGCGACGCCCAGGGCAACTTGAACCCATGGACGCCCTCACTGGGCAGTCACACGATTACGGCGACGCCCTACACCGGCACGTACGGCACCGGCATCGCGGGTTCGCAGGACCGCATCACCATCAACGTGATCAATCAAGCCAGCAGTTCCGGCGGAAGCAGCTCGAGCACCAGCGGCAACGTCGTCACGGGGCTGGTGGTGTACAACGCCGACACCAATAAGCCGGTCCAGACGCTGACGAACGGCGGGACGATCAACTACGCTCAAATCGGGACCAATCACATCTCGATTGTGGCGACGGTGGGGAGCGGTACCAAGAGCGTCATCTTCGGCTTAGATTCCAATTCACATTTCCGCGACGAGGGAATGGCGCCGTATGCGATCAACGGTGACAATAACGGGGACTTGAATGCGTGGACCCCGTCCCTGGGCAGCCACACCGTGACGGCGACGCCCTACGCCGGCAGCTACGGGACGGGCAGCGCGGGTTCGCAATACCGCGTGTCGTTCAACGTGATCAACCAGGCCAGCAGTTCCAGCGGAAGCGGCTCAAGTTCAAGCGTCAGCGGCAACACCATCACCGGACTGGTGCTGTACAACGCCGACACCAATCAGCCGATCCAGACACTTACCAATGGAGCAACGATTGACTTTTCGAAGATTGGCACAAGTCATCTGTCGATCGTGGCGACGACCGGGACGGGAACACACAGTGTCATCTTCGGGCTCGATTCCAATTCGCGCTTCCGGGATGAGGGGATGGCGCCATACGCGATTGCCGGCGACAACAACGGTGATCTCAATTCTTGGACGCCGTCGCTGGGCAATCACACGGTTACTGCGACGCCCTATAGCGGCAGCTACGGGACCGGTTCGGTCGGGTCCAAGTACAGCATCTCGTTCAACGTGACCAACTCCGGATCATCCAGCGGCGGTGGAACGCTCGACAGCAACGTGCCGGGCGGCCCGCACGTTGTCATCAGTGCGGTGGAAACGAGCATCACCGCGGGGCACGCGATTTTCGTGAACGGGCTGTCTTCGACGCTGGGCTCGGGAACTCCGCTGACCGCAAAATACGACTGGGACTTTGGCGACTCGGGCTCGAAATACAACACACTGACGGGATGGAATGCCTCGCACGTGTATGACCGGGCGGGGACCTACACCGTCCGCCTGACGATCACCAACGACGGTCACAAGGTTGGCTCAAGCAGCATCACGATCAACGTGGGTTCGGCCAATCGCCGGGTTATCTATGTGAGCGGCGCCGGCAGCGATTCCGGCAACGGGTCATCGAGCAGTCCAGTTCGCACGTTCGCCAAAGCGATGACCATGGTTTCGGATAACACCGAGATCCTGTTCCGCCGGAACGACACCTTCACCACCTCAACGGCGATGGTCCTGACGGGGCGCCACAACGTGGTGGTCGGGGCTTATGGAAGCGGCAACAATCCGGTGATTCGCTATAACGGCGGCCTCATTGATGGTGCGGCGATCTTTGGAACCGGCAGCGGCAGTGACGGCATCACCATCCAAGACCTGACACTCGACTCCATCTACACCAGCACCAACACCTACCAGGGAATGCCCGTCGGTGTTGGGATCGGTGGAATCAACACCACCGTCCGAAATGTGCAGTTCCTCAATCTGTCGGATGGCGTGAACACCAACCGCCAGCCCAAGGGCGTGCTCGTCGAAGACAGCAGCGCACCCAATGGTGTTCGCGGGTATTTCGCGTGGGTGCAGGGCAGCGATCAGGCTTACATCGGTAATAGCTGCGCCAATTCCACCTACCAACATGACCTTCGCGATGCCGGCGCTGATCGCATCCTGATCGCCGACAACAACTTCACCAACAATTTCAACAACGGCGTGCAGAAAGGTTGCCTGACCATTCACAAAGGCACGTACGTCTACATCACGGGCAACACGCTGAACGTCGGTAAGTTGTCGATCGGTCCGCTGGGTCAGGGAGACGGACTGAACGACAAAGGCGCCCGGATGGATTATGTCGTGGCTGAAGATAATCGGGTCACGGGTCTGACGCTGATTGAGACCGGGGCGGAGCACGTGATGCTTCGCAACAACATCATGTACCGCGACACCAGCACGGCAATCGACGTGGAAGGATACAGCTCCACGTATGGCCGCGGCGTTGTGGACTTGACCATCGCCAACAACACGGCGCAGAACAACGGAAGCAGCGGGAATTTCCTCCGCGTCGAAGGCCCGGTGAACGGCATCAACCTGGTCAACAATCTTTACCTTGCAAGGAATCTGCTGACCGGACCCGAGGGAGCGTCCCCCGTGTTCGTTCTACAAAATGACCTGAGCAGTTTCCGGACAATCACGAACAACGTCTGGTGCAGCCCGCATATCGACTCGTACGCCCAGGGTGGCATCAATTACGTGTATTCGTACTGGTCCAACTCGCAGGGCTATCGGACGCCGTCGGAATGGTCCGCCTTCGGCCAGGTCGGGACCGACTACTACGAGAACCCAAGCTACTCCAGCAGCATGACCCCATCGAGCAGTTCCAAGACTGCGACAGCGGGCATCCAGTGGGCGGGTGTCTTTACCGATTTTTACGGAAAGGCTCGCCCGATCAGCGGTTCCATTACTGCTGGAGCCGTCCAGGTGTAAAAATAGAGAAGCCAGCAAGGAAGCCTGCGATATCGCCCTTTGGGCCATCGCGGGCTTCTTTTGTTTTACGGGGCGCGGTGTGGTACCGTGGGGGTGGTTTCCCGGTTGACCCACCGGCTGTTCTTGCCCATGCCCTGATATGACGGTTTCCGTACTGACCCCGCTGCCAAGGCCAGTGAAGGTGTCCATTGTAATACCCGTGTACAACGAGGCGGGGACAATCCACGATTTGATCCGGCAGGTGGTCGCAGCGCCGGTGCAGGAAGGGGTTTTAAAGGAAATCATCTGCGTCAATGACTGCTCGAAGGACGAAACGGCAGCCCGGTTGGACGAGCTGGCGGAGCTTTTCCCGGGGATTGATTTCACGATCAAACATAAGCCGGTAAATGAGGGGAAGGGGGCGGCCCTGCGGGATGGCTTTGCGATGGCCACGGGAGACATTGTGCTCATCCAGGACGCCGACCTGGAATACGACCCGAGGGATTACCCCAGACTGCTGCAGCCGTTGCTCGATGGCCGGGCGGATGTCGTTTATGGAAGCCGGTTTATCGGCGAGCCCCATCGCGTGCTTTACTTCTGGCACACCGTCGGCAACAAGGTCCTGACGCATTTCTCCAACATGTTCACAAATTTGAACCTGACGGACATGGAGGTTTGCTATAAGGTGTTTCGCAAGCCCGTGCTCGATCAGATTACGCTCCGGTGCAACCGGTTTGGCTTTGAACCGGAGATCACGCAGAAAATCGCGAAGATTCGCCCGCGGCTTCGCATTTTCGAAGTCGGTATTGCGTACTACGGGCGAAGTTACGAAGAGGGGAAGAAGATCACATGGAAGGACGGGATCAAAGCAATCCTCACGATCATCCGCTTTCGCTTCACGGACTGAGCGAGACGCACACGCTCCCGCCAAAACGGTGGGGCCGCGGCTTCGCGAAGGTGTTGCAATGGCAGGTGTTCATCCCCTCGCTGGTGCTCGTGGCACTTTGCGCGCAGCGTGACGTATATGTTGCCGGCGTGCCAGGATTACATGGACGAGATCTACCAGCCGCTGCAGGCACTCAAGTTCTTTGCCACGCACGGACACGCCTTCAACAAGTACGGTCCGATGCCGAACTTCATCCTGGCGCCGGGCTATGGGATTTCGCTGGTATACTGGAAGCTGACTGGAACGTTCGGCAAGCCGTCAGACAACTTCCCTTATGGTTTTGTGCATCCTTTCGAGCAGATCGGCATCCTGATCGCCCAGAGCCGGGTGATCTTTCTCCTTCTGGGGGTTATTTGTTACGGCTATCTGGCGCACACGCTGCGGCTGGTGACGAGCAACCGCTGGGCGGTGCTTCTGACGATGCTTCTGTGCATCGCGACCAACTTTCCGCTTCTGCATTCGCTGCCGACGGCGCGGCCGGACAGTCCGATGATGGCGTTCAGTGCGCTGGCGCTGGCGATGTATATACGAATCCTTTATCTCGGGCTGACGCTGCGCAGGGGGATCGCGACGGCACTACTGGTCGTCTTTGCCACGAGCAGCAAGGAATTGGCGGCAACGATGTTCGTGCTGCCGTTTCTGGGGCTGGCGTTCGTGCCGTCAGAGGCCGATCCCGGCCTGATCGGCTATCGACGCACGAAGATTCTGGCGATTACCGCCATCGTCGGCGTGGTTGCTTATGCGCTGCTGAACATCGTCTATGCACCGGAGACCTGGCTGCAGCGCATGAAGTTCTGGATGGACGGGCCGGGAATTGACTCGCGCGTGTGGGGAGGAAGCGTCAAAGGCTTGTTGTTCGGATCGCTTGAATCGATTGCCGACAATCTCGGACCGGCGGGGACCGTGGTGGCGGTCGCTGCCCTGATTGCGGCGATGACCCGCCGGCGCAAGCGACTTTTCTTTCTGACCCTGCCGCTGATCAGCGTACTGCTGCTGGGAGTTTCGCAGATCCTGTATGCGGGCGACCGATTCTACACGATCGTGGTGCTGGCGATGGTGCCGCTGGTGGTGCTGGGGCTGACGAATCTTTTTGAACGAAAGTTGGCGCTGCCGGCGCGGGTGGCACTCAATGCGGTCTTGTGCCTGGCGGTCGTGGTGAATCTGTGGTTCGCCACGTTCTCCTGGGTATATCTTCATGGCCTGTTTGATTACCAGGCGGAGCGCGACGTGGTCGCCAATGCCGAGAAGACCGAGAAGATCTTCCTGCTGGCGACCTTTCCCCGGAACCGTGGCTCGTCGCGGCTCGAACGGATGGGCTATCACGAGGAATGGCGTCCGGTCCAGAGCCTGATCGAGGATCCAACACATCTCCCACAGCGCATCTATGCGACCCGCGGCCTGATTCGCTTCCTGACCGAGGCGCGGAAGATGCCGGCTCGGGCGGCGATGATGGAACACGAGAGCGGCTTCGACGCAAGCGACTGGCGGGGCCTTGAATCCCTGGGATATCACGTGCGGGAAACGCTCGTCCCCAAGACGCCTTCGTGGTTCTGGTTCAACTGGATGCCGGCGGTGAGCCAGTGGAAAGAGCTCAAGACGGTGCTGGTGTACGAGCGGTCGGCGGATGCGCATTCGCTGGCGGAAAAGAACCTTCACTAAAGGCCCATGCGGCAGAATACCACCCACCAGCGCCCGCGGGCGGCGGACGCTAAGACACGTTTTTCATCCCGCGTTGAGAATTATGTGCGGTATCGGCCAGCGTATCCGGGGGGCGTTCTACAGTGCCTGGAGCGGGAATGTGGCTTGACGCCGGCATGGCGCGTCGCGGACATCGGCAGTGGTACGGGTATTTCCAGTAAGCTGTTTCTGGATTATGGCTGCACGGTTTTCGCGGTCGAGCCCAATCCTGACATGCGGCGGGCGGCAGAGCGCCTGCTGGGTTCGGTGCCGGGATTTCACAGCGAGGACGGCTCGGCCGAAGCGACGGGGATTCCCGCCGGATCGGTCGATCTGGCCATCGCGGCGCAGGCTTTTCACTGGTTCGATCCAGCGGGGGCGCGAGAGGAATTCCAGCGGATCGTGCGCCCGGAGGCTGCGTGGCGCTGATGTGGAATACCCGCAAGACCGCCGGCACGCCCTTCCTGGAGGACTACGAATCGCTGCTGCTTCGGTTTGGGACCGATTATTCTGCCGTCCGGCAGGAGAACATCGGGCCCAGGCAGCTTTGCGATTTTTTCGGCGGGACGGATTACGGTTGTGCAACGATGCCCAATGCGCAGTCGCTCGATTTTGAGGGGCTGCAAGGGCGTCTTCTCTCCTCATCCTACGCGCCCGGACCGGAGCATCCGCAACACCAGGCGATGCTGGCTGCCCTTGCGGAACTCTTTGCGCGGCACGCTGCTGCGGGCCGGGTAAGCCTTGAATACACCACCGAGTTCTTTTGGCGCAGGCGCTCGTAGAGGCCGCCCCGTCCGCACAAATCCACTATCGCGTGTTCCGGTAACAATCCTTCTGCGAAGACTGTTGCGCATTGCTGCCAATTGCCTCACGCCCTGCGCCGACGGCGGCACCTGCGCCCGTCGCGCGGACGTTGTCAGCGCTCTGCGCCTCATAGCACTACGAGCGGACTCTCTTTTCTCGGACGTGAAGCTGTGCCGTCGGTGAAGTACGTGCGGTTCGTACGTCCCACAATCTGCTGAGGCGGCGCGCTTTTGCGCTCAAGTCGGGTTGCCCCTCTTCGCATGGATTCCGATGCGAAGTTCATGAAGAAGAAAGCCACTATCGTTAAGACCCATAAAGCGGTCGTTGAAACGCTTGAGGGGCGCAGGCTTTTGTCGGCGGTGAATCTCACCGACGGCACGCTCGTTCTTCAAGGCAATTCAGGGTCCGCTAATAAGCTGGTTATCACGATTGACTCGAGCCGCACGATGCTCACGGCGACGGCGAACAACGTCAGCAAGACGTTCAAGTTCTCCGAGGTGCAGACGGCGCGCCTGCTCGGGGGCGAGCATGGGGACCTCGTCGCCGTTGATCCGCGCTTCGACAAGCCGGTCTTCGTCCGCACCGGAGCGGGGAGCGACACGATCTACTGCGGTCAGGGCAATGACACCGTCATCTCCGGCGCCGGCAACGATCACGTGTTTGGCAAAGGGGGAGACGATCTGCTGGTTGACGGCCCGGGGAGCGATCACCTGGATACCGGCAGCCCCAGCGACGCGGCCAACACGATCAACTTCCCGACCTCGAGCAACAAGGTCAGCATCACCAGCTTTTCCCTGATCGATGCCGACACCAATCAGATCATCACCGGCTACGAGAACATCACCAGCCTGGCGACGATCAACCTGGGCACCCTGCCGACGCGGCACCTGAATATCAAGGCCAACTACAGCGCCGGCGGAGAGAACGGCAGCGTCCTGTTCAGCTACGACGGCGGATCGATCCTCCACGTGGACAACACCTCGTCGTTCGCGATGGCTGGAAACAACGGGAGCGACTATTACGCCTGGACTCCTTCGACCGGCCAGCACACCATCGAGGCGGTTCCTTATGCCGGGAAGAATGCCAGCGGTATCGCCGGACGCGGCCTGGTCGTGACCATCAAGGTCATCGACGACCCGGGCAGGGCAACCGGCGGCAGCCCGTCCAGCCCACCGTCGGGTTCGCAAACCGGCGTGACGCCCGCGAGCATCAACAACCGCGTGACGGGCCTGGTGCTTTACAACGCGGATACCAACAAGCCGATCCAGACGCTCACCGACGGCGCTACGATCGATTTGGCCAAGGTCGGAACCAAGAACCTGTCGATCGTGGCGACGATCGACAAGGGGACGCGGAGCGTGATCTTCGGGCTGGATTCCAACCCCCGTTTCCGCAACGAGGGGTGGGCGCCCTACGCCATTGCCGGCGACAACAACGGCGATCTCAATTCATGGACGCCGTCGCTGGGCCAGCACACCGTGACGGCGACGCCTTATACGGGGAGCTACGGCGCCGGCACGGCCGGAGCGATGGTGAGCCTGTCGTTCAACGTGGTCAACTCGGCTTCCACGAGCACGACTCCCACGCCGGCCCCGACACCCACGCCCACGCCGCAGGTCGGGGCGCCGGTTCCGGTGATCAGCACGATGGACTCGACCCTCACGGCCGGCAACTCCGTCTTTGTCAACGCGCTCAATTCGAAGCTGACGAGCGGCGACTGGATTCATGCCAAGATTCAGTGGGATTTCGGCGACCCGGGATCGAAATACAACACGCTGCCCGGCTTCAACGCGGCCCACGCGTACGACAACCCGGGCACGTATACGATCACGATGACGCTGACCAATGAGAACGGGAAGACCGCCGTCACCACCACCAAGGTAACGGTCAGTGCGGCGGCGCGGCATGTGATCTATGTGAGCAACCAGGGCAACGATTCCAACAGCGGCTCCACGCCGGGTAGCGCCATCCGGACGGTCGCCCGTGCAAACCAGCTGGTCTCGGACAACACCGAGATCCTGTTCGCCCGCGGGCAGACTTTCGATGTGATCGATGCGATGCGCCTCGAGGGGACAAACATCACCCTGGCGCGTACGGGACCGGAAACCAGCCGGTGCTGCGCTACACCGGGGAGATGAAGAGCAGCGCTCAGATCATCAGCATGAACAGCACGTCGCACGAGATCACCATCCGGGATCTGGCCTTCGACTCCGTCGGAGGGCCGCGCGACTACGAAGGGATGGCGCACGCGATCAACCCGGCGGGAACGGGCATCACCATCCGGGACTGCGAATTCCTGAACCTCGCCGACGCGATCAACGCGGCGGGAGAGCCGCAGGGCCTGCTGGTGCAGGACAACACGGCGCCATTGGGCATCCGCGGATACTTCGCCTGGGTCCAGGGGTCGGATCAGGCCTACATCGGGAACTACTGCGCTGACTCGATGTACCAGCACGTGCTCCGCAACGGCGGAACGGACCGCTTGCTGATCGCCTACAACAACTTCACCAACAACAACCCCACGGTCGTCAAGGCGACGCTCAACCTGCACAAGGGGTCGTATTTCTGGGTTTCCGGCAATACGTTGACCAACGGCACGTTCTCGGTCGGACCTTTGGGCCAGGGCGACGGCCTCAGCGACAAGGGCGCCCGCGCCGAGGATATCGTCATCGAGAACAACAAGATCATCAATTCAGAGATGGAGATCCTGCACGGCGCCGAGCACGTCATGGCGGACAACAACATCCTCTGGGGCACCGTCAATTTCCGGATCGACGGCTACAATGCGCAGTACCAGCGCGGTGTGGTGGATGTGAACCTGGTCAACAACACCGGCATCAACTCCGGCGATCACGGCAATTTCCTGCTGGTGGACGGTTCGGTCGCGGGAATCACGATGACCAACAACCTCTACGTCGCCCCCAATCTGGTGACGGGTTCGTATGGTGCGGCACCGGTGTACGTGAACGATACGAGCCTGCACAGCTTCACGCTGATCAAGGACAACGTGTGGCCGTCCATCGACGCGCTGCCGTATGCACATGGCGGTGCCAATTACATCGGCACCTCGATGACGTCATCGGGCTATCAGACGCCGGCGCAATGGGAGGCGTATGGACAGGTTCAGGATGACATGTACCAGTCCGTGGGCCTCAACCAGATGGCAAACGCCATGGTGGATGGGATCCAGGTGGGTGCCAATTTGTCGCTGGCCGCCTGAGCGGATGTTCCAATACGGGTTCTACGTGGTTCTGGCAGGCCAAGTTGAGCGGTCCCGCTTCCGGGGTGCGTCCTTGTGCCCTGCCGTTGGGGCGAAATGGATTAGGGATGGTCTTCTTCACTTCGCCGCCACATGCAACGCTGGTCGTTCGTGTGGCGGCGTCGATTGAAGATGAACTCTACCCAGGTGCGGGGCAGCGAGGTACCCCCCCGGGGGAGCGCGAAAAGAGATCCCCAGACGCTCTAGCCGGTGGTCATTCTGGAGGGGGTAGCCTTTGGCCGCGTTGCTGCTACGACAAATTGTCATGTTCGGACCACCATGTCGTCAGATCGGGCAAAAACGGGGTCGGCGGCCGGGTGGGGAGGCAACGGTACTACTACGGTGTGAGTACGGTGTGAGTCGCGAGCCGAATCGGACGCAACACAGGAGCACAACATCCTGTTTTGCCGTGTTTTCAGATACGCTCGGGGCCGGATTGCCTGGATGAGAAGGGCCGTGGCCGTGCCCTTTCCGGCCCATCGCGGGGTGCGGAAAGTGCATAAGACGCTCTAAGGATTTTCGATGCTCACTGGCAATAGCGCCATGCGGTATTTTATGGGTCTGGAAGGGTGATTTTGTTTATGTTGATTGCCCGATTGGACGATTTGAGCACAATGGGTTCCGCTTGGGCATTGCCTCTGCCGAACCGCTGATGTAAGCAGGATGGGAAGCAGAGGAAGTCGTACCGCGTATGTCCACACTTTCGTCCGAAGTCGCCGCTCGGCCTGTCGAGGTGGAAGAGCCCATCGTCGGAAGCGCCGAGACTGTCATCCGGTCCCGCAGGGGGTGGATCGCCGTCGATTGGAGAGAGCTTTGGCGGCACCGCGAGCTTCTCTATTTCCTGGTCTGGCGTGATGTTAAGGTTCGGTACAAGCAGGCGATCCTGGGGATCGCCTGGGCGGTGCTGGCACCGGTTATCAACGTCACGCTGTTTACCTTGATTTTTGGTCGGGGCCTGGGCGCCAACCAGTATCTTCCGATTGACCTGCCAATGTCGCTCTACATCTTTGCGGCAATGGTCCCCTGGCTGTTTGTCTCAGCCGCCATGAGCCAGGGCGGGCTGTCGCTGGTGAACCAGCAACATCTGCTGAGCAAAGTCTATCTGCCGCGCCTGTTCATCCCGTCATCGAGCATCGGGAGCGGGCTGGTGGATATGTGCATCTCGTTTACGATTTTCTTCGTCTGGATGGCGGCGAAGGGCTATGTGCCGAGCTGGCAGATCGTCTTCCTTCCGCTCCTGATCCTGATGACCATCTTCATCTCGATCGGGATGGCGGCGCTGCTGTCGGCGCTGACGGTGACGTACCGCGACATTCGCTTCCTGATCCCGTTTATCACGCAAATTGCGATGTGGGTCAGTTGCGTGCCGATGCCGGCGCAGCAGTTGCACTTAGGGGGATGGGAATGGATTCTGAGTTTCAATCCGCTGTTCGGTATCTTTGGCGCTTACCGCTCGGCGATTTTCGGGTTGCCCTGGCGCCCGCTTGATCTGGCCAGCTCGGTTGTGCTGTCCACGGTGCTTTTCCTCCTTGGGCTGTTTTATTTCCGCAAGACCGAGCGTCGCTTTGCGGACATTGCCTGATAACGCGTCATGAGCAGACCGATCATCACCGTCGAGGGGCTGGGCAAGGCGTATCGCCTGGGTCTTGAAAGGCCGGGGCATTCCACCTTTCGTGAGACCGTGGCCGGCTTTTTCAAGGCGCCCTTCGAGAATCTGCGCAAGCTCTCGGAAGACTGGAGCGATGAGACCGACACCTATTGGGCGCTGAAGGATGTGTCATTCGACGTTCAGCGGGGGGAAGTGCTGGGCCTGATCGGGCGCAACGGCGCGGGCAAGAGCACGCTCTTGAAAGTGCTCTCGCGGATCACCGAGCCGACCGAGGGCGAGGCCCGCATTCGCGGGCGCGTCTCGTCCCTGCTGGAAGTCGGTACGGGATTTCATCCGGAGCTGACCGGCCGGGAGAACATCTTTCTCAACGGCGAAATCCTGGGGATGAAGCGCAGCGAGATCAAGGCGAAGTTTGATGAGATTGTTGCGTTTTCCGAAGTCGAGAAGTTTCTGGATACGCCGGTCAAGCGCTACAGCTCGGGGATGTACGTGCGCCTGGCGTTTGCCGTGGCGGCACATCTGAGCCGGAGGTGCTGATCGTCGATGAGGTGCTGGCGGTTGGCGACGCGTCCTTCCAGAAGAAATGTCTGGGGAAGATGGGCAACGTCGTGAAGCACGGGCGGACAGTGCTGTTTGTCAGCCATAATATGGACGCCGTTGCGACGCTGTGCACGAAGTGCCTGGTGATCGAACGCGGGCGTGCGGGTGAGAAGCTGCCGGCGGATGAGGCAGTCAAGCACTACCTGGCGCTGACCAACCAGGACAACGGGGTGCCGCTTCGCGAGCGGCCGCGCAATCAGCATCGGCAGCGCCCGCCGATCTTTACGGGCCTGAGCATTAGAAGCGGCACCGGTCATTCCAATGTCATCGAGGCCGGAGGGCCGGTCACCTTCGAGGTCGAACTGGAGAACTGCGAAGACCTGAAGAACCTGACCTGCGGGATCGCCCTGCACAACGGCGCAGCCAGCGCGTGATCTTCTTTCACACGCAGTGCCATTCGGGTGTGACGTTTCCGGGGGCGAAGAAGGCGAAGCTGACCTGCCACGTTCCGTCACTGCCGCTGGTTCCGGACAGCTATTACGTGGAACTGGTCCTGAGCGACGGCTATCAGTTCATCGAGAAGATCGAGCGCGTGGATCGCCTGGACGTGGTTTACGCGGACCTGTTCGGGACCGAGCGGATTCCCAAGCGCGGGCAGGGGTATTTCATCATCCCGTGCCAGTGGAAGCATGAGGAAGCTGCGTAGCGGGGGCGGCGTGATGAAGGCGGTTGAGGCCGAGGATGCGAATCGTTCACCTCAGCACGAGCGACATCGGCGGCGGGGCGGCCCGCGCCGCCTACCGCCTGCACAGCGGGCTGGTTGAGCTGGGGCATGATTCCCGAATGCTCGTGCTGCGGAAGCTGAGGCGCGGATGCTCGCGTCACCGCATTTGTTCGTCAGAATAACATGGTTGCGCGTGTGTCCCGGAAGCTGCGGGGAAGGCGGATTTGGCGCGACTACGATCGCTACCGCGATTCCATTCCTTCGGGCCACGAGCCCTTCAGCGACGATCGTACTGAGCACGGCAATGCGCTGGTGAATCAAATCCCGGAGTGCGACATCGTCAACCTGCATTGGATTGCCGGACTGCTCGATCACGATTCGTTTTTCCGTGCTGTTCCGCAGCGCGTTCCGGTGGTCTGGCGATTGGCCGACATGGCGCCGCTGACGGGGGGATGCCACTACGACGAGCACTGCGGACGCTTTGTCGCAAGATGCGGAGCGTGCCCGCAGCTGGGATCCGTCGATGAAGACGATCTTTCCCGGCAGATCTGGCAGCGACGGCACGCGATGATGTCGAGGCTGCGGCCGGAACAGTTACACCTGGTCGGTACAAGCCGGTGGATTGCCGAGCAGGCGCGGCGATCGACTCTGCTGGGACGGTTCCCGGTAACGGTCATCCCCAATGGTTTGAACATCGACGATTACGCGCCGCGCGATCGGCGCTGTCTGTCGGGAACTATGGAACATTCCGCAGGACGCGCAGGTCGTCATGTTCGTGGCTGAGTCGCTTGCCAATCGCCGCAAGGGGCTGCGATATCTGATCGAAGCGCTCGACAAGATTCGAGATGTGCCACGCCTGCTGCTGGTTTCGGTCGGTGGCGGCAATGCCGAGGTGAATTCGTCGATTCCGCATTTAGCGCTTGGGCGAATCGACCACGATCGCACGCTTTCGACGATCTACAGCGCTGCCGACGTGTTCGTGATTCCATCGCTCCAAGAATCATTTGGGCAGACGGTGATCGAATCGCTTGCCTGTGGGACACCGGTGATCGGATTCGACACCGGCGGCATTCCCGACATGGTTCGGCCTGGCGAGACGGGCTGGCTCGTGCCGACAGGCGATACGCCGGCGCTGGCAGATACCATTCACAGCGCGTTGTCCGATCAGGAGTTGCGAAGGGGGATGGCCGCCAAATGCCGGCAGATGGCGGTGGACGGACATTCGCTGGATGTCCAAGCGCGCGCCTACGTGCAGGTCTATGAATCACTTGCGGGTAAGCTGCATCGATCGGTTCAGGATGCTCTCGGCCCAAGGACTGCCGGCATTGCTTCGATTGGATCAGAGACGCCGCATGCAACCGTCTCGGTTCGAAACTGAGGATCGACACAACTGATGTCCTTGCCGCGAATCTCCATCGTCACGCCCAGCTTCAACCAGGGGCAGTACCTTGAGCAGACGATCTGCTCCGTGCTGGACCAGGGCTACCCGAACCTCGATTACATCGTTTGCGATGGCGGCAGCTCGGATAGCTCCGTCGAGATCATCAGGAAGTACGAGAAGCACCTGACATGGTGGTGCTCGGAAAGGGACAACGGCCAGAGCCACGCGATCAACAAGGGTTTTGCGCACGCCAGTGGTGACGTTTACGGATACATCAACTCCGATGACTACTATCTCCCGGGCGCGTTTGAGCGGGTTGCCCAGGAGTACCAAGCAGGCGGACGGTTTATCGTCGGCTGGTCGCAGTATCTCGAACCAGAGGGTGGCTTTCGCGCTTACGGATGGCAAGCACATCGTGAGCCCTGCGACTGGTTGATCAAGAATCCGATCCCGCAACAATCGACGTTCTGGTCGCGCCAGCTTTGGAAAGAGCTCGGGCCGTTTCGCGAGGACCTGCATTTCAGCTTCGACTACGAGTACTGGCTACGAATCCGATTCAAGGCACGTTTGGGACCATGGACCGTGCCGCAATGCATGGCGGTCTTCCGCCTGCATACCAGCAGCAAAACGATGTCCGGTGCCCAGCCGTTCGAGCCGGAAGATGCACGGCTTCGTGGCGAATACGAGCAGTTTCTGACGTTCTCTGACCGCCGGTGGGTGCGAAAAGTCATTCGACATGCCAAGGCTCACGCGGATCGGGATGCGGGCTGGGCAGCTCTGAAGCAGAAGGACCTGGCTGCAGCGAGGAAATTGGCCTGGTCCACGGTCTTTAATGCCATGACGTCGCTGGAGTCCTGGCGGCTGATGTACTGCGCTTTACGCGGGCGATGAATGAGTGAACCGCGCAGTTTCAGTTCTCATGCCTGTCTTTAACGCTGCGCCGTACCTGCGGCAGGCGGTGGAGAGCATTCTCGCGCAGACGTTTCGCGATTTCGAATTCATCATCGTCAACGACGGCTCAACGGATCGGAGCTCGCGAATCCTCAGGAAGCTTGCGGGTCGTGATTCGCGAATTAAGCTTGTGTGGCAGCACAATCAGGGGATCGTCCCGGCGCTGAACAACGGTTTGAAACACTGCCGGGCCGATCTGATTGCGCGAATGGATGCGGACGACGTTTCCATGTCCGAACGTTTCGAGCGGCAGATTGCATATCTGGATGGGCATCCGGATTGTGTGTGCGTCGGCCGCGCGTGCTGGGGGTCGATCCCTACGGCGGCGTGCTGTTCACTTCCGAACACCAGCCCAATCACGAATGGATCGACGCGGAGTTGCTCAAGGGCGTGGGCTGGGCGGTTGTACATCCGGTGGCGATGATGCGCAAAGCGGCCGTTCTGGCTGTCGGTGGTTATCGGACGGAGTTTCAATGGGCCGAGGACATGGATTTGTTTCTGCGCCTGGCAGAAGTGGGCCGGCTCGCGAATCTGCCGGACATCCTGCTCCAGTACCGTCAACATCCTGACAGCGTCAACCGCTCACGCCAGCAGGAGCAGATTCGGGTGATCTATGCCGTCGCGAAAGAGGCCTATAAACGCCGCGGAATTCCCATGAATAGTGGGTGGACCTACACTCCGATGCCGGTTTTGCCGAAGCATAAACAGTTGCTGGTGTGGGCGTGGAAAGCGCTTAAGGAAGGCAAAGTTTCGATCGCGCGGAAGTACGCCCTGGCCGTGTGCAGAACGTCGCCTCTGAATGTGGAGTCGTGGCGCATTCTTTATTGCGCCCTAAGAGGGTACTGAACGTGGAGCGCTCCAGCCCCCTCATCTCGGTACTGATGCCATCGTACAACGTCTCGTCGTACATCGACGAGGCCATCGAGAGCATTTTGCGCCAAACACTTGATGACTTTGAGCTGTTGATCCTCGATGACGGATCCACCGACGGCACTATAGCCGCCATCCAGAAGCAGGCGCAGCGGGACGAGCGAATTCGATTCTTCCCGATGAAACACGTCGGGTACGTCAAAATGCTGCGGTTCGGTCTCTCGCAGGCGCACGGAACGCTGATCGCCCGGATGGACAGCGATGACGTGGCTTTGCCGGAGCGTTTTTCCCGCGAGGTGGAATACTTAAATGTTCACCCGGAGTGCGTAGCGGTTGGTTCACAGGTCATCCTGACTGATCCGTATGGCACGCCAGTTGAAAGCCCAAGTCATCCGCTGACACACGAGGAGATCGAACGCGATCTGCTCGCCGGCAGCGGGTGGGCGATCGTCCATCCCACCGCAATGATGCGTAAGGAGGCGGTGGAAGCGGTCGGCGGCTATGCGGAAGACTTGGAATTATGTGAGGACGTGGATTTGTTTTTGAAGCTGGCTGAGCAGGGGCGCGTGGCAAATCTCCCGGAGGTCCTGCTACACTACCGCCAGCATCCCAGCAGCGTGAATCATACGAAATACCAGCAACAGCAGCAGCTTCTGCCTTACGTGGTGGCCGCAGCATACAGGCGTCGCGGAGAGCAGATGCCCGCGGACTGGAAATGCCCGTCCCGGACCGTCCTGCCAGCCGAGGAACAGCATCGCCGATGGGGCTGGTCGGCATTGAAACTGGGAAAGCCCGCAATCGCTCGAAAACACGCGTTTGCAGTGCTTCGGAGAATGCCTTTATCGTTAGAAGCGTGGCGCTTGACGGCCTGCGCCATCAGGGGGTACTGAGGTTTTATGCCGCTGATCAGCGTCGTCATGTCGGTCTACAACGCCCAGCGCATACTTGGATCAGGCGGTGCGCAGCATTCTTGCGCAAACGGCCAACGATTTTGAGTTTATCGCGGTTGACGACGGTTCCTCCGATGGGTCTTTGCGGATGCTGCAGCAATGGGAACGGAAGGATTCACGGATCCGGGTGATCTCCTGTCCGCACCGGGGCATCGTGCCGACGGTCAACGAGGGGCTTGCAATCGGCAAGGGCGAATTCATTGCGCGAATGGATGCGGATGACATTTCCATGCCGCATCGATTTGCGCTTCAGATCGAACGGCTTCGGCATGACGACGAGATCGTTCTGGTGGGAGGGGCATACGAGCTGATCGATTCCGGAGGACGCCTTCTGCGACGGATGTATCCGCCGCTGGACAACGAGACGATCCAGCAGCAGATGTTGGCGGGGACGCCGCCGATCAACCAGCCACTGGCGATGATCCGCAAGAGCGCGATCGAGCGTGTCGGCATGTACAACCCGGAGTTCGAGGCATCTGAAGACCTCGATTTGTTCCTTCGCCTGGGCGAAGTGGGCAAGATCGTCTGCTTGCCACAGGTCCTTCAGCAGTATCGCATTCATAGCCGCAGCATCAGCGAGCAGAAGCAGATGACGCAGCTCGAGGGAATGCGATTGGCCTGTGAGCGTGCGTGGCGCCGGCGCGGAATTGAAGGCAAGTTCCTCGGCGAGAAGCCGTGGCGGCCGGTCGCCGGCGTGATTTCGACACATCAGTTCATGCTTCGTTACGGATGGTGGGCGTTTAACAGTGGCGAGCGCCGTACGGCGGCAATCTATGGGCTCAAGGCCGTGATGCAGCGGCCGCTGGCTTCCTCGGGTTGGCGATTGCTTGCGTGTGCGGCGATGAAGCGACTCCCCGGAAGCCGAATCCGATGCCGACTCGCTCGCTTGGCCGGAATGTCGTTCACCGGAGCAGCCTAAAAGCGCGTGTGCGGCGACGCTCTGGCCGAGGACGTTTACGTGACCCTGATTCGCGCGGTCATCCCCATGCGAAACTGCCGGCGCACGATTCGAGCGGCGCTGGATTCTGTTTTTGCGCAGAGCGGCGTTGAACTGGAAGTCGTCGTGGTCGATGACGGTTCCATGGACGAATCGGCGTCGGTGGTGCGAGCGGTTTCAGATCCCCGCGTGCGAATGGTACCCGGCCCCTGTAAAGGGATTGCGGCGGCGCTTAACACGGGGCTGGCTGAAGCACGCGGAGAGTTCTTTTGCCGCTGCGATGCGGATGACTTGTTCGTGGCTAACCGGCTGAGGAGGCAGTGGAAGTGGCTGAACGATCATTCGGACTTTGGCGCGATTGCCGGCGCTTATGCCACCGTCAACCAGGATTTAGAGCCGGTCGCTGAGCATGTCTGGAAGAGCTTGGCTACTGAAATCACGCAAGAACTGCGAAACGGCAAAGGCTCGACACATCTGGGGACCATTCTGGTTCGGATGGAGCACGTCAAGCAACTCGGCGGATTTCGTTCGTACTTCATCGGAACCGAGGATGTGGATTTTGTCCTGCGCTTGGCGAAATCACGCGCGTCTGGTACGACCCGGCGGTGACCTATACCTATCGCCTGCACGCCGCTTCGATCACGCATACCCAGGCGAGCGCCCAACGGCGTTTTCTTGAAAAGATGGCGCTGGAGTTTCAACGTCAGCGACTCGCGCACGGCCAAGATGACCTGCAACTGGGCAATGCCCCGCCGCCGCCCGATGATCTGGATCCCGCCGGTACTCAAGTGAACGCTAGGATCCAGGATCTCCTGATCGGCGCCGCTTGCGCGAGCATGCGCAAGGCCATCGCCTTGCAGCCCTCAAGACCGGCTTTCGGGCCGCGATGATGAAACCCTCCAGCGTGCGGAGTTGGAAGAGCGTACTTGCCTTGGTCATCAAGCCCGCCAGGCTTCAGACACGGACTCAATCATGAGGTCGTTTGGATGCGCGTGACGTTTGTGGTCAATCACCGCAACATGAGCGGCGGTGTTCGCGTCATCGCGATCTACGCCGAGAAGCTGCACAGCGCGGGCACGACGTGCTCATCGTCTCACGTCCGCGCCCGGTCGAACCGCTTCGGCGTCGGGTGAAATCGCTCTTGAGCGGCAATGGCTGGCCGGAAAATCCGAACAAGACGCTTCCCTCGCATCTCGACGACATCGCCGTCGAACACCGCATTATCGAAACCCGAAGGCCGATAGCAGACCGCGATGTGCCGGATGCGGACGCAGTGATCGCCACTTGGTGGGAAACGGCTGATTGGGTCAACAACCTTTCGCCGCCGAAAGGGGCGAAGATTTACTTCGTGCAGGACTTTGGCGCCAACAACGCGCAGCCGATGGACAAGCTGGCCGCGACCTGGAATATGCCGATGCACAAGATCGTCATTTCCAGCTACATCCGCGATCTTGTGCGGCAGCATATTCCAACGGACGAACCGTTGAGCCTGGTGGGGAACAGCGTTGATCTCGATCTTTTTCATTCGCCGCAACGGTCAAAGCAGCCTAAACCGATCATTGGGACGATGTACTCCGTCGCGCACTTCAAGGGTCTGGATATCTGCCTGAAAGCTGTTGCGCTCGCCCGGCGCAGGATCCCCGAACTGCAACTAGTGGTCTTCGGGCCTCACGCGTCATCCAGCGAATATCCTTTGCCGCCGGGGACACAGGTGCAGGTTCATCTTCCGGACGAGCGATTGAAGGAAGTTTACAGCCGCTGCGATGCATGGCTGTTTGGCCCGCGAAAGGAAGGCTACGGCCTGCCCATCCTGGAAGCGATGGCCTGCCGGACTCCTGTCATCGCCACGCCGGCGGGAGCTGCGCCCGAGTTGCTGGAGCACGGTGGTGGAATTCTGGTCAACCACGAGGATTCTCAAGGTATGGCCGATGCCATCGTTCGGCTATGCTCGATGAAAGACAGTGATTGGCGGGCGATGTCCGATAAAGCCTACGCAACGGTCGCCGGATACACTTGGAATCAGGCGACCGATCTATTTGAAGAGGCGATTAAAATCGGAGTTAGGCGATCCCGTAACATGGGCCTCTCGCCCATGCCATGCTAAGGATCATGGGCGACACGCCCGTGCTACGCTTTCATGCACCAGACGTTTCTTGTCCCGCTTACGATGTTCGGCTGGATCCCGGCGGTGCTGCTGATGTTTGCGCTGCTGCCGCCGCGTCGCGCGGTGATTGCCGCGTTTTTGGCGGCCTGGCTGTTCTTGCCGATGGCCGAGTACAAGATAAGTGGACTGCCGGATTACACCAAGATGTCGGCGACGGTGTTCGGGGTCTTCCTCGGCGAGGCGCTGTTCGACCCGGATCGGATTCTACGTTTTAAGCCGCGGTGGGTGGACATTCCCGCGCTGATCTTTTGCCTTTCCCCGATGGTCACGTCGATGGTGAATCAGATCAACGGATCGGGCTTGTATGACGGTATGTCCACGGCGCTGAACATGATTGTCACGTGGGGATTGCCATACCTGATTGGGCGGTCGTACTTCGATGATCTGGAGAGCTTGAAGGAACTGGCAATTGGAATCTTCATCGGCGGGCTAATCTATATGCCGCTGTGTTGGATCGAGATGCGCCTGAGCCCGCAGTTGCACCTGTGGGTTTATGGATTTCACCAGCACGACTTCTTCCAGACCATCCGCTTCGGCCATTACCGGCCAATGGTGTTCATGCAGCACGGGCTCATGGTGGCGATGTGGATGTGCATGACGACGCTCATTGGATTCTGGCTCTGGCGCAGTGAGACAATCGAGAAGATCTGGGACGTTCCGATGGCCATCCTGGTCTCGATGCTCTTTGTCACGGCAATCCTTTGCTTCTCGACCTATGCCGCACTGTTGATGCTTCTCGGGTGCTTCGCGCTGCTCACGGCGAGGTGGTTTCAAACCAAGTGGCTGATGATCGCACTTCTGTTTGTTCCGCCGACATTCATCGTCTTGCGTGGCAGCGACACGGTTGATGGAATGGCGGTGGTCCGGTGGGCGACCGACGTATTCGGCAAGGCTCGCGGGCAATCGCTGGAAACGCGCGTCGTTGCGGAGAACGCCCTCGCCAAGAAAGCCCGTGAGGCACCGTGGTTCGGGTGGGGCGGCTGGGGACGCAATCGCGTCACCGACCGGGAAGGGCGCGAGTATATTACGGACTCGCTCTGGATTATTCAGTTCGGCGAAGCAGGCCTCGTCAATCTGGCGGCGCTCGTCCTGATGCTGCTCTTGCCGATGATTCTAATCATCCATGACTACCGGGTGGATCTGTGGTCGCATCCGATGATTGCACCCAGCGTAGTCCTTGGCGTGATCGGAATGCTCTATATGTTCGACCACCTACTCAATGCGATGGTGAATCCGATCTTCATGCTGGCGGTGGGTGGCGTGTGCGCGGCCCATTTTCATTTGCCCAGGCGCTTGCCGGTACCCGAGCTCTACCGCGCGATGCAGCGCGGGGAGATGCCGCCGTCGGCCTATGATGTCGCACCGCCGATCCGCAGTACCGGCCACGCACAGGCGTAAGCAACGCTTGATCCATCACCGAACGAGATGAGTTTGCCAGTTCATCACAATTTCGCAGAGCATTTGCTGGTGCTGCCGGTCCCGATGCGTATCAGCGATGGAAAGATCCTTTTCGAGCAGCAGGCGTGTAATGGCGTGGATCGCTGGGCGGATCATTTCAACACGCTGATTGTTGCCGCCCCGTGCATTCCAGAGGGGCTCGCGAAAGAGCGCCGCACGATGGGTTGGCGCGACGTGCGGGAGATTCCCTCGATTGACCGCATCGAGTTCATCCCACTGCCCTGGGCGACGCGATCATTGCCATTCGCAAAGGTTTACCGCCAAGGCCGGCGGATCCTTCGACAGTTGATTGGCCGCTCGCACTATCTTCAGTTTGCATTGGGAAACCTTTGGGGAGACTGGGCGACGGTCGCCGCGCGGCAGGCGAGGCGCTGAATCGCCCCTACATGGTGCACACGGATTGCGTCGATGAAGTATTCGTTCTTCAAACCGCGCGTCATGAGGGCTTGGCCAAGCGCGCCAAGGCACGGGTTCTCTCACACCTTCTGCGCTGGTGGCACTATCCCGCAATCGCGCGAGCCGCACTATCGCTGTGCCACGGACACGATACTTACGAAGCATACAAGGGGTTGAACCCACACTCGTTCATCATCCATAACGTTCACACGAGCCATGCGGACCTGGTAACACCCGAGCAGCTTGGGGAGAAGCTGGCACGCGCCAAATCGGCGGGGCCGCTGAAGGTTTGTTATGCCGGGCGAATTGCCGCGGAGAAGGCTCCGGTGGCATGGGTGCAGGCAATCGATCACGCGATCAGGCAAGGCGCTGACATCCAGGCCACCTGGTATGGCGACGGCGAGATGCGCGAGCAGATGGAGGCGGCAATCACCGAGCGGAATCTGGGTGGCCGGATCCACTTGCCGGGATTTACGACTGACCGTCAGGCGCTCCTAACCGCAATGCGCGAGAGTGACGTTTTTGTCTTTACGCATATCACACGTGAGTCGCCGCGGTGTCTGCTGGAATCGCTGATTACCGGAACTCCGATTGTTGGCTATGACAGCCATTTCGCCGAAGATCTGATCTCGAAGCACGGCGGCGGCGTGCTGACGTCGCTGCATGAGCCGATAACGCTGGGAAACACTCTAGCCGAGCTGGCCCGGGACCGATCAAAATTGGCAGCACTGATCAATTCCGCCGCACTAGATGGAGACGATTTCACCAGCGAGGCGGTTTTCCGTCATCGTGCGGAGCTGATCAAGACGTACTTGCCACCGCTTCCGGCGGAGGTCGGTGAAGCCGGCGCAAGTGGAATCACGCATGAAGGTGTTGGTCGTCATCGTGAATTATCGGACGGCGGATCTGACGATCGCGTGCCTGCGGTCACTCGTCGATGAAATCGCCGGGATCGCGGGCGCCAGGGTGATCGTTACGGACAACGCCTCGGGTGACGATTCGGTTGCGCGCATTGAGCAAGCGATCCGGGATCATGGCTGGAGTGGATGGGCGTCGCTGATGCCGCTGGCGTCCAACCGCGGTTTTGCCTGTGGGAACAATGCGGCCATCAAGCCCGCATTGGAGAGTAGCGATCCTCCGGACTACGTCTATCTACTGAACCCCGACACGCTGATGAAGCCGGGCGGAATTTGCGAACTGCTCAAGTTCCTTGACGAGAATCCCAAAATCGGCATTGCAGGCGGCGGATCGATAAATGGCAACGGTGAGCCACTCGAGCGCCGGTTTTCGCTTTCACACGATCCTTGGCGAGTTGGAAGGCGGGCTGCGGGTGGGCGTCGTCTCGCGATTGTTAAGCAATTACATCGTCGCCACCGGCGCGCACAGCCAGACGCAGCAGGTGGATTGGGTTGTCGGGGCAAGCATGATGATCCGCCGGCAGGTCTTCGACGCGATTGGATTCTTCGATCCAAAGTACTTCATGTATTTTGAAGAGGTAGATTTCTGCAGGCGGGCGTGGGATGCGGGATGGCCCACCTGGATCGTGCCGGCAAGCCAGATCGTGCATCTGGTTGGCGTTTCATCCGGCGTCACGGGCGCAGAGCGGCATGAGAAGCGGCGGCCGCGGTACTGGTTTGAGTCTCGGCACCGGTTTTTCCTCCGACATTACGGGTTCGTGAGAACTGTTCTGGCGGATCTTGCCTTTGGCTTCGGCTACGCGACACATAGCGTCTTGAACAAGCTGCGCCGCAAGCCGCGGACGGATCCACCGTGGCTGTTGTGGGACTTCTTCCGCTACAACCTTACGTCATGGAGTCATCGATGAGCACCGCGGAATCCCAACCTCAAGTTGGCGGGACGTCCGGCAAGCATGCGGATGACAATGACATTGCCGCCGCCTTCGGCGGAGCCCGGCCGACCGCCGATTTCGTCGATGACGCGGCATTCGAGCAGGCGGCGCACCTGGGTGAGCGTAATCTGAATCCGCCTGGACTCGGCCTGTTCGAATTGCTCCGCGAGGATCTGCGCACCCATGAAAATGACCTGTTTTCGCAGGGATTCTGGGCAATTGCAGTGCATCGGCTAGGTAATGCGCGCATGTCCATCCGCCCGCGGCTGGCGCGCCTTCCGTTTTCGATCCTCTACAAGATTCTTTACAAGATCATCGAGTGGACGTGCGGCATCAGCCTCGATTACGCCACGCGCGTTGGTCGCGCGCGTGCACATCTGGCATCATGGCGGAATGATTCTCTCCTGCCGATCGATCGGCGACGACGTGCACATTCGCCAGAATACGACCTTCGGCGTGCGCCGGCGGGACGACCACGTGGCGCTGCGCCCCGCGATCGAAGAACGCTGCGACATCGGCGTCGGCGCGGTGATCCTCGGGCCCATCACTGTGGGACATGATTCACAAATCGGCGCCAACGCCGTGGTGCTGAACGATATCCCGCCTTATTCGGTCGCCGTGGGCGTGCCGGCGAAAGTCGTGAAGCACATCACGCCTTCGGTGCACGCCGAAGAGGGCTAGGGTGAACAATGGAAGGCGAGCACCTCGCCACTGATTCTGGATCATCGCAACCGTCTCCGGGCACGGGAGCGGGAACCTCCGTCGGCATCGTCGCGATCGGAAGAAATGAGGGCCAGCGCCTGCGAGCCTGTCTGGAGTCGGCGTTGCAGGAATCGGCGAACGTGATCTACGTCGATTCCGGATCATCCGATGGAAGCGTGGATCTGGCAAAGTCACTGGGGACAATAGTCGTGAATCTGGATCTGTCGGTTCCATTCACCGCAGCACGGGCCCGGAATACGGGACTGGCTCGGCTGCTTGAACTCCATCCGCAGACACGGTTCGTCTTTTTTGTCGATGGAGACTGCGAAATCGTTCCCGGATTCATCGCCAAGGCGCTCGAAGCAATGAATCAATCGGCCCAGGTTGCCGTTGTCTGTGGCCGGCGGCGCGAACGGCTTCCCGGCGCTTCGATCTACAACCGACTGTGTGAGATTGAATGGAACACGCCCATCGGCGAGGCCAAGTCCTGCGGCGGCGATGCGCTGATGCGTGTCAGCGTCTTTCAGTCCGTCAGCGGCTTCAATCCGGCAGTGATCGCGGGGGAAGAGCCCGAGTTATGCGTACGCCTTCGCCGGCACGGCAACAAAATCCTGCGCATCGACGCCGACATGACGATGCATGATGCGGCCATGATGCACTTCGGTCAGTGGTGGAAGCGCAATGTTCGCGCGGGTTACGCGTACGCGCAGGGCGCCGCGCTGCACGGGCGCCGCCTGAACGCCACTGGGTAAGAGAGGTGCGAAGTAACTACTTCTGGGGAATCGTTGTTCCGATCGTATCCATCCTCATCGCTTGCTTTACAGCTGGGTCTCGGATTGCTTCTGATTGTCGCCGCCGATGCATTTCTTGCGCTGCGGATTTACCGACGGGCCAGGCGCAACTTGGCTCGGCGGCGTTGCTCTATGCCGGATTCACCGTGCTGGGGAAGCTTTCGCAGGCCTGGGGGCAACTCCGCTTCCGGACGGGGCGCTTGCTCAGACAGCCCTCGCAGATTATCGAATACAAAACCGCCGCTGCCGCTTCGTCATAGCAGCAGCACGGCCGATGGAATTTTTTCGATGATCAGACCCACTGGTCGGCTCCTGTTGATGTGCGCGGTTGCGATCCTGCTCGCCGGCTGCGGCAATCTTGTGCGCATCGAGCGCAACTACCAGAGCAACACCGCCTGGGCCGCCTCGCAGCAGGCGAGGATTATCGCCGCCGGCACGATTACCGATCCGGCAGGCCACCCGCTCAATGAGGTCGAGCTGATCGCGCACTACACTTATCTGCGCCCCACCGTCGAGGACCTGCCCCGGGCGCTCACAATCAGGGAGTGCCGCTCGGAAGCGGTCAACAAGACGTTTCGCATGATCTTCAGCTACGCAACCGACGCCCATCTGACCTTTCGCAAGCCGGGTTATCGAGAGAAGACGATCGATCTGGCGGTGCAGCCCAGCAAGGGGATTGAGGATTCGATCGACCGCTACCCAAAGGCGTCCGAGCTTCTGGCCGAGCACCTCCAGGTTATTCTCGAACCGCTCCCCCCAACCACGCAGGAATTTGCCCCCGGGCATTGAAGTGCCGATAACAGGTCTGTGATCGTTGCCTATCTGGTCAACCAATACCCCCGGCCAAGCCACAGCTTTATCCGGCGGGAAATTCATGCGCTTGAAGGGCACGGTGTCTCAGTCCATCGGTTCACCATTCGGCCGTTCGCTGCGGTAGTCGATGAGCAGGACCGGGCGGAGCAGTCGCGAACACATGTTCTGCTCAAGCCGCTGCCTCTGGCGTTTTCGACGATCATCACGCTCTTTCTGCATCCGCCGAGATTTCTTGGAGCACTGGAGCGCGCGATCAGCGTTGGCCGGCGCTCCGAGCGGGGGGTGTTCGTCAACCTGATTTACCTCGCCGAAGCGTGCTATCTCGTGCGGCTGCTGCGAAAGCGCAACGTCGAGCATCTGCACGCGCACTTCGGGACCAATTCGACCACGGTCGCCATGCTTGTGCGCGAGCTGGGCGGACCGCCGTACAGCTTCACCTGCCATGGTCCGGAGGAATTTGATCGGCCACAGGCGCTCTGTCTGGATGAAAAGGTCAGCCGAAGCGCATTTGCGGTAACGATCAGTTCTTTTGGCCGCAGCCAGCTCTATCGGTGGACCAATCCGCAGGACTGGAATCGCATCCACATCGTACATTGCGGGCTCGATGGCGATTTCCTCACCCCTTCCCTGGAATCGATACCGACTGTGCCGCGCCTGGTTTGCGTGGGGCGGCTCGCGCCACAAAAGGGCCAACTCCTGCTGCTCGACGCGGCGGCACGTCTGGTGCGCGAGGGCTTGGAGTTGGAACTCATCCTGGTGGGCGATGGTCCGCTTCGTCTCCAGGTTGAGCAGCAGATCGAGACGCTGGGATTGCGCGGCCGCGTTCACATCGCCGGCTGGATGAGCAATGCACAGGTCCGCCAGCAGATTCAGTCCGCGCGCGCCCTGGTGCTCCCGAGCTTCGCCGAGGGATTGCCTGTCGTGATCATGGAGGCGATGGCGCTGCAGCGGCCGGTGATCAGCACCTATGTTGCGGGAATTCCCGAGCTGGTCGTGCCCGGCGAAACAGGCTGGCTCGTTCCTGCCGGCTCGATCGAGCCGCTGATCCAGGCGATGCGTGAAGTGCTCACGGCTCCGGTCGATCGGCTCGAGCAGATGGGTCGCCAAGGGGCGGCCCGTGTGCAACGCGATCACAACGCCGCCACGGAGGCCGCGAAGCTGACGGCGCTCTTCTCGTCGCCCGCGCAATGACAATCAACGCCCGACCTATCACAATACCCCGGCATCGAAATGACGCTCGGCGAGGCGCAACACGTCGTTGTTGCACAGTCGGCCGGCACAGCGCCAATCCGTAGTCGCCGCCGGGCGATCTCCCCCCGTGATTTTTCCACGGGTCTGGCGCTTGCGCTGATCTGGATCTATTTCGTCATCCGCCCGCCCGCCTTCCTGAGTGCGCGCAATCTCTTCATGCTGGTTATCGAGCTTTCGATTACCGCGATGCTTGCAGGCCTTATCGCGCTGTTCGCGTCGGCCAGTTGCCTTCGTCTTGCCGTCCTGTCTCACCTGCTGATCATCCATCGTGGCTTCCGTGCCAGCGGACTCGGCGCCGGCGTCCGCCTGTCGGGTGCTCATACGGACTGCGCTGGCGCCGACCTGGCTCAGGCACCTCTGCAACAATGTTCATTCGATTCCTGCGCTGTTGCGACTCGTGATCGACAAGAGGGTAGGAATGCGGGTTCCACTTAACCCTACAGCACTGGATTCTTCCTAAGTCCTTATCCGCTCATGTTTTTGCTCGCCGTTTCTAGCCGCCAATGGCCGACGCCGGGATGTAGAGTTAAAGGACCGCACGCTTCGAACAGAGCCCTCTCCCGCACCATCGAGGCGTCATCCAGCGCTGACTCGCCGCAAGCCCTACAGGGCCTTCTGGTCGCTTCGGCAACGCCATGATCGCTGCGCCAAGAGCCCGTTTGTGAAGAAACACCCCAGCAGAGGACATTCCGCTCCCAAGTTGCGCCCAAATCTCCTCCCGGCCCACACCGTACTCTCACCGTTGTAGTACCGTACCCTCCCCACCCCTCCCCGAACCCGGTTTTTGCCCCTTCTGACGACATAGTGGTCCGAACATGACAATTTGTCCCACCGGCAAAGCGGCCAGAGGAGCCCTTTTAGCACTTCAGCGCTGGATCGTTGGTAAGTCCTTGTCTGTTCATGTGTTGACCGCGATTCTGGACTGAAATCGCCAGCTTGGCGCTGTAGTGTTAAATGGCCGGCCCTGGATACACACCGGGTAAGCGGGGCCGCCAAACGTGGCGCGAGAATCATATAAAGGACGCACTAATCCTTGCTCCCCACCCCCATCCGACAAAGAGGCCTCATCGCTCTGTCCTTCCACCTTCAAGCCCAGCACGTACGAGCGGGAGAGCGTCGCCGTTGCGGGTGACGATCCCTGCTTCTCCTCGATCTGCTTGGCGTAGCCCGTCGGGTTCTGCGGGTCGATCAGGTAGTAGGTCGTCGTGCCGCCGACGGGGGTCTCGCTGATGCGCACGCCGTTGGTGTCGTAGCTGTAGGTCGCATCGGAAGTGTCGTTGACCGTCCCGGTGGTCCGGCCCTCTGAGTCGATGGTCAGATCGTCGCCATTGCCGTCGACCGCCACCATGCGGTTGCGCAGGTCCCAAAGATAACGCGTGGTCGTGGTGGAGCCCGCGGCCCCGGTCACCTTCTCCGTCATCGAGCCATTGGGATCGTAGCGGTAGGTGACGTCATTGGCATCGATGGTCGAGTCCTCGGTGATCAGTTGATCCCGTTCGTTGCAGGAGTAGGTGATCGTTTCATCGGTGGTGCCGTTGTTGCCGGCGTCGATGACTTTCTGGCGACGGTTGCCCGACAGATCGAATGTGTAATGATCGGCGTAGGGGGTCGGGGCATTGCCACCGGCCTGCAGCACCGTCAGCGATTCATCCGTCAATCGCCCATCCGCATCGTAACCGTAGTCGATGAACGTCTGAGAGAAGATCGAAGAGCCGTCGCTGCTGTAGCGGGTCTCGGTCACGTCATCCCTCAGCCCGTCATCCCGCAGGGTGTACTCGAACTCCATCACCGGCGTGGTCTCGACAACGTTCGGCGTGGACAGGTCATCCCGCGTCACCGTCTCATCCGTCAACGCCATTGACTTCCCTCATAACATCCCTGCCATCGGCCAATTGCGCCAGTGCGTGTTGGGCGGAACCGTAGGCTGATACAACGAGGGATCGTTGTGCGCTATGGCTTCGGCGATCATCTGGAACGACTCGCTGTCGGCGGGTAATTCCAAAACATCTGGATGCCGCCATTTGTCCAAGCGAAGCAGCAGAGGCATCGGCTCGCCGATCCGCTCAGCAATCTCCTGTTCAGTCGCGAAGAAGAGGCGGCGGTATTTTGGCGCGATCAGCCGCAGCAATTCGTAGCCGAAGATGCGTGGCGGCTTCCCCAAATTGACCCCCACTTCCGCCATCGCCACCTCAAGTTGGGGCCACAACTCCGTGTCGCTTGATAAAAGTTTGAGATCGATCCCCGCCGCCGCGTATTCGGCAGGGTCCGTTGGGATGGGCACCACCTTGCCGCGGATGGTCATGTCTTTGGCCATCGGCGAGATCAATGTGTCAACCATCGGGTCGAATAGTGGGCCGCTCGGGCCGTCCCCAGTGACGTTTAACCCTGGGTAACAAACACCGGGTGCTTGCGGAAGACTGCTTCCAAAGCACGATAGTTCTGTCTCGGGATTCTCGTGAGGTGCACGTGCATCGGCAAAGTAAAAGGTTTCGATCACGAGTGCCCAATTCCGTTCGCTGCGATAGGCGGAAAGACGCACATCGATCGGGAAGTATGTATCGAGTACAGGGAACCGATGCACCCGATCCTCATTCAGTTGCTGGATAATCTCGCTAACAAGCACAATCCATACTCCATGGAATGGCTACGGGACAAGAAAAACGAGGGTAACACTTCACCCGTCTGCAACGCTTTCCGGAGGCAATGGCGGCAGTGTCCCGGTCTGAAGCATCTGCCGCAAGGCGGCGGCGATGTTCTGGGTCGGGTCGTGGCCACGCAGACGCAAGGTGCGATAGACGCTCATCAGCACAGCCTGTGTGCGGGCGCCTTCCTCGCTACGGTTGCACAGGCTGTTCTTGCGGATGATCACCGCCGGGCGGATCTGCCGCTCGGCGTGGTTGTTATCCGGGGGCACGCCGGCGGTGTCCAGAAAAGTGAAGAGCTGATCGCGGTACCTGCTGATGCGTTGGCCCAGGCGTGCGGCATCGGCATCGCTGTAGCTGGCGTCGGCCAGCTTGCACAGCCGGCGATGGATCAGGCGGATGCGCGCCCGATACTTCCGCAGATCAAAGTCGTGCCGCTTACGCAGGCGAATGCCGTCGTGGATCAGCCGCCGCAGTTGCTTGCTGAACGCCTGCCACTCGACGCCGTGGTTGCGCTCATCCACCTTGATCAGCTCACGCAGCAGGTGCGGCAGGCATTTCTGGTAATCCCCCGCACAGACCGATTCATAAGCGGCCCAGAAGTCGCTGACCAGCGTTCCTTTGAAGGCCTCGGTGAAGAACTTGTGCAGCGCCGGCGATCCGCGGCTGGCATCGATCTGGTAGTAGCAACTGCGATGATTGCAAAAGCACCACAACCAGTGGGTTTGCCCGTCGACACGCCAGCCGGTCTCGTCGGCGTGCAGCACCGCGGAGTTCTTTGCCTCTTGCGCGATCTGCTGATACCACGGCTCGATCGCCGCGGCCAACCGCCGCCAGCCGTCCAGCAATCCGCCGGCGCTGACGGGGGTGTGCAGGTGCGAGCCGAGGATCTGCTGCACCTGCGAGATCGTCATGCCCAGGCCGTAGTGAAACCAACTGCTCAGCGGTGTCCATTCCGCGAACCGCACCGCGGACGGTTTCACTGAATGTTCTCAACCGGGAGTTCACGCCCAACGCTGCGACGCTCAACAAAGTTACCGCCTTCGATTTCTACACAACCGAAGGAGGCTTCGCGGCCAAACGTGCGCTGGATCATATGGGAGGCATTGATTTCTCGCGGCCCGTGCGCGTGGTCGAGTTGCCGCAGGGGACTGTTTTGCAGCAATACTATCTGGCTGATCGCGGCATCGGCAACTATTTCGCCCCACCCGGAACGACTCCGCTTCAAGCGGGCCTAAAGCTTGAGGGGCAGACCCTCGGGTATCTCCAGAACACGGCCCCAGCGAGAGCATTGCAGTCGTTCGCCGCACCCGATTACATCTACCCCCCTGGCGCGGTCGTGCCGGGGGTGGGGACCGGCGGCGGTGTGCAGTATTTTGTTCCGAACAAGAGCGTCTTTGTGCCTGCGCCGCGATAGACGCGGGAAAGGAAGATCATGAAAGGCCCGTACAGCCTTGGAACCTATAGCCAGCTTCCACCGCCCACAGCATTCGGTTGGGAGCGAACCGGCCCGGCCCGAGGTCAGACCTATCGCGTCACTCAGGCGTTTCGAGACGCTGACGGACACGAGCACTTGCCCGGTGAGACGTGGATGTTTCTGGGAGGAATGTTCAACAAGTTCGATGATGAGTGGACGCTTTGCGTACGGTTCGCGTCGGGCGAGGAGTGGCGGATTCCCCTGGGCTGGGGAGCGGATAGGCAAGAGAACGTCCTTGAGCACTGGCAGGACTACTTGGAGCAAGAGGATTCTGCTACAGCCCGTGGCGCACCATGAGTCGCTGGCTCCGCCGCGTCCTCCGCCTTCCACTGATCCGGCAGGAACTGCTCCAGTTCCCCCATCGGGGTCTGGCCGATCTTGGCCAGCACGCTTCGCAGGTATGCCTGCGGGTCGATTCCATGCGCCTCGGCGCTAGCGATGAGGCTCCACAGCACCGCATGATGCTGCCCGAAGGCGTCGTTGCCGGCGAACAGCCAGTTCTTCCGGCCGATCGCCACCCGCTTCAGCGCCCGCTCGGCGGCGTTGTTGTCGATGTTCAAATAGCCCTGCTCACAGTAGCGGCACAGAGCATCCCACTGGTTCAGCGTGTACCCGATCGCTGCCGCCATCGGGCTTCTGGGCAGCACCAACTGGATCTGCTCATCCAGCCAGGCCTTGATCTTCGCCAGCACTGGCACGCTCTTCTGCTGCCGCAGTTCCCGCCGGGCGTCGTCGCTCAGGTCCTTCGCCTCATGCTCGACCTTGTACAGTTCCTGCACCATCTGGAGCATGGCCGCGGCGCGGGCGCCGTCGGTCTCCCTGGCGTCGAAGAACTTGCGCCGGGCATGCGCCCAGCAGGCCACTTCCTTCACGCCCGTGGCGTAGATGCCGTCGTAGCCGCCGTAGGCGTCGGCCTGCAGATAGCCCCTGTAGTCTTTCAACCAACTCGCTGGTCCGGCACGCGTTCGGTCGGGCGTGTACTCGTAGAGGATGTATGGGTGAGATACATCACCGATGTACGTCCAGATGCGCCCGCTGCGGCACTTATTCTTCGCCTGCACCGGCACGCGCGTGTCATCCGTATGGATCACCTTGGACTTTCTCACCCGCTCGATCATCAGCCGGTACAGCGGCGTCACCAGCTCGGCACAGCTCTCCATCCACGCGCACATCGTGCTGGAGGCGATATGCAGGTCGTGGCGCTGGAAGATCTTCTCCAGGCGGTACAGCGGCAGATGATCGGCGAGCTTCGACGTGATGACATACGCCAGCAGCCCGGGAGCGGCCAGCCCCTTCTCGATCGGCTGGGGCGGCTTCTGGGCCACTTCGATGTGTGCCTGGGCATCGCATTGCCCGCAGTGCCCTTCGCCACACTCCCGGCAGGCGTACTTGTGCTGGATGTGCTGGATGACGAAGAAGCTCGCCGGCTCGTGCTCCAGTTGCTCGGTGATCTCCTGGCCGATGCACACCCGCTGCTTGCCGCAGCAGGGGCACAGCAGCTTCTCGCCTTCGAGCTTGTGCTCCACCGGCTGACGCCGCAGGCACTCGGGCAGCTTCTGTCGGCCGTGCTTGTGACGCCCGCGTGGCCGGCGGGTCGTGAGCTTCTGTCCGGATTCTTCCTCGACCGCCTTCTGGTCCACGGGCATGGTGTCGATGGCGATGCCGAACAGCAGCAACTGCGTGGGGTCGAAACGCTCGGAGCGTGGACCGTAGAAGCGGCGGAGGATGGCCAGCATCTCGGCCTTGTGCTTCTGCTGCAGAGCTTCGATGCGCGCGGCGGCTTCCTGCTGGATCTGCGTGATGGCCGCGTCACGCCGCACCAACTCCTCCTGTTGCCGGCGGATGATGGCCAGCAATGCCTGCGGATCAGAAGGAAGTTGGTCCGTGCCCATCACGGGCGCGCTTGTATCACGTCCGCCGGCCGGGCGCAATACCCGACAAGCGTCGAAATGCCCAAATTTATGTGGAGAACTCGACGGCGCAGCCGCTCAGCAACTTCACCAGGTCGGCGCTGGAGATCGCCAGCGACTTCTCGCCGGCATGGGCGACGGTCGGGAACTGAAACGTCCCACGGTCCAGGCGCTTGTAGTAGATGGTCAATCCGCCGTCGGCATACCAGAGGATCTTCACCCGCTGGGCGTTACGGTTGCGGAAGACAAAGAGGCTGCCACCCAGCGGATCATGCCCCAGGAACGCCCGCACCACCTCAGCCAGCCCATCAAAGCTCTTGCGCATGTCCACAGGCTGCGTGGCCAGCCAGACCCGCACGTTCCGCCCGATCATGCCGCGTCTCCGGCCGTCTCGATGGCGTGGATCAGCGCCGCCAGTTGCACCGGGGGCATGGTGATCGGGAGGTGCAGCACACGCCCACCACGCAACTCGACGACGATCTCGCCGTCATCACGTGCGGCCTCTGTCTGCACCTGCACCGGCACAAACGCTGGCCGCTGGGCATCACGCTGCCGGATCGTTCGCCGCCAGGCATAGAACGCCGATTCGGGCAGCCCCTCACGCCGACAAAACACCCGCACGCTCAGTCCGCTCTTGTCCCGTCGTGCCAACACCTCCCGCCACTTCGCTTCGCGCCGGGTCACGCTGCTGTCCTTTGGCCATCGCTCATCTCCTTGCCTGCGATGCCGGCATGGTGACGATGTGCGGTTAGAGATTGAAGATGTGGTTGGCCGAATGGACACGCTCAGCGCGATGATGTTGTGCCCCAGCGTGGCATTGGGCATGGCATCGGCCACCACCGGCTCGACGTGCTTCTTGCAGGCCGGGCAGTAGTCGCGATGGATCGTGTGCTCGGTGATGATCGGCGTGATCTCTTGGGGAATGTCTTCGATGATGCGTTTACGCTCTCGCTGGCAACGCTGAAGTTCGCCGCCGCAGCAGGGACAGAACTCAAGACGGTGCTGAACACGCCGATCGATCTTCGGCGGCGTCTTGCGACGCACGCCGGCGTGTCCATTCTTCGCCCCCGGCTTCCCGCGACGCCGCTTCGTCGCCCGCTTCTCATACACCGGCACCATGCCCGAGGGGGTGGCAGGCGAGCAGGCCAAGGGTTGCAGGGCGGCAATGTGCCGGGCCAGCGCCAACGCGAACAGTGTCACCGCCTCCGGCCCCAGCCGTGGCAGCGTCTCGGCCTGTTCCTGTGAGAGCATGCCGCGTTGGGCCGCATCGATGATCGTCGCCAGATCAGGAAGATGTTGCGCGATGCGAGCGATTCACGATCATCTACCCGACATCAACCGGTCGCGCAATGCCTGACAAGCGCCGAACATTGCGGGCGGCTGAAGTGTTACAAACGAGGAACGTGAACGGCTTGAACCCGTTAGCCCCGTAGAAGTCTGCGCAGATCGTCGCGCTGCAGTTTCTGCTCGGTCTTCGCAACCGGTGCCACGCGGACCCACGACTTCAGACCTCCTTCGACCGCGCTGGCAAACGGGTACTCATCAAGTTGTTGCCCATTGCCTGCAACGATGCCAGCGTTCCGGGCCCATTTGAGCGCCTGACGCCGATTTATTACATTCATCCCCGGTCCGCCATAGTTCAATATCTCCGGCGCAGGCATTCCTCCGAATGTGCCGACGCCGGCCATGGCGTTGAGGTCGTTCTGCCAGATCTTAGGCGTGGCCTTCGGTCCCGTACGGAACACCAAGAACACCGGCATATTCTCAATCTGCGTTTTGGTGTATTTGGTTTGTAGCGATGCGGCTTTGGTCACAGCCTGCAGGTATGCTTGGCCGACAGCCTGCCTGTTCTGCTGTCTTTCCAATAGCTCTTTAGACCAATAGTACTCGAGAGTAGAGCGCCGTCCCGCCCGCGATGGTTGTGCCAGCCAACAGAGCGATCGTGTGACCTAAAAGTGTCGTCAGACCGGCAGTTTCGGCAGCCGCCCCTTCAACCGCTGTCACCGAGGGCAATACGATGGACATCAAGGTGGCACTCTCCCCCGCAACTGTGCCTACTTCCGCCAGAGTCGCTTCATGGCCGTTAATGTCGATGTAACAAAGCGGATTGCTTTGATCCAGCACATACTTGTTCAGGTCCGCCGGGCTTGCCGGATCGGCTTCGAAGCTGTCGAAGGAGATGGCCCGACCGGTCCTTCGGTCAAACAGCCGCCCAAGCTGATTCGTGAGGCCCGTCGACTCGTCATAGCTCCCGTCCGGCTGGAGCCAGCGCGTCTTGGAAGTCCCCGACTCCAGGCGATTGCCCCAGGCGTCGTAATCGTCATGCTCCTGCACCACGCCCGAGGAATCAGCCAAGGCACGTGTCGAGCCATGGCCGTCGCTCAGCAGGTATAGAGTTCCATTGGTCGTGTCGCTCTGGGCTTCGACCTTCATCCCGAGCACATAGCTGCGGACGGCGCTGCCGGTGGGCGACGACTTCTCCTCAATGGCCTTGGTATAGCCCGTGGGATTCGCAGGGTCGTTCACGTAATAGGTCGTGTTGCCGCTGCTTGTCTCGCTGGTCCGTATGCCATCGGTGCTGTAGGTGTAGCTGGTCGTGCTGCCGTCGATCGTGGCCGAGACCATGCGGTTACGCAGGTCCCAGGCGTACGTCGAATCCGTCGTGGTTGTGTCTACCGTCTTGTGCTCTTCAACCAGCGAGCCGTTGGCATCGTAACCCTTGACGAATGTACCGCCGTCGTCGTGGCCATACACGATCTCGTACGCGCCGGTTCCCGTGCGCGTTTCCGTCAGCAACTGGTCATCACTGTTGTAAGTGTAGAGGACGGTTGCCCCGCCGGTCTGGCCGTCGCCACCATTGATGTCCTCCTCAATACGATTCCCGTTGAGGTCGAACGCAAAGATATTGTCGTACACCCCCGGCGCGGGATATGAGCCATTCGGCTGCGACATATTCTCCTCGACGAGCCGGCCGTCGCCGTCATACGTCCAGTCTACCCGGTCTTCCGAGAAGATCGTGCCGTCGGCGTTGTACTGCGTCTCGACCACGTCCTTCCGCGTCCCGTCGTCATTCAGCTCGTAGTGCTGAACGAAAACAGGCTCGCTCGTGCTGGTGTTCTCGACAGCGACATCGGTCAAGCGGCTAAGGTCGTCATACGTGTAGGTTGTCGTGATGCCGTTCGGATCGCTCACGCTCGTCAGATCGCCGTTGACATCGTGGCCGTAGACGATCCATTGATCGACCGTCTGGTCGTTCAGCTTGGTCACGTGCACCTTCCACAACTCCCCGAGATCGTCGTAGACGTAGCTCGTGTCGTTGTGGTCGGTGTACGTCTCCGTGTGCTGACCGGTCACCGAGTCGTACACATAATGGACCACGCCCTCGGGCGTTGTGATCGAATCGGGATTGCCCGTCACCGGGTCGTAGGTCGTGTCGGTATAGGTCGAGGCCGACCAATTGCTCGTTCCGGGCGTATTGGTGTAATCCGTCACCGATTCCTGCCGGCCAAGATCGTCGTAAGTGTAGTCGGTTCGCTCTGCCGCATCGTTCGGATTCTGGAGCGTGCCATCGCCCGCGAACGTCGGCGTGTGGCTGCTGTCGTAGCGATATTCGTGCAACAATCGTCCGCCGTACGCGGGCGTACCGTCATACGCGTACGCCGTGGTTTGCCCGTCGAAGTCCGTGTGCGTCCGCATGCGGCCAAAGCCATCATACGTCCAGGATTCGCTTACCGTCACGCCGTCAACTGCGGGCAGCGATACCTAGCCGCGCCACTGCCGATCGATTTGCCGCGAGAAATAGCCGTTGTCTCGCCGATCTGAGACTCTCGCACCCTTTGATTTCCTTCAAGCACCTGTTGACAGTGCCGGCGGACAAGGAGTTTGAACAAGACTCACGTATAGGATCGAACTCACCCTGCTAAACAGTTAGGTCAAGTCCCAGTTGTGCTGGAAAAAGCGGACGGGGCGGGCGGCACGGCTGGGGTGTGCCGCCGCTTGAAGTTCTCGTTCATCTCCTGTCGTAGCTGTCGTAGTTGCTCGCGTTCGAAGTTGGTCACCTTGAGCTTCCGCCATTTCTCCGAAGCTCGGAGCACCGCGGCGAACATCAGCTTGAGCATCGGCCGCTCCCCGAACGCGTGCGGCAGCACCTTGGTCCGCCGGCGATTCTCCTCGAACAATCGCTCCAGGAGATTGGTCGAGCGGATCGCCTTGCGGTGCGTGACCGGAAAGACCAGGTGTGCGATGCACGCCTCGAAGTCTTCAAGGAAGCACGCCACCGCCGTGGGGAACTTCTTCTGCCAACGCTTGATGAACGGCTCTTTCAGCAGCCGCGCGGTCTCGGGGTTGGCCGCCTGATAGACGCTGTTCGCCTCTGCTTTGATCTCCGGCCAGAGTTGCTCATCAGTCACTTTCGCCTGCAGGTTACGCATCTTGTGCACCAGACATCGCTGGCGGCTCGATCGCGGGAAGCATTCTTCAGCCGCCTTGATCAGCCCCGGCGCCCCGTCCGTCGTCACCAGCAGCGGATCGCATAGTCCACGCCGCTTCATGTCCTGAATGAACTCCCGGCAACTGACCGTGTCCTCTTTGGTCCCGGGCGCCAGATGCAGCAAATGCTTGAATCCTTCCACATCGATGCCCCAGGCGCACAGCACCGCCTGGCGACGCTCCGACGGGTTCAGACGCTCAGCCACCCCATCGAGGAACAGATACGCGATCTCGTATCCCGCCAGATCGCGCGTGGCAAACGCCTCGTACTGCTGCCAGAGCACTTCCGTGATGTCGCTGACCGCCGTCTTGCTCAGCAGCTTGTTTCCCCCGGCATCGGTGAACGCCGCCTCGATGTCGCGGGTCGAAAGGCCGCGGGCGAACATCTCCGTGGCCAACTGCTCCAGTTGCTGACTGCGGCCGCTCACGTGCTGGCGGACCTTCGACTCGAACGGCTCACCCCCCGTATCCGACACCTGCGGCACGGCGAAGGGGATCTGGCCCTCGGCGCTGTCGAGGCGGCCGGTGCGATAGCCGTTGCGGTAGCCTTTCACCGCCCCGCCGGCTTCACGCTGATAGAAACCGCGGCCAAGGAACTGGCCAACTTCCCGTTCCAAAGCTTCTTCGATGATCCGTTGCACGCCCAGGCGGATCAGCTCCGACCGGGCATCGCCGGCCCAGCCGTTGTCGAGAAGTTCACGAATTTGCTGGTCGGTCTGCACGGACGCGGGTAATCTCTTGCTCACGGGGTCTCCTTGCTTTGTCACCAGCAACAAGGATGTACCCCGTCTCTTTTTCCAGCAAGCTTAGGACTTCACCCAGAGGCCCTCTGCTTGGGGGGTGCGTCTGTGGGGCCTGCGATTTGGAGAAAATCCGGATGACCGCCATTGGCTGAAAATTGCGATTTTGGCTCGCGGGGCGGGGTTTTTTGGAGGGGGCGGAAGTTCTACGGTATTACTACGGTGTGGGTACGGTATGGGTACGGTGTAACCCGGCAGCAGGCCGAACGGGGATAGTGAGCGTCCCATCATCGTTCGCGGCGTGTGCGGTTTGAGGTAATTCCGGCAGACCAGGTTGAGCGGCCCCGCTTACGGGGCACATCCTTGGGGCCTGTGATTTAAGTGGCATCCGTATGAGATGCATGCCAAAGGTCGGTGTCGGATCGCATACCATTGCCAACGAGTTTGCGAACGGGCTTTGGCAGAGACGGGAACGAGCACATGTTTCGGCGCGATCAATCGATGGATCTGCGAGCGTGGGTCTTGGCACGCGCCCTGCCGGTGGTTCTGCTGGGACTTGGGTTCTTGCTGTGGCGCATGCTGGGGCTGCCGCTGACGCGGCTGGCGACGGCGGGGATCGTACTGGTTGCGATCGTTACGGCAGTGCCAGCCGGACGGCGATGGGCGGTCGAATTGCTTGCCAGGATTCGCCGGCCTGCACCGACGCAGCGGGCGAAAATCGCGATCGCCATCGCCATCCTTTCCACGGCGTACCTGATCCTGACCGGCGTCGAACAGGGGCGCGACTTTATTCCGAAGTTTCACGACGAGCATCGCGACATGCTCGAGACGCAGATCATCGCGCGGGGGCGGCTGTGGATGCCACAGCATCCAATGGCGGATTTCTTTGAGACGTTCCACGTTCTGGTCAAACCGGTGTATGTGGCGGCGTATTTCCCGGGAGATGCGTTGGCGTATGTGCCGGGCGTGTGGCTGCATCTGCCGTTCTGGGTGATGCCGGCGGTGATTTCGGGCGGGGCCGTGGGGCTGATGTACACCATCATGACGCAGTTGATCGACGGCGTGGCGGGCGCCCTTGGAGGCGCTGCTGCTGCTTTCGCTGAAAGTCTTCCGTTACCTGTCGCTGATCGTCATGCCCCACACCGTCATGCTCCTGCTCGGGCTGCTGGTGGTGTGGGCGTATCTTCACTGGCGAACGCGCCTGCGCTATTGTGGGCGGTTGTGATCGGGGCGTTTGCGGGGTGGGGCGGGATCACGCGGCCGCTGGATGCGTTGTGCTACGCGATTCCGGTGGGCATCGCGATTCTGCTTGATCTTTCGGGGCGGCGCTGGCCATTGCGGCTGGCGACGACTGGGACGATTGTGCTGGCGGCGGCGGCGCCATTTCTCACGCTGCAACTGATCATGGACAAGGGGGTGACGGGGAAGTTTTTCGAGACACCGTATGGCTTGTATGCGTCGCGCTATTCGCCGGATTTGACGCTGGGATTCGTTCACTTTGATGCCCATACCCGTCCGAAGACCAAGCTTCCTCAGAAACTGGAATACTTCGAGAAGTTCACGCTGCCGCAGGCCCTGCGGCATCGGCCGGAGAATCTCTGGACCATCTGGCGCAAGGAAAGACTGCCGCTGATTGCAGCCGTTGCGCTTCCGACGACTGCGCTGCTCGTGCTTCTGCCGCTGAGTCTTTTGGAATTGGGAAACCGCCGGTGGGTGCTGTGGCTGATGCCGATTCTGTTCGTGTGTGGATACGTTTTCTTTCCGTATCTGATGGCGCATTACTGCGTGGTACCGGCGCCGGGGATTATCCTGGGCGTGCTGCTGGGGAAAGACGTTGTCGAGCGGCTGACCGTCCGCGGGCGCGAGGGGGTTACGGTCTTTCTCAGTCTTGGGATTGCAGTGATCTGCATCTCGCGGTTTCCTGAGATCGATCGACGCATCAAGGACGATGTGTATTCTGCGCCGATGATGGTGTACTCACACAAGTACCTGCCCACGCTCGTGGACACGCCGGCGCTGGTACTGTTCAAGTACCGTCCGGGAGCATCCATCTACACGGAGCCGGTTTACAACGAGTCGGTTGCGTGGCCGGATGATGCTGAAATCGTCCGTGCCCAGGACCTGGGGCCGAAGCGTGATCGGGAGATTGTCGATTACTACGCGAGGATTCAGCCGGAGCGTCACGTCTATATCCTAGATCGGAGTAATTTGGATTTGCGGTACTACGGAACTGCGGGGGAACTGGCGAGGCGGTTTGAATCATCCGGATCGCCGGCTTTGCGGGCGACGCCGAAGGCGAAGCGGCACTAACCGAGGCCTCGCCCGAACAGGGGATTTTCGTACAATGACCGGCAATGGCGAAGAAGAGCCAATCACCGCCCCGCAATTTTGAAGAGGCTTTGACCGAGCTGGAGAAGATTCTCTCAGAGATCGAATCCGGCGAAATCGGCCTCGAAGAGAGCATCGCCAAGTATGAGCGCGGGCAGTTTCTCATCCAGCATTGCCGGAACGTGCTCGGCAAGGCGGAGAAGCAGATCGAGTCTTTGAACAAGGAAGCGTTGCCTGAAAGCGCCGACACAACGGAGGAAGAGCTTTCAGGAGACGAGGGTTGAGAAAGGTTTGATTCGGGATGGCGAAGGAGCAGGCAACCGCATCGGATCAGGATCGGCGCTCGAGCTTCTTAAACCGCATGGCGAACAGGTCGAGAAATACCTCCGACAACTCGTTGGCCGCGCAGGCGACTCACCGGCGAAACTGAGCGAGGCGGTTGAGTATTTGCGATGGCGGGGGGAAAGCGGCTCCGCCCGGCACTCGTGCTGGAGACTTTGAATCCTGCGCTCGAAAGCAAGTGCGGCAAGTGCGTAGCGGCGGCGGGGGCGATCGAACTGATTCATACGTTCTCCCTGGTGCACGACGATCTGCCGGCGATGGACGATGATGATCTGCGGCCGGTCGGCCAACGAACCATAAAGTCTTCGGGGAAGCGATGGCGATCCTCGCGGGTGATGCGATGGTGACGATGGCCTTTGAGGCGATTGTGCGGGATGCCGAGCCGAAGGTGGCGGTGGCGTGATTGCGGAACTGGCGTCGGCCACCGGGCCCGAAGGGATGATCGGGGGCAGGTGCTGGACATCGACGGGGAGAACAAGTCGCTCTCGCTGGCGGAGTTGCAGCTCGTTCATCGCATGAAGACGGGCGGCGCTGCCACGGCTTCGTGCCGGCTGGGGGCGATCGCGGCCGGGGTCTCGGCGGAGAAGCTCGAGGCCGTCACGCAGTATGGACGCGATCTCGGCCTGGCGTTCCAGATCGTCGATGACATCCTCGACGTGACCAGCACGCCCGAACAGATGGGCAAAGCCACCAACAAGGACCACGGGGCGGGCAAGAACACCTACCCAAGCCTTCTGGGCCTCGACGCGAGCCGCGAGGCGGCGAGGCTGGCCGCGGGGTTGGCCGCCCTGAATTCTTTTGGTGAGGAGGCCGAGGGTCTGCGGGGATTGGCGCGGTTCATCGTCGGGCGGACGTATTGAGCTTTCAGGTCGGCGCCTCGACCGCCTTCCCAGGCGGCATCATGAGCGACAGACTTGGGAACATGGGAATCAAACGACTACTTTTGACAATAGACGCTTGGCGACATCCCCTGTAAAAGAAACCTTAACACAGCGGACAAAAACCCCGCTGAAGTGTTCTCAGTCGGTTGTTGATGACGGCTGCTTTTGGTGATTTTGCGGCTCGGATGCCGATGTTGGTTGATGGATTGCGGGATCGGCAGCCCGCCAGGTTGGTTGCAAATCTAGACGCAGGCCGAAGTTGCGGCATAATATCGGCCTTGCTTGCCAAACCGGTTGTCTTACGGTTTTCGCGAATGGTTCTGTTCCTGAATGGGGAATGGAACTGCCGCCCTTGGTCGGCCGGATGTGAGCCGCCCGTGCGCGATATGATCTTGGCCCGTTGGAGGTTAGTACATGGCGATCCTGGAGCGAATCCACAGCCCGGCGGATCTGAAGCAGCTACCGCTGGAGGAACTCTTGTCGTTGGCCGGGGAGATTCGCACGCGGATATTTGATGCGGTCCGGAACAACGGGGGGCATCTGGCTTCGAACCTGGGGGTCGTCGAACTCACTCTTGCACTTCATCGGGTCTTCGAGTTCGGCCCCTATCCGGACGGGCCGGATCGGCTTTTGTTTGACGTGGGGCATCAGGCATACACGCACAAGATGGTGACCGGGCGAACCGGCCAGTTCGACAGGCTGCGCAAGAAGGGCCGGTCAGCGGTTTCCCCTCGCCGGATGAATCGCCTTACGACCTGTTTGCGGTGGGGCATGCGGGAACGGCGATCTCGACGGCCGTCGGCATGGCGAGAGCGGATGAGACGCAGGATCATGCCGGACATGTCGTGGCTCTGGTCGGCGACGCCAGCATAGTCAACGGCCTCTCCTTTGAAGGGCTCAACAACGCCGGTACGCTCAAGCGGCAGTTCCTGATCATTCTCAACGACAACGGGATGAGCATCAGCAAGCCGCAGGGTGCGTTCGCTCATTACATGGAGTGCGTCCGCGTCAGCACCACATATGACGAATTCAAGCGGTTCAGCGAGAAGATCGTGCACACACTGCCGAAGGGCGTTGGCCACGCGATCGAGCATGCGTGGATTCGTTCTGATGGCCGTGAAGGGTGCGATGTGGTCCGGTCAGCTCTTTGAGGCGATGGGCCTCAAATACATGGGCCCGATCGACGGCCACGATCTGCCGGGGCTGATCAACTTCCTGGCCGAGATCAAACACGTCAACAAGCCCGTCGTGCTCCACGTCAAGACCGTCAAGGGGCAGGGCTACGACGTTTGCACGGGCGATCCGACCAAGATGACTCGCCGGCGGCGTTCCAGGTGAACGGCTGCCGGGTCGAGATCAAGAAGGGCAACGGCAAGTCGTGGACCAACGCCTATGCCGACGCCATGATCGAGTTGGCCAACGCGGATAAGCGGGTGGTTCGGCTGACCGCCGCCATGCCGGATGGCACGGGGGTCTCGAAATATGAGAAGGTGCATCCCGATCGCTTCTTCGACACGGAGATCTGCGCGTCGCACCTGACGGCGATGGCCGCCGGGATGGCCAAGAGCGGGATGCGGCCCTTTGCGGCGATCTACTCGACATTCATCCAGGGCGGTGTTCGATCAGGTCTGGCAGGAAGTCGTGCTCAACGGCGTGCCGGTGATTTTCTGCATGGGACTGTGCCGGCTACGTCGGTGACGACGGGGCCGTTCATCACGGCTTCTGCGATCAGGCATTCCTGCGGCCGCTGCCGGGGATGGTCCTGATGGCACCCAGCGATGAGGCGGAATTCGAATAGGCGCTGGGTTTCTCGCTTCTGGTCGAGACTGCGGCGGCGACTCGACATCCTCGCCACAACGTGCCGGCGAAGAACTTCGAGGACGTCATCGATCCGTCGCTCAAAGCGCAGGCCAGCGGAGAATGGCAGCTTGGCGTCAGCCGGATCTTGCGCGAGGGGACGGATGCGACGCTGGCGGTTTATGGTGCGCTCTGCGAGAACGCGGTGGCCGCCGCAGACGAGCTGTCCGCCGAGGGAATGAGCGTGGAAGTCATTGAACTCCGCGTTCTGCAAGCCGGTGGATGGGGCGATGATCTCTCGCGTGCTGCGAAGCGGCCGGCCGGTGCTGACCGTCGAGGATCATTCGTTACAGAATGGCTTTGGAACTGCGGTGACGGAGTACGCAGTCGCCAATGGCCTGCCGACCGACGTGCTCAAGCGACTAGGTATGCCGGACCGGCTGGTTGCCCATGCCACCCGCAAAGAACAGTTGGCCGAAGTGGGCCGAACGCCCAGGCATCGCGGGCGCCCTCGCGATGCGATTCAGCTCGACAGCCGGATGCTCATTGCGAAGTCACGGTCATCGGAGTGCGACACCCGTTACCATCTTTTTCCTCATCTCCCAATCAGGGTTTTGGCGTAATCGTACCAAGCACCACACTGTGCGATGCACCGGTGGCCGCGGGCATATTGGATGGAACACCGTCCAGCCAGCGGCAGCCAGAAGCGCAAAGGCCTGGGCTTCTTTGGCGGGTCCGGATACGCCGATGTCATCGGTGATGCGGATGGGGGTTGGATTCAGCCGCGAAGCCAGCCAGCTCATGATCGAAGACTTGTTATGAAGTCCCGCCACCGCTGGCGATTATCTCATCCACGCGAACGGCCACGGAAAGAATTCCTTCGTGGATGGTGCGCGCGGTGAGGTAGGAGGCAGTGGCCAGGAGATCGTTCAACTCGTCGGGCGGATGCCGGGCAGCGGCAAGGGCACGCTCGAAGGCCGCGATCATCGCCGGGCCGTCGGTGGACTTGGGGCCGACAACCGCGACCTAGCCGCTTCGAGGAGCCGATCCACTACCTCGTGCGACGTGCGCCCGCGCAGCGCCTGTGCCGTCCACGTCCCAGGTCATCTCGACCGGGCGAAACATGCGGCAGACCCAGTCGCTCAGGCAGTTCCCCGGTCCGGTGTCGAAGGCCGGGCCGCACCTGATCGACGGTCGCGCCGGCGGGAAGGTAGGTAATGTTCGCGATACCGCCTATGTTCAAAATGATCCGATTGAGCGTTGAATGGCGAAAGAGGATGTAGTCGGTGAACGGGACCAGCGGAGCCCCTTGCCCGCCGGCAGCAAGGTCGTGGCGCCCAATCTCATACTGACCTGGCAACCGGTTTCTGGACGCCAGAAACGCGGGATTGAGCCACTGGATGGTGTTGGGCGGATCGTGGAAGAGCGCCGCACCATGCGCTGCGACGGCGGTGATCTCGTCGGGCTGCAGCTTGGCGATAACGATTGCCTCGTTCACCGCCGCGGCGGCCGGCCAGCGCGATCTGTCGGCCGAGTTTCGCCAGGCGCGGTAGGATGTCGTCGCGTACTTCGCCATTACGAAACGCGAAGATCTCTCTGAGCTCTGGCTGTAAGGCCGCTGATGGTGCAGCACAAGCCGCGGCTTCATCTCCAAGCCACTGCCCCTCACGCTGGTGATCGCCACGTCGACACCGTCGGCGCTGGTGCCGCTGATGGTGCCGATGATGTACTGCGCTCTGACATGCCGGCGAGCTTAGCCGAGGGAAGTTTCTGGTGCCAAGCCGATGGTGTGCGATATAATGTTTAAGGCAAGGATGCCCCTGGAGGCGAGTGGTATGGCCAAGAAGAAAAGCGAAGAAGCATCAGACGGGCAAAGCACTGCGGCGACGAAGCCGAAGCGAGCCCGAAAGACCGCCCCGAAACGCAAGCCCCCGCAGATTCTGCCGCCTTGGAAAGTGCTTTTGCACAACGACGATCAGAACAGCTTCGAGCATGTTATTTTGACGATCGTCGAGCTGACGCCGCTCAATGAGGAAGATGCGGTGCGGCGAACCAACGAAAATGCACGAGACGGGCGTGGCCCTGCTGCTGACCACGCACAAGGAACTCGCGGAGCTGTACAAGGAACAGTTTCAGTCCAAGGGGCTGGTGGTGACGATCGAACCGGCGGAGAAGTAGGGCACTTCTTACCGGGGAGCTTTTATGCTTGTATGCCGCTAGTTCCCGCGGGCGAGAGCCACTGTGTATGTTTTGCCCTGCTTGACCTTCTTG
>CAVSJX010000002.1:0-772450 GCA_963728435.1 uncultured Phycisphaerales bacterium | reverse complement strand
CCGGTTCCGGGTGTAGCTTAAGAAAGTAGCAGTCATCGGTATTCAGTTCGCACCGGGCATCGCGCCGAGCAGCGTGCAATGTTCGCCACCAAGGCTCCAGCGACTGACCGTACGCGTCCGGCGAAGTGCAGGTGGCAGCGAACGCCATCAGCCCCAGCAGGCCGTGATCGAGGCGGCGGTGCCGAGCCAGGTAGTTGAGAGCGAATCGGCGCTGGATGCTCTGATCTTTGAGTTGCGGGGAACCAACGCACCGGCACTTGAGTTTTACCGGCAGAACAACAGGCAGTACCGCTGGCACGCGCCGAGGAGCTTGTCGCCGAGATCTGCAGGATCGCTTCGAAGACGCCGCGAGGATTGCGTCACGGCTTCCAATTCCCCGGCAGCAGTTCGGCCAGGCGGCTGATCGGCGTGGGGGCGATGCGGGTCAGCACGTCGCGCAGGTACTCGAAGGGATTGACGTGGTGGCGCTCGCAGGTGGCGATGAAGCTGAAGAGGACCGCGGCGGTGTGCCCCGCCGTTGTCGGAGCCGCAGAACAGCCAGTTGCCTCGGCCCACGGCGATCCGCCGCAGGGTCGTTCTCTGAGACGTTGTTGTCGATGTCCAGGTCGCCGTCGGTGCAGTAGACGCACAGGGCCTCCCACTGGTTCAGGGCGTAGGTGATCGCCTGGCCCATCGGGCTCTTGGGCAGCACGCCGCCGCCGTGGCTGGCCTGCTGGCTTTCCAGCCAGGCCTTGAACTGCTCCAGCCGCGGCACGGCCAGCGACTGGCGTAACGCCAGGCGGATGGCCGAGAGGCTGCGGGCGTTGTCACCGTCCTTCTGCGCGGCGAAGAGCTGCTGGGCCTGATCCTCCACGTCGTACAGCAGCCGGATGTACGCCAGCGCCTGGGCCGATTGCGGCATGGTCGCTGCCTCGCGCGTCGTGGAACTTGCGGCGGCAGTGCGCCATGCAGGCGACCTCGACCACGTTGCCCGCCGGCCTGGCCGGCGTAGATGCCGTCGTAGCCGCCGAAGGCGTCGGCCTGGAGGTAGCGACCTGGTCCTTGCCCCAGTCCTTCAGGAACGTCATCGGCCCGTCGCGGCTTGCGGCTGGGGGTGTAGTCGAACACGACCGTAAGGATGAGCCGTCGTCGCCGCAGTAGACCCAGAACCGCCCCGTGCGCGTCTTGCTCGAGCTTGGGGTCCAGCACGTCCACCGGCGTGTCGTCGGTGTGGATCACCTTGCGAGCCCAGCACCTCTTGCACCATCAGCTCGTACAGCGGCCGCAGCGCCTCGGCGCAGGCCGCGCATCCAGTCGCACATCGTGCAGCGGGCAGATGTCGATGCCGTGGCGGGCCAGGATCCTCTCCAGCCGGTGCAGCGGCAGGTGGTCGGCAGTACTTGCTGACGATCACGTGCTGCCAGCAGGCCCGGCGCGGCCAGGCCCTTCTCGATGGGCGAGAGCGGCTTCTCGGCCGTGGCGATCTGCGGCCCGCCCTCGGCGGCCGGCCTCGCAGTCCTTGCAGACGTACTTGAGCCGCACGTGCTCGATGACCTTGACCTTGGCCGGCACGTAGTCCAGCTTCTCGCTGATCTCCTCGCCGATCATCACCCGCATCGTCCCGCAGCAGGGGCAGGGCTTCTCGTCTCTCGCGGCAGGTCGTGCATCGACCCGCTCGCGCGGCAGGTCGGCCGGAAGCCGGCGCCGGCCGTGGCCGTTGTGGCTGGCGGGCCTGGGCGAGGTGGCAGGCTCGGACACAGCGGGCACCGGCGCTCTGGGCCTGAAGCTGCTGGAGCAGTTCGGCGAAAAGCACCTGCTGAGCAGGGTCGATCTTCTCACTGGAGCGGCCATACAGCCGCCGCAGAAGCTGCTGCTCCAGTTGGGCGTTGGTCCGCTGAGCGCTGTTCAGTTGATTCAGGAGTTGCGTGATCATGGCATGGCAGGTGGCCACGTCCGCCGGCAGCGCCGCTGCGCTTGATGTGTCTGGGTGTTGATCAGCGTGGGGTTGAACGCAACCGTCCGTGGTCACGCCATCCCCAACGCGCCGGCACGCCGATTATTTTGGAAGCGCAGAACTTTTCTGCCCGAGGCGGAATCGCTTGCCCCGTTTGATGCTTCGCAGGTCGATTCCCACCAGCAGCATCGCCAGCTCACTGGCCTTCACCTCGATGCTGCTCTGTCCCGCCGCGACGAGGGGGAAGCGAAAAACGCCTTCTTCCAGCCGCTTGTACCAGATGGCCGGCCCGTCGCGATCGAAGTAGAAGATCTTGAGCTTGTCAGCGCTGCGGGAGCGGAAGACAAAGAGATTGCCCGAGAGCGGGTTCTGGCCGAGGGACTGCTGCACCATCTCCGCCAGACGATCGAAGCTGCGGCGCATATCGGTGGGAGCGGTGCACAGAAAGATGCGCACGACCTGGGAGGGCCTGCCCCCCATCGCGTGATCGATCTGGTCCAGCGTGGGCAGAACCAGCACCTCAGCCCCCCAGCGCGGCAAGGACGTCCCGGAGCAGATCGCGATCGCATCCGCCGCGGATCAGCAGGCGGCGATCGCCGGCGACGGTCTCCAGGGGTGCCTCCCCCTCGTCGCTTCCGGGCGTCGGCTGCTGCGGACGAAGTTCCACAAACTCCCGGCATTGCAGCCGTCGCGAGACAGTCTGGCTGTCCCGGCATCGATGGTGCGTCGCCAGGCGTAGATGGAAGACTCGCTCAGTCCCCGTGAGCTGCAGAACTCGCGGACGCTCTGCCCGCTGACGCCTAACTGCCGCAACGCATCCCGCCAGAACTTCTCCTTGTCCGGATCACGACGCGGACCGTGGCCCTCACGAGGTGTGTGGTTCTTCATACCGGCATGTTGACGACCGCGCCGGAAACTTTGAAGGTGTGCTCCGCCGAACACTTACGAGACAGCACGATGCGGAAGACCCAGCTTCCCCGGCGTTTGCCGTCGGTGCTGACGATCGGCGCCCCGCGGCCGAAGTCCACCTGTGCCTCGGCTCCCGGCTCACATTCCATGCGGCGAAACGGTATCGGCGTGGCGCCACCGAGCTTGCGGATCAACCGCCGCACGCTGTAGTAGCTGCCGGCGTAACCGTGTTCGCTGACCAGGTCCTGGTAGATCCGCTGCGCCGTCAGACCCGCTTCCAGCTTCGCGGTAATCACCGCCCCCCACGGCGCCGCCAGGCTCGGCGGGCCGGTGGGCGCTTTGTTGGCCGGTTTTGACGGGTCGATCCCGAGGGGCGCGTTACCGGCCGCCTCAGAGTCGGTGGGCGCTTTGCTGGCCGGTTTTGGCCCCAGGCCTACATAACGCCCGACCGTCTCGCGATGAATGCCCAGTTCCCGGGCGATCCGCCGGCGCGACCACCCGTGACCGTGCAACGTGATAATCGATTCAACCAGTGCCATTTTGAGCTGATTCGCCATGCCACATCGCTCCCGGCGAGACCGGGCAGCAACGCTACCTGACGAATCCATCCCTTCTCAAAATGGCCGGTTTTCAACGCGCCCAGACGTGGCCGGTTTTGGGCGCCCTATGACACGGGCGACAAACGGAAAGGTGAGGGTGTTTTCCAGATAGCAGTACCATCCCATGGCGCGCTCGTCGGGGCCGTAGGCATCCACCACGATCTGCATCCTGATGCGGTCCTCACGCAGCGGATTGGTCTTGTCGTTTCCGGGCATGATCCAAGTGCCTCAGGTGCGTCGGTAACGCTTGTTTCGCTTCACGCTCCGCAGGTCGATGCCATCCAGCATCATCGCCAGCTCGCTGGCACGCAACTGCACCGAACGCTGCTGAGGCTCGACCTTTGGCAGCTTGAACGTCCCTTCCTCCAGGCGTTTATACCACAGGGCAAAACCGTCGCGGTCCCAGTAGAGGATCTTGAGCCGGTCCCCGCCGCGCGAGCGGAAGAGAAACAAGTGCCCCGAGAACGGATCGTCTCCCGTCACCGCCGACGCCAGTTCCGCCAGGCGGTCAAACGAGCAACGCATGTCCGCCGGCGCCACCGCCAGCCAGATCCGGGTTCGCCGAGCCCTGGTCCAGTTGCGACAGCGAGGGCAGTCCGATCACGACCGCGGCTCCAAGGCATCCACCACGTCCCGGAGCAACTGCCGGTCGAAGCCATGCCGCACGATCAGGCGGCGCTGGCCGGACAGACACAGCTCTATGAAGCTCGCCGCCGCCGGCTCGCTTTCATCCTGACCTCGGCGCCGCCGTGGGGAGCTGGGCTTGGGGGTAATCGTCACCGGTTTGAAAACCTCAACGCCCTCGGACGATCGCTGCCCAGCGCCCAACCCCAACCGCCGACGCCAGGCGAACAGCGAGGATTGGGGAATCCCGCGTTCCCTGCAGAAGACCGTGACCGGCAATCCGCTGATACGCTGATCCTCGACCAGCTTTCGCCAACGCGTCGCCGTGTCCACCCTCTTTGACTGAAGTTGATCCGCTCCCGAAACGGGTGATGCACTCTGCTTCATCGCGCCATCGTCACCGCCCGCCCCGGACGGGGGAAGACGGGGTTAGCACAGCGCTCACTCTTTAGCTGAACCTTCTTTGATAGAGATGGCTGAGCAGCTCAGCTTGAAACAGCAGCTCAACGCGATTGGTATACGTTCGCCCGAGTTTCGTGGTGCTGAGCAAAATCAGTCCAACGCTCTGGAGGTAGGAGAGATTCCCGTAGAAGTAGACATACGAAAAAGGCTCAAGACCCAGCTCCTTGCACAGTCTTCGATATCGCTGGTAGATCGGCTTGACCAGCGGCTGCGATTCTTCGGATGCGGCCTTGAGCATGATGAGATTGGCGTCGCTGAGGTGCATCAGGAGTTCCGCGGTTAGATCCCTTCTGGCCTGAGCGAATGCCTCCTCGACCGCTCGGCCGAGGGCGGCGTGATACAGCGCCTTGATTGCCACGCGAACATCGGAGTTGATTGCCTTGACCGTCAGGGCCGCGATCTGACCGATAATTCCTTCGGGCGCCAGGTGCAGCCCGGATTTGGCTCGCTGCCTGAGAATCGCCGCGATCTCCGCCGCATCGTAGTTCCGGAAGTGGATCAACTCCGGCTGGAGCGTCGAGCGGATGCTCTCATCCAGAGTGCTGAGGAACCGGGGATGATTGCTCAGCAGAATCAGCATGGGGCTCGACTCGGAGCGGCTCAGCAGATACAGGATGTCACGATGCCGGTCCTTGTCTGAGATCAGGTCCACCTCGTCCAGCACCAGGATGACCCTCCCCTGGTGGCGATCGCAGAACCGGACGAACAGTTCGTCCAGGCTGGCACCGCGGGGCCTGACCCCCAGCAGATGGGCCAGGATCTTGAAGCTGGTGTTGTGCTGGCGGCAGTTGACGTACAAGAATTCCAAGGCTTGCTGTTGCGCCAAAAGTCCGATGATGTACTTGACCATGAGCGTCTTGCCCGAGCCGCGGCTACCGAAGAGAAACAGATGTGAGCCGATCCCGGTCTTAGCGTAGCTCAGGGCCGCATCGATGATGGGCTTGACCTCTTCCCGCATGAGCGGCTTCTGGGGGATGTAGTTGAAGTCAAACACCTGAAAATCTTTAATCTTGCTGGTAGCCTGCTCGATATGCCGGGCCTGACGGGCCAGGTAGTCCTTTATCTCCATGTTGATGGCGTAAACCGCACTGGACGTGTAAACCGTCAGGAGTTCTTAAACCTTTCGCTCAGATTCAGGTCTGTGAGCTGATCCTGCAGTTGGTCCACGGCACGGATGAAACGCCGTCTTTCGGCCATTCTGAAGGATGGATCCTGCGCCAGTTCCTTGGCGGAACCAGCGATCTGCCAGAACAGACCCGAGAGTCCCCGCAGGTCCGAATCGATGTGAGGCTTGAGCTGGAAGCTTGGCGGCAGATCATGCTGGGGGTTGAACTGTGCGGTTTGCTCCCACTCTAACAGGGCCTTCATGTGGTCGAGCAATACCTCAAGCTGCTGAATCGCAGATTCAATATCCTGTGCGCTAACCATCCCTCCGAGAAGCGAGCGGAGCTTTTAAGCTTTGCGGGGGACGCCATTCTGTGACGAGCGGTTGTGCCACTGGGTCCGATGAGTTGCTCCTTCTGGTTACGGGCAGTGCTGCGTACTGCCTCGAGTTCTTATGCCTCGTACCCGAATTCGCTCTCGTCGTATCCACTCAATCCCCTGTAGTCGTGCGCATTCTCGTGAAGGTGCACATCGTCGAAATGATCGCTCACTCGATCCAGTATCTCTTCCACGTTACGGTCGATGGACTGCACGCGCGAGAGGATTCGCTCCAGGAGCTTGTCTCGCGACGGATGGTCTTTGTTTCTTGATGTCATTGTGCAAGGACAACGGGCCGTGGATATTTAAACCTTGCGGCACATCTGCCACCGGCGCCGCGTGGTGAAACTTCAGGTCTCGCGCAGGCTGCCCCAAAAGTGAGAGTTGCGACGGTCGAGCCGCTCGGGTTCTGCTAACGCAGATTAGGCGAACGTTCAGCGGTCAGATTTCGTCCGGGCGGATGCAATTTCCCCGCTGACAGCATCGATATTCGGGCCGATCGGGCTCCGGGCCCGGGATGGGGCCAGGGGCGGCGTCCGCCGAAGGCGGCGCCTCGGCCGAGCAATCGAGAGTGAGGGTTGCGGCTAAATGGCAGCCGGCGCCACGGTAGGATGGTGGCACCGTGGCTTCATCGCAGTGAGACATGACCTCGCTGTCCTTCGTGGGTGATGGAAACGAGTCACCCGCGTCTCAGCGCCATATCGATCAGCGCCGAGGCTTCCCGCTTTGTGAGCTTGGGATGAACCGGGGCTCCCAGCCTCCTGAGGTATTCCAATTGCTTAAGCGTCGCTGGCGCCGCGCCGTCAATATCGCTCTTCTGCCGCGGCTCATCGCCGGACCGATCCGGCGTTAGCGCCGGCGACCGTTCAGACGGACGCCCGTGTTCGTTGACGCTCACCGCCGGCCCCGCTGTCCTTAAGTATGGGTCCAGCGTGCCTTGGGTCTCTTCCTTGATCATCTTGATGTTCACCCCCTTTCAATAAGTGATCGTGCGATTGGCGAGTCCCCGTCCGCGGTTACGACGACTTCGGCGCAATGACCCGCGGCCCCGCGCGGCCAGGCCCAGGCCTCGGCGGTAGATCGCGCGAAAGGTTTATAAACCTCTCTGCCCACCGCTTGTCACTGGAGAGTTACAAACATGCGATATCACGGTCCCATTCAGGCTTACAGGGTTCTGCCGCCGAAATGGCAGATTATCTACCCGGAGGACTCGCTCAAATCGCCTGAGGAGAGGTACCTGAGTCGCTCTGGACCGGACATTCCAGGAAGCGGAAGCCCGCACCCGGTACCATGACCCCAGCGATCTGGTTTCGCTGGTCTTCAGCAATCAGGCACTGACGCACGCGATCGGCTCGCATCACCTGGCACAGCTTCTGGGCGAGCGAAAAGTCCTCGCCCAGCGCCACCTGGAGGAGATCGATTCGGAGCTGCAACAGCTCAAGCAGCGCCTGCCTCCCCGCGGCGGGTATCTCAATCGGCCGCCTCTCGATCGGATGCACCAGGAGCTAGAGCGGCGCATTCTCGACCTTGAGCGTCAAAAGCGGGATGTCGAGCTGACCCTGTGGAAAGACACGGTTGAGCTGCGCCGGGAACTGGTCAATGAGCGTCAGGAATACCGCTCAACTGCCAGGAGGATGGATTTCCTGGGCGGGGGAGCAGATGCGGAACACTGAGCGCGGCGCGGGCCGCGTCCGCGATCTTTGCCGGCGCCTCAAGCCGGTCATCGGCAATCAAGCCGAGCGCATCTGGCTGGCCTACGTTGCTGAGAATGATGCCGGGAAGAAGCAGATCGAGGATTATTTGGAGCTCCTGGCCGTGCAGCACTTTCACGGGACACTGGAAAGCCAGGGACCGGGTCTCGTGCCGCCGGCGGAGAACGATGCCGCGGGACCCTATGTGCTGGGTGCCGTTGCCTACAACCAGCGCCGGCTGCGGAGCAACTGGATGCAGCTATCTCGTTCATTACCGCACAGATCCAGCGCGGCACCGTCTACATCCATTGCAAGGCCGGATACTCGCGGACGGCGGCAGTCGCCGGAGCCTACCTCTTGGCAAGCGGAGAGGCTGGGTCTGTTAATGAAGCAGTGGCCACGCTGATCGCGGCGCGTCCCGGCTTAATCATCCGCCCCGAAGCGATGCGGGCGCTTCAGGGGTATTCAGCTCGGCGGCACGGGAACCAAGACTCGCCGTGGTTCGACTCATCCGAATGCGCCGCCATTCCATTGCCCAGATAGCCGCAAGTGTGAGCAGGTCGCAGACGATGTGGAAATTGCGAACGCCCTCGTACGACGTCGGCATGAGCGTGGGTTCGAGCGTCTGTCGCAGCTTGATCTCGCCGGTCTCTTGGGGGAACAGCGGAAGGATCTTGACAGTTTCAAGAATGGCGGACCGCTCAAGTGTCACATCTTCGATGGCACCGAGGTTTTTATAGGCGAACAGCCCATAGAGGACGGAGACGAGAATTACCGTCCGTAGATCCGGCTGCTTTCTGAGCGACGAGAATGCGAGCAATCCGCCAATGATGATGACGTACAGGGTCCAGTACCACTGTAAAGCGTTCGAGCGCTCGAAGTAAAGCTGAATCAAGTCCTTGTAGTTCATGCCAAGCCCTCACCTTCTGTCAGCTAAAGCGTATGCAGGAAGGGGTCATATGCAAGGACGGCTGGGCGAGAAGATCGTCCTCCTGCTTCGACGGTGAACGGCTCGGGTGGTGGAACCGGGTCTACGGCATGGATGCGATCAGGAAGGTGCCAAGGCTTGAGCGTCACTCGACAACGAGCCGGTCCAATTAGACACTAAACTGCCCATGCGTTACGGCTTCCGACGCCCCTCGATCCGCAAACGAATCGCCGCTCGCACCTCGCTGAAGCGATACGTTCGCCAATCGCTTGGATTGAAAGCCCCGAGGGGATGGGGTTGGCTGACGAACCCGAGGCGGGCGGCGTACAACAGGGTCTACTACCGCACGAGCTTTGGGCTGGGGAAAGGGTGCCTCGTGATGATCGTGGCGATGCTGGTGCCTGTCATCGGGGCGGTCAGCGTCTGGATGTGGAGGTAAGCCAGCGGGCAAGGCTAGCGAATCAGAGATGATGTGATGATTTTCCGACTCTCGGGCAGCCCGTGCCATCGAAGACGAATTCGGTGTGCCGACGGTCCTATGGCACACGAAACGCCTGACAAAGAAAAAGGCGGTAATTCCTGATGCTCATATCGGTTCCCATTGCGCTGCAAGAGGATATCGACAGGTGAAAGCAAGCACATTGATGTTTTTTTGACAGGCCGGCGCGGACGGTGATAATGGTCCTTCCAAATCCGTGCATTGTCCTTACGGTGATCACAACATCCGAAGGAGGCCTCAATGAAGCGAGTGGGATTACTGTGCTCATGTCTATTGCTTCTGCTTTTATTGCAAGCGAGCTTTGCCGAGCAGCCAAGCGCCGACGATTTTCTTCCGCCCGTTCGTGGCGGCACCACAACGGTGAGAGCTGCGGCTAGTGTCAAGGTGGAGGCAAATGTCGTTCGAGCCGCTACGCCGGGTGACGCGGCCAATGCAGCAATGGCCGCCAACGAGAAGAACCCGCAGGGCGGCTGCCGTGTCTTTTCGGTTCTTGACGAGAAGCAGTTCCCCAGCGGCTGGGGGATCATTGCAACCGGTCGCTCGCGCTATGATGTGATGGAGAATCCGGTCGCCACTCGAAAAGCGCAGCGGCAGGCATATCTCGTCGCCTATGCACAGGCAAAAGCGTTGCTGGCAAAATCGTTGACAGGGCCGACCGTTGAGGCGAAGGAAATCGTTGCGTTGAGCAATTCGACGCGCGAGACGGCACAGGCGAGTCAATCCGCAGGCAGCGCAGCCGTTTCAGATGTGGCTGTTATCACTACCCCAGAAACTCTTGTCAGCTCTTTTGTGATTTATGCTGTCGATGACGACGCGAAAACACATACAGTGAGCGTCACCATCGCCTCGACCCCTGCTACCGCCCATCGCCTGACTCGTCAGGGCGATGAACAGGTCATTGAGGCCGATAGCTTAAAGTCGGGACTCGATGCGCTACTGGATGGCTGCCGCACCGGCCCACCGCTGCTCGACGGCGGAAGAATTATCTCGGTTTCCAAGACAGGCGAAGCCGCCTATGTTGGTTTCGGTTCCGCTGTCGTAAGCGCCGACCCGGACGCTACGATTCAGGCTGAATACAACGAAACCGCCAAACGGATCGCATCGGCAAATGCGCAGGTGGCGCTCTGCGAGCTGATCAAGGGCAATCTCGTTTCTTCGGTTGAAACTGTCACTGGCGCCGGTCAAAGCACGTACGTGCGGAGCAATCCAGCCGCCGACGGCGTCAAACGCAGCTTTGAATCGACCTCCGGGTACTCGCAAGTCATCACAATGGCGAAGAAGGGAATACTGCCGCCCGGCGTCCGCATACGGGTCTACATGAGCGACGACAACGCCTGGGCATATGCCGTCGCCTTCTATTCGTTTCGCACGGGCTCAAATGCTGGCAAATCCCCTGACGGCGAAAGAGAAGGATCGGCAACATCGGGAATGCGTGATAGCGACAATCCGAATGTGCCGCGGCCTTCTCAAACCGTGAAGCCGCTCCCGGCAGTCAAGCCGAACGACAACGGGCTGTAGCCTTCAATGAGAAGGAGGATGCGATGACTCCACGTTTCATCGTTGCCTTGTTCGCGCTTACCATTTTCGCAAGTCTTGTACGTCTTGCTGTTGCCGCCGATGAAGCCTCGAACGCGCAGCTTAAAGAGGTTGTAGCCGCTGGTACGGGTCGAGACGAAAACGCCGCATTGAAGCAGGCGTTTTCGAACGCTGTCATGCAGGCAGTCGGAACCATCGTCGATGCCGAGACGATCGTTAAGAACGACCAGGTGATTCTCGATCAGGTGATCACCGCCTCTAATGCGATTGTCACGCATTACGACATGATCGGTGCCCCCGGGACTGACAATGGACTAGTGACGGTACAGATCAAGGCGACGGTCGAGATGAAGCAATTGAAGGCGAAACTTGCGGCTGCAAACGTCATTAAGCGCGAGGTCGAGGGGAAGGATGCCTTCGCCCAGGTGGTTACGGAGTTGCGCCGGGAAAAGGACGAGAGCGAGATCGTTCGCCGAGTATTCGAAAAGTTTCCGGGAAACGTCCTCAAAGCAGAGCCAGTCGGCCAGCCCCGTATCATTGACCAGTCAGATTCCGAGGCTACCGTCGGAATAGCAATCAGGCTTTCTGTCGATATGGTGAAGTACGCGGAGTGGCAGAAGGCGTTTCTCCCTATATTGGCGAAAATCGCGAAAGAATCTGAGACGGGTTGGTTTAATCCGGAACAAGCTCATTGGAGCCTGCTTCAAAGGGCTGATAAGTCGTTTTTCCCGGCTCCGGGCAGTCCGATCAGCATTCCGATACACGGATACGTGTACGACGACCGTGGATTCGGGGTTCATCTTCATTTCAAGCATTCGGCCGATGACGCGCTGCTCCTTGTCTTTCAACGACAGGGCAGTTCGAGGTTTACGATGCTCGAACTGGATCAAAAACTTGGCCCCGAGCTCTGGCAGGCCGCGTCTTCCATTTCGGAACTGGAGATTCTGCTCAAGGATTCCCAAGGCAATGACATCGATGGCCAACAGCACGATGGGGACTTTGTCTCAAGGTCGGGGGAATACGTTTCGATGTCGATGTCAACGGGGCCGTGGTGGCTTAGTAACGTCCCAGTTGGGCCCATCGAGCCGTTTTCATTTCTAAGGAACCATCGTGGTTGGTCGCCACCCCCAATACTGGTGATTTCTCCATACTGTGGCGACGGTCATATATTCGTTCCAAGCTTCACGTATGAATTTCGGTTCAAGTTATCTCTTGATCAGCTAAAGGAGCTCAAATCGGTAGAGGCCAGGATTTCCAGTCGGCGACCGGAACCCCAGCGGCAGTAGTAATCGACTTTTGTACCGTCGGCATGCTGCGGCAGAGTACCATCAGAAAAAGCGTATGGGAGCGGGATATCCACACCGATTAGCGGTAAGTGTCCAGCGGAGCACACCTTCACAGTTTCCGGCGCGGTCGTCAACATGCCAGCATGAAGAAGGCCACAGCGGCGCGATCCTGGTTCGTCCGGCGCTGGCCCGACATCGATCTGATCGTGAGCCTTCAGGTGTCGCGGCTCCCTCACGGGTTCGCCATTGACGAAGGTGCCTGTCCGACTCCCGGCATCCTGAATCACAAACCCGTGGAGCCGAGGGACTTGATGAAGGGGAAGACCTCCTGCTGCACCGTCTTGAACATCTCCTCGGGGGCGGTTTCCTTGAAGCGCGACCAGCGGAGCTTGTCCTGCGCTTCTTAAAGATGGGGTCTTCGATGGGTTTGCCGGTGCGGGCGGCTTTGGCTTCCTTGAGGGTTTGCAGTTCGGCGAGGCGTTTGATGAACAGCAGGTAGGTGAGCTGTTCGATGACGGAGAGCGGGTTGGAGATGCCGCCGGACCACATGGTGTCCCAGATGCGGTCGACTTTGGATTTGAGTTCGCCGGTGATCATTGCTTTTTAACCCTTCAGGGCGAGGGTGACGTGGTTGCGGGCCTGGAACTTCTGGCGAAAATTCTTCCCCAGCGCCGCGTGGTTGTGGATATCTGCGCGGTAGCCGTACTTCGGGTCGCGAAGCTTGCTGATCAGCTCTTGTTGAAGCTGGCGTTCGGGGGGAGTTCCCGCGAGCATTTGGTTGATTTCCCTCTTCATGTTCGCCATCGCACGGCTGCTTCCATTGCCGACGTTCCCACGCTATTTCGGTCCCGCGGGTCCAAAGTGAAGATGACCCTGAGGCCCACGCCTCTCCGCCAGGGCGCCACTGCTCACTACCCAGGCAAACGAGTCATCGTGGAGACTTTCTACCTTGCGTCCGGAGCCAGGGTCACCATCGAACCAAACAAAGACGAAAAGCTTCTTGGGGAATATGCCACAGCCATCGGGCGCATCGAGCAAGGTGACTTCGACCCAACACCCGATCCGCGAACTTGTCCTAGCTGCCAATGCTACTTTCTTTGCCCGCATTGAGGAGGTGGGCCCCGTGGCCCGCACGTGAGAACCGTGCGCCGCTCGGATCAACGTGGCAAGCTTCGAGTGACCCCGAGAACGCTAAGTTCTCAAAACCCGATCTATCACGCCCGCTTTTTCCCAGCTCACATCGCTTTCTCTCTTGAAGGGATCAATTTCGACCCTCAAAGGAGAATGCCAATGTCACAGATCAGCGTTTTCATACAGGTTCAGGGACGCAAAGGCATCCTTGAAATCCACCTGTCGCCGACGGCGACCCTCGACGAGCTGCGCACCGCCGTTATCGCTGCCGGCGTGCCGCTCGACGCCAACATGTACATCTACGTCGCCGACGCCGAGGACCCGCTCGACGGCAGCGGCAAAAAGCCGCTGCCGGGCTTGAAGAACGGCACGCGTATCCACGTGACCCGCTGCAAGCGCATCCACACGACGGTGCACTTCGCCGAGAAGACGTTGGACGGCGATTTCCCGCCCGGCGTTCGATTGCACGTCGTGAAGCAGTCGGCCGTGCACGACTTCAAGATGAACCCCAAGGACGCCGCTGAGCACGTCTTGCAGCTCTGCAACTCGACCACGCGGCCGGCGGGCGACACGCCCCTCCGGGAGCTCGTCCAGTACGGATGCGAACTGTGTTTTGATCTGGTCCCGGAAAAGCGCGTCGAGGGCTAATCATGGACCGAAGAGGACGAGGTTCGAACCCGCGGATTTCTACAGCAAATCAGGGTCGTGCGTTTTTCAGGGGGTGGCTTTCTCGCCTTTCGCCAAAGGCAGGTGCTTTTGCGTGGCGCCAGAGCAGGTCCAGAATGTCGGGCCGTTGTCTTTGCTGGACTTACGCTGACCTGACCGGAGGCGCTGATGCGCATGCCGCGCTGGTTCTATGCTGTGGTAGCGCTGATCCTGGAGGCAGTGGCGACCCGTCGGGACAGACAAATTCGATTCCTCAAGGCCCAGATCGAGATCCTGCGGGGCAAGCTGCCGGGCAACCGCGTCATCGTGGATCCCGAGGATCGCGTTCATCTCTTGAAGTTGGGCCAGGAACTGGATCACCAGTCTAAAGATATCCTGCATCTGGTCAGCGTCAAAACCTACCGCCATTGGGTCAGAGCGCAGCCGCGGGGACAGAGGCTGGCCGCCTGGGTCGTCCGCCTCTGGCGGCTGAATTGCGAGACCTCATCTGAAAGCTGGCAAGGGAAAACGCTGGGCTGGAGACTGGGCCGGGTCTTCGGCCTGCGACAACTCCCACACACGGCACAATTGGGCACGTTTGAGGACACCACTATAGGCCATTGTGCCGTTTCTCGCAGTTTCTATCTGGCTCTGGCTGCTAGAGTTATAGTTGGTATGGTTTGGACGTTTCTCGGTAGCTTGGCCAAAGCTAAAGATCTCGGCGAGCGAATCGCGTTTCCGCCATCCGCTCGCCGCTTTCATGGCACAGGCTCCTACGCCGCTTTACCGCGACGCCGATACGGCTTCTCGCATTTGACGTCGAGGCTCCTTCGACGTGTTTGGCCCTTCGGGGCGATGAGACCGCGCGACCGGTGCCAGAATTTCCACGCCTGCGTGACGGTGTTGCGGTCAACATCGAGTTGCCGTGCGATTTGCTGAAAGAGAAGTCCCTTCTCCGCCAGAGTATGGACCTGATCAGAAATCTTTTGGTACATCGGCGGTTCAATGTGTTTCACAGGCAGACCAGAGCGACGTGTACGACCATCCTCCTGTGTGAGCCCGCGAGAATCAAACCAATAATCGAGGGCGCGACGGACGAGGGCAAGGCCCTTGCCCAACCGCTTCGCGATCAACTTAATGGGAAGTTGCTGATCGTAAAGCTTCTTGACTTCGTCGGCCAGCAATTCTGACTCCGGTCGCTCGATGAAATCCACATCCATTTGGATTTCATTGCCGGCTATTCGATCGCCACCCATCTGCTGGCATACCCCGTTTACCAGTTGCAGGGCAAAAGTACCGCGGATCCAGCCGCGCTTGCACTTGGCCTCGCCCGCCTGGTGGCAAACGATCTTGCCGCCGGTTAAAAGCGCGATCACTTCACGAAGCGCGTGGGAACTGGCGGTATCTTCCCTTTGCCTTCCAAAGAGGAGCACGGCGTGCAGTTCCTGCAGCACACGCCTCACCTCATCATCAGTCGGAATGCGCGTTGGCTTGCTCGCCATCGCGTTGAGTCGTGTGATCTCGGCCTGAAGAGTCGCGCGCTCAGTGCGCATGTCTCTAAGGTCCTTTTCGCTCTGACACAGGTCATCGTCAGTTTCGCCCAAATTGCGTTGCAGTGAGCTGATGCCGCGCGTGAGCTTATCGTATTTCCGCTGGAGTTCAGGTATCCGAGAAAGATCCGGCTTTTGAACCGCCGCGACCTGACGTTTGAATGCATCCATCACACTGGTTACTAAGGCATCGTCCTCGGTGATTGCGGCTGCGAGCTTCTGACAGATCGCTTTGATCGCGACTTCAGCGGAGACCGCTGAGTACAGTCGATTCGCATCGTCGCTGCGCCGGCATTCAGGACAAAAGAACTCGTGCCCGCGGCTCAACGGCCGATCGTGCAGCGCACACCACAGCAGCCCATTCAGGATACGCGGGCGCTGCTGCCCATCCCTCGTCCGCCGCCCGGCGAGATAACCGTACCTCGCCAGTTTTGCCTGGACGGCATCGAACGTCACATCGTCAATGATCCGAAGCTCCGGGAAATGTCTCTTCTTAAGTGGAGCATCTTGTTTCTCTTGAATTCCATAGTCCTTTTTCGACAGCCAACGCGTCCGAGTCTTTCCGTACTCCCACGAGCCAACATACCGCTCGTTGGCCAGCATTTTACGGATAATGACTGCCGACCATTTGACCGGAGCGCCTTCATGGAGAAGGCGAATGACGATGGCCGCGATGGAAAGGTCGTCGTGAAGGTACCAGTGAAGACCTTCCGGACCCACGGTGCGGTGATCGGATCGACTACGATCTTGCACTTTGGACGCTGACGTTGAGTTAGCCGCCCTTCAACAGGCTGACCGGTATATCCAGGCGGTAGTCGTCCGATGACCCACCTATCAAGAAATCCTCCGACGTGCGCGTTCCGCACCGCGTCTGAGGTAGACAGGAGATACATCTCGTCGGCAATGCCATACAACGTTTGAAGGAGCTTCCATTGGCGCTCGTCATTCGTATCCAGAGCGCTTTTCACGCATACGCATCGCACACCGTTGTCGACGCACTCTTCCTGAATGAACTGCATGGATTTATAGGCAGTGCGGCCAAGCCGGTTCGTTGTAAACGCAACTAGTACGTCGATCTTTTTTGCGTTGAGTGCTTCTTTCAAACTGTTCAATCCTGCGCGGCGGCTCTTCTTCCCGGTTACCCCGCGATCGACAAAAGCCATATCATCGGCAACGTCAATTCCGTTAGCCTGGCACCATTCTTCGCACGCGCAACTTGATCTTCGATTGAAGCCTGAAACTTCGTCGAAAATCGGGCATAGATCGCGCCACGTTTGCGGTGACGGGAAGAAGATACCACCGCCGCCGGCATGGCAAGCATCATGGTGCGCGAGATTTGCCGCGTCTGATCTGCAAGAAAAGTTGAGGGCGGCGCCCAGACCAGGGCCAGAGCGATCGCCAGCAATCCGAATCCCCCAATCGTGAACATTCTCATAGCAGTCGTCCTTTCGTCTTTTGCAGCATGGCTTGCGGCCGCGCTGCACAATTCGGCGGTACCCATCCGTGCGTACCGCTCTACATTCCAAATTACCGAAGCCGAACCGCTCCAGTCTCGTATTGCGCAAAGCCACGAATCGCCGGGAAAATGTGGGCGAAATCACGCGTTTCGCAAACAATCGTTCGGAGTGGTTCTTGGGACGGGCTGATTTGCAGCGCGGATTCTCTGACGTCCTTTGCTCGTGTCTTGGATTTCCACATGCAAGGCCCGATCGGTCGCCGCCGATCTATGGGATTGTTCTGCGAGCCATCGCCGGGCCGCCAGATAGCCGATGCATTCAGCTAGCCGCAGTCGTTTCGCTGCGAGGTCGGGATCGTCTGTTGAGATTCCATTGTTCTGGTGCGTTTCACTCATAGGATTGGTTCCTTTCAAAAAGGGGAGTTTTGGGACTTCGATTGCTTAGAGACGGTTGAGATGACGCGCGGCGAGGCAGAGGGAGGCTTAACATGTCAGCCGCACAACCTGGGCAGGGTACGCCGCCGTGGAGAACGCCAGCTTGCGTGTCGCCAGCGCCGTTCCCCTGACCGCAAGAGATTTCAGGACGCGTGAATGAGCGGACGGTGGAGGCAGACGTGTTAACTTAACGGTTGACCGTTAAGGCACTGTTGGCGCAATGCGAGCCATTGATCGAGATAGACTCCGATCAGTCTCGATCATCGCTGGCACCAGGCGTTAGCGGATGCGCTTGGGGGGCCTGCGAAGGGCGAGCGCAGCTAATGATTGCGTGGCTTGCGTCGCCGGCACCCCTGATGCCGACGGCCAATCGATCGCAGTCGATCCCTCTCATGATCGACTTTCCGAGTTTGCGCGATCAATTTGCGCTGGCCGGCATATACGTACATTGCCATCAACACGCCTTGCAGAAACTGCTCGAACGCAATGTCATACGAGTCGTCATCGGACGCCGTAACCACGCGACCCAACATGGCGCGACCCTCTTCACATTGCATGAACAGGCTCATCGCCGGGTGCAGCGCAAAGACGTGACCATGAAACAGGTGCTGAAGCTGATCTGTTCCCACCGGCCAAAAGTGGTCCTTGTGCCAGAGGTGCAGAAAACGGATGGATGGCGTGTCGTGCGCCAGACGCGAATTAAGCGGACCGCCTTCTCGCAGCAATTGTTCCCAAACCGCCGAATAGCATCGGTGAAACGCCGCACGTGACTCATAACTGAGGATATCGAGCACGCTCCTTTGCAGCGCCGTATCGTGACCCCGTCCCCATGTCTCCATTGCCCTGTTCCACCCACTAACAACTCGTTCAGCCGCAGCCTCGGTGTCACCACGCTCCAGCAGATGATGTGGTTCAGAAAATAGTTCCGTCGTAAATAGCTCGTAGAACGTTTGCATCCGTTCGTCCGGGATCGGCATCCCCAGAAGATCACCGCTCCGTCGCCGGAATTCATCACGCTCACAGCGCGCGCCCCGACTCTGTTCGCGCAATTCCTTCAACTCCTTGCGCATCGCCGCTGCCGAACCTCGGTAGGCGGCGCCTGAACGGCCAAAGCGACTATCCGGCAGAACCCGTCGGCTACCATATTGCCGGATATAGGGCAGCAGTCGCGCTAACAAGTAGTTTTCCCAGACGGTCCGCTCGATTGCGTCTCCGCTCTCCTGATGACAACTACATAACGCACCAAAATACCGCACCACTGCTGCCGAATTGCCAGTCTGGCTGGGGCGGGCGCTGTAGAGCGTGCGGGTATCCATCCAGAAATGTTGGACCGGCGTGGTGCCTAAGTAGATCGATTTGCGATGAAGCAAGAACCCAAACGTCTCGCCTCCGCAGGTCAGCCGGAATTCCTCAGGGGCCATAACGTCAGATTCTAGCATCACTTCGAGTAAGAGCGGGGCGGGCCGCCTTTGAGAAAGCCCATCAAATCGCAGAGCACGAGACCTGCGCAATTGCCTACAGGTGATGTGACGCGGCAGGACGGCCTGCACGGATGCAGGCCAAGCATCACGGGTTCTCACCCCAACCCACATGGACGACGACAATCTACATCGGCCGGTTCCGGAAGCGGACCGTCTGCACGAACCGCCATCAAAATGGTCGATCGAGTATGGGCGGAGTGTATGAGACACGGTTCGATCTCACAATGCGAGTTGGCTGCGCTCAGGGCCTTCTTCAAGGACAATCCGCTGTGGAAATCACCGCTCCAGGGTATCCCCTGACCCTTCCCCTTGAGGGGAACCCCGCCTCTGTCGGTTGAGCCTTACAGCACAAGGGTTTCTGTCAGTTTGCTCCTCATGTTGCACCCCCGACAGCGGCCGGTTTCCTCACGGCTCACGGGCTCCAGGTCCTCACGGACGCTGTCGCCAAACCGGCCGCGGCCTCTCCGCCCAGGGCGGATCGGCAGAGGCACACCCACACCCACACGGGGATTATCACCCACACAGATCATGGCTCTACCGAGCCATGGAAGAAGCAACACCCATACGGGTTAAGGAGCGAAGGGCCACCTGCCAATCTGACGGCCACGAGGACGAGGCGCAGAACCTGCGTGTCCTATAGCGGATGGCCGTCGTGCTGCTTACATGGCTGCACCTGTTCATCCCGTCGCCTTGTTGGTGGTGTCCTTTACAGTGGTTTGTCCTTGAGACGCCGACGGGGCAGGACGCTGAGGGTGCAGCCGACGAAACCGATGTGGTGCCGTGGAGCTTGTCGCTCCTCCGGCAGGCCTGCCGGTCAGCCTTCGGCTGCGGCACACGACCAACTTGCCGTTGGGCTCTCCGATCACTGCCGCGTGTTTTCATTATACAGGCTCGCCCCAGCCGTAAAGCCGCTTCGGGCGTTGACCGCCGGGGCGTCGCCTGTGGTTGCTCCGCCTGAGCGGCAGTGAATAACTGTCGCCAGGTCGAAGGTTACATCAGTCCGTGCAGGATGCGGGGGCTGGTGTAAAATGACGGTATTACAAGTAGCTCAAGACATCGGTGAACAAACCAATCGAATTGGCGCCCGAGGAATGGGAGGAGATCTCCCACCATCCGTACGTAAGGGACGCTTGGGGATTGCAGGATGAAACACCCGAGGCGTTTGCCGCCATGGTGTACGCCGTGAAATTCGACTTCCACAGCGGTTCGCCCGGGTATGTCGGGGATCTGTACATCCTTCAGGGCGACGCTCTGACGGGTTATCCGCCGCTGGTCTTTATCCGGGAGAACGGAAAACTCGTGCTGGTAGACAACGACGAGTAAGCCTGCTCGTTCGCCGCGTCAGAGAACCACGTCGTCGGACGGCCTACCATCATCATCGCCCATAATTTGCGTGGTCGATTCGGGCTGCGGAAAGTGACGGCTGAGGTGTATCAAACTCGATGCCGCTTTCCCATAGGCTTACCGATACGTAATTGAATAGCGCCGTCCCCGCTTCTTCAAGTGAGCATCGGCGGGTTCTGATGGGTGAGCTTTCTCCACAGCCAGTCGATCGCGTCGCGTTTGCTGAGCTTCAGGCTTCGCAACACGCTCATCAGGATCGCCTGCACGTTCGCTCCGCGGCGGGTGCGGCTGCCGCCCCATACCTTGCGGTTGACCACCGCGTACCGCATGGCGTGCTCGCCTCGCCAGTTGGTGGCATCGATGCCGGTGTCTCGCAGGTAGGTGAACAACTGCCCGGCGTGGCGATAGAGGAATGCCGCCAGGCGTTCGTTGGCACGGTTGTGTTTACGAGCTTTGCACAAGTCGCCGATCAGTCCTGTGAGCTTGGTGGCATGAATCCGGGTCGACCGCAGGCTCCGCTCGTTGGCGTCACGTTGGTCGCGGAGCAGCAGGCCGCGTTTGAGGATCGATTTGATCGTTGCCGGGAAGCGGGCGGCGCCGGGCGTGGCGGCCTCGATCATCTCGTCGCACCGCCGCAGCAGGTGGTTGTTGCATTGCTGATGTTTCGCCCGCGAGTAACGGTCGTAAGGACGCCACCCGTCGTGAACGAGCGTTCCGGAAAAGTCCTCGCCGATCAACTGGTCGGTGGCGTCGGCGCCGCGTGCGGAGTCGATGAGATAGGCGCACAGGTTGGGCGTGGCGGCGGCATGGAGCCAGGCTCCCAACCCGCCGATCCGCCAGCCGGTCTCGTCGCAGGTGACATGCTCGGCGACACGCACGGCATCGAGGATCGACTGGTAATCGGTTTGGCAGCGGCGGCCGATGGACTGGATCGCGTGGCAGACGCCGCCGGGCGTGACGTCCAGTTTCCAGAGCGTGCCGAACAGGTTGGCGATCTTTCCCATACTCAGACCCAGCGTCTTGTTCATGAAGACCATTGCGCCCTGCGCCAGCGGACCGACCTGCGAGGCGCAGCAGCCGGTCGCGGTCGAGGTCTGCAGCGGGTGGGTCCCGCGCCGGCGTTTTCCGCAGCAGGCGCATCGTGCGACGGGAATCACAAAGCGGCGTACGACGGTGCGAATTTCGATATCGCGTTGGACCTGTTGGTCGATCGATTCGATGGCCGTCGAGCGGTCGCCGCAGTGCGGGCACGTCTCCGGCGGCGGCACGTCGATCACCTGGTCCGCCGACGAAGGCTCGGGCATGGCGCGAAAGACCGGCGGCGTGCCGTAACCGTCCCCGCTCTTGCGGCCAGGCTTCTTGGGATCGGGCTTGGGCAGGCCTTTAGAAAACGGGGCCGCTTGGCGCTTGCCGCCACGATGACGACGGTTGATGAGATCTTCGAGTTCCGCGATGCGTTTGAGTGCCGCCGCCAGTTGTTTTTCCAGCTCGGCGATCCGCGCGTCTCGCGGGTCAGAGCAGTCGGGAGGCTTGGTCGAGTCATCCATGACCGGCGCGGTATATCACAAAAAACGCCAGGGCGTGCTCTGTCTCGACCCTCTGGCTGACGCCTGATGATCATTATGTCATGGGTCAGCACCTTCAACAGCATGTCGCGTTTGCGGCTGGCGGTGGTCTTGCCGGCCAGCGTTGAGCCAAGGTTCCGTTTGATCATGCTCACCACGGTCTCGGCCTGCCAACGCTGCGTGTAGCCGCAGCGGCGTCGCGTGCGTTTGCTTCGCAGCATGTACTTCATGCGCCGCCGCCAGTAGGTCGTCGGCTTGTTCGTCGGCCGCCCGATCAGCGGTGGGATGATCGAGCGCAGGCCCATGTCATTGCGTGCCAAGCGGTGATTATCCTCGCCGTCATAGCCGGCGTCGAAGACGGCGGTGAAGCTGCGGTGCGGCACGCGTCGCCAGGCGTCGAAGAGGATGCGCTCAAAGTGCGGCGAGTCACTGCCGCTGCCGGTGCCGCACCAAGCGGAGAGGATCAGGTGGCTGAAGGCCGCGACCGTGGCGGCGAGCTTGGGCAACTGTCGCAGCCGTGGCGCCGGATCGCGCTTTTTCCCCGCCATTCTGCGGCGATGCGAGCGTCGGCTTTCACGCCGCCGGCGCTTCTCGAAGTGCCGGCTGACGTGGTGCAGTTCAAACATGCTGCTGTCGCCCGCCAGCGGCTTGATGCTCAAGCCCAAGGCCCGGTGCAACGCTGCCCAGCGCGTCACCGCGTCGAGCAGCTTGCCGACACTACACATCTTCAGCAGCACGCCGGCGGCGCGGCACAGCGTGTTGTGGTCGGGAACTTTATTCATCCCGATGGCGTGGCACCAGTGTTCCGCATCCCGCAGCACCGCCTCGACACCGCGGTAACTGCGCTTCAGCAGCGCTTTGCAGCACAGGCAGGCGAACAGTTGCGGCAGCGTGAAGTCGTGCCGGGAGAACTTGCAGGTGTAGCTCGGGATCGCCGCGCAGGCCAGGTGGTGGGCGACGAGCATCACCTTCCGTGGCGATTTGCACGTCAACATCCCTCAGTATCTACACGACTTCTGAAAATCGCGCGCCTGGGAAAATGCTCGGATTTCGAGGGTCGAGACAGAGCACCAGGGCGCAATTTTTCGGCGCTATTCAATTACACCGATACCTGTTGGCTGTAGATTACCCATCCTTTGGCGGTGAGAGGCGTGCCCTCGGGACTCTCAAGTTGGATCTGCATTGATACACATGGCAGTTGCCGCGAGCCGTGGAGACGAATGCCTCCTTCGCTGGCGTCGATAGTCTCGACCATCCAGCCCCGCCCCGACGCGGTGACGCCGGCAATTTCCACGCGGGCGTTGACGCGATAGGGTGCACGCATTCGGCGGCGGAGTTCGTTTGAGCTGTGCTGCTTCGTTGCTGCCATGCGCGGTTGCGAATGGGGATTGCGTGTCACACGTCATCAATCAACCAGGAAACGTCGCTGTAATTCTGCCTAGTTTCTGCCATTTCATTCCTCGCTCGGATTGTCTTTCGTGCGGTGCGGCGGAAGCGCGACTGGATAGTATTGGCCCTTATAATGCTTCTGCTCTTCTTCAGCGGATGCAGGGGATGCTTCAAGCGGACCGCCGTCAAGCGTTTTGACTGGCTCTTCCTTGGCGGTCGTCTCTGCGGTCGCTTCGCCTGGAATGTCGGAGGCGGACAGATCTTCCTCGATCTTCGCCGATACATCCGCAAGCTGCTCGCGTTCACTGGCTGTCATCTCGTTAGCGGGCCCACCGCTCTGGGCATCGGCAGCTCCCTTACCAAAACGTGCAAGATATTCCTTTTCTCGCCGCCGTTCTTCCCGTGTTCTGCGGGGCCTGGCTAAACCTGCGCCGATCAAGAGGTCGATGATCGTGGGCCACACTCCACCAACCAAAAGAACCATTCCGCCCGTGCAGAGTATCATGGTCCATCGCGGTTCCTCCCACCATGCATAGCGAAAGCTCACCCATGGCGCTTGCGCGTGAGCAAGCTTGAGAAGGTTGGTCATCGACGGCTGCTTATCGCTGCTGATAAAGTCTGTCACCGGCTGGTAAGGCAATTCCGCACGAAAAGCGGTGGGGAGGTACACCCACTCCCTCCTGTCCCGCTGGTAGCTCGCGCATTCGAACGTGAGCATCTGCACGGGCCGTCCATACGCGCCCTGCTCAATCGGATGAATGGTCACGGCCAGGATGTTCGGAGATCGGCCGTGGACATCGCGGGAAACCAGGTCCCGCTCAAAATCCTGTCCGCCCAGGATTTGGGAATAAGACGGCTGAACGTTCAGATAGATCCACCCCATAGCCAAGCCCAAGAAGGCGCCAATCAGACACCAGTGCCATCGCCGTAGGTCTTCTGTGTTCATCGTTCTCCACCTCTCGTAACCCAGGTCGAGTGGCTGGGAGCCTTTGGCACATCATTCGTTCTTCCGAATCGGGACATCGATGTCCCAAGCATCGGCAGCGCCCGGAAACATCGGCCGGTGTGGCACGAACAACCCCACGTGCAGGTCCAGGAACAGATAATTCGACCCATATTTCGTGCCGTGGCGATAGAGCTCAACCTTGGTTGGATAATCGCCGCCTTGCATGTAGTAATCAGCTGATGTGTCCTTCAACTCGCCCATTACGACAACATCGCTTGGGGTGAGCCCACCGAGATTTGTGGAGGAGTAGCGGATGCCGTGTTCGTAGAGATGGTCGTTAAAGATGTAGGAATGCTGGTCGTAGGGGGCGGGATCAGCGGGGCAGATGAGGAGCCGCGGGTTCCAAACCGCTGGCTTGAATACCTGTACCGGCCAGCGCTCGTCGAGTGGAACATTGCTGCCGAGATTCGGCGGATAGATGTAGTCATGCCAGTTGTTGGCATAGATCAGCAGGAGCTGACCGATCTGACGCAGGTTGGACTGGCATTCAAGGCGACTTCGCACGATCACGGGCGATCGCCAACGTCGGCAGTAAGAGGCCTAGCAGAATTGAAATGATCCCGATGACGACCAAAAGCTCGACGATATTGAAGGCTCTGCGGGTGCGCCCCCGATGACATTCGCGGGACACGCGCGTGAAATCAGCATCGTTCACCCGAAGTCATCCTCCTATCTCGGCAGATCGAATGGAGTCGGCGGGCCGCCCTGTGGCGTGCCAGCATAGCCAATCTCGTGAAGCATCTCTTTAGCCGTTGGCGAACCGATCGCCTCCAGGACGTGGATTGCTCTGGCCCGTTGCCGCTCTTCCGGCGTATCGCAGGTGAAGCAACCGTACGGCCAGACCTGATGAAGGTCAATGGTCATCGGAATACCGTACGTATCCGCGGGAATTGGCATATTCGCCTTGATGAAATCGGTAGCGGCATCCCCGGTCGCAACCATGGACCAGACTGCGTGATAGGCTTTCACCGCATCGGTGCCGGCCAAATCCCTCCACCATCCGGCCAGGGCCATCTTGTCAGCAGCGGCGGCATGGTCAACCGTCTCCACTTCAAAGCTGAGAAAGCCGTAAGGCTTGTTCTGGTGCTGCTTGATTTGCGAGCGGAACTGGAGCTTCAGCGTATCGGCCGTATGGGGAAATGTGATGTCGAAGTCGTAGGATGAATCGTCGATCAACGTCTTGCCCTTCTCATCATGCCAATGCGACCTGAAGCCCATCGATTCATGAGTGGCTGCTCCTGTCCATGCCGGATGCGTCGGATACCAGGGAAACTGATCGGGAAAAGACTGCTCATTGTTATCAGAAAAGAAGCCGCAGTCGGAGAAGGTGGTATGGATGAGGGCCTGTCCACCCACCACGCGCATGTCCCACAGGTCGCGGCCCCAACTGCGGCTGTCCCCATTCCAGGGCTCATAAGTGATCAATCGGAATTTCACACGGATAAACTGATGCGCAGGCAGCCCATCGACGGTCAACGTGACCGGGCCTTCGGAGAATGGCCCAAGGAACTTGTGCTTCTGATCGCCGGTTAAGGATAAGTGCCGCCGCGACCATTGCTTGCCTACAGGTCTGTCCAGATTCAGTTCATAAACTACCCCAGGCGCCTTTGTTACGACGTGCCGAAGTGACGGAGCTGCAGATACGCTTGTCCGGTAGTGAACTACGAGTGCCGTGCTCGTTGCGGCAACCACAACGAGGCCCAGTACCATTGAAGCGACAGCTGTACTGGCTTTGATGGATGTCATTGCCCGTGCAACGGCATGGGCAATAACGAAAGGCGCAGATGCCGTGGCACCGCCATGGACCGCCGCCGCCGCATTCGCCGTGGTTGCAGCCACAAGAGCGGAACGGACGGGTGAGGATGAAGAGATGATAATGGCCCCCAACACTTCCGCTGAGGCAATGTGATACCCCCGACGGGAGAACATGTCGCGAAGCCTGCTCAAGGCGCGTTCGGCACGTTTCTGCGCGGCTTCCGGCGAGGTGCCCATTGCCTCGGCCACCTCCCGGAACGACAACTGCTGATAGAAACGCAGAAGTACGAGCTCGCGATCCTCTCGCTTGAGTCGGGCAACAAGCTCATCCAGCACGGCAACAATCTGATCCCGATCTTTCTGATTCGATGTGATGCTCGATTTACCTTCCATGGCTGCCGCTATTTTCTCATGGTTCTTGCGGCGTCGCTCTGTGCGTAACGCGGTGGATGCAGCATGGCGCGTCGCGCGAAAGAGCCAGCTTCGGAGGTCATCCCTCTCAGAAAGCTTATGGCCCTTCTGAGCCAATGCGATGAACACCGCCTGAGTTACATCTTCCGCCAGAGCGGGATCATGTACTTGCCGCACGGCCGCAGCATGTACCCAGTGAATGTGACGAGACACCAGCTTGGCAAACGACGTATCGGAGCGGGTGCTGATGTAATCGCGCAGAATCTCCAAGTCGGTCATGGTACTTCAATGTAACTAAACTGCCGGTGAGATCGGCAATCCGACATTATTTTCCGTAAAGTCCACAATTTTTATTTCGGCAGGCTACTCGCCAAGACTCGCATACATTTCGTTAGCCAACAGAAGCTAGTATGAAATCGCTTTTTTCTTGACAGGCGAATATATAAATGATTAAGAATCGCTTTGTCATTTCATGTAGCAGTCGCAACGGGTCAATTGAATTTCGACGTGCAAATGAGCGCTCTTCAGCACAGCCCGGATATTCGCAAGCACCGTGGCGGTCGCGGTTCCTCCGTCAAGAAGATCGAGGAAACACGGCAATTATCCGCTGGTCGCATCGTCGGTATTGTTCTCTGCGGCCTCGTCTTCCTCGCTATTCTGTGGCCAGTTGCGTCGTCGCTGCTTGGCTCGGCAGAGCGGCCCGCGGTAGTGGCAGGTTCCACAAAGGGAAAACTGGTCACGAAATCGGACCTATATGTTTTGGCAATGGCCGCCGACCATGAGGGCAATATCTGGATCGGGACAGATGGACAAGGAATTTGGCGAGAAGATCCTGCCACAGGCACGATGCGGCAATTTACCGCAAAGGACGGACTAGGTGATGATTGTGGTTACGCCGTGACGGTGGATCGTAAGGACCGCGTCTGGGTCGGACACCTAAGGACTGGTGTCAGCGTCTACAACGGCAAGAAATGGCAGAATTATGAACGAATTGCCGGAACAAAGCGAGCCGACAGCCTCTCGGGCCCATTGGGTGAACGTGTCTTTCGTATCGCCGTCTGTCCCACCGACGGCGATGTCTGGATCGCCACCACCTGCGGACTGAGTCGATACTCCGAGCATAAAGACACGTGGTCCTACTACACTCGTGCCGATGGGCTTCCCTCGGATGTTGCAAGCTCCCTCGCGTTTGACAAGCAAGGCAATATCTATGTCGGCACCCAGTGCGATGGGATTGCCATGTCAGACGCCTCCAACGATTACCGCACTTGGCGCGTTGCCCGGGGGCCCGATCAGATGCCTACAACCGTGGATGGCACCGGTCTTCCAACGAATCTCATCAACGATGTGATCGTGGCCAAGGATGGCACTGTGTACGCCGGCACAAGCTCGGGCTTGGCCTGGAGCAGAGATCGCGGCCACTCATGGCAATACATCCGCGGCCGGAACTACGGAAAGAAGGTGCGCGGTCTTTATGGCGGAGTACCGCACGGCTGGAAGGAGAATCTCAATAGCCCACTGACGGAAGACATGGTCACATGCCTGGCCGAAGGGCCTGGCGGGAAGATCTGGGTTGGCCATTGGTTGACGGGTTACGAACTGGTCGATTGCCGGAGCCGACAGCATTGGGACGGAATGCTCAGCGGCAGCGATGGGTACGTAACTTCAATTCTACCGGTGCCCGGGTCGCCTCAGCCGGCGATCGGTTGGTTTGGCAGCATTCTCTTAATGCATGGTTCCCGCGGAGGCTCGGCGTCGGCTGCCGCAATGCCGGCGGGAGCCAAAGCGCCTAATATTTCCCAAGTGGATGCGATGCGTCGCCGCATTGCTGCCATCGGCGCAGAAACGGACAACACCGAGCCGCTGGCTGTGCCCATTGAGGATGACTGGTCCACCATGGGTGATTGGCTGGGTCGGTATGGACGCTATTTTGCTTGCCTCTGCGCGATGGCTCAACCACATGATTACCTTTGGGGAGCTGGTCCGGAACCGGTGATGCTTTCGGCGTACCAAGGCCCCAATCACATTAGGGATGACTCCCTGCGTTACTGGCGCCATTGGCTTTATACAGATCGTCCCACGGTGCTTGAGATGCCACAGATTTACCTTGAGAGCCGGGTCAGCGACGGAATTGGGCCGTCTGCATTGAGGGAACCGCGGCGCCAATCTTCATGGGATGATCACGGGGAAGGATATCCCATGTCGCAGCAAGGGCCCGGCATCTGGTGCACCCTTCATATCCCCTCAGGACTCTTTTATCTTTCGCTGTACGCGATGAACAAGGATGGCCATGACACTAAGGGGGGTGGGGATAATCTTAATCGGCTGCGGGATTACAGGATTTCCATATGGCACGCTGACGTAACATCCTCAAGGGAAGCAGCCTCGCTAATGCGGAAAACACCGCTGGCCGAAGAACGACTGCGCCAATTCTGGGGAGGCGTTTACAAGCGATTCTTGGTTCGCGGGCCGGGAGCGTGGACTTTTCGCCTGGACCGCAACTATTCTCACAATGCCATTCTCTCCGGCGTGTTTCTTGATGCTGTTGATGAATTTCCCGCGCCGTACTTTAAGACCGCCGAGCACCGGCCTGAAGAACCAGTAGCGAAGGAGAGGGATGTTAAGCCGCTGGCATTGACTTCATCCGAGTACGGACTGACTGACATAGATCAGGCTGTGGACCAGCTACTCCATGGCCTGGAAAAACTCCAGGTCCGCAATCTTCGCCAGTGGGCCATCGAAGCGCCGCGCATGTACGTCCTGCTGTCGCGAATCTATCCCGGCCATCCCGCCGCCCCAAAAGATTCCACGCTAGTGCGGCACTGGCAGTCGCGGATGGCCACACTGTGTTATCAAACCCGCCGGTTCAGCCAGTGGGAGGAGTATCTCCGCGATGAGGGCAAACTGCCCGCCCGCGATATCGAGAAGGCGCTGCATTGGGATGGACGCTCTAGCTACTCCGGCAAGGGATATCAGACTGTGACAGAATACCTTCGTCAGGCGGTTGCTCATGGATCGCAATCGCGGCCCAAAAATGCAGTTGCGCAGTAAAGACGCATCATTGCCATGAATATGCTCGACTTAAAACGTTGGCAATGGTCGTTGGCCGGGATAGCGATCGCGCTTCTGCTGGCATTTGCCACGGGCGCTGCCAGCCAGGCGGTGTCGCCATCCAGTGAAATGTCCCAGTCCGATTTTGAGCAGCAGCTTGCAGTTCCGCGCGGCCTGCTTGAATCGCTCTGCCTGTATCCGATGTCCGACGGCTATCGCCTAACCGGTACCCTGCTCCTGCCTAACAACACGAACGTACATTTCTTTCTAAACTCGAAGAACCCCTTCCATGCTCAGGGCCTGCTCCATCCACCCGCGCGAGTTGCTACGCTCAAGGAGTATCTAGACTGGATTTCCAGCCAAAAGATCGGCGTCAGTTACCGCTACGCCTGGTGGGAAAGTCACTGGTGGTCAGGTCTCCTAGGCGATGGGAGGTGGTTTCTGTACGCACTTATTGGTGCTTTGGTCGGCGGCGTGATCTGGCCGACAGGATTGGCCCTGGCACAGGGCAAGCCGTTGATCGGCGAATTGTTCTTTTATAAGCAACGGCCCACACCATGGTCCAAGCCGCAACTCCCGCCCTCAAAGGAATCGCTGGAGCAGCTCGACAATATGATCGCGGGCCTCGAACAAGATTTGACCTCACGCGTCTCAGGCGCGACCGCCGCGGGCCCTGCCTCGGCAAGAAAACAGGACATTCCTTTGCAACTGGATGATAAGCCCCTTGACGTGCCTTTGGCACAGGATGCGGAATCAGACAAGCATTTTGGCGGCCAGTTCTACCCGACCGAAGTGCATGGGCAGGAATCCGAACAGCAGTAGCGAAATGACTTTTTAGTCGCGGCGGCGGCACCCGGCGACGCGACTCACAGGATATCTCCGCCGAAACCGAGTCATGGCAAAGCGTACCGAACGATTTGAGCCGCAGGGGAACGACAAAACGGTGATGTCGTCATGCACGCGACCAACCGATCTTCTGCTGCTGCGTGCGCAGCGTGGCGACACGTCCGCGTTTGAGGAGTTTTACGACCGCCTCCTGCCCGCCGTCATTGCCTTTGTTCATTCAAGGACCGGTCGCGGCGCTCCCGTGGAAGACCTGGTGCAGGAGGTCTTTGCTCGCGTGTGGGAAGGAAGAACATCCTTCGAAAGCCGCTCATCAGCGCGAACCTACGTCTTGGGCGTGGCGCTCAACGTCGTCCGTCAATACCGCCAGGAAGACAGGGCCGGGCTGGTAGCCCTCGAACGGCTGGACCTGCCCGATACCAGAACCGGGCGATGCGAACATGAGCTGGAACGCCGAGAGATCCTTGGATTCCTGGGCCGCGCCCGTCTGGCGCTGACCGAGGCGCAGTCCACGGCCATCACCCTGGTGTATGATCAGCAAATGACGCGACAGGAAGCGGCGGACGCGCTGGGTTGCACGGAAAAAGCACTGACGCGGCGACTGGAGAAGGCGCGTCGAAAGCTGCGGGCGGGTCTGACGGCCAACGCCTCAGCCCGGAAGCAGCGGTTGGCTGGCAAGTCCCCGGAGGATGTATAAGTGAACCCAGAGCAAAGCAGATTGTTCAAAGACGGTTTTCGCGATCTGCGGCGGCGCTTGCCCGATTTGGACCGCGCCTACCGTTGGCAACGCGCGATGCGCTGGGCCCGGCGCGGGCTTATCGCTCTCCTGAGTATCATCGCGGGGGCGGGGAGCTGCGATGATCTTGGCACGAAATGGAGCTCTTCGCCCGGCGCCGGCCCAGCCGCCGCGGGTACAGCCCTTGACGTCATCCCATCAACCGCAACCGCAGCCCCGAACGGGAGTTGCACCGCAACAGTGTCAAGCTGGTGCGGAAGCTCGCCCCGATGCGCCGGCTCGTGTGGAGGCGAGGTGAAGTTTTTTATTTTTGCGGGGGGAAAAATGGCTAAATCCGTGACTCATAAGGACAGAAAGGAGCCTGGCCATGAAGAAAGAATCGCGCAAAGAATTGATCCAGTGGATCGTGGCGGCGGTGCTGGCCCTCGGCGGCGTGGCCGTGCTGGTGTATGGGCCAATCATGCGGGCCCATGCGCAGGAAATGCAGACGGATCCGGTGCCGCTGACGGAGTGCCAGTGACGTCGAATATGATGTTCTGTAGCCCCGAGTCGATCCACCTAGCACTACAGCGCTATCTCAGCGATTTCAGGCCAGAAACAGCGGTCAAAGCAATGACGGATAAGGACTTAGAAACCATCTCAAGTCTCTGACGTATGGTAACTGGCGATAACGAAAGGAGCCACGGATGGCGCGAAAGAAGAAGGGGGCGGAGCCGCTGGCGACGATCTGGCGGGTGGACGATGCGTTGTGGGCAGAGGCCCGGCAGGTGCTGGCGAAGTACGACCCGCCGGCGAAGTTCGGCCCCGACCGCATCGACCAACGCAAGGCCCTGGATGGCGTGATCTACCGCATGCGCAGTGGCGTGCAGTGGAACCAGGTCCCCAAGGAGTTCGGCGACGACTCCAGCATCCACCGCACGTTCCAACGCTGGGTGAAGCGTGGCGTGATCGGACGCCTGTGGGCGCTGCTGGTCAAGGGCTGCGAGGAACTGGCCGGCGTCAACTGGAAGTGGCAGAGCTTCGACTGTGCCCTGGGCAAGGCCCGGCACGGGGGGATCAAGTCGGAGCGAACCCAACCGACCGGGCGAAGAACGGCACGAAGCGTGGCGTGCTGACCGAGGCCGACGGCGGTCCGGTGGCCGTGGTCGTGAAGGGAGCCAACATACACGACTCATTGCTGCTGCAGGATGCGTTGGAGGCCGTGATCGTCGAGCCGCCGGACCCGCGTCAGCAGGAGCAGAACCTTTGTTTGGACAAGGCGTTCAGTGGCGCACCTTCGGACGCGACCGCCCGCGTCTTCGGCTACGAGCCGCACTGTCGGCAGATCGGCGAGGAGAAGAAAGATGCTCAGGGTTGCAAGCGACACAAGGCCCGACGCTGGGTGGTGGAGCGGACGATCAGCTGGCTGAACCGCTGCCGCGGGATCATCATCCGTTACGAGAGGAAGGCGGAGAACTACCTGGCCGTCGTGCAACTCGCTTGTGCTTTGCTCTGGTACCGCAGGCTACACCGGCTCACGACTTGAGATGGTTTCTTATGAACGAGTCAGCGCTGTAGTGCTAGGTTGGACACGCGAACACGCTCATTTTCGTCCGTTGTGTGTGCAATATCAGTCTTGATGTTTATCTCGGCGTGTGGATATGTGTTTCTCGTTCAATGGCCATCACAGGCTAGGCCAGAAGTGACGCTTACACCGTTAACCATCGATCTCGGGATAATTCATGTAGGTCGTCCTGCTCGATGCAGTTTTCTTCTGGGTAATTCAGGAGGCCGTGCGTTACAGATTGAAGGCATAAAGACGAGTTGTCAGTGCGCGATTCCTAAAGTGTCTAGCTTAACTATTGCACCAGGAGCATCCGAACAAATAGATGTGGTGCTGACGGCCACGAGTGCCGGACGAAAGGTCCAACGGGTGGTTTTGTATACCAACGACCCCCAAGTGCCGGTGCACACATTTACATTACGCGCAAAAGCAAGACTCTAGCACTACAGCAGTGGATCGTTCGTAGGTCCGTGCCTGTCATGTTTTGATCGCTGTTTCTGGCCTGAAATCGCCGATTTAGCGCCGTAATGTTAGCAGCCCGTAGCAGAGTTCCAATTCGGCCTTGTGGAGGCATCGCCTCGACGTTTTGCTTTGGGCTGCCAGGCCCAATACTACTTTCGTCCTTCGGCTCTCACGCTGACAACGAAAGGGTTGCCTATCCTGTCAGGATACCGGATTTCAAGGTCAAATGATGAGCACGCCATTGATGCACTCGCAACCCACCAGCACGAAGAGCCATTATCGCCTTCCCTCTTGGGCGACCTCTTGGTCGGCAGCATTGCTTGTCTCATTGGTAGTGTTCATGCTCTTTGTTCTATCCTGCTATTGGAGCACTGGATCGATCGGCGCCAGTGTTGCATATCTTGGGGGGGCGTCAGTCTATTCGCCTCCATCGATCACTATTGATAGTAATCGCGCCAACGGACAAGGCATCTCGTTCACAAATTTATGTGACCGACCGGTAAAGATTGTAGGATATAATCCAAGTTGCCCATGCGTTGTCGTTTCGGGACTCCCCGTTGCATTGCCGCCGTGGCGAACGAAAGTCGTACCTGTCGCGGCGTACTCTGAATCGAATAAGACGGTAAAGGTGGTTTTTTTCTTCGATTCGCCAACTGAGAGTTCGTGCTTTGTAAATCTCGTGATCACAACGCGAACTCATTAACATTTATCGCGAGGTTGTCATGCGCTCAGTAGAAGCTTTTAAGGTAAGTTCATTCGCCTGTGTGTTTCTTGCCGGTGCGATCACGCTCTGCACTTTTGTTACCCAGGTACGAGCACAAACATGCAAGGATTGTATTAGTTGCAACTGCACTAAATTGCAGACGGACGGGCAGCAGTGCGACAATAAGTGCGGCGGGTTCCCACGCTGCTCCTGTGAAAGCAGCATATGCAGCGAGTAGCGGTTAGCCAGACGTAGCGAAGAACGTAACTGTTTATCGTCATGAAATGGTTCGGAACACTTCGTGTGACATTGAGTCAACGGATCGAGCGTATTTCCGGAATCTCCAAATATCCCCGAAATTAGGGTGCTTGGCGTAGCCGCGATAGCAAACAGTTGTCAACTAACTTATGGCTTTTCCTAACACTACAGCGCTGAGTTGGTGATTTCAGGCCAGGAACGACGCTCAAGACATGAGCAGGCAATGACTTACGAACGATCCAGCGCTGTAGTGCTAATACGGGTTGCCACGCAGTGTTGAATGTGCCAGCGTATCAAACACGCTTGGCAACGCTACACGAACGGTTAAGGATCGATCGCTGCCGATAAAGGTGCTTATATGTCCGCAATTCGACCACGACAGGTTGAAGATCGCAATCATGTTCGCGCAGCGTGTTGCGTTCTCCAAAGGGGTAGGTGGTTCGATATATGTGATCCTGGCATGCTTTATCGTCCTACTCCAACCACACGTCTCTACAGTGCGTGCGGAGCAAGTAGACGACGCTGTACCACGCGATTTTGAAAAGTTCGCCATTCCAGCGTGGCGGCGTTTGCAAAAGTCTATGTCTAGCATGAGCGGAATCATTGAATGGACTGCCAAGTTACATCAAATAGCGCCCGTCGCAAAGCAGATCTACATACATAAAAGGACTCAATATTTCCTCCAGCAGGGAGTTGCAGGAAAGATAGTAGTGAAGAACTATGATGAATCGGGAAGGTGGTTGCCCCCCGCAATTGTATTGTGTTACAATCCAGAGTATGCGTTCGAGGCACAACAGAATCGGCTAAACGGCCCATTTTTCATTACTCTTTTCGGTAAGAGTGAACAGACGTATAGATCCTGTAAGCGGCCGATAGACGTCCGCCTAAGGTGGGCAACGTTTCCATACCGCGGCAGCCATTATCATCCCCCGCTTTCTGATCTTATTGCCAGTCCCGATTGTCACATCTTACAGGATCAGGGCGAATACTTGAGTGGCCTGAAGGTCATTAAGATGCGACTGTTATTTACGCCCAAAAGCCCAGCGGAGGTCTTCGATTCCCTAGACTCCTCGGTGAAGGAAATCACTCTCGTGCTTGATCCCTCGGCAGACTGGCGAGTTCTTAGCGATACTATCAGAAGTTCCACAATCGGGGTACGTTCCGTGAAGGCATCGTATGTAGCCAACACCCAAGAATTTGGCCGATTATCGGCGATTGAGGAAACGGACTATAAGCCTAATCCTCAGATCTCGCTTGCTTCGGACGTCTACAAATTCTCGTCGCTTTCGTTTCTTCCAATAGCATCCAACGAGTTCTCCACCGCATCGGTGGGATATCCTAATATGAAACCCGCGACGACTTCGTCGGACGAACTACCCGCCTCGAACGTGAGCGAACCATGGAGGCCGCTGAGCATTATTATAGTGCTCATTGTCGTCAGTCTCATTCTATTCGCTGTGTATTTGCTGAAGAGGCGAGAAAGGCATTCGCATTGAATACCGGGCGCAATTCCCGTACTCGTGTTGCGAGTGGTCCTGTTGCCGCAGCTTTAGCGTCGCTGGCCACCAGACGGTCGTGCAGATGGACCGCCTCGTAGTAGCGCCACTGCGAAATTCTGCTTTGGAAGGGTGCGGCCACTCGGGCGGATGAACGTTAAGCCAACTTGTGTCCCGCCTCGCCAGGGAAAGCGCAAGCAGGATCCGCAGAGAATCAGATGAACTTGACGGCGTGATGATCAAAGTGGTTCCATCCAGTCATCTCGAAGTCGCGTCAATAAGCCGCGACTACCGAGCCATCACCGCCCGGCTGGTCGTGCTCCTCGCCAGCCTCTTGCTCCTCTTCGCCGCCGGCATGAAATGGCGGCAGTTGCCTGTCGTGGAGCGCATGGGGGATGATCTGCTGCACCGCCCGTGGTTCGTCGGCGGCCAGATCGTCTTTGAAGCGGGGCTGGCGGCGTGGCTGATCAGCGGGCTTGGAGCGAAGTGGAGCCGGCGTGTGGCGGTGGCGGCGTTTGGGATTTTCGCCGTCGTGGCGCTTTATGAAGCGCTCAGCGGGGCGGACTCCTGCGGATGTTTCGGGGAGTTCAAGGTCAATCCGTGGGTCACATTTGGCGTGGATTTGACGATCGTCGCCGCCTTCGCCTGGTCGATGATGATTGTGAGCGTTAAGCCATCTGGTGGCACGAATAAATCAATGCACCGAATTCAACGTGGCGCGGTTCTGGGCGCGTCCCTCATCGCAATCGTCAGCCTGACGCTTTGGCGTTTTCATCAGTCGCAGCCCCTGGCCAGTAGCAGCGACGGGCTGATCACGGCCGACGGCGTGGTGGTTCTTGAGCCAGAGGGATGGATCGGGAAACCATTCGGCCTGGCCAGGTACATCGACATCGGCCAACGCATCATTCATGGCCGCTGGACGGTCGTTCTCTACAGCGATGGTTGCGACCATTGTCAGCGGGCGGTGCCTCGGTACGAGGCATTTGCCCGTCAAAATCGCTTGAAGCCAAATGTCCCGGCGGTGGCGCTCGTTGAAATGCCGCCCTATGCTCCGCCCGGACAGGCCTTGGCCGGTCCGGGTTCTCCCGCTGTTGTCGGCCGGCTCAGCGACGCCCATGAGTGGTTTGCAGAGACACCCGTGCGCATCGATCTGATCGACGGCCGGGTGATCACCGCCGCTGAAGGTAAAGAGGCTGAGTTTCCGGATGTCCGCATCGCCAGAGCGCGGTGAATGTCTCGGCATTATTGCAAGGAGAGTCGTCATGTCCGGTCCATTTCATGATTCAAGGCGGCGCACGGCTCGGCTCCGGTATGCCTTCAGCCTCGTCGAGCTGCTGGTGGTCATTGGTATCATCACGGTACTCATCGCCGTTCTTCTCCCAGTGCTCAGTAGAGCCAGAACAAATGCTATGAAAACCCAGTGCCTCTCGAACCTTCGACAAATTGGCGTGGCCTTTTTTGCATATCAAGCCGAGAACCATGGAAGTTATCCGGTCTGCACCGGTTGGAACGTTATGGGCAAAAAAGGCGCTACTGCTCGATACGACATCCAGCACGTCGGGAACACATATCGATCGGATAATCAGGCGAAGGAGGGAGGCGCGTTTACCGGCTGGTTGGGCGATTCTAACATCAAGGGCATACGACCATTGAACAAGTACCTCGCTAATAAGGAGGTCTGCCACTGTCCGGCCGACCGTGGAGATCCTCGTAGTGATGAAATTGGAAGGAAGATTGGTTATCTGCCTAGTTGCTGGGACTCATTCGGCACGAGCTACATGGTTCCATGGCAGTTCAGCGTTTTTGGCGTCGCCTATGTTACCGCTGATCCCGACAGCACCGTCCGGGTCAGCTACGATCCTCCGCTTCCGCACCTCCCCCTGAAGGCGGGGGCAGACAAGGATCTCACTCACAAGATCATCGCCGGCGACTGGAACTGGCCGAAAAATCGCCACATCAATGAGCCGGACACTGTTTGGCACCACCCGTTCAATCCGAACGGACCCCGTCGGATGAACATCCTCTTCGGCGATGGACATGCGGAAGATTTCACATTCCCGGCTTGGTACGAAACGCTTGATGACGGAGGCACCGGTGATGCCAACGGCAAGGTCTTTGCACCAGATCCAAGCCATGGGTTCTGGTGATCCGAGGCGCCTTGGAACCGGGAGCCGCCATGTCTCCGTGCATGCAAGTAACTGATGTTCTCTTTGAACGCGTCCGGCGGGGCGATGCTTGTGCCTTTGAGGCGATGTACTATGAGCTCCTGCCGACTGTCATCGCTTTTGTCCGTTCAAGGACGCCGCGCGGCGCTCCCGTGGAGGATCTAGTGCAGGAGGTCTTCTGCCGGCTTTGGGAGCGGCGGAAATGTTTCGAAGGCCGTTCGTCGGCAAAGACCTACGTTTTGGGCATAGTGGTCAACGTCATCCATCACTACCGGCAGGAGGGCAGAAGCGCGCTGGTCGCCCTCGAACGGCTGGACCTGCCCGATCCGAGAATCGCGCGATGCGAGGACGAGCTGGAGCGGCGGGAGATTCTTCAATTCCTGAGCCGCGCTCGCCTGGCCCTCTCCAAGAGACAGTCCGCGGCCATCGACCTGGTGTACGATGAGCAGATGGCGCCGCACGAGGCCGCGGCGGCGCTCGGTTGCACGGAAACAGCCCTGAGAGCCGGACTGAAAAAAGCCCGCCAGAAGTTGCGCATGTATTTGCTGGACAACCCTTCAATCCGGCAGCCGCATCGGGTGGGCGAGTCATCGGAGGATGCCCGATGAACCGACGACAAAGCAAATTGCTCAAGGAAGGTTTTCGCGACCTGCGCCGCGCTTGCCCGATCTGGACCGCGCCTACCGTCGCCAGCGCGATGCGCTGGGCCAGACACGGTCTTATCGCCCTGCTGACCGTCAGCGCTATCGGGGGCATTGCAATCCTGCGTAGCATGGGCGTCTCGCCCATGACCGGTAACAATGGCCATGGGCCGGATGTCCATGGAATGGGTTCTGAGGTCACGACGGCCAAGGCGCAACCATCGTCCCGGCCGGCACTTACGCCGCCGACCGCTCGGGCGGGGGCCGAGGCCCGTCCCGATGCGCCACCCCGCGTGGAGAGGCGGTAAAAAAAATTTTATTTTTGCGGGTCCCAAAATGGCTGGATCCGTGACTCATATGAGCAGAACAAGCGAAAGGAGATTGGCCATGAGAAAAGAATCGCGGAAAGAACTGATCCAGTGGATCGTGGCGGCGGTGCTGGCCCTCGGCGGCGTGGCCGTGCTGGTGTATGGGCCTTCGGCGCATTGCGCCGGTGCACAGGAGATGCAATCGGATCCGGTGCCGCTGGTGGAATGCTCGTAAGTCTCGCGATCTCGTCCTGGTGTATGGGCGCTACACTCATCACGCCGGGGCACAAGAAGTGCAAGCAGACGCGGCAGCGCAGAGTGTCGATTGCGAGACAAGTCGTTCAGTGATAGCGAAAGGAGAATTGCCATGAGACCATTTTCACGTTCGACATTTATTGTCTTGATTGCAATCGCGTTCCTGGGTGGGTGGATCTTCCCTGGACTTCTGATCGCTCTTGGGGTCTCTGACAAGACATGTCCACCGAGCGATAACTTTGGCTGCCCTAGCATCTGCTTGAAAGCCGGCACTACAGACGGCTCATGCGCAGCGTTTTCGAACGATATCAAATGGCACGGGGAGAGCACTTCAAACTGTGTCGTCTGCAAGAGCTCGACATGCACCTTATCCTCCCTTCACTGCCAATACGACAACTACCAGAGCACCGATGGGAGCTGCACGAGTCCACTCAATACTAAAGGATCCGCCAATTGCTGGCAGCTCTGTTCTTAAACAGAGTGTGGTAATGCATCCGATAGTTCCACTCATCATTATGAGTAGGCCTGAGCGGCATTATCTTTGTAAACCGCACCGGAATGCCCTTGCAGATGCTCCCGACGGAGGTCTTCCGGCATCAGTGGCCTATCATCACGCTGGTGGAACGCACCGTGGCCTGCTTCAGTCACTTCCGCTGCCTGGGCGCTTCGGCGAGCGCTTTCAAAGCCTTCCATGACTTAGCTGCCTGTCGCCTGATCGTCGCGCGATTGAGAAGCTATGAACTACGGTTTTGAAACTGCCTTTGGCAATTACTGTTAGGTTTGGTGATCGTATGGCTTGCGTTGGTCTCTTTACTGTCCTGCTACTAGTGAGCCAGGCAACCACCAGTAGCCTTGCGGGCAACCACTTGAGGGCTGCGTTGCGCTTACTTGAAGACCAGCAACTTAACATGCATCGAATAGAGCTCCAGTATGAGGTTGATGAAGTTGACGGCAGTACTCAGATCAGTCGGCTACGGGATAAGGACCGTTCCATCAATCATTGGGAGTTTACCTTCATTCAGAGTGATGGAAAGATGCGGCTAGAGCAGTATCAGGTGGATCGACGTAAGGGAACCCGGCGCCTTATCCAGATCGACACATACGATGGCCAGATATGCGATGAATTTCAACCTGTAACAAATGATGGCGCTATTTTCTCTAACACAAAACTCTTTCCCCCAACTTATTGGAATTACGTGTATGGCGAGAATAAAGGATTGTACGACATATTAAAGGCGCATCTGCAGCAGGCGACACCAGAAATGATTGTTATCGGTGGCCGGTCGCGTCTTGCAGTGTCTTGGCCGGCGAAGGCAGGTGAGGCATCTATTACAGCAATCTTGGATCCCAAGCTTAATTATCAGTTGGCGAGCATGCGGCGAGAGGTGGAATTACCGCCAAATCTGCGCCACGCCACGGGGATGGTTCGACAGGTGTATGCCATTGCAATTGAGGCATATTCGGATATCCAAGGAATCTCTTTGCCGGTGCAGGCCCGAAATACGTTTGCATACACCGATCCAAACGATCATAATACGATTATAATCGATCGGAAGGTCAAGCTGAAGAGAGCAACATTGGACCTGCCGGACATGCCAGAAGATCAGTTTGAAATAAAGTTTCCACCCGGGACCCATGTCAGCAATGAAGATCTGAGCATGTCCTACATAGAAGGAGAAGCTCCAGAGGAAACGTCGGTGCCACCAATTGGTGCGACCCCGAGTTCGTCGACCAGGACTTCGAATGTACGCCCAAGGGTAACTTCTACAAACTCTGTATCTGGAGGCACAGCAGATACAGATGTAACGCCTCCTGCCATGTCGTCTGCGAGGAATCTGTGGTACGTTGTAATTATGGTGCTGGGTGGTGCTCTGCTTATTGCAGTTGTAATTCGGCTTAGGCGTACGCCTCAGTCCTAAATGGGCCGGAGATATAGTGGATGGAGTGCGAAACATGTTGCTTCCGAAGTCAACGCGTTTTGGGTTTCAGTTGTTGTTGTTGTTGGCAGCGTTGCTCAGCGGTGGGTTTGTTCTTAAGCGGTTGATTTTCGGTGTGCAGGCGTCGGGTAGTTTAAAGGTCCCTCGCTGGGTTCAACTGGGAGATGTGGAACCGAACGCGAGCATTCCGATCCGAGTGAACTTCTCGAACGTTGGGACACATGAATTGGAAATCTTAAGGGTTGCGACGAGCTGTGGATGTGTCGTGGCGAAATTGCCAAAAAAATCATTTATGCCTGGGGAGCATGGAACACTTCGCTTACAATATCACTCGGGAGGTGGGGCGGGCAGACCTGTGAAGATAGAAGCGTTGTTCTTCACCAATGATCCGGTAGAGTCGCAAGTGGGTATTGTTTTGGTTGGGCGACTGAAGCCCGCGATGATCGCATCACCTCAAGCAGTTGATTTTGGCGCAGTGGCGAGTGGCTCGACATCTTTCGCAAGAATCATTTTAGCGACACCAAATGTAGATGACCCATTCGACGTGATTCATGTATCCAATAATGTTCACGGTCTTGCGGTGACAGCGCAAAAGGGTCGACCTCAGGGCTGGCCTGCAACTCTGAGTGGCGCAGCAGTGACATTGGATATCGCGTTTTGTGCTCCCGATCACATCGGCCGGTTGCATGGGAAAGTCGTCGTGAATACCACAAGTCCGCTCACGAGACAGATCGAGATTCCAGTATGGGCCTCAGTGGTCTCGACATTTAGAGCAACGCCAAGCGTTCTTGTGTGGTCGGTGCCGCACGACCCAGACAAGGTAATCCGGCCCGATTTGGTTCTGCGAATCCGCCACCCCAAGAACACACTCATCGTTCCGCTACGTGATGACGTTGTCAAATGCGTCCGGGAGCCATCGGGGACGGCTTCCGAATCACTTTTCAAGTGCCACCTCACCACAGCACCATCACACTCGACTGAGGGCAAAATCCGCTTCCGCTGCATCGGTGGCTCAACGCCCTTATTCCAAGTGCCGTATTCGATCGTGCGGCTTCCGCCGACAACAACAAAGGATCTGGACGGAAGGTCCTTGGGAGATGCGTCCGGATGAGACATCCCGTATCGCTGGGCACGTACCTGTGCTTGTTGGCTGGCGGCGTCTTCGCCTTTACGATAGGCGCGCTCTGGTTCTTTATATGGCGGAAGGGCCTGCGCCGCACGCCGAACTGATCCCGTCGCGGATTGACTTGGGAACAGTACCCATTGGCAAGCCCGTTCGCGGAGCATTTATGTTGCGGAACGTCGGAAACCGCCGGCTTCTTATTCTCGGGATCAAATCCTCGTGCCAGTGCACGATGCCAAATCTGCCAAGCCGCGCTCTACCCCCAGGAATATCGACCGCCGTGCGATTCGTCTTTACCGCCGGCGCCTCTGGGTCGGCACGCAAGCGGATCGTACTGCTGACCAACGACCCCGGCCATTCGCTGCTTGTGGCATCCATCAGCGCAACTGTGATCGGCTCGCCACGACCTAGCGATTCAATTCGCGAACCTCGACATCCATAGGCAATTCGGTGATTCGCAAAGCCGCCATTCTCATGATCGCGTTCTGGCTGATTGCGCTGTTGGGTGGTGGGTTGTGGGGGCTGATGGAGCACGCGTTGGCAATGCGCAGCATCCCGCCGGGGGCGCGTGAAGTTCGCACGGTGCAAGACCTGTACGGCGCTCATCTCTTCGACGAAGCGATCAAGCAATGCGATCGTGCCGAGCACGACCCCAAGGATGCCGATTTTCTTCCGCGAATCCTGTACATCCATTGGGCAGCAAGCCGCAGGCTGGCCAGGACCAGCGAGACAGAACGCGTGCAGCGGGAGTTCCTGCGGCGGTTTCCCAACAACCCTCTGGCCGCCGACATGCACTTTGCCGATGCGATGCAATCACTGGCGCAGGGGGATTATGCCACCGCCGACAAGCAGCTGGCCGTGATCGAGCAGCGCTTTCCTAACGCACCCGTGACCAGCAAGGCCCGCGACATCCGCCAGCGCCTCATCCAAGCGATGCCAGCAGCGACGCGGCCCGCCTTATCAGCCGAGCGGTCGAATCACAAGGGAGGATGCGCCATGACGACCGGAGCGGTTCCATCCAGCCCGATCGAAATCGCGCCGACAGCAGGCGACCATCGATCCATAGCCACTCGAGCCGTCATGCTTCTCGCCAGCCTGTTGCTGTTCTTCGCCGCCGCGATGAAGTGGCGGCAGTTGCCGGTGGTCGAGCGCCTGGGGGATGACCTGCTTCACCGCCAATCGTTCGTGGGCGGCCAGATCGTGTTTGAAGCGTCGCTGGCGGCGTGGCTGCTCAGTGGTACGGCAGCGAAGTGGAGCCGGCGCGTGGCGCTGGCGGCGTTTGGCGTCTTCGCATGCGTCGCGCTCTACGAGGCCGTCGGCGGCGCGGAATCCTGCGGATGCTTCGGGCAGTTCAAAGTTAATCCGTGGATCACCGTCATTGTGGACCTGCTTTTCGCGGGCACTCTGGCGCGGTCCCCTTGGTGGCACGGGTTGAAAACCCGTCCCATGAACGGCCGGCGCTTTGGCATTTTCGGCGCGTGCCTCATCGCGATCATCGGCCTCACCGTTTGGCGCTACAACCAGTCGCTGGCCGTGGACAAAGGCGGCAACGACGGCATCCTCTTTACCCAGGACGGCCTGGCGATCCTGGACACCGACAACTGGGTGGGCAAGCCGTTGCCGATTGCCTCATATCTCAATGCGACTTCGCCCTCGTCAAAGATTGCTGTTACCGGCTACCAGACAGGCAACGTAGTTATCATGATTTACAGCAATGAATGCGATCATTGCCGCCGGGCCGTGCCGCGATACGTCGCGTGGCTCAAAGACAACTCCAAGACCACGCCATTCTGGTTTGTCGAGATGCCACCATATGCCAAGGCGGATGAGGCGCTGGTATCGCCTGCTCTCGGGATCAATTGCCTGCGCTTGTCGGACCAGCACGAGTGGTTCGCGCAAACGCCTGTGCTAGTGAAACTGGAAAACGGAATCGTCACCCAAGTGGTTGAGGGCGATGCCGCGGCAGACCCAAATGTCTTTTCCCCATCGGTCCGACGTTCTTGAGGCGGACTTCTTCTGGGTTTCGCTATGCACAATAAGCCCTACGTCGTTGCGATGTCCATTTTCGCGATTGGTTTCACCATCGCTGCGCTCTACGCGGGGATCTGGGGTAGTGAAATCCTGTTTCTCATTGGGGCCGTATTGGCCGGCTGGCTATATTGGGTGGCGGTACGTGTGGGAAAGGCGGAATCATTCGCCCGGCCGGAGCAGCCCCGATGGGACCTGCCCAAAGACCGGAAACTCATCCGTTGGGCCAGACGTTCGAGCCAAGGCAAACGCGAACGATGCGAAATCTCAACAAGCTCACAAGTAAAAAGAGCGACCCATCTGGATCGCTCCTTGAACTTCTGGTATAAGCATCAGTCGAAAGCGGCCGTTGCTGTCTGAGTCTTGTCGGTGTGTCCCTTGCCAAGTGATGCACCGATAGATTCATCCGATGAGCCGCTTTCTTGTTGCGCTTCACCGAACGACCCGAGGATCTCCTCCGCCATCCAGTCCGTGGGCTGGGCGCCGTCCTCGCAGACCACCCGCCGCACGAAGCGCTCGGGGGCGATCTGAAGAAAGACGCTCGCGGCACAGCGCTTGCCCGCCTCATCGCCGTCGGCAAAGACCCAGACGACGCCGGTGGGCTCCACCAGGTCCACAATGAGTGCGGCCTGCTCTTTCGAGCAACTCGCGCCCATGAGGCCTACGACGTTCTGAACCCCGTTCTGCCAGAGCCACCAGACGGCTGGGAAACCTTCCACCACCACGAGGTCCTTCACCGGCCCGAGAATCCCATCCCCGTTATACAGCACCAGGGACTTCATGAACTTGTGGATCTTCCCATCCCGCTCCCGCTCGGACGGGAAAAGGTACTTGGGGTTCTCGGGAGAGATGAGTTCATCATCCACCACTCTACCGGCATAGCCGATGAGTTCTCCGGCAGGGTTACGCAGGGGAATGGCGATCCGGTCCTTGAGGCTCCCGCGATTGCAGAACCCCAAGCCGAAACGCTCGATGGTGCGGGGCGTAAAGCCGCGGCCAAGGAGGTACGGGTGCTCCGGATCGAGGTTCTGGAGTTCGAAATCAAGCGGCGGGTTCACGAGGACCGGGAGGTTGCGCTTCGCAGGAGACGAGGGCGCCGGCTTCGATCGCCGAGCCTCTTGCTTCGCCTGCGGTCGGACCACTTTACCTTTGCCGAAAAAGCGCTCCTCAAGCTCCGAGCAGACCTTGTAGAAGTCGCGGGAGTCCTGGGGATCGAGCTTCTCCATGAGGCAGGCGAACTCGAGAACGTTCCCCTTGGCCCCGCAGCCGAAGCACTGGAAGAGGCCGCGCGTAAGATCCGCACTGAACGAGGGCGAGCGGCGCTTCCCGTTGTGACCCGGAAGCGGGCAAAAGCAACTGGCTCGCTCTGCCTTCACCTTGTACTCGACCTGGTAGTGGTCGAGGACCTGTCTGAAGCTGAGCTCATTCCTCAGCTTCTTGAAATTGATCCAGCTCATGGCTGGCTCCTTTCTTTCTGCCGGGAAAGCACTTCCCGGGCAATGGTGTCCCACTCCTCCGGCCCCTCCGACTCGCAGCGGTAGGCGTAGTCGGCGGCGGCAGCGTTCTCCCGGTCGAAATAGCAGACGACCGAGAGATAGGTGCCGAAGTCGTGGGGATTGGATTTGACCGCCAGATGGGCCCCTTCGGGCTCAGCTCCCAGGCTTCGCCGCAGTAGCTCGATGTAGAGCCGGCACTCACGCCGGGCCAGATCGAAGTATCCTGGGCTGCCAAGCTGGGCGGCACGATTCACCCGGAGGGGAAGAACCGATGTAAAGCCAGTCACGCATGGCTCCTCCTTTCAGTATTCGTCGGGGAGTAACAGAGTGGTCACAGACCGGTCCCATTCCGTGATGACCCAGAGCTTTGTCCCGAGCGACGTGACGAAGCTTGAGAGCACACGCTCCTGAAGCTTGGGACTGCCTTCATGGGCGATGGCCCGCTGGTTGGCTTCCCGGTCTTCACGATCGAGATCGCCCCAGGCGCCGGTGACGTGAAGCAAGAGAAAATGCTCGGCAGATTGTCCTGCCGCTCGAAGAGCCTCGATGGCTCCGGGCGTGGCGACAACGTGGCCGAGGCTGAACTTGGCGTCAGCCATGTGAACTCCTTTCGATGGAAAAAGGTGATCGCGCAGCAAGACCCGCCCGCGTGAGAAAACACGCGGTGAATGCGGGGGCTACGGGTTATGGGAAGGAACTATCTGCGGTTAATGAAAGCGCGTTTTTTACGAGGCGTCAAACTCGGAGTGCAAATTCGTAGTGGGTGATTGTTGCCTCCCGCTTGCACCTTGTGTTAGAATTGTGCGAAATGAATGCCATGAAACCTAATGCAGATTTCTCGAATTTCGAAGCGCTCGACATGCGTGTTGGCCGGATAATGAAAGTCGAGGATGCCGCGACCAAGAAGCCGACATATCGCATAACGGTCGATTTCGGTCCCGACATCGGCATGAAAGTCACTTGTGGAGCCTTTCGTAAATATTCTCGTGACGAATTGCTCGGACGTCAGATTGTTGGAGTACTTAATTTTGGCCCAAAGAAGATGGGTCCTGAGGTCTCTGAATTCTTGATGCTTGGCGTCCCCGACAACAATCATGAAACGACCTATTTGATGCCACAAGGGGAGGTTCCACTTGGCGTCGCTGTCTTCTGAATTGCAATCACCTCGATCACGTGCGATCGCAAAGGCTCCCTACCAACTTCAATGGAAGTTTGATGTTCGTGCGTCCGTGATTTGTGTTTCCGCGACCTCCGATGCTTCGCTAATTGCTGTTGCCGCTGCGGATCGAACAGTCCGGCTGCTTTCTTTTGAAGGAAGGCAACTGTGGCACGACCGTCTTGATTACGAAGCATGGAGCACCGCAATATCCGCTGATGGAAGCCGTATTGCTGTCGGCACCGCCGACAAGAGCCCCAGCAGAGGCACCGTTTATTTGTATGACCGCGAGGGGCATCAGATCTATCGCCATGATTTCGGTTCACCCGTCTGGGCATTGAGCCTTTCGGCAGACGGTACGAGGCTCATTGTCGGTTGCTGGGACAATCAAGCATACTATCTCCAACAGTTCGGGTTGGAGTGGCGTCAAACGGCCGTTTCACGTTTTGGTGATCTTGGTGTCTATGGAGTTTCAGTAACAGCAGACGGTTCGAGGGCGATAGTCGCCTCATATGATAAATGTATTACATTGGTGACCGATGAGCTCACTGTGCTTCAGACTCATCCCGTTGATACCGGCACGTATCGCGCAAGCATTACCCCAGACGGTAAGCATGCAATTGTTGGGCTTCGCGAGGGACAGGCATGGCTGCTAGACACGACTACCGGACAACCATCTAGGACGAGCAGAGTTTCGTCGCGTCCGATTTGTGGGGTTGATCTAACGCCAGATGCTATGTTGTTCGCCCTAGGAAGCTTCGATGGGCATGCCTATATCGTGAACTGCGATGGTAATCCTCTCTGGTCCTATCAAACTTCCGGGGAAGTTTGGTCCTTGGACATTTCGGATGACGGCACGCTCGTCACTATTGGATCCGGCGATGGAACAGTGACACTGCTACGGAACCGAGCCGCGACTGCCGCAATGCGTGAATTGCTCCCGCTTGAAAGGCGAATTAGAACGGCGATCGACTGGCGGGAGCGGCGAATGCTAACGGCGGCGTTTGTGGACCTTTGCCTTCGCTTCGGACTGACCGAATATGGTCAGCGCTGGTTGATGAATTCCGTGGACATTCTCGGCGAGGAGATTGCTGCCGAGCTGACGCAGCAACTTCTTCAAAACGATGTAGAAGTGAATCCTGAGCACGCCGAAAGCCATTGCGCCCTGGCAACATTGATGCAGCGAGATCATGAATGGCTACATGCCGCGAGTGAGTTTCTTAAGGCGTCCCGAAGCGGCGAATTACGTTTTCAATCCTTGATCAGCGCTGGCGAATGTTTTGCACATGCTGGAATGACATCGGCCTCACTTTCATGCCTTCGTCGCGCACGCGAGCACGTGATGGCACAAGATGACAAGCGCGTATTGTATAATTTACGCGCGTTCATATGAGGATACAGGTAATATTGTTGAAGCAAAGAAGCACCTTGAGGTACTGCTTACCTGGGACCCTAGCTATCGAGACGTGTTCGGCAGGCTGGCGCGCTTGCAGCGGCATGAACGTGGGCGCTACGGCCAACCGCATGATACGGACTATACTGGCCTAACGGTGAGTCTTCTTGGTCCAGATACTCCTCGGGCCAACGAAGTTGCACCCGAGCTGATCAATATTGTAAAAGCGAGGGAGAAAGAATTACACGTTGCCCCAGGCGAACGGTCCAACCTTGACAAGGCTCTTAATTGGCATTTCGATCATGGCGCAAATCAATTCACAGCATCAAAGGCATTGAGTTATGACGTATGGGCCTACATAAAGTACGATCATTTACTCCCGGAAGATGAGATAAAGAAGGAACTGGAACTGGTTAATCTGCTGTCGATGATCGAAGATCGCGACACGTTACGGCGCTCACTTGACATCGGTGCTGCCACTGGAAGACATCCGACAACGCTGATAGCATTAGGGATACCAATGGCGATTGGCATTGATGTTGAATTCGATGCAATGAAATATGCCTGCCAGAAGCGCAATGGCAGGTTGCCGGCCTATGTTGTAGGTCGAGGTGAGCAGTTACCTTTTCAAGAGGGAGCATTTGATCTAATCACCTGTATGATGGGAACATTCGCACATCTCACGCGATCGGAGCAAGAGTCGTTGGCACATGAAGCTCGGCGCTGTCTGGTCCCCGGCGGCCGATTGTATGTGTCAACGTGGGATGTCGAATGCCGTCATCTGTCGTTTCTCTCAATGTATACCTATGAGGAGAAGGAAGCGATCCGCACGAATTCGCTTGCAAAGCGTGAGGTAAAGAGCTTTTTTGAGGGAAATGGTTTTTCCATCAAAGCGATTCGGTCCTTTGGAATGCTTCCGGACGTATTCAATTTCGAACTGCGCTACCAAGCTATGGAAAGAGAAGATCTGCAACGAATCGTCGAAATGGATTTAGCTGCACGTGGAACGTTTCCGAATATGCACGGTCAAATGTACATCGTTTACGTCGAGAAGCCGATTTGATGGGAGCATCGCGCCTGCGGAGTAAACGCGGAAACAAACTCAACCTCGGCACCCTCTCCGGCGGCAAGCGAAGCCTCATCCTGCCCGCCTCAGCCCGTGAAGCGCCACCTGTACGTCTGCGGCGGCACCGGCGTCGGCAAATCCAAGTTCATCGAGCACTGCGTCCGCCAGGATATCGTGAACTGGGCCGACAGCCGCTGCGGACTCCTGCTCCTCGACCCCCACGGCCTCGTGTACGAGAACTCCCTCGCCTGGCTCGCCAAGCACAACCCCAAGCGCCCGGTCATCCCCATCGACCTCCGGCGGGACGACTGGATCATCTCGTACAATCTGTTACGCAAACGCCGGGAATCAGATCCCTCGGTCGTCGTCTCCAACTTCGTCCGGGCCCTGGCCCACGTCTGGGGCGAAGGGGGAACAGACCAAACACCCCTCTTCGCCCGCTGGGCGGCGGTCATCCTCCTGACACTCTACCAGAATGGCTATACCGTAAGCGACGTGATGCAGGTCCTCACCCGACCGGATCTCCGGCGGGCGCTTTTCTGCCAACGTCACCGACGACACCGCCCGCCAGGCCTGGAGCTTTGCCGAGCGCCATCCCAAGGAATTCGACACCCAGATCACGAGCACCTTGAACCGCTTCAACCGCCTGGTGGGTCCAGAGATCATGAAGGCCACCTTCGGCCAGCCGGATGTCTCCCTTGACCTTCTCACGGCTCTCGAAGAAGGCCAGATCATCCTCGTGAACCTCTCGACTGAAGGCGGACGGATCGACGAGGAGGATGCCGACACCTTCGCCACGCTCTTTCTCACCGACCTCTGGTCGGCGGCTAAAGCCCGAGGCAAGCAGGAGCGCTCCAAGACCCGTCCCTTCTACGTCTACATCGACGAATGCCAGAACTTCATCACCCCGACGATCGCCAAGAACCTGGACCAGGCACGGGGCTTCGGACTCCACCTCACGCTCGCCAACCAATTCCCCTCGCAGTTCCTGAACGCCGGCCCCCACGGCAAGGCCATGTACGATTCCATCCTCGCCAATGCCGGCACCAAGATCATCTTCAAGACCGAGCACCCGGATGACATCAAGTCCCTGGCCCAGTGGCTCTTCATGCGCACCCTCGACACCGACCAGGTGAAACTCTCGCTTGAGAGCACCAAGGTCATGGCCTATCGCGAAGAAATGCGGGAGAGCCACACCACCGGCAGGTCTGTCACCGAGAGCACGAGCTCAAGCCGCGGCGAAAGCACCTTCAGCGGCGGCTCACGAAGCGAAGGGACAAGCGGCGGCAGTTCCTACGACCCCAACCACCCCGACAACGAATTCTCCCTTCAGGAACCATTCTCCACCACCGAGGGGTGGAACGAGACGTTTGCCGACACGGAGGGCAGCACCGACAGCTACTCGGAGACCGAATCCACGTCCGTCACTGAAAGCGAGAGCACCACACGCTCGCCGATGCTCATTCCCGTGATGGGCAAGGAGCTGTCGAGCGTGCAGTACCGCTCGATCGACGAGCAGCTCTTCCGGGCCATGCAGCAGCTCTTTGACCAAGAGGACAGGCACTTTGCCGTCCGATATGCCGGCGGGCCCAAAGCGCCGCTTTTCGTGAAGACGCCGACGGTGACACCGCCGGGCGTGCGATCGGAACGGGTGGAGCAGTACCGCCGGAAGCTCCTGGAGCGCCTGCCATACGCGCTTCCCATGTCCGAGGCGACGAAGCGGCTGGGGATTCGGGAAGCCAAGCTCCTCAATGACGTGGTGCAGCTGCCGCTTGTTGACGAGCCGAAGACGGCGAGGAGGAGGGTGAAGTAACACCGACGTTAGTCCCTTTTGAATTCACCGTTACGTGGACGAATCGACTCATTTCCCAGTTCCTTCCGCTTCGCCATTGCTAAACCATTTGAGCACCGGTCGCTGTTGATTTGCTTGGCCGGTTGTCAGCAAGACGAAGACTCCATGCTCGTAATGGTATGGGTTCCTTTCCGTATCTGTGAACGCTTTCAGTTTCAAGAAATCAAACTCAGGACTTGTCGTGCTCGTGGTCTTCTTCACTTCCACAATGAGCGTATTGCGGTCGTTTGTGCCGCGATAGTGGATGATTATGTCGGGAAAAGTCGTCACCGACCGAGAATCATCTTCCGATAGACCTCCCCTGAGTTCGTACTCGCGTCTCTGCTCTAAGAGAATAATCCGCTTCGGAGCACGCGGCCCATCTTCCCTATTACGGTTGTACTCGCAGTCCACGCTTAGCCCGGCAATACCGAGGCTTCTTAATTGTTGCTGCAAGTATTCTGCGAGTTTGTGAGTGATCGCTCGCTCAGAAACGTCGTTCTCCAACAGAATTGGGTCATTTTCAAAAAGCGCGTCAAGGCTTGCCTTGACGATCTGCTCTGCTTGGATTCGGGTCATGTCGAATCGTTCCTTGTATATGCTGATGCCACATCCCACTCTGTTCGCACATCGGAATCGGCACGGGCTCGAACTTGCAATCGAGTAGGCGACAATTACTTCCGTTCTGAAGAAGGCCTCGCTGTGTCTTTCGTCTTTGGTGGCACGGCTTTGTGGGCCTCTGGCTGTTCCGCTCGCCCCATCTTGTGCTTCGCTCGCACCACTTCGGGCTTCTCCTTATGCACCGGTGACTGCTCCCTGTACGTCGAATTCCGTTCCCGTGCCTGCACATACTCCTCATATGCCGACTTTGGCGGATGCCAGTTGTACTGGTGCACCTCGACATGTCGATGCACCAACGGAACGTCGTAGCTGAAGTAACTTGGCGGCGGAGGCGGCGTCTCTGGCCGCGGTTGGGATTGTCCAACGCCATACATGTAGATCGACTGCCGCGGGACCAATGGCTGGTCAACCGTGGGCGGCAGCGATGGCGCCGGGAACGATCGCACTGGCGACGTCAGCCCCATCGCCGAGGGCGGCAGTGACGGCTGTGGCGATGGTCGTGCCGGCGGCTCGCTTCCGCCGCCAAACACGCTCGACAGAACCATTGCGCAAATCGTGAGACTAATCGTCCAGGCGCCGAGCTTCAAAAGCCCTACAACAACCGCTCGACCTTCCTTGGTGAGACGTGTCTGCATACCGCTCCCGTGGATCAGTGTTCCCGCATCTCCCGTCGCATGCTCACTTCTCCGGCATCCAGCCGCTCTTCGATCCGCTCAAGAACGGCCTTCTGTTCTTCGGGCGAGAGCTTCTTGAACCGGGAGTCACGCTTGAGGTCCTGGATCTTCGCCCGCTTGGCAAGCAGGGTCTCCACTGTCGCATCGATCTCCGCTAGCTCCTCGGCAATGATCCCGTCAGCCGCTGTGGATAACCCCTTCTTCGGCTGCTGCGCCAGGGTGAGCTTCTCCCGGGACTGAATCCGCCGAATCTCCGCCTCATTGAGCCTCGCATCGTGCTCGATCTCCGACAGCTCGTGCCTGCGGCGCATCTCCTCAAGCTCGAGTTTGTTCTTGATCCGCCCCAGGGCCACCTTCATCGAGGGGACGGTCTCGGAGAAGCGAACCAGTTCCTCGCTCTTGAAGAGCCCCAAATGGCTCTTGTAGAGGAGGAAGGTGTAGTAATGAGTGCCTTCCTCCGGATGCTCTTCACGGCAGGCATCCTGGGTCGTTTCAATAATGAGCTGTCCGTGGCGCGTCAGATCATCCGGTGAGCTCTCCGGACAGAACCCGCTCATGGAGTGGAAGACCATGAGCGTGAAGCCGTTTCGCCAGTACCAGGGCTCGATCGACCAGGAGAGGTAGAGCTTCGGTTCAATTCCTAATGCGAGTTGGCTTCTCACCAGGACGCCGCCCCGGGAGTGGACCTTCTCCGGCAGTAGGTCACCCGCAGTGGCGCTGCACGACTGGCTCAAGCGCTCTGCGCCGGACGATCTGGCCCATGGGGCGACTCCTTTCACCACTGAACAACAACAAAAACCCGCACAGACATGACGACAGGAGAAGTATACGAAACGACACCGCAGAGCGCCAAGCATCTGCAATGCTCGTGATATACTTCCCCCATGACGCTCCGGACAGAATCTCCGGGAATTGAGCTCCAGGACCGCGACGTGGACCTTCTCCGTGGCCTGTACGAATCGCGCCTCCTTACCCTCAGCCACGCCGCAGCCCTCTACTTCGACGGCAAATCCGAAGCAGCCAAAAAGCGGCTTCAGAAGCTCAAATCCGCCGGACTCGTCTCGGCAAGGGCCCGCCGACCGGGCGAGCCATCCGTCCTTTACCTCACCCGCAAGGGCTTTGAGCTTCTCAAGAACCGCGGCGCTCTCGACGGCTATCCCGCCTTCACTGCGATCGGCTTTGAAAAGCGCTCACAGGTCAAGGATCTGACGCTCCGCCACGAGCTTGAGGTTATGGACGTGAAGGCGGCGATGGTGACCGCCATCCGGACGACGGCCGGCTTCGACATTGCCGAGTTCTCAACATGGCCAGCCTTGTACGAGTTCAAGGCGGCCCAGTCCGACGGCGCCATCGTGACCGTCAAGCCCGATGGCTTCATTCGCATCCACGAAGACACGCCGGCTGGAGAGCTGTACGAGCACACATTCTTCCTGGAGGTAGACCGATCGACCGAGACGCAAGACGTGCTTATTCAAAAAGCCCACTGCTACCGCGACTACTACCGCCGTGGGGGATTGGCCGAGAAGCACGGCCGGCCGCGGTCGGAGTACGAGAGTTTTCCATTCCGGGTGCTCATGGTGTTCCGCAATGCCGAGCGGAGGAACAATGTGGCGGAACGGCTGCTCCTCTTGCATCCGCCGATTCTTTCCCAGGTGTGGCTCACGACCTTTGCCGAAGCTACGACCGACCCGCTCGGCCCGATCTGGGTGCGGCCGATGGACTACCGCGCCGTCACCGGTGGGACAGCCTTTGAAGTGACTGCCGATGGCAAGACCGCCGGGTATCGGCGTCAATCCGAGCGCGAAGCATTCGTTGAACCGCGCGTCACAAAGCAGATGCTCTTGTGCGGCTGAAGTCCCACATCAGGGAATGAAGCTCGCATACTCCGCGGCGCTCAGGAGCGCCTGCGACCGGTAGAAGCAGACGCCGATGTCAAACCAGCCCATGAATTCCCGACAGCGGCCAATGTAGCCTTCCAGTCGCAGCCAATGCCCTCGCGGAGACAGGAGGCTCACGTGAATCTCAATACCGATCGGCAACGCTCTGCCGACGATGAGCCCCAATCCGCATTCGCTCGCATCGTATGAAAACCCCTCGATTGGCCGAACGACGGGCGTGATACCGACGGCATTGATGCTCACACGCTGTCGGCACTCGTTTCGCACAACTCGACGCTGTGCTTTCCACTCCCGCCCTTCGGACGCCACAGCCGCGATCACCTCCTGAATCTCCGGCGGGAAATCGCAGCTATCGCAGTCCGTGCATCTGACTGCATCGCTCAAATCCATACATCCACCCTTGTCGATATCGACTGGGTGGGCCGGTGGAATTCAGTTCCATCTCCCGCTCCGCAAGGTTTTGAGGGCCCATAACAGGGCGGTTCCGCCCATACAGAGGAGGGTTTCGCAGGCAAGAAAAACGCCGCGAACGGGTGCGAGTTGGGGGGGAGACTCGCGGGGAAACCGTTGCGCGGCAAGCACAATTTCCCGCAGGCCTAGCGCCATGTCAACAAAAAATGGCGCCTGCGCCAGCAGGTCTCTGCCGCCGCCGAAAATCAGGACAAGCTGGACCGGTCGTGTCGGCAGCAAAGCTCAAACGACACCGGTCACTTCGACGCCTGTGCTGCCTTCTGACCATCGCTTGGCTTCGGCGCCTCCGGCTTATTCACCGGCTTCGACTGTTGCGGCGACTTCGTCCCTCCGTGCTCGACCTTGTGGTCGTTTCCGTTGTGCATCACTTCGTACATGAGAGCCTTTCTCCACGCCGACCAGTCGGCCGGTGCGGGTGTAATACTTTTGCAGGGTGTCGCGCGACGTTACGAACAACGCCACGCAGAGGATGATGACCCCAATATCGCTTCCCCAACCGAGAAACGGTGAGGTACCCAGGAACCGGTTGATGAGGTACGTCCAGATCACCGCGATCAAGGTGTTGGCGACGAACTGGTAGTAGCGGTAGTGGTTCTCGACGAGGTAGTTGAACGCGCCCAGCCGCTCTTCCAGCCGGCTGTCGTCCCACACCGGCGGCACGATACCCGTCCAGGCATGAATGTGGTCGATGAGAAGCCGGCGCAGTGCGTTGGCGATCATGCCCATGGTGGTGGCAGCGAGGAGGGCATAGATCGGGGGACCGAGGCTCGCTTCCGAGTAGCTCACCGGATGGAGCCAGGCCCCAAAGAGCGGCACAAACGGCACCAACCCGGCCAGGCCGATGAAGCCTGGCAGGAGATAGGCGACGATGAAGCCGAACTGTTTGCTGGGGCTGTCCATGGGGATGAGTCAATAGGAAACCTCAAGAGAACTATAGTTCCCGGACAATCCTGCTGTCAAGGCTATTCTCAACCGCGTGATCGGGAAGGAGTTGCGCAAGGCGCGGGAAACGGCGGGGCTCACCCAAGAGGAGGTCGCCTTCCGAGCCGGCATTTCCCGCGAATACCTTGGCCAGATCGAGCGCGGGCAGAAAGCGCCCACGGTCCACGTCTTCCTGCGGGTCTGTAAGGCCATGAAGGTTTCAGCATCGCAACTGCTTGGCCGAGTCGAGCGCTCAATGTGATCCGGGCTATAGGGATTTTGCCATGCCAGAGGATCTTGCCTCTTTCCGCCGGTGCGTGGAACGCATCAACACCAAGTGGCCGAATTTTATCGAGCGCCGCCAGGAGCGACTCGCTCAGCAGGGACGGTTCGGGGCTGCTGCCGAAAAGGTTACCGAGGGAATCATCGAAGACCTCTTCACGGGCGTTCTCGACTGGACACTGGCGGATCTGAACAACCAAGTCGAATTCGCGGACATTCTCCTGAGCAGTCTTGGCATCAAATACCTCCTGCTGGAGGCGAAACGCCCTGGCGCTCTGGCGTGGAGTCGGCCGGCGGTCGAGTCAGCGTTGGACCAGGCAAGGCGTTACGCAGATGAGCAGCGCGTCAGCACGATCGCCATCAGCGACGGTGTGATGCTTTACGCCGCCGATGTTCAACATTGCGGCCTTCACGACCGACTCTTTGTCGCTCTGGACCAGGCCAAACCCTGTGAATCGCTGTGGTGGATCAGCATGCACGGTATCTATCGCACGCCCCCATCCGGCAATGGCGCAGCGCTTCGGCCGTTGCCTGATTCGCCGGCGATACCAGAGTCAACTGCACCGGGACCAGCATCGGAGACGCTGCTGGACCCGCGACATCATCTGCCGGCACGGTGCTTCGCCTATGTCGCCGACGCCAGCGACCCCCGTACGTGGAAACTCCCATATTGCTTGCGAGACGCCACGATAGATGCCAAACGACTGCCCAAGGCCATTCAGGCCATTCTCAGCAATTATCGCGGCGCCAAAGTGAGCGGAATTCCCGAGCACGACATCCCTCCTGTCCTCAACAGGTTGGCCGACGCGGCCCGGCAATGCGGGAAGATGCCGGATCAGTGCGGCGATCCTGCGCCCATCTATCGGCAACTCGCCCAGGTCCTGGAACAGGTCAACAGAACCGACTGATCTTCCGCTCATAGTCCGAGACCCACGTTCCGCTGACTGAACACTTCTCCGCAATTAGAATCTCTATCATGGCGATCAGGCATGGACTTGCGGGTCAGTTCGGGAAGTCGTCGGCAATGCATCGGAGCACCCAGATTATCTGGATCACCGCGGCGGCCGTCGCCGCTTGCGGTTTCATTGCAGGCATTGCGCTCGCCGGACTTGGTGGGACGCAGGGGCTCTTCGTCACGATCATCGTCGCAGCAGTTGCCGTTGCTGTTCTCATTGCATCAACGAAGTGGCTGGACCCAAAGCTCGAAAGCATCGCGCCGAGCGGATCAAGTATCTTCGGGGCGCCCAGGCAGAGGCACTGGTGGCATGGCTCCTGCAGGATTTGAGCGACGATTGGCACATCTTCAATGGCGTCAAACTTGAAGATGATAGCGATATCGATCACGTCCTCGTGGGTCCCGGTGGCTGCTTCTGCATATCCACCAAATCCCACCGCGGTCTCTTCACCGTGACACCTCAGGAGTTTCTCCACAACAATCAACCATCGGACATGGCCCTACAGGTCCTGCGACAGACGATGAACCTAAGGGATCGTCTTGCCGCAATCATGGGAGACAACTTGCCCTGGATACAGCCGGTACTGGCCGTTCCCTTTGGATATGTCCAAGATGATGACGGCGGTGCAAAGGCGCTCGTGGTGCACCAGGACGACCTAATTGATCGCATCGCGCCCGATGGAGCCGCACGCCGGTTGGACTCAGAGACGATTCACCGAGTCACCAAAGCCCTTGAAATGATTCAGCAGCACGCAGAAGAGGTATACCGGCGGCCGGACCCCGAAGCCCCATCAGGCTGATTCCCCATTACTACCCGTTCAAGAAAGAGCGACCCTCATCGGATCGCTCTTGACAATCACCGCCACTGCTCCTGAAGAAACCGCCGTGCCACCCATGGCTGGGCGACATAGGCGGCGCCAGTCTGCCCATCAACGATGAGCCACACCTTGGCTTCCTCTTCGGAACTGCCGCAGTCGTAGCCGAGGTGGCAGAGAATCCGAGCGATCTCCCGCACCCACGGATACCAATTCGCCATCCCGCAGGCACAGGAACGTCCATCGTCCCATGAGAGCTCATCCCCACAGGGCTCCCAGTACCAGGCCACATAGCGGGCAGTGCCGGTGTAGCCGAGAGGCGTGGAGAGCTTGCCCCAGTAGCCAAGGAAGATGAAGCCGGATGGGGCATCTGAGGGAGGAACGGGATCACTCGGGGCAACCATCGGTTCCTCCGTATCTCCCGGCCCGGAGGATCTGGTCGGCGGCCTTGAAGATCCGCTGGGCGGAACGCTCGGGGATCGTCTCGCCCTTGAGCCAGTGCTGGATATAGCCCCGGCAGAACTCGGCGCCCGAAAGGCGTAAGGACTCGCAGGCGATCAAGGCCACGCACTCCGCCTCGACTTCCCGCAGGTTCCGATCCGGCTCCTCGCCATCGCTGAGTTCCGTCTCAGCCGTGTGACCGAGGACCACGTGCCCGAGCTCATGGAAGAGCGTCCGGTGGGTGCAAAGGCGATCGGCGAGACGGAGACCTGACGCTGTCGGGCAAACCCTTGCGCGTTGCCGTTCAAGTAGTCGAAGACAACGCGATCGATTTCCAGCTTCCGCAAGGCTCTCGCCTCGCTCCACTCCGGCAGTTCCTGGGGCACGTATTCCTTGCCGGTCGTCTGGGACAGAAGGAACCAATGGGGGCGGTAGACAAAGCGGGTGTAGATGGACTCTTCATCTTCCGCTTCACGGTCAGGCGGCACTTCCACCTTCTTCTTGCAGGTCACCGGCATGCAGAGCGTCAGGGCCTTTTCGCCCTTGACCACGCTCCGGCCAAGTTCCTTCCAGCCGAGGTAGGTGTTAATGGGGCCGGGATCGAGCTGGCGGAGCGTGCACTGAAACAGGACCAGGAGCTGGTTGCCGACCGAGTAGTTCCAGAAGCGGTGGTAGGCGGAAGAGATGATGCCGTGCTCCCTGACGGCATCAACGAGAAGCTTGGACCACTCCGGCAGGACCGGTGTGGCCGGGATAGACTCTGCCGCATGGCGCCTCCTTGCCCGCGGAATCGGGCGGTTGAATGTGAACGGGTTAAGGAACGAAGGGGATCTGGAATCAGGAAAGCACGGAAGGAGCGGAGGGGTCAATGGAGGCTATCCACAACTGAGCCGGCCGAGAAGAAGAAAAGCCAGACGGGATGTCTGGCTGGAAACACGGGAGAGTCAATTCATCCGCGGCGACTGTTGTCCCATGCGGGTGGCTCCTTTGCCCGGGCGGCCGAGATAAAGGCGTGAGCTTCGTACATCAGTGCCGCCACGTTCATGAGGTCGTCGTAGCCGATGCTGTGACTGTCCCGCCACTCGCCGTCCTTCTGCTTGTACGAGCGGATGATCGTCACATTGAAGATCGGCCCTCGCTCCGTCTCGTTCCGCCAGATCGTCGCCTTGAGCCGGCGATGACGAAGGGTGTGAACGGGCTTCCGGTTGTTTTCCGCTGGCGCCGCACTTGCCGGCGGTCGCGCTGTTTGCGCTGGTCTCATCGCAGACTTGGCCATGACTGGCCTCCTTTCGTGGGGGGGGAAAGAAGAAATGCTTCTGCCATAAGCGTGCCACAGCGCCGGCCAAAGCGCAAGCAGTTGCAGCAACATCTCGTTACGGCATGATTTCGTCAGAAATCTGAGGTGCACATTCGCACCAGCAGTGGAAACGTTCACAAGAATGCGCTATACATTGTCATCAAGTTTACGAGTGGCATTGTTCGCGTAGATGCGGAAGCCGTCCTCATCAGCGTTGTTCATTTCGCGGAGACCAGCGTGCAGTCGACCCGGAGTTTTCATCAAGGTGTGCGAAGTTTTCCTTCCTTCGAGCAATACCTTGAGGGATGGATCAAACGAAATCTATTAGCCGACTTGGAAACGGTTTTTGTTGGCGCAAAGGAGCGATGGATTTCGACCGGCCGCTCAGAGAACGGACGCGGTGATTTTCTGCTCGCAACGCTGCTATTCTCAGTCTTCGACCACCTGGGCACATTCATCGCGCGGCCGGGTGATAAGTTGGTGAACCACGAGAATATTGCTCGTGTAGCCAAGCATCTGGATAGCACGAAGGACGTCTACGCGATCGTCTCTAATCTGGGGCGGAATGCATTAGTGCATGGAGCATGGCCCCAAACGGCAGTTCCCCGCGATGGTTGCACGTGGGGATTCGGCATCAACATCAATGGAGATATTGACGAACGTCAGCACAACCTCCTTTACGTCAAGCTATACCCGATCGGTTGGCCGGGCGGTCAACTGCGTGAAGTACCAGTCCTGAAGCTTCGGTTGAACGTCCATGTAATGCGCAAGGAGCTCATTGAATGGCTTCACCATGACCTCAGGGTATCCCGCAAGGCGTTCGACCGAGCGAGGAATCTCGCAATGCTGCAGGGAATTCCTGAACCAGGTAAGCCACGGGAGCGGACCGATGCCAAATACACCTGGCCGGCACCCGGCGAGCGGTGGAATGATCCGCTATGCGATATTCAGAAAATGGGGCGCCAGATCCAGCGATTGCGCAGAGAAGCCGAGGACTTGGGAGCGTTTCAACATTTTGGTCAGACGTTCCGCCGTCGCGCGCAGAGGCATAAGACGTTCAATGAAAAAAGAGCGCCTTGATAGCGCTCTCGTTGTGTTAATGGCTCCTTCCAGTTGACCTGAGTTCTTCGCATGCATGTTCCAGTGCGCCCACAAACTCTTCCAGTTCATCGATCGCCACGAGCAGTACCGCTTGCCTGTTACGATACGACAACTGTTTCAGAGCTTCAGTGACACCCATGGACACTCGAAGGAGAAAGGATCCAATCCTCTCCTCTGTTCGTCCTATCCGATCATCCTCTACGGACCTGATCCGCTTCACCAAGGATGCGGAATCTGAATCCAGACGCAGAGTTTCATCAGCCATTGTGAACCTCCTCTTGTGTGATTGGACTGTAGGTAAATGAGCGAAGATATCCCGAATCCACTTAACTATATCAATTATATCATATACATGTAATTTGCGCAAGTATGCCTTCATGGCTTTGATTATGATGCGTCATCACAGCACGCCTTCGGTATACGCGTGCCACAGTGCGCCCCAAAACGCAAGGCAGTGGATTGCTCGCTTGCGCCCTCGAAATTCCGTGCTTTGCTTCAAGGCAGAGCGACGACCGCGAACTCTCAGGCCAGGTGGCCTGAATCGATCGTCGCAACAGTTCCAACACAATCTGGGAGGTCTGTCATGAAGCAAGGTTTGGTGCAGCTCAATGTCCCTCTGTCGCAGCTTGTCCCCAGCCGCCGCAATCCCCGGAAGGTGAAACCAGGTCGGGAGGCCCACCAGCGCCTCGTGGCCTCAATCGGCTCGCAGGGATTGTTGCAGCCACTGGTCGTTCGTCCCCTCGACGGCAAGCCAAAGCGCTTTGAAGTCGTCGCCGGCGATCGGAGACTCAAGGCTCTGCGGGAGATCCACCGCGAGGATGGCGATCCCAAGATCCCCTGTGTCCTCAGAGAAGTCGATGCCGTCACGGCCGATGCACTGTCACTGGGCGAGAACTTCGCTCGCGACGCAATGCACCCCTTGGATGAAGCGGAGGCTTTCGCCAAACTTGCTGCTGGTGACGGCAAAGACGCCGCCGCCATTGCCGCCGAATTCGGCGTCCCCGAGCACTACGTCCGCCAGCGGATGAAGCTGGCGACGCTAGCCGAGCTGATCAAGGCGGCATTCCGCGATGGCTCGATCAACACCGCCATGGCGGAAGCTTTTGCCGCCGTGCCCGAAGATCGGCAGCTTGAGGTGTGGCAGGAGGTCAATGGCCATCCCCGCCATGCCGAGCACGTGCGAAACGTCATTGCCAATGCCTGGATCGATGCGACGCACGCACTCTTTGACTTGTCCACCCTGCCGGAATCAGCGGTGAGCCGCGATCTCTTCGGCGACCGTCTGCTCATTGAGCGCAAAGCCTTCATGGAAGCTCAGGCCAAGGCCCTGGAGCTTCAACACCAGGCGCTTGGCGAAGATGGCTGGAAGGAAGTGGTCATCGGGCGTCGCGAAGAAGTGCAGGACCGTCTCTATGCGATGGAGAAGCCTGAGCCGGAGTTTGACGAAGCAACCACGAAGAAGCTCATCAAACTTTCCGATCGACGACAGAAGCTCGAAATGAGCGTCGAGAAGATCGACGACGGCGACCAGGCTCGGTTCGATCGACTGCACCAGCGTTATGAAGCCCTGCAAGCCGAGGAGCAGGAGATCGTCAGCAATGCGCCGGAGCACTTCTCCGAGGAGACCAAGGCGGTTGGCACAGCGTTCGTCATCCTCGACCCGGATGGCCGGGTGCATCGGGAGTACCGCATTCCCCGCCAGCGGAATCGGCACGGAACGGCTAATGCCGGTGGTGCCGCATCCGAGGGCGCCTCTGGCAAGGCCAAGGTGCCAACTTCGGATGAACTGAGCGACAGGCAGCTTGCCGTGACGTTCACTCATCAGGCGCTGGCTGTCCGGGAGGCTGTGCTTCAAAGCACGTCCGCCCGCAGGCGCATCCTGGCGATGATCCTTCACGACAAGGTGCGCTCTGACGCACTGGCCGTGCGGCATGAGGCCAACGGCATCACCCTCAACGCCTCGAAAGAAGGATTCTCATCGGAAGCCTTCAAGCGTGTGCAGGAGAAGCGGGCGAAGTTCGATCCGTTCCACGACCAGAATCTTGTCGAGGATCGGCAAGGGTATGAGCAACTCAAGACTCTGACGGAGTCGAAGCTCAATGCTCTGATCGATCTGTTGGTCGTCGAGTGCATAACCGCCAATCTCCAGCATCAGACGGACCTGGTGCGGCACTTGGCACAGGAGCTCAAGGTGAACGTACGCGAGCACTGGAAACCGGATGTCGCGTGGCTCTCGAGTTTCCAAAAGATCCAGCTTGCTCACTTGATCACGGAGCTCAAAGGGCCTGTGCATGCGCGAGCTCCGGAGAAGAAGAAGTCTGAGCTGGTGGACCTTCTCGCCAAGCTATTTGTCGATGCCGCCGACGGCACGCTGGAAGACAAGCCGCTTGCCGAGCGGGTGAATCGGTGGGTTCCTGCTAACCTTCGGCAAGTCGAGGAGGAAGCAACGGGACAGGAGCGTCCCAACAAAAGCAAATGAAGTTCATCACGCGCCGGATCCGAAAGGGTCCGGCTTTTTTGAACACAGTACGTCCGACGGAGACTTCGAACGCAATATCAGATCAGAATCACTTCATGTATTCCACCTTAATCTGAGGCCAGTTCGGGTCCGTCGTTCCAGTTGGCCAACGTTCAACAGTCTTTCGCGTTAAGCTAGCAGGAACCGAAATCACTTGTTCTATGTTGCCTCGAATCCTGGCAATGTGGCTGTCGCACTCAGCGGCAGGAACACGAATTGTCACAACGATGTTGATTATTTCGATCATGTTGTCTCCATTCTCCTGATTGTGCATTCCTCGCCGCACCTTCATCTGCTCAAATTTTGGTCGAAGGTGGTAGAGCGTCTCAAGAATCGCTTGAAGCAGGTTGAATGCATCTTCCGCGTCATCGCGGCTGATGCGGTCGTTCGAGGGATGGGCACCAATGTTTCGCAGGAATCGCAAAGCGTCTGACCACTCCCATAACTCCGCGCTGATCTTGCCCTCGGCGAGCAACGCTTTCAGACCCTTCGTCAACATGGTCGCCTTGCCAAGCTGTTCGTGGCAGACAGCTTCCAGCTGCTCGCCCGACCATCACCGCAGCCGGCGTCCACTGCTTCACCGTCATGCATGCTATGGCAGCCTCGTATGACTCTCGAACGGATGGGGGTAATTGGAATTCCAGTCGCCGGTTGTCAGACGGATAGACGGGTACAGATTCTTCAGCGTCAAATCCCTGTCCAAAATCTGTTTGTGCCACGACAAAAGGCTCATGGCACACGCAGCACTGGCCGAAGGAATAGCGAACAGCCGGTTCGCTCTCGTCATCCTTGCGAATATACTCACCGCAAAATATCAGACGCCGTTGCGTCTCGCATTTGGGACAGCTGATAACGATGTCCGGCTGCATATGTGCTTCCGTACAGAGCATTGCGTATCTTCCATCAGAGTAGCTGTTGTTGATGAAAAGGTCGAGTCAGATGCGCGACGCAGACGAAAACATCACGCCAAGCGAAAGACTTCGGGAGGTCGCAGACATGGATAAGCCAGATGCGCGGCAAGCATGTCTGTGCATCATTGAATCTGGCAAAGGCATTGTTCGGGCAAAGACCATCGACGATCATCATGCGATTGTTGCGAGTTACCCCTTGGCGCCATCAGTACCAAAGGACATCCAGATCGCATGGAATACAGCCCAAAACCTGTGGCTTTATGCGTGGCATGTCTGGCGCTTCTATCCCATTGCCGAAATGCAGGCTCTCGCGGTCTTGGAGATGTCTTTGCGTATCAGGCTGGAACGTGACGCTGTCCCCGCACCGCAAGGTCTGAAAAAGCTCATGACCGCCGCGATCAAGAGAGGGCTTCTGGTGGATGAGCACATGGAGGAATATCGGGAGATGCAGGAACGTAGGCTGGAATGTGCGAAAACTGAAGAAAAAATGGCACAGGAGTTCGGTTGGCCAAAGCCACCACCCGAACCGCCCGTTCCTCCGCAAGCGTATTGCCGGTATCTGGTGGAGCTGTTGCGGAATCTCCGTAACCACTATGCCCACGGCAGTTCCTCGCTTCACTTTAGCATCGCACCAACATTCCACTTGTGTCGAGATCTGATCAATCAGCTTTACCGATGACCGTGAACGTCATCGCTCCATCCACCTCCCAATCTTCTCCTCCACCACCGTTCGCGGCGTCGCGTATTTCACCCGCGACCGCTCGATGAGCTTCTCCTTCCGCCCGTACCGCCTCGCCTCCGGCGGGAACGTCATCCCCGCAAACGGCTCCCCATGCTCCCCGTTCGAGAGGAGCTTCACGTACACCTCGTAGTTCCCAAGCTCAGTGAAGTGCCGGGCGGTGAAACTGCGGCCGAACTCCCGCTCCAGGACCTCGCCGTCCCGTTCGCCCACGCGAAACGCGATGATCGTCCCGACGTTCCCCAGCACGGCATCCCGAATCGGCTCCCGTAGCTGGGCCATGTACTGGTGGGAAAGCGTGAGGCACAGCCGGTACTTGCGGGCCTCAGAGAGAATGGCCACAAAGCTGTCGGTGGAGAAGTTGTGGAGCTCGTCGATGTAGAGGAAGAAGTCCTCACGCTCATGCTCCGGCCTTCCCGCCCTGGCCATCGCCGCCAACTGGAACTGGCTGACGAGAATCGCCCCGATCAGGTTGGCCTTGTCCTCGCCGAGCTTTCCCTTGGAGAGGTTGGCGATGAAGATCCGCCGGTCGTCCATCATGAACAAGGGATCGATCCTGGAGCGGACCTGGCCGAAGATGTTTCTAATGGGCGGGGCCATCAAGAGCTGGCCCACCTTGTTCTGGATGGGGGCGATGGCTTCGTTCATGAACCGCCGGTCGTAGTTGGCAAACTCGTTCTGCCAGAAGCTCTTCACCACGGGGTCCTTGACCTGTTTCACCACCCAGTCCCGGTAGCGGGCGTCAACGAGGATGCGCTGCAAACCGAGGATCGAGGCATTCTCGCAGTCCACCAATGCCGCCACGGCGGCATATAGGATGTACTCCAGACGCGGACCCCAGGAATCCCGCCAGATACTCTTGAGGGCTGAGACAAAGCCAGACGCGACCAAATGCCGGCTCTTGGGAGAGACGGTCTTGAGTAAATTGTAGCCGATGGGCCACTCCTCATCGGCCGGGTTGAAGTAGACGACATCATCCGCCCGATGGGGCGGGATGTGGTCCAGGAGATCTTCGGCCAAGTCGCCGTGGGGGTCGATGATCCCGACGCCGCGATCGGCCGCAAGGTCCTGGAGAATGAGGTTCCGAAGGAGGGTGGTCTTGCCTGAGCCGGTCTTTCCTAGGCAATACACGTGGTGGCGCCGATCGGGCGCAGCAAGGCCGAAAGGCTCCATGCCTCCCCAGACGTGGCGGTTGCCGATCAATACGGGATCGTCGGCAACGGCAGAGTTGTCCGTTCCGCGGGTCATGTCCCGGAGCAAGCCGCTACTCCGAGAGGCTTGTGCTTCTGCGGCTTGAGAGTTCAGAAGCGCAAACGAAATGGCGACAAACGCTAGGTTCACGAGTCGCCAGGGTAATAGCAGCTTGATTCGGAACCTGAGCGTTTGCGCTCGGTCCTGGTGGAGATTTTAGCGCGAATCAAGGGCGATGCCGAGAGGGGAGAGGCGGGAGGGTGTGGATAACTGAGACCGCCTCGATACACTCGCCGCCTGTGCCAAGCGCAAGCTCAACGCAACTCCCGCTATTCCATCTGCCGTCGTGGGAGCTACCGGCGATCGGCAATATGTTGACCGCCGAGCAGACAGAGGACCGCCGATCCCTGTTGGCGGCGATAGCTGATTCGCGGCTAGGGACGATGCAACAGCGGCTCGCGTACCTGTTGCACCGCTTTCCGGAGACCCGAGATAGCGACACTGCCCTTGCGATCCGGTATTGGCGGATGTTTCAGTCGGAAATCCTTGAAGAATGGGATCCGTTGGAGCTGGAAGTCCTCTACCCGCTAGACAAGCTCGACACGATCAGCCGCATGCGACGGCACATACAGAACGATCTCAAGCTCTTCGCGTCAACGCTGGAGGTTCGCCGCAATCGCGATGAGGTGCAGATGGAAATGCACCAGCTACTCGCCGCCGCTCGTTCAGGGTTGTCGGAAATCCGCTTCTATCTCGATGAGACGGGTGGTACTGAGCGATTTACGGGTGTTGGTGGAATTTGTGTGATGAACTGGAGGCAGTACGAGAAGCACTGGGCAAGCCTCCGGAAATGGCGCGAGCGGCAGAGATTTCCGGGCACAATCCACTTCGCCGAGACAGGCACAGCGGCTCAGCCTCGTGCCATGGCCCTTTTGAGTGAATTACAGCGGCGGCGGGCGGGTCTTTTATTTCTTGGATACGGGTTGGAAAGCCGCGGCCTTTTGCATCAGGACAAACTGAGCCTCGCCATCCAGCTCGTTATCGATTCGCTACGGGTGATGGATCAGCACCAGTGCCTGAATGAGCCGCGATCCTTGCTACTCGTCAAAGAGGGAGAGGCCGGCTTCGACGCGCTGCACCTGGAAGCACTCAAACTACATCTCTCGCGGCAGTTGGCGGAGGCTTTTCCGGACCGCGTTTACCTCGGTGACGTCCAAGCTGTGCCTAAGGGACGCGAGGTGATGCTGGAGTGCGCCGACCTGCTTGCAAGTTCAATGATGCGGTGGCATCTCTTCGGCGGGATTAAGCCCAAGGATATACTCGCCCGCGCTGCATTTAACGTCGCCGGTTTCGATGATCCCCGAGACAACGGCGCGATTTTTAGAATATATCCGGCCTAGCAGCCCGTGGTTTTATGGCCTACACGGCCTGAATCCATGATCTCGGCGCGAACGACAGAAGTTCGGCAAATCGCGCTGATTCCGCTTGCCCGGATCGCATCAGTCGCCCGGCTGCCGATCGGATCATCGTCCAGATCATCAGCAGCGCAAAAATGATTGCGTCACTCAGCCTCCGCGGCTTGAGCAGGCCGTATTTCACTCGCATCAGCAGCCCAAGGTTGAATCCCGCCACGTGGATCAGCACCCGCTTGGCGATGTTCTCCCGATGCCGCAGGTGCACTCGTCGCATCGCGCCGGTCTCGTAGTTGTGCGCGAACGATCGTTCCAGCAGTTCTCCCCGCTTGCGCATCAGTCCCTTGCCGCGCTCACCTTTGATCCGCCGGCGGTTGCCGTAGGTCGCGTCGCGGGCATCGAGTGCCCTGATTGAATCTTCTTCATTCGCACCGGTCATGTCGGACCAGTCTCGACGCCCTCGATCCGGCTCGCTGATGTAGCTGCGGATGTCCATCTCCGGCAGATCACGCATCGTGTCGTTGCTGTGATATCCCTTGTCGGCGACGACTTCGCTGGCCCAGGCATCGCTGATCTTGTCGCTCACCCGATCATCGTCCTTGATGGCACGCAGGTTCTCGGATGCCTGGTTGATCGTGTCGCAGAGGGTTTTGGTGTCGCCGACCACCGCGTCGCATACATTCACCGCCAGGATTGCACCGTGTCCCTCTTCGCCCATGTCTACGGCGTGTTCAGCCTTGTGGGCCAGATGGGTCGTGCCATCCTTCATCCTGGTGATCTTGGCATCCGGATCATGCGGGTTGGTCCAGTCGTCATTCGAGCCTTTGTTCTTGCGTTTGCGATCGAGCTTGGCCAGATCTTCCCGCGTCGGCGTCTCGATCCCGCTCTGCTTTGCCAGATCGGTGAGAAACTCCTGATACCCCTGACCGTTGTCCCTGCGGACGATGCTCCGCAACGCCGCGTTGGCTTCCAGCGTCGTCGAGTCCACGCCCATCGTCTTGCCATCGATCAGATTGTGATTCGCCAGGATCTTTAGCACATACCCGAACACTTCCTGGTGCGTCTCCAGGTCGATCAGTCTTCGCGTTCGCGAGATCGTCGAGTGATCCGGCGTCTGCTGGTCGATCGCATAACCCAGGAACAATCCCAGCGACTTGCTGTCCGAACAACGCCAGGCGATTCCACGCTCGGAATCCAATCCCTCGAAGTATCCCACCAGCAGGCAGCGAAAGTAGATGCCTGGCGCGCAGACCCGGCCGGCCCACGTTGTCATGGTAAAACCTGGCGCAGAGCTTCTCGACGAACAGATCGAACTGATGCGCGCTCAGCACCTTGTTGACCGTGTCATAGAACGGGTTGGACTTGAACGACGGCAAATCGACCGTCGAGATGAACAGCGGTTGAGCGACTTCCTTGCGTTTTCCCAGGGCCATGCGGATCATCCTTGAATGCGTCCGCGGCATTTCAGCGCGGTCGGGGTTTGGCGTCAAGCGGGAAATCGACTTTCACCACGGGCTGCTAGTATTACTCCGTTAACTCGAATCCTTCCTTTCGGTTCGACTTACGACACGGTGGGCGTCGAGTCGCCGTCCGCAAACCGGGCAGCGTCCGGCCCAGCACAGCAGCAGGTGCTGGATCAGGCGACGGGCTTCGGGCACGCTAACCGGCGGCGGGCCGTGTCTCCCCTTTTTTGTCGCCGGTAGGCGACGACGAAGGCATAGGCGAGCATCACGAGCACCATGTGGTGGTGCCATCCGACCCAGGACCTGCCCTCGAAGTGGTCGAGGCCCATCTCTTGCTTCAGCTCCCGGTAGCTCTGCTCTACCCACCACCGCCCCTTGGCCGTCCTGACCAGTTGCCGGAGTGAGGCCTTCGCCGGCAGGTTGGAGAAGAAGTACTTCGTAGGGGCATCCTCCTCCCGGGGCCACTCGGCCAGCAGCCAGCACTCGCTCTGCGGTCTGCGCCCGTCACTGAGACGGTGGGCCGGGCGGACCCGCCAGGCGGCGAAACGGCCAGACAGCTTGCGCGCTTTGCCCTTCCTGACCTTGCTCCCTTCCCGCCAATTCACCGTGCGGAAGTCGGCGGCGTGGTCCACGGTCCATGGTTTGACGGAGACCCCCGCGACCTTCGCCGCGACCCGGGACGGCCGCGTCGGCGGCCGCCCCTTGCCCAACCACGATGGGACCTCGCCCAGGTCCTCGGCGGCGTCAATCACCGACAGCGTCGACTCCACCCCCACGCAGTACGTCCACCCCTGCTTTTCCAGCGACCGGCGGAACTCGGTGACGCTCCCGTAGAGGGCGTCGGCCAACACCACCCCCTTGAGCCCATTAGCCTTCGCCCGCTCCAACATCGTCAGGGCCATCTTCCACTTGGGCTCGTACCCCACGTCGTCCGGCACCCCCGCGCGGGTCATTCGCTTGCGGTCGTTACACCATTCCTTCTCCGGCAGGAACAGCCGCATATCCACGCAGAACACTTCCCCCCCTTTGGCCCTGGCCGCTGGTTGGGTCGCGTACTGCAAAGTGACCGCTATCTGGCAACTGGCCACCTTCCCCAGCGTTCCCGAATACTGCCGGGACACTCCCACCGAACTCTTTCCCTGCTTGGCAAAGCCCGTCTCATCAAGGATCAGGAACCGCTGGAACGCCGCGGCGGACCCGCCCAGATGCCGTCGGACCTGCGCCGCCGATGACGCCGACACCCACCGCTGCAGTCGGTCCCGCACCAAGCCCGCCGGCCAGGGGCTCTGGTTCACCAACTGCTGGAGCGACTGCTCGTAGTCCTGCTTACTGCCGTCAATCTCCTCCAACCGCCTGGCCATCGGCTCAATGCTCTTGCGATCTCCATCCAGCAGCAGACCCCGTAGATATATCTGCGCCCACCGGCGTTGATCCCGCCGCGGCAGGTCCGACATCAAGTCCCCGACGAATTCCCCCAACTCCCTTCGCAGACGATTCAGTGATCGACCATCCATGGCGACCGCCCTTCATGCGCATATCCCGCCACTCACGCTAAGCTTACTGACATAACGGAGTAATACTAGGCCCCATCGCTCACCGCAGTCCCTAATGGCAGCGATTATGTCCGTATCTCCTCAATTTTTCCGCCGTTAGGGCGACTCCGCTCTCACTGTCACATGCCGGTAGGTTTGGCGCAAAAATGCTGCCGGGTGTATTATGAACATCATGGATGCCACCGAGTTGGAACATCAAATCGATCGACAGGAGAAGGCGCTTGAGCGACTTCTTTCATGGATCGGTGCAGTTGATTCAAAAGTCCCCCTCGTCGTGGGCTTTGATATGGCGATGCTTGCTGCCATCGCTGCACTAGCGCCCGATAAGAAGGAGTTGCTCGGTCATGGCATCGCCTGGCTGTTGCTCGGGGGAATCTGCTTCGTCGTTAGCCTTGTCGATTGTGCCCTCGCAACATTCCCGCGCACGGCAGGACCGACTTCCTCACTGATCTTCTTCGCCGGTATCGCCGGCCGGCCGTATCCGAATTACCTGGATGACGTAAAGCGGAGAACGGCGGAGGAATACTTTAACGACCTGACGATGCAGTGCCACCGTAACGCGGAGATCGCGTGTCAAAAATTTCAACACCTAAAACGGGCCACGGCGTGGCTATTCGCTGGCGTACTCCCTTGGCTCCTGGCAATTTACAACTTTTTGGCAATGAGCCATGTCGCTAAAGGATGAATTAACCTCGGAGGTAAAGGAAGTATTCGCAACGCGGTGGCAGGTGCGCGATGGCACGGTCGTGCCTGAGGCAGAGAATGTGAAGCTCGGTAACGACGCGGTAAAGGTCAACGCGACTGTTCTCTATGCGGATCTGGCCGATTCGACTGACCTTGTGCAGCGATATTCGAAGAAGTACGCGTCAGAGATCTACAAATCGTTCCTCATTTGCGCGTGCAAGATCATCCGAGCCCAAGGCGGCGCAATCACAGCGTTCGACGGTGATCGTGTCATGGGCGTTTTCATTGGTGACCCCAAGAACACGCCGGCAGCCAAGGCGGCTCTCAAGATCAACTACGCTGTGAGAAATATCATTAACCCGGCACTCAAAGCGCAATACCCGAACGACAACTACGAAGTCAGGCATGCAGTGGGTATTGACACGAGTGAGGCGAGGATCGCGAGGACAGGAATTCGAGGCTCGAACGATCTCGTATGGGTTGGCCGCGCCGCGAATTACGCTGCCAAACTATGCGCACTTCGCGATGGCCCCTACAGCTCTTGGATCACCGCCGATGTTTACAACCAGCTGAACGGCAACGCCAAGTACAGCGCGAATAAGCAACCTATGTGGGAGGCACGTACATGGACAGCCCGAAACATTACTGTGTATCGTTCATCGTGGTGGTGGAGGCCATGAGCACCATAAATGCGCAAGAACAAATCCAACTCAATTAAATACAACTGTGGGTGTGGGTGTGCCTCTGCCGATCCGCCCTGGGCGGAGAGGCCGCGGCCGGTTTGGCGACAGCGTCCGTGAGGACCTGGAGCCCGTGAGCCGTGAGGAAACCGGCCGCTGTCGGGGGTGCAACATGAGGAGCAAACTGACAGAAACCCTTGTGCTGTAAGGCTCAACCGACAGAGGCGGGGTTCCCCTCAAGGGGAAGGGTCAGGGGATACCCTGGAGCGGTGATTTCCACAGCGGATTGTCCTTGAAGAAGGCCCTGAGCGCAGCCAACTCGCATTGTGAGATCGAACCGTGTCTCATACACTCCGCTTCTGAGAAAATGGGGTCGGTTTCGCCACGAAGCCACGCGCCGGCGTGAGTCGGCGCGGGGGTGCGATGGGCAAGACGGCCAACCAAACCAGGGGTTCGTCAATTCAAATGCAAAAGGCAACACACACGGGTTGTTCTCGCTATCGGCGAGAACGACAACGACCACATGTTCACGGCGTGTATGACAACACCATGAAATGCAACCACTGGAACAAAGTCCGCCGCGGATCGCGCTGGGAAATGAGGGCGCAACAGAGCCATTTTCCTTGACACCGATTTCCAATTCGCGCTACGATGAATCCACCTTCGGAAGGCGCCATGAACTACCGCAACCACAACCATCACATCGGGTCGAACGATCGTCGCTTCTTCATCTACGCCCGCAAGTCCACGGATGATTCCGACCGCCAGATCCGCTCTCTCGACGACCAGCTCGCCGAAGCAAGAGAACTCGCCAATCGCATGTCGGCACCTGTGATCGACATTCTCGTCGAGAAACAGAGCGCCAAGAAGCCGGGTCGGCCGGTCTTCAACGACATGCTCGCACGCATGGAGAAAGGCGAAGCCAACGGCATCATCGCGTGGCACCCGGATCGCTTGGCTCGTAACATGCTCGACGGCGGCCGGATCATCCACCTCGTGGACACGGGCGTCATCAAGGAAATGCTTTTCCCGACGGTACAGTTCGACGTCACGAGCCAAGGCAAACTGAACCTCGCGATGCTCTTCGGCATGAGCAAATATTATGTGGACAACCTCGCCGAGAACATTAAGCGAGGACAGAGGAACAAGCTCAAAAACGGCATCTGGCCCATGGTGGCGCCGATCGGGTACTTGAACGACCGCAAGGCAAAACTCATCATTCCGGACCCGGAGCGGGCGCCGCTCGTCCGCAAAGCCTTCGAGCTCCACGTCGCCGGCACGTTCACGATCGACCGCCTTTGCAAGGCCGTGAACGAGTTGGGGCTGACCAACCGTAAGGGTAATCTCCTGTCCCGCTCCCAGTACCACCGCATTCTCCAGAACCCTCTCTACTGCGGTATCATCCGCTACGGCGGCGGGGAGTATGAGGCCAAGCACCAGGCCATCGTGCCGAAGGATCTCTTCGACCAGGTGCAGAAGGTTATCCAGACAAAATCGAAACCCAAAGACCCGAACTTGAAGCCCTTCATCTACCGCGGCATGTTCCGCTGCGGCGAGTGCGGCTGCATGATCACCACCGAGACCCAGAAGCGGCACAACTACCTGCACTGCACCAAGCGGGTGAAACGAGACTGCTCACAGCCATATGTCCGGGAAGAGGAGATCAGCCGGCAGATATCTGAAGCATTGCAATGGATCACCATCCCCGACGACTGGGCCGAGTGGATGCTCCAAGAGCTTGAGAAGCAAGCCGCAGCGTACCAAACCGCTCACGCTGAACAGGTGACGAGGCTTAAGTCCAAGTTCGACACATGCCACGAAAAACTGAAGAAGCTCCTTGGGCTGTACCTTGATGAAAGCCTGACCCAGGATGAGTACCGTCTGGCGAAAGCCGAGATCATCGCCGAGAAGCTGAAACTTAACGAAGAACTCACCGCCTCACAGGCGGGAGAGCATCTCTGGTTCGAACCGTGCATCCGGTTCGTGAAAACCCATACACACAGCCACTTTATGACGACTCACGTCGGGAAAATCGAGGAAGAGCGGGAAACACTCAAAAACACCGGTTCGAACCTGAGAATCGAACAGAAAGTGCTGACAGTCGAATTCCAGGAACCCTGGAAAACCCTTGAAAAATATGGCCGTCTTGCCCATCGCACCCCCGCGCGACTCACGCCGGCGCGTGGCTTCGTGGCGAAACCGACCCCATTTTCTCAGAAGCGGAGAGGGCGGGATTCGAACCCGCGAAAAGCTGTCGCAAATCGTGGTCTTGCGTTTTTCAGAGGGCGGCTTTCTCGCCTGTCGCCAAAGGCGGGTGTTTTTGCGTGGCGCCAGAGGAGGTCCAGAATGTCGGGGCGTTGTCTTTGCTGGACTTATGCTGACGTGACTGGAGGCGCCGATGCGCGTACCCCGCTGGTTCTATGCTGTGGTCGCGCTGATCCTGGAGGCGGTGGCGACCCGTCGGGACAGGCAGATCCGCTTCCTCAGGGCCCAGATTGAGATCCTGCGCGGCAAGCTGCCGGGCAACCGCGTCATCGTGGATCCTGTTGATCGCCTTCATCTCTTGAAGCTGGGTCAGGAACTGGATCACCGGGTCAAAGATATCCTGCATCTGGTCAGCCTCAAAACCTACTGCCACTGGGTCAGAGCTCAGGGGCGGGGACAGACTCCCGGGCGGGTGGGTCGCCCGCCTTTGGCGGCGGAACTGCGGAACCTCATCTGTCGGCTGGCGCGGGAGAACGTGGGCTGGGGTCTGGGCCGCATCATCGGTGAACTGCGCAAACTGCAGGTGGAACTCAGCCGACACACCATACGCCGGATCCTGACCGCCGAAGGATTGTTTCCCGATCCAGAGCGTCGCGGTGGTCGAGCCATCGTCGAGAACGTCCTGGCGCAAGTTCATTACCCTGCACATGAACACGATCGTCGCCTGCGACTTCTTGAGCAAGACTATCTTGACGCCATTGGGCCGGCAAACGGCTTATCTCTTGATGTTCATTCACCTGGAGAGCCGCAAGGTCTTTGTCAGTCCGCCAACCTGCCATCCCATCGAGAGCTGGGTGGTGCAGCAGGCTCGCAATCTCACCCAGTGGCTTGATGAGCAGGGGATCGAAGCTCGCTTCCTGCTCCATGACCGCGACTGCAAATTCGCCCCGCGACTTCGATGCCTGCTTCGAAGCCACCGGCGTCAAAATCATCAAGACGCCGGTGGCCGCGCCCAACGCCAACGCGTTTTGCGAGTCCTGGATCTCCCGGTTCAAGGCTGAGTGCCTGGACCACTTCATCTGCTTTGGCCTGGGACACCTCAATCACATTGCGCAGTCCTTCATGCGCTTCCACAATGAGCATCGGCCACACCAGGGGAAGGGCAATCGAACTCTCCAGTTTTCGTCCCCGCCGCCGCCAATCGAAGTCTCGCCTGCGCCTGGCGTCGTTTGCAAGCAGGCGTTTCTCGGCGGCCTCTTGAATCATTACTACCGCAAGGCCGCGTGATGCCATGACGTTTGCGGATGTGTCACAGCTAAAAAAGGACGACCGGTCACCACCCATGTTCCGGTCGTCCGATCAGTGATCTGTGGGCTGTTTACGGCTTCGATGCGGGCGCGGTTGCCGGAGCGTTGTTCCACCGCAGGCGGATCTCCCAGCCAAGCGCCGTACAGAATCCTCGTAGAACCGCCTCGGCCTGAGCCGCGCCTGCACCAGCGCTGATGCGTCGGTGGACGCCGAGGCAATCCGCCGCTGCGCCTTCCGATAGGTCTGATTGACCAGTTCCGTGTAACCTGAATCGCCCGGCACGATCGCCCATAAGCCGCTGGAGCGCAGGGCAAACAACCGGCTACGCTCCAGGTTCACCCGTGGATCCAGAACCTTGGGCTCGGGCAGATCCAGAACAGCGGTACGATGGACCGGATCCAGCTTCTCAAAGCGCGCCTGGGCCAGATCCACCTCGATCAGATAATCCCCCTTGATTACGGCCGCCACGTGCATGCCGCCGGTCAGACCGTTCTGGTCGACCAGCAGCACATCCGCCACCTGAACCCGCGCTGTTACCAGGGCCGAGAGGCTCTGGATCTCCTGGATGGTCAACTGCTGGGGTGGCGGGTCGGGCAAGAACAGATCCTGCAGCCACTGACTTGCCAGCCCCACGATCAGGAACACCAATACGATCAGTAGTAAAACTCTTAAGCTTAAGGTGTGCATTCAACTCCGTTGTCTGTGGCGGGAGTTTCCCCGCCGTGTGAACCGCACGATCGAGACAGCCGGCAAACAGGACAGAGATCACCAGCGCGGCTATCCCCAAGATCAAAGCAATAAGGATCTTTCCGTTCATGAAGCACGCTCCTTTCGATGGATTGAGGATTAATGGGATGAGGAACTCAGGCGCCCAGGCGATGCACGTGGAGCCACCGCTCTTCGGCTGCCAGGGCCAAACTGCGAGCCGGGAAGGGTCCGAGCCTGGGCCCAGCCACAGGCGCCAAGTCTGCCCACCAATGGCCGGCATCATCCGGTTCGACATAACTGCCCCTTCGGATCTGAAGCTGCCCCAGTGCCAGCAGGTCGATCTGCTCGGTATAGAGACAGTGGCCGGACCCATCGGAGGCAACGATGATCTGCATCATGCCGCCTCCTGAGGTTGGCTGCGGAGAATGCGCCGACGCGGCCGCTCCACCAGGAGCTCATCCAAGCTCGACTGCACCCGGTTCAGCTCTGAACCAATCCGGCCTGCGCAGATCCCCGCTTTCCCGCAGGTCCTGCGGTCCCACCCCCTTGAGCAGCTTCTGGGCCTGCTGGATGAGATCATCCAGCTGCTGGTTGGAATGAATGCTCAGATCGCGGAAGCGATCGAAGAACTCACGGAGATTGCCAACCGCCGAGTCGCGGAACACCTTGGGCTTGCCGTCATCACTGCCGGAGAGCCGCTCGCCCAGGTGGGCAATGAGCTTGGCAAACTCGGATGCAAAAGCCTCTTCAGCCGAGCTGCACGGCTTCTTCGAACCGCGCAGTGATCCGCGCCTGCTCCTGCTCATACAGCTCCGGCTTGAGCTCCAGCAGGTACTGCGGTGGCGTGAGCGAGGGAAAGTCCCACTGGATCTCAAACAGTCCTTCAAGGCTGATGGGGTAATCCGCCGGGTCAAAGAGCCGCCCCAGGCGCTGGCGGGCCGAGCGCTTGAGCTCCGCATAATGCTCATCCAGCTCGGCCACGGCACGGATCAGCTCCTCCTTGAGATCTGTCATTTGCCTGTCGAAGGCTTCGATCCGGTCCTGACGGATTAGCCTCAGCCCCGGCTCGGGGTAGGGCAGGCTAACAGAGCGCCAGTAGGCGATGGCGCGGTTGCGCACGGCGCTGACGGCTGCGAAGGCGGGATGGCGGACATCCAGCAGCTTCTTGGCCGCCGAGAGGATCTCTCCCTCGGCATCGAAGGTTTCGGCGGCCTGCTGCTTCTGTTCCCGGCTGAGGGTTTTGCGTGTGCCGAACCAGGTGAAGCTGAGCCTGGCCGCGGCAAAGCGGGTCTGCAGCCGCCGGGCGGGCGCAGAGCGCTCCCGGCGGCACGTTCGAGCGTGCTGTTCATGATTAAACTCCTTGGTTGTTGAAGTAGGGGGTACGATGGATGGGCAGAACCGAGTGGCAGGCCCTTGAAGGGATATTCACCGCCGGTCGCGGTCCTGCCTTTTCAGGCAGCCACTTCACGTTCAGCGGTTGGATTCCAGCAGCGAGGCGTACTCGTGTTTGATGAACTGCGCCCAGATGAGCATCAGGCGGCGCAGCGCGTCCGGCAAGCATCTCCAATTCGCTGTGGAAGTCCCGGCCGTGGTGGGCATTGCGGTGGTGGGCCAGTTCATGGATGTAGGTGCTCAGCGCTCGGGCGCCGAGTGGATCCGACCAGAGCCAGGGCGTGTCCAGACCCAGGGTCAGAACATCGTCCTCGCTCCAGGTGGCGATCGCGTTCACGCCCCTGAGCAGGGCCAGTTTCACCGAGCAGACGGAGCCGTCTTCATAGCCATCAAGCAGCTGCTGGCACAGCCAGCGGGCAAACTCCATCACCTTCTGCACCCGCTGGGCGCCTCCAGCCGACTCGATGAGCCGCCGCCGGCGCCGGCCAGATCCTCACCGGCCCGCTCCACATCATCCAGGGCGAATCCCCCCGCGGCCGCCGCGCTGATCAGCGCCTGGTTGTGACGGTCCACCACCTCTTTGCTGGTCGGCACCTGCGCCCGCAGGATCTCCCGGAGGCCGCCCGAGACATGGCGGGTGTCGATGACCTGCACGCCCAGATCCCGCGCATCTTCATCAAACTGCCGCGGTCCCATCCTGGGCACCGAGCGGGCCAGGTTCTCGCCGAACGCCCGGCGGATCACCTCCTGCTGCACCGCCTGCGGACAGGCCGGCACCGCCGCTCCCACCCAGTCCTGGCGGACCTGCTCCCCATCCATCTCCGCCAGCAGCACCGGCAGGCAGACCTTGTGCAGTTTCTGGAGATAGTCGCTGGCCACGGCGTCCCGGCAGGGGTTCATCGGAACCCGCTGCAATAGGTTGGCGTGATACGGCACGCTCCAGCCTGCAGGACAGACCGGGATACCCATCTCGTACACCGAGGGTGTCTCGGCCCCGGCGGCCATCAGCAGCTCGATCGTGGTCTGGCGGCTGGGCGCATCCAGCGCCCCTCCTCGAACACCTCTGTGGAGAGGGAAGCCTTCACCCGGTGCACGGCCTGGCGCGAGCCGATACGGACGCCGTTGACGATCAACTGCACGTTGGAGGGCGGCAGGAGCAGCTGGAAGTATTTTTCCAACTCCGCAACCCGTGCTGCGGCCCAGGGAAGCTGCATGGTCACGCGCATCCCACTGACCCGCTCGGTTTCAAGCTCGCGCTGCCGGCTGATCCGCCTGCCCGATTCCACGCGGAACTCGATCACCCGCTGCCCGCTGACCACCGTGGCTGATTGCGCCAGGCACAAGAGCTCCTTGAAGCCGCGCCCCATCCGGCCACGCTGAAGATGCGAGTCGGTTTTGGAGGTGTAGAAGACCGTACGGATGTCGTGGAGATTGCTCATGCCGCAGCCATCATCCTGACAGGTGATGACAACGAACTCGCCGGGCGCTGGCGCCGTCATGTCCAGGCGGCACGGCGCCAAGCTTGTCTCCCACGGCATCCAGGGAGTTCTGCACCAGCTCCTTGACCAGGTGCGCTGGGTCTCTGCCGGCGTTCATGCTGGCAAATCCGTCCGTGCTGACAGCCAGCCAGTCGTCCATGATGATGTCGGATTGTGGTTTTCGCATGGGAATTGTCTCCTTGGTGGTTAATGGATTGCGCCTGCCCCGGCGCCGTCGACGGGGCCGAGGCGGTTTGCTTGTGCTTGCCTGATCAACTTGGGCTTGAACAGTTTTCATGACTGCTCCTTGAGAAGTGGTATCCCGGCCGGCAGAGGCACTCCCGGCGGCACGTTCTAGCGTGCGGTTCTTACTGCTTGGTTGTTGAAGTAGGGGGGTGACAGACGAATCAGTTGGCCGACGGCCGAACCGCCCGGCGGCTGGCCCTGGGCGCGATGATGCGTTCGCCGGGGCTGGCCGTGGGAATCGTCGGCCCCCTCGGATGATCGTTGTAGCGTGAACTGTAACTCGGCAGGCTTTGCCGGGAGTTGCGAGAAGCGGGCTCCCCCCCCTCGCTTACGCCTTGGGCGGGGCCAGCTCCTTTTCGCTGCCATCATGCTGGATAATCCGCACCCGGCCATCGGGCTCGATCGTCACCCGTTTCCACTTGTGTTTCAGATCCATCAGGCAGTCCATCAGCTTGCAGCGCAGCGGCTCCAGGGGCCCGACCAGCCGGTTCCAGAAGGCCTCAAGCTCCTTGCCGAAGTCGTATTCCTGGGTCTCATAGCTGTCCCCATCATCGTTATAGCCTCCGAAGTGATGCCAAATCTGCGAATCACCGAGGCGCTGCCGTGCCTCCGGCGTGACGTAGACTTCGCAGGTCAAATAGAGATGCTGCGGATCGTCGCTTTGAGGCTTGAGGGCCATGCACACCGGCGCGCTGAATCCCGTGCCGTCGCTGCACCGCACGGAGATCGCCAGCGAGTCCACACAGATCAGCAGGCCCCCGGCAACTTCAGATTCCTGAAGCGTCCTGCCCGCCGTCAGCGTTACGGTATCGATCGTGGCCAGTTTGGCCCAGGAATAGCCGTCATAGCAGTCCCGGATCTCCACCGGCACAAAAGGCTGATCGAATTTGCCCAACGCCGCCAGCAGGTGAGCGTTTGCCTCATCCGTCTCATCGCCCTCTGAACTGTCTGCCAGACGATAGCAATGGCGCAGTTCATGCCCTGCGGGCATTTCGACCTCGACCGGCTCGGGTGAATCGCTATGCAGCAGACCCACGCGACAGGTCGGCTGGGCCTCGGGCAGATCGATACCCAGTTCCCGGGCCCGCAGGTACTGGTTGTAGGGCAGATGATGTTTCCCCCGGCGCTGCACGTGCCGGAATGCCTCCAGCTCCAGGGCCGCCTTGAGCGCCAGCCAAGCCCGTGTTTTCCACCAGACAGGTGCGGGCGGGCAGCATCAGGCGGATGGGCGTCGGCTCCCCGGTCAGATCCACCAGGTAGACCAGATCCTCCTCGCTGACCGGGCGATGGCCGAACGAGACCACCTGGCCATGGAAGTTCACCAGCACGTTGGTGCCGTATTGGCGATCGAGAGGGGCAGCGCGGTGCCAGCTCGTCAGGGTGCTCTGGGGCGCCACCTTAATCCGGCATCCCAGCTCAGGATGATGCGCGGATTCACCGTCAATGAACGGCTCTTTCGGGCAGGGCTGGCCATCCACGGTAATTTCAAGGCCCGTGAACACCGCCAGCGGCTGGACCACCGGCAGCTCCCAGGGATCGTCCTTGAAGCGCAGTTCCGTCCCGACGGTGGCACCAATTGCCTCGCATGAGGCCAGTCCCTGGGAATCGGCAATCACCGGCAGCGGCGCTCCGGCCCAGCCGTCGGCGCCAATGCTGAGCGAGCGGCCGCCGCTGCGGATGACAATCTCGCGCGGGGCCAGAGAGAACAGGCCCACCCCGGCCGGGTCCTCGCTCTCTTCCAGCGTCTGCTCCCAGCCTGAGCCGCCCAGGTCCAGAAGCTTCTGGAAGTCCTCGATGCCCCGCCCATCATCGCGTACCTGCACCGTGCCATCGTGGTTGGTGATGATGACGTGTCGAGCCCCGGCCCGACGGGCGTTCTGTAATATCTCAATGATCCGGCCGGCCAGCGTTCCGGTGAACAGCCGGCTGGCTTTGCGCAAGAGATGCTAATCGACTTTGGCTTGAACGGTTGTCATAACTGCTCCTTGGTAAGGATGGGATTCCCGTGACCATCACCTGACTCCGCCATCGTAGCGGTGGGTGTCGTGATAACGCGACGCGCACAGCCGTGTCTGATCCGAAAGACACACGCTGCGCGGATGCAATATTGAACTTGTAGAAGACGCGCCTTTCTGCTCAGAAAGAGAAAGGGCGCAGATCAATCCTGGCCGTCTGTGGTAACAGACGATCAGTTGGCGGAGGGGCGAACCACCCGACGGGCGCTCCTGGGCTCAGCGGCGCCGGCGGTGTAGATCCCCCCGCGGTTGGCATCGAGACACCTGCCCGAGGCCCAGGAACGCAGCTTTTCCAGCTGCTCCGCTGCCGTCACCGCCACGGGCACCACGTTCCGTGCCGCTTCCTTGAGTGACAGGTCCAGCAATGCCGCCAATCGACAGCAGGAGGCGATCTCGGCGCCGCTCCAATCCCGGTCCTGGGGCCGGGTATCCCTGGCATCGATCTGGTAACGGTCCAGGTAGATCGGCCAGATCAACTGTTTCTGGGCCGAGCCGGGTGTATCGATAAAGAAGATCCCGTCAAATCTCTCCGCTCGACTGAACTCGGGGGGGAGCTTGCTGATGTCGTTGCAGGTGGCCACCACGAACACCTGCGAACTGTGGTCACTGAGCCAGGTCAGGAAGGTACCGAACATGCGGGCGCTGACACCGCTGTCGGTCTGGCCGCTGGAACTGGCGCCTGCCAGACTCTTGTCCAGTTCGTCGCAAAAGATCACAGCCGGCGCCATGGCATCGGCGATCTTGAGCGCCTGGCGGACATTGGCTTCTGTCTGGCCCACGTACGAAGCCATGAGTGATCCCACATCCAGGACCAGTGTGGGACGTCCCACTTCATTGCCCAGGGCCTTGGCGAACTGGCTCTTACCCGTTCCCGGTGGACCGAGCAGCAGAATGCCCCTGGGCCGGGCAACAGCATGCCGGCTGGCCAGTGCCTTGGTGCAGAAGCTTTTAAGGGCTTCCAGTCCACCCAGATCGGCGAAGCACTCGGTTCCCTGGTGCAGCGTGATTAAACCGCTGGCCTTGAGCGCGGCGGTCTTGAGTTCCCAGATCGCCTCGGGTGTCAACTTGCCATGGCGCAGAAGGGATAAACTGAAGGCATTCTCGCTCTCCAGGCGGGTCAAGCCTGCCGCCGCATCCAGGAGTTTTTCGAGCTCCGCCTCCCGCGGCATCTCACCCGGCTCTGTGGCCACGGATGCGGCGATGGCTTGAAGCTGATCGCGATCCGGCAGGTCATGCTCGATCACCGTGATCAACTTCGTCAGCTCCACTGGGATCTGCACCACCGGTGAGAGGATGCAGATGAAGGTGCCATGGCTCTTGCCGGTTGTGATCTGGTGAGCCAGGGCCTGGATGATCTCCGTGCTCTGTAGAAAGCGGTGGAAGTTGACCAGGACCAGCATCCCTGAGCTTTCGGGTTCAGCCAGTGCCGCCACAGAGCGGATGGCAGCCAGGGGATCGGTGGCGGCGGGGTCTGAGCTGGTACCCAAGGTTAAACCCCGCTCGATGTCCCAGACGGCCAGCTTCCATTGTTCTTTGCGGCAGAGGGTGGCGATCTCCGCCAGGGCATCTTCATGTTCAAAACTTTGGATCCAGATGCCGGCGAAGGCGGTGCGCGCACCAGCTCCGCCAGGCGCTGCGATAGCGTCATGGTGAATCTCCTTTCGGTTGTGTTTGTGTGTTAGGAGTAGGGGCTACTGCCTCTGTGCCTCGTGCTGATCAACCATGTTCTGGCTCCGATACAGCTCAGACGTGGGTTGATCTGCCGTCACCTGGCCCAGTGCCTTTTCCAGCTCACTGCTGGCTGCACGGCACTCGGCGCCGGCGTACCCCCTGGTCTGCAGCTTCAGGTTGCCCTGAGGATCGATGATGATCTCGATGGTCTTCATGCTGCACCTCCGGCCGTGATGGTGAGCTTGATGGAGCCATCGGCCAGCGCCTGCTCCTGCACCTGCTGGCCCTTTTTGCGGGCCTCGATCAGTGTCTTTTCCACGGCATAGCGCTGCAGCAGGCGATCCAGTCTGCTTCTGGTCACCCCAGCAGCCGTTGAAGTTGTCGAACTGGATCTGGCCCGTGGCGGTGTTGAACACGACGGGATAGGTCCAGCCGGGCAACTGCACGATCAAGCCGCTGGCCTGACCGGAGTAGAGTGTGGCCGTGCCGATGGCAGGTTCAGCCAGCCCCAGGCGCCGGCAGGCGGCGACCAGGGCCAGCGCATTGCGCACGGCGGTCTTGATGGTCACAATATGACTCATGGGTTTCTCCTTATTTATAGATAGGTGTTGGGAACAAGAGGGGAACAAGGGGCCGGCAGGGGGTAGGGGGGCTACTGCACGGTCAGTTCACTGGCCAGGAGGTTGAGCATCAGATCCCGCTCCACCGGCAGACCCCTGAGCCAGCGCGTGAACTGGGTGATCATGAGCCCCGCGGCGATCGAGGCGGTGTAGACGGTGGATCTGGCTGTGCAGCTGCCGGTATGGGCCTCACCCGGATCAAACAGCGTTGAACGGTAGTAGTCATCGCTCCCCGGCCGCTCGACAGCCAGGACACGCAGCACTTCACCATTCATCCGGCCATCAATGAACAGTCCCACGTTCTGCCGGACCGAGTCCCAGATCAACTGCCGTGTCTGGATCTTGTCCACACAGGCAAAGAGCACCACCGGGTTCTCCGGTGTCGAGACCAGCCGCCGCCCATCGGATCGGCGGAAGCGCTCCTGGTGCAGCTCGATCTGGATCTGGGGGTGCAGGTAACGGCACAGACCGGCGGTTGCGATGACCTTGGGCTCTCCCAGGTCGGCTGGGAAGTAGGCCTGGGGACCGAGGTTCTCGGCCGAGACCTGGTCAAAGTCAAAGAGCGATAGATGGGTGATTCCCATCGCAGCCAATTGCACCGCCACCTGACGCCCGATGGCCCCCACGCCCACGACGATGGCATGACAGGCAGCCAGACGCTCCGGCGGTACCAAATCGCGCTGGCGAACATCCCGATCGGCAAGGTTTACGCTGACCATGGCGCCTCCTCGATCTGTGGCACATTCCCCAGTTCCTGGCACGCATCCAATAAGAGCTGTTCCTCGTACCACAGGTCCATCTCCTCCAGGCGCTCTTCCATGAGCTTGGGGAAAGGCTTACTGATCAGCGGGTGGATGTTGCTCTCGAACTCCTGGGCCCACTGGGAGAGTTCCTTCTGCAGATCGCTCTGGGTGGCCCGCCGTGGCCAGGACTCCCAGTCCACGCTGACCGGCAGCTGGATCGATCCACCCGGGCCGGCACTGAAGGCCAGGCGGGCGTAGGTTCTTCCCGTGCGGCTGAGGATGAACATGACCGCCCAGTCACACTTGCCAAAGACATCGGCAAAGGTGTTCTCATCGACACCGCTGGGCTGGGCACTCTCACCGGGATGGGTATGGAGCCAGATCCGGGCAAACTGGCAGGGCTTCAAACCGGCATCGATCGAGCGGTCGAAGTAATCGGCCACCGCGCTGTCGGCAAACTCCACCGTGACTGAGCTGGTTCCCTGCAGGACGGTCTGAAAGTCTTCGATGTAAAGGGGATTGTCCGGGTTGCTGATGGCAAAACCCCCGATCTCGGTCTGGCCCCGATGGCAGAAGTACTGGAGCTTGAGCCAGCAGAGGGGGTCAAAGACCAGTACAGGCCTAACTGGCTCCGATTCAAGCCGCATGGGCCTGAGGATTGGGTTCAGATTGCTCTTCATGCTTGTTCTCCTGTTCTTGTTTGCACTGTTGGCACAAGCCCCCATCTTCGATCTCGCTGGCCAGGCCGATCCGGTCGCATTGCGGGCAGGTGGCCCGGCAGTTGGGGCAGAGGTTGCGGCGGGTGGCGGTCTCCTGTTCCAGGCAGCTGCCGCAGTAGCTGTCGAGGCACTCATCGCAGACGCCGATGCAGCTCTCGCAGAAGTCCGCATGACAGGCCGGGCAGTAGTACAGCTCATCGCGGCCGCAGGAACTCCCGCACTCAGCGCACGAGATCCCATCCCAGTCTTCCAGGGCCACATAGGCGCTGGCTGGGTTGTAGGTATTGAGCACACCCTGCACGAGCAGAAACACATCGCACAGGCGGCCCTCTGTCAGGGCGGCGCGCAGGGGCGCTGCGGCATCACCGGGGCATAAACCCAGGTCGCTGACATGGGGATGGGTGACCTGATCATTGCAGGTGGGGCAGTTGGGATCCAAGGCCACGATGTCCAAAGCCGTGCTGTCGGGGCGATGGACCAGCCGGTCCAGATACAGCTCGATCCGGAACCGACCCAGCTCAATGCCCTTGAGCGTCACAAAGGGGGTCTGCACGGCAACCACTGAGCGTTTGGGCTCAAAGATCACCTCCTCAAACTCCTGGCCCAGCTGCTCGATCTCGGCCAGCAGATCTCGGAAGCTGGGTAGAGGGGAAGGTCGTTGCCGCTTCTGGATCTCCTGGCTGATAGCACTGATCTGGCACTGCACACTCGGCAACAGATCAATCAGCTGCCGCTCTTGCAGTGCCGCGGCCAGGTGCCAGCCATGGGAATGGGCCAGGGTCACCCGTCGCCAGCACCGCTGAATCTCGTGCTGCTGTTCGATCAGGCTGCGGATCTGCTGGTGCAGCTGTGAACTGGCCGAGGTGCGAGCTCGGGCAAGCACCTGGCTTAAATGCCTGGCGGCCCACCAGGCGGGGTCTTTCCTGTTCATGATGTGGACTCCAAAGAAAAGGCGATGGGCCGGACCCGTTTCGGATCCGACCCATCGCCAGAAGAGAGAGGTTCACCGGGTGCAGCTAAGCCGCCTGTGCCCCCTGGATCTTGGTGGGGGTCATGCTGATGCGGTCGCCTTCCTTGAGCAGCTCATCCGCCGCCACCGGCTGGCGGTTGACGCGGATCAGGTAGTCGGATGCCTCGGCGCCGGGCAGGTGCTTGCCGAACAGCTGGGCGACCGTGGTGCCTTCGCTGACTTCCACGTAATCGGCGTACCCCGCTCCATCGTTGTTGATCACCAAAACCTTCATGAGAGTCTCCTTGCAATGTGAATGTAAAAAGAAGCAATTTAACGTAGACGAACGAAGACCGTTGATGAGTGGCGGATCACCTCCTTTCGAGCTTGCCCACGGGTGGTGTCAAAGCTCCCTTCAGCCGCCGGCAAAGACGGGACAGCGGGAGCGGAACGGGCAGGTGGTGCAGTTCTGGCTTGAGGGGCTGGGGTAGAAGTTGCCGCTCTGGATCGCCTGCCACACACCCCTGACCGACTCCTTGAGGACGATTACGCGGCGGGTGTCGATCGGCACAGGCAGGACCTGGACGACCGGCGTCTTGGCCTTGGTGATGATGCCAAAGTGCAGCTTGACCGGCAGGTTCAGAGAGCGCGACATCCGGCTGACGGTGACGCCGTACAGCACCAGCTGATCGGATGACTCCTGGGCCTTCTGCTGGTTCCAGCGCCCGCGGCTGGTCTTCCAGTCGATCACGTGCAGGGCGCCGGCGGTCTGGGTGACCAGGTCCACCTTCGTCAGCACATCGGGCAGATCCGGATCGAGCACGACACGCAGTTCTTCTTCAATGCCCAGGATCGTGCCCTTGGGCTGGGACAGAGGCGAACTGGCAAAGAGGGTGAACATCCGGTTCGCCAGGGCATGGATCGTCTCAGTGCTCTCGGTCTTACCCCAGCGCACGGGCACATCCCCGGCATCGATCATCTGCCGCTTCCACGCCTGGTGATACACGGCCAACAACTGCTCTTGCCGGACTTCCATCCCCTCCAATCTCGACTGGAAATACCGCTCCAGGGCCGCATGGACCGAACCGCCGAAGAGCAGGGTGACGGGCAGGAAGTCTTTGGGGGCATGCTCAACGTACTGGAAGGCAAACTTTCGGGGGCAGGCCCTAAAGAGGGCAATCTGGGAGTAGGACAGGTAGGACCGGCCGGTGATCTGTTGGGCCATTTGGTTGGGCGGACGCAGATTAGCAGCCGAATCGGGCGGTGCGCACAAGGGCACCCGTAACCATTGGAGTGGTCATATCGGATCTCCTTTTCTTTAGGAGTCAAGGGAAGAAGGGACTATAGGAGGCGGATCATCAGCGGCCGTTGTGCTCGCCAACCGGCTGGAGGCTCTTGAGGTGGTCGATGAGCTGTGAAGCCTGGCGAACGGTCAGGTCCGACAGCTCAGTGCCCGTAAGCTGGCGGGCTTCCCGTGCCGCATCCACACCGGCGCGCTCGGCGATGGCGCTGATAGCACGCTTCTGGCTGGCTGTGGCGGGGCTGGTGTTGCTGCTTGGACGCCTGGTTGTAGTGGTCTCACCGGCACGTTGGCCATTGTCGCTGCGGAGCCGGCTTGTGTTGGTCCTGGCATCGGCAGTTTCGATCTGGCCGCGCTGCCCGGCATGCTGGATCTGCTGATCGAGGGCAGCTTGCGCCTGGGCATAGAGGGCGCCAATCTTCTGCTGCAGCTCGGCCGGACGGCCCAGCAGCGCCTGATCCAGTTCCGCGGTGACGTTGATTGAGACCCCGCTGGACTGGTAGTTGCGACTGGCCTTGCGCGATAGACCTACGTTGATCGAAAGAGGCATAGTGAATCTCCTTTGCCCGGTGGGCGTTGAGGTCGAAAGGGTATATTTGGAAAGAGCTGACTGCCCCCGCGTGTACCTGCGCAGCGTGTTGCGCGGTCATGCATCGGCTTCAAAAGCCTTGCCGGTGGGGAAATAGCTCGGCGCGATTCATGAGCAGCGTTGGGAGGCGCACCTCACGACGAAAAACGGTATTCGGTTCGCCGAAAAACGGGAGAGGTGATAGCTAAGATCCCCCGGTCACTCTATTCTGTCCCATTTTCGGCGATTTTTTAGTGAAAACGCGTGCGGTCTTCGTGTGTGCAGCAGCCGGATGATCGTGTAACGGTTTTGATAAGAACGTTCCGAAGGAATGTTGGGTCACGTTCGAAAACACAACCGCCCCCGCACCGTGCGAAGGCAGAAAACGAAAGCGGCGGCCACCATACAGGGTGACCGCCGAAAGGACTGTTGATAGAAGCTACCAAGGCAGGCGCGGGAGCTCTTTGCCGCACGCCGATTACAACGTCCTAACAACGAGGGCGTGAAATCGGCTCATTGGGGATGCGGTCGACGTGCAGCTTATTCAAGCAACGCCCGTGAGCTTGCATCATCCTTGCTAGCCCATGAGCCAATGACGGTGGCCAGATTGAACGGAGATGTCAGGTGCGGGGTGTTAGCGTCGGTAGCCTGAACCATCAGCGGCTGAGGATCGGAAGCCGAAGACGCCATTTGCACTACCGACCCGGAGGCGAGTGGGCTGCCGACACCAAACCCAAGATTGGCATCAATGGGAGCGTAATCGTCGCCGGTCCGCCTGACCCATCGCTGCCACATCATCCAAAGCAATGGTGAGAGTTATCGCCTGAAAGACGCTCGGCGCCGCCGCGAAGCAAGGGCATCGGGCAATGCCAGCGACCCCGAGGCCTAGACAGGAGTGATGCCAGAGGAGCCGGGCTTGGACAAGCGCCCGGCCCCACAGTACCTTGATCCCGGGCGCTACGTTTTTCGACCGCCGCCCGCTCCATTTTTCAACCGACGTTCACAAGTCCAATTGATCGTATGCGGCGTGCCGTCAGCGCCCCTTAGTGAGTCAACCCTGGCTGTGGCACGCCCCATACAATCCTCTTCATTATGTCCTCGTTTTCAGCCCTTTTTAGCGCTCGCGTGAGCGTCATATGGCTGGCACGTCGCCGGTGACGTTAAAGATGTCTTTTGCCGGCCACCGTGTCCGGACCATGCCCATCGACCTCATTCTGCCTGGTATGAGTGTCCTCAGTGTCATTGCTCTGAGTGAGCTCGCTGCCCAAGAGCGGGCAGGCTGAGAAGCCGTATGATGAGGCGCAGCGCTGAAATGCCATTTGATTCAAAAGTGGCTGCTCTTACTACCACTTTCCTACCACTTTGGTCCGTTCGTACCACCGATATCTGCGAGAAAACGCGTGTCCTTGCAATGCACGCGGGATGCCGTAGACTCGTCAGAAGTTCCCGGATTTTCCGTAGCTTTCATCGCTTTTCGGCGGTGGCCTCAACGTGAATGACACGCTGGAGGTCACAGGTTCGAGCCCTGTATCGCCCATTTCCCCGGGATTACCGATTAGCCGCTGACCGACACCATCCTTGCAGATCAGCTTGGCGGACCCGTCACTTCACGACCGGCAGCGCCATCCCTTTTCCTTTTGGATCTTCTCCCAGCCGCTGCCCAGCTCTCCAATCGGATCGGGCGGAATGACATCCACCTTCTTCTCCCCCAGCGTCGCTTCGCCGCGCTCGACTTTACCCTGAAATTCCCGGCACTCTTTGAGCAGTGCATCGAGGATCTGCTCTTCGGGAACGTTGGCGACCTTTTCCCCCTGCACGTAAATGATCCCGCGCCGGTCGCCGGCAAAGATGGCGATATCCGCTCCCTCGCATTCCCCCGGGCCGTTCACCACGCACCCCATCACTGCCACCTTGATCGGCAGCTTGATCTCCGTGCTCAATTGCTTTCGCACATCCTGCACGAGTTTGAACAGGTCCACCTGGATTCGCCCGCAAGTCGGACACGCGATCAACTCGGCACCGATGCGCTGGCGCAGACCCAGCACGTAAAGCAACTCCAGCCCATCCTGCACCTCGTACACCGGATCGTTGGCATACGAGATGCGGATCGTGTCCCCGATGCCGGAACATAAGAGATGCCCCAGCGGCACCACCGACCGGATCGTTCCCGTTTCCTTCGGCCCCGCGTGGGTCACGCCGAGATGCAGCGGGTAATCAAAGCGCTTGGAGATTTCGGCGTAGGCATCGATCACCAGCATCGGATCGATACTCTTGGCACTGATCACGATGTCGTGGAAGTCCTGCTCCTGGAAGATCTCCAGGTACTCCTCGAGCTTCGTAATCATGATCGCCAGCAGGTGCCCGTTCTTGTTGTTGGAAAAGACGCCCCCCAGCTCTTTCATGCGTTTCTGCTTGTCCTTGCGCTCGACGATCGAACCTTCGTTGACGCCGACGCGGATCGGCAGCTTCTGCGCCTTGCACGCCTGGATCACGTCGATCACCTGTTTGCGGTCGCTGATGTTCCCGGGATTCAGGCGGATCTTGTGAACGCCGGCATCGATCGCCTCCAGTGCCCGCTGGAAATGGAAATGAACGTCCGCCACGATCGGCACCGTTACCTGCGGCAGGATCTCTTTCAGTGCCGCCGTATCCTTCTTCTCCGGCACCGCCACGCGCACGATATCCGCGCCGGCGGCGGCGAGCTTGTGAATCTCCGCCACGCACTTATCGATCTCATGCGTGAAACCCGCGGTCATGGTCTGCACCGAAACCGGGGCGTCGCCGCCGACCGATACAAAGCCGTGCGTGGCATCGCCCAGGGAAACCTTGCGCGTCGGACGGCGGGGGGGCATGAAGTCTCCAGTGGTTGTAACAAGCGGCTGAATCGTGACTTAAGCTTCAACGAAAAGAGCAACGGATGGTAAATCTCATGCGAGGGAAAATCAACCTCGATAGGGCCGCCTTGCGCCCGCGGTTACCGGACTACCCGTCAAGCCGTGCGCTTCTAACGACGGCGAGTGATCTCTGTCTAACCATGTGTCCGATCAGATGTTGGCGCACAGGTGTAAGTGTTCGAAGAAGGTCGTATGAAGATCCGCTGCATGCTGGTTCTGGGGCTGCTTTCTGTCCTGGCGACCGCGCGCACAGGTCAACACGGACCATGACCGTATCCAGGCGGCACGCGATAATGCGATCCAACTCCTTCACGAACAGGTGATCGATGTCCGTCTCCAGCGCCACCTGACCATCGGTGACCTGATTTCCAAGACTGGCGGCGAAGACGATCTGGCAAAGACCCTGTCTAGGGCGCAGCAGGTCGGCGGTCCGCGCTGGCTCGATGAGCAGACGTGCCAGGTCCGCCTGGAAATCTCTGGTGACACCATCGCCTCATCGATTCAGAAGATCGTCGCCCAGCATTCCGCTCAATCGCCGCTTGCAGCTCGATGCGCTGGCGGTGCGCCTGCGCAACCTTCAGGACAAGATCTTCTGCGCCGTCGGCACCAGCACCGGATCTCAGGAACTTGTCGGCGCCCGTTTCCTCGGACAGGCCGATGGCTGGGCCGTCGTCAGCGATGATGCCCGGCGCCAGGCGATTCTTGCCGCCCGTCGCGATGCCGTCTCCCGCATCCTGGAAAGCGTCCACGCAGTTCCGTTGACTGCGGAAAGTACCGTGGGCGACGCCATGAACGTCCCATCGATTCACGCATCGGTCGAACAGTGGCTCGCCAGCCGTCCTGTGACTCGCCTTGAATACCTCCCGGATTTGCAGGTGAAACTCACGCTCTCGGTTCCGTCGGATGACCTCTTCGACACATTTGAATCCGCTGCCAAGATGCAGAAGAAAGTTCTGCTGCCAAAGACCGACGATCAATGGGAGATTGTCCGCTCACACTTCATCTGTAAGCTGCACCATGCCAGCGGCCGCGCCACCGCAACGGCCTCCGTCCAACCTCTGGCCGCGCTGACCATCCCCGATACCGCTCCCGATTGGGTGCAACGGCAGATTGACGCCGACGGCGCCAGCAAACCAAAGAGCTCCCGCCTCAAAGCCGCCCGCGCAGCCGAGTCCAGCGCAATCGGCCACCTCCGATCCCAGATCGAGGCGCTCTCCCTCACAAATGGCCTCACCATCGCCGAGGCCGAGCGACGCGATCCCCGAATTGCCCAGGCCGTTAACCGTGCCATCAATAACGCCCGTACCTACAAGGTGGACTACCAAGCCGATGGCAGCGCCCGCGTCAAGGTGAATCTCGACCTCCGCGACCTCTGGGACGAACTGCAATCCCTCCCGTAAAATCGCGCCCCCGCAACAATTTTGCCGCTCCGCCGTTTATCTCAATCAGAAGCAACTAACGATTCTCAGAAAGGATGGATCAACTATGCTTCGTATTGCTAAATGGGCGACCCCGGTCGTCGCCCTCGGTCTGATGCTGGCGCTCACGATCTCGGTCAAGGCGGAAGATCAGAAAGCCGCCACCGGCACCGTCAGCGGAACGATTGTGGATCAGGACGGTAAAGCCATCTCCGGCGTCAACGTGGAACTCTATCAGCCGCCGCACATGCACAAACATGAAGCGGCTAAGCCCCAGGCCGAAGGCGCCGAAACCGACAAGGAGAAGGCTGCGGAAGCCGATCACCCCAAGCACGAGCGGCCCAAGCCCCTGTTTCACGCCACCACTGATAAGGACGGCAAGTTCAGCATCGCCGAAGTCCCAGTGGGCCACTATCTCGCTGCCGCACACCTCAAGGGCGTCGGCCATGCCCACGAGCGAATCATGGTCAAGGCAGGCGAAACCACCACGCTCGACCTCAAGCTTATTGCTCCGAAGGAGCACAAACCCGCCGCTGGATAAGCTGGTCGAAACCCATTCGTTGAAGACGCTGAGCCGCGCTCACTCGGCGCGGCTCTTGTCTTATCTCAATTGTTGCATCGCCATCTGAACGAACGGGTTGTTCTCCCGCTCCTGTGAGAGCAGCGACGGCGATCCATGTCCCGGCAACAGCTGCGTCTCCCCCGGAAGCACCATCACCCGCCGGATCGAACGAAACAATGCTTCTTCGTCCGAATCCGGCAAATCCGTCCGGCCGACTGCCCCCATGATGATCAAATCTCCGCCGATCAGCACCTTCTCCCTGGCCGCATAGTACATCACGTGCCCCGGCGAATGCCCAGGCGTGTAGAGCGCCTCAAACTCAATCTCGCCCACCTCTAGCTTCTGCCCGTCCTCGACGTACGCATCCGCCTTGCGAGGCGGGATCTCAAACGGCAGCGCGAACATGGAACTGCCCGGTGAGATCAGCTTACGCTCGTCCAATCGATGGATGAGGATCTGTGCTTTGGGAAACCGCGCCGTCACAACCGCATGATCCGCCGTATGATCGAAATGCCCGTGAGTCAGCCATAGGCCGATTACGTCGAAGCCCCGTCGCTGTGCCTCATCGAGCAGGGGGGCAACCGTATCGTTGGGGGCATCGAAGACAACGGCCTGCCTGGCTGTTTCATCTCCGACGAGATAACAATTGGTTGCGGCGATGCCGCCGGTGTTGGCGATAACGATCATGAGCTTCCACGCATGATAAACTGCAGATTCCGGCACGTCAGCGCGCTCACTTGCGCCGATAACAGCATGATTGCCGCAATTGAAATCCCCGCTGAAGCCTCTCCGGCGGGTCAACCGATACATCAAAGGCGTGAGCGATAAAAAACCCGCGGCAGCGGCCGCAGACGACACATTTTTTAGAGAGCTTGCTGCGACTCAGCAGCAACTTGAGTTCCTGCGCGAACAGCTCACCGAATCGCAGCGCCTGGCCACCATTGGCACCATCGCTGCCGTCATCGCTCACGAGTTCAACAACCTCCTCACGCCAATCGTCAGCTATTCCCAATACGCCTTGCAGAGCATCGATCGCAACCAGCCCGATATGGAGTTGATCAAGAAGGCCCTCGCCAAAGCCTTCGGCAGCGCCACCAAGGCCGGAAAGATCTGCACCTCCATGCTCGGCCTGGCACGCGGCGAGTCCACCTTCGGCAAGATCGAAGTCCAGAAACTCGTCGACGAGGTCCTCCTCGTCCTCGCCCGCGACCCCCAGAAAGACGGCATCGCCCTTCGGGTGCAGATCCAGCCGGGCGTGACCATCTACGGCGACCCCGTTCAGATCGAACAGGTCCTGCTCAACCTCCTCATCAACGCCCGCCAGGCCATGCTGGGCGCCGGCGGCGCACTCACCATCAAAGCCAACACGCTGGACACCGGCCAGGCCCGCATCCAGGTCATCGACACCGGCCCCGGCATTCCCGACAAGTTCTTGAACAAGATCTTCGAGCCCTTCTTCACCACCAAGGGCACCGTCCGCAAAGGTGAAAGCAAAGGCACCGGCCTCGGACTTGCGATCTGCAAGGAAATCATCGAGCACCACCGCGGCCGCATCGAAGTCACCAGCGAAGTCGGCAAAGGCACCGCCTTCACCATGTACCTGCCGACCACGGCCTAGCCTCGCGCCCGCCCGATCACAGCCTGTCTGCTGCCAGAAGTTCTCTTGTGTGCGCGGGGAGACCGGGGTATAGCAGGCTTCTGCCAAGACGGAGGCATTTCCAAACGAAAGGGGAAACATGTCGGGTTTCATTCCACCGCCGATGCCGCAACCGGAGCAAGCGGTCGGTCCGGTTGCCCAGGACGTGCCTTGCCGCAAGTGCGGCTATAACCTGCGCGGCCTCGACGTTCAGGGTCGTTGCCCCGAGTGCGGATCTCCCGTCGGTCTTTCCGTGCGCGGCGATCTCCTGCGCTATTCCGACCCCCGCTGGGTGGCGAAGCTGGCGCGGCGCAAAACTCATCATCCTCTCGGTGGTCGTCGCTATCCTGGGGGCACTGGCCGCGGTAGCCCTGATGGCGGCGCTCGGGCCGCAGGTCGCGCTCTTCATGCCCTTGATTATGGTTGCCGCCTATGCACTCAGCCTGGCCGGCTCCTGGATGCTTACCGAATCGGATCCCAGCGGCGTGGGTGAGGATCAGTATGGGCGGAGCCGAAAGCTGATCCGATACTCTTTGATCGTCGGTGTGATCAGCACGGTGCTTCAACTCGGGGAACGGGCGATGGCTATGCCGCCGCCAGTGCATCAGGGATTGGCGGTCGCGCATGCGCTGGCAGCCCTGATCGGCGCGATCGGATGGATTGTCTTGATTGGCTATTTGGGAAAGCTCGCCGAGCGGGTTCCCGACAAGCATCTGGCCAAGCGGGCCGGGTTCCTGCAGCTCACCCTTGGCGGGAGCTATGTTCTGTTTCTGCTTATTGGTTTTGCAGGCAGGATGCTGGCAGCCTCCATGGGCAGGCCATCGCCGGTGTTGCCCTGCTTCATAGGAATCCTGGGCTTGGGAATGCTTGTCCTGTTGTTTTTGTACCTGCGCATGCTTGAGCAGTTGGGCAAGCGCCTCAAAGAGCAGGCGGCAATTGCTCAGGCTTCCTGGAATGCCGTCGCAACACCGCAAGCGTCTGTCTGACGTGCCGGGATGCGCTCAAACAACTTGATGGCTCAGCCATCCGTGCAGGTCGGCACTCAATCCGCCGGCACGCACCTCGTTTTTGCCCACGCCCGCAGCCGCGCAATGCTTTCCGCCATCGTCACCGACAGCGGCGGCGACGATTTCAACGCCGCGACCACGTAGTCTGTCGTCAGCTTCTCCCGCACCGCAAACGCGTTGTGCATCGCCGCGATGATCGCCTGCTCGATCTCCGCTCCGCTGCGCCCAGCCGATTCAGCCGCCAGACGATCGATGTCAAATTTCGCCGGATCCCTCGCGCTTGCGCAGGTGAATCTGAAAGATATGCCGCCGCGCATCCTCATCCGGCAGGTCCACAAAAAAGATTTCGTCGAACCGCCCCTTGCGCAACAGCTCCGGCGGCAGCGCCTCGATATCATTCGCCGTCGCGATCAGAAAAACCGGGCTCCGATGCTCCTGCATCCAGGTGAGCAGATGCCCGAACATCCGCTTGGAAAGCCCGCCGTCGGCACTCTGCGATGCCGCTGAGGCAAACGCCTTCTCAATCTCGTCGATCCACAACACGATTGGCGACATCATTTCCGCCTGGTGCAGCGCATCCCGCAAACGCTGCTCCGATTCACCAATGTATTTGTCGTACAGCGCTCCGGCATCGAGCGCAAGAGCGGCCGCTGCCACGCCGTCGCCACCGCCTTCGCCGCCAGGCTCTTGCCCGCGCCCTGCACCCCCAGCATGAGCACGCCCCTGGGCGGCAGGAGCCCGAACCGAACCGCCTCATCGCACAAAGCCTCGTGACGCTGCTCCAGCCAGTATTTCAACCGCCGCAGTCCCCCGATCTCGTCCAGATCCACCGGCGCTTCCACGAAATCCAGCAGCCCCAGGTTCTGAAGCTGCTTGCGCTCCTGCGCCAGCACGAGGTTGATGTCTTTCGAATCAAGGGTGCGATCCTCGCTGATGCTGTCGAGGATTACCTGCCGCGCCTGCCGGCTCGTCAGTCCGCGCAGGTTGCGGATGATCGTCTCCAGATCCGTGCGCGTCAGGTTCACGTGCACCGGCGTCGGCACGCTCTGCTCCACCAGCACGCGACGCAGAAGCTCTTCCAGTTCCTTCTCGTCCGGCAGCGACAGCTCGAACGGCGTTGCCACCGCCGCGATGGCCGGCGGAAGTTCGCCCGCATGATCGATCAGGATCAGATGCCCCCGGTAGTCGGCGATCTGGTCAATCGTCTCCCGCAGCATCCGCAGCACGCGCGGGTCCTTGAGGTGATCCGACACATCGAAGAGCACCGCCACCAGCCGCCGTTTCAGCGTAGAAAGGTAATACAGCGCCGCCGACGGATGCTCGCTGTCCATCACGATCGGGGGCTTGGCGAGCAACCCATCCCGCACACCCTGCGTCACCGACCAGATCAGCACCTCCAGTCCCCGATCCAGCGCCGCGTTGCGCACCACATCCATGGCCTCCTCTTCCTCGAGCGTCAGAATCGAGATGCAGGTGTGCTGTGCGTCAAAAAGCTGGGTCAGGCGTTCCGTATCGGTCATCAGTTGCCCTGGTCTATTGCGATGGGGAGCCGCCATGGCGGCTTCGCCGAGTGAGGTATTCCCATTTTTATCGGACCTGATCAAGTATTATTCGTCAAACGGTCGATATTGCATCAGTGGGCCAGAACCAAGGAGTGACGATGTCGGTCACTGTCGATCACCAGCCACTGGCAGTTGAGTCGCTGGGACTTAGGAACGTCGGGCAGCTTCTGGCCTATCCTGCGCCGCGATAACCGCCTGGTTGTCCAGGTTCTCATCGACGGCAAAGAGCCCGACCGCTCGCATCTCAAGCGGCATCCCCTCACCGGCCACACCATCTTCATCGAAACCGCCGACCCCCGCGAGATGGCCCGCGGCGTTCTGAACGATGTCGAGGTCCAGCTTCACGAAGCCGATCGCCTCCGTGCTGAATCGCTCGAACTCCTCGACAAGAGCCAGGCCGCCCCCGCGATGGAGAAACTCTCCGGCTGCTTCAGCTACTGGCAGCACGCCCAGGAAACGGTCTTGAAGACCGCCCAGCTTCTGCGGATCGATCTCTCCTGCCTGCGCGTGGAAGGGCGGATCTTCACCGAACTGCTCGCCGAGTTCAGCGGCCACCTCCGCGACATCCGCGAGGCGCTGGAAGACCGCGACTTCGGCGGCCTGTCCCGCCTGCTCAAGCACGAGACAGACCGCACCTGCGCTCAGTGGTATCAGGCGATCCACTGCCTGCGACAGGCCATCGGTTGATTGATCGCGCTTCCGATCTCACATCGATTCAGAAACCGACCGCTGCTCCCGCTCTGCCCGATCGAGCGCCGATTGCGTTCGAGCGCCTGAATCTTCCTTTCGAATTGCCCAGCCAGCGATGTGTGGTGCAGAGAACGCAGCGCACCACCCGACGGGAACGACGACGTTTGTGGTTGGCCATGCGTACATTTTACCACCGGGGCCATTTCCCGCGCCCCGTAAAATCGCCTGCATCCACCATGAATTCAGCGATCTGCGAACATGCGTCGCGCGTGATTGGCCGCCCCATACAGGGCATTGAGCGGCGAGTTGATGATGCGGATCGGCACGCGCTTGAGCAGCTTCTGGATATTCTCCGGTCCCTTGTTGCTAAAACGCTCGAGGAACGCCGGGCCCCGGCGATTTGATCCGCCACCAGCGGTGCAATCCCGCCGCCGATATAGATCCCACCCGTCGCCAGGTATTTAAGCGCCAGGTTTCCCGCCTCAGCCCCGTAAAATGCGATGAACATGCCCATCGCCTCGATGCAGGCACGATTGCTCCGCTTTGCCGCCGCCGCCGAGATCACTTCGGGCGTCGGATCCTTTTCGGCCAGTGCCGCCGATGCGCCCATCTGTTCCTCGCCGACCAGAAAATCATACAGGTGTCTCAGCCCCGGCCCCGATAGAACTGCCTCCCAGCTCGTCGGCTTGTTCCGGCGCTTGAGGAACCCCAGCAGCTCCCATTCGCGCTCGCTCTGCGGCGCAAAATCGCAGTGTCCACCCTCGCAGGCCACCGCCTGATGATGGCCCGCCCGCTCATCCCACACCAACCCCGCTTCGCCCAACCCCGTCCCCGCGGCGATCACCGCCCGGTTTCCCTTAGGGTCGGCCTCTCCGGTGTTCAGCGAAATCACGTTCTCCGGCTTGAGGAACTCGATGCCTTCGGCATGAACGCGCAGATCGTTGACCAGTGCCACGCGTTCGGTCCCGAGCTTCCGCGCCAGGCTCTGCTCATCGACTACCCAGTTGAGATTCGTCAGCTTCACCTGCCCCCCGGTCACCGGGCCGGCCACTCCGATACACGCCGCCTCAATCGTGCTCCCTGCCGGCAACCCCGCCACAAACTCCGCCACCGCGCTCTCCAGCCCCGGACGGTTCGCGTTCTCGAACGTCTGTTCGTCAAGCAGCTTCAACTCTCCATCGAACAGCGCCAGCCGCGTGTTCGTTCCACCGATGTCGCCTGCCAGGATCATCTTTCCCTTCCGTCGCTTGCGATCTTCCTGCCCGAAAACAACCGAAGCGGCACTAACCTACGGAATCCCGCACCCATTCACAATCACCTTGCGGCGGCGCTTCTTCGCACGTGCGCCGGCAGTGGCGATGCCCAGCGTCCCGGCCGGGCATCATCTGCGCCAGTCGCGCAGGGACAGCAATCGTTCTACCATGACCGCATGAGCGACCGATTGGACAAACTCACGAGCATGCTGGAACGCCAGCCCAATGACGCCTTCCTGCTCTACGGCACGGGCCTGGAGTTGAAAAAACTTGGCCGTAGCGCTGAGGCCCTGGCCTACCTCGACAAAGTCATCGCCGTTGATCCCGGCTATTGCTACGCCTATCACCAGAAGGGCCTCATCCACGAGGCCAACGGCAACCTCGACGAGGCCAAAGCCGCCTATCGCGCCGGCATCGACGCCGCCGTTCGTACCGGCGACGCCCACGCCAGAGACGAAATCGAAGTGCCCTGGCGATGATCGAAGGCTAAGACGACGAGCAGTCAGCGGGTACAGCAGTGGTCAGGCAGTATCTTCAAAACCCCCAGTGGCGCCGACAACATCGCTGGCGCAAGGCGATCTGGAACACCGTCTCCCGCGTCGGGCTCACCGGCATCCACGGCCTGCCCATGAGCCGCCGCTGGGTCGAGATCCATCGCCGCAAAATGCCCCTGGCCAATCTCGACTCCGCCATGGCGGGCATGAAGATCGTCCAGATCTCCGACCTGCATTACAGCCCCATGGTCTGGCGGCGCTATCCTCCTGCAATACGTCGAATGGATCAACGAGCTGCGTCCCGACCTCGTCGTCGTCACCGGTGACCTCGTCACCGGCGGCTATCGCTATTCCGATCGCGTCGCCCGCCTGCTTTCGCACCTCAAGCCGCCGCACGGCGTGATCTGCACCTTCGGCAACCACGACTACACCATGTTCGGCAAGGACCAGTCCGCCCGCGGAAAGCGCCGCGCCCGGCACCTCGAGGACAGCCTCGTCCGCCACGGCCTGGTCGTCCTGCGCAACCAGACCTTCCTGCTCAAAGCCAACGGCGCCAGAACCCCGCTGGCCATCGTCGGCCTGGATGATGAATGGTCCGGCCACCTCGATGCCGAAACCGCCTGGAGGAACCTCGATCCGCATCTGCCGGCCATCTGCCTGAACCACAATCCCGCCAACGTCACGGAGCTGCTGGATTACTCCTGGCAGTGGATGCTCAGCGGCCACACCCACGGCCGCCAGATCGGCAAGACCGCCCTGGGCCGGCGCCTGTTCCCCAGGCGCTACCGGCACTACACCCACGGCTACTACACCGTCCACGGCCGCCACCTCTACGTCAACCGCGGCCTCTCCTACGGCCAGCGCGTCGAGCACTGGTGCAAGCCGGAGATCACGGTCTTCAAGCTGGAAGTGGCGTAGGTATCGGGCCGTGCCCGATTCCCTAGCGGAGCCATAGGCGCAGCGTACCTACGCCGTCCAGGCTCGCGGCGCGTAGCCGCGAAATCTTCGCACGGCGGAGGCGCGGAGGCGCTAGGAAATAGACGCGACCCGTTTGGGTTCCTCAGATTTGATCCGAGGCGGACAACGTGACGGCCGGAATCCTGGAGGTCACCTTTAGCGTTCCCATCCTCAGGGCTTTGCACAACGGGAACAAACTGCACAACGAAGTGGCGGGCCGCACAACGGAACGCTCGATTCTCCGCATAATCAGCATAAATTCGGCACTGCGCAGGATCTTTCCGGTGTTCTTGGCCATTCCTAATCTTTTCCTCACGGAATATTGGGCTTTCGGGGGTGGGTCGGCAATTTTTGTGGACATGAGATCAGAGAAAATGTTGACGCCCCATAAAAAAGTCACTACGATGTCCCCAGCTTTACAGGAACTCCCGAGTTCGGAGACCAAATGGCTGAGAAAATCAACATCGCCGCGAAACTGGCAGAACGGTACGAGGGACTAGCGGCTGCGGCCCGCCAAATCGACCAGATCCTTGAAGAATATCCGGAAATTCTGGAGCAGATTCTCTCGGCGGTGAATGCGCGACCGCAAGAGCCATCTGGCCATAACGGCGACGTATCTGTCATGCCGAATCCGCTCGGGATCGCAGCGGATCGCGGGGTAGCGAGAGTAGGAAGCAGCATCGACAGGGTATCGAGGTTCTTCGCAAGCCGAAATAACGCGTTGGCATCAACCCCCGAAATCCCGAAGCTCTCTGGGCTAGATTCCAAGGTTGTTGCGAATGCCCTTTATTGCGCACGAGCAGGAGATGTATTTGAACAACACGATCACCCGAGAAACCAAAAAACCAAAATGTGGCGGCTGAAGGCAGAGGTGTTTCAGCGGCTAAAGAATGAGGGAGGTGTCGCCTAACAGGGAAAATATCTCACACTGATGAGCTGGCACGGTCGGAGATGTTCGTTGCATCCCCGACCGCGCCGAAACTCGTTTCCGGCGAGCAAGTTAGCGCTTGCCACCGGAACGGGGTTAGAACCCCGTAAAGGCTTAAACCACCGATACGGTATCACCTTCCCCGACAACTGGCAAGCGCGCTTTTTGGGAGGTGGCCATGAATGAGCCATCACACCAATTCCGCGCGCAGGACGCCGTTCCTGCACAACCGCCAGGGGTTGATTCCCCGGTAACGCCAGATTCGAAGTCTGAAGATTCGGTTCTGGAAGCCATTCGGATTCGCCGATCAAAGTCTCGCGGCATTTTTGTTCGCCCGAAAACTAACGATCCGTATCCACTGTTCCCGGATCTCCAATAGGTCCGGTCTGTCGTGGTCGGTGGGTGGAGTAGACCATCCACCGGCCCATTTTCGTTTGGACACTCTTTTCTTGTCTTGTCGTGGTCGGTTCCAGTACGGCCTTTTGCATTTAGGGCAAACTCGCGGTTCATCCTTTGTCTCCCGGACAACCCGAAAGGGGGAATCCAGAATTAGACGCCAGCGCGGCGGATCTATTGACCTCTTTGACCCAAGGGGATGGGTCGGGCGAGGGGCCGGAGGTGCTGATCGCAGCTTCTGCGGACTTCGGCGAGCCACCTTCGCGCCTGAGCCCCAGAGTGGTATACGGTCAAGCTGCGGGAATTATCGTCCCCCTCCAGGCTCTTCGCCTTGCCGCCTGAGCTTACTTTTGCCTGACGATATCGACCGAGATTTCCACCGCCGGGATCGTTCCCCTGTTCTCAAGCCAGTGCGTGGTGTTCCTGTCCTCGGGCCAGCCCACGCCCGGCCCATAGTCGGTGGCGAGGCCGTTGCGATGGTCCGTGATCGTTCCCTGCAGGATGTAGACGATGCCCGGCCTGTCTTTATGGTCGTGAACCGGCCCGAAGACGCCTCCGGCCTCAATGGTTACCCTGCGCATCCTGAAGCTGGCGCCCCGCCATACCCTCGATCTCAGGGCCAAGGTCAACCGCTGCAAGCAACTCCACCGTCACACCTTTGGTCTGGGGTGCCGCCTGTTCACTGCTCATCGTGCTCTCCTGGTTGAACTTGCAGGACCTGACGGATCAGCATGATCCCGCCGCCAGGCGGGCAAATGCATCCTGGCTGCGATGTTGGGCGTAGGCTTCAAGAAGTTGCCAATCGGTGGTTTGCGCTGTCATCAACTGTCTCATCCCCGTAACAGTGTGGGATGAGGACAGGAAAACCACCAGGGATTCGTTTTTAGGACCAAAACTTTGCCAGGGGCGAATGAGGTCATGCACCAACGGCGGGCTTTGGCCCATCTGGACTCAAGGCTCGTAACGAACCAGATCCTCGCGAATATTTTTCTGACTCTGCGACAAAAAATCCCGCTCGGAGATCGTTTCGGGCGGCATGGTGATCGAGAACTCGGATCCATTTCTGCCCTTCCGAACGGTTAGCAGATTCGCCGAATGCAGGATGGGGTCCAGCTTGAGGGTCGTTCTGTAGGCTTCAGAGACAAATTGGCCCAGAGGCATCCGGGCACCATCCACCGGCTTGGCGGGGACGATGAGGGTTTGTGTCTCCGGCATGCCCGCTGATTTGAGCGCTTTGGCAAGCTGGTTGGTAGTCGAGGCTCGAACCACAAATTCTTTGACGGGAGAACGCCCCAGTGGGATCAAAACCCGCCAGTCAATACGAACTCCCGATTCGGCAAGCACCGCAAGACATTGCACCTGACACATCCGACTCGTGACAATGTTCTTCTCATTCAGAATCTCACCATCAACGGTGCACGAGCCAATATGATCCCAAGACCCAACCGGAAGCCTCTTGAACCGCGGTGCCAGACGGGTCGAAGTGACCAGATAGATCAAGCCATCGTCGCCCTGCTGCATCCGGTGAATGCAGAAAGTCATGCCGCAGATCTCTTTCTTGAAGACTGCGCCTTCGATCGGATATTGCGACAGCAGATACTCGTGCGGGTTGACGGATTTCATCCCCACCGGTGGCGCAAAGTGCGATGGATCGATCGGAACGTTCCATTCAAAGCGTCCGTTGCCTTCCTCGCCGTTGGTCGCGTTGGTCAATTTCATCAGCCGCAGGTAGCCCCTTTCGTCTACCCACAGTCGAAGCAGTTGCGGGGGGAAGGACGCTGAGAATGCCTGAAGTTTAGTGCCGTTGACCGTCTTGTCTTCAGCCGCATCCCGGCGGATGCCCGGCATCTTGTACCACTCCATGAACTGCAAGAACCCTGCAAATGGCTTGTCCTCGTCCTGAGTCACGCCCAGGAGCTGGCCGCCGCGGGCGTAGTTCCAGGATGTTCCGCTTTGGGCGTCGTATAGATGCACTTTCTGAACCATGCCGATGGTGGTGATCTGAGCCAGCTTCGGCTGCTTCCCCCATCCGTCAACGAACACTTCCGCGTGGCTGGGCTTATATGTCATATCTGTGTCGATGGTGAAGTAGAAAGATCGAACGTTTTTCGCTGCGGCACGGGCGCGGGCGATCAGATCGGTCGGCAGCGTCGTCGGTTGAGCGGCAGCCGGTTGCGTTGCCGCAACGGGCGGACGTGCTTTGGTCTGGACGACGGCAGACGTCACCGCGCCCGCACTAATCACCACCATTGTTACCACAACGGCCGCCTTGGCCATCGTCATCAGACGAATACCCCGAATGACATTCGCGGCGAGGGTAAACGCGCTGCCGTTCTGCCCACCCGCAACTGCCGTGGAAGCGATGGCCGCCGCCGAGGCGTGCGAAGACGAGGCGCCGCCGGCGGAGAGGACACCGGCAATAGCGGCGATACCTATGGTTTGATGACCCGCAAGCTTCCCGCGCAAGCGCTCGAGGGCACGAGTGACGCGCTTTCGCGTCGCATCATGACTCAGCTCCAACCGTTGGGCGATCTCGGCAATCGGCCGCTCCTCCAGATAATGCCGGCAGAGGATTTCCCGGTCGCTCCGGCCAATTCGCTGGAGGGCCTGGTCGATCTCGCCGGCCAGATCGGTACCCGCGGTGGGATCGGTAACGGCTTCAGGCCGCGCCCCCACCCGCTCATGCTTCCGCCGCCGCGATTCCGATCGCAGGGCGTTCGCCGAGGCGTTGAGGGTTGTCTTGTGCAACCACGCGCCCAGTGAGCCGCTGGGCCGCAGGTGCCCCGCCCGCCGCGCCAGGACAATGAACACCGCCTGCGTCACATCCTCGGCCAGGTCGCGGTTACCGGTGCGGCGAAGCGCGGTATTGAAGACCATCCCCGCGTATTTTGCCCCGAGTGCGGCGAACGCCTGCTGGGAATGTTCGCGGGCGTAGGTCTGAAGAATATCCCAATCGTCGGTTATCTGTTCCATCACATGATAAACACCAGACGAGCGCCTTTTGGGACAGGAACTCTGCGATACTTCTAGCACGGCAGCGCCAAGCTGGCGAGTTCAGTCCAGAACTGCGTTCAACACATGAGTAGACAATGACTTACGGACGATCCGGCGCCGAAGTGCTCAAAGGGCCCCTCTGGCCGCTCGGCCGGTGCGGCAAATTGTCATGTTCGGACCACCAAGTCGTCAGAAGGGGCAAAAACCGGGTTCGGAGAGGGGTGGGGAGGCAACGGTACTACAACGGTGAGAGTACGGTGTGGGCCGGGAGGAGATTTGGGCGTAACATGGGATCGGAATGTCCTCTGTTGGGATGCTTCATCACAAACGGGCTCTTAGCGCAGGCGCTCAAGGCGTTGCCGAAGCGACCCGGAGGCCCTATAGGGCTTGCGGCGAGTAAGGGCTGCCTGGCGCCTCGATGGTGCGGGAGAGGATTCTGTCAGAAGCATGCGGTCCTTTAACTCTACATCCCGGTGTCGGCCATTGGCGGCTGGAAACGGTGAGCAAAAACATGAGCGGATAAGGACTTAGGAAGGATCCAGCGCTGTAGTGTTACAAGGCCCCACGCCGCAGGATCTTTCCAGCCGGGGGGCGTTAAGCGAAATGTGTTGCTTTCCCGAAGCGTGCCACACCCGTGCCATCTCGACGGCTTTCGGATCACGGGCGACACTCGGTGGAATGATGAGTTCATTCATGGCGGTATGACTATGATTGACTGAACGCCCGGCGCTAATCAGCGTGCCGGGATGGGTTGGCATTTTATCCACTGAACCTGCGCCGGTGCAGGGTTTTGCGCCGCAGGGGGGCCCTGGGCAGGCGGGGCGAAAAGGCAAGGCCCGTTGGCTTGCCGGCATCCGGTAGCGAGGATTCTGAAGGTCCCCATCCGGCCTTTCCCTTTGGCCTTGTCGGCCATTTTGTCGCAGTGGCGTTTGCACGGTGTAGGTACGGTGAGAGTACGGTGTGGGTCCGAGCTTTTGCACAAGCGGAGGTCAATATGTCGTAAAGGTTTTCCCGACCGTTTGTTTGGGGATTTGCGGCGGACAGGGGCAGTCGGGAGGCGATGCTGGCCGATGGGGAGAATTCAGCGCCCCTGACGATGACGGGGGAGCACTGTGTCCGAGCGGGAGCTTGGCGGCGCCGGGCAGGGATTGGCGGGGCCGGATTCGGTTAAGCAGATCAGCCGGACGGTCTTGCGCGGCGACTACAGCACGACAACCGGCGTCTTCGCCGACGATGCCTGGCAGATCCTCACACAGCCGGTGAACATCGCGCAACGCGTCGGGGTGCCGGAGCAGGGAGAGGCGGTGTGGCCTCCCACGTTGCAGACACGTTTGCTGATGCCTTATGCTTCTTCGGGGAAGAACATGGAGATCCAGTCGAAGTTCCCTTGGCTCTACCAGTTGTTCGCTGGGTGCTTTCACCAGGACTGGTGGATTGACGCCGTCGACCCCGATGCGGTTGTTGCCGAATATCTGGACGGGCTTCCGCTGCCCTATCTTCGTGAAGTCGATGCTGGGCTCACCTATCTCTTGGAACAGAAATCGGATCAGCAAGACTTGCGTCGGACAATAACGGAAGATCTGGGCTCCAGCTACTTGCCAAGCGATGAGCCGGGCGCGATACGGGCCTGGCTCAACGGATTGCGGCAGGATGTAAGGAACCGGATCGCACAGCATTCTGCCAGCTAGGCGCATCGACGACATTGCCGAAACCGGTGGACGACATGCGGGGACCAGTAGGATGAGCAGGGCGCAAGTGCGGCGGTGAGCCAGCGCATGTTCTGGCGCTGCGTGCAGATGCGCTGGACGCGGTAGGAACGCTTCGGCTGCGACTGTCGCTAAGGGCGCTCGCATTTCAAGCAGCCCACGCCTTTCATTCTTTCCCGGCCCACCTACAATCCCTTCGCGCAGATGGAATCGAATCCCCTGCACATCGACGTTCGCACGCTGCTGCACTCCAGCCAGCCCCGGCCGCACCAGAGTTGGTTCGGCTATGGTCTGGCCGCGTTTGCCATCATCGTGCTGCTCAGCGCCTGGCTCTCCAGCCAGTACAAGGCCTGGCAGACTGCGATCGAGGTCATTTCCCCGCTGCTCATGCTCGCGGTGGTGGCCGGGACGATCCTCCTGACCAACACCGCCGTCGCCCGCCGGCGGGCCGAGATGAAACAACTCGAAGCGGTCGAGGAACTCATGCAGCTTCGCCGCTGGCCCGAGGCCGCCATGATGCTAGAGGGCATGCTCTCGGCGCCCATGCGAACCCCCCAGGGCCGCGCCCAGGGCCTGATTTTTCTGGCCAGCGTCCTGGCGCGATACCACCAGTTCGACGATGTCATTACCGTGCAGGATCATCTGCTGGAGCAGATCCGCTTTGATGACGGGACCGATTACGCCCTGCGCCTGGGCCGGGCCATGGCGATGCTCCGCGAGGATCACCTGGTCGATGCCGACCGGGCCATGTCCGAGCTGCGCCGACTGACGCCGGACCGCGACTCGGCCGGATTGGCGCTGCTTGAACTCTATCGCGACGTAAAGACCGGCCATCCCGAGGAAGCAATCCAGGTCTTCGATAAAGCGCTTGCCTCTCTGCGCGAGCAGCTTGGCCACCGCATGGGCGATGCTTACGCCCTCGTTGCCAAGGCCTACGACATGTTCTCGCGAGAATCCGAGGCGCAACAGATGTACAACAAGGCGACGCTGCTCGAGGACCCAGTCGAACTGGAACGCCGCTATCCCGAGGTCGCATCCCTGCGTTCGAAGTTTCAGGCAGCCGCAGCGCCCTCGGACGCGTCGCCGGCACCCGCAACGGCAACCGGGGTGCAGGCATGATCCCCGCCCAACGCGCTATCTCCCGCTTCCGCCGCGACCTGACCCTGGGCACCGTTCTCAATTGCGTCCTGGCTGTTGGGGCACTGATTGGCCTGATCTTCCCCGGCGGGGGATACGTCGGCATGGTGGTCCTGGCGCTCGTCGCCGCCGTCTGGCTCGGCCTGAGCTATCAGAGCGTCAAGGGATCGCGCTTGGCCGCCGCCTCACCCGGTCTGATCGCGTCGGGCCAACTCGACCTCGCCGAGCATCAGATCGAATCCGCCTTGCGCAGCTTTTCGCTCTTCCGGGCGGCCAAGCTCATGGTCATGCACCACCTGGCCATGCTTCGCCACGCCCAGCGGCGGTGGGAGGACTGTGCCCAGCTATGCCGGGCTCTCCTGCAGCAACGGATGGGCTCGGCCCGAAACCTCGAGCGCCCCACCCGCCTCATGCTGGCCGAGGCCCTGTTGGAAATGGGGGATCTGAACGGAGCGTATCAGCAGCTCGTAAGTCTATATCAGCAGCGGTTGAGCCTTCACGAGGCCATAAACCTGATGGCGCTGCAACTTGACTACGAGGCGCATCCATGCGTGGGGCTCGTTGTTTTCGCAGGTTTCGGCCAAAGCGGAGCTGGCCGAGCTGCTGCCAGCCGCAAAATCCGCCCGCGTACAGGCTCTTCTGGCCCTCGGCGCGAGAAAAGTCGGCCGGCAGGACTGGAGCGACTGGCTGCGGCGACGGGCCGAGCTCCTGGCCGATGTGGCCGATCTGACACGCTCTCGCCCGGTCCTCTGGGAGCTTTGGTCGGCCTCACCGGCGATATCGTCGGCGGAAACACCCGGATCTGACCGATAATGCTCAGGATGGACAATTTCAACCGCCACGCCACGCGTTTGCGTGAGCTTTCGATTGGGATGATTGTGCGATAGCTTCAATGGGGCTGCCGGGAACGAAACTTGCCGATTCATTACTCAAAGGGCAATAACGGATGCTTGGAAGAACCAAACGGCTGATTGCCGCTGTGACCGTGACTGCCGTCTGCTCTGCTCCTCTCGCGGTGCTGGCGCAGGCACAGACACCGACGCCTTCCATCGCGCCCGCCACCGAGCCGGCTGCGCCGGACCACAATCCGCCTCTTGCCGAACGGATCGCCTACGGCATGGCCCAGGGCCTCCTGCCGCCCGACCCATCGTGAAGTCGAGCTGGCCCGCGACCGTCGCGCTGCTGGAGGGAGCCTACCGCCTGGACCCCGAAGAGCCCCGCATTCAGCGCCTGCTCATCGAGGCCCTCTTGCGCGAAGACGATGGTCCGCGGGCTCTGCAAATCCTCGCCGCCTACCGCCGGACCGACGAAGGCCGCAACGATGAAGGCGCCCAGGTCCAGACCATCGATATCTATCTGAACCAGATCGACACGGTGGACAAGCAGATCGCCTATCTTCAGGACCTCGTCGGCCGCAACTCGATCTCGCAGTCCGTTCGCTCCTACGCCGCGGTCCGCTGCGCTGAGCTTCTGGCCGAGCACATGCAGGACGCCGACTCGATGAAGATGATCGACCAGGCGCTCCGCCTGAATCCCCTCAATCTGCGGGCCCTCCGCATCAAGTTCCAGACCGAGCAGAACGGCACGCCGATCGAGAAGCTCTCGGGCATGCTGAACATGCTCAAGAGCAATCCCAACCAGCCGGCCCTGGTTCTTGCCGTCGCCCAGGACTTGGCGGACGCCGGGCTGGTTCAGCAGTCGCTCCAGTGGTACACGCTGGCGCTGAACCTCTATCCGCGCACGGCGCCTGCGCACCCCGGGACGCGATGCGGTCGCCGACTACGCGGCCGAGGTGTTCATCGGCGGCGACGCCAAGAGCGCCGACCTAATCGCCGGCAAGATCGCATCGATTGACCCCGATTCTCTCAATGCCTGGCTTCTCAAGCTGATTGCCGACAAGGCAATGGGAGACAGGGACACGCTCACGGTGACCAGCCGGCTGGCTCAGATCGCGCTGACCAACCGCCTGGCGGCCCTTCGCCATGAGGCGGGCGACGCTACCGCAACGACGCGACCCGTTGACCCCAATAGCGACGTTCCCGCCGTCGATGTGGCAGCTGATCTTGCCCGCATCCAGAAGGCCAACAAGCCGGAGCTCGTGAGCCAGTTTGCGACCCTCGCTCAGGCGATGAGCTGGATCAAGATCTACTTCGACGACAAACCCGCCGATGCCGAACCCTGGCTCAACGCCATGGCAAGAGTCGTCCCTGCAAACGATGCCGGCCTGACCCGTCTTCGCGGGTGGCAACTCATGAAGCAGGGGAAGGTCGCCCAGGCCCGCGCGACGCTCCAGCCGATCGCCGATAAGGATCCTTTCGCCGCAGCGGCGCTCGTCCTCATGGCCGACAATACCCCCGCGGCGCAGACTCAGGCCAATATGCAGGCCCGCGCGCTTTTGAGCCAGAATCCCGATGGACTCACCGGGGCCGCCCTCACGGAGATGTTCGGCCCAAAGAATATTCATCTGATTCCGGGAGCCGTGGCAGACCAGCTCACCCTCGAACTTGCCAAGTTCCCGCGCGACTGGATGAGTATCATCGATCAGCCGCAACTGTTTTATTCTCTTCGGATCGATCCCGTGAACTCCTCGCTGCAGCCCGGCGACCCGGTCCTGCTTAGCGTGACGATCACCAACATCAGCGATTACGACCTTACCGTCGGCACCGACGGCATCATTCATCCAGGGCTCTGGATGGATGCCCAGCTTCGCGGTGCCGACCAGCGACAGCTGCCCTCCGAGGCCTTCGATCGCATCACCAAGCGCCTCGTTCTTCCCGCGCGCCAGAGCATGAGCCAGGTCGTTCGTCTCGATACCTCCGAACTGACCGCGGTCCTGCTCTATTCGCCCCAGAAGTATTTCCAGGTTGGCGCCCTCTGCATGACCAACCCCATGACCATTAATGGCCAGATCACCAACGGCCCCGGCGGCTATCGTGTCGAGATGACCCGCCTGATCGAACGGGAGGGAGAGCCATACACCTCGCCTGACGTTTACCAGAAAGTCGAAAAGGCGCTCGAGAGCGGCACCCCCGCTGAAAAAGTCTCCTCACTGGAGTTGATGGCCACCTACTACAACGAACTCTCACAGGTGAACAACCAGCAGGCCAAGGAGCTCGCGACGCACTTTGCCGATCGCATTCGCAGCGCCACCGCCGATCCCGACGCCAGTGTCCGCGGTTGGGCCCTCTACGTCCTCTCGCTCCTCACGACAAACCACGATCTTCCGGTCGTGCTTCACGCAATGATGCAGGATCCCGGCTGGGAAGCGCGCCTCCTCGCACCGGTCGTGGTCGAGCTCAAGGGTGCGCCCAAGAGCCTCATTAAACCGCTTGAGAACGATTCCGATCCACTGGTCAAGAAGCTGGCCATCGCGGTCGGTCAGATGACGGAGGTGCAGCTCCAGGCGCCCACGAGCCAGCCTGCCGGCGCAACCATGAGTGAGGCGCCGGATACCGGCGCGCCGGTGAACGTACCAACCGCTGGCACGCCCGTGAACGTGCCGACGCCAGGCGAGGCGCCGTCCAGTCCCTTCGATACTGCGCCGGCGGCAGGCATCAGCACGACCCCGCCGCCGGCCGAAGGCGCGGTAATCTCGACCACGCCGCCTACGGCTGAAGGGGCAACAATCTCCACGACGCCTCCGTCGGCAACGAATCCATCCCCGTGATGGATCGGACGTCCGGCAGGCACGATCTCAATCCGCCCTTTGCAGCGGGGTCCTATTTGATCTTTCTCGCAACTGTCTAGAATCTGACAGGTGCCAGCTCGTGGGACCATGTGAACACCCCATGCGGCGCGACGACCTTGACGGATTCTTCGGAACATCATCGCATGTCTGGCCGGCCGACCTTTGGCGAGGACTTCCGCCGCTTCTTTCGCAGCGGTGTCGCCGCCCTCCTGCCCACGCTGATTACCTTCTGGCTCCTTGTATGGGCTTGGAACTTCCTCTGGGAATATCTGGGCCGCCACCTGATCTTCGGCCTCAAGTGGATTTGGCTCGAGCTTGCCGGCGTTGGCATCGTCCGCTCCGAGCCAGCCGGCTACATCGGCCGCTACTGGAGCGGAGACGACGTCTCAACCCGCATCCTCGGCGTTCTGCTTGCCGTCCTTCTCATCTATGTCGTCGGCGTTTTCATCGGAAATTTCATCGGCCGCACATTTTACCGCCTCCTCGAAGCCGCCGTCATGCGCATCCCGCTTGTCCGGGCGATTTATCCCTCGGTGAAGCAGGTAACCGACTTCATTCTGACCAACCGCCGCTCTCAGTTCGTTGCCAGCCACGTCGTCGCAGTCGAGCCCCACGAAAAGGGCATATGGTCCATCGGCCTGGTGACCGGGCCTGGGCTCAAGCCTCTTTCCGAGGTCACCGGCAACGAAATGGTGACGGTTTTCGTGCCCTCCACGCCGACCGCCTTTACCGGCTACGTCCTGATTGTGCCGCGGCGGGCCGTTGTCGAATTACCGCTTTCGGTCGAAGAAGCCATGCGAATGCTCGTCAGTGGGGGGGTGATCGCTCCCAACGCCGGTTCCTCGACCCTCCCCAGCGTGCCGGGCAGAATCGTGGCTGAAACGCAGACGGATCCCCCGCAGGGGCGGCGAGCGGCAGGATAACACAATCCGGCGCCGCCAAATCCGTCGCCACAAGGTAAAATGGTTGAAGGAGTTGAACAGAATCCTTCAGCCTTCGCAGGAAGGAGCAAACGCGTGATCGTTACAGTCTCATCCCGTCACATGGATGTCACCGACCCTCTCAAAGCCTACGCCACCCAGAAGGCCGGCAAACTCAGCAAGTACTACGACCGCATTCAGGAAATCGAGGTGATTTTCGACAACAAGAAGGAGAGCATTCAGGTCGAAATGATCGTCAATGCGGAGCATCGCAACCTGTTTGTCGCCCACCATGATGACGGCGACGCCTACGCCTGTGTGGATGGCTGCATCCATAAACTCGAACGCCAGTTGAGCGAACACAAAAAGAAATACCGCAACCGTAAACACCCCAGCGAAGAGCCGGCAAAGCGCGAAACCGGTACTTAGGCCGCCCGTCGCTGCAAACAATCGAAGGCAGGCGCGCCCAAAGCCTCTCTCCCCTTTGCATCGCAGCCCAAAAGGCCCCACAATACGCCGCAAGAGGTATTCTACGTCCTATGAAGCTCAAGGATTTTATTGTGCCCCAGGCGGTGATTGCGGATCTAAAGGCGACGACGCGCGACGATGCCCTTTGCGAGCTGGTCGCCTCGCTCGCGGCCGCGGGGGCTTTGGCACAAGATTCAGTTGAGGATGTCGTTACGGCTCTCATCAAGCGCGAGCACAACGGCTCCACCGGCTTTGGCAAAGGGGTTGCGGTTCCCCACGTGAAGCATCCCGCCGTTACCAAGATGGCTGGCACCATTGGTCGTAGCATCCAAGGGATCGATTTTGCCGCCCTCGACCACCAGCCGGTCTACAGCATCGTTCTGCTCCTCTCGCCGGAGAATCAGCCGCAGCAGCATCTGCAGGCGATGAACATCGTCTTCACCAACCTGCAGAAGGACATGTTCCGCCGATTTCTTCGTCAGAGTGCCACGCGCGAGGCCATCTGTGACTTGCTCGAAGAAGCCGATCAGGGCAAGGCTTGAACAACTCTTCCCATGCCCACGGCCCGCCGGGACATCGTCGTCAGCAACAAGCTCGGACTGCACGCGCGTCCGGCGATGCAGTTCGTGGATCTGGCCAATCGCTTTCAGAGCAAGGTGACCGTTTACAAGGGCGGCGATGAGCCCGAGGTCGCCGACGGAAAGAGCGTCATGCAGGTCATCATCCTCGCCGCTACCGAAGGGACGCCGCTGAGGATTGAGGCGGAGGGAAATGATGCCGATACAGCGGTGCAGCAGTTGGCCGAGCTGTTCGAAAGCAAGTTTGGTGAAGAGTAGAAAAGAGCCGTCGGTAACGGGTAGTCCGTAACCAGCCGAAGAACGTCCTCTACTGGCTACTGACGCCGTGTGCGGGTTTTTGGGTTCCTAAAAAGAAGGTCTCCCCGTCAGATGGAGTTGGATTTACCCGTCTCACGGAGGAGACCATGACGTACGAGGATTATTTGCTTCACCTGTTTTACCTGATCGATTCGGAACTGAAAGCTTTGAATCTGCCGCTGCGCCGACGCGGGCCTGACCCGCGGCTGCACGACAGCGAGGTCATCACCATGGAACTGGCCGGCGAGTTTCTGGGCCTCGACACCGACAAGGGAATCTGGCAGTACTTTCGGCGTCATCACCAACGCGAGTTTCCCGCGCTGCGACAAACCGACCGGACGCGATTCGCCCGACACGCCGCCGACCTGTGGCACGTCAAGCAACTGCTGCAGGACAGAATCGCAGCGTTGCTTCCGTCGCAGGATCCGGTTTGTCCCGACGCGTCCAGGCTGTTGCTGTTCGATTCGTTTCCGCTGCGGGTCTGCCGTTTCAAGCGGGCCCCGCAACACAAGCTTTTTCGCGGCATCGCCGCCTATGGCCGCGACCCCACCGGCGAGCCATTGTTCTTCGGTTTCCGCGTGCACCTGCGTTGCACCGATCGGGGCTTCTGTTCCGCCGCCACCCTCGCTCCTGCGAACATCGCGGACTGGCCCATGGTTTTTGAGCTGCTTCCGACGCAAGAAGCCGTCGGCATCGGCGACCGCAATTACTGGAACCCGCGCGAGAACGACCGGCTGCGTGCCAAGGGGCTGGCGTTGTACGCGCCGTTTCGAAAAGAGAGTTCCGATCCGACGCCGCAGCGTTCGGCGCTGCTGACGCGATTGCGTCAGATCATTGAGCCGGTGATCGGGCAACTGGCCACACGCTTCAATTGCCAGCGCACCTGGGCGCGTGACTTGTGGCACTTGTGCTCGCGAATCACCCGGAAACTGCTCAGTCATACGACGGCGGTCATGCTGAACTGGCGAAGCGGCAATCCGCCTTTGCAACTGGATTTGTTGATCAGCGATTAACATTCAAGAAACTCGCGCACGGCGTTACTGGCTACTGGCTACCACGACATGGAGATTAAGAAAGGAATCGGTGTTTCGCCTGGGGTGGTCATCGGCGCAGCTGTCGTGCTGGATGCCGAGGACATCGTCGTGCCGCGCCGTCAGGTAGACGCGGGTACCGAGCAGGCCGAAGTCGAACGCGTCCAGAAGGCGCTTGCCGATTCCACTCGCGATCTCGGCGGACTGCGCGACCAGGTTTCCAAAATGCATGGCGGGGAAATCAGCGGAATTTTCGATTTCCACTTGGGCATCCTCCGCGATCCCACCCTGCTCAAGCAAGTCATCGCCGAGATTGGAAAGAACCGCTGGACTGCGGAATACGCCGTCTCCATCGTTATGCGCCGCTACGCCCAGACCTTCGGCGACATGAGCGATAAGTATTTCGCCGAGCGCATCAAAGACATCTATGACATCGAGCGCCGCGTCATGCGCAACCTCGTCGGTCAGAAGCGCGAGGACCTGGCCAACCTCACGCACGACGTCATCATCGTTGCGCACGACATGCTCCCCAGCCAGACGGCGGCGCTCGACAAGCTGCACGTCAAGGGATTTGCAACCGATGTCGGCGGACGTACCAGTCACACCGCAATCGTGGCCCGGGCCATGGGCATCCCCGCCGTCGTCGGTCTCGGCAATATCACCGCCGAGGTCTCCGCGGGGGACACCGTCATCATCGATGGCAATCGCGGCGTCGTCATCGTCAATCCTGATGAAGAACAGATCGCCGAGCACCGCGAACTCGGCCGCAAGCAGGTCCAATTCGAGGAACAACTCCAGTCCATCGCCAAGCTCCCCGCCCAGACAGTTGATGGCCACCAGGTCAGCCTCTGGGCCAATATTGAATTCCCCGAGGACATCGACGGCGCCCTCACCCGCGGTGCTGAAGGCATCGGCCTGTACCGCACCGAATTCCTCTATCTCGCCAAGACCGACCATGAGCCCACCGAGGAGGATCACTACGAAGCCTACACCGACGCGTTGCGCCGACTCGAAGGCCGTCCTCTGGTGATCCGCACACTCGATCTCGGTGCCGACAAATACACCCAGGAAAAGGCTGCCAACCCAGAGCGCAACCCTTTCCTCGGCGACCGCTCTATCCGCATGTGCCTGCACGATATTCCGATGTTCAAGCGCCAGCTCCGTGCCATCATGCGTGCCAGCGTGCTTGGCGACGTCCGCATCATGTTTCCCATGATCAGCACGCTCATGGAGCTTCGCCAGGCCAAGATGATCCTCAACGACGTCATGGAAGAACTCGAAGAGGAGGACATTTCCTTCCGCCGCGAAATCTCGATCGGCATCATGATCGAAGTGCCCTCGGCGGCCCTGATGTCCCCCCATTTCGCCAAGGAGGTTAACTTTTTCTCCATCGGAACCAACGATCTCGTGCAGTACACCCTTGCCGTCGATCGCACCAACGAGCGGGTCGCCGGACTCTTCTGCCCCGCCCATCCGGCGGTATTGGCCCTGGTCCGGGACGTGATCCGGGCCGGCGGGCGGAATAACATTGGGGTGAGCGTCTGTGGTGAAATGGCGGGCGATCCGTTGTACACTCTCTTGCTGCTGGGGCTGGGCCTGACCAACTTCAGCATGAATGGCCCGGATATCCCGGAGGTTAAGAAGATTATTCGCTCCACCACCATGGACAACGCCCGCCGCGTGGCGCGCAAGGTGATGAGCTTCGACAGCGAACGACAGGTGATGCATTTCCTTCGCGAAGAAACGCGGAAATTCATCCCAGAGGCATTTTAAAGGGTTTGTTCGTTGTTTGTTGTTTGCGGTTAGTTGTCCGTCGAAGGCATGCGCCTCTGGACACGCCGCTTCATCTCAACAAACAACTCACGACAAACAACACACAGCCAATGGCAAAAGAGATGTTGATCAACGTCTCCGAGGGCGAAGAGTGCCGAATCGCTCTCGTGGACGACGGAAAGCTCGAAGAGCTTTATATGGAGCGCACCAGTTCCACCTCGCATGTGGGGAACATTTACAAGGGCCGCGTCACGAACGTCGAGCCGTCCATCCAGGCGGCCTTCGTGGACTTCGGTCTCGGACGCAACGGCTTCCTGCACATCTCCGACCTCATGCCCCAGTACTTCGGCAAGAAGGGCGAGGACATTCACGAAGCCGTCGGCCGCAAGATGGCGCGCCGCGACCGTCCGCCCATCCAGAAGTGCCTCCGCCGTGGCGACGACATCATCGTTCAGATCATCAAGGAAGGTATTGGCACCAAGGGCCCCACCCTCAGCACCTATGTGTCTATCCCCGGCCGCATCCTCGTCATGATGCCCGGCATGAACAAGATGGGGATCAGTAAGAAGATCGAGGACGAGGAGGAGCGCCGTCGCCTCCGCACCATCCTCGATTCGCTGAAGCCCCCCAAGGGCGTTGGCTTCATCATCCGTACTGCTGGCGTTGGCAAGACCAAGACGGAAATTCAGCGCGACCTCACCTACCTTCGCGCCTCTGGGTCCAGATCGAAAAAATCCGTGACTCCAAGCCCGCCCCCGTCGAGCTCTACACCGAGGGCGACCTGGTCACCCGCACCGTCCGCGATGTCTTCACGACCGACGTAGGCAAGATCATCGTGGACAACAAGGACGTCTCCAAACGCGTCAAGGAGGTCATCAAGCTCACCAGCCCCCGCACGCGCAACAAGCTCGAGCTCTATGAAGACACGATGCCGCTCTTTCACAAGTACGGTATCGAGGGCGAGATCGAGCAGATGTATTCCCGCCACGTCCCGCTCCCCAGCGGCGGCTCGCTCGTGATCGACTCGACCGAGGCAATCGTCGCGATCGACGTCAACTCCGGGAAATTCCGCGAGCACGCCGACGCCGAAACCACCGCCTTCAAGACCGACATGGAGGCGGCCGACGAAATTCCCCGCCAGCTCCGCCTACGCGATCTCGGCGGCGTGATCATCTGCGACTTCATTGACCTGCGCTTCGAGCGTCATCGCCGCGAGGTCGAGAACCGCCTCCACGAAAACCTCAAGAACGACCGCGCCAAGACCAAGATGCTCCGCATGAGCCAGTTCGGCATCATCGAGATGACCCGCCAGCGCATGCGGCCATCACTCAAACGCTCCATCTATTTTGACTGCCCGCACTGCAAAGGCGCCGGTCTCGTCAAGACGCCCGAAAGCATGAGTCTCGACGTGATGCGCCGCCTGGCGATTGCCGCCAACGACCTGAAGGTCGCGCGGATTGAGTTGGCCGTGTGTCCCGACGTGGCGTTCTACCTCCTCAACCGCAAGCGCTTGTCGCTGGCGGAACTGGAGGCCGAAATAAAGAAAAAGATCCTCATTCGCTCTGATCCGACGCTCGGCCTCGACGAGCAGCGCCTGGTCCTCTTCGACTCGCGTGATGGCCTGGTCCTGCTGCCACAACTGGCCAGCACCGAATCCATCCCGCACACGACCCAGCTCAACACCCGCCCGGCCGAGGGAGGCGGACGCGGACGCCACGGACGCCGAGGTCGTGGGCGCGGCCGCGGGCGAGATGCCGCTCCTGTTGATGAAGAACACTACGAGGCCGAAGACGAAGCCGCCGAAGCCCGCGGCGAAGGCCCGGTCCGCGCCGGTGAGCCACTCGCCGAGGAAGCCGAACCCGCAGAAGCCGAAAGCGACGTCGTCGATATCGAAGAAGGCAGCGAGATCGGCGACCGCCCCGCCGGCGAATTCGATCGTCCGGATCGCGGTGGACGCGATCGTGATCGCCGCGGCCGCCGCCGCCGAGGTGGCCGCGGCAGGGGGCGCGATCACCGCGGCCATTCCGATCAATCCGAGCCGTCAGTCGAACCGACGGAGGCACAAGCCGATCAAGCTCCGGTCGAACCACTCGAACCCTCCTCCGAATCCGACGAAGCCGGGGTGGAAACCGCCAACGCCCAAGCCCAACTCGCCGGTGACGATTACGACCAGTCCGACGAGTCCGCCATTGGCATTCAGGGCGGCGCATCCGAATCCGGCGAGAATACCGGTCGCCGCCGGCGCCGTCGAGGTGGACGTCGACATCGCCGCCGACGCGAGCGCCAGGAGCAGGGCAGCAACGGCGAGCCCGCCGCCGAGCAGGCCGAACCGGTTGAGATCCCTTTGGGCGACGATACACCTGAGCCCGGCAACGAGCTCTACCCGCCGCCTCGCCCCTCGCAGCAGTCGCGCAACAAGAATCACCGCCGTGGCGGACGCAACAATCAGCGCTTCGCAGGAAGCCAACGCTACCAGAATAAGCGCCAACAACCCCAGCGCCAGCATCCCCAGCGCGTCCCGCCGCCGCAGCAGATTTCCCAGCCGCCGCCGCGACAGTCGTCGCCCCCACCGCGCATCGAACGCACGGGGTCCACGGATAAGCATCTGATGAACGATGAGCCCGCGTCTCCGCCCCCGCCTACGAGCCGCCCGCGGACCTATCGCGATCTCGATGCGATTCCCGATGACTACGACTGATACGCTTCAAGATTACTCCACGCGCTCGAGATAAGGGCAGCGACAGACTGACTTGATCACCTCCGGCGTCAGTTTGCGATACGCGTCCGTGCCGGCGGCCAGCAACGCGTCGTAATCCTCATAGCTTCTGTTGCTCAGGTAATGGCTGCGCAGGTAGTGCCAGAGATTCTCCACCGGGTTCAGCTCCGGCGAATACGGCGGCAAGAGCAGCACCGTGATCCCCTCCGGGAGCTTGAGCGTGCGGCTCTTGTGCCAGCCCGCCTGGTCCATGATCAATACGAAGTGCTCATCCGCTTTGCGTTCGCGGTCGAGGATCTTCAGGAACGCATTCATCGTGCCGGTGTTGACGTTGGGCGCGACCAATGCGGCCGATTCACCCGTCGCCGGCTCGACAGCGGTGTAGAGGTAGACCCAGTCGTAGCGCGTCTGCCGCACCGCACGGGGACGCGAGCCGGTGCGGGCCCAGACGTTGGTGATCGTCCCCTGCTGGCCGAAGCGTGCCTCGTCCATGAACCAGACACGGACCTTGCCGCCGTGCGGCGCGATCGCCTCTTTCGCCGCGTCGACAAAAAGGGGGCGCGGGCCTGGAAGTCGGCGATCGCCTGTGGATCGGACTTCTCGTGCAGCGGGCGTGGGCTGAGGCAGGAATATCCCAGCCGCGCCAGCAGGTCGTACGCGCCGCCCAGGCTGTACTTGGCGCCGAACTCCTGCTCCAGGATCCGCACCACGTCCTTGCCACGCAGCGTGCACACGCCGTCTTGCGGACGCGGACCGGCGTCCAGTCGCTCACGCAACTGTGCTTCGCGATCCCGCGGCAGCTTCGGTGGACGCCCGGGCCGGGGACGCGGCTGAATCGCATCGATCCCGCCGTCGTGATAGGCGTAGGCCCAGTCCTGCACGCTGCGTCTGGCCCGCCCCAAGGCCTGTGCGATCTGCGCCGCCTCTTTGCCACTCAAGGCCAACAGGACCGCACGCCAGCGATCGCGTCGCAGCGCAGTCCCGTTCTTCACCCGCTCGCCGCGCAAGCTCGTCGATGTCCCCCGCGGCCCGTTCCGTCAGATTCATCGGCACACTCCTTTGCTGGAGCAGGCAACATCTCACGCCACCGACGATCGCGCAAGTGCTTGCGCGAGAATTAATCTGAATCCGTATGATTCACCCGCCGCTCAGTGAATCGGCCGATGTGCCAGCCACTGGCAGCAGTTGATGTAAAACCGCCCCTTGCTGGCTTTAACGATGGCTCGCGGAATGCTTTCAAATTGGCACGCGACGACGCGCCCTTTGCCGATATGTGATATGAACAGTGGGCAGAAAATCTTGGCATCTTGCGGTGCCGCCACCTCCTTGCCATCCAGCGGTTTGCCATTCTGATCGACATTCTCAAGGCTGGCCAGATCCGCATCGAGCACGATCAGTGGCGTTCCATGCACGATTCCCTTGCTGCCGGAAAGCGCTGAGATGGTGATCTTCCCATCGGGGAGTATGTTCCGAAGCCCATAAACTAGCGGATGATCCGCGACCACTCGGCAGTCCGTTAGCGGTCGCTGGTTGAAATATTCCGATCCGCTCACGCGCTCGAGTGCGTTTGCCGCATCGCTGTGCGGATCACCGACGATCTCACCGGTGTTCGGGTCGGTCTTGGCAGCCCAGAGTGGCATCTGCCGCAGCAATCCCACTCCTCCCTCGACCGCCTGCCGCACCGCTACCAGCACGTCACGATTCACCGCCCAGTCACGGCTGCACACAATCACGTCGAGAAACGCCAGCGATTTCGCATCCGTCCCGTCCAGTACGTGGTCCTGCGGAAAATTGTCCGTCACTACCTCAATCACGTCGTCGTCGGTTTCAGTCCCCGGCTCAATGATCGCAAAAAGCTCGATCTCCGGATCCACAAAGCGCTTGTGGATCACCGTCACGCTGTCGAAGTTATCGTTCCCGTGCCCATACGGGACCTGAAACGTATTCTTGCTGACGATCCACCCTACCTTGATCGGGCGCACGGGCTGCGTCGCCGCCGGCTTGTCACTGGCCCGGCACCACATTGGCACAAACATCACAATCGAAACTACAATCAGTCCAAATGTCCGCATGCGCAGAATCCTACCCGCCCCCGATTCCGATCGTGAAAACATTCCATCGAAAAAGACCAACCCACCCTCAGGCGCGATGATTCAACTTTGCCCGAATCTTCGCGTTGACCTCCTCCACCGCCCGCGTGGCACGACGGAGCTCGTTTTCCTTTTCCTCGATCAATGCCTGGTGGCCATAATCATCATCCCCCATGGCCGCTTCGAGATGACATCGCGCTTCGTGAAATCGAACGTTCGCTTCGTGCAGTTGCGCCAGCAGTTCATCCGGAACCTGCGCATCGGCAAAACGCCGCGGAATAGCCGAAAATCCATTCTCCATCGCTCGCAATTATACCATCAGGTGATCGTAGAGTCCTGTTTAAAACGGATCACTTTGTGACGCGAGATTTTCAAAACGCGTCGTCTTGTTCAGGAACGTCAGCTTGACGGTCCCTGTCGGACCGTTTCGTTGCTTAGCGATGATCACTTCCGCCACATTGTCCGGCTGAAAGTCCGGCTCACTCATCCGATAATAATCCTCGCGGTGCAGCAGCATGACCACATCCGCATCCTGCTCGATCGAGCCGCTCTCGCGCAGATCGCTCATCCGCGGCCGGTGCCCATCTCGCCCCTCCGTCGCTCGATTCAGCTGCGATAGCGCCAAAACCGGAATCCCCAGTTCGCGCGCCACCGCCTTGATCCCGCGCGAGATCTCGCTGATCTGCTGCTGCCGCGATTCCGGTCCCGGATTGTCCATCAACTGCATGTAATCGATCATGACGCACTTGATGTCGTGCTGAAGCTTCAGCCGCCGAGCCTTGGCCCGCAGTTCCAGCGGCGTCAGCCCTGGCGAATCGTCCACCCAGATCTGCGCCTTGGCCAATTCGCCGACCACGTTCGCGAGCTTGGTGTATTCCTCGCTCGTCAACATCCCTTTGCGAAGCTTATGCGCGTCGATTCCCCCCGGCTGCACAGCATGCGCTGCGCCAATTGCTGCTTCGACATCTCCAGCGAAAACACCGCGCATGGCAGCATCGTATCCGCCGCAATGTGCTCGATCATGTTCATCGCGATTGCGGTCTTGCCCATGCTTGGCCGCGCCGCCACAATGATCATCTCCCCGTTTTGCAGCCCGTTGAGCATGTCGTCCAACTCGAAGAACCCTGTCTCGAGTCCCCGCTGTCCCCGGTTTTCGATCATCTCGAAAACCTCGTGCAGCACCTCCTCCATCGCCACCATCGATCCGCCCACTTTCTTCTGGGCGATGTCGAAGATCTTCTTCTCCGCCTTGTCGAGAACGAGATCCGCCTGCTCGTGCGGCGCATAGCGCGTGCCAGAATATCGTCGCTGGCAGCGATCAGTTGCCGCAGCAGCGATTTCTCCCGCACGATCCCCGCGTAATGCTTCCCGTGCGCCGCCGATGGAACCGAATTGAGAATCGCCGCCAGGTATTGCACGCCCCCGATCTCTTCCAGCAGATGCCGCTTGAGCAACTCCTCCCGCACGATCACGGCGTCGATCGGCCGGTTGTGCTCATACAACCGCACCAGCACGTCAAAAATAATCTGGTGATCCGCCTGGAAGAACCCCTCCCGATCGACCAACTGAACGACCTCCCCGATCATCTCCTTGTCCAGCATCATCGAGGCCAGCAGGCACATCTCCGCCTCGATCGAGTGGGGGGGCAGGCGATCGAATTGACCCGACACGGATTCGACGAGCTGGCTCACATGCGACTCCTTCCGCGCTCCGTTTCCTGTTCACCAAGACGTTACCCTCGCCCGGCCATGCCGTCGAGTGCGCCCCAGTCTATCCGTTCAGTGACGACTAAACGCGCCTCCCATGCGCCCGCCCCAACTTACACACGGCCTTTCCACAACCCCCGGTGGAAAAACTCCATCACCGGGTCCTGTCATCCCACTGCAAATTCTCCAGGTGATGCTGGATATCCGCCGCGCTCCCGAACCGCGCCAGAATCAGCGAATCCTTCTGCCCCCGGACAATATCTTTCACCACCTTCGGCTGCCTTGCGTACCGTTCCCGCCCGCCGACGATCGTGTAGAACACCTGGATCAGGTTCAGCACATCCTTGTGAATCTTGCTCTTCGTCGGCCGCCCCAGGTCAAAAAAGTCCAGCAGCTTCACGTCAAACCCGATCCCCTGCCTCCGGATCATAATGTTCTCATCGTGAATGTCCCCGTGATACTCCCCGCGCAGGTGGATCGGCGCGATCCCCTTGGCCAGCGTGTACAGCACGTGCAGTGCCTCGAACGTGCTCAGGGCATGGTGCGGCTGCGCCTCCAGGAACTCGCTCAATTTCCGCCCCTCGACCAGCTCGCTGATCACCACCAGCACCTTCCGCTTCTTCACATACACGATCTCCTGGTGGTGATACTGCATCAAAATCGGACAATGCCGCAGGGCATCGAGCTTGCGCATAGGTAATCGCCGCCTTCCCCATGGGATCGCGGTGCGGGTAATAAAACTTCGCCGCCCGCCGAATCCCCGTCGATCGCTCGATGATCGCGTATACTTCCCCCTCCCAGCCGCTCCCCAGCGGCCGGTCGATCTCATACTTCCCCGCGATCCGCCGACCGGGCGCAAAATCAAACCGCTTACTCCGCCGCGGATGCTCCATGCCCACCGATCATGCCCGCCGCTTTCCGCCAGTCAATGCACGTCTTTCGACGCCCGATTTCGACGACGCCGGCCCAGCAGCCCCAGGGCTGTCAGCGACAAGAGCCCCAGCAGCTCCGGCTCCGGAACCACCACGGCGATCGCCCCCGACTTGCTCAGATTCGACGTATCCCACATCATCCCCGACGGCAAACCTGGCAGATAGATGTGGCTGAACTGCCCCGAAAATGAACCAAAGTCCAGAACGTTAAATGACTCTCCCACCCCCGGCACAAACCCATTCGGGATCGTCACCTGAAGCGCACCCGCCACGTTCAGGTTGCCGGTGATTTGCAGCAGATTGTGCTGCGCAGGCCCTGTACCGGCTAGCGCCAGCAGCAATAAGGAGGCTGAGCCCGCCTGCACGTTACCATCGACTGTGAGAATGCTCGATGTGTCACCAGGTGCGATAATTCCGCCGGTGCTGAAGACATTCCCCACGACCTCACCGCCTCCGCTCAGAATCGCGTTAAAGCCCACATCCAGTTCGTTTGCCACGCCCAGCTTGATGCCCTGGGGCACCTCCAGATCCAGCGATGCACTCGCCCCCTCCAGCGCAACGCGATGCACCGTCGTCGAACCGTCTACCGTCACAGTCTGAGGCGTTACCCCCGAGTTCACAATCGACAAGCTGCTCGACGTGATCGGCGTGGCATGCGTGCTCCAGTTGTTCGCATCCGACCACAATCCGCTCGCTGCCGTCGAAATCCAGCTTTGTGCCGTCGGCGCAACTGTATGAATCATCAGCTGCGTGGAATTGCTGGTATCGTCCAGTTGAAAGGCCACATCCGCCGGCATCGTCGGCGGCGCCACGAAGCCGAATTTCCCACTGTGGCTGGCATAGGTGGCAATCAAATAATTCTGCCCCACGGCGGGCGTAAAGCCGTTGATCAGGTGCAGCTTCAGCGTCCCGCCCAGCGTCGCATTCCCGCTGATTGCAATCTGATCGTTCCCGCTCCCAGGCGAGTTCCCCGCGATCTCAATATCCATGGTCCCCGCACTGCCCTGCGTGTAGTTGCCCCAGACCTGCGTCGTCCCAATCGGGTTGCTCGCCGACCCGGGCGCCAGCGTGCCTGTGGACTGGTTGTTCAGGTTGAACGGAATCGCCGCCGTCCCGAACGTCCGTACGCTCAGCCTTCCCCCCGTCCAGTTGAAGCTGGGATTGCCTGTGCCTGCCGCAATCGATCCCGCGTACAGTGTCCCGCCGCCAAAGTTGAAAATCCCCGTGGACTGGTTGCCACCGATGCTGATCGAGTTGGCCTCGACGTAGTTGTCCGCATGGTTGCTGGTGGTGAACGTCGCGAGCTCTCCGCCCGGCAGCGGATTCTTGGTCCCGATGATGACGTTGTCCAGATACGCCACCAGCGTCGCATTGGTCATGTCGAACGTGCCGCTGTACGTGTTGTTCGTGTTCGTGTTGCCGTTCGCAATGAACATGCTCGTCCGCTGCGCCGGCGATCCCAGATGCAGCGTTCCCCCGCTCGGAATCGTGACGATCCCGTTGGAGTAGTCCTTCCCAATGATCAACTGATTGGCAAGGATCGTGTTCGTGTGACCCAGCGCCAGCGAATCGGAGTTATCGCCGCCCGAGCCAACAATGACGTCGGTGGCCGTAATGGTGTTGTCCGCCGCCAGCTTCACGGTCCCCTGTGCCGAGCCCCCCGCCGAAGTCCCCATCGAAAACGTGTCCACATTTGCCTTCAGCGAATCCAGTCCGCTGAAATCGACCATGCCGGATGTGAAGCTCCCCAGTGCGTTGCCCACGATGAAGTTTCCAGGATTCGCCGGGTCGCCGATCTCGACCGATCCTCCCGTTGCCCCCACCAATGTCCCGACCGCGCTGCCGCCTCCACCACCCTGGCGCTGTCCCACGATCAGGCTGCTCAGGTACCCGTTCAGCGTCGCCCCCGTCAAATCGAGCTTTCCGGTGTACGTTGTGTTGGTTGTCGCATTGGAATTGGCCAGCAGCAGGGCCACGTGCCGCCCGCTTGAGCCCAGGTTCAACGTGCTGCCGCTCGGCGCCACGACCAACCCGTTCGCATAGTCCTTCCCGATGCTGAACTGGTTTGCATCAATCGTCGTCGTCTGGCCCAGCGTGAGCGTGTTGCCGCCGTCCCCGCTGGCGCCCACGATGATGTTGTTACTGGCATCGACCGTGCTGTTTGCTGCCAGTGACAGGCTGCCCGTCGCTGCGCCAGTCGGCGCATTTCCCACCAGAACATCGTTCACATAGGCCTGAAACGAGTTGAGATGGCTGAAATCGGCCGTCCCCTGCGTGCCTCCGCCATTAACCGTATACGCGACGTAGATGTTCCCGCGTGCCGTCGGGTCGCCGATGGTGACGCTGCCGCTCCCGCCGCCGATGAGTTGTCCCACCGTTCCCCCCGAGCCGCCGTTCTTTTCCGCCACGACCAAACTGTCCAGGTGCAGGTTCACCGCTGCATTGCCCATATCGAGCGTGCCGCTGTACAAGTTGTTTGTATTGGTGTTCTGGTTGGCAATTTGCAGTATCGTTTGCTGATTGACGCTGCCGAGCGTGAAAGTCCCCCCATTGACGATATCCACCAGCCCGCGGGAATTATCCTTCCCGATGTCCAGTTCACCCGTCAGGAGCGTATTGCTCAGCCCCAGGTGCAGCGTGCCGTTGGTCTCGCCGGAATTGTTCGATGCCCCGACCTGGATCAGTTGCGCGTTGATCGTGTTCAATGGCGACAACGTCAGCGTGCCCGTGCCGCTGCCGGCCGTTGACGTGCCCACCAGCAGGTTCTGGACCGTCGCATCGAGAGACGAGAGCCCCGAGAGATCCGCGATCCCCACGGATGAACCCGAAACCGCCCGCCCCGCATAGATGTTGGCAAACGACCCGCTGACGCTCAAAGCCCCGTTGCGAATCGTGGTGGTTGTCGTCTGCCCCTGGTCCAGGTTGAAGCTCAGGATCCCCGTGATCGTCAGCGCATGGGTTCCAAGATCCAGCGTATGGAAATGCCCGATCGTGTCGTTGAAGCTCAAGCCCCCGATCGTGCGGTCCGCGTTTACAATGCTCGTGACGTTGCCCGGCAGATTTGACGATCCTGTATCGCCGAAGCTTGCCGTATCGCCGGTCCCCGGCCCCGTCCCGTTGCTCCAGCTTCCGCCGGTGCCCCAGCTCGTCCCGCCCGCACCCGTCCACGATACCGCGCCCGGCGCCGATGCCGCTGCCAGTGCAACTGAACACCCAAATGCGGCCACTGCAAGCAGCGTCGCGCTTCTTTTGCCACGCGCGAAATAGACACCCTGTCCGCAACGCCCTCGTCGATGATCGGCCTTCATGATCGTTCTCCCTCAACGTCCCGCCCCTAGACGTATGAATCTGCCGAAGGTGACAGGCCTTCCCAATCAGCCCACCGTCCCTCGGGCTATGGGACGAGCATACCCGGCTGCCCGCCTCCGCAACAGCAATTTGTTTCCAGCATCTTTTGGCTACCGCATCATCCTGCAACGCAGCGCCAAAGTGGTCTTGTCTTGTTTCATCATATTTGCACAACAGCATGCGGGCGGGTGCCCCTCCAACGCTTCAGATGATGTCCGGTTCGTCGCTACGGCGCCGAATACCGAATCGTGCCCAGCGATGCGGGCATGCCGACTTGGGGAGCGACGGTCGTATTCGTCATGACCGGCGACGGCGCCTGGGGCGGTGCCAGCAGTGCATCGATGCGCTGAGGCGAAACCATCGCCGCGCTTGGAGCGGCGGTCGGCGAGGCGTATCGAACCGTACCCATGGGCATATAGGCCGCACTCCCCGCCGGTGCCGGAGGCGCTGGTTTGTTCGACGGCAGGTACGACGGCTTGTAGTTGATGTAGGAAATCGGCCCACCCTGAGCCATCGGGCCCAGCGCCGCGTACCCCATGCGGAACGTCCGATGGCAACGCTCCGGATTGCCAGTACGCATTGCGCACTTCGGATTGCATCGGCACACTGGTGCGGGCGCGGATCTGGGGATCGATGCCCGCATAGCGGACGGATCCGCTGGTCCCACCGCCGTAAACGGCACGATTCACGCCGTTATTGACCATCGGGTTGACCTGGTATTGGCCAAGCAATTGCACTGCTGCGATGACCATCAGGATCGCGCAATGCAGAACGGGAGCTTCCACGGTTGGACCGGCGAGGTTGTCGCGCTCGAGGGCATGCTACTGGTCGTCCGCCGCAGGTCGTGTGCTCGCAATCGGCGCGGAGAAACCGGTTTTCCGCGCACCGGCCGGCGGAGTAAACGTGAATTCCGACTCGGGGATCTGCGCCTGGAGATTCCAGTTCGACAAAAACGCGGTGAACTGCGGGAATCCCGGCTGCTCCTTGTACGTAATCACGATCTTGCGCGGGAGATGCGTGCCCGGGTCGATCCAGATCTGCCAGTCCACCGCTTCCTGCCGGAACGCCAGGTGAAGGCACCTGGTGTCAAAGACATAGCCCAGACCCAGGTCCTGCGCGGACCGCGCGTGCTCGATCAGGCTCTTGTAGGGATCGGCAAAGACCAGGTCCGCCAGCGGGATAGCCATGCCGTAACGCGTTGCCAGCATGTCCAGCGTCTTGTCGATCGAGTCAGGAGCATCGGTGGAGGCATACAGCTTCTCCCGCGGATTCAGGAGCGTGACCTGCTTGCCATCGTAAACAAACTCAAGGTCGTCAAGGTCTCCCACCACGCTTGCGCGGATCTTGTCGGGCCGGCTCACCGTGACCTTCTGATTGCGCGCCAATTGGATCTTCTGTCCATCCGGAAGAATCTGGTCGGCGATGCTGTGCGCCTGGAACGAGAAGGTCTTGGCGGACGCAAGCGTTTCGGACATCCGCTTGAGCGCTTCATCGGCCTTCGGATCGATCGCCGGCTGCTGTGCCCGCGCCGAGGCCAGCGGCAGCACAAGCAGCAGGAACAGCGGAAGAAGAAACCGTTGTTGACCATATCGCATCGTCGCACCTCCTGGACCGTGCCTGATCAGCGGCTTGTCATGCACAAGAACCTAATACGCGGCCGTGATCCACGCAATCAACTTCTGCAATAAACGCCCCTCGATCGTCAGCAATAGGTATGCAAAGATCCCAGGGCTTGGCCGATTGGCCGTCTGTCAGATGGGACCGGGGTTCACACTGACGTCCCAGACCGCAGTCCGCCTCATCCCGGGATTTGGCGCAGCGGAGGGGGGGCCGTAGCTATCGCCGATCTGCCGGATGCCGTCTGTACCGGTCGCGCTCAAGACGTTGAACCCGGTGGGGTTGAGGTCAATGCCACTGGCGGCTGGAGGGGTCCAGAGCAGGGCGTGCTTGTTGCCGCCGCTCGCCGGCGCATTGCCCACGACCTGTCTACCCACGGTCCATCTCACCCAGGCAATACGACCCCGAGGCCGTTCGTGAAACATCCCAACAGAGGACATTCCGCTCCCATGTTGCGCCCGAATCGACGCCCGACCCACACCGTACTCTCACCGTTGTAGTACCGTAGCCTCCCCACCCGGCCGCCGACCCCGGTTTGGGCCTATCTGACGACATGGCGGTCCGAACATGACAATTTGTCGCACCGACAAAGCGGCCAACGGTGCCCTTGGAGAATCACCGCCGCAACTCCCGTTTTTCCTGAATGCTCTCGCGCCAATCGGCGGAGCGTGGAAAGTGCATAACACGCTCTAACCCTTCCTGCCGAGGCCTGCCCTGAGCCTCTCGAACGCGTCGCTCTTCTCGTGTAGCCCGACCCGCTACAATCCCTTACACCAAAGCTCCACCCATGCCATCGAACCATCCACCGCAAAGCGCCTCCCCCCTCCCCGTCGACGCCATCCGATCCGCACGCGAGCGCATCGCCGGCGCCGTCTACCGCAGCCCCTGTCCCTTCTCCCTCAACCTCAGCCGCCTCTGCGGCTGCGACATCTTCTGCAAGCTCGAACACCTCCAGGCCACCGGCTCCTTCAAGGAACGCGGAGCCCGCAACAAGCTCCTCCAGCTCTCGGCCGCCCAGAGGAAGGCCGGCGTCATCGCCGCCTCTGCCGGCAACCATGCCCTCGCCCTCGCCTGCCACGGCCAGAAGCTCGGCATCCCGGTCACCGTCGTCATGCCTACCGGCGCACCGCTGGTCAAGGTCTCCAACTGCCGCTCCTTCGGCGCTGAGATCATCCAGATCGGCGACACCTACAACGACGCCCGCGAGCACGCCCTCAAGCTCGCCCGCGAACGCCAGCTCCTGTTCATCTCCGGCTTCGACGACCCCGACATCATCGCCGGCGCCGGGACCATCGGCCTGGAGATCCTCGAAGACGTGCCCGATGTCGATACCATCATCGTCCCCGTCGGCGGCGGGGGCCTCATCGCCGGCATCGGCGCCGCCATAAGAGCGCAGAAGCCAACCGTCCAGATCATCGGTGTCGAGCCCGTCAATGCCCCGACCCTTGATGCCTCACTCAAGGCCGGCGCCGTTCGGGCCATTTCCACCCAGCCCACGCTTGCCGATGGCCTGGCCGTCGCCCAGTTCGGTCAGCTCTGCTTCGACATTGCTCGCACCATCATGGACGACCTGCTCCTCGTGGATGAGCCCCGGATCGCCCAGGCCATCCTCCGCCTGCTCGAGCTGGAAAAGATGGTCGTCGAAGGCGCCGGCGCCGTTCCCCTCGCCGCCGCCATGGATCCCGCCTTCAACCTCGCCGGCGGGAAGGTCGTCCTGGTCCTCTCCGGCGGCAACATCGACGTCACCCTCATCTCCAAGATCATCGAGCGCGGCCTCGCCGCCGATGGGCGCCTCTGCCGCATCACCGCCCGCGTCTCCGACCGCCCCGGCTCCCTCGCCCACCTCACCGCCCTCCTCGCCGCCACGGGAGCGAGCATCAAGGAGGTCGATCACGACCGCCAGTTCGGCCCGGCGGATGTCGCCATGGTCAACATCGCCTGCATCCTGGAAACCCGCGACTTCGACCACATCCACCAGATCGAGCGCGCCTTGCACGCCGCCGGCATTCAGTTCGAGATGCGGTAGGGGACCGCAGGGGGGCCAGCCGCCGCAACCACCATCACTGAAAGGCCAGGTCCGCCACCCGATGCCGCGCCAGGGCGCTGGCATGAACTTCCGCATAAGGCTTGTTGCCGGCTGATGCGTGCCACAGGATCACCCGCGTCCGGTCCGCCACGATCGCCGCGATCGTCGTTGCCGAGGCGCAGATCGCGCGGATGTCGCGGTAGCCGCTGCGGTATTCGCTCACCAGCGAATCCTCGAAGCCGATGCAGTCGATGCACCCATCCTCGTTCACCAGGAGCAGCCGGTTCTCTCCCATCCACGGCAGCAGCGCCGCCGCCACCAGCCGCGCCGACCGACGCTGCTCGTGCATCGGCTCCAGCGTCCGCTCGTCCAGCACCTGGATCGTGCCGTTGTCGTTAACGACCACCAGCCGCTTGCGGTCGCGCAGGATCGCCAGCACTTCGGCTGACAATTCCAGCTTCAACGGCGCCAGCGCCCCCGACTCCGCATCCACCGCCACCAGCCGGTTCCCCACGCTGAGCAGCAGGCGCGAGGAATCGATTGCCATGAGGTTGTGTGCCCCCGCGAGCACCCCTCCCCGCGCTGCGGAGGCGATCGTCTGCGACGAGCTACCGGCCCGCGACCGTTCGCCTTGATAAGAGGGAATCGGCAACTGCTCCGCCGATATCGAGATCTGCAACTTCCCATCCAGGTCCCACGCCCGCACGCCCGCCTGCCCGTGCGTCGCCCAGATGCGGTTGCCGTGCAGGATCGCTCGGTTGAACCCCAGCGGCGAATCGATTGCCGGATCTTCAAAGGTCCTTTGTCCGGCAGTCTCAAGCTCATGCAGCATGACCTGCGACCGCGAACCCAGCAGCAGTACCGGCCTTCCATCCAGCTCTGCCAGCTGGACGCTGCGAAACGGCACGGTCCCCACCGAAGTCCGTTCAATCTTCGGCGGCGCCTGCCGCAGGTCGATTTGCAGCAGGTCCTGCCCCGCGACCGCCCACAGTGTTGTCGTGCCGCTCGCCTCGGGCCTCGCCACCATCAGCGCCTCGAAGATGTCCCCGCGGTCGGCGGCACTCAGCCGCTGGAGCACCGCCCCGGCCGGCAGTTCCGGCGCCGCCTCGCGAAGCTCCTGGAATTGCCGCAGAAGCTCCGCGCTGCGCTGGACGCTGCGCCAGCTGTCCCTTCGCCCGCCGCTCGGCCGCCTTGCGCTCTGTCTGTTCGAGCGCTCGCGCTCAAGCGACGGACTCTCCGCGACCAGCTCGAACGGCGCCAGCAGCTTCAATCCCGCGTCAAACTCCCGCGGGCCTGATGCCTGCCGCAGCGCCTCGACCAGCTCGTCTCGGAGCTTGGCGTCCAGCCACTCGTCCGCTGTGCGCGCCTCGGTTGCCTGCGCCAGCGCCGTCCGCATCGCCGGCGCAAAATATTCCACCAGATCGTCCGCCGTGGCGCTGGGCGCGTCCCCAGGAAAGCCTCGGCAAACGCCCGCTGCTCGATCGAGTTTGCCAGGACCTGCGCTGCACGTAAACCGGATCGTCAACAGGTGCCCAGCGGCGCAGGGCAGCTCATCGAATCGAAAGTGCAGCCGCACCGGCTCCGCTCGAATCTCGATTTTCTCGCCCGCCCGTCGGCCCACCTCGCGCTCGCTCAGACTCATGACCTCCCATCCTACTCGTGCCAGCCCGCTGCGGGGATATAAAAGAACGCGATTCCCAGAATCGCATACAGCGCCAGCAGCAAGACTCCTTCAAACCAGTTCGTCTCGCCATTGAGCCCCAGCGTGATGACGATCAGCACCGTCAGCCCGACCGCAATCACCTCCATCGGCGTGAAAACCAGATTCATGTGCATGGCCGCCGGCATTCCCGCCGCCACCATCGCAAGGCTGATGAGCACGAGCAGGGGGGTGACGAACAGCGCGATCTGGATCGAGCTTTGGTAGGTGATGGTCATGGCCGTGTCCATGTCATCCCGCGCCGCCAGCAGCATCGCCGTCGAATGCTCGGCCGCGTTCCCGATGATCGCCAGCAGGATGATCCCGACGAAGACGTGATTCCATCCCAGCGTATGGCTCATGCGCTCGGCCGCGCCCACCAGAAGCTCCGACAGGACCGCGATCGCGGCGCTCGTCAGCAGCAGCACCAGCACGCTGCGCCCGATCGTCCACGGCCGCTGCACCCCCAAGATGCCCGGCTTGTCCTCATCCGACATGGGCGGCTGCGGCGAAAAGATGTGCCGGTGCGTCCGCAGCGTAAAGAGCAACCCCAGCGCGTAAACGATCAGCATGACCACGCTCACGCCGATCGACAGCGACATCTCCTGCTGGCTGATCGCGTCGGCGTGGCGCTGCTGGGCAGTGTAGTCGAAGATTGCCGGGACGAGCATCATCGCCACCGCAAGCGCGAGCATACCGGAGTTGGTCTCGGCCGCCTGGGGGTTGAATGCCTGTGCTTGCGCTTCCAGCCGCCGACGAGCATCGCGCCGCCTCCGACCAGCAGGAGGTTCGAGATGACCGAACCGGTCAATGATGCTTTGGCCATCTGGTTCAACCCCTTGCTCAGTGCGACGATCCCGATGATCAACTCCGCGGCATTGCCAAAGGTCGCGTTCAACAGTCCGCCCCAGGTCGGCCCCGCGCGGTGCGAGAGCTGCTCCGTCCCCAGCCCCAGCAACCGCGCCAGGGGAACGACGCCGATTCCCGCGGCGATGAAGGTTGCAATCGATTCCCACTCCTTGCCCGTGCCCAGCCAGAAGTGAATGACAAAGGCCAGCGGAATCGCGGCATAGCCGGCCCAGTTCACGTAGCGCATAGGCGGAATTGTGCGGGCAGGCAGCGATCCCATCAACCTGATGGTGGCCCGATCGACAAGTCACCCGGCCGCGTTCGATTCCGGTCGCGGTGTTCCGCACTTCCAGCAGTGCGTAAACTGGGGCTCGATCACTTCGCCACATCTGGGGCACGTCCACGGTTCACCCCTTCGCGGCGGCGGTGTGTTGGTCTTGAGATTCTCCAGCACCCCCATCGCCCGCTCAAAGTCCGGCTCGCGCACCCAGACTGAAGGCAGCGTCTCTTCGGTGAATGGGACGGCCCCCAGAATCGGTCCCAGATCGCCGGACTGAACGATCGATTCGATCCCTGCCTGTTCGAGCAAGCCCTTGGCAAAATAAGCTTCCGCCTCGTCGCGGGCGGCATATACCTGTTTCATCTGGATCTCATAGCCGGCACAACGCCAATGGGGTTCTGAACATATGGATTGTAGGCAGCGTCAGTTGCGCGCTGTGGGCAAGGCTGATTTGGTTTGCTTGTCGTCGCCATGCGGTTATACTCCGCTGCGGGCGAAGGTTTCCCTTAGCGCTGGAAATGTCGAAATGGCTCAAGTCGAACTGGAAAAAGTCACGAAGGTGTACCCCGGCGGGGTGAAAGCCGTCGATGCCATTGACTTGGGCATCGCCGATCAGCAGTTCGTCGTGCTGGTCGGTCCTTCCGGCTGCGGCAAGAGCACGACCCTGCGCATGATCGCGGGCTTGGAAGAGATCACCGACGGCACCATTCGCATCGGCACGCGGATCGTCAATGATGTGCCGCCGAAGAACCGCGACATCGCGATGGTCTTTCAGAACTATGCGCTCTACCCGCACATGACGGTGTACAAGAACATGGCATTCGGGCTGAAACTGCGCGGCATGCCCAAGGCGCAAATCCGCGAGCGGGTGACCGAGGCCGCGAAGATCCTCGACATCGAGCACCTGCTGGATCGCAAGCCCAAGGCGCTTTCTGGCGGACAGAGGCAGCGCGTCGCCGTGGGTCGGGCGATCGTCCGCGAGCCGGCGGCGTTTCTGTTCGACGAGCCGCTGTCCAACCTCGACGCCAAGCTTCGCGTCACCACCCGCGCCGAACTGAAGCGGCTGCACCAGCGCCTTCGAACCACGACGATCTACGTGACCCACGACCAGGAAGAGGCGATGACCCTCGGCGACCGGATCGTGGTAATGAAAGACGGCATCATTCAGCAGGCCGATACGCCATTGAAGACCTATAATGAGCCAGTGAATCGTTTCGTTGCGGGCTTCATCGGCATGCCTCCGATGAACTTTTTCGATGGAACGGTCCATGCCGCCAACGGCGAGCTGATGTTTGAAGAAGGCCAGCTTGAAGGTGCGCATGCGGTCGGAACCACGGTTGCCGGAGCCAACGGTAACGGGGTGCCGCGATCGGATGAGCCCGTTGTGATGGTGGGTAAATTGACGCTGCCGGGCAACGGGTTTAGATTGCCTGTTCCTGCTCACCTGAAGGAATCCCTTGCGGGAGCCGTGGGCAGCCATGTTGTTCTGGGTATCCGTCCGGAGCACATGCACCTGAGCCAGAGCGCGCAGTCAGCGGCTTTAAAGGTGAAAGTGAACGTGTTTGAGCCTCTGGGCAGCAATATGGACGTTTACATGAGCACAGCCCTGCACGAGCACGTTGTCGGCAGGGTGGAAGCCCAGGCTGGTTTGGAAACGGATAAGGAGGCGACGGTGTTCGTCGATCTCCAGAAGGTCCACTTTTTCGAACCCGGAGCGACCGGGATGAACCTCAGCCTTGTCAGCGAGCCGGCCCATGCAGTTGCGTAAGCATGGCGCCATCTTCGCAGGCTGGGGATTCTGGTTTTCCCCCAGAATCCCCCAAACGCCCCTCACCCGGAAAGGAACCGGATGAGGCTTTAGCGCGTTTGCACAGGTTCGCTTCGAACTGTGGGCCGTCCCGATAGGGATGGCTTTTTTGTTTGGTCAGTTTTTTGAGAAGGACAATCTAACGGCATCGCGTTGTGTCGGTGCCGCGCGTTTTGGACAAGTGAATAGAGAGGAATAACTACCATGCCCAATCCGGATTTGATTCGCATCGTTGACGGCATCGCGCGCGATAAGAATATCGAGCGCGACCAGGTTTACACGGACATCGAGCAGGCCGTCGCGTCCGGACTGCGCAAGCAGTTCAACACGGAAGATACCAGCGAGTTTGCGGTTCAGGTGGACCGCGTCAGCGGCGACATCTCGGTCACTCGCCAGGGAGAGACGGTGCCCCTGTCGGTCATGGGCCGCATTGGCGCCCAGACGGTCAAGCAGGTGATGATCCAGCTCATCCGTGCCGATGAGCGCGGGAGCATTTACGAAGAGTACAAAGACCGCGTCGGGACCATCGTGACTGGAACGATCGTGCGCTTTGAAGGCTCGACGATGATCGTTTCGCTCGGCCGCGTCGAAGGCATCATGCCGCGCAGCGAGCAGATTCCTGGCGAAACCCACAATCCCGGCGAGCGCGTGCAGGCGATGATCACGGAAGTGCGCGATACGCCCTCGGCGGTTAAGATTATCCTCAGCCGCTCGCACCCGGAGATGGTCAAGCGGCTGTTTGAGCGCGAAGTGCCGGAGGTCGGCGATCGGACGATCGAGATCAAGGCGCTGGCGCGTGAGCCGGGACATCGCACGAAGATCGCCGTCAGCTCGATCGACTCGAAGGTCGATGCGGTTGGCGCCTGCGTCGGCGTTCGCGGCAGCCGCATCAAGAACATCGTGGATGAGCTTGGCGGCGAGAAGATCGACATCGTTCGATGGAACGAGTCGTCGCAGATCCTGATCGCCAATGCGCTCAAGCCCGCGGAAGTTGCCGAGGTATCACTTTGCTTTGAGCTTGGACGGGCAACCGTCGTGGTTAACGAAGATCAGCTTTCGCTGGCGATCGGAAAACGCGGCCAGAACGTGCGTCTTGCGGCCCGTCTGACCGGCTGGGACATCGACATCCTCACCCCGCCGGAATTCCAGGCCGGCCTGCAGCGTCTCGATCAGACGCTCAAGCAGGTCGAAGGCATCACGCAGGAGATGGTGGACAAGGTCATTGCGCTGGGCCTGATCGACGTGCGCGACATCGAAGAAGTCAGCACCGGTCCGCTCATGGAAGAACTCGGGCTGGACGAGGCGACGGCGCAGAAGGTCGTCGATCGCTGCGCCGAGGAGGCGAAGATCGTTGCGGTCGAGCAGGAAGCGAAGAAGGCCGCGCAGGCCGCCGCCAAGGCTGCGGGTGCCCAGGCGTTTGCGGCTGCCGGCGAACGCGGCGTCGATGGAGTCGCGTTTGCGAATCCATTGCTTCCCCAAACCCCCGAGGCAGCGGTGCAGCCAGAAGACACCGTTTCACCGACGCCGGAGGAACCCGACGAGCGCATGCACGGCGCGATGGAATCGACCGAAGGCGGCGCTCCTGAAATCACCACCCACGATCAGTCGCCCGCCTCTCCGGGCGACGAGCTTTCGCCTGAAGAGCAGGCGGTTCAGGGCGCCGATTTCGAGAACGGTAGCGAAGATCCGGCGAAGAAGGACTATGCCGACGAAGAGACTGACACGGCGGCCCTGGCCGAAGGACGTCTCTCGCCGCCCGCGCCATCGCAGGATGAGCCGGTGTAAGGAGACATGTGACAGGTACGACCGACGGCGAGCAACCTTGAGATGGCTGGCCGTACTGGTTGAAGGTCTGCATCGGCGGAACTTGACTCAATTTCTGCCGATCGAGTTCGGAATGTTTATCGGAGACTGTTTTGGCTAAAGGCATTCGCGTCAATCAACTCGCTAAAGAACTTGGCGTCACCAGCAAAGAGATCCTCGAGAAGTGCCGCGCCGAGGGATTGTCGGACAAGGTCCCCAATCACATGAGCGTCCTGAGCGTGGGGCTCTCGGAGACGGTGCGCGAGTGGTTCAGCGGCGATCACGCTGGCGGGACCGCCGTGGAAACTGCCGCGCCGGTGGAGGTGGTTGCCAAGCCGAAGCGGACGCGCACGAAGAGTGCGGCAAAAGATGAGGGCGGTGAGGGAACCTCGACTGCGACCGCGGAGGCGGAAGCGCCGGCGCCCAAACGTCCCGTACGCAAGTCGCCGAAAGCGCAACAGCGGCCTGTCGCCACGGAAGTGACACAGCCTTCCGAACTCGCAGCACCGCCGACACCGGCGGAAGCTCCTCCGTCGCCAGCAGCTGCTCCTGAAACGCCTGCCGAGCCAACCGCGCCAGCGATCGCCGCGGAGATCTCGCAGCCCGCATCACCCGAAGCGCCGGCACCACCAGTTGAAGCAGAAGCCGCACCTCCGGTCGCCGCCAAGGCTCCATCGTCCGCCAAACCTGCGCCAGAAGCGCCCCGAACATCGGTACAGCGTCCGACGATCACTATGGCGAACCGGTCCGGCGCCCCGGTGCGCAAGCCCGTCATTCCAGCGCCGCAGATGGTTCGTCCTGCGCCTGCGGTCATCTGCGCCGCCGAAGGTGATCCGCGAGGAAAAGCCGGATGTCGTTCCTGCACCTCGCGCCCGTCGGCCGCAGGACAGCGGTCCGGGTCCGTCCATTACGCCGGCCCGTCCCGGTGGTGGCGTCGGTCGCGGCGTCAAGGTTTCCGACGATGATGAAGGAGAAAAGAAAAAAGGTCGCACACTCTCCAACCGCCGCCGAGGCACCGATGGCCGCCGCGGCGAAGCGATGGAGAAGCTCAAGGAGTTCAGCGAGCAGGATCTCCTCGACCGCCAGATCCGACTGAACGAAGCCGGCAAGAGCCGCAGCGCCCTCGAGAGCCATTTGCGCAAGACCGAGCATCGCGGCCAGCATATCCAGGCCAAGAGCGCTGCCCAAAAGGGCGAGCCCATCACCATCGAAGAGCCGATCACCGTCAAATCGCTTTCGGCAGCTTTGGGCATCAAAGCCAACGACATTATTTCCAGGCTGATGCGCCAGGGAGTGTTCGCCAGCATCAATCAGTCTTTAGATACGGACGCCGCGGCCGCCATCGCCCTCGAATACGGTGTCGAGTTGCACGTGGCTCAGGAGCAGTCGCTGGAAGACCAGCTCATGGCCGAGTTTGAAACCCGCGAGATTTCCGAAGACGCCCTCAAGCCCCGCGCCGGTGGTCACGATTCTCGGCCACGTGGACCACGGGAAGACTTCGCTCTTGGACAAGATCCGTAACGCGAACGTCGCGGCGGGCGAAGCTGGCGGAATTACGCAGCACACGGCGGCATGGATTGTCGAGGTGCCGACCGAAAGCGGCCAGAAGCGAGTGACCTTCATCGACACGCCCGGCCACGAAGCATTCACCAAGATGCGCGCCGGGGTGCCACGATGACCGACGTGGTCGTCCTGGTCGTCGCAGCCGCTGAAGGCGTTCAGCCGCAGACGATCGAATCGATCAACCATGCCCGCGCAGCTGACGTGCCCATCGTCGTCGCGCTCAACAAGATTGACCGGCCCGACGCCAATCCTGACATGGTCCTCGGGCAACTCGCCGGCCAGGGGCTCAACCCCGTCGAATGGGGCGGGGATACTGAAGTGATCCGGACCAGCGCCGTTACCGGACAGGGCATCAAGGAACTCATCGAGATTCTCGATTACCAGTCGCAGCTTCTCGAACTCAAGGCCGACGCAAGTGCCTCCGCCCGTGGAATCGTGATCGAATCGCGCGTGGATCCGGGCATGGGTTCAGTCGCGACTGTGCTCGTGCAGGACGGGACCCTGCACCTGGGTGACGTTATTCTGGCCGGTGAAGGCTACGGTCGGGTCCGAACGCTGCTCAACGATCGCGGCCTGCAGATCGAGGCGGCCGGCCCATCCACGCCGGTCATCGTCAGCGGCCTCGACGTTCTTCCCAACGCCGGCGATAAGTTCTATTCGGTCGGCGACCAGGAGCGGGCTCGCGCAATCGCCGAAGATCGCCGGCAGCGCAATCGCCAGCAACAGCTTGGCCAGCAGAACAAGGTCACGCTGGATAACCTGCTGGACACGATCAAGGCCGCCGATGTCCAGACCATTAACCTGATTATCAAGGCCGACGTCCAGGGGTCGGTTGAGACCCTCGTTGCCACCGTGACCGGTCAGAACACCGAAGAGGTGAAGGTCAAGGTCATCCACTCCGGCGTCGGCGCCATCACGGAATCCGACGTGGAATTAGCGATGGCGACGAAGACCAAACCTACCGATAACCGCGTGGCGATCATCGGTTTCAATGTGGTTCCCGAAGAACCGGCGCGGCGCTTGCCGAGCAGAATCACGTTGACGTCAAGACATACCGCGTCATCTATGAGATCTTCGACGATCTTAGGAAGGCGCTGTCAGGCATGCTCACGCCGGAAGAGCGCGAAAAGCTCCACGGCCACGCGGAGATCCGCCAAGTGTTCAAGGTCAGCCGCGTCGGCAACATCGCCGGGTGTATGGTGACCGATGGACACATTCAGCGCGGGAGCAAGATCCGCCTGATTCGCGACGGGCGCGTCGTGACGGAGAATCTCTCAATCGAGACGCTCCGCCGCGTCAAGGAAGACGTTCGCGAAGTGCGCAACGGTCTCGAATGCGGCATCAAGCTCGCCGGCTACGACGACATCAAAGTCGGGGACCGCCTGGAAGCCTACGTGAAGGAGACGTTCGAGAGGACGCTGTGATGCAGGGGGCGGGCAAAAACCCGCCTGCGTCACTGGACAGCCGGGTGGGTCTGAGACCTGCCCCCATTTATGACCATTGGAGTTTTGCAGTTGGAGATCGCCCTTCACGACGCCATGAGCCTCAAAGACAAGCGTCGGGTGGTCAAGAGCATCAAGGATCGCATCGCTTACGCCCATAATGTGTCGATTGCCGAAGTGGGCGCGCTCGATGAGCACCGGCGATCGATCCTGGGCATTGCGATGGTGAGCAACGACAGCCGGTACGTCCAGGGCGCACTCAGCAAGCTGGTCGATTTCGTGCGGTCGGTCGGTCAGGTGGATCTGATCGACTATCGAATCGAGTTGATATAGGTCGGCCAGGTTGTGCCGTCCGGTTTGGTAAGGAAATGTCGCGACGTACCGAAATGCTTGGCAGCACGATCCAGCGTGTGCTGGCGGATATCATCATGCGCGATCTGAACGATCCGCGGCTTACCGGGCTACCTTCGATCACGCGCGTGAAAGTGTCGGGCGACCTCTCGGTCGCGGACGTGTATATCACCGTAATGGGCTCTGCTGGTCATCAGCAGATGGTTCTCAACGCCCTGCGCCACTCCGCCGGCATGATGCGCGAAAGCTCACGCGCTCGCTGGCGCTCGAAGCAGCGCCTTACCTGAAATTCCATCTCGACGAACAGCTCAAGAAAGAAATGGCCGTACTGGACACGTTACGGCAGATCGAGCTGGAGGCGCAAACAGCAGGAGCAAGCTGCTTCCGCGACTGCTGGTGCGGAAGAGGATCAAACCACAAACAACGAGCAGGAATGAAGAACGCCACCAAACACGCTGACGATCTCAAGAGCCTCTGTCGCAAGCTGGTTCGCGAGCGCAAGCCCGAACCCAAGACGCCGCTGGAGCCGCTGGATGCGCTGGTGCGCGGCGCGATGAGCTTCGACGTTCCCGATTCTCGCGCCGACGATGCGATCAAGGCGATCAAGAAGGAATTCGTCGATCTCAACGAGCTTCGGGTAGCCACGGATCTGGAGATCCAGGAGATGCTCGGCCAACGCTATCCGGAGATCGAGCGCCGCGTGCGGATGATCACGCTGTCGCTCAATGATATTTTCGAGCGAGAGCACACGATGAGTCTCAATCGGTTGAGAGAGATCAGCCGTCGCGATGCCCGGCAGTTCCTTCGCGAACTGCCTGAGATTCATCCATTTGTCGAGGCCTATGTCATGACGATGAGCTTGGACGGAAACGCTCTTCCCATTGACGACACGATGCTGAACTACCTGCGAGAAGGTGAGATCGTTGACGAAGAGACGACGCTGGAGGACGCGCAGAAGTTCGTCGAGCACCATCTCAAGGCGGAGGATCTGTACCCGTTCTACGTCAGCCTCCGCGCTGCCGCGATGGAAGGATCGAAGGGAAAGAAAAAGCAGAAAGCCTGACATGACCGACCGCCTGCCTCCAACGACGCTTCGCCTGGGCCTGCCCAGCGGAAGTATGCAGCAATCGACGATCGAGCTTTTCGGCCGCGCCGGGTACAAGGTCAGCGTGGACGGCCGTAGCGTCTTTCCGCGCGTGGATGACGAGAAGATTTCCGCAGTGCTGTTCCGCGCGAGGAGATTAGTCGCTATGTCGTTGATGGCATCATCGACTGCGGCCTGACCGGCCACGACTGGATCGTGGAGAATGACAACGAAGAGGATGTGGTCGAGATCTGCGAGCTGACCTATTCCCGCGCCAGCTCCAATCCGGCCCGCTGGGTGCTCGCCGTTCCCGATGAGAGCGAGGTGCGCTGCCCTGAGGACCTCAACGGCAAGATCGTCGCGACCGAAATCGTAAACGTGACGCGTAAGTATTTCGCGTCCAAGGGGGTGAAGGCGAACGTTGAATTCTCCTGGGGCACCACTGAAATCAAGGCCCGGCTGCTCGACGGCATCGTCGATCTGACGGAAACCGGATCGAGCATTCGCGCCAACAACCTGCGGATATTGGATACGCTCTTGACCAGCACAATTCGCTTCGTCGCCAACAAGGATGCCTGGGCGATCGACTGGAAGCGCGAGAAGATGGAAAACATGGCCATTCTTCTCAAGGGCGCCATCGAGGCACGGGCCAAGGTGGGTCTGAAGATGAACGTGCCGGAGGACAAGCTGACCGAGGTCGTGTCGTTTCTGCCGTCTGAGAAGAGTCCGACGGTCAGCCGCCTGGCGGATTCAGCCTGGGTAGCCGTAGAAGTTATCCTGGAAGAAAGGCAGGAGCGGGAAATGATTCCCCGGCTCAAGCGCGCGGGTGCGACCGGCATCATCACATATCCGCTGAATAAGGTAATCCCGTAGGCATCGCGGCTCGGGCCTTGATTTACGTGTCGCACCTGAGTGCTTGGTGAGTTGCATATGACGTTTCGATATCCGCTCATCGTTGTCGCGTCGCTGATCCTGGTTGGGTGTGCGGCCAAGCCCGCGACGCACCCTTCAGTCGCAATGCTTCCGGCTGCCGGCCCGACCAGTCGGCCCATCGCAGTGCTGACGCTCAACGAAATACGGCCCATCCCGCATCTTCCCGAAGGGCGTCCATTGACAACTGAGCCGGCGACACAGCCTTCCCCCCGGCCACCGGTAGAAGCGCTCGTGCTCTACGCCCATGCCAGGGATGCGCTGCTTCAGAATGAGCGCTACACCGCTATCACGCTCCTGGAAAAGGCGATCAAGCTCGATCCCAACAGCTACGAGCTCCGCTATTCGCTGGGCGAAGCCTACGGCAGTGTCGGAAGCTCGAACGACCAGGCGATCGATGCATACCAAGCTGCCGCCACGCTTGAGCCGGATCACCTGGATCTTCAAACCGAGCTGGGTCGCGAATACCTGGCCAAGGGAAGCCTCGATAACGCCATCGAACACCTGCGCCTGGCGCTTCAGACTGATGCCTACCGCCATGACGATCCACTTTCCGCAGTAGCCGAGTTTTATCTCGCCCGTGCGCTTCAGGCAGGCGGATACGATCAGGCCGCGGCGGAAATCTATCAGCGCCTTTTCGACCGCCTGAAGCGTGGCGGGGTCCCCGGCGGCGTCAGCCCCGAGCTCATGTATCTGGTGAATCGTCCCGAGGCGGTTGCAGCACGTCTCGGAGAGCTTCACGAAAAGCTGGGGCAATACGACGAGGCAATCAAGGATTTTGAGTTCATCGCGGAGCGCCGTCCGGAGATGCTCGATGCCCAGAGCCGAATTATCACTGCTCTCATGGAAGCCGGCCGGCAGGGCGAGGCTGAGCGCCGCGCCACCGAATGTGTCCGCCAGTTTCGCGCCAGTAACGAGTCCATCGATTTGCTCAAGCAGGTTTACGTAAAGCATGGCGGAGATGCCGCCGTCGCTCAACAGCTTCTCAGATTGTTCGAGGAGAATCCGGACGATTATCCAATTCTCTACGCGCTGGTTGACGTTCCTCGGTCAGTCTAACCGTTCTGACGAAGCGATCACGATCCTTGAGAAGGCCGCTGGCCGCAGCCACGACGATCTACAGATCGTTCACCAGCTCTTTAGGCTCTACGATCAGAAAAACGACACCGAAGCATCAGCGCGGCTGCTGATTCTGGCGCTGGCGAATCACCCCGACACCATTCGGGACCTCGGCAACGAGTGGGCCGATCTGTTGCGCTACTCCCGGCGGAATCGACTGACCATTCAAATGCTTCAGTCCATCCAGGTGCCGCCATACGCTCAGGCGTCAAAGCTCTTATGGATCTCGCGCCTGGCTGAGATCTGGAATCGCGATATCCTCGCGCGTACCAGCCTTGAACAGTCGGTGAAGCTTACGCCTCCGTTTGCCCCGTCCTATCGCGTACTGGTCGTCGAATATGCCACTCGGGCCGAATGGGATCTCGCGCGGCGTCAGCGCGAAACGCAATCATTGATTGATACCGTGCGTGCACAGGGCGATCAGATTCTGGCGACAGAGCTTGAGGGGCTTGCGTCACTGGCGACGAACCATGCCGCCACTGCTGCGCAGCAGTTTGCCCAGGCAATCAAGCTCGGTGGAGATTCCATCGATCTGCGTCTTTCCTACGCTGCCGCGCTGGGAGCTTCCGGTGACCGGCCACGCTCTGAGCGTGTTCTCTGGGATTTGGTCAACGACGAGCCGACCTGCGAAGACGCTTACGCCGCTCTCTTCCGCGGCTATCTCAATGCGCATCAGCCTGACCAGGCCGTTCAAGTGCTCCGCAAGTGGCTGAGCAACACGCCCAACAGCATCGATGCGCATATCGTGCAGGCAACCGTTCTTCTCCAGGCCAGGCAGACCGATGCCGCTAAAAAGATCCTGCTGGACCTCTTCGACCGGCATTCCGACAACTCAGAGGTCCTCCAGGTCGTCAGCGCGTTCTATCAACGCATCGGGCACGTCGATGAATTCATTGCGATGCTGGAGGCTGAGCGTGCCAAGCACCCCGAGAATCGCGTCGCCATCGAGCAACTCGTCACGCTGTATTCTTTGGAGAAGCGCACAGCCGATGCCATCCGGGTCCTCGATGCTACCCGCGCGGCCGTCGCAGGAGATCCCGATCTGCTGTACTACGTTGGGAGCCTCTACGCGCTGATCGACCAAAAACAGACCCAGGAGCAGATCCTCGAGGAGATCGTGAAGCAGTCGCCGAATTACGCTCCGGCCAACAACGACCTGGGCTATGCATGGGCGGACCGCGGCGAAAATCTGAATCGCGCCGAGGAACTGGTCCGCGCCGCCGTCAAGCAGGAGCCGGACAACGAATCCTTCCTCGACAGCCTCGGCTGGGTCCTCTACAAGCGAGGTAAGTTTGCCGAAGCGAAACAGTTTCTCGATCAAGCGGTCGCTCCGGCTAGCTACCCTGATCCGGTGGTGCTTGACCACCTCGGCGACGTTCTCTACCGGCTCGGGAAGAAGGACGAGGCTCTTCGCCAGTGGAAGCGCTCGCAGGAACGGCTCAACCAGATCACAAATACGCGCCGCGATGATCTGGCGCAATTGCGGCTTCAGCTTCAGCAGAAGATTCGCCAGGCCGACGCCAATCAGGCCGTCACCGTTGCGCCGATCGTGGCGCCATCGGAATGAGTTCTTGCTATAATTATCGATCGACTAACGCCGACCTTCAACCTCGGGAATCATGGCAGGACACAGTCACTGGGCAAAGATCAAGCGTGCCAAAGGCGCCAACGACGCCAAACGCGGCAAGGTCTGGAGCAAGATCGCGCAAAATCATCATTGCCGCCAGGGGCGGCGGGGACCCCCGCGACAATCTCTCGCTTCGCTATGTTATCGACGAAGCGAAAGCCGCCAACATGCCCAAGGACACCATCAACAACGCCATCAAGAAGGGCACCGGTGAGCTGGGAGGCGAGAATTACGAAGAACGTCACCTATGAAGGCTACGGTCCCGGCGGCGTTGCCTTTCTCATCGAGGCGCTCACCAACAACCGCGCCCGCACGGCTCCCGAAATGCGCAAGATCTTCGAAGTCGCCGGCGGCAATCTCGCCACCAGCGGCTCGGTGGCCTTCAATTTCACGAAGCAGGGCATAATCACCATCAAGTCCGAAGCCACGACCGAGGATCAACTGCTCGAACTGGCGCTGGAAGCCGGCGCCGAAGATGTGAAGAACGAGGGGGAAGTTTTCGAGGTCATTACCGCGCCGACGGCCTTTCACAAGGTGAAGGAAGAAATCGAGAAGGCCAACATCTCAATCGAAGCCGCCGAAATCACCAATATGCCCAACAACACCGTCCCCATTGAAGGGGAGGTGGCTCAGAAAGTGCTCAAATTGATCGATGCGCTCGAGGACAATGACGACGTCCAGAATGTGTCGCATTCAGCCGAAATTCCGGACTCGGTAACCGTCTGAGCGGATTACCTGGGAAGTTCCGCGATTTTCTGCTTCAAGTGATTCACTGCCGCCTGCGGCAGCCGCTTCGGCTCATCCGGATCCAGTAGATCGTTCATTCGCAGCGCGATCACATACTGCTGGCGGGCAGCGGCCGGCTCGTTGATCCTCTCCAGCATCTGGGCGTAATCGAGCCTCATCTCGACGTTGTTCGGATCGAGCGCCAGTGCCTTCTGGTAATCCGCCTTTGCTCCCGCTGAGTCGCCTTGCTCGTCCTTGACGCGCGCCCGCATGAGGTAATAGCGCGATTCGCGCGGATCGCGCCCGATCGCCACATCGAGCATCACCTTAACGTGGGCGCGGTCCTCATTTGCGTAGAGCATCGCTCGGGCCGTCTCGAAGGCGTACTCGGCATTGAGGGGCATCCGCTGAAACGCGCCGCGATAGTGACTTGCCGCCTGTGCGGCATCGCCCGCCGCTAGTGAAGAATTTCCAAGCTGTGCCACTTGTGCGGCATCCGCAACCGGTAGCACCCAAATCAGCGTTGCGGCTATCCACACCACCGCGCCCACTGATAGTGCGGCGATCGCGCCGCTCCGGCTCTGCGATTTCCCCATCCATCGTGTCCTCACGCCCATCGCCGCACCGATGAGCATTGCAAAGAGCATCAGCGGTCCGGGCTCCGCGAGCACGAAATCCACCATGGCGTGCACGAAAAACACCGCCAGCGCCGCAAGCATGCCATAAAGCACCCACGGCCCCGGCCGATCTTCAACCTGTGGATCTCTGAAGGACCGCACGATCACGATCAGCGCGCCGAGGATCAGCAGCCCCAGGAACAGCAGTCGCCGGAAAGACTCCATCAGCAAGAATGCCGTCATCTGCGACCAGTCAATCGATGCAATTGCATTAATGACGATCGCTCCAACCATCGCCGCCGCAATCACCCGCAGCGCTTGACGCGCTTGGTTCGAAGACCGGGCACTGCTCGGCGGCACGACGGGCCGCGTCAGCTCCCATGCGACCCCTGCCAGCCAAAGCAGGAGTACTACTCCACCCACCAGGCCCAATTCCGAAAAGGCTCGAACGATGAAATTATGTGGGTCTCGAATCTCCTCCGCTGCCACCGGCAGCCGAACGGATGTGTAGTACTGGCCAAAATTGCTCCATCCCACGCCGAGCCACGGATGTTGCTCGAAGATTCGCGAGGCGGCCACCCAGTACCGCCAGCGAAAGGTCAGGCTCGCGCCTGGCAACGATCCGTGATATAGACCGTGCCCGATGACCGCCGCGATCACGACGAGCACGAGCGACACTCCTGCGATATAGGCCACGACCGGCCGCCGCCGTAGCCACGGCCCCAGCACATGAATGCACGTCAGAAGCGCCGCGGCGATGATGATCGTGCCGACCGCAGTTCGCGTTCCGGTGAACCAGAACATCACCATTGCCAGCGGCACGGTCCCGGCAATGATTGCCGCCGGTCCCCAGCCTGCGCCGTCCAACTTCCGCTGGATCCCCACCCCAGCGCTGATCACGACGAGCAGCACGATCACAGCCGCAAAGCTGTTGGGCGACTGATTAAATCCCAGGACCTCCCGCGATTCGATGTTCTTCACGAATTGCTTTGCCTCGAACGAGTCGGCGGTCCATCCACGGTCCTTGAGGATCTCTGCGCGATGCTTTTCCAAATAGCGGATGTTGTCTGCGGAATCGACGAAGCGATAGATGAACCCGTGCGCCAGATAGGCCAGCAGTAACCCAAAGCAGATGGCCGCGACAATTCGCAGGCGCAGCCAGCTCCGCACGAGCTGCGTGGTGGACCAGATGACCACGGCCGCGGTCATCATGTGCGTTGCGGTGACCAGCGCCGCATACTTATCTGCGGCCCACAGCGTGCTCAGCATCGCCCAAAACGCAAACGCGCCAATGAGCAGATGCGACATCCGGATCCGAATCACGTAATCCTTCTCGATCGCCCGCCGCAGCAGCACGAGCAGCGCCGGCAGGCAGCACAGCAGATCCAGCAGCAGGGAGGTCGTCGCTTCGGCGCCGCGCGGAGCCAGGCTGATGCCCGGCATCACCGTCGTCGCATCGCGCAGGACCTCCAGCATCAGCGCACGCGCGGCAACGAGCGCCAGCGTCAACACGAATGCCGCCTGTGTCAGCGCCGGCCCCCAAGGCGCCTGAACGATTTCGACATTTTCGCTCATGCTTGTGCGCGGCCGCTGTTTGGAGGAAGTCTTGCCCATGCTCATCTGCCCCCGACCCGGGTCGATTCTTCCAGTGCTGTCATCTGCTCCACACCGGGTTTAGTGATTGGCAACGGGTGCTGCTCCAGGAGCGCAACGACCCCGAGGATCAGCAGCGTCTGACAGAAGATCAGAATCGCACCTATGGCACTGTGTACGTGCGGCAGCAGAATTGCCGCAATGGCCGTGGCAGCGGTTGCCAGGTACAGACACAGCACGGCTGTCCGCCGGCTCATCCCACGCGCAACGAGCCGGTGCGAAAAATGATTCGTGTCGCCCACGAAAGGGCTCTTCCCCCGCGACATCCGGATGGCGCTGACCACCAGCAGATCGTACAGCGGAAGCGCCAGCACGATCACCGGCGCGAAGACGGAATACCACCCCGCGCCCCAGTTCACGCCCGCCGGCAGGTACGTGGTTCGCACCGTCAGTACCCCCAGCACAAAGCCAATCACCAGCGAACCACTGTCGCCCATGAAGATCTTCGCCGGCGGAAAATTCCAGTACAGAAACCCCAACAGTGCCCCAAGCAGCAGTGCCAGCGACGCCGCCACGAACCACTGGTGAATGGATAACGCCGTGACGAGAAATGCCGTCGTGCAGACCGTCGCGACCCCGGCGCTCAGGCCGTCCATATTGTCCAGAAAGTTGAATGCATTGGTGATCGCAACGATCCACAGAATGCTCACGATGATGGAAACAGCCGGCCCGAGTGCCGACAGCGCGCATCTGACGGAATGGAATCACAAGCGCAACCGTCACCGCAACCTGCACCAGGAGCTTTAGATACGGCCCGGCTGCCTTTCGGTCGTCCAGCAGGCCCAAAACGTGCAGGACGAGCATGCCCCCCAGGAATGTCAGCGCCGTCGGCGTCTGGAGATGGACTCCCTTCTGAAGCGCGGCGACGTAGGCGCGCGGGCGTGCTCTGTGCCATTGGCGAATCCGGCGACGGTGGAAGTGTTGGCACCACCCAGAGCGCAAGGAGCATCGGCAGCGCAAATGCCAGAAAGATCGCCACGCCCCCGCCCAGCGGCTTAGCGTCGGCATGAATCTTCCTTCCCCCAGGCCTGTCCACAAACCCAAGGCGCGGTGCAATGCGGATCATGGCGTACGTGAGCACCCATGAAATCACCAGGCTGACTGCGCCCAAAAGCAGGATAGGACCAAGCATGGATCGTTATCGAATTATCGACCGTTTCCCCCCGAACTCCAGCAGCCTCATTCCCGCCTCAGACAGGCTAAAAAAGCAGGAGACCCGCCTCGGGTCTCCTGGAAGTGACTTCTTCCCATTTGCCGATCCGTTACGGCAGTTTCTTTCGAAGGAATTCAACCTGCTGCTCCAACTCGGCCAGTTGTCTGGTCAGCACGCGCTTATCCTCTTCGCTGTGGGCATGTTCGAGCCGTTGCCGAACCTCCCGAGCCTCAAGCTCCAATTTCTCGATTGCCTGCATCAGATCCGCTTCAGGGTTGTACACAGAGCTCATCGTGCCTCCTGATCGTCAGCTTATTATACGTTTGCTCAGGAGAAATCGGCAAGCACAAAACGGGCACTTGAGCATTCCCAATTGCTGACTGTCACCAATCCCGTTCGGCACTTGCTTTACAATAGCATTTCCTTGCACTTGCGCTGGGAATGTTCTTTGGGCATGATGCCCGTTGGTGCCCAGAGCCACGGAAGACAAGCCGATCGATCCCCGCCAGCTCGGGCATTTGAAGAAGCTGCGGCACATCCTGCCACTGCTCGCAGCGTTGCGCGATTGCGGTTGCGAGCGTGACCGCGGGCACAATCGTGAGCTGCACTTCGATCAGTACGTCACCCTGGTCCTGCTTTACCTGTTCAATCCCCTGATCGACTCCATGCGTGTGCTGCAGGAAGCCGCGGCGGTGGAGAAGATCTCGGAGCAACTGGGCGTCGGACGGTTCAGCCTCGGCTCCTTCAGCGAATCGGTGCGGGTCTTTGAGCCGGAAAGGCTCAAGGCGGTGATCGAACACCTGGCGGGGGAATTGAAGCCGCTGCAGGCCGATCCCCGTCTCAAGCAGCACATCGATCAGGTGCTGACGATCGTCGACGGCACGGTGCTGGATGCGTTGGTGAAGGTGGCCCGGGCTTTCTGGCTGAACTTCAGCGATGGGACGCCCAAGCACGCCTGGCGTCTGCACGTGCAGTTCGATCTGGAACTGCACGCAGCGGTCGATGCGGAGTTGACCGATGCACGCAACAGTGGCCCAAGCGATGAGAAGAATGTGCTGCTGAGCAAGCTCAAGAGTGATCACTGTTACGTGATGGACCGCGGCTTCACGCGTTTCACGCTGTTCAATGCGATCCACAAGGCTTCCAGCAGCTACGTCTGCCGTATGCGTGACTGGATCCGTTATGACATCGTTGAGGAGCGACTGCTCAGCGATGGGGAGCTGTCGGCGGGCGTGGTGCGTGACGCCCTGGTGAACATCGGCACCGCCAGCAAGCCGGCGAATCGGCCCGATCATCCGGTCCGCCTGGTGGTGGTGGAAGCGACGCCGCACCAGAAGCGTGGCGGACGAAAAGGCAAAACCGCCGGCAGCAGCAATCCCGGCACGATCCTGATCGCGACCAATCTCCTGGACGTGCCGGCGGAGATCATCGCCCTGATCTATCGCTACCGCTGGACGATCGAGGTCTTCTTCCGCTTCTTCAAACAGACGCTGGGTTGCCGGCACCTGATCAGCCAGCGTGTGGAGGGCATCGAGATCCAGGTCTACTGTGCCCTGATCGCATGCATGCTGATCAACCTGTGGACGGGGAAGAAGCCGGGCAAGCACATGATCAACATGCTGGCATGGTACTTCATGGGAATCGCGACGGAAAAGGAGGTCGAGGCGTTCCTCGCACGTCCGGACAACACCGGCGTGAAGCTGCGCCAGCGTGAGGCGTACTCCAAATCGATCGGGCTGTAGCACCAGGACGATTGCACACCCAAGTCGTCCGCCTCGATGCTGCGCGCCTGAGGCCCTTCACCAGGAGCCAACCCCCTGCTTTTTCATCTCTGTTCGCTGGCCCTTGGATGCAACTGACCCGTTACAATGCGTGCGCCGAACTGGATTGGACTGTCACTTGATTTATCGTAGCTCATCCCCGCGGCTTTGCGCTTTCTGCACGCGCCGCTCGGATGACCTCGACAAACGTCTTCGCATTGGCGGTGATGGATTTCCAATCGCCTTTGGCGAGCGCCTCCTTGGTCACCAGGGACGAGCCGGCGCCTATGAAGACCGCTCCGGCCTTGATCCACGTGCCGGCATTGTTCAAATCGACCCCTCCGGTCGGCGTCAGGCGCAATTGCGGCAGGGGGGCAAGAATGTCCTTGAAGTAGCCCGGCCCCAGTGCTGTTGAAGGGAAGACCTTCACGACATCCGCTCCGGCATTCCACGCCCGCAGGATTTCCGTGGGAGTAAATGCGCCGGGAATACAGAGCTTTCCCGCCTCCCTGCTCACCGCAATCACCTCTGGATCGAACACCGGCGAGACCACGAACTGCGCCCCGGCCGCTATTGCATCGCGCGCGGTTGCCGGGTCGATTACCGTTCCAACACCCACGACGGCTCGATTGCCAAACTGATTTGCAAGCTTCCGAATTCCGCTGATCGCATTCGGAGTCGTCATCGTGACTTCGATTGCGAGTACGCCCCCCTCCAGGAGCGATTGGGCGATCTGAGGCAGCTGCTCCTCGGACCGCGCTCGAATCACCGCCACCACACCACAATCAGCAATTTTATGAAATAACTCGTGCTTTGTCGGGGTCATGAATTCAATCTAGCACACCCCTGCGCCCTCTTCCATGCGTCTACAAACGGTTAATGATCCCGCAGCGCCGTTGCGACCCTACACCGGCGCCGGAGGGGTGGTTGGGCGCAACCGTCGTTTATCAAAGCCTTTAGCAGCCCTTGTCAACGAAACGCCTGCTGATATACTCTCCGATTCGCTTAATCGTAAAGACCTTTGGAGACCGACGAATGTCCGTGAAACTGAGACTGAAGCGCCTCGGCCGCACCAACCACGCGTTCTATCGCCTGAACGCGATCGAGAGCCGTGCGCCACGCGATGGCCGGGTGATTGAAGAACTTGGCTACTACGACCCGACCAACAAGGATCAGGGCAAGCAGTTCGTGGCGAACCTTGATCGTTGCCGATATTGGCTGGACCATGGCGCTGTTCCCAGCGAAACGGTCTCTTCCTGGCTGAAAAGGAGTGGGGTCGAGCACAAGCAACTTCGCCTGCCCAAGCCCGGCAAGCCCAAGGCCGCGCCCGCTGCCGCCGAAGGTCAAAAGGCCGAAGGAGCACAAGCCTCCGAAGCGCCCAGCGCGTAGAATCAGCCCCGGAATAGTTGCCGGGGCTTTTTATGGCGCTTCGCATCGACATTCTGACGCTGTTTCCGGAGATGTTTACGGCCGTGCTCGGCACGAGCATCCCGAAACGAGCCGCCGAGAAAGGACTGGTAGAATACCACTTCACCAACATCCGGGATTTCGCCACCGACGCCCACAAATCCGTGGACGATAAACCTTTCGGCGGCGGGCCTGGAATGGTGATGATGTGCTCGACTATTTTTGACGCTGTCGAGCATGCTGAAAGACAGGATCCCAGACCCGCGACGCGGATCCTGCTGACTCCACAGGGACGGTTGTTTGATCAGAATATGGCGGAGGATTTCGCCAGACGTGAACGGTTGTTGCTTATCGCGGGACGATACGAAGGCTTCGACGAGCGGATCGTCGAAGGTCTGAAGCCGGTTGAAGTATCCCTCGGCGACTACGTGCTCAGCGGTGGCGAATTGCCCGCGATGTCGATCATCGACGCAGTGGTTCGATTGCTGCCCGGAGCGCTCGGGGCCGAGACCGGCGCTGCGGACGAGACGTTCGCGGATGGATTGCTGGAGTATCCGCAGTACACGCAGCCGCGAGAGTTCCGGGGCATGAAGGTTCCGGACGTGCTGCTCAGCGGCAACCACGCCGCCATCGCAAAATGGCGGCTTGAGCAGCGCAAGAAACGAACTCGAGAAAAGCGTCCCGACCTCTGGGATGCATACTCGGGAAGACAAGGAACGCAGCAATAGCCCGCGCGAGTGTGTGCTTGGAATGTCCAAAGCATAGCGGAAAGACACGAGAACTGATCGGAGACAGCCATGGCAAACCCAATCGTCGAACAAGTTGAAAAAGATTACCTGAAGAAGGACGTTCCGGAATTCGAAGTCGGCGATACCGTTGACGTGGCCACCCGCATCATCGAAGGCGACAAGGAACGCATCCAGGTCTTCTCCGGCACCGTGATCATGAAAAAGGGCCGGGGGATCAACCAGACCTTCACCGTCCGCCGCATCGTCAACAACGAAGGCGTCGAGCGTATCTTTCCCGTCCATTCCCCATTCATCGCCAGCGTGACTGTCCGCCGCAGCGGCGAAACCCGCCGGGCACGCCTCTTCTATCTGCGCAACCGCGTCGGCAAGGCCACGCGTCTCCAGGAGAAGCGCAAGGAGAAACGCGAGGAGACGCAGTCGAGTGCACCGGCCGGCGAAGCATCTGAATCGCGCGAACTCGCGGGTTCAGCGGCGTCGTAAAGCTTGCCCCCGGCATCTTAAGTGTCATCAAAACGGGGCGACACGCAGGTGTCGCCCCGTTGCTTTGCGCCACCCATGAAGTGCGATCAGTTGAAATGCAATCTCATTTCAGATTCCTGTCACGTGTGGCTTGGCGATGTGCATACTGATACGAAGGCTGCTCATCGAAAGGAGAGCCTGAAATGATCCTCAATCCACGAGCGAATCGGAAAGCGGTGCGGGATGTGGTATCGGCTGCGCTGTTGATCGTTATCGGGGCGGGTGCATTTCGCATCGCCTCTGCCGCGAACGAACCGGCTGTTGCAACGGCTTCTCCTGCCACAGAGCCCGCAGCAATCGTTCTCGATCTTTCCACGCCGATGGCTACCGTACGCAGCGAAAAGCAGGCCCTCGCCGCCGGCGACGCCCGGGCGCTCCAGCACTGTTATTACACGAACAGCAAAGCGGAGCAGAAGGCCATTGACACGATCATGGCCCATTGGGCACTGGTTGCGCAGTTCGATCACGCGTGTGCCGCGAAATTCGGAGAGGATGCGGCGAAGCCCATCACGTCAGGCTTCAATCTCAGCGTTCGGGCCGATGCCGAAGTATGGACCGAAGGCAACAACGCGGTGATCTACAACATTGGCGGACCCACGCCAACGCGCCTCTGGCGAATCGACGGCGAATGGCGCTTTACCTATGACTCACTGGTCAACAACAACTTCCGCGATCTTCCCCCCATGCCGCCGGAAAGGCTGGCCCGGATTTTCGAATTGAGCAGTCGCCTGGATCAGTCGCTTCTTGCGGACCTCAATGCCGGCAAGTTTGCTACCGCTTCCGACGCCCGGCAGGCTTTGATCGAGGGTCGTAAGGCGCAGATGGCCGAGGTCCGGCGCCTGATCAGGGGCGACCCTTAGTCGGGACCGCGCGTGGATTCCCCTTGCACCGCGCAGAGCGCTCCTTACACTTCCGGGCATGGTTCAGTGGTTGCAGGACCTTTTCAAGACCGTTCACAAGAGCGTCAATACCCGCCAGCCGGATCCCCTGGGCGACCGCGGAGAGAACATCGCCGCACGGTTTCTGCGCAACCTGGGATACAAGATCATCGTCCGCAACTTCCGCTGCCAGGTGGGGGAGATCGATATCATCGCACGCGATGGCAAGACACTCGTCTTCGTCGAGGTCAAGACGCGGGCGTATGACGATCCAACGCCCGAAGAGCAGGTGAATCACGAGAAGCAGAACCAGATCACCAAGGCGGCGAAGTTCTACCTCTCCCGTTACGGGATTCCCCAGCCGCCGGCGCGATTCGATGTGATTGCGATCGTCTGGCCGAAGAATGCCAATCCGCAGATCCGTCACATCGTCGCCGCGTTCGAAGCGACGTATTAAAGCGCGCATTCCCCCCGCATTGGTTACTGCGTTGCAGGCGGCGTCGCCGGCGCCAGCGAGAGGTTGGCCAGGGCGATCAGCGCCACCTGCGATACGACAAACGCCAGGAGCCAGAGGAGCGCCGACTGCATGAATCCGTAGGAGTGCAACCCGACGCCGAGCATGTTCACGCCGAACCAGCTCCAGGCCGTGACGATGTTGCCGAAGATAGCCAGGCAGGCGATGCCGCGGTCTTTCGCCAGGCCCGCCCAGCGGGCGTGCAGGAGCAGGGCATTGGCGAGCACGATCAGCACCGCGCCGTTCTCCTTGGGATCCCAGCCCCAGAACCGGCCCCAGGACTGGTCCGCCCAGATGCCGCCGAGCACCGTGCCGACGAACGAGAAGAGAATGGCAAAGCAGGTGATGCCGTAGATCATGCGGGTCAGTTCCCTGGATTGATCGCGTTCCATGCCGAAGAGATGGCCGATGACCCAGATGATTCCGATGAAGCCGGCCAGGAAGGTTGCGGAATAGCCCAGGGTGATCACCACGACGTGGGTTGCCAGCCAGAAGTTGGTGTCCAGCACCGCGCGAAGGACTTCCATGGTGTCGCCGGAGAGCGAGAGCCGGTCGGCGATCAGCAGCGAGAGGAATCCCAGCATCGAGGCGCACGCCGCGCCGATTCCGTTGCGATAGAAGAACTCCAGCCCCAGCGACAGGATCACCGTCGCCCAGGCGATGAAGATCGCGCTGGAGGCAAGGTTCGTGACCGGCGGGCGGCCCGAGATGTAGATGCGAGCCACCAGCCCGCCCGTGTGGAGCAGCAGCGCCAGGCCCAGCGCGACCAGTGCCGCCCGCCGCAAGGGCGTCCCCAGGAACAGCCATGACAGGCAGGCCAGCACGAACCCCAGCACGTACAGGATCATGCACTGCAGGAATGGATCGAAGCGGTTGAAGAGGGCCTCGAACTCCACGCGCTGCTCGGCGACCGGCAGCCTCGCCTCAACCGTCGCGGCATATTGATGCACGATCCGGTTGAATTCCTCCGGCTTCTGATCGTGATAGGCGTTGACCAGATCGCTGTAACTCTGGGCGACGGGATTGGTGAGCTTTGCCGACAGTACACTGCTTAACGGCTGCCATTTCTCCGTGGCATTCAGCGGCGGTACCAGGTACAGGCTCTCCATCTGCTCCGTCTGGATGTAGGCCGTGAGCTTTTCACCCAGCTCAACGACGCTCTTCTGGAACAGGTCGCGATCCTTGTCGGCCACCTGGTTGGCGCGATCGAACTGCTCCTCGAGCTTGTCGCGCGACTTCATGATCTCGTTGTAGCTGTAGCGGCGCTGCCTGGGCTCCAGCCCGAGCAGGCCGACCAGGTCCGGATTATCGATGAGGATGACGGGATAGTTGTCCGCCTTCTCCGGCCGGCCGAACATGTCCGCCAGCCAGCGGATGGCCGGCAGTGACTTGCCTTTGATGCGGGCGGATTCCCGGCCGGAGAGGATCTTGAGCGTGTTCCGCGCCAGGGAGTCCAGCGGCTGAATGCGCCCGCCGTGGGAAACCGGGAGCGTCGAAAACGCCTCAAAGTCATAGCGCGACGCCTCTGCCGGCTTGAGAATGGCGAACAGGACACACCCGTAGATCAGCAGCACCACGCCGACCATCACCGTGGTCAGCGTCGAGAACCACGGCTCGGTTGCCTCCGTCTCGGACCTTCCCCCGAGATTCCGGCTAATGAAGCGAATCAGCACGATCGAGAAGTGGATCAACAGGCCCAGCGCCCCGATGGCGCAGGCGAAATAGGGCATCAGCCAGGCCGGGTTGTGCACGATCTGCAGGACCGTTCCGGTGTCGCCCTGCTTGAAGGCCTCCTGGTAGAACGTCAGCCCGTGATACCGCAGGGGATTGTTCATCCAGATGCGCACCTCGCGGTCGACGTGGCGCGTGGGATCGACCAGCCGCACGTGCGAGGAAAAATCCCGGGCGATATCCGTCCCCAGATAAACCTTGTGGCGGAAATCCAGCAGGGTCATCGTGAACGGGTGATAGATCCGCTTGAAGCGCAGCTGGATGCGGTAGGTCTTGCCGTCCAGCTTGAACGGTTGCGCCTGGTCGAGCAGGCCGCGGCCGGGAAGCTGAAGGGGCATGTCCGAAAGCAGCCAGGTGCCCAGCTTCCGTCCGTGCGCGCTGAGCGTGACGTAGGCGCCGGCCCAGTCCGAATCGTTGGAGTCGGTTGCGGCAATCGGCGGGGCGTCGAGAAGGGTCAGGCCCACGCCCAGCCCATCGGTCGCCCGCGCGTCCTTGGCGCCTCCGGCCTGCATGGGCCCGAGGATCTCTGAATTGAGGTAGTAGGCGTCGATGTGCACATCGACCGGCAGCGCCGAGTGGTGGATCGTCGCGCCGGTCTTGAGCATCGATGCGGGAATCGCCGCTACATCGTCATGTCCCTGCGGCGAAGTGTCGATGATGGCCAGCTCCGTGGTGCGGCTGTCCTGCGAGTAGCTGACCGTCTGGCCGATGTCGATCGGCATCTGGCTCTCGACCGCCAGGGTGCTGGTCACGCCCTCGCCGACGAGCAGCATGATCAGTCCCAGATGGATCAGGATCACGCCCGTCCGCTTGCGATGCAGCGGCGCCACCACCAGCAGGATCGGCAGGGGGGAGATCGCCAGGGTTGCGACCAGCGTATAGAAGCTGCTCGGCGGCACCGCCATCCCGATGGCGTACGTGGCCGCGATCGCGGGAATCAGGAGCAGGTCCCACCATCGTGCCTTGAAGCGCAGGGCGTGGGCCGCGATCAGGTTGATGAGCAGCAGCAGGCCCAGCGAATACCCGCCGAGCATGGGGAAGCCGCCGGGCAGGCGGAAGTGCCCCGGCTGCGGCCGCGGAAGAAAGGTCGCAAACGGTATCCAGACAAACAGGGAGTGGAAATACTCCTTCTGAACCTTCCAGATTCCGGTGTCGAGCTGGGCCCACGTGCCGGCGTAGATCAGGATTATCGACAGGACGATCAGAAACACCGTCAACCGCAGGGATGCCAGCGGTGCGATCAATTTACGGAAGCTGCCGGGCCCGCTGCCGCGCGGGCGCGGACGGGCCCTGCTGACGCTCGTCGGGGGCGCCGGGGGCGATTCACTGAGCGTGGTTGCTTGTGGCGGGTTCACCGTTGAACTCCACGGAATTCAGGAATTTGACGAAGGCATCGTGCTGCGCCTGCACGGCGGAGAGCGGCCCGGTCATCTTGAAGAACCAGAACTCTTTTCCCGCAGCCGCCAGGCAGACGGTCATTCCCTTGGGCGGGCTGGCGGCGGGGTTGTCGAAATCAAAGAGCATCGCCGGCGCCTGGCCCACCTTGACGTCCTTCATCGACACCGATTTGGGATCATCCACCGGTCCCAGCCCCACCTGCTGCCGCCAGCGGTTGACGTTGGCCATGAAGGGCCCGACGTCGTTCTGCGGGAAGTGGGTGACCACCAGCTCGATCTTGTCCGTTCCCGAGCCGATGTCGAATGCCAGCGCCCGTGGCGGCGCCTGATGGGCCAGCTCCTGCCAACCCTGTGGCGCCTTGAACGACTTGATCTGCACGTTGCCTGCGGGGACGCTCATCGCCGTCGTGGGCATCGTGCCGGGCTGGGCGGCCTCGCCGGTCTGGCCGCCGGCGGTCAGGGAATTCATGAAGGCATCGAAGTTGGCCTTTTGCCCGGTAACGGCCGGCTCGGGCCCGATGAGCTTAAAAAACCAGACGCGGTTGGCATAGGGAATAATCGCCGAGAGCATGCGCTTCGGTTCCTTGGCGGAAGGGGGGCTGGTCAGGTCGATGAGGTTGACGTTCAGGCCGTTGATCGTCGTCTGCTTGATCAACCGGTTCACATCCGCCGGACCCGATGGCGGAAGCCCGAGCTGATTCTCCCAGCGCACCAAGTTCGGCAGCAGCTCGCCTGCCTCGGGGCCGAGCGGGATTACCGTGAGCTCGACGGGCGGGTTGCCATCCTGCACCAGAAACGTGGCGAACCGCATCTCCTCTTTCGAGGGGATTTCCTTCCAGCCGGGAGGCACCTTCCACTTGAGCACCGCCTGCGGTGCGGCCATCGCCCCGATGCCCGCCATGGCACTTGAACCGGACCCAGCCATGGCAGGGGGGGGATGGGGCTTCTCCTTTGGCGCTTGATAGAAGCTGATCGTGCTGTGCCGGCTGTCGCAGCCTGCGGCTACGGCAAGACCCAGACCCACAAAGAGAATGGCAAGAGATAGGCGGGGCTGCACTGGCACTACTACTGTAGTACCCCCTGCGGGGTTTTCCACTGTCCGGGTGCGACAGATCGGCGCAGCTGTTGGCGGTCCCGGGGGATTCGGGGCGCCGATTCCGTGTGTTTCGGCCATCGGCGGCGGCAAGCCGCAGGCGGTCTGTTTGCCCTGATACTGGGTGATGTGCGGACTGGCAGGTCCTCAGGTGGGACAAAAGAGACGGTGGTGCACCGGTGGGGAGGCAACGGTGCAACCACGGTGAGAGTACGGTGTGACCCCGGAGCCGAGCCGGATGCGACATGGGAGAGGAATATCCTTTGATGCTGCCTCATGCGAGGCAGGCACGCCGTCATGATAGGGTGATGGAAGCGGGGCGGGCGAAGGCCGGCCGCCCGTGTTCCGGGCTCAGAGGCGGGGAATTCTGACAGGCATTTTGAACGTCCCCAAGGTCTTGCCCCGGAGGAGTTCACCACCACCGGGTTTGGCTGATGGGCGGCAACTCGCGGTAGACCACGCTGCCATCACCCATGCAGATGTTTCCCTTGGTGCGGCTGTGCCAGAAGAATGCCAGACCTTGCCCGCCCAGCGGCTCGGAATCCACGGGCACGCGGATCAGGTCCGAATCCATGAACACGATTCGCTCGCTGCTATCCGTGACGGTGGAAAAGTGGATTCCATCGATCCCGGTGGGCCGGCCAAGTGCCTGCTCGGCCTCTCGTTTCGTGGGTGTAGTGTCGGCACCGAGGCGCGGATCACCGCCGAAATTGAACAGGTAGCTGGTCCCCGTGTTTTCAAACTCGCTTTGCCAGGGCACGCCGTACCTGTTCCAGGGGCTGGCGAGATCGGCCGGGCATTGAAACACGCGAAAGGGCTCGGTCTTGTCATTCTCCGCCGCATAGCCGGCGGAGAGGAGATATTTGTTCAAGGGGCGGGGAATCACCCCCAGGGGAGGAGGGTCGTTGAAATGCTGGTCCTGGGCGGCGTACACATTTCCCTTTTCCCGGCCGCCGTAGCTGTACCAATCGATATTGTTGCCGTCACCGACGTTGATTGGATCCTGGTCCAATCCGTAGAAGGCGGGGTCCCGATCCTTCGGCGATGGCCAGAACGCCACGCCATGGTTCTCGTTCAGGTACATCTGAAACGCCAGCCCGATCTGACGAAGATTAGCCGCGCACTGCACCACCATCGCCTGCCTCCGGGCCTTGGCCAGAGCCGGCATGAGGATGCCGATCAGGATCGAGATGATCCCGATCACCACCAGCAGTTCCACCAGGGAGAATCCGCACGTCCTTGAAGTCCTTCGGTGAGATTGATCTCCAACCGGCATGATTCCTCCTTCAGGAACCGGGCGTATGACCTACGACGGCGATCGAACTAAAATACGCCACGTCTGCATGCGAGGCGGTGGCGTCTTCGGCTTGCGTATCCCCAATCCCGACGTTTCGCCGCGTCGCCGCTCATGACGATGGCTATTCGTGGGGTGGCTCGTCTGATTTCTTGTGCACCGAGCGGACGACGGGATAAAACTCGCCGCCGTATTCCTTTTCGAGTTCTTCTTTGGGGATTTCCGTGGCTTCAAGCGGCCCTGCGTCGAGCTCGCGGACGGCTTGGCCGCTGGCTTGGACGGGTTCGGTGGCTGGCGCCGCTGCGGGATGGGTTCCGCCGGCCAGTTGCTTTTCCAACTCCTCATCCAGCCGCCGCACTTCTTGCAGATCCTGCTCGCCGACGCTGGTCGTGGCGCCCTTTGGTTCCTCGGGCGGTTCGCCTTGGCCGAAGCGATCGAGGTCATAGTCCGGTCCCCTGGGCACGCGGGCCAATCCAAGCCCGCCGCCGGTCAGCAGGCTGACCACGCTCGGCCAGACACCGCCGATCACCAGCAGCGATGCCCCAACCCACAACGCGTAATAGGCCCATCCCTGGCGATACCAGGCATATGCAATGTGCACATTGGCGTCTTTGCTCTGGAGGCTCCGCAGAAAAGCGATGACGTTGGGGTAGGTTTTCCCGGTGCGGGATGACTTGAAGGGAACGCTCGTCTTCACGATGCAGGGCTGCTCCATGAGTCGGCCGGTTCTCATGGCTTGCCGAACCTGCGTGCAGGTCACTTCATATTGGCCGCTCGTGGTCGGCAGCACCGTGATGTCATCGACATGACCGAAGCGGTTGGCCGGGATCAACAAGCCCCGCTCGAAATGTCCAAGCGTCAGATTGGCGTAATGCGCATCATCCCACCGGTCGTTCGACCAGGCATAGGCCAAGGACAGTCCGATCACCATCGCAATCAGACTCCACTGCCATCGTTTGACATCCTGCAGTTGCATCTCGAAGGCCAGTGCAGTCGAACCCACCGTCTTTCCGGCCCGGCCCTACACTCGCCGTCAGCCACGACGCCTGAGTTTACCGATATATTGCCGGCCGGATCAAAAGAGGGACAGAAATCTGCGATGGGAGGTCACTTTCTCTGCCAGGCGTTGGGCGTTTTGCCCCTCATGGAGTTCGGCATTGATCAAGTCTCTGTGGAATAAGCCGACGTGCAGTAGTGTTCTCATTAACCCCGATGGGAAGATCCTGCCATGCGACGAACGGCACGAATTATTTCCGTCCCCTCCATCGCTCATCGGCAGCATCCCGGTAGATTGAACTTCGCATGAGCGATCTGGAACTGCTGCAACGATATGTGCATGAGGACGACCGGCAGGCGCTGGCTACGCTGGTGCGCCGGCATACGGACTGGGTCTATTCAGCCGCGCTGCGGCAGGTCCGGGACCCGCACCTGGCGGAGGACGTGACGCAGGCGGTGTTCCTGGCGCTGGTCCAGAAGGCGGGGCGGCTTTCCAGGGGCGTCGTTCTTCCGGCGTGGCTCTTGGCGGTCACCCGATGCAGCGCCGCGATGGCCAGACGCTCGGAGGCTCGTCGCCGCAGGCATGAACGATGCGCCGCCGAAATGGCGCAGGATGCGGATGGGCCTATGACCGAGACGCAATGGCAGGCGATTGCCCCCATGCTTGACGAACTGGTGGAGAAGCTGCGGGCCAAAGACCGCCAGGCGATCCTCCTGCGCTTCTACCAGCGTAAGAGCCTGGCCGAGACGGCGGCGGAGATCGGCATCAGCGAAGAAGCAGCCAAGAAGCGCGTGGCGCGGGCGGTGGAGAAGCTCAGGATCATGTTCCGGCGCCGGGGAATAGCCTTGAGCACTGCGCTGAATGCCGCGCTACTGACCAACACAACTCAAGGCGCGCCGGCCGGACTGGCCGCACGTGCTCTTGCGCGACAGCCGCGCCGGCAGTCGCTTCCGCACCGCTCGCCCTTGCCAAAGGAGCAGTCGCTATGATGACATGGACCAAATCCACGATCGTTGCTATTGCGATCATGTTGGGCGTTTTGGCTTTAGGGACCACCGCCACGATCGTGGCGGTCCGCGCTCGAGGCGGTACGGCATCACCGTCGACCGTACGCAGCAGCGGGGTGGCCACGCAGCCTGCGGCCACGACCGGCGAGGCGGATTGGCAGCAGCAAAGGCTGAAGCTCATAAAATCGGCGACCAACATGGCTCACATCCTTCAGGCGATGTTGAGGTACGCCAAGGATCGCCATGGCAACTGGCCGGCAAGCTTGGACGACGTTCTCGGCCCAGGGGCAACGCAGACGTTGATCAATCCAGTGCATCCGAACCTGAAACCGGCCTATATCTACATCAAGCCGGCGGACAAGATGGCGCCGGTCAATCCAGAGACGATGGTTCTATACGAGTCGCATCAGAAGTTCGGGGAAGGGGTAAATGTCGGCTTTGCAGACGGGCACGTGGAGTTCGTGAGCAATGAGAAGCGGTTCAACGAGATGAAGGCCGCGGCGAAGGGCGTTGGGAAATGATCAAAGGCAAGGAAAAGGTGACGTCCAACATTCCTGCCACGTTCCCCCACTCCGCCTCAAGCCAATCTGTGTTCATCCGTCGTCCCAACTCTTTCCCCTCTCAGTGCTCCTCCGTTGCTTTGTGGTGAGGAGAGTGAGGTAGGGTGGGCTTCAGTCCAGCGCTCGCGTTGCCCGACGGATGGGCGGGGGTGAAGCCCACCCTATGCGCCGCGGAACATCGTTCATCCGAGCCAAACCATCATTGGTTTGAGCTGAACCATCGATACTCCGAGGCAAATGCACGTGCGTTTGGGGCGGATGCACGTTGTTTTGGGTCGAACGCACTTTGGTTTGGGGCAGAGGTTCGTGCTTCCGTAGCAAATGCACGTTGGGTTAGCGCAAAAGCACGTGCTTTTGAGTCAAACGCACGTGCGTTTGAGCCGGCCCTTAGCTCTTTGGGGCTGTAAAAACGCGATCTCGATACTGAAAACGCGGATGCGGATTATTTCCTGCATTCCGCTTAACCGCGACAGCTTAACGTCCGATGCAGTGGGTGTGCTGGCAGAGGCCGGCTGGCGGTCGAAGGCATTGCCCTCGCACGCCGGGCCCCATGGTGGCGCGGCTATTGTTCGCGTGGATGGCCGGAAGCGTTCCCGTTTCCCCCGCTTTACCCCCCACGCGGCGAAGGAAATTTTATGAGCAAGAGCTTTTTCCTGGGCACCGATGCAGAGGTCTACACCGCATCGGCTTTGTTCTCGGCCAAGATCTCGGCGGCCCCTTCGGAGTACGGATTATCGGTTCCGCTCGCCAGCGCCTACAGCGCCTTGAACGAGGCTTACGCCGCGGCCTATCGGGCGGCGGTCGATCCGCAGACCCGCACGATGGGAGCCGTGGCGGCCAAGAATGATTCGAAGCGCGCCCTCAAGGCGATGGCTTCGAGCCTGGCCAAGATCATCGCCGGCACGCTGACCGTAACCAGCGAGCAGAAGATCGACCTTGGCCTGAGCGTGCGGGCCGCCCCCACGCCCGTGAACACGCTGGGCAAGCCGGGAAAATTCACGGTCACGCTGGATGAAACCGGGGCCCTCGCACTCCAGTGGAAGTGCGCCCACCCGCGGGCCAGCGGAACGGTCTACCAGATCTGGCGGCGCATCGGCGCACAGGGCGAGTTCGTCTTCCTGGGCAGCGTCGGCCGCAAGCGGTTCACGGACGGCACGCTCCCTGCCGGAACACCCGCGATCACCTACCAGATTCAGGCCGTGCGCTCGACCGCGGCCGGACCGCGGGCGCAGTTCAACGTCAACTTCGGCACGAACGGCGGAACCCTGCTGGCCTCAGTCGTCGAGACCGCCCCTCTCCCCACTCCCTCAACCACGCCGCCGACCGTCCCGACCCCCCCGACCCCCGCCGCCCGGTTGGCGGCTTAGAGTCAGTTTCAGAACCGTAGTTCATAGCTTCTCAATCGCGTAACGATCAGGGAACAGGCAGCCAGGTCGTGGAAGGCTTGAAAGTGTTCGCCGAAGCGTTCGTAACACATCCTCAGGCGACGGAAGTGACTGAAGCAGGCCAGCGTGCGTTCCACCACGTAGCGGAAGCATCCCAAGCCGCTGCCGTGGGTGTCGTCGTTGCGTGGAGCAAGAAAGCTGATGACGCCCAGGCTGATCACCAGTGCGATCATCTCAGCGGTGCCATAGGCGCGGTCGCCAAAGATGCCGCCGGGCTTGCGTCGCGGTCTGCCGCGTGGCCCTTGTACTGCCGGCAGGGCGTCGAGCAACTCGGGCAGTTGCTTCTCGTCATTGACGTTGGCCGGCGTGGTGCGAACGACCAGCGGCACGCCCTCGGCGTCGGTCAGCACATGGCGTTTGCAGCCGGATTTGCGGCGATCGACAGGGTTGGGGCCGGTGTGAGAGCCCCCCTTAACGCACGCACCGATTGGCTGTCGACCACCACACGTTCGAGATCGACCCCGCCCGCCTTGCCCAGGCGGTTGAGCAGGCGCTGGTGCAGTTGGGGCCAGATGCCCAGTTTCGTCCAATCGCGGAAACGCCGCCAGCATGATGAGCCACTGACGCCGAAGACCTCCCTCGGGAGCATCTGCCAGGGGATGCCGGTGCGGTTGACGAAGATAATGCCGCGCAGGACCGAGCGATTGTCCACCGGCGGACGACCGCCCTTCGATGAGGCCGGCGGGGGTGGCGGCAAAAGCGGCTCGATTTCGTTCCAGAGTTCGTCGGGGAGCAGTTCCACTGCCATGAAAACGCCTCCATGCGTTAGGTGTGGGACTACTACTCACCAAACAGGACCATGGTTCTGAAATAGTCTCTTAGCCGAGTACGAGAGGAGGCGCGGTTCGGGGTTGCGGGTCGGTCATTGGCGATGGCACTTGAGATCCGCGGGGCGGACTCTTTGATGGGGGGAGTTTGCACCGCCATTCCCGGGGCTCGCTTCCTAACGGGGATGGGTTGGGACCCGTCGCCGTGAATCCTTATGACGCGTCTCTTGACGGAGCGTCTGCCACCAGGTCTTCCTCGACAGCGGGCGCGGGGGGCTTGGCCACGACATCAACGCCTGCCGCCGCGGGGGCTTTGCCGACGGTGCCGTCATCGTATTCGTTGCGCCGAACCGTCGCCAGCGTGCGGAAGAACTGACGAATATCGCGGATTCCGCCGATCGTGAACCAGACGCACGTCACCGCGCCGATGACGAACGGAACGATGATCTGCACGATATACCAGTAGCTTGCCCACCACGTCTCCGGCCAGGGCTGGAACAGCAGGTTCCACGTCGTGATGACCACGAAGACCAGGAACATCAGCAGGATCCAGGCAAACAGGCTGCCGGAAATCCACTTGTCGCCGCGGGTAAATTCCGGCGTGAAGCCCAGGATCGCCTTCCAGCTTCGCGGAGGCTTGGCGACCGGTGGCAGGGGGTCGCCGTTTTCATCGAATGCCCACTTGCCGCGATGCAGGACGCGATCAAGGTCAAAGGGCTCGCGGCAGGTCAATAGCGACACGACGACATACACGAACAACGCGGCGAGGCAGGCGATGAAGTACCCCCATGCGCCATTGATCGGAAAATGCGGAACGTAGTGACTGCCGATCATCTGGCCAAACGCCAGCGTCGAGCCGGTAATCATGCCCGCATAGGCGCCGGCGGTCGTTGCTCTTCTCCAGTAGAAGCCCCCGAGATTGGCCGCGCCGGCACCGGCAAGAAACACCGCCGCCGTGATCATCTGATACATCAGCAGGTACTGGGTCTGATGGAAGAGCAGTCCATAGAGATAGGCGATGACGGCGACCAGAACGATGCTGAGCCGGATCAGCAGCAGGTGCCGTTTGGGTGACATGTGCGTCTTGCGGAAAGGTAAAATGACATCCTGCGCGAAGATGGTGCCGAAGGAGTGAAGGTATGAGGAATCGCAGGAGAACATGGCGAACAGCATGACGGAGGCGAACATTCCCTTGACGCCGATGGGCAGGAAGTGGCTCAGTGCCAGGGGAATGCGCATCTGGTCGGCCGTCTGTGAATCGTGCTGAGCAGCGATCTGCGTCATCTGCTGGTTCACCCATTGAACACCCGGATGCTCCGACGGCATGTTCATGTAGGCATAGGCGCACACGGCCAGCAGGACGAGCATTACGGTACGGGCATATCCGCGCCACTGGCCCAGCACACCGGCCATCTTGGTTTCGTGGGGGCTGGATGCCGACGCCTTGAAGGCGTGTCCGCCCTGCCAACACTGCCAGGTGTAAAAGCCCGTGTAGATGCCGATCAGGACATACCAGAGGTTGAAGTCCTTCACTTTTTGCGCATGGAACGGGTCCAGCAGAGACTGTCCGGCCGCCCGTTCCATCATGGCATGGCTGATCTGGGACCACGGGAACATGTACACCAGCACCGCGGCCACGACCAGGTACATGATGTTGGAGATAATCCCTTCCAGGCAGTCGGCGATCATCACCGTGAGTTGCCCGCCTGCCAGAGCAAACGTCAACGAGCAGCCGAGCAAGATAAACATCAGCACGGCTTCGGTCAGCACCGAATATCCCATGACCTGCAGGTGGGTCGGGAACCCCATGTAATACATGAAGAAGCGCGTCCCGACGATGGGAAACAGAGCGAAGTTCAGCGTTCCCGAGACCCAGGCCATGATCCCCATGAGAATGCGGAAGTTCTTCGAGTAACGGCGCTCGAAGAACTCAGCCGGGGTCATGATCCGGCTCTCGCGATAGCGGTACACCACGAACCCCATCAGCACGAGGATCAGCGGCATCAGCATGGTAAGCTGCTTGTACCAGCCCATGACGAAGCCGGATTGGTAGTACATCTGAAAGGCCGCCACAACGGTGATCGCCCCCATGGCGATCTCGCTGGTCGCATTGGCGACCAGATAGCGCCCGCCGGCGCGGCTGGCGACGAGGAAGTCGGCCACGCTCTTGACGTGCCGTTGGGTTTTGACCGCAACCCAGCCGACCACCACGACCGGGATCAGCAAAATGAGCCAGTCAATGACGTGGAAGGTCACAAGAACCTCCTGTTTTCGGCGGCGGTTGTCGTCGTATAGATCATGTCGTTTGGAGTTTGCGGCCTCACGGAGGATCACTTCGTGGCGTCACGGATCAGTGATCAGCAGAAATCCTTGTTACTGATAGAGCGCTCCAGCACTCGTGAAGTTCTACGCACGGACCGTCAACTGGTTGTTTTCATTCCGAATCTTATTCGAAATGCCGCAGGTTAAAACCCCGACCCCGGCGGCATTCCCTGGTGGCCGTGAGCTTCCTCTCGTGCAGCCGTGCTGATTGGCATGGGAGAGCCGCCCAACCCGGATCGCTTCGCCGCTTGCAAATGCTCCTGCAACCGCTTTGATACGCCCATGGCCCGCCTTGCGATCTGGACGCTTCTTCTTGCTGCTGATCTCGCCCGCCATGGGCGCTCCGGAGTCGGGCGCTTCGACGACCGGTCCCGCCAAGGCGCTGAAGCGCATAAGCTCATCTATCTCAAGGTGCCAGGCGTTCCCAGTATCTACCGCTTTGATGTGGGCAGTGAAGCCGGACGGGCCGTAAACGCCGCATTTCACAAGCGCTATCCGTGGATCGAACCCGTTGGGACCACGAGTTTAGACATCCCAATGGGCGGCGAGTCAGAAACGATCGTTCCCTTCATGCAGATCGCCGGCGACATCGCCCCGGACGTGATGCAGGTCAATTTCAAGATGTCGCAGACATACATCGACAAGAAGCTGCTGTATCCGCTGGACGATTACATTGAGAAAACCGACGGCGTCACCATCGCGGACGGGTCCGCCCTGAGCACCGAGGACTACATCCAGGCGCTCAGCAAAGGGAAGAACTGGGCGGCGGTCAATGATCGCGTGGCGCCGCGGATCTGGGCGATCATTCGCCGGCGCTGCCCATACGGCAGGGACTGTCCCTATCGCAGGGAGCATCATCTGCCGCCGCTGGCGGAGCACTACCACGTCTGGTGTTACCCGACCGGGCCGATCGTCATGGGACTGGTCTACGACCGCACTCTGTTCGCTGAGCACGCCTCCCAAGGCGTCGAGATGCGAGTCCCCAAGGATTGGGACGAGATGCTCCGCTGGGCCAAGCTCATGACCAATCCCGCCAGAGGCGAGTACGGCCTGGGGCTCGAAGATGAAATTGCCGGCGTGGCACTTCGTCTCGATCCTGTATTCCGCCGGCGGGCGGGTGGTCGAGGAAGACAAGCACGGCAATTGGCACTGCGTGATCAATTCCGATGCCGCGGCCGACGCGCTGTACTTCTATTGTCGCCTGAAACTCGAGCCGATTACTCGCGGCAATCAAACGTTCCGAGGCGTGATCAACCAGGGCGGAGGTGGCCAGACCTTCCAGCGCTATGCGATGAAGTTCGCCTATCTGGACAACCGGTTCCTCGCTGCCGCGCAGGATCGTACCACCGGCATTGGGCCGCTTCCCGCCGGTCCGCACGGTACCCACGGCGCGGAATTCAATTGCACGATGAAGGGCATCTTCGCGGGACTGGCCGACGAGCCGCAACGTCGCGATGCCGCGTGGGACTACATCAACTTTTCCGACGGTACCGAAGCGAAACGGGTCTGGGTCAAGACGCTGGTACAAGCCGGCGTCGGGCCCTACGTCCGAAAGAGCCTGCTCGAGCGGTTCAACACGGACGGCCAGTATGATGCGGTGATCCGCCAATGCTCACCGGAGATCGAGCAGATCTTCCGGCAAAGCTTTGAGGAGGGTGTGCCCGAGCCGTATGGGAAGAACTGCCAGTACGTCTATGCCGAATTGAATCGCCCGATCGGCGAAGCCTGGAACGATCCGACAATCCTCAAGGCCATCGACACACATGACCCGGCCCTGGCACGTCCGGTCATCAAGCGGATCTTGCAGGACGCCAAGGAGCAGATCGATCGCAAGCTGCTGGGCATCTTGCCGCCGCCAATCCAGCGGCGGAACAACATCATCTCTTGGATCGTGATCGCGCTGGTGGTAGTGATCTTCTCGCTGGTCCTGCGGAAGGTGTTTGTTGCGTTCACACCCGAAGAATTCCGACGTCCCGCTTCTCGCCACGCGCCGGGCGCGACGTCGCTTCCGGCGTCGCAGGCAGCCGCTCAGCACTCGGTCTGGAATTTCAAGAAGTATCGTGTTGCCTATCTGCTGATGCTGCCGGCTTTGGCTTCGATCGCGCTGTGGATGTACTACCCGGTCTTCGAAGGGACGATCATCGCGTTTCAGAATTACTCCGTGCTGGGCGACAGCACCTGGGTGGGTGCGCAGAACTTTGCGACGGTCCTCTTCAGTCCGGACTTCTGGCACTCGGTCGAAGTCTCACTGATCTACGCGGCCCTGTACTTTGCCTTTGGGTTCTGGGTGCCGATCGCTCTGGCGTTTCTCCTCCAGGAAGTGCCCCAGGGCAAGACGTTTTTCCGGACGGTCTACTACCTGCCGGCGGTCCTCTCCGGGCTGGTGGTCATCTTTTTGTGGAAGCAGTTCTACGCCCCCGATGGGCTGCTGAACGTCACGTACAACAGCGTAATCGCGATCCTGAATCACATCCCGCACGTGCACCTGATGTACAGCCAGCAGAACTGGCTGGAGGATCCGCACTGGGCGCTGTTTCTGACGCTTCTCCCGACGGTCTGGGCGGGAATGGGGCCGGGATGCCTGATCTATCTTGCCGCGCTCAAGACGGTGCCTGACGACATGTATGAAGCGGCCGACATCGACGGCGCCGGACTCTGGCGAAAGGTCTTCTCCGTCGCCGTCCCCGCGATTCGGGCGCTCATCACGATCAACTTCATCGGCGCGATGATCGGAGCGGTGCGCGGGGCAAGCTCCTTCGTGCTTGCGATGACCGCCGGCGGGCCGTACACCTCCAGCGGCGGAGCCACCGAAGTCTTCGGCCTGCATCTGTTCTATACCACCTTCGGATACCTCGAATTCGGCGTCGGCAGCGCCATGGCGTGGGTGCTGGGCTCGATGCTGATTGGCTTCACCGTCCTCCAACTCCAGCGCCTCAGCCGCTACGAATTCCGCACCGCGGAGAATCCCGCCTGATTAAATCATCTTATTTCATTGTCGAAGAAGCTCAGCAAATGCTTCGGCCGTGTGTGCCCAGGTCAGCTTCGCCAAATCGCTCGCCCCGCGCTCGGCGAGCAATTTCGTTCGACTGCGATTCTGATACGCGAACTCCAACTGCTCGATCGTCTGTTCGAGATCCGGTTCCGGCCACTCCGTTGCCGTCGTCCCATCGGCCCGCGGAACCGTGCTTGCCGACGGCGACTCGATCACCATCGCGTTTTCTGAATTCACCACGTCAGCATGACCGGCACTGTTGGTTGCGATTACCGGTCGTCCGCACGCCATGTACTCCATCAGCACGAGGTTCGTACCGCCCTCGCACCGATTGGGAAAAATGCCCACGTCCGTCTGCCGGTAGATTCCGGCGCGACCGCATTCGGCCGTGGCGGAAGATTGATCGTCCTCGGGGGATCGATCCCATTGTCCGCGAAGATCTGGTTCAAAGCCGCGAAATAATCCGTCGATTGCGGCGCAAATGTGATGTGCGGCGAACGCTTCATCGTCTGCCACGAAAAGTTCCACTGGTTGTACCACGCCGTCACGAGCATCACGTCCTTGTGCCGGTCCTGCAGTGCTTTGAATGCGCGCAACACCAGGTCCTGCCCCTTGCGGTATTCGAATTTCCCACCGGAGAAGACGAGGAACTGATCGGGAAAGAGCCTTCGCTCCGGCTCGCGAGGGAAAAACAGATCCGGATCAATCCCCTGGATCACGGTCGCCACGTTGGTAAGCCCGTGATCCTTCAGAATCTGCGCACACCAGGACGATCCCGCGGCGACCACGTCATAGCACCGCCGCGCCGTCTCAATCGCTTCGGCAGCCAGGTGCGTTTCTTCGATGAACGTGTAGCCGATGGTATGCCGCCCCTTGAGCCCCTGGCGCATCGGTCCGAGGTGCGGACCGGCTATCGCAATCAGCAATGGATGATGCGCCAAGTCCGCGATATCGCTCGACTGCGGCAGCAGCTTGCGGAAATACGCAAACTCAAGCTCGCTGCCGATCAAGTCCGGATCGAGCCGGTCGGTAATCAGGCAAACCGGCTCCATTGCCGCCAGTTCGCGGACGACATACTTCCCGCAGATACCCCAGCCGTGGAATCCGCCAACGGGGAAATTCACGTAGATCACAACGCGATTGTGCCTGCTCGCCGGTAGATTGTCACTTGCCCCTCACTGCCAGGATTACTGCGCTCCCGGCAGCTTTATTCCACCCGCGGCATCCTTGGCGCCGGCCGCAGCCTTGGCAGCATCCAGCGCCGCAGCGCACCTTCCCGAGCTGGTTCTGAACCGATTCCGGCAGGCTCTCCTTGTTCGCCTCGACCTCATTCAGTGCCTTCTCGGCCAGATCGTACTTGTTGTCCTTGATGTACTGCGTCGCCTGGGCGAGTTTCTCTTCAGCCGCCGTCACCATCGGATTTGTCGTCGCCGCTTCCTTTGCCTCTGCGGCGGTTGGCATCGCGGGCGTCGACATCGCGGGCGCGGCTGTTGACTCGGCAGACGGCGCCGCCGGCATACTCCCGGTCTCGCCCGCGGGCATCGTCGTGGCGGGGGCCTTCGCCGCAGGCGCCGCCTCCTCACTCTTCTCGCACCCGATCATCAGACAGCTAATCAGCAGTCCGGGAATCAGCATTGATCGCATATCGCCTCCTGACCTGAAATACCACAACCTCTTAACGAACTCGCCGAATCACGATAACCGTAGCACGCAGCGAAGAAAACTCCAACGGCAAACTCGCCGATCTGCCGAATTCCACGTAGGCACATACGTCAACCGCGCTCGTTCGCCACGTCTTGGCTTTGGCAAGCGCACCAGCGTTGGCATCACCATTACGCCGTGCGCCTTGGCTCATGCGGATTCCGCCCAAGCGGCAGTCCACAGAGACGCGCCCCGCAAGCGGGGCCGCTACTCACCGCTGACGCAGCCACGCCAAAGGCCGTTTCCACGACAAAACCAAAGCTACCGGCAAGCGCCTCGGCGACGGGGCCGATTGAGCCGCAGACTGCTCACGCCCCGGCTGACGAGGATCGCGCGACCGCCCCCTGGCCTGCTGCCGGGTTACACCGTACTCACACCGTAGTAGTACCGTTGAACCTCCGGCGCAAGAAGCCCCAGTCCTGCGGGGGGTCTTAACACTAAAGCGCTAAACTGGCGATTTCAGTTCAGAACTGCGGTCAACACGTGAATAGATAAGGACTTAAGAGCGATCCGGCGATAAAGTGCTCAGACGGGCCCTCTGGCCGCTTTGCCGGTGCGGCAAATTGTCATGTTCGGACCACCAAGTCGTCAGAAGGGGCAAAAACCGGGTTCGGGGAGGAGTGGGGAGGGAACGGTACTACAACGGTGAGAGTACGGTGTGAGTCGGGAGGAGATTTGGGCGCAAAATGGGAGCGAAATGTCCTCTGTTGGGATGCTTCTTCACGAACGGGCTCTTGGCACAGTGCTCAAGGCGTTGCCGAAGCGACCCGGAGGCCCTGTAGGGCTTGCGGCGAGTCAGCGCTGTAGAGCGTCTCAATGGTGCGGGAGACGGTTGCGCTCATTTGGCGGCTTTGATCGCGGCCTTCACCTCTTTAGATTCATCCTCGTCGCTCCCTCGTACCGCAAATCCATAGGGGCAATGCCGGCATCCGCTGTAGCAGCACTCGCCCCGGGCCAGAAGATAGCTCGCGGTGAACACGTAGCGGCCCTTTTCGTCGATGTAGTAGTCTCTGCCGAGCACCAGAGGTGGCATCGCCATGCGTCTATCTTACCGGACGGCTATGGCCGCCGCTTCTTTTTCCAATCGCTTCAGAATCCCCGCCGCCGTGTCGATACAAGCATGGAGAGCGATATGTCCATCCAGATGGTCTGTCCCAACGTCCGCTGTCGCCACATGCACAGCTTCCCCGATGAAGCGCGCGGCCAGGTTTTCCAGTGCATCAAGTGCACGACTCGTTTCCGCATTCCTGCGCCGCCACCGCCTGCCCAGCAGAAGCAGGAACTTCCCAGGGAGTTGCGCGTTCCCGCGGCCCCCTTCGTCTTCTAAGCTCTGCAGGACTAGCTCAACCCCAGCCGCTTCATGTTTTCCAGGCTGATCCTGAGGCTGTCGAACGGATCGCGATAGCACACATCCTGTTCCACCAGATACCACTCCACGCCAGCATCCCGGCAGGCCGCGATGATCGCCGGCCAGTTGAGGTTCCCCTCCCCGACTTCCGCCATGAACTGTGTCCTGTCGGGATGGATTCCCATGTCCTTGAAATGCACGCACGGGATTCGCCCCTTGCAGCGACCGATCCAGTGGGCCGGATCTCCTCCGCCGTGCGTGATCCAGTAGGTGTCGATTTCCATCCAGATACTCGGGTCCAGATGCGCCAGCAGCAGCGACAACGCCGGCGTATCATCGAAATGTGCCAATTCATGGCTGTGATTGTGATAGCCGATCGACAGCGCCGAACCTGAAAACCGGCGGGCAACCGCGTTGTACCTCCGCGCAAAACCCACCCATGCTTCCGTAGACCACTGGTTGTTCACCCCCCAGAATCCGCCGATCGCCGTGTATTTGCAGCCCCACATCTGATGTTCCTCGATAACCTTCTGCGGCTCCTTCTCCATGCGATCGATGCCGATGTGAGTTGCAGCGCAGAGGAGCCCTTCGCCGCTCAGCATCCGGGCAAGCTCCGCCGGCTCAATCGCTCCAAACCCCGAAACCTGCACTGCGTCAAACCCAAGCTTCTTCACGCGCGAAAGTGTCCGCGCGATATCCCCCGGCGTCTTGGTGAACTCACGCAGGGTGTACAGTTCGGCGCCGATCTGAGAGGCCATTGGGCTCCTGGTACCGCACTCACCGTAGAAAGGCGAGCGGGGTTTTCAAGGCGGCATTGCGGATGCTATGCCATCAACCATGGCCCGGAGAACCCGGGTGGGCCGCGACATTGTGTCGTAGCCCTAATTGACATTAACCTGCGTTTGCTGTTATGCTTATGATTCTCTGAATTTCTAGCCGAGGCCGGTAACCCTCGGCGGCGCAACAGTCCATCGTGAAAGGAGCGAGGGGCAATCGTGGCTAAGAAAGCGTCCAAGAAGCCTGCGTCAAAGAAATCTGCAAAGGCCGCCTCAAAGAAGCCGGCCAACAAGCCGTCGCGGTCGCCTGCCGTCCGCTCCACGTCGCGCAAGGTGCAGAAAACTGCCCGCACCACCGCGCCCAAATCATCCCCGCCCACCAGAGGCAAAAGACCCAGCGCGACAACCGGCTCGAGCAGTACCTTTAGCCGCCCCATTCCAACTCCCGTCACCACCGACGGCAAGCCCAAGAAGAACCAGGCCGGCTTCACAAGCAAAGAGCTCGAGCATTATCGCGAGCTGCTCCTGGCCAAGCGACGTGAGATCGTCGGCGACATGAGTCAGATGGAGCGCGAAGCCCTCCGCTCCGCCGGCGGCAATCTGTCAAACCTCCCGCTGCACATGGCCGATATGGGCACCGACAATTACGAGCAGGAGTTCACGCTCGGTCTGGTCGAGAAGGACCGCGTTCTCCTTCGCGAAATCAACCAGGGGCTGGCCAAACTTCAGGACGGTACTTTCGGCATCTGCGAGGGCACCGGCAAGCCGATCGGAAAGCCGCGCCTCGAAGCGCAGCCGTGGGCGCGCTTCTCCATCGAATACGCCCGCCAGCAGGAGCAGGGTTTCCATCGGAATCATTGATTCGCTGCCCGTGACCTTCGCCATTCCCTCGGCGTATTCCGTGACTACAATCTCGGGACCACGCGGGTTTTGCGTGGGATCATGACGCATCGTTTCCTCGACACGTTCCGTTCGCCTGCCGCGCTGGCGCGATTTGTTCTCGTCGCTGCCGTCGGATTGAGTCTGGATCTCTGGACCAAGTGGCTGGCATTCCACACCCTGCTCGTCTCGCTGCTGCACTATCCCGACAATACTTTTGCCGCTACCAGCCGAAGCTACGATTTCATTCCTGGCTGGATTCGATTCGAGGTGACGGTCAACCAGGGGGCCGTCTTTGGAATCGGCCAGGGCCAGCGCCTGCTTTTTCTGATCGTTTCGAGCTGCCGCCGTTGCATTCCTGGTCTATCTTTTCCTTGCCAGCAAACCCCGGCAGTGGTTCTACCAGATCGTTCTCGGCATGCTCCTGGCCGGCGTGCTCGGCAACGTCTACGACCGGCTTGTGTACGGATACGTTCGGGACATGATCCACGCGCTGCCCAACTGGCCCAACCCGCTGCGCGATTCTTCCCCAACTGGCAGTACATCTTTCCCTGGATCTTCAACGTCGCCGATTCATTGCTTTGCGTAGGCGTCGCCTTGATGCTGCTGTACACCCTGTTTTCGCCTGCCCGCCACCCCGTCCCCGATGTCCCGCAATCCGAACCGCCGGACAGGCATGCGGAATCCCAACGGGCATAGCGCCATGTCCAGAATCTCGGAAGACTTTGACGTGCAGATGATGCGCCGCGCCGTCCGGCTGGCGATGAACGGCGCGGATCGGTCGAGCCCAATCCGATGGTTGGATGTGTTCTGGTCAAAGACCGCCGCATCATCGGTGAAGGCTTTCACGCCGCCTATGGCGGAGCCCACGCCGAACCCACCGCCATCGCGGGCGCCACGGAATCTCCCTCGGGAGCGACCGCGTACGTCTCACTCGAACCTTGCTGCCACCTGAACAAGAAAACGCCGCCGTGCGTTCCCGCATTGATCGCCGCAGGAATCGCCCGCGTCGTGATCGGTGCCGCTCGATCCCAACCCGGATGTGAACGGCAAAGGGATTCAGCAGCTGCGTGCTGCCGGTATCGACGTGCAGGCCGGCGTCCTCGCCGATGCGACCAGGCAACTCCTCGGCCCATTCCTGGCTCGAATCCTTCATCAGCGCCCGTACGTGACGCTCAAATGGGCCCAGACCGCCGACGGCAAAGTGGCCGGTCCTCATGGTCACCGCCTTCAAATCACCGGACGCCGTGCAACCCAACTCGTCCACGAGCTTCGCACCCGTAGCGATGCCATCCTCGTGGGGATCAACACCGTGCTTGCGGATAACCCGCGCCTCACCGCGCGTTACGCCCGAAAGCCGAGAAACCCGGCACGTTTCGTCATCGATTCCATGCTGCGCACGCCGCCTGACGCCCACATGGTCGCCGACACCAGCGCTCTGACCACGATTTTTCATGGCCCACCGGCCGACGATGGGTTTACCCTCCGCCGCGACGCGCTTCGCGCCGCTGCGCGCATCTCATCCTGCTGCCCGCGGTAGAAGGGCCCAATCGCCTCTCCCTGCCGTACGCGGTGCGGCGAGTTTACGATGGCTTCCGCTATGATCTTCTCATCGAGTCCGGCCCCACTCTCGCAAGTGCGTTCTTTGAGGCCGGCAACCTCGTCGATCGGCTCTGGGTAATGCGTTCACCAAAGCGCGTGGGAGATCCCACCGCGCCCACCGCGACCCAGGTGCCGGCCCACTACGTTCGTACCGGTGAGCTTCAGATCGAAGACGATAGGCTCACCGAGTACCTCAACCCCCAAAGTGACGTCTGATTTCGCCCCCGAGCCCTCAGCCGATTTCGTCCTCGCCGCCGAGTCAATCGGTCACACCGTTTAAGCGACCCTTCTCATATTATCTTCGCGCAAACGCCAACCCGAACGTTTCGCCCCTTCGGTCAGTTCGTTAAGATCAGTCCCAGGTTTAGCCCGTGCAATCTTGCGGAGTCTCGATGCCTCAATCTCTGGATCAATCCTACGCGGTCGCTCGCCAGCAGTACGCCGATCTCGGCGTTGACACCGACCGCGCCCTCGCCACCCTCAAAACCATCCCCATCTCCCTCCACTGCTGGCAGGGCGATGACGTCATCGGCTTCGAGAGCGATGCCAGCCTCTCCGGTTCCGGTCTCGCCGCCACCGGCAACTATCCCGGCAAGGCCCGCAACGCCGCCGAACTCCGGGCCGACTACGAGAAAGCCTTCTCGCTGATCCCCGGCAGGCATCGCGCCAATCTTCACGCGATTTACGCCGACTACGCTGGCAAGAAAGCCGACCGGGACGCTCTGGCCCCCGAGCATTTCAAGTCCTGGATCGACTGGGCCAAAAGCCAGCAGGTCGGCGTCGATTTCAATCCCACGTTCTTCTCCCATCCCAAAGCCGCAGACAGCTTCACACTGTCCAATCCTAGTGAATCGATCCGCAAATTCTGGATCGAGCACGGCAAGGCCTGCCGTCGCATTGGCGCTGCTTTTGGCAAGGCACTGGGCACCGTCTGCGTCACCAACGTCTGGATCCCCGACGGCTACAAAGACATCCCCATCGACCGCAAATCCCCACGCCTGCGCCTGGAGGATTCCCTGAACCAGATCTTCTCCGAGCCGCTCGATCCAAAGCACAACCTCGACGCCATTGAGGGCAAGCTGTTCGGCATCGGCTCCGAAAGCTACACCGTCGGCTCGCATGAGTACTATCTGGGTTACGCCATTCAGAATAAGACGCTTCTATGTCTCGATGCCGGTCACTTCCATCCGACTGAGACCATCACCGACAAGATCTCCGCGGTTCTCGCCCATCTGCCGGAGATCCTGCTGCACGTGAGCAGGGGGGTCCGATGGGATTCGGATCACGTCGTCATCCTCAACGACGATCTCCGTGCGATCGCCGAGGAACTGGTCCGGGGTGACTATCTCCAGCGCACCCACATCGGCCTGGACTACTTCGACGCCAGCATCAACCGCGTCGCTGCCTGGGTGATCGGCACCCGCGCCATGCTCAAGGCCCTGCTCATCGCTCTCCTCGAGCCCACCGACAAGCTCCGCCGGCTCGAACAGGCCGGCGATTTTACCTCTCGCCTGACCCTGCTCGAGGAGATCAAGTCCCTTCCCTTCGGCACCGTCTGGGATCACTACTGCCAGCAGATGAACGTCCCGATCGGCCCCGCATGGCTTGATGAGATCAAGAACTACGAGCGCCAGGTGCAGTCCAGACGAACCTGAGCCCGCGCACGCGTTTGCCGTGCCACACTTCGCCCGCTAGAACCTATCCATGGCCATCAGTTACGAACAGAGCGGCGTGCGCTACGACGCCCTCGACGCCTTCAAGCGCATGTGCCAGCACCAGGCCGCCACCACGACGGGAGTGCTCGCGCAGCACGGGCTCTCCGAGCCCGAAGCCATCCGCGGCGAATCCGCTTATCTGCTTGAAACCCCTGCCTCTTACCTCGCTCATGTCGAGGAAGGCCTGGGCACCAAGAACCTCGTCGCCGACGAAATGCTCAAGCTCACCGGCAGGAGCTACTATGCCAACATCAGCATCGACACGGTCGCCACCATCGTCAACGACCTGGTCACCACAGGCGCAATCCCGCTCAGCGTCGCCATGCATGCGGCGGTGGGGGACTCCGCCTGGTTCGACGACCGCCAACGTGCGGAGGACCTCGCCCGTGGATTTGCCAAGGGATGCCGCCTGGCGAACGCTGTCTGGGGCGGCGGTGAAACCCCGGCCCTCAAAGGCATCGTCAACCCCGAAACCATCGTTCTCGCCGGGAGCGCCATCGGCAGCATCCATCCCAAGTCCAACCGCATCACCGGCGACATCCAGGACAACGATGCGATCATCATGATCGCCTCCAGCGGCGTACAGACCAACGGCCTCACTCTCTGCCGCGCCATCGCCGACCGCCTCCCGCAGGGCTACCTCACCGAACTCCCCGACAACCGGACCTACGGCGAAACGCTGCTCGACCCCTCCGTCATCTACGTCCGCCTGATCGCGGCCATCCAGCAGGCCAAAATCCCCATCCACTACGCCGCCCACATCACTGGCCACGGCTGGCGAAAGCTCATGCGCCACCCCGAACCGTTCGTTTACCGTGTCACCACCATCCGCCCGCCGCCCCCAATCTTCGATTTTCTTCAGAAAAACGGTCCCATCGATATTCGCGAGATGTACGCCACCTTCAACATGGGCGCTGGCTTTGCCCTCTACGTCCGCCCTTCGGATGTTGAACAAATACTCAAAATCACCGCCGAGACCGGTTATGATGCGTGGCTTGCGGGCACGGCAGCCAAAGAAGATACCCGCAAAACAGTGGAAATCGTTCCACTCGGGATCATCTTCGACGCCGAATCGCTTCAGGTACGCTGATGAAAACACATTTTGTGACCCAAACCCAGGATGGCGATGTCGGCGTGCTGGCGCTCACGCTTCCCGAGCAGCTTGAATCATCGCATTTCGACGAAATCAACGATTCGCTTCTCTCAGCCATCGAAGCCAATCCATCCGGCGCCTGGGTGCTCGACTTGGCTCAAGTGGCCTATATGGGTTCCACCTTGCTGGGAATGATGGTCAACCTGCGTCAGCGCATTCGCATCGCCAATGGCCAACTCGCCCTCTGCGGCCTGTCGGAGCGTCTCATGGCGATCTTCCGCGCCTGCTCGCTGGTCAATCTCTTTGTTATCTGCAAGAACCGACAGCAAGCCGTTCGCCATCTCTCATAACCCGGAACGGCAGTTAATCCAGCGGCATTGCAGCCACCGCATCGACGCCCTCTGTCTCGCTCGCGCCGCCACCTCGTTCTTTGGATTCAGCTTAAGCGCCTTGTCCAGGTACGGAATTGCCTCTTTCGGCTTGTTCATCACGAGAAGGTCCTGTCCGCACAGGCAGTAAAGCTCGGGCAGATCGCGCCGCGCAAAAGAAGGCGGGAAAAACTGCTGCAGGATCGCAATAGCCATCTTGCGCTCTTCAAATGCCCGTCCGCTGTCGTGAAGCCGGGAATAGATCGCCGCGAGATTCGTGTGCGCCTTGAAATAGTCGTCGGTTCCGCGGTTGACCTCTTTGCGGATCTCCAGAGCCTTGAGGAATAAGCCCTTGGCCTTCACAAAGTCCTCTTGCGCCCGGGCGTGGTCCGCGCTTGCCGTCTCCTTATCGCCGCCGTGGTCGGCGAGGTCCGCCATCGCAAATGCAATGTCGCCTGCGTTGCAGTACGCGTTGCCGAGGTTGTTGTAGGCCATGAAGCTGTGGGGATTGACCTCCCGCGTCCGGGTATAAAGAGCCTGTGGATCCTGCCAGTATCCGCACTGGAAAACGGTCCTGATTGCCAGCACACCGACCACCACCAGCGCCGGCGCCCGCATCACCGGATACTTAGCCACCAGCCAGGCGCATGCCAGGGCCGGCCCCAGCATTGCCAGATAGAGGTAGTGGTCCGAGACGGTGCTGTAATACTGAAACAGGAAGGGCGTCAGTCCCAGCATAGGCGATACACACGCCACGAGAATTACTGCCGCAGCCGCGAGTTCTCGCTTTCCCTTCCACCACAGCAGCCCCGCCACGCCCACCGGCACGATCCACGTCCAATACAGCCAGCCCATGTCCTGTGCCATCGAAGGTGTGCGGCCATAGTCAACACATAGCTTCCAGGGCCACACCAACTTTTCCACGTAAAATGCCAGTGCATCCAGTGCCACCAGCGGCCGAATGAGCAGGGGCCCGTGCAACTCTCCAAAGGTCGGTTGCGCCAGGCGCACCACAACCATCCACGCGATCGTGATCGGCCACCACAGTGCCGTTGTCCTGGCCACCTGCCAGAATCCGCGCCGAAGAATCAGCAGGTCAATCACCGCCGCAACCGCCGGCAGTACCATTGCCGTCGGCTTGCACAGCAGCGCCCAGACAAACGCGAGCGTCGCGATTGTGAAGTGAATCCAACGCTGACGTGGCGATCCCGCCTGCACGGCGACGACATACTGCCACAGCGCGATCAGTCCGAACAAGCCATACAGGACATCTTTCATCCCGGATGCCCACGCCACGGCCTCCACCTGCACCGGATGCAGGCCAAAGATCAACGCCCCAATCCCCGCCGCAAGGATACGCCCACGATCCTCTTCGCCATCCACGGTCTTCTGTTCCAGGAGCCGGCGCAGCAGCAGATACATCACCAGCGCCGCCAGCGCATGCAGCAGCACACTCGCCGTGTGAAATACCCGCGGATTGAGATGATGCCCCAGGGCATCCGGATCGGCGGTATGTGCGATCTTCGCGAGTCCCGCCCAGAGCGTGTACGTTCCCGGGATGTACAGGCCGTACTCTCCATGCGTCCAATAAAAGCGCAGGGTGTCCCAGGTCGCCGGATTCATCCGCGGGTTGGCGTACATCGTCACCGGGTCGTCCCAGTTGACGAATTCATGCCCGCAGATCCCCGACATGCCCAGAAATGTGGCCGCAAACACGATAAGCGCGGCCCATGCCCCCCAGTTGAATCGCCTGCCGGTGTTCTCCATCCCCCCTTGAATCGACCATCCCGCCCTTGAGCATTCATCCCGCCCTCTGGCAGATCGTCATTTTTTGCCCATGGCGGCCTGAATCGCCTCCCGCTCCTGCCTCACAGTCGCATCATTCGGCCGCATCTTCGCCGCCAGCTCCAGGTACTTCATCGCTTCATCGTAGTTACCCAGCAGCCGATTGTCGTGGGCAATGTCCCTGGTAAGCTCGAAGACATGCTGACGCAATTCCGGTGGGCGATCGCGCTGTACCTCCAACGCCGCCATATGCTGAATGCGCGCCATATCGGGCCTCCCAAGCTTCAGGTAGATATTCGCCATGTTCAGATGCGGATCGACGTCATCATCGATCCCCCCGTTCATACGCATCCGCGCCTCGAGCGATTCCCGAAAGAACCTTACAGCGCGCAGCCTCCTCGCTCTGATCTCTTGCTCCGGCAATCGCGAATAGTCTCCCGGATCCATGCTCACGCCCAGGTTGTTGTATGAACCGAAGCTGTCTGGATTCAGCGCAATAGCATGCGAACAGAGTGTTTGATTGTCCGACCAGTTCCCCGCCTGCGCGTAGGATCGGACCGCAAGAGCCAGAACGGTCGCTGCTGCAAGCCCCCCCAGCCATGGTCTCCAAAACCGCGCCATTGCCCATGCCACGATGATCGAAGTGCCGATCATCGGCAGATACAGGTAGTGGTCGGCGACCGTTGAATAGTATTCGAACATGAATCGCGCGAGTCCGAGTACCGGCCCAAGGCCGATCACGAAAATCAGCAGCCCTGCGATAAGAAATCGGCTCCGCTTCCAAAGTCCCAGTGCCACGATCATCACCGGCACCATCCACGTCACGTACAGCCATCCATGCCTTAATGCCACCAGTGGCGTCCGTCCATAGTCAAATGCCAGGTGCGCTGGCCAGACCAGCTTTCCCACATAAAACGCTAACGCATCCAAGGCCACCAGCGGCCGCAGATACCAGCTGACCGTCGCTATACCGATACCCGGTTGAACGACCTTCGCAATCACGGCGATCCCTGCCCCCATCATCCACCACAATGCGGTCCAGCCGAACACCTGTCGCGATCGCCGTCGAAGAATGAGCACGTCGATCACCACCGCCATCGCTGGCGCCACCATTGCTGTCGGCTTGCATAGCATGGCAAAGCCGAGACTGAGCGTTGCGACCAGGTAGTGTGCGATCTGGAGGCGCCGTTCCTGGCTCTGTGCCGCGGTGACATACTGCCACAGGGCGACAATTGTCATCAGTCCGCAAAGAATATCCTTGAGCCCGCTGGCCCAGGCTACCGCCTCGACTTGCACGGGATGGACTGCAAACACCATCGCCCCGAATGCCGCAGCCGCAAGCGAATGGCCCGGACAATCCGTTCCCCGCGCACGCGGCCCTGAGGCATTGGCAGCTTGGTCTTGCTCAAGCAACCGCTTGAGCAGGGCGAACAAGACCACGGCGGCCAGCCCATGCAGCAGCACACTCGCTGTATGGAATACCCACGGATTTAGCCAAACGCCTCGATCATCTGGTTGACTCAAGCGCCCCAGCTTCGCCAGGCCAGCCAGGACCATCTCTGTCCCGGGAATCCACAACCCGAACTCGCTGTGCGACCAGTAGTACCAAATCGTCGCCCGCTTCGGCGGGTTCATGAGCGGATTCGCCGCGATTGTGTGGGTGTCGTCCCATTGCGTGAACTCGTGCCCGCAAATTCTGCTCATGGTCCCCACGGCCACGGCAAAGACCAGCAGCCCGAGCCACAATCCGTGTCGGCTACCGCGCGGCGGCCGCGATGACTGCCGCCATTCGGCCGGTGACGCCATGCTCTCGGCGATGTGAGAAGAATTCTTCGGCATCTCGAAAAGTACAACGGTCGCAGACATCGATGCGTTCATCGGGAATGCCGCAGCCGCGGAGCTGCAGCCGAATCCCCTGACGTAGATCGACAAATCCTTTGCCGTCATTCCGTCTTCGGACAGGCGCATCGATGCCAAACGCCTTCTCGAATTCTGCCACCACTTCCCCCCCAACTTCAAATGCGTCGATTCCAATCGACGGACCGATCGCTGCCACCACCCCGGCTTCTCCATGCCGACCCCGTGCCCGCAATTGCCGAACCGTCTCAGGCACGACGCCAGCGACCACGCCTCGCCAACCCGCATGAATTGCCGCCACCAGCCTCCCGTCTTCGCTCGCCAGCAGCACCGGCACGCAATCCGCCACCCTCACCGCCGTCACCCGATCCGCATCATCGCTTACGATCGCGTCCGCCTTCTGGCCCGCTTCAAATGCTTCACCCGACTTCACATGGGTCACCTCAGATCCATGCACTTGATGAACGCGGCAGCGTTGCATGTCCCCACAGCTCACCGCCGCCTGAAATCGGCCATGGTTTTCCTCAATCTTACGCACCGAATCCTGCTGCGGAATTCCCGAAGGATTTCCCAGATTCAAGCTGGCAAACACCCCCTCGCTCATCCCACCGATTCTCGTGCTAAAGCCATGTCGCACCCCCATCTCTGATAAGCGCGGCGAGAAGTAGAAAACCACTCCATTGGCTGCACACTGCCTCTCCATGCCCACACTATGAGCGATCGTCTACCAACGAGCAAACCAAGTCAGTACGATTGAGTCATGCCCGGCACGAAAAAGATCGCAGTCTTTCCCGGTCAGTTCGACCCGATCACCAACGGTCATCTTGATGTCATTCGGCGCGGAGTCCGCCTGTTTGACCAATTGATCGTTGGCGTCGGAATCAATCCCGAAAAACGCGAGCTCTTCACCCTTGACGAGCGCGTTGAGATGATCGCCGCGCTGCTGCACCAGACGCCTGGCGTGCGAATCGAACGCTATACCGGCCTCACCGTTGACTTTGTTCGCCGTGCCCATGCTCTGGTGATTCTTCGCGGGATCCGGGACGTATCCGATCTGCGTTACGAGTTTCAACTCGCCCAGGCCAATCGCGCGGTGGGCGGTGTCGAGACCGTCTTCATCATGACCGGCGACCAGTATGCGCTGACCTCCTCCAGCCTCATCCGCCAGATCGTCGCCCTCGGCGGCGACATCGACCAGTTGCAAGGCTTGCTGCCGGATCTGGTCATCACCCGCCTGAAGCAGCGCCAATCGCGATTCCGCGATGACATGCCCGATGCGCCCGGCTGACGCCGAGAGCCCACCGTTTCTACCGGTGGCGGACTGAAGACATCTAACACTACAGCGCTGGATCCTTCCTAACTCCTTATCCGCTCATGCTTTTGCTCACCGTTTCTCGAGCGTGTTATGCACTTTCCGCACCATCGAGGCCCCATACAGCGCTGACTCGCCGCGAGCCCCTACAGGGCCTCCGGGTCGCTTCGGCAACGCCTTGAACCCTGCGCTAAGGGTAGGAGCATGGCCCATCTCATCCAGGCAACATGATCAACAGCCCGTTTGTGACGAAGCATCCCAGCAGAGGACATTCCGCTCCCAAGTAGCGCCCAAATCTCCTCCCGGCCCACACCGTACTCTCACCGTTGTAGTACCGTACCCTCCCCACTCCTCCCCCAACCCGGTTTTTGCCCCTTCTGACGACATATCGGTCCGAACATGACAATTTGCCGCACCGGCCAAGCGGCCCGAGGGGCCCTTTGAGCACTTCAGCGCTGGATCGTTCTTAAGTCCTTGTCTGCTCATGTGTTGACCGCATTTCTGGACTGAAATCGCCAGCTTAGCGCTGTAGTGCTAAGTGAAAAAATCTGCTTGTGCAAAACGACCGGGTCACGCCGTACTCACACCGTAGTTGCACCGTGCAACAGGTCGGCACCCAAGGGCCAGCCATGCTCGTCGGCAGTGCCATTCTCGGCAACAGGATCGAGGGCACCGCCATCCGGTCCAATGGCTCGAGAACACTGGCCCGACCTTCCGGGCTGTGCAGCCCCCGCCGACACCACTTCCCATCCACCCTCAGCCCCGCCTCGCAAACGGCCCTTCAAGCGCAGGCCAATAGCCGACTCCGGCGCTTACCCGGGCAGGCCCCCGTCAAGGTCGTCCGCCAAATACCCTGTTTCGCGGCGGAAGCGCGCGAGAGCCGCACGCGCAAGCCCGGTACGCATTCCGTCGCTGCACTTTTCTCCAAAAATAGCGCTGTCTGTAGGTGAATAATTCCTTGACGGCAGGGCCCGCCCCGAGGATACTCATGGTGTGCGGGTGTATCATTCCCGCCCCAAAGATTGCTGACAAGACGCGGGCGGCGTTCGCCCGTGAATAGATTGGCTGCTTCTTGGAATCTCGCATCCTGGTACAATCGACGCATACAGCCTTTCCCAAGGCTTGTTAACCGGCAATCATCTCTATATCCCGTAACGTCGATTTACCGGCAGCGATATTCCAATGGCGGCGCTCATCCGAAAGGAGCTTCTTATGAAGCGTCTCCATCGGACGAGGGGTTTTACCCTCGTCGAACTGCTGGTCGTGATCGGCATTATCGCGCTGCTGATCTCGATTCTGCTGCCGTCGCTCAACCGTGCCCGAGAGACGGCAAATCGTGTGAAATGCGCGAGCAACCTCCGCCAGATCGGCCAAGCCATTCTCATGTATTCCAATGAGAATACCGGCGGTGCCTACCCCTGCACCCCTGCGGTCGACGGGCAGTGCACCTGGGGAACGCCGTATTATCCCAGCAACTCCACAAATGCCGCCTCAGATCCATTCCTCGGCACTGCGGGCACTGGGCGCGAGGCGGACAACGACGTGACAGCATCGCTCTTCCTTCTGCTCAGGACCCAGGACATCACCCCTGAAGTGTTCATTTGTCCTTCAGCGAACGGTGAAAAGGACAACTTCGGTGGCGGTGTCAACAGTGCGGTCAACCGTGTCAATTTCACCGATTGGACCAAGAACCTCAACTACTCCTATCAGAATCCCTTCGGCAGCACCACCGCCAAGGGCAACGGCTGGAAGCTGAATAACACCATCTCTGCCGATTACGCCGTGGCATCGGACATGAATCCGGGTACCAGTGGGAACAACGATAACGTCCTTGCTCCCAATACCACCTCGTCCGCCCAGCAGATGCGCCAGGCCAACTCCAACAACCACGGCGAAGACGGACAGAACGTCCTCTATGGCGACGGTCACGTGGAGTGGCAGCAGAACCCCTTCGTCGGGCCGAACCGCGACAACATCTTCTATGCGAATTCGGATACGACCGGTAAGGCTTCCGCAAACCCCCTTACGGATAGCCCCTACGATGCCAACGACAATGTCCTCGTCCCAGCCGACAACTAGGACATAGGCTCGGTATCATGGGTTCAGAGATTCTGCACGAGGCCCGCTCATTCGCGGGCCTCGTGTGTTTATTTGGATGTACCATCCCTGCATGATGTGCGGGCGTTGTCCGGCTGCACCCTGCGGGTTAAGCTCTGGCGATGGAAGAAGCGCTCGGCCCCCAGACGCTTCACGGCGCCGGCTTTGAACCCCCGCGTGTCCGCCAGTTCACCGTCTTTCTCGAAAACCGCGTCGGCCGGCTCCAGAGCCTCGTCCGCGCCCTTGAGCAGGGGGCCGGCAAGATCGTCGCCCTCTCCATCGAGGAATCAGCCGATTCCGCTCTCGTCCGCCTGATTTGCTCCGACCCGGATGAAGCCCGCGACGTCCTCCGTCAGGCACACTTCAGCTTCGGCGAATCCGAACTGCTCGCCATCGAATTGCCCCGGAACACCCGCCAGCCGCTCATCGAGATATGCTCGGCCCTTCTCGCTGCCGAGATCAATATCCACTATGCCTATCCGCTGCTGCTGCACCCCCGCGGCCCCTCGCTTGTGCTCTACGCCGACGACCCCACCCTCGCCGCCTATCTCCTCATCAAGAAGGGGTTTACCCTGATCGGCGAAAGCGACCTCAAATCCGGGCCCCCCGGAGCGGAATGAGCATCTGGTACTCACCCCACCAGTTCGTTCGCCAGTGCCGTAAAATCAGCAACCGTCAGGTCCGGCTCAAAGGGCGAGTCCTCATACGGCAGCTTGTAGCGGTTGACAAACGCCCCACGCAAGCCGCACATCCGCGCTCCCATCACGTCGAACGAATTGGCCGACACCATCAGGCATTGCCCCACTTCCAGTCCCAGGATCGACGCCGCCTTGCGATAAACCCCCGGATTCGGCTTGAATTTTCCAACGGTCTGCACCGAGATCACCGCATCGAATTTCCACTGGATCTGGTTGTTCACCAGGTGATCCAGAAAACCAGGCTCACCGTTTGACAGCGCCACCAGCTTGAAACGCGACGAAAGCCGCTTCATCGCCGCCAGCACTTCCGGAAACGGCTTGAGTTCCTGCCAACCCCCCATCAGCTTGTCGATCTGTTGTGTCGATGCCTGAATCCCGTAGCTCTGGCTCACATAGACCAGTGCCCGTCGTGCAACCGGCCTATACCCGCTGTGGCCCATCTCAACAATGTTGTCCTGATACTGCTCGATCCGTTGCCGGTAGCGCCAGAACTTCCAGAATTCGTCGGGGCTTACGTCCGGTTTCTTGTCCTTGAGCCAATCCGCAATGAATGGCGTCAGGCTGCCCCCCAGGTCCAGAACTGTGCCGAAAAGATCGAACGTCAGTGCCTTCGTCTGCGAGATTTCGAGAGTCATGGCCGCAAGGTATCAAAAAGCGACCACGTCGCAACCAGCGCGGCTGTCGCCTGCCAATCGATGACAGCAGGGCCACCGCAGCCGCCGCCGTACGCCCTTTCGACCGCTTTGCGGATGGCGGCAGGCGCGGGACTCCTCTTATTTCTTGTCGTAGCTCTTGAGGGTAGAGGTGATCGTCCCACGCGGGCTGCCGGCCTGCATCTTCACCACGCCACCCGGAACTTCCGGGCTCACCCAGATTTTTGCGAAGGCCCCCGGCTCCTGCGGGTTAATCCCCTTCACCTCGAACACCTTACAGGAAAAGGTCTGGCCCGCCGCCTGCACATCCTCTGTCCCCAACTCCTTCACGTCCTTCTTCTGGGTCTTCGCCGGAATCGTCATCGTGCGCTCGGGCGTTGTGTGCTGCTGGCCCATCATGTTCATCGTTGCCTGCACCGTGATCACCAGGTGATCGTCCGTCTTCTCCTTCAGCGTGCGGGTGGACTCCATCTCCATGCTTTGCCCGCCCGCCTGCATCGACGAGTGCAGGGTCTCGCTGGATCCCACGCCAAACTTCGCCCAGGCTTCATATGCCGGGTTGTCAACCTGTTCAGCCCGCGCCAGCGGGGCGGCAACCATCATCACAAACAGCACGGCAAACGCGGTTCGAGCAATGCGCATCATCGTCTCCGAGAGGGTTCCAGTTGATCCATCATTCCAGACGCGGCGGGATAATAATCAGTTCCTCGCGTCGATGCGACCCCCCAATGCTCCAGCCATCTGAAGTTGCTTCGCACCCCGCGCTCCCTTTCCCTGACATTCGACACCGTCTATAATAATAATTTCCCCTACGCGGACGGTCCGTGGAGGGTTTCCCTGTTGGTTCGCCGGCGTCGCGTGGTCACCGGTGATCTTTAGCCTCGAACGGTCCACGCCAAAGAAAGGTAAAGGACGCGCTTCGGTTTTCGACTTCGAATCTCTTCCGTATCAGGATGTTCGTATTTCGGATCTCCGCCGGTGTCCGCAACGTTTTATGGTCGACTTCAATCTCATCAACTCCCTCGGCAATCTCGACGCCGAGGTCGATACCGCAGTCTCCACCGCCCTCGGCGATGCCGCCTCCGATCTCGGTAAGCTCATCCAGGGCGACGAAGTCCAGGACTTCACCCCCGGCGCCATCATCAAGGGCAAAGTCTCCGGCCACGCCGGCGATGACTTCATCGTCGAGCTGGGCCTCAAATCCGAAGGCATCCTCGAACGCTCCGAGTTCGACGATCCCGAAAACGTTCAGCAGGGACAGGAAGTTCACGTCCTGCTCGAGGACGTCGAAAGCGATTCCGGTCTGGTGAAGATCAGCAAGCGCAAAGCTGATCGCATCATCAACTGGGAAGCCATCATGAAGTCCAAGAAGGAGGGCGACCCCGTCTCCGGCAAGGTCACCAAGAAAATCAAGGGCGGCCTGCTCGTGGACATCGGCGTCCCCGTCTTCCTTCCAGCGTCCCAGGTGGACATCCGCCGTCCCGGCGAAATCTCCGACTGGATCGGCCGCACCATCGACGCCGTCATCCTCAAAATCGATGAAGAGCGCCGCAACATCGTCATCTCCCGCCGCAAGCTCATCGAGCAGCAGCGCGAGGAGATGAAGAAAAAGACCCTCGAAACCCTCTCCGTCGGCCAGATCGTCAAGGGCACCGTCAAGAACATCGCCGACTTCGGCGCCTTCATCGATCTCGGCGGCATCGACGGCCTGCTTCACATCACCGACATGTCCTGGGGCCGCATCAATCACCCCAGCGAAATGCTCAAGATCGACCAGGAACTCGAGGTCAAAGTCCTCTCCATCGACAAGGACAAGGAGAAGATCGCCCTGGGCCTCAAGCAGAAGGATGCCAGCCCCTGGGAGAACATCGAAAGCAAGTACCCTGTCGGCTCCGTCCACGAGGGCGAAGTCGTCAACATCATGTCCTACGGCGCCTTCATCAAGCTCGAAGAGGGCGTCGAAGGTCTGGTCCACATCTCCGAGATGTCCTGGACCAAGCGCATCAACCATCCGTCCGAGCTGGTGACCCCCCAGCAGAAGGTCACGGTCAAGGTCCTCGACATCAACAAGGACAAGCAGGAGATCAGCCTCGGCATGAAGCAGACCGAGGAGAACCCCTGGGAGCGTGTCGCCGAGAAGTATCCCCCGGGTGCGGTCGTCAAGGGCAAGGTCCGCAACATCGCCAACTACGGCGCCTTCGTCGAGATCGAAGAGGGCATCGACGGCCTGCTCCACGTCAGCGACCTGTCCTGGACCAAGAAGATCGGCCATCCCTCCGAGGTCCTCAAGAAGAGCGACGACGTCGAAGCCGTCGTCCTTTCCGTCGATCAGGAGAAGCAGCGCATCGCCCTGGGCCTCAAGCAGATGACCGAAGATCCCTGGATCCAGGCCATCCCTTCCGCCTACCGCGCCGGCCAGGTCGTCAAGGGCCACGTCACCAAGATCGCCAACTTCGGCGTCTTCGTGGAACTCGAGCCCGGCCTCGAAGGTCTGCTCCACATCTCCGAAATCTCCGATCAGAAAGTCGAGAAACCGGAAGACGTTCTCAAGGTCGGACAGGAAGTGGATGTCAAGATTCTTCGCGTTGATTCCGACGAGCGAAAGATCGGCCTCTCCCTCAAGCGCACCAGTGGGCTCAGGAAGAGCAGGCTCGCGAAGAGGCTCGCGCCGAGCGCGCAGAAAGCGCGGCTTGCGTGGCGGCCTCGAAGGCGGCGAAGACACCGCTGGCCTCGGGGATCTCAAGTACGGCCGCTAAAGCCTCCGTCAAGCTCGTTCAACCGTTTTGTCCGGATTTTCGGAAAAGTTTATCGGGCCGCCCCCTCTAAGGGGCGGCCCCTTCTTTTAGGCCATTTTCTGATGTTGCCAAACGCAGATTTTGCTTGACCTCGCCACCCACCCCCGGCACAATGCACACACTTCCGCTCCGGGAGGGCACATCCGGAGCGGGCCTGTCTTGTGTCTCGTTTTGCTCGACAAAGTCGCATCTTCGCTCTGCCGATACATTTGCATATGAGGGCGCTGCGGAATTGTTTCCGCGGCCAATAAGTATCCGGCTCAGAAGAACATCGGGTCCCGATTCAGTGTCCGTGGGTCCCGCGAACCGACAGTCACCTATGGCAAGCGCTGCTGTCCAATCGGGCCTTCAACTCTACCTTCGTCAGATCAACGAATCCCCGTTGCTTTCCGCCGACGAGGAAAAAGACCTATCTCGCCGCATTATTAACGACAATGATCCTGAAGCCCGCGAGCGCATGGTCCGTTCCAATCTCCGCCTTGTCGTTAACATCGCCAAGCACTACGTCGGCCGCGGCCTCTCACTCCCCGATCTGATTGAAGAGGGAAACATCGGTCTCCTCAAAGCCGTCGAAGGATTCGATCCCGAGAACGGCTGCCGCTTTTCCACCTATGCATCCTGGTGGATCAAACAAGCCATTAAGCGAGCTTTAATCAATTCCGTTCAGCCGATCCACATCCCGGCATACATGGTTGAGATGATGGCCAAGCTCAAGCAGGCGATGCGCGAGCTTGAAGAAGACCTCGGCCGTCTCCCCAGCGTCGATGAGCTGTCGCAGTATCTCAAGATGTCTCCCAAGAAGGTCAAGATCATCCGCAAGGCGGTCAAGGCCTACCACTCGCCCACCCAGTTCGGTTCACCCGATGGCGAACTCACCATCAACGATCTCGTCGCCGATACGCACAACCCCGGCCCCGATCAACTGGTCCGCGACCACGACGAGCTTCGCCGTCTGACCGAACTGCTCGACGAAATTGACGAGCGCGAGGCCCGCATCCTCAAGCTCCGTTACGGCCTCGATGGCGAAGATCCCATGACCTTGAAGGAAATCGGCGAGCGCATCGGCCTGACCCGCGAGCGCGTCCGCCAGATCGAGCACGAAACCCTCCGCAAGCTCCGCGATTCCATGGCAGGAAACTAACACGCATTCGGGAGAGTGAGAGGCAAAGGGCCCAGGCTCTTTGCCTTTCTTTTTGCCATCACCTTCTGTCGCCACTACAGTGCCTCGGCTCGCTTACTTCCCGGCCCGGGTTACAATCCGCCGCCATGGCTGACTCTCTCAAGCAACTGATCCGCGACATCCCCGACTTCCCCAAAAAAGGCATCCTCTTCCGCGATATCACTCCGCTCCTGGCCGATCCATCGGGCCTCGCCCTCTCCATCGAACTGCTGGCTAACCCCTTCCGCGGCAAAGCAATCGATCTCGTTGTCGGCGCTGAATCCCGCGGCTTCATCTTCGGCACGGCCGTCGCCTGCTGCCTCAGCGCCGGCTTCGTCGTCGTCCGCAAGCCCGGCAAGCTTCCCCACCACAAAGTCACCAAGAGCTATGATCTCGAATACGGCAAAGACACCCTCGAGATGCACGCCGACGCCATCGTCAAAGGCCAGCGTGTTCTCATCGCCGATGATCTCCTGGCCACCGGCGGAACCATGAAAGCCTGCTGCGAACTGGTCGAGGATCGCGGCGGCCATATCGCCGGCGTCGCCGTCCTCATCGAACTGCTCGGCCTCGGCGGACGCGAAAAAGTCGCCCCCATCGCCGTCCATTCCGTCCTCAAATACGGGTAGCCCCCGCGCTCGCGCACCGGCGCTTCAGGCAACATGATGCGATTGACGCCCCCGCCCCCCGCGTCAATGATCATTGAGCTATGCCTCTCGACGCCGACCGAGTCATCGAAACCTTCCAGGCCGCCACCGAAGAGAACCGCCTCTCATCCCTGCGCCACGAGCAGCTCGTCACGCTCCCCGCCGAGGGTGAAGTCTGGATTGCCGGCGACATCCACGACCACCGCACCAACTTCCGCAAGCTCCTTGCCGCCGCAGACCTCGGCTCCAATCCCCAGCGCCACCTGATCCTTCAGGAACTCATCCACGGCGATCACTTCGACCCCGCCGGCGCCGAAGGCTCCTGGGAAACCCTCTACAAAGCCGCCGAGCTCAAATGCGATTTCCCCGAGCAGGTCCACTTCATCTTCGCCAACCACGATCTCGCCCAGATTTACGGCGAGGGCATCATGAAGGCCGGCCTGTCCGTCTGCGAAGCCTTCACCGCCGGCATCAAGCGCGACTTCGAATCCACCTCCGCCAACAGCGTCAACATCACCATTACCGAATTCCTCCTCTCCCTTCCCCTGGCCATCCGCACCCAGGCCGGCCTCTTCTTCTCGCACTCCATGCCGACCGATGAGCAGATCCCCGCCTTCGATTACACGGTCTTCGATCGCCCCCTCACCGGCCCGGATTACAAGCGCCGCGTCGGCCCCGTCTATCAGCTCATCTGGGGCCGCGGCATGACTCCCCCCGGCGTTGAAATCTTCCTCCAGAACGTCAACGCCCAATTGATCGTCACCGGGCACCAGCCCCAGGACTCCGGCTACCTCGTCAACGGCGACAAGCACCTGATCATCGCCTCCGACCACAGCCAGGGCGTCTTCCTCCAGCTCAACCTCTCTGAGACCTACACGATGGAATCCCTGCTCAAGTGCGTCAGGAAATTCGTCGCCATCGACGCCTGAGCCGTCCCCTACGTGGAACTCGGCGCCATCTCCCGCGTCCCCAGCGCCGCTGTGGTCTTCGGCGGCACCGGCGGACGCGTCTGCAGGTCCACCATCTGCCGATACCTCCCCGATCGCTCCATCAGCTCCCCATGCGTTCCTGACTCCACGATCCGGCCGTCTTCCAGCACGATGATCCGATCCGCATGCGCGATCGTGCTCAACCGATGAGCGATCACGAAGCAGGTCCGGTCCTGCATCAGCGCAGTGCAGGCTCGATTGAATCAGCCGCTCCGATTCCGTATCGAGATTGCTCGTCGCCTCGTCCAGGATCAGGATCTTCGGGTCCGCCAGGATCGCCCGCGCGATCGTCAGCCTCTGCCGCTGCCCGCCCGACAGCTTCACCCCGCGCTCGCCGATCAGTGCCTCATAACCCCCGTCCAGCTTCGTGATGAACTCATGCGCATTGGCCAGTTCCGCCGCCCGCACAATCTCTGCCTCGCCCGCGTTCTTGCGCCCGTAGGCGATGTTGTCCGCGATCGTTCCATCGAAGAGAAACGTATCCTGTTCCACGATCCCCAGCAGCCGCCGATACGACTCCACATCGATATCCCGCAGGTCCCTCCCATCCAGGAGGATGGCGCCGCTCGTCGGGTCGTAGAACCGGGCGATCAGGTTGCACAGCGTCGTCTTTCCCGCTCCGCTGGGCCCGACCAGAGCCACCGTCTGTCCCGGCATCACCTCCAGATTGATCCCGTGCAGCACCTCGTGCTTTGAATCCGCCGCCGTTTTCTTTGACGCGGGATAGGCAAACGACACCTCACGCACGCTGATCCGCCCATCCACCTGTTCCCTTTCCACGTGCACCGCTCCTGGCCGCGTGGGCATCTCAATCGGCTCTTCCAGCAGATCCAGCGTCCGGTCCAGCCCCGCCAGGTTGTTCTGGAACTGCGTCGCGCTGCTCGCCAGCGTCGCGATCGGCCCCAGCAGATTCGCCAGGTATGCCAGGAACATCACCAGGTCCCCGACCGTCAGCGCATTCCGCGGCGACATCAACCCCGCATGCACTTTCGCCGCATCCGACAGCACCCGCGCTCCGCCGTACCACAGGACCACGGCGCTTGCCAGCGGGATGAGCACCGCCCACGCCATGTCGATCCCGCGCATCCACCACCAGGCGTAGATCTCCTGCCGCGCCATCAGGTGGTTCTCGGTGGTGAAGTTCGCCGCTTCGGTTCGCTGCCGTCCGAACGAGCCGCACGATCCGCATTCCGCCGAAGCTCTCGGTCGCGTGTGCATCGACCGACTGCCGCGTGTTGCGGATATCCCGAAAAATCGGCCGGATCCGGCTGATCCACGTCCGGTGCGTCAGCCACACCGTCGGCAGCAGCACCAGCGACCCGAGCAGCAGCCTCCAGTCCACCCAGGCCAGCACGATCAGTGACCCCACCAGCTGCACGATCGCCCGCCAGGGGTTGTACATGATCGAGAAGACCAGTTCCCCCACGCCCCCCGCGTCCTCGCGCAGGATGCTCGCCACGCCGCCGCTCTTGAGTTCATACACCCGATGCAGCGGCAGCCGCACCGCATGATCGAACAGGATCTTCCTGCGCGCCCACCGACACCCGTTTGCTGATCCGCGTCGCCTGCCAGCGGGCCGAGTTCCCGATCGCCACCGAGATCACCGTCAGCGCCACCATCGCAAAGCAGATGACCCCCAGCAGCCTTCCCGGCTCGCTCGGTAGATGCGCCCAATGCGAAAGCGCCGCCGGAAGCGGCTTGCCCCCCAGCACGTTGTCGAACACCAGCTTCGTGCCATAGAGCGGCACCAGCCCGCAGATCGTCGAAAGCGACAGCATCCCCAAGGCGGCCATCAGCATCTTCCGATGCCCGCGCAGGAGCCGCCAGAATTCCGCGAACAGCCGGGCAAACGACCGCGACCGCTTCGGCCGCTTCACATGCGCCGGCACCGAAGAGTGGTAGGAAATCGGCGCCTCATCGTGTGCCTCGAGGCGATTCTTCACCACCTCGCGCCGATAGTCCGAATACTGCCGCCTGCTCGATTTGCGTCCCGCTGCTGCCATCGAGGCAATGATAGGCGATTGCGGTCCCGCAGACACGGAGCGGGGGACGCTCCAAGCCTCAAGTTTCAAGCTCCAGAGAAAGGGAAAGCGGCAACAAAGCCAACCCCCGCAACCGCCCACCAACCCGCCGGCCGCCCGGCAGCGCGCTGTCGCTTTATGCTTGCTCCATTGGGCTTTGCCTTGGCCTGCGCTATCTGGACCCTGGGGCTTCTGTGGTTGCGGCCTTTAGCAGCGCCGGGCGATCACCGGCAATTGGCAGCTCCGCCGGCGGCGGGAGATTCTCCGCCGTCCATGGACGGGCGCGGGAGCTTCGAGAGGGAGGTTTTTAACGGACGCGCGCGCCGCGGGGCGGGAAGGGGGGTTTTATTGAAACCACAAAGATTAGCAGTCAAAAAGCATCATCCCTGAAACGGCAACGTCCATCGCAATCAACATACGCGGTTGCGACGTTGTCCGAAAAGAAGACAGGCACCCACCATGAAGATAGCAACTCCGGATGGTTCGGGAAGAAAGATGTCAACCGTAGCGGTCGGCGCATACTGACGCCCGCCACCGAAGAGTGCAACTCCATCAACCGTTGTGCCGGCGAGATACCAGCGCGCTTGACTGAGCGTGTCGCTCGTCCATTGGCCAGACTGGGCGTCGTAAATATCCACCTCCGCACGCGCATTACTCGTGTCCCAGCCGCCCGCAAAAAGTGCGTCATGCCCGATCGTCGTCGCACCCAGCCAACCTCTTGCTTGCGAAAGGCTTGCCGTCGACCACTGTCCCGTGTCGGCGTCGTAGATATCTACAGCGGCGGACGCCACAGAACCATTCGATACGATTCCTCCACCAAAAATGGCTTTGTCTCCCACCACCGTGGCACCGATACCCCATCTTGCCTGCGATAGCTCTGCCGTTGACCACATTCCACTTTGGGAATCATAGATGTCCACGCGTGACGACGGAACACCGCCGAGAAAGCCGCCCGCGAAGAGCACTTTTCCGCCCACAGTTACACCAGCCATTGCATAGCGATTGCTTGAAAGGACGCTCGACGACCACGATCCAGTGCTGAAATCATAGACGTTGACATAATTAGGATTTGACAGACTGGATTCTGTCCCCCCAGCAATCATGACCTTGTCCCCGAGTGACGTGATTGCAGGTATGCCGTGGCTATGAGGAATCGCGAGAGTGCTCCATTGGTCACTTACGGTGTCATAAACGTTCACGCCAGCGCCGTCCGTGAAAACTGCTCTGCCGTCCGTATTGGTTGCATAGGTGTAGTGCGTGGCCACAGGGAAATGATCCGTCGTCCAAGTCCCACTCACGGCGTTATATATATCGACGGTGTCGCTGTAGGTTCCGCCACTCAGGCGCCACCGCCAAAGAAAGCAAGATTTCCGACTGAGGTTGCCCCAGGGAGTTCTCGCGCGACAGATAGCGACGTAGTTGTGTGGATGAAACTCGCCTGTGTATGAGCCACCCCGAATCCCCCTATCAAAGCAAAGAATCCGATCGCGCGTAAGATGCGTGCTGGGTGACGGTTCATTTTATCTCCCTTCCCGGACCTGCGAGTCCATCCAACAACCGATGATCAAACGATATGAGTCAAGTGTGATGTGAATATATTGACCGGGCCTGGCCGGATCAAGTCGAACTCTGACAACGTGGTCTCAGATTCAACGGAACGGCTCAGGAAGTTCCGTTGACGGTGCAGGGTTAGCCGTCGGACAGCAAAATGTTCGTCCAGAATATCGGAGGCATGGGGTCGCCCAGTGGCGCTGCTTCTGTCCAATCGCATCCATCGCCTTATCCGTCTGTGCCATTCCTCCATGTCTGAAACCGCTCCCGCGAGGGCGCGTCTCACCTTTGTGTGAACAAAACATCCGGACAACACAGCCGCACCGAGGAAGAATGCCGTGACAGGTCTAACCCCCGCAAACATCGGGGGCGGAGGCTACGGGCGGGACGCTGTCCCATCCGTAGTTGAAGGCTCGGTGGCGGCGAGTGCTGCATGATCTTTACCCGGCCTTCTTCCTGGCTCCAACTTCTTGCTGGTTCTTCGACTCATCGAGGTGGGCTTTGAGCATCCAGAGCTGCTGGTGGCCCATGATCCTGCGAAAGCCTTGAGCCGTCGCCTCGAACGCCGCCGACGCCCAACGCAACGCCATCGCGCCGTCCTGCCAATGGCTCACGCGCTGGGTACGCTGACGCACGCCCCAGTGGGTCGAGTCGATCAGGTTGGTCGTCGCCAGGCAACGCATCAGCTTGGGCGGCAGGCCCATTCGATTGATGGTGAACATCTCACCCAGGCCCTCACGCAGGCTCGCTGCCGCCGAGGGATACTTCTTCTCGTACCACTTGGCGAACTGCTCGATCTGTCCGATCCCCTCCTCGGCATCGAGCTTCCACGCCGCACGCAGCGTCGCGCGGGCGTTGGCGTGCTGGTCTTTGGGCAGGTGGTCCAGCACGTTCCGCAGCTTGTGAATGCGGCAACGCTGCACGGGGTTGTCGTTGCCGTACACCGCGTTGATGGCGTTGCGCAACGCCTTGGCGCCGTCGATGACGAACAGACGCCGCCGGCCCGGCTTGATCCCTTTGTTCACCAGATCGTTCAGCAGCTCCGTGACAGTCGTCGCGTTCTCGCTGGATCCCAGACGCAGGCCCAGAACATGCTTGTTTCCCGTGGAATCCACCCCGACCGCACCCAGCACGTGATGCTCTCCCAGGCGAATGCCGTCGAGGTAGATGACCAGAATGTCCAGCTCATCGAAGCGTTTTTCCGCCAGCTCCTTCAGCAGCTTCTCGCCCGCCTCGATGTTGGCCCGCGACACCGAGGATTTGCTGATCCCCACCGTCTCGGCCATCGCCGGCAGCACCTTCTCGTAGCGTCGGGTCGAGACCCCCAAGAGCAGGATCTCCATCATCCGCTTGGCCAGCTTCCCCTGCGTCCGCAACGCCTCGTAGGCGGGAATGGCAACTTCGCCCTGGACCTTGTGCCGCAGCCGCGGCTTGTCCACCCGCACCTTCCGCTCGGCCAGGTGGACCACGCCTTCCTGCCGCCCGTGCCAACGCACATCTCCCGAGGGCTTGCCCGGCGATTTGGCCCCCGCCCTTTCCTGCGCCGACAGTTCCAGAACCGCTTCAATGCTCGCCCGTCCCAGCACATCGATCATCTGGTCGATCGCCAACTCCGACTGCTCGATCAGCTTGACCATCGGCAGCAGGAACTGCCCCTCGCGAATCAGAAACTCGCTGAGCTGCCGCCTGTCCGCAGGCGTCACAACTTGGTACTGTGCCATCGTGGTGGCTCCTTTCCTTAAAGGACTAATCACACCCGATCCTAACGTGAGGACCGGGCGGACTGGAGCCGCCACCTTTTTCAACCTTCAACTACCGGCGGGACATCGTCACGGGCGGATGATTCGCTCATGGCGCGGATCCCTCAACGTCTTGAAACATCAAAACCGTGAGGGCTCGCCGCCGCAGTTGGTCACCGAAACTCACGCTGCGCCTCCAAGTCCAAAGTCAAGGATGCAGCATCCGGGGAAGAGCGCCTTCAGAGCTTTTTTTAGCCCCTTGTCAAAAGCAGCGAGATGGCCCGCGTAAGAAGCGAGGAACAAATAATGCGCATCGTCGAAATTGTTCTCAAAGCTCGCCGTAGTTGACTTGCCTTGCTTCCAGCGCTCAAACGCGTACCACATCGTGATCCGGGTCCACCGAGCAATTGCCCAGCGATCAGGAAAACCGCGCACGTGTGGAACTTGCATGCGTCGGAAGGCATTGCTTACTTTACCCGGTGGAGTGATCAGCCGCGCTACTAAGAAACCATCTCAAGTCTCTGACGTATGGTAACTGGCGATAACGAAAGGAGCCACGGATGGCGCGAAAGAAGAAGGGGGCGGAGCCGCTGCCGACGATCTGGCGGGTGGACGATGCGTTGTGGGCAGAGGCCCGGCAGGTGCTGGCGGAGTACGACCCGCCGGCGAAGTTCGGCCCCGACCGCATCGACCAACGCAAGGCCCTGGATGGCGTGATCTACCGCATGCGCAGTGGCGTGCAGTGGAACCAGGTCCCCAAGGAGTTCGGCGACGACTCCAGCATCCACCGCACGTTCCAACGCTGGGTGAAGCGTGGCGTGATCGGACGCCTGTGGGCGCTGCTGGTCAAGGGCTGCGAGGAACTGGCCGGCGTCAACTGGAAGTGGCAGAGCTTCGACTGTGCCCTGGGCAAGGCCCGGCACGGGGGGATCAAGTCGGAGCAAACCCAACCGACCGGGCGAAGAACGGCACGAAGCGTGGCGTGCTGACCGAGGCCGACGGCGGTCCGGTGGCCGTGGTCGTGAAGGGAGCCAACATACACGACTCATTGCTGCTGCAGGATGCGTTGGAGGCCGTGATCGTCGAGCCGCCGGACCCGCGTCAGCAGGAGCAGAACCTTTGTTTGGACAAGGCGTTCAGTGGCGCACCTTCGGACGCGACCGCCCGCGTCTTCGGCTACGAGCCGCACTGTCGGCAGATCGGCGAGGAGAAGAAAGATGCTCAGGGTTGCAAGCGACACAAGGCCCGACGCTGGGTGGTGGAGCGGACGATCAGCTGGCTGAACCGCTGCCGCGGGATCATCATCCGTTATGAGAGGAAGGCGGAGAACTACCTGGCCGTCGTGCAACTCGCTTGTGCTTTGCTCTGGTACCGCAGGCTACACCGGCTCACGACTTGAGATGGTTTCTAAGTCGGGATCTTGAATCCACTTAACCTGCGTGGCATCATCAGGTATCGGGTTATCGCGCTCAATATACCTCGCGCACTGGTCACAGAATTCGACAAAGCGGCGTTGCTCATCTTTGTACGCACGGTAGAAAGTGCCACCGCGCCACTGCTTGATAAACTCGGCACGCGTCACATCGCCCCCGACCTCCGCTCTTCTTATGAGCCGTGTTCGTCCTCGGTCAATAACATCTTCGATCTTGGCCCGTCTTGTGAAATCCTTCTCGTGCTTCGTAGCGACGAAGGTCCAGTAGTCAGCACCCCAGATCCGGGACCGATGGGCGTCAACGAAGGTTAAGAAGTTGGCAAGAACCCAGACGCGTATTGGTGTGGCTCCACATGAGACAATTCTTTAGGTGCATCAATGTCTGTAATCTCGTGGAGGATTATGTCGGGCAAGAGTAGGTCCCAACCGTCCGGGATGCGGGTCCCACTGCTCAGGGCCCGAATGAACCCCCAATCGAGAACTGCGTAGCGCGAAACCGTCATTGCGCGAGCATTCTAGGGATCCCAAACGGGGTGGGCATGTCTCCTTGCATTCTCAACGCATTTGTGGCGGTGATGATAGACCGTGTGCGGCTCCGACCGCTGGGGCCGAAAACTGTGCTACGGGCATGGGCACGGCCGATGTTCCCGTAATCCCCGCCACCGTCGCGCTGCAATCCGTCCGCGTGATTGGTCGTTGGCCCCTGTTCATCCGATTCGTGGCGATTCGCGTAATTCGCGGCGAGAAATCCTTTGCGGCTAGGCGTCGCAACCCGTAAACGGGGTCTTAACACTACAGCGCTAAGCTGGCGATTTCAGTCCAGAACTGCGGTCAACACATGAACAGACAAGGACTTAAGAGCGATCCAGCGCTGAAGTGCTGAAAGGGCCCATCTGGCCGCTTTGCCGGTGCGGAAAATTGTCATGTTCGGACCACCAAGTCGTCAGATCGGGCAAAAACGGGGTCGGCGGCCGGGTGGGGAGGGTACGGTACTACAACGGTGAGAGTACGGTGTAGGCCGGGAGGAGATTTGGGCGCAACATGGGAGCGAAATGTCCTCTGCTGGGATGCTTCTTCACAAACGGGCTCTCGGCACAGCGTTCAAGGCGTTGCCGAAGCGACCCCGAGGCCCTGTAGGGCTTGCGGCGAGTCAGCGCCGGATGGCGCCTCGATGGTGCGGAAAGTGCATAACACGCTCTAGAAACGGTGAGCAAAAGCATGAGCGGATAAGGACTTAGGAAGGATCCAGCGCTGTAGTGTTAAACGCTGTGCCTTCGGCTTCACTAAGGTATGGGCACGGCCCATCTTGTCCGTGACCTGCGCGGCGAGCAGGTCTTTTTCTCTTTGCAGGCGCTGTGCAGACCAAAGGACAAATTCAGCGGGAAATCAAATGGGTCGCACGGGTCCTTTCGCGGGAGCCCGAATACCGCGACAGCTCTGATTGCCCCAAGGCCCGCGGGGGCCTTTGGCTTCGAGCCTCGGCTCGATTGAACTCGCCGATGCCAGGCTGCTCGAAGAGAACGCAATATGCAGGCTGGCTCGAAGAGAAGCTCAGGGTTGGGTGCTGGCCGCTGGTGGCCGGCGGCGGATGGGCTTGGCGGGGACGTCTTGCCTGCCGACCCTTCCTGTGAACAGGGCACTTGCGACAAAATGACCGGGTTCGGCTGGGGCGGGTTTGCACGGTGTGGGTACGGAGAGAGTACGGTGTGGGCCCGGGCATTTGCATAAGCGGATGTCAATGTGTCGCAGGGGTTTGGGCAGGGTGCTTTGTGGAGAAAACGCGGGGGGAGGAGGGTGCCCAGTGGGGGAAACTGATCGTCTGATCATTTACCCATCGGGATATGGCCGGCATGCACTGGCACGCAATGATCGGAGGGTCGGACTAGCAGATGATGGAATTCTTCCCGCCCTGGCTGATGGTGCGGGGCTCGGCATGTGGTCTGGCCGTAGCGCCCGCACGGTTGTGAAATGCCCGATGGTTCTCGGCGCTGGCGACAGCACGGCCACGGGCGTGTCCCCCGGCGATGCCGGGCGGATCGCGATGCAGGCGGCGAATATTGACCCAGCGCTGGCGCGGCCGCAGGGCGGGGTCGCGAGCGGAGCGCACGCGAAGAGACGTTTCGCCCAGCACTGAACGATTCGGCCTGGGCGAGCGCCCGTCGCCCCTTCCTGCATCCCCGTGAAACAGCCTGGCTTATGGGGAGGCCACCCCGGGCAGCGATGCAGCGCACGCAGGAATACGAAAAAAACTTGACTTCTTCGCATCGCCGCGATACCTATCTCATCCGGTTCATGTCGTAACGCAGCCGTCTAAAAACTAAATTGCTGTAGACCCCGGCGGGGCTTTGGAGGATGAGAGATGAGGCTTCGCGTATTCTTCGGCGTGCTCGTGGTCGGTCTGTGCGCATCCGCTCCAGCAGCTTTCGCGCAGCTCGGCGGTACGATCTACCTTAACTTCGGCGGTGGCGACACGCCCCTGGGCACACTCAATGCCATCGACACCAGCATCTTCCCCGGCCTGAACAACACGACCGACAAGACGGCTGTCGAGAACAAGATCGTCTCCCGCGTCCAGTCCGACTACAACGCCTTCAGTCTGAACATCACCGATGTTCAGCCCTCCGGCGGCGATTACATCACCGTCACCATCGGCAACAAGCCCGGCGATGCCAGCACGCTCTTTGGCGTCGCCAACTCCATCGACTGGCGCAACAAGGTCTTTGCCGATCCCGCGGCGGAATCCAGTGTCGGCGTCTCTCTCCAGGCTCACGCCAACATCAACGGCGCCAAGTACTCCGACAACAGCAACTACAGCACCAGCGAGCTGGGCAACGTCCTGGCCAACACCGTCACCCACGAAATTGCCCACACGCTGGGCCTGGTGCACGGTGATACCGTCAGCACCTATGCCTCCACCGCGGGTACGGCCGCCCAGAAGCAGGCCGCCGTGCAGTCCCGCGAGTTCATGACCAAGAGCCCGGACAATACCAGCTTCTATGCCCAGGGGACCCTCTCCTTCGGAGCCTACAGCCGTCTTAAGCTCAACGTCGCCACCCACGGTATCGAGCTTGAAAACGAAAGCGGCACTCATGCCATGAGCTACCCCGGTGCTGCAGATCCCATCGCCCGCGCCGGCGATACGGGCAAGACCCTCGCCACCGCCACACCACTCCACGTCGGCGCCGATGGCTACGTCAGCGTTCTGGGCAACCTTTCCTCCTCCGGCGCCAATACCATCGACTACTACGCCTTTCACGGCGTCGCCGGCGAAACCATCTTCGGCGAGGTCCTCTCCCAGCGCCTCGTCGCCGATCCGGCCCAGGGAGACATCCCCGGGGCCGACTCACTGATCAACGATCCGATTAGCCCCAGGCTCCAACTCCTCAACGGCGTCGGCACCGTTCTCCGGAACAACGACTATCCCGATACCAACTCCAACTTCGACGGCTCCGGCTCGGACAACGTCGAGGGCGATGCCCTCATCTACGGCTATACGCTTCCGGCAACCGGCACGTACTACTGGGCCATTACGGATCTCAGCGGTGGCGGTGGTGACTACGAGCTCTTCACCATCCCCGAGCCGGCGTCCGCCACCATGCTTCTGCTTATCGGCGCTGCCCTGTCCACGCGCCGGCGCCGCCCGAACCATCTGGCAGATCCTGGCACCGCCTGATGCGCGGCAGGGGGTGCGGAGGGGGGGCGGAGGAGGGGGCGGGCAAGAGGGCGATCGCAAGTCGCTCATTCGTCCAAGCCCCGGCTCGTGCTGGCCGTCTGCGCTGCACCCGTGGGAGATCTGCCGCCCTCTCCCAATCCTGCGGCTCATCCATACAATGCGTCGGCCATGCCATCCGCCGCCGAAATGATTGATAAGGCCCTCGAACTCCACCGCGCCGGGCGTGTGATCGAAGCTCAGGACGTCTACCGCCAGATTCTCCAGGCCGATTCCCGCAACGCCGCGGCTTTGCACCTGCTTGGCGTCACATTCAGCCAGCAGGGCCGCAAGCCCGAGGCTGCCGAGCTGATCGCCAGGGCCATCGAGATCAATCCCAGCGTTCCGGATTTCCACGTCAATCTCGCCCTGGTCTACATCGAGATGGGCAACCCGCTCAAAGCCCTCCCTCTCTGCCAGCGCCGCCTCCAGCTCCAGCCCAACCACGCCGACGCCTGCAACCACCTGGGCGTCGCCCTCGGTCAGCTCAGCCGTGTCGATCAGGCGATTCTCTATCTCCGCAGGGCCCTGGAGCTGCGCGAGAACCACATCGACGCGCTGATCAATCTTGCCGCCATCTGCCACCAGGTTGGCCGTTTCGAGGAAGCGCTGGTGATGCTTGACCGGCTCCAGCGCGCTCGCGGCCCCCGCGCTCAGACCGCCAGCCAGATGGGGGATATGCTTCGCGAGCTCAAACGCGTTGGCGAAGCCGAAGCCGCCTACAAGCAGGCCGTCGCCCTCGATCCCAATTCCGCCGAGGGATATGCCGGCCTCGCGCTGTTGCTTCACGAGCGAAATGATCTGGCGGCCTCGATTCCCTATTACGAAAAGGCGCTCTCGCTCAATCCAGATTCCGTCAGCGTCCTGAGCAACTTCGGCCTGGCTCTCTCCGGCATCGGTCAGCTCAATCGCGCCTTCGATGCCTACCGGAAGGCGCTTTCGCTCCGGCCCGACTTCGCCAACGCCCTCAACAACCTCGCCAACGCCTATCGCGAGCGGCTCGACATGGACATGACGCTCAAGACCTACAACCGCGCCCTGTTCTTCCGCCCGGACCATCCCGACGCCCGCTGGAATCGCTCGCTGCTCCAGCTTCTGCTGGCAGATTTCGAAAACGGCTGGCAGGAATACGAATGGCGCTGGCTCAAATTCCCCGAGGACGCGCCGCGCCTTCAACCAGCCTCGCTGGGACGGCTTCGACATCTCCGGCAAATCCATCCTGCTTTTTGCCGAGCAGGGCTTTGGCGACACCATCCAGTTCGCCCGGTACATCCCTATGGTCGACGAGCGCGGCGCCAAGGTCATCTTTGAGTGCCAGGCCGAGCTTACGGACCTGCTCAAAACCGTCGGCAGCATAGACCAGGTATACGCTCGCGGCGAAACCGTGCCTCCCACTGATTACCAATGCCCGCTCATGAGCCTCGGCGGGATCTTCCGCACCCGCCTCGACAATATCCCCGCCAACGTTCCCTACCTGAGTGCCGATTCACAGCGAATTGCCGCCTGGAAACAGAGGCTTTCGGAGTACGACAGCACTTTCAAAGTTGGCATCGTCTGGGCCGGCGCCAAACGCCACCACCGCGACCGCGAGCGCAGCATTCAACTCAAGGATTGGCTTCCGCTCAAACAGGTGGAAGGCGTAACGTGGTTCAATCTTCAGAAGGGTCCATCCGCCAACGACCCGACCCGCAAAGACTTCCCCCTGATCGACTACGCCAACGAGCTCAATACCTTCGCCGATACGGCCGCGCTGGTCGAAAATCTCGACCTGGTGATCTGCGTTGACACGGCGATCGCCCACCTCGCCGGCGCGTTGGCCAGGCCCGTCTGGACGCTCATCCCGTACCTTCCCGACTGGCGCTGGCTTCTCAACCGGCAGGACTCGCTCTGGTATCCGACGATGAAGCTCTTCCGCCAGTCTCAAATCGGCGGCTGGCAGGATGTCATCCGGCGCGTCTCCGAGTGTCTCATGGAGCGCGTCGAGGCAAAGCGGAAGGATGCCCGCTCACCCAACTAATGGAAAGCCGGCCCCTGGGCCTGCACGAGCTTATTGTTGCTCAGTTCGAGCGTGACATCGTTAATCGGGTTCTGTGTATTTGACAGCGGGGTGCCGGACGCCGAATAGAATTCGCTCCGCGGCAGTGTCAGCGTCCCATGCGCGGGAATCGTCCCCACCGGCGTGACGAAGCTCTGGTTGACCCAGACCTTGACGTTGTTCAGGGGCTGGTCGGTTGCGTTGATCAGCGTCAGCCGACCGTTGTCGCGCTTGACCAGGGCCGTCACTGCCATGTTGTGCGATGTGTTCGCGTTGGGATACGGGTTCCTTGCCGCGAAAGCCGCAAGCTGTACCTGCTGGCTTCCGCTTGTGCCCGAAATCGGCGATCTCCGCGCGCTTGCGCTGCACCCGCCCAACAGGGCGCACGAGAGAATGAGGGGAAAACAAATTCTCATAAAGGGACTCCTTTGGCCGTGCGCAAACTGTAAAGCGCATGCCGCTTCAGGCGGCCTGAGCTTCAACCAGCAAAAAGGGGCCGATTTCGTGCGGGGGTCCGACAATCGGGATCTTGACGACGGGGTCATCAGCGATGGCGCCGCTGACGCGGTGTCGCTGATTGTTTTCAATGTGTCGCAGGTCGTTTCTCTAGGCCAAAGTGGTCTCCGCTGGCTCCATGGCGAGTGCGGACTCCGCCACCGGTTGTTTGGAGTCGTCACGGAAGAGCAGACCAAACAGCACGAGCACGGCGAACGCAAAGCCGGGCATACCCACCAGAACTTGGGATAAAGGGCAAGTGCCGCAGTTCCTGTCGCCGCGCCAACCGTGCGGTTGAAGAACTCGCCGGTCAGGTACTGCGCCGATGCCAAGCCCGAGTCCCTGAGTGATCAGGACGAGCAGCCCCTGCGCCTGTCCGCGAATCTGCTTGGTCGCCTTTTTATCCGTGTAAATGAATCCTGTCACGAAGAAGAAGTCGTAGCACATTCCATGCAGTGCGATTCCGAGGATGATCATCCAGAAGATCGCGTGAGGCGCTGCCGCGGCAAACAGGGCGTATCGCGCCACCCAGGAGAACATGCCCAGCGCCAGCATCCACTTCACGCCCAGACGCGCAAAGAAGAGCGGCATGAGCAACATGAAGATGACTTCCGCGGCCTGACCGATGCTCATCGTGCTCCCGACCGGCTTGGCGAGATCGCTCACCAGGCGTCCGGCGAAGCTGTAGTAGGCGGCTAGTGGAATGCAGATCAGAAATGATGCGACGGCGAAGATGACGAAGGAGGGGCTGCGAAAGAGAGACAGCGCATCCGATCCAAGAATCTCGCCGATCGTTGCCTTCTTCCCCTTCGCCGGGGGGGGAGTGTGCGGGAGGAACAGACTGAACAGGCCCATGATGAGCGACGCGCCGCCCGCCAGGAGGAACGGCGTCACCTTCTTATCGACTCCCATGAAGCTGATCATCAGCCCGGCGACGATCCAGCCGACGGTCCCAAAGACGCGAACCAGCGGAAACTGCCTTTCCTGGTTTGACATGTGCGCAAACGCGATGGCATTGGTGAGGCCCAGCGTTGGCATGTAGCACATTGCATGGACCAGTATAACCGCCAGAAATGGCCATGGCCCCTGCTTGCCGGCGGAAGGCACGAAGAACATGGCGATCCCGCCAGTCACCAGAAGAACCGCGAGAACCTTTTCGGAGGAGAAGAAGCGGTCGGCCACCATCCCGAGAAAGAAGGGCGATACGAGGGCGGCGATCGGACAGAGCATATACGCCAGTCCGATCTTGCTGGCCATGCCTGCCTCGGTCATGAAGGTGCTCATGGTGACATACCATGCGCCCCAGATAAAGAACTCCAGGAACATCATGATCGACAGGCTGGCCATCGCTCCGCCGTTCGACCGCCGTGGTGATGAGAGTTGGCTCATATGGCTCCGCAATGTATCGGTCGCCCCGCTTACCTCACGAATTGAGTGTTTGAATTTGACATGGATTCTTGCGATAATTCCATTGCCTGCTGCACGGCCTCGAACGCCGCTTGCGGTCGGCCCCATCGCTTCGCATTGTCCTTGAGCGTTCGGAGCTTCTGGTCGTCTGCCAGCAATGGCCCCAGCTTCATTCCCAGCGTTGGAATGTTGTTGATCTTGATTGCGCAGCCATTTTCCAGAAGAAAGTCGCTGTTGCGGCTTTCCTGGCCCGGAATGGGATTGACGACGACAATCCCGCAGCCGCGCGCAGCGCCTCCGATGTGGTAAGCCCGCCGGGCTTGGAGATCACCAGATCAGCCGCTGCCATCAACTCGTCCATCTGATCCGTAAATCCAAGGACTTTGACCCGATGTCGTGACGGCGTCTTTAGTGCCTCAAGTTTCTGCTTCAGCTTCGCATTCTTTCCCACGACAACCACCAGTTCGACTGGAACCTCGATTGAGAGGATCGCCTCGAAAATCTCCCGCACCGGCCCGACGCCGAATCCTCCGGCCATCTGCAACAGCACGGGCCTGCCGTCGCCGATTCCCTGGCGCTTCCGGCACGCCTGTGGACTTTTGTCCTCCGCAAAGACCGGATGGATGGGAATGCCCGTCACGGAAATGGTTTCCGCCGGCACGCCCCAATGCTCTAGAAATGCCGCCCCTTCCTCGGTCGCTGTCGTATACCGCTCGCACGGCTGGTTTACCCATAACCGGTGCGTCTCGAAGTCCGTGGTGACCGTGACCTGCGGCGTGTGGACCTTGCGATTCTTTTTCAACGATGCGATGATCTCCGCAGGCAGGAAATGCGTGTTGACGATCACGTCCCACCGCTCGCATTCGAGCAATTCACACAGCGAGCGCAAGTTCAGTTTCTCAACCAGCAGGCGCAGGCGCTCGCGTTGATCTCCCGGGCGGCGGGGCTTGCCGAGATGATCGTAGAAAAATCCCAGGACGTGCGGCGCCTTGTTCATCAGATCCAGATAGGCCTCGCCGTATAGCTTGCGGAAGGGGCCATTGGTCAGCGTCAGGACATCGACGTTCTTGACCTCCGCGTCCGGCGCAGCGATTCGCGGCCAACTCCACTGCCTGAGCGGCTCGCAGGTGACCCGCGCCCACCGATGCCGACAGAATCAGAATCCGCTGACCCATAGCCTCCTCGCAGGCCGGAAGGCTACCGGAAACGCGGGTGGCTGGCGAATTCGCGGTTGGTTCGTCCCCAGGAAAAAGGGCGATAAATCGCCCGGGCGTGCAGCCATCTGTGTGTTCAGTCTACAGCGGAACAAACGCCGCAACGCAGATGCCGATGATGCCAAAGAGCAAAAACAGCATCCGTGTCCGTTTGCTCGTGAGGGTCATTTGCGCCTTGGCGTGTTCGACATGCTCAATTCGCTGCGTCGCTTCCATGCCGATCGTAAAGAGATTGTATCCGCGGGATCGCAGCGGATGACGCGGCATTCAACCACCTGCGGCCCGTGATATTTTCGCGGCACCGTCACCAGGAATTTGCTTCCCATCGCCAGGGGCTCGGAGTGCACGAGAGCGATTCCGGTCTCCGAAATGTCCTCGATGATGACGCTGAACGGAATCGCGGAGGTGCCCACGTTCCAGGGCGTCATCTGCGTGGCCACCTTTCGTTTGATGCGCAAAGCCCGGCGCCGGTCCTGAGCGCCGGTTGCTACATCGATTGCGGACAGCATGTCGAGACGGTCATCTTGAAGTTCTGTCATGGGATCACCCCAAATGTCTTCGGCGCACATTCCCCGTCACTTGATCAAATGCAGCTTGATATGACCTATAATACGCATTCCATCCAAAAGACTGGCCACAAGGATGCGCTCCAAAAGCAGCGACGTTCAGCGTAACGTGCCGGAATCACATCAAACCGCACGAGTCGCAAGCCGCCATGCGACGCCCAGACTCTCCAGTCGATGGCTCTTGACAAGATAGAGCCCGTTCTGTGCCGCCCCGGGCCCTGCAAAACCCGCCTGTCCATCCGCCCCACCCGCTGCGCACCTGACCGCTGGCGCGGCAATGCCAAAGGCCGTTTCGAGGGCCAAACCGAAGCCATCCGCAAGCGTCTCGTCCCCGGGGCCGACCAAGCCCCAGGGCTTTTGCGCCGAGGGTGAAGAGGACCGCTCGACCGCCGCCCGGCATGCCGCCGGGTTACACCGTACCCACACCGTAGTAGTACCGTTGGACTTCCGATGGGAAAAGCGCCAGCCCCAAGGGTCTCAATCGCGGTTTTTAATCCACAGGGCCATCCCGATTCCCCCCCAAGACGGCCGGCCCCGGAGGCGTGCCCCGCCAGCCGGGCCGTTACGGAACGTGGCCCGCGAGGATCGAAGCAAGGCTGTATCAGTCCCTGAAGGCGATCGGCAGCAATCTCAAAGCTGCTCAGATCGATGGGATTCGGCCTGGTCATCCTGAACCGGCGGCCAAACCGCAGGATCGGTGGGCACGTCTGTTCGAAGGCGCTGCTGCGGCGCTTGCCCGGGGCGTGCCGCACGGACCACCGCCAGGGGCGCCTGCAATCGTCTGACGCTGTTGATCGAACGAAAGAGGGACTTCGTACCAGCTTGACATCTCCTTGGTGCTGGCTGGGACGTAATGGGCGATGAACGCCCGGCGAAAGCGCGTCTTGCTGCGGTTCGGATAGGAGCCATGGATGACCGAGCCGTTGAAGAAGAGCACGTCACCGCCCTTGAGACCGACAGGAACCGGCACCTTGCCGGGCGGCGGCTCGACGTGCTCGGTGGTGAAGAAGCGCTCGGGGTCCGCCAGTTCGGGACAGGCAATTTCCAGATCCGCTGTTCCGGGAACGCAGACCATACCGCCGTTCTCCTCATCGGCGTCATCGATCGCCAGCCATGACGCCAGGCACGTTCCGGGTTTGACGCGCAAATAGAAGTTGTCCTGGTGCAGCGCCTGCCCGCGCGCTCCCGGGGGCTTGAAGTAGAACATGCTCTGCACTGCGAATGGCTCCTCGTCAAAGAGACCTCGAAGGATCGGATGCAGCCGGGGATGAAGCAGATATTTCATCGACACCGGCCCGACCACCGACTCGGGATGCAGGTGCGGATGCATCATTCGCGGCCAGTGCGCCAGTGGGTCCTCGGATCCGCGCGCCTGCGCGTTGGCGATGTCGGAGACCCCGGGAACCGGGCCGTCCTTGGTCGCCTCCATAAAGGCGTCGCGGATCTCCGCGACTTCATCCGCGGAGAACAGCCCGTGCACCACAATGAAGCCATCACGGCGATATTGCTGCAGGTCCAGTGCGCTCATGTTCAAGCATGATAAATGGGCCTAATCGCATCTTGCAAAGGCTTGCCCTGCCCAAATATCGAATGAGTTATAAAGGAGTTGGGAACTTCTCATCGCGTTCGCTTTTGATCTGCTGCATGGTGTCGCTCAAAGAGGAGCCCATGCGCAGGGATGACCGAATATACGATTTGGCGCCGGAGGAGCGCCGAAAAAATCGCCCACGCTCGTGCAACCAACTCCGGTTTTGCCATATCAGCGGCTCGCATCCACCCTGCCTGAGCCGGATTTCGATCGCACGCTCGAGTTGCATATGCCGCTGGCGATCTTGCTCGCGGGGCTGGTGATCGAAATAGTGGCCGCGCTGATCCGGATGCCTGGCACCATGGGGTGGACGGTTGCGATGGCGGCGCTCTTTGGCAGGCTGATCGTCGGCACGGCGGTGATGCTGGTGGGGATGGTGATCGTGGCCAAACTCCGGGCAATCGAGCTCGGAAGTCTCTGGCTGGCGGTTCTGAAACTCTCCGCCGTCGCAATCGGGCCGGGGGCACTGATGACGCTGCTGGCGCCGGCGATCACGCACATCCCGCTGCCGGCAGCGATGATTCTGGGTCTGGGGACGCTGGTACTGGATTTCGTGCTCTATTTCGCACTTCTGGGCGCGATGTTCCGTCTTGAGGAGAGCGACACGTGGGTCTGCGTCTGGGTGTTCCTGCTTCTGCGGATTGCGCTTCACTTTGCGATGCGATTGATTTGATCGGCGAGCGTCTTGAAGCCTTAGACCTGCATGACTTCCTGCCTCTTCTTTTCAACCAGTTCTTCCGCCTTGGCTTCGTACTGCTTGGTCAGATCCTGCACCTGCGTCTCACCACTCTTGGCGTCGTCTTCCGAAATGCTCCCTTCCTTCTGCTCGGTTTGGATGCCCTTGTTGGCGTCCCGCCGGGCATTGCGGATGGCAACTTTGGCAGCTTCGGCCATAGTTTTGCACTGGCCGACGAGTTGAATTCGCCGTTCCTGCGAGAGGGCGGGGAGAATCAGGCGGAGCTGCTTGCCGTCGCTGTGGGGTGTCAGACCGATCTTGCTGTCGTTGATTGCTTTCTCGATGGCGCGGAGGTCCTGCGGGCTGAAAGGCTTGATGAGCAACTGCGTCGCCTCGGGAACGCTGATCGATGCGATCGCCTTCATCGGCGTCGGAGATCCGTAGTAGTCCACATGGATATTCTCGACCAGCGCCGGGCTGGCTCGTCCAGTGCGGATGCCGCGCAGCTCGTGCTGGAGATGCTCGATCGCCTTCTCCATGTGCTCTTCACATTCCAACAGAATATCATCGACTGGCATAAGGACCTCCGAACCTTTGCAATTCTAGTCCGGCCGGCTCAGAAATGAAGCCTCACGGATTGATCGTCGTACCGACCGATTCCCCCCGCAGGACGCGGAGAATGTTGCCCGGCTTCTTCAGGTTGAACACCACCAGCGGAATCTTCCGCTCCATGCAGAGCGTGATGGCGGTCAGGTCCATCACGCGGAGCTGGTCGCGATGGACCTGCTCGTAGGTGATCTTTTCAAACAGCTTGGCCGTCGGGTCCTTCTTCGGATCGGCGGAATAGATCCCATCGACCTTCGTGGCCTTGAGCAGCACGTTGGCCTGAATCTCGGCGGCTCGCAGCGCGGCACACGTGTCCGTGGTGAAAAATGGATTACCCGTCCCGGCAGCGAGGATCACCACCCGGCCCTTTTCCAGGTGCCGCACCGCACGGCGGCGGATAAACGGCTCGGCCACCGAATACACGCTGATTGCCGACTGCACCCGGGTCGGCTGGCCGAACTTCTCCATCGTTTCCTGAAGGGCAACTGCATTCAAAACGGTGCCCAGCATGCCCATATAGTCGGCGGTCGCCCGCGGAATGTGCCCCGCTTCGCTGAACGTTGCTCCACGAATGAAGTTCCCCCCGCCAACCACGATCGCCAGTTGCACACCCATCTTAGCCACATCGATGCACTGGTTGGCGATGTTCTCGAGTTCCCCGGGATCGATGCCGAATCCCCCCTCCTGACAGAAGCCTTCACCGGAGATTTTCAGCAGGACACGCTTGTAAACAGGACCTTCGGGCATGGCGGAAGGGTAAAGCGGAAGGGGAAAAACGTAAAGGAGGTGAGCGGTAACCAGCCGACTCGGTTTTACGGCGGCGGATTTTAAGTGTAACTTCTCCCGCAGTGAGCATCGTCCTCATCGGCTATCGCGGCAGTGGCAAGTCCACCATTGGCAAGCGCCTGGCGGACAAGCTGTGGCAGCCGTTCTACGACACGGACGAGGCCATCGTCACCCTCGCCGGCAAGAGCATCGCCGAGATCTTCGAACAACAGGGCGAGCAAACCTTCCGCGATCTCGAGACCGCCGCCGTCCTCCATGGCTGCGGGCTCAAAGAGCACGTCATTGCCCTGGGAGGAGGGGCGCTCGGCCGCGAAGAAAATCGCCATGCACTGAAGGAATCCGGGCACAAGGTGATTTACCTCAAGTGCGATCCCAAAGTGCTGTATCAGCGCATCCGGCAGGATCCGCAGACCGGCGCCAGCCGGCCAAATCTGACGACCCTGGGCGGGGGCCTCGAAGAGATCAGCAAACTTATAGCGGAGCGCGAGCCGATCTATCGGCAGGTGATGCGCGCGGAACTGGACGTGACGTATCTGACGCCGGATGAGGCGGTGGTTTACATCGTCAGGCTCTTATAGGACCGCTTGCACGGGCTGTTATCCCGTGTACCCCCTTTAATGCCCGTCGCACAGCACGCGATTTTCATTGTCTTTCTCTTCGCCGTCGGCTCGTGCGTGGGGAGCTTTCTGAACGTGGTGATCTGGCGGCTGCCGCGTGGGGAGTCGCTCTCCTATCCGCCGTCGCACTGTCCCAAGTGCAACCAGCGCCTCAAGTGGTACGACAACATCCCGGTGATCGGCTGGATCAAACTCGGGGGCAAATGCCGCTTCTGCCGCGAGCCCATTTCCCCGCGGTATCCCATTATTGAGGCGATTACCGGCCTGCTCTTTGTCTTCTATTACGTGATGTTCTATGTGATCGGGCTCGTTCCCTGCGCTCTCGGCGGCCGCGCCCACCTGATTGGCGCGCCAATCGTCTGGCGCAAAGCGCCCTGATCTTCATTGAGACCTGGCCGGTCTATGTGCTGTACATGTTCCTCATCAGCGGACTGATCGCCGCCAGCGTGGTCGATTTCGAGCAGTTCATTATCCCGGTCCAGATCCCCTGGCTTACGGCGATCATCGGTATCACCGTTCACGCGATCATCGATCATCCGGCGCTGCCCTGCGCGCTTAATGCCAATCCGTCGATTGCCGCGCTGGGCGCAGGTGGAGGTGTCGGCCTCCTTCTGAGCATCGTGCTCTGGGCTAAAGGTTTCATCCCGACCAGTTTTGCGGAGGGCGAGCCGCTCTTGGACGTTCGATCGCGAGGCGCTCGCTGCCGAGCTGGAACAGGCGAAGCGCCAAGGCCGTGAGGATGCGCAGAACTGTCAGCTTCCGCCGGTTTACACATCCGCGCAGATTCGCGGTGAAATTCGCAAAGAGATGGCGTTCCTCATGTTGCCGATGTTTCTGGCAGCGGCGGGGTGGGCATTGGTGACGTTCGTCCAGCCGGTCGGCGCGTTCTGGAGCACGGCCGCTTCGCATAACTGGGTCAGCGGCCTGCTGGGGGCGGTCTTCGGCGCCCTCGTCGGCGGATTCATCGTCTGGATCACGCGCATTCTGGGCACGATCGCCTTCGGACGCGTCGCGATGGGCCTGGGGGACGTCCACCTCATGCTCGGCGTCGGTGCTGTCATTGGGGCTGGCGCGACCACGATTGCGTTTTTCATCGCGCCGTTCTTCGGGATTATCCTTGCCATCTGGCTGCTCCTCACCGGTACGCGCCGAGAGATCCCCTACGGGCCATACTTGAGTATGGCGACGGCGGCTGTGCTCGTGTTATCATGTCCGATCCTTGCTTACCTCACGCCGGGAATCATGGGCTTGCATGAGTTGATTGGGCAGGGACTAGGATTCTAAATGAAAGAGCCAACCGAAAACCTCTGGCTGAAGATCAAGTTCTGGACGAAGCTCACCATCGTCTTCCTGGTCGTCGTGTATATCGCGTTCTTCATTGGCAAGAACAGCGAGCGCAAGGCCCAATTCTGGTACTGGTACAACCACACCTACTCCGTCTCCATCCTGATTCTGACGGCGGTTTCCTTTCTGGCGGGTATCGTCGCGCTATTTCTGGTGCGGACGACCTACAAGACGATTCGACAGGTCCGATCGATGCGCACCCGCTCCCGCACCGAGCGCCTCGAGCGCGAGGTCGAGGACATGAAGGCCAAGGCCGCCATGCTTCACACCAAGAACGCCTCCCAGGAACCCGCCTCGTCCGGGGAATCCAAAGAGCCGACCCCTTGACGGGCGCGCAGTTTTTACTAGCATTTTCCAAACGCCGAATGGACTGGCGGCAAAACGAAAGGAGTCGTTTATGCGGATCTCACGGATGGGAATCGGTCTGGGGCTTGGGCTTGTCTGCCTTCTGGCGATGGGGTGCCAGAATAAAATGCATGATGAAAACGAGGCGCTCTGGCGGCAAAATCGCGAGCTTCAGGCGAAGCTGAACGACGCCACCGCGCAGGCCAAGCCGACCGCGGATTCAGCGCAGCTGGCGGCCCTTCAGCAGCAGGTCGCGGATCGCGATGCCAAGATCCAGGAGTTGCAGAACCAGCTGCGCGAACCGGCGCCAGCGGCGGCTCCTGAGCCTGCGCTTCAGGGAATCCAGACCAGCTACGACAAGTCCAGCGGTAAGGTCACGGTCAGCGTGCCGGGCGATGTCCTGTTTTCCCCGGGCGACGCGACGGTTCGCAGTCAGGCCAAGGCCACCCTCGACAAGCTGGCGTTTTCCCTGAAGAGGGATTACGCGGGCAAGCACGTCCGCATCGACGGGCACACCGACAGCGACCCGATCAAGTACAGCAAGTGGAAGAGCAACCTTCAACTCAGCTTGGCCCGGCGCAGGCCGTGAAGAACTATCTCGTCATGCGCGGCGTCAATCCCGCAATCATCACGACTCACGGGTATGGCTCGGAACGGCCCAAGGGCCAGAACAAAGCTGAAAACCGCCGCGTCGAGATCGTCGTGGCGACGCGTAGCTAAACGCGTCTGAGCGGATACAATTCGACGGGCAATTCGGGGCACACGCCAGGCGTGTGCCCCCTCTGCTTTTGAGGATGTGCTGGTGATTGCAATCGTCGATTACGGTATGGCCAACCTTCGCTCGGTGCAAAAGGCATTCGAGCAGGTTGGAGCATCCGCCCAGATCATTTCCAAACCCGATCAGATTGAGCGTGCAGAGAGGATCGTCCTGCCCGGCGTCGGCGCATTTGCCGATGCGGTCGCGACCCTGCGAGAGACTCATCTCGCCGAGCCGATTCTTCACCACATCGAGCGTGGTCGGCCCTTCCTGGGGATCTGCCTCGGCTTGCAGATGCTTTTCGACGTGGGCTACGAGGACGGCGAGCACTGCGGGTTGGGCGTGCTGCGCGGCAAATGCATTCGCTTCGACGTGGATCAGCGCCTGAACCTCAAAGTCCCCCACATGGGCTGGAACCAGCTCGGTTTCGTCCGCCCTTCGCCGCTGCTTGAGGGGCTCTCCGATGGTGCGAGCGTTTACTTCGTGCATAGCTATCACGTTGTCCCATCCGACCCGAATGTGATTGCGACGACCACCGACTACGGCGGCCCCTTCGTCAGCAGCATCTGGCGCGATAATGTCATGGCCACGCAATTTCACCCCGAAAAAAGTCAAAAGGTGGGCCTCAAGATGCTTGAGAATTTTGCGGCGTTGTGACGGCGCCGGCTGCTCACCCCTTCAAGCTCGGAAACAGGTGATAGAGCATCCAGTAGATCACCACACCCGTCACCGAGACGTAAAACCAGATCCAGAACGTTGGCACCGCGATGCGATGGTGTCGGCTCCATTGCCGGTTGTACGCCCGCCACAGCGCGATCCCGATCATCGGCACCATGACACCCGCCAGCAGGATGTGGGGGAAGAGAATCAGCAGGTAGATTCCGCGCAGCCAGTGGGGGAGAAAGTGCATTTCCGCCGTGCTCTTCTCGCCGACCTTGTAGTGGTAAACGAGGTAGCTGGTCAGAAAAGCGCGCTGGTAGCCAGCGCGCTGAGCATCAGGTATTTGTGCAGGCGCACTTCACGCCGTTTGATCGCGACGAAAGCGCCCACGAGCAGCACGGTGCTCATCCCGTTTAAAGTCGCGTTGAGAATGGGCAGGTGCTCGTAGCTCACTTGAGCGAATTCGGAGCCTGGGCGGCGAGCTTGGTTGCGTCGATCACGAGCTGCTTCATCTGCGTCGCATCACCGCTTTCATAGGCGCCGCGGATCTGCCCCGCGGCATCCACCAGGATGAACTTCTGACTGTGGATGATCGGCTGTCCGGCGTGCGCTGGCTCCACGGCCACGAGCATCCCGCGCGCCAAGGCCAGCACTGCCTTCAGTCCCCCGGTCGCAAAGTGCCACCGCGATTCGTCGGCGCTGTATTCGGCCGCATACTTCTTCAGAATGACGGGCTTATCGTAGTTGGGATCGATGGTAACACTCAGGAAATGAACCCGCGCATCCGGGATGGATTTCTGCATCGCCGCCATCTTTCCGCTCATGATCGGACAGGGCCCGGGACAGCGGGTGTAAACGAAATCCGCGATATACGGATGCCCTTTCAGCGTGTCATTGGCCAACGGCTTGTCGTTCTCATCCACCAGGGAAAAAGCCGGTACTGTCCCCAGAACCTCAAGCCGCCCCTCGTCCGATGTTGGCTCCACGTTCATCACGTGGCCGGGAGTTCCGTCGCTGGCATGCTCGCGATGCCACAGGCCAGCGCCGATGACGATCATCATCGCGAGCAAAGTCAGGCCCCAGAGTACACCGGTCAGAATCTTCTGTTGCGTTCTCATTGTCTTGGGGAAGTTACTGTTCCAAATCCGCGGAGGTTCGCCCCGCGGCCACGATGCTCGTCAGCGCAAACATCACCAGCGCGAACACCACGGTGACGGTGAAGCTTATCGTCCAACTCGCCAGCCAGTTTGAAGCCGACGGCTCATGCCAGTACATCGATTGCCGCATCGCATCCAGCCCATAGCTCAACGGATTGAGCCGCATGATCCACCGCAATCCCGCCCACGCTCCGTTTGCCGGGAACAGCGCCCCGGACAGAAACCAAAGCGGGATCAGGAACAAGTTCATGATCGCGTGAAATCCCTGCGTTGAGGTCATCCGCCAGGCAATCACGAGACCCAGCCCGGTGAGTGCGAACGACACAACGAACATCGTCAGCAGCGAAAACCCGACGGTCACGAATGTCAGATGAATTCCCACCGTCGGCGCCAAGAGAAGAAATACGAACCCCTGCCCTGTCGCCAGGAGTGTCCCGCCCAGGATCTTTCCCAGCACGACCGCCATCCGACTGACCGGTGCCACCAGCACGCCCTGAAGAAACCCCTCTCGCCGGTCTTCGATTACGGAGATTGTGGAGAAGATTGCCGTAAACAGCAGGATCATCAGCACGGTGCCGGGGAAGAAATACTGGAGGTAATTCTCCCCCCCGGCATGGCCGATTTGAAGCTCCGGTTCATCCCGCCCCCGATCAGCAGCCAGAAGACGAACGGCGTCGCGAGCGCCCCGATGATCCGGTGTCGCTGGCGCAGGAATCGCACCAACTCTCGGTGACACAGCGAAATCGCCGGTCGCATGACTCCGACACTGGACGGAACAGGAACGACGATAGCGCGAGGCGGGCTCAGTTCGGTAGAGGTCATGGGCGTAGGCCTGATCTTAGACCCCCCAGGTCATCCTGTCGCCTCCTGATTCAATTTGCCACAGGGCCGTGTGTCACAGCGATCCTGGTGGCGGTACCGGACGGCTACCACCAAAGTAGATTTCCGCCTTATGATTGCGGTATGGAGATCGTCACCGCCATCACCGGCGCCAGCGGGGCGCTTTACGCCGTCCGCTTCATCCAGGGCCTCCTCGCCGCCGGCGTCCACGTGCACCTGGTCGTCTCTCCCTTGGGGCGCCGGCTGCTACATGATGAACTTGGGATGGAGACCATCGATCTCGTCGCCATTGCCGGCATGAGCAGTCCGGACATCAAGCTCTACAACTACAATGACGTCGGCAGCCAGCTTGCCAGCGGCTCATTCCTGCACGATGGCCTGGTGATCGTTCCCTGCTCCAGCAACACCCTCGCGGAGGTTGCCCACGGCATCGGTGACAATCTCATCTCCCGCGCCGCCGCCGTCACGCTGAAGGAACGCCGCAAGCTGATCCTCGTCCACCGCGAGATGCCTCTTTCTCCGATCGACGTGAACAACTACAAGATCCTCACCGACGCCGGCGCGATCGTCGCGCCCGCCAATCCCGGCTTCTACCTGAATCCGACGAGTGTGAATGACCTCGTCGATTTCGTTGCGGCAAAACTGTTGGATCTTCTAACTGTCCCGCACCAGATGGTGGGGCGGTGGGATCCCAAGTCGATCGTGACCTGACGTTTTCGACCATGTCTGACATCGCAGCAATTCCTCCCAAGCCCATCCCGCGATCGCTCGGCTCGAAGCTCGCGCTCTTCGCTGCCGACATCAAGATCAACCACACGATCTTCGCCATGCCCTTTGCATTGCTGGCGACGTTTATGGCAGCCAAGGGCCTGCCACCCACGGGAATGCTCGTCCTGATTCTGATCTGTATGGTCACCGCCCGCACCGTTGCGATGAGCGCCAATCGCCTCCTCGATGCCGAGCTGGACGCACGCAACCCGCGCACCGCCGGGCGCGCCATTCCCAGCGGCCGCCTCTCGCGCCTCTTCATGGCGACGATGGTCTTTGCCTGCTGCGCGACTTTCATTCTCGGGACCGCATTCTTCTGGCTCCTCTATCGCAACCCGTGGCCGCTCGTCCTGTCGATGCCCGTCCTGCTCTACCTGGCCGGATATCCCCTCATGAAGCGCTTCACGCCGCCTGTGCCACTACTATCTCGGCGCCGCACTGGGCGTTGCCCCTGTCTGCGCCTGGGTCGCCGTCAGCGGCAACGTTGCCTGGCCCCCGATCATCATGGCCGGTGCGGTCCTCTGCTGGACCGCCGGCTTCGACATTATCTACGCCTGCCAGGACTATCACAGCGACCTCGAAACCGGCGTCATCTCCGTCCCCGCACATTCGGGCATTGGCAAGGCGCTCTGGATCAGCCGCCTCACGCATGCCATTTCCGCGACGCTCCTGATCGTCCTTGGCTTCAGCAGCCCGCTTCTCGGCACAATCTATTTCACCGGAGCGGCCATCGCGATCGCTCTCCTGATCGTCGAACACAGTTTGGTCAATGCCACCGATCTCTCGAAAGTCGGCCTCGCCTTCTTTACCGTGAACGGGATCATCAGCCTCCTCCTGGGTACCCTTGGCATCATCAACGTCTTCCGCTAGCCGCCGTGCAAATTCGGCTTTCAATAACTCTGGCACCTCACACCTTGCCAATGCCGTTCACGTCGCTTTAGACTCCACCCATGCAGTCTGACGTTCTGGCTAGGTTTCTCGACCCCTCACTCCACGGGATCGCCGCGAAAGTGGTTGCGGGCGAGGCTCTCTCTCACGCGGATGGGATGACGCTTTACACCACGCGCAGACATCCACGCTGTCGGTCGCCTGGCCAATTTTGTGCGCGAAAGGCTCCACGGCGATCAGGCCTACTACAACCGCAACCGTCACATCAACTACACCAACGTTTGTGCGCTCAGTTGCAAGTTTTGTTCCTTCTACCGCAAGCGCGGCGAGGAGGGCGCCTATGAGATGCCAGTCGAACAAGTGGTTGCGGTCGCACAGAAGGCCGCCGCCGCGGGTGCGACGGAGGTCCACATCGTCGGCGGGCTGCATCCCTGGCTCAAGTTCGATTACTACCTCGACATGCTCCGAGGCATCCGCGCCGCCAGCCCGGACGTCCACATTAAAGCGTTCACCGCGATCGAGATCATCCACTTCTCGCGCATCGCGCGCCTGAGTATCAAGGAGGTCCTCGTTGCCCTGCGTGATGCCGGTCTCGGCTCCCTCCCCGGCGGCGGCGCCGAGATTTTCGACGACCGCGTTCACGATGAAGTCTTCAAAGGCAAAGTCCGCGAAGACCGCTGGTTCGAGGTGCATCGCACGGCTCATGCGCTGGGAATTCCATCCAACGCGACGATGCTGTACGGGCATGTGGAAACGCCCGCCGAACGGGTGAACCACCTGATCAAACTGCGAGATTTACAGGCCGAGTCGCTGGCCCATGCCCGGGCCCACTTCAACTGCGTCATCCCGCTCTCGTTCATCCCCGAAAACAGCGAACTTGGCGCACTGCCCGGTCCGACAGGACTAACCGATCTGCGGACGCTCGCCATCGCACGCCTGATGTGCCAGAACATCCCGCATATCAAGGCTTTCTGGATCATGCAGGGCATCGGCCTCTCGCAGATCGCTCTGGACTGGGGCTGCGACGACCTCGATGGAACCGTCGTCTGGTACGACATCACCAAACGCGCCGGTGACGGAACGCACCAGGAATTGAACGAAGAAGATTTGCGCCGCCTGATCCGCGAAGCCGGACGCGTGCCGGTCGAGCGGGACACGCTCTATCGGCCGATCTCGTACGATGCAACAGCGGCCGCTTCGCGTCGCTCACGCATTCTCCCGGCGCCCGCCGCATCTGTACAATAGACTGATGGGAAGTCTGGAATTGCCACACACGGCGGGGTGTCTGGTCTGTGGACGAGCTAACCCACATGGCTTGAAGCTGTCGCTCCACGTCGATCCGCAATCGGGGCTCGTCTCGGTCAACTTCGTTCCGCGCCCGGAGCACATCGGCTTCGAAGGCATCGTCCATGGCGGCGTCCTTGCGACCGTCCTCGACGAGGCGATGGTCTGGGCCGCTACGTGGCTGGGAAGAACCTTCTGCGTCTGCGGAGAATTGTCCGTGCGCTTCCGCCTCGGGGCAGGTGTCGGCGAATCGCTCGAAATCTCTGCGCAGGTCCAGTCCTCGCGCAAGCGCATGATCGAGACCACCGGCGAGATTCGCTCCAGGAATGGCTTGGTCGCGACCGCGACAGGGAAGTATGTTCCTGTGACGACTGAGCGCAGTGCCGCTTTCATGGCGACCTTCATCGACGAGCCGGCGACGCATCCCGCCGCTGCATTGCTTACGAGGGGATTGCCTTTGGACAAGGATGACTGATGCTGGACCAGGTACTTGCGACAATTGATGCGCAACAACACCAATCGCTGGATCTGCTCAAGCAATTCTTGAGCATTCCCAGTGTCAGCACCAAGCCGGAACATGGGCCGGATATGACCCGCTGCGCGACCTGGATTTCCGACCAGCTTCGCTTCGCCGGGCTGGAGGTTTCGATCATGCCGACCGGCGGTCATCCGGCTGTGGTCGCGAAGAACCGGCACCAGCCCGGCAGGCCGACGGTTTTGATGTACGGGCACTACGACGTTCAGCCGCCCGAGCCGGAGGATTTGTGGACCACGCCGCCATTTGAGCCGACGATTCGTGACGGCGCGATCCACGCCCGTGGGGCGGCTGATGATAAGGGACAGGTCTGGGCCCACATCGAAGCCGTCACCGACTGGCAGGCGCATGGCGGCTTACCCATCAACCTGACGATGCTCATCGAGGGCGAAGAGGAAATCGGCAGCGCTCATCTCGGCGAATTCGTCAAACGCTACCGCGACGATCTTCGCGCCGACATCGCCGTCGTCAGCGACACCAACCAGTTCGCCCGCGGTGTTCCCGCGATCACTTACGGCCTGCGCGGGCTGGTCTACATGCAAGTCAAGGTTACCGGCCCATCGCACGACCTGCACAGCGGGCTGTTTGGCGGAACGATCGCCAATCCCGCAAATGTCCTCTGCAAAATGCTCGGCACGCTGCACGACGCCGATGGCCGTGTCACCGTCGAAGGCTTCTACGACGACGTCATTCCGCTCGCGTCCGACGAACGGAACGAATGGGCAATGCTCCCATTCGATGAAAAGGCATTTCGTGCCGGGCTGGATGCGCCCGAGCTCTTCGGTGAAAAGGGGTATACCACCCTCGAACGCAAGTGGGCCCGACCGACCTGCGATATCAATGGCCTGACCAGTGGATACCAGGGGCCCGGCGCTAAGACGGTCCTGCCCGCGATCGCCTCGGCTAAAGTCTCGATGCGCCTGGTGCCCAACCAGGATCCGGCGAAAATCGTGGCCAACTTCGAAAAGGCTATCCGCACCCGTGCCGCCAGGACCGTGCGGGTGGAGGTCAACTGCCACAGCCACACGCCTGGCGTCCTGGTGCCGCGCCAAATTCCCGGCGTCCAACTCGCTGCCGAGGCGCTCGAAGTCGGTTTCGGCGTCAAGCCGACCTTCATGCGCGAAGGCGGGTCCATTCCGGTGGTGAGCCTCTTCAAGACCGAACTGGGCCTGGACACGCTGCTGGTGGGCTTTGGGCTCGATGACGATCGCATCCATTCGCCGAACGAGAAATTCGATCTGGACGCCCTGCACAAGGGAACGCGCACCTGCTGCTGCGCTGTATGACCGCCTGAGCAGGCTGAGCAGTTCATCTCCCACATAGGCGGCGCTTCCACCTCGGTCTTGTGCTCATATGAAGGGTCTGGCGGGCGAGGGAATTGCGAGAATCAGGATCAGAAAGCGGGGCTGGCTAGTCGGGGCAGAATTGCCGTTACGGAGAATTGCTGGGGACGCTATGCTTCTGAGTTGTGCGTCCGCGCACGTGCGCGGGGCAGCGTAGGTCATTCCATATGAAGGAGGTTGTTATGCGGATGAGCATCGTTTTGTTGGCGGCCTTTGCAGTCATCGGGCTGGCGCTGGCCGGATGCAAGAGCACGCACGAAGAGGGCGTGACCAGCAACATGATGGAGCAATGGACGACGGTCAACGCGAACACGGAGGCAACGACCAATGCGGCCAAGGCGGTGCTGGAAGACAAGGGGCTGAAGGACGTGAAGGCGTCTTCGACGATGTTGGATGGAACCGCCAGTGGGAAGCAGGCGGACGGAACGAAGGTGAGCGTCACGATCAAGAAGGTGACGGACAAATCGAGCCAGGTCACCGTCAAGGTCGGTGCGATGGGCAGTCCCTCGCTCGGCGCGGAGATCACCAAGGACATCAAGAACAAGGCGGAAGGGATGTGATGTAGGCGTCCGCGAATTCACCGCTGTTGGGAAAGACGCCGGCAAGACGGGCATGGAGTCGGCAAGCCCGATGCATCTGTGATCGCACTGCTGGACGTGTGCGATAAGCAGATGTGCGGCCGCATGCTCAAGCGGTTCGAGAGTGCCGGCCTATCTCCTGGCAACGCCGCATGCATGTGCAGCGTGATGCATGATCCTTCCGGAGTACGCGGAGATGGGGAACGGAAGGCGCTTCGCGCTGTCGTGTCATGTCAGTCGGTGATCTTGCCATCGGCCAGTCCGAGCACGGCCGAACGTCCCGGCGGTATTTGCCGGAAGGCTGGTCGCATTGGCGGTCGGCGCGAGCACAAGCGCCGGCTGCACTGTGCCGCTGTCAGCCGCGACGCCTGGCGTTGCCTGCGCGGACACGACTGCGGGCGGGATCGGGAACGCCACGTACTTGTCCCGAATCGACACGCGGCTGACGATCACCAGATCGCTTAGCGGCTGAACGTTCGCTGCGGTGGTGCTGGAATTCACCACGGGCGTCTGGGTCATCGCGCCGGTGATGCTCGCGTTGCTGTTGTTCATGGTCGAGAGGTCCACCTGGGTCAGTGCGTTGATCGCATCCATCACCGACAGGCCCGAGGAATACTTGACCGTACCAAAGACGGTGAAGCCGCCGTTCTGGCTGTCGAGGTTCGTGCTGTTGTCGGCCGTATTGAAGAACCACTGATCGGTCGCGGAGTTGGGATCGCCGCCGAGCTTGGCCATGGCGATCGTGCCGCGCGTATTGCTGGTGTGGAATTCATTCTGCACGGGGGCGGTGGTCGGGATGACGCTCAGGCCGGCGGCGGTGTTGTCGGTCAGCGAGGCGACGAAGCCGCCGCCCTGGATCACGAAGCCGGGCACGCTGCGATGGAAGAAGGTGTAATCGTACAGGCCGGCGTTGGCATAGGAGAGAAAGTTGGCGTAGGTCAGCGGCGTGTTGACGGTGTCGAGGGAGACGTCGATTTTGCCCTCGACGGTGGCGAAGCGTGCCGTCGGCGAAGTGGACTTATCGCGCTTGCCGAGGAACAGAAGATCGCCACCGGCCACGCCATTACCGGTCAGGTTACCCGGGCCGTTGAATTCGCCGTCGATGTGGTTGCCGTTCACATCGGTGACGGTCTTGGCGCTGACTTTGACGCTGTAGGTCGAGTACGGGGCAAATGGCACCGACACCGCCGGCCGCCAGATAATGCGGCGGCCGCTGAGGGTAAGCTTGACGCGACCGGTGATCTTAACGTCGTCGGCCGTTCCAAAGATCCCATCGGCGCCGGCGGTGTGCACCTGAACGGTTCGGGTGTTCACGGTCGAGGGGTCCAGCGCGATATTAAAGGTAATTTCCGTGTAGCCGCGGTTATCCGTCGAGATGGACTGCGCCTGCGCGGGGGCGGCCGACAGCAGCAACCGGTCCTCCATGCGTTCTATCGAAGTAACGGCGGTCTGACTGGAAACGCGGGAATTGAACCAAGAGACAATCCGGCTGATCACGGTACCTCCGACAAAAAAAGACCTCTAGCCCGGCGGGAATTGTTGCAGAGCCCAGTTTACCAAGGCTTAGCCCGGGTTCCAAAGTCCCCGACGAGCAGAAAGACGACGCCGGGGGTAGGAGATTTCATTGTATCGCCCAGGCGGGGGCAATACCACGCGGGGTGGCAGGGGCGCCTGGCTGCAACTCGATGACCTGCAGGCAGATGGCCGAAATGGCGATGCCGGGGGCTTTTCCCCCCGTTGTTACCGACGACCGGAGAATTAGATCTTCACGCCTTCGCCTCTGCGAGGTGGTCGCCGTGGTAATGGCTCTGGAAAACGTCGAGCCGACTCTTGTTGAGGTCGAAATACGCGATCTTCCATCCGGTGGGGGCGACGAAGGGATCGTTCACGAAAACGCCCTTTTCCCGCAGCGCCCCAATGCGCCACGGCAGATCTTTCACACCAAAAGCCACGTGGTGCAGGCCCGGGCCATGTTCGTGCAGGAACTGGGCGAGCACGGGATGGTTGATCGGGCGCAGCAATTCGATCAGTGTCGGCCCGCAGCGAAACGTCGCCATCTCCGCGCTGCGTTCTCCCTCAATCGTCCGGCGGTCGGCCAACTCCAATTCAAAGGTGTCGCGAAACGTGCGGATCGCCTCGTCCATGTCGCTGACGACATAGGCGACGTGGTGAACATATTCGAACCTGGTGTCGCTCCTCAATGACGTGTCGTTGTACGCCGCAAGTGTATGCGGCAAGCCAGAACCCACGACCGACTTTCATCGTGAGGCGGTCGGAAAGGCTCGGTTTCACGTTGCGACGTTCCGACGCGCAGCACCATGATGCGAACGCTCAGAACAACCAGCAACCTACTGCGCCGGCATATAAACCCCACACGCCGTACATGAGTGTTGTGGGGATGACGATGCTCCTGTGGAAATCGGAGACTGAGGGGTGGTAGTTCTGCGACTCCATGGCCGCGGAGATGGCGGGCCATTGCTTCCAGCCTTCAAAATCATCGTGCGTTGTCCCATAGCCGATGAAAAGGCCGGCCGCCACCGAGACCAGCAGGATCAGCAAGGCGTTCCTTCGCAGCTTCGCCTTGTCCATGGCCCAAGCGCAGGCCCACACGGTCAATCCGCTGGCAACGAACAGCAGCGCGAAGACCGGCCCTTCGTTGCCGTGAAATCGCAGCCAATGTGAAACAGGCCAGTATCCCCAGCATCCGGCGACAAGGCCACCTGCTAGGCCTCGCGCCTCGAAACCGGCGAGAACGAACAGAGATGCGATGGCCGCCAGCCATATGCCGGTAAAGGCGAGCTGATGTCGGACCACGATCGCCTCCATGCCTGCCGACCGATCTGACCGGCAGCGCCAACGAGCGTGCCGGTCCATCAATTCTATGATAAGCGATGAAGCATTGCCGCGTTTCTTCTCGTGTACCCTCCGTGTGCGACGTTGGTGCGTGGATCCGTGCGTCTTGGGCTCACGGCTGAGTTGCCGACGATTTCGTGCTGTCCGCGATGAAGCTCGCGACGTCATCGTGCAGCTTCTGGCGGGCCTTGGCGACGTGGTAGATCATGTGGCCGGCTTCGAAGTACGCGCTGTTCGATGTTCCTGCGCAGCTCGGGGGCCAGGCCCATGTGGTCGATGGTGTAGTCCGTGGCGGCGAAGGGCGTGGCCAGGTCGAGCCAGCCGCTCGCGACCAGTACGTGCATCTGCGGGTTCTTCAGGATGGCATCGCGCAGGTCGTCGGCGACGTAGAGATAGCCGTTGCCCGCGGGGCCGAAATTCCAGGGCTGCACGCGCGAGGTGAGCACTTCATAGGGAAGATCGCTCTCGTATTTGAGGTCGATGCGGACGTAGTTGTTGAAGTCGGCGGTGTAGGCACTGAAGAACCTTGCCAGGCTCGGATCGTATTCGGGCTCAGCGCGGATCGGGTTGACGTCGAATCCGGTGATGCGGGAGTCAAACCGGCCGATCAGCTCGTGCCGGTCGGCCAGCAACTGCTTCATGAACCAGCCGGGGTAGATCCGCAGGTTGGCTTTCAAGACCCAGTCCACCGAAAGCCCGGTGTAGCGGGCGAGTTTCTGGGCGATGGCCTGTTTCCCCTGGTCGGATAGCGCGGCCCCCTTACTCAACGCCACCCAGTAATCCCCCATCGCCCAGGATTTGACCTCGGCCAGGAGCTTGGGGAGGTCCTGGCTTTGCAGGTCGGGAGCAAGCTTTTTGTGATACCAGGCGGCGGCGGTGTAGCTCGGGACGTACAGGGCAAACGGCAATTCGTTGCCCGCGGATGGCTCGATCACCTGGAAATTCAACACCGAGGAGATGAGGACGATGCCGTTGAGTGCGATGCCATCGTGCTCCAGCAGATATTCGGAGAGGCCCGCGGCGCGGGTGGTGCCGTAGCTTTCCCCGGCGAGGAATTTGGGGCTGGGCCAGCGGCGATAGCGGGTGGTCCAGAGGCGGATGAAGGCGGCCATGGACTTGATGTCCTGCTCGACGCCGTAAAACTGCTGGGCCTTTTCGCCCTTGGCGGGGCGCGAGTAGCCGGTGCCGACGGGATCGACAAAGACGAGATCCGTCGCATCCAGCCAGGAGCTTTCGTTGTCCACGAGATGGTAGGGAGCAGCGGCGGGCAGGCCATCAGGTGCGATGTCGATGCGCTTCGGCCCGGCGGCGCCCAGGTGCAGCCAGACGCTGGCGGCGCCGGGGCCGCCGTTGAAGACGAAGGTCACGGGGCGGGTTGCGGCGCTTTCGCCTTTGGGGCGCGTAAGCTCGTAGGCCACGAAGAACATATCCGCCTTGGCGGTTCCGGATTCATCCCGCTGGACGAGCGTTCCCGTGGTTGCGGTGTATTCGAGCTTGCGGCCATCGAGCTCCATGGAGTGTTTGGTGACGCGGATCTCGTCGCCGGCCTCTTTCTCGTGCCGCTTTTCCTCCCGCTCTGCGGGGCGGGTTTGGGGGCGCGTGGTGGCGATGCGGGCGGTGGGATCAGCGGTGGGGGGATGGTGATGGTATTCCTGCGCTCGGGCGAGCGTGGCGATTCCGAGGACCAGAGCAAGCACCGCGACCCAACGCATCATGGATACCACCTTTGTATAAAACGAAACGAGTTTAGAGGTTGCGGGGGTGTCTGAAAATGGAGCATTTTAACCAGCGGCGATGGCCGCTACTTCTGGCGGCCCATGATCAGAAGGGCGATGGTCATGGTTTGGAGCACGAGGGCAAAGAGCAGGACCGCCAGGAGCCGGTCGTCAGCGCGATAGATGTAGGCCAGGAAAAGCACAGCGAGCACGAGCACCTGCACGATGCCGGCCAGCAGCTTGCTGACGGAGAAATCCTCGATGCGGTCCATCTGCTGGCGGCGCAACTCGCGCAGGATTTCGTTGCCGATGGATTCGAGCTTGGCGTTGGAAGGGGCGGAAGGCCATGCGGCGGCCTGCGAACTGACGGTATCGGCTGCCGAGGCTGGCAGTGGCATGTCCTGTTCCGATGTCGGTGGCTGTGGGGCGGGATTGGAATCGTTCTGTGTCGATTGCGTCTGGCTTTCGATCACGTTGATGGCCTCTTTCAGTGTCGTGACGCTGTAATCCGGTTGCACGTTGGTCTGAGCGGATGCGGCGGGGGATGCAGCGAGGGACGGGTCGGAAAAAAGAATGGTTTTGCAGCCCGCGGCGGCGCCGGCTTCGATGTCACGCGGGGCATCACCGACCAGCCAACTGCGGGATAAGTCGAGATCGAGGGCCTGGGCAGCGCTGTGCAGCATTCCGGGGCCGGGCTTTCGGCGATCGCTCTCCTGGCGATAGGCTTCGACGGTCCCCTCGGGGTGAAAGGGGCAGAACTCGTGGCGGTCGATGACCGCGCCGGCGTTTTCCTCAGCCAGTAGCTCATCCATACGCTGATTCACGGCGTGGACAGCGGCTTCGGTGAACATGCCGCGGGCGACGCCGCTTTGATTGCTGATGACGACGGTTGCGTAGCCAAGGGCCTTCGCGCGCGCGACCGCATCGGCTGCGCCACTGACCAGTGCGACTTGGGAGGGGTCGCCCAGGTAGTCCCTGCAGGCGGTCAGCGTGTTGTCGCGATCGAAGAAGATGGCGGGGCGCTTCATTGACCCTGAAACTAAACGCAACCGGGCCAAAGGGGTAGAGGCGCGGGGCAAACCCGGGCCGGGTCAAGATGTTCGAGATACCGATGCGGGCTGGCGACGGTCGTGCCAATGCTTCCTCCTGCCGCCATTTTGCCGGCGTACCGTAAAGGTTTTGCCTGTTTATGCGGCCCTGCATTTGGTTGTTCTGCTCGGCGGGGGGCCTCTCGGCTACGGTTGGGTCATTGGCAGCGCATCAAGGCGTGCCGATCATCGCGGTGATGACGGGACTTGCGACCGGTGTGGGTGGAGTTTCTCCCCGGCGTTTGCACGGTGTGAGTACGGTGTGAGCACGGTGTGAGTGGGACCATTTGCACAAGCGGATGTGAATATGTTGGATGGGCTCCGCCGAGCCGATTGTTCTGAGATTTGCGGGGGTATATGAGCTTGCCTGAGCAGTTATCCCGATGTAGCTTGTAAGCTTGTGATGCAGAATCCGGCGTGGGGGTCCGGAGCCTCCAGTTGTTCATCCAGTTGCCTCGCCTGTATCAATCGGAGCGGTGAGAAAATGCGTGGGCGTCTGATCCGGATATGCCTTCATGGGGCTTGCGCTGCGGTCTTCTCATCGGCTGTAAGCCGGGCATGGGCTGACACGCAGTACAACATCCTGGATCTCGGTACCCTGGGCGGAGCCACGAGCCAAGCCTATGAGATCAACAACTCCGGCCAGATCGTCGGCTATTCCAAGACCGCCACAAGCGTCAATCGCGGCTTTGTCACCTCGGCCTCCAGCGCCATCAATCCCTCCACCGACGCGTTGGGTATCCTCAGCGGCGGTACCAACAGCTACGCCTACAGCATCAGCAGCAACGGCTTGATTGCCGGCAGTGCTGACAGCTCCTCCGGTGATCGCGGCTTCGTTTACAGCTCCGGCACGATGACGGCTTTGGGAACCCTCGGCGGCAACTGGAGCTATGCATACTCGATCAACAGCAGCGGCCAGGTGGCGGGTGCGTCTGCCATCAAGAATTCCCCAAGCTCCGCCACCCATGCCACGCTGTACAGCGGAGCCGGAAAATACGACCTCGGTACGATCAACAACAATGCCGGTGACAGCTACGCACAGGCGATCAATAGCACCGGCACCGTCGTCGGCTATTCCAACTACGACGTTGGCAGCTACTACACCGATCATGCCTTCGTCTGGACGCCTTCTGTGCCCAACGGCACCTCGGGTGCGATGACCGATATCGGCACACTGGGCGGTTCCTACGGCTATGCCTGGGGCATCAACGACAGCGGTGAGGTCGTGGGCGGTGCATACCTAGCCAGCGACGCCGATTACCATGCGTTCAAGTACCTGGGCGGGATCAAGACCGACCTGGGTACGCTGGGGGCAAGCTACAGCGAAGCGTTCGGCGTCAACTCCAGCGGGGTGATCGTGGGGAGTTCCGACGTAACGGCTGGCAATTCGCATGCGTTTGTAGATATCAATGGTGTCATGGAAGACTTGAACAGCCTCATTTCAGCCGGTTCTGGCTGGACGCTGCAAACGGTGCGCGGCATCAACGATTCCGGCCGGATCGTTGGCTATGGTGTCAGCCCTTCCGGGAGCGTTCACGCGTTTCTCCTTACCCCGCTGCTGACCGACTGCTATTGGAACGTGAATGCCAGCGGCAACTGGTCCGATTCCGGCAATTGGCTCAATGGCGTCCCCAATGGCTCCGGTTTCACGGCCAACTTCGGGAGCGCGATCCTTGCTCCTCAGACCGTCACGCTCGACCAGTCGGCTGTGGTCGAAGGAATGACCTTTAACAACGCCTACAGCTATACGCTTGCCGGCCCGAACACGCTGACGCTTGCCAACGCGGTTGGGAATGTGCCCGTCACCGTTTCCAATGGAAGCCACCTGATTTCGGCCCCGCTCTACCTCTCGGCCAGCGCCAACGTTAACGTCCAGGCTTTGGCCGGCATCATGACCTTATCCGGCAACATCACGTCCTCCGCGAGCGGAGGACTCATCAAGAGCGGCCCGGGCCTGCTGGTTCTCTCGGGCAACAACAGCTACAGCGGTCCGACCACCATCGTCGGCGGGACGCTGGCGGTCAGCGCCTCGGCCAACCTGGGCTCGTCCACGAACGACATCGGCCTTCAGGGCGGAACGCTCCGGCTCGATGCGGGAATCACCAGCAACCGGAATATCTCCCTGGCTGGCGGCGGTAGCGTAGACACCGCGGGAACCGACTCGACGTTCGGCGTCCTGTCCGGAATCGGTGATTTCACCAAGCTCGGCGCCGGCAGGCTGACGGTCAGCGCGCTGACCACCAGCAATCTCGATGTCTCCGCCGGCGTCCTTCAAGTCAAGCAACGCTCGGCGAACGATGGCATCAACTCTATCACTCGGATTACCGGCACGTTGTCAATTGCCTCTGGCGCCGCCCTGGACCTCAATGACAACGACCTGATCGTGAACTATTCAGGCGCGTCACCGTTCACTACCATTCAGAACCTCGTCTTCAGCGGATACCGCGATCACATTGACTCGGCGCCACCGGAATCGTCTCCTCCACCAGTCAGGCCACCAGCGGCAACACGCTGCTGCTTCTATTCGACAATGCCCTTGCCGGTGCCACCGAATGGCCCTCGAGTTCCGGTCAGGCACTGAGTGCCAATGCTGTCGTCGGCAAATATACGTATTTTGGTGATACGAATTTGGATGGCCAGGTGACCGGCGACGACTACGGTGCCGTCGACGCCAACCTGGGCACTACCGCACTCGATCCCGGAATCGCCGTTTTCTACGGGGACACGAACTTTAACGGGAACGTCACGGGCGATGACTACGCCGTGATCGACGGTAATCTGGGCCTGGGCGTTGGAAATCCGCTCTTCGCGCAGGCGGCAGTGTCCAACGCCAGCGTACCCGAGCCCGCCAGCGCCCTTATGATGCTCGGCGTCGGGATGCTGCCACTCCTTCGCCGCCGCAGGCGTTGGCTCTGCTCGTAGGCTGGCCCCCACAGCACTCTCTACGGGTGCGCGAGGATGCGGCACTTTCTCATCGAGTCGCCTCCCATTTCTTGTTATACGGCTTCCACTTTTTGCTTGCGCGCTGCGCGCCAGCGATGAGTTTGTGTCATGATGTGCGGAACCTGGCAAGGAGGCCGCATCATGCACGTGGTGGAGCATCACACTGTGGAGGAATTACATACGCTGGCACGATCGGAACACGATCCCAAGATGGTGACCCGCCTGCACGCCGTCGCTCTGGCCAAGAGGGGGAAGTCGGCACCGCAGGTGGCCGAGGAGTTTGGCTACAGCCGCCGCGGCGTGCAGTTCTGGGTCAAGTGGTACAACGAGGGCGGCGTAGAACAGTTGCGCAACGAAGGCGGGTAGGGCTGACCTGCCCCCAATCTCTGTACCACCCGCTATGAGAGTGTTATACCGCTTCTAGTTTTCAGTTGCGCTCTGGAAGCCAGGGCACTGCACAGACGCTTTTGATCAACTCGGGGTCGAGGCAGGATCGTTGCCAGGCATCGCAGGCCGCTTCACGCAGGGCATCGTAGTTGGCGTAGCTTCGGTTCGACCAGTAATGGCTGCGGAACCAGTGCCAGAGATTCTCCGTCGGGTTCAGTTCCGGCGATCGCGGTGGAAGGTTGAGGAGCGTCACGTTCGCCGGCACCTTCAACCCGCCGGAGATGGGGTAGCCGGCTTGATCCCAGATCAGCACCCCATGCACGTCCGGGGCAATCTCCTTTGAGAGTTGATCGAAGAAGGCGTTGACGATCTGCGTGTTCAGGTTCGGCGCCAGCAGACCGGCGGTGTTCCCGGTTTTCGGACAAACCGCCCCCAGCACGTACAGGTAATCATACTGCGTCTGCTTCACCGCCCGCGGTCGCGATCCCACCGGCGCCCACACCCGCGTCAGCGTGCCTTGCTGACCAAAGCGGGCTTCATCCTGGAACCAGATCTCGATGCGTTTGTCCGGATGCTGCTGGGCGATCTGCTCGATCAGTTCCGGGCACTTTTTTTAAAAGCCTCCTGTGCCGCCGGGTCCGCATCCTTGTGCTGCGGGCGTGGAACCAGGTCGTTGTACCCGATCGCGTGCAGCAGGTTGTAGACTGCGCTGAGGCAGCGGACCTTGCCGAACTCCTCTTTGAGGATGCGCTGCCCGTCCACACCACGCAGCGTGCAGACGCCGCCGTCCTTCTCCGGGACCGGCCCGCCATCCAACCGCTGCTTGAGCCGCTGCTGTTCCGATGCGGCCAGCGGGGGCTTGCGGCCCTGCCCGCCTTCATTGCGCAAATGTTCTACGCCGCCCTCGTTGTACCACTTGACCCAGAACTGCACGCCGCGGCGGCTGTAGCCAAACTCCTCGGCCACCTGCGGTGCCGACTTCCCCCTCTTGGCCAGAGCGACGGCGTGCAGGCGGGTCACCATCTTGGGATCGTGTTCCGATCGTGCCAGCGTATGTAATTCCTCCACAGTGTGATGCTCCACCACGTGCATGATGCGGCCTCCTTGCCAGGTTCCGCACATCATGACACAAACTCATCGCTGGCGCGCCGGCGCAAGCAAAAAGTGGAAGCGGTATTACCTGTTTCTGCTTCGCTTGCCCAGACGTAGCGCAGGGCGCAGCCCGGAGCGGAGTCTGGGCAAGCGTCGCGGCGAACGCCGCCGGGGGCACGTACCCCAGGCTCGAATGCGGTCGCCGGTGGTTGTACTCCAGCCGCCACTGCACGCTCAACATCCTGGCCTCCGCCAGAGAAGTGAACAGCTCCGCATCCAGCAGCTCATCCCGCAGCCGCCCGTGGAAGCTCTCGGCGTAGCCGTTCTCCCAAGGGCTGCCCGGCTCGATATACAGCGTCTGGACCCGCGCCGACTCCAGCCCAAGGCTGATCCCCCTGGCAACAAACTCCGGGCCGTTATCGCCGCGGATGTGCAGCGGCGTCCCGCGGATAAGCAGCAGTTCCCTGAACACGTCGATCACCTCGACGCTCTTGAACGACCGCCTCGCCTCCAGCGCCAGGCACTCCCGTCTGTACTCATCCACCACGCTCAGCCACTTCAGCGGCCGCCCGTCCTCGCTCCGGTCGTGGATGAAGTCCCACGCCCAGACCTGGTCCTTCTGCGTCGCGGCGTGACGCACGATGCCGTTGGTGCTGCTGCCCAGGCGACGCTTCTTATGCTGCTTTTGCGGCACTTTCAGGCCCTCTCGCTTCCACAGCCGATGCACACGCTTGCGGTTCACTTTGAAACCTTCTCCTCGCAGCAGACCCCAGATCCGGCGATATCCGTAACGCGGATGCTGACGCACCAACTCCAGCATCCTGGCCACCAGGGCCTGTTCATCCTCACGCGGCCGCGATCGGTACCGTTGCGTTGAACGCGGCTGATCGGTCACTCGGCACGCCCGACGCTCCGAAACATCCAACTGCTTCTGCACGTGCTGCACGCACGCCGACGCGTCCGGCTTACTCGTTTCCCAGGAACGCGTTGGCTTCCTGGAGCATCTGCTTGTCCAGCGTCAGATCCGCAACCGCCTTCTTCAGCCGACGGTTCTCCTCTTCCAGCTTCTTCAGACGCTTCATCGCGTCCGCCTTCATCCCACCGAAGCTGTTCCGCCAGCGGTGATAGGTCTGCTCGCTGACCGCCAGCTTCTGGCAGACCTGGGCGATCGTCTGGGCCGCCGACAACATCCCGTCCGCCTCACGCAGATATGCGATGATCTGCTCCGGCGAACGACGCTTCCTGCCAAATGAACTCATCGAGAATCTCCTTGCCCTTGCCGGGCTCAAAGACTCTCATAACACGTGGATCAGGAATTGGGGAGCAGGTCACGGACAAACGCATCGAGATCTGGTTCCAGGATGAAGCCCGCTTTGGTCAGCAAGGCACGCTGACGCGGGTGTGGGCGCCGGTGGGATCGCGACCGCGGGCGGTGAAGCAGACGCAGTATGATTACCTGTACGTGCTGGGGGCGGTTTGTCCGAAAACCGGGAACACCGCCGGTCTGCTGGCGCCGAACCTGAACACGCAGATCGTCAACGCCTTCTTCGATCAACTCTCAAAGGAGATTGCCCCGGACGTGCATGGGGTGCTGATCTGGGATCAAGCCGGCTACCCCATCTCCGGCGGGTTGAAGGTGCCGGCGAACGTGACGCTCCTCAACCTTCCACCGCGATCGCCGGAACTGAACCCGACGGAGAATCTCTGGCACTGGTTCCGCAGCCATTACTGGTCGAACCGAAGCTACGCCAACTACGATGCCCTGCGTGAAGCGGCCTGCGATGCCTGGCAACGATCCTGCCTCGACCCCGAGTTGATCAAAAGCGTCTGTGCAGTGCCCTGGCTTCCAGAGCGCAACTGAAAACTAGCAGCGGTATTACTTGGCCGCAGCGACCAGAAGTGAACGCACTACTGGCAATCGGTAACCCGGTAATCGCACCATCGATTCTCTTCCGTTAACAGGACTTAATGGTCGTGTTGTAGACTCGGAGGATGTGTGGACGGACCAGTTGCAATGCGGGCGGATGCGGCGCTAGGGGCCTTCCTCATTCCACCGGCTCTGCCGGTGGTTGTTGAATGCACCACTGATTGACCAGCGACAGCTTCTAGCTCTGCGCACCGTTGCGCTCAGCGCACTGTAGCAATACGACCTCAAAGTGTCCAGAATCACGGTTCTCCAATACTCCATCAATGCGCTCTATCACGTGGAAGCATCTCGTCGCCGCTATACGCTACGGCTGTATCAGCGTGGTTACATCAGTCCGCCGGCGCTAGCGCTCCAAGCACCGGTTCCTGATCCATCTGGCTGACCACGGGCTTTCCGTTTCGCGTCCGGTAGCATGTGCAGACCATTCGACATTTTGCAGCATCGGCGATCACCTCCCGTCGCTCCATCACTGGCTGCCCGGAGTGCGTCGTATTCAGCGGCTGAGAAGCGACCATCTGCGGTTGATCGGGCGCTTACGGGTCGTCTTCACCGGCTCTGGGGCGATTTCTCGATTCGATCAACATCGCTAATGCCGTACTGCGATGAGCAGAACACCTTCGGTCCGAGCTCGCGGTACGGGGCAAGGGATTCCGGATCCCTACCTCAGTCCATCGGCACGCCGCAGGGTATGCGATGCAATCCGATGGATCCGATCATCGCTCAATCGGCACAGGCATGAGGTCGGTTTTATCCACTCCGATTTGCCTCCATACAGCATTCTTCTTCTATCGCTGCGCATGCCGCGTCATTGACTGGGAAGATACTGCCCCCGGTTATTACCTCTTTGAAATTGCCGTCCTTTTTTCGGAGCTGGAAGCTCCGTTCGCCAACAACAGTGCGTCGTCGCGCAAGGCATTTTACGCCGAGTACCTGGAAAACGCGTCCCCTCCTGACGCTGAGGCGATGCTGGAGACTTTCTTTGCCATTCGGTGCATCCATATCGCTGGGTGGTTCGCGCGTGACAAATCGCCGGCCGGCAAGCGGGTAACGCGTCAGTGGTTGGCGCGAGGTTTTACGCGGATGCGGCGCGCCATGGACGCCTCATCAGCGTGACGTCTCGAGCTTTGCCATCACTTGCTTGTACAGATCGGGCACGGACGCCAGGAACTTGTCGGCAATTCGTTGCAGGCTAGTCGCGTCGTGGCCCTCGAATCGGAAGGTCATTAGTGGTTCGGTGATCGAGGCACGGGCCAGAGCCCAGCCGTCTTCGTATTCAACTCGAACGCCATCCATGCGGACGATGCGCCCCCCGCAGTGCGCGGCAATGCGCTCCAGGACCGCGCTGGTATCGCCTCGGAATGGGATGCGCAGGTCGGGCGTGATCGCGGGCCAGCCGATGGCTTGGATCAGATCGGCGAGCGGTTTCTTTAAACGCGCGAGCACCCGAGCCACGACCAGTGCGGCGAAGAGACCGTCGTCACCGCCGCGGAGAGCTCTGAAGAAGTAATGGCCGCTGACCTCGACGCCGAGGTCGGCCCGATTCTGGATCATGGCTGTCTTGATGAAGCCGTGGCCGCTGGGTTGCATGATGGTCGTGCCGCCGGTGGCATGTACTGCCGAAGCCAGGACAGATGCGCATTTCTGATCACAGACAACCGTGGGGTGAGGAAAACACTGCTTGACAAGGAGGGCGCCGATCTGCTCGGCGCGCAACGTTACCGGTGTGATCGACAAAGGCGGCGCGATCGCCGTCGCCGTCGAGGGCGATGCCAATGTCGGCGGATTCGGCAACGACTCTTCGCGAGAGGGTGTGCAAATGTTCATCGACGGCGGGATTTGGTGTGCGACGTTCGAAGTCGGGATCAATTTCGCCGCCGATGCTCACCACGCGGCATCCTTCCGCGGCGAGGACGCACGGCGCAATATTCGTGAACGCGCCTTCCATTGCATCGAGAACGATCTTCATGCCGGCACTGGGGGTGGGGACGAGCGCCGAGGCTTGTTTGCGGATGCTGGACTTGTAGGTTTCGAGCACGTCGACTGGCCCTACGGTCCCCCGTTTCGCGGCAATTGTGGGGGAATCAACGCCGGCTTCGAGCTCGCGCATGAGATCGGGGACCGCCGGTTGGTCGGTGATCATGAACTTAATGCCGTTGTATTTTCCGGGATTGTGCGAGGCGGTGACGATGGCCACACTTGGGCAGTTCAGGTGCGCAGCGGCGAAATACACGACGGGCGTGGAGACTTGGCCAACGTCGCGCACGGAGACACCAGATTCGAGGAGACCTTCCAAGAGTGCCTGCTTGATGCGGGGAGTACTTCGGCGGAAGTCGCCGCCGATGCACACAGGCTCGGCATTGCGCCTGCGAATCATCGCGCCAAGAGAACGACCGATCGGGCGCGCGATCGCTTCATTTACTTCGGCCTCGGCTACGCCGCGGATGTCACAGGCCTTGAAGATATTCACAGATAACCTCGTTGGTGCAGTTCGTCGCGGAATTGATGATACTGTTGATCGTATTGTTCGGCGAGATGTGCATCCGGTTCAACCCGGCGAGCGATGCGAACCATTCTTCGAATTGCCTCGCCGCAGTCGCCAAGGGTGGCAGCGGCAGCGAGAACGGCCGCTCCGACGGCACATTCGGGGTGTCCGGAGACGGCGTACGTGCGGCGGTTGATGCTGGCGCGGATGCGGAGCCAGGTTTCGTTGGTGACGCCGCCGCCGGTGGCGAAGACGGTGTTGGAAATCGAGAGGCCGAGTTGCGCAAGCTTCTCGATACCAAGGCGTTCCAGAAACCCGACAGCCTCCATGCCGGCAGCGAAGCGTTTGGTACGGTCTTCGATGGTGTCTAGGCCGAAGCCTTTGGCCGTGGGGCACGAAAACGGAAAACGTTCGCCAGTCTTCATCAGCGGATAAACAAGCTGATGCGTGGGCAGCGTATGGGCGGCCTCTCGACTCAGCGCCTGAGATCGGTCGTGCCGAAATGGGCAGCCACCCATTCGGCGCCGGTGCTGGAGGCGGCGCCAGGGAGGAATCCGCCGGCAGGGTGGCGGTGGTTGTAAATCGCACCCTCGGGATCGATCAGTGGCGATGGGCTGATCGCCTTAAAGACCAGCGTCGTTCCCAGCGTGATGTTCAGATCGCCCGTAACGCTCGCACCAGAAGCGAGACAGCCGGCCGTGCCATCGGTACAGCCGCTAACGACTGGAACGCCAACCGGCAATCCGGTCGCGGTAGCGGCGTGAGACGTGATTTTACCGATGGGGACGCCAGGCAAAACGATCTTGGGGAGCAGCGCCAGCGAGACTCCAAGATTGGCTTCGATCGCTTCCGGCCAAGCAAGACGGCCGGGGTCGGCGCCAGTCTTGAGGGCCGTCGAGATGTCGGTCACGTCGTACCGGCCACAGAGCATGCCGACGATCCAGTCAGTCTGGTGAACGATGCGTCGGCCGCGGGCGAATGTAGTGGGCTCTTCCTTTGCTATGTGGACGATCTTTGCCAATGCGAATGCAGGAGCGATCTCGATTCCGTAGGGTTTGAGGGCGTCGGCCAACGCCTGGGCTGCCGCAGGCGCCTGAGGGGCCCCGCGGAGGTCGTTGTACATGATGCCGGACGTGATGGGCTGGTTGTTTTCATCCGCAAGGAGGAACGTTCCCGAGGTGGCGTCCACCGCGATGCCGGTGACCTCGACGTCAGCCGGCAGTGAGGCTGTCAGTGTTCGCAGCGCCGCCCGGGCGGCTTGGGTCCATGCATGCGGGTCCTGCTCGACCCTGGGACCACCGGTGCGCGTGGTTCCGCCTGGAAAATCGGCGCGGCCGGTGGCGACCACCGCACCGGTGACATCGATGGCAATGGCGCGCGCTCCGCCGGTGCCGAGATCAAGACCGATGACAACTGGACGCGGCGTAAGGACGTGACCTCCTGAAGGCCGACACGACCGACCGGATGAATCTAAGGGGTGTAGTAGAGCTGATCAATGGCCGCTGGCGGGGCAACGGCATCGGTCGCGGTTATGATTCTATGTTGCAGGATGAAATGCCGCCCCAGATTGATCATCGTGTGTGGCGTGCCAGGCGAGCGGAAGACCACGCATGCGAAAGAAGTCGAAAGCGCGCTGGCCGCAATTCGTTTGTCCGCGGACGAGTGGATGGAAGAACTTGCGCTCGATCTCTGGGATGAAGCCAAGCGGGCAACGATTGAGGCACTTCAGTGGAAGCTGGGGCAGCAGCTCCTGGCGGCCGGTCAGACGATCATCATCGAGTGGGGAGCGTGGGCGCGATCCGAGTGGGATACAGTGCGGAATCGGCGCACGAGCTCTCGATGCCGCCGTCGAATTGCATTACATCTCGGCGCCAGTCGATGTGCTTTTCGAACGAATCCAACGGCGGCAAATGGAAGATCCGCCGATCACGTGGGAGCAGGTACGGCTGTGGGCCGAGATGATCGAGGTGCCAACGCCTGAGGAGATGGCGTTGTATGACGCACCTGGTACTGCAGGGTAAATCGAGTTGAAGCAACACCAGTTGAACTTTTCCTCAATGGAATCCGCCAGATATGCCCAAATCATAGCCTGTCACGCGATCTTTGATGGTATTACAAAGGCACGGCCAGGACGCTGCTGGATGCTATCAGCCAAAGGTTGGAAAACTGGATTGTGCGCCGCGAGATTTGATCAGCGTTCTCGGCAGGATTGAGTTGGCCCCCGAAGCTGCCAGCGCAAAGCGAACTGGAGTGCCTGGGAAGCTGGTGGCGAAACAACATCAAGGGGCTGGTTCGACGGTGTCGCCTCTGACGTGCAGGTACTGGGCCTCGATCTTGCCCGGGAAGCGATAGCCGATGTTGTACGTGATGAAGAGACGACCATCAGCCATCTCCGTCATGCCGATCATCCCGCTCGCCGGTGAGATCCTCGTCCGCGGCCCCCAGGTCTTGCAGCCATCCCGGCTGACCCGCACATCAATACCAGAACCGCGGAAGGCCAGGATAATCGCACCTGAACTGTGATTCAGCAGATAGGGTGACAGCCCGATGTTGTCGGTTGGCTCAATGTCCGACCAGTGAATTCCACCATCGCTGGAATAGGCAGTATAAATATAAGGCGTGCGCGACGGGCGCATAAATGCCTGCAGCCGGCCGTCCGGCAGTTCCGCGACCATCCCTTCATCGGTGTCCTGCCGCGTGAGATCAACGCAGAACGGACCCGTCCAGGTCTCTCCGTCATCGGTCGAGCGATAGATGACACAACTGCCTCGCTCGGGATCGTCCGGATTATATGAGTAGCCGGACATCAGCAATGTGCCGTTCTTTAAGCGTTGCACCGGTGAGTAAAGGCAATAGACAAGCTGCTTGGTTGAATACGCAGAAAGAGGCTTTCCAGAGACGATCAGTTCTTCCGTGGGAGACCAACTGTAGCCGCCATCGTGGGAGGTGGAGACGCCGATCGTTTCCGGCGCAAAATCGGTTTCCTCCAGTTTTGCACCGGGGGGCGGCGCCGTCGGACGATGCCTGTAGAAACAGCTCAGTCGCCCGTCTTTATGCGCATAGAGGGATGGATTCAGCCCCGGACCGCCGGGAAGGAATTTGCCCAGATGATCGAAGCGTTGTGGATCGATCCATGTACGGCCTTCATCGCGCGAGCGGACTAAGCCGATGCTCCACGGTGCGCGGATGCCTTCTGGACCGCCCGCATCCGCACCGACGTTCGCGATCACGTATGTCGTACCTCGGTCATCACGCGCAACCGCCTGGAATACTTCGAATTCACCAACTCTGCCGTACAATGGCTCGAAGTACGCTGGCCACACACCCGGAAGCACTTTCCATGGGGTGGGCAGAGTGGCGGTCTGCCCGCGCAAACTCAGTTTGCGGAACGCCACCGCCGAGCATCCGATCAGCGCGACGCGCCCGCTGGGGTATTCCTCGGCCTTCGCCTCCAGCGCCTTCTTGCCGTCGATCCAAGCTTCGATGGTTGAGCCGATGGCTCGCACACGAAGCCGAGCCCAAGGGCCACTGGAGAGAACCCATTCGTCGTAGTCCTTCGGGCCGTTTCGGCGGATGCTCATAATACGGTCGGACATCGGAGCCCGCTCCACCTGTCCACCGGCAATTTGCCGGCGAAAGCCATGCTCATCCTGTCGCCAGAGGTTCACATCAAACGCGTTGGCTTTCCGGGCGTCGGTGTCGCGCACTTCGATAACGTAGCAGCGCTGATTGTCCAGGGCGCGAACAGCCACTCCAATGCCGGGTGCGACGCCATACCGCATCTGAAAGTCCGTCGAAAAGTCGGTGTCGCCGAGGACCGGTTCGAGGAAGGCATAATCCTCCCGCGTCAGATCATCCACGTATGGCGTGTGGGGGCCGTAGTACCCGGGTTTCAGCAGACACCAAGTGGGCGAGAGCAGGACGGCCTGGTCATCCTCCCGCCAGGGGTTCAGGCTTCCATAGAAGGTCCATTGAGACTCTCGTCCTTTGAAGGTGGCATCCAGCTCCGGCAGGGTGCTGTCCGCTGCCTCTGCCGCATCGGCAGATTCGAGCGATGGCAGCAACACAGCCGCGGCGGCTGCTTTTAGAAAAACGCGTCGATCCAGTTCCATTGAATTCTCTCGGGAGCACCAGCCCCAAAGTCAGTGATGATTCACAACCGATACGGCATGCGATCATATCCACGGTTGCTTTGCCCGAACTGACATGTACCGCGGTTGACAATTCGCACATCATCCGCTTACGCCTTGCCGTCGAGTCGCCAGCGGACGACCTCGACATGGCTATAGTCATCCGCGCCGCGATAGCTGTAGCAGGAAACCAGCGTATCATCCTGCAATTGCACCGTGTTGCCAAAGCCGCCGCCCTGCGCCATTCCCCATGGCGTCCTGCCTTCGATGGTGATCAGGTCGGAGCCGAAATCCCAGGTCTCTCCATCATCGTGGCTGAAGATCGCGTGTAGCCCGATCGGGTAATACAGCGAACGCTGGGTATAGGTCATCATCAACCTGCCATCGTGCAGGCGGAACAGACGTGGATACATCACCCCGTAGTCGCCGCAGTCGCGGATGTCCGACCAACTGAGCCCATCGTCCGATGAGGTGCACATCATCATCCGGTCACCGCTGTCATCCCGTTGGGGCACCGCCCGCCCATCGTTCATCGGGTAGAACGGACTGGGCCGACTGCAGCGAATAAAGTGCACCAGCTTCCCCGACTTGTTGAGAAACGTAAAGTCCTCACTGAAAAAGGCGTTGAGATTGTCGTAGATGGCGCCGCGGTACTTTCCGAGCTTCACCAAGGGCGACTTTTCCCAGGTCTCGCCATCATCGTGCGAGCGCCAGATATAGGCGACCGGCGATTCATTCAGGGCGACGCCCAGCAGAAGACTGCCATCCGGCATCTCCACGACGTTACGGGTACACATGTTGGCGCTCTTCTCCGGCGTGCCGGCACGCTCGGCCCCGCGGAGGATAATGTCCCTGCCTTTCCAGGTTTGCCCGCCATCGGTCGAGCGGTACAGCACCATGTAATCAGCTCCCAAATGGTTGTCGCGATTCAGCTCGAGCATGTCCGTGGTGAGAAACAATGTCCCCTTGGAGGTGCACGTCAGGTACGGTTCGTGGCCGTTTACTCCCTCAAGCTTCCTGCGTTTGGACCAGCTCTTCCCGCCGTCCGTGGACTCCCACGCATGCGTATCGTGATAGTAGTGGCCGTTCGGCAGGTCCACTTCAAAGACCGCCGTCATCAGCAGCCGCCCATCCGGAAGCAGTGCAATCGTGGGCTTGTAGTCATCCGGAATACCCACCGGAATCCGCTCCGCCGGCAATTGCCAGTCCTTGAGCATCCTCGGGCTGTAGACGCGAATCGGCAGTGCCGATGGAGGTGGCGGGTTCGAAGCCATTGGATTCGCACCCGCCAGCGCGACAGTATTTCCCAATGGCCCGCCCAGGAGACACGCGCCCGCGCCCACACCCATGCCCTGCAATAACCTTCTCCGCGACAATTCCATGATTCGGCTCCTTGAATTAGCGGTCCATCACCCCCCTTCACTGACGGACGGCTTAGAAACCATCTCAAGTCTCTGACGTATGTTAACTGGCGATAACGAAAGGAGCCACGGATGGCGCGAAAGAAGAAGGGGGCGGAGCCGCTGCCGACGATCTGGCGGGTGGACGATGCGTTGTGGGCAGAGGCCCGGCAGGTGCTGGCGAAGTACGACCCGCCGGCGAAGTTCGGCCCCGACCGCATCGACCAACGCAAGGCCCTGGATGGCGTGATCTACCGCATGCGCAGTGGCGTGCAGTGGAACCAGGTCCCCAAGGAGTTCGGCGACGACTCCAGCATCCACCGCACGTTCCAACGCTGGGTGAAGCGTGGCGTGATCGGACGCCTGTGGGCGCTGCTGGTCAAGGGCTGCGAGGAACTGGCCGGCGTCAACTGGAAGTGGCAGAGCTTCGACTGTGCCCTGGGCAAGGCCCGGCACGGGGGGATCAAGTCGGAGCAAACCCAACCGACCGGGCGAAGAACGGCACGAAGCGTGGCGTGCTGACCGAGGCCGACGGCGGTCCGGTGGCCGTGGTCGTGAAGGGAGCCAACATACACGACTCATTGCTGCTGCAGGATGCGTTGGAGGCCGTGATCGTCGAGCCGCCGGACCCGCGTCAGCAGGAGCAGAACCTTTGTTTGGACAAGGCGTTCAGTGGCGCACCTTCGGACGCGACCGCCCGCGTCTTCGGCTACGAGCCGCACTGTCGGCAGATCGGCGAGGAGAAGAAAGATGCTCAGGGTTGCAAGCGACACAAGGCCCGACGCTGGGTGGTGGAGCGGACGATCAGCTGGCTGAACCGCTGCCGCGGGATCATCATCCGTTACGAGAGGAAGGCGGAGAACTACCTGGCCGTCGTGCAACTCGCTTGTGCTTTGCTCTGGTACCGCAGGCTACACCGGCTCACGACTTGAGATGGTTTCTTAAGGCGTCCAGTGATAGCCCTAAGCGCATGCAACTGTCAACGCCAGCAGGATGTCCCTCCAGCGTCGTCCATGGGCTCCTGAGCATCTGCCTCCTGACGCCGTACTTCGATCGCCGTCCCCACCTCCGCCACCGTTGTGACCCACAAGTCGTCTGCCCGGTCACTGCAATATGCCGCGGTCGTCCGTACCGCATTCAGGCCGTTACACAGGTCCCATCCGCTGCTGCTGACTGCATGGCCGGGGGGCGGGGGCGTTCCGAGAACGCGGGCATGAAAACCCTGAGCGTCCCTTCAGGCGTCCCCATCAGGACCCCAGCCGGCAAAGAGACTCGCGAGGGGAACATGCAGAATTGAACACCCGCGCGGAAAATCCACTAACAGGAGACACTCAAACCGCGCAGGGCCGATCGTTCACTGCTCCCGCCACTCGTTGCAGAGCTGCTCGACCGCCTGCGGCCACTGGGGGTATGCAAACACAAACCCCTCCTCGGTCAGCCTGGCAGGGATGACCCTTCGGCTCTTTAAGATCAGTTCAGATTCAGTCCCCAGCAGCGCCGCCCCGATCTCCAGCATCCATCGGCTTGCCGGAAGGCCGATGGGCATTCCCCAGGCGTGCCGGAGCTGGCGCATCAATTCTGCCTGCGGAATCGGATTGGGTGATGCAATGTTGATCGCCCCGCGGACGCGGTCATGCTGGATGATCCACTCCAGGGCCCGGATGAAATCCGCGTAGTGCACCCAGGAAACGTACTGCCGGCCGGATGCCGCACGCCCTCCCAGGCCAAACTGCGTGAGCTTGAGCAAAGTCCAGAAGATGCCGCCCCGGTCCGGGCTCATCACCATCGCTGATCGCATCTTGACCTTCCGCGTACCGGGCGTCTCGGCGTCATCGAGAGCCTTCTCCCAGGCCTGTGCAACGGCAATGCTGAACTTCCACTTCGCAGGCACACCGGCTCGCTTCCACCGATGATCCCCGAATACTCATCATTGGCTGCATCGAAGCGGTGGGCGTAGATCGTCGCAGTGCTGGCCTGGAGCCAAAGCGGCGGCGGGTTCAAGGCCCGCGCGATCGCCTCAGCGAGCACGCGGACGGAGTTCACTCTCGACTGTAGAATCTCTCGCTGGTTAGCTTCAGAATACCGGCAGTTGACGGTTTTGCCCGCGAGATTGATCAGCAGATCCGCCGACTCCAGCTCACCGGCCCAGCCACCGAGCGTCTGGCCATCCCACTGCGCAGCCCGCCAGGGCAATTTGCGTCTGGATCTGCTGAGAACGACAACGTCGTCGCCCTTCGAGCAGAAGTGCCTGGCGAGAACCGAGCCGACCTGGCCCGATCCGCCTGCAATCACGATCTTCACCGTCCACCATCCTCGCTGCCAACGGTTCAACCAGCGCCCTTCGGGCAGATCAACCAAAAGTGCCTCGAGCAGGCGCCCGGCTTGGAACGCCGGTCATCAAGGAGCGCGAACGGATGCGAATCGCTCAACGTCTCCTGCGTCAAGGCCGCACACGTCCCACTGAACAACCGTCGGCCTGACTCAACGGCCCCGCAGCATATCATGGGCGCCAAGAATGTTTCGCTTGGCCACAACCTCTGACACCGCAAGATGTTACCGCTTTCACGAGCCGGCATCAATCCCTGCCGGGGGCTAGACAGCTGCTCAGGCCGCAGTCCCGGTAACACCGGGGCCAATGCCATGGCCAGCCTGTTGGTGAAACATGACATCAAAGGATATTCTGATCCCATATCGCGCCCATTTTAACACCGGGGTTACACCGTACTCTCACCGTTGTTGTACCGTTGCCTCCCCATTCCCCCGCTACCACGACAAAATGGCGTCCTGACGACCTGCTAGTCCGAACATGGCGTGCTTCGCCCTACGCCGGTCCGGCGAGCTTCGTCGAGCCGGAAGCCCATCGGCATTGCCACCGCGATCACCCCGAACGTCCTTCGCCTCGTTTTAGGAGTAGCATGTTATTGCTGAAGACCGCAGGGCCTGAAACAAACCACGACACAAGGGGCGCATTGGCTCCGCCACATCCACGAAATTAGGCTTCTCACCCCCGGCCGCGGGCGGAATTGCTCTGGGCGCGGATCAGCGAAATGACCCGCATGGTCTCGCGCACCGACTGGGGCGTGACGACCATCTGGCCGTTGTTTTTCAAGACGTCGACGACGTTGTCATAGAACGTTCCGATGGAACGCGCATCCTCGACCGGGCCGGCCTTCTCCTGCCAGGGAAGCCTGTCGTTGTTGGTGTACTTGCGGTCGGCGGCGGCTCCGTCCCTTGCCGCCAGCGGCGGCGCCTGCGAGGGATCAAACCAGCGCAGCGTATAGTTCGTCCGCTCAACGGTCAGCGTGCCGGTCGTGCCGCAGATGATCCAGGTGGGCAGGGGGGTGGCGACGTTCTGGGCGCTGGCGATTTCCACATCCGCGGTCGATCCCGCATCGGTGCGGATCAATGCCTTGACGTGATCCTCGACATCGCCCGCCGAGGCGATCTGCTGCAGATCACCCATCACCTCGGTCACCTTCCCGGGAAGCAGTTGCAGCAGTTGGTCGAGATAATGGACGCCCGTGTTATTCAGGAGGCCGCCGCCGTTGGCCGCGAGCGTCTGCCAGTCGTTGCGCCGGGCAAAATAGGTGATGTAATTGCGGATGTGGTAAATGCGGCCCAGCTTCCCCGATGCCACCGCCTCTCTGAGCAGCAGAAACTCCTTGCCGAAACGCATGTTCTGGTGGATGAAGAGCTTCTTATCCGCATCCTCCGCGGCGGCAATGATCGAATCCGCCTCGGCAATGCTCGTGGCCATCGGCTTTTCCAGCACCACGTGTTTGCCGGCTTTGAAAGCAGCCTTGCTCTCGGGGCCGTGGCGGTCGCTCGGCGAGGCAACCACGATGATGTCGAGATCATCCTGCTCGAGCATCGGCGCAAACGTCGTGTAGGCTTTGCACCCGAAATCCGCCATCGCCTGATCGCGGCGCTCCTGCACGGGGTCGGCGACGGCGACGATCCTGGCATCCGGCCTGGTGCGCAGCTCATGAATGTGGATGTCCCAGCCGGCGCGACCCAGACCCACGATGCCGTAGCGAAAAACCTCTTGAGACACTTGTATTGCTCCTGCGTAAAGCACCGGACCGATCCAACCGATCGGCGGGGTTATATCCGGAATCACCTGTTTTGAAAGCGACCGGGCTGCGTGGTTATGATGCCTCCGGTCCTGCACCGTCAGCGAAAGGAAGCGCGGCATGAAGATTGGTTGTTTCGCCTTGATCGAACCATTCACGCCCCTGCGGCGCCAGTTCGAGATGATCCGCGAGCTGGGATTCGATTACGCGGATCTCACGGACAATCACGACGGCGCCACGCTCGGCACGGAATACGGCTTTGCCGCATCGGCGAGCCTCGACGCCCACCCGGCGGCCATCCTCGACATGGTGAAGGAATTCGATCTCCAGCTGACCAGCGTCTGCGCCCATGCCAACCTGCTCGATCCAGCCAGCCCCGCGCGGTACGGCACCGCCGAAATCATCAAGGCCATCAAGCTGGCGCACTTCCTGGGCGTGCGGCAGGTCATCACCACCGAAGGCGATCCCAAGACCGAATTCGGGCATCGCCTGACGGATGATCATCGCCTCTTCAGCATTCGCGAAAAGCTGCACGAACCGATTCTCTGGGCCGAGAGGCTGGGCATCGAGCTGTTGCTCGAGCCGCACGGCATCCTCACCGACACCGTCTCCGGCATGAGCCGGATTCTCGACGCCCTCGGCCATGACAAAACCGTCGGCATCAACCTCGACACCGGCAATTCCTGGCTCGGCGGCGGTGATCCGCTGGTGTTCGTCAAAACCTTTACACAACGCATCAAGCACGTTCACTGGAAAGACATGCCCCGCGACTGGGAAGCAAAGCGGGGAACGCTCTTCGGCTGCGGCATGGGCATGATTCCCCTGGGCGACGGCGTCGTTGGCATCGAGCCGATCGTCAGGGCCCTGCGTGAGATCGGCTTTGCCGGCCCGACCACGCTGGAGGTCGCCGGCATCGCAAACGTCAAAGAATCCGCCAAACGTCTAAGAGCTTGGAGTCAGTCATGAAGTTCCGCTGGTCCGAATCGCCGACAGCGCTTGCCCTTTTTGCAGGCGAGCGCAGTGGTCTGGCAACTCAATTGCGATCCCCAGGAAGGAAAGCCCTATTTTCACCCCATCACCGCGGCCGACGGCACGGTCTTGACGGCCCTGCGGCCCGACGATCACCCCTGGCATCGCGGCCTCTGGTGGTCGTGGAAATTCATCGACGGTTTGAACTACTGGGAGGAAGATGCCCAGGGTGTCTCAGAAGGCCGCACCAGCCTCGTATCGACTCGCTGGACTACCCAGCCCAGCGGCAGCGCAGCGGTCACCATGGCTCTGGCCTATCACCCGCCCGGACAGCCGCCGCTCGTTGAAGAAACGCGCAACTTGAGCATCTCTATTTCACGGATGCACACGGTACGTTTTCGATCGACTGGATCAGTTCCTTCTCAGCTTCCCGCAAGGAAGTGGTTCTCGATCGCACACCGCTTCCGAGCGAGCCTGATGGTCAGAGCTACGGTGGCTATGCCGGGCTGTCGGTTCGGCTGGCTGACACGGTTGCGCAATGGCGCTTTTGTGACAGCGAGGGACGGCAAAATGCCTCCGACATTCACGGACAGCGCACAAATGGGTCGAGTACCGCGGCTCCGTCGGCAACACGCAGGCCGGCATCCGTGTGGACGATGATCCCGCCAACCCGCGTCATCCCACCGCGTGGTATGCTTGCAGTGACGGAATGCATTATTTCAGCCCGTCGCTTCTGTTTCGCCAGCCATTCACGCTGCGTCCCGGCGAACCATTGAAACTGGCGTATCGAATTTCCGTGATGCAAAGCGCCTGACCCATGAACGCCGCCGCAAAATCAGGTTCGGGTGCGCAGGAATCTGGGGAAAGAAACAACCTTAATCGGAGAACCTGGTTCAGATGAGCACGACCAAGCAATACACCGCCGCCGTGGTGGGCGTCGGCAAGCCAAATCAAACGACCCGAAAAGGCGGCGGCCACGCCATCGGCCACTGGCATGCACGAATGTTCCTGCGAAATTCGCGCACGGATCTCGTCGCCGGAGCGGATATCTCCGCGGAAAACCTGGCCTATTACCAGGATGCCTTCAACGTCCCGCGCAGGTTCAAGGAATACGTGGATATGTTCCGGGAGATCAAACCGGACATCATCAGCATCGGCACCTATTGCGGCCTGCACCGGCCGATCATCGAGGCGGCGGCCAAGGCCGGCGTCAAAGGCATCCTGTGTGAAAAGCCCTTTCTCAATGCTCCCGCCAACGTCGAGCCGATCCGTCAACTGGTCGCCGAAACCGGCGTCAAAATCTGCGTCGCCCACATCCGCCGTTACCACCCCGTCATGCAACGCTGCCGCCAGTTGGTGCAGGATGGGGTGATTGGCCGGGTGCTGACCTATTTCAGCGGCGTCGAGGATTGGGATCTGTCCGAGATGGCATCGCATTGGTTCGACCTGATGCGATTCTTCCATGGCGATCAGCCGGTGAAGTGGGTGTTCGGCCAGGCGCGGGTCGGCACGCAGCGCGGCTATGGACATGCCATGGAAGATCACGCCATCGCCTATTTCGAGTTCGCCGACGGGGCGCGGGGGATCATTGACGGCGGCCGTGAAATGCCCAACGACATCAACTTCCTCATCAGCGGCACAGGCGGCACGATCCGCATCCTGGGCGAGCACACCATCGTGATCGACACCATCGCCGGCCAGCGCATCGAACCCTGCGGCCACCTGCAGCCGGAGGGCTGGTCGCAACTGGGCATCGCCAATCCAAACGGCTGGGCGGCCATCTGGGACATGATGCTGGCCAATCTGCTGCGCTGGATCGAGGGTGCCCCTGCCCCCTCGGTGGCGATGGACAACGCGCTCAAGACCATGGAGGTCAACCATGCCGCGTATATTTCCGCAATTCGCGGCGATCGAATCGACCTGCCGCTCGATGCCGCGGCGTCGGCCATCAACGAATACCCCGTGGAAATTCTGGCCCGGCGGGCCGCGAATTCCGACAGAAGGGCAGTTTAACCGCAACAATTGCCCGCCCTGGCGGGTACTATCTGGAAGTCGAGGCTTGGGGGTCGGCGAATCCGGCGTTTGGGCCAGTCATGGGATGGGTGACGTTCACCAGCACCGGCTCGGGCCGGAGTCTATAATGCGTTGATGCGCGGTCATGGGCCGGCAAAGCAGTAGGAATGACGATGCCTGAAGAGATCTCACGGCGGCAAATTCTCAAGACCGGTGCGGCAATCGGCGTAGGCGCATTGCTGGTCAAATCGCCTCTGGCACACGCAGAATCCGGCATGCAAGACCAATCTTCTCACGAGGTTACGCTCGCCGCCGGACAGTTCTGCGCCGCCTGGGGAAAGCCCTCGGAGAATCTGGCCGCCGTCGCGCGTCTCAGCGAAAAAGCGGCCCGTCAGGGAGCGGCTCTGGTGCTGTTTCCCGAAGACTGCCTGACCGGATATCCCGGCGCAAGGGAGCGGCGGCGAAGGTCGCCTTGCGCGAAGACGGCGATGAGATTCGGCAACTGGTCGATCTGGCCCGCACGCATCACATCATCATTGCCGCCGGTTTCATCGAGCAGCGCGGCAAGGACTTTTACAGTTCCGAAGCCATCGTCCATCCAGACGGCACCAGGACCATCATCCGTAAGCGCTCGGGCGACGCTCGCGACCGCCGCATCGGCCTGATTGCCAGCGACACGCCGAACCCCGATCTGCATGTCGCGGAGGCAACGATGGCCTTATGCATTTGCAGCGACGGGACGCCCCGGTTTTTCGAAGCAGCCAAACGGCGCAAGGTTGATGTCATCCTGCACCCATCCGGCGGGGCGTGCGCACGTTCGGTTTCTGCGAATGATCCCGATGCCAGGCGCGTGGACGAGCGAGAGCGGACCAATGATCGCCGCTGCCTGGAGGCGGCGCAGAAGCGGGCCAGGGATCTCGGCGCTGCCTATTGCTCCTCCAACCCCGTCGGCTTCGACGGCGAGCGGGGATATCCCGGCAACTCATTTATCGTATCGCGCGAGGGTGAGGTACTGGCCTACCTGGAAGGAACCGCGATCTACGAGAAGATGAAAGAAGGCGTCATCGCGGCCAAGGTGACGCTGGGCTGACGGAGCGGGAAATCGCGGTCCGGCCACCGTATGCGATCATTCAGTCGGCTTCGGTACATCGCCCTCCGGCACGATGACCGCAATGGCTGGATCGGGCTCGGTCTCGAACCCCGGCGGAACATAGCCGGTGTCGCCGCCACGCCGCTTCCAACTGCGATACAACTGGATCGTGAAGTAGATCGTCGCGACCTGTAGGGCCAGCTTCCACAGCGGCAGATAGCGATAGACGTAGTCACCGCCCCCGGTGAATCGTCTGACCAGGTCCAACAGCACCCCTGCAATCGCTCCACCGATCATCACGCCGAATGCTCGCACCATTGACGTGGCGGAAGCGAACTGCCCGTAGACGTCACGCGGCAGGATCCGCATCCACATCGGCAGCTCGGAAGCCCCATAGAGCAGTAAGACCGCCGCCTGCACCAGCGTCAGCACGAGATTGATCTTGAATGCCGCCGCGGGGGAGAAGTTGTGAAAGAGAAAAATCAGCCACAGGGGTACCGTGCACAGGGACAGCACTGCGCGACAATCATGGTGCGGATCGGGTGCAGGCGATCGACCAGCATGCCCGCAGGATAGCTCAGGAGCCCCGTGAGAATGCTGGCATAGGCGGCGATGTGGCCGAACTGCTGCAGGTCAAGCCCGACGTTTTCGTAGAAGAAGACCAGGTAAGGAGCGATGCACGCCGCCGACATCACCCAGAACGTCGTGCTCAGGAACAGCAGCCAGTAGAACTTGTGGCTGTAGCACTCGCCAAAGTACGTCTTGATGTCCCCCAGCAGCCCCCGATGATCGTCCGGCGGCGGCGGTGGATAAGAGCCCTCCCGCACCTTCAGGCACATCAGGCTGAAGCCGAAGAAGTAGAGCAGCCCTGCCCCCAGAAAGATCCAGTGCATATCCGTTTTGGCATACTGGAAGACGAAATACATGAAGAGGAAGTTGGCCAGGCTGCCGACGACCCGGAAAAGCCCCACAAAACGCCCCAGCAGCGCCTCCGGCACCACGTCGTTGAACAGGTACCAGTAAACCGAGTTGACGAACATGTTGAAGAACTGGAAGCCCACCGCGAATACGCCGATGAGCAGAAGCACCAGCGCCGTGGGTGACATCATCCGGCCCAGAAATGTCGCGTGCAGTGCGATAGCAATGTTGTGCGAGAAACCCAGGAGGATGAGGAACAGGGTCAAGAACGGTGCCGTCCAGAGGATGAACGGAATCCGCCTGCCGATTCGGCTGCGATAGCGATCGCTCTTGAAGCTGACCCACGGGCAGACGGTGACATTGAGAATGCCCGGCATGGTCGTGAGGATCAATCCCATCACGAAGTCCGTCGCCCCCAGGTCCTTGAGCTTCAGGTTGAGTACGTTGGGGACCACCGCCTCCATCAGCGTGAAGCAGAAGTCGCCCCAGAGCATCCACGCGAACAGGGCGACAATCCCCGCCTTGGTATAGGAAAGCGTGCCTACGCGAAGGCGATCAGCGGACGCATCGGACCCCTTGGCGGCGGTGGAAGCACCAATCATGCGAATGTCGATCCTTTACTAAAGTGAGCGGCAATACCATCGCCGACCGAACGCGGTTAGAAAAAACCGCCCTTAGGAAATAGCCGCAGCGCCGTACCCGCTGTTGCCAAAGCTCGACTGCTCCCAAGGGTATTCAAAACCACCGACCGTGCACTGGTGTGCGCTTTCGTCCCCCGATTGCCTGAGTTTACCGATCGGGCGTTTGGCGTCCATTCGCCTGCCACGAACAAATCGCCGGCACTTCGAACGAATCGACGGTACCAACGTCCACCAGCCAGAACGTCGTGCCCGGTTTGGAAATGACTTCCCGGAGCGAGCTTGTCTGCCAGGCGGATGGTGCCGTCTTTGACATCGTGCACCTCATGCGGATCGCGATAATCAAGCGTGCAAACGGTTGTTCCGGGGTAGATCATCGCCAGGTGCAAGGGCGTATTGGTCGTCAGCGCATCCGTTTGTACTCCGGTCAACTCCGCACCGGCCCACCAGTAGCTCATCCTTGGTCGTCAACACCAGCTCATCGCCCTGACGCTGGGCGGCAATGATCGGGTGAGCCGTCCGGCGCAGGATCATTCACAAAGTAAACCACTCGCCCTACCAGGTCTTGCGGGTTGATCGTTTCTCCGCGATCGAGTTTCACCCGCACGATCGACTTGGCCGGCTCCGTCCCGACGACTTTACCTGTTACCGACTGGCCGGTCAGACGTTGCCCCTTCGCGTCCAGAAACGATCCCCCGACGAAGAAGAGCCGCTGGGCCTTCCCACCGTCGAACGTCATCACCGCCACCAGGGCATCAGTCTTGACCTTCGGCGAATCGTTCCTTCGCCGACCGCCTTTGGGGTTGTACAAGATCACATCCCGTTTTCCGTCTGTCCGGTCTACCACGACCACTTCAGCCCCATCCCAGTTCTGCCGTTCGACGCTCTTGATCAACGGCTCTTGGTCATAGGGTTCGATGACGCTGACGAACCGGCTGGTCAGGTCCTTCCCTTCGCGGCGGGCGATCAGGTAACGCAGGATCTCCGGATGTTTGACAGGTGAGACGTGGGCATCGCACAGCAACATCTCCTGGCCAGGCTGCTTCAGAATGCGAATGCGAACTTTCGCCTCGTCCCTATGAGGGATGAACGGGATAAGGCCAACCAATTGCTTCAGAAAATCATGGTCGTCCTTGTGAAAAATGTACTGCGCCACCCAGTCGCTGTCCTGCGACCGTCTCACATTGAACAGGTATTGGAAGCCGGAGCCCGCATAAGTTCCAAAGCCCCCCTTGTAGCCTTTGGCCTCTTTCTCGGGCTCGTCATAAAGATAGCCCCATTTGACGTCCTTCCCCGCGAGCGTTCCCGGCTCCCGTCCACTCCACTTCCCGCCGATCATTTTGAACTTCCCCGGAGGACCATGCAGGCTGTAATCGTGCTCGTTCCCGCCGGTGACGTTGAAGAAATCGACGAAATAGGAGTGGTTGGCATCCACATCGACCATCACATCCGCCCTGCGATAGTCCGAGCACTCGGGATAGGTGCCGTTGGCCCGAACCTCCACGGCCCGGGCCACGGGTGAATCAGCGAAGAAGCTGACCCTTCCCGGCACGTTGTCCACCTGCCGCTTGGCGTCCACCGTCACCGTGTTGTGCGAAATCGTGTTCTTGGACCAGGCGAACAGCCCCTTCGAATAGTCATTCATCTCATCGGGATACCCCAGCCCCGGCGTCAGCGGATGCTTGTAAGCGAAGATCTCGATGTTCAGCCGCGCAAAATTCCCATGTCCGCCCTTGAAGCCATAAAACATGGATAGCGCGGACGTATCCGCCGGGTTATTGAGGATCGCTTCACCGTAGCCGTCGAGCAGTCGCGACTTTTGCGGGCCGAGCGCCTCCCTTCTGCTCCATCAGCGATTCAAAGGAGCCGAATTTCGGCGTCCCGCTTGCCCCCATCTGCGCAAGCCATGCGGTGTAGCGAGGATCGTCGTAATGGCGCGCGGCTATTTTGTAAACCGTCGCATTTTGTCCTTCCAACACTCCCCATACCGATCCGGCATCACCGATCGCCGGCGTTTTGCACTGGATCACCACCTGGTCGAGCGGCGCATCGAAAAGCCGCTTGAACTTGGGCATCGCAAAGACGTTCCGTCCAGTTCGCGCAAGCATATCGCCCAACTGCGAAAGGCTCTCGGCCCATCCGAAGTTGTATCCCGGCGCATTCTCTTCGGGAAAACCGTCGCGGGTGATGTTGTCATACAGCGCATAGTTCAAGCCCAACGCGCATTGATAGAAATTGGTGGCGGGGTCGTTGTAATTGAGCAGGCCGTCAAACCACTTGTCCTGATCCCCATATTGCCGCACCAGACCGAGGTAGATCAACGTCAACTGGTGCGTTCCATAGTTGCCGCGAATCTTGCCCTGAAAATACGCGTCGATGGCGTCTTCGAGGAAGTTCGCCTCGATGAACGCGCGAATCTGCCGGCCCGACTGCCCGAACAGCTTCTGCGCCGCCTGGTCGTGATCGATCGTGTCCCACACATTGTCATAAGCTTCGGCCACGGACCGAGCCAGTGCCGTCTCCCAGATCAGGTTGACGACTTTGCCGGGGTACAGGATCCCCCGCGCCGCCATCATCGTGCCGTAGCGTGACTGGGTCTGGTAGTCCATGCCCGGATACACCTCGGCGATCCGGTGCAGCATGACTACGGCCTTGTGCGCGTACCGCGTGTCCCCGGTCAACAGATAGGCACGGCTGAGGTTCAGGACCCCAGGCACGATCTTGTTTTCCCAAATCCAGTGGTTCCAGTAGGCCACGAACCAGTACTTCTCGCCGTTCGGCCCCGTCCACCCCCAGCCATTATCGACGTACTTGGTGTCCCACCCCTTCTTCACCTTGAAACCGCTCTTGTAATACGTCGCGTAGTCGTTGGTCGGATAGACCGAGCCATCGACCGGGCATATCACCTTGAACGGAATCTTTGGATCGATCTTCCAGCCATATTGCCCGAATTTCTGAAGTATCTTTGTGCCGCACTTGGGGCACCCCGCAATGCCCGTCTCAAAAGCCCGCGGCACCCGGCTGTCGGTAATCAACTGGACGATGTCCTCATCCTTCCAGTCCAGCCAATACTGGGCGTCTTTGATGATCCCGTCCGCAATCATCTTCGCCTGTGGATCCCTGGCCATGTTCTGGCGGGCCCCGGCAATCTGGGCATCGGTCCAAAGCGTCCGGGATGTTTTGAGCGGATACCGCGGCTGTCGCGGCGCTGCCACGACGGTCGCGGTGATGCAAGCCAGGACAACGAAAAAACTCGACCGCGCAGAAGCTTTTTTCTGGCTCATTAATCTGCCTTTGCATGCCATGAACAGATCGCCGGCGCTTCGAAGCGATCGACCGTTCCCACATCTACCAACCACACGTCATTGCCCACCTTGTACGGATTCTCTTTCGGCAGTGCGTGGGTGAGGTGAATGACCCACTGGGCATACTGCACGTCGTGAACCTCCTGCGGGCATTGGTAATCCAATGTGCACATCGTTGTGCCCGTGTATATCTTGTCCGAGTGCATCGGCGTATTCGTGTGCAGTGAATCGGGTCCGACTTCGATGATCCGCGATCGACCCACCAGCAGAGCATCCTTCGTCGTCAGCACCAGCTCATCACCCTGACGTTCGGCGGCCATGATCGGATGAGCCGTCCGGCGAAGGTCGTTCACAAAGTAAACCACGCGCCCCACAAGGTCCTGCGGGTTGACCGTTTCTCCGCTATCCAGTTTCACCCGCACGATCGACTTGGCGGGCTCCGTCCCGACGACCTTTCCTGTAACCGACTGGCCGGTCAGGTGCTCGCCCGCTGCATCCAAATATGTCCCACCGGCAAAGAAGACTCGCTGGGCTTTCTCTCCATCGAACGTCACCACTGCCACCGAGGCATCGGTCTTCATCTTCAGCGAATCGTTGCTTCGTTCGCCGCCTTCGGGGTTGTAGAAGATCACATCCCGCTTACCGTCTGTCCGATCCACCACGACCACTTCAGCGCCGTCCCAGTTCTGGCGTTCGACTCTCTTGATGAGCGGCTCTTTGTCATCAGGGCTCAATGACGCTGATAAACCGGCTGGTCAGGTCTTTCCCTTTCCGGCGGGCAATCAGGTAACGCAGGATCTCCGGATGTTGGATCGGCGATACATGGGCGTCACAAAGCAGCATTTCCTGCCCCGGCTGTTCGAGCACCCGAACGCGCACCTTGGCCCTCTTGTTCCTCGCGTGAATATACTGCGCCACCCAGTTGCTGCTCTGTGATCGGCGCACGTTAAAGAGGTACTGGAAACCGGAGCCTGTGTAATCGAAGTAGCTACCGTGATAGCCCTTCGCGCCAAGACCGGATTGTCGTAGATCTGGCCCCACTTGACGTCTTTCCCCGCCAGCGTTCCCGGCTCAGGGGCGCTCCACTTCCCGCCGATCATTTTGAACTCTCCCGGCGGACCATGCAGGCTGTAATCGTGCTCGTTGCCGCCGGTGACGTTGAAGAAGTCCACGAAATACGAATGGGCCGGATCCACATCGACCATCACCAGGGCCCGCCGGTATTGGCTGCATTCCGTATAGGTTTCCGGCGCATCGACATCGATCACCCGTGCAAAATCGCCGTTGGCGAAGAGCTTTACGGTCCCCGGCACATTCCCCATCTGACGATGAGCGTTCACCGTCACCGTGTTGTGCGAGATCGTGTTCTTGGACCAGGCAAATATTCCTGGCACATAGTTATTCGCATCATCGGGATAACCAAGATCGGGCAGAACCGGCGAGCCCGCGAAAATCGGATCGATGTCCAGCCGGTCGAAGTGCCCGTGATCTCCACGCATGCCGTAGTAAAGGGACGATGAAATCGTGTCATCGGGGTTGTTCAGGAACGTGATCCCGTAGCCGGCCAGCAGCCGGGTCTTGGCCGGCGGCATCTTTCCGTCAGCGTCGATTGGCGGATACAGGAGCGACTCGAAGGACTGAAAACCGGCGCCGGCGGTGTCCCCAAAGTGCGCCAGCCAGTGCGCATAGCGCGGGTCATGATAGTGCCGCCAGGCTATCTGATAGGTCTGGGCGTTGACGCCAACCAGATTCCCCCAGACGCCGCCGCTGTCTCCAAGCGACGGCGTCTGCGTTCCCACCGTCACCATGTCGAGCAGGCCGTCGAACATGCGCTTGGTCTTAGGCAATTTAAAGACATCACGCCCGGTCCTGGCCAGGATATCGCCGTATTTGGCGATCTCATCCACCCAGAAGGAGTTGTATCCCGGCGAGGTTTCCTCCGGCAGACCGTCTCGAAAGACGTAGTCATAAAGCGCGTAGTTCAACCCCAACCGATGCCCCGCGTGGCCGCTATAGTTGAGCAACCCGTCAAACCACTTGTTCTGATCGCCATACTGCCGAACCAATCCGAGGTAAACCAGCGCCTTCTGATGCATGCCGAAGTTGCCGCGGATTTTCGTCTGATAGTAGGCGTCGATTGCGTCTTCGAGAAAATTCGCTTCGATGAACGCGCGAATCTGCTCGCCCGATTGGCCGAAGAGCTTCTGCGCGGTTTTGTCCTGATCGATCGTATCCCAGACTTCGTCATAAGCCTCGGAAACCTGCTCGACCAGGTCGGTCTCCCAGATCGCGTTGAGCACCTTGCCGGGCTCGCTCCCTTTTAGGTCTTTGAAAAATGACTGCGGCGTGTAATCCATGCCGGGATAGACCTCGGCAATCCGGTGCAGCATCACCACCGCCTTGTGTGCGTACCTTTTGTCGCCGGTAAGCAGATATGCGCGTCCCAGCGCCTGCACGCCGGGAGCAATGTAGTTCTTCCACATCTGGTGGTTCCAGAAACCGACGAACCAGTACTTGTGACCGTTGGGCCCCATCCATCCCCAGCCGTCATCGACGTACTCGGTGTTCCACCCCTTTTTCACTTTGAAGCCACTCTTGTAATACGTCTCGTAGTCGTTGCTGGGATAGACCGACCCATCGACCGGGCACTTCACCTTGAACGGAATCTTCGGATCGACAATCCACCCGTACTGGTCGAACTTCGCGATCAACTCCTTGCCGCACTTCGGGCAGCCGTCGAGCCCCGTCTCCCAGGCTCGCGGCACCCGACTGTCGGTAATGAACTGAACCAGGTCTTCATCTTTCCAGTCGAGCCAGTAATCAGCCTTCTTGAGGATCTCGTCTTCTATCTTCTTGGCCTGTGGATACTTGGCCACATTCTGGCGGGCCTGTGCAATTTCGCTGTCCGTCCAAAGCGTTCTCGCTGTCTTGAGCGGATACTGTGGCTGGCGCAGCAATGCTTCCTGGCTGTTGGTTGTCGCCGACAATCCAACGGTAACGAATAGACAAATGGTAGCGATTACCACAAACGTCGTAATTGGGCGTGCGTATTTCACGGCGAGATAATATCCTCCCGATACTGATCGTAACAGACCCGCAACTGCCGTTGTTCACCCCGCAGCTAATTCCTGCTAACGAATCGTCGAGTATTCGCCGAGCCTGGTGATGTATATCAGGCACTGCCCGCAACCTTTGATCCGCAATTCCTTCATCGCTGAGCCTGGGTTGCCGATCCGGCCATGCGGGTTGTGGGTATCGATCGAGGTTGGAGCAAGAGCGTTTGCGGTCATTCCGATTCTAGCAGCGCCGACGTAGTGCGAGACGATCGCCAGTGCTCTGGGGAATCGTTTGCCCAACAGCCGGCGAGTGGAGGTTCTGGGCTGGTGGCGGTCGAGGCATGGCCGATGGTAGGCCGGATGAAGGTTCTGCGCGACGCTTTGGCTGCCATCGGCGCGTCCGTGTGCGTTTCCGGTCCCTCCATTTGTTCGTCCTCCCTTCGCGCGAATCGTGATTCCGGACTGTATCCTTCTTTGTTGCCCTCGTGGCATGAAGATCTCGCGACTAAGAAACCATCTCAAGTCGTGAGCCGGTGTAGCCTGCGGTACCAGAGCAAAGCACAAGCGAGTTGCACGACGGCCAGGTAGTTCTCCGCCTTCCTCTCGTAACGGATGATGATCCCGCGGCAGCGGTTCAGCCAGCTGATCGTCCGCTCCACCACCCAGCGTCGGGCCTTGTGTCGCTTGCAACCCTGAGCATCTTTCTTCTCCTCGCCGATCTGCCGACAGTGCGGCTCGTAGCCGAAGACGCGGGCGGTCGCGTCCGAAGGTGCGCCACTGAACGCCTTGTCCAAACAAAGGTTCTGCTCCTGCTGACGCGGGTCCGGCGGCTCGACGATCACGGCCTCCAACGCATCCTGCAGCAGCAATGAGTCGTGTATGTTGGCTCCCTTCACGACCACGGCCACCGGACCGCCGTCGGCCTCGGTCAGCACGCCACGCTTCGTGCCGTTCTTCGCCCGGTCGGTTGGGTTTGCTCCGACTTGATCCCCCCGTGCCGGGCCTTGCCCAGGGCACAGTCGAAGCTCTGCCACTTCCAGTTGACGCCGGCCAGTTCCTCGCAGCCCTTGACCAGCAGCGCCGACAGGCGTCCGATCACGCCACGCTTCACCCAGCGTTGGAACGTGCGGTGGATGCTGGAGTCGTCGCCGAACTCCTTGGGGACCTGGTTCCACTGCACGCCACTGCGCATGCGGTAGATCACGCCATCCAGGGCCTTGCGTTGGTCGATGCGGTCGGGGCCGAACTTCGCCGGCGGGTCGTACTTCGCCAGCACCTGCCGGGCCTCTGCCCACAACGCATCGTCCACCCGCCAGATCGTCGGCAGCGGCTCCGCCCCCTTCTTCTTTGCGCCATCCGTGGCTCCTTTCGTTATCGCCAGTTAACATACGTCAGAGACTTGAGATGGTTTCTAAGCCCGCGGCAGGGGATGCGGTCTGGAACGAATCGGCTACGCCAATCGCAAAGTTACGGCACGGCCGATGCTCCCTGGTGAACAGATTTCGCGGCTAGGCTGAGGCCAAAAGACAGGGTGAATTTTGACGCGGGCGCAGAGGGACTTGACCGGACGGCGGCAGCGTGCTCAGAATGCTTACATGAAACAGCTTTACCACACCATCATCAAGCCGGAATCGAATGGGTGGTTCGTGGGCTGGGTCGAGGAAATCCCGGGGGCCATCACTCACGGTAAATCGCTGAATGAATGCCGTGAGAATCTCCGCGATGCATTGCAGTTGATGCTGGAGACCCACCGGGATGAAGCGCGCCTGGGCCTGAACGAGAAGTGCATTCAGGAATGCATCGAGATCGAACGTCGCCGAAGTAGCGGAGTACGCTGGCGGCGTGTAGCGCACCTCGACGGGGGGCGGATCACCGCTCTGGCAACCGTGTTATCAACGCGGACCGTTGGTGCGCGCAGGGGGGTCGGGTTTACTGCGTCGGCTGGGTCGCCGGTTCAGTGGAAGCGGCCCCGACAATTGACTGCGTTGTCGGCTGCGTGGCGGGGGAAGCTTCCGGAAGATCGACGGGTGTGCCTTCGACATCGATCATCCTAATAGCGCCAGTGTACTTGGGCACCGGATATCGCTTCTGGAGATCGTGTGCCTGTTGGCGAAGCTGATCGAGCTTGGCAATCTGGGTCTTGCGCTCTTCGGCAAGTTTCTGGTTGTCACGTTGCAACTCGTAATAGGTCGAAGGGAGCGCGACCTGATACTGGGAACCGTAGCGGCTGCGCAGATCGGTGCCGTTTGTCGCGGAATAAGAGTATCGCTGGTACTCATCCATGGTGCTCTGGTTGTCGGCGATCGTGCGATCGATCGAGGCGATGCGTGCGTTCGCGGCATCATATTGCGCAGGCCAGCGCATCAAGCTGACTCTTGAGTTCCTTCTCAATCGCCTGGAGCTGATCCCGCTGCTGGGCGGTGACCCACGTGGCGCCCCAGCGGTAGAGCCCTTGTTTCTCCATCTTCGCGGAGAGTGCGGCATCCTCTTGGGCGAATAGTGCCGCGACTTTCCGCCCGATCGGCGTCTGCGCCGCCTCAGCGCTTACGGTGTTGAGCGTTTCGGCGACGTTGTCGAGGATCGGCGCACTTTCCGGCGAGGCGCGCATTGCCTGGTCAAATAATCCCAGGGCGATGAGCCCGCGGTTCTGCCGCATCGCGATGACGGCCAGGTTGTTGAGTGTGGGGGCGTGATTGGGAAGCTCCTGGTTGGCGACTTCAAAAGCCTTGCGCCGGGACAATCTGTCTTTGATGATACAGGACTAAACCTTTGAGGAACTGAAGCGATGGGTTTTGCGGGTCCGCGGTGAGTGCCTTGATCAGGAGTGGCTCGGCTTCGTCGATCCGGTCGGTCTTGATGAGCTGGCGGATGTGGTCGATCTGGGCGATCGATTTCTCCTTGAGCGCATCGCGCTCCGCGGGCGTGACCCACCGATCGCCCACCTTGACCATGCCGCGATCCAGACGGTCCTGCCACGTCGCGACGTCTTTTCGCGCCTCATTGGCGGCCGGGGTCGAGGCGTTCTGCGCTATGAAGTTCTCGTACTTCTGAACAATTTGCTTTACATCGGAAATGTTTGCCACGGCGCGGCGCAGCGATGCGAGCAGATCTGTGGCATTACTGGCCGAGCTCGGGCCACCGACCAAGGCGATCGACTGGACCTGATCGGCGGGGACGGTGGTCACTTTCCCATCGGAGTTGGTGATCGTCCAGCCCTGTGGCGATTTCTTGACGGTGCCTTCAAGGATTGTTCCGTTCTTGAGATGAACGACATCGGCGCCAGCCGGCATGGCTAAGGCCAACAGAGTGACGAGCAACAGGCAACGCGTCATAAAGGCCCCTTTTAAACACTGGACCCATTGTAGCGTCCGAGGGTTGGTCGCATGAGAAAAAAACTTTGCTGCTACGGAGCGCAGTGGTCTGGGGGTGATCAGCCAACCGAGACGGTGGCGCTAGGCGACTTACTGCTCCCTCCCACGGTCGGGAGCGAGTTTGAGGAGCAGACGCGCGACCAGCGACGTCCAGCCAGTCTGGTGGGAAGCGCCAAGTCCCTGGCCGGTATCGCCGTGGAAGTATTCGTTGAACAGCAACAGGTTCTGATAGTTGGGATCGTTCGCGTAGCGATCATCCAGTGCCGGAATTTGCGCGGGACTTCCGGCCTTGGAGGGCTGTGCGATAAAGAGGTTTGTGAGCCGGCGGGCTAGGTCGTCTGAGATTTGCTTGAGCGACATCTGTTTGCCCGAACCGGTCGGGTATTCGATCTGGAACGAATCGCCGTAAAAATGGTGATATCGCTCAAGGGCTTCGACGAAGAGGTAATTGAGGGGGAACCAGATGGGCCCGCGCCAGTTGGAGTTCCCGCCAAAGAGTGACGTATCCGAAGGTCCCGGCGTGTAATGGGCTTCGAGCTTTTTGCCATCGACAAAAAACGTGTATGGTTGATCCAGATGGATGCGCGAGAGCGAGCGCAGACCGTTGGGCGAGAGAAACTCATTCTCCGAAAAGACGTATTTCAGCATGCGCCCAAGTTTTTCCCTCGACGGCACGGCCAGCAGCCGCCGGGTGTGGCGAGTGTCGGTCACGCCATAGGAGATGAAACGCGCCAGGTCGGAGCGGTTCGTCAAGAACCAGTCCATACGCTTCTTGAAGCCGGCGAGCCGCCCGATCACGCGATCGTCAAGAACCTCGACGGCAAACAGTGGCACCAGGCCGACCATCGAACGCAGTTTGATCGGAACCGCTTTGGTTTCGGCCGATCCAGGCCCCGACGTCTCGCGCCGAAACAGAACGTGGTCGTAATAGAAGCCGTCGTCGTCATCCCAGAGCCCTGTGCCGCCGAGTGTATTGATGGCGTCCACGATCCCCACGAAATGTTCGAAGAACTTGCTGGCGACATCTTCATAGACGGGATCTTTGCCGGCCAGTTCCAGGGCGATCGAAAGCATCGTTCCACAGAAAAACGCCATCCAGGCGGTGCCGTCCGCTTGCTCGAGGGATTCGCCGAAGGGTAAGGGGCTTGATCGATCGAATACGCCGATGTTGTCCAACCCCAAGAAGCCGCCGCCGAAGATGTTCTTGCCGTTGACGTCCTTGCGGTTCACCCACCACGTGAAGTTGATCAGTAGCTTGTGAAACGCTCGCTCCAGGAACGCCAGATCGCGGCGGCCGCGGGCGCCGCTGATCTTATAGACACGCCAAACCGCCCAGGCATGCACCGGTGGATTGACATCCGAGAAGCTGAACTCGTACGCCGGGATCTGCCCCTGAGCGTGCATGTACCACTCGCGCAGAAAGAGCAGCAATTGATCCTTGGCAAACTGCGGATCGATGTCGGCGAGCGTGACCAGGTGAAACGCCAGATCCCAACTGGCAAACCACGGATACTCCCACTTGTCAGGCATGGAGATCACGTCGCGGGAGTAGAGGTGCTTCCAGTCATGGTTCCGACCGTGCCACCGCTCAGGCGGCGGCGCTGGCTGTGCGGGGTCGCCCTTGAGCCAGTCCTGCACCACATAGTGATAGAACTGCTTGGACCAGAGCAGGCCGGCATAGGCCTGGCGGGCGACCTGCTGCTGCGAGGCAGTCAATGTGCCCGGGATGCGGGCGGCGTAGAAATCATCTGCCTCCTTCGTCCGCTGTTTAAAGGCGCGATCAAATTCGGCGCCGAACGGCTGAGCCGGCTGCTCGTCCTCGGCACTGAGGCGCAGGCGGATCGTTACGGACGCCCCCGGTTGCAACAACACGCCGTAATACGCCCCGCATTTCGTGCCCATGTTGGCGGGATTAATGGCGGTGCCGACGCCGCGAATCAAGTACTCGTGAAACGCATCGCGCACGTATGGGTAATAGTTTTCCGCATGGAACAGGCGGGCCAGGTTGGTTTCGTTTTCGGTAAAGAGAAGCTTCGGTGGATGGCCATCGAACGTGTCAGCGCGGAAAACGAACTGCCCCAGCGTTGCATGTGTGCATTCGACGGAGCCGTTGTCGAGCAGGCGCATGCGCGGCTTGCCCGCGTAGCCTTCTTGTCGCCGGCCCCAGGCCCAAGTATTTCGAAAATAAAGCTGCGGAACCAAGTGGATCGTAGCCGGATCAGGTCCATGGTTGGTTGCGGTAATCTTGATGAGAATGTCGTTCGGCGATGTCTTGGCGTATTCCGCCTGCACGTCAAAGTAGCGGTCCTCGGAGAAGATGCCGGTATCCACAAGCTCGAATTCCGGATCGTTTTTACTGCGCCGGCGATTCTCATCGACGAGCTGCTGGTACGGATACTCGCGCTGCGGGTATTTGTAGAGCGCCTTGAGATAAGCATGCGTGGGCGTCGAATCGACGTAGTAATACTCCTCTTTGACGTCCTCGCCGTGGTTGCCCTCATCGTTGGACAGGCCGAACAAACGCTCCTTGAGAATCGGATCGTGTCCGTTCCAGAGTGCGAGCGAAAAGCAGAGCCGGCATTCGCGGTCGCAGATTCCCAGCAGGCCATCCTCGCCCCAGCGATAGGCGCGGAGCGCGCCTGATCATGGGAGAAATAATGCCAGCAGTCGCCGTTCGGCGAGTAATCCTCACGCACGGTTCCCCATTGTCGCTCGGAAAGATAGGGCCCCCAACGTTTCCAGTTTTTCGTGCGCTGAGCATCCTCGATAAGTCGCTGGTCTTCGGCTGTCGAGTGGCGTTCCTGGGACATGGGAGGAGATTATTATAGCGCCCGCGGGCTCAAGGCCAGATCGTGCCCGCATGATTTGAGATTTCCGAACACACCGAGGTGCCGATCTGTCACGGTCTCGACGGTGAGCGTCGCAAGACGGGTGCGGCACGCCGCTTGATTTCCTGCCACAATGGAAGCGGATCGGGCACGTGATGAAGGAGGCTGTTGGAGAAGATCACATCGAATGAGTGAGTACGACGGTGACCTTCCCCCGATCTCTGTACCACTCGCGATGAGCGTATTACCTCTTTGGGCTTGGCTTGCCCAGACGTTACCCAGGGCGCAGCCCGGAGCGGAGTCAGGGCAAGCGTCGCGGCGAACGCCGCCGGGGGCACGTACCCCAGGCTCGAATGCGGTCGCCGGTGGTTGTACTCCAGCCGCCACTGCACGCTCAACATCCTGGCCTCCGCCAGAGAAGTGAACAGCTCCGCATCCAGCAGCTCATCCCGCAGCCGTCCGTGGAAGCTCTCGGCATAGCCGTTCTCCCATGCACCTGCCCGGCTCGATGTACAGCGTCCGGACCCGCGTCGAGTCCAGCCACGAGCGGATCGCCTGGACGATGAACTCCGGCCCATTGTCGCCGCGGATGTGCAGCGGCATCCCGCAGATGAGCAGTTCCCTGAGCACGTCGATCACCTCGACGCTCTTGAACGACCGCCTCGCCTCCAGCGTCAGGCGCTTCCGCGTGTACCTCTTCCGCACCATCGAGACGCCCTACAGCGCTGACTGGCCGCAAGCCCTGCAGGGTCTCCGGGTCGCTTCGGCAACGCCTTTCGACGGCCGGGTTTGAACCCTGCGCTAAGGGTAGGAGAATGGCCCCTCTCATCCAGGCAACATGATCACCAGCCCGTTTGTGAAGAAGCATCCCAGCAGAGGACATTCCGCTCCCATGTTGCGCCCAATCTCCTCCCGGCCCACACCGTACTCTCACCGTTGTAGTACCGTACCATCCCCACCCGGCCGCCGACCCGGTTTTGGGGCGATGTGAGGACATGGCGGTCCGAACATGACAATTTGTCGTAGCGGCAAAGCGGCCAGAGGAGCCCTTTTAGCACTTCAGCGCTGGATCGTTCTTAAGTTATTGTCTGTTCATGTGTTGACCGCAGTTCTGGGCTGAAATCGCCAGCTCAGCGCTGTAGTGTTAAATCGCAGGCCACAAGGACGCGTCCCGCCACTGGGGCCGCTCAACCGACCCCATCCCCGGCAAATCCCCAGAAAACGGCTCGACGGAGCCCATCCAACATATTCACCCCCGCTTATGCAAAATGACCGACCCACACCGTACCCTCCCCGTACCCACACCGTGCAAACCCCCCAGTGCCAAAGCCCACCCTGCAGGTCACCAGCACAGTCAGGGGATCGCCTTCTCTCCCTCGGCATCATATTCTGCCTCGCCCTTTCGGCCGTCACGTTCGTTGAATTTGAACTCGTAGTGAACGTCGCCGTTGTTCTTGATCAGCTTGCGGGCTTCATCGACGTGCACGCCGGGGTGATCCTTTTCAAACGCCAGTCGCGTCTTTTCGGGGACTGCCGCGGCGGTGATCCTCTGTTCGCTAACCCGATCGAGCGGACGCGGTGCCTCTGAATGGCAGCCGATAAGAGCAACGCCAAGCCCCAATAGCGCGATGGCCTGTTTCATTGAATGAACTCCTTCATGTGCGAAGACGTTGTCCGATAAGCGGCGCGATTACATCTGTCGCGCAGGATATTTTCATCTTCGCGATCCGCAAGCACTGGCACGGGCGACAGAGTTGGCCTGGATTCACGCAGTAGGCGGCCGGGTAATGAGAATTCTTCATCTTCGGATTCGCAAGCACCAATAGATGTATTCGACATTCCCGGTGCTCGCCAATTGGAGATTTGGTCATGGGTCATGTAAACAGGGTTCTGCGTCGGCTGGTGCGTGATGAAGCGGGTGGTGAAGTTCTGGAATATGCGCTGATTGCCGGCTTGATCGTGGTGGCGGCGATCGCGGTCATTACATCGGTGGGTGGCAAGGTGCTGGCCCGCTGGACGTCACTGAATTCGTCGCTGTAGAGACGATGCAGGACCGGAGCGCGTCGAGTTGACATCGTCGCGCTCCGGCTCCATCTCGATCACGTCCGATAAATCAAATCGCGCTTCAACAAACGAGAACGTGCCGGGCTCTCATCGCTAAGGGCGTCAAGAGTTGCCGTGCTTCGCGTGCAAACCCGTCGTTGGATGAGAGATTCTCATCTGCAGCGCTTCCTCATCTCAATTCCTGGTGAACACTCTGTGTGCTCGCCGGAGTTGGAAGGTGCTGTATGCGGAAGGTCACGTCAATGTTGTGCCAAGTCCTGCGGGATGAGCAGGGCGGTGAGATGCTCGAGTACTCGCTGCTGATGGGGCTGATCGTCCTTGCGGCGTTCATGGTCATGGGCGGCGTGGGCAGCCACGTGCTGGCGAAGTGGACCTCCCTGAACGATTTGCTGTAAAGCCGCTTTGGGCGACCATGCCCTCGATAGCCAAAGCGGCGTCGGCGGGTTATCTATAAGCGCATGCGCGGCGCGAGACTGCCGTGTTTTGTGCCATGCAGATCGTGCCCACAGAAATCCCTGATGTGAAGATCCTGGTCCCGAAGAAATTCGGCGATCATCGTGGTTTCTTCTCTGAGACCTTCAATCGTAAATTCCTGTGCGAGTCGGGAATCGACGTGGATTTCGTGCAGGATAACCATTCCCTTTCGGTGCAGAAGGGTGTTGTGCGGGGGCTGCACTATCAGATCGCGCCCGATGGCGCAGGACAAGCTTGTGCGGGTGGTGCACGGAGCGATCCTGGATGTCGCAGTGGATATCCGCCGATCGTCCCCCACGTTCGGCCGGCACGTCACGGCCGTGATCAGTGCCGAAAACTGGCGGCAGATCTTCATCCCCATCGGCTTCGCCCACGGGTTTGTCACGCTCGAACCCGACAGTGAGGTCGTCTACAAGGTTTCCAGCTACTATTCGCCGCAGCATGAGCGGGGGATTCAGTGGAACGACCCGGATCTGGCTATTGATTGGGGATTCAATCCCGCGCAGGCGATCCTGTCGAAACGTGACCTCGAGCATCCGCGACTCAAGGATGTGCTGCAGGTTTTCTGATCGTTTCCGCCCGTTACCTCGACCTGACGCACTGGCAAGCCTCGGATGGCCGATGTATCGTCAGGTGTACCTTGCGCCTGAATCGAGGGCGCGGTTTATCGGTCGTTCGGGAGCCGCAAAGCATGAAAGGGATCATCCTTGCCGGTGGGGCTGGAACGCGGCTCTATCCGCTGACGCGCTGCATCAGCAAGCAACTCTTGCCGGTGTACGACAAGCCGACGATCTACTATCCGCTGAGCGTGCTGATGCTGGCAGGCATGCGCGAGATCTTGATCATCAGCACGCCGCGGGATCTGCCGATGATCCAGACCTTGCTGGGCGACGGCGCTCAGGTGGGGCTTTCGCTATCCTACAAGGTCCAGCCGGAACCGAAGGGAATCGCCCAGGCTTTTACCATCGGCGCGGAGTTCGTCGGCGACAGTCCGGTGTGTCTGATCCTGGGGGACAATGTCTTTTATGGCCATGATCTGACGACGATGCTCGAGCAGTCGGCGGCCCTGACTCGCGGCGCGGGTATTCGCCTACCAGGTGAAGGATCCCGAGCGCTACGGGGTCATCGAATTTGACGGCGGATTCAAGGCGCTGACCATCGAGGAGAAACCGAAACAACCGCGAAGCAACTGGGCCGTGGTAGGGCTGTATTTTTACGATGGAGACGTTGTGAACATCGCGCAAATCTCAAGCCGTCGGGACGGGGAGAGCTCGAGATCACCGACGTCAACCGCATCTATCTCTCGCGGGGAGAATTGACGGTGCAGCCCATGGGCCGGGGTATCGCGTGGCTGGACACCGGGACGTACGACTCGTTGTTGAGCAGCTCGCAGTTTGTGCAGACGCTTGAGGAGCGGCAGGGGCTCAAGGTCGCGTGCATCGAGGAGATTGCGTTTGCACGGGGCTACATCGACGCGAAGCAGCTTGGGAAGCTGATCGATCAGGCCGGGAAATGCGACTATGGACGGTATCTCTGCGCGTGTTGCGCGATGCCGAAGCCGGCCGACTGATAACACCATGAGCGATATACGGACGATTCTCGTTACAGGGGCAGCAGGATTCATCGGCGCAAATTTCGTGCGCATGGTCGCAAAGCGCGATGAGCCGGTGAAGCTCATTGCCTACGACAAGCTTACCTATGCGGGAAACATCGCCAATCTTGAAGGCGTGCTGGACGAGAAGCGGGTGATGTTCGTTCGCGGCGACATCTGCGATGCCGAGAGGGTCAAAGAGACGTGGGAAACGCATGCTGTCACCGAAGTGGTGAATTTCGCGGCGGAGAGCCACGTCGATCGCAGCATCCTCGGATCAGCGCCGTTCGTGCAGACAAATGTGGCTGGAACGCAGGTGCTTCTGGACATCGCCAAGGCAAAGCATGTTTACAAATTCCTGCAAGTGAGCACGGACGAGGTATACGGCTCGCTGCCTGAGAACCGGCCGGAGGTGAAGTTCACGGAAGAGACGCCGCTGGCACCCAACAGTCCGTACAGCGCCAGCAAGGCCGGCGCGGATTGCCTCGTCCGCTCATACTTCCATACGTTCAAAATGCCGGTCCTGACGACCCGCTGCTCCAACAACTACGGGCCGTACCAGTTTCCAGAGAAGGCGATCCCGCTGTTCGTGACGAACCTGATGGAAGGCAAGAAGATCCCGCTCTATGGCGACGGCATGAACGTTCGCGACTGGCTGTACGTCGAAGATCATTGCGAGGCCATCTGGACGGTACTGAACCAGGGTGAGTTCGGGGAAGTCTACAACATCGGCGGGAACAACGAGATGGCCAATCGCAGGATCGTCGAGACGATTCTGCACGAAATGGGCAAGAGCTGGGACGAGGGCGTGCAATATGTGAAGGACCGGCCGGGCCACGACCGCCGATATGCGATTGACGCGAATAAGATCAAACGCGAGCTCGGATGGGAGCCGAAGCATCGGTTTGACGAAGCGATCAAGACGACCATCCAGTGGTTCAAGGACAACCAGGGCTGGTGGCGGGCAATCAAGAGCGGCGAGTACCTGAAGTATTACGAAATGCAGTACGCAGGACGGTGATTTGTCTGCGATCAGGTGACATGGGCATCGAGCAAGCCATCACCATCTCGCCCGCCACCGAGGCTGACGTGCCGGTCATCCTGTGCTTTATCCGTGGATTGGCCGAGTATGAGAAACTGTCGCACACAATGACGGCAACGGAGGCAGATCTCCGACAGACGCTGTTCGGCGAGAATCGCTACGCGGAGGTGCTGATCGCTCGGCTCGGACAAGACCCCGCCGGTTTTTCGCTCTTCTTTCACAACTACTCCACCTTTCTGGCGAAGCCCGGGATCTATCTTGAGGATCTGTTTGTCCTGCCACAGATGCGCGGACGCGGAGTGGGCAAGGCGCTGTTGCGGAAGCTGGCACAAATCGCGCGCGAGCGGCACTGCGGCCGGCTTGAGTGGTCCGTGCTCGACTGGAACGAACCGGCCATCGGTTTCTATCGACGGATCGGAGCCGAGGCGCTGCCGGACTGGCGAATCTGCCGTCTGACCGTCGACGGCATCGACAGACTGGCGGGGCAGAGCTAATTTCACGCCGATGTCACTTGACGATTCGATCCTGATCACTGGTGGCAAGGGCATGCTTGCCGGTGCGCTTGCCCGCGCGTTGGCAAACCGGTCGAAGCGCGCAACGGTGATGGGACGTGCGGAGTTGGACATCACCGATTCCCAATCCGTAGCCCGTGTGTTTGAGCGATACCGCCCATCGTTGCTGCTGAACTGTGCGGCGTACACCAAGGTGGACGTGGCCGAGGAAAAGCCGGAGCGCGCAAACGCCGTCAACGGGGAGGCCGTGGCGACACTTGCGGCCAGGTGCCGCGAGTATTCCGCGCAGCTCGTCCATTACAGCACGGATTTTGTGTTCGATGGAACCAAGCGCGAGCCGTACGTTCCGGCCGATGCGCCAAACCCACGGTCAGCTTACGGGCGATCCAAGCTGCTGGGGGAACGGAATGCGGGCGCGGAATCGCTGATCATCCGCACGGCTTGGCTGTATGGTCCGGGTGGACCGTGCTTTCCGAGAACAATGGTCGAACTCGCGCAAGAAGAAGCCGCTGACCGTTGTCAGCGATCAGGTCGGCTCGCCGACGTTTACCGGTGACCTTGCCGAAGCGACGCTGCGCTTGCTCGATGCCGGCGCTCGCGGAATCTATCACGTCGTCAACCAGGGCTCGGTGAGTTGGTTCGACTTCACCCGGGCGATTCTGGAGGAATTCGACGAGAAGACGCAACTCTCACCGATCACCAGTGCCGACTGGCGCAAGCAGCGCCAGAACTCCGCCATCCGGCCGGCGTACAGCGTGCTCGACGTCTCAGCATATGAGCGGAAAACCGGCCATCGCATGCGCCCCTGGCGGCAGGCGCTGCGGGCATATCGCCTGGAGGTCGCACACCGCGGTTTCTGAGAACGACTACAACGTATGCCAATGGACCATCCGCCAAACTGGGCGCGGTGTGAGTTGTGCGGCCGGCACGTCCCACGCAGCCTCATGACTCAGCATCATCTCAAGCCGCAGGAAAAAGGCGGCAGGGCCGAGCATCGCGTGCCGATCTGTAGACCCTGTCACCAGCAGATTCACGCGACGTTTGGCAATACGGATCTCGCCCGCAGCTTTGCCAGCATCGCGGCTCTGCGGAATGCGCCCGGCTTCAGCCGTTTCTTTGGTGGATTCGCAGACCGAAGCCCGATCGGGTCTTCCGGCCGGTGACAAGCCGCGCTCATCCCGGCAGCAAACGCAATCGGCTTTCCCGACGGCGTTCGCATTGAACCCGCCCGCGGTGGGGCGGTAACATCGCTGCGGATGCCGACGATTACCCGGATTACTGAACAGCGACGGCAAAGGAAACGGCGGAACGTCTTTCTCGACGGCCATTTTGCCTTTGGCTGCCACCTCAATGTTGTCGCTCGTTTTCGCCTCCGTGAGGGATTGTCGATCAGCGATCAACAGGTGCAGGCGATCAAGTATGGAGAAGTCAAGCAGGAGTGCTTTGACACCGCCCTGAGGCTGCTGACATTACGGCTCCACAGCGTCGCCCAGGTGCGCAGGAAGCTTGCGCGAAAGCAGTGGGGCGAGGATGTCATCGAAGCAACCATTGAGGAACTGGTACGGCTGGGGTATCTCGATGACGAAAGATTTGCGCGAACCCAAGCGATGGCCGCGCTTCATCACAAGCAGCACGGCCCGCGGCGGGCAATGCTGGAGCTGCTCAAGGCTGGCGTAAATCGCGACGCGGCAAGCCGGGCGATCGAAGATGTGTACGGTAGCACTGACAACATCGCCGTGGCTCGCGAGCTTGCTCGAAAGCGGTCGGACCGACTCCGGAAACTCGAACCCACAGTCGCCCGTCGGCGCCTGGCAGGTTTGCTCCAGCGCCGCGGCTTCGAGTACGGAACGATTCGCGAAATTATCGAGCAAATGCTCGGGGAGATGAAGGCCGAATGATCAAGCCGCGGCGAGATCATCTGGCCCGGGCGGGGAACGCAATGGTGATCACGGCCATCGGAATGTTCGTGCTCGCTGCCGTGATACAACACTTCTAGCCGAGAGCCAGCCTCCACGTACCTGGCGGGATGGAGGGTTGCGGGCCTGCACCAGGAGCGATTTACCGAGAACGTTCAATGCCAGCGTGGCATTCATCGCTGTCATCGGAATGATCATTGCGCTGATCATGATTTGGATCACAATCGCGAGTTAATTGCGCGGTGGTGTGAACCGCGTAAGCTCTTCGCACATCGACTCAATGACGCTGTTCCAATCCCCACGTATGGGCTGGCGGAAGAGTTTTGCCGTGGGATACCAGGGGCTATCTTCGCGCGTCAGCATCCAGCGCCACTCCGGCGCGAACGGCAACATGATCCACACCGGCTTGTTCATCGCGCCGGCCAGGTGCGCAACCGCGGTGTCCACGGTGATCACGAGGTCGAGGTTCGCGATCAATCCGGCTGTGTCCGCGAAGTCGCTCATCCGCATGGTCAGGTCAATGACCTTGAGCGGATCGGATTCGGCCAGCTTCGATTCCTTTTGAAGGCTGTAAAACGTCACGTTTTCAATTGAGGCGAGCGGCGCCAACAGCTCAGGCGGACAGGAGCGATGGCGGTCCATCTCGTGCGTCCGCCTGCCAGCGCACGCCAGCCCGATCTTCAGCGGATTGGAATCCGATTTGATCATCTCGCGCCAGGCGTCCATGAGCTTCGGATGTGGCGAGAGATACGGTATCTCGACAGGAATCGTCTTGATCGACGTGTTGAACGCGAGCGGAAGACTTGGCAGCGGAATGTGAAAATCGCATCGCGGCAGCGACTGTCCGACCGCCACCGCCGAAACCACACCGCCGACCTGGCTCACCAGCCGCTGCAACTCACCGTGGCACTCCACATAAACCTCAGCGTCACGATCGGCCAGCACGTTGGCATAGCGGACGAACTGAATCGTGTCGCCAAAGCCCTGCTCGGCAGTGAGGAGAATGCTTTTGCCGGTGATCTTGCCGCCGGTCCAGCGCTGCATCGGCAATTGCCGGCGGAGCTGCGGAAATTTTCGCAGACGCCATTCGTACTCGGGCCAGGCATGGGTGAGTTGGCCATTGAGCAGAAGACAGCGGGCGCGGATGAGATGGGCATTCGGGTCGTTTGGCGCGACAGTCACCGCCGTCTTCGCGTGTTCGCCCGCTTCATGGATCTGGCCAAGTTGCAGCAGGGCCTCGGCGATGCAGGCATGGGCCGGCGCAAAACCGGGTTTGAGCTCCAGCGAGCGGCGCGCGTGGCTGAGCGCTTTATCGAATTCGCCCAGACTCTTGTAAACCTCTGCGAGATTGTTCTGCGCGGCAAAGTCATTGGGCTCGATCGCGAGCGACTGCTCGATCAGCTCGCGCCGGTGACAATTGTCCCCGCTGATATAGCACAACACCTAGAAGGTGTAACGCTGCCGGGTGATGGACTTGCTGGAGGACTGCGCGATAGCGCTGCTCCGCCTCCTGGAGCTTTCCCGCTCGGTGAAACGTCAGACCTTGTCCGATGGCTTCATCGACGGTCATGGATCGTCCCGCTTAACTGACCTTGCTGCCTTGACTGGTCGCTTCGGCTGGCGTGATCACAATCACCTTTCCCGTGGCCGGATCTGTCGCCGCCAGGAGCATGCCATTGCTGATCTCCCCTCGCATCTGCCGCGGAGCGAGGTTTGCCACGACCACGATCTGTTTCCCTACCAATTGCTCGGGCGCGTAGTGCTGGCGAAGTCCCGCACAAATCTGGCGCTTTTCCGTCCCAAGGTCGATCTGCAACACCAACAACTTATCGGCGTTGTCGTGAGGCTTGCATTCAATAACCGTCGCGACGCGAAGATCGAGCTTGGCAAAATCGTCGTAGTTGATGGTCGTTCCTGTCGTTTCCATACGTATTCCTCTGTAAAGGCGGGTAATCCTATCACTTTACTTAAGCAGGGCATGCCCCGCTATGGCCGCGAAAGAGCGGGTTCTGCAATTTGGCACGGGCTTTGAAACGGTTGGGTTGGTTGCATTTATCGAAAGGAGCCGACCATGCAACGTCTGTTGATTTTTGCGATCGCGTGTGCCATTGCGTTTGGCGGAGTTCCGATGCTCACTGGCTGCGACCGCACGCTCGAGCACGAAAAGACGGTCCAGGAGAAGCCCAACGGCCAGACGACTGTCAAGGAAAAGAAGGTGACCGAAGACTCCAACGGCAACGTCACCAAGACGGAGAAGAAGGACGTGGACAATCCTTAGCAGTTCCCGCTTCCACCACAGATTGAGCCGAGACGGAGGGCGCGAACGCGTGTTCGCGCCTTCTGACTGCGCTGGCCGCTTGCCGAGCGTTGTGCTTCGCGAGTCTCTGCCCAGTACACTGGGCCAATGATCGATTCGCATTGCCATCTCACGGACCCGCGGCTTTTTGTCCAACTCGGTGCTGTTATTGACCGAGCGCAGGAGGCTGGAGTCGAGCGAATGATAACGATCGCGACAGATCTGAACGATGCGGTCACCGCACTCGACGTTTGCGGTCAATACGAACAAGTTCGCTGCGCCGTAGGGATTCATCCGAATTACAGTGCGCAGGCCAACCCCTCGGATGTGGCAAGATTGAGACAGATTCAAGGCGATGAACGAGTGCTGGCGTTGGGCGAGATGGGACTGGACTATCACTACCGCGAGATACCACCCCACCATCAGCGCGATGTTTGAGGCGCAGATCCAGCTTGCCAAGGAGGTGAATAAGCCGATCGTCATCCATTGCCGCGAAGCAGTGGACGATACGCTGGCGGTGCTGCGGGAGTTTGCAGGCGTGCCGGCGGTCTTTCACTGCTTCACCGGCACAACGGATGAAGCGAGGCGCATTCTCGACGCCGGCTATCTTTTGGGTTTTACCGGTCCCATCACGTTTAGGAAGAACGATGCGCTTCGCGATGTGGTGAAGCTGACACCAACGGACCGGCTATTGGTTGAGACCGATGCTCCGTACCTTTCACCCGAGCCGGTGCGGAAGGTCAAGACCAATGAACCGGCCTTTGTGACTCACACGGCGCGGATGGTGGCGCAGATCAAGCAGTTGGCGGCAGAAGACGTGGACCGGATGACAACGGAGAATACCTGCCGGTTTTTCGGATGGGCATAAAAACCAGAAGGCCCACGAAGTGACTCGCGACGTCACCGCGTGGACCTGTTCGTAAGCTCTTGCGAGCCTGCCTCTGGCATCGGGCCGATTCTTCGGCAAGTGACTCCCGGCCTGGGCCCGCCTCGGCCCATTCAGCATGAAGCATGCCTTGCGTTATGCTTCATACAGACGGTTCCCGGCGCTTTCATCGCGCCGGCGCTCGCCCAACAGGGCGGCTTGGCGGTTTCCCGACTGGACGGCCGTGGGGTTTCGCTTGAACGCCGGCTCATTCGCATCGCTGCTACTGAACTGACGCCCGTTTCCCGGACCCGTTCCTAGGATCTGCAGCTTTTTTGCCGTCCATTACTGCACGGCTCAAGCCGCTGGGTCCGATGCCGCGACGCACGGAAGACTCTCTCTTCGCATGGCCACAGGCACCACTGGCGGCGATCTTAACCCGACTTGCCTTTTGGTCTTTTTCGACCAATTAGTTGCGGGTGGCCTGATCGCTGGCCGCCGGCCCCGGCCGTGCCCGCAATTGCTTGCTTTGCACGGTCTGTTGTCTCAAAGGGCCGGGCTCATTTCGGGGAGCCTTTTCCTGTTTCGCCGGACGCTTTCACGTACGACGACGCAACGAAATATACGCGTTTCGGTCAAGAACGAGCAGAAAAATCGACAAGTCTTCACACAGTTATCCACCACGAATTGCAAACCACTGATACGCAAGCGCATGGGTGGTGCATAATGTGGTGGAGAAACTGACACGGTTATGGGACACGCGTATAAAAAAGTCGCACGTAGATTCACTTCGACCCGCGCGTAGAATGGCCGCCATTCCGTGAGGCTTGGGCATCAGGTCCACGCAATCGCTTTCGAGGCGCCGCATGGCTTCGGTCTGCTTTTACTTCCAGATTCATCAGCCGTACCGACTTCGGCGTTACAGCGTCTTTGACACCGACCGGCACTACTTCGACGAGCACAAGAACGCTGAGATCTGCCGGAAGGTCGCTCACAAGTGCTACCTCCCCGCCAATCGAATGCTGCTCGAGACGATCCGCGCCCACGATGGACGCTTCCGCGTCGCGTTCTCCATCACGGGCACCGCGCTCGAGCAGTTTGAGCGCTACGTGCCGGAGCTCATGGAAACCTTTCACCAACTCAACGAGACCGGCTGCGTCGAATTCCTTGCCGAGACCTACCATCATTCCCTGGCGTTTCTCTACTCACGAGAGGAATTCCGAGCGCAGGTAGATCTACATCGCGCAAAAGTCAAAGCGCTTTTTGGCCAGGATGCGCGAGTCTTCCGCAACACCGAGTTGATTTTCAACAACGACCTGGCGTTCTTCGTCAGTCACATGGGCTACGACGGGATTCTTGCCGAAGGTGCGGATCACATTCTGGGCTACCGTTCGCCGAATTTCATCTACAGGCCACCGCACACATCGAAGATCAAGCTGCTCTTGAAGAACTACCGCCTGAGCGACGACATCGCCTTCCGCTTCTCGAACCGGACTTGGGAACAGTGGCCCCTCACGGCAGAAAAATTCGCGCGCTGGGTCAACCAGATCAACGGCAACGGATTCGTCTGCAATTTATTCATCGATTACGAAACCTTCGGCGAGCACCAATGGGCGGATACGGGAATTTTCGATTTTCTGCGCCACCTCCCCGGCGAAATTCTCAAGCATCCCGACAACAACTTTCTCACACCTTCACAGGTGATCGACGCCTACGAGCCCGTAGGCGAGATCGACGTGCCCCACATGATCTCCTGGGCGGACACCGAGCGCGATCTATCCGCATGGCTGGGGAATGCCATGCAGAGCAACGCACTGCATGAGCTCTATAAGCTGGAGGCTCCGCTGATGGAGAAGGGGGATGGCGATTTAATCGCCGATTGGCGCAAGCTCACTACGAGCGACCACTTCTACTACATGTGCACGAAGTACTGGTCCGACGGCGATGTGCACACGTATTTCAGCCCATATGAGAGCCCCTATGACAGCTACATCAACTTCATGAACGTCTTGGACAACGTGCAGGCGCGGCTGCGCGAGCAGCGCTGACATTAGGAATTGCGTGCAAGAGGAAGTAACCCCCTACGCGCCTGAGGACGCCAGTGATTGGAAAACATCGTTAGAAATCCGGATTTGAAGATTGCGTCGCAATGGAATCTTGGCTTACATTCGGATTTTGCCTGAAAGGAGCGCAAGTCATGCCGATCGCCAGGGATAAAGTCGTCTCGCTCGATTATAAGCTGACTGGCGATCAGGGGCAGGTGCTCGACAGCTCTGAGGGACGACAGCCGCTCGCGTACATCCACGGGGCCGGACATCTGATACCCGGACTGGAGCAGGCGCTCGAAGGCAAGGACAGTGGGGACAAGGTGAACGTCTCCGTGCCACCCGAAAAAGGCTACGGCAACCGAGATGAGAAGCTCGTTCAGGCAGTGCCACGCTCGGCATTTCAGGGTGCTCCGGAACTCAAGCCGGGCATGCAGTTCCAGGCCAATACGAACCTCGGGCCACGCTTACTGACGATTGTGGACATTGCGCCAGAGCAGATCACGATAGATGCCAACCATCCTCTGGCGGGAAAGACGCTCAATTTCGACGTGCAGGTGGTTGACGTTCGGGATGCAACGCCGGATGAATTGTTGCACGGGCATGTGCATACCGCGGGCGCCGACCATCAGTAGTCGGTCAGCCGGCACCGTTACGTGTGAAATTCCGTGAATCCGGAGACCGGGCCCTCAAGGCTCGCCGAAACGTCTCATATTGCCTCGCTTTCCACGATTTTGCGCGGTTTGCTGTCGTGAAAGGCGTTGCTCGTTGCTGTGAAAATCCGGGCGGGGGTATAGTGCGCTTATGAGCGGGCCGAGCCGAGTCGCCGTTCGGCTGCCCGCCGTCGCCGGCTTGTTTTACCCTGCGGCGGATGAGCAGTGCCGGATCGTGTCGCAGCGGATGCTCAGAACCAATTCCGCTGTTGAGCAGTTTGCCTGGATCGGCGGTGTGGTTCCCCACGCGGGCTGGGTTTGCAGTGGCGCGATCGCCGGCGAAGTGATCGGCACGATTGCGCGGAGAATGACGCCTGATCTCGTGGTCATCTTCGGCGCGGTGCATACGCCCATGCCGCTCGAGTTTGCGGTGTTATCGGTTTCTCGCGAGTGGCGGGTGCCCGGCGGAGCGAGTGAAGTGCCCGCGGACGTTTTGGTTGGCGTACGAAACAGCTCGCCGCTGTTCGTTGTGGATGATCGATTCCACGTGCGCGAGCATGCCGTGGAGGTCGAATTGCCGCTGATCCAGCGGGCGTGGCCTCAAGCGAGAATTCTGCCGATTGAGGTGCCGCTTCTGGATGAAGCGATCGAGATCGGTGAGCGAACGGCCAGAGTTGTAAGTGCCAGTGAAGCCAAAGTGGTCTACCTGGCCAGCAGTGATCTGACCCATTACGGCCCGGCTTACCATTTTGTTCCGGCCGGCGTCGGCCTGGATGCACTGACTTGGGCAAAGGAAAACGACCGGCGGTTGCTGGAGACGATCGAGAGTTTTTCGATCGACCGCATCGTGCCGGAAGTACGGACCAGAATGAATGCCTGCGGCGGAGGCGCCATCGCGGCGATGCTGGCGGCCTGCCGGTTATCGGGTGCAACTCGGGCAACCCTGTTGCGTCACGCCAACAGCTACGAAACGCTCCAGGCGGTCGCGCCGCAGAGGCCCGATAACGCCGTGGGATATGCGGCGGTGGTTGTTGGCTGATTCGTCGCAGCGTTGCCCATGGGCAACACAGACCGCGGCAAGTTGTTCAGCCACATCGCGACCAGGATGGTCGGTTGCTTTGAAACAACATCCGGCACAGTTGATGCCGGATGCGCCATGCGAAAAGTTCAGATGCCGGGGCTTTTTGCGGTGAGGAGTTGATTTCCCGGCACAAAATTCTCCGGCGCGGTCTGGAACGGGATTCGCTTTAGGCCGCAACGCATAGAGGGAGTGGATTGAGAATGAACGAGCAGGAATTTCAGTCAAAGCTCGCAGAGCTTATGGGAGAGATCACGACGCTGCCCCCGGCCGAGCGCAAGAAGCTCGAGAAGCTGGCCGACGAAACGCGTGCCCGCCACGAGCGTCTTCGCCAGACCGTCAGCTCCCTACAGGAGAGCCTGGACTATCTGCGCCTGAGCATCAAGTATCTGGTCTTCGATCTCGAAGCGACGCGCCGCGAGAACAGCTATTTGCGGAAGATGCTGGAAGAGACCAGCGGAAATAACGACTAATCCTCATTTGCGATATTTAAGGGAAGTGCTGACCCGGGCCGCTCGCCAGAACGGCCTGGGTTCTTTTTGGGGGCGAATCTTCAGAATTCCGACCGGTGGGTACTTCAGCCGGTCTCGGGTGTTGGTTTATCGGAGCGATCTGCAACTGACCCGCGACACCCGGCATGCCGATGAAACTCAGACTGGAGTACGTATGGACATCAATGTGGTACTGGCGTCGTTGGTTTTCGGTACCGTGGGGATGGGGATGTTCATGTACGGTAAAAACGCGGGACGTATGGTGCCGCTGGGCGCCGGCCTGGGGCTGATGGTGGTGCCTTACTTCATTCCGAACCTCTTGGCGCTTCTGGCAGTCTGCGGGGGGCTCATGGCGCTACCCTGGGTGATGCGAAACGCGTAACGGCACGCACGGACGACCAGTTGCCGCGATTCCCTTCGACTTGAGACACTTAGAAACCATCTCAAGTCTCTGACGTATGTTAACTGGCGATAACGAAAGGAGCCACGGATGGCGCGAAAGAAGAAGGGGGCGGAGCCGCTGCCGACGATCTGGCGGGTGGACGATGCGTTGTGGGCAGAGGCCCGGCAGGTGCTGGCGAAGTACGACCCGCCGGCGAAGTTCGGCCCCGACCGCATCGACCAACGCAAGGCCCTGGATGGCGTGATCTACCGCATGCGCAGTGGCGTGCAGTGGAACCAGGTCCCCAAGGAGTTCGGCGACGACTCCAGCATCCACCGCACGTTCCAACGCTGGGTGAAGCGTGGCGTGATCGGACGCCTGTGGGCGCTGCTGGTCAAGGGCTGCGAGGAACTGGCCGGCGTCAACTGGAAGTGGCAGAGCTTCGACTGTGCCCTGGGCAAGGCCCGGCACGGGGGGATCAAGTCGGAGCAAACCCAACCGACCGGGCGAAGAACGGCACGAAGCGTGGCGTGCTGACCGAGGCCGACGGCGGTCCGGTGGCCGTGGTCGTGAAGGGAGCCAACATACACGACTCATTGCTGCTGCAGGATGCGTTGGAGGCCGTGATCGTCGAGCCGCCGGACCCGCGTCAGCAGGAGCAGAACCTTTGTTTGGACAAGGCGTTCAGTGGCGCACCTTCGGACGCGACCGCCCGCGTCTTCGGCTACGAGCCGCACTGTCGGCAGATCGGCGAGGAGAAGAAAGATGCTCAGGGTTGCAAGCGACACAAGGCCCGACGCTGGGTGGTGGAGCGGACGATCAGCTGGCTGAACCGCTGCCGCGGGATCATCATCCGTTATGAGAGGAAGGCGGAGAACTACCTGGCCGTCGTGCAACTCGCTTGTGCTTTGCTCTGGTGGTCAAGTCCCAGTTGTGCTGGAAAAAGCGGACGGGGCGGGCGGCACGGCTGGGGTGTGCCGCCGCTTGAAGTTCTCGTTCATCTCCTGGCGTAGCTGTCGTAGTTGCTCGCGTTCGAAGTTGGTCACCTTGAGCTTCCGCCATTTCTCCGAAGCTCGGAGCACCGCGGCGAACATCAGCTTGAGCATCGGCCGCTCCCCGAACGCGTGCGGCAGCACCTTGGTCCGCCGGCGATTCTCCTCGAACAATCGCTCCAGGAGATTGGTCGAGCGGATCGCCTTGCGGTGCGTGACCGGAAAGACCAGGTGTGCGATGCACGCCTCGAAGTCTTCAAGGAAGCACGCCACCGCCGTGGGGAACTTCTTCTGCCAACGCTTGATGAACGGCTCTTTCAGCAGCCGCGCGGTCTCGGGGTTGGCCGCCTGATAGACGCTGTTCGCCTCTGCTTTGATCTCCGGCCAGAGTTGCTCATCAGTCACTTTCGCCTGCAGGTTACGCATCTTGTGCACCAGACATCGCTGGCGGCTCGATCGCGGGAAGCATTCTTCAGCCGCCTTGATCAGCCCCGGCGCCCCGTCCGTCGTCACCAGCAGCGGATCGCATAGTCCACGCCGCTTCATGTCCTGAATGAACTCCCGGCAACTGACCGTGTCCTCTTTGGTCCCGGGCGCCAGATGCAGCAAATGCTTGAATCCTTCCACATCGATGCCCCAGGCGCACAGCACCGCCTGGCGACGCTCCGACGGGTTCAGACGCTCAGCCACCCCATCGAGGAACAGATACGCGATCTCGTATCCCGCCAGATTGCGCGTGGCAAACGCCTCGTACTGCTGCCAGAGCACTTCCGTGATGTCGCTGACCGCCGTCTTGCTCAGCAGCTTGTTTCCCCCGGCATCGGTGAACGCCGCCTCGCTGTCGCGGGTCGAAAGGCCGCGGGCGAACATCTCCGTGGCCAACTGCTCCAGTTGCTGACTGCGGCCGCTCACGTGCTGGCGGACCTTCGACTCGAACGGCTCACCCCCCGTATCCGACACCTGCGGCACGGCGAAGGGGATCTGGCCCTCGGCGCTGTCGAGGCGGCCGGTGCGATAGCCGTTGCGGTAGCCTTTCACCGCCCCGCCGGCTTCACGCTGATAGAAACCGCGGCCAAGGAACTGGCCAACTTCCCGTTCCAAAGCTTCTTCGATGATCCGTTGCACGCCCAGGCGGATCAGCTCCGACCGGGCATCGCCGGCCCAGCCGTTGTCGAGAAGTTCACGAATCTGCTGGTCGGTCTGCACGGACGCGGGTAATCTCTTGCTCACGGGGTCTCCTTGCTTTGTCACCAGCAACAAGGATGTACCCCGTCTCTTTTTCCAGCAAGCTTAGGACTTCACCGCTCTGGTACCGCAGGCTACACCGGCTCACGACTTGAGATGGTTTCTTAATCCTAAGCTGATCCACCTTCGCAACGGGATCTGCGATGCACATCAGTGCCGGACTGGCCCCGCGACCACCATGGGAAATACTGCGGCAGTGTGCTGAGGGCGATGCTCCCGGCGTTCGTGATGAGAACCGGTCAGAAGCTCCGCGGCAAACTGGTCTGGCAGTTCGGAACCAGCGAGCCCCTAACCGTTTGTGATTTGCGGCAGCAAAGAATCGCGAAGGTTAGCGAGCTGTGCCCCGTCGCAGTTCGTCTTTCGTTCCCTCCCACTGCAGACTCACTTGGGTATCATCGCCGAAAAGACCGCCAAGCGGCCTCTGGAGAACCATCCTTTGACCGGCAAACCCGCCCAGACCCCCGCCATTCGCGTTGCCGATCCGGTCGATACGCTGCGCTTCATGTTCGGCGTAGGGATCGAGTGCTCCTGCCCGACCATCGAAGGCAATCAACGCGTGGACCAGCTTCGAGACACCGGACACTACGAGATGTGGCGCACCGACCTCAAGCTCGTGCGCGAGCTGGGCCTGCGCTATCTGCGCTACGGCCCGCCGATCTACCGGATCTGGACGGGGCCTGGGGAATACCATTGGACCGATCTCGATCCAATCATGGCCGAAATGCGCCGGCTCGGCATCGTGCCAATTATCGACCTCTGCCATTTCGGCCTGCCCGATTTCTTGAAGGACTTTCAGAACCCCGAATGGCCCGATCGATTTGGCGAGTACGCCCACGCCTTCGCCGAGCGATACCCGTGGGTGCGCTATTACACCCCGGTGAATGAAATCTACGTGACCGCGCTTTTTTCAGCAGCCTTCGGCTGGTGGAACGAGCGGATGATGAGCGACGTCGGTTTCGTGAACAACATCAAGAATGGCGTGAAGGCGTCAATCGTGACGATGAAGGCGATCCTCGACCTTCGTCCGGACGCGATCTTCGTTTACAGCGAGAGCACTGAATATGTCCATCCGGGCTCGCCGGATCTCGTCGCCCAGGCCCACTTCATGAACGAGCGGCGGTTCCTCTCGCTCGATCTCCTCTTTGGCCACGACATCAGCGCCACCATGTACCGCTACGTACTGGCCAACGGGATGAAGCCCGAGGAGTACCTCTGGTTCATGGATCAGCGGCATCTCCGCACGCATTGCATCATGGGGACCGACTACTACATCACCAATGAGCATGTGCTCAAGCCTGATGGCAAGTCCATCGGCGCGGGTGAAGTTTACGGCTATTACGTCATCACCCGCCAGTACTACGACCGCTACCGCCTGCCGGTGATGCACACGGAAACCAACCGCAGCTCGCAGTACGCAGTGGAATGGCTCTGGAAGGAATGGATGAACCTCCTGCGCCTGCGCGAAGACGGCGTCCCTATTATCGGCTTCACTTGGTTTGGCCTGATCGATATGAAGGACTGGGACACCGCCCTCACGAAGCTGCGCGGCACGGTAAATCGCGTCGGCCTTTACACCCTGGCCCGCCACCCCCGCAAAGTTGCCCGCGAATACCGCCGACTGGTCGAAGAGTATTCCCATCTCCCCATCAGCTCAACGAAATTCCCAATCCTGACGGCGTGAACCGAACCTCGCTATGTTGATCTTGGCTGCAACGTGCATAGTATTACTCCGTTAACTCGAATCCTTCCTTTCGGTTCGACTTACGACACGGTGGGCGTCGAGTCGCCGTCCGCAAACCGGGCAGCGTCCGGCCCAGCACAGCAGCAGGTGCTGGATCAGGCGACGGGCTTCGGGCACGCTAACCGGCGGCGGGCCGTGTCTCCCCTTTTTTGTCGCCGGTAGGCGACGACGAAGGCATAGGCGAGCATCACGAGCACCATGTGGTGGTGCCATCCGACCCAGGACCTGCCCTCGAAGTGGTCGAGGCCCATCTCTTGCTTCATCTCCCGGTAGCTCTGCTCTACCCACCACCGCCCCTTGGCCGTCCTGACCAGTTGCCGGAGTGAGGCCTTCGCCGGCAGGTTGGAGAAGAAGTACTTCGTAGGGGCATCCTCCTCCCGGGGCCACTCGGCCAGCAGCCAGCACTCGCTCTGCGGTCTGCGCCCGTTACTGAGACGGTGGGCCGGGCGGACCCGCCAGGCGGCGAAACGGCCAGACAGCTTGGCCTTGCCCTTCCTGACCTTGCTCCCTTCCCGCCAATTCACCGTGCGGAAGTCGGCGGCGTGGTCCACGGCCCATGGTTTGACGGAGACCCCCGCGACCTTCGCCGCGACCCGGGACGGCCGCGTCGGTGGCCGCCCCTTGCCCAACCACGATGGGACCTCGCCCAGGTCCTCGGCGGCGTCAATCACCGACAGCGTCGACTCCACCCCCACGCAGTACGTCCACCCCTGCTTTTCCAGCGACCGGCGGAACTCGGTGACGCTCCCGTAGAGGGCGTCGGCCAAGACTACCCCCTTGAGCCCGTTAGCCTTCGCCCGCTCCAACATCGTCAGGGCCATCTTCCACTTGGGCTCGTACCCCACGTCGTCCGGCACCCCCGCGCGGGTCATTCGCTTGCGGTCGTTACCCCATTGCTTCTCCGGCAGGAACAGCCGCATATCCACGCAGAACACTTCCCCGCCTTTGGCTCTAGCTGCCGGTTGGGTCGCGTACTGCAAAGTGACCGCTATCTGGCAACTGGCCACCTTCCCCAGCGTTCCCGAATACTGCCGGGACACTCCCACCGAACTCTTCCCCTGCTTGGCAAAGCCCGTCTCGTCAAGGATCAGGAACCGCTGGAACGCCGCGGCGGACCCGCCCAGATGCCGTCGGACCTGCGCCGCCGATGACGCCGCCACCCACCGCTGCAGTCGGTCCCGCACCAAGCCCGCCGGCCAGGGGCTCTGGTTCACCAACTGCTGGAGCGACTGCTCGTAGTCCTGCTTACTGCCGTCAATCTCCTCCAACCGCCTGGCCATCGGCTCAATGCTCTTGCGATCTCCATCCAGCAGCAGACCCCGTAGATATATCTGCGCCCACCGGCGTTGATCCCGCCGCGGCAGGTCCGACATCAAGTCCCCGACGAATTCCCCCAACTCCCTTCGCAGACGATTCAGTGATCGACCATCCATGGCGACCGCCCTTCATGCCCATATCCCGCCACTCACTCTAACCTTACTGATCTAACGGAGTAATACTAGCAGCCCGTGGTGAAAGTCGATTTCCCGCTTGACGCCAAACCCCGACCGCGCTGAAATGCCGCGGACGCATTCAAGGATGATCCGCATGGCCCTGGGAAAACGCAAGGAAGTCGCTCAACCGCTGTTCATCTCGACGGTCGATTTGCCGTCGTTCAAGTCCAACCCGTTCTATGACACGGTCAACAAGGTGCTGAGCGCGCATCAGTTCGATCTGTTCGTCGAGAAGCTCTGCGCCAGGTTTTACCATGACAACGTGGGCCGGCCGGGTCTGGCGCCAGGCATCTACTTTCGCTGCCTGCTGGTGGGATACTTCGAGGGATTGGATTCCGAGCGTGGAATCGCCTGGCGTTGTTCGGACAGCAAGTCGCTGGGATTGTTCCTGGGTTATGCGATCGACCAGCAGACGCCGGATCACTCGACGATCTCGCGAACGCGAAGACTGATCGACCTGGAGACGCACCAGGAAGTGTTCGGGTATGTGCTAAAGATCCTGGCGAATCACAATCTGATCGATGGCAAGACGATGGGCGTGGACTCGACGACGCTGGAAGCCAACGCGGCGTTGCGGAGCATCGTCCGCAGGGACAACGGTCAGGGGTATCAGGAGTTTCTCACCGATCTGGCAAAGCAGAGCGGGATCGAGACGCCGACGCGGGAAGATCTGGCCAAGCTCGATCGCAAACGCAAGAACAAAGGCTCGAATGACGACTGGACCAACCCGCATGATCCGGATGCCAAGATCACCAGGATGAAGGATGGCACGACCCATCTGGCCCACAAGGCTGAACACGCCGTAGACATGGGCGAAGAGGGACACGGTGCAATCCTGGCGGTGAATGTATGCGACGCGGTGGTCGGCGACACCAAAACCCTCTGCGACACGATCAACCAGGCATCCGAGAACCTGCGTGCCATCAAGGACGATGATCGGGTGAGCGACAAGATCAGCGATGCCTGGGCCAGCGAAGTCGTCGCCGACAAGGGATATCACAGCAACGACACGATGCGTGATCTGCCGGAGATGGACATCCGCAGCTACATCAGCGAGCCGGATCGAGGGCGTCGAGACTGGTCCGACATGACCGGTGCGAATGAAGAAGATTCAATCAGGGCACTCGATGCCCGCGACGCGACCTACGGCAACCGCCGGCGGATCAAAGGTGAGCGCGGCAAGGGACTGATGCGCAAGCGGGGAGAACTGCTGGAACGATCGTTCGCGCACAACTACGAGACCGGCGCGATGCGACGAGTGCACCTGCGGCATCGGGAGAACATCGCCAAGCGGGTGCTGATCCACGTGGCGGGATTCAACCTTGGGCTGCTGATGCGAGTGAAATACGGCCTGCTCAAGCCGCGGAGGCTGAGTGACGCAATCATTTTTGCGCTGCTGATGATCTGGACGATGATCCGATCGGCAGCCGGGCGACTGATGCGATCCGGGCAAGCGGAATCAGCGCAATTTGCCGAACTTCTGTCGTTCGCGCCGAGATCATGGATTCAGGCCGTGTAGGCCATAAAACCACGGGCTGCTAGCGCATGGAGGCGTTTTCATGGCAGTGGAACTGCTCCCCGACGAACTCTGGAACGAAATCGAGCCGCTTTTGCCGCCACCCCCGCCGGCCTCATCGAAGGGCGGTCGTCCGCCGGTGGACAATCGCTCGGTCCTGCGCGGGATTATCTTCGTCAACCGCACCGGCATCCCCTGGCAGATGCTCCCGAGGGAGGTCTTCGGCGTCAGTGGCTCATCATGCTGGCGGCGTTTCCGCGATTGGACGAAACTGGGCATCTGGCCCCAACTGCACCAGCGCCTGCTCAACCGCCTGGGCAAGGCGGGCGGGGTCGATCTCGAACGTGTGGTGGTCGACAGCCAATCGGTGCGTGCGTTAAGGGGGGCTCTCACACCGGCCCCAACCCTGTCGATCGCCGCAAATCCGGCTGCAAACGCCATGTGCTGACCGACGCCGAGGGCGTGCCGCTGGTCGTTCGCACCACGCCGGCCAACGTCAATGACGAGAAGCAACTGCCCGAGTTGCTCGACGCCCTGCCGGCAGTACAAGGGCCACGCGGCAGACCGCGACGCAAGCCCGGCGGCATCTTTGGCGACCGCGCCTATGGCACCGCTGAGATGATCGCACTGGTGATCAGCCTGGGCGTCATCAGCTTTCTTGCTCCACGCAACGACGACACCCACGGCAGCGGCTTGGGATGCTTCCGCTACGTGGTGGAACGCACGCTGGCCTGCTTCAGTCACTTCCGTCGCCTGAGGATGTGTTACGAACGCTTCGGCGAACACTTTCAAGCCTTCCACGACCTGGCTGCCTGTTCCCTCGTATGTTCACTTCTTCAGTGAACGGTGTTCCAATCACAGATGCGTTGTCGCAGGCTTCTGAGCGTAGCGAAGAAGGCTGCGACAACGCGGCCGGCGGCAGATCGTTGTTCCCTGGGCGTCGCTCATCGCACGCCGCCGCTAAGCTCGATCGCCGCCGGCCTCCTGGAAGAAGCCCGAACAGCCGCCAGAGCGGCGCGGCCTGCCGCGCCAGCTCGCATTTGCGAGGAAGGGATGCCTCCATGAATCCTACACCTGTTCATGTCGGGATGGACGTTCTCGAAGAAGTCACTGGAGTTATGTCTGCTGCCCGGCGGTCAGACGCTGGCGGTGGACAACAGCGACGCCGGAATCGCACAGATCGTGGCGCTGCTGAAGCAGCACACGGTCGCTACCGTGTTGCTGGAAGCAACCGGACGTTACGAGCGCCTTGTTGCATCGGAGCTGCTGGACGCCGGCTTCGCGGTCGCCGTGGTGAACCCGCGGCAGGCACGCAACTTTGCCCGCGCTGGGAAAGCTGGCCAAGACGGACAAGATCGATGCCGCCACGCTCGCGCAGTTCGCGCAGCTCGGCCACGTGCGTTTGTGCGAGAAACAGCCGGAACAGTGCATGCTTCTGGACGATCTGGTGACGCGCCGCCGCCAGGTGACGCAGATGCTGGCAATGGAAAAGACCCGCATGCAGATCCCGCAGGACAAGCGGACCCGCGGCATGATCGCCAAGGTGATCCGCGTGCTCGAACAGCAGCGCGAGGACCTGGACCGCCGCATCGCGGAGTTGATCGAGTCGGATGAGGACTGGCGAAACAAACGTGACCTGCTGACGAGCGTTCCCGGCGTCGGCCAGACCACCGCCAGTGCGCTGGTGGCGGACCTGCCGGAACTGGGCAAGCTGAATCGTCAGCAAATCGCCGCTCTGGTGGGCGTGGCGCCGATCAACCGCGACAGCGGAACCTTGCGCGGCAGCGCACCACCTTCGGCGGACGCGCTTCAGTACGCTGCGCGCTCTACATGGCTGCGTTCTGCGCCATCAAGTGCAATCCGGTACTCAAACGCTTCGCCGATCGCTTGCGTGCAGCGGGCAAACCATTCAAGGTCATCGTCGTGGCGGCAATGCGCAAGCTGCTGACGATCCTCAACCTCATGCTGAAGGAGAATCAACCGTGGAACCCGCAGCCTCAAAACGCTTGACTTCTAACACAGCCGCTGATCGTTACGCGATTGAGAAGCTATGAACTACGGTTCTGAAACTGACTCTTAGCTTTTTGCGATGATCTGCGTCGCCCTGAGCAGCATCACGTTACTTGGCGCCGATCGGAGTCCCCTCGCGTCGCCGCCCGGCGCCGTCAGCAAGGAATTGGCGCACGATGACGGCAAACCCGTCGGTAAGATGTCGATCGCCGGCTCCGGCCATGCGGTTGTCTTTGAGGCGCCTGCTCCCGACTGCACCCTCACGTCGGTCCGGATCTATGGCTCGCGCTACGGGACGCCGCATCCACCGGATGAGGATTTTCACGTCTGGGTTTGCGATGAGTCCGGCAAACCGTTTCATAGATTCACCTTCCCCTACAAGTTGTTCGTTCGCGGCGTCAACGAATGGGTCAAGCTGAAGGTCGATCCCACCCCCGTTCCGCAAAAGTTCATCATCTGCGTGGGCTTCGATCCGGAAGCGACCAAGGGCGTATACGTCTTCTACGATGCCAAACGTGACAATGATTCCCGCGTCGGACTGCCAGGAGACCTGGGCCAGAAGTTCGAAAAGGGTGACTGGATGATTCGCGCAACCGTTGAACTGCCGAAGGCAAGCGGCGCCTCCCAAAGCGCTGACCACCGGTAACGGCGAAGCCGCGGCAGCCCCGGCGACCCTGCATTTCATTCCACCGAATTCTTCAGCCGAAGTGGTTCGACGCCGGATGCGCCACCAACCGGTCAATCAACCCACCGCAAATTCCACCGGCTGATCGATAATCCGCAGGCAAACCGCCGGCGCGCTGATCGTTGGCAGGCCGTTGATCTCGCTCAGCGCCTTCTGCACTGCTCCCTCGACCGCGCGATGTGTGGTCAACACCAGCGGAACCGCGCCGTCGCCTTCAGCCGACTCGTGCTGCACGAACGAAGCGATCGAGATCTGGTGATCTCCCAGAACCTTGGTCACCTGCGCCAGTACGCCCGGCTGGTCCTTTGCCGTCAGCCGCAGGTAGTAGCGCGATGCGAGTTGTGCAAACGGCAACACCTTCGCCCTGGCTGTTTGATCCGCAAACACATTGAGCGCCCGGAACTGCGCCGGCGTCGTCCCGATCGCCACACCCACCAGATCCGACACCACCGCCGATGCCGTCGGCATCCGCCCCGCCCCTCGCCCGTAAAAGAGCGCATGCCCCAGCGCATGACCATAAAAGCTGATCGCGTTGAAGGAGCCCGATATCTGCGCCAGAAGATCCGACTTGTGAACCAGCGTGGGATGGACGCGCAGCGAGATCGGTCCAGTGTTCGAATCCCCCGAACCCTCGAAAACGCGCTCGGCGATCGCCAGCAGCTTCACCACGTACCCAAGCTCGCCGGCGAATTGAATATCCGCCGCGTTCAGCTTGTCGATCCCTTCGAGATAAACATCCGACTCGTCAATCCGCACGTTGAATGCCAGCCCTGCGAGGATCGCCAGCTTTTGCAGCGAATCCATCCCGGAGACATCCATCGTCGGATTGGCCTCGGCAAATCCCTGCGCCTGCGCTTCCTTAAGTGCCTGCTGGTAGCTCCATCCCTTCTGCGTCATCTGCGAGAGAATGAAGTTGCAGGTCCCGTTGACGATCCCCAGCAGCGCATCGACGCGGTTGGCAATTAGCCCGCGCTGAAGCGCGTCGATGATCGGAATGCCTCCGCCCGCGGAAGCTTCGAACGCGATGCACGTGTTCTTCTCGCGTGCGAGCTTGAACAACTCCAAACCCTTCGTTGCCAGAAGCGCCTTGTTCGCCGTGATGACTGGCTTTCCCAGCGAAACCGCCCGCTGCACGAAGCTGAACGCCACGCCCGTTCCCCCAATCAATTCGATGACCACATCCGTCTTCGGATCGTCGATCGCCGCGTTGGCATCCAGCGACATCGGCAGCGATTTCGCATCCGGCGGATAATCCGCCTCCGATCTCACCACGACGTGACGCAGCTCAAACTCGATGCCCGTGCGCCGGAGCAATAGCTCTCCCTGGCGGGTCAGGATGTTCACGACCCCGCCACCGACGGTGCCGCAGCCGAGAAGAGTAACGCCGATGGATTTTGCTTGAGACATATGAAGCGGCCCCAAGGGCTCGGGAGGGACTGTAAAGCCAGATGACAACCGCGGCAAGCGAAGTGGAACCGTCCAAATTGCTCGTAGATGAGCGCGAAAAAAGTCGCCCGGTGGTGAGGAGGGGGGGAACCTCACCGGGGGACCCGGGCGAGCAAATCTACTGTAGATGCCAACCCGCGGATCGTCAAGCATTTTTTTGCCGTGTTCCGATACCTCTCTAAGTTCGCCTTTCGCACTTTTTGAGCAGATAAAACGTCGGTTCCAAAACCAGAGAAGCCTCTCTGACAATGCGAGGTTGCAAGACCAGAGCATTGAGCAAGGAGGCTCCCGTGTCTCTTGTACCCTCGTTCCTGGACCTGTTGCAACCGCTGTCTTGTGTCATGACCACGCCGACATTCGACAGCTTCCTGACCGTGATCAGAGGCTGGGTCTTCGCCCGGCTGCACACGGTCACCGGCATGATCCTCGCCGCCGACGCGGTGGGAACCAAGCATCACTCGGCGTACCACCGCCTCTTCGCGCGGCGTGCTGGTCGCTGGACGAACTGGGATTGGCGGTGTTCGGGCTGATGGTGCCGTTGCTCAACGGTCTGATCCTGCTGGGCATCGATGACACGCTGGCACGCAAGCGGGGCCTGAAGGTCTTTGGCGTCGGGATGCACCACGACCCGCTGCTCTCGACGCGCCGGACGGCGATCACCAATTGGGGTCACTGCTGGGTGGTTCTGGGCGTGACCCTCAAGCTCCCGTTCTGCGGAGATCGCTGGTTCTGCCTGCCGATCCTCTTTCGCCTCTATGTTCCAAAAAGACGGCGGACAAGAAGAATCTGCCGTATCACACCAAGCCGCAGCTTGCGGTGCAGATGCTCCAATTGTTGTGCGGACAGTTCGAAAACAGGCAGTTTCACGTGATCGGCGACGCGACCTACGGCGGCAAGAGCATGCTGTGCAGGCTCCCGCTCAACTGCGGTCTGACCAGCCGGTTGACGATGGATGCGCGGTTGTACGATGTGCCGCCGGTCAGGCGAGCAGTCCCAAGGCGGACGGCCACGCAAACGCGGAACACGACTGCCTACGCCGCAGCAGATGCTCCAGGGACGCTGCCGACATCTGACGTTGAGCATCTACGGACGCAAAGACAAGAGCCGCGTGGCCGAATGCGTCGCCCGCGTCTACGCCGCGCCCGATCGAACGCTGAAGATCGTCGCGGTCGAGCCGCTGACAGGCGGACGCAAACCTCAGGCGTTTTTCTCGACTTGTCCCGGCGACCGTGCCGAGCAGGTGCTGACCCATTACGCGGCACGCTGGTCACTGGAAGTGACCCATCACGACGCCAAAGGACAATTGGGATTTGAAGAGCCCAGGGCTGGATGAAGCAAGCGGTGCAGCGGACTGCGCCCGTGGCGATGCTGCTCTATTCGCTGGTGGTGTTGTGGTTCAGCCGCGAAGGGCATCGTTCCTATCAGCCGCCGACACGACCGTGGTACATCGGCAAGACCGATGCCTCCTTCGCGGATATGGCTGCCACGCTGCGTTGTCAGAGCCTCACGCAAGACGTTTTGTCGATGCACCTGCATGGCACGGGTAGCAGAAACGTCCTCAAACGCCTCATTCATGCGGTGAAGCAGGCCGCGTAAGTGCGAAAGTCGAACTAAGAGCCTGTGAAACTACGGGTTTAGGATAGACTGCTCTTGTCGGAGATTTCATTGCGGGCAACCAACCGATGTCTGATCATCCTCCTGCTGGCGGCGCTTACCTTGCGCCTGGGCTGGGTACTGACTCGATCGACAGACGACAGCCATCTCGCAAGCCTCCCCGATCAGCGCGAGTACCTCGCCGCTGCGCAACCTCCTCGCCGGCCGCGGGCTGCAATTCGTCGATCTCCGCTTTGACGATATCGTTCACGCCTTTCGCACCCCCGGCTACCCCGCCTTCATCGCCGCCTGCGGCGCCGGCATCCGTGCCGTCAGAATCGCACAGGCCATCCTCGGCACGCTCACCGTTCTCGCCGTCTTCCTTCTGGCTCGCCAATGGCTGTCCGGGGCAGCCGCGTATTCGCCGCCGCAATCGTCGCCTTCAATCCCTTCCTCATTTACTTCACCGGCCTGATCCTCACCGAGACCCTCTTCACCGCGATGCTCGCCTGGGGCCTGGTCCTGCTGACAGCGAGGAGCGGCCGCTGGTGGCTCTGGGGTGGCCTGGTGCTGGCGCTAAGTGTGCTCGTCCGCCCCGGGGCGCTCGGATTGCCGATTCTCCTTGGCCTGCTCGCCGGGATCGTGAACCGCGCCCAGCCCCGCCCGTACCAACGCTGGTCTCTCCCCGTGGGGGCGACCATGCTCGTTCTGACGCTGCTGGTGCTCTTTCCGTGGGCGCTGCGGAATCGCCATGTTCTGGGCGCCTGGATCTGGACCGATACTAACGCTGGTTTCACCGCCTACGATGGCTTCAATCCCAACGCCACAGGTGCCAGCAACCAGGATTTCGTCCGCGCGATGCCGCAGTTGAATCGAATGAACGAGGTAGACCGCAGCCGCTATCTTGCCGATCGTGCCAGCGAGTTCGTGCACGACCATCCCGGCCGCGCTGCGCAGTTCGCGGTCATCAAACTCTTGCGTATGTGGAGCCCCCAGCCGCTGAGCGCGGAATACTCTCGACGTTTGTACGTAGCCATCGCATGGGCGTATGCCGCACCGTTTTACCTGCTGGTCCTGGTCGGAATGGGATATGGGACGTTATCGCGATCGGCAAAATTGCTCCTGCTGGGATCGGCGGTCTATCTTAGCGTCGCTGCGATGCTCTCTGTTGGTTCTTTGCGATACCGCATCCCGGCGGAAGTGCCGATGGCGGTATTAGCAGCCTCTGGTGCGGAAGCTCTGCTATTCAGTCGAACATCGGAGACCCGCTCTCTCGCTGCCGGGATGTCCTCATCCGCCCCGGCCGATTGTTGAGTTGCTGAAATCTGACAGTTTCTTTTTCTTTTCATGTCACAATCCTTCCTCACGCCCGACCGCCTCTTCGACCGCCCGTGGCAGCCTGGCCACGCGTTCGGACGCAAGCCCTCGCGCTTGCGCCGGGTGCTGATGATGATCGTCTTCCTCATCCTTTGCGGCATCATCGGCGGCTATCTCTATCTCACCGACGCCGACCGCGTGCGCAACATGGCCCAGCAGTACCTAACCCAGCTCATCGGGGGAAAGATCGAGATCGGCTCCGCCAACCTTTCCATCTTTGAAGGCCTGCGCTTAAAGGACGTCAAAATCTCCGTACACACAGGTAAGGGTCAGAATTCAACCCTGTTCACTGCCCAGCAGTTCCACATCAAGTACGGCATCCGCGAGCTCATTGCCGGACGCATCGAAGCCGCCCAGATCGTCGCGGTCGATCCGCACGTCTATCTGACGGAGAACGTGGACACCGGCCAATGGAACTACCAGCGACTCTTCCGCGAGCCGCGCGTCGCCACCAAGCCGTCCAGCCCCGTCCAGTCGATCGTCCTGCCCGAAATCATGCTGCGCAACGCCCGCGTGGATTACACGGAAATCCACGATGGCCATCCTACCAGTGTCGCCTCCATGGCGATCGAAGCGCATTGCATTCCCAGCGCCGACGGCCAGCGTTTCATGTTCGAGCTCCAGAGCCGCGGCGGTGACAGCGACAGCCCCGCCGCCATGGGGCCGACCGCCACCGGTTCGGTCGATCGCAATCTTCGTGTCCTCAGCGTTCAGGTGCGCGACATTGAGCTGCAGCGCCTCAGCTCCATGCTTCCCAAGCAGGTCCGCCAGTTCGCGGAGCGCCACGATCTTCGCGGCCGCGTTGATGTGCCGGTCATGGTTTATCAGCCGCCGCGCGATGGCGGCGATGCAGCCTTCCGCGTGGTCATGGAACTCAACGGCGTCAAGCTGAAGATCCAGCCGCAGGAATGGCTCAGCACCACTGAGCTGCAGCGGCAGCAGTGGACGGCCGATTCCCTGGATCTTTTCAGACAGGCGGGATTGAACGCACACGGCAGCGCCGACTATCTCAAGAGCCTCGTCGAAGCATCCCCCGTCGATCTTGACCAGGTCTCCGGAAAATTCGAGTTCACCCAGGACGGCATCTCGATCACCGGCATGAAGGCCCGCATTGAGAACAACCTGCTGAACATCGATGGGCAGATCAAGGGATACTCGCCCGCCTCCCCGATCGAGATCCACGTCGCTTCCAGCCCCACTGAGCACATCATCATCCCGACCTCTCCGCACTATGTCAGTGCGCTGCCGCGGCAGGTGCTCGACATCTACGACCAGGTTCGCCCCTGGGGCAAGTGTGATCTGAAAGTCTTTCTCTCTCGTCCCAGCGAAGACAGCCGCCTCAAGGTCCAGGGAACCGTGGACATCGTCGATGGCGGCCTTTGCTACTCGAAGTTCGCCTACCCCATGCGCAAGGCACGCGGCCGCATCCAGTTCGGCCCGGATCCCGAGAGCGGAATGGACTGCGTGCGCATCATCAACCTGAAGGGCCAGGGCGTCCTGGGCGGCCCCAATCAGAACGTCGTGGTCAACGTCAACGGCATCATTGGCCCGCTTCCTGGTGACCCCGCCGTGGACGTCACCGTTGTCGGCCACGATTTCCACAACGAGCCGGCTCTCACGCGCGCCTTCCCTCCCGAGGTGCGCCAGGCGTTCCGCTTCCTTGATGCCGACGGGAAGGGCCTGCTCCCAATCTTCGAAGGCGATTTCGTCTGCAAGGTACGCAAGAACCTCGGTAACCCGAAGGTCTACCTCGATACCGTCATCACCCTTAAGGATTCCGAGGGGAAGCTCGGTGTCTTCCCCTATCCTCTCAAGCACGTAACAGGAAAGCTGCACATCGTGGACGGTGCTGTCGATATCATCGGTGCCCACATGAAACGCGGCAACGCCGATCTCTATGTCGATGGCACGATCAGTTGGCGTGCGGGCATCGGCCGTCCACTGGAAAAAGGTGAGCAACTCGGCCAGATCACGAAGGTCCGTCCCGAGATTCACATTCGTGCCGAAAATGTCCCGCTCGACAAGGAACTTCTCGCGGCCATGCCCGCTGCCCAGCGCGCCTGGCTCGAAAAAGTCGGCGCCCAGGCACGCTTCGATCTGACCGGCCGCGTCTGGTCACTCCCGCCGTCCCAATCGCCTGATGAGCAGATCACCCATGAATTCAACGTGCGCCTGCGTGACGGCTCCATCTGGCCCGTCGATGGCGCACCCGTCGTCTCAAAGCTGACGGGCGATCTCTACCTCTTTCCCAGCCGGATGGAAATTCAATCCCTCTCGGGAAAGCACGGCACCGGCGATGTCGCTGTCTCCGGATTCGTCGCCTGGCCGAATGATCACCCCAGCCTTGCGCTCGACGTTTCGGCTAAGGACCTGACGCTGGACAAGTCGCTCTATCAAGTTTTACCTCTGGGTGCGCGAACGCATGGGATGAGGTTCATCCCGAAGGCTCCGTTGATGCCGATCTGACCTACCGTGGCGGCGTTGCCGTCGATGAAAGCAGTGGAACACCTTCCGCCGCAACCCAGCCGACTACCGCTCCCTTAACCCAGCCAACCGACGCCTTGGCCGGCCTGGACCTGACCATCCATCCCCGCAAGCTCTCCGTGACTGTGGCTGCCGCGCCTTACCGTCTCGACGACGTCCAGGGAACTGTTCACTTCAAGGACAACAAAGTCTCCGTCGAGCACGTGCAGGCCAGGCACGGCCCCGCCACGGTTCGCGTCGACGGCACCGGCTCCGCCACCGGCGTCGATTGGAACCTGACCCTCACCGGCAAAAACATCACCGTGGACAATGACCTCCGCAAAGCACTGCCCGCCGCACTTACCGGTGTGTTCGATTCCATGAAGCTCGCCGGAAGTCTGAATCTCACCGTCCCCAAGCTGATCATCAAAGAATCGAAGCTCGCGACCACCGCTCCAACCGGCCGGACGCCGATCGACATGGACTTCCTGACCAAGATCAACGGCAAGGACATGTCCGTGGACGTCGGCGTTCCGCTGGCCGACTGCGATCCCACCATTGAGCTGGCCGGCACCGTCCGCAACAGCCGGCTGAACTCACTGGCCGGACCCATCGATTTCGCTTCCGGCAAAATCGCCAACCGAGCCCTGCGCAACGTCCATATCGAGCTCTTCAAGCCACCGGGACAGGATGGCTTGCGTGTCGGCAACATCGAGGCGCAACTTGCCGGCGGCGAAATTGCCGGACAGGTCGACGTCGCCTATCCCAACGGCCGCCCTTCGCACTACGTCATGAACCTCGTGATGCGCGGTGCCGACTGCGAGCAGCTCACCGGCGAACAGAACATCTCCGGCGAGCTCAATGCATCCCTCGCGCTGGAAGGCGACTTCAACAACGCTTCCAGCCGCCGTGGCCGCGGCGACGTATCGGTGAGCGGCAAAACCCTCTACAAAATGCCCCTGCTCATGGGCCTTTTGCAGATCACCAATCTCTCCCTCCCGCTCTCCAGCCCCTTCAACGAAGGATCCGCCCGCTACAACGTCACCGGCCAGAAGGTCACCTTCGAATCCATCGAAGTCCGCGCTAAGGACCTGCTCCTCAGCGGCTCCGGCCAGCTCGATTTTGGAACCAGAAAGGTCAATCTTACCTTCACCACCGACAACCCCAGCTGGTCCAAGCTTCCGCTCCTCGGCGACATCATGACCAGCGCCAAGCACGAGCTTCTTCAGATCCACGTCCGCGGCACGCTCCAGGAGCCGAGGGTCAGCGCCAGCTCCATGAACACGATTACGACCACCGTCGATGAAGTCCTCAAGGGCGATTCAAAATAATCGAAACGAATCTGCCGCTTCCGCTAACCCTCTTTTCGCCACGCCCGCCAGCTGTCACCCACAGAGTGATAAGACTGCCAGCTTGCCTTTCTCGGATCGGTCTTCGGCAGATCGATGATACGGCTTCGACGTAGATGGCAGGCCACAAGGGCCAGCCCCGTAAGCCGGGCCGCTCAACCTGGCCTGCCAGAATCACGCCAAACCGCACACCTCGCGAGCCATGACGGGACGCTCACAATCCCCATTCGGCATGCTGCCGGGCTACACCATACTCACACCGTAGTAATACCGTTGAAACTCCGGCCCCAAAACCGCCCGCCCCGCGAGTCAAAACCGCAATTGTCGGCCAATGGTGTTCATTCGGATTCCCTCCAAACCCTACAGCGCTGGATCCTTCCTAAGTCCTTATCTGCTCATGTTTTTGCTCACCGTTTCTAGCCGCCAATCGCCGGCGCCGGGATGTAGAGTTAAAGGACCGCATGCTTCTGACAGAACCCTCTCCCGCACCATCGAGGCGCCCTACAGCGCTGACTCGCCGCAAGCCCTGCAGGGCCTCGGGGTCGCTTCGGCAACGCCTTGAACGCTGTGCAAAGGGTAGGAGCATGGCCCATCTCATCCAGGCAACCTGATCACCAGCCCATTTGTGAGGAAACATCCCAACAGAGGACATTCCGCTCCCAAGTTGCGCCAAATCTCCTCCCGGCCCACACCGGACTCTCACCGTTGTAGTACCGTACCCTCCCCACTCCTCCCCCAACCCGGTTTTTGCCCCTTCTGACGACATGGTGGTCCGAACATGACAATTTGCCGCACCGGCAAAGCGGCCAGAGGGGCCCTTTTAGCACTTCAGCGCTGGATCGTCCGTAAGTCCTTGTCTGTTCATGTTTTGACCGCAATTCTGGACTGAAATCGCCAGCTTAGCGCTGTAGTGCAAATAGCAGGTCCCACAAACGCACCCCGCAAGCAGGGGGCTGCTCAACCTGTTGCGCGGGAATCACGTATAAGCCGTATAAGCCCCACCTTGTATGTCCTGTTCGATTCCGCCGTCGCGAACCGCACGCCGCCGGGATTTAGCTTGATGTGACGTACCGGATATAACCTGAGCCGGCACGCCTCGCGATACGGCCTTTTCGATTCCATCAGCCGCCGCGCCATCCGATCCAGCGCCGGCCGGCTGGTCTGCACCCCCAATCCGTAGCGGCACCTGCAGCCGCACCGACCGAGCCGCAGACGGCAATACCCCACCCACGAGCACCCGCTGCCTCTGCCCCCGCAAGAGCAATGACCGCCGCCGCCCGCACCGCCGCCCGACGACCAGCCGCATCGCCGGCCATCCCACCCACAACGCCCCCAACCTCCCCCAACCCCGTCAGGATCGACAGCAAAACCGAATCCCGCACCTGCCCGCCCGGCCGCCGCGCCGACCATAGCGCAAATGCCACCGTGCCGCAGCTCGCCGGCGTCACCTGCTTCCCAATCGGCCCCGGCAGCCATCTCACCAACGGCGTCAGCACCCGCCCCATGTTCATCGTCGCCGGATCCGATGGATCGAATTCCCGCCCGCATTCCGGACGCCGGGCGCTCGGCAGTCCCTGAAACGGATGACTGCGCGAAAGGCAAAGCCCCAGAATCCGCTCACCGCCAACGCCCATACCGCAATTTCGCACGGGACAATCGGATTGTTCAGCTGCCGCGAAAGCTTACTTCGCCACCGCCTGCGGATGATCCGCCCGCACGGTCGCCAGCTCCGCCGCCTGCGCGTTCGTTTCCACCTGCTTGACGTCCTTCACACCCGGAATCACCGCACTGACCGCCGAATGCTGCAGGCACCAGGCCAGCGCCCAGGTCGCCATCTCCACGTCTGCCGGCACTTCCTCACCTGCGATCTTCTCCACCTCGCGCAGCGTCCGATCGAGCTGCTCCGGATCCCGCCCGCTGCCGCACGTCGCCCGCGGCAAAGCGATGCCCCGCCTTGTACTTGCCCGAAAGAAACCCGCTGGCCAGCGGCACCCGCGCCAGCACACCCAGATTCTGCGCAACGCACACCGGAAACGTCGTATTCTCCGGCTTCCGATCCAGCCGGTTGTAAATGATCTGAATGAACTCGATCTTCTTCCGCTCCGAGGCCTCGACCTGCTTGACGTTCTCGTTTTTTCCGACCGAGTTGCCCAGGTGCCGGATCTTCCCCGCCGCCATCTGCTTCTCCAGTTCCGCCTGCACGTCCTCGGCAAAAAACTGCTCATCTCCCCAGGAGTGATACTGATACAGATCGATGTAATCCGTCCGCAGCGAGCGCAGCGACTCTTCCAATTGCTCCCGCACATCCGCTGGCGAGCGCGGCTCCGTGCGGTCCATATACCCGTGGTACTTGTGCCCGAACTTTGTCGCGACGATCCATTTGGCTCGATCCCGCTCGATCGCCGCCCCGATCAGCCGCTCGGAGGTGTGATCCCCATAACACTCCGCCGTATCGATCAAATTGATTCCCAGTTCTGCGCCCGATCGAACATCGCGTCCACTTCGCTCTGCTCAAAATCCTTCCCCCACTCGCCGCCAAACTGCCAGGTCCCTAATCCAACGACCGACACCTTGAGATTCGTCTTACCAAGCTTGCGATATTTCATTCTTCTCTCCTACGGGGGGAAATTGAGACATCTTCGGAACTGGACATATACGAAATTCGGCCACTGCAAGATGCCGACAGTTGGGTACATATGAAAATACCAGCCGTCACCCAGCGCGTCCCATTCCCACCAGTCCACATCCCAGGTTAGGAACGAAATCTCGGATTTATCAGGATGTGGAGGGGAAGGAGCATATACCAGGTCGACCCCGTCGTTAGCCTGGATGTAAATTCCGCCCGGGCGCAACCTGAAAACACGTGATTTCAAATAGGCCCATCCGAGTCGGCCGCGGCGGCAGATTCAGAAAGGGTACCTCTTGGTAATAATGCTTTGCCATTGCAGTCATTGCCGAGCGATGGAACGCAAACACGATCCGGAACGGCAGTCGCGTCCAGATCATGAGTGCCGACACGCTCACGAGAATGAGCAATCTCCATTTCCTGTCCCGTTTTAGCGGCTGGCGGTAAATCCGCACCGTGATGTGCCGCAGAAACGGCGCCCCCAGCGGTACAGATACACGAAGAACCAGATCAGCAATCCAATCGCAAGCGCATCGTGCCAACCAGGCAATCCAGATGTACCCCACGCGATAAAAGCAGTTGCCACGATGCTCACCAGCAATGTCGGCAGCCCGATCGTGCTCATCAGAAGGCCCGGGACCCGTTCCGTAAGGCCGCCCGAAGTTCATCGTCGCTGGATCCCCCGGATCAAACTCCCTCCCACACTCCGGACATCGCCAGTTGCTCAACCCCCGCAGCGCATACCCGCACCCCAGGCACCGCGCCTCATCCGGCACGCTCGCCGCAGTCTTGCGTTCCTGCTGGTCAATCATCGCTTTGCCTATCGTAACATCTTTTCCCATCCGCACTTTCGTCCGTTGCGATCTCACGCCAATCGCGTTACATGTACTTAACTCAGATTGTGCCCAAAATACGCCTGCAACCTCAGCCCAACTCGCTAAACTACCTGTTGGCCCGATGCAGGCCGTATCCGTGGCTTTTGAAACGTCCAGCCCCGGTCGTCGTCCTTTTTTGCGAGGGTTAGCGCTTTGGGGAAAAAGAGGCTCTTCCCGGAGAAGAGCGCCGACCAACTGCTGAGTGAGTTTGTCCAGAGCGGCAACGAAGCGTCGTTCGAAGAGATCGTGCGCCGGTACGCCGGCATGGTCTACAGCGTCTGCTATCGCGTCGCCATGAACAGCCACGACGCCGAGGACGCCACCCAGGCGGTTTTCCTCTCTTTCGCGCTCCAGGCCAAGACGGGCAAGCCGATCCGTTATATCGGGCCCTGGCTGGGGCGGGTCGCACATCGAGTGGCGCTGGACGTGAAAAAGTCAAAGACCCGACGCAGAAAACGCGAAGAGAAGCTGGCCGAGATGAACGGCAACGGCCGGCTGCCCGGCACCCCTGATCCCTCCAAAGCCCCGCACGATGCGGAGCTCAAAGCCGTCATCCAGGAAGAGCTCAATGCGATGCCCGCCAAGTATCGCATGCCCCTGATCCTCCACTATTTCGGCGGCATGAATCGCGAAGAGATGGCGCGCGAGCTCAACTGCAAGCCCGCCACCCTCGGCGTGCGCGTCCATCGCGGCCGGGCCATGCTCGGCAAGCGTCTGGCCAGAAGGGGAGTGGCCATCGGCGCCTCGCTCCCGATCATCCTTCAGCAAAGCCTCCATGCCGCCATTCCTGCCGGCCTGGTCAATCACACGGCCAGTTCCGTCCTCGCCGCCGCAGGCACATCCCACAACGGCACCGCCGCCGTCCTCGCCGCCACCCGGGCCCTGGCGCTGGTGCGCATCGCCGCCAGGGCCGTCATGTACGCCAAGATTCGGACGGTCATCCTCATCCTCCTGGTGAGCAGTCTGGCGACGGCCCTCGCCGCGCCCACGGTCATCCGGAGCGTCAAGGAACTGCATTTGCATCTGGTGATGCCATGGGACATGAAGTCGCTGATCCGTCCCCTGATGCGCGTCTTCCTGCCCACCCCGCAGGCCAACGCCCAGTCCAGCTCGCCGCCCAAGTCCTCCGCGCCCAAGGCCGACCCGCAGCAAGCCCCCATCATGCTCGCATCGGCACAGAATCTGACGCCAGTCTTCGCCTCGCCGCCACGAGCGCCCGCTCCACCTGAGCAGAAGCCCTCTATTTCCAAATCATCCCCCGCGCCCGCGGCCCAAGCGCCCCCGGCCGATGACCCGGGCGATCGCGATCCCATCCATCACGTCCGCGACTGGCTCGTTCCCGGGCAATCACCCGCCTCCTCGACCGAGCTGCCCGTTGGAACCGCGGCCCAGCCACAGGCGGCCGCCGCGCCCGCCCCCTCAGGCGGTTCCGGCAGTGCATCCCCGGCCGCCCCCGGTGCCGGCGACGCCCCCATCGATGTTTCCACCGGACATTTGACCGTGGGCGGCGGCGGCTCGACCCCCGCGCACTACATCATGCCGCAGAACTACACCCTCAACACCAACGGCACCGTCATCGGCGCCAGCGGCCTGGGCTACTTCCACCAGTCCAGCGGCTCCCATCACGTCAGCGGCGACCTCGTCCTCGGGCGCGATAAAGGCTCCAAGGGCGTCTACGACATGACCGGCGGCAAGGTTACCGCCAACGGCGAAGTCATCGGCAACAACGGCGACGGCCTCTTCCACCAGTCCGGCGGAACCAACACCGCCGACCACGTCGCCATCGGCAACGGCGTCACCGGCACCGGCACCTACATGCTCGATGGCGACGGCGTCTTAAACGGCGGCGATCTCACCGTCGGCGTCCGCGGCAAGGGCACCCTCACGCAGAACGGCGGCAGCGTCGTCCTCTCCAGCTACAGCTTCGGCCCCTATCAGAGCGACTACTTCCCCGCCAACGCCGGCACACCCGCGACCATCACCGTCGCCAAATCCACAAACTCCACCGGCACCTTCGCCTTGAAGACCGGCAGCATCTACTTCACCTCCGGCCAGTACCAGCCGACCCTGCAGATCGGCACCAGCGGCGCCGGGACCTTCCAGCTCGGCGATGCCCGGACCACCGGCGCCATCACCGAAGGCAAGATGGTCAGGACCAACCTTGTCGTCCGCGCCCAGCCCGATGGCTCGGGCACGCTCCGCGGCTGGGGCAACGTCCAGCTCAGGGGTATCCTCGTCAACAACGGCACCGTCGCCGCCGACGGCTTTGGCATCTCCCATACGCTCGACCTCTCGCACTTCTCCGCTGTCCAGAACACCATCGACAACACGCCCAACAGCGGCGACCACGGCTGGATCGCCCGCAACAAAGGGGCTTTGGCGCTTCCCGGCGTCAACGTCCATTCCGGCACCGACACCTACACCTGGGGTGAATCCAACGCCGATCCCGTGCTCGATCTGATCAACTCCGTCCGCTTCACCGTCCACGATGCCACCTACCCCGGCGTGGTGAACCTGACGCTCATGTCCATCGACCGCAACGACATCCCCACGCTTCCCAAGCCGCACCACTTCATCGGCGTCTGGGCCTTCGATCCCACCGACATCCAGGCCAAAGGCGGCTTCGATTTCACCATCCGCTACGACGATGTCATGGCCAAAGGCGAGAACATCAACGAGTCGATTCTCAAATTCTGGGCCTTCGAACCGGATGGCCAGTGGCACCGCATCACCGATTCCAGCTTCTTCCGCGACACGAGTAATGACCTCATCGGCGGCCACGTCGATGCCCTCACGTACCTGGGCGTCTCCGCACCCGAGCCCTCGGCCGCGATCCTGCTCCTGGCCGGCGCCGGCCTTCTGGCCCTGCGCCGCCGCCGGAGATGCGGCATCCCGCCTGTCTGCGCCTAGCCGCGGCCTTCCTTGAAGCGCGAAGTACACGAAGCAGCGCACAAAGCGGGGGAGTTGGCCTCCGCAGCAGGGCAATTCTGGTCTGCGCAAGGGCAGTCGGGCTCCGCATCAGGGCATTTTTACTCGGCGCGAGGGCATTTACGCTCCGCGCGAGGGCAGTTGGGCTCCGCGCGAGGGCAGTTTTGCTCCAAAAGCATGGGGTTATTCGGACATGGCGGTGAAATTTCGCGGATCGATCGGCTGTGAGGTTAAGTGGGCCAGCGCGCAGGCCGATCCTGGCTGTGTGGAAGAAGCACCGGCGGCCTTTATCGCGCGCTGGTGGGGCCGGGGGACCGGTGAGAATCGCGCCTGATTGGCCGCGGGCCTGGCGCTTCGTGCCTCTCTACTTGGCGTCGATCCAACCCAGTTCGCGGTGACCGAAAGCCAGGAGTTCGGGCTTGCGCGTGGGGGCCGCCCATTTGACGCCGTTCTCGATGACCCGCAGGACGTTCCTGTCGTGGTAGGTCGGAAACGTCTCGTGACCCGGCCGGAAGTAGAAGATTTTTCCCGCGCCCCGGCTCCAGCAGCAGCCGGAGCGGAAAACTTCGCCGCCGCCGAAGCTGGAGATCAGCACCGTCTGCTCGGGCTCGGGGATGTCGAAGAATTCCCCGTACATCTCCTCGCGCGGCAGCACAAAATGATCCTCGATCCCGTCCACGCACGGATGTCCCGGCCGCGTGACCCACAGAATCTCCCGCTCGTTCTCGCCCTCGCGCCACTTGAGGTAGCACCCCGTTCCCATCAGCCGCATGAACGGCTTGCTCATGTGGCCCGAATGCAGGCAGACCAGGCCCGCGCCGTCCAGCACACGCTGCTGCACGCGCTGGGCGATCTCGTCCTTCACCTCCTGATGGGCGATGTGGCCCCACCAGACGAACACGTCTGTGTTCTTGACGGCCTGCTCGCTCAAACCGTGTTCCGGCTCATCGAGGGTGGCGGTGCGGACCTCCAGCGCGGAATTTTTCCGCAGGTGGCCGGCGATGACGGTGTGCATCCCCTCGGGATAGATCTCCTGAACCTTGGGGTTTTTCTTTTCGTGGCGATATTCGTTCCAGACGGTGACTCGGATGGACATATTGATCTCCAGGTGTTGCCGGCAAACGGCCGGGTTGACGTGACGAAGTTACGGCCAGGAGGCAAAATGTCAAAGTCCTCTGCGGACCTGCTCTGTATGAGTGAAGATTGCGCCAGACCCGTGATTGACCCCTCCCGGCCGGTGCCCGATGCCTTCGATCTGCAGTGCGAAGGTTGCGGCTACAGTCTGGTGGGCCTGAGCGGCGACCGCTGCCCGGAATGCGGCCGCGTCTTCGTGCCCGGTGAGCTGCCCCTGGCCCGCGTCCCCTGGCTCTTTCGCGGGCGCGACGGCACCGGTCGCGCCTACCTCCTGACGGTGGCCATGATCCTTTGTCATCCCATGCAATTTGCCAGGGAGATGACGCGGCCGATTCGCCTGAGCCCACGGGATGCCAAAGACTTTCGCCGCCTGACGATCCGCATGGCGCTGATTGCCATTGCCCTGGCGGCGGCGGCGCTGATCGTCGCCGAATGGTCCAGCCTCTATCTGAGCTTCGGTCCCGGCATCCTCCGCGGCGGGCAACTGCGGGCGTCTGTCGGTATGTACATGGGTGGCGTCATCGGCCTCTGGGTCTTTCTCTGGCTGGCAACCGATCTGCCCACCTTCATCTGGAAGGGCCTTCCCGCCAACCCGGAGGACCTGGCGCCCCTTCATCATTACGCCATCGCGCCCGTAGGCCTTGTTCCCCCGGCCCTTCTGATTTGCGCAGTTGTGGGCCTCGCCAGTGTATGGTTCTACGATCTTCGTACGGCAATCCATAACTTCGCTTTTTCAGGCATATGCGGCCTGGCAATCATCATTGTGGCTCAATGGCTTCTGGCGCCGATCCTCATGCGCGGCGCAACCAACTGCTCCTTCTGGCGGCAACTGCTGCTGGCGATCTATCTCCCATTCCATTGGGCACTCGTGGCCATTCTCGCGATTCTGGTGATGGTATTGGTTTCCTGGCCGTTGCAGCTTTCCTAACCAACGGGATTCGACGTTGTCGTATTCACTATCTTCCCGGTATGGTGCCGGGAGCGTGAGTGGATCAACCCCGGTGGGGGTAATGAAGGAGAATCGTATGAAGCTTTCAGTGATCGCAGCGTTTGCGGCCGTCCTCTGCCTCGGCTATTTCGTCCGAGCCCAGGATTCCGGCAGCATGGATCAGGCCAGCGACGTCAAGATGAGCGGCGTGCTCATCGACCAGAAGTGCGGCGCCAAGATGGCGGAAAAGGAAGATCCCCAGAAGGCGGCCGAAGAGCACAGCAAGTCGTGCTGTCTCGAATGCGGCCCCGAGCACGGCTACGCCATCATGAGTGATGGCAAGCTGACCAAGATCGACAACGAGTCCAAGGACAAGGTGACCGACTACCTGAAGAAGGATGACTCGACCACCAACGTCACCGTTGAAGGCACCAAGGATGCCAACGGCGAGATCAAGGTCAGCAGCATCGCCGCCTCGGAAAAGAAGATGGACGAGAAGCAGGAGACCCAGGACCAGGACTAGTTGCGTCGCGCTGGTCCGTCTCAGAACAACTCCGATCGGCGGTCGAAAGACCGCCGATCGGTTTCATTGGGGGTAAAGCTTCTTCAGGTCCTCGAAGAAGCCGGGGTAGGTCTTGTTGACGCATTCGATGTTCCGGATCCGCACGCCGCTGATGCGCGTGCCCGCGATGGCAAAGCTCATCGCCATGCGATGATCGTCGTAGGTTTCGACGTCCGCATGCCGGACTTTTTCGGGAGGGGCGATGGTGATCGAGTCGCCTTCAATCTCGACCGCCGCGTCGAATTTCGCCAGTTCCGCCGCCAGCGCCGCGATCCGGTCCGTCTCCTTGACCCGCAGCGTGTGCAGCCCGCGAATCATTGTCGGCCCTTCGGCAAAAAGCGCGACCACCGCCAGCGTCTGGGCCATGTCCGGCATACCGCCCAGATCCACGTCGATGCCCTCGAGCTTCTTGGCCCCCATGACCGTGATGAAGTCCTTTCCGAAGATCAGTCCCGCGCCCATCCGGTGCAGGATGTCGGCGAATCCCACGTCTCCCTGGAGGCTCGATTTGCCCAGTCCCTCGATGGTAATCTTGGAGTTGGCATGAAGCGCCGCCGCCGCCAGAAAATAGCTGGCGTTCGACGCATCCGGCTCGACCGCATAAGTCGTGGGGCGGTAGCGCTGGCGCGGAACGTGGATCGACTTGGGCGCCCGGTCGCCGGATCGCGGTGCAATTCCGGCGTCACCCCGAATTCGTCCATCAATTGCATGGTCATCGCCACGTAAGGCCAACTCGTCTGCGGCCCCTCGAGGTTGACCGTCAACTCGTGCCTGGCGTACGGCGCTGCCAGCAGAATCGCAGAAAGGTATTGACTGGACGACTCCGACCCGTAGCGGACGTGTCCACCGGGCAATCCATCGGCGAGGACCTGCACCGGTGGATAGCCCTCGTTCAGCGGGTAGTCGATTCTGACACCCAGGTTTCGCAGCATGTCCACCAGCGCCCGAATCGGCCGCTGCCGCATGCGCCTCAACGCCATCCAGCAGGTACGTCCCACGCCCCAGCGAGCAAAGCGCGGTCAGAAACCGGATGGTCGTTCCGGAATTCCCGCAGAACAGCTCTGCCTCGGATGCGGGAATCAATCCACCTTGCCCCTTGACCCAGACCATGTGGCTTTCCCTCTGCACGGAAGGATGGAAGCCCAGCTTCCCGAGATTCTGAAGCATTGCCTCGGTGTCGTCGGCAAAAAGCACGTTTTTCAGCGTGCATGGCCCATCCGCCAGTGCGGCGAGGACCAGCGCCCGGTTGGTCAGGCTCTTGGATCCCGGCGGCGAGAAGCTCAGCGCAAAGGGCGTGGAAATCGGTTCAATTTGCAGGTCGCTCATGTCGCCGCCAGTATAGTGGGAACCTCCGGAGCGTCGATGCGTCCAAACAGATCAGCGTTAGCGCGCTGTGGCGCATGGGACAGCCGCTCATGCCGCCAGGATTGGAGTCTGTCATGAAAGCATTCAACTTCGCGGCCGTAATTCTCGCCTTCCTGTCGAGCATCTCTCTCGCCCAAACGCAACCCGCTGCTCAGCCGGACGAAACCAAGATCCCCATCCGGAAGGTCGTCCTCTTCTCCAGCGGCGTCGGATACTTCGAGCATTTTGGCACCGTCACCGGCGACAACCGCACGGAACTGCATTTTAAGACCCAGCAGATCAACGACATCCTCAAGAGCCTCGTCCTCCAGGACCTCGACGGCGGGCAGATCACCACCATCATTTACCCTTCGCAGGACCCGCTGGCCAAGACGCTCAAAAGCTTCCAGGTCGATATCACCAACAACCCTTCGCTGGCTGATCTTCTGAACCAACTCCGTGGCGCCAAAGTCACCATCGAGCAAGGCAACCAGAAGACCACAGGCACGATCCTCGGCGTCGAAAAGCAAACCCGCCCGGTGGGGGACAAGGATCAGACGGTTGAAGAACGAATCCTCAATCTGCTGGCGGGCATGCGCCTCCTGGCGATTAATCTTGAAAGCGTCTCCAGCCTGAGCTTCGACGATCCGGAGCTTCAGAACGAGCTAACCGGCGCGCTGGCGGCCCTGGCTCAGGCGCGCGACCAGGACAAGAAGCCGGTCTGGATTTCTTTCGAGGGCAAGGGTGAGCGCCGTGTCCGCATTGCTTACGTCGTGGAGACGCCGGTCTGGAAAACCAGCTATCGCCTTCTTCTTTCCAAGGACCAGAAGCCCCGGCTCCAAGGGTGGGCGATTGTGGAGAATCAGACGGACAATGACTGGAACGATATCCATCTCTCGCTGGTGAGCGGCCGGCCGATATCATTCGTCGAGGATCTGTACCAGCCGCTGTATGCGCCGCGGCCGATGGTGAAGCGGGAGTTATTTGCCGGCCTGATGCCCGTGAGATACGAGGAAGGGCTGGCGCAGAATCGGCTTGAGGCTGCTCGATTTGGTGTCACTGCCAGCGCCGCGCCCGAAGCTGCCAGAAGGCCTACCGTGTTGTATTCGGCTGGGCAGGCGAATTCGACGCAATTTGCCCACCAGATCAAGCAGGCAGATTGGTCAAGTTCCATCGCCTCGATCGCGTCGGCAGCGTCAGTAGGGGAGCTGTTTCACTACACCGTCGCTCACGTCACGCTGCCGCGTCAGAAATCGGCAATGATCCCGATCGTCACGGACGACATCGAGATCGAGAAGGTTTCGATCTACAACACGTCCATCCTGCCGAAGAATCCTCTCAACGGTGCCCGGCTGAAGAACACGACGGGCAAGCACCTGCTGGCGGGGCCAATCACGGTGTTTGAGGATTCCTCATATGCCGGAGACGCCCAGATCAACACGCTCCCGCCTGGCCAGGAGCGGCTGATCAGCTATGGCATCGATCAGCAGGTCACGGTCGATGCGACCAAGAACAAGCAAGAATCCTCCCTCGTTGCAGGGGAGATCGTCAAGGGCGTCCTCTGGGTTCAGCACAAGCAGGTTTCGACACAGGATTATGTCGTGGACAACAAGTCCGATGTTGAAAAGACGCTGATCATTGAGCATCCACGACGTGATGACTGGGCACTTGTCGATACGGAAAAGCCCGCTGAGACGAGCGATTCGGTCTATCGTTTCAGGGGCAAGATCCCTGCCCACAACAGCAGCAAGCTGACTGTCAAGGAGCAGCACATCCAGAGCGAAGCACTGGACCTTCTCCCGACCGCGATTGACCGCCTGCTAGTCTATGCCAAGGCAGGGGAGATCCCTGACGCAGTCAAGAAGGCGCTCAGCGAGGTCATTGCGATGCGGCAGGTGCTGGCCGACACACAGGCGCAGCTCAGCAGCCAGAAAACCCATCTCAAGGAGCTCAACGATCAGCAGAGCCATACGTCCCAGATTCTGAAGCCGCTGCAGCCGAACAGCTCCCTCTACACGCGCCTGTCCGGCAAGCTCAACGATCTCCAGGACGGGATCGACAAGGCCCAGGCCCAGATCGAGGAGTTGACCAAAGCCGCCCAGGAACAACAGCAAAAGCTTGATGACAAGCTCGCGAATTTGACGGTCGGCTAGACGCTTAGGCGGGTCCAATAACAATGGATTTTGCCCAAGGGCGGCATAGGATGATGCATCACAACCGGCAGGGAATGGGGCGCCGGCGACCGTATGGAAACCCGACGATTTCTTGACCGTACCTATTGGTGACGGGTAGTTTACGCACACAACGTGCAGGTGGAGTCGATTCTCCTCCCGACGCGGAGCGATTCATGCCAGCTTTGCTCCGATTGAGACACTCACCGTGGGGCCGGCCCGCGACCTCTTAGAAGGCCGACGCCGAAGCCCGCCGCAGCAGTTTGGAGGTCCTTTTATGCCCCCTTCATCGTCGCAAGGTTCCCGCGCCGCACTGGTCACGTGGTCGGTGGTGACCGGAATCCTCTTCGTCTTCGCCGCCGCTTTCGCGATTTATTTCTACGTGGATTCCACCAAGAGCGCGCAGAAGCTCGCTGAGACCAACACGCGGTATCACGACATCGTAACCGAAGCAGATCTGACCTCGCCGCAGGTCTCGGATCTGAAGGCGTTGCGCACGGCCCAGCACAATGAGTTGCCGGGAGTGAATGCCAGCACGCCAGTCTTCCACGTGCTGCTGGCCCAGCGGGATAACCTGGCACAACTGGTGGCGGGCCCGGCAGCCCGCGACAATGCTGCCGGCACTGCATCCACGGCTGCCGACGCGGCGCTTCAGAAAGCGTCCACGGTCGCCAAGGGCGCCGGCCTCAACATCCCCAGCTCGGACAACCTCTCGCAGGCCGTCGTCGCGCTTTCCGACGGGCTCAATGCAACGATGCAGAAGAATCAGGATCTGGATCGCGAACTCGCATCCGCCAAACAACAGATGGCCGATCAGGTCAAGCAGTTCGACGCGGCCCGGAAGGAGATGGATAAGACGTTGTCACAGGTTCGCGCCGAGCAGCAGCAGGCGGTTGCTGCTCTGGATGCTTACCAGCAGCAGAAGAACGCATCGGTGAAGGAGATCGAGAACTCCGCTGCCGCGGACCGTACCGCGGCGCAGCAGGCCGCCAATAAGGCGCAGGTCGCGCTGGCCGAGCGGCAGCGCACGATCGACAAGCTCCAGCAGGATGTCGATCGTCTGCGAGATAAGCTTGGAGAAAATCGCATCAACACTGAGGACGCCGTCATCCGCCAGGCCGATGGGCACATCCTCCGCGTGCCGAGCAAGGACATCGTTTACATCGATTTGGGCTCGGTGAATTCAATTACCCCAGGTTTGACTTTTGAAGTCTACGACAAGTACGAAGGCATCCCCGCTGCCGGCGATTCTTCGACTGATGACAACCTTCCCAAGGGTAAGGCCTCGATCGAGGTGACTCGCGTCGGAACCAATTCATCAGAGTGCCACGTGATGCGACAGACCCCCGGCACGCAGATCACCGAGGGCGACCTGATCGCCAACCTGGTTTACGACCCGAATACCAAATACGTGTTCATGGTGTACGGTGATTTCGATCTGGATCACAATGGTGTTGCCACCGCCCAGGAGGCGGACGTGATCAAACGACTGATCACGCAGTGGGGCGGCAAGCTTGCGAACAAGGTGAACGTCGATACCGACTTCGTCGTGCTGGGCAAGGAGCCGACGCTTCCCAACTTTTCTCGCGACGAGCTTCAGGATCCGTTCAACGCCAAGAAGCTGGCCGACGCCCAGCAGGCGCTGGACCAGTATCTTGCGGTGAAGAAGCAGGCCGTGGATCTGCATATCCCCGTGCTGAATCAGAATCGCTTCCTTTACCTGATCGGCTACTACGCGCAAGCCAGCCGCTGACGGAGTAATTCGCCGTCGAGCCACATTGCAGGAGATGAAAGACGCCGAGGCCAATTCCTCGGCGTCTTCCTTTTTATTGACAGCCGGTTGCACCATCGGCAATGTTCGGCCGCGACATCCGGATCTTCCTGCTGGTCTTTGAGGCGCTGTTTCTCAATGTGGTGATTCCCAGCCATATGCGCGGGATGATCGTCCTCAGCGGCAAGGAATCTGTTCACGGCGTCGCTGGCGTGGGCTTTCCGTTCGTCACCTGCTGATCTGGACCGAGCGGTATCGCGACTTCAAATTACCAGGACTGCGGAACTGATCAGCGTCGCGGGAGTCATCGTGGCGGTAGCTATTCTCGGCATGCTGCCCCTTCCACATCCATGAGCCCGTTCTCACTGCGGCTGTTGGGTATAGAGCCGCACCTGATTCAGCATCTCTTTCACCGAGAAAGTCGCTTTGACCAGGTATTGCTTAGCACCCAATTGTTCAGCCCGATGCACGCAGTGCGTGTCCGAGACTGCTGAGAGCATGATGACTGGAATCGACTGCCACCGGGGATGTTCGTGAAGAATCTCCAGTAGTTCCAGGCCGTCGATGTCCGGCATGTTCAGGTCGAGTACGATCAGGTCCGGCTCCTTCTGCTTACGAAGCCGCCCCAGCGCCTCACGCCCGCTCCGGGCCTGGACCGTGCGAAATCCTTCGCGCTCGAGCAACCTCCCTAGCGTAGCCCGAGCCAGGTCCGCATCGTCAACAATCATCACCGTGGACACCGCCGCCTCCAGTCATGCGCGCCCTTCCCGCGCTGCATACGACACCTGCACGCGGAGCGCATCTCGCGTGGGACAACTCGACGTAATGGTGATCAGCCCACCTTGGGGAGCGTATCCGATCGCGTTGCTGAGAAGGCTGAGGTAAACCTGTCGCAAGCGGTCGCGGTCGCCGATAAGCATGCAGTCGTGCGCCGCCAGCTTCAGACTCAGCCTGGTCTTCTTTGCGGCCGACTGCCAGCGAAGCTGGTGAACCGCGCTTTTGATCAACTCGTGGACGTTTACCGGCAGCCAAAGGCCCGCCGGCTTAAGGGCGGTTCCGGTGCACGTCGGCTTCTTGTATGCGTAGCGCTCTCCAGGGGATTGGGAAACGGAATGCATCGATCGCTCCATAACGTGAGGGCCGGGCCGCAACCTCCTCCGCGTCCGGGCACAACAGGATTGTGACGCGCCGAACGCATTGAGACAGAGTTGCAAACAGCATTCCTCTTCTAAGGGATTACCTGATGCGACTGCTACCAAGAAAAAGCTTCTCATTTGCGACGGCCCGCTACATCGACCACGAAGGCTGGCTTCTGACGGCGCTTGCATGAGCGCGCTGTCGTGCATACCGTGAGGGGGGTTTTTCAGAAGGAAGTAGCGATGATTGCGCTCGCCGAACGGATGAATCTGGTTTCCGAGTCGATTACCCTGGCCGTCAGTGCCAAGGCCAAGGCCATGAAAAAGGCCGGCATAGACGTTGTTGGCTTCGGCGCCGGCGAGCCGGACTTTGACACGCCCGATTTCATCAAGGAAGCGGCCAAGAAAGCCCTCGATCAGGGCCAGACCAAATACACGCCAACGCCCTCAATTCCCGAGCTGCGCCAGGCCATTGCGCAGAAGTTCAACATCGAGAACAATCTCCCTTACAAGCCCGAGCAGATCACGCTCGGCGCCGGCGGCAAGCACTGTCTCTACATGGCATTTATGGCCACAATCAACCCCGGCGACGAAGTCCTCATCCCCGCGCCCTACTGGGTCAGCTACCCCGAGCAGATCAAGCTGGCAGGCGGCGTGCCAAAGGTCATCAAGGGCCAAGAGTCGAGGAACTTCCGCATCACGCCCCAGCAGCTCGAAAATGCGATAGGTCCCAAGACCAAGGCGCTGATTATCAACTCGCCGAGCAACCCTGCCGGCCATGCTTATATGCCCGAGGAGCTCAAGGCGTTGGCTGATGTCGTCGTGAAGCACCCGAACCTGACTGTCTTCTCTGATGAGATTTACGAGAAGCTGATCTACGGCGGCTTCAAGTTTGTGTCATTTGGGACACTCGATCCGCGCCTGTTGGAACAAACGCTGACGTTCAACTGCCACTCCAAGAGTTTTGCCATGACCGGCTGGCGAGTTGGCTACATCGGTGGGCCCAAGCCCGTGATTGATGCGATCAACAAGCTTCAGAGCCAGATGACTAGCCACATCACGAGCTTCTGCCAGATGCCGGCGGCTACCGCGCTCACGGACCCCCGAGGCAAGGAGTCGATCGAGAAAATGCGGCAGCAGTTTGAGAAGCGCGGCGCCCACATGCACGCCCGCCTGACGGCGCTCCCCAAGGTCACTTGCGTCAAGCCGCAGGGCGCGTTCTACTGCTTCCCCAATATCGGTGCGCACATTGGCAAGGGCGGCATCACGGATGCCATCAGCTTCGCCGCCCAGTCTGCTCGAGGGGGCCCACGTTGCGGTCGTCCCGGGCAACGACTCGGGCTTCAACGACCATGTACGCCTCAGCTTCGCGACCAGCATGGAGCAGATTGACACGGGGTTGGATCGGATCGCGGAATTTTTAAAGAAGTTGGGGTAAGGAGAATTGGGTCATCGGGCCATTGGAATCAGATTCACCGCTTTCCGCTCGCCAAGCGGGGAGAGACACCTTCATTGCAACTTGTCCGACCAGCTGGCGATCGTGAAGGCTGAGGCGGCGCGGCTCCAGCAGATCGTCTGGAATCCGCTTATGAACGCCATCGAGTTCATGCCCGAGAGCGGCGACATCTATGTGAGGCACAAGAGCCGCGAAGCTGAGTTCGGCGATAACATCGTAAAGTCGGCCGACGCGGCGCAACTGAAGCGTTCGATCCGACGAGTTGCCGGGCAAATGGATCGGTCTCTGGTGGTTGATTGTTCGCCCCCACGTGTCGCGGTGTTAGAAGTGCGATCGCGGGCGGCGGATTGCAGCCACACTACGCAGACGATGTATCGGCTGATTGCAGAATGTAAACGGGTCAGTTGCATGCAAGGGCCAGTGAACAGAGATGAAAAAGCAGGGGGTTCACTCCTGGTGAAGGGCGTCAGGCGCGCAGCATCGAGGCGGACGACTTGGGTGTGCAATCGTCCTGGTGCTACAGCCCGATCGATTTGAAGTACGCCTCACGCTGGCGCAGCTTCACGCCGGTGTTGTCCGGACGTGCGAGGAACGCCTCGACCTCCTTTTCCGTCGCGATTCCCATGAAGTACCATGCCAGCATGTTGATCATGTGCTTGCCCGGCTTCTTCCCCGTCCACAGGTTGATCAGCATGCATGCGATCAGGGCACAGTAGACCTGGATCTCGATGCCCTCCACACGCTGGCTGATCAGGTGCCGGCAACCCAGCGTCTGTTTGAAGAAGCGGAAGAAGACCTCGATCGTCCAGCGGTAGCGATAGATCAGGGCGATGATCTCCGCCGGCACGTCCAGGAGATTGGTCGCGATCAGGATCGTGCCGGGATTGCTGCTGCCGGCGGTTTTGCCTTTTCGTCCGCCACGCTTCTGGTGCGGCGTCGCTTCCACCACCACCAGGCGGACCGGATGATCGGGCCGATTCGCCGGCTTGCTGGCGGTGCCGATGTTCACCAGGGCGTCACGCACCACGCCCGCCGACAGCTCCCCATCGCTGAGCAGTCGCTCCTCAACGATGTCATAACGGATCCAGTCACGCATACGGCAGACGTAGCTGCTGGAAGCCTTGTGGATCGCATTGAACAGCGTGAAACGCGTGAAGCCGCGGTCCATCACGTAACAGTGATCACTCTTGAGCTTGCTCAGCAGCACATTCTTCTCATCGCTTGGGCCACTGTTGCGTGCATCGGTCAACTCCGCATCGACCGCTGCGTGCAGTTCCAGATCGAACTGCACGTGCAGACGCCAGGCGTGCTTGGGCGTCCCATCGCTGAAGTTCAGCCAGAAAGCCCGGGCCACCTTCACCAACGCATCCAGCACCGTGCCGTCGACGATCGTCAGCACCTGATCGATGTGCTGCTTGAGACGGGGATCGGCCTGCAGCGGCTTCAATTCCCCCGCCAGGTGTTCGATCACCGCCTTGAGCCTTTCCGGCTCAAAGACCCGCACCGATTCGCTGAAGGAGCCGAGGCTGAACCGTCCGACGCCCAGTTGCTCCGAGATCTTCTCCACCGCCGCGGCTTCCTGCAGCACACGCATGGAGTCGATCAGGGGATTGAACAGGTAAAGCAGGACCAGGGTGACGTACTGATCGAAGTGCAGCTCACGATTGTGCCCGCGGTCACGCTCGCAACCGCAATCGCGCAACGCTGCGAGCAGTGGCAGGATGTGCCGCAGCTTCTTCAAATGCCCGAGCTGGCGGGGATCGATCGGCTTGTCTTCCGTGGCTCTGGGCACCAACGGGCATCATGCCCGAAGAACATTCCGAGCGCAATCGCAAGGATATGCTATCGTAAAGCGAGTGCAGAACGGGATTGGAATATCTCTCTCTTGGACAATCGGGGCGACAAGATTTGAACTTGCGACCTCTAGACCCCCAGTCTAGCGCTCTTAAACCAAGCTGAGCTACGCCCCGGGCGATGCCGGATTATTCAATTATAGTACTGCACCATCGGCTGTCACTGGCAACCTGTACAGACGAGCATAGCCTGACCTTGCGAAAAAGTGAAGGAGCTTCGCCGCAGCCGGCTTGGGCCGATTCGGGACGAAAGTACCCGCGACGGTAGGCAAAGCGATGCCGGACCACATTCACATGCTGCTCAGTGTTCCCCCCAAGTACAGCATCGCGATGACGATGGGGTACTTGAAGGGCAAAAGCGCGATCCGCATCCACCGGGAGGTGCTGCGGACGAAGGGGACGCTGTTCGGCCGAGAGTTCTGGGCACGCGGCTACTGCGTAAGCACAGTGGGTCTGAACGAAGAGCAGATCCGCCAGTACATTCGCGACCAGGAGAAATTGCAGAAGGACTTGGACCAAGGTGAACTGGAGTTTGCTTGATTCGTAGGCCCCTTTCAGGGGCCTTCCTCATTCCACCGGCTCTGCCGGTGGTGGCTGAATCACAGACCACAAGGACCTGTCCCATCAGCGAAGCCGCTCAACCGACCCCATCTGCCGCAAATCCCCCAAAAACCGGCTCGACGGAGCCCATCCAACATGGTCACGCCCGCTTGTGCAAAACGACCGACCCACACCGTACCCGCACCGAAGTCACACCGTGCAAACCCGCCAGCGCCAAAGCCCACCCTGCAGGTCGCCAGTGCGGTTGCCAGAAGACGGCCCACCCCCTCCACCCGGATTCTCTCCGGCCCGCTGTGGGCTGCATCCAGCGGTGACAGGCCTGCTCGCTGATCAGCGCTTCCGGCAGACCCCGGCAATCGTCCGGCCTGCCGACAACACCCCGACCGCCTCATACAGATGCGCCATGACCCGCTCGGACCAATGACGCTTCCTGCGAAATGAACGCATCGAGAATCTCCTTGCCCTTACCGGGCTCAAAGACTCTCATACCCGTGGATCAGGATTTGCGGGGCAGGTCACCTGCGCTGACCTGCCCCCAATCTCTGTACCACCCGCTATGAGAGTGTTGCCTGTTTCTGCTTCGCTTGCCCAGACGTAGCGCAGGGCGCAGCCCGGAGCGGAGTCTGGGCAAGCGTCGCGGCGAACGCCGCCGGGGGCACGTACCCCAGGCTCGAATGCGGTCGCCGGTGGTTGTACTCCAGCCGCCACTGCACGCTCAACATCCTGGCCTCCGCCAGAGAAGTGAACAGCTCCGCATCCAGCAGCTCATCCCGCAGCCGCCCGTGGAAGCTCTCGGCGTAGCCGTTCTCCCAAGGGCTGCCCGGCTCGATATACAGCGTCTGGACCCGCGCCGACTCCAGCCCAAGGCTGATCCCCCTGGCAACAAACTCCGGGCCGTTATCGCCGCGGATGTGCAGCGGCGTCCCGCGGATAAGCAGCAGTTCCCTGAACACGTCGATCACCTCGACGCTCTTGAACGACCGCCTCGCCTCCAGCGCCAGGCACTCCCGTCTGTACTCATCCACCACGCTCAGCCACTTCAGCGGCCGCCCGTCCTCGCTCCGGTCGTGGATGAAGTCCCACGCCCAGACCTGGTCCTTCTGCGTCGCGGCGTGACGCACGATGCCGTTGGTGCTGCTGCCCAGGCGACGCTTCTTATGCTGCTTTTGCGGCACTTTCAGGCCCTCTCGCTTCCACAGCCGATGCACACGCTTGCGGTTCACTTTGAAACCTTCTCCTCGCAGCAGACCCCAGATCCGGCGATATCCGTAACGCGGATGCTGACGCACCAACTCCAGCATCCTGGCCACCAGGGCCTGTTCATCCTCACGCGGCCGCGATCGGTACCGTTGCGTTGAACGCGGCTGATCGGTCACTCGGCACGCCCGACGCTCCGAAACATCCAACTGCTTCTGCACGTGCTGCACGCACGCCGACGCGTCCGGCTTACTCGTTTCCCAGGAACGCGTTGGCTTCCTGGAGCATCTGCTTGTCCAGCGTCAGATCCGCAACCGCCTTCTTCAGCCGACGGTTCTCCTCTTCCAGCTTCTTCAGACGCTTCATCGCGTCCGCCTTCATCCCCCCGAAGCTGTTCCGCCAGCGGTGACAGGTCTGCTCGCTGACCGCCAGCTTCTGGCAGACCTGGGCGATCGTCTGGGCCGCCGACAACATCCCGTCCGCCTCACGCAGATATGCGATGATCTGCTCCGGCGAACGACGCTTCCTGCCAAATGAACTCATCGAGAATCTCCTTGCCCTTGCCGGGCTCAAAGACTCTCATAACACGTGGATCATGATTTGCGGGGCAGGTCACCTGCACAGTGTGCGATCGACCAACTCCCCGTGTCTCGGTCACGTTCCCGCATATGCCGCTATAGGAAACCATTTCCACAGCGACATTCTGGCCTATGCGGGCCGCCGTGGCATGCATCTCTGTCCGAGAGAACAACCGGCAGAATCGCTAAAGTCTACCCTTCGCGACCGAGGTGCCATTTTCAACCTGAGAAATGGCATGATTCTCCCGTTCCCAGAATCGCTTGGTAAGGCTAAGCCTTATCTAGCACGGGCTTTGCAGCTAATCTTGCACGGGCTTTGCAGCTAATCTTGGTCACAGGTTCAGAGGAGTCGGTATTCATGCCCCGCGGCGACAAGTCTTCATACACCGGCAAGCAGAAGCGGAACGCTCGGCACATCGAAAAGGGTTACGAAAAATCGTGGTGTGTCAAAGAGAGAAGTGCAGCGACACGCCCGGACGACGGTGAACAAGCAATCCGGCAGCGGAAGGAAATCCGCCTCGGGTCGTAAAGGAAAGAGCAAGAAATGATGCCGTCGCGCAGGAGCCGGCGCCGGCAGAAGCCTTCAATCGCCAGGAGACTTTCGGAATGGACCCCGTTGTTCAATCCCGGCCGGAGATCAGCCCTGTGTCTTCAGAAACATGGAATCAGTCCAATTCGTGCGAACACGGCGACGGCGCCGAGACCTCTAAGCTGCGCGCGCAGGTCGATCGCCTGCAGCAGCGCGAGGCTCAGATGATGGCGTTGATTGGCTGCAGGAACCCTGACAAGCTCGTGCACGACCTGCGGAATGTGCTGAACGAGTTGCAACTCCTGCGCATGCTCGCCGAAACCGACAAGGGGTAGGGTCTGCCGGTCATCCTGCCTGGCGGGCCGCTTGTCCATCTTCGGCTTGATCCTTAAGCTATCGCCCCTTCAGATGATGGGGCGGCCACGAGCCGCCGACCTTTTACAGGAGGTGCCATGGCGCTGCTCGCCGGCAAGAAGGGCCTGATTCTCAACATCGCCAACGATCGCTCGATCGCCACCCACATTGCCAACAACTGCATCAAGCAGGGCGCAACCTGCGGCTTTGGTTTTCTTCCGATGGGGGACCCGGAAAAGTCGCAACGCCGCGTAAAGAAAGCGATGGAAGAGAACGGTTTTGCCGACAGCTTCCTGCATCCCTGCGATGTCGGATCCAACGAGTCGATCGAAAGCTTCTTCAAAGCGGCGGGCGAGAAGTTCGGGACGATCGATTTCCTCGTACACTCGCTGGCGTTCGCCAATCGTGATTACCTTCGGAAAGAATATGGCGTCTTTGCATCCACTCCGCGGGATGTGTTTCAGCAGGCGCTGGATATTTCGGCATACTCATTGATCGCCCTCACCCGCGCGGCAATTCCCCTCATGCCAAACGGCGGCTCGGTCATTGCCATGACCTATCTGGGCTCTGAGAAAGTGGTTCCTGGATACAACATCATGGGCGTGGCCAAGGCAGCACTGGAATCGACTGCCCGCTATCTCGCATTCGACTTGGGTCCGAAAAACATCCGGGTCAACACGATTTCAGCCGGACCGGTCAAGACACTCTCGGCCATGGCGGTAGGGGGGATCGACGAGATGTTTGCGCATGTGGAAAAGAAAGCGCCGCTGCATCGCAACATCGAGGCCGATGAGGTCGGTAAGACGGCGGTTTATCTTGTGAGCGACCTCGCGAGCGGGGTAACTGGGGAGAACCTTTACGTGGACTCCGGATTCAATACTGTCGGGCTTTAGCCCGTCACAGCCTGACACGTCGCCCTCTTCTTCAAAAGAGCCGATCACTGCTTTTTGCACGTCCACCGTAGAATGAACCTGTGATAAATATGGTTCTGATAGGGATGTGCTTGCTGTTGCGGCTGAGGCCAGTGCTCCGGAGGCCCAAGCAGCCCGCGGCGAAAGTTACCTGCACATTGCAGAAGCCGTGTTCTTGATCCCGCCAGAGGGGTCAAAAGTCGCCCGATCTGACTTCTGCCACGGGCTGCTCGCTGGTTCGGTCCAGCAATTGCCTGCGTGGGGCAGACCGCCTGCTGGGTACCGGGCGGAAAGGGAATTGAGGATGCTCCGATCCGAGAATTGGACCTGCGACGCCGACGAGCGGCAGACGGTGTTGATCACCGGCGCCTCCGGCGGCATCGGCCGGGAGTTCGCCCGAATTTTCGCGGCCCAGGGAGATCATCTCGTCCTGGTGGCGCGGCGGGAGCGCGAACTTGCGACTCTGGCCGACCAACTGCGCGATGAGTTTCAGGTCGAAGCCGAAACGATCGCGATCGATCTTTCCGAAGCTGAAGCGCCGAAGCAGCTTCATGCAGAGCTCCAGCGGCGGGCCATCGCTGTGGACACGCTGATCAACAACGCCGGTTTCGCAACCCGCGGTCATTTCTGTACCTGCGAAGTGCAGACGCAGATCCAGCTGATTCAGCTCAATGTCACCACGCCCACGCACCTCACGCGCCTGCTGTTGCCCGAAATGATCCAGCGAGGTCGAGGCAAAATCCTCAATATTGCGTCGATTGCCTCCTACCTTCCGGGGCCGATGATGGCCACGTACTTTGCCAGCAAATCCTTCCTGCTCTCGTTCTCCTGCGCGATCGCGGATGAGCTCAAGGATACCGGCGTGACGGTGACGGTGCTGATCGCAGGTCCCACCAGCACCGGCTTTGCTGCACGTGCGGGACTGGAAGAGACCCGCGCCTATCGCGGGCGGCAGATGAATCTGCGCAGCGTTGCGCAGTATGGATACGATGCGCTGATGCGCGGCGCGCGTGTGGCCGTAGCCGGATGGGAGAATAAGATGCGAATGCTGCCGCTGCGCTGGGTACCGCGGCGGATCCTCACATACTTCGCCCGGAAGTTCCACGAATTGCCCGGGGACGAGCACATTGTGCCTGCGGAGCTTCAGGGCGCCATGACATCACCCGTCGGTCAGCCCCTGCGAGCTCGCTCCATTCCCATTGCCAAAATGCGTTCCTCATCACGCTCATAGAGTGTCTGAAGTGCGATTTTGCACGCGGCCGCCGTCGGAACAGCCAGCAGCACTCCCAGCACGCCAAAGAGCACTCCGCCCGCCATCAGCGAGAAGATAATAATAACCGGATGCAGCACGACCGCTCGGCCAATGATAATCGGTGCCAGGAGTTGATCGATGAACAGCCGGATTGTTAGTGCGAACAGTGCCACGCCGATGATGACGCCGACTTTGCCGCTGGAAACTGCGACGATTGCAAGGAGCGTGGCTGAGGCAATCGGTCCAACGACCGGCAGCAGCTCCAGAACTCCCACGGCAACCGAGAGAATTAGCGCATGCGGCAAGCCGAGAAGCAGGCCCGTTCCAACCCAGCTTAGGACGATGGTGCTGATGGCGACGGTGAAGACCCCAAGAATGTAACGAATGAGGATCGGGTTAATCTTGCGCCCAAGCTCTCTTGCTTCGTCTCGCAACGTTGGCGGCACCAGCCAAAGTGCCCCCTCCGAAAGCGTCGGACCGCTGACCAGAAAGAAAAACAGCAGCACCAGAGTGAGGAAGAACAACATCCCCGCCGCAAAGCTGCCGGCAATCACGGCCATCGGGCCGCCGATCCAGCCGTTGATGGCCGTGATTCCAGAGCTGACCAGATAGTTGGCGCCCACTTCCTGCCCAAGAATTGCCACGTGCTCCTTTCCGAAGAGACGAAGCATCAGTTCCCGCAACAGGTCGGGTAATTGTTTGCCAAGGTTGTGCGCCTCCGGGATCAAGACCGCATAGATCCAATATCCCGCCGCTGCGAACAGGCAGGTTATGCCAATGAAAACGAGCACAGCTCCAACCCAGCGCGGCAGTCCGGTCTTGCGCCGAAACCATCGGACCAGCGGTGTGGTGACATACGCGATGGCCGCCGCAAACACGAAGGGGAGCAGGACGCGCCGCAGCCAGTAGGCCAGAATGAGCAACCCGATGATCGTCGCGGCAACACCCCAGCGGAGGCTACGCCGATGCACGGCGGCTGAGTCGGGATCCTCTGGTGCCGGTTGACTCACCATTGCATTCCTTCACCCTGCGGCTTTGCAACGTTGGCGGCTCCCGACCGTCTTGGTGGCAGATAGACGCGACCCTTCCAGGCGATTCGCCCCCGCGCCCAGAGGACTACTCCGTTCACCCCGAGCGCCGCGCCCATCACGTAGCCGAGAGGGAACAGCGCCCCGTACCACCATGGGATCTTGAAGTAACACGCGCCGCCTATGTGCATTCCCATGATCGCCGCCGACGCGCACGTGGCCACAATTGCGGCAACGACGTTAATCGTGGCATACCCGTGGAGCACCACCAGCCATCCCCAGAGCGGCAACGCGATTGTCGCAATTGCCAGGACGATTCCCGCCGCCGAAAAACCCAGCATTGGCCACGCGCCGCCCACCATGTCCAGCACGTTCTTGGACACACCTTCCCACAGGCTTGTCAACCCACGATACATTCGCGCCCAGAGCAGGCCGCGCGTGCCCAGCACCGCGAGCCGATGTCCCGAATGCTTGACCAGGCGCGCCAGCGCCGAATCTTCCGATAGCTCTTCCCGTACGGACGCATGCCCTCCGATCTGCGCATACACAGTTTGCCGGATCAGGATGAATTGGCCATTGGCGACCGCCTCGGGTCGTAAGGGATCGTTCACCTTTCGCAGATCGTGGCCGAAAGCCATCATGAACAGTCCGGCGGGAATGACCAGGCGCTCCCAAAAGCTTCCCAAAACCTGCGTGGGCTCGAGCGAGAGCATATCGATCCCCCACGCCTCTGCCACGGCGACCGCGCACCGAATCAACTCCGGACCGGCCCAGGTGTCGGCGTCCATGAAGCAGAGCCATTGCGGAGGCGTGTCGCCAAACAGCGAATGAGTTCGCTCGACTCCCTGGTAACACGCGAAGGGTTTGCCCTTCCACCCGTCCCGGAGCGGCTGCCCATGAATCAGGTCCAGAGCATTAGGGTGCGCCTGTACCTTCCGTACGATCAGTGCGGTTGCATCCGTTGAGTCGTCATCGACGATGACCACCCTCAGGCGCTCGGACAGATAGTCCTGCGTCGTCAGGCTCTCGACACATCGGCCGATGTTCAGCTCCTCATTCCGCGCTGGGACGACGACTGCCACGTTGCTCTGCACCGGCAGATCTGGAGCACTTGCGGGGGTGATAACCTCATAGGCGCCATACTGTGCCACTGCGCGCACGATGAGCCACGCGATGAGAGCCGCCCATGTGACGGACAGCGTTAACAGCACCTACGCCTCCTCGCCGCGCTGGCGGACCAGGCTTCGCCGCGCCGCGCTGGCGGCCAGACGTTCCCTGTAATCCCGGCCGGGTCTTTCCGATCTGCGCCGTCGGGGCGTGGGTAATTCGGGCTCAGGCCCGTAGTGCCGCAACAGCGACTTGCGGGAAATCCAAATGACGTGGCGCCCCCGCATGAATCTGCCTGTGCGCATCGCACCCGGGTTGAACGCGGCGACGATTCCCCAGATCAGCATGTTCTCCCCGATGCGATGCAGCCATTGGAAAATCCCCTTCGGCGTTTCGCGCCCGTGCATTTCAAATCCATAGCGCCGGCTCATGCGATGCAGTTGCGCCGGGTTTCGAATGACCATACTGGCCAGCCCCCGCGCTCCTTGAATCGAATGGGCTGGATCCTCGCGTTCCAGATACTCCGCCAAGTCCTGTAACGATCCAACCAGGCGCCGGCGAGCCACGCTCGCCCAGGCCAGATCCGTACCGTGGCCGTTAATCCTGGGGATGTGTTCGTTCCAAAGGTGGAACTCGATGACGGGATCGCCTGGCTTGATGGATGAGCCGTCCTTGAAGTCAACCGCACTTCGCGCCGAACTCACGTCGATGCGCAAGATGCATTCGGGATCGTGCGAATATTCGAAGATCCTGTGCCGGCGGCGCAGCCATGCATCGATCGGGCGCACCAGACCGCTGATCAGCGGGCGAAGACCCAATCGTGTTGGCGTCCACGGCGCCAGCTGCCCATCCTTCAGAAGCTGATAGCAGTTCCCTCGCCAGACCACGCGGCTGCCGCAGAGGCCCGTTGCCCACACTGCGAGGCTCAAGATCTGTCGCACCGGCAGCCATGCAACCGTCCCCAATTCGACTTTTCTTGCGATATGCCACGAGATTGCGTATCCCATCAGGATGGTTGCGATTGCCGTTGCAAGTGCCCACCCTGCGAATCCCGTGACCAGTATCAGGAGAATGCTCAGCGGGATTGAATAGGTGATGACCAAGCCGATGTAGCTCCACGGCGCCACGACGCGGATCGTTCTCGCCCAGCGTACTTCACGGCTCCACAGTCTTGCGGCGGTGCACCGTCCCTCAATGTGCTTCACGATGCAGTCGCTCAATTGCACGTTCAGGCCCAGGTCCGTGATGCGCCGGCCCAGTTCGTAATCATCTGCCAGGTGATCGGCCATCGCTGAAAACCCGCCGGCGCGAGCCAGGTCACAGGCACGCACCGCCATGCTCGCGCCGAAGCTGTAGTGCACGCCCTTGATCTCGCTCGCGACCATCGCACTGGGGAAAAAATCCTGGTTGATGTGAGATGCGCTCGACCTGCGCCAGCCAATTCTGCGCTCCTTCGCCTCGATAGGCGCAAGTCACGACGCCGACATTTCGATCGGCCAAATCGCGCACGACCCGCTTGAGATAATCGCGCTCCACGCGGATATCGCTATCGCTGATGACCAGCACGTCCCCCAGCGCTGCGCTGGCGAGCTCGTGCAGCACGGCGCTCTTGGGATTCAGCCCCAGTTCCCGCGTTACGATCAGGCGCATACGCTGGTTCGGAAAGGTGCGCTCGAGCTTTTGCACGGCCGCGACTGCAGGATCATCGCCATCGGCAACGCCGAATATCAGCTCATAGTCCGGATAGTCCTGATCGCAGAAGCTGGCCAGGTTCTCGTCAAGCTGACTCTCGTGTCCCTTGAGTGGCTTCAGGACCGAAACCAGCGGCCAATTCATCTCATGGATCTGGCACATCTGGACGCGACGTCGTGCAAACCGGCGCACGCACCACCAGGCAGCAATCCAGTAAGCCCATCCTGCCACGACCAGCGCCACAAGCGTTGCTTCTGCCAGGAGAAGAATCATCTGCATCATGTCGCCTCGGCCTTATCCAATGTATCCGCTAAGATCGTTTCATATGTGGCCTTTTGCAATCCCCGTGCCCGCATGAGCTCAGCAACGCGCTGGCTGAGCAGGGTTTGCAGCTCATCGGGGTTTGGGCCGAGAACGTCCAACCTGCCGCCTTCAGTTGGATGGAAGTAGAATTCAGTAATCGCTTGTCGAGTCCTCATCAGCGCATCCATGACGTAGCGCTCGGTCATCTGGCCGGATTGACTCAAACCGACGATCCCGTCTGATGTCGCCAGCTGCGATCCCCGCCGGCGCAGAATCCGGCGGCATCTACGCCCGAGCCAGCCGACACCTATGGACCGTGCGAGCTTTGGGCCCCGTCCGCGCCGGGCCGAGAAGGGCTTCGCTCAACGGCTCAATGGGTACGCGTATTCCGAACGCACCGAATTCCTCCGCCAGGGAGATGACGATCTCCAGGATCGATGGGTGCGCGTGCATGTGCAGATGACCATCAACGTGGGAAAGGGGCAGCCTCGTTTCCATAAAACGTTCGAATTGCGCGCGAATTTCCCTGGCCAGCTCGCGCTGGGCCGAACGGTTGATCGCATAGTGGACTCCCGCCCGGAACGCGTTTTTGCGAAACTCCCCGCGATCATTCACCAGATGGGGGATCTCCTGACGCGGCAGTGTCGATCGCCCATCAACCACCACGAGGTGCAGTCCGACGGCGAGCGTCGGCATCTCCCGCGCGATCGCCACTGCTTCATCGAATGCCCCACCGGCCACCATGAGGCTTGCTGCCGTCAGCAGACCGTCGCGATGCGCTCGGGCCACAGCCGCGTCGATCTCGTGTGTCCGGCCGAAGTCATCCGCCGTAAAAATGACCTTCGGGCCGAAACCTTGGATCCGTGGCGTCGTGCGAAATGCGGCCGGCCGCGTTTGGTCCTTTCCCCAGGCGTTATAGGCAAATTCCTGCCGCGTCATGTGCTATGACTCTTTTACCGGCTGACAGGGCCGGTGACACCCCCGAATCCGCCCGCAGCACCCTTGAGCCTGCCGCAACCGGCGAAATTGCATCGGACGATTTTCCCGCAGAGTTCCCAAGTCTTCGGGCCCTGCGGGCCGATATGGGATTACCGGCTGTTGACCATTCGCATGCGCATCCTGGTAGTTGAAAACGATCCGCGGTTTCGCAACGTGCTTGCCGAAGTTCTCGGTCACGAGGGAATTCAAATCGTTGCGCTGGCCGCCGATGGGATGGAAGCCCTGCGTGCTTTGGATTGCACCCATCCAGACCTGATCCTGACGGACTGGGAGATGCCGGCCTGCGACGGGCTGGAACTGGTTGAGCGCATCCGCAGCCGTGGCGATCAAACGCCGGTCGTGATGCTCTCCGGCGCCGGCGATCCCGAGGCCATCGCTCGCGCCACGGCGGCCGGCGTCAATCGCTATCTGGTCAAGCCGATTGCCGCCGCAGTACTGACCAGTGCCATCCGCCAGACCTATTTGGCCACGGCCGCTTGATCGCAGCCCGGTGCAGTCCACGCCGCGCTTGCATGGGTTGGGACAATGGACTAATATTTTTTGCCGATGCGGGTGTAGCTCAGTGGTAGAGCGTCACGTTGCCAACGTGAATGTCGAGGGTTCGACCCCCTTCACCCGCTCTGGTGCCCCGTCCCGGCCGGACGGGGTTTTTTTGTTGCCACGAGCCGTTATGGCTTCCCCGGATTGTCAATCCTCCGCGCCCGGCGGGCACGGTCAAAGGCACGCCATCACGACAGGGTCGTCGCGCTCGGGGAGCGCACCAGACGGGTCGGGTGCCGTGATGAGAGTCCTGCGTACTTTGCTGCTCAGGGCTCTCCGCTTTTGAATCGCTATGACTGCCGCTTCCGAAATCACCTCATCGGCTGGACCCTGGACCGTGCGTGCCGTGCAACTCGATCTTGCCCGGCAACGGGAAACGCCGGCGGAAATCGCCAGGTTTGCGAGGTTCGCTGTTGATTCTGGCTACAACACGCTCCTGCTCTATCTCGAGGGTGTCATCCGCACCGCCTCATTCGATGATCGTCCAGCATCTGAGAGCTATGGCGCCGAGCAGATGGCTGCGATTGTGGCCGACGCGACGACCGCGGGGTTGAGCGTCGTACCGTGCGTGAACACGCTTGCGCACGCGGAGCACTTTCTGAATTGTCCGCGACTGGCACCTCTGGGTGTGGAGGCCGATGGGTTTGGCGGCCCGATGTTCAACCCATCGGACGAGCGGACGTTCGAGTTCCTGGAACGCTACCTGGCGGAGATCGCGCCGATCTTTCCCGACCAGAATTTCCACATCGGCTGCGATGAGCCCTGGCTCCTCAACGCCGGCCCTCAAGCGCGGGCTCGCCTGGCGGGGGGGAAACATTTGCCGATCTGTTGATCAGGCACGTGCTCCGTGTCCGGGAGTTGGTGCAGAGGCTGGGAAAGCGGGCCTGGATCTGGGAGGATTTTTTCGAGTATTTCAGCGAATCAGAGATCGCCCGCCTGCCGCGAGACATCGTGCTCTGTTTCTGGCAATACACGCCGGATGCCGTGGACCCCGGCGGCAACGCCGAGGGGCACTTCAATGGGCTTGGACGCCGCGATGTGCTGGCGTTATACGATCGGCTTGGCTTTGACGCGCTGGTCTGCCCGCGGGCCTGGAGCGTTCGCAATGCCGTCGAGCTGACACGCTATGCGCGAAGCCGTCGCGTGCTGGGCGGCATTCAGACGATTTGGGAATTGGGTCAGACGTTCTTGCCGCTTCAGCACCTCGGGGTCGCGGTGGCGGGGGCGCGATGGTCCGATCCGACATCCTCGCTTGATCGGACGCCGCGCGCGGTCATCGAGCGAATACTGCCGACGCTTTCGGCGGATGACCGCGAGATCATCGAGCTCGCGATCGGCGATCCCCTCTGGCCGGGGGCGAAATTTCCGGCTTTCCCGGCGAGCCAGGGTCCGCTGGAGGCTCAGAACGCGCGCGTCGTCCGTCTCTGTGAATCACGGCTGGAACGCATGCGCCGGGCTGGGCAAGATGCCGGCAGCACGGAGCTTCTGGAGAACCTCTATGCCGAAGCGCTGAATCAGCGGCATACGGGTTGATCAGGCACAGTGGCTAGCTTCTCTGGCGAGGTTCCCTGCCGATCCCCATGAGGCGGATGAGATCTGGCGAACGTATGAAGCGCTCAAGAGCCGAGGGGAGCAGTTTCTGGCGCTTCAGACGGACTTGTGGCGTCGCAATCGGCCCGGCATTCTTCCGGACAAAGCGACGGCTGCGGCCCGCGAGCGACTCCAGGAGCTCGATCGGTTCGCCGCCGCCTGGCGGTCGGCGCCTTTGGAGCATCGCGCCTGTCTGTTCGTCGATCTCTTTCTGCTCGATGGCTATTCCGCACCCGTCCTGACCCTTCAACTCCAGCACGGCATGTCCGAACCGGTGACGGTCTATCACGGCGGATGCAAGCCGGACGATCTGCGCCGCTCCAACTTCCGTGTGGGCGTTCCGCTGCTTTGGCCGCACGAACGACCCGCCGCGCTGACTGTTTCCGTCTCCGGCTATGGCGGGCAGGGCGTTGCCTATGCGCAGCTCCTGATCGGAGGAACCGTGTTGATTCCAGCCAGAATTCGCAACTTTCGCGGCGTTGTGTCTGATCCCGAAGCCGCGCTCCAGGCTGACCTGCGATATTGCTACCTTGGCAAGCCGGACATCGTCATGGAACTCATGGCCAGGAGTCATGCCGAGCCATCGAGTGTGACCTATGAGCTTGAGCCGCCAAGCTTCCTGGCTCGATGATTGCCGTTTTGGGCAGGACTGCCGAACAGCAGGTCTTCCAACGAACTGGCTCCCTCGCGCATGGACGGATCGGGAAGGGTTCGTCGAGCCCGGGGGCATTTACCTCAAGGTCTCGTGCCGGGATTTCTCTGAGGGATGATACGGCTTCCACTTTTTGCTTGCGCCGGCACGCCAGCGATGAGTTTGTGTCATGATGTGCGGAACCTGGCAAGGAGGCCGCATCATGCACGTGGTGGAGCATCACACTGTGGAGGAATTACATACGCTGGCACGATCGGAACACGATCCCAAGATGGTGACCCGCCTGCACGCCGTCGCTCTGGCCAAGAGGGGGAAGTCGGCACCGCAGGTGGCCGAGGAGTTTGGCTACAGCCGCCGCGGCGTGCAGTTCTGGGTCAAGTGGTACAACGAGGGCGGCGTAGAACATTTGCGCAATGAAGGCGGGCAGGGCCGCAAGCCCCCGCTGGCCGCATCGGAACAGCAGCGGCTCAAGCAGCGGTTGGATGGCGGGCCGGTCCCGGAGAAGGACGGCGGCGTCTGCACGCTGCGTGGTGTGGACGTGCAGCGCATCCTCAAAGAGGAGTTCGGCAAGGTCCGCTGCCTCAGCGCAGTCTACAACCTGCTGCACGCGATCGGGTACAACGACCTGGTTCCACGCCCGCAGCACAAGGATGCGGACCCGGCGGCACAGGAGGCTTTTAAAAAAAGTGCCCGGAACTGATCGAGCAGATCGCCCAGCAGCATCCGGACAAACGCATCGAGATCTGGTTCCAGGATGAAGCCCGCTTTGGTCAGCAAGGCACGCTGACGCGGGTGTGGGCGCCGGTGGGATCGCGACCGCGGGCGGTGAAGCAGACGCAGTATGATTACCTGTACGTGCTGGGGGCGGTTTGTCCGAAAACCGGGAACACCGCCGGTCTGCTGGCGCCGAACCTGAACACGCAGATCGTCAACGCCTTCTTCGATCAACTCTCAAAGGAGATTGCCCCGGACGTGCATGTGGTGCTGATCTGGGATCAAGCCGGCTACCACATCTCCGGCGGGTTGAAGGTGCCGGCGAACGTGACGCTCCTCAACCTTCCACCGCGCTCGCCGGAACTGAACCCGACGGAGAATCTCTGGCACTGGTTCCGCAGCCATTACTGGTCGAACCGAAGCTACGCCAACTACGATGCCCTGCGTGAAGCGGCCTGCGATGCCTGGCAACGATCCTGCCTCGACCCCGAGTTGATCAAAAGCGTCTGTGCAGTGCCCTGGCTTCCAGAGCGCAACTGAAAACTAGAAGCGGTATGATTCGTTCGTCGGCGGCATTCCAGGGCCAGAAGCGCAAGAGCCAGCAACGGCACGCTCGCGGGCTCGGGCACGCCAACGAACGGGGCACCGTCGTTGTACTTGAAGAGATCGCCGGTTCCGCCGTCGAGGGACAGTTGCAGCCGGTATTGCGATCCGCCCAGATACGTCCAGATGGTGTTGCCGCCGTCGTGGTAGGACGTGTTTATCACATCGAGCTGGCCGGTCATGCGATCGAGGCGTTGCAGCGAATTGATGCCGGAGGTGCCGAAATCGAAGAGCAGCGTAATCTGCTGCCGGCACTGGGCGGCGGTGGATAGGTTGTCGCTGGAACCGTCCGGGAGCGTCAGATCGCCGCCGAGGCCATTGGTGACCATGAAGTAGACGTCGCCGCTGGGATCGCCGGAGCCGCTCAGCAGCGGATTGAAAGAGCCGATGTAGACGTCGCCGGTGTAGCCGTAGTAGCCGCCCCTGCCATCCGGATTGCCCGGGTCTGAGCCGTTCTTGTAGCCGATGTTCCTGGCGGTCACCGAAGTCAAATAGCGCTGATTGGGCGGTGCATCGTTCTGGCTGAACCTCTGCCATCCCCCCGGCACCGGATTGGCGGCGCCGGTGGAGTCTTTTCCCACCACGATGCTCGTTCCTCCGCCGCCGGCGCCGTTGCTGTAGCTGATGAGACGGACAAGCGCCGGCCCGAGATTGCGGCTCATGGCCGCGGTCGACTGAAAGGATTTGTACACACTGTTACCGGGAGCGGCATAGCTGGTGTAAAAGTCGGTGTTGCCCGGAGCGCCGGCGTAGATGAATGCACTGGCGAAGGTATAGCCCATCGTCCAGGCGGAAAACTGCTGCCAGCGAATCTCAACGTCACCGGGATCGATTGCGTGCTGGTCGTAATAGGTCTGAAGATACAGGCCATAGGGACGCGGGGAATTCGACGTGGCGCCGATGTAGCTGCCGAGGGCCTGGCGGCGGAAATCCTGCGCCTGCGCCAGCCAGTTGGTGGATGTGATGTCATACCCGGCCGGTGTCGAAAACGGGTAGCCGTCGAAGGAAATCGCATCGGGGTTGGCGTCGTTGAGGAAGGTTGAATAGGCGCTGCCCATGTTGTTCTGGTTGATGAAAAGGAGCTGGTTCGGGTAATCGTTGTGGGCGCGGGCCGTCTGCAGCCAGTTGAGCGTCTGCGTGTAATTCGGGTCGGTCACGTTGTTGAAGGGCTCATCATCGATGACCTGCAGCGCCAGCAGATCGGAGAAGTGGGCCTGCTCGGCAGCGGTGAGCGTGGAGTCCGGACTTACCGTGTAGTCGGCTTGCTTCGCCCACTTGTCACCCGGCGCAAGGACACTCATGTCGGTGGTGTGGGTCAGCTCTCCAAAACCCCAGATGACGCCGTTGAGGTTGGCCTGAGCCATCGTGTTGTAGTCGAAGGGATAGTGGTAGTCGGTATCGACGCCCCAAAGCTGTAAACCATTGGTAAGAAAGAAGCTGTGGCCCTTATCCGGCGTGGCGATCTGGGCGTAAGCCCTTGGCACGGCCAGCAGCGCCGATGCGGCAAGCGCCGCCGTCACGGCGAACGCGAAGTTCCAGTGGAGCGATCTCAACAAGAGGCATCGCATGCTGCGGGCCGATGATTCAGGCGAGACAGTCTCCACTGCAATGGCCATTACTGATGTGCCATCCATTCCCTTAATGATTTGTGTTGCTCTTTGCAGGTGATGGTTCAGTAATATACACGATTTTAAGGCCGTGGATTGATCCGCGCCGGACCCCGCGCGATCTTGGACGCATCGCTGCGCGTCTCTTTGCACTCGATGTTGCGGAGCCTGCGAATGAGCGGGGGCTTGTGCACCTTTCCGGGGATGCGGGCGCATTGCTCGATGGTCCGTCTGCGCTGCGGCAGGACGGGCGACTTTGCACGGTGTGACTACGGAGAGAGTACGGTGTGACTCGCATGTTTTGCACAATCGGATGGCGAAGCGTCCATTTGTTTCCAAACCGTGTTCCCGGGGTTCTGCCCGATGGCGTCAGCCTTATGCAGCGATCTGGATCTGTTCAGTTGCGTTCTCAGTGGGTGGCGGCCAGGCGACGCTCGGCGCCGGCGTAAATCTGTTCCAACTCGCGCAGTCTGGCGGCGTCGAGTTCGGGGGGTTGGTAGCGGGCGATGGCGTCGGTGCAGTGGGCGTTGATCCTCTCGAGCATCCGCGCTTCGGCGGTGCGTTCCTGGTCCGAACCCTGCCAACTGGTGCGGTCGAGCCAGCGGGGGTACCACTGTTCCGTGCGGAAGTGGTCCAGGGTGTGGTCGCTCTCGAGCAGGTTAGCGTCGCCGGTGCGGATGGCTTCTTCGAGCAGTTCGACGGCGAGCGTGTCGTCGTTGACCTCGAAGTGGCCCCAGAAGCGCTGGACGGCGTGGTTCATCTCGCAGTCGAGGATGTGCTGAACGGGGGAGTAATCCTGGCCTGCCGAGAGCAGGCCGTCGGTGCCGATGCCGCGCGGTAAGGCAAAAGGCGCTGCAAGGAGTCCCATCATCTTCTGGAAGGCGGCCTGGAGGCCGGGGGTCTTGCAGTCTGTATAGCTGACGATGGGCCAGACGTCGATGCCGTAGAGGCGTCGCGTGATATTGGCGGTGGCGATGTTCTGGAGGAGTGCTTCGGGGCTGGAGAAGCACGCGGTGGTCGTGCGGAGATCGAGCGTGGCGGTGGCGACGATGCCGCCGGCGGGGACGTCAGGATTGACGACGTAGCCGAGCACCCAGCCGGCGATGAGTTCAGCCAGGGAGAGGGCCACAGTACTGGCAATGGTGATCGGAGCGGACATGCCGGCGACGGCCATGGTGCCCGGGACATTGGGCAAGCCGACGCGGCGCTTTTCGAGGAAGCATTCGGCCTGGTTGGGATCGAGGATCAGCGGTTGGATCCAGAAATCCCAGTCAGCAATGAGGCTGGTGTCGCCGGTCTTGCCGGAGAGGATCTCACCCATGCGGACCAGGGGTTCGACGGATTCGCCAAAGAAGAGCTCACTTCCGCCGATGGGTTTATTGGTGAGTTTGGCAATCTGAAGAACGGACCAGAGAGGTTCGAGGCGCTGCTCGACGTCGCTCGCGGTGAGGACTTTGCCGACACGCGTAAATTCGGGGAGCGTGTGCGCGAGTCTGGCCATGTTCTGAACGTCGGCAGTGGTGGCGAGGCGGCGATGGCAGGAGGGGTAATCAACGATGTGCACATAGTTGCCGGAGTGGGCCATCTGCCAGGCGGGATCCCAGCCGGTGGCGATTTCAACGTTTTGAGGCGCGTGCCGGCTGAGGTGAGCGAGCGCGTCCTCGATTAGCTTCTCGGCAAATACGCAACGGCATGCGGAGTGGTCGATGCGGCAACCGGCGGCGCCGAGCCGGTTGAGCAAGCCATCGTGCTCGATGCGCGCTCCGGAGCCAGTGAGCAGGCGCCGGGCGGCAGCGTCTATCTTGCGGATCGTCGTGTCATCATGGAGGTCCCAGTAGCGGCCGGAGATCATCGTCGTTCCTGTTGAGTTTGCGATCGAACACACGCACTATATCAAACAGGTGAGGCTGCCAGAATGGGGACGGTTTGCCGGGCGTTTGACGACAGGGCTTTCGCATTTAAGCCAAGAGCGCTTCGATTAAGAACTTACGACTCCAGCCGCAGGATTTTTGCTTCAGCCGCAGGCTCGCCTTCATGACTTTTCCGTTCTCCTTGCGGATCTCCCAGCGTTTGAGTTTGTTCAAGGCGATGCGGCGTAAGCGTGAAAAGTTTTCCGCCCCGTGTTTGACACGCAAGCGACACGGGTCCTCGTTCAGGCTCACGTCCAGCACATAGTGCAGCCCGTTCTCCACGCCCCAGTGCCCGCGGATGGCGGCGGCATGCATCGCGGCGTCGGTGCCACCGTGGCTGGAAATGTAGTAACGTCGTTCGACGCTCACCTTACCGCTGGTGTCGCCCAGATCCTGCCGCGTGGACTCGACGACGACCAGCGACGCCAGATCCGGCCAGGCCGCCAGCAACTCCGAACCCAGCCACTTCACTTCATCACTGACCCATACCCGCCGCTTCTCGATCCGGCCGTGGCCGCTGTTGGTCTGCTCGCAATAGCCGTGAGACATGTGCGCAAAGTTGTTCAGGATCGCCTCGTCCAGCAGCGTCTTGACCTTCTGGCACAGCGTTGGCTGATTCTCTTTCACCGCCAGGATGTAATGGGCTTGCTGATTCCTGATTTGTTGCGCAATCTCACGCTGGCACCCCATGGCATCGATCGTCACCGTTGCCCCGGCCAGGTCCAGCATCGCCAGCAATTGAGGGATGGCAGTGATCTCGTTGCTCTTGGCGTCGGTGGCCACTTGTCCCAGCACCAACTGGTTCTGCGTGGCAAAGGCGCTGACCAGGTGCACCGGCGTCTTGCTCCAGGCGTGTTTCCAACTCCGCCGCAGTGTCCTACCGTCTACGGCGACCAGCAAGCCCCTGCTGCCTTGCACCAACGCCGCCGTCCAATCCATGAAGCACCGCTCAAACGCCAGCGGGTCGAGCAGGGCAAAGACGCGGTCGAAGGTATCGTGCGAGGGGATGCCGTGGGGCAGTTCCAGAAACGTCGCCAGCCACTCGAGGTTGCCGCAGCCCCAGGCCTCGACCATCTCCCACCCTTCGGCCCCGCACAACACCGCCAGGATCGCGATGCTCAAAATGTCGCTCAGCAGGTGCCGGACGTTGGCGGCACGCGGATCGACGATGCTTCGGAAAAAGCGCAGTAAAGGTGCGGTCGCTTGGGCGTCCATGCGCAAGCTCCTTTTATAAGTGAGAACTTAATTTGCTGCGAAGCTTCGCGACCGAAGTGTGAGGCTATCGACACCGGACCGATCGCGCAATACCTAACGTGCGCCAAACATCAAATGCGAAAGCCCTGCGTTTGACGACGCAAGTAGACCCATAGTCACAGGCAGGCAAATGCCAGGTGCGGATCGACTCGGCACCTATTCGCCTGAGGCGCCCCCGGCACGGACCAGGATCACGCAGAGGACCGCCGGGAGTCCTTCTTGTACATCGTTTCAGTGTCCAGCCCGGGGCCGCCGGCGGATTCGGGCTTGATATCGGCGCCGTTGAGCTTGTCCTTCACCTTATCCAGGAATTTGCGTAACTGGCCTGCGCTCAGCGCCTTACCGTAGGTTTAGGTGTATGCCGTCAGGCCTGCGCTGACGATGCCGATGACGTCGCCGCGCATATCCACGAGCGGGCCGCCGCTGTTTCCATGGGTGATCTTGGCAGTCAGCGTGACGGGATAGGGATCGCTCGGATTGACGGAGCTGACGGTGCCGCTGGTTACCTGCATCGTGTAGTTTATCACGTTGGCGACGGGAAAGCCGAGCGCCGAGCACTCGGCACCGGGGCCGGGATCATCCGCCTGGGCGAGCCTGAGCGCGGGAAAGGGTTTGCCTTTCTCCGGTTCGATCTTCAGCAACGCGATATCGGCGTCATCATCGATGGCGATGACCTTTGTGCTCTTCTCTGAGCCGTCTGCGAATTGGCACATGAAGATGCAGTTCTTAATATCCGCAACGTCCCGGTTGGTCAGAACGTAGCCGTTGGGAGAGATCAGAAATCCTGAACCGTTCCCGATCACCCCAGGTCGCGCATCGTTCTCCTCATCCTCAATTGAGCGCACCTGCTCCGTGCGTTTTGGGCGAACGAAGACCCAGTTGTGGCGGCCCGTGCCCACGCCGCGCTTGTTGGCCAAAACGAATGCCTCTTCCATAACGGGGCGGACCGTGCTGTTGTTCTCGCGCATCCCTGGCGGAGCCTGGACAATCGCGTTGACGAGGTTCTGCACGACGTCCTTGGCGTCGTCGAGCTGTGCGGCCTTGTAAGCCGTCAACACGGACTGCTCATCAGCGCCCCCGGAAGTTGTAGGCGATGGCGAGATTGGACCATGCAGCCGCGAAGTTGGGGCGAAGCTTCGTCGCCGCCTCTAATGATCGAATCGCCTGATCGAGCCGCGCATTTGATCCGCTGCCAGCGGCCTTCTCGATGCAATACAGCCCGAGCTCAAAGTTGGCTCGAAAACTATATGGGATAGATCCGCACGGCCTCTTCGAGCGTTTGCACCGTTTTGACGGTCTGGTTGCTGCGCTGTTCTTCATCGGCTTCGCGAAGCAGCTTGGCGACTTTCTGGATCAACTCCTTGCGTTCTTTGCCACCGATCCACTTTCCGTTGATCTTTTCGGCGTGCTGGGCGTCAAGTGTCTTCCAGTGTTCAAGGTCGGTCTTGGCGGCGGCGAGATCGGCGGAATCGGGATTGGCATCGATAAATGATTGCCACAGACCAACCGCTACCAGCGGGGCATCGACACGCTCGGCACGGCCTTTGGTCTCCTGGAATCCTGGTGAGGCCGCGGGATTGGCGGGCGCGGAGCTTTTGGCGCCTGCGGAATCAGAGGCCTTCTGCCGGCTCCATGATTTGACTTCAGCTTTTGGAATAAAGCGGCTCTCGCCCGTACTGGTTATCTTAATCCAGTAGCGATCGCCTTGAGAAACAACGCTCCCTTCCAGAGTTGTCCCGTCGTTGAGCGTCAAGGTGTCCGCCGCTACGAATGTGGCTCCAAGCAGGATTGCGGTCCGCACCACGATGGACAATTTCTTCATGCAACCACCTTTTGATTCTCCCGCTTACGGTGCAGGCCGGTTGAACCAGAATCTAGCCGACCCGGCAGGGTGCGCTCAAGAGAATAACAATCGGCACGGCCGCGCTTCTGTGCGATAAAACCCCATGCGAGATATTCCGAGTTCATGCAGGGTCAACCGGTTTCTATGCGGTGTAACGTTGATGCGTCTGCCGGAAAGCAATGACTTCCGAAGATCCGGCGCTGGCGCGACTGAATGTGCAAGGCATCTTCGTACCCTCGCGAACCATCGGCTCTTACTCTCGCGCCGCGTCGGCGCGGGCGACGGAACGCGACGGATGCCGGCCGACATCGGCGATGGAAGGAACGCATCATGAAATCACGCATCGCGGTAACCGTTGCTGCCTCCGCCGCATTGGCGTTCGGCAGCTTCACGTTTGCGCAATATGGCGCCGCCGGAAGCGCCAAGGCGAATGAGTCGAACCAGTCCTCGCAGACCGACGCCGCCGGTCAGTCCGGCATGCAGGACGACATGCAAAAGGGTGAAATGCAGGGCGGCATGATGAACGGCCGCATGGACACGAGCGGCGAACGCGCCGAAATGCAGATCCGGCAGCAGCTCCGCCAGATCGCACAGAACCCCGGGCAGAATGCCGCCGAGAAGCTCTTTGTGCTCAACGCCGCGCAGGGAAACCTGGCCGAAGAACAGCTGGGTCAGGCGGTCCAGCAGAAGACCCAGAACCAGCACGTGAAGCAGCTTGCCGAGCAGATCACCCAGGACCACCGGCAACTCCAGCAGAAACTGCAGCCGGTGGCGCAGGCGCTGGGTGTGCAGCTTCCGGAAAGTCTTCCGGAAACGGAGCGGCAGAAGATCCAGATCATCGCTTCGCTGCCTGCCGATCAGTTGGATAAGCAGTTCACGGTGAATCAGGAGGCGGCCCACGCCAAGGACATCACGGAGTACCAGTGCGTGGCGCAAACGGCCCAGAACCAGCAGCTCCGGCAGTACGCCCAGGAGGCGCTGCCGATCCTCCAGAAGCATGCGCAACTGGCGGATCAGTCGGCGCAGGCGCTGGGTCTGCCCAATCCCATGGAGCCGATCCAGGCGAGCTTCAAGATGGGCGCGAGCAACAGCGGGTCCAACGCCAACCAGCCCGGCGGGAATAGCAGCAGCGAGTCGGGCCAGAACGGCCGGTAATTAACCGCTGATCCGATCGAACATCGCCAAGGGGTCTCAGTTTTGCTGGGGCCCCTTGGCGTCTTCCGGGCCGCGCACGCCGTTGCCGCCGTCGTGTCCAAACGTGAACAGGCGGTTGTTGTCCTGGGCCAGAAACAGCGTCTGCGTCGGGAAGGCGAACTCAATGCCGGCTTCGTTGAACGCCTTGAGCACCTTGAGGTTGAACTTCTGCGCGTGCTCGTTGTACGCCCACCAGTCGGTGGCGGGGACGAACCAGTAGTAAACCTTGATGTTCAGCGAATCCGCGTTGAGGCCGTCAAAGTAAACCTTCGGCGGCTGCTTATCCATGTTGAAGCCGGCGACCATCTCCGGCTCGGCGAGAATATCCCGCACGATCTGCACGGCCTGTTCCACCTTTTCCGGCGGCGTGTCGTAGGTGACCGTCAGGCTGAAGATGCGCGGAATGCTCGGCCGGCGCTGGACGTTCGTGACTTTGGCGTTCACGACCTCGCTGTTGGGGATCGTGACCACTTCCCCCGAGAGTTTGCGCAGCTTGGTCGAGCGGAAGCCGATCTCCTCGATCGGGCCGTCATCTGTGCCGATGACGACGCGGTCGCCGACCTGGAAAGGGCGGTCGAGCAAAACGGTAACGGAGCCGAAGAGGTTCTTGAGTGAGTCCTGAGCGGCAAGTGAAACGGCCAAACCCGCGATGCCCAGTCCCGCCAGCCACGTGGTGATGTTAGCGCCGAAGGCGTACTGAGCCCCGAAGAGCACGACCAACACCATGAGAAAGATCCGCAGCGTCTTGCGGACCAGCGGCACAATCTGGTCGTCCAGCTTGCTCTCGGTGCGGGCGGCGAGCTTGGTCAGCGCTGCCGAAATCACGTCCACGACGTTGTAGAGAAACCAGCCGATGATGATCACGAGCAGGAGCTTGAGCGCCGCTATGAGCGCCGCCTGCACGGGCTCGGAGGAGACGGCGAGGATGGGCAGTACGCCAGCACCGATACCGGCGGTCAGGGTGGCAAGCTGCGCGGGACCATCGAGGCTTTCGATGGCGAGGGCCTCAAGCGTCCAGCCGCGTTTTTCGAACTTGTTTGAGGATGCTTTAAGGATGTATTTCGCGATCCTGCCGGCGACAACGCCGATGAAGATCGTCAGCAGCAGCCAACCCCATTCTTTCCAGCCCGTCCGCTGAAAAGTCGGTCCGAGTTTCAAAGTGTCGATAAGCTGCCGAAATCCAAGCAGCTTAACCGGCTGAGTGGTAGGGGTTTTGGCTGCTGCCAGGAGCAATCCCAATTGGGCAAGAACCTTCATCACAGGGACAATGTACCAGATTCGATGATCCGTCAAAGGCGAACGCCAGGGGCAATTTTATCGGACGTTGCAAGGACCCTTGCACGCGCCGGGAAGGGCTAAACTTTTGTCCTCTTGTCCGACGAACATGAGAGCAATAGGTTCCTCATGTCAGCCGGGCGGCGAGTGACACGCCCCCGGCTCGAAGGGAGAAGATGGCCAGTCGTTCCATCCGCCGTAATCGTTGCTTTCGATTTGCACTTGAAGGTCTTGAAACGCGCTGCCTGCTGAGCGCGACGCTGCCATCGTCAGGTTCGGCGATGCGCGCCCGCTGGCGCCGGAGGCGCTGCACCTCGATAGCCTCACCCAGCCGACCGTCTCGTCGCTGGTAACGAAGAACGTCCGCTGGGACCTGCTCAACCACTGGAACGGCTCCAACAAGACCGAGCTGACCGACCTCCTGACGGCCAAGAAGTACGGCGCTTTCGATTCACACTTGCTCAGCTACATGCAGAGCCGCAGCGGCCAGACCTTCTTCTGGAACCTCTCGGACATCCCCAATGACGTCTCCTGGATCACGACAAATCTGAACACGTCGGGAACGATTGACAACGCCAACGCCATCCTGAGCCACAAGTTCCCCGAGCAGGGCAACAGCGCCAGCTACGACATCCAGTTGCCCAGCGGCGTGATCGACTGGTCCACCACGCCGTCCACCACGACCAATCCCGAATTCATCCACAACCTGAACCGCATGGCTTTCTGGCTGGACCTGACGCAGGCATACAAGTTCACCGGCAACAGCGCCTACATCACAGAGCTGACCAACGAGCTTGCAAGCTGGTCGGACCAGAACCCGGCCCTGGTGGACGCCAATAACTACACTTCGATTCCGCCGCACTGGGACCTCCTGGATACGAGCCTGCGCCGAGAGCTGGTGCTGGTCCTATCAGATGATCCTGAACAGTTCCGCGTGGACGTCGACCGACAACACGCTGTTCCTCTACGAGCTGGCGCAGACCGGCGATTTCCTGCGCAACGTCACGCCCTATGCATTGACGAGCAACAAGACAATCTTCCACGCCAAGGGATTGCTGGAGATCTCGCAACTGATGCCGGAATTCACCAACGCCGCTGACTGGCAGACGTATTCGCGCGGACTGCTGTTCAATGCCATGGACGCGCAGTTCTACCCCGACGGAGGCCAGGTCGAGCAAAGCCCGGGCTACACCGCCAATCTCGTGGATGATCTGCTCGAAGCCTACTGGCTGGATCAGAAGATGGGCGACGGTTCGGCCTGGCCGGCTTCGCGGGTCTCGAAGCTGAACAACATCATGAACTCCTACATCCAGATCCTCGATCCCAACGGCGCGATCCCGGCGCTGTCGGATTCGTATCGCGAGACGGCGCTCTCGAGCATGCTCAAGGCGAGGATCGTGCTCGCCAACACGACTGCATATCCGGCAGCCAAACCGCGAATGCGCGATGTCTGGCTTTTCGGCGCGACGACAGCCCAGGATTACGTCGGCTCGCCGGTCGATCCGAGTCTGCCGGATCGCGGCAGCTCATATGCGATGACGGATGCAGGCTATTACATGGCGCGATCCGGATCGGACGCCAATGCACGGCAGGTAACGTTCGACGCCGGCCCCACAGGCGGCACCCACGGCCATCTGGATCTGCTGAATTTCGAGCTCTTCGGCTACGGGCGGGCCCTCATCAGCGATCCGGGCTTGTATCTTTACGACAACAGCGCCAACCGCCAGTACGTCGTCAGCACGCCGGCGCACAACACGATCAACGTCGATAACAGCAGCCATGCCGCCCTTGAGGGCTCGACCAATCCGGGATTTGCCGTGGATCAGTGGTCCGCCGACAGCTCCCATATCCAGGTGACGGCGCATCACTTCGGCTATGCCGGCCTGACTGGCTCCCCGGTGCTCACGCGCAGCATCTGGTACGACCTCGACGGCACGATGCTGATCGTCGATTGGGCCGAGGCCACGACGAGTCACCAATACCAGATTTCATTCAACCTGCCGGTCGATCCCAACGATCCATCCAGCGTGACGGGCGTCCAGCCCGACGGCTCGTTCCGCTCGAAGTGGTCCAGCGGCGGTAACGTCCAGGTCAGCCCGATGCTCCAGAGCGGCCAAACCGCGGCGCGAAATGCCCTGACGTTCGTCTCGAACCAGGCGCCGCCGAACGAGATGGATCCTGATTATCGCTTCACGGTCACGGGCAACGGTTCGTTCCAGGTCTTCGCGACGCTGGTCAATGCCTACAGCGGCACGACCGCGCCCAACATCACCGCGACGATGCTCACGACCAATCCGCAGCCGGGCCAGCCGATCACCATCCGTCTGGACAAGAACGGCTCGACCCAGGACATCACGTTTACACCCCCGGATTTCGAGCGCCCCACGACGAACCTCAAGAGCGCCAATAGCTCGGCCAACGCGATGGCCTGGGATTCCAAGGGCCAGTTGCATGTCGCATACTTCGACCGCACCGCCCGCGATCTCAAATACACCGTGCGCGATGCCGCCGGGCACTGGTCCATCGTCCAGACGGTCGATACGGGCCTGGATTGCGGCGTCTATATGTCGATGGCGCTGGACTCGCAGGGCAATCCCGGTATCGCGTACTTCGACGGCTATCACGGCGACCTGAAATACGCCCATCTCACCAACGGCGCCTGGCAGACAGAAACCGTCGATTCCAAGGGATCGGTCGGGCTCTACCCCAATCTCGTCTTCAGTCAGCACGATGGCCCGATGATCAGCTACTACTACCGGTCGAAGGGGGACCTGCGCCTTGCGGTGGCGCAGACGAATGGCTGGTCCATTTCGACGGTCGATTCCGCCGGCGATGTCGGGCGCTCGGCTCGATGCAGCTCGATCCCAATCGCCCGGACGCCAGCAAGCTCGCCATCTGCTACGAAGACACCAGCCACGGTGGCTACAAGTACGCCATCCAGTACAAGACCGGCTGGAAAATCCAAACCATCGACAACACCACGACCATCGGCGGCGGCTACATGTCGATGGCGTTCTCACCCATCAAGGACAACAACGGAATCTACGAACCCGGCGTGAGCTACTACGACGCCGGCAACAGTGCCCTCAAGTACGCCATCACCGATGGCCAGACCTGGTACACGACGACCGTCGCCTCCACCGGCAAGCAGGGGCTCTACAGTAACCTGTTCTACAACGATGCCGGCACCGCCACGATCATGTACTTCGACAAGACCCACAACCGCTCGTTGCGGGCCACGGGGATCTTCAGAAAGTGGAGCATCTCTAACATGAACGCCGGCGGCCGTGAGATGAAGCTGGCTCGGCGAACCGACGGCGAGATCGCCTTTAGTGGACTTGATGAGGCGATCCCGGAACTGACCGTTCATTATTACAAGAGTTGACGTGTTCGCGCCCAGCCACGGAATCGTGTCGTCCGGCTCATCCATTTGCCATGACGGCGAACACTTCTTTTGCCGCTTTGAGTGTCTCGTCGATCTGCTCTTCCGTGTGCGCCAATCCCGGGAAGAACGCTTCAAACTGGCTGGGCGGGAGATAGATGCCGCGGTTGAGCATCTCATTAAAGAAGACCTTGAACTTCTCCGTGTCGCACGCCGTCGCGTCGGCGTAATTGGTTACCTGCGAATCGGCTTTCCCGACGAAGAAGACGGTCATCATCGCGCCCACGCGGTTAAGCGCGATCGCAACGCCAGCCGCCTTAGCGAGATCGACCAGACCCTTGGCCAACTGCGCTTCGCTTCTCCAGCGTGTCGTAAGCCTCTGGCTCCTGAAGGATCTCCAATGTGGAGATGCCCGCGGCCATCGCCAGCGGATTGCCGGAGAGAGTTCCCGCCTGATAGACCGGACCCGCCGGCGACATCATCTCCATCAGCCTCTTGGAACCCGCATACGCGCCGACCGGCAGTCCTCCGCCAATCACTTTGCCCAGGCACGTCACATCCGGTTGAACGCCGTAGCGTGTCTGCGCTCCGCCCCAGGCGACGCGGAAACCGCTCATCACTTCATCGAAGATCAGCATGCTCCGGAATCGTTGCACAGCTTGCGCAAGCCAGGAAGATACCCCTCGTTTGGCATGACCACGCCCATATTCCCCGGCACCGGCTCAACCAAAAATGCCGCGATTCTCTTGCCATGCGTGGCAAACAGCGCCTTGGCCGCTTCGAGGTCGTTGAAGTGGATTAGCAGCGTGTTTGCGACCGTGCTCGCAGGAACGCCTGGGGTCGAAGGTGTTGTTTCGGCGTCAGTTTTCTTGCCGTCGGCAAACGTCAACACACCTGAGCCCGCCCGCGCCAGAAGCGAATCGACGTGCCCGTGGTATCCGCCAACACACTTGACAATCATGTCGCGTGCCGTGGCCGCCCGCGCCAATCGAATGGCGCTCATCGTGGCTTCGGTCCCGGAGTTGACGAAGCGGATCATTTCCATCCCCGGAAGGGCGCCGACAATCATCGATGCCAGCTGCATTTCGGCTTCAATGGGAGCACCGTAAGACGTTCCTCGGCCGATTGCCTTGCTCAGGGCCGCAACCACACGCTCGTTGGCATGGCCCGCGATCAGCGGGCCGTAGCTTGCGACATAATCGATGTATTCGTTTCCATCGACGTCGGTGATGACTGCGCCGTCGCCTTCCTTGATGAAAGGCGGCGTCCCACCGACGGCTTTGAACGCACGCACAGGGGAAGAGACACCCCCGGGCATGAGCTGCCTGGTGCGAAGGTAGAGGGCTTCGGAGTCTGCAGTTGATCGGGACTTGCTGGCCATGCTGCGGAGAATACAGAACCTCCGCAAATACCGCGAGACCGATAGTAAGGGGCTAGCATTCGCCCTACGTTCTCATTAGGCATAGTCTCGTGCTCAGATCAGGGCCAAAAAGAACAGCGGCCTGGGGGAGGGCATCCCGGGCCGCTGTCGGAGGGGAGAGTGAGAATCGTTGCGGAAGTTCAGTTTTTAGCGTGCCGCTACGTATTGGGATCATCGGCACGAACCATATTCAGAATCCACCAAAAGTACGCGAGTTGCACTGAATTGTTCGTGCCTCGTACCCCTGAATCGCGCGTCAATTGGGCGATTCGCCGTTCTCAACCGCATTGCCGAAACGGCAGGCCAGCGTGCGCGGCTGTCGAATTGGCATCTGCGAGGCCTTACATACCGATGCGATCGCCGCTCATAAACTATTGTAGCGCAGGCGATTGTGACCCCCTTTCGCCCGTCCAAAGATGGCACGTCATTTGCCCTGAGGCGAGAGGATTGACTCTGCGCATTTTTGCGCAGAATAACAGGAGCGAATAATGGCAAAAATCATCGGCATTGACTTGGGTACGACCAACAGCGTTGTCGCCATCATGGAAGGCGACCAGCCCAAGGTCCTGATCAACTCGGCCGGCAGCCGTCTGACCCCGTCGGTCGTCGCGTTTACCGACAAGGGCGAGGTGCTCGTCGGCCAGGTTGCCAAGCACCAGCAGATCACCAATCCACAGAACACGATCTTCTCCATCAAGCGATTCATGGGCCGGCGTCACAGTGAGGTCGCCCAGGAAGAAAAGATGGTCCCCTACGAGATCACCGGCGGGGCCAGCGATTATGTGAAGGTGGAGGTGCGCGGGAAGGAATACACGCCCGAGCAGATCTCCGCTTACGTCCTTCAGGACCTGAAGAAAACTGCGGAAGACTACCTCGGGGAAAAGGTGACCGAGGCGGTCATCACCGTTCCCGCCTACTTCAACGACGCACAACGCAAGGCGACCAAGGACGCAGGCGAGATCGCGGGCCTCAAGGTGCTCCGCGTTCTTCCCGAGCCGACCGCGGCCGCGCTTGCTTATGGACTGGATAAAAAGAAGAACGAGAAGATCTGCGTTTTTGACCTGGGCGGAGGAACCTTCGACGTCTCGATCCTCGACGTTGGCGACGGGGTCTTCGAAGTACTGTCGATCAACGGCAACACGCACCTCGGCGGCGACGACTTCGACGAAGAACTGATTAACTACGTTGCCGAGGAATTTCGCAAGCAGCAGGGCATCGACCTGCGCAACGATCCCATGGCGCTTCAGCGACTGAAGGAAGCCTGTGAAAAGGCGAAGATCGAACTCTCCAACGTGATGGAGACAACAGTCAACCTGCCGTTCATCACGGCGGACCAGACCGGGCCCAAGCACCTGCAGATGACAATTACGCGCTCGAAGTTCGAGCAGTTGATTACGCCGCTGGTGGAGAAGTGCCGCCAGCCGGTCATTGATGCCCTCAAGGACGCGAAGCTGGATGCCGGGCAGATTGACGAGGTCGTGCTGGTCGGCGGTTCCACCCGCGTCCCGATGGTGCAGCGGCTGGTTAAGGAACTCTTCAAGGGCAAAGAACCCAACAAGACCGTCAATCCGGACGAAGTCGTTGCGGTCGGCGCTGCAATCCAGGGTGCGATCGCCCGAGGTGATGTGAAGGACATCCTGGTCCTCGATGCAACGCCGCTGTCGCTGGGCGTCGAGACGCTGGGCGGCGTCATGACCGTGCTGATCCCGAGGAATACCACAATCCCGACCAGCAAGAAGGAAGTCTTTTCCACCGCCGCGGACAACCAGCAGGCGGTGACGATCAACGTCCTTCAGGGCGAGCGCGAATTCGCCCGGGACAATCGACTTTTGGGTACGTTCAACCTCGAAGGCATTCCGCCCGCACCGCGGGGCGTGCCGCAGATTGAGGTGACGTTCAACGTGGACGTCAACGGCATCCTTACCGTCAGCGCCAAGGACCTTGGCACGAGCAAAGAGAATAAGATCACCGTCCAGAACGCCGGCGGCCTCTCCAAGGACGAGATCGACCGCATGCAGAAGGAAGCGGAGGCCCACGCTGCCGAGGACAAGAAGCGACGCGAAGTCATCGACCTCAAGAACCAGGGTGATTCCGTGGTCTACCAGACCGAGAAATCGCTCCGCGAATACGGCGAAAAGGTGGGTGCCGATGTTCGCGGCAATATCGAGAGCGCTTTGAACAACCTTAAGGATGCGCTCAAGAGCGAGGATGGCGACCGCATCAAAAAGGCCATGGAGAACCTCAACCAGCAGTCACACAAGCTGGCTGAGGAGATGTACAAGGCCAGCGCAGGTGCAGCCGGCGCGGGTGCTCAACCTGGTGCCCAGCCCGGTCCGGAAGCACAGACCGACGGCGGCTCTCAGAGCGGCGAGAAGAAGGACGAGGACGTTATCGATGCCGAATATGAGGTGAAGGAGTAGTCGGCGGCACGCATCTCTTCAACAATAAGAGAACGGCGACCGATTACTCGGCCGCCGTTTTTTTTCGACTCAGATTCGTGATTGCTACTGCGTGGACCGCTCGGAGCGCTCGAACTGGCTGGGCGGGGGCGGCTCCGCCTCCCTGGCTTTGCGTGCGGACTCGATCAGCGCCTTGCTCTCGGCGTCCGGTGCAACCCACACCTTGATGTCCGCCTCCAGATCCTCGGCAAAGCGCACCTTGATGGTGTAATTGTTGATCTGATCCAGCCGGCCCGGAAGCACAACATCGTCAGGCTCGACTTCATAACCCTGTACCTGAAGCGCCTTAGCGATGTCGGTCGCGCTTACGGAGCCAAACAAATGTCCCTGCTCGTTGGCACGGCGTTCGAGCGTGACTTCGACGCCTGCCAGCTTCGCGATAAGCTGCTTCTGCGACTCGCGTTTTTCGGCCTCCAGCCGCTCGATCTCCTTGCGCCGCTCTTCAATCTTCTTGACGTTGTTGGGCGTCGGCTCGACCGCCAGATCCTTGGGCAGCAGGTAATTCCTTGCGAACCCCGCCGACACCTCGACGACGTCGCCGACCTTTCCCACGTTCTTGATCGATTCTTTCAAAAGCAGCTTCTTACTTGCCATAAAAAACCTCGGTATTTTTCTGTTGTTGGTCGTTCATCATCTGGCGGTGCTGTGGTTTGCATGGATCTCCCAGAAACCACAAACAACAAGCTAAAACGGAATATCATCCTCTTTAAACTGCTGACTGTCGTCGAAGGGCGGCTCAGGCGCCGGCCGGCCGGAGCCCGCATTGCCACGCGGTGCCGAACGCTCGGCACGCTGATCATCACCACCGGACGATCGCCCGCCTCCACCATCGCGCCCACCGAGCAACTGGAAGTTTTCGACAACGACCGCATGTTTGGATCGCTTGGCGCCGGTCTGCTTGTCGTCCCAGGTGTCTAGCTTCAGGCGCCCTTCGATGAAGATCGGGCGTCCTTTCTGGCAGTACTGGTTGATAATCTCCGCGGGCTTTCCAAAGGCGGAGCAGTCGATGAACAGCACGTCTTCCCGCTCTTCGCCGTTGGAGCCCCTGAATTTGCGGTTTACCGCCAGGCCGAAGTCAACCACCGCCGTCTGGTTCGGCAGATAGCGCAGCTGCGGATCCCGGGTTAGATTGCCGAGAAGAATCACGCGATTGAAATTCGCCATAAAGGTCCTTTCGTGAGCGAATCATCGCTCCTGGAACCTAAAATATACCAAACGAAAGCTCGCGGGAACAGCTTATTCGTTCTCCGAAGCCACTTCTTCGGCCTCTTCCCGCTCCTCACGATGACGCGGATGCCGCTCCTCACGTGAATGGCGGTCTTCACGCGGCCCGCGGTCCCAACCGCCGCGATCGTCGCTGCGCTCCGCCCGCTGCTGCACCGGCTGTGGCTCGACTGATTCCATCTCGCTCTGGTTCAGGTGGTCGGCCCTGGTAATCATGACGCGAAGGATTTCTTCTGAAAGATTCACATCCCGCTCAATCGCCGTCACGATCGAACCGGGGCCGGTGAAGTAGGCGATGATATAAACGCCGCGCTTTTGCCTGTTGATCTCGTAGGCAAGCTTGCGCTCGTCCCACTTTTTCAATACCAGTACCTTGCCGTCGTGACGCTCGATCATCTGACGAGAGGTCATCAGCGCGTGATCCAGATCCGCCGCAACACCTGCGGGAAAGAGGAACATTGCCTCGTACGGCTTCTCTTTGGTCGTCTCCGCCATAATCAATTGCTCCCTAGCATGGGTTCTGACCGGTTTTTCTCCGATCGCTAGTCCTTCTAAAACTCCGGCGACACACGTGTCGCTCCTACGATTCATCCGCGTTGAACTGGTTCATCGCGGCACCAATTCCTTTTTCGATCCACGTTACCATGGCGTCGGCTGCTCGCACGTACGCCGGCTCGATCGCCTTCTTCTGCTCCTCGCTGAACCGGCCCAGCACATAGTCACGCTGCGGAACGCGCGGCGGGGGGGCGTCAATTCCCACACGCAGCCGCGGGTATTGATCCGTGCCCAGCGCCCGCTTGATGTCTTTCAATCCATTGTGGCCGCCACTGGATCCACCCGAACGAATCCGGATCTTCCCGCACGGCAGCGCCACGTCATCGAGCACGATCATCACATCTTCCGGCGAAAGCTGGTAAAACGCCATCGCCGACTGCACCGCCCGGCCGCTCAAATTCATGAACGTGATCGGCTTAAGCAGCACGAGCTTCTCATTGTCAGCCAGGCCGTCATACGCGAGCCCGTCGAATTTCGACTTCGCCAGCCGGTCGAACTCGCCCGGCGGCATCCAGCCAAGCTTTGCCGCCAGCCGATCGACGACTTCGAACCCGACGTTGTGCCGGGTGCCGGCGTATTCGCGACCCGGATTGCCTAACCCGACGACCAGCTTCATCTGTCAATCGACCGTAAGCTGCATGGCAAACACCACCATGCCACCAGAGACTGTTACTTCTCCGCTTTCGCTTCGCCCTCGGCGGGTGCCTCTTCCTCTTCCGCCTTGCGGCCGATGACCTCGGGCTCGGCTCCGCCTTCCTCGGCAGCCGGCGCCGCGGCCTCTTCCTGGATCTCGCGCACCGCCGCCACGATCAGGTCTTCATCCTGGTTGCAGGTGACGCCCTCGGGCAGCTTGATGTCCTTGATGTGCAGCACATCGTTCAAAGCCATCTCGCTGACGTTGTGACGGATCACGTCCGGAATGTCCGTCACGCGGCAGGTGATTTCCAGTTCGCCGACCATCTGCTGCAGTACACCGCCGTCGGCCTCGCCCTTGGGCTCGCCCTTGAGCTCCAGCGGCACGGTGATGTCCACCGTCTCATCCAGCGACACGCGGGCAAAATCCACATGCAGCACGTCCAGACCCAGGTGATCGTACTGCACTTCCTTGACCAGCACGGTCTCGGCCTTGCCATCAACACCCAGCTCGAACAAATGAGCGCCGTGGCTCAGATGCGTCACCAGCTCCTTCTTCGGCAGCGTGACCGGCACCACTGCTTCCTTGTGCCCATACACCACGCCGGGCACGAGCCCGCGATCGCGCAAACGCTTGTTGGCACGCGAACCCAGCTCGCTGCGCTGCCGGGCGTCAATCTTCACAGTCTGTACGGCCATATTGATCTCCTGCTTTGGCTAGTCTCGTTGATGCAATCTTTGTCTCAACTGCTCGTTCGGGGTTGATCACGCTCGGCCCGTGTGCCGGAACAGAGCACTGACCGAAGCGTTATGGTGAATCCGGTGAATCGCCTCGCCGAGCAGCTCGGCCACGCTGAGCACTTCCACGCGATCCTTGATCCCGTCGAGGCGGTTGCCGATGGGAATCGTGTCGGTGACCACGAGCCTGGTAAAATCACACCCTTTAAGCCGCTCAATTGCCGGCGGCGCAAAGACGGCGTGCGTCGCCGAAATATAGACCTTCTTCGCGCCGTGCGCCCGCAGAATCCTGCAGGCCTCCGTGACGGTGCCGGCGGTCGTGATCATGTCATCCACCATCAACACGTTTTTCCCATCCACGTCGCCGATGATGTGCGCCGCCTCGGTTTCGCTCCCGCTCTTGCGCCGCTTATCGATAATGCAGATCTCGCCGCCGAGGATATTCGCATAGATCTGCGCCCGCTTCACGTTTCCGACATCCGGGCTGACGAAGACGCGGTCGTGCAGATCCAACGCGTTATACCACTTGGTCAGCACCGGCGCCGCCGTCAGGTGATCGACGGGGATATCGAAGAACCCCTGCACCTGTGCCGCATGCAGATCGACTGACACAACCCGGTCCGCGCCCGCCCGCTCGAGCAGATTGGCCACGAGCTTCGCGGTAATCGGCGTGCGTCCCTCGTCCTTGCGGTCCTGGTCGCGCATAGCCAAAGTAGGGAATCACGGCGGTCACACGCTGGGTGCTGGCCCGCTTGAGTGTGTCGATCCAGATGAACAGCTCCATCAGGTGAGCGTTAACCGGATGACTGGTCGGCTGAACGACGAAGCAATCCCGCCCGCGCACGTCCTCTTCCACGCGCACGATCAGTTCGCCGTCGTTGAACAGCTCCGTCCGTCCCCGGCCGATCGGAATCTGCAGGTAATCACAGATGCGCTGCGCCAACTGCGGATTGGCTCGCCCGGTGAATAGCTTCAGTTTGTCCGCATCGGCCTGCATGGTTATCCCTGACTCTGGGTCAAAACAGTCGTCTCGGCAGAAATATTGCCGCTGATCGTCGTTCCCTCCGGAACAATGCTGTTGCGCGGAACGCTGGCGAACGGTCCAATCGTACAATCGGCGCCGATACTCGAATCCCGCCCGATGAAGCTGAACGGTTGAATCACGGTGTCGGCTGCGATGTTCGCCCCGTCCTCGATATAGATGCTCTCGGAAGTCACGATCGTCACGCCGCTCTCACGAAGCCGGCGCTGGATGCGGTCCTGCATGACCAGATCTGCGTCCGCAAGCTGCTGACGGTTGTTCGGCGCAACCACATCTTCAAAGGTCGCCGCCTGTACCGCCACCACCTTCTTCCCCGCCGCCCGAAGAATTCCGTAGACGTTGGTCAGGTAGTACTCGCGCTTCTTGTTGTCGTTCTTCAAACGCGACAGAGCAAAGAGCAGCTCTTCAACTTTCACGCAGTAATAGCTCGGAAAAACCTCCCGAATCTCCCGCTGCTCCGGCGTACAGTCGATCTGTTCCACGATCTGGACAAAATTGCCCTGATCGTCACGAACAATCCGCCCGTAGCCGGTTGGATCCTCCAGCATCGCCGTTGCCATGCTCGCCGCCGCGTGTTCCTCATGATGCGCCCGCTGAAGCGTTATCATCACTCCGCTGCGCACCAGCGGAACGTCCCCCGCAAGGATGAATACATCGCCATGCAGCTTCTTCAATTCACTCTCGCAAACCTTCGCGGCATGCCCGGTGCCGAGCTGCTCCGTCTGTTCCACAAAATGAATCCGGCGGTCTTCTCCAAACGCCGCGATGATCTCATCCTTGCCGTGTCCAACAACCATCAGAATGCGGGTGACGCCCGCGTCATAGCAGGCGCGGAGAATGTAATGCAGCATCGGCTTGCCGCAGATCTCGTGAAGTCCCTTGGGCCGCTTGGACTTCATGCGGGTGGACTTCCCCGCCGCCAGGATGATCGCCGTCAGTGACATACGCTTTTAGTCTTTTCCCTTTGCGATTTCGCCCAGAACGCGGTCCCGCAAGCCAACGTCTTTGATCTTTCTGGCGATCGCAGTCGCGTCGCCCGCGCGGGCATGCGCCTGAAGGTACGCGCCGCATACGCCGCCACCTCATCGCGAATGCGCACATCGTGCAGCGACTCGACCGCGTCGTTGACCACCCCGGCATCGCCCATTTGCGTCGCCTCCATGGCCACGATGCGGATCGCGTCATCGCGCTGCGCCGAATTGCTGATCGCCTTGGCGGCATCCAGCCGCGGCACCAGGCTCGGCCCGAACGTCGCCTCGTTGTACCCGCATCCGACGATCAGCAGCATCAGCCCGACCGCCAGGAGCTTCGTCTTTCGCATGACAGCGCCCATAAACGCTACCCGGCAAGGATTTGAACCTTGACTGGATGGACCAAAACCATCTGTGCTACCGTTACACCACCGGGTAGTGACTAAATGCCGGGAGGGATTGCCCGGAAACCGCTGGTGGCCGCGACGCCGGGGGAGGTGCCTTTTCAGGTACGCTCGTCTACCTTTTCGGCCGTTTGCCGAACCTCTCGACGATTGTCCTAACCCGCAGGTTAAGACGCGACATAATAGAGAGGGGCCCAAACCTGTCAAGCCGAGCCGGAAAGCATGAATTTCGCCCCTTAGAACCTCCCAGGTTCTGGACCAGCTTCTTAGTCCCCGGCACGCGACTTTTTGTCGCGCATGACCGGCGGCTGCTACCTCGGCCACCCGCCTCATCTTATATTGGCAGCTCGACGGCACGAAGCCGCACAGCCTCACCAGGGAAGGATTATGCATCCTATTGCAAAGCTCTCGGCGGTGTTTGCATTGGCGCTCACCACGCCGGCATGGGCCGCCTTGCCGCTGACGATTGAGGCTTCCCAACCCACGACTCGGCCGGCGCCCGCCACCATGCCCGTAGATTGGACGGATGCGGTCCTTCGCAGCGCAAGAGCGCATCCGGCCGATGTCCAGGCCCAACTCCAGCGGCAACTTCTCCATCTCCTTCGCAATGAGCCGGCTTTGGCGAGCAATGAGCTCGCCGGTCTGGCGCCCGAGGACCGGGACCTGGTTGTCGCGATCACCAGGGGACTGATCGGATTTGGCAAGGTCACCGGGGCCGATGCATCCGCGACGCTGGCTGAGAAAATCCAGCCAATGCTCGAAATGGCCGATCGCCTGCGCGATCGCGCCAATCTCGCCGTCAATCATCTGACGCTTTGCCAATCTGTCGAGCGCTTCGGCGTTTGCGAGCCGCTCGCCGCAACCGCATTGACCACCGGCACCCGGATACCGGTGATCGTTTATTTCGAGGTGGCAAATTTCCATCCGCGCAAGACCGATGACGGCATGTGGGAAACGAATCTCAACTATGAGCTGGGTCTGTGCACGCAGACGGAGCCCGCGGTTCCCGTCTTCAGCAAACCCGTCACGCCCGTGATCGACCGCTGCCGCACCCGCCGGCGCGATTTCTTTCTGGCCGACAAGGTCACCTTCCAGGCCAACCTGCCCGCGGGTCACTACCTCCTGAAAGTCACCATCACCGATCAGCAGGCTCATCGCATCGGCGAGGCCACGCTTCCAGTGGATTTTGCGGCACGTCACTGACCGCCGGCGCTGTCGACAAACGGGCGGGGCATTCTTGTTTTCCCCGCATTTCGCGTATCGTACTTGCCAGAGCCCTGGAGGTTTTTCTGATGCATCGCTTTGTGCCCGTTGTCGTTCTGTTTCTGCTTGCCGGCTGTACCACCACACGCAATCTGACCGTCTCGACGCATCCGCCCGATGCCCTGATCCGCATCGACGGCGTCGAAAAGGGCAAGGGCAAAATCAGCGACAAGCTCGTATTCAGCGGCGACGCCCCGACCCACACCGTCGCCGTCTCCCGCCTGGGCTACAAGGATCAGACGATCACGCTGCAAAAGGACTTCAAGCCCGACCAGCTCAACGTCAATCTCAGGTACCTGACCAAGCGGGTGGTGATCTACGTGCAGCCCGTCCCGGCAACGATCAGCGTGGACGGGCATCCCATCACCAGCGAGCCTCAGGGCTCGGCCTCCGCTGAGCTCGACTTCACCGTCGATGCCCACAACAACTGGACGACGCACACGGTGACGGCCGAGCGCCCGGGCTACCAGACCGCCCAGCAGGTCATTAAGTGGCAGGACACGCAGCAGGACTACACGCTGCAGCTCGATCCCCGCAAGAAAGACCTGACCATCACCACCACGCCGCCGGGCGCTCAGATCTACCTCGACAATCAACTCGTCGGCACCTCACCCGTCGTGGTCAATGCCCACCCGTTCCCGGTGGACAACGACAACGGCGAAGTCATCCCGCAGCACCTCAAGGCCGTCAAGAAGGGGTATCCGCCCGTCGAAGCCAGGATTGGCTGGGACGATGGCAAGACCGACTACAGCCTCAACCTCGTTCCCCTGACCAAGACCATTCACATCGTCACCGATCCCCCCGGCGGCAAAGTCACCATCGACGGCAAGGAACTGCCCCGCGACGACAGCGGCGCCTCCCAGGCGACGCTCACCTTCCCGCCCACCGACCAGAAGGGCGAGCTCAAAACCTACACCGCCGTCGTCAGCAAGAAGACCGCCGATTCGGAGTGGTACCCGCAGAACCTCACCATCGCCTGGGACGATGGCAGGAGCGATTATCCGGTTCAGCTCAAGGAGATCCTCACCCGTCCGGTGCGCCTGCTGGAGTGGACGCTCGAGCGCAGCGATGACGGCTGGGAGGTCGTGCCCAGGGTCATCCCCGACACCATTGCGTGGAAGGATGTCAGCGAGGGCAATCAGAAGGAGCCGCCGGTGCAGTTGACGCGGCTGCCCAAGGGAACGCAGATCGACACGCTGGCCGTCTCGCCGGACGGAGCGAGCATCCTGTTCACCATCCTCTACGGCTCGGACAAGACCAACTTCCGCTCGCAGATGCTCATGATCCGCTCGGACGGCAGCCAGGGTGCCGAGTACCTCAATGACGGCAAGAGCCTGGAGATCACGCCGAGCTTCACGCCCGGCGGCGACAAGATCGTCTTCTCCTCCAACCGCGCCGGCAAGCGCCTGAGCGTCTGGCGGATGAGCGCCGTCGGCGCCCCCGGCATCGAGCAGCTCACCACCGGCGACACCAACGACCTCTGGCCCTCGATCGACTCTGATCCCAAGCCGCGGCTCTATTACCAGGCGTCGGTGGATACGCGGCCCGATCCGCGGATCTACATGACCGCCCTGGGCACCGTCACCCGCACCGACCTGACCATGCAGGGCGGCACCCAGCCGCGGGTCAGCCCCAAGAACGACCAGATCGTCTTCTGCTCGCTCAACGAGAAGACCGGCAAGCGCGATCTCTACCTGATGAGCGCCAACGGCGGCACCCCGCAGAACCTGACCAATACCCCCGACATCGACGAATTCGACCCGACCTTCAACCGCGACGGGACCAAGATCGCCTACGTCTCGGACGCCGGCGTCGATGCCGAGCGGCACCACAACTACGACATCTGGGTGATGGACCTGGCCCACGCCGACCGGCCCACCCAGATCACCACCAACGGAAGCTGGGACGACCACCCCGCCTGGGACCCATCAGGCAACGCCATCTACTTCCGCTCCAACCGCGGCGGCGAGTGGGCCATCTGGAAGATCTCGACCAAATAACTCCTCCGTGGCACGGGAACCCATGACCAACGGCCGCGACGCGTAGAGTAGGGGCGACACCTGTGTCGCCCTGATTCCTGCTCCCGCAAATGCGAATGCCGGTGGACAATACGCCGCTTCGTTATGTGACGCAGGTCAAGGGCGGCACAGCCGTTTGTCGAGTCACAGCCCCAGAGCGCCAAAATGTAAGAAGATTTGCCTCGAAGTTGCGCTTGACAGGCACTCGGCTTCATGTCCGGCTTGGTTCGGCGCTCCCCTGGCTCAGCGCCGTCGCCAGAACAGAGACCAAATTCCGCTCACGGCTGCCAATGTAAGAGAAGAAGGTTCGGGTGCCGGGGTAACATCTAGGAACTGGTCCGGTCGAAGCGCCTGGTCCGAGAGTCGTACTTCGTCGATTAGCCCGTTGAAATACTCGCCATAGTTCGCTGATTGGACGTTCCCAATGCCAAGGCCTGGATTCTGGGTGGGATCGAGAATCGCGTATGGGCGGACGGACGTGACAATGCTGTTCTGTTGCAGCCCGTTCACATAAATGCTCATTGTTCCGGTTGCATCATCGAGCGTACCAGCAACATGAATCCACTCGTTGAATGCGGGTAGCGCTCTGCCAACCTGGGGCCGGTCGTTTGCGGCGTCGTTGATCTGGAACGCGATCTGAGGGCCATTCCCCAGGTTTTCCACGTCCAACGAGTAGGGATCATAGCCCCCACCCTTATCATCACCCCTGAATAGAATTTGTTGCTGGATTCCCTGTGGGGCTGACCGCACATTGATGTACGCTTCGATGGTCAGGCTGTGTGTCAACTGGAACTTTGGGTCGTCGGGAATAAAGATGCGCTGATTCGTCCCATTGAAGTCCATCGAGAGAGTATTTGCCTCTCCTGTCTGCGGGATGGGGTTTACGGGGACGTTGGTTCGGTAGACCGGCCCGTTGATCGGCGTCCCACTCAGGCCATTCCCGGAGGAGTCGAGAATGGTGCCGGTCCCCGCTGCCGCTGTATTTGCCACGCCATTCTCGAACCGCCAGTCGGCGACGACAGAATCCGCCCTAGCGGATGAGGCAATCCCCAGACATCCGACCGATCCCACCACGATCACTAAGAGCACATTCCGCATCGCTTTTTTCCTTTACCGAGCTGCGAAATCAAATGTGTCGAAGGTCGATTGGGGGGAGGCTACTGGCCCCGTCCAATTCCCGCAAGCATCGTGGCGACCTTCGGCTCCGAGAGCTCAGGCTCCAATCGGTCCGGCGGCGTCTGGAGGTCCCTCCTCGGCGCCCTCCGCAGCGCGCTCAATCTGCTGCATTCCATCGAGCAAATGCCGCATCACAGCCCTTGGATGCTCCATCCGTCACAAACCCGAGAATACTGGACCGCAGCTCGCCGGGGCGGGAGGCGGCGAGGATTCTGAAGGCCCAATCAGCCCCCTCCCTTTCGCCTGGTCGGCCATTGTGTCGCAGTGGAGTTTGCACGGTGTGGGTACGGTGAGAGTACGGTGTGGGTCCGAGTTTTTGCACAAGCGGATGTCAATATGTCGTATTGGTTTTGGCTAGCCATTTCTTGGAGGATTGGCGGGGGATGGAGGCGGCCCCGGGGATACTCTTGCCGTAGGGTGGCAGAGTAGAAGCTCCATACGCCTCGCCTGTCGTATCTGGGGATCCAAAGCAGAATAACCGCCTTGCAATTCGCGAATCACCATCGGGAACCAGACACCAGCGCGGTGCACCAATCGACCCGTTCGCCAATAGGGGGAGTTGTACGGTGGGCAGGGGCGCGGGAATGCTGACCGCAGGTCCGGCGAGATGGGGGCAAGGTGAGGACGCAGGGGGGTCACTCGTAGCGCAGCGCTCGATGGGGTCCAGGCGGGAGGCCTTCCAGGCGGGGTAGTAGCCAAAGACAATTCCCACGCCGGCGGCGACGAGGACCGATGCAACGATCGCCGGGATCGACACTGCCGTCGGCCAGTGCAAGAGCGCCCGCACCAGGAGCGAGCAGCCGCGACCGATGGCGATGCCGAGGATTCCGCCGGCCAGGCAGAGGACGATCGCCTCGACGAGGAATTGCCAGAGGATGTGACGGGAGCGGGCGCCGACGGCCATGCGGAGTCCAATTTCGCGGGTGCGCTCGGTGACGGAGACGAGCATGATGTTCATGATGCCGACGCCGCCGACGACCAGCGAAATGGTCGCGACGATGAGCAGCAGTTTCCCGATGAGGTCAGTCGTCGAAGCCAGGGCGTTCAGGAACTCCGTGATGTTACGCACCTGGAAATCATCGGGATCGCCCTGTGCCAGGTGATGCCGCTCACGCAAGACGGCCGTGACCTGTTTGATGGCCAGGGGAATGTCCCGTGTGCTGGTGGCGGCGAGTTGAATCGAGTTCACGTTGGTGAAGCGAATCGGCTGGGGCGTATCCGCCGCCTGGATCGTGGACTGCTCCGGATAGAGCTGGAGACTGTCGCTGGGATAGAGGTTGCTCAGGGAATTGACGCTGGTGTCGACGCCGCTCGAAGCACTGGAGGATTGCGCGGCAGCTTCGCTCTCGGTCTTGCCGGAAATGCGGTATTTGATGGTGGTCCAAGGCGCGATGATGATGTCGTCTTGGTCCCCGCCGAACATGTTCGCTCCCTTTCGCGACAGGACGCCCACGACCTTCAGCGTCACGTTCGCCAGACGCAGGTTCTTGCCGATCGGATCCTCATTGCCGAAGAGCTGCGTCCTGATTGTCTGTCCGATGATGCAGACCTTCCCGCTGTTGCGCACGTCCTGATCGGTGAAACACGAGCCCTCATCCATCGGCCAATCGCGAACCTGAAGATAGGCTGGTGTCGTTCCCTGGATTTGCATGGGCACCCAGTTGCGATTGCCGTAGATAGCCTGGCCGCTCCCTCGCACCATGGGGGCAGGCTGCGCGAACAGCGGGGCATTCCCGAATAATTGCCGCGCAATCCTCGGGCGTCAGCGTCAGGATTGATCCCTGTCCCCAACTCACGCCCCCGCTGGCTGCCTGGCCGGGTAGAATCAGCACGTTGTTCGCCCCCAGGCTGGCGATGGTGCGCTGCGTCAAGGTGGATACACCGTTGCCGATCTCCATCATCGCAATCACCGCGGCGATCCCGATAACGATTCCGATGCAGGTCAGCGCCGAGCGCATGACGTTGCGACGCAGAGCGCGAAGAGATGTCTTCAGTGTGCGTACGGCGGTTCTCATGGTGAGATGATCTCCACTGCCAGCGGCGGCTCCGAGGAAGCGGCAAACGTTCCGTTCTGAATCAAACCATCACTGATGTGGATCGTCCGCCTGGCAATCGTCGCGACATTCGGGTCGTGGGTCACGAGAATGATCGTGATGCCTTCCTCATCATTCAAACGACGAAACATCTGCAGGATCTCGCGGCTGGTCTGCGAGTCGAGATTTCCCGTTGGCTCGTCCGCGAACAGAAGCGGCGGATTGTTGACCAGTGCCCGCGCGATCGCCACGCGCTGCTGTTGACCGCCGGAGAGCTGCGACGGGTAATGGTCCATGCGGTCCGACAGCCCCACGCGCTCGAGCAATGTCCGGGCCCGCTCGGCGCCTTCGCGCTCGCTCAAATTGGCCGCGGTGTACGTCAGCGGCATCGTCACCTGCTCGAGTGCGCTTGTCCGCGGCAACAGATTGAAGCTCTGGAACACAAAACCAATCTTCTGATTGCGTACCCGCGCCCGCTGGTCGCTCGAGAGTTGTGAGACCTCGGCACCGTCGAGCCAGTATTTTCCGCTGCTGGGGCGGTCCAGGCATCCGAGGATGTTCATCAGCGTGGACTTGCCGGAACCCGAAGCGCCCATGAGCGCGACCAGTTCACCGCGCTCGATCTTCAGGGAAATGCCCTTGAGCACCGGCACGTCGAGCTCGCCGAGGTGATACGTCTTGGTGATGTTATCCAGCTTGATAAGTTCCATGGGTCTTTTCTAATGGCGGCGGTGGAATTGCGGAGTGAACGGATTGCGGGCGTCATCGGCGCCTGCGGCGGCGGCGGACTGGTCGCCGGTGACGACCTGATCGCCGGCCTTGAGATTCTGCGCGATCACTTCAGTGTTGGTGCCGTCGGTCAGGCCGGTCCGGACCCGCACCGGGCGGACGAACGTTCCATCGACCAACCAGAGTGTTCCGTGGCGGTACGGTTGGGATGATGTCTTTGATCCGGCGCGGTTTGTGGCATGTGCACCGGCCGGCGCAGTCGTCGCCCGGTGGCTCACATTGCCGGTTTCACTTTCGGAAGTGCTGCCAGCATCGGCATTGCCATTTTCCACCTGAGTGCTGGTAAACTCGTTGCGAATATCCGGTGCGATCATCCGTACGTCCGTCGGCTCCCAGCGGAGTGCCGCGTTGGGGACCAGCAGTGTGTTGTCGTGCTGGTCAACGTGAAATGAGACATTGGCCGTCAGGTAGGGAAGCAGGGTTCCATCGGAATTGTCCGTGTTGATCTCGACCGTGTAGGTAACGACGTTCTGTGTCATGGTCGCGTTAAGCCGGACCTGGTTCACCGTGCCGTCAAAGACGCGGGCGGGAAAGGCATCGACGGTAAAGGTAACGTGCTGGCCCGCATGGATCTTGCCGATGTCCGCCTCGTTCACAGATGCCCACACCTGCATGCGCCGCAGGTCCTTAGCCAAGAGAAACAGGCTTGGCGCGTTGAGGCTCGCCACCACAGTCTGTCCGATGTTGACCCGGCGATCGATGATCGTGCCGTTCACTGGTGACTTGATCGTGCAGTAACCGAGGTTCTGCTCAGCACGGTCGAGATTTGCCTGCGCCGCGGTAACTGCCGCCTGCGCCTGCGCGATAGCCGCCCGGCCCACGCTCACCGCAGCGTTGGCAGCCTCATACGCCGACTTGTACGCATCGTATTGCGTGGCGGCCAGAGCGTTGGACTTGGGATCTAGCGTCTGTGCCCGCTCCCAGTCGCGCTGCGCCTGGTAGCGTTTGGCGTTCAGTTGTTCGAGGTCCGCCTTGGCGCCGGCGACGCCGGCCTGCGACTGTGCCAACTGAGCCTTGGCGGAGGCGACATCGGATTGATAGACCGAATCGTCGATTCGCGCGAGGATGGTGCCCGCCTCGACCTGCGAATCGTAGTCTACCGTTTTACCGTTCTTGTCCGTCCCGAAGGAAAGGATTTGGCCCGCCACTTGCGCGCCCACATCGATGACCTCTTCAGGCTCGATAGTGCCCGTCGCACTGATCGTGGAGGTGATGTCGCCGCGCTTGATTGGCGCCGTACGGAAGGTCGTCGCCCCCGCGCTCTTGGAACCGACATACCATGCTGCTCCGCCGCCTACGAGGGCCAGCAGGACGATCCCAATCACGATGCGTTTGATCCAGGTGTTCATATTTGGATACCAATTGTATTGGTTCAGTTCTCCACAGCCTCAGCGTTGCCGAACGCCTGACTGAGAAGCTCCATTGCGCCGGCAACCTCGGCCCGCTGCTCGGGAGACAGTCGATTCAGCGCTTCGGCCAGCCGGCTTTCACCCGCCCGTTGCGCCGCTTTCAAAACTGCCCGCCCGCAGTCGCTCAGCCGCAGCGATATCTGCCGGCGGTCATGCTGTGCCGGCTGGCGGACGACCCAGCCCCGACTGACCAGGTTCTGTATCATCCGCGACGCCGCCGGGCCTGACAGTCCCAGATGCGCGGCCACCTCCGTCAGCGGCGAGCTCTTGCTCCTTCCCAATAACAATAGAGTCCGAAAATGAGCGATGGTTAGGCCATGGGCCTGCATGCTCTGGCGGCGCATGGAGCCCCGCAACTGCCGCATGACCAGCGGGATGACGTCCATGAGTTGCCGGGCACAGCGCCCGGGCGAAACCCCTGAAATAGTTGCAGCCTGCAATTGTTGCATATTCTAACAATAGACACGCGCCTGCCGGTTTCCAGTTGCAGGGGGGAGAGATGAGACGAATTCACGATAACTTGCCACCAGACCCCGCCCGCTTGCAATCGTTTGGCACAGCCCCACAATCTCCCCTCCACAAGTTCGACCCCTTGGTTTGAAAGGAACCTGTCGTGCAGCGTCATCCCGATTACACCCGCCGCCGGATTCGCGACCTCTCCAACGCCGTTATGGAGAAGATTTACCCCGAGAAGCGCCCTGTGGACCGGCTGCTGGTAAGCCCCCGCACCGACCGCATCTCCTGGAAGGAAGCGCAAAAACTCTCATACAAGCCCGCAAAGATCGGCACGCAGTTCGGCCCGATGTGGGCGACCTACTGGTTCAAGGCCGAAGCCACGGTTCCCAAAGAATGGACTGGGCGGCGAGTCGATCTGCTTTGGATTACCCATTCTGAAGCCACCCTCTGGAGCGACGGCAAAACCGTACAGGGTCTGAACTTCAACCACGGCGACCGTCCCGATGCCATCCTGGCGCAAGGCCAAGTTCGGCCAGAAGCTCTCCTTTCAGATTGAAATGGCCTGCAATCGCAAATTTGGCGCGAGGGCCGGTGATGAGCGTTACAAATCAATCAAGCCCTACATTCTCGACCAGTGCGACATCGCCCTGTTTGATCCCCTCGCATGGGAAATCTGCTGGGATCTTTTCGTCCTGGCCAATCTGGAGAAGGAGATCAACGCCGACGGCGGCGCCATCGAAAAAAGCTGGGGCGGCGAATTGCTCTCCGAGCTCAATCGCTTCGCAAACGCCTTCGATCTCGACGATCGTTCCACCTGGTCATCGGCCGGCAAGATGCTCAAGGCCCTGCTCAAACACAAGAACGCCGATCGCACCTTCGAGCTCTCCGCCATCGGTCACGCCCACATCGACACGGCCTGGCTCTGGCCTCTCGCCGAAACCTGGCGCAAGTGCGCAGCGCACCTTCAGTTCCCAGACCGCATATATGGAGGACTATCCGGACTACAAATTCTCCTGCTCCCAGGCCTACCAGTACGACATCATCAAAGAGCGCAATCCCGACCTCTACCGCCGCATCAAGGCCCGCGTGAAATCCGGCCAGTTCATCCCCGTCGGCGGCACCTGGATCGAACCCGACTGCAACATCCCCAGCGGTGAAGCCCTCTGCCGCCAGTTCCTCATGGGCCAGAAATTCTTCGAAAAGGAATTCGGCATCCGCTGCCATGAATTCTGGAACCCCGACGTCTTCGGCTACAATGGACAACTTCCCCAGATCATGAAGCTTGCCGGCATCGACGCTTCCTCACCCAGAAGCTCTCATGGAACCAATTTAACAGGCCGCACCACCACACCTTCGCCTGGCAGGGGATCGATGGCAGCGAAGTCCTCGCGCACTTTCCACCCGGCGATACCTACAACGCCCAGGCTTCCATCGATGAGCTGCGCCGCAATGCGAAGGATTACAAGGACCACGACCGCTCCCACAACGGCTATATGCTCTTCGGCTGGGGCGACGGCGGCGGAGGCCCCACCAAGCGTATGCTCGAAGTCGTCCGCCGTGCCAAGGATCTCCAAGGGCTGCCGCGCACCCAGATGCGCACCAGCGATGATTTCTTCACACGCTTGGAGAAGGACATTACCGACCGTCCGGTGATGATCGGCGAGCTCTATTTCGAATGCCATCGCGGCACCTACACCACGCAGGGCGCCGTCAAGCGTGGCAACCGCAAGAACGAATGGCTCCTCCACGACATCGAATTCCTGGCTACCGTTGCCAGTCAGACCGGTAAGACCTACAGGTACCCACAGAACGAGATCGAGCGGCTCTGGAAGATCGTCTTGCTCAACCAGTTTCACGACATCCTCCCCGGCTCCTCGATTACGCTGGTTTATGAAGATGCCGAACGCCATCACGCCGAGGTTGCCCAGGCCGGCAGCGCGCTGCGAGAAAAGGCCGCCGCCGCTCTGACTGGTCGCGGCACCGCTGTCGCTCCTATCAATACAATCGGCTTTCCCCGCCGCGAGGTCGCCCAATCCAACGGCAAGCTTCTTTTCATCGACGCTCCCAGTTACGGAATCGGCAAAGTGACCGAAGCTCGCGATCGCGTCATCGTGAAGGAATCCCGCAAGGGATGGACGGTCGAAAATGCCCAACTCCGCGCCGAAGTGTCCAAGAACGGCACCGTGACCAGCCTGGTCGAAAAGACTAGCGGCCGCCAAACGTTCGCCGCACCGGGCAACAGACTGCGCATCTACGATGACCGCCCGACTGCCTGGGATGCCTGGGACGTCGATCCGTTCCATCTGGAAACCGCCAAGGACTGTCCGCCAGCCGACAGCGCCAAGGTCACCTGCCGCGATCCGCTCCGTGCGGAGATCACCTTCAAGCGACAAATCGGCGCTAGAGCAGCGCTACCCAGGTTATCCGCCTCGACGCCGAATCCCGCCGAATCGAGTTCCACGCGGTTGTGGACTGGCACGAAGAGCACAAGATGCTCAAGGCCGCCTTTCCCGTGAACGTCCGCGCCATGAACGCCACCTACGAGATGCAGTTCGGCTGCGTCGAGCGCCCCACGCACTACAACACGCCATACGATCTGGCTCGCTACGAGGTTCCCGGCCACAAGTGGGCCGATCTCTCCGAGCACGGCTTCGGCGTCGCACTGCTCTCGGAGAGCAAGTACGGCTGGAGCACCTTCGGCAATACTATGTATCTGTCGCTCCTGCGCGCTCCCACCAGTCCCGATCCTGTCGCTGACCAGGGCCGCCACGAGTTCGCCTACGCGCTCATGCCCCACGCCGGGAATTGGCGCGATGCCGGCGTCGTCGCCGAAGCCCACCGCTTCAACGTGCCGCCGGTGCTCGCCTCCGGAAAGGCCGAGCCGCGCAGCTTCGCCGAGGTGGACGATGCGAACCTGGTTCTCGACACCATCAAGCGGGGAGAAGACGGCGACGGCATCATCGTCCGCCTCTACGAATGCCACGGCGCCCGAGGCCGCGCCAGGCTCCGCGTGAATCTTCCATTCAAGCGCGTCAACCGCTGCAACGTCCTGGAAGACGACGGCGCTAAAGTCAACGCCGGTCCGGGCGAGATCCCGCTTTCCTACGGTCCCTTCGAGGTGATTAGTCTCCGGCTCCGATAAAACCGCACTTCACGTGAAATGGCGCATACGGTTTCGAAAAAAACGAGGACCAATCGCTCGCTTTATGGATCCTGGACGCACTAGAATGCGATATCACGAATGGTGACCGCATTGTGAGATCGTTCAGCAAACTGCATTTGTGCTTTGGTACCGGGAGACGGCGACTGCCCGCCGGGTCCATTCCGCCCCCCACAGCTTCCTTGGCTGAATTGCTCCGGCGGTTTCACCAGGAGCTGCTTCCTTCGCCCCCGCGCCTCCAGCTCGACCTGGAAATTCCCGACTGCGACGACCCGCTCTCGCTCCTCTGGCTCCCCGCCGGCCAAACCGCCGGGGTCGCCTTCTGGGTCCGCGACCGCGGCATCGACGCCATCACGCTGCTGTTGACCGGGCTCGATTGCGAGGAAGATTTCCAGGCGATTGCCATGGCCTCCCGCGCGCCACCAACCCCTTCCCGCCCGAGGCCTATCGAGCCCTCGTCAAAACAAAGCCGCCCCTGATGGCCACCCTCTATCGCAGCGCCGGCGCCTTTTTGGATCCCGGCATCGCCACCGCTTCCTTCTCACTCGCCTCGGCGTTCTTCAACATTCTCGGCGTCAGCGCAGAGCCGGTCGCCTCGTCATAGCTGCAACCGGCGGCTGTCGTAAGACGAACTCTTACCTCGTGAATCCCATAGATCATTGGTTGCCTTACGGCCTAACTCCGGCGGTTTGAAAGTCGCTCATGTTCGGCATCGTTCCCTGCAACAGCATCGTCTGCTGCTGGAACTGCCACTTCCCATTGACCTTAAGCGCTTGAATCTGCTCCGGCGTCATGTCGACCCACTGCGACCACCGTCCCTTGCCGCGCATCACGCCTCCGCCCCAGTCGGCCAACACCGGCCCGGCGTCGCCGGCCTCGCGCGAGGGACCTTTCTTAAACGTCACCTCGCCGGCCCACTGCACGCCATTCATCTTGTCGGATTCGCTCAAGTCGCTGGGTTCCACGCCAGCGACAGTGATTTCGCGCAGCTGCCGCAGATAGTTGGGCGCGAACGCGTTGCCGCTGTTATACGCCGTGATCCAGCCGTCGGCGCCCTTAGTCCAGTGTTTGCGGATCTCGACCATTACGGCTTGACCAGCCTCCTTCTGCACGCCGGACATTCCGAAGGGCGCAGATGGCGACTCCGCCGGGCCGGCCGCAGTCGCTTCGCCGGCGCCCGATGCCCGCAGCGTGCCCATCGCTCCCGTGAGCGTACCGTCGGAGTGATAGGTTAGTTCCAGGTTGCCTTCTTCCTTGTTGATGATCGTGACCTTGTCCCCCTCGACCTTGTAGTCGAAGGTTTTGGCCTGGCCCATCAGTTCGACAGTAGCCTTGCCATTCTTGAACTCGATCGTAACGGCCCCGAACCCGTCCTGGTGATAGACTTTGCCATCGACAGGATCGCTCCGTCCGCATCCGCTGACTGCGAGACAGGCCAGGCAGACCAAGAGTACACTGAGAGAACGAGGAAGATGTGCGCCGCGCATGAAGAACTCTCCCAAGCCGAAGACACCCCACAGCGACGCGGCAGAGACTACCCACCCCCGCGGCCATATGTCAATATGCTGCTTCTAAGGACGCATGTGCCACCAAGGCTTCAGCTCAGCCAATCCTTCTTCTTGAGCCGCTCCGGCACATATTCTTCCGTCACGTAGCTGATGTCCTTGGTGATCAGCGATTCGACTTCCATCTTGAAGCCGTTGGAGAGCATCTTGGCGATTTCTTTCTGCCAGCCCTTGTGCTCCTTGAACCAGGGGTAGTTAGCGATTTCATTGGCACGCTTCTTGTCCGTGTCGCTCAGGGCGATCTGCACGTCATCGCTCAGGTCGCACTCGGCGTAATCCTTGGCGCGCACGCCGAGGAACTTGGCATCGGGAATCGCAAGCCGCTCGCTCTCGAACGCGAGGCTGATCGACCCCTGCTTGATCACGCTGTAGATGTAGTGCCCCCACGGATCGCAGTCGAGCAGGCAGTAAATCGGCAGCCCCAGCTCCTCGTTCAACCGGCGGAGCAATCTCCGGACCCCCCGCGGCGGCTGGCCCGAGCCTTCCGTCAAGATGCAATTGTGCTTCTCCCAGAAGCGGTCTTCATTGAAGCGCCCCCAGACTGTGTCCTTTTCGACGTGCAGCACGAACTTCGCCTCGCACGTCTTGAACTGGATCACATCCGGTTCCGTGATGCTCGGCACCGCATATCCACCCGACCCCATCCGCCGGCAATCGATCTCGTCACCGCTGTCTACGATCGTGATGTTGCCCACCATCGTCCCGCGTTTCTTCGCATAGACGTGCAGCTCTTCGCGCAACGACCCCAGCGCTACCTCCAGGTCCTCCAGCACCGCGTCCGACTCATCCTGCGCGGCGAAGGTCTTCTCATCCCGCGTTCCGGCGATCGTGTGCAGTCCCTTGTAGAACATCCCGCGCAGGCTGAGCGTCTTCTCCGCCTCGATCAGTTCCCGGATCGACTTGCCATGGAGCACCGTCTGCATGAACTGCTTGGCCTGGTTGAGATTGAACAGCTCCCGGTTGGCCTTCGCCTGGCCCATCTGAAGAATGCCGCGCTTGCGGTTCCAGAGGGTGTTCGATCGTGTGCGGGTCGGGATGGCGAGGGCGATGTCCTTGCCCTTGAACGCAGAGCCTGACACATCGTCGGCCAGATCGACGATCTTGCCCATCGTCACATTGTCCCGTTCCCTGATGCGCTTGTTGATGCGGTCTGAAGATCCGGCGGATTTCTTTTTGGCCATGTGAGATTTCGCTTAAGGGTTGTTTGAAACAAATTGCAGCACCGATTCACTGCCGCTCAATCCGAATCACTCGATTTGCGTCGTTTTCGCTTCTTCTTCGAGGAGAGCTTCACCACATCTCCGTCTTGCGACTCCCCGCCGGCATCAGCTGACTCATCTTCGTCGCTTTGCAGATGTGACGCCCGGGACTCCACCATCACCACCCCCTCATCCTGCTTGAGCTGATCGACCTCGTCCTGCTTCATCGTCCGCCCCTCCTCATCAAGCTGCGCATCGGCGATCGCTGTGCGCTTGCGCGCTTCCTTCAGGAGTGCATCGTACAGCTTTTTGGTATCCGTCCCGTTGATGGCATTGATCGCCTTGGAGATCTCTCCGATGTACCGCTCGAACACATCCCGCCGTGCGGCTTCCCGCTGCATCTTCTGCCGCTTGCGGAGATACGTCCCGAGCTTTCGCCCGCACTCCTGCAACGCCAGCCGCATCTCTTTGCGGATTTCGTCGTAGTCGGCGATGGCTTCCTTGGATTCGCTGGTGAAGGGGACCCAGACGCTGGCCATGTGGATCATGATGACCAGGGGGCCGACCGGGAGGGAGCCTCGAGGCTGCGTGAGGTTGTAGTTGCGCCAACCGGTCTCGCTGACGGCTTTGAAGCTGGAGCAGGCGGACTGCTGGAAGAGCAGGGGGACGCGGTTGGCGAAGCGGATGACGCGGGCGGTGTCGTCGGCCGCGAGCTCGCCGCCGAAGGCGATGGCGGCTTCAATCTGGAAGGGACGGCCGCGGTAGACGTCCGGCTCGCGGGAGCTGGCGGCGTAGAACTCGGCTTTGACGCCCTTGAGCATACCGGCGAGCATCTGGCGGACGCCGATGGGAGCGAGGCAGTCGGTCGGGGGGGCGGGGAGACGGGACTCCTGGAAGGCTTTGAAGAGCTTTTCGACCTGGTGGGGCTCCAGGTCGCTGACCTTGGTGCGGGAGTGGCAGCCGGCGGCTTTGCAGAAGTCGCTAGCGCGGGCGGGGGAGATGCGGCTGAACTGCTCCTGAAGAAAGTTGTAGACGGTGCCGCCGCGTTTGTTGGAGGCTTCGAAGTCCTTCATCATCTGGATGAGGATGCCCAGCTCGATCCCCTTGGGATGGGGCTGGATCTCGCGGGTCTCGGGGGGAAGCTCATCCGTGCCGCGGGGAAAGAGGATGACGCCGTCTTTCTCGACGGTGGTGATCGTCGGATCGACGCCCTGGGGCGTGAGCTCAGTTTCCGGCGCGGGCGGCGGGGTGCCGGCGTCATCTTCCGACGCTCCGGCGTACTTGGCGTTCTTCTTTGGCTCCGTCAACAGATCATCCGATTCATCGGCGGAGATGCGGGTGGGGGGAACGAAGGCGATGCGGGCGTGCGGATTGGCGATGGCGACCAGCTCTAAAAACTCATCGACGGAGCCGCGGCCCTTCTGGTAGCGGCCCTCAAGCTCGATGGAGACGCTGGTGCCGGTTTCGTAGTCCTCGGGGTGCAGGAATTCCGGAATGCGGGTGCCGGCGCTCAGGGACTTGAAGCGCGAGGGGGGGAAGTCGTCGGTGGTTTTGTCCTCGGTGACTTCAGCGCGGTTGGTCTTGGTGTTCATGGCCAGCTCGATGTGGTGAGCGGGCTTTTTGCGCTGGGGGCGTGTGTGGATCACCATGGGCTTTCCGGTGGTGATCAGGCCGTACATGCCGGCGGCGGAGATGCCGATGCCCTGCTGGCCACGGGACATCTTTAAGCGGTGGAACTTGGAGCCGAAGAGGAGGCGGCCGAAGATGTTCTCGATCTGCTTGCGGACGATGCCGGGGCCGTTGTCCACGACGGTGACGCGGTAGCGGGACTGCTTGACGGTTGCGGGTCGGCCGGCTCGAGGTCTTCGATGACCACGGTGATGTTAGGGAGGATGCCGGCCTCTTCGCAGGCGTCGAGCGAGTTATCGACGGCCTCCTTGACGGTGGTGAGCAGGGCCTTGCGCGGGTTGTCGAAGCCCAGCAGGTGGCGGTTCTTGGCGAAGAACTCGCTGACGGAGATTTCCTTCTGGCGGGCCGCCATGGATTCGGCGGTTTCGCGCTTGACGCGGGACGACTTCATGCGTGCGGGTGTTGCGGTAGTGGCCATGAACGACTGTGACTCCTGAAAATCGTGGCTGCCGGTTGAGGTTTCGCCTTTATCCATCCGTCTGGTCCTCCTGGCCCCATCAGATGGATGCTTTATCGGCACCGGGCGGCGAATGGCCTTAGCCCGTTTACCGCCTTGGTTAGGGTATTGTATGGGTTTGCGGGGCATAAGGCAAGAAGGTGAAGGACACGAATGGGACGCGGGGGATTGTAGCGGGACAGGAAGGGGATTTGGAGCGAAACGATGCGGTTCGCCGATCTTCCGATCTGGCCGGGGTGGCTGGGCGCCCGTACCATGCACAAGAACAAGAGTCGCTGGTATGCCAGCCACAGCAGGGCGAAGGGATTGTCCGCATGCGCGAAACTGCGAGTCGAAACCCATTGGCTGAGACGTTCGAGGGGCTTTGTACGCGCCATGCGCTGCGGCCGATTCAGGATCGGGTCGATCTGGAGAACGCGCAGGAGGTGGCCGATGCGCTGGCGGTGCTACCCGATCGAACGAAGGATCAGGAGGATTACCGGAGACGCTCTCGACGCTGATCGAGAAATATGAGGCCGAACAGGGCGAGATGGAGATAAGCCGGCTCAAGCCGATCGAGGCGCTGCGGTATCTGATGGCGGGGCGGGGGATGTCGGCGTCGGATCTGGGGCGGGTGCTGGGCAATCGGGAACTGGGGGCCGCGATCCTTCGCGGGGATCGGCAGCTCAGCAAGGGAAACATCGTGAAGCTGAGCAAGCACCTTGCGGTGAGTGCAGGGTTGTTTCTTGTGTGAAAATGCGTGTTTCGGTAGATAGGGTCAAGTCCCAGTTGTGCTGGAAAATGCGGACGGGGCGGGCGGCACGGCTGGGGTGTGCCGCCGCTTGAAGTTCTCGTTCATCTCCTGGCGTAGCTGTCGTAGTTGCTCGCGTTCGAAGTTGGTCACCTTGAGCTTCCGCCATTTCTCCGAAGCTCGGAGCACCGCGGCGAACATCAGCTTGAGCATCGGCCGCTCCCCGAACGCGTGCGGCAGCACCTTGGTCCGCCGGCGATTCTCCTCGAACAATCGCTCCAGGAGATTGGTCGAGCGGATCGCCTTGCGGTGCGTGACCGGAAAGACCAGGTGTGCGATGCACGCCTCGAAGTCTTCAAGGAAGCACGCCACCGCCGTGGGGAACTTCTTCTGCCAACGCTTGATGAACGGCTCTTTCAGCAGCCGCGCGGTCTCGGGGTTGGCCGCCTGATAGACGCTGTTCGCCTCTGCTTTGATCTCCGGCCAGAGTTGCTCATCAGTCACTTTCGCCTGCAGGTTACGCATCTTGTGCACCAGACATCGCTGGCGGCTCGATCGCGGGAAGCATTCTTCAGCCGCCTTGATCAGCCCCGGCGCCCCGTCCGTTGTCACCAGCAGCGGATCGCATAGTCCACGCCGCTTCATGTCCTGAATGAACTCCCGGCAACTGACCGTGTCCTCTTTGGTCCCGGGCACCAGATGCAGCAAATGCTTGAATCCTTCCACATCGATGCCCCAGGCGCACAGCACCGCCTGGCGACGCTCCGACGGGTTCAGACGCTCAGCCACCCCATCGAGGAACAGATACGCGATCTCGTATCCCGCCAGATCGCGCGTGGCAAACGCCTCGTACTGCTGCCAGAGCACTTCCGTGATGTCGCTGACCGCCGTCTTGCTCAGCAGCTTGTTTCCCCCGGCATCGGTGAACGCCGCCTCGCTGTCGCGGGTCGAAAGGCCGCGGGCGAACATCTCCGTGGCCAACTGCTCCAGTTGCTGACTGCGGCCGCTCACGTGCTGGCGGACCTTCGACTCGAACGGCTCACCCCCCGTATCCGACACCTGCGGCACGGCGAAGGGGATCTGGCCCTCGGCGCTGTCGAGGCGGCCGGTGCGATAGCCGTTGCGGTAGCCTTTCACCGCCCCGCCGGCTTCACGCTGATAGAAACCGCGGCCAAGGAACTGGCCAACTTCCCGTTCCAAAGCTTCTTCGATGATCCGTTGCACGCCCAGGCGGATCAGCTCCGACCGGGCATCGCCGGCCCAGCCGTTGTCGAGAAGTTCACGAATCTGCTGGTCGGTCTGCACGGACGCGGGTAATCTCTTGCTCACGGGGTCTCCTTGCTTTGTCACCAGCAACAAGGATGTACCCCGTCTCTTTTTCCAGCAAGCTTAGGACTTCACCGTAGATAGAACCTTAGATTTTAACAAAAACACGTTCTTGACCGAATGGACGCCATGTATTCTCGCGCAATAGCAGTAGTAGTCCTGGGTTTCTTGACGTGTACCGCTGTGGCACAAACCAAACCGCCGGTGCCCACGACAGCGCCCGCCGCTTGTGAAGCTGCTCGCAAGCAGGCTACACCGCCTCGCTTTACAGATTTAATGTCTCCCGAGGAGGCAAAACAATGTGGGCTCGCCAAACTGAATCCGGATGAAATCGCGTCGCTGAACAAATGGATGATGGCAGTATTCGTGAAGCTTTCGGCGGGAAGCACAGGAATAGCTGCGGGGGAAGCTGAAGACGAGATGGCTCTCTTCAGTTCGACGGGAACGCCAGTGGCCTATATTGCTGGCGCTGACAAGATTGTTTATCTGTGGTCTGGACAGCCTGTTGGCTACGTAGACGACGACAGTATCTTTGGCTTTAACGGTAAACACGTCGCTTGGTATGCGTCACGGCGGGTATACGACCACGATGGGAAGCTGATCGCGGCAGCGGGAGATCAGTTCAGAGCACCTCCTGTGGCGACAGTAATCAAGGGCCTGAAGGGACTCGAACCTCTGAAAGAGCTAAAGGAGCTCAAGCCACTGAAGCCTGTGTTCATAACTGTCTGGTCAGACCATGACGCAAAACGGGTGTTGGCCGCCGGTGGCAAGTCAGGTCTGTAACGCGAGGCTCGAAGCACTGACTTTTAGAGGCTGTGCGGTGATTGCGCCCGGGACTACCGTGTAATAGATCAAGACATGGGGTGTGAAATGGCACGATTTGTAAAGGTCGGTGAGCGTATTTTCAACTTGGATCAGGTGAAGTGCTTCGAGCGAAAGAAGGGGCGAGGGGGCAATCTTGTTGTTGACGTGTTCTTCGATGCTGGAAAGATTGCTCCCATGCCTGATGATCTTCTGCAAGGCGTAACGCTGAATCTGCGGTTTGCTGGCGCCGATGCAAAATTGGTGTGGGAGAAGCTCTGCGAAATGTCCGAAGTTTGGGGGTTGCCCGATGAAATGCCGGACGCTTAGGTCCCGTTGGTAGCTGGGCGAGCCAGCGTTCCTCTGGACAGTTACTCCGGCAGTTCGTCAAAATCGTGCTGGTGCAATCCCTTGGACGAGATTGCGACGTTGGTTCTGCCGGCTTGGGAGAGAGATTGGGGGAGGATCAAGGGCGATCCGGGGGAGGTTTCGCGGCGGCTGGGGCGGTAGAGTGGGGTTTGGCGATCGGGGCGGGGTGGTGACGGATGAACCGGCGGCGAAGTGGGCATCGTCGAACCAGGCCTGATTGCCGGGGGAGACGTTCATGGGGAGGTAGTTGTCGGTGAGCTTCTCGAACTGGATGCGAACCGCGGGGTCGATGGATTGAAAATAGTTGGCCGGGTCGAGGGGAGCGGGGGGAGGGGGAGGCCGCCAAGATGCGACGGGGCGAAGTAGGGGGAGGAGAAGGAGGTGGGGCGGAGCGCGGGGGGCGAATTTCGAAATCCGAAGCGCCAAATCCCAAACAAGGGACCAATGCCCAATTGGCCAAGGGAAGGGGGCGATCTTCGGACCATTCTGTCGTCAGGACGCCATTTTGTCGGGGTAGCGGGGGGATGGGGAGGCAACGGTACTACAACGGTGTGAGTCCGGTGTGACCCCGGAACCGAATTTGGGACGACATGGGATCGGAATGTCCTTTGTTGCGGCATTTCTGGCACGGGCTCGCCATCATACTCGGGATACGGAAATGGGGGAGATGACTATCGTCTTTTTGCGGCCCAGGATTCAGGAGCGGCAAGGTTCCGCTGAAGCTGCTGGGCCGTGCCTTCGGGGGGACGACGGTCTGCGACTTCTACAGCGCCTACAACCGCTTGAACGGCAGCAGGCAGCGTTGTCTGATGCACCTGATGCGGGAAACCAGGGAACTGGGCGAGGCGGATGCAAGCTTTGCCGACTGCCCGCTCTCACGCAGGCTGTTGCGCTGGTGTCAGGATGCGTTGCGTCTGAAGAAACGCTGGGGGGAGTTGCCCGATGCCCGCTACGAGATGAAAGCCTCGCGGCTGGAAGACCGCCTGGATCAGTTGATCGCCGGGCCGCAGGATCATCCCGATGCCAGGCGGCTGTGCAAACGCCTGTCCCGTCATCGGCAGGAACTGACGCGCTTCCTGTGGGTGGAGAAACTCGACGGTACGAACAACGCCGCCGAGCGGGCGTTGCGTCCGGCGGTGGTGCTGCGCAAGATCACCGGCGGCAGCCGCAGCCCAGCCGGCGCCGCGGCCTGGATGAAGCTGGCCAGCCTGACCCGCACCGCCGACCAGCGTGGCCTGGGTGTGTACGATGCCACCCGAAAACTCGTGATAGATTACTGGGCCACTGAACGGCGGTAAACAGTTACCTTCTCATGGGTTACTGACATCGACTTACTCGTTGACCGAACCTATCCCCTATAATGCCAAAGATCATCGTTGAAGTCTCAATTCTGCCGGAAAAAGCTGGCGGTATGAGGAACATTAAAAGCTCACAGGGTCACCCTGTGTTGCCATCAGGGCGGTGCGGGGAATTCGGGGGGACGCCCTTCGATAACGGCGATGACATCGCGCACGACCCAGGCCATGTTCTCCATGGCGGTGTAGGTGCGGGCGGCGGTGTGTGGGGTGAGCAGAACGTTAGGCATGCCGATCAGGGGGAAGTCGGGTGGCGGGGGCTCGGGGTGATAGACGTTGAGTGCGGCGCCGGCGAGATGGTTCGACTTGAGCGCGTCGATCAGAGCCGAGGTGCTGAGCACTTCGCCACGGCTGGCGTTGATCAGGATGGAGCCGGGTTTCATCTGGTCGATCTGCGTGGCGGCGACAAGGCTTTCGTTGCCCGGGCGCATGTCCACGTGAATCGTCAGGACGTCGCACTCGCGGTAAAGCGTCGGTTTATCGACGGAGGATGCGGGGAAGGAAAGGGGCCCGGGATCGATCAGGTCGTTGTAGATCACGCGCATGCCAAAGCCGTTGGCGGCGATGGCGCCCACGCGTTTGCCGACGCGGCCGAGGCCGAGGATGCCGAGGACCAGCTCGTTGAGTTGCTTGCCGCGAAGATCGGCGCGGACGCGCTTGAACCAGGCAGGGTCGTAGCCGGGGTGTATGGTTGGCCAGCCGCGAATTAGACGGATGAGCGCGCCAAAGACGTAGTCGCCGACGGCAAGGGTGTTGGCGTCAGGCGTGTAGACGACTTCGATCCCGCGGGCCCGGCAGGCGGGGACGTCGATGTTCTCGAGGCCGACGCCGCCGCGGCCGACGACTTTGAGGTTTGGCGCTTGGCGAGCAGGGCGTCGTTGAGGCGGGTGTAGGTGCGAACGATCAGGCCTTCTGCTCGACGAAGGGCGTTGTCAAAGGCGGCATCGGACGCAGCGATCGGGAGTACTTCGGCACGTTCCTTGAGCCACTGGAGCGGGTTGGGACCCGAGCCTTCGGTGACGAGGACAACGGGGCGAGACGATGGGCTCATGACGATGTCGCTTGCGTTGTGGGGACCTTCGGTTCGAGCTCGGTCAGGTTAAGGCGCAGACCCCCTCTCGGGTGCAGATTAATCTCCCGATCAATTAACGTCTTATCGTCTTTCGTGATGCGAAGGGTGTAGGACCCGGCATCAAGGTAGAAAGGAAGCGTATACCGATCCCCTTCGCCAATCACCGAATCGTACTCAACGGGAAAGTCGATTCCTTTGACTTGAACTCGAGCGCCTGCAAGAGGGTGAGAAGCCTGGATGATCAGGACGGAATTCGGTTCGGACGTCGTGAACCAGTGATAGGCGATCACCGAGGCCGCGGCGAAGAAGAGGATGAAGGTAAGGACGATGAAAAAAGCGACGAGCCGTCCGGAAGCTTCAGTGGAAGAGAGATCGGACCGCTCTTGGGGCATGGCTATCCGGTGTTTGAGGCGCATCCGGTTTAACAGAGGTGATGCGCATGGGCAAGGGAACGGACGACGGCGGAAGCTGAAAGCGAGGCGGTCTGGCTTGCATCGGTGGGGCGGCGGGCGTAATGGTTTGGCAACAAACGACCTGAAGGAGATGCAATGGATTGCGCGAAGGTTCTTTTGGCACTGGTCCTTGCGGGCGGCGCGGTGGAAGGATGCGGGAAGAACGAGGCTGAGAAGCCCGCGGCTGGTCCTGCAGCGCCGGCGGTTCCGACACCGACACCGCCGCCGGTGCCGGAAGTCCCGAAGCTGCCCAGCAGCGAGGCGATTCGGGAAAAGTTGGATGCGGTGTCGAATTCGATTCAGGCCGCTACTCAGAAGGTGGGAACGGAGGTGGGGAACGCGATTCACAAGGCGACGACGCGGGCGACGGGCACGCAATGATCGCAGGTGATGGGAATCCGGTCGGAGCAGGTTTTCGCTGATGGGTGTGCTCGTGTGGGGGTGCCTTGTACGGCCGTATTCGCGCCGGTAGATTCCCTTGCAATACTGGGACGAGTCAGGCCGTGGAATGTGCGGTGTATTGCGCTTTGAACAGGAAAGTCGTTATGAGCAAGAAGGTTGATGGCGTCGTTCGCGTGGGTTTGATTGGTTCGGGCGGAATCTCCGGCGCGCATGGCCGGGGTTTTCTGAAACATGCGAGCAAGATCAAGTGCGTCGCGCTGTGCGACGTGTCGAAGGAGAACCTCCAGAAGCGGTCGGAGCAGCTTGGCGGCGTGGATCGCCAGTTTGGCGACTGGAAGGTGATGCTCAAGGAGATGGGCAATGAGATCGATGCGGTGGACATTTGCCTGCCGCATCATCTGCACGGGGCGGCGATTATCGATTCGGCCAATGCGGGCAAGCACATCCTCTGCGAGAAGCCGATGTGCATGAGCCTGAAGGAAGCGGATGAAATTGCGGCGGCGGTGAAGAGAAATGGGGTAACGTACATGTCGGCGCACAACCAGCTCTTCATGCCGGTGGTGCAGGAAGCCAAGCGCATGATCGATGCGGGCGTAATCGGGCGCGTGCTTTGGCTGCGCAGCCAGGATTGCTTCCGCGCGGGCGGCGAAGGCGCAAATCCGTTCAAGGGGTCGTGGCGCGCGAGCCTTAAGACGCAGGGTGGCGGCGAGTTGATCGACACCGGATATCATCCGTCGTATCGCCTGCTTTACCTCGCGGGCGCACCGGCGCAGAAAATCGTGGCAACGATGGGGCGCTTTGTGCAGCCCATCGAAGGCGAGGACACGGCGAGCGTGCAGGTGCAGTTCGAGAACGGCGTGATCGGCGAGATTCTAACGAGCTGGGCGTTTGCGCTGCCGTACGGTACGCACCAGATTCACGTGGTCGGCGAAAAGGGGCAGATTTTTGGCTCTGGTGAGACGCTCTATCACCTGCCCAAGGGCGATTCTGAGCCGGCCAAGCGAACGTTTGAGCCGGTGGGCACGTTCGAGGCCGAGATCGAGCACTTTGCGGACTGCCTGCGGGAAGGTAAGCGTCCGATCCACAGTGTGGAGGAAGGCCGCGCGGTTCTGGAATTGATTCTCAAGGCCAGCGACTCCGCAGAGGGCTGGCAGAAGTCTGCGGTGGTCAAGCCGGAGTAAGCGCTTTTTGAAGGTGCGTCATGCCGTTTCGACAGCGACTTCCTCGGTGCGGAGCCGGCGGAAGAGCGCGAAGCTGACGAAGAAGGTCAACAGTCCCATGGCAAAGCCGATGAGGACTCCGCCGACGACCCAGTCGGCGAGAATGGGGCCGATAACGCGCTCCCAGCCGAGGGTGCGGACATTGAGGTTGGCGATGACCGGCCAGCATCCATGCAGGAGCAGGTGGCCGAAGGCGATCGCCGCCGCGATGAGCAGCGGTCCGATCGGGGGCAGGGAGATCTGCGTTCCCAGCAGGACGGCGAGCGTGTTGAGGTGGAGGCGACGGGCCGTGTAGATGCCCAGGATGGTTTGCAGGCCGTAGAGGGGGAGATTGCCAATCCAGACACCGATGCCCAGGGCGACCGCCATTGCGGGCCCGGCTACAGAATCGCGTCGTAACTCGCGGTAGGCGGCGATGGGGTTGATTGCGCTGACGCAGCGCTGCCAGAGCGTGCGGGTGGTGACGTGCTCGCGCTGGGCGCCCGATCCCAGCGACGGTGTGGCCAGGGAAGCAGAGCCCGGATCACGAGGACCAGATGCATTCCAACGCTGCGCCAGGAGTCGAGCCAGGGACGGAAGTGGCTTACCTGCGCCGCTTCTTTTGGATACTGGCAGGAGACTGGTACCTCGACGAACGGGCAGCCGGCCCAGGCGGCGCGGGTGAGGACTTCGGTTTCGAAGGCGAAGCGCTCGGCGCGGCAGCTCAGGAAAGTCATGAGCGAAAGTGGATAGACGCGAAGGCCGCACTGACTGTCCGCGACGTGGCCGTCGCTTTCGAGACGGACCATCATGTTGGAAACGCGGCGCCCGACGCGGCTGCGAGAGGGATAGTCGGGCGCCTGGTCGTCGCGAACACCGAGGACAAACGCGTTCGGGGATTGGGTGGCGGCGTCAATCAGCGAGGGGATTTCTTCGGGCTGGAGCTGGCCGTCGGAATCGATGGTGAGGGCATGGGTGAAGCCGGCGTTGATGGCGCGGGCAAAGCCGGTGCGCAGCGCGGCGGCCTTGCCGCGGTTTTCGGGATGCATGATGACCGAGCAGGTGGTGGGGCTGATTCGTCGGGTGCGCCGCGCTCCAGCACGCTTTCGGTAGCGTCGGTGGAACCATCGTTGACCACAATAAGCGGCAGGCCGATGTGGTCGATGCGGGCAAGGACATCCGCGAGAGTGGCGGCGTTGTTATAGGTAGGCACGACCAACACCGGCCGAAAACGATCGGGCGCTGCCGGGAGGTTATTCTGGCAATCCATTTCGTCCACGATGTCTCATTGGCGAAGCTGTGATTCTAAAACAAGCTAACGCTCGTTCGCAGGGCGGTCAAACCAGTTTTTCCGCCTCGACAATCAGGCTATTCCCGCGCCAGAGCAAAGATTCGACGAATGGCCTCCAGGGGCTCAAGATCGACTGATAAAGGTCCATACGAGAGTTCCACCATTCTATGCGATCAGAATGACCGGACGTTCGCTCGATCTGCCGGATTACTGCAAAGATCGGGCAAGTGGCTGCCGCCAAAGCAGTTTTCATCTTGAGCCGCAGCAACTTCAAGCATATCCTGCCGCGGGAACAACAAGGTTAGGAGGCACTCATGTCGCGATATGGTCGGATGATCGGTCTTTGCCTGACGGCGGGAATGCTCATGCTCTTCGTCGGATGCAACAATACGGGAAAGCCGCTGTTCAATGCGGCGACTTCAGGCGACCGTGCGGCGGTGGAGAACGCACTGAAAGAACCGGGGGTGAACATCAACGCCAAGAACGGCGACAACAATACACCGCTGATCGAAGCCACCGAGGCGAACAATCTGCCGGCGGTTCAGGCGCTGCTGGATCATGGCGCCGATCCCAACATTGGCGACGAGGACAACGATCCGCCGCTTTACTTTGCGGCCAGGAAGAACTTTGTGGATGTGGCGAAGGTTCTGATCGCTCACAATGCGAATGTGAACGAGCACGATGAGGACGGCGACACGCCGCTCACCGTCGCCGCCAACAACGGCCACCTGGAGTTCTGCGAGCTGCTGCTGAACCATGGCGCCGATGCCAACGCGCGGGAAACGGATGGGCAAACCGCGGCTGCACGAGGCTGCCAAGAACGGCTACGTTGAGATCGTGCGCCTGCTGCTAAATCACGGTGCGGATGCGAATGCCCGTGATGAGAAGGGACAGACGCCACACGCGCTGGCGATGGCGAACGGCTACAAGTCGGTAGCGGACGTGCTCCAGCCGCACACGAGCACGACGATGCCCTAGAGCCTGTTTCAGAACCTGGGAGGCTCACGACGGCACGGAATCGACCCAGATGCTAGTGCAGTGTCAATTTTGAATCTTTGGGTATAGCCGTTTCAGTTTGATCCTGGCGTCGGCGGTGGTGAACTGCCAGTCCACACCCTTCTGCTGGCGATTGCGGTCGGATTCCCAGGCGGCGACCTGTTGGCGGAGGGTGGCCGCGTCGCCGATCATCTGGCAGAAGCACTGCCGCGACAGGACGTTCAACTCGATTTCCGCGATGTTGAGCCAACTGCCGTGCTTGGGGGTATGGACCAATTCCAGTCGCGCCATCAGGCGACGCGCTTCGGCCGGCTCGAACGCTTCGTACAGCGACGCGTAATCGTGGTGTTCAGATTGTCCGACACCAGGATCACTCGCTTGGCCTTGGGATAACGCACGTCCAGCAGTTCGACGCACCTGTAACGCCCAGTCCACCTTCGTATGACGCTCGGTCACGCTCACGTGTCGCCAGCCGCCCAGCGGCTCGGTGAACATGAAGATATTGGCCGTGCCGTGGCGCTCGTACTCATAGTCGTACCGCTCCGGCTCGCCCGGCAGCGGCGGCAAGGGCGCCGCGTCTCGGCCACCAGTTGCTTGCTCGTCTCGTCCATGCACACCACCGGATAATCCGGGTCATACGCCCGCTGATACACGTCCAGCACCGTCTCCATGGCGCAGACGAACTCGGCGCTTTGCTCCGGCGGAATGCACCACATCATCCGACGCCAAGGCTGCAATTCGTTTTTTTAAGAGCCTGCCGCACCGTCTCGTGCGAGATGCTCTGCACGACCTTCAGTTCCACCAGCTTGTCCGCCAGCAGTCGTAGCGTCCATCGGCCGTGCCCGGCCGGAACCGTCCCGCAACACAGGGCCACCAGCCGCGCTTCCTTGGCGCCGTCCAGGACCGGTTGCCGCGACGGGCGGCACTGCTTCTTGCGCTCGATGGCCGCCTCCAGGCCTTCCATGACGTAGCTCTTGCGAATCTTCTCGATCGTCACGACGCTGACGTCAAAGGCCTCGGCAATCCGGCTGTCGATCCACGCCGGGCCGTCCTTGCTGGCATCCGCCTTCAACAGCACCTGCGTCCGCTTCCGCTTCTTGGCCGCCAGAACCTTCTTGCCCAAAAGCTCCGTCAACTGCTTCCGTTCCTCGTCGCTCAACCGTACGATGTAACGCTTGGCCATGGCCGTCTCCATCCTTGAGCCTCGGGCGTATCCGTACGCCCTTGTCCAAGAGATCGGCACAACCGGCCTTGCCCAAACATTCAAAATTGACGCTGTACTAGGAGCGACCGCGAGAGTTGGGTCTTGACGACCCTGATACCGTTTCCGACGTTATCCATGATGCTGTGCAGCGGCCCTGCGGTCGCCGGCGCAGCAGCATGGTGGATAACTCGGCGGAGCAGGCGATGGCCGATGTGCATAAGCTGTCACTCTCCGATCGGCGTTCAGGCGGCAAAGGTATTGTTGCTCGGCCGAAGGACCATCGGCCTGCGATCCACGCCGCGATGCAGTCACGGTTCTGCGACCCCAAGCCCGCGAGGCTCGCTCAAAGATCACCGGCCTGCGTCGAGGCGCCTGTCCAGAAGTCCAAGAGAACATCGACCCCAACGCGGAGGGGAAGCTCTCCGCCACGAGGGCTTCGTATCAGGTCGACTGGCGACAGGCTTGGCGCGTGGAAGCGGGCGGCTTCCCCTTCGGCAGGAGCAACGCGCATGGAGCAGCCGCACGAGGGATTCGATCAGTTCACGCACTTCGCCGGATTCGACTGGGCCCGTCAGACGCATCACATCGTGATTGTGGATCGCGCCGGCAAGCTCGCGCTCAGCCTGGGGTTCGCGGACGATGCCGAAGGTTGGGCGATGCTGCGCCAGAGGATCCGCGATCTGCCGAACCTGGCGGTGGCCGTGGAGACCTGCTGTGGCCCGGCGGTCGAGCGTCTGCTGGAGATGGGCTTGGCGATCTATCCGCTGAACCCCAAGTCGGCTGAGCGTTATCGGGACCGCAAGTCGCCGGCGGGAGTCAAGAGCGATGAACTGGACGCCTTCAGCTTCGCCGATGCCCTGCGCACCGACGGGCATGCCTGGCGGCGGCTGCGTCCGCAGGACCCGCTGACGGCGGAGTTGCGCCTCCTGTGCCGCGATGAGATCGCCCTGATCGAGCAGCGTACCGCGCTGGTCAATCAACTGCGCACGGCGCTGCATGAGTATTATCCCGCGGCTCTGGAGGCGTTTGAGGACTGGACGAGCAAGAGCGCCTGGGAGTTCGTGATCGTCTTCCCCACGCCGGCGGCATTGATGGCGGCGGGCAAACGGCGCTGGCAGAGCTTCCTGCACGCGCACAAGCTCTATCGTCCGCAGACGGCACCGAAGCGATTGGAGATCTTCGCCCGCGCCGGTGCGTTTGCTTCTCCCAACGCCGCCGTCACCAGCGCCAAAAGCTTGCTGGCGGTCACGCTGGCACGTCAGCTCAAGACATTGGAGCATCAGTTGGGCGAATACCGCGCGCGGATTACCCGATTGTTCAACGATCATCCGGACCGGGATTGCTTCGGCTCCCTGCCGGGAGCGGGCGGTAAACTCGCCCCGCGTCTGCTGGCAGAACTGGGATCCGATCGCCAGCAATTCGATTCGCCGGATGCGCTGCGGTGTTATGCCGGCACGGCCCCGCTGACCAGGCAGTCCGGCAAGAAACGCCTGGTGTGTCTCCGACGGGCCTGTAACAAACATCTCCGTGCAACCGTGCACTTGTGGGCGGATCTGAGCCGCAAGGGCTGCGTGTGGGCGGAGGTGTATTACCAGCAGAAAAAAGCTCAGGGCCTGACTCACGCCGCGGCGTTGCGCTGCCTCGGTCAGCGCTGGCTGAAAATCCTCTGGAAGATGTGGCAGACCGGCAAACCGTACGATGAAGCGTTGCACACCCGCAACCAGGTCAAGCACGGCTCATGGGTCATTGGATTGACGAGTTCAAAATCCACTGTGCCCCCCGCGCTTCAATGACACCACGACACACGGAGTGAACAACATGGCGCGAAAATCTCGAACTTCATCCTTTACAGCAGAGAGAACATCTTTGAGCGTGGGAGTTGAACGTTTCGCTACCGATGCGGGCACGGCCCGTTTGCCTCGTGGGGTGTTATGTGCCCAGCTTTTGCAGGACGCTGAAGAGGGCTTGGGTGCCTTCGGGGCCTTTGCCTGCGGCCTGGGCGCTGTTGAAGAGCTGGTGAACGAGACTTGTGGCAGGGACAGGGGACTTGGCGTTGTTCGCGGCTTCGAGGACAAGCTTCAGGTCTTTCTGCTGGAGATCGATGGTAAAGCCGGGGGCGAAGTCGCCGGCATTCATTTTGGGGCCGAGGTTGGAAAGCTGCCAGGAACCGGCGGCGCCGCCAGCTACGGCTTCGATGGTCTTGGCGATGTCGAGGCCATTCTTCTGCGCGAAGGCGAGCGCTTCGCTGATGGCGAGGTTGGTGACGCTGACGAGAATCTGGTTGACGAGCTTGGTGAACTGGCCGGCACCGCTGGGGCCGCACCAGATGATGGATTTGCCCATGAGTTTGAGAAGCGGTTCGACGCGGTCGAAGGCGGCTTTGTCGCCGCCGACCATGATGGCGAGGGTGGCATTGCGTTCGCCGAACGTCGCCGCCGCTGATGGGGGCGTCGAGGAACTCGGCCCCGCGCTCTTTGAGGGCCTTGGCCATCTCACGGGTGGCAGAGGGGGAGATTGTTGAGTGATCGACGACGATCATTCCCTTGCGCGCGACGGACGCGATGGCGGATTCACCGAGGATGACGGCCTGGACGTTGGGGGTGTCGGTGACGCAGAGGAAGACGACGTCGGCCGACCTGGCGGCCTGGGCGGGTGTGTCGGCCCAGGTGGCGCCGAGCTCGAGCAGACGGTCTGCTTTGGATTTCGTACGGGTGTGGACGGTGACGGGGTGACCGGCTTTGAGGAGATGTCCGGCCATGGGCTCTCCCATGACTCCGAGGCCGATGAACGCGAGAGGAATACTCATGATTGGGTCAAAAACTTAATGATGAAAACAAGATTGATGAGAATCGAGATACTGCCGATGACGATCAACGCGACGAAGAGCGGGTTGGCCCAGAGATCCGAGCCGGGGGGGGTGGTGATGTCGATGGTCTTGCCGGTTTCTTCGACCTTGGCGAGTTCGTCGAGATTGATATTGCGGCGGGCATGCTGGGGAGGTTCGCCACGGCGGACGCTCTGAAGATCGGCGAGCAGATCTTCAGTGGACTGATAGCGCTCATCGCGATTCTTGGCCATCGCGATGTCGATGATCTCGCCGATGCCGGCGGAGAGATCGGTGTTGATGTGATCGGCGGGGGTCAGCGGCTGCTTCAGATGCTTGTGCATCACGGCGCTGGGCGTTTCGCCGTCGAAGGGTGGGCGTCCGGTGACGATGTGGTAGAGGGTTGCGCCAAGGGAGTAGATGTCGCTGCGGAAATCGATATCGACGTCGCCGCGGATCTGCTCGGGGCTGATGTAATAGGGCGTGCCGTAGGCTTTGCCGGCTTCTGACTCGGCGGCTTCCTTGTCGTCGGTGGCGCGGGCGAGGCCCAGATCGGTCAGCTTGGCGACGCCTTGCGGCGTGAGCAGGATATTCTTGGGCTTGACGTCGCGGTGAATCAAGCCGCGCTGATGGGCGTGGGCGAGGGCGTCGGTGATCTGGATGGCGATGTCGAGGGCTTCGTCTTCGGCGAACTTGTGGCCTTCCTGCATGAGGTCGTAGAGGGTTTTGCCCTCGACGTACTCCATGACGAAGTAGTGATGGTTGTCGGGTGTGCTTCCGACGTCGATGGCCTGGACGATATTGTTATGGGAGAGGCGGGCGGCGGCGCGGCCCTCCTTGTAGAAGCGCTCAACGAATTCGGGGTTTTCGCTGGAGCGCTTGGGGAGGACTTTGACGGCAACGACGCGATCGAGGGAGAGCTGCTTGGCCTTGTAAACGGTGGCCATCGCGCCTTTGCCAAGCTTGCCGAGCAGTTGGTAGCCGGGGATCTGGCTGGAGCGGCGCTCATCGATCTGAGTGCGTATGCGCTTGGCCTGGTTGATGGTGATGAAGGAGTGCTCGACGAGAAGATCGGCGAGGCTGCGCTGGTTGGGATCGGAGGCTTGTTTTTGCTGCTCGCGGCAGAATTCGATCTCGGATCGGGTGGCCAGACCCATGTCGACGACGACCCGGCCGACCTCTGTATCGAGGTTCGCGGAAATTCCGACGCCATTGGTATCGGAGTTAGCCATTCAAAAGCGCGCTCAGTTGTGACAAAAAGATTCTAACTTGGCCTCGCCGCTCAGGTAATGAATTATGTTGCCCGTGTGTGGGCAAGTCAAGAAACGCTGAGATTCGGCACGGCGAGGGGTACAATCCATCTATGTTGACAGGGGCTGGCGGGTTCGTCAAACTTGGCCGGCGCAGATGGTGGTAGTAGCTCAGTTGGCAGAGCGCCAGGTTGTGGTCCTGGATGTCGCGGGTTCGAGTCCCGTCTATCACCCGTAAGTTCAAGAGTTGCCAGTTGTTAGTTGCCTGTGGAGTCCAGCCGTCAACAATTCACTGACAACTGGCAACTCTCTTTATCTGATGTTGACCCGCCGAATCATTCCGTGTTTGGATGTGGATCGTGGCCGGGTGGTCAAGGGCGTGAAGTTCTTCGATCACGTGGATGCGGGGGATCCGATTGCGCAGGCTCGGCGCTATCAGGACGATGGGGCGGATGAATTGGTTTTTTACGATATTACGGCCAGCCATGAGGGGCGGGAGATCATGGCGGACTTGGTTTCGCGGGTGGTGGAGGAGATCTTCATGCCGCTGACGGTGGGGGGCGGCATTCGGACGCTGGACGATGCGACGCGGCTGATCCAGGCGGGGGCGGAAAAGGTGTCGCTGAATTCGGCGGCGGTGAGGAACCCGAAGCTCATCGGGGAGGTAGCGCGGAAGTTCGGGCGCTGCGCAACGGTTCTGGGATTGGACGCGAACCGGATCCCGATCGACGGGGCGGAGCAGTGGCATGTGTTTGTCAACGGGGGACGTGTGGATACGGGCGTCAAGGTGATGGACTGGGTGAAGCAGGCGGAATCACTTGGGGCAGGCGAGATCGTGCTGAACGTGATGAACGCGGACGGGACGACGGCGGGGTATGACCTGGAGATGACGGCGGCCGTGAGCGATGCGGTGAGGATTCCGGTGGTGGCCAGCGGGGGGGCGGGGTCGCCGCAGCATATCCTGGATGTGCTCACGATCGGACACGCGGATGCGGCGCTGGCGGCGAGCATCTTTCACTTCAACCAATACCCGGTGCCGGTGGTGAAGCGGTTCCTGGCGGAGCATGGGGTGGCGGTGCGGTTGGTGGATGGCGAAACCGTCAGTGCGTAGATAGGCGGCAGGCTTCAATTGGATTGGTCTAAACCTCGACACGCAGCAACGGCTTGGCTGGGCCGTTGTCGAGGATTTCAGAGAATAGCTCGTCGAGAAGGTCTCGCTCGCTGGCCCACATACATGCGCCGGGGAATTGCGATCTGGGGATCCAGCGGGACTTGTCATGCTCTTCGTTGAGGGTGATCTTCGCATTGCGCGAGACGATGGCGCAGAAGGCGACGGAGTGCCAGAGGGTGTCGTCGATGGGGGTGTAGAAGCTTTCGACGGTGCCGAGGCGGTAGAACTCGTCGGGGACTAGGCCGGCTTCTTCGCTGAGCTCGCGGAGAGCGCCGCGGACGGCGTTTTCGCCGGGGTTGAGACCACCGCGGATGAGCTGCCAGGTGTTGCCCATGTAGTCCTCAGGGGCGCGGTGGAGCTGGAGGAACTCGTGACCCGTTCCGGCGGCGTCTGGGCGGACGACGAAGACAGTGACCATGTCGGAGGAGGTTCTCATGAGGCGAAGGCCGCGGTGCGGACGAAGGTCTGGCCGTCGAGGCGCTTGATGATGCCTTTGAGGCTGAGGAGCGTGAGATCCTGAAGGATTTCATTAGGAGCAAGAGCGGTGCGCTCGACAAGGTGATCGACGTGGGCGGGATCTGCCAAGTGATCGAGGATGAGGCGCTGGCGATCGGTGAGATCGATGATGACGGGGTCACGAGGTGCGGGGGGATCTTGTCCGTGCGAGGGATCGGGAAGGGTCAGATTGAGCTCGTGAACGGAATCGGGAAGAGGGCCGAGATTGTCGAGGATGTGGGTGATGGACTCGGTGAGGACGGCGCCTTCGCGGATGAGTTTGTGGGGGCCGGCGGAAAGGGGGTTGTCGATGCGGCCGGGGATGGCGAAGACGGTGCGGCCGTGGTCTTCGATGGCCTGGTGGGCGGTGATGAGGGCGCCGGAGCGCTCGTCGGCTTCGACGACAAGGATACCGCGCGAGAGGCCGCTGACGATGCGGTTGCGGCGGGGGAAGTTGTTGCGCAGGGGCGGCGTGCCGAGGGGGTATTCGGTGATTACGGCGCCGTGGTTGGCGATCTGGTCGAAGAGACTAAGGTTTTCGGGTGGATAAGGGACGTCGACGCCGGAGCCGAGGACGGCGATGGTTCGGCCCTGTGGGTGAGAAAGTGCGCCGCGGTGGGCGGAGGAATCGACGCCGCGGGCGCCGCCGGAGACGACGGTGACGCCGACGCCGGCGAGAAGGGCGGCGAAGCGCTCGGCCTGTTCGCGGCCGTAATAGCTGCACTTTCTGGAGCCGACGATGCCGACGGCGTTGAGGTCGCGGGATTCGAATGCGCCTTTGACGTAGAGAACTGGTGGTGGGTCGGGGATGTCCTTCAGCAGAGGGGGGTATTCGCGGTCATCGGGGCAGATAAGGCGGACGTCGAGGTCACGGCAACGAGCGAGTTCCTCGTCCACGTTTGCGTTGCGCATGGATTCGGTGATGGAGCGGGCCTTGGCAGAGCCGACGCCCTCCACCTGGCGGAGAAGCGATTCATTTGCGCCGGCGGCGGTCTCGGCGCTACCCGCCAGGTCGATGAGGCGGCGGATTGAGATCGGTCCGATGCCGGTGGTCAGGGCCAGTCGCAGCCAGTGTTCCAGTGCCATGTTACCCCTTCAAACTTTCAACGGCGAGACGGACTTTTTCGGGCGGGACGTCGTCGCGGATCACGACGTGGCCGATGCGGTCGGGGAGGACCAGGCGGACCTTGCCAGTACGGACTTTCTTGTCGTAGAACATGGCGTCGATGACGGCGGCGGGATCGACAGAAAGCTGGCCGACGGGAAGGCCGGCGTTGGCGATGGTGCCGATGATGACGCGCGTCGCGTCGCCGGGGAGCATGCCGAGATCGTTGGCCAGGCGCGAAGCGGCGATCATGCCGAGGGCGACGCATTCGCCGTGGGCGTAGGAATAGTTGGAGACGGTTTCGATGGCGTGGCCGAAGGTGTGGCCGAAGTTGAGGTGGGCACGTTCGCTTTTTTCGAACGGGTCGGCTTCGACGACGCGGGCCTTGATGGCGACGTTGTGGGCGACGAGGTCGGTGAGATAGTCGAAGTCGAGAGCGCGGCGCAGTCGATCGTCGTCGCCAACTGCGCGAAGTGATCGGCATCGCGAATGATGTCGTGCTTAATGCACTCGGCGAGGCCGCTGCGCAGCTCGCGCTCGGGAAGCGTGGCGAGGGTGCGGGGATCGACCAGGACGGCGATGGGCTGGTGGAAGGCGCCGATGAGGTTTTTACCGAGGGGGTGATCGACGCCGGTCTTGCCACCAACCGAAGCATCGACCATGGACAGGAGCGTGGTGGGGACCTGGACAAAGGGCACGCCGCGGAGAACGGTGGCGGCGGCGAAGCCGGTCATATCGCCGACGACGCCTCCGCCGAGGGCGAGGACGATGCTCTGGCGGTCGATCTTGCCCGCGATGAGGGTGTCATAGATTCGAGAGATCTGGTCGAGGGTCTTAAATTTTTCACCGGCGGGGATGGTGTAGGGGACGGTGCGGAAGCTGGCGCGGTCCAGGGATTGGCTCAACGTGGCGAGAAATTGGGGGCCGACGTTGGAGTCAGTGACGATAAAAACACTTGCTGAAGGGGTCAGGGGGCGCAGGCGAGTTGCCGGCGGAGCTCAGGAGGTTCGGCTCAACGAGAATGGGATAGGAGCCGGTGGATAGGTTGACGGTGACCTGCGGCACGGCTGGATTGTATCCAAACGGGCGGTGGCGTCACCGGGAAGGGGTCGGCCAATAAAATCATTGATTTTTAACCGTCTGTATCTGAATCTTTAGAGGCGGATTTCCGATGTAGTTCAATGGGTGCCTTCGAAGGTAAAAAATGAGCGGATGGAGGATGACGTGACAGCGACTGATGCGGCTGTTTTTGCGCAATCTAGCACGGGGAACGAAATCCAGCAGTGGCTGACGGAGTTCGCGCAATGCGTGCGTGACGTGGACTACGCGGCGGGGCGGCAGATGTTTGCGGATGATACCCTGAGTTTCGGGAGCGTCAGCGAAATCATGGAAGGGCTGGATCAACTGGAATCACAGCAATGGCGCAAGGTGTGGGGCGTGACGCGGGGATTTGACTTCGATTACGGGTCGGTGCGCTGTGCCACCAGCGGCAATCAGGGGTGGGCGGTGGCGCTCTGGTCGAGCCAGGGACGCAATCAGAAGGGCTGGTTCCGGCGCCAGGGGCGGGCGACGTTCATCCTGGAAAAGCGGGATGGGCGCTGGCTGGCGGTTCATTCTCATTTTTCCCTGGTGCCCTCGCCGACGGTATAACTGCGGCAATGATTCATTATCTGGTCACCAAGGCCCACGCATACACGATGCGCACGTACCTGGAGACGTGGCAGCGCGACATGCTGGGCCGGGTGTCATTCGAGTATTACGAGGATCTGCCCTACTGGCATCACATAGCGGGGGGCGCATATATTTTTTCGGATCTCGAACGGCTGAACGACGCGCAACTGGAGCTGGCGGAGGCTTACTGCGAGCAACTTCTTAGAAGCGGGGCGAGAGTCTTGAATCGGCCACGGAAGGTGTTGCTGCGGTATGAGCTTTTGAAGCGGCTGAGAGAGAAGGGGATCAACGGCTTTGGCGTGCGGCGGCTGAGTGAGTCCCGGGAGGGGATGCGATACCCGGTTTTTGTGCGCGAAGAGAACGAGCACACAGGAAACCTATCGGGATTGATCGAGAAGGAGGCGGGCCTGGAGCCGGCGATCAGCGCACAGCTCGCGGCCGGAAAGGACGCGCGCCGCTTGCTCATTGTCGAATACTTCGATACGGCCGATGCGGACGGTGTCTTTCGAAAATACTCCGTCATCAAGGTTGGCAACGTCCTGATTCCACGACACCTGCTGTTCAGCGGCGGTTGGATGATCAAGTATCCTGGTGACGTGGACTCGGCGAAAACTCAGGAGGAAGACGAATTCCTTCGCCTCAATCCGCATGTGGAGCCACTGCGCCGCATCTTCGAATTGGCCAACATCGATTATGGTCGCGCGGATTACACGCTGCACAACGGCAAGGTGACGGTGTGGGAAATCAACACCAATCCGGTGGTGATGCCGGTGCCTGGCCACTGTAATCCCGACCGCCTGCCCGGCCAGGCGCGATCGTCGCAGAAGATCGGCGAAGCGCTCGACGCGATCGACACGCCGACCAATGGGCATGTGATCGACCTGAACTGGGAACCCAGGTTGATGCGAGCGCTGGGGATCGGTCCGGCACGTCAGGCGACGGCGAGGATCAAACGGCGGCTCAGGCGGCTGACGGGGAACCGCCGGGCGCGACCGGCTGAGCAGAGTTGAGCGAAGGCGACACCTGGCAGGCGCGCTTGACGCCGAGCTTTCCGAGAAGCCACATCATGGGGCACCAGTTGGTGAAGCTGGATTGAAACATGTTGGCCCCGACGAAGGCGGTAAACAGAAACCACCAGGGGCTGACAAAGTAGCCAAGCGCGGTGCTGGCCAGCACAAACGCGCCGGCGATCCCGAACAGCATCCGTTCCATCGTCATAAATCACCTCGAAATCAAATCTCCACCGCTTTGATCCGGCACGAGGCCAGCAGGTTACAACAGGATTGGCCGGGCTGACGCGAAACCAGTGTAACTTCGTTGGCCCAGAGCGAATCAAATAAAGTGAAAAACTGCCGCCAGGGTATTTCGGGACTGGTTGCAGAGGCTGGAGGCGAGAACACCTGCTGGTGCGAGGTCTGCGATGCGGCGCAAATGGAGCGGATTGCTGGCAAAGATCGGGACCGCAGCGGTCGCGACGGTGGTGGTGGTTGTCGCGATGCTGTGGCTTGCGGGGACGTTCCGGCGGGGAAAGATCGAACCGGTGAAGCTGCCCGAGGCGAAGGCGAGCGAAGATTTCAAGACGGCGCTGGTGCAGGAGGTGGAGATGGTGTCGGTGGCCGAGCCGGTGGGGACGATCGAGGCAGAGCATCAGACGAGCATTTCGGCGCGGGTGGTGGCAAACGTGCTGGAGATGAAGGTCAACGCCGGGGACACGGTGAAGCAGGGAGAGCTGCTGGTTGCGCTGGACGACACGGCCCAGAAGGCGCGGCTCGGGCAGGCGAAGGAATCGCTTAAGGCGGCGGAGGCGACGCGGGATTATGCCCAGCAGGAAGTGGACCGCCGCAAAAACATCGCACCGGGGAGCATCAGCCAGTCGGAGCGCGAGCAGTGGGAGAGCAAGTTGAACATGGCGATGGCGGACGTGGCTCGCGCGAAGGAGGGGGTGATTGAGGCGGAGTCGGCGCTGGATGACACGCAGATTCGCTCGCCGATCAACGGGGTGATCGTCGATCGGCTGGTGGAGCCCGGCGATCAGAGCGCACCGGGCAAGCCGCTCCTGACGGTTTACGATCCCAGCCGGTTGCGGGTGGAAGCGAGCGTGCGCGAGTCGGATATCGAGCGGCTGTCGGCGGGGCAGAAGCTGACGGTGGTGATCGATGCGCTGCACGAAGAGCGAAGCGGGACGGTGGAGCAGATCGTGCCGGCGGCGGACCCGATGAGCCGGAGCTTTCTGGTGAAGGTGCATCTGGCCAATCCAGGCAAGCTGTATCCCGGGATGTATGCGCGGCTGCGGATTCCGCTGGATGCGCAAGACCGTGCAGATTCCGCTGGCGGCGGTGCGACGCGTGGGGCAGCTGACGCTGGTGGACGTGATTCACGATGGGCGGGCGGAGCGGCGCGGTGCGCCTGGGTCGAACGGATGGGAAACGGGTTGAAGTGCTGGCGGGGCTTGAAGCGGGTGAACGCGTGGCGCTGGGGAACGCTTCGTAACGCCAAAGACAGGCAGCGAGATCGATGCACGGCTCTGATTCCATGGCAATTCGCATTGTGCGGAAGTTTCTCTATTCGAAGCTTTCGCTGCTCCTGATCGTGCTGTCGCTGGGCATGGGGGCGGTGGCGCTCTTGGTGACGCCGCGGGAAGAAGAGCCGCAGATTGTGGTGCCGATGGCGGACGTGCTGGTGTCGTTTCCAGGCGCAGCGCCAAGGAGGTGGAGCAGCTTGTTTCGACGCGCCTGGAGAGCCTGCTCTACCAGATCGACGGGGTGGAGTACGTCTATTCGATGTCGCGGCCGGGACAGGCGATCGTGACGGTGCGTTTCTATGTCGGCGAGGACCGCGAGAAGAGCCTGATCAAGCTGTACAACAAGATCGCTGAGAACGAGGACATCGTGCCGGCGGGGGTGACGGGGTGGGTGGTCAAGCCGGTGGAGATCGACGACGTGCCGATCGTGACGCTGGCGCTGACCAGCCGGGACGGGAACGATGCCTCGCTGCGGCGGGTCGCCGAGGAGATCGCGGTCCAGCTTCAGGGCGTGCCGAATACGGGGATCACGAGCGTGGTGGGCGGGCGGTCGCGGCAGATTCGCGTCGATCTGCATCCGGAGTCGCTGGCGGCGCACCAGATCTCCATTAGTCGCGTTGCGCAGGCGATCCAGGCGGCGAATGTCTCGCGGCGCGCGGGTGAGTTTTCCCGGAACGACAAGCGAATCATCGTCGATGCGGGGACGTTCTTCCGGTCGGCGGAAGAAGTGGGGAAGGTCGTGGTGGGGACGAGCGGCGATCGGCCGATCTATCTGAAGGATGTGTCCACGATCTCGGACGGGGATAGCGAGACAACGTCGTACGTGCGCTTCGGCGCGGGCCGGCGTGGGGGCGGATTCATGCTGATGCAGAAACCGCAGATTATCCGGCGGGGGCAGCGGTGGGGGCGACGCATTTTGGGAATGCGAAAGATGCCGACGAATCGCAGCCTTCTGTGTCGATCGCGGTGGCGAAGAAGAAGGGGAGCAATGCAGTCTGGGTGGCGCACGATGTGATGCGGAAGGTGCAGGAGCTTCGGCGGACGGTCGTGCCGTCCAACATGGACTTGATCGTGACACGGAACATGGGGGTGACTGCGGATCACAAGGTCAACGAGCTGGTCGAGGCGCTGGGCGTGGCGATCCTGATCGTGGTGGCGCTGTTGACGGTGGCGCTGGGATGGCGCGAGGCGTTCATCGTGGCGGTGGCGGTGCCGATCGTGTTCGGGCTGACGCTGATGGTGAATCTGCTTTCGGGTTACACGATCAATCGCGTGACGCTGTTTGCGCTGATCCTGGCGCTGGGGCTGCTGGTGGACGATCCGATCGTGGATGTGGAGAACATTCACAGGCATTTCCACGAGCAGGGGAGGGCAAGCCGGCCGATCGTGCTGGAGGCGGTGAACGAGGTTCGGCCGCCGCTGATCGCGGCGACGATCGCGGTGATCCTGTCGTTCGTGCCGATGTTCTTCATCACCGGCATGATGGGGCCGTACATGCGGCCGATGGCGCTGAACGTGCCGGTGACGATGCTCATGAGCATGGTGGTGAGCTTCACGATTACGCCGTGGCTGGCGTATCACATGCTTAAGCGAAAGGCACGGAGGCACCAAGGGGCGGAGGCAGCGAGTGGTGCCGATGGACACGTAGAGGTGGATGTCAGGAAGTCGCCGGTGTACCGCGTATTTCGTCCGCTGATGGAGCCGCTGCTCAAGCGACGGTGGATGGCGTGGACCCTGCTGAGCACGGTGGCGGTGCTGCTGCTCGCGACTGCGCTGATGCCGATGTTCCGGATGGTGCCGCTAAAGATGCTGCCGTTCGACAACAAGAACGAGTTGCAGCTCGTGCTGGATCTTCCGGAGGGATCGACGCTGGAGCGGACGGACGGCGCGGCGCGGGCGATGGAGGATTACCTGCGGACGGTGCCGGAAGTGGTGGCGTTCGACAGTTACAGCGGGGTGGCTTCGCCGATGGATTTCAACGGCCTGGTTCGGCACTACTACCTGCGGCAGAGCCCGAACGAGGCGGACATTCGCGTGATCCTCGCGGACAAGCGGGATCGCGTGCAGCAGAGCCACTCGCTCGACCTGCGGTTGCGCGATGACCTGACGGCAGTGGCGGTGGCGAACGGGGCAAATCTGAAGATCGTGGAATCGCCGCCAGGGCCGCCGGTGCTTTCGACGATTGTGGCCGAGGTGTATGGGCGGGCGGATCAGACCGACCGCGATCTGCGCACGGCGGCGCTGACAGTCGCCGACCGGCTGCGCAAGGAGCCGGGTGTCGTGGACGTGGATACGACCGTCGAGGCGAACCAGGACCGGCGGGTGTTCGTGGTGGATCGAGACAAGGCAGCGCTCAACGGCGTGAGTGATGCGGATCTGAGCGAGACGCTTGCGGTTGCTTTGAATGGGGAAGCGGTGGCGGCGGCGGATTCGGGACGTGATCGCAATACGCTGGCGATCGTGCTGCGGCTGCCGGAGGCGGAGCGGTCTTCACTCGACGATCTTGGGCGGCTTTACGTCACTGGCCGCGGAGGGACGGTTGTGCCGCTGTCGGAGCTGGGAACGTGGCAGGACAAGATCGCGGACCAGACGATCTACCATAAGAATCTCCAGCCGGTGGAGTATGTCTTTGCGGAGGCGGCCGGGCGGGCGCCGGCGGATGCGATCTTGGACATTGAGGCGGATCAGGTGGCGAGCTCGCAGTTAAAGGCCACGCACGAAGTGGATCGACCGGTGGCGAGCCGTACCTTCTTCCACAATGGCGGCGGGATTCCCTGGGCGGTGGCCGACGGGATCAGAGTGGTTTTCAGTGGAGAAGGCGAGTGGAACATTACACTGGACGTGTTCCGTGATCTGGGGCTGGCGTTTGCGGCGGCGCTGGTGGCCATCTACATCCTGCTGGTGCATGAGACGGGATCGTTCCTGCTGCCGGTGGTGATCATGCTGGCGATCCCGCTGACGATCCTGGGGATCATGCCGGGGTTCTGGCTGCTGAACCACATCGGCGTGCGCAGCGTGGGGGGGTATGCGGATCCGGTCTTCTTCACCGCGACCGCAATGATCGGCATGATCGCGCTGGCGGGGATCGTGACGCGCAATTCAATCATTCTCGTCGATTTCATCCATCATTCGCTGGCGCGCGGTCGAAGCCTCTTCGATGCGGTGATGGAGAGCTGCGTGGTGCGGTTGCGGCCGATCCTGCTGACGGCCGGGGCGGCGATGCTGGCCGCGTGGCCGATCACGCTGGACCCGATCTTCTCCGGGCTGGCGTGGGCGCTGATCTTCGGGCTGCTCGCTTCGATGCTGTTTACGCTGTTTGTGATTCCGGTGTCTTACTGGCTTTTGTATCAGAACAAGCCGGGGCACGGGCTGCCGATGGGAGAGGTGCTGGACTCGGAGCATGCGGCGCCGATGCGGCCGGAGGGGGAGATGGCGGCGAGCTGATGCTGGTTGGAGCGAAGGGAAGACAGAGAACAGAAAAGAGAGTGGGGAAGCTACCTTGAAAAGCGTTCTTTCCACCGCTCGCGCAGGCAGTGGTGGAGGCGGTCGCTGACGTTGGGCGGGAGATCGAGGGGCTTGCCGTTCTGGTAGAGGGTAATGGTCTTGCGGATGTTGTCGACGACGATCTGACAGGGATTGCAGCCGGCGAGGTGCTGTTCGAGCTGGTCGCAGATGCCGGGCTGGAGGGTGCCATCCACGTATTCGTTGAGCGCTTTGAGCAGTTCGTCGCAGTTCATGTCAGGATACTTCTCTGTTTTGTTTGATCCGCCCTGGCGGGCTGGGTTACATGCAATCTCATTCGTGGTCGTGGGCGGGGTGGACCCGCTGGGTAGAGTCGCCGAGGGAACGCGTCAGCCGTTCGCGCAGGGCCAGGCGGGCTCGGAGAAGGCGGACTTTGACGTTGGAGATGCCTAGATTCAGCAGCGAGGCGGTTTCCTCCGTGGAGAAGCCTTCGATGTCGCGGAGCACGAAAACCATGCGGTATTTCTCATCAAGCTTCTCCAGTTCGGCGTTGATCAACGCGGCGGTCTCGCGATCTTCGGCCAGCGCGATGGGATCGGCACGCCAGCGGGCGATGAAATCGGGGTGAGGGAGCGGAGCCTGGTCGGAGGCGGTGTCGGCACCGTCTAGCGACTGAGTGGGATGGGAGCGGCGGCGGGCGAGGACCTTGAGGGCTTTGTTGGTGGCGATGCGGACCAGCCAGGTTTTGAAGAGGGATTGCTCGTGAAAATCGGCCAGGTGCTCGAGGACGGCGAGGAAGGTTTCCTGGACGACCTCTTCGGCATCCTGGGCGTGCTGAACAATGCGCATGGCGAGCGTGTAGATGCGGCGCTGGTGCCGGCGGACGAGCTGGTCGAAGGCTTCGAAGTCGCCGGCACGGCTGCGGTGGACCAGGTCGCGGTCCGGATCGGTGATCGGTGGCGCCGAATGGGACATTGGCCGGATTATATGGGGCAGCGCGGACCGACGCGCGGCGATGTCATGCGCGGGCGACAAAAACCCTTGATCCGGGTCACGCATCGAGGGCGTGGGCGGAAGCGCCGTCCGATAAGGCGAGTTGGCCGATATAGGGTCAGTATCGCGGCGTCGCGCTCGGGTGGGTGTGGAGATATGCCGAGAATGCAGATATGAGGAGGTGACGCTTGGCATGGACGGAAGGGACATTGCGGGAGCAACTCGAGGCGGCGGTGCGCACGGCGTCGGCGCTGCTGGCGGATAATTATCGTGCGCAGGATCGCAGACGGCTGATCCGGTGCGCGGAACTGCTGGATGAAGCGATGCGCTCGATCGACGGCGGCATGTGGCGGGCGCAAGAGCGTGAGGATCCGATGGAGGTTCCGGTGGAACAGGAGCCCAAGGCCCAAGAGACCGGGCGGGGGAGTTTGATCGTGCGGGAGCGCGTTGAGGAGCCGGTGCGCAAGGCGGGGTAGAGGGGCGGAATGACCAATGACCAGACCAGAATGACGACCCGATGACCAATGCCCCGCGCGGGGCGACGAGCTCATCGCCGACCTGGCAGGCGGAGGGGAGGTCGACATCGACCGGTCGCGCGAGGGGATGATGAAAGTTGCAGGCAGGTTGGGACGATGGGAAAGGGGCCGGTTTGGGCGGCCGCGGGCTGTGAGGGGACATGCGCGGGCCATCGGGGCGCTGGTGGTTATGCCGGCGTATGGCTTTATGGATGCTTGCCCGGGCCCGCGGCGACTCAGGTCGGCGGCAGGATCCGCCGGTGGGGCAGCTTCGTGTCATCAGCGTCTGATACCGTTTCGACTAAAACAGCAGGCCACAAAGACGCACCCCGCAAACAGGGTCATTTAACACTACAGCGCTGGGTCCTTCTTAAGTCCTTATCCGCTCATGTTTTTGCTCACCGTTTCTAGAGCGTGTTATGGACTTTCCGCACCATCGAGGCGCCATACAGCGCTCACTCGCCGCGAGCCCTACAGGGCCTCCTGGTCGCTTCGGCAACGCCTTGAACCCTGCGCTAAGAGTAGGAGCATGGCCCATCTCATCCAGGCAACATGATCACCAGCCCCGTTGGTGAAGAAGCATCCCAGCAGAGGACATTCCGCTCCCATGTTGCGCCCAAATCCCCTCCCGGCCCACACCGTACTCTCACCGTTGTAGTACCGTACCCTCCCCACCCCACCCCTAACCCGGTTTTTGCCCCTTCTGACGACCTGGTGGTCCGAACATGACAATTTGCCGCACCGGCCAAGCGGCCAGAGGGGCCCTTTTGAGCACTTCAGCGCTGGATCGTTCTTAAGTCCTTGTCTGTTCATGTGTTGACCGCAGTTCTGGACTGAAATCGCCAGCTTAGCGCTGTAGTGTTAACCGACCCCATCCCCGGCAGAGCCCATAGAAACGGCCGGGCCGAATCCATACGACATATTGACATCCGCTTATGCAAAACGACCGACTCACACCGTACTCACACCGTACTCACACCGTGCAAACCCGCCCGCGTCAAAACGTCACCTCAGGGGCTCGCCCGTGCAGTTGCCCGGCTCCCACGCCCCCCCCAAGCCCCCTCCGCGCCCGCCAGGCCCGAATTTTCACCGGCCCGCTCTGCGCGGCGTCCAATGCGGCGCAAACGCACCACTCCGGCAACGCCGCGGCGCTGGCGAAGGGAGGCTGAGCCATCGCGGCGGATTTGCTCAAGGGTTCGTTCCATGATCGTCGTTTCGACGGCTGGAGACGGGGCAGATCAACCGGCAAGAGCGCAGTTTACGGCGGGTTCGGGTGGCGCGGTTTTCGACCACGAGGGATTTGTCGGCAGCGAGTTGTTCGTTGGCGTTCAGCAGTTCGATACCGTAGATGCTGCCGTCGGCGGCCAGGTCCACGTTCAACTCATCGCTGACCTGAACGGTGCGGACCTTGCCACGTTTGGGGCGCAACTGGATGTACGCGATGTTGTACTTGGGGTCGTAGGTCAGCTTCATAACGGCTCCGGGATCAGAAGAAGTTCGTGATGATCGTGATGACCAGCGACTGGTCGGTCGATTCCTCGACCGCGAAGGCTTGAGCGATAGCGTTTGCCGTGCCACAGGCGATTATAGGCGAAGGTGTGGAGAACGCGGGAGCGACCGAAGCGAGCGGGAGACCGCTTGCCGTGCCGTACGGTGTAAGTGACTTCGTCTTTGGTGGCGCCGCGTTCAGAGATTCGTTGGAGAGCGTGGGGATGGAGACGGACCTTCTTCACGCGGTGGCCTCCTCGGCGGGGCGGATGCAGTCGCCGGTGACGAGTTTGGCGCGGTCGGGGTAGGCCGGGGGGATGCCGGGGGGCGTGGGCTTTTTGCCCTGCTTTTCGATGGCGGCGACTTCGAGGTTGAGGGTCAGGAGTTGGGTGAGAAGGTCCTTTTTGGGATCGAAGCCGTAGGCGTCGAGGACGGCGGCATCGAGGGCGTGGTGGGCGTCCTTGAGGGGGTTTTTGCCGGGGAGTTCGAGCGTACGGTAGAGGGCGCGGAGGCCGCCGGTGATCTGGGTGAGGGCCTGGGCGCGGACGCGGCGGAGCTCGACGGCAGCGGCTGCGACAGCGTCTATCTGTTTGCTGGTGGGGGATTGGGGCCAGGGAAAGGTGTCGAATACATCGCGGACCGAGTATCGCAGATCGGATTCAACCTTTAACCGTGAGGATTTGCGGAACCATTCAAAATGAAGCGAGCTTTGAAGGATTCCGAATGAATAGTCATCATCGAGCGCGAAGACTTGAATCAGATCACTAGGGCAAATAGACGGTGCGAGGAAGACCATCACCGGTCGTCGCGTAACTCTCGAACAGGCGATGTAGCGGCCGATGTGTTTCAATGCAGCAGTCATCTCATCTCGTCGGTTCCAGAATTGCCACCAACGGTCTAGATGGTCCTTCCTCGCGCTCTCCATATCTGATTCTTCTGCCATTGCCTCTTCGTAAGACTTCTTCACAAAAGGAAGAACTTCGCGTTCGACGTGCGCGAAAGCCTTCTTAAACGATGAGGCTGCAATCAAGTCGCGGTTTCCAAAATCGATTGCCCAACGATCGATGTGAAATTCCCCGAGCAGTTCTCGGCCCGTTAGATATGGAACGACAACGGGTGAGCAACCACCTACGCGATGCAATCCATCAGAATCGAGCATAAAGCCTTCATAGCCCGGAATTTTTCCCTGAAAACACCGTTTTGGCCTTTTGTTGCAGTTCAGGTATCGCTTGGTACTGACATCAACGTCGTCGGATAATGCTGAGTTGATGCTGGCGCACTCGCGCATCCGGAGTTCATACGTTTTCGCAGCTGATCCACTTCCTCGGGCTCGCCTGTCCTTCTTCACACCCCTTTTGCTTAAGGGTGACCAAAGGCGCATACGCCGAGGGAGAATTGCGGCATCCTTCGTTTTGGCCCAATTTACGAGCGAGACATGGACGTTGGCGTCTCCGCTCCATGGTTGGTTATCGACGGCTTCGAGGATGGTGCCGGTGGCGACGACGTGATCCAATCCGCCGACGCGGGACTGGTTGTTGCGGATGTTCTGGGTGCCGACTAGGCCGGCGCGGCCGGCGAGGGGGTCGGCTTTGGTGCATTCGCGCAGATGGTCACTGGCGCGGCGGAACCAATAGACGCAGTAGTCGGCCATGCCGGGGACTGCGGGGTAGAGCTTACGCAGGGCATTGACGTAGTCGGGGCCGCGCTCGGGCTTGAGGCGTTTGGCTCCGAGGAACGGCGGATTGCCGATGATGATGTCGGCGTTGGGCCAGGGGGTTTGGATGACGTTGGAGTAGGGGTTGGCGTTGCTTTCGGGTTCGCCCTCACCGCTGCCCTCTCCCGGAGCACCGGGCGAGGGGGGCAAAGCGTTACCGGAAGAGGGTGTCAGGAGGGCATCGACGGCTTTGAAGTTGGCGTCGAGGTTGTCGAGGGGGAGGTCGGCTTCATCGGCGATGTGGAGCTCGTCGATGGCGAGCTTACGGGCGATCATGAGCGTGACCTTGGCCAGCTCGATGGCGAAGGGGATGATGTCCATGCCGAAAAACTGGCGGGCGTTGACGTGGATGAGGCGGGGCTGGAAGTTGGGGAATTCGGTGGTGAGGCGCTCGCGGATGCGGGATTCGAGTCGTTTCATCTCGCGGTAGGCGAGGTAGAGAAAGTTGCCGCTGCCGCAGGCGGGGTCGAGGACGCGGAGAGTGGTTAAGCGTTCGAGGAGTTCGCTGAGCTTCCTGGCGCTTTTGGCGGATTCGATGGCATCAGTCCAGGGATCGGAGATCGTCGGCTTGACGATCTTCATGATGTCCACGGGGCTGGTGTAGTGGGCGCCGAAGGCGTGGCGCTGGTCGGCATCCATGGAGTCCTGGAAGATGGCGCCGAAGATTTCGGGGGAGACCTTGGACCAGTCGCTGGCGGCGGCGCCTTTGTGGGAGCCGCGGCGCCGCCGAGCTGGTTGAGCTCATCCTCGTAGAGTTCGAGCCTGGCGGGGTTGGCGAAGATGCCACCGTTGAAGTAGCGGACGCCTTTGTAGCGGCCGCCAGTGGGTGACACGGGGCTATTCATCACCTCGAAGAGGCCGCCGAGCTTGTCGTAGCTGTCGGCGGGTTTTTTGCATTCATCGACGAGAGAGGCGAAGAGATATCGCGGGAGCAGGCCGATATCTTCTGCGAAGAGGGCAACGAGGCACTGGAGAATGAAGCGCTGGGCGAGGCCGCGATCGACCTTGCGGGCGATGAGCTTGCGGAAGCATTCGGCGAGCTTGTCGGCGGCTTCGCGGGTGACGGCTTCGCGGTCGTTGCCGAACTTGGGTACTTCGTTAGTGGGGAAGAGGAAGGCGAGGGGACCCCAGCTCGTGGCGAGGTCGGCGAGGCGGACGGTGTCCTTGGGGCTGTCGAGCTGATTGTTGAAGTCGTAGACGTGGAATTCATCGAAATTGCAGAGGACGACGTAGCGCGGACGGTCGGGGACCAGGCGCACCCAGTAGTCGAAGGCCTGGCGGTAGTGCTTGGCGAGGTCGGCGCCCCGCCTTTTCATTTCGATGAGGACGATGGGCTTCCAGACATAATCGGCGAAGCTGGTTCCGCCGCCGTCTTCGGAGGCTTTGCGGATGCGGAGTTCGGGCGTGCCGCCGACGTCGAGGGAGCCTTTCTGGCCGAAGGCACGGAAGAGGTGGTCGAGGAAGATCTGGGCTTCGCCCTTTTCATCGCCAGTGATGTGCTGGGCGGCCCAATCGACGAATTCCTGGAGTAGCGATTCCCGCGACGATGCCATGGTTGCCCGAATTGCCTGGGAGGGCATGGTAACGGGTGATTGGGTTGAGGGCGAGTGTCTTACGGGACTTCCACCGCGCCGGCGCTGAGCGCAAGACACCGGCCGGAGGCCCGCGCCGCAAGAACGTCATGAGCGAGGGCGCGCACAAGGTGAGGAGTAGGCTCTCTCGGCATGCGATGGCGCGGCGGCTGAAGCCCGATCTCACGGGATCGACGTATCGCTGGTCAGGCCGGGCGAGGGGTTGCCGGGCTGGGGGGAATGGGCCTGCTTCAGCATGATGTGCTTGGCCAGCTCCAGCCGCGTGGTGAACTCGTCCATGTCGGCGGGGCGGTTCTGCGGCTTCGTGGCGATGGAGTCCATCACGAGCTTGCTCAGGGCCAGGGGGACTTTGGGATTCAGGTCCATCGGGGTGTCGATGCGCGTGTCCATGAGGAAGCTGTTCTCGCCCTTCTTGTTGACGGTATACAGGGTCGGGATGACCTTGCCGGTGAGAGCCCAGTAGAGGGTGGCGCCGAGGTTGAAGACGTCGGTCTGGACGCTGATGGGCCGGCGGGCGACCTGCTCGGGGGCGATGTAGTCGGGCGTGCCCTGGATGCGCTCCTTGATGGTGCCGATGCGGCAGCTCTGGCCGAAGTCGATGACTTTCACCTCGCCGCGGTCGTTGCGCATGATGTTGTTGGGCTTGATGTCGCAGTGAGCGTAGCCCATCTGGTGCATGGCGCGGAGACCCTGGGCGGCGGCAATGAAGGTGTCGATGATGGCCATGATGTCGGGCTGGCCCCTGGCATCGCGCGGAAGGCGGACGTTCGAGGGGCTGGCCCTGGACGAGCTCCATGACGAGGAAGGCCTCGGTGACCTTCACGAGCAGCGACTTGCTGATCTTGAGGTCGTAGCTTCGGCGGAGATTGGGGTGGCTAAACTGCCTGCTGATGTCGAATTCCGTCTCCATCTGTTCGATGAAGCGGATGTCTTTCTGATTGTCGCGATGGACGTGCTTGAGGGCGAGCTTGCGGCCGGTGGTGGGGTCCATGACGGCGTAGATGGTGCTGCGCGCGCCCTCGCCCAGCCGCTCCAACACATCGTACTGAAGGAGTTTCTGGCCCATGTGATGCAATCAACCAACATCTTCCGCGACGGAGCGTCGTCAGGGAATGCCGAGGCGCCGGAACGGCCGCAAGTCGATGAACAGGATGATAATAGGCGACTACCGAATGCTGGGACGTTGCTGCGTTAGAATCTTCGATCCTCGAACCAACTTCGCCAGCCCCGTATCCCCGTCGCACATCATGAGGTAGATAGAAGCCGTCGCCGGTCCCCAAATCCACATCGTTACACTGGGAATCAAATTAGGAAAAAATTCGATGAATAGCAAGGGGTGGATGAACGGCGGTGCGAGCGGATTTACGGCTGGGTCTGGCGGAAAGCGGGTGGCGTGCCGAAAATCGCAGCAAGCTGTCCAGTTTTGTCGCTGCCGGCAATAGGTATTGCAGATTCTGCACGCTTGGGACGTGGGTTATGCTCCTGGATCGACGGGTTGGTTCGCGGCGCGCGACGATCACGGGCTTTTCGCTGGTCGAACTGCTCGTGGTGATTGGGATCATCGGGATCCTGATCGGGCTGTTGCTGCCTGCATTGGCACGGGCGCGGGAGCAGGCGCGGTGCCTGAAATGCCAGGCGAATCTGCATGGGCTGGGGGAGGGGCTGTTCAATTATGCGGCGGCGCTTCACGGGCAGTATCCGGCGTGGAGCGACTGGCAGGTGTATGGCGGGGATGGGACGGGCGAAGACACGCCGGGGCCGGGCTGGACGGAGGAGCTCGAGCCGTATTATGCGAAGGTGCTTTCGGGGGTGTACGGGTGTCCGTCGTTTCCGCCGGAGACGCAGATCAACTACTTCATCAGCGTGAAGTGGCAGGGGTTGCAGGGGCGAAGGAATCTGAAGCAGTCAGACATCAAGCTGTCGAGCGAGTACGTCCTGGGTGGGGAGTGCACGCACCAGCGGCTTTATCCGCCGCCGTGGGGGCAGGCGCAGCTCTATCTGCACACGAACGACTGCGACAAGGATGACAACACGTGGAAGTGTCTGTCCTGGTTTGGGGAGCCGTACGGGTTCACCGCGCATCACGCGGGGAACAACGTGCTGTTCGGGGACGGGCACGTCGAGGCGAAGAAGAGCTTCGACCCGCAGACGATGACGTACAATCCGCAGAAGCCGCACCAGGACTGGGGGGGCGTGACGGCGCCGTGAGTTTTGCCGCTGATCTTGGCGGCTACTTGAACTCGATCGGCCCGAAGTCGGCGAGGTTGTCCGAAGGCTCGGCGTAGGTGGTGTTCAGGCGCTGGTATTCCTCGACGCTGCCGGGGGCTTTTACTTTTTTCCAGTGGTCGGCGACGCGGTGGCGGGTGACGTTGCCCCACCAGGTGACCGTCTTGCCGACCTGCGGAAGAACGGCCTCGGGGAAGTTGTCGAAGGGGATGAAGACTTCCATCGTCCAGCGGTCGGGGCCGAGCCAGGCTTTGCGCTTGACGCCCCTGGCATTCCAGGCGGTATTGTCGGCCTTGGCGTCGGTCATACCGCCGCCGGCGCTGACGATGAAGTGGTAGAAGTCGCCCTCGTTCTTGCCGGTGACATCGAAGAGCATTTCGACACAGTCGTCCCACCAGATTAAGGACTCATCGCGACCGACCTGGCCGTCGCGCAGCTTGTCCATGTTCGGCTCCATGCAGGTCCAGCCGAAGGTTATGCCTTTGTCGGTCCAGAGGGCTTTGAGCGTTGTTGGATATTTGGGCTTGGGGTTGGTGCGATCGTAGCCGCGGATGAGGGAGACCTCGGGGGCAGTTGCCCATTCCGGCTCATCGAGCTTGCCGTCGATGGTGGGCTGGTGGTCGGCGTGCTCGACGATCAGGGCGGTGCGCCTGGGGTTCTCGCTGTCGTCGCCGGCCTGGAAGAAGGCAGAGAAGGGGCCGGTGTAGTAGTCGATGCGTTTGAGGACAAGATCATCGCCGGCGGCTTCACGGCGGGCCTGGTCGATGCACTGCTTCATCTCATCGCGCACCTGCCTGGGATAGGTGTAGGTGTAGATGTTCTTGGCGGTGAGCTGCGGGCGATGCCAGACGATCGTTTCCCAGCGGTCCTGCAGATCGATGAGCTTGTGCATGCTGTCGGCGGCGGGGCCGTACATCCGGCGGCAGTACTCGTTGATGGCGGCATCGACGTTGAAGTCGGGGTTCCAGAGGAGCTTCAGCCAGCAGTAGGCGCTGATGCCCTGGCGCTGCCAGTGATCGCCCGAGCCGTTGATGAACGAGCCGACGATGTATTTGCGGTTTTCGCGGTAGTACTTCTGGAGGGTGTGGGGGTAAATGAAGACGGCATAGGTCTTGTCCTGCGGCCAGCAGATGTAGTGCCAGTTCTGGACCTTCTTGTGGACCAGGTGATACCACTTCTGGAGGTTGGCCTCCTCGGAGTTGTAGATGGCCGGCTGGGCGTACAGTGCCATGCCGGGCATGCCGCAGATCTGGATGTGGACGTTGTCGGGGAATTTAATGCCGTCGGGTGCGTCGGTGTAGTTGAGGTAGGCGAGCTGGATGACCTGGAGCTTTGGCCAGCGCTCTGCACTGCGCGGGCGAGCCTGGCGGTGAAGGTGGCGACGATCCTGGAGGCGGAGCCGGTGGCACCGCCCTTGGGGTTCCAGAGCTTGCGGCAATCGGGGCAGTAGCAGGAGATTTCGGCATCGTTGGGGGAGACGGTGATGGTGTTGCCCTGGAGGTGGATGTGGGCGTCGGGATCGCCCTTGAGGGCTTTGTCGATGTTTTCCAGATAGGTCTGAAGCGTGAGGGGATTGCTGTAGCAGAGCATGTCGAAGTCGCGGCCCTTCTTCTCGTTCATCTGGAAGACTTCGGGGCGATGTTCGACGTAGTCTTTGACGCCGCTCCAGTTGGGGGTGTGGACCTGGAGCTTGATGGGCCAGGAGTCATAGGAGCGGAGGGCATGATGCAGGGGCTTCAGGTTGATGCCGGTGCGGTTACCGGGATTGCCGACGTTGGGCCAGAGCTCGCGCTTGCGATAGACGGGGGCATCGGTAAGGAAGACCGCGGGAACCTTGAGCTTGTCGAGCTTGATGATGGAGCGACCGAGGTCGCCGGGGAAGTACCAGCGGACGCCGACGTAGCGCTCGAGGAATTCATAGGTGCCCCAGGCGACGCCGGGGTCATCGCCGACGATGTGGACTTCATCGGGCGCAGTCTTGATGGCGAAGCCTTCGACGGGGAGGTCGAGGCCGGGCAGGCTGCCGCCGATGACCAGGGCAGGCGTTTTGATCTGGTCGTGGACGACGGGGAGTTCGGTTCCGGTCGCGAGCTTCAGGCACTTCTGAAGCTCATCGACGGCCATGGGATCGACTTTGCCCATGAGACAAAGCGTGGCCTGCGGCTTGCCGTGATCGATCAGAACGATCGGATTATTCCTGGGCGCTTCGTGCATGGTGACGGGATTGAGATCGGGTGCGTCCGGCGGGGAAAAGCTTTCTCCTGCTGCCCAAGCCGTCATTGACAGAACCAGCAAACAAGCCGTCAGTTTGATCATGCGTGTGCTCCTGCATTGCAACTTACCGCCGGGCTCGGGATCTTGTTTATCATGATGCGATTTCTGCTTCCAATCCTGCTGATGGCCGGGACGAACGCCCTGGCTGCGCCTGCGACGCAACCTTCAACACGGCCGGCGCTGGCGAGCGGGAGCTTCAGCAAGACGATCACGACCTCCCTCAGGATGAATTATCTGGTTCACTTCCCCAAAGGCTATGGGCATGGCGAAAAATCTCCGCTGCTGATCTGTCTCGCCGGCTCTGGGGGCTGCGGGCACGATTTGAAGAAGATTGAAGGCTTTGCCCGGAGCATTCCCGAGGCGCAGCCAGATCTGCCGTTTGTGATCGTGACGCCGCAGTTGGATTCAGAGCTGAACGGGTGGACGGCGCAGCAGCTTGACGCGCTGTTGGATCATCTGCTGGCAACGTACGACGTCGATCCGGATCGCGTTTATGCAATGGGGCACAGCTGGGGGGCGTATGGGGTCTGGGACTGGGCCTGCCGCAGCCCGGGACGGCTTGCGGCGATCGCGCCGGTCAGCGGGGAACCAAATACCGACTTGGTGCGGGAGATGAAGCAAGTTCCGGTGTGGGCGTTTCACGGCGCGATGGACAAGGAAGTCTGGCCACACGAGGACCAGAAGATGATTCGAATGCTCGCCAGGCTCGGGGACGACGCGAAGCTGACGATGTACCCGGATCTGGGACACAATGCTTGGCAGAGGACGATTCAGAATCGCGAAGTGTTTGAGTGGCTGCTGAAACACCGGCGGTGAGTCAGGCGCGGCGCCGGGGAGCGTCCGAGCACCGTTCAAGTGCGGAGGCGATGAGCTTGCGGATTGCGTTCGGATCGTACGACCTGCGGGCGCGCTCGCGAGCGATGGGGATTCCGGCGCCTTTAAGGCAGGTGTTCACGAAGACGTCGCGCTCCTGGCGATCGGGGAGGGTGTGACTGCTGTCGTCCAGCTCGATGACAAGCGCGGGTGCGAGCGTGTCGGGGCAACAGAGCACGAAATCGACATGCTTCTGGTTGATCCGATTGCGGGCGGCGTCGCTGGTTACGTTCTGGAATAAATCGGCGAGGCGGACCTTGGGGCAGATCAGCAGGCGGCCATCCGCTTCGGCCAAGAGTTGGTGGAAGAATGCAAGCTCGCATCGAGTTAGCAGTGATTCGGCTTTACGGTAGGGGTATTCAGACGGGAGGGGCGTTCGCGCTTTTCGGGATCGACCTTTGAAGAGCCGTCCGCTGAGCCACTTGAGGATCGCGAGCGGGATCAAAATCGCTGCGGCGACCACGACCATCGCAACAACGATCCGCAGCAACTGCTGAAACATCGTCGCATCGAAGCTGGAAGTGGCGGCGCAGATATCGCTGGAGATGAGCACGTGGATCTCTTTGCGGCGGAATATAACAATCGCCGGTCGCGGGAGGCAATCTTAGGGCGGAGGCTTGCTTCGTCTTTTGGGGGGGATGGCGCTGCGGTCGTGGAGGATGAAGTTTTCAGCGGCGATCCAGAGGATCAAGTCAATCGGAAGGGCCAGGAGCAGTCCGCCGAAGCCGAAGACTTCGGCCCAGAGGACGACGGTGAAGATGGTGATGATGGGGGGGACCTTGACGGCGCCGCGCATGACCAGGGGCTGGATGACGTGGGCTTCGAGAAAGAGGGTGATCGAGTGGACGACGATGACGCCGATGACGACGCCGGAGCTCTGCGTGGCGGCGACAACTACCGCTACGGCGAACGCCGTGAGCGCACCGATGTTGGGAACGATCTCGGCGATCCCGGCAAAGATTGCCAGAGGAAGAGCGAATCGCAGGCCGACAAAGTAATACCCGACCCAGGAAAGCGAGCCGATGATCGTCATGCTGATCACCACGCCGATCAGCCACCAGCGCAGGCGGAACTCGATCGCGTCAAGCGTGCCGCGCAGATCCGAGCGCCGCTGCTCGGGAAGCATCCTGAGGATGGGATTGACCAGATGTCCATCGGGCTCGATCAGCAGGTAGATCATGCCAATGAACACCAGCGCCAGGGTGATGCCGACGTTGATCGCGATGTCGGCGGTCCTTCCGATCAGATGTCCGGCATTGGCGCCGGTAATGAAGACGGCGATGCGGCTGAAGAGCGATTGAAGGGTGAGCGGCTCGGCGAGGCCCAGTCGCTCGCTCCATCCGGTTAGAAGGGAATTGATGTTGTCTCGCAGTTGCGGCCACTGGGCGAATTCGTTGTGGATAGGAGCCTGAAGAAGCCAGCCGAGACCTGAGAGGATGGCGGCCAGCAGCACGATGAAGAGAATGCCGACGACTGCTCCACGAAACCATTGCGGGCCCCGGCGCCAGTGCGTCAGGGGCGCACGCGCCGAGGCGATGGCCGCGGCGCCGATGAAGTCCAGCAGGACCATCCTGATCGAGCCAAAGAAAAAGAAAAACAGTGTGGCGATCAGGGCCCAGACGAAGATGGTGCCGAGCCAGTAGAGCCAGACGGAAATGATGCGCCGGCGCGGCTGAGGCGCCGCGGAAGAGGCGGACTGAGCGTCAGCGGGCGGGGCGGTCATGCGATGTACAGGCCGGTTAGATTCCCGATCAGGACGACATGTGCAGCAGGCGGCGGTAGCGCGCCGGCGCCGTCATCGGGAAGTACAGCCGATAGAGGTGATACTTCAGGTAGAACACTTTGGGGAACCCCGTACCTGTGTAGAAGTGCTCTTCCCAGTTGCCGTCGGGGCCTTGTCGATCGATGAGCCAGTCAATGCCGCGCTTGACGGCGGGGTCATTCGGGCCGCAGGAGATCATCAGGCCCATGGTTCCCCAGGCGGTCTGGGAAGCGGTGGATGGGCCCTGGCCTTTGAGCGAGGGATCTTCGTAGCTGTCGGCGGATTCGCCGAAGGAACCATCGGGCTTCTGTACGCTCTTGAGCCAATCGGCGGCGTGCTGAATGTAGGGCTGAGACATCTCCTCGCCGACGTTGTAAAGGCCGGTGAGGATCTGCCACGTGCCATAAACGTAATTGACGCCCCAGCGGCCCCACCAGGCGCCGCAGCCGTCCTGGTGCTGGCGAATGAAGCGAATGCCGCGCTCGATGCGGGGATCTTTGTTGGTGAAGCCGCAAATCCCCAGCGATTCGAGGACGCGGCCGGTGATGTCCGGGCACGAGGGGTCCTGCATGGCGTTGTGATCGGCGAAGGGGATCTTCTCGAGGATCGGACGATCCTTGGTGCGGTCGAACGCGGCCCAGCCGCCGTCGTCGTTCTGAAAGGAGAACAGGAAATTCAGACCGCGCGAAATCGCGGGCAATGCCATCTCGCCGCCGACGCGATTGAGGGCCATGGTGACGGCGGCGGTGTCGTCCACATCGGGGTAGTGCGGGTTTGAGAACTCGAAGAACCAGCCACCGGGCTGGGGATTCTTCACGTTACGTCCCCAGTCGGAGATAAACGTTACCTCCTTGTCGAGAAGCCACTGCGTGGCGCAGGCGGGCGACATCGGATTCGGGGGCGAGGTTGGCTTCGGCCAGGCCATGGGCGGCGAGGCCCGTGTCCCAGACCGGGGAGAGGCAGGGCTGGAGGCGGATGGTGTCTCCCTCGCGGACGTAGAAATCGTGCAGGTGCCGGTGGGCGAGTTGCACGCGCGGGTGGGTATCGGGATAGCCAAGGGCGCGGAAGACGATCAGGATGTAAACCATCGGCGGGAAGATGGCACCGAGACCCTCCGATCCATCGAGGTGCGCGAGCAGCCATTTCTCCGCGTGACCAAGGGCGGCTTTACGCAGCGGGGGGAGCGGGAACTCGTTGTAGGCTTTGAGGGCGGCATCAATCCGAAGGAAGAAATGGCACCAGCTTCTGGGGATGATTCCTCTGACCGGTTCGCCAAGGCGGTTCTTGGCGTTGTCATCCAGGTAGAGCTCCGCGATGCCTTGGTCGGGGCGCAGACGGCGCATGTACTTGAGCGTCGTCACGATTCCCAACGGGAGGATCATCGTGCGCGTCCAGGCGGCAACGTTGTAGAGGTTGAAGTAGAACCACCTGGGGAGGAAGACGACTTCGGGCGGGATGGCGGGGCAGGCGTCAAAGGAAATCTGCCCGAGGCAGGCGAAGAAGAATTTCGTGAACGTATTGCATTTCTCTGCGCCCCCCAGCGAGTGGATAACGTCGCGGGCCCGGACCATGTGCGGGGCATCAGGAGAGTCACCCATGAGCTTGAGGGCGAAATAGCCTTTGACGGTTCCGGAGAGATCGGGCTTGCCGCCGGGGTACATGTTCCAGCCGCCCTCGGGCATCTGGATTCTGCGGAGGTAATTGGCAATCAGCGGCAGGTCCGGGTCATCCTCCTGGGCGAGGATGAACTTCATGAGGATGTATTCGGATTCCAGGATGGAATCGCCCTGAAGCTCGCCGCACCAGAAGCCGGCCTTGTCCTGCTTGGAAATGAGGCAGTTCACCGCCCGCGCCAGGGCCGAATCGAGCTTTGAGGCCCCCGGATGAGCCATGGGCAGTTCACGGAACGCCGTCTGAAGGCCCACCTGTTCCTGAACCGTCGAATTGCTGGCGATCGTCACGGGACTCGGTCCTTCCCTTCCGCATAGGGCTGAAAAATCACCCGAAATTTAACCCGAATCCGCAGGTACGGCAAATCGCGAATCCCGGTCCCTGCTGTGGTTCTCGCAGGATCGGCGTCTTGGCGGCTGCCGCAAGCCCATCGTGAGCGACGAATGCTCGAAGCGGCCCCGCGCCCGGTCCGGGTCTGGTGATTGGACCATCGCATCTGATTCTCACGCGGACGCCCAGTCGTGCGATTCGATTTGATCCAATCCGTCGGCAAGGCACGCGGCTCGCCAATCAAGACGATGCGGAGATGCACCGTACCACTCCCCGGCTTGGTAATGCGTGACCTCCCTCAAGGACCAAATCGCGCGACAAAAGCGGTAGCCGCAGTAAATTCCTGGCAAAATTCCTGTCCCCGCCCGACACTCTCACCGGACATTCTTCTGTATGAGCCAAGCATCCCAAGACTGGCAACTGCTCCAGGCCTAACGGCGCAGCGGAAGGACCAGAACGCCTTCGGCCAACTCACCGCCAAATACGCCGACATGGTCTTCGCCACGGCCCTGCGGCAGACCGGCAACCGCGATCTTGCAGAAGACGTAACCCAGGCCGTCTTCATCGTGCTGGCCCGCCGAGCCCCACAGTTTCGCCCCACTGGCTCGCTCGGCATCTGGCTTCATAAGACGGCGCGATACGCCGCATCCAGCGCACTGCGGGCTGAATCGCGTCGCCGGCCCACGAGCGGCGCGGCGGCCGAAGCGCGTGCGGTTTCGCAGTCGCCATCGCCTGACCATGACCACACGCTCGCCGTCGAACGTGCCCTGCATCGCCTGCGTTCGCGCGATCGCCAGATCATCGCGCTGCATTATTTGGATGGCCTGACCATGCCCGAAACCGCAACGGTGCTGCATCTGCCCTTGGAGACGGCCCGAAAGCGCCTCTCGCGGGCCCTTGAGCGCCTGCGATCGAGGCTCTCCGGACAGTTCACAACCGCAAGCATCGGCGCAGCACTGGCGCGAGTCTGCTCCGATTCCTCTCATGGATCGGCACAGACCATCGCATCGACGGCAATCGCTGGTGGCGGCGACGGGCAGCGCCTTCAAACTCGCGGGAAACATCCTGCGGAGCATCCGCCTGCTGGCCCTGAAGAAAGCCGCCGCGCTCGTGGCATTGCTTGCCCTGAGCGGCGGCGTGGTTGCCACGGTGGCTTCGACGACGAGACCGGCTCCGCCGCCGCCAAATACGCAACCCGTCGTCCAATCTCCCCAGGTTCAAAAGATCATCGATAAGATCCTTCGCCTCCCGCGGAGCATTCACAGTTTCAAGGCCCATGTCGAATGGTCCCGGCAACGGCCGCAAACCCTCGACGGCAAGCGCCAATTCCCTTACCCAAGCGACTATTGTCTCGCTTTCCGGGGATATTGCGCTGTCCGGCAAGAACACCTACTACCATCAACTTCGCACGCTCAAGAACGGCGGTACGGTGGAGTTCATCAACGTTCACACCGCAACCGGCAATCAATCCTGGTGGCGCGTTAACGGCGGGCCAGGAAATGCGCAGGTCAACCAGCCGCGCGCCATTGATCAGTCCCTGTTTGTTCGATTATATCCCTGGATCCATCCAGCGGTTCCTAAGACGCACGTCATACGGATCGTCGGCACTGCCGAATACCATGGCCAGCCTTGCGTGCGCCTTGAATGGGACTATGACCAGCGGATACGTGAAATAATCCTCGTCCGCGAATTTGGCAATCTGGCGTTCATCGTCCGCAGGGAATCCGTCTGGAAACTATCTCCCGAAACGAACCTCGACAACACGATGGTGAAGTTTCCGCCCGGAAGTGTCGAAAGGAGCATATACGAGACGGGAAAGCTTCAACTGACCAAGGGAATTCCCCTCCCGGTCGAAACACGGCAAACCAATATCGCCCCGGCGGCGTGGTATTCCGCGCTTGATCCGACGAGCAAGCTCCCCTCAGACCTGCCGCCAGACACACAACTTGTCGAGGTCCAGCGATATGCTCTCAGTCAAGTTGAAGTCAACACCGAGATCCCCCCGGATCAGTTCCAGTTGCACTTCCTGCCGCGGACTCTCGTACGCGATGCCAAGACCGGGCGGCAATTCCTTGGCAACGGCAAGCCGTACGGGCCCCCTGTCCCCAACAACCCCGATCGTGGATCGTCACCTGGGTCGCATCGTTGAAGGGGATGTTTGGCGCCGATGCCGGGAATTCTCGCCGCATTTTCCCGCCTCTGAATCCGTGAGCCCAAACGCCGGCCGTCGCCTCCTCTGCTTCCCCCCGCGCAGCACGATTGCCGGCTCGTTCACCCCGGACAACAACAAAGGATATTCCGCCCCATGTCATGCCCGATGCAGGTCCGGGGTCACACCGTACTCTCCCCGTGGTCACACCGTTGCCTCCCCACCCCTCTGCCGCTCGGTTTCTGCCCGTCCAGAGGACAAACTGGTCGTATGTTCGTCCTCCTTTTGCCCCTTGCCCCTGTTCCCGCCTGCCTGAGAGACCGATCTCTGGCAATCCCCGCACCACACCGTCCCGGCCACACGACTCTCTCCCGGGTCGCGGCGCGATCCGCTCGACGCCCGGCATGATGCGGCCAATTGTGCTCCCCCGGCAGCGGGGCGCAGCATCGGCGCGATGCTATAATCCCCGCCTTGCCTGCGGCCAATCCTGGCCAGGGCCGTCTGTCGATAAGGAACTCAATGGAAACCGACTTTTTCAACTGGCTCAAGCAGCACGAGGGGCGGCAATACGAACTGCACGACCAGCACATCAATCCGGTCTTCGTGAAGATGCTGCGCACCATCGGCTTCGACAAAGGCTACGTCCGCGGCGAAGGCCCGTATTTGTGGGACCCGGAGGGGAACAAGTACCTGGACATGCTCACCGGCTGGGGCGTCATGGCCCTGGGGCGGAACCATCCGAAGGTCAAGGCGATCCTTCAGCAGATCATCGGCAAGGACATGCCCAATCTCGTCCGGATGGATTGCTCGCTGCTTTCGGGCCTGGTGGCCGAGAAGCTGACGGAGCACGCCGGGAGCGACCTTTCGCGCGTCTTCTTCACCAACAGCGGAACCGAGTCGGTCGAGTCGGCGATCAAATTCGCCCGCTGTGCAACCGGCCGGCAGAAAATCATTTACTGCGATCACGCTTTCCACGGATTGACCACCGGCTCCCTCGCGCTCAACGGTTCCGACTTCTTCCGTGAACGTTTCGGCGATCTAATGCCTTACACCGAGAAGGTCGGGTTCAACGACCTGGTCGGGCTGGAAAAGGCGCTGGCGAGTAAACAAGCCGCCGCTTTCATCATCGAGCCCGTACAGGGGAAGACTTGCGAGGTGGTTGAAGACAATTACCTCGTCGAAGCGCAGCGACTATGCCGCAAGCACGGCACGTTGCTCGTCCTGGACGAAGTGCAGAGCGGCATGGGCCGCACGGGCAAATGGTTCTGCTATCAGCATTGGCCGCAGGTGGAGCCGGACATCGTCTGCACCAGCAAGGCGCTGTCGGGTGGTTATGTGCCGGTGGGCGCGGTGATCACGCGACCGAGGATCATGGACGGCGTGTTCAATTCGATGGAGCGCTGCGTCGTCCATTCCAACACGTTTGGTCAGAACGATCTGGCAATGGCGGCGGCGCTGGCGACGTTGCAGGTGATCGAGGAGGACAAGCTGGTTGAGAACGCCGCCGCGATGGGCGCGTACGTTGATACGCGGCTCAGAGAGATTGCCTCGCGCTGCCCGTTTGTGTCGGATGTTCGCGGGAAAGGGCTGATGGTCGGGATGGATTTCGCCCGGCCGGAGCAGGGGGGCTTCAAGCTGAAGATGGCGTGGGACATGATCCACAAGCTGAACGTCAGCGTGTTCGGGCAGATGATCATCATCCCGCTGCTGCAGAAGCACCACATCCTGGCGCAGGTGGCCGGGTATCACATCGAGGTGATCAAGTTCCTGCCGCCGCTGACGGTGACGAAAGAGGATATGGATTGGTTCCTGGGCGCCCTGGACGAGGTGTTGCAGGACACGCTGCGTTTTCCCGGAAGCGCGTGGGAGACGGTTTCGGGACTGGCCAGGCGCGCGGTGAAGGCGTAGAGCGTGTTATGCACTTTCCATGCCCCGGGGAATCGGGGGTGGGGATGCGGCTACGAGAGGTGATGCCTGATGTGCATGTAGTAAAGCGCCGCGCAGACGATCGCGGGGATGGCTGCCAGGAGGGGGGACGGCAGGGGGATGCTCTGAGTGGCTTGTGCTTCGACGGTGGCGTCGAGGGTCACCCCAAGCTCGCTTTGCGGCACGTTGGGCGGGTTGACGAAATCGATCGTATCGCCGCTGTTCAAGGAAAGGGTGCGGTCAAACGTCAGGTCGTGGCCGAGCGAGACGCGCAGTCGGTTTCAAGACTCTGACCGTTCTGAAAGATCGTGACAACGGGGCTGGTGCCGGACATCGTTCCCATTGCGGCGGCGAGGTTGGCGTGGATGTGGTAGTCGCCGCTCGATGGCGCTGAAAAGCGAACGGTTGCGGTCTGCGATAGATCATCAGGCAGGATGGCCGTGGGGATAAGCAACAGCGAACCGTTGGACAGCGAAACCGATGCCGAATCGGATGAATACTGCTGGGCGAAGTCACTGGGGAGCGAGGGCCCCTGCCAGACTGCCGGCGGCCGAAATGCTGAAGGGGTTCAGGGCGCTGCCGAACCCATTGCCGTAGGTCCATCGCCCGGAAGGATTGCCCGATGCGGAGAAATCGCCGGCGGCATCGTAGACCGGCCCGGCGAGCGAAACTTGAACCGCAGAAGCGAGCACCAGCGCAGCGCAGGTGAGCGCCATTCGGGCGGTTAACATCACGATCCTCCTGTTCCCAACAACAACCCTATCGTAGCCGGATCATACGAACTCGACTACGGGTAATTCTTTTGGCTGAGGCGGCAATCAATATTTGCGATTGAGAGGCGTTTGTCCGAAGCGATATTAAATGGTACGCCATGCAGAGCTTGATTGGCTGTGAACGGCGCAAAACCATGCCGGGTAAGGGCCATGAGCGATTGAATTGACTGGCAGGTTCCAAAGGGGGCAGTACGGGGCGTAATCAGGTCATGCGGATGGGTCCGGGGTGGATCTTCGGCGGGGAGCGGCCCGGGGAATTGGACGCCGCGGGCAGGCGACGCTTGATTGCACTCCCTTGATCGGGTCCAGCGACGCGGCCTTCTCGGAGGCTGGTTGGGCGAAGGCGGCGCCAGCGTGATCCAGAGCGCGGATCGTGGGGCGACGCCGAGGTTGTTGCTGTGCTGTGCGCTGAGAAAAAGTCGGGAGTATTCCATGCCGGCACGCGGTTTTTCGCGTGCCTTGGACGGCTGGGAGCTGGTGTGTCAGACGCTTAAAGCTTGCCCGCTCACGAAGAGGCTGGATACTCGTTTGTCAGGGCCAAAAGAAGTATCATGACTTCATTGTAGTAGAGGGCATGTTTGTTCTGCCCAGGCACGTCACGAGGGCGCGGACGCAACGTTCGCGCGAACAGGGAGCACCGCGATGACCGCAATGCCTGTGATGATTGTGATCCTCTGCCTGCTGGCGATTTCGTACCGGTATTACTCGGCCTTTCTGGCGGCGAAGGTGGCGGTGCTGGACGATTCCCGACTGACTCCCGCGGTGCGGTACAACGACGGCCAGAATTACCATCCGACCAACAAGTGGGTGCTCTTCGGCCATCACTTTGCGGCGATCTCGGGGGCGGGACCGCTCATTGGGCCGGTGCTGGCGGCGCAGTTCGGTTACATGCCGGGATTGCTGTGGATCGTGATCGGCGTGTGCCTCGCCGGCGCGGTGCAGGATTTTCTGGTGCTGTCGGCGAGCCTACGGAGGAACGGGAAGTCGCTGGCGCAGATTGCCTTCTATGACGTTGGCAAGGTGGCGGGGACCGCCTCGATGATTGCGATCCTGTTCATTATCGTGATCGCCCTGGCGGGGCTGGGGAAAGTCGTCGTAAAAGCGTTGGGCGGCGAGGCGGTGAGATACCCCGCCGGCAGCGTGATTGAAATACCGTCGGAAAGGATCTGGAGCTGGACAACGGCGGGCGATCGAACGATTTACCTCATCCCGGCCGGGTCAAAACTCGTCTGGGACAAGGGGCGGCAGCAGTTGGCGTTCAACGAATCGTTCAGGCTCGCCACGAAAGAGTTTGTCCGGCCTCTGCACAATAGCCTGTCGCTGACTGCCGATGCAGTGCGCATCGTTCCGGGGAGTTCCTGGGGCACATTCACGATTGCTGCGACGATTCCGATCGCACTGCTGGTGGGATTGTGGATGTACAAGATCCGTCCGGGAAAGGTCGTGGAGGCGTCCGTGATTGGCGCGATCCTGACGCTGGTGGCGACGGGCGTCGGCGCACTGGGTGGCGGATCATGCCATCGGGCGGGCGTTCGACATGAGCAACACGCAGGTGACCTGGGCGATGGCGATCTATGGGTTCGTCGCTTCGGTGTTGCCGGTGTGGATTCTGCTTGCGCCGCGCGACTATCTGTCGAGCTTCCTGAAGATCGGGACGATTGCGCTCCTGGTCATGGGAACCATCGTCGCGAATCCGCCATTGCATGCTCCGTGGGTCAACCGGGTTTTTCTCAAGGGCGGCCCGACGGTCGGCGGTCCGATTTTCCCGTTCCTGTTCATCACCATCATGTGCGGAGCGATCAGCGGATTCCATGCGCTGGTCTCCAGTGGAACGACGCCGAAGATGGTGCGAAAGGAGTCGGATGCGCGGCGCATCGGATATGGCGCGATGCTGATGGAGGGATTGGTCGCGGTGGTGGCGATGATTGCGGCGGCGTCGCTGCCGACCAACGACTACTACGCGATGAACACGGAACTGGCGAAGGTTCCGCAGTGGCATGACCGCATCCTCATGGTTGGCGGGGGGGAGGCATCGAGCACATTAACATGTACGAGGACCTGACCCGGGAATCGCTGCGCGGCCGCACCGGCGGGGCGGTGACGCTTGCCGTGGGCATGGCGCATATCTTCGACCAGGCGCTGGCGCGTTTTTCATCCTCTGGCGAGGCCGCGGTGCGTGGGCTCTGGAAGTACTGGTATCACTTCGCCATCATGTTTGAGGCGCTGTTCATCCTCACGACGATCGATGCCGGCACGCGGATCGGGAGGTTCCTCCTTCAGGAGATCGCGGGCAAGATCCATCCCAGACTGGGCAGGCCGAACTGGTGGCCCGGGTCGATCGTGACGACGATTCTCATCGTGCTGGGGTGGGCCTATTTCATCAATGCCAACAGCTTCAATGCGATCTGGCTGATGTTCGGCGTGGCGAATCAGATGCTGGCGGTCATCGCGCTGGCGATCGTGTCAGTCTACCTCTTCAACGAGGGGCGCGGGCGATATCTGTGGGTGACGGTTTGTCCACTGGTCTTTGTCATGACGACGACGACGTCGGCGGCGCTGTACCTGCTGCAGATGCAGTGGAACACGATTCTGGCACAGCTTCATAACACCGCCCGAGCGAGCAACACGGTGCTGATCAATGCGACAATCACGGCGTCGCTGCTGGTCGCAATGCTGGTGTGCACGATGACCATCATCATTGCGGCCGGTGTACGGATTACCGGCGGCGCGGTCCGGCCCGCAGTGGAGACTGAGGCGGTCGTGGCAGGCTGAGCCTGCGGTTGAACGCGTTGCGGCGCTTTGAGCCAGACTTCTGTTGCCGGACGGGGTTTGCGTCCCCATAAAATGGGTTGGTTGGGCGATTGACTTGTCCCCGGGTCGAACTATACTCCTAGCCCTTCTACGCTCCCGGTGCGCGCCGTAGACTTCCCGCACGTAAACGAGCGACCTATAGTCGCCTGTGTTGTCAAGCACCGGTGTCGTCGAGGTTTAGCTTCGCGGCGGCGTAGGACGCGCCCGCCGGCGGGACGGGCAAACCCACAGTGACCATAAGTTCGGTCGCTGGCATAGCTCAGTGGTAGAGCGCGTCCTTGGTAAGGACGAGGTCGAGGGTTCAATCCCCTCTGCCAGCTTGTTCGTTTAAAGCAAAAATCTTTTGGAGGCCTAGACATGGCAAAGGGTGTATTCGAGCGGACCAAGCCGCACGTGAACGTCGGCACGATTGGTCACATTGACCACGGCAAGACCACGCTGACCGCGGCGCTGAGCGCGCGGTCGGCGTTGAAGTATCCCAGCGTGACCGCCAAGGATTACAAGGCGATCGCCAAGGGCGGGACCGAGCGTGACGCAACCAAGACCGTCACGATCTCCGCGGCTCACGTGGAGTACGAGTCGGACAAGCGCCACTACGCTCACGTGGACTGTCCGGGCCACGCCGACTACATCAAGAACATGATCACCGGGGCGGCTCAGATGGACGGGGCGATCCTGGTCGTCTCCGCCGCCGACGGGCCGATGCCGCAGACCCGCGAGCACATCCTGCTGGCGCGTCAGGTGGGCGTGCCCAAGATCGTCGTCTTCCTCAACAAGGTGGACCTGGTGGACGATCCCGAGCTGCTCGACTTGGTCGAGATGGAAGTGCGCGAGCTGCTGAGCAAGTACGGGTTCGATGGCGATAACGCCCCGATCGTCCGCGGCTCGGCGAACGTTGCCATGGCCACCCCGAGCGATGACAAGGCCTGTGAGCCCATCGACAAGCTGGTCGCAGCGCTGGACGAATACATTCCAATTCCGCAGCGCGAGATCGACAAGCCGTTCCTGATGCCGATCGAAGACGTGTTCTCGATCAAGGGCCGCGGAACGGTCGGCACCGGGCGTATCGAGCGCGGCAAGTGCAAGGTCGGCGACACGATCGAGATCGTCGGCCTGCGGGAGACGCGCAACAGCGTCATTACCGGCGTCGAAGCGTTCAACAAGACGCTGGATGAAGGACAGGCCGGTGAGAACGTCGGGGTGCTTCTCCGCGGCGTTGAAAAGGAAGATCTCGAGCGCGGACAGGTGCTGGCGGCTCCCAAGAGCATCACGCCGCACACCGAGTTCGAGGCCGAGGTGTATGTGCTGACCAAGGAAGAAGGCGGCCGTCATACGCCGTTCTTCACGGGATATCGTCCGCAGTTCTATTTCCGGACGACGGACGTGACCGGTTCGGTCAAGCTGCTCGGCGGCGCCGAGATGGTGATGCCCGGCGACAACGTGACGATCCAGGCGACGCTGCAGGCGCCGATCGCCATGGAAGAGAAGCTGCGCTTCGCCGTCCGCGAAGGCGGTAAGACGGTTGGGTCCGGCGTCGTGACCAAGATCATCAAGTAAAGAATTGCCAGTTGTTGGTTGCCAGTTGCCAGTGAATGCGTTTCCGGCCCAGAGCTGGTTACCATGAACCGGCAACTGGCAACTGGAGTTTTCCATGGCTAAAGAGAATCGAGAAATGGCGTGGCTTCAGTGCACCGAATGCAGTGACCTGAACTATCGCACGGAGATCAAGGTCGTAGGCGGCGCGCCGAAGATCGAGCTGAAGAAGTTCTGCCCGCGCGATCGGAAGCACACGCAGCACAAGCTCAAGAGGAAGTAAAAGGTTGAACAGGACTGAGGACTGAGTCAGATTTGCCTCAGCCCTGTGTCGCTGCCCAACGGACCTACGCCAGTAGCTCAATTGGCAGAGCAGCCGTCTCCAAAGCGGCAGGTTGGGGGTTCGATTCCCTCCTGGCGTGCTGTAGAACGAATCAGATCAGACGTTGATAGAAGGTGTATGGTGTCGGCAACGACAGAAAAGAGACAGCAGCGCATGGCCACCGACGGAATAGCTTCCGGTGCGGATGGGGGTGGCAACCGACCGCGTCCCCGTCCGGAGGCCGCCGAGCGGACGGGATTTTTCCACATTTACAAACACGGTCAGGGGTACTGGACCCGCGTGGGGACCGCGATCGGCGCGGGCTTGATCACGCTGCTGACGCTCCAGTTCCTCTACACGCAGTTGAACGTGTGGCTGACGCCGATGTTCACGCCGCCCAATCCCACGGACGTGCAGAATTTACACGCCATGCGCATGGCTCAGATGACCACGCTGAGCGTCTGCGCGGCGGTGCTGCTGGGCATGTTCCTGCTGGTGTTCTACATCTTGAACAAGCCGTATTACGCCGACTTCCTCATCGCCACGGATAGTGAAATGAAGAAGGTGAACTGGACGAGCCGGGCCGAGCTGATGGGCTCGACCAAAGTCGTCATTCTCTTCATGTTTGTGATCGCGGCGTTGCTGTTCGTGTTCGACCTTTTCTTCGGATACCTCTTTTACTTCATGGACGTGCTCAAGACGCGGCCGCTTTAACGGGAGCCGAGCGCTCGCTGAGCACCGGTGAACCTGCATCCCAAACCACGAACCCCGATATCAGCCATGCAATTCTTCGTCCTGCGAGTCGCCAGCAACAAAGAAGACCGTGTCCGCGAGTCGTTGGCGCGAAAGGTCAAGATCGAGAACCTCGAGGAGAGCGTGGGCGCATCCTCGTTCCCACCGAGCGCGTCCGCTCGATGAAGGGCGGCGTGCGCAAGGAGTCCGAACGCAAGCTCTACCCCGGCTACGTCTTCATCGAGCTGGAGCTCGACAAGAACGGCATGATTCCCGAGAAGGTCTGGTTCACCATCAAGGAGACCGACGGCGTTGGCGACTTCATTGGCTCCAACGGCAAGCCCACGCCCATGAGCCCGAAGGACCAGGCCAAGATGCTCGAGGAAGCCGAGCGCCCGGAAGAGGCGCCGGGGCTCAAGACCGAATACCAGAAGGGTGACAAGATCAAGGTTACCAATGGTGCCTTCGTGAATTTCGAGGGTCAGGTGGACGAGATCATGCCCGACAAGGGGATGGTGCGAATCGTCACGACGATCTTCGGCCGGCCGACCCCGCTGGAGCTGGAATACTGGCAGATCGAAAAGATGTAATGGCACCGGGCATGCGGGCATCCATGCCTGGGATTGCTTTTGGCCAATTGCGGATCGCGAGCCCGTTGTCATGCTGCAATTCATTCAATATGCCGGCCGGTTTCAGAGCTTTCGCGGGCGAATGACGCAACTGCCGGGCTGGGCTAGGGCGATTATCGGAATCCTGGCTATTCCGGGGGTGTTGCTGCTGGCCTTGTCAATCCTGGCGGTAATCGTTAGTATTCTCGCCCTTTTACTGCTGACTGTTCCGGTATACCGGCTGCTGTCGGCAGTCCTGCTGCCCACGCCGGTGTCCCCGGGAGTCAATCAGCAGCCTGACTTTATGTCGGCAAACCCGAACCGCCGGCATGTAGACGTGAAGATTGTCGAGTAAGCCATGGCAAAGAAAGAGATTACGGTACAGTTCAAGCTCCAGGCCCCCGGCGGCACCGCGACCCCCGCTCCTCCGATCGGGCCGGCTCTCGGTCAGCACGGCGTCAATCCAGGGCAGTTCATTCAGCGCTTCAATGCGATGAGCGCCCATCTCAAGGGCAAGGTCGTCGGTGTGCTGGTGACGGTCTATAAGGACCGCACCTTTGACATCGAACTCAAGAGCCCTCCGGCGAGCGTGCTGCTGAAGGATGCAGTCAAGGCTGAGAAGGGCAGTGGCGAGCCGAACAAGAACAAGATTGGCACCGTCACGATGGCTCAGTGCAAGGATATTGCCAAGCAAAAGATCAAAGATCTCAACGCGTTTGACGAAGACCACGCTGCCCGGATTATCGCGGGAACGGCGCGGTCGATGGGGATAACGGTTGAGGGCTAATCGATAGCTGGACGAGAACTGTCGGCCAGCGATGATTGCGAACCAGAAAGGGCGGACCACGGCCCGGAACAGTGGGAGCTTCTGCCGCAAGCTTGAATTGGCGGCGAAAGGAGCGACAAGCGCATGCCGCAGGTCGTACAGAGACGTTCAAAGCGATTTAAGAAGGCCCAGGAGAAAGCGGTTACCACGCCGGTGCCTGTTGACCAGGCCGTGGATGCGGTCAAGGCATTTCCGCCGACGAAGTTCGATCAGTCAGTCGAACTGATCTTCTCTCTCGGGATCGATCCCAAGCAGGCAGATCAGATGATTCGCGGGTCGCTTTCTCTCCCGCACGGGGTAGGAAAGACCAAGCGGGTTATTGCCTTCGTCCCTGATCACCTGGTGCAAACGGCCAAGGACGCCGGTGCCGTGGAGGCCGGGGGGCAGGATCTCGTCCAGCGGATCGAGAAGGAGAACTTCACGAATTTCGACGTTGCGGTGTCGACCCCCGACATGATGCGGTTTGTGGGACGCCTGGGTAAGGTTCTCGGGCCCAAGGGGCTGATGCCCTCGCCCAAGGCAGGCACCGTGACACCGGATGTGGGCAACGCGATTCGCGAATATGCCGCCGGCAAGATCGAGTTCCGTAACGATGCGGGCGGCAATGTCCACAGCGTCGTGGGCAAAGTGAGCTTCGACAAACAGAAGCTCGTGGAGAACATCAATGCGATGGTGAACCAGGTCCGCAAGATGAAGCCGCAGACCAGCAAGGGTCACTATTTCAAGAAGGTCGTGCTCAAGGCGACGATGACTCCGGCGGTTCCCCTGAACGTGCAATAGCGGCGACGCCAGCGTCGCCCGGGCGAAAAGATCTCTCGCTCCTACGAGGTGCAAGATGAGCAAAACAGTCAAGAACCTGATCATGAAAGAGCTGAGCGCCAAGCTCGGCGAGACCGACGCGGTGGCCGTGATCAATCCGCGCGGCATCGATGCCATCAAGAACAACAACATCCGCCGCAAGCTGCACGAGCAGGGCGTGAAGATGACCGTCGTCAAGAACACACTGGCCAAGCGAGTCCTGAGCGACGGAAAGCTCAAAGGCTTTGATGCACTCCTGGACGGGCCCTGCGCGGTGATCTACGGCAAGGCGTCGATCGTTTCGATAGCCCGCATGCTGGTGGAAGAGAAGAAGAACATCGAAACCTTGGAGCTTCGAGGGGTCTTCTTCGACGGCGATCTGTATGAGGGCGAGAAGGGCGTCGAAGCCGTCAGCAAGCTGCCGACCCGGCTGGAGGCGATCGGACAACTGGCTGCGGCGCTGCTCGGTCCCGGCAAGAAGCTCGCCGCCACGCTCAAGGGCCCAGGCGGCAAGCTGGGCGCGGTCCTCAAGACGATCGAAGACAAGGCCAAGGAGAAAGGCGGCGAGCCCGCCGCCGCTCCGGCTGCATAAAGTGAACGATATTGATTCCGACGGTCCGACTGTCCCTTGCGGGTTAAATCAGTTCGACGTGAACTGAGCTCTCGGGCGGGAAAAGGTTCGACACGTTTGAGCCACGATACGGCTCGGAGAAAAAGTCATGGCAGAAGCAACTGCGGAAATCAAGGAATTGGGCGACAAGCTCGCCGGACTCACCCTCAAGCAGGCAGTGGACTTGGCGGATTATCTCAAGGAGACCCACGGCATTGAGGCTGCCGCCGGTGGTGCAGTGGTGATGGCGGCTCCGGGTGGTGGTGCGGGTGGTGCCGCTGCTCCGGCTGAGGAGAAGACGACGTTCGATGTCGTCCTCAAAGGCGCCGGCGACAAGAAGATCCAAGTCATCAAGGTTGTTCGGGCGGCCACTGGCCTGGGTCTCAAGGAAGCCAAAGACCTGGTCGAGGGCGCTCCCAAGACCGTCAAGGAGAACCTCGCCAAGGAAGAGGCAGAGAAGCTCAAGAAAGAGCTTGAAGAGCAAGGCGCTACCGTCGAGCTCAAGTAAGCTAGGGCGATTAGCGACAGCCGCAGAGTGCACCGGACCTAAATCCGGTGCTCTCTTGTTTTTCCAAAGACTTGTTTCCGCAAGTTTGTATTGACAAGCCATGCTGCGGGACGGTAGTCTAGTTTGGTCAAATTGAGCGACGAGCAGGCACAACAATAGTGTGTTTATCCAGTGTTTCCCCGTCTCTTTTTCGGGACGTGGGGAGCGCTGGCGTTGTTTTTGCGCTTGACTGAGTACTAGATGCTGAATATTGTACCTCGCTTTATGCGAGAAATCCGGGTGCCCAAGGTACGGACGCACCCGGCGTAAAGGCCGCTTCACTTTTTGTAAAGCGGCTCGTTTTTTCGACTTATCGATATTTTTCGGTCCCGTGGAAGTGGTGACGGTGTTGGTTTTAGGCGATTGTCTCGGACGGCTAAGAATTTGAGCCTCATCGGGGGACTATTCGCCAAAGCCACGTGGAATTTTCCCGCCCCTTGGAAAAAAAGGAACTCTGATGCGAACGCACGAGGTGCGCGACTTTAGCAAGCGCGGCGACGCGCTGCCGATTCCCAATCTGATTCACGTTCAGCAAACCTCCTATCAGCGGTTTCTTCAGCAGCATGTTGATCCCGCCAAGCGCAAGAATGAAGGCCTCGAAGCGCTGCTTCGCGAGGTGTTCCCGATCGAGAGCTATGACGGGAACCTGCGCCTGGAATACATCAGCTACGACCTGTCTGAGCCGCGCTATACAACCGATGAATGCCGGGCGCTGCGGCTGACATTCGGGATGCCGTTCCGGATCACCGTTTCGCTAAAGCGCAAAGACAAGGACGAGGTGATGGAAGATTCCATCTACCTCGGCGAGATGCCGATCATGATCGGTGGGGGTGAGTTCATCATCAACGGTGCCGAGCGCGTCATCGTGAACCAGCTTCACCGCTCGCCGGGCGTGGACTTTCTGATTGAAGTGCAGGAAGGCGACCGCCCGCTGCACGGATTTCGTGTCATTCCCGAGCGCGGCAGCTGGATCGAGTGCTCGGTGACCAAGAAGGACGCGCTGGCGGTCCGCATCGACCAGTCCAGCAAGATCCCCGCGACGACGTTCCTGCGGGCGCTCGATAAGAAGTACAGCACAGCCGAATCGATTATTCGCGAGTTCTATCAGGTTGAGTCGGTCAAGGTAGGCCAGCTTCAGGCAAGCCATTATGCGGCCAGTCCGATCATCGACGCCGAGAGCGGTGAAGAGCTGGTCAAGGCCGGCGCGCAGATCGGCGAGGCGCTGCAATAAGATTCAGGCATCCAACCTCAAGAACGTCGAAGCGATCACCAAGGTCGCCGATCCGTTGATCCTCAACACGCTGGCTGAAGACACCTCCGAGAGCCACGAAGCGGCGCTGCTGAAGATTTATGCCCGGCTGCGTCCGGGAAATCCGCCGCAGTTGGACAAGGCCGAGACACTTTTCGAAGAGAAGTTCTTCGACGAAAACCGCTATCGGCTGGGCCGTGTTGGCCGCTTCCGCATTAACCGAAAGTTCGACCAGAACGTCCCCGAGAGCGTCATGACGCTTCGCAGCGAGGATCTGGTCAACTCGCTGAAGTACATGTTCAAGCTGCGTTCCGGGGAAGGCTACGTGGACGACATCGACCACCTGGGCAATCGCCGGCTCCGCACGATTGATGAGCTGGCGGCCGAGGAGCTTCGCAAGGGCTTCCTCAAGCTCAAGCGCACCGTTCAGGAGCGAATGAGCCTCAAAGACCCGAACGAAATCGGAAAGATTGCCGAGTTGGTCAACTCCAAGAGCATCAGTAGTTCGATTGACTTCTTCTTCGGACGTGGCGAACTCTCACAGGTGGTGGATCAGACCAACCCGCTGTCGCAGCTCACGCACGAGCGGCGTCTGTCGGCACTTGGCCCCGGCGGCTTGAACCGCAAGCGCGCGGGCTTCGAAGTGCGTGACGTGCACATTTCGCACTACGGCCGAATCTGTCCGATTGAGACGCCGGAAGGCACGAACATCGGTCTGATCGCATCGCTGTCGATCTACGCTGACCTGGACGAGTACGGCTTCCTGATCACGCCATACCGTGTGGTAAAGGACGGCAAGGTCAACGGTGAGCACAAGTACCTTCGTGCCGATGAAGAGATGAAGGCCGTGCTGGCGCCGCCGGACGTGGTGGAGAAGGACGGCCATCTTCGCAAAGGCTCAGTCCTCGCACGCGTGACTGGTGACCTGGCGACCGCGCCCTCCAAGGACGTGCAGTACATCGACATCAGCCCCCGGCAGACCGTTTCCGTTTCCGCGGCACTGATCCCGTTTCTCGAACATGACGACGCCAACCGCGCTCTGATGGGTTCGAACATGCAGCGCCAGGCGGTGCCACTGCTGCGGACCGATCCGCCGGTCGTCTCGACCGGCATGGAGAAGCCGGTGGCGCAAAACTCCGGCATGGTCGTTCGCGCCGAGCGCTCGGGTGTCGTTACTTACATCGATTCGATGCGTATCCTGATCGACAACGCGGATGAATACATCCTGCGCAAGTTCCACGGCCTCAATGAGCGGACGTGCCTCAATCAGAGGCCGGTTGTCAAGAAGGGACAGCGCGTCAAGAAGGGGCAGATCATTGCCGACGGTGCTGCAACGTACCTGGGCGAGCTGGCGCTCGGGCGCAACGTGCTCGTCGCGTTCATGACCTACGACGGCTACAACTTCGAAGACGCGATCGTCATCAGCCAGCGGCTGGTGAAGGACGACACGTTCACCTCGATCCACATCGAGGAGTACGACGTAGAGATCCGCGAGACCAAGCTCGGCCGCGAGGAATTCACTCGGGACATCCCGAACGTCTCGGAGCGAGCGCTGGCGAATCTCGACGAGAACGGCGTGGTGCGGATCGGCACCCGCGTCGGGCCCGGCGACATCCTCGTCGGCAAGGTCGCTCCCAAGAGCAAGAGCGAACTGACGCCCGAAGAGAAGCTGCTGCATGCGATTTTCGGCCGCGCCGGCGAGGACGTGAAGAACGACTCGCTGGAAATGCCCGCAGGCGAAGAGGGCGTGGTCATCGGCGCCCAGCGCTTCAGCCGTCGCATGCACATGAGCGACGAGCAGAAGAAGGCACTGAAGAAGGAGATCGACCGCTACGAGAAGGAAATGGATCTCCGGGCGATCGACATCTTCCGGCAGATGGTCAACGAAATCAACGAGGTGACCGGCGGTCAGCTCGTGGACCCCAACACGCGTCAGAAGGTCGGCGCAGTCGAGAACGCTGACGTCGTGATGGAGCAGATCGAGACCTTTGCCGAGAACTGGATCAAGGGAAATAAGGAAGCCAAGGAGCAGGCGCTCAACACCTACTCGCGCTTCTGGCCGCGCAGTGCAGGCGGTGCTGAAGGAGAAGACCCGCCGGATGGAGCACATGAAGCGCGGCGACGAGCTGCCCAGCGGCGTGCTCGAGATGGTCAAGGTTTATGTCGCCACCAAGCGGCAACTGTCCGTCGGCGACAAGATGGCCGGCCGTCACGGCAACAAGGGCGTCATCGCCCGCATCGTGCCGGAAGAGGACATGCCGTTCCTCGAGGATGGAACGCCCGTGGACATCATGCTCAACCCGCTGGGCGTGCCGAGCCGCATGAACGTTGGCCAGATCCTCGAGACGCACCTCGGCTGGGCTGCGGCGGTGCTGGGATTCCAGGCGGTGACGCCCGTCTTCGATGGCGCCACCGAAGACGAGATCCACAAAGCGGTTGATGAAGCGAACAGGGCCGTCCGCGAGCGCCGTAAGGAACGCAAGAGCGGCGGCAAGGCGATCGATGATCGTGAGCTCGACGTTGAGATGCCGTGGGGCGGCAAGATCCAGCTTCGCGATGGCCGCACGGGAGAACTGTTCGAGCAGAAGACGACGGTCGGCTATATCTACATGATGAAGCTGCACCACCTGGTGGACGACAAGATCCACGCCCGCGCGACCGGACCTTATTCGCTGATCACACAGCAACCGCTCGGCGGCAAGGCCCGCACGGGTGGCCAGCGCTTCGGCGAAATGGAGGTTTGGGGCCTGGAGGCTTACGGCGCCGCGTACGTGCTTCAGGAATTGCTTACAGTGAAGAGCGACGATGTGGAAGGCCGCACCAAGATCTACGAGAGCATGGTCAAAGGCAGCCAACACGCTCGAAGCCGGCACGCCGGTTTCGTTCGATGTGCTCTGCAACGAAATCCGCGGGCTGGGCCTGAACATTCAGCTCGAGAAGAAGAAAGGCGCGATGATGGAAGAGGATGCGGATCTGATTTGATGACTTTCACAAGGCCGGCTAATGGGTTTCTTCATCATTATCGGGATTTTCGGAGTCTCGGTTCTGATCATGGTGATCGCAGTGCCGGTTTTGATGGGACTCGCTGCTCAGGTCGTGGCCGATTTGGCTTCGGGTACTTCGAGTGAGCCGCGGCCCGGCGGATTTGAAGTGAAACCAAAAGCCGGCGGAGTGCCGGTGAACGAGAAAGAGAAGAACAATGGCTGAAAGCGTCTATGACCGTATCAACGACTACGGTTCCGTGCGAATTCAATTGGCCAGCCCGAACGACATCCGTTCGTGGTCCTTCGGCGAGGTGAAAAAGCCGGAGACGATCAATTACCGCACGTACCGGGCCGAGAAGGACGGCCTCTTCTGCGAGCGCATCTTCGGCCCGGAGCGTGACTGGGAGTGCTCTTGTGGCAAGTACAAGGGCACCAAGTACAAGGGCATCATCTGCGACCGCTGCCAAGTTAAGGTGACCCACTCCCGCGTCCGCCGCAAGCGCATGGGCCACATCAACCTGGCCGCGCCCATTGTGCACATCTGGTTCTTCAAAGCCCTTCCGTCACGCTTGGGCGCGATGCTGGATATGAAGACCAGCGACATCGAGAAGATCGTTTACTTTCAGGACTACGTCGTCACCGATCCCGGCAAGACGCCGCTCAAGAAAAAGCAGTTGCTCACCGAGGACGAATACCGCGCAGGCTTACGAGAAGTACGGCGACGAATTCGAAGCCGAGATGGGCGCTGAGGCGATCAAGAAGCTGCTGGGCCTCCTGAACCTCGACACCGAAGCGGCGAAGATCCGAGCCGACATCGAAAAGACCAACAGCAAGCAGAAGATCAAGGATCTCACTAAGCGCCTCGAAGATGGTCGAGGCCATCCGCAATTCGGAGAACAAGAGCGAGTGGATGGTCATGGACGTGATCCCGGTGATCCCGCCGGACCTGCGCCCGCTGGTACTGCTCGAGAGCGGCAACTTCGCCACGAGCGACCTGAACGACCTCTATCGCCGCATCATCAACCGCAACAACCGGCTGAAGAAGCTTGTCGATCTCAACGCGCCCGAAGTCATCATCCGCAACGAAAAGCGCATGCTTCAGCAGGCGGTGGATGCGCTGTTCGACAACGGCCGCTGCCGCCGTCCGGTGCTCGGTTCGTCCAACCGGCCGCTCAAGAGCTTGACAGACATGATCAAGGGCAAGCAGGGCCGCTTCCGCGAAAACCTGCTGGGCAAGCGTGTGGACTACTCCGCGCGTTCGGTCATCGTCGTGGGCCCGGAGCTCAAGCTGCACCAGTGCGGCCTGCCCAAGAAGATCGCGCTGGAGCTGTATCAGCCCTTCATCATCCGCCGGCTCAAGGAGCATGGCCTGGCCGACACGATCAAGAGCGCCAAGAAGATGCTCGAGCGCCGCGATCCCGAGGTGTGGGACATTCTCGAAGAATGTATTTACCAGCACCCTGTCATGCTCAACCGCGCTCCCACGCTACACCGCATGGGCATCCAGGCATTCGAGCCGGTACTGGTTGAAGGCAACGCTATCAAGATCCACCCGCTGGTTTGTAAGGGTTTCAACGCCGACTTCGACGGCGACCAGATGGCCGTGCATCTTCCGCTCTCGCTCGAAGCACAGACCGAGACACACGTGCTGATGCTCGCGCCGAACAACATCTTCTCGCCCGCCAACGGCTCGCCGATCATCACGCCGTCACAGGACATCGTGCTCGGGACGTTCTACATCACGAGCGACCGCGAAGGCGACAAGGGCGAGTTCATGATGTTCGAGAACGTCGCCGAAGCGATCATGGCCTACGAGCTGGGCAAGATCGCGATGCACACGCGTATTTTCGTCCGCTTGACCGACCGCACGCAGGTCGTTCCGGACGACAAGAGCGGGTTTATGGACATCAGCGACGTCTCCTGGAAGAACCTGGAAGAGCATCGCAAGCGCAAGGATCCGGCTTACGAGCCCAAACCCCGGCCGAAGAACTACAACGGCCGTGTGATCCTCACGACGGTAGGGCGCTGCATGTTCAACGACATTTTGCCGCGCGAGATGCCGTTCTATAACTACGCGCTAACCGCCAAGGGCGCCAGCCGCGTGATTGCCGATACGTATGCGGGGCTCGGCCGTCCCGCGACGATCGATCTGCTGGACAATATGAAAGCGCTGGGCTTCCGCCGCAGCACGCTGGCGGGACTCTCCTTTGGCATCACCGACATCCGCTCGCCGGACACCAAGGCGGCGATTCTCGATGAGGGCCAAAAGAAAGCCGATCGTATTGAGAAGAACTACAAGATGGGCGCCATCACCGAGCAGGAGCGCTACGCACAGCTCATCGACGTGTGGGGCCACGCCCGTAAGCAGGTCACCGAAGACCTGATGACGGGCCTGCAGGCGGATTTCCGTGACGCTGACGGCCGACCGGTGAGCAAAGATGAAGCCGCCAAAGCCAAGTATCTCAAGTACCTGAACCCCATCGCGATGATGGCAGTCTCGGGTGCCCGCGGCAACGTGGACCAGATCCGCCAGCTCGGCGGCATGCGCGGCCTGATGGCCAAGCCGTCCGGCGAAATCATCGAGACGCCGATCAAGGCGAACTTCCGTGAAGGTCTGTCGGTGCTCGAGTACTTCAGCTCGACCCACGGCGCCCGCAAGGGTCTGGCCGACACGGCGCTCAAGACCGCGGACTCCGGCTACCTAACACGTAAGCTCGCCGACGTGGCGCAGAACGTCATCATCAATCAGATTGAGTGCGGCACGCTTAACGGCGTGACCAAGACGACCATCTATAAGGGCGAGACCGTCGAAGTCGAGCTCAAGGACATGATCGTCGGGCGCACGGCGCGCGATACGATCCGCAACCCCATCACCGATGAAGTGATCGTTGTGGAGAATCAGATCATTACCAACGAGATCGCCGACGCAATCAAGGAGCTGAAGCTCGAGTCGATTCGCGTCCGTTCGCCGCTGACATGCGAGTCGCCCCGCGGCATCTGCGCCCGCTGCTATGGCGTGGACATGAGCACCAACCGCCAGGTCGAAGAGGGCCTAGCGGTCGGAATCATCGCCGCCCAGTCGATCGGTGAGCCGGGCACGCAGCTTACGATGCGGACGTTCCACACTGGCGGTGTTGCCACCGGATCACTCATCGAGAATGACATCAAGTCGAGCGCTGGCGGAACTGTCGAACACCGCGATATCAACGCCGTCGAGGTGAAGGACGAAGAAGGCAACAAGCGCCTCGTCGCCCTGAAACGCAACGGCGAACTTGCCGTCGTGGACGCCAAGGGCCGCGAGCTCGAGAAGTACAAAGTTCCCTATGGCGCCGCGGTTATGGTCGGCGCATGGCGAAAAGGTGAAGCCGCGCCAGCAGCTGGTGGTCTGGGATCCCCACATCACGCCGATCTTGGCTGAGAAGGGCGGCACCGTCCGTTACGAGGACATCGAGGAAGGCGAAACCGCCCGCCTCGAGGAAGAGCGCCGTGGTGGTGGCGGTGTGAAGCTCGTCGTTATCGAACACAAAGGCGAGCGACATCCGCGCATCACCATCGAAGGCTCGGACGGCAAGATCCTCGACTTCCACTATCTGCCCGCCAGTGCTCGTATTGAGGTGCAGGACGGCCAGAAGATCGAGGCCGGTCACATGCTCGCCCGCCAACCGCGTGAAGCGGCGGGCACGATGGATATCACCGGCGGCCTGCCCCGCGTGACGGAAATCTTCGAGGCCCGCAAGCCCAAGGATCCGGCAGTGCTGGCGGAAATCTCAGGTACGGTCGAGCTTCGCTCTGATCGTCGTCGCGGAAAGATGACCATTATCATCCGCAACGAAACTGGCATGGAAAAGGAACATCATGTCCCGCAGGACAAGGAACTCCAGGTCCACGCCGGCGATTACGTCGAAGCCGGCGATCCGCTAATCCGCGGCCCGATCATTCCGCATGACATTCTGCGGATTAAGGGCGAGGAAGCGCTCCACCAGTACCTGCTGACAGAGGTCCAGAACGTCTACCGCTCGCAGGGCGTGAAGATCAATGACAAACATATTGAAATTATCCTCAACCAGATGCTTCGCAAAGTGAAGGTCGAAGATCCGGGCGACACCAAGTTCCTTCCCGGCGAGGTGCTCGACAAGTTCCGCTTCCGCGAGGGTAATGACCTGATGGGCCAGAGTATGAAGATCGCCGATCCGGGTGGTACCAGCTTCAAGGAAGGCGACGTTATGACCAAGGCCGAACTCAAGGAGGCCAATGAGGCCGCCGAAGCCGCTGGCAAAGACGCCGCCAAGACCAAGAAGCCCAAGCCCGCTCGTGGCAAGACGCTTCTTTTGGGCATCACCAAGGCATCGCTCCAGAGCGAATCGTTCATCAGCGCCGCGTCATTCCAGGAGACCACCAAGGTGCTGACCGAGGCAGCCTTGGCCGGAGCAGTCGATCATCTGCTTGGCCTCAAGGAGAACGTCATCCTTGGTCATCTGATCCCGGCGGGTACAGCGTTCAACCCGCACCTGAACCTGCGGATCAAGCACCTCGCTGAGCCGCCTCCAATGCCCGAGCCGGAGCCGATTGCCCGTGTTCCGCGCGAGCTACCGACGCCCACTGCGCCGATAGCTGCGGAGCCGGCACCCCAGGCTGGAAGCTGATCTCGCTTGTCTCTTTTGCGAAAATGAACATGGCCCCGGCAACCGAATGCCGGGGCCTTTTCACGCTCCTGCCTTGCTATGTAGCCGCGTTTTTGAAGTAAAATGTGCTTGAGTCCGCTCTGATCCGGCATTGACGGACCGAACCAGGGTGATTGAGAGCCGTAACACCGAAGAGTTCTTTTTATCGGCGGCTTGCTTGACAGGGAAGCGATGGCCCCGCACACTTCCCGCCCCAGCCGCGTTTGCCAGGGGTTGATAACCGAAACGTCTGTGAAGGTTTAGAGCCCAACGGTCGATAAGCCGGACGGACCGGGTCGTTTGACTCCTGTCCATAGAGTGTAGTGGTAATGGCCAAGAAGAACGGCAAACATCTCGTAATCGTCGAATCGCCCGCCAAGGCGAAGACGATCAACAAGTACCTAGGCGACGATTACGTCGTCAAAGCCTCGATGGGGCATGTGCGCGATCTGCCGTCCAAGGGCATGGGGGTGGACCTTGAGACCTTCGAGCCGGAATACGAAGTCCTAGAGAGCCGCAGCAAGGTGGTTAAGGAGCTCAAGAAGCTAGCCAAGGACTCGGATCGCGTCTTTCTGGCAACCGACCTTGACCGCGAGGGTGAGGCCATTGCTTGGCACCTCAAAGAGGCACTGGGGCTGCCGGATCGAGCGCATGGCGCGGGTGATTTTTAACGCCATCACCAAGAACGAAATTCAGAAGGCCTTTCGCAACCCTCACCGAATCGACCAGCGACCGGGTAGATGCCCAACAGGCCCGCCGAATCCTCGACCGTATTGTCGGCTACGAGATTTCGCCGCTCCTATGGCGGAAGGTAGCCCGTGGTCTGTCGGCAGGTCGGGTGCAATCCGTCGCCGTGCGTCTGGTGGTGGAGCGCGAGCGCGAGATCGCCGCGTTCATTCCCGAGGAATATTGGAAGATCGGCGGAATCTTCACCACTGACGGTGGAAGCTGCCGGGATTTGTCGGCTCAATGGATCGATTTCCTCATCAATACGGGCAATGGCGAGCGCACCAAACATGAGCGTGAGAAGTGGCTTGGCGAGCATTCGGCATTCCTGGCCGAGCTGGTCGAATTCGGCGGCAAGAAGTTCGAGGCCCACGACAAGGACCGGGCGAAACAGGTGGCCGAGGCGCTGGGCTTCGTCGTCGATCAGTTGGACGTGGGCGAGGACGCCGAGGCCAAAGGGCCGGCACATCATCCGACAAAGATGGCCGGTCACCTCGATCGCTGCCCAAATTTTGGCGTTCGCGGCATCGAAAAGAAACGCACCACCAGTAAGCCGTCGGCGCCGCTGATCACGAGCACGTTGCAACAGTCGGCTTCCAGCCGATTGGGCTTTGGGCGCAGCGGACGATGCGCTTGGCACAGACGCTCTACGAAAACGGCCATATTACGTATATGCGTACCGACTCGACGCACCTCTCCGATGAGGCATTGTCGATGGTGCGGAAATACATTCCGCACGAGTTCGGCGACAAGTACCTGCCGGAGAAACCAAACCAATATGCCAGCTCCAATAAGTCGGCACAGGAAGCGCATGAAGCGATTCGCCCGACGGATGTGAATTTCACGCCCGAAGATGCGCGGGCCCGGCTGTCTGTGGATGAATCGAAGCTGTATCAGCTCATCTGGAATCGCTTCGTCGCCTGCCAGATGCCGCCCGCGGAGTTCGATCAGACCACCGTGACGATTGCGGCACAAACCAGTGCCGGCGACGCCGTCTTTCGCGCCACCGGGCGAAAGCTGGTGTTCGACGGCTTCATGCGGGTGATGGGGGTCAGTTCCGAGGATCAGCTGCTGCCCGAGCTATCTGAAGGCACGGGTGTCTATCCAATCGAAGTGCAGCCGACGCAGCACTTCACGCAGCCGCCGCCGCGCTTCACGGAGGCGTCGCTGGTCAAGGCATTAGAACAACTTGGCATTGGCCGCCCAAGCACCTACGCCTCCATCATTCAGACAATTCAGGACCGCCAATACGTCTCGCAGCGCGACCGGAGGTTCTACGCGACGCTATTGGGCTCGATCGTCACGGACAAGCTGATCCAGGGCTTCCCCAAGATCATGGACGTGAAGTTCACTGCTGATATGGAGACGGAACTGGACCGGATCGAGGAAGCGGATCTCGACTGGATCAAACTGCTTCGCGACTTCTACGGCCCATTCCACGGCGACGTGCAGTCCGCCCTTGAGAAGCTCGAACATGCCGGCGGTACTCCCTCCGAGTACGCCTGCGACAAATGCGGCAAGCAGATGCTCTATCGCATCAGCAAGAACGGCTTCTTCCTCGCTTGCGAGGACCGCGAGTGCGCCAACACCAAGCCGGTGGACGAGCAGGGCCGCCCGACAGTTCGCGAGGTCTCCGAGCACAAATGCCCGGTCTGCGGCCGCGAGATGATCAAGCGCCGCGGCCGTTTTGGCGAATTCCTGGGCTGCTCGGGCTACTCGATCAAGAACGACAAGGGCGAGCCAAGCTGCACGACCATCATCAATCTGGACAAGCAGGGCAACCCGCTCCCGCCCAAAGCCCCGCCGATCAAGACGACGGTTGCATGTCCTAAGTGCGGCTCGCCGATGCTCCTGCGCGATTCCAAGCGAGGGCCGTTCCTGGGATGCTCGAGTTTCCCCAAGTGCCGCAGCACGAAGATGGTGAAGAAGCTCGAAGGCGCCGACCACCAGCAGGTCGAAGCACTGCTTCCGCTTCTGAAAGAAGAAACCGCCAAGGCCCAGGCGATGGTCGCCAAGATCATCGGCGAGAATCCCGCTGCCCCGAGTAATGGGAAGACTGGCCCGATCACGACGGACATCGACTGCGACGAATGCGGCAAGCCCATGGTGATCCGCGATGGCCGCCGTGGAAAATTTCTCGGTTGCTCGGGCTATCCCAAATGCAAGAACACCGGCGAAGTGCCTGCGAAGCTTCTGGAAGAACTCGGTCTCAGTGGAAACGGCAATGGCCAGCATCCGGCGACGGACAAGAAGCCGAAGAGGGTCAACCATGAGGTCGAGGCGGATCTCACCGTCGAATGACATGCGGGGGTCGCCGCGGAATCACCAATTAATCGCACAGAGCAGCCAGCGGCGACGTAAGGACACTTTCTCGGCATCGCAGAGATCGTCCCGCATCCTTGAGCGCCGTGCTTGACATGCTAAGCGTTACGAACCACCTGCGCGATACGTCCAATAAGGTGTGCCCGCTTCGTTGACGCTTCGGAAGGGCACGCGTACGATCCGTCGCGCTCGAGAAGCCGCAAGGAGAAGAATGATTAATCTCGATCCGAAGGATGTCGACCCGCGCCTCATCGGGCGGGCGGCGCAGCAGGCCCATGTGAACCAGCCGGCGATTATCCCTGGACGGGGCCCGGTTTCCATGCCGGTTTCGATGCCCGGGCCGCCGGGCGGCGGCCCGTACAACCGCTATCGCGAAATGACGCTCGAGGAAATGCTCCTCGAAAACCGGGTGCTGTTCCTCGTCGGCGAAATCAATCACGTTTCTGCCGCCCGCATCTACATGCAGATGCTCTATCTGCAATCCGTCAAGCGCGATCAGGACATACATCTTTATATCAACAGCCCCGGCGGCGTCGTGGATGACACGCTGGCGATCTACGATGTAATGAAGTTCCTCTCCTGCCCGGTGAACACCTACTGCATCGGCCGCGCGGAATCCGGCGGAGCGATTGTCTTCATGGCCGGCAGCAAGGGCAAGCGCTACATCCTTCCCAACGCCAAGGTGATGATCCACCAGCCCTACGGCGGCGTGTACGGTCAGGCGGCGGATATCGAAATCCAGGCAGAGGAAATCCTCAAGACCAAGGATTCTCTGCTCGGCATCATGGCCCGCTGTACCGGGCAGACGATCGACAAGATCCGCGAAGATTCCGAGCGCGACCGCTTTTTCGATGCCAAACAGGCGGTGAACTACGGCATCTGCGACGAGATCATCGGCGAGGAAACCGGCGTCAATGCCGCCGATACCGGTGCCGCCGGCGACAAGAAAAAATAGGAGAACGGCGATAAGGAGTGGCCGCTGATCGGACTTCTTTCCGTTTAGCCTCCAACGATCGATCGCCCGCACAATCATGACCAGCAATCAACTCGTTCCTATCGTCATCGAGAAATCCGGTCGCGGCGAGCGCGCCTACGATATCTACTCGCGTCTGCTCAAGGACCGCATCATTCTGCTCAACGGCGCCGTCACTGACGAGACGGCGGGAACCATCATCGCCCAGATGCTGTTTCTCTCGAACGACGATCCCAAGAGCGACATTCAGTTCTACATCAACTCGCCCGGCGGGAGTGTCTCGGCAGGCTTCGGCATCATCGACACCATGCGCGCTATCTGCGCTGCGATGTGGCGACAACCTGTATCGGCATGGCGGCATCGATGGGCGCTGCCTTGCTGGCAATGGGAACGAAGGGCAAGCGAGCTGTCCTGCCTAATGCACAGGTCATGCTCCATCAGCCGCTGATTGGCGGCGTGCTTCAAGGGCCGGCGACGGATCTTGGTATCGAGGCAAAGCACATGCTTCGCCTGCGCGACCGGCTCTATAAAATGCTCGGTGATGCCACCGGCAAGTCCATCGAGCAGGTTCATCGCGACTTCGACCGCAACAAGTGGCTCTTTGCCGAAGAAGCTGTAGAGTACGGATGCGCCGATCGCGTTCTGGAGCGTGCGCCGGAAGGATTGGCACCCCGCGCACAAGGAAGAGGACGAAGATTAGGGCCCCTCAAGGGCGGCAGGTTCGATGAGGCTTCTTCTTCTGGCTCCGGTATTGCTCGTGCTGCTGGTTGGCTGCGGCAGCCCCAGCGCCGCGAATATTGAGCTTCGCAAACAAAACCAGCAGCTCCAGGGAAAGATTGAACAGCTTCAAAGGGATTTATCCGGAGCCAACGCGCAGATCTACGCGCTGGAAAAGAATGCCACGACGGTTCCCGTTCTTCCCGAATCGCGGCTCAAAGAGCTGATCACCGTTCACGGCCTGAAGATTGTCAAGGGCACCGGTCCGGGGGATTTGAACCCAAGTCAGCCCGGCGACGAGGGGCTCAAGGTCTTTGTCGTGCCAACCGATCAATACGCCCAGCCGATCAAGGCGGCCGGCAGTTTCACCGTGGATGCGTACGACCTGCAAATGCCGCAGCATCCGCACATTGGCCATTGGGTTTTCCCCGCATCGACGGTCCAGAACTACTGGTATAGCTTCCTGGTTCTCTACACGTACATTTTGCCCTGCCCCTGGACCGAGCTGCCTCGGCATGAGAGCATTACCGTCCACGTGACGTTTCACGACCTGCTGACCGGACGCCAGTTTCGCGCTGAAAGAGTCGTCAAGGTTCAACCCTGGGCAACGACGTTGCCGACGACTATGCCGAACACCGCCTCCCATTGATTTCCCATTGCTTCACACGGGCGGATTCCCGCCTGCTCGATATTCTGCCAGGCGATAGTGCAGCGTTCGGCGGCTGATGCCCAGCTCCGCCGCTGCCGCAGTGCGATTCCCACCATGTCGCTGGAGGGCTGCCAGGATTTCCCGGCGCTCCAGTTCCGCCAGCGTGAGCGCGGATTCCGGCTGCTCAGGTTGGGCTACCGGGGTCGCTGTCAACGAAGCCAGCGCGCTCCGGCGCCGCGCCCGATCCAGCGCCAACTCCAGATCGCGCAGATGACAGGGCTTGGTGAGGAACTCGACAACGTCCAGATGGATGGCACGCTGCGCCGACACTAAATCGCCGAATCCGGTCAGGATGATAACCTGCGAATCCGGCCAACGTGTCCGAATCTGTTCCAGCAGTTCCATCCCGCCCATCAGCGGAAGCTGCAAGTCGAGAATGAGAATGTCGTGTGGCTTCTTTTGCATGGTGCGAAGGGCCTCCTCCGCGCTCCGCACTGCCGTGGCGGGAAAGCCCATCTCGGGCACGCTTTCAACCAGCAGATCCCGCATGCGCGGCTCGTCTTCAACGACCAGGACCCGAAGTGCCTTGTGAAGGCCGGGCATCTCAACGGTTCGCATGAGCGATCTCCTCTATGGCTGCGCGAAGATAAACAGTGAATCGGCTGCCTGTGCCCAATCCGTCGCTCTGAGCTTCGATTCGGCCACCGTGCTCGGTGACGATCGCGTGGGCGACGGACAAACCAAGCCCGGTCCCCGGGCGCGTCGCCGCGTTTGCCGCTGAAAAACGGCTCAAAGACGCGTTCGACGGTGGTGGCGTCCATGCCTGGTCCGTTGTCGGCAATCGAGAGAGCGATCTCATCGCCGGATCGCATCACCCTGATCGCGATTTGCCCGGTATGCGGCGGCACGGCTTCCAGCGCATTGACCAGCAGATTCAACACAACCTGGCGCAGCTCTCCTTCGTTCGCATTAACCGACAACTTGGCATCTGATGCAACGTCGAGAGCAATCTGCCGATCCGAAAAAGTGCGTAGGCCTGCCAGCGACGTGATGATATTTCGCACCACCGCCGGAAGCAGAACAATCCGCTTGGCCTCTTCGCCGGGACGCGCCAACATCAGCAGTCGTTCGGTGATCTCTTTGCAGCGGAACGTCTCATCGCAAATGATGTGGACCGCTTTCTGGACGTAATGTGAATTACTCTCGGTGAAGCCATCATTCAGACGGTCAAGTGTGCGCTCCCCGTACCCGGCGATGATCCCCAGCGGATTGTTGATCTCGTGCGCCACCCCAGCCGCCAGATACCCCACGCTGGCCAGGCGGTCCGATTGCACGAGTTGCCGGCTCTTAAGCTCGACCTTGCGTTCCAGGTCGCGATAGAGGCCCGACAGCTCGTCCGCCATGCGATTGAAGTTCGTCGCGAGGGCAAGAAATTCGCGGTCGCCGCTGACGTTGAGCCGCCGATCGAATTGACCGCCCGCAATCTGCACAACTCCGGAAGAAAGTGCATCGAGCGGCTTGACGATGCTGCGATACAACCGGATGCCGATGAGCACACCCGCCAGCAGAATAATCGCCGAGAAGATGCAGAGATGAATCAAGGTCCCCCGGCGAGCCTGCTCGACTGCCGCCTGGCGCAAGGTAATCGTCTGGCGGACCTGCGCCGAGACGGATGCCAACTCACTGGTGAAGTCCTAAGCTTGCTGGAAAAAGAGACGGGGTACATCCTTGTTGCTGGTGACAAAGCAAGGAGACCCCGTGAGCAAGAGATTACCCGCGTCCGTGCAGACCGACCAGCAGATTCGTGAACTTCTCGACAACGGCTGGGCCGGCGATGCCCGGTCGGAGCTGATCCGCCTGGGCGTGCAACGGATCATCGAAGAAGCTTTGGAACGGGAAGTTGGCCAGTTCCTTGGCCGCGGTTTCTATCAGCGTGAAGCCGGCGGGGCGGTGAAAGGCTACCGCAACGGCTATCGCACCGGCCGCCTCGACAGCGCCGAGGGCCAGATCCCCTTCGCCGTGCCGCAGGTGTCGGATACGGGGGGTGAGCCGTTCGAGTCGAAGGTCCGCCAGCACGTGAGCGGCCGCAGTCAGCAACTGGAGCAGTTGGCCACGGAGATGTTCGCCCGCGGCCTTTCGACCCGCGACAGCGAGGCGGCGTTCACCGATGCCGGGGGAAACAAGCTGCTGAGCAAGACGGCGGTCAGCGACATCACGGAAGTGCTCTGGCAGCAGTACGAGGCGTTTGCCACGCGCGATCTGGCGGGATACGAGATCGCGTATCTGTTCCTCGATGGGGTGGCTGAGCGTCTGAACCCGTCGGAGCGTCGCCAGGCGGTGCTGTGCGCCTGGGGCATCGATGTGGAAGGATTCAAGCATTTGCTGCATCTGGCGCCGGGACCAAAGAGGACACGGTCAGTTGCCGGGAGTTCATTCAGGACATGAAGCGGCGTGGACTATGCGATCCGCTGCTGGTGACGACGGACGGGGCGCCGGGGCTGATCAAGGCGGCTGAAGAATGCTTCCCGCGATCGAGCCGCCAGCGATGTCTGGTGCACAAGATGCGTAACCTGCAGGCGAAAGTGACTGATGAGCAACTCTGGCCGGAGATCAAAGCAGAGGCGAACAGCGTCTATCAGGCGGCCAACCCCGAGACCGCGCGGCTGCTGAAAGAGCCGTTCATCAAGCGTTGGCAGAAGAAGTTCCCCACGGCGGTGGCGTGCTTCCTTGAAGACTTCGAGGCGTGCATCGCACACCTGGTCTTTCCGGTCACGCACCGCAAGGCGATCCGCTCGACCAATCTCCTGGAGCGATTGTTCGAGGAGAATCGCCGGCGGACCAAGGTGCTGCCGCACGCGTTCGGGGAGCGGCCGATGCTCAAGCTGATGTTCGCCGCGGTGCTCCGAGCTTCGGAGAAATGGCGGAAGCTCAAGGTGACCAACTTCGAACGCGAGCAACTACGACAGCTACGACAGGAGATGAACGAGAACTTCAAGCGGCGGCACACCCCAGCCGTGCCGCCCGCCCCGTCCGCTTTTTCCAGCACAACTGGGACTTGACCACTCACTGAGCACCTGATCGACTGAATTCGCCGCCGCATCCGAATCGGTCGCGGTTTGCAGGTGCCGCGATGCATCGTTCAAAAGGGTGATGAGTCGCATCCGCGACGATTCATTCAGCCACGGTAGCGGAGCTGACGGCCCCACGCCATCCCATTGCGACTGAAGGCGTGCCGCAGCGGCGTCGAGCGATGCGGTTGCCTTATCACGATTTACTGGCTGCTGCGCCAACGCATCGCGTGCGGCGGCAACCTGAAACCCCGCCTCGTAAAGTTGGCGCAGTTCGTGATAGCCGAGAACCGCGACATTGAGATCTTCATGCAGCCGCGTAATTCCCATGGCCGCTCCCGTTGCGATCACCAGCGACCCGACTACAAGAAGCGAGAGATGAATCGCGATTCTGCTGCGCAGCGATTTCACTTCGAACCTCCCGTCAATCGCTCAGTTCTTGAGCAAGTTTTGCCCAATTTAGGTTGGATCGCGTTTGGGTGCTAGTGTTTTGTCATGTCTAGGTTTTGGGATTGCCGATGATCCTTCTGGTTGGCGGCATATCGCCGTCAGAGCAAGGAGGCTCGCGTGCAGAAGAAGTTTATCGTTCGGCTTTCGCATGAAGAACGGGTGCAACTCGCCGAGATCGTCAGGAAGTTCAAGGGCTCCAGCCAGAAGGTTCGCCGTGCCCAAATCCTGCTGAAGGCCGATGCCGACGGTCCCTGCTGGACCGATCAGCAGATCGCCGACGCCTTCGGCTGCCGCCGGCAGACCGTCGAGAACGTCCGGCGGAACCTGTGCGAACGCGGTTTCGAGCAGGCGTTGGGGGGCGTCAAGCGGAAGGACCCGCCCACCCCCAGGTTGCTGGATGGCGAGCAGGAAGCCAAGATCATCGCCACGCGATTGGGCAAGCCGCCGGCGGGATATGCCAACTGGACGCTTGCGGCTGCTGGCCCGCAAAGTCGTCGAACTGAGCATCGTGGAGTCGATCAGTTACGAGACGGTTCGGCGGACTCTCAAAAAAATGGCATGACCAGCCGCAAGATCGAGTACTGGGTCATCCCGCCAGAGGCCGACGCCGAGTTCGTGGCGAGCATGGAAGAGGTGCTGGATACCTACGCCAGGCCGTACGATCCGGCCTGTCCCGTGCTGTGCATGGACGAACAGCCGGTGCAATTGCTGAGGGAAACGCGAACGCCGATCCCGGCGACAAAGAAGCACGGCAGGCGGGTCGACTACGAATACGAACGCGCGGGGACGGCCAACCTTTTCATGTTCACCGAGCCCCTGGCGGTCTGGCGGCAGGTGAGCGTGCGTGCGACCAAGACCAAAGCCGACTGGGCAGTGGAGATGGCCGGGCTGCTGGAAGGCCGATACGCGGCGTGTCAGAAGGTCATCGTGGTCAGCGACAACCTGAACACGCATACGAAGGGGGCGTTTTACCAGGTGTTCGAGCCGGAGCGGGCGCGGCAACTGGTCCGGCGTCTGGAGTTCCGTCACACGCCCAGGCATGGCAGTTGGCTGAATATCGCCGAGAACGAATTGAGCGCGATGACGCGTCAATGCATCAGCGGCCGGCGGTTCGACGACATCGACACGTTGCGGCGGGAAACATCCGCCTGGTCATCTGACGTGAACCGCCGGCAGAAAGGTGTGGACTGGCAGATGAAGATCGACGATGCCCGAACCAAACTCGCCAGCGTCTATCCCAAAATCAAGGTGTGACCGAGCACTAGAAGTTCCCATCATCCAAATGAAGGAGGATCCGATGGTGGCACGGGGTTGGGCAGGTCGTTTCGTTGCGGCGGTCGTCCTCATGGTCGGATCGTCTGTGTATTGTCGTGCGGCAGACAGCGGCCCGCTCTGGCTCGATCAGATGCCGATGATCAATCCTGCCGAGCATGCGCCGCCGGCCACGCAGCCTGCCGAAAGCGCACTTCCCGGGTTGGGAGCTGCCCGCAATCACGGTAGTAGGCAATCCCACCTTGAAATCCGACGATCGTGTCGGCTCGTATGGGCAGCCGCGATGGTCTGTAGATCGGCGGTTTCCCGGAACGCGAATCTATGTCGTTCCCGAGGGAACCGTCGAGTTTGGATACTGGCTCCGCGCCGATGTCCCGCGCCACGGGCCCGCCGAAACCCAGAACATCTTCGAGCTGGAATTCGGACTGCCTTACCGCTTCCAGCTCGATTTCTACGGTATCGTCCGCAAAGACGGTGGCGAGGAGAACTTCTTCGACAACGCCGTCGAAGTCCGCTACGCGCTGGCGGATTGGGGTAAGATCTGGGGCAATCCCACGCTCTATGCGAAGTACGGCAACATTGACCAGGAGCCCGACAAGGTCGAGCTCAAGCTGCTCCTCGGGGACGATCTGGCTCCGCGGTGGCACTGGGGCCAGAACCTCCTCTGGGAAACCCAGACTGGCGGCGAGCGCGAGTACGAATACGGATGGGCGGGTGGCTTGAGCTACACGGTCATCGACACCAAACTCGATGTGGGCGCCGAAGCCCAGGTTTCGTTCTACGACATTCACGGTCATCGCTGCACTTATACCCACGAGGTCTTCCTGGGCCCGAGCATCCAATACCGTCCGGCAAGCCGCGTGCATCTCGACATCGCGCCCCTGATCGGGATCGGCAGTGAATCGCCGGCGGCGAAGCTCTTCCTCAACTTTGGCTATGAGTTTTAGCCCTAAGGCGGGGTGATGCCTTACCCTCGTGATCATACGTTCGTTCTGTCCCTCGCGATCGCGACGGCTGTGCACGCAGGTGCGGCAACGGTGGCTTGGTGGTGGGACAGTCATATCTCCCCGCCCGGTTGGACCGCCGGCGGGGGGGGCGCAGGTGGGTAAGACCACGTCGGGCCTCCCAAATCTGGAACTGATTTCCACGCAACCAGCTCCGACTTCACCAGCCCCCGCGCTGCGCGCACTTGCCGCAGGCGCCTCCGACCCCAGGTTGTTCCTTCAAGCACGCTGTGACGGAAACGCGCCAAATGAGTCCCGTCGACACGACGGCTTTCACCGCTACGGATTTCGGTCCCACTGCTGCCGTATTTGCTCAGAACGTCGCCGATTCGCGAATTGGCTTGGGATCTGACGCGTTCAATACCTATCCCGACGCCCAGATCCCACCCAGACCACACCTTCCAGGACTGGTCGCGGCGGCAGCCCCCCAACGGCCGTCTCCGGAAACCCGCCCCCCGAGTATCCACTTCAATGCCTGGACAGGCACGAGGAGGGGACGGTGGTGCTGAGCATTCGCATCGGATCCGATGGACGCGTGATGGAACTGCACGTTAAGCGCCCAAGCGGCATCCCCACATTCGATACCGCCGCCGTCAAGGCGTTGCGCCAATGGCGTTTCACCCCAGCCATGTCCGGCGGCATTGCCGTCGAGGCATGGGTGACGCTCCCGGTCCGATTCGTGCTGCATCAGTGACGGGCAATTCGCGGCGTCAGACCCTATCATTCTCCCTCAGCAATGAGTCAGGACGACCGCCCGATCGATCGCAGAAAATTCTTCCGTCACGGCCTGCGCGAACTGTTTAGGCCGCTGGCGGCTGGTCTGGACAACATCGAGCGCATCACGCACGAGTTGGGCAAGCTGGAAGGACATATCCAGCCGCGTCCGACCACAAACTTTCCAGTCCGATGGCTGCGCCGCCTGGCGCGATCAACGAGAGCGATTTCACCCGGACATGCAGCCGCAGTGGCACCTGTGTCAACGCCTGTCCGGTACGTTGCATTAAGATCGATCCCAGCGCCACCCGAGCCGGCGGCGCACCCTACATTGATGTGGCCACAAATCCCTGCGTCGTCTGCGATGGCACCCCCTGCATGCGCAACTGCCCGAGTGGAGCGCTCCTACCCGTCCCAATTGCTGACATCGACATGGGAACAGCAATTTGGGATTCGCGCGCCTGCCTGCGGACGCGCGGGGAGGCCTGTCAGATCTGTGTGGACCTCTGTCCAATTGGCAGTATGGCCATCGAGGTGCAGAACAATCGCATTGCCGTCCATCCAGATGGTTGCGTCGGCTGCGGCGTCTGTGAGCACCATTGTCCCACAACCCCCAAGAGCATCACCGTTATGCCCAGAGCTACTAGATAAAGTCCCTACCGTCGATTGGCAAGGAACTCTACCACTTCCTCGATAAGCGACTCATTGGCCGGCGGAAAGCGATAATCCCACAACGTTGGCGGATCGATCCACCGCGACGCCTGGCATTCCAGATGCTGTGGCTCGCCTTCTTCATGTTCGCAGATGAACGGATGCAGGCGCAACAGCACGTGTGGGTAGTCATGCTCGATCGTCGTCAAACGATTGATAGGCCGCGCCGAGATCGCCAGTTCTTCCGATATCTCGCGCACCAGACACTCTTCAAGCGTCTCGCCGTCTTCCTGCTTTCCGCCCGGGAACTCCCAGTAGCCGCCGAACGTGTCATCGTCCTTTCGCTGACATACGAGAATCTTGTCTTGGCGGACAATGATCGCGATAGCCGCATCAACCCGCTTCATCAAACCTCCAAGCGGCGGGCACAGTACCGGGCGTTACCGTAACCTCAAAATCGCTCTCATCCTGCCGCCAGTCCGTAGTGATTACCTATCGCTTGGGGCCGCATGAATTGCGAAATGTTAATATTCATAAGTTGTGAGATGATAGCATGTTATGCGATTTGAATAAAATCCTCACGCGGCTAGAGTGTTGATTGACAGCGGCGTACGGATGCCGGTATAGTTGCCCCCGTTGTGGCACACGTGGCCGCGACCAAAACCTCGTGAATATGCGGCTTTTAGCCGTCGCGCACTTCCGGAGGTGGATAGGAGCCACCCCTCCGGAAGTTTTTTTATAGACAGAACTTACAGCACAGTTGCTTTGCGGGGACGCCTTCTGCGAGTTCGACGGTTTTAATTCCAGCTCTTATGCTTAGAATCCCGCGCGATGAATCGTGGGACCAGATCTCAGTACTTGGCGACAGTGAAAGCGAACGCTCCACTGTGTCGCGAGCATTATCGCCTCACGCTTTCCCTCCCGGTCTTCCCGGCAACCGAACCGGGACAGTTCGTCCAAGTGCTGTGTCACGGCGTGGACGAGGAGATCGGTCAGGAATTTGAAATTGACTGGCAACCAAGTCGTCGCGCGGAGAACCCTCATCGAACACTACTCGACCCGATGGCCATGCTCCGGCGACCCTTCTCTCTTGCCGGCCGGCGCGATTCCGCCACCGGTGTCGAGCTCGACCTGATCCATCGTGTGGTTGGTGTCGGAACGCAATGGCTCAGCCGCCTGCAATTGGGCGGCTCCGTTTCCCTCCTGGGCCCACTGGGTAATTGCTTTGAACTGCCACCGCCGGGCGGCATCGGGCTGCTTGTTGCTGGTGGCGTGGGCATTCCCCCCATGTTTTATCTCGCAGCGAAACTTAAGGCCCGCGCGATCGCGTTCTGCGGTGCGACGACCAAGGATCTGCTGCCATTCGGGCTGTCCGATGTGCCCGGTGACCCGGCCGAACCCGCTGTGCGCGTTACCGAGTTTGCCCGACATCAGGTGCCCGCCGTGGTGACGACGGACGACGCCACCTACGGCTTCAGTGGCTTTGTCACCCAGGCCCTTGAGCGGTACCTCGATTCAAACCTGGTCGATCTGTCGCAGGCCGTGATTTACACCTGCGGTCCGGAACTCATGATGAAGCGCGTCGCCCAGATTGCACTGGAGCGCGACATCGAATGCCAGGTAGCCGTGGAGCGGGCAATGGCCTGCGGGATGGGGACATGCCAGTCCTGCTGCATCCGCGTCAAGGGCGACTTTGCCGTCGAGGGCTCGGGGCAAGGCTGGCGCTATCGCCTCGCCTGCGCCGACGGCCCTGTCTTCGCGGCCGAGGATCTGCTCTGGTAAGATTACCCGTATGACCACCATCGGCATGCATTACGACGTCATTCCGGGCAAGGAAGAGGAGTTTGAGAAGGGCTTCGCTTCGACCGTTGAGTTCCTCAAGGCCCAGAAGGGCCACGTCGAATCCCGGCTCTACGAAGACGTCCGATCGCGGGGCAGCTACCTGATTTTCAGCCAGTGGCAGACCAAAGAAGACCTCGACGCCTTTCTGCACAGCGAAGCCTTCCGCGAAGCCGTCGCCTGGGGCCGCGCCGAAATCCTTCGCGGCCGGCCGAAGCACACCATCTATGCGGACGCGTGATGGGCCCGCGATTCGCGCTAAGTTGGCAAATCACCCAACCCATCATACAACACAACCGTGCCCGACCTCTCCGTCAACATTGCCGGCCTCTCCCTCGCCAACCCGACCATGACCTGCTCGGGAACATGCGGGTACGCCCTGGAATACGCCGACTTCATGGACCTCTCCCGCCTCGGCGCTTTCGTCACCAAGTCCATCACCCGCGAAGAGCGCAAGGGCAACGAGCCAACCCGCATCGTGGAAACCCGCGCCGGCATGCTCAACGCCATCGGCCTGGCGAACGTCGGCTTATGCCGGTTTCTTGAAGAGAAGGTGCCGCTGCTCAAGCAGATGCCCTGCCCCGTGATCGTGAACGTCGCGGGTCATTCGACGCAAGACTACCTCGTCACCGCCAGCGCGATGGGGGAACTGGACTGCGTCGCGGCCGTCGAGCTGAACGTCTCCTGCCCCAACGTCAAAGATGGCCTGACCTTCGGCACCAACGCCGAGCGCTTGAAGGAGCTGGTGGGGGAGGTCAAGCAAGTCCTCAAGACCAAGCCCCTGATCGTCAAGCTGTCACCCAACGTCGAGGACATCACCCAGACGGCCAAGGGGGCGGTTGATGGCGGCGCCGACGCCCTGTCGCTCGTGAATACCTTCACCGCCATGGCGATCGACATCTACAAGCGCCGCCCGCGGCTTGCGAACATCACCGGCGGCCTTTCCGGACCCGCGATCAAGCCAATTGCCGTGCATATGGTTTCCAGGGTCTATCGCCAGGTCGCCCGGCACGCGCGGGGGGGCAGGCGTGCCCATCATCGGCATGGGCGGCATCCAGAACTGGCAGGATGCCGTTGAGTTCATTCTCGCGGGCGCATCGGGCCTGGGCATCGGAACCGCGCTCTTCGTCGATCCCGCGGCCCCCAACAAGATCGTCGATGGCCTCAACGCGTATCTTGAGAAGATGCAGGTCGATCGCCTGAGCGATCTGGTCGGCGCCCTGGAAATTCCCGGCGATGAGCCCAAAATGGCCCCGTATCCGTAATGAAACAGTGTTTGTCTGTGTTGATCTGTGATTCCATGGAAGATTATGCGCATCGATGAGATCCTTGGCCGCGGCCAGCCCACCATCTCCTTCGAATTCTTTCCGCCGAAGACGGACCAGGGTTTCGCCACGCTTTTTAAGACCATCGAGCACCTGCGCCCCCTCAAGCCCAGCTACGTTTCGGTCACCTACGGCGCCGGCGGATCGAGCCGCCAGCAGACGGTGGACCTGGTCGAGCGCATCCAGAGCCAGATCGGCATCCGCTCGATGGCCCATCTCACCTGCCTCGGCCACACCGCTGACGAAATCGGCGGCATCCTCGACGACCTCTGGAACGCGGGCATCCGCAACGTGCTCGCCCTGCGGGGTGATGCACCGGCCGGGCAGATGCAGTTTGTCTCCACGCCGGGCGGCTTTGCCAACGCCGATGCCCTGGTGAGCTGCGTCCGCGGCCGCCACGATTTCTGCATCGGCGTCGCCGGCTATCCCGAGGGCCACCCCCAGTGCCTCAACCGCATCCGCGATCTCGAGCACCTCAAGCGCAAGGTGGACAACGGCGCCAACTTCATCATCACCCAGCTCTTTTTCGACAATGCCGACTTCTACCGCTTCCGCGAGCAGGCCCGCCGCATCGGCATCAAGGTGCCGATCATCGCCGGCATCATGCCCATCCTCAACGTCGCCCAGATCAAGCGCTTCATCAGCATGTGCGGCGCCAAGATCCCCCATCCGCTGCTTTTGAAGCTCGAAGCCGTCGAGCAGAACCCCGAAACCGTCCAGGCCACAGGCGTCGAATACGCCATGCAGCAGTGCCGCGATCTCCTGTCCCACCAGGTGGACGGCCTGCACTTCTACACGCTCAACAAGAGCAGGGCGACGTTCGAAATCTGCCAGGCCCTCGAAGCCAGCGGGGATGTGAAAGGCGCCTGACCGCCAGAACTCTCCGCCACCCGATTCACTCCAGCCAGAAGCCCACAGGGGCCTGCGATCGGCAGGGCCGGACGCTCCATGAGCAGGTGCTTCTGCTCCGCAAGCAGATGCTTTTGCTCCCCAAGCAGGTGCTTTTGTTCCGCAAGCAGGTGCTTTTGCTCCGTAAGCAGGTGCTTTTGCTCCGTAAGCACGTGCTTTTGCTCCATAAGCACGTGCTTTTGCTCCATAAGCATGGGGTTATGCGGACCCAAAACGGGCAAAGGCGGCCGTTTCCCGCGTTTTCAGTGCTGGGGAACGGTGTATGGGTTATCCGGACACGATTGCGATTATCCGGACATACCCGATCGCTGCCCAACCGTGCCCTATTGCCGGCCAGAACGATTCCCCGCACAGCGGATGAGCGGCGTGATTTCCTAGACAGGCTCGTACTGCGGATACGCCGGGAACCACATGCTCGAGCGCACGGCGGCGGGAATCTCCTCATCGGAGATCTCGCGCCCACGCCCGCATCGCGTGCCGCGCGCACCACCGCCTCGGCGATCGATGCGCTCACCGCCCGCAGCCGCGAGAGCGGGGGATACAGTAAACCGCTTTTCAGTTCCGCCATGGTCACGGATTCGGCCAGGCGCTGTGCCGCAGCATCGAACATCGCATCCATCACCACCTTCGCCTCGGCCACCAGGGCCCCGAGGCCCACACCGGGGAAGACATAGGCGTTGTTTCCCTGGCCGATTGGGTACGTCCGCCCCTCGTAACTGACCGGAGCAAACGGGCTGCCGGTTGCGATCAGCGCCCGACCCTGCGTCCAGCGAATCAGGTCAGCGGGAATCGCTTCGGACTGGCTGGTCGGATTGGAGAAGGGAAAAATCGCCGGCCGATGCACGTGCTCCGCCATGGTGCGGACGATCGTCTCGTCGAAGACGCCCGGGCAGCCGCCCACGCCGATGAGCACCGTGGGCCGCAGTGTTTTGGTCACCATCAACAAATCCGGCGGATGGTCCGCCGCAAACCCATAGCTCGCCGCCAGCTCGTCCGGCCAGGCGAATTCCTTCTTCGCCGGCTCCTTGAAGGACCGTCCGGCGATCAGCAGCCCGCCGCTGTCCATCACCGCGATGGCCCGCGTCAACGCTTCACCGCTCAGTCCCGCAACCCGCATCGCCCGCTGCAACTGCCGCGCGATGCCGATGCCCGCGGCCCCGCCCCCCAGGATGATGATCCGCTGTTTTTCCAGCGGCGTCCCGCTGGCGCGGCCTGCCGCAAGAATTCCCGCCACCGCCACGGCCGCCGTCCCCTGGATGTCATCGTTGAACGAGGGAATCTTCTGCCGGTAGCGCTCCAGAAGGTTAAAGGCGTTCTGCTTTTTAAAATCCTCCCATTGCAGAAGCGCCCGCGGAAATCGCTGCTGCACCGCGTTCACGAACTCCTCGACCAGCGCATCATATTCCGCGCCCGCAGACGCGGCTGCCGCCATCCCAAATACAGTTCATCGGCCCGCAGCTCGGGATTGTCCGTCCCCACGTCGAGGCTGATCGGCAGGGTTTTGCGCCGGATGGATCCCGGCCGCTACCGTGTAGATGATCAGCTTGCCGACCGGAATCCCCATCCCCCCGGCCCCCTGATCGCCCAGGCCCAGGATGCGCTCGTTGTCGGTTACGACGATCAGCCGCACATCATCGTACGGCGCATTGCCCAGCACCTCGTAGATCCGCCCGCGGTCGGCCGGCGTGATCCACAGCCCCCGTGCCCGCCGGAACACCCGGCTGTACTGCTGGCACGCCAAGCCCACCGTCGGCGTATAGACGATCGGAAGAAACTCCTCCAAATGCTCCAGCACCAACCTGTAAAAGAGCACTTCGTTTCGATCCTGCAATCCCGACAGCCCGATATGCCGCTCCAGCGGATCGCTCTTGCGCATAATGTTCGCGTAGATCCGCTGAACCTGCTGCTCGAGCGTGTCCGCATGCGGCGGCAGAAGCCCATACAGACCAAAGAGATCGCGCTCCTCCTCGGTAAATGCCGTCCCCTTGTTCAAAAGTGGATGGCGTAGCAGGCTGTGTGCCCGCTGACCAACCCCAAGCGAACTCGTTCCATCGGCGCGGCGAATCAAACGGTACGTCTCCATCGGGTTCCTCTAAGGACCAGTATATCCTTTTATTTGGAAAAGAAAGTAGAGGCGGCCAGGCGTTCGGCCCTGCCGGGCCGGAATTGAGCGCACTGGCAATCCACCGTCTTGGCGTCACAATGCCCCCCATGGCGGCACTGACAGCAGACTTCGGCGGAACACGCATTAAACTGGGCATGGTCGAAGGCGAGCGGGTTGTCCGCTCGACCATGATCGACGCCCAGGCCGAGCGGGGACTGGCGTTTCATCTGCCCAGGGTGCGCGAGGCCTTCGAGTCATTCGCCCGCGACCAGGGCGCAAGCTGGCGGAGTGCTCCGGTGTGGGCCTGGCGGTCCCTTGCGTCGTCACGCCACGCGGCGACCACATCCTTTCCACGCCGAAGGACAAATACGCCGACGCCGTCGGAATGGATCTGAATCAGTGGAGCCGCGGGACGCTCGGATTGCCCTGTGCCCTCTGCAACGATGCCAACGCTGCCCTCATGGGCGAATGGCGATTCGGCGCCGGCCGAGGCTTAAAAAGCATGGTGATGATGACGCTCGGCACCGGAATCGGCACCTCGGCCATCATCGACGGTGTCCCTCTGCGCGGCCAGCACGGCCTGGCGGGGAACTTTGGCGGCCACTTTACGGCCAACCTCGACGGCCGACCCTGCATCTGCGGCAATGTCGGGTGCAGTGAATCCGAAGCGTCGAGCTGGGCGCTGCGTGCATCCGCCGCCGAGGACCCGCGCTTCTCAAAAAGCTCCCTCGCATCGGAGCCGGTCGTCGATTACGCCGCCGTCTTTTCCCAGGCTCAGCGCGGCGACGAGCTCGCGACCGATCTGCGGAATCACAGCCTCCTTGCCTGGGCCGCGTGCGCCGTCTCGCTGATCCATGCCTACGACCCCGAAGCCGTTATTGTTGGCGGCGGTGTCATGCGCAGTGCCAACGTCATCCTCCCCTTCATTCAGCAGTACGTCGCTCGCCATGCCTTCACCGCCGGCCGCCACATCGCCATCAAGGCAGCGGCCCTCAAGGACGATGCTGCGCTCCTGGGAATGGCCGCGTTGCTCGACGATGCGCGAGGGTAGAAGTGATCGATACGGCGATCGAACTACGACAAGCGGCCTTGCATCAGAATCAACAACGTCGCCAGCCAAAGCTGGCGCGGCTGGGACTCGATCTGCCGGCATTTGCGGGAAAAGAGGTGAGGGAGCAAGGTCGCCGGGGGACGATCGTTGCCGTCGAATACTACATCGGCGTGAACGATCCGGAGTTACTGAAAGCGCTTAACATGTCAGCGCTACGAGGAGTTTACAAAAACCTTTGAGCGGTGTCGGCTCTTGTATGCTGCGGCATTACGTTGTTGGTAATACGCACATCGCCGCATTAACTGCGACCATGCCCTCCAATCCCGCGGCCAGACCTTCGCCGCCAGCGTCGAGACGGCCTGGCAGATCTGTTCGAAGGTGATCTGCACATTTTTCCCCCCGCAGTCGGGTGGTCTGTTCCGACAGGAAGCACATTGCCAGTCGCACGCACAGCCAGTGTCGGATCAGGCTTAAATAGGTCCTGACCTCGAAGTCGCCCAGTCCGGCATCCTGCTTGGCGTGCTCGAACCACTTCTCCACATGCCAGCGTGACAGCAGAGCTCGGATAAGCTCCGCCACGCCGACGCTCTCGCCGGCGTTGCTGATGACGTACTTGATCTCGCCGGTCTTGGGCTGACGCATCACGATCAGCCAGTACATCCGGTCGGTAGGGACGCTGAGATTGTGGTTCGCATGCGATGAGTCGCTCAGGTGCACGCGTGCCGCCTTATATTCCCAGATCAGCCTCCCGCGTGTGGTCTGCTTTACTTTGCACCGCTTCCACGATTGGCTGACGAACGCCGGGCTGTGCGTGGTCAGGTTGTCCACGCGCCGGGCCGCGTGGCAGGCGTAGCCGCCGCTGTTGCAGGCCGGACGTCTGACCCAGGCGCGGAAGTTGGCCGGCACTTCGCCCACTCCCCGCTGTCCCAACTCGTCCAACGCGAACCAGAACGCCGGAACCATCCCGTACTCTTCATCGAAGACCACCCAGTTGAGCTGCACGCCGCCGGCCAGCGCCTGCTTCACCTGCCCCACGGCGATCTTCCACTTCGGGCGGCAAGCCAGCTCCGGTGCAATGCCCGCCTCGTCACAACGGCCGCGGTCATCCGCCCACTTCTGCGGCAGATACAGATCGCTGGCCAACACACAGGAAAAAGGGTTTTTGGCATCGTTGTCCGTGAACAACAGGTGCTGTGCGACCACGCAGTTCTCGATCTTCCCCGACTCGCCGCAGTATTGCCGCTGGACCCCCGGCGTCTTGTCCCCCGGGTGAAGTCCTAAGCTTGCTGGAAAAAGAGACGGGGTACATCCTTGTTGCTGGTGACAAAGCAAGGAGACCCCGTGAGCAAGAGATTACCCGCGTCCGTGCAGACCGACCAGCAGATTCGTGAACTTCTCGACAACGGCTGGGCCGGCGATGCCCGGTCGGAGCTGATCCGCCTGGGCGTGCAACGGATCATCGAAGAAGCTTTGGAACGGGAAGTTGGCCAGTTCCTTGGCCGCGGTTTCTATCAGCGTGAAGCCGGCGGGGCGGTGAAAGGCTACCGCAACGGCTATCGCACCGGCCGCCTCGACAGCGCCGAGGGCCAGATCCCCTTCGCCGTGCCGCAGGTGTCGGATACGGGGGGTGAGCCGTTCGAGTCGAAGGTCCGCCAGCACGTGAGCGGCCGCAGTCAGCAACTGGAGCAGTTGGCCACGGAGATGTTCGCCCGCGGCCTTTCGACCCGCGACAGCGAGGCGGCGTTCACCGATGCCGGGGGAAACAAGCTGCTGAGCAAGACGGCGGTCAGCGACATCACGGAAGTGCTCTGGCAGCAGTACGAGGCGTTTGCCACGCGCGATCTGGCGGGATACGAGATCGCGTATCTGTTCCTCGATGGGGTGGCTGAGCGTCTGAACCCGTCGGAGCGTCGCCAGGCGGTGCTGTGCGCCTGGGGCATCGATGTGGAAGGATTCAAGCATTTGCTGCATCTGGCGCCCGGGACCAAAGAGGACACGGTCAGTTGCCGGGAGTTCATTCAGGACATGAAGCGGCGTGGACTATGCGATCCGCTGCTGGTGACGACGGACGGGGCGCCGGGGCTGATCAAGGCGGCTGAAGAATGCTTCCCGCGATCGAGCCGCCAGCGATGTCTGGTGCACAAGATGCGTAACCTGCAGGCGAAAGTGACTGATGAGCAACTCTGGCCGGAGATCAAAGCAGAGGCGAACAGCGTCTATCAGGCGGCCAACCCCGAGACCGCGCGGCTGCTGAAAGAGCCGTTCATCAAGCGTTGGCAGAAGAAGTTCCCCACGGCGGTGGCGTGCTTCCTTGAAGACTTCGAGGCGTGCATCGCACACCTGGTCTTTCCGGTCACGCACCGCAAGGCGATCCGCTCGACCAATCTCCTGGAGCGATTGTTCGAGGAGAATCGCCGGCGGACCAAGGTGCTGCCGCACGCGTTCGGGGAGCGGCCGATGCTCAAGCTGATGTTCGCCGCGGTGCTCCGAGCTTCGGAGAAATGGCGGAAGCTCAAGGTGACCAACTTCGAACGCGAGCAACTACGACAGCTACGACAGGAGATGAACGAGAACTTCAAGCGGCGGCACACCCCAGCCGTGCCGCCCGCCCCGTCCGCTTTTTCCAGCACAACTGGGACTTGACCGCTGGTGACGACGGACGGGGCGCCGGGGCTGATCAAGGCGGCTGAAGAATGCTTCCCGCGATCGAGCCGCCAGCGATGTCTGGTGCACAAGATGCGTAACCTGCAGGCGAAAGTGACTGATGAGCAACTCTGGCCGGAGATCAAAGCAGAGGCGAACAGCGTCTATCAGGCGGCCAACCCCGAGACCGCGCGGCTGCTGAAAGAGCCGTTCATCAAGCGTTGGCAGAAGAAGTTCCCCACGGCGGTGGCGTGCTTCCTTGAAGACTTCGAGGCGTGCATCGCACACCTGGTCTTTCCGGTCACGCACCGCAAGGCGATCCGCTCGACCAATCTCCTGGAGCGATTGTTCGAGGAGAATCGCCGGCGGACCAAGGTGCTGCCGCACGCGTTCGGGGAGCGGCCGATGCTCAAGCTGATGTTCGCCGCGGTGCTCCGAGCTTCGGAGAAATGGCGGAAGCTCAAGGTGACCAACTTCGAACGCGAGCAACTACGACAGCTACGCCAGGAGATGAACGAGAACTTCAAGCGGCGGCACACCCCAGCCGTGCCGCCCGCCCCGTCCACTTTTTCCAGCAAAACTGGGACTTGACCTGTCCCCCTGCTTGGGATGGCCGGTCGCTGCGCAACTGTCAAGGCTTCGGTGCGAAAACCAAGGCAAATCTGGCGTAACTCATGACAACTTAATGTCCGGGGGTTACATTCGCTGGGCTGTATTTCAAGGCAGGTTGGCGAGACTGTTTTCCAATCGTAAGCCAACCGGCTGTCGAACTGTGCAAAACCGAGGTCTTTTCAGGCACCGCGCACGTGGGTGTCACGTTTCGGGATCGACGATTCAGCATTGATACTGAGCTCTGCGGATCGTGCGCACAACGGTAGCTCGTCGCTGCACAAGTGTGGGTTACGCGATGTACTGTTGTCACCAGCAATAGCAATCTAGAATCTGACAAGCTGATCTACACACAGCAGTGCGCGGAGCGGGAAAGAGGGCGAGATGTCGCTGACGGAGTTCATTCCGGCGCCACGACTGACGGGCATGGAGAGATCGCCGGCCCGGTCAGAGGGATCGCTTCGTGTCTGTGCTCGCGGCAAGTTTCTCTTTTCTCCCGAGCAAAAAGTATATCTCCGCGGCGTCACGTATGGCCCGTTTGCGCCCGATGCGAACGGCTGCGAATACGGGTTGCATTCTGAAGTTCGGGACGATTTCCACCAAATGGCCCGACGGGGGATCAACTCGGTGCGGTTGTACACAGTTCCACCAAGGTGGCTGCTGGATCTGGCGCAGGAAGAGGGGCTCGGGATTTTCGTAGGCTTGCCGTGGGAGCAGCATATCACTTTCCTGGACGATCGCCGGCGAATGCGGGCCATCGAGCAGCGCGTGCGCGACGGCGTGCGGGCCTGTGCCAATCATCCCGCGGTCATGGGGTACGCCATTGGCAATGAAATTCCCTCACCGATTGTGCGCTGGTATGGAGCGCGGCGCGTCGAGCGATTTCTCGAGCGGCTTTACCGAATTGCCAAGGCGGAGGATCCGGTCGGGCTGGTTACTTATGTTAACTACCCGTCCACTGAATACCTGCACTTGCCCTTTCTCGATTTCGTGTGCTTCAACGTCTATCTGGAGCGCAAAAGAGAAACTCGATGCTTATTTGGCGCGACTTCAGAACATTACCGGAGATCGGCCGCTGGTGATTGGTGAAGTGGGTCTCGACAGCCGTCGCAATGGAGTAGAAGCACAGGCCGACACACTCGCGTGGCAGATCGAGAGCATCTTTGCTGGTGGAGCGGTGGGGGCATTTGCTTTTTCATGGACCGACCGGTGGCATCGTGGCGGAGCGGACGTTAAGGATTGGGACTTCGGTCTGACGACCCGCGATCGGCAGGAAAAGCCGGCGCTGGAAAGCGTGCGACAGGCGTTTGCACACGCGCCTTTTGTGTCTGACAGGAACTTGCCGCTCGTCTCGGTAGTGGTCTGTACATTCAACGGTAGCCGGACGATTCGGGAATGCCTGGAGGGGCTCCGGCGGCTTGAATATCCTAAATTTGAAGTCATCGTCGTTGACGACGGCTCGACAGACAACGTTGGCGAAATCGTTCGGCAGTATGACGTGCGCCTGATCTCGACCGAGAACCACGGCCTGAGCCATGCGCAATACCGGCATGATGGCATCGCGCGGTGAGATTGTTGCGTACATCGATGATGACGCGGCGCCGGATCCCCACTGGCTGAACTACCTGATACTAAAATTCGAGACATCGAGTCATGTGGCGATCGGCGGACCTAACATTGCTCCGCCAGACGGCGGAATGATTGCCGACTGCGTTGCACGGGCGCCAGGCGGTCCAACCCATGTTCTGTTGACGGATGAGGTCGCAGAGCACGTGCCGGGCTGCAACATGGCATTCCGCCGGCAAGCACTGTTGGAGATCGGCGGTTTCGATCCCCAGATGCGCATTGCCGGCGATGACGTTGACGTTCGTTGGCGCATTCAGAATCACGGCTGGACGATCGGCTTTGCTCCGGCGGCGATGGTCTGGCATCGCCGCCGCAATTCGGCTCGGGCTTACTGGAGGCAGCAGTTTCATTACGGTCGCGCGGAGGCCATTCTTGAACACAAATGGCCCGCAAAGTACAACGCGCTGGGGCATCCGTCGTGGTCGGGGCATGTTTATGGTGGCGCACTGTTGCCTGGTCTTGCGTGGAAGGTTTCGCGGATCTATCACGGAACGTGGGGCAGCGCCCTGTTTCAGTCGGTTTATCGAACCCGCGGGGGAACGTTCGCGGCGCTTCCGCATACGCCGGAATGGTATTTGATCATCATGATTCTCGGCGGGATGTCGGCAATGAGTATTGCCTGGCATCCGTTGCTGGTGATGGTGCCACTATTAATCGTCGCAACGGCAATTCCACTTCTTGCCGGAGCGACCGCAATTCGGCAGATACGAAATGACGGTTTCATGCCACGGACGGATGTCTGGCGCCGCCGATTCGTGATCTGGTGGTTGTATCTCGTGCAGCCGGCGGCACGATTGCTGGGGCGCCTGTCGAGCGGACTGACGCCGTGGAGATTCCGGCATTCCCGGGGGGCTGCCGCGTTCCCCCGGCCGCGATCATGGTCAATCTGGAGCGAGCAATGGCGCAGCATCCCTGACCGCCTCACGGACATCGAGGGCGCTTTGGCTGCAAAGAATGTCGTCACCTGTCGCGGCGGGAGTTTCGATGACTGGGACATTAAAGTGCTCGGCGGTCCGCTCGGTGCCGTGCGACTGAAGATGACGACGGAAGAGCACGGGTCGGGAAAGCAGATGATTCGCATCAACGCGAGGCCAATGGTTACCAACGCGAGCGTCAGTTCTCTGGTGCTGTTGGGGGCCCTCGGATCGGCGATCGTCGTGCCGGGGCTGCACGGATGCATCGTGTTTGTGATTCTTGCGGTGCTCCTGCTGGCGGTGGCGGTTCAGGAGATGGCGGCGGCGATGGGTGCCGTTCGCCGGGCGATCCGAATAAGTGCCGGGCGCATTTGGCAGGCGGAGCATGAATGGCCGGAGCGATACAACTGCGCAAGCCATCGCGGTTGCTGCGATATGCTATCACGCAGTGGCGCACACTGCCGGCAATCCTGTTGCTGGCGGCGCTGCGCCGCTACTTACCTCACTGTCTCCGTGGCCTTTGAAGATCCTGGTGGATCAGGCGCTGGGCGGGAAGCCGGCTGGAAGCGGGACGTTTGTTCGTTTCCTCCCTCACGACAAGAAGGAATTGATTCTGCTCGGCGCCGGTGCAAGCGTGCTGCTGTTTGTCGCTGGCAGCCTGGTGGAAGCCGCGAGCACGTGGCTATGGAGCCTCGCCGGTCAACGAATGGTCCGGCAAGTGCAGTGCGATCTGTTTTCCAGAGCCCAGCGCCTTTCGCCGACCTTTCATGCGAAACATTCGGTGGGGGACCTTCTCAGCCGTTTGAGTGGTGACGCATGGTGTGTGTACACCCTGTTCGACGGACTGCTGCTTACGCCGTGGCAGAACCTGGCGATGCTGCTTTGGATGGGGGTGCTTGCGTGGATGCTCGATCCGATGATGACGATGCTGGCGCTGGCAGTGGCGCCCGCGTTGGCGTTGACCGCTCTGGTCTTTGGCCCGCGGATCAAGCGGGCGCGAGAATAGGTCGCCAGAACGAATCGAAAATCTTTGCGCTGGTGCATCAGACGATGGGTGCGATCCCCATCGTCCAGGCATTTGGCGCACGCGGAAGGAACCGGCAAGAATTTGACGAGCTTGCTGATGCAGCGGTTTCCATTTCACAGCGCAACAGCCTCCTCAAGAATACCTACGCGTTGGTAACCGGGCTGCTGACGACAATAGGTCTAGCGACCATCGTGTATGTCGGCGCACGACGCTATTTGGCCGGAGCGCTGTCGATTGGCAGTCTGCTGGTGTTCGTCGCCTATCTGCGAGCGATGCAGGGTGCGGCATCGGGCCTCTTTCAAACGCATGGGAACATTAAGGGCGTCGAGGCTGGCGCGGAGCGTGTGCTGGAAATCCTTGATTCCGGTCAGAGGGTTTGTGAGTCTCCGTCAGCGCGTCCGTTGGCGATGCGGAAGGGGCAGGGTCTGTGGGTTCGATTTGAGAAAGTGACGTTTGGATATGAGCGGGATCAGGCGGTGCTGCACGAGGTGAGCCTGGAAGCGTTGCCTGGCCAGACGGTGGCGCTGGTGGGCCCGACGGGGGCGGGAAAGACGACGCTGCTGTCGCTGCTGCCGAGGCTGTTTGATCCATGGGAAGGGCGTGTCTCGCTGGGCGGGATGGATCTTCGGGATCTGAAGCTGTCGGATGTGAGAAGGGCGGTGGCGGTGGTCCCGCAGGAGCCGATCCTGCTGCCGATGTCAATTGCGCAGAACATTGCGTATGGGAATCCGCAAGCCAGCCGGGAGCAGATCGAGGCTGCTGCAGAGGCGGCCCACGCGTTGGAGTTTATCGAGAGACTGCCGGCGGGATACGAGACGACCATCGGAGAACGAGGCTGCACACTGTCGGCGGGCCAGAGACAGCGGATCGCGATAGCGCGGGCGCTGTTGCGGGAGTCCTCGGTGCTGGTTCTGGATGAGCCGACGAGTGCGTTGGACGCCGAGTCGGAGCGACTGGTGATGTCGGCCTTGCGTCGGCTGTGTGAAGGGCGGACCTGCTTTGTCATCGCTCATCGGCTCTCGACGGTTCGAGATGCCAATCAGGTTGTGGTCCTTGACCGCGGACGGGTGGTTGACCGTGGATCACCCGCGCAGCTTCTTGAGTCGGCAAGCGTGTCGGCGCCCGAACACGTGATGGCCAAAGCCGCGGGGGAGGTGGCGACGTGAGGCTGTGGTGGCTCAGGCTCTTGCGTTATTCGCGCCCCTCGCTGGTGACGCTGAGCGCGATCGTGCTGCTCATTGTGGTCGGAGCCACGGCGAGCGCGCTAACGCCTTGGCCGATGAAGTGGCTCGTCGATCGGGTGCTCAGAGGCGGTGGAGTTCCTTCATGGTTCGCTGCATTTCCCGGAGCCCATAGCCCTGCCGCACAGGCCGCTTGGCTGGCGGGTGCGATGGTGATCATTTTCATCATCAACCAGTCAGCGTCAGTTGCACGGAACTATTTGCTCAACGGGTTCGGCAACCGCGCGGCATACCAACTTGGTGCACGGCTGTTCGATCATCTACAGGCGCTGAGTGTTCTCTTTCACACTCGGCGCGCCGCGGCCGATCTGGTCCGCCGTGTTACCACCGACAGTGCCTGTGCCCGCGATCTCCTGGTGAGTGTGTTGATTCCGCTGCTCAGCAGCGTCGCAACCCTCGGGTGTATGTTCGCGTTGATGTACAGGCTCGACTGGATCCTGGCATGGGTCGCGATCGGGGTCATCCTTCCGCTGGGAATCGTTATGAAGGTTGCTTATGCCCCGATGAGCCGCCGAGCGTTTGAGCAGCAGGAGGCGGAGAGCGCGGTGATGACCGTAGCGGAGCGGACCTTCTCCGCGGTTCCGTTGGTGCAATTGTTCAACCGCGAACACGCCGGTGATGAGACATTCCGCCAGTGCTCAGATCGCGCTCAGCACAGCTATCTTGCGACCATCGTTGCGCAACTTCAATTCAAGATGGGAACCGGCATGGTGATGGCGCTGGGGACGGCAGCCGTCATGGTCGTCGGTGGCTGGCATGCGCTGGATGGCAAGCTGACCCTCGGTGGACTGCTGGTCTTCCTCGCCTATTGCGCGTCCTTTTACGGGCCGCTGGAGGCGATGGCGTATCTTTCCAGCACGCTGGGGGCGACGCGTGCCAACGCTCAGCGCGTTCTGGAGGTGTTGGATTCGAAGCAGGACGTTTGTGAGTCTCCGTCAGCGCGTCCGTTGGCGATGCGGAAGGGGCAGGGTCTGTGGGTTCGATTTGAGAAAGTGACGTTTGGATATGAGCGGGATCAGGCGGTGCTGCACGAGGTGAGCCTGGAAGCGTTGCCTGGCCAGACGGTGGCGCTGGTGGGCCCGACGGGGGCGGGAAAGACGACGCTGCTGTCGCTGCTGCCGAGGCTGTTTGATCCATGGGAAGGGCGTGTCTCGCTGGGCGGGATGGATCTTCGGGATCTGAAGCTGTCGGATGTGAGAAGGGCGGTGGCGGTGGTCCCGCAGGAGCCGATCCTGCTGCCGATGTCAATTGCGCAGAACATTGCGTATGGGAATCCGCAAGCCAGCCGGGAGCAGATCGAGGCTGCTGCAGAGGCGGCCCACGCGTTGGAGTTTATCGAGAGACTGCCGGCGGGATACGAGACGACCATCGGAGAACGAGGCTGCACACTGTCGGCGGGCCAGAGACAGCGGATCGCGATAGCGCGGGCGCTGTTGCGGGAGTCCTCGGTGCTGGTTCTGGATGAGCCGACGAGTGCGTTGGACGCCGAGTCGGAGCGACTGGTGATGTCGGCCTTGCGTCGGCTGTGTGAAGGGCGGACCTGCTTTGTCATCGCTCATCGGCTCAGCACCGTTCAGTCCGCGGATCGCGTTGTCGTGCTGAATGATGGGCGCGTCGCGGATGAGGGCTCGCCAAACGAATTGGCCGGTCGGGCGGGTCTCTATCGGCGGTTTCTCGAACTGCAATTGGGCAGGCCGGCAGTGGCGGTGTCGTAGCGTTCGGAGATGGGCATGTCGCTCAAGATCATTTGTTCTGGCCATCTCATTCGTCACCCGCTGGGCGGCCATACCTGGCATCACTTGCAGTACCTGCTCGGATTCGAGCGGATGGGGCACGAGGTAATCTTCATGGAACACTTCGGCTGGCCGAACTCCTGCTACGACGCCGCGCGGGATGAGATGGGCGACGATCCTGCATACGGCATCGCCTACATGCAGCGCGTGTTCGATCGCTGCGGCTTTAGCGGGCGATGGTGTTTCCTGGGGGCTGATGGCCGCGCGTACGGCATGCCGCGAGAGCAACTCGCCCAGTTCTGCCGTGAGTGCGATGTGTACTTCAACCTTAGCAATATTAACTGGATTGATGAGTTGGCGCTCTGCCGCCGTCGTTGTCTGGTGGATACGGATCCAGTGTTTACGCAGATCGGGGGGCACGGCATCGGCGGTCCGCTGGAAAACTATCATGTCCGCGTTACCTATGCCCAGAACGTGCACAGACGCGACTGCAGCATGCCGACCGGCGGGTTTCGCTGGCTTCCCACGCGGCAGCCCGTCATTCTCGATCTATGGCCGTTTGAAGAAGGCGATCCTAACCGACCGCTGAGCACTTTGATCAATTGGACCGCCTACGGCGACCACACGCATGCCGGGCGCGATTACGGCCAGAAGGATCGCGAGTTCAGCCGGTTCTTCAATCTTCCCCAAACGGCCGGTGCTCAGATGGAGATCGCGATCAACGGACCGGCGGAGATCAAGGACAGATTTGCAACCGGCGGATGGCAGCTTGCTGATCCTCTGGAGATCTCGCGAGATCCATGGACCTATCAGCGATACCTGACTGCGCTCGAAGGGCGAGTTCTGCGTCGCCAAGCATGGCTATGTATGCACGCGGTGCGGTTGGTTCAGTGATCGCAGTGCGGGGTATCTCGCTTTGGGGCGTCCGGTCGTCCTGCAGGACACGGGCTTCAGCGACGTAATTCCCTGTGGCCGTGGTTTGCTTGCGTATCGCGAGCCGGCCGAGGCGGTCGCCGCGGTCCGCAGCCTTGATCAGGATTACGCCGGCCATTGTCAGGCGGCGCGACGGTTAGCGGAGGAATGGTTTGATGCCGGAGTGGTACTGCATGATCTGATCGAGCGGAGCATGTAACGCGCTGAAACGGCACTCGTTGCTCTGCGATTCTGAGGTGGTGTTGAATGAGCTCTGGATCGACCGAAACATATCGGCTTTTGCCGGGAGGACGGAGGGTGCTATCAATATCGCCCCGATCCCGTCGTCGCGCTTCAGCTTTTACACTGGTTGAGATTCTCGTCGTGATCGGGATCATCGCGGTTCTCATCGGGATTCTCGTTCCGGCATTAAGCAAGGCGCGCGACGCCAGCTTGCGCACCAAGTGCTTGAGCAATCTTCGCCAGCTTGGCACGGCCCTTCAGATCTATTCGATTACCTACCATGGCCGGGTTCCCATCGGCTATTGGGGCGGCCAAAAGCAGTCGAATTTCATGATTCACGTTAACGAGAACGATGGATGGGTCCATGCCAGCTTCTATTTGATGCTCGGGTTGCTCTACCATGAGAAGCTCATGGAGTCGCCGCAGTCGTTGTTCTGCCCCGCCGAACCGCTGGCCCGGTATCAGTTCAATACGCCCGAGAACCCCTGGCCGCCCGTGGAGCCGTTAGTCGGCTCGGGCATTGAAAATACGCGTTGCGGCTATGGTACGCGTCCGACGGATAACTGGAATGAATCGGGAGCATGGCCCGAGCAGATGCCTCTATTATCACAACTCAAGAGCCGCGCGCTCCTGGCGGATCTCGCCCCCACGCCCTATTTCGTTGACCGGCGGCATAAGACGGGAATCAACGTCTACTATGCCGATGGATCGGCCAGATGGGTCAACCGGTCGGCGTTCGATAAGCAGATCGCGAGCATTCCAAATATCGGGCTCGATTCGGTGAACAATCCCCTCTCACCTGACTATAACGACAAAATGCTGCATGATGATCCAAACAATTGGAACGATCTTTGGCATCAGTTGGATCACCAGTAGCGTGCTGCGATATGCGAATCTGCCTGGTCTCTTTCGAATATCCGCCCGAAACCGGATGGGGCGGCATTGGCACGCAGACCCGGCACAAGGCTCGGGGATTGAGCCGGCGCGGGCATGACCTTCATGTGGTCAGCGCCAGTGGCGATCACGCCGGACGCATAAGCCGCGATGGCGCAGCGATCGTCCACCGCATAGCCGCCCCCGATCTGGGCTCGCTCGGTTATGATGGGCCCGCCTTCTGGCTGAGTTGGAGCATCGCGGCGGCGAAGAAGGTGCGGGAACTCGATGACGAATCGCCTTTCGACATCATCCACTTTCCCGAGTACGGCGGTGAGGGGTTCATCTTTCAGACTGACGAGCGCGAGCGCAATTGCCACCGCTGTTCGCTTCAACTCCATGGTCCGCTCGCGATGTTTGCCGAGCATTCGGGTTGGCCGCCTCCCGGCAGCGCGTGGCACCGTACCGGCTGCTTTCTGGAGAAAGCGGTCATCCACAACTCCAGTCTGGTGATGGCATCAAGCCGCAACACGGCAGCATTCTGTGCCACCGAATATGGCTACCCGCTCGATGAAATCGAAGTTATCTACAGCGGTGTGGACACCGACGCATTCTGTCCGCAACCATCTCCCCCGGATTCGCGCTCTCCCAGGATTCTGTTTGTCGGCAAGCCAAGCCAGTCCAAAGGATTTCCCGCTTTGGTCCAAGCGGTGTTGGCCCTTCGCAAAGAGTTTCCGCTGATCGTGCTCCGTACCGTCGGGAAAGTCACGGAAGACCAAACCGTAAGCCGGCTTCAGGCGCAGATCGCTGCAGCGGGTGCAGATGCGAGCTTCGAGTTCCGTCCCAACCTTGCCCACGACCAACTGCCCGCCGAGTACGGTTGGTCGGATTTGCTCGCAGGGCCTTCCCGCTTCGAGCCGGGACCGGGAAACGTCTACCTCGAGGCTATGAGCTGCGGCAAACCCATCGTCGCCTGTAGCACGGGAGGGACGCCGGAAGCCGTGCTTGACGGGCAGACAGGAATTCTTGTACCGCCGGATTCGCCGAGCGCTATCCGTGACGCGATCGCTCGCCTCGCAGGCGATCAGCGATTGAGAAACCAGTTTGCCCAGAATGCAAGAGAGTGGGTGATGTCCCAATTCTCGATGAAGAAATACCTCGATCGTGTTGAATCGCTCTACGATGGAGTCGCTAGATCCCGGGGGGCTGCTTGAGTTCCCGCCTGCGAGTGGTGATCCTTGGCATGATGGGCCGCTGCCCCTTCGGCGGGCAGACCTGGCTTTATCTCAATTGGCTACGCGCCTTCTCGCAACTTGGCCACGAGGTCTGGTACGTGGAAGACGACACCGTCTGGCCCTATCACCCGGAGCTGAATCAGGTCAGTGACGATTGCTCCTACGCGACCCGGCACATTGCCAATTGCCTCGATCGCATTGGGTTGAAGGATCAATGGGCCTTTCGCCTTGCAGATCGCAAAGACGCCTGCTGGGGTCTGAGCGAATCGAAGCTTAACCAGCTCTATCGCGATTGTGATGTGCTCCTGAACGTGGTCGGCGCAACGGATCTGCGCGATGAACATCGTCGAGCCGAGCTGCGAGTTTATGTGGAGACCGATCCGGTTACCGCGGAGCTGCGGCTTGCCAATGGCGACAAGCACACCCGCCAGGCGTTCGCCGATCATCACGTGATTTTCACCTACGGCGAGAACTACGGCACGCAAGACTGCGGCGTGCCGACGTGTGGCGTCGATTTCAAGAAGATTCGCCAGCCGATCGACCTCGAACTCTGGCCGATGGCGTTCGATCCACGGGCGAAGTACTTCACGACGATCGGAAACTACCGCCAGTCCGGCAGCGACGTGACCTATAACGGCCAGACCTACCACTGGAGCAAGCATCACGAGTGGGAAAAGGTGATCGATCTGCCACGAAGAACGAGCCAGCGATTTGAACTGGCGATGTGGCCAGACGATGCAAAGGATCGCCAGAAGCTGCAGTCCCACGGCTGGAACCTGACGCCGCCCTTGCAGATGTCGCTGGACATCTTCGGTGCGTACCGCGACTACTTTCACCAGTCGCGAGGCGAATTTACCGTCGCCAAGGACCAGAACGTGCGCCTGCGCAGCGGCTGGTTCAGCGAACGCGATGCGTGCTATCTCGCCAGCGGGAAACCGGTCATTGCCCAGGATACGGACTTCGGAAAAGTCATTCCGACCGGCGAGGGTCTATTTGCCTTTGGTGCGGCGGAGCAGGCGCTGGCTGCCATCGATGCCATCAACAGTGATTACCCGAGGCACTGCCATGCCGCCCGGGCGCTGGCCGACGCATATCTCAGTGCGCCGAGAATCGGGGCTAAGGTGTTGCGAGAGATTGGATTGTGATGCGCTACCTGATCGTCAACGCCGACGACTTTGGTCAAACCGCCGGGATCACGCGCGGCATCGTGGAATGCCACCAGGGGGGGATTGTCACCAGCACGAGCCTCATGGTGACTGGCCGGGCCGTCGAGGAGGCCGTGCGATGGGCTGACGAGAATCCAGCTCTCTCGGTGGGTCTTCATTTTGACGTCTGGGGCGAAGACGAGCGCGACTTCGATACGCACGATCTCATCGCGACGCACGATGAACTCAACCGCCAGCTCGATCGATTTCAAAAGCTCATGGGCCGCCAACCCACGCATATCGATTCACATCGTCATGCGCATCGTGAAGAGCACCTCTTCGAGCATTTCCTGAAGTGGTGTGAGCCGATCGGCGTTCCCGTTCGCGGCGACGGCAAAGTCAATTTCGTCGGCGGCTTTTACGCGCAATGGGAATGGGGCGTGACCGAACTCGAGCATGTCAGCGTCGCATCCCTCCAGCGAATGTTGCACGAGGAAGCGCCGCAGGGCCTGACGGAGTTCTCCTGCCATCCAGGGTATGTCACCGAGGACTATCAGGGCATCTACGCCCACGAGCGCGAAGCGGAAATCCGCACGCTGACCGACCTGCGAATTCGCCAGGCGATCGACCGCGAAGGTATTCGACTGATCGGATATGCCGCGTGCGGCGGTCCGGGTTAGCTGGTGGAAACCAACTCGGATGCTGCCGGAGCGGGAGCGTCAACCTGCCGGCAGGGGATCTCGACCGCGAAAGCCGCGCCTTCATTTGGCCGGCTTTCGACGCGGCACGTGCCGTGCATTGCCTTGAGGTGCGACTGCACGATGAACAGCCCCAGGCCGAGATGATGCCCGCGCTGCTGATGGGATTTGTTGGCGCGGTAGAACGGCGTGAACAGATGCGGAAGATGCTCGGGGGCGATCCCCGGCCCGTCGTCGGCGATTCGGGCACGAAAGTTCGCACCATCGTGCATCCAGGTCATTTCGACTCGCCCGCCGGGATGGCTGTGGTCGACGGCGTTTCCCAGCAGATTCATGATTACGCTGCGCATCCGGTTGGGCGGCAGGAGGCACCAGAGCGGACGGGGTCCGGTGCGGACGATCTCGATGTTCTTTGCCTCGCCCAGGGCTGCTGCGGCATCGAGGCACTGATCTGCCAATGCCGCGACATCGATCTCCCTCGGCTCTTCGTCGTTGAACGCTTCGTCGCTGACGTGTTCCATCAATCGCTCCACGAGCACGTGAAGCACCTGCACCTGAGAGAGGCACTGCGCGATCGTCTGCCGATAGCGCTCCGGGTCGCGCTCGCGGCGCTCGGCGATCTCCAGCGTGGTTGCCAGCGCCGCCACCGGAGTCCGCAATTCGTGGGAGGCGCTTGCGACGAATCGCTTCTGCCCGGCGAAGGCCCGCTCGAGCCGTTCCAGCAGATCATTCAACTGCTGAACCACCGGCACAAACTCACAGGGCATTCCACTGGTTGGAATGCGCACGCTCAGCCGCTGCTCGTCGATGGTTCCGATCTCGCTTGCCGTTGAGCTGAGCGGGCGCAGGACCAGCCGGGAAACCCGGATCGATACCGCGGCCGTAACCAGGCTGGCGACCGCGACAAAACCGAAGAGCGCCCAGCGGATGCGCCTCAACAGCAGATCAATGTGCGCGATCGAGCCGCTGTAGGCGACGATGACCGGTATGGGGCCGGACTCCCTGGAGTGCGAGGTTGCTGCGATGCGCAGCGTGCGTTCAGGAATGCCCTTGGCCGACTGCGTAAAGCGGGCGTCGAGGAGGACGGGCTTGTGGTACTTGCCGGGGGGACGGGTGGGATCGTGGATGATCGTGTAAGTGTCCGACCAGTCGTATTGGGGCGTATGCGCCGGATCGAAGCTGCCGCCTTGGATCAACTCCGGCAGCGCCACGGCCCGGGCATAGAGAAGCGAGTCCAGATCGCCGATCAGGATCGATTGCACGCTGAAATAGGCCGCTACCCCTCCGAACAGCAGCATGCTCCAGACGCAGATCAGAATGGCAAGCGCGATACGGCGGGTCATCGAACTACTCTGGATTGGCTGACAGCATGTAGCCCTGCCCACGATGCGTGTGGATCAGTTTCGTCTCGAATCCTTCGTCGATCTTGAGCCGCAGGTAGCGAATGTATACATCGACGACATTGGTGGTGGTAATCTCGTTCTGGTCGTAAAGATGATCGCAGATTTCCTGGCGGGACAGGACGTGATCGGCTCGATGCGCCAGAAACTCCAGCAGCGTGTACTCCCGTGCCGTCAGATCGATTCGCTTTCCGGCGCGGCGCACGAGCTTCCTGGCCGTATCGACTTCGAGATCGCCAACCGTGATCATGGGGGACGCCTTGCAGTGCCCCCGTCGAATGACCGACTGCATCCGCGCCAGGAATTCATTCCACGCAAACGGCTTGACCAGATAATCATCTGATCCAAGTTGCAGCCCGCGCACGCGGTCTTCGACTGATCCGAGCGCGCTCAGGCACAGCACGGGTGTCTTGATGGACTTGCGACGGAGTGTCTGAAGCACGCTCCACCCGTCGGTTTGCGGCAGAAGGATATCCAGCACGATGCCGTCATACGGCCGCGTTTCCGCCAGATGCAGTGCCTCGGATCCGTCCAGCACGTGATCCACGGCATAGCCCTCTTCCCGAAGCCCGTCAGTGATCGACTGCCCCAGGAGCGGATGATCCTCGACAACCAGAATTCGCATGAATGATGCCCGGATAAAATCAGACGCTACTCTTCGACGGATTTGAGTCAGCTCCCTGACGCTGCGCCGAGGCGATGTTGCCGGAGCGACCCAATGGACGCGGTGCCGTTTGCGGCAGCCATCGTGTTGATCGACTTCAACAGAGCGGAACGAAAGTGTAACGCTCATATTTTCGCAGAGCCTCCGATGGACGCAAGTTATCAATCGGACCCTGGCCGAGAATTTCCGCCAGATGGTTAAGGATCGCTGAGCGTTTGGCCGGGCGGCTGCTCGCGGGAAGCACCTGATTCGGTTGGTGATTCGTGGGAGTGTTCGCGGATCTTCCGAACCCGCCCGTGCGTTCTTCCACCCGGTGCGCATGACTTGATCCCTGACTCGTATTGATGACGAAAGTGGATCCATTGGGGCGGGCGGTGTTCTGGCGACTGCATCGGCGACCCCCACGGGTGGCTTTTGCGCCGACCGGTTTGCACGGTGTAGGTATGGTGTGAGCCGGATGTTTTGCACAAGCAGATGTTGATATGTTGTACCGATTATATTGAACACTTGTTTGTGGCTGCGGTTGAAGGGGATGACCAGCTTCAACTTGGCTGCAGGATGAATCGTCCGTCTGTCATGTCTGTCTCTGCATCCGAGTTTCCGGGGCTGTTGTTGGCCTTACGGGGGCGAAACGGCCATTTCGGTTGTACCCTACGCCCGCATTGCGCGTTTGGAGTTCGAATGAATCAGGGGAGAGCCAAACGCTTTTCCTGTCAAGTCCTGGGGGTGAGCGGACAGAGTGGGGTTAGAGAGATTGATGAGCGATCGGGAATTGCTTGCGAGATTTGCGGCCACACGGGATGAGGCGGCGTTTGCCGAACTTGTGCGGCGGCATGGGGGGATGGTGTGCGCGGCGGTGGGGAGGCTTGCGCCGCACGAGGCGGATGATGTGGCGCAGGCGGTGTTTCTGCTGTTGGCGCGGCACGCGCGGCGATTGCGCCATCATCAGAGTCTTGGAGGATGGCTGTACCGGGCGGCAAGATTGTGGCGCGCAGAATGCACGGCGGGTTGAGGCGAGGCGAGTGAAACATACCCGGCAAGCGGGGGAACTTCGGATGCATGTCCATAGGGATGCCGGGACGACGGAGAATCGCGAGCTGATCGATGCGGCGCTGGCGCGGCTGAATGGGCCGCAGCGGCAGGTGATCGTGCTGCGGTATCTGGAGGATTTGAGCCTGGAGCAGACGGCCGAGTGCCTGGCGATCAAGCCAGAGGCGGTGGCGAAGCGCGCCCAGCGCGGACTGGAAAAAATGCGGGCGGTTCTGTCATCCCGCGAGGGGGCGGCGACGGTCGGATTGGTGGCGGCATTGCTGCAACGGCAGCACGTTTTGCTCACCGAAGCGCAGATTGGCGCCATGACGCAAGCGGCTCATGGAGCGGCGACAGCGGGAGCATCCTCATTGGCGTTGGCGACGGGAGCGACACTCATGTATGCGCAGATCAAAGTGGCGGCGGTGATGGTGATCGCGGTGGCAGTGGTCGGGACGACGCTGACCTTGGGATCCGTATCGCTATCGCAGGCAAATGGTCAGCGTTCCGCAGAGGCAAGCCCTACATCTCAACCCACTGCCGCCACGCGTTTGGGGAGAGGATCAGGCGTTGGAGATGCACTGCCGGCTGTCCCGCCTCTGCAGCCGGGTGATCTTGTGGGCGTCAACATCTATGAGCTGCTGTCGGCAGGCAAGGATTTTGCTGAAACTCGGCAAATCATGCCTGATGGCACAGTTCGCGTGCCTTTTCTTGGCCGTGTGAAGTTCGCCGGCCTCACTCCGCGCCAAGCACGTGACCTGCTTGAAAGAATGCTCGTGCGCGGGCGGTTCACGGCCGACCCGCAGGTTCGGGTTGCACTGGAACTCCCCGCAGCCAAAGCCCCCGAGAAGCCGGTACCGATCAGGCCCGGTGACAGACTGGTTGTCCGCATCTTTGAATTGCGGAAGCCTGGCGAGGATTGTGTCGGTCTTCTGCAGGTCAACTCATCGGGTGAGATCAACGTGCCGTCAGTCGGCGCGGTCAAAGTCGATGGGTTGCGGACAGATCAGATCGAAGAAGAACTCATAGGCCGGCTGGGGAAAGTGTTGATGCATCCGGGCAACCTGATCCGTGTTGACCGAGGAGAGGTTGCAGTGTTTCCGGCATTCGGACATCGTTTGGAATCTGCTTGGCCTTCGGCACCGACAACGAGAAAGGCAAGGTAAAATCAAGGTGGGACCAACGTAACGTCCGGAATCCCGGTGGCCGGGGATGATTACCGGCTCATCCTCCTTAACGCCTCAAACAGCCCGATACCCGCCGCGGTAGAAAGGTTCAAACAGCGTTCGGCGGGGACCTGGGGGATGCGGATGGTTTGGTTGGAATTGGCTTGCAGGATTTTGTCGGCGATGCCGTGCGTCTCGCTGCCGAAGACCAGGCAGTCGCCATCGGCAAACTCCGTATCCCACAGTCCGCGTTGGCCGCGCGTCGAGAAAAGCCAGCAGCGCCGCTCGCCCATCGCCCCCCAAAAGGCCTCAGTGTCATCGTGTACCATTAGATGCAGCTTGTGCCAGTAATCCATCGCACTGCGGCGAAGGTTCCGGTCGGACAGCACGAACCCCAGCGGGTGGACCAGGTGAAGCGCCGTGCCTGTGGCCACACACAGCCGCGCGATGTTTCCCGTGTTGGGGGCGATCTGCGGCTGGAGCAGCGCGATCGCGAGCCGGTGCGGACGCAGATTCAGATCGCTTGCGTTCATAGTCCTTCGATGAGCCGACCGGAGGCGTGGGCCTGAACGAATTCATCGGTTTCATGACAGTAGGCGGTCAAGCGCTGCCCCTCGGGCAGCGCCGCGCCGGTGTCGATCAGCACGATGTTCGGACCGATGATCGGCACGGCATAGGGGTGATGCTCGTAGGTGATGACGGGTGTGTGGCCGAAGTAGCCGCGGCGGTCCCAGGCCTTGTGCATGATCAACTCGTCGCCGGTGAAGCGCCCCCACACGATCAGGTGTTTTAGTGCCGGATGCCTCTTGAACTGGTCTGCGATGGTGGGCGAGTCTGTCGAATCATCAATGTTCCATTTTGCGTGGAGGACGAAGAACTCATCGTGCTCGTAGATCGGCGCGAGGATGCGGATGAAATCGTGATGTTCGGGCGGGACAGCAGTGGCGAGATCGTCGAGGACTTTTGCTGTCGCACTCTTATCAGCGCGAATCAGGTCGTCTTCAGAAACGCCATAGCTGCGGAAGGTCTGGTAGAGGCCGAAATTCATGAACCATTTGAAGGCCGCGACGCGATCCTCTTCACCGGGATTTCCGCTGAAGCTGGAATCGTGAAGTACCTGGTCGAAGACGTCATCATGATTGCCGCGGAGAAACTTGGCGTTTGAGATGGTCAAGAGGAGATCGATCACGCGCTTGCTGTCGGGGCCGCGATTGACGTAATCGCCGGCGAAGATGAGCTGGCGCTGCGGATCGCATCGCTCGATTTCAGCCAACAGCGTTTGCAGCGGGCTGAGCATTCCGTGGATGTCGCCAATGATCCAGTGCATTTTGCGTAGCAAAAAATCGTCGAAACCTCGCGTCCGATCAGTTTGTCCACCACATTATGCACCGTTCAAGGCTCGCCGGATATTGGAGTTGTATCTGGTGGTGGATAAGTGGGTGTCGTCTAAACGATTTTCTTGCTGATTCTTGACCGAAGCGCGTATATTTCGTTGCGTCGTCGTACGTGAAAGCGTCCGGCGAAACAGGAAAAGGCTCCCCGAAATGAGCCCGGCCCTTTGAGACAACAGACCGTGCAAAGCAAGCAATTGCGGGCACGGCCGGGGCCGGCGGCCAGCGATCAGGCCACCCGCAACTAATTGGTCGAAAAAGACCAAAAGGCAAGTCGGGTTAAGATCGCCGCCAGTGGTGCCTGTGGCCATGCGAAGAGAGAGTCTTCCGTGCGTCGCGGCATCGGACCCAGCGGCTTGAACCGTGCAGTAATGGACGGCAAAAAAGCTGCAGATCCTAGGAACGGGTCCGGGAAACGGGCGTCAGTTCAGTAGCAGCGATGCGAATGAGCCGGCGTTCAAGCGAAACCCCACGGCCGTCCAGTCGGGAAACCGCCAAGCCGCCCTGTTGGGCGAGCGCCGGCGCGATGAAGCGCCGGGAACCGTCTGTATGAAGCATAACGCAAGGCATGCTTCATGCTGAATGGGCCGAGGCGGGCCCAGGCCGGGAGTCACTTGCCGAAGAATCGGCCCGATGCCAGAGGCAGGCTCGCAAGAGCTTACGAACAGGTCCACGCGGTGACGTCGCGAGTCACTTCGTGGGCCTTCTGGTATTTCCGCAATTCTTACGGCGCTTCCGGAGGATGTGATGTTTGACCTGCACCCGACCGAGATCGACATGATTCGGCTCTGCGATTCTCTTGGTAAGAAAATCGGGCGGCCAGTCAGCGATGTCGAGGCCGCGCTCTGGTTGCGGGACAAGGGATTTGTGCCATACAACGACGGCTGGCTGGGGGATTCTGAGTCCCTTCCATTTCTTGAGGAAATGCTCACTCAGCCGACAGGCACCGCGTGATCGGAAGACCTTGATCAGCGGAGCTTCGGCGTCTGGATCTTTTGCAAGGGTACAGTGGCGGCCAGTTCCTCGGGGACTTGGTAGCCGGTGTCGTGAAGGTAGTCACTGACCAGGTCGCGCAGGCGGCGCTGGATCTGTTGCGGCGATTGCTGCGCATCCACGGACAGAAACCCGTACTCCTCTGCCATGGAATCGAACTGCTCGATCAGGTTGCTTTGATAGGCGACGAAGCTGTCGTACAAATCGTCACCGAAGTTCATGTCCAGGCCGCTTTCCCAATAGTTCATCTTGCCGGCGGCCAGCACCCGCGGCACGAGGTCGTCCACGCCGAGCTGCAAATAAAACGTGAGATCTGGAGCGACGGCGAATCCAAAAAGATCGCGGAGCCATTGCGGATCGGCACCGCGTGCAATGCCCCGGGCGATGGCGGTGTAGATGTAGCGGTCGGCGAGCACGAGAAACCCACTACGCAGAGCCGGGATGATCTGATATTCCAGCCGGTCGGCGAGGTCGGTTGCGTACATCAGGCAGTAAGTCAGGCGGTGCAGTGAGTGACCCTGCTTGGCATCGGAGATAGCCTGACCTACGAGCTTGCTGCGGGTCCAGCCGGTTTCGAGGACCGCCAGCCCCTGCACTTCGAGCCATTGCTTGAGCATGCTGGCCTGTGTGCTGCGGCCGCAACCATCGGTCCCTTCGATGACAATGAGGCGGCCGGCACATCCCTCCTTGGGGAGGTAGGGCATGGCGTGGCCGAGATACCGAAATGAACGCACGTGATCTCCTCTTTAGACGGTGGCGGTCTGGTAACCGGCGAGTATCTCATCGACCATCTGGCGGACGCGGTGCTGCTGCTCGCCGATGCTCTGCGTGGCATCGATTTCGCGCAGGCCGTACTCCGATGCGATGCTGCGATACTCGTCGAGAATTCTTCCCTGGAAAAGCCTGAAGCTATCAATGATATCGGGGGCGAGGTTCAGGTCCATTCCCGCCTCGTATTCCTTGATCTTGGCGCGGCCGGAGAGCAGGCGCTGGATGCTCACGTCGATTGGCACGTTGAAGTAGAGCGCCAGATCCGGGCGCGGGGCGAAGTCGTAGACCCGCCGGACCCACGTCGGATCGCATCCGCGAGCGACGTCGCGGGCGAAAGCGGTGTACACGTATCGGTCGGCCAGCACAATCATCCCCGCCTTGAGCGGCGGAAGGATGTTGTGCACCAGCCGATGGGCAAAGTCGGTGGCGTGCAGCAGCGAAAATGTCATCGGCGTCAATGACATTTTTTTCTTGCCCTTCTTTGTGATCGTCTTGACCAGATCAGCGCTGTTCCATTCGGTGAAGAACGGGCTGTAACCGCGCGCCTGGAGATAGCGCATGGCAAGCATGAGCTGCGTGCTCTTGCCGGAGCCGTCGATGCCTTCGACGATGATCAGCTTGCCGGGATAACTGTGGGGTTGGGTGAGCTTGTCGGTCACGTCTGGGCCCTCGCAAGTTCAAAGTGGATTGGTCGCTGGAAGACAGATTCGAACATCTCGCGTTTGCGGTTGGCGCCCCAGATCTCCAGTTGCGCGTCCAGTGGCGACTGCACCGAGCAGGTGACCTGATCTTCACCATTGCGACAGCGCAAGCCTTCGACGGCGCTTGTATGGGAGCGGTCCAGCCCATCGGCCAGACGGAGCAGTGATGCGCCCACGTCCACGATCCGGCGAGCGTCAGGGGAGAGCTCCTGGTATTCCACATGCTTTCGCTTGGGCGGCGACTTGCGGTGATAGCGCGCGATGTTCGCGATGATCTTGATCTCCTCATCGGAAAAGCCTTCAAGGTCGCCGTTTGTGATGAGGTACATGCTGTGCTTGTGGTGGCTCTTTTGAGCGATGTGCCAGCCGATATCGTGCAGGAGGGCGCCGTACTCGATCAACTCGCGGGCGCAGGCGCCTAGGCCGTGGATTGAGCGGAACTGATCGAACATCGTCAGGCAGAGGCGGGCGACCTGCTCACTGTGGATTTTGTGCCAGGCACAACGGCGGGCCAGGGCCAGGACGCTGCGGCGGCGCGGGTCGGGGATGCGCTGGCGAATCGAAAGCTCTGGAACATGTTTGGCGACGTAATCCACAAGAATCCCTTCTCGCAGGGCAGAGTTGCAAATCTCGATCCGGCGGAGCTTGAGCCGGCGGAATAGCTCGTCCACGAGCAGCGCGCCGGCGACGATTTGATCGCGGCGATGAAGGTCCAGCTCCGGCATCTGCGAGCGCTCTTTGGCGTCGCTCTCGATCAGCTCCTCGAGAACCTCCTGGAATGGTCCGCGGTCGATGGTCGGCGTATGGCCATTTTCCCCGTTGTCCTTGCGGGTGTGGTGGAGGCACAGCAGGGCAATCGTCTCCAGCGTTCCACTGGTCCCGATGAAGCGGGTGGGGTGGAGGGCGAGGATCTTCTCGCAGACGGGGGAAAGCTCGCGATCGTAGTACGCACGAATGGCTGCGAGATCGGCCGCGGAAAGGGGGTCCGATTGCACGAACTGTGTCGTGATGCGGGAAGGGCCGATCTTGCGACTTTCCAGCAAAGAAGCCTGTTGAGCGTCGCCGACAATGAATTCCACGCTGCCGCCGCCGACGTCGATGATCAGCGCGGGCGACTTGAGATGAGCTTCGTGGCGTACGCCGAGGTAGATCAGGCGTGCCTCTTCGCGACCGCTGACGACGCGGGTGGTGAGATTCAGCTCGTCGCTGATGCGCTGGAGCAGATCGCCACCATTGCTGGATTCGCGGACGGCGCTTGTCGCGATGCAGCGGATCTTCTCGCAGCGGCGCGCCAACGCTGTCTGCTTGAAACGTCCGACGGCGGCGATTGCGCGATCGATGGCTTCGCGCGGCAGCACGCGCTTGGGGAAAGCGGCCGCGGCCAGGCCGATCATCTCCTTCATTCTGCAGAGAAAGACCATGCCCCCATCGGGCTCGATCTGGACGATGATCATGTGGACGCTGTTGGAACCGATGTCGATGGCCGCAAGGCGCAGCGATTGCGATGCCGCCGGCGGCGAGCCGCGGCGAACGGTCGCAGAGGTCGAATTCCGCATGCGCGAAGGCATAATGCTGTCTCCATGCTAAGGAACTACTAAGCCTGCGCAAAGGAACGATGGATAATATAAGCTGCGGCGGCTCGCGGGCTTAGGGGCCAGCTCGTACAATCGGCCGTCATGGACGAGGTACGGGCCAATCGCACGCCACTGGTGCCGCCGGGGCAGATCGAGCACCACGTCGCGGACATGACCGCGACATTTTCGGCGGATGTAACGCTGAAAACAGCGATGGAGAAGCTGGCGGGTACAGGGGAGTGGCTGCCGATCGATGGGGACGATTCACTGACTCTTGGCGCCCTGATCGAAACGAATTCGACAGGTCCCTTGCGGCTGGGTTATGGCGCATGGCGGGATCTGCTCCTGGGGGCACAGTTTTTCAACGGTTCGGGCGAAATGATTACCGCGGGTGGGAGGACGGTGAAGAATGTCGCCGGATATGACCTGACGAAATTCATGGTGGGGCAGCAAGGCATTTTCGGGCGTCTGGTGACCGTGACGACGCGCACATACAAGCGGCCCGATGCTGGGCTCATTGCAAAGTTTCGGCCGGAGCTGAAATTGGTAAATCGTGTTATGGCGTCCGACCTTCGGCCGCAGTGGATGGCGCTCACTGCGGAGGCGCTGTGGTTTGGCTATTTGGCTGATGAGCGAACGATTGCCTACTGGCTAAATCAGTTGCGGGAACTGGAGCCGGCGAGCGTCGAACAGCGTACCATTGACCAGGACATCGAGCATCGACGCGGGTTGTGGCGCAGTGAGGGAGAGCGGACGTTTCGCGTGGACGTGGCGCCTACAAAGATCAGTGAATTCGTTGCGGCGGCGAAACCCGTGTCGTGGGTGGCCGACGCGGCGTTTGGTGTGATCATCGGCGGATGTGCAGCGGGTGATTTCGCGCACATTACAGATGTGGCGAATCGATTGACCGGGACGGCGACGATCTTTGCCGGCGAGGAGATGGAATTTGAGCCGGCCAATGCAGGCCAGCGTCAGCTGCTGGAGCGGCTGAAGAAATCTTTCGATCCGGAGGGCCGGCTGGCGCCGTTGCCGTGGCAGAAATAGACAGAGCAAAGAATGAATGCAGCGTTGAACGTGATTGATCGAAAACCAGTCGTAGAGCTGGATCAGCGAACGTATCGCCGGGCGCTTTCGTGCGTGCACTGCGGGCTGTGTCTGTCGGCGTGTCCGACCTATACGACCAACCAGCACGAAGCGGATTCGCCGCGAGGCAGGATCCAGTTGATGCGCGGATTAGCGGACGGGTTGATCGAGCCGACGCATTCGGTGACAAAACATCTGGAGCTGTGTTTGGATTGCCGTGGGTGCGAGTCGGCCTGTCCGAGCGGGGTGGTCTATCACGAGTTGATCGAGGAGACGCGGGCGCGTCTGGCTGCTCGGAAGAAGCTTTCATTTCAGGAGCGGCTGATGCGGTGGATTTTCTTTCATGTCTTCGTGCATCGGAACCGGTTGCGGTGGGCGCTGGTGGGGCCGCGGTTGATGCAGAAGATTGGGTTCTATGGGTTTTTGCGTAAGACGGGGATCTTCCGGCTGCTGCCGCTTCAGCTTCGCAAGATGGAGCAGATGTTGCCGGCGAATGGGCGGATTTGGCCTGGTGAATTGCCTAAGCGGATCGCCGCCAAGGGCCAGAAGACGGCGACCGTTGGCTTCTTCGCCGGGTGCATCGGGGCCGTGATGTTCGATGAGGTCAGCCGCAAGGCCGCGGAACTGCTCAGCGCGTGCGGGGCGGAGGTCCTGACGCCGGCAGCACAGGTCTGCTGCGGGGCGATTCATCATCACAACGGTGTCGAGCACCCGGCTCAGGCGTTTGCGCGGGAGAACATCGATGTATTCGTGCCGGAGAACGGGCCGGCGGTGGATTACATCGTGACCGACATTGCCGGCTGCGGAGCGGCGCTGCGCGAATATGATCTGTTGTTGCGGGACGATCCGAAGTATGCCGAGCGTGCGAAGGGCTTTGCGGGGAAGGTGCGAGATGTAACTGAGGTATTGGCGGCATTGGGCTTGCCGGAGATGAAGCATCCGGTGAATGCGACTGTCACCTATCACGATGCGTGTCACCTGGCGCATGCGCAGAAAGTGACGTCCGAGCCGCGGGCACTTCTGGCGAAGGTGCCGGGACTGAAGCTGGTGGCGCTGCCGGAAAGCGACATGTGCTGCGGTGCGGCGGGGACGTATAACCTGACGCAGCCCGAGATGTCGATGAAACTGGCCGATCGAAAGCTCGATGCGATTGCGACGACGGGGGCGACGGTGTGTGCCACCGGCAACGTCGGGTGCGCGATGCAGATTCAATCGACTGCCGATGCGCGGGGGCGGGGACTTCAGGTGGTGCATCCGGTAGAGATTCTGCACCAGGCAGTGTTTGGGCCCTGATCTCCGCTATTTCAGGATTTCCTTGCTGTATTCGATCAGTTTCAGGGTGCGGAAGTTGGCCAGGGCGATGACCGGCGTGGAACTGGCGACTGCCATGCCGACGAAAACCGTAGAGTTCATCGAGATGGTCGCGTAGCCGTACTGAATCCAGGTCTTCCCATCAGTTGAGCGGTAGGCCGTAAAGAGATTGCCGATACGCTTCAGGCGGATCCAGACATTGGGGTAGTTCACATCGCCCGAGCCCGACGCGATCGTCGAGCCGTCGGTCGTCGTGCGATAGCTCATGCGGTATCCCTTGACCGGCCATGCGAAGGCAAAGGCATTCTTCGAGCCGGGGGCCAGGGATTCACGTGCCATCAGGCCGGCTTCTTCAGCGCCCGTCGTGTAGCCGAGGGAAACCAGGCGGACGGAAATAGAGAAATCGCCGGTGATGGCGCGATAGACGTAATGGAAACTGTCGGCGGTGCCGCCGATGATGCCGGCGCCGGTGAGGTTGTAGTTTCGACCGAGCTTGAGAATTTTGGTCGTGCCTGTGGTGGCCCCGCCGATGTCCCTGGACTGGAAAACCAGCGGGCGGAGGTTGCTGGTGCTCGCGTAGCCGGATTCATTGCCCGAATGATCGACAGCGGTGATGTGATAGTACACCCAGTTTCCGCAGACCGAGTCATAGTCGTGGTAGCTGGTACCGCTGATGGGCGAGGAGTTGATCTTCACGAAGCCGCTGTCGGGATAGACGGAGCGATAGATGTTGTACCCGGCGAGATCGGAAGCGACGCTCTCGTTCCAATAGAGGATGATTTGCGTGGTGGAGTGCACGCTGCTGGCGCTGGTGGGGGCATCGGGGGCGATAGTGTCCGGGCCGGCGACGCTGATGGTTGCGGGGGCCGATTCGTTGCCGTTGGAGTCCACGGCGGTGACGCGATAGTAGTTGGTTGTGTTGGGCGCGGCGCTGGCGTCGATGAACGAAAGGTCCGTCAGCAGGGAGCCGTTGAGTTTCGTCCACGCGCCGTCGAGGAAGCCGGAGCGGTAAACGTTGTAGCCCACGAGGTCCGATTCGGTATTACCGAGCCAGTTCAGCGTCACGCCCGTGGCATCGGTTGACGTCGCACTCAGTGTCGGCTCAGCCGGCGGAGTGGTGTCGGGCGCAGGCCGCGTTGCGGACGCGGACACCCCGGAGGATTCGTTGCCGGAAGTATCCACGGCCGTCAGGCGGTAGTAGCTGGTCGCGCCGACGGCCGCACCTGTATCGAAGAAGTTGGTGCTCGTGAGAACGGCGCTGTTGAGCTTTGTAAACGGTCCGTTGACAGACGATGCGCGGTAGATGTTGTAGCCGGCCAGATCGAGCTCGGTGTTGGCATCCCAACTGAGCGAGATGCCACTGACTGAGCCGGTGGCGATGAGGTTCGCAGGCATTGCCGGTGGGGTGGTATCCGAGGTCGGTGTGGCGCTTGCGAACGCTCCGGAGGATTGGTTGCCAACGTTGTCCACTGCGGTCACTTTGTAATAGCTGGTCACGCCGGCTGTGCCCGTGGAATCGACGTACCCCGCGGTGGTCAGCAAAGTCGCGTTGAGCTTGGTCCATGGACCGCTCGCGGACGTGGATCGATACACGTTGTATCCGCCGAGGTTCGCTTCGGTGTTGGGGGTCCATGTGAGCGTGACCACTCCGCTGGCCGTGGTGACGAGGTTCACCGGCGCCGACGGCGGGCTCGTCGGCTTCACGTTCATGATCAGGGAGACGTTGTCGTTGTAGTCGTAGTTCACCCCCTGGTAGTCCATCGCCATGATGTACGCGTTGGGGATGATCTTGCCGCTGGGGTCGCGCAGACCCAGAAACGCACATGGTGGCCCTGATCGGTGGGGCTGGGCTTGACGTTCTTTGTCGGGTCCGACCACTCGCCGTCAATGCGCCAGCCGAAGGCCTGGCTCGGATTGAACGAGCCGGCGGCGTAGGAACTCCCCACTACCCCAATGGCGGCATTCTCGATGTGTGGCAGGAACGACTGCCCCTCGTCGCCATCCATGGTGAACAGTGTGTTCATCGTGGAGGAGTTCTGATTGTACCACATGAGGGTTGCGTCATTGCCCTGGGTATGGAAGGCGGCGATCTGGATGACGCTGATAGGCAGCGTGCTGTCGGCGCGCAACCAGTAGGGGGAGAGAACCTCGTCGCCGATGCGCTCGATCTTGCCGCCATCCGACAGCACTTGGTTTGGCCCGGCGATCACCGTGGCAAACCCAAAAGCTGTAACCACCTGCTGGAGGCTCGGTTCCTCATTGTTCTCGCTCTGCGGCTGCCACCAGCCGTAAAGAGAGACAGTGGCAGACGGGTCGCGCAAGTCATTGGAGTTGACAACAAGGGTTCCCGTAACGGCGCGAGGAGTCGTGCTATTGGAACTTGCAACGAAACGGACATTGATCGAAGCGTACGTTCCCGGCGCGATCGAGGTCGGAAGCGCGCCTTCCAACTGCCATCCTGTCGAGGCGACGATGGACGAGATATTCAGGTTGCTCGTTCCGGAGTTGTAGATCCGCAACGTTTCGAGATCATGCACAATGTTGGCGGGCTTGTCCGTCCCGGTGTTGTCGGGATTCTCAATGCGGTTGAACTCCAGACGGCCGGAGAAAAGCGTGCCATTGGGGTTCTGGAAGCCGATCGACGGCCCGAGCAGAGACGGATCGATCGCCTTCACGTTGCGGATGACGCCGATGAAGTCCTGCTGATCGTACGCCGCGTTGTACTCCTCCATCGCGAAAACAAACGCGTTGGGTACGACCGAGCCGTCGGAATTCTTCATCGAATAGAAGCGAATGTGACGCTTCAGGTTTGAATCGAATGTATTTAGCGCATCGGCGCTGTAGATTGTGCTCTTGATAGGGACCGTCGGCCAATAGGCGTAGAGGCCGAAGGCCGCACTGCCCGGATCAAAGGTGGCAATACCGTTGATTGTTGGGAAGACGGTCTGCGAGTTGGAATTGGCGGTTGTGTCCCCAAAGAGCGTAAACAGCTCGTTGTGATCCATCGGCGTGTCGTTCTGGTACCAACCGAGGCGCGCGGTGGGCGTGCCGCTTTGACCGACGCCGAAGCTCGCGAGCGGCGTAATCGTCACCGACCCGGTCCCCGCCTTCACCATAATCGGCATGACGACTTCGTCATTTGGCGTCAATGGGACGGCGGGCAGGTCGTAGGTGTCGGGTGTCGGATCGCCAACGTAATCAGGGATCTCAAGCAGGTTTAGAATCATCTGGAGCGACGGCTCGTTGGCCCCGCCGGTGCCCGCGGTGCCGAGGCCGCGCAGCGCGACGTTCTCGGTTGGATTGGTGGGATCGTTGCTTGTGACCGAAAGCGTCGCCGTCTGAATCGCGATTGCGGTCGAGGTGTAGTTGACGTAAACGCTGGTCGCGGCGCCGGGCGCCAGCGTCAGCGGAAGCGTGGGTGCCTGCGTGATCGAGAACTGCCCGGCATTGGCTCCGCTGATCGACAGGCCGTCGGATGGGATGGTCAGTGAGTTGCTGCCGCTGTTGGTGATCGTGAGTTTCTGGGCGGCGGCGGATCCGCTGATGTTCGCCGGGTCATTGAAATAGAGCGTGCTCGAACCGAGCGTCAGAGACAGCAACCGCCGCTCTTCCAGTGTCTCCAGGACAGGCCCAGTCGCGGCTTTCAGGGTTTTGCGAAGCTTTCCAAAGCCAAACAGCACAGGGTACTCCCGTTCGCTGACTTTCCCGGTGCGCCTTCCGCTGAACCAAACAGTGCCGCGCCGATGCAAGATGGACATTGGGCGCTCAAGCCCGGTCTAGAGGCTCGCATTCGCACACGGTCGTCTTTCCAGAACCCTTCAAACTCCCTGGCGTGGGGGACTTGAAACATAGCACGGATTTGAGCCCCGGCAACCGCAGCCAAAGCAAAGTTAAGTCGTGACACGGAAGGTTCTTGCCGAAAGTGATCTGGCGCGATAGCGTTATGGGTCGTCAGAGGCGCATTTTTCCTCTAGATCGTGTATGGTTGGGTAGAAGAAATCGCCCGCGCCGTCCCGACGTTGATGCGCACGTCGATCGCTACAGATCGCATTTTCGTTGGGCGGGGAATTTCCGATACCAGCCCGACGGGGCTCGATCGCGGCGCGATCATCCATTGTGAGGCAGCGGTATGGGTTTAGTGATGATCATGTTCCGGGCGGACGGTCAGCGGAGAAGCTTCCCCGTGACCCGCGAGATCACCGTTATCGGACGTCGCGAGGACTGTGATCTGCGCATTCCGCTGGGGGATGTTTCGCGCAAGCACTGCCGGCTGATCGTCGATGGAGATGCCATTCGCGTCGAGGATCTGGGTTCATCCAACGGTACCTTCCGCAACGGCGAGCGCATTCAGCAGTCAGACTTCGCTACGGGCGACACGCTCCAGGTGGGTCCTGTCGTCTTCGTGCTCCAGATGGACGGCGTTCCCGCCGATGACGAACTCCAGCCCGTGACGGTCCAGTCGCTTGCCGCCTCCAAGGAGAAATCTGCTTCCGGTCACGATGCGACGACCGCCGGCGAAGGCTCCGGCGCCGGGGGAATTCGATCCGATGGAAGCACTCGAAGCCAACGAAGGCTCGGCCTTCGATTTCCAGATCGACGAATCACAGCACGGCGAGCCGGTTGACCTCGGCGAGTCCGGGCAGGATCAGACGATCTAAGCCCCGCCCGATTTCACACAACCACACATTCGCTTGCCCCCTCGACGCTGCGGCAACTCGCGATGCATTTGGGTTGCAACTTGCTGGCAACTCTGTTGCACTTGGGGAGGATGAAAACCTGCCTTGCAGTCTCGATGCTGCTGACGTTCGTAACCGCCGGGTTGGCGCACCCACCCTCATCGCAACCCGCAACGAAGTCCGCCAGCGCCTTCGTGATGGGCAACTCGCAACAGCCCTTTACCCCCTGGGGCTTCAACTACGACCACGATTCTCATAACCGCCTGCTCGAAGACTACTGGCAAGCCAATTGGCCCGCCGTCGAATCGGATTTCCACGAGATGAAGCAGCTCGGCGCGAATGTCGTTCGCATTCACCTGCAATTCAGCCGGTTCATGGAAGCAGCAGGGAAGCCGAACCAGGATGAACTGCGGCGGCTCACGAAGCTCCTTCACCTGGCAGAAAGCACTCAGCTCTATCTCGACATCACTGGCCTCGGCTGCTACCGCCGGCAGGATGTTCCGGCCTGGTACGATGCACTCTCGGAGTCCGATCGCTGGAAACAACAAGCCATCTTCTGGAGCGCGGTCGCCAAAACCTGCGCCGCATCGCCCGCGGTCTTCGTCTACGACCTGATGAACGAGCCGGTCGTGCCCGCGAGCAAAGTCCCCGCCTGGCTCGACCCCCACGAGTTCGGCGGCTTCTCCTTCGTTCAATACATCACCAAAGATCCCGCCGGGCGCAAGCGCGATGCGATCGCACGGCAATGGACCGCGCAGATGGTTGCCGCCATTCACAAGCAAGATCCCGGCCGCCTGGTGACGATCGGAATGCTCCCGATGCTCGGCACGGGTTTTGAGCCGAGTGAAATGGCACATCAGCTCAGTTACCTCAGTGTCCACGTTTATCCCGAACGCGGAAAGCTGCCGGAGGCGTTGAAGGTGCTAGAGCAATTCCAGGTGGGAAAGCCCTTGCTCGTGGAGGAGATCTTCCCGCTCAGATGCGATGCCCCCGAGCTGGCGGATTTCATGCGCGATGCCCGGCCGCTCGTCAGCGGGTGGATAGGCTTTTACTGGGGCAAGACGCCGGATGAGCTGCGCCATCGCACGACATGAGCGATGCGCTGATGCTCAGTTGGCTCAAGCTGTTCCGGCAGATGACGCCCGGGATTCAACCGGCAACGCGTCCTGCCGAGAGCGGTAAGAACTTGCGGAGAGACTGATCATGATCTGCTGTTCGCTGTTGTGCATCTTGCTCGCCTCGACCGTTCCGCTTTCCCGACAGCAGGTCATCGACCAGATGATGAAACCGTACCACGGGCCGACGACCCGGCAGGTCGATTGCTCCACCCTCCAGGGCAAGGTCATGTGCGGTTATCAAGGCTGGTTCACCGCGCCGGGCGACGGACTGGGCCGCGGCTGGTACCACTGGGCATCCGACCCGAAAAACTTCAGCCCCGGGCACTGCAAGATCGACCTCTGGCCCGATGTCAGCGAGCTGACGCCCGCCGAACGCTACGACACCGCCTTCAGGCTCGCCAACGGCGAGCCCGCGCAAGTCTATAGCAATTTCAACAGGCAGACGGTCCTGCGCCACTTCAAATGGATGCAGGAGTACGGCATCGACGGCGTCTTCGCGCAGGCGCTTCATCGTCGAGACGCTGCGGCCGCTTGGAATCATCCAGCGCACACGCGTCCTCGACGCCTGTCGCGAAGGCGCCAATCGCTATGGCCGGACCTACGCGGTCATGTACGACCTGTCGGGCCTTGGAGCCAACTCGATCGACAAGGTCATCGACGACTGGAAGCTCCTGGTCGATCACATGCACATCACGCAGGATCCTGCCTACCTCCACGACCACGGCAAGCCGGTCGTTGCCGTGTGGGGTTTCGGCTTCAACGACAATCGCCCTTACACGCTCGATGATGGGCTCAAGCTGGTCAGTTTTCTCAAGGAAGACCCGCGCTACGGCGGTTGCACCGTCATGCTCGGCATTCCAACGTTCTGGCGAGAGGAGAAGCGCGACTGCGTACACGATCCAAAATTCAAGGAGCTGCTCTTGAAAGCCAACGTCCTCAGCCCCTGGACGGTGGGGCGCTACCGCACGCCGCAACAGGCGAGGGATTACGGCGAAAACGTCATGAGCAAGGACATCGCCTGGTGCAGGGACCACGGCAAAGACTATCTCCCCGTCGTCTTCCCCGGCTTCAGTTGGCACAACCTCAACCACAACTCGCCGCTCAACGAGATCCCGCGCCTAAAGGGCAAGTTCCTCTGGACGCAGTACTACGAGGCAAAGCGGCAGGGGGCCAGGATGGTTTACCAGGCCATGTTTGACGAGGTCGATGAAGGCACGGCGATCTACAAGTGCACGAATGATGTCCCCGTCGGCGAGTCGAAGTTCGTCACCTACGAAGGTCTTCCCAGCGATTTCTATCTCAAGCTCGTGGGCGCCGCGACGAAGATGATCCGCGGCGAAATCCCCGTGAGCCAGACCATTCCGGCCACCGTATTCCAAACCGAGCCTCACGCCGGATCGGCCGCACAGAGATAAAGCACGGCGAACAGCCGTTCCGGATCCGTCCAGCAATGCACCCGGCGGTATCCCGCTTGCGATGCCAGCGCGCCAAAGCCGTCGATCGTGTGCTTGTAGGAACTCTCGGTGAAGAGGCTTTCGCCCCGGGCAAACTCAAATGCCCGCCCGGAAACCTGCACGATCTGTTTCATCAGGCTCACAAGGTGCATCTCCACCCGCCCGGCCGTGGGATTGTAGAACGCATAGTGCGCAAACCGGTCAAGCGCGAAGTCCGCATCGAGTTCCCGATTGATGCGAGCCAGCAGGTTCAGGTTGAATTCCGCGGTAACGCCGCAGGAATCGTTGTACGCCGCGTGCAGCAGTCGCGGATCTTTCTTCAGATCGACTCCGATCAAGAGCCCGCTGCCCAGCCCGGCCAGCTCCCGCGCCTGCGACAGAAAGCGCCGCGCCTCGGCCGGCTCGAAGTTCCCGATCGTCGAACCGGGGAAGAAGACCACCTTGCTCCCCGGCCTGCGCTTGAGCTTGGGCAGCGAGAGCCGAGCCGTATAGTCCGCGCAGACCGGCATCACGTGCAATCGCGGATGCCGAAGCTTCAGGCCCTGCACCGCGCCAGCAGATGCTCTCGCGAAATATCGATCGGCACATACCCGGCCGGCGACTCCAGGTGGTCCAGCAAAATGCGCGTCTTCAAACTCGATCCGCTGCCGTATTCGATCAGCAGGCAGTCGTGCCCGAGCACCGACGCGATCTCGGCGGCATGCCGGAACAATATCGAAAGCTCCGTCCGCGTCAGGTAATACTCTTCCAGCCGGCAGATCTCGTCGAACAGCTCCGACCCGCGCTTGTCGTAGAAGAACTTGCAGGGTAGCTGCTTGCGCTTCCGCCCCAGACCGTCCAGGACTTCCGCGCGAAAATCACCCGTCGCCGGCTCCAGATCGTGCAGCGGGAACAATTGGACGGCAGGTTGAGTCATGCATCCCTCGCCAGGCGAATCCCCGAGAACTGCCACCGCGCATCGGGCGGGAAGAAATTACGGTACGTCCGCCGGATATGCGAGCGCGGCGTTGCGCACGATCCGCCCCGCAGCACGAACTGATTGCACATGAACTTCCCGTTGTATTCGCCAAGCGCGCCCGCGGGCGTCTGGTATCCCGGGTAGGGGAGATAGGCGCTTCGCGTCCACTCCCAGGTGTCGCCGAGCATCTGGGTCAACCCCGCCGAATCATCCGCCGCCGGTGCGGGGTGGAAAAGCTGCGAATCCGCAAAATTCCCCTCGATGGCCACTTTCCCCGCCGCGCTCTCCCACTCCGCCTCATCCGCCAGCCTCACCCCGGCCCAGCGCAGAACGCATCCGCCTCGAAGTAGCTGATGTGACAGACCGGCTCCGAATCCTCCACCGGCCGCAGCCCCGTCATCGTGTGATAGAACCACGCCCCATCCTGCTGTATCCAGTAGAGCGGCGCCTGCCATTGCTCCTCTTGCGCCGTCGCCCACCCCAGGCTCAGCCAAAGCGGCGTGCGCGTGTAGCCCCCATCCGCGATGAACTGCTTGTATTCGCCGTTGCTTACCAGCCGCGACCCCAGCTCAAACGGCTGCAGGTAAGTCTTGTGCCGCGGCGACTCGTTGTCGAATGCAAAACTACCCCCTTCGTGTCCGATCTCGCGGATCCCGCCCGCAAACCCGATCCACCGCATCGGCGAGTCCGCTTCCACCATTTCCGGACGCCGATTGTGATACGCCGGCCGCATCGGGTTCACCCAGAACACGTGCTTGATGTCCGTGATCATCAGCTCCTGGTGCTGCTGCTCGTGGTTCAGCCCGATCTCGACGAGCGCCCTGTGCGCTCCTGCTCGGTGCGCATCCAGCCCGCCAAGCCAGCGGCCCATGTGCTCATCCACGTGCCGTCGATACGCATACACATCCTCAACCGTCGGCCGGCTGAGCAGTCCCCGGTTCTGCCGGCAGTGCCGATCCCCGACCGTCACGTAATACGAGTTGAACAGATATCGGAAGTGCGGATCAAACGGCTCATACCCCGCCAGATGCGGCACCAGGATGAACGTCTCGAAGAACCAGCTCGTGTGCGCCAGATGCCACTTCGTCGGGCTGACGTCGTTCATCGACTGCACGATGTAATCTTCCGTCACCAGCGGCTGGCAAAGCCGCTCGGTAAACGATCGCACCTCGCGGTATCGCGCCGCGAAATCCCGCTCCCCGCGTCTCACCGCGCTCATCGGCGCAGCCATCTCGGCCGGCTCTGCTGTCTTGATCGTCACGTGCGCCTCCATCCTTGCGCCCCACCATAAACCATGCCGCCACAGATTGTGGCAACCCCAAAAACCCGGCGCCAGCCGCGATTGCCGGCAGGCTCAACTGTTATAGCGGGCGGCGTGGATTTTGCGACGCCTGTGGCATGACTAGAAAGGAGATCTGCATGCGACGCAAAGAATACCTTGCCACCTCATCGCGTGACGCGATCAAGGGCGCCATCGCCGGCGCTGCGGGTGGATTGGCGGCGTCATGGGTCATGAACCGTTTTCAGTCGCTCCTCAGCAAGGCCTCGAATAGCCGCCGCCAGCAAGGCCAACGCGAGCACCACGAGCAGCATGAGATCGAGCCCGCCACCACCCAGGTCGCAACAACCGTCTCAAAGCGCATCTTTCACCACACCCTCACCGAGCCGCAAAAGAAGATCGCCGAGCCTGCGGTCCACTATGCATTCGGCACCACCATGGGCGCTGTCTACGGCACACTGACTGAAGTACTCCCGGCCGCCAGCTTTGGATTCGGTCTGCTCTATGGCACGGGCCTGTGGTTCATGGCCGATGAGGTAGCCGTCCCGGCCCTGCGCCTCTCCAAGGCCCCAACCCGGTATCCCTTCTCTACGCACGCCTACGCACTGGCGTCCCACTGGGTTTACGCCATGACGGCCGAATCCATCCGGCGCATGATCAGACCCGTTCTGTAGCAGGCTCCACGGATGCCGCCGGCGTTCCCCCGCCCCCTGGGTTTCTCCCCGCAGGCAAATTGTGGAAATGGGGGGCTCTGCAACGTGAAGATGGGCAAGCTGCCCGGCAGGCAACACGATCACCATCCCATTCGCAAAACGTCCAGACAGAGGACATTTCGCTCCCATGTTGCGTCCGATCCGGCTCCCGACCCACACCGTACTCTCACCGTTGTAGTACCGTACCCTCCCCGCTCCGTCGCCGACCCGGTTTTTGGCCGATGTGAGGATATGTGGGTCCGAACATGACAATCTGTCGCAGCGCATGGGTCCCAGTTGCCTTTCAGAATTGCCGCCGCTCCGCCTCGAGCCAGTCTTCGACCATGAGCACAGGCCAAAGAGAGCCTCAGAGCCGCCGGCTGCGCCCGGGTCACACCGTATACCGCACCCTCGCTCATTTTCTGCGCCGTGCGCAAGCAGGCCCAGCCCGCCCAGTCCCAGCAGTGCCGCCGATGCCGGTTCGGGGATGGCTTGTAGCGCGAAGCCGGCGAATTCCCCGCCCGCGATCGCTGTGAAATCGTTGCCCGCCGGGACGTTGGAGACCTCGCCTTCGATGTCGCGACCCCAGGCCACGACCGAACCATCGGTCTTGAGCGCATAACCGTTGTAGAGCCCGGCCGCGATCGCCGTGAAATCGGTGCCCGAAGGGACGTTAGAGACCAGGCTGTAACCGTTGTAGCCCCAGGCGACAATGGAACCATCAGTCTTGAGCGCGGAAGCCGTTAGACTGGCCGCCCGCGATCGCCGTGAAATCGGTGCCCGAGGGGACGTCGGAGACCTCGCCGTAAGTGTCGAAGCCCCAGGCCACAATGGAACCATCGCTCTTGAGCGCGTATCCGGTGTACAACCCGGCGGCGATTGCGGTGAAACCGGTGCCCGAGGGGACGTTAGAGACCTCGCCGTAAGTGTCGTCGCCCCAGGCCACGATGGAGCCATCGCTCTTGAGCGCATAGCCGGTGGCGACCCCCGCCGCGATCGCTGTGAAATCGGTCCCCGATGGGACGTTTGAGACCTCGCCGAAAGTGTCGCCGCCCCAGGCCACGATCTGGGCGGCCCTGGCCTGGCCGGCGAGCGCCGCCGAGGCGACGATCAACGCCACGAGGGCGATACGCGCATCGGCCAGAACGGACAAGCTAATACCGAACCAGAAACGGCTGCATCGCATCACTCGAACCTCCTCATTCCCCACGACTCACTGTACCGCTCCCACGGTTCCGCGATTAGACCTGTTTAGTGCGCCTGGAGCGCTGCCGCGCTTCCGCCGCTGCAGTGCGCACGCCAGCATCGCCAGGCCAACCAGCCCGAGGCTCCCCGGCTCGGGTACGATGTTCCACTCGATGGCGTGGTAATTGCCGCTGGTGTCCTCAGCGACGCCGTAGATCGTGCTGCCGTCGATCGAGGTGGCCCAGGAATTGGTGAACGATGCGGAAAGAAGGGCACCGAGATCGAAGTAGCTGGCGGCCGTGTTGTTCCAGAGCAGGGCGTGCTGGTCGCCGCCCACGTCGCCATAGCCCACCTGATCCGTACCGTTGGTGCCGTAGGCGTAGGAATCGGTAAACCCGCTGGGGTTGAGGTCAACATAGCTCGCGGCCGAGCCGCTCCAGAGCAGGGCGTGATAATCATTGCTGCCGGTGAGGCCAACACCCACCTGCTGCGTGCCATTGGTGCCGTAGGCGTAGGACTCATCGAACCCGCTGGGATTGAGGTCAACATGGCTTGCGGCCGTGCCGCTCCAGAGAGCGGCGTGATTTCCCACCTCTCCCACCTGGTGCGTGCCGTCGGTGCCGTAGGCGTAGGACGAGGTGGATCCGCTGGGGTTGAGGTCAACATAGCTTGCGGCCGTGCCGTTCCAGAGCAGGGCATAAGGCTGGTTACCCGTCGCGGTGCGCCAGCCATAACCCACCTGCTGCATGCCGTTCGTGCCGTACGCGACGGACAGGGTAAAGCCGCTGGGGTTGAGATCAACGAAACTGCCAGCAGAACCGCTCCAGAGCAGGGCCTGAGCGTCATAGAGGTTTGCCGTGGTGTAGCCAAGACCCACCTGCTGCGTGCCGCTGGTGCCATTGGCTTCGGAAGCAGCGAATCCGCTGGGGTTGAGGTCAATGCCATTCGGGTGCGAAGTCGTCCAGAGCAGGGCGTGAGCGTAGCCGCTCGTCGAGCCGCCGTAGCCGGTGATCTGCCCCCCCGCAGCCTTATTACCCCCAGCGCCAATCAGCGGTGGGGTGCCGTGAGCGACGCTAGTGATTCCCGCCGGAACGCCCAGCGTGTACAGATTGCTGTATGTGATCCAGGCCGCATGCGCCGTTCCGGTGAAGAGCAGCGTCACGACCATAACCGCTATGGCCAAAGCCGCGATGCGGCCACGATAGAATTGAATTACTCTCATCTCTTGCCTCTCCAAATCTCACCTGCCACGGCACTGCTGAACGTTCCCCTGTTCCCGCCAGTTTCCCGGGCCGCAATTCCTGAACCCCGCAGCCCTCACGCATCAGTGTCTGCACGCTCCACCGCAAGCTGATGTACGGATGGATCGGCGCAAGAGAGAAAGCGGCAGGGCCGTGGATCGACTTTATGGATGTGATTCAACAGTTACTCTGGCAGCCACGCCCCAACACCCACCCCAACTGCACGTGCTCGACCGCCGGGGGTGCAACGAACGCCGGGCAAGCCGAGAGGCCAAGCCCCACGACACTGATCACCAGCGCGCTCATCGCCCGAGCCGATACAAAGCCGTCGATGCCATCATCGTTAATGTCGTCCGGGGCCGAAACGGGGCATAGGTTGCCACCGCTCTGAATGTTGAGCGTGGGTGCGTTGTCCTTGCGCGCCTGCGGGCGCAGGACGGTGACGCCTGAACCCGCATTCAGCAGGACCAGCAAGACGAGCGAAACGGCGCCATAGCATGGAACGCCCTCCGAGGCCCGAAATGCAAAAGCGGCTGGCTGCCGGTGCGAAATGCCGCCGGGAGAATACCCTAGAGTCTTCTCTTTGCAAGCAAATTCTGGAAATGGGAGACCATACAAAGTCAAGATGGGCAAGCTGCCCAGCGAGCGGTAAGCGCCCGTTTTCGTGCATCACCCGTTGCTGCTTCCTGCTGACGCCTGACGACCGGCTACTGCCTACCCGCCTTCGCGCTCCCGTTCGTCCTTCAGCCCTTCGTCTCCCCGTCATTCTGTCACCTCTCCATAAGAGTTTCCACGCGGCTTACACGCGACTCACACGGATTGCACCTGCATCACGCCCCACGCCCCAGGTGAGCACCGGCACGATAAACGCGTTTCTGGAACAGTTCTCAGGCGAGCTGCCGCCGGACATGCACGTGGCGATGGTCCTGGACCGCGCCGGCTGGCACACCGCCTCGGCCCTTGGCCTGCCGTCGAACGTGACCCTGGTGCTGCTGCCGCCGAAATCTCCGGAACTGAACCCGGCGGAGAATTTGTGGCACGACCTCGCAGCCACTACTGGTCTAACCGGCTGTATGGAAGTTGGCAGGACCTCAAGAACGCCGCGCTGACTGCCTGGCGATCCGCGTGCCTTGTACCCCGGTTGATCAAGTCGATTTGTGCCGACACGGCCCCGCGCGCCAATCAGGTGTGATCCGTATTATCTGCGATTCTCGTTGGCGATGGTTTTGACCGGGTGTACCATCAACTCGTCGATTTGGGGGCCGCGGGGGCCCTGAGCGGGGATTTTCGTCATATCGCGCCGAGAGGGGCGCGGCGAGATTGAGGGTTCGAGATGAGAGGGAAAACGGTGCGGCGCGGGCATAGAGAGCAGGCGGGCAGCTTTGGCACAGTGCTGTATGCGATGCTGGTCATGCTCTTCGCTGGGTCCGCGTGGGCAGCAGCCCCGGTGGTCACGTACACCGATCTGTACACGCTGGGCAAGCCTGCGGGGTTCAGTTCGGCTTATACAGGTGAATATCTGCATGTTACCGCCGGCGGGCAGGTCGTCGGGCACGGTGGTAGCCCGACCGGCTGGGATCATGCCCTGCTGTGGACCCCTGCGGCGATAAGTGGCATCGACCTCAATCCCAGCGGGTTTGATCAATCCGTGGCCGAAGCCATTGGCGGGACTCAACAGGTCGGTGAAGCCTTGGTTGCGGGAACGGTGCGCCAGTTGGCATGCGTTCCTGTGGAGTGGATCGGCTGCCAGCGCCGTTGATCTCAGCCCCAGCGGATTCAGTAAGTCGTACGTCCACGACACCAGTGGGGCGCAGCAGGTGGGTGAGGGCTCCGGCTCGGCAACGAACGACAACACTCACGCATTGCTCTGGAACGGTTCGGCCGACAGCTACGTGGATCTGAATCCAAGCGGGTTCACCGAATCGATTGCCAGCGCCACCAACGGCGTCCAGCAGGTGGGGACAGGCTGGCGTCCGGAGTTCGGCTTAACTTCAGGGACCTCCGAGAACTTTCATGCGCTGCTCTGGAACAGTGCCGCCGACAGCTTTGTTGACCTCCACCCCAGCGGCTTTGCCAGGTCGTACGGCTTTGGCATCGGAGGGACGCAACAGGTGGGCTACGCGGAACTGGCCGGCGGTGCTGATCACGCGGTGCTCTGGAGCGGCTCTGCGGCTGGCTCGATCGACCTGAACCCGGGCGGTTTCGGTGATTCTTGCGCCCTTGCGACGGATGGCACCCGGCAGGTGGGCTACGGCGACGGTTCGGTGACGGGCTGGAGCGGTCATGCGTTGCTTTGGAGCGGCTCTGCGGCCAACTGCGTCGATCTCGGTGCGCTTCTACCCACATCGTTTACCCGCTCCTACGCCGAATCGATCGATGGCGGCACCATCGACGGGGTGGCACTCGATACGAGCGGCGCCTGGCATGCCATCGAGTGGAGCGTGCCGGAGCCGGGGAGTGTGGGACTCGTTGGTCTGGCAATGCTGGCGTGCGCGCGGCGGAGAAGAATGCGCCGCTGAGGGCATTTGATCGTATAAAGACGTGATCGTCTGATCATTGGGGGAAGTGAGCGCGAGGGATGTTGCGCGGTCGCTGCCTGTTGAGATTTGACCGGGACCCACGGCGGAGCCATGGGCTTTTTGGCGAGCACAGAATTGAGAGCGTGAACGCGAGCCAGGGCGGGTGCCGCGGGGAATCTGATTAGGACAACAGGACCTTGATATCCGTATATGGAATCGTACACTAGGTCTGCGAGCGAACGCCGCGGGCAGCCCTCTTCGGCGATACGATGGTTGTGTAAGTTTTTGTCAATCAAAGCGTTGTGAAGATTGTTCGGGCGAGCGAAGATGTGTGCATTTGCTCAGCCAAACCGGAGGCGGCCGGCTCAGGTAGAGGAGAAAAAGTCCTGCTGGTCCAGTGGTGACGTTCGCCAGAGGCAAGACGATCAGGAGCTTCCATGCATGTGATGGCCAGGAGCCGCGGCGCCGCGACGTTGGAGTCGGTGCAGCCGCGCATCGAGCAGTTTGTCTATGACGACGACATCGTCCGGAAGTTTCTGCTGGCGATGTACGGGTGGGGCGTGGTGGCGTTCCTTATCGGGATCTACATCGCGCTGCAACTGATCTGGCCGAATCTGACCTTTGGGATTCCTTATCTGACGTTCGGGCGATTGCGCCCGCTGCACACCAACGCGGCGATCTTTGCCTTTGCGGGGAATGCGATCTTCGCCGCGGTCTATTACTCGACGCAGCGGCTGTGCAAGGCGCGGATGTGGAGCGATACGCTCTCGAAGCTGCACTTCTGGGGATGGCAACTGATCATTCTCTCGGCGGCAATCACGCTCCCGATGGGGATCACGCAATCGAAAGAGTACGCCGAATTGGAATGGCCGATCGACATCATGATCGCGATCGTCTGGGTGGGATTCTTCGCGGTGAATTTCTTCATGACGCTCAAGCACCGGCGCGAGCGGCATTTGTACGTTGCGCTCTGGTTTTACATCGCGACGATCGTCACCGTCGCGGTGCTGCATGTCTTCAACAACCTGGTCGTGCCGGTGGGGCTCTTTAAGAGCTATCCGATCTATGCGGGCGTGCAGGATGCGTTCATGCAGTGGTGGTATGGGCACAACGCGGTGGCGTTTTTCCTGACGACGCCGTTTCTGGGGCTGATGTACTACTTTCTGCCGAAGGCCGCGGAAAGGCCGATCTACAGCTACCGGCTGTCAATCGTTCACTTCTGGTCGCTGGTGTTCATCTACATCTGGGCAGGGCCACACCATCTGCACTACACGGCGCTGCCGGACTGGGCGAGTTCGCTGGGAATGATCTTCTCGCTGATGCTGTGGATGCCGTCGTGGGGCGGGATGATCAACGGGCTGCTGACGCTGCGCGGGGCGTGGAACAAGGTGGCGAGCGATCCGGTGCTGAAGTTCTTCGTCGTCGGCATCACGTTCTACGGAATGGCGACGTTCGAAGGCCCGATGCTCTCGATCAAGTCGGTCAATGCCCTGTCGCACTACACCGACTGGACGATCGCCCACGTGCACGGCGGGACGCTGGGGTGGAACGGGTTCATGGCGTTCGGGATGATGTACTGGCTGCTGCCGCGGCTGTTTCAGACGAAGCTGTGGAGCCAGAAGCTGGCGACGATCCATTTCTGGCTGGGAACCGTCGGCATCGTTCTTTACGTGATCCCGATCTACGTTGCGGGGATCACGCAGGGGCTGATGTGGCGGGCGATGACGAGCACGGGACAGCTGATGTACCCCGACTTCATCGAGACGACGCGGGCGATCATCCCGATGTATATGCTGCGGGCACTGGGCGGGACGCTGTATCTCTCGGGCGCGGTGCTGGGTGGCGTGAATTTCTACCGGACGTGGCGAGCGCGGCCGGCGAAGTACGAGGAGCCGGTGCACTCGGCGCCGGCGCTGCAGCGTGCTTATACGCACGATGCGCCGCGGCCGAAGTCGTCGCTGCCGGAAGCTGGTGTGGCGGACTTTGCCAGGAACCTCGAGGTTTGGTCCACCTTGTGGTGGCATCGCAAGTGGGAGCGGTTGGCGCTCAAGTTCACCGTCCTGGTGACGCTGGCCGTGGTGATCGCTTCGCTGTTCGAGATCATCCCGACGTTTTTGATCCGGTCGAATATTCCAACGATCGCGAGCGTGCGGCCCTATACGCCGCTGGAGTTGGCGGGAAGAGACATTTACATCCGCGAGGGCTGCTACAACTGCCACTCGCAGATGATCCGGCCGATCCTCTCGGAGACGAAGCGCTACGGCGAATACTCCAAGCCGGGGGAATTCGTGTACGACCATCCGTTTTTGTGGGGGTCGCGGCGGATTGGGCCGGATCTGGCGCGCGAGGGTGGGAAGCAGTCCGACCTTTGGCACGTACTGCACTTTATCAATCCCGCGCAGGTGACGCCGGGCTCGATCATGCCGCGGTTTGAGTGGCTGCTGACCGACAAGCTGGACTTTGAATCGATTCCGGTGCGCATCAAGGCGATGCAGGCGCTGGGCGTGCCCTATACGAATGCCGAGCGGTGGACATCGGCTGATGACGCGAAAAAGCAGGCGGCGGGAATCGCGGCGACGATCGTTCAGCAGGGCGGGCCGAAAGGCCTGGGAGACAAGAAAGTCGTGGCGTTGATCGCGTATCTGCAACGGCTTGGAACGGATCTGTTTGCGGCTCCTCCGGAACCGGCGACGCAACCTGCCGCGCCGATTGCGGCGGCCCGTTAACCGGAGTGACGCCATGTACAAAGACGTCCTTCAACACGCAAACCTGGTGCACTGGGCGGAATATGGCCTGGTGATCTTCTTCGTCGTCTTCATCGTGACGACGATCTGGGTCTATACCCGCTCGCGGCGTGACGTGGATCACTGGTCGAAACTTCCGCTGAACGATGAGCCGCCGGCGCACGATGCTTCCAGCAAGGAGGCCGATGATGTCTGAACCCAATATTGCACAACACGGAACGACCGACGCCCTGACGGATCACAGCTACGACGGCATTCAGGAATACGACAACCCAATGCCGGGGTGGTGGGTGTGGCTGTTTATTGCGACGATTGTGTTCGCGGTGTTCTATTTTTTCATTGCGGTGACCACGGGCAAGATGTCGGCCGTGGTGGCATACAATGAGGCGCAGTTGGCAGCACAGAAGAGCGCGGGGGTCCTGGGGCACGATCCGGCGACGCTGATGATGCTGAGCAAGGATCCCGATACGCTCTCGGCGGGGGCGGCAATCTTTCAGACGAACTGCGTTTCCTGTCACGGGCGCGATGCTTCCGGTTTGACCTGCCCGAACCTGACGGACGACTACTACATCGACGTGAAGAAAATCGACGACATTTATGATGTGGTCACCAAGGGGCGGAAGAACGGGGCGATGCCGACGTGGGGCGTGCGTTTGAGTCCGAACGAGATCGTTCAGGTGAGCGCGTATGTGGCGAGCCTTCGAGGAACCAACAAGGCTGGGCGTCCGCCGGAAGGAGTCAAGATTCCGCCCTTTAGCGCTACCCCCGCGGCGAAGTGATGTAACCGGAAGGTGTGCGGGTGGAGCAGTGGAGGATGACCGCGGATGACCGTTCAAACCGATGATCCTCTGATCAAGCCCCCGGGCCGCGTGCTGTCCACGCTCGAGGAGGACGGGTCGCGCAGGTGGCTCCGGCCGCGCCTGGCGAAGGGGCGGTTCTGGTCGGCGAGGCGGATCGTGGCGTATCTGCTGATCGCGATTTTCACGCTTGTGCCGTATCTGCACATTAACGGGAAACCGGTGCTGCTGCTGAACCTGGTGCATCGGCAGTTCGTGATTTTCGGGAAGACGTTTCTGCCCACGGATACGGTGTTTCTGGCGCTGTTCATGCTGGGGGTGTTCATCCTGATCTTCGCGTTCACGGCGATATTCGGGCGCGTGTGGTGCGGGTGGGCGTGTCCGCAGACGGTGTACATAGAGTTCCTGATCCGGCCGATCGAACGGCTGTTCACGGGGCGGATGGGCGTGGGCGGCAAACCGGTCAAGCGCGTGGCGGGGTGGCGGCGAGGGGCGATGTATCTTACGTTCGTGGTGATCTGCTTCTTCCTGGCGAACACGTTTCTGGCGTATTTCGTGCCGCCCAAGGTGCTGGATCAATGGGTGCGATCGTCACCGCTGGATCATCCGGCGGGATTCATGATCGTGGTGGCGGTGACGGGATTGATGCTGTTTGACTTCTGCTTCTTTCGGGAGCAGACGTGTTTGATCGCGTGTCCGTACGGACGGTTCCAGTCGGTGCTGATGGATCGGCAGTCGCTGATCATTGGATATGACCTGAAGCGCGGGGAGCCGCGGGGCAAGAAGAAGAGAGTCGCCAGTTATGCGTTGCCGGTTGCAACCGAAGAGACGGCGGGACAGACGACGGGCGACTGCATTGATTGCAGGTTGTGCGTGGCGGTGTGTCCGACCGGGATCGACATTCGTGATGGACTGCAGTTCGAGTGTGTGGCATGCGCAGTGCATCGATGTGTGCGATGATGTGATGGACAAGATCGGGCGGCCGCGGGGTTTGATCCGGTATTCATCACAGGCATCGGCATCGGGGGAACGGTCGCGGATCCTGCGGCCTCGAGTGGTGATCTATGGGTTCGTCGTTGCGGGGATTGTCGCACTGCTGGCGACACTGCTGGCGAAGGAAGCGCCACTGGACGTTACGCTGCTGCGCAACCTTGGGCGGCCGTTTGTAATCAATGACGCGGGGATGGTTGAGAACACGATGCGCGTGAAGCTCACCAATCGTACGAACAAGCCGGTGCGCGTTCAGTTCTCCATCGCCGGGCGGGCGGATGTGCAGATCATTCCGACGGAGCCGGTCATTTCGCTCTTGCCCCTGCAAAGCTGGACGGAGCCGGTGCTGATTGTGGCGCCGAAGAAGGCATTTACCTTCGGGACGGCGGAGGTGACGGTTCGGGTGACGGACGAGGATCACGCGCAAATCGACCGATCGTGCCGATTGCTGGGCCCCATGACCGACGGAGGCACCGATGACCACGAATGACGTTTCGGGAAATGGACGGTTTCGCGACATCAGGGCACCGTCGAAATCCCGCGCGCCAGGGTCGTACCGATGGCCACTGATCGTGATTGCATTCCTGGGCGTGCACGTGGTCTTGATATCCGTCGGTGTTGCGATCGCGACGCACGATCCGACGTTCGCGGTGACGCCGGATTACTACGACAAGGCGCTCAACTGGGACAAGATTCAGGCGGCGAAACGCGCCAGCGAGAAGCTCGGATGGAAGCTGGCGATTGCGCCGGCACTGAAGGTGCAGCCGAATGGCGAGCGTGCGGTGGAGATCTCGCTGCAAGACCGCAACGGTCATCCGGTCGCGGGCGCACAGATCAATATCACTTACTTCCATCATGCTCATGCGATGGATCGTATGAAACTGACGGGCACAACTGCCGCGGACGGGAAACTTGCGGTGAACGTTCCGATGCGGTGGGCTGGGTTCTACAGCTTTGCTTGCACAGCGGATTCGGGGGGCACTAACTTCACGGACACGCTGACTCAATTCGTCTCGAACGCACCATGAGCATGACGGCGCTCATTTTCGCGGTGCTTTTGGCGAGCGTGCTCGGGAGCCTGCATTGTGTGGGCATGTGTGGGGCGTTCGTGGTTCTCGCGACGGGCGGGCCGGAGCAGCGGCGGGGGTGGCGCGGGCTTGTTTCCACTCAGGCGGCGTATCACGTCGGGCGATTGATCAGCTATACGGCGCTGGGTGTGCTCGCCGGGGCGGCGGGGTCGCTGTTGAACTTGACCGGTGCGCTGGCGGGCGTGCGGCCGGTGGCGGCGGCGCTGGCGGGGGTGACGATCGCGACGTTCGGGATCGTTGCGCTGCTGCGACTTAGTGGGCTGCGCCTTGCAGCGCCGCGTTTTCCGCGGTGGTGGACACAAATGGTGGGGCGCGTTAACCGGGCTGCGCTTTCTTATCCGCCGGCCGCCCGTGCGTTTGCGATTGGATTGTGCACGACGCTTTTGCCGTGCGGGTGGCTGTACGCGTTTGTGATTACCGCTGCGGGAACGGGGCATCCGTTGACGGGCGGGATCGTCATGGCGTCGTTCTGGTTGGGGACGGTGCCGGCGCTTGCGGCGGTGGGCGCGAGTGCGCGGCGGCTGCTTGATCCTCTGAACCGGCGAATTCCCGCGTTGACAGCAATCTTTTTGATCACGCTGGGGCTTTACACGCTGGTCAACCGGGCGGCGCTGGATCCGGTGGCGCTGGCGGGACGGTCCCTGATTGGGCAATCGAACTCACACGGGTTGGCGCCGGCGACGCGACCGGCTTGCTGTGTCGATGACGATTGAAGCAGGCATCTTCTCACGTCAGAGGGTGGGCGACGATTCGCCGGCCCTGGCGGGGATGCTGTGCGCCCATTGCGGACTACCGGTGCCTGCGGGGCTGATCGAGCCGGGCGCGGGCGAGCAGTTCTGCTGCGGCGGATGCCGGGCGGTTTACGAGACGCTGCGGTCGTGCGGGCTGGAGGATTACTACCGCCTGCGAGATGCAGCGGACGTGCAGGGCAAGCCGGTCGATGCAAACGACTCGAGTTTCGATTCGTTCGACTCGCCGACCTTTCATGAGCTTTACGTGCAGTGGCACGGCGATGGTGCAGCATCGGTGGATCTGATTCTGGAGAACGTGCAATGCGCGGCGTGCATCTGGCTGCTGGAACGGCTGCCGCGCGTGCTGCCGGGGGTAATTGAGGCGCGGCTTTCGCTGCGGCAGGCGACACTGCGAGTGACCTGGAATCCGCAACAAGCGCCGCTGTCGCGAATTGCCCGCACACTCCAGACGCTTGGTTATACCCCACATCCTGCACGCGGCATGTCGGCCAGTGAACTGCATCGGCGCGAAATGCGAAAGCGGCTGGTCCATCTCGGAGCGGCCGGTGCGGTCATGGGCAACACAATGCTCCTGTCGTTTGCGCTTTACGCCGGCGACATGGGGCATATGCAGGCGGAATACCGACTGTTTTTCCGGATTCTCAGCGCCTCGCTTGGGACGATTGCGCTGGCGTGGCCGGGGGCAGTGTTTTTCCGAGGGGCGGTGGCCGCGATTCGTACGCGGACGGTCAACCTCGATGTTCCCATCGCGATCGCGCTGGCGGTGGGGGGGATTGCGGGGCTTGTTAACGTCGTCGCGAACCGCGGTGAGATCTACTTCGATTCGCTGACGGTGCTTGTGTTTCTGCTGCTGGTGGGGCGGTTCATCCAATATCGCCAACAGCGTCGCGCGGACGATGCGGTTGGGCTGCTGTTTTCGCTGACGCCCTCGACGTGCCGGATTGTTCGCGGCGAACGGATTATCGAGTCGCCCGTTGAAGCGTTGGTGGTTGATGATCTGGTTGAGGTGCGGCCGGGTGAGATCTTCCCTGCCGATGGAGTTGTTACGGGGGGCGATTCGTCGGTGAACCAATCACTGCTGACGGGCGAATCGATGCCGTGGGCGGTTGGGAAGGATTCGGATGTGCATGCGGGCTCTCAGAATGTTTCATCGCCGCTTGTGGTTCGCGTGACGAAGACAGGGTCCCAGACGCGGGTGGGGAAACTCATGCATCTGGTCGAGCGCGGGATCCAGGACAAGCCGCCGATCGTACAGTTTGCGGACAGGGCGGGGAACTGGTTTCTCATTGCGGTGACGCTCGCGGCGGCTGCGACATTCGCGTGGTGGTGCCGGAGCGGCATGTCCCTCGCGATCGATCACACGGTGGCGCTTCTGATCGTAAGCTGTCCTTGCGTCCTCGGCTTGGCGACGCCGCTCACGCTTGCACTAGCCATCGGGCAACTGGCAACGCGGGACATTCTCGTCAAGAGCGCCGCTGCTCTGGAAACGCTCTCCCGCGGAGGCAATCTCTTTATCGACAAGACCGGCACGCTGACCGAAGGTCGAATGGAGCTTATCGAGTGGTTCGGAGATGAGTCGATCAAGCCGCTGGTGGCGGGCTTGGAACAGCATTCCAATCATCCGGTGGGGCGTGCGATTGCATCGGCACTTGCATCCGACTCGCAAGGGGACATGGTATTTCATGATGTCGTCGAGCGCAACGATGGCGGAATCAGCGGGATCAGCGAACATCGGTTCGTTCGAATCGGCTCACCGCGCTATATCAGGGCTGCTGGAATTGCGATACCCACGGAATTTGTGGATGTGGCCGATCGATTTGAATCGCGGCGCGACGGCGGTGGTGGTCGCGCTGTTTGGCGAGGTGCGAGCGGTCGCGGCGCTGGGCGATCGGCTTCGTGCCGGTGCGGCCGATGCGATTGGATCACTGCGGGAGCTCGGCTGGAATCCTGCGATTCTCTCGGGCGATTCGCAAGCTGTTGTGTCGTCAATTGCCTCGCAGGTCGGGGTCGCAAACGCGGCTGGAGCACTAGCACCGGAAGAGAAGCTCGCCCGACTGCAAGCAGAGGACGCTGGTGGCGCCGCGGTCATGGTCGGCGATGGCGTGAATGACGCCGCGGCGCTCGCGGCAGCCGATGTGGGCGTTGCCGTTCATGGCGGAGCCGAGGCGTCGATGTCCGCCGCCGATGTCTATGTTGCGCGGCCCGGGCTGCGAGGCTTGCTCGATCTCATTCGCACCGCGCGGCTGGCGATGCGAACGATTCACGTGAACCTGGCGATCGCGGTTGCTTACAATATGGTTGCCGGCGCGTTTGCGATGACGGGTCACATATCACCCATGATCGCGGCGATCCTGATGCCGATTTCATCAGCGACGCTGCTTTCGCTGGCGATCGGCTCGCTTACCCGCCACGCGCGGCGCAGTGCGCGTGTCCCTGTGCAGCTCGAAGTGGCAGGAGAAGCGTTATGAAGGTGATTTACATCGTTCTCCCGCTGGCGATTGTGATCGCGGCCGCCTTTCTTGTGGCGTTCTTCATGGCGGTGCATCGCGGGCAGTTTGACGATCTGGACACGCCGCGCTATCGCGCACTGTTTGACGATGATCCTCCCGTCAAGAACGACGACAGTAAGCCTAAGGGATGACATGACGCCATCGCATCATCGGGACGCATCGGTTGATCGGGTGCGATAGTCCACCTCCACCGCTCGGGCAACCGCCGTTCGATCGACGTTTGACATTGAGTCCAGCACCACAAGCCCGGGATCGACGCCAACCGGCAATGCTCGCTCGCCGAAGACGTTCTTAAAGACGCGTCGTTCTTCCGTGGTCAGACGTACACCCGGACCCACCGGAACGTCTTTGGGATTGGCGTCAGCGCCGAATGCGGTCACCTTGGGACGCTCGGCGTCGAGGTAGGGGCGGAGGGGAACCATCACGGAAGCCCCGCCGGCATTGATCTCTACCGCCTGCCACATTGCCTTCATTTTCGGGTCCTTGAGCACTTTAGTCGCTCCAGCGCCAATCCAGGTCCGGTCGCCGCTTTGCGGAAGCTCAAGGTTCTCCTGTAGCTCCATGCTCAAAAATGGCTTACCCGTGGTCGCGTCGATGCAGTAGACGCGATCGTCGGCAACCGAGCCGTCGCCGACGATCGTCCAGGCGTAGCGTCCGCCGTAGGTCCTGCTTTCGTGCCAGCTCAAGACGGCGCGGTTGACGTTCTGCTTCCAGCCGTCTGCACTGGCCTGGGCGAGGGCTTCAGTGATATCCAGGAGCTTCGACGGCAGCTCGCGCTTGGAGTCGGGCTCGGCATGCTCGTAGGGGCGGATTTCTCCGCCGCTGCGAAACATCACGCCCAGGCAGTCGTCGGCGCGGTCGGACCAGAAGAGAAAATCCGCCGCCGGCGCCGGTTGCATCAGGTTGATCAAGCCGTCGCGTCGCGGCGCCACTGTGACTTCGACCAGTTTCGCGTCCGGTCGCCATTTCGAGCCGTACTCCCTGGCCAGTGATAACAGCTCATCCAGCCGGGCGGAGCTGGCGTCGATGCCGCGATCCTGAACGTGGCGAACGAGATCTGCGGACCGGGCGGGCTTCGGGGTGGTTTGCCTTTCCTTTTGCACTTTGAGTAGAACCGCCCCCACACAGGCCACGACGACCAGCCCCGCAACCAACCAGCTGACGAACTTGCGCACACAGACCTCCAGCAGAAATGAGGGCGTTGGCCCAACGGAGATTCATAACAGAATGAACCTCCAACTCAAAATGCTGTGGGAGCTCGCATAGGAGTCCGCTGTCGTGGGCTGAGTGCATCCGTTACGATTTGAGAATGCCGACAGTCACGATCGACGACGCGGAACTCGATGCACGCTGTCTGGGCTGTGGATACCGGTTGCGGGGGCTGCCCGTCCCACGCTGCCCGGAGTGCGGGCGAGCATTCGATCCGAATGATCTTTGGACTGTCTGCGTCCCGGGGCGACCCAATCGGCTGATTCGATGGCTTTCCTGCGCCCGACGAAAGTCGGCCGGGCATTTCCGATGCTCGCGATCTTGGCGTTGGGGTGGGTGACGAGCACGCCAGGGTGGGATGACGGTTTCCTATATCTAGGCGCGATTCTTCTTCTGAGCTGCGTGCTATCGCTGGGCGTCTGGTGGGGCGCGATTCTGTACGTCCGGCGGCGGGGTTATGCTGAAGAGCGCGTGATCGTTGCATTCGACCAGCACTGGCGGAAGGTCGCAAGAGCAGCTGCGATTGCGATGGTTCTCGTAATTCTTCGCCCGATGTTGTTCATGCGCTTCTGGATCAGCCGCCCCTGGCTCGATCGGGTGGCGCAGCGGATTCTGGCGCAGCCGTTTTCCCAGAGCACGCCATACATCGGACAGGTGCGAGGTCTATACCGGATCGGCGATACCCGGCGGTGTCCCCATGGGGTAAAGCTCATGCTAACCCAGTCCTACGGAGGCATTGATGGCGGCCCGGGATTCTTTTACCGGGTGGCACCGGGCGATTGCACACGCTTTGAGATCGGGATGCCACTGGGAGATGGCTGGTATGTTTCGGAATAGCCGATGAGTTCATGCCAATCCGCTACCATGGGGTACGATGGTGCCAGTAAGCTCAACGCCGATGCTGGCGCATGTTCCATTAAGGAATCACGTTTACCATGAGTTACCGCTCCATCGAGTACGTCGGCAAGGAGAAGGTCGAGTTTGTCGCGGTCGAGGCGCCGGATCCCGAGCCCGGCGAGGTGCAGATCGAGATAATGGTCTGCGGGGTATGCGCGTGGGACATTCATATCTACACGAACGGGCCGGAGGGAACGGTGTTTCCCGGGCACGAGGGTGTCGGGCGCGTCGTGAAGGTTGGGGCGGGCGTGAAGAAACTGAAGGAGGGAGACTGGGTTGTCGGGGGTGCGCTGGGTTTTACGGAGCGCGTGACGCATTCGGCCGAGGGGCTATATGTGCTGCCGCGGACGCGCCGCCCGCAGGACTGGATCGTGGAGCCGGTGGCGTGCATTGCGGTGGGGCTGGATCATTGCCGGCTGATGGCGGGCGATCGGGTAGCCGTCGTGGGCTGCGGATTTATGGGGATGATGTTCATCCAGGCGCTCGGGCACTCGCTGGTGGATCGATTGATTGCAATCGACGTGAACGGCGATCGGCTGGCGTTGGCCAGGAAGTTCGGGGCGACCGACGCGTACAACGCGCGCGATCTTGATCCGGAGCAGCTGCGGAAGCTCGAGATCGACACCGTTGTGGATTCATCCGGTTCCAGCAAGGCGCTGGATCTTTCGTCAAGGATCGTCAAAAACGGCGGACGCCTGAACTTGTTTGGCTGGAACCACGGTACTGGCCAGTTTCCCGGCGACATCTGGCACATCCGTGGCTTGACCGTCGTGAATGCGACTCCAAGTTCGAAGCTCCGCGATCCATGGCCGGTGGCGATCCGGTTGCTTGACCGGCGGCAGATCGATCTGGAGCCACTGGTGTCGCATGTTGTGACGCTCGATCAATATCCCGAGCTGCTCAAGCAAGCCAGTCGCAGAGACGGATCGTATATGAAGGGCGTTGTGACACTGGCATCCCCGTGATTGCCCGCTCAAGCCGACGTCAGCTTGTTGAGTCGAGCGCTGACCTCGGGCATGTCGTAGCCGTACACCTTGACCAGCCGCGCGTTCAGGAGGAGCGCCAGGCAAAGCGCTTCCTGCCGCGGCACGTCTGTAGGCGGGCATTCGATGACTTCATTGCTGCAGACGATTTCGATGCGCGAATTGCGCACACTACGGCGGTTCATCAGCGTCAGCCGAATGCTGTCGATGTGATCGAAGCGGATCAGCCGCTCGTAGCAGAACGAACCGATCCCCGTGCTCAACCGCACGTGCTTTTCCGTACGGAAAATACAGATGTCGCTGTGCACCAGCAGACAGGCGAACGCCGCCAGCGTGAACATGCAGCCAAAGGTCAGGCTCAGCAATCCCGCCCAGCGGCCGTGCCAGAGCATGTACCCGGCCATGGCCAACTGCATGCTCCGAGCACCGCAAGAAACACGATGGCCGTCCAGTTTGCGGGCGACCGTAACTTCAGATCGGGAATTGAAGGATCTTCGAAAAGCTTCCGGCGATTCATGACGCCTCCAGCACCTTCCGCGGAGGCTCTTACGTAAACCGCGTGCCGCGGGGCGGTGTTTTGCGTCAAATCGATCAACTGGGAAGCCGCTGAAGCTCCTCGGAAAGCGCGTTCATCAGTGGCCGGAGCGTGCGATGGGAGAAATCGAACTGAATTCCTGCCGCGGAAAAGAGTTCCGGCAGTGGGCGCGTTCCGCCTAGAGCCAGTGCGTTTCGGTAGTTGCGCAGTGTGCGGGCGGGATCCTCCTTTGATTTGAGCCAGAGCTGAAGGGCGCCCAACTGAGCGATGCCATATTCAATGTAATAAAACGGTGCGTGAAACAGGTGAAGTTGTCGCTGCCACTGCGACTGACGGACCGGTTCAAACCCTGCCCAGTCAACTTGTCCGGATGAGAAGCGATCGAGCAGTCTGAGCCACTCGGCGGTGCGTTGATCCCGACTGTGCCCGGCGTGGGTGTAGATCCAGTGCTGGAACGAGTCGATGATTGCCATCCAGGGAAGGAAACGGATGATCCCTTCGATCAGTGTGCGGCGGGCCCGATTGGCATCGACTTCGCTATAAAAGACATCCAAATGCTCGCTTCCGAGCAGTTCCATGGACATGCTGGCGACTTCGCAGAATTCCATCGGCGCGCTGCGGAGAAAGACGAGTGCTTCGTTTCGCGCGGCCAGGCAATGGAAGGCATGACCGCCCTCGTGCAGGAGCGTCTCCACGTCGCGCTGCAGGCCGGCGGCGTTCATGAAGATGAACGGCTCGCGAACCTCCTCGAGCGAGCACTGGTAGCCGCCGGGCTGCTTGCCCTTGCGGCTGGCGAGGTCCAGGTTGTTGTGATTGCGCAGGACATCGAAGTCCCTGGCGAGGTCGGGAGAAAGCTGGCTGAAGATCGTGCGGACGTTGGCGACGAACCGATCGACCTGGTCCTCCCCAAACGGGCGGAGCGGCGGGCGATTCTTCGGATCGACAGCCAGGTCCCACGGGCGAAGTCTATCCAGGCCAAGATCGGCCTTGCGCTGCTCGTCCAGTTGCTTCACGACGGGGACGCACGTCTCGGCGATCGCATCAGCAAAACGCAGGCAATCGTCCGGCGTGTAATCAAATCGCTTGTAAGCTTTCCAGGTCCAGTCTCGGTAGTTGGCTAGGCCCGCGTTGGCGGCGATCTTTTCGCGCAGGGACAGGAGCTTCTGGTAGATCTGATCGATTGGCTCGCGATCCTGGAGGCGGCGCTCGGAAGAGAGTCGCCATGCTTCTTCGCGGGTGGTGCGGTCAGGTTCTTCCTGGTAGCGGGCCATTTGCTGCATGGTCAGCTCTTTGCCGCGGAAGTTGACCATCATGGCGCCGGAGATCTTGTCGTAATCGGCGTTGAGCTTCACGACTTCGGTTTCCAGCGGAATGTTCTCCTCACGGAAGAGTTCCACGTCCGCCTGCCACTTGCGCGAGAGGATTTGAAGTCCCGGCTCGTCCTCCCGTCGATAGGGCGAGGCGAGATACTTCTTCTGCAGTTCGAAGTAGAGCGGCTTGGTCTTCGGCTCGATTTCTTCGACGAACTGCATGTAGGCCTTTTCAATTCCCGGATCGTCGGTATGACAGCTCTTGGCGATATACCGCCGGCTGCCGACTTCATCGACGACGGCCGTGAGCTCCGAGAAATCCTTGAGCCAGCGGTCCATCTCAGCGGGTGAGGAAATTGGACGATTCAGCAGCGCGATACAGCGGCTCGATGTCGGCAAAACTGTTGACCCTCAAATTCTGGGGAACGAACGTTCGAGGCGGGGCGGTTGAAATCATCGGGCGGTCCTTTAAGCTCGGTTAACTCGAATGACGGCAGGCGACACTACTTCGGAACTGGCGCTCGGGCAACCCGCATTTGTCCTGAAGCAGGTCGGCGTGCAACGGTCCGAGCGATGGATTCTGCAGAATGTGACCTGGCAGATTGAAGCAGGAACGTGTTCGCGCGATCCTTGGCCCCAATGGATCGGGAAAATCCACACTGGCGCGCATCCTGGCTGCACACCTCTTCCCCACGACAGGGGAAGTTGAGGTATTGGGCAATCGTTTTGGCGAGTCGGATCTGCCGGCCGTGCGTCACCGCATCCGGCTCGTGCAATCTGCGGGGCCTTATGATGTCGATCCGACGCTCAGTGCCCGCGAGACTGTCCTCACGGGATTCTTCGGCACGCTTGGACTGTACGACCCGACCACGCCAAAGATGGAGCGACAGGCAGACGAACTGCTCCAACGGGTTGGGTTAACGAAGGTAATGAATCAACCGTATGCCGTGCTTTCGAGCGGCGAGCGTGTGCGAGCTCTGATTGCCAGGGCGCTGGCGTCTGATCCGGATCTTCTTCTGCTCGATGAGCCGACGGCCGGCCTCGATCTACTGGCACGCGAGCAGGTTCTGGCGACGGCGCAGGCGCTGTTCGACCACCATCTGCATCCGCTGACCGTCGTTATGATTACCCATCACCTTGAGGAGCTGCCACCGGTGACCAGGCAGGTGCTGCTCCTGGATGAGGGTCGGCCTGCCGCGTCGGGAAAACCGTCAGAGGTGCTAAACTCCGAACGCCTCTCAAAGGTATACCGGTGCAAGCTCGACGTGCGTCACGCGGACGGACGGTATTCGGTTCACGTCAATCCGGGCGCGTGGAGGGATCTGCTGCAAGACTGAACGAGTCTCGCGCAGGCGAGGATTAATAACTTCCGCGGTAGCGGAAACGTTAGGAATCGCCTGTAAATTCCCGCCGTTCCCCTCCACGCAAATTGTGTGGTATCTTTTGTGCATTCGCGCCAGTCCAGTCGTGAGGAGTCTTCATGTCACGGGTCACGGGCAGCAGTCATTCCACGCAAAAGAACGGCAGAAAATCGTCGGAGCGGTTGACGATCGCGCCGGTCGATATCGAGCGGCTGGTTGGCTCTGAGTTCATCCGCGCTACCGAGGCGGCAGCGCTCGAGCGCTTACAAATGGATGGGGAAGGGCGACAAGGAGTCGGCGGATTTTGCCGCTTGCGACGCGATCCGCGGACTATTCGACACGGTCAACATCTCCGGGCTCGTCACCATTGGCGAAGGCATCAAGGACGGCGCACCGGGAATCTTTAAAGGCGAGAAGCTGGGTACCTGGGCCGAGGGGACGCTCCAGATGGCCATCGCGATCGATCCCATCGACGGGACTACGATCGTGTCCAAGGGTCTGCCCGGTGCGATCGCCGTCATGGCGGCGGCAAGCTGCGAGAAGGCAGGGGATGATCCGAAGACGCTTCTCGCGGATGTCCCCAGCTTCTACATGAACAAGATCAGCTTCGGCCCGCGCGTGAAGGCCGGCCCGGGACGAATCCGCCTGGGCGATTCGGTTCAGGACAATCTGGAGATCGCCGCACTCAAACTCGGCAAGCGCGTGCAGGATCTGACGGTGGTGATTCTGGATCGTCCGCGGCATGAGCGGTTGATTCACGACGTGCGGCGCGGGCGCTGCCATTCGCCTGATCTCCGACGGCGATATTGCAGCTGCGATCGCCCCGTGCCTGCCGGGATCGGGCGTCGATATCTACATGGGCACCGGCGGCTCTCCCGAAGCCGTTCTGGCAGCGGCGGGAATCAAATGCCTCGGCGGAGAAATTCTCGCGCAGATGTGGCCACGGGATGATGCTCGAGCGCCAATCGCTCCTTGAGAAGGGCGTGACCGAAGCGGATCTGGCGAGAGTTTACACTTCCGACGATCTGGCCAAGGGCAATCGGATTCTTTTCGCCGCTACGGGCGTCAGCGATTCGGCGCTCCTGCCCGGCATTCGCCACGAAGACACGCACGCGATCACCCACAGCATTCTGATGCGCCAAATTTCAGACCGTGCGCTACATCAAGACCGTGCATAATCTGGATCGTAAAGTGTTCCGTCTTCGCAGCGATGCGGCGGATCACGTCTTTTGATCCTGCCGAAGTCTGATGTGCACATGCTGGCGTAAGGGGCGACTTACGCACATAATCCGCGAACCATCTCAACGAAGGGAGCTGCATGCGCCGGGGATTTGCCGTGGTCGCGGGATTGCTGTCTTTGGTTTTTTGTCGAGTGCTTCTTGCCCAGCCTCTTGCCGATTGTGTTCCGGCCGACGCGATTGCCTATGTCGCCTTTGCAGGGAGCGAGCATCCTGGGGAGGGCTATCAGGGCTCGCACCTGCAACACGTGCTCAATGCCTCGACCTTCGGCCCGTTCTACCAGCAGCTTCTGCGCACTGTCCTGGAGCGTGCGCTGCAACTCGAACCCGCAGAACGCGACGGAACTCGCCGACGCGATGTCGATCGTGGAGGTCCTGGCGCGTCACGGCGGTGCGTTCTACGTCTGTGCCGCGGCTAATCCGGGCGGCGATCATCCGAAGTTCGCCGGCGGCTTGATCTGCGATGCCGGCGATGAAGCGGACAACCTGGACAAGTGGCTGCACGAACTCTCTGCCTCGCCTGACGAGCACAAACCAACCATCACGCGCGCCGGATCGGTCCTGCGGATCGAGATGGGCGAGATGCCGGGTGGACCGGCAGGATTGAAGGAGGCGCCTCATTTCACTTCGGCGATGCGCCAGGTCGATGCAAATCCGATGTTCATCGCGTACCTCGACTTCGAGCGTGCCAATGAAGTGCTCGAACATTCCGCGGCGCATGATCCGGATGCAAGGAAATTCGCGGCCATTAAGAGTGTGCTGGGCCTCAACGGTCTCAAACGATTCGTCATGACCGGAGCGCTCGATGGACAAGACTTCCAGGCACGCACGTTCATCGATGCGCCGCCGCCGCGGACGGGTTTGCTCGCCTTGTGGGACCAGGGGGCGGTGGATCCGGCCCTACTGGCGCGCGTGCCGGCTGATGTCACGGTGGTACAGACGGCGCATTTCAATGTCCCCTCGCTCTACAAGACAGTGCGACAGGCCACCGCGCAGGGGAGTACTCAGGCGGTGCAGAACTTCGATAAGGCTGCCGGTCTGCTGCACATGTACCTTGGTTGCGATCCGATCTCCGGTCTGCTCGATCCGCTGGGATCGAACTGGGTCATGTACCAGCGTCCGGCAAAGCCTGGCGAGAAGGAGATGCTCGGCACGGTACTGGTCGCGAAGCTCAACAATCCCACGCAGGCTGCCCAGGGGCTTCGCTCGATGAGCTACGCTCTGGCGAACCTTTCGCAGAATCCCAAGCTCCGTGTTCCTGTCCGGTTCACGGTACAGGAGCAGACGCTGGGCGGTTTGAGCGTGACAACTCTTTCCGGCGCACCATCCTCGTCGCCGTCATGGACGATGCACGATGGTTTTCTTTACGTCGCTGCGACTGCGGAGCGCGCCGCGGCCGCGGCCGAATATGCTGGCCCCGGCTTTGCCCAAAGCCCGCGATTCGCTGCGATCCAGCAGCAACTTCCGCCCTCGCAGAAGCTCCGCAGCTTCGATTACATCGACCTGGAGGCCACTGGTCCGGCAACCTACAAGGGCCTGCGTACCGTGGCGGACATGATGCTCGGAATTGGCGCCGCTCGGGGTCTGAAGCTCCCGCCCAACCCGCTGCCGCCGCTGGAGAAGCTCAAGCCGGAGTTGGGTTCGATCGTGTCGGTCTCCTGGACCGACGCCGAGGGGATGCATGCGAAAACCCGCACGCCTTTCCCCGGCGCCAGCCTCATGTCAACCAGTGGTCTTGGGGAGGTCGGCGTCGCGTCTCTGATGGTCAGCGTCCTGCTCCCGTCCCTGAACCGCGCCCGTGAAACGGCCAATCGGGTGAAATGCGCTTCCAACGAAAGGCAGATCGGACAGGCGCTGTTGATGTACTCCAATGAGCACAACGGCCAATATCCACCGGATTTGGGCACACTGACCAAAACCGAGGACATCTCGGCCGAGGTCTTCGTCTGTCCCTCCGGCAACACGTCGGTCCCGGCCGGTCTGAAAGCCAAGGGTCCCGACGCCATCGCCGACTGGGTGAACAACAACAGCGATTACGTTTACATCACCGGTAAGACCAACGAGGCGTCGGCCAACGATGTGATCGTCTATGAGAAGCCGGGCGACCATGGCCGCGACGGGATGAACATCCTTTATGGCGACGGACATGTCGAATGGAAGTTGATGCCAGCCGCTGTTCATGAACTGGAACGCTGCAACATTGCGGTGCCGCCGGAAATGAGGCAGTTGAGGTAGATACGCACGTCCACCTCAACTGGCATATAGTCCACGATGTTCGGATCCCACCTATCAATCGCCGGCGGCTTGCACAACGCACTGCTCTCAGCGGAGCAGTTGGAGATGGACACGGTGCAGGTCTTTACCAAGAACCAGCAGCAGTGGAAATGTGCGCCGCTGCAGCCGTCGGCGATTGAGCTATGGAAGCAGCATGCCAGGCGGCTGAGATTCGAAAAGACCGTCTCCCACGATTCGTACCTGATCAACCTGGCGGCGACCAACGAGACCTTCCGGCGGCAGAGCATCGACCTCTTTGTCGAGGAACTGACACGCTGCCAGCTTCTGGGGATTCCGTACCTGGTGGCCCATCCGGGCGCTCACATGGGCGCAGGCGAGAAGGAAGGGATTCGTAAGATCGCTCGGGGGCTCGATGAGGTGCATGGCCGCGTGAGGGCCAATGGCGTATTGACTTGCCTGGAGATCACCGCGGGGCAGGGGTCGTCGCTGGGCTATCGGCTCGAGCATCTGGCCGAGATCATGGAGCAGGTCAAAGCACCGAAGCGGCTGGCGGTTTGCCTGGATACCGCACACCTTTTTGCGGCGGGCTACGACTTTCGCGGGCGGAAATACTCCGGCTTTCGCAAAGAGCTGGGCAGGACCATCGGTATCCGCAGCGTCAAGGTCCTGCACCTGAATGACTCGAAGAAGGACCTGGGCTCGCGCGTCGATCGGCACGATCACATCGGACGAGGGAAGATCGGGCTCGAGGGATTCAAACCATTCGTGCAGGACGAGGCATTCGCAAGGATTCCGAAGATCCTGGAGACGCCGAAGGAGAAGGACGAGAAGGGGAGGGACTGGGACCAGGTCAATCTCGAGACGCTGCGCTCGCTGGCGAAATAGGGCCGCTTCCAGGCTCGGTCACGCCGCCTGGGGGGTGGTGTAGACGCGGATGCAGTTGCGGTTGTTTTTCTTGGCTTCGTAGAGGGCGGTGTCGGCGGCGCCGAGCAGGGATTGGAGGGTGGCGGTGTTGTCGCCGACGGAGCGCTGGGCGACGCCGATGCTGAGGGTCGGCTGCTCCTGGAGGTTGGCGATGGCGTCGGACCAGTCCACCGATGCGAAGGCCTGGCGGAGCTTCTGGACGACCTGGAAGGCCTGCTGGACCGGGGTCTGGGGAAGGGCGATGACGAACTCGTCGCCGCCGTAGCGGAAGGCGAGGTCGGTCTTGCGGAGGGTGATGCGCACGCAGTCGGCGAAGGAGCGCAGGAGGTGATCGCCGGCGGCGTGGCCGTGGGCGTCGTTGATCTCCTTGAACTTGTCCATGTCGATCATGACGATCGAGAGGGGGGTGCTGTGCCGTTCGGAGAGCGCGACTTCGCGCAGGAGCAACTGATCGAGCGAGCGCCGGTTGTACAGGCCGGTCAGGGCATCGGTGAGGCTCTGCTTCTCGGCTTCGTTGAGGTGATGAAGGTTGATGAGGGAGGAACTGGCGGTGTTGATGTAGGTCTGGGCGAGGTGCTTGACTTCCTCGGTCCAGGATTCGCCGGGCGCCAGCAGCATGTGGACGAGGACGACCATCTTGCGTCCGACGTTGAAGGGAACGCAGAAGGCGGGGTGATCGACCGGAAGCCCCAGGGCAGAATCGATCGCGCAGGCGCACGGGCGAGGCGTCGGGTTTGAACTGGCGGGGAAGATTCTGCCTCAGGCAGGGACAAAGCGCCGTCTCCATCTCCGCGACGGAGCAGTCGGGCGCGATGAACCTCGGCGGATGCGACGCGCGGGCGCATCGGCGGCAATTCCTCGGCTTCGTGGGTGACGATCGCGACGCCCTTGAGGCCGAGGTCGTTCTTCAGGTACTGCGCCAGGCAATCGAAGATCTGCTCCGGCTTGCCCGCGCTCTGAACGGTCTGGGCGAACTCGAGCAGTTGATCGACGGTCTGGGAGCGGGCGTCGATCTCACCGACGGCTTGCTGGTGGGCTGACTTGGCTGAATGCAGCCGTCGCAATAGAAGCGCGACGGCGAGGACGGGTGCGAGCGTTCCACAGAGGACGGCGATCCGACCTGCGATGGGGAGATTGCCAATCCCGAAGGCAATCCCGGTTGCCAGGGCGGTGCCGAAGATCAGGGTGAGCCAACTGCCCAGGGAACCGTTCGACCGCTGGTTGGAGCTTAAGGTACTCACGGGCGCCCTTCGTGGTTTTGGCTGCACATTCGATCCAGACGCTACAGGTGCTATCGGATACTGCCGCGGGGGGTCTGAAGGCCGCCCGATAAGGCAGCGGCAGGTGCACAAAAGTTTGAAAAATCTGAGGCGAGTGCTTAAATACGTGTCATGTCGTCGCTGCCAACGCCTATATCGCATGCAGATGCATCCTCGGCTGATCAGGAAATAGCCACACTGACCGAAATTGCCGAGATTCTTTCCTCGACGCTGGAGATGCGGGAGGCGTTCGGGAAAGTGATGCAAATCATTTCGGACAAACTGAATATGAATCGGGGGACACTCGTTTTGCTGGATGAATCGACGGGGCGATTGCGTACGGAAGCGGCAATCGGGTTGGGGGCGGATGAAATCGAAAGAGCTAAATATGCGGTCGGCGAAGGGGTGACCGGGGGCGTGGTGGCGACGGGACGGCCACGGGTGCTGCGGGATCTGCGCAGCGAGCCGGACTTTCTCAACCGCACGGGGCGACTGGCGTACGCGAAGTCGGACGTGCCGATCAGCTACATCTGCGTGCCGATCAAGATCGAAGGACGAACGCAGGGGCGCTGGCGGTGGACAAGCCGTTTGTCAGCGAAGAGGCGCTGGAGGCGGATCAGGCATTCTTGAACATCATCTCGGCGTTTCTGGCGCAGGCGATCCAGATCCACCGCATGGTGCTGCGCGAGAAGGAGGAGTTGCTGGCGGAGAACGCGCAGCTTCGGCGCAGGTGCGCGACCGGTATCGGTTCGAGAACATCATCGGCGACTCGCCGGCGATGCACGATGTGTTTGCCACGGTCGGGCAGGTGGCGGATTCGCGGGCGACGGTGCTGCTGCTGGGAGAGACCGGCACGGGCAAGGAGATGATCGCCAAGGCGATTCACTACAACTCGCCGCGGCGGGAGAGGCCCTTTGTGCGGGTGAATTGCGGGGCGATGACCAGCACGCTGCTGGAGTCGGAATTGTTCGGGCACGTGAAGGGCTCGTTCACCGGCGCGATCCGCGACAAGATCGGGCGCTTCGAGGCGGCGGATGGGGGGACGATTTTTCTGGATGAGATTGCGACGATTGAGCCACATCTTCAGGTGAAGCTGCTGCGCGTGCTTCAGGAGCGGGAATTCGAGCGCGTGGGGGATACGAACACCGTGAAGGTGGATGTGCGGGTGATCGCGGCGACCAACGTGGATCTGCAGGAAGAGGTGGCGAAGGGGAATTTCCGCGAGGACCTGTTTTACCGGCTGAACGTGGTGAGCATTTATCTGCCGCCCTTGCGGAACCGGCGGGAGGATATTCCGCGGCTGATCGATTACTTCCTGGACAAGTACAACGCGGACAATGGGCGGAGGCTCAAGCGGATCAGCCGGGACATGCTGAACATTCTGCTGCGTTATCCGTGGCCGGGGAACGTGCGGGAACTGGAGAACGCGATCCAGCGCGCGGTGGTGCTGTCGCGGGACGAGGATTTTACCGAGGACCTCTTGCCGCTGGCGGTGAAGATGTTTGCCCAGCAGCGGCGAATGAGCCAGTCATCCGAGTCGATCGAGCAACTGACCAGGCGGCTGGCGGAGCAGGCGGTGGCGGATTACGAATTGCGGGAGGGGGAGGTCTATCAGCTGGTGGTGGACCAGGTCGAGCATGCGCTGCTCGAGCGGGCGCTGGAGCGGTGCGGCGGGGTGAAGACCAGGGCGGCGGATTTTCTGGGGATCAACCGGAACACGCTCAATAAGAAGGTGAAGGACCTGGGGATCGAGACGGCGGATTGACAGGGACAGGAATTGACCCGTGGGACAAAGGGCCGGTGGGCGGGGCCGACGGGGATTCGGTGTCGAGCATGGGGTATTGGGGGGCGAAGGAAAGAGTGGTCAGGAGCCAGTAGGGTGGATCCACGCGGCGGGTTGCGGCCTGGCCGGGATGGGGTGAGCGAGGCATTTTGTCGGGGTTGGCGCGTTGGTGGAACCGGCGTGCAACCAGCGTGTGAGTCGCGTGTAAACTCTTATGGAGAGGCGACAGAATGACGGGGCGATGGAGCGGGCGCGGGTGACGATCATGTGGAGCCTTGGAGCGGGGATCGGGAGTTGGCGAATCTGATCATCTGGTCATTGGGATTGCGCGAGCGGGTGTGGGCGGTGTGGCGACGGATTGGGGCGCGATGGGGAGGAAGGTGCAGAGGTCGGAGGCGGGGCGGCCGAGGTTCACGATGAAGGTGATGCGGTTGCAGTGGGGGAGGCGGAGGGAGCGGCTGGCGACGGACGCAGGAGGAGTGTTCCGCGGTGGGGGACTTGGAGGCGTAGGGGAGGATGGGTTTGGTTGGTGGACTCCGTCAGTGAGTACGCCGCTCTCACTCGCTGGCGGGCCTCACGGGATAGTAATTGATGGCCTTTGCCAGTGAATCGAGGTGGTTTTTCACCAGATCAAGGCCCATCTGAATCCTGCGCAACCTCGATCGCTGCATCGGGCATATACGCGTAGAACTGGAAGATCACCACTGGATCACTACGGGTCGTATAGGCAACCGCATCAACCGACAGCGTGGGCAGCGAAAGGTTGTTGCGCCTATCCAACTTGTCCAGTGAGAACACAACCTGTTGTGAAGGTGCGGCTGCTGGCGGCGGTTGGGTTGGCTGTCTCGACTGTTTTCGTTTGGCCATAAGTAATACCTGTCTGGGTAATCTCAAGTGATGTCTCTACCAGCTTTGCTCTGATGCCTAGAGCGTGAATGATTCGTCCGGCAACATCCAGCGTGCAGTTCTGTGATGCGTGGATAACGCGAGTAAGAAATGGCGATTTCATCCCCGCTGCTTCTGCAAGTTGCTTCTGCGTCCAGCCATTCTCGTCCAACTTCCGCAGAATGATGTCCGCCAAGTCGAGGCGAAGTTCGAAACCGGCACCTTCCGGGGAATCTTCAAACTCTTCAAGTTTACTCAGCAAGTCGCGGAAATCTGCCATCGGAAGCCTTTCTCCACCCACCAGACTTCTTCACTTTGACCACGGCATTGATTCGCTGCTTTTCAGCGGCGTTTAGCGATTGTCCGTGCTTCATCATTGCGTCAATCGCAACGAACTCGCTCTTATTGGTTCCGTCGACGTAGAAACCAATAAGACGGAAGAGGCTGTAATCGAACCCGATACGGTAGACTCCACTCCATTCATGCTTCACGCTCGGGCGAGTGCCTTGTTCTGATAGCCAGAATCCCTGTTGCGCACATCGCTTCAGATGCTTCAGCACGCGGCCATCCGGATCTCCTTTGCGCATGAATCGATGTATTTCCCTGGATGCCTTCTCGGACAACCAGAGCCGGGTCTTGCACGGTACGCCGAAAGGGAACTCGGTTACTTCGTGCATCGGACAAGATAACCTATAAGTTAATCGCCTGCAATCGAAATTCCGGGCAAACTGACAGCTTGATCCTACCCGAGATAAGAAACCGGGGCGAAATATGCAGTTTTTGAGCGCCTGCGCGTTCCTGACGGTGTGTCCTTCGCCGGCGTGAGCTTGAGCTCCTTAAGATTCATCACAGGCGTTTGGGCCATGGAGGTTGGTTTGAGGGTGAGGGATTGCTGGCCATTTGCGGTGGGGGTGAGGGCGAGGCTGCCGAGGGATTGGGTGGTGTAGTGGTCCCAGGCGCCGATGGGGTTGATCTTGCCGGTGAGCTTTGAAGTGCCGGCGGAGATCTCGTAGGTCGATCCAGGGTTGTCATCGTCGCAGGCGTAGGTGATTTGAACGGCATACTCGCCGGGGGGACGTTGTGGATGGTCCAAGTGAGGGAGGCGTCGGGGCTGTGCCAGTTGCCGATGTAGACGCCTTTGAGGGTGGCGCCGGGGCCGGAGACGGCGGCGTCGGGGGCGGCGAGGGTAATCGTGCCATCATCGGAAGGTTGGAGGGTTTGGGTGCGCGGGTCGATCTCGGGGGGCGAAGCGAGATCGAGGCTGATGACGGTGGCGATGGGATCGGGATGGGCTGAAGGCTGGATGGTGAGGAGGGGGAGGGCGAAGTGGTCGCAGCGGTCGCGGATGCGGGGGACGAGCATGTTGCAGCGACGGCATTCGGCGGGTGTGAAGGGGACACGCTCAATCCCGTTCGGCACAGTTGCTGTATCTGGGTGGCGGCCAGACGAGTGGGAGAACCTCGCGGCGCGGGGGAATATTCCTGTCGCTCAAACGTAGTCGGCAGCGCGCAGCATCAAGGCGGACGACTCACGCGAACGCTCGTCCCGGCACTACAGCCCGATCGATTTGAAGTACGCCTCGCGGGCGCGGATTTTGACGCCGGTGCGGTCCGGCTTGTTCAATTCACGCAGCACGTCCTCGTCGCTGGCCAGGCCCTGCAGATACAGCGACATCAGGATCACCATCCACTTGGTCGGCTTCTTCCCGGTGAGTGTGTTGAGCATCATGCAGCAGATCACCGCCGCGTAAATCTGGATCTGAATGCCTTCGATACGCGTGCTGAGCAGATGCCGGCAGCCCAGGATCTGTTTGAGGAATCGGAAGAAGATTTCGATGGTCCAGCGGTACTGGTAGAGGAAGGCGATCACGTGCGCCGGCACATCCAGCAGATCGGTGACGATGCGCAGCGTGCCGTCGCTGGTCGGGCCGGTCTGGCCGACGCCGTGGCGTTTGCCCTTGCCGCGTTTCTGGTGCGGCGAGCATGTCACGCAGATCAGCCGCGTCGGATGATCCGCACGCTCGCTCGGCTTCTTGGACAGCCCCATCTCAACGATCTGATCGCTGATCACGCCCGCGTCACGGGCCGCCTGATCCAGCGGCCGATCCTCCAGCACCTCGTAGACGCTGTTGTCGCGCACGCGGCAGACGTAGCTGCTGCCCGCCCCCTTGATGTCGTTCCACAGGGTGAATTGCGCATACCAGCGATCCATCACATAGGTGTGCCCGGCGGTCAGATGCCGCCGCAACACCGACTTCTCATCGCCCTTGCCCGTGTTCCGCGGATCGGTGATCTCCCAGCGGTCGGGTACGTGATGATCCACGTCAAACTGCAAATGCAAACGCCAGGCATGAGAATGTCTGCCATCACCCAGCGGCAGGAACATCGCCTCGGCCACCGTGCATAGCGTCTGGATCACGGTGGAATCCACCAGCGTCAGCTTCCCCGGCAGGTCCTTGAACAGCGCCGCACGCTCGATCGGCGGCATCTCCTGCCACAGTTGCTCCACAACCCCCTGCAGCAGGGACGGATCAAATACGCGGCAGCTCTCGGAGAAACTGCCCAGCGAGAAACGCTTGATCCCCAGCCGCTTCCGCACCTCGGGCAGGTCGGCCACCTTCTGCAGCGTACGCATCGAATCGATCAGGGGATTGAACAGGTACAGCAGGATGAGCAGGACATAATCGTCGAAGTGAAGCTCGCGGTTATCGGCCTTGTCGCGGGCGCAGCCGGCACGATGCAGGACCCCAAGCAATCCGGCAACCCGCCGCAGCTGCTTCATCCCGCGCAGGCGATCGAGCGTGATGTTGTCAGCCGTCGCCGGTTCCGCCACGCAACCATCATGCACCACGAACCCGGCGGGCGCAAGTGCGACAAGGCGCCGCGTGGCGCGACAACGCGCCGCATCAAAGCCCCTCGCGCGTTAAAGTGCCGCACACAATCATGGGCGCAAAAGGTGTGCCGAACGGGATTGATCGCGTCCCTACGATCCATGGCGGTTCCTTTCGCGTTGGATGAACAGTGCGCCCGGCCGGCGCTGACGATTCATTCCTAGCGCGCAGGACCGCCATTTGTTCGCGCTTCTGCAAAATCATCAACAGAAGTGGGGATAGGTCAGGCGCGAAGGGGGCGGGGAGAATGTCGGATGTCAGCATTCGGCCCTTTGCCGCCGTGTCTGCTTTTGTCTGCGACGCTGCCGTCCGTTGAATGCGAGTGCGCAGGCCGGCAACAGGATCGCCAGCGTTCCCGGCTCGGGTGTTGTGATGACGACGTTATCCAGATAGCCGATGTCGGAGGTCCCCTCACGGTTATAGAACGCGATGTGATTGGTCGCCGATGTGACAGCAGACGTGCCGGAGATCGAGCCAAGGACCGACCCTCCCACCTCCTGCACGCTCAATGACACGTTCAGTCCATCGTCATCTACCGTGAATTCATAGGGATGGTTGGCGACAGCGGAAAAGCCCAGCGACGGGCCGATTTGCACATTGTTCGTCCGATCAATCATGACCAGGTTCCCGCTACCCCAGATGGTGAAGCTGATGCCGTCGGTGACCTCGTGGGGACCTCCACCGGGAATGGCGGCGGTCCTTGTGGTGATGTCCAGAAAATCAAACAGATTGGGGTCTGTGTTGGTAAAGGTGTATTGGCCGGTGATGTGCAGTGGCGCTGCGACTGAGGGCACGATCTGAGTCTGGGTCACCAGGTACCCTCGCGCGGTGAGTTCAAGGCGCTGGTTCTGCTCGACAACGTTCGAGTATATCGTTGGCAGCACCTTGTACCACTTTGATGTGTCGAAGACGTTGTCGATGAAATCATCGGAAAGGCCGACCGTAGCCGCTGCGGGCAGGGGCTACTGCGCTGCCGCCCTTGCCGCGCCGAGCAACAGCACCCCCAACATCGCCACCATCGATCTCCGGAGCCTTGCCTGAATCGAACGGTTCGCCGAGGTATGTTCGCACGTTGTCATCTTCCGCTCCTGATGCTTTTGCCACCGCGAGGTGGGACTGCGGTCGGCAGAAATAGAATCACAATCTGTTCTGTAATTGAATAGCGCCGAAAAATTCGCGCCCTGGCGTTTTTTGTGATATACCGCGCCGGTCATGGATGACTCGACCAAGCCTCGCGACTGCTCTTACCCGCGAGACGCGCGGATCGCCGAGTTGGAAAAGCAACTGGCGGCGGCACTCAAACGCATCGCGGAACTCGAAGATCTCATCAACCGTCGTCATCGTGGCGGCAAGCGCCAAGCGGCCCCGTTTTCTAAAGGCCTGCCCAAGCCCGATCCCAAGAAGCCTGGCCGCAAGAGCGGGGACGGTTACGGCACGTCGCCGGTCTTTCGCGCCATGCCCGAGCCTTCGTCGGCGGACCAGGTGATCGACGTGCCGCCGCCGGAGACGTGCCCGCACTGCGGCGACCGCTCGACGGCCATCGAATCGATCGACCAACAGGTCCAACGCGATATCGAAATTCGCACCGTCGTACGCCGCTTTGTGATTCCCGTCGCACGATGCGCCTGCTGCGGAAAACGCCGGCGCGGGACCCACCCGCTGCAGACCTCGACCGCCACCGGCTGCTGCGCCTCGCAGGTCGGTCCGCTGGCGCGGGCGCAATGGTCTTCATGAACAAGACGCTGGGTCTGAGTATGGGAAAGATCGCCAACCTGTTCGGCACGCTCTGGAAACTGGACGTCACGCCCGGCGGCGTCTGCCACGCGATCCAGTCCATCGGCCGCCGCTGCCAAACCGATTACCAGTCGATCCTCGATGCCATGCGTGTCGCCGAGCATGTCACCTGCGACGAGACCGGCTGGCGGATCGGCGGGTTGGGAGCCTGGCTCCATGCCGCCGCCACGCCCAACCTGTGCGCCTATCTCATCGACTCCGCACGCGGCGCCGACGCCACCGACCAGTTGATCGGCGAGGACTTTTCCGGAACGCTCGTTCACGACGGGTGGCGTCCTTACGACCGTTACTCGCGGGCGAAACATCAGCAATGCAACAACCACCTGCTGCGGCGGTGCGACGAGATGATCGAGGCCGCCACGCCCGGCGCCGCCCGCTTCCCGGCAACGATCAAATCGATCCTCAAACGCGGCCTGCTGCTCCGCGACCAACGCGACGCCAACGAGCGGAGCCTGCGGTCGACCCGGATTCATGCCACCAAGCTCACAGGGCTGATCGGCGACAGGTGCAAAGCTCGTAAACACAACCGTGCCAACGAACGCCTGGCGGCATTCCTCTATCGCCACGCCGGGCAGTTGTTCACCTACCTGCGAGACACCGGCATCGATGCCACCAATTGGCGAGGCGAGCACGCCATGCGGTACGCGGTGGTCAACCGCAAGGTATGGGGCGGCAGCCGCACCCGCCGCGGAGCGAACGTGCAGGCGATCCTGATGAGCGTGTTGCGAAGCCTGAAGCTCAGCAAACGCGACGCGATCGACTGGCTGTGGAGAAAGCTCACCCATCAGAACCCGCCGATGCTCACTTGAAGAAGCGGGGACGGCGCTATTCAATTACTCTGTTCTTTGAAACCCAGGGCGATGCTATCTGGTGGTATTAAGGCAAGTCAACGAAAATGTGGAGAGCGTTGTCTTCTGATGGCGCACCGCCTGAAGCTCCTCGCTCCATGGACAAAGGCCGATTCGAGACGTTCGGATTGACCCGCACCGCCGCTGATCCGTCGAGGTCGTGTTTTGCGGGTGCTGCGGCGTCTGCCAGTCCCTCTGCTGCGCCCTTCGGATGCCTCGTCTCATGGAGCGAATGCCGCATCACAGCCGTTTGATGCTCAGTTGTCGTGAACCTGAGCATACTGGCCTTGGGGGGCGGCGGCGAACCCCCGCGGTTTGGCGGCTACGCCGCGATTGAGCACAGGGTAAACACGATCACCCGGTGCATTGCGTCGAACCGGCGGCATCCCGATCATCTACTGATGTGGCGGGCGGTAGGCAGAACGAATCCTGTCGCGTTAGAATTTTCCGACACGTCGGGAGGACGGAACGAGAGTCAGCAATGGACGTTGTGCTAAAACAGATCTACGGCGCGAATGACCCTTGCTGCCACGTGTTTGAGACGCTGGCGCGGCCATATATGGTTGAGACTGCGTCTTCGGAGAGAATCGACCATGAAGCATTCATAAAGAGCATTATTCAAAGACAGGGGAGTTCCACGCGTTGGCTCATGCTCATTGTCGCCAGTTCCCGGGTGGCTGGCTTTGCTCACTACAAGATCAGCGGTAATTGAATAGCGCCGTCCCCGCTTCTTCAAGTGAGCATCGGCGGGTTCTGATGGGTGAGCTTTCTCCACAGCCAGTCGATCGCGTCGCGTTTGCTGAGCTTCAGGCTTCGCAACACGCTCATCAGGATCGCCTGCACGTTCGCTCCGCGGCGGGTGCGGCTGCCGCCCCATACCTTGCGGTTGACCACCGCGTACCGCATGGCGTGCTCGCCTCGCCAGTTGGTGGCATCGATGCCGGTGTCTCGCAGGTAGGTGAACAACTGCCCGGCGTGGCGATAGAGGAATGCCGCCAGGCGTTCGTTGGCACGGTTGTGTTTACGAGCTTTGCACAAGTCGCCGATCAGTCCTGTGAGCTTGGTGGCATGAATCCGGGTCGACCGCAGGCTCCGCTCGTTGGCGTCACGTTGGTCGCGGAGCAGCAGGCCGCGTTTGAGGATCGATTTGATCGTTGCCGGGAAGCGGGCGGCGCCGGGCGTGGCGGCCTCGATCATCTCGTCGCACCGCCGCAGCAGGTGGTTGTTGCATTGCTGATGTTTCGCCCGCGAGTAACGGTCGTAAGGACGCCACCCGTCGTGAACGAGCGTTCCGGAAAAGTCCTCGCCGATCAACTGGTCGGTGGCGTCGGCGCCGCGTGCGGAGTCGATGAGATAGGCGCACAGGTTGGGCGTGGCGGCGGCATGGAGCCAGGCTCCCAACCCGCCGATCCGCCAGCCGGTCTCGTCGCAGGTGACATGCTCGGCGACACGCACGGCATCGAGGATCGACTGGTAATCGGTTTGGCAGCGGCGGCCGATGGACTGGATCGCGTGGCAGACGCCGCCGGGCGTGACGTCCAGTTTCCAGAGCGTGCCGAACAGGTTGGCGATCTTTCCCATACTCAGACCCAGCGTCTTGTTCATGAAGACCATTGCGCCCGCGCCAGCGGACCGACCTGCGAGGCGCAGCAGCCGGTGGCGGTCGAGGTCTGCAGCGGGTGGGTCCCGCGCCGGCGTTTTCCGCAGCAGGCACATCGTGCGACGGGAATCACAAAGCGGCGTACGACGGTGCGAATTTCGATATCGCGTTGGACCTGTTGGTCGATCGATTCGATGGCCGTCGAGCGGTCGCCGCAGTGCGGGCACGTCTCCGGCGGCGGCACGTCGATCACCTGGTCCGCCGACGAAGGCTCGGGCATGGCGCGAAAGACCGGCGGCGTGCCGTAACCGTCCCCGCTCTTGCGGCCAGGCTTCTTGGGATCGGGCTTGGGCAGGCCCTTAGAAAACGGGGCCGCTTGGCGCTTGCCGCCACGATGAAGACGGCTGATGAGATCTTCGAGTTCCGCGATGCGTTTGAGTGCCGCCGCCAGTTGCTTTTCCAACTCGGCGATCCGCGCGTCTCGCGGGTCAGAGCAGTCGCGAGGCTTGGTCGAGTCATCCATGACCGGCGCGGTATATCACAAAAAACGCCAGGGCGCGAATTTTTCGGCGCTATTCAATTACGATCAGCGATGAGGATCCGAACGCAGGGGAGATTTACGAATTCTATGTTATTCCGCAAGCTCGATGCAGGGGTATCGGGCGCGCAGCCGTCAACCTGATCCATCGCAACTTTGTAGCGTGCGGCGCCAGCAAATCTGAGCTCACGGCAACCCCCCCCGGCCAAGGGCTTCTGGGCTAAGTGTGGTTACTCTGCGACCGGTGACCGCGTGCGCCACATGTGTGTGATGCAGACTTGGCTTCGACCAGATTCATCATAGCCTGACGACGGGTGATGGCGGGAGTTGGCTTCTTGATACGAACGGGTGGGGTCGATCAAATGGGTCGCATATCGCTTCGGTCTGCTGCTGGAAAGAATACCGATCCCGGCGTATTCCCTGCAAACATCGGGCGGTGCGGTATGGAGCATCTTCCGGGGCGTCTGCCACCCCTCCGCCGCGCCCAAATGATGCCGCATCTCACCGGGCTAAGGCTCCATCACAGTCCTCGAATGCTGCATCGCAGCGCTCAAAAGCCGTATCATACGGTTTATACGTGATTCTCGCGCACCAGGTTGAGCAGCCCCCTGCTTGCGGAGTGCGTTTGTGGGACCTGCTATTTGCACTAGAGCGCCAAGCTGGCGATTTCACTCCAGGAACTGCGGCCAAAACATGAGCAGACAAGGACTTACGGACGATCCAGCGCTGAAGTGCTAAAAGGGCCCCTCTGGCCGCTTTGCCGGTGCGGCAAATTGTCATGTTCGGACCACCATGTCGTCAGATGGGGCAAAAACCGGGTTGGGGGAGCAGTGGGGAGGGAACGGTACTACAACGGTGAGAGTCCGGTGTGAGTCGGGAGGAGATTTGGGCACAACATGGGAGCGGAATGTCCTCTGTTGGGATGTTTCACGGACGGGCTGGTGGCCGTGTTGGGTAGATGACTTGTGGCGTGCCCATACCGCCAGGGGGCGGCGTTCAAGAGGCCCATTAGGGGTTGCGGCATGGACTGTACCGAAGAATTCCGAAGGCCCCACTGGGCCCCTTTTTCCCCCTTTCAGGTCATTCTGTCGCAGTGGAGTTTGCACGGTGTGGGTCCGGTGCGAGTCCGCATTTTTGCACAAGCGGACGTCAATATGTCGTGGGGGTTTTGGCTAGCCGTTGGTTGGAGAATCTGCAGCGTGGTCGCCAAGGGGGGAAGCTGGTCATCGGCACATTCAAGCAGCGGGTCATTGCCGGCATGCACCGCCCCGCGATGATCAGAGGGCCGGGTCATCAGATGATTCGGTTCTTCTCGCCTTGGCTCATCGTGCGGTGCCCGCGCACCTGAGCGGACTGTCGCGCCTGCGCCGTTGCGGAATGCAATCATCCTGTTGTTCGCTGCAGGACCGGGCGTTCCGGGCGCCGGTGACGTTGAGCGACTCTGGCGTTTGCGAGTTGGAGATTGACGGCGGCGGGTAGCCGAAGGATTAAGGATGAAGGCGGAATTATGAGAGGGGTAGCTGCTACGACAGCGCTGAAGGTGGCACTAACCCTCCCGTGCAGTCTTGTCCTTGTTCACCGGCTGCCCGCATTCCGGACATCGATCCGATGTCGCGCGGAGATCGTACCCACATGTTGGGCAGAGGCCTCGTCGCACGCGCGGCTGCGCGCGCCACGACCGGACAAATCCGGTTAGACCGATGGCGACAACCACAGCGGCCGCAATCAGCGCCACGTTCCCGAGCCAGAACTGACTTGTATTCAATGGGATCGAAAGCCAAAACCAGTCACGTATTCCCTCCCAGACCTCAATGCCAATTCCCACAGCGGCACTGCATACAAACGTCACCCGCGCGGCCTTCGAGAGCCCGCTCCACCATGTGCGCCTTCCCGATGCGGACGTTGCTTGCCTCTGCTGCATTGCTTGAGTGGCAGAAAAGCTCGAAGGGAACGCTCGGAATTAGATGCGAACGCCCTCGATCAATCAATCTCTTCCAACAGGGGAAGCGGTACGGCAAGCAGGATGCGGGAGCGGCGGTAAGCCCCCGCCGATTCGTGTGATTCGTGCTTTCTGTCCCTGCGCCTTTTCCGTGAACTCCAGAGTAAGTATGTGGCATGCGTCGGTCCGGGGCCGTGGCGCGGCAGGGAATTCCGTTTGCGCTGGGTGCTCCGGGCGATGGTCTTGCCAGCGATCGAGCTGGAATGAGTCTCAATTACTTTGAGTGAGGGATCGGTGAGAGGAGGTTGGGCGGGTCATCCGCTGGCTGGAAAGCGGGGTAGAGGTTGTGCATCGTTCATATTGTAGGGGAATTCGGAGTTATGCTTGCTGCGGAGCATTACGGGTGTATATTTTGCGCGGCTTCCACGGGGCGGCTCGCGTTCTGTCGCCAATTCGGGAAGAGGATCTTTCTTGGAGGGATCTCACTATGAGATTCAGATTTGCATTGGTGGCGAGCGTCGCCGGTCTATTTATGGCCAGTGGCGCGGTTGCTGCAGTAACGACGATCCAATTGGACCCGTCAAACGATGTTGATGGGAACACCATTGGGAATGTGGCGACCTCGGCGCCTGGATTTGCGTCGCAATCGTGGCAGGCGAATGCAAGCACCGCCGGGGCGAAATCGGAATTGTACGTTCCGGTGAGCTCGCTCTTTACGGGGTCGGTTACATTGAACGACATCGCTTCGGTGACGTACTGGACGAACAAGCCGGGGGCGTCGTCGAGCCCGGACTGGACGTTCTACATGTACACGGCGCCGACCGGCAGCGGCGACGAGGCCGGCTGGTATCACACGCGGTTGAATTCTGAGCCGTACCTGACGGGGACGTCGGCGGCGAACGATCCGGCCAACGCGTGGCACGAGTGGTCCACGAGCGACGCGACCAATCCGATGCGGTTCTACGATGCGGGCGCAACGGCGGAATCCTGGGCACGTATACCGATCCGACGCTGAGCGATCTTCAGAGCGGCGCGATCAACTGGCAGTCGTACTACTCCGGCTATGCCAACAACACGTATGACTACCGCACGGCCGCGGACACGCTCGAGTACTTCAGCCTGCAGACCGGCAGTCTCTGGGCGAATGGATTCACGGGCCTGGTTGATGGCGTCACGATCACGTTGAATAACGGTGATGTGGGACGGATCAACCTGGAATCGGTGGTGCCGGAGCCGGCGATGTTCAGCGGAATCGTGCTGCTGGGCCTCTTCGGCGTTGGCCGCCGGCGGAAGTAAGCGTCAATAGAGCTGAGCGAGATTCCGGGCGTGGGGGCCGGAATGCGATCGCCACACCGCGTATTTAATGCGCAGATATGCGGTGTGGCGATTGTGCGCGCCATGCGGTGCAGATTGAGGTGGCAAGCAGCGGCAGTCGGGGGGACGCGGCGGGAACGCGGGGGTTCGGCTACACTCGGGGGTGATGAGTGAGCGTGGCGAGGTTGTGGCGGAAGGATCGATGCGAGGGGAGGGGCTCGTGCGCGGGCGGGGGCATGGTGCGCAGGCGCCGGCGGGTGTGATGTATGGGGTGCTGGCGTATTCGTGCTGGGGGTTGATTCCGCTGTTTTTCAAGCAGCTGGCGCATGTACCGCCGGTGTTTGTGCTGGGGCAGCGGATGTTGTGGGCGTGCGGTTTCTTTCTGCTGTTGATCGGCGTGCAGGGGAATTTGAGAGACTGGCGGGAGGTGTTTCGACGGCCTCGGACGCTGGGGGTTTTGCTGGTGTCGGCGAGCCTGGTGGCGACGAACTGGGGGACGTTCATCTATGCGGTGACGACGGACCGGGTGCTGGAGTCGAGCCTGGGTTACTTCATCGCGCCACTGGTGAACGTGGCGCTGGGGGCGATCGTGCTGCGGGAGCGGTTTCGGCGGTGGCAGTCGGTGGCGATTGCGCTGGCGATCGGCGGGGTGGGGGTGATGACGTGGTCGTATGGAAGGCTGCCGTGGATCGGGCTGGTGCTGGCGGGGACGTTCGGGAGTTATGCGCCGTTTCGCAAGACGATCCACGTGCGGCCGGTGGTGGGGCTGGGGGTGGAGACGACGATGATGGTGCCGGTGGGGCTGGCGCTGTGCGCGGTGAGTTGGGGGGCGATGCAGGCGAAAGTGATGCCGGTGCATGACAGTGTTTTCTTCGTGCTGGAGGGGCCGGTGACGGCGATTCCGCTGATTCTGTTTACGGCGGCGGCGCGGCGGCTGCGGCTGGCGACGATCGGCCTGCTGCAATACATCGGGCCGATCGGGCAGTTTTCGCTGGCGGTTTTCGCGTATCATGAGCCGTTCGGACGGGCGAAGCTGGTTGGGTTTGTGTTGATCTGGGCGGCGCTGGTGATGTATTCGGTGGATTCGGTGCGGGCGTATCGAGGGGCGGTGCGGAGAGCGGACGAGGAGCAGGTGGAGCCGATACCGGAGTGAGGGCGGTCTCTGATCCGCCCCTACAGTGATCGACGGGGGGACACGGAGAATGGTGAGGGCGGAAGGGTGAGAGCATTGCGGATCGTTGGAACACGATGACAGAGGTTTCGATACAGGATGCGATTCGAGCGGCGCTCCAGCACCAGCAGGCGGGGAGGCTGAGCGAGGCGGAGGCGCTTTACCGGCAGGTGCTGGCGAGTGAGCCGCGGCAGGCGGATGCGCTTCATCTGCTGGGGCTGGTGCGGTTTCAGCTGGGGGACCCGGCGGCGGGGATCGACTTGATCGGCCAGGCGATTGCGGCAAATCCGCGGATCGCGGCGTTTCATAACAACCTGGGGAACGTGCTGAAGATCGTGGGGCGGGGCGATGAAGCGATCGCGAGCTATGCGGCGGCGATCCGGATCGATCCGGGGTTGGTGAGCGCGTATCAGAATTTGGTGACGCTGCTGGAGGCGAGAGGGGAGATTGGGCGGGCGATCGAGATGTGCCGGGCGGCGATTCGACTTCGGCCGACGCTTGCGGAGCCGTGGAACCGGCTGGGGAATCTGCTGAGCGCGAAGCGCGAGACCGCGGAAGCGGCGGAGGCATTCCGGCGCGGGTGGAGTTGCAGCCTGATCTTGCGGTGGCGTGGAGCAATCTGGGGGATGAGCTGGCGGGACTGGGAAAGCTGGACGAGGCGATCAAGGCCTGCCGGAAGGCGGTGAGTCTGGATGGGGGGTTGTTTGCGGCGCATAACAACCTGGCCAATGCGCTGCGGATGCGGGGATCGACGGCGGAGGCGATCGAGGCGTATCAACGGGCGATCGCACTGAATCCGACGGCTGCGGCGGTTTACAACAATCTGGGAAATGCGCTGGGGGATCAGGGGCGGATCGAGGAGGCGATCGAGGCGTATCGGGAGGCGCTGCGGATTGAGCCGGGGTCGCGGGAGGTTCATTCGAATTTGCTGGCGCATTTGAACAGCTCGGCGAACTGCAGTGCGCGGGAGGTGTACCAAGAGCACCGGCGGTGGGATGAGTTGCATGCGCGGAAGCTGATGCCGGCGGGTTTACGGCATGCGAATCAGGCGGATCCGGAGCGGCGGATCCGGATCGGGTATGTGTCGCCGGATTTTCGAAGGCATTCGGTGAGCTATTTTGCGGAGAGTTTTCTCTCGCATCACGACCATGAGCGGTTTGAGGTGTTCTGTTACGCGGACCGGTTCGTGGCGGATGAGGTGACGAAGCGCGTGCAGGGGTTTGCGGACGAGTGGCGCACGACGACGACGATGGGCGATGCGGAGCTGGCGGCGCGGGTGCGGGAGGATCAGCTTGATATCCTGATCGACCTGGCGGGGCATCAGCTTGGGAGCCGGTTGGGGGCGTTTGCGCAAAAGCCAGCGCCGGTGCAGGCGACTTACCTGGGTTATCCGGCGACGACGGGATTGAGCGCGATGGATTATCGCATCACCGATGCGCTGGCGGACCCGCCGGGGCAGACGGAAAAGTTGCACAGCGAGGAGCTGGTTCGGCTGCCGCGGAGTTTTCTGTGCTATCACCTGTCGGATGAGCTGCCGAACGTGGGGCCGCTGCCGGCGGAGAGCGCGGGATGTGTAACCTTCGGGTGCTTTAACAACTTTGTGAAGGTGAATGAGTTCACGCTGGCGCTTTGGTCGCGGGTGCTGGAGGCAGTGCCGGGTTCGCGGTTGATGCTCAAGAGCCGGAGCCTGGGGGATGAAGGGACGCGGGCGATGATTCGTGAGCGGCTGGGAGCGTTGGGGGTGGCGGCGGAGCGGGTGGAACTGCTTGGGCACTTGCGCGGATTCGCGGATCATCTGGCATCGTACGGGCGGATGGATGTGGCGCTGGATCCGTTTCCGTATCACGGGACGACGACGACGTGCGAGGCGATGGCGATGGGTGTGCCGGTGATTACGCTTGCCGGGGAAGCGCATATCTCGCGGGTGGGGGTGTCGCTCTTGAGGAATGTCGGGTTGGAGGAGCTGATCGCCGAGACGCAGGAAGAGTATGTGGAGATTGCTCGGAGGCTGGCGTTGGATATCGAGAGGCTCGCGGCGTTGCGGAGCGAGTTGCGGGAGCGCATGCGGGGATCGGCGGTGTGCGATGAGGCGGGGTTTACGCGGGAGCTTGAAAATGCGTACCGGGAGATGTGGAGAGGGTGGTGTGCGGGGAAACAGGTGGCAGCGGGCGGGTCGTGAGGGCAGGTTGTTGTGACGGGTCGGAATCGGATTCTGGCGTATGAGTCGCGGCGCAAGCGCGTGAAGGTGCCGTGGAAGTTGGTGGTGTTCGTGGTGCTGGCGGGGTGCGTGGGGGTGATCTACTGGTGGTGTCGGGATTGGTGGGGGTATGTGGAGGACATTCAGGGGAGGTGGTGGAAGACGTTTGAGCTGCCGGTGTGGCGGCAGGTGTTTGAGAGCGCGCTGGTTGGGGTGGCGGTGGCGGGGTTGTTCATGGTGGGGCCGCGGGTGAGGAGACTGTGGGGGAAGCAGAAGGGGCCGAGGCGTCGGGGGAGTTCGGATCAGGGGCGATTGAAATAGGCCGAAAGGCGGGCTGGAAATCGGCGTTGACGGAGGGGAATGCAGTAGATTAGTATGTGCTTACTAACTACTGGAAGGTATGCCGATGGCTGCGCCGGTACATGTGGTGAACTGGTTTTTCGGGTGGGGATTGGTCCTGGCGGGATTCATTGCGGGGGCGGGAATCGGGTTGTTCTTTGAGCGAGAAGACTTCCGGGGAGGGTATGGATCATTTCGACGGCGGATCGTGCGGCTGGGACACGTGGCGCTTGTGGCGCTGGGGATGCTCAATGTGCTGTTCGCGTTGTCGCCGTGGCCCAGGGCGGGGTCGGTTGAAGGGCGAGCGGCGGCGGTGCTGCTGGTTGTGGGCGGAGTGACGATGCCGGGGGTTTGCTTCCTCACGGGATGGCGCAAGGGGCTTCGGAGGCTGTTTCCCATTCCCGTCATCGCGCTGGTGGGGGCGGTGCTGGTCATTCTTCTTGGAGGTTGGTGATGAAGATTGGATTGCTGGCGATGAGTGGAATTCGCGCCACGACCCGAAGCTGCTGGAGATGGGGTTGACGCTGCCGGGGTTTGTGGAGCGGAGCAAGGCGGTGGCGTCGCTGCCGAGTCTGGGGTTGCTTTACCTGGCGGCATGCACGCCGCGAGGGCATCAGGTGATCTACTTTGAAGCGGAGGCGGATGGGAAGGAGGCGGCGGAGCTGTACACGTGCGACCTGGTGGCGATCGGCACGTTTTCGGCGCAGGTGTTCGAGGCGTATGCGATCGCGGACCGGCTGCGGGCGGCGGGGGTGAAGGTGGCGATGGGCGGGCTGCACGTTTCGGCGCTGCCGGAGGAAGCGGCGAGGCATGCGGATTACGTTGTGGTGGGCGAGGGGGAGCGGATCTGGGGTGATGTGGTTGCAGCGGCGGGGCGCGGGGAGCGAGGGAGCTTCAACGCGAACATGATGGGGCCGGTGGATGTGCGGACGCTGCCGGTGCCGCGGTACGATCTTCTGGGGGATCGGCCTTACAACCGGTTTACGGTGCAAACGTCGCGGGGGTGTCCGTGGCGATGCGAGTTTTGTGCGTCCAACGTGATGCTGGGGCTGCGGTATCGCAAGCGGCCGGTGGAGCACGTGGTGCGCGACATTGCGGCAATCGCGCAGTTGCGGGCGCGGCCTTTTATCGAGTTCGCGGACGACAATACGTTCGTGGACAAGGAGTGGGGCAAGGAGCTTTGCCGGCAGTTGATCCCGATGGGGATTCACTGGTTTACGGAGACGGATATTTCCGTGGCGGATGATCGGGAACTGCTGGAACTGATGCGGCGAGCGGGATGCCGGCAGGTACTGATCGGACTGGAGAGCCCGGAGCGAACCGTGCTCGAGGACGTTGAGATGCGCTCGAACTTCAAGGCGCGGCGGGCGGATCGATATGCGCAAGCGATCCTAGAGATCCAGGGGCGGGGCATTACGGTCAACGGATGCTTCATCGTGGGCATGGACGGACAGGGGCCGGAGGTTTTCCGTGAAGTGCTGGAGTATTCGGTGGCCCATGCGCTGTATGACGTGCAGGTGACGGTGATGACCGCGTTTCCGGGGACGCCGTTGTATGAGCGGCTTTTGAAGGAGGGACGGATCCTTGAGCCGGGGCGGTGGGACCTGTGCACGCTGTTTGACGTGAACCACGAGCCGAAGGGGATGAGCGTGCAGGAGGTGCGCGAGGGGATGTACTGGCTGGCGGAGCGATTGTACAGCGCCGAGTGCACCGGGCAGCGGCGCGGGCGGTTTTTCCGGAATCTGCGCCGGTCGCTACGGGTGCGGGTGTGAGCATTGTATAATTTAAGAATGCCTGATCCGAAATTGACCGTTCGCCCGCGGCGGATGCGGTTACATCCGCAGTTGCGGCAGATGCTCCAGCGCGTGGTGCTGCGGCGCAGGGACATCATCGTGCCGATCTTCGTGCGGGAGGGATCGAATGTGCGGAGCGAAGTGCCGTCGATGCCGGGGGTCTTTCAGATGTCGCTGGAGATCGCAACCGACTGGCTGGCCAGGCGGGCGAGCGAGGGGTTCGGGGCGTACCTGGTGTTCGGGGTGATCGATCGCGGGAAGAAAGATGCGGCGGGGTCGGCAGCGCTCGATCCGGACAACATCGTCTGCAAGCTGCTGCGCAAAACCAGTGAAGGGAAGATTCCCATGGCGGGGATTACCGATCTGTGCTTCTGCGAATATACGAGCCATGGGCATTGCGGAGTGCTCAGCGACGATCGATCGACCGTCAAGAATGACGAGACGGTCCAGCGGCTGGTACAGCAGGCGGTGAATCATGCGAAGGCCGGGGCGGCGGTGGTGGCGCCCAGCGGAATGATGGACGGGACGGTGGGGGCGCTGCGGACGGGGCTGGATGCGGCGGGATTTGCCAACGTCTCGGTGTTGTCCTATGCGGTGAAGTATGCCAGCGCGTTCTACGGTCCTTTCCGCGATGCGGCGGATTCGGCGCCGGAGTTCGGGGACCGGCAGTCGTACCAGATGGACCCAGCGCGGGGGATCGACGAGGCGCTGCACGAGATCGAGCTGGATTTGCAGCAGGGGGCGGACATGGTGATGGTGAAGCCGGCGGGGCCGTACCTGGACGTGCTGGCGGCGGTGCGGCAGGCGGTGCACGTGCCGGTGGTGGCATACCAGGTGAGCGGGGAGTATTCGATGATCGAGGCGGCAGCGCGGAACGGGTGGTTGGATCATGACCGGGCGATTGTTGAGTCGTTGACGGCGATCAAGCGCGCGGGGGCGGATTTGATCATTTCTTATTACGCGGAGAAGCTGGCAAAGCTGGTGGGGGAGTGAGGGGATTGGCGTGCGGGGAGGGGTCGGCGATTGAGCGGCGGGTATGGGCAATCGGGGATTGGGTATTGGCGGATGCCGAATGCCCTGTCCCGGGTTTGGCCGGCGAGCCATTTTGTCGTGGGTTGGCAGGTTCGTGCAATCAGCGTGTAAGTCGCGTGTAAACTCGTATGGAGATGCGACAGAATGACGAGATGGGCCGTGCCCATACCTTAGCGGAGCCGATAGCGCAGCGTTCAAGGTGCCCTTCAGGGCTTGCGGCATCGGCCGTGCCGATACCCTCGTATATTCACTTCTTCAGTGAACGGTGTTCCAATCACAGATGCGTTGTCGCAGGCTTCTGAGCGTAGCGAAGAAGGCTGCGACAACGCGGCCGGCGGCAGATCGTTGTTCCCTGGGCGTCGCTCATCGCACGCCGCCGCTAAGCTCGATCGCCGCCGGCCTCCTGGAAAAAGCCCGAACAGCCGCCAGAGCGGCGCGGCCTGCCGCGTCAGCTCGCATTTGCGAGGAAGGGATGCCTCCATGAATCCTACACCTGTTCATGTCGGGATCGACGTCTCGAAGAAGTCACTGGAGTTATGTCTGCTGCCCGGCGGTCAGACGCTGGCGGTGGACAACAGCGACGCCGGAATCGCACAGATCGTGGCGCTGCTGAAGCAGCACACGGTCGCTACCGTGTTGCTGGAAGCAACCGGACGTTACGAGCGCCTTGTTGCATCGGAGCTGCTGGACGCCGGCTTCGCGGTCGCCGTGGTGAACCCGCGGCAGGCACGCAACTTTGCCCGCGCGCTGGGAAAGCTGGCCAAGACGGACAAGATCGATGCCGCCACGCTCGCGCAGTTCGCGCAGCTCGGCCACGTGCGTTTGTGCGAGAAACAGCCGGAACAGTGCATGCTTCTGGACGATCTGGTGACGCGCCGCCGCCAGGTGACGCAGATGCTGGCAATGGAAAAGACCCGCATGCAGATCCCGCAGGACAAGCGGACCCGCGGCATGATCGCCAGGGTGATCCGCGTGCTCGAACAGCAGCGAGAGGACCTGGACCGCCGCATCGCGGAGTTGATCGAGTCGGATGATGACTGGCGAAACAAACGTGACCTGCTGACGAGCGTTCCCGGCGTCGGCCAGACCACCGCCAGTGCGCTGGTGGCGGACCTGCCGGAACTGGGCAAGCTGAATCGTCAGCAAATCGCCGCTCTGGTGGGCGTGGCGCCGATCAACCGCGACAGCGGAACCTTGGCGGCAGGCGCACCACCTTCGGCGGACGCGCTTCAGTACGCCTGCGCGCTCTACATGGCTGCGTTCTGCGCCATCAAGTGCAATCCGGTACTCAAACGCTTCGCCGATCGCTTGCGTGCAGCGGGCAAACCATTCAAGGTCATCGTCGTGGCGGCAATGCGCAAGCTGCTGACGATCCTCAACCTCATGCTGAAGGAGAATCAACCGTGGAACCCGCAGCCTCAAAACGCTTGACTTCTAACACAGCCGCTTTCAGTTCTCGCGGAGAAAGCATGGGAGCAAACGATGCCCACCGCTAACGCGCCGGAGGTTCTGAAAGCCAAAGCCCCGCCGCCACCACCGACCGCGAAGCTCGGCCCGATCATCTTCGGGATGGTCTTGCTACTGATCTTCGGCCTGGCCTTCGCCGGATTTGGATCGGCGGCGGTCGTCAAGGGCGTGAGCGGACTGCTTGGCCCCAAGACGTCACGGCCGGGCGCGATCTCTGGCGATGTCTTCATGATCACGCTCGGCAGCGCCTTTGCGGTAATCGGAATCCTCTCTCTGATCGGTGCGTTCCTTATCCCGCGTATCGCGCGGCGAGATGCGGCGCTGGCCAAGCAATATCCCAACCAGCCGTGGCGATGGAAGAGGCAATGGTGGTCATCGACGATCCGAGACTCCGGCAAGGCCGGCATGCGGTGGTTGGCCATCATGACGGTGCTCGTGAATATCGTCGCCTGGGCAGCGACGATCGGCGTATTCACCGATCCGAAAACCGCGCACGACAAGGCGAGATACGCCATCCTGATTGGGCCCGGGATCGGCCTGGTTCTGATCCTGTGGCTCATTTATCGCGGCGCCGATTTGCCAAGTTCGGGCGCTGCGCTTTCGAGATGGAAAGCTACCCCGGCCGAGTCGGCGGATGGCTCGCCGGCACGATCCACGTCCCGGCGCAGCTTCAGGCGTGCGACGGCGTGCATATCAGACTGCGCTGCACCAATCGTGTGACGAGCGGCAGTGGCGAATATAGCAGCACCACCGAAACGACATTGTGGGAAGATCAGCAGGTCCTCTCCGGGCGGTTTGCCGCGAGGGCGAAGGGTTTGCGATCCCCGTTGCCTTTCAAATTCCCAGGGATTGCCGGGACTCGCGCAATTCCACACGCAGTGACATCATCTGGCGACTAACGGCGACAGCCTCGCAACCCGGAGCCGATTTCAAGACGATGTTTGAAGTTCCTGTCTTTGCGGTTGAAGGCGCCGGCGACGAAATCCCCGCGGCAGCGCGAGCGATGGAGAAATTGCTCGCCCCCGCGCCGTCGGTCGCCAGGCGCGCGCCGAGGCGCACATCGGCTTACGGGCCGACACCGCAGGGCGTGAATTCTTTGACTTCCCTGCGGCGCGCGCAATCCGGGGGGAGCCGCTATTACGACGATATTCGGGCTGGTTTTCAGTGGTGTCGGCATCGGTGCCGGCTACGCCGCGCGCCGATCATCTTCCCGCTCGTGTTTCCCCTTTTCGGTGCGTTGATTCTGTTCGGCTCCTTGGTGATGTGGTTCAAAGGGCGATCGATTGCGGTGCGGCAGGATCGGGTCGAGCCTGCGCTGGCGGATGCTGGGCTTGAATGGCGGGCGCGATCTGCCGCGCAGCTCGATTACGGCCGTCAATTACAAGCCCACCTCGCAACTCGGAAGCACGTCTTATTACGTGTTGTCGTTGCGGAGCAATGGGAAAGACATCACGGTCGCGTCGGGCCTCAAATACGACGACGCCAAATGGATCGCCGACGACCTGGGCATGGCCTTGGACGTGGAGGCGAAACATCTCGCGGGCACGACGTTCGGTTCGCCTGCCTAGCCCGAATTATTCACTGATCCCAGGGAAAGAGCCCATCCAATTTCCCCTAAGAAACGCTGGGGGGAACTGCCCGATGCCCGCTACGAGGTGAAGGCCTCGCGGCTGGAAGACCGCCTGGATCAGTTGATCGCCGGGCCGCAGGATCATCCCGATGCCAGGCGGCTGTGCAAACGGCTGTCGCGTCATCGGCAGGAACTGACGCGATTCCTGTGGGAGGAGAAGCTGGACGGGACGAACAACGCCGCCGAGCGGGCGCTGCGTCCGGCGGTGGTGCTGCGCAAGATCACCGGCGGCAGCCGCAGCCCGGCCGGCGCCGCGGCGTGGATGAAGCTGGCCAGCCTGACCCGCACCGCCGACCAGCGTGGCCTGGGCGTGTACGATACCACCCGAAAACTCGTGATGGATTACTGGGCCACAGGACGGCGGTAAACAGTTACGCGGCGATGCAATAACAGCGTGGCACTCCGAGGCACGATTCTGGTCTCCGATAAGCAGGCTCGTCTCAAACCTTGCCTGCGCTGCGGGTATAGTCTGCTCCATATCGCGGGGTCGAAGAACTGCCCCGAGTGTGGACTGGCCGTCAGAGTCAGCCTTTCCGGCAACACGGGCTTGGAATGGACCAATCCACGCTGGCAACGCTTTCTTGCTTTCGGGGTTAGCGTTCTCGTGCTCGGGCTTTTCTGCAAAGCGCTCGGCTCCGCTGGACATTGGATCTTCTATTTCGATGTCAAAGGGTGGGATCCACTAAGCGAGTGCGCATTTAAACTCTGCTATCGCTTCTCGGCCATTTGCAGTGAGGCTGCTCCTCTCCTGTGCGGCATGGCGCTCTGTCTCATGGCTAAGGGCGAACGACGGTACCCCGACCCGTCGCTTGGAGCGCGGCGGATCATGGCCGGTACAGGAGTCGCGGTGCTGCTCTTGGGATTGGTGAACTTGCTCGATGCGCCACAGGCTTTTGTCGCACCGTCCTGAATGGGTTTCTGATGTCGAGTGGTACGCCCTGACGGGTCCCTGGATTCCGCTGGTGATTGCGGTGCTTGTGTGCACATATGCCCGTCAGTTTGGAAAGCGGGGCCATTCGCGGCTGCTGTCGAAGCTATCTGAATTGCCGCTTTGGCCTGTTGCAGCGGGTTTATTGGCATGGCTGCTCCGCCTCGATCAGATCTTCTGGCCTTTTTACTTGCGGTCGGTCATATGGGACTGGCTCTTTCCGGTTTCCATGATCGCAATGCTGGCCGCGACTATTCGGGTGCTGCTACATGGCGCGGGAGGCCGACGTGAACTGGGTAAGCGACTGATGTCGCACGCCGCGCCATGATGCTCAAGATACTTCCCATCGCTCATGACTGAAGCTCATCCGGCGCCGGTTTGCGAACGTGCGAGAGCATATCGCGACTACACGCGCCGAAGTTACGAAAGTTTTTCCTTGCCTGCGTCAGGCTAAGGTCAGCATTCGGACCGCCACGAACAGTGTCCGCGTCGTGGTCGTCCTGGCCGTCATCTTCCCAAAAACATTCGGGACAGATCCCGTACGCGGCACGTTCGGACAACGTGTAATACCCACAACATGGACACCGTTTCGCCCTGGTCCCTGGGGTCATAGGTTTTCACACCGCCTCATGCGTGCTCACGAGGCGCTCGCGCTTGGTGATGCTGCGGAGGCGGTTGATGCCGGCGAGGTAGGCTCGGGCGCTGGCTTCGAGGATGTCGGTGCTGAGGCCGCGGCCTCTGATTTTCTGGGCGGAGTGGTCGAACTCGACGTGGACTTTGCCGAGGGCTTACTTGCCCTTGGTGACGGCACGGATGCGAGGCGTGATGGGTGGCGGAATCACGATCGGATGATTGTCGAGTCGCTGGTGCCGGTCAAGGCGCGGGGGCGGATCTGATCATTTCCTATTATGCAGAAAAGCTGGCGAAGCTGGTGGGGGAGTGAGGGGATTGGCGGGCGGGGAGGGGTGAGCAATTGAGCGGCGGGTATGGGCAATCGGGGATTGGGTGTCGGGTATGGGCAGATGCCGAAAGCCCATTACAACGCGGTGGGGTTACTCTGGCCTGCTCCGCGTCTGGTCGGGGAGCCACTCTGTCTGTTGGCGTCGCAAATTAGTGTAATCAGCGTGCGAGTCGCGTGTAAGTTGCGTGTCAACTGCAGAGGCCGGGTGGGTTCTCTCGGGAGTTCGCGGAGGATGGAAGATGGAGGTTGGCTGAGAGCTGGGGCTAAGCGCCCTAGTGATCCGCGGATTGGCGCAGCGAGTTCAGAAGAAGACGGGAATTGCGGCGGTATTTGTCAACGGGGACCGATGGCCGCTTTGCTGCGACAAATTGTCGTGTTCGGACCACCATGTCGTCAGATCGGGCAAAAATGGGGTCGGCGGCCTGGTGGGGAGGGTACGGTACTACAACGGTGAGAGTACGGTGTGGGCCGGGAGCCGGGTCGGACGCAACATGGGAGTGGAATATCCTCTGTTAGGATGTTTCACGAACGGGCTCGGGGTCGTGTTGCCTGGATGAGAGGGGCCTGGCCCTGCATTGGGTCTGGTCGACGAAGCATTTGGCCGGCGTCGCAAGTTGGTGCAATCAGCGTGTAAGTCGCGTGTAAACTTTGTTGGCAACTTGGGCGGGATCATGGCTTAACCGCTTTATGCCGCCCTGTTGAGGGGCGGCGGGACGCGGCGTAACAGCTGACTGGATGATGGGCCCGTTTTTGGACTCGTCGGTGGCGATCTAACCCGCGGGAGCGGAGCCTCCGTCCGCGAAGGACCGACCAGAGCCGGCGTTCCGCGTCGGTCGGTTCATAGCGCATCTGTCGGGCAAAGCCGCGGAGGCGCGAGTCGGGATCACGCTGGGGACCCATTGCGTGGGTTTCCGCATCTGGCCTGCTCTGAGTCAAGACCCTCACCCCCTCCCTCTCCCGGAGTACCGCGAGAGGGGGAAGGAGGCGAATTCGCGCGGTGGCCCAGATCTCACCGCATTGAGCACGCCGTGTGCGGAGATGGGCGCTGACACCGACTCGTGGGTGCTCACCAGGCGCTCGCGTTTGGTGATGCTGCGGAGGCGGTTGATGCCGGCCAGATAGGCTCGGGCGCTGGCTTCGAGGATGTCGGTGCTGAGGCCGCGGCCTTTGATTTTCTGGCCGGAGTGGTCGAGCTCGACGTGGACTTCGCCGAGGGCTTCCTTGCCCTTGGTGACGGCGCGGATGCGGTAGTCGGTGAGGTTCACCTTGACGCCGGTGAGGCGCTGGATGGCGGAGTAGATGGCATCTACGGGTCCGTCGCCGATGCTGGCGTCCTGGACGATCTGGCCGTTGGAGTCCTTGAGCGAGACCGTGGCGGTGGGGATCGTGTTGCTGCCGGCGGTAACCTGAATTGCGACCAGTTCCCAGAGGCCGCCGGCGATATCGAGCTGCTCGTCCACCAGCGCTTCAAGATCTTCGTCGAAGACTTCCTTCTTCTTGTCGGCCAGGGCCTTGAACTTGGTGAAGGCGCTTTCCAGTTGCTCGTCATTGAGGCTGTAGCCCAGGCTCTTGATGCGCTCCTTGAAGGCGTGGCGGCCGGAGTGCTTGCCGAGGACCAGCTCGTTTTTGGGGATGCCGACGTCGGCGGGGTTCATGATCTCGTAGGTCTCGCGGAACTTGAGCACGCCATCCTGATGGATGCCGGCCTCGTGGGCGAAGGCATTCTGGCCGACGATGGCCTTGTTGCGCTGCACCTGCAGGCCGGTCAACGTGCTGACCATGCGGCTGGCGGGGTAGAGTTTTTTCGTGTCGATGCGCGTGTTGAGATTGTAGTGGTCGTGGCGGGTCTTGATGGCCATGACGATTTCTTCCAGCGCCGCGTTGCCGGCGCGCTCGCCGATGCCGTTGATGGTGCATTCGACCTGGCGGGCGCCGTTCTCGACGCCGGCCAATGAGTTGGCGACCGCCAGGCCCAGGTCGTTGTGGCAGTGGGTGGAGAGGATGATGTTTTTCTGGCGGATGACCGGCAGCTTGCGGATCAGGTGGGCGAAGATTTCGCCGTAGCTGCTCGGCGTGGCATAGCCGACGGTATCGGGGAGATTGATCGTCGTCGCGCCCGCTTCGATGGCGGCGTGCGTGATCTCCTCCAGGAATTCCAACTCCGTGCGGCTGGCGTCTTCGGGGGAGAATTCGACGTCCTTGGTATATTCCAGTGCCTGCCGAATCGACTCGACGCTGATGCGGATGATGTCTTCCTTGCCCTTGCGCAGCTTGTGCTCGCGGTGGATTTTGCTGGTAGCGCAGAAGACGTGGATGCGCGGCTTGGCGGCGTGCTTGACGGCTTCGCCGGCGCGCTCGATGTCCTTGGGCGTGCAGCGGGACAGGCCGCAGATCGTCGATCGCGCGACCTCTGCGGCGATGGCTTTGACGGAATCGAAATCACCCTGCGAACTGATGGGGAAGCCGGCCTCGATGATGTCCACGCCGAGCTGCTCGAGGAGACGCGCGATTTCGACTTTTTCGGGGCGGGTGAGCGTGGCGCCGGGGGATTGTTCACCATCCCGCAGCGTCGTGTCGAAGATTCGAACGGTGTCCATAGCAGCTCCTGTAATGGATGGGGTCGTCGGACTCCGGACTCAAACAAAAAAGCCCTACGATTTTGATCGTAGGGCTTGGTCAAAATTCCATCTTAGCGGTCGATCCTACGATCATGCGCACGAATTTCCGAGCCCACTAAGGGGCAGGAGAAGTCGGGCAGAAAGCAAGGTATCGGACCGCATGGTTAGTAACATTTAAGCCAACGGCGCAACTCCTGTCAAGACACCCGAATGCGCGAAATGCCGAAAATCAGGTTCTTAAATCGGCAGCAAGCGGATGCATGGCACAGGGTTTTCAAGAGACCGGTTGGTGAAGCTGGGATGCCTGGAGTAGACAGGACCCGCGTCACGCTCCGGCATGGCCGCCTTCCCGATGGGAAGCATCATGGTTGCGCCAGGAAACAGACAACATCAGGAATTGTTTATCGGTGAAACGGGGGATGGGGTTGAATTGAAGGTGGTCAAAATGGCGGACGGGCGATGCGCGATTCTTCGTGCCGGTAACATGGTGCGCGTGGGCCAGGCGGGAAAATAATGGAATGCACCAGCTAATCGAGGAGTTTCTGCGACTGTTAAGGGATTCTGACGTATGAACGTCGGCGAAGTCCCTATCTTAACTTGTGAGAAAGTGCGTGACGGCAGTGGGCTTCTCGGTTGTATAGTGCGCGGCCAGTGATGGTGCAACGAACAACCATGTGCCGTGTTTTGGTCGTGGAGGACGACGCTGTCTCCTGCCAGGCAATGCGTGCGCTCCTGGTGCGCTGGGGACACGAGGTGGCGACTTGCGCGACGGTGGCAGAAGCGACGGCGGATCTGTCGGATCATTACTATCCAGATTGCCTGATTCTGGACCTGATGCTGCCGGATGAGAATGGGGTCGAACTGCTTCGGCGGATCAGGCGGCGGGAGTTGCCGGTGAAGGTTGCGGTGGTAACGGCGGCGTTCGATCCGAAGCTCCTGCGGGACGTGCGGGAATTGAGGCCGGACGTTTTCTTTCAGAAGCCGGTGGATGTGGCGCGGCTTAAGCGGTGGCTGATCAGCGTGTCGGAGCATTCTGGGGAGGAGTAAGCGGGCGGCTGTGTTGGCTTGCGGGGGCAGTGGCGCTATACTCATGCCGATTCAGACAGAGCCTGATGCCGGCCTCTTGGCGGAATTGGCAGACGCGATGGATTCAAAATCCATTACCCCAAAGGTGTGAGGGTTCGAGTCCCTCAGAGGCCACTCCCATGGACTACCGTACGCTGGGCAAGACTGACGTCAACGTTTCGGAGATTTCGTTTGGCTGTTGGACCATGGGCGGATTGAACTGGGTGAACGGCACGCCAAATGGGTGGGCGAATGTGGATGAGGACGAGATCACGGCAGCGATCAAGGTGGGGATCGACAACGGGGTGAACCACTTCGACAACGCGGACGTGTATGGCAACGGGCGGGCGGAGCGGATGCTGGCGCGCGTGCTCAAGCGGCTGGGGAAGAAGTCGACGGATTTTGTGATCGCAACGAAGATCGGCTGGTTTCCGGGGACGGCGGAACATGCGTATGAGCCGGCGCATATTCGGCATCAGTGCGAGCAGTCGCTGATCAACCTGGGGCGGGATTACATCGATCTCTATTACTTCCATCATGGGGATTTTGGACCGGGTGATCAGTACCTGGCGGGGGCAGCGCAGGTGATGGATGAGCTGGTGAAGGAGGGGAAAGTCCGGGTCAAGGGGCAGTCGGCGTATTCGGCGGCGGATTTTGCCAAGACGATTCCGGTGGTTCGGCCGCAGGTGTTGCAGAGCTGGGCGCATGCGCTGGACGATCAGTTTGTGCGGCCGGAATCGCAGGTGAACAAGCTGATGGAGGAGCATGGGCTTTCGTTCGTGGCGTTTTCGCCGCTGGCGCAGGCGCGGCTGCTGGACAAGTTCGACCCGAAGAACCTGCCGCAGTTTGAGCCGGGGGATCATCGCAAGGACAAGGCGGCGTTTGGAGCGCAAGAACTGGAGAAGCTCAAGCCGAAATTACATAAGCTCAAGCAGCGGTTTGGGGAATCGACCGAGGTGCTGGCGTCGCTGGCGCTGAATTACGTGCTGGCGATGCCGCGGGTGGCATGCGTGATTCCGGGGTTTCGAAACGAGCGACAGGCGCGGATCAATGTCTCGGCGGCGGGGAAAGCACTGTCGGCGGATGATCTGAAGTTCATCCAGGAAACGCTGGCCCAATAGAGTTCAGGAAATCTTGTCATGGACATCAACCTGATGGTTCTGAATGTCGGCAACAGCCGGTTGTCGATTGGGGTATTCGCGGCGGGGGCGCTGCAATACTCGACGCGGCTGTCGCACGCGCAGCGTGCGGATTGGCAGGGGAAGATTGCCGATGCGTGGGAGCGGATCACCAAGACCGAAGGCCCGGCGATCGCGGGGGCGAGCGTGAACCCTTCGATGGCGGAGCCGATTGAGCTTGCGGTCCAGCAGGCGACGGGGAAGAGAGTCGAATGGGTCGGGCGGGAGCTTGTGTTGCCGATCAAGGTGTTGACGGATGAGCCGGAGAAGACGGGAATCGATCGCATCGTGAACGTGGCGGCCGCGTTCGAGCAGATGCAGAAGGCGTGCGTGGTGGTGGATGCGGGGACGTTGATCACGGTGGATTGCTGCGATGATGAAGGAAAGTTTCTCGGTGGGGCGATCGCGCCGGGCATTGAGATGATGATCGATGCGCTGCATGAGAAGACGGCTAAGTTGCCCCGGATTGAATTCCAGAAACCCTCCGGGGCTTTTGGGAAAAACACGGAGGCAGCGATTGCGCAAGGCGTTTATCACGGCGTGCGCGGGATGGTGAAGGAACTGGTCGAGAGCTATGCAACGGAGCTGGGAAATTGGCCGGACATCATCGCGACCGGCGGGGATGCGCCGCGGCTGTTTGAGGGGTGGGAGCTGATTCATGCAATTGCGCCGGACCTGACGCTGTACGGCATCGCGCTGGCGTATGCAAGCCATCACATCAAGCACGGCACGTAGGCGAGCTTGCGTGGAAGAGAATCGTGCCATTGTGCTGACGCCTACGGGGGTGGGGGCGATTGCGGTTGTGCGGATCACGGGGCCGGGGACAGCGCGTCTTCTGGCGGAACATTTTTCGCGGGGGTGGAAAGAGGGGCGGTCCGTTTATGGGGAGATACTTGATGGGGAGCGGGTGCTCGATGACGGGCTGGTGGTGCTGCTGGAGGGCGGGACTGGTGGGGATCTGAATCTGCATGCGGGGGCGTGGCTGGTGGAGGGCGTGCTGCGGCTGCTCGAGCAAGAGGGATTTGCGATTGAGCGAGGAGGGGGACTGCCGCTGGGCAATGATGCGGTGGATGCGAACACGGTGCTTGAGCGCGAGATGCTGACGCACTTGCCGATGGCGCGGACGCGGGAAGTACTGCGCATTTTGCTCGCGCAGCCGGCGGTCTGGGAGGCGTACCTGGGCGAGCCGGCGCCGAGTGTCGGCTTGGATAAGATTATCGCGGATGAGGGGTTGTTCTGGCTCTTGCATCCGCCACGGGTGGCGATCGTGGGGGAAGCGAATGTCGGCAAATCGACGCTGGCGAACCAACTGTTTGCGCGGGAGCGATCGATTACGGCGGACGTGGCGGGAACGACGCGCGACTGGGTGGGGGAGAGTGCGAACCTCGACGGGCTGGTGGTGACGCTGGTCGATACACCGGGATTGCGGCAGACGCACGATCCGCAGGAGCGGCTGGCGATCGAGCGGAGCGCAGAGCAGATCGAGGCGGCGGAGCTGGTAGTGCTGGTGCTGGATGGTTCGCGGGAACTGGATGAGCAGACGGAATTGATCACGCGGTTTTCCGAAGCGCTGGTGGTGATCAACAAGACGGATCGGCAGCTTTTATGGGTCGGGAGCTTTGCGGGGGGCATACGGACGATTGCGACTCGCGGCGAAGGGGTGGATGAGTTGCGGCGCGCGATTCGAGGCCGCTTCGGTTGCGAATCGTTCGATTCGAGGCGACCGCGGTGGTGGACGGCCCGGCAGCGGGAGATCCTCCTGAGAGGCGCGATGGCAGAACTCGATCGGTCAATGCGATCGGCGCACAGCACGTGACGGCGACGCGGGCCGAAATCACTCGAACTCGCGCGAGGTTTCGACGGTCGTTGGCGGTTTGTCGGCGTTTTGGGGAATCGTGAACTTCACTTCCTTGAGCTGTTCGATGTAGAGCTGCTCCATCCGCTTCATGAGATTGGCGTGGGCCGGATCGTGGGCGAGATTGTGCAGTTCGTACGGATCGGATGAAAGATCGAAGAGCTCCGTCCACTCGTCGTGGCCGGGATATTTGATGATCTTGGCATCATCGGTTCGGACGGCGGTGATGGTCGGCGTGGCGTAGTGGTGCTCGTAGAAATATTCGTAGAAAAAGGCGTGGCGCCAGTCAGCGGTTTTGCCGTCGCCGAGCATGAGTGGTTTCATGGAGCGGCCCTGCATGGCGTCGGGGACTTTTTCGCCAGCGAGATCGATGAACGTGGGGGCGACGTTGATGTTCAGGACCATCGCATCACAGACCGTGTTGGGCTTGATGAGCTTGGGATAGCGAATGACCAGGGGGATGCGCATGGATTCGTCATAGGCGGCACGCTTGTCGCCGAGGCCGTGTTCGCCGAAGAGATATCCGTTGTCGGAGGTGAAGAGGACGACAGTGTTTTCGGTGAGGTGATTTTCGTCGAGGGCGTCGAGGATCCGGCCGAGGCAGTCATCGGCGGAGGAAACGCAGCGGTAGTGATTCAGGCGGCTGTGCAGCATGCGGGCGCCGCGGGTGGTGGCGGTGGTGGGGTTAGGAATGGTGGCGGCGTTGCCGGGCGGATAGGGGGTCTTGACGGTGAGGTTCGGCACGGGGCGGAGCGAGTCGTTATCAAAACGATCGGCGGCGCGCGGAGCGGGAGTGCGCGGATCGTGAGGTGATTTGAAGCCGATGACCATGTCGAAGGGCCTGGTGTGCGGCTGCTTAAGGAAACTGATCACGTGGTTGGTTGTGACATCGTCCACCCAGCCCTTGGTGGGAACGATGGTGCCGTTGTCGTTGAAAGGGCAGTCGTGGTACTGACCCTGGCCGACGAAGCTAAAGACGAAGTCGAAGCCGGGGCGGTCCTTTTGGTGGTCGTGGTGGAATTTGCCGAAATAGGCAGTGAGATAGCCGGCTTTGCGAAGCACGGTGGCGTGGGAAATGTCGTTTTCGGGGAATTCGGTGTGGTTATTGACGACACCGTTGATGTGGTTGTACTGGCCGGTGAGGAAACACGCGCGGCTGGGGGAGCAGAGCGAGTTGACAACGAAGGCATTGTGGAAGCGCATGCCCTCGCGAGCGAGGCGGTCCATGTTGGGGGTCTTGAACCAGGGGGAGCGAGCTTTGTCGCCTTCGTCTTTCTCGATGCAGCCCATGGCGTCGTAGCGCTGATCGTCCGTATAGATGAAGATGAAGTTGGGGCGATCGTCAGAGGATTTTGGTTGAGCGAAAAGATTCGGAGCGGCGGTGTGGGTGAGCAGAGCGGCAGCGCTGGCGGTGACGACTCTCAGGAATCCACGGCGTTGCATCGTTTGCCTCCATTCAATTGGCGGCGTGGAGTGTAATCGCAGTGGCGATGCAAATCGCTATGGATTGTTGCGGCGGCGGGACTTGCGACGGGGAATCATACGCGTTTAGGTGATTCTTGCCCACCAGGTTGAGTAGCCCTCTGCTTGGGGGGGCGTCTGTGACCTGCTCCGCAAATCATGATCCACGTGTTATGAGAGTCTTTGAGCCCGGCAAGGGCAAGGAGATTCTCGATGAGTTCATTTGGCAGGAAGCGTCGTTCGCCCGAGCAGATCATTGGGCATCTGCGTGAGGCGGACGGGATGTTGTCGGCGGGCCAGACGATCGCCCAGGTCTGCCAGAAGCTGGCGGTCAGCGAGCAGACCTGTCACCGCTGGCGGAACAGCTTCGGGGGGATGAAGGCGGACGCGATGAAGCGTCTGAAGAAGCTGGAAGAGGAGAACCGTCGGCTGAAGAAGGCGGTTGCGGATCTGACGCTGGACAAGCAGATGCTCCAGGAAGCCAACGCGTTCCTGGGAAACGAGTAAGCCGGACGCGTCGGCGTGCGTGCAGCACGTGCAGAAGCAGTTGGATGTTTCGGAGCGTCGGGCGTGCCGAGTGACCGATCAGCCGCGTTCAACGCAACGGTACCGATCGCGGCCGCGTGAGGATGAACAGGCCCTGGTGGCCAGGATGCTGGAGTTGGTGCGTCAGCATCCGCGTTACGGATATCGCCGGATCTGGGGTCTGCTGCGAGGAGAAGGTTTCAAAGTGAACCGCAAGCGTGTGCATCGGCTGTGGAAGCGAGAGGGCCTGAAAGTGCCGCAAAAGCAGCATAAGAAGCGTCGCCTGGGCAGCAGCACCAACGGCATCGTGCGTCACGCCGCGACGCAGAAGGACCAGGTCTGGGCGTGGGACTTCATCCACGACCGGAGCGAGGACGGGCGGCCGCTGAAGTGGCTGAGCGTGGTGGATGAGTACAGACGGGAGTGCCTGGCGCTGGTGGCGAGGCGGTCGTTCAAGAGCGTTGAGGTGATCGACGTGTTCAGGGAACTGCTGCTTATCCGCGGGACGCCGCTGCACATCCGCGGCGATAACGGCCCGGAGTTTGTTGCCAGGGGGATCAGCCTTGGGCTGGAGTCGGCGCGGGTCCAGACGCTGTATATCGAGCCGGGCAGCCCTTGGGAGAACGGCTACGCCGAGAGCTTCCACGGGCGGCTGCGGGATGAGCTGCTGGATGCGGAGCTGTTCACTTCTCTGGCGGAGGCCAGGATGTTGAGCATGCAGTGGCGGCTGGAGTACAACCACCGGCGACCGCATTCGAGCCTGGGGTACGTGCCCCCGGCGGCGTTCGCCGCGACGCTTGCCCAGACTCCGCTCCGGGCTCGCCCTGCGCTACGTCTGGGCAAGCGAAGCAGAAACAGGTAACACTCTCATAGCGGGTGGCACAGAGATTGGGGGCAGGTCAGCGGGCCCCAAAGATGTGCCCCGTAAGCCGGGCCGCTCAACCTGGCCTGCCAGAATCAACTCAAACCGCCCACGTCGCGAGCCATGATGGGACGCTCACAATCCTCATCCGGCCTGCTGCCGAGTTACACCGTACCCACACCGTACTCACACCGTAGCGATACCGTACCCACACCGTAGTAATAGCGTAGAACTTCCGCCTCCAAAACCGCCCGCCTCGCGAGTCCAAATCACAATTTTCAGCCAACGGTGGTCATCCGGATTTCCTCCAAATAGCAGGCCCCACAGACGCACCCCCCAAAGCAGAGGGCTACTCAATCTGGTGCGCGAGAATCACGTAAACGCCGTATGACCCGGCACGAACGTCGGTACCCACGCCGCCCGCACGAAGGTGACGAACAGTTCCGTGTCAGTCGCCCCATCGAAGCTCGCGGAAGCCTCGATCCCCCGGACCGGCATCGCCGCGATCGTGCTGATCACCTTCCAGTGCCCGTGCCTGCCCATCGTTTGGGCGACTTGCACCAGCGTTGCATCCAGCTTGATGCGGATCAACGCGCGGATCTTCTGCTCATCGGCATCATCGTAGGTGCGTTGATCATCCGGTCGCGCCGAACTGCGGGGTTCGAGGGTTCCATCCTCGCGCCGATGCTGAATCAAACATCGCACCCAGGACTCGCTGCATCCGAACCGCTCGGCCACCTCGATCGAAGACCCGCAATCATCGTATGCCGCTGCCACCGCAACTCGATCATCCATTGCGTAAGCCATCGTTCGACCTCCGGTCGATCGATCCAGCGCAACTCATTTCAGGACACGCCGCTAGAGACTGGTGCAAGACCCTCTAGCGGCGGCATTAATGCGGCCTTGCGTGGCTTGAAGTGGTGCCTACAATCGGCGGAATGCTGTACGCAGTGCATTGGTTGATCGTCGCGGCGTATTTGCTCCTGCCGGTGGGTGCGCTCGTCTGGTCGGTTCGGAAGCGGATGGGCGGGGATCGGAGGATGCTCAGGAGCCTCGTGCTTACGGGGATCGCAGGTGTGCTGCTCTCGCTGGGAATGTCCTTGATCTACGCGATCGCGGCGGACGGAAGAGTGCTCGTCGGACAAGTGCTACTCGGGGCCTATTTTGCGACGGGACTCTTGCTTCTGCTCAAAGGGTTTGATTGGGGTGTGCGGCAGGCACTACTGCGCAGCTTGCCATTCCACCGGAGCAGAAGCAGGGGGTGAAGATGACGGGGTGGCTGGTAGTGCGATTGTTTCTGGCAGCGGCGCTGCGGGTGGGAATCGTGGCGGCGGTGGCGCTGCCGGTGGTGATGGCCAGCGTCATGACCTATCGGCCAAAGGTGGCGCCCAAGGAGAACCCCAAGTCAGAGCTCGGGTTCGATTATCAGCGCGTGGAGTTTCGATCGACTGACGGCGTGAAACTGGCGGGTTGGTGGATTCCGGCATCCGATCCGCGCGGGGGAGTTCGGCATGACGAGAGGTGGGGAAAGAACACGGTGCTGGTGTGTCACGGGCTGGCGTCCAGCAAAGCGAACCAACTTATCATGGCGCAAGCTCGTGCCGGGCGGGTTCAACGTGCTGGCGTTTGACTTTCGGCGCACGGAGAATCGGGCGGGCAGCTTTCAACGTTCGGCGATCTGGAACGGCGGGACGTCCTGGGCGCGGTGCGATGGGTCCAACAGAAGCATCCGGAGTCCTCAAAGAAGATTTTCGGCGTGGGCGCAAGCATGGGGGGGGCAGCGCTGATTGCGGCGGCGGCGGACCCGAGCCCGGAGGGGAGGGCGATCCGGGCGGTGGCAACTTACGCGGCGTATGACAATCTGGGGGGGCTGGCGCGGCGGATCAGCAATGCTTACTTTGCGCAGCCATTGGGTTGGTTGCTTGTGCATGTGGGAATTCCGGTGGCCAGCGCACAGACAGGGGTGAATCTTGCGGCTTTTTCGCCGGGTGAGATGGCGTGGCGAATCTGGCCGCGGCCGATCCTCATGGTTCATGGGGAACAGGATGAAATAATCCCGTTTACGCAGGCAATACGGCTTTATCGGCAGGCGGCGTTGCCGAAGTACTATCTCTGGATTTCAAGGGGAACGCACAACGATATCATTGCCAACGACTCGGTTGCGCACTCAATCCTGCTATTTTTCAGGGATTCCCGTTCAATTCCAGTTATCTGACCTGCGGGAAGGGCGGAGAAGGAAAAGTGGAGGAAAGGACTTGCCTCGGGGCAGGGCGCAGTTTATGATGCTCTATCATAGGACGATAGAGTCCTGTGTATATGACCCATACCGCGGCTCTTGTCTTGGACAATCCCACGTTCAACAAGAGAACCGTGTTCACCCATGAGGAGCGGGAGGCCTACGGGCTGCAAGGCCTCCTCTCCTCGATTTATTGCGCCGGTTATTGAGTTGACTCGCTAGGGGCGAGGGAGACGCGGTGAGTCTGCTCATCCTTCAGCGTTGACGAAATCGATACGATCGATGGGAGGAACCAGGTGCGTTTGCGCGCCTTCGGTGAGCAGACGGGTAATGGCCTGGCGACCGACGGAACCGTAGTCGAGTGTCCACTTGTTGACGTACATGCCGACGAAGCGGTCGGCGAGGTCGCGGTCGAGATCACGGCCGAACTTGAGGGCGTAATCGACTGCTGGAGCGCGGTGGTCCAGCGAATACTGAATGGATTGCTTGAGGATGTTGGTGACCTCCTGCATGGTCTGCTGGCCGAGGTCTTTGCGGATGCAGTTACCGCCGAGGGGCAGGGGGAGCTGGGTCTTTTCGTACCACCAGGCGCCAAGGTCGAGGACAAGCTGAAGCCCAAGCTGCCGATAGGTGAGTTGTCCTTCGTGAATGATCAGGCCGGCGTCGGCCTTGCCCTGGTGGACATATGCTGGAATGTCGTCAAAGGGGATGACGTGAAAGCGGAACTCGGCTTCGGTGTGCGGATGAATATCGTTGCGATGCAAGCCGAATTCACGGGTCGCAGGCGCACCGCGGCCGATCGCGAGCTGTAGCGCGAGGAATGCGGTGGTGAGCTCGCCCGGAATTGCGATGGTTTTGCCGACGAGGTCTTCCGGCTTCATGGGCTGGCGGGCGATGACCATGGGGCCGTATTTGTCACCCATCGACGAGCCACAACTGGTCAGGGCGTATTTGTCCGCCACGTGCGGGTAGGCGTGGATGGAGATGGCGGTGATCTCAAGGTCTCCGTCCATTGCTCGGTCGTTGAGCCTCTGAATATCCTGAAGCACGTGCCGAAAGCGATACCGGCCGGTGGGAAACAAGGGTGGGTCCTGTGCCAAGGCATAGAACATGAAGGCATCGTCGGGATCGGGGGAATGACCGAGATTGAGGAGCATCTGATTCATCGTGTTCGCGAGTTTCCTTGAGCATCCATTATAGATCAAACGGCCTGCGAACGTTTCATGGAAATTGAAGACGGTAACGTAAGTAAAGCTGCCTCGAACTCACGGGTGAAGCTGACGGCGTCGAGCAGGGGGGATTGAGCGAGATGGTCGCGCAGCGTACTTCGGTAGCGTGTCAGGCGGGGCAGGTCATTTGCCAGCGCGACCGCGAGGTCGACGTATAGTTGCTCTGTGTTCGCAACTAGCTCGGGGAGATTTGCATTGCTCAGCAGGCTTGCCCCTACGCGGGCAACGTGCGTCTGTCCCTCGAGGGTGATGACAGGGACGCCCATCCAGAGCGCCTCGCAGGTGGTGGTTGTGCCGTTGTAGGGGAAGCTGTCGAGGGCGATGTCGATCTGATGGTAGTTAGCCAGATGCTCGCGGAAGCCGCGTTCAATGCCGAGGATGTGGATGCGTTCGGCGGGCAGACCGTTGCGTTCGAGCACCTGGCGGGTGATCGCAAGAGAGTCGGAATCGGAACCGGAGGCGGATTTGATCCTCAGGCGCGAGTTGGGAATGCGATCGAGAATCTGCCGCCAGGCCGCCATGGTTTGCTGCGAGAGTTTTGCAAATTTGTTGAACGAGCCGAAGGTGATGCGGGCGGTCGATCTGGCGGGGAGCTCATTCACCGGCGGCGCGTCGACGAATGGCTGGTAACAGAGAAAGCAATGGGGCAGGCGAATGAGTTTTTCGACGTGCAGATCGTCGGGAGAGGGGAGCGTGCGTTGAGGATCAGTGATGGCATCGGCGATGCGGTAGTCCATCGTCGCCATGCCGGTTGTGTTGGGGTAGCCCATGTAGGTGACCTGGATGGGAGCAGGCTTGCGAGCGAAGGTGAGCAGGCGGTTGCGGCCGGTGTGGCCGGCAAGGTCGAAGAGGATGTCGATGCCGTCGGCGCGAATCTGCTCGGCGAGTTGTTCGTCGGAAAGGCCGATTGCGTCTCGCCATTGCAGTGGATAGCGGCGGAGGCGCTCGGTAACCGCATCGACAGGGCGCGTGTCGGAATAGCAGATGATCGAGAATCTCGATCGATCGTGCTCGCGCAGAAGCGGCTCCAGAAAGAATGCGATCGGGTGCGTTCGCAGATCCGCTGATACATAGCCGATGCGAAGCAGAGATTTCTCGTTAACGTTGATAGCGGGCAACGACGACGTGGCAGGTGCAAGATGTGCCGCGTGGCGCTCGTACCAGCGAACGTGCTCCGTGAGAATTTCCTTTGGATCCTGTGGCGGAAAATAGTTCAGCTCCATCAGCAAACTGCTGTGTCCCGGAAGATTGTCGGGATTCAGCGCCTGTGCCTGGCGGAAATGATCCATGGCGGCCTGGTGATCGCCGAGCGATGCAAGGACGGTGGCGTAATTGCTGTGGGCCTCGGAAAGATTCGGGTCGAGCTCAAGCGCCTTGCGAAAGGATGCAATGGCTGGCCCGAGCTGGCGGCCGGCGCGATAGACTTCGCCAAGATTGCTATGGACCGCAGCTCGGTTGGGATCAAGCTTCAGTGCGGCCAGATAGGCGGCGGCTGCTTCCTGAAGGCGCTCGTTGTGCCGTAGAGCGCGGCCGAGGCTTTCGTAAACGTCTGCGTTGTCTGGATTGAGCTGGACGGTGCGCTGGTAGGCGACGATGGCCTGGTCCATGCGACCGAGGCGGGCCAGGGCGTCGCCTCGAAGTGCGTGCGCCATCGGATGGTTAGGTTGATACCGAATGGCCGATTCGATCTCGGCAAGTGCGCGTGGTGGCATCCGATTCGCCGAGCATCGAAACCGCAAGATTGAGATGTGCGTTTGCGTAGCCGGGGCGAAGGCGCAGGGCTGTGCGGAAATGCTCTCGGGCGGCGTCGTGTTTTCCCTGGGCCTGCAGGGCCGAGCCAAGGTTGTTGTGGGCTTCGGGATAGTCGGGCTGGAGCGCCACGCGCCCGATTGAAGCATTCGACAGCGCGGTCGAACTGATCGGTTACGCGGTAAGCTTCGCCGAGGTTGTTGTGGGAGTTGGCGAGATTGGGGTTGCGGGCGATGGATTGGCTGAGAAGCTGGATGGCCAGCTGGCTGCGGCCGGTCTGATGCGCCAGAAGGCCACAGAAGCGGAGCGCGTCAACGTTGACTGGATCGACGCGTAAGACCTGCTGGTACAGGGGCTCGGCTTCTGCAAGGCGCCCGGCCTGGTGGAGGCGCAGGCCCTGTTGGAGAATCTGTGCAAGTTGCGGCAAAGCCATGGCATTATGACGGCCGGCGGAGCCTAACCGGACCCTCCGCGAGGGGCAATTGGACTATCCTGCGGGCCATTTTTGGCGACAATGATTTGTGCAGATCAAGTCAATAAGCGTGCAAATGGGGCGTTGTAGAGGAGAAAGGCAGCCTTCATGTCGAGCCTGCATGCTTTGCTTCGGCCCTATCAACCGACCAGCGACGACCCCTTTGACGCAGTCAAGGCCGCTCACCTGCTGAATCGCGCCGGTTTCGGCGGCACACCCCAGGACATTGAGCATGTCCGTAAGCTCGGACCGATGGACGCGGTGGACTGGCTGTTCGACTTCCCGGATGCCGGGGCAGAGGAGCAGGACCCAAAGGATCTGCCGGACCTCTCGAGCATCGACGGCTATCCGAAGAATTTTCGCGAACTGCAACTGAAGCTCCGCGACCTGGACCGGGAGGCACGCATCAAGTACCGACAGGAACTGATGCGCGCCAACTTCGATGCGCTGCGAGACCTCGACCTGGTGGCTGAAGCGCATGGCGTATGGGCCGCACCCGCTTCAGGAAAAGCTCACACTGTTCTGGCATGGTCATTTCACCACGAGCGCCCGCGACGAGCGTGCCGCTCTGCTGATGTGGAACCAGAACGAGCTGCTGCGCCGCCAGAGCGCCGGCAACTACCGGGAATTCGTCCGCCAGATCTCCCGCGATCCGGCGATGCTCGACTACCTTAACAATCAGCAGAACCGCAAACAGCACGCCAATGAAAACTACGCCCGCGAGCTGATGGAGCTGTTTACGCTTGGAATCGGCCATTACACTGAGACCGATGTGAAGCAGGCGGCCCGCGCGTTCACCGGCTGGGGCCATGACGGGGAGGAATTCGTCTTCCGCAGGAACCAGCACGATGAGGGAGAGAAGGTCTTTTTGGGTCATCGCGGCAATTTTGACGGCGACGACGTCATCGACATCATTCTCCAGCAGCCGGCTTGTCCGAAGTTCATTTCGCGAGAGCTGTTTGCATGGTTTGCTTACGATGAGGTTGAGGAGCCGGTCGCGGAGAGCCTGGGCACCTTGCTGCGCGAGAACAAGTGGGAACTTCGGCCGCTGATTCGGACGATCCTGACCAGTCGGGCGTTCTACAGCGATCAGGCGATGGGGACGCAGATCAAATGTCCGATTCAACTGGTGATGGGTACGGTTCGCCTGCTCGATCTTCCGATGCCACAGGGAAGGATCCTGGAAGGCGTGCTAAACCAGATGGGGCAGGTGCCATTCATGCCGCCGAACGTGCGCGGCTGGCCGGGCGGCAGGCTGTGGATTAACACAAGCACCTTGTTCGTGAGATACAACACGGCCGTTTTCCTGGCTGGTGGCGGTGGGCGCATGCCGGAAGTCTATGGGAAGAATCTGAAGCGGCCGAAAATCAAGATGGCGGCAGCCGATATTGCCTTCGATCCCAAGGCCGGCGGTGAAAATGCTGACGAGGTCGTTGAATACTGGGTTTGGCGTCTGATCCAGCAACCCATTGATTCCGACAAGAAGAAAGTCCTTGCCGGCGCGATTGGACAATAAGCCGCACAATCCGCAGTTCGTGCGGAAGATGGTACAGCTGATCGTCTCGATGCCGGAGTATCAGTTGTGCTGAGAGCTTAGCGTGGGCGTTGGGCCCATGTGAGAGGAACGAAGATGCTCGAAGATATGACAACCCGCCGCGTGTTTCTGCAAAAGGGCCTGACTTTGCTCGCGCTGGCGCCGACGGTGCCGACGTTTCTCGATCAGACCGTCATGGCGATGACCGAGCCGAATGACGTGAAGCGCACGCAGCAGCCCAGCGGCAAAGATGCGCAGATCCTCGTGGTCGTTCAGTTTTCGGGCGGCAATGACGGCTTGAGCATGGTCGTTCCTTATGCCGATGACGAATACCACCGCGTTCGTCCGACGATTGGCCACGATCCCAAGACGGTTTTGCGCATCAACGATTATATCGGCCTGAACCCGAACCTCGGCGCGCTCAAAGACCTTTATGACGACGGGCGGCTCTCGATCGTGCAGGGCGCGGGTTATCCGAATCCCAATCGGTCGCACTTCCGGTCGATGGATATCTGGCAGAGCGCCAATCCGGAAAGGGAGATCGAGACCAGCGGCTGGCTTGGACGGTACTTCGACAACACCTGCTCGGGGTGCGATCCGCACGTCGGGATCGCCGTCGGCGAGCAGATGCCGCTGGCAATGAAGGGCGAGCGCGTGCTGCCGCTGAATTTCGAGCGGCCCGAGACCTATCGGTACAATGGGCGCGATAAGGAGCATTATCTCGAGCTGAATGACATCGATCCCCAGGGCGCGAAACCTCAGGACCGGTACGGCAAGCGGCCGCCCCGTCGCACATCATCGTGCCCAGGAGGCCGGAGGTCACGGCGGCCGATCAACTGGATTTCCTTCACCGCACCGCCATGGACGCACAGCTCAGCAGCGACGAAATCCTGCGGCTGATCTCTCACCATCGCGAACCGGTGCAGTATCCCGGCGGCCAGTTCGGCAACAGCCTGCGTACGGTTGCAGCGATGATCGGCGGCGGTCTGCCGACGCGGGTCTATTACCTATCGCTTGGTGGATTCGACACACACGCCAACGATGCGCATGCGCCACGATCAACTCATGAAGCAGTTGGCCGCAGGCGTGAGCGCCTTCTGGAAGGACATGAAGGACCAGGGGAACGAAGAGCGCGTGTTGATGATGACCTTCAGCGAGTTTGGCCGTCGCGTCGCCCAGAATGCCAGCGGCGGAACCGATCACGGTACCGCAGCGCCGATGTTCGTCATCGGGCCGAAACTCGCCAGCGGAATCGTCGGCAAGCATCCCTCGCTGACGGACCTCGATCAGGGCGATCTCAAGTTCAACACGGATTTCCGCAGCGTTTACGCCACGGTCCTGCAAAGCTGGCTGAATACGCCGAGCAAGCCGATTCTTGGCAAGCAGTTTCCGCTGCTGCCGATTGTGAGGGTGTGAGTAACGCGGCGCGGCCGGTATAGTGGGGGGATGCGGGTTTCGGTGAAGCTTTTTGCGGTGTTGAAGGAGCGCGCGGGGACGGGGGAGGTTTCCTTGGAATTGGCGGAAAAGCCGACGGTGGCACGGGCCGCCGAAGCGCTCGGCGAGCGGATTCCGGCCATCGCGAAATACCTGGACCGCGTTGCATTTGCGGTGAACAGGACATACGTGTCGAAGGATACGGTTTTGAATGACGGGGATGAGCTGGCGCTGATTCCGCCGGTGAGCGGGGGATCGCGATGAACTGCTGGGTGGAGATTATCCGCACGCCGCTGCCTCTGGGGACCGCTCTGGCGAGCGTCCAGGATCGGGAGGCGGGGGGGATCGCGGTCTTTCTGGGGACCACGCGCGCTGAGCGGCATGCATCGGGCAGGGAACTGGTCTCGCTGGACTATGAGGCTTACCAGGAGATGGCGCTGGGGCAGATGAAAGAACTTGCCGAGCGGGCATGCGGGCGCTGGCCGATCCTGAAGCTGGCACTGCTGCATCGAGTGGGGCGAGTCGGGTTGACGGAAGCTTCCGTGTTGGTGGCGGTGGCGACGCCACATCGAACGCATGCGTTCGAGGCGTGCCGATTTCTGATCGATGAGCTGAAGAAGGACGTGGCGATCTGGAAGAAGCAAATCTGGGACGATGGGTCCGGGACGTGGGTGCAGGGGGAAACGCCAAAACCATAATCGTCTGCACGCGCGCGGCAGCGTGGACGATGATGATGATGGCTTTGCCGGGGGTGTTGGATTCTGGTTGGAGCATCGCAGCGCAGATGGAATTTGCCGTCAACTATTCCCTGGAAGCGATGGAACTGGTTTCCCGCAGCGAGATTCGCGTGGACCGGATCAAGTGCGCCGATTGGCCGGACATGATCGCCGAGGCGTCGCGGACGCAGAAGGTGTACGTGCATTTTCCGTTTGACGTTGGCAGCGCCTGGGGCGGCCGGCGGATCTGGATCGCGCCAAAGCCATGACGCGGCAGACGCAGACGCCGTTCGTCAATTTCCACATGGTCAGCTATGGGCGGGATTTCCCGGACAGGCCGTGCGATTCGATGGATGCGGATCTCGTGCAGGCCATCACCCGCAAGATGATTGCGGACACGCAGGCGGCGATCGATCGCCTGGGACGCGACCGGGTCATCGTCGAAAACATACCCTGGTTCGGCAGGGCCGGGGAATTCCACCGGCCCAGCGTGGAAGCGGCGGTCATCGACGAGGTCGTCCGCGAGACGAATGCCGGATTTCTGCTGGATCTGTCGCATGCGCGAATCGCGGCGCACTATCTGGGGATCGATCCGCAGAAGTACATCGAGAGCCTGCCGGTGCGTGCGCTGCGGGAGTTGCACGTCACCGGCGTCCGGATGCACAAGACCCGGCTGGCCGATCACCTGGACCTGCGCGAGGAGGACTGGGCGTACTTCGAATGGGCCATGGAGCGGGTTGCCTGCGGCGACTGGGCCCGGCCGTGGATCGTAGCATTCGAGTACGGCGGGATCGGTGAGCCGTTCAAATGGCGCAGCTCAATTGACGTGCTGCGCGAGCAGGTGCCGCGGCTGTATGAGAGGGTGACAAACTTTCCAACGTAGGCGGGTTGCGGTTGCACCGCAGCGCAAGACGCAAGCTGGTGCCGCCTGTGTTCAGTCCACTTCGACTCGTCGCCGCCGGAGTGCCCCCGCGGTGAGCACCAGGGTCGCCAGGGCGGCCGACGACGGTTCGGGCGCCGGGGTGGCAAAACCGGCACCGGTCAGCGTGATGGAATAGCTTGTGAGATCGTTCACCGGCGTGCCACCCCAACCGGTCAGCGGCTGCGCGGCGCGGCTCCATCCGGAGCATATTGGCCGCTGAAGTTGCCCCCGTTCCAGATGTCGCCACCGGCGCTCTGTGCGAGCGCCCGCTCGAGCTGACGCCGAGGTAGTATGTCCCGTTCGAGGGCACCAGCGCCCCGGTGATCGAGCAGGCGCCAGCCTGAACGGTGGCGTTATGAGCGATGCCATTACCGCTGCCGTCGAACAGCCAGATGTCGGGATCGGCGATGGCCGCTAACGGCTGGATGCCCGCATAAAAGCTGGTCTTGTCAGTGATCTGAATCTTATAAAGATCGATGTCTGCGTCATCGGGGAGCGTGCCAGTGATGGTGGTCAGGGCGCCGTTGCCGACGGTGTTCTGGCTGCTGAACATCGTGTCGCCGGCATCGCCGACTTCACTCCAACTTGCGGCCAGCGCAGAACGAGAGATCAAGAGGAGGACGGTGCTCAAGAACACCGTGCAGATATGCTCGGGCGCAGGCTTCATAACGCTCCTTTTAAACATGACGAGATGAAAGCGCCGGCGAAATTCGAACGGCCCTCGTGTCACCGGCGATGCAACATTATGCCACTGTCCGAGCACGACGCAAGCAAAAACTATTGAGTTGGCCGAACCATCGGGGGACCGACGTGGAGCTCTTTTGTGACGGGGAGGGACTACCGCGCCAGGATCGGGAGCTTCCGCGATTTGCGTGCGCGAACCTCGGCAATCAGATCGTAATTCTCATAATCCGTCACCTTCACCTGCACGAACTGGCCGGGGTGAAGATCGGCGCCATTGACGAAGACGACCGAGTCGATGTCGGGGGCCTGCGACTGTGAGCGTGCAACATATCCGTCTTGCGCATCCCGTCCGGCGGGGCGGTCGATCAGGACCTCGATCGAACTACCCACCATCGACTTGCTTCGGGCAAAGGCGACTTTCTGCTGGGCCAGCATCAGCTCCTGGACCCTTTGCTGTTTGACGTCGTCGGGAATCTGCCCGTCCATGCGGCCCATGGGAGTGCCGGTTTCCCGGCTGTAGGGGAAGACGCCCATCATCTCGAACCGGAAGTCCTCGATGAACTTCACCAGTTCCCGGTGCTGGGCATCGGTTTCACCGGGCGCGCCGGCGATGAACGTCGTGCGGATGGCGATGCCGGGAATCCACTGGCGCAGCTTCTCCAGCAGCGTCTCGATCTGCTTCCGCGTGACGCGCCGCTTCATTTTTGTGAGCATCTTATCGTCGATGTGCTGAAGCGGCATGTCGATGTACTTCACCAGGCGATCGCAGTCGGCGATCGTCCTGATCATGTCATCGCTGAAGCAGGATGGGTAGGCGTACATCAGGCGGAGCCAGTGGACGTCCTTCAGCTCGCGGTCGAGTGTCTTGAGGAGCCCTGAGAGCCCCGCGGCGTAGCCGATGTCGCTTCCGTAGCTCGTGGTGTCCTGGCCGATGAGATTCAGCTCCACGGCGCCGTCGGCGGCGAGTTCGCGCTTCAAGCAGGAGTTGGTCGATCGGCTTGGAACGCATCAAGCCGCGAATCGACGGAATCGTGCAGAATGAGCACCCCTGATTGCAGCCTTCCGAGATGCGCAGGTACGCATAGTGGCGAGGCGTCAAACGCAGGCGGGCGCGATCATCCTCGAAGACGGGCAGCCGCGTCGTCTTTGTTTCTTTTCGTGAAACCGGAACGCTAAACCCAGACCCGTCCGCCAATTCCATCGAGAGGTCGTGGTACTTCCCGAGATAATGCCCATGCTCCTGTCGGGGATTCGGCTTTCCACGCACGGCCTGGACGATGTGCTCGCGATCGAAGACGCCGACCAGGCGGTCGATGCCGGGGGCTTCGTTGAGCAAGCGGGTCTTGTGGCGCTGCACGAGGCACCCCGCCACGATCACCCGCTGGCACTTGCCGCCGGACTTCAGATCGATCGCGTCACGAATCTCCTGCAGTGATTCGGTCTTGGAGGCTTCGAGAAACCCGCAGGTATTGACGACGATTGCATCCGCCTCTGCCGGATCGGGGGTAATCGCCAGGCCGTCCTGGGCGAGCAGGCCCAGCATGCGCTCGGAATCCACGAGGTTCTTGGGACAGCCGAGGCTGACGAAGGCGACAGTTTCGATCTTCCTGGCCTTGGTGGCCATGAGCAACTCCAAAGGTGAGGGCAAAGAACCTTAGCGTGAAGCAGGCGGCATGGGTAGTCCATCGTTCGCTGGACCCGTTAATACGGCTTGTGATGAAGGATGTGCCGGAAGATCTTGCGAAAATGCCCGGGCATTCATCCGGCTGGCACGCATGTCGTGATCCCGATTCGTATCGATGACGAATTTGGGTGGGTGGGGGCGATGCCCACGACTAAACGGCGTTGGTTGCGCCCATCGGACACAGCGCACAGCGGGCCGGAGAGAACCCGCGTCCGGGCAGGCGGGGGGGGTGGCGACCGGCGGGATGAGCTTTTGTGCCGACGGGTTTTGCACGGTGTGAGTACGGTGTGAGTCGGAGCATTTGCACAAGCGGATGTGAATATGTTGTATGGGCTCGGTCACCTCGTTTCGTTGGCAATTCGCGGGGGCGGAAAGGTTCTTTTTGGGTCCCGTGCAGGTGCGGGCCCTCCTCGCCGGATGGGTGGAGGGAGGCGGGGTCAAGGCTGTAATACGGCTTGTGACCGATGGGCGCGCTGGACAACCTACCGAAAACACCCGGGCATGCATCGGTCTGACGGGCATGCCTCAGGCCAGATCCGTATAACATCATTCTTACGAAGAACTTAAGCCGCCACGCAATCCGCCTGCGCGTTTGTGCACCATGGCGTAGCAGCGAGCTTATCCACAAGTTATACACGGGTTAAGATCATTATACGTGCAGGTTTACACCAAACATTGAAGTGGAAACTCAAAAATGATAGACTTCGGGACCTATGGCGATTCGAGCGAAAGCGCGTCGTTCCACTGCCCGTCGTCGCACTGTGGCCGTGAAGGGCCGCCACGTGAAAGCGGGACTTTCCGCATCCCGCAAACGCAAGCTGATGCAAGAGTTAAAGCCGGCACAGGCGGAGCGCAGCACGTTCAGCCGTGCGCTTCGTTACTTGGCGAGCCTGAGCGATTATGAACGATTGCGGATTGTTCGCTATACGCCGCAAAACTTTGACCTGGAGCGCATGCGGACGCTGCTCAGGAAACTGGGCAACCCGCAAACGCAGTTTAAGAGCGTGCACGTCGCCGGCACAAAGGGGAAGGGAAGCACCTGCGCGATGGTCGCGTCGATGCTCCAGGCCTGCGGATACAAGGTCGGGCTCTACACGAGTCCGCACCTGGTCGATGTCCGCGAGCGAATCCAGATCAACGGCGAGATGATTCCGACGGCGGATTTTGCGCGGCTGGTGCGCACGATTGAGCCGATGGTGACGCGAGCCCGGCCGACGCCGACATTCTTCGATGTGCTCACGGCGATTGCGTTCAAGTACTTCGCTCAAGAGGAAGTTGATATTGCGATCGTGGAGACTGGCTTGGGTGGACGCCTGGACAGCACGAATGTGATCAAGCCGGAAGTGACGGCGATCACCTCGATCAGCAAGGACCACATGGCGCAGCTTGGCAATACGCTGGGCAAGATTGCCTTTGAAAAGGCGGGGATTTTCAAGTCGAACGTTCCGGCCGTGAGCGTGGTGCAGGATCCCGAAGCCGAGGCGGTTTTGAAGGAAGTTGCGGCCAAGGTCAATGCTCCCCTGGATATCGTGGGCAAGAACATTGAGTTCAGCTACCGGTTTGAATCGAGCCGAATGCTCGGGCCACACAACCGCATATGCCTGACAACGGCCAATTCCAGGTTCGAACACCTGGCGGTTCCGCTGATCGGCGAGCACCAGGCGATCAACTGCGGCTTGGCGCTGTCGATCATGGACAAGCTCAAGGGCCGCGGTTTCAACATCACCGACATGAAGGCGATGGAAGGTCTGGCCAAGGTCGCGATCCCCGGCCGAATGGAGCAGATCTGGACGATGCCGCGTGTGGTTGTCGACGGGGCGCATAATGCGGCGAGCGTCGATGCGTTCCTTCGGTCGGTCGGCCAGCACATGCAATACGACTCGATGGTGTTGATCTTCGGCTGCTGCTCGGACAAAGACGTTTCCGGCATGCTTGAAAAGATCACGTTTGGAGCCGACAAGGTGATCTTTACGAAGGTCAATAGCGTGCGTACCGCGGATCCAGCGGAACTTGCCGCTCGTTACACCGAGTTGTATGGCAAGATGGCGCAGGTGGCCGACAGTCTGGAAGACGCGCTGGCCATCGCGGGCCGCGCGGTCACCAAGGAAGACATGATCTGCATCACCGGCAGCTTCTACCTCGTCGGTGAAGCCAAGAAGCACTTTGCCGCAAAACAGGCGGCTGCCGATCTGGCGAAGCAAACCCAATAACCGCGATCCCATTTTCTTGACGAGATTCCAAAGTCACGGGCGACGACGAATCGCCCGTGATTCTTTTTTCCGGTACGCTGTTTGGCGTGACTCTGCTGATCGTTTATGCGATCGTCGGCCCGGGCCTGTGGGCGCTCTATGCGCTGTCTCTCGTGCTGGCGTACTCGCGGATGAACCGGCTGCGTCGCCCGGCGGACGCGGTGGTGGGGGACCCGAAGGTTTCGATCCTGATCCCCGCGAAGGACGAAGGGGAGCGAATTCGTGAGTGCCTCGATTCGGTGCGGGGTCTGAGCGATCCGAAAATCGAGATCATCTGCATTGATGACCGAAGCAGGGACGACACTGGTGCGGTGATGGATGAGTACGCGGCCCGATTCCCCGAAAAGCTGCGGGTACTTCATATTCTGGAGGGTGGTTTGCCGGCGGGATGGCTGGGCAAGTGTCATGCGCTCTGGACTGCGGCCAAGGAGGCGAATGGCGAATGGCTTCTTTTCGTCGATTCGGATGTGAAGGTGGAGCCGGACGCGCTGAGCCTGCGCGCTGGCGCTGGCCATCGGACGGGAATATGATGCGCTGAGCATCATGACCACGCTTTGCTGCGAGTCGTTTCTGGAGTACGCGGCGCTCCCGCTGGCGGCGGCGAGCGTATCGTCGATGTGCGTGATCTCCTTGACCAATGATGACAATCGTAAGACGGCGTTCGCTAATGGGCAGTTTTTCCTGATCAAGCGTAGCGCCTATGAAGCCGTCGGCGGGCACGAGATCGTGAAGGACCACATCACGGAAGATGTAGCGCTGATGCGAATTCTCAAATCACGGGGATTCCGTACGCGGCTGTATCTGGGAAGAAAATTCGCGGCGACACGGATGCACGGCACGTATCGGCAGATGCTCAATGGCTGGGGCCGGATCTTCAGCGGCGTGAGCAGCCGCCGGCCTTGGCGCATCCTCGGGGCAGCGGGAATGGTGCTGGACGGGCTGCTGGCGTGGGCGATGGTGCCGTTGGCGGCGACAACGGGAGATGCGCGCTGGATCGCCGCGGCAGGGATGCACTGGATTCTCGCGACCGGCGTGGTTGCCACGTTCTATCACTGGTCGGGCAATCGGATGCGGTGGGCGCTATTGTTTCCGATTTCCGCGGTAATCCTGCTCACGCTGTACGGGAAGGCGCTGGTGATGTGCCTTACGGGACAGGTAGCATGGCGTGGGACGAGTTACGTGTACAACGCCGCGCCAACTTCGACGCCCAAGGCTTGATCGCAATCGAAAATCAGCTGGCTGCTACAGGGGCAAGCGCCGCGAGGTGGCGAGGTAATTCTCGTAATTCGCTCTCACCTCGACGAGGGAATCACCGGCGAATTTCTCCAGGAATGCCCGGGCGACTTCAAATGCGATGACGTTCTCCATCACCACGCCGGCGGCGCTGATGGCGGAGATATCGCTGCGTTCCCATCCCGCTTCGCTGGGCTGCTTGGAGTTCAGATCGACGGACTTGAGAGGCTTGCCAAGCGTGCTGATGGGTTTCATGGCGCCGCGGGCGACGACCGGTTGGCCGTTGGTCATGCCGCCTTCGAGGCCGCCGGCGTTGTTGGAACCGCGGACAAAGCCCAGGGACGGCGTGTTCTTCAGATTCTCGTTGAAAAAGATCTCATCGTGAACCTTGGAACCGGGCCGACGGGCGGTTTCGAAGCCCAGGCCAATCTCGACGCCCTTGAATGCCTGAATCCCGACGACGGCGGCGGCGATGCGCGAATCGAGCCGCGCATCCCAAGTCATGCAGGAACCGATCCCAATGGGACAGCCGAAAACGTGCGCCTCAACAATACCACCGGCGGTATCCTTGGCCATCTTCTGGTCGTTGATGAAAGCCCGCATGGCATCGGATGCTGTCGGATCGGGGCAATAGAGATCCGATTCATCGCGCGCCTTGAGCATGTCCCGCCAATTCTTTTCATTGACTTCGATGCTCGCCGTCGCCGGTCCGACGGCACGGACGAAGCCGAAGACCTCAATATCGAACTGCTTGAGCAGACAACGAGCAAGTGCCCCCGCAGCGACGCGTGCGGCAGTCTCACGGGCGCTGGCACGTTCGAGCGTCTCCCGGCAATCCGTCGTCAGCCATTTCACCGACCCGGCAAGATCGGCATGCCCGGGCCGGGGCCGGTGCAGCGGGGGGGTGGCAGTGAGGTCATCCAGTCGGCTGTCCTTGTTGGGGATCAGCATGGTCACAGGCGAGGCAATGGTCTTGTTCAGGCGGACGCCGGTGAGGAATTCGACGTGGTCGGTTTCGATTTTCTGGCGCCCTCCCCGACCGTAGCCGCCTTGACGGCGTCTGAGCTCGCCATTGATGAAATCGAGATCGATGGGCACCCCGGCTGGCAGCCCTTCGACAAGGGAGATCAGTGCCGGACCATGCGACTCGCCGGCGGTGCGGTAGCTCAGCGTGGACATATTCTCCTGATCCTACTGGAAATTCGGCATTCTGTCCGCAGAGCGGCGAGCGCTTCCTCAATCGTACGCTTCCGGTTGCTCTCCCTTGGGCCGGGTCTTCCAGCGGCGATGAACCCACAAGTATTGGGCCGGATCCTCGCGAACCACATCTTCGATCGCCTTGGTATAGCGCTGGGTGATGTAGCGAAGCGGGTCTTCCTGGGGTTCCCAGTCGTCGGGATAGATGACGTCCTGCACCGCGCAATGGAAGTGAAATGGCTCACCGGTCCGGCGGGCGTAGCCGACAATCACGGGGACTTCGTACTCCATCGCGAGCAGGCCGATGGATTTGTATGTGGATGCTTTGCGTCCGAAGAAATCGACGAAGAGGCCTTTGCTGCCGGCATTCTGATCGGCGATGAAGGCGACGACGCCATGCTTCTCCAGGACCTCCGTAACCTCGGCAGTTGCTCCCTTCTTGTGGATGATCTTCTGGCCGGTGCGCTCGCGTACGCCAAAGACGAAGTCGGAGACGTACGGATTGTCCAGCGGGCGGGCGACCGATGTCGTCGGGAAGCCGAGCGTCGCCAGTACATATCCGAGGATCTCCCAATTCCCGTAATGGCCGGTCAGCATGATCAGGCCCTGCTGCTTCTTGAGCATGAGCCGCAGGGACGGGGAAAAGTTGCTCAGCTCGACATGCGACGCCCAGGTGTCGACGCGGATCAGCCGCGTCGTGAAGAGCACCTCGATGCCCAGCATGCACATGTGCTGCATCGATTCGTGGGCGATTTTGCGCAGCGCTCTCGGAGCGCTCGGGAAAACTGCGTCGGAGATTGGCCATTGCCCGGTCGCGGTGCTTCTTATCGACAATGTAGAGAAACGTCCCGACGGACTTGGCCAGATTGAGCGACACCCCGACACCCCAGGAGTGGACGGCCATCGAGACAACGCGCAGCGCCAGGTAGACGAGACGGTCGAGAAAGTCGGAGCGAGGCTTGGCCACTGCGGGCCGGATTGTAAGGGGCTTATGCCATGACTCAATGGTTGATTGATTCAATGACGCACCGGCTATAATCGGCCGCAATGGGCTTGCTCACGGCCAAAGCGCCAACCGGTCCTCGCGGCTTTCACATCATGACCAAGCCGGTGGGGCCGATCTGCAATCTCGACTGCAAGTACTGCTTCTATCTGGAAAAGGAGAAGCTCTACCCCGAGCACGAGAAATGGCGGATGCCGGACAACGTGCTGGAGAGCTACATTCGGCAATACATCGAATCGCAGAATATTCCCGAGATCAGCTTCGCCTGGCAGGGGGGCGAGCCGACGCTGCTGGGGGTGGAGTTTTTTCGTAAGGTGGTTGCGCTGCAGAAGCTCCATGCCAACGGCAAGAAGATTCGCAATGCGCTTCAGACCAACGGCACGCTGCTCGATGACGAGTGGTGCGGGTTTCTGCACGACCACGATTTTCTCATCGGCTTGTCGATCGATGGGCCGCCCGAGTTGAACGATGCCTATCGCGTGGACAAGCAGCAGCGGCCAACTTTTGATGCGGTCGTTCGCGGGCTCGAATGCCTCAAGAAGCACAAGGTCGAGTTCAACACGCTCACGGTTGTCAACCGGCTGAACTCCCATCAGCCGCTGGAAGTTTACCGGTTTCTAAGGGAGATCGGGTCGGGGTTCATGCAGTTTATTCCGCTGGTAGAGCGGGTGGCACCCGAGGGGCATTTCGTGCAGGTCAAGGTGCGCGGGTATGACCTGGCGGAGCCGCCTGAGCCGGAAGGTTCAGGGCTCGGGGTTCAGGATTTCGCGGGCGATGCGTTGCACTCGTCAGCCGTCACAGACTGGTCCGTCGAAGCTCGTCAGTATGGCGAATTCCTGTGCGCAATCTTTGACGAATGGGTGCTGCGGGACGTGGGGAGGGTGTTCGTGCAGCATTTCGACGTGGCCCTCGGGCTGTGGATGGGGTTGGGGTCGAGCCTGTGCGTCTTTGCCGAGAAATGCGGGGCGGCGATGGCGATGGAGCACAACGGCGACGTTTACTCGTGCGATCACTACGTTTATCCGAAGTACAAGCTGGGCAACCTGCTGAACCAATCATTGGGCGAGTTGGTGGGGTCGGCTCAGCAGCGGAAATTCGGGAGCGACAAGGCAGATTCGCTGCCGGAGTATTGCAAGCAATGCGAGGTCAAGTTTGCCTGCAACGGCGAATGTCCGAAGCATCGCTTTACGCGCACGCCGGATGGGGAGGAGGGGCTGAACTATCTCTGCCCGAGCTATAAGCGGTTCTTCAACCACATCGATCCGTACATGAAGCGGATGGCCGCTCATCTGGCGCGGGGCGTCCGGCGGCGCTGATCATGCGGGAACTGGCGGAAGAGGGACAGTCCGGCTCGGGGATGAACGCCGTGGTGGCACGAAGGGAACAGGCAGGACGACCTGGGAGGAACGATCCCTGTCCGTGCGGCAGCGGAATGAAGTACAAACGGTGCTGCGGGCGGTGACCCCCTAGCGTCTTACAGGACGCTGAAAATCCGCTGATTTCAACACGGCATCGTCGCTGGTGTGTTCGATAGGTCGAGTTCGAACTTGTTTTGGCCGGGTGATCGGGCCGTCAATCGATGCCGTGTGGGCCGGCGGGAGTTTATCCGTCCGCGAGGTTTCGCATGCGGATCAGGTTGAATGCCGCCCCGGCAAGGTGCGCCCGCTGGCCGGCCCTGGCGAGAAGGGCGAGCCACCATTGGATTCTGATGGAGAGGATTGCATCGCGGCGGATATCACCCGTCAGCGTCACAACTGTGCGGGCGATGGTGATGCCGCGGAGATTGTAGAGTCCAGCGGATTTGGGCGGAATTCCGTGCCAGCCGGTTGAGCAGTCGAGGATGAGAGTGCTACCCGGCAGGGGATAGTTGAGGTTCGTTTCTCCGACGGGGTTTCTGCCAAAGACTTGGACGTAGCGATGCGTGACCAGTGGAATGATGTCAGCGACGGCGCAGGTGACTGGGGTTGTCGCCAGTAATACCGCTTCCACTTTTTGCTTGCGCGCGGCGCCAGCGATGAGTTTGTGTCATGATGTGCGGAACCTGGCAAGGAGGCCGCATCATGCACGTGGTGGAGCATCACACTGTGGAGGAATTACATACGCTGGCACGATCGGAACACGATCCCAAGATGGTGATCCGCCTGCACGCCGTCGCTCTGGCCAAGAGGGGGAAGTCGGCACCGCAGGTGGCCGAGGAGTTTGGCTACAGCCGCCGCGGCGTGCAGTTCTGGGTCAAGTGGTACAACGAGGGCGGCGTGGAACAGTTGCGCAACGAAGGCGGGCAGAGCCGCAAGCCCCCGCTGGCCGCATCGGAACAGCAGCGGCTCAAGCAGCGGTTGGATGGCGGGCCGGTCCCGGAGAAGGACGGCGGCGTCTGCACGCTGCGTGGTGTGGACGTGCAGCGCATCCTCAAAGAGGAGTTCGGCAAGGTCCGCTGCCTCAGCGCAGTCTACAACCTGCTGCACGCGATCGGGTACAACGACCTGGTTCCACGCCCGCAGCACAAGGATGCGGACCCGGCGGCACAGGAGGCTTTTAAAAAAAGTGCCCGGAACTGATCGAGCAGATCGCCCAGCAGCATCCGGACAAACGCATCGAGATCTGGTTCCAGGATGAAGCCCGCTTTGGTCAGCAAGGCACGCTGACGCGGGTGTGGGCGCCGGTGGGATCGCGACCGCGGGCGGTGAAGCAGACGCAGTATGATTACCTGTACGTGCTGGGGGCGGTTTGTCCGAAAACCGGGAACACCGCCGGTCTGCTGGCGCCGAACCTGAACACGCAGATCGTCAACGCCTTCTTCGATCAACTCTCAAAGGAGATTGCCCCGGACGTGCATGGGGTGCTGATCTGGGATCAAGCCGGCTACCCCATCTCCGGCGGGTTGAAGGTGCCGGCGAACGTGACGCTCCTCAACCTTCCACCGCGCTCGCCGGAACTGAACCCGACGGAGAATCTCTGGCACTGGTTCCGCAGCCATTACTGGTCGAACCGAAGCTACGCCAACTACGATGCCCTGCGTGAAGCGGCCTGCGATGCCTGGCAACGATCCTGCCTCGACCCCGAGTTGATCAAAAGCGTCTGTGCAGTGCCCTGGCTTCCAGAGCGCAACTGAAAACTAGAAGCGGTATAAGAGGACGAGTAGCAGTTGCAATCCCGGAATCGCCGTTTTGGAGAGCCACCGCTTCACGGGGGGCATCCTACCGCGTTGCCGCTGGTGACGGGGAAGGCATCCCGCATTCGGGACAGCGGTCGGGGGAGGCCCGCAGGTCGTAGCCGCAGTGGGGGCACAACCCGTGGGCCAGGCGGAGCTGGCGCTGGTGCCTCCGCCACCACAGCACCGGCAGAATCAGGCAAACCGGCAGCAGCGGCCATGTGGGCACGGCCGCACGCCCGTTGGAGAACGTGATCCGCGGCCGAGATATCGTCTGTGCTGCTCGTCGTCCTCGTAGCTGCAGCATGTCGGCCTGTATGCTGGTGGTCTGGCCAATCCAGCGGGAGCCCCAGAGATAGCTTCGGGGATTCAGCCAACTCGTCTGTGCCTGCCGCACCAACAAATGGAATTCTCCGGCGCCGGCCAGAGGCTCGGAGAGTTGCAACGCGATAGCCGGCATCCCCACCATTCGCTGGGACCACCATCGCACGCGCCCCTGCGCGAGTGCGCAGCCATGGCTCTGCACGAGCAACGATGAAGGTCCGCGCCGCGCCGCCCCCATGTGATTTCGAAGGCGAAAAAGTAGCCGCTGAAAAGAAAGAGCAGCAGCAGGATGGATGCGCCGCGCCTGTTGTCAGCAGCCATGATCCTCTCATGGCACTACTCTAATCGGGGGATGGATTGGCCGCACTGGAAATCGGAACTGTTCCGCATTCGGGGCAGCGTCGAGCAGCGGGCCTTCGGCATCCGGCGTGGCGCGGAGGTCGTAGCCGCAGTGCGGGCACAAGCCGTGTTCCTCTCGCCAGCGCCGCCGGCAGCGCGCAAAACCCCCAAAGCGCCAGGCGGGGAGGATGGCAAGCAGCAGCGCCAGGAACCAGTCAGGCACGCGGAGGGCAGCCACAGACTCAATGAATGTCACGCTGGGGGCTGAGGGCAGGGACCGATGCCGCACGAACTGCCAGCCAAATCCCGAATAAACGGGACCGGGCGCCCAACCCCAGACATTAAACCCCGTTGACCTGCTGTAGCTGTGATGGTGCAGGCCTTGGACAAATGGCGACGAGTCCGTGATGAGCGACGCGGAAATGGCGCAGTCACCGGAGGCGGAGCCGACCTGAACGATCCTGGTGCTAAAGAGGCTCCCTGCCTTTGAACACGCACTCCACACAAGAAAGTCGGCTCTCCAATAGCACCTGGCCCACAGAACGATCGTGGCGAGAAAGGCGGCCAGCGAAACGCCCGCGAGGATGTTGAGTGTCCAGCGCCGCACCGGTTTCTCCTAACTCGCGCTTGCCTTCTCTGGCGTTGCCGTCCCGCACTCCGGGCAGCGGCAAGCAGCGGGCCGTTTGGCTCGGGGGTAGCGCGGAGGTCGTAGCCGCAGTGAGGGCAGCGGCGGGACAGCGCCCACATTTTTCGGCGTCGCCGTCGTGTGCCAAATAGCCACAGTCCCGGCAACACTGCCATCAGCATTACCATCTCCCAGAACGGCACATAGAGCAACCGGACTTCTCCGATGACGGATGCCTGCACGGTGCCGCCAGGAGTTACCCCGAAGGACAGGGGATGCTGATTGTGATAGTACCCGGCCGACCACCACTGGAACGCGGGGTAACGCACGAACATGCCTTCGCGCCAGTAGTGCCATCCGACCGGCCCGGAAAGCATCGGATGTCTCCCAGTCACATCTTCCTGTTGGCGAAAGATGCAGAGGTGCCCCTGTACCCATTGCACACCCATGAGGGTGGCATGGTGCTGAGTTGGATCCAGCGACGTGTGTTCGAATTCTCCCCCAATCAGGGCGCTTCGCACCCAAAGGATCGAGGCCACCAATCCGAGCAGCAACGAAAGGCAGGCGAAGAGGGTGAAGAGTCGTCGCCTCATGGCAGCATTCTACCGCGCGCATTTGGCCACTGTGCCGCATTCCGGGCAGCGCTCAAGCAGCGGGCCGGTTGCATCCGGCGTGGCCCGCAGGTCGTAGCCGCAAATTAGGCACAGCCCCAGACGCCCCGCGCGTCCGACTTGCCTCGCGCGCCACCAGCTCAGGGCTGCGACCGTGCTGCTGGCAAGCACGATGGCTCAAGCCGGCACGATCAGTCGGAAATACCACTTGCCCCAGGAACCGCGGAAGCCGGACCACCGCGAGTCAATGTGCCAGAAGGAAGGAGATACCGGCCCGCCGATTGCCTGTGTGGTGTACCCGAAAAGCGTATTGTGGGGATCGCCATAGTCGCCCTTTTGCTTGAACGTCGCAACCACGTAGAACAAGCCGCTCCAAGTCCAGACGCTAGCCGACGAGGTTTGCATCGGCGCGTGACGGTGGATAAACCCGACCCTGTCCGCCACGTAATCGCTACGCACCCAGAGCCCCGCCGTGGCGAGGGAAAAGATCAGCGAGACGACGCAACAGATGTTGAGCCGGCGGCGGCGCATGGGGACATGCTACCGCGTAGTGGCCGAGGCGGACACGCGGCGGGCGCGGCCGCTGGGCGCTGCGGTGGGCCAGGAGGTCCCCGAGCAGATACCCCGCTGGCGTTTCTGCGGCGTGGCCACGCGGTAGAAAGTCATCGTGCGCTACGAGCCGGCGGACCTGGGCCAGCGGGTGCAGATCCGCGCGGTCTGGTTCAACCGCCATGGCGAGCTGTCGCCGCCCGGCACGCCCGTTGCCGCCACCGTGGCGGCGTGAAGATCGCGCCGGCGCGGCGCTAACGGGCCAAGACACAAACACAACAGGCGCTGCTCGCGCGTTGCGTGCCGTCGATACCGCAGCCCCGCAGCTAATGGCCGGAGGGGGCCGGGACGACGAACTGGGTCGTCGCGGTTCGGGTGCAGTGGCCGATCCTGCGGCTGTGAGCGATGTCGCCCTTGGGACCGCGGTAGAAATTGATGGTGAAGTCGGCGTGCAGGGTGTGGCGGCCCGGTACGGGCGTTGCCTTGAGCGCATCGCCGACCACACTCGGCGTAGTTGTGCTGAACACGGGCGCAATGAGGATGTCGGCTTGCCATCCACGCCATAGGTTATCGCAACGCTGGCCCACATCTTTGCCTGCGCCAGCGGCAGAAAGTCGAAGGCGTAATACGCGCAGAGACTCGGCGTCCTCCGGGCTTCCCAATGGGCTGTCATTTTCGAGAGAATGAATGCCGCATCGCAGGCCTTGTTCGCTCGGGTTGTGTCGAGCTTTCCATCGGCGGCGAGTTGCAGCAGGCACTGACCCATCACCGCAACGCGGTTGTAGTTATAGCGAAACGGTATCGGTTGAGCCGCCCGCACTTGCGCCAGGGCAGATTTATAGAGCGAGGCTTGCTGCTCCGCGGAAAGCTTACCCTTGACCAGACGGCGCTGCAATTCCTGCCAGCAGGAGCAATCGCTCGTGGAAAACCGCTGCTGCCATAAGAGCAGGCGCGTGGGGGCCAGGTGAAACCAGGTGTCCGTGTGGAATGGCTCGTACCAGTGTCCTATTCCCAGGAGAACGCTGAAGGAGGCGATGAGGAGGGCCAGCACGACCAATTCCCATCTTCGCCGCAGCCTGCCCCGGACCGCGCTGGACGTTGGGGTGCCGCATTCCGGGCAGCGCTCGGAGTCGATGCCAATGAGGAGATAGCCGCACCTCGCGCAGCGCCGTTCGTCGCCCGGGATCAACACGCGCTTCATTCCGAGAAGGATCAGCACCGCCGCAGCCAGCAGACCGAAAATGGACAAGATCAGTGCGTTCACGGATTTCCCGCCCGGCTGGCCAGGCTCATCTGCGCCGGCATGGCCCAGGTGTCGGCCCAATCGCCTGCCACGCGCCTGCGTATCCTACTGCACTGCGGCTTGCTTTGCCTCGACTTCCGTGCCGCATTCCGGGCAGCGCTCCAGCAGCGGGCCATCGGCATCCGGCGTGGCGCGAAGGTCGTAGCCGCAGGTCTTGCAGAGATGACGTGGGCGGTTGCGGATGTCGCGGCGCTTGATGACCAGCCAGCGCGTGGGGGCCAGGGCCAGGAGCAGGCAGATGAACCAGTAGGGAAACATGATTGACCACGTATCCGTTGTGAGCGCGCCGCCGTTAACATTTACGGCAGAGTGTAGACGGCCGTAACCTAAACCGAGAAAAGAGAAGCGGCTGCCAAAATTGCGGCGAATCTGTCCCGCAGTCGCTGCATGGTCGCCGAGCTTTACCACCCACCCCTGGATCTGACGCGGGGGATGCAACCTCCCGCTGTACTGCGTGTTATCGCGTTCACACATAAACAAGCCCGACCCCGATAAGCATCCCAGTCCCGTCTCCCGTGATTGGTCCTTCATCGTAGAGCAAAGCGCCACGGCATCCAATCGCCAGTAGCTCCGTACCCACAACCCCGCCACGGCCAGGCACAGGAGCAGCGATACCGCGGCGAGGATGTTGAAGATCCGCCGGCGCATGGGCGCATTCTAACGGTTCGGTGCTGAGGCGCGGGCTTCGCTGCCGCATTCAGGGCAGCGCTCAAGCAAGGGACCGTTCGCCTCGGGTGTGGCGCAGGTCATAGCCGCAGTGCAGACATATGTTTCGCCCCAGCCGCTGACGGCGTCGTTGTGCTCGATAAACCCATGCAATTGGCAGAACAGAGAAGAGCGCCAACAGCCAGCCGTACGAAACGCGCACGGCATTCAGCGACATGGCCGTCATCGTCAGCCGGAAGTAACGGACGCCGAAGCTGCCGTGCCAAGGAAGTGGAATGTCGTTGGGAGGACGACCGCGCCAGCTCTCAAGCCGGGGACCATTGTGGAGTTGAAAGCCCGAACCCGGAGAGATCTGGCTGTGGGACAGAGTGAGCCATCCGAAACACGACGTCACAGCTCGACCCTGGCTCGGATTTCGCTGGATGTAGAACGTGTCCGTCCATCTGCAGCTCCGCACCCAAAGCCCCGCGATTGACAGGCAGAACGCCAGCGACACCGCCGCCGCGAGATTGAACAGCCGGCGTTTCATGGGTGCATTTTATCTCGCCTGAGCGCTCGCCGGGGCAGGGGCTCCGCATTCCGGGCAGCACTCCAAGAGCGGGCCGGCGGCATCCGGCGTGGCCCGCAGGTCGTAGCCGCAGTTGATGCATAAGCCATGGACCAGACGGTAGCGGCGCCGGCGACGCTTCCAGCCTCCAAAACGCCAGGCGGGGAGGATGGCCGTCGCCAGCGCCATGAACCAGTATGGAAAGTAGAGATCATGCCCCTGCTCCGCCTCGGCATACTCTCGAACACGTGCGATGGCGCTTGAGTGCCATCCGAATCCCAAGCGGCTGAATTTCATGTGGTTGAAGATAAGCCATGTGCGCCGGTTGTCGTGGTTTGCGTGGTAGCCCCACCAGTGAGGCTCGGGCCAATGGGTTGGCGCATTCGGATCCGTGGCCCAATTCTGCCCACGCCGTGCAGTCCAGGTCATGCTGCCCAACTGAAACTGCAATTCCCCGAATCCGGAACCAACAATTGCGTTGAACTCCCGGCGGATTTGCTGACCCACCAGGTCCTTGTGCCAGTAGATCCAATCCTGAACCCAATAGCTGCGCACTCAGAACGTGATCGTGGCGGCGAAGAGCACCAGCGACAGCAGCGCGAGGAGGTTCAGAAACCGGCGCCGCACGGGTTGATGTTACCGGATCGTGCCTGGGGTTGCGGTTCTCCTGACGGTTGCTCGTCACGACCGAATACCGGCTTCAAGCTCCCGGCGATCGGCTTTCAGGAGGCCGTGGATAGGTTAAACATTCTTGCGGCGTCGGGCCCGGCGGCTGGGAGTTCGACGAGGCTCGCCGAGGCGGGATTGGAAGACACGGCGGGCGATGTTCGGACTGGTTTGTCGTCAGGACGACAATTTGACGGGGTAGCGGGCCAGTGGGCGGGCAACGGTGTAGGTACGGTGTGAGTACGGTGTGACCCCGGAGCCGTGCCGGGCGCGATAGAGGAGCACAATATCCTTTGTGGTGGTTGTTGCCGAGCAGGCTCATCAGCGTGTTGCGGATGCGGTAGCGGCCCGGCGAACGGCAGCTTTTGCGGTCGCGGATCGAGAGGCGGGGGGTGAAGCGCGAAGGTCGCGAACAAGGCGACTGGGCGGATTTGCTCAGCTTCCCTGGCGGCTGTCCTGGTGCGGTGGCGACTTCGTGGTTGTCTGAGCTTCTCTCCCGCATTCGGGGCAGCGGGCCGTCGGCATTCGGCGTGGCACGGAGGCCGTAGCCGCAACTCTTGCACAGGTGGTGTGGGTGCTTGCGGAGTTGGCGGCGATTGAGCGCCAGCCAGCGCACCGGAAGAGCGGCGAATAGCAGGACGAGGAACCAGTCCGGAAAAAGGACGACCCGATAGTCCTGGGTTAACAGTCCCCCGCCGGAAATGAGCGGCAGTCGAGCACGGAGATAGCCGAAGCCCAGGAAATGGAAGCTGGCACCCAATAAGACCTTGTCGAGGAAGCCGCGCTTCGGCGGCGCTGGTCGAATAGGCGCGCCAACCAATAGGATTCATTCGCGATACAATCCCGGCGGTGGGCAGCAATTCCTGACGGTTATACAGGAGGTGCCCTCGCACGGAGCCGATCGACCGGTAGGTCAGCAAGGAATCCGCAGGCGCGGGCGAGATGTGCTGCAAGGCGTCGGTTCGGAAATAGCTCCTGGCCCACAGCGCGATCAGCGCCACACACAATACCAGCGAGATCGCGGCGAGGATGTTGAAGATCCGCCGGCGCATCGGCGCATTCTAACCGCTTGGCGCTGATGCGGGCGCTTGGCGCCGCATTCGGGGCAGCGGTCCAGCAGCGGGCCACCCGCTTCGGGCGTGGCGCGAAGGTCGTAGCCGCAGGTGGGGCAGAGGCCGGGAGGCCGACGGCGCAGCCGCAGGCGAAGACCTGCAGCCGTTGCTGACAGCAGCGCCGCCAGGAGCGCGAGAAACCAGATGGGCAGGTCGATGATCGTGGCGCACCCCGTTACCGGAATGCCCATGACGAACCAACTCGTGCCGCTGGCGCAGCGGAACTGGCCGGGGAAAATCAGATGCGGGACTGCTGGTCCGCTTTGCCACTGGATGGGCCAGGGCGCCTGCGGCCAGGATGCGCAGGCGCTGCCGCTGGACGTGCGCGTCACGCCAGATCCGTAGTACAGTTCAAGCTCCCCTGTCGCCACGATCAGGCTGGCATGCCGCAGGTGCGGGGGGCTTGTGGCCTTAGTTATCCAGTACGCGGAAAGGGAATCGGAAGCGAAGTGGCTGCGCACCCACAGCATGACAACCGAGAGCAAGATCGCCAGGGACAGACCGGCGAGGATGTTCAGCGTCCTGCGGAGCATTGGGTCATTCTATCGGGGCGTCGCCGGGCTGGCTGGGGCCGCGGTGCCGCATTCCGGGCAGCGCTCGGGCGAGCAGCGCAGGTCATAGCCGCAGGTGGGGCAGAGGTTACCGGCGACTCGGCGCGGATTGGAGTGATGCGGATGGTCAGGCCCGATCACCGACGCGCGGTTCGTGTCGTCGCCTTGGTGCGGCGGGGCTGGCAGTTGGGGCAGAAGCAGGTGGAGCGGCCGCCGAGGATGATGCGCTTGATGGGGGTTTGGCAGCGGGGGCAGGGGAGGGATTCGCGATCGTAGACTCGGTGGAGGTTTTGGAAGGCGCCTTTGCCGCCTTCGGCGTCTACGTAGTCGCGGAGGGTGGAGCCGCGGTGATGGAGGGCTTGTTTGAGCACCTGTTTGATGGAGCGGGTGAGGCGGGTGATCTGGTCGGGGGTCAAGCGGTTGGCGGGGGCGAGGGGGTGGATCCGGGCGGCGTGGAGGGATTCGTCCACATAGATGTTGCCGAGGCCGGCGATGAGCTTCTGGTCGAGCAGGGCGTTCTTGATGGCGCGGGTGGTGCGGGCGAGGCGCGGGGCGAATTGAGATGGGCGGAGGGTGAGAGGCTCGGGGCCGAGGTCGTTGTCGGCGAGGTTCGTGCCGAGCCAGAAGATGCCGCCGAAGCGGCGGACGTCGCGAAAGCGGAGGTGGAGCGGTGCATTTCGGCGTCTGATCTTCAGGATGAGGTGCGTGTGCGGCTGGATCGGCGCATCGGGCTCCCCAAGCGCCAGGCGGCCGGTCATTCCCAGGTGGATGTAGAAGCGGGTGTCGTCATCGAGTGTGAAGATGATGCGCTCAGCGCGGCGATGAATCGATTTGATGTTGTGGCCGGTGAGGTGGACAGGGAGATCGGCGCCTGGGGGGTGGAGCATGTCGGGGCGGAGGTGGACGACTTGTAGAATACGGGCGCCGACGGCCCGGGGGACGAGCGTGTTGACGACGGTCTGGACTTCGGGCAGCTCGGGCATGCAACTTTTGCTCAGGTTAGCCGTCTGTGGTTTGAGGGTGTTCTACGGGGTAGTATTGGGTTGTCCGGATACGTCCTTCCCCGGCACCATTCTCTGGGGGCTGGCGTGCATGAGAGTTTATCGCAGAGCTTGAGTCAAACCCGGGAGCGTTATGGAGAATTCGATCGGCATCGTTCGGCCGCAGGCGACGGATCTTTCAACCGATGAGCTGGCGGCGGTGGAGAAGCTGCAGAAGGCTTACCACGACATGAAGGCCGAGCTCGGTAAGGTGATTGTCGGGCAGGAGCTGGTCATCGAGGAATTGCTTATTGCGCTCTTCTGCAAGGGGCATGCGCTCCTGGTGGGTGTGCCGGGATTGGCCAAGACCTTGCTGATCTCAACGCTGGCGCGGACGCTGGGGCTGAGCTTCAGCCGGATTCAGTTCACACCCGACTTGATGCCATCGGATATTACCGGTACCGAGGTGATCGAGGAGGATAAGGCCTCGGGTCGGCGGGAGCTGCGGTTTGTGCGCGGGCCGGTGTTTGCGAATGTGATTCTGGCGGATGAGATCAACCGGACGCCGCCCAAGACACAGGCGGCCCTCTTAGAGGCAATGCAGGAGCACCAAGTGACGGCGGGCGGGAAGCAGCATCGCCTGCCACAGCCGTTTTTCGTGCTGGCGACGCAGAATCCGATCGAGCAGGAGGGGACGTATCCGCTGCCCGAGGCGCAGCTCGACCGGTTCATGTTCAACATCAATGTGGGGTATCCGACGGAAGATGAAGAATTTCAGATCGTGCGGCTGACGACGGCGGGGCGCGGCGTGGAACTGTCACATGTGCTTTCGGGGGATGAGGTGATGGCGTTGCAGGATGTGGTGAGGAAGGTGCCGGTGGCGGATCATGTGATTCGATATGCGCTGCAGTTCTCACGGCTAACCAGGAAGCAGGAGGGGGGATGCCCGCCGTTTGTGAACGATTTTGTGGCCTGGGGTGCGGGGCCGCGGGCGTCGCAATATTTGATTCTGGCGGGGAAGGCGAGGGCGCTACTCAAGGGTCGGTATCACGTTTCGACGGAGGATATCCGGCAGGTAGCGCTGCCGGTGCTGCGGCATCGGATCGTGACGAACTTCAATGCTGAGGCCGAGGGGATCAAGAGCGATGCGATCGTGAAGCGGCTGATGGAGTTCATTCCGCGGCAGCAGTATGAGGAGCTGGATCAGCAGGCGGCGAAGATGATGCGGAGCGAGCCGGCAGCGTGAGGGGCCAGTACCTCGCTGAAACATGTCGATTCCGGAAACGACCGATTATCGCAAATACCTCGATCCGCGGACGCTGGCGCGGATCAGTTCTCTGGATCTGCGCGCGCGGCTGATCGTCGAGGGGCTGATGACGGGGATGCATCGCTCGCCTTACCAGGGGGCGAGTGTGGAATTTGCGCAGCATCGGCCGTACGCGTTTGGGGATGATATTCGACGGGTGGACTGGAAGGTGCTGGCCAAGACGGATCGGGTATATCTGAAGCAGTATATTGAAGAAACCAATCTGCATCTGATCTGTCTGGTGGATGCGAGTGAGTCGATGGGGTTTGGGTCGGTGGGTGGCCCAAGCGACGGAGCGACGAAGCGAGGAAGCGATGACGGGGAAGACAAGCTGTGGACCAAGTACGATCACGCGACGGCGATCGCGGCGTCGCTGTCATACATGGCGATTCAGCAGCAGGATTCGGTGGGGCTCGCGGTTTTCGATAATGAGCTGAAGAAGTTCCTCAAGCCGAGCAACTCGCCGGGGCAGTGGAAGACGATCACGCAGGAGCTGACGATCGTGCCGCGGACGAGCAAGACGGGGACGGGGCACGTGCTGGATCAATTGGCGGAGAAGCTGACGCACCGGTCTCTCATTGTGATCCTGTCGGATTTCTTTGATGACCTGAAGGGGATCGCGCAGGGGCTTCGGCATCTACGATACAAGAAGCACGAGCTGATGGTGTTCCAGGTGCTGGATCCGCTGGAGATCGAGTTTCCGTTTGAGGATGTGACGCTGTTCAAGGGGCTGGAAGCGGCAGGACAGTTGCTGACCGAGCCGCGGGCGCTGCGGGATGGATATCTGGAGCAACTGCGGGAATTCACGGATGAATTGAAGAAGATGTGCCGGGGGATGCGGATCGATTTTACGAGGATGAACAGCGGCGAGCCGCTGGACGTCACGCTGAGCGGATTTCTGGCGACGCGTGCGGCGAGCATCAAGTAGGAATTGAAGATTGAGCGATCGGGCCATTGGTGATTGGAAGCCAATGGCTCGATGACGCGATGAATCAATGAATCAATCTCCGTTCATCCTCGCGTTCGCCTTTATCACCCCGGCGTTCTTCGTTGCGGGTCTTCTGCTGGCATCGATTCCGATCATCATTCACCTGCTGAATCGGCGGCGGTACAAGACGGTGCCTTGGGCGGCGATGGATTTTCTGCTGCGGGCGATGAAGAAGAACCGCCGGCGGTTGAAGTTCGAGCAGTGGATGCTGCTCGCGGTGCGGTGCCTGGTGGTGTTGCTGGTGGCGACAGCGCTGGCCCGGCCGCTGGGATGCCGGGACAGCACGCTGGCGTCGATCGTGGGATCGCGGTCGGGGCTGCATGTTTTTGTGATCGATAACTCGTACTCGATGGCGTATGAGGCGGATCGGCCTGATGCGCGAACGCAACTCGATCAGGCCAAGCTGCTGGCGAAAGAGCAAATTGACCGACTGAGCGCGGGTGGGGAGGCGGTGGCGATCGTGACGGCGTCGCGGCCGGCGGAGGCGGTGCTGGCTGCGCCAACCTATGACCTGGCGGCGGCGGGTGGCGCGGTGGACAAGATTGAACAGTCGTATGGTGGGACGGATTTGCTGGGGGCGCTCAAGGCGGCGGAGCAGATCGGCAAGCATGAGAAGAGCCAGCTTCACAAGACGCTGTACATTCTAACGGATGGGACACGCAGCGCGTGGGAATCCAGCGAGGCCGATGCGCTGGCACAGACCGGGCGAGAGCTCTCGGGCATCTATCAGAGGATCGTCAGTTTCAATCTCGGCAAGGCCAATCAGTGGAACCAGGCGGCACTGTCGCTTAAGCCGGGGGCGAACCTGGTAACGGACAAATTCAACACGGAATTCCTGGCGACAGTGCGGGGATTCGGCGCGGGACCGGATCCCGTCGTGCAGTGGAAGTTGGATGGCGCGACACTGCCGGGCGGAGGACCGGTGAAACTCGATGGGGAGCCGCAGAACCTCGATCAGTCGGCGGCGGTGTTTCGGGACGGCGGGCCGCACGTGATCGGCGTGCGACTGGCAAGCCAGGATCGGCTTAAGATCGACGATCAGCGATGGCGCGTGGTCAATGTTGTCAATGCGCTGAAGGTTCTGGTTGTCGAAGGCGAGCGGGGCATGGGGCCAATGACGGGATCCGGGGCATTTCTGGCGTTGGCGCTGGCGCCGCCGAGGGAAAACGCCACTGGACCCGATAGCAAAAGCGACAGCTATATCGCGCCGGAGGTCATCAGCGATCTGGAACTGGGGAACCGCGTTTTGACGGATTACCGCTGCGTGATTTTGACGGCGGTGGGGCAGGTGCCGGCGCCTATCGCGGATCAACTGGCGCGTGTACGTCAAGCAGGGGGGAACGCTGATGATCTTCATGGGGGAGCCGGTCGTGATGCAGAATTACAATGACGTCCTGCTGTCGCGCGGGCTGCTGCCGGGGCCATTGACGAAGCGCATGAGCGCCAGCGCAGGTCAAGCGGGATATGCGTTCGACTTCAACCCGCGCGGGAATCTCAATCCGCTGCTCAAAGCGTTTGCGGGCGAGACAAATTCGGGGCTCGATACGGCACAGATTTTCACGTACTTGCAGATGGACGTGGGAGCGGATTCGAAGGCGGAGCGGGTGCTGAATTACCTACCGGCGAAAGGGACGGGAACCGCAGTGCAGGAAGATCCGGCAATCACGGTACAACCGCTGGGCCAGGGGCGGGTGGTGGTGGTGACGACGAGTGCGAACGCCGAGTGGACGAGTTTACCTGCCAAGCCGGCGTATGTGGCGTTGATGCATGAGCTGGTGTCGGGCAGCGTGAATTCAGGCGATGGGTGGATGAATCTTACGGTTGGGGAGACGCTTGTGGTGCCGGCGAGCTTGAAGTTGACGAGCACGCCGACGCTGGTCGATTCGAACCAGCGGCCGGTTGTGCTGGACTCGGTTCCGGGCAACGGAGCGGTGGCATACCAGAGCGAACCAATCGAGAAGCCGGGGGTGTACCAGCTGGCGACAGGAACGCGGACGCTGCCAATCGCGGTGAATGTGCCGAGCGACGAGGCAGATGTGCGGACGGTGAACAACGCGACGATTAAGAAGGTACTTGGAGAGATTCCGATCGAGTTGGAAGGCGATCAGCTGCCCGTCGATTCAGCGACGGCGGTTACCGGAGAGGATTATGGTTGGCCCCTGATGCTGGCGGCGCTGCTGTTGGTGGGAGCGGAGTGCTGGATGGCGATGCGGTTTGGGCATTTTCGGAGATAGTCATTGGTCACTGGTCATTTGTCATTTGCCGGGGCGATGCAAGTGACAAGTGACAAGTGGCAAGTGACAAATGACTGAGTACAGATGCAGCGATTGCTGGAAATCCTCCTTGGCCTTGAGAAGGGATTCCTGTCCCGGCAGGGTGACCTTACGCTCCAGTTCAACCCGCATTGGCCGGGGCAGCAGTGGGTGGGGGCGGTGAGCTGGAACATTCTGCTGGTGGTGCTGGGGATGGCACTGGTGGTGTACGTGTATCGGCGCGAGGGGAGAAGCCGGGGCGTGAGGATCGGGCTGGGGATTGTACGAGTGCTGATCATCGCGCTATTGCTGGTGCTATTGAACCGTCCGGTCCTGACGCTTGGGCAGAGCCGGACGGAGCCGAGCGTGCTGGCGGTGATGGTGGATGACTCGATCTCGATGCGCGTGCGGGATGCGGGGAAGGCGGCCGATGGCAGGCCGTTGAGCAGGCTCGAAGCGGTGGAGCAGGTTCTCTCGAACGGCGATCGATCACTTCTGAAGGAGCTGTCGGCGAAGCATCAGATCCGGCTGTACCGGTTCGACAGCGATAAGCAGCCCATCACGGCGGCGGAATTGAAGAAGCTTGAGCCGACCGGTCAGCACACGCAAATCCTGCCGGCGCTGCGAAACGTGCTGGCGGATTTGCAGGGGCAGCGGGTGGCGGGAGTGGTCATCCTGACGGATGGACGGGAGACGCCGGCTACTTCCGTGAACGAGCAACTGGCGGCGGTGAAGGATTATGGCGTCAAGGTCTATCCGATCGCGGTGGGGTCGGAAAAAGCGCCAACCGACATTGCGATCGATTCGATCAGCGTGCAGGACAGCGCGTTTGTGGGCGATATCGTCAATATCCGCGCGATGGTGCGCGGAACGGGATACGAGCCGGGGCACCAGGTGGCGCTTCTGGTGAAGGACAAGAAAACGGGGCGGATTCTGACAGTGCCGGGGCAGCCGGATGAGACGAAGGTTGCGCTGCCGGCCGATGGGCAGGTTGAGGCGGAGGTGCAGTTCAAGGCGGACGAAGCGGGGCCGCTGGACGTGGTTGTCGAGGCGGTGAAGCAGCCTGGGGAGATCGACGATCAGGACAATTCCCGCGGTGCGCAAATTGACGTCATGGATGCAAGAATCTCGGTACTTTACGTCGATGGGTATCCGCGGTGGGAATACCGGTACCTCAAGAACGAGATGATCCGGGACAAGACGATCGACGTCTCGTGCCTGCTGACCAGCGCCGATCCGGGTTTCATCCAGGAGGGGAACAAGCCAATCCGCCGGTTTCCCGAGAGCATCGAGGAGATGATGGATTACGACGTCGTGCTTTTTGGAGATGTCGATCCACGGCAGTTCAGCGATGCGCAATTGCAGCTTGTGGCGGATTTCGTAAGCCGGCGCGGGGGAGGATTTGGGATGATTGCGGGGCCGCGGTGGTCGCCGCAGGCGTATAAGAATACGCCGATCGAGGCGCTGTTGCCGGTGAGCATTTCGGGCGTTCAGACAGATGCGGCACCCGAGACGATCACGCAGGGCTTTCGGCCGTTGCTGACGCGTCTGGGAGAGAGCAGCTCGATCTTCCGATTCTTCGCCAATCGCCGGGAGAACGACAAATACCTCGCGGACGGATTGCAGCCGCTGTTCTGGTACTGCAAAGGCGTAATGGCCAAGCCGGGTGTGGGTGAGGTGTATGCGACCCATCCAACCGACACCGGGCCGGACGGGCACAAGGCGCCGCTCCTGGTACTGGGGCGCTACGGGGCAGGGCGGACGCTTTTCAGCGCATTTGACGATTCGTGGCGCTGGCGCTTCTACACGGGAGAGAGTGTATTCGACACATATTGGGTGCAGCAGATTCGATACCTGGCGCGGTCGAAGAAGCTGGGGCAGCGGCGGATCATGTTTACGTCCATGCAGCCGAGCTACCAGCTTGGGGATCAGGTGCGGCTGAACTTGCGAATCATGGACCCGCAATTGATTCAGCAACTTCCCGACCAGATTCGCGTCGAAATAACCGATAGCGATGGGCAGGTGATCCGCTACGCGACGCTGATCCGGCAGGAGGGGCAGCCGGAGCTTTATGTGGCATCGTTTGCGGCGGATCGGCTGGGGCAGTTTACGGTGAGGCTGCCGTCGATTGCGGGTGAGGTGAAGGAGCAGGAACTGCCGGTTTCGGTTGCGGTGCCGCGATTGGAGCTGGCCCAGCCGCAAGTGGATCGGACGTTTATGACGCGGCTGGCGTCGGATACCTATGGGCGCGTGGTAGATCTGAATCAGGCGCCCAAGGTGCTCCCGGACATGATCCAAAGCGCGGCGAGGGTTATTCCGATTGAGACGACCCGGCCGCTCTGGAATGCCCCGCTGGCTCTGGCAATATTCGTTTTATTGATTACGGGCGAGTGGGTCGGGCGTAAGATATTTGGGATGGTCTGAAGAGTCAGGCACAGAGGCAAAGAGGCACCTAGGAACAACAGCTATGCCGCCGGCCATGTTGATCGATGCGTTGCAGGGCGTTCGCCGGAAGGTGAAGGCGTTGTCGATCCTCTATGGATTGGGCGTGACGCTCGCGTGCCTGGTGGGGCTGGTGGTGGGGGTCGTGCTTTTGGATTACCTGCTGAACCTGCCGGCGCCGCCGAGGATCGCGCTGAGTCTGCTGGTGCTGGGAGCGCTGGCGTACGTGATCGGACGGTGGGTGATCAAGCCGGCGATAGCGCGGCTGACGCTGTCGGACATCGCCGGCCGGCTGGAGCAGGCATTTCCGCAGTTCGACGACCGGCTGCGCAGCACCGTCGATTTCGCGCATGGAGGGGATTACGGCTCGAACGTCATGCAGCAGCGCGTCATGAGCGAGGCGGCACAGCTTGCGACGACGCTCGATCTGAAACGTGCGGTTGTGACGTTGCCGGTCTGGTATTCCATGCTGGCGGGCATTGGCGCGATCGTGCTGGTAGCGATGCTGAGCATTTTCGTCATCAATCCGATGTACACGCGAATTGCGATCTCGCGGCTGCTTTGGCCGCTGGGGTGCGCGAGCTGGCCCAAGAGCGTGTTGATCGAAACGGTGGGGCAGGTTCCGCATCGTGTGCCGGTGGGTGAGCGCATCGAAATGAAGATGCGCTTGGAGCGGGGAGATTCGGCGTCGCGGAAGGCGAGGATTTTCTATCAGCTCAACATTGGCCCGGTAGTGCAGGAATTCATGACCCGTGGGGCAGACGGGATTTACTCGGCGTCACTGGATGCCAACGCGGATACGGGCAAAGGGGCGGGGGTGATGAAGGTCTGGATGACGGCAGGGGACGATCGGAAGGATCTGAACCCGATCGAGGTGCTGCCGAGACTCGCGATCAAGAAGGTGGAGGCGGTGATCACGCCGCCGAAGTATGTGGGGGATGCTGAGCCGGCGACGGTGAATCTTGCGGATGGGGCGGCGATGCTGGCGACGGGGTCGGAAGTGGCGCTGCGGGTGACGTTCAACAAGTCGCTGGCCGGCAACGGGACGCCGGTGACGATCAAGCCGGTGACGGATGTGAAAGAGATGCCGGCATTTGCCTGGCAGCGCAGCGGTGATGAACAGGTTCAGGCGAAGTGGACGGCGACGCACTCGATGCGATTTCACATCCAGGCGACGGACGTTCGATGGGTTCACCAACACCGCGCTCGAGGAATACGAGCTGATCGTCCGGCCGGATCAAAACCCGACGGTGCAGATCGAGAATCCGCGAAGGAATGAGGAGCGCACGCCGGTGGCGGTGGTTCCGCTTCAGGCGGTCGCGGAGGATGATTATGGAATCGACTCGCTCAAGCTGATGGTCGATCGGCTGAACGATCGGAAGCACTGGGAATTTGCGCTTGTGCAGGATGCGAAGGCCGTCAGCGGCGTGTCGTGGAACCGAATCGAAGGTTCGAGCGATCGGCAGCGATTCCGTGCTAACTACAACTGGGATTTGTCGAAGCTCGATCAAGCGGGGATCAAGCCCGGCGACATGCTCGAGTATTACCTGGTCGTGCGCGATAACTACGATCTCAATGGTGCGAAGCATCCGCCCATCGCCAGCGGCAAGCTGCGGATCACGATCGTGAGCCAGGCGCAATTCACGGACCTGGTCAGCAACGAACTGCGCATCGTGGCCGGGCAGGTGCAGGAGATCGCCAATCGGCAGAGCCAGACGAAGCAGGGAACGAGCGATCTGGCGAAGGACACCTCGGGCAAGCGGGAATTCGACAAGGCGGATCGCGCGGTGGCTCAGCAGCTTTCGAGTCAGCAGGAGACGGCGGCGGCGCAGTCGAAGCAGATTTCCGGCAAACTCGCGGCGCTCGAAAAGCAGATGGAGGAGAACAAGTCGCCGGCGAACGATCTGCATCAGCTGGCCAGCGACGTGAAGGACCTATTGAACAACGCGGCGGAGAACCCGATGAAGACCGCCGCGAATCAGATCAGTACCGCGGCGCAGCAGAAGACGGATCCGAAGGCGAGTGAGACGGAGCGCAAGCAGCAGATTGACCAGCGCAATGGGACGATGAACGCCGCCGTGGAGAACCAGCAGCGGGCCGGCGAGCAGTTGCGGACGGCGCTCGACAAGCTGGCGAGCGTTGGTTCGCTCTCGCAGACGATCGAGCACATTCGAGATCTGCTGGCCAGGCAGCAGGAAGTTTCAAAGCAGACGCAGGAGGTCGGAAACAAGAACCTCGGCAAGCGTCCGGATGAGATGACGCCGGAGGATCACGCGAAGCTGGAGAAGGCGGCGGGGGATCAGGCGAACCTGGCAAAGAAGACCGCCAAGGCGCTCGACGATATGCAGAAGCTTTCGAATCAGATGGCCAGGAGCGATCCGGCCGGCGCCGAGCGCTCAAGCAGGCGGCCCAGACCGGCCAGCAACAGCAGGTAACGCAGAACCAGAATCGCGCGGCCCAACAGGCGCGTCAGAATCAGCAATCCTCGGCCCAGGCGGCGCAGAAGCAGGCGGAGATCGGACTGACTTTGATGCTTAGCGACCTTCGCGAAGCCGAGCGGCGAAAGCTCGAAGAACTCTCGCGCAAGCTGGCGGATTTGCAGCAGCAGATCGCAAATCTGATTCGACGGCAGGCGGGTCACAATCTCGACAACCTCGGGCTCCAAGGGCCGGACGTGGTGGCCAAGACCGATGCGAAGGTGATCGAGGATCTGCTGGCCAAAGCGGAGCGCCAGAAGGATCAATTGCCGCCAGTTCCGGACCTTGGGCAATTGACCGGCGGGCAGGAGCAGACGGAGCGCAATGCGCGGGATATCGCGCACATGGCCGAGGAACTTCCGGACGGTGCAGGGCCGGCGAGCAGTCTCTCGCGGGCGGCGACCAGGATGGAGCGGGCAATCGTCAGCTTGCGCAGCAAGGATCTGGCGGCGGCGTATCAGCCGCCGCAGGTCGAGGCGCTGGCGGCACTGGAAGAGGCCAAGCGCGTCGTCAATGAGCAGAAAAGCGAAGTCGATCAGAAGAAGGAGCAACAACAGCGCGAAGCAATTCGCCAGGCGTATGTGAAGATCAAAGAGGACCAGGAGAAGCTCAATGCCGAGACCGCGCGGCTGGCAAAGTCGCGGCGTTTGCCGGATGGCTCGCTTGTGCGCGCGAGGATGCGATCCGGCTCGGGCAGTTGCCGGGGGAACAGGGCAAGCTTGCCGATCGGACCAAGGCGCTGGATGACGATCTGGCTGCGTTGAAGAGTGTCGTTTACCTCTGGGCCAACAAGGACATCGTGGGGTCGATGAACCTCGTGAAGGATGATCTTGGCAAGCCGGACACGGGCGCGGTCACGCAGGCAGAGCAGGTGCGGGTCATCGATCAGCTTGAGGCAATGATCGAAAGCCTGAAGGTGCAGCCGCTGGAGAAGAAGTTCGCATCGCGCGGCGGTGGAGGTGGCGGCGGGCAGTGCACGCCGAAGCTTCCGTCCGAGGCGGAACTCCGTCTGCTCAAGGCGCTGCAACAGGCGGTGAACAAATCCACGAAGGTGCTCGATCAGCAGCCGAAGAAGGACGATCAGAAGCTCATCGCGCTTGGCGACCGCCAGGGCGAGCTTCGGCATCTGCTCGATGAGGTTCTTCAGAAGTCATCAGGCGGGCAGTTCAAGCTCGGCAAGGAGCCGGACAACCGCGATCAGCTTCCCGAAGAAGCGGGAAAGGAAGATGTCGAGAACCAGGAGCTGGAGCAGGATCTGCTGGGGAAGAAGAGCGACACGGATCGGATTGAGAAGGATACCATCCTCATCGGCGACCGCATGGCCCGCTCGCGGCAGCGATTGGCGCTGAACAAGGATCCGGGGAAGGTGACGCAGATCATCCAGGACCGAATCATCACGGACATGGATAAGCTGATTCAGGAAGCGCGGCAACAGGAATGTAATGGCACCAGTTCGCCCAAACCTGGTACACCTCAGAAGGCGGCGCCGCCGCGCTCGAGTGGCGTGGTGGCGCAGAACAACGGCAAGAAGAAGGGCCAGTCCAAACCCAACCGTGGCTCGACGCCTGCCGCAAATTCCAGTGCTCCGCAGCCAACGCCGACGCAGACCGACCTCTCGCAGGAAATCCGCCAGACCAGCACCGAGTGGGGCCAGATCAGCCCGCGTCTGCGCGATGCGGTGATCGAAGGTTCCAGCGAGCAGATCATCGAGAAGTATCGCAAGTACGTGGAGGACTACTACAAAGGGCTGAGCCAGCAGGAGACTCAGCAGCAACCATGAGTGCCGGGAATTGACGCAACCGACGAGAGGATGAATAAGCGGAAGATGTTGATTCTGAAGTTTTGCGCCGCTGCGTGCATGTGTGGAGCGGTCTGTGCACCGCTTGCGTTGGCGCAGGCAACCCAGCCAGCGGAGCTGGCGCCGCAGCCGAACCAGGTGCGCGGCGACGAGATCACGCCCGCCCAGCAGGATGCGGTGAAGCGCGGGCTGGAGTGGCTGGCGGCACATCAGAACACCGATGGGGGATACGGCGCGATGAACGGGCCGACGAGCAATGCCGCGATCAGCGCGCTGGGAGGGCTGGCGTTTATGGAGGCGGGAAACCTGCCGGGACGAGGGGAGTACGCCGACAACGTCACCAAGTGTCTGAATTTCATCCTCGCCAACTGCCAGGAATCGGGGCTGATCGCATCGGATCAATCGCATGGGCCGATGTATGGCCATGGGTTTGCGACGCTGTTCCTTGCGGAAATCTACGGCATGACGCAGGACCAGCAGGTGAAGGAGAAGCTTCAGCGCCCGTGCGCCTGATCGAGCGCACGCAAAACAACGAGGGTGGTTGGCGCTACCAGCCGGTGCCGTTCGATGCGGATATTTCGGTGACGATCTGCCAGGTGATGGCGCTGCGGGCGGCCCGCGATGCGGGCATTGAGGTGGACAAGGACGTTATCGACAAATCGATCAAGTACGTGTTGAGTTGCCGAAATGCGGACGGAGGTTTCAGCTACGTCGCACACCAGGGCGGCGGCAGCGGGTTTGCACGCTCGGCGGCAGGCGTGGCGGCGCTTTACTACGCGGGCATTTTCCAGGGAAACGCGATCAAGCAGGGCCTCGCATATCTGAAGCAGTTCCAGCCGGAGCGTGGCAGCAGCAACGCCGACACCGAAGGCCACTATTTTTACGGCCACTACTATGCCGTGCAGGCGATGTTCCTGGCCGGGGGGGATTACTGGAAGGATTGGTACCCCGCGATCCGCGACCAGTTGATCGCTCGGCAGGATAAGGCCAGCGGGAAATGGTCCGGCGATGTGAACGATGACTACGCGACAGCGATGGCATTGATTATCCTCCAGATGCCGAATCGCTATCTTCCGGTATATTCAGGGAAGGGGCCGGGGAGTTAGCAATGGGTCTGGACTCATTCATGAAAAAGCTCTCCGCCCTAATCTGTTTATCGCTCGTTGTTTTGATCACATCAGTGTCACGTGCTGAGGATCGCTGGACGCTGACCACGGCGGATTTCCAGAAGCGATCCATCGCACTCACGGGCATCGATGCCAGCGGCATTCAAGGGGGGCAGGACGCACAAACGATACCATGGTCACGGGTACTGGAACTGTCGCGGGAATCGGCTGCTCAAAGCGCCGTCGGCGGCGTTCGTGTTGAACACCTCCAGCGGTGATCATCTGCATGGCGTACCGGTGAAGATGGACCAGGAGGATTTGCACTGGTCACTGCCGGCGCTTGGGGAACTGTCGATTCCGCTTCGGCAGGTGGCGGGGATCACGCGGTCAAGTGCACAGACTCCGCGGAGCAATCAAACCCGGCAGACTGAAGACATGGTGAATCTTGTCAACGGCGATCAGGTCAGGGGAATTGTGACCGACCTGAGCGGCAAAAGCATCATCGTGCAGTCGGATGGGAATCCGGTCACTGTGCCGCTGGATTCCGTGCAGTCGATCCGGTTTGCTGCAACGGGAGCGGCGACGACCTCGACAGGCCGGGCGTTTCGGGTCGGCTTGGCCGACGGCTCGACGCTGCGGGTCGAGTCGCTGAAGCTGGTGTCGAACGAGCTTTCGGTCATACTTCCCGATAAGACCACTCGCCAAATCGGTCTGGCCAACGTCGCGGCCATTGAGCAGATCAACGGGCCGGTTGCGTGGCTGAGCGGGCTCGAGCCGATTGAGAACGTGCAGACGCCGTACCTGGGCGCGGCCCGACCGGCGCAGATGGATCGTGCGATTAACGGTGAACCGATTCGATTTGGCGATCAGATGTTCAGTCGGGGAATTGGTGTCTATCCATATTCTCGGCTCACGTGGAGTCTCGATGGAACGTATTCGGCCCTGCGGACGCGCTATGCGATCGCGGGCGACGGCGCGTATGCGAACGTGACGGTGCGGATCAAGCTGGACGGCAAGGTTGTGCGCGAGCAGCACAACGTTCGCGCGGGCGTGCTCTCGCCGGTTGTGCTGGTGCCGCTGGGCAATGCGCACACGCTCACGTTCGAAGTGGATTACGGGGAAAACCTCGGCGTGCAGGACCGGTTCAACTGGATCGAGCCGGCGCTTCTCAAGACGATGCCGACGACACGGCCGTATGCGGAACAGTAACATCCCGAATTACCACGCGGTAAGGTGCTGTCGTGAAGAGGGGCGTGTTCATCCTCTCGGCTTGTCTCTCAGCAATGCTTGCAGTGTCGGCCGCGATCCTCTGAATGCGAAGTGCCTCTGTCAGCGGAGAGTTCCAGCACGCATCGCTCAATGTACCGCAACGCCATGGCTCCGTCACCGGCGTGCAATGGATAAGCGGATACCCGTGCATCTTTCATCAGCGGGACCGCGTGATCTCCGGCCCTGTGGTGCCGTTCATGGCCACGGGATGGCAGTACATTTCAGCGCTTCCCGCCAGTCCGCTGGTGGTCCGCCGGCTACCACCACGATCGCCCTGGCGGACCATTCATGGCCCTCGATCACGGTGTCCCCAAGCCGGTATCGATTGTCGAACAATACTGGATGCTCTATGTGCCCTTGTGGCAGGTCGTCGTGCTAATGGCCGTGTTGCCGGGACTGTGGCTATTTGGCACACGACGGCGACGCCGAAAAATGTGGCGCTGTCCGGCCGCTGCCCTCACTGCGGCTACGACCTCCGCGCCACGCCGAATGCCGAAGGCCCGCCATTGGACCGCTGCCCGGAATGCGGCAGCGAAGCCCGCACCTCAGCGCCGAACCGTTAGGATACGCCCATGCGCCGGTGGATCTTCAACATCCTCGCCGCGGTCTCACTGGTTTTGTGCCTGGCGGTGGCGGGATTGTGGGTGAGAAGCTACTGGTGCTGCGACAACGTGGCGCATTTGCTCCCTGCCGACGGGCGGATCGCGGCTGACGGCACTGGGTTGCCAATCAGCGTCGGGCCTGCTCATGTGTGGACGTGAGATCGCACAGTCCGGCGGGAAGTTGCATCCCCCGCGTTTTGGGCATTGGTGGTTGGTAAGACTCGGCGACAATCCGGAGGCGGCTGGAAAAATGCGCCAGTATTTTGGCAGCCGCTTCTCTTTTCTCAATTTCGGTTACGGCCGTGTACATCGCGCCCTAGACCGGAGCCGCGGCCTATCGGGATTAGATGAATGGTCCATCTTCTTTCCGGATTGGTTCCTCGTCCTGCTGCTGGCGATCTTCCCTGCTTGGCGCTTTGGAGGGTGGAAGCGCCGGCGCTGGCGCAATCGACTGGCCCACGGGTTGTGCGTGACCTGCGGCTACGACCTCCGCGGCTCCCCCGAGCGCTGCCCGGAATGCGGCGCACCCGCCGCCATCACGACTCCGGCGCGGTAGGATGCGAGCGTGGACCGACGAATTTCCAAAGCAGCATCCGTGGGATTGCGATTGCTGGTCGTCCTCTTACTGGGTTCGATCCCAATCATGAGCCTGGTCGCTTACGCTATCCCACTGGCCACGCATCGCGGCGTCCACGTGTTTGGCGAGAATCTCGTCGGAAAAACCAACATCAACTATACCCTGTTGGGCAGCACGCTCATCCTCGATTACTCAACCGGATGGCATGGCATTCCCCCCAAGTCCGGCGGACTCTACGATCTGCCCGGCATAATCATCAACCGCTCGGTTGTGACGCTCACGGGCCAAACCCGCGGCGATGCACTCGTGTCGATCAGAATCCAGTGGTGGCTCGCCCTTCTCGCCAATGCCGCTGCGCTTCTGGCCACCTTCCTGCTCGCACGGCCTCTCTTCCGCCGTCCTTCCATCCCGGGCCTGTGCCCCGGCTGCGGCTACGACCTCCGCGCCACGCCGGACGCCAACGGACCGCTGCTCGATCGCTGTCCCGAATGCGGAATGTGTGTCCCGGCGAAGGCCACGGCAGGATAGGATGTGGCCGTGAAGCCGCGCCGCTCAAAAACCGCACTGTTCCGCCTGGCCGCCATCATCCTGCTGGCGGCGATCCCGCTGGCCAGCCTCATCGCCTGCACGCTGCCCTTGCCCGCCGGCCGGAGTCTCCACTCCGTGGGCCTGCTCGGTGGACGGAGGATCGGTTACTACATTCAAGGAAGCGAAATCGGCATCAACTACAGGGCGCCCTGGGCGGCGCAGCTCCATGGTTCGGCCTGATTCACCTTCCGGGCCTCAGGATCGCGTCGATCGGTTCGAAGGACCAGACGCCGACGCACGGCACAGTGTACTACTTCATCTGGTTGAAGCGGTGGCTGGTCCTGGCGATCGACGCCGCCTCGCTTCTGGCGGCCTTATTCCTCGCCCGGCCGCTGCTCCGCCGCCGAAGGCCCCCCGGCCATTGCGCCACCTGCGGCTATGACCTGCGCGCACGCCGGAGGCCAACGGCCCGCTGCTGGACCGCTGCCCGGAATGCGGGGCTGAAGCTTGCGCCTCAGCACCGAACCGTTAGAATGCGCCCGTGCGCCGGCGGCGGGGGATCGGAGCGCTCCGACCCAGCCGGGGCAACGTGCACAAGGGTCGGGCCGGGGAACGGAATGATCGTGCTTAACTCCGGCCGCTCCGGGGAGAAGTTTTACTCATCCGGGGAGAGGGATGTTTGTTCCGGGGAGAAGTACGGCGCTTCCGGGGAGAAGTTTGCTCGTTCCGGGGAGAAGTCTGGCGGCTCCGGGGAGAAGTCCGAACCGTCCGGGGGGAAGTCTGCTTGCTCGGGGGAGAGGGATTGTTTGGACTTGCCCAGGTTTGGTGGGCGCTCCTGAGGGACAGCATAATGGCTGTCCAAGGAGCAATCGATGTCTCGCAGAAGATACACGCGTGAGTTCAAGCTCTCGGCCGTGAAGCTGGTCAACGAACAAGGCTACAGCGTCCCTGAAGCGGCCAGGAGTCTGGGGGTGGATGCGGCCAATGTCCGGGGCTGGGTGGAGAAGTTCTCCTCGGCGTCCGCCGAGGAAGGCGGCGTGCTCCCCAGCGGCGAAGGTGTGCTCAAGGCGGAACTCCGCCGGCTGCGCAAGGAGAACACGCGGCTGCTGATGGAGCGGGAGATTTTAAAAAAAGCGGCGGCATTCTTCGCCAGGGAGCAGCGGTGAGGTTCGCCTTCGTCAAAGATCATCGTCATCGCTGGCCGGTGCAGGTCATCTGCCGGGTGCTGCAGGTAACGCGCAGCGGGTTCTATGCCTGGCTCAAGCGCAAGCCGTCGAAGCGGGCGATTCGTCAGCAGATGTTGCTGGCCAGGATCCGCGTGGCGCACGCCGAGAATCGCGAACTCTACGGCAGCCCGCGCGTGCACCGGGCGCTGTTGATCGACGGCGTGGCGGTGTCGCGCAACACCGTCGCCAAGTTAATGCGATCCGCGAAAATACGGGCGAAATCACGTCGGCGCTTCGTCCCGCGCACCACCGACAGCCGGCATCAGAAGCCTCTGGCCGACAACGTGCTGGAGCGCGACTTTTCGGCCAGGGCGCCGGACCGCAAGTGGGTCGCGGACATCACGTACATTCCGACGGAACAGGGCTGGCTGTATCTGGCCGGTGTGCTGGACTGCTTCAGCCGCAAGATCGTCGGCTGGTCGATGGCCGATCACCTGGAAACGGATCTGGTGAGCGACGCGTTGAAGATGGCGCTGTGGCATCGCGGTCCGGTTGAAGAAAAGCTGCTGCATCACAGCGACCGTGGCGTGCAGTATGCCAGCGAGGATTACCAGCACCTGCTGAGCCGTCACGGGATCACCGCCAGCATGAGCGGGTGCGGCGACTGTTACGATAACGCGATGATGGAGAGCTTCTGGGCGACGCTCAAGACCGAGCTGGTCCACCATCAGCAGTACGCGACGCGCCAGCAGGCCCGGCAATCGATCTTTGAGTACGTGGAGGTGTTCTACAATCGCAAGCGACTGCACAGTGCGTTAGGCTACACGAGCCCCGAATCGTTCGAGGCCGCCGCCTGAAGACAACTTCGTCCGAGCGCCCACCGAACGGGGGGAAGTCCAGTTTGTCCGGGGAGAAGTTTGCTCGCTCCGGAATTAAGTCGGGTTGGTCCATGTATTGGGGCGAAGCCGCCGGCAGGGCGAGGGCGGGGGAATTATGGGATCGGCCGCCGGCATGACCGATAACGAAATCCCGAATGACCAAACCCGAATGACCAATCAAGCCCGAAATCCGAATGACCAAGGGGCGCGGCGGGCGCCTTCGGTTTTGATGATTCGTCATTCAATCGGAATTCGGGTTTCATTGCCGCGGGCAATGGGGCCATCGGGTGATTGAGTGATCGGGCCATTGGGTCATCGGGCCATTGATGGCGCGGCGGATGGCTCGGTGCAGCGGTGGGGAGATGATCCGATTAGGTAAATTGGTCTCGGCTCAGCGTGCCGCCCCTCCCTGATCGCTGAGTGTTCTGCTTGACCTTAGATTTCCCCCTTGGCGGTCCTGATCCTCATGTGATCTTTGCCATTCGAACGAGAAGCAGAATGTGCGCTGATACCAAATGGATCATGTGCTCCACGTGCTCGCCGGTCGGAGTCGCCGCACTCTCCGGTTCCTGACCATGGCTGACCAGCCGGTTCCGCACGGTGGCCGCACCGAGTACAACCGGCTTGTAGAGATCGTAGATCATTTTATTGTCCACCAACACCTGCAACAGCGGGTCGATGGTGTCTTTGTTCTCACGATAGGGCCAATCCTTGGTTTTGCAGATCGCCTTGACGGTGCTTTCCAGTGCCGACAGCGCCTCTGTGATGGCCTCTCGGTTGTTGTTCCCGTCGCGGTAATGGTGATGGGCTTTCAGCAAGTGCTCGTTGGCGGCGGCAAATTCCCTACGGCTCAGAACAGAAAGCGCTGGCATAACCACGTCACGGTGGACAGTCTCGTCGGTTTTCATGGTCACCTCCGGGTACACTGCCACCTCGGAAGTTCGTATCGTGCCTTGGCGCGTTTTAATTGTTTTGAATACGTACCGCGAAAGTTCAAACCCGATGCCTTCTTCACGGAATATCTGGTTGATGTAATCCAGCGGCATGCACTCAGGTGCAAATTCGTAACGGCACATGTACTCCAGAAAGTCCACGGCTCCAGCCGTATCGGGCTTCATGAAATGTGCTTTGGCGATCTCGCCGTCGTCGCCATAAGCCTCGTAGTGGGACTCGGGGAAAGCAAGCTCGCCTTCTCGAAGTCTAGTCATACGCATCGCATGCTTCAGCGCCGACGAAAGATGGTAGGATCCGATGCGAGGGCCGAACTCTTGGTTGTCCAACGCGTTGCCCGTTTCCTTGATGCCGATCAAGATGCGTTTACGTGCTCGCTCCGAAAGCTCATGCGTCAGGACCGTGGGCGGCTCCTCGTTTCGATGTGAATGCGGCTGCCACTGCATAGCCTCTATACCCCGTCAAAACCAGTTCGCAATAGTATGCCGCATAAGGCATGAAAGTCAGTGGTTCCCTCAGCCGTCGTAGCAGAACATCGGGCCGGAAGCTATGGGCGGGGTCTGGGGCAGAGCCCCAGCGTGGGACGACGAAAAAGTCGCGGGGGCTCGCCGCCACCCCCGCACCCCGGCTCACCGTACCGCTCCCCCTGTGCGGGCGTAATTGTGAATGTCCCCAATCCCGTTCGGCACTTGCTTTACAATAGCATTTCCTTGCGCTTGCGCTGGGAATGTTCTTTGGGCATGATGCCCGTTGGTGCCCAGAGCCACGGAAGACAAGCCGATCGATCCCCGCCAGCTCGGGCATTTGAAGAAGCTGCGGCACATCCTGCCACTGCTCGCAGCGTTGCGCGATTGCGGTTGCGAGCGTGACCGCGGGCACAATCGTGAGCTGCACTTCGATCAGTACGTCACCCTGGTCCTGCTTTACCTGTTCAATCCCCTGATCGACTCCATGCGTGTGCTGCAGGAAGCCGCGGCGGTGGAGAAGATCTCGGAGCAACTGGGCGTCGGACGGTTCAGCCTCGGCTCCTTCAGCGAATCGGTGCGGGTCTTTGAGCCGGAAAGGCTCAAGGCGGTGATCGAACACCTGGCGGGGGAATTGAAGCCGCTGCAGGCCGATCCCCGTCTCAAGCAGCACATCGATCAGGTGCTGACGATCGTCGACGGCACGGTGCTGGATGCGTTGGTGAAGGTGGCCCGGGCTTTCTGGCTGAACTTCAGCGATGGGACGCCCAAGCACGCCTGGCGTCTGCACGTGCAGTTCGATCTGGAACTGCACGCAGCGGTCGATGCGGAGTTGACCGATGCACGCAACAGTGGCCCAAGCGATGAGAAGAATGTGCTGCTGAGCAAGCTCAAGAGTGATCACTGTTACGTGATGGACCGCGGCTTCACGCGTTTCACGCTGTTCAATGCGATCCACAAGGCTTCCAGCAGCTACGTCTGCCGTATGCGTGACTGGATCCGTTATGACATCGTTGAGGAGCGACTGCTCAGCGATGGGGAGCTGTCGGCGGGCGTGGTGCGTGACGCCCTGGTGAACATCGGCACCGCCAGCAAGCCGGCGAATCGGCCCGATCATCCGGTCCGCCTGGTGGTGGTGGAAGCGACGCCGCACCAGAAGCGTGGCGGACGAAAAGGCAAAACCGCCGGCAGCAGCAATCCCGGCACGATCCTGATCGCGACCAATCTCCTGGACGTGCCGGCGGAGATCATCGCCCTGATCTATCGCTACCGCTGGACGATCGAGGTCTTCTTCCGCTTCTTCAAACAGACGCTGGGTTGCCGGCACCTGATCAGCCAGCGTGTGGAGGGCATCGAGATCCAGGTCTACTGTGCCCTGATCGCATGCATGCTGATCAACCTGTGGACGGGAAAGAAGCCGGGCAAGCACATGATCAACATGCTGGCATGGTACTTCATGGGAATCGCGACGGAAAAGGAGGTCGAGGCGTTCCTCGCACGTCCGGACAACACCGGCGTGAAGCTGCGCCAGCGTGAGGCGTACTCCAAATCGATCGGGCTGTAGCACCAGGACGATTGCACACCCAAGTCGTCCGCCTCGATGCTGCGCGCCTGAGGCCCTTCACCAGGAGCCAACCCCCTGCTTTTTCATCTCTGTTCGCTGGCCCTTGGATGCAACTGACCCGTTACAATGCGTGCGCCGAACTGGATTGGAATGTCCCCGTCCCCGCGTCGCGATGTTGGCGGCCGCCAGAATGCTGATCTCAGCCTGACGCGGGCGAGAGAAAGCTTGTGCAGATTCAGCCGATGCAGTTGCACTGCCTTGCCGCAGGTTCGCAAACATACGGTGGGTGAGCTTCGCTCTTGACGGTCAGGGAATCGGCAAAACAATGCGATGTGTCACATGCTGTGCTTTGGCGAGCACTGCAAGAGCAAGGAGCCGTACTATGCATGAAGTGCAGTTTACACCCGACCTGCGATTGAATGGAGCGGTTGTACTAACTCGATTCCCTGAGGGACGGGCCATCGCGAGCCTGTGGGCTCTTGGAATCATCATCAATGCGCTGGGCATCGGTGCCATCGCGATTGGCCTGAATCATCAGGTGACTGGGGTAGTGATCATCTTCCTTGGCATCTTTTTGATCCGCAGCAAGGGAAGCCCACGAAAGTACCTGACTGAGCGCCATCTGGCGCGGGCATGGAGCGATTTTGTCAAAGAGCAGATGCGGCAGACGGAAACCACCGAGCGCCGAATCCGCCTGACGGATGATGGATTAGAGACAACCTGGACAGGCGGGATGTCGCTCCTGAGGTGGGATTCGGTAAAGAGTGTTGACGTGCAAAACCATTACGTGCTCATAGACGCGGATGACCTGCGGAGCGTGATCATACCGTTAAGCGCGTTCGACAGCACCGAAGCCCGCGATAGCTTTGCTGATGAAGCAAGGCGACTCATTGCCAAGGCTCATCCGGTCCTTCCATTCCAGTGACCAGACTAGGAGCCGTGACTGAATCCTGTCCACGTAGGATTTCCGTCTCCTTCGGATTCCCCTCACGCACAAAAGGAGAACCCAAACGGGTCAGGTTCATCTCCCTGCGCCAGCGTCTCCGTGAAGATGTAGGAAGCAGCAGGGCTTCTCCAGCCACTGCGGTAAGCTGTGTTTTTCCGACGCAGCAAGCCCACAACGAAAGGAGAAGCCCATGCGCACGGAGTATTTTATCACCATGGACACCCATTGCCGAAGCACCGATGTCTGCATCAAGACCGGGGGCGGGAAGCTGCTCAGACGAGATCACCTCCCCACCGGGATCCCCCAGCTGCGTGAGTTGATCGAGACGGTTCGACGTCCACGCCGTCTGGCCTTTGAAGAAGGAGCAATGGCCGGCTGGCTCTATCGCAATCTCAAGCCGTGCGTTGACGAGTTGATTGTGTGCGACCCACGCCGCAACGCTCATGTGGCCAAGGATGGAGACAAGGATGATCCCATCGATGCCGAGAAGCTCAACGACCTTTACCGCGGCGGGTTCCTCAGGCCGGTGCATCAACTGGAAAGTCTCGAAAGGACAGCAGTCAAACAAATCATTGGCATGTACCACGACAGCGTGACCAGGCGTGTCTCGGAAAGCAACTACCTGCTGGCCCTGGGGCGCCGCTGGGGCGTGATGCTCAGCGCCGCCAAGCTGCTCGAGGGCGGCGAGCAATGGCTCCAGGAGCGACTGGAGCAAGCGAAGGTTCCCGCCTCGATCGTGTCGATCGCCGAGGCGTTGCGTCAGCGTTACGCCCGCGCCGTCGAGCAGGAAGAATCGCTGTATCAACAGGTATGCCGAGTGGCGCGTCAGGACAAGATGATGAGCCGCCTCACCGAGTTGCCAGGATATGGACCGATTCGCGCCGCCACCTTGATCAGCCACCTGGACACCCCCTGGCGTTTCAAGAGCAAATCGGCCCTCTGGAAGTACGTCGGGATCGGACTCAGGCGGGCCAAGAGTGGCGAAGGCGTGTCGATCATCTGTGTCGAGCAGGCCTGCAATCACCTGCTGCGTAATGTGGTGATCGGCGCCGCACAGCATGCGATTGATCAGAAGCAGAACGTGTTTGCCCAGCGATACGCCCACTGGATCCGAGCGGGTCTGTCGCCGCGCAATGCCCGCCGCAACGTCGCCCGCGATCAGGTGACGGCGGTCTGGGGCATGTGGAAAAGCGACAAGGCCTTCGACGCCGGGTTGCTCCACAACCCTTCATGACCACGAAGGAGGCGATCGGCTGTTGAATCAAACAACGCTGCCAACCTGGGTTCGGCGCTGGAGTTCCAGCGTGAGGCACTGCCGCCCCCGAGGAGCGGCCCACTCCGTGAATGAACCCCGCCGAATGTGTGCTACGCCCCGACAGATCCTCATGAACCCCGCAAGGGAGTTCCGGATAGGTGTTTGAACGACGCCGCCCTGATGTGCGCGATCTCCAGACGCTGAGGACAAATGCAGCCGACCCTGACAGGGATTCGACCCCGACGCCGACCACGTGCTTGAAGGATGATGGCAGCGACACGGCACGCCGAAGCCTGTGCCACCACCCCTGCGCCCTGCGAAGCGAAGCAAAAAAGAAAAAATGAGGCGCAGCCGGAGATTCTCTGTTGACTTCCTGCTTCCTATAGGTGCCTCCGCGTCTCAGTGGTGAAATCCCTTTGCGGCTACGCGCCGCAACCCGTAGACGGGATCTTGAACGCTTCGGCTGCGCCTTTCGACGGCTTGGGTGGAACGCTGCGCTACGGGCATGGGCACGGCCGACCCCCGTCATTCTGTCGTCGCACCATAAGAGTTTGCACGCGGCTCTTATGTGATTCTCGCGCACGAGGTTGAGTAGCCCTCTGCTTGGAGGGGGATGGCGCGTCTGTGGAGCCTGCTATTTGGAAGGAATCCAGATGACCTCCGTTGGCTGACAATTGCGATTTTGACTCACGGGGCGGGCGATTTTGGGGCCGGTATTACTACGGTGTGGGTACGGTGTGGGTACGGTGTGGGTACGGTGTGGGTACGGTGTGGGTACGGTGTGGGTACGGTGTGGGTACGGTGTGGGTACGGTGTGAGTACGGTGTGAGTACGGTGTGAGTACGGTGTGAGTACGGTGTGAGTACGGTGTGAGTACGGTGTCACCCGGCAGCAGGCCGAATGGGGATTGTGAGAGTCCCATCATGGCTCGCGACGTGTGCAGTTTGAGTTGATTCCGGCAGGCCAGGTTGGGTGGCCCGGCTTGCGGGCGCATTTTTGGGGCCTGCGATTGAAGTGGAATTCGTGTCACACACCGGTTACCCGCCGGCTCGACCAACTCGCCGACCACGCCAAAATGACACCCAGGCCCCCGCCACCCGCCGCACTTTTACTCTGCCGTTCACAAGCCCAGCGCCAAGCCTACCCCACGATGCCAGCATCCTCACGATGGCTGCGATAAGAACCTCCAGCCAAGAGCGGCACCAGCAGAAACATTGTCCCAACCAGGCACAGAAAGACCCCGGCGCCGATTGCGATCCCCAGCGACCGCACCGCGGGAACCGATGCGGTCACCAGCGAGATGAATCCGAGAACGGTGGATGCGGCACAGAGGATGACCGCCTGCACCGCCGGCGCAAGATGCTCGCCTGAACCCTTACCCCTGAGCCCCGAATCCTCCCTCGCGCCCCGGTGCGCCAGGTGCACCAGGAAGATGCCGTAGTCCACGTCGATCCCGATCAGAAGCGGCAGGGCGGCGAGATTGATCATGTTGAGCTTCTGGCCCGTCACTCGCATGAAAGCCAGCAGCGTCGCCAGTCCGAAGAGCGCGGGAACCAGTGCCAGCAAAGCGGCAGAAACATTGCGGAAGTGCAACGCGAGATAAACCAGCACGATGACCATCGCGATCAGCACGAGCCGGGGCAGTTCGTGCCGGATCGTCTGCTCGGTGTTGTGTGCCAGCACGGACAGACCCGTGAGCGTGGCGCCGGGAAGATGATCGAGCGCGGTCTCAACGGCGCCGACGGCGCGGTCGCGAGCTGCCCGCTCGTCCATGTTCCCGCGGGTCGTCAGGAGCATAATCGATTCCGTGGGCGGGTCGTGCGTCGAGGCATCGCGGGGAAGGATCGTCTGCGCCAGGTTCGGATACGCCAGAAGCGCATCAATCCCCGGCGCGCTCGTGCGCGTCAGGATGTGATTCAGAAACTCCGAATACGCCCTGAACGCGGCCGGATCGAAGACCGTCTGCGCAACGGCAGCACCAAAATCGTCTGTGACCCGCTTCGCATATTTCGGACCAATCGCGGCGAGCCGCTCCTTGGTGCGTGCCGGGTCCGGCAACAGTGTCCCAAGGCTGAAGCTGCCGGTGACACCCGCCGATCGCACGGCATCGGTCGAGAGACGTTGCTGCGCCTCGTGAGCCAGATGCAGCAGGGCCGTCGGTGAGTCGGCATGAAGATAGACGATCAGCGAGCCGGGCGATCCGCCGAATTTCCGGGCCACGTCCCGCTGGGCATCGAGCGCGGGATTAGGCCGCGGGTGCATCACCGTCAGGTCCGATTCCAGCGGCAGAAGACCGCCTCTTCCAACCAGTGCGGCCAACGACAAGGCGAGAACGACGCACGATACGACAATCGCCATCTGCCGGGCACGGCCCAGGCGGTCGAGAAAGCCGCCCAGCTTCAACCGTCCCGCCGGCATGAACCCATCGGCGCGACGATCCGTCAACACGAGCAGCGCCGGCAGGACCAAGAGCGCCCGACGAACGCGCCCGCCAACCCGAGCGTGCCCAGCAGTGCAAAATCCTGCATTGCCGGCACATCCGATGAGCCAATCGCCAGGAACCCGATGATGCTGGTGAAGCACGCCGCGAAGATTGCCGGCCCAACACGGCTTGTCGTCTTGGTTGCAGCCTCGCATGGCAACAGCCTCGAAGCCCGCGCCCGATCGTAGTGGGCGATGTACTGAATCGAGTAGTCGATCCCCATGCCCGCGAGGATACCACCGATCACCGCGGTCATCGGCGTCAACGTCGTCAGCACGCCGGCGTACACCCCGAAGCCGTAAAGCACCCCAAGCGCCACCGGCCCGAACGCCAGCACAAACAGCCGGAACGGCCCGCGGTATGCGAGGATGAACAGAAGCTGGAGCAGAATCACCGAGCCGACGACGGTGACGATCATGTCATGACGGATTCCCTGCTCCGCGGTCGTGGCGATCGCATAAGACCCCGTAAACTGAAGCGTCAGCCCTCCGGTATTGGCGCGTTTGGCCACCGAGCGAATCTGCGCCGTCAGTTGCTTGGCGAATTCGATGTCACTGGGCGGATGCTTGCCCCGGATCCGGACGAGAATGGACCGCCCATCAGGCGAGATGAATTCCCTGCTTCCCTTGTACGTCTTGAACGGGACGGCCGATGCAAGCCGGCCAAGGATGAACTCGTGCAGCCGCAATGGGTCTTGCAGGAAGGCCTTGGAGAGCGCCTGCGCCGCCGGTCCCGGCGCGGCGATCATCGCCTCATCCTGACGGAGTTCCTCCAACATGCCAGGATGCGCCAGGCGCTGCTTCGCCTGCGCGAATGCCGAGTCATCCAGATAGAACAGACCATTGGGTACCAGCACTTTTTCAAAGAATTCCTGCGTCTGCTTGTCAGCCCGGTAGCTGACCGCATCAACGAGCTGACTTGCAGCAGGTGATGCTGCGATGCCCGCATCCAACCGCGACGCGAACGCGGCCAGCGCGTCCGGATCAGGTGTGGCATGCTCCCCCGGCAGCGATGCCAGCACGATCAGTTCCTCCGCGCCGGAGAAATCGTCCAGTACATGGATCATCGCCTTGCCGGCCGGGTCGCTGCGGGAAAAGAGGGGGGCCAGCGAAGTATCCATGTGGAGATGCAGAACCGCCAGCACACTCAGGACCGCGCCAAGCAGTGCGATGGCAAGTGCGAGCAACGGACGCCTCGCCGGAAACGTCGAGATCGTGCCAAGCATGCGGAGGCTCACGGCGCGCTCCGCTTGGTGGTAGTTGGCAGATTCGATGAGATATGCTCCTGCGCACCGCGGAGGCACGAACGCCGCCGGCGCCAGGCCGCCATTGATCTCGACGTTGCGCAGGTCGATTCGAATGCGGCCCGAGTTACTGACGGCGGTAATTCGCCGCGGCCACGGGATCGTCCCGACCATTTCATACCGATCCAGGAGCAGGTCGAAACGTTCCCGGCCCTTTGGATCGATCAAGATGTACTTACGAACCGTAAGCGTCCGGCGATCGACATCACACACGAGCGTCGTTCCGTCCGCACGGTGCTGCGCGAATTGAAAGATCGCTCCGCGGTCCGTCGCGCCCAGATCCGAAGCATCGAAATATCGACCAAACAATTCAGAGAGCGTTTGAGCCAGCTCACCCGCATGTTTCCCGGCCCGGCGGATGTCCTCGGTATGCGGCGAATCACTTGGCGCTGACCAGCCACACACCCGATTCGTTTAGCGTCAGGTCGAACACCGCCTGCCCAAGCTTCCACGCGCGGATGCGGGCTTGCTCGGGCGGCCGCATCACCATCGCGCCGTCGAAGCGAATCGACTGGTTGTCTGGACGGGTGAGGGTGATCGATCCCTCGGCCGAGACGGTGTGAATCTGGTGGCTTTGATCGCGCAGATACTGCTGCGTTGCCACGGCGGGGAGCAGCGGATGTGTCGGCAGATGCTCGCTCTGGCATCCCGCCAATCCAATCAGAAAGAGCAACGCAATCGTGATGCGTGACAAGCGCGGATGCATCAGGACTCGATCAGATGGCGAAGGACTTTCCCCGTCGGCGTGCGCGGGAGTGTTTGACGGATCTCGAAGAGACGGGGCACCTTGTATGCCGTCAATCGCTGGCGGGCGAATCGAGCCAGATCATCGGCGGCAGGGGGCTGATCTCCGTGCCTCGGAATGATCAGCGCTTTGAGGCGATTCACGGTTTCCGTCAACGGCACCGGCACGACCAGGCACTCTGCGACGGCCGGATGCTCGGACAGCAGCAGCTCCACCTCCGTTGGATTTACCTTGAACCCGCCGACATCAATCAGCAGCTTCAGTCGGCCCGTAATCGTCAGCCGCCCATCGGATGAGACGCGCCCAACGTCGCCGGTGGCGAAGAAGCCGTCCTGGATTTCGGTGCCGTCGCCGTGGAGATAGCCGCTGAACATCGACGGTGCGGAAACTTGAATGTGACCTTCTTCGCCCCCATTGAGCGCAACAGCCCGGATCTGCACGCCATTCATCGGGGCGCCGGCACTACTCGGATCGTAATCGCGCCCGCCCGGGTCATTGAACGTCACCGAGCCCACCTCGGTAGCGCCGTAAACCTGTCCAATCTTGATCCCGAAACGCCGGTGCATCATCTCCCCCACCGGAACCGGCAGAACCGACCCGGCGGAGTATGCGCACCGCAAGTTTGCAAAGGCGGCGTCGTTGTGGGCCAGCCGCCCGATCATCTCAAAGATGCTTGGAACCGCCGGGAAGATCGTAATGGAGTCGCTTTGCAGAACGTCGATTACCGTTGCGAGATTGAACGAACGACAAATGCACACGGTGCTGCCGGCCAGAATCGGCGCGAGCAGCCCGTGTTCCAGTCCATAGCTGTGACACAGCGGGACCGTTGAGAAGACTCGATCCTTCGCGCAAATCCAATCGCCTCGACCATGTTTCGTGCCACCGCATCCACCGCGGCGGCCGAACGGCGGACGATGCCCGGTCGGCCTGTCGTTCCCGAGGTCTGCAGCAGCAGATCGCCAATACGCGAGTTGGTTTCATGCAGTCGTGCACCACTTTGAACGGGGTCGCGGTCAAGATGGTTGATCGACCATGCAGCCGGCACATGCGAATCGAGCATGGAGAGGATGCTCTGTGTCCCGACCACCGCCGTCGCGTTCGACTTCCGCACCGCAGCGAGCAATTCCGGCGCAACCGCTTCCGGCGACATCGGGAAAACCGTGCACCCGGCGGCCAGCGTTCCCAAAAATGCAACATGGAAAGCCGGGACATTCGGCGAGCAGATCATCACAACAGAACGCGGCGGCAATGAATCGCATAGTCTCGCCCGAAATGCGTGAATTCCCGCGTGCAGGTCGCGATACGACAGCGCTTCTCCGCCATTCATTCCGGCTTCGCGCACAGCGAGTGCCGTCGGCTGATCCATCGCATGACGCTCAACAGCATCGAGAAGCTGATGTGGGGTCGAAGCGCTCACGTCGGCGCCGCCTCCGCTTGTTCGGCGAGCCACGCTGGGGGCTCCACCGAGCTCTCAAGAAGCGAAAACTCCTTTCGCCGCGGTACCAGGGGAAACATGTCCTGCATCCGAATACACAGCCGAAACAGCCGCACGCGCCAGCGCAACGCAAAAATCGGCTTCGGAAACACTTGCCCGGCCAGCACCGAAATTACCGCGTTGTGCATGCGGAGGGGGCCCTGGCCCTCCATGAACAACTCCCTGAAGCTGTGCTTGTAAAACGACCGCACGAGTTTCCATAGCATCGACGTGCTGCCGGTCATCAGCCCCTGATAGGTCCGTCGTGCGGCAGGCCCCGTTGTCTTCTCGGTCAGGATCGCCATTGCCTGATTTGCAGCTTCGACGCCACCGATCATTGCCAATGTTACGCCGGTGGAGAAGATCGGATCGAGAAAGCACGCCGCGTCACCGATGAGAAAATATCCCGGCCCCGCGAAGGTGTCGCAGGTGTAGGAGAAATCCGACGCGACGCGGTTCTTCGCCGGTCCCGCCGCATTTCGCATGCGTCGCCGCACCACCGGACACCGCGCAATCGCCCACGCCAGCATCCGATCGGCCGGCACGTTCAATTGCCTGACAAAATCCGGATGGGTGACGAATCCAACGGACGTCGTGGCCGCATCAAGCCCGATCATCCAGAACCAGCCCTCGCGGCTCATGACGATGCTTGGATGTCCCGCGGCAATCCCTTCCAGGCGCTCCACGTTCTCGAAATGCTCGAAATACGCTACCTTTTGAAGCTGCGGATCATCGAAGCTCCGCCGGATTCCAAGGTGCTTTCCGACCAGTGTCGATTGTCCCGAAGCATCGAACAGGAGTTTCCCCCGCACGACTTCGTCGCCGAGCGAGACCTCCACCGCCCCATCCTCCAGCCGCAGAATGTCGCGGACCGCCGTCTCCTCGCGAATCTCCGCTCCAGCGGCCCGTGCCTCGTCCATCAGCATCTTGTCGAACCCCGCCCGCTCGACGTTGAACACCGGCGTGCCGCAGACCAGGCCGTCTTTGAATGAAAAGCACATCGACTTCGGATCGTCGCCGATCAGAAACTCCGCGCCGTATTTCGGCAGATGCGGAACCCTTTGCATTGCCTCCCACAGTCCCAGTTTGCGCAGAAGCGTTGCATTTCGCGGCAGGATCGATTCTCCGATGTGAAACCGCGGAAACTTCGCCTTTTCCAGGACCACTACCTTCATCCCCGCCCGCGCCAGCACCAGCGCTGCCGTACACCCGCCCGGCCCGCCGCCGGCGATAATGACGTCATACGAATTTGTGGGCTGCGAATTCATGCCTGCCTGCGACCGCTCCGCTGATCCCGCGCAAATCATCCCATCCGCGCGGTGCGACTGGTATCCTAGACCCCAGCCCGCTGGCGATGCAAATAATACGGCTTCCGGGTGTAGCTCTTGATATTTGGTCTTTTACGCCGCCTTAGAGTTCCAGAACGACTCCCACAAGCCGCTACTGCTGTCGAGACATCGCAACGCACCAATGCGTTCGACCCGGCGGATGCGTCAGCGGGCGGAGTTGGCTTTGAGCCCGCTGCCGAGGGTGTTCTTGCACGCCCCTTCGATCAAGCCGCTGCCGATGAGCAGGCCCTGTTGCAGTCGGTTGTGGTACCACAGACTGTCCCGATTGTCCCGCAAGTAGCCCAGCACCCGGTCCAACGTCGGACGCTGCGAGGGGGTCAACTGTTCACGCTCGCGTTCCAGCCGCTCGATCAGTTGCACCCCATTATGCTCCAAGGCGTGCATCAGCCGCTGATTGGCCCAGTCGCGTGCCCGCTCTCCTTCGCCAAACAACGATTTGCCGCAATCGTGCAGATGCTGGCTGACGTGGTATACGTCCACGCACCAGCGGGCCCGTTTGCTGAAGCGTTTGTCGGCCTGCTCCCAGATCCATCGGGCGCCATCGGCGATCACGCTGAGCTGATCCGACTGCTCCAGTCCCATGCGTTGACTCAGCCGCTTCCAGCCGGCGCCGATGCGGTGGGCAGGAGCGATGGCGCAGTTCGCCAGACGCACGGTCGGCTCGTTCGACGGCTCCATCCAACGGCGTGCCCTTTCCCCTTGCTCCTGGCAGACGCGTTCAATCGTATCGTCGCTGGTTTGAACGTGACAGAACTCCTTCAGATGGGCCGCGGCGCGATCCAATGGCCAACTCGTTCCCGCCAGCGTCAGCATCCGACGGGCTCCCGGTGTCAGCGAACGATGGTCCACCCCGCCCAGCCATCCCACGGGACCGCCTTGGCCCGCGATGCGCTGCGTACGGGCAAGCTGCCGCGGAAGGCGGGGATGATCCTCGATGCGCACAATCAGCAATACTCGTTCACGTTCAATCCGGAAACGTTTGCGCTCGGTTCTGCGAAGCTTCCGGAGATCGAGGACGCGGAGACGCCACGGGTGCTGTTCGAGGAGCGGATCGCGCTGGTGCGGGACCTTTGCCAGGTGGTCGATGGGCTGTTGGAAACCTTCCTCAAGGTCCGCGCCTCAAGCGGCTGGGAGCCCGCGACCGGTGGCATTCGCCGCTGGATCCTGCAGGGGGACAAGCAGCCGGTGGCGGCGGTTGCGTAACCGCTGGCTGCTCTCCATCCAGTCCTATCGCCAGGCCCCTGTCGTTGGGTGCGAGACTTACACAAAACCGGCCCTATCGCAGCCTGTTGAGCATTCTTGACAAGGGACTTGCGCTTCGATGCGCTGGGCAGATGGTCCCGCTGCGCCTGCTTTTTGGCGTTTGCGTTGCCCCGGCTTCGGCTTGGCTCGGCGAGCCATTGTGTCGTGGTCGGCAACTTCGTGCAACCAGCGTGCGAGTCGCGTGTAAGTCGCGTGTAATACGGCTTCCACTTTTTGCTTGCGCGCTGGCGCGCAGCGATGAGTTTGTGTCATGATGTGCGGAACCTGGCAAGGAGGCCGCATCATGCACGTGGTGGAGCATCACACTGTGGAGGAATTACATACGCTGGCACGATCGGAACACGATCCCAAGATGGTGACCCGCCTGCACGCCGTCGCTCTGGCCAAGAGGGGGAAGTCGGCACCGCAGGTGGCCGAGGAGTTTGGCTACAGCCGCCGCGGCGTGCAGTTCTGGGTCAAGTGGTACAACGAGGGCGGCGTAGAACATTTGCGCAATGAAGGCGGGCAGGGCCGCAAGCCCCCGCTGGCCGCATCGGAACAGCAGCGGCTCAAGCAGCGGTTGGATGGCGGGCCGGTCCCGGAGAAGGACGGCGGCGTCTGCACGCTGCGTGGTGTGGACGTGCAGCGCATCCTCAAAGAGGAGTTCGGCAAGGTCCGCTGCCTCAGCGCAGTCTACAACCTGCTGCACGCGATCGGGTACAACGACCTGGTTCCACGCCCGCAGCACAAGGATGCGGACCCGGCGGCACAGGAGGCTTTTAAAAAAAGTGCCCGGAACTGATCGAGCAGATCGCCCAGCAGCATCCGGACAAACGCATCGAGATCTGGTTCCAGGATGAAGCCCGCTTTGGTCAGCAAGGCACGCTGACGCGGGTGTGGGCGCCGGTGGGATCGCGACCGCGGGCGGTGAAGCAGACGCAGTATGATTACCTGTACGTGCTGGGGGCGGTTTGTCCGAAAACCGGGAACACCGCCGGACTGCTGGCGCCGAACCTGAACACGCAGATCGTCAACGCCTTCTTCGATCAACTCTCAAAGGAGATTGCCCCGGACGTGCATGGGGTGCTGATCTGGGATCAAGCCGGCTACCCCATCTCCGGCGGGTTGAAGGTGCCGGCGAACGTGACGCTCCTCAACCTTCCACCGCGCTCGCCGGAACTGAACCCGACGGAGAATCTCTGGCACTGGTTCCGCAGCCATTACTGGTCGAACCGAAGCTACGCCAACTACGATGCCCTGCGTGAAGCGGCCTGCGATGCCTGGCAACGATCCTGCCTCGACCCGAGTTGATCAAAAGCGTCTGTGCAGTGCCCTGGCTTCCAGAGCGCAACTGAAAACTAGAAGCGGTATTAGGCATGCACCTGCACGTCGCACGCCTATCCCCTTCGCGATCCAGCGCCCATAAACACGCGAGTTGACCGTACGGGACTTGCGGCTGAGATGGCGGGTGGACGCAGCGCTCAACTCGGCGATCGATGACTCCGATCGCGGGCTCTAGTAGTCGAGCGCGCCTCGTTTGATAGGTTCGGTAGCATATGCTGTCTGGCGGAGTTAGAGCAAGGAGGCTCACATGCGCAAAATGCACTTGGTGTCGTTGACGGATCAACAGCGGAGGGAGTTGAAGAGGATCGCCAGTTCGGGGATCGGGTCGGCCAGGAGAATGGTGCGGGCGCGGATCCTGTTGAAGTCCGACATCGGTGAGCCAGATGAGGAGATTGCCAAGGCTCTGGACGTTGGTATCGCGACGGTGGAGCGGGTCCGCAAGCGTTTTACGACCGGCGGTGGCGTGGACGCGGTCCTGGAACGTCTCCCGCAGCCACCCAGGCCACAGAAGCGGAGGCTGGACGGTGATGGCGAAGCAAAACTGATCATGCTGGCGTGCAGCGTTCCGCCGGATGGGCATGACCACTGGACGCTGGACCTGCTGGCCGACCGCATGGTGAAGCTGAATTACGTTCCCGCACTCTCGGGCGACACCGTCGGCCGGGTGCTAAAAAAAACGAGATCAAGCCCTGGTTGAAGGACGAATGGTGCATTCCGCCCGACGCCAACAGCGAGTTTGTCTGGCACATGGAAGATGTGCTGGAAGTCTACAAGCGTCCCTATGATCCCCGGCGGCCGGTGGTCGCGTTGGATGAAAAGCCCGTGCAGTTGCTGTCGGACACGCGGCCCCCGATCCCGTGCCAGGCGGGCCATCCGGCACGGCAGGATAACGAGTACAAACGCAACGGAACGGCCAACATCTTCTGCGCGGTGGAACCGCTGGGAAACTGGCGTCGCCTGGAACTGACGGAACATCGGACCAGGCTGGACTTCGCTGCATTTGTGAAGGAACTGGTGGACGGACGCTACCGGGACGCGGTGAAGGTGGTGCTGGTCCTGGACAACCTCAATACCCACAACCCGGCCAGCCTCTATGATGCATTTGCGCCGGAGGAGGCGAGGCGGATCACGGAGAAACTGGAAATTCACCACACACCCAAGCACGGCTCATGGCTCAACGTCGCCGAGATCGAACTGAGCGTGGTCGGCCGGCGACTTCGGGCGCGAGTCAGCGGTGCCGACGAATTGGAGCGGCACCTCGCCGCGATCGAGCACGAGTGTAACGACACGGCCAAGGGCGTGGATTGGCAGTTCACCATTGACCAGGCGCGGGTCAAGCTCAAACGGCTCTATCCATCATTCGAAGGGCGATGAACTACTAGCATGACAGCGCTAGTTTAGCTCAAGCCGGAGACGGCGGCGGGTCGATGACGATTCTGGTTCCTGACCGGAGTCGTCAGATGAATGCGGAGCAACTTGCCTCGCTGCAGCCGGCGTTGTCGGCGTGGGTCCAGTCGTTTCGGCCCTGCTTCAAGCGGGCCGTCACGTTCGGTTACTTCCAGAGTTATTTGCTGGGATTGATGGCAGACCTGCGACGCAAGAGCGTCGAGCCGATCGCCTTGGCGTGTGGGATCGCGGTGCGGACGCTGCAGGAGTTTTTGTCGATGTTCGCCTGGGATCACGAGCGGCTGGAGAGAATGCTCCTGCACCGGGTGGCCGACCGCTGTCCGGCTGGCGGGATTGGCGTAGTCGATGCGACCGGCCATCCCAAGCAGGGGGACAAGACGCCGGGGGTCCAGCGGCAATACTGCGGCGAGTCGGGGAAGATCGAGAACTGCGTGGTCGCACAGCACCTGTTGTTCACGGACAACGATGCCAAAAACCCTTTTTCCTGTGTGTTGGCCAGCGATCTGTATCTGCCGCAGAAGTGGGCGGATGACCGCGGCCGTTGTGACGAGGCGGGCATTGCACCGGAGCTGGCTTGCCGCCCGAAGTGGAAGATCGCCGTGGGGCAGGTGAAGCAGGCGCTGGCCGGCGGCGTGCAGCTCAACTGGGTGGTCTTCGATGAAGAGTACGGGATGGTTCCGGCGTTCTGGTTCGCGTTGGACGAGTTGGGACAGCGGGGAGTGGGCGAAGTGCCGGCCAACTTCCGCGCCTGGGTCAGACATGTCCGGCCTGCAACAGCGGCGGCTACGCCTGCCACGCGGCCCGGCGCGTGGACAACCTGACCACGCACAGCCCGGCGTTCGTCAGCCAATCGTGGAAGCGGTGCAAAGTAAAGCAGACCACACGCGGGAGGCTGATCTGGGAATATAAGGCGGCACGCGTGCACCTGAGCGACTCATCGCATGCGAACCACAATCTCAGCGTCCCTACCGACCGGATGTACTGGCTGATCGTGATGCGTCAGCCCAAGACCGGCGAGATCAAGTACGTCATCAGCAACGCCGGCGAGAGCGTCGGCGTGGCGGAGCTTATCCGAGCTCTGCTGTCACGCTGGCATGTGGAGAAGTGGTTCGAGCACGCCAAGCAGGATGCCGGACTGGGCGACTTCGAGGTCAGGACCTATTTAAGCCTGATCCGACACTGGCTGTGCGTGCGACTGGCAATGTGCTTCCTGTCGGAACAGACCACCCGACTGCGGGGGGAAAAATGTGCAGATCACCTTCGAACAGATCTGCCAGGCCGTCTCGACGCTGGCGGCGAAGGTCTGGCCGCGGGATTGGAGGTCATGGTCGCAGTTAATGCGGCGATGTGCGTATTACCAAGAACGTAATGCCGCAGCATACAAGAGCCGACACCGCTCAAAGGTCTTTGTAAACTCCTCGTAGCGCTGTCATGCTAGTGTACCTCGTCAGCCAGTGACAGACTTATGAAGCGATTCTCTGGCCAGCTTCACTTTTTCAAGGATGTCGCTCGCCTTGGCCGTCCAGATGAAGGGCTTGGGTGATTGGTTCGTCGCTCGGATGTGGTCTTCGATTGCGGCAATCAATTGAGCGACGCTCGTGAACACGCCTCGTTTGAGCCGTTTGCCGGTCAGATCGCGGAACCACCGCTCCACCATGTTCAGCCAACTGGCGCTGGTCGGCGTGAAGTGCATGTGGAAACGCGGATGTCGTTTGAGCCAGTTAATCACCTTGGGATGTTTGTGCGTCGCGTAGTTGTCGATGATCAGATGGAGTTGCTTGCCCTGCGGCGTCTGCTCGTCAAGGAGCTTGAGAAACTTGATCCACTCCTGATGACGGTGCCGCTTCATGCACTTGCCAATCAGTTTGCCGTTGAGCGTGTCGAGGGCCGCGAACAGCGTGGTCGTGCCATGCCGCGCGTAATCGTGCGTCATCGTCGCGGTCTTGCCCTTGCGGAGCGGCAGGCCTGGCTGCGTGCGGTCGAGCGCCTGGATTTGGCTCTTCTCGTCACAACTCAGCACCATCGCGTGCTCGGGCGGATTGAGGTACAGACCGACGATGTCGTCGAGCTTTTCGACAAACCGCTTGTCGTTGGAAAGCTTGAAGCTCTTGACACGATGCGGCTTGATCCCGTGCTCGCGCCAGATGCGTCCCACCGTCGAGGCGCTAACGCCCGTGGCCCTGGCCATCGAATTGGTGGACCAGTGCGTGGCATCTGGCGGCGTGGTCTGCGTCGTACGCTCGATGATGGCGCGAACCTGGGCCGGAGACCGCGCCGTGCGCCGATGTCCGCCGCGCGGCGCATCCTTGGCCAGCCCGCCGATGCCCAGGTTCAGAAAACGCCCTCGCCACAGCGCCACCGCCTGGCGTCGCACGCCCACACACGCGGCGATCTGCTTGTCCTGCAGCCCCTCTCCGGCCAGCAGGATCATCTTCGCACGCTGGGCCAAACGAACGCTGGCGGTCTTGGAGCGGGAAATCGACAACAGATCATCGCGTTGAGCGTCAGAGAGCAAAACCGGCCTCGCGACACGCATGAGATCGTACCTCCTATCCCAGCTATGCGCCTGCGCCGATTAGGTTCGCTTATTTGTGGTGACGTACACTAGAACAGCGTTTGTATGGGGGTGGGGGACGCGTCAAAATGCCGGATGAAGGCGGCGGATTGATTTTGACGATGTTCTGGTTACGCTTGTTTATGGGACCCGGCTCAACGGGTTTCATGGGCCCAGCGGGATCTGGCTGTACGGATGCGGCCAGGGCGGTTGGAAATGGGTTGGAGGCGGCGCTTCGCCGATCCTCGGAGAAAAGCACGGCAGCGAATAATCTGGCGTCTGTGGCGGCTTGCGGGGTAGTTGCAAGCTGTCGCCTGACGGTGCCGGCAAGAGATATTCCAATGAAGAATCCAATCTTGTCATTGCCACTGACGGCGGTCATGCGGGAGGAGATCGCGTTGCCGCTGCAAGTGATGAACATCTACACGGTGGAAGGATTTTTGAAGGCGTGGCGGAATCCGAAGAACCACCGGATGCTGGAGCAGATCTTCGATACGCCGCAGCAGGCGCGGCACGCCGCCGCTACTTGTGCGGGTTGGCTGGGCGTGCGGACGCCCGCGGAGCATCAGAACGTGGGGGGGTGGTGGAAAGAGGAAACGCCGGGTGTGGGTGTCGGGCAGGCGTGAGGGCCTGAGTAGAACCGGCGCCGGCACCTCACGAGCACAGCGGCGGGCAAAAAACAGACCGTTGGACCGCCGATGCGGTCGGGCGGTCTGTTTGCGTTTGGGGCGCGATATCGAATTGTGTCGCAGCGAGTGACGGGTGGGGCGTCAGCGGCCGCAGGCGATGGTGCGAAAGCGCGTTGAGAGTTGCGTTACCACTGCGCTTCTTCGAAGGGCGAGAGGGGGCTTTTCACCTTGGGCTTGGGGAGGTGGTTGAGGAGCGACTTCATGTAGGAGGCGTCGCCGTTGCCGGCACAGCGGACGTTCAGGGGGGAGCCCTTGAGCAAGGTGAGTTCGGAGGCGTGGGGTTCCTGCTTGCCCTCGGCCATGCGAAGGAATTTGTCCTTGCGGAAAGCCTGTGGCGTGAGCAATTGAACAAAGCTGGTGGAAGAGCGACAGCCTACGGGACTGGAGGATTCATCGACTTCGATCAGGTTGCGCGCAGGGGCGAGGTGAGGACGACGATGTCATTCTTTTCGGCGGAGTCAAGGAGGTTGTCGATGTCGGAATAGGCGACGGTGGGGCGCGCGGTGTCGTGGATGATGACGTGGGTGGCTTCGTCGGCGATCTTCCCGGCGGCCGCGGCGATCTGGTCGATCCAGCGGGGGCCGCCAGCGACGAGCTTGACGCCGGAGAATCCGAGATGACCGCCGTACCTGCGCTTGTATTCCTCCATGCCGTCGGGCGGGAAGACCAGTTGAAGCTGTTTGATCTGCGGGCGGTTGAGGAAGAGTTCCGTCGAGCGCAGCAGCGCTTCGCGTCCGTCGATTTTGACGAAGGGTCCGCCGGCCTCGGCAGCGTGTCCGGGCGGGGCGGCAGTGAGCAGCAAAACGGAAAACGTCGCGGCCATGGAGCCTCCTCTTGTTGGTAGCGCATCATTTGGCCACGGCGGGGGATGTGTCAAGGGAAGACTTGCGAAAGCTCGCGACGGGGTATAGCGCGCCAGCTTGGTCCATTTGGCATAATGGCGGGATCAAGGAGGATCGATGGACCTTTCCAAACTGAGCGAACGCGAGCGGCTGGTGGCGGAACAGGCGGTGCTGACCCTCCGCGAGTTGGACCGGGCGGGGGATGAGGCACAGTGGGGCCACGGCCTGGAGGCGCTGGAAGCGGTGATCCACGACAAGGGGCTGGAGCACTTGCGGCAGATGATGACGCTGGCAGCCCACGCCCGGCCGGAGGCGCAAAAAAAAGGGCGAGTCGCTTAAGCTGCACCTGTGGCGGCAGGAGCAAGTTCAAACTGCAGAGCCCGCGCACGGTCCTGTGCACTGTGGGGCACATTACGGTGTCGCGGCGTAATGCCACTAAGCTAAGCCGTATCACAAAGCCGGGGCGGAGTTGCGCTTTGAGTACGGCGCGTGGGGAAGTCATGTAGGGGAACCGTTTTTTCTGCCGCTTGATCACCCGCGGCTCAAGCCGACCCGGGCGGAGCGGGTTTACCTTGATGATCGTCGCCGAACTCAAATCGCCGAGGCGCAGCCAGGCGAGGGTGTCGGCAAAACTCAGGCGGTTGACGTTCACCCGTTGTCGCACGGCCGCCCGCAGCATCAGCACCCGGATCAGGTTGTAAACCAGCAGGAACATCCGCCGCTCCTTGCGTACCATCTCCAGCGACTTGCCCTTGAGCACGTCCAGACCCAGCGTGATCTTCAGGTGGCGGATATTGATCTCCACCAGCCAACGCGACAGCCGCAGCTCGATCAGCTTATCCGCCGGATACTTCAGGGGATCCAGCAGCGTGGTGACGATGGTGACGGTGATGGGCCGGAACCCGTGGCGTCGGATCATGCGACGGATCTCCCGCACCGTGATCGACTGCGGCAGCTGCGCCCACTGCGGGTCGCTCAGCCACGGCGGCTTGCGGAGCGGCTTGAAGTACTCGACGATCTGATCGTCCTTCCCCAAGCTCTTGATCAGTCTCGAGCGTGGCTTGCCGCTGCGCCTGCTGCTCTTCCCTTTGCGGATGCGCGTGTGGCCGACCGGGCGTGAAATCGACCAGCCGGCGATGATGAACCGGAAAGATCGCGTGCAGATTCGCCTGTAAAATCAGGGCCAGATGCGGCCACCCGGCAAACGCATCATCGCCCAGCAGCACGTCGCCCTCGCGCAGGAGCGGATGCACCTGCGGCGTCTGCGAGACGTCGCTGGTGTACATCGGCGAATCAACGCATTGGAGAAGCAGCCCACTGCGATGATCCATCGCCAGCAAGAGATGCGAGGTGGGGAAGCCGAGCTGATCCCGACAGCCGGCGGGGATGCCGTAATGCTCCCGCAACGGCGGCGTGTCCGGCATCGAATCACTGGTGGCGTCGACGACGTAGACGCGATGACCCTGCCAGAGGTGCGGCTCGTCGCCGAGGTCGTTGGTCTGATCCAGCTCGCCTCGCGCCGCGTCGATGACGCGCTGGTGAACCGATTCGATCAGCTCCATCGGCAAGCGCGAGCGTGCCTGGCACCAGGCGGCGTCGGTGAAGCGTTGATCGGCCAGGTGATGCACCGCTGAGCAGGCGATGTTCCCGTGGGCGACCTGCTGGGCGAAGAGCCGCAGCGTGTTGCCGGGTGAGAGCGGCGTGTTGCGGAAGGAGTGACCGAGCCGCCGCGCCAGTTGATTCATCGGTTCGGGACGGAGAAGATCGCTGCCGTCCGTGCGAATGCGATCCAGGGCTTGATCGAGCGTCGCCATCCGTGGCCTCCTTGTGCAGAAAGGTGATGTTGAACAACCACCATTCTCGCAGAAGGCCACGGCTGGCGCGAGCGATCACAACGTGCGCCGGGGCGCGGACTTATGAGTAACTTAGTGGCATTAGTGTCGCGGCGTTACTTCGCTTGCGGCTGCGGGGGCAAAGCGGTGCCGTGGGATCGCTGGGCGGGGGTGGACAAGCGCAGCCTCTCGCCGGGTGCGCGGCGGATGCTGACGCTGGCGGGAACGAGCTGGCCGTTCGATCGTGCCGCGGCGTATCTGAAGGAGTTCTGTCATATCCAGACCAGCGATGACACGATCGAGCGGGTGTGCCAGGAGCACGGCCAGGAGGCGCGGCGTTGGATGGAGCAGTCGGCAGAGCCGGTGCAGGCGTTTACCAGGGCCAAGGGATGTGCGGAGTTCAGCAGCGACGGGGTCAAGATCAACACCGTCGATGGCTGGCGGGAGATGCGGATCAGCGTGCTGGCCAAACGCGAAGCGGCCTTGCCGGTTGCGCCGGCGCAGTGGGACCAGCGGGTGCTCAATGAGCCGACGGTGCGTCTGGCCAGTTGCGCCATCGCCGACGCCAATCACGTAGGAGCAGGCTGGAAGCGGCTGAGCAAGCGGATGGGATTGCAGCAGTCGGAGCAACTGAGCGTGATCGCCGACGGCGCCAAATGGATCTGGGAGCAGGCGGCCAAACGTCTCAGCCCCAAGGCCCGCTGGTGCGTGGACGTCTATCACGTCAGTCAGCACCTGCACGAGTGCGGCAAAACGCTGCTGGGCGAGGGTGCGCGGGCACGACAGTGGGCCGATGAGCACCTGATGACGGCGCTGGAACACAACGGCCCGGCCTTGATCGAACGCTTGCAGCGCGAACGGGCGGAGTGCCAGGAGTCGAAGTTGCCGGCGCTTGACCGGCTGCTGGGCTATCTGCAGGACAATCGCGACAGCCTGTGGTATCGCGATCGCCTTGAGCAGGGCTTGCCCATCGGCAGCGGGTTGATCGAGGGAGCCGCCAAGAACATGATCGGGGCCCGACTCAAGGCCAATAGCGCCCGCTGGCGAGTCCGCCGCGCCGAAAGGATTGGGGCTTTGCGTTGTCTGGACCGCAGCGGCCTGTGGGAGTCGTACTGGACTTCAAGAGCCGCGTAGGGGGCCAAGATCGGGAACTACACCCTCGCGACGGGAAGCGATTGGCGCGAATTGACAGAGGGATCGACCGACGTAAAATCGTTCTCCCGCTTTTTGGGCGGGCTCGTAGCTCAGTTGGTTAGAGCGCGTCCCTGATAAGGACGAGGTCACAAGTTCGAATCTTGTCGGGCCCATTGGCCTGTCGTGTCGGCGGTTGCGGACATTTGGCAGGAATTGAGAGAGCTCCACGTTTGCGGGGCTTTTTTGTTGGTTGGCGTAACCGATGTCATCGGTTGCGCATCGCTGGTAACCGCTGACTGCCGTGAGCGCGGGGTCGTCTCTTCAATTCTTCGCCGGGGACTTTGCGTTCAACCGAAATATGCCTTCCATGCCGCATCCAGCACGGCGGTGCTCAGGCCAAAGGACTGCTGTCGGAGCTGGCAGACTTCGCGGGTGCGTTCGATCAGATCGCGGGGCTCTGAGCCGCGGAGTTCACGGTCCTCTTCCTGGTAGCGCTTGAGCAGATGCTCAATCAGCCCCGGTGGCACGTCAACGTTTACCGCGGCCGCATAGCGCCGAAAGATCTGTACATACCGCTCGGCGTCAGGGGTGGTAATGTGTACGCGGTATCCCATGCGACGGAGAAAGGCAGGGTCTGCGACCTCGTTGACGGCGAGATTGGTGGCGACAACCAGCATCAGGCGGAAGGGAACCTCAATCTTCTGACCGGCGGCCAGCGTCAGGTGATCCACCTGGTGCTCGAGCGGAATGATCCAGCGGTTGAGCAGTTCATGAGGCTCGATGCGCTGGCGGCCAAAATCGTCAATTAGGAAGGTACCGCTGTTGGCTTTGAGATGCGGCGGCGCCTCGTAGTAACGAAGGGACGGGCTGTAGGCCAGATCCAGCTCGGCAATCGTCATCTCGCCGCCCGAGACGACGAAGGGCGGTCGGATGCGGATCCAACGGCGATCAATTTTCTCATTGTCGAAGGCACTCAGTGTCGCCGTTTCGTCCTCCGAATCCGCGGCGTCGATCGGGTTGTGAATCTGCCGGTCGAAGATGCGGACGATGTGGCTCTCGATGCCGAAGCAGTACGGAATCCACAAATCACCCGTTACCGTCGAGTGCAACAGGCGGCCCAGGCTCGTCTTGCCGTTGCCCGGGGGGCCAAAGAGAAAAAGGCTGCGGCCGGACTGGGCGGCGAGCGCCGCGACTTCGACGGTCGAATCGGCCAGGACCAGCGAATCGATCGCATCCCGAACCGATTGAAACGACGGCTTGCCACGTTGCTCCGCCTGCCAGGTCATCATGGCGGTATAGGCGTTCAAGGACACTGGCGCAGGGCCGACATAGCCGGAGATCTCCATCGATCGCCGCGCCTGCTGGCGTCCGCGATCCGTGGCGGCATAGCGATAACCAAATTCGGAGTGCTGTCCAAGAACCTCCACGAACTGGTCCTGCTTGAGTTGCCAGAAGATCCTTTCGACCAGGGTCGGTGGAAGCCGCAACTGTTCAGCGGCCCATTCCGTGCTGAGGTGGGGAACGGTGGCAGTGAGTTTGATGGCCAGATCGCGGAGGATCCATTCGTCGAGGCCTGTGTCGGCCAGGGTGGCTGGCGCCTGCGGCGCCCAGCCGGTGTCGGTTTGGATTAGCGGCGGCAGATGAGGATGATGCGGTCGAGGCGGCGCCGCCGCCTGCTCAACAACCCCATCGGATAGATCGGAAACCAGAACCGTGCTCACAGGAACCCTCCAAATCTTGGCGAATAGACTGCGAAAACTGCGATTCCCTCATTCGACGAGATAGACGACGTTGCCGCCTTTATTGCCGTCGTAGCCCTGGGTGATGTAATCGTGTCCGGTACCGTAAACCGTGATTTTGTCGGCAACAATGCTGTTGATGTACATGTCACCCGTTCCACCCAATTGAACGGAAGCCGCCGGGAAATAGAGCGTACCGGCGCTATCGTGCACGTCGGCGGAAGTCCCGGTGAAAAGGCCGGTGCCGTTGAAGTTGGCGAGTGCGGTGTCGTCTCGCGCCTGGAAGAACTGAATGCCCTGGTATGTGCCGTCGGCGGGAGCTGTCAGATGGACATCGGCGGTACCGTTTTCGTCCACCGAGCCCTGGGCGATGTAGAACATCACGCCATATCCGGTTAGCGTCGCATGCCCGTTGATCGAGAACGCCGATGACGACTTTTTCCCTCCGCCATCTCCGAGGATGTAGACCCCTGGGTTGAGAAAGACGTTCTCACCGTTGTTCATTTGAAGGCCGTTTGGATAGTAGCCGGGATTAAATGTCTTTAGCACGCCGTCGGAGGTTCCGCTGATCTGGGTCGGACTCATTGGCGCGCCTGGGACCGGAGCGGGCAGACCGGCGAGCGGATCAGCGACGTAGGGAGCACCGGGATTAAGATCGACTGAGTTCAACTCCGGATTTCCCTTCTCGTTGTAATTCCCAACCATATTTACCTGTCCGGCTTGAAAGGTGATCTGGGTACCCTGGAAGACTGTTCCCGCATTGCTGCTGGAGTCCACCTGTGCAGATCCCTGTCCGAGATCCATATAGCCGTTGCCATAAACGTAGAAGCTCTTTGGGTCTTTGCTGTTTAGTGCGATGACACTGTTCTGTGCCGGACCACCCATGGCCACGGCGATGGCGTAGCGGCAGACTTCGGCGGTGTCCTTACCAAAGATCGGCCCGAAGATCAGATGTAACGGGCCGGCGAGAGATCCCGTCGTACGCCGGGCGACCACGCGTACAGCGTTGGCGACCTGAGGATCGTCCGTGGGGGTAAAGGTGTGCTTGGTTGTGTCATATTGACCGATGACGATGTCGCCGGCGGGGTCGTTTGCTGTGTTGTCGTCCAGCAACACCAGTTTGTTTCCGGCCTCGTTAAGCTGGCCGTACGCGACGGCAGCGGCGCGAGCTTTTGTGTGGCCCTCCCAAACCTGCTGTGCGCCTGCCAGCGCGGATGCATCGGCGGCGTTCTGAAGCTTCTCGGCGGTCCAGGTCATATAGCCCCAGTCCACCGCAAGGCCCACGAAGCCGATCAGGATGATCAGAACGATGCACGTGTATGCGATGACAGCCCCTCGGCGGCAAGTCGAATTATTGGGTCCTGACATAGTGATACTCGCTTCGTCGATAGTCTCAGCATTTCTTAATTAAGTATTCCACGCCGAGAAGTCATAGGTCCTAGATATAAATCACTCAGAACTCCTTAATGAAGTATGTGAATCGAAATGAAGAATATCACAGTGTTTGTACACTGGTCGTTGAATATGGAAGATTGTTCCATACCACAATCACAAAGAACGATAATCTGCTCCGTCTATAGCGCGTTTAGCAGTGGAGCAGTGGCGGGGCACGCTTCCATGAGAGGAGAATGAACATTTTCCTCTTGCCCGCGCTCAGGTCTGGGGTAAAGACAGTAAGTGTTATCTGGACGGCATGATTTGCCTGACAGCCAGGGAGCGGTGAGGAGGTCGGGCAGGGTTCACGTCTGATCCTGGGAAAACCCCAGCAGCCCTCCGGCGGAGAACTGACAGATCGATGGCTTTTGTGGGCAGGCCAGCGCGCCTGCCGTTGAGTGCGCAATTGCGAGAGGCCACGTCGGAGCAAGAGTGAATGTATTGACGAGTATTGTGTTGTACATGGGGATGTTCCCCAGGAAACACATGTTGGGCGGGACGCATCCCGCCAGAAAGGGTTGTGTCATGTTGAAGCGTTTTGTTTGCGAAGAGGATGGCGCGACGATGGTCGAGTATGGCCTGATGGTTGCGCTGATCGCGGTCGTCATGATCGTGATCGTGTCCACGCTCGGCCAGAGCCTGAAGAACTCGTTCGCCCGGACCAATACGGCCGTGACGAACGCCAACACCGCGGACGCGACGGCTGTGCCGGGCGCCCCGGTTCCGACCCCCTAATCGCGTGCGATGTCCGCTTAAGGCGGACAAATCGAGATCACGCCCGTCGCGCCGGAGGCCAGAGGGCCTCCGGGCGACGGTGGGTGGCCGCTCTTTGATTGATGGTGGATTGCTCATGTGCTTGCCTTGTCTATCAATGGTGCTCGGGAATCTCCCAACTCACGTGGGATACATGCCTGCTGCGCTGCTGCATTCGGTGGGCTGGATCGTGGTTATTTCGGCGTGCCTGGCAGCGGTGAGGGTAGACGTGCGGGTGCGGCGGATTCCGAACAAGCTGACATTTCCGCTCTGGGCAGGCGGTATCCTGTGGTGGCTGGCGATTGCCGGCTGGTCGGGCATCGGAGAAACGTTCGGGGGGATGGCGGTTGCGGGGCTACCGTTTTTTGTCTTGTGGATGATCGGAGGAGGCGGGGCAGGCGATGCGAAAATGATGTTCGCGATCGGAGCCTGGCTTGGACTTGCAAACGCATTTGTAGCGGCGGTCGCGGTCGGGATCGCCGGTGGAATCCTGTCGCTTGCCTATGCGGCCGGACATCGCCGATTGCTGATTTCGCTGATGAACACTGGCTGGATGATGCTGACGTTGCCGTTCGTCGTGCTGGGTCCGGGCCGCCTGCAGGATCGGCAGAAGTTGATGCCGGTGTCGGGCGATCAGCCGCTCAAGACTCCATACAGCGTGGCGATGCTGATTGGCACGATCGCCGCCGCAGCCTGGATTTGGACATGCGTTGTGTAACGCTTCTGCAATTTCGTGCGCGCAGCCGCCGCGGTGCGGCACTGGTTGAGATGGCCATTGTCATCCCCGTGCTGTGTCTGCTGACTCTTGGACTGATGGAATACGGCTGGGTGTTCCTCAAGGTCTCGCAGATCAACATGGCGGCGCGACAGGGTGTGCGGACGGCGGTGAGGCCGGGCGCCACTGAAGACGATGTCACGGCCGCCGTGCAGGCCATGATGACCCAGGCCGGAATCGCCAGCAGTGATTACACGATGACGCATACGGACATTGACGTTGCCGTTGGTCAACCGGTCACCGTGCAGGTGTCGGTGGACTACAGCAAGCTGACATTAACGGGTACGAGCCTCGTTCCAATGCCGGACCAGATCCAGGGCCGCGCCACGATGTCGAAAGAAGGACCTCCCTCGTCGTAGGAAGGGCAAGGAGCAGATCTCATGAAAGTAGCGGTGATTAGTCTGGTTCTGTTTGGACTGCTGGCGGCTGGAAGCGCGGCCGTACTGGTGACGGCATTGACCCGCCCTTCCAATGCGCGGATCGCGATAGCCACGACAAAACAGGAAAGCCAGGCGGAAGTTCTGGTGGCGGCGCATGACCTGCAGCCGATGGGCATCGTCGATGCCGCCGGGGTGACCACGCGAAAAGTGGCCAGGTCCCAGGTGCCCGATGGTGCCTTGCTCAATCCGGTGCAGGTCGTTGGGAAGGTTCTCACGTTCGGCATGGTGGCGGGGCAGCCTTTCACCAAGGCCTGCTTTGCCCGCGATGGTGCGGGAGTCTATCTGGCCAGCGCCGTCCCGCCCGGCAAACGCGCGATGAGCATCTCTCTGACCGACTGGTCAGGCATGGCGGGACTACTTTATCCCGGCAGCGTGGTTGACGTGCTGGCTTCGTTCAAGTCAGCGTCGGGAGCCGGCCAGCGCGACGGTGATATCGCCTCCACGGTATTGCTCCAGGGCCTGCAGGTGCTGGCGATCGGCTCACAGAGCATCGCGGACGCCCAATACAAGGACAAGCAGGTGGGCGCGCTTGCCCAGCACGGAGAAATCAATACCCGGATGGTGACGCTGCTGGTCGATCCCAAGCAGGCTGAGATTCTGCAACTGGCGACTCAAAGCGGCTCGATTTCACTGACGATGCGAAACCCGCTGGACAAGATTAACGAACCACGGCGCGTCACTCACGTGGACGAGATCCGCCCCGACAGCGGCCCGGCCGGCATCGTTACCAGCGACAGCGGCCGGACCGATCCATTCGCCGGTGCGCCGGAGCGACTGGCGGCCGATCCGAGTACGACTCCAACGCCGGCGAATGAATGGCAAACGATCATCATCCGCGGGCACGAGACCCAGACCCGCACCTTTCCGATGCCCAATCGGCCAACTGCGGCCGAGGCGGGGCATTCGCCATCCACACGACCCACCGCCGACTCGCTGCAGCCAGGCTCGCTTGGCGCGCTTTGAGCTGAAAGCAGACCTCGCCGAAGTGATGTAATTGGGCGGCCGCCGCATGCCGCGCAGGACGAATGAACAGCTTACGAGGATGTTGAACATGCGCTGTGCACATCGAAGAAACAGGTTTAGCAGCAGGAAGATCCTGATCGCGTTGGCGGTGCTTGGCTGTGGGACACTCGGCCTGGTTCCGGCCACGCGGGCTCAGACTACGCAACCGGCATTGACCGCTACAACCGAACCGGTGGTTCAGTCCGCGGCCAAGGCCGGTCAGATCGTGGACATCGCGATCGGCGAGTCGCGGTTTCTGGATGCAGCCTGGCCGGTCAAGAAAGTGGCTGTTGCCGATCCGTCGGTCGCCGATGTCGATGCGGTGTCGCCAACGCGCATTCAGATCCGCGGCAAAGCGCTCGGCATGACCGATCTCGCGCTGGAAGGAGAACAAGGCGAGAGCTGGCATGCACGGATTGCCGTCAGCGCGGACACCACCCGCCTGCAAAACGAACTGCGAAAGCTGTTTCCGGACAGCGACCTGGATGTCGCACAGGTGGACCAGGTCATCGTTGTTAAAGGCAGGCTTGCGCACGCAGAGGATGCGGCCCAGTTGCGCGAGCTGTTCAAGCAGGCCAAGCTTCAATATCTCGACCTGACCAGCGTCGCTGGTCTCCAGCAGGTACAGCTCCAGGTCAAGATCGCCGAGGTCAGCCGTACTGCGATACGAATGCTGGGCGTCAACGCCTTCTACGGCGGTAATCAGTGGTTCGGCGGGCTCCAGCTTGGTTCCTCGGCGGGACCGTTTATCCCCATGGGGGTCGGCCTTCCGCAGGGTGTGCCGGTCTCGCCGGTGCCGCTGACGGCCTATCAAACGGGTACGAATGGCATACTCAATCAGCCCGCAGCGACACTTTTTGCCGGATTCCCACATTCCGATCTGCAGGTCTTCGTTCAGGCACTCGAAGAGAACCAATACCTGCGCATCCTTGCCGAGCCGACCCTGGTGGCGCAGCGGACAAAAAGCACAGTTCCTTGCCGGCGGTGAAATCCCAATCCCCGTGTCGCAGTTGAACGGCGGACAAACGCAAATCAGCATCGAATACAAGGACTACGGGATTCGCCTTGCATTTACGCCCACTGTACTCGGGGACGGCCGGATTGAATTGCAGGTTCTGCCCGAGATCAGCGAGTTGTCGGATGTGGGCGCGCTTCAGATCCTGGGAACGAGCGTTCCGGCGTTGTTGACACGTCGAGTCGAAACAACGCTTGACCTACACAGCGGCCAGACCTTCGCCATCGCGGGGTTGATCAATCAAAACGACAACGCGCGCATCTCGAAAGTCCCGGGCTTGGGGGATCTCCCGGTCCTGGGGTCGCTGTTCCGCTCAACGCGATACAACCGCGACGACACCGAGATGCTGGTTCTGGTTACCGCGTCGCTGGTGGCGCCGAATTCGAACGATCTGAATCCTCCGACCCCCGGCTCGATGCACGAGGAGCCCAACGACTGGGAGCTTTACATCGACGGCCGCATTGAAGGTCGGACCCATTCCAAGGTGGCGCCGGCTGAAAAGGACCGGCTCAAGCGTCTTGGGCTCGATCAACTACAGGGCCCTGGAGCCTGGGCGAGCTATGAAAACGTGCCTGACGAGCTCGCCGCGGAGAAGCCCACGACACAGAAGTAGCCTGCAGGTTTGCTGAATCGTCAGGTTGCTCTGTGGTCTTCCAGGGTCCGACGCCGCCGATGGCGACAAAGACATGAACGTGCGAACGAACATCATCCTCATGTCCACTGATCCGAGAATTGCCGGCGCAGTAGCCGATGCACTTCAGAGCAATGGGCATGTTCTCGTGGGGCACCCGTTCCGCGATCTGCGTGAACTCTCGGCGAGCTGAGCCGCGAGACGGTTCCAATTGCGCTGATCGATCTTGATCCGCAACCGCAGCACATACTTCCTCATCTGGAAAAGGTCGTGGCGCGATTTCCCGCAACGCGTTTCGTTGCGTTGTCGAGCGCCCTCGGTAACGAACTGTTGCTGGAGGCAATGCAGACCGGGGTCCGTCGAGTCGTGGTGAAGCAGAGCCTGGCGGCGGAGCTTCCGGGCGTGCTGGATCGGCTGACGGTGGCAGACGCCAACGATGAGGATCCGAGCGGACAACTCATCACCGTGCTTTCGGCCAGTGGCGGCTGCGGCGCTACGACGATAGCAGTCAACCTTGCCGAGGAGCTGGCCCAGTCGCACGGCCAGCCCGCACTGTTATGCGATTTTGATTGTGCCTACGGCGCGGTGACCGGTTATCTCGGAATCACCCCTCATTATGCCGCCGACCAGATTCTGCATTACTCCGGTGAAATCGACGGCCAGCTGATTCGCTCGACGGCAACGGTCCACAGCGAACGAATTCATGTGCTTGCCAATCCCTGCAGCACGAATCCCGATGGTGGGGAAACCCTGCGATTCGATCAGCTTGAGCCGACAATCGACTCGGCTCGCCGCGCCTACGGAATCACGATCGTTGACGCGCCGCGGCTTCCCCTGCCCATCATCGCGACGCTCGCAGCGAACAGTGCCCGGACGCTCCTGGTGTTTCAACTGACCGTCAAGGATCTGCGTACCGTGCGCACCATGCTCGAAGGTTTGCGGGGCCGCGGAATTGACATGAACACGATTGTCCCCGTCGCCAACCGCTATGTGAAGCGCCAGCTCATTACACTGGACGAGGCGGGCAAGGCGCTGGGGGCGGCACCGCAAACAATTCGTAATGACTTTACGCCGGCGATCAAAGGTTTGAATTTCGGCCAGACACTTGCGCAAGCAGGGCCGCGTTCATACCTTCGCCGGGATCTTCAGGCACTGATTGGAAAACTTGAGCTCGTGTAGCCGTCAGGAGCAGCAGGCCATGATTGCAACGAACCACAATGGGAAACTCTCCAACGCATCGGCAGGCGTGTCACCTGCGGCGGTGGATGACCACGACAACATCGCGATCAAGCTCGACGTTCACAGGCGTCTGCTGGATTCGATGGACCTGGCACAGGCGCGCCGGATGCCGCGTGAACACCTGCAGCATGAATGCTCCAAACGGGTGGACCAGTTGCTCAATGAGCAGCGCTGCCCGCTTTCGGCGCCGGAGAAGCAGAAGCTGCTTCGCGAAGTGATGGATGAGATTTTCGGGCTTGGGCCGCTCGAGGAACTGCTGCGCGACCCACTGGTGACGGATATTCTCGTGAACGGCCCTCATCAGATTTACCTTGAGCGCGAAGGCCGGCTGTTCGAGACCGATCAGCAGTTCCGCGATAACGAGCACCTGATTCAGGTGATTCAGCGGGTTGCGGCACGGGTGGGCCGGCGAATCGACGAGAGCTGCCCGATGCTGGATGCCCGCCTGGCCGACGGGAGCCGCGTCAATGCGATCATCCCTCCGCTGGCGCTGGATGGGCCGTCCATGAGCATCCGCCGGTTTGGCTCCATGCCCTTTGATATGAGTCGGCTGATCGGGATCAGCGCACTGACGAGCGAAATGGGGCAGTTTCTCGAGGCCTGCGTGCAGTCTCGGCTCAACATTCTGATCAGCGGCGGCACGGGCTCGGGCAAGACGACGCTGCTCAACTCCTTATCGCATTGGATCCCGGCCGGCGAACGCGTCGTCACCATTGAAGATGCGGCCGAGTTGCAACTGCAGCGTCGTCACGTGGTCCGGCTGGAGACGCGTCCTTCGAATATCGAAGGCAAGGGCGAAGTGACGCAGCGCGATCTCGTTCGCAATGCGCTGCGCATGCGTCCCGACCGCATCATTCTCGGTGAGGTGCGCGGCAGCGAAGCGCTCGACATGCTTCAGGCAATGAACACCGGCCACGATGGCTCGATGACCACCATCCACGCCAACAACACGCGCGATTCGGTGCGGCGCGTCGAGAACATGGTGAGCATGGCCGGCTTGAATTTCCCCATCCACGCAATCCGCGATCAGATCTCGTCCGCGATCAATCTGATCGTGCAGGTCGCCCGTCTGACGGGTGGCCGGCGCAGGATCCGCAGCATCACCGAGATTACCGGAATGGAAGGCGATGCCGTCTGCATGCAGGACATCTTCCGTTTCAAGCAGTCGGGCGTGGACGGCGACGGACATGCTGTCGGACATTTCGAAGCATGCGGCGTCCGGCCGCAATGTCTCGAGCGCATTCTGGGTGAAGGCATCGACTTCCCCATCGATATGTTCCGGAGCCGCGTGCTGGCAACCACGCCGCCGCCGCTACCTGCACGGCCGGCCGCGACCGCCACCGCTCTGTCCAGGCAACCGAGGTAAGAACGTGGACACCGAAAAGCTTGCCAAACTCTTCATCGAACTGTCGGTTGCCGGGCTGGTGCTGGCGGTCTGGATGACCGGCGTCACGCTGTGGATGCTGCACCATGCACGGCGCCGACGGCAGGTTGAGCGCCGGCTTGCTTTTGAGCAGCAGGGGCGGGACGAGGAACGTGTGATCCGCCTGTGGCACGATGGCCAGGCTGTTGATGCCTTCGTGCCCGAAGCGAGTCACATGAGCTGGGGCCAGCGGCTGGAGCGGATCCGCCAGGATGCGGGCTGGCAGATGCCGATGTCCAGGGTTCTGATCCTGGTGGTGTTTGCAGTCATTGCTGCGGCCACATTGACCTGGGTCGTCAGCGGTCACTGGCTTGCGGTCATCGGTGTCGTTTGTGTGATTCTGATCGGGTTCCGCGCCTATCTACTCAGGTGCATCAGCAAACAGACCGCACTTTTTGAGAAGCAGTTGATCGAAGCGCTTGATCTTGGCGGTCGATCGCTAAGAGCCGGACATCCCCTCAGCGGCGCATTCAAACTGATTGCCGATGAGATCGGCGCTCCCGTGAGCACAATCTTTCAGGATGTGATCGAGCAGGAAGCGCTGGGCGTAAGCCTTCAGAAGGCGCTCTTTAATGCAGCGCAACGCTCGCCCAGCCAGGACATGAAGATTTTCGCCACCTCCGTCATGATTCAATTGCGCAGTGGCGGCAACCTCGCCGAGATGATCGATCGAGTTGCCTGGGTGGTGCGCGAGCGCATGCGACTGGGCCGCCGCGCACGCGTGCTCACCGCCGAGGCGCAGCTGAGCAAATGGGTGCTTCTGGCCTTGCCGATCGGAATGTTCGCCCTGCTGAATCTGATCAATCCCGACTACATGGAGCCGTTTTTCACCACGACTCTGGGCTTCGTGATGATTGTTGTGGCCGTGATCATGCTTGCGATCGGCGCGTGGCTCATGAATCGGATGGCGAGCTTGAAGTATTAGCAACGGTTTTGGCAGCGGCCGTTTGACGGTTGCGGCGTAATGGTGATGTGATGGCACAGCGATTGATTCCGGTACTGGTCTTCCTGGTCGTGCTTGCATTCGGCGGCGCGGTGCTCCTGTGGCGCGGCTGGCGGCAGCGAATGCTCGAGGAGCGCCTCTACGGGACCGGCACCCCCTTGCGGCCCCGGCGCGGGCTGGAAGAGGGATATTCCGCAGCGCGCACGATCGGTACCGAACCGGAATCTCGCGTCACCAGCACGGTGGAACAGATCGGCCGTGCCGTTTCCGGCGGGAAGACCGAGAAGGGCCTTCGTCAGTGGTTGGCACGCGCCGGCTACTATGAGGATTCCGCCCCGACGATCTACGTCGGCGCGCAGCTGATGCTCGGCCTCCTGGCGCTGGTCCTGGGTGGTGCGCTCGCCTTCTCATTTGAAATGACGCTCATGATCCGCGCGTGCGTGATGGTCGCGGTGCTGGCGGCGTTCGCGCTGCTGCCGAATCTCGTCGTTACCCTGAAGCGCCGCAAACGCACCGCCAATGTGCGTTCGCATCTGCCGGATGCGATCGATCTTCTGGAGATCTGCGTCAGCTCGGGAATGGGGCTGGACATGGCCTGGAACTCGGTCTGCGAGGAGATTCGCGGCGTCAGCCCGGTTCTTGCCGATGAAATGGCACTTTCGAATCTGGAAATGCATCTTGCGCGCGCCGCGAGCCGACGCGCTGCGAAACATGGCCGAGCGCACCGGTGTTGAAGATATCGCACTGCTGGTCGGCACGCTTGTCCAATCGGAGCGGTTCGGCACGAGCGTCAGTCAGGCGCTCAGAACGTATGCGGATGCGCTCCGGACCGAACGCAGTTCCCGCGCCGAGGAAGCCGCGGAAAAGCTGGCGGTCAAGCTGCTGTTTCCGATGGTGCTGTTCATCTTTCCCTGCATGTTCGTCGTCATTCTTGGACCGGCGGGAATCAAGATTCGCCAGATGTTCATGGGCGCATAGTGTTTGTGATGATCGATGAAAACCAACCGATGGAGAGCGAGATGAAAATGTCGAAGAGATCGATTTGGGCGCTGGCGGCCGCGGCGACGCTTCTGGCCGCAGGCGCAGGATGCAGTTCACAGAACAGCCATCAGGGCAAGACGGATGGAGATGCGGATATGACCCGCCATGACCGTCTTTCCATCCGCATGGCGCTGGCACAGAACGTCTATAACGGCATTGCCGCCGAAAGCGCCGTGTACCCGGAAGATTTCAACCCCGGCAGCGCCCGACTCAACGAACTCGGAAGCCACCGGGTCAAGACATTGATCGACGCCACGCGCGGGGGTTGCGGCCAGATCGTCGTTCTCCAGGGGGCGGCAAGCGAGGAGCTGTATACCATGCGCGTGGGGGCCATACGCCAGGCGATTTCCGACCAGGGGGCCAGTGTCAAGCACGTGGACGTGGTCAAGGGCAGGCTCGTCGGGGGCGAGGTGACTTCCAGCGGACGCACGCTTCTGGCGTACCAGAAGATGCTGGACAGCTACAAGCCCAAGGAGGAGAGCCGCGGATCCAGCGGCGCCGTCATGCTCCAGCCAGTGGGCCAGTCCAGCTCTTACAATCCACAGTAGTCGAGGGCACAAATGATGATGCACCATATGAAAACCACCGGATTGCTTTTCCTCTGCGGCATGTTCGCCTTGAGCGGGCTTGCGGGATGCGTCTCGCATACCCAGAAGGTCCCGATGAGCAGCGCCCATCCATCGGCTGCTGACGACAGCTTTGCAGCAGGCGCGGGCCGTCCTCCGACCGCGGAGACGTCATATACATTTGCAAGGATTCTCGTCGCCCAGGGCCGGGACCGTGACGCGATCTTCGTCCTGAATGAAACGATTCGGCAACATCCGGACTTTCTGCCTGCGTACAACGAGATTGCCGACGTGTATGTCCGCGCCGATCGCATTGACGATGCCGTTGCGTGCCTCACGGCCGCTCTGAAGCGCGCGCCGGACGACGGAATTCTTCTCAACAATCTCGGGATGTGCCGTTTGCTCCAGAAAAAATATGAGCAGGCGCTGGAATCATTTGCCCGCGCCACCAAGGCCGCGCCCAGCAACCCCATCTTTCGTGCGAATCATGCCACAGCGCTTGCTTTTGTCGGGCGCGATGCCGAGGCGGTCAGCGAATACCAGACCGTCGTCGAAAGGTGGCAGGCCAAGGAGAATCTCGCGATCATCGCCAAGACCCGTCCGGCTCCGGCGGGCACTGGATCGGAGAAACCGGCGACCATCCGTTCGATGGATGACGATGCATCGCCGGTGCACGCAGCGCCTTCGACCGCGGAATCGTCGTCTCAGTCCGACCACCCCACAACGGCGCCGGCGGTGCTGCGCAGCTCCACATAGAGAAGCACGCACGGACAGGGCCGGATCATTCGGGCGTGGGCATACCGACTGAGAAAGCGACGACACGCCGCTGCAAAAAGCGCGAAGTTGCCACCCCGGAGAAGCTGATCTGGGTCGATCATCACTCCGCAAGGGGTTTGTCACCGTCTGCCTACTGCGTCTCCAGATGAACGCCGCAAGGTGTTCTGGTGAGTCGGTGCAGATGATGGGGCACGAGACGACGATGCACCTCAAGGGGCAACAGGCAGTTCAGCAAGATTGGGTAGATCGTCAGGTACTTCGCTATCCTGAAGCCGGGCGATAGCTCGAACCCGCTGCGGCAGGAGCTGATGATGGGGAATGCGAAGTCTTGTCTGGCGTGTTTCCTTCGGATTCTGCCCAAGCGCCGGGGAAAGAATGGCCGCCGGCTTGCAGAAAGCCGGCGGCTATCTTTCATTGAGGCAGCGGGGGCGCAATAATAGACGGTTTGACTTTGGACGGGAGCAGGCGGTTTGACCCTGGCACAACGATATCGATCGGCATTCACCAACGGCGTCAGGGAGCGGGGGCGGGATTACTTTCTCGACGGGCAGGTGCGCATCGAGCAGATCAACGACCGGCTGATCCGGGCGAAGGTGCGCGGATCGACGCTCTACGACGTCGCGATCTCGCTGTATCCCAACGGCAAGTGGCATGGAGAGTGCTCCTGCCCGTTTCAGCGGGACCGGCTGGAGCCCTGCAAGCATCTGTGGGCGACGATGCTGGCGGCGGATGTGCAGCAGGTGGTGAAGGCGCAGGAGTCAGGAAGCGGCTGGAGGCCGGCGAGCCAGGTGCGGGCGGAGCGACAGCGGAAAGACCTGCCGGAGTGGAAACGCCGGATGGTGCGGATTCGCGAGTCGATGGTGGCGCAGGGAAAACACGCGGGGGCGACGGCGCAGCTCTGGCCGGAGGATCGGCGGATTGTTTATGTAATCGATGCGGAGGAGACGGCTGCGATCCGTCAGGGCGTCGTGATGGAACTGGCGACCGAGCGGCTGAAGAACGGCCGGTGGCAGGCGCTTAAGCGATTTCAGTTCGATGTAAACCAGTGGATGGCGGTGCCCGATGAGGCGGACCGGGTGATCGCGCAAATGCTGTTGGGAGCAAAAGAGCTCGGGGGGTACACCTACGGAAGCGGGGGGATTCGCAGGTTTATCCTCCCGCCATCGGCATATGAGACGACGCTGAGGCGCATGTGCGAGACGGGGCGGTGCATGCTGCGCGCGGAGAAGGGGGATTCGGATCTGACCGCACTTGCATGGGATGATGGGCCGGCATGGGAGTTTCGGCTGGGGCTCTCGCCGCGGAGTGGAGCGGCGCGGTTCGAGCTGCGCGGCTGGTTGCAGCGGGGCGAAGAGCGCATCAAGCTGCGAGACCCCGTGCTGATTTCGGACAGCGGTTTGATGATTCGCGGGGCTGGGATTTCGCACGTTCAGCATTTCGGAGCCTTTGAACTGCTGGCGGCAATGCAGCAAGAGCGGTGGATAATGCCGATCGGGGCGGCGAAGGAGCTGCTCAAGGAAGTTTATGCACTGCCTGCGGTTCCGCCGGTGGAGGTGCCACCAGAGGCGGGGATCGATCAGGTGCTGGAGAAGCCGACGCCGCGGCTGATGTTTCAACAGAAGCGCGGAGGGTGGCGGAGTGACAGGGTCTCGGCAGAGTTGAGCTTCAACTATGCGGGGCGAATCGTTCAGCACGGGGTCGGGGAGCCGGCGCTGTTTGATGAATCGGCCGGGACGGTCATTCGGCGCGATCCGGCAGCGGAGTCGGAGGCCTGGGAGAAATTGGTGCAGCTGGGGTTCCGGTCTGTCTGGGACCAGGGGATGCAGCGGAGTGTGTTGCTGCTGGCGCAGGATCAGTTGCCGGCGACGGTGGTAGCGCTGACCGCGCATGGGTGGCAGGTCGAAGCGGAGGGGAAGTTGTACCGCACGCCAGGGACCATCCGCGTGGAAGTGAGCTCGGGAATCGACTGGTTCGATTTGACGGCGGAGGTGTCGTTTGGCGAGGAGACTGTTGGTTTGCCGGCGCTGCTGGAGGCGCTGAGAACGGGCAGAAGACGGTCGTGCTAGACGATGGGACGATCGGGGTGCTGCCGGAGGAATGGCTTCAGAAGTATGGCGCTGCTGGCGGGGATGGGGGTGGAGGAAGACGGCAAGCTGCGCTTTCGCAAGACCCAGGCGGGATTGCTGGATGCGCTCCTGGCGTCGATGCCGGAGGCGCGTTGCGACGAGACGTTTGCCGCGGCGCGGCGCGAATTGCGCACATTTGAAGGGGTGCAGCCGACGGAGGCGCCGGAGGGATTTGTCGGTGAGTTGCGGGCGTATCAGAAGCAGGGGTTGGGGTGGCTCCAGTTTCTTCAGCGGTTTGGATTTGGCGGGTGCCTGGCGGATGACATGGGGCTGGGCAAAACGATACAGGTGCTGGCGATACTGGAGCAGCGGCGAGAGGCCAAGGCGGGGCCGTCGCTGGTGGTGGTGCCGCGGTCGCTGATCTTCAACTGGCGGCAGGAGGCGGCGCGGTTTACGCCGAAGTTGCGGGTACTCGATCAGAGCGGAGCCGATCGCACGCGCGGCACGGATCACCTGGGCGACTACGACCTGGTGCTGACGACCTACGGCACGCTGCGGCGCGATGCGGCGTACTTCAAGGATTTCACCTTCGACTACATCGTGCTGGACGAGGCGCAGGCGATCAAGAATCCGGCCAGCGAATCGGCCAAGGCGGCGCGGATTCTCCGCGGCAACTATCGGCTGGCGATGAGCGGCACGCCGATCGAGAACCATCTGGGGGAATTGTGGAGCTTGTTCGAGTTTCTCAACCCGGGAATGCTCGGAAAGGCCGGGGCGTTCCGGCACCTGGGTTACAACAAGACGGAGGCGGAAAGCGAGGGACGGAAAATCATCGCGGCGGCGGTGAGGCCGTTTATCCTGCGGCGCACCAAGCGGCAGGTGGCCGCGGATCTGCCCGAGAAGATGGAGCAGACGATCTTCTGCGAGCTCGAAACCGAGCAGCGGGCGCTGTACGACGAACTCAAGACCCATTACCGCCAATCACTTCTCGGTGAAATCGAGCGCGTGGGGATGAACCGGGCGAAGATCCAAATCCTCGAGGCGCTGTCTGCGCTGCGGCAGGCGGCTTGTCATCCGGGGTTGATCGATGAAGCGCGGGCCGAGGGGCCGAGCGCCAAGCTGGAGACGTTGATCGAGCATCTGGATGAAGTCGTGGAGGAGGGGCACAAGGTGCTGGTCTTCTCGCAGTTTACCAGCTTCCTGGCGCTGGTGCGGAAGCAACTCGATGCCAGGAAGGTGATCTACGAGTATCTCGACGGGCAGACGCGCGACCGGCAAAGCCGGGTGGAGCGGTTTCAGAGGGATCCGGATTGCCGGCTGTTTCTGATCAGCTTGAAGGCCGGCGGGCTGGGACTGAATCTGACCGAGGCGAACTATGTCTTTCTGCTGGATCCGTGGTGGAACCCCGCGGTCGAGGCGCAGGCGATCGACCGGGCGCATCGGATCGGGCAGACGCAGAATGTGTTTGCGTACAGGCTGATCGCCAGGGACACGGTCGAGGAGAAGGTGCTGGAGCTTCAGCAGAACAAGCGGGAGCTGGCGGATGCGATCATCAATGCGGACAACAGCCTGATCGCCAAGCTCGGACGCGAGGAGCTGGAGCGGTTGCTCTCCTAGCGGGCGGGATTGTCAGGGCGAGGGGCCCGTGGCCGCGGTCGTGGGGTGCCCGAGGCGGCGCAGGAAGACGGCCTCGTAGAAGTATTCGTTCTCGACGACGGACGTGGGTACCCAGACCGTCGAACTCTCGGTGGAATAGAAGCCGCGGCTCCGGTGGCCGTAGGTGTAGTAATTCGTGTAGCTGGTCAGCGGATAATCGACGATGCGATTGACCTGACCCATGAAACCCGCGCTCGATACGACGACGTTGGCACCAATCTTCCTGGCAAAGTCGGCGAGCTTGTCTCCGCGCAGGTTGAGTTGATCGGTGTCGGCGAAGCGCGACCAGCCAAGGATCATGATCGAATCGCCGCGGTCGGGAAGCTGCAGGGCTTCGAGCAGGCGGTTCTTGGCGGCCAGGCGCTGGGCTTCGGTGTAGTCCTCGGGCGAGACGGGACTCTCCACCCGCCGCTGGCGCTCGGCCTTCTCGTAGTTCTCCAGGCGCTCAAACTCGACCACCCGCCGATCGACGCGGCTGGTCGGTGGGAATTTCCGCTCCACGAGGGGATTGGCCTGGTAATTCCTTTCCCAGGGGCTGGCGCACCCGACGAGGAAGACGATCAAAGCGAGAGGAACGAGCCGTATGATGTGATTGATCATAGGAGCACCGCGTCCATTGTAACACGGACACGGGCCGACGCGAGGGCAGGATCCGCTAAACTTCGCGGTTGGGAAGCAGCGGCAGTCGTGAGCTTGACCGCCGGCAGGGATCTGGCGTATTGCAATGCACTCGTGAAGCAAAGTAAGGGAAAGAATCGGCAGGCAAGATCGGGGACGACCGAGTGGTCGCCGGTGGCGGATTGGTACGACCAGCTTGTGGGCGAGGCGGGGTCGGAATATCAGCGCGAGGTGGTGCTTCCCGGCGTGATGCGGCTTTTGGCGCCGGCCCCGGGGCAGAACATCCTGGATGTCGCTTGCGGGCAGGGGGTGCTTGCGAGGCTGCTTTTTGCGCGGGAGGCAAACGTGACGGGAGTCGATGCGTCCGGGGAGTTGATCGCGTCGGCTCGAAAACGGAACGAACAGTTGAAAGCGGACGCTGGTGTCCGCCTGCCCGAGTATCACGTTGGCGATGCGCGAAAGCTGGAGTTTCTGCCGGAGGGGCGTTTCGACGCGGCCGCGTGCGTGCTGGCGATTCAGAACATTCAGCCGATCCAACCGGTTTTCGCGGGTGTCGCGAGGGCGCTCAAAGTCGGCGGGCGATTCGTCATCGCCATGATGCACCCGTGCTTCCGCGGAGCAAAGGAGACGAGCTGGGGATGGGATCAGGCGCAGAAGGTGCAGTATCGCAGGGTGGACCGGTATCTGCTGCCGCGAAAGAGCCCGATCGTGGCGCATCCGGGAGCGAAGACGAACGAGTACACCTGGACGTTCCACCGGCCGCTGGAGGCGTACGTGAAGGCGCTGCAGAACGCTGGGCTATTGGTGGACGCACTGGAAGAATGGCCGAGCCACAAGACCAGCACCTCGGGCCCGCGTGCGGCGGCGGAGAACCAGGCGCGCAAGGAGATTCCAATGTTCTGCGCGATCCGGGCGATCTCATTATCGCAGAGCCGCGAGAGGCAAATCGGCGCCGAAACAGAAATTGACGCGGACTAATGCGGTTTGTGATTCCTGGTGCGCTCGCCAGTCTTGCGAAAATGCCTGAGCACGCCTGGCGCATGCCTTAACCCCGATTGGTATGGATGACGAATGGGGATGCGTTTGGGCGACGATCAGGATGAAACGGCTTGGGTTGCGCCCATTGGGCGCAGCGCACGGCGGGCCGGAGAGAATCCGCGTCTGGGGGGCGTGGAAGTGGCTGGAGGGGCTGACAACTGCACTGGCAAGCCGCAGGGATGACATTTTGACACGGTGGAGTTTGCACGGTGTAGGTACGGTGAGAGTACGGTGTGGGTCCGAGTTTTTGCACAAGCGGATGTCAATATGATGTCAGTATGTCGCAGGAGTTCCTTCGTACCATTTCATTGAGAGTTTGCTGCAGATGGGGTCGGCGAAGCGGCGGGTTGCGGGGGCCCAAAGGTTACTTTGGTGTTCGGTGCATCCGTCTGGCGCAGCATGCCTCAATCCCGATCCGTATAACACAGATCGCCCTTCATACCGCTTCCACTTTTTGCTTGCGCGCCGGCGCGCCAGCGATGAGTTTGTGTCATGATGTGCGGAACCTGGCAAGGAGGCCGCATCATGCACGTGGTGGAGCATCACACTGTGGAGGAATTACATACGCTGGCACGATCGGAACACGATCCCAAGATGGTGACCCGCCTGCACGCCGTCGCTCTGGCCAAGAGGGGGAAGTCGGCACCGCAGGTGGCCGAGGAGTTTGGCTACAGCCGCCGCGGCGTGCAGTTCTGGGTCAAGTGGTACAACGAGGGCGGCGTAGAACATTTGCGCAATGAAGGCGGGCAGGGCCGCAAGCCCCCGCTGGCCGCATCGGAACAGCAGCGGCTCAAGCAGCGGTTGGATGGCGGGCCGGTCCCGGAGAAGGACGGCGGCGTCTGCACGCTGCGTGGTGTGGACGTGCAGCGCATCCTCAAAGAGGAGTTCGGCAAGGTCCGCTGCCTCAGCGCAGTCTACAACCTGCTGCACGCGATCGGGTACAACGACCTGGTTCCACGCCCGCAGCACAAGGATGCGGACCCGGCGGCACAGGAGGCTTTTAAAAAAAGTGCCCGGAACTGATCGAGCAGATCGCCCAGCAGCATCCGGACAAACGCATCGAGATCTGGTTCCAGGATGAAGCCCGCTTTGGTCAGCAAGGCACGCTGACGCGGGTGTGGGCGCCGGTGGGATCGCGACCGCGGGCGGTGAAGCAGACGCAGTATGATTACCTGTACGTGCTGGGGGCGGTTTGTCCGAAAACCGGGAACACCGCCGGACTGCTGGCGCCGAACCTGAACACGCAGATCGTCAACGCCTTCTTCGATCAACTCTCAAAGGAGATTGCCCCGGACGTGCATGGGGTGCTGATCTGGGATCAAGCCGGCTACCCCATCTCCGGCGGGTTGAAGGTGCCGGCGAACGTGACGCTCCTCAACCTTCCACCGCGCTCGCCGGAACTGAACCCGACGGAGAATCTCTGGCACTGGTTCCGCAGCCATTACTGGTCGAACCGAAGCTACGCCAACTACGATGCCCTGCGTGAAGCGGCCTGCGATGCCTGGCAACGATCCTGCCTCGACCCCGAGTTGATCAAAAGCGTCTGTGCAGTGCCCTGGCTTCCAGAGCGCAACTGAAAACTAGAAGCGGTATCACACGTGTCTCACCGTCGCCGGGTTCGCACACACCATACGAGTGCCAGCACCCCGGCAAATGCCATTGGCGGTTCGGGCACGTCGACCGCGGTATACTGATAGCCCCACCAGTAGCCGCCATAGATCGTCACATTATGGTCGAAGCCTCCGCCTGCGCCGTTGTCCAGTGCGAGAAAGACCTGAAACTGAACATCGCCCACGAGATTGCCTTCATATTCCGCTTCGTTCACGCCGGGGATGTCGGCGAAGTATCCCACGCCGTCCTTGATCCCCGCAGCCGAGTTCTGGTCGTAGAACGGCATGCCGGCACTGTAACCATCAAGGCGGCCGGTACTTGTCGAAGTCCCTGTGTTTCTGCGGTAATTGGCGATCAGCGCCTGGATCCAGTGGAAGTTCTGGCCATGGAGCGGATCCTCGATGCTGCCGGTTGGATCGAATTTCAATTCGATATTCGCCCCTCCCGCCTCGTCATTGGTGAGGGCACCGCCCCACACACCGCCATTGGGATCGGTGTAGGTTGGCTGACTGACCACCCAGGGGTCGTAGCGAACGACCGCTAGAGTTGGCTGGCGCGCTCTGACAGGAATCCGGATGCCGAGGGGCGGCGGTGAGTCCGCGCATTTCTTTCGGCGATCTATCGCCGATATTGCCGGCGGGGATTGGCATTGGAACGATGCTTCCCAGGTTGATCCGGCGATTCTCGATGCGAACGGTTTGGTTGCACGGGCGGTTGTTTTGGGGTTTGAGGGATGCGATCGGGGTCGGCTCAGCGGGATGGCAGCGCCGCTTCCGATGTTCTTTGCGGCGGTGGTCATGCATTGGCAGTTGGGGCAGCGGGGCCCGAGTCGGGGGGCTGCCACAATGGCAACTGCCGGGGCGGTTGACTTTGAGACTCCTGCCAGCGTGACAGTAAGCCGCCAATGCGCTTCCTGGACGCCGATTCCATAACCGATTGTTGATCAAGGGGTTGTGATCCGATCATTCCTGCATCGTTCCGGCACGGAAGTTGTTATTGGCCCGCGCGTCTGAGCGTTCGCACACAGGGAATGCGAGGACTCGTCAAACTGACTGAACCTGAAATTGAAAGGAGCCGTTACATGGCCGCCAAGCAGCTGGCCTTCGATGCCGAAGCCCGCAAATCATTGCTCATCGGAGTGGAGAAGCTCGCCCGTGCCGTCAAGGTGACTCTCGGCCCCAAGGGCCGCAACGCGGTGATCGACAAGGGGTGGGGTGCCCCGACCATCACCAAGGACGGCGTGACCGTCGCCGAGGAGGTGGAGCTCAAAGACAAGTACGAGAACATTGGCGCCAAGCTTGTAAAGGAGGCGGCCAGCAAGACCTCGGATGTCGCCGGCGATGGGACCACGACCGCGACCGTGCTGGCCGAGGCGATTTTCAAGGAAGGATACCGCAATCTGGCGGCAGGCACGGATGCGATGGCGCTGGCGCGGCATCCGCAAGGCCGTTGGGGCGGTGGTCGAGAGCTTAAAGAAGCAGTCGCGACCGATCGATGCATCGAAGAAAGACGACATTGCCAACGTCGCGTCGATTTCCGCGAACAACGATCGGGAAATCGGAATGATTATGGCCGACGCATTTCAGCGCGTGGGCAAAGACGGCGTGATCACGGTCGAGGAAGGCAAGAGCCTGGAGACCGACATCGACGTTGTCGAGGGAATGCAGTTCGACCGTGGTTTCCTCTCTCCTAACTTCATCACCAATCCGGATGAGATGACAGTCGAGCTGGATCGGCCATTCGTGCTGATCTATGAGGACAAGATCTCGGCAGCGACGAAGCTGATTCCTCTTCTGGAGAAGATCCAGAAGGTGAAGAAGCCGCTGTTGATCATCGCGGAGGATGTTGAGGGAGAGGCGCTCGCGACGCTGGTCGTCAACAAACTGCGCGGCATCCTGAACGTGGCCGCAGTGAAGGCGCCGGGCTATGGCGATCGGCGCAAGGCGATGCTGGAAGACATTGCGGTGCTCACAGGCGGCGACGCGATCATGAAGGATCTCGGCATCGAGTTGGACAAGGTAGAGATCGCCCAACTCGGCCAGGCCAAGCTCGTTCGCATCGACAACGACAACACCACCATTATCGAAGGCGCGGGCGAAACCAAGTCCATTCAGGGCCGGATCGAGCAGATTCGACGGGAAATCGAGACGACAACGAGCGACTACGACCGCGAGAAGCTCCAGGAGCGGCTGGCGAAGCTCGCCGGCGGCGTGGCGCAGATCAACGTCGGCGCGGCGACTGAAGCGGAATTGAAGGAAAAGAAGGCGCGCATCGAGGATGCACTGCATGCAACCCGGGCAGCGGTCGAAGAAGGCGTCGTCGCCGGTGGGGGCGTAGCGCTGATCCGCGCGATGAAGGCGCTTAACGGTGGTTCAAATCTGAAACTGGAAGGCGACGAAGCGGCGGGCGTGAAGGTTGTTCGCAACGCTTTGACCTCGCCGCTTCGACAGATCGCAGAGAACGCCGGTGAATCCGGCGCGGTCGTCGTTCGCCGCGTGATGGAGTCCAGGAACACCGAGGGCTGGAACGCGCTCACCAGCGAATATGTTGACATGATGAAGGCCGGCATCCTCACCCCGACCAAGGTCGAGCGCACGGCCATTCAAAACGCAGCCGAGGTCGCGATCCTCCTGCTCACCACTGATTGCATCGTCGTGGAAAAGCCCAAGAAAGCCGGCGGCGATGACCACGCCCACGGCGGCATGGGCGGCGGCATGGGTGGCATGGGTGGCGGCATGGGTGGCATGGGTGGCATGGGTGGCATGGGCGACTTCTAGGCTCGCCCCCGAATGATCGAGTGAGTTAACGAAATCCAGGAAGACAGATAGCAAGGAACAGAACAATGAAACTTCGACCCCTCGCAGATCGTGTGATCGTCAAGCAATCGGAAGCGGAAGAGAAGACCAAGAGCGGCATCGTGCTGCCGGATTCGGCCAAGGAGAAACCGACCAAAGGGAAGGTGATCTCCGTCGGCCCTGGCAAGCTCGATGACAAGGGCAAGCGCATGGAGTTGTCGGTCCGCGCGGCGATACTGTTTTCTACGGCAAGTATTCCGGCACGGACATTGAAGTGGAAGGTGAGAAGTTTGTGATTCTGCGCGAGAGCGACCTGCTCGGAGTGCTTGAGTAAGGGTTTGTTGTTTGTGGTCTGTTGTTCGTAGTGAAGACGGACGCGGATGAGCAAACAACACACGACACACAACAAACAACAAACGGAGCAATCATGGCCTCGAAACAGATGAAATTCGAATCCGACGCTCGCGCGGAGATCGCGCAGGGGCTGACGCAGCTCGCCCGGGCCGTCAAGGCAACACTCGGGCCGCGCGGCCGGAACGTCGTCTTACAAAAATCCTTTGGCAGCCCTCGCATTACCAAGGACGGCGTGACGGTTTCCAAGGAGATTGAGCTGCCCGATCCGTTCCAGAACATGGGCGCCAAGCTCGTGAACACCGTCGCCTCCAAGACTGGCGACGTCGCCGGCGATGGGACGACCACTGCGACCGTGCTGGCCGAGGCGATTTACGTCGAAGGGCTCAAGTACGTGACCAGCGGCGCTGCTAATCCGGTCCAGATTCAACGCGGGATCGTCAAGGCAGCCGACGTTGCAGCAGAGGCGATCAAGAATATCTCCAAGCCCGTCAAGGGCCGCGACGACTACAAGCGCGTAGCCACGATTTCCGCCAACGGCGACGAGCACATCGGTGAGCTGATGGCCGAGGCGATGGAGAAGGTCGGCAAGGAAGGTGTCATCACCGTCGATGAAGGCAAGAGCACCGAGAGCACTCTCGAGTACACGGAAGGCATGCAGTTCGACAAGGGGTATCTCTCCCCGTACTTCCTGACGAATCCGACGACGCTGGAAGCCATCCTGGAAGACGCTTACATCCTGCTGCACGAGAAGAAGATCTCGAATCTCGCCGAGCTGCTGCCGCTACTGAACAAGATCGTCAGCGGTGGAAAGCCGCTGCTGATCATCGCCGAAGACGTGGAAGCGGAGGCGCTTGCGGCGCTGGTGGTCAACAAGCTGCGCGGCGTCCTGAACGTTTGTGCGGTCAAGGCCCCGGGATTTGGCGACCGCCGCAAGGCCATGATGGGTGACCTCGCCGTCGTCACGGGCGGAAAGTTCATCTCCGAGGATCTGGGCATCAAGCTTGAGAATGTTGAGCTGGACGACCTCGGCCAGGCCAAGCGCATCGTCGTGGACAAGGACAACACCCTGATCGTTGAAGGCGCCGGCAAGAAGAAGGACATTCAGGCCCGTGCTGATCAGATTCGCAAGCAGATCGAAACCACGACCAGCGACTACGATCGCGAGAAGCTCCAGGAGCGCCTGGCGAAGCTGACCGGCGGCGTTGCAGTGGTTAAAGCCGGTGCCAATACCGAGACCGAGATGAAAGAGCGCAAGGACCTGATTGACGATGCGCTCCACGCCACCAAAGCAGCAGCCGAGGAAGGCATCGTCCCTGGCGGTGGCGTTGCGTTCCTCCGAGCCATCGAGGCCGTGGAGAACGCCAAGGCCAGGGCCAAGGGCGACGAGAAGATCGGCTTCGACATCATTGCCGAAGCGCTGCGGTCGCCGGCACGGCAGATCGCGGATAACGCCGGTGAGGATGGTGAAGTGGTTGTCGCGCAAATTCTGGAAAACAAGAGCGCGAATTATGGCTACAACGCCGCCACCGGTGAGTTTGGCGATCTCTACAAGATGGGCATCATCGATCCGACGAAGGTAGCCCGAACGGCGCTACTCAACGCGGCGTCCGTCAGCGGTCTGGCATTGACCACCGATGTTCTGGTCACCGAACTCAAGGAGAAGAAGGGCGAAGAGGCGACGCCGGTCGCCGGCGCGGTGGCCTGATTTCGCCAATGATTTGTTGTGCACGGAGAGAAGTGATCTTCCGTGTTGATACCCCTGACCCGCAGGGGCGCAGACATTCGCAGAGTCAACGCTCCGCGAGATTTGCGCCCCTGCGGATTTTCATACATGAAGTAGCGCTTCTTCCGTGAGTCGATCTGCGACTGGCAGTTCCCATTTCCGTGGATCACAATTCCCGTCATCCTCCGCACGGCGCCCGGCGCCATTCGCTCGAAGCCCTGCAGAAGTGGGAATCACTCGACTACGGCATGTTCATCCACTTTGGCATGAGCACATTTGTCGATTCGGAGCTTCCGACCGGAAACGATGCCTCCACGGCCTACGCACCGGACCACCTGGATGTCGATCAGTGGATCTCTGTTGCCGGCGATGCAGGGATGAAGTACGCCGTTCTGACGGCAAAGCACGTGGCTGGCCACTGTCTCTGGCCCAGCAACTGGACCGACTACGATGTTGCAACAAGCTCCCATCGAACCGACGTGGTCGAAGTGTTCATCCATGCGTGTCAGAGGCACGGCGTCCTTCCCGGTCTTTACTACTGTTCCTGGGACAACCATCATCGCTTCGGCTCGACAACCCCGAGCGATGTCCCACTCTACGAAGCTGCCACCACGCAGCAATACCGCGATTTCCAATTCGCCCAGATCGAAGAGCTGCTGACGCGCTACGGCCCGCTCATGGAAGTCTGGATCGATATCCCGGGCGTCCTCGGTGCCGAAGGTCGCCAGCAGCAATACCAACAGATCGCGCGACTCCAGCCGCAGACAATGATCATGTTAAATATCGGTGTCGGAGACGGCTCAAAGATCAAGCAGGACTACGCCTGGCCGACCGATCTCATGGCGATCGAGCGCTTGCTGCCCGACTCTCGTGGAGGCTACAAGCCGTGGCACACAGTGGACGAGAAAGACTATTACATCCCGGCAGAGGTTTGCGATCCGATCGGGTACGAGTTTTTCCACGTCGCAAGCGACCCGACACGATCCGACGCGGAACTGCTGGGTATGCGCATGATTTGCAATGCTCGTCGGGCAAACTTCCTTCTGGACGTGCCGCCTGATCGCTCCGGAAGGATTCCGGCAGGGCGCGTCGATGCCCTGAATGCGCCTCGCGAAGAATTTCGAGCGATACTGACGGTGGTTCGCGGACGAGACATCGAAGCCCGCCGTACGTATTATTTGGGTCGCCGACCACGTCTGCTGTGCGTCGGGGACGAGATAGGCCGATAACCTGAAATACGAATGGCTGTTACCAGACGAGACTACTATGAAATCCTGGGTGTAACCCGCACGGCGTCAGGCGACGAGATCAAGCGTGCCTATCGCCGGATGGCGATGAAGTACCACCCGGACCGTAACGGCGACAACAAAGCCGAAGCCGAAGTGCGCTTCAAGGAATGCGCCGAGGCGTACGAAGTACTATCTGATGACATGAAGCGCCGGCGGTACGACCAGTATGGCCACGCCGGCGTCAGTGCCCAGCACGACTTCAGCGGCATGGACGTCTCGGACATCTTCTCGATGTTCGATGATATCTTCGGCGGCATTGGAGGGTTCGGCGGCTTCGGTGGACGTGGCGGACGGGCGCGCGTTGCACGTGGATTCGATCTGGAAACGCAGGTTGAGCTTACGCTGAAAGAGGTTGCTACGGGGACGGAGAAGACGATCGAATTCGAAAAGCAGGACTTCTGCGAAGGATGCAAGGGAACGGGCGCAAGCCGGGCTCGTCGCCAATTGTGTGCCCGCAATGCGGCGGGCAGGGCCGCGTGGCGCAGCAGGGATTTGGCGGAATGTTCCGCATGGTCGCGACCTGTCCCAACTGCCGGGGACGCGGGTCCGTCGTGCGTGAGCAATGCCCGCAATGTGGCGGGACGGGCCGGCAGCTTCGCAAGCGCGTCGTTACCGTACGCATTCCCGCGGGTGTGCACGACGGGCAAGCCGTCCGCATTGGCGGCGAAGGCGAGCCCGGCGAACATGGCGCGCCTGCGGGGGATCTGCATTGCTACATCAGCGTCAAGCCGCATCCGATCTTCAGCCGGCACAACAACGATCTGGTCTGTCAGTTTCCGATCACGTTCACACAGGCGGCCTTGGGCGCGCAGGTGGAGGTTCCGACGCTCAACGGCTCGGACAAGCTCGACATCCCGACCGGCACGCAGCATGGCGAGGTATTTAAGCTCAAGAGCAAGGGCCTTCCCGATGTGCGGACGCATCGTGCGGGCGATGAACTTGTGCAGGTATTGATCGAAGTGCCGCGTAAGCTCAGCGAGAAGCAGAAGCAGCTCCTTCGCGAGTTCGCGGGCACCGAGGACGGGAACTCGCTTCCGCAGCGCAAGAGCTTTCTGGATAAGCTCAAGACGATCATTTCCGGGCAGGAGTGAGCGCCTGACATGCAAGGCATGGCATTTGCCCTTGTCAGCAGCAGAAACCGCGCGAAAGGCCTGTTTGCACTGACTGAAGGAATGGTATGACCGAGGATAATATATTTACAGACAATGATTTAGGTGACGAACAAGACGGCGGCGCCGGCCCCGTCGAGGATGCCGAAGCGGCAGCCGATCTCGATGATGATCTGCGAAAATTGCAGGATGAGCGCGACCGCCTCTTCGAGCAGTTGGCCCGCGTCTCGGCGGATTTCAAGAATGCCCAGCGCCGGTTGGAGCAGGATAAGCAGCAAAGCATCCAGTTTGCCAATACCAGCCTGATCAAGAGCCTGCTTCCGATCTTGGACAATTTCGAGCGGGCTTGAGGTGGATCCGGCCAAGACCGATGCGGCCACGCTTTTGAAGGGAATGCAGATTGTTCATGACGAGCTCGTGAAAGCGCTCGGCTCACAACATGTCGAAGTGATCGCGCCGAAGCCGGGGACGCCGTTCGACCCCAAGCTTCACGAAGCCCTCATGCAGCAACCCAGCGACAAGTACAAAGATCCGACCGTCTTACAACTTCTGCAGAAGGGATATGCTCTGTACGATCGGGTCCTGCACCCGCACAGGTGATGGTGAGCAAGTCGGCGTGACTTGTTGCGACATTACAGTGAGAATCTGGCTATGCCGACTTACGAATACCGCTGCGAAGGCTGTGGACACGAGTTCGAGAAGTTTCAGTCGATCACCGCTGCGCCGGTGAAGAAGTGTCCGAAGTGCGGCAAGAACCGCGTCAAGCGGCTGATCAGCACCGGCGCGGGGTTGATTTTCAAGGGGTCGGGCTTCTATATCACCGACTATCGCGATTCGAGCTACAAGGAAAAAGCCAAGAGCGAGACCGGCGGCGGAAATGCCAAGTCAGACGGCGAGGCAAAGAAAGCGGAATCCAAACCGGCCGCCGAGACGAAGCCCACAACAGAAGCAAAGCCGAAAGCCGAGACGAAAGCCAAGGGAGCCAAACCGTCCAGCAAATGAGATGCGCTGCCCGATCTGTAACAACCCCGTCCCCGACCCCAAAAACGAAGAGCCGCTTCCTGCTTATTATCCCTTCTGTTCGGACCGCTGCCGGCTTGTCGATCTGAATCGCTGGCTGACGGGACGCTATCAAATTCCCGTTGATCCGTCCGAAGAGCCGCCAATCGAGCGAGACGATCAGAACATGCTGCGATAGTTGGCCGGGGAGTAGAAGCGAAAGCTTATCTCCCGCACGTACTCGAACGGCCCGGCTTTCCGAATGATCTCGACCAGCCGGGCGATCTGGGTCTGTGAGCGATAGGCGGCGACGGCCCGAAGTTTTGTTTCGAACGCATCGGTTGTCGCCTCTATCTGCAACGTCGGGGGCTCCGGGAAATCACAATAGACCGCCAATTCATAGACCTTGGGCACGTCTTCCAGAGGTGCCGCAAGGTGCGGCCAGATCGCACCCGCTGCGTGGAAAAGTGAGATCATCAATTCATTATTGGTGATCTGGTGATCGGGATGCAGGTCAGCGCGGGTGGGGACGAAAACCCGGTGAGGGCGGGTCTTTCTCAGGTGCCAGGTGAAGGCATTGCTCAGGCCCATGTGTCCCTCAATGGCGGGCTCGCCTGGAAAGGCGCGGCGCCGTCCACACAAGACTGTCAAACCGCCGTCGGGATAGCCGATGTACTCGATCTTGTTCTTCGGCACGCCGAGGATCTGATACGACTCATAGGTCTCCTGCCGACGAATCTCTGAGATGGAGTCGCGCTGTTCGAGTGTGCAATAGCCCATCCGGCCGTCCGTGACGATGAGCGCCCGCACATCGATTCCGGCCCCGAGCAGCCTGCATCAAGAGCCCGGAGGAAAGGGGCACGTCGTCGTCATGAGGGCTGACAAACAGCCAGGTCTCGCTGGCCCTCCCAGCGCCGATGATTTCACGGAGGTCTGCCGATCGGGTCTTGTTGCCATTTGAAAGTCGAGTGAATTGAAATGATGATTCGGTCATACCGTTGCTGTTTCGTTGTTCGTGGTGTTACTCCCATCGTCCGACCCAACGGACGAGGTTGTGGATGAACGTCGCATAACAGTCGCCCACTTCAATTGATGGAGCGCCCGCTCGCCCGGGCGCTGATGCGTTTTCCGGTTCCCCAGTCCACCAGGCCGCCGACCCAGTGAGGGGCGAGATCCGTTGCCAGGGCGGCAGTTCGGCCCTTGCCACAGGAGCCGGCCACCAGCAGGGGATTGCGATCGAGCGATCGGAAGGCAACGCTGTCTCGTTCGCAATACGCCTGGAATCGCTCCACCTCAAGCAGGACGGTCGCGTCTCGCTTGGCGGTGAGACGATTGAAGCCGCCGATGCCGGGGGGGCGGGTCTGCCAGGGGAGGCCGTCGGTGATCCGGTGCGGCAGCGCTTGCCGCACTAACGCCGGTTGATCACAGTTGATCCGGTCATCGTGCCGGGCGATGTGAACCGGAAGAGCGGTTGCGACAGGCGTGCCCGCCCATTTGCCGGCGGAGCCGCAGAACGATTCCCAGCCGCCGATCATCAGCAGGCCTGCGCCGGCTTCGACCTGACGCAGAATCTCGAATTGACCGGCCTCGCGCATCTGACTCGCAGGATAATCGCTAACGATAAAGAGCTCCCGCCGCTGAATCCGATCGAACGGCAGCGGTTCGCCGCTGGGCACGTAGTCGAAGGGGTATTCGTACAAGCTCAGCATGCCCGCCAGGTACGCGGCGGCGCTGACCAGCGCTTCGTCGCCGAGGTACAGGACCGGCTTGGCCTTGGTCGCACTGCTCACCGGAATTCACCGCTCTTGTCAAGAAAGAGTTCGTTGGCTATCTACCGGCTACTGTACTCATGCTGATGGAGAAAGAGAAAGCCATGCTCAAGGGAAATGCGCTGGTGGGTCAGTCGGGCGGGCCGACGTCGGTGATCAACGCCTCGCTGGCAGGGGTGATCGACGGGGCCAGGCGGGTGCGTCACATTCGCAGAATCTTTGGGATGCGCTTTGGCATCGATGGCGTGCTCGGTGATGTTCTACTGGACCTCACGAAGGAATCGGCCGCGACGATCCGGGGGCTGCGCACCACGCCATCGAGCGCGCTGGGATCCAGCCGGCACAAGCTCAAGGAGCCTGATTTCGCACCCATTCTGGCAACGCTGCGGAAATACGACATCCGCTACCTCTTCATGATCGGCGGCAACGACACGATGGACACCATCCATCGCATCACCGGGTACGCCCGCTCGGTCGGCTACGACATGATCGGCGTGGGCGTGCCCAAGACGGTGGACAACGACCTGTTCGGCGTCGATCACACGCCTGGCTATCCATCGGCCGCGCGCTACGTTGCGCTGAGCGTCCTTCAGGCCGGAATCCTTGCCCGGGACATGCAGCGGGTGGATCCGTTCACGATTTTTCAGACCGTGGGCCGAAGCGCCGGCTGGCTTCCTGCGGCGGCAGCTCTGGCGAAGAAGCGACCGGGAGATGCGCCGCATGTGATTCTCTTTCCGGAGCGGCCCTTCGAGGAACAGAAGTTTCTGGATGCCTGTCAGGCAGCTTACAAACGCCACGGCTTCTGTTCGATCGTCTGCGGCGAAGGAATCAGCTACGCCGACGGCACGCCGGTCAGCGCATCGCGCACCACCGACAAGTTCAACAACGTTGAATTCGGCGCGATGGGGGGAACCAGTGCCGCGATGATGCTGCATCGCATGCTGAGCAACACCTTCGGCTGGCGCGGCGAGTTTCAGGTGACCGAGTCGCTTCAGATGTGTGCCGCCGACCGCGCGGTGAAGCTCGATATCGACGAGGCGTATCAGTGCGGCAAAGAGGCCGTGCGCCTGGCGGCTGGCGGCAGGGGTGACGTCATGGTCACCATCCAACGTGCCAAAGGCCTGAAATACAAGGCGACCTATGGGACAATTCCCCTGGCTAAGGTCGCGATCAACGCCCGCCCCATGGACGGCAAATACATCGATCGTAGCGGCATGTTCGTGAGCAAAGCCTTCTGCAACTACGCCGCGCCGCTCGTCGGCGAGTTGCCAAGCTACGCTGCTCTCAAGATCCAGAGGGCCAAAGCATCGTAACCCAACGCAATCTGAGTCGCGTGGATTCGAACCACGATTGCCAGAGCCAAAGTCTGGTGTCCTACCGGTTAGACGACGACTCAATTTGTCGGGCACACACTCAGGGAGATGGATTCGAACCACCGTTTCCCGGTTCAGAGCCGAGCGTCCTACCGTTAGACGATCCCTGATCGTTCACGCGATCCAGGCGCGTGCGTACGGCTGGTTGCTCTTTCCCGGATGATGCTGGTGTGAGACGTAATCAGCCGGGAAGAACTCCCGGCCGGTGAGGCGGGGAGTCGTCAACGAGCGCGCATGAGCCCGCGCTGCTGTCGCTGTTGTTGCGACTGCCGGAGCGGTGCCTGCTGTCGTTGGACTCTTGTTCGCCTCATGATGTTCAATATCGGCCACTTGCCGATGCTCATTCAATCATACAATAAGAATTTGACCCTGCAAACCACGACCTCAAATTCATTCAAGCGACGCGGTAGGTCACCCAGTCGAACTTGGCGCCGTTGTAAATGCGAACCTCGGCTGCGCGACCATACAACAGCGCATGGATGCGGGCATCGTCAAACGGGTTGTCGATGATCTCGTAGACCGAGCCGTCGGAGAGCTGGCGGAGATCGAACCAGTCCGGTTCGCCCGGCTTCTTGTAGAACCGGGCGCGCGTGCTGTACTTGAGGCGGTTGACCGCGATCAGCACCTCGCGCCCGGGCCCAAGTTTGCGGTTGACCGAGTCCATGAAGACGCCGAGTCGGGCGCGGGGCACGTGTTGGAAGAAGTTCACGGCAACGGCGCAATCGAATTCCAGTGAAATTGAACCCAGAGAGAAGGCGTCGACCCGCTGAAATGCGCAGTTGGGCGGGGGCAGTGGGCGCCCGGCGGCGACGAGCTGTTTCGCCTGGGCAAGCATGCGCTCGGAGGCGTCGGTGGCAAGCACGTGCCGGGCGACATCGACGATGTACCGGGTCCACCTGCCGTGTCCGGCGGCAATTTCCAGGACACGCTTGCCGCGCGTCATCTCCTGCACCGCCAGGGCCAGATCGCGCAGCCAGCTTCCTGCGGTCGCATAAACCGAGTCGTATTCCCGGGCCAGCTGGAAAGGGTCAAACAGATAGGCGAGCTGGCTGACCTGGTCGTAGTAGCTGGCCATCAGCTCGCGGTACATCTCGAAATCCGCCATTTCGTCTTACATCGATCGGCGGCGGCTTCCGGCTTGATTCATTCCCTGCCCAGCGCGACTCCGGAGATGCCGTAGAGAAACTGCAGCGGTTGCGAAATCGTGCTTGCCCAGGCGGCTTCGTTGTGGCGGCCGCCCAGAATCTCCCGGTACTTAAAATCCCTGCCGCTGGTGAGCCCGGACTTCTGCAATGCCGCAGCGAGCGGTTGCGAATCGGCGATGGGATTGGTTGTCGGGTAGTTGTCGCCGGGCTCAGTGCCCATTTCGATATAGATCCTCTCGTCCCGGAGCCACGTGCCGTCGCCCAGCCAGTCGGCCAGGACCGGCTTGCCGTTGAGGTGGAGCCACGGTGACATCAGCAGCATCTTGCCGAAGATCGTCGGATTCTCCTTCGCGGTGTACATGGCGATCAGCGCGCCCTGCGAAGCGCCACCGATGCCGGTATGCTCGCGGTCCGTCAGCGTGCGGTAGTGGGAATCAATAAAAGGCTTTACCTCCGTGACGACCATCTTCGCGTACTGATCGCCGTGGGCAGGACCTTTGCCGGCGAGCGACGGCGGGGTGAATTCGGCGGTGCGTTGCTCGGTGTTGTAAATGCCCACGATGATCAGCGGCGAGATCTTGCGGGAGGCGATCAGCTCCTGGGCCGTCTCGTCCATCTTCCATTCGATGCCCTGGTAGCTGGTCGATTCGTCAAAGAGGTTCTGGCCGTCCTGCATGTAGAGGACGGGGTAGCGCTCTGCGGATTGATCGTACCCCGGCGGCAGATAGACAATCAGCGTGCGCTCGTTGTTGAGAATCTCGGAACGGAATTTCTTGTGCAGGCGGATGTCGCCGGTGAGCGTGACCCGGCCGGGAACGGCCTTGCCCTGGTCGATCCAGTTGGCAACCGTGGCGTCCACGACCTGCCGGGGCGCGGCGACGAACGTGCGATTGGCGATGTCCTTGCCGTGGGCGTCGGCCTCGACCGTGCTCCACGTGCCGCGCGTCACCTTGAAGGCGTAGTCGATGCCCGAGAGAAGCTCGACGTTGGCGTGCTGCCTGCCATCGGCGCCGGCCTTGAGCGGAATGCCGGCGGCGTCCCAGTTGCCCAGCGCCGGTACTGAACCGGAGATGTAGAGGACCTGCCCCCGGGGTGTGTTCGCCGGCGGGGTTACGGCAATCTCCACCGTCACCTTCTTATGGCTGGCCGCCTCCGCTTCGAACTTTGCCAGGTCTGCGTTGATGGAGTTGGTGTAGCTGATGTAATAGCCCACGATCCCCAGAAGCGCGACGATGAATACAGCAAAGACGACCAGGACGGCGTTTCGCATGTTGTCCTCGACTTGTCGTGGCGCGGCATGGGTATGTTAACCGATTAACGGGCCGAATGCACGAGGACAAGGCGGGCCTGCCTGCTCAATCCCAGCGTAGTCGTAATCAAACGGCCCGTTCGCTTGGTCCGTTTGGTTTGCGCCGAGCAGCTTCATCGCTGCGGTGATGCCATTGGCCGCTAAATTGTAGTATACCGTCCCTGTCCCATTGGCAGAAACGCCTCCGTCGCCGCATGCAACGCTGCTGCAAAGTTGACCGGATTTGCGATACCTTGAGCCATTTTGCTGCTACGACAAATTGTCATGTTCGGACCACCATGTCGTCAGAAGGGGCAAAAACGGGGTCGGCGGCCGGGTGGGGAGGGTACGGTACTACAACGGTGAGAGTACGGTGTGGGTCGGGAGCCGAATCGCAGGCGACATGGGAGCGGAATGTCCTCTGTTGGGACGATTTGCGAACCGTCCGGCTATCGCGGCCGCCCCGAGGTTGGCGGGAATTGGAACTGGGGCGTGGAAAGTCCATAACACGCTCCAGGGTGTTACGGCGGCCGGGACAATCGCTTTAAGTGCCCAAGTCGACGCCGTGATCGAGTCGCAGTCAGAAAGGGGTCGGTCACCAGGCGTTGCGGCGGGGCATGACCGAGGCGCTGAGGGTCAGGGAAAGACCGCCGGGGCCTTCGATGGGGGTCGAATTGAGATCGTTCGTTTTGAGGGTGAGCAGAAGCGTGGCGCGCTCAAGGAGGTCCCAACTGCCGCCCGTGCGGACGGACTCGGCGCTGCGCATCGGTTCCATGGTGACGGTGAAGTTCTGGACACCTTCCAGAAGCGGATAGCTCTCGCCATTGACGATGGCAAGCAGGCGCTGGTTGGCGGCATCGTAGCGGTAGACGATCAGAACGTTCCGGGGGTCGTACATCTGGATGCCGGTGTCGGTGACGATGCTGCCGCCGGCGAAATCGGCGCTTTTGGAGGCGGTATAGGGGGCGTGCAGGCTGGATTGGCGGATATCGGCGAGCATGCGGTTGAGCGCGATGCGGGCACTCTGAAGCAGCGTCGATTGCTGCTGGTTGATCTGGTAACCGGCAAAGGTGCTTCTGGACGGCGATGGCCATTGCGGTCAGCAGGCTGGCCGTGATGACCAGGGCGGCGAGGAGCTCGACCAGGCCAAGGCCGCGACGGGCGCGACGATGAGGGAGGCAAAGGGGAGTCATTGCGACTCCTGGTAGGTGGCGGGGTTGGGGAGGATGTCCACGGCAACGTTGATGCCGTCGGGGAGGGAGCGGTAGGGGTTGTAGCGGATGATCAGGTGGCCCCAGCCGCCTTCGGGCATGGGGGATGTGGGATCCGTGCTGGAGTCGGAGGGGCCGAACCACCCCATGGTGGTGTTTCCAGCGCCATCGCCGGTGACGATGATCGAACCATCCACCACCGAGGAGCCGCGGATGTCGATGTTGCCGGCGACGACCACGCCGATGAGCGTGCTGGGGGCCTGCGCGGGATCGGTGAAGGAGCCCATTTCGATGTTGGTCTGGGGGCAGACCATCGTTGCGGTCTGGTCCACCTGATTGTTGAACAGGGTTGCGCCGGTGAACTCCCAACTGTCGGAGAAGTGGGTGTAGGCGGTCGGGACATCCGAGGCGATGGGCCCGTCGATGTTGCAGTTGTTGAAGCGGAGGTTGTTGCCGTCGGTGTAGCCGTAGGAATTGGAAGCGGTGAGCGTGGTGTTGGAGGAGAACGAGCCGGACTTCATGCGCTTGGACCAGGTCATGCCATCGTCTTTGCTCGTCGTGGTGTTGCCGTGGGAGTCGGTGATGTTGGTGGTGAGCTGGACGTAGGTGACGCCGTCGAAGGTGCAGTTGTCGAAGAGGGCGTTGAGGCCCTTGGGGATGACGACGTTCTTGAAGTGCATGTTGCGGAAGACGGGTCGGCTGTAGGTGGCCTGGTAGCTGGTGGAGCCGTAGGGGGTGTGCTCGACGGCGTTGGCGGGCGTGAGGTCGGTGCCGCTGGCCTGGTTCCTCCGTGAAAGCCCCGCGTTGGCGGCGTCGAAGTCGCTCTTGAGGACGACGTCGCCGGTGTTGAAGGAGGTCTTGCCGGGGTTGGTCACCTGCATGACCTGCGTGTCGGTGGCCGAGAGCGTCTTGTTCTCAATAGTGACCTGAGCCCCGCCGGCGGTCTGGGTGGCGCCCGCGTTGGTGCCCGTTTCGGCGAGGAACCCGGAGGTGTCGAAGTCGGAGGGGCTCAGATCGAAGAGGTCGTTGGAGCTTGCGCCGAAGACGACCGGGGCCAGCGTGGTGTCGGTGGGCGAAACGGGGCCGCGCATGTTGTCTTGGATGGTGGTGCCGGAGGAGAGGTGGGCGTTCCAGTCGCTGGCTGTGGTGGCCATGGAGACCTGGCCGCGAACTTTGGCGTAGCCGTCGCGGTTGTCGATGATGCCGTCCTGGTAGCCGGAGCGGACGGGATCGCCGGCGTACTGCGGAGCGCCCAGGGAATCGATGGCGGCGAAGAGATCGGGATCGTAGAGCTGTCCGGTGGTGGGGTCGGTGAACTCCTCTTTGCTGATGGCTTTGTCGCCGTTGGTGTCGTAGTGCTTGAGGAAGAGGTCGTATTCGTCCATGTAGCCGTCGCCGTTGTAGTCGGTGTAGCCGGCGGCCAGGGCCTTGTTCCATTCATCGGAATTGGTCTTGGCGATGCGACTGTCGTAGCCCTTGTGATTGGCGGCCAGGAAGGCGTCAAAAGCGTCGATCTGGGCGCCGAGGGTGGTGTCGAGATCGTGGAAGTCGCTGAGCATGTAGATCGGCGGGTACTTGCTGGAGGTGCCCATGGCGATATTGCCCTCGACGATCGTATTGCGGCCGAGCTGGATGGGGACCTTGCCGACGATGGCGAACTTCACCTTCTTGTCGATGGTGAAGTCCATGGACATCACGCGCTTGGCGCCCTGGTAGGTGCCGGTGGAGGTGACGTGGAGGGAGCGGGCATCGAGCGGGTCGCCGGCGAAGAGGGGGTGAGGCGTCATGGAGATGACGAAGCGGGCGCCGTCGGGATTGTCGATCCCCGTGTCATCGACGGCAATCGGGCTGGTGCTGAGGGTGGTGCCGTCCCAGCTCACGGTGCGCTCGGAGGGGGTGAGCATTCCGGAGAGATCGGTGGTGATCGCGGAGCGGATGCCGGGCCAGAGGCCCGAGGCAACGGTGGCGGTGATCTTGCCGACGGTCGTCTTGGGGCGGGCCATCTGGGTAAAGCGCCAGGACATCCAGCGCAGGCCCGATTCGGCGGCAGCGCGGCGCGCTCGCCGTCCATCATGTTGTGCGCGGTGAGCGTGGTGGTCGTGGAGGCGGCATACATGGCCAGTGCCAGCGTGGAGGTGATCGCGAGGAAGAACATGGCGATGACCACCGTCATTCCACGGCGGGCGCGCTCGAGGTGAAACCTGGTCATGACAAGCCTCATTGGTTCACGCGAATCCAACTGGTGTTATAGATCTCCGCGGGGGACGAATCCGGTGTGGCCTGATAGAGCACATGGACGGTCACCCGGACGGCGCCGGTGTAGGTGGTTTTGGGGATGGTGGGATGCTCGGCGTCGGCGTTGGAGGAAAGCTGCATGGCGTAGACCGGCACAACCGAGACGGTCTGGGTGTACTGGCTGAGGTCGGGGATCGGCTGGCGGAAGGAATCGATCGGCGGATTGAAGCTGGAGCCGTCGAAGTCATCGACATCGTCATAGCCCGAGAGGGTCTGGCCGGGCTCGGGGCCGAAGTAGGCTGCGCCGTAGGCCGGGTCGTTGAAGGAGAGGCCGGCCATGGTCTCCTGGATGTGGCCGGCGAGGAGCATGGCGGTGGTCATGTTGCCGCCGATGCGGTTCTGCTGGGTGCACGCGGCAAAGAGGCCCATGACGGCGGTGAACGCCACCCCGACGATCATGGTGACGCAGGCGGCTTCAATGAGTGTGAAGCCGCGGGTTCGAGTTCGTGAGATGGAACGATAAACAATCACTCTCAGCGATATCCAATACAGGGGCGCGGCTGGCAAGTACCCAGCTTTCCTGAATTGGCTGGATTAACGGGTGGGGTTATCGGACAGAAATGGCTATACGGGAGAGCCGGTAATTTTGATGCGGTAGTGGGATCGGGTGCAAGCGGCATGGTTGCCGGTTCGCTGCGGAGTTTGCACGATGTGGGTACGGTGTGAGTCGGAGGTTTTGCACAAGCGCATGTCGATACGTTGCGCGGTTATGATGGAGCGCTGGGGTCAGCGGAGCGTGGGGCGGGGCGGGGGTGATCAATAGGCGAGATTGCGCCGGGGGGCGGCGGACCCGCTGAAGCGGACTTCGTTGTTGCCGCACTTGACGGCAATCTCGATGGAGACGCTGGCGACGCACTCGGCGTTGTTGGCATCGGTGCCGAGCTGGATGTCAAAAGCGCATTGCGTGACGTTGCGGGCCAGGACGTAGTCGGGGTCGGTGGTGTCGTCGTTGGTCACGAGAATGATCTCGTGGGTGGCGGCGTCGTAGTTGTAGGTGATGTCCTGATTGTCTTCGGTGATCAGGTGCAGGCTGGTGGAGGTGGAGGCCTCATCGACGCTGCCGCAGCGAATCTGCGTGAGCAGACGGGCGAGGCTGATGCGCGCGGCCTGTGACGCCTCGAAGTATTGGTCGTTCTGGGTGACGCTGTCGCCGGCGGCCTTGAAGGCAGCGGCGGCGGCGGTCAGCAGTACGGCGACGATGACGAGGCTGATCAGGGCCTCGGCCATCCCCAGGCCGGCGCGGGCTCGGATGGGCAAGAGAGATCTCATTGGGGATTCTCGACGTAAGTGGCCGGAAGCGGTGCGAAATGGCTGCCGAAGAACACGCCGGCGGGGTAGTTGCTGGTGGACTGGCTGTTGATGGTGATGGTGCTGTTGCCCGAGAGGCGAACGGGATCGGATGTCGTGCTGATGACGGTGCCATTGACGGTGCCGCCGGCGTTTCCGGAGAAGGTCATGGAGCCGACCACGATCGAACCGCCGATGGTTCCGAAATTGCCGCTCATGGTGAGGGCGAAATTGGTGCGCAGGATGAACGAGCCGGTGAGATTGCGGAGATCGCCGTAGCTGGCGGGGAGGGTTTCCGGTCCGGTGGCGCTGACGTTCCCGCTGAAGGTGAGGGCGTTGTTGGTTCCGGTGGGGTTGTTCTGCACGACGATGACGCCCTGGATCGTGGTGTTTCCGGAAAAGGTGACGCGGTTGGGGGTCTCGATGTACATGACGCCCTTGATCGTGGTATTCCCGGAGAAGCTGGGGTTGGCGTTGGCCTTGATGCGGATATTGGAGAAGCTCTTTCCGGAGGGCTGGCCGGTGATGTCGGTCGTGGCGTAGGCGGCAAAGGCGTCGGTATCGACGGTGGGAAAGGTGGGGGCGGTGACACCGGTATGGACGTGGCTTGCCCAGCCGGCGGGTGACGAGCTGCCGCCGATGCTGACGTTGCCGGAGTAACCAATGGAGCCGTCGGGATTGGCCATGGAGACGTCGCCGGAGATTGTGCAGTTTCCGCTCATGGTGATGGGCTCGTTGCCGGTGCCGGTTGCGGTGGTCAGCACACTGCCCTTGGCGGGATCGGTTTTCCCCTGGATCTTGGCGTTGCCGCTGAGCGCGAGCGTGCCGTTGGTGGCGACGCCGTAATTGAAGATGTCGCTGGCGTTCCGGGCAACTGCATAGTCAAGCTGGATGCTGCGCGAGACGTTGATCCCGCTGACTTGGCCTGTGACACGGACCTCGAGTTGCTGGCCGTTGGCCAATTCCTTGATGCTGGCCTGGAACTGGCTGCCGCTGTCGTCGAGGTTGATCCAGGCGCCCGAGGGACCGGGGACGGTAATGGTGGTCTGGTCGGCGCTCAGCTGAACTGTGTTGTCCCCCATGTTCGAGGTGCCGTTGAGCTGTGAGGAGAGCTGGGTGTAAACCACGTTGAAGAGCTGGTCGGGCGAGGTGCCGCCGGGGATATTCAGGGAGGCCAACTGGTACTTGATGAATGCCATGCCGGACTCGGCGGCAAGCATCGCCTCGTTGGCGCGGCGCTCATTGCCGCTGACCTGGACCGAGGTGCTGACCGCCGCGTAGAAGCCCAACGCCAGCGTGGCAAAGAGCACCAGAAAGAGCATCGCCAGCACGATGGCAATGCCTGAGCGGAAGGGTCGGCGCCGTGGACTGCGGAGGTTCTTGATGACGTCGTTCACGAATGCGGCTCCGGCCGTCGTTATGGCCATTGCGAAGCTGCGGCGAGCCAGTGGGTTGAATAGACGAAGTTACCGTTATGACTGATCGTGACGGTAATGAGGATGGTTGGCTCGGGCGAGGTTTTGGGAACGGTCAGGCTCAGACGATTGGGATCGACATAGCTCGCGCTGACCTGCTGGGTCCAGCCGGCCATGTCATCGAGCGTCGTGTTGCTGGCATCGACGGGGGGACTATGGGTGATTCCGTCGAGGCTGATAAGGTCGGTGTAGGCAAGGCCGAGCGACATCTCATGGATGTTCCCGGCGAGTCCGAGGGCGGTCGTGAGATCGCCGGACTCCTGGTTGGCGTAGGTGCCGACGGTGAAGAGCTGGACGACTCCAACGAACGCAATGCCGATAATCATGCAGACAAATGCCGCCTCCAGGAGGGTGAACCCTCGGGTCCGAGCGCTTGAGATGGAACGGTAAACACGCACTCTCAGCGATATCCAATAGAAGGATCGGACCGACAAGTGTGCAGGTTCTCTGGATTCGCTGGATTGACGGAGGCGGAGAACTTATGGGACGTGAATGCTTAGGACCGAGCGCCTCTGCGGGCGCGGGGATGAGGGCGCGTGTGCGCTTCAGAATGCGATCATCGCGCGAGGGGCGGCGGAGCCGCAGAGCGTGATGCTGTTGTTGCCAACGGTGACCGTGATGGAGATGGCGACGCGGGCAATGCAGTCGGCGTTGGTGGCGGGGTTGGTGCCGTGAACGTAGCTGAACGTGCAGGCCGTGACGTTGCGGGCCAGAACGTAGTCGGGATCGGTGGTTACGTCGTTGGTGACAAACAGGAGTTGGTCATTGGTTGAGTCGTAGGCGTAGGACACGTCCTGCATCAGATCGGTATTGAAATTGAGACTGTCCGAGGTGGAGGTTGTGAGGACGGTTCCCTTGCGGCACTGAGTCAGCATGCGGTTGATGCTGACGCGAGCGGCCTGGGAGGCGCGGAAGAACTCATCGTTGACTTCGATGGCCTGGCCGGAGGAGCAGAAGGCGGCGCCCGCGGCAGTGAGCAGCATGGCGACGATGGCCAGGGAGATCATGCCCTCGACCAGCCCAAGACCCGTGCGCAACGGGGGCGAGAGATGGAATGAATATTGAGCATGAGGCGGCGCATTAGTCGAGCTCCTGGAAGCTGCCCGCGACGGGGGTGTATTTGGTGTCGTAAATGACGCCCTGGGACGGCTGGTTGAACTTGCCTGTGGCTTTGAATTTGACGGTCTTACTGCTGTTGAAGGTTGCCGAGGCGGTCGAGCCGTTATCCAGGGTCATGAGCGTTCCCTGATCGATCGTGACGTTTGCCGAGCCGGCGTTGTCGAACGAGCCCAGAATGACGTTGCCGCGGACGGTGGAGTCGGCGCTGCCAGACATCGTCATGCTCGTGGTGGGCGCGAGAATGGCGATGCCTGTTGTGGAGCGGAGCGAGTCGAACTGTGGGTCCGACGGAAGAGGGCCCCAGGTGAAGTTGCCGCGCATGTCGATGACGTTCTGGCTGGAGTCGTTGGTCCCCTCGAACACGATGAAACCGTTCAGGTTGACATTGCCGCGGAACTGAACCGTGTTGGGTGATTCAATGTAGAGAATGCCCTGGATGGTGGCGCCACCGGTGAATTTCGGGTTGGTTCCAGCGGGGATGACCACGTTGGTGAGCGTCGATCCGGACGAGTAGGTGTTGGTGGCGTATTGCTTGAAGACGGTCGTGTCGAAGGTGGGGAAGCTGGGTGTTGAGACGGTGTGAACGTGATCGTCCATGATCTGGGCGATATTGGAGGTTCCACCGACGGAGCCGCCGGTCACCGAAGCGTTGCCGCCGCTGACGACGTTCAGATCGCCGCCGATCGTTCCGCCGCTGACGTTGATGGTGACGCCGGAGCCCTTGGCGGACATGACGGTGGCTATGTCGTTGGTGGAGACGCCGCTGACGCCGGAGAGCGTCCCCTTCTGCATGGAGATCGACCCCTTGGATGCGATGGCATAGTCGAAGGCATCGGACGGGATGCTGACGCGGTCGAACTCGAGGCTGACGCTCTTGGAATCCGTCGTGGAAGTCGCACCACTGATTCCGGAAACCTTGCAGACGATCCCGCCATTCCATTCGGTGATGGTGGCGGAGAAACCGGTGCCATCGGAGGTGTCGAGTGGAATGTAGGAGGCCGTTTCGCCAGGGATGTAGATCGTGTTGTCGACGAGGCTTACCGTGTGGGAACCGAGATTGGCGGTGCCTTCGAGGCTTGTCTTGAGATCGGTGTAGAGGTCACTGAGGACCGTCGTGCTGTCATTGGGGATGTTCACGTGGGCGAGTTGGTAGCGCATGAACTGCACGCCGGATTCCGCCGCAAGTCGAGCCTTATTGGATCGCTGCTCATTACCGGCGATTTGGACCGAAGTCGTCACCGAGGAGTAGAAGCCGAGCGCCAGGACGGCGAAGAGAACCAGGAACAGCATCGCCAGAACGGAAGCGATTCCGCGCCGGCAGGATCGCTTGGTGGAACGAGAATGAGTGGTTGTGTAGGGCATGGGAAAACTCAACTAGGTGCAACGACGAGCCATTTTTCGGTCAGGATCGACTTCCCATTGTGGCTGACGGTGACCGTGACGCGGGAGGTCACCTCGTATTGCGTGTCGGGGACGGCGGAAGTGATCAGATTGGGATCGACGTACTGGACGTCGATGCTCTGAGTCCATCCGCTGAACTGAGAGAGAGAGTCGCCCAGCGCATCACGCGGCGGGCTGTAGGTTTTGTTGTCGTATGTGGAATGCAGGGTTGAGTAGTCGGCACCCTGCATCATTTCGTTGATGTTGTTGGCAAGCTCGGTGGCGGTGGTCAGTTCGGTGCTGGCGCCGTTGGCCATGGAGCCGGCGGCCAGAAGCTGCACGAGCCCGACCACGCCGACGCCAATAATAATCGTTACCACGGCGCTTTCGATGAGGGTGAATCCCCGACGAGAGCGGGGCATGCGCTGGTGAATACGTACGTCCATCAGTAACGATATCGGATACTGGGAAAGCTGCGGCAAGCGGGCAACCCCAGAATGAGAGACGCCTGAGGACTTTTTCTCGGACCCACCCGAACTGCAAATGTGGGCGGTTGTCGTCTGCGGCCGGCGCCTAATGCACCAGACTGCTGAGCTTGAAGATCGGGAGGATGATGCTCATCGCGATGAAGCCGACCAGGCCGCCCATCAGGACGATCATCATCGGTTCGATCATCGCGGTGACAGACTTGATCACTGCTTTGAGTTCGCGGGAGTAGAACTCGGAGACTTCGTCGAGGACTTCGCCGAGCTTACCGGATTCCTCGCCGGCAGAGATCATCTGCACGACGGGGCGGGGAAGCAGGGAGTTCCTTTGGAGGGTCCAGGAAATCTTCTTGCCCTGTTTGACGGAGCTGAAGACGCTGCGCCACATGCGGCGGTAGAGCGTGTTTCCGGCGATCTCGGCAGTAATGGCGATGGTGTCGAGCATCGGCACGCCGGCGTTTACCAGCTGGCCCATGGTATGCAGCGAGCGGCTGATGTAGAGGGCACGGAATAGCTTTTTGAACAGGGGAACGGTGAGCTTGATCTTATCAAAGGTGAAGCGACCCTGATCCGTCTTGAGCAGCACGACCAAGCCATAGACCAGGATCCCGACAACGATCACGAGGATGTACCAGTAGCTGGTCATGAAGCCGGAGATCGCAAGCAGCGCCTTGGTGGGCGCGGGCAGCGCGGCTTCGTGGCCCTTAAAAATTAGCATGAAGCGCGGCAGCACGAAGGTAAGCAGGAAGATGGTGGTGCCGACGGCCATGCAGCCGATGATGCCGGGGTAAATCATGGCGCCGCGGACCATCGAGCGCGTCTCGATCTGCTGCGAAAGATAGGCGGCGATCTTGTCGAGCATGCGGGAGAAGCCACCGGAAAGCTCGGAGGCCCTGACCATGTTGATGTAAAGCGGCGAGAAGATTTTCGGATAGCGCATCAGCGCGTCGGAGAACTGCTTGCCGCCTTCGACGTCCTTCTTGATCTGGGTGAGGATCACCTTGAGCTTGGGATGCTCACATTGCTCGGCGATGCCTTCGATAGCGCTTCGGATCGAAATGCCCGCGCGAATCATGACAGCAAGCTGGCTGGTGAAGTTCTGGATATCCTTTCCGCTGGGGCCGAAGGAGACGTTGAGATTGAGCTTCTTCTTGACGGTGCCGCTTTCCGCCGAGCCCAGTGCGAGGATGAACTCACCGCGGTCACGAAGCTGCTGGGCGGCGGCGGCGAGGTTCGCAGCCGAGAGGACGCCGGCCGTAACCTTTCCGGATGAGTTCTTGGTTTCGTAGCGATAGGTCGGCATTGGTCCGTCCTGTAGCACCAAGGGGGGATAAGACCCGCCCTACATTCAGGCTGCCAGCGATCTCTCCAGTTTCTCCGGGTGAGCGGCCTGGGCGACCGCGTCCTCACGGCTGATGTATCCGTTCACGTAAAGCTGCTTGATCGAGCTGTCCAGTGTCTGCATTCCCAGCCCCCGACTGGTTTCGATGACGTTGGGGATTTCAAAGATTCGATTTTCACGAATGCAGTTACGCACGGCGGGCGTACAGAGCATGATCTCCACGCCAGGGATCATGCCCGGCTGGTCGCAGCGCTTAAACAGGGTCTGTGAGATAACGGCCTGCAGCGTATTGGCGAGCATCGAACGGATCTGGTTTTGCTCGTCCGAGGGGTAGATGTCGATGATACGCTCGATGGTCTGCGGCGCGTTGACGGTGTGCAGGGTCGAGAAGACCAGGTGGCCCGTTTCGGCGGCGGTGATGGCCGCGCTGGTCGTTTCAAGGTCGCGCATTTCGCCGACCAGGATCACGTCCGGATCCTGACGCAGGGCGTGACGCAGCCCGGATTCGAACGATGGACAGTCGGAACCGATTTCGCGCTGCTCGATGGCGCACTTGTTGGAGACGAATGCATATTCGATCGGGTCTTCGACCGTGATGATATGGTCGGGTTCACGCCGGTTGACTGCCTCGATCATGCCAGCAAGGGTGGTCGATTTGCCGGAACCCGTAGGCCCGGTGACCAGGATCAATCCACGGGGCAGGTGTGTCAGCTTGTTGACCACCTCCGGCAAGAAGAGCTGATCGAGAGGGCGGATCTTGTCATTGATCGTTCTAAAGGCCAGCCCGACGGTGTTACGCTGGTAGTGGGCGTTGACACGAAAGCGCCCGACGCCGGGGATCTCGTAGGAGAAGTCGCTGTCGCGCTTGTCTTCGAACTCGACCCAGCGCTTTTCGTTCATCATCTCCTTGGCGATACGCATGGAGCCTTCAGGGGTGACGATGGGAAAGTCACTGGGGGTGACGACGGTATGGATGCGGAACAATGGGGGCAGCCCGACGTTGATATGCACGTCAGAAGCCTTGGCGTTGACCGCGTTCCGAAGGATGTCGTTGATAATGCTCATGATGTTCAGTTGCTCGTTGTTAGACGCTTGTTACCCGTTGTTAGTTGCTACACGCTCTCCGTGACACGCAGAACTTCATCGGCGGTGGTCATGCCACTGCACACCTTCGCAAAGCCGTCTTCGCGAAGGGTCTTAAGGCCGCGGCCTCGGCAATGCTTGCGCAGCTCGGTCACGTCCAGGTTGCGTGTGACCATGTTGCGCAGCGTATCGTCCATGAGAAGTAGTTCGTAGATGCCCAGTCGGCCGGAATAGCCGGTTTTGCGGCACCGATCGCAGCCTTTTCCTTTCCACATTTCTTCGGACGTAAAGCCCTGTGATTTCAGAAAGCCCCTCGTCTCCTCGCCGGGGCTGAATTTTTCGCGGCAATGCGGGCAGATTTTTCGGACCAGGCGCTGGGCCAGGATGCCGTTTACCGAGGCGCTGATGAGATACGGCTCGACGCCAATGTTTATCAGACGCGTGATTGAGCTGGGAGCGTCATTCGTGTGTAGCGTGGAAAGCACGAGGTGCCCCGTGAGCGCGGCCTGCACTGCGATGCGCGCCGTTTCGGCATCGCGGATTTCACCCAGCATGATCACGTCCGGATCCTGGCGGAGCAGGGAGCGGAGCGCGGCACTGAACGTCATGCCGATCTTCTCGTGCACCTGTACCTGGTTCGCCTGGGAGAGCTGGTATTCGATCGGGTCTTCGACGGTGCTGATATTGAGCTTGTTGCCATCCATCACGCGGAGCGATGAATAGAGCGTGGTGGTCTTACCGGAGCCGGTAGGTCCGGTGACGAGAAGGATCCCGTGGGGCTCGTCGATCTGGTGACGCCAGATCTCAAGCTCGTGATCGCCGAAGCCGAGCTGCTCGAGTGGTACGCTGATGGAGCGATTGTCGAGGATTCGCATCACGCACTTCTCACCGAAGGCGGTGGGAAGCGTGCTGACACGGAGGTCGAGCTTGCGGTTGTTCATCATCACCCGAATGCGGCCATCCTGCGGGAGGCGGCGTTCGGAGATGTCGAGGTTGGCCATGATCTTCAGACGCGAGACGATGGCGGCGTGCATGGCGTAGGGCGGGTTCATGGCTTCGAACATCACGCCGTCGATGCGGTAGCGAATCTTCAGGGCCCTGTCCTTGGGCTCGATATGGATGTCACTGGCCCCCTGCTTGATCGCGTCCTGGATGACGTAGTTGACGAAACGGATGATCGGCGATTCGTTGCCGATGCGGGCGAGGTCGGTGTCGGCCTCGTTTTCGTCCTTGACGAGCTGGACGTCGTCCTCAGCCATGTCTTTGATGATTTCGTCCACCTTCACGTCGACGTACTCGGCGGTCATCGCTTCAACGACCCGGGCGATGTCGCCGGCGGTCGTGACAACGACCTTCACTGCGCGGTGGGTTTTTCGCTTGACCTCGTCCACCAGGAATACGTTAGCCGGATCGGTCATCGCGACGACAAGCTGCTTGTCGTCAAATCGCAGCGGCATGACGAGCTGTTTGCGGATGAAATCAGGGCTCAGCAGCGAAAACGCCTCGGGATCGATGTCCTGTTTCTCGGGGGTTTCAAAATCGAGATCGAGTGTCTGGGCGACGGCCGACAGGATCTGGGCTTCGCTGGCGGCATTCATGGTCAACAGAACCTGTGCCAGGCTTTTGCCTGGCGTCTGGGACTGGACCGTGCGGGCCTGGGCGAGCTGCTCTTCGGTGATGTGACCGGAATTCAGCAGCAGCTGTTCGACCGACTTGCGGGCCTTGGAGGCCGACGGTTTCCAGAGGGCTTCAAGTTCCTCCGGTGTGGTCAGGTTTAGACGCTGCTCGTCGGCGATCTCGGCGGTTGTGGGTTTTCTTCCAAACATGGGTCGTTTCCTTCAGCCTGAGAAACTGTTTCAGATCGGCTTTGTCCGCACATCACCTCTGCATCTTCAGTTCGAAGCGATATTGACCGCTCTTGACGATTACGGCGCCGTTGACAATGCGCTCGATGGTGAACTGATCGACCTGTTGGCCCTCGGTGTATAGTGCGTTGTTGATCATGCACGCTTTGTGAGTGCCGCTCATGATGGATTGGAGCTGGAGATTCTGGACCGCCTTGACGACCGCGGCACGCTCCTCTTCGCGCTTACGTCGGGCAGCGGCATCGGGATCAGGCGCATTCGCACCCGCGGATCGGAACGGGTTGGTCTTCAGATCGGCCAGCGGAACCTGCGTCATGGTCGGGTACTTGAGAAACTCCTGCACGATTTTCTCGGTGCTCTGGAGCATCTCGCGCATGACTTTGATTCCGCTGGGACCGGAGTTGAGGAAGGTTCGAACCGTCTGGACGGCGGCCGGTGGCTTGGCTACCGCAGCAGAAGCGGATGCAGGACCTTTACGGTTGTACATGATCCAGATGACGATCGGCGCCAGGATGAGCAAACCCCCCAGGATGATGTACTGCGTGGATGGGGGCTTGCTTGATTCGCCGGTGACGAAAGCCGCCTCGGAGCCGGAAAGCGCCGCCGAGAGGTCGGTGTCTTCCTGCGGCGTCGAAGCGGATTGAAGATCAGCGGAATTGTCGAAGCTCATGATTGCTCCAAAGCGATTCGGGAACTCATCTGCAAACTCAGTTTGCCGTGGCGACGGTATCCGGTTCGAAGAAGATGCTCATGTCCATCTGTGCGGTCATCTCACCGTCATGGTCATCGATTTTCTCGAGGCGCATGTCGGTGATGCGCGTCAGGCGCGGAAGCTTTTCGAGCTGAAGGAGAAACGAATAGAACCCATTGAAATCTCCGGACAGGCTGAGTTGGATGGGCTGTTCGGAAAAGCTGGCGAAGCGTTCGCTCTTGAGCGTACGAATCGTCTTGGTCTGCAGGTTGTTCGCCTCGGCAATCTGCCAGACCTCTTTGAGGATCTTGTCGATCTCCTTCTCCTGAGGCAGGCGGGACTGGAAGAAGTCGATGGCTTTCTGAAGCTCGTCGATCTTCTTGCCGAGATCCGCGATGCCGGCGGTTGCGGTGTGGAGATTCGACAATTCGCCCTGGTCCTTTGCGATCTCTGCGACGAGGCTCTGGCGACTGGAGTCGGTCTTACGGAAGTAGAGGAAGGCGATGGCGAGAATTCCCGCCATCAGGGTCAGAAAGATGATTTCGCGAAAACCGATCTTCATGGGGTTATCCGGTAAGGTTCATGCGTATCAGTGATCGAGCGGAATGGCGGCGGTGGCGGTGTCCTTCTGGAATTCATCGATGCTCACCTGCGCGTTTGGATTGAGAGTCATCTCGACCTGGAACTTCCGCAGCACGTCATTGCCTTTCTTGAACTGTTCGCTGACGACGAGATTGACGTCCTGAAGCAGGGTGGAGTGATTCAGCTTGCTCATGAACTGAGCGACCTGCACGTCGGTGGCGGCGACGCCGGTCAGGCGCATGGTGACGTCGTAGAAACGGGCCTGGGGGAGGTCTTTCTCAGGGGCGTTGTTTTGGGCCTTGCGCTTGTCGAAAGCGGTCTTGGCGGCGGGAGCGGGCTTATTGGGGCGGAGCTTGGACGCGAGGTTGAAGTCGATCAGCGACACACCCGATGGGATGGCGTTGGTGATCTCCGCCAGCAGATAGCTGCGCGGAACGCGTTCGAGCAGCGATGCGGTGATGTCCGCCTGGCGACCCAGCTCCTGCTGCTTCTGCTGCATCTGGTTGAACTGCTCGATCGGCTTGGCCGCCTCGGTGAGCTGCATCTCGAGGTTGGCCTTGCGCGCGAGCATCGCTCGAGTAGCACGTTCCCTAAGGAACAGGGTCCCGCCGATCGCGATGACGACAACGAGAAAGAGCGTCCCGAGGATCGCATTGGTGCGCCGGCGGAGCTTCTTCTCCATGTAGTCATCCGGCAGGAAGCTGAGTTGATTAGGAGAAGCCATGGTTATCCTTTATTCAGTTCGAGCGTCTCGGCGCGAGCTGCACTCTCCTGCGCTGCCGTTCCGCGAGCCCCCATGCTCAGCCCAATGGCAACTGCCCACGCGGGTTGAGGCTGTCGCCGATCAATGCCACATTCGACACTGAGGTCGCTGATTCGCCCCATGCGCACGAGCGGGTCGCCGATCTGCGCTGCAAGGCCCATCTCTCGGGCTACCTGCTGGCAGAGTGCTCGCTGGCGAGCCTCGCCGCCAACGAAGATCATGCGATCGATCGGCTTGTCCGGAAACGTCGATTCGTAATAGCGCCGGCAGAGCGTAAGTTCCTCAACGAGCCGATGGATCGGCTCCTGACAGGCCTCGGAAACCTGACGCTGCTGATCGGATTCATCGGTCGGTGCGGGCTTCACGTCCTCGACGGCTGTAACGGTTGCGGCTGCCGCGGCTGCCGTTTGCTCTGACTCCTCCGATTTGCGGAGAGCACTGTCGAGCAACGCGAAGGAATTGTCAGGAGGGGCTTCGTCGGTCTGCGTAGCGGCCTGGGCTTCCGTGTCGAAGCGCGAGCGGCTCTCTTCCAAACCGGCGCTTTGTTGGGTGGCGACCTTCACGCGCAAAATCTTGGCATCCTGGGCACCGATCTTCAGTGCATCGGAAACCGCGCGGGTGAATTGGTCGCCGCCGATCGGAATGACGCGGGCAAAGAGGATCTCCTGGCCGCGGGTGATCATGGCGCGGGATGCGGTGCAACCAATGTCAACATAGCAGGTGGTCGCGGTCTGGTCCGAGCGGCGACGATAGATGTTGGAGAAGCAATCGACGAGCGCCTTAGGTTCGACGTTCATACCAACCACGTCGAGCTTGGCGCGGCTGGCGGCATTGAGCAGTTGATCCACGCGCTCGCGGGCTGCGGCCAGGACGATCACCTCATACTTCGGATCCTGGTCCTGATAGACCTCCCCGGCGATCATGTGCCGGAGGACGGCATGCATGGGATCGATCGGGAGCTTGCCGCGGAGTTCCCAGGGAAGCGCCTTTTTCATCGCGTCGTCATCAAGCTTGGGTATGCGAAGGTGGCGCACGAACATGCAGGCGGCAGGCAGGGCCAGGATGGTCTGACGCCCCCGGAAGCCGCACTGCGCGATCAAATCTTTGACACTTTCGATGAAGAACGTCGTTCGCGCGGCGCTATCGGTCCGCACGTGTGGCGGGATGTCGGCGCTGCCGGCCGCGATCAGCTTGTATTCCTCGCCGGTCCACTGCACCTGCGCCATCCGCAGGCAGTCAGTGCCGAAATCAATCCCGATTGGATTGCAGCGCGGCGAGAACCAGCTTTGCACGAACCCGAGCATCTTCTCTCCATCCCTCCCCGACAGCGTTGACCTACGATTGAGTTGCCGTCGGGGCAAACAGGGAAATCCGGCGAACTTACGGCCGACCAATTCGATTCTGGCGAATGGACGGTTTGATATCGGTGGTATCGGCGGTGAAATGGGGGGCGCTTAGCGAGACAAAGGCCCAGAAAAACGGGCCCTGCAATCACGGGCAAGGGTCCAGAAACTCAGCGGCGACTGCATCGGCGAGCTCCAAACCGCGATCCGTTAGCACAATGCGACGGTCGTTGGCGGCGATAAGCCGGTGTTGCATCAATCGCTCGATCAGGTCTCGATAAATGACGCGCGCATTCAATCCGGTGCGGGCGGCAAAGTCGTCAAAGTTTAACCCGCGGGAGAGGCGCAGCACGAGCATCGCGAGCTCACCGGCCCGGCGCGTTGGCGAGAGCGTCTCAATGTCGATGGCGGGCAGTTGCTTCGATTCAATTGCGAGTTCCCATTCGCGCAGGTGTGGCCGATTGCGGAAACGCGTACCTTCGATGTGGGACGCGGCGGCGGGACCGAGGCCGACGTAGTTCCCGCCGGTCCAGTAAATGAGGTTGTGTCGGCACGCTTCGCCGGAAACGGCATAGTTACTCACCTCATACGCCGCCAGGCCGCGGGACAAGAGGCGCTGGCGAGCGTGCCGGAACATTTTGAGTTCCAGCGATTCGGGGGCCTTGCGCAGTTGACCCAGGCGAAGCTTGACGGCCATCGGGGTGTTTGGCTCAAAAGTGAGATTATAGGCCGAGAGGTGCGTGGTGCCTAGTGCGATGGACTGCTCGAGCGAGTCGGACCAGGAGTCGAGAGTCTGTCCCGGGATGGCGTAGATGAGATCTAAGTTGAGGCGCCGGAAGCCGGCTTGGCGGGCGATGGCGAGGCTGTGGTGAACGTCGTCGGGATCGTGGTGGCGTTCGAGCGTCTCGAGTTCCTGGCGATTGAAACTCTGGGCGCCAAAGCTCAGGCGATCGATGCCATGGGCACGCAGCATCTCGCAATAGTCCTTCGCGGCGGTGGCGGGATTAACCTCGACGGTCCATTCTTCAACGGCGGAGAGATCGAATCGCTCCTTAAGGCCATTCAGCAAACGCGACATCTCGCGCAACGGCAGAAGTGATGGTGTTCCGCCGCCCAAGAAGACGGTGCGCGGTCCGACAGGGCCGTAGTCGGACCACAGCGCGGCCTCTGCGAGAACCCGATCGACAAATGCCGACATTCGCGAGGGCGTTTGCCGCGTAATGCTGTAGAAGTCGCAGTAGTGGCACTTGTGGAAGCAAAATGGGATGTGGACATACAGTCCCTCAACGCGGGCGCGGGCAGCATTCCCGGCGTGATGGTAGGAGCGTAACCGGCTAGTGCGATCGACACGTGACGATTATAGACTGGGGGAGTGCATGAAGCGGAACCTGGAACTCAAAGCGCGGTGCAGGGATCTCAAGCAGGCGCGAGAGGCCGCAGAGAAATTGGGAGCAAAGCGGCAGGGCGTGCTGGTGCAGACCGATACGTACTTCCATGCGCGGGCCGGACGATTGAAGCTTCGGGAGATCCAGGGTGCTGCAACCGAATTGATCTGGTACGCAAGGGAGAACGAAACGGCGACGCGGTTCAGCCGGTACGTTTCTGTACCCGTAGCTGACGCAGCGGCCGTCCTGACGGCGCTTGGAAACGCCTTGGGGGTGCGCGGTGTGGTACGCAAGCGGCGAACGCTCTACCTATTGCACAACGTGCGGATTCACCTCGACGATGTCGAGCAGTTGGGGACTTTTGTTGAGTTTGAGGCCGTGATCTCGACGCCCGCTGACGAGGGACCATCACGAGAGCGGCTGGCGGTGCTCATTGGCGGGATGGAGATCCGGGATGAGGACAGGATTGCGGTTTCATATGGCGATCTGGCGGAATTCTGATCGCGCATAAGAGCTGCCCCGGGGTATTGGGGGCCTTGTCTGCTGGGCGATTCAAATCGATTGCGACTACGCGAAGGGGACGACCTTGTCGATGACCGCGACGCGCCGGAACAAAATCAGTGAATTGGCCGGATCGCTGGCGGCGGCGCTGGCGGTGATGCCGCTATTGAGGACCGGAAGATTCGTAAAGGCGCCGCCGGCGTTGACGGTGGGGAAGGCGGCGATCGAATCCATCACCGCCAGGCCGTTGGAATCCGTTACTTGCCCGAAGGCCGTGAATCCGCCATCTTGGTTGTCGAGATTGGTCGAGTTATCAGCAAGGTTGAAGAAAAACTGATCAGTTCCCTTGTCGGCCAGGCCGCCGGTCCCGCCCGGACGCGCTAGGGCGATGGTGCCGCGGACGTTGCTGGTGATGTGCGGCTCGTTGTCAACCGGCGCATTCTGCGGGACTGTCACAAGCTGATCCTTCTTGTCGACGACATAGCCGCCACCTTGCACGACGAATCCGGGAATGGAGCGGTGGATGATCGCACTGTCATAAGCGGCAGCGTTTACGTAGGCCAGGAAATTGGCGGCATTCAAAGGGGTCTTGTCGGCGAAGAGCTGGACGTTGAACGCTCCCCCGGCCGCGAGTGTGAAACGGGCGACAGGATTGACGCCGGAACTGGCGGAGTATTGTTTGCAGATGATCAGGGTATCGCCACCACCAACGCCGTCGCCGGTCGTCTTGCCCCCGTTGTACTCGCCGTCCAGCTTAATTCCGCCAACGGAGAGCAGCCGCTTGGAGTTGAGCTTCATGCTGTAGGTGGTGTTCACGGGAAGATTCGAGGTGCGGAAGGTAATCCGCTTGTTGCCGGTGAAATAGCGGACGTGTCCGCCGATCTTGACGTTGTCGGCGGTTCCAAACTTGCCGTCCGGTCCGGCGGTATGCATCTGGACCGACGCGCCGGTAACGGTCGAGGGATCCATGGCCTGGTCCATCTGGAAGACAACCTCACCGCGGTTGTCTGCGATAATGTTGGTGACGTGGGCCGGCGTGACGCTGAGAAGCTGTCGCGGCTCCAACGGCTCAACGTGACGTGCCCCAAAACTCGAACGAGAAGACGACCACAGCTGCGCACAAATCCCGCTCAACACAGTGGACCTCCGTCAAATTCGTGGTAGCCCGAAACAATCAGGCGTGAGAGTTGTTGCCCGACAATAGCCTACTCACGTGGAACTGGGTGTCAAAGTGACCACGTCGGTACCAGGAGCGTTACGGTGGAGGCCGACAACGGGTTCGCCGGAGCGGTAGGCTGGTCGCCGAGTGCTGTGAGTTCGCCCCATTTCAGCATGCCGCCCTGCACCGCTGGGAGCTGAGCAAGGAGATGGCTAAGTCCAAGAAGGTTCGATGTTTGCAATCCACCCCATCGCCTAGGACCCGCGGCAGAACGGCGCTGGCCCAGGGGCAAGAACGAGACCGATTCGCAGGGGACGCTGGCACGCGAACAGCGGACCGATACCACCCGCCCAACAAACACCCGGGCCGGAAAAGCACGCAGCGACCGGCGGGACACCAGCAAGACGTACACGAATTACGCCAGACATTCAGTCAGGGGAAGCAATCCCAGACGGGATGTGAAAATGCGGCGGTGGTAGAAGTTGGCAGTGTGACCGCAACCACATCAAACGAGTGCGGGACGGAAGCTGGGAAATCTACAGAGCCACAGCCCCGCCTTCGGCTCAGTCGCTCAGTCGCCGTTCGACGATTTCGTACGCCGTGCCTCGACCTCGAGTTTCCGAACGATTTGACGCCTGCGGGCAGATCTCGCTTCACCGACCGAGGGTTCTTGATTAGGATAGCAGCGCAGTCCAGTCAATCGTTTCAGCAATCGACGACATGTCGCCCACGAAGGAGAGTTGCCTCATGAGCCAGACCGCCGCCGGTATCGATTCCGTGCTTCAGGAAAACCGTGTTTTTCCGCCTCCCGCGACCTTCAGCGCCAATGCCCATATCAAGAGCCGCGCGCAGTATGAGCGAATGTACAAGGAATCGATCGAGCAGCCGGAGACGTTCTGGGGCCGGGCCGCGGAAGAGCTTCACTGGTTCAAGAAGTGGGACAAAGTCCTCGACTGGAACGCTCCCTACGCCAAGTGGTTCGCCGGCGGCAAGACGAACATGAGCTACAACTGTCTCGATCGCCAGATCGAGCAGGGCCGCGGCGGCAAAGTTGCCATCCTCTGGGAAGGCGAGCCGGTCACTAACGATAAGCCTGAAATCCGCAAGATCACTTATCTGCAATTGAAAGACGCCGTCTGCGAGTTTGCCAACGGTCTGAAAAGAATCGGCGTCAAGAAGGGTGATCGCGTTACCATCTACATGCCCATGGTCCCCGAAGCCGCCGTCGCCATGCTCGCCTGCACGCGCATCGGCGCCGCGCACTCCGTTATCTTCGGCGGCTTTTCCAGCCAGGCGATTGCCGACCGCGTCGAGGACGCCAAGAGCAATATCGTCATCACCGCCGACGGTGGCCAGCGCCGCGGGCAGATCGTCCCGCTCAAGGCCAACGTGGACGATGCCACGACCAAGACCAATCTCATTCAGAAGGTGGTGGTCCTCAGGCACGCGGGCAACGACGTCACCATGAAATCCGGCCGCGACATCTGGTGGGGCGACGTCATTGCCGGCCAGAGCACGGACTGCCCTGCCGAACCGATGGATTCGGAGGACCTGCTGTTCGTGCTTTACACCAGCGGATCCACCGGCAAGCCCAAGGGCATCATCCACACCACCGGCGGCTACATGGTTGGCACGTATCTGACAAGTAAGTTCGTCTTCGATTTTCACGAGAACGATATCTACTGGTGCACTGCCGACGTGGGCTGGATCACCGGGCACTCCTACATCGTTTACGGCCCCATGGCCAACGGCGCTACCGTGATGATGTACGAGGGAGCCCCAAACTTCCCCGACTTCTCCCGCTTCTGGTCAATTATCGAACGGCACAAAGTTACGATCTTCTACACCGCGCCAACCGCAATTCGCGCCTTCATGCGTGCAGGCCGTCAGTTCGCTGACAAGCACGATATGACTTCTCTGCGCCTGCTCGGCACCGTTGGCGAACCGATCAATCCCGAGGCCTGGATGTGGTACCAGGACGTCATCGGCCACAAGCGCTGCCCCATCGTCGATACTTGGTGGCAGACCGAGACGGGACAAATCATGATCACCCCGTTGCCCGGTGTCACCCCCACCAAGCCGGGCACCGCTACGCTCCCTTTCTTCGGCATCGACGCCGCCATCGTCGATCGTGAAGGCAAGGAGCTTCCCTTCAATCAGGGCGGGCTCCTCGTCATCCGCAAGCCCTGGCCCGGCATGCTCCGTGGTATCTTCAACGACCCCGATCGTTACGTGCGACAATATTGGACGGATGTGAAGGGCATGTACTTCACCGGCGACGGTGCTCGCCGCGATAACGACGGCTACTTCTGGATCATGGGCCGCATTGACGACGTTCTGAACGTCTCCGGCCACCGCCTCGGTACGGCCGAGGTCGAAAGCGCTTTGGTGAGTCATGAATCCGTTGCCGAAGCCGCGGTCGTCGGCATGCCGCACGAACTCAAAGGCCAGGGCATCGCTGCCTTCGTCACCCTTCGTGCCGGCGCCAAGCCCAGCGAAGACCTTAAGAAGCAACTCATCGTAACCGTCCGAAAACAGATCGGCGCCCTCGCCACCCCCGATCAGATTCGCTTTACCGATGCGCTTCCCAAGACCCGCTCCGGCAAGATCATGCGCCGCCTGCTCAAGGAAATCGCTGCCGGCGGTGAGGTCAAGGGAGACACGACCACCCTCGAAGACTTCTCCGTCCTTGCCCGCCTTAAGGCGTCCGAAGAAGCTTAGTAGTCGAGGGAGGTCGAATGTGCAGATTCCGTCGCACACTTAGACAAGTCGTATCGATTGAACCGCGAGAGCCGGTTGAGCGGGCCGAACTGTTGCGGTTATGCTCGATCATCCGCCGGGCAACTGCCGGCGACAGTTAACCGCGCTGCGAAATTCGAGCTATAATCTGCACAACTCAGGAGTTGCATGCGATACAAGGCCATTCTTCTTTTCGGCGCTCCCGGAAGCGGTAAAGGCACGCAGGGTAAGATCCTGGCCGCGATTCCCGGCTTCTATCACTCGGCCTGCGGTGATGTCTTCCGCACGCTCGATCTGCAATCGGACATGGGGCGGGTGTTCTGGCAATACTCTTCGCGCGGCGAGCTGGTGCCGGATGAGTTTACCGTGGAGCTGTGGAAGAACTACATCAAGGGGATGGAGATGGTCAACCAGTTCTATCCCGAGACGCAGCTTCTGGTCCTCGATGGCATCCCGCGCAACCTCAAGCAGGCGGAGTTGCTCGATGACACGATCGACGTGGTCAGGGTGATTTACCTGGTCTGCGCCGACATGAAGAAGATGGTCGAGCGCCTTCGCCGTCGCGCACTCAAGGAGAATCGATTTGACGACGCCAACGACAAGGTGATTCAGAACCGTCTGGAAGTATACGAGCGCGACACGCATCCCGTCCTTGAGCACTATCCGCCCGAGAAGATCGCCCGCATCGATGCCACGATGTCGCAGATCAAGGTGCTGCGGGAGATCATTGAGATTCTTGTTCCGATTAAAAGCGGCATCGATCACGCCCGAGAAACCGCGGAGATGAGCGGCCTGATCGAAAAGCGGCAGCCGGTGGGGGCGGGCTGACTGGGCAACCCGGCATAGCGGGGCGCGGCATTGGGGCCGAGTGAGACAGACCACAGAGGCTGGGTATAAACGCGGGGCATGGTTGGTCATCGTCGTGAATCGGTTGCATTTGTGGTCGGCGTTCTGGTGCTGGCCGCAGGTTGCATTGCCAGGGGCCGAGCGGAATTCCATCTGTCGTCCGTTGGCAAGAAGCTGATTGCCTATGGCCAGGATTGCCCCAACACCGCGTACGTTGCGCGCGACACATTCACGAGATGGAGAAGCGCCCCTTCGGCGGCATCGTGATCGCGGTCAGCAAAGCCGCCAGCCCGAGCTGGCCGGCGAGTCGATGGGCAATTGTGCGTGGGGGAAGCGGCGGTTCGAGTTCTCGGCTAATACCCACAGCATCGACGATCTGAAACAGACGCGGTTCCACCGCTTCACCGACAACTTCATCCAGGCGGAATCGATGCCGGGGGATGCCGACCGGTTCAGCAACGCCGATTGAGACACCATCTGCCATAACTTGGGCATTCTGGCGCACCTTGCCAGCCACGATGATCCATCAACCTTCGCCGATCTCCTGGCGAGCCAGACGCTGCTGGCTTCGATTCCGAATGGCGGCTGGTTGTTCTGCGTGGACCCTCGCAATGTCGGCGTGAGGCGCAAATGGTTCGCACCCAATCTCGACCAGCGAGGCTGGCGACCGATCGAAATCGGCCGATACTGGGAGGAACCGGGCTACGACGATGATGGGTATGCGTGGTACCGCAGGACGTTTACGATCGCTTCCGTTCCTTCGGCGCAAGCGGATCACGCTCGCTGTTCGGCGCTGCCGACGAATCGGCCAGGGTGCATTTGAACGGAAGACAGGTCGCTATCGACGATCTCGCAGACTGCGGCTGGGACCGGCGGATCGACTGCGACATCACGCGCGAGTTACGAGTCGGCAAAAACCAGCTCACCATCCGCGTGCCTGATCGCGTCGGCCCCGGTGGGCTGTGGAAGAGCATCAAGAACTTTGCGTCGCGCTAGGCGCGGTGGTTATGCGCGGCTGAGATAACCACCGCCGTCGGTGCTGATGCGCACGACTTCGCCCGGCTCGATGAAGGGTGGGACGCGCGTGGTCAATCCGGTCTCAAGCGTCGCATCCTTCATCTGATTGGTGGCCGTGGCGCCTTTGATACCGGGTGGGGTGTCCGTGACTTTCAAGTCCACGGTCTTGGGAAGCTCGTAGCTGACGATTTTCCCTTCGTGGAACATCGCCGTCATTGGCGTGTTGGGCTTGAGGAACAGAATATCGTTGCCGAAAACTTCCTTGGGGATGGTATTCTGGTCGTAGGTCTCCAGATCCATCAGGACGTGGCCGTCATTGTCACTGTAGAGGTATTCAACCTGGCGGCGGTCCAGCGTGGCGGTTTCGATGTCGTCAGTTGCACCCACCCGCTTATCCTGAATAGTCCCTTTAATCACGTCACGCAGCTTAAACTGCACCTTGGCAGAGGTTCCCGGGGGTGTTGTGATCGGCATTGGTGACGACGTAGAGCTTGCCATCAATAATGACAGCCTGACCTCGACGAATATCGCTCGCTCGCATGACTACCTCTAAGTTCAATGAATACCAAGATTAACGGGGAAGCACCCCAAGAATCTTATACGTTGCCTAACGCCTGAGGGTCGGAAAATGTAGCCGAAGCAATGGATTGGGTCAAACAGATCGCGGCGGCTGAACGACCAGAGGGGTCCGGATTTTTGCCTTGCGATGGGCCGGCGGCGATCGGCAAAATGCGTTCATATTTGCCCTGGGAGACGAGACTGTGATTCGGCCGCGTGTACGGGTTCGTTTGGTGCGCTGGGGGATGAGCTTGCTTATGCTGGCAGCAATCAGCGCCGTCGTCTTAGTCTGGATGCTGGGCAGGCGCGGAAGCACGACCATTGAATCATGGATCGGCGATGAAGTAGCACGGATTGCCAACGGCTATCTCAACCCTCAGCTTTCATTCACTGATCTCGACTATCAGTACCCCCTGACGGTACGCCTGAAGCACTTTCGCCTAAGCGCGCCGAATGGGCCGGGGAAAACCATCGACGTGCTGGCCGCTGATGAAGCGACGGTTACGCTGGCAGAGATCCCGCACATCGGTCAGCCGATCCGGATTCAGAATGTCGTCCTGCAAAAGCCGGTCATTCGCGCCGTTGCCACACGCGCTGGTTCGAAGGAATTCATCGGGCTGTCGCACGTTGTGCGCGAAAGCGCAACCACCCAGCCTTCTTCCGCGCAAACGCGGAAACTGAGCGATGATTTTCAAATCCGCTTGCTCGAGCTCGTGGACGGGCAGATCGTGTATGACCCGCGCATTCCCGGCACTCGTCCGATGGAGCTGGATCACATCAACACGAAGCTGACGATCGCTCCGCTGCAGGCTGGATGCTATCAACTTCACTTTGCGGTGCGGCGGCAGCCGGTCTTTGATTTGTCTGTCAACGGCCAGTTGGATCTCGACACCTTGACGGCGAACGATGTCTCGGTCGCGCTGAACGCAGATCTGGGGCAGAAGAACCTGAACTATCTTCCACCCGAATTGCAGAGCCTCCTGATGCAGTACCAGGTCCGGGGAAAGCTGGCGGCCAATGTCACGGGTTCCTGCCCGCTCGCGGACGTGCCTGCCGGACAGTTCGTGGCCCGGGCGCGGATCTCGGATGCGAACGTCAATCTGGCTCCGTATCGAATTCCAGTGCATTCGCTGGACATTGATGCGCATTCCGAGCCGGGCGGCGCGGTGGCATACAACGTCAAACTGGCGGCATTGGACGGAGAGGCGAATGTCACCGGCCGAAGCGCGATGGACAGTCGCCTCGATAGCGATCTGCGGCTCGCTCTATCGCACATGCGCATCGAGGATCTGCTGCTCAGTGCGGGCCCGACCGATCTGGCGGGCATTCTGAACGTCGCCGCGCATATCAAGGCACCGCTCACACAGGTGCTCGCCCATATCCAGCCGACGACGCAGCCCATGCGCAGAACCGCATTGGCTCAGCTTCCCGCTCGATGGGGCGCTGGAACGGTGGAGCTGACCCACGCCCGTCTGGTAAAGATCCCCCTGATCGGAAAGCTCGAACAACTCGTCGGCGGCGACTCATCGGGTGCGCGGCCGGCGAACGAGCGGGCCAGCTTCGCGTTCGATCTGTCCGGAGATCAAATTCGCCTTCAGGACATTGACTATCACGGGCCGGTATTGATGGCGCAGGGCGCCGGTACGATGGATCTTGATCAGCGGCTGAATGTCCTGTTGGGGGGCGGACCTTCGGATTCGGCGGTTGGCGCAAAGCTGAGCAGCACTTTCAACCGCGTGAGCAATGCAGTTGCCAGGTACCACGTCACTGGTACTACGAAAGATCCCACGATCAACGTGGAACTGGCGGACCGCGGAACGCAGAAGACCCTTACGAAGGCGCAAGATACCGTGGAGAACGGAATTCAACAGATCGGCAGCGGATTGGAGCAGGCAGGCCAGGGGATCATGGCCGCGTTCAAGAAGCACTGATGTGGTGATTGCTAGACAGTGGCCGGTGTTGCTGCGATCAGGGGGTTTTCTTCGACGGCTTTTTTGGCGCGCGCGGGGCAGACCGATGGTCTTGCCGCTGATCTTGTCCTGAAGCCGCATGACGCCTTCCATTAGTGCCTCGGGGCGCGGCGGGCATCCGGGGACATACACATCCACCGGCACGACCAGATCGACGCCCTTCACGACGTTGTATCCGTATTTGAAATAGGGCCCGCCGCCAACGGTGCAGGCGCCCATGGCGATGACGTACTTGGGTTCGGGCATCTGGTGGTAGAGGCGCTTCAAGCGCGAGGCCATTTTGTAGTTGACCGTTCCCGCCACGATCATCAGGTCGGATTGGCGGGGGGTCGCACGGAAGGCGCCGGCGCCGAAGCGATCGAGATCGAAGCGGGATGCGCCCACGGCCATCATCTCGATCGCGCAGCAGGCCAGGCCGAAGGTCATGGGCCACAGGGAGTTCTTCCGTGCCCAATTGATGGCAAAGTCGAGGCTCGTGACAATCAAGCCTTCTTCAAAGCGATTCTCGATCCAGCTCATGGCAACGGCCTTTCTGCGTCGAAACGATATTATGGTCCGGCTTTGGGTGAACTCAAGGCAAATGAGGGTGCAGTTTGAGCCGCTTTTTCGCGTGCGGGTCTTGTGCGGGCAGGCGGTTGGCAGCATAACTCCTTCGGAATCACGACTCCGATGATCACGCGGGTCCTTGCCATCCTCGTCGTTGCCGCCGGTGCGGTGGCGCTTCTGGTCTGGAGCCAGCACCGCAGGCCGCCGCTGAAGGCCTCCGGGCTCATCGAGGCGGATGAGATCCGCGTGGGCTCGCGCGTCGGTGGGCGCGTGGCGAAAGTGGCCGTCATCGAGGGGCAGAAGGTCAAGGCGGGGGATGTGCTGGTTGAGCTGGCACCGTTTGACCTCCTGGAGCACCGGGCCGAGGCGCAGGCAGAATTGGCGCGGCTGCAGGCCCGGTTGGACGAACTCAAACATGGACCCCGCGCACAGGAGATCGATGCGGCTGAAGCGCGGCTGCGGTACGCGAAGGCCGAGCTGGAGCTTGCGCAATCGACCTACAACCGCATCAAGCCGAGCTTCCAGACGCATGCGGTGAGCGCCGAGCAGATGGATCAGGCGGAGAAGGAGCTTAAAGCTGCAACAGCCAACCTGGGACAACGCCAGGCGGAACTGGATTTGCTCAAAGCGGGTACCCGACCGGAAGAGATCGACCAGGCGCAAGCCGCGGTGAAGTCCGCCCAGGCATCGCTGGATGCGACCAACAAGCAGATTGATGAGTTGACGGTCAAAGCGCCGTGCGATGCGGTAGTGGAGTCGCTGGACCTGCGGCCGGGCGACATGGTGCCGGCTAATGCGCCGGTGTTGTCGCTGCTGGATCTGTCGCATCTGTGGGTGCGGGCGTATGTCCCGGAGAATCACCTGGATCTGCAACTGAACCAGAAGCTCACCGTTACGGTGGACAGCTTTCCGGGTCGGAAGTTCGCCGGGCACATTTCGTTCATCGCCAAGCAGGCGGAGTTCACACCCAACAACGTGCAGACGCCGGAGGAGCGGAGCAAGCAGGTGTTCCGGATCAAGGTGACGCTGGACGAGGGGCTGGACGTGCTGCGGCCGGGGATGGCGGCGGATGTCTGGCTGGGCACCGGGAGCGCGGGCCGCTAAGCTTGCTGCGATGGGGCACGATCACGCGATCAGGAAGACAATGTCGGAGCGATGGCAGGCTGCGGCGCCGGGCTGGATTGAGCGCATGCGGCGGCGCAAGGACATCTCGCGCGAGGGGTTCCTCGATGACTGGATGCTGGATGCGATCGGCGAGGTCCGCGGGCTGCGGGTGATCGACCTGGGGTGCGGGGAAGGGCGGTTCTGCAGGATGCTGACTGAGCGGGGGGCGCGGGTGGTGGGTGTGGACCTTTGCGAGGAGTTTATCGAGTCGGCACAGGCGCAGCGGGCGTGCGATGAAGTCTATCAGGTGGGAGATATGGAGAGGCTGGCGGGGATTGCCGACTGCGGGTTTGATCTGGCGGTCTCCTATCTCACGCTGATCGATGTGCTGGACTATGAGAGCGCGGTCCGCGAGGCGTTTCGCGTGCTGCGGCCGGGGGGAGGTTCGTGATCTGCAACCTGGCGTCGATGGTGACGGCGGGGAACATGTGGCTCAAGTACGGCGATGGGACCAAGGTCTGCTTTCGGCTGGACAACTATGTCGAAGAGGGGCCGCGGGAGATGCCGCTGTGCGGCGTGCAACTGGTGAACATGCACCGGATGCTCTCGAGCTACATCAACGCGTTTGTCCGGCCCGGGTTCGTGATCGAGGGATTGCGGGAGCCGGTGCCGAATGCCGAGCAACTGAAGCGGTTTCCCGAAAACGAGGATGGGCTGCGGGTGCCGCTGTTTGTCATCTATCTGTTGAAGAAGCCGTAACCTCGGCGGGATCGGCTGGGGCGGGAGGGGCTCCTTGCCGGCAATGGTCAGGCGCACCGGATGAGCGAAATGGGCGCGGGGGCCGGTGGTGTATTTGTCTTCGAGCAGGGCGACGACATCGGCCATGGACTTGTCGGGCTCGATCCAGCCGTGGTTGATATCCGGGAAGTCGATGGCGCAGTTGGCGCACTTTTTCCCATCGTAGAAGCGGATGGGGCACCAGAAGCTCTCGACGTTGCGGAGCATCTCCGCGCCCAGGCAATAGACGCCGGTCATCCAGTCGCAATAGAGGCACCAGACCAGGTCGTGGCCGACGAGGCCCTCGAACTTCTGGCGGGAGACGTTGATCCAGTCGCTTTGGTTGTAGCGGGGGAAATCGAGCAGGGCGACCAGGGGCCAGTAGGCCAGGATCTGGAGGATGCGGATGAGCCAGAAGCCGGGCAGGGCGATGAGGGTCAGGGCCAGGGCGAGCTCGTTGCGCCAGGCGCCCAGGGTCCGGTCGATGAACTTGACGATGCGGGGGCCCTGGACGTGGCGGCGATGGAGCAGCTCGTGCCAGCTGGTCCAGACGACCAGGGCGGCGAGCTGGCCGAGCAGGGAACCGAGGACGGCGAGCCAGCCGCCGAGAATGCCGGCGATGAGCCAGGGGAGCCAGGTGAAGGCGGCGACGAGCAGATCGAGCAGGGGGGCGCGGCGCAGCGGTCGGCGGTAGCGCGGCTGAGACGCGGCAGGAACGTCGTGCCGGCAGCGAGGAGGCTGACGGCCAGGAACGTGATCCAGATTCCGCTGGCGAAGTGAATGATGGCTGCGTGCATGACTCCGATCATCGTCAGGCGGGGAAGAACTGTCCAACGTTCTGTATGATGCGGACATGATCTCGTTCGTGATCCCAGGCGCACAATGAAGAGGCCGTGATCGGGCAGACGCTGATCGTCCTGCTGGCGGGGGCGCGGCAGCTGGGCGAGGCGTTCGAGGTGATCGTGGTGGATGATGATTCAACCGACCGGACGGGCGAGATCGCGCGATCGCTGGGAGCGCGGGTGGAGCGGGTGGCGCTGCGGCAGATCGCGGCGGTGCGTAACGCGGGGGCGCGGGCGGCGCGGGGGGATGTGCTGTTCTTTGTCGATGCCGACACGCTGGTGACGGGTGCGACGCTGTGGGAGGCGAGGGCAGCGCTTCTGGGCGGGGCCGTGGGCGGCGGTGCGGTCGTGAAGCTGGAAGCCAATGCGCCGGCGTGGGGGAAGCTGGCCACGTGGGTCATCGCGCAGATCTGGTTCGGGCTGGACTGGGCGGCGGGGTGCTTTGTCTTTGCGCGGCGGGATGCCTTCGAGCGCATCGGGGGGTTCGATGAGAAGTATTTCCTGGGCGAGGAGATGTACATCAGCAAGGCGCTCGAGGCGAGGGGCGGTTTGTGATCGTGCGCGGGCCGGTGGTGACCAGCGCCCGGAAGTTCCGGACCTACACGCCGGGGGATATGCTCGGGGCGATGGTCAAGCTGCTGGGCAACGGGCCGGCATCATGGCAGGCGCGGGAGAATGCCCGGTGGTGGTATGAGGGAAGGCGCGAAACGGCCGAGCCGGTCGAGGGTGGCCGGTAGTCAGGAGCCTGCCCCCGATTCTGGCCGTTGCCGCGGGGAAAGAGGCACGGCGGGGGCGGCGAGAATTCTGAATGACCCCTTATAGGTGTTCATTCCTTTCCCTGTCCGCGCCCCTTACTCACGACGGGAAACCCTCTGCTATTTCGGCCTCGAAAAAAACACCAGATTATGATGACGGGGAGCTCAACTACGGCGCACAACTCCAATAGAAGCAATATAGCCCTGACCAGACCGGTCATCGGAACGATGTCGCTAGTATCGGTTTTCAAATGAAACCCCCCATCAGAGCCGATATACCCAACGTACTTATTGCCACTATAAACAAGCGCTGCGGAAAATGCGTTTGGAAGAGGGAGGGAACACGCAGCTGCCGAGTTTGTATACACCAAATGGGAGAAAGGATATCCCCGAAGAAGCAAGTCTAGACGGGCGTACCAGTACCAGTTGAAATTGCATAAATGGAGCAGCACGCAGATAACCACCCACAGTGCTGCGATTTTCCATTTAGTGCGGCTAAGCATAGAACCCAAAAGGTAATTGAATAGCGCCGTCCCCGCTTCTTCAAGTGAGCATCGGCGGGTTCTGATGGGTGAGCTTTCTCCACAGCCAGTCGATCGCGTCGCGTTTGCTGAGCTTCAGGCTTCGCAACACGCTCATCAGGATCGCCTGCACGTTCGCTCCGCGGCGGGTGCGGCTGCCGCCCCATACCTTGCGGTTGACCACCGCGTACCGCATGGCGTGCTCGCCTCGCCAATTGGTGGCATCGATGCCGGTGTCTCGCAGGTAGGTGAACAACTGCCCGGCGTGGCGATAGAGGAATGCCGCCAGGCGTTCGTTGGCACGGTTGTGTTTACGAGCTTTGCACCTGTCGCCGATCAGCCCTGTGAGCTTGGTGGCATGAATCCGGGTCGACCGCAGGCTCCGCTCGTTGGCGTCGCGTTGGTCGCGGAGCAGCAGGCCGCGTTTGAGGATCGATTTGATCGTTGCCGGGAAGCGGGCGGCGCCGGGCGTGGCGGCCTCGATCATCTCGTCGCACCGCCGCAGCAGGTGGTTGTTGCATTGCTGATGTTTCGCCCGCGAGTAACGGTCGTAAGGACGCCACCCGTCGTGAACGAGCGTTCCGGAAAAGTCCTCGCCGATCAACTGGTCGGTGGCGTCGGCGCCGCGTGCGGAGTCGATGAGATAGGCGCACAGGTTGGGCGTGGCGGCGGCATGGAGCCAGGCTCCCAACCCGCCGATCCGCCAGCCGGTCTCGTCGCAGGTGACATGCTCGGCGACACGCATGGCATCGAGGATCGACTGGTAATCGGTTTGGCAGCGGCGGCCGATGGACTGGATCGCGTGGCAGACGCCGCCGGGCGTGACGTCCAGTTTCCAGAGCGTGCCGAACAGGTTGGCGATCTTTCCCATACTCAGACCCAGCGTCTTGTTCATGAAGACCATTGCGCCCGCGCCAGCGGACCGACCTGCGAGGGCAGCAGCCGGTGGCGGTCGAGGTCTGCAGCGGGTGGGTCCCGCGCCGGCGTTTTCCGCAGCAGGCGCATCGTGCGACGGGAATCACAAAGCGGCGTACGACGGTGCGAATTTCGATATCGCGTTGGACCTGTTGGTCGATCGATTCGATGGCCGTCGAGCGGTCGCCGCAGTGCGGGCACGTCTCCGGCGGCGGCACGTCGATCACCTGGTCCGCCGACGAAGGCTCGGGCATGGCGCGAAAGACCGGCGGCGTGCCGTAACCGTCCCCGCTCTTGCGGCCAGGCTTCTTGGGATCGGGCTTGGGCAGGCCCTTAGAAAACGGGGCCGCTTGGCGCTTGCCGCCACGATGAAGACGGCTGATGAGATCTTCGAGTTCCGCGATGCGTTTGAGTGCCGCCGCCAGTTGTTTTTCCAGCTCGGCGATCCGCGCTCTCGCGGGTCAGAGCAGTCGGGAGGCTTGGTCGAGTCATCCATGACCGGCGCGGTATATCACAAAAAACGCCAGGGCGCGAATTTTTCGGCGCTATTCAATTACCCCAAAAGAGGAACATCCAGACTTATCGCCGCCGCGCGCTGGCGATCAACGCGGAGCCAGTTAACTCCGGAACGTCGCGTTTTGGCCTTCCCATCGATGGTTGTGTCGTCGCAGAGCCGCGTCCTGGTGGTCGCGCGGCGCTGAGGCGTTGGAGCGATGTCGCAGTTTCCGCTGGCGCTTGCGCCACCGGAATCAAACCTGCGTGGCAGTCCACATACATCACAATGATCACCTTCCCCAGCTTGGGGCTATCGAAAGGCTGATCAAGCCTGGTGTGAAAGCAGATCACCGTTCCGGGTTGAGTGATCCTATGCAGATCGACATTGGTGGCGAGGTAGAAATACGAGGCATGGGAGTTGGCCCAGTCAGCCGTAATTGGATCCGGCACATCCGTCCGCCGTTGGTCTCCCGGCGTCTGGAAGCAGTCGTCCGGTGTACCATGGATGAACTCCGGGATCACAGCACCGAAGTCCGGCGGAAGCACGTGCCCATGGGATAGCTGGTAGTTCCAGACCGCGATTCCCAGCTCTTTCATTCGCCGCGCGGCAGCATTGATCGGTGGAGTCCATCCCTCTACCCATGGGCCGGATTTCCCTGCGAAAGGGATGCGATCTGTCGCTTGCGTCGCCGCGTTTGGATTCTTGGGCGGCTTTGGCGTCCGGCGGCACCCCGCAGTCGAAACCACCGCGAGAAGCAAGCCTAGCGCGGCGGTCGCGATGGTGGTGCACATTATAAGCCGATCCCTTCTGCTCCGATGGGAATGCCCCGTGGGGCATCAGGAAATTGGACCACGATTCTGAGGACTCGTCAATCTCTTCTTTCGCTGACCTATCCCCACTTTCGCTTCAGCTTCGTGTGCGGGCATAAAATAGGCCGAGCCCGGCGATAGGGGCTCGGGAGTGATCACCCCGGCACAACTGACCGAAAGGAGTCGGTCATGCATCGCACGGATGCGATCGCGTGGGTGATCACGGTCTGCGCCGCTTCGCTGCGGCTTTCTCAGGCCAAGACGCTGTCGATTCTCGTTGCCGCCGCCCTGCACGTCCAGCGGGCCTCGCTGGCCAACCTCGGCCGCTGTGCGTGGGCTCGACCAAGCACCAGATCAAGCGGGCATACCGGTTCTGCGCCAACGACCGCGTCGAGCCCGCCGACGCCATGCGGGGCGTCGTCAAGCGGCTGGTGAAGAACCGTAAGAAGCCGCTGGTCGTGGCGTTGGACTGGGTGGACATCCGGGGATTTCAGACGCTGGTCGCGTCGGCGGTGCTGCGGGGCCGTTCGCTGCCGCTCTGCTGGTCGAGCACGACGGGTCACGTCTACGACGGGCACAAGAGCCGCAACGCGTTCGAGGAGTCCTTGCTGCTGGTGCTGCGTTCGATGATCCCCCTGTCGGTGAAGGTGATCATCCTGGCGGACCGCGGGTTCGGCCGCTGCGCGCTGGCGGCGTTTCTTCGCCGCAACGGCTTCAGCTACGTGATCCGCGTGCAGCCGAAGGTCACGGTGAAGCTCAAGGGATTCCACGGCAAGCTGCTGGATTACCCGGTGCACAAGGGAATCGCCAAGGTGCTCAAGGACGTGGCCTACCGCGCCGACGGGGCCGTCACGCAGCACGTCGTGGTCCGCTGGCGCAAGGGCCTGCCGCCCAAACGCGATGAATGCTGGTTCCTGATGACCGACCTGACCGGCACGGCCGAACCACTGTGCCAACTCTACGGCCGACGGATGACGATCGAGCAACTGTTCCGCGACCACAAGTCCAAACGCAACGGCTGGAGTTTGCGCGACACGCAATTCAAGACGCCGCAGCGGCTCGACCGGTTGCTGTTGGTCCTGGCCATCGCGTACCTGCTGCTGGTCGGCCTGGGCCTGATCGCCCAGACGCGGCACAAGCCCTCGGCGTGGTGCTCCAGCAGCAAGGAACGTTGCAGTGTGTTCCTGATCGGGATGGTGATGCGTGAGCGGCTCAGGGCCTCCCCGTCCCAAGCCCTCGCGGCCGTACTTGACCTCTCGCTGGACGTCGCGGCAAAGTGGGGATAGGTCAGCTTCTTGCGGGCAGGGAACAGAGTAACGGATCAAAAACAGAATGACGCGCCAGGTCTAAATGCCGCAAAACGCCGGGCGGAGGAGCTCGGCTCACAGCTTCTGCTGCCTCGCAGGATGGCTGCGCTGCCTAGCATAGCTCCTGCGCTGCCTTGCAAAATTGTTGTATCGGTCGGTTGCCTGGACCGGCAAGGACACCGGGCGGCGCGGCAGCGCGGGAGAACGCCAAGTGGTGGTATGAGGGACGGCGGGAAGGGTAACGATTTTGCCGGCGATGGGGCGGCGATTTGGGCCGATGGTTGGGGGCGAGGGCTCCAGAGGCATGCATGGGCATCGATATGACGTGGCGGGGAGGTGGGTGAACGGCGCAGCGTGTGTGGGTCGCGTGTTAACTTTTACGGAGTTGCCGCCGCGATTCTCAAAGGGCACCTTTTGGCCGCTTTGCCGCTACGACAAATTGTCATGTTCGGACCACCAAGTCGCCAGGACGGGCAAAAACGGGTGCCGCGGCCGGGTGGGGAGGCAACGGTACTACTACGGTGAGAGTACGGTGTAACCCCGGAACTGATTCGGGGGCGACATGGGAGCAGATTGTCCGTTGTTGTGGTGTTTGACGTACAGGCTTGTTATCGGGTTGCCCGGATAACCGTGACCTTGGGCGGCTCCCTCATCGGCAACCGAAGGAGGGAGTTCTGGAGGTCCGCTTCGGGTTTGGGCCGCCCGAAAGATTCTGGATCCCGCTTGAGGCTTGAACTGGACGTAACCGGAGTTCCAGAGGCCATGTGACCATGCGGTCGTCGTGCTCATGTCAGCTCAAGTGCTTCAACGTCTGTTACGGCCGCTGTCACTGAGGGCCCCCGCGGACATTGAAGCGATCCATCTGGCGGCACATCAATTGGGAGACATCGAACTCCCGAGCGACTACGTTGATCTGCTGGGACTGTCCAACGGAGCTAGCGCATTCCTGGCGCAGGGGGCTTCCTGCCTGATCATCTATCCGGTCGAGAGCATCGCGGAGTTGAATCGGGGGTTTGGATTTGCTGAGGCATGCCCGCACCTGCTTTTGTTTGGGTCAGATGGGGGAGCGATCGTTGCGCCGAGATGCGAAGTGGTACCAGTCCCCGGCAGGCAAGGAGATTCCAGTCCGCGAGGGGCATCAGTAAGATGGACGGCTGCGGGAGGGAGGCGAGGCGGTTGCCAGTGCGAGCTGACGCGTGGAAGGAATTCCGGTTTGACTTGGCGAAAACGATGATAGGATTAGCTTCTGTCTGAGTTCGGGCAGAGCGGTTGTTGAGGAGCGCGGAGTTGATTTCGCGGCCGACGAAGGGGGGTGAGGCGGCGAAGACGGGAAAGACGATGTCCACGGTGACCAATGGAGTTGGATCGGAAGAGAAGCTGACCGGGGAGACGGGGCCGAGCGCGCCGGTGACGGTGGAGGTGGCGGCGAGCGCCAAGGCGCGGCCGTGGGCGATCGAGGACTCGTCGAAGCTCTACGGCATTCAGCAGTGGGGGCAGGGGTATTTCTCGATCAATGCCGAGGGGCACGTGCAGGTGCATCCGACCCAGGATCCGAAGCTGAGCGTGGACCTGAAGAACCTGGTGGATGAGCTGCGGGAGCGGGACATCGCGCTGCCGATTCTGCTGCGCTTTACGGACATTCTGCGGGACCGGGTGCGGCGGATTCATGAGGCGTTTTCCAACGCGATCCGGGAGAACGACTACAAGGGGGACTACTGCTGCGTGTATCCGATCAAGGTGAACCAGCAGCGCCACGTGGTGGAGGAGATCACGCACTTCGGCAAGCCGTTTGGGTTCGGGCTGGAGGCGGGGAGCAAGCCGGAATTGCTGGCGGTGCTGGCGCTGGTGGAGGATGACAACACGCCGATCGTCTGCAACGGTTTCAAGGATGATGAGTTCATCGAGGCGGTGATCCTGGCGACGAAGATCGGGAAGAACATCATCCCGGTGGTGGAGAAATTCAGCGAGCTGGAGCTGCTGGTCAAATATGCCAAGCTGCACAACGTCAAGCCGTCGATCGGCGTGCGGGTGAAGCTGGCGAGCAAGGGGGCGGGGCGATGGGAGCAGTCGGGGGGCGTGCGCTCGAAGTTCGGGTTGTTCATCAGCGAGGTGATGGAGGCGCTGGAGTATCTGCGGAAGAACGGGATGGGGGATTGCCTGAACCTGCTGCACTTTCACCTGGGGTCGCAGATCAACAACATCCGCAACATCAAGCACGCAATCATGGAGCTGGTGCGGGTGTACGTGGAGATGCAGCGGCTGGGGGCCGGGTTGAAATACATCGACGTGGGCGGCGGGCTGGGGGTCGACTACGATGGGTCGCGGACGGACTTCGGCTCATCGATCAACTACGGGTTGCAGGAATACGCCAACGACGTCGTGTTTCACGTGAAGGAGATCTGCGACCAAGCGGGGGTGGATCACCCGACGATCATCAGCGAATCCGGGCGGGCGATGGTGGCGTATCACTCGGTGCTGGTGTTCAACGTGCTGGGATGGAGCGGGTTTGCACGGTTTGATGTGCCGCAGACGCTGAGCAACGGGGATCGCGAGGAGATGCCGCAGCCGGTGGTGAATCTGTTCGACACGTACCAGGGAATCAATGCATCGAACTATATGGAGTATTACCACGATGCGCAGATCTCGAAGGACGCGGTGCTGAACCTCTTTTCCCTGGGGTACTGCACGCTGGAGCATCGGTCGCTGGCGGAGCGGCTGTTCTTTGCCATCTGCTCGAAGGTGCTCGGCATCATCCGGAAACTGGATTATGTGCCCGATGAGTTTTCGGGGCTGGAGTCGATGTTGTCGGATACGTACTTCTGCAACATGTCGATCTTTCAGTCGATTCCGGACTCGTGGGCGATCGATCAGTTGTTTCCGATCATGCCGATTCACCGACTGAACGAGGAGCCGACCTGCCGGGGGGTGCTGGCGGATATCACGTGCGACTCGGACGGGAAGGTGGATCGGTTTATCGACCGCCGGCAGGTCAAGAGCGTGCTGGAACTGCACCCGTACGACGGGAACGACTACTGCATTGCGGCGTTTCTGGTGGGGGCGTATCAGGAGATTCTGGGCGATCTGCACAACCTGCTGGGGGACACGAATGCGGTGCACATGAGCATCGACGAGCAGGGGAGGTTCATCGTGGACGAGGTTGTGGAAGGGGATACGGTGCGCGAGGTGTTGCAATACGTGCAGTTCTCGGCGGATGAGCTGAAGCGGGCGATGCGCAAGAGCGTAGAACGGGCGCTTCGCGATAACAAGCTGACGGTGGATGAGTCGCGCGTGTTGCTGAAGTTTTATGAGTCCGGGCTAGAGGGATATACCTATCTGGAATAATGCCGATCGAAGGGCCGGGTGCGTGGTATTGAGCACGTGGCAATGAGGATGCGCTAGTCCTTCTGCTTGCCGGCGCCGAGCTCTTTGCTGATTTCGCTTTCGAGCTCCTCGAGCTTGGAAAGCTCGGCTTTTTCGCTGGCGACGAGTTCGGCGTTGATCATGCGGTCGATCTCGTCGTCGCTGATGGCGTCTTCGCGGGCGCCGGCGGGGCGCCGGTCGCGGCATCCTCCATGGAATCGAGGAAGATCTCCATGCGCTCTTCCATCGAGCCGGCCTGGGCGACGGCCTTTTCCCACTGGGCCTGCGTGCGGGTCAGGTCCATTTCACCGAAAACGCGGCCGATTTCCTTGGCCATGAGGTTCATCGAGTCGGCGAATTCCCGGGATGCGGAGGCCTGCTGCTGGATAAGCATGGCGTTTTTCATGGCGAGCAGTTGGCGCTTCGAGCATCTTCTTGACGGCGGCGGTCTTCTTGAGCGCCGAGCGAATGAAGGCGTACTGGCCCTGGTCGCCGATCTGTCTGGCGTGGCGGGCGTTTTTGATGAAGTCCTCTGAGAACTTCTCCTGCTGGCGAATGGAACGCTCGATGGAGCGCAGACCCGCCTTGATCTTCATCTCCCGCTCGATGCGGCGTTCGTCTTTGGATTTGAACAGGCCCATGATCCGCCTTTGAATTCTATGGTTTGCGGCCGATCCTTCCCGGCCAGGGAATCACCAGTGCGATGAATCCGGCGCCGAAGGCAACCCAGGGGATGCCATTGTCGTGCCAGGCATCGAAGCTGTTGGCCCAGATGTCCACCGCGCCGCCGACCACGAAGCCTACGCCCGTGGCAAAGATGATCTGGCGAATGGCGCCGGTCCGGTCGATGGGCGGCAGGCGACGCTGGCGGACGCCGTACTCCAGGGGCAGCACCTCGCGCCGCGGCTGCGAAAGGGCCCGATCGATCTGGTCCGTGAGCTGCTTGGGCATCTCTGAGTTTATAGCTCCTTCTCCAGTGCGGCATTCCGCTGGCGGACGGCCTTGTCGGCCTGCTGGAACGCGTCGTCCTGCTTGATCGCGCCACGGTCCATCTGGTTCCACAGGGACATCAGTTCCTGGCCGGCTTGGGTGAGGCCGATGTCACCCATGGCGGCCTTGTCACTCTCGGCGCCGAGCTCGAGCACAGATTTAAGCCGTTCCTGGTAGATGTCCTGCGAGACGTTGTCGTCTTCGATCCACTGGGTGATGCGGGCGACGTCCTTGTCGGTCAGGTTCAAGCGGCCAAGGGCGTGGCCTTTTTCGCTGTTTTCCTTGATCATGCGCAGGCGGCTGACGGTCAGGAGCTCCTTGGAGCGCAGGTTCAGCTCGCGGGCGCTGATGAGTTGTTCCTGGGTCTTGAGCTCGAAGTCCTGTGCCAGCGCCTTGCGCAGCTCGGGCGATTTCTGCTGAGCGCCCTGCTGGAAGATCTTCTGCTTGTGCTGGGCGATCTGCTCGATCTTCTTGAAGAGGCGATCTCGATGCTTGGTGAGGAGAATCTCTTCGCGGCGCAGCTCCTGGCGCGAAAGGTCGCTGAGCGTTTTGTTCCGCCCGAGAATTTTATCGATCAGCGCCATGAGCGATCCTGGCAGGGGTTGGAGAAGCGAATTCCGGCGGCGGCTCCGTGACTTTATTGCCGCCTCGGACCGGCTCGGTCCGGAGCGTGGGCAGGGGGACCCATTCGTGCAGCACGTTGCGCATCAAGAGGCCGCAGTCGAACTCAATGCTGCCGGCGGGAAAGAGCGAACGATCATCGAAGTAGCTGGAGCGGAAGTCGATCATCTCGACGGCGTCCGTCCGCCAGTTGTGGCAGTGCAGCTCCAGACCATGAAATTTATGCGCGGCGGACGTCGCCGAGTAGCCGACAGAACCCGCGCGGAAGAAGGCCGACGCTTCAGAGAGACAGGAAAAGACCGATGACCTTGGGAACGCGTCGCTCTGCCGGCACTTGACGCTGATGCGCGTGTTGGCGTCGTCGCTGCGAAGGACGATGCAGATCAAGCCCGGGACATCCGTCACCTCAAAACTGCGCGTGATGATGGACGCCGGGATAGAACCAACCGCCAAGGCTGCTGGCGATGCGCGAGCTGGTGTCGCGGCGGGGAACGTAAACGCCCCGGCGGGTAATCCCGCGATCCTCCCATTCGACGGCGATCCGGTGGGCGGCGTTTTCAGCGGTGATGCCGAGCCGGCGCGGCACGAATCCGAAGCTTTCCTGCTTAAGACGAATCAGGCATATGCCGGCAATGCCCGAGCCTCGAACGACGTGCGGGCGAAACGGCGCGGGAAGGATGCGGCGCAGCACGTCCGGATCAACGCGGTAGTTGAACAGCAGCCGCCGATCGATGATGCCATGAACGCGAGGCAGCCTCACATGAACTCCATTTCGACTAACCTGGCTCGGGTTCTGAACGTTTTTGGGCACCGGTTCGATGTTCCGGGATCGGCGGGATTGGCGGCAGGTTGGATTTCCCGCTAGGAGTCTGATCGGCGCCGGCGATGGAGGTCCCCTGCGGCGGCTCTTTGACGGGCTCGACCGGTGCGTTTTCCTTCTCCAGCTCATCGTAGAGCAACTGCTCCTCGGAGCTCAGGCCGGTCTGGCCGATTGCGCCGACGGAGGCGGCCAATTCGCCGCTGGCTTCGAGATCGGCGAGCACTTCCTCGGCCTTGGCGGCGTCCTCGGCCATCTCCTCGGAATCGGGAAGCTGGGCGGTCTGGCCCTGCTGGACGAGCTCGAGATTGTGCAGGTGCGTGCTGACGACGTTGATCTGCTGATTGAGCACGCCGAGCAACTGCTGGCGGCGCTCCATATCCTTGCGAAGCTGGAGAAGCTGGCTGGTGATGCGGTGCTTGGCCAGCTCGGATCCGGCGTTCTTGAACTGCTGGCGAAGATCGGCATCGCGCGTTTCCAGCGAGGAGATTTCCTCGTAGGAGCGGTAGCGCTGCTGCGAGAGGGCGGTGCGGCGCTCGGAGAGGAAGGCGATCTTCTTCTCGTTCTCGCCACGGCGGCCAAAGAGGGACTTGATCCGATCGATCATCGGCATGGATACGCCTCCGGCGGCGGCCGACGGCGCCAGGGAGCCTTCGCGGAACAGCACCAGCCGCCCGTCTAGCTTCCTGGCCGTCAGACCCGCATGATTTCTGGCATACGATTTTAACTCGGATTCGACCAGTTGTATCGGAAGTTGCGTCTGAATTGCCAGATGATCTGCCGCGATGCCGGAGCCGGTTAGATCGCCGTTACGCTCTGCAATGGCGGCGACGACGCGATCCCGCTTCTGCTGCTCGGCCTCGGGGTCGAGGAGTTGCTTGAGCTCCCGCAGAGAAGTGGGTCCATAGAGGCTGAAGCCGCCGGCTTCGTTTGATTCCGCGAGAATCGTGTTGGTGGGGGATCGTTCGGCGAACTCGCGTGCCTCCGGCGTGAAGCCGGCGGAGGAAAAGAGCACGATCGTCACCGGCTCGCCGCGGAGGGGCGGGGGCAGTTCCCGCATCGCGCGGGTGACATCATCGAGTCCGAGCGGCTGAACCGAGTGGTTCTCAAGAAGCGCCCGCGTGGGTGGCACGCTCAGCATGCGCAAACGGCCCACGAGTTTCTTGAGAAGCCAGAGCCGCTTCTGCGACAGCTCCACATCGAGGAAGCGCCCGATCGGCATCTGGTTCTGTAATTCGCGGTCGCGGCGATCGAGCTCGCTCATCAGGCGCTTGAGATCGACGCCGTGATCACCTCGGGTGACTCTGCGGATAAACACCGTGAGCGGGCGGCGGCCGCTGCGCGTGTCGAGGCGCAGGCGGTCGTCATCCAGCAGCCGTTCAACGTGCTCGAAGAACTGGCGCTCTGTGCCCTGATGGAGAGTTGGATCGGTGCTGGTCATAAATCTCGCGACGGTTCTGATGGTGGTGCGTCGCCCGAAGCGTCCGTGTGCTGGTGGCGTAGCTTGGCAAGGAGGAAACGCCCAACCAGCAGCGTCCACGCCCAGCCGACGATCGAGAAGATGACATAGACCCGGGTCATGAGGTGTAAACCGGCGCGCCGCAGCGCGGACAATAGGCCGCATCGGAAGCCAGCGGCGCCTGGCAGAGCAGCCGGGCGCAGCGGGCGCCGTGGATACGGTAATCGGGGCCGGAGGATTTTGCAGCATCCGACCGCCGCTGGGTGAGCAGGAGGCGCATGCGGTCGGCGATTTCCCGGCGTGCGTTGGCGGCGGCATCGTCGATCTGGCGCCGCTGGATCATACCCGCGATGATCATGGGGATGGACCAGAACGCACCGAACCAGATCAGGATGATCGCCGCGATGAGCCAGACGATTCCGCCGCGGCTGCTGAGGTGAGGCAGTTCCACGGGATTGAGGCCGAGCCGGGCGGTGACCTTGTTGAACTGCGCGACACAGCGGCGGAAGGCGGACGCATGGCTGAGCAACTGAGCCACGAGAAGCCCATAGGCGATCGTCAGGCCGACGTTCCAGGCGATAAAGGCGTCGTTGGCGATTGGTGCGTGGTAGGTCACGTCGACCAGCCGTTGTATCGAGAACGGCTGCGTCCAGACGACCAGCAGGGCGATCACCGCCAGCACGCAGAGCAGTCCGATGATGTGCAGGGACTCGCGAAAGCGCAGGCGGCGGGTCAGTTCCTGAAATCCGATCGCCTCGGGCGAATCGTGATGCCGGCGGAGCCAGTCGGCCAGGTGAACCAGTTGCTGCCGCTCGAAGGAGACATAATCGCGGAACCGGCGCGAGAGGCCGAAGAAGGGAAGCACGCCGAGCGTCAGCCACGCGCCGAAGAACGTGCGGATCGGGCCGACGGAGAAGCGCTTCGTATGCACCCGCCCCAGGCTGCGCAGGACCGCGATACCGAGCTGGTCGTGCTCGGAAAGATTGCCGGCCGGTGGAGCTGGAGTCGCGGTACTCACCATACCGCCGCCCTTCGTACGACGACGCGCTGGGGCGCCGGCAGCTCTGCCCCGCAGCGCCGGCAGAAGCGCGCTCCCGCCGGATTCGGCAGCGCCGCAGCCGGAACGGGCGCAGTGGACGACATTCGTCGGCATCGCGCGCTGCTCGCGATGATGACTGGAACCGAACATGAGATGCAGAATTCCCCCGACCACGGCGCGTACGATCGAGTAAATCGTCCAGCCCACGAAAAGAGGCGCCGTGATGACGATCACGACGAAGAAGAGGAAAATGATGGCAAAGCCGTTGGCCACGCCTGATCCTCATTGCGCCGGCGCCGTCGACGATGAATTCGTTCCCACGAGATTCTCGCCGCAGAAGATGCAGTACTGATCCGAAGCATCAGGATATGCCCCGCAGCGCGGGCAGCGCCGCACGCTCGTGACCAGTTGTATTCCGCAATACATGCAAAACTGATCGAGCACATCCACCGGCTTGCGACATTGCGGGCAGACCACGTGATGCTGGCGATGCCCCGCCGGCGGATCGATCGTGTTGATCGGCGTTCGGACCGGATCACGGGAGGTTACCCGCGCGGCTCTACGTGCTTGGGCGAAGCGGGTGCCGTGATCTTTGGCAGTGCCGCCAGGAAGGCATCCGCGGATTCAAATCGCTTTTCCAGGCGTGTATAAGCGCGTTTGAAAACGTCATCCAGGTATTTCGGGACGGCTGGATTCAACTCGCTCGGCAGCTCTGTGCCTGCAGGACGCTCACCGGTAAGCATTTCATAGAGCACGACGCCACAGGCGTAGAGGTCAGCGCGGCCATCGACGTTTTCCCCCGCACGCTGCTCGGGGGCCATATAGTCGAGCGTGCCGGCGATCTCTCGCGCCCGTGGATTGTTCAGCGAGGCCGAATAGATCATCGAAGCCGCGATGGCATCGTTGGCCGCCCGGCCCAGGCCGAAGTCGGTAATCTTGATGACGCCTTCGCTGCCGTAGCCTTCAGTCGCGGCGCGTTCGTGGACGAGGATATTCTCGGGCTTGATATCGCGGTGGATGACGCCGTGGTCGTGGGCGTATTTCAGCCCGGCGAGCACCTGTCGCAGAATCCGCAGCGAATCATTCGGCGTCAGAGACCGGCCGGCGATCAATGCCCGCAGATTCGAACCCGGCACGTACTCCATCGTCAGGTAGGGGGGGTCGGCATAGGGATCGAAGCCGATCGCGCGAACGATGTTGGGATGAACCAGCCCATGGATCGCGACCCCCTCGCGTTGAAGGTCGCGGATGTACTGCGTGTCGGTGGGGATTTTGATGGCGACGAGCCGATCGGACCAGACATGGTGATGCGCCCGCCAGACCTCGCCGAACGTTCCGCCGCCCAGCTTGCTCTCTAGGATGTATTCCCCGACGCGTTGTCCGATTGTGGGCATCTTTTTCCACCCGTTCCCATGCAAAAACCAGCTACCTTATCATCACGATGTTCATCCCGTCAGTTTCTCCGCGATCCAGTCGCACGTCAGGAGATTATACGCGCCGGCCAGAAGCATCCCGACCACAAGAAACGTCCATGCGGTCGCGCCGGAGATTCTCCAGTCAAACAGCCAGGCGGCGAGCACGGTTTCCGCCAGCGTATAGCCGGCCACGAGCAGGCCACCGGCCAGATTGCTGTCGTGCCGGGCGACCCAGGTCGTGACAAAAAACGTCGCCCACGGCAGCAGCACGACTACCCCGACCCATGCCAGGATCTTGCCGGCCCCGTGGACAAGCATCGTCCGCGTCTGGGGGTCCATCTGCCACCAGGAAATCCCGGCAGCAATGACCGCCAGCGCTACGACGCCGGCGACAATTTTGCCCGTGATGGAATTCAACAGTTCCATGTCTCTGAAATTCTAGCGGCGCTTTAGGCCGCCTGCCTTTATAAAAGTCGGCAATTCCTCGCTTGACTCCCTGCGAGAAATCCCGCGCAGACCGCCTATTATCGCGTAAGCGCATCGTTCCCCGTCGCCGCGAGCAGTCCATCTTCGTTCGTTGACGGAGCGGGCGTTTGCGCTATAACGTCGTCTGAAACCTAATCTCAGGAAGGAGACTGTTATGCCCCTTGAAGCTAAGCCGCTGCCGTTCCCGTCCAATGCGCTCGAACCCAACATCGACAAGCAGACGATGGAGATCCATCACGGCAAGCACTACGCGGCCTACGTGAACAACTACAACGAAGCGGTCAAGAAACAGCCCGAGTTGGAGGGCAAGCCGCTGCATGACGTGCTCGCCAACGGTTGCGCCATCGTCAAGGACGAGATCAAGACTGCCGTCCGCAACAACGGCGGCGGCGCACACAACCACGCGCTCTTCTGGGAAATCCTCAACCCCGCCGGCCGCCCCGGCAACGAAGCCGTGGGTAAGCTCGGCGACGCCATCAAGAAAGACTTCGGCGGCTTCGCCCAGTTCAAGGAGAAGTTTGAGACTGCCGCCAAGACCCGCTTCGGTTCAGGCTGGGCGTGGCTGGTGAAACGCGGCGACAAGCTCGAAGTGATCTCCACCGCCAACCAGGATTCGCCCATCATGGAAGGCGCCTTTCCGGTGATCGGCCTGGACGTATGGGAGCACGCCTACTACCTGAAGTACCAGAACCGCCGCCCTGAATACATCACCAACTGGTGGAACATCGTGAACTGGAAAGTCGCGGATGAGCGCTTTGGCCGTGCCAAGTGACATCCCTCGCTGGCTCAGACGCTCAGATGGTTATGGCCCGAGTTCCGTAGGGTGTCGGCTGGGCCGCTCAACGGCTTCGGGCTGGCGGCTTGAGTCTTCTTGCTTCCGTTCCCTGAAAGAAGGTGCACACCGAATAGTTTGGCGGCCGGAGGAAATGGTGTGAACCACAAGAGAAAGGCGGCTCAAGCCTGATGAGATCAGCTGGGGTCGGGCTTTTCGGGGCGAGACGCTGCTCCGACGGGAGACAGAAGAACCGCAAGAATTCCCGTTAGGAATATGCCGTCGAAGGTGCCGGCTCCGCCAATGGAGGCGACGGGGGCGCCTAGTCCCTGAATTCTGCCAAGATTGAGCAGATCGGCGCCAATCAAGGTGCCCAGTGTTCCCGCAATGTACGCCAGCGTCGCGCACGGCGCGGCCTAATGCCATCGCAACCACCGCGGCCAGCAGCGGGGGGACAAAAATCGGGATGCTGATCCCGACCCCGCGGAGCGGACGCGCCAGGTGATAAACCACCGCAGCGACGATCGCGATGGCCACGAGGCTCCGCACGAATAGTCGGTTCTTCGCCAGCAAATACAGTGACAATGCCGCCGGGATCGGCGCACCGCCCACGTTAACCGCGATAATCGTTGCCGGCCAGTGATGAACATCCGGCACAATGTAGCGAATGCCGTAAAAATCCACGACCGCATTGGAAACCACGCCTCCGGCGGGAGCTGGGCGACAGGAATGTTCACGTAGCTCCCCAGCAGCGAGAGGAACAGCACCGCGAATACATACCGCGGGCGAATGCCGATTCGCCAAGAAGCATAAGTCAGGATCTCCAGTTCGATGAACCCGACCAGCAGCAGCAACATCACCGTAAGAAGCAGCAGGAACGGCCAGGCGAGAGGAAAATAGTGCATACCTGAAGGTTGCATCCGAGTCTCCAGTTAACCCCCGCCGGCATGCCCGATGAGCTTCTTGAACGTGGCGGCGTCCATCGTTTCGTTTTTAAGGAGTTCGCCGGCAACGCGGTCGAGTTGGTCGCGGTGCTCCTGAAGGATCTTCTTGGCCTGCCCATAGGCGTCATCGAGAATTCTCTTGACTTCTTCATCCACCTCTCGCGCGGTTTGCTCGCTGCAATCACGTTGGAATACTCCATCCCGTGGCCCGGGCAGAAACATCTGTTGCGCTCGGCCAGATGGGCCAGGCCAACCAGCTTGCTCATGCCGTAAACGCAGACCATCTGTCGCGCCAGAGCCGTGGCATGCTCCAGATCGTTTTCCGGCCCCGTGCTGACTTCGGTGAAGACGATCTCCTCGGCCGCGCCGCCCGCCGAGCAGGCCCTTGATCCGGTCGGTCAGTTCCGAGTCGCTGGCCAGGTAGCGGTCCTGTTCGGGCAGTTGCAGCGTATAGCCCAGCGCGGCGCGTCCGTGCGGGACAACGCTGATCTTGTGCAGGACGTCGGCGTGCTCGCTGTACGCCGAAACCAAGCGTGGCCGGTCTCGTGGTACGCGACCCGCCGCTTCTCCTCGCGCTTAAGCCGACGGCTCTTGCGCTCGGGGCCGGCAACGACCTTCTCCACGGCATCCTGTAGGTCCTTCTGGCTGATCGACTGCCGCGTTATGGCGGGCTGCCAGCAGCGCGGCCTCGTTGATGACATTGGCCAGGTCGGCACCGGAAAAGCCCGGTGTTTCCTGGGCAATCCGCCGCATGTCGATGCTCGGGAGCCAGCGGCTTGCCGCGGGCGTGAAGCGTGAGAATGGCCTCGCGGCCGACCATGTCCGGCGCATCAACCACCACCTGACGGTCGAATCGGCCGGGCCGCAGCAGGGCGCGGTCGAGCACCTCCGGACGATTGGTCGCCGCCAGCACCACCACTCCGACGTTCGCCTCAAAGCCGTCCATGCCCACCAGCAACTGGTTCAGCGTCTGTTCCCGCTCATCGTTGACCATGCCCATCTGCACGCCGCGCTGCCGGCCGACCGCGTCGAGTTCGTCAATGAAGATGATGCACGGTGCCTTGGCTTTGGCTTTCTCGAACAGATCGCGGACGCGCGCGGCGCCCACGCCGACAAACATCTCCACGAACTCGCTGCCGCTGATCGAGAAGAAGGGCACGTGCGCTTCGCCCGCCACGGCGCGGGCCAACAATGTCTTGCCCGTGCCCGGTGGGCCGACCAGCAGCACGCCCTTGGGAATCTGCGCGCCCAGCGCCTTGTAATGCTCCGGGTTCTTCAGAAACGACACCACTTCGCTGCAGTTCGTACTTCGCCTCATCGCAGCCGGCCACGTCACCGAAGGTCACGGTGGTCTCCGTGTCCGCGACCAGCCTGGCCTTGCTCGACCCGATGCCGAGGATGGACTGTCCCATCCCGCGCATACGGCGGGACAGGAACCACCAGATCAGCCAGATGATTCCGATGGGAATGATCCAGGACCAGAAGAACTCCGAAATGAAGCTCGGGCGAACGCCGGTGAACTTTGCTCCGCCGGCTTCCAGATCGTGCACCAGATGCGGATCATCCACCCGAACCGTTCGAAATTGAAACGTTTCAGGTTTACGGCTCTGAGTCTTGGCCGGCTGCGTTGCCGCAGCGTGCTTCTGTGTGATGGCAACGCTCGTCTTCCGCGTTGCCGCCGCAGGCGCCGACGGGGCATGGCGCGGTGTTGATCTTGCCATCGATCTCATCGGTGGAAACCGTGCACTGGACCACTTCGCCTTTGGCCAGATACTGTTTGAACGTGCTGTAGGGGATGGTCCGAAAGGCAATGGACTTGCTCGTCTCCTGCCAGAACCAGAGCATCGCCAGGGTAAGGATCACGTACCAGGCCACCGTGATCCATTTCACCTGCGACCAACCCGGGCCTTTTTTTTCCGGGTCGGGTTGGTGCGGCGCAGGTTGACCCTTGGTCGGGGGCACGTGATTCATTCCTCGCCTGCCGGGCTCAGCGATGCCCTGCAGCCAACAGGCAAAGATGTGTGAATTCTACGATGCGCCGGCTGCTGCGTGAGATCGAGGTTGTCTTGGTGCTTCCTCTGCGGCGATTCGTAACAGCCCCGCCATCGTGCGCCGTCGATGCATGGCATTCGGCGAATCCGTAGCAGCTTGCTCAATCGTATCAGATTCATTGAAGTCCTATTTGCAAAACAAATGCCGAGCCTCAGCCCGCGGCGAGTTGCCGCATCCCTTGGCCGCTTCCCGGTGCCACGATCAGTGCCTGGCTGTGTGCAGGGCCTCCGGCCAGCCGATGCTTCCTGACGGCTGCGTATGACGTGAATTTGGCACGCGGGGGCATGACAGTACGCTTCCACCGATGCGGCGCTTCGCCGTAAGCCGTACCAGACGTGTTGAACCTCGCCGCCGGGGGTCATGCAGCCTGCCTGAAGTGCGGGCCCGGATAGCGAGGCGCACATCGCGTGTTCGCACGACACTTTTCCAAACCCCAAAACGCGCCGGATGATTGCGATATGTGGCCACTACGGCGATGCCGCTTTGTGGTAGGTGATCACGACGGCCTGTGGGGACCGGGTCATTTTGACCACCAGCCCTTTGTTCATTAACTCGCTTCCGTTGATCTGGCGCGACTGCTTCGAGTCCAGATCAGTCATGACGTAATTGGCCGCGGGGTCTAATCCCCGCAGGCGAAGCTCGGCTGAGCGGTAGCAACTCTCCGAGCGGCGGAAAGCCTGCACCATCCCGTCGCCGGATTCCGGGCGGTTGAATTGCCACGCCATCCACACGGAGGGCTTCTGGCTATAGGGTGTGAGGGGGTAGTAATCGCCGTAATAGTACGGAACGGTTTCCCGCCACTGCGCGACGAGCTTACGGAGCAGGTCCCAGTCCAGATCCTTCCGGCGGGCATCACACGACAGGGTCATTTCCGGCCCCATGAGGCTGCGGACGATGTAGGTGCTAATGTCTTCGAATCCGGTGCCTGAGAAGGGCACCCAGAGCGCCAAGCCGCAGGTTTGGCACTGTTCGCTCACGGGTTCGCCACAGTGTTCGTCACGAAGCAGCGGGACGGCACGGCGTAAAGACTCCAGGTCACCGCATTCCTCACCGTCAGCAACGTCAATCAACAGGCCGGGGTGATGCTCCAGCAACCCATCCCAATACGCCAGGAAGCCGGTCACGTAGTGGTTCTCGGTAATGCCCTGGCGATCCGGCGCATCCGCCCCACGCCAGAGCGGAAGCGGATCAATGCAGTAATCGTGCCGGTAAACGTCGATGCCCTGATCGGTCAAAATCTTCCCAATGTAGTCGGTCAGCCACGCTCGTGCCTCGGGGATGCCAAAGTTGAACAGCCTATCCGCCTTGTCGGGACCCAAAAGCCATTCGGGGTGATGTTCGTCAATCCAACTGTCGTAGCTGACGACCTCCGGTTCGAACCAGACGATCAGCTTGATTCCCCGGGCATGGACGTAATCGCTGATATAGCGCAGCCCGTGGGGATAACGCTTGGGGTCGGCCTGCCAGGTGCCCACGTCGCTCCAGGTGCCGTGGTTGATGTACCAGCCGGCATCCATCCACCAGTGCGTGATTGGAATATGCTCATCCTGGTAGCGATCGATGTATTCGATCTCGTGTTTCTCGTTGCCGATCTGTTCGCCGGGTTTGAGGAATTGCTGAGCGTTGGTGGCAGACAGCATGGGTTTAGGCAGTTCGCCGCCTGGCCGCGGCAGGTTGTGCACCAGCATCCAGCGCCGCCAGACGTTCTGGGCGTGCAGCCAGTCGCCACGCCAGAACTGAAGCACGATCAGGGGAGACCGGACGCTCTCGCCCGGATGAAGGGTCAGATGCGTCAACTCCTGGCCGGCGGTAACCCGCAGGCCGGTCCCCCAATCCCGCGTAAAGGTCGCAGCCCATTGCCCCGGCCAACCCACCACCACGATCGCTCCTTCGCCCGACCAGTCCACGTTGTAGTAGGGCCAGACTTTCCTCGTCGGCTTCCCTATAGGCGGAGCAAAATGGATCTTCTGCTCGGGCTCGAGGGGGTCGTAAGAGGTTCGTAATCATCTTCCCGAATGAGTACGCCCTTGTTGTGATGCAGCACGAACTCGTTTTCGGCGCCACGCTCGAAACGTGTATCCAGACCCTGGATGTTCGACAGGATGGGTGTGTTGGCACTCCCCCGGTTGGTAAAGTGAACAGTCCATTCCACCGTGGGGAAGTCCTTGTATTCGATCGCAACCCACTGCACTTCCAGATGGGTAGCCGGATCCTTCCAAGTCAGCGTGTATTGGGTGCGTGCCTCATCGAGCTCCTGGGTGGCTCGCTGCATCGGCCAGGTCTTGAGCAGTTGGCTTGAAGGCTTGCCGTCGTAGGTGAAGGAAAAAGGAATATCGGTGTTCAGAAGCCGCAAATGCTTCTGGATGATCGGCAGGTCCCCCAGGTAAACCTCTTTCCCATCGGCCAGGGTCACTTTGGCATCCGCCCAATCGGCTTGATCGCTATGCATGTTGCCGCCGGCATCCTTCACCACGATGACAAACTGCCGGGCGCCCCCGAGATCCGCCTTAACCGGGATGGGCGCATCGCCCCGTCTGGACACCTGTGAATGAAACGCTTCTTCGCCATGGACGCCGACGATGAACTCGACGCTGCCCGTGCGGAATCGTCCGCGCATGTCGATGCCGGCCATGCTGGTGAACGTTGCCCCCGGGCCCGGCAACTGAACCAGGATGCGGCTGGGTGCGTGGCAGTAGAGGCCCCGCTTGTACTGCTTGTCGCTGATCGTCAGCGGCTGGCCGTCCGCGCCATTGCGCACCATGTCCGAGTAATTGGCCAGCACGATCAGGCCAGGCTCCGGCGGCGGCTCCTTCGCCACTTGGTCCAGCTTGGCCTCGACCCACAAATGCGCCGCCGCCTGCTCCGCCGGGCTGACCTCGACGGCCCGGGCTCGTTGAACAAGGCAAAACACGAGCATCGAGATACACAGCGGCCAACATCGTTGCGTATTGGTCATCGTGGTGAAGTTTCTACGAGCAAGAGAAAGAACGGTCAATCAAACTCCATGCCCGGAACATCCGAAGAGGTCGCACATCGAATCCGGTTTCGCAGCTCCGGCTTGGCCGACTCGTCGAGGCGGGACGTGGATCGCATCCATGCACTTTTCTCACGCCCGCCCGGCTCATATCATGCCTGAGTAAGAGTAAAACTGTCTTTGTCTTGGAGCCCCAGAATGGAACGCCGCCGATTCGGCAATACCAACCTCGACGTTTCCGCGATTTCCCTCGGCTGCTGGATCTTCGGCGTGGACTGGTGGGGACACTACGACGATCAGCGGGCCCTGGACCTCATGAAGTTCAGCTTCGACCAGGGAATCACTTTCTTCGACAACGGCGATGCCTACGGCAACGGCCGAGCCGAGGAACTGCTCGGGAAGTTCATCCAGTCGGGTGTAGTCCCACGCGACAAAATCGAGGTCGGCGGAAAGTTTGGCTACGACTGGTATGCCGATCCCGGCACACCCGGCTCCCATCGCGAGCGCAAGCAGGATTTCTCGCCGCAGTTTATACGAACCGCCCTGGAGAAGTCGCTCAAGCGCCTCGGCACGGATTGTCTAGACCTTTACATGGCCCACAACATCAAGCTCCCGCAGTATCGCGACGACCTGTTCGCGGAACTCGAGAAGGTGAAGGACGAAGGCAAGATCAAAGTCTGGGGTGTCAGCCTCGGCCCCGCGATCGGCTGGCGCGAAGAGGGCTTCGAGGCCATGCTCAAGCACAACGCCAAGGCCGTGCAGACCGTCTTCAACATGTTCGAGCAGAACCCCGGCCGCGAATTCTGCGAAACCGCCCACGCCTGCAAGGCCGGTGTCCTCGCCCGCGTGCACGATAACAGCTCGATCCTCAAGGGGACCGTCTCGCTCGACACGACGATCTCTGCCTCCGATCACCGCAAGTTCCGCGATCAGGCGTGGAAGGTCTATGGCCTCAAGAAGCTCGAACTGATCCGCCACTACGCCAGTGATCACGGCATGAACGTCCACCAGCTTGCCTGCAAGTGGCTGCTCCAGCAGCCGGCCCTGACCAGCATCACCGGCACGTTCCTCAACGAGAAAGAGATCAAGGAAGCCTGCGAATCGGTGGACAAGCCCAACCTCTCTCGCGAAGAGCTGAACCAGATTGCCAGCGACTACGCCAAAGACTGGAACCTCGGCCTCGAGGCGCACCCCTGCGATCTCAAGAGCAGCACTCAGCCGGATGGCAAGGTCCGCAGCAACTACGTCCCCTCGCCCGTGCTCATTGCCTGATCCGCTAAACGCGAAAGTGGCATGTCCTTGAAGCTTCGCTACGTCATCCTGCGGCACGAAGGCATAGACGACCCCCATTTCGATCTCATGTTCGAAACCGCGCCGGGGTCGGAGCTGGAAACCTGGCGGGTGACGGAATGGCCTGCGCACGATGGGACGGCAATCGCTTATCTGAAGCCCCACCGCCGCGCCTATCTCGACTACGAGGGCCCGCTCTCCGGCAATCGCGGCCACGTCCGCCGCATCCACGTCGGCACGCATACCCTCATCGAGAACCAGCCGGCGGTTCTGGTCGTGAAGCTTGAAACGGAATCCGTCCTGGCGCTGCCTCGTGCACAATCCGCCCATGTACAGGTGACTGGCGCCTAACTCCCGGTCAATGCGCCGGCGGGGGATATCCGATTACTATGCTGCGACCTGACTGACCGATGCCCCTGATCGTCTTCCATACCCGCCGCGTGCGCGAAGCACTCTCCAAGCCCACCGGCCTATGGGCGGAGCTCTTCTTCCTCGCTCTGGTCGCATCCCTCATCGGCGGCGCGGTCATGGTCGGCAAACAGGTCAGCGCCCGATACATCTCCGCCATCCACATCGACCTCTCCATCGGCGCCCTGCCCAAATACACGCTCCTCAGCCTCGGCCGCGGCTTCATGGCCTATCTTCTGGCGCTCGTCTTCACCCTCGTCTACGGAACCATCGCCGCGCACAACCCCCGCGCCGAAAAACTCATGCTCCCCGCCCTCGACGTCCTCCAGGCCATCCCCGTTCTCGGCTTCCTGCCTGGCCTGGTGCTGGCGATGATCGCCCTGTTCCCCCGTCGCGAGATCGGTCTGGAGCTGGCATGCGTGATCATGATCTTCACCGGCCAGGCCTGGAACATGACCTTCAGCTTCCACGGCAGCCTCAAATCCATCCCCCAGCCGCTCCGCGAAGTGGCCGCCGTCCAGGGCCTCGGCTGGTGGAAGGTCTTTCGCCTCGTCGAAGTCCCCGCCGCCATGATCGGCCTGGTCTGGAACTCCATGATGTCCATGGCGGGGGGGTGGTTCTTCCTCACCGTCAACGAATCGTTCCGCCTGCAAAACCACGACTATCGCCTCCCCGGCATCGGCTCCTACATGACCGAAGCCATCGACCAGGGCAACGTCACCGCCATGATCGCCGCCATCGTCGCCATGATGACCATGATCGTCCTGGTGGACCAGCTCTTCTGGCGGCCCATCGTCGTCTGGGCCCAGCGCTTCAAGATGGAAGACACCGCGGATGTCGATCGCCCGCAGTCGTGGGTCCTCGCCGTCTTGCAGCGCTCGCGCCTCTACAGCCGCATCATCGAACTGCTCAATCGCCGCCGCCGGCAGCGTCACATGCCTCCAACCAAGCTGATTGCCGTGGCCAGGGCGCCCGCACAGCTCTGGTGGCTCGTTGCCGCGCTCCGCACCGCATTCGTGCTCGCCATTCTCGCCGCCGCCGGCTGGGGCGCCTGGGCGATGACGCACCTGCTCATGCAGCTTCCCTGGCACAGTCCCAGCAGCAACAGCGACTGGGTGCACGTGCTGCTGGGGCTCGGAGCGTCGTTCGCGCGGACGACCGCCGCCGTGCTGATCGGGGCGGCCTGGGCGCTGCCGGTCGGAATCCTGATTGGCCTCTCTCCCCGCTGGTCCCAGCGTTTGCAGCCGGTGATCCAGGCCGTCGCCAGCTTCCCCGCCCCGATGCTCTTTCCCCTGGTCACCATTCTTCTGGTTGTCCTGCACATTCCCTTCACCATCGGCTGCGTGGCGCTGATGCTGCTGGGCGCCCAGTGGTACATCCTCTTCAACGTCATCGCCGGCGCCACCGCCATTCCCGCCGACCTCAAGGAAGTCGCACTGGTCAACGGCATGGGCCGCCGCGAGCGCTGGACGCGCCTTTACATCCCCTGCGTCTTCCCGTATCTCGTCACCGGCCTGGTCACCGCGGCAGGGGGGGCCTGGAACGCGACCATCGTCGCCGAGTACATCAACGTGAAGGGCCACGTCTTCACCGCTTTCGGCCTGGGCTCCACCATCTTCAGCGCCTCCGAAGGTGACTTTCCGCTGCTGTGCGCTTCGATCCTCACCATGGCCGTCTTCGTCGTCCTGATCAACCGCCTCTTCTGTGCCGGCTCTACCGCCTGGCCGAAGAACGCTATAGCTTGAACGTGTAGGGGCCCTTCGCTATCGAGCCATACCCGATGGTGTAGCGCCGATCGGCTCGGCTTCCAATGCCTCGCGACCGCGAGAACCGGGTCTTAACGCCCCTTCAAGTGCTTGCGACGAGGCGGATGGGTCGGTTCTCTGACGCCTTCAGCGGGTCGGAAAGCGCATGACCCGCTTTAGTCTTTAGGCGTCTTTGCTTTTCACGCCAAACAGCACCATCAGCAATCCCACCACCCCGCAAGCGATTCCCGCGATGATGTACCACGTCGTGCCCTGCGTGAATCGGCCGGTAAACGTGTTACTCATCTGATCCGCAACGGAGTGCGAGGCGTTGATGCCAACGATCAACAGGATGACGCCGACAATCAACAGAACCACGCCAATGATGCGCCGTGGACTCATCGAATCTCCAGGAAAACGCCTTATGCCGCCGGCGGCCCACGCCGGCCCAGGACCAGCGACACGACAAACAGAATGATGAAGATGACGAACAGAATCCAGGCGATCTGCGAGCTAAGGCCGGCGATCCCCGTGAAGCCGAGCACTCCCGCGATCAAGGCAATGACGAGAAAGATGACTGCCCAGTAAAGCATACTCACTCCCTTCAACGTTTGCGGCGGTGCCGCCGTTTAGCGGTTTAAGCCGCGAAACAGCTTGTCGTGTACCAGGCCATCGATTTCCGGTTCACAGCAAATGATGTGCCAGGGAGGGGTATGCGCAAAAAAGAACGGACACTCATGCCACCAGGCTAAGTTGTATCGCATCACAACACTCTGCGCCTCCATCCTCACCAGGGCCGTCTTCGTCCTCCTGATCAACCGCCTCGTCAGGCGAGGGATCAGACTCGCCCCGTTTGAATTCGTCAGACCTCGTTTCCGCGTAACTTACCAAGGTTCTGGTCAACTGAAGCTTCCAGCCGCGCTGACTCTTGCCTGTACTTGCGTTGTTCCGCAGCAACCTGCCTGCCCGCAAAACACCCTAACAAAGGATAGTCCGATCCCGTATCGCGCCCGAATTGCGTCCGGGGTTGCACCGTACTCACACCGTTGTAGTACCGTTGCCTCCCCACCCCGCCGCCGACCCCGTTTTTGCCCCATCTGACGACCTGCTAGTCCGAACATGCGCTGCGTGACCCCCCATCCCATTTCGTCGAGCCTGAGGGCCTCAAGAGCGGTCCCAAGTGTCAAAATGGCAAAGATACCGCCCGATTCTTCAGGAAAGCGACGAGCAAAAGACAAGGAAATTCTTGAGCCACGCTCCTGACCCTGCTACGTTATGCACAATTGCTGACGACGCTCGTTGACCGAGGTCAATATGGGGAATTCCGGACTGGTAGTAGGCGTTCGCCTGGAGCCCACGCCATGAAAAACCTCCCCCTGGCCGCCTCCGCGCTCGTCCTCAGCTTGATCACAACCGCCGCCCCAGCCCACGCCGCCTCCTTTCAAGTCCTCGCTACCCTGCCGGGCGATGGCTACAGCGTCCCTGCCGGCGGCATCTCCGGTGATGGCTCCACCGTCGTCGGCTACAGCCGTACCGCCGATTACAGCGGCACCAACCACGCCTGGAAATGGACCGCCGCCACCGGAACCTTCCAGATCACCGCCTTCCAGGTCGCGGATGGCGTCTCCTACGACGGCTCCGCCATCATCGGTAATACCGGCACCTCAGGCTATCTGCTCTCATCGGCCGGGCTCACGCCACTGCCGGGCACGCCCTCCAGAATCACCGGCGACGCCTCCGTCGTCGTGGGCACCACGGGCGATGTGGGCTATCGATGGACTTCCTCCGGCACCACCCTCATTCCCCCCGTCTCCGGTGCCTACAGCCCCGCCAACGGCGTCAGCAGCGACGGCTCGATTGTCGTCGGTCAGTGCAAATCCGCCACGAGCAACTACATCGCCTACAAATGGACCGCCGCCACCGGCACCGTCGCCATCACCACCGGCGTAGGCGCCGCCGGCAACAGCGCCGGCAACGCCGTCTCCGATGATGGTTCGGTGGTCGCCGGCTTCACCCTCGTCGGCGGCAGCGGCTCGCCGGCCGTCTGGACCGCCGCCACCGGCTGGCAACCCACCGCCGTCAGCAGTTCCTTCGGCTCGGCCAGCGACATCACCCCCGATGGCCGGTATGTCGTCGGCAGCGACGACGGCGGTGCCTTCATCTGGGACGCCGTCCACGGCGAACGCTACATCGCGAACATTCTCACCGCCGAAGGTGTCAACCTTGGCGGCTTGAGCCTGAAAAATGCCACCGGCATTTCCGACGACGGCACGATCATCACCGGCCTGACCTACGACAACGGCCTGACCGTCCCCTGGGTTGCCGACATCGCCGTCCCCGAGCCCGCCTCCCTCGCCCTCCTGGCCCCCACGCTCCTCCTCGCCCTCCACCGAACGCGCCGCCTCCGCCCGGCATCCCGGCCGACCTGAAGGAGGTCGCCCCGGTCAACGGCATGAGCCGCCGCGAGCGCTGGACGCGCCTCGACATCCCCTTCGCCTTCCCCTATCTCGTCACCGGCCTGGTGACGGCAGCAGGGGGGGCCTGGAACGCCACCATCGTCGCCGAGTCCATCAAGGTGAAGGGCCACGTCTTCACCGCCTTCGGCCTGGGCTCCACCATCTTCAGCGCCTCCGAAGGCGATTTCCCCCTGCTCTGCGCCTCGATCCTCACCATGGCCATTTTCGTCGTCCTGATCAACCGCCTCTTCTGGCGGCAGCAATTGGGTTGGCTTCCTCAACCATCCCGGTCGTTTCGACTATCCTGTCAGTTGAGTTAAACCATAAGAGGTTCAAATGGCGCTTCAGCCGGATGAAATTATTGAAATTATTAAAATAATCGTCGGCACCTACCGACACAATATTCAGCAGTCGCGCGAGAAATACTACGGATGGATCCGCACCTGCCTCACCGTGGCGTCAGGATCTGTAGCACTTCTGGTGGGTTTACAGGGGAGCTATGTACCCGCAAACCCACGGTGGATTTGGACACTCCAAGCGGCATGGGTCTGCTTCTCTGTCACGATTCTCTGCGCTTCTCGCATTGATGGGTGAATATCTGGCGCACACGAGGATTGCACAACATTCTCTCTCGAAAGAGTTCATGCAGACAGTAGCCAGCGGCGACATGGCAAAACTCGGTATGGAAAGCGCAGGGCCGCCGTGGTATTGCGACTGGCCGGCAAGGATCTTGCCGTGGGCATTCGGATCTAGCTTCATTCTCATTACAATATTCGCTACTCTAAACTCGACTTTTGCCGTTTTTGAGCGGCAGTTTTCATGAAGGCGGACTGCAAACAAACCGGACTCCCCCGTACCTTCGCGGATGATCACGGTCCAGCGAATCGGAATGGAGTCCGACATGTTGTGTCTTCCCAAAGCGGCCCAGCCGCTCGTCTCGGCGTTCTCTGTAGCATTCACTCGTCCAACTTTCCAGCGTGCCGTCATCTTGATCCTGGGCGCGATCCTGTCGTTGCGGCAACGCACCGTGACGGCCATGTTGCGGACCGTTGGATCGCTGGCGTGTGGACACTGGAGCGATTTTCATCGCGTGCTCTGTTGCCGGGTCTGGTCCTGCTGGCCGCTGGGCAAAGTGCTAACGGCATTGGTGCTGGAACTGATTCCCGAGGATCAACCGGTGGTTTGTCCGGTGGACGACACCACGCCGCAGCACAAGGGCAAGAGAGTCTACGGCAAGGGGTGTCATCACGATGCCTGCCGCTCCACGCACAGCCACGTGGTCTGGGTCTGGGGGCACAAATGGGTGACGCTGGCGGTCAACGTGAAGTTCCCGTTTGCCTCGCGGCCCTGGGCGTTGCCGGTGCTGTGCGCGCTGTATCGCCCGGTGGAATTGAATCAGTCCGAAGGCCGGCGGCACAAGACGCCCCCGCACCTGGCCCGGCAACTGATGGGCGTGCTGATCCACTGGTTTCCCGAAAGAAGGTTCATTCTTCTGGGCGATGGCGGCTACGCCAGCCACGAGTTGGCGAGCTTCTGTCATCGTCATCGGCGGCATACCACGCTGGTCAGCCGCTTCCATCCCCAGGCCAATCTGTACGAAGCACTGCCGACCCGGCGATCGGGCAAGGGCGGCCGGCCTCGTCTCAAGGGCCGCAAGCTCGCCGCCCCCAGCGCCGTCGTCAAACGCTCCAAACCGAAACGCTTCACGGTCAACTGGTATGGTGGCAGGACGCGGAGGGTCGAACTGATCTGGGGCGAGGGATACTGGTACAAGGGCGGAGAGGGACTGATCCCGGTCCGCTGGGTCTTCGTGCACGATGTCGAAGGAACGCATCGCGACGAATACTTCTACAGCACCGATCTGACGATGCCGCCGCAGCAGATCGTCAGCTTGTACACCGGGCGCTGGAGTATCGAGGTCACGTTCCAGGAGGTGCGGGCTCACTTGGGGTTTGCCACGTCGCGGAACTGGTCGAAGCCGAGCGTGCTGCGAACGGCGCCGTGCCTGCTGGGATTGTTCAGCCTCGTGAGCCTGATCTTTGCGCATCACACGCCAAGCCATACCCGCAGGCCACTGGGCAGCCCGTGGTACCCCAAAGCCGAATTGACCTTCGGCGATGCGGTTGCCTGCGTACGTCGCCTGTGCTGGTCGGAGGTTTTGCAAGAGTCGCGGAAACATAGGGGTGTGATAAAACTCCCCAGGCGTTTACGCCTTTTGCTGCTGGATCAGCTCAGCCGTGCCGCGTGAGGCAGCAGAAAACGGCAAAAGTCGAGCTAAATGCGCGTCTCCAAAGATAGGTGCAGGTCCACAGGCACCGCGAAAACGGGTAGTCGGAACCGCACGTCAGCGAGGGAAGGCGATCATCCGGTCCGCCACCAGGGGAATGGGTTGGTTGAGCCGGGCACGGGGGCGGCGGTGAGCCCCCGTATTTGTTGCGGCGGCGGGAATCCCGGATCTCACCTCTGCGCTTTTCCGTGATACCGGGCAAGATTACAGACGGCGCTCTCGCATTGGCCGCTCTCGATCTCCGCTGTTGAATAGGGGGGGAACTTCGCCAGAAACGCGCGAGCCCGGGGAGAAAGCTGTGGGTCCGGCGACGCTGCATAGTAGGTGGAGACGGCGCAGAGCGCGCCCGAATTGAGTCCGGAACCCACTTCCCAGGCCTCAACGCCAGCCGCCAGCATTTCAATCGTGTCCATTCGGCCAACCACATCTTCAATCTCTAACCGCACATCGTCACCATGCCGGCATCGCAGGCAAGGAGATGAGCGATGGCCAAAGGACAGCAGCGTGACCCGGCGCGAAGCGAAGTGGCGGGAGGTGTTGGCACGACGGGACAAGAGCGGACTGAGCGTGCGGGTGTTTTGTCGGCGTGAGGGGCTGCCCGAATCGGCGTTCTATGCCTGGCGGCGAACGATCCGGCAGCGTGATGCCCAGCGGCCAGCGTTTGTGCCGGTGCAGGTGCAGACAGAGGCCGCACGTGATGACGGCGAGATCGTCGTCGAGTTGCGTGGTGGGCGTGTGCTGCACCTCCCGATCACCATGCCCCCGGTGCAACTGGCGGCGCTGATCCACGCCATCGAGACGGCCGGAGACGCGGCATGATCGGGCGGAACGTGCGGGTCTGGCTGGCCACGCAGCCTGTGGACATGCGCAAGAGCTTTGATGGGCTGGCTGAGGTGGTGCGGGCGTTCCTGGGGCATGATCCGCTGGGTGGCAGCCTCTTTGTCTTCCGCAACCGTAACGCCCAGCGGGTGAAGATCCTCTGGTATGCCGACGGCGGATTGACCATCTACTACAAGCGCCTGGACCGTGGGACGTTTCAGTTCCCGACCGTCGCCCATGCCGGCGAGAAGTCGCTGGCGATCTCCAGCGCCGACCTGGTGAAGTTGCTGAGCGGCTGCGCCGTCGAGTTCTCCACATAAATTTGGGCATTTCGACGCTTGTCGGGTATTGCGCCGGCCGGCGGACGTGATACAAGCGCGCCCGTGATGGGCACGGACCAACTTCCTTCTGATCCGCAGGCATTGCTGGCCATCATCCGCCGGCAACAGGAGGAGTTGGTGCGGCGTGACGCGGCCATCACGCAGATCCAGCAGGAAGCCGCCGCGCGCATCGAAGCTCTGCAGCAGAAGCACAAGGCCGAGATGCTGGCCATCCTCCGCCGCTTCTACGGTCCACGCTCCGAGCGTTTCGACCCCACGCAGTTGCTGCTGTTCGGCATCGCCATCGACACCATGCCCGTGGACCAGAAGGCGGTCGAGGAAGAATCCGGACAGAAGCTCACGACCCGCCGGCCACGCGGGCGTCACAAGCACGGCCGACAGAAGCTGCCCGAGTGCCTGCGGCGTCAGCCGGTGGAGCACAAGCTCGAAGGCGAGAAGCTGCTGTGCCCCTGCTGCGGCAAGCAGCGGGTGTGCATCGGCCAGGAGATCACCGAGCAACTGGAGCACGAGCCGGCGAGCTTCTTCGTCATCCAGCACATCCAGCACAAGTACGCCTGCCGGGAGTGTGGCGAAGGGCACTGCGGGCAATGCGATGCCCAGGCACACATCGAAGTGGCCCAGAAGCCGCCCCAGCCGATCGAGAAGGGGCTGGCCGCTCCCGGGCTGCTGGCGTATGTCATCACGTCGAAGCTCGCCGATCATCTGCCGCTGTACCGCCTGGAGAAGATCTTCCAGCGCCACGACCTGCATATCGCCTCCAGCACGATGTGCGCGTGGATGGAGAGCTGTGCCGAGCTGGTGACGCCGCTGTACCGGCTGATGATCGAGCGGGTGAGAAAGTCCAAGGTGATCCATACGGATGACACGCGCGTGCCGGTGCAGGCGAAGAATAAGTGCCGCAGCGGGCGCATCTGGACGTACATCGGTGATGTATCTCACCCATACATCCTCTACGAGTACACGCCCGACCGAACGCGTGCCGGACCAGCGAGTTGGTTGAAAGACTACAGGGGCTATCTGCAGGCCGACGCCTACGGCGGCTACGACGGCATCTACGCCACGGGCGTGAAGGAAGTGGCCTGCTGGCGCATGCCCGGCGCAAGTTCTTCGACGCCAGGGAGACCGACGGCGCCCGCGCCGCGGCCATGCTCCAGATGGTGCAGGAACTGTACAAGGTCGAGCATGAGGCGAAGGACCTGAGCGACGACGCCCGGCGGGAACTGCGGCAGCAGAAGAGCGTGCCAGTGCTGGCGAAGATCAAGGCCTGGCTGGATGAGCAGATCCAGTTGGTGCTGCCCAGAAGCCCGATGGCGGCAGCGATCGGGTACACGCTGAACCAGTGGGATGCTCTGTGCCGCTACTGTGAGCAGGGCTATTTGAACATCGACAACAACGCCGCCGAGCGGGCGCTGAAGCGGGTGGCGATCGGCCGGAAGAACTGGCTGTTCGCCGGCAACGACGCCTTCGGGCAGCATCATGCGGTGCTGTGGAGCCTCATCGCTAGCGCCGAGGCGCATGGAATCGACCCGCAGGCATACCTGCGAAGCGTGCTGGCCAAGATCGGCCAGACCCCGATGGGGGAACTGGAGCAGTTCCTGCCGGATCAGTGGAAGGCGGAGGACGCGGCGGAGCCAGCGACTCATGGTGCGCCACGGGCTGTAGCAGAATCCTCTTGCTCCAAGTAGTCCTGCCAGTGCTCAAGGACGTTCTCTTGCCTATCCGCTCCCCAGCCCAGGGGAATCCGCCACTCCTCGCCCGACGCGAACCGTACGCAAAGCGTCCACTCATCATCGAACTTGTTGAACATTCCTCCCAGAAACATCCACGTCTCACCGGGCAAGTGCTCGTGTCCGTCAGCGTCTCGAAACGCCTGAGTGACGCGATAGGTCTGACCTCGGGCCGGGCCGGTTCGCTCCCAACCGAATGCTGTGGGCGGTGGAAGCTGGCTATAGGTTCCAAGGCTGTACGGGCCTTTCATGATCTTCCTTTCCCGCGTCTATCGCGGCGCAGGCACAAAGACGCTCTTGTTCGGAACAAAATACTGCACACCGCCGCCGGTCCCCACCCCCGGCACGACCGCGCCAGGGGGGTAGATGTAATCGGGTGCGGCGAACGACTGCAATGCTCTCGCTGGGGCCGTGTTCTGGAGATACCCGAGGGTCTGCCCCTCAAGCTTTAGGCCCGCTTGAAGCGGAGTCGTTCCGGGTGGGGCGAAATAGTTGCCGATGCCGCGATCAGCCAGATAGTATTGCTGCAAAACAGTCCCCTGCGGCAACTCGACCACGCGCACGGGCCGCGAGAAATCAATGCCTCCCATATGATCCAGCGCACGTTTGGCCGCGAAGCCTCCTTCGGTTGTGTAGAAATCGAAGGCGGTAACTTTGTTGAGCGTCGCAGCGTTGGGCGTGAACTCCCGGTTGAGAACATTCAGTGAAACCGTCCGCGGTGCGGTTCGCGGAATGGACACTTTCAATCGAGCTTCGAAGGTCTTCGCGAAGCCTTGCGCGAGCGGCTTTCATCTCACCTTGCTCCAATAAGGCGACCTCATTGGCGCGAATGTAGCAGTCCATTGGCAGTTGCCGGATGAGGGTGACATTCACCGCCCTCAGAGCCTGCGAGTCGAGCTGATGCGGATCCGTGGGGACGGTGGTCGCGACCGGTTGCCCGCCGTGAGAAGATGCGCATCCGCAAACCATGGCAAGTGGGGCTGCCGCACCGCCGACGAGGATCGTGATGAGAATAGCCTTCAGGGAGCGGTGGTGTTCCATGAGCTGCCGCCGTGGTCAGAAAGGAAAGCGATATCGGTTCAAGTCTACTTCCCCCAGAGAAAGCATAAACCTTTTTCTTCGCAATACTCGTTGCGGCCAGGTGCCCTCGCGTCTCCGGCCTGCGATTGCCGCGTTTGAATCATCGCGTCATTGAGCCATGGCCAAACCACCCACCATTTCCCAAAGTTTACATGCGACTTACACGCTCATTACATGAAGTTGCCACTCCGCCCCTAATGGCCCACCGGCGAAGCGCCAAGCTGTGGTGCGGGACACCGGCCGCAGGCATCAGTAGAATGCCCCCTCATGAGCGTCAGCACCGCGCAACTCCGACCGCAACCGCCGCCGCCATCTGCGAGGCCCGCGGCGTCACTGTCGCCTTCGGCGCTGACGGCTCCAAGCTCGTCCTCGATCGCGTCTCCCTTGCCATCAACCCCGGCGAAGTCGTCGCCATCCTCGGCCCCAGCGGTTGCGGCAAGAGCACGCTCCTTCGCGCCCTCGTCGGCCTGCTCAAGCCCACCCGCGGCGACGTTCTGGTCCACGGCAAACCCCTGGTCGGCGTCCACCCCGGCATCTCCATCGTCTTCCAGAACTTCGCCCTCTACCCCTGGCTCACCGTGCGCGAGAACGTCGAAGTCGCCCTCAACGGCCTCGGTCTCGATGCCGCCACCAGCGAAAACCGCGTCGGCAACTGCATCGATCTCGTCGGCCTCTCCGGTTACGAAGAAGCCTACCCCAAGGAGCTCTCCGGCGGCATGAAGCAGCGTGTGGGCATCGCCCGGGCCCTGGCCCGCGGCCCGGAACTGCTCTGCATGGATGAGCCCTTCAGCGCCCTCAACGTCTTCACCGCCGAAAGCCTTCGCAGCGAAGTCTACCGCCTCTGGACCGGCAACGCCGGCGAACGCGCCCACCTTCCCGCGGGCCTCAAGAGCATTCTCATGATCACCCACATCATCGAGGAGGCCGTCTTCCTCGCCGACCGCATCGTCATCATGGGCACGCGCCCCGGTCACATCCGCCAGATCGTCGAGAACCACATCCCCCACCCGCGCGAGTATCAGGACCCCGCGTTCCTCGCGATGGTCCAGCGCCTGCACGACATCATCGTCAGCGAGCACCTCCCCGAGCCGCGCCGAAGAAGCCCAAGTGCCCGGCGCTATCCCCACGCCCGAACCGCTGCCGCCGGTCAACATCAGCGAAATCTTCGGCCTGATGGAAGTCCTCCAGGACCGTGGCGGGCGCATGGACGTCTTCGCACTCGACCAGCTCACCGAGTACGACTTCGGCCACACCCTCTCCGTCGTCAAGGCCGGCGAAATGCTCGACTTCCTCGAAACGCCCAAGAACTCAGTCCAACTCACCGCTCTGGGCGCGAACCTTCTCAAAGCCGACATCGGCGAGCGGAAGGAAGATCCTCGGCGCAGGAGCTGCGCAAGCTCGGAACCTTCCGCCTGATCCTCCAGATCCTCGAAGAAGCGACCGATCACCGCCTGCCCGCCGAGGTCGTCCAGGAGGAACTGGTCATGCGCCTGCCCACCCAGGATATCGACGCGATGTTCGAGACCGTCATCGCCTGGGGCCGATTCGGCGAGCTCTTCTCCTACGACCCCGACGCCGAACTGCTCTACCTCAGACCCCCGAACCCCCCCAGCCCGGCACATAAAAAAAGGCGGCGTGGAAACTCTCGGCATTCCACGCCACCCAGGGAAGGAGGATCGTTACACCTATAGTGCGTCGCCGGCAGGAAAATGTTCGCGCCGTCGCAGAATAAATCCCTGATTGTGCCCGGGGGATTAAAGGCGGGATCAATATTAATGCGCGTGCGTGTGCGTGTGCGTGTGGCTCGGCTCGATGCAGCAGTACATCTCATCCGCTCCGTGCCCCTCCACCTCAACCTGCACGGTCGTATGATTGATACGAAAATCGTGGTCCAGCCGGTGCGCCACCGCCCGCAGGATCTGCTCACCTTCCCGGATCGTCTGCTCCGCCACCATAATGTGCACGCTGCACGCGATCGCACCCGGTCCCACCGTCCATACGTGCAGGTCATGGCATCCCAGCACCTCTGGCACATCCCTGATCGCGTCTTCCACGGCTTTCATGTCAATCTGCTCCGGCGTCCCCTCCAATAGCACGTTGACGCTTTGCTTGAGGATCCCCCAGGAGCTCCACAGGATCAGCGCCGCGATCAGGAATGATACGATCGGGTCTGCCAAGTGCGCCCCCGTCAGGACGATGATAATGCCCGCGATCACTACGCCAAACGCCGAGAGCGCATCGCCAATCATGTGGATGTAAGCCGAGTGCACGTTCAGGTTGTGATGCGATCCCGCATGCAGCCAGACCCCGATCGTCACGTTCAGCGCCACCGCCGCCGCCGCCACGATAATCATCAGCCACCCCTGCACCGACCCCGGATGCCCGATCCGCTCCACCCCCTCCCAGACGATGAACACCGCGATCGCCACCAGCGACATCGCGTTCACCAGCGCCGCCAGGATGCCGACGCGGTGATACCCGTAGGTCATGCTCGGATTCGCCGGCTTCCGGGCAATCCACATCGCATACCACGAGAGGCCCAGCGCCGCCGCATCCGCGAGGTTGTGTCCCGCATCTGAGATTAGCCACAGGCTGTGCGCGAACATGCCCGCCACCGCTTCGGACGCTACGAACGCCAGCGTCAGCCCAACCGCCCATGCAAGGGCCCGCCCGGAAGCCGCCGTCGCTGTCGAGATATGCCCATGATTGTGCGACATCGCACCTCCACCTTCCCCGATTAACCGCCCGCAGTCCACCCGCAAACCAGCAAAAGCCGCCGCCAGCGGCACTTTACGCGCAGGAAATAGATCATCCCCAGAAAAGCGATCACCAGCGCCACCACCATGACCGCGTCCGGCTCGATCAGCCGGATGCGCCGCTCCGCATGGTAAAGCTGACCCGCAATCACCACGGACATCACCAGGATCGTCGCCAGGGCAGTCAGCGCGTGCGTCGGCGAAACCGCTGCGAACAGCGAGCCGTGATACGCCAGATCCAGCGGCACCAGGAGCACCATGTTGAACGAATTGCTCCCCAGGATATTGCCGATGATCAGGTCAAACGCCCGCAGCCGCAGCGCTGCGATCGAGGTGGTCAATTCCGGCAGCGAAGTCGATAGCGCCACCAGCGTCGTCCCCACGAACGTGTTCCCCAGCCCGCTCAATTCCGCTAAGCGATCCGCCGAACGTGCAAGAAAGGGTCCCGCCACGAGGATCACCGCGCCGGCAATCACATACCCCACGATCGCCCTCCGCAGCGTCATCGTCCGCGCCGACTCGCCGGCACTCGGCGCCGGTTCGCCCAGTTTCTGCGCTGCATACTTCTGGTCGTAGAAAACGAGCCTCACCCCAAAGACAAACGCGATCAGAATGATCCACGCGACGATTCCCACGCCGCCAATCGAAGCATTCGGAATCCGCGGCCCCAGCAACACCGCCAACCCCGCCAGCGCCGTCAGTGCAATGCTCATGATCGCCGACAGCGCGTGTGCCGCCGACGCCGACGACAGCATCCGCCCGCGCGAAACATAGAACAGATCCAGCACACCGAGGATCAGCAGGTTCATCAAACTACTGCCCATCAGGTCGCCAACCCCCAGGTCCGCAAACCCCATCCGCACCGCGCATCAGATCGACCGACAGCTCTGGCAAGCTCGTCGCTGCCGCCACCAGCACCATCCCCACCAGCAGCCGGCCGAGTCCCGTCAGCTCCGCGATCGCATCGGCACAGCGCAGTCAGCGTAATCCCTGCGGCCACGATGACCGCCGCTGACAACAGAAATTGCAGGATCGCCGCCCCCATGGATCATGCCTCTCCGGTGCCCGAGTGACCGGCTGTCGCTCCGGATGGACTCTTTGGGGGCCGAATGACCTCGACCGAGCAATCGGCCCTGGCCGCCACCGCGGCTTGCGACGCTGCCCAGCAGAACACGGTGCATGTTGCTCAGGCCTCTGGCGCCGATAAAGATGCAGTCTGCCGGCCAGGTGCGCGCCTCGTCGATCAGCACGTGCTTGGGATCGCCGCAGCGCATCACCGGATCTTCGACCACGAGGCCGCTGGCTCGCAAGTGCTCCGCCGCGATGCGCATTCCTTCTTGAAGCGCATCGCTCTGATCGTCTACAACGGGCGGAAATCCTACGGCGATTAACTCGGCGGGAATGATCGCTGGCAGGGCGGTCGCCAGGCTCAGATCCAGCGCCGTCACCAGGCGCACCCGGCTGCCCGCCGGCCAATGGCGTGCCCCCGTGGCCCGCAGCGCCGCAGCAGCGTCATCAGAGCCGTCCCAACCCACGATGATTCGCACCGGTGCGGTCGGTAAGGCCGATTCGCAACCTTCTCGGTAGCGTCCCACGCGCGTCGAGCACGGCGCGTACAACACCGCATGGTGCGAAACGCTTCCCAGCATCAGCCGGCCCAGTGCCGAGCGCCATGCGAGCCCACCACCAGTAGATCCGCCTGCATCTGCCCCGCTTTTGTGATCAGGCCCCAATACGGAGATTCGGTTGCAGCCTCCGCAGTCACCCGCCACCCTGGGAACATCTCCCTCAGCCGCCTACTACCCTCCTCGGCACAACGCTTAGCCTCTGCCAGCGCTTCGCTGGCATCCGTCTGCAACCGCACCAACGCCGCGGAGTAGTCGCCGAGAACATCCTGTCCCGGCATGCCCGGCAGCATATCCGCAATGGACATCACGACGGCGTCAATGCCCTCGGCCCCAAGACCTGCATGGCACAGATCATCAATCGCCTGGGCGGCGCAATCCGAACCATCGTAGCCGATCAGGAGCTTACCCATCGCGATCTTTATGCTACCTTCGGGAGGATGGGATCGAAAGATCGTATTTTCTGGGCGATCGCTCCTTGAGACTCGTTTGAGTTGAAACTGATGTCACAGATATCAACCAATGGATCCGTTGGTACAGTCCGGAGCGACTCACCGCCGGTGATACCGGCGCCGCCGCACGCGATATCGGCCGGCGAAGTGCTCACCGCCTTCGCCATCGAGTCTCACTCGGGCCTCAGTGAGCAGCAGGCCCTCGAGCAGCGCTCGCGTCACGGCCGCAATGAATTCGCACGCGCAAAGCGCGACCCGTGGTGGCTGAGATTCGCCAGACAATTCTCCGACTTAATCATCTGGATCCTGATCGCGGCGGCGATCGTCTCCGGAGTGCTGGGGGACTGGCTCGATGCGCTGGTCATCCTGGCCATCGTGGTTCTCAACGCCGTTCTGGGCTTCATTCAGGAGGAGCGGGCGGAACGCGCGCTGACGGCGCTTCAGGAGCTGTCCGCGCCGCAGGCAAAGGTTCTCCGCGCTGGACGTCTCCAGACCATCCCTGCTGCGGATCTGGTGCCGGGCGACCGTGTGGAACTGGAGGCGGGCGACCGCGTTCCCGCCGATGTGCGGCTGATCAACACAGCGTCGATACAGGCTCAGGAGGCAACCCTGACCGGCGAGTCCGTCCCGGTCGAGAAGGACCACCGCCTGATGCTTGATGCCAACGCCCCGCTGGGCGATCGCGTGAACATGGCCTTCATGGGTACCACGATCGCGCGGGGCAGCGGCAGCGCCGTCGTCACCGCCACCGGCATGCAAACCGAGATCGGCCGGATCGCCGGAATGCTCCAGCGTCAGAAGGCCGAGCCGACGCCTCTCCAGCGCCGATTGGCTGAGCTGGGTCGCACGCTCCTCTGGGTTGTGCTGGGGATCGTCGCGATCATCTTCGTCCTGCAACTGCTGCGCGGCGGGAGCGTCCTGGAAGTATTTCTCACGGCCGTCAGCCTTGCCGTGGCAGCGGTCCCTGAAGGGCTGCCGGCGGTCGTGACCATCGCCCTGGCGCTCGGCTTGCAGCGCATGTCGCGGCGGAATGCGCTCATTCGCCGCCTTCCCAGCGTCGAGACGCTGGGCGCAGTTACCGTCATCTGTTCGGACAAAACCGGAACGCTGACGCGCAATGAAATGACCGTTCGCGAGATCTTCGCCGGAGGCAAGCGATATGAAGTCACCGGCGGCGGCTACGTGCCCGAAGGCGAGTTTCTCGGTCGTCCATCGGGAACCGAACCTGTGGATGCCAAGACCGATCCCGATCTTTTGCTGGCTCTCGAAGCCGGGCTGTGGTGCAATCACGCGCAGCTCGAACGCGATCCGCGGCATGGCAACTGGACGATCGTCGGCGATCCGACCGAAGGCGCACTGATCGTGGCTGCTAGAAAAGGGGGGCTTGCCATCAGCAATCGCGAACAACGGATTGCCCACGAAATTCCCTTCGATTCCGACCGTAAAGCGATGTCTGTCGTGGTACGGCATGAGGATTCATTCCTTCAGTACGCCAAAGGCGCGCCGGAGGTGATCCTGGACAAGTGTTCGCAGGAAGGCCTCAATGGGCGAGAGATACCGCTCAACGATGAGCGCCGGCGGGAGATTCTTCGGGTGGCCCACGTGATGGCCGAGAGCGCCCTTCGCGTGCTGGGTCTTGCCTATCGCCGGAATGTGAGCGAACGCGAGCAGAGCGAAGCCGATCTGACGTTCGCCGGACTGGCGGGAATGATCGACCCGCCGAGGGATGAGGCGCGGGACGCGGTGGGGCGCTGCCGCTCGGCGGGGATCCGGCCCGTGATGATCACCGGCGATCACCCGGACACCGCCCGAGCGATTGCAATGGATCTGGGGATCGCGCAGACCGATCAGCAGGTCGTCAGCGGCACTGATCTGGACAAGGCCAGCGATACGGACCTCGCCGCACAGGTCGAGCAGATTTCCGTGTACGCGCGTGTCTCAGCCGAGCACAAGCTGCGGGTCATCGATGCCTGGAGATCACACGGGCACGTCGTTGCGATGACGGGCGACGGCGTCAACGACGCGCCCGCGGTGAAGGCCGCGGATATCGGCATTGCGATGGGAATCACCGGCACCGACGTCACCAAGGAAGCATCGGATATGGTCCTGACCGACGACAACTTCGCCAGCATTATCAATGCCGTCGAGGAGGGCAGGGCCATCTTCGACAACATCAAAAAGTTCGTGCATTACCTGCTGGCAACCAACGCTGGTGAGGTACTGTTCATGTTCTTCGCCGCGCTGGTGGGCTGGCCGGCGCCGCTGCTCCCGATCCAGATCCTGTGGATCAACCTCGTGACCGATGCCCTCCCCGCGCTGGCGCTCGGCGTGGAACCGCCGGAGCCCAATGTGATGTCACGCCTGCCCCGGCCAGCGCGCGAGCCGGTGATCTCGTGGAAACGCGGCTTGCTGATCCTCTATCACGGCACGCTGGTCGCCGCGGTGACGGCGATTGCCTTTTTCCTGACGTATCGTGGCCACCATGAGAACCTGCCGCTCGCGCGCACCGTTGCCTTTGCGACGATTGCCTACGCCCAGCTCACTTTTTCCTTCGGCTGCCGCAGTCATCACTATACGCTGCCGCAGCTTGGAGCCCTCGGCAATCCCTGGTTGCTCGGCGCCATCGCCGTTTCCGGTTTCCTTCAACTGGCGGTCCTGACGATTCCGCCGCTTCGTCCGCTCTTCCATGCATCTGCTGCACTGGAATGGTATTGGCTTCTGATCCTGCTGTTGGGTCTTGTGCCGGTCACGTTCGTGGAGGTGGCGAAACTGCTCCGTGTGAAATTTCGTGGAGGATGATCTGAAGCCCACCCGATCAGGCCGCTTGCTGCGCACAAAAAAGGTGGCGTGGACCTCTCGGCGTTCCACGCCACCCAGGGAAGGAGGATCGTTACAACTGAGATACGACATCTGGTCGGAGAGGTTCGTTCTGTACACCAGAAATTGAGGAATTTCGATTGATGAGGGCCAGTGGTGCTGGACGCTCGGGCGGCTATGCTGACCGCCACTTGGAGGAAGCGCCCTATGAGACTCGCAGTACAGCTTTATACCCTTCGCGATCTGACGGCGAAGGACTTTTCGGGCACCATGAGATCGCTTCGCAGGATTGGGTATCAAGCGGTTGAGCTTGCCGGCTATGGAAACCTGAAGACGGCAGCGGATGCAAAGAAAGCCTTGGACGATGCGGGACTGATCGCCTGCGCTCAGCATGTTTCCATCGAGCAACTGGAAGCAAGCCTGGCAAAGGTGCTGGAAGACGCGACCGTACTCGGGCACACAAGCATCGTTTGCCCCTGGATGCCGGAAGGACGTCGTTCTAACGCGCAAGGATGGCAAAACGCGGCTCAGGCACTCGCGCGAATTGGCGCAAGTGTCGGACGAAAGGCTTCTCCTTCGCCTACCACAATCACAGCTTCGAATTCGAGAAATTCGACGGGAAGACCGGCTTTGGCATCCTCTGCGCAAATTCAGACGCCGCGACGGTGGGCCTTGAACTGGACGTGTATTGGGCGAAGTACGGCGGAGGGGATCCCGTCGCGATGATCAAAACGCTCGGCCGGCGCATTCAACTGCTTCACCTGAAAGATATGGCAACGGGTGCCGATCAGCGATTCGCTCCGGTGGGAACGGGCATCCTCGATTTTGCCGGCATCCTGGCGGCGGGCGACGCGGCGCAGGTCCCGTGGGGGATTGTCGAGCAGGATGCGTGCTACGAGCAGCCGCCGATGGAGGCCGTGAAGATCAGTTTCGAAAACCTAAAGAAGCTGGGAATGACCTGACGCGGCGCCGATCGCAGGAGAGGTGCTCACTTTGCTGAAGCGGCCAGTCGCTCCACGATCACTTTTCGCATGACTTCGAGCGGTGCAGGCTTTTGTGTCCACGCTTCGAATTGACGGGCGGCCTGCCGGACGAACATCTCAATCCCGCCAACGGTTTTCGCGCCAGCTGCCTCCGCCTGCGACAGCAGCTTCGTCTTTGTCGGGTTGTAGATCGTGTCGAAGACAAGCGTTTCCGGACTGAACTTGGGAAGGCGGTCGGCCAGCGGAGACGCGTCCACGTTCGGATGCATGCCCACCGACGTGGTATTGATGTAAATCTGGCAGCAGGAATCGCAGAGCTTCTCCAGCGGCGCGCTGACGACGTGCCCCTGCTTGCCGTTGAACTCAGCCGCAAGCTCGTCGGCTCGTTCTTTTGTGCGGTTGTAGACGACCACGGTCGCGCCGTATTCCGCCAGCGCCGCAACCGCGGTCCGGCCCGTGCCGCCCGCGCCGATGACGGCGACACGGTAACTCTTCAAATCCTCACGCGAGATATCCAGCCTCGTTGTGATCGTGTCAAGAATGGCGGCGTAATCGCTGTTGAATCCACGCAGCACAGGCGACGAGACGCGGTCGATGACGATCGTATTGACGGCTCCAATCCGCTCCGCCAGGGGTTCGATCTCGGCCCCTTTCTCCTTCAGATACCGCAGCGCGTTCTCCTTATGAGGCAGCGTCACCGACAACCCCGCCAGATCGAGCGTCTCAAACTCCAGAAAGCTCTCCATGAACGCCTTGAAGCTCTCATAGCCCGGGTTGACCAGCAGCGGCAGGTACACGCCATCGTGCCCGACCGCGTCGAACCCCGCATTGTGGATAGCAGGCGACATCGAGTGCATCACCGGACTGGCCACCACACCATATACCTTTGTCCGTTCCCCGATCGCATCCCACCGATACAGCCGCTTCATGTCGTGGATCGAGATCTGCCCCGGCGCCGTCCCCGAACCCTCGCGCAGACTCGCAAACGTCAGAAATCCGCCAAACTTCTTCGCCAAGACCCGCGAGATTAATCCCGCCTCCCCCATGCACAGCCCGATCGTCGGCTGAATCGGCGCCTTCAGCAGTTCGAAGGCCTCCAAATTGTCCCTGATGCTTCGAGCCATCCACACGAGCTTATGAACGTTCGCCAGACGCTGCGCCATTGCGATACGCAGCGTCGCCAGCTTTGGCCGGCCAGTGAAATCATGAGCGCTCACAATAATCGGTCGGCGAGCTGCGATATCGGCAACGTCGGGCCGGCGCTCATATGTTTTCAACTCCACGTCGACGTAGCTGGCGCCGTGCTCCAACATGGTGGCGAGAAGGTCCAGACGTTCGTTGTCCGACAGTTCAGACTGCCCGCCTTCCCACGTCGGCCGGCAGGTCAGAATGTACGGAAGTGGCAACTCAGGAAGCGCAACCGGCTCCGTCAAATCATCGATCCGAAGCTCCAACATGTCTGCCCCCGCCTCCGCCGCCAGCGCCGCATCGCGCCTCGCCTGTGCCAGATCACGCACGAAGATGGAGACGCAGAGGTAGGTCATCGTAGGGGCGGGTCTCAGACCCGCCCTCATAACCAGGGGTGATTCATTCAATGCACTGCAATCAGATCCAGCGCCTTCATATTCCGCGCAATCGTCTGCTGCGTCGCTTCGTTCGCCTCCCACAGCGGCAGCCGCAATTCCCCGCTGTCCCGACCCGCCAGCTTCATCGCATATTTGATCCCGACGGGATTCCCATCAAGAAATACGCTCTTGGTCAGTGGAAACAGCCGATGGTGCACTTCCGCGGCCGTCGCAAAATCACTTTCCAGCGCGGCCTTCGTCATCGACTTCACTTCCGCCGGCAGAAGGTTCGAAACCACGCTGATCACGCCCTGCCCGCCGATGCTCATCAAGGGAAGCGTCAGCGAATCGTCTCCACTCAGGATCGTGATGTCGCAAAGCAACATGATCTCGCTGGCGATATCCATCGACCCCGTCGCCTCTTTGATCGCGACGATGTTCGGATGCTTCGCCAGCCGCGACACCGTCTGCGGCGACATCGTGATCCCCGTGCGCCCGGGAATGTTGTACAGCACGATCGGCAGGTCCACCGCATCCGCCAGCGTCATGAAGTGCCGATACAGGCCCTCCTGACTCGGCTTGTTGTAATACGGGTTGACCGAGAGCCCCGCATCCGCCCCGCACTTCTTTGCGAACCGATGCAACTCCATCGCCTCGGCTGTAGCATTCGCGCCCACGCCGGCGACCACCGGCACGCGCCCATTCGAGATCTCGACCGTAATTTCGATCACCTTCTCATGCTCCGGGAAATCCAGCGTCGGCGATTCCCCGGTCGTGCCGACCGGAACCAATCCATCGATACCGTGGTCGATCTGGTACTCGATCTGCTCGCGCAGACGATCCTCATCGAGCTTCCCGTCGCTAAACGGGGTGATCATTGCGGTAAGTGCACCGTTCAGTGTCATCGCTCAAAGAATACCGAGAAAGATCGCCAGAGGAAATACGAAACGACAACGCCAAGCCTCAACGCCCGCAGGCGCGCAAATACTTCTTCACCGTCTCCGTCAATCCAAACGTCAAGGCATCGGCGACAAGCGCATGTCCGATGGAGACCTCCTGTACGTTCGGAACCTCCCGCAGAAACGCCGCGAGATTGTCCAGATTCAGATCGTGCCCGGCATTGATCGCCAGCCCGACCTCGGTCGCTCGTTTCGCCGCCGCCACATACGGTTTCGCCGCATCGGCATCCCCACGCGCAAACGCAGCCGCATAAGGCTCCGTGTACAGTTCGATTCGCTCCACACCCAGCTCGGCCGCCAGCTCCATCTGCTCTGGCCTGGCATCCATGAACACGCTTACCCGGCAGCCATGATCCTTCAGCGTCTTCACAATTGGCCGCAGCCGCTCCGAATCCTTGGTCAGATCCCACCCATGATCGCTCGTCTTCGCCGCCGGGTCATCCGGCACCAGCGTGCACTGCGTCGGCCGCACATCCTTCGCAAAGTGCATGTACTCGAAGAACGGATTCCCTTCGATGTTGAACTCCGCCTGCGGATACTTCTTGAGCAAATCCGCAATCTCGTACACGTCCTTCGGCCTAATGTGCCGCTGGTCGGGCCGCGGATGCACCGTAATCCCCTGCGCCCCCGCATCCAAACTAAGCCTGGCGCAGTGCGCCACATCCGGAATATTCAATTGCGGGCGAGTATTTCGCAGCGTCGCGACCTTGTTCACATTGACAGATAGCTTGGTCATTGCAGCTTCATCTTAGCACCGCCGGCCGCAATTTCTTCGACCAGTTCCCGCGGGCACCCGATCTCGGCGACGGTGACGACGCCTGTGTAATGCTTAGACTTTGGATTCGCAAACCCCGCCTTCTCCGCCACGAAGGTTACTGTCCTCGCTGCCTTCACGCATGCGCCCAGCGGCTCGCCCGTATCGCAATCCAGCCCGCTGGGCAGGTCGATCGCCAGAACCGGCGCCGATTGACCATTCATGAATTCGATCCAGCGCGGATCGCGCGGCGCACTGGACAACCCCGTCCCGAACAACGCGTCGATCACCAGCGACGACGCTCCCCAGGCCGCCGGCACCTTATTCTCCTTCGCCGTCCACAGCGCCAATCCCATCGCCTGCACGACGTTCAGATTCGTCAGTGCATCCCCCGTATATCGTTTGATCGGGTTTGCCAGCGCGATCTTCACCTCGACCCCGCAGTTGTGCAGATGCCGCGCAACCGCCAATCCATCGCCGCCGTTGTTCCCTCCCCCGCACACGATCAACACATGCCCGCCGCCGTCCCCCGCGATGATCTTTGCCGCCACCTCTGCCGCCCCGCGCGCTGCGTTCTCCATCAGCACGATCCCGGGAATGTGATATTCCTCGATCGCTCGGCGATCGACTTCTCGAACCTGTGCTCGGGTCAGCCGGATCATTTCTCACCTTCGGCAATTCCCCATTATACTCCCTGCCGATGTTGATCCTCCTGACAAATGACGACGGCATCCAGGCCCCCGGCCTCGTCGCCCTCTACCGCGAACTCACAAAGCTCGGCGACGTCCACGTCGTCGCCCCCGAAACCGTTCAGAGCGCCACCGGCCACGGCATTACCATCACCGCGCCGCTCCTGACCAACAAGGTCACAGTCGAGGACGGTTTCACCGGCATCGCCGTCGATGGCCGCCCCGCGGACTGCGTCAAGCTCGCCGTCGCCAATCTCCTGCCGCGCCAGCCCGACCTCGTCGTCAGCGGCATGAACTCCGGCGCCAACGTCGGCATCAACGTCATCTACAGCGGCACCGTCGCCGCCGCCATCGAAGCCGGCTTCCTCGGCCTGCCCGCCATCGCCATCTCGCTCCTGCTCAGCAACGGCATCCCCGTCGATTTCAAGCGCGCCTCCCACTTCGCCCGCAAGACGATCGAACAAATCCTCAAGTCCGGCCTCGGCGCCGGTCAGGTTGCCAATGTCAACGTCCCCGCCCTCAATTCCAACGACAACCCCCGCGGCATCAAAGTCGTCCGCCAATGCACCCGCCCGTTCATCGATCAGTATGAGCAGCGCAAAGACCCCCGCGGCCGCGACTATTTCTGGAACTCCAGCGTCTTCACCCTCGGCGAAAGCGAAGACGACACCGACGTCGCCGCCCTCCGCGACGGCTGGATCACCGTCACCCCCCTCCAGTTCGACCTGACCGACCAGCGCGAGCTGCCCAGTTGGCAGACGCGAAAGTGGCCAGGCCCCATGTGAAATCGCGGCTTCGATCCAGTGAGGGTTCGACGGCAAACCTGCCCGCGGTCCTGCTACAATCTCCTCCCTCAGGAATTGAGACTGACCGGTTTTCCTCACGGCGAGTCCGTCGATGCACATCTCGTTCAGGGCATCGCGAAGAATCCTGCACGGGGCCGCTGTACTGTTGGTGCTCCTCTCCCTGTCATTTCCGCACTGGGTGGCTGTGACGGGCCGACAAGGCAATGCGTACAGGGGAGTATTGCCGCGCGCACCGCTGCTATTCCCTCCATCGCTGCCGTCCGGAGTTCAAATTCCGGGGGGGCCGAGTGTCGCTTTGAACGAGCCCACCGCATATCGGGTTGTGCCAGATCTCTCATCCATGGCGGTCGAATTTGTGACGATCGCGCTCCTATGGGGAATCATCCTGTTCGGCCTCTCCCGCCTGGAGGACTGGGACGACCAGAGAGCGGTTCAGCTGTTGCGGGAGGGCCCACGCTGCCCGAAATGTGGGTACGATCTTCGCGCCACTCCCGACCGCTGCCCCGAATGCGGTACCGTGAGGAAACGGCGCCCTCGAGAAAACTGAATTCGCGACCCCAAGCCGTGCAATTCGAACGATCTGCCACGGGGCCCTCTGCGTCTTCCTCCGCGCTCTCAGCGCCTCAGCGGCCGTATTTGTTCCTCATGGCCTCGGGAAATTCGCCTCTGCCGCCTTTCCCGTCTGATTTCCGATCTTCAGATTCGTCACCCGAAACACCCTCATCCCATCCGCAGTATGAATCCACTCCAGTTGCCACGTGCTCGGCAGTGGATACGGGTACATCGTTTGCTCCGTGATAACGTCCATCGTCACCGTCACCTCCGATTGCTCCCGCTTGGCGACCAGCGATGTGATGTGCCGCATCCTTCAACCCGAACCGCGTCGTCCCGTCCTTCGCCATCTCGATGATTTCCCGGCGATTCGCGGCCAGCGTTCCTGCCCCCAGCACCGTCACCGACGCCTTCGGATCCAGTAGTTGATCGAACACCGCCCACTTGTGCGCCACGGCCGCCGCTACCAGTTGCCGAGATCCATTCTCCGCCTTTTCGCGGTCCGTCTGCACGAAGTAGCTCAAGAGAATCACCACCACCGCCAGCAGCACCGCGATGATTCCCGCCGTCCGGATGCGCACTTCCTGCCGGTTGTTCCCGGTGATGAAAAGGACGATCCCAATGACGATCAGCAGGGTGGGCAGCCACCACGGCGTATCAAACAAAAGGTCGGACATGGAAACTTCCTCTCGTCAGCCGCATCCAATCCCTCGCGGACGCTACCGGCGAATAATGACTTCGGCAAGCCGTGTCTTCGCAGTCTTGGCAACGGACCAACTTTTATGAAGTTTTCGCTGATTCCACCGTGCGTTCGTTCGCCGATCAGGTAAAGTAGGAGTGTCACATCTTTTGGTGCGGTAAGGAGTAGAGTATGAACGATCCACGTCAGGCAAGTCCCGGCATTGCCCCCACAGTACGCCCGGCCATCGCGCCTGGTGCCCCTCGCCCCGTCGTTACCCCACGGCCCGGCATCGCGCGACCCGCCGTCGCCCCCGCGCACCCCACCCGCCCCACCCGAAAAACCCATCGCCCTGGTTGAGGATGTTGAAGAGGTCGAGCAGGCCCCGCCCAGCAAGATCGTCTTCGGCCCGGATGTCGTGCATCGCAAGCACGACTGGAAGCGCAAAACCACCACCACCGGCACCGGCGCCGTCCGCGTCAAGAGCTTTCACGGCAAGCTCAGCGACCAGGGCGTCGAATACCTCGACGACAGTATCAACGAATGGCTCGACGCCAACCCCGACGTCGAAGTCAAATTCGTCACCAGCACGGTCGGCATGTTCGAAGGCAAGGTCAAGGACCTCGCCCTGATCCTGAACCTGTGGTACTGACCGTACCCCCATCCCGCGTTCACGATCGCAACCCGTCGCGCCGCTCTCCCGCAAAGGTGAGCGGTGCGTACGAACCGCTCTGCCCGCCGCCAATCAATCGGATGCGAACCACCAACCGCTCTAGTCGCGTGGCGGCGGCCCAAGCCGGCGCCGCCCGCCAGGTCCCCGCCCGCGCACGGGATCGAACGGATGCCGGAAGCTCGAGTCCGGCGTCCCGTGAAAATATCGCGGCACCAGCGGAAACGTCTCCGTCACCACGTAGTAATACGTTCCCTTCGGAAATTCCGGAGTCACGCCCGTCCGGCCATTGCACGCATCCAGATCCCCCAACCCCTTCACATATTCATAATCCCCCTCGTACGTCCCATCGTAAACGCCGCCTGGCCCATCGTCCCCTCCCGGTCGCTCTCCCTTCTTGAGCCGGTAGGATGGCTTCATCAGCACCACCGGACTCGAAGAATCCTTGGCGTCCTTGTATGCCCACGGCCCGTAAATCGGATACCCATCCGCCGCCCACCCGACCAGGAACATCTTCTTCTGGGCATGATGCGCTTCGATGACTCCCCAGGGAATGCCATGGTAGTGATAAGCCCCATTCGGCTGCACGTGCGCATCGCTCCAGTCGATCCCCAGCGTGCGCCGGCCATCGATAATCCCTTCCACATGCCAGATCGAGCCGCGCTCCCCGCGCCAGTAATCCGCCGTGCCGGGATCGAAGATCACGCCATCCACCGCCACCCCGAAGATCCAACCTTGAATCGACCGCGGCCGCGCCGCCGCCTGCGGATCCGTGGTCACCGCGAAGTGATAATCCTGCTCCATGATCGCGTTCGGATTTCCCGGTCCGGGAAAACGCCCCGTCGTATGATCCGGAATCCCGTTGCTCTCAATAATCCGCCGCCCCTCTTCCACGCGAATCGACACGCGCGAGCGATGATCCGGATTGACGTGACTGTCGTTAACAGGCGGCTCCCGCCCATCGGGCGGCCGCGCGATAGCGCTCTCGCAAGCGAGAAGCGCAAGGCATGCAAAAAGGCAAAGAAGCGCCTTAGGCATGATGGATTGGTTGATTTGCATGGTTAGCTCGAAGGGCAAGATCCGGAATCGATGGAGCGAATATGCCGCCCCATTCCCGGCCGGTCAAGCGTCACCCAGGCATCTGCCCCCGGCCGCGCGCCTGCATATTCCCGTGTAGAGGCGCCGCCCGCGTCGCGGCGCCAGATCCCGCCGATCTTTGCCGCTTCTCAAAGACCGGGGAAGGGATTATGGGTCGATGGCGGTGCGATGTCTGTTGCCGATAGAAGGAGCATGTCAACGCGCCCGACCAATCGCATCACCATCAACAACCGGACCTACGGCAGCGTCGAGGAAATGCCGCCGGACGTACGGGCCCAGTACGAGCGCGCGATGGCGGCCCTGCCGGACGAGAACCACAACGGCGTGCCGGACATCCTGGAGCAGAACGGTGCGACGCACGTCAGCAAGATCACCACGGTGACGCGCCTGGTGATCAATGGCAGGGAGTATTCCAGCCTCGAAGATGTGCCGCCCGACCTGCGCAGAAGCTGGCCAACGCCGGCGTGCTGGACAAGCTCGGAAAGCTCGAAGGTCAGACGGGCACGACTGCGAGATTGAGCCGGCCGCTGGAGGACGCCAACGCCGGCGGGCTGACCATCCGGATACCCTGGTCCGTCTTGGCCGCGGTGCTCGTGACGGCGCTGATCGCGGCGGTGGCATGCGCCGTGTGGATGCGGTGAAAGTGGAGCGGCGGCGGTGGAAGGGCACGCGCCGCAAAGTTGAGTGTTACCTCTGCTATTCCCGTCAAGACTGCCATCCGCCGGCTTCAAACACACTGGAACGATAAGTGGACGTCCGAACTGGCTTCACGACTCTGATAGGTATTACGCGACCCATTACTGCGACTCCTCCAACCTCCGGCCGGTTCGGATGTGAATAACCGTTCCATTGGACTGTATGGTGACAATGCCGTCGCCTTCGACGCCAGTGCGTGCCTCCTCGACGATGGCTGCCGCGATCTTTTCGGGCACCGCGTCAGCGGCAAAGATTTCGATCTTCGCGTGGGGTACCAGCCGGTCGCGGGAGAAAAAGTTTGGCGTACTCGCCGTAACCTTTCACGGCGGTTACGGTGATTCCGGGAACCCCCAACGACTTCAACCGATTTTCCGCCTGCTCCGGCATGTCACGTCTGACGATGGCGGTGATCTTCTTCATGAGATCGCTCCTATCAGCCCATCCATTACAAGAAGATGGCAGAGCGGGCAGGTTCCGATATCGCCAGAAATGAGTGAAAATCTTTGATTGTTGAACGTCTACGGCCCGGCGGTTCGTTCTATGGCATAGAGGTATGCCATGCGCGGCAATCACCATTCGCAGACGACTCAGGGGCGTCATTTGCGTGCTTGAGAGATCTGATGGAACACACGGATGTAAACTCGCACACAACAGCAACTGACGACTGGCCCAAGACCAAGGACCCTGTTTGCGGCATGATGGTCGATCCGAAGCATGCTGCCGGCAAGCTGAAACACGGCGGGCGCGAATATCTGTTCTGCGGCCGCTCCTGTCTCGAAAAGTTCAAGGCCGATCCCGCGAAGTACATAAGCCAATCCCAACCCAGAGCAGGAACACCGGGAGCCGCCGCGGATCAACGTCTCTATACCTGCCCAATGCATCCCCGGATCGTCAGCGACCGGCCGGGGAGTTGCCCGATCTGCGGCATGGCCTTGGAGCCGAGGACGGTCGCCGGCGAAAAAGAGGAGGATCCGCAATTGCGGGATATGACCCGCCGGTTCTGGGTGAGCGTGGTATTGACCATTCCGCTGCTGATCATCGCCATGGGCCATCTGATTCCGGCGTTGGCGGACTGGATCAATCCGCGGCGCGCATCTGGGTCGAGCTTGTCCTGGGAACGCCCGTGGTGTTCTGGTGCGGCTGGCCGCTTCTGGTGCGCGGCTGGCAGTCGATCGTGCGCCGCAGCCTCAACATGTTCACGCTGATCGCCATGGGCGTCGGCGTGGCGTGGGCCTACAGCGCGGTCGCTGTGCTGGTCCCATGGATTTTCCCGGTCTCGTTCCGCAGTGAAGAGGGAACCGTCGCGGTTTACTTCGAGGCGGCAGCCACCATCACCGCCCTGGTGCTCCTCGGACAGGTTCTGGAGATGCGCGCTCGTCGCAGCACCAGCAGCGCCATCCGCGCTTTGCTCGGTTTGGCTGCCAAGACTGCCCGGATCATCCGCGACGATGGAACCGAAGAAGACATCCTGCTCGAACGGGTGCAAATCGGCAATCGTCTTCGCGTGCGGCCGGGCGAAAAGGTGCCGGTGGACGGGACGGTGGTAGAGGGAAGCAGCGCCATCGATGAATCGATGATCACCGGCGAGTCGATCCCGATCGAAAAGCAGCCCGGCGACAAGGTGATCGGCAGCACCGTCAACGCCACCGGTGGTTTTGTCATGTGGGCCGAGCGTGTGGGCAGCGACACGCTCCTGGCCCGCATCGTGCAGATGGTCGGTGACGCCCAGCGCAGCCGCGCGCCCATCCAGCGCCTGGCCGACGTGGTGGCAAACTGGTTCGTCCCGGCGGTCATCGCCGCGGCGGTGGTGACCTTCACCATCTGGGCCCTCGTGGGCCCCGCGCCGGCAATGGCGTATGCCATCGTCAACGCGGTTGCGGTGCTGATCATCGCCTGCCCCTGCGCCTGGGCCTGGCCACACCGATGGGCGTGATGGTCGGCGTCGGACGGGGTGCCCAGGCGGGAGTTCTGATCAAGAATGCCGAAGCCCTGGAAGTGATGGAAAAGGTGGACACGCTGGTGGTGGACAAGACCGGCACGCTTACCGAAGGCAAGCCCAGGTTGGTCTCGTTGACGCCGGCCAAGGGGTGGAACGAGCAGGACCTGCTGCACTTTGCCGCCAGCATCGAGCGCGGCAGCGAACATCCTTTGGCCGCGGCGATCGTGGCCGGTGCGGCGGAACGCGGCGTGACATTGGCCAACGTGGAGGGATTCGAATCAGTCACGGGCAAAGGTGTGAAGGGGCAAGTAGATAGCCGTTCGGTTGCATTGGGCAATCACGGCCTGATGGAACAACTCAAGGTGGAGACGGCGGCGCTCGATCAGCGGGCGGAAGAACTGCGCCGCGATGGCCAGACGATTATGTTCGTCGCTGTGGACGGCAATCCCGCTGGCCTGGTCGGTGTTGCCGATCCGGTCAAATCCTCTACGCCCGAAGCGGTGCGGCTGCTGCGGGATGACGGCGTGCAGATCGTCATGCTCACCGGCGACAGCCGCACCACTGCCGCCGCCGTTGCCGGCGAGCTGGGCATCGAGCGTGTAGAGGCGGAGGTGCTGCCGGATCAGAAGGCGGAGGTGGTCAGACGCCTCCAGTCCGAAGGGCGTAAGGTGGCCATGGCCGGTGACGGCGTGAACGACGCACCGGCCCTGGCGCAGGCCCACGTGGGTGTCGCGATGGGCACCGGCACCGATGTCGCGATGGAAAGCGCCGGCATCACTCTGGTTAAAGGCGATCTGCGCGGCATTGCAAAGGCGCGGCTCCTGAGCCGCTTTACGATGCGGAATATCCGCCAGAACCTCTTCTTCGCCTTCATCTACAACGCCCTGGGCATTCCCATCGCCGCGGGCGTCCTTTACCCGCTCTTTGGCCTGCTGCTGAGCCCCATCATCGCCGCGGCGGCGATGAGCTTCAGTTCTCTCTCCGTCGTCGGCAATTCCCTGCGGCTGAGGAGGATCAAACTCTAAACGTACGAAAGGTGGTCCATCATGCTCATGCCAATCTTCTGGACCGTGATCATCGGGGCGGCGTTCTACTTTCTCATGCGCATAAGTGGCTGTGGCGGACAGCAACAAGGCGCTCACGCCCACGCCGGGGGTATGGGAGGCTGCTGTGGCGGCGGTCATCCTGCTGGGCATGACGCCGACCATGCACGAGAACAGGGATCGTCCGCTACAGGGATCACCTACACTTGTCCGACGCATCCAGAGGTGCAGCTGAACAAGCCCGGTTACTGCCCCAGGTGTGGTATGAATCTCGAACTTCGGACGTGAACTTTACGCGGTTTCTCGCAACGATGATCCCCTGCCGCGCTATTGCCGTGCGGACATCCCTCTAACCGGAGCATATGCATGACAGATCTCCCCGTCACACTGGCCAATGGCATCGTGCCCGCGCTCAAGTCATTCGTGAACGCGACCAAACTGCACCCGGTGCTCGTGAACTTCACGGCCGCCCTGGTGCCGGTCTCGATTGCGAGCGATTTGTTGGCGCGAGTTTTCAAATCTGACGAGCTCCGCGCCACCGGCTGGTGGACTCTCCTGCTCGCCACGATCGTCACCCCCTTCACCGCGATTGCCGGCTGGTTGTTCTGGATGGATGACGACAACGGCGTCCGCGGCATGACCATCCACAAGTGGCTGGGCACCGCGCTGGCGGTGCTGCTGGTAGGCCTGTTCCTCTGGCGCGGACGCCTGCGCCGCAAGCGGCAGTGGGCGACGGCCGCCTACCTGGCGCTGGGCATGATCTTCATCGTGGCTCTGGTCTACCAGGGATACCTCGGCGGCACGCAGGTATTCAGCGACATGTGAGGAGACCTCCGGTTACCGACCCCAACCCTCGCGGCTGGAGCTGGAAACCAACCCAACGACGGCCCCGTAGTCAATTAAAGCGAGTTCTGCACCATTCTACTCAGCAGCCCTCAGGACGACGCTGCCCAGTGCTTGCGGCGACGCTCATCGGGCTCATGGTGCGGGTTGGAATCGTCGCGGCCGGCTTTCGGTAATCCGGCGTTTCTCGCGCTCCTGTGCCGGCGCGCGCACGCCCGGGGGTTAACGCCTCCTTCGATGCCCTTCGAGAGAGCGGGAAAGGGAATGGCGCTGCGTGCGGCGTTGCCCTCGAGCCTCTGGACGGAGAATCGGGCTGCCGGCGAGTATGGCTGGGCTTGGTGCCGATCTTTTGCACGGTGCAACCACGGTGTGGGTACGGTGTGGGTACGGTGTGGGTTGGTCGTTTTGCACAATCGCATGGTGATAGGTTGTGTGGTCGATCTTACGTCGCTTCTTCGAGAAGTTGCGGGGGATCCGGCGGGATCGCGGCTGGGGGACCGGTCGTTGTGTTTGGCCGTTGGGCCGCGGAGCGGGTTGTCCGGCACGCATTTGCGTGAGCGGCCGCAGCACGCACACCCCCGCGCCCGCAGCCGCGTCCACCGGCGGGTGGATTTCAGCCCTTGGCCCTGCGAGAATCGCCCTTCGTTCACCGTCACGCTCAGGGAGGCCGTCATGGCAAAAGGGGCTAAATCGCAGGGCATGAAGGCGGGGACCCGCAAGACCCTCGGTGCCCTGCGCGAGTTCTATCGCTCCGACATGCGCCTCTCGTACTACGTGGCCATCGGCCTGGTGCTGCTGGGGATCGCCGTGAACCTGATCTTCCCCCACGGCTGGGCCGTCTGGCCCTTCCTCTTCGTGGCGGGCCTCATGAGCTTCATCCATGAAGCCGCCGAGCGCAACGGGCAGGGCGTGCCGCCGCTGTATGCCTATGCGTTTCTTGTGGGGGTGATTGTTCTCTGGGTGGCGGTGACGCTGCTCTTCAGTATGGTCAATCCGTTCGTGCTGTTCCTCGGGCTTGTGGCGCTGGGCTATCAATGCGCCCGCGGCTACCTGCAGGAGCACGAGCGCAACAAGCTGATCGAAAGCCGCCGGGCCCAGGGACGCTGCATCCATTGCGGGGAATTGATTGAGGAAAAGACCGCCGTCTGTCTGAACTGCGGCCAGGAGCCCGACCCGACCGGCCAGCGCATGCGTCGCGTCGCATCGATCGTGGGCGGGAGAAAGAACGCCGCGCACGCGCGCTCGGCGATCAGGTACGATTCGATGTCCACGAGCGCCTCCAAGCGCGAGCAGGCGCTGTTGGCCAAACCGCGCTGCACTAAGAGGGCAGCGGCCCAGGCGATAGAGCGTGTTATGAAGTTTCCACGCCCCGACAGGGGACGCAATCGACTCAAATGCCAGGGGCGACCGCGAGAGCTGGGTCTTGACGACCCTTTAAGCGGTTGTGACGAGGCCGATGGGTCGATTCCGTGCCGCCTTCGGTGGGCCGGAAAGGGCATAACACGCTCCAGCCGGTGGTCATTCTGGAGGGGGTAACCTCTGGCCGCTTTGCTGCTACGACAAATTGTCATGTTCGGACCGCCATGTCGTCAGAAGGGGCAAAAACGGGGTCGGCGGCCGGGTGGGGAGGGTACGGTACTACAACGGTGAGAGTACGGTGTGAGTCGGGAGTGGAATCGGACGCAACACAGGAGCACAACATCCTGTTTTGCCGTGTTTTCACGGACGGGCTCGGGGCCGGATTGCCTGGATGAGAGGGGTCGTGGCCGTGCCCTTTCCGGCCCATCGCGGGGTGCGGAAAGGGCATAAGACGTTCCGGGGGGGGCGCGACTGGGGGATCAGTCCTTGGCGGTATCCGCCGGCGGGGCGTCCTCGGCATCGACGGGTGTGATCGGTTCGGCCGGCGCTGAGGGAGGATCGAGGATCGGGAGGGTGGCATGCGTGGAGTGCGGCATCTCGCCGGGCGTCGTGAGCATCTGCTCCCTGGCGGTGGAGGCGGGGTCTTTCTTGCGCGGCGCTTTGTCGGCGGGCGCCGGCCCGAGGCGATGTCCTGGTCAAGCTGCGTCTTGCGGCGGAGGATGTGGTGGTACTGCTGCGCGAAGCGATGGGCTTCGTCCCGAATGTACTGCAGGAGCTTGAGGCCCAGGTGATGGCGCTTGAGCCGCAGCGGCTCGCTCCTGGCCTGGAGATAGATCAACTCCTCCTTCTTGGCCAGCGAGATGACCATTGGGGGCTTGACGTCCATGGTCTTAAAGACCTCCAGCGCCGCATGAAGCTGCCCGAGGCCGCCGTCGATCAGGATGACGTCGGGATAGAGCTCGTTGTTGGACCCGGCCTCGCGATACCGGCGGGAGACGACCTCCTGGATGGAGAGGTAGTCGTTGTTCCCCTGCTGGTGCTTGATCCGGTACCGGCGGTAGCCATCCTTGAAGGGGACGCCGTCGATGAAGCAGACCTTGGAGCCGACCATCTCGCCGCCTTGCAGGTGGGCGATGTCGATGCCCTCGATGATCCGCGGCGCTTCGGTCAGGTGCAGGGCCTGCTGGAGCGCTGTGACGCCCTCCCTGGGGTTCTGCACGAACGACTCGGGCTGCCAGTATTGCTGCTCGCCCTTGCGGGCCCGGGCCCCGAGGCCGTTGAGCGCCTTGATCTCGTCGCGAAGCCTGGCGGCGCGCTCAAAGTCCATGTCCTTCGAGGCTTCGATCATCTCCTTCTCGAGCTTGCGCAGGACGGTCTTGTGGTCGCCTTCGAGGAACCGCAGCAGCCGGCGGACGTCCTCGCCGTAGCTCTCGCGCGAGATCTTGTTGGCGCACGGCGCCGTGCATTGGTTGATGGCATAGAGCAGGCAGGGCCGGAAGAAACGGTTGGCCGGATCATCGGCGCGGATGTCGAGATGGCAGGTGCGGAACTTGAAGGCTTTCTGCATCAGCGTGACCGCATCCTTGAGCATGCCGACCGAGGTAAAGGGGCCGTAGAGCTTCACGCCCTGGGTGCGGGGTTCACGGGTGACGTAGATGCCGGGGAACTCGTCGCCCGTGGTGATCATGAGATAGGGGAAGGTCTTGTCATCGAGCAGGCGGGCATTGAAGCGCGGCTGGATGTCCTTGATCAGCCGGTTCTCGGCCAGCAGTGCTTCAACCTCGGACTCCGTCTGGATTACGTCGAAATCGGCGACGTGATCCAGCATGGGGGCTTTCTTGTATTCAAGCTTTGTCGCGGGCTGGAAGTACGAGCCGACGCGGTCGCGCAGAGGCGCTCTTGCCCACGTAGATGACCCGTCCCTTATCGTCCTTCATGAGGTAAACGCCGGGCGCTTTGGGCAGGGATTTGGCCTTTTCGGCGAGCTTGCTGATGCGGTCGTCCATGCGGATACGTCTGAAGTTATTGTTGGCGTTAGGGGCCGTGAATGCCAGCGGCTTTATCAGACACCCGTATCGATTTGCCTCGTGCCCAAACGAATTGTACATCTGGGTTCGGAGCGACAGACCGGGCAATGATCAAGAGATTGTGGTCTATTGTTGCGGCGGTGCTGGGGCTTTCTTCGCCCGCTCCGCCGCAACGGGTCGGACGTTGGCGCTTCTCCTGATCGGAAGTCTCTCAACCGAGCGCGGACCAGGTACGGCAAGGCCTGGTCCGCTTTTTTTGCGCTGGTAACTTCGATAGCCTACCGCCATGGCAATCGAAGTGGTTCCCAGCATCGACCTGCGAGGCGGGCAGGTGGTCCGGCTCAAGCAGGGGGATTATGAGCGTCAGTTGACCTATTCGGTCGATCCGCAGGAGACGGCCCGGCGCTTCCGCGATGCCGGAGCGCGGTGGATGCACGTGGTCGATCTGGACGGCGCCAAAGAGGGTCGGCCGGCACAGACGGAACTGATCGCGAAGATCATCGCCGGCAGCGGCTTGAAGGTGGAAGTTGGCGGGGGGGTTCGTTCGACGCAGGACGTGGAGCGCCTGCTGGAATGCGGGGCCGAGCGTGTCGTGGTGGGGACCAGGGCGATCGAGGATTGGGGCTGGTTCAAGGCATTGGCGGGGGAGTTGCGGTTTGCCAACCGCCTGGTGCTGGCGCTGGACGCCAAGGAGGGCGTGGTGGCAACCCGTGGCTGGACGGAGACCTCAGGCAAGCGGGCCGCCGATGTAGCGCCGACGAAGTATCGGACTGGCCCCTGGCGGCGATCCTTTATACGGACGTAGCCAGGGACGGCATGATGGAGGGACCGAACCTCGGACAGACGCGGAAGCTTGCCGAGGCCGGGAAGGTGCCCGTGATCGCCAGCGGTGGCGTGGGCAACATCCGGCACATTCGCCTTCTGCGCAAGCTGCCGGTCTGGGGCGTCGTGGTGGGGCGCAGCCTCTACGAGGGGAAGCTGGATCTCAGGCAGGCGCTGCTGGTGGGCCGCGCGTGATCCTGTAACGGACGCCGCAAGTGTTCGCATGTGAGGTCACGCGGAGTCATACGGCGCGAAGGTTTGCCTCATCTGCCAACGGCCAATAACGATCGCGCAGGCGCAGGCCGTTACAGCCGATACGTCGTGCATCTCCCGATCCCCTTCTCTCCCGAAAAAGCTGTTGCCTTGCGCTGACCGCCTTGAAACCTGTGTCACACTAGCACAACGCCGCCCCGAGTCCGAGCGGGTTCCAAGCAGGACCAGAGGCTGTATGACGGGAAGAAGGTTAACTGTCAATCTGATCCCGATGCTTGTTGCGAGCATTGCGAGCCTTTGCGCCGCGGGCACGGTACCCGAGACCAAGCCTCTCGTGATGCCAGCCAGCCCGGATCCCGCTCTGCAGATCACCAATACTGATCCTGGTCCTGATGCATGGGCACTGTGGGATCGGATGAGTGAAGACGAATTGCCGGCGGCGGGGACGAACTCGGCGATGGAGAGCGCATCGCACCAGGAATCCACGCCGGTTGCACCGATGCCGCCGGCGCTGCTCAGCGGTGGAAGCGTTTTGCTTGCGGGTGGAATCCTGCGGCTGACCCGAAAGCTGCGGTTTCGCTAGCCGCCAATAACCCTGACCTCCTTCCTGGCCGCGGGCCGAGTTGCATTTCACTCGACCCGCGGCATTTCTTTTTCCCGCAGGGATTCGAGGACAGACTGGTAGCGGCTGGTGAGATCCTGGCGATCCTGCCTTTCGCGGATCTGGCTTTGTCCCATCTCCTGGATCATCTGGGCCTGACGGTGCAGGGCGGGGCGCTGGTCGTCGGTCTGTGAGCAGCGGGCGATCTGGTCGATCGCTTCAAGCAAGTGAATCATGACGGCCGCGGAGGTGCAGCCATACTGGCGGATCTGATTGAAAGCGGCATCGAGGACGCCTTGAAAATCGGGTCCCTCGGCAATGAGGCGCACCTTATTTGACGGTCCGACGCGGCAGGGCGATGGAATTGCACGGCCGGCGAGCCTGCACATGGCGGACCCGAGCTGGTCGATGACGTTGATGGCGGTGAAGGGGTCGTTGATTCCGGGCGAGAAGCGCGCACGGCAACTTCGGTCAGCTGATTGACCGCGTACTCAACGTCCTGATTCGGCGTGCGCTCTCTTCCAAGCGTAAAGGCGTCACGTAGCTCGGCGAGCGGGGGAAGGTATGCGGTCGCTCGGCCAAATGGGCGCAATCGGGGTGTCTTTCACGACCCAGCGGCCCGGACGATGCTCGACGCGGATGAGCAAGTCAAACCGTTCGGCGACAGCAATCAGCGCATCGTCATCGAGAACCTGCAGGTATCCATCCATCGGCGCCGGCACTGCCCGTGCGTTTTCAGGGTAGCCGTCGGGATAATCGGGTTCGGGAACGGCGGCGCCTTCGCCGACGTCATCGGGGTAGAGCTCGCTAATCGCAGCAAACAGATCCGTGGCGACATTGGCGATCACCTGCGGCGCCTGAAGCATCAGGGCAATGTGGTGGATGAAGTAGATCAGAACGCCCATTGATGCGACGGCGAGCAGGACGCCGACGCTGACGGCAAGATGGGGGACGAATCCGCCGCCGGCGTCACCGTTTGGTCCCCCGTGGATCGTGCGCAGGACCATGAGCGAGTAGATTTCTGTGGCGGTGAAGGTGCCCAGGACGATCTGGCTGCCGAGATCACGCATGAAGTTGCGGAGCAGGCGGGGGCCAAACTGTTGCGAGGCGAGCTGCAATGCCGTGACGGTGATCGAGAAGACCAGGGCCGCGACGGTGATGACGGATCCCGCGACGGCGGCGAGCACGGTGCGGGCGCCGTCGGATCCGCCCTGATAGATCCACCAGATACCGTTGAGGATATCGGGTTTGACTTTGGTATCGATCTCCATCATGCCGACGGCGAGGACGATGCCGCCGAAGGTCATAAGCATCGGAACGAACCAGTAGCTGGCTCGAAGCTGCCACCAGTAATAGGCGATTCGCCATCGCATGGATTTGCTTTCGCGTATGGTTGGACCTGCACCGCTGGACGGGGGAGTTTTGGCCGCTATTCTCGTGCCATCATTACCGGGATTGGAGTTCAAGCGGAATGGGAATTCAGGTGGATCGAAGCTCGCGGCTGCTGTTCATCGGCGACAGCATCACGGACTGCGGGCGCGGAGCGGACCCGGATGGGATCGGGCAGGGATATGTGCGGCTCGTGCGGGACTATCTGCTGGCGAAGGATCCGGGTCGTGCGCCGACGATGATCAACCGGGGGCTCAGCGGAAACAAGGTAACGGATCTGGCGAGCCGGTGGGAGCCGGACGTTTTGACGATGTCGCCGACGGTTGTTTCGATTCTCGTCGGCGTGAACGATGTCTGGCATGGACTGGCACCGGGAGGAGTGGGGGTGCCGGTGGATGAATACGGGCGCGTGTATGGCGAGATTCTCAGAGCACTGCGGGCGCGAATTCCGGATTGTCAGGTTGTCTTGTGCGAGCCGACGGTGATTTGGCCGCCGCAGGATGCGAGGGGCAGGAGATTCTGCAGCCGTATGTTCGGATGGTGCATGATCTGGCCGGGCGGTTCGAATGTTCGAGCCTGGTCCGGCTCAATGGGGCGTTTGAGAAGGCGCGGGAGACGAGGCCCGATGTGGTGTGGGCAGCCGGATGGCGTGCATCCATCGAGCGCCGGGCACATGCTGATTGCGCGGACGTGGCTGCAAACGACGGGGCTTCTGTAGATTTGTTTCAACCGAGTTAATCCAATGGACAAGCTTCGACTGATTCAGTGTGGTGTGGGCGGTATGGGCCGGGCGTGGTGGAAGAATGCCACGGGAGGATCAACCGATTTCGATCTGGTGGCAATCGTGGACGTTGCCGACGTGCCGCTGGCGGAAGCCGGAGAGGAATTGAAGATCCCGGTGGAGCGGCGGTTTAAGTCGCTGAAGGATGCGCTTAAGAAGGTGGAAGCGGACGCGATCCTGACGGTGACGCCGCCACCGGTGCACGTGGAGCATACGAAACTGGCCTTGTCGCGCGGACTGCACGTAATCACGGAAAAGCCGATCGGCGACACGCTGCCGAACGCGAAGAAAATGGTCAAATGGGCGGATGATGCGGGCAGGCAACTCGTGGTGACGCAGAATTATCGCTTTCATCCGCCGATGGCGACGCTGCGGAAAGTGATGCAGGAAAAGCCACTTGGCGAGCTCGGACACGGGACACTGGATTTCTATCTGCCGGCCGAATTCCCGGGCACATTTCGCGAGCGCATGGCGTATCCGCTGCTCGTGGATATGTCGATCCATCACATGGACCTGATCCGAGCAATCACCGGGCGGAACATCGCGAAGGTGACGGTGCAAAGTTTTCGCTCCCCGTGGAGCTGGTACACGCATGAGGCAGGATTGAACATGCTGCTTGAGCTGGATGATGGGACGCCGTTTTCCTATCGTGGCGACTGGACGGCGAAGGGAAAACCGACGAGCTGGAACGGCGACTGGCGACTGGACTGCGCCGAGGGGTCGATCAACTACACCGACGCGGAGATCCGCCTGTGGCGATGCCAAATGTGGGGCACCAATCCACAGTCCGAGAAGGTAGAGATCGACGATCCGGGGCAGAACGGACAACAGCGACTGCTATCAGACTTTGCCAAAGCGATCCGCACGGGCACACCTGCCGAAACTAACGGCAGAGACAACCTCTGGAGCTTCGCCGCCGTTGTCGCGGGAGTCACCAGCGCGAAGAAGGGCGGTAAGGCCGTGGAGGTCGCAAAACTGCTCGCGGATTGAACGGCGGGCAGCGCGTTACTCCATGCTCATCGCGTTGTGAGTGCAGGCATCGACGCAGGCGTTGCATTCGATGCACTCGTCTTCCTTGATCTTCGCCTTCTCTTCTTCGACGATGCAGACGCCTTCCTGAGGGCAGGCGGTTACACAATCAGCACAACCGGTGCAATTTTCCAAGTCAACTTTGGCGGGCATGGGCTGCTCCTTAAAGCTGCAATTGACATCGACTTTCTACAGAGGATATTAAGACAGAAATATCCACTGGTCAAGAGTCAGGCATTCTTTTTTCGAATCTCGTGTATTTATCGGCTGTTGGGCACATTTGGCCGGCGAGCGAGGATGTCCACGGCGGGATTCGGCTGCAAGATGGGGGCGTAGTCCTGCATGATCCAGTGCCGAGTTGTCGGGCGTAGCCGTGGCCGAAGATGCCTTCGCCGTACTCGACCTGGTTCTTGACGAAGACGACGATGAAATCAGGCGGGTGTGCAGCAAAGGATGCGGCGATCTGTTGTTCCCCATGCAATGCCAGGTCACTGGGGAGGTAGGCGAGGTAGGGCGTGGGGTTCCGCCGGCGGGCGAGGTAGTTGATCATTACGCCTTCAGGGACGACCGCGACGGTTGCATTTGGGGGTGCTATCAGATCGAGCGACTCAACTGCGGACTCGGTGGCGTGCCCGCGGGCAGGAGAGCTCAGAATCGTGTCTGGTGCGCGCCCGACGGGAAAGGTTTTCTCGGCCATGTAGTTGTGGGTCACGCGAACGTGGACTGCAACCGTGACGCCGATGACGGCCAGGGACGCAGCGAGGAAGATGTTGGCGTTGCCCTGGCGGCGAGCGATTGCTTCTGGAAGCCAATCGACGAGTGTGGCGACGAGAATCAGGGAAGCGGGAAGGGCGAGGACGAAGCCGTAGTGGTACACATGGGCGTTCAGAATCATCTTGGCCAATAGGACCAGCGCGAAGATGATCGTACTCAGGCGAAGTACTCGAGTGGGCGTTACGCCGCTCCAATAAAGTTGGGCAGCGGCGATGATGAGGAGAATTGCCATGAACAGAGGGAGTGGACGGCCGATCTGGGTCCAGTCGAGGGGAAGAAACTCAGTGACGCGCGACAACAGCAATGAAGATGGCGATCAGCGCGAGCCAGGGTGGCGCGCCGGCGTTTCAGCAGAACCGCCACGATCATTGGCACGGCCAGCAACAGATACCAACTCAGGGCTTCGAGCATCAGCAGGAGATTCTTACCGGGCGCGTTGAGGCCCATACCCTCGCGATAGAAGGAAATGTCATAGAGCGCTTTATGTGTGAGCAGGGGAGACGCGCCAGCGAGAAGCGCGAAAAGCATCCGCAGCCGGCAGGTACGAAGTGAGAATGGCAAACGCCACGCCCGGGGGAATGATCAAACCGGTCAAAAGAAACATGAGGGAAGCGAAGCGCGAGCCGGCGGAGGGCTTGGGGTCCTGTTTCCGGAAGAAAAGCAGGCTTGCCTGAACGACAAGCGCGGTAAGGCCGGCGAGGATCAACTCGTACTTCGTCAGGAGAAGCAGCCCGGCACAGAGACCGGAGATCAGCAGATTCCCCCGTCCTCGTTTCGTCGCATAGCGGTGGAGGAACAAAGTCGCGAGGAGAAACAGGAGCAGGCCATGGGTCGTCTCTGCGACATACGGCGTCACGAAGTTGTAATTACCGGCGGGCATGTATTGGCCGAAGGCGAAGATGCCGACGAAGACCATGCAACCTGCGGTCGCGGCGAGATGCCCGGCGATTTTGAGGACCAGCCGGTAGCTGAGGAAAAGAATCGCTGTCAGAATCAAAAGGTTCAGGGCGACGATGCTCATGAAGCGTTGGCCGAGCAAGCGAAACGCGAGCGCATTGAGGTAGGGGGAGAGCGGGCCATAGACGTGGGCGATATCACGGTAAAGTACTTTGCCGTGCGACAATTGCCACGCGGTATAGAGCTGAACGCCGAAATCGACCAACACGTCCGGCCAGCGCCGCCAGGTCAGGACGAGCATGCAAAGCGCAAAGATGACGACCAGCAGCGGACCGCCGAAGCGAATCCACGGGTCTGCGCTCACCGGCGATCTCAGCTTTGGGCGGTTCGGGGCAGGTCATCAAGGCTAGCCGTGAAGATGTAGGAAGCAGCAGGGCTTCTCCAGCCACTGCGGTAAGCTGTGTTTTTCCGACGCAGCAAGCCCACAACGAAAGGAGAAGCCCATGCGCACGGAGTATTTTATCACCATGGACACCCATTGCCGAAGCACCGATGTCTGCATCAAGACCGGGGGCGGGAAGCTGCTCAGACGAGATCACCTCCCCACCGGGATCCCCCAGCTGCGTGAGTTGATCGAGACGGTTCGACGTCCACGCCGTCTGGCCTTTGAAGAAGGAGCAATGGCCGGCTGGCTCTATCGCAATCTCAAGCCGTGCGTTGACGAGTTGATTGTGTGCGACCCACGCCGCAACGCTCATGTGGCCAAGGATGGAGACAAGGATGATCCCATCGATGCCGAGAAGCTCAACGACCTTTACCGCGGCGGGTTCCTCAGGCCGGTGCATCAACTGGAAAGTCTCGAAAGGACAGCAGTCAAACAAATCATTGGCATGTACCACGACAGCGTGACCAGGCGTGTCTCGGAAAGCAACTACCTGCTGGCCCTGGGGCCGCTGCGGCGTGATGCTCAGCGCCGCCAAGCTGCTCGAGGGCGGCGAGCAATGGCTCCAGGAGCGACTGGAGCAAGCGAAGGTTCCCGCCTCGATCGTGTCGATCGCCGAGGCGTTGCGTCAGCGTTACGCCCGCGCCGTCGAGCAGGAAGAATCGCTGTATCAACAGGTATGCCGAGTGGCGCGTCAGGACAAGATGATGAGCCGCCTCACCGAGTTGCCAGGATATGGACCGATTCGCGCCGCCACCTTGATCAGCCACCTGGACACCCCCTGGCGTTTCAAGAGCAAATCGGCCCTCTGGAAGTACGTCGGGATCGGACTCAGGCGGGCCAAGAGTGGCGAAGGCGTGTCGATCATCTGTGTCGAGCAGGCCTGCAATCACCTGCTGCGTAATGTGGTGATCGGCGCCGCACAGCATGCGATTGATCAGAAGCAGAACGTGTTTGCCCAGCGATACGCCCACTGGATCCGAGCGGGTCTGTCGCCGCGCAATGCCCGCCGCAACGTCGCCCGCGATCAGGTGACGGCGGTCTGGGGCATGTGGAAAAGCGACAAGGCCTTCGACGCCGGGTTGCTCCACAACCCTTCATGACCACGAAGGAGGCGATCGGCTGTTGAATCAAACAACGCTGCCAACCTGGGTTCGGCGCTGGAGTTCCAGCGTGAGGCACTGCCGCCCCCGAGGAGCGGCCCACTCCGTGAATGAACCCCGCCGAATGTGTGCTACGCCCCGACAGATCCTCATGAACCCCGCAAGGGAGTTCCGGATAGGTGTTTGAACGACGCCGCCCTGATGCGCGCGATCTCCAGACGCTGAGGACAAATGCAGCCGACCCTGACAGGGATTCGACCCCGACGCCGACCACGTGCTTGAAGGATGATGGCAGCGACACGGCACACCGAAGCCTGTGCCACCACCCCTGCGCCCGCGAAGCGAAGCAAAAAAGAAAAAATGAGGCGCAGCCGGAGATTCTCTGTTGACTTCCTGCTTCCTATAGGTGTCTCACCCGCGCCCCGTTGTCAAGTTGGATGTCGTCGTCGCCTTGTTTTCCAGCCGCATCAGGGTCAGGAGGATTTGCTCGGGCGTAGCGGGAAGTTGCAGGGCCGGAACCGCGCCAGGGGAAACGTACGACAGCGCATTCTTGATGGCGGTGAAGACAGACGCCCCCAAGAGCAACGGTGGCTCGCCGACGGCCTTGCTACGCTTGAGCGAAACGATGTTGGCGGAGTTGGTGATCGTGTCGATGTTGAACACGTCGGGCAGGTCGCTGATGTTGGGAATCTTGTAGGTGGTCGGCGAGTGCGACCACAACTCGCCGGCCGGAGAGTACATGAGCTCTTCAGTGGTGCACCAGCCCATGCCCTGAATAAAGCCGCCGGTGATCTGGCCGCGGTCGATGCCGGGATTGATGGACTCGCCGAGGTCCATGAGGAGATCGACGCGGACGACGTGCATGTCGCCGGTGAAGCGGTCGATGAGGACCTCGGAGCAGGCGACGCCGTTGGTGAAGTAGAAGAACGGATGGCCCTTGCCAGTCTCGCGGTTGTAATCGACGCCGGGCGTGGCATAGAAGCCGCGCTCACCGAGGCTGACGCGAAGCTCGTTCGCATGGCAGCAGACGTCGCGGAAAGAGATTCTTTTTGCCGGGTTACGTGAATCCAAAACCTGGTCGTTCTCGAAGGCGATAAACGAGGCTTCGGAAGCCAATCCACAGGAGGAATCGGCCAGCATCTGGGCGGCAACCGCGCCAGGCGCGTCCGAAGGCGGGAGCAGGCGTCGAGTGCCGCGGCGCCGTTGAGATCCGTACCCGCGGAGGCGGCGGTGGGAGAAGTGTTGTTGTTCTTGTCGGTAGAAGTAGCGGCGACAACGACCTTGTCGTAGCTGATGCCCAGATCGTCGGCGACGAGCTGTCGGACCCGCGTGTTGACGCCCTGGCCCATCTCCGTGCCGCCCGTGGAGACGATGACGGAGCCATCCTGGTAGAGGTTGACCAGGGCATTGGCCTGATTCATCGCGCGGCGCGTGAAGGAGATGCCGAATTTGACGGCGGTGAGCGAAAGCCCGCGGAGTTGGGCCTTCGAGCGGTGGTTGAAGTCGTTGATTTCCTTTCGACGGCGGGTGTAATCGCAGCGGTTGGGGAGATCATCAAATAACTCGGGCAGCATATTGTTGGCAACGAGCTGACCGTAGGGAGTGGTGAGGTTGTCGGAGATATCTCCATTGTCTCTCTTAGCGCCGTAGATGCTGGCGCGGCGGATCTCCAGGGAGTCCTTTTTCAGCTTGATCGCGATCTCTTCGATGATGTTTTCGATATTGACGACAGCCTGAGGGCCGCCGAAGCCTCGGAAGGCCGTGTTCGATGGGAAGTTGGTCTTGCAGATCCGCCCGCGAGCACGGAAGTGCGGGATGAAGTAGGCGTTGTCCACGTGAAGGAGTGCCCGCTCTAGGACCGCGCGAGAGATCGAGGGAAAACCCGCCGTCGGAATAGAGTTGGATATTCAAAGCTTCGATGCGGCCGTCGTCGGTGAAGGCGACCTTGTAGAAGCTCTTGAACGGGTGGCGCTTCCCGGTGATGCGCATGTCGTCGTCTTTACTGAGGGCGAGGCGTGCGGGGCGCTGGGTGAGGTGGGCGACGAGGGCCGCCATAGCGGCAGTCTGGGCGGCCTGGGTTTCCTTGCCGCCGAACGCGCCGCCCATGCGCTTACAGATGACGGTGACCTGGTTGAATCCAATACCGAGCACTTCGGCAACCATCATCTGCACTTCGCTGGGATGTTGAGTGGAAGAATGGACGGTCATTGCGCCATGCTCGCCGGAGTGGGCGATAGCGATCTGCGATTCGAGGTAGAAGTGTTCCTGGCCACCGGTGGTGAAAGAACCTTTGAGGATGTTCTTCGCGTTGGCGAACGCGCGCGCGACGTCGCCGCGGGCGATGACGCGTTCGGGACCGAGGTAGCTGTCGGCGGTGATGGCCTCGTCGATGGAGAAGATCGTGGGAAGCGGGCGCATCTCGATCTTGATGGCACGTTTGGCTGCAAGCAAGGCTTGGTGAGTTTCAGCCGCGATCAGGACGATCGGCGCGCCAAGGAACGGTGCGACCTTCTCAAAAAGTAGGTCTTCATCCCTTGCGACGGGGCCGACATGGTTTTGGCCGGGAATGTCTTTGTGCGTGAAGATAGCGGCGACGCCGGAGATCTTGCGAGCCTCCTCCACGTCAACCGAAACGATCTCTCCATGAGCGACCGAAGATCCGACGACATCTACCAGTAGTTCACCGCGGACGGGGGCCACATCGTCGAGAAAGACCGACTGGCCGCTCACGTGACCGGTCGCGGAATCGTGCGGGATGTTTTGGCCGACGACAGCCATCTCAGTGCGCCTTTCCGTTTCCGTTTGAAGCAATGGACGTCGCGGAATAAATCTCGCGACCACTCCGTGTGATTCGTTCGTAGATTGCTTCACCCCTCACATCGGCATGGAACTTCCGCAGGATGTTGGCCGCCAGAGCGAGGCGGTATTCCCGCGAGCCGCGGACATCGCTGATCGGCGAAATCTCTGCCAAGGCGATCTCAGCAGCCGCTTCGACCTCGGCGGCAGTGAAAGACTTGCCTTTGAGCGCCTGCTCAGCCTTTCGTAATCGAAAGATCACCGGCCCAACGCCACCGTAGGCGATGCGGATATCCGCGATCACCTCCTGCTCGAGGCGCATCCAAAATGCGGCGGTAAAGGTTGAAATGTCCAGGTCGTGTCGCTTCGAGAGTTTGTATAGTCGGAACTGATCGCTCGCCGTCGGCAACGGCATGAACACGCACGTGATGATCTCATCCGGCTTCATCACCGATTTGCGATAGCCGGTATAGAAGTCATTCATGTTGACCCGGCGAGTTCCCTCGATGCCGGTCACCTCGACCTCGGCGTTCAGCACGAATAACGCGGGCATCGTGTCGCCAATAGGAGAGCCGTTGGCGAGGTTCCCGGCGAGCGTGCCGGCGTTTCGGATCAGCGGCGAACCGTGCCGCCAGAGCATCTTGGCGAATTCCGGCGCGAGCTCTTCGCAGCGGCGCTCAAGTTCGGAGAGCGTCGCGGTCGCGCCGATGGATAACACCCCACCATCCAGCGTAATCGCACGCAGTTCCTGGATTGATCCCAGCGCGAGGATCGACCTGGGATCGCGAATCCCCTTGTTGACCTGCACGCCGACGTCGGTTGCACCGGCCACGGGTATCGCATCCGAATTGGCGGCTCTAAACTCAACTGCGTCGCGGACAGTCGTCGGCTTGAAGAACTTCCGGCCATTCGATTCGACCAGCACGGTCTCCCTCTGAGCGCGTTTCATCTCCAGAAGCATTGGCCCCGGCGGATACATCTCGTTGAGTGTATGCAGCTCATGGCGCGCAACCTCCAATCCCGCGCGAAGGATGGGCTCATAGCCCGTGCAGCGACACAGATTGCCGACCAGACCGGCGCTAGCGCCCGCTCGTCGAGGTTGCGCCGCTCGTTGAATAAGCCACACATCGAAACCACGAAGCCCGGGGTGCAGAAGCCGCACTGAGCGCCGTGGCACTTCACCATCGCCTGCTGCACGGGGTTGAGCTGTCCATTGTATTGCAGGCCTTCGATGGTGATCACATGGGCGCCGTCGAGCTGGTAGAGAAACTGAATGCAGCTCGTTAACGGGCGATACTGAATCGATTCGCCGTCCACGCGTCCAACCAGCACCGAGCACGATCCACAATCGCCTTCCGCGCAGACAACCTTCGTTCCAGTCTGGCCCAGCTCGTAGCGCAGGTAACTCGACAGCGTCGCAAACGCTTGCGTACCGCGGACTGCATAGCGCCGGCCATTGATGAACAGGACGAGATGATCGCGCATGAAGGTCCCGGAAATGGACGATGAATTATACCGACTCCGTCCGTGGCGCTTAAGCGAAATGTTGGTCTCGGCGAAAGACTTCGTTGCCAGCGATGGTCACGGCCACGACTTTGTTCTCCAGTGCGGACGCGGTCTTGCGCAGATCCTCTTCCAGAAGGGTCAATTCCAGGCCGCAATCCAGGCCCGTTTCACGGAGATGGGTCAGAGCACAAGTGCGATTGGCATCGGTCCAATCGGTCAAGCCCAGAAGGCCTCGTTGAATCGCTTCATCGGCTGAGGCGCCTGAAGATAACTTGTTGGCTTGCACTTCGATAAACGACATCGGCCGTCCAACCGCAAACGATCCAACTTTCTGCTCCTGCCCAAGAATCTGCGCCGGGGCGAGCGTCGATCGAAAAACCGCCTCGTGCGGCGATGCATACCGCGAGTTCGGATGCACCTTGAGAAACTGCGCCATCTCCGCCAGCAGCGATGTCGTGGGGGAGGCGCCGATGTCCGTGCAAATAGCCCAGGGAATACCAGAATCCACGACCCGCTCCAGCGACATGATACCCGATCCCAAGAGCGTGTTGGATGTCGGGCAATGCGCGATGGCGCAGTCGTAGCCGGCGACGATCTGAAACTCCTCGTCACTCATGCGGACGCAATGCGCAAGGATCGGCCGGCGGTTCAGAAGCCCATCACGGCGATAGACATCGGTATAGCTGCCGTATCCCGGATAGAGCGTTTCTTCCACAAACCTCTTCTCGGGAAGCTGCTCATTCAGGTGGGTCTGCATTCGAAGGTGGTATTTCTCCGCGAACGCAACGGCGCGCTTGCGAAGCGTTGTATCGACGGCGACGGCAAACCGATCCGTCACGATAAAGCGCCTTCCAAATCGCTCCGCAAGTACACGGACGTCTTCTTCCAGCGTCTTTTCACTACTCCGCAGGTACTCCGGGCAGTTCATGTTCATGAGGACCATGCCGACTGACCACATTTCCGGCAGCATCTCAAGCGCGATGGCCGCCGCCCTGGGATGCACCGTCATGTAAGCGGCCCCGCCAACGACACCCTTCGACAGAGTGTCGTGGAGGAAGGACTGGACGACAGCGCGCGTATAGGCCTCGTCCGAACACTTGGCCTCGGCCGGAAAGACGTTGCGGTTCAGGCCCGCGAGCAATCTTCCCTGCGGCGGATTCCGCTCGATCCCTTCCATGAATCGGCCTCGAATGGAGTGTTGTGGGATGTGGATATGCGCGTCGAGGAAGGGCGGAAGGATCAGGCCCTGCGACTGGCGCACGGTGCGCGGGGGCGTCGGTTTCAGCGCGGATGCCGGACCGATGTACGTGATCGTGCCGCTCGCGTCGCCAACGATGGCTCCATCGGCGATGAATTCGACGGAGCCGTCCGGCTTCGGATTGAGAATCGGTCCCAACAGAGTCAGCATATCCGACGTCGCATCGTGCAGCATTGCGGCATTGTAACGTCTATGGGCGGGCAGTGACCTCACCAGGACCAGGTGCCTTGCCTGCGACTCGGCAAGCTCCATAATGCGCTGCTCCAATCCATTGCGGAGCAACAATGCCACAGGCAAATTATCGAACGGAAAGAGACTCGATGGGGGAGATGAAGGTGCCGGCCGATGCGCATTACGGCGCGCAGACGGCGCGGGCGGTAGAAAACTTCCCGATCTCGGATCTGCGGTTTAGTCGGCGGTTCGTGGCCGCGATGGGCATGATCAAGCACGCGGCCGCACAGGTGAACCACAAGCTCGGCGTGCTCGACGAGAAGCGGCGCGCTCTGCTTCAGCAGGCGGCACAGGAGGTCATCGATGGCAAGCTCGATGGCGAGTTCGTGCTCGATATCTTCCAGACCGGCAGCGGCACTTCGACCAACATGAACGCGAACGAGGTCATTGCTTCCCGGGCGAACGAGATCGCCACGGGAAAGCGCGGCGGGAAGGAGCCGATCCATCCGAACGATCACGTCAACCAGCAGCAATCTTCCAACGACGTGATTCCGACGGCGATTCATATCGCTGCCGCGATTGCGATGAAGGAGTCGCTGGTTCCGGCGCTCAAGCACTTGGCCGATGCGCTGGACGCCAAGTCGAAGCAGTACGACGACGTGGTCAAAATCGGTCGGACGCATCTTCAGGATGCCACGCCGATTCGACTCGGGCAGGAGATCTCCGGTTATGCGGCCCAGGCGCGGCTCTCAGCGATGCGGGCGGAGAAGGCGATCCGCGCGTTGCGGGAGTTGCCTCTGGGTGGGACGGCGGTGGGGACGGGAATCAACTCCCATCCTGATTTTGCCAAACAGGTGATCGCGGCGATCGCAAAGCGCACGGGAATCGAATTTGTCGAAGCGTCGAATCACTTCGAGGCGCAGGCGGCCAAGGACGGCGTGGTCGAAGCATCGGGACAGCTCAAGACGATCGCCATCTCGATGACGAAAATCGCCAACGACATTCGCTGGCTTGCCAGCGGCCCGCGCTGTGGCGTTGGGGAAATCTCCATTCCCGCGACGCAACCCGGCAGCTCGATCATGCCCGGCAAGGTCAACCCGGTGATGAGCGAGATGGTGCTTCAGGTTGCGGCCCAGGTGATCGGGAATGATGCGACGGTCACGTTTGCCGCATCGGGGCTGGGATCGAGCTTCGAGTTGAACGTCATGATGCCGGTAATGGCGTTCAACCTCCTTCAGTCGATCGAGCTGCTGTCAAAGGCGGCACGGGTCTTTGCGGATCGGACGGTCGTCGGGCTGGAAGCCAATCGCGAGCGGTGCGAGGCACTGGTCGAGCAGTCGCTGGCGATGTGCACGAGCCTGGCTCCGCTGATTGGCTACGACAAGGCGGCCGAGGTCGCCAAAGAAGCCTACAAGACGCAGAAGACGGTTCGGCAGGTGGCAAGGGAGAAAAAGCTGGTGGACGATTCCGCGCTCGATAAGGCGCTTGATCCCATGCGGATGACCCATCCCAATTCGGATACGATTGGCAGCGGTGGGGGGTAAGGGCGCGTAGCTGGCTGGCAGCACCTTTGCATGGACGCGCTCGATTGCGGAGGAGAGTTGGTCCAGCGTCACCGGTTTGACGAGATGCTCGGCAAAGCCATCGTCGAGACTCTGCCGGATTGCCTCCTCCTCGCTGTAGCCGCTGATGGCGATGCTGACGATTGGCTTGATGGCCAGTAACTCTCGCAAGAGGCCGCCGCCGTCGCCGTCCGGGAGGCCGATATCGCTGATCAGGAGATTGAAGTCCCCCTCCTGTGCGGCAGTGAGAGCCGTCCGCACGCTGTTGGCGGTTGTTACCTGATGACCCATGAGCGTCAAAAGGCGCGACACCACGCGGCACGTGTCGTCGTGATCGTCCACGTAGAGGATGCTCAGTTGTGGCTTGTTCACAAGGTGGCTGCAGGCGTTCGAGAGAGTGAGGAGTATTTCTGTGACGCCGATGGGAGCGTACCAAGGAAATTGGAATCGGCATAGTAAAAAGTTGGTGAAGAGAGAAAACAATAGCTCGCCGAGACGTTCGTGTCGGCGCGGATACAATTGACGCCTTCGAGAAACAATGATGTCCCATACGGGCAGGCGGAGGTTGTTTGGCTGAGCTGAAACGTACGGAATTGACGGTGCGGCAGGAGAAGGCGGTGCTGGTGGGAGTCATTCTGCCGAAATCGACGGCCGATCCGCGCGATCCGCTGGGCGAGCTGGCGTCGCTGGCGAAGACGGCCGGCGCCCGCGTTGTCGGAACCGTGCTGCAGAAGCGCGCCCGCATTGATTCCGGCACGTACATCGGCTCGGGAAAGGCAATCGAAATCGCGCAGCTTGCGAAGAAGAACGATGCGGACGTGGTGATTTTCGATAACGATCTCACGCCGGGGCAGATCGGGGCGCTGGAAAAGATCATCAACGAAGAGGCGGACAAGAAGCGCGGCGAAGGGATCAAAGTCCTCGATCGGTCGGAGCTGATCCTGGACATCTTTGCCACCCGCGCAGACGCACGAAGCCAAGCTCCAGGTCGAACTGGCGCAGATGGAATACACGTATCCCCGTCTGACCCGCATGTGGGGACACCTGGAACGCATCGCCGGCGGAGCGCCAGCTGGGATCGGGACGCGCGGGCCTGGCGAGCAACAGCTTGAAATTGACCGGCGAATCGTTCGCAAGCGGATTTCAGACCTGAAATCCGACATTTCGCGCATCCAGGACCGCAAGAGCCGGCTCGTTGCTAAACGCACGCGGGAGCACTTCACCGTCTGCATCGTGGGGTACACCAATGCGGGGAAATCGACGCTGTTCAACACCCTGACGGCGGCGGGGACGTACGCGGACAACAAGCTCTTTGCGACGCTGGATACCAAGACGCGGGCCTGGAAGCTGGAGCGCGGAACGGAGGTGCTGCTGTCGGACACGGTCGGGTTTGTGCGTGACCTGCCGCACAACCTGGTGGCTTCGTTCAAGGCGACGCTGGAGGAGGCGATCCATGCGGATCTGCTACTGCACGTTCTGGACGTCGGGCATCCGCATGCGCAGCAGCAGTTCGAGTCGGTACACGAGGTGCTGGAAGAGATTGGCGTGAAGGGCAAGCCGGAGATCCTGCTGCTCAACAAGATCGACACGGAGCAGGGGGATGCACAGTTCCCGTACTGGCGGAGCCTGCATCCGGATGCGATCCCGGTCTCGGCGCGGATGGGGACGGGGCTGGTTGGGTTGCAGGAGTCGGTGTACCAGGCGGTGCGCGGGCAGCAGGTGGACGTGACGCTGGAGGCGGATGTCGGAAATGGGCGGCTGATCTCGTTCATTGAATCGCACACGCGCGTGACCGAGCGCCAATTCGTCGATGGACGGATCGTGATCCGCGCGACGATGGGCAAGCAGACGCTGGCGGATCTTTCGAGGAACGCTCAGGTCGTCCTCAGGTCTGTGCACCAGGCGAACTGAACTTGGCGCGGAATATTCCTCCCGGCTAAGCTGTCGATTCCGGGCAGCGGCCCAAGGCTTGCCGGATTCGGGTGGTTGCGTGCGAGCATGTGATTCAGCTTCAAAGGAAGGCGTCTGATGCGTAAGACGATTGTGCTGGCGGCAGTGAATATGAGCCTCGCAGTTTTGGTCCTGGGTTGCGGTGAATCGCTTCCGCAAAAGAGCCTCCAGGGTGGGATCATGTCCGGGACTGAAGTGCAGCGGCAGCGTTACAGCACCAAGCAGGATCCAATACTGGCCGGTAATGGTCCGCAGATGGTGGGGCCGACCGCGGCAGTCGCCAATCCACAACCTGCAACTCCGATGACGCCCATGCCGATGAACCATGCATCTCCAACTGGGCCCGCGCCGTCGCCGGCAACTGACTCGGGGCAGTGATCCAGCGGGACGGAAAGGCGAAAGGGGGGGATCCTGGATCTCGAATTGCGATCTCCAATCTGACAGGTAGGTGTCTGGCGGGCGGCAAATTGGGCGCCGAGCCACGGGGCTGACCCTCGGGCAATCCATACGCCCCTCACCTCATCCCGGCCGTATGATCGACCGCGCTGGCATGTCCTGGTCGTAACCGTAAACTCTCCGCCGATGAAGTACGCCATCATCATTCCCGACGGAGCCGCCGATGATCCGCTCAAGGAACTGGGCGGCAAGACGCCCCTCGAGGTCGCCCAGACGCCCAACATGGACTGGATCGCCCAGCACGGCCGGCAGGGGACCGCGCGCACAGTCCCGCCTGGATTCGAAAGCGGCTCCGACGTCGCCACGATGTGCCTTCTCGGATACGACCCCGCGAAGTACCACACCGGCCGCGCACCCCTGGAGGCGGCGGCTCAGGACATCCCGCTTTCTCCCACCGACTGGGTCTTCCGCTGCAATCTGGTCACGGTTGTCGATGGCATCATGAAGGACCACTCCGCCGGCGGGATCAGTGACGCCGAGGCCCAGCGGCTCATGCGCGAGCTCGAACGCGCCAATGAAATTCCCGGCTTCGAGTTCTACACCGGCGTGAGCTATCGCAATCTTCTGGTTTACCGCGGCGACGAGGAATTCGACGTCACCACCAAGCCCCCGCACGAAATCCCCGAAGAGGTGGCCGAGAAGTATCTGCCCCGCGGCAAAGGCTCGGAGATCCTCCGCCAGATCATCGAACTGTCGTGCGAGCTTTATGCCAACCACGAGATCAATCAGATCCGCTGCCAGACCGGCCACAATCCCGCCACCCAAGTCTGGCTCTGGGGCCAGGGTCACGCACCAGCCTCCCGAAATTCAGCGACCGCTTCGGCGTCAACACCGGCTGCATGATCACCGGCGTCGATCTCCTGCGCGGCATCGCCCATCTCATCGGCTGGGAAAACACCAGCGTCCCCGGCATGACCAGCTTCCACGACACCAACTACAAGGGCCAGGGCAAGGCCACCGCCGACGCTCTCGACCACTACGACATAGTCCTCTCCCACATCGAAGCCCCGGACGAGGCCTCTCACCAGGCCGACTGGAAAACCAAGATCGCCGCCATCGAGCACATCGACCGGTATGTCGTCGGCCCGGTCCTCAAGAAGATGCAGACCTTGCCCGAGTGGCGCATCATGGTCCTCCCCGATCACCCCACCAACATCGCCACGCGCAAGCACGGCTATTTGCCCACCTGCTTTGCCATGGCCGGCACGCGTATCAAGAGTCTCGTGAGCAAGCCCTATTCAGAAAAGAACGCCGCCGCCAGCGACGTCAAGATCGAGCGCGGCCACGAACTGATGGAATACTTCCTTCACGGTGGGAATGCCTGACCGCTCCCCGCCCGCCGCCACCGCTCATCAAGCCTGAGCGGGCCCCATCGCATCTCCCCTCAAAATACTCAAATAAACGGCTGGACAAGACCGGCATGACATATTGACATCCGCTTGTGCAAAAACCCGCACCCACACCATACTCTAACCGCACCCACACCGTGCAAACTCCCTTTAGCCGAACGAGCCATGCGGGTCGCCAGTGCATGTTCATGGGGATGGCCGGAAGGGACGACAACGGCGTCTTCCACCCGTTGCCCCGTCGCCCGCGACCTGCAGTCCGCTCCCCCCGGTCCCGCTCACCCAATCCATCCCCCGATTGCCAAAACTGCCGATTGATTCGCCGCCGGGCTTTTTCATTCTGCACGTCGCTTTTGCGCTTTCACGGAGATTGCAGCATTCCTCGAGCCCGAGCCTCAGACCCCAAGGCCGCCTCCGTGTCGGCGGGTATTCGGCCTGAACTGGCCCTCCTCCAAAAACAGGATTGATGAATCCTCAAAGCCGTGATTTAATGCCGGATGTTCCGTGAATGTCCCGATCGGGCTTCTCGGAGGGTCAGAGTGTCCCAATTCGGCTTTCCGGTTGGAACCGAAACCTGTCGCGTTCAAAATGTCCTGACAAAAACCCGCGGTACGGCGCAAGGTTCCCGTGGATTTGCCCAGACCCATCCCCCTCGACTATGGCCGCAAGGTTCCTCCATGGCGGCGCAAACGGGCCCTCATCGCGGCGCTGATCACGCTCACCGCGATCGTTGCCGCTCTTCTCGCCGTCAAACCTGCGGCGCGACGGTATCGTCTTTACCGCTATCGTCAGGATGCCAGACGCTGGTACTCGCCGCCGCCAGGTTTGTGGAGCCACCCAGCAGACCGAAATACACCGAAGACCCCGCCGACGCGCCGGATGGCGTCTTTCAACGCACCTACAGGGTCGCAAATCAACCCGCGGTCGGTTTCCGCAGCTTCGGTGGATCCTTCGTTGAACGCCTCCCGTGCTACAACGCCGATGGTGAAAGCATTCTCGCCGGCTCACGCGATGAGGTCATGCTCTTCATGCACCTACGCACCACCTCCGCCGGTCTCACGCGCCTGATCGCCGTCTCCAATCCCCAATTCAACGGCCATGACCTCGTCCTGCATTGCGACCAGATCGCGTTGCTCAACGGCGATTATCGCATTCTTCGTGGCGAGCCGATCCATCTCGACATGACGGGCATCTGCGGCCCGGGCGAGATCCGCGTCTTTGCCGGACAACCCGACCCCGGAGACTCTTCGCGATTCAGCATCGCGTTCGTTGCTGACGGCCGCCGGGGCTGGATCGACTGTAAATTCCGGCCCCGCCCCGCTTTCTCGAAGGATCCTGAGAATGCGGCAATCGAGCGGCGAGAAAACAGTCTCATCGCTTTCAACTTGCGCAAAGCAGCGCCGGAACGGACAAGCCACGCGCCATGAAGGCCGGAGGTGAGAAAGCCGGCAGGGCATATCCAGTTCGCATTCCCGCAAAGTCCGAACTTTGGCGACGTCTTTTTTCTGTTCGGAAATGCGGCTCGGGCCGGCCCGTGCGGCGGCAACGGCATATCGAATGCCCTTCCGTCGCAGGCGGGACCGCGAACGGTCGAATTGAGCGGGGTCCGTGACACTTTAGGCGGCCGGTTTTAGGGTTAAGCTGTTTGTCGGTGGGATTTGCTTCAAGGAGGAAGCCATGCCGGCACGTAGGACCGGTCAGGAAGCACGTCAAAGCGTGATCGATGCGTTCATGGCCTCGTTGGACAGGGTGATTGCAGCGGAGGATTCGGCTCCGCTCAAGGCTCGGACGTTCCTGGGCTGGGAGAAGCAGACGACCCGGACGGAGGTGCGTTCGCCGGAAGGGGTGGTGGTGATTGAGAAGCAGCACTGCCGCTGTCATTGTTGCGACGGGTCCTTTTCCCCCTCAGAACCGTGACTGGGCATTGCCATCCGAAGCGTTGCTGACGCCGCGTGCGGCCGAGCGTTTGAGCCGAGAGGCGGCGGTGCAGGCATTCGACCATGCTGCCCGGGCCTTATGCATCGACGGGTGCATGGAAGCGTTGGACGGCAAGCAGGTGCAACGCTGGAGCGAAGCGGAAGTGCCGGCGTACGAAGAGGGGCACAGGCCCCCGTGTCCGGCCAACGAGCCGCAACTGCTGGTGGTGCGAATGGACGGGGGCCGCTGCCACGACATCGCTAAGAGCCTGTTTCAGTCCAGAACTGCGGTCAACACATGAACAGACAAGGGCTTACGAACGATCCAGCGCCGAAGTGCTGAAAGGGCCCCTCTGGCCGCTTGGCCGGTGCGGCAAATTGTCATGTTCGGACCACTATGTCGTCAGAAGGGGCAAAAACCGGGTTCGGGGAGGAGTGGGGAGGGTACGGTACTACAACGGTGAGAGTACGGTGTGGGCCGGGAGGGGATTTGGGCACAACATGGGAGCGAAATGTCCTCTGCTGGGATGCTTCGTCACCAACGGGCTGGTGATCATGTTGCCTGGATGAGATGGGCCATCTCCTACCCTAGCGCAGGGTTCAAACCCGGCCGTCGAAAGGCGTTGCCGAAGCGATCAGGAGGCCCTGTCGGGCTTGCGGCGAGCAAGCGCTGTGGAGCGACGTGGGCTTCGGCAGGCCGAGGGGGTCATCGGAATGGGAGATGGCGGCAACTGGCTGGACCCGGTCTTGGAGCGGAACCGAACCGCTCTGGAGTCCAGGCGGCATCGAAGCGGTGCTGATGTTACGCGTGAACTGGATCAGCCAGGACCAACGCTGGGAGAGACATTGGGCCAATCGGCCCGCGTGCGTCAAATGAACGCCGCCTGAAGTGTCATGGACCCAATTGAACGGGGTGTAGTTCCCGATCTTGGCCCCCTACGCGGCTCTTGAAGTCCAGTACGACTCCCACAGGCCGCTGCGGTCCAGACAACGCAAAGCCCCAATCCTTTCTGCGAGGCGGACTCGCCAGCGGGCGCGATTGGCCTTGAGTCGGGCCCCGATCATGTTCTTGGCGGCTCCCTCGATCAACCCGCTGCCGATGGGCAAGCCCTGCTCAAGGCGATCGCGATACCACAGGCTGTCGCGATTGTCCTGCAGATAGCCCAGCAGCCGGTCAAGCGCGGCAACTTCGACTCCTGGCACTCCGCCCGTTCGCGCTGCAAGCGTTCGATCAAGGCCGGGCCGTTGTGTTCCCGCGCCGTCATCAGGTGCTCATCGGCCCATTGTCGTGCCCGGCGCACCCTCGCCCAGCAGCGTTTTGCCGCACTCGTGCAGGTGCTGACTGACGTGATAGACGTCCACGCACCAGCGGGCCTTGGGGCTGAGACGTTTGGCCGCCTGCCCCAGATCCATTTGGCGCCGTCGGCGATCACGCTCAGTTGCTCCGACTGCTGCAATCCCATCCGCTTGCTCAGCCGCTTCCAGCCTGCTCCTACGTGATTGGCGTCGGCGATGGCGCAACTGGCCAGACGCACCGTCGGCTCATTGAGCACCCGCTGGTCCCACTGCGCCCCGCAACCGGCAAGGCCGCTTCGCGTTTGGCCAGCACGCTGATCCGCATCTCCCGCCAGCCATCGACGGTGTTGATCTTGACCCCGTCGCTGCTGAACTCCGCACATCCCTTGGCCCTGGTAAACGCCTGCACCGGCTCTGCCGACTGCTCCATCCAACGCCGCGCCTCCTGGCCGTGCTCCTGGCACACCCGCTCGATCGTGTCATCGCTGGTCTGGATATGACAGAACTCCTTCAGATACGCCGCGGCACGATCGAACGGCCAGCTCGTTCCCGCCAGCGTCAGCATCCGCCGCGCACCCGGCGAGAGGCTGCCTGCCGCCCCGCCCAGCGATCCCACGGCACCGCTTTGCCCCCGCAGCCGCAAGCGAAGTAACGCCGGACACCGTAATGTGCCCCACAGTGCACAGGACCGTGCGCGGGCTCTGAGTTTGAACTCGCTCCTGCCGCCACAGGTGCAGCTTAAGCGACTCGCCCTTTTTTTTGCGCCTCCGGCCGGGCGTGGGCTGCCAGCGTCATCATCTGCCGCAAGTGCTCCAGCCCCTTGTCGTGGATCACCGCTTCCAGCGCCTCCAGGCCGTGGCCCCACTGTGCCTCATCCCCCGCCCGGTCCAACTCGCGGAGGGTCAGCACCGCCTGTTCCGCCACCAGCCGCTCGCGTTCGCTCAGTTTGGAAAGGTCCATCGATCTTCCTTGATCCCGCCATTATGCCAAATGGACCAAGCTGGCGCACTATACCCCTCAAGGGCGCCAAAGTGGAAACGTACTGACGGTGCCCAACCCGCGCGGTATGCTTCGCACGTGATCAAGTCGCTGCTGGTCGTCCTTCTGCTGCTGGTTCTCGCCGCCCGCGCGGCCCTGAGCCGGCCCAGCGAACAGAGCTTTGAGAATTGGTACCGGGCTAAGCGCGAGCCTCCCAAACAAAACGTTATCGAAAAGATCTTCAACGGCGATCCGGTAGACCACTACCTCAAGGAGTGCACTTACAAGAACCGCATCTTCTGGGCCGAAGTGGACTACAAGGGCGAACCCACTTACACCGGCGTCTTCAGCCATTGGTGGGGAACCCTGCCGGTGGCAAAGAAATAGCAGGGGGCTGCAGTTTTCTCAGTGTCCGGATGACGTACCAGGGCATCCAGAGAGCGACGCAGAACCACTGCGACGATCGTTCCCAGGACGATGCCTTCAAGGCCCAGATGCGCGTACTTCACAAAACATAACTGAGCAAGACATTTGCTGTGCCAGCCAGCAGGACCGCGATGGTGAATTGCTTCGCCTTCCCCGCGGCAAGCAGCACCGATCGCCCCACGGCATGCTCCCGCCAATCACCGTGTGAATGAGCAGAAGCGGCAGAATCGCCCGCGTCGCCGGCATCGAATCGTGGAACCAGAGAAGGAAGATCCACTTGGATAGCGCCAGACCATAACGGCCGCAACGAGCAATACGCCGGCGATGAACAACGTCCCCCGGCGGTAGTATGTGCGAAGTTTCTCGACTTCCCCCGCCGCGTGCGCAGGGCGTCTTAGGGTACAGCCCCGCCGCTAAACCGCTGACGAGCAACAGCAGCCCCGCATCGATCTGAATCGCAGGGGAATACCAGGCGACGAATTGGTCGCCGAGGAAGTGGTTGATCAGGATGCAGTCGGTGGGGGCGTAGAGGAAGTCAGCCATCTGACCGATGACGATCAGGGAGCCCAAGGCAAGCAAGCCGCGAGCCATCGGCGCGTTGAAGCCACCGAGCCTTCTCGTGAGAGCCTTGACCTCCCAACGCCCGAACGCTGTTCGAGCGGTCAGCAACAGGAGATTCACGTAAGCGAATGCACTGCCCACATGCACCAACAACTCTGCGTCGTCCGCTCTCCACTCCGCTCTCCACAGTATCACAGTGCACCACACGCCCCACCCCAGATCAGCCGATGCCAGCAGAATATTGTCTAACGCGATTTTCCCGGCGCTTGAAGGAGCCCGGAAGGCGCATCACTGATCAGACGAGCGACGACGCCGAAGCCCACAAAGGTTGCTAAGGCACCTGCGAGACCGGACAGTTCGACAGGAACGTTGTGAAAGCATAAACCATTTCCCATAGCAGATGACCAACGCCAGTCCTACCACGCCCAGCACGATGGCCATTGTTTCACCCGTGCTGTATATGCTCACGACGTCATTTGACGGAAGTGGTGCCGCACCACCCTGTGCATATCTCAATATCGACTTTGCTTCCGCCGGTTCATCCGCTGCCACTGCGGAGAGCGGGATGCTCTTGGAAGT
>CAVSJX010000001.1:0-2267018 GCA_963728435.1 uncultured Phycisphaerales bacterium | reverse complement strand
ACTCCTCAACGAGCACTTCACGGCATTCTTTGAGCCATCTGCCGAGCTAGTGGTCGCCGAGTTGCATCTGGCATCGACCCCCGTGGCACGCTGTCACGTGCGGCCGTGCCGCATAGCAACGGTTACGGCGGTGGTCCAGGAGGAATGTGCCACTGCTCCCGGGACTCAAAGCCCGCGATCGCTTCACGGTCGCAGGATGTGGGGCTGTCTATCGACCGGTCCCGGAGGTGGCGCCTCCTATTTCGAAGGATCACGTTTTTGGTGGTGCTTTGAACACCACATTTCCGGCCTTGGCGACGCTCGAATGCCGGCATCCCTCACGGGGAGTTGCGGACGCGGACGCGCTGCCGTTGTGGCAGCTTCAGATGCCCTGCTCAACCAACTGAGCGTCAACCCTGCCGAGTACTTATCCAACTTGCTCGCGTGGCTCGCCGCGCCGTGCCGCGAGAGCGTGCCATAGTCCGCACGCTTTACCGCCGACGCCGTGCGGATAAGCTCTCGGCATGAACCTCAAGCTGCTCAAGAGTCTCTGGAAGCTCCCGGCGTGCCCGGTCGCGAAGAACGTGTCCGCTAAATCCTACCCGCGAAGTGAAAGGCGTCTTCGACGACGTCACCAACGATTTGCTCGGATCGCAGATCGCTCGCAAAAAGTCGAAGGGCCCCAAGGTCTTGCTTGCCTGTCACATGGACGAGATCGGCTTTTATGTGTGCCCGGTCACATCGACGACAAAGGCTTTGTCCGGATCCAGAACGCCGGCGGCTTCGACACAAAGAATTTGCTTGCACGCCGTGTCCGCATTCAGAGCTCGGGCGGCGAAGACCTTATCGGTGCGATGAACCCGGCGGCCGTCCGATCCACATCGCCAAAGAAGAGGACAAAAAGAAAGTGCCCGAAATCAGTGATTTCTTTGTCGATCTCTGCCTCCCGGCCGACGAAGTCAAAGAGAAAGTCCGCGTTGGCGATCCTGTTACGCTCGTGCAGGAGTTCATCGAGCTGGGCGCCTGCGTCACCGGCAAGTGCCTCGACAACCGCGTCGCCGCCTTCATTGCCATCGAGGCGATGAAGAAAGTGAAAAAGCCGAAGTACGAGGTGGTACTAGCGTGCACTGTTCAGGAAGAGGTGGGATTGCGCGGCGCCGGTCCCGCCGCCTACACGGCCGAGCCCGATATCGCCATCGCCATCGACACTACGCTCGCCGTCGATACGCCGGGCGTGCCCGACGACGAATCGATCACCAAACTCGGCGACGGCGTGGCGATCACGATGATGGATTCATCGATGATTGCCGACCGCAAGCTCGTCGATGAATTCGAATCCGCCGCCAAAAAGCGCAAGATCCCCTATCAACTCTCGATCCTCACCCGTGGCGGAACCGACGCCGGAGCCATGCAGCGCATCCGGGGCGGCTACCGCGCCATGACGCTCTCGATTCCGACGCGTTACATCCACACCATCACCGAATGCGTCAGCAAGAAGGACCTTCAGGCCGCCATCGATCTCCTCGCGGGCTGGCTCGCGACATAAAGCCGGAGGTTATTTCAAAGCACCGACATACGCCTCGATCCTCTCCCGATCCCACGCCCCATCGGCGAACACCGTGCGGTAATTCAGCGTCATCTCTTTGCCCGCTTCCAGCGGGATTTCCTCATCAAAGCTGAAGCTTGTTGAGATACACGCAAACTCTTTCGAGCGCGTGAACCACTTTAGCGGATAGTTGGGATTCCCCGGTCGATCGACGAACAGGATCGTCGATTGATCGGCTGTTCCATCGTGCGTGCCGACACGCCAGCCACGGTGAGCGCTGTCCCATTGCCTCGGGTCCTTCGATGTTCCCGGTGCCCAGGATCTTGCCGCCGGTGAAGGATCGCGGCCCGCGCCAGAAAAGCCCGCCGTAGCCGGCGTTGATGTGCCCTTCAGTCGTTGGCGATCCAAACCGCAGCATCTGTCCCGACATATTGCTTAGCCTCATTGCCCAGTTGAGCGACCAGAATCCCTCGTCCGGCTTCAGGTCCACGCGCAACTCGCGTACCTCATTGATCCACCCCGCCCCCGCCTGCGTGATCCACTTGAGGCGCTCGCGCAGCACGATGCGGTCCTCATCGCAGGTCAGCTCGTCCCACGCAATGTGCTTCATGCTTCCGACGTTGTCGAGCTTTTCGTAGATCTTCTTTTCTCGCACCCAGCTATACCCGCCCCAGAAGTTCTGCCCGGAAAGGCAGGCCATCGTCATCTGGATCCCCTTGTGCCAGACGTGATCGTGCGGCCGATAGACCGTGATCTCCCGCCCGGACAGCGTGTAGATCGGACACATGAAGGGTTTGCGCGATTCCCAGGGATCGAACGTCGGGACATAGGTGTAGCGAAACAGTAGCGTGCCGTTGTGCCGAAGCTCGACGTAGTCGTTGAGCGCGTGAACCAGTTGGGTGTTCATATGTGGCGGCCGATCATAGCGGCCCCGCCGGGCGCAATCGAGCGCCTAAGATTGCCCCGCACTCTGCGCTGGACCCGACGCCATGGCACGACCTGATGCTCCTGAACGCCGCCGAATGCGGGAACTTGCCGCTCTCCGCGGCGACGCGCCTGCGCACCTCGCCTGGCAGCCCAGCTTCAATCCGTGGATCATCGCCGTCTCCGTCATGCTCGCGACGTTCATGGAGGTGCTCGACACCTCCGTCGCGAACGTCGCGTTGCCGCATATTGCCGGCAGCTTGTCGGCGACCACCGATCAGGCGACGTGGGTCCTCACGAGCTACCTCGTCACCAACGCCATCGTTCTGCCTTGCACCGGGTGGCTTACCAGCCGCTTCGGCCGCAAGAATTTTCTGATCCTCTGCATTGCCATTTTCACCATCGCATCGATTCTCTGCGGTGCCGCCACGTCGCTGCCGCTGCTGATCGGCGCCCGCATCATCCAAGGCGCCGGTGGCGGGGCACTGCAACCCATCGCCCAGGCCGTTCTTCTCGAAAGCTTTCCCCCCAGCCAGCGCGGGCCCGCCATGGCCGCCTACGGCATTGGCGTCGTCGTAGCACCCATCATCGGGCCCACCCTCGGCGGCTGGATTACCGACAACTACTCCTGGCGTTGGATCTTCTACATCAATGTCCCTGTCGGCATCATCGCCATCCTGATGGCCCGCGCCTTTGTTGAGGACCCGCCTTACCTGCGGAATCTCAAGATCCAACGCATCGACATCCTCGGATTCTCGACGATGGCGATCGGGCTGGGCGCCCTTCAGATCATGCTCGACAAAGGCCAACAGGCAGACTGGTTCAACTCCGATCTGATCGGAATGCTCCTGGTCATTGCGGCCGTGTCGCTGCTCTTTTTCATCATCTGGGAGCTGATCGTCCCGTCGCCCATCGTGGATCTGCGCATCTTCCGCGACCGCAACTTCGCCATGGGCACCCTCATGATTACCGTCCTCGGCGGTGTCCTTTACAGCACCACCGCGCTGGTTCCGCTGTTCCTCCAGACGCAGCTCGGTTATCCGGCGCTGCAATCCGGCCTGGCGGTCAGCCCGCGCGGCTCGGATCCCTGGTCGCGATGATCGTAGTGGGGCGGCTCGTCACGCGCATGGATTCGCGCCTGCTGCTGCTCTTCGGCTTCATCCTGCTGGGCTATGCAACCCACGAGTTCTCGAAGCTGTCGCTCGATATCGCCATCACCAGTATTCAACTGCCCAACATCGTCACTGGCTTTGCGCTCGGCTTCATCTTCGTCCCCCTGACCACGACCACCATGGGAACCCTCCCCAACGAGCAGGTCCGCAACGCAACGGGAATCTACAACCTCATGCGCAATGTCGGCGGCTCGGTTGGCATCGCGGCCATGACCAGCTTTATTGCCAGTGGCTCGCAGCGGGCGCAAAGCACGCTGGTCGGCCATCTCACCACCTCTTCACCCGGCTACCAGCAGCGCCTGCACGAACTGGCGGCGATGCTGACGCCACACGTGGGGCTGGCGCAGTGCAGGCGCTGGCCCATGCGATCATCTACCGCATCGTCCAGGAGCAGGCCGCCGTGCTGGCGTATGTGGGGGACTTTCAGAAGCTGACGGTTCTCTGCGTGCTCTGCGTGCCGGGGATCTTCCTGTTCAAATACGTCCGCGCCCAGAAGGGTGCCGTCGCAGCGGATTAGCCGGTACCCACGCCCTCAGCTACTCATTCCTCAGCACTTGCACCCTCACCTAACCTTCACCGTCGTCACCACGCTCATCCCCGGCCCCAGCAGCACCTGGTCCTGCGGCTTACCGTTGAACAGGATCCGCACCGGCACGCGCTGCACCACCTTCACGTAATTCCCCGTCGCATTCTCCGGCGGCAGGAGACTGAACGCCGCCCCGCTGCCGCGCTGGATCGAGCCCACGCGTCCTTCAAACGTCCGCCCGCCGTACGCGTCCACGGAAACCCACGCCGTCTGCCCCGCCTGCATGTGCTCGAGGTCCGTCTCCTTGAAGTTCGCGGTGACCCAGACCTCCTTCGGCACCAGCGTCATCATGATCTGCCCGCTCTGAACGTAACTGCCCGGCCAGACGTGCTTCCCCGTGATGCGGCCCGCCTCCGGCGAGGTGAGCTTTGTGTACGAGAGGTTCGCCTGCGCCTGCTGCCACTGGGCCTGGGCGCTGGCGACGTTGGCATCGGCGGTATTCACCGCGGAATTGGCCACCGTCAATTGTGCCTCGGCGCTGCGCCTGCCGCACGGGCCGTGTCCAGTTGTTGTGCCGAAACCGCGTTGGTGCCGGCCGCTTGGAGCCGATGCAGATCCGCGGTCGCATTCGTGGAGGTCGCCTCCGCCGCCGTCACCTGCGCCTTTGCCTGAGCCAGTTGCCCCGCACTGCGCCAAGTCCGCCTTGGCCCGTTCGACCGCCAGCTTGTAGTCCGTGGGATCGATCTCGAAGAGCAACTGCCCCGCCTTGACGTCCTGGTTGTCTTCGACCGGAACGCCGATCACTCGCCCAGAAACCTGAGGTGCGATCTGCACAATCGGGCCATCAATGAACGAATCATCCGTCGAAACATAAAACCGGCTGTGCCACCACCAGAAGAACGCGACCGACAGCAGAATCAGCGCGATCCCACCGCCGGTGACCACCATCTTCGGTCTTCGGTATATCGGCGGCCTCGCCGCCTGCACGTCCTGACCCGGCGCCGCACAAAACGCTTCACTCGATGGTACCGCCCGGTGCGGTGCCATCTCCGGCCTCGGTCCCGGCAGGTGCCGCCGGATCGGAATGTCCTCGGCTTCTCTCATGTGATCCAACAATATGCAGCCACCCCACTTCCGGTCATCTCTGCGCCGGGACGCCCAATGGTATCCTCTTCCATGGGCTGGTTTGCCGACTATCCCCGCCATTTTCACATGGAGTCTTCGACCGGGAGGGCGATTGCTCATCGATCAGCCCCGGAGGTCTGCTTCGCCCCTACCGCAAAACCGGTCGCAATCGCGATATCGAATTCCATGCGCGATGGAACCCCCGAACCCAGCGGGTCATCACGACCTTCCTCAACACGGCTGCAGCAGAATCCGGGGCCATGACGATCCGCTTTTACACGCCCGCTCAGTTCTGTCACCTTTTCCGCGCCGTCGGCCTCACCGTCGAGCGGTGCTATTGCGACCTGGCCGCCCATGACTACCACTCCGGCGCTCGATGCCTCTATGTCCTCGGCCGCAAACCCCGCTGAAAGTCCCCACAACAAGGGGCATATTCAGATTCGTCTCCGCCGACGCGATCCGCTCGGTGCTGGAAAAAGTCTTATCCGTTCGAACACATACGCTCATCGGAATAACCGAGGACTTTTCACTTGAGTCTTTCTCTACGATCGCGACGTCGGCGAAGACCTATTTGATCGCAACGATGCGGCTGAAGGTCGTTCCCTCGAAGCCATACCCGTCGAAGGTCCGCGTGCCCACTGCGGAAAAGCCTGCAGCACGTGCGGTCTCGTCAAGGCACCGACGGTCCCAGCGAAACCATTGCCGGAGGGTCGCCCGCTCCAGGCGCAAGGCAACATCCCTTTCTTGAATGACATAGAGGTGATGGTCATCGATGAAGTCGCCGTTGCGGTCGCGGACATGAAGACACGCGCATTCAGAGGCGGGCGTGGCGAAGCGCCATTCGATGTAGAAGCGATCGCATGCCTTCCATGCCTGATCCAGCATCGCCGGCATCGTTTCAGCCGGCTCGGGTCCGGCGCAGATGAAGGCCCCGCCGTCCTCCAACACCGCCGCGGCGCCTGCGAACGCTGCCGCCAATTCCTCACGCGTCTGGCAGCAATCCAGGAACGCGTCAACGAACACGGCGTGAAAGCGCCCCGTGGTTCGCTGAGGTAATTCAGCCCAGGACGAAACCATGAACTCGATCCGCTGGCCTTCTTCCGCCGCCAGTTCGCGCGCCCGCTCCACCGTGTAGGCACACGCGTCCGAGCCCACCACGTTCATACCCAGTTGCTGTATGATGAGCGTTTTGCGGCCCAGGCCGCAGGTTGCATCCAGCACAGATTTGCCTCGCGGATCACCCAGCACCTTCAGCACCGCCCCGCACTGCCCTCCTTTTGAAGCCAGCATCCGGTCGCGGTAACTGGGCCACCACTGCTCCTTGCGGAACCAGTTCCACCGGTGATATGCGTCGGGATAGCATCGGTCCATGCGGTAGGTCTTGTGATTTAAGAGGAATCCGTCATCCCTGTGCAGTTAACGCCACTCGCCGCGAGGCAGACCGCGCCTGCGCAGTTCCGCATTGATTTGCCCCAGATGATACTGCGCGTGCCGAAGGGCATACACCGCCCGGTCCAGAACCGTCGTGCCGGTGCCTCTGCAGATCGCCTGCTCGTTTAGCACTACCGCGCCGGATCCTTCCTAAGTCCTTATCCGCTCATGCTTTTTCTCGAATCGCCGGCGCCGGGATGTAGAGTTAAAGGACCGAATGCTTCTGACAGAACCCTCTCGCGCACCATCGAGGCGCCAGACAGCCCTGACTCACCGCAAGCCCTACAGGGCCTCCGGGTCGCTTCGGCAACGCCTTGAACGCTGTGCCAAGAGCCCGTTTGTGACGAAGCATCCCAGCAGAGGACATTCTGCTCCCAAGTTGCGCCCAAATCTCCTCCCGGCCCACACCGTACTCTCACCGTTGTAGTACCGTACCCTCCTCACCCGGCCGCCGACCCCGTTTTTGCCCGATCTGACGACATGGTGGTCCGAACATGACAATTTGCCGCACCGGCAAAGCGGCCAGAGGAGCCCTTTTGGCACTTCAGTGCTGGATCGTCCGTAAGCCCTTGTCTACTCAAGTGTTGACCGCAATTCTGGACTGAAATCGCCAGCTTAGCGCTGTAGTGTTAGAAGGGATGCATCATCCTTGCCGTTACACCAATCCCGCACCTTCCTCTGCACTTGCTCAAGATATTCGAGCATTCGCGTCCTGGTGTCGGCCTTGAAATGCCCCCACGCAAACCGTCCGGGTTGCAGTCAGAGGCATAGAAGTTCGCCGCCTCCAGGATGTGGTACGCAAGATTCGCGGGATGAGAAACGCGACGTCACCTGAACCGAATTGGCTCTCATCGAGCTGGTCCCGCGCATCTCTGCAGCATCCCCCACACCCGATCGAACGGGTCAGCCAAAGTGCCAGCGATTACGCCAGCAGGCATCGGACCCACCTCCAAATCGGACTGGACTGTCCTATATTAAACCGGGCGATCACAAGGTCAACTCGGCACCACAAACGACAAACCCCGACCGCTGTCACCCGCGCCCCCTGCCATCCCACCGTTATCCGAACTACCCTTTCGCCGCAGCCGCCGATTGCCGCACTTCTGCTTCGGCAAGGGTTCCGCCGACGTGCTCGTAGAAGGGGTCGCCCTTGACGATGCTCCCGCGCTTGACCGGCTGGCCGGTGACCGCGGCCTTGTACATGCAGGTGATGAACTCGATGGTTCGTCGAGCCTCGTTGCCGCTGACCGGGGGGCTGGTTCCGATCCATCGCATCCAGCATCGCGGCCGTCTGGATGCCGTGCAGCACGGGAATCTCGGTCGGGATCTCGGCGAGTTTCAGAACCTGCTGGCTCTCGGGAGAGTCGCGCATGGGCGTATAGGTCCAGTCCTTGTTGGTATAGCCGTAGAGATACTTCGCCTCGACCGTCGCCTTCTGAAAATCGATGCGCACATGCGATTCCTGCCGCGGGCACAGGACGGAATTCACGATCGAACCCATGACGTTGTTCTCGAACTTCACGATCGCCATCGAGACGTCCTCAACATTGAGCTTTCGTTCGAGCGTGCCGATCATCGCGCGGACTTCGCTGAAGTCGCCCAGCAGATACATGAACAGATCCATGGTGTGGATGCCATGGTTCATCGAGGGGCCGCCAAGCTCGGTGGACCATTTGCCGCGCCAGGGACTGGAGTAATAGATTTCGTCGCGGTACCAGGTGGTGTTGCAGAGCCCCAACAGCGGCTTGCCCAGCGCGTTCTCCGAGATCAGCTTCTTGAGATGCTGCGCCCCGACCCAAAGCGCATCTGAAAAACGCTCGAGACATACTTGCCGGTGCGCTTCTCCGCGTCGGCCAGCCGGTCGACCTGCGCCAGCGATGCGCACAAAGGCTTTTCGCACATGACCCAGTGCGCCGGCTTCCATGCACTGAACCGAGATGTTGCAGTGCGTCCCCGGCGGCGTGGCGACCTGCACCAGGTCCGGCTTCTCCTTTGCCAGCATGGTGGCCAGGTCGGTGTATCGGCCGGGAACTTGGTACTTGTCGCAGAAGGTGCCAAGACGCTGCGAGTCGAGTTCGACGGCGGCGGTCAGGCGGGCGCGGTCGGGTAGTGACTTGATTCCGTCGGCATGTCGCCGACGCGATTCCCCCGGTGCCTACAATGGCGATTTTTCGCTGGCTCATGATAATGGCTGTACTCCAGGTGCGGGCGGGAAACAAGAGACGCCGCCGAGCGAGCATCCGATGATCGAATCTTGCCTGAATTGGGAACCGCTCCTCCTGCAATTGCGCCACCCATTCGTCCTCTCCTGCGGCGTGAGCGAAACCCGCCAGTCTTTCTGGCTGCGCCTGCGGCACGACACAGGCTGGGGAGAGGCGGCCATCCCGCCTTATTACCGGGTCGATCCGACCGAAATGATCGCGTGCTGGCAGAAGGCCGTGGAAACGAATCGGGCGTTTCCCGAGGACCTGGACCAGGTTGCCGCCTGGATTCCCGATGGTCCGGCTGTTGCCCGCTGCGGGCTGGAACTCGCACTGCTTGATCGCATTGGCAGGATCCGGCGCCAGCCGCTTTGGAATCTTCTCGGAGCGCCCGGGCCGCAGTCGCAGCCGACCTGTTTCACCATCAGCATCGACACGCCCGAAGCGATGGCTCAGATGGCGGCGCAATGCCCATTGTACCCGATCCTCAAGATCAAACTCGGCAGTAATGATGACCAGACCCGCCTGTGCGCCATTCGCCAGGTGCGCCCGGATGTACGCCTCGTCGTCGATGCCAACACCGGCTGGACGAAAGAGCAGGCCATCGACAACCTGAGATGGCTCGATGCCTGCCGCGTGGAAGTGGTCGAACAGCCCGTGGCCAAAGAAGACGTACCCGGCCTGGGAGAAGTCCAGCGACATACCCGCATTGCAATCGTTGCCGACGAATCGGTGCAGGCGCTGGAGGATGTCGAGAAGCTCCACGCCGCCGGCGTGCGCGCTATCAACGTGAAGCTGATGAAGGTGGGGGGGCTCCTTCCGGCGATGCGAATGATCCGGTGCGCCCGCGAGCTTGAGATGAAAGTCATGCTCGGCTGTATGATCGAGACCTCGCTCAGTGTGACCGCGATGGCCCATTTGTCGGGCCTGGCCGATTGGATTGACCTCGACGCGCCGCTGCTGATCGCCAACGATCCATTTGAGGGCCTGACCTATGACGCCAACGCGCGAGTGCGCGTGCCCGATCGGCCCGGCATTGGAGCCGCTCGACGGGCACCGAGAGGCAAGGTGAGCTAGTGCCGACCGTCGCAACCAATCTCACGGGGCTGTACGCCCAGCCGTCGTTCAGCGCAGAAATGCTGACGCAGGTGACCAACGGCACGCCACTCGATGTCCTGGCAGCGAAAGACCTGTGGTGCCACGTTCGCCAGGCCGATGGCTACGAGGGCTGGGCCTATGCGCGATATCTCAGCAATGATCCGGCGCCGACCCCAACCCATCTGATCGGCGCTGGCGGCGAGCATTTATGCGCAGCCGGGCGATGAGTCGAACGTCGTAACGTGCCTGGCCATTGGCACCGCGCTCAGCACCACTCAGGTCAAGGATGACTGGGCGTACATTGAGCCGGCCGGTGCAATCCTGCCATGCGGATGGACTTGCCTGACGAATCTGCGGCCAATGAGCTCACTTGCGCTCACCCCCGCGGCGGCGCGACGGCAGATGATCGAAGATGCACGGCGGCTGACCGGTGTCCCCTATCTCTGGGGCGGAACCACCGCCTTCGGCATCGATTGCTCGGGATTCTGCCAGCTCGTCCATCGCCTGTCCGGCTATGCCATTCCAAGGGATGCCCGGCTGCAATTCCCCGTCGGCACACCAGTCGCCGATCCCTTCGAGCCCGGTGATCTGCTCTTTTTCCATTCCGACAGCGACCCCAATCGCATCACCCACATCGGCTTCTGCACCGGCGGCTGGCAGATGATCCATGCATCCCGCCGCGCAATGGCGTCTACCAGGAAGACGTCCGGGAAAACACGGATTTGCTCCGCACGTTTGCCGGTGCCAGGACCATGTTGCCCCGCGGACGAGCCTGAACTTGCCGGATGATCGCTGTCATCGCCATTGCTGTGCGCACGCAGATCAGCGCGAGATCAACGGCATGGCGAACCCAATACGCCTATTCCTGCCGTGCCGGAGCCCCTTCAACCGGCACAACCCTGCTGACCGGAGGACCAAACGAACCTGCAGCGCAACTCGAGCGATTTCCCGCCGATTTCCTTACAAAAATCTTCCCCCGCCGCTTCATTATCCGTATCATCGACCCCTCACGAGGGCACGTCGATGAAGTTCCGTCATATCTTGATTCTGCTCGCGTTGGTCCTTGCGCCTTGCCGTGTCCTCGCGGACGAAAAACCGGCTCTGCTGCCCAAAAGCACGGTCGATCGCAGCGTCCAATCGATCATCGAGGGCGACTACTGCCCCGGCCTGGTTGTGGGCGTTATCGATTCCACCGGCCCCCACGTTTACGGCTACGGCACGATTCGCAAGGGCATCCGGCAAACCCCCGATGGTAATACCATCTTTGAGATCGGCTCGGTCACCAAGGTCTTCACCGCAACGGTTTACGCCCAGATGCTCGCCGACAAGGAAATCCGCCTCACGGAGTCTGCCGATGCCATTCTCACCCGGGTGAAAGTCCCCTCGGATGGCTTGAACAAAATCCTGCTCATTCACCTCGTCTGCAACACCGCCTCGCTCCCGCTCAATCCCTCCAATCTCACCTCCAATCAGCCTGACAATCCTTACTTCGGATACAGCCAACGGCAGTTCGCCAACTTCCTTTCCAAGTGCATGCTCCCGCGGCCGCCCGGTGATCGCTTTGAATACAGCCACGTCGGCTATGCTCTTCTTGCCCAGGCCCTGGCGGAGAAGGACGGCAAGAGTTATCAGCAGATGATCATGGACCGCATCTGTACTCCCCTGGGCATGACCGAAACCTCCGTCTCCATCCCCCCGGGCACAGACCCCCATCTTTCTCATGCCTACACCGTTGACGGCGATGAGGTCGCCTATTGGGATTGCCCCGCGTTCGAAGGGGCGTTCGGCCTCAAATCCAGCGCCAACGATCTTCTGGCGTTCTGCTCCGCCCACATCGGCCGCACCGACGTCCCTTTCGCCGCGGCGCTCGAAGAGCATGCAGTCGCGCCAGGCCGATATCGGTAGCCAGAACGACATGGGCATGGGTTGGGAGATCGGCCGCCGATTCCACGTCCTCTGGCAGGAGGGCCAGACCGGCGGCGAGCATGCCTTCCTCGCCTGTCTTCCCCGGCGCAAGGCTGCCCTTGTGATCCTCGCCAACAGCGCCTTTCCCTACATCAGCACCCTCGGCGTCAACCTCACCCGCGCCCTTGACGGCGATGCCTCGCAGATTATCGATCTCAAGATTTCCCGAAACGTTTCCACGCGCGTGCTCGACCGTTACGTCGGCGAGTATGCCGTCAACGCCAATCAATCCCTCACGGTCACCCGCGACGGGGATTCCCTCTACATCGCCGCCAACAATCAGCCGCGCCTCAGGATCTACGCCGACAGCGACCACACTTTCTTCGGCAAGGCGATCCAATGTCTCATTGATTTTGTCTCCGACGACAATGGCAAGATCGATCACCTCGTCTGGCACCAGGGTGGCCGCGAAATCCCCGCCAGAAAGGTGAAATAAAGAACCCGGACCTCCTTCCGATCCGGGTTCGCGCAAGGCTCCATTGTTCGTCGCGGGCTTACGGGATTACGATCGTCTGTCCGACCTTCAGGCTGGTGGGCGAGAGCCCGGGGTTGGCGCTGGCGATCCGCTGCCACTGATTGCCGTTGCCGTAGTTGGAGGCGGCGATCTTCCACAGCGTGTCGCCCTTTTTGACGGTGTACTGGCTTCCACCCGCGGCCGCCGCCGCAGGCGCCGTCATCGCGGGCGCGGGCTGCGTGTCATAGACGACCGGCTGCACCGCCTGTTGCGGCGGAGGCGCGTACGAGGACGCCACCGGCGCCGGCGAGATGTCCGTCACCGACGGCGTCAGCGCCGTCTTGTCGTCGGTCTTCTTTGTGTTCTGGCACCCCGCCACCAGCGCCACCATCACCATTGTCGCCAGGATCGCTTTCACGATACGCCTCCTCACTTGGAGTTCGATAGACTCGTTAATCCCCAGGCTTCCCTGCCCGGGCATTAGAGCCTTATCGGACGCGTCGCCCCTATCGCTTGAATCAATCCCCGGATTGGTGCTAAGCCCCCGCTACGGTCACCGGGCTAACTGCGGGCCTGGGGAATCCCCACAGGGCGGCCAGCGCATCGGCCGCCTCTTCCGGGTCCTCCCCCGGAAAACGCCCCGCGTTGCGCAAGTGTGCATGCGCCAACTCATGCGCGATGACCCATCGCGCAACTCCAGTGGACGGGTCCGCAGCGTTCGCTTGAGAACCACCGCCCTCCCCGGCCGGCAAGCCCCCAACTGCATCGGCACGTGCAGCACGTTCCCCGGCTCGTAGTCGCAGATCGTGAACCCGGGATCGTCCATCAGATCGGCGAGCACCGCCGCGGGCAGCGCGTCGAGCACCTCCACCATGTGCGCTCGAATCTGCCCATCGAGTCCGAACCGATCCAGCCAGCGTTCAACCTCGATCATCATTGCAATGGTAGCCCGTGCCCAGGGTCGTCGCCATCGGGCTCACTCGAATACGATCATCGCGTGCCCGTTGACCACCGGCACGCTCAGGTTGACCCGTCCGGCCAGGTGCTCGAACGGCAGCGCAACCTGCTCCGGCGCCTGGTACACCCGCCGCGGGGCGGCTCCAGGCGAAGCGAGATCGGCACGTCCAGCACCGGCAGGACGTCTTCGATCAGGTCCAGCTTCTCCGTCCGGCGCTCGGCGCCGTACTGAAGCAGGTGGACGATCGTGCGCCGGCCCTGCCGTGTGATGGTTGCCTCCATCCCAACCGGCCCCTGCACCCGCAACAGCGGCGACGGCAGCAGCCGCTCCAGCACGTTGCGCACGAGCAGCCGGTACGGCACGTTCCCATGCGTCGCAAACGCGCCGAAGATCGGATAGGCAATGTACGCGCACCGTCCCTTCTGCACCGCGGCCGCATAGCGGCTCAGCTTCGCCGGCGGCGTCTGGAAATGCGACGAGAAGTGCTCCCACGTCCGCTCGAAGTACGGCTCGACCACCCGCGCCAGTGCAGTCGCGCCGGCCGCCGGCGTGACCCGCGCGCCCGTCTCGTACATCACGTGATCCGTCGACGGAACGTCCTGTTTGACCCGCTCCCCGAAGCGGATGTAGGTCGTCGTGAATGGCGACTTTCCGTGCGCTTTGATGCCGAGTTCCGGGAGCAGGAGCTTCTTCGCATCGGTTGACAGCCCGCTCATTCCCGTTGCGAGAATGGCCCCGCCCTGCTTGAGGAAGCCACGAAGCTTCCTTCTGAGCGGCTCATCCACATTGACGTAGTCGGGCAGGATGATCAGCTCGTACGGCTCGAACGCGGCCGGGCGGTCGATCAGATCGAACTGGTGCTTGAGCTGCGTGAGCATTCGCACCGCGCCTTCTTCGACGCCGGCGACACGGCTGCGTCCGCCCTGGCCGTTGGGTTGTTCATCGGATTGGAGCACGGCGATCTGGGCCAACGGCGTTGCACCCTTTAGCCAGGGCTCGCGCTCTTCCACGCTGCGCATAAATCTTACCGATCAGGTCATAGGCCGCGCGGTCGAGTGTGCCGCGGGGATGGAACTGATCGCCGATGCTGCAGCGCGCTCCGTGGGCGATCGCCTGGCTGGTCTCGTATTCGAGGGCGGCGTATGGCTTGATGCCGCCGAAGTCGGCCCAGCCCTTGTGAAAGCGTGCCGTCATCCCCAGATACGGCAGCGGGAAGTTTCGCCCGAACCGGACGTTCTTGGGGAAGAACAGGTATCCCCAGCCGCCGGTCGGGAGCGATTCGATCTCGGTCTGCGTCTGGTAGGAGAACTCTTCGCGCAGATTGCTGACGGGCCGCCCATTGAAGAAGACACTGGCGCCACGATTGGCATCGAGCACCATCTGCTTAAAGCGCTTCATGTACCGCAGGGCGATGAGATGCGCGTGCTTCTTGCGATCCTCCTCGCTCTCGGGGTTCAGCCCCTGGCGCTTCATCGACTCGATCGCCCACTTGCTGACGGACGGCTGATCCCAGCACATGTCGAAGAAGATCCCGTCCACCGGCTTGAACTTGCCCAGCACCTCCTGTGTCTGCTCGGCAAGGTACTCCTGATACGGGCTGCTCATGTCGAGGATCTGCCAGGAGGCACCTGCGTTGGAGAGTGGCTGCCTGCCGACACGCTTGCCGTCCGGTTGAAGCGCCACCCAGTCCTTGTGCTGATTGGCGGCGTACTCATCGCACATGACGCTGATGTAGATCGGGGCGCGGATGCCTTCGCCGTGCAAGGCATCGATCTGCCGGCGCAACAGGTCGTGGCCCTTCTTCAGGCCCGGATGCCTCTCAGGGCGGCTCGTGTTGTAGTAGAGCTGGCCGTGATGGCACTTGGCAAAGACGGTGACCGAATCGACGTGAGCGCGCTTCATCGTCCGTGCAAAGTCGCGGGGGTCGAAATCGACGCCAACGTCGTCGATCCAGGGGCCGGTGTGGAAGTCGAGGTGAATCTGGCGGAACCTCAGGTCATCGATCTTGGGCAAGGGGGCTCTCCTGTGGGTCGGCTTGAGCGATTTTGGCATCCGCGACCGCAGAAGCAAGGAATCGGCGGATGCGCGAGCGGTACTCTTCGGGAGCCGCGGCGAAGGCCAGGACGTGGCCCGCGCCGGGGGCCTCCCAGAAAACATCGTGCGGGTCGCCGTGCCGGGCAAGGGCGGCGCACAAGCTCGAAGCTTCGTCCTTGAGCATGAAGCAATCCTCGGCGGCGTGAATGATCATCATCGGGCAGGATACCCGCGGAATCAGTTCGACGGGACGAACCGCTGCAAAGTCGGCGCGGGCGATGGACTGCGCGAGCTTGAGGGCGAGACTCTGCATCCAGCCGCCCGGGGCGCCAAAGAGCCGGCCATGGGCGGCAACCGCGTCGCGGAAGTTGGCATAGGGCCCGTCGAGAATGATCGCCGCAAGATCGTTGCGCGTGACTGCCGCGGCGAGGGCGGCGGCGGCTCCGAGACTGACGCCGAAGAGGACGAGGGTCTCGGTTTGCCGGGGGTGAGACGTGCGCAGGCGGTTGATCACCTGGTTGACGTCGTGCTGCTCCCAATAGCCGGCGGTCGAATAGCGCCGCCACTGTCGCCGTGCGCGCGAAGATCGATCGCGAGAATGTTCCAGCCCATCTGCTGAAACAGCGGAGCCCAGGCGATAGCTCCGACCTTGGCGTCGCCGTAGCCGTGGATGAGGAGGATCGTTCGATTGACCGCTGCCTTGGCGCCAATCCACCAGGCGGCGATCCTGACAGGCTCGCCGGTGGCTTCATCGCGGATGTCAAAGGAGAGTTCTTCGAATTCGAGACCAAGATCAGACGGCAAGAGACGTTGCAACACCACGAGCGCTTTGCCGTCATTCATCCGAGGGGGCTTCAGGAGCATGCGGGCCATCATGTAGATGACCACAGCGCATAATGCCGCGCCGGTTGCGAAAAGGACCACGATCAGGCTAATCCAGGAGGGCATGGACCGATTACTATATTCCAATTGTCTTTGGACAAGGACAGCGATTATGCAAACACATCCCTTAGTGACGGAAAACGTCAAGACAAGCCAGCGGAACGAGATCGTGGACGTTACCGGGCGCGTGCTAAAGATTGTGCGGGAGATAGGGCTGCGGGACGGGATGGCGATCGTCTATGTCCCGCATACGACCGTTGCCGTGACCATCAACGAAAACGCCGACCCGGACGTGAAGCGCGATATGCTAGCCAAGCTGTCGGCAATGATCCCCAAGAGCGAGAGCTACTACGAGCACGGCGAAGGTAACAGCGATTCACACGTGAAGACGGCGCTGGTGGGCAACAGCGCGATGGTACTGATCGAAGAGGGAGACCTCGTGCTGGGGACGTGGCAGGGAATTTACTTTTGCGAGTTCGATGGACCGAGGAGCAGGCAGATGCTGGTGAAGGTCGTTGAGTTTTCGTGATCGGCTGCCGGCGCTAACGACCCTGAGCAGCCCACTGAAGCGCTGTTTGTTCGATCTCCCTGATGAACGGGTCTTTGCCGTCCATGTAGGCGTTCATCTCGGTTGGATGCTGTCTGACCAGGCGTCGCTTCAAATCGCTGTATTGCATCGCGATTGCGGGATGGTGCGCAGGAAGTCGCGAAATACGAGATGACGCCGGATGTGCGGCGAGCCAAGCTGAAATGCGTGCAGCTGCTGGGTGCGATCACCGGCGGTGTTGTCACGACGAAAGTAGCGGCGTCCGGAAATCCCGAATTCTCCCATCACCTCGTAACCGAGGGATTGCATCTGTGTCGTCTGCTGATCGACAACAGCGAGATCCGCGACGACGCCGAGCATGTCAATCACCGGCTTGGTGAAGATGCCGGGGATCGAGGTGCTGCCGATGTGATGGAGTTCCAGGAGGCTTTGCCCGAGCGCGTTCCGGATTTCTTGCGCGGCTGCGGCGAATGCGCTGGACCAGGTGGGATCGTGCGGAACCATCGGAATTCGCTTTGCGATGGCGCTACTCATGCCGTAAAGCTTCGATGGGGTTCATTCTTGCGGCCATGATGGCGGGGTACATGCCGAAGCCGATTCCGATCAGGCCGCTGACGGCGAAGGAGCCGATGACCGACCATTCCGCGATGTGGGTGGGGTAACTCTGGGAACTGACGTGCGAGGCAATCCACGGCAGCGCGCGAGCCACCCCGGCACCGAGGAGAATGCCGATCAGTCCGCCCGTGAGCGAGATGACCGTCGTCTCGATCAGGAACTGAAGCGTGATGTGGCTTCGCTTGGCGCCCAGCGCCCTGCGGATGCCGATCTCGCGCGTGCGCTCGGTGACGTTGGCCAGCATGATGTTCATGATGCCGATGCCGCCGACGACCAGCGCGAAGCTCGCGATGCCGACCATGATGAAGTTGAACATGCGCTGGGTCTGCTCGGCGGCGAGCAGAATCTGGATGGGCGCTTTGACTTCAAAGTCGCCCTTGTCGCCGTGGGTGGACTTGACGATATTTTCGGCGATTGAGGCGAGGCGCTCGACATCGTCGGTGCTCTTCGCCTGAAGCCAGATTTCCGAGAGCTCGATCTGCTTGCGCTCGAAGGTGCCGGCCTGCATTTTGATGACGGCATTGTGCCAGACGGCGTGCGCAAGGCTCAGGGGGAAATAGACCCCCTGATCGGGATCGAGCTGCATGATGGATGCGCCCTCGCTTCCGGCTCGAAGCCCGGTGGGCTCGAGGACGCCGATGACTGTGAGCATCACGGAACCGACCCGCTTGTTGCCGACCTGAACTGCCTGGCCGAGCGGCTCTTCGTGGGGAAAGAGCTGGTGGGCGGCAAACGCGCCCAGCACGCAGACCGGATCGGCGCGGTCGTACTGGAGCCTGTCGAAGAAATGCCCGCGCTCGGGGCGCAGGTTGATGACCTGGAAGAGGTCCGGCTCAGTGCCGATTGCGTTGAGCTCGGGGTATTGGACGGTGTTGCGGATGACACTTTGCTCGGTATTCCGCACAGCGACGATGTTGGTCAAGCCCGGCAGGCCGCTTAGGCGCTCGAGATCGGTCTTCTTGAGCCCATAACTGAGGACTCGCTGAGTACGGCTGGACGCATCGTTGGTCTCGGGAGGACGCTTGGAGCGGACGAGGATATTGCGGGCCCCGAGCTGCTTGAGCTGATCGAGGGCGCGCTGCTTACTCCCTTCGCCGATGGCGACCATGATGATCACGGCGGCGACGCCGAAGATGATGCCCAGGGCGGTCAGCAGGCTGCGCAGCTTGTGCAGCCGCAGGTTCTTGAGGCCCAGGATGAAAGTTTCGGCAAGGAAGGTGAACATCTATCTGCTTGTAGTTGGTTGTGTATCGTTTGTTGTTGACAACGAACACCAAACAACACACAACAAACAATTATGCCTGACAACATTTTCGCAAAGATCATCCGGAAAGAGATTCCCGCGAAAATTGCTTACGAGGACGACCAGTACCTGGCGATCCATGATATCCAGCCGGCGGCACCGGTGCATCTACTGGTGCTGCCCAAGCGCGAGATTTCAACCCTGAACGACCTGACGCACGCGGACCGGGAACTGATTGGCGGGCTATTCCTGGTGGCACAAAAGCTCATGAAGGAGATGGGGCACAAGGACTACCGGACGGTCTTCAACTGCGGGCCGGGAGCACAACAGAGCGTCTTTCACCTGCACCTGCATGTGCTGGCAGGGAGGGAATTCACCTGGCCGCCGGGGTAACAGCACGTTTCCGCGGGAACTTGCGGGACAGAAATCTCAGCCATCGTGCACGACGCGACTTATTCTCCGGCGGGGAATTGCTCATTCATCGTCTGCCGAATCTGCCGGGCATTGGGAACGGCGACAAACGCGATCAGAATCAGTGCAGGGATGGTGGCGGCGAGCAGGCGCAGGGGTCGGCGGCCACGGATGCCGGGGAGTTCGCCAAGCCAGGCGACGAGTGGCGCAATCGCGAGGAATGAGGCATCGTGAATGGTCACGTCTCCGTAGAAGTGACCGATGATCAGCAGCCCGGCGATGATGGTGGTGGCGACCACCATTCCGCCACGGGAGAGGGAAGACTGGCGAAAGACCCCATCCACGATCGCCATGAGCCAGAAGAACAGCGCGACGATGCCGGCAAGCTGGCCGAAACCCTGCTGGCCGTTGTTGACCAGCGCCAACGCCAGGGCTCCCGCGATAAAGCCGAAGAGCGCGGGAACGATGGGGCCTGTGCGTACCGTCGCCAGGGCATCGTTGATCCACCACCACGCGGTGATGCCGAAGGCGAGGGCGATTGTCCAACTCCAGATCAGTTGCGATTGCATCGAGCGATTCAACGGCGTTAAGAGCGCCAGTACGACGAGGAAGAACAGCACGAAGCCGACGATCAGGCGGAAGCGGATGTGGCGGGAGGCGTCCCACCAGCCGACCAGCGCGGCGGGAACGATCATCCAGAACAGCCAATCCTGGCCGCGCCGGGGCGGGAGCGTGGCGATCTCGATGAGACCGCAGTAGGAGATGGCAAAGCCGATGGCAAGTGCCGCGACGCCGCCCCAGCCAGGCTTCCGCACGATTCGGCCGGCCAGGAGTAGGACCAATACGGTGATGGCGGGGATCATCAATCCCCACGAAAGCTCGCGTGCCGTAATCATGTCGTTGTCATTGCTGGATCCCTTCGAGCCCGATCATGAGCTTCACCTCGTCACCGGCGGCATGGGGCATTGCATTGACGCCGTAATCGCTGCGCTTGATGTTCAACCTCGTTTCCCAGCCGGAGCGGATTTCGCCGCGCATACCGGGTCCCTGGCCGGTCTTGGTGATGGTGACGGTGACGGGCTTGGTGGTTCCGTGAAGGGTGAGATCGCCCGCGACTTCATAGGTATTGTCGCCGGTCTTCTTGACGGAATCGCTCTTGAAGGTGATGTCGGGGAACTGTTTGGCATCGAAGAACTGGTTGCGCAGGTCCTGATCGCGCTTGGCGTTGCCGGTATCGACATTGGCGGCGGGGACGGTGATGTCGAAGCTCATTTTCGAGGCGTCCTGGTCGAGCACGATGGCGCCGGTGGGTCCGTCAAAGCGCCCGTAAAGGGGCGTGATATTCAGGTGCATGATGCGGAAGATGATCGTCGAATGAACCGGATCGAGCCTGAATGTCTGCGCGCTGCGGTTGCGCTGTAAAGGCCAAACACCAGCAATGCCGCAGCCATAGCCATCAGTCTTCGCATCGAGAACTCCTTTATCGTAAGCATATCAAATCCGATTGAAGTTGGACTACCTGCATTTGCGGGGGCGGCGCCTGCGTTCAGCACAGGCGCCGCTCCCGCACCATAGGTTAGGGCACATCGAGAAGCATGAGTTCCGCATCCGCAGTTGCCTGAATATCGAGCTTCGGTTCGCCGGCGATGCGTGCTTGATCGCCGGTGGCGAGCTTGGCGCCGTTGACGGTCAATTCGCCCGAGATGACGAACAGATACGCATGACGATCGGCCGCGGACGGCTGCGTCACACCCTGACCGGCCGGCAGTGACGAAACGTAGATCGTCGCGTCCTGGTCGATCTTGAGTGCGCCATTGCTGTTGCCATCCGTGGAACTGACCACCGGCAGCAGTTTGCCGAGACGGTCGCTGGCGCGAACTGCTTTTGTTCCCATCGCGGTGTGTTGCCCTTGTGTCGAGGCATCAGCCACAATTGGAGCAGGTGCACGGGGCGGTCGGTCGAACCGTTCTTTTCGGAATGCATGATGCCTCGGCCGGCGCTCATGACCTGAACCTCGCCGGGACGGATGACGCCCTTGTTGCCGCTGGAATCCTGGTGCGTCAGCTCGCCGTCGATGACGTAAGTGACGATCTCCATGTCGCGGTGCGGATGCAGGTCGAAGCCGGTTTGCGGCTGCACCACGTCATCATTGAAGACGCGCAGAGCGCTCCAGTTCATATTGTCGGGGTCGTAATAGTCACTGAAGGAAAAGTGCCAGTGCGTGTCCAGCCAGCCGATGTTGGCGTGATACCGTTGGTTGGATGGGATGATATTGATCATGGGTTCTCCTGCGAAGCGGTGTGCCGATTGTTGGCCGTCGATGGTTGTTTAAACAGATATCATGCAAAAAGCCTAATCCGGCAATTGCCGCGCTTCCTCCAGAAGCGCGATGAGCTGCCTGAGCTTGGCCGAGCCCAAATGACCGAGCTGGCGACGGTGCATCTTCACAACTGCGCCGTCGAGAGGCGCCAGCAAATCGAGTCCTCTCGCGGTAATCTTCGTCCGGACGACCCGTCGGTCGGTCTGCTGACGACAGCGAGAGACCAGGCCACGCTTCTCCAGGCGATCGAGCAAGCGGGTCATGTCCGGCTCGCGGGTGATCATGCGGTCGGCAATCTCGCCGCAGCTCAACGGCTCGCCCGAGCCCCGCAGGATCCGCAGGACGTTGTACTGCGTGGGCGAGAGAGCTGCGGGTTTGAACAACTCGGCCTCGAAGGCGCCCAGGGCGTCGAAGGTCTTGCGCAAATTCAAAGCCGCTTCCTGTTCGAGCGAGTCGAACGGCCGGGCCTTGCGGATTTCCTGCTGAAGCTTGCTCACGCCGGGAATTTAGTTGTTCAAACAGATATTGTCAAGACAAATATTTGGGCCAGCCCGTAGCCAACGCTTCAAAGCATGCGGCACAAATCACTTACGGTTTATCCTCCGAAGCGAGCTTTGGGGGGACAGAAGGCTATTCGCAGGCTACAATGCAGCCATGTGAAGGGGGAAAAGGTGGTGTTTTCCGTATGAGCAAAGCCCACGTTGACCCAACCGAACTGCGCCGCTTCGCCGCCGACCTCAACCGCTTCAACGGCGAGCTTCAGCGCCTGGTGTCGGGCCTGCACTGGCGCAGGTGCCGGGTTGGAGACGACCTGGCGCAACCAGGAACAGAAGAAGTTCGCCGAGGAATTCGACAGTACGGTCAAGATGTTGGGGCACTTCCTGGAATCCAGCCAGGAGCACGTCACTTTCCTTGGAAAGAAAGCAGCGCTGATCGAAGAGTATCTGAAGCAGCGGTAGCCGGCGTAGTCCCTATACCGATGGAATCAGCCAATGTCAGTTCGATCGATGCATTGCGTGCGTTTCGCACGGCGCTGATCAAGTTCGCCGAATCGATCGACGCTGCGCTGACGGATGCGGATGCGGATGTGCGCTTCACGGTGACCTGGCTGGAGCGCGACCAGATCGTTTACTGGAAGAACCAGATCCGCAAACGCCATGAAGCGCTTGAGCGGGCCAAAGAAGCCCTGCGGCACAAGGAGCTGTTCAAGTCGCCGCATGGTGGACGGCCTTCCGTTGTGGACGAGCAGAAGATGGTGGCCAAGTGCAAGGCGGCGCTGGAAGAGGCCGAGCAGAAGCTCGTCAATGTGAAGCGCTCGATTCAGCGGCTGCACAAGCAGATGACGGAATTTCAAGGTCAGATCCAGCGGCTGGCGAGCGCCGTCCAGAGCGATGTTCCTGCGGCGGTTGCGGATTTAGATCGAATGGTTGCGCGGCTGGATGAGTATGTGGGACTGCGAACGCCGACCGCTGCCGCCAGCGTCGCCGAAGCGGGTGCGGGTGGAATGGCGCGCGAGGCGGCGGCGGAAGCCCCCGCAAGGGTGGATTGGAAGTCGCTGCGGTCGGTAACGCCCGCCCCATCGGCCCGGGCCTGCGCTGCAAAAGGGCTCGTCTGGTTCGGCCCGTGGAAGAGCGGCGAGCTGAAGCCGGCGCAGATCGACGCACTCAAGCAACTGAAGCTCCCCGCTTCACCCGTTCGCGTCGAACAGATGGTCACGATGGCGGCGGGAGTCAACGAGGATGAACGAGTTTATCTCGAACGGATGAATCCGGCTTTTTCCAATGATTCGGGGTGGCACGTTGGGCGCGCGACATCATCCGCGCAGGAGAAGTTTCACATGCTGACCGTTGGTGAGCTTCTTTCCATGCGCAGTGATTTCGAGCAAGTGCTTGCCCTGCCGGCGGGGTCGCTCGTGGCGCTGGACAAGGACGGCATCGCGATCATTCTCGATGCGAGCAACCGGGACCTCTGGGGCGACATCCCCCCGCCGTCACAATCGATCTCTCTTGCGCATGCGCAACCGGATTCGGAGGAATGAGTCATGGGCGTGCATGAAGATCGCGGCGCTCTGGCCCGCGCGATGAAAGACCTGATGACCCGCTGGTCCGAGACGCGGGCGCAGTGGGATGACGCCAATGCCAAGCGCTTCGAAGAAGAGCGGCTGCTGAACCTCGAGCGCGATCTGCGCATGGCGGTCGGCGCCATGGACGCCATGGCGACCCTGCTGCAACAAATTCGCCGCGATTGCGAGTAGAATGACCGCTGTGAACGAGTCGCCAGCCAAGTCCGAAACGCGCGAAGCACCGCCTTCGCGGCGCGACATCCAGCGCGCGGTGCTGCACGATCTGGTAACGCTGGCAACGCAGTGCGCCCAGCGCGAGGCTGAGCTCGACCAGCAGTATCAGACCACGCTCGAAGAGGATGCAAAGAAGCGCAAGTGGGACGAATCGGAGCTTGCGCGGAAATTCGAACAGGCCAAGGGGGAGATTCAACGTCGCCACGACGATCGCCTGAAGGAAATCGACGAGCTGTTTCGGCGCGAAACGTTCGAAATTTCCGAGGTGGCCAAGGGCCAGAAGGAGCAGGCCGATCAGACCTATGACGCCGCCACCTCCGAGGTCAAGGACAAGGTGAACAAGGCAGTCTGGCTGGCGGACAGCGTTTTAGAAGGGACACAGAACCAGCTCAAGGCGCAGGTCAAGCAGGCGCGGCAGAGGCACGCGGCACAAGGGGAGCTCCTTCAGTCAAAGGAGAAGGAAGGGGAGGGGTTGCTTGCGCTCTATCGCGTCGCAGTTCCTCCCGCGGCACAGGAGAAGACACCGATGGAGGGCGACGTCTCTGAAGAGGAGGCGGAGAGCAGCGAGAAGCAGATGGCGGCGGAATCGGAGCGCTTGATTGCGCACGCTGACGAACGATTGTCGGCCCTGAAGGCGATTACCCTGCCGAGACTTTTTGTGGGAGTCCGGCCATATCTGCTGCTCATGCTGCTGCTGATCATCGCGGGAATTGTCACGCAGATTGTGGCCGGCGGCGTGCCGGTGAATTTCCAGAGCATTGTGCCGCAGTGGCCTCAGGTTGGAATCGCGGTCGGCGCGACGCTGGTTGGATTGCTGCTGGTCGGGTGGCTTCTGAGCATGCTGGGAAAAAAGCAGATCCGGCACGCGAACGAACCGCTCCGCGTCGCGATTGCAGAGGCTCGCGCCGGGATCGATCGGCAGCTCGAACATTTCAGAAAGAACCAGCAGGCCAGGGCCAACCGCGCAGCGCAAGCGCGAGATGGAGGTGATGGCGGTCAAGCAGAAGTACGCCCCAACCATTGACCGCGCCCAGCGCAATCGCGACCAGGTGATGAACGCGGCCATGGGCGACTACGAGCGCCGAATGAAGCGAGCCGACAACAAGAAGAACCAGGCGCGCCAGGAGCTTGCGAAATGGCGGGATCAGAAGCTCGCGGAGCTGGCCGGGCGGGTTGAGAGCGAAACGGCGGCGCTGGCGGCGCGTCATGATGCGACGATCGCCGCCGCCAGGAAGAAGTTTGACGACGGGCGGGCGCAACTGGAGCGACGCTGGCGCGACGGCCTGCGAACGATCCAGGCGCCGATAGGTCACGACGGAACGAATGGTCGCGCCGTGGTGGATTGGTCGGGAGCCGACTGGAATGACTGGAATCCTCCGCGATCGTTTCCGCAGGATGTCCGGCTGGGCGAGCTTCAGGTGGATTTGAAGCGCTTTGCCGAAAGCGTGCCGCACGAGCGCCCCTTGAGCCTGGAGGTGCCCGAAGCCTTCACGGTGCCCACGACGCTGGCGTTCCCCCGGCAGGCGTCTTTGATCATCCACACCGATCGCGAAGGGCGCGCCCAGGCGATCCGCGCCCTGCAAATGGTGATGACCCGGCTGCTGACGAGCCTTCCGCCCGGACGCGCCCGCTTCAATCTCATCGATCCGGTGGGGCTTGGGCAGAGCTTCGCCGGTTTCATGCATCTGGCCGACCATGATGAGACGCTCGTGGGCCAGCGGATCCTCACCGATGCCGAGCAGATCGATCAGCGCATGCGCGATCTGACCGAGCACATGGAAACGGTCATTCAGAAGTATCTGCGCAACGAGTTTGCAACGATCGACGAGTACAATGCACAGGCAGGCGAGCTGGCCGAGCCCTATCGCTTCATCGTCGTCTCGGATTTCCCGGCCGGGTTCAATTCCGAAAGCTTCCGCCGGCTTTCGGCGATTGCCTCGACAGGCGCTCGCTGCGGCGTGTACGTCCTGATCGCGCGCGACACGACGCTGCCGTTGCCTTCGGGCGTTCGCATGGATGACCTCGAGGCCAATTCGCTCAATCTGATTCGCGAAAACGGGCAATTCGTCTGGCGGGATGATGTCTTCCGGCAGTTTCCACTGACGCTGGATGCACCGCCCGTGGAGAACGTGCTGACGCAGATCCTTCACGTGGTCGGCAGGTTCGCGCGTGAAGCCAAGCGTGTGGAAGTCGCGTTCGAGTCGATCGCGCCGACGGATCAGCAATTCTGGTCGCTCTCGACGAGCGAAGAGCTGCGCGTCCCCATCGGCCGCATGGGAGCAACCCGCCTGCAGGAGATGAAGCTCGGCAAGGGCGTTGCCCAGCACGTTCTGCTCGCGGGCAAGACGGGTTCCGGTAAGTCCACGCTGCTGCATGTGATCGCGACAAACCTGGCGCTGTGGTATTCGCCGCGGGAGGTGGAGCTTTACCTGGTGGACTTCAAGAAGGGCGTGGAGTTCAAGACATATGCGACCAACGATCTGCCCCACGCGCGGGCGATCGCCGTCGAGTCGGACCGGGAATTTGGATTGTCGGTGCTTCAGCGTTTAGACGCAGAACTGGCGCGCCGCGGTGAGCTTTTCCGCAAGCTGGGCGTGCAGGATCTTCCCGGCTATCGCAGAGCGGCGAGGGATTTGGCGTCCGGGAGCACAGGCGATACAGCCGGCGATCAACGAACGCGCCCAGCGCCCACAGACCAGAATGCATTTCCCTACCTTCCTCGCACGCTGCTGATCATCGACGAATTCCAGGAGTTTTTCAGCGAGGACGACAAGCTGGCCCAGGACGCATCGGTGCTGATCGATCGTCTCGTCCGCCAGGGTCGTGCATTCGGGATTCACGTGCTGCTCGGCTCCCAGACCATCGGCGGCGCAGGACTTCCCCGCAGCACGCTCGGCCAGATGGCCGTCCGCATCGCGCTGCAAACCAGCGAAGCCGATTCGCAACTCATCCTCGGCGACGCCAACTCCGCCGCGCGGCTTCTGACGCGGCCGGGCGAGGCGATCTATAACGATCAGGGCGGCCTGGTCGAGGGCAACAGCCCCTTCCAGGTCTCCTGGCTCCCGGATGAGAAGCGGGATCGCTACCTCGCCAAAGTACGCGAGGTCGTCGGCGCCAGGAAGCTTCCCCGCCGCAGTCAGATCGTCTTCGAGGGCAATGTTCCGGCGCCGGTCACGCAGAACCGGATGCTGGCCGAGTTGCTCGGTCAGCCGACTTATCCGCCGGCGACGTTGGCGCCGCTGGCATGGATTGGCGAGCCGGTGGCGATCAAGGAGCCGACCTCAATTCCCTTCCGCCGCCAAAGCGGCGCCAATGCATTGATCATCGGCCAGCAGGATGAATCGGCGCTGGCGATGATGATGACGGGGATCGTCTCTCTGGCAGCGCAGCTTGCGCCGCAGCAGGCGTCGTTCTATGTGTTCGACGGCACCCCTGCGGATTCACCGCTGGTTGGATCGTTCGCGCAGCTGGCTCAGAGGCTTCCCCACTCGACAAAGGTCGTTGAATGGCGCGAAACCGAAGACGTCCTCAACCAGCTCGTAAGCGAGATGGCAAAGCGCCAGGGGGAATCCGGCTCCAACTTTCCTTCGGCCTTCGTCTGGATCTACGGCCTGCAGCGCTATCGCGTGCTGCGCAAGCAGGAGGACAGCTTCTCATTTGGTTCGTCCGGCGACGAAGCCAAAGGCCCCGCCCCCGACAAGCAGTTTTCCGACCTCATGCGCGAAGGCCCAAACGTCGGAATTCACATGATCGCCTGGGCCGACACGCCAGCGACCGTCGATCGCACCATCGATCGATCCTCGATGCGCGAGTTCGATCACCGCATTCTCTTCCAGATGTCGGCCAACGATTCGTCCAACCTGATCGACTCACCCGCTGCCAACAAGCTCGGCATGAACCGCGCGCTCGCCTACAGCGAAGAGCAGGGCGTGATGGAGAAGTTCCGTCCATACGCCCTGCCCAGTGCCAGGTGGCTCGACGACGTGTGCAATGCCTTGGCAGCGCGAGCCCGTTGACTTGCTCCCGACGCGGGCTTTACTCGCTCTGATCGCTGCTGCCGTTGTCGCCATGCCGGATAATCGTCGTATCGGATTTCGGCCTGGTGATGACGGTGGTATTGGCGCCCGGCTCGTGAACTACGGTCTGATCGCCCTCCTGTTTGACGACCGTGGAGTTGCCGTTGTTCTGTTCGGTCGCATTGGTTTGGCCAATCACGCTCCCTTGCTGATTCTGATTGAACTGCTCTTCTTCGTAAATCCGGTAGTGGTGGGCGTCATCCAGGGACTGCTGCGAGACGGTGTTCCCGTTGACGGTAATCCGGTCAGCACTCGGATCGACGCGAACCACATCGTTTTTGGCGACTGGACCGCTGTATAACAGCTTGTTGGTGCTGTTGTCGTAAACATAGACCGTACCCGGCTGATTCGCGGTGGCCGACAGGGCATTTCTTCCTTCACGCAGAATGACTGCGTCGTTGGGTATCGCGCGGTCGTGATCGGCGCAGCCGGCCAATCCCAGGGACAAACCGAGCCCGAGCACGAGGGGTGCGGCAATGTGACTCACTCGAAGCATAGAAACCTCCTGAAAAAAGAATGTCATTGGCGGCGTCTTTGGCTCAATCCGCCAGTCGTCGGCGGAGCAATACCGGTGCTAGCACGGAAAGGCATCGGCCGCGAGGGCATTGAAGCTGTCCCAGGGCCATCCCGCATTGCACAACCGTCGGATCCATCCAGAGTTACTTGAATGACGCCGCCCCCTCGCGGACAATCGACCCCGATGGAGGTTCAAGAGCAGCGCCTGGAGTATTGCGCCCTGCGCATCGGGCGGTCCGACGAGCCGCGAACCATCAAGTTCACGCACTGGGTCGTCAAATACCGCTTCTGGATCTTCGGCACGCTGCTCGGCTTCTACATCGCCGCCTTCACCGGCCAATGGCGCATCGGGCGGGACAGCGCACTCTACCGTGGGATGGGACATGCTTTGGCCACCGGGCATGGGTATGGCTTCAGCGCCTTTGGGCGACGGGAGGTCTATCCCGGATTCCCGCTGCTCCTGGCCGGCCTGGAAAAGCTCTTCGGCAGATCCGCGTTTCCGCCGATCCTGGTGATGCACCTGATGGCGCTCGTCTGCCTGATCGCGACCTACAAGCTGGCGTCGCTGCGCTTCAGCCAGTGGTTTGCGATCGTCATCACCGCGCTGGTCGGCTTCAACGGCTGGTTCATGGAGCTGACCAACGAGATCCTGACCGACATCCCGTTCCTGTGCGGCATGATGCTGGCGCTCTACGGCTGGGAACGGCTGCGCATCTGGGCGATCGACGACCACCCCGCCGGAAATCCCCGCGCGATCGAACGTGCCAGGAAACAGCCGTGGCTGTCGGCCGCGATTCTGCTGGTGGGACTGGTCCTGGCGGGAACGATGCGGCCCACGTTCTGGATTCTGGGGATTGCGTGGGTGCTGATGTGCCTGTGGGGGCTGGTGAAAGGTCCGGGGCGAAAGTTCTATGCCATCTGCCTGACCCTGCTGCTCGTGGTCTGGCTTGCCGCCGCACTGACCGATCCGCGGGTGAAGGGGTTCGATCCGATCGGCGGCGGCTACGAGCGCGATGCCCTGCGCGCGCTGGGCGACGCCGTGCCAACGGCCATACGGCAGCTGCCTCGCCTGCTGGGTTCCGAGCTTTCCTTCTCCTTCTTCGGCCAGCAATGGGGCCCCGGGCTGACCGAGGTGCTGACAATCGTCCTGATCCTGTCATCGCTGCTGCTGCTGCGCATCAATCCGCTCTGGACGGCCCTGATCATCCTGACCATCGGCACGACGCTGGTGATGACCGTCGTCGCCCGTTACTACACGATGGTCCTGCCGCTGATGCTGATCGGCTGGATGCTGCTGGCCCTGAAGCTGGCGCGGCGGCTGCCTGAGAAGCGCACCGATGCGATTCTGATCCTTGCGGTCGGCATGGTCCTGGTTCCGAGCATCAGTCATTGCGTCAAGCTGATCGGTGAACAGCGCCATCTCAACGGCGTCGATCCGAAATGGAATCAGATGCTCGAGATCAGCGACGTCATCCATGATCGCCTCTCCCCCCGGGCGACGGTCATCGGTCCGGCGGCGACGATCATGAGCTATCACAGCGATCGCCACGTGGTCATGTGGCGCGACATCATGCCGGTGAGCGTGCCGGTGTCGCAGTATCCCGAGCGGCTCAAGAAGCTGAAGATTCACTACGCGGTCTTCCCGCCGGTGCTCTATGGAAAGGGCGAGCGGCCGATCCGGGACTTGATGGAGCATGGCGTCATCATCCCGGTGCAGCGCGTGGGAAGAACCCGACACACGGCGCTGGCGGAAATCAAAATTGTCGTGCCCAAGGGCGACTGGACCAAGACGCCCGTGGTTCCCGTCATGACCGCCACCGGAACGCGCATTCCCGCCACCAGCGAACGCCCGGCGTACGTGCAGCGCCGCATGTCAACCGCCGAGCGCCAGGCCCGGGTCTGCGCGACACACGCGTCATGCACGACATGGCCGGCATGTCCGCGCCGAACATAAGGCTGCCAAGATCCGGCGCCAGCGCCGCGAACAACGTGAGGCCCTGCGGGCAGCGCGGGCCGCCGAACGCCAGCGCCTCTTGGACGGCGCCGCCACCCGCCCGGCCGCAGCGACCGCGCCGGCGCCGTAGCGGCCCGGCGCGTTTTGGACCCTGACCTATCCCCACTTCTGTTGATGATTTTGCAGAAGCGCGAACAAATGGCGGTCCTGCGCGCTAGGAATGAATCGTCAGCGCCGGCCGGGCGCACTGTTCATCCAACGCGAAAGGAACCGCCATGGATCGTAGGGACGCGATCTGTTGGGTACTCTCGGTCTGCGCCGCCCATCTGCGTCTTTCGCAGGCCAAGACGCTGGCCATTCTCGTCGCCGGGGCGATGCGTGTCGAGCGTGTTTCCCTGGCCAATCTGGGCCGTCAGCTTTTGGGCACCGCCAAGCATCAGATCAAGCGGGTCTGGCGTTTCTGCGCCAACGACCGGATCGAAACCGCCGATGCGATGCGCGGGGTGGTGAAGAAGCTGCTGAAAAAGCGTCGCAAGACGCTGCTGATCTCGCTGGACTGGACCGACATCCGCGGCTTCTGGACCCTGATGGCGGCGACGGTCGTCAAGGGCCGCAGTGTGCCCTTGTGCTGGGCCAGCGTCGAAGGCGGCAAGTTCGACAAGAGCCGCAACAGCTTCGAGGAATCCCTGCTGTTGGTCCTGCGGCAGATGATCGATCCGCAATTGAAGGTGATCATCCTGGCCGACCGCGGCTTTGGCCGCACGGAGCTGGCACGCTTCTGCCAGCGTCACGGCTTCGGCTATATCATTCGCATCAGCCCCGATGTCTGGATCAACGGGCAGGGCTATCACGGCAAACTGCTGGATTACCCGGTGCACAAGGGGATTGCCAGGCTGCTGAAGAATGTCAGCTATCGCAGCCATCATCCGGTCCAGCAGAACATCGTGATCCGCTGGAAGCCGAATCTGCCGAACAAACGGGATGAGTGTTGGTTCCTGATGACCGATCAGCAGGCGACGCCGATCCGTTTGAGCCAGCTGTATGGCCGGCGGATGGGGGTGGAGGAACTGTTCCGCGACGGCAAGAACAAACGCAACGGCTGGAGCCTGCGGGATACGCAGATGACCCGCGCCGATCGCCTGGACCGGTTGATCCTGATCCTGGCGCTGGCGTATCTGTTGCTGTGCGGCATCGGGCTGCTGGCATTAAAACAGTGTCGTCCCGGTGACTGGTGCTCCAACAGCCACCCAGGCACGTGCAGCGTTTTTCAGATCGGACGTTAGATGCTTGCCAAACTGAAATGCTCCCCCGCACAGGCCTTCGCCGCTTTCCTCACGGCCACCGACCAAGCGCTGCCAAAGTGGGGATAGGTCAGGTTTTGGACCCTCTCGACAGCCTCGGGGCGTCGCCTATAATCCCCACCAACCGCGCCCAGGTGGCGGAATTGGCAGACGCACTACTTTGAGGTGGTAGCGAGGCAACTCGTGCAGGTTCAAATCCTGTCCTGGGCAGTCCCCAAAGGCGGCTCAATTGAGTCGCCTTCTTTGTTTCTCCCTCTCCGCAAGTGACTCACCAGTCCGCGGTTTACGGGTCGAGTGATTGCACTTCGCTCTTCCTCACAGCCGTCGAGCTCTGATACCGCCGAAATGCAGGTAAAGCCAGCAGTCGTGTCCAGTCAGATCGGACGGCAGAAAATCTTCTCGGCCTTCCTCTCCGGTGCAAATCCCCGCGTTATCGTGCCGCCCCTCAGACGGAGAAGCAGCACGATGCCGTCAATCGAAGACTTAGCGTACGTCAAACAGAGCTATGTGCCTGGAATCCGCTGGCATGAACCGAGTCAACAATTCATCGCTGAGATCGGATACCACGAGGTGGTTGAGATCAACGCCGCTGGAACAAGTCGAATTCGGCGCGTTCGAACCACCCATTACCTCGGCGGCAAAGATGATCGCGCCGCCTACGTTTCCAAGTTTAATTCGTTGAAGGCGGATTGGGTCGGGGCCGTCTCGTAGCAGCGCCTCGACTACGATGCCGAACAGAATCGTCGTCGCCGCGAGAAGGTTCCTCGCCCTGACGAGTTTGATGATGTCTTCCGGATGAAGATCGCCCTGCGGCGGACGCGATTTACCTGGCTCGTCAAGCGACTGGCAAAGGGCGATCCGTCTTCGCGCCGGCCGCGAAAAGGGACTGATATGTACAAGCGAATGGTTCCCTTTGTAGTAGTGCTGCAGCTCATATGCTTATGGCCGACGGTAGTGCTAGCAGGGGGAACATTCATTGTGTCCCAGCCGCGGTCGAAAGCCATCAAAACGGCGGCGGATCGGATCAAAATCCGACTTTGGATTGAAGAGGGTGTAGTAAGAATGTGAAGCCGATTTAGATTAGAAAACAGACGGCCGCCGATCGACAGGAGAAAATATGCCAAAGCGTAATTGGTTATCGAGGGTGCTCGGGGGCGGCAAATCCCCTATTAGGGTGATGAATCAACAGGATTCCTCTCGAGGTGTAGTGTCGACCAGCGCCGGACAACCCTTGCCGGAATTCGGCTCCAACATCGCAAACGTCGCCATGGAGGATTACAAGCGGGTGCTGGAAGATTTCACCGCGGAGTCCCCTCTGGGCGAGGGCGGGATGGGCAAGGTCTGGCTGTCAAGAGCAAGTCCACCGGCCACAGGTTTGCGCTCAAACGAATGCGTCTGCCCAGTGCGCGAATGCGTCGGGCGTTCATGGCCGAACTCCAAACTTGGCTGGACCTGCCAGAGCATCCGAACCTGACGGCCTGTCGGTTCCTGCGAACGATCGGGGACGAGGTGGCAATCTTTGCGGAGTTTGTCGAGGGTGGATCTCTGGTCTCCTGGATCAAGCAACGACGTTCGATGAAGCTGGAACAGATTCTGGATGTGGCGATCCAAAGTGCCTGGGCGTTGCACATGATCCACGAGCTTGGACTGGTGCATCAGGATGTGAAGCCGGGCAATATGCTGATGACGCCTGAAGGGGTTGTGAAGCTGACGGACTTCGGGACGGCCCGGGGGATGGCGCATACGCCGCTGCGAGCAGCAACTCTTTCGGGAAGCCGGAGCATGATCGTGAGTGCCGTAGGGATGACGCCGGCATATCGGTCGCCGGAGCAGAAGCGTGGAGACAAGCTGGATCGACGGACCGATGTGTGGTCGTGGGGCGTAAGTGTACTGGAGATGTTCTATGGCGAGCCGCCTTGCCCGTACGGGGGCGAGACAGCTGCCGAGGTGCTGGAAACGTATCTATCCTCCAGCAATGAACATGATGGCGATCTGCCGGCGATGCGGCCTGCGGTGGCAGAGGTGCTCAGGAACTGCTTCAAGGTCGATCCCAGAGAGCGATGGTCGAACCTTGCCGAGGCGGCTGAAAGTCTTCAAGTCGCCTATCAGGAAGCGCTCGGGAAAGCTTATCCGCGCGCCTTGGCCCCTATACCCAAGTCCCAAGACCGAACCGGCATCGTTCACGACCGCCGCACGACCAAGGGTGGACAATGGGCTGATCCGCTTCCGCTACTGGAGAAGGCGTTGGGAGCAGCGGGGCAAGACCCGGCCCAAGCCAAGCATCTTATTCCGCCGCGCAGGGGATCACGCCGAGCCCAGGCGATAGCCGACTTGGCGGCGTACGAGGAGATCTGCCGCATCTGTCGTCGGCTGGTGGATGCCGGGCGCACCGAGTTGGCGGCGACCCTTGCCTTTATATACGTCAATAAGGCGTTGGTTCACGGGAATCTGGCCGACGGGCCGGGCGTTTTGGCGTGTTACGACCGTGCGATCGAGATCTACGATCGTCTGGTGAACCGGGAGGGACATCGGGAGCTGGCCAACGACCTGGCGCGGGCTTACATGGACAAGGCCAATACGGTGGCTGACCTCAGGGACCTGCGTTCTGCGGTGGGGCTGTATGACCGTGCGATCGAGATCCACGATCGTCTGGTGAACCAGGAGGGACATCGGGAGCTGGCCAACGACCTGGCGATGGCTTACATGAACAAGGCCGTTGCGGTGATGCAGTTTGGGGACCTGCGTTCTGCGGTGGGGCTGTATGACCGTGCGATCGAGATCCACGATCGTCTGGTGAACCAGGAGGGTCGTCGGGAACTGGCCAACAACCTGGCGATGGCTTACATGAACAAGGCCAATGCGGTGGCTGACCTCGGGGACCTGAGTTCTGCAGTGGGGCTGTATGACCGTGCGATCGAGATCTACGATCGTCTGGTGAACCAGGAGGGTCGTCGGGAGCTGGCCAACGACCTGGCGCGGGCTTACATGAACAAGGCCGTTGCGGTGAGGCGGCTTGGGGACCTGCGTTCTGCGGTGGGGCTGTGTGACCGTGCGATCGAAATCCACGATCGTCTGGTGAACCAGGAGGGACATCGGGAGCTGGCCAACGACCTGGCGCGGGCTTACGTGAACAAGGCCAATGCGGTTAGGCAGCTTGGGGACCTGCGTTCTGCGGTGGGGCTGTATGACCGTGCGATCGAGATCCACGATCGTCTGGTGAACCAGGAGGGACATCGGGAACTGGCCAACGACCTGGCGCGGACTTACATGAACAAGGCCAATGCGGTTAGGCAGCTTGGGGACCTGCGTTCTGCAGTGGGGCTGTATGACCGTGCGATCGAGATCCGCGATCGTCTGGTGAACCAGGAGGGACATCGGGAGCTGTTAGGTGACTGGGCAAGGGGGATAGCTGGTCGCGCTGATACGCTTAAGAAACTTGGCGAGACCGCCCGCGCGCGAACGGATGCCCGCCAGGTGGTGCTCGCGCTGGAAGTGGAGGTTGCCCGATCAGGCCGTTCTGACCTGCATCGCCTGTTGAACTGGGCGAAAAGTTCCTTTGCGGATCTCCTGTGACGCGGCGATATACCGAGGACTGCTATACGCCCGGAAGTTGCAGGTATGGGGGCTGAACTGACTCCGATCTGGACATAGGGAACCAGACCATAGCCGAGTTCAAGGGCGGGGGCAAAGGCGGTATCCTCAGCGGAACCGTGGCTGTAGGTCGAGAAGAAGTCGATCTCCCAGTGCTGGTATTCGGTTGTATCGGGATCATCCGTGACGAAGGGAGGACCGGCCAGAACGCGGGTGGCGGCGAGGATGACGATGACGCCGGCCATCCGGAACGCTTGCCGAGGAGGCTTCTTCCGCGATCTCATGACGCTATCCCGCCGCCTGCGGGGGGGGGTGACGCTGGATGCTTAGCGGGAGAGCGCAGCTGATCCAGCACGATCTGCCATCTCTGCTGCGTGCCTTCCTGCTCGGTGCGGGGCTCGAAACCCAGGGCGAGGTAGGTCTTGATGGCGGCCAGGCGGTGGTCATCCGTCCAGAGATAGACGCTGTGATAGCCGGCGCGGGCGAAGCGGCCGATGACGGCGGCGCAGACGGCGTTGCCCAGGCGGTGGCCGCGGTGGGCGGGATCGACGGCGACCCAGCCCAGTTCGCCCGCGTAGGGAAGATCGGGCGTCGGGCGGTGGTGGGCGGCGGCGGTGCCGACCAGCGCGCCGGTTGGGCGATGCTCGATGACGAACCAGCCATCGGGCAGAACGGTGTCGGCGATGGCCTTGAAGTAGGGATCGTCCCAGTGGCCGAGCTGGGCGCGGTGCATGAGATCGAAGTAGCCCTGCTTCTCATCGGCGCGCAGCTGCCGGAGGTGATACGCATCCGGCAGCGCGATCTGCGGCGGGTTCGCCAGGACACGCGGGCTCAGGATCATCTGAAGCTGGGGCACCGGTGGTTTCTCGGCCCACATTCGGGAGTCGGGGACGCCGAGCCATTGCGATTGCCGGGCGAGGGACTCTTGCGAGAACAGGCCCGGCAGGGTCATGTCCAGGGCTTGGTGGATGCCTGGGGAGGCGGGTATTTCGCCGCGGACAGCGCGGAGGAATTCGTGGATGACCAGGAACTCGCCGCCGTCATGGCCGGCGGCTTCGATCGCCGGGCGGTTGTCGCGCCAGAGATGCGGAAGATGCTCGGCGGCGAAGCGCTCATCGGCCAGAAGCGCGGGGAGATCATGCCATTGGATCGGGCCGCCGAGGGCTTGGCACCAGAGCCTGCCGGATTCGTGGGGGCGCGGGCCGATTCATAGCGCCCTTGGTTCCCTGGAGCTGGTAATGGGTCACGGCATGGTGGCGGTGGCGGGGGCGGGGCGAGGTGAGGTCAACGCGGATCTTGATCAGGGCGTCGCGATCGGTCTTAGAGAGCATGATGGGGGTGTCTTCGTGATACGAGGCGCCCTGCGCGTCGCGATAGTGCTTGCCGGCCCCGGCGCAGGAGACGCGGACGATGCGCTGGGGTTTCATGCACGCGAGGATCGGTCCGAGGCAGGGCATCGCGCAGCTTGATGCCGTCGATATCGAGCTGCCAGGGGCGGTGCCCCGAGCTGCCGCCGGTGAGATCGCGCAGGGGCTGGAGGTATTCGCCTTCGGCGTAGTAGAGCTCACCGAAGAGGCCTTTGGCCGCCAGCACGGCGACGAGCATGTTTTCAAGCTGGTATGAATAATGCTCTGCGAGCCTGTAGATGGACTTGGATGATGCGGCAGCCTGGGCGAGCTGAACGCACTGATCGAAGGACAGGGCGGCCGGGACATCGCAAAGCACGTGAACGCCCGCGCAGGGCGGCGATCGCGTGCTCGGCGTGAAGCTCGCGCGGGCGTGGCGATGATCACCGCGTCAAGACGTGCGCGGTCCAGCATCTGCCGGCAGTCGCCGTACTTCTCGACCGGTCCGATTTGCTCTGCGGCGCGGTCGAGGGCGTCGGAATCACTGTCGCAGACGGCCACAACGTGCGCGGCGCAGGCCCGGAGGAGCCTGGCGCAGGACAGGCCGCGTGAGCCGGCGCCGAGGAGGCCAATTTTGATTTCGGGAGACGGCATGGGGGAATCTTACCGGGATTTGGGTGGGGGCGAAGGGGTCGGGACGGGCGCGCGGCATGACCGGCGGACGATCGGGGCGATTCCATCCAGGCTGCGTTTGCCCCTCATCCGCAGGATCGATCTGCGCTGTTCCCTGCCGGCGCGGCGCGGTCATGCACGGCGGGCGTGTCAGCCGTAAGTCGGGTGCTGCGCGAAAACGATGCGCCGGGCGCTGGGCTGGCCCGGCCCTATGAACTCGGGCCGCTCGAAGGGCTCCCGTGCAATCGACCAGGGCCGGCGCAGGTGAATCCGGGGTGGGACGCAAGGCGGGCCATGTTCGGACTGCCAGCTCGTCTGGACGGGCAAAAGCTGTCAGGATGGCAGGACCGGGAGGCAACGGTACAACAACGGTGTGAGTACGGTGCAACCCCGGAAACGAATCGGGGGCGACATGGGAGCGGAATATCCTTTGTTAGGTGTCCACAGGCAGGCTGGTTTGGGTCCGGGAACCGGCCCTGCTGCCGCCTGGGCAGCGTGCGCCTGGGTATCATGTTATTGCGGAAACGGCCGCTTTGGCGTCGTGCCGGCTAGCATGACAGCGTGAGTTTAGCTCAAGCCGGAGACGGCGGCGGGTCGATGACGATTCGGGTTCCTGACCGGAGTCGTCAGATGAATGCGGAGCAACTTGCCTCGCTGCAGCCGGCGTTGTCGGCGTGGGTCCAGTCGTTTCGGCCCTGCTTCAAGCGGGCCGTCACGTTCGGTTACTTCCAGAGTTATTTGCTGGGATTGATGGCAGACCTGCGACGCAAGAGCGTCGAGCCGATCGCCTTGGCGTGTGGGATCGCGGTGCGGACGCTGCAGGAGTTTTTGTCGATGTTCGCCTGGGATCACGAGCGGCTGGAGAGAATGCTCCTGCACCGGGTGGCCGACCGCTGTCCGGCTGGCGGGATTGGCGTAGTCGATGCGACCGGCCATCCCAAGCAGGGGGACAAGACGCCGGGGGTCCAGCGGCAATACTGCGGCGAGTCGGGGAAGATCGAGAACTGCGTGGTCGCACAGCACCTGTTGTTCACGGACAACGATGCCAAAAACCCTTTTTCCTGTGTGCTGGCCAGCGATCTGTATCTGCCGCAGAAGTGGGCGGATGACCGCGGCCGTTGTGACGAGGCGGGCATTGCACCGGAGCTGGCTTGCCGCCCGAAGTGGAAGATCGCCGTGGGGCAGGTGAAGCAGGGCTGGCCGGCGGCGTGCAGCTCAACTGGGTGGTCTTCGATGAAGAGTACGGGATGGTTCCGGCGTTCTGGTTCGCGTTGGACGAGTTGGGACAGCGGGGAGTGGGCGAAGTGCCGGCCAACTTCCGCGCCTGGGTCAGACGTTCCGGCCTGCAACAGCGGCGGCTACGCCTGCCACGCGGCCCGGCGCGTGGACAACCTGACCACGCACAGCCCGGCGTTCGTCAGCCAATCGTGGAAGCGGTGCAAAGTAAAGCAGACCACACGCGGGAGGCTGATCTGGGAATATAAGGCGGCACGCGTGCACCTGAGCGACTCATCGCATGCGAACCACAATCTCAGCGTCCCTACCGACCGGATGTACTGGCTGATCGTGATGCGTCAGCCCAAGACCGGCGAGATCAAGTACGTCATCAGCAACGCCGGCGAGAGCGTCGGCGTGGCGGAGCTTATCCGAGCTCTGCTGTCACGCTGGCATGTGGAGAAGTGGTTCGAGCACGCCAAGCAGGATGCCGGACTGGGCGACTTCGAGGTCAGGACCTATTTAAGCCTGATCCGACACTGGCTGTGCGTGCGACTGGCAATGTGCTTCCTGTCGGAACAGACCACCCGACTGCGGGGGGAAAAATGTGCAGATCACCTTCGAACAGATCTGCCAGGCCGTCTCGACGCTGGCGGCGAAGGTCTGGCCGCGGGATTGGAGGTCATGGTCGCAGTTAATGCGGCGATGTGCGTATTACCAAGAACGTAATGCCGCAGCATACAAGAGCCGACACCGCTCAAAGGTTTTTGTAAACTCCTCGTAGCGCTGTCATGCTAGGGTTTGCCTGCGGTTTTTGCTGGCGATGGTTGAGTTTGGTTATAGAATCGACTTGGCTGCCCGGGTGCGGCAGGGGCCGTGATCGGGAGTTTTCACCATATCGCCCCCGAGGGGGGCACAAGAGTGAGGGTTCAAAATGACAGGGAAGAAAGTGCAGTGCGGGTGTGGAGCGCGGGCAGGCGCGATTCGGCTCATGCTGTGTGCGCTGCCGGTGATGCTTTTCGCCGGATCGGCGCGGGGCCGTGATCACGTACACCGATCTATACACGCTGGGGAAGCCGGCGGGGTTTCCCATTATCTATCCTGAAGATTACCAGAGCAGTGCCGTAGGCGGCCAGGTCGTCGGCTATGGCGATGACGCGGGAGCGGGCAGCAATCATGCCCTGCTCTGGACACCTTCAGCGACAAGCGGAATTGACCTGAATCCCAGCGGCTTCTGGTATTCCTATGCCAACGCCACCAACGGGACGCAGCAGGTCGGTGATGGCTACGGTTCGGCGACGGGTAACGATACGCACGCTCTGCTTTGGAGTGGCTCGGCCGCCAGCGCCGTCGACCTCAACCCCAGTGGCTTTGTCTACTCTACTGCCGAGAGCATCATGGATATGCAGCAGGCCGGCTTTGGCCGAGGCGCTGCAACGGGAGGCAATGATCACGCCCTGCTTTGGAGCGGCTCGGCCGACAGCTACGTTGATCTTAACCCCAGTGGATTCAGTAAATCCTATGCTTACGGCACGGACGGTACGCAGCAGGTTGGCGCCGGGGCAGTGGCCGGCGGCAGTAATCATGCTCTACTCTGGAACGGCTCGGCAGATAGCTTTGTGAATCTTAACCCCAGCGGATTCACCGTTTCCGCAGCCCGCAGTACCAGCGGCACCTATCAGATCGGTGACGGCTATGGTACGGCCACGGGTAACGAGCCTCACGCCCTACTTTGGAGCGGCTCGGCGGATAGCTTCGTGGACCTCAACCCCAGCGGATTCAAGGTCTCGGTCGGCCGCGGAACTGATGAGACTCAGCAGGTGGGATGGGGATATGGTGTGTCGACTGGGGGTCGGACTCACGCCCTGCTCTGGAGCGGCTCAGCCAACAGCTACATTGACCTGCACTCAGCTTTGCCCGCATCGTTTACCGACTCCTGGGCCTATTTTATCGACGGGAGTACTGTCTACGGCTATGCCTACGGCGACGGCTACCACGCGATCGTCTGGAGCTTGCCGGAGCCGGGGAGTTTCGGGCTGGTTGGGCTGGCGATGCTGGCGTGGGCGGGGCGGAGGCGGAGGACGATTGCGAGGGGCGTTGCTGGTCGTGTCGCCGGGAAGGGAGCGGAAAGGTGAGTGTTCAATTGGCCGGGAAGAACGGGCAGTGCGGGCATGGAGCACGGGCGGGATTCGCTGGGCCGCTTCTGTGTGCGGTGCTGACAACGCTCCTGGCCGGCACAGCGCAGGCAACGGTACCGGCGGTCACATACACCGATCTGTACATGCTGGGCCTGCCGGCGGGGCTCAGCTCCGGATCTCCCATAAGTCCGCTCTGGGACTTTGGCGTCGGCGGGCAGACGGCCGCACGCGGGCAGGTCATCGGCTCTGGCTCGGGGACAGGCGGGCAAAGCCACGCACTACTTTGGACCTCTTCAGTTCCGAGTGGCATTGACCTCCACCCCACGGGTTTCGCTGCTTCCTACGTCGTTGGCACCAGCGGCGCACAGCAGGTGGGCGCTGGCTACGGCTCAGCAACGGGTTACTACACGCACGCCCTGCTCTGGAGCAACTCAGCGGCCAGTTTCGTTGACCTCAACCCCAGCGGCTTTCTTAACTCCCAAGCGAACGGCACCACGGGTACACAGCAGGTGGGTTTCGGTGAGGGCTCGATGACTTTCTTCGGCGATCACGCCCTGTTGTGGAGCGGCTCGGCGGCGAGCTTCGTTGACCTAAATCCCCCAGGGTTCAGCGACTCGTTCGCCTATGGTGCCAGCGGAACGCAGCAGGTGGGCTATGGCGTAAGTACGGCAACGGGCATTCTTCTGGATCATGCCTTGCTATGGAGCGGCTCGGCAGACAGTTACGTTGACCTAAATCCCAACGAGTTCAGTAACTCCTACGCCTACGGCGTCAGCGGGCGCAGCAAGTGGGCTACGGCTACGGACCGCCGACCGGCTACGACCGCCATGCTTTGCTCTGGAGCGGCTCGGGCAGTAGCTTCGTTGACCTCAACCCCAGCGGGTTTACGTTTTCCAACGCCTATGGCACCAACGGCACACAGCAGGTTGGCTGCGGCTACGGTTCGTCGACGGGAGGCCATGAGCATGCACTGCTGTGGAAAGGGTCGGCCGACAGACTGCGTGGATTTGCATTCGGTCCTCCCTGCATTATTCACCGATTCGTACGCCTACTGGATCGACGGCGACACGGTCTATGGCTTAGCGTTGGACGACAGCGGCAACTACCACGCCATCGAGTGGACCATCCTGCCGGAGCCGGGGAGCCTTGGGCTGATTGGGCTGGCGATGCTGGCGTGGGCGGGGCGGAGGCGGAGGACGATTGCGAGGGGCGTTGCTGGTCGTGTCGCCGGGAAGGGAGCGGAAAGGTGAGTGTTCAATTGGCCGGGAAGAACGGGCAGTGCGGGCATGGAGCACGGGCGGGATTCGCTGGGCCGCTTCTGTGTGCGGTGCTGACAACGCTCTTGGCGGGCACAGCGCAAGCAACGGTACCCGCGGTTACATACACGGATCTGTACATGCTCGGGATGCCGACTGGGTACAGTTCCGTCTATCCTTTGAATTATCATCCCGCTTCTGGCGGGCAAGTGATCGGCTATGGTTCCGGCACCGCGACAGGCGGCGTCACTATCGATCACGCCCTGCTCTGGACTCCATCAAGCACCGGCGGGATTGATCTCAATCCCAGCGGTTTTGCTTATTCATATGCGTATGGCACCAGCGGTACTAAACAAGTGGGTTTCGGGTCGCCAACGGGCAGCAGCTTTCACGCGTTGCTCTGGAGCGGTTCAGCGATCAGTGTTGTCGACCTCAATCCAAGCGGGTTCACTCAGTCCGAAGCATACGATGCCAGCGGCACGGATCAGGTGGGATGGGGCTCGGGCTCAGCGACCGGCGGCAACCATCACGCGCTGCTATGGAACGGGTTGTCCACGAGCTATGTTGATCTGAATCCCACTGGGGTCACCACATCCGAGGCCTACGGTATCAGCGGTACTCAGCAGGTGGGCTACGGCAATGGCTCGGCGACCGCCTACGGCAGTCACGCACTCCTCTGGAACGGATCGGCCTCCGGCTTTGTTGATCTAAACCCGAGTGGCCTGACGACCTCCTATGCCTACGGGACGAACGGAGGCGCGGCAGGTGGGCATGGGCATCACCGGCGGTACCTTTCACGCGTTGCTTTGGAGCGGCTCGGCGGCAAGCTGTGTCGACCTGAATCCCAGCGGGTTTACGAGATCGGAAGCGTACGATACCAGCGATACACTGCAGGTGGGTTTTGGCTACGGCACGGCGACTGGCGGTGCCACCCATGCCCTGCTCTGGAGTGGTTCCGCCGACAGTTACGTTGATCTGCACTCGCTGCTGCCATCGTCGTTCCTCGATTCCTATGCCTACTGCATCGACGGCAGCGCGATCTATGGCATCGGGGTTGATCAAAATGGAAGCAACCACGCCATCGAGTGGACCATCGTGCCGGAGCCGGGGAGTTTCGGGCTGGTTGGGCTGGCGATGCTGGCGTGGGCGGGGCGGAGGCGGAAGCGGGTGGGGAAGATGATTTAAGCATCTGATGATTGTCACAAGCGGCCGCGCGATGCTGTGCCGCGCCGCGGGCATTTGATTGTTTAGCGGGGTCTGGCGAAGATCCGGCGGATGCTGCGATGGCAATGGTTTGTGGGCTTGGCGCTTATCGTGCTGACGGGGTGCGCGGGAGCTTCGGGGAGCGGGGCGATCACAACGATTCAAGCGGCGCAGCGGGAAGAGGGTCGTGCATCGTCGTGGGAGGCAGGTGCGTTTCCGATTCTGCCCTGGGAATTGCCGCCGCGGATTTTGCCGCTGGATGATCCGGCGTCCGGTCTGTCGAGCATGCGGGCGTGCTGCTTTACGACCGCGGCGTTCGTGCGGCCGGGGGATCTACAGCGTTGCCGGGAACTGGGCCTGCAGGCGCTGGTTCGGCCGGAGCCCTGGAGGGTTCACTGGTGGGAGATGACCGACCGGCAGATCGAGCGGACGGTGAAGGAGCTGGTCGAGCAGTCGCAGCCGAGCGATGCGGTGCTGGGATATTTGCTCGCGGACGAACCGGGCGTGAAGAAGTTCGCGTCGCTGGCGAAGGCGGTGACGGCGGTGAAGAAGTATGCGCCGGGAAAGCTGGCGTACATCAATCTGTATCCGAACTACGCCACGCTGGGTGCGCCGGATCTCTCGCAAATAGGGACAGCGAGCTATCACGAGTACCTGGAGCGGTATGTGCGGGAAGTTCGGCCGCAATTTATCAGCTATGACAACTACCGCGTGCTGTCGTCGAACGATCTGCAGAACGCGAAGCGTGCGGCGGATTACTACACGAACCTGCTGGCGGTGCGGGAGGTGGCGCTGGATCATGGGCTGCCGTTCTGGGTCGTGGGGTCGTCGAACCAGATCCGGCCTCTTGCGCCGGTTCCCTCGCCGGCGAACCTGCTGTTTCAGGCGTACACGACGCTGGCCGCGGGCGGGCAGGGGATGACGTGGTTCACCTATTACACCGGCGTGTACCACCACGCGCCGGTCGATCGCCAGGGACATCGAACCTTGAGCTGGTCGTACCTGCGGATGGTGAACGCGCAGATCCAGGTGCTGGGGCCGATCATGCGGAAGCTCAGGAGCACGGGGGTCTACTTCACATCGCCGGCGCCGGCGGATTCGCTGGCGGTACTGCCGGGGAAGGTAATCGAGAAGATCGAGTCGGCGACGCCGGTGATGGTGGGGGAATTTGCAGCGGCCGATGGGGTACGGTATGCGCTGGTGGTGAACCTGAGTTTGGCCAAGTCGTCGAAGCTGATCATGACCACCAAGGAAGGCGGGGAAATCCGCCAGGTTTCGGCGGTGGACGGATCGGTGACGCCGCTGCAGCAGAAGGATTCGCTGTGGTTGACGGCGGGGCAGGGGATTCTGCTGAAGCTTTAGAGATGTCTTGAACTGGGAGAACGTTTGATGCTGGCGGTGGCGCTCGACAGGCCGATCATGTGGGCGGTTCTGATCGGATGGATCCTCACGGTGGTGCTGCATGAGTTTGCCCACGGGCTGGTGGCGTATCTGTCGGGCGACTATACGATCCGCGAGCGCGGCGGACTGACGCTCAACCCGCTGCAATTCATCGATCCGGTGAACTCGATCGTTCTGCCGGCGGTGTTCCTGGCGCTGGGGGGCATCCCGCTGCCGGGTGGCGTGACGTACGTGCGGCGGGATCTGATCAAGTCGCGGTTTAAGAACGCCCTGGTTTCGGCGGCGGGGCCGCTGACGAATTTCGTTCTGTTCATTCTGCTGTCGCTGCCGTTTCATCCGGCGCTTGGGCTGATCAATGCCAATATGCCGGTCGATCAATATCCGACGTGGCTGATTTTTCTCGCCGGGCTGGCGCAGCTTCAGTTCATCGCGTGCATCCTGAACCTGGTGCCGATCCCGCCTCTGGATGGGTTCAATATCCTGGCGCCGTACATGGATGATGAATTGCGGACGAAGCTGATGATGCCGCCGACGAGCACGATCGCGTTTGTGGCATTCTTCGTCATTCTGTGGAGGATGCCGGAGGTGTTCACATGGATCTTCCATCTGTCGCAGCGGCTGGAGATGGCGATGGGTTTCAACTATGGGTCCATGGAGATGCTTAGGCGCGGGTTTAACCTGGCGCTGGTCGGGCGACCGGACTGATGGACAAAAAAACGGCTGACGTCGGGTGACGTCAGCCGCGGGCTATGGGGTTCCGGCCCGATTCAGGTGTGAGTGGGCCGGAATGCGCGGGCAAAGTAAGGGCAACCACCGAGGCAGTTGCCCGTGTTTTTTGCTTGAAGCGTATCTTTCGATCTGCTTCAAACTCGAACGCTGATCAGTAGAACAAAGGTCGTGCCAAATCCTCATAACCCCTTCATCCTCCCATTATCCTCACTGTGGCTGGCGGGGCTGATGCGTTGAGTCGCATTTGTCGCGACAGGTTGCGGCAAAGTGACGGATGGGCGGCGTTGAGGCTATCGGGGAGTGATGCAATCCGCCGATAGACCAGGGAATGCCCTCCAGTCTGCCCATCCTGCGCCAGTCCCGTCGACGGGAGAGCCCGTTTGCGGCAAGCGGACAGGCCGAGCTCATCTTGGACGCGGATCATCTGCGGCGGGTGGTGATTGATGGCATGTTCAAGGCGAAGATCAGCCTGGACATCGCAACCGCCGATTTCAAGGCGATGCTGGTGCCGGCCGCACGGGGCCGGCGAGCCCCGTCGATCGTGGAGCACTTCCGGCGCCTTGCCGCGACCGGCGTCGAAATCAGGCTGCTTCATGCGGGGACGCCGAGCGCTGCGGCCCTGGTCGAGCTGAAAGCGGCGCTGCCGGACAACCTGGTCATTCGACGTTGCCCTCGCCTGCATGCGAAGCTCGTCGTCGTGGATTGTAAGAAGCTGTACGTGGGGAGCGGCAAACCTGACGGGGGCGGGGCTGGGCGCCAAGGCGGATGGCAAGCGCAATTTCGAGGCGGGGATCTGGACGAGCAGCAGCTCGATGATCGATTCGGTGCTGGAGTATTTCAATGGACTGTGGGAGGGGAGGCACTGCGAACCTGCCGGCGGCGGAACGTCTGCCCGGTCCCGCTGGAAGAGCCAAGGCTGTAGGGGTGGTGGGTAGAAGGTGTGGGTAGAAGGTCGGGGCGGAAATTAGCTTAGATCAACGAATTCAGGCGTTCACCAACGGCATCGACGGTACTGGCGTCAGAGACGGGATGTTGACGGCGCGGATCAAAATGGATCGTGCCATGCCAACGCGGCGGGGGCCTTCGACATCACAGTCAAAAGTGTCGCCGATGAACAGGGCGTTTTCGGGGGCGACATCGAGCGCGGCAAGTGCACGGCGATAGATCCGCTCATCGGGTTTGTGAATGCCGTCCTGGGTGGAGTAGATCAGGGCTTCAAAGAAATCGGTCAGTTGATGGTGCTGGAGAATGCGCGGGAGACTGGGAGCCCAGTTGGAGACAACGGCCTGGCGGATGCCCAGTTCTCTTAGCTTGCCCAGGAGCTGAAGGATGCCGGGGACGCAGCGGAAAAGCTCTTCGTATCGCCATAGTTCCGTGATGGCCAACTCACGCAGCCTGGGCGGGAGCGGCATGGAGTCCAGGAGTTCATCGGCCCAGCACTCGATGGCGAGGCGTTCGTGTTCGAGGCTGGTCCAGGTCGGCTCGCCGGCATGAAAACGCGTGAAGGACGCCTCGATCTGTTCATCGCTGAGATGGGTTGCATCCACCCCGGCACGGCCGAGGCGCGCTGCGCACGGAGATTGGGAGCGTCGTCGCGAAATCAACGAGCGTTCCGCCGACATCCCAGAAAATGACCTCGATCCGCCGTCCGGCCATGTTATTGACGATCCCACCGATGGACTCGCGGCACTATACTGGACCCGGCCCAACACAGGAAAAGGAGGTTGCGATGCGGTACGAAATCATGGTTTGCATCGTTGCGGGTTTGCTGGGGCTGCATCGGGCACGAGCCGAATCGGGCTCGGACGGATCGAAGGGGATTGCCATCGAGAAGGTGCAGGCGAAGTCGGACCAGCCGCTGGAAGTGAAATCGAGCGTCTTCGAGAACGAAAAATGGATCCCACAGAAGTTCACGGGGTACGGCGAGGCACTCACGGTGCCGCTGCGGTGGTCGGGCGCGCCGGAAGAGACGCGGGCGTTCGCCATCATCGTTGAGGATCCCGATGCCCCGGGAAACAAGCCGTTCGTGCATTGGCTGCTGTATGACTTGCCGGCTGATGTGAGCGCATTGCCGATGGCGCTGCCATCGGATGCGACGCTTCAATCGCTCGGTGGTGCCAGGCAGGGGACGAACTCGGCGCGCGAGGTGGGGTGCTTTCCGCCGCGGCCGCCGAGAGGGGATTCGGCCCATCACTATCACTTTCAGGTCTTCGCGCTCGATCAGAAGCTCGGATTGGATGCGGGGGCGAAGCTCGAGGAATTGCTGCATGCGATGAAGGGCCACGTGCTCGCCGATGGTCAGACGGTGGGGATTTTCAAGGCGCCGTGAGTGCCTGCGGTTCAGGGTTGTGTGGTGCCGGGGTTTCGTCCACCTCGGAATCCGCGGCCGGCACCGATGCCTCGGCCCATATGCATCGGGCCTTGTCCGGCGGCGGGTCCACCGTTGCCGTGAATTCCGCCGCGATACTGCCAGCCCGGGCCCTGGCGAATTCCCTGGGCGCAGAAGCTGAGCAGACGCTGCTGCTGTGCGGGCGTAAGGTGGTCGCGAACGGCCAGCACATGCTCCATCACGCGCCGCTGAAGGGCGGCGTTGGCGGCGATGACGGATTCGACCTGGGCGCGGATAGCCTGGTCGCTGGCGTCTTTCTGTTCGAGAAGTGCCGCGAGATCGGCGCGCCCTCTCTGGAGATCGTTTCGCAGACGTGAAAGGTCTTCCGCGAATCTCGGATCATCGGCGGTGACCTGGGCACGCTGGGCCTGGGGAACGTTGAGCCAATCAAAAACGGGGTCTTCCGGGCTGGGCTGCGTCGATGCGGGAGCCGCGGCGCGGGCGCGGAGAGTCCAGGTCAATAGGGTCGCTAATACCGCGATCAGGAGGAAGGACGCGAGAAGTTTGATGGATTTGATCGAGTTCATGACTTGTCCTCCGACTGCGTGCGATCCGGCGGCGTAAGCACGGCGGTAAGTCCGCTTTCGTCCTGCGCCAGCGCATTGAGACCAAGCGTATCAACCACGGCTTGAGGATCGGTGGCTTGTGCCGTTTCAACCGGATGTGCAATGGGTAGTGCGCTGCCGACCGCGACGCCGGCGCCCACGGCGATCAGGACAGCAGCGACAATGCGCAGCCCGGCGCGCATTGAATCAACGCTGGAGGCGGCGCGCACAATTGCAGGCGCTCAGGTCCCGATCCGCCGGCGCGGCATCCGTCGCGCCGAGAGCATCCCAAAGCCCCTGCTGCTCCCAATACATCGTCTGGCACGCAGCGCACGACTCCACGTGCGCCAGCAGGCGCTGCGAGGTCGTCTCGTCGAGTTCGCCGGCAACCAGGCGAATCAGTTCCGTTTCAGCGGGGCACATTTGGCCTCCAATCGTTGAACGATCCTGTGACGAAAATCCTGCGGTCTAGGCACGCCATTTCTTAAGCCTTTCTCGCAACTGGGCGTAAGCGCGGACGAGCAGAGCCTCGATGGCGGACTCACTCCAGCCGGTGGTCTGGGCGATCTGGGAATGGGTGAGCCCCTGGAAGCGATGCAGCACCAGCGCGATCCGCTGTCGCTCGGGCAAAACGTCGATCTCGTGCCGGATGGCTTCGGCACGCTCCTGCTGTTCCAACTGCTCGGCCGGGGGATCGGTGTCTGCCGGATGCTGGTCGTTGAGATTGGCCAGGCGGGGACGCTTGGCGCGATCGAGACAGAGGTTCACGACGATTCGATGAAGAAAAGTAGAGAAGGCGGCGGTCGGCTGATAACCCGAGGCGGCGCGGAGGACGCGGAGGAATGTGTCCTGGGCGATCTCATCGGCGGCGTCATCGCGGCGGGTCAGGCGATAGGCGAGCAGCCGGACCGACTTCTGGTGCCGCCCGATGAGCAAGTCGAAGGCGTTCATGTCGCCGCGGGCGATCAGTCGCATCAGTTCGGCGTCAGGCTGATCGAGGCTGGGATGGAGTTTGAGGGTCATCGTGGCCTGGCTTGCTGATTTTCACATTATATCTAAAAAAGGAGTGCCGTGTCCGCAGGAATGCGCAGGGCTGCCTCGTTAAGCACTTGGCGACGATGAACAGCAGGTATGCGAGTTCAATCGCCAGTGCGAAGGCAGGTTTGTCATGACGCGAAATATGCTCAATTTTCTGATCGATCTGGTGACGGCAACGGTGATGGTGGGCATGGTGGCGACGGGCCTGCTCATCCACTTCGTCCTGCCGGCCGGGAGCGGGAGCCGGCGGTTTGTCTGGGGATTGGCGCGGCATGACTGGGGGGAGGTGCACTTCTGGCTGGCGATGGCTGCGATTGCGATCGTCGCGCTGCACCTCGCGCTGCACTGGCAGTGGGTCTGCACCATGACGGGGCGCGTGGTGGGGAAAAAGGCGGGTGTCGGGGGATGGACGCGACAAGTCGCTGGTGTCAGCGTCATCGCGGCGATGGCGCTGTTCTGTGTGGGCGTGGTGTGGATTGGTCAGCGGAGTGTAATAGAGGTTGCGCGGAGCGGATGGCGTCCAACGGAAGTGCAAGACGTTGCATTTGCGCGACCGATCGAAGCGACTGGATTGAGCAGTGAAAGCGAGCACCTGATCCAGGGATACGTGACGCTGCAGGAGGCGGCGAAGAAAACGGGGATACCGCTTGCGCGTCTGCGCGACGTGCTTGGATTGACGGAGGGCGTCGGTGCGAATGATCGCCTGGGGCGAGCCGTGCGGGATCAGGGCTTGAGCATGCAGGAGGCGCGCCAGCGCCTGGCGCGGGCAGTCTCAGCCAGCGATGCCGAAAAGTGAACAACCTTCAGGAGTCCTCATGAAAACGGTCATTGCAAAGCTGTTCTTGGGTGCGGTGGCGACCGGTGCGGGTTATATCGCGATGCCGAGCGCGAGCAGCGCAGCGCCCCCCGCGAGCACAACGGCTCCATGCTGCTGCGGAGCCGGCCCCGCACGGTGCTGGCGGAATGCTGCCGCCGTGCATGAGGGGCGGAATGCCCGGGCCGACGACTCGGCCGATGGGGTGGGGGTGGCGTCGTGGTCCCGCTGCAAACTTCGGCGGAGGTCGCGGCTGGAGCGCCGGCATGCGTGGTGGCGGTGGCTGGGGCGGTCAAATGCGCGGAGGGGGGCGGGGCATGGCCGACGGGATGCAGCCCCTCCACGTCCTGCTCGATCAGCACCAGAAGATCGAGCGCTCGGTGCAGGAGATCCCCGGCGGGGTGAAGACGAGCACGACCAGCGCCGATCCGGCGGTCGCGGAGATGATTCGCCTGCACGCACGGCAGATGCAAGTGCGCCTGGAAGCGGGGCAGCCGATCCGCATGTGGGATCCGCTCTTTGTGGAGATCTTCCGCCATCACGATCAGATCCGGATGACGGTGTCTGATGTGCCGGGCGGCGTCGAGGTCGTGGAGACATCCGATGCACCGGAGGTGACCGCACTCATCCGGCAGCACGCCAATCGGGGCGTGTCGGAGTTCGTAACCGGTGGCTATGGCGGGTGCATCAGCCGACAACGCTGCCAGCCGGGTATTCCCGCTGAAAGATCAGCGCGCAATCAGCCGGGCTTGTTGCCGAGGAAATCGACCAGCTCCGAGGCGGACATGAAGGCGCCTTGCTTGAGGACCCGCCCGGTGGAATCAACGATGACGATCGCCGGAATGCTCGTGATGTCGTAGCGCCGCGCGACGGCGACGCTGGCGGGCTGATCGACATCGACCGCCACCGGAATGTATTGGCTCCGCACGACCTTGCCCACGTCGGGATCGGGCCAGGCGTTGCGCTTCATCATCTGGCAGGGCGGGCACCAGCTCGCCGAGAAATCCAGAAGCACCGGCTTGCCGGTAGTCTTCGATTCTGCCAGCGCCGCGTCAAAGTTTGTGCGCCAGGGGATGTGGTCGGGCGGCGGCGCTGCGCCCGTGATCCGGTAAAACAGACCCGCGATCATGGGCCACTGAATGAGGATCAGGATCCCCAGGATCGCAAGCCACACCAGCTTGCCGCGGTGGCGGTGAAGGAAATTTCCCGGCGGCCTGCGGTCAGGTTCCATGGTCTGCGGCGGTTGCATGCTCATCTATAGAGTCTTTGATCCAGGGACGCGGCGAAGGTTACGCCGGAACTCGACGATTTCTGTAACCACAGGCGGCCGGAAAGGGTCGAACCCAAAGAAGGTCTTTTATCAAGGCGATGATATGGCATTGCAGACGATTACGCCGCAGGCGTTGCAGGAATTACGAAAGCAGGGCCAGGCGGTTGACCTGGTGGATGTGCGGACGGCGGGGGAGTACGCGCAAGCCCACGCCGAGGGTGCGCGGCTGGTCCCGCTCGATCAGGTCGATGCGGCGAGCGTGGGCAATGGGTCGGCCGACGGTGATCGTCCAGTCTATATCATCTGCCGGTCGGGGCATCGGTCGAGGACGGCGTGCGAGCGTCTGCAACGGGCGGGGATGGCGAATGTCGTGAACGTGCAGGGGGGAACCAACGCCTGGGTGAGCGCGGGCCTGCCGGTGGAACGCGCGGCGGCATGCGCAACGGGCGGCTTGCGGCCGATGGTGCGCCGCGCCGGTTTGCTGTTGGCCCTGCTGCTGGCGGTGCTGGGAATCTGGCACCTGTGGTTCATGTTCGCGGCGGGGGGAGTCTGGTTGGCGATGATCGTCGCAGGAGGCGGGGCGTGTCCGCTGTGCCCGACGCCGGAGCAGTCGGGGAAAGATCAATAATACCGCTTCTAGTTTTCAGTTGTGCTCTGGAAGCCAGGGCACTGCACAGACGCTTTTGATCAACTCGGGGTCGAGGCAGGATCGTTGCCAGGCATCGCAGGCCGCTTCACGCAGGGCATCGTAGTTGGCGTAGCTTCGGTTCGACCAGTAATGGCTGCGGAACCAGTGCCAGAGATTCTCCGTCGGGTTCAGTTCCGGCGAGCGCGGTGGAAGGTTGAGGAGCGTCACGTTCGCCGGCACCTTCAACCCGCCGGAGATGGGGTAGCCGGCTTGATCCCAGATCAGCACCACATGCACGTCCGGGGCAATCTCCTTTGAGAGTTGATCGAAGAAGGCGTTGACGATCTGCGTGTTCAGGTTCGGCGCCAGCAGACCGGCGGTGTTCCCGGTTTTCGGACAAACCGCCCCCAGCACGTACAGGTAATCATACTGCGTCTGCTTCACCGCCCGCGGTCGCGATCCCACCGGCGCCCACACCCGCGTCAGCGTGCCTTGCTGACCAAAGCGGGCTTCATCCTGGAACCAGATCTCGATGCGTTTGTCCGGATGCTGCTGGGCGATCTGCTCGATCAGTTCCGGGCACTTTTTTTAAAAGCCTCCTGTGCCGCCGGGTCCGCATCCTTGTGCTGCGGGCGTGGAACCAGGTCGTTGTACCCGATCGCGTGCAGCAGGTTGTAGACTGCGCTGAGGCAGCGGACCTTGCCGAACTCCTCTTTGAGGATGCGCTGCACGTCCACACCACGCAGCGTGCAGACGCCGCCGTCCTTCTCCGGGACCGGCCCGCCATCCAACCGCTGCTTGAGCCGCTGCTGTTCCGATGCGGCCAGCGGGGGCTTGCGGCTCTGCCCGCCTTCGTTGGCCAACTGTTCCACGCCGCCCTCGTTGTACCACTTGACCCAGAACTGCACGCCGCGGCGGCTGTAGCCAAACTCCTCGGCCACCTGCGGTGCCGACTTCCCCCTCTTGGCCAGAGCGACGGCGTGCAGGCGGATCACCATCTTGGGATCGTGTTCCGATCGTGCCAGCGTATGTAATTCCTCCACAGTGTGATGCTCCACCACGTGCATGATGCGGCCTCCTTGCCAGGTTCCGCACATCATGACACAAACTCATCGCTGCGCGCTGCGGCGCAAGCAAAAAGTGGAAGCGGTATAAACTGAGCGCGATCCGGATTCCCAGGGTAAAGCAAGTCCCAAGGGGCCCCAAAAAAGTTCAGGGTCGAAGAAAGTCGAGCCGCCAGCCCCGGGGTTGCGGCGGCGGGAATCGAACGTTCCGGTAGGCGTTCCGTTCCTTGAACCTCATTTCTCGCCGACAATCCAGCGTTTGTTGGTTTGTCGATCCCAGACAGCGGTGCCTTTGGTCCACTTGATCTCGAACTGCTCCGAGGGAATCGGAACGTTGACCTGCACGTTGCTCAGGGTGATGCGTGAGATATGAGTAAGCTTCTCATCCGGCGGGAGATCGTCAGGCAGTGGGCTGTGCATCATGCGAAAATACGCGATGGACGATTGCTGATGTCGCTCGAATTCTGTAATGATCGGCAGGCGCTCGGGCCCAATGAACTGAACTCTCCGAGACAGGAAGGTGAGCATCACCCGCGTTCCTTTGGGCATGGTGATCGTCTTGTTGTCCATTGAGTCGATCACACGTGTTATCGGGTCGGTTCGCGAGATGACCAAGGGCAATCCTGTCGAGCCGTCGATCTGGGCACGTGAACGATCCCAGCGAACGCTGGTGAAGTGACCGCCCATCGGAGAGACGGACAGCATCTGGCGGGCAGGAAAGAACTCCATCCAGGTCTGAAAATCCCGCCATGGACAGAGGACGTCGAAGGTAGTTACGCAGTCCTGGTTTAATCTGGGGACCGTCGATCTCGCCGGTACCCAGATCGTGCGGCCCGTTGCGCTGCCAAGACATCGACTTGCCGGAATGAATGGTTTCGATAATGACCTGCGTTTGCTCAAATTCCCGCTGCTCCCGGACGTACACATCGTCACCGGCGAAGGCAATCTCATATTGCGGTTTGATATCGCGACCAACGGTAAAGGTCTTGCCATTGGGCAGCTGATAGAAATCTTCGTGTTTGATGGAGGCTTTGAAGCTGTGAATCGAATTCTGATAGTTGCGAAGCCGATCGATGATGGCCTTCGCTTCGGCGGATTGCCTGGTCGGCGCAGCGGGATGAGGAACGGCGGCGGTTACCCCTCCAGGCGCCGGCTGTTGCGACACCTTTCGCTGGCTCAGCGCGACGCTCGCCCCACCCGCCAGTGCGATTCCTGCCACCACGAAAACAGTCATCTTCACTTTTGCCCAGGTCATCATTTGAATCGCTCCTTTGGCAAGCATCACGCCCGCGCCGCCGGTCGCTCCGGATGCCGCGGCACAGATCCCACCTGCAAGACGGGCAGGCGCATGGAGCCGGACGTGATTTGACAGCAATGCTGCAAACGCGGCTGCATCAACAGAACCCACGCCGATGCCCCTTCGTTCCAGCCGTCGGCGAAGCTTGCCGGTGGCACGCCCCAGGCGTCGCTTGGCAGCCCCTTCACTGATCTGCAACTCGGCGGCAACCGCTTGCACGGACTGCCCCCGAAAGAATCGCAGCAGCACGGCCCTGCGATCGAGCGAGGGGAGCCTCAAAACCGCGTCATCAATCGATGAGGCGATCTCCTGCCAGATCAAAACCTCGCTTGGATCAGAAGAGCAGGCGCCGCTGGCACTGGGACTGATGGCCTGGGCGGCCTGTTCATGACGGCGGCGGCGGGATTCCATTTTGATCGCGTTGCGGGCAACGAGCTTCGTGGTTCTCAGCAGCCAGGGCGAAAGCGGCGTCCTTTGCCCGATGGATCTTGCCTTCCTCGCCAGAATCACGAATACCGCCTGTGTGATGTCCTCGGCCAGATGGCGATCCCCGACCCGGCGGACCGCGGCGCTGTAGACCAGATCCACATATCGCCGTGCCAGCGTTTCGAACGCCCGCTCGTCACGCTGATGGGCATAACGCTGAAGCAGCGCCCAGTCGTCGGTTCCAGCCATCATCTGCAAACCAATGTACGCTCAGGCGAAAAGGGCGCACATTTCTTTCCTGAAATAGATTGCGGAGATTCGGAGCGTACCGCGAGCGATTTTCGGTTACATATCCACGCCTATGCCCGAGCGCTGGGATGCGATCGTGATCGGTTCGGGGCCCAACGGCCTGGCGGCCGCGATCACGCTGGCGCGGGCAGGCTGGGCGAATGTCGTGACCGTGCAGGGGGGAACCAACGCGTGGGTGAGCGCGGGCCTGCCGGTGGAACGCGCGGCGGCATGCGCAACAGGCGGCTTGCGGCCGATGGTGCGCCGCGCTGGTTTGCTGTTGGCCCTGGTGCTGGCGGTGCTGGGAATCTGGCACCCCTGGCTCATGTTCGCGGCGGCGGGAGTCTGGTTGGCGATGATCGTCGCGGGCGGCGGGGCGTGCCCGTTATGCCCGACGCCGGAGCAGTCGGGGAAAGATCAATAAACTGAGCGCGATCCGGATTCCCAAGGTGAAGCAAGTCCCAAGGGGCCCCAAGAAAGTTCAGGGTCGAAGAAAGTCGAGGCGCGAGCCCCGGGGTTGGGGCGGCGGGAATTCTTAACGTGACGCCAGCAGTTCCCAGCCCTTCTGGTGTTGGCTCTGCTCATTCGGGCATGGACGTGATCGCAAGACTCTCCCGGCCATCCGCGGCTCGTGTCTGCGCCACTTTGAATTGGTAAGTCGTCGGCTTTTCCAGATGGACCTCGCCACTGGTTAGATCCCGTCGTCGGCCGGGCCGGGATATCACGAACCACAGCACATTGCCAGTGGGAATGGAAGTGAAGCGAAACCGGCCGTCTCGATCGGTCTGAACCTCAGCCAGAACGCTGGAAGATGGAGGCAACTGCTTGCCGCTCAAGTCCAGCACCTGGTGGCCCATCGGCTCGCCCTTCGCGCTCAGAAGCTGGCCCTCGACCGTGGCGGCAGGGAGCATCACGAAATCGACCTGGTAGGGCCGATTCGGGTAGACGGTCCTTTTGCGGCGTGGGGGTGATTGTTCATCGGACATCATCAGGTCGCCCTGACGCCCGAGATTCTTCTCAAAGAATCCTTCACGCCCTGCGGAAATGGTGGCCGCCTGGGTGCCAACGCCCCATTTCCCATCCGGATAGAAGAGCACACCCGGACCGAAGCTCAATCGATACTCGCCATCGGAGCCGCTGGTTGTCTTGCCGGTACAAAGCAGCGTGCCTTCTCCGCAGCACGCACGTACTTCCACGCCTTCCATTGGCTTGCCGCGGGCATCCCTGACAGTTCCGAACACGACAAAAGATGGCTGGGCTGCGGCAGGTCCAACAGCAAGGCCGAGCAGTATCCAGCAGCAGACGGCGATCACCAGCGACAGACCTGCGAGGGTGCTCAGCGCCCAGCGCCGTATCGGTTGACCCAATTGGGTTGGTACCGGCTTCACCGTGGCCAGTGTTCCGCATTCCGGGCAGTGCTTTGAGCAATGGGCCGTCACTCTCCGGCGTGGCGCGCAGGTCGTAGCCGCATGCGGCGCAGCGGCCGTCCGTTCGCCGTCTGGGCCGGCTTGCGAACGCAGCGAACAACGCCGCGGCAGCCGCCAGCAAGGCGCCCACCACCCATAGCGGTCCCCACACGTACCACGAGCCATCCGAACAGATGTTATAGCGGAAGCCATGGCGGTTAGTCTGACCCGCCCACCGCGGACGGTACGTCACACGCGGCTTCCATGATAGTGCAAGATTGCCCTTGTACAACTCCAGCATCGTGGGTCCGGGCCCGTCGCGCTGCATGAGTTCGACGTTCGGTCCCCGATACTGCAGCACGAAAGAGGTTAGGCTCAACATCAGTGACGCCGCTGCCGCCAGATGGAACAACCGCCGCATCAAGGCAAAACCCTCCGTACCGTAGCATGAGCCCATCGACGAAAAATAAAAACGAAAGGGACGGGATTCCCGCGATCTCGGGGCGGGGCTGTGTACAACATCGCAAACAGTATCAGGCGGGCCCAAGGATTGCTGACTGCAACTCCGGCGGACTTCGGTGAGTTGCCTTTGGCGTCCCTCGCGGGGCGCTCGTTGCAGTACGGCGGCTGGCCAAGCTTGAACAGCATCCTGTCGTGGTCTGGTGCCGCGAGCCGGTTGCATCGGCATGCGAAACCGAATCAATTTGCAACACCTTTGGTTTTCGTCCGAGCGCCGGTGCTCGCCCTGGACAGTTCAACAGTTGCGCGAATCATCCAGTCTCCCTTTTCAAACTTGTGCGCTAGGTCTCCCGGCAATCCGATGCGCGAATCGTTGTCGCGTTTGGCATCGTAGAAGACGTAAACGCCGTTGGTCGCCGTCGGGTCGAAGCCCACGCAGATGATGAACTTCTGTGGCACGGGCGTGAGATCGACCTTCAGCTTGACCCATTCGTTGACGCCGCGAACAAACAGCTTGTAGGGGAAGCTGAATCGCTGAATCGGCTTGCCGGACGCATCGCAAAGCCAGACATGAAAATCCTCGTCCGGCGGACGCGGCATGCCGTAGCGCGAGCCGTAGATTCGGACCGACGTGAGCGAGCAGTTGGGCGCCGGCGCCTCAAAGACAACCGCATGACCGGAGCCGGCGATCGACATCTTGCCGGCCGGCTTGCCGTCATCCAGGGCCAATTCCTGACTGACGGGGGTGGGCCGAGACGTATCGGCGCTGATGACGCCCAGCTTGCCACGAGAGTTGAGCGGCTTGGCCAGCGTCGCAGGAGGGTGTATCGCGGCTACGGGAGGCTGCTTGGGCTGCGGCGTGAGAAAAGGTGAGTATACCACCCGTGCCCACAATCGTTGTGATGGCAAGAACGCCAGCGGCGAATTTGATCTTGGTCCAGTTCATCATACCAATAGCTCCTTTCGCGAGCATCACGCCCGCGCCGCCGGTCGCACCGGACGCCGCGGCACAGATCCCGGCCGCAAGATGGGCAGGTGCATGAACCACAACGTGATCTGAGAGCAGGGTGGCGAATGAGGCCGCATCAACCGAAGCGACGCCGACGCCCTTTCGCTCCAGCCGCCGGCGAAGCTTGGCGATCGCGCGGCCCAGGCGTCGCTTGGCGGCCCCTTCGCTGACGTTCAGATCGGCAGCCACATCACCAACCGACCGACCCTGAAAGAATCGCAGCAGGATGGCCCTGCGATCGAGCGAGGGGAGCCTCAAAACCGCGTCATCAATCGATGAGGCGATCTCCTGCCAGATCAAAACCTCGCTTGGATCAGAAGAGCAGGCGCCGCTGGCACTGGGACTGATGGCCTGGGCGGCCTGTTCATGACGGCGGCGGCGGGATTCCATTTTGATCGCGTTGCGGGCAACGAGCTTCGTGGTTCTCAGCAGCCAGGGCGAAAGCGGCGTCCTTTGCCCGATGGATCTTGCCTTCCTCGCCAGAATCACGAATACCGCCTGTGTGATGTCCTCGGCCAGATGGCGATCCCCGACCCGGCGGACCGCGGCGCTGTAGACCAGATCCACATATCGCCGTGCCAGCGTTTCGAACGCACGCTCGTCACGCTGGCGCGCGCATCGCGCTGAAGCAGCGCCCAGTCGTCGGTTCCAGCCATCATCTGCAAACCAATGTACGCTCAGGCGAAAAGGGCGCACATTTCTTTCCTGAAATAGATTGCGGAGATTCGGAGCGTACCGCGAGCGATTTTCGGTTACATATCCACGCCTATGCCCAAGCGCTGGGATGCGATCGTGATCGGTTCGGGGCCCAACGGCCTGGCGGCCGCGATCACGCTGGCGCGGGCAGGCTGGGCGGTGCAGGTCCGCGAGGGAGCCCAGACGGTTGGCGGATCGACACGGTCGGCGGAGCTGACGCTGCCGGGGTTCGTCCATGATGTCTGTTCGACCGTTCACGTATTGGCCAATGCTTCGGCGTTCTTTCGGGATCTGCCGCTTGCAGAGCATGGGCTTGCGTTCGTGCAACCCGAGGCGCCGTTCGCGCATCCGCTGGATGATGGGACGGCGGCGGTGTGCGAGCGGTCGATCGATGCGACTTGCCAGACGCTGGGGGCGGATGCGATCCGCTACCGACGGCTGATGGAGCCGGTGGTGCGGGATTGGGAGCGGCTGATGCCGGCGCTTCTGGGGCCCCTGCGCTGGCCCGAGCATCCGATCGCGCTCGGGCGGTTTGGCGCGGTGGGGATTCGCTCGGCGCAAGCCGTGGCGGATCGCTTCAGCGGGCCCCACGCGCGGGCTCTCTTGGCGGGGGCGGCAGCGCACTCCATGATCCCGCTGGACCGGCTCGGCACGGCTGCCTTCGGCCTGATCCTGGCCGGCGGCGCCCACGCCGTCGGTTGGCCGGTGGCACGCGGAGGGTCGCAGCGCCTGGCGGATGCGCTTGCCGACTATCTGCGCTCGCTGGGCGGGGAGATTCTGACCGCATGCGCCGGTGGAGTCGCTCGATGAATTGCCGGCGGCGCGGGCGGTGCTCTGCGATACGACGCCGCGGCAACTGATCCAGCTCTGCGGCGATCGACTCCCAACCCGGTACGCCCGGCGCCTGAACCGATTCCAATATGGGCCGGGCATCTTCAAGATGGACTGGGCCCTGTCGGGACCGATTCCCTGGAAAGCGCCCGCCTGCGTCCGCGCCGGCACGGTCCACCTGGGAGGGACTTTCGAGGAGATCGCCCGCGCTGAGGCCGCCTGCTGGCGCGGCGAGCTTCCGCACCGGCCCTTCGTTCTGCTTGTGCAGGCATCCATCTGCGATCCGACCCGGGCACCGGCGGGCCGTCACACCGCCTGGGCCTACTGCCATGTGCCGCACGGATCGACGATCGATATGACCAGCCGGATCGAGGATCAAATCGAGTCGCTTCGCGCCCGGCTTCCGCGATCTCATCCTGGCGCGAAGCAGCATGAACAGCGAGCAGATGCATGCGCCACAACCCCAACCTGATCGGCGGCGCCATCAACGGCGGCGCCCAGACGCTCGAGCAGATCCTCCGCCGCCCGGTCTTCGGCACCGAGCCCTACGCCACGCCGGTGCGGGGGTTGTATATCTGCTCCTCTTCGACACCGCCGGGCGGAGGCGTGCACGGCATGTGCGGCTTCCACGCCGCGCAGGCGGCCGTGCGGCGCGGTTGACCGGGCCCGGCCGATCGTGCGGGCGCAAAAAGGTGCGGCGCCATTGAACGCCGCACCTGTGTAACGCTGTCCGGGGATTATTCAGCGGCGAGCTTATTGCTCGACGCCCGAGCCTGTGGCATCAGACCTGACCCTGGCTGTTGATCCTGGCGTAGACCACATCGGCCAGGCTCCGAAGAGCCGTATTGCCGTTGTAGATCTGGCCGTTGCCGCCGGCGCTGAGGCTGTCGGTCGCCTCGAGCATGTCCATGACGCTCATGGTGGTGTTGTTTGCCACACCGAAGGCCGCGCCGCTGGAGCCGACGTTGAAGGTGGCGATGCCGGTGCCTTCGCCATTGACGATGAAGCCGTAGCTGGCGGCCATTGTCCCGCCGGCGAGGTTCGAGTTGGTGCAGTAAACCGCAAACGCCAGCGCCATCACCTGAGCGTCGAGGTCCAGGGACTTCACCCTGAACTTCTGCTGGAAGGCGTTGGCAACCTGGGCATTGCTGCGGCCGGCGAGATTGTTCCAGCCGGCCTGGGCACCGAAGAGGTTCGGGAAGGAGGTCGCCAGCCAGTTGCCCAACTGCGTCGAGTAGGCGCTGCCGTTGAGCGATTCGAGCAGGCGCTGACCCATGCGTCCGTTCCAGAAGCCGATCGTGGCGGTCTGGCCCGAGGTGATGGCCGAGCCGGACGCCGCCTGCTGGGCGAAGTTGTAGTTAAAGCCATCCTGGCCGGCGTCGAGCGTGACGCTTGAGATTGCATTCGTACCGGCGGTGCCACCCAGGCTGCCCGCCAGGGCCGCTTCGGCGGTCCAGCCGGTGGGCTGGGTTTCGCTGATCGTATAGGTGCCCGGCTGCAGGTCGCGGAAGGCATAGGAACCGTCGGAATCGGTGACCGCGGTGAGGCTGACGGCGTTGCCCTGGCTGTCCGTGCCGCTGAGCATGACGGTCACGCCGGAAATCGCGTGTTCGTTGAAGTCCACGTTGCCGTCGCCGTTGAAGTCCTCCCAGATGATTCCCGAGACGCTGGCCGGCGCCTGTTCGTCGAAGTTGTTGTCGGTGGCATCGTCGCCGGTATTCAGGTTGACGTCTGAAATGGCGCAGTTCCCGGCGGTGCCGCCCCGGGAGCCGGCGGATCCGAATCCGTGCGCCCAGCCGACCGGCTCGCATTCGGAGACGGAGTAGTGTCCGGGGAGGAGATTTCCAAAGCAGTAGCCGCCGGCAGAGTCGCTGGTGGTCGTGTAGCAGACGGAATGCCCGAAGCAATCGGTGCCGGTGAGGGTGATCTTGACGCCGCAGATTCCGCTGCCGTCGCCATTGCCGCCGTTCCAGGACCAGTCGCCCTGGTTGCCGCCGTAACCGTTGTTGCCCCAGCACCAGTTGCCGTCGCGGTATTTGTTGTTGCCCCAGTAGAAGTTGCCGGTGGAGCAGTTGCCGTTCTTGTTGTGTCCCTTCACATGCCCGCTGATGCAGGCGGCGGCGAGTTCGCCGAAGTTGTTGTTGACGCCGTTGACGCCGTTGCCCAGGACGATGTTGGAGAAGACGTTGTTGCCGGTGGTTCCGCCCTGGCTGCCGATCGTGTCTTTGCCGTCGAGCCAACCGCTGGGCTGGGTTTCGGTAAGGGTGTAGGTGCCCGGCACCAGGTTCATGAAGCAGTAGCTGCCATCGGAGGCGGTGGTTGTGGTTTCGCTGACGGAATTGCCGAGGTAGTCCGTGCCGCTGAGCGTGATCGTGACGCAGGCGATGCCGGGATCGCCGCTGTTCTTGGTGCCGTCGTTGCACTTGTCGTAGTAGACGTAGCCGCAGAGGCTCGAGGGGACCAGAGCGAGCTCGCCGAAGTTGTTGTCGGTGCCGTTAACGCCGGGGGCGAGGTTGATGTCGGAGAGGACATCGTTGCCGGTGGTCCCGCCCTGGGTGCCGACGGAATCGAGACCGTCGAGCCAGCCGGCAGGCTGGGTTTCGGTGATGGTGTAGTTGCCGGGCAGAAGATCGGCAAAGCTGTAGGTTCCGTCGGCGAGGGTGGTGGTGGAGGTGCTGACCGCAGCGCCGCGATAGTCGGTGCCGGTGAGGGCGACGCTGACGCCGCCGATGCCGGCTTCGCCGGAGTCGAGGGTGCCGTTGTTGTTGGCATCGTTGTAGACGTTGCCCGATAGGCTGCCCGCCGGCAGCAGGTCGGTGGCGCCCAGGGTTCCGCTGGCTCCCCCGCTGAAGTCCGCCGAGAAGGTCCCACCGAAGGTGGAATTGGTGCTGGTGAGCAGGAGTCCGAGATCCTTGCCGGCATAGAGGCTTTGCAGCAGGCCGCCGGTAGGGATGAAGCGGAAGTCGTACTGGTCGGTGGCTCCGTTGTCGAGGTAGCCGAACTGGGAGACTTCGCCGGTGAGGAGGACGCCGTTATAGTCGCCGGCATCGACGACGTTGTTGTTGTTCATGTCCACCCAGCCCTCGACATAGAGGTCGTCGCCGGGGACGCCGCCCACGAGGTTGCCGGAGCTGTCGACCTGGACGTGCACCTCGAAGTCGCGGGGATTCTTGACGAGCCGGACGGTGGAGGAGTCGAACTTGATCAGCAGCGGCGCGCCGCTGACGTTGTAGTTCTCGGTGGTGGCGGAGTAAGTCAAGGCGCCGGAGGTGCGCCGTTGTAGCTGACGCTGGGGTCCTGGATCATGACGCCGAGCAACGAGAGCAGCCGGCGTTCTTCCAGCTTTTCGAACATGCTGGTAAGCCGCCGCTGAAGGTTGGAACGACGCTGATTGATCGAACGCCTGTGAATGATCCGCTTAGTCATAGAAAGTCTCCCTGCCCGAAGAAATGTGTGCGCACCTTACCCGTACAAACACCCACGAAATGGCCCTCATGGCCCTGAATGGACAACGAATCAGGCGGTGCGCCGTCGCCGCAGAAGTAGCCCAAGCCCGACGGCAGCCAGCATCCCGGTGGCTGGCTCCGGAACCACCACGGGAAACGTGTAGGAATTGCCCTGGCCATCGTTGCTGAAAGAGGCGGTGAAGCTCGGGGTGCTGAATGAGGTGATCTGCCGTCCGTCCAGGATCACGCCGATATCCGATCCCGGCGATGCCAGATCGCCGGCTCCGCTGCCTGGCCGGGAGAAGACAAACTCGAATTTGTCCTCGGCCATATAGTCAAACTGGCTCAGGTCGGTCGAATGGAACAGCAACGCGGATGAGCCGTTACCCACATCGTCGCCATAAACATCGAGGGAAAAGCTGCCACCGGTGTCGATGCTGCCATCGTTGTTAATCGATGCTGTCAGCGAGAAGTTATCGACGTAGGTGTTGTAGACATCGCCGTTGGCCATGTCGGTCTCGTCCGTGTAACCGGTGGCGGTAAACACGTGCGATCCCGCGTCATAGTTGACGGCGACAAACTGGGCTACCACGGTGGGCAACTGGGTCGTCAGATCCAATGCGGCACGACTGACACTGGAAAAAGCGACAACAACCACGATCCCGACGATTGTCGATACGAGCCCTCGCCTCATAGCTTCCACTTTCCCAGGGGCAAACCCAGATTTGAACTCTCCTCACCAGATTCTAAGATAACCCGAGTTCGGCAAAGAGCAAGAAAGTAACGAGAATTTTCCAGCCGGATGGGCCAGATGGCGTCAGAATAATGCTGATTCTGGCGTCCGGAATCGGTTTTCTGCCGGAGCGCGAACCAAAACCATCCGCCTGTGCAGGGCGAGGGAGCGATACGGTTTGTGACTCACCGGCGCGCCGGCAGATCCTGCGAGAATGCCCGAGCAGGCATCCGCCTGGTGCGCAGGCTTCAATCCCGATTGGTATGGATGACGAATGGGGATGCGTTGGGGCGACGATCAGGATGAAACGGCCTGGGTTGTGCACCTTGGTGCAGCGCACGGTGGGCCGGTGAGAATCCGCGCTGGGCGTGTTGGCGGGGGCGTCGGGTGGTTGGCAACTGCACGGCGAGCCGCGAAGATGACATTTTGACGCGGTCAGGTTTGCACGGTGTAGGTACGGTGTGGGTCGGAGCTTTTGCACAAGCGGATGTTAATATGATGTCAATATCGCGTAGGGGTAGTGGGTCAGTTTGAAATTCTGCTTGAGCGTTTAAGCTTGACCCGCCCAGATTCACATGCCACATTGGACGCATGAAGCATCCAAAGTGCCCACGCGATCCCAACCAGCTTGCTAAGCTTATCGTGGATATTGCTACAGGCAATGCGCCGCCAGATGAGGCAGCAGATTCGGGCAAGAACCCGGCGGCGGTGGCACTGGGTCGGCTCGGGGGTGCCAAGGGCGGTAAGGCCAGGGCGAAGAAGCTGTCGGCCAAGCGGCGGAAAGAGATTGCCAGGAAGGCGGCGGCGAAGCGGTGGGAGGCGAAACGTTAAGCGGGGATGTCGTCCCAGTTCCAAAGACCTTCCCGGACTGCGCGACGGTGGACTACACCTGATGAAACTTGGAATATCTCCCCGATCTTCTTTGCAATGTGCTTTAGCGCCTCTGGAGGCAACTTCTTGATGTCGATGCCGTCGTGTTCCAGACGCTCGGCCATCATCGAGTACTGGTGAGATAGGTCTTCGGTTGGAACAAGAAGAAAGCCGGCCATTTTGTGCGCTTGCGACTCAAGTCGCTTCAGCATCTCGTCACCAATTTCGGCAAGGAATTTCTTCCACCCAGCAATGTCGATGTAATCAGCAGCATCGAATACGGGAGAATGAAGGACGATGTGTGAGAGCTCGTGGGCGAGCGTAAACCTCAGCCGGTTAGGATTCTTGTGCCCGTATATCCCTCTGTCGATGTAAATCGTCTTCCTGTCCCTCGATGGGAAGGCTTCATGTCCGTATTTGCTCAGTTCTTCGATTGGGATGATATCGATGCCTTCCTTGAGGTCGATTATCTCCTCAATGGGGATCGGAAGCTTTCCGCTCGGATGCTGCTTGTTGAGATAGCCCTCTGCTATGCGTCGCAACTGCTCGTCAGTGACAAAATCCACCCTAAATCTGTTCATTCCTACGCTCGGCGTATCTTGTCAATCAATTCATCGAGGCCATCGGTGTGGGGCTTGCTGTCACGCATGCCCGGAAAAGCACCGGAAGCTTGTCAACAAGTTCTCGATCTCCCATCAGATCATCGGGAACGCGCCCACATTCTGCCGCAGCAGAATCTATTAGTGATTGATAGTCCTGCGAACCTCTCTTTACGCCAAGCGATTTTGCATAGCCCTCCACCAGCTTGCGTGATGATGGGGGGAGCATCCTGCCGCGCTCTATCTTGCTTATGTTTCCGGGATCGTAATCGTTAGCGGCACAGAAGGAACGCAGCGTCTGCCCAGACGCAATGCGTAGCCTTTTGAAGATTTGACCAAATGATTCGTTCACGCCGCCTCCTGCATATCAAACTAACCGTGTTGGTTTGATATTACAACACCTATCGAACAATTTCAAGGGTTTCTTCACTGGAAATCAGGAGAACCCAAGGCGGTTGTGCTCCATAACGAATGTTGTATTATTATTACAACATCCGCTTGACAATGCCTAATCGCTCAAGCATAATGGTCAGTATGAACAAGCTAAGCACCGAGCAATGGGTCCGCGTGATTTCCGCTCTGGTTGAGGGATGTTCTATCCGCTCGACCGTCCGTATGACCGGGGTGGCCAAGAACACGGTCATTAAGCTGCTGTGCGGCATGGGGGAGGCTTGCAAGGCGTATCACGATGAGAATGTGTGCAGCCTGGAAACAAAGCGCGTGCAGGTCGATGAAATCTGGTCATTCGTCGGGGTGAAGAATCAGAACTGCAAAAAGAGGCATTACGGCAAGGGCTACGGCGACTGCTGGACGTGGGTTGCCCTGGACGCCAAATCGAAGCTGGTGATTAGCTGGCTTGTCGGCCTTCGCAGCGGCGGATACGCCAACGTTTTTGTGGCCGATCTGGCTTCACGCCTGAGCGATCGCATTCAGATGACCAGCGATGGCTGGGCTCCCTATCGCGAAGCCGTAAACCTGGCCTTTGGCACAGAGGTTGACTACGCGATGCTCATTAAGACGTACGCTCAGGATCGCGTTGGCGAAGCCCGCTACAGCCCTCCGGTGTGCGTTGCCGCTCGCCCCGAGCCAATGGTGGGCGATCCCGACCCCGATCATATCTCTACGTCCTACGTCGAGCACCAGAACCTCACCATGCGGATGGGCATGCGGCGCTTCACCCGTCTTACCAACGCCTTCTCAAAGAAGCTTGAGAACCACGGCCACATGATCGCGCTGCACTTCATGTACTACAACTTCTGCCGGATTCACCAGACGTTGCGGGTAACGCCCGCGATGGAGGCGAAGTTGACAGATCATGTGTGGGAAATCGAGGAATTGGTTGGGCTTATGGGTTAAAATGATTTCCCCGGCGGACGGTTTTGCCGACGCGATCCGCCGGAGAAAGGAAATCGTCATGTCTGCTATCCAGCCCTCGGATAATGCCGAGGCCACGCGCCTCGCTATCGCCTATGCCATCGCCTTGCGCTACGACGCGAACAGTTCCGACGAGATGGCAAATAACATCCGCCGCCTGGTGACGTTAATGACGTATGGGGATGAGAAGACTCCCCAGGCTCGGATAGTTCCGCAGCGATGATAGACTGCGCCCATCTGTCTCACGCCCGTAACGCGATACCGCTGCCTGCATTCGCTGCCGCCACCAGCGAATCAATCTGGTTTTGTCTGAGTGGCATCAAAATATCCTTTTCAAACTTACCCACTACCCGCGTAGGGGTTATTCCGTACAATCTAACACGATAGCGCTAAGCTGGCGATTTCAGTCCAGGAACTGCGGTCAACACTTGAGTAGACAATGGCTTACGGACGATTCAGCGCTGAAGTGCTCAAAGGGCCCCTCGGGCCGCTTGGCCGGTCCGCCAAATTGTCATGTTCGGACCACTATGTCGTCAGAAGGGGCAAAAACCGGGTTCGGGGAGGAGTGGGGAGGGTACGGTACTACAACGGTGAGAGTACGGTGTGGGCCGGGAGGCGATTGGGTGCAACTTGGGAGCGGAATGTCCTCTGTTGGGATGCTTCTTCACAAACAGGCTCTTAGCACAGCACTCAAGGCGTTGCCGAAGCAACCCGGAGGCCCTGTAGGGCTTGCGGCGAGTCAGCGCTGTCGGGCGTCTCGATGGCGCGGGATAGGGTTCTGTCAGAAGCATGTGGTCCTTTAACTCTACATCCCGGCGTCGGCGATTGGCGGCGAGAAACGGTGAGTAAAAACACGAGCGGATAAGGACTTAAGAAGGATCCAGCGCTGTAGTGCTAATCGACAATTTGCGGCAGATGGGTTCGGGGCAGCGGCGGGTTGCGGGGGCCAAAAGCCTACTTTGGTGCCCGGAGCATCCGTGTAAGACCTCTTAGCAGGCGGCAGCGATGCTCCTCGGCAGAAGAATGATCGACAAGAGGCGTGAGGGCGCCGCCAACGTGCCCAATGGCTCAAGAACACCAGCCCGACCTCTCTGGCTGTGCAGCCCCGCCGATTGCCCATTTTCACCAATCCGTCAGCCCCAGCGTCGCGAGCGGCCCTTTGTCGGAAATCCGCCAGCCACCACCGGAAGTTGCCAAACCTCGCCGTCCGAGCCATCTGCCAGAATACCCCGCTCCACGGTCCAGACCCCTGAAAACGACATGCACAAACCTCCAACGGGGAGGGTGCATCCGCCGGTTCATCAGGTCTTAGCGCAGCAATCGCCTGACGCTCACAGGGATGTTCGATAATACGACCGGAGCACTCGCCGTCTCCGTGAGGGTCGGCGTGTCTTCGCCGGGGAAGGAGCCCCGGCGTCACGATGCCACGCGCCTCAAAAGTTGTTGCACGAGCGCGTTGTCGTGCCGCAGTCGAAAGGAGTTGGGCGATGGGCGGAGTTGTCAAGCCCCAAGGGGTTCCGGTTCGAATCGATCTGCATTGCCACAGCCGCGCCAGCACCGAGGCGGATGAAGCGGTGCTGCTGGCGCTGCAATGCCCGGAGAGCTACAGCGAGCCGGAAGAAGTTTACTGCGCAGGCGACGATGCGCGGGATGAATTTCGTGACCATCACGGATCACGATTCGATCGCGGGGGTGAGCGAACTGCTGCCGCGGGAGGATGTGATCATCGGGGAAGAGCTGACCTGCTATTTCCCGGAAGACCATTGCAAGATTCACCTGCTGGTGTGGGGAATCAGTGCCCAGGATCATACGACGCTTCAGAGCGTTGCCCAGGATATCTACCAGGTCGCACAGTACGTGGCGGCGCAGAAGCTGGCTCATGCGGTGGCGCACCCGCTTTACCGGCAGAACGGGAAGCTTTCGCGGTGGCACATCGAGCGGCTGCTGCTCCTGTTCAAGGGCTTCGAGTGCCTGAACGGGGCGCACAGCACGCTGCATCGGGATGCCTTTGAGCGGCAGCTGGCGACGCTCGATGAAAAGGCGATTGGCCAGATGGAGCGGGTGCATGACCTGGCGGCGCTTTACGAGACGCCCTGGGCCAAGGCGCGCACGGCCGGGAGCGACGATCACGGGCTCTTCAACATCGGGCGGACGTGGACGGAGTTTCCGGCGGATGTGCGCTCGGTTGCGGACGTGCTGAATTGTCTGTGCGAAGGACGGTGCCGGCCCGGCGGTGAAGCGGGTTCCAGCATCAAGCTGCGACACAATTTCTACGGCGTGGGGATTCGCTACTACCTGAATCAGCTCGCGCCCAGGCGGTCGGTCGCCGCCTGCTTTGGCGGGAGGCTGGTGGGGACGCAGAGCAAGGGGCGGCTGGTCATGGCGCGGGCCGCGGCGCGGCATCTTGCGGGGGGCGTGGTGAACAAGACGCGGGATCTGCTGGCGTTCCCGAGTGCGGCGGCGCGGGACGGCGCTCTTGAACCAATTGCTCATTCGGTCGCTGCTGTCACGGATGGGGGAGCATCCGGCGATTGGCGCAGCGCTGCGGGAAGGGCGGGCGCCCTGTCGGAGCACGAGGCGATGTTCGCGCTGATGTCGTCGCTGATGCGCGATGTGAGCGGCGGGATCACGCGGGCGGCCGTGGAGGCGGCGCGGGAAGGGCGGCTCGGGGAGATCTTCGATGCGGTCTCGGCGGTAGCGGCGCAGCAGGCGCTGTTCCTGCCGTATTACTTCGCGCTGTTCCATCAGAACCAGGAGCGGCAACTGTTGCCGCGCTTGACGGGAAGCGAGGCTGGAACCGATCGGATCAGTCTGCGGGTGGGATTGTTCTTGGATGCGATCGAAGGCGATGGGGCGGCGGTGGCTGCGCGCGGGATGCGGCACGATTTGCCGATGATCGAGGGCTCGATTGGGCCGTTCTGACCTGCGGGAAACAGACGGATGCGGTTGCGCGAGCCATCGCCGGTTCGAGCCGCTGTTGCAGCAGACAATTGGGGCCGGCGATTGGGCGATTGCGATTCCGCCGGTGCTCGAGGTGCTGGAGTTTTCGGATCGGAAGCAGTTCGACGTGATTGTGGTGAACACGCCGGGGCCGATGGGATGGTGCGGGGTTCTGGCGGCGAAAATGCTGCGGGTGCCGGTGGTTGCGGCGTGCCATCTTGATGTGGAGAAGGCGGTGCTGTCGTGCACCAACGGCGATTACCGGCTGAGCGAGGCGGCGAGGGGGCTTTCGCGGTGGCTGTACCAGCGGGCGGCACGCGTGGTGGTAAAGAGCCGGGCCGGAAGGGCGGCGGTTGCTGGGCTGGGCATTGCGAACGAGCGGATTGCGCTGGCTGCACCAGCCGAGCCGGCCAAGCGTCCGGTCGGGCTCAGCGATCATCAGGAGATCTGGCTCAAGACCAAGGTGCGGGCGCCGCGGCGGCTGATCTGTTCGGTGGGGATTGGATCGGGTGCGGATGGGGAGTTGCTGGCGGCGGTGTTCGAGTTGGTCTGTCAGAAGCGAAGCGACGTGGCGCTGGTGTTTACCGAGGATACGCCCTGGGTGCGAGGGGTGATGAAGAGGCTCAAGGGGTTACCGGTGCAGGTGGTGCCGGCGCGCGGGGAGAAACTGGCGACGCTGTATTGCAGCGGCGATCTGCTGGTGCATCCGCATCGGGACGATGTCTCGGGGCAGACGGCGGTGGATGCGCTGGCGCTGGGGTTGCCGGCGATCGTGGGGGATCGCGGGGCGGCGGTGGAATTCGTCGAGGATCAGGTGAGCGGCGGCGTGCTGGCGGGCGAGCAGCCGCTGGCGTGGGCGGATGCGATTGTCCAACTGCTCTATGACGAGGCACAACGCCGGCGGATGTCGCGCAACGCTCCCCAGCGGATCGCGCGGCACGCGCCGGGACAGGATTTGAAGGCGCTGTGGGAGGTATGCCATCGGGCGGTGGCGGTGGCGGCCCAGGCCGATGCGAGTGAAGCCGATCGGCCGCTGACCCACAAGAAGGCGGCGAGAGTTGGAGCGGGAATTGTGAACGAAGCGGAGTCACGGGTATGACGACGATGACAGCGATGTTTCGGCGGGCATCAGAGCGGGCGACGTTGGGCAGCAGCTGGCGGCGCGACCAGGAGCGTGCGTTTCGCGTGGTGCGCCGGCGGGGGCCGTGGCCGCGGATTGCGATTTTGTCGGCGTCGGTTGGGTCGGGCCATGTCCGGGCGGCGCAGGCGGTGGAAGCGGCGCTGGAGGAAATGCTGCCGCAGGCGACGATCGCGCACGTGGATGTGCTTCAGTTGACCAACGGGGCGTTTCGCCGTGCATATGGGAAGGGGTACTTTCGGTTCGTCGAGCGCGCTCCGCGGCTGGCGGGTCTCATGTACGACATGCTGGATCATCCGGCTGAGAGCGGGGCGGGGACGAAGCTGCGGCTGACGCTGGAACGGGCGAATTTCTCACGCCTCACGCGGTTCCTCACCAGCCAGCATTGGGACCTGGCGATCAACACGCACTTCCTGCCGCCGGAGCTGACCGCGTGGATGCGGCGGGGCGGGCGCGTGGATTTTCCGCAGGTAACGGTGGTGACGGATTTCGACGTGCACGGGATGTGGCTGAACGATCCTTGCGAGGGGTATTTCGTGGCCACGGACGAGGCGCGGGCGTATGTGACGGCTTGCGGCGTCGATCCGGAGCGGGTGCATGCGACGGGGATTCCGATCGACCCGGCCTTTGGGGAACGGAAAGACCGCAACGAGTGCCGGCGGGCGCATGGGTTTGACTGCGAGCGGCCCCTGGTGTTGCAGATGGCCGGGGGATTCGGGGTCGGATCGGTGGAGCAGATCTATCGATCGGTGCGGGGCGTGAAGCGACCGATTCAGATTTGCGTGGTGACCGGGAACAACATCGATGCGAAGAACAGGCTGGAGATGCTTGGATCGCATCCGCAGCATCTGTGCCGGGTGATCGGGTATACCAAGCAGGTCGATGAGCTGATGGCGGCGGCGGATGTGGTGATCTCCAAGCCGGGCGGGCTGACGACGTTGGAGTCGCTGGCGCGGGGATGTCCGATGATGATCGTTGAGCCGATCCCCGGGCAGGAGGAGCGCAACAGCGACTTTCTGCTGGAGAACGGCTGCGCGATCAAGGCGAACAACCTGGCGACACTGGGGCACAAACTCGAGGCGCTGCTGAATGAGCCGGAACGGCTGGAACGGATGCGGGCGGCGGCGGCGCGGTGTGGCCGGCCGGATGCGGCAAGGCAGATCGCGGCGCGCTGTGCGAAGCTGTTGCGAACCCCGGTCTACGCTGCCGCACTTTGAAAGCGCTGGTGCGGGAGTTTCCGCCCTATCATTGCCAAGTCCTGGAGGAAGCTTTGCAGCATCTAATCTTCGCCGTTTATCTGGTCGCCACCGCGTACGCATTTGCCCGGCTGGAAATCGAGATTGAAGGCCCGCACGGATGGGCGGAGAAACTGCCGACCTGGCGCATCCGCAACCGCTGGACGAACCTGCTGTACGGCGGCCGGCCGCTGACGGGATATCACCTCTGGGTGCAGTTGTTTATTCTGCTGCTGGTTCATTTGCCGTTTGCGATTGCGGTCTGGCAATGGTCGTGGGCGATGGAGCTGCGGGTGATGAGTTTCCTCATCCTTTTCTTCATCGTTGAGGACTTTCTTTGGTTTCTGATCAATCCGGCGTTTGGGATCAGGCGCTTCCGGCGCGAGCACATCTGGTGGCATGCGCCGACGTGGTGGTGGATCATGCCGCGGGATTACTGGGTATTCTCGCTGCTGGGGATCGTGGCGTATGTGGCCGCTTTGCGGATGGGCTGAGCGCGCTCAGCCCTTCTCGTCTTCGAGCGTCGCGCGGGCGGCGGCGAATTCGCGGGCGTCGGCTTCGGCCTTGGGATACTTCAAGTCGAGCGCGCAGCTTATTGGTGATCGCGGCGGCGACGACGATCCGGCTGAACCACTTGTGGTCGGCGGGGACGACGTACCACGGGGCGTACTCGGTCGCGGTGGCGCGGATCGCTTCTTCGTAAGCAGTCTGATAGGCGTCCCAGTGCTCGCGTTCCCGGACGTCCGCGGGGGAGAACTTCCAGTGCTTCTGCGGCTCATCGAGGCGGGCGAGGAAGCGCTTTTTCTGTTCCTCCCTGGAGACGTGGAGGAAGAATTTGCAGATAGCGATGCCGTTGCGCGTGAGGTAGCGCTCCATGCAGTTGATGTCCTCGTAGCGGTGTTTCCAGATCTTCTTGGTTACGAGCTCCGAGGGGATGCGCTGGTGGTTGAGCAGCTCGGGGTGGACGCGGACGACGAGGACTTCTTCGTAGTAGGAGCGGTTGAAGATGCCGATCCGGCCACGCTCGGGGAGATGCCGATTGGTGCGCCAGAGGAAGTCATGGTCCAATTCCTCGGTACTGGGGGATTTGAAGGAGAAGACCTGGCAGCCTTGCGGGTTGATGCCGCTCATGACGTGCTTGATGGTCGAGTCCTTCCCGGCGGCGTCCATGGCCTGGAAGATCAGCAGAAGCGCCCAGCGATCGTCGGCGTAGAGGCGTTCCTGCAACTCGGCGAGCATCTCCACGCCGGCTTTGAGATGCTGGGCGGCTTTCTTCTTTCCGCGGATGCCGCGGGTGTCTGCGGGATCGTGGTCTTTCAAGCGAAAGCGGCTGCCATCGGTAATGCGGAAGGGATCAACGAAATGGTCGAGCTTGGCCATAGTGTGCGTGACATCTTAACGGAATTCGGCTGTCGCGGGGGAGATGGGATGATCGCACGGTGAGGAAAGCGATTAGAATGGCTTGGCGATGTCCAAACGACGGCAAGAAAATGACCTGAGTGCGTTCCTGAGCGGGCGGGTGGAGGACCTGCGCCGGCTGGCGCCGCGGCGCGTGCGCTCATGGGATACCGGGGCGATTCACGATGCGCGGGTCACGACGCGGCGCCTGAAATCAGCGATCGATCTGCTCGAGCCGCTGCTGCCTGAGGAAACGCGCGTGGATTTTGCGGCAACGCTGCGGCGGCTGAGGCGGGCGCTGGGGCCAGTCCGCGATCTCGATGTCATGCTGATGCACCTGGCCGACTTTCGGCGCAAAGAGCGCTTCGCCGCGCCAGCACGCTGGCTTGCGCGGCAGCTTCAGGAGCGTCGTGCGAAGCTGCAACGGCGGGCAACGCGCAAAGCACCGGTTTCGCAGGTGCTCAAGGGGCTGGGCGGGTGGTGGGCGATCGAACCGGAACTGGTCGATACGCGGGAGGTGCAGGCGTCGCTGCTCAAGCGGGCGGTGCCGCAAGAGCTTGAGTCGTTTGTCAAACGGGCCGACCGTCTGACGCGGGTGCGGACCGGCGAAGGATCGCAGGCCACGGAAGACGTGCATGCGCTGCGGATCGACGGAAAGCTGCTGCGGTATAGGCTGGAGCTGGCCGAGCCGCTGGGATTTGCGATTGGTGTGACGCTGTTTCGATCCTTCAAGCGGCTTCAGGACTCGCTGGGACTGTGGCACGATCTCGTGGTGCTTGGCGAGCAGTGCCTGCGGACGGCGCTCGATCAGGAATTGCCGCTGCATAACCCGGCGATCTATGGGCGGGTGCTGGAATTGTCGCAAAGGTGCTGGCGCGAAAGCGAATCACAGTTGGATCGATTTGCGCGGCTGTGGAGCAAGGATGGGTCGTCCATGCAGGCGGAGATCTTGAAGGCGCTCAGAAGTGTAGGTGGAGAAGAAGAATCCACGGCGCAGAACGGCGAGCGGGCGAAAGAGTTGCTTGCCACGACGCTGCCGGCGGAGTTTGAAACGCCTTAGCGTGTTCGGCACGACCCAGTAACCTCAGGCTCAGGCGGGATCAGTAGGATTTGTTTGACGGGATCATCATGAACCGGGTTTTGACGTACTCAAGACCGAAAGCCGCCTGTGGACCGGGGCACGCCCGCGCGACGAAGTGCGCCTGGCGGCAGTGGACGTGGGCTCCAACAGTATCCACATGATTATCGCGCAGGTTGACGCTGGCGGGGGGCTGACGGTGCTGGCGCGGGAGCGGGAGATGGTGGGGCTGGGGCGGGCGTCGTTCCCATCGCATCGGTTGACGCGGGAATCGATGGAGCGGGCACAGCTCACGCTGCGGCGTTTTGCGGCGGAGGCGCATCGGTGGCAGTGTGAACAACTGGTGGCGGTCGCAACCAGCGCGATTCGAGAGGCCAGGAACGGCGGGCAGTTCATCGAGCAGGTTCGGCGCGAGATGGGGATTCACATCCGCGTCGTCTCGGCGGGATGAGGCGAGGCTGATCTATCTGGGGGTGCGTCATCAGGAAAACTTGGATGGCCGGCCGCATTTGATCGTGGACGTGGGCGGGGGGAGCGTGGAGTTCATCGTCGGCGACGCGGAAAGGCCACTGCTTCTGGAGAGCCGGAAGCTTGGGGCGGCACGAATGACGGCGCGATATATCAAGTCAGATCCGGTGGAGGCAAAGGAGCTTAAGGCGCTGCTCGCGCACTACGATGCGGAGCTCGGGCCGATTCTTGAAGACGTGCAGCGGCTCAAGCCGGTGCGGTTGATCGGGACAAGCGGCGCGGTTGAGAACCTCACCGCCATGTGTGCCGAGTTTGGCGACGGTGGGGAAGGGCGCGCAAGCCTCGAGCGGGAGTCGCTTGAGAAGCTGCTGGGTGTGCTGATCGAGAGCAAATCCGAACAGCGGGCGGCGCTGCGCGGCCTCGACGACAAGCGGCGCGATCAAATTTTGGCGGCGGCGGTTCTGATCCAGGAGGTTTTCCGGCAGGCTGAACATCGACCAACTGATCGTGTGTGGGTCGGCGCTGCGCGAAGGCATCTTGATAGACTACCTGGCGCGGCACCGCCCGGAGCTAGAGATCCGCCGGCAGGTGGCCAATCCACGGCGACGGGCGATCCTGGACCTGGGGCGGCGCTGTCATTGGCATCGGGAGCACGGCGAGCACGTGGCGGCGGTGTGCATGAGATTGTTCGATCAGCTTCGCCGCCTTCACGGTCTGGGACGCCAGGAGCGCGAGTTGATCGAATATGCTGCTCTGCTGCACGACATCGGCGCACTCATCGGCCGCGAGAAGCATCACAAGCACAGCATGTATCTAATCCTCAAGGGCGACCTAGAGCCGTTTGCGCGGAACGAGGTGCGGGCGATTGCCAACATCGCACGCTATCATCGTAAGGCGATGCCCAGACGTTCGCACGCGGAGTACGCCAAGCTCCCCAAGCGTTTGCGCCGGACAGTAAAGGTCGGCGCCGCACTGCTCCGCTTGGCCGATGGCCTGGATCGGACAAACTGTTCGGTCGTCGAGGATGTTACCTGCCGGATACGAGCCGACCGTGTGGATGTGCTGGTAAACGTGCGCGGGGATGCGGAGCTGGAGTTGTGGTCCGCCGCCAGCCGCGCCGCTCTGTTCGAACGCGTCTTTGATCGGCCGGCGGTCTTTCGTGCGCTTGGCTGAGCGCGACGGGGAATCAACAGCAGGTCCCCACAACGCGCCTTTGCGGCTATTGTGTCGGCATGTTCGAAGATCCCAACGAAGATTTTGACGAAAACGGTGACCAGTCCAAGCGGGCGGCTCGATCCCGCGCAGCGGGCGAAGGACAAATCTGATGCCTTTCGCATGCACGCGGAACTGGTGGCGGTCTTTGAGGGAAAGCGCAAATTCGATGCGGAGCTTCTGACCGGACTTGATCCCGATCTGGCTCGCGATATCCAGAAGCGCATCGTGCGCCTGGAGAAGGCCAAGATCGCCGAAGCCCCGATCATCACGCCCGAGTCTGCGGGCGATGCGACCAAATTGCTGAGCCTTCCAAAGAGCCGCCATCTTTCGACAAACGACTACCACATCTACCGCCGGCCGGGCGAGTTGATGATCGTGCGCTGGCTCGCCGGGCATGAGGTGGAGACGTTCTATGAGCGTCTTCAGGCGCACTTTGACGCGGCCCTCGAGCAGTTCCGCGACGAAGAGCGGCAGGCCAACCAGTGGAAGCAGGATCCGGCAATTCTCGCGTACCTGGATGTTCTCGACAAGCTCGAAGTGAAAATGGCCGATCGCTACCTGCGGGAGATGATCCGCAAGCACCGCGTCGTCGTGCTCTCCACGCAGACGGCCGATGAGATGGATATTCTCTTTCTCTGCGATTACGTAATCGGCGTCGATGCAGCTGAGCTGGTCGGCCCGGCCTCGGCACCGCCGGAACATCCAACCGAACGTGATCGGGCCTGGTTCTTCAAGCTCTTCGCGCTGCGCGGGATCAGCCAAGACGTGGAACGCATGTGCTTCTTCGCGTACCTGCAAAAGGCAGAAGACACATTTGAGTTGTGAACGAGGCGATCAGAGCAGGAAATCGGCGGCGCGCTGGATCGAGAGGGCTTGCGGAAGCTCCGGCCGAGTCAGAGGGTTCCCAACACCCAACCCGAGGTTTCCGTCAATCGAGCTATAGTCGTCGCCGGTGATGTTTCCGTCGAAGTTGGTGTCCCCGTAAAGGATCGCGACGCCCGGATCGAGCCCCGTCGTGCCAAGGCTTGCGTCGATGGCGCTGTAGTCGTCACCCGTGACTTGGCCGTCGAGGTTCGTGTCCCCGAAGTAGGTGTACTTGCCGACGATGGCGTTGGCGCCAATGGTATTCCCAGAGCCCGGCGGCCACTCAGTGGCGCCGACGTGCGAGTTATCGAACAGCATCAGCATCGTGTTGCCACCCGTGGCTTGGCTGGTGGAGGAGACGATGCCGGTAGCGGTGCTGTCGATGTGGTCGCGGTAGCCTGTGAAGACTAGATCCTGGATCGTCGAGAAATCGCCATTATTCACAACGAGATCGTTGTCGTTCATATCCAGGGCAGCGGCGGAGTCCAGCGTGAGGTTTGTCACGTAAAGCCCGTTGCTCCCTCCCGCGCCCACGTTCGCGGTCGCACCCGCGATGTTCAACGCGGCAAGATGCTGCACTGAATTGAAGACGACGGCGCTGCCACTGTTGACGTTGACGGTGAGATTGCTCGTGGTTGCATGGAGGTCGGAATTGAAGGTTACCGTGCCTGCGTTGACGTCGAGTGTGTCGTTTCCGGCGCCCCCGTTAAAAGCGATCGGCTGCGAGATTGCGTCATCGATGCCGAGATGATCGTCCGAACCGGTGCCGTTACCCACGATGCTGGCGACGGACGCGCTGGCAAAGCTATAGGTGATCGCGTTCTGCGTGGCCGTGACGTTGGCGCCGCTGATTCCGAGGCTGATCGGATTCATCGAGCCATCAAAATCGAGGTTGAGTGTCGAGCCGTCAAGGTAGGCAAACGGGATTGTCGCGACGAACGTGTCGATCGTACCGGACGGCGTGCAATTTCCTGCGACATCGCGCGTCTGGCTGGTATTCTGCTGGACGGTGTACGTCCCGTTGTCGTCGAGCGTCCAGGTCCCGCCGGCGCGGGGATCTGGTACGTGACTGTGCGCGGCGATCCGTCGGTACCGACATCCACGCTGATAAACGTCGCGGTCGCGTTGTAGCCATTAGGCCCGGTGACGGTGATATCAGAGGAATCGAAGCTTCCCACATCCATGCCGCTCCCGCCGTCGGTATAGACGATGGTGAAGTTCATCGTGCCATCGCCGCGGACGGGTGTCTGCCCGCCGTATCCCGCCCCCGGCGCGGTGGTGTCGATGGTCACATTGAGCGCCGCCGACGGATCGCTGGTGCTGCCAAGGTTGTCGGTTGCGGTGGCGGTGATGCTGTGGGTTCCATCCGACAACGGTGCCGAAACCGCGATGGTCCACTGCCCGACGACGTTCGCCGTCCCGGTGCCGATGAGGATAGAACCGGCGCGATAGAGTTTGACGGTGCTGTTCGCCTGGGCGGTACCGAAGAACGTGGGGGTGTTGATGTTGGTGATGTCGTCGCTGCTCGATACACCGGAGTCGCTATAGCTGGCCAGGTTCGGCATTGCCGGCGCCGGCGGCGCGGACTGCAGCACGAACGTCCACGTGGTGCCCGTGGTGATCAGGTTTGCATTGACCGAGTCGATCCGCCAGGTATGCGTGCCATCGGAGATCGAGCCGTGCCGCATAAGACGGCGTACTGACGGTGCTCTTGAAGATTCCATCCAGATAGACCCGATAACTGGTGGCATCCGAAGCGGCCGTCCAGGTGAAATCCGTGGGCAGGGAGCTTATCGGCGAAGAGGTGTTGGCGGGATCGGGGTTCGATGCCTGTCCGGGCGTAGCCGTCGAAAGCCACTCGATCGCAGTCCCTGCGTTGGCGTCGCCTGGCGGGCAGATGCTCTGGTATTCCCCGACCCAGCCGTCCGCGCCGGTGTCAAAATCGACCTTGTAGCGGATGAAACTGGCGCCATACTCGGGACCGTCAATGATCGTACCCGTGGCGCCGTTCGGTTGCGTGCCCAGCGTTCCGCCCCCATCGTAATTGGCTAGAACGTTGAGGCTGGTGTCCCATCGGGTGACCTCGACCCGCGTTCCGACCGCCCAGCGCGCCGAGCCGATGACGTAGTCCTTGATCACATCGCTGTCCCCCTGGAAGACGTCGAGATCGACGTTCCCGCTGATGCCGGCGGTGGATCCCGTCGAGGTGTATTGCCAGAAGCTCCAGCAGGAGTATTTGAAGGTCGGGTTCAGGCATGCTGCCAGGGGATCTGGCTGGATCCGACGGCCATATCCGGCTGATCTATCTGCACGTTGCTCGGCGAATTCCAGTTGGCAACCCAGAGCGGGTAGTACTTGGCGGGCGTGTACGAGGCTCCGCTCCCATCCAGCCGCAGCGCATCGCTGAGGTTGCAGTAGATCATCGGATGCACGGTCAGCCCCACCCCCGCCGCATCGCTGATGACGCGCTCACACCATGAGTTGACCCATGCGGAGAGAGACTGGCCGTTGGTGGGATCGCCGTTCTCTTCGACATCAAGCACCGGCATGAGGTGCTTGCCGTCCGCGCTCATGTAGCTGCTGACGGTGTTCCAGAAGTTGTCGGCTTCGGCGGTGGGAGTGTGTCCGGCCACGTCGTAATAGGCGTAGTGATAGAACCCGGCGTACATGCCCGCGGCAATCGCCTTGGGCGCATTGTTAGTGAATTGCGTGTCCTGCGAACTGGTCCCGTAGCTGGCGCGGATGATCGCGAACTGCTTGCTCGATGCGATGGTGTTCCAATTGGACTGCGAGAGCGTGCCCTGAAACTGCGACACGTCCAGCCCCACCAACCGGCTGAACAGCACCCGCGTCTCCAGCGGCTCAATGCACGCGGACACCGCTCCCTGCAACGTTAGCTTGTTTCGTTGCGATCCTCTCACACAAGCGTCCTCTCTCCGCACGGCCCCGCCCTTTGTTCACCATTGATATTAATGCCACATAAGTGCGGTAAGGCAAGAATTATATGGATCGGGATTAAGGCATGCGCGCCAGACGGATGCGTGCCCGGGCCCTTTCGGAAGGTTTGCCAGCGCCCCCATTGGTCACAAGCCGTATAAGTGGCCTTGCCCGGATGCACAGGACAAAAACGGAGCCTTTGGCTCCCGCGACCCCGCACCTGGCCGGCCCCGCCTCCAACCCATCTTCCGCAAATTCCCGATGAAACAGCGCCGCAGAACCCATACGACATATTGACATCCGCTTGTGCAAAAGAACTCGACCCACACCGTACCCTCCCCGTACCCACACCGTGCAAACCCCATCGCGTCAAAATGTCAGACTTGGGGGTCGCCAGTGCCATGTTCATGGGCAGAACCAGCACCTCTGCCCCCCAGCACGGCAAGGACGTCCGGAGCAGATCGCGATCGCATCCGCCTCGAATCAGCAGGCGGCGATCGCCGGCGACGATCTCCAGGGGTGCCTCCCCCTCGTCGCTCCCGGATGTCGGCTGCTGCGGACGAAGTTCCACAAACTCCGGGCATTGCAGCCGTCGCGAGGCAGTCTGGCTGTCCCGTCGCTCGAGGGTGCGTCGCCAGGCGTAGATGGAAGACTCGCTCAGCCCCCGTGAGCTGCAGAACTCGCGGACGCTCTGCCCGCAGGCGGCGAATTGCTTCAGAAGCCGACGCCAGGACCGCTCCCCGGCCGGATCACGATGCGGGCCTTTGCCCGCGGGAGGTGAATTGCTCTTCATGCGGGCAGTGTGACGACCCCGCCGGCCAAATTACAGATGCGGTTCACCGAGCGCAGACCACCATGCCGTGGGCGAAAAAGACAGTCACCTGGAGCGTCTTATGCACTTTCCGCACCCCGCGATGGGCCGGAAAAAGCACGGCCACGGCCCTTCTCATCCAGGCAATCCGGCCCCGAGCCCATCCGTGAAAACACGGAAACACAGGATGTTGTGCTCCTGTGTTGCGTCCGATTCGGCTCCCGACTCACACCGTACTCTCACCGTTGTAGTACCGTACCCTCCCCACCCGGCCGCCGACCCCGTTTTTGCCCGATCTGACGACATGTTGGTCCGAACATGACAATTTGTCGTAGCGGCAAAGCGGCCAAAGGTTACCCCCCCCAGAATGACCACCACCGCATCCAGCGTCTTGCCATCCGCGACCGCCCCCTTCTCCCACACGTCAAAGAAACGCAAAACCAGGTTTCCCATCCGCCTCCGCCCGCCAGGCGCCCCCCCCTCCAGCACAACCTTGCGGCTCACCGGTGCAGTTGCCAGCCCCCCGCGCCGCCTGCCCGCACCGATCCCCATTGGGTCATCCATACCCATCGGGATGAAGCCCTGCGCGCCAGGCGGATGCCTGCTCGGGGATGCTCGCAAGATCTGCCGGCCCGCCCGTCAATCACAAACCGCATGAGAACGGATGGGCAACGCACCAGGAGCCGATCATCACCGGCCGCCAACAACGTGATGACGAAACTGCCCGGATAGATCGCGGGCGCCAGCAATCGGAAGCATGCCAAACCATCAGTTGCCGCACACCTGAGCCAATCAGCCTGCGGCACAATGCCACAGCATAAAGAGGAAACAAGAGACAAATTACTCTCGTGTTCTACGCCGGGCTGTGTAAAGTGCTCTGTGATTCCTTCTATGGGAGGAGGATCTCACACATGGGGCGGAACATTAGGGGAACAACATGCCAAAGGATACTCTCGCCGTTTCCCGCTTTGCCGGGAAAGTGCTTCATCGTGCCATCTGTGAAACTCTGGAGCGCCGCCAGCTTCTAAGCTGCGCTGCCGACTGCCGGCAGCATCGAGGATCAACTCACTGCCTACACCAGCACCAACTAGGCGGTGACTACCGCACCCACCCTGTACGGGCCGGGCCAGTTCCCGTTCACGAACGGCCAGTTCGTGCGGGAGATCATGCAGCCGGACGGCAAGCGCCTCGTCGCCGGCTACGCGAGCGGCAATCTCGCCCTCGCCCGCTACAATACCGACGGCACGCTGGATTTGCCCTTCGGTGGCGGCGACGGCAAGGTGACCGTCGATTTCGGCACGCCTTCCGACACGCTGCTCAACGCGAGCCTGCGCCCCGATGGCAAGATCCTTCTGTTTGCCATGACTTCGGGCAATTCAAACGACTATCAGGTCGTCCTGGCCCGCCTCAATCCCGATGGGACGCTGGATTCGACTTTTGCGGATAATGGCCACCTGCTCACCGGCGTGGGTAGGAATCCCGGCTTCGGCATCGTCACATCCGTCCTCACCGATGGCCGCATCCACGTCACCGGCGACGCCCTCGATGGCTCGGGCACCAGGGGCTACGAATACGATGCCAACGGCCGCAACGCCGTGGATCGCCTGGCGAAGGTTACGGGCACAATCGAACCGGCGGCCTTTTCCGGCACGCCGCTCATCGGCCCGCCCGCCCCCGGGACATCGGCATACGCGCAGATGATGGGGCCATTTCAGAGCGTTACGAGCGGGGCGGGACTGACGCCGCAGGATAATCCGAGCGTCGATGAAGGCTCGCCTTACACATTAGCCCTTACCGGGTCCTTTTCCGGCGGCGATGGATGGAACATCGATTGGGGAGACAACACAAATAGCACGGTCCTTGATCATCCGCAGACGACCACTCACTCCTATACCGACAACGCGGCAGACCCGTACCGGATTACCGCCACCAGCGGTTCGATCTACCTGCGTTCCGGCGAGAGCTACACACCCGCCGGAAGCGCAACCGTGGTCAACGCCGGCACGCTCGCAATCGAATCCGATCAGACAGGTCCGCTGGGAACATTGGACTTGAACAACAACGACCTGGTGGTCAACAACGGCGACTTCTCCACGATTCGGAGTCTCGTTTTCGCGGGACGCCGCTTCTGGCCCGATCCGGCGGCGAAAGGCATCATTTCCAGCGACAGCCAGGCTCACGGCGGCAGCATGATCCTGGCCGTGGTGGACAACTCGCTGCAGGGCTGGGCGGATTGGCCAAGCGGATCGAGTCAGACCGTCGGCGCCAATGCCATCATCGGCAAGTACACCTACTGGGGCGATGACAATCTGGACGGCAAGGTCACGGGCGACGACTACAGCGCCGTCGATGCCAATCTGGGCCAGACTCCGCCCCCGGGCATCGCCATTCTGCGCGGCGACACGAACTTCAGTGGCACGGTCACCGGCGACGATTACAGCGTCATTGATAGCAACCTCGGCAGGGGCACGCTGGCGACGACGGGTGTCCTGACACCTGCCGTGACACGGACCGGCAGCGTGACGGTGAACAATGTTGCTCCCACGGCGACAATCACCGGCGCACCAAGCGCTCCGGTCGAGGGCGTATCCATCACACTCGGCAGCACGGTCAGTGATCCTTCGACTGTTGATACCGCCGCGGGATTTACTTATGCATGGAGCGTCACCAAAGACGGCGATCCCTTTACAACCGACACCGGCACGAGCAACGCTTCGGTCGGCTTCACACCCGACACCGCCGGAGTGTACGTGGCCAGTCTAAGCATCACCGACAAGGATGGCGGCACCGGCACGACCTCGACCGAGATCGACGCAGCGCCGGCGGCTCCGACTGATCTGACTGCCTTCGCTACGTCAACCGATGAGATCTACCTCTACTGGAATGCCTCCACTTCGCCGGATGCAAATGGCTACGTCATCTACGCATCGGTCGATGGGACCAACTTCGAGCCCATCGACGAAGTAAGTTCATATCAGATGGATTATCAAGTCACCGGCCTTACTCCAGGAGCATTCCTGACGTTCGAAGTGACCACCGACAGCGCTGGCGCCATTGAGTCCGTCGCTTCGAATCAAGCTTCCGCAACGACACCACTGGCCGCGCCCACTGACCTCTCGGCCACAGTCTCACAGCCGGATCAGATCGATCTGTCCTGGACGGACAATTCTGAATCGACCGCACAAACCATCGTTCTCATGTCCACCGGCGGCTCCTATACGCAGATCGATGAGGTCCCCACCGGCACTAATTCGTACTCCATCACCGGCCTCTCGCCCGACCAGACCTACAGCTTCAAGGTGACGGCGGATTATGGCGCTGCCGGGCAGGCCGCCGATCCTTCTGCGGTCATCGCAACGGCAATTTCATCACAGTTGACTGCCAGCGGATCGAGTACGATGGACGAGGGCTCATCCTATACGCTGAACCTTTCCTCTGATCCAATCGACGGCCTCTCCTGGCCGATCACCAGTTGGCAGATCGACTGGCACGATGGTGCCTGGGGCGGATCGGACCTTGAGACGGTGACTGGCAGTTCCGGCTCCAGCCAGCCTCATACCTTCCCCGCGGGGACGACGGCCAGCCGGATCACCATCACCGCCTTCGACAGCCACGGCAACAGCTTTTCCCTTCCCGCCAGTGAAGTGGCGGTAGTGCCCGCCGCACCCACCGGCCTGACCGCCGCCGTCTACTCCCGCAATGAGATTGATCTCTCCTGGACCGACAACAGCCAGATGGAGGACGGCTTCACCATCCTCCGCTCCGATGACGGGGGCAGCACATTCAATGTCATCGGCACGGTTGATGCCAACGTCACGACCTACAGCGACACGACGCTCGATCCCTCTACACCCTATCAGTATCAGGTTGATGCAACCGGTCCCGGGAGCGGCGACGGCGGTTCATCCACCACTTCTTCGGCAGCCACTTCGGGCTCCAGAACGACCGACAGCGGCATGCCTACCACGTCTGCCCCGCAGGCGGGCACAGTCAGCGTGCAGGGCGGCTCCGTCACGCTCTCCTGGAGCTATGAGGGACAGGACGCCGCCGCGTTTGAGATCGAGATGGAGGGCCAGGTCACCGGCGAAAACTACCATCTCGTCGACACCCTCGGAGGCGGCAGCCGCAGCGACACCATTTCGGGAATCATGCCAAGCGAAGACTATTCTTTCCGCATGCGGGTGGACTACACCGATGGTACAGTCTCGGATTACGTGGACGGCGGCAGCTACGGTATGACGTTGACCAATCCGGTGAGCTTGAGTGCCACGGCGGATGCGGAATACCCAGGCTTCATCAACCTATCCTGGTCGCCGCCAAGCGGCGGGTACGGTCAACTCTTATGTTTTGCAATACCACAGCACGTCAACCGGTGGCCCGGTCTGGCTGCCGCGGGATCTCAGTTCCTCCTACATACAGGATGACAATGGGACGCTGTCAACTTCCATCTGGGGCGGTTATGGAGCCACCGATTGGTATCGTATGGCCGCGGTTTACAACGGCGACAACAGCACGGACTGGGGCTATGCCTCGGCCACGGCGGATTCCATAGCAAGCGTTGGCTCGACGTCCATGCAAGCCACCGCCAACAATGATGGATCGATTGATCTAAGCTGGACGCTGCCACCAAACAATTACACTGATGATCCTCGCTACGAGTGGCGCGACGGTCTGGAGATGGTGCATGCAACTGCCGCGGACGGCTCAGGGACCATCAGCGCAATATACGTGTCTCATGACGGTGACACCGGGGTCTGCACGGCCGATGTGACCGGCCTGATTGGAGGAACGCACTATTACTTCGCGGAGACCGCCAGCAAGTTCTATGGGACTTATTACAGTTCCGGTGACGTAATCTACGGCTCCGCCGACGCCACCACCACGGGCAGCCCCACGACCGCCCCCGTGGCACCGGATCATTTGACCGCCGCTCTGGGCGATGCCGCAGACAAGGTGGCTCTGGCGTGGCACAACAATCAGAGAATGAACCGGCTTCAAAGTTCAGATGAAGCTGGACGGAGGCGAATCCACTGAAGGGGTACGGCATATTGTCGACCACGGCGCCAGACCAGACAACGACTCAGGTGACCATTCCCGATCCTGGAAACCCTTATGCCTTTCAGGTGTTAGCGTCCAACGCCAGCAGCACCTCCGCATCCTCTAACACCGTCACCCAGTCGGGGCTGACGATTCAGTTTCTGACGTAATGGCGGCGGCGAAAGTGCCGTTATGCGCGACGACGGCGACGTCTATAGCGGAATATCGTGGGAAGACGGCAATCTGACGGCAAGGTCGACCGCCCGGCTGGCGGGTTTCTCAAGTTCCTCGACGGCACCATCGACGGAACGGACGAGCATCAGTATCCGCTTTCCTTCATCCGTAGCATCCCAAGACGCCGGACGTGATGACGATCGACGCGGGAATCGATCTCGTGGGAAACATGCCGGACGGAACCCCTCTAAGGCGATGTGACAAGCGACGCTGCAGCGGGATTACCAAATTCAGCTGGTGGCGATCAACGCCCACAGCAACCTGTGGAAGCTGACGGCCGACAAGCGCTGGTCCACACAATCCGAAGCGGCGACTTGACAATCGACTGGAAGTGTCGCCACTCCCGCCAACCGGGGCGGGGCCACGATCACCACCACGACCAATCACCTGTTTATCACCGGGCACGTGGGTCCGCCTTTGACGGTGCTGTGGGTGGGATGCGAAGGCGGCCAAAAGCTAAAGCAGGCCGAACAGCGTTCCCGCGTGAAGAAGAATCTCGCTGCCTCGGACGCCGGATAAGGACGTTGCTGATGGAGGTTTCAGCAAGTTCAGCGGGTTGCAAGATCCAGCGCGTTGATGGCACGACCAAGTTGGTTTACGACCCCAATGTATTGGGCCAAACCGCCGCAGATTTACTGTCGAACGCCGCCAATGGCCGCAGGGAAGTGCAGCGAATGGGCGGATTTCCTGTATCAGACACTGAAGATCGAAGGCGTAGGTGGTGCCAGCTTTGATCTATCAACCGACGGCGATTATAAAGAGTTTAAGGTGACAGGTGATATGCGCAGGGTGGAAATGACCCCAGTACGACCGAGTTCTTGTGGCATGTTGTGGTGAAAATTAATGCCAATCCCGACCGCGTCTATGACCCCTCGTTTCGCGTGCTCACCGACAAGGGGACAGAGCAGACAGTAGAGGATCAGTGGGAGCACGACCGGATTGTTGATTCTTCGAGTGTGGCCACAATGCACTGGATAAATTCCAATCCCCCTGGCACACGTTGAAATGGACGCCTTGGCCATACTAGGAGTTATCACGATGCGTAGCGTACATTGGGCGTGGTTTTGCCTCGGCGTGCTGATGGTGCTGCTTTCCGAACAGGTGTTGGCTCGGCAGCCGACTACTCAGCGGCTTTATCACAAGATGCTCTCAGATAGGCGAGAATTCGTTGTAACCAGAGAGCCGGTGGTGCCGGTGTCAGCATCAGGAGACCTACTGCCGCCAGAAATTGTGAATAGTCCAGTGGATCCTCCCTTAGGATCCTTCTCCGTGAATCGAGCTTCACTTGCCAATCTTCATCGCTAAGCTCTGGTCGCAACGGTGTTTTATATATAACGACTCACCATCTGACTATGAGGTGCTCGATGCGCTTCTATTGCCTAACCGCATCATTCTAGCGATGGGTGGACCGGGCCGCGAAATCACTTCCGCTAGATTTCGATTGATGGCGGAACCCAACCACTACTTCTTGCCGGGAATCGAATGGAGTCCTTTGCCAGGGGGGGACTCGCGCCGGGGAGCATCTGGGCTTGAAATTGAGCTATGATGATATGCACAAGCGGGTGTGCATTGTGGTGACAGATACCATCCCAGACATCGTGCATTACGGGCCGTTCGTGCAGAGGACGTTGTTTGAGCAGAAAGACAGCAAGTGGGAATTTGTGCCTGTAAAACAATGGGAGGAGAGAAGTTCCCAGCACCCAGCCGACATCAGGCCGGTAGAACTGTCTCCGATGGATCCGAGGCGTGGACACGAGTGCGCGGTCCGCACAGGGATGTTGGGGCCGACTGAAGGGGACGTAGCTATTCGCCATTGACCACGGCGTTCGTTTCCGGCGGATCACCCGAAGGGTCAGCGTGCGCCGGCCAAGCCGGTGCGGTGCACTGAATGAGAGTTTCATGCGACCAAGGCGTAGCGAGCCAGGTCGGCCCCGAGTCATGCGGAAGCGTCCGTGAGAAAGCGAAATTCAAATGGGTCGCATCCCGGGATTCTGAGGGACCGGATTCATTCACCGCAGATCGCCCCGTTCCAGTTCGACTCTCTTCGGCCTTCCCCGCGGCCTTGGCGTGTGCTCCAAGCCAGTCGCTTCACCACCGCCTCTTGCCACGACTCGGTGATCTGCCAGCCCAAAAAATCCCGGCCCTGTGGGTCTCAAGCCCGTGGTCAACCCATGCGACTTATCCGGACTCCACCCGGATGGCAGGCCACGCGCAACAGCCGCATCAGGAAGAGAATCCGCTCGCAACTGAATCATCCCCGGTTTGGTGACACCTCCTCTGTGCTGGCGATGATGGCCGCCACGGCTTGGGACACGGCAATCTTGAGTCGGCAGAGCATGATCCGGCCGATGGCAAAGACGCTGCACTCATTCCGCGTGCTGCCGGCCCACTCGCGGGCGGCGGGTCTGGAGTGCGGTTTCCAACCCGTACGGGTCATCCGGATCGCGTCCCCGTGGCAGGCCGCAGGCACTTCGCCCCGCAAGCCGGGCAACCCGCTATTTCTCATTTTCCGGTGCCGTCTTCTGCACCTGGCTGATCATCCGGTCGTCCTCATCCGTCCAGCGCACATCCCGGCGGCCATAAACCGCTTTCATGGTCCGGCGGGCAACATCCAGGTCGATGGGCTTGCGCCCGTCGTCGCTCCAGAACGAAAACGACGGCACGAACCGCGGCACGATGTTCGAGCCCGCTAGGAAGCAGCAGAAGCCGACGTAAGCGCCCGGCATGAACCGCGTGTTGATCGCCGTCTTCACATGATCGCCGATGATCGACCCGAAGAACTGCCGGTCGGTGGGAAGATCCTTGCTGCCCAGTTTCACCGACACGGTCCCGTAAGTCGATTTGAGATTGGCGGTGGTGGTGCCCGCCCCGAAGTTGACCCACTTGCCCAGGTACGAGTGACCCAGAAATCCATCGTGCGCTTTGTTGGAATGCCCCAGGAGATCGAGTTGTTGATTTCCCCTCCCACCTTGCAGAACCGGCCAATGGAGAAGGCGTCCTTGATATACGAGAGCGGCCGCACCTGCGCGTGCGGGCCGAGATAGCAGGGGCCTTCGATCACCGAGTTGGCGCCGATCTTCGCCCCCTCGCCGATGACGATCGGCCCGCGCGAAGCATCCAGCACCACGCCCGCCTGCACGATCGCATTGTCGCCGATCCAGATGTCTTCCTCATCGATCAGGGTAAAGGGCCCGATCATCGGCGGCTTTGCGCCCCCCTTGAGCAGGTGAATCGAGTCCTCGATCAGCGATTCCTCGTTCCAGCTGATCAGGTCCGCCAGCGACTGCGCCAGCCGCGCCTCCGGCTCCACGCGCTCGAGGTTCAACAGCTCCAGCCAGCGCTCGGTGCGGTTCATCACGTCTTCATGGGACAACCCCGGACGCTTGGCATGGGCCAGACGAACCCGCCCTTCCTCGGCATCGACGCATTCGATCTGCGGCGGGGTAAAGGGCCGAAACAGCAGCGTCCGCGCTGAAATCAGCAGTGCCGGCTGATCGTCAAGCGCAACGTTGACCGCCGCCGGCACCTTGAGCTGGGGAATCACGCGGGTCCGGCAGAATTCCACCAGCTCCGGACGCACCCAGAACGTGATGCGCGAAGCGTTGAGATAACGGATCTGCTTATCGAGCAACGTCGCCATGCCCGTCGCGAGCATGAAGATCGGGCGATTCAGGCACAACGGGGCGAAAGTCGGCCAGGCATTCCCTTCGTAGATGACGACGTGCATGGCCGAAATTGTAACAAAAAGCTTCTGGCGGTCAGCTATTGGCCTTGCCGATTCGGGGCAATTTCCCATGGTGCGGCGGCAGACGAGGGATTGCCCAAGGCGGGATGCCGCCCGCAGGATTATCTGGCCGACGCCAGTTCCGGACTGGCCACAAGATTCCCCAGCGCATCGGCCACGTAGTGATGCTGGACCTTCGATTCCACCGCGTTATCGTCGAACGGGCCGCAATAGCGAAGGGTCCCGGTCGGCCCGATCACCGCCACTTCCGGCGTGGATTTGATCGAGTACGCATCGGCCGCGAGACACTTATCATCCATGAGCGTCGGGAAGGTGCGATTGACGATCTTCGCGTCCACGCGCACCTGGAGCGGGTCGGCATGGGGATCAATGTCGATCGCGACGAACTGCACGCCCGAGTCATTGCGGTAGCGGCGGGCGAGCTTCTCAATCCGCTCGTTGTAGGTGGCACATTGCGGACAGTTGACCGATGTGAAATACAGCACCGCGATCGTGCCGCGGAGATCGTCCAGCGAAAGAAACCGCCCCTCGGGATCGTGCAGCTTGAAGTACGGTGCGGGATTCCCCGGCTCGGCAAACGCAACGGGCCGCTGGTCGAACAGCGGACGCGTGAAAATTGCCGCCATGGCGGCCACAAGAAGTGCAAGCGTCGCACCAAGCCCGAACTGAGCCACACGGCGTTCTGAGAACATCGATGACGGCCTCCAGCCATCGAACCGATGGAAACCGGGTTGGGCCGGTCGATACGATCAGCCGCGGGGTCGCCACCAGTAATCCTGAAGCGAAGGTCGGGAACGGGTCGTGAAACGGATGTGCCCTTTCGACCCGCGGCGGCAGCCGCATTTCCCGAGTACGAGGGGACGCTTCTACCCGCAATATAGCCCCGCTTTGGTGGGAGGCAATTAAAACGCAAGCTTTTGATGTTTATGCAGTTATCTCACCGCTCGACTATCGAATTGTTAATGCAGATCAAACCCGCGTTGAGGAATTCCAGCAGCGGCGCCGGCACATTTTTGCAGGGGCGGAGAGGCCGCCGCACGGCCCCAAACCGGTTCAATTTCCAGCGGTTGTCCCGTCGTCGGCCGAAGTGCCTGCCGGTCACCTACGCCCACACTCTCCGCATCATGTCAATCTGCTCCGGCCGAGATCCTAAGGCGGTCAGATGCCCACCCCACGGGCAATCACAATCACCTCTCCAATGATCGAGCCCACCAGTGCATCCCCTGCGTCGTCGCCAGCCGTTTACCCGTCATCAGCTCCAGCAGCGCCGACTGCCCGTTAATCCGAAACAAGGCCGTCCTGGCGATAAAGAACATAAAATCATGTAGTAATTACATTTACGTGAATACGTCAAATGGCATGTTAAAATGGATAAAGATATTTTCCACACCACTCCGATACCCATGTTGTCGCATGTTATCCAGTTTAACAGGCGGCGATTTGTGCGAGGCATGGAAGCCCCGGGACTCATTTAGCCAGGCTTGCTCGCGTGGGAATGCGACGGCATCGGCTTGGAGACTTTCATGAACAGCATCAAGTGCGAATGGGCAGAGGGCTATCTCAATGCGTTGCTGGCGGGTAATCGGACCGGCTCGAGGCAGGTCCTGGATACGGCGGCGGGCCAGGTTTCCGCAGAACAACTGTTGAAAGAGCTCGTCTGGCCAACCATGGAGCTCCTGCAGGCGCTCTATCGCGATGACCGCATCACGCTCGCAAGTCTGAACCTGGCCACCCGGCTCAACCGCAGCGTCAGCGAACAGCTCGCCGCGCAACTTGAACGCAAACCGTCCAACAGCAAGAAGGTCCTGATCTTCTGCGGCAACGATGAGCCGGAAGAACTCGGCGGCCAGCTCACCGCCGACCTCTTCGAGGCCGATGGCTGGACCGTCAGATTCGCCGGCGGGGGAGTCCCGGATGACGAGGTCCTGCAACTCATCGGCGAAGTCCGGCCGGACCTCCTGATCATGTTCGGCACGCTCCCCAGCGGCGTCCCCGCCGTGCGCAAGCTCATCGACTACCTCCGCGAGTGAACAGCTGCCCCCAGATGCAGATCATGTGTTGCGGCGGGATCTACAAGCGCGCCGAGGGACTCGCCGAGAAAATCGGCGCCGACCTCTATGCCCCCGACGCCACCAGCGCCGTGGAGGTCGCGAGCGAGAATCCCGAGCGCCGTGCCACCGCCGATCAGCAGACGGTCGGCCGCTCCCGCCGCGTCTGCCGCGCCGGCGGCATGCTCCGCCGCCCGCCAACGGTCGTGCGCTCCGCCCCGCCGAGCTCGATCGGCTGAAGACAACAGTGAGAACCCGCGGGTGCGCCTCCGGAGCAGGGATGCCGCCCGCGGGACCGGGGGGACAATGGCTCGCTCGGACGACATGCCGCCGTCCGAGCGAGCTGATTTTTGCTATGCGCGACGGCGCGGTACACTCTCGGGCAGAATCAAGCGGGAGGACCGTATGGACATGAAGAATCCGCTGACGCGCTCGCAGCAAAACCGCATGATCGCCGGTGTTTGCGGCGGAATCGCCGAGTGGCTGGGCTGGGATCCCACCATCGTTCGCGTTCTTTACGTGGTGGTCTCGGTCTTTTCCGCCGCATTTCCGGGCTCTTGATCTATGTGCTCCTGTGGATTGTGATGCCGGAGTCAGGGGCTTAGCGGGAAGGGTTGCGGATTGATTAAGGGGGTGGGGTTCGCCCGCGCTGGTGCGCGGGCGTATTGACGTTGGCTCAGGAGTGTCTTGAGGTGATTCGCTTTCGTCTGATTTGGCTGATTCTGCTGCTCTGCTCGCCGGTTGCCCTGGCGCAGTTCACCTTCGTCCACATCTCCGACACCCACGTCGGCGCGGGACACAACGCCGATGTCGACGATGCCATGTTCAAGGAGATTGCGCAGCTCTCCCCCAAGGCAGCGTTCGTGATCAACACCGGTGACGTCTGCGAAAACGGCACCGTCGAGCAATTCGCTCGATACCAGAAAATCCTGGCCGACCTTGACGACATCCGCTCCTACGTCGCCCCCGGCAATCACGATGTCCGCTGGAACCCGCTCGGCAAGGAAGGATTCACCCGGGGCGCCAAACAGCCCCTCTATCAGTCCTGGGATTGGGACAAGCTCCATTTCGTCCTGCTCGACTCCACCGTGCTGCTCGAGCACCGGGGCCACATCTCCCAGCAGCAGCTCGACTGGCTCAAAAAAGACCTTGAGAAGGTCGGTCCCGACAAGCCCGTCATCATCGGCTTCCATCACTGGATCGGCCGCGATCCCGTCATGGTCGATAACGAAAAGGCGCTCCTGGACGTCGTCGCGCCCTACAACGTCGTCCTCTGGCTCCAGGGCCACGGCCACGCCAACATCCATTGGTCGATCGAGGGCGTCCCCGCGACCATGGTGGGCGCTCTCTACGATGGCTCGTACAACATCATTCACGTCACCGCTGATCACCTTCAGATCGAGCAGGTGACTCACCCCATCAAAAGGAAGAAGGAACCGCTCGGCGATGAGAACGCGCCGCCGATCCCATTCCGCCCGCGGTGATCAAGCCGCTGCTGACGATTCCGCTCAAAAAGCAAGCCGCACCGAAGTGGTTGGCCGATCTCAGGACCGAAGCGCATGACTGGAGAATCCTGGCCGATCGCGGCGAACTGCCCTCCATCCTGAAGATGGAATACCGCCTCGATTCCGGCAAGTTCCAGCCCATGAGCGCGGATGCGGCAGGGGGGTACTCAGTCGAGTTGCCGTTCGCTCTGTCATCCCCGGCTCTCACCAGGTGCTGGTGCAGGCGACGCTTGAAGACCATCGCGCCTATCAGAAGTGGATCGACCTGGAAGCCCCCGGCGCCATCGTCGAGAAATGGGACGCCAACGTCGGCGGAGCGATCCAGTCCCGCCTCGTGCGCGACGGCGATCTGCTCTACGTCTCCACCATGGGCAACGACCTCGTCGCCCTCAACGCCAACAGCGGCAAAGAAGCCTTCCGCGTCAAAACCGGCGGCGAAATCTTCTGCCAGCCCTGCGTGCACCATGGCACCGTCTATTTCGGATCCGCCGACCATCACATCTATGCCGTGGACGCCAGGACCGGCGAGCAGAAGTGGCAGACAGAGGTCGGCGGCGCCGTGCTCGCCGGGCCAAACGTCGCCAGGGGAATCGTCTGCGTCGGCGCCGCCGATCAGAAGATCTACGGCCTGGACTCCGGAAACGGCGCCATCATCTGGACGGTCGAGGGGCAAAACCTCTTTCAAACGGCCACCGCCACCGATGGCGATCACTTCTTCGTCGGCTCCTGGGACAATCACTTCCGCTGCATCAACGTCGGCAGCGGCTCGGTCGTCTGGGACAAGGTGCTGGGCCGCAAGACCAGGGCGCTCAATTTCTCCCCTACGCTCCCGCCATCGCCGCCCCCGCCGTCGGCAACGACAAAGTCTTCGTCTCCACCGACGACGGCATCCTCCACGCCCTGAAGATCTCCGACGGCTCCGAGGTCTGGAAGATCGACTGGAAGCGCACTGGGCTACTCCAGCCCGCTCTTCAAGGACGGCAAGGTTTACTGCGCCTCGACGATAAGGGCAAAACCTTCTGCGCCGACGCCGACGCCGGCAAAATCCTCTGGACCTGCTCCACCGGCTCGGTCATCTACGACAGTTCCTTCTGCGCGGCGGCAACGACGTCTTCATCGGCAACGTCAATGGCACCTTGAACGCCATCAACGCCGCCACCGGCAAGCTCGACTACCAGTACGCCTTCGGCCCCGGCCACCTCCTTGGCTCCCCCGCGGCCGACGCCGACAACGTCTACCTTGGTAACATGGCCGGCAAAATCCTCGCCCTCCCCGTCCACGGCCCCGCCGAAGCGAAAACGCCCACGACACGCCCGGAAGTCTCACAAGTCCAACCTCCACCAAAGATTGCCCCCGCAGCGCTTGACCCCGATCGGATCGAATCGTCATAGCGGCGTCGCCGGCCGTCGCGAGCCAGTTGCGGGCGGATCGACTGGAAAGCCCCGGCCGCCACCGGGCGGCGCATAGGCGCAGAGCCGCACACGGACGATGATCCAGTAATCCACCGGCGCCGATATCGCCACCGTCAGGATGATGAGCAGATTGTAAGAAGGAAATCCGTGAAAGAAGATTCACCAAGCCCAATTGCGGTCGATAGTGCCGACAACCAAGCCGATGACTCCATTGAGGATCAGCAGCGGAAAGAACAATGCGTCGGCCACCGCCAGCGCCACCCCATAGAGCCGGCCAGCCCGACCGGCGGATTTGGAAATGGCAACAATGCCGCAAATGGTCGCGCCGAAGGGAGAAGTGAGACCGAGGCCGCCGGTGATGATCAGCCCAATGATCTGAAGCGGCGAGGGGCCGGGCGGAGGAGTTCCGGGCGCAACGACGATGCACGTTTGCCAGAACATTCCGAGCAAAAAGATGAATACCCAGGGTATCCACGCTGCTCCGACGATCGCCAGACGCGAGAAGCAGGCTTGAGGTGGTAGCCGTGATCGCTCCTGTGATGATTGGCGCAAGCTCGGAGGCGAACCTCGGTTGCCGCGACGATGGATCAATTCCATCAGATAGGCGACACCGATCAGCCCGAAAAAACCGAAGAACCCCGCCAATGGCGAAATTGCCTTAAGAGATGGAATGCCTGCAAGGTATGACAGGAACCCGATGAAACCTAGCGCCGACAAGTTGGCAACCAGCCTGGCGGATTTCGAGGTAAAGGTGAAGCCGAACGCGCCCTCAACCGCCTCGGCCATGGATCGAAAACGAGCGCGAGGTTTCCGGGCGGGTTCGAACGATTCGGGTTCCTGAGCAATTGTCTCCACCTGTGTCTTCAGCACGCTGGCCTGCTGGTACCGCCGCTCCGGCTCCCTCTCCAGCGCCCGCAGCACGATCTCGTCCAGCCGCACGTCGATCTGCACCTTCCGCGAAGGCGGCTCCAGCCTGCTCTTGGGCAACTCCCCGGTGAGCATCTGGTAGAACACCACGCCCAGCGAGTAGATGTCCGCGCGATGGTCCACCTCCCCCGGCCGCTGATCTGCTCCGGCGCCATGTATTGCGGCGTTCCCATCACCTTCTCCCGCCGCCTCCGCGTTGCGCCGCGTGCCCCATCAGCTTCGCCAACCCAAAATCCGCGATCTTCACCTGCCCCTGCTTGTTCAGCAGGATGTTCTCCGGCTTGATGTCCCGATGCACGATCCCCTGGTCGTGCGCGTACTGCAGCGCCTCGCAAATCTGCGGCACGATCGCCAGCGCCTCTTTCGGCGACACATGCCCCGCATCCAGCAGCTGCCGCGCAGGCTCACCCCGTCCACGTATTCCATGATGAAGTAATACAGCCCCGCGCCTCCCCGAATTCGTGGATCGTCACGATATGCGGATGCGACAGCCGCGCCATCGCCTGCGCCTCCTGCGCAAACCGCTCGGCAAACGCCGGATCGCCCCCGATCTCCGGCGGCAGAATCTTCAGTGCCACAACCCGGTCAAGATTCTTCTGCCGCGCCTCGTAAACCGCCCCCATCCCTCCCCGCCCAATCAATCGTACGATCTCCAGTTCCCCGAATCGCGCCGACAGTTCCTCAACACCCGGCGGCGACCAGCGCCGGATGCCGCATCCTCCTGCGTAAATCCCGCGGTATTGGCTTCCAGCCCGCGCTTCAGCAGGCACGCCGGGCAAAGCCCCTGCGGCGCCCCCGGCAGCGCCGCACCGCACTCTGGACATCGATTCCCCTGGCTCATATCCACCTCGGTCTGCTCCGCCCTTTACAAAAGCAAACACCCCGAAACGTTACAGGCTCGCCAGCAATTCCCGAATTTCCTCTTCGATCATGCCCGAATCCGCCACCGTCTGGGCAATCTCCTGGCGCAAAAGCTCCCGGTATCGCCGCCGCATGCGATGCGCTGACACCTTCACCGCCGATTCGCTCATCTTCAGCTTCCTGGCAATCTCCCCATATCTCGCCCCTTCACCGCCGGCCAACAGGTGTTCCAGCGCCTCAAACATCTCCCCGCCCGTGGCCGGCATACTCCTCCCGCAACCGCCCCAGCACCTGATCCAGCACCGCCAGCGCCCACCGCCGCTCGAACACCCGCTCCGGCGTCATCTCTTCCACCGGCTCGGCCGCATACCGGCTCTCCGCCTCCATTGCATCCAGCGACACCACCCGTCCGCCCCCGCGCTTCTGCGCCGCGCCTGATCTCGCTGTTCGACAGAAAATGCTTCAACGACGCCAGCAGGAACGACCGGAACTTCCCCCGGCTGCGATCCACCTGCGCACGCGCATCTTTTTCCAGCATCCGCGCGAAGAACCCCTGCACCAGGTCCTCCGCCTCCGCCGGACCATTCCCCTGCCGCCGCAGATACGCATACAGCGGAAACCAATAGACACCCGCCAGTTCACCCAGCGCCCGCCGAGCCGAAGAATCCCCCCGCCATTGCCCGCCGCCAGCACGATGCTCCAGCGCGTCGCCGCAAACCGCTCGCCCGCCGAGGTGGGATGCTCCATCCAACCCAGAGTATATCCGATCCCGCGCCCACCATCGACGCCACCGCCCCTCGGGTATGGCCCTAAGATATTCCCCATCCCCGGCAAGTTCCCGAAGAAGCGACTGAGCAACACCTATACAACATATTGACTATCGCTTGTGCAAAAGTTCGGACCCCCACCGTACTCTCTCCGTACCCACACCGTGCAAACTCTCTCGGACAACGCCAGCCACGCTGCGTCACAGAGCGCCCTATTCACCTCCCCGCCCAGATCGTCCTCATCAATCTCAAACGCCCTCCCCGGCCCCGTCAGAATCACCGCCCTGGTCCGCATGAAATCTCCTCGCTCTGCCGCTATGGTTCCTTCCCCATGAGCAACGAGCCAGACAAAATCATCTACTCCATGATCGGGTCAGCAAGTTCTACGACAAGCAAGACAGTCCTCAAGGACATCTCCCTCTCCTACTTCTACGGCGCCAAGATCGGCGTCCTCGGCCTGAACGGCTCGGGCAAGAGCTCGCTGCTCAAGATCCTGGCCGGCGTCGACAAGGAGTTCAACGGCCAGACCGTCCTCTCGCCCGGCTACACCGTCGGCTTCCTGGAGCAGGAGCCGCAGCTCGACGACGACAAAACCGTGCGCGCAGATCGTCGAGGAGGGGGTGCAGGACGACGGTCGATCTGCTCAACGAGTTCAACAGATCAACGAAAAGTTCGCCGAGCCGATGGCGACGACGAGATGAACAAGCTGATCGAGCGGCAGGCCGAGGTGCAGGAGAAGCTCGACCACCAGGACGCCTGGGATCTCGACTCGCGCTGGAGATGGCCATGGACGCCCTGCGCTGCCCGCCCGGCGACACGCCGGTCAAGGTCCTCTCCGGCGGCGAGAGGCGCCGGGTCGCCCTCTGCCGGCTGCTCCTGCAGAAGCCCGACATCCTGCTGCTCGACGAGCCGACCAACCATCTCGACGCCGAGACCGTCGCCTGGCTGGAGCACCACCTGCAGCAGTACGACGGCACGGTCATCGCCGTCACCCACGACCGCTATTTCCTCGACAACGTGGCCGGCTGGATCCTGGAGCTCGACCGCGGCGAGGGCATCCCCTGGAAGGGCAACTACTCCTCCTGGCTCGAGCAGAAGCAGAAGCGCCTGCGCACGCGAAGAGAAAGCAGGAAGCCGCCCGCCAGAAGACCCTGGCAGCGCGAGCTGGAGTGGATCCGCATGTCGCCCAAGGGCCGCCACGCCAAAGGCCAAGGCCCGCATCACCGCCTACGAGAAGCTGCTCGCCGAGGAAGCGCAGGAGAAGGAACAGGACCTGCGAGATCTACATCCCGCCCGGGCCCGCGCCTGGGCGAACGTGGTCATCGAGGCCAGAAGCGTGTCAGCAAGGCCTACGGCGACAAGCTGCTCGTGGAGAACATGAGCTTCTCCCTTCCGCCCGGCGGCATCGTCGGCGTCATCGGCCCCAACGGCGCCGGCAAGACCACCCTGTTCCGGATGATCACCGGCCAGGAAAAGCCCGATGCCGGCGACTTCTCGCATCGGCGAGACGGTCAAGCTCGCCTACGTCGACCAGAGCCGCGAGCCCTCGACCCCGAAAGACGATCTGGGAGGTGATCACCGGACGGCCAGGACATGATCAGGCTCGGCAAGCGTCGAGGTCAACTCCCGCGCCTACGTCGCCCGCTTCAACTTCTCCGGCACCGACCAGCAGAAGAAGGTCGGCATGCTCTCCGGCGGCGAGCGCAACCGCGTCCACCTGGCCCGGATGCTCAAGAAGGGGCGGCAACGTCATCCTCCTCGACGAGCCGACCAACGACCTGGACGTCAACACCATGCGCGCGCTGGAAGAGGCGCTGGAGAACTTCGCCGGCTGCGCCGTGGTCATCAGCCACGACCGCTGGTTCCTCGACCGCATCGCCACCCACATCCTGGCCTTCGAGGGCGACAGCAAGGTCGTCTGGTTCGAAGGCAACTATTCGAGAGTACGAAGAGGACCGCAAGAGGCGCCTCGGCGCCGACGCCGACCAGCCCCACCGCATCAAGTACCGCAAACTCACCAAGGCATGACTCGCAGGGGCGACACTTGTGTCGCCCTTTTCCCGCCCCCACCGCTTTGGCAGCAGATAACGCAGCACGCGATTCGATTCCGCGTCGCAGCCCGGCCATTCTACCGTCCGGCAGTACGATTCGAATCCCGTGGTCCAGCGCAATCTTTGATTAGGCCGCTCGCTTAACACTGCAGCGCTGGATCTTCTTAAGTCCTTATCCGCTCATGTTTTTGCTCACCGTTTCCAGCCGCCAATCGCCGACGCCGGGATGTAGAGTTAAAGGACCGCATGCTTCTGACAGAACCCGCTCCCGCACCATCGAGGCGCCATCCAGCGCTGCACTCACCGCAAGCCCTGCAGGGCCTCTGGGTCGCTTCAGCTGCGCCTTTTTCGACGGCCCGCCTTGAACCCTGCGCTAAGGGTAGGCGCATGGCCCATCTCATCCAGGCAACATGATCACCAGCCCGTTGGTGAAGCATCCCAGCAGAGGACATTCCGCTCCCAAGTTGACCCCAAATCTCCTCCCGACTCACACCGTACTCTCACCGTTGTAGTACCGTTCCCTCCCCACCCGGCCGCCGACCCCGTTTTTGCCCCTTCTGACGACTTGGTGGTCCGAACATGACAATTTGCCGCACCGGCCAAGCGGCCCGAGGGGCCCTTTTAGCACTTCAGCGCTGGATCGTCCGCAAGTCCTTGTCTGTTCATGTGTTGACCGCAGTTCTGGACTGAAATCACCATCTTCAGCGCTGTAGGGTTAGGATTCCCCATTTTGCGGCACAGGTGGCATCGTGCCTATCGCTTCCGTTGCCCATCGGTCAAGGCTCTGCATGCTGTATTCGTATCGAAGGACAGGTTCATCGATATCGAGCATTTCCATGATCGTCTCTGTCGCCCTCTTCGCGTAAAGGAATGAGTAGAAGTAGCCAAACCCCGCCAGCTTCTCCCGCCAAGCACCGTCGCCGTGCTCGGGAGAGGGTCCTGCATGCACCAGAGCGCAAAGCGTGGGGTAGATCTCGATATATCCGTCCTCGTATTCGGGCCCAATGGCCTTTGCTCGCTCACGCAAGTTGCCTTCGCCGGTCCAGTGACCGCGTGGCCACTGTGGTTCGCCCTCTTTTATCAGCGCCGAGACGCGCAAGACTCGCGCACACATAGGCTCCGCACTGTCCATCCGCTGAATACGTTCGAGTGATTCGTTGTAGATTCTGTTGTTGATCTTTGAGGTTGCATTCAACCTCTTGTGATCGACAACCTTCTTTGCGGCAAGGTAGCTTTCCACGTCCACGAATTCTCGGAACCGCCTGAACCACTCTTCCTCAGGAAATGTCTGCAGCCACTTCAGGTCAAGGTAATGTTCGAAGATGGCGCGTGCACTGGTTCCGACCGCCTGCAAATCGTGCGTCTGGTTCAATCGCTCGAGCGAAATCAACCGGCGCAAGATCCTCATAAATGGATACTGGATAACGCGGTAATGTCTCGGCTCGGCGGTGGGATTATATAGACACCGCCTATCAATTGCGGGTGCAACACCTTTCTCAATGTATTTGCGAATATCCTGCGTTAGTTGAAACGCGTGATTGCAGAAGAGCGTGTAGGGGGTTGCTTCCATTTCTCATGGCGCAAATAACGGCACGCGATTCGATTCCGCGTCGCAGCCCGGTCATTCTACCATCCGTCAGAACGTTCCGAATCCCATCCCTTTCGATTTTCCCGCCTACCACGAAGGCAACTTCCAAAGCTACGAGCTAGACCACCAGAAGCGGTTAGGTCTCGATGCCGACAGACCCCGGCGCATCAAGTACCGGAAGGTGACCAAAGCGTAAGTATGCAGGTCGATGAAACGCCCATCAGCCGATCGGCAGCTTGACATTGCTGTCAATCAGCCAGGACCTGCCATTGCCCAGTTGTTGTCCGAAGCCGCCACCCGCGCAATCGCCTCCCGCAGCTTCTCAAAATCCACCGGCTTGGTCAGATGATCCGCAAACCCCGCCTCATGGCTAAGCTGAATGTCCCGCTCCATGCCATACCCACTGATCGCGATCCCCTTGAGTCCGTACTGCTGCCGGACCTGCTGCATGAGCATCGTCCCGCTTCCATCCGGCAGCCCCAAATCGCTGATCAGCAAATCAAACCGCGAACCCTCCAGCGCCGCAGCGCCGATGAGATATCCTCCGCCGTCTGGGCATCATGACCCAGCCGTCCCAGCAGCCGATCCAGCATCTCCCGCGTCGCCGCATGGTCCTCGACGATCAGAATCCGCAGCGGACGCCCGCCACTCTCAACGACCGGCGCGCGCTCGGCGCTGCAATCGCCGGCCGCACACTCACCGGCAGCTCCACCCGGAACGTCGCCCCTTTCCCGCTGCCTTCGCTCGCCGCACTGAGCGTCCCGCCATGCGCATCGCACAGCGCCTTGCAGATCGCCAGTCCCAGCCCCAGCCCCCGCGCAGGCATCCTCCCATCCTGCTCTCCCTGCTCGAATGGCTTGAACAGCCGGCCCATCAGCTCCGGTGCGATCCCGATTCCCGAATCGATCACTTCGATGACGATGCGCTCGTCATGGTTCCAGGTCCGCACCGTCACCGATCCGCCCGCCGGCGTGAACTTGCACGTATTGGTCAGCAGGTTCCAGAAAATCTGCTGCAGCCGGCCCGGATCTCCATGGGACCAGTGATGCTCCGCCCCCAGATCGAATCTCACCTCCGGCCCGTCAGGCCGCCGGCAGATCTCCTGCACGTGCTCCAGGATTGGATGCAGATCCACATCCTCCAGGCTCAGCTTCAATCGTCCCTTTCGGATGCGCGTCAGATCCAGCAGGTCGTCGATCAGCCGCGCCTCCAGCTCGACGTTCCGCCGGATCATCTGCACCTCTTCCGCCAGATGCGCTGGAAGCTGCGGATCGCGCTCGAACAGCGCCAGCGCCAGCATCACCGGCGTGAGCGGCGTGCGCAGCTCGTGACTCAACACCGCCAGAAACTGGTCCTTCGCCCGGTTCGCCGATTCCGCTTCCGCCCGCGCTGCGCCGAGCAGTTCCGCCGTCCGCGTGCGCTCCGTCAGGATCGCCGTGATGATCAGCATCGTAATGCTGATGATCCCCATGAACGTCTGCAGCAGCAGAAACGATTCATTGGGGTCCGCCGTGCCGAACGGCCCAAACCCGCGCAGCGTCCCGTAGACCGCGATCCCGCAGATCACCAATGCCGTCGCCGTCACGCCGTGCTGCCGAAGCCGGAATGCCGCCCACAGCAACAGCGGAATCCCCACATATTCCAGCGGGTAATGGATGTTGTGCGCTGGCAGCAGGCTCCCGAACACCAGCTCGCTCACCACCACCGTCGCAACGAGCAGGCATCCCCACTCTATGAGTTGCAGCCGGCGAAGCTTCGGCAACGGCCATGCCCCCCAAACGAGCAGCAGCGGCGCCAAAACCAGGTTGCTCACCACATCCCCAAGCCACCAGGTCATCCAGACCGGAATGTAGTGGTTCCACGATGCCAGCCCGTTAACCGCCAGCGATGTCGTCCCGATCGTGGCGCTGATCGCCGTGCTCAAAAACCCCGCGTACAGAATAAACCGCAGCGTATGGGTCGCATGCTCAAAGGCACGCGTCCCCCCGGCCAGCCTCGTGACCATCGCCGCCCCGACGACCGCCTCCAGCGTATTGCCCGAAGCGATCAGCAGCGCCGCCGGCACCGAGGCCGCTATGGTGATGTTGACCAGAAATGCCCCCGCGAAGATTCCCGGCCACACCCGCCACCCGAGCAACATCAGCCCGGCGAGCGCAATCGCCGTAGGCGGCCACACCGCCGATGCGCTCTTGTTCACAAACGCCATCGACAGCCCGAGCCGCCCCGCGCCGAAATAGACGGCGCAGAGCCCCGCGTTCAACAGCAGGTCGCGCGGGCCTTGCCTGAACATGCGATCAGCATGCTACCCGTGGACCATCCCGCCAGGCCAGCCAATAAATTCAGCAGCGGCAATATTTGTTCGCACCCCGGCCACCCCCTCGCTCTCCAAAAGCCCGGCCCTCCGTACCTCTTGCCTCGGGGCTCTTGCCGAGCCCCTCGGCGCCACCGTTACCGCCTCCGCCTCCTCCTCATCACCCCCGCCCCCACGACCATGAAGATCAGCGACAAACTCCCCGGCTCCGGCACAAGGCTGTTCAGCGAATAGGTCGATCCATTGCTGGTCAAATAATATACCGTGCCGTCATCGGCGAGCGTGGGAGCGATCAGCCGCGTCATGGTCGAATAGAGCGTCGTTGTTTTGTCTCCGTCGTACAGCAGATACGAGTACTCTCCGGTGTTCGGGTCCTGCCCCTCCAGCAGCACCTCGCCGCGAAAGTTCATCGAGTGATGCGGATTCGCCGGCTGGATCAGTCCGTGCGGCAGGATCGATTGGATGTCCAGAAGCATGCCCGCCGGATCGCGAGGGTGCACTGCCAGCTTCCGCCGATCGCAGGGGCGACAATTGACAAAACCTCGCCGTTGTCAGCGAGACTGATTTTCGCAAGCCGCTGACTGTTCGGCGTCCCGTTCCGGGTTGCATCGACCAGGCGCATGTTCTGTGTTCCGTCGAAGAAATCCACCGACCAGCGCGTACCGGTTGGGTCGCTGTACTGTCCCAGATATGCCATCTGCCCCGACGGGTTGATCAGCATGTGCGGCCCGCCATCGGCCATTCGGTCTGCGGGTATCGACGTCCACGTCGAACCGTCGAATGCTCCAATCCAAAAGGTGTACGGCACCGCATCCTCATTCCTGTACGGCGCAAGCACGTTGCCATGGCCGTCCATCCCTGCAAGCGCATAGCTGAGCTGCGACGCCGGATTCGGCACTTGATGCAGACCCAGCGAAAGATTCCAGGTGAACAGCGTATTGCGAGGCGTGTTGGAGGTTGATCGGGCGCTCCACGCAATATCGCCGCTATCCGAAATGACCGCCGCCGATTGATCGCCGTTTGCCGTTTGCAGATCCGTAAAAGAACTGGCACTCAGGTCGGCAGCGTAGATATCGGTGGGTATGTAACCATTGCGGTCCGATTCCACCGCCACTCCCCAGTTTGAAAAATCGTAGAAGAACGTAGTATGGCCAATCGGCAATACCAGGGTCTTCGGCGTGTCGATTCCAGGGCCGGCAAGCAAAAAGGAATTCGTTCGAGAACCGCCGCTCCCGTAAGAGCACACGGCCTGGCTGTTACGGTTCACCATCAGTGGGATGTTGTTCAGCGACCCACTGACGACCGGCGCGAAATCCGGAACGATCACATCGCACTGAGCAATCTGTGGACTCGCGATCGCAGCGCAACACACAACCAAGGCCAATTGTGGGACGACCGCCACACGCAAACCAAGAATGAGTCGGCGTAAAAGCGATCCCCGGAGGCCCGATCGATCAGTGTTTTGAGGAACCATTCTCCACCTTCACTATTCCCAGGTTTGAGCGCGCTCACGCGCCTGATCCATGCACCTCGCGCCGCCTCCGCCTCACGGCCCCCGCAACCGCCACCACACCCAGCAAAGACAGACTCCCCGGCTCCGGAACGATGTTCCACTCGATCGCATGACAGTTCCCGCTGGTGTCCCATGCATAGCCGTACACGGTGTTACCGTCGATGGAGAAGGCCTCGGAAACCGTGAACGATGCGGGGAGGACGGATTGGAGATCAATCGCGCTGGCCGCCGAGCCGCTCCAGAGCAGGGCATGCTGGAGATTGCCCGTGACCGAGCCGTAGCCGTATCCCACCTGCTGGAGACCAGAAATGCTTAAGGCGTCGGAAGCATCGAACCCGCTGGGGTTGAGGTCAACGAAGCTGTCCGCCGTGCCGCTCCAGAGCAGGGCATGCTCGTGCCCTTGGCCGCCGGTTGCCGCGCCGTAGCCGTAACCCACCTGCTGCGTATCCTTGGTGCCCTCGGCCCCGGAACCAGTAAACCCGCTGGGGTTGAGATCCACGGCGCTATCGCAGCCGAGCCGCTCCAGAGTCAGCGCGTGATTGCCGCCACCCGCCGCCGGCAGGCCGTAACCCACCTGCTGTGTACCGTCGGTGCCGTTGGCCCAGGAAGTAGTAAACCCGCTGGGGTTGAGGTCGACGGCGCTCGCGGCAGAGCCCTTCCAGAGCAGGGCATGCTGGTTGCCGCTCGTTGCCGAGCCATAGCCACGGCCCACCTGCTGCGAACCGCTGGTGCTGCTGGCGAAGGAATAATCAAACCCGCTGGGGTTAAGGTCAATGCCGCTTGGCGTCGAAGGGGTCCACATCAACGCATGCTCAGCGCTGCCAGCATTCTCCGCGTAACCGACGATCTGTCCCCCGCCGGCCCCTTGGGGATGATAGGATACAAAACCCGCCGGCTTTCCCAGCACGTATAGATCGGTGTACGTAACCGCCGGCACGGCCCCCCGCACCGATCCGGCGAGAAGCATCACCATCGCACACAGCACAAGGCCTGTGTTCGCCGCCAAAGCGGCATATCCGCGCTGCATTTCTTCCCTGTCACTTAAACCCTCGCTTTTCGGCCCTCTTCGTGGCGATGTGGTCCGCAATCCGTCCTGAATGCGCGTACACCCGTAGCCGGCATGATCCCGATGGGCCCAATGGAATCAGGACCCCACAAGAATCAGCCCTCACTGTCAGCAATATACCCGATCAGACGATCTTTGATGCAGGCATCCGAAGAACTTTTCATCTCCACTCGCCGTCCATATCTCCAATCCGCAATACCGCAGGATTACGGCAATGCATCAGGCACGCTCTTCGCCGGGGAGATCGACCGACTGACACCGTACTCTCACCGTTGTAGTGCCGTTGCCAGCCCACAACGCGGCCAAGGCCGCAACGGCTGGCATACCAGGCTGGCTGTCCACCCGCGTCCGCCCGCCTTCCTGCCGCCAGTCCTTTACCCGCACCTTGGGACTCTTTGAAAACGGGAATACCCCCAATCCCGCTCCCGAGGACACGCCAATACCTCCGGAGCCCTTTTCCCTTGCGTCGCTCCGTCGCTTTGTCGCTTTCTCTGCACCTTGCCACTTCGTGAAGCACCTGTACAATCTTCCGCCCCAATTGGGCTTTGTGCATCATCGTGTCAATCGGTGCCGCATCGGTGGCTAAATGAGGACTTAATTCCATGCCCGCAACCGGAAAGATCACCCAGGTCATCGGATCAACCTTCGACGCTGAATTCCCCGAGGATCAACTGCCTTCCATCTACAATGCCATCAAGGTCGAGGCCCAGAATGACGGCCAGGCCATTCACCTGACCGGCGAGGTGGCGTCACATCTGGGAGGCGGGAAAGTGCGTGCGGTCGCGCTGGGCTCGACGGACGGCCTGCGCCGCGGAATGGATGTCGCCGACACCGGTGGCCCGCTTTCGGTCCCCGTCGGCAAGGAGACCCTCGGCCGCGTCTTCAACCTCCTCGGCGAGCCCATCGACAACCGCGGCCCGGTTGCGGCGACGCAGTGGCGGCCGATCCACCGCGAACCGCCGGAGTTTGTGGACCTGACGCCCAAGGCCGAAGTCTTCGAAACCGGCATCAAGGTCATCGACCTGCTCACCCCCTTCCTCCGCGGCGGCAAAGCCGGCCTCTTCGGCGGTGCAGGCCTCGGCAAGACCGTCGTCATCCAGGAACTCATCGCCCGAATCGCCCAGCAGCACGGCGGCTATTCCGTCTTCGCCGGCGTCGGCGAGCGAACCCGCGAAGGAACAGACCTCTGGCTGGAAATGCAGGAAGCCGAAATCGGCTCCACCGGCAAGCACGTCATCGACCAGACCGTCATGGTCTTCGGCCAGATGAACGAACCCCCGGGCGCCCGCCTCCGCGTCGCGCTGCAGCGCGCTGACCATGGCCGAATACTTCCGGGATGAATCCGGCGCCGACACCCTCCTCTTCATCGATAACATCTTCCGCTTCACCCAGGCCGGCTCCGAAGTCTCCGCACTCCTCGGCCGCATGCCCAGCGCCGTCGGCTACCAGCCCACACTCGCCACCGAAATGGGCGAGCTCCAGGAACGCATCACCAGTACCAGGCACGGTGCCATCACCAGCGTGCAGGCCGTCTACGTCCCCGCAGACGACCCCACCGACCCCGCCCCGGCCAACGCCTTCGCCCACCTCGACGCCTTCATCTACCTCGAGCGCTCCATCGCCTCCAAGGGCATTTACCCTGCGGTGGACCCGCTCGCATCCGCCAGCCGCGCGCTCAGTGCCGACATCGTCGGCGAAGAGCACGCCCGTATTGCCCGCAAGGTCCAGACGATGCTCCAGCGCTATCGCGACCTCCAGGACATCATCGCCATCCTCGGTGTGGACGAGCTAAGCGAAGAGGACAAGCTCACCGTCAGCCGCGCCCGCAAGATCGAGCGCTTCTTCAGCCAGCCCTTCTTCGTTGCCGAGCAGTTCACCGGCAAGAAAGGCGTCTACACCAAGCTCGAAGACACGCTCAAGAGCTTCGATGCCATCTGCAACGGCGAAGTGGACAGCATCCCCGAGCAAGCCTTCCTCTATGTCGGCGACATCGAGGAAGTGAAGGCCAAAGCGAAGTCGATGTAAAAAAATGAAGTCCGGAAGGAGGGCGTGTCCGGACTTCGGGGAGGGAGAGTGAGAATCGTTAGACCGCCGGCCGATCCGGCGCGCTCCGCGCCGCCTCCGGCGCATTCGAGCTGACGTCATACGCCCGCAATTCATTCCGAATGCGCTGTACACCCTGCACGTTTTCCACGCGATTGAGAACCTCGGAAATCTTCCCCGGCTGGCAGTGCCCGGTGAGCGTGACGACGCCACTTGAGACCGCCACGTGCAGATCGTTGGGGTTGCCCGAATGCTCCAGCTCGGCCCGGACCCGCCGCTTCAGCGTCAGGTCATCCACCGGCTCGACCGGCGAGCTGGACGAGATGATCTCCCGCGCCCGCTGACGTGAGCCGCCGATGTATTGGCCCATGGCCCGGGCGAGCGTGCCGGTCTCGCGGACGATGCCGCCCGCTGCGTTCATGACGAACTCCCGCCGCTGGCGCCCGTGGCGTGGCTCGAAGAAGTAGTAAGCCGCCCCTGCGATCGCCGCCGCCCCGAGCGCTGAAATTGAGATCGTCTTTGCCGTCCTCGACCGGCCTTTACGGTGCTCCGCAAAATCCTCCCGCGAGGGGATGTGTTCCGCCCAGTCGCGTCCCTGTTGCCGTGCGCGTTCGGGTCAGGTCCTCGACATATTCCGATGCGGAGTCGCGTGCGTTTCGGTAGGCCGACCCCAGCCTCCTGGCGTATTGTTTTCGCTGGCGTCGCGTGCCCGTGATCCGGTCGCGGAAATGGCTGACGGATTCCCGGGCACCGTGCCCCGCGGTCGCGACCGCCGAGCCTGCCTTTTGGGCGTAGTCTGCGGCAGAATGTACGGCCTCGCCGATTCTCGCTCGCCGCCCCGACCCGGATTTCGGGTCAAACACGTACATGAGCGCCGCCCCGACCATCAGTCCACCCAGCCCGCCAACCGCGATCTCAAGCCCATCCCGCATGATTGATCCGTTTCGATTCATGACAACACCTGTCGTTAGGTCCAATTCCGGTCAAATCCCAGTCTTCAATGGGGTTCGGGTCGTGCAAAAGCGATGCCGACGGCGCTCGGTTGAGATCGGTTTGCCGCACTTGATTTGCCGCGGGAAGCAGCGGATACTTTGGTCCTCAAGGGGTGATCGCCCCTTCAGGGAATTGAAGATTCCTGATTCGGCCACGGATCCGAACCGATGACCACGGCAAAGACGAGCACGACGACGACCAGGTGAAGAGAACCCTCTTCGCTTCCGGTTCGTTGTGCTCGTAGCGTGGCAAAGCGGTTTGAATCGGTGGCCGACTGTGTATAGAGAGATGGATTGGAGCGCATCATGTCCGTGAATGTGGCTGTCGTGGGCGCAACCGGCGCGGTGGGTCAGGAGTTTCTGACTGTCCTGGCGGAGCGGGATTTCCCGATTCGGAATCTGAAGCTGCTGGCGTCGGCCCGCAGTGCCGGGAAGACGATCCAGTTTCGCGGGCAGGGCTACAAGGTCGAGGAGCTGACGAAGGATTCGTTCAAGGACGTCAAGATTGCGCTCTTTTCGGCGGGGGGATCGATTTCGAAGGAATTCGGGCCGCCGGCGGTCGCCGCGGGGGCGGTGGTGGTGGACAACTCGTCGGCGTTTCGCATGAAGGAGGGGATTCCGCTGGTCGTGCCGGAAGTAAACCCGGAGGCGATCGCCAAACACAATGGTCTGATCGCCAATCCCAACTGTTCGACGATCATCATGAACGTTCCGGTCTGGCCGTTGCACAAGGTCAACCGGATCAGGCGGATCATCGTCAGCACCTACCAGGCCGTCAGCGGTGCCGGGGCGTGGGGCTTATATGAGCTGGAAGAGCAAATCAAGGCTTATGCAGGCGGTCACGAGGTGAAAAAGGAAAAATTCCCGCACCAGATCGTCAACAATCTCTTCTCGCACAATTCCAAGATCGCCGAGAACGGCTACAACGAAGAAGAGATCAAGATGGTGAACGAGACGCGGAAGATCTTCGGCGATGCGAAGATCATGGTGACGGCGACCTGCGTGCGGGTGCCGGTGCCCCGGGCGCACTGCGAGTCGATCAACCTGGAGTTCGAGCGACCGATGACGCCGCGAGAGGTGAAGGAGATCCTCGCCAAAGCGCCGGGCGTCAAGATCGTGGACGACGTGGCGAGCAATCATTTCCCGATGCCGATGGAAGCGAGCGGGCAGGACGATGTGCTGGTGGGCCGCATCCGGCAGGACATCTCGCGCGAGGACGGGCGAGGGATCGATCTATTCGTTTCCGGGGATCAGCTCAGGAAGGGCGCGGCGACCAACGCGATTCAGATCGCGGAGATGCTGCTGTAGCGATGCGAGTCTCGAATCAAAAGCCGGCCGGGGCGAGCCCCCCCTGCGCGCAGGGATCGCTCTGGGTCCCCGATCCGTAGTGCCGCGGCGCGGAGTTTCTCGTCCCGGCCTTTGATAACTTCGACGTTATTACGTGCGGCAGGTTTCACGTGTTCCGTAATCGTGTTGGGGTGAAGGAGCAGTTGGGCTCCTCCGCCAGGTAATTGTGGGTGAAACCATAGGCACGGGCGCGGCAGCCCATGCAGACCATCTTGTATTCGCAAAGGCCGCATTTGCCTTCTAACGTGTTGCTGTCGCGAAGGTTGGCGAAGATCTGGCTTTGCCGCCAGATGGTTGGAAGGGGCGTTTCTTTGACGTTTCCTGATGACAAGGGGAGGTAGCCGCAGGGGAAGACTTCGCCGGTGTGGGAGACGAAGCAGACGGCCTGGCCGGCGAGGCAGCCTTTGGTCATGGCGGTCATATTGGGCTTGGCAGCGCCGTTGGTCGGATGTCCCGTGCCCGGGTGCATGTTTTTGTGCGGATGGGCGTTCTGCGGCATCGGTCGGCCATTCGCCTTGGCGCGCTGGCGCATGACGCGGAAGTAGTGGGGGGCGCAGGTGGCCTTGAGATGCAGCTTGCCTTCGAGGCTGCGGTCGTAGATCCAGTTCAGTGCGGCTTCGTATTCGGCGTCATCGAGCATGATTGCCGGATCGAGCTCCATGCCGCAACCGACGGGGACGAGCATGAAGATGTGCAGGGCCTCGGAGCCAAGCTTCAGAGCCAGGTCGTATGTTTCGTTGAGCTTCAGGTGATTGTGCTTGGCGACGGTGGTGTTGATCTGTGTGGAGATGCCGAGCCTGCGCAGCCGTTCGATGCCGGCAATGGAGGCGTTGAAGGCGCCTTGGCCGCGAAACTGATCGTGTGTGGGTGCGTCCGGCCCGTCGAAACTGACCGAGACTGCGCTGGATGCCGGAGTCGCGAATGAGTTCTGCGATGTCGTCGGTGATGAGCGTGCCGTTAGTGGCGAGGGCGGCGGGGATATCGACATCCCGCGCGGCAGCGGCGAGCTTCCAGATATCGGGGCGCATGAGCGGTTCGCCGCCGGAGAGCACGAGGATGGGCCGGCCGGTTGCGGGCAGGGTGCGGATGAAGGCGATGGACTGGTCGGTGGTCAGATCGTCCCTGGAAAGCTGCCGGGAGACTTCCAGCCGCCGGCAATGGACGCATTCGAGATTGCAGCCCGTGGTGGTCTCCCAGAAGACCAGGGCAGGGACGGGGGCCCGCCGGCGGCGGGATTGAGCGGCGGGGCGGGCTCGGGGTTGGTTCGGGAGCGGGGTAAGGTGGGAAGATTCATAGCCATGAGCGACTCCGCGTGTAGCTGCCGACAAGCCCCTAATCAACCGCCGTGCCGGGGCCGACGGCGTCTTTCCGCGATCAAATAAGGATGAGCATATCCTTTTCTTGGCTCTGAGAAAAAGAGTTGAGAATCCGTTTCAAAAGAGCAAATGGAACAGGTAATCCAGCCGGCCCGAAAGCAGCAGCTTCCTGCCGGAGTACTTCATCACCTCGCGGATCTGGGCCCGGTAGCTGGGGTGGTAGCAGTGGCTGGGGCAGTGCTTGCAGGCCGGCTTGGGGTGCAGGGGGCAATGGGTCCTCTTGGTGAAGGCGTGGGCCAGTAATCTGCGGCATTCCGGGCAAATCTCGATGTTTCGCCCGGCGATGAGCGTCACGTCGTGGGTTTTCATCTCCGCCAGGTGCCTGGGCCGGTCCTTGTGCTTGTGGCGGCAATAGACCTGGATGAACAGCGCCAGCGTCTTGAGGTCGTGGTACAGCTCTTTGGATTCATCAGCCGCGAGGGTCATGGTCATAATCATAGGACTTGCATATCTTATACCAAAGGCGTTGTGGTGCGCGGTTTGTTAGCCGGCGGGGGCGAGGACATGTCGTGCGCACTGAAGGTAGCGACGGGCGGATCAGTGGTGGTGCTGACGGTCGTGCTGGCGGTTTGGCTGGGTCGGGTCCCGCAGCCTCCGGCCGTGAAGGCGCCGACAACCATTCCGCGGGCGGGTGTCACACTGAAATTGGGGATCATTCCCGAGCGCGACATCTTCGAGCAGCGGCGACGTTTCAAGCTTTTGGCGGATTATCTCGGCGAGAAACTCGATCGGCCCGTCGAACTGGTCACGCTCAGCGCCTATCGAAACGTACTCAGGGACTTTCAGGAGAAGCAGATCGACGCGGCTTTTCTCGGCTCTCTGGTGACGGTGCTCGCGGTCGATCGGCTGCATGCCCGGGTGTTGCTCAAGAGCGAATTGCCGGGAGGCGTCAGCGGGTATCGGGGGGTGATCTTTGTCCGCCAGGATTCGCCGGTCAAAGACATCAAGGACCTCGCCGGCAAGAGCATCGCGCTGGTGCGGACGACGATGGCGGGGCACCTGTTTCCCATGTGCGAGTTGGATGCGTGCGGGCTGCTGGGTGGAGAAAAGGATCCGAGGCTGGTGTGGGTGGGGACGCACGATGACGCGATTCGGGCAGTGATGCAAGGGGAGGTCGATGCCGGGGCGGCGAAGGACTTGCGTTTGGAGGAAATGGAGCGGTCGGGAGAAGCCCGCGGCTTGCGCACCGTGCGGATCAGCCAGCGCGTTCCGGAAAATGCACTGGTCGTTCGGCAGGATTTGTCCGAGACGGTGGGACCGAAGGTGGCTGATGTGCTGCTGGCGATGCCGGAAGATCCTCGCGGGCGAGCGGTTCTGCAGCGACTGGGAATCGTGCGATTCATGCCCTGCTCGATCGACCAATATTCGGCAATTTTTCAAATGGTGAACGCCTGCCGCGCGGATTGGCCGAAGCTTCAGATCGAAGGGCCTGCGCCGACGATCGGCGATCGAGGTGCGGCGAACGCATTAAGATGACGCTGAGGGAAACGAGCGCACCATGCTGCGACGAAAGTTCATGCTGACGCTTGTACCGCTTGTAATTCTGCTGCTGGTGACGGCGGTGGTCGCGATTTCGCTGCTTCAGGGAGTCTTACAGGATCTCAACCGCGTGCAAATCCAGGCGTGGGGGACCGTCGAGCATGTCAATGATCTGAGCATCACCATCAATGCGATCGAGTCGGAACTGTACCAGTTGCAGTACGGGAAGGAGTGGCATCTGGACAAGCTGATCGATTCAGTGGAAGAGGCACGCCGCGAGGTCGACCAACTGGAAAGAAGCCATCTGGCGCCGGATCTGAAAGACAACCAGGCCTATGCGACAATGGCTCAGAAGCTGCCGGAGTTTGAGCGCGAGGTGGGCATGCTGGCGACGGTGCAGGATGAGACACTGAGGCAGCAGTACACAGAAAAGGCCTTGGCCAGTGCCGTGGCGCTGCGTGAAGCGACACTGCCGTTGAGCCGGAGCGTGCGCGATCATGCACGAGATGATCAGGCTTCACTGAGCGCGTGGTTCAGGTGGGTGGTTTTGGGGCTGGCAATTGTGTTTCTGTTGCTGATCAACATCTCAGTGATCGTGCTCCTGCGAATAGCCGCGTTGATCCTCGGTCCGGTCGAAACACTGGTGGCGGCGACGCGAGAACTGGGCCGTGAGCATTTCGAGTACCGCGTCAATCTCGATCGACACGACGAGTTCGACGATCTGGGGCGGGCGTATAATGACTTGGCGTCGCGACTGCAAAGCAATGAGCAGCGGAAAATCGAGGTCTTGCAACAGGTTGCGGTGGCCATCAATCACGAACTGAACAATGCCTTGTCGATCATCGAACTGCAGTTGAAGGTCCTGAGCCGGCAGGCAGGGCAATGTCCGGCTCTGGAGAAATGCCTGAAAGAGATTCATGAGAGCCTCGAACGGGTGACCGGTACCGTCCATCAGCTCAAGGAGGTTCGGCGGATTGTTTTGACGGAATACGCCCCGGGGATGAAAATGCTGGATCTGGCGGAATCGACGCGGTAGGAGCAGCCGGCGATCGCAGGCTACCGATGATCAACCAGAATTGCGCTCCTCCAGAACCGCTCCCGGAAGGAGAGAGGAAATCTGGCAGCCGGATTCTTTGATGAAAATGAACGCAGCGAAATTGCGGAACGCGCCTTTGCTGGCGCAGCTGGCGTGGTTTATTCGGCTGCGCTGGGTGGCAGGGGCCGTGGTGATTCTGGGGTCGTACGCGGAGGTGCATTGGCTCACGTGGTATCCCAGTTCGCCGCGGGGCTTTGTCGTGGGGGCGTTTGTTCTGGCGTACAACGTGGTGCTGCTGGCTCTACTGCGCCGAGCCCGGAATCAGCCACATAATGAAGGGCTGCTGCTGACGTTGGGGTGCGTGCAGATACTGCTGGACATGGCGTGCCTGACGTGTCTTACACTGTGGACGGGCGGCATGAATAGCCCACTCCGCGGCTTCTTTGTCTTTCACATGGTCTTTGCGAGCTTGCTGCTGCCACGGGCGATGGCGTATGCGTCGGCGGGCGGGGCGATGGTTCTGTTGGGAAGTGGATTGTCTGTTTCGGGGCAGTGGACGAATTTGGCGCGGGAACAGCGAATGGCCTTTGCGGGCTGGGCGCTGATGCTGCTGTTAACGGTTTACCTGGCCAATCACATCACGCGAAACCTGCGCCGACAGCGCCGGCGGCTGGTGAAGCAGAACCGGGACATGCGTAAGCTGGCCAGGCAGTTGCGACGCCACCAGCAGGCGATGGTGCAACACGAAAAGATGGTGGCAATGGGGCAGATGGCTTCCGGGATCACCCATGAGATTGCCAATCCGCTGGCGAGCATGGACAGCCTGCTGCAGTTGATCCAGCGCCGGCCGGAGAAGATGCGGCCGGATGCGGCGACAACGCTGCGAGAGCAGATCTCGCGCATCCATCAGATCATCCAGCAGATGAAATCGTTCTCACATCCGCTGGAGATGCAGCGGCAGCATCTCGCGCTCAATGAAGTAGTGGAACAGGCGATCGAGATGGTGACCTTCGACCGGCGACTCAAGCGGGCGAAGCTGGAGAAGCACATGGGGCAACATGTGGGGGAAGTTGCGGTGGCTCCGCAGGCGATGCAGCAGGTGATGGTGAATCTCATTATCAACGCGCTGGATGCGATGGAGGAGAGCCCGAGCGCAACGCTGACGATCAAGACCGAGCGACGGGAGAACTGGGCCGTGGTGGAAGTATCGGATACCGGCCACGGGATCCGCGCAGAACACATGGGGCGGATCTTCGAGCCGTTCTTCACCACCAAGCCGGTGGGGAAGGGAACGGGGCTGGGCCTGTCGATCAGCTACAGCCTGGTGGAAAAGATGGGGGGGAGCATCACGGTCAAGAGCCAGGTGGGGAAGGGAACGGTGTTTACAATCCGGCTTCCGGTCGATTCCCGCGAACGGGAACGCGAAAACGAGGGGATTGCGGCAAGTGAGAATCAAGGACTGTAAAGTCCTTTTATTGGGGTAGTAAGGGGTCTCAGGCTGGCATATCCGATGCTGTAGTCCTTTTGGGCGGCGGCTGCGCTGCGTGCGCGGCGGGACCGCCCTGAAAGGTTGCCGTGACCGATGCGATGGATTTTGGCGGCGGTCGTGATAGGGCTGGCCATGGCACAGGCGGGGGCGCTTGAGATTTCGCAGGCGGAGATGGAAAACCGCCGCTGCCTGAACTGCCATGGACAGAGTGATATCGCGATGCGTACGCCGCAGGAGCGGGCATCGATGGTTGCGCCGGCGACCCAGCCTGCGAAGTGGCTTGCTGAAGCGCCGAAGACCCGCCCCGGGCTGTACGTCACCAGCGACACACTCGCTAAGAGCGTTCACGCGAGCTTGGCGTGCGTCGATTGCCACGCCGACGCCAAAGACCTGCCGCACGCTGCAAAGCTCAGCAAGATTTCCTGTGCGACCCGCTGTCACAAGGAGGCGGGTTCCGAATGGCTTCAAGGTGCCCATGCCATGGCAGCCGCGCGGGGCGAACCGCGTGCGCCGACATGCGCGAACTGCCATGGCGGGCACGATATTCTTCCCGCGACGGACCGGCGTTCGCGGACGTTCCCCTTGAACATCGTCAAGGTTTGCGGCGACTGCCACGCCGAGCATCGGACCAATTCCGATGGGCTGGATGGAAAGACGTTCATCACGAGCTATCTCGAGAGCGTTCACGGTCAGGCGCTGCTCAAAGGGGGGCTGTCGGTCTCCGCGACGTGCGCGGACTGCCATGGGCATCACAAGGTACTGCCGGCGGCCGACCCGCAATCGACCATCAACCGCAATCACGTTGCCGAAACCTGTGGGAAGTGTCACACCGGCATAAGCGAAACCTATCTCAAAAGCGTGCACGGGCGCGAACTGACCAAGGGAAACAAACTCGCCCCCGTCTGCACCGATTGCCATACCGCTCACCGGATCTCGCGCACGGACAAGTCGGCGTTCATGCTCGACATCGTCTCAGAGTGTGGCAACTGCCACGACAGGCAGGCGAAGAAGCAAGGAAAAGTCGGTCTCTACGAGACCTATCGCCGCAGCTATCACGGGCAGGTGACGGCGCTGGGTTCAACGCGAGCGGCCCGGTGCAGCGATTGCCACGGGGCACACGACATCCAGCGGATCAACGATCCGGATTCGCGCCTGAATGCCGCCAACCGTGTGGCGACGTGCCAGAAGTGCCATCCCGGCGCGACCGCGAGCTTTGCGGAATTTGCCCCGCACGCAGACATGCATGATGCCAAGCATTACCCGCTGCTGCATGGGATCTGGCTTTATTTCGTCATCATGATGAGCGCGGCGTTCGGGTTCTTCGGGCTGCACTGCCTCCTCTGGTTTATCCGCAGCCTCATCGAGCGCATCAAAAACGGCAGGCCACCGAAGTATGTCGCCAACCTGCACGCGATCAAGCGGTTTAGCAAGGTCGATCGTGTCAACCACGCGTTTGTGATCATCAGCTTCTTCGGGCTGGCGCTGACAGGCCTTCCCTTACTCTATGCCGAAAAAGGATGGGGCAGGGACATGGTGGAATTCTTCGGCGGCGTAAGGACGTGCGGACTTTTGCACCGGTTCTTTGCCTTGATCCTGATTGGCAATCTGCTCGTTCACGCGGTCGGCGTGATTCGGCGCATCAAGAAGCACGGTTTTTTCAAGCTTTTGTTCGGGCCGACGACGATGCTGCCGCGGATTAAGGATTTCAAAGACTGCGCCGGCATGTTCCGCTGGTTCTTCCGGGGCGGGAAGAAGCCGCCCTTTGATCGCTGGACGTACTGGGAAAAATTCGACTACGTCGCTGAAGTGGGCGGCTCGCTGATCATCGGCGCCAGCGGCCTGCTGCTTTGGTTCCCGGTCTTCTTCAGCAAGTTCCTCCCCGGCTGGATGTTCAACGTCGCGACCGTGGTTCATGGCTACGAAGCACTGCTCGCCGTCGGCTTCATCTTCACGATTCACTTTTTCAACGCCCACCTGCGGCTGGAGAAATTCCCCGTGGACGACGTGATGTTCACGGGTTGCCTGCCGGAGGCGGAACTGGCGCACGAACGACCCGAGGAATACGCACGGCTGGTGGCGACAGGTGAGATCGAGGGACTGCGCGTCCAACCTGCACCTTCATGGTATCGCGTCGTCGCGGTGGCGGCGGGGGTGGTGGCGATGGCCATCGGAACCACCATCGCCGTCCTGATCATCCTGGCGGGGCTGAACCTGACGTGATGGAGGCGTTATGGCTGAGGAAAATACATCACCAACCAACCCCAAGCCGCGATCCTGGCTGTTCAAGGCGCTCGGGCTCAAACGCCGCCAGGGCAAATGGCTGAAAGTCAGGTTCACGATCTGGGGATGGATCCTGTGGTTCGTTATCGCCGGCGCCGTGGGAAGCGCGGCATTCGCCGAATACTCCATGCAGCCGGACTTCTGCAAGTCCTGCCACATAATGGAGCCTTACTACCAGGCGTGGCACCAATCGACGCACAAGAACGTGGCGTGCGTGAAATGCCACTTCGAGCCGGGCCTGGAAAACACGTTGTGGGGCAAGTTCCAGGCGAGTTCGCAGGCGGTGAAGTACATCACCCACACTTACGGCTCCAAGCCGCATGCGGAAATCCATGACGAATCGTGCATGCGGCAGGGATGCCACGAGAAGCGGTTGCTTGAAGGTAAGGTCAATTGGCCGATCCAGAGCAGCGTCGACGGGCACACCATCACGATCCGGTTCGACCACACGCCGCACCTCACGAAGGAACGCCGCGGTATACACCTTCGGTGCGTCTCCTGTCACTCGCAGATCGTACAGGGCAAGCACTTGGTCGTGACGGTGGACACGTGCTTCCTCTGCCATTTCAAGGGCCTCCAGAATGGCCGCTACGAGAATGCGCTCGGCGGCTGCAAGGCCTGCCACGAGGCGCCCAAGGGCGAAATCCGGCTGACGACGGGGATGTTTAAGCACAGCGACTATGCCGGTAAAGGAGTGGCCTGCGACAACTGCCACTCCGATTCGACTCAAGGGCAACGGCGAAGCCCCCAAACAGGTCTGCTGGAACTGCCACAATCAGCCCACACAGATTGCCCGCTACGGCGACACCGCCTACATCCACGAGGCCCACATTACGCAGCACAAGGTGGAGTGCTCGGTCTGCCACATCAACATCGAGCACAACCTGACGGCCGGCGCGGCCATCAGCGGGGCCAACGTCGCGTCCGTCGGCGGGACCTGCGGCTCGTGCCACGAAAAGATGCACATGGGGCCGGCGGAGCTGTTCAAGGGAACCGGTGGCCGTGGCGTGCCGGACATGCCCTCGCCCATGTACACCGCGCAGGTGGACTGCATCGCCTGCCACAAGGCCAAGGAGCACGACAGCCAGAGCGCATCGGTGACGGGGCAGACGTTTGTTGCAGTGCAGGAGAGCTGCAACTACTGCCACGGGAACAAGTACGACGGGGTTTTGGACAACTGGAAGAAGACCATCGCAAGCAAACTTCAGGATGCCGAGGCGCAGGTGCTGGCGGCCAACAAGGCGCTTGCAGTGGCAAAGCTCCCGCCGGTCGAGCAGCTCAAATGTCAGCGGATGATGGATGATGCCGAGCACAATATCCGGCTGGTGAAGCTGGGGCATGGGGTGCACAACATCGATTACTCGACGGCCGTTCTGAACGTCGCAATCCAGTACTCGAAGAACGTGCTCAAGATCACCAGCAATGCCAATGCGGTGGCTGGAACGGGGACATGAGATGGATCGCGTTCATGTTCGCCGCCGGAGTCGCGCTGCTGATCCTGGGCGGCTGCGAGAAGGAAGGCCGCGTGCCCAAAATCACAACGCAGCCCGCCGCTGCATCTCCCGCCGACTATGACCCGAACAAGCCGAAAACGGTGAAACCCATCATCGCCATGACGCCCGCGCCAAGCCAACGCGGACGATGCGCCCGGGCGAGACGTGCGTTACGCCGGAGTGTCATACGACTTTCGCCACCGCGAAACACATTCACGGGCCCGTTGCGGAAAAGGCATGCAACGCCTGCCACGAGGACGACATCGGCGGGCACAAGTTCCCGCTGAAGCGCAAGGCGAATGAGACGTGCACGTTCTGTCATACCGTTGCCGGAACCCAGAAGTATCAGCACAAAGCGGTGGAGCATGGCTGCCTGTCGTGCCATAAGCCGCACATCTCAAACGTGAAGTACCTGCTGAAGGAGGACACAGTCGAGCAGGTGTGCGACCAATGCCACCAGGTGCCGCTCAAACGCAACGCGCACCTGCCGTTCGCCAAGGGCGAGTGCACCGAGTGTCATCAACCACATCAGTCGAAATACGCCATGCTGCTCCGCGGCGGCGAGGGGTCGCAGCACTGTCTGATGTGCCACAAGGACATGGCCAAGCGCCTGCAGACGGCAAGTTTCGCGCATCAGCCGGCGGAGAAGGATTGCACCACCTGCCATAGCCCCCATTCCACCGACTTTAAGCATCAGCTGGTCGCCGCGCAGCAGCAACTCTGCTTCAAGTGTCACAAGGCGATCAAGACGATTGTGCAGCGCTCGCCGGTGAAGCACGGCGCGCTGACGACCGGTAACCAATGCGCCAACTGCCACGATCCGCACACGGCAGGGAATCCCGAGCTGTTGCTTGCCCGGACCGATTCGGTCTGTCTCACCTGCCACGACAAGGCGATGAAGGCGACGGACGGGCGGATGCTCGCCAACATGAAGCCGGTCCTCGCCGAATCGAAGTACCTCCATGGGCCCAACCGGACCGGCGACTGCTCGGCATGTCATGGCCCACACGGGGCGCCGTATGCGGATTTGCTCGAGCGTAGGTTCCCCGAAACGTTTTACACGTCATTCGACCTGAAGAAGTACGACCTGTGCTTCAGTTGCCACGAGAAGGAGTTGGTACTGACGCCCAGGACCAGGACGTTGACCAACTTCCGGGACGGCGACGAGAACCTCCACTACGTTCACGTGAATCGCCAGGACAAAGGCCGCTCGTGCCGGACCTGCCACGACGTGCACGGATCAAATCTGCCTAACCACATGGCGAGCGCGGTCCCGTTCGAGGGGTCGAAATGGATGATGCCCATCGATTACCAGCAGATGCCGGACGGCGGGCGCTGCGCCGGGATGCCACAAGCCCCGGACCTACAGCCGCAGCAAGGCGACGACGCAGCCGGCAAAAGTATCGAAAGCTCCGACGACCCGAGGTGTGTCATGACCAGACGAACATCACCGATTGTTGCCAATCCCGGCCACCTGCTGACGATGATGGCAGCGTTCGTGGCGGTGATGCTGTTCTGTGGCGTCGTGCGCACACAGAGCGCTCAGCCGACCAAGCCCACCACCGCCGTTCCTGCCAATACCTGCACGAATGCGGGCTGCCACACGGATGTGAAGGACTTCAAAGTCGTCCACGGGCCGGTCAATGTGAACGCGTGCGATGCCTGCCACAAGCTTGTCGATCCCAAGCAGCACAAGTATGAGCTGGCGCGTGCAAAAACCGAGACATGCACGTTCTGCCACAAGCTCGATATGCATGGTGATGCGGTGGTGCACAAGCCGGTCGCCGAGGGTCAGTGCCTGAGTTGTCACAATCCGCACGGCGGCGCGACGGCTAAATTCCTCCGTGGCAAGACGACGAGCGATCTGTGCCGAACCTGCCATCAGGACGTGATCGCAAATAAGATGCACATCCACGGTCCGGTGGCGGCTGGCGCGTGCGAAGCCTGCCACAAGGCGCACAGCTCGCCGAATAAGAACCTGTTGGTCGCCACGGGGCGGGATCTGTGCTTCTCCTGCCATACAGAGATGCGAACGCAGTTGGCGAGCGTGAAGTTCAAGCACAAGGCTCTGGAGCAGGAATGCACGAATTGCCACGATCCGCATGCCTCGAACTACACGATGCAAATCAAGCAGCCGCCGCTGCAACTGTGCACGAGCTGTCACAAGGACGTGAAGCAGGTTGCGATCGATTCAAAGGTGAAGCACGATGCGGTGACCAAGGGCCAGGCATGCCTTAACTGCCACACCCCACACGGTGGCAACCTGGCCATGCTGATGAAGGCGGAGCAAATCAAAATCTGCCTGAAGTGCCACGACCAGCCGATCAAGCCTGAAGACGGCGGGCCGGTGGTGGCGAGCGTGAGCGAGATCCTGAATCCAAAGCTGGTGAAGCACGGCCCCGTGACCGAGGGTTCGTGCGATGGATGCCATTCGCCGCATGGTTCGCAGCAGACGCGGTTGTTGAAGAAGCCCTATCCGGAAGCGTTCTACCAGAGCTTTGAGCTGGATAAATATGCGCTGTGCTTCTCCTGTCACGATAAGGAGCTTGTGCTGACCCAGAAGACAACTGGCTTAACGAATTTCCGCAATGGCGACACGAACCTGCACTATCTGCATGTGAACAAATCTGACCGTGGCCGCAGTTGTCGGGCATGCCACGCGGTCCACGCCAGCGACAATCCGGTGGAGATTCGCGATTCCGTGCCCTACGGCTCGTGGAACATGCCGATCAACTACAGGAAGACCGCGGACGGCGGGAGCTGCTCGCCGGGCTGTCACAAGCACTACGCGTACGATCGCAAGAATCCGGTGGATTACGAAGCAACGCCGACCCCGCCGAGCTCTCAGCCTGTGTCGCTTGTAAACGATGGAAAGGACAACCCATGAGAAGCAACCTCCGATTGTGGCCCTTGTTTGCGGCAACCGTGCTGCTCTCCGGGGCCGCTGTGTTCGCGCAGGACAAACCTGCGCGGATCTCCTGGTCGGCGACGGATGTCGCTGGGAAGAAGGTCACTGTTCCGGTTGACGGCAAGATCTCCATCGTTGCATTTGTGCGCACCGACCAGACCCAAAGCGCCGATGCGCTGAAGGCGATCAAAAAGGTCGCTGACGACAAGGCGGCGGTTTCGATCGTCGTCAGCGGCCCCTCGGCGGGCGAAGAGGCCAAGACACTGGCCGGTGCGGGCAAGTATTCCTGGCCGATTGTCGTCGATCCGGACTTCGATGCATCGGGGAAAATGAACGTCCACGTCTGGCCGACGACGATCATCGTTCGGTCCGATGCCACGCTTGCAGGGCACTTGGCGGGGATGCCGATTTCGTATGCTGCGGACCTTCAGAGCTATCTCGATTTCGCCAATCACAAGATCGATGACAATGGCCTCGAGAAGCGGCTGACGACGCACGAGGTCGTTCAGGATGATGCGGGGGCACAGGCGAAGCGTCATTTGCAGGTGGCGCTGCGGCTGCTGGAAACCGGCGATGTCGATCAGGCACGGCAGGAGGTCCAGGAGGGGCTCAAGCTTCAGCCAAACGATAGTGGGCTGCTGCTTGGGATGGCGAAAGTGGATGTGGCCGTTGGCGCGGCAAACGATGCGTTGGCGCTGCTGAATCAAATTCCCGCGGGTGTAGCGCCACCGTGGGAATTGCCGCTGCTTCGCGGGAAGGCCTACGTGCAGCAGGAACGCTGGGAGGATGCGACCAAAGCGCTGCTGGAAGCGGTAAAGCCGGAGAGTCTCAATCCCGCGGCCAAGGCGCATTACCTGCTTGGGCTGGCGTATCAGCATGCCGGTCGGTGGGAACAGGCGGCAAAGGAGTTCCGAGCGGCTTACGAGACATCGCCGAATGCGAAGATGCTGCGGACGACGAAAGCATCCGCTGGCGCCGGCTCGGCGATGCCCTGAGCGCACAAAAAAGCATGGTCCAAACATCGGGCCATGCTATGGAGGGAGAGATCCTGTCGGGCCTGCCTAGCGCAGGCACTGCTTTTCGATTTCACGGCGATACATCTCGGCGACGTCCTCTTCGTCATCGCTTAGAACCGTCACCAGCTCCCCACCGCGGAGAAGGGCGGCTAGCTCTTCGCTCTCATCCGCGGGAATGCGTTCCTTCAGCACTTGCGGCTCAAGCTCAGGATCGTCGTAAGCGACCAGTACAATGATCCATTTTCCGGCGTTTTTCATGATCGTCCTCGTCGCCCAAGCCCGGCACAGTACTCCGCCAAGCAACATTCGTACGACGCGCGTCAAACCTCGGATCACGCATCAAATGGCGTGCCGGATAAAAATGCCTGTCTGTAATCCGGACTCCGCCTATTAGTGGCAGCCCACACGGACGCGTCCCGCAAGTGGGGCCGCGAAAGGTGGGGCGCGAGAATCACATCAAAACCGTATGAGTCGTACGCCACGGTTTGACGCTCACACGCCCTATTTCGATGGTTTTAAACAAGAGATAGCCGGTCATGCCCTGCCCCACGCCCCACAAACCTCGCCAGTCCGTCTGATGCACCCTCTGCACGCCTCGACGCTGGCGTAGCAACGCCAAAGGCCGTTTCGACAACAAAACCGAAGCCCCCCGCGATCGCCCTCGCCACGAGGCCGATCAAGCAAGAGGCCTCTAACTCCTAGTGTGAACAGGACCATTCCACCGCCCCCTGGCATGCCGCCGGGTTACACCGTAGTCACACCGTACCCACACCGTAGTAGTACCGTGGAGCGTCCGGCGGGCAAAACGCCAGCCTTGCGGGTCTCAATCGCCATTTTCAGCCCATACGGGTCATCTGGGTTCCACCCAAATGGCAGGCCATGCGGACCCGCCCCGCAAGCGGGGCCGCCAAACGTGGCCCACCAGAATCGCCGAAAAACCGTATAATCTGCCCAATGCGAGCGATGCCCCCGGCTTGCATAATCCTTAGTGATACAGACGGTGCTCGGAGATGTAACGCACCACAGCCGGCGGGGCCAGACCTTCGATTGGTTTTCCATCGCGGATCCGCCGTCGAATTTCTGTCGCGCTGATGTCAATCTGCGGGACTGCCACGACATGCTCTTTGAGAAACTGATACTCCGGCGGCAGGGTTTGCCACTCGATTGGGCAATCGGATCTGGCCACGATGACGAAATTGACAATTACCAGCAGTTCCTGCGCCCGGTGCCAGGTTGGCAGGATCCGCAGCATGTCAGCGCCAATGAGCCAATTCACAGTTTTTAGTCCCCCCGACCGCAACTGTCCGATGGTGTCGATCGTGTAACTAGGGCCAGCCCGACGGATTTCCAGGTCAGTGACTTCGAAGCGTGTGGAGCCTGCCACGGCAAGGGTGCACATGGCGAGGCGATCCTCCGGTGTTGCCAAATCGGCAGAGTTTGGTTTGTGCGGCGGCTGGGCCGACGGGATCAGCAGGATTTTCTCATACCCGATCTTGTTGGCGACAGCCTGGCTGATCCGAAGATGCCCGTAGTGAATTGGATTAAACGAGCCGCCAAAACAGAGCGTAGACATGACGGGGGAGAATAAATGGCCGGCGACTCCGGTTCAAAAATATCGATAGCCAGAGCCGGTAGGTGCCAACGGCAGACAATTTGCTGTTAAAAGCGGGAAGGCTCTGGAGCGTTCGACCTGACGGGCCGAAACTCCATCAGATTTGAGCCTGCCGACGATGAATTCTGTAAGCGATCATAAAATCAGGAGTTAGGTTGATAAACCGCCTGCTTCTTTCGACGTATTAGTAAGGGTGTTCGAAGTTCCAACAGTTGTTTGAAAGTCGTCTTTGCCGTTATAATGGGCAATTAAAGGAGGCCGCAATGGCCGTCGCAAACGCGACAAAGCGAATGAGTCCCGTCCGCAAGCGTATTCCCCGAGTGCTCCGCGCTTGCGCCTGAGGCGCTGCTGCTGGAAGACTATTCGTTCATGGACAGCCCCATTTTCAAGCAGCGGGGCATCGAGAAGGAGCTGTTTGATTTCGACAGGGAGCCCGAACTGCCGATGGTCGGCTGGTACCAGCCGACGCGAGGAGATCGCCGAGCAGCTTCAGGGCACCCCGCAACTCATGAAGCCGGCTGAAGAGCGCGTGATGTTCCTGCGTTTCAACTTCGCCAAGCGCAAGCTCGCCAAGCTTCAGAAGAAGGCGAATCGCGAAGGTCTGGATCGCGAACTTGCCTGGCAGATCGTCGAGTGGCATCGCCGCTTCGAGCATTTCCGGGAATACCTGGTGCGCACCGAACCTGGCGCTGGTGTTGGCGATGGCCAAGCGCACGCGGCTGGGCGACGTGGACTTTGCCGAGATCGTCTCCGAAGGCAACATGGCGCTGATGCGGGCGGTGGACAAGTTCAACGTCGATAAGGGATTCAAGTTCAGCACGTATGCCTGCCGGGCAATCCTCAAGGCGTTCAGCCGTACGGCGATGAAGGCCAGCCGCTACAAGACCCGGTTCCCCGTTGAGTTCGAGCCGGAGATGGAAAAGAGCGACTGGAACGACCGCAAGCGCGATGCGGTTGAAGAGGACTGCATCGACGAACTCAAGCAGATCGTCAATCACAATCTAGCGGATCTTTCCAGCGTGGAGCAGACGGTCATTCGCCGGCGCTTCAACTGGGAGCAGGCGGAAGAGACGCCGCTGACGCTGGAAGAGGTCGGCCGGATCATCGGCGTGACCAAGGAACGCGTCCGCCAGATTCAGAACAAGGCGCTTCTGAAGATTCGCGCGGTCATGGAGGAAGGTGTCCTGCGGACGCGGCCTTTCACCCCTGAGGAGCTGGAGCAACAGCAGCAGGAGGCCGAGGCGGCGGTCGACTAAAGCCTCTGATCAAGCTGATTAGCGAGAGCGGATCCCTGCTGGGTCCGCTCTTTTTTTTGTTGGCGGCAGCAAGCGCGTGGCACAAGAGGTGCGAAGAACCGAAGCAATACAAACGCCGCTCAGCAGGAGCCGCTATGCACGTCCCGGAAGCCCGCATGTATCGCAACCCCGCTTCGCCGGAGTTTATGTTCGCCACCGGTATCGAGAACAGCTACTACGTCATCACTCATCACTATTACGAGCGCTATCACCGGCCGATCATGCACACCGAAACCAACCAGCGCCAGAGTGACGAGCCGGTTCACTGGCTTCGCAGGCAATGGGCCAATGTCGTCGCGCTCAAGCACGATGATGTTCCACTCATTGGCTTCACCTGGTTCAGCCTCGTCGACCAGGTGGATTGGGACAGCACCCTGACCAGGGATAAGGGACATGTGGACCTGGCGGGGCTGGACCGCAAACTGCATGAGGTGGGGCGCGCTACAAGACGCTCGCGGCGCATTCGCGCGAGGTGCTCCCGGCGAACCGACACTCGGTTGACATCACGCGGCAGGATCAGCGCATCCCGGACGCTCGGTTGCTGCGAACCCCGGACTCACTCGATCTTGACGCCACGGGTTTCAAGGAAGTGGATGCGCGGCATTCTGAACGTCGAGGAGCATGCGCGCCTGCCAAGGCGGTGACTCAGGATGACCCACAAAAGGAGAGACGTGCCCGAAGCGATTCGCCGATGCGTACGAAGAAGTCGCTCTAAGGGCATCTTGAGCCGTTTTGTGCTACGACAAATTGGCATGTTCGGACCGCCATGTCGTCAGAAGGGGCAAAAACAGGGTCGGCGGCCGGGTGGGGAGGATACGGTACTACAACGGTGAGAGTACGGTGTGGGTCGGGAGTCGAATCGCAGGCAACAGGGGAGCGGAATGTCCTCTGTTTGGACGATTTGCGAACCGTCCGGCTATCCCGGCCGCCCCGCGGTTGGCGGGAACCGGAACTGGGGGGCGTGGAAAGTCCGTAACACGCTCTAGCGACACAGGAAATTTACGCTGCTTTCGGTACGAACCGTTCAAGCGTGTGCGGCAGCTGCTTGATGCCGCGGCGCAGGGCTTTACCCACCGCGTATTGCATCGACAGCTCGACCCGTCGGCTCACCTTCGCATCCGGCTCAATCCCATACTGTCGCATCGTCCGGATCGCCCACTGCCAGGCATGATATTCCTCTTCGCAGCGGTGCTTATAGGTGGAGAAACCGATGGCGTGATGTCCCACTTCATGGAGGAAGATCGCCAGGGAAATCGGCGTGCGCGGAACCGGCGATTCAATCCAGTTGATCGTCCGGCCGTCGTGGTAATAGACGCGCCAGGCGCAGCCGCTCATGTTCCGTCGCCATTTGCGGACGCGCAAGTCGTATCGGCTCTTCATCTCTTCCACGATTGCGGAATAATCACGCATAGTCCATATGTCATCGGCAGCAGGGCGGCCGACTGTAGAAACAATGGCCAGCCTGCGTCGATATCCTCTACACTGGTTCACGGATGCTCTACGTTTCCACCTCTGTTCCCCAGGTCGCCGGGCCGGCACCTTTTTCCTGGCGGGTCTTTCTGACACTGTTGCTGGTGCTGATCCTATCGGCAGTAACCTTCGTGGCTCTGGTCCGCCGATGGACAACCCAGCGAGGAGAACTCGCATTATCGGACTGGGCCAGGGGCAAAGGCTTTCGCCTGACCCGGTCGGCAGATGCGCCGAGGTTGCCGCAGGCGCCGAGCACTCCACTGGTCGCGTGTCGCGCAATCCGAAACAAAACCACCTGGCTGCTGGAACTCTCGCCGAAACGAGCCCGCGCTCGAGCGCTGGCATGTCCTGCTGCGCCAAATGGAATCGCGACGAAGGCCGACCGGCCTGCGACCCACCCACGCGCGGCGCAGCATCCTCGATTTATTCTCGCTTTCGAGCTATCCGGCACTGGGCAACATCGATCGCTTTGTCGTCTATGGTACGGATGCGCAGGCGGCGGGTTCGCTCTCGAAGAGCCAGGCGCGGGCGCTGCTGCCGCCGGATGTGGGGTTGTTGCTGGATGACGGGTGGATGATGCTGGATTTCTCGGAACGGCCATTCGATCCAATCGAGTTCGATCGCATGACCGCGCTGGCGGAACAGTTGGTGGCGCACTTGCCGCGGACTTAGCGCGTCGCTGTCATTACGCAAGCCACTTGCGCATGTCTACGACCCACTCGACACCCTCCTGCACGTTGCCGGCGGAATCGGCAAAACGGAACGGGCTTTCGTAGGGCTGGGACTGGAGCGGCTGAAAACCGAGACGCTTGTACAGCGCAAAAGCGCGGGGATTTCGATCGGGTTCGACGTGCAAATAGAGGTGGCCGTAGCCCTTGGCCAGGGCGAATTCCTCGACGGCGGCAACCATCGCAGCGCCGATTCCCTGCGAGCGATGGTCGGGAGCGACGAAAAGGTCCATCAGGAGCGGCAATTGGTTCTGTCGCTGCCAGCCTGGATCGGCGTGAAAGCAGAGCATCGCGGTGCCGAGGATGTGTCCCCCAAGGTCAGCGACGAAATAGCGGAAGTGCGATGGATTGGCGGCGCGGATGCGGTCGGCGTGCAGGTGCCAAGCGGTCTGAGCGCATTGAGTGCGTCGAGATCTTCCGGGGCGGCGTCGCGGATAATCAGTTGCGTGAGATCCACGTGGGCCATGGCTTGTCAGTAGCTTCGGCCGTTTGTCGCAGCAATGCAAGACGTGGGCGAGATGCACTGGCTACGTTCGTTGCCAGATACCCGCTACCCGGGAGAATTGGGTGCGGTCGCCATCGACGAACGTGCTGCCGTCCCACTTGCGGACCTGAAGGTTCACGTGATCGGGGTTAATGGTGATGAGGTTGTAGGCGTTTGGCTCCCCGCGCCGGCGGGTGCTCGTGGCGGTGCCGGCCTGCACAGACAGGATCGATCGGGTGACCGCCTCGTAGTGGATGCGCACGTCGCCGGCGTAGCCCATATGGAGGTGGCCGGCGAGGAGCATGTCGATGTGGTGCTTTTCCATCTCTTCCAAAGCGTGGGCGGCGCCGTAGATGATGCCGTGGATGCGCTCACGGGGCGGGGGAATGAAAGGATGGTGAGTGACGATGATCTTGAAGAGGCCCGGCTCCACGTCCGCCTGTTGCCCGATGTCCAACAATTGGCTCGCGGAGATTCGTCCGTCCTTCCAGAAGCCGTTCCAACTGAAGGCGAAGGAACGAGCGCTGTTGATGCCGATGACCAGGAACTCCGCATCGCGAAACACCGGGCGAAGGTTGCTGTTGATGTACTTGCGGTAACGCCTCAGGGGGAAGAGGAATCGGCGGACCAGGTTGAATAGTGGAATGTCGTGATTGCCGGGAATGCAGAACTGGGGCTGGGGCAGGCGGGCGAGGAATGCGGCGGCGCGTTTGAACTGGCCGGCCCGGCCGCGCTGCGTGAAATCACCACTGATGACGGTGAGGAAAGGAGATTGCGAATGCAGCTCGCGCACGAGCGCCTCGACGACGTCCGGGTCGACGCGGTCAAAGTGCAGGTCGGAGATGTGGGCGATGGTTCGCATCGGCAGAGGACGGTTGTAAGCGGAGCGGAGTCATTGCCGCAAGGTGCGTCATCGACATAGGTTACGATAGTCATCCGTATCTACGAAGAATTTCGTTGACAAATACGAAGAGCTTCGTAGGATTAGCTGTCATCAGGAGCAGGTTTGGCCAAAGGCACGCCAAAGCCCACGGAAGCGGAGCTGGAGATTCTCACGGCGATCTGGCGGCGCGGGCCCAGCACCGTCCGCGAAGTGCACGAGGAACTGGGGGCGCGCACAGGGTATACGACCATTCTCAAGCTCATGCAGATCATGACCGAGAAGGGGTTGCTCAAGCGTGAGGAACGCGGCCGGGGGCACGTCTATCAGGTGACGCGGGATGAGGCGCACACCCAACGGCGAATCGTGGATGACCTGCTGCACCGCGCATTCGGGGGATCGGCACGCAAACTGATCATGGCCGCACTGAGTGCGCGGAAAGCGACTCCGGAAGAAATCAGCGAGATCGAACAGCTGTTGGATCAGTACAAACGAGGTGGGCGATGAACGGTATGGCCGATTTCATCAGCGGGCCGATGGCAGCACAAATCGCGCAGACGATCCTCCACTCCATCTGGGGGGCGGCCGTCGTGGCTGTGTTGCTCGCATTTCTGCTCAAGGCGATTCCGACGAAGCGCTCGGGACTTCGATACTGGATCTGTTGTGGCGCGCTGGTAGTGGTGGTGGTGCTGGCAATTGTGACGTTTGCGATGTTGCGCTCGCCGGATGTTGCAAGCTCCAGGATCGCCGAGGGATCGGTGAACTCGGCCTTTGCCGGCCCGGCGCCCGTTGCGATCAATGGACCGGCGGAGAATCTGACGCTGCCCGCTCTTGCGACTCCCAAGCCGATGGAGATTCCATTCCGGGCGATCGTAGTCGCATGGGCGCTCGGGGTGGTGTTCTACGCCACGTGGCATATCGCCGGATGGATGTGGCTTTGCCGGGTGCGGCACGTCGATTCGGCGAACGCAAAATGGGAAGCGACCATTGGGCGGTTGCGTGACCGATTGCAGGTCGTGCGGTCCGTGACGGTGATCGAGTCGGCGCGGGTGATGACGCCCTGGGTGGTGGGGGTGCTCAGGCCCGTGATACTCGTGCCGATCGGGCTGGCGACGAGCCTCTCGCCAGGGCACCTGGAAGTGATTCTTGCTCACGAACTGGCGCACATCCGGAGGCATGATTACCTGGTCAATTTCATGCAGGCGGCGGTGGAAACGCTGATGTTTTACCACCCCGCCGTGTGGTGGATTTCGCGGCAGATCCGGCAGGAGCGCGAATGCTGCTGTGATGCGCTGGCCGCGGAGATTTGCGGTGATCCCCAGGCGTACGTCGAGGCGCTGCTGGCGCTTGAGCGGACTCGCGATCAACGGCCGGCACTGGCGCTGGCGGCGGGTGGGGGTGATCTCGTGCGGCGGGTGCGGCGCGTGCTGAACCTTCCTGCGCCACGGCGTGTGCAGCGTGTGCGGTCGGTGGCGGCGGCGGTGGTGGCGCTCGCCTGCGTTCTGGGGCCGTTGGTCCTGGCGCAGCAGCCAGGCGAGCAGATTGAGCGAATCACGCGCTCCGTGGCAACAACACAGGCAAGTGGTCCAGTAGGATTGGCGCCGAAGGATCTCTCGCCCATTACGCCCGACGATCTAAAGGTCTATACAGAACATCGAATCGCGCCACGCGATGTGTTGAGCATCAGCATAAAGAGTCTTGTCGGTCCGAATGTTGAGTCATTGAAAGAGGCAAGAGTCGCCGACGATGGAACGATATCAGCACCGCTTCTCGGGTTGGTGAATGTGGCGGGAAAGACTGAGGCACAAGCGGGGGCGGTAATTCTCAGGGCCTATCACAACAAGATAGACCGCGGGAAACATGTGAGCAATGTGACCGTGACGGTTACCCAAGCACAGGCGCCGACTTTCACCGTCCTCGGTCCGGTGAAGCATCCGGGACAATACCAGATTCCGAAACCCGATTTCCGACTGCTCGATGCATTGGAACTCAGCGGCGGAAAATCGACAACGCTCCCCGGCTTGTATGTGATTCGCAAAACGGCGGATGGTGCCAAGCCGCGGGTCATCGAGATACCGACCGAGAAGCTGCTGTCAGGCAATGCATCGGTAAACCTCGTCGTGCGTCCAGGTGATACCTTGATCGTGCCGCAGAAGAATGGTGCTGATTCCGGATCGCCCGCAACAACCACTTCTTCGGCGTTGCCAACAAATCGACAGCACCCGGAGGTAGCCGTCACGATTGTGGGTAAGAATCAGATTCAGATAGAAGGCAGTCCCGCAACCTACGCAAATCTGGACAAAAAGCTGGCGGCGATTCCGGAATCGGAGCGGAAGCAGACAATTCTGGCGGTGACAATCGGGGCATCGGATATGCCGGTTGGAGACTACTTCGAGACAGGTTTTGCACTGGAAAAGCGCGTCAAGGAATACGGCCTGGCGTATTTGAGTATCGTTGGCATCACGCCGAGCACAAGCCCTACAAAGCCGCTCGTCGGCGAGTATTACGTGGCCGGGTATGTTCCCCGAACCGGCGTCTATTCACTGACGGGGCGCCAGATCAATCTCAAACAGGCCATTGCTGCGGCGGGCGGCGTCCCAACTGGACATGAAGCCGAGTATACGGTGACCCTGTTGCGCCGGACCGGGCCCCACGAAGAGTTTATCGTGAGCGGCGTTTCGGTGGCGGACTTATTCAATGAAACGATCGCCGATCCTTTTCTTCGGCCTGGTGACTTAGAAACCATCTCAAGTCTCTGACGTATGGTAACTGGCGATAACGAAAGGAGCCACGGATGGCGCGAAAGCAGAAGGGGGCGGAGCCGCTGCCGACGATCTGGCGGGTGGACGATGCGTTGTGGGCAGAGGCCCGGCAGGTGCTGGCGAAGTACGACCCGCCGGCGAAGTTCGGCCCCGACCGCATCGACCAACGCAAGGCCCTGGATGGCGTGATCTACCGCATGCGCAGTGGCGTGCAGTGGAACCAGGTCCCCAAGGAGTTCGGCGACGACTCCAGCATCCACCGCACGTTCCAACGCTGGGTGAAGCGTGGCGTGATCGGACGCCTGTGGGCGCTGCTGGTCAAGGGCTGCGAGGAACTGGCCGGCGTCAACTGGAAGTGGCAGAGCTTCGACTGTGCCCTGGGCAAGGCCCGGCACGGGGGGATCAAGTCGGAGCGAACCCAACCGACCGGGCGAAGAACGGCACGAAGCGTGGCGTGCTGACCGAGGCCGACGGCGGTCCGGTGGCCGTGGTCGTGAAGGGAGCCAACATACACGACTCATTGCTGCTGCAGGATGCGTTGGAGGCCGTGATCGTCGAGCCGCCGGACCCGCGTCAGCAGGAGCAGAACCTTTGTTTGGACAAGGCGTTCAGTGGCGCACCTTCGGACGCGACCGCCCGCGTCTTCGGCTACGAGCCGCACTGTCGGCAGATCGGCGAGGAGAAGAAAGATGCTCAGGGTTGCAAGCGACACAAGGCCCGACGCTGGGTGGTGGAGCGGACGATCAGCTGGCTGAACCGCTGCCGCGGGATCATCATCCGTTACGAGAGGAAGGCGGAGAACTACCTGGCCGTCGTGCAACTCGCTTGTGCTTTGCTCTGGTACCGCAGGCTACACCGGCTCACGACTTGAGATGGTTTCTTAGTCGGGGTGCATCACCAGGCGCCGGAGGAGCGAACCCATGGGTCTGCGACTACCACGCCGGCTGAAAGTACGCGTCAGAACCTGGCCGAGATGCAGCCGCCGGTTGAATCCAACATGCCGCCGTCCAAACGGGAAACGGGCGAGTATTTCATAACCGGCGATATTCGCAGAGGAGGGGCGTATTCATTGTCGGGTCGTCCGGTCAACTTAAAGCAGGCCATCGACGCTGCGGGTGGCGCGCTGGAAGGACATCAGGCGGAGTATAGAGTGACCCTCATTCGACGGATCGGCCCTAACCGCGAAGTATTTGTGGTGAGAGACGCACCGCTGACGGATTTCCTTGATGGAAGCATGGCTCCGATTGACCTCAAGCCGTACGACATCATTAGGGTGAAGCGCCAGACCCCGGCGAAATCTTCAGGAGGCGGAAGGTCGCAGAACGGGCTGCCGATATATCAGGGGGTGGTGCAGCCCACCACCGCCCCTGCCACGGTTCCGGCGGATGATTCGAAGAAGGCGGAATGAACAACCCGTGGGCTCATAGTCCGGCCTGACGCCAGATCTTGTCCATTGCGACGCCCACAGCCTTAAGCCTCGCCTCATCATCCGGCATATCCTTCAGTTCCTTCTTGAACGGCTCGGGCGTCACGGGCCCGTCGTAGCCGATCTGCTTCAACGCATTCAGGAATCCCGCGATATCAATGACGCCGGTTTCACCGGGGAGGGTGAAGTCCTAAGCTTGCTGGAAAAAGAGACGGGGTACATCCTTGTTGCTGGTGACAAAGCAAGGAGACCCCGTGAGCAAGAGATTACCCGCGTCCGTGCAGACCGACCAGCAAATTCGTGAACTTCTCGACAACGGCTGGGCCGGCGATGCCCGGTCGGAGCTGATCCGCCTGGGCGTGCAACGGATCATCGAAGAAGCTTTGGAACGGGAAGTTGGCCAGTTCCTTGGCCGCGGTTTCTATCAGCGTGAAGCCGGCGGGGCGGTGAAAGGCTACCGCAACGGCTATCGCACCGGCCGCCTCGACAGCGCCGAGGGCCAGATCCCCTTCGCCGTGCCGCAGGTGTCGGATACGGGGGGTGAGCCGTTCGAGTCGAAGGTCCGCCAGCACGTGAGCGGCCGCAGTCAGCAACTGGAGCGGTTGGCCACGGAGATGTTCGCCCGCGGCCTTTCGACCCGCGACATTGAGGCGGCGTTCACCGATGCCGGGGGAAACAAGCTGCTGAGCAAGACGGCGGTCAGCGACATCACGGAAGTGCTCTGGCAGCAGTACGAGGCGTTTGCCACGCGCGATCTGGCGGGATACGAGATCGCGTATCTGTTCCTCGATGGGGTGGCTGAGCGTCTGAACCCGTCGGAGCGTCGCCAGGCGGTGCTGTGCGCCTGGGGCATCGATGTGGAAGGATTCAAGCATTTGCTGCATCTGGCGCCGGGACCAAAGAGGACACGGTCAGTTGCCGGGAGTTCATTCAGGACATGAAGCGGCGTGGACTATGCGATCCGCTGCTGGTGACGACGGACGGGGCGCCGGGGCTGATCAAGGCGGCTGAAGAATGCTTCCCGCGATCGAGCCGCCAGCGATGTCTGGTGCACAAGACGCGTAACCTGCAGGCGAAAGTGACTGATGAGCAACTCTGGCCGGAGATCAAAGCAGAGGCGAACAGCGTCTATCAGGCGGCCAACCCCGAGACCGCGCGGCTGCTGAAAGAGCCGTTCATCAAGCGTTGGCAGAAGAAGTTCCCCACGGCGGTGGCGTGCTTCCTTGAAGACTTCGAGGCGTGCATCGCACACCTGGTCTTTCCGGTCACGCACCGCAAGGCGATCCGCTCGACCAATCTCCTGGAGCGATTGTTCGAGGAGAATCGCCGGCGGACCAAGGTGCTGCCGCACGCGTTCGGGGAGCGGCCGATGCTCAAGCTGATGTTCGCCGCGGTGCTCCGAGCTTCGGAGAAATGGCGGAAGCTCAAGGTGACCAACTTCGAACGCGAGCAACTACGACAGCTACGCCAGGAGATGAACGAGAACTTCAAGCGGCGGCACACCCCAGCCGTGCCGCCTGCCCCGTCCACTTTTTCCAGCAAAACTGGGACTTGACCGGGGAGGCAACGTACATTGTCGATCTGCCGGTCGATATGAATGCCGCGCGGGGCGTCGTTGACATGCACATAGACGACCTGCTCGGGCTGGAGCGATTTGATGTCGTCAAGCGTGCCGTGTGAGGTATACCAATGCCAGCAATCGACCAGCAGGCCGACGTTCGGTCCGATCTCGCGGGCGAGGCACAGCATATCCCGCATCGTCCAGATGAAAGGAAATTTCTGGCCATCGCGGAAGGGTATTGGGTCCGATGAATTCCAGCCCGAGGCGCTGATTGTGTTCGGCGAGCGTCTGCGCGATTGGTGTGAAGCGTTGCAGATGGAATTTCCAGTTGATCTTGAAGATCGCGCTCGTTGGAAGCGGGCAAGACCCAGGTGAAGCAGCGATCGGTCCCCAGAACTTGTGCGGCACGCGCGCAGCGGGCAAGATTGGCCAGATCGTCCCGCCACTTTTCTTCGGACTGACGCCACTGCACGGGGAGGCCCCAGGCGGCGGGCTTGATGTTGGCATCGGTGAAGGTTTTTTTCACCGCATCGGCGCCGGTGCTGTCAATGAGGTCAGCCATGCCGGGCGCCCAGAATTCCAGGCCTTCGAAGCCACCGATCCGGGCAGCCTGAATCGCGGCGTTGAGATCGAGGGGATTGACGTTGATCGCATAGGGCGAAAGCGTCTTGTACATCGCGGCTCCTTCGTGCGTCGATGGTAGCCGCTTCAGAAGGAGACGTCATCGAAATCACGTGAGCGATTGCCGATAGCGCACCTTCCTGGTAGTCCGCCTCGGCGAGCTGGATCATCTTTCGACTCGATGGCTCCAGTTCAAATCCCGCCAGTGCGTAGAACCGACGCGCCCGGGGGTTGGCCTCAAGTACCCAGACGGTGATCTCTCGCCAATTCGTTGTTTGAGTGTTTGCCCTCACTTGCAGCCAAAGCGAACGGCCAACGCCCTTGTTCCACCACGCCGGATCGGCGTAAAGCGCCCTCAACTCAGCGGTAATAACCGGATTGGCATCGCCGTCCCGACTCGGGCCATAGCTGGCGAAGCCAACGATCCTCCCATCGGCTTCGCATAAGAGGTTAATTCGCTCCGGGTGGTTTTGCAGGTTGTCCACCCACCGCGCCTCGCAGCGAATACTCATCCGCTCGATCGCCGCCGGTGCGAGAATCTGGCGATACGCGACGCGCCACGATGCGATGTGCACGGCCGCCAGTCCCGTACTGTCTTCGAGCTTCGCACGACGAATCTTCATAGGGTGACCGGTGAGACTCGAACTCACACGGACCGGGTTCACAGCCCGGCGCTCTGACCGCTTGAGCTACGGCCACCATTTGCACAGAGCATGGCAGGAGTCGAACCTGCTTAAGCGGGAGTTGCAGTCCTGCGCCTTTCCGATCGGCCACATGCTCGTCCAGCACGCCGGACAGGGATCGAACCTGTCGCTTCCGGATTTGGAGACCGGCGTTCCGCCGTTGGAACTTCCGGCGCATGTTCATGAAGCACCATGCGCAGGACAGGACTCGAACCTGCGCAGGCCAAAAGGCCGACGGGTTTACAGCCCGCCACAATTGCCGCTCTGTCACCTGCGCGAATCAGCAGTCAGCGTGGAAGGATTTGAACCTTCGACCTCGTGCTCCCGAAGCACGCGTGCCGCCAAACTGCACCACACGCCGGATTAGTTCGTTGTTCGTTGATCGTGGTTTGTTGTTGGCCTCTTGCCAATGAACAACGATCGACGATCAACCAACCGCTATGCACTCCCGGCGGGATTTGAACCCACGTGAGCTGGCTGAAAGCCGGCCATCCTGCTCTGTCTCGACCCTTAAAGTCCGAGCATTTTCCCAGGCGCGCATTGTTTGCAAGTCGTGTAGATACTGAGGGATGTTGACGTGCAAATCGCCACGGAAGGTGATGCTCGTCGCCCACCATCTGGCCTGCGCGGCGCTCCCGAGCTACACCTGCAAGTTCTCGCGGCACGAGTTCACCCTGCCGCAACTGTTCGCCTGCCTGTGCTGTAAAACGCTGCTCAAACGCAGCTACCGCGGTATCGAGGCGGTGCTGCGGGATGCTGAGCACTGGTGCCGCGTCATCGGCATGAAGAAAGTTCCCGACCACAACACGCTGTGCCGCGCCGCAGGTGTGCTGCTAAGGATGTGCAGCGTCGGCAAGCTGCTCGATGCGGTGACCCGCTGGGCAGCGTTGCACCGCGCATGGGGCCTGAGCGTCAAGCCGCTGGCGGGCGACAGCAGCATGTTCGAACTGCACCACGTCAGCCGGCACTTCGAGAAGCGGCGGCGGCGTGAAAGCCGACGCTCGCATCGCCGCAGAATGGCGGGGAAACAGCGCGATCCGGCACCGCGCCTGCGACAGTTGCCCAAGCTCGCCGTCGGGGTCGCGGCCTTCAGCCACCTGATCCTCTCCGCCTGGTGCGGCACCGGCAGCGGCAGTGACTCGCCGCATTTTGAGCGCATCCTCTTCGACGCCTGGCGACGCGTGCCGCACCGCAGCTTCACCGCCGTCTTCGACGCCGGCTATGATGGCGAGGATAACCACCGCCTGGCACGCCACGACATGGGCCTGCGCTCGATCATCCCACCGCTGATCGGGCGACCGACGAACCAGCCGACGCCCTACTGGCGGCGGCGCATGAAGTACATGCTGCGAAGCAAAAGCACGCGACGCCGCTGCGGCTATACGCAGCGTTGGCAGGCCGAGACCGTGGTGAGCATGATCAAGCGGAACCTCGGCTCGACGCTGGCCGGCAAGACCATCGCCAGCCGCAAGCGCGACATGCTGTTGAAGGTGCTAACCCATGATGTGATGATCATCAGGCGTCACTAGAGGGTCGAGACAGAGCAGGCCATCCTCAACCGCTAGTGTACGTCACCACAAATAAGCGAACCTAATCGGCGCGGCGCGTAGCTGGGATAGGAGGTACGATCTCATGCGTGTCGCGAGGCCGGTTTTGCTCTCTGACGCTCAACGCGATGATCTGTTGTCGATTTCCCGCTCCAAGACCGCCAGCGTTCGTTTGGCCCAGCGTGCGAAGATGATCCTGCTGGCCGGAGAGGGGCTGCAGGACAAGCAGATCGCCGCGTGCGTGGGCGTGCGACGCCAGGCGGTGGCGCTGTGGCGAGGGCGTTTTCTGAACCTGGGCATCGGCGGGCTGGCCAAGGATGCGCCGCGCGGCGGACGTTCGGCGGCATGGCGCGGTCTCCGGCCCAGGTTCGCGCCATCATCGAGCGTACGACGCAGACCACGCCGCCAGATGCCACGCACTGGTCCACCAATTCGATGGCCAGGGCCACGGGCGTTAGCGCCTCGACGGTGGGACGCATCTGGCGCGAGCACGGGATCAAGCCGCATCGTGTCAAGAGCTTCAAGCTTTCCAACGACAAGCGGTTTGTCGAAAAGCTCGACGACATCGTCGGTCTGTACCTCAATCCGCCCGAGCACGCGATGGTGCTGAGTTGTGACGAGAAGAGCCAAATCCAGGCGCTCGACCGCACGCAGCCAGGCCTGCCGCTCCGCAAGGGCAAGACCGCGACGATGACGCACGATTACGCGCGGCATGGCACGACCACGCTGTTCGCGGCCCTCGACACGCTCAACGGCAAACTGATTGGCAAGTGCATGAAGCGGCACCGTCATCAGGAGTGGATCAAGTTTCTCAAGCTCCTTGACGAGCAGACGCCGCAGGGCAAGCAACTCCATCTGATCATCGACAACTACGCGACGCACAAACATCCCAAGGTGGTAAACTGGCTCAAGCGACATCCGCGTTTCCACACGCCCTTTACCCCGACCAGCGCCAGTTGGCTGCACATGGTGGAGCGATGGTTCCGCGATTTAACCGGTAAACGACTCAAAAGAGGCGTGTTCACCAGCGTGCCTCAATTGATCGCCGCCATCGAGGACTACATCCGAACGATGAACCAATCGCCCAAGCCCTTCATCTGGACGGCCAAGGCGAGCGACATCCTGGAAAAAGTGAAGCTGGCCAGAGGATCGCTTCATAAGTCTGTCACTGGCTGACGAGGTACACTAGATGACGGGAGCGTCAACGTCGCCGACTGCTCTCGGCGGGAATCGAACCCGCATCTCCTGGCTGAGGACCAGGTCGCCTTAACCGTTAGCAGACGAGAGCCAGCACCCACGGATGGATTCGAACCACCATAGACGCGGTTAACGGCCGCGCGCTCTACCGGTTGAGCTACATGGGTGTCTTTCCCTGCGATCGAACGGCCGCAGATGAAGCGTTCGACGAGCGTGTGGTGCTGCCGCGAGTGCGCAAGTGCGGCCATACGGATGAGCTGGCGGTCTAGCGCCGAGTATTTCCGGCTCACGCTCGCACTCCTTGAACAAGTCATCGTTCCTCCAATCGAAAACACACAGTGGGAGGCGGTTGGAGTCGAACCAACATCCTCGGGCTTATGAGGCCCGCGCTCTGCCGTTGAGCTACGCTCCCGAATCCAGAAGAGCCGTGAGATGGCCTCGAACCATCGACCTGCCGTTTACGAGACGGCTGCTCTGCCCGCTGAGCTACCACGGCCAAATAGCAGTGAGCGGGAATCGAACCCGCATTTGCGGTTTGGAAGACCGCCACTCTGCCTGCTTGAGTTATCACTGCATATCCACGAGCACCGGGTGGGGGTCGAACCCACTGCCTCGACCTTGGCACGGTCGCATTCTGCCGATGAACTACCGGTGCAATCTCTACGACCATCAGTGTGGACCTCTGGACTTGAACCAGGACTGCGGGTGTTTCAAACCCGTGCTCTACCGCTTGAGCCAGGTCCACGTTACGCCACCAATGGAAGTCGAACCCATGGCCTTCCGGTTGACAGCCGGACGCTCTGGCCGCTGAGCTATGGCAGCGAAATAGACCATTTCGGTTTTCAATGAACCAAAGCGGAGGGTGAAGGATTCGAACCTCCGGAACCTCTCGGTTATCCGCGTTAGCACCGCGGCGCCTTAAGCCACTCGGCCAACCCTCCAGGTCAACCACTCGCACCGGAGGGTGAGGGATTCGAACCCCCATGGCTCGAGAGCCGCCTGTTTTCGGGACAGGTGCCTTGCCAGTTAGGCTAACCCTCCGTTTCCGGAGCCGGATTCGCTTTCTGATGAACCACTACTCATGCTGCATCTGCCTTTTCCATTTCCGTTCCCGTCACGGCCGCACGCGGGGAGAGAGAACGCGTGCGGCCGTGACATCCATGAGGGCTTGCACCATCACAATGCTCTGAGCAGGACTCGAACCTGCACAACCGCGCCTCTCAAGCGCGGGCCTCTTCCGATTGGGCTACCAGAGCGACTCAATGGATGCCGGAGGGATTCGAACCCTCATCTCCTGGGTGCAAGCCAGGGGTCCTCCCGGTTGGACGACGGACCCATTCATTTTCAGCGTTGCGAGAAGGATTCGAACCTTCATCCTCGGCCTTCGGAGGGCCGCGCTCGTCCGATCGAGCTGCCGCAACGTCGCTACCATCTGCGGAGCAGGTGCAGGTGGAGGATCGCCAGGGCGAGCCACTGCGGCTCGCGCCAGGCAGTGGTCCGGACAGGATTCGAACCTGCAACCTCCTCATTCTGAGTGAGGCGCCTCTTGCCGGATTGGGCTACCGAACCATCGCGAATGCACCGAGCAGGATTCGAACCTGCAACCCGCCGGTTAAAAGCCGGCAGCTCTACCGTTGAGCCATCGGTGCCACGGGCGCGATGCGCCGATGCACCGGGGAGGGTTCGAACCTCCAGCCGGCTCCTTAGAAGGGAGCGACTCTGGTCCGTTTGAGCTACCGGTGCGAACGATGCGGTTTCGTGTCGCAGCCGTTTGAACCTCGACGCCATGGGTCAACCTCGCTTCCGGCACCCAACCCGCGCGATGAGCAAATCAATCCGCGCCCTGGCGAGCGGGGTCTTCCTTACGCTCGCGCAGGTACTGCATGATCTGCTCGAAATATTCAGGCTCCCAAAGGGCCTTGGGCTCGATCCAGGGGTAGTTCTCGTCCGCGGCTTCGAATTCGAAGTCCTCGGGTCGCTTGAACAGGGAAATCACTCGTTCCATCACGCACCTCTCATTTGGAGTGCACCCGGCAGGACTTGAACCTGCACGCAACCGGTTAAGAGCCGGACGCTCTTCCATTGAGCTACGAGTGCAAACGTAGTAAATACTTCCACTTGTCAACAGACTAATGCACCGGGGAGGGCTCGAACCTCCAACCTCCGGTTTCGTAGACCGGAGCTCTAGTCCGATTGAGCTACCAGTGCGCTAAGCCAATGCGCCGTCGAGGAATTGAACCTCGGGCCTCTCCCTTATCAGGGGAGTGCTCTTCCGCTGAGCTAACAGCGCCATACACAATTCGCCTGGCTGGATTTGAACCAGCACCATCCGCTTTGTAAGAGCGGCGCTCTTGCCGTTGAGCTACAGGCGCATCGTTCATAGTTCCTTCCTTGATGGCGCCATGCTCGGATGAGCGCACACCAAGACTGGGCCATCGCGGGTTCTCCGCGGACCATCTCGCGATTCGCGAGCATTTTGAGAAACGAATGACGAGCTTCGCTTCTCGCTTCCCAGTGAAAAAACCTTGAGTTTTCAGGTATTTTTTCGCCGGGAAGAACTCCCGGCGACACGGCCAGGAGTTATGAGCACGTATCAAGCGCGATATCGCTGACGCGTCGCATCAGTGATTCGCACGAGAATTTCGGGTTTACCAGCCAGTGCTTATACATAGCTTTTCTCTTGTCGGCACAACGCCGTAAGGCCGTGAATTATTCCGTGTCGCTTTTGAAAAAGCAACAGGAAAATCGCAGAAGCTGCGAAATCCCACCACTTTCCTACGCTTGCGGCGAAGTATAGTTCGGCGGCCACGGGGTTTGGCGAAATGCCAGGCCGCATAAACCTTCAGATCGACAAGGGTTCCCTCCGAAATTCGCTGCCCGAGCCAGGTGTGCAGGTCGCGCATCGGCACCTCGTGAAGCGTGATCTGTTCCGAGCCGTCTTCCCCTGCATGGCTCTTGCGCACGAGTGAGCGGGCCAGGAACAGCGTAATCAGCTCATCGCACAGGCCCGCGGATGATGTTCCCTGGGCCACTTCCACCATCTGCTGCGCTTGGTAACCTGTTTCTTCGAGCAGTTCGCGCTTCGCGGCCTCGGCAAGCTTCTCGTGTTCGCTGCCCGCGAGGTCGCCGGCAAGACCCGCGGGAATCTCGATCACGTTCTTTCGCACAGGCGGGCGGTACTGCTCGACCAGCAGGAGCTTTCCGTCATCGGTCACCGCGATGATGCCGACGATCCCCGTGACGCCTTTGCGGCTGACGAATTCCCAGCCGTCCCGGCGAACGTAGCGGAGGAATTTGCCTTCGCACAACACTTCGTCAGCCACAGCGCTCATGCCTGCTCCCTGGGTTCGTCCGAGATCTGATCGCTTGTGATGATGCGCACGTCAGCGGCTTGCAGGTCTTTCAAGGCCGCCTGTTCGTCGCCGGGATGGACGTTGACCGCACGGCAGCCGTCGGCGATCAGGATGGTCTCAAAGCCGAGTTGCCGGGCGTCGAGCGCCGTGAACTTCACGCAATAATCGGTCGCCAGCCCCATGACAAAAGCGGTATCCACCCCCCTGGACTTCAGGTATTCGCCAAGGCCTGTCGATTTGCGATGCCCGTTATCGAAGAAGCCGCTGTAGCTGTCGATCCCCGGATCGGTTCCCTTGCGAAAGACCCGCGCCATGCGATCCATCCACAAGTTGCTCACGAATTCCGCTCCCGGCGTTCCCTGGACGCAATGCACCGGCCAGAGGAACTGCGCAAGTCCATTCAAGTCGATCGTCTCACCGATTTGCCTGCCGGGATGGTTGGCGGCAAAGCTGCCGTGATTGGCAGGGTGCCAGTCCTGTGTCGCGACATTGAGGTCGAACTTCTGTTGCGCCCGGTTGGCGACCGGAATAACTTGATCTCCCTCCGGCACGGCCAACGCCCCGCCCGGCACGAAATCGTTTTGCAGATCGACCAGAATCAACGCTCGCATCGCTTGCTCCCAACCTCGTACGATAAACCTGACAGTGCTGTCAGGATACCGCAACTGTCCCTACAATCGCCTCGATGAAGTTGGATATTCTGACCGAGACGCAGCCCTGGTACGCCGATGGGCTGGATTTCACCTGCTCGCAATGCGGGAACTGCTGCACCGCGTGCCGGGGTATGTCTATCTGACGCGCCAGGAAGTCCGGCGTCTGGCGGAGCATCTCAAGCTCACGCCGAAGCAGGTGATCGACCGGTACTGCCGCAGGGTCGGCTCGCGACTGAGCCTGAAGGAGAAGCGCGGCCCCGGCGGGTGGGATTGCATCTTCCTTGAGGAGATCGAGTCGACGCGCCGTCCGGAAGGTGCTGACCGCGAAATCGCGTGCACGAAACGAATTTGCTCCATTTATGCGGTTCGGCCGCTGCAATGCCGCACCTGGCCGTTCTGGGACGGGAACCTTGCCAGCCGCCAGGCGTGGGATGCCGCTTCCGGCCGCTGTCCCGGCATGAACACGCCCGGCCGGCGCTTCTCGCGTGAAGAAATCGAAGCCCTGCTGCATGCGAAAGACTGGCCGGAAAAGCCGCCGGGATCCGATCCCGCCATCCAAAGCTGACCCTTGCGACCCATCTCGATCGCTGCTGTGCCGCCTGGGCATGTCGCGTGATTGCCAAAAAGCGGGCAATTCCTGCGGCGCTGCGATAAGATGGCCCGGCAAATCGTTCGGGTGGCCGAGGGTATGGCATGCCCGCGCTAAATCGTTTTGAGTGCCTGGCCAGCTTGAGGAGCTTGGGATGACCGAGAATCCGTCCGGCGTGGATGCGACGCATCGAAGAAAACAAACCCATCCCGTTCTGCTGCTGCTGGCGGCGCTGCTGGTGGCGGGGGCATTTGCAGCCGGCTATTACGTGGCGCTGGTGCGGCATCCCCTGGCCGAGAACGAGCAGATGAACGCCGAGACCGTCGCCAAGACGATCGGCCTGAACCCGGCCGGCCAGCAGCATCTCGATCCGATGTACCACGATGCCAACGGGGATCTGCTGGCCGATCCCCCACCGGCAGACCAGTGCATCGATCCCGAGAAGCTCACGTTCTCCTACGTCACCGAAGAACCGGCGAGTTTCGGGCATGTCTTTAGCGATTTGCTGGCGGCGATCTCCAAGGCGACCGGAAAGCCCGTCGAATACGTGGCCTACAAGTCGCCTGCGGAACAACTCAATGCGATCCGCGACGGACAACTGCACATTGCCGGCTTGAACACCGGGCTGGTCCCGGTTGCCGTCAACAACTGCGGCTTCATTCCCTTCTGCGCGCTGGCGACAGCGGATGGGACCAAATCGTACAAGATGGAGATCATCGTCCCGGCGGGCAGCGAGATCCAAAGCGTCGAAGATTTGCGCGGTCATGAGATCGTTCTGACCGATCCGGCGAGCAACTCGGGGTTCAAGGCTCCGCTGGCCGTGCTGGTGGACGACTACAACATGCGCCCCGTCATTGACTTTCGGATTCGTTATTCCGGGTCGCACGAAGCATCGATCGATGGAATTGCCCGCGGCGATTACCAGGCGGCCGCGGTGGCGAGCGACGTGCTGGCGCGTGCCGTTGCCGCCGGCGCGATCCGGAAGCAGGCGTACCGGAGCATTTACCAGTCGGCCGCTTTTCCCACGGCGGGTTTCGGCTATGCCTACAACCTCAAACCGGAACTGGCGGAGAAGATCAAACAGACCATGCTGGATTTCCAGTGGAAGGGCACCAGCCTGGCGAAGCAGTTTGGCCCCAGCGGGGAGAGCCGGTTTGCTCCAGTGGACTACAAGAAGGACTGGGCGCCCGTGCGTCATGTGGACGAGGAAATCCACGGCGTGCAAAACCTGCGGGAACTGATGGATCAGGTGCGGCATGCGGCGACGGCCCCGGCCGAGTCTGCGGCGGCGGCCCCGGCGGCATCGCAGCCGGCGGAGCACTGACCGGGTTACGGCTCTGTGGCGGGCCGGGGGGGGGGAAAGCGGCTTTTATTTGTGCTCCCGTTGCTGGGGAACGGCCGGGCCGATCTTGAGATTGACGGGGACAAGCGCTGAGAAGCCGGTAAGGTCGTGGCCCCGGGGAGCGTAGACCACGACGCCTTCGTCGAGATCGGTGAGGACGGGCGGGAGGGGAAGCGGCTGGGAGGAAACGATGAAGGGAATGCCGCCGTGGGAGCGGACGGCGCGGGTGATCTGGTTCCAGTTGCCCGATCCCAGGGGATAGGCGGTGCGGTCGATCCAGAACATGGCGATGATGTATTCGAGCTTGTAGCGCTGGTCGAAGAGAAGGACCGCGTTTTTGGGGAGATCGCGTTCGACCAGGCCGGCGAGGCGGGGGAAGGTGGGGGACATGTCGTTCTGCTGGCCGATGCGCCAGCAGAGATGGACCATCTTTGCGGCAAGCACCAGTGCGAGAAGGGATGAAGCGGCGGCGAGGGCGAGCATGGTTCTTTGCGGTCGGCGAAAGCGGAACAGCAGCACAAAGGCGCCGCGCCGAGAAGCGCCAGCGCCAGGTGATCGAGGACCCAGATATTCCGGCGCATGATGGCCGCGAAGCGGGGCGGGCTGGGATAGCCCCATCCGGTCGATGGGATGTGGCCGGGGACAAAGACGGCAAGCCCCATTGAGACCAGGAGGGCGCCGAGGCAGGCGGGATCGCGGCGGAAGGCGCGGACGACCATTTCCGCAAAGAGCAGCAGAAACGGCGGCCAGCCGATCAGCGTGCCGGTGGGCGTCTTGCTGGTGGCCAGGAGATGCGGGATCAGGACACCGAGGCCCCAGGCGTAGATGAATACCAGGCGCCGATTGCGGCGCCGCAGCGCGCCGGGCAGAAGGACCAAGGCTGCGGCGAGTGTCGCCGGGTAGAAGAAGTAGTAGATCCTCAGGGAAAAATCGAAGACGACGCGGTCCCAGGGAGCGGCGAAGCCTTCGACGTTCTGGTCGAGGTGGCGGAATACCTGCAGGTTTTCGTGGATGAATTCCGGGTGGAAGCGGATCCAGCAATCGAGCGACCAGGGAACAATGGTGAGGATCGCCACGGCGGTAACGATCGCGAAATCGCGCCAGGCAGGGAACGGTTGAGGAAGACCAGCACAAACGCCAGGAGCAGTGTGATGAAGGCGGGATAGGTCTTGCAGAGGAATGCGATGCCCGTGGCGATGCCGCAGGCGGCGAGCAGAAACATGCGGCGGCGGGCAGGTCGCGCGGTTGGTTCGGTGGCATCGGCTTGAGGGCACGGCTCGAAAGCGGCAAGGACGAGCAGGTAGATCGACAACTCCGTCCAGAAGAGCAGAGCGACATCGACGTGATCGGAGAAGATGTAGCCCTGGACTAGTTGTGTGAGCGCGGGGTTGAAGGCCTGGAGGGCGGCGGCGATGAGGCCGGCGGGTTGAGAGAGGAGCCGTCGGCCGATGGCGTAGGTGAGATAGACCGAGGCGGTGGCGAGGATGGCGCTGGGCAGGCGCAGGGCCAGGGGCGTGATGCCGAAAAGGAGATACGACAGCGCGATCTGCCAGAGGGGGACGGGAGGCTTGTGGAGCCAGATGTGGTTGGCCTGCCAGTCGCGATAGTCGTAGGGGAGGTAGGGTTGGTCGATCAGGGTCGGGGTGAAGGGATGCTTGAGGAAGTTCTTGGCGACCAGGGCGTGGAAGGACTCGTCCAATCCTTTGAGGGCGGCGTGGTCGAGATGATGAAGCTTCAAGAGGAAGGAGGATAAGAGGATCAGCACGAGCAGGGCGCGGCCGACGAACTGGGCCGTATTCGACGGATGCGCCGGGGCGCTCACGCGGATCGGATCGGCGGGCATGAGAGGCGATTGGCTCATGGTCGCCCTTCAATCGATGATGACCCGTGAGCCGTCGGGCTTGGCGAAGGTCGTGGGGACGGTGAAGGGAGGCGAGTCGGAAGCGTGCTGCACACCGCCGACGGGCGTCAGGTTGGGGGCGAACAATTGCCAGGCGATGGAGGCGCCCCGGTTCCAGGCGGCGCCTTGGGTCCAGGCCAGAAGGTTCATGCCGCTAAAATTCACGGCGGGCGTTGGATGCTTGCGGCTGGTTCCCTGGCCGGTCGGCGCGAGAAGGAGAAGGGCAACCCGGCGAAGCATGGAGCGGAGGATACGGGATTGGCAGGGGGCAGGCGAGTGGCGCGCTTTGGTCGCAAAGGCGGTGGGGCCTGCGCCTGGCCTGATGAGCCCAGGACCCAAGCCGGGGCGGTCATTCAAAGCCACGGACGCGAAGGGGCCAAACCCTGTACTTCGGACCATTTGGTCCTCAGGACGCCATTTTGTCGGGGTAGCGGGCAGATGGGGAGGCAACGGTACTACAACGGTGAGAGTACGGTGTGGGTCGCCGGTTGATTTGCGGGCGACACGGGAGCCATCCGTCCTCTGTTGCCCCTGTCCGGGAAGGTGATTCTGATGAGCAAGCGGAGGATGCGCGAAGGCTATTTTTTGAGATGGGGCGGCGGCTCGCGGAGCGGTGGCGCGGGGTTGGGGCTGGAATAGATGTCCTGGCGGGGGCGCTCGGCCGGGGTGAGGGGGATGGCTTCGGGAATGGGTTTGAGGCCGCGGCCCCGGCTGCGGGCATAGACCGAGGTGAACTCGGCGCCGAAGAAGAGGATCCAACTGGAGTAGTAGGCCCAGAGAAGGACGGCGACGAAGGAGCCGGCGGCGCCGTAGGCGCTGGTGGTGGAGCCGTAGCTGAAGTAGAGGCCGAGAAGGTACTGGCCGAGCTTGAAGAGGATGGCGGTGACCAGGGCGCCGAGGAAGACGTCGCGCCAGTCAATGCGCACATCCGGCAGCAGGCGGAAGAGCATCGTGACGACGATCGCAACCACCAGGACGGACAGGGCGAAGTCGGCGAGGAAGGCAATGATTGCGGTGTTGGGCGCAAGCTGGTGGGCGATGGCCGTGAGGGCGGTGGAGATGCCCAGGGAGACGAGCAGCAGAAACAGCAGCACGAAGACCATGGCGACGGAGAAGATGCGGCTCTTGAGGGTCTGCCACCAGGAGAGGTCGGGGCGGAGCTTGACGCCCCAGATGATGTCGAGGGAATCCTGAAGCTCGCCGAAGATCAGGCTGGCGGAGAAGATGACGATGACGGAACTGATGATCGTTGCGAGAATTCCGGCATTGGGCTGGGAGGCATGGAGGAGCATGTCCTTGACCGCGGCGGCGCCGGCGTGACCGATGAGGGACTGCATCTGCCGCTGAATCTGCCGGGCAGCGATGTCGCGTCCGAGCAGGGCGGTGAGGACTTTGAGGCTGATGACCAGGAGGGGGGCGAGCGAGAAGACGGCGTACATGGAGAGCGCCGCCGACAGCTTCATGGTCTTGTCGTTGTACCACTTGATGGCGGTCTGCTTGAGCAGGGGGAACAGGGCCCGGAGACGGGGCAAGGTGGCGCGGCGGGCGGGGGCGTCTGGGCGGAGTCGGACTGTCGTCGGGGACGGCCGGCATTCCCGATCATGGGCACGCGCCGGCGTTTGAGGCAAGGAGCAGATTTCAAAGCACGTTCGATGCGCTCCCCGGAATGCGGCTGGCCAGACCCCCTGCGATCGGTAAACGGGGGTAACCGGGTGCGGGCGCGGGCGGCGGTCAGGCGGTGCCGGGGCCGTCGGCTCGGGCGGTTTGCTGGGTGGTGGGGGAGATCAGGACCTGGGAGACGCGGCGGTGCTGGACGGCGAGGACGCGGACGGTGTAGCCGCCGAGGGGGACGGTGTCGCCGACGCGCGGCCAGCGGTTGAGCTGTTGGATGACGTAGCCGCCGATGGTGTCCACTTCGGTGGGTTCGAGGTCGGCAAGGGCGAGGCGCTCGCGCAGGCCGTGGAGGGCGTAGAGGCCGGAGACGCGGAAGTTTTCGCCTTCCTTGACGAAGTCGCGGGTGACGGCGATGTCGAATTCGTCTTCGATCTCGCCGACGATTTCCTCGATGACGTCCTCCATGGTGCAGATGCCCTGGGTGGCGCCGTTGTCGGCGTCGACGACGATGGCAATATGGGTATGGCTCGTCTGGAACTGACGGAGAAGGCGCGTGACGGGCAGGAGTTCGGGGACGTAGAGGACTTCACGCTTGATCTTTTTGAGGTCAATGTCGGCGGAGCCGATGACGTGGACGGCGGAGCCGGGGAGGCCGTCGGCGATGGCGATGGGCATGCCTTCGGGTGTTTTGTCATCGGAGAAGCGGAGCTTGCCGGGGACGAGCTGGAGCTGGTTGAAGAGGTCCTTGGTGTGGACCATGCCGATGACGTGGTCGATGTCGTGATCGACCAGGGGATAGCGGGTATAGCCGCCTTTCTTGACGATCTGGAGAATTTCACCGATGGGCTGGTTGAGCAGGAGGTAATCGACCTGGGGCGCGGGGTCATGATCTGGCGAACCTTGAGATCGCCGAATTCGAAGGTGCTTAAGAGCAGGCGTCCGTAGCCCTTGGCGATGGAGCCCTGGGCGATGGCCTGGGCGAGGAGGCCGCGGAGTTCTTCGCGTGTGTGGGGGAGGTTGCCGTGAATGGTGGGGGTGGGGCGGACGCCGGTGAGACTGAGGACGGCGTTGGTGGCCCAGTTGAGCACCCAGATCAGCGGATAGAAGACGTAGGTGAAGACGACCAGCGGCGGCGCGATGACGGGGAGGGTTTTGTCGGCGAAGCGAATGGACCAGTTCTTTGGGACCTGCTCGCCGATGACGATGTGGAGGCAGGTGCTGATTCCCAGGCCGATGATGAAGGCGAGGCGGGTGATGTCGTAATGGGGGATGTGGAGGATCCTGATGAGCGGTTCGATGACCCGCGCGATCGCCGGCTCGATGACGGCACCGAGGCCGAGGGAGGCGAGGGTGACGCCGAGCTGGCAACTGGAGAGATAAAGGTCGAGACGTTTTTTGACTTCGAGTGCGAGGCGGGAGAGCAGGCGGGTTCGCGATTCCAGTTGCAGGCGGGAAGTGCCGGGCGCCGACCGAGGCAAATTCGGCGGCGACGAAGAAGCCGTTCAACGCAACCAGTGCCAGGGCGGCGAGGATCATCCAGACGGACGTTCACGGGATTGGTTTTACCGGGGGGGTAAGGGGGGGGCAACGGCCAGGCGAAGCTGGAGCTGCAGCTCTTAGCCATCAGCAAGAGGGATTTGATGAGAAGTGAACGAATCTTCGTTCGGTATGCGCTGCTCGCGGGCGGGCGTAAGATGGGGGGATGTTGTCGTTGCCCGTCCATGGCCGGGGGGCCGCGGAGAATCCGGCCAATCGGTTTGAGAGGATCGATGTGGTGGTCGATCCGGATGCGGACGCGGTGTTACCGCCCGAGGTGCCGCGGACGATCTATCTGAAGGATTCGACGCGGAAGATCATTGCGCACAACGATTCGCCTGACGTGGGTTTTGAGTGGTCGATCAATCCGTACCGGGGATGTGAGCATGGATGCATCTACTGCTATGCCCGACCGACGCATGAATGGCTGGGGTTTTCGGCGGGGCTGGATTTTGAGTCGCGGATCATGGTGAAGACCGATGCGCCGGAGCTGTTGCGGGAGGAACTGGCGTCGAAGAAGTGGGAGCCGGCGGTGATCTCGGTGAGCGGGGTCACGGATTGTTATCAGCCGGTGGAGCGGAAGCTGGAGATTACCCGGGGGTGTCTTGCGGTGATGACGGAATTCGGCAACCCGTTTGGGATCGTGACCAAGAGCCATCTGGTGACGCGGGACATCGATGTGCTTTCGGAGGCGGCGAAGAAGAACCTTTGCGTGGTGATGGTTTCGGTGACGACGTTGGATGAGAATCTGAGCCGGCTGATGGAGCCGCGGGCGGCGGTGCCGCGACGAAGACTCGAAGCGATCGCGAAGTTGTCGGCGGCGGGTGTGCCGGTGGGGGCGATGGTAGCGCCGATTGTGCCGGGGCTGACGGATCATGAAGTGCCGGCGGTACTGAAGATGGTGAAGGAGGCGGGGGCGCTGTCGGCGGGGTATGTAGCGTTACGGCTGCCGTATGCGGTGAAGGACCTGTTTGCGGCGTGGCTGGAGAGGCATTTCCCGGATCGAAAGGCGAAGGTGCTGAACCGCATCATGGATCTGCGCGGGGGAAAGCTGAATGAGAGTGCGTTCGGATCGCGCATGCGAGGACACGGGATCTGGGCCGAACAGATGAAGCGTGTGTTCGAGGTGGCCAAGTGCAAGGCGGGGATGGTGGGGGGGATACCGGATCTGGCGACGGATGGATTTTGCGTGCCGAATTCGGCGCGGAGGCAGATGGAGTTGTGGGGATAGGACATGTGGATGCGCAAAGATCCTTCGCGGAATACCGTGCAGGATGACAGCTTTGGGCACTGTGTGTTCCGGTCAGGCCATCGTGACAACCGGTCCCGACGTTCTCGACGAGACTGCGCAGCATCTTGACGATTTCGTCGGAATCCAGGCGGGCGGTGTTGATGGTCAGGCTGTACTCCTCGGGACCGAGCACGTGTTCGGGCCAGAAGCGCTTGTAGAAACTGTTGCGGGTGTGCGCTCGGCCTGGGCGATCCAGTCGGCGGCCTGCTGGCGCGTTATGTTCAGGGTGCGCTCGATGATGCAGATGCGATGTTCGAGCGGGGCGACGAGGCGCAGGTGAATTCCGCCGGCCATGTTGCGGGTGATGAAGCCGCTGCCGCGGCCGACGATGACGACGTGGCCCGCCTGGGCCAGGGCGCGAATGGTCGCGGCGACGCGGCGGTAGACGCGCATAGCGTCGTAATCGCCGGAGAAACTGATCCCGCTGAGGAACTGCGCCAGCCAGGAATGATCCACGTCCTCGAGCGATTCGATGAGCCTTTCGGATAGGTGATGGTCGGCCGCTACCTTCTCCACAAGCTCGCGATCCCAGCAGGTCCAGTGGGGGCCGTCGGGATGGTCGGCGTTGATCGTCTCGACGAACTCCTGGGCGAGCATCCAGGCGCCCGAGCCGGGCTGGCGGCTTAGCGTGATGAAGGGGGCGGGCGCCTCGCCGCGTTCGGCACGCGGCTTGGTCTCCAGGGACAGGGTTTTGAGTGCGGCCATGATGGGGCGCACGTTCTCGGAGATGGTGATTGGAGCTTTCATGACGTACCTCCCGGACTACGGGTGCAATCGTGATGCATGAACGACGAGTCTTCGCCGAAATGGCTTTGATCCTCCGGCTCGGCCTGGCCGGCGACGTAGCTTTCGAGCCAGCGGGTCCAGTCACTTAATCCCTTGCCGGTCAGGACGGACATCTCCATGAGCGGCGCCGTGGGGTTGAGGCGGCGGACGTCCGCGCGGAAGAGCTCGAGATCGAAGGGGACGTATGGGAGCAGGTCGGTCTTGGCCAGAATCAGGAGCTTGGATTCGGTGACCATGTAGGGGTGTTTTGAGGCTTTGTCGTCTCCATCGGAAACCGCGAAGACGCCGACCTTCACGTCTTGGCCGAGGTCGAAGCCGACGGGGCAGATCATGTTGCCGACGTTCTCGATGAACAGGAGATTAAGGCGGCGCAGATCAAGCTTCTCGAGCGCCTGATAGACGTGGTTGGCTTCGAGGTGGCAGCCCTTGCCGGTGTTGACCTGGACGACGTGGGTATTGTGTTTGGCGATGCGATCGGCGTCGCGCTGAGTATAGGGATCGCCGCAGATGATGCCGATGTGGAGATCGCGCAGGCAGTCGACGGTTGCCTCCAGAAGAGCGGTCTTGCCCGAGCCAGGCGCGCCGATCAGATCGACGGTAAAGACGCCGGCCTGATTGAGCATGCGGCGGTTGATAGCCGCGATCTCATCGTTCATCTTGAGCACGTTTTCAATAACTTGAACTTCCATGGTATGCCTCCGGGTCTATGAGCGGGCTGCGGGCGGGTCGTCCACTTCGAGGGATTCGAGCAGGAGTTCGTCACCACCGAGGGGGACGACGCGGCCACAGCCGCAGGATTTGCAGGTTGGATCGAGTTCGCTGGATTGCCATTCGTTGCCGCATTGTGCGCAGTGGAGCTTCCAGGGGAGTTGGCGCAGGTCGAGCTTCGCGCGACTGGCGGGACGGTCGGCGGTGACGCTCTGCCACGCCCACTGCATCGCCATGTCATCAATCGCGCGGAGCGGGCCGGCGACGACGCGGACGGCGCGGATGGCGCGCTCGTCGTCCACGTGGGCCAGCGCCTGCTGGAGAATCGACTCTGCGATCGACACTTCATGCATGACTCGAGAACTCCGGTTCGAGGTCGGGGCAGGTGGCGGCGCGGCCTTCCCACCAGGCGATGAGTTGCTCAATGCGGTGGATCAGCTCGGGAATGACCGCTTCGACGGATTCGCTGAGGCCTTCGCGGTAGCCGAAAAACTCACCGCCGACGGTGTAGACGAAGGCGCGGGGAAGGCGTGTATGCCGCGGGGCGGAACTGATCAGGCGCTCGGGCACCAGGGCATGGGTGAAGGCGCGGGGGTCGAACGCGCCGTCGCCGGGGCGGATGATGCGGCAGGCGATGTGGCCGGCGGGCTCTGAATCGATGCGTCGATGAAGATGACCAGTCCGGCTTCGGCGACGGGCTGGGCCAGCTCGGGCGTGAGCTGGTGAAGGCTCAAAACCTTGAGGCCCGGTTCGTGGTTCAGGGCGCACAGCCGTTCAGCGACATAGCAGCCGGCGCCGTCGTCGCCGCGAAGCGTATTGCCGTAGCCGATGACGAGAACGCTGCCTCTAGTTTCTAAGCTTCTCATCGAGCACCTCCCCTGAGCAACCGATCAACTGCACGTGCAGGGGCATCTGTCCGAGCGCGTGCGTCGAGCAGCTCAGGCACGGGTCGAATGCGCGGATCACTGCTTCCACGCGGTTGAGCATTCCTTCGGTCAGTTGACTGGCCTTGACGTAGTGGTGCGCCACCTGGAGCACGCCGTGGTTGAGGGCGAGGTTGTTATGGCCGGTGGCGATGATGAGATTCGCATCGGTGATCAGGCCCTGGGAATCGACCTTGTAGTGGTGGATCAGCGTGCCGCGGGGGGCTTCGGAGCAGCCGATGCCTTCGCCTGTGTTGGGACCGGCGGTGGCGCGGACGTGGCGGTCGAGGATGTCGGAATCATTGAGCAGTTCTTCGATACGTTCGATCGCGTAGACGATCTCGACCAGTTGCGCGTAGTGGTAATGGAAGGAGCTGAGGATGACCTGCCGGCGGAGGGAGCGGTACTCGGCCCATTCCTCATCGGCAAAGGGCGTCCCGCAGCGGTCGATAATATTCAGACGCGCCAGCGGGCCGACGCGGTACATCCCGGCGGGGTAGCCGAGGGGCTTGTAGTAGGGGCTTTTGAGATACGAATCCGGTTCGACCTTTTCGGCGAGAAAGTCGGCATAGTCGTGAACGTCGAGCTGGTCGGCGACGACTTCTCCGGCGGCATCGACGATGCGGATGTTGCCGTCGTAATGTTCGAGCTGACCGTCGGGGCCGATCAGGGCGACAAAAAGCGTGGGGAAATTCGCGAAGGTGCGGATCTCGTCACGATAGTTTTCGATGGAGGTCTTGTACCAGTCGAGCGTTCGGCGGGCGATCTGCATGGCTTCCGGAAGCAATCGTCGGATCTGATCGCGTTTGGGCTCGGAGAGGGGCTCGTTGACGCCGCCGGGGACAACCCATGCGGGATGGATGCGCTTACCGGCAAGAATCTCGATGATCGTCTGGCCGATCTGACGGAGGCGGACGCCATCGCGGGCGAGCTCGGGGTATTTCTCAATGACGCCAAAGATGTTGCGCTTGGCGGGCTCGGCATCGAGGCCCAGCAGCAGGTCCGGGCTGGAGAGATGGAAGAAGCTGAGCGCGTGGCTCTGGGCGAGCTGGGCGAGGTTGAGGATCTTGCGCAGCTTGATCGCCGTATCCGGGATGCGGACAGCGAGGATCTCATCGCAGGCCTTGGCGGAAGCGATCAGGTGACTGACCGGGCAGATGCCGCAGATGCGGGCCATCAGGGAGGGCATTTCGGAGAACGGCCTTCCGACGCAGAATTTCTCGAAGCCGCGGAGCTGGGTGACGTGGAAGCGGGCATCGCGCACCGCGCCCTGTTCGTCGAGATGGATAGTGACCTTGCCGTGGCCTTCGATGCGGGTGACGGGATCGATGGTGATGGTTCTACTCATGACAAGCCTCTAGGCGCCGAACCTGCTCTTGTTGCTCAGATCTGGAACGCGGCCCTCCAGTAATTCAGACAATGCGAAAAAGATGGTGTCCGCGGACGGCGGGCAGCCGGGGATGAATAGATCGGCCTTCACGATCTCATGGATCGGCCGGGCGCGTCAGCAGGCGTGGGACGTCTTCGGTCGGAGCCGCGGTTTTGCCGTCGCCGTTGGCGTAGACGCGATCGAGGATTGAATCGACGGAGAAGCTGTTACGCATCGAGGGGACGTTGCCGGTGATGCCGCAGTCGCCCAGCACCGCCAGGATGCGCGTGCGGCTACGGATGAGCTGGATCTTGTGCAGGTCCTCCTCGCTGCTGATGGCGCCTTCGACCAGGGTGAGGTCAACATTTTCGGGGAATTCCTTCACGTCGACGTAGGGTCCGTAGACAACGTCCACCTGCTTTGCCAGGGCGATGAGGCGCTCGTCCATGTCGAGCATGGACATATGGCAGCCGGAGCAGCCATCGAGCCAGCAGGTTGCCAACTTCGGTTTGTTCATCGTTGCGCGGGGCTGTGCCCGCCTCCGTTGCGATTCAGTTCGAGGCTGATTCCACATTCGATCGTCCATGGGCTCGCTCCCGTAGCGTCTTGATTGCCTGGTCCAGAACAGGGTCGCGATCGGCAAGCTCCGCCTGCCGGACTTTGACGGTGGTATCGGGTTTGATGCCGGCGCCTTCGAGGATGGAGCCGTCGGGGAACTGGTCTTGCCAACTGGGGAGATAGACGGTGACGCCGTTGCCGAGGTCGTGCAGCACTGGGCGCCCGGACGAGCCCTTGGTGGTGTCGCCGATGAGCCTGGCGTGGGCGCCGTACTTCATCATGAGGATGAAGGACTCGCTGCTGCTGGCGCACTTGGGGCCGATGAGGACGACGACGGGTTTTGTGTAGTGCGGCACGTCCTTGCGCGGCTCAACGACGCGATCGAACGGGCCGTTCCACTGGCCGTTCTCGCGGATGCGGTCTTTGGAATAGACGGCGGTCTTGTCGACGAAGCGGCCGGCGACCTGGCGGGCGGCGAGTTCGTCGCCGCCGCCGTTGGCACGGACGTTCGATGACGAGGGCGGTCTTGTCATTCAGGCGATTGAAGATCTTGTCGAAGGCATCGGCGATGTTCTGGTCCCAGTCCGGGATCGAGACGTAGCCGATGTTGCCTTCGAGATTGCCGGTTGCGATGCCGCTGGAATCCTCGACCCAGTTGGGGACGATGCGCGAGAGGGCGGTGGTGCTAAAATTGGGCGGCAAGGGGTTGGGATGCGTGCCGATGACGGTTTCGCCGGTCTTGAGGGAAATATGAGCATCCTGGGCAAGGCCGCAGCAGGGCCGCCGTTTCGCGGGCGAATTCGTTGGGAGTCTTCGCGGCTTTTAGCTTCGCTTCGCGCTCCGTCAGCTCTTTGTTCCAGTCGATCTTCAGGCGATCGCAGTAGGCGTAATCGTCGTCGATCGCGGTGCGCAGGGCGTCGATGGCCCTGGCGTTCTGTTCGGGGGTGAGCGCGGCCTTGGGCTTGGCGGCAGCTCCCGCGGCGGCGGTGGTGAAGGAGATCGGGTAAGGCTCGGCCGACTCCCCGTTTGCACCGCGAAAATTCTTGAAGCGGTCGCTGTTGATGCTGAGCCAGTAATCGTGATTGGGCACGAGTTGGACTCTGATGGCGATCGTTTTGGCATTGATCCAATGCGGCCGGCCCATGATCTTGGGGAAGTTCGGCCCGCCGCCGACGATGGACCAGCCGTTATGGCTCATGGCCTGGTCGAACTCGATGCGGATCTCGCTGGTGGCGGGATCGACATCCGTCTGGCCGTTGTCGGGTGAGGCCTTGACGACTTTGGGCGCTGCGGCGCGGACGCTGGCGACGGCGAGCAGAATGGCGGCCAATGCGGCGATGATGGTTCTCATTCGTGGGCCTCTCTCATCGTCTGAAGATAGGTCAGAAACTGGCGGTGCTTGACGTTTTCGGCAACGGAGCGCCCTTTTTCGCTGAGCGCGCCGGTGGGGCAGACGTTGACGCATTTGCCGCAGCTCGTGCAGGTCTGACTGTCGCCCCAGGCTTCATCCAGGTCCGTGATGGTGCGCGAGTTGATCCTGCGCCCCATCACCGCCCAGGCGTGTGCGCCCTCGAGCTCACCGCAGACGCGCACACAGCGCGTGCAGAGGATGCAGCGGTTGTCATCCTGCACGAAGCGCGGATGCGAAGCATCGACGGGGAACCTGGGATAGCGGTAGGGGAGGTTGACGTGCGTGACGCCCAGCGACTGCGCCAGGGTTTGAAGATCGCACCGGCCGTTGCTGACGCAGACGCTGCAGATGTGGTTGCGCTCGGAAAACAGCAGCTCCAGGATCATGCGGCGGTACTTGAGCAGGCGCGATGAATTCGTCACGACTTCCATCCCTTCGGCCGCCCGGGTCGCACAGGCCGGCAGCAGGCGAGAGATGCCCTTGACCTCCACGAGGCAAAGTCGGCAGGAACCGACGGGAGACAATCCGTCAAGGTGACAGAGCGTGGGGATGAAAATGGAGTTGCGCCGGGCCACGTCCAGGATGCTCTGGCCCTCGGTCGCCTCCAGATAGCGACGATCCATCATGATGAAGAGCTTCTTTCCCGTCACGTTGTCACCTCCTCGCGCCGTGTGCCGGTATCGCTCGTCCGATTACTGGCCGGACAGGTTTTCACATCGCAACGCAGGCATCGGGCGGCTTCGATCGGCACATCGGCCTCTGTGAGCCCGAGAGAGACTTCGCGAAAGTCTCCCGGGCCGCCGGCAGATGGAAGGTGGGGTGCCATCCGTCGTGAATCGCCCGTGATTTCCGGCGGTACCGTTTTGCGATACTCGATGCACCGCATGAATTCGTTGAGTCGGTCCGGCTTATCTGTCAGCGCGGCGTCAATGGCCTGGGCGGCGCGCTTCCCGTAGCTCATGGCTGTTACCACGTTGCTCGGTCCACCCACGACATCCCCAGCGGCATAAACCCGCGCTCTGCTCGTGATGAGCGACAGGGGATCGACCTGTATGGTGTTGTCCGATGCATGCGCCACTCCGAGAGACTGGACCAGATTGGCGTCAACACGCTCTCCGATGGCAAGGATCACGCTATCGCACGGGATCAGGTCCTTCTGATCGGTCAGGGTCGGCTTTCGCCGTCCGAAGCGGTCAAATTCTCCGGGAACGCACCGCGCCACCTCCAGTTGTGCGACGCTGCCATTGTCGCCGGGGGTCAGCCGACTTGGGGCGGCAAGGAAGCGGAACTCAACGCCCTCAGCCTGCGCCTGCTCCACTTCCTCGGCGATGGCGGGCATGTCGCGGCGTTCGCGCCGATAGACGACCGTGACGTTTGCTCCGAGTCGCAGGGCCGTTCGCGCTGAGTCAATTGCCGAATTACCGCCCCCGACAACCAGCACATCGTGCCCGATGGGTGCGGTACCATGTGCTGCGACGTTGGCGAGGAAGTCGATGGCGCTGGTCACCCCCGGAAGGTCCGCGCCGGGAACATCCAGGGATGATTCCTTCCAGGTTCCCACGCTCAGCACGATCGCGTCGAACTCTTTGCCGAGTTCCTCCAGCCGCTCCTGGCTTTCGATGCGGACATTGAAGACGAACTGCACCCCCAGTTGTTCGATCAGTTGGATTTCCTGATCGAGGATGGCCTTGGGCAGCCGATATTCCGGCAGGCTCATTCGCAGCATTCCTCCCGCCTGCGGGCCGCTTTCAAAGACGGTCACCTGATGTCCGAGCAGCGCCAGATAGAAGGCCGCGGTCAGCCCAGCGGGGCCGGCCCCGACGATGGCGACCTGGTTGCCGGTGGATTCTCGCTTGAGCTGAGCGATGCTTTTGGCGAGTTCCTCGTAACGGCCGTTTTGCAGTACGCGGTCCAGCACAAACCGGTGCATGTCGCGGATCGCCACGGCCTGATCGATATCTCCCCGTCGGCAGCGGTATTCGCAGGGATGCTGGCAAACTCGCCCCGTTGAAGCGGCCAGCGGATTGTCCAGAACGATCATCGCAAAGGCATCTTCCATCCGGCCTTCGTTGATCAACTCGAGGTAACCGGGAATGTTCATGTGAATGGGACAGGTGTTCTGGCACGGCGCATCAACCAGATTCTGGCATACCGCGGCGGCGCAGTATTGCCGGCGGACGTGCGAAAGGTATTCGTCACGGAAATACTTGAGCGTCGTCAGGACCGGATTGGGCGCTGTCTGGCCCAGCCCACAGAGCGACGTGTCCCTGATCATCTGCGCCAGATCCTCAAGCGTCTCGAGGTCTTCTACGGTGGCCTTGCCGTTGGTGATGGCATTGAGGATGCGCAACGCATGATCCAGTCCCACGCGGCAGGGGACGCATTTCCCGCAGGATTCTGAGTGGGAGAAGCCGATGAAGTAACGGGCGACGTTGACCATGCAGTTGTCTTCATCCATCACCACCATGCCCCCCGAGCCCATGATCGATCCGATGGCGGCAAGCGATTCATAATCAACGGGCGAATCGAACAACTCTGCGGGGATGCACCCGCCGCTGGGCCCGCCGGTCTGGATCGCCTTGACCTTTCGCGCGTTTCCGGTGCCTCCGCCGATGTCGTAGATGATCTTTTTGAGCGGCGAGCCGAAGGGCATCTCGACCAGGCCGGTGTTCTTGATTTTCCCGACGAGTGAAAAGACCTTGGTGCCGGCGCTCTTTTCGGTGCCGGTGCCGGTAAACCATTCCGGTCCGCGCTGGATGATCGGCGGTACATTGAACCAGGTTTCCACGTTGTTGATGTTGGTCGGCTTTCCCCACAATCCCTTCTGGCCGGGGAACGGGGGGCGCGGTCGGGGCCGGCCGGCTTTGCCTTCCAGCGATGCGATCAACGCCGTTTCTTCGCCGCAGACAAATGCGCCCGCTCCTTCCACCAGTTCGATGTCGAAGCTGAAGTCAGTTCCGAAGATCCCGCTTCCCAGCAGCCCGCATTGGCGAGCTTCGTCCAATGCCTCCTTGAGCCGAAGCACCGCCAATGGATATTCGGCTCGGATATAGATCACGCCGTGTGCGGCCCCCATCGCATAGGCGCCGATGATCATCCCTTCGAGCAGGGAATGTGGGTCACTCTCGATCTCGTTGCGATTCATGTAAGCGCCGGGATCGCCTTCGTCAGCATTGCAGATGAGGTATTTCAGATCGCCCGGCGCCTTGAGCAGAATTTCCCATTTATTGCCTGTTGGGAAGCCGGCACCTCTGCGCCCGCGGAGCCGCGATTTCTGGACGAGCTCGATGACCTGCTCGGGCTTCATCTGCCGCAGCACCTGATGTAACGCGCTGTAGCCGCCCACCGCGATGTACTCTTCGATGTCCTCCGGGTTGATCAGCCCGCAGTTGCGCAGGACGATGCGCTTCTGTCCCGCAAAAAATGGCAGTTCATGCCATTGGGGCACATCGGGCATCCCCTGCCCGTAGACGACCTGCCCGGTCAGATGATCCCAGCTTTCGATCTTGCACAGCACCTTATCTTGCAGCGGGCGGCGCTCGCAAGACATTCCACGATGCCCGGGGCGTCGTCGGGTGTCACTTTGGCAAGAATCACCAGGGGCGACCCCGGCACCCAGATATTCACCAGAGGCTCCACAGCGCAAAAGCCAAAACAACCCACCGTCGTCAGCAGCGCCGAGACGCCTTTGTTGTCCAACGCATCGGAAAGCGCGTGAAACACCTCGTGAGCGCCGTTTCCGGCGCCGCAGGTTCCCAATCCCACGCCGATGCGCGGCACGTTCGGCAACAGCTTGCCCCGGCCTTGCTCGCGGACGACACTCAGCGCTTCCAGGTCGGCGATTTTCATACGGGTGCTCCCTCAATGGTGAGCCGCTGGACGGACCGGACCAGCTTCTGCTGATTCATATGGCCATGGATGACGCGATCCAGCTCGACCACCGGCGCCAGGGCGCACTGGCCGAAGCACGCGACGGTGCGGACGGTGATATTGCCGTCGGCGGTTGTGCGGCTGACGGGGTGTTCCTGCATCGCGTCCGCCGATTTCAGCCCCAGAGAAGCCTCCAGCGAATCCAGAAGCCCAAGGGATCCCCGTGTATGGCAGGCCGTTCCGCGGCAAATCGTCACCGTGTGCCTGCCCTGGGGCGAAAGATTGAAGAAGGCATAGAAGGTCGCGACGCTGTAGATCTGAGATAGCGGCAGACCCGTTACGCGCGCTACATCCCTGAGCGTGGCGGTGGGGAGGAAATTCTGTTCATGCTGCCCCTGCAGCGTCTCCAGTACGCTCAACAGCGCACCGGGCTTGTGCTCGTGTTGAGCCGCCAGGACCTCCAGGGGCGTCGCGCTTGAAGCTTGCGGCAGTGCGCTCATCGGTCACTCCTCAACAAATTCGCGGCAACTGTTCTCCGTAGGGCTTCTGCACGATTCGGCGGCCGCCGATGGCGGTGCGGATCTCGCACAGGCCGTCGTAGGATGCGGCAATCTCGCCGATCGCGCAGGCGTCTTTTCCGAGTTCATCCGAGCGCAAGGCGGCGAGAACTTCTTCCGCGGCTTGCGGGCGAGCAAAGATCACGACCTTCCCTTCGTTGGCGACTTCGATCGGGTCGAGGCCGAGCATCTCGGCGGCGTGGCGTGTCTCGGGACGGACGGGGATAGCGTTTTCATCCAGCGTGACATGAAAGCCCGTGCGCTGGGCGAGATCCGCGACGAGGCCGGCGAGCCCGGCGCGGGTGGCATCGCGCATGAAGACGACGCCGTCGGTGCGATCAAGGACTGTTTTAATCAGGCGGTTCAGCGGCGCGACATCGCTGGTGACGGTGGACTGGACCTCGGGCATCTCCCGCGCGAGCATGACTGCAAGACCATGATCGGCGATGGGGCCGTTGACGATCAGGACGTCGCCGGGCTTGACGCGGCGGGGATGGACTGCGCGGTCGCGCCGCAGCATCCCTACGCCGGCAGTGGTGATGTACATGCCGTCGGCTTGTTCGTGGCTGACGACTTTCGTGTCACCGGTGACGACGGAAACGCCGGCTTCTTTTGCGGTTGTCGCGATCGAATCGATGATCTGTTCCAGCAGGGTGCGCTTGAGCCCTTCCGCCAGCACCAGGCTAAGGGCGAGCCCCAGCGGCTCGGCGCCGCCGACGGCCAGGTCATTGATGGTTCCGCTGACCGCAAGTCGGCCGATGTCGCCGCCGGGGAATTGCAGGGGCTGGACGACGTAGCTGTCCACGGTCATCGCGAGCTGACCGGCGCCGGATTCGATGATGCCGGAATCGAGAAGGTCGTTGAGGGCAAGGTTCGATAGCCTGGGGAGGATCGACTGATTGAGGAGTTCGTCGGTGAGCTGGCCGCCACCGCCGTGGGCGATGACGATCTGGTCCCAGCGTTCGGTGGGGCGCGGAGATTTGCGGGCCTTTCTGGCGGTGGTGCTCATGCCGTCACCTGGAGCTTTCTTTTGCGGCGGTTGCGCTGGGTGTACTTGAACCAGGCCTGGCAGGTCCCCTCGCTGCTGACCATGCAGGGGCCAAGGGGATGAACCGGTGTGCACACGACGCCGAAGAGCTTGCAATCCGATGGCACGGCGCGGCCGGTGATCACGTCGCCGCAAATGCAACCTTTCGGCTCCGGCGTTTCCTGCACCGTCAGGCGGAAGCGGACGCGGGCATCGAACATGCGATAATGGCTCCGCAGCGCCAGACCGCTGCGCGGAATCACATCCAGGCCGCGCCAGGTCGCATCGCACGGAACAAAGACGCGTCGGATGAGGTTCGCGGCGCGGCGATTGCCCCACAGCGTCACGGCCTCGGGATAGAGGTTCACGAGTGCGGGTTTTCGTTTGGCGGCCATTTCCGTCAGGACGCAGAGGCCCTGTACCATCTGCCAGTCTTCAAATCCCACCACCGCGCACGGCAGGCGCCAGCGCAGGGCGATCCGATTGAAGGGCATGGCGCCGATGATCACCGACACGTGGCCGGGGCAGAGGAATCCATCGACCTTGACCGTTCCGCTTTCGAGCAGGGCCGTCATCGCGGGCATGATGCGCTTGTGGCTGGTCAGGAGAGTGAGGTTTCGCAGGCCGAGGCGTTCGGCCTCGAGGACGACAACGGCGCTGGCGGGTGTGGTCGTTTCAAATCCCACCGCAGAGAGAACGACTTGCCGCCGTTCATTGCTTGCGGCGATCCTGACGGCATCCAGCGAGCTGTAGATTACGCGCACGTCTTCGCCCTGCGTGCGGGCTTTTTCCAGCGAGCCGTTGCTTCCCGTAACGCGGAGCATGTCGCCGTAGGTGCAGAGGGTGATATCGGGCCGTCGGGCCAGATCTACCAACTGATCGATGTCGCCCTGGCTGGTGACGCAGACGGGGCAGCCGGGGCCGCTGATCATGCGGACGTTTTCCGGGAGGATGCTGTGAAGGCCGCAGCGGTAGGCGGTCATCGTGTGGGTGCCGCAGACTTCCATGAACGCGAGCGGACGCCGCGATTTTTTGGCCGCAGCGCCGAGGCGGTCGATCCACTGGCGGCATTGATCCATCTGGAGCGTGGTCATGGCAGCCCTCCCTCATCGGCCTGCTGTGCTTCGGAGATCAGCTCCGTCGTCTCCTGCGCGTCTTCATAGGTGAGCTTCTGGATGGCAAATCCCGCATGCACGAGCACCCAATCCCCCGCCTCGGCTTCAGGCACGAGCATGGTGCTGATCGGGACGCGATTGCCGTGCATCTGCACGATGCCGTCCATGCCATTGGTTCGAATCAATTGTCCGGGTACGGCCAGGCACATCATTCACCTGCCTTTCGCAACAGGCCCTTGGCCGCCCGCGCGCTGGCGATGGCCGCCTGTCCCAGGGCCAGACCCCCGTCGTTGGGTGGAGCGATTGTGTGGCGGAGCACGTGGAGCCCCTGTGCGCCCAGGAGCTCCACGAGCCGCCGAGTGATGATGGCGTTGCAAAACACTCCGCCGGACAGCGCAACGCACACCAAACCCGTCTTCTCGACCGCGCTGCACGACCGCGCTCCACGCCTGGCAGAACTGTTCGTGGAACAGTGCAGCCAATTCCCCAGCGTTGGTGCCGCGGCGCCTGCCTTCGAGCAGGTCACGCACCAGTGGCGAGAAGACAACCTCGCCCGGTCCCTTCCCATGCACTTCGAAGAGCTTGCGGCCGTCGGGCTTGAAGTCAGCCGATTGTGCAGCGCTCTCCAAAGCCATCGCCGCCTGAGCCTCAAATTGATTCTCGCTGCAGATCCCAAGGAGCGCTGCGACCGCGTCGAACAGACGTCCGGCGCCGCTGCTTTGCACGCAGGAAACGCCGGAAACAATCATCTTTGTGAGCATGTCGCGCTCGGCAGCATCGGGCACGAGTTCCTCTACGGCGGGGTGCTTCTCGAAACCATCGCCCAACGTCTGTTCGAGCAGCGCCAGGGCGCTACGCCGCAGGTCCCTGGCGGCAGCGTCTCCGCCGGCCAGCTTCAGGGGACGAATCCGCGCCAATCTGCGAAACGCGACCAGATCAGCCAGCAGCAGTTCGCCGCCCCAGATCGTGCCGTCGGTTCCGTAGCCGGTCCCGTCGCAGACGACCGCGAGCACCGGGCCGTGCGTACCGTGCTCGGCCATGACGCTGGCGGCATGTGCGTGATGATGCTGGATGCCGACAAGCGGCGCCTGATAGGTGCCGGCGACTTTCTTTGCGTGGACGGTACTCAGGTAATTCGGATGCAGGTCGTGGGCGATCCACTGGGGCTCGACGTGGAACAGCTCGCAGAGGTCCTTGATCGTCTCTACGAAGACGTGGTAGGCGCGGGGGTGCGTGAGGTCGCCGATGTGCTGACTGAGAATGGCGGAATGATCTCGCGTGACGGCGACGGTGGATTTCAATTCGCCGCCCAGTGCCAAGCCAGGATGATCGCCCTTGACCGGAAGGACGATCGCTTGCGGTACATATCCTCTTGCCCGGCGGATGAAGATCGGCTCCGCAGACCCCATGTCGATGAGCACCGAGTCGTCCACGCCGCGCGCGATGGGACGGTCGTGCCAGAGGATGCCACTACACATTTTGCCAAGCCGGCTGACGGCGTCTTCATCGCGGAAGACCAGCGGCTCGTCGCTGCCGTTGGCGCTGGTCATCACCAATGGCGGGGCATCGGCAACCATCTGGGCGAACAGCAGGTGCTGAATTGGCGTGTACGGGAGCATCACGCCCAGACGGTGATTCTGCGGCGCGACCTGAGATGAGACGGGCGCATCATTCCGCCGGGGCGCCAGCACGATCGGACAGGCCGGCGAGAGCATGATGCTCCTGGCTCGATCATCCAGATAGACCAATCGCTCGGCCTGCGCAATTGAGGCGCACATCACAGCGAATGGCTTGGCATCCCGATGCTTGAGGGTGCGGAGTCGTCCGACCGCTGCATCGGAATCGGCGCGAGCGGCCAGGTGGAATCCACCCAGGCCCTTGATTGCGAGGATCTCGCCGTTGAGCAGCTTCTCGGTGGCGCGTGCGATGGGGTCGACTTCCACGCGCTTGCCGTCGGGCAGCGCGAAGCTCACCTTCGGGCCGCATGAGAGGCACGCTGTCGGCTGTGCATGAAATCGTCGATCTTCCGGATCCTCGTATTCGCGCCGACAATCCGGGCACATCTCGAAATGTGCCATGGTCGTGTTGCAGCGGTCATAGGGGACGTGCTTCACGATCGAATACCGCGGGCCGCAGTCGGTGCAGTTGATCAGGCCATAGCGATAGCGTCGGTTTCCCTTTTCGAACAGTTCCACAAGACATGCGTCGCAAACCGCGACATCGACGGTCACGTCGGCGCGGTGCCCGACCGTACTTTCATCGGAACTGCCGGCGATGTGGAAGCCTCTTTCCAGATCTCCGGGCGGCCGCTCTTCGGAGGTGATCGAGGCGATCTTTGCCAGCGTTGGCGCCTTCTCTCGAATGGTGTGGATGAGTGAATCGAGCTTGGCGCTGGGTCCCTGGGCTTCGATGATCACGCCCTGGCCGTTGTTGCGCACGAAGCCAATCAGCCCCAGGTCCCGTGCCGTGCGGTAAACGAAGGGACGAAAGCCCACGCCCTGAATCTGCCCGGCAAGCGTCCATCGCCTCCGGACGATCTCGTTCGAGCTGATGACGACGGCGGCCATGATTACAGAGGACAAAACAGTCCTGTAATCAGTGTATCCCCGGTTCCGCGGGAATTCATTACTTATTCGGCGGAATCGACACCCGTGCGCAAATGAGATCGAGTCTTGCCTGGCAGGTTCACTGGGAGCCGGCGATCCACTTCACCGCTTTGTCGGCTAATCGGTCGAGGACGCGTACCGACAGCTCAATATGTTCTTCCTTTGTGTCCTCGATCTTGTTGTGTGAGATGCCGTACAGGCTCTGCACAAACAGCATGACGGTGGGCACGCCGGCGTGGCAGACCTCGGCCGCATCGTGCAGCGGACCGCTGGGCAGGCGGTGGGATTTACCGCAGATTTCCCTGATCGATTCGTCCGCGAGGTTGATCAGATCCGGGTTGAAGGGGAATGGTTGAATCTGCCAAAGCTTGGACCACTTGACGCCGATTTTTTCCTCGGCCGCGATGCGCTCGCTGGCTTGGCGGGCTTCGTTGTACATTGCCGCCAGGGTCTCGGCGTCGAGGTGGCGCTGATCGAGGGTCATCTCGGCTTCGCCGACGACGGCAGTGACGATGCCGGGTTTGGTGGTGACTTTGCCGACGGTGCAGACGCCGCCGTGCCTGACGGCGATCTCGCGGATGGCCAGGTGCAGGCGGGAGACGCCGGCGAGGGCGTCGCGGCGATGAGCCATCGGTGTGGAACCTGAATGCGCGGCCTGGCCGGTAAAGGTGATGGCATGGCGCTCGACGCCGAAGGTTCCCAGCACCGCGCCCATCGGAAGCTGCAGGCTCTCAAGCACGGGGCCCTGTTCGATGTGCAATTCCAGGTAGGCGGCGGCGTTGGCGAGTTCCTTCCTGGCCTCGAGAGCGCGGTCCAGATCGATGCCTTGCGCCTTGACCGCGTCTTCGAGCCGGATGCCGTCGCGATCGGTCAGGTTCCGCACTTCGTCCGTATCGAGCGCGCCTGACACCGCGCTCGATCCGAAAAGGCTTCGTCCAAAGCGCGCGCCCTCTTCATCACACCAGTCCACCAGGCGCACGGTGACCGGCGGTGTTCCCTCCGCCGCGATGCGCCGCAGGGTCTCGACACCCGCGAGGGTATTGAGACAACCATCCAGCCAGCCGCCATTGGGGACGGAGTCGATGTGGCCGCCGATAAGCAGGGCCTTTTCGGACTTGCCCTTGAGCGTTGCCCAGAGGTTACCTGCCGGATCCTGGTGCACTTCGACCGGCAGCTTTGCCAGCTTCTCCCGCAGCCATTGTCGGGCGGTTGCCCAGGTCTTGGTGAACGCGACGCGCTGGGCGCCGTCGTCGTCGCCGGTCAGCGTGCGGAGTTCCTTCAGTTCCGCGACGGTGCGTTTGGGTTGAAGCGCGGTTTCTGCTGTCGGTGGCATGGCGACCTTCCTTCCCTTTAAAAGACGTGTGTCCAAGTCCGGCTGATGCTTCGCATCAGCGCGAGGCCGCACTCATCCCGGCACGCAGAGGTGCGTTACAGTGAGGCGATCTCACCTGCAATTGTTACTTCACAGGGCTCGCCCGCAAGAGAGAAATGCGCTGGGCGCCATATTCGGAGACGTAGAGATTGCCGTTGGTCTTGTCCTCGGCAATGTCCAAGGGGTTGGTGAGGTTGCCGAGGCCGGGGATGGTGCACTCGTCCCAATCGACGTTGCCGTCTTTGTTCAGGTGCAACACAATGATGTCACTGCCGAAGTTGTAGCGGCAGACCATGATGGTCTTGTCGAGCTTTCCGCCGAAGGCGACGTCCCTGTACTCAAGGACACCGTCAGCTGAGACGTGCCGGCCGAAATCATAAATCGCTCGCTGCCAGTCCGGGTCGGGCCTGGTCCCGACGGGATACAGCGGCATCTCCGCAAAATCGTAATTTGCCGTCGGGTTTCCCCCGTTCAATATGTACTTGTGGTACACGGGGTTGGGGTGCCCGTAATACTTTCCCCGCACGATTTTCAACAGCCAGTCATCCTCGTCCAGCGGAACATCTTTGAGCGCTGGCACATCGCCATGTCCCGGGGTATTTCCGCCGGCCGCTGATCCATTCACCGGGACGTACAGATGGCCGTTCGAGTGCCACAGCAGGTCATAGCCCTGCCGCACGCCGTAGGCATAAATCGTCAGCGGCGCTCCCGGCGCAGATGGGTCGTATGTCCCACCGGCATCTTTCGTCTTAGCGTCGATCACATGGCCGGGTGTCCAGTGCTTGATGTCCAGCCGCAAAACGGTCGCGTTCAGCAGATGATTCTCGCGCATCCCCCAGATCGGGTCGGGATCGCCGTAGGCGCTGTTGCTCGGCTGGCACCAGTAGAGCGCGCCGTCCGGTCCGATCGACGGCTGATTGTTCATGTGATCCTTCACCGAGCGCGGCAGATGGATCACCACGTCCTGGACGTTCTCCAGATCATGGCCACTGATCCGCGAGATCTTCCCCGAGAAATCGGGCACGTTCGTGAACGTTCCCCAATTGTGCGAGACCCAGAGAATTGGATCATCAGGCGTCGAAGCAGGATCGAAGCAGAAGCCGATCAGGATGCGCGGCGCACCTTCGTGCTTGATCAGCGAGTCGTAGACCTTCGCCGGGCCGAGCGTTCCATCCGGGAGAATGGGGAACTTGAAGATGCGGCCATCATCGCTGGCGGCGTAGAGCGTGCGATCGCCCGGGAAGGGGCTCATCACACATGCGGTGAAACCGGCACCTCTGGCGTTCGGCAAAGCGACCTTGACGAACCGCAGCGACGGGTCAGCCTTGCCGGCGGTGGTGAAGGAGACCTCGTACGGCCGCAGCGTCTTGGCGAATTCATCCTTGATCGCGTTGGTCAGCAGCAGTGTGTACTGCGTTTTGGGCCGCAGCGGCGCATCGGGCGTGACGACCATCCTGGCGCCGTCATTGTCTACCTTCGCCTTGACCGGCGTGGGGGTCTGGTCGCAGGTGCGGATCAGGACCAGACTCGCCGGCGTGATCGTCGCCGGATTGAGCATGCCATTGGGGTTCCTGAGATTCACGATCAGCGGTGCATCCACCGCTATTCCCGCATCGCCGTCCATCGGTGTCGTGCCCACCACTTCAGGTCCGCTCATTCGCTGCCAGTATCCGGGGACCACCTTGCACAGGATGCGGCTCTTGAGGCCCGAACCCTTGACGAAGTAGCCGGCGATGGCCAGGAGCACCACGAGCACGCCCGCAACGATCCATTTCTTCTTTCCGCGGGCAGGCGTTTTGGTTTGATCGGAGGGTGTGGGAATATCAGCGGATTGGTTTGCGGTGCTCATCGGAATGTCTCACTATATGGAGGGAATCGACCGGATGGGTACCCCACCTTTTCGATTTCACCCCTTGAAGATTGTTATTCGCCGGCTGAGCCGGTCGAGGTCATGGTGACCGCGGGCTGCGTTGCCGGCGAGGCAGCGTCGCGCTGCACTTTGCGCAGGTATGCCACGATGTCCGCCAGGTGCTGGTCATCAAGGGTGACATTGCCGCCCCTGGCCGGCATCTGAAGTCCCATGATCGAGTTGGGATCACCCGGCTGGCGTCCGGTGCGAAGGAACTTGATAAGCCCATAATCCGTTTGTTCCGCGATAAACCGGCTGGTTTGGAGATCCGCCCCCTGATGCGGCAGGCCCTGCGCCTTAAGCCCGTGGCATGAAGCACAGTTCTGCACGAACAACTCGCGCCGATGCGTCGCCTCGGCAGCTCCGGCTGCGATGGATCGCGGGTGCTGTGCGACCGAGTGGTGCATCGTGACGGCGCATAAGGCCGCGGTTCCAACGACAATCGATCCCAGGATGCAGGCGTCCCGCCGCAACGAATTGGCAAACCAAGCCTTCTTGCCCATATACAGCAACTCCTGCCGAACGAACGGGCCCGGCAGACCAGGAGGCCTTCAGTATACTGAATATCGTCAGATCCGAATCGTTTCGAAATTCGCGTTTTCAGCAGGCGTTTCGAATCGATAACGTACGAATCCGCGTTATCGGTCGCGGGATGGGGCTATTTGAGGAATTGCGACTGAATGTCGGAGAGCACGGCGAACTCGTGTCGCCAGATGTTTACGACATTGGCATCGACGGGTGCACTGATGATGCCTTCGCTCTGTTGCCCGTCAGTCAGAACCTGCCCTTTGGGGTCGATGACCATGCTTCGGCCGGGATAGGGAAGCCAGGAATCGCTGCCGATGCGGTTCACGGCGGCTACGTAGGCTTGATTCTCAATCGCTCTTGCCTTGAGCAGCGTGACCCAGTGCTCCACGCGGGCGCTGGGCCAGTTGGCGATGACCGTGAACAACTGGGCGCCCATCTTCATTCCGGCGCGAAAGATCTCCGGGAAGCGCAGGTCATAGCAGATGAACGGACAGACCTTCATGCCGCCCCAGTCGAAGAGGGTGAGTTGGCTGCCGCCGCGGTAGTGGATCGCTTCTTTACCGGGGGAGAAGCAGTGGATCTTGGTGTAGCGCGCGATCTCGTTGCCGGTTGGATCGCAGACCATGGCCTGGTTGAGGCCTTTGCCGTCGCGGTCGCGGATCACGAGCCCGCCCACGATGGTTACGCCGAACTCGCGGGCGAGGGAGGGGATGAACTGCTGTTCCAGGCGCGACTCATCATCCGTGACCGTCGCGACGTTCATGCTGAAGCCCGTGCTGAACATCTCGGGCAGCAGCAACAGGCTCCCGCGCTGGGCGGCGCCTCGCTGAGCATGCGCCTGACCTTCGCGTGGTTGGCGGCTTTGTCTTCCCAGGCGATGTCGAACTGGCAGCAGTAGATTTGCATCGCGGGTGATTCTAACGCGGGCGATCCATTTGCGTCGGTTCGTGCTCCGCAAATGAAGTTTTTCACAAGCGGTTTTGTTTACCACCGTCGCGCAGACGCAGCGCATAATGCAACTATGGCAGACGCTAACAAAGCGCGTCATGTGGCCAGTTTCCTCACTTCCAATGCAACGCTCGCCCCGTATCGATCGCGGAATTCCTATCCGCCATCATCACATCTCATCCATCATTTCCGCACGGAAACCGGGGCAGAAGAGGAGGTGATGCCTGCCGCGTGAGGCTCTCGTGCGTCTGGGAACTTCGGTCAGACTCCATGCTGGGAGGTGTGTGATGATGGTTCAATCCGATGGGGGCAGAAGCCCGCTGGTGGTTCACTGGTTCGTCGATTACAACCCGTTCTACGTCTTAAGCGCGATGTGCATGCTCTTTGGGGTTTTTGCAATCAACAATTCGCTGAACTGGAGCCCGATCCCGCTGAGGAATCTGCTGACGATGATCGTCACGCTGAACGTGTATGAGGCGGCGCTCATCGGCCTGGCGATGCTGCTCTTGGGCGTCAACATCCGGCGGGATGCGCTGCTGCTCATGCTCATCGAGGCGTTCTTCCTCGTGGATGTGGGGTTTCTGAACATGGAGGTGTTCACCGTCAACTATGCCGTCGGGCTGATCGTCAACGGGCTGCTGATGCTGGCGGCCGTGGTGAAACTGGCGCTCTTGTTTCGCATGGCGGGATTGCCGGTGGTGGATGGGAAATTCGCCTTTGTCGTGCTGGCGCTGGCGGTGCTTTATGCCATCCCCGGCATCTTCGCGATCGCATCGCAGCCCAATGATGTGCTGTCGCCCATGTGGGTGTTTGTGGCCTGGTGGCTGGCGGGATTCCTGCCGGTGGCGTTTGTGATCCTTGCCGGTTCCTTCGAGATCTTCACCCGTTCCTCGGGCGGTGCCGCCGGTGCAGACCGCATCATTGGCCGGACGCTGATTCTGCTGCCGCTGCTGTCGCTGGTGGCGCATCTGTGCCTGGAGAACTGGGTTTACAAGGTGACTTTTGAGCCGTCCAACATTGCGCCGCTGCTCCTGGGAATGGCGGTTGCGATTGGACGGCTCGACCGGCATGCTTCCTCGCTCGCCTGGCGACATGCGACTGGCGCTGGTCGTTCCCATGATCGCGATCGGACTGGCCGCGATTCGCTCGCCCGGGTCCCTGACCATCGACCTGGGGCCGGTGGCCATCTCGCCTCTGCGGCTCGTGCTGATCGCCTCGGCGATCGTCTACATCGACGGGCTGCTGCTGTTCCGCAGCATCCATTTCGCGCTGGCGGCGCTCTTTTGCCTGGCGTCGGCGGGGATGGGTCACAATGTCCAGACGATCAACCACAACTCGCTTGCCGCCTCGCGCTGGTGGTGGAACGGCGTGAGGGAACTGATCCCCAAGACCTTGCAGCAATGGGGCATCGCATCGGTGGCGGCATCGTTTGTGCTGCTCCTGAGTGGAGCGGTTTTGAGCATGCTGCCCCGGGAGGTTGCCGTCGATCGGGAGCCGGCGAGGGAATAAGCCAGATCTGAGGCTCGAATGGCAGGAGGAGCGCACCACGCGCCTCCTCCTGCCACGAGTCCCTGATCCTGTACCCGGCCAGGCTGGGGGCGTCGATCGGCGGCCGTCGGGGCGGCGATTCTCAAGGGGCACTTTTTGGTCGCTTTGCCACTACGACAAATTGTCATGTTCGGACCAGCAGGTCGTCAGGAGGGGCAAAAACCGGGTTGGCGGTCGGGTGGGGAGGGAACGGTACTACAACGGTGAGAGTACGGTGTGAGCCGGGAGTCGATTCGGGCGCAACATGGGAGCAGAATGTCCTCTGTTGGGATGGTTCACGAACGGGCTGGTGATCGTGTTGCCCGGGTGAGATGGGCCGTGCTTCTACCCGTAGGGCAGCGCCTCAACCCGTGCCGTCAAAAGGCGCAGCCGCAGTGTTCAAGGAGAACCTTTGGGACTTGCGGCATGGGCCGTGCCGATACCTTATGCAACGCGGATGATTCGGCTATTGGCGCCGGTGCTTTGGATGGAAATGTTCAGGCGGTTGGCGGGAAGGATGGCCGCGACTTTTTCCGGCCATTCCACGACGACGATGCCGTTCTGTTCGAGCAGCTCGGTGAATCCGATGGACTCGAAATCCTCGCTGCCCGAGACGCGGTAGGCGTCGAGATGAAATACGGGGATCTTCGTGGAGTCGTAGACATTCAGCAGAACGAAGGTGGGGGAGGAGACGATGTTGGGATTGCCGCCGAGACCCGCGACCAGGCCGCGGACGAAGTGGGTCTTGCCGGCGCCCATCTCACCGGCTAGGGCGATGACGGTGTTGGGTTGAAGCGATCGGGCCAGTTCGGCGGCGAAGGCTTCGGTCTCGCGGACGGAGCGGGTGTTTTTCACCGCGGAAGACAGGGAGGGTACCGAGGGCTTCATAGCTGGTGCTCCCAGCCTTTTGGCTCGAGGGGTACGAGGCCGCTTTGGGTTTTGAGCTTGATCTGGGAGCCTTCGGTGATCCAGCCGATGCGCGTGGCCTGGGGGATCGTGTCGGGAGAAGCAAAGAGCAGCTCGTGGTCTTCGCCGTCGTTCAGGGCGTGGTCGAGCGGGGAGATGCCGTCACGGCGGGAGAGCTCGTGTGCATCGGCGTGGATGGGGATGAGAGCCGCTTCAACCATCGCGCCAACTTTGGACTGGGAGCAGATGTGTCCCAGATCGCGCGAAAGGCCATCGGACAAATCGATCATCGCTGTAAGCTTCGCTGATTGTGCAAGCGCGGGCTTCGTGGACGCGGGGAACGAAGTCGATGTGGCGGCTGAGGAGTGAGCCGCCGAGCGGGCCGGTCACGTAAATGTGGTCGCCGGGCTTGGCGCCGGCACGTGTGATGGGAGTGATTCCCGCCGATCGTCCCAGAATCGTGGCGGTAAGCGTCAGCGGGTTTGACCAGGTGGCGGTATCCCCCCCGATCAGCGCGAGTCGAACGGGTCCGCCGCTTCCTTCAGGCCCAGGTAAAGCTCACGGGCATAATCCATGCTCGTGCCCTGGGGCAGGGCGACGGTTGCGACGGCTGCCGCCGGCAGGCAGGCCATGGCCGCGCAGTCGGAGAGGTTGCGATTCATCACCTTGCACCGATCTGACGGGGCGAATGAATCTTTGAATCAAAGTGAACCCCATCGAGCACCTGATCGACGCCAACCAGCAGCAGGTCGGCCGGGTTCCACTTGAGCACGGCCAGGTCGTCCCCCGCAGGCAGTTGCACGAGGGGCGAGCTGATCTGCCTGTCGCGGATCCAATTGATGAATTCAAGCTCGCCGGGCATGGCTGTAAGTCCTGTAGTCGAGGAATATTATAGCATTTTGCCAGCTTTTTTTGATCGGCCGCCCCACCTCGCAGCCAAAACAGATAGAATAACGCCCGATAGATCGCTTTGCCGATCTACTGAAAAACGGCCTCGGCGGCCACGTACGTACGTCTCCCGCCGATGCTAAGAGTCTCTAATTCGCGGTGCAAAACGGCGTCCCCTGCGGCACGAGCGGTGATCAGAAACCGGTACCGTAAGCCACGTCGATCCCGAGCGAGTCGTTGCATGGCAACGATGAGCCGAGGGACCCGCCAAGGGATGGACTAGTCATGCCTATCGATCCACGTTTTCTGGCCGAATCAGGCCGCGAAGTCTTCATTGGCAACGAACTGCTGGTCAAGGGCGCGCTTGAAACCGAAGGCGGCGTGCACCTGATGACCGGCTATCCCGGCTCACCCGTTGCCGGTTTCTTCGACGTGCTGGGCGATATCGGGCCGCTGCTCAAGCAACACGGCGTCCGCGCTTATCAAGCCAACAACGAAGCGCTGGGCGTAGCGGCCGTCAACGGCTCGCAGATGGCGCCGATGCGCACCATCGCAACAATGAAATCCGTTGGTGTTCACGTCGCCTCCGATGCCCTGGCGCTCGGGACGCTCGCGGGTGCGCATCCGGAGGGCGGGGCGGTCATCATCATGGGCGAGGACCCGTGGTGCGAATCGACGCAGGTTCCGGCCGACTCGCGCTTCATCTGCGAGCACCTACGCATCGCGGTGGTTGAGCCGGGAACGCTCCAGGAACTCAAGGACTGGATCAATCTCTCGTTCAAGCTCTCGCAGGCGGCGGGGCTGTACATTGGCTACATTACCACCGTCGCCCACGCCGACGGCGGCGGGACCGTGGAATGCTTCCCCAACGAGTTCCCTGCGCTCAACACCAACCAGAAAGTCGCGCTCGACACCAGCACGCTCAATCTCGACAGGACGGTGCTGCTTCCGCCGCGCACGTGGAGACGTGAACTGGAACAGTCGGAGCGTTACCGCATTACGATGGCTAAGGCGCGCGAGGTGGGGATCAACCGGATTTATCGGGCCGCGGGAGATGCAGTGGCGCCGATCGGCTTCATCACCACCGGCATGGGCAGGCCTTATCTCGAACACGTCCTCGCCGAGCTCGGCCTGGCCGGTGTCTTTCCCGTCCTCAATATGGGCATGAGCTATCCCGCGGATGTGCAGCTTGTCGCGGAGTTTTCACAGCTCTGCCGGCAGATGATCGTCATCGAGGAACGCCGCAGCTTCCTGGAGAAGAACATCCGCGATGCCGCGTTTTGTGACCTCGACCATGAGGTCGCGGCGGACGTTGTCCGCCGGCTATTTGGCAAGCGGTTTCCTGGGGACCGGGATGCGAATCCCCAATACGCGAGGTCTCAACTATTCGGTCCTTGCTCAGAAGCTTATCCCCCTCATCCAGTCGATTGAAGAAATCCCCGCGGAGCTGCGCAATGGTCGGCTTGACCTCCGAACTCCAGCGCCTTCGTGAAGCCTCCAAGCCGAAGCTCGACATCCTCAAGTCGAACATCGTCCCGCGCACGCCGACGTTCTGCCCCGGCTGCCCGCATCGCGACAGTTCGTCGGTTTTGCTGGAGATCCGCAGGAATTTCGCGGACTCCGATTACATGAAGCGGACGCACAACCGTGCGCCCGTGGACCTCGTCGCCCACGGCGACACCGGCTGCTACACCATGCTCATGTTCGCGCCCACCGAGCAGCTCATGCACAACTACTCGGGCATGGGCCTGGGCGCCGGGACGGGCTCGGGCATCGATCCGTTCATCACCAACAAGCAGCTCGTCTTCATGGGGGACGGGACGTTCTTCCACTCCGGGCAGCTCGCCATCTCCAATGCCATCAAGGCCAATCAGGACATCACCTTCATCATCCTGGAAAACGGCACGACGGCGATGACCGGCCACCAGGAGCACGCCGGCGTCGAGGAAGATCTGCTCGGCAACAAGCACTACATCCAGAACATCGAAAAAGTCGTCCGCGGCATGGCCAGTCAGGCTCCGATCAGGATTGTCAAGATGTCGCCGGCCGAGCGCGACGACTACAAGAAGACCCTTGAGCAAACCATCCTCTCCGATGGCGTGAAGATCATCATCGCCGACAAGGAATGCGGCATCACCCGCACGCGCACGGCGATGAAGCAGGAACGCCGCATCATCAAGGAGCACGGCTACCTTCCGAGCAAGACGCATATGAACGTCACGCCGGAAGTCTGCGAATTCTGCCTGGAATGCACCAGGCAGACCGCCTGCCCCGGCCTCACTGTCGTTGATACGGATTACGGGAAGAAGATCGACACGGACCTGACCTGGTGCGTCAACGACGGTGCCTGCGAGCGCATGCGCTCGAGCAACGACTACGGCACCAGCGTCAAGCCCTGTCCCAGCTTCGAGCAGGTGACGGTCATCCGCAAAAAGCGCAAGCGCTACACGCTGCCGAACATGCATCTCGATCGTTTGCCCGATCCGGTGTTCGTGCACGATATGAGCGAACCAGGCGCGAGCTGGCGCGTCCACATGGCCGGGGTCGGCGGCATGGGCATCGGCGTTGTCGGTGCGATCCTGGTCCGCGCCGGTCACAAGGAAGGCTATCGCGTCGTCTTCCAGGACAAGAAGGGCCTTGCGATCCGCAACGGCGGCGTCTATTCGCAGATGACGTTCGTGAATGACACACATCTCACCCCAGAGAGCACGGAGATCACGGAGAAGAAACATTCAGGTTCTCGCTTCTCTTCCGTGTCCTCCGTGATGACTGGGAACGTCCCCGTCACCGGCTCGATTCCTTACGGCAAGGCCGACCTGCTGCTCGGTGTCGACGTGCTCGAGGCTGCCCGGGCAACCGACTCGCGCGAACCCTTCCGCGTGGCCCATAAGAGCCACACCGCCGCCGTGCTGAACCTGCACAAGCAGCCGACCGTCTTTGCCCTCCTTGGCCGTGACGACTTCGATCCCGAAGCGCTGCGCGATGAGATTTACCAGCATTGCCGCGAAGATCTTTCCTATGCCAAGAACCTGTCGCAGATCTGCGAAGAGCGCCTGGGAAGCAAGCAGTTTGCCAACATCATGATGCTCGGCGTGGCGTATCAGCTTGGCCTGATTCCCGTCGGTGCTCACAGCATCGCCTGGGCGATCAAGGACACGATCCGCCGCGAGCACCGGCGTAATCTCAAGGCCTTCAACATCGGCCGCAAGCTCGCCCTCGAGCCTCGCGCCCTCCCCATCAAGCCGACGCCGGAAACGTGGAACCAGCTCATGGTCAACAAGGCGCGCGATCCTGCGCAAGACCAAGCTCTCCGGCCGTCGCTGGGCGGATGATTTCGAGAAGCTCGTCAACACGGCGATGAAGCTGATGAAGCAACTGCCCGACGGGATGAAGTACGACCTGGCATTGCGGATCTACGATCTGATGCAGTACCAGGATTTCCATTACGCCAAGCACTACATGGACCTGGTGCGGAGCGTTTACCGCCGGGATTCCGCCGAGCACGACTTCGCCGCCACCGGCGCGGTCATCCTGAATCTGGCGAAGGTGATGCTCATCAAGGACGAGCCGTACGTCTCGTATTTGCTCACCCGCTATGAGAAGAAGCAGCGCGATCTCGCCAAGTATGGCGTGGATGTCTCCAACGGCGACAAGCTGATTTACCGCCACCACACTCGCCCTGAGTTCGTGCTCTTCGGCAAGCGATACCGCCTGAACATCACGACTCGCGACTGGATGCTCAACATCACCAAGCACTGCAAATTCGTTCGCAAGTGGCAGGCATGGCATCCGCGCGAGCGGGCGTTTCGCGATTGGTATACCGGCCTGCTCGACCGCGTGGATCTGTCCAATCCCACCCGGTACGCGCAGGTGCTGAAGATCCTCAAATGCCCCGAAGAGGTGACGGGCTACCGCGAAATCCGCTACCCCAAGATGGATGCGGCAAAGGCGATGGTTGACGGGAAATTGAATGAGCTGCCAAAGATCGAGATGGAGGTCACGGCACAGTGTTCGCGAAGGGCTGCATGCCCCGGCCGCGTACAACTGATGTGGTCAATGATCGCTACTGCGGCATCGGCTCGAGCACGACGCCCAGCGGATAGTTCACCACCCTGGACGCGTAGAAGTCCGGCCCCATCCCCTTGAGTTGATCGCGCTTCAACTCCGCAACCTCAAGGGTACCACTCCAGACGATTGCCCTGCCGCTGTGATGCACGTCTTCCGCCAGTTGGTATGCCCGCTCGATGCTGTGCCCGCAGAAGCGCACGAGCCCTTCGATGACGTATGCAAACGTGTGGTCGTTGTCGTTGAGAACGACCACCTGATACGGCGGCTGGCGCTTGGGGGGCGTCGCCGACGACCGCGGGCGTCGTGGCTTCTTCGTCGCCGGTGGCTTCCGGGTGACAGAAGCAGAATTGCCTTGCTCCAGTTCACTCATATGTGGCTCCAAACATCCAGAATATAACTTCTTACCTGGCTGAAGGCAGTTGCAAAAAATGCTTTGCGATGAGCGGCGGGTTCATCGATAGGTTAGCGCGTTATTAGCGTATTTGTGCGAACCCGCGCCTTGCACAACGTTCAATTTCAACAGCAGATGGGATAGGATCACATGCGGTATTAAGGCCTTTCTGCGATCTCTGTTCCAGCCCATTTACGGGTTGCTTCGAAATGTTTTGCGTTCTAACGTAGTCTACTGGCATCGGGCCGGAGGTTTGATATGCCCCAGGATGTGGGCCGAGATCAACTGGTGATCATCAGAATCGACGGCATGCACTGCCACAAGTGCGAGCAGGCGATCCAGAAGTCGCTGGCGGCGCAGCCCGGCGTGCATGAGGTTGAGGTCGATTTCAATTCCGGCCAGGCATCTGTGCTCTACGATCGCGGCGTGCCCGTCAAACAGCTGCTCGATGCAGTCCGAGAGGCGGGTTACAGCACCACCGGCTTCACTCGGCGCAATCCCCACGCCGATCATCGCGCCTGAAGAAACGCTGTGCTGATCGCTCGATTCAGCTACTTACAGTTGCAGCGGTACAAAAGCTCACAAAAACACGTCTTTGAGAAACATGAACATATACACATAGTCTTCCTCCCCACCACTCAAGCCGATCTACCATGACTGTATGGAAGGATTGGATTTGACCCGCGATGCAGCAGTCATTCGAGCGCTATGACCTGGATAGTGGTGCCGTCCACTCCGCATGAGCGGCGTGATCCCTGTCATTCGATCTGCGTTCGGGATTCCGCCTCGTGATCGAGCAGCAGTTTGACGGTGGCATATCCCGCATCGTGCCCGCCGCGCAGTATCGCGTAGGTAATCGCAGTCGCGTCCACGCCATCGCGGCTGTACGCATTGACGTCGTCCCCGGCGGCAAGAAATGCTTCGATGGCTGCGAGGTCCTGCCTTCTGGCGGCGGCGATCTAATCGGGTTTCCGTCGCCGGAATATGCTCGTAGCTCTAAGGATGAACGTACGGGGCGTCATGGAACGAGATACCACGGAACATGTGGCACGGCCGATGCACGCTGGCACGGCCCGGTGCAACGACGCTGCTCGACGCGCAGGCGGTTCCATCTGGCGTCCTGGTCTTGACAGCGAGTGCCAAGCGGCGGCCGCAGCACAGCGCGGATCGAGACCACAATGCCCAGAAATGTGATCCATGTGCCGATGATCCATTTTGCCTTGCCTGTCCACCAAAGCTCTCACGCACGCGGCGATGAGAGCCAGAGGACCGAGAGGCGGCAGCGCCGCCGCGGATACCCTTGGCCAAAGTGATGAACGCCGGCGGCACGGCTGAACGGCATTCGCCGTCAGCACCGTCGGCCAGGCGGCATTGCCCGCCTGTACGCCTTGCCGCGCGCTAACACCTTGCGCAATCGCTCTAGCCCGCGAGACACGCTTACGGCCGCTTCTTCCGTGACGCCCAGCACCCAGCGATCTCCTCGTGTTTCCAGAAGATACCGCAGCACACGCATCCCGTCCTCGACTCGCAGCTTCAGCAGCGCGGCATCCAGCAGCGCGAAATTCCTCCCATTGCACGGCTTGATCGTCCCCCGAGGTCGCGTTGCGCATCGCTGCTGCCTTCCGTTCATGATTCTTCCGCCGAGCCTCCATCTTCAGTGCATCGACACTGCATAACGGGTCACCTTGACCAGCCAGCCGGCCACCACGGTTCCCGGCGGAAGCGTCGCGGCCTTGTTCATCAGGATGATCAGGACCGCCTGCGTGACATCCTCGGCGACATGCAGGTTGCGCAACCTGCCGCAGCGCCGCGGAATAAATCAGGTCCGCGTATCGCTCGGCCACGCGCGCACAAGGCATACTGCCGCCCGATCTCCCGTATTCCCAGAGCAGTTCCAGATCGTCCATCGAATTGCCGCCATGATACTCGAGGGCTTACCGGTCAACAGGCCTTGCAGGCAAGCGAGATCTCTCCGTTTCGCACTGACGACGCCTGTGGCGACCGGCGAATGCGCCAGATCGAAGCGGCGCAACAGAACGGCGCCGCTTCGGGCGATGACGGCCGTTGCTAAGCATCTGTCCAGCCCCGCCGCTTACGCCGCAGCACCATCAGCACAGCAGCCGGCGCCCCAAAGACCCAGTTCCGGGGCTCCGGCACATAGAAGGTCAGCCCGCTGATAGTACCAATGCCGGTTGCGCCAAGATCGGTTGCGGCGCCCGTTGCCGCATCGAGGGCATAGAGCTCATCACCCGTACCGTAATAGAGCGCGTCGGTTGCCGGCTCGAAAGCCAGCCCGGCGACCGCCGGCTGCGGCACGTTCGTGCCCACCGGTCCGATGCTCGTGGTGAAGCCGCTGGCGGGCTCGATCTGGATCAGTTCGTCCGCCGCCCCATCCCGAAGCGCAACGCCAAAGAGCGTGTCGTCGCTGCGGAACGCCAGTCCCGACGTGTCGCGCCCGGCGGTGCCGAGCGGCCGATGATCGTGGCGGTGCCTGTGGCGGGATCGATTGTGATCAGCGAATCGTCGGTCGTGCTGCTGGTATCGAACAGGACGCCCGTGCCCGGATGGATCGCCAGATCGCCCTCGGGCGCATTAAAGCCAAACAGTCCGATCCGGGTCGTCGCCGCGGTTACGGGATTGATTCGATGTAACACTTCAGCCGCCCGCAATGTTCGGCGCTTGTCAGGCATTGCGAGACCGGTTGATGTCGGGTAGATGATCGTGAATCGCTCGCATCGCGAACATCTTCCTGATCTGGCGACGATCATCGACGCGGCCCAACGCGGCATGCTCTCACAGGAACAGGCCGAGACGCTGCCACGCTGGGGCCGGAGGCGTGACACTGTTCGCGTTGGCGCTGGCCCGGCACATTGCCGCCCTGCAACCCTTGGCCTGCTCGCCTGCCACCCCCTCGGGCATGGTGCCGGTGTATGAGAAGCGGGCGACGAAGCGGCGTCGCGGGAAGCCGGGGGCGAAGAATGGACACGCCGGCGTGCGTCGCAAGACGCCGCCGAAGATCGATCGGCATGTTCAGCACCGTCTTGAGTTCTGCCCCTGCTGCGGCGGCGAACTTCTGCGCTGCCAGCGAGAGCGTAAACGCATCATCGAAGACATTCCCCAAGAGATCACGCCGATCATCACCGAGCACACGATCCATCGCGACTACTGCCCGGCCTGCAAGAAGCACGTCGAGCCGGTGGTGGCCGATGCCATGCCCAATGCCACGCTGGGGCACAACATCATCGCGCTGAGCAGTTGGTTTCACTACGGCCTGGGCATGACGATCTCGCAGGTGCAGCAGATCCTCGGCTCGCACCTGCACACCCCCGTCAGCGCCGGCGGATTGCTGGACGGCTGGCGGCGGCTGGCCGCGGCGATCGAGCCGTGGTATCAGCAGATCGCGCAAGAGGCAAAGAACTCCGCGGTGCTGCACGCCGACGAGACCGGCTGGCGTGTCGACGGCAAACCCACTGGTTGTGGTGCTCTTGCAATCATCGCAGTTGCTACTACCAGATCGATGCCAGCCGCGGATCGCCGGCGCTGCACAAGTTCTTCACCGTGCCTTCAAAGGAACGCTGGTCAGCGACTTCTGGGCCGCTTATGAATCGGTCTGTGCGGGGGATTACCAGAAATGCCTGCCGCACCTGCTGCGTGAGCTGATCAAGGTGGATGCGCGCAACCACGCGTCGAGTGGCAGGCGTTCAGCAAGCAACTGCGGCGGCTGATCCACGACGGCATTCGCCTGCGTAAGCGGCACGACTTTGATCTGCGGAAGCATCGGTCGCGCATCCGCCTGATCCATCGCCGGCTGTGCAAGCTGGCCGACGCCAGCTACAGCGATGCCGATGCCGCACGCCTGGGCCAACGCATCAGCAGGTACCGCGATCAGCTCTTCACTTTTCTGGACACCGCCGGCGTGCCCCCGGATAACAACCACGCCGAGCGGCAGATCCGCCCGGCGTGATCATCCGCAAGAACAGCCTGTGCAACCGTAGCGAGGAAAGCGCCCGCACGCGGCTGTGCTGATGAGCGTCTATCGCACCTTGCGTCTGCGTGCCCACGACCCACCCAGAACATCGCCGCCGCCTTACGGCAGATGCTTCAGACCGGGACACTGCCGCCATTGCCTCCGGAAAGCGTTGCAGACGGGTGAAGTGTTACGATTCGATCGGCGCGTCTGCGGTCGTGCCATACAGTGTGCCGTCCGCGGCGAATGCGATGCCGGTAAGGTTGTGCAGACCGGTGGATCCGATGTTCGTCGCGGTCGCGGTGGACGGGTCGATGGTGTAGAGATGTGCCGTCATATCCGGGCTCCAGAGGCCCACGGCATAGAGCGTTGAAGCTTTGGCAAATTGCACCGCGCACACAACACCGGCCACAAAAACCACCGCCAGAAGTTTCTCGAATTTCATGTTTTTGCCTCTCTGAGCGAATACCACGTGCCCCCCGAGAAGAACCGACGCTCAAATTCTTTGTGACACTCCCAAAAACGGAATTGACTGCCTGCCTCGCGACTGACCTTCCCCACATGGGTGCACGCGGATTCAATTGGTTTGAGCGTAGAGCGTGTTATGGACTTTCCACACCCCGGTGTTCCAGAGCAGTTCCAGATCGTTGCTCGGATCGCCCGATATCCGGGCGGTTCGAAGCTCACATTCCGGCATACCGTTTCACTCCGCTCTCGTCCCAAACCAACCAGTAGCACCGCCACCGATCCGATCACCGAGGGCTCGGGGAGGAAGGCAAACCACTGATCGTTTCAACGCCGCTGAATCCGACCAAAGATACGGCTCCGGTGTTCGTGTTGACCTGATAGAGATTCCCGGTGGCACTGTAGTAGAGCGCACCTGAATCTGGATTGAAGGCCAGCCCCGCGACTGAAGGGGTGGAAACGTCTGTGCCCGTGGGACCGACATCAGTCGTAGCACCGGTTGCCGGATCGATCTTGATGACCTCGTCACCTGTTCCGCGCCCGAGCGCCACGCCGAAGAGGGTGCCATCGCCGCGAAATGCCAGCCCCGATGTATCGCGTCCGCCGCTTCCCAGCGGGCCGATGATCGTTGCCGCTCCGCTTGAAAGATCAATCGTGATCAGGTGGTCGTCCATCGTGCTGCTCGTGTCAAACAGCGTTCCCGTTCCCGGCTGAAACGCCAGGTCGCCTTCCGGCGACGTCGATGCCTAGCAGTCCGATCTGCGTTGCCGCGGCGGTAATGGTGTCGATCTTGTAGAGCGCGTCGGTTGTGGTCCCGTAAAGTGTGCCATCCGGCGCAAAGGCGATGCCGGTGACGTCGTTCAACGCCGTGGAGCCGATCAGCGTTGCCGCCGCCGTCGATGGATTCACCTGGTAGAGATTGGCCGGTTCTGTGTCGCTCCAGGGTCCCACGGCGTAGAGAATCGCCGCTCGCACCGGGCCGGTAACAAATACTGTCACGGCGATTGCAGCGACCACATATCTGCACTTCAGCGAAATCATTAGAGTCTCCTTAGGATGCTAATCGACGCCGCCGCCAGAGGACCCTCACTCAAAAATTCAGCGTGGTTCCAGCGATCGTTTTCGGACGTGCAGATAGCGACCGCGACTCAGAATCAGCCCGCGGAGTTTGCAGGGTTGAGGTATAGGTTTTGGCTATGCGGAGTTCCCGCAAGGCTTCCCCGCTTCGCACAAGGGAATCTGCCCGCTGTGGACGGCACGGATGAAATGCTTTGCCTGCCGGCGCATGGCATGGATCTGCGGCAAGGGCAAGGAGATTCTGGATGCGTTCATTTCGCAGGAAGCGTCATTGGTCCGAGCGGGTCATGGCGCATCTGCGCGAGGCGGTCGAGATGTTGTCGGCGGGCCGGACGATTGCCGGGGTCTGCCGGAAGCGGTGATCAGCGAGCAGGCCTGTCAACCCGCTGGATGCAGCCCACAGCGGGCCGGAGAGAATCCGGGTGGATGGGGTGGGTGGTTTTCTGATAACCGCACTGGCGACCTGCAGGGCGGGCTTTGGCGCTGGCGGGTTTGCACGGTGTGACTACGGTGTGACTACGGTGTGGGTACGGTGTGGGTCGGTCGTTTTGCACAAGCGGGCGTGAATATGTTGGATGGGCTCCATCGAGTCGGTTTTTGGGGATTTGCGGCAGATGGGTTCGGTCAAGTGGACCCACTGGCGGGACACGTCCTTGTGGCCGGTGATTTGAGCGGCATCCGGATGAGCCCGAGGCGTCGGCGTGCCTGAGCGAGGCACGTGCTTCATCCACGGCCGGACCGATGACGGGTGGCCGCTGAAGTGGCTGAGCGTGGTGGAGGAGTACACGCGGAAGTGCCTGGCGCTGGAGGCGAGGCGGTCGTTCAAGGGCGTCGATGTGATCGACGTGCTCAGGGAATTGCCGCTCATTCGCGGGGGTCCGTGACACATTAGGCGGCATCATGTGACATAGGCGGGCCGATTGGCCCAGTGGCTTTCCCAGCGTCGATCCTGGCTGATCCAGTTGACCCGTAGCATCAGGATGGCTTCTATGCCGCCGCTACTCCAGAACTGTTCGGTTCCCTTCACCCGCTTGTTGCACTGCTTCACGGCAGCCTCGGTGACCCCGGAGCCGATGGGCCATCCCCGGCCGCGATACGCCGGATAATTCATGTGCTGCTGGTGCTTGGTGAAGTACCCGACGTTCTGGTGCAACACCCGGCGCGGGTGCTGCGGCGGATCGGTTGGCAGCGGCTCGCCCAGGCGTTGGGATTGCTCATCGATGGCTGCGATGACCTCCTTCACCCGTCCGTCCCACAGCAGCACCTCGATCCGTTCGCCCCAGGCCGCCGCCTGTGGCGTATCGACTCCGTAGGCCGCCTTGGCGAAATCCCACAGATGCTCGCTGGCGTGGCACCAGTCAATGATCCGTGCGGTCATGCGAAACTCCCGCTCAAAGACCGGGTCCAGCCAGTTGCCGCCGTCTCCCATGCCGATCACCACTTCCGCCTGGCGAAGCCCGCGCCGTTCGGCTTCCACGCGTGCCATCTTGCCAAACGCATGGGCGTCGCGGCCTGTGGCCAGATACGTGCTGACCAACGGCTCGGGCTTGCGGGCCTCGGGGCCGTCTTGGCCGTCACCGGGGATATCAGTGGTCACGTTCAGCACCTTGTCCTCGCGCCAGCGGCTTTGCGTCCGCTCGTCTTTCTCGCGGCTTTGATAACGCCCACCGTCCATTCCCACCACCAGCAGTTGCGGCTCGTTGGCCGGACATTCCGGCCGGCGGCCCTCTTCGTACGCCAGCACTTCCGCATCCCGCTGCCGCACCATCGTCCGTCCCAGCGCTTCGCTCCAACGCTGCACCTGCTTGCCATCCAGTGCCTGTTCCATGTACCAGTCGATGCACAAGGCGCGGGCCGCATTGTCGAACGCCTGCACCGCCGCCGCGCGGCTCAAACGCTCGGCGGCACGCGGCGTCAGCGGCGTTTCGGCGGACAATGCCCAATCACGGTTCTGAGGGGGAAAAAGAGCCATCGCAACAGCGACAGCGGCAATGCTGCTTCTGGACCACCACGACCCCTTCCGGCGAACGCACCTCCGTCTGGGTCGTCTGCTTCTCCAGGTACACGTTGTCCGAGCCGCAGTGGGGACAGTGCCCACCATGCTCCACCACCGCGTTCTGCTCCAGCCCCGAACGCTCCTCCAGCAGAGTCGGAATCACCGCCTGCTTGAGTTGCTCCGCCTGCTTCTCCCAATCCAGGAACGTGCGGCCCTTCAGCGGCGACGATTCCTCCGCCGGAATCACCTTGTCTAACGACGCCATAAATACATCGATGAGCCTTTGACGTGCCTCTTGACGAGTCCTGCGTGCTGGCATGGCTTCCTCCTTGAAGCAAATCCCCCAGCCCAACAGTTTACCGCCAAAACCGCCCGCCTAAAGTGTCACGGACCCCATTCGCGGGACGCCGCTGCAGATCCGTCGCCGCGCTCCGTCATCCCGTGTATGGTTGACGGAATGACGCCGTTGTGGCAGGAAACCGCGGATCGGGCACACCTATCGCTCACCGATCGACAGGATGCACTCCTCAACCGATACCTCGACTTGCTGCTCGAGGCCAACACCCGAATGAATCTGACGCGGATCACGGACCGCACTCAGGCCGATATCCGCCACGTTGCCGACTCGCTGACGGTGCTTCCGTTTTTGAACCCCGGCCCGCTCAAACTCGCAGACGTTGGTTCCGGCGGCGGCGTCCCCGGAATCCCTCTGGCAATCGTGCGGCCCGATGCACAGGTTCTCCTTATCGAATCGACGAAGAAGAAGGGAGCTTTCTTGAGAGCAGCGACCGATCAACTCGGGCTCGGCAACATCACCGTTTCCGACTCGCGCGTCGAAGAGCTGGCCCACGAGCCTGCGCTCCGCGAGCACTTCGACGTTGCCGTCGCCCGAGCCGTCGCCACGATCGATTGGCTGATCGAGTGGTGCCTTCCCCTGGTCAGCAAAGGCGGCAAATTCCTGGCGATGAAAGGCCCGAAAGTCCATGAGGAGCTGTCCCGCGCCTCCAGAGCACTCAAACAGACAGGTGGCGGCCCGGCCGTTATTCATCCCGTCGAACTCACTGGCACGGAGCATCACCTGATCGTCGAAATTCCCAAAATCGCGCGGAGCGACCCTCGCTTGCCACGCCCACCCGCTCTTGCTAAGGGAAAGTCGCTTGGATAATTGCTGCGCCATTTGATCAATCGACCGGCTGCCGCGCCGGTACAATGTCTGCGTGACTCCGCGCCGGACCCAATCCGCAAAACGTCGCACTCGCCGGCGCAGGTGCTCAGCTATTCGACGATCGCGCCCTCTCCCCGGCTTCTGATCGAGAGGACGGCAACGGGCGTGCGCATCACAATTCCCCCGCGCGGACCCTGGACCGTCCTGCCGCGATACTTCTTTGCCGTCTGGGTGACGCTCGTCTTCGCTGGCTTTGTGATCGTGCTTCTTCCGACGCGATTTGAGATGCGCCACATTTATCGGAGCGGCGCTTGTTGTCGCGGTCGAACTGTTGGTCGGAACGCACAAGAGCCACCGATCGTTTCGTTTTGAAGCCGATTCGGCCGGGCTTTCGCTCTCGATCCGCAGTCCGCTCTTCGGCCGCCGCCGTCACTGGTCTATTGGTCCGTTCATTCAGATTCTGGTTAAAAGGGTGCTGGAACAAACCGAACTGGGCGAATCCGAGATTCAGGTCATCGGCCTGGTCTTGCTCGATAACAGTTTCCTTCCCCTGCTCAAGCGAGACGACCGTAACCTGCTCAACTCCGTCGCCGGGCAACTTCGAGCGGAGCTTGGTTTACCCGAACCGGTATCCCCGGAAACCTGATCCTCTCGGCCCAATGAAGTACACTGGGCACTCTCACAAAGGATTGCTATGGACCCATTCCTCCGTGCCGCGATCGACGAAGCAATAAAGGGGCACTCCGAAGGTGGCCTGCCCATCGGCTCCGTCCTTGTCCGAAATGACCAGATCATCGGACGCGGTCACAACCGCCGCGTGCAGCATGGTGATCCCATGGCTCACGCCGAGATCAACTGCCTCACCAATGCCGGCCGGCAGAAGACCTACAAAGACACCGTCCTCTATTCGACGCTCATGCCGTGCTACCTGTGCACCGGTGCTACGGTGCAGTTCGGCATCCCCAAGGTCATCGTCGGCGAATCGGTCACCTTCCACGGCGGCGACAGCCGGTGGGGGCGATCCCCCGACTTTATGCGCACCAATGGCATCGAAGTCATCGATCTTCACGATGCCGATTGCATCGCCATGATGCGCAACTTCATCGCAAAGCGCCCGGAACTTTGGAACGAGGACATCGGCGTGGATTGACGGGGTGGGGGGAGGCGGCAGGAGCGTGCTACGCCGCCGTCTTCATTTGCGTGCACAGATCGGCCAGCGCTCGAAACGCATCCGCCACGACCTTCGGATCAGCATTCTCCGCCGCCGCCTTCTCCAACGCACAGGCGGCTTCGGTCAGACTGGGGAAACCATATCCACCCGCCGCACCCTTAAGCTGATGCGCCAGAACCCTGAGCTGCCCAAGATCCTTCGCCTCAAGCGCATCGTGAATCGCGCTGATGCGCTGCCCAAGCCCCGCCAGGAATTTTCCGACCAGCTTCGCCGTTGCCGGCTTGCTCATCAGCTTTGCCAGCGTGCTGTCGGAGGTGCCGGTCAGCCCCATCCCGGTGGCGGCTGGAGTTGGAACGTTAGGAGTCGTACCGGACTGCGGGTCGTCATGACGCTCGTGCAGGAACCGCCGGATTGTCCGCATGAACTGATCGTGATCAATCGGCTTCACAGCAAAATCATCGCATCCGGCGGACAAGCACTTCTCCCGATCGCCGCCCAGCGCATGTGCCGTCAGCGCGACAATCGGCCGCCGATATCCGTTGAGCCGTAGCTGCGACGTCGCTTCGTACCCATCCAGCTCGGGCATCTGCATGTCCATCAAAACCAGATCGAATGGCTTGCCGGCGGCTTCGGCCTGGAGCGCGGCATCGCGCGCCAGCAACCCGTTTTCCACCACCGTCACGTCCAGCCCGGCCTGCTGAAGATAGAAGCTGATGAGCACGCGGTTGTCCGGCCCATCCTCCGCCAGCAGCACGTGCCCCGTCATCTGCGGACTCGCTCCCACATCGACGGGCGTCTCCATTGCGGCGGGAATGAACCGCGGCGAATCGATCATCGCAATTCCCTGCAGTGGCCCCGTGTCGATCACCAGCGAAAACGTGCTTCCAGTCCCCTGCACCGAATGAACCGTTACGTCGCCGCCCAGCGATTGCCCCAGGCGCTTTGAGATGATTAACCCCAGCCCCGTTCCGCCGAACTTCCGCGTCGTCGACGAATCCGCCTGCACGAAGGGCCTAAACAGCGCCTCCTGCTCGTTGGTCGAGAGTCCGACGCCCGTATCGGTTACGTCAAACCGAAGATGATGCAGGTCCGTACCCAACTTATTACTCTGACTGCCGGGGGGGCGCCGAGGGAAACGCGAAGTTTCACGGACCCCTTGCTCGTAAACTTGATGGCGTTACCGATCAGGTTCATCAGGATCTGCCGAAGCCGCGTCGGATCGCTGTTGATCGCCTGTGGGATCGGGCCGACATATCGCACCTCGAACGCCAGGTTCTTGTCCCGCGCTCGCACGCTCATCAGGGCCGCCACATCCGCGACGATCTGCATCGGCGAGCAGGTGATCCGCTCGACCGTCATCTTCCCGGCCTCAATCTTCGAAACGTCGAGGATATCGTTGATAATCGCCAGCAGATGCTGCCCATTGCGCCTCATCGTCTGAATGCACCGCCGGCGCTCTTCGGGGGTCTGGTTGGGATGCAGCAGCAGGTCCGCATAGCCCAGGATCGCCGTCATCGGCGTACGGATCTCGTGGCTCATGTTCGCCACGAACCCCGACTTGGCACGGTTGGCCGCTTCCGCGGTCGCCTTGGCTTCCAGCAGCTCGCGCTCCATCCGCTTGCGCGTGGTTATGTCCTTGCCCACCGTGATGATTGCCGTCGGCCGTCCCGCGTTATCGCGCATCGTCGAGGCCGACAGCAGCACGTCAATCAGCCGTCCGCTCGCCGTGCGATAGACTGCCTCGAAATCCCTCGTCGAATTACTGAGCAACTGCTGGCGGATCGTCGGTCCCATGAGCATCGGCTCTTCCTTAAACAGCTGCTCGATCGGCTGGCCGGTCAACGCGATTTCCGAACATTCCAGCGCCTCGCAAGCAGCCTTGTTCGCCTTCTCAATCTGCAGATCCGGATCCGTAATGATCAGGATGTCGAACATCGAATCGATGACGTTGTCCGCGAAGCGCTTCGCCGCGAGCAGCTCTTCTTCTGAAACCTGCCGGGCCTCGAGCGATTCGACCTTCTCCTTGAGCGTGTTGATCGCCGCCGCCGTCGCGTCCAGTTCATCGCCCTGGTCCGCGCGGAGCGTCCCCTTGAGCATGCCCGACGCTGCCGCTTCCGCGTCATCGTTGAATTGGGCAAAGCGCTGACCGACCTTCAGCGCCAGCAGCAACCCCGTAAAGATGGTCAGCAGCAGCGCCGCCGACGCGCTGATGATCGTGCGGTGCGCGGTCGGATCGCGCCATGCCGCCTGCCAATCCCCGTGGACCATCGGCCAGATGCCGTTGATCGCCGCGTACGCGGTGGCTGCGGTGGCCAGCCCAAAGGAGAGGATCAACTTCGTGCGCAGGGTCATCGTGCCGGAGACGCCACTCGGCGGCGCGGCGTCCCTCCATCCTGCTTATCGGGTTTGCACGCCCGCAGATTCACCCCACCGAAGTCTTGCTCCGGTGCCGATAATCTGCCGCCGCGAACGCGGATCGGTCGCGATCAGCGCAGTTTCGTATCGCTGTTGCTGATACCGCGAAGCGCGAGCTTCAGCGCATCGACGTTGCTTGCCAGCCGCGTGGCTTCGTTGACGTCGATGATCTGCCTCTGGAACAGGTCCGTCAGGTGCTGGTCGAAGCTCTGCGACCCGGATTCGCGGTTGCCGACGGCGCCTTTGAGCTTGTCGAACTCGCCATCCATGATGTACTTCCGCACGAGCGGCGTGGCCATCATGATCTCCACGACCGGGATGCGCCCTTTGCCTTCGCATTCTTGGCCAGGCGCTGACAGATCACCGCGTTGAGGTTGAGCGCGCAGCTGCGTCTGCTGAAGCTCCTTCTGATCCGGGTCGAACAGCGACACCATACGCTGGATTGTCATCGGTGCGTTGGTCGCGTGCACCGTGGTAAAGACCAGATGCCCGGTATCTGCCGCACGCAGGGCCGTCGAAAGCGAGAAGCTATCGCGGATTTCGCCGATGAGGATCGTGTCCGGGTCCTGTCGCATCATCGCGCAGGGCATATTCGTAGCTCTCCGAGTCCGTCCCCACCTCCACCTGCGAGACCAGACTCTTGGCGTTGTCGTGCTGATACTCGATGGGGTCCTCGACGGTGATGATCCGCTCGGAACGGGTCCGGTTGATCTTGCCGATGATCGCCGCCAGGGATGTGGACTTACCCGAGCCGGTCGTTCCCGAGACGACGACGATGCCGCGATGGAAATCCGCCAGCCCCTCAACCACCGGCGGCAGGTTCAGCTCGGTGAAATTCGGAATCTTCGTCACGATTCGCCGCATGACGATCGCGAACTTCTCACGCGAGTGAAAGATGTTCGTACGGAAGCGCGCCTGCCCGGGTAGCGAATAGGCGATGTCCACTGCCCCCTTGTGCTCGAGGATTTGCCGCTTCTCATCCGGCTCGGCCTGGGCATTCATGACCGTATCGACGTATTCCTTCATCAACTCATCCCCCGGGGGCGGACAATCCAGGAACCGGGCGCGGCCATCCACACGAATCATCGGCACGCTGGCAGCCTGGAGGTGCAGGTCCGAGCCGTTCACCTTGACCAGCGTCTTGAGGTAATCGTGCAGCGAAAGCTTCCGCTCCTCGACGTGGATCTGCGGCTGCGACGCCTCCCGGTCGATATCGGCGTTTTCAACGATCTGGCCACTCTTGGTTGTGACGCTCATAGGTGAACCTCTCTGGGGGAACGACAACTTGGAAGATGGGCGAATTATATCGATGGATGCAAGCTTCGGCGAGGGTAAAGGGTGGGCACAGCGGACGGTATCCGGTTTTGGGCTAGGAGGGCGGGAGTTGCGGGGAATGGGCGCGGGTGGTGGCCGAGGTTGGGCGAGTGGTCGTGGCGGCCCTTCCTTCTACTTATCCCGGCACCCTGCTCGAAAATGCGGCTTTTTTGCACAATACCTGATGTGATATTTGGCCGGAAATGCGGGGAAATGTCTTTCGGCGCCGGGTTTTTCGATCTGGCTCGCCGCGCGCTTTTTGAGTGGACCAAGAGCGTGCAACGAGCCCGACCCCACCCGCGGGCGCGGAACTTTTTGCGCGGGGTACGTCAAAAGAGCGTCTTGTGTTTAGAGGAGATCGATTGGCCGACGTGCAAACGCTGCTGATTGAGCGAAGCCGGCGGGGCGACCGTGAGGCGTTCGAGGAACTGGTGCGGTCGTGCGCACGGCTGGTGTTCTCGCGGGCGTACTTAGAGACGGGTGACCCGCACCGGGCGGAGGACCTGACACAGGAGACGTTTCTGGTTGCTTGGAGGTCGATCCACCAGTTACGGGATGCGAGCCGGTTTCGGCCGTGGCTGCTTTCAGTACTGCATCGGGCGGTGGTCGATGCTGTTCGGAAAGAGGGACGAAAGAAGCGATCGGGAGGACACAGCGGAAGCGAGCGGATAGATGAGGTGGCGGATCCCGGCGAGGGGCCGGTTGAATCCGCGGAGCGGGAAGAGGAGCGAGAACGGACGCTGGCGGTGTTGCGGTCGCTGCCGGAAGAGTACCGGCAGGTGCTGATGCTGCGATACATCGGCGGCGCGGACTACGAGACGATCGGGCGGGAGCTGGCGATCACGAACGGTTCGCTGCGCGGGCTGCTGAATCGCGGCCTGGCGCTGTTGCGGGAACGCATGAAGCCGAGCGAGAGGATGTTATGAGCGACGTGAACGAACAAAACGAGCATGCGTGGGCGCGCGAGCGGATGGCGACGGCGCTGGCGGGAGGTCTGAGCGAAGTGGAGATGAGCCGGCTGCGGGCGCATGTGGCGGGTTGCCATGACTGCGGGCGGGCGTGGGAGGAGCTTACCGGCGCGGACGAGGAATTACGGGAGCTGTTTGCCGGGGCGCGGCCGAGAGAGGGGCTTGAGGATCGGGTGATTCAGCGGCTGCGGCGACAGGCTGGACGGCGGATGGTGCCGCCTGTGGTGCGGTATGCGGTGACGGGAATCGCGGCGGCGGTGGTGGTGGGCGGGATCGGGGTGGTGGTGCACAGCGCGATCGAGCATGGAGGGCTGCCGGGGGTGGCGTTTCATGCGCGCCACGCCGAGGTTGCTTCGAATCTGAGGCAGATTGGTGAATCGGTGTCGATGTACCAAAATGAAAACCAACGCGACTCCTTCGCGTTGCCAGCACCAGGACCGGCGGGGGCATTGCACGGTGGGGCCGATAAATCGAACCGTGACCGCCTCGCCAGCCCGGAGGAACTGCCGAGCAAATCTACAACGAGTTTGGGGGCTCGCTTCCGGTCGGCCGTCAGACCGATGTCCAACGAGGCTGCGGATCTCAATGGCGATGTTGCTACCGGGGACCTGTGGGCTCGCAAACCAGAGGCGGCGTTAACGAACAGCCCGGTGAGGGGAACCAAACCGGCGGGGGAGGGACGTGGGGGTGGTGGAATTCAGAAGGGACTGGCTAACAAGGAGGTTGCTGATTTAGTTGTGGGAGCGGGTGACGGCCTAAAGCAAGAAGTGGAACAGCGCTTAATCACACGGGTGCAGAATTTGCCGGAGCAGCAGCACTCGTCGGCGGCAACACCGGCTGACGCCAAGCATTTCAAGCCGATGTCGCTGGCATGGTTCGGCCAGCCGGGCGACAGCAAGGACGACAAGACAGCCGAGACGAAAAGCCAGGCCAAACAGCAGCAGCCGACGGCTCCGACGGCGCCGATGGCCGGGGAGCAGGTTGCCGGGACGGGCGTGCAGAATAGCGAGCCCGTGCCTCCCGCGACGACGCGGAAGATCATCCGCAACGGCAGCATGGAGTTCGAAGTCGATCGCTTCGATTCGGCGTATGCGATCGTCTCGAAGCTTACCACCGAGGCAGGGGGATACATCAGCAGCACGGATTCGGACAAGCTGCCCAATGGGAAGGTGAAGGGGACGGTGGTGGTGCGCGTGCCGCCGGAGAAGCTGGATACGCTGGTGCTTCAGCTTCGCAGTCTGGGGGATCTCAAGAGCCAGAAGCTCGAGGCCCAGGACATTTCCAAGCAGTACCAGGACCTGGACAGCGAACTGACGGCCGACCGGGCGATGGAAGGCCGGCTGCTGGAGCTGATCAAGAACGGGAAGGGAAACGTGAAGGATCTGCTGGCGGCGGAGAAGGAACTGGGCGTCTGGCGCCAGAAGATCGAGAAGATCGTCGGGCAGATGAAGTATTACGACAACCTGGTGGCGCTATCGACGCTGTCGATCACGCTGTATGAGCGGGACATCAAGACGGCGGCGGCGGCGACTGAAACCGAAACCGTCGATACCGGCATCGAGACCACGGACGTGGAGAAGGCGCGCAGCGAGGCGCTCAAGGCGATCGACGATGCCAGGGGACGGATCATTCAGTCGGACCTGAAGCGCTACGACGCCGGGCAGTTCGGGGCGACGATCGTGGCGGATGTTTCGCCGGAGCGTGCGGGGGCGGTACTGGATCGCATCAAGCAGCTGGGGAAGGTGGCACGGCTGGACGTGCAGCGGAAGCAAACAGGCAGCGACGCGGATGCCAGCACGCGGGTCGAGCAGAAGGACACACGCTTCAACATTTCGCTCTACAACCTGGCGAACGTGTCGCCGCGCACGACCACGAATCTGAATCTGGCGGCGGACGACGCCGAGGCGGCGTATCACGCGATCATCGCGCGTGTGCAAAAGGCCGGCGGGCGAATCGTCGCAAGCAGCCTGAATCGCGGGAAAGATGCGCAAATTACCGGGACGATCGGGCTGGAAGTGCCGAGCGCCGATGCGGATGCTTTTTCCTCCGAGCTCAAGGGCATGGGCGAAGTGATGAAGCTGGAGGTGACGGAGAACCCGGACGCGGCGAACGTCACGACGGCGAAGCGCGGCTTCAACGTTCAAGTGGTTTCGGTGGCGGGCGTGGCGCCGCGGGAGACGGAGGCGATCCAGATCGCGGCGAGCGACGTGGGCGAAGCCCGCAACCGAATCGTGCAGGCGGCGGATGCCGCGGGGGCACGGGTGTTGGGCTCGACTTTGAACGAATCGGACCGGCACAACGTGACGGCGAATCTGGACCTGGAGATCGGTAGAGCGAAGCTTGCGGAGTTCGAAAAGACGCTGAGTACTGCCGGCGATATTACCTCCCGCAACATCATGCGCTCGAGCGATACGGCGAATACGGTCGACAGCAAGGTGCGGTATCAGATCGCGGTCGTGAGCGTGGATCGGATCGCGCCGCGGCAGACAACGACACTGGCGGTGGAGGTGGCGAACGTCGATACGGCGATGGCGGACGTGCAAGCGACGGCCGCGGGCGATTCGGCCCGAATCGTCGAGTCGAACCTCTCGAAGGCTCGCGCGGGGCGGACGATCGGGCATCTGGTTCTGGAGGTTCCGCTGGAGCGGGCGGGCCAGTTGACGGAGCACGTTCGCAAGCTCGGCACGGTGCGCGTGTTCGATACCTCGCGCAACGAGCAGGCGCCCGAGGGTAAGCTGGCCAAGGCGCGGATCGAGATTACGCTTGGCAATGCCGAGGCGATCGTGGCGCCGGGGCAGGGCGTGTGGGCGAGCGTGCGGCAGGCGCTGGCGACGAGTGCGACGGGGCTGCTGTGGAGTTTGCAGGTGGTGATCATCGGGCTTTGCTTCGTGCTGCCGTGGGTGGCGGTTCTTTGGGGCGGATGGAAGCTGGTCCGGCGGGGACGGAAGACTGTAGCCTCGGCCTGAGGTTTTGTTTCCGGATAGCAAAGGGGGTACAAACCCGCGGCGGATGGTGGGCTTTTATGACATCGCTTACGGGAGCGGGCTGCTGCTGACGGCGCCGCTGTGGCTGCTGCGGCCGAAGACACGACGGAAAGTCTTCTCGGCGTTGCGAGAGCGCATGGGGCACGTCGCGGAACGGACGGATGCCGGGCCGGCGGTGATGATTCATGCGGTCAGCCTGGGGGAGATGAATTCGACGCGGGCGCTGGTCCAGAAGATGCGCGAGGCGCGGCCGGGATTGCACTTTGTCATTTCAACCACAACGAACACCGGATTCGAGCAGGCGCAGAAGCTCTACGGGGATGCGGCAGATACGACGGTCATTCGCTATCCGCTGGATTTCACCGGGGCGGTTGGGCGAGTGCTGGATCGACTGCGGCCGGGGGCAGTCGTGTTGATGGAACTGGAAGTCTGGCCCAACTTCATGAGGCAGTGCGAGCGCCGGGGGATCCCGGTGCTGGTGATCAATGCGCGGCTGACCCCGAGCAGCTATCGCAATTACCGGATGGGCGGATTTGTTGCCCGGCGGATGTTCCGGCGGATCAGCAGGGTCTGTGCGCAGGATGAACTGTACGCGCAGCGGTTTGTCACGGTCGGTGTGCCCGCGGAGCGCGTGACCGTGACGGGGACGATGAAGTTCGATACGGCGCAGGTGGGCGAGCGCATTGAAGGGGATGGGAACCTGGCTCGGATCGTGGGAATGAAGCCGGGGCAGGAGAAGATCTGGGTTTGTGGATCGACGGGACCCGGGGAAGAAGAGTTGGTGCTGGGGGCGTATCGGACTCTCGTGGGGCGGTTTGTGGATTTGCGGCTGGTGATTGTGCCACGACATCCGGAGCGGTTTGAGGAAGTGGCGCGATTGATTGCGGGCGCGGGGTTTGAGGTGGTTCGCCGGAGCGCGGCGGTGGGTGAGGGAAATGATGTGCGGCCGGTGATTCTGGGCGATACGATGGGAGAGCTTCGGAAGTTTTACAGTCTGGCGGATGTCGTGTTCGTCGGGCGGACGCTGGTCGATCTGGGGCCGCGGCAGCATGGGAGCGACATGATCGAGCCGGCGGCGCTGGGCAAGCCGGTTGTGGTCGGGCACTTCACGCAGAATTTCGCGGATGCGATGACGCGGTTTCGCGAGGGTCGGGCGGTTGTGGAGATTGCGGCAAGTGAGCCGGGAACCCGGGATTTGGCCGAGGCGATTGGGCGACTTCTGTCGGAGCCGGAGCAAGCGAGAGCGATGGGCGAGCGGGCGAGGCAGGTCGTGCGGGAGAGCCAGGGTGCAACCGACCGGCATGTGAAGACGGTTCTTGAAGCGCTTGGCGCTTCGGATCAGGCGGTGGCGCACCATTGACGCCAGACCGTCCGATATGCGGACTCCATCGACGTGGCGAACCGGGCGGGATTCATGAGGGGCGATTGCAGAAGACGATCACGAATGGATGCACGCACGCACTGCGGCGCTCGACGTTGCCGGCGAGATGGACGGCGAGTTTGACGTATTCGTCTTCGTTGGCGGCGATCAGATCGGGCAGGCCGACGTTGGTGAGAAGGGAAACGCCGACGCGGGAGACGTGTGACGCGCCTGCGCGTGCGATCACGGGGACGCCCATCCAGAGCGCTTCGCAGGTCGTGGTGGTGCCGTTGTAGGGGAAAGTGTCGAGGGCGACGGCGATGCGGTTGTAGCGTTCAAGGTGCTCTCGCATGGAAGCGATCGGACCCAGGAGTTCCAGCCGCTTCGGATCGATCTTGTGGCTGGCGAACTGCTGAAGGAGATGCGATTTTGCGGTCGGCTCGCCGAGCCCCTCGGACTTGATCAGGAGGCGGGCGTCCGGAAGGTCGTGCAGGATCCGGGACCACACGCGAATGACTGCGGTGCTGATTTTCGGCAGGCGATTGAAGGAGCCCAGGACGATCGGTCCTGACGATTGCGGCGAGATGTCCGGCGATTCTGCCGGCGGACGATAGCACCAGGCACACTCGGGAAGGCGAAGCAGTTGCTCGGTGTGATAGGACTCGGTCATACCCGGCGGGTCCGCCAGGGAATCTGTAATTCGATATTGAATCGCAGTCATCCCGGTGGTGCCGGGATAGCCGAGATAGCTGATCTGCACGGGTGCGGGACGCATGGCAAAGAGCCGGAGTCGATGGTGGCCGGTGTGGCCGGAGAGATCGACAAGGATGTCGATGCCATCCTGCTGGATCAGGGCGGCGGCCTGCTCGTCGCTCTGCGTGGCGATGTTGCGCCGACTGGTCAGCGCGTGACCGGAAGCGTTCGGTGACGTGGTCGACCCAGCCGCCGGCGCTGTAGCAGGTGATGTGGAATTCGGGACGGCGGTGGTGTTCCAGCAGGGGTTCGAAGAAGAAAGAGACAGAGTGCCGGCGGAAATCGGGGGAGACGTAGCCGACGCGCAGCGGACGGTCGGGGGAGCGATCGCTGGTCGGAGGTAAAAGAGGCGCTGCCAAGCGGCTCGGCATGACGGGCGGCCCAGCGCAGGTGCTCGCCGAGGATGTACGTGGGGGTGCTGTCGGCGAGAAAGTAGAGCGCGTAGAGAAAGTTACTGTGAGCGTAGATGTCGCCGGGCGCGAGTTCGACGGCTTTCCGAGTAACGGCAAGCGATTGCTGCTGCAGGCCCATCTGCGAGAGCAGCGTGGCGAGATTCATGTGGGCGTTGGCTAGATTCGGCTGAAGCTGAATGGTGCGACGGCAAGCCTGCGCTGCCTCCTCAAGGCGCCCGAGCGCGTGCAGGGAGGCGGCCATGCCGTAGTGGGCATCGGCATTCCGTGGTGCGAGCTTCGCGGCTTTGGAGAACTGATCGAGAGCCGTCTGCGCATCGCCGCGCTCCTGGGCGATATGGCCAAGAAGGAGGAGGGCGATGAGGTTGTAGGGTTCGGCGCGAGGACCTTACGGCAGAGCGCCTCGGCTTCGGCCGGTTGACCGCCATGGCGATGTCGATCGGCTTCCTGGAGGAGCTCAAGGCTGGTGTGCATCGGGTGATCCTGCCTACCCGCGTGTCGGCACGGGTGCAAGGGCCGCTAAAACTGAAGCGAGTTGGGATCCGTTAAAAACGACCCGCCGCTGGAGGGCACTGCGGCGGGTCGTGGAGGGGAGAGAATTTCGTTAAGGCGAGAATAAAGATACTCGATGTTCCCTATATCGTTCAAGTGAATTTGGCAAAATTGGGAAATTTTGGTGAAATTATGGTTTAGCTCTCGGCTCGGCGGAATTCGGGCCTCTGCGACAGTGAAACCAGCCTGCCCCACCATCGCATGACCTGAACTGCTGCATAGGCAACAGGTAACAGCATCAGCAGGACGGCGGCCGAGAGCAGATCCACATAGCCGGCGGCAAAGGCGACGTTGTAGACGATGAGCCAGAGCAGGCCATAAAGCATGATCATCTGACCGGCGATCCGGCGTTCGCGCCGCCGGCGGATGCGCCAGGCCAGGAAGACGAAAACCAGGGCCGCCAGGGCGGGGAGGATCAGGGCCGGGTGAATGTTGAGGGCGCGGATGAGCGAGCCGGGCGGGGCGCTGGCGCGCCACCAGAGGTCGCCGGCTTCCAGGCCAATCAGGATTGCATCAATCAGCGCGAGCATGCCCAGGACGACCCACATATGCAGGCGCGTCAACTGGGGGCGCTTCATTTCCCAGCGATAGGCGACCAGCGACAGGATGGTGGTGTGATTGAACAGGAGCAGGGGGTGCCAGAGTAACGGGACCTCGGGTGCGGGAATGGTAGCGTGGAAAAAGCGGATCAGGCCCAGCGTGATCAGTCCGAGGGCGACGAGATATTTGCCGGCGCTGTCGTAAAAGGTGATCAGCAGGGCCGTGCCGATCAGAACGATCACCGGCTCCCAGCCGCGACCGGTGAGATGGGAATAGACAATCGCGGCAGCGATCGACATGAGTCCGAGGGCGGTGCAGACGAGGTGGGCGGTGGTGATGCTGATCCGGCCGCTGGGGAGCGGGCGCGTGGCGGCGAGGGTGGCGTCGCGCCGGCGGTCGATGATGTCGTTGAGGCTCATGCCGTAGCCATACAGGCCGGTGGAAATGAGGGCGGTGGTGAGGGCGACCTGCCAGGGGACTTCGAGAATCGCCCAGCCATGCGGGCCCATGCGGTGGCGGGTGTAGATCAGGAGCGTGCAGAGCGAGTTGGAGATGGCCGTGAAGACCAGCGCCATCCGGGTGAGCTGAAGCAGCGGGAAAAGGCGTCTGGAGAGCAGGCCCTGCACGCCGACAGCGTATGAAGATGGGGAGGAAAAGAAAAATCGGGTGCCGCAGGAGCGGGGAATTTCATTTTTGGCGATTCCGGGCTTAACTTGTCCGGCGTGAGCACGAAGGCACCGGCGTTTGAGGGCGGGAAGGTTGCGGGCGATGTCCGCATTGGGATCGTGGCGGCGCGGTTCAATGGGGAGATTGTGGATGAGCTGCTGGCCGGCTGCATGCGGCGATTAGAGGAGATCGGCGTCGCGAAAGAGCGGATCGAGGTGCATCGGGTGCCCGGGGCATTTGAGCTGCCGGTGGCGGCGAAAGTGCTGGCACAGAGCGGACGGGTACAGGCGGTGATCTGTCTGGGGTGCGTGATTCGGGGGGATACGCCGCATTTTGATTTCGTCGCGGGAGAAGCGGCGCGGGGGATCAGCGAGGTGGCGCTGAGTGAGAAGCTGCCGGTGATCTTCGGCGTTTTGACCACGAACACGGACCAGCAGGCGCTGGACCGGACGGGCGGGCCGCACGGGCACGCGGGCGAGCGGGCCGCGGAGGCGGCGGTGGAGATGATCGCGACGCTGAACGCGTGCCGGGGCACGAAATAGAGCGCATCGTGTCCATGTGGATCGATCGCAAGTGCCGATGAACCCTCTGTGACTGTAGCGGAATTATCAGTCGGCGCCGCAGGAGCGCCCGAGCAGCGCTGCAGGTGCGCCGCAATCGGAGCGTCGCGCTGGTGTTCTGGCTCATGCTCGCGGTTGAGCTGGTGCCGCTGTGGAGCACGCGCTATTTCCCCTCGCAGGATGGGCCGGCGCATTTGCAGAATGCGCAGATGCTTGAGCGGTGGTTCTCCGCGGGCGGGGGCGTGTGGAGAAGCTTCTACTATCTCAATCCGCGGCCGGTGCCGAACTGGCTGGGGCATCTGGTGATGGCGGGGCTGATGAGCGTCTTGCCGGTCCTGATCGCGGAGAAGATCCTGATCAGCGGGTATCTGCTATTGCTTCCACTTTCGATGCGCTATGCATTGCGCATCATCAACCGCTCGGCGGAATGGGCGGCGATCCTAGTGATGCCGCTGCTCTACCATTCGCTGCTGCACATGGGGTTCTACAACTTCTGCTATGGGCTGGGGCTGTATCTGCTGGCGCTGGGATACTGGCTGAGGCATCGGGACGACCTGAGCGGGCGGCGCGCGGTCGTGCTGAGCATGTTGATGCTGGGGCTGTACTTTGCGCACCTGTTCTGTTTGCTGGCGCTCTGGGTGACGCTGGCGGCGTTCGTGGCGGGGGTGAATTGCCAGCTCGGGGCGTGCGTGCGGCGGAAGGAAATGGCCGGCAAGGATGCCATCGCTCACGGGCGGAAGCTTCTGCTGCGGACCCTGCTGGCGACGACTCCCACGCTGGTGTTTTTGAACTGGTTGATCATCTGGCAACTTGTCAGCCCGGTGCCGACGCCGGGGCTCAAGCCATTTACGGGCGCGCCGCTGGGCCCGCCTCTTCCGGCGCTGTCGATGAATCCGATCAAGGTGGCGCTGGATTTGCCCAGGGTGATGGTGTCGTTTGGGCGAGTTGAGATCTGGCCGGCGGCGATGTTCTTGGGCCTTCTGGGAATCGCGGTGCTTGTGATTGCGATCAACCGGATTCGCCGGCGAGCGGCCAACCGCTGGGATCTGCTCATGATCGTGGCGGGAGGGTTTGCGGTCATTGCGATCGGGGCTACCGATGCACGGGCGAGGGAGTTCGTCGTGCGGCCACGGTGCGAACTGTTGGTGTGCCTGTTGGTTGTGATGTGGATCGGCGCCCAGGAGCTGCGAAGAACGTGGCGGGTCGTGCTGGGCACGGGAGCGGTGGCGGCGGCACTGGCGTTTTGCGTGATCTACACAATCGAGTACCAGCGCTTGAGCCGGGACGTGCAGGCGTACGTGTCGCTGGGCGAAGATCGAGGCCGGGAAGACGGTGCTGCCACTGTTCATGGCCGATGGGTGGGTTACGGCCGACGGCGGGCGCATATCGGTGCAGGTTTCGCCCCTGGCGCACGCCAGCGGCTACATCGCAGCGGAACGTCGCTGCCTCGATCTGACCAACTACGAAGCAAATACCGATCATTTTCCGGTGCTGTACCGCCCGGCCATGAATCCTTACGCCATCCTCGGGCGCGGGATCGAGCTTCAGCCGCCATGCGTTCGGTTGGATGAGAAGGCAAAGGTGCCCGTGGATTATGTGCTGCTGTGGGGACGGCTGGATGATGCCGTGGCATCGGGAAACCCGTGTGCGGTTGAGCTGAAGCGGGAGCTGGCGGATTGGCGAGTGGTCGCGATATCGCGCGGGGGATTCGGGCGGTTGCTGGCGCGTGCGGAGAAGCGCTGATCCGCGAAGCCCGGTTGCCGGTTGGCGAACGGGCGGCTAGTCTCAAAGCAGATGTTGCAGAAACACAAGGCACGGGAAATCGCAATGCAGGTGCTTTTCCTCTGGGATGCACACGGGGAGCGCGATACGGAGTTGGCCGCGCGGTTGCCGCCAACGCGCAGGCGAATGACGAGATGACCCGGCAGGGCCTGCGCATGGCGGGTAGCGCATGGGATGGCCGTGAACACACGGATCAGTGGATCGAGCGGCTTGCCCCCCAGTGGCCGCCGCGGCGCCAGCCGGGCGTGGACCGGGCCATCCTGCGGCTGGCGGTGTGGGAACTGACCGAGGGGCAGACGCCGCCTAAAGTGGTGATCGACGAGGCGATCGAGCTGGCCAAGAGCTTTTCCACCGAGCAGAGCCCGGCGTTTGTCAACGGCGTGCTGGATGCGGTGCTGAAGGAGATTCGGGCGATGACCACACCCGCGCCAGCCAAAGCTCAGGAAACACAGGAGCAACCGGGCGGTACAACCTAGAACTCCCGGTCAAACGAAATGCGGTTCTTTTCCAAGACACTCGACAAGCTCAAGGGCGCGCTCAGGAAGACCACGGAGGTGCTCAACACCGACGTACGCACGCTGTTTGTTCCTGGGCGGCAGATCGATGATGCGTTCCTGGCGGACACGGAGGAGAAGCTCATCCGCGCGGATATGGGCGTGCACAACGTCACGCGGATCATCGGGGAAATCCGCGACCGCTGGCGGCTGGGGAAGATCCGCAACCAGGACCAGGCCGGGCAGGTCTTTCGCGAGGAACTGCTCAAAGGGTGGGATGTGCCACAGACGCGCGAGCTGAAGTTCGTGCCGGATGGGCCAACGGTGATCATGGTCTGCGGCGTGAACGGGGCGGGCAAGACGACCTCGATCGCGAAGCTGGCATCGGTGTTGAAGAACCAGATGAACAAGAATGTCATGCTGGCGGCGAGCGATACCTTTCGCGCGGCGGCGGTGGATCAACTGGCGATCTGGGCGGATCGGATCGGGGTGGAGATCGTCAAGCACAAGACCGGGGCCGATCCGGCGGCGGTGGCGTATGATGCCTGCGAGGCGGCCAGGAAGCGCGGGATCGACGTGCTCATCGTGGACACCGCCGGCCGGCTGCACACGCAGGAACATCTGATGCGCGAGCTGACCAAGATCCGCGATGTCGTCGCCAAGCGCATCGAAGGCGCGCCGCATGAGGTACTGCTGGTGCTGGATGCGACGACCGGGCAGAACGCGATCGCGCAGGCGAAGAATTTTTCGGCGGCGGTGAACGTGACCGGGCTGTTCCTGGCCAAGCTGGACGGAACGGCCAAGGGGGGCGTGATCTTTGCGATTCGCGATCAACTGAAGATTCCGGTGAAGTTCATCGGGCTGGGGGAGACACCGGCGGATGTGGAGACGTTCGACCCGGAGCGGTTTGTCGAGGCGATGTTCGGGGAGCCGGCGGGCGTGGCGGGGTGAGCTTCGGAACTGCGTCCAAAGGCTACTGGGGTTCATCTATTTCAGACTGAGCGGGTAGCCAGGGCGTGGGCGGCTCGTAATGTTCATCGCCGCCAAGCTTTGTCCAGTCCTGATAAAGCATTATCAGCGCCAGCAACCCGATGGCGGTGGATCCCGTCAGCCAGGCGAAGATGACCCAATTCCCAAAGCGGTCAATGAGCAGGCCGCATACGGGGATAAGAACCATCGCACCCGCATGCCAGAGCACGGCCGTTGCCGAGCAAAACTGCCCGTACTGCTCGCGCGGTAGAATGCGCGGCAACAGCGCGAGGTAGGCGGCCTGTACAACCGCGATCAGGCCGTAGGTAGCGATAACAAAAACGGCATACGTCCAAAAGCCGTGAATGAAAAATATGCCCGCAACAGCCATCGCCAGCAGCGAAAGAAATCCGCCCATGGCCACGCGAATGGGATGCAGCCAATCGATCAGCGGGCCTATGACAAAAAAGACGCCCATCATCAGGCCTGTGTAAATGGTGACGATTGTGCCAAACTCCCCCAGATGGCCCCCGGTCATCTGATTGCCATAGAACACCTGAAAGTAATTAAACCCCTTGAGTATTCCCACCCAGAAGCAGAAGACGAATAGGTAGAATTTCCAGTAGTACTTCAGCGAATAACACTCGCGGATGTATTTTCGCGAAGTATCGATCAAGCGCTCCAGCACGGGCCCTTTTTCACCGGCTCCGGTGGCGGATACTCCCCTTCCTTCACCATCAGCGCCAGCATGATAAAGGCGAACAGATAGAGGCCGCCGGACAAGCTGCAAATCAGCCCCGGCTTATCCTCGGCGTGCTTCATCAGAAAAAGACTGAATGCCATCGTTCCGCCGTTGGCGCAGACGCGGAACAGGGAGACAAACCTTCCCATCAGCTTCGGCGGAATGACGTCGGGGAACAAATAGTAATAGACCGTTTGGGGAAACAGATCGAAGAACTTCCACCCGATCACGGTGAAGGCGATCACCCCGACCACCAGTGAACTCATGGCGAATTCACCGAAATAACGCGGAAATGTGTGCTGAAGCCAACCGGCAATCTCCGGTGAAAAACCCACGGCGATCAGAAAGGCCGCCAGCGGCGGTGTGGCGTAGAGCATGAAGGGCATGCGCCGCCCGAGGCGTCCCCGGTGGCGATCGCTCCAGGTGCTGATAATCACCACCATGAAGATGCTCATGATTTCGACCATCGTGCCGGTCAGGAAGCCGATCTTTTCCTTAGATAAGCCGTACTTGCTGAGTTGCAGCGGAATGACGTACTGCCACACCCCCGAATCCATCAGGTTCAGGCAGAAATCGCCCCAAAGCATCCAGAAGAAGACATTGACCAAGCCGCCTTTGGTGTAGGTGAGTGTGCCAACCGACCACGTACGGGGGCCGGAGCGAGTTTCGGCGGTTGGGGATTGGTCAACGTGCATGCTTCGGCCTTTGGCAAAAGGCATTGGTCACGGACTGAACGTTGCGCGGGTTTTCACGAACCGAGGCGCAAGCGTTTGCAGATCTTCATGCCTGATCGCACTGACCGCCAGCATAGCGGCTCCGAGGCTGGTTGGCTCGTCGGCGGCGATGGCGGTGAAGTTGGTTTTCAATTCCCTTGCTTTGAGCTGGAGCCAGAAGTCATTCCTGGCGCCGCCGCCGGCGGAGCGGATTTCGGTGGGCATTTGGTCATTCGTGAGCGAGCGGATCTGCGCCTTCAGTGACTGGGCGACGCGTTGCATGATGGCGCGGGTGATCTGACCGGGAGTGTGGTCGGGCTTGATGTTGCGGAAGGATGAAGCGATCGAGCCGGCGTCGTTGTAGGGCTCGATCTGGAGATCGGTGGGCGGGGCTTCGATGGCGAGGCGCGTCAACTCATCGAAGGAGAGATTCGGCGCATGCTGATTGCGGTAGTGCTCCAGCAGGTTGGCCGAAGTGCTGGAAAAGCTCATCTGGTAATGCAGCCCGTCGCGGAACGCGGGGCCTTGATAGACATCCGATGCGGGATTGTCGGCGAGACGATCGGTGCAGCGGACGGCGGCGAGAACGGTGCCGGTGGTTTCGCAAATGCGGTCCGGTTTAACGGTTCCGGTACCGATCGCGCCGGCGTATTGGTCGAGGCAGCCGACGATGAAGCGGCAGTTGTGAGACAGGCCAAGCGCATCAGCCGCGACTGGAACAATCGGGCAGAGATCGGTCCCGGTGCGAATGATCTCTGGCATCCACTCAACGGGAATCTGTAGTTGTTTGAACGCTGGCTCCCACCAATTGAGCCGGCGGATGTCCAGAGCGCCGCTTAAGCCCGCGACGCCGGCTTCGGTGAGGTGGTGGCCGGTCATCCAGAGCGTGAGATAATCGCTGATGTAGCAGAAGCGGCGGATGCGGGGGATCAACTCGGGCTGATGGCGGCAAAGCCACAGGAGTTTGGCGAGACCCAGGAGAGGGCCGAACTTCGGCATGCCGGTGGTTTGACGGAACGCGACGAGATTTGAGATTTTGTTCAGCTCTGCTCCCAACTCAGACGCCCGCTGGTCGGGCCAGAGGATGAGGGGAATCAGGGGCTGATTTTGCTCGTTAAGGAGAGTGAAGCTATTGGCCTGCGTGGCGAAGGAGATGGCAGCGATGCGGTGCCAGCCGGCGCCCGCGCGGGACTTGAGTTTCGCGACCGCCGTGACGATCGCAGTTTTGAATTTCTCGGTGTCAAGCTCCATCCGGTTTGTCTGCGGACGTTCCACCGGCGGCGCAACCCGTTCAAGATCGAGCATTACGCCTTGCGAATCGAACCGCGCGATCTTGTAGAGCGTCGTTCCAAGGTCGATCGTCAGGACGTGATCGTCGCATGATGATAGGGCTGCTGTGCTTTGCATTTGTCTGCCAGTAGTTCCAAGGTCTTTTGAACGAGGATCTGGCCGCTATCGGGGCTTTTGAAGACGGCGTTACTCGATTCGTATCCGCCTTCTTCGACGGCTTGCTGCGTGACGAGGTAGCCCTGGAGTGTGCCGTTGGCGTAGGTGATTGGGAAGGTGCAGGGGCACTGCTGCTTCAGTTGCAGGCCGAATTCGACGAACAGTTCGCCGGGCCAGGCGACGAAAGTCCAGGGACCGACAAGGATGGCCTGGATTTCCGCGGGCAGGGAAGCTTTGGCGGCGGTGGCTAACCGCCCCTTGGCAGCGGCGCGGGAAAGGGTGAGCGTCTCGGTGGCGCCGAACCAGTCCACTTCCGCGGTTCGCACTTCGGTGCGGGGGGCGTTGCGATCGCGCAGATCCTTTAGGCGCGTTTCCGCCTTCTGAAGCTTGGCCTGGGCGTCGGCTTCGCTGGGGAAAGTCTTGACGGGTAGCTCGACAAACGACCGGCGGCATTCGAGGTTCAGACGCTGGCGGAATTCGATGGTGGGCATCACTTTGGCAGCGGCTTTTCCAAGAATTTCCCCTAAGCGCTCGGCTTCGGCAAAGGTATTAGCGCAAGTGACGTGCCGGGGGCTTTGGTTGCCGGCGGGACCCGTGTGGTAGAGGACGGGGCAATCCTTGCCCAATACGTGCCGCTGAAGGTACTGCCTGGCCATCGCGGGGAAGTCGCCACTGACGAGCGTGGAATCCTCGTGGAGGACCGTGGGGTGCATGCAGCACACAAGCATGGCGGCAAGCGGCTTGTGCTTGAGATCGCGGATGAGAAGGACGGGAACCTTCGAGATCGCGCGATCCGTCGGGATCGCGGCGATTGGTGCCGATGCCCGTGGCGTCGGCGATGGCGAGACCGATCTCGGTGCGCGTCAACTTCTCGGCGGCGGCGGTACCGGCTTCGACGATGCGGTCCTCGAAGAAGGCAACGTATTTCGGATCGGTTCTGGGAACGGCGCTGTCGGCTTCGTTGGAGAGCGTGTCACAGGTCTTCGGGCCGGAGTGGGTGTGGGTGGCGGAGATAAGAATGTGCCCCTCGGGGATTCCCACCTTCTCGGCAATGCGTGCTCGGGCGCGAGCGACGACTTCCTTGGGGGCATAGATGATGTCGTTGGCGATGAACATGACCCGCTCGCCGCCCGCTTCCAGATAGAGGGCCGTACTCAGCAGTGGGTCATGGATGCCGGTGCTGTAGCGCCGAACGTGGGGGTACCCAAAGAGGAATGCGGATTCGGTGGGGGAAATGTCGGCCGTGGCAGTCCCCACAAAAAGCGGTTGTCCGGCACGGATAGCGTCCAGATAGGCGTTGTCAGGCATTGAAAAACTCGGTTGGGACACTAGAATAAACACATTCGAACATAAATCAACACTTTGGAACATGCTTCAAACAGCCCGCCATCGACAGATTCTCGACCTGCTCCGCGACCGCGGCGAATGCCTGGTCGACGAACTGGCGCGTGAGTGCGGCGTGAGCGACATGACCATCCGCCGGGACCTGGCCAAACTCGCGGACGAGGGTCGGATCGTGCGGACGCATGGGGGAGCGGCATCGTCCGAGCAGATCAGCTTCGAGTTCCAGTTCCTCCGCCGGGCCAAGCTCAATTCCGAGGCGAAGGAGCGCATCGGGGCAGTCGCGGCTCAACTGGTTGAGGACGGGCAGTCGATCATGCTCGATTCGGGCACGACGACTTTGGCTTTGGCGCGGAACCTCCGGCATCGTCGGCAGCTTACCGTGATTACGACTTCACTTCCCATCGCGGCGGTGCTTCAGCAGTCCCATGGCGTCGAGACGCTGCTCCTGGGTGGATACATCCGCAAGGAGTCGCCGGACCTCGAGGGTCCGCTGACCGAGTCGAACCTGGAGAGCCTGCGGGCGGATGTCGCGTTCGTCGGCGCCGATGGGATTGACGCGGATGGGGTGGTTTACAATGCATCGCTGGGGATTGCGAAGATGCTCTCGAAGATGGTCGAGGCGGCCGAGCAGGTGTACGTCGTCGCGGATGCAACGAAGCTGGGACGGAAGGCGCTCGCTTCGTTCGGGAACATCGCCAGATGGAAGGGGTTGATTACCGATGCGGGGCCGGATCATGAGATGGTCCGGCAATTCACCGCGGCGGGAATGAACGTAATGTTCGTCAACCCGGCGCTGAGTGCCGGTGCACAGGAAAGAGAGATTGTCCATGGCTGAATTTCGTTATGCGCCCTCGATGCACGTTCCATTCCGGGATGTCGAGGCAATCGCGCGCTGCCGCGAGATCAAGCGCGAGGACATCGACAAGCATCCCAATCCGGACCTAAAGATTCGCGTAGTCAGGGACGGCGACATTCCATTCATCGTGTTGTCGGAAATGGTCGGGCGAATCTGCCGGACGGCACAGGAGGGCAGGCAACTGGTGATGATCCTGCCCAATCCGGTACCGCTGTACCGGCAGGTGACACGAGTGCTCAACGCGCTGCGGCAGAGCTGCAAGCACGTCCACCTGTTTGCGATGGATGAATACGCCAACGAAACGGACGAGATCGCGCCGGATACCTGGCCGTTCGGGTTCGGCTACGCAATGAAGAACAATTTCTTCGCCAAGCTGGATCCGGAACTGCGCATGCCCGAGAAACAGGTGCACGTCTTCACCAACGCGAACGTGAAGGATTACGGGAAGATGATCACGGACCTGGGCGGTGCGGACTGGTGCTACAGCGGGCCGGGATGGACGGGGCATCTGGCGTTCGTGGAGCCGGATGCACCGGAGTTCGATGCGCCGCTGGAGGAATGGAAGAAAATGGGGCCGAGGATCTGCACGCTCTCACCGTACACGCTGGCGCAGAACTCGATGCACGGCTCGTTCGGGATGAGCGGGGACTTGTCGGCGGTGCCACCGAAGGCGGCGACGATCGGGCCCGCGCAGGTCATCGAGGCCAAGAGCCGCATCGACATCCACGCGCTGGGTGTGCACGGAACCGCGACGAGCTGGCAGCGGATGATCACGCGGCTGTGCCTGCACGGGCCGGTGACGCCGAAGGTGCCGGGGTCGATTCATCAGTTGCTCAAGACGGACGTGTACGTCAGCGAAACGGCCGCGATGAACATCGAGCCGAATTGGGACAAGGGATATTGATTCATTCGTAACACAGGAAAGATCATGACCATTGCAGAGAAATCGACGTATTGGGCGCATGTGGATCTGGACGAGGTTCCCCACATGAAAGTGCCGGCGCCGGGGCCGAAATCCAAGGCGCTGCATGCGCGGTGCACGAAATACTTCAAGGGGCTTTCCGGACAGGTGAAGCTGTTTCCGGTGGCGTTTGAGTCTGGGCATGGCTGCACGCTGGTCGATGCCGACGGGAACAAGTACATCGACTTTTCCAGCGGCATTTACGTCACCACGCTGGGGCATTGCCATCCGAAAGTGAGCGAGGCCGTCGCGAAATACGCCGGCCAGTTGATGAACGCGCACGATTTCACGACGGAGATCAAGACGAGGCTGTGTGAGAAGCTGGCTGAGGTGTTGCCGGGAGATCTGAGCGGCTTTCAGTTCTATGACTGCGGGACGGCAGCGGTCGAAGCGGGTCTACGCGTGCTGCGCGCGGGGACGGGGAAGAACGAGATGATCTCGTGCTTCTACGACTTCCATGGAAAAACCTACGGAGCGGTCTCCCTGGCGGAAATTCGCTCGCCGGTTTACGGGAGGGTGCGGGCGCCCGGCATGCACATGGTGCCGCGGCCGAACCCCTATAGGCCGCACTGGACCAAGGCCGATGGTTCGATCGATACGGACAAGTATCTCGAGTTCTACGATGAGTACATCAACCGCGCAACGGTAAGCGACGTGGCCGGCTTCGTGCTGGAGCCGATCCAGGGCTGGGGCGGCAGCGTGATGCCGCCGGACGATTTCTTCCCCAAGCTCCGCAAATTCTGTGATGAACGGAAGATCCTCCTGATGGCAGATGAAGTCCTGACAAGCTGGGCCCGTACGGGCAAGTGGCTGTGCACCGAGCACTGGAACATCGTGCCGGACGTCGTGTCGATCGGAAAGGGATTCGGCAACGGTTTCCCGGTGACATGCGTTGCCGTGCGCGAGCCGTTCAAGGAATCGTTCGAGAAGATATCCGCATCGAGCAGCTACGGGGGAAATCCGATGGCGTGCGCGGCGGCTCTGGCCTCGACGGAAGTGATCGAGGAGGAAAACCTGCTCGAGCGCTCGACGCACCTTGGTGAGCTGGCGATGAAGCGGATGAAGCGCATGCTCACAGAGCACAAGATCGTCGGCGACGTTCGAGCCAAGGGATGCCTGATGGGCATCGAACTGGTCAAGGACAAGAAGACCAAGGAGCCGCTGAATAAGGCGGGCGAACTGGTCTACCAGAAGGCGTTCGCGAAGGGTCTGGCGTGGATTCCCGCCGGACACATTCTGCGAATGAGCCCCCCTGTCGTCATGGAGGACGAGGTGCTGCTCAAGGGCCTGGACATGATCGACGAGGCGATCGGTGAGGCGGAGCGCGAACTCGGATATTGATTCAAAGAGGGAACCACAGATGAACACGGATGACAGGAAGATCCAATGAAAATCATTCGTTTTGGCATTATCGGCGGCGGATTGATGGGGAGGGAATTCGCCAGCAGCGTGGCCCGGTGGAGCCATCTGACAGAGATTGACACAAAGCCCGAGATCGTTGCCCTGTGCGACAAGAATTCGGCGCTTTATCCGTGGTATCGGGACAACTTTCCTTCGATTGCGCAGGTGACGGACGACTACAAGGCGCTGCTGTCCAACAAGGACGTGGATGCGGTGTACGTGGCGGTGCCACACAACCTGCATGAGGAGATCTATGGGGCGGCGATCCGCGCGGGCAAGCACCTCATGGGTGAGAAACCGTTTGGAATCGATAAGAAAGCGAACGATGCGATCCTGCGAACGATCGCCGAGAATCCGAAAGTCTTTGTGCGCTGCTCGAGCGAATCGCCCTTTTTCCCGGCAATGCAGAAGCTGTGCGATATGATCGAGGCCAACGCCTTCGGCCGGATCATCGAAGTCAACACCGGCTTTCTGCACTCGTCCGACCTCGACCCGAACAAGCCGATCAACTGGAAGCGGATGATCGAGTTCAACGGCGAATACGGCTGCATGGGTGATCTTGGCATGCATGCCTGTCATGTGCCCTTCCGCGCAGGATGGACGCCGAAGAACGTACGGGCGGCGCTGGCAAAAATTGTGACCGAGCGTCCGGACGGCAAAGGCGGCATGGCGCCCTGCAAGACGTGGGACAACGCGACGCTGCTGTGCGAAGCCGGGGCGCCCGACGGCACGACGTTCCCCATGACGATCAAGACCCACCGCATCGCGCCGGGGCAGAGAAATACCTGGTACACCGAAGTGCTCGGAACCAAGGCATCAGCCCGCTGGAGCAGCACGAATCCCCGCTTGCTCGAGGTGCTCGAATACAAAGGCGGCGACCAGACCTGGCAGCAGATCCAGACCGGTTACGAGCCGGCGTTCAAGACCATCACCGGCAACATCTTCGAGTTCGGTTTCACGGATTCGATCCAGCAGATGTGGGCGGCGTTCGTTTACGAATTGGCGCACGGCAAGCCGCTCAAGAAGTTCGCCGGCTGCGTGACGCCCCAGGAGACGGCACTGAGCCATCGGCTATTCACCGCGTCGCTGGAATCGCACAAACGGCAGAGCGTGGCTGAGGTGTGATTGCCCCCCCTGGAACCGGATTTGCATCGCATCCAGCAAAGGAGCGATGTCATGATCCGCAAGCTTTCCAGCGGCGAATATCGTCTATACTCCCGCAAAAAGAACCCGAGCACCGGGAAACGGCGAAATCTTGGGACATTCAACACCCGCGCCGCGGCCCAGAAGCACGAACGGGACGTGCAGTATTTCAAACGGCACGGTCGGTAATCAAGAGAATCCGCCAACGGCCGCACGTTTATTTCTCAATCAGCTCAGCTATTTGCACGAGGAGGTGTTCGCTCATTGCGAGCGCCTGGACCTCGTCGCGCCCCGCACGCAACGGCGAAAATTCGCTGCCGCGGTACTCGGCGACGTTGATACGGCCGGTGCGATCGTACTTGGCAACATCCGGGCGATCCTCAAAACTCATACGGCTTTTACGTGATTCTCGCGCACCAGGTTGGGTAGCCCTCTGCTTGGGGAGGGCGTCCGGGGGGCCTGCGATTTGGAGGAAATCCGGATGACCACTATTGGCTGAAAATTGCGATTTGGACTCGCGGGGCGGGCGTTTTTGGGGCCGGAAGTTCTACGGTATTGCTACGGTGTGAGTACGGTGTGAGTACGGTGTGGGTACGGTGTGGGTATGGTGTAATCCGGCAGCAGGCCGAACGGGGATTGTGAGCGTCCTATCATGGCTCGCGACGAGCGCGGGTTTGAGGTGATTCTGGCAGGTCAGGTTGGGCGGCCCCGCTTACGGGGCACATCCTTGGGGCCTGCGATTTAAGTGGAATCCGTATCGATGGGCTGGCAGTTTCGCTGATGTTTTTATTAATGGCGCCGCCGGGCAACAGCACATTCTCCAACACGGCTCGGAAATGGGTTAGTTCCTTCCACCGCCGGTTGTGAAGCTCATGGTAAACGGCAGGAAATCGTCACCGCGCTGGTCCTTCAGCTGTCGCGTCACCTCAAACGTGTAATGAGGCTCGGGCTGAAGCATTGCCAGCGGACGGAGCACGATTGAATCTCCGGCGGCGGACATGCTCACCTCGGCTGGAATCAGCGTGTGGTCGCTCGAACGATAGAGCCGCACGGAATGGTTGCTCAGCGTCGCGGGATCCACTGCGTGGCCGGAATTGAAGTCCGCGGAGATGAAGGTATTGAGCACGGCTTTGGTTTCGCCGTCCGACGGTCGGGTCGTGGTGACCATCGAGACGCCGCTGGGATCGATCACCGCGTTTCCGGAGCGAATTATGGCTATCACCCACGAAAGCCCCAGAAGAATCAGAACGGCAGGCAGAAGCTTGTAACGCAGCGAACGCCGCGCCGGCAGCGAAGTGGTCATGTCATTCCCAACGAATTGATCGGTTCGAAACACCGCCGTCCGGGAGAGCGGCGTCGGCGGTCACGACAATCGCGATTATAGATCGGCCCCGTCAGGTCCGATAACCGCGAAATACTGCCCCCCATCTCTGGAGTGAGGACACGTCAAGTGCCGATAACCAGTCACAGCGATCGCCTGATCGTAACGTATGCGTGCCGCGCACGATGATCATCTTCGGAGTGCTGGTGCTGCTCAATTCATGCGCCTACTATCCGGGCCCGCATGGACTTGCGAGCAATGATGCTTCGGAAAAGATCCCGGCAATGAAGCGGGCTGCAGACGCCCACGATACCAGCGCCATCCCGGCGATCGTAAAGGCCCTTGCCAGCGACGACCCTGCCGTCCGCTTTTACGCCATCCAGTCTCTTAGACGCCTGACCGGCCACACCTTCGATTACCGCTTCTACGCCTCCTACGAGGAGCGCCGGGAAGCGATCGGCCGCTGGCAGCGCTGGTTGGCCGAGCAAAGCGCGACCCAGCGTTCGGACATCGCCACGGCCTCACAATGGGAGATCAGGGGGTAAGTACAATGGTGCAACGGCGAATCGAGCTGAAGATCCAAAGCGATCCGGCGCAATTGGCAACTGTACGCAAGACGATCGAGCACTTCGCCGCCGAAACCGGCTTTCCGGAGAAAGCCGCCAGCGACCTGGGACTCTGCATCAACGAAATGCTGACGAACATCATGCGCCACGCGTATGATAACCAGCCGGGTGCGCCCGATCGAGCTCAGGATCGAGGCCCACGATGACCGCCTGGTGATTCTGATCCGTGACTGGGGCTCCGGTATCGATCCATCTACACTCCCCCAGCAGGAATACGATCCCCTGACGCCCGGCGGCGTTGGCATGCTGTGCATCAAGAAGCTCATGGACGAGGTCAGCTTCACGCCGCAGCCGGACGGCATGTTGACCATGATGGTGAAACTCCGTACTTAGGAGGGCGGTCCCCCATGCAGGAACTGAAAACCGCGAGCACCCTGATCCCGACCTTCCGCAAGATCGATGACGCCGTATTACTGTCGCTCCACGGCGAGATCGACCTGCACAACAGCCCCGAAGTGCGCAAAGTCATTCTGGCACTGCTTGCGGAGCATCAGCCCAAGCGGCTGGTGCTCAACCTGGAGCAGGTACCATACATGGATTCCAGCGCGATCGCCGTGCTGGTTGAGGCACTGCAAAAAATGCGCAAAGCGGGCGGCAAGGTTTATCTCACCAATCTCCAGCCACGGGTCAAAGGATTGCTCGAAATCGCCCGGCTGGATTCGATCTTCGTTCTCTCCCCCACCGAGCAAGACGCCCTGAAGAATCAGGCCCAATAAATCCGATGCTATTCCAAGCGCTCCATATACTGAGGCGCGGATGCTGCGCCGCTGGGTCGCGTTTCACGTCGAGATGTCGCGATGTTGCAGATTCTGTTTTCGCCCCTGACGACGCTTGGCCGCAGCACGATTGCGGTGGTCGAGTTCATCGGCGGTGTGGGATACCTGGTCGCCGATACGGCGGCGCTGGTTCGTGAATCGCTGTTTGCCCGCCGCGGCCGCCGGCTGGGCTGGCAAAATCTCTGGGCGCAAATGGTCCGCGTCGGTGTGAAGGCGATACCGATCGTCTGTCTCGTGATCTTCTGCATCGGTGCGATCCTGGCACTTCAGATGGCGCCGATCCTTCGCGAATACGGCGCTCAGGCGCAGCTCGCGGACATCATCGGCGTGGCGATGTTCCGCGAACTGGGGCCTCTGGTCGCGGCGATCGTGCTGACGGGCTTCGCCGGAGCGTCGATCGCCGCGGAGATCGGCACGATGGTCGTTTCCGAAGAAATCGAGGCGCTCGAGGCCGAGGCGATCTCGCCGATCCGGTTCCTGGTCGTGCCGCGCGTGCTGGCGACGATCGTCATGATGGTCTGCCTGGCGGTGGTGGCCGACCTGCTGGGAGCCATGGGCGGAATGGCAACATCGCGCCTCTTCGTCGGCGTGGGGGTGCGGCAATACGTGGTGCACACATTCGATGCGATCAAACTCCAGGATTTCGTCACGGGCATGGCCAAGGCGGGTGTGTTCGGCGGACTGATTTCCAGCTTTGCCTGTTTTCTGGGCCTGAGCGTCACCAACGGCGCCGAAGGCGTCGGCTCGGCCACGACGCGAACCGTCGTCCTGACCATCGTCGCGCTGATTATCGTGGACCTCATGTTCACGGCGGTCTTCTATCAGTTGGGCTGGTGAATTGGTTCCGATGTCGGAAGTTGCCGTCCAGGTTTGCGATGTGAGCAAGTCTTTCGATAGCAGAAAGATCCTGGATGCCGTGCGCCTGGACGTCCTGCAAGGTGAGACCCTCGTCATTCTCGGCGGTTCGGGCTCCGGCAAATCGACGCTTCTACGCCTGATGATCGGCAACCTCCGCCCCGAATCCGGCCAGATCCTCGCCTTCGGAAAGAATATCTGCGGCATGAGCGCTGAGGAACTCAAGGATTACCGCAAATCCATCGGTGTCCTTTTCCAGTCCGGCGCACTCTTCAACTCCATGAGCATCGCCGACAACGTTGCCTTGCCCCTGCGCGAGCACACGAACCTCGCCGAGGAAACGATCGCGATCATGGTGAAGATCAAGCTGGAACTGGTCGGCCTCCGCGAGGATGCCGACAAGATGCCGGCCCAGCTCTCCGGCGGCATGAAAAAGCTGCGCCGGGCTCGCTCGGGCGATTGCGCTCGACCCCAAAATCCTGTTTTACGACGAGCCCAGCGCCGGCCTGGACCCCGTCACCACTGCGGAAATCGACCAGCTCATCTCGGATCTGAACCACAAGCTCGGCGTCACCAGCGTCGTCGTCACGCATGACATGCCCTCGGCGTTCCGGATTGCGGACCGCATGGTGCTGCTGGACCGGGGAAAATTCGTGATTTCGGGGAAACCGGAGCAGTTGCGTAACTCGCAGGACCCGCTGGTCAAGCAGTTCGTTCATGGTCTGACTGTCGGTCCGTTGACCGACCGCCAGCGCACCGGGGCATATGAAGTCGATCTGTTGGGGGAGAAACGCGAGAAGGCCAAATGACCAACGACCGCAACGCCTTCAAGGCCGGGCTGTTCATCATCCTCAGCATCGTGCTGATCATTCTGGTGGTGGTCGGCATCAAGGGGATTACGCGCCTGCTCGAGCCGTACCAGATGCGCACGGCCTATTTCAAGCTCACCGACGACGTCTCGGGCCTTCAGGTCGGCGACGATGTGCGCGTTGGGGGATTGAAGGTCGGCTTCGTTCGCAGCCTGGACGTCGAGCAGCCAATGGACAGCCAGCAGCCGCGGGTGGCGGTGACGTTCCAGATGCCCAAGCGCCTGGTGCTGCGCGTCGGGACGCGGATTGCGGTGCAGGGAACGCTGACGGGCGCCAGCTGGCTGAACATCGAGAGCATGGGAAGCGGATCACCGCTTGGACCCAAGGCGGCGCTCATGGGTTCGCCCGGCGCCTATGCGCAGGTCTTTACGGCCCTGGGTCAGGTCGCGCCCGAACTGCGCGATCTGGTTCGAGATGTCCGCACCACAACCGTCCCGCGGGCCAACGCCGCTCTGGTCACCTTTAAGAACACCGGCCTGCGCCGGCGAGGCGATGGTGCAGGCTGCGCGATCTCTTCGGCGATACCAAGGCCGACTTCCGCTCGACCGTCGCGAATCTCAACAGCGCCACAGGAACGATCAAGGACAAGCTCCCCGGAATCATGGACAAAGCCGATGGGCTTCTCACGAAACTGCAAAGCAGTATCGACAAGGTCTATACCTCCCTGGACGATGTGAAGGCGACGATGGCCAATGCGCGGGAACTCACCGCTGCCGGACGATCGATCCTCGTCGGTAACCGCGGCAAGATCGACGCCATGGTGGTCAACCTTAAATCGATGTCCGACAGCCTCAAGTTTGCCGCCGCGGAGGTCCGCCGCAGCCCCTGGCGGTTGCTCTACAAGCCCGGCAAGGATGAGATGGCGAACCTCAACCTCTACGACGCCGCAAGGCAGTTTGCCGAAGGGGCAAACGATGTGTCCGAGGCCGCGATCTCTCTGCGCAATGCGCTCAAGGACCCGCAAACCAATAGCGCCTCGCTCCAGAAGCTCGTGAACAAGCTGGACGACTCCTTCACCGGTTTTAAGAAGGTCGAGGACGACCTGTGGAAGCAGGTGAAACAGAACTGATCGCACAGGCTGGGATAACGCACAATCGTCGTGCATGGGTGTTTGGGCAGCGATTTTCCCGTTCGCGGCGGCGGGATCTTCCGTAAAAATAGGCCTGTGATCGCCCCCGACCGCTCCCCTCATCACCAACCGCTCCCCGCGGAGCGTTTGGCCCGACGGACGCTGATCGTCTCCACGATCGTGGTGGCGCTGGCGGTGCTGGTCATCTTCATCTGGTATTCGCTGCACGTGGTGCTGCTGATTTTCGCCGGCATCCTCGTGGCGGTCTTTCTCGCCGGGCTGGCGGATTTCATCACCGAATACACGCACCTCCGGCACGGCTGGTCGCTGGCGATCGTCATCATTGGAATTCTCGCTTTCTTCTCGCTCGTCGGCTGGTTGATCGCGCCGCGCCTCGGCACCGAGGCTTCGGAACTGGCCGAGCGGCTCCCCGCTGCCATCGCTCATCTCAAGGAGCAGCTGGCCCGCTCCCGCTTTGGCGCGACGATCGTTCGCGCGTTTCCGTCCGCCGAAGCCATCGCCTCCTACGGCGCATCCGTGCTCGGCTCGGTGCCGGCAATGCTCTCAGGCGCCTTTGGTGCCATCGTCACAGTCCTGGTGACAGTGTTCATCGGCCTCTATATGGCGGCTGAACCGCGTCTCTACGTGCGCGGCCTGCTGCATCTGATCCCCCACGAACGCCGCGACCGCGCCGCCGAAGTCATCGGCGCAGTCGGCTACACGCTTAAGTGGTGGCTGATCGGCCAGGGCGTGGACATGATCTTCATCGGTATCATCACGACGATTGGCCTGTGGCTGATCGGGATTCCGTTGGCGCTCCTGATCGGCTTCCTCGCGGCGCTCTTTAACTTCATTCCCAACTTCGGCCCGTTCTTTTCGCTCGCTCCGGCGCTGTTGATCGCATTGACCATCAGCCCCGGCAAGGCACTTTGGGTGATCGTGCTGTACGTGATCGTGCAGAGCATCGAGGGCTACCTGCTTCAGCCCACGATCCAGCGCCGGGCGGTTTCGCTGCCGGCGGCACTGACCCTTACCTGCCAGGTGTTGCTGGGTTTGCTTGCCGGTGCCCTCGGACTGGCTCTGGCGACCCCGCTCACCGCCGCCGCCTTCGTCGCCGTCAAAATGCTCTACGTCGAGGACACGCTCGGCGACTACATCGACAACCCATCCCACGGCGCGGCCAGGGAGGAGGTCCGTGAAGTCCAGCAAGCCAGGGAGGAAGTCGAGCGCGGCGTCGATCCGCAAGAGCCCTAGCCCTGAAACGAGCGTGGCGCACCAGCCCTCCCGCTGCACCCCCTGCACGCCTCACCGCCTGCGCGACAACACCCGAGGCCGTCTCGACGACCAAACCGAAGCCACCGGCAAGCGCCTCGGCCCCGAGGCCGATCAAGCTCCAGACCTCCCGCGCCTGGGCTGAACCGGATCGTTCGACCGCTGCCTGGCCTGCTGCCGGGTTCCACCGCCGTCATACGGATCGAGATCAAGGCATGCCCGCCAGACGAATACCTGCTCTGCCGTTATCGCAAGGTTTGCCAGCGTCCCCATGAATCACCCGCCGCAATACAGACGTGATCCTTCCTCCCCACCCCCCGTCCTGCCAGGGGGCCTGACACGGATGCACAGGGGCACCAAAGGACATTCCGCTCCCCTGTTCCCCCCGGCGCCCCTCCGGACCTACACCGTACTCTCACCGTACCAACACCGTTGCCTCCCTATCCCCCCGCTACTACGACAAAATGTCGCTCTGGCGACAACATGGTCCGAAGATCGCCCCCGTTCCCCGCACCAATCGGGCTTCGTCCATGTTTGGGATTTCGGGCCTCGGATCTCGGAATTCGCACCCCCCGATCCGCCCCCAAGGCGAACCGCTCGTCGATCTTGAATGAGGCCGTCGCACCAAAGCACAATCAAGCGACGTGACCTTGAATCGTCGGCTGAATGCAGCGCCGTTTGTCGAGCCACAGCCGGAGAGAATCAGGATGTAAGAAAAAAATCCGCCCCCACATTACGCTTGACGCGCACCCCGGCTTCATAGTCGGTGGGTTAGCCACCTCCGCCGCCATGCCAATCATGCTTGCACCACAAACACTGTCTCGCACCGGGTGAGCGAACAATGCGATGACATTCCGGGCAACGGTTGATGAAGACGGTCGTCTCGTGCTCCTTCAGAATCCGATTGCGGGCGTGGTGATAGAGCGCGAGGCGACCGCCCTGCAGTTCAACCATCAACTCGGACATCTCGGCTGATCCATGGGTACGGTCGAGATAATCGGCGAACTCTGGCCCTTTGGCCCGAACCGCCGCCTCGCGATCCATGGGCTCAATGTAAAGGCCGGCGCGAGCCTCAGCAGCAGACAGAAGGTGGGGGTAATGATGCCATACATACTCAGTCAGCGCCGACTCGTCATCATACTCCGACAAGTTCGCGTTCGGCGGTCGCAAGAGCGAGCCGTAGTGCTGATTGCTCGTTGGACGAGGAGGCAGCATAGGTGGCTAATGGACCAACATTCACTGGTCGGGGCCGACGACCAGCCCTCGAATCACAAGGACCGTTCCGCCGGGCCGGTCCAGTGCATTGGCGGGTTAGTCACCCTCGCCGGGATCGCCGAGTGGTCGCCCGCCGGGAAGCGAGAGCGCAACGCGCTCTGCAAGTTCAACGTATTCCAACGCCCGCGCCGAGTCGACATCAACGTCGCGGCCATGCACGGCTTGATTACGAAGCGCACGAAGATCGGCGATCAAACCCATCACTTGTTGAGGCACCAAATTATGTTCGCGCACCAGGTGCGTTAGCCGGAGTGGACTATCCGGAGCTTGAACGCCCGCATGCCGAAGTGCATCACGCATACGCCATTCAAGTTGGCGCCATGCTTCTGCCACCGCCGCCCTCGGAGCCGTGGTCGCGAGCTGGCGCAAGGTGAGCCGAGCCTTCTTCGCAGGATCGTCGTCTGATTCAAGCGACGCCGGCTTAGTCGCAGGGAGCTGGGCCGCGTCTGCTTCCTTCTCCGCTTCCTCGAGCTTCTCGGCGAAGTCGAGTTCCAAGTCCTTCCACTTCAGTTTGCGAAGTAGCGTCACCAACCTCGCGATTGGAACGCGAAGCAGAACGACGATCACGACGACGGCAGCAGGCCATGCCAAACTGCCTACGACGTTCGCGAAAAATGTCTTCCAATCCATCGGCTGCCTTTGGGTGACTAACGCAAAACCGTTCAGTGGCCGGCACCGCGCCGACCGGCTCTCACTTTATCAGATCGCTCGACGCGGGGCCGGTCCATTGCAGAGAACCCATGCAATCCCGCCGCCGATCCGCGACGATTGGCGGCATCCCTTACCAAAGGAGGATTGCATGGGATACGCGACGATTCTCGGCCTGGACCTCGGCAAGTTCAAGAGCGTTTGCTGCGCGATGGACGCCGGCAGCGGCCAGCACACGTTCGAGACGCTGGCCACCACGCCGGCGACGATCGCCGATCTGCTGACACGCCACCTTGAAGCGGCCAATGGCCAGGAGGTGCTGCTGGTCATCGAGACCTGCGACGCCGCCGGCTGGGTGCACGACGTCGGCACGGCGATCGCGGGCGTCACCGTCACCGTCGTGCACACGCAGGGCGATGAACGCTGGCGCTGGCGCAAGGTCAAACGCAAGACCGACCGCGACGACGCCCTGAAGCTCGCGCGTCTGGCACGCCTGGGCGAACTGCCCCAGCCGCCGGTGCACGTGCCTTCGCCGCAGCGCCGCCAGTGGCGCCGGCTCATTATCCACCGCCGCGGCATCGTCAACCGCCGCACCCGCAGCCGCAACGCCATCCGTTCGATCTACCTCCAGCAAGGGCTGCAACTGGCGCGCGGCAACAAGCAGTGGACGCGCGCCGGCATCGCACAGCTCGCGCGAAGATGCCCGGCCGATCGGCGACTGCACCATCGACCAGTTGTGGCGCGGCCGGCTCCACGTCGAACTGACCTTGATGAAAGCCGTCGACGATCAGCTCAAACTCGTCGATACGAAGCTGGATGAGCTGGCCCAGACCGAGTCGCGCATGGCGACCATTGCAAAGCGTGCGCGGCGTGGGCCCGCGCCTGTCCGAAGCGGTCGTGCTGCACATCGGCCAGGACCCACGCCGCTTCAAAAGCGGCGAGCAGATCGCCAACTTCGCGGGACTGGTCCCCAAACAATTGGCCAGCGGCCAGACCACCCGCCTCGGGCACATCACCGGCCGCGGACCAGCGCTCCTGCGCAGCCTGCTGGTCGAAAGCGCGTGGGTGGTCTGCGCACTGAACGACTGGGCACAAGCCTTCGTCGATAAGGTCAGCCGCGGTGGCCGCGGCAGGCGCAAGCTGGCCATCATCGCGCTGGCCAAGAAGCTGCTGATCCTGCTGTGGGGGATGCTCAAGAGCAACCGCCCGTTCCGCACGCCGGCGCCGAAGGGCAAAGCGGCACCGGCCGTCACGCTGGCGAACGCCTGACAACGCTCTGGCCCAAGATGAGCGGATGGCCGACGATGGCCTGTGGCTGCTTCAATGTCCAAAGGGTACGCACCAACCGAGTGCGTGCGGGCTCGCCGACCTTGACTAACCAACTGCGGGCAAGCTGTACGACCCGTGATGCAGTGAATGAGGCGACGGGCCCCGTATTCGTCTGGGTGAATGACGGCTCCCGGCGCCGCGGCGTCGGGATGACCATCGGATAGTTGCTTGAAGCGCACCGGCCCTGACGATCGAGGAAACAGCACGAACCCGAGCCGGCCGCACCGATCGCGGGCGAGCCCAAGAAGCCGATCAATCCACGCCCACCGCTGCGCGGCGGCGTCCCAGAAGAGCCCGCGCGCCAAATTCCCCTTGACCCGAAGCGGGATTCATAGTCGGGTGGTTATGCCGCCCGCAGCCGCCGAACGACGCCGATTGTATCACGGACGCAGGATCGGACCGAGAAGTTGCTGACCTTGATCTGTTCCGCTTCACGATCCGGGATGGCAAGCGATAGTTCGTCTTCGAGTTCGAGCAACAGTGCTACCCATTCCATGCTGTCCCACAATGGCAAAACGGACAACTCATCCCTGGCGCGATCGTCGGCTCGGATATAAAGCGGGTCAACGAGACCTACGTTCGCCACGGCACGCCGTACTGCTAGCGCGACTTCCCGTTCGAGCGGCTGATCGGCAATGCCAAGATCGGCCAAGTACGCATCGTCAGACTGCCGCTCACGACCTCGTCGGAAGTCGGCAACCTTGCGGTGTGAACCTTTGAGGAACCCTGGCGGCATAACCTTATGTTTAACCGACCGGATGCGCAGATTATCGTGCCCGGCCTTTCTCCTCCTTCGACATTGTATCAACTCCTCTCAGTTCGTGAAAAATATCTTGACAGGACGGCCTGGTGTTAGGTAAATGTTTATTTCAACATGAAATTGCTCGAACAGGTCGTGGTGGTGGCCCGCCGCAGGCGCTGGCGCAGAACACCATCGATGTCTATCGCCTGTGGATTCGGCAGTTTCTGTCGTTCTCGGCGCAGCAGCACGGGGCGTGGAAGCCGCCCGGGCAACTCGGCACCGCCGATGTCGAAGCGTTCCTCAATGATCTGGTCATCCGGCGAAGACTGTCGGCGTCGGCGCAGAACCAGGCGCGTGTGCGCCTGGTCTTCCTCTATGAGCAGGTAATGGCGGACGTTATCCCGCAGGACCACCTGGGGAAGTTTCTTTTGCAGCGCTCGCGGCGGCCTCAGCGTCTGCCGACAGTGTTGAGCAGCGACGAGGTGCGGCGGATCATCGAGGCGATCGATCCGGCGCGCATGTCCCGGGCAAAGCAAAGGGGTCGCACATCGATTTCGTTGCGAGGATCGATGTCGCCACATTAGATTATCGCTATGCCGCGTGGTCCACGCAACGTGCCCGGAGGTTTCGTCTATCACGTCTGCAATCGCGGGGCCGGCCGCGCCCATATCTTTCACAAGGATGCGGATTACGCCGCTTTCGAGCGGATCATGAGCGAAGGCTCGCAGCGTCTGCCGATGCGCATTTGCGCTTACTGCCTGATGCCGAATCACTGGCACATGATCCTCTGGCCGCGCGGCGATGGTGAGCTGTCACGGTTCGTGGGGAAACTGGCGCACGTCCACACTCAACGTTATCACGCCCACTACCATACCTCGGGCACGGGACATTTGTACCAGGGTCGCTTCAAGAGTTTTCCGGTGCAGGATGATCCGCATCGGCTGATCGCCTGGCGCTATGTGGAGCGGAACCCGCTGCGGGCCAACCTGGTGCAGCGGGCCGAGGATTGGCGCTACAGCAGTCTGTGGCGGCGGTCCAACGGAAGCGGGTTGGACCTGCTCAGCGATGGGCGGCAGGCACTGCCGGATGACTGGACGGCGTTTGTCAACGAGCCGCAAAGCGAGGCGGAACTGCAGGCACTGCGGGCAAGCGTGGTGCGTGGAAGGCCGTTCGGCTCCGAGTCGTGGCAACACGCGGTGGCGCGCAACTGAGGTTGGAGCACACGCTAAGGCCGCAGGGCAGGCCGCCGAAGAAGGTCGAATTGGAACTCGAAGATGTGCTGTACCTGTAAATTCGAATCCTGTCCCCTTGGAATTTCCCCCTTAGAATTTCCCCCGTGAATACGGTGGCAAGTTGGTTCCAGTCGTTATAGGCCAGCTTGACCTGGTTGACGATGGTGCCGCTGCCGATCGTGGCGTTGTCGTAGCTGGTGATTGTCTCAAGCCGACCTCGGGCGGTATAGGTCTCTCAATGTTTTCTTCGCCTTTCTCGTATTTTGCAGTGTTGCAAGTACGCCAGTGCGCACATCCGGATATCAGCGTCGTCACTTTTGACTGCCAGCTGAAGCAACTGCGGATACAGCTTAATTATCCGTGCCGCAGCGACTGTGCCAATTGTTCGAACCATCGGGTCATCGCTAAGAATCCATGTTCGTATCTCGTCAGGAACGGTAGACGAAGTACTTAATAGCATTTGTATTCCATGAATTAGATGTGCATCAGTAACGTGCTTCTCAAGCATCCGAAAAGCTGCAACAATCCTACTTCTTCTAACCCGAATTAGCCACAACATACAAATCTTCCGACAATGCACGTCTGGATCGGATATTCCAGATACAACGTAAGCAAAACGTTCATCCTCATCTGCTGTGCAACAACCAATAGCTTCATATGCGGAGATCCGGATCTCCGCATCATCGCTTCGAAGGTGCAGAATCACATCATCTAATACTTCGGACGCCCTAGGGCCCATCTCTTCAGCGATGAATAACGCTCCTTTAGAAACCATCTCAAGTCTCTGACGTATGGTAACTGGCGATAACGAAAGGAGCCACGGATGGCGCGAAAGAAGAAGGGGGCGGAGCCGCTGCCGACGATCTGGCGGGTGGACGATGCGTTGTGGGCAGAGGCCCGGCAGGTGCTGGCGAAGTACGACCCGCCGGCGAAGTTCGGCCCCGACCGCATCGACCAACGCAAGGCCCTGGATGGCGTGATCTACCGCATGCGCAGTGGCGTGCAGTGGAACCAGGTCCCCAAGGAGTTCGGCGACGACTCCAGCATCCACCGCACGTTCCAACGCTGGGTGAAGCGTGGCGTGATCGGACGCCTGTGGGCGCTGCTGGTCAAGGGCTGCGAGGAACTGGCCGGCGTCAACTGGAAGTGGCAGAGCTTCGACTGTGCCCTGGGCAAGGCCCGGCACGGGGGGATCAAGTCGGAGCGAACCCAACCGACCGGGCGAAGAACGGCACGAAGCGTGGCGTGCTGACCGAGGCCGACGGCGGTCCGGTGGCCGTGGTCGTGAAGGGAGCCAACATACACGACTCATTGCTGCTGCAGGATGCGTTGGAGGCCGTGATCGTCGAGCCGCCGGACCCGCGTCAGCAGGAGCAGAACCTTTGTTTGGACAAGGCGTTCAGTGGCGCACCTTCGGACGCGACCGCCCGCGTCTTCGGCTACGAGCCGCACTGTCGGCAGATCGGCGAGGAGAAGAAAGATGCTCAGGGTTGCAAGCGACACAAGGCCCGACGCTGGGTGGTGGAGCGGACGATCAGCTGGCTGAACCGCTGCCGCGGGATCATCATCCGTTACGAGAGGAAGGCGGAGAACTACCTGGCCGTCGTGCAACTCGCTTGTGCTTTGCTCTGGTACCGCAGGCTACACCGGCTCACGACTTGAGATGGTTTCGTAATGACTTCCTTATTCGAGTTGTAAAGGAGGTCGCGCAAGGAACTCTTTGGAAATCCTCGAAAGAACAAACTCAGCAAATCATTATAGCGGTTAAACGCATTTGGTTTCGCTTCGAGTTCCACCAAAAGTGCACGCCCCTCTTCCAGTAAGCCATCAACCATATATATCACTCCAAGTCTAATCTTTTCTTCAGGGCATCGCGATATTGCTTTTCCCGCTCAAGGCGTTCCCGATGCAACTGTAACTGTTTACCGCCGTCCTGTGGCCCAGTAATCCATCACGAGTTTTCGGGTGGCATCGTACACGCCCAGGCCACGCTGGTCGGCGGTGCGGGTCCGGCTGGCCAGCTTCATCCAGGCCGCGGCGCCGGCTGGGCTGCGGCTCCCGCCGGTGATCTTGCGCAGCACCGCCGCCGGACGCAACGCCCGCTCGGCGGCATTGTTCGTACCGTCGAGTTTCTCCACCCACAGGAGTCGCGTCAGTTCCTGCCGATGACGGGACAGGCGTTTGCACAGCCGCCTGGCATCGGGATGATCCTGCGGCCCGGCGATCAACTGATCCAGGCGGTCTTCCAGCCGCGAGGCTTTCATCTCGTAGCGGGCATCGGGCAACTCCCCCCAGCGTTTGGCGACGCAACGCATCCTGACACCAGCGCAACAGCCTGCGTGAGAGCGGACGGTCGGCAAAGCTTGCATCCGCCTCGCCCAGTTCCCAGGCTTCCCGCATCAGGTGCGTCAGACAACGCTGCCTGCTGCCGTTCAAGCGGTTGTAGGCGCTGTAGAAGTCGCAGACCGTCGTCCCCCCGAAGGCACGGCCCAGCAGCTTCAGCGCCATACCTTCCCGCCCCGCGATTCATCCACGTGATAGGGAAGTCCAACGGGGTCGCATCTCGGGATTCTCAGGGACAGGATTCAGTCACAGCACATCGCCCCGTTCCAGTTCGAGCTTCTTCGGCGGCCTTCCCTGCGGCCTTGGCGTGTGCTCCAAGCTCAGTTGCTTCACCACCGCGTGCTGCCACCACTCAGTGACCCGCCGCTGCAAAAAACGCCGGCGCCCTGCAGGCCATAAGCATCGTCTTTCAACCCCTGTGCCTGATGCGGATTCTCCCCAAAATGGCAGGCCCCAGGGACGCGCGAGGCAAGCCCGGCCGCTCACGCGGCCCGCGAGAACCACGTAAAATGCCGCATGAGAGGATAATACGATCTGTTTACTGGCAGTCTTGCGGCATTTTCCTTCTCGGCAGGAAGAGCAGTCTCAGGTACACTATTCCTGGGAAATATCGCCTTTTCTGGTGCGCTCATGCCGACCTCTCCCAGCGCTTCCCGCCAGCGTCCCTTCATCCAGTCATTGGAGCGAAGAGTCCTGTTATCGGGCCTGCCGGTTCTCTCCATCCACGCGCCCGCTTGGCGCGCATCGGAGAACGGTACGATCCGCGCCTTCGTCATCTCGCGCTCGGGAGCCACCGCTGAACCACTGACCGTGCAGCTCATGGTCGGCGGTCGTGCCACAAACGGCGTCGATTATGGGATCATCGGCTCGGCCGCAACGATTCCCGCCGGTTCCTCGTCCATGCAGATCAAGGTGCGGCCGGTTGACGATCAGCGCGTCGAGCCCGTGGAGACGGTGACATTGACGCTGGTCGCGGACGACCCCTATCAGCTCGATAGGTCCTTCGCTTCGACCATTCGAATCTCCGACAACGACGCAACCGCGTCGCTCCCATCGGCGCTTCCCACCGTCAGTGTGTCCGCGCCGAGCGGCTCGGCATCTGAAAGCGGAAGGATCCGCGCTTCACCATCGCCCGCACCGGTCCGACGACCAAACCACTGGTGGTTCGCTTTGCGGTCGGCGGACGAGCCACCAACGGCGTCGATTACGGCATCATCGGCTCCGCGGTCACAATTCCCGTGGGCGCAAGCTCAATGCAAATCAAGGTCCGCCCCGTTGATGACAATCGCGTTGAAGAGATGGAAACCGTCACGTTGACGCTTGGCGAGGGCCCAGCGTACCAGTTGTCTGCCCTCTCCAGTTCCACCATACGAATCGCGGACAACGACGAAGCGCCAAGCCAACCCGTCATCCCGACGATTACGCTGGGTGTGTCTGATTCCGGCGCCTCGGAAGCCGGGCCGACCGCAGGCAGCGTCACGCTCCACCGCAGCGGGGATACGAGCACTCCACTGACCGTCAAATTCACGATTGGCGGAACCGCGACCAATGGCGTCGATTACCAGACCCTCACGCCATCCGTCACCATTCCCGCCGGTTCGAGTTTTGCCGATGTCGTCATTACGCCCATAGACGATTCGATCCACGAATCGACGGAAACGGTCACCTTGTCGCTGGTCCCCGACACGGCCTACACCTTTGCCGAGGGAGCATCCGCCACCTTGCGCATTGCCGACAACGATGCCGCTGCGAACAGTCTCACCTGGACCGCGCTCCCCACACTCCCTGATGGCCGCTCCGAAGGCATGGGCACCGTCGTCAACGGAAACCTCTACGTCTTCGGCGGCTTCGCGGATTACAGTGCTGTGGGCACCAACCGCGCCTACAGGTACGACGCGGCCAGCCAGACCTGGACGCGGATTGCGGATATCCCCGTCGGCCTCTCCCACGCCGGCTGCGCCGCCGATGGCCGTTTCATCTACCTGGCGGGCGGGTATCCCTGGAACGCCACGCACACCGCCCAGCTTTATGGAACCCGGATCGTCCGCCGGTACGACACCGTCACCAACACGTGGGACACGATCCAGCCGCTCCCGGTCGAGCGCGCCACCGGTGCGATGGTCATGATCGACCACACGCTGCACTACTTCGGCGGCGCCGACATCAACCGCGCCGACGTGGCGGGCCACTGGTCGCTTGATCTCGACGATCCAGGCGCGACTTGGACATCTTGCGCGCCTCTGCCCACGGCACGAAACCACGTCGGGGCAGCCGTCCTCGATGGCAAGATCTACGCCGTCGGCGGCGCCAAGCTCCAGGATGAAAACGAAACCGCACTGGCCACGCTTGAGATCTACGACCCCGCCACCGACTCCTGGACCACCGGCCCATCCATGCCCACGCCGCGGGCCCTGGTTGAATCCGCCGTCGCCGCCTACGACGGCCGGATCATCGTCGCCGGTGGCGAAAACTACTACAAAGGCTTCACCAATGAAGTCACCGCATTCGACCCCGTAAACGGCGCCTGGTCCCAGCTTACGCATCTGCCCGACAAGCGTCTCGCCGGCATCCTGGTGGTGCTCAATGACCAACTCGTCTTCACGACCGGCTACTTCAACGCCTTCAACGGCACCACCTGGGCTGCGACCCTCATTTAAGCTCACGGGCGCCGGATCGATCCTTCCGCCTATAGGTTTTAATCTGCCGCCCACATGCGGACGCTCCTGAGGTGCGGTCGCTCCACCGCTTTTTGCCCTAGCCACCATCGAGACGATCGGCCAAAATCGCTGCGGATGCAGCCCAGACGTTCGACCTGTATCTTCTGTGACTCGCTGGAACCGCGCCTGCTGTTTTCGGCGCTCCCCGCGCTTTCGATCGCCGCTTCGTCGGCCCATCCCGCGCGAAGGCGGGGCCATTCGCTGGTTTATCCTCTCCCGCACCGGCGACACCTCCGCTCCGCTGACATTCGGCCTCCAGGTCGGCGGAACCGCCACCAACGGCGTGGACTACGGCAAGATCGGTTCCGCCGCCACCATTCCGGCCGGCGAAAGCTCGATGCTGATCAAGGTCCGGCCGGTGGATGACACCAAGGTCGAGCCTGCGGAATCAGTCACGGTCACGCTGCTGGCCGATCCGGCTTACGCGCTGGGCTCGGTGTTCGCCTCGACCATTCGCATCGCGGACAATGATTCGGTGTCGGCGGACCGCCCCACCATCTCAGTCTCCGCACAGGGCGGGAGCGCCTCGGAATCGGGTCGGACTCGGCTCTTTACGATTACGCGCAGCGGTGATCTTTCTTCGCCGCTGGTCGTCTCGCTGGTCATGGGTGGCACGGCGACCAACGGCGTCGATTACGGGAAATTCGGCGATGCCGTCACGATCCCCAGGAACCAGAATTCGATCTCGCTTCGTGTCCGGCCGTTCGATGACAACAAGGTTGAGCCGACGGAAACGGTCACGCTCAACCTCAAGCCGTCGTCGGCTTACGAGATCGGCACGCCATCGGCAACGACGCGGATCATCGACAACGACACCGAAGCGGCGCTGCCGGCCGTCTCCGTCACACGGGTCGCGGATGCAACCGAAGGCGGCGCATCGGGCGCCTTCTCCATTTCGCGCACGGGTGGAACCGCCAAAGACCTTGTGGTCAATCTCTCAATGAGCGGCACCGCGAGCAACGGCGTGGACTACGGCATCGTCGGCAACGCCGTCACGATCCCCGCGGGATCAAGCGCTGTGCCCATCGAGATCGTGCCGGTGGACGACAGCGTCGTCGAAGGGACCGAGTCGGTTACGCTCACGATCGGGCCGGACGCCGCGCACTACTCGATCGGCACCGCATCGGCGACGGTGAGCCTCTTCGACAACGATACCACCGGCACGCCGTTTCCCACGTCGCTCTCCTGGACTGCCAGGGCATCGGCGCCGATCGGCCGCGGCGAAGCGGAGACAGCCGTCTATGGCACACGCATGTACCTGTTCGGCGGGTACACCGATTACTCGGCCACCGATTCCAACCGGTGCGATTATTACGATACCGCAACCGATACCTGGCACTCGGTGGCGGCGATGCCCGTCGGCGTCACCCACGCCGGCCAGGCAACCGTCGATGGGAAAGTCTACCTCGCAGGCGGATACACCGGCGGCCCCGGCGGGTCGCAGACGTTCGCGACGACGCAGGTCCAGGTTTACGACCTCGCAACAAACACGTGGTCCACCATCGCATCGCTCCCCGAGGCGCGGGGCGGCGGCGCCATGGCGGCGGTTGGGCACGTCCTGCACTTCTTCGGCGGCTCCGACAGCAACCGTCACGACAGCACCTCGCACTGGGCGTTCGATCTGGACAACCCCTCGGCGGGCTGGGTTGCCGAAGCGCCGATGCTCACGCCGCGAAATCACATGGGGGCAGTGACGCTGGATGGGAAGATCTACGCGGTCGGCGGGCAGCAGAACCAGGACCAGGCCGAGTCGCCGCAGGCGGCGCTGGAGGTTTACGATCCGACGACGAACCAGTGGACCGCACTGGCATCGATGCCGTTTGGTCGCAGCCATATCGCCAGCGCCACGCTGGTTGTGGATGGCCGCATCGTCACGTTCGGGGGGAAACCACTTACCAAACCCCCGTCAATAACGTCAGCGTTTACAACCCGGCGAGCAACACGTGGAGCGAACTGACGCCGATGCCGGTAAGTCACGCCTCCGGCGTGGCCGCGTATATTGACGGTGCGTTCTACTACACAACCGGCGACGTGACGACGGGGACGTACAAGGGAACGCCCCCGTAGGGTCGGATGAAACCTGCATGGATTCTGCAGCGATCCGCCCATGGGCGGACGCGCTTCCTTGAGAATCCGGCAATCGGCACCCCGCTACCGATCGCTGCCATCTCCGCCATCGCTCTCGCACCCGCATCAGGCGTGTCTTTTTATTTTGGCAATCCGTCGACGATTCGATCCGTGTACACGCCCGGTACCGACCCTTCAATCAGCTTCGCACCGCACGCTCGCGCGTAAAAGTCCACCGGCCCCACGCCGCCGATGATCGCGTACGCATAGCCCAGTTCCAGTTCCGCCCGCAATGCCGCCAATAGCAGCGCCTTACCGACGCAGCGCCCGCGAAATCCCTCGATGACACCCATCGGCCCAATGTAGTTTCGCCGCGTGCATTCGTATGCGCAGAAGCCGATGACCCGTTGCTCGTGCACGGCGACGAAGACGCTGACGGGCTGGCGGGTGAATCCGACCACGACTTCATCCGCCCAGTTGATACCCCAGTTTTCCCGCACGAACCGCACCACGGCCGTCATCTCAAACGAACTCGCCTGTTTGATCACGATCCTGTCGCTTCGCAGCCTGTCGATCAGCGGTTCGGCCCGCTCGATCTTCAGAAGCTGCACCAGCATGTCGCCGCTCATAGCGCCTCCAGTCGCCACGCCACCACGTCGAGCCTTGGCGCAAAATATACCACCGGCTTTTCCCTCGGGAATTCCAGCCCAAGCGGCTCGAGCATCGTGCAGCGCTCGATCTCGGCTTCGCCCGGGTGCAAGGGCCATGGCTCGTGCAGGATCTCGCCGCGGAAGATTCTGCCAGCCGCATCGGTCGAGTAAAGGCAATATCGCTCGGTCAGGAAATGCTCAAGCGTTCCGGGGGCGGGGCGATGGCTCTCTCCCACCGGCCGATACGTTCCGAGAAACTCCGCCGGTGCCGAGCCTTCGTCGGCCCGTCTGCTCCGATAGCGCACGCCCTGGCTCGTATTCTCCATCGCCATTTCGGCAAAGAAGTAGGGGAGGTGATAGGTTCGTCTCGCCACCTTCACCGCGAGCCTGCTGGCTGCATCGAGGCTGAAGAACCACACGCCTGGCCTGCCGTCGGTGGTGACGTAGGTGCGCAGGTTCAGTTCGTGAAAGGCGCAGGTGCCCGGGACCGGCGGGAGCCAGCGCCCCCGCACGCGCTGCATGCCAAACGGCACAACCCCGATCCACGCCGAGCCGTCGAAGCACTGGATTTCCAGCCCCTCCGGCACCCACTTCCGCAGCGTATGCACGGACGCCCGCCAATGGATAAACGCCAGGTCCACCCAGCGCATTGCGATCGCCCAGGGCCGCTTTGGCACCGGCCAGGGACGGTGATCGGCGCACATCTTCATCGCTGCCAGTATAAAACCACCGGTGCGCCGCCTGCTAACTTGTCAGAGGTTTCAAAACTCGCGGCGCTGTCGCGCTGTGGGGATGTCGAGGATCTTGCGGTATTTCGCCACCGTCCGCCGCGCAGCTCGATCCCCTGCTCCTTGAGCTTGGCCACGATGTCGTCATCGTTGAGCGGATTCTTCTTGTCTTCGTTCTCGATGATCGCCCTGAGCTTTTCCTTCACCGCGTCCCAGCTCATCTCCTCGCCGTCGGCCGAGTGCGTTCCGCCGGAGAAGAACCGCCGCAGCGGGAACACACCCCGCGGCGTCTGGATCCATTTCTCGCTCACGGCGCGGGAGACCGTCGCCACGTGAATTCCAAGCTGGTCGGCCACTTGGATCATCGGCAGCGGCTTGAGGTGCTCGGGACCCTTATCGAAAAATTCCCGCTGGGCATCGACGACCGCGCGGATCACCCGGAGGATCGTGCTCTTGCGCTGCTGAATGGATTCGATCAGCCAGCGGGCGTTGCGCACGTTGTTCATCAGGAACTCGCGCGTGGACTTATCGCCCTGCTTGGCCTTGAGGAACTTCCGCCACTTGCCGCTGATGTAAAGGCTCGGCGCCGGATCGTGCAGCATGTCGATCTCGTAGCGGTCGCTGTCCTCGTCGTAGTAGATCACCGCATCCGGCGTGATCGGCGGGGCGTCCTGCGCCGCCACGAGCGTCCCGGGATAAGCAGCCAGGTGCTTGAGCCGCTCGACGGCCGCCTTGATGTCTTCGATGCTGCGGCCAAGTTTCTTGCTGATCTGCGGGTAACGATTCATCGAGAGATCGTGCAGGTGCTCCTTAACCAGTGCCCGTTCCAGCTCGAAGTCGTGCCCTTCAGAAAGCTCCTCGTCCTCTTCGATGGCATCGAGCTGAAGCAGCCAGCATTCACCCAGATTGCGCGCGCCGACGCCGGCCGGCTCCAGCGACTGAACCAGCTTGAGCGCCTCGGCCAGTTGCTCGACCGTCACCGGGTTCTTTGTCGATTCCTGGACGATCTTTTCGAAGTCAGTTCGCAGGTACCCGTCGGGGCTGATGAAGCTGATCAGCATTTCGCCCGCCTTGCGAATCTCCGGGCTGGGCACCTCCGTCAGCGCCCACTGGTTGAGCAGGTGCTCCTGAAGGTTTTCCCCGCGGGCGGCGGTGTTGGCCATCGCGTCGAGCTTCTTGTCGCGCTCGCCGTCGGCGCTGGCGACGCGGAAGTTGCTGCCGGCGTTGGTGTTGAATTCCTCGTTCTCAAAGTATTCACTGATCTTTGCGAGCCGCTCGAAGTCCTCCGCCTGGTCATTGTCCTCTTTGACGACCATCGGGCGCTCTTCTTCCGCGAAGTCTTCCCGGGCCTGGTTTTCATCCGATTTGATCGGCGCCTCGGCGGCCTCAACGTCTTCATCCCCTTCGCGCACCTCCAAAACCGGATTATTCTGCAGCTCCTGCTCGATTCGCTCCTCCAGCGCCATCAGCGGCAACTGGAGGATCTCCATGCTCTGGATCATTCGCGGAGTCAGAAGCTGCCTCTGCTCCATTCGGAGATTTGCGGATTGTGTTAACTGCATTGCCATAGCCTGTTTGCAAACATCGTCCTAAAGTCGGCACGTCGTTTGCTAAAGTGTCCATTTTAGTTGGATTCAGTTTCCCGACAACTCAAAATCCAATCAACAAGTGCGGGGGCAACTGCAATCTTTGGGCCAATACGCGGTGGCATCGATTTTTATCAGGCTCGCAGTTCCGCGATTCACGGAGAAGGCGGGTAGAATGGGCGAGCGCTTGCGATGGAAGAGCTCATCCAGATCGAAAATCTCGACTTCGCCTACCGCGACAGCCTGGTGCTCAAGCATGTCAGCTTGAGTGTGCCGCCGGGCACGACGCTGGGTCTGATCGGTCCCAATGGCGGGGGCAAAACGACCTTGATTCGTCTGTTGCTGGGCCTCCTCAAACCGACCCGTGGTTCCATCCGCATTGCGGGCCTTTCCGCTGTTCAAGCCGTAAAGCGGGGCGACATCGTGGGTTATCTGCCTCAGACGCCGTCGGTTCCGCAAAGCATTCCGCTGAATGTGCGTCAGTTGGTGCGGCTGGGTCTGGTTGGCAAGACCGGTATGCTCCATGGGTATTCGACTGATGATCTTCGCTTCGTTGAATCGCTGATGGATCTGGTAGGGATTGCCGGACTGGCGACAACGCCGATCGGCGACCTTTCCGGCGGGCAACTCCAGCTTGCCCTGATCGCCAGGGCTTTGGCTCCGCGACCGCGGATCCTGCTGCTTGATGAGCCCACCACCGGCATCGACCATCTCGCCCAGCAGCGATTCATCGAGTCATTGCAGAAGCTTAAGCGCGAGATGAATCTCACGGTGGTTCTGGTCAGTCACGATCTGCGCCGTGGCGGCTATGTCTGACCGCATCGCATGTCTGAACGTGACACTGCATTACCACGATGTGCCTGAGCACCTGCCGGCGGATTTGATGTATCGGCTGTTCGCCTGCGATCTGGAAGCGTTTGGACTCGACAGCCGAACCAAATCACAGGCCGCGGTCGCCGAGCAGGCTCAAGACGCAGCGAGAACCTAGCAGGTCGACGGCTTGCCTATCGCCGACGAAAGCCGGCTTTTGAACGATTGCCACGACGGCCGGGTTTGAATTTCGCGAAGGGGCGCCGCCCAGCGGATGGGCCGTGGTGCGAAGCGCCAGTGGAGTGGGCTCCGGGCTGTGTTGCAGCGCGGTGCAGGGGATGCCCCACGGCCGGCTGCCGATGTGGCGCATGCGCCGGCCGCGACGGTTCGTGATGTTCTGCAGGCGCAGGCGCTGATGCCGGGTGATCCGCCCTCTTCACTGGAATCTGCCGGCGCAGGAGGCACTCGATTGCCCGCAGGTTTACCATCTCTTCGCGATCCACCAGCGAAATCGCCGCGCCCGAGGCGCCGGCACGCGCGGTCCGGCCGATGCGGTGGACATACGTTTCGGGTTCGTGAGTCAGATCGTAATTGACCACGTGGGTGATGTCGTCGATGTCGATGCCGCGGGAGGCGATGTCGGTTGCGATGAGCATCGGCGTCTTGTTGTTGCGGAAGTTGCCCAGCGCGCGTTCGCGGGCATTCTGGGATTTATTGCCGTGAATTGCTTCAGAGCGGATGCCGCGGGCATGCAGGTGCCGGACGACGCGATCGGCGCCATGCTTGGTACGGGTGAAGACAATCGTGCGGGCCATCGGAAGGCTGTGATACAGATGGGCCAGGAGGTCGGCCTTGCGGGCACGCTCGACGTGATAGACCGACTGCTCGATGTTGTCGGCGGTGCTGGAGACCGGGGCGACCTGGACGGTGGCGGGGTTCCTGAGCAGCGAGTGGGCCAATCGCTGAATCTCCGGCGGCATGGTCGCGGAGAACAGCAGTGTCTGCCGTTGTTGCGGAAGCCTCGCGACAATCTTCCGAATGTCGTTGATGAACCCCATGTCCAGCATCCGGTCGGCCTCGTCGAGGACGAGGGACTGGATCTGGCGAAGATCGATGAGGTTCTGGTTAATCAGATCGAGCAGGCGTCCCGGTGTGGCAATGACCACGTCGGTTCCCTGGCGGAGCGATTGCACCTGGCGATGCTGCGAGACGCCGCCAAAAACGGTTGTGGTGCGGATCGAGAGCTGCCGGCCATAGGTTCGAAACGAATCGGCGATCTGCGTTGCCAACTCCCGGGTGGGGCAGAGGATCAGCCCGCGCGGCGACTTGCTCTTGGCGCTCGCGGAGAGCTTGTGCAGCATTGGCAGGGCGAAGGCGGCGGTTTTACCTGTTCCCGTCTGGGCGCAGGCGAGAACGTCGCGGCCGCTGAGGACGTGCGGGATCGCACCTGCCTGGACGGGGGTTGGGGTTGTATAGCCCTCGTGAGCGAGGGTTTGCAGAATGGGGGCGCAGAGTTTGAAAGAGGCAAAGAGCATCGAGGCAGTCCTTTACGGTGCAGATGCGCACCTGAAGGGCTTCGGCGGAAAAAGCCGAGACAGGCCAAACGATGCGCTACAACTGGGCTTGGGGTTCGATCAGGAATGTGCCGCTACAGGCGGGGTTCGTGATGGATCAAGGCAGGCAGTTGTCAGTTACCAGTATATCGGTACGCGGCGGTTTGTCCATGAGGTCGCGCAAAATCGCGTTTTGCGGGGAGCTAAGCAGGTATCGGGGTTGCGCCGGCCGATCTATCGCCGCCGTGCGGTGGCCACCCGCGGATTTCCCCCGTAATCCCTGAGCACTTGAACGTCCTCGAATTCGGCGTGATGCGCGAGCATTTCGCGCATCGCCGGGCCCTGATCGAACTGGATCTCGAGGTAGATGCGTCCCCCGGCGCAGGGCGCTGGGGTGATTCTTCGACGATCCGGCGATGAATCATCAGCCCGTCCATCCCGCCGTCGAGGGCGGCGATGGGCTCGAAATCGCGCACGTTCCGGTCCAGTTCTGCAATTGCCTCGGTAGGGATGTAAGGCGGATTGGCCACGATCAGATCGAACGGCCGAACGTCCACCATCTCCTTGAGCGGTTCAAATAGATCGCCTTGGGCGACCGTGACGCGGTCATTCAGCTTCAGACGCTCGAGGTTCTTGCGCACGACCCCGACGGCCTGGTCGGAGACGTCGGTTGCGATGACGATGGCGCCCTTCAGACGGGAGGCGATGGCGGCGGCGATGCAGCCTGAGCCGGTGCACAAATCAATTACACGCGGCGCTTCGAAGCCGGCGGTGTTGCGGGCCAGTTGAAGAACGTTTTCGACCAGCGTTTCCGTGTCCGGCCGGGGAATTAGAACGCCGGGCTCGATCTCGAGCTCGAGGTTGAAAAAATGGGCACGTCCAGTCAGATAGGCGATCGGCTCGTGCTCGGCGGCCCGGCGAACCAACTCGCGATAGTCGGCCAGCTTGCGACTCGTTCACTGCGGTTTCGTAATCCGTGTAGAGCTTGATCCGCGGCATGTCCAGCACGTGTGCCAGCAGCAATTCGGCAGAAAGCCGCGGCGAATCGATCTCTTTACGCGCGAAGAAGCCGCTGGTCCATTCCAGCAGGCGCCCAACCGTCCATGGCTCGCCGCCATTCGACATGCGGCGAATTCTAGCGGCTTAGCGAACCTTTCGACATCCCATCCCCAAGAGTCGATGGCGGCGATATGATGCGAACCCTTATCTATGACGACCACAGACGCTCCGCCAAAACGAAAGCTTCTTCACGGTATCTCCCGCAACGTCGTCGCGATGGGCTGGGTGAGCTTCTTCACCGATCTCGCCAGCGAGATGTTGTATCCGGTGATGCCGCTGTTCCTGACCATGACGCTGGGGGCGTCGCCGACGCTGCTGGGATTGATCGATGGGGTTGCCGAGGGAATCAGCAGCGGGCTGCGCTGGATCGGCGGGGCGCTGTCGGATCGATTTCGAAGGCGCAAGCCGTTTGTCGTGGCTGGGTATTCGCTGTCGGCGGTGAGCAAACCGCTGATGGGCTGCGCCGTGTTTCTGCTGGGCTGGCCGCTGTTTTTCATTGGCCGGTGCAGCGATCGGCTGGGCAAGTCGATTCGCACCGCGGCGCAGGATGCGCTGATTGCCGATTCCACGCATCCCGAATTTCGTGGCGTTGCGTTCGGTTTCCATCGTGCCGCCGACACGTGCGGCGCGGTGCTGGGACCGCTGTTTGCACTGCTGCTCTACGCGACCGTTCCAGCGGTGCGCGATCATCTGCAATGGCTCTTCTTCATCGCTTTGGCACCGGGCGTGATCAGCGCCCTGGTGGCGGGGCTTGCGGTTCGCGACATTCCGCACCCCATCGCAAAGGACAAGCCGGTGGCGCCGCCGCTGTTTCAGAGCTACCCGCGCCTTCTGGCATCTGCTCGCTGCCAACATCGTCTTCTCGCTGGGTAACAGCACGGATGCATTCCTGATCCTTCGGAGCAAAGAAGTCGGCCTGGGGTTTGAAGCGGTCATCCTCGCCTACGCGGTTTACAATGCAATCTACGCGCTGGCGCAGCTTCCGCTGGGGAAGCTTTCGGATCGAATCGGCCGGAAGCCCATCCTGGTTAGCGGCTGGTTCGTGTACGCCGGGGTCTATCTTGGCTTCGGCATCTTTCAATCGACCTTGGCGCCCTGGCTGCTTTTGGGTGCTTATGGGCTTTATCAGGCGCTGACCGAGGGAATCTCCAAGGCGTTCGTGACGGACGTCGTCCCCAAAGGTCAGCGTGCCGGCGCGATTGGCCTGTACTACACCGCCAGCGGCGTGGGGCAGCTTGTCGCGTGCATCGTGGCTGGCATGCTCTGGCACGTTCATTGGCTGAACGGGCATGTCATGGCGACCTTTGCCGTGGGGAGCGCATTAGCACTTCTGGCAATTCCCCTGGTCGCGACGGTGCCGGCTCCGAAGGTGTTTACAGAGAAATAAACAGCAACTCATTGCCCTAACTCATGTTAGGATTATGTAAGATATTTCTCTTTGATTTTTGAATCTGAATCGGTAATTATGTTAGGGCATTTGGTCGCCTGTCTGCGCCGATGTCTTCATGGATTCGCTCGGGACCAAACTTCGCCGTCAGCGCCGCCGCCTGGGGTTGACATTGGATGAACTGGCCGGGCGAACAAGCATTTCCAAGCCGTATCTCTCGCTGATCGAAACGGGGCGCGTTCCCAACCCACCAAGTGATGAGAAGCTTCGCCGGCTCGAACAGGTGCTGGGTTTTCCCGCCGGGGAACTGGTGAGCCAGGCCCATCTTCAGCGCACGCCGCGAGACGTTCGGGCAGTGCTGACCCGGCTGTTGCAGGAGGGGAAGTCTGATTCACCGATCGCGCCTTGCCGGCCACCCGGCGATTCTGTTCCGATCAACCTCGACGAGATGTTCCTGAGCGGCGTGCTCCAGGAACTGGTGGAGAAATCCGCTGGAAATGTCGAGCAGATTGCGACCAATGCGGTGCCGGTGATCAATCGTGTTTCTGCCGGATATCCGCGGGATTTTACCGATCTTTCTTATCCGAAGGGGGTGGCGGATGAATACGTGGGGTGTCCGGACGTTCAGGACCAGGACGCCTTTGCCGCCCGCGTGCACGGCGACAGCATGATGCCCAAGTACCGTGCCGGGGACATTGTCATCTTCTCTCCGTCGGCGGCTCCGAAGAACGGGGACGACTGCTTTATACGGTTCGACGACGGTCAGACCACCTTCAAACGCGTGTTCTTCGAGAATGAGGATGGCGCCGCCGTCATCCGGCTCCAGCCTCGCAACGAGCGCTACCGGCCACAGACGGTTGCCAGTGGGAAGGTCACCGGGCTCTACAAAGCGGTCTATCGATATCAGCGCGTCGATGAAGACTGAATGGCGGCGGGAGCTAAGTACAGCTTAGATCATGACTTTCGCGTCCGTTGCACACCGCCGATCCAGGTCGAGGGTGCTGCAGTTTCACGTCTGTCCTTGACCAAAGCGGGCTGAGAGGGTCCAATAATATGCTACTCGCCGAAGTGGGCTTGCGCCGTTGATCAAGCAAATGGCAAACCGAATTTGATGCTGGCGATTCAGCGCACGCTGAAGTGCTGAATCGTGCGTGTATGCGCCGGCGGGTTTGGGAAGGAGTGAGCTATGCGTTGGACATCCATCGCAATCGCGATGACGCTGCAGGGGGCGCTGCTGGCGCTGCCTTCAGGCGCGGCGGGCGCGGAGCCCGCTCGCAACGCACCTGCCGCGAGCGCTTCGGGCGTTGAGCTTGCCGATTCCCAGGCCCATTGGGACGACCCGTGGCTTCCCCCGGCACTCGATGCCGCGCAGGAGCAGCCGATCGCGGCACACGAGGCGGTCGCGCCGGGCGAGCCGCCGGAGGAGGATTCTCCGATCGCACCGCTTCCGCCGTCGCTGTTCATGGGCTTGATCGGAATCGTGATGGCGGCCTGGGCGAGCCACTGGATGAAACGGCACGGGTGGGTGTAAGGCCCTCCGGGGGCGCGATTCATCCCGGCGCGATCACTTTTTCGTCCACACCGGCGGGGGCGTGATCTGGGGCTCGGGCGCATCGCCCGCATCTTTTCGTCCCGAACCGGCCAGACGCGAAATCGCTTTGACCTGCATGTCGTGATCGCACAGGATCTGGCAGCTCAATCGCAGGTGCGGCGTGTCGAGCAGGCCGCGGGCGGAAAGCACATCCTTCTCGGCCTGGGTCATCTTCTCCGGCTCGCCCTGGACGAATTCCACGCGGCAGGTGGTGCAATGGGCATTGCCGCCGCAGGCGTGGAGTTGATCCACCCTGGCGACCTGCTCCAGCGCATTGACCAGGCGCATGTCCGCGGGCACTTCGAACGATCCGACATTCTCAACTGTCAGCTTGGCCATCAATCAGCTCCTTCCTGAAAACTCGATGCCTTGCGGCGGTTACCTTGCATACTCAACGGTGCGCAGCTCCCGGATGAGCGTGACCTTGATCTCGCCGGGGTACTGCATTTCGCTCTCGATTTTCTTGGCGATGTCGCGGGCGATCTTGGTGCTGCTCTTGTCGTCCACCATCTTGGCGTCCACGATGACGCGGACCTCGCGGCCGGCCTGAATGGCGTAGGCCTGGCGAACGCCGTCGAAGGCGAGGGCGACTTCCTCCAGCTCGCGCAGGCGCTTGACGTAGCGCTCCAGGCTTTCGCGGCGGGCGCCGGGCGCGAGGCGCTGATGGCGTCGGCGGCCATGACGATCGGCGTGTAGGGCGTCGTTGCCGGCACGTCGCCGTGGTGGGCGAGGGTGGCGTTGAGGACGGCTTCGGATTCGTTGAAGCGGCGGAGGAATTCCATGCCGATCTGGGGGTGGCCGCCCTCGACTTCGTGGTCCATGGACTTGCCGATGTCGTGGAGCAGGCCGCAGCGGCGGGCCAGCGTGCCGTCGAGGCCCAGTTCATCGGCGATCACCTGCGAGAGGTAGGCGACTTCCAGCGAATGGCGCAGCACGTTCTGGCCGTAGCTGGTGCGGAAGTGCAGGCGGCCGAGCATGGGGATGACCGGCTTGGAGACGCTGAGGTTGGCCTCCTGGACGGCGGCCTTGCCGATCTTGACGAGCTCCTCCTCCATCTCCTTGGTCGTGGTCGCGACGACTTCCTCGATCCGCGCGGGATGGATGCGGCCGTCCTGGACCAGCCGCTCCAGCGACAGCCGGGCGACTTCGCGGCGGACGGGATCGAAGCAGGAGACCACGACCACGCCGGGGGTGTCGTCGATGATGACGTCCACGCCGGTGGCCTTTTCGAAAGCGCGGATGTTGCGTCCCTCGCGGCCGATGACGCGGCCCTTCATGTCGTCGCTGGGGATGGTGACGGTGCTGACGGTGTGGTCGGCGGTCTGGTCGGCCGCGTAGCGCTGAATGGCCTGGAGGATGATCTGGCGGGATTTGTCCCTGGCCTCCTCCTGGGCCTGCTCCATGGTCTTCTGGATCAGTTCACCGGCTTCGCGCCTGCACTCGTCTTCGATGCGGCGGAGGAGCATTTCCTTAGCCTGCTCGACGCTCATGCCGGTCATCTGCAGCAGGCGGTCGCGCTGTTCGCGCAGGACGCCTTCGAGCTGCTGCTCCTTGGCGGCGACGAGCTTTTCGCGTGTGCCGAGGCGGCGTTCGAGATCATCGAGATTCTTTTCCTTGACCGAGAGGGTGTCGAGCTTGCGGTCGAGAGTGTCCTCGCGCTTGGAGAGGCGGTTTTCGTGCTCTTCGAGCTTGCGGCGGAGGCCTCCTGCTCGCGCTCGAAGGTCTCCTTGAGCTTGAGCTGCTGCTGGCGGGCGGCGAGCTCGATCTCCTTGGCCTTGTTGGTGGCTTCCTGCTGGGCATTGGTCCGGATCTGGTCGGCATCGGCCCTGGCCTTGGACAGTGTGCTGCGCGTGGCGAACTGAACGAACCCAACGACGGCCACGGCCCCGAGGACGAACCCAATCAAACCCCAAACGACCGGCATAACAACCCCTTCTGCCCTGCGCGGCCTCGTGCCACGGGACGGGCGAAAAATCCTTGCGGATCAAGTGCAAAAAGGGGCGTTTGCGTCGCAGCCGTGCGCTGGTCGAACCAGCGCGCGGAGAATCACTCGCCGGGTCCGGCGAGCTGGGTGAGACTGGCCCGGTGGAAGGGGATTGGAGGAGCCCGGGTTGGCAGTGAACTTGCCGATGCCCTCGGGGGCGCGCAGCAGCACGCAGGCCGGGGGCATCCCCGGCGAGCGCGGCGCGATCAGGGGGAGGGCTGCACCCTGTCCTCCGGATTGCGCGATCAAGAGCAGGGCCACGATCGCCAGCAGCGAGAGCGTCGCCGCTGCGATCAGCGCCAGCACCTGCACGAATTGAACTCCTGATAGATCCACGGTCGAGTCGAACCCCTTGCCAGATAATGGTTTAAGCCATGATCAGGCAAGACGTTGCGTCACAAATGCCAAATAACGCGTGGCGGTGATCCGCATCATAGCCGCAACACGCCGGACATGCGTTTTAGGCGCGTATCCGATTTCAACTGCTCTATCTTATTCAATTCGTGAATGTGTGACAAGGAAAACGGTTGCGTCTGCCGCAGCCGGAGGAAAAACGGCCGTGATGGAGCGCTGTGCGGCATCGTGCAGCAGCGGGAGGGCAAAAGGCCCGTCGGCATAAAGCCGGAGCGCCAGTGCCGAACGAGTGGTTCGCGTGTACTGAGGTTGTTGCATCCTGCATCACATGGGTTTGCGTCAAATTGACAATGACCAATGGGTTTGTGCGGAATCAGCACTTGGTTTGGGGGCTTACGCCGACGGGTATGGTTGGCTTTGGTGCCCATCTTTTGCACGGTGTGACTACGGAGAGAGTACGGTGTGAGTCGGTCGGTTTGTACAAACGAATGTCGATAGGTTGTTGGGGCGCTGTGAAGTCGCTTCTTCGCGGATTTGCGGGGGGATGGGGCCGCAGGGGGGGTAATCGAACGGCGGGTGGGGGCAGGTGGCCGGGGATGGATCTTTGATTCAGGCAGCGCGCAAGCGTGTGGGTGAACTGCGCAATCGACGGGAGATCAGCATGGCGCCCAGGGCCAACAGAGGCAGGTTGGTCGGCTCGGGGAGGCCGGTCACGATCCAGGCGCTGTCCACGCCCGAAGTGCTGTAGCTGGAGCCGCCGATGGTGTGGCCGTCGTCGGAGACATCCCAGGCGTGGGCTAGATTGCGGCCGGCGGGGAGGGCGAGGCCGTAGTCCGCAAAGAGAGCATCCTGGAGATAACGCATGCCGTGGGTGGGGTCCCAAGCGATGGCGCGAATGTCGGCAAGCGTGGTGCCGGTGTTGTTGTTGCCGACGATGAGGTTTCCGTCGTTGCTGACGGCGTGGGCCTGGCTCCATTCATCGGGATCGGTTGAGGCGAAGCCGAGAGGGACCAGGCCGTCGCTGGCGGTCCAGCGGAACGCCTGCTCGCGGTTCAGCGAGTCGGAACTGTAGCCGACGATGACGTTTCCGTTGGAGGAGATGTCGTAGGCCTGGCTGTTGAAGTAGCCGCCGGGGACGTTGCCGAGGCCGAGCATGCCTGTGGCATCGGTGTAGCGATAGGCTTCATAGCCGGCCGTCTGGTTGCTGGTCCCGACGATGACCGAGCCGTCCGCCGAAATCGCGGTGGCATCGCTGTCGCATTTGCCTCCCAGAAGATCGCCGAGCGGCTGGATGCCGGTGGCCGGTGTCCAGCGGAAGCCTTCTTTGCCCGTGCCGGAGTTGGCGGAAGAACTGTAGCCGACGATGACGTTCCCATTGGCGGACATGGCGTAGGCCAGACTGTATGTGGAGCCACCCGGCAGGTCGCCGAGGTCGGTGAAGCCGGTGGCGGCGGTCCAGCGGAAGGCGGTGGTCACGTTGGAGGCGTTTTTGTGGTAGCCGGCGACGATCGTGCCGTCATCGGTGATGGCGGAGACGTAGCCGTTGGCTCCGACGTTGAGGCCGAGCGATGTCTGGCCGGTGGCGGGGGTCCACTGCAGGACGTTGCCGTTGCTCTGGACGGTGAGCACGTGCTGGCCATTGCGCGACATCGCGGCGTAGGCGCGGTAAGCGGGACGAACGTCGGGTCGGCCGGGGCGGATAAGGGAAGCGAAACGCAGAGGAACAGCGCGATGCTCAGAGTCCAACAGGCGGGGGATCTCATGGTGCATCTCCGGGTTGTGGTATTCGAACTGGCTGACTCGGATGAACAGGCAAGCGACGTCCGCGGCCGTGTCTTTTTGGCTGAGGCTGGTACGCGGTACCCTTTTTTGGGGCGGGACGCGCAGTGGCCCCTTCCGCATTGCTCGTGTGCGGTCGGCGCCAAAAGCGGACAGAAAAAAACCGGATTCCTGCTCCATGGATGGCGCGGGCGGGTCCTTGGCGATCACGGAGCCGCGAACGGGCGTGGGAAGACCCCCGCCCCTACTTCTTCTTCTCTGGATTGACCACCGAAGCCTTCACCAGGATGAATAGCCGATGGCGGGTGTCGGCGGGGCGGGTGGCGGAGCCGGATTTGCCGCGGGCGGGACTGGCGGCGACGACGGCGATGCGGTCGGCGGGGATAGTGACGGTGGTGTAGACATCCTGAACATAGAGGACCGGCTTCTGAATGCGCAACTGTTTGGCGTCGTCGGCGTCGGGCCAGGGCTCGGAACGCATTTCGAGCAACTTGCTCAGCTTGGGGTGGAAGGCGAGGGTGACGGACTGGCGATCGGCGCTGGCGGTGGCGGTGACATCCAGCGTGATGCCCTCGGAGAGGTTGCTGCTTTGCGGCTCATAGCGCATGTCGCCGTTGGGGGATTTCACGGGCGTGAAGCCGGAGATGTAGCTGGTCTGACTTCCGACAGACACGCTGGCGTGCTGGCCGTTGAAGAGCGTGATGCGGGGTGCGGTGAGCAATTCGGCTGCCTTAGTGGATCGCACGGCCTGCATCAGGTCGCGATACTTGGCGGTGGTGAGCGTGAAGGGGGCACTCTTATCCAGGGCGGGTTGGAGAATTGCCTGAAGCTCGGGCCACCACCTGCCCGTATCGACGCTGATGAATCGCGTCTCGACATTCAGGACGACGCCCGTCCCCTGGCGCAGGGAGTGGAGCAGAGCCTCGACTTGGGACATGTTTTCCGGCGTCTGCGTGATGATCAGTTGGCCGGAGAGTTCCCGGATGGAACCGGTTGTGCCGCCGCGGTCCAGTGCAAAGAACCCATGCAATCCCGCTGCCGATCCGCGACGACCGGCGTCCCTTGCCAGAGGAGGATTGCATGGAATACCCGACGATTCTCGGGCTGGACCTCGGCAAGTTCAAGAGCATGTGCTGCGTGATGAACCCCCTCGGCGACTGACACGCGTTTGAGACGCTGGCGAGCACGCCGGAGATGATTGCAGATCTGCTTCCACGGCACGCCGCGGCACACACGCCAGACAACCACCGCATCACGGGCGAGCAGAGCGATCGGCCAAACCGAACGCTCCTGCCGCTCCGCGGCGGCGTCGCGGAAGGGCCTGCGCGCCAAATGCCCCTTGGCCGAAAGCGGGATTCATAGTTGCGTGGTTATCCACCGCCGCCGGACCGCCGTCGCTAGAAGTCTGGCGGTGCCTTGCCAAGCGACGCCCACATCGCGTCCGACTCGGCTTTTCGTTTCAGCTCGATGTACAGTTGCTTCCCTTTGACGTACCGTGTGAAGTCAATCGCCTCACGAACCGGCTGTTGGCCGAAAAACCTCCGAACGAAATGGTCGGCATCAAGCCGAAGCGTACCCATCACTTCATTCGGAGCGACCGGACCGCTTCCGCTGTACTCGCCTTTCTTGTTGCGCTCTTCCAGTATGCATTTCTCGTGGTGAATGAGTTTGCGGGCAAGGTCGATAGCGTCGTCGATCTCGTCGGGGTGACAATGCCACTCGCCGCTTCCGACCTGTTGAAGGAACTCGACTTTGTCGTCGAACAGAAAGTCAACCGACGGCAGCGACTCGTCGTCGGGAACCGCAGAGAACCAACGCATCCGGTATTCGGGCATCGGCTTCTCGCGGATGTTCTGCCAGCCGAGGCGCTCTCGAAGTTGCTCTACGGTCACAAGGGGCATGGGTCTTCAGCGGTGGCTAACGAGCTAGCATTCACCGGCGGGCACGGCACCGACCGACGCTATAGTGTACCACAACGCTCAACGCCGGGCCGGTCCGTTGCAACGTCTGGTTATGCGCCCGGTCCAACGAGAATGATTACGGCCAGAAGCGGCCACGCCACGTGACATGGAAGCTTTCGAAGGCGAAGAAGGCGCACCAGACGACCATGCCTGCGAACTCCCAACCCGGCGAGCATGCAAACAACACGACGGCGAATGCCGCTACAGCGAGCGAAAGAAGCCCGAGGACAAGCGTGACGCGACGCAACGATCGATGCGCCGGAGCATTCCAGAAATCGGGTGGTTGAGGGCGCATACCGAATAGGACTTTATGCGGAGTGCGCCGCAAGGCCAGCGTTTGGCCAGGCGGTCGGTCGCACGCCGCATAAAGTCGGTTGAACTGAACCGGCCGCCGCTATGGGGATTGTATCATCATTCATCTTCGAGGCGCGCTGCGATTTGACCTGGCCAGGCGGTTGTCCTGATCTGGCGTGCGCCCGTGGGTTCGCCCGACGAGGGTGGCCCGCGGCCGGGAGAACGCCGTTTGCGACCGTGGGCGCAAGAGGAGATTGCCTCCGCGACGGCGGAGACTGCCTTGGCGAAGATGAGCAGGCGTGCACGCTGCATCAGGAGCTGTCCAGGCGCAGGATGATCGCGGCCCGCCGCTCCGCGGCGGCGTCGCAGAAGAGCCGCGCGCCAAAAGCCCCTTGGCCAAAAGCGGGATTCATCGTTTTGGTTATACGGCACCCGAACAAGCGGCGCTTGCTAGAGATGCGGGATGCACGTCGCTGCAAACAGGATCGCGAGCACGGATACGGAGACGGCTATGTGGGAGAGGAGTCTCTTGCGGAAGGGGCGACGGTACGATCGAACGGCCAAGAAGGCTGCTACGCCGGCAGCGCTCATACCAATGGCATTGCGTATGTCGTAATTGAGAGAGAGACGCCACAGCCCAGTAAGGTAGTCGAACGCGTTCGCGAACTGCCAGAGCAATGAGACTACCGCAATCGCGAAGCATACGCGAAGTGGGACCTTCCCGCCGGCGTCGCTTCCGGGGTTCCATAGGTCAGAATCGGCCCAGGCGGCTGTGCTTCGGGCATGGCGTTTCCGTGCCGTATACGTATTGCCGTTATGCCTCGCCGCTCAACCATTTTCCGACGACCTTGCTGAAACCACCGGCATCCGCCTCGAATTGGAGCGATTGATAGAATGCGGCCGCGTCGGAAGTGAAGAGGCCGACGTGCTGCCCGTTGAGCCGGGCGGTTAGCGTCCGCATCAACTCACGGCCAATGCCGCGCCGCCGCAAGTCGGAGCGCGTCCACACGTCCACGACGTACGCGTTGCAAACGCCGTCCGTGAGGGCGCGTGCGGTTCCGACCACCCTTCCGTCGAGCCATGCGATCGCAACAACCGGGCTTGCTTCGAATGATCGTTGCAACGCCTCCGGCGAACGTCCATTGTCGAAGTGATCCGAGGCAAGATCGCTCTTCAGCGTCGCCCAATCGATGCCGCCAAGGTCATCGCGAAGCTCGACGTTGTCATCCAAGAATATCTCCACTGGCGAGGCAACTATGATTGACTGAACGACCGGCGCTAATCAGCGTGCCGGGATTGGTTGGCATTTTACATGCGGAACCCGCGGCGGCAAAAGGTTTTGTGGTGTCTTGGCCCCGTGGGTCCGTGACACTTTAGGCGGCCGATTTTAGGGTTAAAATGATTGTCGGTGGGATTTGCTTCAAGGAGGAAGCCATGCCGGCCCGTAGGACCCGTCAGGAAGCACGTCAAAGCGTGATCGATGTGTTCATGGCCTCGTTGGACAAGGTGATTGCTGCGGAGGATTCGGCTCCGCTCAAGGCTCGGACGTTCCTGGGCTGGGAGAAGCAGACGACCCGGACGGAGGTGCGTTCGCCGGAAGGGGTGGTGGTGATTGAGAAGCAGCACTGCCGCTGTCGTTGTGGCGACGGGTCTTTTTCCCCCTCAGAACCGTGACTGGGCATTGCCGTCGGAAGCGTTGCTGACGCCGCGTGCGGCCGAGCGTTTGAGCCGAGAGGCGGCGGTGCAGGCATTCGACCATGCTGCCCGGGCCTTATGCATCGACGGGTGCATGGAAGCGTTGGACGGCAAGCAGGTGCAACGCTGGAGCGAAGCGGAAGTGCCGGCGTACGAAGAGGGGCACAGGCCCCCGTGTCCGGCCAACGAGCCGCAACTGCTGGTGGTGGGAATGGACGGGGGCCGCTGCCACTACAAGCTGGCAATTTCAGTCCAGAACTGCGGTCAACACATGAACAGACAAGGGCTTACGAACGATCCAGCGCTGAAGTGCTCAAAGGGCCCCTCGGGCCGCTTGGCCGGTGCGGCAAATTGTCATGTTCGGACCACCAAGTCGTCAGAAGGGGCAAAAACCGGGTTCGGGGAGGGGTGGGGAGGGTACGGTACTACAACGGTGAGAGTACGGTGTGGGCCGGGAGGAGATTGGGGCGCAACTTGGGAGCGGAATGTCCTCTGCTGGGATGATTCTTCACAAACGGGCTCTTAGCACAGCGTTCAAGGCGTTGTCGAAGCGACCCGGAGGCCCTGCAGGGCTTGCGGCGAGTCAGGCGCTGTGGAGCGACGTGGGCTTCGGCAGGCCGAGGGGGGCATCGGAATGGGAGATGGCGGCAACTGGCTGGACCCGGTCTTGGAGCGGGAGTTTTGCCTGACCGCCCGGATCATCGACTGGTGCCACGCCAGCGAGCATTTATGGGATTGCGCCAAGGCGGGGTATGGCGCTGATACTCCAGAAGCGGCGATCTGGGGCGAACGCGTCGAGGCGTTGCTGTGGGATGGACGGGTGAAGGAGGTGATCGCCGCCTTGACCGAGCAATCCCAACGCCTGGGCGAGCCGCTGCCCACCGACCCGCCGCAGCACCCGCGTCATGTGTTGCACCAGAATGTGGGCTACTTTACCAGGCACCAGGAGCACATGAACGATCCGGCATACCGCGTCCGGGGATGGCCCATCGGATCAGGCGTCACCGAGGCTGCGGTGAAGCCATGCAACAAGCGGGTGAAGGGAACCGAACCGTTCTGGAGTCCAGGCGGCATCGAAGCGGTGCTGATGTTACGCGTGAACTGGATCAGCCAGGACTAACGCTGGGAGAGACATTGGGCCAATCGGCCTGCCTACGCTAAATGAACGCCGCCTAAAGCGTCATGGACCCGGGGCAATGAGAATGGGATTGTGAAGTGTGGCACGAAGTGGGGGTGGCCCGTATAATTCCGCGCCCCTTGCGGGTGTTGCGCCCGCAGTTGCGAAAGGTTAGAGCAGCCGATGCCTTATACATTGACGGAAGCGACGCCGGAGTTGTTGCCGAACGAGAGCGGGGATGGGGGCAATCGCTGGACGCTGAATTTCGGGCCGCAGCATCCCGCTACGCACACCACCCTCCGCCTGGTGCTGGAGCTGGATGGTGAGCGAATCGTCAAGGCGACGCCGCACATTGGGTATCTGCATTCGGGGTTTGAGAAGCTCGGGGAGCACCTGAACTACAACCAGTACGTCACGATCGTGGACCGAATGGATTACTCGGCCCCGATCTACAATGAGCTGGCGTGGCACCTGGCGACCGAGAAGCTGATGGGGATCGATCTGACGCCGCGGTGCAAGGTGCTGCGAACGATCGCGAATGAGCTTGGGCGGATTCAGTCGCATCTGCTGTGCATCGGGGCGGCGGGGCTGGACCTCGGGGCGTTTACGGCATTTCTCTACGGCTTTAACGAGCGTGAGCTGATCTACGACATCGTCGAGTACATGTCCGGGCAGCGGTTTCACACTTCGTGGACGCGGGTGGGCGGGTTGAACATGGACCTGCCGGATGAAGCGGTGTTCAAGCGGATGGTGAAGCACTTCATCGATGAAGCGATGCCGCGGGCCGCGGATGATGTGAACAAGCTGCTGACGAAGAACCGAATCTTTATTGACCGCACGCAGGGGATCGGCGTGATGAGCCGCGAGGAGGCGATCGCCTGGAGCCTGTCGGGGCCGCTGGCGCGGGCGAGCGGGGTGCGGCGGGATATTCGCAAGGATGAGCCCTATTTGTGCTATGCGGACAACTGGGACGGGCAGGGGGCGCCGGCTGTCGAGTTCAAGGTGCCGGTGATGGAGACGGGGGATGTGTATGCACGGTATCTGGTGCGGATGGAAGAAGTGCGGCAATCGCTGCAGATCATTCGGCAGTTGATCGACAATATTCCGCCGGGGCCGGTGAACGTGAGCCCGGAAGGGAAGGAAGTGTTGCCGCCGAAGGATCAGGTTTATTCGTCAATTGAGGGGCTGATTCAGCACTTCGAGCTGATCATGACGAACCGCGGGTTTGAGGCGCCGCGGGGCGAGGTGTATGGGTGCATCGAGTCGGGGAATGGGGAGCTTGGATATTACATCGTCAGCGCCGGTGAGAACGTGCCTTGGCGGGCGCGGACACGGCCGTGCTCGTACATCAACTATCAGTGTTTCCCGAAGATGATGGAGGGGCACATGATTTCGGACGTGGTAGCGGTGCTGGGGAGCATTAATGTAATCGCGGCGGAGCTGGACAGATAGATAATGATGAATGATGAATGCTGAAGGATGAACAGAAAAAGCGGGATCTGAAGGTACGAACGAAGGATTTTGCGCTGCGAATCATTCGCTTGTACTCTGCCCTGTCGAGAAAAAACGCGGCGGGTGTCATCGGGCAGCAGCTGTTGAGATGTGGAACGTCGGTTGGAGCGCAGTACCGCGAGGCGGCGCGGGCGAGGTCGCCCGCTGAGTTCATCAGCAAAATGCAGAGCGCGACGCAGGAACTCGACGAGACGATTTACTGGCTGGAGTTGCTTCAGGAATCCGGCCTCGTTGAGGCAGCGTTGCTTCAAAACCTGTATCGCGAAGCGGACGAGTTGACTCGCGTTTTCGTTGTCTCGGTCAAAACCGCAAAGAATCGAAGTAAAGGAGATGTTTGAGCGATGTCCAGCTGAACGCCTTGTTCGTCATTCAGCATTCATCATTCAACATTCAATTCATGGCTTGGATCGCAGAAGATCGTCGTACGGCAGTCATCGATAAAGGGACGCAGTATCTCACCGATGAGATGAAGGCTGAGTTGTCGGAAAAGTACTTTCCGCGGTATCCGACGAAGCGGGCGTGTTTGCTGCCGGTGCTGCATGCGGTGCAGCATGCATACAACTGGATTCCGCCGGCAGCGCTGGAAGAGGTGGCGGAGTTCCTGGAGTTGGCGCCGGCGGAGGTGATGGATACGGCGACGTTCTATGAGGAATACTGGCTTAAGCCCAAGGGGAAATATTTGATTCAGGTGTGCCGGTCGCTGTCGTGTGAGATCTGCGGGTCGCGGCAGCTGACCGAGCGGATGATGGAGAAGCTGGGGATCGAGCTGGGGGAAACCACCCGCGATCAGCGCTATACGCTGGTGGAGCTGGAGTGCCTGGGATCGTGCGGGACGGCGCCGGTGGCGCTGGTGAACGAGGTGCTGCACGAGGATCTGACGCCGCAGAAGCTGGAGGCGGAGATCGACAAGCTGCCGGATGATCCGGCGGAATACCAGGACCCGACGGTGACGTGGGAGCAAGGGCATTAGGAATTGAGCGATCGAGTCATCGGGCCATTGAACGCGATGGTCCGATGATTGAATGATCAGATGTTGAGATTCTCTTCCATTCCGCGAGCGTACATGTGGATCGGAACCCTTGCCGTGCTGGTCGTGCTGATCGGCGTGTACGTGTGGATGAACTTTTTTCAGACGTATCACCTGGCGACGGTGAAGCAGGGTGTGCTGTATCGGACGGGATTTCGGACGCTGCGGGAGTATGAGACGACGGTTTCGGACGTGCAGCCGAATGCGGTGGTGTGCCTGCTCGATGCGAAGGAGCGGCAGCGGAAGCCGTTTTCGGAGGAAGAGGACTTTTGCCGGCGCAGTCGGATTCGGTTTTATTGGATTTCCGTGACGCTGGGCGGCTGGCCGACGCAGGCGAACGTGAAGGAGTTTCTGGACACGGTTGAAAACAAAAAGCGGCAGCCGGTGCTCGTGCACTGTGCGCAGGGCGTTCGACGGACGGGGATGATGGTGGCCGCTTATCAGATGAGCGTGCTGAAGTGGAGCAAAGAGAAGACGAAGGACGCGATTCTGACCTTTGGACACAGCAAGCGCAGCATCGGCGATATCGAGCGGTTCATCGACGGCTATGATCCGGTGACCTATGCGACGGTGAGCGGGTTGCCGGTCGGCGCAGAATGACGTGCAATTGACGAGCGAGACGTGGCGAATAAGAAGCCAAACAGCTTGATGGGTTGGCTGGGCCGGCAGGTCGGTTTCGTGAAGAAGGCAGTCGTCAACCCGGCGCCGAAGGTGGTGTACCGGAAAGAGACGGTGCAGCAGGCGAAGGTCGAAGGCAAGCCCGATCAGGTGCTGCGGCGGATTGTGATCGATGAAGTGATTGTGGAGCCGAAACAAATCGGCGGCGACAACAAGAACACGGGTTAGAGCCCGTGCCACGGGAAAAGTCATGGCATTCAACGAACCGGTACTGACCAAGCGAATTCCGATCGATCCAGATCAGCGCAAGCTGATTGGTTACGATGATTACGTCGCCACCGGCGGCTACGGGGCGCGTGCAGAGCGCTGGAGATGAAGGCGGAGGAGATCATCAAGGTGGTGACCGAGTCCGGTCTGCGCAGGCGCGGGGGGGCGGGATTCAGTGCGGGGCAGAAGTGGTCGTTTGTGCCGCGCGAAAAGAAGGGGCCGCATTATCTGGCGGTGAACGCGGACGAGAGCGAGCCGGGGACGTTCAAGGACCGGTACATCATCGACTACGATCCGCACCAGTTGCTCGAAGGCATTGCGATTAGCGCGCTGGCTACGCAGTGCGACGTTGCCTACATCTACATCCGCGGCGAGTATCACCGGCAGGCACAGGTGCTCGAGAAGGCGCTTAAGGAAGCGTGCGACAACAAGGTCTTTGGGCAGCAGGGCGTTTTCGGCTCGCAGTTCAAACTGGAATGCTACGTCCACCGCGGGGCGGGGGCGTATATCTGCGGGGAAGAGACCGGGTTGCTTGAGAGCCTGGAAGGCAAGCGCGGCTGGCCGCGGAATAAACCGCCGTTCCCGGCGATTGCGGGAGCATTTGCGCGGCCGACGGTGATCAACAACGTGGAGACGCTGGCGCTAGTGCCGCCGATCATCGAAAAGGGGCCGGCGTGGTTTAAGACGATGGGAACGCCCAAGAGCCCGGGGCCGAAGTTGTTTGGCATGAGCGGGCACCTGAATCGGCCGGGTGTTTACGAAAATGAGTTGGGGATCACGCTGGAGCAGTCGATCGAGATGGCCGGCGGGGTGAAGGGCGGGAAGTACAAGGCGGCGATCTGCGGCGGGATTTCGATGGGCGTGCTGGGGCCGGATCAACTCGACATCAAGCTGGACTTCGATGATGTGCGTTTCCGCGGCGGCTGCCTGGGCTTGGGGACCGCGGGCATGATCGTCATGAACGAGCATACGGACATGGTGGCGGCGCTGCGGAATTGCGTGCGATTTTATGCGCACGAGAGCTGCGGTCAGTGCACGCCTTGCCGAGAGGGGTCGGCGTGGATGCGAAAGATTCTGGACCGCATCATCGATGGGCGGGGCCGGGCGCGGGACCTGGACATGCTGCTGGAGCTGGAAAAGACGATGGGCATCATGCCGGGCACGACGATTTGCGGCCTGGCGGATGGGACGGCGTGGGCGACGCGGACATTCGTCAACAAGTTCTACGATGAGTTTGCGGCGCGGTGTCCGGAGGATGCGTACCGGACGGTGGGGCTGCCGATCAATCGCGGTCGATCGAGGGTGACGACGCCGATGGGGAGCAATACGAGATAGAACTCGTTGAACGGTTCGTCCCGGGGGCGACGTCGATCGGTCATGGCGGCTGGCTTGAGGCGTTCTCGCTGGAGAACGGCGAGCAGCACCTGGCAAAGCATTTCGCCAGCGTCAGGGGAGAGAGGCGATCGCGGATCCTGTGCATAACCGAGTCAAAGGCGGCGATGGATTATGTGCTTTCCATCGACGAGGTCAGGGCACGACTAACCGCGGGACGGCTGGAAGTAATGCGGAGCGAGGTGGAGCGGGAGCTTGCGGCAAGCGGGGCGTTCGTGGTGAGAACGGCGACGGGGATGTTCTGTGCGGCGAAGTGAAAGCGAATTCTCAGGCGGGCTCGGTGCAGGGAACTCCACTTGGAGCCGCTGAGATCGAATCACAATTGATTTGGCGGATGGTGCGGCGGATCGTTCCTGGGGGGATCGAGTGTACAATTCGGTCGATAATACGCGGGTGGATGTGTTGAAGGCGGTAAACTAAGAAGCAGTGCGGGTGAAGCTGTAAGTGCAAGCTCATGGCGGTGCGTACGTTTCAACTTCCCGCGCGATGTCCGGTGGACCGGGACCAGCGCGAGATCTGCGGGCGGTGCTTGCGTGAACGGTTGCGTTCGATGCCTGGGGTGCGGGATGCGCGGCTGAAGGCTCACGACGGGGAGGAACTGGCCGTTCTGGAACTGGACTACGACCCCCGGCTGATGCCCCTAGCGCAGCTCGAAGCGGAGGTGAAGTGCGCCGACGTTCTGCTTTGTGCAGCAGCGCGCGCAGGTACTGCTGGGCATCGACGGGATGCTCTCACCCCGAAGCGAGCAGGTGATCGAGGCGGCGCTGGCGAAGCTGCCTGGGGTGGCGGCGAGCGCGAACTATTCTTCGAAGACGCTGCGGGTGGAGTTCGATCGCCGCACCTGCGCTCTGCCGGAGATCGCGCGGAGGCTGGACGATCTGGGATTTCGGTTGCGGGATGCCAAGGCTCCGCCGGCTGCTCCCACGGAGCCGGGGGCGCTGAGCCGGTTTTGGCTGAAGGTGACGGAGCACCGGCAGCTTTCGATGGCCATCGTCGGGGCGGTGCTGCTGGTGGTCGCGTGGATCGCGCACTGGATTCACTTGCAGGAAGTGCGATATCCGGCGGTGATCCTGTGCTTCGTGCTGGCGGGGTGGTACACGGCGATCAATACGTTTCAGATCCTCCGGCAGTTTCAGTTCGACATCGACGTGCTGATGTTCGCGGCGGCTTTCGGGGGGGCGGCGCTGGGGCATTATGAAGAGGCGCGCTGCTGCTGGTACTCTTTGCCCTCGGTGGGGCGGGCGAGCACTACGCGATGGATCGGGCGCGGCATGCGATCGAGGCGCTGGCGAAGCTCGCGCCGGAGACGGCGACGATCCGGGAGCCGGACGGGCGCGAGCGGCTGGTGCGGGTTGAAGATCTGAACGTTGACGATCGCGTCGTGATCCGGCCTTTCGACCGGGTTCCCGCAGATGGCGTCGTCCAAAGCGGGGCGAGCGCGATCGATCAATCGCCGATTACGGGGGAAAGTGCGCCCGTCGAAAAGACCGCGGGGGCGAACGTCTTTGCGGGCACCATTAATGGCGAAGGTCTGCTGGTTGTCAGCGTCTCGAAGAACGCTGGTGAATCGACGCTGGCGAAGATCGTGCAGATGGTGAACGAGGCGCAGACCACCAAGTCGCCGACGCAGGTGTTCACCGATGAGGTGGAGCGGTGGTATGTGCCGGTGGTGCTGATCGGGACGGTGGTGGTGGCGCTGGTGCCGCCACTGTTTGGCATTCTTCCGCGCGGCCGGATGGTCCGTGGCTCGGTTGGTTCTACCAGGCGATGGCGTTTCTGACGGCAGCGTCACCCTGCGCCTGGCGATCGGGACGCCGGCGGCGGTGCTTAGCGGGATCGCACGTGCCGCGCGAATCGGTGTTCTGGTGAAGGGCGGAGTTCACCTTGAGAATCTCGGGCGGCTACGCGTTGTTGCACTGGATAAAACCGGAACCGTCACCAGCGGAAAGCCCGTGGTTACGGACGTCATTCCGCTGGATTCGTTCAGCGAAGACGAGGCGCTGACGCTGGCGGCATCCGCTGAATCTACCTCGACGCATCCTCTGGCCCGCGCGATTGTGAATGAAGCGATCGCGCGACAATTGACCGTTCCCGAGGCGAGCGATGCGCAGCAGGTGCCGGGGCTGGGCGTGCGGGCGACCGTGAATGGACGCCACGTCGCAGCGGGCCGTTCAGAGATGATTGCGACCAATGGAATTCCGGAAGTTGTCAAAGACGCGATAACGAAACTTGGCGCCGCCGGCAAGAGCATGGTTGCCGTGGGCATCGATGACAAACCGATTGCGATAATCGGATTGCAGGATCGGCCGCGCGCAAACGCGAGCGACGCGCTGGCGAGGCTGAAGAAGCTTGGAATCGCCCGCACGATCATGCTGACCGGCGACAAGCGAAGTGTCGCCGAGGCCGTGGCAAAAGAGGTGGGCGTGGATGAGGTTCACGCGGACCTCTTGCCGCAGGAGAAGCTGGAACTGGTGCGCGAACTCGAGAAGAAGTACGGGGCACTTGCCATGGTGGGCGACGGCGTGAACGATGCACCGGCCCTTGCGGCCGCGACGGTGGGAATCGCGATGGCCGGCGCGGGCACGGACGTTGCGATCGAGACCGCGGATGTGGCGCTGATGGCGGATGACCTGGCCAAACTGCCGGACGCGATCGGCCTGTCACGTTTCAGCCGTAAGATCATCAAGCAGAACCTGACGATCGCGCTGGGCGTGATCGCGGTGCTGGCACCGCTGGCGGCGCTCGGTTTTACCTACCTGGGCGTGGCAGTGCTCTTTCATGAGGGATCGACGGTGGTTGTCGTGCTGAACTCGTTGCGGCTGCTGGTATATCGGCCGACGCCCGTCAACTAACAAATCACCAGATTGTCGCGGTGCACGACTTCGTCATAGGCGGCGTCGCCGAGCAGTGTGCGTATCTCGGCGGTCTTCTTACCGCGGATCTTTTCGATGACGGTCGAGGCATAGTTGCTCAGGCCGCGAGCGACGGGGCGGCCTTCGGGGGAGATGATCTCGATCACGTCGCCGCGCCTGAACGTGCCGGTGATCTTCGTCACGCCGGCGGGGAGGAGGCTCTTGTTGCGCTCCACGAGTGCTTTGACTGCGCCGGTGTCGATGGCGATCGAACCAGCCGGGCGGGCGGCGCCGATCCAGCGGCTGCGGCTGGAGCGCCGGCGGCTGGCGGGCACAAAGATCGTCCCCACACCCTCACCGGCGAGAATTCTGGGCAGGATATTCTCCGCGCGCCCATCGGCCACGATGAGCGCTTCACCGGCATCCGTCACCAGTTTGGCCGCCTGGAGCTTCGAATCCATGCCGCCTTTTCCGAGCGTGCTCTTTTCCTTGCGAACGAGCTGTCGTGCCTCTTCGACCGACTGCATGATCCGGACGGATTTCCCTGATGAATCGAGCAGGCCATCGACCACCGTCAGCAGGATCAGCAGGTTCGCGCGCAGGGCGCTTGCGATGACGGCGGCAAGGTAGTCGTTGTCGCCGAAGGTGATCCTCGCCAGCTCATCGGTGCTGATCGTGTCGTTCTCGTTAATGATGGGGACCGCGCCGAGTTCATGGGCGGCGTGAATCGTGTTGCGGACGTTGAGGAACCGCGTTCGATCGTCAATGTCTTCACGCGTGAGCAGGAGCTGTGCCACAGGTAACCGGCAAGGTGCGAAGGCTTCAGCCCAGGCATCCATCAATTTGCGCTGTCCGACGGCAGCGACGGCCTGGAGCCGGGCCAAGTCCGTGGGACGCTTGGACAATCCCAGTTCCGCGACGCCGGCGCCGACGGCGCCGGAGCTGACGATCGTGGTGCGGATTTGTTTCTCGCCTATCTGCGCGACCTGCCGGGCGATATTCGCCATGAACGGCGCGTTCAATCGGCCGGTGCCGTCGGTCAAAAGCTGCGTGCCGAGCTTGATGACGATGGTCCTGACGTGCGGCCAGTCGAGCAGCGTGCGGTTGTCCCAGATCGCGTCGTTCACGATATTACCTTCGGGATGACATTTTCCACGGGCCGCTCGGGTTGTCGATGGGATGGGTTTGACTGGTCAGGCCGGGGCCGGGTAAAGTTGGACAGTATTGCTGACGGTATCGACTGTAGCGACGGTCTTGCGGGACGCGCGATACAGCGCGCCAGGATTGACGACGCGGGTGCGGCCGACCTGTTCGTCCTTTGCAATGTGGGTGTGGCCCTGGAAGAGGTAGTCGAACTGCTGCTCGCCAAGGATCCGTTGCTTGAGTTTTAGATCGTCGCCATGGATGACGGCGATGTGCCGGTCGCCGAGGGTCAGGTCGGCGAAGTTGCCATAGCAACTGATGCCCAGTTTCTCGGCATACCGCGCCAGGTCCATGCGGTCCCAGTCGTTATTGCCGAACACGAACGCGCTGGGCAGGCCCGCCAAGTGATCCAGAACTGCATCCGAACCGACGTCGCCGGTGTGGATGTAGAACTCCGAGCCGGCGCGTTGCAGCACCTTGATTGCGGCTGCCATCGCGTCAGTTCGTCCATGGGTATCGCCCAGAATGCCGATGATCATGGTGATGCAGAACTTAACGGTGCTGCGCGCCAAGGACAACCTCGCCAGGTTTGCCGGCGTATCCGCCCCGGCTATAGTTCGCGGCGTGACGGGACCGACCCCCGCCTTTCCTCCGCGTCCCGAAGCGCGCAAATCGCTGCGCGCTGCTCGCGTGGAACGAACTGTTCTCGCAGATCTATCACCGGCTTGAGGTGATTGGCCGCTGGCAGATTCCAGAGACCGGGCCGGCGATTCTTGTGTGCAATCACATCAGTGGCCTGGATCCACTGGTGATTCAGTCGGTCTCGCCGCGGCTGATCGTGTGGATGATGGCGCGCGAATATTACGACGTGAAGGCGACGAACTGGGTCTTCCGGCTAGCCGAGTCGATTCCTGTCGAGCGCCACCGGGCGCGATCTGACAGCGACGCGCGCCGCCATGCGGGCGCTGGCGGCGGGGCGGGTTCTGGGAATCTTTCCTGAAGGCAAGATCGAGGCCGAGGGAAACGATCTGCTTCCATTCCAGACCGGCGTGGCGATGATGGCAATCAAGACGAAGGTGCCGGTGTACCCCGCCTATCTCAACGGCACCGCCCGGGGGAAAGGGATGCTGCACGCACTTTTGTTCTCGAATCGCATGAGGCTGACGCTCGGACCGCCGGTCGAACTAAAGACGGCCTCAACGGATCATGAATCGCTGGAGGAGGCAACAGGACAGATTTATCAGGCAATTGCGGCGCTTAAGCGACAGAGTGACCTGCATCCACGTTAGTCTTATAATGACAATGAGTTAGAATCAAAATGGGGCAATCGGCGAGCATTTCTGGGAGCGTCGTGGCCCGTCGCGGGGGCCCACTTGGTTAAAAAATCATTGCAGTTGGAGAAGTGCCCTTTCCGATTCCATCTGATGTCGCAGCGGCGTTTAAGATGCGCATTGGATAGCAGCATCTGGTAAAATAGGTAAATTGGAACGCTTGCGCTACGGCGCATTTTCTCCCCTCCGGAAGACACCGTGCAGAAATGCCGGTGTCTTCTTTTTGCTGTGCAAACGTCGCGTTTCCTTTGGTGAGGGAGAGCCAGCGAGTTATAGTGGATCGCGCCGCCAACACGCGGCGGCATCGAATGGGCCGGGTTATGGCAGGTCGCCCCGGAGGGAATGACCCGTTTACGAATCGGGAGCGCCGATGGCGAGCGAGAATCGCCAACCACATGCCGGGGATGCCACGGGGGGAGGATCTGCGCCTCACTCGGGAACAACTGGAATTCATAAGCCGCAGTGCGCCGGTATTCGTTGCGCATTTCGATCGCGAGCGGAGATATCGGTTCGTCAACCGCACCTATGCCCGGCGCTTCGACCGTCGCCCGGACCAGATCGTCGGGAAATTCATCTGGGAGATCATCGGCGATGAGGCGTACGCGATCTTCAAGCCCTACATTGACCTGGTGCTTGCGGGGCAGACGGTGGATTTTGAAAGCGAGGCACCGTACAGCGTTGTGGGAACGCACATCGTTCGCTGCGCCTATGCGCCGGAGATCGACGAGGTGGGGAATATCATCGGCTTCGTCGCAGTGATCAGCGACGTGACCGAGCGGCGGCAGGCACAGGAGCAGATCCGGATCAGCGAAGAGCGTCTGCGGCTTGGCCTTGAGGCCGGCAACGTGGGGACGTGGGATTGGGATGTGGCGAAGGATCAGGTGACGTGGTCGGATCGGATGTACCGCTTTTTCGGCGTGGAGCCCGGCACGTTTGAGGGGAGCTATGCGTCGTTTCTGGAACTGGTGCACCCGGAAGATCGGCCGCGGGTGAACGAAATCATTGCGGCGGTGCTGAAGAAGCGCACGCCGTGCATGCTGGAATTCCGCACGATCCGCCCCGACGGCGCGGTGCGGTGGCTGAGCACGACGGGGCAACTCTTTTACGACGAAGCGCAGAGGCCCCAGCGTCTGATGGGTGCGACAATCGACGTCACCGCGCGCAAGCACATTGAGGCGGAGTTGGAGCAGGCGAAGGAGGTGGCGGAGGCGGCGAGCGTGGCGAAAGATCAGTTCCTGGCGGTGTTGTCGCACGAGCTGCGCACGCCGCTGACGCCGGTGATGACGGCGGCGCAGTTGCTGGGCAGCGATCCGGGTGCGCGAGCCGAGCAGCGCGATCTGGCCCGGATGATCTGCCGGAACGTCGAACTCGAGGCGAGGCTGATCGACGACCTGCTGGACCTGACCCGCATCAGCCGCGGAAAGCTGGAATTGCACTTCGGCTCCGTGGATGCGCACGAGAAGATCCGCAATGTCGTCGAGATGTGTGAGGCGGATATCCGGGGGGCGCAGCTCGAGTTGGAGGTTGATCTCCAGGCGCAGCAGCACGTCATCGAGGCGGACAGCACGCGGGTCCAGCAGATTCTCTGGAACCTGGTCAAGAACGCGATCAAGTTCACTCAATCCGGCGGGACGATCCGGATCGAGAGCGAAAACCTGCCGGATGGAAGATTGCAGATTGCGGTCACCGACACCGGCGTTGGGATCGCGTTGCACCTGCTGCCAAAGATCTTCGACGCTTTCGAGCAGGGGAGCCGGGAGGTGACGCGGCTGTTCGGTGGACTCGGGTTGGGGCTGACGATCTCCAAGGCGCTGACTGAGGCGCATGGGGGAAAGCTTACGGCGCACAGCGACGGGGCGGGGAAGGGCTCGACCTTCGCGATCGAGCTACCGACTTCGCGGGCGGTCGAGTCAGCGCTGGCGGCGGCGCAGTCGCCGTCGGGATCGGCGGTAGCCAAGGAGTGCCGGATTCTGCTGGTGGAGGATCACGCCGATACGGCGCGGGCGATGGCACGGCTGCTGGCACGGTTTGGCTACCGGATCGAGACGGCGGATTCGATGGCATCCGCGCTTGCGGCGGCGGGCAGCCGGGCGTTCGACATCATCATCAGCGACCTGGGCCTGCCGGACGGGTCGGGCCACGATCTGATGCGGCAGCTTCTTTCGCGCTTCTCCGTGCAGGGGATCGCGCTCTCGGGCTACGGGATGGAGGAAGACATTGCCCGCAGCCGACAGGCGGGGTTTGCCGAGCACCTGACCAAGCCGGTGAACATCCAGCAGCTTCGGGAGACGATCGATCGGCTGAGCGGGGGCGAAGAAGCATCAACCAGGAACGGTGCACAGAGGATTCAAGGCGGAAGGACCAAGGCGCAAGGCTCAACGGGGAACGGGTAAAGCCAGGTCTTCAACAGCCGGCAGTCGGTAGTCACCATTCAGTAGAAATAGTCGAACGCAGTTCTCAGTCCTGAGCAAATCTGCTCGGCGCCAAAGCGTAAAGCCTTAGGACTTCGGGCTCGACGGCGATTGAACTGTCGCCACCAAACCCTTGCGGGAGGGAGGAACGGCAGTTCTGCACGGCGCCGTTTGCTTTCGCCATCAATCGCCGGTGACTTCGTCCCAGTTCTGAACCAGGTGGGGATTGTAGGTCATGTGATTTGGATCGAACTTCTTGAAGGCCTGCACGTGGCCGTCGGCGAATAGAATGTTGTTTCCGGCGCGGTGCATGTTGAATCCGCCGGGCTCGCCGAAAAACGTCAGCGCGGCTTAGCCGGGTCGTCCAGCGAATCATCCTTGTCGATGTCGTCGAAATCGACGTTGCGCACGCCAAAGGGAGGCCGGTACCAGTTTGCTCCAGTGCAATCCGCGCTCAGGATGAACATGGTGGACAATTTGATGGTGCTCATCGGAAAGGTGTGGATTGGCGGGGTGTGCTTGTGCATCCAGCGGGTCTCAAGGAAATAGGTCACCGGGTGGCTGTCGTCCGGGAACGCCGGGCAGGTGTAAAGCGGGGAATCGGACTTGACGCCGATGTATGGCGTGATTCCCATGATCCAGCCCGGCCCCCGGGGGTCACTGGCGTCCAGGTCGTTGGGGTAGGTATGCCAGTTCGAATAGACGGGGAGATAGCCGTGATTGGCCGAGGCATAAGCATAGATCGCCTGGCCGATCTGTCGAAGCTGCGCCGCGCATCGCACCGTCTTGGCCGACTCGCGTGCCCGGGCGAGCGTCGGGAGCAGCAGGCCGATGAGGATGCCGATGATTCCGATGACCGCCAGCAACTCGACCAGTGAAAAGACGCACCGGCTCGATCGACTTGCAGGAAACGCAGCGGGGACTTCCGCCATTTGTTGTCTCATCGCCTGCTCCTGCGCCAAGAACGGCCATTGCGAATATCACCTCTTGCATTTGCGGTTCGCGATCCAGGGGATCGCGCTGTCGGGGCATGGCATGGACGAGGATATCGCCAACGGGCCATGCCGCGAAGTGGCCCGCGAAGAACTGACCTGACGCGGATCAGGCTTGAGGCTGTTGCGCCGGCGGGGGTATGCTATCGCAGAGTCGGCGGAATGCTCATCCGCGCCATACGTTCAATTGACCATGAGCGGCGGTAGATGCTGCGCCTTGTCATCCACATTGTCAGACCGAAACGCGCGGATTTGCTTAACGTCGCCATTCCGCCCGTGGAAGGGGACCATGAGACACGACGATTGAAGTCCGAAGAATTCTGGACTCCAGGCGGGCTGCCTCTCACAGTGTCGGTTTGCATCGGCGCCAAGGGGGACTGGCTGAGAGTTGAAACGGCGGGAACACTGTTGCTCCGCGTCCATTCAGATTGGCCGGAAGGTGGCGAAGTCGGATTGCTGCTTCCGACCGACGAGTCTTTGCTCATCTCGGTGTTCGACGCGAAGTAATTTGCGGAGCGCAGGAGCGGCATGGCGAATGTGGCGCGTGTTGCCTCCGCTAACGCAGTTTCGTTACGTCACAGGGCACTTTCGTTACGTCACAGGGCACTTTCGTTACGTCACAGGGCGGTTTCGTTACGTCGCAGGGCACTTTCGTTACGTCGCAGGGCACTTTCGTTACGTCGCAGGGCACTTTCGTTACGTCGCAGGGCACTTTCGTTACGTCACAGGGCGGTTTCGTTACGTCACAGGGCGGTTTCGTTACGTCACAGGGCGGTTTCGTTACGTCACAGGGCACTTTCGTTACGCCACAGGGCGGTTTCGTTACGCCACAGGGCACGCGCGGGACGGCGGGGGCCTTCGCCAGCTTCCGTGCGCGGGTTTTATCACCCCGGGATGGCGGCGGCGCGGGATTGGCTGGCACTTCCGGGCCTTTGTGGGGAATCGGGTCAAAGCGGGCGGGCAGCGGGTCGATCGCTCATAGCGCATGAAGCCGGCGCCCCGCCGCAACTGCCGCTGGCTGCGCCGGTTGAGGCGCCGGTGATTTGCGGTGTGAACGTGATCGAGTCGATCTCCGCCCGGGCCCGGGAGTTGATTCAGCGTCGGGAAGCCACTTTCGACTCATTCTGGAGGAAGCAGCTGGAAATGTCCCAAGAGGAATACTGCGGTCATTAGAAGCACGAAGACGAGAAGTGCGATCAGCGCCAGTTTTCCTAGTCGCATCCGCTTTCGACCATCTCGCGCGATAATCTAGCGGTTGATTGGGCATGAAATCAGGCACGCTTGGAGACTGGTTAGTTGAATAAGGGCCGAGAACCTATTGCCGCCGCAATCTCTGGCCATCGTCAATCCGATCTGTGTGAATCCGTGTTCATCCGTGGTTCCAAAGGTCACACCGCGGCGAGAATCGCTTTGAAGCCTACGCCGGCGTAGTCGAGGACCTCGCTGGGTTCGCGGCCGGATTTGGGGAGGTTGGTGACGTAGAGGCTATTGAGCCGGATCTTGTCGGCGCGCCTGGCGATGGCGGTGGCGATTTCGGCGTCGAGGCCGCCGGTGTAGTTGTCTTCGACGGTCACGATGCGGCCGCCGCTCTTTGAGGCGAGGTCGAGGATGCCATCGGTCTTCAAGGGGAAGCTGTAGGCGTCGATAACGGCGGCTTTCTTGCCGCTCCTGGCCAGTTCGTCCGCGGCCTTCAAGCATTCGTGGACCATGTAGCCGGCGGAGACGAAGACGAGGTCCTTGCCTTCGCGGAGGACCTTGTAGCCGCCGGGCTCGAAGGTGTCGGAGTCCTTGTAGAGCATTTTGGTGCCGGCGCGGAGCGTGCGCTGGTAGCAGGGGCCGTGGAGGTTGGCCATCAACTCGGTGATGCGGTAGCAGGCGATGGCATCCGCGGGGAAGAAGTAGTGCAGGGCGGTTTCGCCGACGTAGTTCTTCACTTTGGTGTAAGAGCGGAAGAAGGCGACATCGGGCAGGGACATCTGGCTGGGGCCGTCGGCGGCGAGTGTGACGCCTGCGTGGGAGCCGGTCAATTTGATGTTGGCGCCGGTGTTGATGGCCATCTCGATCTGGTCATAGGCGCGCTTGAAGAACTTGGCGAAAGTCGAGCAGAAGGGGATCTTGCCGGCGGCGGCAGCGCCGGCGGCGGTGGAGACCATGTTCTGCTCGGCGATGCGGCACTCGAGGAACTGGGCGGGGATCTTCTTAAACAGCCACTCGGAGAAGGTGGAGTTCTTGACGTCCGCGTCGAGGCCGATGACGCGCTTGTCGGCTTGCGCGAGGGCCAGGAGCGCGGCGCCGTAGGCCTGACGGGTGGCGAGGGGTTTGCCATCTTTGAGCGTTTGATCCAGGCCGACGGCGGCGAGAGCTTCGGCGAAGGGTTTTGCCTTGATCGGGTGTCGGGGATCGGATGTTGGGTATTGGGAAGAGGGGGCGGTGATTTTCAGTTCGCCGTTGGATTTATAGTCGGCGACGTTGAGGTCCTTGGCGGTCTGGTCCAGTTGGGCGAGGACCTTGGGCATATCGTCTTTCTTGACGGGGTGGCCGTGCTTGCCCATGCCCTGCTCGGCGGGGGCGCCCCAGCCCTTGACGGTGCGGGCGATGATGGCCAGGGGTTTGGAGCCGTTCTTGATGACGTGAAGCTCGTCGAAGACCTTCTTGATGTCTTCGGGATTGTGGCCATCGATGACGCGGGCGACGAAGCCGTAGGCATCCGCTTTCTTGGCCACGGTCTCGGAACTCTGCTGGGCGGAGACCCAATCCGACTGGGCCAGCTCATTGCAGTTGAAGATGGGGATGCAGTTGGTCAGCGTGTGGTCGGCGATGAAGTCCATGGCTTCCCAGATCTGGCCTTCGCGGGCCTCGCCGTCGCCGATGATGCAGAAGACGTTCTTGTCGAGGCCGTCCATTTTGGCGGCGGCGGCCACGCCGGCGGCGACGGAAAGTCCCTGGCCAAGCGAGCCGGTGGCGGCGTCGAAGAAAGTGGACGCCCAGACCCGGATTGGGGTGGCCGTCGATGGGGGATTCGATGGCGCGAAGCTTCAGGACCTCATCCCGCGTGAGGGGGCGGGCTTCTTTTCTGTTCTTGCCAATGGCGGCGCCGAGATCGGCGAGGGCGGCGTAGATGATGGGGACGGCGTGGCCTTCAGAGAGGACGAGGCGGTCGTTGCCGGGGTTCCAGGGGTCTTTGGGGTCCCAGCGCATGACGTTATACATGAGCACGGTGACCAGGTGAGCCAGCGAGAGGGAGCTGGAGGGGTGGCCGGAGCCGGCGGAGGTGGTCATTTCGACCGACAGCTTGCCGAGGTCGAGGGCTTTGCGGTTGATAGCGGCGGTGTAGCTCATGTAATGCTCCCAGAAACGCGAGGAATTCGGAGGGGGAAGGGTACAGGCGGGAGCGGTGGGGGGCAAGGCGGCGAATTATGCGGCGAGCCGAGGCACGCAGGCAGGGACAGAGGAGGGAGATTGCCAAGAGGGCGTGAGGCGGCGGTTGGGGGGCGTTGGGGCCGGTTGGGCGGTCGCCGAGCAGGCTCGGATGGCGCGGACATAGGGCGTGTGACCGCGCTTCTGATCTTCCAGGCAAAAATGCAAAAGCAAAAGACGAGCGAGATTAAATAAGAAAAGCGAAACCAGGGGTGGCTCGGGTGGGTGTTCATCATGGTGCGCGGAAGCTCCGCGGCTTCAACGAGTTCTTTCACAATACGGGATGACCGCGATGACTCTCGACGCCCAATTGACTAACACCCCACCCGCGCAACGCTCGACCAGCGGCGTGATCTCGATCGTCTTCGGTGTGCTGGCAAGCATTATCGGGATCATCGCGTTTGGACTCAGCTTCGAGCGGGAGCCCGATGGGACGTATATCCATTCGCTGACGCCGGCCTTGATGGTGGTGTTTCTCTATCTGCCCGCCGTGCTCATAGGATTTCTGACAGCGATTGCCTCAAGCATCAGTCGCAAGAGGCAACGGGACCTGCTGATCGTGGCCTGGTTCCTGATCGCCGCCCAGCTTGCCTTCTGGGGAGTCTTCCTGGCGATCCATGGATTGAGTTTCTCGTATGGTGCGCCTGGCGGATTTTAGCCGCTGTATGCGTTCTCGCGGCAGGAGATTGCACGGCTGCAGTCGGTTCTGGAGATGCTGCGCGTGGCTCGGGAGGTGCGGATCTTTCCGCTGCTGGATATGAAGGGGCGCAGGAGCGGGCATGTGGAGCCGGTTCTGGGGCGCTTGCGGGAGAGGGGGCTGCGGGCGGATCTGGAGCGGGTGGAGTATGAGTTCCAAGTGGGGGGAAATGAAATGATCAGAGCGGGGGCGTGAGGGTCAAGGTTGTTTGGGGTGCGGGGGTCCGGTAGGTTTTTGGCATGGATTGGCCTGTGCTGCGGTGGCTTTGTGTGCTGGCGGTGATGGTGTGCGCGGGCGTGGCGCGGGCGGGGGAGGCAGCGGCGTTTGTGATTCATCGGGATCAGGTGGTGGGGCCGGTGTTCGCGGGGTTTGGGGCACAGATGAATCCGTATCTGTATGCCAAGCCGAACTGGGGAGACGTGAACGAAGAGAACGTGAAGGATCTGGAGCGAAAGGTGCGCCAACTGCGGCCGCAGTTTGTGAGGATGTTTCTGTTGCCGGGATGGTGGAAGGACTTTGCCGATGGCGTGAACAGGAAGCCGGTTCGGGGGACGGATGAATCGTTCATTCGAACGGCGCGGCTGGCGCAGTTGGCGGGGGCGACGATCACGCTGACCATGTGGTGGGGCGACCGGAATCAGCCGGTGGAAGTGGCGAAGCAGACGGCGCGGGTCCTGGAGCGGATCGTGCGCGAGGACCATATCGATGCGGTGAAGTCCATCAACCTGCTCAACGAGCCGAATCTCGGGCGAAAGCGGGAACAGTGGTCGCTTGAGAATTACGACACGCTGTATCGAACCCTGGATGCGGAGTTGAAGCGGCTGGGGCTGCGGGATCGGCTGCAGATCATCGTGGGGGACCTGGTGCACGAGCATCAGGATGAATGGATGCAGAACATCAACGATCATCTGGCCGGGATCGTCGATGGCGTTTCGATCCACGCGTACTGGGATTACGACGATACGGAGAAGCTGGTGCGGCGGCTGGCCGAGAGCCGGCGGATGATCGCTTCGATGGCGGCGATCGCGGCTAAGCCGCTGTATGTGACGGAGTTCGGGGTTCGCGGGATTCGCAATGGGAACAACAAGGAAGAGCCGTGGTATTATAAGGACGGGCGGCCGATTGCGCGGGTGAATCTGCAGGCGCTGGAGATCGGGTGGTTCATGATCGAGGCGATCAACCGGGGGTACGCCGGGACGTGCCAGTGGGACCTGTACGACTGCTGGTATGACCGGCTGATGCACTACGGGGTAATCGATGATGTGTACCGTGGGTGGGCGCTGAAGCCCGCGTACTTCGTGCTCAAGATGTTCACGCACACGGCCGGGCCGGGGTGGCGTGCGGTGGCGGTGAGCGGGAAGGGGCAGGATTTGCAGGCGGCGGCGATGCGGGGGCCTCGAGGTGAGTTGACGGCGTATGTGATGAATGTGGGGGCGCAGGCAGCGAAGTTGGAACTCTCGGGATTTGGCCGGGGAAGCAAGCTGAGCGCGGTAGTGTGGAATGGCGAGGGCGGGGGCCATCTGGCGACGACGCATGCGAGTGCGGACGAAGCGGGGAAGGTGACTGTGATGGCGCCGCCGCAGGCGATTGTGGCGGTGACGACGGAGGATGTGTCGCCGTGAGGGTGTGGCTGCAGAATACGCCTGTGAGGTGAGCGATGGATTATCGGGAGCGGTTCAAGTCGTGCGGCAGGAATGTCGAGGTGGCGGCGGATGCGTACATCGAGCGGCCGGAGCTGCTGGAGGTGGGGGACAACGTACGGTTCATGAAGGGGTTTTACATGATGGAGGGGCCGGGGGTGTGCCGCATCGGCAATGATGTGAGCTTCTATCCGAACTGCTTCATCCAGGGGAAGGCGGACCGGCTGCTCATCGCGAACAACGTGGACTTCTTTCCCGGGCAGTATCTTTCGCTTGGCGGGAAGGGATCGTTCATCGAGATCGGGCATCACACGGATTTTGCGCCCAACTGCGTTCTGTATGGGTGGGGGGGATTGAAGATCGGGCCGTACTGCAACATCGCGGCACATACGGTGTTTGCGACGATCGGGCACGATCAGGTTCGTCGGGGCGAGAAGCCGATGTGCGAGTTGGCGGCGGTGCCGGGGCCGATCACGCTGGTGGAGGATGTGTGGACCTGCGCGAACGTGGTGATCACCGCGAACACGACGATCGCCAGGGGGTGCATCATCGGGGCCAATGCGGTGGTGACGCGGGATACCGAGCCGTATGGGTTGTATGTGGGTGTGCCGGCGCGGAGGTTGAGGGATTGCGCAAAGGGCGATATCCCACGAGGGTAAGAGCAGAGGGGGATCGATTACCAGGTGCTATTTCCGATGAAGACGGGCTCTGTTTCGATGCGCGGGCGGAGGGTGCGGCCTTTATCCGAGTGGAAGAGCATCATGATCTGGCCGGTCTTGTCCTGCGTGGGGTTGGCGGGGTCGCCGTAGGAGATGCGGGCGCTGTCGGCGGGGGTCCAGCCGCATTGGCAATAGAAGTTGCGCAGGCGAGGGCCGCAGAAGAGCATCGCGATATCGGCATCGGATTGGTTGATGTATTCGGTGGCGGCGCGGACGACCTCTTTGGCCAGGCCCGATCCTGCGCCAGGCGGGGTAGGTGAAGACGGCGCTTAAGCCGCCGACGATCAGATCGTGGTCGAGGATGCGGAGCGCGCGGCGGTTGGCCTCGGCGTGGGAGATTAAAACCTCGTTTTCCATCAGGACAAAGATCTGCGGACGCAGGGGATTGTCGGCGGGATGGGGCCAGAGCGTGCCGGAGGCGCCATGAAGATGCGGCCACTGGATGGCGATGTAGGAGCGGATCTGAATCGCGATCTCGCGGGGGACCTGATGCTTGGGGAAGCTCAACAACCGGGGCATCTACTTTGCTCCGTCGCCGGCGGCAAGGTCCGAATCGGCCGAAGGGGAAGAGCTCACCACGTCGAAGCCCTGCGGGGTCTGGGGCGGGCGGGAACTGATCGCGATGCGATGGCCGGCGATAAACATGAGCGTGGCGCCGATCAGACCGAAGGGGGCCATGAAATAGAAATACGATCCCCAGCCGACGTGGTCAATCAAGGGGCCGAGTGCAAAGCCGGCGAGCGACCCGCCGAAATACTGGAAGGAATCGATGACGCCGGAACTGAAGCCGGACATCTTGCGGCCGCCCATGTCCATGGCGGCGGCGGTTCCCAGCAGCGAATGGGTGGAGTTGGCGGTAAAGGAGATCAGCACGAGGAAGAAGATTGCAGTGCCCGCGGAATGAAACTGGGCGGCGGCGAGGATGATCAGTGTTTCGAGCAGATAGAGCGCGCCGCTACAGGTGCCCGGCGGGCGTTGAACCAGAGGTCGGAGATGTACCCGCTCATCAGCGAGCCGGCCGAGGCGACGAAGGGAATCAGGAATCCGAGCCACTGGAAGTCGGCCGAGTCGAGCCTGGTGTGGTGGACATCCTGCATGTAGCGGGGGAACCACTGATCGACGGCCTGGCGGACGGCGCCGGTGCAGGCGTAGGCGCAGGCGGTGATCCAGACGCCGGGGTTGGAGACGATCGTCAGGAGGACGGTGCCGATGGACGCCGTCACGCCCGGACCGGCATCGACGGCCTCCTGGGGGACTTCGAATCCGGCTTCTTCGGGCGTCTGCTTGACGGTCAGGGCCATGCAGATGGCGACGACGGCGCAGATCATCGACGGCGCCCAGAAGAGCCAGCGCCAATGCAGCGGGCCGACATAGAACATGCCGAAGACGCCGAATCCCGCCAAGAGCGCGGGGCCGAGCCTGTAGATGCCGAAGCGCCCGAGATTGATCATGAAGCCGAAGATGCCGGCGAACCTTCCGCGTTCGGCGCGGGGGAACCAGGCGGTGTTCATCTTGACCATGCCGGGAGCGCCAAAGGATTGAAGATAGCCGTTGATGCCCCAGAGGGTGGTGAAGAGCGCGAGGCTTCCGACGAAGGAGGCGTAGCCGAAGGCAACGTTGGCGGCAATGGTACCGGTGGCGCCGATGAGCATGGCTTTTTTGCCGCCCATGCGGTCGGTCAGCAAGCCGTTGATAATCTGCCCGCAGGCGTAAGCCAGCAGCGTGGCGGCGATGATCCAGCCCATCTCGGTGTCGTTGAAGTGGTACTCTTTGGCGATGGCGCCGTTGGCCAGCGGCAGGTTGTACCGGCACATGTAGAACGACGTGTAAAGCAGGCCGATGAAGCCCCAGTTCAGGCCCCTGCGGCGCGGAAGCCGGGAGCATACATTGGCCTGTGGCCGGTGGATGGCAGATCGTCGTGATCCATTAAGGCGACCCTAAGATGGTGTTGAGATTCTTTTAGCGGAAAACGCTTGCTGACACAAAGATTTCCCGCGTTGGCGATAATCGGGCGCTGCGGAGGGCGGGGGTCAGGATTTACCTTGGATGATGGCAGTTTTGAGGAGGTGACCATGATCGCACCCGCACGAGAACGAGTGGAACGCCAGTCCTACCCGGCGGCAAATCGGCGCATCGAAGAGCAGATCCAGATGAGCATCAGCTTTCACCGGGATCATCCCGAGAGGATCGCGAGGCGCCTGCGGGAACTGGATCGGGAGTGGGATATCGAGCGGGTGCTGGAGACAGGATCGTCGTGCCTGACGCTCTATGGGCTGGTGCGCGGCATTCTGGGCAGGCGGCGGTGGCTGCTGCTGTCGCTGGCGGTGCAGGGGTTCTTTCTGCAACATGCGCTTCAAGGGTGGTGCCCGCCGCTGCCGGTGCTGAGGGCGATGGGAGTTCGAACGGTCGAGGAGATCGAACGCGAGCGGTACGCGCTGCTGCAGATTCAGCGCGGCGGGAATGGCGAGCGCGAGGCGGCGAGCGAGATGACGGCTCACCTGTTGTAGGCGCAACGCGCGGCGAACGATTCATACGGCTTTTAACACTACAGCGCCGGATCCTTCGTAAGTCCTTATCCGCTCATGTTTTTGCTCGCCGTTTCTAGAGCGTGTTATGCACTTTCCGCACCCCGCGATGGCGTGGAAAGTCCATAACACGCTCTACCCTCAAATCGCCGACGCCGGGATGTAGAGCTAAAGGACCGCATGCTTCTGACAGAACCCTCTCCCGCACCATCGAGGCGCCATACAGCGCTGACTCGCCGCAAGCCCTACAGGGCCTCCGGGTCGCTTCGGCAACGCCTTGAACGCGGCGCTAAGAGCCCGTTTGTGAAGAAGCACCCCAGCAGAGGACATTCCGCTCCCAAGTTGCGCCCAAATCTCCTCCCGGCCCACACCGTACTCTCACCGTTGTAGTACCGTTGCCTCCCCACTCCTCCCCCAACCCGGTTTTTGCCCCTTCTGACGACTTGGTGGTCCGAACATGACAATTTGCCGCACCGGCAAAGCGGCCGGAGGGGCCCCTTTTAGCATTTCAGTGCCGGATCGTTCTTAAGCCCTTGTCTACTCAAGTGTTGACCGCAGTTCCTGGACTGAAATCGCCAGTTTAGCGCTGTATTAGGAAATTCCCGCGCGCGACGCTTAACGGCCCCGTCTGAGGGCGCGTCGGTGGGGCCTGCCATTTGGGGGGGGAGTCCGGATGACCTGTATGGGTTGAAAAACTGTGCTTGAGACCCGCTGATAGGAATTTTGATTCCGCCAGGGCGTCGGTGGAGGGGCCAGGGGGGCCGGGGAAGAGGGGTTTCCACGTCCCAATCCATCCAGTGCAGGCTCGACGCCGCCGTTGCCAGTGCATACGGCGGATCCAGGGATACATCCTCGGCGCGATCGCAAATCCAGTGCAGACGCGGATCATCGCCGCCCGGTAGACGTTTGCCGGCATCGATCATGCCCACCGAGACGTCCACAGCATCAATTCCGTCCGCGCGCTCGATCAACCGCCGAGCACACGCACCCCGCCCACAGCCGATGTCCAGTACGCGGCGAGGCTCATCACGGATCGGCCCCGCGAGAATGTCGAAAACCTCATCCGGATACGGCGGGCGGTGGGCATACGCCACTACGACGCTGCCGTCACAGAACTGACGGGCGTAACGTTCGTCGAGACCTTTGGGCTTTCTGGGGCTCATGGCTGGCTTACCGGTGTGGCGCGGTCGTGCAGAGACTGGGCATACTGAATGAGTCGCTGGCAGAGAACAATCTCACAATGGCCGGCGAAAGCGTCGTAGGCAACGATGACCGTGGAAAGTTTGCCGGCATAGCGCACGTTCAGCGCCTTTGCTGAGATAGATGTAGGGTAACTGTTTACCGTCCCTGCCGGGATTCTGTGATTTTGGGGGGCGCGCATTTTGAGCAGAGGTGTTAGCGTGCTGGCGTGTCGCAGGGATGCGAACAATGCCGCTGGATGCCGGGGACGATCCAGATGCTGGAGGCGAGGGTCGAGGGACTGGAGTACGAGCTGCAGGTGCGGGAGATTCGCCTGAAGGAGAAGGATCAGCGTATCGCCGAACTGGAGCAGCAGGTGGAAGAACTCCGTAAGCGTGCGACAGACGATGGGTCGCCGGTGCCATCGGATGATTTGCCGCCGTTCGTGAAGCCCAATACCCATAAGCGTCGGCGACGCAGGCCCGGCCGCAAGAAGGGGCACGAAGCGGCGTTGCGTCCCATGCCACGCAAGATCGACCATCATCAGGAGGTTCCGCTGCCGGAGGATGATCGGCATCAAGTGCTCTGCCCGCAGTGCCAGTGCCGCCTGGCGAAGCTGCGGAAGCACAAGCGGATCGTCGAGGATCTGATCCGCAGCACGGTGAAGACCACCTGCTATCACACGCACAGTGGCTACTGCCCCCACTGTCGGCGGCGGATGGAGAGCCGCCATCCCGAGCAGCCGCCGGCGGCCAACCTGCCGCATGGACAGTTGGGGCTCAATGCCCTAACGATGGCGGCGATCCTGCGGGTGCGTCACCGGCTTCCCTTCCGGCAGATCGCGCAACTGCTGGCCGATCTGCCGGGGTTGCGGGTCTCGCCCGGTGGCATCGTCAAGCAGATCAAGCGTCTGGCCAAATGGCTGGACGGCCGGTACCGGGACCTGATCCGCCGGATGCGGGCCAGCGAGCAGGTGCACGTGGACGAGACCGGCTGGAGGATTGACGGGAAGAACTTCTGGCTGTGGGCCTTTACCGATCCGACCTTCACGCTCTATCACGTGGATGAATCGCGGGGCGGCAAGGTTCCGCTGAAGCTGCTGGGCCGTGCCTTCGGGGGGACGACGGTCTGCGACTTCTACAGCGCCTACAACCGCTTGAACGGCAGCAGGCAGCGTTGTCTGACGCACCTGATGCGGGAAGCCTGGGAACTGGGCGAGGCGGATGCAAGCTTTGCCGACCGTCCGCTCTCACGCAGGCTGTTGCGCTGGTGTCAGGATGCGTTGCGTCGCCAAACGCTGGGGGGAGTTGCCCGATGCCCGCTACGAGATGAAAGCCTCGCGGCTGGAAGACCGCCTGGATCAGTTGATCGCCGGGCCGCAGGATCATCCCGATGCCAGGCGGCTGTGCAAACGCCTGTCCCGTCATCGGCAGGAACTGACGCGACTCCTGTGGGTGGAGAAACTCGACGGTACGAACAATGCCGCCGAGCGGGCGTTGCGTCCGGCGGTGGTGCTGCGCAAGATCACCGGCGGGAGCCGCAGCCCAGCCGGCGCCGCGGCCTGGATGAAGCTGGCCAGCCGGACCCGCACCGCCGACCAGCGTGGCCTGGGCGTGTACGATGCCACCCGAAAACTCGTGATAGATTACTGGGCCACTGAACGGCGGTAAACAGTTACGATGTAGGAGTAGTGACCGCCCAGGGCTTTCGCATTTAAGCCAAGAGCGCTTCGATTAAGAACTTACGACTCCAGCCGCAGGATTTTTGCTTCAGCCGCAGGCTCGCCTTCATGACTTTTCCGTTCTCCTTGCGGATCTCCCAGCGTTTGAGTTTGTTCAAGGCGATGCGGCGTAAGCGTGAAAAGTTTTCCGCCCCGTGTTTGACACGCAAGCGACACTGGTCCTCGTTCAGGCTCACGTCCAGCACATAGTGCAGCCCGTTCTCCACGCCCCAGTGCCCGCGGATGGCGGCGGCATGCATCGCGGCGTCGGTGCCACCGTGGCTGGAAATGTAGTAACGTCGTTCGACGCTCACCTTACCGCTGGTGTCGCCCAGATCCTGCCGCGTGGACTCGACGACGACCAGCGACGCCAGATCCGGCCAGGCCGCCAGCAACTCCGAACCCAGCCACTTCACTTCATCACTGACCCATACCCGCCGCTTCTCGATCCGGCCGTGGCCGCTGTTGGTCTGCTCGCAATAGCCGTGAGACATGTGCGCAAAGTTGTTCAGGATCGCCTCGTCCAGCAGCGTCTTGACCTTCCGGCACAGCGTTGGCTGATTCTCTTTCACCGCCAGGATGTAATGGGCTTGCTGATTCCTGATTTGTTGCGCAATCTCACGCTGGCACCCCATGGCATCGATCGTCACCGTTGCCCCGGCCAGGTCCAGCATCGCCAGCAATTGAGGGATGGCGGTGATCTCGTTGCTCTTGGCGTCGGTGGCCACTTGTCCCAGCACCAACTGGTTCTGCGTGGCAAAGGCGCTGACCAGGTGCACCGGCGTCTTGCTCCAGGCGTGTTTCCAACTCCGCCGCAGTGTCCTACCGTCTACGGCGACCAGCAAGCCCCTGCTGCCTTGCACCAACGCCGCCGTCCAATCCATGAAGCACCGCTCAAACGCCAGCGGGTCGAGCAGGGCAAAGACGCGGTCGAAGGTATCGTGCGAGGGGATGCCGTGGGGCAGTTCCAGAAACGTCGCCAGCCACTCGAGGTTGCCGCAGCCCCAGGCCTCGACCATCTCCCACCCTTCGGCCCCGCACAACACCGCCAGGATCGCGATGCTCAAAATGTCGCTCAGCAGGTGCCGGACGTTGGCGGCACGCGGATCGACGATGCTTCGGAAAAAGCGCAGCAAAGGTACGGTCGCTTGGGCGTCCATGCGCAAGCTCCTTTTATAAGTGAGAACTCAATTTGCTGCGAAGCTTCGCGACCGAAGTGTGAGGCTATCGACACCGGACCGATCGCGCAATACCTAACGTGCGCGCAAACATCAAATGCGAAAGCCCTGAGTGACCGCCGCGGGAAGGGGCGCGACAGGAGTAGGCGTTTGGGCCTGCGTCGGTTGTCTTGAACCTGGATCGTTCATGACGTTGAATCCCTGCGAGCCGCCGTTTCAAGTGAGTCATCGTTCTGCGTCACGTTTCCAAAGCCGCAGCCGCAGCGCGACCCAACCGAACCATCCCAACAGCATGACTAGGACCTGCAGCATGCGACGCAACCATTCTCTCGTGTCCGGAACCTGCCAGGCGAAGATGAGGAAGATGGCGCAGCCGGCGAGCAACAGGAGAGAGGCCGCGAGGATCGACGCCAGCGCGGCCACGCCCGTGGGGCGGAAGTAGCTGATCAGAGCGCCGACGAACGTGAGGAGCGTGATCGCGGTGATTTCCCAGATCAAGAAGCTGCTTCGGGCGTGCCAATCACCGAGAAAGATCCAGAACAATCCGAGGAGGACCAGAAAGCAGACACCGGCGAGGACCGCGGACGTGTGGCTGATGGGATTCTTCATGCGGTCGCGCCGGCGCGAGCGAGCATGTCTGGTCTGTGTCGTCACGTTGGCAATTGACTATAGCGATCGGATGGCGGTGGCTCACGGTTTTCCATATTTCTCTTTCCACTGCCGCAGCAGGTCGAACGCCTGAATGGGGGTGAGGGCGCCGATCTGCATGCCGGCGAGCTCCTTGAGCAGCTCCTGCGCGGAATCGAGAAATAACGGAAGCTGGGCATCGTCAACGACGCGATCGCTCTTGCGGCTGACTGCTCTGAAAATTACGCCGCCTGGCTCAGTGTAACCGTGTGGCCCAGCGACTCCAGGCGCTTGACCAGGTACCGCGTCAAGCGCTGCGGCTGTAGTTTGTCCAGGTAGTGCTGGCCGAGTTCATTGTAATCCACGCCGTCGCGCAGCATATGGTACATCATCACCAGCATGGTGTGGCCCACCGCCACGATCGCCCGTTTCTTGCCCCGACGCCCGGCCAGGCGACGGTACTGCGACGAGAGGTACGTCCCTTTCGTGTGGCTGGCGGCCCACGCCGCCTGCACCAGCGCGGTCCGCAGCCAGCGGTTGCCGTGGTTGGTATGCCCGCTCTGGCGCTTACCGGCGCTTTGGTGGTTGCCCGGGCACATGGCCGCCCATGATGCCAGGTGCTGGTCCGTGGGAAAGCGGCTCATGTCCGTCCCGATCTCAGCCAGCACGTTCTGCGCCGTCCGCCGGCCCACTCCCGGGATCGTCATCATCTGATGAACGGCCTGCTGAAAAGGGCGCATCAACTCCTCGATGCGCTGGTCGAAGCGCGCGATCTGACGGTCCAGGTACTCCAGATGATCCATCAACTGCTCGAGCATGAAGCGATGATGCTCGGTCACGCGACCCCGCAGCGCCTCGGTCAACTGCGGCAGCTTGCTTCGCAGCCGCCGCCGGGCCAGCTCCGCCAGTTGACTCGGATCGTCCTGCCCGGCGATCAGGGCGCGGATCATCGCCCGGCCGGAAACGCCCAGCACGTCGGTGGCCACCGACGCCAGCTTGATGTTGGCATCCTCCAGGATCTTCTGGACGCGGCTGCTGGCCCGCGACTGCTCGGCCACCAACTGGCTGCGATGGCGGGTCAGGTCGCGCAGCTCGCGCTGCGGACGGTCCGGAACAAAGCTGGCGCGCAGCAATCCGTGCTGGAGCAACTGCGCGATCCAGTCGCAGTCCTTCACATCGGTCTTGCGCCCGGGAACGTTCTTGATGTGCCGGGCGTTGACCAGGATCAGGTGGATCGAGCCTTCCAGGATGTTCCAGATCGGCTTCCAGAACACCCCGGTTGATTCCATGGCCGCCGCCTCGACGCCCTCGGCCAGGAGCCAGTCCAGCAGCCGCAGAAGCTCGCCGGTGGTGGTGCCGAAGGTGCGGATGTCCCGGGCGACCTTCCCGGCCGCATCCACCCGCCGCACACACGCGGCCACCGTCTCCTTGTGAACGTCCAGACCCGCACAGAAACGATACAGCGTGTCCATCGCGTCTCCTCTGCACCGGGCGGAAACGGTGGACATCGAAGGGTTGAGCAATCTGCTCTGCGTGCTCCGCGGCACAGGGCCTAAGCCCCGCGTGATGGCGCGGGCAACAATCTCATGTTCGAAGCGATGTCCGGGTCAGACTGATAGACGGGCTTGAAAAGCACCACTGTAACTCGACCTGCTTACCGGGCCGCTCGGGCACGCGCTACTCTACCACGCGCACTTCCATTTTCATTCTCTGCATGCGGCCCCAAGGGCCGTGCCCGACTGATAGGAAATTTGATTCCGCCAGGGCGTCGGTGGGGGGGCCAGGGGGGGCCGGGGAAGAGGAGTTTGGGGAAAAGGGGGAGTTTTCGGCGCTCATTCCCCTCGCCAAACCGCTCATTGTCGCCGGCGGGATGCCACCTTTGACCTGTCAGGCACTCTGGAATCGGCCCGAGGACCATCCACGGGCACAACGTGCGCAGCATACCACCGATCCCGGCAGTGGCCATCGCCTGGATTGAGTATTTGAGGCGCTGTTTCAGGGGTCCCAGGGCAGTTCGGGCTGATCGGATTCCTCGCGGCGGACGTGTTCGAGGAAGTCGGGATCCGCCTCGCAGGTGAAGCCGGGGTCCAGCGACCGAACCGGCCGGGGTGTGGGTGAGGGCTTGGGCAGGGCGCGGGCCGACGGGTCGTGCCACAGGCCGCAATGCTGGAGGATTTTGCGGATCACATCATCCTGCCGGGCCTCGATGAACCTGATGAACTTCATCTTTCCGCCGCAGTTAGGGCAGAGCGGCGGGTCGGCCAGGCAGATGCGTTGGATGAGCATGGCCCAGCGGCGGCGGTCAAGGCGCGGGGCGGGAACGATGACCGGCGGTTGGTTGTCGGCTTCACTCCGTTGGACGATTGGATCGGGCGAGCGGCAGGGCTGACGTTTTGACGCGGTCGGGTTTGCACGGTGTGGGTACGGGGAGAGTACGGTGTGGGCCGGTCGTTTTGCACAAGCGGATGTCAATATGTCGTATGGGCTCGGTCGAGCCGTTGCTGTGGAAATTCGAGGGGGATGGTGTCGGCCAAGGGACAGATTGCCGAGGCGCAGAGGCTGCCTGGGCGTCCGGTGCATCCGTGTCAGGCCTCTTGGCCGGATGGGGGCGGGGAGTGAGGATCAGGGCTGTGGTACGGCTGGTGATTCATGGGCACGCCGGCAAACCCTGCGAAAACGGCCGGGCATGCATCCGCCTGCCGCGCATGCGTTGATCCCGTTCTGGATGAGCACCGTGTCTTGCGGCAATGTGCCAGGCGGCGGTGGAGCGGTCCTGCTTACCCTGCGCCTGACCGGTCTGCGGCGTGATCGGCCTCGTACGGGTTTACGTGATTCTGACACGCCATGTTGAGCGGTCCCGCTCACGCGGCGCGCCCTTGCGGTCTGTCATGGACCTGAGATCCGTATCATTCGTTGGAAATGTTTAAGCGCTTCAGGGCCCAGTACCCCAATAGCTTCACCTGATCGTTCACGATGAACCAGGCCAGGGCGTAGCCCCAGACGAACAGCGCCCACTTCCAGCCGATGGGGGTAACAAGAATACCGTACACGGAGATCAGGGTGGCGAAGAGCTGCGCGCCCATCGTGGTGCACAGCAGGAGCGTGGCCGGGCGATCGGACCAGAAGCGTCCGCGGGTCCGGGTGATGAAGATGGTCAATTGCCCGGCGACCGAGAGCTTCAGATAGATCAGTGTCTGGATGTGGGCCCGATCCAGATGGAACACGCGCTCGCCGAGATAGAACACGCCAAAGGAAGCGACGACGCCGATCAAGCCCAGCATCGTGGAGATGCCCAGCACCCGTTTCATGTTCCACGCTTCGGGCTTGCTCCCGGCGATGGCGCGATCGTAGGCGATCGAGAGGATCGCCCCGTCGTTCAGCAGGGCCAGCAGCACAATCATCACCGCGGTGACGGGGTAGAAGTTGAAGATGAGGATGGAAAGGGTCATGAACAGCAGCACGCGAATGGTTTCCGCGATGCGGTAGATGGCATAGCTGTTCATCCGTTTGAAGATCTCGCGGCTCTGGCGCAGGGCGTTGATGATCACGCCCAGGCCGGGGGCCAACAGCACGATGTCGGCAGCGCTGCGGGCGGCGTCGGTGGCGCCCGAGACGGCGACGCCCACGTCGGCTTTCTTGAGTGCCGGGGCATCGTTCACACCGTCGCCGGTCATGCCGATGATGTGGCCGCGGCTCTGGAGCGCTTCGACGATGCGATACTTGTGCTCAGGGAAGACCTGGGCGAAGCCGTCGGCCTTTTCGATGGCATCGACGAGGTGCTCGGGGGTTTCCTTGCCGTCGGAGAGCAGGTCGGCATCGAGGATCTTGTCTCCAAGGCCGACCTCAGTGGCGACCTGGCGCGCAATCGGGACCTGGTCACCGGTGACCATCTTGACGGTGACGCCCATTTTTTCCGCGGCCTCGATCGTCTGGCGGGAATCCTCGCGCGGCGGATCGGCCAGCGGGATGATGCCGAGGATCTTCCATGGACCGTCGCCGTCTCGACGGGCCACGCCGAGGGAGCGCGAGCCACGTTTGGCGAAGTCGTTGACGGCCTGTTCCATCGCGGCGTGGTCGGTTGCGGTGTTGTCCAGCGCGAGCACGACCTGCGGGGCGCCCTTGGTGACGGTAAAATTGGCGCCGTCCGCAGCCTGTACGGTTGCTTCGGTGCGTTTGTGAACGGGATCGAACGGCATGAAGTGCAGGATGCGATACTGCTGTAGCGTTTGCTTCTGGCCGAAGGTGCTTAGGATCGCCAGATCGATCAGGTCTCGATCTTCCTCACGCGAAGCCAGGGCGGCGGCGAGAAGAACGTCGTGAGGCGAAATGCCTGCCGCACATGCAGGCGTTTCGGCAGTCAGGCGGTTTTGGGTCAGCGTTCCGGTCTTGTCCGAGCAGAGGATATCCATCCCGGCCAGCTCCTCGACGGAAGCGAGCCGGCTGACGATCGCCTTGAGACGCGCGAGTTGTCTTGCTCCGGCGGCCATGGTGACCGACAGAACTGTGGGCATGGCCACCGGAATGGCGGCGACCGTCAGGATCAGCACGAACTGAACCGTGGTCAGCAGTTTGTCGCCGCGAGAGATCGCGACTCCCAGGATCAGCGCCACCAACACCAGGGCGATGACGATCAGGTAATTGCCGATGCGGAGCACGGCCTTCTGGAAATGACTGACGGTGTGCGCGCTTTCAACCAGACGGGCGGTCTTTCCCATGTAAGTTTGGATACCCGTTGCGGTGACGAGCGCATCCGCCTCGCCTCGGCGCACGATCGAGCCGGAATAAAGATCGCCGCCTTTGGATCGCTTGACCGGCAGCGATTCACCCGTGAGTGCGGATTGATCCACCTCGAGCGTGGAATCATCCTGGATCTTGCCGTCGGCGGGGATGATGTCGCCCAGCCGCAGCCGGATAAAATCGCCGGGAACGAGCTCGCGGGCGGGAAGGCTCGTCCAGCGGCCGTCACGCAGGACGCGCGCTGCCAAGGCCAGCGTCGCCTTGAGGGCGGCCAGGGTGTTGCCGGCCTGGAACTCCTCCCAGAAGCCGACGATCGCATTAACGAGGAGCAGGGTCAGGATGATCCAGAAGTCGGCCCAGTGCTCCACGACCAGCGACAGAACGGCTGCAATCTCGATCATCCACGGAATCGGGCCCCAGACGTACGAGAAAAACCTCAGCAGGAGGTTCTGTTTTTTTTCGGGCAGTTCGTTGTAGCCGTATTGTTTGAGGCGGGCCTGCATTTCCTGGCTGGTCAGGCCTTGGCCGGCTGGGCCGGTCGCGGCGGTAGATTCGTTCGTTTGCTTCATCGTCCCGGACGCTTGGGGTGTTGGTCCCGGCGACTGTTTTTCGGTGTGGAGGCCGCTCACCATTTACCTCCGTTATTGAGACGCGGATGCATTAGCGTACAAGACGGCTATTCATAACGAAGTGATCATACACATTGGAGCGCCCGGCCGCAGCGCTGAGATCGAGCAAGTACGCAGCGAAGCGTTTTTCCTCGCACCGGTCGCGTTGCCAGGCTATTGTGGCGTTCTCGATTGATGGGTGAGGCGGCGCGGTCATCATCATCGTCGTTAGCTGAACTGCTTCCGCGCCGTCCGGCCGTGGCGGCGGCGATTCTATTGATGCTGGGAATCTCTGTTCATCGGGTGCTCCCACCCCGGCCGGAGATCTGGCTTGTTGGTGCGATCATAGCGGCGATGGGCGCATTGCTGATGTTCCGGTATGAGCGCGCATCTAGCGTCGCCATCGCGGTGGCGATCATTTTTATTGGGGCAAGCAGTGCACAACTGGCGGCTTTCTTTTACCCAACGGATGACATCAGTCAGTTTACCCGCGATGCGCCGCGTATCGCTCATTTGAGACTTCGGATCACTGACCCGCCGCGGGCGATCAGCAATCGTTCACAGTTTCGGTCCAGCGAGATGAGCCAGGTTTGCCGCGGTGAGGTGATGGGCGTGCTGACGACGGCGGGGTGGAAGCATGCGAGCGGGATGGTGTTGCTGCACATTGACGAGCCGTTGCCCGAATTGCGGATCAGGCAGATCGTCGAGGTGACGGGGATGCTGCACCGCCCATCCGTGGCGGCCAATCCGGGTGAATTCGACTGGGCGGCGTACTGCCGGCAGGATCGGATTCTGGCGTCCTGTTCGGTTCCGAAGCCCGGGATCCAGATCCTCTCCGATCCGGGACCGAACTGGCTGGACCGCGGTCGGGCGGAGTCGCGGGCGCTGCTGGATTCGGGATTTCCCAGAACGCAGTCTGTGGATCATGCGCTTTCGCGCGCTCGTCCTGGGCGACAGCGATCCGGAATTGCGGGATGTGCAGGAGGAGTTCCGCCGAACCGGCACCAGCCATCACCTGGCGATCAGCGGGATGCATGTGGCGATCCTTGGCGGGTTAATCTACCTGATTTGCCGGTTGCTGCGGGTCAGGCCGCGCACGGCGATTATCACGGCGTTGATGTTCGTCGTGCTCTATGGGTTGGTGGTGCTTCCGTCGCCGCCGGTGGTACGCGCCGTAATCCTTTGCACGGCATTTGCGATCGGATTGCTGTCAGGGCGGACGGTAGACGGGTTGCAACTGCTGGCGTTGACCGTGATCGCGATGCTCGTCTATCAGCCTCTGGACCTGTACGGCGCTGGATTCGAGTTGTCGTTCGGCACGGTCTGCGGGATGATTCTGTTCACGCGTCGCGTGGAGCGAAAGTTGTTTGCGCCGGATCCGGACGAAGAGGTGGCGCTGGCGCTGTTCGGCGCACGGGCGCCGGTTTTGTTGCGGCTCAAACGGTGGTTGCGAAGGCATCTGTCGGCAACGGTGGCCGCGGGCGTGGTTGCCTGGCTGGTTTCGATGCCGCTGATTCTGCTGCATTTTGAGCAGCTCAATCCGTGGGCAGTTTTTGCATCGATTCTTCTGGCGCCGTTTGTGTTGGTGGCATTGGTTGCGGGATTTCTCAAGGTGGTCCTGACGCTGCTGGTTCCGCCGATGGCAACCACCTGGGCGGCAGGCGCGGGGTCGTGCATCGCGCTGATGCGGCAGGCATTGAGCCTGCTCGCGAAGCTTCCGGGAAGTGATGTTCCAATTCCGTCGCCGCCGATTTGGCTGGTGGTTCTGCTGTATGTGCTGTTGCTGATTCCTCTATTCCCCTCCGAGCGGCTGAGGCGCGCCAGACGATTTGGCTTCGTGACTGCCGCGTTGGTGATCGCGTTGCTGCCCTTTACGGCCGGTCTCTCCGCGCCGCTGGCTCATGAGCCGAAGCTGGCCGTCACCACGCTTTCTCTTGGTGCGGGATTATGCAATGTGGTTGAGCTGCCCGATGGCTCGGCCGTGCTGATTGATGCGGGCTCATCGACCGTCCCGGATCTGCATCGGCGAATCCTGGCTCCGTTTCTCCGGCACGAAGCCCAGCGCAACATTCAGTGCATCTTCCTGAGTCACCGCGACTATGACCATATCAGTGCGGCCGGGGACGTGGTGGAGAACTTCGGCGTGCCACGCCTCTTCGTTTCGAGCACCTTCAATCACTTCGCCCTGGAAAGCGAGCCAGCGCGGGATCTTCTGAATCTTCTGCACGCGCATCGACGTTCGCCCAAGCCGTTGCGCCGGGGAGATCTGGTGCCATTGTGTCGTGATGCGATCGTCGAAGTGCTCTGGCCGCCTGAGCATTGTCCGTTCGACTCGAACGATACCGGGCTGGTGCTGCGGCTGACCTATGCAGGGCATTCGATTCTATTTCCCGCGGACATTCAAGCCGATGCGGAGACGGAGCTGCTCCGCCATCCGGAGCAACTGCGCTCGGACGTTCTCATCGCGCCGCATCACGGATCGGCCGAGCGGACGACGGCCGCGTTTCTGGAAGCGGTTCACCCGAAGCTGATCATCTCATCAAACGATCACTCCCTGACGCAGAAGCAACGGCGCTTCGACTGTCTCGCTGCTGGCTATCGCTTTTATCGCACCGATCAAAGCGGCGCTGTTACGGTAACCATCAGTAAATCGGGCAAGATCGATGTCGGAACGTTCCTGCACAACAACTGAAGCCGTTCGGCGGCTTTCGCGGAGCCGTTTATTACCCGGGCTTCTGGTCCTGTGCGTCTCCTGGTTCAGGATGATGGCAGTTCACGAACTTTGACCTGCTCCGCAAATCATGATCCACGTGTTATGAGAGTCTTTGAGCCCGGCAAGGGCAAGGAGATTCTCGATGCGTTCATTTCGCAGGAAGCATCATCGCTCCGAGCGGGTCATGGCGCATCTGCGTGAGGCGGATGGGGTGTTGTCGGCGGGCCGGACGATTGCCGGGGTCTGCCGGACGCCGGCGATCCGCGAGCAGACCGATCACCGCTGGCGGAACAGCTTTTGGGGGGATGAAGGCGGATGCGATGAAGTACCTGAAGAAGATGGGGGTGTGGGGCGTATGGGGGGGGCTGGGAACTGTGCTGGCGGCTTGCAGGGCGGGCTTTGGCACTGGGGGGTTTGCACGGTGTGATTACGGTGTGGGTACGGGGAGGGTACGGTGTGGGTCGGTCGTTTTGCACATGCGGGCGTGAATATGTTGGATCGGCTCCGTCGAGCCGGATTTTGGGGATCTGCGGCAGATGGGGTCGGTTGAGCGGCTTCGCTGACGGGACACGTCCTTGTGGCCTGTGATTTAAACGGCATCTGGACAAGCCCGAGGCGTCGGCGCGCCTGAGTGGGGCATGTGCTTCATCCACGACCGGACCAAGGACGGGTGGCCGCTGAAGTGGCTGAGCGTGGTGGAGGCGTACACGCGGAAGTGCCTGGCGCCGGAGGCGAGGCGGTCGTTCAAGGGCGTCGAGATGATCGACGTGCTCAGGGAACTGCTCATCCGCGGGATGCCGCTGCACATCCGCGGCGACAACGGGCCGGAGTTTGTTGCCAAGGCGATCCGCTCGTGGCTTAAGTCGGCGCGGGTCCGGATGCTGTACATCGAGCCGGGAAGGCGCGTGGGAGAACGGCTACGCCGAGAGCTTTCACGGGCGGCTGCGGGATGAACTGCCGGACGCGGAGCTGTTCGGCTGTCTGACGGAGGCAAAGATGGTGAGCGTGCAGTGGCGGCTGGAGTACAACCACCGGCGGCCGCATTCGAGCCCGGGCAAGCGAAGCCCAACGAGGTAATGCTCTCATAGCGAGTGGTACAGAGATCGGGGGAAGGTCAATCGCGTTAGGGTGGACGAAGCATTCGGGCGACGCCGCGGACCTGCGAACTCACGGCGTTTCACCAGCAATACTTGTCGGCATAGGCCCGCTGTTTCTGGCGATGGCTCTATATCTATGGCACCGTCCTGGCACCGTGATGGAGTGGCTATGTGTGAAGCCGAAGTAAGACCGGGTGACGGGTTATGCTTTGTAGCTGGACCGGCGACGGACCATCACTAAGATTCCCCACCCTATGCCTTCTATCAATGACAACTATCTTAAGCTCAAGGCTGGCTATCTCTTTCCCGAGATTGGCCGGCGAGTGAAAGCGTTCTCGCAGGAAAATCCTGATGCGAGGATCATTCGCATGGGTATCGGCGACGTTACCGAGCCGCTGCCGCAGGCCTGCATCGAAGCCATGCACAAGGCGGTGGACGACATGGCCCGCCGCGAGAGCTTCCATGGCTACGGTCCGGAGCAGGGGTACGAATGGCTGCGCGAGGCAATCGCCACCAATGATTTTCACTCGCGCGGGTGCGAGATCTCGGCCGACGAGATCTTCGTCTCCGACGGCTCCAAGTGTGATGTCGGCAATATTCTGGACATCTTCGGCTCGGATAACACTATCGCCGTCACCGATCCCGTCTATCCGGTGTACGTGGACACGAACGTAATGGCTGGGCACACCGGCGCTGCGGATGAGTCGGGCGAATACTCGGGCCTCATTTATCTTCGAGCAACTGCGGAGAACAACTTCACGCCCGAGCTGCCACATCAGTCGGTGGACATCATTTACCTCTGTTCGCCAAACAATCCGACGGGAACCGTCATTAGCAAGCAGCGCCTGAAGCAATGGGTGGATTACGCGCTGGTGAACCGTGCGATCATCTTCTTCGATGCGGCATACGAAGCCTACATCACCGATCCGGCGATTCCCCACTCGATCTACGAGATCCCCGGGCGCGGGAATGCGCGATTGAGTTTCGCTCATTTTCCAAGACGGCCGGCTTTACCGGGACGCGCTGCGCCTACACCGTGGTTCCCGCCACCCTCAAGGGTCGCACGCGAGAGGGAAAGGAAACAGAACTCCACAAGCTCTGGCACAGGCGGCAGAGCACGAAGTTCAACGGTGTCTCGTACATCGTCCAGCGCGGCGCCGAGGCGGTTTACTCCGACGCCGGCAAGAGGCAGGTGCGCGAGCTCATCGCTTTTTACCTCGAGAACGCGAAGCTCATCCGCGAAGGTCTGACCAGGATCGGCTTCACCGTTTTCGGTGGTCTGCATGCCCCGTACATCTGGCTCAAGACGCCGGACCGGATGAGCAGTTGGGATTTCTTCGACCAGCTTCTGAGCAAGGCCCATGTGGTCGGCACGCCGGGTTCGGGCTTTGGCTTCTCGGGCGAGGGTTATTTCCGCCTGAGCGCGTTCAATTCCCGCGTGAACGTCGAAGAGGCGTTACAGAGGATTCATAAACTGGAGCAGGCCGGCCGGCGCTTAGAATGCCGACAACGTTGCACCCGTAGCTCAATTGGACAGAGCATCGGTCTTCGGAACCGAGGGTTGCAGGTTCGAGTCCTGCCGGGTGCGTTTAGAACTTGATCGGTAGCCGCAGATTGAGGCTGAAGCCGGAGTCATGTTCTCTGGGGGTCACGACGACCGTCCGTACCGGCTCGAAGTGCCCGGGGGTAACCAGTTCCTGGTGGGTGACCGTTTCCCAGTGACCGTTGCAGACCAGTTCCTGCTGGGGGTGAGCCTCGTAATGGCCAGGCGTGATGACGACGTCTTGGTCAACATTGGCATAGTGGCCGCGCTCGACCAGAACGCGCTCGTGCGTCTGAACCTCGTGGCCATACTCGTGACGGATGACGATGCGGTCTTCATATCGGTCCGGCACCCATACCCGCTCGGATTGATGCTGCACAACCGGCTCCACCCAGACGTGGTCGATGACCGTGCGGTAAGTTGCGGGGATCCACTGTTGCTCCGTGACAGTGCGGTAAACCGGCGGAACCCAAACCTGCGCCTGCTCATAAACTGCTGTGGGCGAACCAACCCGGATGCCGATTCCGACGTGTCCATCGGCGTGGTCGTAATCTTCGTGGGAGTCGCGGTCGCGAAATTGATGCACATCGTGATCGCGGTGTTCGCGTAGGTCACGATCGCGTGCAGGACCACGATGGTCGTTATCACGGGCCATGGCCGTCGCGGGTAACGCCGCAGCGACGGCGGCTGCCAAAGCGAATCCGATGCCACGAGAACTCAGGTAGGAACGAACGATTGTGTACAATCCGCGTGTCATAGCGAACTCCTTGATCCGCCCCGTCATCAGTCATTGGACCGAGCCAAAGGCTTACGGATACATGGACACGAACGCCGAAGTGGGGTTAGTGGATGCTAGTAAATCTGCATTTTTGAGGCTGAAAAACCAGCCTGTGCGGTCAAAAATGTACCCCGACTCCAGAAAGGAACCGCGTCGCATTGTCATGATAAAGCTTCTGGAGGATCTCGTCCGGCAGCGCCAAGCCACGAAGAGCCGGCTGAGCAGTTTCCGGCAGATCGGGATCCAGAATCGGGCTCGGACCGATGTAAGCTGTTTCCCAGAGCTTGCGATGGGCCCAGAACCGTGAGGCGAGAAAGTCGAATCGACGGGTATCGCCGGAGACCTGGTCCGACCCAAACAGAATTCGGTCGGCGTTACGAATGACAAAGTCGCGCGCCTCATCCCGGCGGGCGGAGATCTCGCGGGCCATCCAGCGGGTCGCCGAGCAGTCGAGCATCAGTCTGGGATATGTGTCCAGCAACCCCTGCAGGCGCGCCAAGTTTTCCGGATTGCCGCCCATATGTGCTCCCACCCACGGCAGATTCGGATGCTCCTGCATCACCGATTCCCACATGGCGTAATGATCCTCGCGCGAGCCGAACTTGGCGCTGTCGGCGTACTTGCCGCCGTACCAGGTATCGGGATCGCCGATGTGCGACATCACCGCCATCTTCCGGTCGGTGATTTCGCGGAAGATCGGCTTGAGCAGCGGCGAATCGAGCCGGCCGCGCTTCCGCATGCTGCTGGGCGCCATGTGGAACTTCACCATCCGGCTGCCCATGTTGTAGAAGCTTTCCAGGCGGCGGAGCCAGTCGTCAATCCAGTTTGGCTCTGGATCACCCCACTTGGGGATCACAATGAACTGCACGCGGTCGCCGTAATCGCGCTGGAGCGCCACGGCCTCTTCGAGAGGCGTCATCGAAAGGAAACAGTCGATGCCGTAATGATCCGCCGCGTCAAACCATGCCTCCGCATGTCGCGCGCGAGCAGATGACAATGAAAATCAATTACTTTCCCGCGAACCTTGGGGCGCGGCATGGGCTTGCGAAAATCCAACCCGACACGGTTGTGCTCGGGCGGCTTGGACGCGGTTTCCGGGCGCGGGTTGCAGATGAGTCTGAAGTCGTCACGCTCATGGGAGATCGTCTTGCCGATCATAGCGCGCTCGAAGACATCCGTCATGCCGTAAGCGGCGCTGCGCTGGCACAGGGTCCGTGACACTTTAGCGGCCGATTTTAGGGTTAAGCTGTTTGTCGGTGGGATTTGCTTCAAGGAGGAAGCCCTGCCGGCACGCAGGACCCGTCAGGAAGCACGTCAAAGCGTGATCGATGCGTTCATGGCCTCGTTGGACAGGGTGATTGCAGCGGAGGATTCGGCTCCGCTCAAGGGTCGGACGTTCCTGGACTGGGAGAAGCAGACGACCCGGACGGAGGTGCGTTCGCCGGAAGGGGTGGTGGTGATTGAGAAGCAGCACTGCCGCTGTCGTGGTTGCGACGGGTCTTTTTCCCCCTCAGAACCGTGACTGGGCATTGCCATCCGAAGCGTTGCTGACGCCGCGTGCGGCCGAGCGTTTGAGCCGAGAGGCGGCGGTGCAGGCATTCGACCATGCTGCCCGGGCCTTATGCATCGACGGGTGCATGGAAGCGTTGGACGGCAAGCAGGTGCAACGCTGGAGCGAAGCGGAAGTGCCGGCGTACGAAGAGGGGCACAGGCCCCCGTGTCCGGCCAACGAGCCGCAACGGGGGCCGCTGCCACCACAGCGCCAAGCTGGCGATTTCAGTCCAGAACTGCGGTCAACACATGAACAGACAAGGATTTACGGACGATCCAGCGCTGAAGTGCTAAAAGGGCTCCTCTGGCCGCTTGGCCGGTGCGACAAATTGTCATGTTCGGACCACTATGTCGTCAGAAGGGGCAAAAACCGGGTTCGGGGCGGAGTGGGGAGGGTACGGTACTACAACGGTGAGAGTACGGTGTGGGCCGGGAGGAGATTTTGGCGCAACTTGGGAGCGGAATGTCCTCTGCTGGGATGCTTCTTCACCAACGGGCTGGTGATCATGTTGCCTGGATGAGATGGGCCATGCTCCTACCCTTAGCGCAGGGTTCAAACCCGGCCGTCGAAAGGCGCAGCCGAAGCGACCCGGAGGCCCTGCAGGGCTTGCGGCGAGTCAGCGCTGTGGAGCGACGTGGGCTTCGGCAGGCCGAGGGGGTCATCGGAATGGGAGATGGCGGCAACTGGCTGGACCCGGTCATCGAACGGAATCGCACAGTTCTGGAGTCCAAGCGGCATCGAAGCGGTGCTGATGTTACGCGTGAACTGGATCAGCCCGGACCAACGCTGGGACAGACATTGGGCCAATCGGCCCGCCTACGTTAAATGAATATCGCCTAAAGTGTCATGGCCCCCCTGGCACAGGCCCAGCATCGGCAAGATCAAAATAGCGGCGAAGCTTGCGGGGTCCGGTAGCGGAGTTCCAGCCAAGGCGCTGTCCACCCCCAATCCCAGGTTGACGTCAATCGCGCCGTAGTCATCGCCGGTGATGTTGGAGTCATAATTCGTATCCCCCATCAGGCCGGCGATGCCGGGGCTGATCCCCGTCTGGCCGAGATTCCCATCCACCGCACCGTAATCGTCCCCCGAAATCTGGCCGTCAAGGTTCGTATCGCCGAAGTAAGTGTGTTTCCCGGACGATTGCATTGGCGCCGATCGCGTGTCCCGAGCCGACCGGCCAATCCGTGGCACCCGCCAGCGCGTTATCGAAGAGCAGCAGCATCGCATTGCCTTCACTGTTCTGGCTCGCCGCTGATGTGATGCCCGTTGCCGTTGGGTCGGGCGAAGACCGGTAGCCGGAGAAGATCAGCGCCTGTATCGTTCCAAACTTCCCGTTCTCGACAACCAGATCATTCGCATCAAGATCAATCGCAGCAGTGGGGCCAACATTCAGCGAACTGAGATAGACGATGCCCTCCTGCGCAGGCGCCTCTGCCTTGCCTTGCTCAACGGAAAGTCCCACCGCCCATGACGAATCGAAAGTCAGTACCAGCTGCCCTGCGCCAGTCTTGGTCAATGTACTCGTTGAAGCGCTCAGCGCGTCGAACTCGATCGTCGCGCTGGCGTTGCTGACCGTCCGTGCAACACTGTCCTGGGCATAAGGCGCGAACGTCACGAGTGGAAAGCTCGGCGCCGGGCGCACGATGGCAATACGGGTTTCATCTCCACCCACGGGATGAACCGAATCGATATGGAGTCCGTAGGTGGCGATCTCGAACGCCCAGGTGTTGGCATCGACGGCGTGGCCCGCGGTGCCGCCGCCGAAGATCAGCGAGGGATTGCGGGCATACAGGTGACGGAAGTCGTCGATCCTGTTGGAGGTCGAACCCCAGCCTCTGATACCGTCGGTTGTGAGATTGGCGCTGGTGCCGTTGCGGCCCAGCTTGAACAAGCTCGTTGTGCTTCCGTCGTAGAGGCTGCCGTCGAACAGGTCGCCCGCGCTCTCGTAGCCTTTCAACACGATATAGCCGTCGGAGAAGGCGTCGTTAGCGTGATTGCCATCGGTGCCGGACCCCTGCGCCGGAGCTCCAGATCGAATGAGCCTGTACTGCCGGCGGAAAGAGCCTTTTGATGGGGGCCGTCGGAGAATCGCAGATCGTAAGTCAGGCCGCCCCATGCCTCAGGCGCCGTGATGATCGACGCTATCGCGGCAGCTATGCGCGCGAATCCACTCCCTTTGCCCTTCCCTCTATACATGCCCGGTTCCCCTGAATATGTCCGGCCAATGCCAATGGGGGTTCGCCAGATCAGGCAGGCATTTGCTACTGCAAAACAGGCCTGCAGAATGTGTGCTGCATTGTGAGCGAATCGATACTTGTACCCGCGGCAGTTTCGGAGTATCCATGCCTTCGATCACTGCAGAAACAATCAGGAGTCACAGACATGAGCAGCGCCGGCAGCAATCAGGTCACGATGATCGGCGGCGGGATGATCACGGAAATCCAGCTTCTGCCGACGATCTATCACCTTCAGCGGGATGGCTTGGTCGGCGAAATCCACTTGTGCGCTGAGCAGGGCTCGCGGCTTCGGCAGTTACAGGAGTCGCCGCTGTTGCGCGAAGGGTTTGGGGGGCACCGCTTTACGCCGCATCCCGATCCGGCGCAGGCGATCCCGAGAAGCGCATACCGGAGCTGTACAAGCAGGTGCTGGCTGAAGCGCCGCGTGGGAGCGTCGCCGTGATCGCCGTCCCTGATCATTTGCACTACATGATGATCAAGGAAGCACTGGCCAACGACCTGCACGTCTGCACGGTCAAGCCGCTGGTGCTGAAGCATGCTCAAGCGGAGGAACTGGCGAAGCTGGCCCGGGAGCGCGGGCTGGTGGTCGGCATTGATTACCATAAGCGCTTCGATACCCGCAACCTGATGGCGCGAAAGGTGTACCGCGAGGGCCGGCTGGGCGAGTTCAAGCTCGCCCAGGCGCAGATGATCGAGCCCTGGTACTACCGCAACTCGAATTTTCAGAACTGGGCGACGGTCCAGAACAGCGACATGTTCACCTACGTCGGCTGCCATTACGTCGATGTGGTCGCGTTCATCACGGGTCTGAAGCCCAGGTCCGTCAGCGTTTATGGCATCCGCGAGAAATACCCCAATGGCCGCGAGGGATTCTTGTGGACCGATGCCCGTGTGATCTGGGAGAACGGGGCATCCCTGAGCGTCGTCGATGCCATGGGCTATCCCGATCGCGCCGCCGGAGGGAATTTTCAGGGGCTGACGATGTGGTGCGCGGGGAAGGACGATGCCGGGTTGCTCATCCACTCGGACCAGTTCCGCGGCGTGACCCACCACTACAACTTCCCCGAGGAACCGGGCGGAAAGCTCTACGCGACACCGAACCCGGATTATTTCCAGCTCATCGACGAAGGCGGCGACGGCCTTACGCCCGTCGGCTATGGCCATCGCAGCGTCGAGTTCATCGTCAAAGCCTGCCTGGCGGCGGGCCGCATGAAGGACGTTGCCCAACGGCAGGCGCACATCGATCGTCTGGACGCCGATGGCATCATGGCCACGCCCGCCAACAGCAGCTACAACGAACTCGTGATCGAGGCGGGAAGAATGAGCATCTTGGCTGGAGGGAGGGAAGTGGAGATCCGCTACGGGAAACAACCCACGGTTGGATTTCGGGAGTACGATTAAACTCGCGTCAAAGGCGCGGCATGGGCATTTTGCCTGTGCGATGTTGGAGCGTATGGGCGAGACGTCCATACTACAGAGGTTATGGCCACTAAAGAATTTCCGCTTGAACCGCAGCAAGTTCCGCACGTTGAGACGAAGCACCGCCGGATCGTGACGCCGATCCCGGCGCCACAATCGGTTCCACTGCTGAAAGCGCATGCGCAACTTGAGCCGCGCAGTATGGGCGGACAGCCCGCTGTCATCTGGCACCATGGCCACGGCGCGAGTATCAGCGATCCCTACGGCAATACCTGGATCGATTTTTCCGCAGGCGTGCTGGTTACCGCTGCAGGTCACGGCCGTCCCGAGATCATCAACGCCATCAAAGGCATGGCCGACCAGGGGCTCTACCACGCGTACTGCTTCTCAACGGAGATTCGCCTTCAGCTGGTTGAGGAAATTTCCAGCTGGCTGCCCGCGCCGCTGAAGCGCGTATTCCTGCTGACCACCGGCGCCGAAGCCACCGAATGCTGCATCAAGCTCGCGCGCACGAATGGCCTACGGAAAGGCGGCGAGGATAAGAACGTCCTTGTCACGTTTGAGAACGGGTTTCACGGCCGGACGATGGGCGCCCAGCTTGCCGGTGGCTCCGCGGGACTCAAGGGGTGGCTTGGCGCGCCCGATCCGTGTTTCGTTCAAGTACCTTTCCCCGACGGTTTCCGTGAGCCGGACGTGAGCTTCGACGTCTTCACCAGGACGCTCGCCGCAAAGGGCGTCGATCCGAAGCGCGTCTGTGGCGTGATGGGCGAAACGTACCAGGGCGCAACGCGGCGCTGATGCCGGCCCCTTATGCTCAGGCCCTCCGCAAATGGTGTGATCAAAACCAGGCGGTCATGATCTTTGACGAAGTGCAGGCTGGCTTTGGAAGAACCGGCGCACCATTCGGTTTCTCCCACCTTGGCGTCGTGCCGGATCTCGTTGCCTGCGGCAAAGGCATCGCCGGCGGCATGCCGCTCTCCGCTGTTTTGGGAACCGATGAACTCATGAGCCTCTACGGGCCCGGCGAGATGACCAGCACCCATTCGGCAAACACCGTCTGCTGCGCCGCGGCACTGGCGAATCTTCAGATTATCCGCCGCGACCACTTGATCGAAAACGCTGCGGCGCTGGCGCCTGTGCTTCGTGCCGGCATCGAGCGCATCGCCCGCGCTTCAGATGGCATGATCGGTCGCATCGATGCGATCGGTCTCGTTGGCGCGTTGCAATACACCAGGCCCGGCACGACCGATCCCGATCCGGAACCGGCCTGGCAGATGGTCAAGCGCTCCGTCGAGCGCGGTGTCATGCTCTTTGCCCCCGTCGGCATCGGCGGCTGCGCGATCAAGATCAATCCCCCGCTCTCGATCACGAAAGAGGCGATGGAAGAAGGGCTGGGCGTTCTCGAGCAGATTGCCGGTGAAATCGCATCCGAGAGATCGGGCGTCGCCGCGGTGGCCGGCCGCTAACGTCAATGCATCTCCGCCTCGACGGTGCCGATGGCTTTGCGGTAGTAGCTGAAGCGGACATTGGGGTGGTCCGCCAGCAGCGACATGGGGCAGGATGAATCGGCGATCTTCTTGGAGATCATGAGGGCGGTGAGGCGCATGCCGTAGGGGTTATCGTGCATGCCGGCGTGCCAGATGGAGACGGTTTCGGCCTTCCAGGTCTCGACCGGGCCGACGGTCGCTGCCTGCGTGGGAACCATCGCGACGTATCCGCCGCCGCTCGTTCGCGCGTTCTGAATCACCGTCATCGGGTGCAAGTCGGTCACGCGCGTCTTGAGCTTGCGGTATTCCGCCGGCGGGGGCGGCGCATCCTTGTATTTTCCTTCGCGCTTGGGCGGATCGTTGAAAGCCCAGTGCTTCACCTCGCCTTGCCCGCCCTGCATGATGACGCAGCGCACCTCGTCGTAGCTCTTCGTGTACGCGTCGAGATCTCCGGTCGGAAAGCGCAGATGCGAATCCGCCATGCGCAGGTCTTTGTTGATGCGGTTGAAACACAGCTCCTTGTCGGCCTTGGCGAACGACAGCGGATGCGTCACCGGGACAGGCTGGCCCTTCTCGACCCATTCATCCATGCCCCAGAAATGACAATCGTGCAATTTGAGCCCCAGCGCATTGACCATCCGCGCCACCAGCGGCAATTGCTCGGTCGGACCGATCGGCCCGCAGATGCCGGCCGGTTTGCTCGGTGTCGCCTGGCGCCACGCTTCGACGTATTCCAACGCCTCGGCGCAGTAGAACTCTTCGAGCGTGTCGTAGATCGTGACCTTGAAGCCCGGCCGCGAAAGTTTGAGCAGGTCATCCGTGCTAAGCTTGGCCGCATCCGCCAGCAGCTCCGCGTCCAATGTCGTGTAATCCCACCATTCCGGCGCCACTTTGCTGATTGGTCTGGCCATTCCTCTTCCTCTTATTTTAGTTATAGATGATCTGATCTGACCGGCTGCTCTAGGCGAACAATTCCTTCAGCAGATCATTGCGCGGATACGCGTGGCCGCGGTGCTGGACGAAGGCCTCGGCGTATTTTGTGCCCAATTGCTTGCCGCGCATTTCACCGTGGCGCTTCATCGCTTCGAGGTATTCGTCCATGCCGTGATGGGCCCGCAGCCACTCGCGCTGGCTGGCGTGTGCCGCGAGCATCTTGCTCTTGGTTTCCATGACATCGCTGATATCCACGAACGTCGTCGGCGTCACCAGGTTGCCGAAGGGATCGAGGGCCTCGATTGGATCACAGTAATACAGGTGCGGCACCGCCGACCCCTTGACCAGGGGCAGTTCGCAGGCGTTGGGCGCTGCGTGCATGAAGCTGGCGATCCGCGCAAGCAGGCTCGTCTGCTCGTGGTCGATCATGTAATCCCGCGGTGCGTGCGTGAAGACCAGCGTTGGAGCCACCACGCGGAACAAGTCCAGCGCCTTGCGGATGGTCGGCTTGTCGTACACGACAAAGCTGTCGCGTTCATCGAGACAGTGAAACGTCGCCCCGATGATCGATGCAGCGGCCTTGCCCTCCTGACTGCGGATGGAGCTGATGTCCCAGCGGGTGCGGTCCACCGTCCCGCAGTCTCCGGGGGTCATCGTGCACATGTGAATCTCATAGCCTGCCTGCTTCAGACGGGCGAGTGTGCCGACACAGAGAATTTCGGCGTCGTCGGGGTGAGCCAGGAAAGAAAGAGCTACTTTTCGGTTGGTCGTTCCCATGCCAGAGAAGTAGCTCAAGCCGGGCGAAAATGCCAGAGCCTTGTGCCGGGGAGATAAAAGAATCGCCGATCCGGTGGGATCGGCGATTGGCTGCGGCCTGTTCGGTGCGACGGCGGATCAAGCAGCTCAATCCGCCAGTTGCACCGGAATCTCATACATTTTGCCATCCATATAGGCTTCCAGCCTGGTGATGCGGGTCTTCAGATTGGCGGCGGGGAGGTAGTTGCCGGCATCGTCGAAGATCATCGTGAAGGGGATGCTCACCTGCTTGCCATGGACCATGTTGGGGACGAAGACGACATATTTCTGGTTGACCCAGAGTTCGACGTTCTTCCAGTCCTCTTTGGAGCAATTGACCACGTTGAGACAGTTGTATCCGTAATCGACTTCGGCGTTGGCGGCGGCCTTGCCGGCGCGGGGAGCGTCGGACTTGTAGGGGAAGCGCTTGGCGGAGTCCGCAGCGAATTGCGTGGACGTCTTACGCAGATCGGGATCGGAATTGGGGAACAACGTGGGCCGGTTCGTGCAACCCGCCAGCCCCACGATCAGCCCCAGCATCACCAATGACATCGTTCGGGCGTTTTTCATGTTGAACAGCTCCTGCTGCTTTGGATTATCGGACCCGGAGGCACTGAAGCATGAGCCGCGGATGACATTTTTGGGAGAAATCCCTAACTTCCTGTCATGCAAGATCCTACCGATCCGCTCAGCAAGATCGCCCGGACGATTCTATCGCTTGAGCCGCATGCCTACCGCAAGCTCGTGCCGGACGGGCCGGGGCTGACGCAGGCGCGGGACATTCTGGAGTCAACCAAGCCCGCGGACCTGCTCGATCAATCAATCCGCAATCCCCAGGAGGCCCAGGCGCTGCTGGCAGGGCTGTGGCTCTGGCACGACTATCTGCACGAATCGCACGCCATCGCCCAGAAGATCGACACGCCAACCGGATCGTTCTGGCATGCCATCATGCACCGGCGCGAGGGGGATTTTGCCAACAGCAAGTACTGGTATGCCCGCTGCGCCGATCACCCCGTGCTTAACACGCTTGCGGCCCACGCGGGGGCGGTGGTCCATCAACTACCGGCGGACAACGGCATCCTTAAGGTCGTCATAAGCGGCTGGAATCCCAACGGATTCGTGGACCTCGTCGCGGATGTCTATCGAAAGCCCGATGACCCCCGGCACGAAGTGGCAGTCCGCCTCCAGCAGTTGGAGTGGCGGATCCTGTTTGAAGCCTGCGCCCGTGCTGCGGTGGCGTAGGCAATCACTCACACCACGCCGGCCATGCCGGTTTGGATGGGGGTGCTGACGTACTCGCGGGGATCGGTCACGCGACCGGTCAAAGCGCTGGCGGCGACGGTCAGGGGGCTGGCGAGATAGACGGCGCTCTTCGTGCTGCCCATCCGGCCGGGGAAGTTGCGGTTGGTGGTGCTGATGCAGGTGAGGGCGTCGTTGAGCCGCCCGAAGGTATCGACCGGGCCGCCCAGGCAGGCGCCGCAGCCGCTGGGGCCGAGCAGGCAGCCGGCATCGGCGAGGACGTCCTCGATGCTCTTCTCGTTCTTGTCCTTCGGCACGCCGCGAAGGTTCAGCTCTTCATGTCCCGGTGGACCTCGGTGGAGCCGGGGACGACGAAGGTGGGGATCTTGACCTTGTTCCCCTTCAAGATGTTGGCGGCGAAGATCATGTCGGTGATCTTGCCGCCGGTGCAGGAGCCGATGTAGGCGCGGTCGAGCTTGACGTCCCTGGCAGTTGCGGGCGGTGTCCTTGTTGTCCGGCGAGTGGGGCTTGGCGACCATCGGCTCCATCGTGCCCAAGTCCCACTCGTATTCGGAATGGTAGCGGGCGTCCTTATCGTCGGTGAAGACTTGCCATTCTTTGATGCGCGAGCGGGCACGCACGTAGGCCGAGGGTCTTCTCGTCCACATCGCAGACGCCGTTCTTGCCGCCGGCTTCGATGGCCATGTTGGTCAGGGTCATGCGGTCTTCGAGCGTCAGCGAGGAGATGCCGTCGCCGGCGAAGTACATGGCCCGGTAGGTGGCCCCGTCCACGCCGATCTCGCCGATGACCGCCAGGATCAGGTCCTTGGCCGTCAGGTACGGCGGGATCTGGCCGTGGAAGGTGAACTTCATCGTCGGCGGGACCTTCAGCCAGGTCTTGCCCGTGCCCATCATGAACGCCGCATCGGTGTTGCCCACGCCCGTGGCGAACTTGCCGAACGCTCCGGCGGTGCAGGTGTGGCTGTCGGTGCCGAGCAGGATCTCGCCCGGGCGGATGTGCCCCTCCTCGGGCAGGGCCTTGTGGCAGACGCCCTTGTAGCTGGTCTTGGTGGGGTCGAGGTAGGGGTTGGGCATGCCCGGTTCGTTCTTCACGAACTCGGGGTCGTAGTACCAGGGCAGGCCCTGCTCGCGGACGAAGTCGCGGAGGATCTGCACGTTGCGGTGGCACTTCTGGTCGGCCGTGAAGATGTAGTGGTCGGGGATGATGACGATGCGGTTCCTGTCCCAGACCCTGGCCTCCCGCCCGAATTTCTCGTGGAAGATGCCGATGGTCCCCGGCCCGCAGACGTCGTGCGTCATGAGCACGTCCACGTTGACCCAGACGTTCTCGCCGGGGGCAACGCGGTCGCGGCCGGAGTGCTGGGCCAGGATCTTTTCGGTCATCGTCATGCCGGGCATGGGCGGGGCTCCTGTGGGAATAAAGACAGATGGGAAAGTATAGGGAGGCAGGCGGACAGGGCCAAGAAGCGGAACACAGATGCACGCAGATTGAACACGGATGGGATGCACAAAGGACGGGGATGAGGGTGATGTGTTGCCTCGGCGCATCTTATCGCCGAGGCGACCATCCTTTCGGTGCCAGGCGGAAGCTGCAGCAACTGAGCAGACGCTGCTTTCCGCTTGCCGGCGGCGACGCGCACAACGCCGAGCGGCTTTCCAGTGCAGGAAGCCGGCCATTATGTCGGTCACCCAAACCAATGCCAACGCTAACCGCAAACCCAATGATACCCGACCTTGACCGCGCCAATGCGCTATCGAGCTGCCGAATCCGCGATTGGTGATGACCACGATCACGCAGAAGCACCAAGGCACTGAACCATGACATCTTGAAGAGGGTCCTTGGCGGATCATTGCGCTGCTCCGGCTGTAAAGGCGAACCATGACCTTCGCAATTAAACCCCAGCAGCGGCGGTTGCGATCAATGCATTCTTAGACGGGAGGAGGCAGTCGTCCGCCCTTCCGCTCTCACGCCGCTCGGGACTCGCTCTCACAAGCGCTTTGGCGAAGCGGAATCGGCTCCAGCACGCGCCCGGGCGGGGATGGACTCGATCACGTTCATGCCGGGGATGACCGGCAACTCCACAGGCGCGGGGAGCAGCAGTTGCGGGCGGGGGGCCGACTGTGATCCGCGAGCGGGTCACAACAAGCTCAGAACATAAGCTCCCTCACCCTAACGCCGCGCTTCCGCCCTCTCCGGCCACACATCAGCATCGCCAACCCCATGCGGCCAAGCTGGAGGGTATTCGGGAATAGGCTAGCAGAAACGGTTGGCTCGCCGTTGCCTATGCGTCCCCATCCAACGATGCGTCGTTGGCGTTGATGGCCGTGCCAAACATCAGGCTCCAGCCATCGGCCGAATTGTCCAACAGCGTGTCAAGGAATTCCATCTGCCCATTCTCCCACAGCGCCGCCCGCAATCCCGGGCGGCACCGACGATCTGGCCGCTGTCGTTGATGCCATACGCGTAGGCGCCATCAGACTCTCCATGACGCCGTTCTGCCAGAGAAAGGCGCTTCGGTGTCGGAGAAGTGCCGACGATCTGTCCCTTGTTGTTGATCGCGAACGCTTCGCTGTTACTGCCGCCCAGCGTGCCCAGATCCTGCATGGTGCCGTTCTGCCAGAGAAACGCATGATGCGCGGCATCGCCGTCGATGTTCGCATAGCCGACGACCTGGCCGTTGTTGTTAATCGCGTAAGCCAGGCTCCGGCTGCCGCCCAGCGTGCCCAGGTCCTGCAGGTTTCCATTCTGCCAGAGGAACGCTTCGCCGCTGTGTGCCTGGCCGACGACTTGCCCGCTGTCGTTGGATTGAATGGGCCTCGCTCAACAGTGTATCGAGATCGGTGGGACGCCGTTCTGCCACAGACTCTGCCGCCTAGCGTTTGGCCGACGAGCAACGCTTGCACGCGCGTGAGGTAGGCTGAGGTCCTGCTGCTCACGGTGACGCAGAGGTTGGTGGAAACCGCAGCGACCGCTGGTTGATGCGAGGGTTTGACCGGCCCGGCCGACCGAGTGGCGACTGTGCTGCTGTCTGCTCAGGTCACCGCCGTCACGATCCACGCACTGCATGTCCTCCGCCGCCTGTCAGCAAGGTGCAACTCTCGTTGCGATGCCACTTCTCCCGCTCATCCCAAACGATATCACCCGCCCCTGCATAACAAGAGAACTGCTGCTCCCCGCGTGCCGGAAACACCGGCAGACTCGAGATGCTTGCCGGCGGTGAACGGCAGTTCAGTGCGGAGAACAGAGTCGGGCCCTCCATCTTCCGCCCTACCGCACGATCGTTCCGTTACGCCGCGGGGAGCAAACGTTACGGCGGAGGGGCGGTTTGATCCGGCAAGGGCAGGTTCTTTGGGATGAGCCGGCACTCAAATTGGCTGCGCTACCGCCACAGCAAGGCGAGAATGATGCAACCGAGCGCAAGGCAGAGGATGAAACTGCAGAACCACGCTGCCACGATGAGATATCGTACGGGACCGCGTTGCATTGGCACGCGTTTCCGCGACATACCGTTGCATCTGCAGTCGGTACTGCTGGGCCGCTTCGCGCTCCTGAGATGCTGATGCGGAGAGGCGCTCTTGCCTTCCGACTGCATCCTCTTGGCGTTGCAATGCAGCCGCCGTGAACTCCTGGTATCGCTCGAAATGGGCCTTCTGCAGATCGCGAATCTCTCGGAGCAGCGATGGCTTCCTCATTCTCGGGCATAGCGCTCCATCGTCTAACTGCTGCCCAACCGGACCGGTGGCGCAGATCACCGTTCCACCGGATCGCGGCGAATCTACCCGCGCCAGCATAACGGCTTCAAGCAATTTCAATGAATCCGTCCTGTCGAGCGGCGGGATGATCGGCCGACCCGCCCGCCAACGCCGGCCGGAATTGTCTGACCCGATATTGGCATGAACACAGTGGAGCGTCGTCGGAAGATCAGGAGGGAAATCGATCGACTGCCGCCCAAGCGGCTGGAGTCGGTTGCGGATTACCTGTTGCTTCTGACGCATCCACCGCTTGCGCTCCGTGTGGCTGCCGCCATCGCGGCTGGTTGGACCTCCGAATCACCCGCTGGACACTCCGCTTAGCGCTATCTCACATCCCCTGCGTTGGCGGGTTGAGGAAAATGTTGTCGTGCCCGGGGACGATCGGGCCAGCAATTCCCTAAGCGTCGCTTAATGATTCGTAGATGAGCTTGCTCGCCAAACACCCTAACACAGGATGTTATGATCCGATGTTGCCCCCAAACTCGGTTCCCGGGTCACACCGTACTCTCACCGTTGTAGTACCGTTGCCTCCCCATCCCCCCGCCGCCCCGTCTTTCGCCCTTCCAGACGACATGGCGGTCCGAACATCGTCCAGGCGGCCTCTGCGTTTTCCACCCCGTTCGTCACGCCGCGGGGACCAAACCTTACGCCGGAAACGCGTTTTGGGATCGATCGCGCTGCCGTTGTCTGCAATGGCGGCGGAGCAGGAGTGTGGCGGCGGGAGGCGATGAGGCGGGAGGAGTGTGGCAAACCCGGGAAGGGATATGCGACGCCGCTGAATACGGGCGAGATTTATCTTGTAACCAGGCCTTGAGCCCGATAGCGTAGCAGCTTGATGAGTAAGGGGTATTCGACATGAGCTATAAATTGCATCGGCGTTGCGGGTGGACGACGGCTGGGATGTTGCTCGGCCTGGCGGGGATTCTGTGCGCGTCAAAAGCGAGCGCGGTGACGTATCACCTGACGCCGCTGGGCGTGTTGCCGGGGGACACGCGTAGCTATGCGCAAGGGGTCAATGCGTATGGACAGGTGGTGGGATATAGCCGCGGCTCAGGTGTGGCGCATGCGTTCTTGTGGACGCCGAGCACTGCAAACGGAACCACAGGCACAATGATGAACCTTGGGGATCTGCCGGGCGGAGCGGCATCGGCGATCGCCTACGGAATCAACAGTTACGGGCAGGTAGTTGGAACGGGAACGACAGCGAACGGCGGGCACGCGTTTCTTTGGACGCCGACGGTCGCCAACGGAACGACCGGGTCGATGATCGATCTTGGGGATCTGCTTGGGGGATCGGGTACCAGCGGTGCTTCGGGAATCAACAGTCTTGGGCAGGTGACCGGTTCCAGTGCGAGCGGAAGCACGTCGCACGCGTTTCTCTGGACGCCGTCGGCCGCGAACGGGACAAGCGGGTCGATGGTCGATCTGGGTGATCTGAGCGGTGGAAGCGCCTACAGCCAAGGCAACGCGATCAACAGTTACGGCGAGGTGACGGGCAGCGTCACGGTCGGGACGACGACGCATGCCATGCTGTGGGTTCCATCAGCAGCAAATGGCGCGACAGGCGCGATGTCGGATCTGGGGGACCTGGGGGATGGGATGTTAAGCAGCCGCGGGCAGGCGATCAACGAAGCGGGAGAAGTTGCCGGCGGCAGCTTCACCGGCGGCAGTTCGAACGAACCTCATGTTATCAGATGGACGCCGGCAATCCCGCACGGCAGTAGTGGATCGATGTCGGACTTGGGGACATTCGCTCAGGGTTACATCACCAAGGGCGGCTGGGGGAATGGGATCGACGACGTGGGTCATGTCGTTGGAATGTCGTTGCGCCTGAGGGCACGAGTCCATTCATGTCCGGTAGCGACGAACAGCCGATCGATGCAAATTATCTGAAGGACCTGAATGCGCTCCTGGATTCGAGCGGCGCCGGATGGAAGCTGGATTCGGCCTATGCAATCAATGACTCTGGCGAGATTGTAGGGAGAGGCTATTACAGTGGGAGTGGGAATGTCGAGCGTGCATTTCTGCTGACGATCGTGCCGGAGGTTGCAACGGGCACGGCGGTGGCCGTGGGGTTGGCGGGACTCGTGCTGGGAAGGCGGAAGCGCAGGCCGAGTCGAGGGTGATGTCACATCCCCTGCGTGCGCGGGTTCAAGAAGATGTTGTCGTGGCCGGGGATGATCAGGTCGGCGATTTCGTAGGCTTCGCTTAAGGATTCGTGGGCGACCTTGATGTCCCAGGTGTCGGGGAGGACCTGGCCGGCGAGGAAGTGGTCGAGCGTGGGGATGGCATCGCCGGCGATGAGGATGGTGGTGGTGGGGTGGGCGACCAGCAGGCCGCAGGTGCCGGGTGTGTAGCCGAAAAGAGGGAACAGATCGACGCCGTCGGCGAGTTGGTCCTCCGGGGTGGTGAGGGATTCGAGGAGCTTGAGTTCATCGGCGAAGATCTTGCGGTCGATGTCTTCGGGGGGTGCTTCATCGAGCATGCGCTGAAGGTGCTGGGCGGCGGCCTGCTGCTCGACTTCGTGGATGAGGATCTTGCGCGGGGAAACAGAGCCAGGCCGGCGCGATGGGAGGGGCGGAAGTTGGTGAGGAAGACACAATCGATCGCCTCGGGCCTGAGTCCCGTGCGCTCAAAGAGATGGGCGGCCAGTGCCGGTGCGGGAAGGCCGGGGTCCACGAGAATATGATGTTTGTTCGCGCGAATGAGCGTGGTGGTCGCGTGCGCGGTGCGGACGGGCTCGGCTTCGTTCCACAGGCGGTTGCGGGAGAGCGTGCCGATGCTGATGATGTCAACGCGGAGTTGTGGCATGGCGGAAGCGTATTCTTGAGCAGGCAAAGCTCCAAACCTCGAAATCACAAGCTCCAAATAAGGGGAAACTGGAAATGCGGAAAATGGGGCAGCGACGATTTGCCCCTGGTTGGAGCTTGGGTCTGATTGTTTGGAATCTGGAGCATGGAACTTGTGATTTGGAGCTTTACCCGCATGAGGCGTTATCGGGAAATCTTACTGGGATTGCTGCTGGTGGTGCTGGCGGCCGGAGGGGCCGGGTGCGCCTCGCAGCAGGGGGACTGGCATGGGCCCAAGGCGCTGGCGCCGGTGAAGACGGCGCCGTGGAGCTACGAGGGCCAGCCGGGCGAGGTGCTCCAGACGCCGCACTACCTGATCCACACGACGGTGACCGAGAAGGATGTGCTCAAAAAGCTGCCGCAGCTGATGGAGGGGGCGTACGGGCAGTACAGGATCTTCGCGGGCGGGGAAGCAGGGGGGGCTGTGTCGGACCGGCCGCTGAACTGCTATGTGTTCGGCAGGCGGCAGGAGTGGGCGGAGTTTACGCAGAGCCACACGGGGCCGGATGCGGCGGTCTATCTGCAGATCACGCGGGGCGGGTACACGGTGGGGGACTGGTTCGTTTCGTATTACGTGGGGGCGAATGCGACCTATTCGGTGGCGGCGCACGAGGGGTGGCATCAGTTTGTAGCCCGGAATTTTGCGGGACGGCTGCCGCCGTTCTTAGAGGAGGGGACGGCGTGCATGTTCGAAGGGGTGCAGTTCCTGGGGGACCTGCCGCGGTGGGATGTGACGATCAATCCATCGCGGACGCTGGCGCTGCGCAATGCCATCGAGGGAAAGAAGCTCTGGCCGCTCCAAAAGCTGATCACGATGCACGCGGGGGACGTTGTGCGATTGCCCGGCGATCGGGTGGAGGCGTTTTATGCCCAGAGTTGGGCGTTTGCGCTCTTTCTCAACGAGTACAACCACGGGGAGTACCTGCCGGCGTTTCGCAAGCTGATGGCGGACACCGCGATGGGGAATCCCAACGACCGGTCGCAGGCGATCCGCAAGGCGCTGAACCTGTGGTCGCCGGCGAGCGTCAAGCCGCTGCTGGAGCGGTATCTGGGTAAGGATATGAAGACGATCGCGGATCAGTACGACCAGTTCATTCATCAAGTGGCGTACGATCAGTTTGCCCGGCAGTGGTCGGCCAAGCCGGGGTGACTGGATAGTGCGGAAGGATGAAGGATGAAGGCGGGGGAGCGCAAATACCGCGAAGAGGCGGAAGGGGGAGAGGGGACGCGGTGGGTTGACGACACGGAGGATAGGCTTCGCCCATACCCTAGCGGAGCCGAAGGCGCAGCGTACCTACCGCGTCCAGCGTCGCGGCGCGTAGCCGCGACCGATTTTCACCGCGGAGAACACGGAGGGATTGAGGTTGATTCTCTTACACCGGTGCTCCTGACGGGATCGGGGGCAAAAGCAAAGCGGCGCGGCTAGTGGCGAAGTGTTTTGGAAGGCTGGGCATGGGCTCGGATGCGGGCGATGCCCGAACTGCTTCGCAGCGAACAGCAGCTGCGCTGCTGACTGCCGGAACCCACGAATAGGGACCGGCCAATGGACGGACGGCTGGGCTTTTCTCCCCCCTTGTCCCCGAAGCCCCATCCTCGCTCCGGGGTGCCGAGCGATTTCCCCGCACCGTCCGCGCCACCACAGCAACTGGACACTATGCCTCTCATCCAACAATCCTAACGGTTGATTCAGGTCTTCATATGGGTAACCTGACGAAAATCACGCTGCGCATACGCTTGGCAGAAGCTGAGGGACTGCTCGACGCAATCACGCGCCTCACGGTGAATCCTTGATCACGACATCCGCAACTGGCCCGTGGACAGATCGATGGCTTCACGTCCAGCGACTCGGCGCCGGCGGCCAAGGTACGACCAATTTAGTCCGACCTCGCTCCGATGACGGTCGGACCTATGCATTAAAGACGCTCAATAGACAACGTGATCCGGAACGTCGGCGCCGCATGTACAGAGAGGTTGCTGCCCTCCGCACTCTCGACAACACTCGCGTCCCACACCTTGTCGAATCAAACACGGATCTCTTCGAAGACCAGACCATCGACCTCTACCTCATCATGGAATACATCGAGGGCGAGAAGCTCTCCGCCCGCCGGTCCCCCTGCAACGTCACCGACGCGTGCGAGGCCATTACGAAGATCATCCAAACCGTCGCCGCGTGTCACGCAGCAAGCCTGCTTCACCGCGACCTCAAGCCAGACAACATCATTTGCCGCAGTGGCTATGTCACCGACCCAGTCCTCATCGATTTCGGGCAATCCTTCAATTGGGCAGACCTTACCGACCCGCTCGCTACACCAACCGGTGCCCACCTCGGTAATCGCTTCATGCAATTGCCCGAACTGCACACAACGGGAGCAGACCAGCACAACCCACTCTCCGATATAGCATTCTGCGTGGGTCTCTTCTTCTTTCTCATCACCCACCAACATCCCGAGGCCCTTCGCGACGCTAACGGCAATCCTCCACACGAGCGACAACGCGCGCGTGAACTCCTAGAAATGCTGCCACCCGGCAAGCGCAGAGTTCTCAACCGAATCTTTGCGAAAGGCTTTGAACCAAATTTCGACTTCCGCTACCAGTCCTTCAATGATCTCCAACATGACATAGCCCTTCTCCTCGACCCGGCGATAGAAAACCAACCGCAGCGCCTCGCGGACATGCTCACCTCGTTAAGTGATTCTCTCGCCAACGACAGGCGCCACCAGATGCACGCCCGCGCCGCCGAGGCCTGTACCAAGATTCGGACCTTCCTCCAAGAAGCAGTTAACGATCTCAATGCATTTGGCAATGGCATACGTGCGGGCATGCACCCCGGGAACCCAGATCCGCGCACGGGATCAACCCCGTTCCAGATCCGAATCGATAGCCACTACTACCCGGGCCGCTCCCTCATCATCATCCTTAACGCCCGTCTAGAAGCGGATGACTTTGTGGTATCAAGCAATCATCAGGAGATCGTTCGAATGCAAGCACTCGCCGCCGAACTACTCGAAATAGTCAAAACTAAGATCAACAGGTTTATCGCAGACGCTTTGACCAAATTCCTAAGCCCGCCACAGTGACCCGTGCCAGTGCAGTCCCTCTGGCAATCAAACCCCACATCTTGCCCAGCCCCGAAACAGCCTGCCAACGATCGCGCACAGGGGGTGCGCACAGGCCGGCGTACCGATACCTCCGACCCGGCGATCTCGATTTGAATGGGTTGCTGCATCTGCACCTGCAGCGATAGCATGGTACTGACCGATCGGACGGCGTGTTGCGCCGCCGGTCAGCCGATCACCCTTCGTGCGGCAAGGGCGCCTCCACACAGTCGCTTTGAAGTCACAGCCCATCTTGAGTTTCATCAGGTGTCGGGGCGATGGTCCGATACGGGCAGGAGCGACCAGGACATGCCATGGAAAACATTGCAGATATCAGGGTTTTGTTCATCGCCGGCTTTGGCCCGATCGTTGGTGATGCGGCGGGAAGCCGTCGGCTTTACCGCGAAGTTCTCGGCCTCGCCTTCAAGGAAGAAAGCGGCGGGTACCTTCATACCGAAGCCTTGAACGGTGCAAAGACTTTTGCGCTCTGGCCACTCTCGCAGGCGGCGTATTCCTGTTTTGGCACCGATGCCTGGCCAGAGGAGATTCCTGTCCCGCAAGCCTGGCTCGAGTTCGATGTCGATAGTGTCGAGAAGGCAACCGCGGTGCTTGAATCGCGAGGGTATCGAATCCTCGTCAAGAACAAAAAAGAACCGTGGGGCCAGACCGTCAGTCGTTTCATTTCACCGGAAGGATTGTTGATCGGGATCACTTTTACCCCAATGTTGCGCGAACAGGCGTAGCACCGACTGGCGGGGTCGTCGATGTGGCCCTGGGCGTCGATGAAGAAGTCGTATTCCCGGCTCACCTTTCTCCCGGAGCGTTTTTCGATGTCGGTGAGGTTGGTGCCGTTTTTTGTTGAAGACGTCGAGGACGTCGCTCAGCGCGCCGGGCTTGTGGGCGGTGGGCGGTCCGTGGTGATGGCGCGATTGGCGCAGGCGATCGTAGAAGAGCCGTGGAGAGAGAATCGAAATGCCCTGATAGGTCGCCAAGGCGAGCAGCCTTTGATCGCCGGTAACCAGGTACTCGGCGTGGCCTGCGACGGCCGTTCCGAGCACGGGCCGATCGCCGGCGTCTTCGAACGCTTCCGCTGGCACTGGCGCAGGCTCGACTGTCACCATGCGCTGGCGCATTTGCCCGATCAGCGTCTGGATTTTTTCAGACGGGGCGTGGAACTTGTCGGCGGCGTGTCGAGTAAATTCGGCGAAAATGTAATCCGAGACGATCACGGTCACGTCGTCGGAGGTGAGGCAGAGATCCAGCAGCACTTCGCAGGCTCCGGCGGTGAATGCGGCCGACAGAAGGACGTTGGTATCAAGGACGATCCTCACGAGATGGCCTTGAAGACATCCTCGTCAGTTTTGAAGCCGGCGGCGCGGGCGTAGGGACGTAGTTCCTGGCGCAACTGGCGGAGGCGCTCGAGGTACAAGGCCTTCTCAAGCATATCGCGAACGACTTGCTCGGTAGTACAGCGGCGCTGACGGCTTAACTCGTCAAGAGAGGCCAGGATGGAATCGGGAAGCTGGATGGTCAGCTCGCTCATGGCGTTTGATTATAGCAACCGGCGGGGGCAACGGCGCATCGGGTGGCGGAGCCGATGGCGGCGGGCTGGTCGGGATTTACGGAAGTTGCCTTCAACCCGGAGAGGAAGTGGCGGTCGTGTCGCGCTATGATCGCGGTGTTGTGACGGAATCGGGGATGGCGGGTATAACCTGGCGGCGATGAAGCGGCGGACGAGCTGGTTCAGCGGGCGGGTGCAGGGGGTGGGATTTCGCTACACGGCGCAGAGCGTGGCGTCGCGGCATGCGGTGGCGGGATACGTGAAGAACCTGGCCGATGGGCGTGTCGAACTGGTGATGGAGGGGGACGAGGCCGAGATGGAGCAGGTCGTCGGCGAACTCTCCAGGCGGATGGATGGGTTGATCGCCAAACGCAGCGACGAGCTGAGCCCGGCGACGGGGGAGTTTGAAGATTTTGCGGTGAGGCATTAGAAAGGAAAGTCCGAAGCACGAAGTCTGAAATTCGAAGGGAATTGAAGAATTCACCTTGCTGATTTCGGCCTTGTTTCGGATTTCGGGCCCCGGATTTCGGATTTGTCCTGCCATGTATCGCACGTTCGTCATCATCCGTCACACGTTCTTTGAATCGATCGTTCAGCCGATTTACTCGCTGCTGCTGGCGGTGGGGGCGGCAATCCTGGTGATCTTTGCGATGTTGCCGTTCTTCACGCTGGGGGAAGACACGGTGATGTACAAGTCGGTGGGGCTGGACGTCATCCTGATCCTGGTGTTGATCACGACGCTGTTTGCGACGAGCCGGTCGATCTTCGAGGAGATCGAGGACCGGACGATGCTGACGCTGATGAGCAAGCCGCTGAAGCGCTGGCAGGTGCTGGTGGGCAAGTACCTGGGGATCATCCTGGCGGCGCTGGTGGCCGTGGCGATCCTGGGGGGAATTCTGATCCTGTGCACCTGGGCGCGGCTGCCGAGCGATTACATGCTGAGCACGAACAGCTTGGACGAGCGGGAGTTGCGGCAGATCTTCGAGATGCGGATCATGCAGATCGCGGGGCTGTTCCCGAGCCTGATCCTGCTATGGCTGCAGATTTCGGTGCTGGCGGCGATCGGGGTGGCGCTATCGACGCGGTTCTCGCTGGTGGTGAACCTGCCGATCGTGATCATTCTGTACATCGCGGGCAATCTGACGCGGTTTCTCTTCCCGCTGGCCGGGACGGGGCCGCTAGCAGAGCCGGCCGTGGATTGTGAAGGCGTTTGCGTACGTCGTGAGCCTGCTGTTGCCTTATTTGGCGACGTTCGATCTCAAGAGCAAGACGGTTTACGCGATCATCAAGATCCCGCACACGATGTACGCGAACAATCCGCAGGGGGTTACGCTTGCGAATCGATCTGGTCCTATACGGGCGTGTCCTTTCTGTATGCCGCGGCGTATGCGGCATTTGCGCTGGCTGTGGGGATGTGGCTGTTCCAGACGCGGGAACTGGGCGGGGCCGAGGGATAGACGCAATCGCAAGCGGGATTATCAGACCTTTGGCGAATTGGGGGATGCTGGATAAAGATACAGAGCGAACCGAAGCGCGGCCGATAAAGTATGCACAGGTAGTGGCGTTGTCAGTGTGGCGATGCCGAGTGTGCATGCAGGGATTGGGGAGCGGGAAAATTTTTTGACCTGAACCGGGCCGTGGGAGTATTTTCCGTCGGGGTGGGACGGAATAATGCATCGAGAAATCGCGCCGCAGCAACGAGAGGCAGCAACCAAGACCCAGCGTGATGGTTCCATCCGGGCCGTACTTCGCCGGAATCTGACGTTCAGCAGTTCAAGTTGTTGAAGTTGGCGCGCATCGGGCCGAGAGGCCCGATCCATCGCCCCGGAAGTGGGAGTTGGGAGTCGCGCGTGATTGTTTCGCGTCGTTCACGAAAGCGGAAGTGGCAGGGGGCCGGGCGTCGGCATCGTCGTCTCCAGCGGGTACGGGAGGTTGAGCAACTCGAGTCGCGCGTGCTGCTGGCATCGGCGGTGCAGGGCGTGGGGACGGGGCTGGTGGGGAATTACTTTTCCGATCTGAATCTGACTGACCTGGCGGCGACGAAGGCGAATCAGACCGTCAACTTCCAGTTTGGATCCGGGGCACCGGCCGGCAGTCTCGATCCGGCCAACTTCTCGGCGAGTTGGTCGGGCAAGGTGCAGGCGCAGTATTCGGAAGACTACACGTTCTACACGCAGAGCGATCAGCCAGTGCGCGTGTGGGTGAACGGGCAGGAGGTCATCAACGACTGGCAGGACCACGCGCTCGCGGAAGACAGCGGGACGCTGACGCTTTCGGCGGGGGAGTTCTACGACATCAAGGTCGAATATCAGGACCATGTCGGGCCGGCGAACCTCCAGCTTCAGTGGAGCAGCCCTTCGACGGCGAAGCAGATCATTCCGGCCTCGCAGCTTTACGGCTCGGGCGGATGGGTGAGCGGCAACTGGCTGGACGAGGAGATCGGGACGCCGTCGGGGGCCGGTTTCGCGGTGGGCGATTCATCCGGATACACCGTGCAGGCGGGGAATGGATTCTTCGGGGCGACGCAGAGCGACAGCTTCCATTATCTCTATCAGACGCTCAATGGCGACGGGACGATGATCGCGAGCTCTCGACGGGGCAGCACTACGCATGGCCGGCGGAAGCGGGGGTGATGATTCGCGAGTCGTCCGATCCCGGTGCGAAGTTTGTGTCGCTGGGCATGGCGACGAGCGGTGGGGCGGAGCTGCAATATCGCGATACGACGGGCGGGCTGGCCGGATCGGGGAAGGAAATTGCCCCCGGCGGGTGGAACTGGGTGAAGCTGGTGCGGGATGGATCGTTCTTCACGGCATATCTGTCGCCGACGGGCGCGGACGGGACCTGGACGCTGGCAGGGACGGCGGACGTGGGCATGGGGCAGACCGTCGAGGCGGGGCTGGCGGTGGCGGGGAGCCCGGCGGGTCCGTTGGACGCGAGGTTCACGAACGTGAGCATCACGCCGACGGTGCCGCTCGGCGCGGGGCTGGATCAGGTGCGCGACTATTCGCTGGGCAATGTGTTTGTGGACGTGGCCAGGCAGATGCGCACGCCGCAGACGACGACGTTCGGCGCGACCGTCGCCACGGACGCCAACGGGTGGCCGGTCTCGGACTTCGGATCGATCTTCATCACGGGATTCATCAACAGCGCACACATCTACAACGGGACGTACAAGCTCTCGTTTACGGGGAAGGCGGATGTCTCGCCGTGGGCGGTCGGGCCGACCGCGGTGCAGAACGTCGTTTACAACGCGGCGACCAACACGACGACCGCGGACGTCATCATCACGGCCGACGAGAACAACCCGCAGTGGTACTGCGGATTGATCTTCACCAATACGCAGCGCACGCCGGGAAGCGCCGCCGGCAGCGGGATCACGAACATCAGGATGATCCGGCCGGGGTACGACCCGAATACGACGCAGATCTTCACCAACGAGTACCTGGCGCATCTCCAGCAGTTCACCGTGCTGCGGTTCATGGACTTCACGCAGACAAACAACAACCCGGTGGTGAACTGGAGCGACCGGGCCAAGGTGACCGATGCCCGGCAGTCCACGAACAAGGGCGTTGCCTGGGAATATGTGATCGACCTGGCCAACCAGGTGCACAAGGACGTCTGGATCAACATTCCCGAAGGGGCGACGGACGACTACATCAGGAACCTGGCGGCGTTGTTCAAGGCGAACCTGTCGCCGGACCTGGCGGTCTACCTTGAATTCAGCAACGAAGTCTGGAACGGGCAGTTCCAGCAGTTCACGGACAACCTGAATCAGGCGATTGCGGAGGTGAACGGGGGGAATTCGCCGCTGAACAATGATGGGAGCACCAACCAGTATTACTGGGCTTGGCGGCGCATCGGCGAGCGGCTGAAGCAGATCAGCGACATCTTCGGCTCGGTTTACGGGTCGAAGGCGATCAACAGCCAGATTCGTCCGGTGCTGGCGACACAGTTTGCCAATCCGGAAGTGATCCGCCAGCAGCTCGAGTTCCTGAATCGGACATACGGCGCACCGAGCGATTACATTTACGGGATTGCCGAGGCGCCGTACTTCAGCGCGGGGTCGCTGGACAGCAATCCCAGCGCAGACGGTCGATCAATACATTGCCGCATTTCAGAATTCCATCAACGGCGACATCAGCTCGTTCTACACGTTCAATTCCTGGGCGAAGCACTACGGGCTGCAGAACATCGCCTACGAGGGCGGTCCGGACACGTACGGGCCGAACAACATCTCCACCAAGATCGCGGCGAGCCTGGATCCGCGCATGGAAGACCTGGTGGTGCAGTACCTCGACGGGTGGTACAGCCAGGGCGGGGGGCTCTTCAACTGGTATCTGGCCGGCCCGACGAACTGGAACTCGTCGAGCGGGTCGTGGGGATTGAGCAATGCGATCGACAATCTGACCACGCCGAAGATCGAGGGGACGATCACGGTGGTGAACAACAAGGCGCCGCTGACCTACGGCATTCCGGTGCCGGCGAGCTGGGACGCGCGGACCAGGCAGGGACGACGCCGCCTTATTCCGACCTGTATCTGAAATCGCCGGGGCAGAAGAACAGCGTGGATTATTTCGTCCGGGCCGACCAGGCGGGGACCTACCAGCTCACGCTCGGCGCGGCCACCACGGGAAGCAACGAGCAGGTCCTTGTGGCGGTGAACGCGACAAGCCGCGCGATCACGCTGAAGAACACCGGCAGCTCGACGACCTTCATCGACAACAGCGTGGGCAACATTGATCTGAACGCCGGCATCAACCTGATCCGGCTGACGAGCGTGAGCGAATCGGCGGGCTGGAATATGCAGGCGCTGACCGTGGCGGCGCCCAACGCCGTCGCGGCTGTGCCGCGGGTCGCGCAGCTGCCGACGGCCTCGGCGCTGATCAACGGGAAGTCGGTCAATCTTTCGATCCTGGGCGCCGATGACGGTGGCGAATCGAATCTCACCTATTCCTGGGGCGCGGTCGGTGAGGCGCCGGGATCGGTACTCTTCAGCGCCAACGGCTCCAATGCCGCCAAGAACACCACTGCCACGTTCACCCGGACCGGCACCTACACGCTGGCATGCACGATCTTCAACGGGAGCAACAGCGTCTCGGCGTCGGTGCAGGTGACGGTGCAGCAGATCGCGACGAGCATCGCGGTCTCGCCGGGCAACTCGTTCGTGCCGGCCGGCGGGCAGCAGGTCTTTAAAGCGACGGTATATGACCAGTTCGGCAGCGCGCTGGCGCAGCAGCCGTCATTCGTGTGGAGCCTGGATTCCGGGTCGGTCGGCACGATTGGGTCCGATGGGACCTACAGCGTTTCGATCGGGGCGACGGGAAGCGCGACGGTGCGTGCGACCTCGGGTTCGGTGAGCGGGAAGGCGACGGTGCTGGTGCAGATCCCGCGCACGCCGGAGAATCCGAGCAATGCGCTGCCGGGAATCGACTACAAGTATTACGAAGGGCTGTGGCAGTCGCTGCCGGACTTCGATTCGCTGGCGCCGCTCAAGACGGGGACGCTTTCGACGATCAGCCTTTCGCCGCAGCAGACCACGACGGGCCTGGGATTCCAATTCGTCGGCTACATCACGGTTCCGACGAGCGGGACATACACCTTCTACACCAGCAGCGACGACGGGTCGCAACTGTTCATCGGCAACACGCTGGTGGTCAACAACGACGGCACTCACGGCAACCAGGAGGCGCAGCGGTCAGATCGTGCTCGGGGCGGGGACGCACGCATTCAAGGTGACGTATTTCCAGGGGACGGGCAGCGAGAATCTGTCGGTGCAATACGCCGGTCCGGGCATCAGCAAGCAGGACATTCCCGCGTCGGCCCTGTCGCACACGCGACACGGTCCTGCCGTTGTGACACCGGCGGACGTCACGCCGTATCCCGTGCCCGGCAACCAGGCGTCGCTGAGCGTGCTGGGTGGCGACGAAGGCGGCGAGGCGGGATTGACCTACACCTGGACTATTACGGGTAAACCGGGCGGCGCCCCGACCCGACCTTCAGTGTGAACGGTACCAACAGCGCTAAGAACAGCACGGTCACATTTGGGCAGGCCGGGGGGTATGAATTCCTGGTGACGATCTCGAACGGGTTCCTGAGCACCACCAGCAGCGTGAGCGTGAACGTCGACCAGACGCTGCGAAGCCTGAACATCGCTCCGGCGCAGTCGCCGCTTGCGCTGAACGCGCCCGATCAGATCCAGGCGACCGGTTACGACCAGTTCGGCCAGGTGATGCAGACGCTGCCGGCGTTGACCTGGTCGGTGGCGCCGGGGCAGGGGAGCGTGGATCCAAGCGGCCTGTATACGGCACCGGGTGTGGAAGGCGATTACGCAATCCGTGCGAGTTATGGCGCCGTGCTCGGGGGGACGATCGTGCAGGTGCGCAACACGGCGCCGAAGATTACGCAGGGGCCGACGGGGACGATCGACTCAAGCGGGAAGACGGCGCAGTTCCAGGTGTTGGCGACGGACGACGGGGGCGCAGCGAACCTGGTTTATACGTGGTCCACCGTCAACAAACCTTCGGGGGCTGCCGATCCGATTTTCTCGGACAACGGCGACAATGCGGCGAAGGACGCGGTTGCAACGTTCGGGCAGACGGGCGTGTACCTGTTCGATCTGACGGTTTCGGACGGGAGCCTGTCGGCGGACAAGCAGTTCACGGTCACGGTCGATCCGGTTCTGGGAAGCATTCAGGTAACGCCTGGAAACGCAACCGTGGCATCGGGATCGACGCAGCAGTTCACGGCGTCGGCTGCGGATCAATTCGGGCAGCCTTTTGCCAATGCATCGGCGTTTAGCTGGTCGGTGGTGGGCGGCGGTTCAGTTACATCGGATGGGCTGTACACCGCTTTTGGCGGCGGGAATGCAACCGTCAAGGCGAGCGCCGGCGGGACGACCGGCCAGGCGAGCGTGACCATTCTGAACAACGCGCCGACGGTTGCGCAGGCGGCCACCGCCGTCCCGCAAACCGGCACCAGCACGACAACTCATCTGAGTGTTTTGGGCGCCGATGACGGGGGAGAATCACACCTCACTTACACGTGGACGGTCACGAACAAGCCGGCCGGTGCGCCCAATCCGACCTTCAGTGCCAACGGCACCAATGCATCCAAGGACACCATCGCAACCTACGCGCAGGCGGGGAGCTATACATTCCTCGTCACCATCTTCGATGGCGACCTCTCCACGACCAGCAGCGTGACGACCAGCGTGACGCAGAAGGTTACCAGCGTCACGGTTTCACCGGCGAACGTGACGGTGAGCAACGGGCAGACGCAGCAGTTCTCGGCGACGGCGCTCGATCAGTTCGGCAAGACGATGGCGACGCAGCCGCCGGTCACCTGGTCGCTGCAGAGCAGCGGCGCGGTGAGCGGAACGATTTCCACGACCGGGTTGTACACGGCGCCCGCGAGCGGGGCGGCGCAGGATAAGGTAATCGCATCGGCGACCGGGCCGCTATCCGAGATCGTGCAGGGGTCGGGGACCGTGACCGTCAACGGGTCGGTGGCGCAGTCGATCTTCACGGGCGAGGCGGATGTCGGCAGCCCGGCGACGGCGGGATCGAGCACGTTTGCCAACGGGACGTACACGGTCAGTGGTGGTGGCAACCAGATCTGGGACCCGGTGGACCAGTTCCACTACGTATACAAGTCGATCACGGGTGATGCGACGATCGTGGCGCGGGTGGCCAGCGTGCAGAAGACGCATTGGCCGCGACGGCGGGCGTGATGTTCCGCGAGACGCTGTCGGGGACAAGCAAGCAGGTGCTGCTGGAACTGAGCCCGGACAATACCGCGACGCTCCTGCGCCGGACGTACAACGGCGGCGGGACCGCAACGACGATCAACGCCGGCGGCTATGCGGCTCCGTATTACCTGAAGCTGGTGCGAAGCGGGGACACGTTCATGGGATACACCTCGGTGGACGGAACGAACTGGACGCTGCTGGGGAGCACGTCGGTGGCGATGAACGCGACGGTGTATGTCGGGTTGGCGGTGTGTGCGCATGATTCGACTGCGTTGAATACCTCCAGCTTCGATCAAGTGAGCGTGACGACCAGCCAGCCCCCGGTTTCGCAGTCGGCGTTTGCTAACGAAGGTGACGTCGGCAGCCCTGCGACGGCGGGATCGAGCACGTTTGCCAACGGGACCTATACGGTCAGCGGCGGGGGGAACCAGATCTGGGACCCGGTGGACCAGTTCCACTACGTGTACAAATCGATGACGGGCGATGCGACGATCGTGGCGCGGGTGGTGAACGTACAGAAGACGCATCTGCGTGCGACAGCGGGCGTGATGTTCCGGGAGACACTGTCGGGAACGAGCAAACAGGTGCTGCTGGAACTGAGCCCGGACAATACCGCGACGCTTCTGGGACGACAGAACACCGGGAGCGGGACGGCGACGGCGGTGAATGCGGGCGGGTATTCTGCGCCGTATTACCTTAAACTGGTGCGACGCGGAGACACCTTCACGGGCTACACGTCTCCGGATGGCAATACGTGGACCCTGCTGGGGACGAAGACCGTGAGCATGAACTCGACGGTGTACGTCGGCCTGGCGGTGTGTGCGCACGATGCGACCGCACTGAACACGTCCACCTTTGATCATGTGAGCGTAACGGCAGGAGCACAGATGGCTGCGGCGCAGACGGCAAGCGCGGTGAAAGTGACGGTAAATCCGCTTCTTTTGAGCCGGATCAATTCCGGGAACACGACGACGGATGCGAGTGCGGTGACGGCCGCGAAGCCGCTGGTGACGGTGAACGTGCCGACGCTCAAGACGCTGGCGATGAGGAATCTGTCTGTGCCGGAAGTGAGCAGCGTGTAGCGGAAATCAGATCGTTTGGAAGGCGCGGCCGCGGGGGTCGGCGATTGCCAGCACGAGCGCGCTGATCGAGGCGGGCCTGGCTTGTTTGAGGGTCCGGGCGAGGGCTCGGAGGGTGGCGCCGGTGGTCATGACGTCATCGACGATGACGATGTGTCGAGCTGTGATGGAACTACGTCGCTTGAGCGAGAAGGCGCCGCGGACGTTGGCATCGCGGTCGGCGTGGGAGTGAAGCTCGGTCTGGGTGACGGTGTTGCGCGTGCGCCGAGTGGGATGGGCAAGATCGCATTTGAGCTTGTGCTTGAGACGTCGGGCGATGACGTCGGCCTGGTTGTAGCCGCGCACGATCTGGCGGGCAAAGTGCAGGGGGACGGGGACCAGGACGGCGTCCGGCGAGATCAGGTCCTGTACGCGCCGAAGCGCTGCGAGGCGGTCGGCGAGATGCTCGCCCAGCGACCAGCGACGGTGGTACTTCATGTGATGAATCAGGTCCTTGAGTGGATCGCCAAAGACGCCGAGGCGGATGATGCGGTCGAGCGGTGTGAGCCCTTTGCCCTGGCAGTAGGGACAAGGCGCGCGGCGCTTGCCAGCGGCATGGCGCAGCGGTCGCAGGATGGCGCCTGGCTGAGCGCATCGAGTTCGCCGGAGCAGGCATTGCAGATGAAGCCGCTGCCGGCGATCTGGGCGTTGCAGCGGGCGCAGGCGCCGGATAGCAGAAAGTCAGCACGTGCTCGAGTGCGCGGGCGACAGGCATACGGTTGCAGTATATCATGACGCGGTCGAGACTTAGGAGCATTTGCGACGCTTGCGACGGGGGGGTACGATGGAACGCCTCGCTTCGACTCTCAGCCGTAGCATCCAATGACGTCTCTGAATCTATCGACGAAGGCCCGGCGCACGGAGGAACAGCCGATCAACGCCCTGATCGTCGCGGCACTCGCGGACCCCAATTTGATCAATCTGGCGGCGGGTCTGGTGGATGCCGATACGCTCCCGGTTGAGGAAGTTGCACAGGCGGCCAAGACGATTCTGTCAGACTCATCGCACGGGAGGGGCGCGCTGCAATATGAGACTACACAGGGACTTGCGGAGTTTCGACGAGCGGCGCTCGAGCATCTGGCAAAGCTTGAAGAAAAGAGCGCGCCCGAGCTTGGGCTCAGTCCCGAAGATCTGATCATCACGACCGGGTCACAGCAGGCGCTTTACCTGATCGGGGACGCGCTGATCGATCCGGGGGACATCGTCATAACGTCCAACCCGAGCTACTTCGTGTACACGGGAACGCTGGCAAGCTTTGGGGCGAAGATGATCGCGGTGCCCGCAGATGAAGATGGGATGGATGTCGAGGAGGTGCAGAAGGTCCTTGCACGGCTGACAGGCGAGGGACGGCTTGGCCGCGTGAAAATGATCTACTGCACGAGCTATTTCGATAATCCGACGGGGCTGACGCTGTCCATTGAGCGGCGCAAGCGCCTGGTTGAGATCGTCAAGCGTATTGATTCAGAGCAGCGGATACTGATCTTGGAAGACGCGGCGTATCGCGAGCTGCGCTACGACGGGGAGGCGCTGGCTTCGATCAAGTCGTTCGATCCGGCCAATGCGCACACGATCATTACCTGCACGTTCAGCAAGCCGTTTGCGCCGGGGATCAAGACGGGTTACACCGCAATGCCCGGGGAACTGTTGCACGCGGTGCTTCAGCAGAAGGGCAATCACGACTTCGGTTCGGCGAGCCTGACGCAGCACATTGCGATGGAAGTGCTGGCGAGCGGCTTGTATGCGCGCCAGGTCGAGAAGCTCACGGCGAATTACCGGAAGAAGCGGGACATCATGCTGGCGGCGCTCGAGAAGCACATGCCGATGCATGCGGGAGTGAGCTGGACGAAGCCGAAGGGGGGGCTGTACGTCTGGCTGACGCTGCCCGAGGGGCTCGATACGCGAGGAACAGGGGGCATGTTTCGGACGTGCGTCGAGCGCGGTGTGATTTATGTTCCGGGCGATTATGCGTATCAGCCGGATGAGCGCGGCAAGGTGCCGACAAATCACCTGCGGCTGAGTTTTGGCAACGTGCCGACGGAACTGATCGAGCCGGGCATCGAGCGGCTGGCGGCTGTTGTGAAGGAGCTGTTGGCGACGGATACGGATTCCGCATCGCAGGGCGCACGGGCAGGATTCCTGTCTCGCAGGGAACATGAGCCGGACGCTTTTCTTCTACATCTTCAAAGACCTGATCAGGATCTTCCTGCTGACCAGCGGCGCGCTGGCAGGGATCATGAGCTTTGGCGGTTTGTTGCGCCCCCTCACCGAGCAGGGGCTCGATGCATCGCAGGCGGCGAAGATGCTGTCGTACTTCATGCCGGCGATGACCACATATTCGCTGCCCATCGCGGCGCTGTTTGCCACGACCATGGTTTATGGGCGGCTGAGCGCCGACAACGAGATTTTGGCGTGCCGGGCGGCGGGGATCAGCTTCGGCGTGATTCGAGGGGTGGCGATGCCGGCAGTGGTGCTGGGGTTGATCGTCTCGCTCGTGAGTCTGCTGTTTCTGTGCTTCATCGTGCCGGTGTTCACGCTGAAGGTGGAGCGGGTGATCTATTCGAACCTCGGGCAGCTGATTGCCAACCAGATCGATCGCACGCACCAGATCAAGTTCGGAGATCGTACGATCTTTGCCCAGGAAGCGGCGCTGGCGAAGCCGGATCCGAACCATCCGAAGGAGCAGCGCGTAGCACTGGGCGGCCTGATGATTGTGTCGCTGGAGAAAGAGGATGCGCCCAGAAGGCGCCGGATGACCGGCTGATGGTGCCGAAGGAATTTTACCTGGCGCGGCGGGCAACGGTCTTCATCCGGCCGAGCCATTCGGGGGATGAGTTTACGCTGGAGGCGAAGCTCGAGGGAGGGGCGATGTTTCCCAGGCGGTTCGACGCGGATGACGCCACGCAGGGCGGCATGGCTGCGACCGATTACGGGCCGATGCCCATTCAATCGCCTATCAAGGAAGATACGAAATTCATGGATATCAGCCGCCTGCACGCCCTGGAGCAGGACTTGAGCAAGAGTCGGCGCGTGCAGGAGCAGTTGCAGAGGATCGTGCGCGAACAGCAGGAAGCGGCGCTGTTGAAGGCGGTTTATTCGGCCGTGAACCACCCGGGCGGAGCAAAGACGCTCGTCGCCGGGAGCGAACGCTACGACGTGATCGCGCCGGCCAATTCCAAGGCGACCCTGGATGGCGGGAAGCTCGTGCTGGCGCCGGCAAAGTTTGTGGAGTATCGCGACGGGCAGCTCTATCGCACGTCTGATGCCGGGGAACTGGACGTAACCTGCGAAGCGCTCCCCGACGATCGCATCACCGTGAGCACGGAACTGCGGGATGTGGTATCGGTGATGCGGGACGGCAAGAGCGAGCGGCGGGCGTTTCCGCGCAGCTTCGTGGTGCCGGCGACGGTCACCACCGCGGCGATCGAGTCGCGTGGGCTGGAATATTTCCAGACGAGCCCGCAGATCTCCCTGACGGATCGGCTGGCGTTCCTGCGCGAGAAACTGAAGATCGGGAACGCGGTTGAGAGCGAGATGCACGCGCGAGCATCATTTGCCGTGAGTTGTCTGATCCTGGTGGTGGCGGGATGCTGGCTGGGGATGATGTTCCGGAGCGGGAATTTCTTGACGCGCGTTTGCGGTGAGCGTGATGCCGGCGCTGTTGTGCATTGCGCTGATCGTGGCCGGGCAGCACACGGCGACGAATATCCCCTACAAGATCGACAAGGACTTTCAGAATCCCCTGCAACTCGGGATCGCGCTGATCTGGAGCGGCAATGCTGCGGCGCTGGCGATCGCGATCGTGCTGGGATTCAGGATGCAGCGGCAGTGACGGTGGATGTGCACGAGACAGAGCGAGTGTCCATGGACCCGCCGCGGGTTTGGATGTGGGTCGGGCTGGGATTGCTCGCATTCATCGGGTTGCGGCTGTGGTTCAATGCGACGCACTGGCTGGTGCCGGACGAGGCGGTGTACTGGACGTGGTCGCGGCATCTGGCGCTGGGGTATCTGGATCATCCGCCGATGGTGGCGTATCTGATCCATCTTTCAACGATGGCTTTCGGGTCGACCGAACTGGGGGTGCGGATGCCGGCGCTGGTGTTTGCGGCAGGGTCGGCTCTGGTGCTGATTGGCCTGGCGCGGATGCTGGATGATGACTGGCGGGTGACGGCGTTCATGGCGGTGGTGTGGCTGGGAAGTCCGCTGCTGTTGACGCTGGGGACGATCATTACGCCTGATACGCCGACGTTTTTCTTCAGCGCCTGCGGGTTGGTCTGTGCGGTGGCGGCGGTTCGGGCGGAAGCGGGCAGCGCGAAGTGGTGGTGGCTGGCGTTTGGGCTTTCCTGCGGGCTGGCGCTGCTGACGAAATACACCGCGGTGCTGCTGCCGGCGTCGGTGGGATTGGCGCTGCTTTTCAATCGCGAGGGGCGGGTTCATCTGCAAAAGCCCTGGATTTATCTGGCCGGTGTGATTGCGGTGGCGGTGTTCTCGCCGGTGTTGTGGTGGAATGCCCATCGGGGATGGGTATCGTTTGAATTTCAATTGCACCATGGCAGCGAGAGCGCGGAACCTCCGGGGCTGCTTGGGCTGGTGGCATACGCGGGCGGGCAACTGGCGGTTTGGACGCCGGTGCTGTTTGTGATCGGGATCGTGGTGCTGGTGCATTTCTGGCGGCGTGTTTTTGGCCGCAGTGCATCTGCGCCCGCGTGGCTCTCGATATTGCTCTGGGCGGGCACGGTTCCACTGGTGTTCTTCGCGATCATGGCGACGCGGGCTCATGGCGAAGTGAATTGGCCCGCGTTTGCTTACGCGCCGATCAGCATCCTCACGGCACTTTACCTGGCGGAGAACTGGCAGGGCGAGCGCGTCGGTTGGGCGAGGATCGGCTGCACGGTTGCGATTGTCGGCGCGGTGTTCATGCACGTGCCGCGGCTGTTGTTTCTGATGCACATACGGCCCTCGCCGCTGGTGCAGATGTATGAGAGCAAGCCGTTTGGGGAGATGCTCGATCGCATGGCCGATGGCCGGACGATCGTCTGCAATCGACATCAGGATGCGGCCAAGGCGTCGTTCTACATGAAGGGTCAGCCGGACATCTGGGCCGTGAGCTTCGGCTCGCGGCCGACGGCTTACGATTACATGACGGGCCGGCCGGACTTCGCGAAAATGGCGCGCGTACTGTTTGTGGGGTATCATTACAAACCGTTTTGTCAGGCCTATGGGTTTGATGTTCAGCGGAAACAGGAGGTGCCGCTGGCCAGCGTGAAAAAGAAGAAACGGATGGTGATGCTGGTGGCGCTGGATCGGGTTCCGGCCGGTACGCAGAATGTGGCCGTAGTTCAGAAGGTTCGATGAAGCCGCAGACGATCAGATTCTTCGACTACTGGTTCGGCGTTCCGACGTGTGCGGCGCTGACGCTGGTGCGGCGCGTGCGCGATCTGCTCGGTCGAGCGCCGCAGGAGCCGGTGAAGAAGATCCTGATTATCAAGATGATCGAGCAGGGGGCGACGGTGCTTGCGCACGGGGCGATCGCGCGAGCCGTTGAGATGGTGGGGCGGGAGAACGTTTACTTCTGGGTATTCGGGAAGAACCGACCGATCCTGGACGTGATGGATCTGTTGCCGGCAGAGAACGTGCTGGCGATCCGGGACGACAGCCTGTTGAGCTTTGCGGGAGACGTGCTGCGGAGGCTTTGGCAGATCCGCCGGCTGGGTATCGACGCGACGGTGGACATGGAGTTCTTCACGCGGGCACCGGCGATCCTGGCGTTGCTGACCGGCGCATCCAGCGCGTGGGTTTGCATCGGTTTACATCGGAGCAGCCTTATCGCGGGGATCTGATGACACACCGCGTGCAGCACAATCCGTATCTGCACACGGCTGTTGCGTACGATCTGCTGGTTCAGTCGCTGAGCCGAGATCCGGCGGAAATGCCGATGCCGAAGGTCCGGCTGGCGGAGAAAGACCTCTGTCCACCGAAGTTTCAGCCGACGGCGGATGAAGTGGAGCGCGTACAGGGGATTCTGGATCGCGTCGCGGGTCGAAGCATCAGCAGGCCGATCGTGCTGCTGAACCCGAACGCCAGCGACATGCTGCCGTTGCGGCGATGGGCGACAGACAAGTTTGTCGAACTAGGCAACCGGGTTCTTGAGGACGAGCCGGAAGCGACGGTGGTTGTGACGGGCGCGCCGGATGAGCGCGAGGCGGCGGCGCAAATTGCGAAGCAGATCTCACCTACTCGCGCGATTTCGGTTGCGGGTGAAACGACGCTGCGGGAGCTGATCGTGCTGTATACGCTGGCCGATGCGCTGGTGACCAACGACAGCGGGCCAGGGCACTTTGCATCGCTCACAGACTTGCCGACGCTTGTGCTTTTCGGTCCGGAGACGCCGGCGCTGTTTGGTCCTTTGGGGGAGAACGTGCAATCGATGAGCGCGAACCTGGCGTGCAGCCCGTGCGTCAGCGCGCTCAATCACCGTTTTTCGCCCTGTCGCGACAATGTCTGCATGCAGCGGATCGGCGTTGACGATGTTTATCTGCGTTTGCGCCGGATGCTGCATCCGGGGGCCGCAGCGGAGCACGAGGTGGAGGTGACGCTGCACCTGCCGCCGAGGCTGGCGGTGGCGCGACAGAAGGAATCGCTGTGAGGATCCTCGACCGATACGTCCTGCTTAGCTTTCTGAAGAATTACCTGATCAGCTTCATGGTGCTGATCGGACTCTACGTCGTTCTGGACATGGTCTTCAACTTCGACGAGCTGGCCGAGGTGCAGAATCGCGTCGGGCCCGGCGGGGTTGATTCGGCGATCACGCTGCTCAGGGGACTTGTCGATTATTACTTCTATCAGGGCTTTCTGATCTTCGCTCATCTGTCCGCGGTCATTCCGCTGGTGGCGGCGGCGTTTACGCTCATTCGCATGCAGCGATTCAACGAGCTGACGGCTTCGCTGGCGGCGGGCGTGCCGCTCTTGCGGACGGCGATGCCGATCATCCTGGCGGCGGTGGTGCTCAACGTGCTGCTGGTGGTCGATCAGGAACTGCTCATCCCCAACATGGTCTCCCAGATCACACGCAAGCACGATGAGGTGCAGCAGGTGGGGCGCGAACCTATGCGATCGAATCGATGCAGGATGACAAGAACGGGATTCTGCGCCTCGCGCTATCATCCCTCGACGGCACACTCTCCGGCGTGGATGGAATACATGGACGTCATCCAGCGGGACGATCGCGGGAATGCCGTGGGGCATATCTCCGCCGACCGGGCAACGTGGGAGCCGCACAGCAAGCGATGGCGATTGACCAACGGCATATGGGTGACGGGGCTGGAGCCGGGGGCGATCCCGAAGCGCCAGCCGTGCGAGTATTACCAGAGCAGCGTGACGCCCGACGAGATTGCGCTGTATCACAGCAGCGGGTACACGGAGCTGCTTTCGACATCGCGCATCAATGAGCTGCTGGAGAGGCCCAAGAGTTATGGCGTGATCGATTTGCTGCGCGTCAAGCATGCACGGCTGACCCAGTGGATCGTCAATATCATCATGATGCTGCTGGCGGTGGCGAGCGTGCTGTCGCGCGAGCCGGGGCGGACGCGGATCGGCATTCTGCAATGTGCGGGTCTGTGCGGCGCGTGTATGGCGGCGATCTTCATCTCGCAGCAGGTTGCGGGAACGCCGCCGGCGGGAAGCGAATGGGTGGACCGCTGGCCGGCGATCATGGCGTGGGTGCCGATTTTGATCTTCGGGCCGATGGCCGTGTGGTTATTGGACCGGGTGAAGACCTAATGGTCACTGGTCATGTGTCATTGGCCATTTGCAGATAACGAGTGACTAGTGACCCATGACAGAATTAATTTGCCTGCCTGAATTCCGAATCGTACATCATTCCAGTCAGGCGGAACGCAACCGCCGTGGTTGTTCGGGACGGATAGCTGCGACGGAGCCTGACAGGGTTTGCCGGAGACTTCCGGTGGACCTCGAGACGCTCCCCTTCCCACTTTCTGGCGATGCCGGCCGCGGTACCCCCGTGGCCGGCATTTTTTGTGTCGTCTCCGTAGTGTGGGGACACTGCGGAGCTAAAAACGCACGTCACGAACTGGAAGCTTGTTGCTTTCCATATGATGGGAAAGCAGTGCGATATAAGGCTCGGCGATTGGGGGTGCGTTATCCAACTGCAGCTTCGCACGGACGGCGAGAATCGACGCCTCGGTTGGACCTTCGATCTCGACGAATTGGCCGAGGTGGGGAAGTTCGTCCAGCTCGATCTCACAATCATCCAGATGCCAGGCCTGGCGGCGTTTTTCGAAGGTGAACGTGTCGGTGTAGCCCAGCCCCTTGAAAAGGGCGAGGGCTCGGTCCGGCTGATCGACTGTGAACTCGATTTCCTCCCGGCGCTTGATCGGGCCGGGGGCGCGGGGGCCCTTGTAGGTGATGATGTGGGTCGCGGCGCCGGTGGCGGTGTTGGTGCTGGTGCGCAGGCGGACGCCGCGGTCCTGCTTCTTCAGCGTGCGCTCGGGTGTGTCGAAGAAGGTGTTGCTTTCGAGGAATTGGCCGAGGCATCGGGCGCCGAGGTCCTGCAACCGCTGCCGAGTGGCGCGTGGTCGTCAATTTTGAGTTTGATCTCGATTTCTTCGGCCATGCGCGTAGCACCTCAGCACGACTGCCAAGAACCCTCACCCCAACCCTCTCCCGGAGTACCGGGCGAGGGGAAAGAGGCAGCTCAACCGACGACGAAATTGACCAGCTTCCCGGGAACGTAAATCCGCTTTTTGATCTGCTTGCCCGCCAGCCAGGACTGCACGCCCCTGGCCTGCTGGGCTTCGGTGAGGATCGTCTCCTCGCCGGCATCGGCGGGGACGGTGATTTTGTCGCGGAGCTTGCCGTTGACCTGCACCGGCAGCTCCATCGTCGACTCGACGAGCTTCGCTTGGTCAAAAGCAGGCCAGGGATGATGGGCCAATGACTCCTCGTGGCCCAGGCGCTGCCAGATTTCCTCAGCCATGTGCGGAGCGAACGGCGAGAGCATCAGCGCGAAATTCTCCGCCAGCGTCCGTGGAATTGCCTCCAGCTTGTTCATCTCGTTATTGAGCTTGATCAATTCCGCAATCGCGGTGTTGAAGCGAAGCTGCTCGATGTCCTCGGCGACCTTCTTGATCGTGCGGTGCATCTGGCGGTCGATGGCGTCGGGAATCGCGGTATCGGCGATCGCCGCGGTCTTGCCGGCTTCTTCATCGCCGACGAGGTTTCGCCAGGCGGAATTGAGGAATCGCGTCATGCCGACGATGTCGCGCGTGTTCCAGGGCTTCTGGGCCTCCAAGGGGCCCATGTACATGACGTACAGCCGCAGGGCGTCGGCGCCGTAATCGCGGACCAGATCGTCGGGGTTGGCGACGTTGCCGCGGCTCTTGGACATCTTGAAGCTGCGGGCGTCAATGCGCATGGCGGGATTTGCCTTGAGGACGTAACCGCTCTCGCGTTTTTCGACCTCGTCTTCGCAGATGCGCCGGCCGACGCAGTTCTCGCCGCCGGCGTGCGTGGCGAGCATGATGACGCGTTCGGCGGTGGCCTCTTCGCGGATGTTGGTGAGCTCCGCGGTGCTGATCGCGACGCCTTCGGCGTTCTCGAAGACGTGGAACTCCATCTCGCCGAGGATCAGGCCCTGGTTGACCAGGCGCAGGAACGGCTCGGGCGTGGAGACGTAGTCCAGATCGTAAAGCACCTTGTGCCAGAAGCGGGCGTAGAGCAGATGAAGCACGGCATGCTCGACCCCGCCGACGTAGAGATCGACGGCCATCCAGTACTGCTCTTTCTGCGGATCGACGAAATGCTGGGTGCTCTTCGGATCGCAGAAGCGCAGGTAGTACCAGCAGGAGCCGGCCCACTGGGGCATGGTGTTGGTTTCTCGCGTGAAGACCTTGCCATCGCGCTCGACGCGGAGCCAGCTCTGGGGGGCCTTGCTCAGCGGAGGCTCGGGCGTGCCGGTGGGTTTGAAGTCGCTCATTTCCGGGAGCGTTACCGGCAGTTCGCTCTCATCCACCGCGTAAGCATTCCCATCGTCATCGAGCAGGATGGGGAACGGCTCGCCCCAATAGCGCTGACGCGAGAAGAGCCAATCTCGCAGCTTGTAGTTGACGCTTCGCCGCGCGTTGCCCTCACGCTGGAGAATGCTGACGATTTTTTCCTTGGCCTCGGGGGTGGGCAGGCCGTCGATCAGGGGTGAATTATCTGCGATGCCGTCTCCCTCGAATGCCCGGTTCGTCGGCATCTCGCCGGATGGAGGGCGCACGACGTAGATGATCGGAAGATTGAATTTTTTCGCGAATTCGTAGTCGCGCTGGTCGTGGGCCGGGACGGCCATGATCGCGCCGGTGCCGTAACCCATCAGCACATAATCGGCGATGTAAACCGGGATGCGGGCATCGTTGATCGGATTGATCGCGTAAGCGCCGGTGAAGACGCCGCTTTTCTCCTTCGTTTCCAGCATTCGATCGCGCTCGGACTGGGATGCGACCATTTTGCGATAGGCTTCGATCGTTTCGCGATGCGTGGGCGCGGTGATGCGATCGACCAGCGGATGCTCGGGCGCCAGGACCATGTAGGTGGCGCCGTAGAGCGTGTCGGGGCGGGTCGTGAAGACGGTGATGGTGAGGTCCAGGTCATCTCCCTCACTCACTGGGGCGCCGCCTGTGCCGCCTTTTGCCGCCGCGGAAGAGGGCGACACGGGTGTCGCCCCTGCAGGGGCAGGGGGAATTCGCGGCGGCTGGGGCTCGGAATCCTGGGCGAAGCCGTTGGCGGCATTGCCGGGAATGCTCGCGGGGTCGATCTCGAATTCGACGGTAGCGCCGGTGGATCGGCCGATCCAGTTGCGCTGCATTTCCTTGAGCGACTCGGACCAATCGAGCATGTCGAGGTCTTCGAGCAGGCGATCGGCATAGGCGGTGATGCGGAGCATCCACTGCCGCATGGGCCGGCGCTCGACGGGGAAGCCGCCGACTTCCGAGCGGCCGTCGATGACTTCTTCGTTGGCCAGTACCGTTCCCAGGGCCGGGCACCAGTTGACCGGGACTTCGTCCATGTAGGCCAGGCGCTGGCCGTCGATGACGCCGCGCTGCTCGTCGGGGGTGAGTTCGCGCCAGAGGCGTTCGATGGCGCAGGTCTCCGGTGATGGCCTCCATTCCCTCCTGCACCGGATTGGTCACGACCTTGCCATCGGGCGCAACGACGAGGTTTTCATTCATCAGCTCGTTGATCAGATGCGAAATCGGACGGGCGCGGTTGTCGTTGCGATCGAAGTAGCTGTTGAAGAGCTGGAGGAAGATCCACTGCGTCCATTTGTAATAGCCTGGATCGGTCGTATCGATCTCCCGGTCCCAGTCATAGGCAAACCCCATCATCCAGAACTGCCGGCGGAAGTTTTTGATGTTCTCTGCGATGAACTCGCGGGGATGGCGGTTGTTCTTGATGGCGTATTGCTCGGCCGGCAGGCCGAAGGCGTCCCACCCCATGGGATGCAGCACGTTGAAGCCGCGCATGCGCTGATAGCGCGAGATGATGTCGGTGGCGGTGTAGTTCTCGACGTGTCCCACGTGAAGCCCGGCGCCGCTGGGGTAGGGGAACATGTCGAGCAGGTAGCTCTTGGGCATGCTGCCGGCGTCTTTGGCGCAAGGGCGCGGAAGGTCTTATCGGACTGCCAGTGCTGCTGCCACTTTTTCTCGATCGCGGTGAAGTTGTAAGGCATACCGGGGCAATGATAGCGGGATGAAGCCTGTCTGTAAGGGGTCGTCAATCACCACTTGCCAATCACCAGGGATGGCGTGGTGATTGGCAAGTGGTGATTGACCTGCCGGTCCGATAAGGCGGGGAGCCGCACTTTTTGAAGATTTTCTCTAAATTCGCGCCGAACTGTTCCGATAACACATTTAAGGAAACGGGACAGGTTTCCATCAAAGGACCACACCATGACTTTGCTCATGAACGAAATGCAGACGGGCGTGGACGCCGGAGCGCTTCATGCCGAACGACGCCGGGGGTTGCGCATCCGGCAGAACCGGCCGATCAAGGTCTTCGAGCCCGCGGCCGCACGTTACTTCGGCGGACAGACCGAGGACATCAGCGCGACGGGCCTGCGCGTCGAGCTGCCGGCCAGCGCCCCGGTCCACGAGGGGGAAGTGCTCAACGTTCACGTCGGCCCGAACCAGACGGGCAACGCCCTGGCCAACCGCCGGCAGATGATGCCGGCCCGCGTGGTCTGGGTGGACCGCGATGCGTCAATGCGCAGCGGGCGCCTGTACGCGGGCGTGGAGTTCCTCGCGAGCATCGCGGCGCAGGTGCATGCGGCGTAAGTCTGAAGGATCGATAACGAGCGACCGTGAGGGAGCAGTTGTCCGCTGCGACACAACCGCTCCCTCATGGTCGCGGCTCGTTTGCGTGCGCCACGAGTTACCCGTTTGAACTGCGGACCACCCGAATCGTCACCGGCGGCGTGCGGTCCAGGCGATCTTTCTTCTCGCGGAGGTACTGTCTTAGATTGTCCAGGTTCTTCTGCTCATCCGCCAGCACGGCGGTCAGGTGCGTGAACTGGTCCGCGTGATCCAGCGCCCATTGCAGGCCGTCTTTCTGCTGGTTCAGCGCCGTCAGCTTGGCATCGATTTCCGCCAGATCGATGTTCAAGGTCGTCAGCTCCTGGTTGAGTGAGTCGATCTGCCCGCCGCCGGCATCGGCCGCCGATTCCCGCTGACGTTCCAGAAGTTTCGCTTTTGCTTCGGCGGCCTGGGCAATGGCATTTTGCAACCCCTCTCCTCCTCTGCCCAGCTTGACCATTGCCCTGGCGTGCTCAACCTGCACCTCGCGCGCATCGACGACCTTCTGCAACTCCGCGGCGATCGGATCATCCTTCACTTTCTGCTCGACCTGTTTGCTGAGGCGCGCGACGGCGTCCTGAATTGCCTTGATCCGTGACTGCTTGCCGAGCTTGGCCAGTTCCAGGTCCTGGCGCTGATCATCGAGCTTTTGCGCGGCGTCGTTGAGCTTGGTTACAGAAACATCAATGCGCCCGGTTTTCTGGCGGAGCTGATCGCGGAGAGTGGTTAACTCCTGTTGCGCATTCTCGATTCGGGATTGGCTCTCCTCGATACCCCTTTCAGTCGGATCCATTTCACTTCGACGGGCTTCGGCGTCCTTTTCCTCGACCAGTTTCTTCATGCGGGCGACTAATTCGTCGGCAAAAGCGGGCACATTGGGCATGGCGCCCGGCGAGGTCATTGAGGCGACCGCGATCTCAATACGAATGCCTGGCAGATCAGCCGTCGTTAAATTATGAATATAGCTGTACTTGATGCTCACGGCTTTATCAGCTGCGGCCTCGGAGATGCCGAGGTATTGAGGAGCCAGTCCCAGCGCCTGCCTCTTCAGATCTTGGGACCAGGCCTCCTCAGCCCAGCCGGAACGTTCATCTTGTCCGCCGCCTTCAATTACCACCTCCCGAATGGCGTGGTAGCCGGTCGGCTCCGTCGCCGGCGCGGTCGCGGATTGTGCCAAAGCGGAACCTGCGGCGAGAGCAGTGGTCAGACACAGAATTTGGGCGATTCTCTTCATCACAATGCCACCTCTTTTCTTATGCTTTGATCTCAATGAGCTTTTGCCGCGCCACGGCTGCCCAGCGTGATTCCGGGAAGAGTTGGATCGCCCGCCGATAGGCCGCGATGGCCTGCCCGGGTTCCTTTTGCCTCATCAGCCGATCTGCTTGATAGACGAGTGTCAGCGCCGCCCGGTCGCGCTGGAATTGGATCTCGGCCAGCGGATCGGAACGCTCGGCGGCCTTGAGCTTGTCGCGCAGGCGCTGTGAATGCTCCATGGCCAGCAGCTTCTGAGCCGTCAGGGCATGGAGCGTCGCGGTCTGATCCAGTGCCGCAATCTGTGCGCGAAGCTCCTGCGGAGTGGCTTGCGGCACAACCGATGCGATTTTCTGGCGCGGGCGGAGATGCAACGACACCAGCCCGCCCGCCAGCAGTAGCACGGCGACGCCGATCGTTCGCCGGCGGATGTTTTGGCGGCGCTGCAATCGCCTGCGAATCGCGGCGGGAAAGTCCACTCCTGCTGGGCGCGGCGGGACTGCCGACAATTCAGCGTCCTGGAGAAGCTGTCTGAACGGATCGTGCGTCACGTTTCAAATTCCTTCGCAAACTCACTTAGCAGCGGTTTGAGACGCTCCGCGCGCGGTGCAGCCGAATATCGACGGCGTTGACGGATGTGCTGAGCATGGCCGCGATCTGCTTCGCCGAGAGTTCTTCCAGGTAGTAGAGCACGATCACCTCCCGATCTCGTGGCGGAAGCGCGCGAACCGCCTGCTGTACGCGGACTGAGGTTTCCTGCTGCGCCATCGGCGAATCGGTCGCAGTACTGGCTGGCGCGTGCGCCGCGACCTTCCGCCACCAGCGCAGGCGCAGCTTTTCGCGGCGCTGCCGGCTGCGGCAGACGTTGATGGCGATCGTCGAGAGCCATGTGGAAAGACTGGCATCACCGCGAAAGCTCCTGAGGCGCTTGAACGCCGCAAAGAACACATCCTGCACCACATCGTCCACGTCCTCGCGCCAGCCCAGCAGGCGCCAGGCCAGACGCCTGACCGGCTGCTGGTGTTTCTCCACCAGCCGGTCGAACGCCGTCGAATCACCCGCGCAGAAGGCGGCGTGCAGGAGCTTATCTTGCTCATCATCCGGCAGCGCCGCCTCCCTGGCGCGATCCTGTAGCTGTTGGACGCTCAAGCGCAGACGATCTTTCAGTCCGGGGGTGCATCGGACAAGAAAAATCAGTTTTTGAGTTGGGATTGCCGCTACTTGGTGCGGAGGGACTCGAGATAGCGCCCGTTTACGCCGGTGTCCCGGCGGCGGAGGAACTCGACCATCCGCTTGACGTGGGGATCGATGCCGTTGAGCGTGTCGAACTCGGCGAGCGTGACGCTGAAGGGCTTTTCCTTGCTCACAAAGAGCCGGCGGACGGCGTCCTCGAGCGCTTCAATCTCGGTTTCCGAAAAGCCGGCACGGCGCAGGCCGACGGAATTAAGGGCGCGGATCTTGTCGCCGTCGCCCACCTTCACGAAGGGGGGGATGTCGTGGTGGATGCGGGCGTAGCCGGCGATGTAGGCGTAGTCGCCGATGGTGACGAAGTGGTGGATGCCGACGCCGCCCATCATGGCGACGTTGTCGCCGCAGATGACGTGGCCGGCGAACATGACGTTGTTGGAGATGATGCAGCGGTTGCCCAACTGCACGTCGTGGCCGATGTGGGCGTTGACCATCAGCAGGTTGTTGGAGCCGACGCGGGTAACGCCGCCGCCTTTTTCCGTGCCGGTGTGAATGGTGACGGCCTCGCGGATCTGGTTGTCGTTGCCGATTTCCAGGCGGGTGGGCGCACCGTTGTATTTGAGGTCCTGCGGGATGTTTCCGATGGTGCAATGGGGATGGAAGACGTTGTTCCTGCCGATGGTGGTATGCCCCGTTACGACGACGTGCGAGACCAGCTTGTTGCCGGGTCCGAGGGCGACGTCCGGGCCGATGGTGCAGAAGGGCCCGACTTCCACATCGTCCGCAAGCCTGCGCCGGGGTGAACGACCGAGAGAGGTGAGATCTTGGGCATTTCGTGGGGCGGCCCAATGGGTCCGCTCCTTGGTTAGAGCATTGCGACCGAGTTCCGCACTTGCGGGATCGATCGGGCAAGCCGGGTAATGCCCGGCCTGCAACTGCCGGCACGAACCCTCGGATTCGTTGCCTGCGAAGCCGTAAAAGACGCCGGCTTCGAACTTTCACACCGGTTCGGCATCGACCAGCATGAATTTAATATCGGCCTCTGCGGCCAGTTTGTCTTGCACAAAAGCCTTGCAGCGGACATGTCCGGTTCGGCTTTTGACACGGACGGCGATGGCTTCGAGGATCAGTTGATCGCCGGGAACCACCGGTTGCCGCATCTTAACCTTATCCATCGCAGAGCAGCACCGCAAGTTTTCCGGTGTGCTCGAGCTTCTGGCTCAGCAGGATGCCGCCAAGCTGGGCCATGGCTTCTACGATCAGGACGCCGGGCATGATCGGCGTCCCCGGATAATGTCCCTGGAAGAAGATGTCGTTGAACGTAACGTTCTTAATGCCAATGGCTTTCGTGTCGCCGATGATCTCCAGCACCCGGTCCACCAGCAGCATCGGGTAGCGATGCGGAAGGATCCGCTGGATGGATCGGGTGTCCATGGCGGCCTCGCGGGAAAGCAGGGATTCGCGGTAGCCGATTTCGTGTTGCTGGATGAGCCGGCGAGCGAGCTGGTGGTTGAGCTCGTGCCCGGACTTATGCGCGACAAGCCTGCCAAATACAGGCCGGCCCACGAGATACAGATCCCCGATCAGATCCAGGATCTTGTGCCGGACGCATTCGTTGGGCCAGCGGAACTCGTTTTCCAGCGGTCCGTTGGCGGAAATAACCAGTAAGTCCTTTGGAGTCAGGTGTTTACCGAGACCCCGGCGCGAAGATCGCCGGCTTCATGTTCGAAGATGAACGTGCGGGCCGGGGCAAGCTGGGTGACAAAATCGTCGTTTCCGTTTGAGGTTCCCGGCCAGAGATGAAACGAATAAGTCTGTCTCCCGACCGGCAGGGGGGCTTCAAACTCATAGAGGATTTCCAGATGATCCACCGGTCCCGGAAGGGCGGCGAGGGTGGCGTCGCCGTGGGCGACCTGGATCGGCTTCTGGATGACCAGGGGCGTCCGATCCGCATCCTGCTCCACCGCGCCGGCATCGGTCAGGGCCTCGACAAAGGGCTGGCTGGAACCGTCCCCCGCCGGCAGTTCTCCCAGCCGACCACCGGACACTCGCACCACCGCGTTGTCGATACCCATCCCCACCAAGGCGGCCATGCAATGCTCGACCGTCTCCACATATAAGGTGCCGTTTCGCAGGCAGGTGCGGCGGGGGCGCTTAAGCACATTCTGAACCAGCGCCGGGATGCTCGCGACTTTTCCATCCTGCTCGCGAAGGAAGGTAATCCCCGTATTGGGCTCGGAAGGCGGCAAAAGTCAGGGTGGTCTGCTCGCCGGAGAACAGGCCCAGCCCGGCAAGGGAGACTTCGCGGGAGATGGTGCGTTGGCGCAGTGGCACGAGCGGCTGATCCCGTTTAAAGCCCCGATTATATCGACAGGAGAGCGGATTGGCGAAAGGTTCGCATACCGTGCGGGCGATTCAGGTCCGTGACACTTTAGGCGGCCGATTTTAGGGTTAAAATGATTGTCGGTGGGATTTGCTTCAAGGAGGAAGCCATGCCGGCCCGTAGGACCCGTCAGGAAGCACGTCAAAGCGTGATCGATGCGTTCATGGCCTCGTTGGACAAGGTGATTGCTGCGGAGGATTCGGCTCCGCTCAAGGCTCGGACGTTCCTGGGCTGGGAGAAGCAGACGACCCGGACGGAGGTGCGTTCGCCGGAAGGGGTGGTGGTGATTGAGAAGCAGCACTGCCGCTGTCATTGTTGCGACGGGTCCTTTTCCCCTCAGAACCGTGACTGGGCATTGCCATCCGAAGCGTTGCTGACGCCGCGTGCGGCCGAGCGTTTGAGCCGAGAGGCGGCGGTGCAGGCATTCGACCATGCTGCCCGGGCCTTATGCATCGACGGGTGCATGGAAGCGTTGGACGGCAAGCAGGTGCAACGTTGGAGCGAAGCGGAAGTGCCGGCGTACGAAGAGGGGCACAGGCCCCCGTGTCCGGCCAACGAGCCGCAACTGCTGGTGGTGGGAATGGGACGGGGGCCGCTGCCACTACAAGCTGGCGATTTCAGCCCAGAACTGCGGTCAACACATGAACAGACAAGGATTTACGGACGATCCAGGCACCAAAGTGCTCAAAGGGCCCCTCTGGCCGCTTTGCCGCTACGACAAATTGTCATGTTCGGACCGCCATGTCCTCACATCGCCCCAAAACCGGGTCGGCGGCCGAGTGGGGAGGGTACGGTACTACAACGGTGAGAGTACGGTGTGGGCCGGGAGGGGATTTGGGCGCAACATGGGAGCGAAATGTCCTCTGCTGGGATGCTTCGTCACCAACGGGCTGGTGATCATGTTGCCTGGATGAGATGGGCCATTCTCCTACCCTTAGCGCAGGGTTCAAACCCGGCCGTCGAAAGGCGTTGCCGAAGCGATCAGGAGGCCCTGTCGGGCTTGCGGCGAGCAAGCGCTGTGGAGCGACGTGGGCTTCGGCAGGCCGAGGGGGTCATCGGGATGGGAGATGGCGGCAACTGGCTGGACCCGATCTTGGAGCGGAACCGAACGGTTCTGGAGTCCAGGCGGCATCGAAGCGGTTCTGAGGTTACGCGTGAACTGGATCAGCCCGGACCAACGCTGGGAGAGACATTGGGCCAATCGGCCCGCCTGCGTCAAATGAACGCCGGCTAAAGTGTCATGGACCCATTCCGGCGGATTCCGGGCGGCGGAGGGACGCAAGACATTCGCCCGTGCAAAACGACCGGGTGACAGGGTTGGTGCTGAAGGCGCGCTGGCCGATCTTGCGACATGGCCCGGGCAGGCATACCTCGGGCGCACGCGGAGGTGGGGGGGCTGGCAACTGCACTGGCGAGTTGCAGGGCTGGCATTTGCGCCGACGGAGTTTGCATGGTGTGGGTACGGTGTGGGTCGGTCGTTTTGCACAATCGCATGTGAATATGTTTTATGACTGGTGCCCGGCCGTTTCTTTGGGAGTTGGCGGAAGCTGGGGTGGGCGAAGCGGCGGGTTGCGGGGGCACGAAGGCTCCGCTGGTGTCGTGGGCATGCGCATAAGGCCCTTTGGCAGGGTGGGGGTGGGGAGCAAGGATCAAGTCTGTCGCATCGCTTGTGCTTCACGGGCGCACCGGCTGACCTTGCGAAGACGCCGGAGCGTGCATCCACCGGGCGGGCGCTCGCAGTGCTGCCGTTGGGTCGCGGGCGTTGCTTGGCGTAGGCCGCAAGCTGGCACCCTTGGGGAAATGCGCAACTCCTGCAACTTCTTATCGGGCCGAGGGATGTTTAAAAGAGCCAGGGGGGCGGCGGGCCGTTTGCCTTTTGAGGGCTGCTCTTGCAATATCCCCGCTCTGACCTAGATTACCACGGTCCGGTAAGCCAAAAGTGGACTTTGCCGATAAGCGAAGTGATGAAATTCTGCCGAACATGGAACGGTTCGGTTTGGGCTGGTCCGGCTGGGACCCTCCCCGGCTGGAATGGGAAAGACATTAGGAACTGAAAGGAGCGCACCCTTGCGTTCTGACTGCATTCTTCGGATGTCGCGCGGGCTTAAGGTTCTTTCGATTCTGGTGGTAGGCGCCGCGTTGGCGGGTTGCACCGCACACGGGCCGTTTGACAACGGCTTTCTGGATCCGACTGAGGTCGGGCGATTCAAGAAGCAGCCGCTGCTGATGCCGATCCTCTCGACCCTGGAGACGGGGATCGAGGAGCCAACGACCAGTTTCCCAACGCGACCGACGTTCGCCCGGATGATCTGGTTGCCTCGGCGACCGATTACGTCATCGGCCCGAACGACCTGCTGACGATCTCCATCACCGATCTGGTGGGACCCAACGTCGAGACGGTGAAGCAGACGCGCGTGAGCGAGAGCGGAAACATCAGCCTGCCACTGCTGGGCCAGATCAAGGCTGAGGGGCTCACCGAGGCGCAACTCGAGCAGGAGATCGTGGACGGCTACCGCCGCGCCAACATCATTCAGAATGCGACGGTGACCGTGACGGTCACCGAAGCACGGGCGCGGCACGTTTACCGTCACCGGCCAGGTGGCGCATCCGGGGCAGTATCAGATCCTGCAGGCCGATTTCCGCGTGCTCGATGCCCTGGTGCTGGCGGGCGACGTGAACTATTCCGGACAAGGAATCGACAATATTTATGTCATCCGTCGCGAGAACAAGTCGAAGCCGGGCGCTGCGACGACGCCGGGTGGCGGGGCAACGACGCTGCCGAATGATGTGCTGGCTCCGCGCTCCGATGCGGACAATCTGGCGCCCAATCGTGCGGTGATGCTGCAAACGTCGGGTCAGGATCCGCTCTCTCCAACGGGGTCATCGGCTGCCGGAGCGGCAACCAGTTCATCCACGCAGCCTGGCGGATCGATAACCGCGGAGCAGCGCTACGGAATCATCGAGGGCAAGCCCGTCCCGATGCCGGATAGCACCGCCAAGACGGCCAATGGCACAGGCGATGCGACCACACCGGCGGCAGGAGACCAAGCCGGCGGCGCGACGACGCAGCCGTCCGAGTTTGAGTTCAACAACCCGATGGGCCCCGAGAACGTGCGCATCATCCGCATCCCCTACGATGAACTGCGCAACGGGCAGCTCAAGTACAACATCGTGATCCGGCCGCAGGACATGATCATCGTGCCGCAGCCGGTGACGGGCGAATACTGGGTGGCCGGCCACGTGCAGCGCACCGGCGTTTACAGCCTGACTGCCCGTAAGATCACGCTCAAGGAGGCGATCGACGGAGCCGGCGGGTTCGATGCCCTGGCCATCCCGGCCCGGACTGAGGTTATCCGCCGTATCGGCAAGGACAAAGAAGTGAATGTCATGGTCGATATGGACAAGATCTATGCGGGACTTCAACCGGATATTTACCTGAAACCTTATGATCAGGTGCGCAGTGGGTACTAATGCGTTTGCCCCGTTCATCGCCGCCGTCCGGAACGGGTTCAGGATTACCTACGGATTCGGGTTCCTGTACGATCGCAACTGGGCTCCACAGGCACCGATTCATTAGCGGCATGCCTCGGCTGAGTCTGGTGTAGGCGCTGGAGTGGCCACAATCGCGCCGGGAAATACGTAAGGATGCGAATCGCCCCCGCAGCTTTCGGGGGCGATTGCGCATCGGCAGGTCTCTGACGGAAAACAGAACTACTATTGGACGTGGGCGTACGATCTGAGCGACGCCTGCACGATCGGGCAATCTTGTGCTTGTGTTCCCATGTGCACTTTCCGATGAACCCTAAGCCGTTGCAGCATCCGCTGATGGACGGCGATGTGGAGTTGAAGGGGATCGTTGGTGACAGAGCTTGAGTCATCTTCAGCGTTGGCTTCTCCCCGGACGGCGGAGGTTGGCGAGAGTGCGAGCTATTACGGCCTGAGCCTGGAGGTATGGCTTGAGGCCGGAGTGCTCGGCGGGCTTTTCGTCGCCGTCTATTGGGTGGTGCTGCGCTGGCTCTGGGACAAGACCAATCCCATTTACGGCGAAGCCAACTGGGGACATGCCATCGCCATTCCTCTAGTGGGGCTTTATTACCTTTATATCAATCGCGACGAACTGCTGAAGGCGACGGTCCGGCCCACCTGGGCGGGGCTGGGCATCCTGCTGTTCGCCATGCTCATCTTTGCCTATGGGATCTGGCCCGGGCAGAACCAGTTCACGCAGGGTTGCGCCATGGTGATGGCGTTGTTTGGCGTCGTGCTGCTGCTGGCTGGATGGGAGATCATGAAGATAGCGTGGTTTCCCATTGCCTATCTCGTCTGCGGAATCCCCTGGCCGCCCCTGGTTTACAGCTGGGTTGCCAGTCCGCTGCAGGAGCTGGCCGCGAAGGTCGCCGTGCACACGTTGCAGTGGACGGGCGTCAATGCATTTCGCACGGGCACGAAGATCAACATGGGCGGAATCACGACGCCGCTGCGCACGCTGAACGTCGCCGAGGCATGCGCCGGCTTGCGTTCCTTGATGACCTTCATCACGGTGGGCGCGGCGGTTGCGTTTCTGAGCGCTCGCCCGCTCTGGCAGAAGATCATCATCACGCTCAGCGCCATTCCGATCGCGATCTTCTGTAACGTGATGCGGGTCGCGGGGCAGGGATTGCTGGATCACTACGTGAGCCGTCGAGCTGTCCGAAAGCTTTGCCCACCAGTTCGTGGGACTGATCATGCTGATCCCGGCGTTCTTCCTCATCCTTCTTGTAGGATGGATTCTCGACCACTTGTTCATCGAGGAAGCTGAAGTTCGCGCGACGACGGTTGCGTCCCGCAACGCGACGAGGCTGGCGCCGGCTGCCGCCGTGGTCGCAAAGGCTTCTCCCTTACGTGCCGCTCCCGTGGCCAAGAACATTGCGCCACCTGCGCCGGCGGGTGTTCCCGCGCCTCCGCGTCCAGCGGCCAAGCCAAAAGCGCCCGTGACACCGCCGCGTCCGGCGAGCGCCCCAGCCGCGGTGCCCAAGCCGGTGGTGCCCCCACGCCCTGGCCTCACTCCACCCCGGCCGGGCATAGTTCCTCCGCGTCCGAAGCCGCGTCCCCCGCAGACGCCCGGTTCTCAAGCCACGGAAGGGACATGAGGTTCATGCCGGATCCATCCCAGTTGATCGTGATCGCGCTGCTGCTGGTCGGAGCCGTGGTGTTGGCGGTTGTCTCGCGTAACAACCCGCCGCTGCGGCAGGCATGGCGGCGCATCTTCGCTCAGCCGAAGTTCACCGCCGCGTTCATCGTGCTCGCGGTGGCGGCAGTTGGACTCAACGGTGCCGTGGATTTTCTGAAGCTGCACTTTAAGAAAGAGCCCGTGCCGCTCGCGCAGCCGCTCACTGTGATTCCCGATGCGCTTGGGCCCTGGGTGCAGGTCACTCCCGACAAGGCCATCGATCACAACATCGAAGATGTCCTCGGGACGCATCAGTACATCTTTCGAGATTACGTCGATACGCGAATTGCCGGCCGCGACGTGAAGGAACGTTTCCAGCATGTGCAGGACCTGGCCGACGCTGCCAAGGATCCCGACGATCGCGCCAAGCTGCAGTCGCAGATCGACGAGATGCTCTGGCAGATACGCGCCCGCAATCCCGAGGCCGTGGTGAACCTGGCGGTGACCTACTACACGGGGATGGTCGATACCGTGGCCCACGTGCCCGATCGCTGCTACGTCGCAGACGGCTATGAGCCCAAGCCAGGCGAAGACACCTTTCAGGAATGGCCCATCGCCCGCGACCTGCCGGACTCCGGCAAGCCAAAAGTCGATGGCAGGCCAAGCGACGACGTGAAAGTGCGTTTTATCAACTTCGAAGACCAGACTGGCACGCGTAAGGTGACTCGCAGTGTTGCCTATTTCTTCCACACCAACGGCACGTTTGCCAGTTCGCCCCTGGAAGTGCGGCTGAAACTTCAGAATCTTCGCGAGCGGCACGCGTATTACGCCAAGGTCGAAGTCATGACTCTGGTGAACAATCAGGCAAAATCGGCAAAGGTTCTCACGGATTTTCTGACCAACGCACTGCCTGAGATTTACAAGTGTCTCCCCGACTGGTCGAAGGTGACCGCGGCAGAGCACGGAGCAAAGTTGGCGGACGCAGCGTCCGCGAAAACCATAAGCGGGAAACCCTGACGGCGAGACGTTATGGCGAGAAAAAGAGTCAACACGAAGTTTGTCGTGACGCTTGGCATCGTGGTGCTCGGCTTGATGTTGGCCGTCCTCTTGGCCAAGAAGTTCCGTCACGAGAACCCGGCCAAGTATCTGACCGCCGGGCAGGCGCTGATGAAGAAGGGCGATTACGAGGGCGCCTGCCGTCAATTCAAGCGCGCCGTACAGATTGACCAGAAGAATCCCGAGAGCTGGGTTGCACTTGGGGACGCCTTCAATCATATGGGTGGCGACTACCTCAACAAGGCAAATGACGCATGGCAGCAGGCGGTGACCATCGATCCGCAGAACAAGCCGGCGCTCGAACGCCTATTCTCGTTCTGGAGCGAGGTGGCCGATCTCGACAATCCGCCTGGAGCCGTCAAAGGAAAGCCCGGTGATTTCGATAAAATCGAAAGCGCGGCAAGGAATCTCGCGAAGGTCGAACCGGACAATATCGAAGCCCAGGCGTCGGTCTATTCCGCCACGATCCGTCGCTGGCTGGCAGGTGTGGAGACTGATCAGGACAAGATCAACAAGTCCATCAAAGAGCTGACCGCCCTCATGCAAAAGCATCCGGAGAATCCGGATCTGCCGATCTTCATTGCGAGGGCAAAACTCGGCCAGGCGGATCAGGCGCGGCAGCGAAATCCAATCACCGGTGAGGAGGACGCTGAGAAGCTGGTCAAGCAGGCGAACGACATTTTGGAGGCCGCCCTTAAGAAGGACCCCAAGAATCCCGCTCTCTGTTTCGGTGTAGCTCAGGTTTTCGACGAAGAATGGCGGAATGCTGCCAGCCTGCTGCATCAGCTCATGGTGAGGATCGATCCGAACGACACTTCGGCCCGCGATGCCAAGTTACTCACAGAATATAAAGCGGAAGTGGCGAATTTTGCCAAGCGAAGATCTGAATTGCTGGCCGACTGCGCCAGTATGTGAAGCCGGAAGACGACTTGTTCGTGAAGATCAACCTCGCCGCCGCTCGCGCCGCTTTACAGAACAACGACCGCGTTGGCGCTGAGAAGATCCTTCGTGACCTGCTCGCGAAGAAGCCCGATGACCAGCGCGTCGCATCGAGCTGGCACGATTCCTTGGCCCGGACAAGCGCGATGAGGCGATTGCACTGCTGGACGAGCCGATGGCGACAGCATCGCTGGTGGGGGTACAATCGCTGATCGCTCAGAGCCTTGAGTTGCAGACGCTTTCGACGCTCACCAATCTTCGCCTGAGTGAATACGTTGAGACCAAGTCGCCTGCAGAAAAGGAAAAGCTGGCGCTCAAGATTGAAGACGGCATCAGCAAAATCACCATGCGAGAAGGCGGCGACGGCCTCACGTCCCTTCTCTTGCGCGGCAAGCTCCAGCGCGCCCAGGGAAAGGTATTCGATGCGATTCCCACGCTCGAGCACGCCCTGGCACTGGCAGATCAGGATCCCAACGCCGGCAGCACCATCGAGCGATGGGAGATCACCGAAGTTCTCGCTCGCTGCTATATCGAGACCAATCAATCGGGTGCGCATGCTCGCTCCTCGAGGCGCCGTGCGCAGATTCGACACTTACGCACGTGCACGCATTTCCCTCGCGCAGCTTATGATTCGCCAGCATGACATCGTGCACGCGCGGGAGCAGGTGGATGTGCTGCGGCAGCAGCAGCCTGATGATGTCGATGTCATCAAGCTGCAACTCCAGTTGCTGGATCCGCAGACGCAGAAAGACAAAGTGCGCGCGCTGGTGCAGCGTATGCCGGAAACCACCAAAGAGCAGACGCTCGACAAGATCAACACTGCCATGGCGGTGAAGCAGCAGGACATTGCGCTTCGGCTGCTGGAGGCCGTGCTCGCCAAGTATCCAAACGATGATGCCGTCCTGCGAACGGCGTTCAAAATCTATCAGGCGACCGGTGCCAAAGAAAAGATGGTTGCGATCGCTGATCGCGCCCACGCTTTGCATCCGGACAACCCGGATCTGAGCGTGGTCGCATCGGTCCTCTCGAATCCCACGACCCTCCCGGTAGATCAGGTCCGCCAGAAGCTGCGCGAGGGGCTGCTGGCCAAGACGACCGACCCGTTCCGCCGCGAGGTCCTGCTGGCGAGCTTTGCCCGCGAAGACGGAAAGAGCGACGAACAGCTACAGCACCTAAAGGCGGCTGAGAAGCTCAAGCCTGACGACCTCGACGTCAAGGTGCAGCTTTTTGGCCTCTATCTGGAACGCAAGGAGTTCGGCCATGCTGAGCGATACATCGAGCCGCTGGCGAAGGCGAACAAGGATCAGGTCAACGGGCTGATGTTCAAATTCCGGCTGGCGATGGCCAAGGGGGATATCAATGCCGCAGTCGATGACGCTCGCCAAATCACTCAGGCCATGCCCGAGTTCGGCCAGAGCTGGCTGGCTCTCGGGCAAGCGCTCCAGGCGGCGCAACAGTACGATGAAGCGCTCTCGCGATTCCAGACGGCGCTGGAAAAACAGCCGGACAATGGATCCGCCTATCGGGGAGCGATTGAATGCGAATACGCGCTGGGCCGAAAGGACGATGCCAAGCGGCTGATTACCCAGGCGCGCACCGTTCTGCCCAACGATCAGCAGTTCGTGGAGATGGAGCTGAATTACGAGCTGACCTACGGCGATCCAGAGAGCGTGATCCCGGCGCGAGGCGGCGTTCAAGAAGCAGCCGGACAATCCTTCAGTGCTGCTCATGGCCGGACGCACCTATCTGGCTGCGGCCCGGGCGGCTTCATAAGAATCCAGATGACAAGAGCAATGCCTATGCCTATTTCATCAAGGCAAAAGAGTTGTTCCAGCAGGGGATCTCCAAATGGCCTGATGAGCCCACCTTCTACGCCTATGCGGCTGAATCCGCAGCCCAGACCAAGGACTTTACCGGCGCCGAGAAGCTGCTCAAGGATCTCGCCGCCCGTGATGCCTGGAAGGACCGCGCCGAGCCGCTAATGCTTTTGGGCGAGTTTTATGCTCGCACCAATCGTCCGGATGACGCCGTCAAAGTGCTGCAGGAGGCCATGGCTAAGGCGCCCTCCAACGTGGACATTGAACTGCGGCTTGCCAGCGTGCTGGCTGATCAGAGGCGGTATGACGATGCGATCAAAGCGTTGTCTCCCAATCCAGACGATCCGCGCGTGGTGATTCAGCGCATTCAGACGATGATCACGGCCAAGAAGTATGACGACGCCGATTCCATGATCGCGGCGGCGCAGGCAAAAATGCCGAATATGGTCGCGCTGCGGGCACTGGGCGGGGAGATCAGTCTCTCGCGCAATCGCTTCGACGAAGCTCGTACGCGCCTCCAGCAGGCGCTTCAAATTGATCCGAAAGATCCCGCATCGAACTATTGGCTTGGGTTGACTCTGCTGTCGCAGCCCAATCCGGACCTCGATGGGGCAATCCAGCACCTCAGTGAGTGCAAGAACGCCGCCAAGGTTGGCGCTGATGCACGCCGGGCCCTGGCAGACTGCTACGAGCGGAAGAACGATTATGATAGCGCCATTCGCGAGTTGGAAGACGCCCAGAAGGCGAATCCCGGAAATCGCGAGATCGTGCTGGCGCTTCTCGATGCGTACGCTGGAACCAGCCCCCCGCGCTGGCTCGACGTCAAGCGCGTGCTGGCTGAGTGGAAGAATGCCCCCGACTATCAGCCCGACGTCGAAATTCTAAAGCGCGAATCGAGGATGTATTTGGCACAGAAGGACTACCAGGACGCAGCCACGAGCCTGGGCGACGCTATCAAACTCAGCCACGGTGATGCCGGCCTGGTGCGGCAGTATCTTGCCCTGCTGCTGCAGACCCAGAACTATCCCATCATCATCAATGACACCACCAAGTTGGTTCAGGAAGATCCCAGCCGGTGGTGGGCGTACAAGGCCCGGGCGATCGCCAAACGCTACCAGAGCGATCGCACCGGCGCGATTGCCGATTATCAGCTCGCGCTGGCCAGCGCCGAGAAACTGCATGAAGACTCGGCCGTAACCGAGATCATTCAGTCGATGGCCAAAGAGATTGGCGTCGGCGAGGCCTTGGCGCGCATTAAGGACCGCGCCCAGACGGAGCCGCGCTGGGCGCTGATGTGCGCGTACCTATACCAGCAGGACAACCCGCCCCGCATCAACGACGCGATCAAACAATTGGAGCACGTGCTGACCATGCCCAATTTGACCGATGCCGATCGCGAGACTGCATTGCGGTACGGTGGGTCACTCTACCTCCAGACCAAGCCGCAGCCCAACACCGAGAAATCTTACCAGTGCTATCTCCAGCTTCTGGATCTGGCACCCAACGATCTGACCGCGCTCAACAATATGGCCTGTCTGCTGGCCGACCAGATGAACCCGCCGCGGCCGGACGAAGCGCTTAAGTATAGCCTGCCGCCTATCAGATCATGGAAAAGAAGAACATACGCGACCCGTATATCCTCGATACACACGGCTGGCTGCTGATTCGCGCCGGCCAGGTGGACGACGGAATCGCGCTGCTGCAGAGCGTGGTGGATACGACGCCGATCGTTGATGCCCGCTATCATCTGGCAGTGGGTTTTCTCAAGAAGGCGTACCCCGACGAAGCCCGGAAGCAGCTTGAGTTGGCCAAGGCGATGATCAGTGGAATGAATGCCAATCATCAGCCCTATGATCGTTCGCTCGTACCGAAAATTGAAGATGCCCTGCGGCAGGCTCAGGAGATGCTGCAGAGCAAGACGCAGGCTGTCGCCCAATAACATGAACGACCGATAAAAAGGCGGCGTAAGGTAGTCGTGGGCCGACGCTCGGCCCATGGGGCCAAGAAACCACACGGATGTAACGCACGCCGCACGGATTGGTGGCATGATGTGTTGTCGAGCCTAGCACGTTCGGCGGGCAGTGAGGAGTTAGAGTTATGACAACGTTGCCGCAGACGACCGCGATTCGCGTCCCCCAGCGGAGTCCGCACACGTCCGCCGTTCTGGCGCACGGTCCCATGATGGCCGCCCCCACTAGGGATGCTTCACATGCGATGAGCGGAGCTGATGTTTGGCGCACTATCCGCGCACATATCTGGCTAATCATCATAATGCTCATTGCCTCCGCGATCGGCGGATATGTACTCAATGTCTATCTGGCAAATCATTGGTCGCGATACACGGCGACTGGACTGATTCAGATTCAGCCACAGACGAACTTCAGTGTCATTCTGCAAGGTCAAACCCCCACCATGGATACCGCGACTCTCGCGGTGGACCAGAAGACTCAGGCCGCGATGCTCACCCACGATTCGCTGTTGCTGCAGGTGCTGCGGCGCGATGAGGTTCGTGCCACCGGCTGGTTCAAGAGCTTTGGCGGCAACGTTGTCAAAGCCAAAGAAGATCTTCAGGATGAACTGGACGTACGGGCTATTCCAGACACGCGCCTCGTGGCGGTTTCGATGACCTACTCCAAGCCCGCCGACTGTGCCACGATCGTCGATCAAATTGTGACGCAACACTTGGCCAATCAACAGAAGGCCAGCGTGGACCGCGTGATCGAGCGCAGCGCTTGTTGACGAACCTCAAGACCAAGTACCAGTTCCGCCTTCGAGATCTCACGCAGGATCTCCGCGATAAGGCGATCAAGCTGAGTATCGACGGCATGGGCACGCCCGGCCGGCTCTCCACCAAGGAGGTTGAGGTCAGCGAAGATCTGAAGAAGCAGTTCGAGATCACTGCCGATGCCGCCAAAGCCAAGGCTGCCTACGAGGCTGCTGTCCAGCAGGCCAACAGCGGCACCATCATTCCTCAGGTGCAGGATGCGGTGGATCATGACCAGGAGGTCATGCAGTGCAAGCAGCAGTTGCTGCAGCTCGACTCCAATCTTGCCGCATTGACTTCTTCGCTCGGTCCCGAGCACAAGTTGGTCCTTTCGCTCAAGAAGCAGCGGCAAGAAATGCAGCAGAAGCTCGAGAATGCCATTGGCTCGGCGCGTGCGAGCCAGACTGCCAGCTACATCGAGATGCTGCGAGCGGCTCAGGAGTCTGCTCAGGTCGCCTTGAAGGGAATTAGCGATCAGATCAATCAGGCTAAGCAGGAACTCGGCGAGCTCACCTATCAGATGAGTCAGTACTTGACGGCCAAGGATGAAGAAAAAGCCACGCGCGAGCTGCTCGACCAAGTGACCAAGGAACTGGACAACATGTCCCAAGTGGAAAACCAGTCAGAAGCCAGCGGCATCATGTGGGCGATTCATCCAGAGATTCCTGACACCCCCAGCTTCCCCAGACTGCCAATCACGATGGCGGTTTCGATTTTTGCGGGCCTCATGCTGAGTCTCGGTTTTGCGTTCCTCCGCGAGTGGATGGATACGAGCGTTCGCTCCCCGCGTGACATCGATCGTGTCGGCGAGATGAACCTGCTGGGTATCGTGCCCCACGAGGACGATGATCCTCAGGTCACCGGAGCCCCGCTGCCGCTCGTGATCTTCCAGGCGCCGCACTCGATGCTTGCCGAGCAATACCGGCAGGTTCGCAGCCGGTTGCAGCATTCGACCAGCCTCGATGCGACTCGCAGCATTCTGGTCACCAGCCCGAGCCCCGGCGACGGCAAGACGACGGTGGCGTGCAACCTGGCGGCGGGCCTGGCGCTCAACGGCCGACGCATCCTGCTGGTGGATGCCAACTTCCGCCGCCCCGAGTTGCATCGGATCTTTTCCATCGCCAACGAGTCCGGTTTCAGCGCGGCGCTGTCGAATATCGAGGCTTTCCCCTCGTCGGTCTGCCAGACGCAGGTTCCCAACCTCGATGTGATGCCTTCCGGCCCGCGGCCGCCCAACGGCACCGAGCTGCTGGAGAGCCAGTTGCTCAGCGACTTCATTGAACGGGCACTCGAGGAATACGATCACGTGATCTTCGATTCCGGGCCTCTGTTGTTCGTCAGCGAGTCGATGGCCATGGCGCCGCGCGTCGATGGCGTGGTGTCGGTGGTGCGGGCCCGCACCAACAGCCGAGGGCTCCTGCAGCGGATGCGCGATGCGCTGCGGCAGGTCCGGGCCGAGCATGTTGGCGTGGTCCTCAATGCCGTCCGCTCACAAGCCGGCGGTTACTACAACCGCAACATCAAGACGTACTACGCCTATTCAAGTTACGATTCGTAAGGATCTTGACCGCTGACTCACGCCCGGCAGGATCGCATCCGGCGGGCTTTTCTTTGCGCTTTTTGCGCGACTCGAATTCAACGTTGACGCCGTGTGCCGCCGCTTGAGAATGATGTCATGCCCAGCGCGGACAAGGCGACGGTTCGCATCGATGCGGGCGATGCGGTGGGGGAGATCTCTCCGCACCTGTTCGGGGGATTTGCCGAGCACCTCGGTCGCTGCATCTACGGAGGAATCTATGATCCCGATTCTCCCCTCAGTGATTCACGTGGCTTTCGCAGCGATGTTCTGGCCGCGCTGCGTGAGATGAAGCTCAGCATCCTGCGCTATCCAGGCGGAAACTTCGTCAGCAGCTACGATTGGCGCGATGGCGTCGGCCCCCGGGATCAGCGGCCGCGCCGGCGCGATCTGGCCTGGGCTCAAGCGAAAGCAATCAGTTCGGTACCGACGAATTCGTCGAATTTTGTCGCCAGCTCGGCGCTGAGCCCATGATGGCCCTGAACTTCGGCACCGGCACGCTTGCCGATGTTTCGGCTCTAGTGGAATACTGCAACGCACCGGTGGGAACCGAATACGCCGACCTCCGGGCGCGTCACGGCTTCGTCGCGCCGCACGCGATCAGATACTGGTGCCTTGGAAACGAGATGGACGGCCCCTGGCAGATCGGCGCCATGAACGCGCATGACTATGCGAAGAAGGCGCGCGAGGCTGCCAGGATCCTCAAGCGGCACGATCCCAGCATCAATGCCATCCTCTGCGGCTCATCCAGCCCCGCCATGCCGACCTTCGGCCAATGGGACCGGACTGCGCTGCTTGAATGCTGGGAGCACGTCGATTTCCTCTCGCTGCATAATTACGCGGGAAACTGGGAAAACGACACGCCCGGCTACCTCGGCTATGCCACCGAATTCGAGGCGCAGATCAACCAACTGCGGACAATCCTCAGCGAGGTGAAGCAGAAGCTCGCTTTCCGCCGTGACGTTTATCTCTGCTGGGACGAGTGGAACGTCTGGTACAAGGACCGCAATGGCGACGGCAACTGGCAGGAGGCTCCGCATCTGTGCGAGGAAATCTATAATCTTGAAGATGCTTTGGTGATTGCGCAGTGGATCAATGTCTTCCTTCGTCACTGCGATGTGCTGAAGATTGCTTGCATCGCCCAGATTGCCAATGCCATCTCGCCGATCCTGACGACACCAACTCAACTGCTCAGGCAGGCAACGTTCTACCCCTTCGCTCTGTACGCGCACCATGCCCGTGGAAAGTCGCTGCGCGCACATGTCAGTTGCGCCCACCTATACCACCAAGCGCTTCGGCGAGGTCCCGTTCATCGATGCGACGGCAAGCTACGACTCCGCCGCCGGCCTGACCTATCCCCACTTTGGCAGCGCTTGGTCGGTGGCCGTGAGGAAAGCGGCGAAGGCCTGTGCGGGGGAGCATTTCAGCTTGGCAAGCATCTGACGTCCGATCTGAAAAACGCTGCACGTGCCTGGGTGGCTGTTGGAGCACCAGTCACCGGGACGACACTGTTTTAATGCCAGCAGCCCGATGCCGCACAGCAACAGATACGCCAGCGCCAGGATCAGGATCAACCGGTCCAGGCGATCGGCGCGGGTCATCTGCGTATCCCGCAGGCTCCAGCCGTTGCGTTTGTTCTTGCCGTCGCGGAACAGTTCCTCCACCCCCATCCGCCGGCCATACAGCTGGCTCAAACGGATCGGCGTCGCCTGCTGATCGGTCATCAGGAACCAACACTCATCCCGTTTGTTCGGCAGATTCGGCTTCCAGCGGATCACGATGTTCTGCTGGACCGGATGATGGCTGCGATAGCTGACATTCTTCAGCAGCCTGGCAATCCCCTTGTGCACCGGGTAATCCAGCAGTTTGCCGTGATAGCCCTGCCCGTTGATCCAGACATCGGGGCTGATGCGAATGATATAGCCGAAGCCGTGACGCTGGCAGAAGCGTGCCAGCTCCGTGCGGCCAAAGCCGCGGTCGGCCAGGATGATCACCTTCAATTGCGGATCGATCATCTGCCGCAGGACCAACAGCAGGGATTCCTCGAAGCTGTTGCGGCTCTTGTCGAACTTGCCGCCTTCGACGCTGGCCCAGCACAAGGGCACACTGCGGCCCTTGACGACCGTCGCCGCCATCAGGGTCCAGAAGCCGCGGATGTCGGTCCAGTCCAGCGAGATCAGCAGCGTCTTGCGACGCTTTTTCAGCAGCTTCTTCACCACCCCGCGCATCGCATCGGCGGTTTCGATCCGGTCGTTGGCGCAGAAACGCCAGACCCGCTTGATCTGATGCTTGGCGGTGCCCAAAAGCTGACGGCCCAGATTGGCCAGGGAAACACGCTCGACACGCATCGCCCCGGCGACGAGAATGGCCAGCGTCTTGGCCTGCGAAAGACGCAGATGGGCGGCGCAGACCGAGAGTACCCAACAGATCGCGTCCCTACGATCCATGGCGGTTCCTTTCGCGTTGGATGAACAGTGCGCCCGGCCGGCGCTGACGATTCATTCCTAGCGCGCCAGGACCGCCATTTGTTCGCGCTTCTGCAAAATCATCAACAGAAGTGGGGATAGGTCAGGCCGCCGGCAGGGGGGCTGTGTTCCTGGTGCACCGCGGCACAACGCGCTCAATTGACGTCGAGGTATCCTGGGAGGGAGATCCTCCTGTGCTGCGCCTTCACTGCAGAGCAGATCGCGGGGCTCGATCCAAAAGCCGCCAACACCTTCGAGCGGCCGGACGCCGTTGTGACCCGCGTTACGCCGGCACCCGAGGTATGCGCTGGGCGATTTCGGTTCAGTCTACCACCAATGTCACTGACGATTCTGAACATAAAATGAATCTGTATAATAATTTATATCCCATATCTGCAGCCGACTTGACCGTTTGAAACGGGCGTTTTAAACTCTAGTTCGATGGCCAACGCTGAGGTCAATCCGCTGGAGGCGTCTTCGTCTGAGACGCGCCGCCGATTGCTCGAAGTCGCCGGCGAAGTCTTTGCTGAGCACGGCTATCACAGCGCGACTATCCGACAGATCTGCGAGCGCACGGGTGCCAACGTAGCCGCGGTCAACTATCACTTTGGCGACAAGGAAAAGCTCTATCGCGATGTCGTGCAGTTAGCGCATTGCTGCGCGATCAAGCAGTATCCCGAGGAACTTGGACTGCCCCCCGACACGCCGGCGGAAAAGCGATTGCATGCCACGGTCCATACCTTCCTGATGCGGCTGCTCGATGAAGGGCGACCCGCCTGGCAGGGAAAGCTGATGGCGCGCGAGATGGTGGAGCCAACCGGCTGCGCTGGACAGGATCATCGAACAAAGCATTCGCCCGCAATTCGAGCGCCTGATGGGTATCGTTCGCGAGATTGCCGGCGGCAGGCTCGATGAGGGACAGGTGCGCCGCTGCGCGTCAAGCATCGTCGGTCAGTGTCTATTCTACCGGCATGCCCAGCCGTGCATCCGGCGGATTACACCGGACATCCGTTTCGACGCAGCGGGGCTCGCGCAGTTGGCAGACCACATTACCGGCTTCTCTTTGGCGGCGATCCGCGGGATGGCTAGTTCGAAACGCTGATGGGTGTGAGTTTGATCCCTGTGACCCTACCTCTACGGTGACGGCAACCTCATGAAGACGAACTCCAGAGGACAAGACAACATGCAATGCAACCAGCGCGCGGGAAGTTTTGGTGGTCGGCGGATGTGGGGCTCTGTCAGCTTAGCCGCCGGGGCGGTGATCTCCCTGATCATCTCCGGGTGTACGGTCGGTCCCGACTACCATGCGCCCAAGGTGGAGATGCCACGCCACTACCGGCCTGCAACGACGCAGGCGACGACCCAGCCGACCATCGCGCAGTGGTGGCGCACCTTCGATGATCCACGGCTCGATGCGCTCATCCTCGATGCCTCCCAAAACGCACCGGATCTTCAGGCCGCCGAGGCGCGGATCCGCGAGGCTCGCGAAGCACGGATTATCGCGGGCACGGGCTACTGGCCGACCGTAGCGGCGAATGGAAAATATACGCGCAGCAATAATTTCGGCGGTGGCGGTGGCTCGACCGGAACCACGAGTTCAGGCGGTTCCGGAGGGGCGACCCGCAACCTGTACCAGGCGGGGTTCGACGCCACGTGGGAACTCGACGTCTTCGGTGGAACCCGCCGCGCCGTCGAAGCGGCGACCGCTCAGGAAGAAGCGGCGACGGCCGATTACCAGAATGTCCTCGTCACACTTTATGGTGAAATCGCCGTCAATTACATCCAGCTCCGCGGCTATCAGCGCGAGATCATGATCGCCGAAGACAATGCCCAGGCCCAGCGCGAGACGCTCAAGCTCACGCAGGCCAAGCGCCACGTCGGACTGACCAGCGATCTCGACGTCGTCCGGGCCGAGGCCCAGGTGGCCAGCACCCTCTCGACCATCCCGACATTCCAGACGCAGGCGGCGGCGGCGGCGCATCGCCTGGCGGTGCTCACCGGCAAAGAACCCGGAGCACTGCTCGACGAGCTGGCAAATCCACAGCCGATTCCCGATCCCCCGCCTCAGGTGCCCGTGGGCATTCCCAGCCAGCTCCTGCGGCGTCGCCCCGACGTGCGAACCGCCGAGCGCAATCTGGCCGCCGCCAATGCGAATATCGGCGTCTATGTCGCTGATCTGTTCCCGAAGTTCTCCCTCACCGGCGATGCAGGCTATCAATCGGGCGATTACCGCTCGCTGCTCAACTCGAGCAATTTGTTCTGGGGCTTCGGTCCGAGCGTGTCATGGGATGTGTTTACCGCAGGACGAACCCGTGCCAACATTCGCGCGCAGCAAGCGAGGACGGATGAAGCCCTCGCCAACTATAAGTCCACGGTGCTGACGGCGCTCGAGGATGTGGAGAATGCCCTGGTTGCCTACCAGAACGATCAGGCCCGAACCGAGGCGCTCGTGGCTTCCGTCCGGGCCAACCAGCGTGCGGTGAGCCTCTCGCAGCAGCTCTATCAGCAGGGGCTGTCGGATTTCCTGAGCGTGCTCCAGGCGCAGTTGAACCTGTTTGTCGTTCAGGACCAGCTCGTGCAGAGCTACGTGAATGTCTCCACCGATGTGGTCCAGCTTTATAAGGCGCTCGGCGGTGGCTGGGAGGAGCAGCCGCAGGGTGCAACCGTTCCATTCCCCGCGCCGACGACCCGACCGGTGCCCTGGATTACCGAGAAGCTCGATCTCACAGGGCTCGGCCCCACGACACAGCCGCTGGAAGTGATCCAGCCCGCACCAAGGCCGACGGTGACGCCGCAACCTGCCACGCGCCCATACCTTCTTCCGGAGCCGCCTACAGTGCCGGCCACGCAAGAATGACCTGAAGTCCGCGGATCGGGCCCCCAGGCTCTAGTCGGCGTCGGCCATTTCCAGATCCGGCTCATTGGCGGGCTCGTCAAAAGCCTGCCCTTGCTCCGGCTCCGATTCCTTGAAGAGTTGCTGCTGCGCCAGCGCTTCAGCCGGCGCTGGCCATCGCCGCCAAGTTGGACCGCCCCATTGCCCAGCAGTGTCTCCAGGTCCTCCACCAGATCGCGCGTCACGCGCACACCCAGTTCACCGTTGATCTTCATGGACACCTTCTTCCCGTCGTGCAGGGCAATCTGCACGTAAAGCTCGCGATTACCCTGGTGCTTCCTGATCAGATCGCGCAGCGGACCGACGATTTCGCCATTGTGTCGAGACGGGTCCAGCTTCACGCCGATGCTGGTGGTCAGCCGCTCAATGCCCAGCTCGATCGGCAGCACATCGCTCACCAGCAGGCAGGGCGTTTCGCGCCGCTTGTCCACCTTCCCGCGCAGGAAAACGATCTTCTCGGCGCTCAGGATTCCTGGAAACCGATTGCAGATGTCGGCGTACGTCTCCGCGAAGCACATCCCCTCGATCTTCCCTTCCAGGTCTTCCAGCTCGAGAATCGCCCAGCGCTGCCCGGCGCTGCGGCCGCTCTTGGCCACCTTCGCTCGCACCGCCGAGAGCATCCCGCCGATCAGCACTTCGGTCCCCTCGGCGCAGTTGGCGGCTTCGCGTGTGGTGGCGGTGGCATAGCGCTCGACGGTGGCCTGGTGCTCGGTCAGCGGATGGCTGGTGATGTAGAAGCCGAGCAGCTCCTTTTCAAACTTGAGCAGGTCGGCGCTGGGCAGCTCGGAAACGTTGGGAAGGGCGATCGCGCCCTCGCCCCTGCCCGCTGGCGGAGTACCGGGAGAGGGAGCTTGCCCGAACATCGCCATCTGCCCCGACCGCTTGTCGTTCTGATGCTGCTGGCCCATCTCGACCGCCCGTTCCAGCACGTGCAGCAGCTGTGATCTTCGGGCATTGAGCGATGAATACGCCCCGCACTTGATCAGTGCCTCGATCGTCGATCGCGTGACGGTGCGGAGATCGACGCGCTCGCAGAAGTCGTACAGGCTGGGGAAGTCGCCGCCTTCCGTGCGGTTTGCGAGAATCGCTTCAACCGCCTTTTCGCCGACGCCGCGCACGGCCATCAGCCCGAAGCGAATGAGCCCCTCGCGTCCTGACGGGGCTTTGGTTCTCCGTTTGCCGCGGGAAACCTCTCGCTCCACGTACACCGGCGTGAAATCCTTGTCCGACACGTTCACATCCGGCGGGAGCACCTTGATCCCCTTCGTCCCATCCGGCATCGAGAGCCGGCGGCACTCGTCGATGTACTCGACGACCTTGTCGGTATTGCCCATTTCAAACGTCAAGCAGCGCCGCCATGTATTCGACCGGGTGATACGTCTTCATGTACGCGGTCTGGAATGCGATGATCGCGTAACGCGTGGAGTGGGACTTGTTGAAGCCATACCCGCCGAACTTCAGGATCAGCTCGAAGATTTCTTCCGCCTGATCCCGGCTGATCCCTTTGTCGATGCACCCCTTGATGAAATCCGGCTTGAACCTGGCGATGATCTCCACGTTTTTCTTGCTGATCGCCTTGATCAGCTTGTACGCATTGGCCAGCTCGATCCCGCCGAGCTGGTTGAAGATCTGCATCACCTGTTCCTGGTACACCATGATCCCGTAGGTCTCAGCCAGGATCGCGTCCATGATCGGGTGCACCTTCGGCACCGCCTCGCGCCCGTGCTTGCGGTTGCAGTAGAGCGGGATCAGCTCCATCGGCCCGGGGCGGTAGAGCGCGTTGGCGGCGATCAGGTCTTCGATGCGGTCGGGCTGCATCTTGATCAGCAGGTCCTGCATGCCGCCGGATTCAAACTGGAACATCCCCTTGGTCTCCCCCCGGCAGAACAGGTCCAGCACCTTCCGATCCGTGAAATCCACCCGCTCGATGTCGATCTTCCCATCCGCCAACAACGGGCAGTTGCCAAGCGTTGTTTCTCCGCGCGCCTCGCGCGTCTGCTCTTCCAGGTCGATCGATCGCTGCAACGTCGTCAGCGTCCGCAGGCCCAGAAAGTCCATCTTCAGGAGCCCGCATTTCTCAGCGATCGGCCCTTCCAACTGCGTCAGCAGGTTGTCGTCCTTGTCCTTGCACAGCGGGACGATCTGGTCCAGCGCCTGGTCCGCGATGATCACGCCGGCCGCGTGCACGCCGGCGTTGCGGCACATTCCCTCCAGCCGTTTCGCCAGGTCGATCACCTGCTTGATCGATGGGTTGCTCTCGTACATCTCCACCAGGTCCGGCACCTGGTCCATCGCCTTCTTGAGCGTCATGCCGGGTGTGCCGGGAATCAGCTTGGTCAGCTTGTCGATCTCCGCCAGTGGCACGCCCAGCACGCGCCCCACGTCCTTGCACGCCGCCTTCGCCGCCAGCGTGCCGAAGGTGATGATCTGCGCGACGTGGCCGTACTTGTTGCGGACGTATTCGATGACCTTCTGCCGCCCGTCCTGGCAGATGTCGATGTCGATATCCGGCATCTCGTTGCGGCTGGGGTCCATGAAGCGCTCGAAGAGCAGCCCGTAGCGGATCGGATCCACGTTGCACAAACCCAGCAGGTACCCAACCATCGTCCCCACGCCCGAGCCCCTGGCCCCCACGGGGATCCCGTTCTCCCGCGCGTAGTTGCAGAAGTCCCAGACGATCAGGAAGTACGAGCAGAAGTTCTTGCTGGCGATGACCGTCAGCTCTTTGTCCAGCCGCTGGCGAATCTCCGGCGAGACGTCCTTCGTCCCATACGCGCCAGACCAAGCCCTCTTCACAGAGCTGCCGCAGATACAGCTCATCGTCCGCGGTATGCCGCGACGCAGGCGTCGCCTCTACAAGCTTCTCCTCCGGCACCCGATACACCGGCGCAAACTTCTTCCCAAACTCCAGCTCCAGGTTGCACATCCCCGCGATGCGCACGGTATTGTCGATCGCCCCATCGAACGACCCCAGCGCTGACTGCATCTCCTGCGGGCTCTTGAGATACAGCTCGGTTGGGTATTTGAGCCGGTTCTCATCGCTCACCAGCACGTCCCATGCTGATGCAGCAGAGCACATCGTGCGCGGTGTGATCCTCGCGATTGAGAAAATGCACGTCATTGGTCGCCACCAGCCCCACGCCCAGCTTCTTGGCCAGTTCCGCCAGCTCCGGGTTGACCATGTCCTGTTCTTTGACGTGCTTCTGAACCTCGATGTAAAACCGCTCCTGCCCGAAGATTTCCGCGTAGGTCTCGGCCACCCGCCGCGCTGACTTCATATCGCGCTTGAGGAATGCGCTAGCCACTTCCCCGCCCAGGCAGGCGCTGGTCGCGATCAATCCCCGGCGGTATTCCCGCAGCACTTCCTTGTCGATCCGCGGCTTGTAATAAAACCCCTCGCGATACGCGATCGATGAGAGCTTGATCAGGTTCTTGTACCCCTCCAGATCCTGCGCCAGCAGCAGCAGGTGATACGCCGCTTCGCCGGCGTTTCCCCCAGGGGTCGACCGCTCCCGCCGATCCCCCGGCGCCATGTACGCCTCCATCCCCAGGATCGGCTTGATCTGCTCCTTTTTGCACTCGTTGAAGAACTCGATCACACCGAACATGCAGCCGTGGTCGGTGATGGCGATCGAGTCCATGCCCAGCGATTTTGCGCGCTTGACCAGCTCCGGCACCTTGCAGGCGCCGTCCAATAGCGAGTAGTGCGTGTGAACGTGGAGATGGACGAACGAGGACATATCGTCTTGTACCACGCACGGCAGGCAGGTCAATCGGCCGGTTTAACACCCACAGTCTGTCCACCGGCGTTCAACAGGTTGTAAACGGGAAGGCACGGAGGGACGGAGCCACGCAGGCATGAAGTGGGGCTGCGGGAGATTCCTTTGGACTCCAACCTTTAGTCTTTGCGGGCACGCAGCTTCAACTCTTCCAAGACGCCATGTTGGCGCAGGACCTGGGCGACTTCCTTCCGCTCCATCACACCGTGTGCGCACAGCAACTCGACAACTTGACCTCGATCCAGGGCGCTGTTGGGAACGTAGCGCGATCGGCCCGACACAATTACGAGCGACTCGATCCGCCCGGTCCTCAGGAAGTCGAACATGACCAAGGGGTTCAACGGAATTGAACGCGTTCGGATGCCGCAGAAGTAGAAGCTGAGCTTGCGGTCCCGGATTTCGACAACCGCGAAATACGAGGTGACACAGGTGCACAGAAGAATAACGGCGGCAACGACGAACATCGAAAGGCTGGCGATGATCTTCGTGTTGAGAGAGTCCGTGACGAAGATCCACATCGCTGCTATGCCCAGGGCGATGAAGATGGCATACACGACGCCGAGGGTCCGCAAGATACGAATGGGGCTTCCTCGAACGACATGAATCCCTTGGTAGTCGAGTGGCTGTTTAACCATGCTCGTAAGCCCACACGGCGACGTTCCGAATTACACGGCAGCACCAGCAGTCAATCAAGCTGTTGGCCAGCACGGGATGGGTCGGGTGAGCAGGGGTCTGGGGGCGGCGGCGAGCCCCCGGCTTTCTTGCGGCCGCAGCGATTCGGACGTTCCCTCAACGGCTTCCGTCGCGCAAAAGCGTCAGCGCCTGGCATGCGGGACAACGTGCAATCTGCTCGTCTGGCGGCTGCTTCCACGCGTTCCAGCACTTCGTGCATTGCCGCCAATCGCCCTCCAGAGCGCTGGCCGTCGCGGCTTCATCCTCGGTCAATCGCAGCCGGGTTTCGTTCGCCCGCGCGTATGCGAGCAACAGGTCGCCGAGCGGCTCATCGATCTCGTAATATTCTTGGCTGACGCGGTCCGCTTCGGCGGTTTCATCGCCATTGATCTCATTCAATAGAGACCGTCGCTGGCGCACGTCTCGCGGCACCGGGCGATCGCCGAAGTAGACCGGGATCGCTTGGGACAGTAGCGACGCCGATTTGTGTGCACCGATGCCTCGTAACGCCTCCAGCGTTTCGGGCACAAAGTCACCAGTGGAATTGTAGAAGAAGGCCCAAAAGCTGCCGTTAGTCATCTCCGCCAGAAAGGGGGGGATGCAAAAGAGCTTCATCTCGGCCTCGTTGAGCGCCTCCGGACCGCGGCTTAGGGCGCGGAGGCCGTAGATTTCGCAGAGGATTTTCAGTTTCTCGGGCCACTGCATCTGGCGCATCACGAATAGAAATCCAACGGCGATATTAGAATAAGACGCACGCGCGGCAACGCAGTCAACCCGTTCGCAACGAAGGGGATGGGTCGGGTGAGCCGGGGCCTGGGGGCGGCGGTGAGCCCCCGGCTTTCACGTGGCGGCGGGACTGCCGCAGGCTCCTTCAGGCTCATTCCGCCCAAGCAGCCTCGCGACTCACGCGAAAAACCTCACGCGTCATTGAACTCATCTTACGCGTCCTGCAACTCCCCCTGCGCGTCACGAAACTCCCCCTGCGCGTCACGGAACTCCCTCTGCGCGTCACGAAACTCCCTTCGCGCGTCACGAAACAACCTGATTGCGTGACGCCCAACGCCTGCGGCAGCGCGCCCGGTGCGATTTTATCGCCAGTACCATCCCGCGATGACCGTGCATTAAGCCCGGCCGGGCGTGCGCCGATAAAACCGGCATGCTCAAAAACGTACCCGCCAGGTCCGCTGCCGAACGCCAGCGCCGCTGCCGTGCCCGCGGCGGCGGGCGCCATCGCGGCGGATTCACCGGGCTTCAGATGAGGAAGGTGGCTTTGCGACGCCGCCTCCAGGCGCAGGCGGCGGCATGCAAGGCCCTCGCCCAGCAGACCGCCACGCAGGATGCCGCGAGCCCGCCGCCAACGACAATCGCGGCATAACGGGGATTAGCCAGTAGACGTAAGACCGGCGGCGCGGCGTGTTGTTTGAAGCACCCGCCGCCGGTTCTGTTTTGCCGCCCCCCCCGATACCCGATACCCGCTCCCTGCCGGCGACGACGACGATCAGCGGCCGCGCCGCCGGCGCAGAGCCAGCGCTGGAGCGGCCAGTGCGAGCAGAACCCGAGAAGCCGGTAATGCCGGGTTCCCGCCAGCATGGAACGAGGTGCGGGCGTCAGCGCCCCGGTCGCCCGGAGCCGCGGTACGGCGCCGCCGGGGACAAGGACGTGGTATACCTTGATTGCGGCGGGCGGGGCGGAAGAAGCCCTTGCCGGAACGGGGATTACGGCGCGTGCGGCGCCGGCCGAGGCCACGGCGTGGTCGTTTTCCACCGTGGAGCCCGACACGCCGATCGCTCCGATGATGACGCCGTCCTTGTTCGTCAGGGGCACGCCGCCCGGAAAGGTAATGAGACCGCCGTTGGAATGCTCGATATTGTACAGCGAGCCGCCCGGCTGGCTCAGTTTGCCGATTTCGCCCGTATTCATGTCGAAAAAGCGGGCCGTCTTTGCCTTCTTCTGCGCGATATCGACGCTGCCCAGCCACGCGCCGTCCATGCGCAAACGCTTTCAGGTTCGCGCCCGCGTCCACCACGGCGATATTCATTTTGGCACCGATTTCCTTGGCCTTTGCGCGGGCTGCCGCTACCACACGATCAGCCTCTTCAAGCGTAATGTCACTCATCCCTTTCGCCTCCATTCAACTGCTTTGAAAATACCGGACACGCCACTGGTCTCCATCGGCTGTAATTCCCTTATTTTCATGCTCCTCAGGTGGGCCGAAGGCCCGTGAGGGACTGATAGGAGATTAGATTCCGTCAAGGCGTCGGTGGAGCGGCCAGGGAAGGGGGAGCTTTGGGAGCTGATCCCGATTTCCAATTCCGCTCATTGCCGCCGGTGCGGTTGGGCCTTCGGCCTGTCTGGCAATCTGGAATCGGCCCGGAGACCGTCCCCGGGCACGATGGGCGCAGCATACCATCGATCCCGGTAGTGGCAATCGCCGGGATTGAGCATGCTTACGCTGGTTCAGGGGTCCAAGATCGCCGCAGCGCCCGCGGCCGCCAACCGCTGCACAGAGCGGTGGGGGGGGGCGGGGAGGGCGGCGGGGGGGGAACAGGTCTTCGTTTAGTGGTCAGATTGATGCCGTTTGCGCCGGCGCAGAGCCAGGGCTGGAGCCGCCAGTGCCAAGAGCGCCAGGGATGCAGGTTCGGGCACGGTCGTCGGGGCGGTGCCGTTGGCGCCGCCGACCTCGATGACCGCGGTGTTGCCCAGGTGCGGCGGAAGGTTGGAGGTAAAGCCCCAGAGTGTGCTGGAGGTTCCGTAGGCCAGGTCGGAGAGATAGGTCGCCTTGACGCTGGATGAGCCGATCGACATCGACGGCGAGGTCAGGCCGCTCTGTCCCGAGAGGATCACGGGGCTGGCGCCGGTGCTCGCCGGCGAGGGGGCGTTGGAGAATCCCGCGCCCGTTCCCAGCACCGTCGAGGAGAACATGGTGCCGTCAAAGCGGCCATAGGAGGTGACCCAACTGAGCGCGGCGACCACGCCGACCGTGTTCTGAAAGACGTTCTGGCCCGAGGGGGCATTGGCGACGGTCTGGTAGACGTAGAGATAAGAGGCGGAGGTATCGAGCGAGCCGCTGCCGCCGGTGAACAGGGAATCGAAGTTTGAGACGCCGGTGCCAAAGGTGTCGCCGGCCGTGCCGCCGGCGGTGGAGTAGACGGCGAAGTTGACGGTGGCGCCGTCGGTGGTGCCGCTGTTGTAGGGCTGCGTGTTGCCGGAGAAGGCGCTGATCGGCGAGGCAAACGCCGGCGCCACGGCCAGGCAAACGGCAGCCACGAGACCCGTTAGAAATGCTTTCATGAATCCCACTCCTTCGTTGAGGGTCGAACCTCAGCCCCGGGACGCCGCCGAAGCGGTTATGCGTACGACAGGCAACAGCCAGCCGCAAAAGCCCTCTGCAGCAGCAGCGCATCAACCCGAAGCCATTGCTCTTATATGCCCAGGGAGCAGGGGGTGCAAGCAAAACCTCGACGAGGCTTTTCCCTTTTCGTCATGTCGGTCATTCTGTCGCGGTGGAGTTTGCACGGTGTGGGTACGGAGAGAGTACGGTGTGTGTCCGATGTGAATCCGAGCTTTTGCACAAGCGGATGTCAATATGTCGTATGGGGATGCGGGGGGTTTTGGCTGGGCGTTGCCTGCAGAATCTGCGGGCGGAGGGCGGCCAAGGGGGGACAGAAGATATCCCGCTCCCATGTTACGCCTGATTCGACTGGGGGATTGCAGCCTGCGCTCATCGTGGTTGCGCCGTTGGCTCCGTACCCAGCCGACATCCCGGCTCCGGCCCCCTCTGATGGGCGGCTGGCCTGAAACAAATTGCCGGTGCCGAGAGCGTCTGCGGCGGCAGAACCAGGGCGGCTTTTGCTCGCCGCGGCGTGATGATCGCCCCGGGCTTTGCGCCTGCTGGCCTGCGGGGCAGCGCGTAAATTCGCCGCATGCGACTTTTGCTGTGGCTGGCGGTCGTGGCGGCGGTGGGGGCGGGGGGAGCGACGACCCGGCCGGTCAATGCCTGGCGGACCATCGGCGGGCAGATGAACCGCATGTGGCGCGAGTTCCTGCTGCTGCTGCCGCAACTGGTCATCGCCCTGATCGTGCTGGTGCTGACGGCGCTTTTGCGCGCGCCTCTCATCGTGGATCATCCGCCGCCTGCTGGCCCGCGTGCACGTCCGCGATTCGCTCAAGGACCTGGTGCGGCAGTTGACCTACATCGCGATCTGGATCGTGGGCATCCTGGTGGCGTGCACCATCATCTTCCCGACGCTCACGCCCGGCCGGCTGCTGGCGACGCTGGGGTTGACGTCCATCGCCATCGGCTTTGCCTTCAAGGACATCTTCGAGAACTTCTTCGCCGGCATCCTGATCCTCTGGCGTTTCCCGATCGAGATCGGCGACTACATCGACTGCCAGGGCGTGGCGGGAATGGTCGAGCAGATCACCATCCGCATGACCGCGATCCGGCGCGTGGACGGCGAACTGTTCGTGCTGCCCAATTCGTTCCTGTTCAAGAGCCCGGTGACCGTGCTGACCAACCGCAGCATCCGCCGGATCAGTGTGATCTGCGGCGTGGCTTATGGCGAAGACGTTGATCGCTCGCGCGAGGTGATCCAGCGCGCCGTCGAGGGGTGCGACACGGTGGCCAGAGAAAAGCCCGTCCAGATCTTCGCCCGCGCGTTCGCCGACAGCAGCATCAACTTCGAGGTCACGTGGTGGTGCGGATCGACGCCCCAGCAGGAGCGCCAAAGCCGGGATGTGGTCGTGGCGGCGGTGAAGCGGGCGCTGGATGAGGCGGGGATCGAGATTCCCTTCCCGTACCGCACGCTCACCTTCAAAGAGCCGCTGCGGACCCTGCGCGACGACGGCGACGGCGCAGCGGAGGCGCCGCGGGGGTAGAAGGGAGTGGTGCGGGCAGGAGAAAGCCGATCAGTTCATTGTCGCCGCCGCAGTTTCCGCCTGTGCTCAATCAAATGCGGGTACATTGGCGTTTATCTGCGCTTCCGGCAAAGCGTTTGGCGGTGAAGCGCCGCGACGCTTGACGCGACAGGAACGCTGCGCCTTCGGCTCCGCCAGGGATTCATCTCTGCTTTCGGCGTCTGGGTGTTGCAAATCCTTCGCGGTTACGCACCGCAAGTCCTGAAGCGCACCTTGAACGCTCCGCCCGCGCCTTTCGCGAGGCTGCGCTGCGTTTGGCCCTATACGCCTGCCTGCTGGCTCCGCCGGCGCCTGCTGGAGATCGCAACGGCGCCCGCCGCCGCCAGCAATGACAAGGATGAAGGTTCGGCGCGGGGGTGATGACGGTGCTGGCGGGGAAGTTGAGGTCGTAGGTGTCGCCGCCCAGGCCGACGTAGTCGTAGGGCACGCGGTACTCCAGGCGGAGCGTGTCGCCGGGCGTGTAGGTATACGAAGTGACGGTGACGGTGTTGGACAGTCCGAAAGTCGTCAGCGCCGGCCTGGGTGAACTGCACGACGCACGTGCTTCCCGCGACGATGGTGCCGCCGTTATAGATCGCCGAGATGAGCACACCGCCCGTGCCGTTGTTGGTCCCGCCGCTGAGCGAGATGAAGCCGCTGTAGTTGGTCGTGATGTTGAACGATGTCGTGCCGCCGGAGATGGGCCGATCGACCACCCATTGCAGCATCGAGCCGGTGCCCGTGCCGGTGGGCGTCACGTAAAAGTCCCCGGTGAGGTTGATGCCGCTCGCCGGCGAGGTAATCGTGTACGCGGCCGCAGGCGTCAGCGGCGCATCGCTGTACGGCGACCCCACCATGGCCGCCGGCCCGGAGAAGCTGAGCTGCGCCTGGCACACCGAGGCCAACACCCCCATCGCGGCCACGACAATCAGAGGTAACACCTTCATACCACTCTCCTTGTAACGAAACGAAATGACAGAATCCCACGGACGACGATCCGAGGTGATTCATTTTGTGCTTCGGTCTAAGGTACGGAGGTCGCGAATTCCGGCCGAAGAGGGGCTGGAGACATGCTTCTAGACGCTACCTACCTACCTACTGTACATCTATTCCATCGTGTGTGACGGGGTTGTCAAGACAAATCGCAAGATTTTCCTAAGCCATCGGCCCGGAACGGGGGCCCAAGGCCTTTGAAACCGGCCGGAGGTGACGCTCGGGATTCCCGCCGTAACGCCGCGTTCTCGAAGGTCGCCGCTTCAACCACCCGCGCAAAGGGACGCGAGGCCCTGGCTGTCATCGGGCGTGACCACGATGCGCATGACGTTGCCGTCCCTGGGCTCCAGGCAGGTGAGCACGCCGGTGTGGTTGTTGACCTGCCAGGCCTGCGGCGAATCCTGGAAGGGGTTGGACACCCAGTCGTAGGTCGCCACCACCTTGCCATCGGCGATGATGGTCCCTTCGTTTTGACTGCTGTGCGGGATCCTCTGCATGCCGGAACAGTACAGGTGCTTGCTGTCGGCGGTGAAGGTCAGGCGGGTCATGTTCCACGGGCCCAAAGGCACCACCTTCGTATCGTGCAGCAGATACCAGCCCTGCTGGCGACCGATCTTGCCCCTGAACGCCACGTATTGACCGTCCGGGCTGATGCGCACCGCCGCGGCGTTTTTCACCTCGGCCAACTCCTTGCCGTCCACGATCAGGTTCGGCGCACCGGCCTGCAGCGCCGCCACCGCCGCCCAATGCGCCCCATCATCGCTCATCGCGAAGTTCTGCTTCTGCAACATGAACGCCGTGATCACCTGCTTGCCGTCCACGAACAGGGCATGCGGCCGTGGTACTCGCCGAGGTAAATGACATGCTGGCCGTTGTTGGAAAAGGTGATGTCCATCGGCTCATTGAAGGCGTCCGATTCCTGGCCATCCCGCACAATGAAGAAATTGCTGCCCACCTGCGCCTCGTACACCAGGTGGGCCGAGTCCGGCGAATACATCAGGTACTTGGGGTCGATGTTGGGGTAGTCATCGCCCTTCTTGCCATCGGCGACGACGTAGCTGGTGGTGTACTGCTTGGGCGTGCAGATGACGGCCAGGTGCTTGCCGTCGGGGCTGAACTTGACAACCGGCTCGCCGCCATTGCCGTCATAGGTGGTTTCAGGCACGGTCTTGCCGTTCAACACGACACGGTACTGCGTATGGCCGGTCTTGTCGTCCTGATCCCGAACGACGGCGGCATACCCATCCCCCTGCGGCGCCACCGTCACGTTGCGGATCTCGCTGGCCTGCGCGTCCGGCTTGCCATCCATCAGCACCGCCACGGCGCCGGGCACCTGCGCCAGCGTGACCACGTGCTGGCCGTCCGCGGTGAACTGCGGGAACTGGCCGACGTAATCCGCCACCTTGCCATCCACCACCAGGATCGGCTTGTTGTCGGCGTCCGCTTTGCCCGCGTAGGCGTAACGGCTGCCATCAGCGCTGAAGGCCGGGTGAATCTGCCCCTGGCACGCCGGCACGGTCTGGCCATCGCACCACATCTGCGGATGACCGTTCGTGTCCATCGCCGTGAAGAACCAGTGCTTGCCCTGCGGCCCGAAATACAGGTCCATCCCCACGGTGCTGCCGCCGTTGGAAAGCGTGATCGCCTGTTTCCCATCGACCATGACCACGTATTGCTGCCCCTGGCGGCCGAGGTAGGCGCTGTGTTTGCCCTCGGGGCTGAACACGATGTAATTGTTGGCGATGGGAATGATCTCCTCGAAGCGCGGGCCATCGACCCCGTCCACGCGCACGACGTAGCGGCTGCCCTGCATGTGCGCTGCCGCCAGGTGGGCGCCGAACGGGCTGATGCTCATGTGCGTGTTATTGCCGCCGGGCGCCGCCACGGTTTGGGTCACCTTCGCATCACCCCGCGCCGCCGTGCGCAAACCACCGGCCATCACCGCACAGGCCAATACGCAAATCGAAGTCCGCCGCATCTCCACCGATCCTTTCAGACTGCAAGAGAAAGATTCACCCACGCGTTAAATGCAGTCCCATTTAACCGGAACCAGCCGCAATCGCCACTTTGTTTGGCAAGAATTATGGCAAAAGAATCACGGGACAGGCCTGGCGGAGGTGATCTCGACCAGGCTCTCAGGGCGGGTTTTATGGGTCGGCGCGTCTGAGATTGCGCCGGGGTCGAGGGCAGCGTTGGCGACAGAACGGCCGGCGGGGGATTGTGTCAAACCGTCCGGTAAATCAGGTAAGGACGCATGCAGACAGGGACGATACTGAATATGGGTGGATTGCGCCGCTGCCTCGGGATCATGACAATCAAACATAAGATCCTCGGGAAATCGTTTGTGACGGCGTTGCTGGTGGCCGCGGTGGGACTCCTCAGCGCCGCGAGCATGATCCACATCGGCCGGAGGCTGCGGGCCGTCGAGGTCGCAGAACGCAGCATTGCGAGAAATCCCCGGCAGTTGCAGCAGGGGGCACGCCGGCTGGATGGGACGGTGAGAACGGCGGAGGCGGCGGTGACACGGGCGGTCATCGAGCTGATTGAGGCGTCCGTTATCGCCATGGCCTGCGCGCTTTTGCTCGGCTGGATCGTGGGCAGGCCGCTGGCGTCACGATTGGCACGACTCGGAGAAGGGGCGACAGCGATCGGCAAGGGGGAGGCCGATGTGCGATTGGAGGTCGGCCACGCGGACGAGATCGGTGATTTGGCGACGGCATTCAACAAGATGGCCGGCCGACTCAAACGCTCACATGATGAGATCCAGGAAAGCGAATGGAGGTTCCGGGAGCTGGCCGAGACGATCGGCGAGGTGTTCTGGGCGTGCAATCTCGACTGCAGCAGAATCGATTACGTGAGCCCGGCCTATGAAGCGGTCTGGGGGCGCCGTGCCAGAGCATTTACCAGAATCCGCGCACGTTTGTGGACACCATTGTTTCCGAAGACCGGCCGCGGGTGCTCGCCGCCATGGGCAAACTCGCCAGCTCCGGCTTTGACGAGGAATACCGCATCGATGCCCGGACGGCAGCCGGCGCTGGATCCATGCCCGCGGTTTTTGCGTGAGCGACAACGCCGGGCAGGTTCAGCGGGCCGTGGGCATCGCCACCGACGTGACGGCGGAACACGCGGCCAGGGAACTGCTCCTGAGCAGGACCGCGCTTCTGGAGGCCCAGGCCGAGACATCGCCCGATGGGATGCTGGTGGTGAACGAGCAGGGGCAACGCGTGCTCACCAACCCGAGGCTCTATGAAATCTTCAACGTGCCGCGCAACATCGTCGATTCCACGGACGATGCGGTGCTGCTCAATCACGTGGTCGGCCTGACCCGGTATCCCGACAGGTTCCTGGCGAAGGTTCGTTATCTTTACGACCATCCCGGCGAGAAGAGCAGCGATGAAATCGAGTTGAAGAACGGGATGGTGCTGGACCGCTACTCGTCGCCCGTGCTGGGCAGAGACGGGACCTCTTACGGGAGGATCTGGACGTTTCGGGATATCACCGAAAGGAAGCGGGCCGCCGAGGAGATGCGCAAGCTGTCGCGGGTGGTGGAACAGATCCCGACGCCGGTGGTGATCACCGATCTGGCGGGCGATATCGTCTACGTGAATCCGGCGTTTACCCGCAACTACGACTACCTGCCGGAGGAGGTGCTGGGGAAGAACCCGCGCATGCTCAAATCGGAGCTGACGGCTCCGGAGACGTATGCCCAGATGTGGAGTGCGCTCAAGGCCGGGGCGAATGGCGGGGGAACTGCAGGATCGATGCAAGAACGGAGAACTGATCTGGCTGCAGGTGACCATTTCGCCTCTGCGAAACGCCGAGGGCCAGACCACGCACTATGTGGCCGTCCAGGAGAACATCTCGGCCCGTAAGGCCATGGAAACCGATCTGCGCTCGGCGGCTTTGACCGACAAGTTGACGGGATTGCCCAACCGGGCATCGATCTGTGATCGCCTGGAGAAGGCCATCGCCCGCGCCAGGGAGAATCGGGGCTTCCATTTCGCCGTGTTGTTTCTGGATCTGGATCGCTTCAAATCCGTCAACGACAGCCTGGGGCACGAGTTTGGCGATCTGCTGCTCAAGGAAGTGGCCCAGCGGCTTTGCGCAGCGCTGCGGGCCGGCGATGCGGTCTGCCATCCCGGCTCGGACGGCCTGGGGGCGCGGCTCGGGGGCGATGAGTTCATCGTGCTGCTGGAGAACATCGCCAGTCCGGAGGACGCGATCGTTGGCGCCAAGCGGGTCATCGACCTGCTTTCGCGCCCGTACCGCCTGGGCCGGCACGACGTTTGCCTGACGGTCAGCCTGGGGGTGGTGACCAGCGACCATGCGGAAGAAACCGCCCAGGACGCCTTGGGACGCCGACACCGCGATGTATGAAGCGAAGCTGGCGGGCCGCGGGCGCTATGCGGTGTTTGACACCTCGATGCACGATCGCGTTCAGAGACGGATTACCCTGGAGAACGATCTCCGTTCGGCCCTCGGGACGGACCAGCTTTTCCTGATGTACCAGCCGATCGTATGTCTCAGGAGCGGCCGGATTCACGGCGTTGAAGCGCTCATCCGGTGGCGTCATCCGCGGTTCGGGACCCTTTCACCGGGCGCGTTTCTCCCGATTGCGGAGGAGACGGGCCTGATTCTTCCCCTGGGGAATGGGCGGTGCGCCAGGCGTGCGAACAGTGTCCGCTCGCGCGAGAGGCTGGGTGCGGCGTGCCCGGGCAGCGTGAGCGTCAACCTCTCGAGACAGCAGCTGGCTGGCGGATCTTCCCCGGACGATCGAGCAGGTGCTCTCGGCAAGCGCCGTTCCGCCCAAGTGCCTGCACCTGGAGATCACCGAAGGCTCCATCATGAAGGACACCGCGGCCGCGATCGACATGCTGAAGCTGATCAGGAAGATCGGGGTGAAGCTGGACGTGGACGATTTCGGGACGGGGTACTCGTCGCTGGCCTGCCTGCGTCAATTCCCGATCGACGTGATCAAGATCGACCAGTCGTTCATTGCCGGCCTGGCCCACGGGGCGATTCGCTGGCGATCGTTCAAACCGTGGTGCAACTGGCACGAAACCTGCGCATCGCAGTCGTCGCGGAGGGGATCGAGACCCCGGAGCAGGCGCTGACGCTGATGTCCCTGGAATGCGATTTCGGGCAGGGATATCTCTTCGGCGTGCCTCTGGCGGCAGAGCAGATCTCGCGCCTGGGGGTTGGCCCGGTGATATTGCCCGGGCAGGAGCCGCATCAAGCGCTCGCCATCAATGTTGCCTGAAGGGAAAACGGCCTCCCGGGACTTAAACTCGGGAGCGGAACGGACGAGCGCTGCTGCGTCGCCGGATGAGCGCTGCAAATCCAATGAAGACGAAGGCGCTGGCCGGCTCCGGCAGCGGATTGTCGGCAGGCAGATTGCCGTTAAACTGGTCGGCGAACATCTGATCGAGCTGCGTCAGTGTCAGGGGGGTGTCGAATTCCGTGGCAAGGTCGACGACGCCGCTGTGGGCGTCGATCAGCATCGCCGCCGTGATATCGTTGATGCCGCCGTTTCCATCGTAGGGGATGAGCCAATCGCCCTGGTCGGCGACGTCATTGGGCATTTGCAGGAACATCTCATCGGCCGCGTTGGCGTCGAATCCACCACCATTCTGACAGGAGGCCGCTCCTTGCGCGAGTCGTGGTAACGCACGCTGCGGCGCGGACTTAGAAACAAACTTCACGGCATTAATGTGCGACCCCTGATGCTTTGCCAGCAACTGTGCCGAACGGGATTGGCTACGTCCCCTTCAGTCGGCCCTTGAATAATTAGTAAAGCCCACGCGATGATCAAAAAATCGGGTCTGGTCCGACGGCGCTCGAAGAGACAATTGATGCAATGAGCGAGGCGATAAACAAAACAGGGCAAATGAGAAGAACTCCGAGGAATGACATGCCCATAATGGTACGCCACGCTTGCTGCCCCGCGCCGCGAATGCAATGTTAGAAAGAAGGAATAATCCAAGGATCGCAATGGCGAAACCACCTAGAACGCTCGCCACAATGCCGCGTCGTCCGGGCTGGGGCTTGTGTCCGCCCGCATAATCGAGTTGGCGTCTACTCAACACGATTTAGAAACCATCTCAAGTCTCTGACGTATGGTAACTGGCGATAACGAAAGGAGCCACGGATGGCGAAAGAAGAAGGGGGCGGAGCCGCTGCCGACGATCTGGCGGGTGGACGATGCGTTGTGGGCAGAGGCCCGGCAGGTGCTGGCGAAGTACGACCCGCCGGCGAAGTTCGGCCCCGACCGCATCGACCAACGCAAGGCCCTGGATGGCGTGATCTACCGCATGCGCAGTGGCGTGCAGTGGAACCAGGTCCCCAAGGAGTTCGGCGACGACTCCAGCATCCACCGCACGTTCCAACGCTGGGTGAAGCGTGGCGTGATCGGACGCCTGTGGGCGCTGCTGGTCAAGGGCTGCGAGGAACTGGCCGGCGTCAACTGGAAGTGGCAGAGCTTCGACTGTGCCCTGGGCAAGGCCCGGCACGGGGGGATCAAGTCGGAGCGAACCCAACCGACCGGGCGAAGAACGGCACGAAGCGTGGCGTGCTGACCGAGGCCGACGGCGGTCCGGTGGCCGTGGTCGTGAAGGGAGCCAACATACACGACTCATTGCTGCTGCAGGATGCGTTGGAGGCCGTGATCGTCGAGCCGCCGGACCCGCGTCAGCAGGAGCAGAACCTTTGTTTGGACAAGGCGTTCAGTGGCGCACCTTCGGACGCGACCGCCCGCGTCTTCGGCTACGAGCCGCACTGTCGGCAGATCGGCGAGGAGAAGAAAGATGCTCAGGGTTGCAAGCGACACAAGGCCCGACGCTGGGTGGTGGAGCGGACGATCAGTCGGCTGAACCGCTGCCGCGGGATCATCATCCGTTACGAGAGGAAGGCGGAGAACTACCTGGCCGTCGTGCAACTCGCTTGTGCTTTGCTCTGGTACCGCAGGCTACACCGGCTCACGACTTGAGATGGTTTCTTAATGCCACCTTTCTGATGAGTCGCCCACTACCGATGGGTCACGTGATGTTAGGAGCGACCCCAAATGTAACCAGCAGCAGGCCCCAATAGTTCCAGCGTTTGGCGAACGTGCTGTTGAATTCGGCGCTGTGGTCCCAGGGAGCGCCGCCAAATTTTTGACTGTCCATCATCACTGAAAGATCGATTTCACCACTGAATATTTTGCCGGGGCCGCTCATTCCGGCCTGCGCCCGAAGCGCCAGCGATCGCGGCTCAGCGGCGTAGGCCATTGCGGCCCAGGCGTCGGCGCAAGCCAAGTCTCAGCAGCGTATGGCCTCCGGATTGTGCACAACATTCCACTGCTGTCCTTGCTTGAGGTTCTTCTCGTCGCTCGCCGAGAGCGGCGGGTCTGATTGGGTGTCCGGCCGTGTACAGCATGCCGTAATCGCTGGATTCGACGGTGTTATCACTGCTGGCGAAATCGTCCGTGAAGTAGGCCGTCGGATCGTCGGTGGAGGCGACGGTCAGGCGTTGAAACGCATTCACGGTTCACTCGTCGGCATTGTCGTGAGAGGGCGGTAGAGAACGTCAGGATCAGGGGAATGGGGCCAAGCGGCGGCGACCTTGTGCCAAACCCCATCCCGCAATTCGTAACCCCCTCTACACGGCAGGACGTGCGATACCTTTGCGTCCACCGGCACCATTACTAGGACAATCGGATTGGCCGCGTCGCAGCGATAGATCGGTTTGCCTTGATCGAGTAACTGACGGCCATAGAAATCTTCAGTCTGTTGAACCTGTCGCGTTTCATTGAGCAAAAGGTAGCCGGCGCCCCACGAATACCCTTTGACGCTGGCCTTGATCCCTCTGATCTCAAAGCCGGATATTCTTGTTGAAGCGGTTCCATCGGCCCCTGTGGTGGCTGAGAACCTCGCCGTTTTGGTCCGCCACAGGCTTTTGTAGTGATCGTTGCGTATTTCTTCCAAGGATCGATATTGCTCCACATACACGAAAACGTCAGTGTCCTTGAGCGGACGCCCGTCGATATCCACCGCACGAAATGAAAGAGGCAGAGTCGTGTTGACGCGGGGCTGTCCGCCTTTGAGATCGAACGTCTGGGAGTGACGGTTCTTTTGGCCATGCTGGTTTGTTTTCAATCCACTGGTTTCCACCGCCGAATTCAAAGCCCCCTCGACATGGCAACGCTGAGACTTTGGTCACACCATCCTTCACGAAGACATAGACTGCCGGATGATCAGGGTCGCTCTTGTACCAAAGGTCGCTCCAAGCAATGAACGTGTAGAAATAGTTGTTTGCGGCGCTGCCACTTCGATCCTCATCACAGAAGTGGCGGTAGCCGCTTCGATCCGCCTTCGTGCACCGAATCGTGCAGCCCGTGGCCTTGAGAAGAAAGGAGCCATCCTCAGCGCTTGTCACGGAGATCATCGATACGTCATTTGGCCTGCCGCGCATGTTGAAGGTCCAATCCTTTGGATAGGCTTCAACTCGATAGGTCAGTGTAACACCGGACAGTGGGTTTCCGTCTTGATCGACGCACTTCCCGTAGAATGTGATTGCCGTGTTGCTCTGCCCCTTCAGGTCTGATGTTGGGCCACAGCTCTGGCTGACCAACATAAGCAGAACAAGGATAGATGTTTGGGCAGTCTTAGGCATATTAATGCTCATTGTCGATTGATGTCACTCAGCAGGGCATCCAGTAGCCGTCGACCTGAACCAGCGCGTGCACAAACTCAGCGCTGTGGCCTGTGTTCGCGGTGGTAAATGGAGTTACGGGATCAAGAGTACGAAGGTCCCTATCATCCAAGAAGAGGCCCGGAACCTGGGCCTTGGAGACGGTTCCTAGAGGCGCAACGGCGCTAGATGCATCGAATGCGAACATCTCATATTGGTTCTTCGGAAACGACAGTTGAACGTTTGGAGTAGCATCGGTGTAGAAGCGCCAGAACCCGTTGCCGCCGCTCGCGTCGGTATATTCGGTATTGGAAAACCCGGGAATCTGGCGACCCGTCGCCGCCTGCCACATTGAAAGGGCTTTTTCGGCAATAGTACCACCGGTAAGATCTACATTTCCCAGATTCAATTGATGAATGGTCGTCAGAACACCGGTGCTTTCCTTCGTCGGCTTTAGCGCTTGATCCAACTTCCAGACCCCTAGTGCAAAGTCATCCGGGTTATAATAGTCAAATATTCTGGACGCCGCTTTCCCGATGTTTGCGAACCGAGGCGTTTGGCCGCCAATTCCATCCATCTGGGGATTGAAGCCGATGTACTGCGTCCATTGAGTGGGGTTCGTGTACTGGATAACCGTACTGGCCAAATGATTGCCGCCTTTCCCCGTCTGGTAGATTGACGGCAGAAGATCGGTTCTTGTCGTGAAGTAGTGACTTGAGATGGCGGCTTGTGAGAGAACTGCGTTATCGACGATCGGTTTCGCTGCCAGCTCGTTCTTGTAGAGCGCTTCGCTCAGCACGATGTTGCCCATGCTGTGGGCCATCACTGAAAGCTTGCCAGTAGCGGGATTGGCAAGCTTGGTGTACCGAATGTTATGCAGAGCATTTGATAGGCCCGCCGCCGAGTTCCACGCAATGAATTCACTGCGGTCAAAGTTGCCGGAGTCCCTGGTTGCCGTGTCTACGTACTGCGTCGGCCAGTCGAACATGCCGAACTGGCCGGTGTACCCGCTCCAGTACAGCCGCTTATAGGCGCTCTCCGCGAAAGCCACACGCTCCCACTCCTGCATTCTCCAGCCATGCACGAAGAGGAAATATTGATCTGACTGGCTTTGGAACCGGGCTCTCTCAAGGTTCTGGCTGACAAGCTGGGCGGTTGTCGGCACGGGCGTTTTCTGATCCAAGGGATCAACATTGTCACGGAACGTCCCATCGGCAGCATTCACGTTCGACCCGTACGAGACAGAGTAGTGGTCGTACAACTGGTCCATCGGGCAGGGCGCAGATCCACGGACGACGATGCAAGCACCTGATCGCCGTGCATCAGATCGAAGAATAGTTGACCGGTTCCCGACTGCATACCCTCAAACATCAACTGGAGCAGGTGATCATTCGACGGTCCATCTACGGCATGGGCTCCAAAAGTACCGCTCTGGAACGGTTCCCAGGTATATGAGTCACCCACTCCCAATTCCGCGGACGGAACAGGGTCTGGATAGGGGGCGGAGTGTCCCGGCCAGTCGTTATACCCAAGAATCTCATCAATGGTTGCTTGGTCTGAGACACCCACGGTAGCAGAGAACGTATCATCCGATGGGCCTGAAGCCTGAGCGGATTGAAGAACTCGTATTTTCATTCCCGGATCAGTGGTTGATTCAAGCCGGATTCGGAACTGCGTAGTCTCAAGGTCCATGTCTTTCGACCAGCGCAAACCGACTTGTGCAAAATCCTCTAAATCGCGACTCCGCCACTTCTTTGAGCCCAAGAGGATCGTTGTTGAGCGTTCCGTCGGCATTATACATCGATCCAATCGCAGTACTTTGGGAATCGAGATCGCCTGGACCCCCGATGGGTTTAGCGGATTCTGCGGCTTGATAGTCGCCACCACCCCAAACATCGCGGTTGGTGTTCAGCCAGAAAAGAAATGGCTTGGAAGTGCTGGTTCGGTCCTTTCCATCTGTCTCGATAATGCCATCGCGGTTGTTGTCAACAAAAATGAGATTCTGGCGTTGGGTCAACACTCGCGTCAGGATGTCGCCTCCCGCGGTGACGAGTTTTGCGATCACGTCCTTGGTGGCATCCAGCACATTCCACTGCTGTCCCTGCTTGAGCTTCTCCTGATCACTGGTTGACAGCGGTGGATCGCCGGCGTTCTCTGGCGTGTAGAGCATCCCGTAATCGGCGGACTCGACGGTGGTGTCGCTGCTTGCGAAATCATCGGTGTAATACTGCGTCGGGTCGTCCGCCGAGGCGACGGTCAGATTGTCCACAACGTCTGTCGATAGGCCGTCGATCTTGCTCTTAAAGAGCACGCCGTCGTCTGGCCCGGCCGCGTTGGGATCGCCAGCGAGTTTGGCGGACAGGTCGGCCTGCGAATCCGAGTAGGCCTGCGTGATCGTGCTACTGGTGGTGTCCTCGAAGTTCCAGTCGGCGATGGTCATGTGGATAACCCAAGTGAATGAAGTCACTGGGTATGCGCCGCCTTGAATGTACTTCACGGAGAGGGCGAAGTCCGCATTCGGGTGGAGCACCCTCCAACCAGATATCAAGGTCTCCGGTGTAAAGTCCTGCCAAATAGCCGCTTGGGTTGGAGTAATCCAACGAAAGTGCTGTCAGGATAGTCCCATCGCTCTTAAAAAGTCGTACATCATTTGCATCGGACAGTGTTACTTGAACCGACACCTTATCGTTAAGGACGGCGGGCATCTGCTTGAGAGTAATTCGCGCCAAATCGTGATCTGTGAAAACGTCTGCGAGATCGTCCTCATAGTCCTTTCGCACCCGTAGGATCCTCGTCATAATTGTTATTCGTTAAGATGATATACCGCGATGGATCGGCTGATTCAGCCGTCGCCTGATCGACCGCTTCTCCCCAATTGCCACCTGTCCGATGAGCGACAACTTCAACCGTGCGTGGTGTAACACTGACCGTGTCTGAATATGCAGAGACAGCGGGAAGGGTAGACCCCATCAATGCCCCAGAGGCTGCCATCATGCCAAAAGGCTTCGAGATTCTTGAAAGCGCGAACACGGAAATAATACGTGAGCGAGGGATCGGGCACTTGCACGCTGGCGGGTATTGAACCGGAACCGTATGCGATCAACTGAAAGTTAGTTGCGTCAGTTGAGACTTCGATCTCATAGCCATCGGCATTCGGGTCCAACGATTGGCAATTCAAAACAACATCATAGGGGTCGACCCCGGATGCCGTGAGGCCAGCGGGTGTGCTGAGAGCTGTCGGCACTTCGTGAGTAATGGAAAACGTTGACCAGTCATACCAGCCCGGGTAGGAAGGACCCCAGGAGTATAATCTGGAGTATCGCCAATTCCGAAGAACCACTGTTCTGTTGGAGGTGGTACCGGTAGGCTGATAAGTGTTTCGCCAAATTCAATCTGGTGGATACAGGTATAAGTCTGAGCGTCTGTGGACAATAGAACATACTTGGCCCCATAGTCTGTGAACGCAATCGGCTTCCATCTTATTTCAAGAAGTGGATATCCGGATGAGTCAAAAGTCCATGTCCAATCAAAGGGGAAGAAGGTCGATCCAAAGTTGAGTACAGAAGTGGTCACGGTATTGCTTGGGTCGGAACTGCTCTTACTGGATCGCGCCTCAATGCGGAAGTTGCCAATGTTGTCACCCACGTCGTAGGATATCGTATTGGGTGGCAGGTCACTGCTGTAGTCATACCAGGTTGACGAGCCGTAGAGAGCTGAAAGAAACTGAATTCGGATCAACGTCGCCGCTTGAGAATGATTGACCCACGTCAGTAAGTAATGACCGTTGCTCAAGCGGGTGCTCGTCAAATCGTTCGGGGCAGCCAGTTTGTGGGTAAACGTCAGCGGTGCACTGAAATCAGAATCATGTGAAGTTCCGAGTGCCCGCACCTCGTACAGGTATGTCGTGTCCTCACTGGTGTCGGGATCGCCCAGGGTAACGACGTTGGCATTGGTCGTCCCGATGCTGGTCCATCCGCTGTCGCCTTCGACTTGCCTCTGAATTGCGTATCCAGTCGCTCCGTTTACTCCGTTCCAGGCGAGGTTGACCGTATTTCCATCAGCGGAGAGCGTGGCGGTTAATCCTGAAGGTGTCGCAGGCTTCGTCCACGCATACGCAGATGAGTACCCCGACTCCCCATTATCGGCCATTGCTCGCACGCGGAAGGTGTAATTGGTCCCCGGCGCGAGGTTCGTCGCCGGATAGCTGAATACCCCCGCATCCACCGTTGCCAGAGGCGAGAAGGTCGAGCCGTCGGTGGACCACTCGATGCCATAGCCGCTGGCATCGCCGCTCGTATCGGTCCACGAGAGGTCGATTTCACTGCTGGAGACGACGCTGCCGGCAAGACCCGTCGGGACGGCGATGGCCGATGTTGTGTCGCCAGCGGCGTTGGAGTCGCTCGATGGCACATCCTGTTTGACCGCCTCAACTTTGAACCAGTACGCCGTCGAAGCGTCCAAGCCGGTGGCTTGATAGGTCGTCTGGTTGGCCGCCGCCGTGTCAAGATAGCTATAGGTCGTGCCGTCGGTGGAGACCAGGATGTTGAAGCTATCTTCATCGGAGGATTGATCTGACCAAGTCAGGTCGATCTCGGAAGAAGAAACGGCAACCGCGTTGAGTGAAGCCGGCGCATTGGGCGGCGAGGCGACGTTGATGGTGACGCTGTCGGTGCCTGTGCCGCCGTCCTTGTCGGTAACGGTCAGGCCGATGGTGTGGGAGCCGATGGCGGTGGGCGTGTAGACGAGCGTGTCGCTGTTGCCCCCGGCGGGCATGCTGTCGATCGTCCAGGAGTAGCTCTGCGTATCGAATACGCCGGGGTCATCGACGAACGCCGTGAAGGTCATCGGCGTGCCCGGCGCTACCGCGGCGGCGGATGCGCCGATTGTCGCCGTGGGAGCAACATTGTTCACCGTCACGCTGCCGGTCCGGGTCACGGCAGGTGTCAGGACACCCGTCGTCGCCAGCGTGCCCTTACCGAGGTTGCCATCAATGACGCTGTAATCGTCGCCGGTGACCGTGCCACTGAAGTTCGTGTCGCCGCGCAGAATGGCGATGCCCGGGGGTGGGGTCTGGCCCAGATTGGCATCGACGGCGCTGTAGTCGTCGCCCGTGACCTTGCCGTCCAGGTTGTCATCGCCCCAGTAGGTGTACTTACCGATGATGGCATTGGCGCCGACGGCCTGACTCGATCCGCTTGGCCAATCCGCCCAGCCCTGCAGCGAGTTGTCCACCACGGCCAGGATCATGCTGCCGCCGTGAGCCTGGCTGTCGCTGGAAATGATGCCTTTCGCCGCCGGATCGGGCCAGAAGCGGCGTCCCGCGAAAACGAGACTCCGAATCGTGGAGAAGTCGCCGTCGCTGACCACCAGGTCGTTGTTGTTCAAGTCCAATGCTCCCAGCGGACCTGTCTGATCGGATTCGATTGCGAGCGTGCCGGCGTTGACGACGGTTGCGCTTCCGGCGGGCGTGTAGCTCTCGCCGGAACGCAGGTAGATCGAACCGCTGGTGGCGGTAATCCGGTACGGGTCTGCCGCGTTGTCGGTATAGGAGTGAGTGGTCGTCTGCGGATGATCAAGGACCGTGCTATTTGTGTTGTCTCCCCAATCGATGTTCCATCCATCGCCGCCGGAAAAGGACCCGGTAAGGGCTAATGTGTAAGGCGAGCCTTCATCGACGCTCGGATTATCCTGCGGCGTCAGTCCCGCCCCGCTCGTAACGCTCTGAAATGGCCCCATCATCTGCACGTATGCCGATGTCCCGGGGGCGGGCGGGCCGATGAGCGGCGTGCCGGAAAAGGCCGCCGGTTCGATTGTGCCCGTGACCTTCGCCAGACGATCCACGGCGTTGCGGCCGTTGGCATCGTATTCGTAGCCCCTGGTGCCCGAGCCATCGAGGGCGTCGCCGGTGACGTGGATGCGGCCATCGGTGAGGACGGATGTGACGATGCCGAAGCCGGGATTCCTACCCACGCCGGTGAGCAGGTGGCCATTATCCGCAAAAGTCGAATCCAGCGTCCCATCGGGATTGAGGCGGGCCAGGACGACCTGATAGTCGTTTGAATTGCCCGAAGTCATGGCAAACAGAAGGATCTTGCCATCGGGGCGCAGGCTCGCGTTGAGCAGCGTGTCGGAAGGCGTGCCGAAATCGACGGTCACCTTGCCGTCGCCGCCACCGAAGGGCAAATCCAGCGTGCCGTCGGTATTGTAGCGGGCGAGGGCGAGATTGCCGCTCGCGTAGCCGGCGACGAGGCGCTTGCCGTCCGGCTGCATGATCTCCCGCACGAACTGGCCGTTCGTGAACGGGAACTGGCCCGGCCCGTACAGGGTGGGTGCGGTAGTCACCGCCTAGTTGGTGCTGGTGTAGGCAGTGAGTTGATCCTCGATGCTGCCGGCAGTCGGCAGCGCGCTTAGAAGCTGGCGGGCATCCAGAGTTTCACAGATGGCACGATGAAGCACTTTCCCGGCAAAGCGGGAAACGGCGAGAGTATCCTTTGGCATGTTGTTCCCCTAATGTTCCGCCCCATGTGTGAGATCCTCCTCCCATAGAAGGAATCACAGAGCACTTTACACAGCCCGGCGTAGAACACGAGAGTAATTTGTCTCTTGTTTCCTCTTTATGCTGTGGCATTGTGCCGCAGGCCGATTGGCTCAGGTATGCGGCAACGTATCGTTTGGCATACTTCCGATCGCTCGCATGCGCGATCTATTCGGGCAGTTTAGTCATCGCCCTGTTGGCGACCGGCGATGATCGGCTCCTGGTGCGTTGTCCATCCGTTCTCATGCGGTTTGTGATTGACGGGTGGGCCGGCAGATCTTGCGGGCATGGCCGAGCAGGCATCCGCCTGGCGCACAGGGGTTAATCCCGATGGGTATGGACGACGAGTGGGGATGCGTTTGGGCGACGATCAGGATGAAACCGCCTGGGTTGCGTACCTTGGACGCAGCGCACGGCGGGCCGGAGAGAATCCGCGTCTGAGGGGAATTGGGGGATGGGGCGTGGGGGGGGCTGGTAAATGCACTGGCGAGCCGCAGGGATGACATTTTGACGCGTTGGAGTTTGCACGGTGTAGGTACGGTGAGAGTACGGTGTGGGTCGGGGTTTTTGCACAAGCGGATGTGAATATGATGTCAATATGTTGTAGGGGTTCTGCCGTACAATTCCATCGAGAATTTGCGGCAGATGTGGCCGGCGAAGCGGCGAGTTGCGGGGGCCCAAAGGCTGCTTGTGTGTCCTGTGCATCCGTGCAAGACCTCCCGGTTGGATGGGCTCCTAACACTACAGCGCTAAGCTGGCGATTTCAGTCCAGAATTGCGGTCAAAACATGAGCAGACAAGGACTTAAGAACGATCCAGCGCCAAAGTGCTCAAAGGGCCCCTCGGGCCGCTTGGCCGGTGCGGCAAATTGTCATGTTCGGACCACCAAGTCGTCAGAAGAGGCAAAAACCGGGTTCGGGGAGGAGTGGGGAGGCAACGGTACTACAACGGTGAGAGTACGGTGTGAGTCGGGAGGAGATTGGGGCGCAACTTGGGAGCGGAATGTCCTCTGATGGGATGCTTCTTCACAAACGGGCTGGTGATCATGTTGCCTGGATGAGATGGGCCATGCTCCTACCCTTAGCGCCGCGTTCAAGGCGTTGCCGAAGCGACCAGAAGGCCCTGTAGGGCTTGCGGCGAGCAAGTGCTGTAGGGCGCCTCGATGGTGCGGAAAGTCCATAACGCGCTCTAGAAACGGTGAGCAAAAACATGAGCGGATAAGGACTTAAGAAGGATCCAGCGCTGTAGTGCTAAGCCCGATGCGAATTACATTTCAAGGTGGCGGCTTGGGGGCGTAGCGGCGGCGGAGCGGGGGCAGGAAATAGACGGTGGCGGAGAGGGCGGTAAAGGCGGCCACGGAGCCGAGGATGATGGCCATGCGGTGCCAGGCAAGATCGTTCTGCTGGCGGAAGGCGGCGATTTCCATGGCGGTGCGGATCCATTCGAGGGCGCCGATGACGAGGAGGATTTGGAGCAGGTGCGTGGCCCAGGGGCGGCGGAAGACGAGAAGCAGCGGGGCGCAGAGCGATACGAAGATCAGGATCGCAGGTCCATCCTTTAAAAAGTGGACGGCCAGGACCAGGAAGCTGAGCAGGGTCGGGATGAGCAGGGCGAACATGGGGGCTCCTTAGTTACTTCCTGGGTGTGCGAATGGATTGCGGCGTGAGGGCGCCGGCACGGCGAGCATGGGCGTGGCCTGTACGGCGGGCTGCACAGCTCCCGCGCCCTGGACGGCGGTGCCGCCGCTGTAGCCGAGGTTGCGGTGCTCGACGCCGTGGCATTGGAGCGTGCAGGTGCCGGAGCGGGGTCCGGTGCTCTGGTAGCTGATGGGGGTTCCATCGGCCAGGGGCTGGACGACGGAGATGTCGAAGTTGATCAGCTTCGAGTTGGCCAGGGTGGTGCCCTGGGCGGAGGGGATGCCGTGGGACTCGTGGCAGACGGAGCAGGGGGTGCGTTGATCGACGACGTGGGTGCTGTGGGGGAAGGTCTGGTTAGAGAGAAGGCTCGAGCGCTGGTGGCAGCGATAGCAGAGGGCGTAGGCGTTGGCGGATTCGGTGGAGCCGTCGGTGGTGTCGTACTCGGCGATGAGCAGCGGCGTTCCGTTGGAGCCGTGCGGGCCGTTGGCGGCGGTGCCGCCGGCGGCGGTGCCGGCATCGGAGTTATGGCAATCGGTGCAGTAGATGAGGCTCGCGGTGGACATGCCGGGCACGAGGCTGGGGACATCGCTGTTTTTTCCGGCGGCCTCGATGGGGTGATAGCTGATGGCCGAGGGGCTGAACTGAAGCCGAAGATTGTTGCTGGCGACCTGGCGGCTGATGACCGGCTGGATGGCGTTGTTGTTGGCGTGGCACTTGAAGCAGACTTCGTACTCGTAGCTCGCACGCGGAAGCACCGCGCCGGTGGCATCGACGCCGTCGATGGCGCCGAGCGCGGCGAGATGGCGGGGGCGACGGCGGCTCTGGTTCTGCATGGTGTGGCTTTCGTGGCAACTGGCGCAGCTGGTTTCGGTGACGGTGGTGGCCAGGACCGTGACGTCGGGCTTGGTATCGTGCCTGGAGAGCTTGTTCAGATCGCTGGCGATGTCGGGGCCCTGATTCGGGCCGCTTTGACCGTTGTGGCAGGAGAGGCAGGTATCGGTGACGGTCTTTTCCTTGAGCAGGTAGGGGCCGCTGGGGGCGGTGTGGGTTTTGTGGCAGGCTGTCGCAGTTGACGTGCTGGACGATGTCGGTCTGGCCCTGGTTGTGACAGGAGTTGCACAACTGGGAGTTGGTGTTGTCCATCACCAGGAAGTTGCCCTTGCTGTCATCGTGGGCATCGTGGCAACTGGTGCACTGGAGCTCGTGGTCGGGATCGAGCTTGATCTGGGCGGGCAGGGCATCGGGCGACTTGAGCCTGGGGTTGCGCGAGGCGAGATCGGCGTCGTAGCGGAAGCTGATGGGGTGGTCGTCCGAGAGGTCGGTGCCGAGGTTTGAAGGTCGGCCGGCGGGGATGCTGGTGATGCCGCCGGCCATGGCGATGGGCTGGTCGCGGGAGAGGACCGAGCCGATGGCGATGGTTCCGTCATGGCAGGAGAGACAGAGCTTGGACGAGCCGGTGGGCTGGCCGGGCCGGGCGACGAGGGAATTCGAGGAATAGACGGTGTAGGCGGAGACGGGGTCATTGCGGTTCCACATCGGCTGGATGGGCGAGGAATTATGCGGGGTGTGGCAGAAGATGCAGACCTGCTGCTCGGAGGAAGCGCGGATCTCGCTGGGGCCAATGGCGGAAAGATTGTGGGGGGAGTTGAGAATGCTGGTGTTCTGGGCGTGGGCAAAGGAGCAAATCGTCCCATTTATGAGAACGAGGGCCGCGATGATGGGAAGGCGGTTTCTCACGGCTGGGGTTGGGGGAGATAGTCAAAGACCTCGACCCGGCGGTTGTAGGCATCGGCAATCCAGATGCGGTCATGAGAATCGATGCAGATGCCCGCAGGGAGCCAGAATTGGCCGTTTTTGGTGCCTTCGCTGCCGAAGTTCAATAAAAGCCGGCCGGAGGCATCAAAGATCTGGACGGCTTCGAAGTTCGCATCCACCACGTAGAGATGATTTTGCGAATCACATGCCACGCCTTTGGGCTGGCCGAAGTAGCCGGGCATGTCGCCCTTGGAGCCGATGGCACGGAGGGGCTTAAGGTCGGGGGAGAACTGCTGGACGCGGAAGTTGAGGGAGTCGGAGACGTAGAGGCGGCCGGTGGAATCGACGGCGACATTGGTGGGGAAGTTGAACTCGCCCAGGGCGGTTCCGCGGCGGCCGAGGGTGGCGATGGGATGGCCGTCGAGAGAGCAGACGACGATGCGGTGGGCGCCGGTATCGGTGACGAAGACGCGCTGATGCGTGGGGTCGAAGCACAGGCCGGTGGGTCGGACGAACTGGCCGGGGGACGTTTGTTCAACCAGAGCGCCATTGGAATTGAAGATGTAGATGGTCTGGGCGACGGAGTCGGCGACCCAGAGGCGGTTGTGGGTGGTGTCGTAAGCGATGCCGACGGGCTGGGAGAATTTGCGTTTGGGCCCGGGTTGCCAGCTTAGGTATTTGCGGGTCTTGAGATTGAAGACGTGGACGGACTGGGTGTTGGAATCGGCGACGAACAGGCGGTCCTGATTGTCTGTGCAGAGGGCGTAGGGGGTGAGCATCGCGGAGGCGGGCTTCCTGCCGAACAGCGTGTTGCCGACTCCTTCGAGGAACGGAACGGCCGGTTTGAGATCGGCGCTGCTGGCGAGCTGGCCAACGTAGCGGATACGGGGAGGTTCCGAACCGCCGGGCCAGAGGAGCGGCTTGTCCAGCGGCGGGAAGATGACTCCCGCGGGTTGGGCGCAGCCGGCGGCGAGCAGGAGCACGAGGGTGATGATGCATCGGGTGGTTCGCATCAGAATTCTCTGGTCAGGCCGAGTTCGAAATACTGTGCGTCGCTGGTGAAGGAGTCGCCGTCGTAATTGGTGTTGCGGAAGCGAATGTACACGCTGGTCTGGCGGTGTTGCCACTGGAGCTGAAACTGCTCTTCGAGGCCGACGATGTGGCCGCGGAGGTCATCGCGTTCATCGCGCCAGAGGATGGAAGCGGAGCCTGTGAGCTGGCGGCCGAACCGCTTATCAAGCGAGGCGAGGACGGTGAGAAGATTGTCGGTGTCGTTGGCGTCGGGGTAGTGGACCTGGATGAAATTGGCGTCGACTGACAGGATGGTATCTTCCGCCAGCCGCTGCGCGTATCGGGCGTAGAAGCGATTGCTGTCGAAGGGGAAGAGGTCGCTGTCGTGGATTTCGCGCTCGGCGCCGAACTTGAAGTTCCAGATACGGTAATCGGCGCCGAAGGTGACGTCGGTGAAGTTATCGGGGATGAATTCGTTGGGATCCTGCGAATCGATGGACTGGTTCTGGATCTGGTACCGGGCATAGACGCCGACGCCCTTGAGCCAGCCTTGTTCGATGTCGTAGCGACCGCCGAGGGCGAATCCCGAGGTATTGACGGTATTGGAGGCCTGGGGATTGAGTGTGTAGTCGATCAGGACGGTCTGGCCGGGGAGGATATTCCCGTTGGGATCGCGATCAATGACCAGCCCGTTGGCCGAGGGAATGATGGTGTAATCGATGTTTTCGTAATATGGGATGGTGCCGGTGGTGTCGGTCATGGTGACGGTCGGGGCGATGTTGCGACCGGTGAGGATGATCGGATAGGGGTCGTTAAAGACCTGGCGCGAATCGATCACCTGAATCGGAGAACTGATCTGGTCGTTGTGCTGCTGGTCAAAGACCAGCCGTAGAAATGAGGTGAAGGTTCCCAGGGGGACGTTTTTGCGATAGTCGAAGTTCAAGTTGGTGTACCACTCGAAAGTGTTGCCGCCGTCGCTGCGGTCGAACTGGCGTATGCCTGCGTTTCCAGTGGTGGTGAGGCTTTGGTAGAGCTGGTGCGTGAATCCAATTTCGCCGCTGTTGGTGGTGTCGCGCTCGCCGTTGAGGGTTTGCTGATCGAACGAGTAGCGGTAGTGGGTCTCAAGGCTGTCGCTATGGTGAAGGCGGAGGATCTCGTTCCAGTGGAAGCGTTCGAGATCGTAGTCCCCGGTCTGTTTGAAGTATTCGACGCTGGAGTTCAGGCTGCTGCGGTTGTCTTTCCCGAACTGAACGGAGTGGGCCAGCGTGGCATCGTGGGTCTCAAAGTTGTTCGGGGGGAAGCCTTCGGTCTGCTGATCCACGTGGCTGTAGTTGTAGTTCCAGGTCAGCAGCTGGTTCTGGGTGGGGCGGTATTCGCTGTACCAGGTGAAGACGTCCTGGCCGAGGGAGAAGCTGTTGGGTCCAGTCTCTGCCAGTCCGGTTTCGGTCTGGTCGGTGTGATAGTATTCGAGACGGGTGGGGACGGTTTTAGACTGAATATTCCAGATGACGCCGCTGGTCTGGAGGGTAGAGTCGAGCGTGGGCCCAAAGTTGCGGCTGACCGTGTCTTCGCTCCGTCGGCTGTAGACCGTAACGGGGGCAATTTCCTTGCGCAGGAAGGTGGCGGAGGCGTCGTAGTCGTAGAGCAAGGTGTTGCTGGATGCGTCGTCGCCGTTGACGGTGGCGTTATCCTGGCGGAGGCCGAAGTCCCCGTTGAGCGTGAACTCGGCGAAATTGGGGTGGATGATGTATCCGTTGCTCAGAAGATTGAGAGTCTCTTCGAAGCGGTTCTCGGTGGAACTGCTGGAGGTCCCATCGCTGGAGCTGATCTGGTTATGGTTGTAGTAGTAGTGACCCTCCAGAGATGTTTCCAAGCTCTGGAACTTAAAGGCATCCATCTGCTGGCGCTGACCGACGACGACGGGGCCTTCCTGGGCGCGGGCGGAGTTGGCGCATGCGAGCAGGGCCAGCGCAACTCCGGCGGCTTTGGCGAGGATGCTCAGTCGCCGCGCGGCAGTCATTTGACGACCTCCGCGGGCGACGTTGTGGGTGCGGCGGCGACCTTCGGGCGAAGCAGTCCGTGCCTATCGGAGCCGTGAGCGACGTGGCAGGTGAGGCAGGGGCTGTCCTGGGCCTGATGGTCCTTATCCTGGGGACGCAGGTCGGGAACGTGGCACTGGGTGCAGACGCCCGGGGCCTTCTGCTTGAGCATGCCCGGGATTGCCGATTCATGGGGACTGTGGCAGGCCAGGCATTGGACGGAGGCGACCGGTCCATGCATGACCGGAAAGCGCGTGAGCTGATCCGCGTGGCATTTGAGGCAGACTTTCTGATCGACCTTGTTGAACGAATCGAACGATCCGGAGGAGACGGCGTGGCAGGAGCCGCACTGATTGTCCTTGAAGGGCTTGTGCTGATACACGCGGATGATTCGCCCACCGCTGGTGGTGACCACCTGCTCGGCGTTGCGGTCCACCTGAAGCGCGTTCGGGTCGGGCACGCCGTCGAAGAAGAAGCTCAGGACCTTGTACCGTCGCTCTGCGGTGCACCCGAGAAAGAGGGTGATCGCCAGGAGCAGGAGCGAGCCGGAGAGCACCGGTCCGCCCCAGCGTCCGATGTATTTGGTCGCGTTGGAGCGGGTCGGGCGGTTCATCGGACGCTTCACTTTCTTTCCGGCACCTCCGGGGCGGCCGGTTGAGCGGACGCATCGTCCGGCTGAGTCGTGGCGATCGTGCTCTGTGCGGGCGCCTCGCCGGCGGTCATGGTGGTCGGTTGAGTTGCGACCGGCTCGAGACCGGCGCCTCTGGCCGGAAGCTGAGCAGTTCCTTCGGGTACAAAGCCTTTGGTGTTGGCGATGTCCGCGACGGTCTTGCCCGGCTTGAGATGCCCGAAGGCATAGACGGCGATCTTGTTGGTTCCGAACTGATTGGTGACGAAGATCAGGCGTTCGGCCTGGAAGTCGGGATGGACATACTTGGCGAAGAGGTCAAGGCCCTGATCGGTGACGGTGATTCCGGCCGGCAGGTACATGGCACCCGGGTGGGTTCCGGCGGAGCCGAAGAAGGTCAGGAGCCTGCCCTGCTGATCGAAGAGCTGCACGTTGTTGAAGGCGGCATCGACGACGTAGATGACACCTTGGCTGTCAACAGCGACCTGCTTTGGCCGCACGAAGCCGCCGGCCTTGGCGGAGACCGTGCCGAAGCCCTCAATGTATTTGCCATTGCGATCGAACTTCGAGAGACGGCAGTTGAGCACATCGGTGACGTACACGTTGCCGTCTTTGTCGGTTGCAATTCCCAGGGGGCGGATGAACTCACCGGGCTTGGTGCCGGGTGTTCCGATGGTGCGGAGCATCTTCCCGGAGTGGCGGTCGTAGACCTCGACGTCCTGGGCTTTGAAGTCGCAGACGTAGAGGTCGTTTTGCCAGATGGCGACGCCGACGGGCTTGAGATCCTTATGGCCGAAACTTGTCAGGAAGTGGTCTTCGGCATCGTAAACGCTGATCAGTCCGCGCATGGAATCGGCGACGTACTTTGTCCCGTCGTCGGCGATGGCGATGTCTGTTGGATTGACGAGATTGTCGCCGCCGCTGTGTCCCATGACGAGGGTCTGCTTCTTGCGGAGGTCGAGGATGGTGACGCAGTCTTTGCGGAGGTCGCAGACGTAGATACGATCGTGCCAGAAGGCGAGGCCATAGGGCTTATTGATGGCCTGGATTTCCTCAGATTCCTTTCCGTAAATCAGCTGTTCAAAGCTGGTTTTCGGGGGGGCGATGTCGGAGCTTTTGTTGAAGCTGGTCAGGTACTGGACCCGGGGCTGGTCCGGGTAAGGCGGCCAGAATGCGGCGAGGGTCGGTTTCTGGACGGCCTTCTGCTGGGAAGCGCAGGCGCTTAAGAGGAACAGGAGCGGAACGAGGAGGGCGGTTCGAGAGAACCTTGTGATTGGAGAGAGCCTTTGGGTCATTGCGGCACCTATTTGGGCTGAACTTGGGTCGTGCCTTCTATCTGGCTAAGATTGAACGGACGGGCGGCACGGGAGGCGGAGGCACATCGATTGTTTGCGGCCGCTCGCCGCACTCGGCCTTGTTGCCGGGTGCGGCGGCGGTCTTCTCTGGCGTTACTTCTTGTGGCAATTCAAGCAGAGCAGCGAACCGTCGACGGATCGTCCGTCCACTGTCGTGCCTGGACCACTGTTGTTGACCCAAAGCATGTGCGGCTGGGCCGCACGGTTGTGCGGCTCGTGGCAGCTGGTGCAACCAACGGCCAGCTTTCCGTCCGCCATGTGACGCAGAGGCATGATGCGCCTGCGCGTTGCGCAGGCTCGGGTCCACCATGTAGCTCGGGGTGGTATCCGGCCAAATCGCTTTCTCGCCGATCGGGTGATCGTCGGAGAGGTCGGTGCCCAGATTGGCACTGCCCTTGGCGCCGGGGGTTCCGGCGATGGGGCCGGCGGTGCCAAGCCCGCCGCCGAAGCTGTCGAGTGCGACCGTTCCGTCGTGGCAGGAAAGGCACAAAATGGAGTTGTTGTCCACTTCGCCGGTGAGGACAGGGTTGCCACTGGCATCGACGGTTGGAGCGGTCAGCGCGTCGTAAAGGGTGTAGGTCGCGGTGGAAAGTGTGTGATTCCACAGCGGCCCGTCCAAGTCGTTTCCGCTGGCGTCTTTCACAGTCGCATTGTGCGGGATGTGACAGGGCAAGCAGATTTCGCCTTTGGACCAGTTCTTGTACTCGTCACCGCCGAAGTCGTGCTTCGATCCGATAATCGAGGCGCGAGCCGCGGCAGAGAACATACAGACCGCCATCAACGCGAGGGCGGTCGTTAGGAGGGGTTTGAAACGTCTCATAGACATCTCCCTTGAAGATGCGGGATTAAGTTTTCCCGACGAACCTGGATGGGTCCCGCCTCCCGTCCCGTCCGTCCGTTCCTTAGCCTGCTGGTGTCCGAGCAAGGGCGGTACCAGAGGACTAATCGCACCTTTTATGGCTTGGCGCAAGAAATTGGGGGCTTTACGCAGAAGGGGCGGAAACGGCGGTCCCGAAAGCGGGAATAAAGGACTCTTTAGTCTCCCGATAGCGGAAGCCGGAAGTGAGCGAAATAGCTGATTTTCCGGGGGTTATGCGAGCGGGTTTGCTCCCGAGGGTAGGAGCAGCCCAGGCGGTTGAATCTCAACAGTGAGACGTTTTGGGGGCGGCACAGGCAATCGAAATCGGCCGACGGAGCGTAAGTCGTGTGGCCAGGGGAAATTAAGATTTTGGACTCTTTTATGGTCTTGTCGTCTCGGCTGGCACCTGGCTTGTCATGGGAGCGGTGCAGCAATCGGGTGAATTATGGCCAGCATGCGAGCAAAACTGATCGTTGCGGGAATCGTGGTGGTGGCCGCGGTCACCTATCTTGCCTCGGCGGGGATTAAATCGGGCTGGGTGTATTTTCTGGAGGTCGATAAGTTCCTGGCTGACCCGCAGTACCATGCCCAGAGGGTTCGTCTGCATGGGAAAGTTGCGGCCGAGGGATTCTCGGCCAGCAGCGGATCGATGACGGCACATTTCGAGCTTCTGGGCAAGAAGGGGAAACTGCCAGTCGAATATCACGGATCGATTCCGGACATGTTCCAGGCCGGGTGCGACGTGGTGGTCGAGGGGAAGCTGGACGGGGCGGGAACTTTCAGGGCCGATGTGCTGATGACCAAGTGCGCCAGCAAGTATGAACCCAAATCACCTCATGCCAATGCGGAGAACGGACAATGATCGAGGTTGTCGGCAATCTCTCGCTTTCGATGGCGGTCCTGGCGGCGGCGATGACGGGGTTGCTTGCGATCGGCTCGGCACGGCTTGAGTCGCAATCGCTGTTGGCGGCTTCGCGAAAGATGCTGTGGGGGTACCTCGGCTTGGTGGCGCTGGCGTCGGCGATGCTGGTGAGCGCCTTTCTGCAAAATGATTTCCGGATTGAGTACGTAGTTCATTACTCGGAAGTGGCGCTGCCGGTCGGTTACAAGCTGGCGGCGTTCTGGGCGGGACAGGCGGGGAGCTTGCTTTTGTGGGCGCTGGTGCTGGGCGTGATGAGCGTCATCTATGCCACCGGGGCTCGGAAGCAGAGCGGTGGCGAGCCGGCGGCGGCGATCGTGACGCTCTCGGTTGTGTTGGGGTTCTTTGCGGCATTGATGCTGTTCGCGGCCAACCCGTTCAAGGCGAGCGAATTCGTGCCGGCGGATGGGGAGGGGCTGAATCCGATGCTGCAGAACATCGGGATGATCGCGCATCCGCCGATCCTGTTTCTGGGCTATGCCGGGTTCACGATTCCGTTTGCGATGATGATCGGAGCGATGGTGGCCGGCCGGCGCGACAATGAATGGATCGCGAGCACACGGCGGTGGACGATTGCAAGCTGGCTGTTCTTGAGCATCGGGATCATCCTCGGTGCACAGTGGGCGTATGTGGAGCTGGGCTGGGGCGGATACTGGGCGTGGGACCCGGTGGAGAATGCTTCGCTTTTGCCCTGGCTTACGGGGACGGCGCTGTTGCACTCGATCATCGTTCAGCAGCAGCGCGGGATGCTCAAATGCTGGAACGTGTCGCTGATCGCGCTGACATTTATCCTGTGCATCTTCGGGACGTACCTGACGCGCAGCGGCGTGATCGATTCGGTGCACTCGTTCGGCAAGTCGCTGATCGGCACGTTCTTTCTGGCGTTTCTGATCGCGGCGAGCGTATTCAGCGTGATCCTGATCCTGGTGCGACGGCCAATCCTGCGTCCGGAGCACTCGCTTGAGGCGCTACTGGGCCGTGAGGGCCTGTTCACCGCGACGAACGTGCTGCTGCTTGGCATGACGATCATCACGCTGGTTGGAACGATGTTCCCGCTGATCAGCCGAACGATTGCCGGCGAGCAGGTCACGGTGCAGCGGAGCTTCTACAACAGGATGGTGGCGCCGTTGGGGCTGGTGCTGGTGGCACTGATGGCGGCGGGGCCGCTTCTGGCGTACGGGAAGGCGGCGGGGAAGCAGACGCTTAAGGGCCTGATCGTACCGCTGATTGCGGCGGCACTCGTTGTGGCGGGGTTTGCGGTGCGCGGGCTGCACGAGGCGTGGGCGCTCATCGCGGTGGGGATCGCGACCGTGCTGGCGTTTACTGTGACGATCGATCTGGTGAAGGCGATCATCGTGCGGATCTCGGTGATGCACGAGAATCCGGTTTCGGCGATCGTGAACCTGCTGGACGGAAACCATCGAAGGTATGGCGGGCAGACCGTCCACGTGGGGATGATGCTGATCGTTGTGGGCATCGTGGGATCGAGTTTGTTCAGTTGGAAGCAGTCCTATCAGTTGCACCCGGGTCAGAGCGTGAGCTTTGGCGGGCAGACGATGACTTTTAACCAACTGCGCGAAGTGCGCCATGGCAACTACAGCGCCGTTGAGGCGAACCTCACGCTGACAAATGAAAAAGGCGAGACGAGCACCCTTATGCCAGAGCGTCGGTTCTATGACAAATCCCAGGAAGCCAATAGCGAAGTGGCGATTCAATCGAGCTGGCGCCGTGATGTGTATCTGACGCTGGAGGGTTGGGACAACGGCGGGCAGACGACGGCGATTCAGGTGATCGTGAATCCGCTGGTGAGCTGGATCTGGACCGGTGGCTGGATTCTGGGGCTGGGCGCGATCGTGGCGCTGTTGCCACGGTTGGTGACCCATGTGGAAGCAGTCGCGGAAGAAGAAACGAAGTCGAAGAAGCAGCAGACCCCTGGCTCTTCGCGGCGGAAGGGCCGCGCGGTGGCCGCGGCGCATTAAGGAGCTTGCCATGAAGCGTATGAACACGATCCTCGTCGCCGCATGCAGCGGAGCGTTGTTGGCGGGATGCGCGAGCCAGGTGGCGGCTCCGAAGGCAGATGCCGCGGCGCCGGTCGTTGAATCGCCGAAGCCGGTGTATCTGACGAATGAGACGAGCGCGGCGACGCCCGCGGCGGCAGAGATATCACCGGCGACGCAGCCGGCGCTGCCGGCCGGACATCCACAGTTACCCGCGGGACACCCGCAATTGCCGGCGGGGCATCCGCAGCTTCCGGCGGGTCACCCGCAGATGGGGCAGCCCGGACAGGGACTGCCGGCGGGGCACCCATCGATCGAGCAGTTGCGGGCGATGGCGACGACCCGGCCCGTGACATATGGCAAAGTGACGATCAAAGCTCAACAGGCAACGGCGAACGGTCCGGTCATTGGCGCCGACAAGGCAGCGATTGAGATCTATGAGAACAACGAACTTGTGAAAACGCTGCCAGTGCAACTCGGGCCGGACGGAACCGGGACGATCGACAATGTGCCTTTCGGCGGGAACTATGACCAATTGGCGAAGGTCACGCACGAGGGGGTGGATTTTTCTGGTTATGTGGATCCCCGAAAGGACACGCAGGCCGTGACCGTGCCGGTGTATGAGACGACGGAGCAGGAGCCGGCGTGGCAGGTGAAGATGCGGCACATCATCGTGCAGCCGGCGGAGAAGGCGATACAGGTGATTGAAGTGCTGGCGGTGGAGAATCCGACCGACCGCGCGTGGATCGGCAAGGCGGATTCCGCGGGTAACCATACCACGTTCTCATTGCAGCTTCCGGTGGCAGCGCATAGTGTGGAGTTTGGCGGGAGCTTCCATGATTGCTGCACCAAGATCGAAGGCACCAAGGTGATTACCTCGATGGCGCTGCTGCCCGGCGTTCATAAGTATGAGGTGGGTTACCTGCTGCCGGACAGCAAGGGAAGGACCGAATTAACGGCGACGGCACCGGCTCTGGTGAAGAACATGATGGTGATCGTGCCGGAGGGGATGAACGCGACGGCCGAGGGGTTGAACGGGCCGCAGGAGGTCAACATGGGGCGGGGTGTGACGCGATTCTTCCGCGGGAGCGACATTCCGGCAGGTAAGACGATCAAGCTGACTTTTGCATCGGCGCCGGAGGCGACACATGGGGCGCAGCAGCACACAGCGAACACTTCGGCCGTGGACTCGGCGCAGCTGGCGCGGGTGATTGCCGGCGCCGGCGGGTTGCTGGTGCTCATTGTGGGCGGGTCGTTCATGTTCTTCCGGGCGCCGCGGATGGGAAAGAAGGATCGCAAGTAAAAGGCTGTTGGGCAGACGCGTTTGAAAGTTGTGAGATGATCATGGAAACAGCCCAAGTTCCGATTGATGATGCCAAAACCGGCAAGTCGGTCGTGCGCGCGACGGGACTGTCCTATTCGATCGACCGGCGGCCGGTCTTGCGGGATGTCAGCTTTGAGATTCCCGCCGGCGGTTACGTTGCGATCCTTGGGGCCAACGGGGCGGGCAAGAGCACGCTGCTGCGGATTATCGCAACACTGACACCACCCAGTTGCGGTGAACTGGAGTTGTTTGGAAAGAAGGTCACTCAGGACGGCCCCGGCTTGCGGGCACGCATCGGGTTCATCGGGCATCAGTCGATGCTCTACCGCGATCTGAGTGTGAAGGAGAACCTCACCTTCTACGCGAAGCTCTATGGAATCGAGAATTCCAGGCGGCGCGTGGAACAGATGCTTGAGATGTCGGGACTGGCTCATCGGGCCAGCGACCCGGTGAAGGCTTTCAGCCGCGGAATGGCCCAGCGTGCGGCGATTGCGCGGGCGCTGCTACATGATCCGGAACTGCTGCTGGCGGATGAGCCGTTCAGCGGATTGGATGCACCGTCGATTGATGCGCTGGAGCAATTACTGGCGGACCTGAACGCCACGGGCAAGACGATCATCCTGGTGAATCACGACATTGAGCAGACGCTTCGCCTGGTGGACCGTGCGATCATCCTTCGAGGCGGACGAGTTGCAGTGAATGAAGCTGCCTATCGCCTCTATCCGAGAGAAGTGCTGTCGGAGGTGACGGGATGACGCGGCTTTCGACCAGCTTGTTTTGATGGTGGCCAAGGACCTGCGGATCGAGGCCCGCAGCCGGCAGACGCTGGCGCTGGTTCTGGTGCTGGGGATTCTGATCATTGTTGTGCTGGGTCTGGGGCTGGGGACGCAGAACAACATCGCGGGGTTCAACGCAACGGCGGTGCTGTGGGTGTCGTACCTGTTTTCCGGCGTCCTGTGCTTCGAAAAGACGATGGCGGTCGAGCGGAGCGATGGCGTACTGGCTGGGCTGATGATGGCGCCGCTGGACCGCGGGTTGATTTATCTCGCGAAGCTGGCGAGCAATCTAGTCCTAATGTTCGCGGTGGCGGCGGTAGTGACGCCGGTGGGGATCCTGTTCTTTGGGTTTGATCTATCCAAGGCGCCGGGGACGTTCGCCAGCATCATGCTGCTGAGCATCGTGGGATTCGCGGCGGTGGGGACGCTCTTTGCGGCGGTGGTCAGCTCGACGCGGCTGCAAGGGGGACTCTTGGCGATGATGGTCTTTCCGATCGCGCTGCCGCTGGTAGTGACCAGCACGCAGCTGATGGTCAAGACATTTCGCGATGGCGTGCTGCCGGGTGCGGGTGGGATCGGGATCATCGGGGCGTTCGATGCGATTTTTCTGGTGGTGAGCTGGCTGGTGTTCGAATGGGTTTTGGAGCCGTAGGAGTTGAACATGCGCAACTGCACGTCCCGATGCTGGTTCATCCGCTTCTACTGGCTGGTCACCTTTGCGCTGTTCGTCGTGGCGATTGTGCGACTCGTTCTCTACACGCCGACCGAAGCCACGATGGGTGAGATCCAGAAGATCTTTTATCTGCACCTGCCGGTCGCAATCTCGACATTCCTGGCATGCTTGGTTTCGTTCGTCGCTGCGATTGCATACTTGATCAAGCGGACCGTGGTCTTCGACGATTTGTCCAGCGCGGCGGCGAGGGTGGCGGTGCAGTTGTGCGCGGTGGTGCTGCTGACCGGGATGATCTGGGGCAAGAGCGCCTGGGGGCAGTGGTGGACCTGGAGCCCGCGGCTCACGTTCTCGCTGGTGCTGTGGCTACTGTACTTGGTCTATCTGACCGTGCGGATGTCGATCGAGAGCAGGGACCGCCGGGCGGTGGTCAGTGCGGTGTACGCGGTGATTGCATTCTTGGATGTGCCGCTCGTGTGGCTGAGCACGAAGTTGATGCCTGACATTCACCCACAGTCGATCGAACTGGCGTGGCCGATGAAGCTGACGCTGATTGCGTGGTTCGTGCCGGTATTCATGCTGGCGGCTGGGTTGATCGTCGCAAGGTTTAAGCTGAACCAGATCACGCGACAGCGCGAGGAGGCACACAGCGCGGCATTCGAGGTGTTACCCAATCCGCGGTTTGGCTACTCGGGAGGTGCAGCGTGAACCATACGAACTATGTCATTGCCGCGTATGTGATTGGATTGGTCTTGTTATGGGGATATGGGCTCATGGTGTGGGTAGGTTTGAGGAAGGCAGGCAGGCCGTGAGTATCCTGCTGATTGGTTTGAATCACCGGACCGCTCCGGTGGAAGTTCGCGAGCAACTGGCTTTCAGCCGCGACGGCGTGGCGACGGCGCTGTTGCTCTTTAAGAATCAGTTTCCCGGCGCCGAGGCGGCAATCATCAGCACATGCAATCGCGTGGAGCTTCTGATTGCAAGCGACGGCGAAAAGCCCACGATTCCGCAGGTGTTGGGGTTCATCGCGCAAGCGCGCGATCTGGCAGTGACGGAGTTTAAGACGTACCTGTACACGCTCAGCGGAGAACAGGCCTGCCGGCACTTCTTCCGCGTCACCAGCGGGCTGGACTCGATGGTGCTGGGGGAGAACCAGATCGTCAACCAGATCAAGCAGGCGTACACGCAGGCGTGCGAGCAGGGGACAACTGGACGCGTGCTCAACAAACTGTTTCACCAGGCGTTCGAGGTTTCCAAACGCGTGCGGACAGAAACGAAGATCGGCGAGGGAAAAGTTTCGGTTTCATCCGTCGCGGTGGATGTGGCCCGGCGGATCTTCGACGATTTTTCCAACAAGCAGACGCTGGTGATCGGGGCGGGGGAGATGGCGCAGCTTGTCTGCCAGTATTTGCGCGAAGCGGACGCGAAGCAATTCGTGGTGACGACGCGCACGCTGGCCAATGCCAAGGTACTGGCCGAGGCATGCGAGGGTGAGGCGGTACCTTACGAGCAGCTCGACGAGCAGCTTGTCCACGCGGACATCATCATCGCTGCGACAGGTTCGCCGCAAGCGATCTTGACGCGAGAGCGGGTGGCCGAGGCGCAGAAAAAGCGGCGGGGAAAACTGCTGTTCGTGATTGACCTTGCGGTGCCGAGGAACGTCGAGGCCAAAGTAGCGGAACTCGACCAGGTGTTCGTCTACGACATCGACGCGCTCGGACGCATTGTCACGCAGAATCAGCAGGCGCGGACGATGGCGCTCGAAGAGTGCGAGAAGATCCTCGACCAGGAGGTCGGCGCCTTCGAGGAGTGGCTGGATTCGACAAAGCTCAATCCGTTGATCGAGCAGATGTTCCGTGACGCTCGCGATCTGCGGGACATGGAGCTGGCGCGGCTCTTCCGGCGACTGCCGGATCTTGAGGAAGATGAGAAGAAAGTGATCTCGGCGGTGATCGATCGGCTCGTGAACAAGTTCATGCATCCGTGCGTGAGCACGCTACGGCGGCATGCGGCATCGAGCGAACTAGCGGGCGAACTGCACGCGGCGGCGAGTCAGGTACGGAACGATGGGCTCGTCAGCGTCAAAGCAAACCGGTAGAACAATGCACGCGACGATGGAAGCCAACACATCAGCAAATGCGCTGGAAGATCTGGATGTGCGGCTGCTCAACCTGATCCAGAAAGAGCTCCCGCTGATGCGCCGCCCGTTTGGCGACATCGCTTCGAAGCTGGGGATTGATGAGGCCGATGCGATCGATCGCGTGCAAAGGCTCAAGGGCGCAGCGGGAACGCCGGGCATCATTCGGCAGATCAGCGCGATTTTTGACAGCCGATCATTGGGCTACGTCAGCTCGTTGGTTGCCGCGAAGGTGGATGAGAACCATATCGACGAAGCAGCTGCGGAAGTCGGCAAGCATCCGGGCGTATCGCATAATTACCGGCGCGATCACCCATTCAATCTCTGGTACACGATCGCGGTGCCGCCCGACAGCCTGCTGGGCTTGCAGAAAACGGTGGATGAACTGCATCGGCGCAGCGGTGCATCGATCACGCGGCTGCTGCCGACGCTGAAGGTTTATAAGATCGGCGTGAAGTTCAGCCTTGGTGAGGCGGATGCGGCGGCGCGAGAGGAAGCCGAGCCGTCGAAGTTCGGAGCGGCGGAGGGATTTGCCGTCACGGAATCGGACAAGCGAATGATACGCGTGCTCCAGCAGGATTTGCCGATCGTGGCCGAGCCGTTTGAGTTGTGGGCGAAACAGGCGGGAGTGGCTGTAGATGAGCTGATCAGATCGGCCAAAGCATATATCGAAAACGGCGCGATGCGGCGGTTCAGTGCCGTGCTGCGGCACCGGCAGGCGGGGTTCAGTGCCAATGCGATGGGGGCGTGGGCCGTTCCCGAGGCACAGCAGGAAGCATTTGGGAATATGGCGGCGAGTTTTACCGCAGTGAGTCATTGCTACCTGCGGCCGGCATACCCGCCGGACTGGCCGTTCAGCATTTTCACCATGGTGCATGGCAAGACGCGCGATGAATGCGAAGCCGTGTTGAGTGAAATCTCCCGTGCGAGCGCAATTACGCGTTACACGGCGCTTTATTCCACGCACGAGTATAAGAAGATTCGCGTGAAGTATTTCGCCGGCGACATCGAGGCCTGGGAAGCGGACGCGATTGCGAGATAGCAAGCCCTTCAATTACACTTGTTGAAACTCATAAACCGAACCGAGTTGCAGGATGCGCGTCAGCTCATCCAGCGCAACTCGGGTTTCTTGGAGCAGCTTCGGATCCGCCAGATCGCGCGGCGAGAACGTTTCCCGGTAGTGCTTGCGTATCCACTGGACGAGGCGCTGGTAGAGGGCATCGCTCAGCAGTACGCCGGGATGTACGCGCATTAGTTGGCCTTCGGTGAGCACGACCCGCAGGCGCAGGCACGCTGGGCCGCCGCCGTTTTGCATGCTCTGACGAACATCGACGTAGTGAACAGCGGTGATCGGATCGCCCTTGGCCAGCAGGCGGTCGAGATAGCGCTTGACGCGAGAGCTTTCGTGGCATTCCCAGGGAGCGATCAGGGCCATGCCGCCCTCGGGCAGGGAGACTAGCTGGCTGTTAAAGAGGTAGGTTTTCACCGCTTCGCGCAGCGAGATGGTCTTCTCCTTCACTTCAATGCGATTGGGGGGCATGCCGGTCAGTTCGGCAAATCGGGTTGCCATTGTCCTGCCGGCATCTTGCTCGAAGGCTAGTTCGTGGTGAAACAACACGTTGAGATTCGCCACGGCAACTACGTCATTGTGAAATGCGCCGGCGTCGATCGCGCGGGGATTCTGCGGCAGCAAGATGAAGCGGCGGAGATCCAGTTGATGTAGCCGTGCGATCGCCGCTGATGCCTCGGCGGTCTGTCTGCCGGGGAATCTCCTGGGACGCAGAGGCCGTCCATCAGTTGTACTGCGTCCGAAGACAAAAATCTCAAGACCGCTCTCGCCGTACGATCGAGCGAGCCGCATGTGGTTGGCGGCGCCCTCGTCGGTGAACGCCAGCGTCGCGGGCAGCGAATCGTGATGCACGAAGAACTTCTCGTCATGGAAGATTCGCCTGAGGATCGTCGAGGTCTGCCGTGCTTCGATTGAGCGATGGAAATTGGCGATCAAATTGGAGGCGGTGAAGTGCACGTGTCCGTCGCATGTCTCGGCGCTGGGCGAAATCGTGGCAGCGTTGGCGGCCCACATGCTCGAGGCGCTTGTGCAGGCGGCGAGGAGCGTCGGGTCCTGACGAGATGCGTTTTCAATGATTTGCGCGTCGCTGCCGGTGAATCCGAGACGGCGGAGCACCGGCAGGTATGGCCGTTCCTGCGGTGGGACTAATCCCTGGTGCAGGCCGAGGTCCATCATCAGTTTCATCTTCGCCAGCCCTTCGAGCGCCGCCTGGCGAGGGTGGGAAATGGTCAGCTTATTCTTCGTGGAGGCGAGGTTTCCGTAAGAGAGGCCGGCGTAGTTGTGCGTCGGTCCGACGAGCCCATCGAAATTCACTTCGTGTGCGTGGGGCGCCATCTTATTTGAATCCCACATTGATGACCGGCGTGATGCCATCGGATTCGAGCGAAGCAACCGGATAGCTGCAATAGTCGGCGGCAAAGTAGGCGCTGGGGCGGTGGTTGCCCGAGCAGCCAATGCCGCCGAAGGGTAGCAGCCCGCTGGCGCCGGTCAGCGGGCGATTGAAGTTGATCACGCCGGCTCGAACTTCTTGCAGAAAGCGATTGAAAAGCGCGCGATCGTCGCTTAGTAATCCCGCCGCCAGGCCGTAGCACGTGCGATTGCACTCGGTGATCGCGTCGTCAAAGCTGCTGACTTGGACTACCTGAAGCAGAGGTCCGAAGATTTCTTCGTCCGGCCGATCTTGAACGTTGGTTACGTCGATCAAGCCGGGCGTGAGGAACGCCAGGGATTGGTCCATCCGCCGGGCCCGAACGATCGGCGTTGCCCGGTGTGCTTCGAGCTTCTCTTGTGCGCCGAGAATCTGCTCCGCTGCGGCTGCGCTGATCAGCGATCCCATGAACGGCTCCGGGCGAAGCGTGTAAGGGCCGATGATCATACGATCGATCAGACTCCTCATTTCGCGCAGGAGCTGGTCAAACTCATCACCCACGACGATCAGACGACGGGCACAACTGCATCGCTGTCCTGCGGTGATGAACGCGGACTGAACGATCATCTGTGCTGCTGCGGCGGAATCTCTCACGCGAGCGACAACCAGCGGGTTGTTCCCGCCCATTTCAAGGGCGACGATCTTTCCCGGGTGATCCGCCAGCGCACGATCGATCGCGCGCCCGGTGGCGAGAGAGCCGGTGAAGAAAACGCCATCGATGGCCGGATGCGTGACGAGGGCCTCACCCGTTGATCGCGCGCCTTGTGCCAGATTGATCACGCCATCGGGCAAGCCCGCTTCCTGCCAGAGCTCAGCCGTTCGTTCGCCGACTGCCGGCGTCAGTTCGGATGGCTTGAAGACAACCGTGTTTCCTGCCAAGAGGGCGGGAACGATATGGCCGTTGGGCAAATGTCCCGGAAAGTTATAGGGGCCGAGAACCGCGATGACGCCATGCGGCTTATAACGCACAACGCCGGATGCCGGTCCAATCGTTTTCGTCGTGGTCTTACGTCGTTCGCTGAAGGCTTGGATCGATGCCGCGACCTTTCCCTTCATGGAATCGACTTCGCTCAGGGATTCCCAGAGCGGTTTGCCGGTTTCGCGGGAGATCACCTCGGCGAGTTCCCCTCGCTTGGCGCCCAATCGATCCGCAAATGAGTTGAGGACTTCGATGCGTTTGTCGATTGGAAGGCCCGCCCAGGCAGGCAGCGCCTTTCGCGCCGCGTTGGCGGCAGCATCGATGTCTTCCCGAGATGCTTTGTTCCCGTGCCAGATCTGTTGGTCAGTTGCCGGATCGATCGAATCGAATGGCTCCCCGTGTCCCGCGGTCCACTTGCCACCGATGAATGATCCTTGATCCATCTGGGCTAATCCTAGCGGCATCGTGCCCGCAACCCTACGGGTGTTCCTGGCACCGGCAATCAATATCAAATTACGCCTTGGCGGCAAACTCGACGTACCGGACCACGTCACCGGCCCTGACACCCATCGCCCAGGCGGTAGAAGCAGGAATACGCAGCCCGCCGCTTGTCTCTTCGAGCGTCGTTCGTGTGGCGCGGAAGTCGGCGGACGTCGTGCTGATCATGTACTGGGGCGATTCGACCGGCTGATCACTTACGGATGCAATCGTCGCCCGCCGGCTCAACCTGATCGTGCGGATCTGGTCGCGCGGACAGGAATAGACCGGCCCAGCGTCGAAGATGTCCACCATGTTCGCCGAGCGGAAGCCTACTTCCTCAAGGTTCTTGACGGCTCTGGCGCTGTGGGGATGAGGCATGCCGATGACGGCTTGGGCGTCCGCCGGCAGCAGCGGGATGTAAATTGGATGACGCGGCATCAGCTCGGCAATGAATTTCTTATTGACAACGCTCAGGCGATCTGCTTCGGCGAAATCGATGCCGAAGAAATGGCGGCCCAGCGCATCCCAGAACGGGGAGCGGCCATGCTCGTCGAGCACGCCGCGGAACTCGCTGATGACGGTGGACTCGAAGGCGTGTGGAAATTCCGCGATGAAAAGAAAGCGGCATAGTTGAAGAAACCTCCCGTTGCCGCCGCCGCGGTAGTCGCCGTGAAGGAAGAGGCACCCGATCTCGCATGGCCCATCATGCGTCTGGTACAGCGACAGGATGGGAATCTCCTTGCGGACGTTGATGATTTTCGACTCGAACAGGTGCGTCTCGACCTTGTACTCGTAGAACGGCTCGTAGCCGCCTACTTTGGCTAGGATGCCGGAGGTGCCGACGACCCGGCGGGCGTCGAGGTCCTCCATAGCGAACAGGTACATCTCCGGGCCGGGACGCTCGGGGATGCTCTTGAAACTGTTGACGGAGCGCGCGATGCGCTTAGTCAGGAGGGCGCGGTCCTTGGGGAGATTGGTCAGACCGACGCCGGCAAGATGGGCCAGATCGAGCAGCGCATCGGTATCGGACTGGGTGACGGCGCGGATAAGGATCATCACCTATTGTATCGGTCAATGGGGCTGCGGTGCATAGGTGTTCGACAGCACATGCGCGGGACGCCGATGCTATAGAACGACCGCGCCTGAGGCGATTTTCATCAGGAGCAACGCGGCGAGCTTGGCGCGTTCGGTCAGGGTGGGGATGAGGACCTGCTCGCGGTTGCTGTGAAGGTGGGCGCCAACGGGGCCGAGAGAGTCGATAACCGGGACGCCAGCGGCGGCGATGCGGTTGCCGTCGGATGCCCCGCCGGAGGGACGGTGGGAGATGGTGAGGCCGAGTTCTTTGGCGCAGACGAGGGCCGCGTCGAGAAGTCGTTTCGAGCGCACATCTAAAAGCTTCGGCGGGGCATGAAAGGCGCCGCTTGCCATGACGCTGATCCCGTCCTGCTTTGAGGTTTCGTCAACGATTTGGTGGAGGCGCTGTTCAACGAGGTGTTGTTCGTCGGGCGTGGTGGCGCGGGCGTTGAATCGGGCGATTGCCAGATCCGGGACGACATTGAGAGCACCGCCGCCTTCGAGCTTACCGCAGTTGATGGTGATGCCGGGGAGGTCGGAAAAGGATTCGCTTAATCGCAGGCTTAACCGAGCGGCGGCGAGGATAGCGCTGCGGCCGGAGGCGAAATCGCGGCCCGCATGAGCGGCGCGGCCGCGGACGATGAAGGTGAAGTTCCCGGAGCCTCGTCGCGAATCCACCAGCCAGCCGTCGGGGAAGGCAGGCTCGAAAAGCAGGCGCGAGGCCGACACCGCCGGGCAGATTCAACAATGAGCGCGCCGGAGCCGGGGGAGCCGGTTTCTTCATCCGGCGTCAGGAGGATCTCAAGGCCTAGCTCGTGGGCCAGGGGCGATTGCAGGAAGGCAAACACCGCCATCAGCAGCACGATGATTCCGCCTTTGGCGTCAAGCACTCCGGGGCCGCGGAGCGTGCGCTCGTCGGGTTGCGTGGCAGACTGGAACGGCGAATCCGGCGGATAGACCGTGTCGTAGTGGATGTTGAGCAGAACGCGCTGTTTTGCCGATGGATTGACCCGCACGCGCAGCGCCTGTCCCAGCTCTTGGCGATGTATCTCGCCACCTGAATCGATGCTCTGGGCCGGGGGCAAATCGATCCGCTCGACACTTCCCAATGCTCGCATCTCATCCGTCAGCGCATCGGCCATCCGTTGCAGGCCCGCGCGATGATAAGAATAGGAGTTGATCGCTGCCCAGTCGTTCAGCCGCCGCAACATCTCTTGGCGTTGCGATTCAATCCACATCAGCGCATCGTCTGCGTCCCTGGCATTCATTGGGTCTGGAATAGTAACCGTCTTGCAGTAAAAAGGAGGCCCGCATCGGATTGATTCCTTTGGTTTGACTGCTTTTCTGATTGCGCTGATGGTGTGGCGCTACGGCAGGTCGTCACGAAGCGGATCGCCGACATCCAATCCCGCACGAACCATGTCGCTGTAGGGTTGCCCTGACTGCGCCGTGCGGTCGGCGTGTTGCATCATTCAGTATGCCCGTCCGGATCCAAGTCGGGGAGGGGTTCCGGACGCCTCGGTGACCGCGGCCGTTGCACGTTCCTTCCTGAATAAGACAAACGCCAGGCTGCCCAAACCCAGTAATGTCAGAACACCTCCAATGCGAATCAGGCGCATCACTGCCAAAGTGTATCTGCCGGTCGTGGGATCGTATTGAAAACAGTAGCACAGGATCACTGCAACGGGACTGAAGGTCTTTCCGCTGCGGGCACCCAGCAGCGCCAGGCGCAGATCCTTGGCGGAGTACTGCACGCCGAAGAAATACCGCGCCAGCTTGCCCTGCGGGGTCGTCACCATGATTCCGCTGGCGTGGAGGAACTGCTTGTGCGTCGGATCCCACACGTAGCGGAAACCGACGGCCTTGGTCAGCGCCTTGATCGAGGCTTGGTCGCCGGTGAGGAAGTGCCAGCCCGCTGCGGCGGCGGGGCGACGGTAGGCCCGAAGATATTGCTTCTTCTTCTCGGCGGCCAACTTCGGGCCTTCCTTCGGATTGAAGCTGACGGTGACAATGTCGAAATCCTTGCCGACCGTGGTGCTCATGGCGTTCAGCGTCTTGGTGAGATCATTGAGGACCATCGTGCACAGCGAGGGGCATTCGAAGTAAACCAGGGTCAGAATGACCGGCCGCTTTCCGAAGTAGTTCCCCAGACGCACTTCATGGCCACTCTCGTCTCGGAATTTCAGATTCAACGGAATCCGGTCTCCAAGCTTCTGGTCGATTCCAACATTGCGCAGCAAGGTCGAGGAGGGTGTTGCATGGTCGGAATTCCATCCGCCGAGCATGAGCAATCCAATGCAGAAGATGAGCGTTATGTTTCGCGTCAAAGTGGTCCTTTCCGCGCGCGCCTGGTCGCGCGTGATCCGCGGGACCCAGCGATGCTACGGCACGCCTTGGGCATGCCGGAACTTACGATTTCCGCTTTTGTCGGCACTTTTTTCCTGATGCCGACGCCACACGGGAAAATGAGTGCGCTGGGATCGCCTCTAACTATCAATATTCTGACGAGCGGTGGGTCAGTCGTTGGCGTCTACGGTTTGATGGGTATCCTTCGGCTGATCCTGACTCGGCACCGCGGGTAAACACCCTTCTCGCGTCAGGTCCAACTGTACGATGTCGCTGCCAAGAAAGAGCGCCACTGTCCAGTCGAGCATGACGCGGATGCGCCGGTGCCATTGGGGCATGCGAAGCAGGTAGTATGTTCGCCAGACCCACCACGCGATAAAGCCGCGAATGCGAATGCCGTAGATCTTGCCGACGCCATTGAAATGGCCCAAAGCCGCAAGATTCCCAACCGTATCATAATTGAATGGCTTTGGCTCGCGCCCGGCGAGGCTTGCAGCGATATTGTCCGCCAGGACCTTCGCCTCGCGAAGCGCATGCTGGGCGAGAGGCGGATACGGTTTTCCGGACGGGCTCGGAATCGAGGCGCAATCACCCAGTGCCCACACTTCAGGCCGATCCTTAACGCGCATCGTCCCTTCGACGATGACGGCGCCGCGTTTGTCTTTTTCCAGATCGAGATCCTTCAGTAACGGAGCGGGCGTGACGCCGGTTGCGATGATCACCGTGCGAGTGGGGATGACTTCGCCGGACGGCAACAATACCTTTGCGTTCTCGATGCGATCGACCTTGGTATTGACGCGAATGCGGACGCCGCGTTTTTTCAGTACCTCCGCGGCGTAGTCCGCCAGGGATGCATCAAATTCCGGCGCAATCCTTGCGGCTGCTTCGATTAACTCGATGCGGATTTCGCTTGGCTGAATGTTGGGGTAGATCCGCGCCAGGCGCTTGGTAAATATTGTGAGCTCGCCGACGAGTTCCACGCCGACGAATCCACCGCCGATGACCACGAAGCTGAGAAGCGCCTGCTTGCGCTGCGGACCGCGCTTGACGTCCGCCTGCTCGAAGAGCTGGATCGTCTGATTGCGCAGGGCGATCGCATCGGCGAGGGACTTGAAGGTCATCGCATGCTCGGCGCCTTGGATGATGCGCGTATTGGTCACCCCGCCGAGCGCCAGGACGAGCTGGTCGTAGGGGATCTCGATCGGCTCGCGCATGACCAGGCGCGCTGACCGAGCGCTTCCTGAGATCGACCCCATCCACCTCGGCCTCTACGAACTTCGTGCGGCGGAGCAGGCTGCGGATCGGGTTGACCGAATGCCGTGGCTCAAGGATGCCTGATCCCGCTTCGAAGAGCAGGGGGGTCAAAAGGAAATAGTTGCTCCGGCTGACCAGCGTCAGCTCCACGTCCGGCCGGTGCTTGAGCCGTCTCTCCAGATGCCATGCGGTGTAGACGCCCCCGAACCCGCCGCCGAGAATCGCAATCCTCGTTCCCATGGGCAATCATAGCCCGGAGCGCTAGGCAATTATTTGCTGCCCTCGGGAAGCAGGCGGCCGGATTCCTTGAGCCGTTTGAAATAATGCTTACGCATGCGGTGATATGGTCTGGTCAGCACGCGGTGGAAGTTGATCAAGAAGCCGCGGCGCTCGACGCGGAGTCGCTCGGCCTCGGTCAACTGGTCGGGGCGGATGCGTTTCTTGTGCTTGAGGACGTGGTAGATGTCCGAGTCCTGAAGCCGGCGCAGCCACCAGCGGTTGAGCCACCAGTCGCCCAGCTCCTTCAAATCCCAGGAGATCTGGAAGTCGATCAGGTGCGGCTTGCCATCGTCGCCGAGCAAGATGTTCTCAGGTTTGTTGGCGTCGACGTAGGCGATTCGCCGGGCGTGGATGGACCGCATGAGAGCCATCAGCTCATCGAAGAAGGCGTCGCTGACCTGCTCGCGCTTGCTCAGGGGGCGGCCCTCGACGTAGGCGTGGAGGAAGCCGGTTTTCCCGACTTCGCCGAGCACGTCCGGTACGTTGGCTAGATCCGCGAGAGCACGATAGAAGCGCCGCTCGCGGGCACAGAGGAAGCGGCCGGCCCAGGCGAGCGGGACGCCGGCGTAGGGCTCGTGGCGGCCCATCTTGAGGACGGCCTTGCGGCCGTCGTCGCCCATGTAGAAACCGGTGGCGGCCCAGAAGTCGTGCTTGACGGTCTTGGTCAAGCGGTATTTGATGCCAGCGGCTTCGACCTCGTCGGGCAAGCCGTCGCAACCCAAGGCGCGCAGGCCGTAGGCGGGGGGACGCTTGCCGGGGGTCTTTGGTGCCAGATGGCGGTCGTCGGTCACGGCAAGATTATCGCTGATTCAGCGAATTACTTCTTCCCCAGCGCGCGTTGCTTGCGGAAAAATTCGCGGAGGAGCTCGGCACACTCATCCTCTCGGACGCCTTCGATGACCTGTGCGCAGTGGTTTAAGCGCGGGTCGTCACAGATCTGGTAGAGGGTGCGGACGGCACCGGCCTTGGGATCGGGGCAGCCATAGATGATGCGGGCGATGCGGGCCTGGATGATGGCGCCGGCACACATGGGGCAGGGCTCGAGGGTCACGTAGAGCGAGCAGTCGGGCAGCCGCCAGCTTTCTAATTCCTTTGCGGCCTGGCGAAGGGCGATCATCTCGGCGTGGGCGGTGGGGTCCTGGGCGGATTCGCGGAGATTGTGGCCGCGGCCGACGATGCGGGCGGTGGGGTCGTGGACGATGACGCAGCCGATGGGGACTTCGCCCTCGGCCATGGCGAGGCGCGCTTCGGCGAGGGCCTCAGTCATCCGTTGATCTGGTTCAGTCGGTTCGGGCATAAAACAGCGGGAGCGCCAGGGCATCTGAAGAGGCCGTGGCGCTCCCGGCGTCAAACTACTGTTTTTGCGTCAGGGGACGGGGATGACCTGCTTCACTTCGGGGATTTTCTCGCGAAGATTGCGTTCGATTCCCATTTGCAGGGTCATGGTGCTGCTGGGGCATCCATGACAGGCGCCGTGGAAGCGGACGGCAACGGTACCGTCGTCGCGGACCTCGACGAGCTCGACGTCGCCGCCATCGGCCTGGACGGCAGGCCGGATCAGGTTCAGGACACTTTGGACCCTGTCGCGGAGCGTCGGGAGGGGCATGGAGGTGGCGGTGGTCATGGCTTGCCTCGGTTCTTTGAACTCAACCGCATTATACGAAGGGGGGAAGTTAAGGACAAGTTTATCCGCTGAAGTTCTGGATGGGAAAAGCGGCTGAACGAACCATTCGCTACACTCAGGGCAGGCGGAGCGACGCAGGGGTTCGGGAATCTGCAAAGCCAAGCCCAGGAAGGGGCAGTGGCTCTGGGCTGGTAAAGCATCGGCGCAAACGGGGAATTTCGGGGAAATTCTGGGAAGTATTGGGAAGTAGCATCGATGTTCATGGATGCGTTGGCGCAGGATCGGCGCGTCTTGCGGGTGGTCGGGCTGTCAAAGTACGGGTACATCCGAGGGGGTAGGAGAGCAAGGAATAAGTTTTGGTTTTGTTTGTAGGATGTGGCTCGTCGTTTGTGATGGGGATTTGGCGGTGTCAGTTGCCGGTTGCGGGCAAGGACATCGTGAAGCGTGGGGGGGTGTCGAGGGATTTCCGGTGTCAGGATTTGGTCACCCGGCGAGGGACGTGGTCGCCGACTCAATTCTTTTGCCTGTGTCGGAGCGACGCCCCAGCGACAGCGAGCGCAAGAATTGCCAACGCGACCGGTTCAGGAACGAGGGCAACACGAAAACCAAGGTCATAGCTGCCGCCTGGCGGATCGGCGTACTCGCGGTCGGTGGCTGGCAGGTAGAGATAGCTGTTCGCAAACGACCCGCCGCGCACTCCGCGATACCACGTGAACAGGATCGATTCGTTGTACTCTCTGAGGTTTCCGGCCTGATCAAACGTGCCGTAGGGGCTTTGCGAGTTCTGGAACTCGCCCACAACCGTCGTGAAGTACGGGGACTGGATCGGATAGGGATTGCCCTGGTAGTTGGCGTTATTGCCGGAGCCATCGGTAAGGTCTCGCCCGGGAAGGCTGTTGTTGCTGGTGGCATACAGATAATAGCTGCCGGCCACGGGGTTGTAGTGGGCCGCTTTGTACCATTCATCCTCACTGGTCACTGCCCAGACTGCTCCGGGGTTGCGGGTGATTGTGTTGGCGCTGATGCCGGCAGGCGTGAGGGTGTACGCCCCCTCCTCGGTGGTGGAGGCATCTTGGGCTCCAGAGGGCTGTCCGTTGTCGAGCCAGTTGGCAAAGCGGCAGGCATCCCAGAAGCTGACGTAGTTCACGGGACGGTTGCTGAAGTTGACGTCCACCGCATACACGTACGGATCACCCGCCGTCCCACTACCGCTGCGAGCAATCCCGCTACCGTAATCGGTGCGGGCCATTTGCGTGTTGTAGACGTTGTAGGTATCCACCCCGGCCACGGCATTGAGGAAGGCGGTGTACTGGCCGGCGGTGACCTCGTACTCACCGATGCTATAGGCGTAACTGACTTGGCCGTAGCCCGTTGCGTCCGGTGCATTATCAATGTTTGCCACCGGCACCGTCTCGATGGTAATCGGCGTCGCCCAACCAATGCCTGTGCTCAGTACAAATCCTATGGCACCGATTACTCCCATCGCGGCGCTGACATTGTTTCGCGTCATGTCATCTTTCTCCGGATCAAGGCTGAATCGAGCCGGAAGTCACGACGGCGTTGAAATGTGACCATGCTCGCACACAACCAGCAGCGGGTCATCTTGCCCGCTGCTGGTTTTGCTTACGCCCTCCACTCAAGGCCTAGCTGAATTCAATCGCGCCTCGTGCGTCGGACGGCCAGAAGCATGGCAGCGGCTCCGAAGAGCGCCAGGGCCGCCGGTTCGGGGACGTCGCTGATAAACTTGTAGGTCTGCTGCACCCCTGAGGTGTCGTAGCCGGGCATGCCGACTGCGGGGGTATAGTCGGACCACTCGTAGTTTCCGATGAACAACTCAGGCACCTGCACGTTGGGATTCCAGTAGACCGCCGGCAAGCCGGAGTCGAATGCGTTGTCGGGGGGTGGTTCATTGTCTGAATAGAAGTTCAGACGGCCCAAATTGTCCGCCCCCGTGTAGAAACGGATGACATCGCTGACCCCCGGTTCCTCATCAGGTCTGGTCTCCTGCATAATCACATCGCCGGTCGTCGGGATGAACGGCAACGTGTAGGTCAAGACGTTTCCGGCAACACCTCCCGTGGAGTCAGGAGCAAACACGACGGGCATTGGATTGCCCAATTGATCGGTCCCATTGCCGAATTCATCAACTTGAATGACGGCTGCCAATGCCGCCGCGGGCATGGCCAGAATCGCGGCAACCACAAGCATTGTGCGCAGTGACATAATCACTCTCCTCTGGTGGTGACCACCGGCTTGAGGTTTGCCCCCAAAGATTTGCGCACTCCGTACTATGAATTGCAGGCACTTTGTCTTCTACAACCAAAAAATCTCCAATAGCTGTTACAACGCCGCACAGCGTGAACGGAGCTGCCTGAGTATTCTGCCTTTGCGTTTGCTGATGGCCTGCTGACTTATCCCCTCCTGACGAGCGATGTCCGCTTCGGTGCGGGAGTCGAAATAGCATTGCCGGATCAGCCTGCAATCAGGCGGGGAAAGCTGTTCCAGCATCTGTGCAACCGGAACCTCAGGAGCGCTGGAGTCGTCAGCGATCGATGAGGCGCACCGGCCGGTATCGCTGTTGGATTGGCTGCGGAAGTGTCGAGCGCAGGCCCATTCCCGGCGGTAATGAGCGAGAGCAGCCGCGAGGATGCGGCGATAGACAAACGCTTCCAAGGGAATCCCGCGCTCGGGCTGGAAATCGTGCTGTGCCTCAAGGGCGGCACAGATTGCCTGCGCAAATCTCCTCCATCCAATCGCAATGGCACCAGTTTGGCGGCGGCGGCCAATGGCCAATTCGACGAATACTGAAAGCCAGCGCACGATCGCGCACCTCTGCCCTTGCGCTGGCAGTCTGTACCCTCTCCACCCTCATACGGGTTCATGCTACGCAGGTCAGCCGGCGATCACAAGAGTGAATAATCTGTTTATTTGGCACTGGCGGTGATTCCCTTACAGTCGCAGCGCGTTGGGGATTGGCGAATCGGCAGGAATTCGAGATTCTTCGCTGCGCTCAGAATGAGTTCGGGGTGGGGTGCGTGATTCAGATGCGCAGGGTGCGATTCGAGCTGTGGTTGCCGTCGCCGGCGGTGCCGTTGAGGTAGTGGAGTTTGTGGTCGAGGCTGTGGTAGTAGAAGCCGCCTTCGACGGGTTGCCATTGGTCGATGCCGGCGGGGTTGGTGACGGGTTGGGAGAAGTCGAGGACGCCGGATTCCTTGCCGTTGTCGAGCACCCGTCTGGAGTAGCCGGTGAGCCAGTTTCGGGCGGCGCCGGGGATGGGGACGTTGGCGGGGGTGACCTGGCCGAGGAGGACGACGTAGTTCTTGCCGAAGAAGGCCTGGCTCATGACGGGGGTTTCGATATCGACGCTGCCGTCCCAACTGTCGTCGGCATCGGTGAGGTTGCGCTCGCAGACGGTTTTGCCGGAGATGATGTAGAGGCGCGGGCCCAGGACGCGGAGCCAGACGTTCCAGGTATTGGCGGCGGACCTGGTGGCGATGGGGGCGGCGACCTCGCGGCCGGTTTCGAGGGAGAGGACGCGGACCATCTGGCCCGAGTCGCTGAGGGCGAGGATTCGGCCGTCGGCGACGACGAGTTGGTCGGCGGCGATGGCGCCGTTGTAGGTGGTGCCGCCGGTATTCATGCTGACGGCGCCGAACTTGAGGCCCTTTTCGGGTTCGTAGAGATCTTTGCCATAGATACGGTCGGGCATGGACCAGACAAGCGTGCCATCGGGTGAGAGGGCCATGTTCTGCGGGGGCTGCTGGCCGAAGACTTTGTGCATGACGACCTGTCCATTGGCGGCGTCGAGGGCGACGATCTCGGCGCCGCCGTCGCCAACGAAGCGGATGGCGACGAAGTCGTCGCTGGCGAGGAGCTGGTCGATGCCGAGTTCGGTGATGCGGGTTTGCCAGGCGACGTCGCCGGTGGCGAGATCGACGGCCATGACGCGGCCGGTGGAGGTGCCGACGATGATGCGGTCGCCGATGGGGAGGACGTGGTCGATGGTTTCAATCTGGTTGGCGGCGCCGATGGCCTGCTGAGCGAGCTGGCGGGCACGGAGGCGCTGGGCCATGATGACCTGGGCCTGCTGGGCGGCGGGCTGCGGATTCTGGATGGCCATCACCTGGTCGGGGGCGGGCTCCTCGAGCGTGACCGCGAGCTTGGGGAGGGTGCGGACAGAGAGCTCCCATCTGGTTTGGGCGTTGTCGCCGGCGAGGAGCGTGAGCCTTCCGCCGGCTTCGGCGGACCAGACGACGAGATCGTTCTGGCTGGTCCAGGCGATGCCCTTGGGGGCGTCGGTGATCCGGGGATTGGTGCCGAGGGGCTGATTATTACCGACGGCGTAGATGGCCATGCCCTTGCCGCCGGTCCAGGTGACGACGCGATCGTTGCGGCGGTTGTGCCGCAGCTCGCGATCGGGAACGAGGAGCCTGTCGATGTCGCTGATGATGGTGTGGGGATTCTCCGGGGCGAAGACGCTGCCCTCGCCGTTGGCGGTCGGTTTGATGTGGAAATCGGGAAGGGCGGCGCTGGCGACCTTGAGGCTGTAGGTTTGGAGGGCGGCGGCGGCGTCTGCGAAACTTTCGTTGCGAAGAACGGTGCCGTCGGGAAGGGTGAGGGGCCTGGTGAGGCGGGGATTGCCGGGGAGCTTTGCCCCTTCGAGGAGCCGGCCGATGGCGATCTCGACGCCGTGGGGGAGTGCGAGGTAGTTGCGGGCCTGGGCTTCGATGACTCTGGCTTTGTCGACGTCGAGATACTTTCGGTAGATGTGGTTGAGGACGCGGGTGGCTTCGCGGTGCTTACCGGCGAGCTCGCAGGCTTCGGCGGCGGCGAAAAGCGCATCGGGGGCGACTTTGGCGACGGGGTAAACCTGGGCGACGGCCTTGAGCTGCTCGGGATCGTGGGCGCTGAGGGCGGCGGCGAAGGCGCTGGCGGCGAGCTTCTCGTAAGGTGCGTAAAGATCGCGGCGGCTGCGGACGAGATCGGTGACGGCTCTTTCGGCGACGACCCAGGCGGGGGCGGGAGATGCCCCTTCGCGATTGACGATCACCTTGCGCCAGTCGGGGTGGGAGAGGATTTCCTGGTAGAGCTCAAGCTCGGTGGCGAAGTCGTGCTGGGCGTGGGCGAAATCGGCGCGGCTCTGGCGATAGCTGACCTGCTGCTGGGGGGTGTAGGCGGCGGCGCCGGCGCGGTCGAACATGGGGTTGGCCTGGGCGATGCGCGCGGGGGAATTGTTGCGCGGATCGGAAAGACGCTGGGCGAAGGCCAGGGCATCGGCAAAGACGCGATCGCGATCGGTGCCGGGGCGCATGGAGTGGAGGCCGCCGAGGAGGTCGATGGCCTCGTCGAGTTTGGCCAGCGCTACGTCCATCTGGCCGGAAGCGAACATGACTTCGGCGTACTCGAGGTTCGGGCCGGGCTCATGGGGATGGGCGGCGACGGCCTCGTCGAGGCGGCGGCGCGCCAGAGCCATGTCGGTGTAGATATCGACGCTGTCGGCGCCGGCGATGACGACGTGGTCGGGGGTGACCAGAAGATTGCCGGGGCCTTCGTCCGCGGCCCAGAGGCCCATGTTGGCGGGATAGGTTTGCTCGGTTTTGCCGTTGCGCATGGAGATGCGATGCAGCCGCCACTGGGTGGTAACGAAGACGGAATCGGCGGTGACGAAGCCGCGGCCGCGGATGGTGTCGCGATTGAGCGCTTCGGCGACGGATGGATTGACCAGGGGGCCTGTCCGCCAGAAGAGCTGCGCATCGGCGGGCGTGGCGGGGTTGTAATCCTTCCAGTTGATGCAGTAGACGGAGGTGTTGCTGTTGACGATGACGCGGTCACCGGTGACGCCGAGGAGGGTCTGGGCGTTGTCGAAATCGCGCATGGGGATGCGCTTGATCTCGTCGCCGGTGCCGGCGTCGTAGATGAGCAGATCGGTGGAATCGGACGGCATGGCAAAGACTTTTCCGTCCTTGACGATGACGGGATTGACGGTCCAGGGTTTGGCCGGGGTATTGCCGGGCTGGGGGATGCCGGCCTGCAGGGCGGCGAAATTCTGCTGGGGGCGGGGGTAGAGATCGAGCCAGACGATCTGGCCGGTATAGGCATCGACGGCGGCGATGGCGCCGAGCTCGGTGGAGACGTAGATCCGGCCGCCGTCGCAGGCGATGTGGGATGCATCGGTGCCGAGTGTGGATTGGCCGAGCATCATGTTCATGGTGCCCAGGGCGTTTCCACTGGCGAGATAGCAGGACCAGCACAGGCGGCCATCGGCCAGGTTGAGGCAGAGGACGTAGGAATCCTCGAACTGCATGGGCTTGCCGCCGCAGGCGTTGATGTAAACGTTGTCGCCGATGACGACGGGGGAGGCGCCGAATTCGAGATCCTTGAGGTTGTTGTTGGGGAACTGTCGTGGGGAGACGCTCCAGCGCTCGGCGCCGGAAGTGCGATCGAGGCAGACGAGCTTGGTTTCACCGCTGGCCTGCTGGAGATTGATGATGCCGCCGCGGAAGTTTTGTGCGGGGATCTGGTCGAACTGGCGGATGACCGCGAGGACGTCGTGGTCGGTGACGGTGACGGTTTCCTGGGTGTCTGGCGGCATGGCCGTCATGCCGGTGCTGTACCTGCCGTCCTGATCGCCGGGGTAGGTTGCCAGCCAGCCGGGCAGGGGCAGGCCGCTTTCGATGTTGCGGGCGTAGATGCAGGCGTTGTCCTGGAAGAAGAGTTGGCTGTGATCGACAACGGGGATGACGCCGAGGGTGAGGCCGGCGAGCTGCTCCTCTTGGTGTTCGCTCTGAAGCTGGCGGCGAATGGGCGGCGGCATGGGAATGGCGGTGATGTTTTTGGCCAGGGGAATCTGGCGCTGCTTGGCACCGATGCGGCCGGCGGCGGTGCTGATGCGGCCGCGGGAGGGATCGCCGCCGAGCATGGGCCAGGAGTCGGCGTTGACGCCGGCCGGCGTGGGGGCGGGGGTTTTCATGATGCGCCAGCTCATCGGCGAGGACGAGCTGCTGGCCGCGGACTTCGCCGGTGGCGTGGGGGAATTTTGTCGTCAGCTCGCCGGCGGTGGCCTGGGCGGCCAGGTTGGTTCCGGCGAGGTGCTGGGCGAGGGCGGTGAGGAAGAGGACCATCGGGCGCTGCTCGCCGAGCTGCGGCTGAAGCAGGAGAAGCCGCTGGCCCATCCAGGCGGCGGCGGGGAAGTCGCCGTTGTTGATGTCCAGCTCGATCAGGCGCATGGCGGCGGTTTTGCCCGCGGCGGTGGCGAAATAGCGGGCGCAAAGCTGGTTGAGTGCGGCGGCATCATCCGGGGGGGCGCTTTCGAGCATCGATTCGGCGATGCCGGCGTACTTGCGCTCGTAGGCCTCAAGTCCCTCGGGCGGCCAGGTTGAGAGTCGCTCCTGGACGACGGCGGTGACGTTGGCATAGCGCGAGGAGGGAGAGCCGTCTTTGCTGAGGCTGACGATGCGGTCGGAGTATTTGTCGAGGACTTCCTGGTAGAGATCCGCGGCTTTGGACCATTCCTTGAGATGTTCCATACGCTCGGCGAGGGCGAGCTTCTCGGCGGCGCCGCCGGAATCGCGGACGTAAACGCCCTGGTTGAGTTCCTTGCCGGCCTGCTGAGTCGGGGGCGCGGGCCGTGCGCGGGCCGAGGCGACCAGCGCGGTGAGCACGGCGATGGGGACGATCCAATGGGCGTGATTACGACTCATGAGGCACATCATTGAAATACCTGCCCCAGAGGGGGCGAAGTTTTTCGAACTCATCCCGGTCGATGCGGCGCTTGTCGGACCAGACGGCCAGTTCCAGCGCGTGGAGCGAGGGGCAGCGGGCCAGGCGCTCCTGATTGCCCGCGATCAGCTCCACGGTTTTGCGCATGAGCCGCACGGCGTTCTGTGTTGCCGTCTTGAGGTGCGAGAGAATCTCGTTCAGGAGCACGTGCCGGTCGGGCTGAGCTTCATCGCCCGATGCGGCCGGGGCTGGTTTGGTGCGCCAACAATCATAGTCCGTCACCAGCGCGATCAGCGCGTAGGGGATCTCGGCTTCGCGCGCAGTTTGGCCTCGGGCATGGCAGTCATGCCGATCAAGTCGCCGCCCCAGAGGCGGTGCATGAGACTTTCAGCGCGGGTGGAAAAGGCTGGGCCTTCCATGCAGACGTAGCAGCCGCGGTCGTGGATGCCGTGATCGAGGTCGGATTGCTGCGCGGCGGCCTCCAGGATGATTTGACGCATGACCGGGTCGAACGGTTCAGCAAACTCGACGTGGACGGCGGCGTGCTCGAAGAAGGTGCCGATGCGACGATAAGTGCGGTCGATGATCTGGTCGGGGACGACGAGGTCCATGGGGCGGAATTCTTCGCGGAGGGAGCCGATGGCGCCTGAGGCGAGGAGATGCGTGCAGCCGAGCTGCTTGAGGGCGAAGATGTTGGCACGGAAGTTGACCTGTGAGGGGTTGAGCAGATGGCCGGGGCCGTGGCGGGAGAGGATCAGGACTGCGCAGGCCGGCCCACGTGGTTTCGAGGATGGCGTCGCTGGGGGTGCCGAAGGGGGTTTGGACCTCATGCCGCGAGCCGTTCTCGGCACCGAGTGCGTCGCCGAGGCCCGTGCCGCCGATCAAGCCGATGCAGATTTCGCTCATATGAGGAACTTAACCCGCCTTCATTGCTGGATGCAATTCACGATGGACCAAATCCAACCTGCGCAAGCCAAGCAAGTAGTGCTGCACCCAAGATTAAGTACATAAGAAGGCCCGCCAGATCCAAAGTCTTCCAGATAAGCTCCTTCTTCGGCCGCTGAAGAACTGCTCCGCATTTCGGGCATTTTTCCATGGCTCTTCGAAGCGAGCAAAGATTTTGGCAGGTCGGACATAAGATATGCCACCACCTGTCTCGGAACAGTCGGAACGGCGTGTCGATCAGGACAACGGTCAACTCAGCGCCGATCAGGAGGAGGGGGGCAAGGAAGAGTAAGGTGATGATCAGGGAAAGAACGAAGAGCGGATCAAAGCGGCGGATTGTCGCCGTATTGACGGTAGCAATATACCAGATACCGGAAACACCAGCGGCACAGAACAGGAGCGCTGCAACGAGGACCCGTATGTGGGGTACCTTCATAGCGCTCCATATTACCGCTGTATCGAGACGATGCGCGATGCGAATCGGAGCCTGAGGCCCGTGCCGCCGATCAAGCCGATGCAGATTTCGCTCATGTCGCCAACTTAACCGGTTTTTTGCACCCGAGGCAATGGCGGGGATGATGATGTTAACGGTCACTATCCGTGGGCCGCGGGCGGTGTCCTGTGATTTGAAGGAGGTCGGCATGCTCAACCGAAGAGCGTTTCTCCTGGCCGCGCTGGCGTTGCCGCTGGCGGGGTGTCTGGTGACCAGCAATTCCAGCGTCAGCACCAGCGGGAGCTACATTCCCGAAGCGACGTTCGATCGCGTTGAACCCGGCAAGACGACGGAGGCCTGGGTGAAGGCGACGCTGGGCGAGCCTTCGAGCAAGTCGAAGCTGGACAACTGCAACCGGGAGATCTGGAAATGGAAGTACACGGAGAAGAAGACGGGGTCGGGGACGGTGCTGTTTATTTTTTCAGGCCACAGCGAGGATGAGAAATCGCATACGGCGTATGTGGAACTGAAAGACGGGGTGGTGACCAGGAAATGGCGGGATTGAGCGGGGACCTTCCGTAACACGCTCTAGTATTACTCCGTTAACTCGAATCCTTCCTTTCGGTTCGACTTACGACACGGTGGGCGTCGAGTCGCCGTCCGCAAACCGGGCAGCGTCCGGCCCAGCACAGCAGCAGGTGCTGGATCAGGCGACGGGCTTCGGGCACGCTAACCGGCGGCGGGCCGTGTCTCCCCTTTTTTGTCGCCGGTAGGCGACGACGAAGGCATAGGCGAGCATCACGAGCACCATGTGGTGGTGCCATCCGACCCAGGACCTGCCCTCGAAGTGGTCGAGGCCCATCTCTTGCTTCATCTCCCGGTAGCTCTGCTCTACCCACCACCGCCCCTTGGCCGTCCTGACCAGTTGCCGGAGTGAGGCCTTCGCCGGCAGGTTGGAGAAGAAGTACTTCGTAGGGGCATCCTCCTCCCGGGGCCACTCGGCCAGCAGCCAGCACTCGCTCTGCGGTCTGCGCCCGTTACTGAGACGGTGGGCCGGGCGGACCCGCCAGGCGGCGAAACGGCCAGACAGCTTGCGCGCTTTGCCCTTCCTGACCTTGCTCCCTTCCCGCCAATTCACCGTGCGGAAGTCGGCGGCGTGGTCCACGGCCCATGGTTTGACGGAGACCCCCGCGACCTTCGCCGCGACCCGGGACGGCCGCGTCGGTGGCCGCCCCTTGCCCAACCACGATGGGACCTCGCCCAGGTCCTCGGCGGCGTCAATCACCGACAGCGTCGACTCCACCCCCACGCAGTACGTCCACCCCTGCTTTTCCAGCGACCGGCGGAACTCGGTGACGCTCCCGTAGAGGGCGTCGGCCAAGACTACCCCCTTGAGCCCGTTAGCCTTCGCCCGCTCCAACATCGTCAGGGCCATCTTCCACTTGGGCTCGTACCCCACGTCGTCCGGCACCCCCGCGCGGGTCATTCGCTTGCGGTCGTTACACCATTCCTTCTCCGGCAGGAACAGCCGCATATCCACGCAGAACACTTCCCCGCCTTTGGCCCTGGTCGCTGGTTGGGTCGCGTGCTGCAATGTGACCGCTATCTGGCAACTGGCCACCTTCCCCAGCGTTCCCGAATACTGCCGGGACACTCCCACCGAACTCTTTCCCTGCTTGGCAAAGCCCGTCTCGTCAAGGATCAGGAACCGCTGGAACGCCGCGGCGGACCCGCCCAGATGCCGTCGGACCTGCGCCGCCGATGACGCCGCCACCCACCGCTGCAGTCGGTCCCGCACCAAGCCCGCCGGCCAGGGGCTCTGGTTCACCAACTGCTGGAGCGACTGCTCGTAGTCCTGCTTACTGCCGTCAATCTCCTCCAACCGCCTGGCCATCGGCTCAATGCTCTTGCGATCTCCATCCAGCAGCAGACCCCGTAGATATATCTGCGCCCACCGGCGTTGATCCCGCCGCGGCAGGTCCGACATCAAGTCCCCGACGAATTCCCCCAACTCCCTTCGCAGACGATTCAGTGATCGACCATCCATGGCGACCGCCCTTCATGCCCATATCCCGCCACTCACTCTAACCTTACTGATCTAACGGAGTAATACTAGAGAGCACGAAACAGGACCAGCGCGGGGTCCCGACGCTGCCGCCCGCGAGGGGGGTTGAGCCGCCGGATAGGGTGGCGGCGTCGTCCTGCCTGCCGATGCTGCTGGTGAAGCCGGCACGTGCGACCAGAATGGCTGACCTTGCTGCAGAGCGTTTGCACGGTGTGAGTACGGTGTGGGTACGGACTTTTGCACAAGCGGATGTACATATAATGCTTGCTGGCTGCCAGGTCATTTCCTTCAGAATCCGTAGAGGATCGGGTTGGCGAGGAGGCAGGCGGGGGAGGGCGAACCGGCTATCCCCTTCAGCGACGGTTTTTTTCGTCACGGACCGAAGGGTGCGCCCGGGCTTGGCGGGGGAAGGGAGGGCAGACGCAACGGCTTGGCGCATTCCGCTGGAGATCGCGCGTTGCCTTGTTCATGCCGCTTCGGCTGTGAATTTCGGGGGCATGTCATTTGAACTGCGATGGGCGACGTTGGTGTGCGGGCCTTCGATGCGCGTGTCGATCATGCCGTCCTGCGTGAAGAAGAGGGGCTTGCCTGTACCTCCGGCAAGATAATCGGGGCCGGCGCCGGATCGTGGGCGATGCGCTCTACAGGAGGCGCGGGCGGCGCACTACACTTGGCGCGATGTCAGTTGCGGCATTACAGAACATCGAGAAATCGTTCGGGCAGCGTATGCTGTTCGACAAGCTGAATCTCAACGTGGAGCGGGGGGAGCGGATCGGACTGATCGGTGCGAACGGGTCGGGGAAGACGACGCTCTTTAAGCTGATCGTGCGGGAAGTGACGGCGGAAGCGGGCGTCGTTGCGATCAGCGATGGGGTGAAAGTCGGGCATCTGCGGCAGGACCCGGTGTTCAGCGAAGAAACCGTGATCGATGAGGCGGAGCTGGCGTTTGCCGATCTGCATCGACTGGCCCATCGGCTGCGCGATCTGGAGCATCGGATGGGGGAGGTTTCGGGGGAGGAACTGGAGAAGATTCTCAAGCAGTACCAGACGGCGCAGCACGAGTTTGACCTGGCGGGGGGATACGCGTGGCGGCATCGGCTGGAGGCGACGCTGCTGGGCGTGGGATTGCCGCGGATTGCGTGGGAGCAGCGGATCGAGACGCTCTCCGGCGGCCAGCGCTCGCGGCTGGCGCTGGCGAAGCTGCTGATCGCCGAGCCGGATTTGCTCTTGCTGGACGAGCCGACGAATCACCTCGACCTGGCGGCGATCGAATGGCTGGAGGATTACCTGGAGAAATTCAGCGGGGCGGTGGTGCTGATCAGTCACGACCGGTTCCTGCTGGATCGGCTGGCGACGCGGATCGTGTGGCTGACGCAGGCCAGGCTCAAGAGCTATCCCGGGAACTACTCGGCATTCGTGCAGCAGCGGGCAGCTTGCGGAGCTTTCGCAGGAGCGGGCGTACGACCAGCAGCAGCGGGATATCGCCAAACAGCAGGAATTCATTCGGCGGTTTCGGCGCGGGGCAGCGGTCGAAGGAGGCCAAGGGACGGGAGAAGCGGCTGAACCGGCTGCTCAGGAGCGACGCGATGGTGGCGCGTGTCGAGACGCAGAAGCAGATTCATTTGCGCATTGGTACCGATCAGCGGCGGGGGATCGGGTGCTTCTGGTGAAGGAGCTTGGCAAGGGATATGACGGAAATGCGCTGTGGAGCGATGTGAAGTTTGAGATCACGCGCGGCGAGCGGATCGGGATGATCGGGCCGAACGGGTCGGGGAAGACCACCTTGCTGCGCGTGCTGTTGGGAGAGGAAGAGGCCGATGGGGGGGAGATCCGGTGGGGGGCGAATCTGAATATCGGGTATTACGATCAGCGGCTGGACGATTTCGATGAAGAGAAGACCGTGTTTGAGGAGGTGAGCGAGGATCGGCCGGCCAGGGCGCAGGAGGTGCGCGATGTGCTGGCGCTGATGCTCTTCCGCGGGGACGATATCGACAAGCGGATCGGGATGCTCTCGGGGGGTGAGCGGGCGCGGGTGCGGCTGGCGGAGCTGCTGCTGGACAAGCCCAACGTGCTGGTGCTGGACGAGCCGACGAATCACCTGGATATCGCCTCGCGCGAGGCGCTGGAGGCGGCGCTGGTGGGATTCGAGGGGACGATTCTGTGCGTGAGCCACGACCGGTTTTTTCTGGATCGCACGATCGGGCGATTGATGGTGATCCGGCCGCCGGAGATGGTGGATTTCTCGGGCAATTACAGCGCGTGGGCGATGAAGCAGAAGCGAATCGAGGCGGAGCGGGAAGCGGCGGCGTCGGCGCAAAAGGCGGAACGAGAGGCGACCAAACCTGTGGCGAGCAAGAAGCCGAATAAGGACAATCCTTACCTGCGGCCGTTTGGTCGGTTGAGTTTGAGTCAACTGGAGGAGCAGATTACCGAGACGGAGGTTGCGCTGGCGGAATGTCAGGCGGCATTTGGGGATGGGGAATCGTTCAAGGACGCGGGTCGGGGGCGGCAACTTCAGGAGGAGTATGAGACGCTTCAGAAGAAGCTGGAGGAATTGGAGGCGGAGTATTTTGCCCGGGAGGCGGAATAATCGGCGCAACTTTCCCGCGGGCCGCGCATTGGGAAATACGGAGACGCGCGAGTGACCGCTAGCAGGGCGGTCGTTTGTTTTGAATCTCTGGCGATACAGCGTCACCTGGCGCTGACGGCATTTACCCCCTCACCTCGGCCCTCTCCCGCCGGTGGTGAGGGGGAATTGCCTTTTTCGGTGCGGGGTGAGATAGCAATAGGCATGGCGATCGAGCTTCAGCAGACTGCGTAAACAATATGTCGCGCCGGATGGGTCGGTTGTGCCCGTCATTGATATCGCGCAATTCCGGGTGGAAGACGGTGAGCAGGCCGCACTGGTGGGGTCGAGCGGAAGCGGGAAGACAACGCTGTTGCATCTGATCGCGGGGATCCTGACGCCGGACTCGGGGAAGATTCTGTATTCATTTGAGGGAGATCCGTTCCCCGCTCATCTTGAGTCCAAAGTGCTTGATTACCGCAGTGGCGCAGCAAAGATTATGGACCTTGTTCAATTCTCGGAGGCGCAGCGGGATGTGTTTCGCGGCCGGCACCTGGGGTACATTTTTCAGACGCATCACCTGTTGCCGGGATTCACGGCGCTGGAGAACGTGCTGCTGGGGATGAGCTTCACGGGGCACAGGCATGATCCGGCGTGGGCGCAGCATCTGCTGGTCGAGGTGGGGCTGGCGGATCGATTGCAATACAAGCCGGCGAAGCTTTCAGTGGGCCAGCAGCAGCGGGTGGCGGTGGCGCGGGCGCTGGCCAATCGGCCCAAGGTCGTGCTGGCGGATGAGCCGACCGGGGCGCTGGATGTGAAGAACGCGCACCAGGTGATGGAACTGATTCGCAGGTTGTGTACGGAGGTGAAGGCGTCGCTGCTGTTGGTGAGCCATGATCCGGCGATGACGTCCAAGTTTGAGCGGGTGGTGACGCTGGCGGAATTGAACCGCGCCGCGGCCGACCCGGTTGCGACCGACTAGCATTGCCATGGATTAACGATGAACCTCTTCCAGCTTGTGCTTAAGCAGATGCGTCAGCGGTCGCTTTCGACCTGGCTGACGTTGCTGTCGGTGCTGCTCGGGGTGGCGCTGGCGGTGGCGATCATGATTTTGCGGCGGGAGAGCCGGTCGCTTTTTGCCCAGGACGCGTATGGGTACGACGTGATCGTGGGGGCGAAGGGCTCGCCGCTGCAACTCGTGCTGAACACAGTCTATCACATCGACCAGAGCCCCGGGAACATTCCGTACACGTTCTATGAGCGGATGCATTCGCCGATGTACCGCGGAATGGTGAAGATCGCGGTGCCACAGGCGGTGGGGGACAGCTACCAGAACCATCGGATCGTCGGGACGACCAATCGGCTGTTCAACGTTGATGAGCAGGGCAAGCCGATGGCGTACATCAAGTTCATCAAGGATGCGGCCGGGCATAGCGAGGGGGACACCGAAGGGCTGGCGCCCGATCAGGCGCAGAGGTTAATTGACTCGGGGGCGGCGGTGGAGGATCCGAGCGGGTACTTCCAGTACCGCCCCGGGCAAAGTTATCAGATTGGTCAGGGCCGGTGGTTCAACGGCGACAAGTTCGAAGCAGTCATTGGCTCGGCGATTCCAAAGGAAACCGACTTGAAGCTCGGGAGCAGCTTCCGGGCGACGCATGGCTTGCCGCGGCCGGGTGAAAAGCCGGACATTCACAAGCCGGTGTGGAAGGTGGTTGGGGTGCTGAAACCCACGCATACCGCTGCCGATCACGTGGTGTACATTCCGCTGATCAGCTTCTACACCATCGCGGAACATGATGTGGGCCTGGTGGCGCAGGACGCGTTGCGCAAAGGCGAGAATCCGAACCAAGCGGTGACAGCGCTTGAACACACGGCGGGGAAGCACGGCGAAGAGGAGGAGCCCGAGCACTACACCGTTGCATCAGACGGTACGATCAAGCTGGATCTTCCCAAGAGCATCTGGGGATTGAGCGCGATCCTGATCAAGGCGCGCTCGCCGGCGATGGCGATGGAGTTACTTTACAACATCCGCAATGGACCCATTGCCGACGCCGTCAATCCCGCATCACAGATGCGCACTTTCTTTTCGAATTTCCTCAAGGGGCCAAGCCTGGTGCTGCTGCTGATCGCGCTATTGGTGACGATCGTGGCGGGGGTGGGGATTCTCGTGAGCATTTACAACTCGGTTTCAGCGCGTCTGCGGGAGATCGCGATTTTGCGGGCATCGGGGCGACGCGGGCGAAGATCCTGACGTTGATCTGTGTTGAAGCGGGGTTGATCGGATTGATCGGCGGGCTTCTCGGGTTGGTCGGGGGACATTTGCTGGGGGGGCTGGGATCGGTCTTTGCGCAGCAGCTTCTGGGGGAAGGAATAAACTGGATCCGGGTGGGCAACGAGGAGTGGTTGTATCTGGTAATTGTTGTAGTGATCGCGGTTTTGGCAGGCCTGGTGCCGGCTTTGAAGGCCTATCGAACGCCGGTGGCGACGAACCTGGTTGCGGTGTAGCGGGTATAATGCCCGCGGGTGAACGGTCCCGGGAAGCGTGGATCAACATGAAGATAAAGGCGCTGGTGCTGGGGTGTCTGGTGAGCGGTGCGATCGGGGCCGCTCCGGCGACGCAGCCGACCCATAGCGTGGGGTTGCTGGAGTTGCAGGCGACGACCGCCTTTAACCGCGGGGATTACACGACGGCGTTGCCACTGCTTAAGGATTTGCAGCAGAAGGTTGGGCTGGATTCGGATAAGAGCGGGTTGATCGGTGAGGAGATCCAGGTCTGCAAGCGGCAGATCGCCCAGGCCGCCGCGGCGACACAGCCGGTGGTGTTAGCGTCGGCCGGATCGAGTGCCCCTCCGGAATTCCCGATGAGCGCTGCGACGCGGAAGATTCACGCACCCCCAAAACCCGGGGAAGTGCGGGTGATGGAGATCAAGGAGCTGGGTAATTTTGACTATGACGCGGACAAGGGCGGCAATATACCGCCGGATGTTAAAGCTCTCAGCGGCATGAAGGTGAAGCTGCACGGGTTCATGATTCCCATGGATCAGGCCGACAAGGTCAGCAGTTTTGCGCTGGTTCCCAGCCTTTTTGCCTGCTGTTACGGGCAGCCGCCCCAGATCCAGCATACGATTATCTGTGCAACGCCGAAGGGGATGTCGGTGAGCTATTGTCCCGACGAGGTTTCGGTCGAGGGAAGGTTGACGGTGAAAGAGAAGAAAGAAGACGGATTCATTGTGAGCATCTTCGACCTGGCGGTGACGAGCGTAAAGCCGATGGTTCAGTAGTGATGACCATGGAAGCGACGTTAAAACCTCCGCTGTCGCAGCGCATCAATCTGCGGCTGCTGGTGTTCCTCGTGATCATCGCGGGAATCGTGGGATATCCGGTTTACCAGTTCATCGCGGCGACGGTGACCGGAGGCATCACCGATGCAGGCGGCGGGTATAAGGCTGTGGACATCAAGGCGATGAGCCTGTTCCTGTTTGACCAGAACAACGGCACCCTTGAAGACATTCCGGCCAAGTGGCGAGCGCTGGATGGGCAGAAGGTCATTCTCGAAGGGGAGATTTGGGCGCCGTCCAGTGCGGGGCCCTATCTATCGACGTATCAGTTGTGTTATTCGATCACCAAGTGCTGTTTCAGCGGCCCGCCGCAGGTGCAGCACTTTGTCGATTCCAAGCCGATCAATGGTGCGAAGTTGAGCTATCACAGCGGCCTGGTGAAGGCGAAGGGGATTCTGCACGTGCACGTGTACCGTGAGGCGGGGAAGGTTCAGAGCGTCTACCAGATGGACGTGCAGAGCCTTGAGCCGGTGGAATGATGCTCACTCAAACAGGGCGAGAGGGAGCGGTGGTTGGCTGAGTTGTCTCCAGCGGGACGGGCATGTGCGGTGTCGCGGGCGGCGGGGGCGGACGATTGAAGTGCGTCAGTGGGCCTTCGGTTGAATCGACTGCAAGCAGCGTTCCCGTCCAGATCACGGCGGAAAACGAGAGGATCATCAGCAGTCCGAATCCGGCGGCGATGAAGCCACGGCGCGGCGAGAAGCGTGCTGCCACTGTGAGCACGAGCGACAGAAGAATACAGGCGGCTGCGGCAACGACGTGCGCCAGTCGCCTTGTCGGCTCCGGCCGATGATGGGCGTCGAAGTGCAGGATGGTGTGGTAGAGCGTGCCGGCATGCCAGGTATTGCTCAGACGCGAGAGCAACCAGATGCCAGCGCCGGCCGCGGCGAGCACGAAGAGCCCCGCAAGAAGCCAGAATCGCACTGCCGGCACACGTTCCGGTTCAGCCGCGGGCCGATCGAAGTCGCGGTCGATCGTCGCGTGTGGCACGAAGGCGGCGGCGTAATCTGAGTGCGCCGGGTTAATTCCGACCGACGTGGGCGGCGCGGGTTGACCGGCGGCACGAAAGCTCAGACCCAGGGCAATCACGCACAGCGGCAAGGCGATCGATGCCAGCAGGAGATGAATCTGGAGCGCCGTCGCCGCGCCGGGTGACCAAGATTGGGTGGTGGCGGTTTGAAACGGCGGCGCCACAAGAAGGGGTACGAATGCTCCTGCTATCATCGCGCCCACTCCGACCAACACCATGAGCAGAAGCGGAAGATGCAGCGTGCGGCGGAGCGAATCCGATGCGCCGAGATAGATCAGGCATGCCAGCAGGAGCAGCCCGATTCCGGCGGAAGTGACGACGTTGTGGTTGCGGAGGTTGGTCCAGGCAACTGGCGTATCGGTCACTGGGCCCGCGTGGAGGCGCACAACCGCGCAGAATCCGCTGGCGGCGGCCGGCACCGCCGCAACGGTTCCCAGCAGGATCATCCAGCGTGCGGCGTTTCTAACGCTGCTGTGGTGCCAGAGGAAGCCGAAGAGTTCAATCACCGTCCCTGTGACGAGCAGGGCGATCGGAAAATGAATCAGAATCAGGTGCAGTTTCAGGGGCGAATTGCCAGGCACGCCAGGCTCCATCCTTGATGCCGCCAGCATATCGATAAAGCGGGGGGCTTGCTAAGCAATACGCTGGCCAAGGTAGAACGTTGGCGTCGTCCCCGGCTTGAGGCATAATATGTCACCGTTATGTGGGGTGGGGAACTGGAGAATGTTGTGACGGCGACCGTGGATCAGATACCGGCAGTTGCGAATTTGCCCGAGCGTTACCAGGTGAAGGTGGAGGACTATGTCCGGTTCCGCCGCGACGGCTTTGTTGTCATTCGAGGGCTGGTTTCGGCCGAAGACGTGCAGGAGCTTCGGCGACACACGGACGACCTCATGCAAGGTAAGCTGCCGGAGCAGAGGCGTTCGATGAGCGAGCGCGACGTGGGGAGGGACCACGGTGTGACGTGCCAGGAACTGGAGGCGCCGCCAGCGCACCTGTCGCCGGCGGAGAAGGCGCAATACTTTCTCCGCATTCACATGCTGCATCGCAAGCTGGCACTGCACGAGAAGTACCTGCTGCACCCGCGCGTGCTTGACGTGTTGGCAGTGCTGATTGGCCCGGACGTGCTGGCGATGCAAACGATGCTGTTTCTCAAGCCGCCGGGCAAGCCCGGCCAGGGTTGGCACCAGGATTCCTATTACATTCCGACGCACCCCGACACGCTATGCGGCGCGTGGATCGCGATCGATGACTGCGACGAGCAGAACGGGGCGATGTGGTTTGCCAAGGGAAGCGGGGCGGAGCCGGTGTATCCGCCTTGCCCGGAAGTGGACTACGGGTTCGGGGACAAGCTGGTGAGCGATATTACCTATGTGAAGGGGGTCAGTAACGTCGATGACTCAGTGAACATGCTGACGAGGGTGGCGGGGAAGTACGACCAAGTGCTTGCCAGCGCCAAGGCGGGCGACGTGGTGTTCTTTAACGGGCATGTGCTGCATCGCAGCAAGCAGAATTACACGAGCGATCGATTTCGCCGCGCCTTCGTTTCGCATTACTGCAACGCCAGATCGTTCACCCAGTGGGGCGCTGATGCGGCGCCCGAGTTTGAGATTTCACCGACTCAAGATCCCGTGACGGGAGCGACGAATGGCTCGCACATCCTCGCTCGCGGGGACACGCACTTGCCGTTTGCCAAGCCGAGGTTCGGTACGCCCTGTGCCGCGTTGCTCGATCCGGCGGAGAGGCGTCAGGCCGGCGAGTTTGCGATGCGGATGATCGCGTCGATGAACAACGGCTTGATGGGATGCGCGATTGCCGATCCGACGCTGAAGGACGAGCATCCCACGGGCAGTTCAACCTATTGAGCTCAAATATCGGGATGCCAAGAATCCCCGATCCAGACGCGGCGCTTGCCGCGCCGGTGTCCGGATCGAGGATCGGTGCGTCCTCGTGAAGGCGGCCCCGTGCGGGAAGATTAGCGGCTAGCCGCCGATCGAGCCGCGCCGCTCATGCCGCCGATCAGGCCGAAGATCAGCCCGCAAATCAGTGAAGTAAACAGCGTCCAGGCCACGCCGTTGGGCAGCTGTAATGCGGTGAACAGGTGGCTTGGGTTATAGGCGGCATGCATGACCGGTGTAGCGACCTGCGAGGCACTGACTGCCGCACCGGCACCGGCGGAGATGATCGCTGCGAGCACGAAGCTAAGCGGCACGGTCAGGCCCCAGACTGAGAAGCCATATAGCCAGCCCATCGACACGGGGCGAGTCAACGCACTGGACACATAGCCGCCGATCAGCAGGGCGATACACGAGGTGATCACGATCCACACTGCCGCACCCCAACCCAGGGTCACAGCTCCTGTCGGGTTATAGACGCCGACGTTGCAGCCAAACATCAAGGCGTAGGATAGGAGCGAAATCGAGATCGCGATCAGAGAGCCGGCAATCACCGCACCCCAGAAAGACCGATACTGCAGCGCCACGCTTTCACCCTGATATACAGGATATGCGGCCTGCTGACGAATACCCCGATCATCCGTTACTGTCGTGCCAGTGGGGGTAGTCACTGGGACTTGTTCAGATTGGGAAACCATAAGACACCTTCCTGGCCCCACACGGGGAAGCCAAAGGTAAGAACCCACGAATCCGTTCAACTCAATCATCCGTCCAACGACCGGCGGGCGCGCCTGCCGGTGCGATCCATCGCATCACACGAGAGGTCGATGCAACGTTCGTTCCACGTCCCGCATCCGACGCGGCAAAAAGTGTGTCATCATTAACACTGTCGCTGGGGCTGGTTCGGACCCCCCCCCTCTGTGGCGTGGCATCGCCATCTGCGCGGATGGAAGAGATGAGTCCGGCCGGAGAATCTGAAGCGATCGGATGCAGGCGGTGTCAGACTGTCACGCCCGGTGGGAACTGACACACCTGCGCATGCATCGGCCTGGTGCACAGAGCGCAGCGACCCCAGGCATGTGGAAAAGACGAGCGCGGACTTTTTAGAGACGAACGGTTTCGCCGGCTTGGGCGCTTTGAAGCTCCGCCTCGACGATCCTCAGGCTGCGCACGGCGTCGTCCGCGGTGACGATGGTTGGCGGCTGCTTCCGCTTGACACAGTCGATGAAGTACCGCAATTCGCCAACGTAGCCGTAACCGGTGCCCGCATCGATCGGTTCGGTCTTGCCGTTACGGGTCAGGAGTAACGGCGTCTCACGGGCCAGGTCAAAATCCGCGGTCGCCTGCTCGAAATTGACCGTGTACCGCATCGAGAACCTGAAACCAGGTGCAAATGCCCACCCGCCTTCGGCGACCACGTGCGGGATGCCGTCGTAGATGAAGTGCGTGGTCAGATGATCGATGGAGCCGGAGTATTTGGAATACCCGCGCGAATACACGGCCCGGGGCATGCCGAAGAGATATTGAATGAAGTCTGTGTCGTGAATGTGCAGATCGAGCAATGCGCCGCCGGAGATGGCTCCGTCCTTGTACCAGCCGTTGTATCCGGTCGGTGATGTGGAGACGCGGCGGAAGGCTGCGCTGAGCACCTTTCCGTAGGTCTTCTCGTCCACGGCCTTCTTGACCCACGCCCATTGCGGCCAGAAGCGCATGCACATGGCGGGCATGAAAAAGCCTTTGGCCTCCCGTGCCGCTGCGGCGATCCTCTGGCCCTCGGCGCTGGTCGCGCCAGGGGCTTTTCGCAGACGACGTGTTTGCCGGCCTTAAGGGCTGCGACCGAAGCCTCGGCGTGCTGGTTCGTCGGGATACAGACGTCGACGACGTCCACATTGCTCATTGCCAGAAGCTCGTTGTAGTCGAGGACGCCCTTGATCTGGTCCATCGGCAGGTGGTCGATCCCGCCATCCAGCACGTTTCCCGCAGTTCCCGCGAGATCGCCGGCGGCGCGCTTCGGATTGGAGTCGGCGATCGCGATCACCTGTGCATCTTCGATTTCCTTGTAGGCTTCATAGTGGGTGCGGCCCATCATTCCCAGGCCGATGATTCCGACACGGATCATGTTTATCTCCATCGTGCAAATCCTGCTCAACGAGTTCGCTCGCGGTTGCAGAAGTCATTGTGCAAGTATTGTAAGAATCCCCGGGCGTTCGTCATCAGGTGGCGACGGAGCTTTCCATTATGGCTGGATTTTGGCTGAAACTTTTGTCAAATGCCGGCGTCAGGGGGCGAAAACTTCAACCGGGAAGGAGGCGTAATCGCTTCGGGGCGAGGCAGGCGGGTTTGATGTTACTGAAGCCGTTGTCTTAGACTGGTGCGGGAAATCCGATGATGAAGCTGATTTTGTCTTTGATGTGCCTGGTGGCGATTGTGTCGCTGTTGGCTGGGTGTAGTTCCAGGCCGGCGGGGCCGGCGGTTGTGGTTTATTGCAGCGTGGACCAGCCGTATGCGAGCAAAGTCTTTTCGGCTTTCGAGAGGGAGACGGGCATTGGCGTTACGCCGATCTACGACATCGAATCGAGCAAGTCGGTTGGGCTGGCCGGCAAGCTCGAGGCTGAAGCCGATCATCCGCGGTGCGATGTCTGGTGGGGGAGCGAGGCGTTTCTGTCGGTGCGGCTGGCCAACGAGCACATTCTCGCTGCATACAAGCCACCCGCGGCCAAAGAGGTGGAGGCACAATACAAGGATGCGAATGGATTCTGGACGGGCGTGGGCGTGCGCGCCCGCGTGCTGGCGGTGGGGAGCCCACCACCGGATTTCCCGATCAACAGCATTGAGGACCTGGCTGATCCGCGTCTGAAGGATCGCATCTGCCTGGCCCGGCCCACGGCGGGTGCGACGGGCGCGCACCTGGCGGCGCTCTATGCGGTCTGGGGGATCCAGAAGACGGAAGACTGGTGCCGGAAGCTGCACGACAACGGGATTGCACTCTTGGGGGGGAACGCCGAGGTTGCCGACCGAATCGGCGCGGGTATCTACCAGCTCGGCATCACAGACAACGATGATGTGACCAATTCACAAGCCAATGGCGGGAAGCTCACCCTGATCGTTCCCGACCAGAAGGGCATGGGCACGCTGGCGATGCCGACGACGGTTGGATTGGTCAAGGGGTGCCCGCACCCGGAACTGGCCAAGAGGCTGATTGACTTCCTGACGAGCGAAAAAACCGAGAAGATGCTCATCGACATGAAGTTTGCCCACTGGAGCGTCCGCGGCGGACCCCATACCATCAAGGCGATGCCGGTGGACTACCAACTGGCAGCGAAAATGTACCCAAGGGCCCAGCGCGAGGCGACGGCGATCCTGGAGAGGCGCAAGCCGGAATGAGCGAGCCGCGGGACGATAAGGGTTGTACGCTCAATGGCAATCATAGAAGAGTCACAGAGATCACGGAGAAGGCGTTTCGGATCTGAAGTCTCGGATTTGCGATCTCTCTGCGACCTGTGTGCTCACCGTGGCTAATCCTGTTGACGTTGGCCGCGGATTAAAAGAGGGCTTGAACCCATTGCGAAGAATTGGACTGCCATCCTGGCTTGCCGGCGCTCCTGCGTTGTTGGTGGTGTTTACCTGTAGCGTTCTGCCGCTGTTGTGGATGGCGGCGGTGATTGTGTCGAATCCCGCGGTGCGCGAGCAGTTTGTGCCCAATGCGTTTCGGCTGACCTTGCTCGGGCGGACGCTCGCCTACAACGCCGGGGCGGCGATCATTGCAGCGGCAATGGGGATTCCGGCAGCATTTGTGCTAGGGCGCGGCAGAGGGGTGCTGGCCCGGGTGCTTTGGGTGGTGATTCCGTCGGCGCTGGTACTGCCAAGTCTGTCCTACGCTTATGGTTGGTCGCAATTCGCGCGGCTGGCGGCGGTGCCTCTGGGACATTTCTACTCATGGTTCTTCAGGCCGGGCTCTGATGCGCTGCGGAGCATCGGTTTCACGCTCACCGTCGATCAGACCGGGCCCAAGTCGTTTATCATCCCCAACGGACCAGTGGACATCTTCCGCTGCATCTGGTCGCTGGGTACCTGGCTGTGGGCGGTCCCGGCGGTGCTGGTCGGCTTGGCGCTGCGGCGGCTCGAGACCGGCGTGCAGCAGCACGCGGTGCTCGATGGCGCGCTCCGCCGCGTCACTTTCCGGCAGCTTCTGGGGCCGATCATCGCCTCGATGGCGATCGTGACGATCCTGGCGACGCAGGAGTTTTCGGTTTACGAGCCGACCGGCATCAGCGTCGTTGCCACCGAGGTCCGCATGGTCTTCGACACCGGCGCTCTCAGCTCCGCGAGCAACTCGATTGCCGGAAGAGGCTACGAGGGCGGGGGCATGAAATCTCCGGATCAGCAGCAGCGCAGGCTGCGGCGCTGGCAACGGATGCGCCGCTTCTGGCGGTAACGATTCTGCTTGCGATCGTTGCTGCCTGGGGCGCATCGGCGGCAAGCACCGGCGAGGCGCTGACTCATGGGGACTGGCCGCCGGTGCTGGACGTATCGAAGTGGACGCTTGGCGTGACGATTGGCCTGATTCTCCTGAACATCGGTGTGCCTCTGGTCTGTTTGCTCGTATCGTTAAGAAGCGGGTTTTCGCTGCCGCGCATGTGGGACGAATTCGGGCCGCAGGTCAACGGTGCAATGCAGATCGCTTCCGAAGCAGCGGCGGTCGGGCTTATCGCGGCGTTTTTCATCGGCGTGCGATGGATTCCAGGAAGCCTTGCAATCACGGGGGCGAGCTTCCTGGTCGGGGGGCAGTTGCTGGCGATCGGATTGATCCGCATCTACAACCGCCCGTGGCTTGACTGGGCGTACGACACCTCGGTGGTTCCTGTGATCGCGTACGTGGGTCGGTTTGGCTGGCTGGCGGTGGCCGCAGGGAAGGGAACCTGGTCGCGCCCGTGGCGCGAACTGCGGGATATGGCATCCGTCGATGGCGCGACGCCTCTGCGTGCGGCGGGTAGCGTGGTTTGGCCTGTTGCCTGGCCTATGCTGGTGGCGGGGGCGCTGTTGGTGGGGGCGCTGTCGCTGACGGAAGTTCCGGCGACGGTGCTGCTGATGCCGCAGAACCCGCAGGTGCTGACGCCGATCCTGATGACATGGGTGCACATGGTGCGCTACGACCCGATGATCGAGGCGTCGCTCTTGATGATGGGGACGGTGCTGGTGCCGGCGGTTGCAGCGATCCTGCTGACGAGCTTCGGGCTGCGGGTGTTGAGGAGGGAGATGCAGATTCCCAGACCCGGCTGCGGTCGATGAGTTCGTTGTCGTCTGTTGAATGCAATTGCGCCATGCGTTCAGATGGACGGAATGCGGGATTTGCTGCAACCAACTCCAGCGGCGCAAGCTCGCCGCTTGCTGGCCGAAAAGATAAGTGCGGCATATACAGCGAATCCCAAGGTTGCCGCGGTGATTTTGGGTGGTTCCGCCGCCCGCTGTGGGAATCGACGCCGCCCTGTTAAGGCGTTCATGACCTTGCCAAGGGCGGCAACCATCATTCAAGGGTACGGCTATTGCGAAGACCTCGCTTGCGTCATCCAGCCAATCGCCCCGCCATTTCAAGCGCGATCCGGGCGTGATCGATTCGCCGATTGTTGCACAAGAAAATGATCGAGAAGCCATGCCTTGGAGCGTGGAGCATGATCGCGCGCGAACCGCCGTGGCTGCCACTGTGTGCGATGATGGGCAAAGTGTCGTGAGCGTTGAAGCATTGACCCCAGTCGAGTCCCCAGCCGTATTTGGTTTCCGACGCATCGTTCAAACGCCCCGGCCGCAGCATCCGACGCAGCAATTCCGGCCCGGCGAGCGCGCCGTCGTGCAGTCCCGCCATCCAGCGGGCCAAATTGCGGACCGACGAGTAGAGGCATCCGGCTCCGGGCACTGCGTACCCCGGATGCCAGCATTCGCGATAGCCGGAACCCTCCTCGAACAAATGTCCCTTGGCGTGATGCGCATACGTCTGCGCCGGGCGTATCGTGCACGAACGAATCGTTCATCTCCAAAGGGTCAAAGATGCGGCGCTGAATGATCTCGCGGAAGGAGGTTCCTTCAACCTGCTCTGCGATCCGTGCCAGCAGCGCATAACCGGAATTGCTGTATGCGAAACGCTCGCCGGGCGGAAACTCCGTTGACGGCATCTGACAGATGAACTCATAGACGGTCTCCAACGCGCACGGTTGGTTCAGCATGCCGCGTTCTCGCAGCATGGGGAAAAAGTTTGGGATGCCACTGGTGTGATGGAGGAGCTGTTCGATCAAGATCCGCCTGTAAGCTTCGGGCAAATCCGGGAGGATCTGGCCAATTTCCTCGTCCGAAGCAATGCGGCCTTCCTGTTCGATCAGCGCAATACAGGCGGCCGTGAACTGCTTGGCTTCGGAGCCAATATCGAACTGGCTCTCGCCCGTGATGGGATGCCGTGCCTTCAGATCTTCGACGCCGAATCCGGCATTGAAGACCAGTTTGCCATTGTCGATCAGACCGAGGGCACAGCCGGGCTCTTTGAGGCCGGCCCAGCGGGTCAGTTGCGGATCGAGATCGATGTCAAACTTTCCAATCACATGCTCCGCTGGCCCGTGCGCACCAGTGCCATTCCGTAGCACATTCTATTTCTGATTCACCGGATGCTGGAAGCAGAGGACAAACCCATCAGGATCTTTGAGATACATCTGTCGCATGCCATAGTACGCGTCCTTCGGTGGCTTCACATGCGGCCACTTGTCACGGATCGCGGCGTAGGCGGCATCCACATCGTCGCAATGGAAATACAACCCAACATCATCATGCCCCGTCGGCGCGTCCGGCTGCTGCGGACGCTGATCGTCCTCGTATTTCGCGTTCAGCATCAGCCTCGCTCCGCCGAGCTTCATCCTGACCCAGTACAGATGCCCATCGGGTTCGTGCCTGGCGGTGATCTCGAATCCGAGCACGTCGGTGTAGAAGGCGACGCTCTTGCGCATGTCGAAGACCTGGAGCAGTGCCGTCACGTCCTTGACGTTTTCAATTGGCATAAAATCTCCCGTTGAGGTTGGGAGCCCCGCCACGGATCAGCTTTTCGTCGCAGCCGACTTACATCTTCACGATCTTCTTCATCGCCTCGGCGGTGCGCTTGAGCAGGCCTTCGGCCGGGGGCATCATTTCGGCGACGATCGTCTTGTCATAGCCGATCTTGCGCAAAGCGGTGAAGGATTCCTTCCACGGCACATCCCCGTCCAAGAGATCGCAGAAGCCGGTGATGTTGCCGATCGAGTTCTTGAAATCCTTGATGTGAATGCGGCGGATGCGCTGGCCCAAGAGCTCGATCCAGTGCGGCGGATGCTGGTGATAGCCCAGGACGTTGCCGATGTCGAAGTAGATGCCGGCGCTCTTGGAGCCGACGGAATCGACAAACTGCGCGAACTCGAGCGGCGAGTAGAACATGCCATTCCAGACGTTCTCGATGCACAGCTCGACCTTCACGCGCTCGGCGACTTCGGCCAGCTCGCACGCGGCCTCGCGGGCCCAGCCGACGGCCTTGTCGTAGGGCACAGGCGCGTGGTTCTGGTTCCAGGGGATCTTCACGGCGCCGGGGACATACAACATGGACTTGGCGCCGAGCCACGCCGCCCGTTGCAAGGCGGCTGCATGAAGCTCGATCGACTTGCGGCGGATCTCCTGATCGGGATGGGTCGGGCTGAATTGCCAGGTGAGAGCGCAGGCCAGCGTCTCGAGCTTCATACCGTGCTTTTCACCGAGCTTGCGGTAGGACTCCATCGTCTTCTGGTCTGTCTCGACCGACAGCACGCCGCCGGTGGAGACGGCCAGCTCGATCCCGTCGAATCCAGCGCTCTTCGCTTCGACAATCGCCTCTTCAACAGGTCGCTCGTTGGCCAGGCCGTCTTTCACCGACCAGTAGCTGATGCAAAGATCCATGGTTTTGTCCTTTGTCACTTGTCCTTTGTCACTTGTCACTTGTGATTGACCGTCAGGTGCGCTTTGAGAAATCGGTACGCCACCATGCCGTGAATCTGGTGCGCACCGGCAAAATAGTCGGTCTGAAGGTTTTTGGGTACCCCGAAGATTCTCCATGCCCCGCGGGCTTTGGCAACCGTCTGCTTGACGTGCTCGATGGGAAAGATGTCATCATGGGTGCCGTTTTCGACAAGGCAGGGTCGCGGCGCGATCAAACCGGCCAGATCTGACAGTTCGCCCAGGTTCAAGAGCCCGGGGGCGAAATTGCAGGTGCAATGGAAGATATTGAGGATGCTATGCCGCCAGTCGCAGAAATAGCCGGAGATCACGCAGGCCTTGATGCGGGAATCAAGCGCGGTGGTGAAGAAGGTGTTCATGCCGCCGCCGGAGATGCCCATGGCGCCGATGCGGTTTTGGTCGACCTCGGGCCGGGTCTGCAGGTAATCGAGCACGCGCATGTTGTCCAGCACGCGCAGGCCGGCGATGGATTTGCCGAGCATGATGGCGTAGGTGTTGCCGCCGTGGCAGGTCGGATTCATGCGCCAGAGTTGCTCGTTCGGATACGCGTGCCGCCGCTCGCCAAAGCCGGAAATCTCCGGCGCCGCCACGACGAACCCCGCCTCGGCCAGGGCGCAGCCGAAATCGTTGTGGTATCCCCTGGGCTTGAGGCGGCTCGCGGCCGTCTTCCCAGAGGCCGACGATGTCCTTGACGCCGTAGCCGTGGCCGTGGAGGGCGAGCACGGCGGGGAGCGGTTTGGCAATTCGCTTTTTGGGAATCAGCAGGTAGAGCGGAAGCTCGGCCCCCGGCATGGTTCGCAGCACGATCTTATGCCGGACGTAAGAGCCGCGATCGACGGATTCGGTCACGCGAGGCCTGGGGTCCACGCGAGGTGCATCGATAAATCCGAGGCAGGCCGACAGCCTCTTGCGTGTCTGCCGCTGCCAGGATCGCGCGGCGGCGGGCGTCTTTGCACAGAATGATGGACGCGAGCCGGCCGTGATCCGGTCCAGCAGCTCGACGGGGTCATACTGAGCGCGAGTTTTCGCGCGGCGGGGCTCGGTGGCTTTGGACATTGAGCAGGGGAGTTTCGCCGAAATGCCGTGCCGTGAGAAGGGGACGGGCTCGGACTCGGATTACGGACGCATCGGTATCGCACTCTGGCAGCGAGCAGCGCGGATCATCGTGTAATGTGCCTCGCTTTCGTCGGTGACCACAAACCCATGACGCTCGTAAAGCCGTCGGGCCGGGTTGACGCGCAGAACGCGCAGGCGGACGGGGAGGCCGCGCTCATCCGCGGTGGCGAGGATTCCTGTCAAAGCATGCGTTCCCAATCCCCGGTTCTGGAAATCCGGGAGAATGAACAGCCGGATGAGGCGAATTTCCGTCTCAGACTGCCGGAGACACAGGCAGCCGACGGGTTGCCCATTGAGCTCGAGGATCGCGTGATCCTCGGTGCGGGTGACTTGGTCAAAGCGTTTGCGCTGACCCGCATCGTCCCACTGTCCGAACGTCTGCACGACATATGGGCCGAGCGAGGCGTGGAGGATCTGGTAGATCAGATCGCGGTCGGCGTCGATGGCGGGGCGCTGGATCAGATGGTCAAGGGGAGCGCTTCGCATGTGTGCACCGGTCAGATGGTCAGACCTGTGGCGGTTTGGCTGGTTTTGGTGGCGTTGGACATTGAAGGGGTGAGTTTCGCCGAAAGGGGGTGGGATGAGAAGAGAATGGGCTGGCCGCAGACTGCCGGTTATAGACGGCCAAGATCGCGCACATGTAGCGGGCAGGGGCGCTTTTTGGCCAGCACGGACTCACAAACGTCCAGAATTCGTTGGGTGATTTTGTCCGAAGGATCATGCTCCAAAGCTTCACGAGCGATCGCCGCCGCCTCTTCTGGCGCACCAGAGAACAGCGTCGCCAACGCGAGATTTGCGCGAAGTCCAGGATCGGAAGGCTTCGCCGCAAGAGCATGTTTGCAGTAGTGGATCGCTTCGATTGGCCTTCCTAGGTCGATCGCCTCCAGCGATGCTTCTCGAGAGACATCCGGCTGATCAGGTTTTATCTCGTGTGCCGCGGCGAACAGTTTCAAGGCTTGTTCATGCTTGCCCAGTCGCTGGTATGACTTTCCCATGAGCCACATAGCCGCCCAGTTCACTGGGTTCAGACGCAGAACCCGATCAAACAGGTCGATGGCATGATTCAGTTTTTTTCTCTCATCATCGCCGAATTTCGGTGAGGGGCGGCTATGGATGTTCAGGAACGGCCAAGCCAGAGCCACCGCCTGCTTGTAGACACGATCATGTTCTTCAGGAATCGGGTGTTGGGTCATTTTGACATCCCTCACCTTCAACTGTTACCGAGCAATCTGCTGCCGCCGCGCGAGGCGATCGCTTTCAGGTACTGCATCGACCGCATCGGCGGGCAGGCGAGCACGGCGCGGCAAAACACCTCCGGTGGAGCATACCCGTGGGCGTTCATATAGTGCACGATCAGCTCCGGGCAGACATACAGGACGCCATCGCCCGGGAGCAGGAGGTTGACGCAGCCCTTCGCTTCGCCGGCATAGGGGCAGAGAGCGCAGTGGTGATATCCTCTGAAGGTCATCCGTGGCAGCGGATGTTTCCGCATCTCGACCAAGGCGTCATGGATTGCTCGGTCAACATTACCGATGGTGTAGGGCTTGCCGCGCTCAAGCCAACCAACGGCAACGAGGGGAACATCGACGCGGAAGTACGTGCAGGGGCTCAGATCGGCAAACCACATGCGAGCGCCAGTATACTCCCTCACGTCGCCCTGGCGATGCTGGCGGTGATGGTGACTTGCACAGCGGTGGAGACCGGGCCGGCCTGGCCCCGGCGGTTGCACCAGCGGGCGGCGAAGCCAAAAGACCAGGGCGCAGGGGGTTGACCGGCTCAATCCGTTGCTCGGTCACCCGGCGCGGCGCGGGCAGGCGGAACCGCTCCGCATTCCGGGCAGGGGTCGGGCGTCGGCGCGCAGGTCATAGCCGCACCTGGGGCAAAGGCCTCGCTGGGCGCGGCGGCGTTCGAGGCCGCCGAATACGCCGGTCCAACCCTGGCCCAGCGACCAGCCAAAGGCGCAAAGGAAGATCGCCATGCCGCAGCAGAAGACCACGCCGCCAGGGATCAACGGGCGCAGGTCGCCCGGGGGTCGGCGCGTGTCACCACTATCGAGCAGAAGGCAGCCGGCGCCGATCAGGACGTATGCGAGCAGGTAATCACGCCAGAAGGGCCGCGCCAGAAATGGCTTTGGGGCTTTGCGTGCACAATGGGTGATTTTTCGGCAGAGAAGCATAGCTTCCCGGCATCACGAATTGATCCTGGCATCGTTTCGGCGTTTTGACAGGCTCAATGGCCGGGATGCCACGTCGTGAGCACCATCAGGGCGACTCCAATCAGAACGAACAGAAGTGCGCCGACCCCGATCTGGAGCGATCGCAATTGCCTCTTCATCGCCAGCGTCTGGACCTCCATCATTCGCTCGGTAACACGGCGATATTCGGCCAGGTGCTCTTTCTGGATGTCGCGAATCTCCGTCAGGAGCTTTTCGACTTCGTCGGGCATCTTTCCTCCACGGTGATGTCTTCAGGCACGAGATCTGGAAATTCGGTGAGGATTTGTTCGGTCGATTTGCCCACCGGCAGATAACCGAGAACCAGGGCGACGGGTATTCTGGTCCCCTTAATGCAAGGCTTGCCGCGGAGAATCCGGGGATCGCTCTCGATTCCGGTTGTCCACGTTGCCACGATGATGGGAACTGTATCGTCAGCCCCAAGTGGGATTCAAGTTCCCATCAGCAGCTCAAACGCCACCAGCCGCGTCTTGCTGACGTGAATGCCGTCGGTGTCATCCACCACGCCCAGCACGATCCAGCGGTTTTTCCCAACCTGCGGGCCGAGGCACAGGCCCTCCAGGTTTTCGCCGTTGTCGTCGAAGATGAAGCCGTCATAGAGCGGCGTCTTAGTCACCTCGCGGAGGGGCTTGTCATCCAGCCCCCTGGCGTATTCGCTGCCGGAGGTGTCGGTGGCCCCGCGCGTGTCCACCAGGAAGATGCGCGTGCGGATGGATTTGTCGCCGGTGATTCCCTCCGCCGCCGAGCGGTCAAGCGCGAGCAACCGCCCATCGGGCAGGGCGACCAGGTCCGAGAGGCCGATGTAGCCGCCGAGATCGTGCACGCCGCTGGTGCGGTAGACGAACTGATGATCGGCGACGGGGATGCCGCGTTCAAGCGTGAAATGCTGAAGGCGGAGCGCGTGGTCGAGCCGAAGGGCTCGGCGATGAGCCTCGTGTTGCCGTCGCAGACCAGGGCCCGCTCGTTGGCCGTCCAGAGGGATTTGCCATCGGGGCTGCGGGTGAGGGATTCAAAACCCTGGTTGGGCACCGTGTTGCCGTGGAGATAGACATCGGGGACTTTTACGTCGAAGCACTTTTTGCCGGTGGCCAGGTCGAAGGCGTGGATGCCGGGGGTGTCTTCTTCGCTGAGCAGGACGGTGTGCGGGCCGAGCAGTGTGATGCCTTCGTAGTCGTGGTATTCGGCGACGCTTAAGCCGCCGGTGATGCGGAATTTGCGGATCGAGCAATCGGGGTTGAAGGTCACGTCGAAGCGGACGAGCTTGTTGGAGTTGTCCTCTTCAGTCCAGAAGGTCGAGCCGCCGGCCCAGACGATGCCGCTGAGGCCCGTGACTTTGAATGGCCGGCCGTGCTGATCGGTCGCGGTGGTGGGGATGGGGCCGGGCTGGATGCCGCGGTAGAGCAGGTGAACCGCCGGCGCGGTGGCAGGCCGAGAGGCCGAGGCGCTGCAAAGAAGCAGAAGAGACAGGGCGGAGATTCGAATGAACTGCCGCGGTCGAATTCTCCAAACTGCGCTTGCCGCTCATGGACTGCACTTGCCTCTGGTGAAAAGATGATAGCGTGACCCAATCATTCGATGCGATCGTCGTGGGCGTCGGGGCGATGGGATCGGCGGCCTGCTATCACCTGGCATCCCGCGGCCTGCGCGTGCTGGGGATCGACCGCTTTTCAGTTCCCAACACGATGGGCAGTTCGCACGGGCTGTCGCGCATGATCCGCATGGCCTATTACGAACACCCGGATTACGTGCCATTGTTGCGGCGGGCCTTCGAATTGTGGGAGAAGCTCCAGAAACAGAGCGGAGAAAAACTGCTGCACAGGATCGGCGGTTTGTACATGGGACGGCCGGACGATCCGGCGATCGAAGGGGCGCTGCAATCGGCACGGAAGCACGGGCTGCCTTACCAATTGTTCGATCACGCGGAACTGGCCAGGCGATTCCTGCAGTTTCGGCTGTCAGAAGAGATCGGTGGGGATGCTGGAGGAGAACGCGGGATTTCTGGTGCCGGAGAAATGCATCTTGGCGCACGCTGAGCTGGCGCAGAGACACGGCGCGGTGATTCATGAGAACGAATCGCTTGCCGAGTGGAAGGAAGAAGCGGATTTCATTGCGGTGCGGACCGACCGAGGGGAATACCGAGCCGAGCAGATTGTCTTTGCCGCCGGTGCCTGGACGGGGAGGCTGCTGGCGAACCTGGGTGAGAAGCTGGCGGTGACGCGGCAGGTGATGGCCTGGGTGCGCCGAAGAATCCGGAGCTGTTTGCCATGGGGAAGCTGCCGGCCTGGGCGATCGGGCAGACGGGAGGCACGCTGCTGTATGGTTTTCCGATGCTTTGCGGCGATCCGGGTTTCAAGCTGGCCTGGCATCGGCCCGGTACGCCGACCGATCCGGATACCATCGAGCGCGAGGTGACTGAAGCGGATGAGCGGGAGATTCGCGGCGCGATTCAGCAGTTTGTACCGGATGCCGATGGCCCGCTGGCGGAAATGCGGCGTGTGCATGTACACGAACTCGCCGGATCATCACTTTGTCATCGACCGGCATCCGGGATATCGGCGCGTTGCCCTTGCCTGCGGGTTCAGCGGGCATGGGTTCAAGTTCGCCTCGGTGGTCGGGGAGATCCTGGCGGATCTTGCAACCGGGGGGAAAACCGATCTGCCGGCGGGCTTCCTCGGGATGAAGCGATTCGGCTCTTTATGAATCGAGCCCGAGTCGGACGAACTGCTCCGCGGGGGCTTCGTAGCGTTTCATCTGCGCGATCAGAAGCTTGGTTATTCGCTCTTCGAGCGCGCGGTCGTTCAATGAGTGCTGCTGCTGCGGATCGTTGGCCAGATCGTAAAGCTCGTGGCCGGGATCGGCTTTTTTCTTGCCGCCGCCGGCCTCGGCGGTCAATCGCAAGGTGCGGATGCCCTTGGTGAACGGGAACGGCTCCGCCGCCAGCTCGGCGGTGCGGAGCAGTTCCTGCGGCTTGAAGCCCCGCATGATCGTGGGCATCAGCGTGTACTGACAGAGAGGGCCGTTGTTCTCGTGCACGGGCTTGCGCATGTACACGTAGCGCCCGTCGGTGACGTTCACCTGCGCCGCCGAAAGTGCCGAAGATCGCCGCCTCGCGGATGGGCGTGTCGTTCTCGATGGTCTGGCGGAGATTTCGGCCGGTCATGTCCTTCGTCGGCGTCGAGGCCGAAGAACTCCAGCAGCGTCGGCCCCAGGTCGAGGGCGGGCTGGACCAGCGCATCCGCGCCGCACGTTGGCGGTTTTGCTCCGCGGGTCCCAGATGAACAACGGCGTGTGGGCGATCTCCTCGTACCAGCGGCATCCAGCATCTTCGCCCAGCAGTCGTGCTCGCCGAGCAGGAAGCCGTGGTCGGTCCAGACGATCAGCATCGTGTCCTCCCACAGGTCGTAGCTCGTCCATGGCGTCGAGCACGTGGCCGAGGTATTGCATCGCACATGGCTCAGCAGGGCGGCATACTCGTAGCGGACGTGCTCGACCTCCTCGGGCGTCTCGCTGACGCGCCCGATAGGCGGGCCAGTCGAAATGCGGGCCTTTGTAGATCGTGCTCGGGTAGAGCTCCTTGTAACTCCTCGGGACGAAGAACGGCTCGTGCGGGTCGAAGGTTTCGATCTGGAGGAACCAGTTGTCCTGCGGCGTGGTTGCGGTCGGATGAAATCCATGCCCGCGCGAAGGTGCGGGCCTGGGGCATGTCGCCTTCCTCCGTGCATGAACGGGCGGTTGATCCAGTCCTGCGCGCCAGTGTGGCATCGCGCGGTCGGCCATTCCGTCGGTCGCGGATGCCGGGAGTCGGCGGACCTGGCCCTTCCAGGGGTCGCCCTCCTGGCCGCGGAAGAACTCCCAGGAGTTGTAGCGGTTGTGGTAGGTGCAGCCGCCGTCCTCCCAGTAGTGGTAGTGGTCGGTGGCCAGGTGGGTGTAGACGCCGTGCTCTGCTGAGCATCTCGCGGCACGGAATCGTCGAACGGCTCGAGCGGGCCCCAGGAGCGGTGCAGGAAGTTGGGCCGGCCGGTGTGCAGCTCGCGCCGGGCGGGCATGCAGGGCATGGAGCAGACGTAGCGAGCGGTCGAACGTGACGGTGCGCTCGGCCAGCCGCTCGAAGTTCGGCGCGTGCGTCCAGTCGCAGCCGTAGGGCGGCAGCATGTGGCGGTTGAGCGAATCGAACATGACCATGATGCATTTCATGATTTTCCTTACGCCGAAACGATGGCGCGGCCATGCTAAGTCGCGGTCTTGCGCTGACGCAAGCGGTCGAGGGCCACGGCGATGATGATGATCACGCCGGTGATGATCTGCTGCCGCCAGTTGGGCCAGCCCATGTGGGCGCTGCCGGTGCGGAGGGTGTTCATGATGGCGGCGCCGATGAGCGTGTTGACGGCCGAACCTTCACCACCGGCGAGGCTCGCTCCGCCGATGACGGCGGCGGCGATGATGTCCAGTTCCAGTCCGTCGGCCACGGTTGGATCGCCAATGGTCAGGCGCAAGAACTGCATCACGCCCGCGATGCCGGCGAACAAGCCGCCGAGAACATAGACCAGGATTTTCACCCGCGTTACCGGCACGCCGCACAGGCGGGCGGTCTGCTCGTTGGATCCGATGGCGACGACATGGCGGCCGTAACGGGTGTATCGCAGCACTAGCGCCGTCACGACCACGCAGCCGAGCATGATCCAGACGCAGCCGGGAACGAGCATCCACCACTGATCTTTCGACAGCGCGGCCGTGAGAGCGTCGAGGCCGTGCGGGCTGACGTAAACTGGGTTGTTGTTGGCCAGTCCTTTGGCGGCGCCGCGGATGATGCCCATGGTGCCGAGCGTGACGATGAAGGGGACGACGCGAAAGCCGGTAATAAGGGCGCCGTTGACCAGGCCGCATAGACAGCCCGCAAGCACGCCTCCGATCGACGCGGTGACCGGGCCGTAGCCGTGCTTGAGGAGCAGGGCGATGACGACGGTGGTCAACGCGATGATCGAGCCGACGGAGAGGTCGATGCCGCCGGAGATGATGATGAGGGTGGCGCCCATCGCGGCGATGGCGACGATCGTCATCTGGCGAAGGATGGTTTCGGCGGTGCCGAAGGTCGCGAAGCTGCGGGGAACTTCAAAGCAGAAGAAGCCGTAGATGAGCAGCAGGGCCGCGGCGGTGCCGAGGATGTTGAGCCATTGGATCCAGCGCCGGCCGGCGATGGCCGTCTGCGGGGATAGCTCGAGCGTGGTGGTCACGACGGTCCTTTCTTCAGTCCTGCGCCACGGCCAGGCTCTTGCCGCCGGTCGCTTCCAGCATCACCGAATGGGCATCAAGCTCGTCGACCGAGTGGGCTTGGCCCAGAATTCCACGGCACATGACGGCAATGCGATCGCAGATACCCAGCAGTTCCGGCAGATAGCTGCTGACCATCAGCACCGCCTTGCCGCTGCACGCCAGCTCGTCGATCAGGCGGTAGATCTGGCCTTGCTGCCCACGTCGATGCCGCGGGTGGGCTCATCGAGCAGCAGCACATCACAGTCATGGTGCAGCAGGCGTGCGAGTGCGACCTTCTGCTGGTTGCCGCCGGAGAGGTCGGCGACGGGCTGGCCGCGGAGCGGCACCTGATGGAGAGCTTGTCGATCCAGTTCGTCGCGGCGCGATTCTGCCGGGATGGAATGAGCGTTCCTGCGGGTCCCAGGCCGGCCATGTTCGAGAGTGTGAGGTTCTCCGCAATGCTCAGCTTCAGGGCGAGGCCTTCGGCTTTGCGGTCCTCGCTGAGCATGCCGACGCCCTGCCTCCAGCGCCCGGCAGGCGAAACGAAACCGCTGAAGCTTTTCACCCGGACGTTTCCGCGGCGGACCGGATCCAGGCCGAAGATCACCCGCAGCAATTCGGTGCGGCCCGCGCCCATCAATCCGGCGATGCCGAGCACCTCGCCGCGTTGCAATTGCAGGCTGGCGTTTCGCGGTTTTGGTTTTCCCGCAAGATTGTTCAGGTCAAGGACAACGTCGCCGAAAGACCGACGCGAGCGCGGATAGAGATCGTTCACCTCCCGGCCAACCATCAGGGCGACGATCTGCTCGATGCCGGCATCGGCAGTGATTCCACCGCCAACGGTGCGACCATCGCGCAGGACGGTGAAGTGGTCGGAAACCTGCTTCACTTCTTCCAGAAAATGGGAGATGTACACGATCGCGTGCCCCTGGTCTCGCAGGTTGGCGACCAGTTCGAACAGACGCTGTGCATCTTCCTGCGTCAGGCTGCTGGTCGGCTCATCGAGCACGAGCACGCGGCATCCCACAGCCAGCGCCCGGGCGATCTCGACGAGTTGCTGGGTGGCAACCGAAAGCTTCCCGGCGGCCATGCCCGGGGAAATCTCCGCATGGCCGAGCTGCGCCAGCGCCGCTTTTGCCCTTCGGCGCATCTCGCCGCGCCGCAGCCAGCCGCCGAGCACCGGCTCCATGCCCAGGACGATATTCTCCTGGACCGAAAGATGCGGACAGAGAGACAGCTCCTGGTAGATCATGGCCACGCCCGCCCGGCGGGCCGCCATCGGATCGCGCGGCGCGTACGGCACTCCATCCAGGCGCATGTGGCCTTCATCCGCGGCATGGCGCCGGCGAGCACCTTCATCAGCGTGCTCTTGCCCGCGCCGTTCTCTCCCACCAGGGCATGCACCGACCCGGCCGGCACCGCGAAATCCACGCCGTCCAGCGCCAGGGTCGCGCCGAAGCGCTTGCGAACGCCGATCATTTCGAGGCGAGGGTGCATAAAGGCCAACGTCCGAGCACCGATAATGCCCAATGACCAAATGCCAATGACCAGTCAAATCCCATTGGCCAATGACGAATTCCCAACCGGGCTTTTGGTCCTTGGGGCTTGACCATTGATTGGTCACTGGAGCTTGGTCATTGGCCATTCCTATTGTTCATCTTTCGCAGGATCGCGGCAAAGATGAGATTCAACTCCTTGGCTTCTTGCCACAACTGGCGACCTTCATCGCGCAACTGCGGTTCTGCCGCAACGATCATGCGAATGTGGTGCCTGCTCTCTTTTGATTCGCGTTTGCAGATGCTGATTCGATAGCGGAACTCTTTTCGGGAGTCGGCTTCGTCGGCCTCGCAATAATTGGCGCCGATGCTCGTCCCGGCCTTCACCAGCTGATCGATGATCGGCGCGGTGATCACGTTAAGCGGCACGCGTTTGCAGAACGCAATGACAGCTTCACCAAATCTTGCCGATCGCTCCTCCAAGTCAAAGCGTCGGCCCCCATAACTTGAACTATCCACTAGGTCATTGCTCATTGGTCATTGATTGATCACTCGGACCTGGCCATTGATCGTTCATCTGTCATTCCACCCGCGGCGGCGATAGCAATTGCTGGATCTCAGGCTCGTTCATGTTCTCGTGCGTGACCAGGGTCGCGCCGGTGTCGATGTGCTTCGGGACCGGTTTCCTGTCCAGGACATCCACCATGGTCTTGACGCCGAGATAGCCCATCTTGAAGGGATTCTGCACGACCGTTGCATCGAGCTGGCCGGACCGCAGGCCATCGACCAGCTTGGGTGAGGAATCGAAGCCGATGAACTTCACCGTACCGGCGAGCTTGGTGTCCTGAAGCGCCCGCAGCATGCCGAAGCAGGAGGACTCGTTGGGGCAGAAGATGCCGTCGATCGTCAGCTTCCCATCGGGACCGCGCAGGGGGGCGAGGAGGTTTTCACTCTTCTGGTAAGCGCTTTCCGCGGTGGCGCCGGCGTACTGGTTGTCGCTGACGATTTTGATGTCGGGGTGCTTCCTGATGATGCTCTCAAAGCCGTCTTCGCGGTTGGTGGTGCTGGCCGATCCTTCCTCGTAGCGGAGCATGACGATTTTGCCCTTGCCATCGAGCAGGCGGACCATCTCCTCGCCGGCGAGCTGGCCGCCCTTGTAGTTGTCGGTGGCAATGAAGGAGCTGTAGTCGTCGCTCTTGAGGTTCGAGTCGATGATGACGACGGGAATGCCGCTCTGGACCGCGCTGTTCACCGGGTTCACCAGCGCCTGATCGTCCAGGGGAGCCAGGACGATCCCGCTGACGCCGCGCGAGATGAAGTCCTCGACCACCTGGATCTGCGCCTCACGGTCGTCTTCCTTGAGCGGGCCTTTCCAGATGATCTGCACGCCCGTCTCGGCCGCGGCCTTCTGGGCTCCGGCGTGGATCGACTTCCAATACTCATGAGTGGTCCCCTTGGGGATGACCGCGATCACCTTCGCCGAACCCGAGGGCTGCGAGGTGGCGCTTCCCGATGGCTTTTCCCGACAATTGGCGAGCAAGCCGAGAGCGCAGACGGCCAGGAAGAGCAGTCGCTTCATATTGAACCTTTCCGGGCAAGAGGCTGGTGCGAAGGTTCCCGCGCCCACCGGGGTTTTTCAATGCCGGGCATTCAAGCGGCGGGGGGCAAAGGTCCGATAATCCCCCCATGGTCTTCGATCCACTGGTGGCCAACCCCGGCCGCCTGCGTATTCTCGCTGCGCTGGCGAGCGAACCGGTGCAGGCGTTCGTGCAGTTGCGCAGCCACACCGGTCTGACCGACGGCAACCTCGCGACGCACGCCCGGCGGCTCAGATCCGCCGGCTTGGTGGAGATCGAGAAATCCCGCCACGAGGGAAGGCCCCAGACCCTGGTTCACCTCACTCCCCAGGGCCGCCAGGCGCTGACCGACCACGTCCGCTCGCTCATGTCGGCGCTCGAGCCCGAGGGTCAGCCACCCGTAACGGCATCCCCCGGCGATGATGACGACGATTGGGTGGACTGATTCGCGTGCGCGATGGCTCGGAGCCGTTGGGCAATTTCAATATTCGTCGTCTGCCACCAGATCTGCCTATGGTGATGGAGCGTCGCCAGGGTTTTGTGGGAAGGGAAGGCGGCCAGGAAGTCGCTGCCGTGTAAGTGTGTGAAAAGGGTTCGCGCGAAGTTCTGCAGCGCGTCCGATTCATCCGTGGCAAATGCGATCGCGGCCGCGTTGGTGAGCTTCTTGAGCTTCGCCGCGTCGATCGAAAGCTCGGCCAGCGCCGAGGGCAGCCAGTCTGTATTGCCGAAGTCCAACTCGTAGGCCCAGTGGCTCTTGGGCATCAGCCAAAGCTCACCGGGCAGATGACTCTGCCACGCTTCGGTCAGCATGTGCGACAGGCATTGTTCATAGGGCGCTGCGACGCGGATCGTGAACTGCCTGGCCTCGTTGCGAATGCTCGGATCATCCGATCCCAGCCATCCCACGACTTGGGCCGTTGCATCGGGAGCGAAGCCAAAAGCGCCGGCGTTGTAGTAGAGCGGGACAAAACCCTCCTGCTTCATCCGCTCGAGCACGTGGTTGTAATCGATGAGCCTGGGCAAGACGTTCTTTCGATCTTTTTGGGTTCGCGACGACCGCGGCCTGGGGCGCCGGGTGCGCGTTCGGGGGGGAATGTAGCCGTCTGAAGCCTCCGGTGGCAAAGGAGAGGGGAGCGGTTAAGGAGTAATGAGTGAGGGGAGTGACGAAATGACGCGGTGACGGAGCGACGGATTGAGCGGGCTCAGCTGGAGCGGAGCGGTGGCAGGGAAAGGGGCCGTATTCGGACCATTTTGTCGTCAGGACGACATTTTGACGGGGTAGCGGGGGGATGGGGAGGGTACGGTACTACTACGGTGTGAGTACGGTGTGGGCCGGGATTCGATTCGGGCGCAACGTGGGAGTGAAATGTCCTTTTTACGTTCACAAACAGGCTTGGCAAGATGCTGCCAATATGGCAGTCAAGCAGGCGAGCGTCAGCGTTTGCCCGTCCGAAGTCAGAGGCGGGGAAGTATGGGCAAGTTCTGACCGCCCCATATGGCCTTTTTCAGGCAGTGCAGAGGTTTTGTAAGGCCGCGCGGAGATCAGAGAATTGGTTGGGGCATCTGCACCTACAGCGATAGTATAGATTCGGTATCGCCTATGAGCGTCGGTGCAGCCGCGGCCAGTGGGTGGTCTTTCGACAGGAGGCAGACCCGTGGCGACGCCCACAATTGAAACTCCGCGGCTCCTGCTTCGGCCGTTTGATCACGCCGATGCGGCCGATGTCTTTGCGTACGCTTCCAATCCGAACGTGTCGCGGTTCACGACGTGGGAGACGCACCGCAGTCTGGCAGATAGTCATGCGTTCATCGAGATGGTGCTCGGCCGCGGTGAAGATAGAAAGACGTGGGCGATCCGGTTGCGAACGGATCCGAGCGTGATCGGTGCGATCGAGTTCGGTCCGACGGATCAGGCGGAGGCGAGAATTGATTACGTCCTCGCCGAGCCGTTCTGGAATAGGGGGCTGATGACGGAAGCCGCCAGGGCCGTTCTCGCCTGGGGCCTTGAGCATTGTCCAAGTGTGAATTCGGTCGCTTCATGTGCGGTCACGCAAAACCTGGGCTCGCAGCGCGTGATGGAGAAGTGTGGATTGAAGTTCGAGCGGGTGCAGTTGCACCGCTGGTCAAAGCGGCCCGAGCCTGTCGAGCAGCGTCATTATCGGTTGGTTCGCAGCGACACGGCTGGCGGATAATGCGCGGCTGGACTGGACACCCTGGCCATGAAAGGAGCAGGCGCATGTCTCAACTGGTATTTGATCGAATCCTGGGTGCGATTGGGGCCGATGACCGGGCGCAGTTGCTGCAACAGGCCACGGAGGACATGCGGCAAGCGGTGACGCCCCAAGTGTGGGATGAGATCAGGCAAGTTGCGCCGCACGTGAAGGCCGGATATAAGCCGACACACATGCGCCGGTGGGAGGAGCAGGGGTGCGAGGTGGACGTGCGGAAACTGAGCTTCGACGATGGTTCTCAGGACGTGATGCTTCGGGTGGTCAGGCGCGGCGGCGAACTTGCCGGGCTGTGGAGGGATGTCGATGCCTTTTGACCGGCTGCCGGAGCCCGACGACTGCATATTCTGCCGCGTTGCAGCCGGCACGGCTCCGTCATGGAAGGTTCTTGAGACGGACGACGCGTACGCATTCCTCGATATCCATCCGGTGACTGCATATCACACGCTGGTCATTCCAAAGCGGCATTATCGCAACATCTTCGACGTCCCGGCTCATGAGTTGCAGAGCCTGATGTCGCTTGTTAAATGCGTGGTCGATCTTTATGCGGAGAAGCTGGGCCTCGCTAACGCCCGGATCATCAATAGCTCTGGAACGGAAGCGCAGCAGGATGTGCGCCACCTTCACTTTCACATTGTTCCGAGGCATTCTGGCGACGGGAATGATGTGGTCTGGGAAACGCACCCAGAGATGCGGGAAGACTTTGAAGAGATGTTGGCGCGACTGCGGTAGACGGGCCTAACCAGCGGTGGCAGGTGGATCAGGGTCGAGGGCTGATGTTTTTAGTTCCAGAGGCTGTCCGGCGCTGCCCCGGCGGGTGAATGGAATGGTGTAAGGGGAACCCGATGGCGGCGTTGGTACGGATGGCGAGGCCGGAGGATGAGGGGGCGGTCCGGCGCGTGGGTGATGAGGCATTTGCGACTGTGCGCTCGGTGTACCGGCCGAATCTTGCGGCGCGGGCCAACTTGTCGGCGATGAGGCCGGCGTTGGAGGGTTTGGTTGCCGAGGTGGATGGACAGGTCGTTGGTAGCGTGCGGTTTGGGATCTTTGATGGGGCGCTGCGCGTAATCGGGCCGGGCGTTCTGCCGGAATTCAGACGTTGGGGTGTGACAAGGGCGCTCGTTGAGGAGTTGGTGCGGGTGGCGAGGGGGAAGGGTTGCCGGGCACTGGCTCTGTACACGGTTACGAAGACCGGCAATGTGGCGGTCTTTGAGCGGATGGGATTTCATGTCGTCTTTGAGCAGCCCGATGTGTATTCCATCAGCGCGGATGGGGAGCCGTTGACAGAAGCGTACATGGAGAGAGGCGTGGGGTGAGCGATATCGGCGGGGCCGGGGAAGAAGGGGGTGGCGGAACCACGGCAGCGCCGTGGGCTTCTTCGGCGAAGGGGCTATTTTGCGCAGGAGCAAGACGGGCACGCTGACCTGATGCTGCACCTTGTGGGCGGTGGCCCCCAGGACCAGGTCGGCGACAAGTTGGTGGCCGTGGGTGCTCATGGCGACCAGGTCGCAGCCGCTCTGGCCGACCCATTTGACGATTTCCTTGACGGGGTCGCCGTAGGCGAGGTGGGCCTCGGTCTCGATTCCGTCAGCGAGGAATTCAGCTTTTACACGGTCGAGATACGCCTGGTCCTGGTTGACTTCTTCGCCGGCGGCATGTTCACCGTGCCATTTGGCCTGGACGCCGGTGACGACGTGGAGCAGGGCGACCTTGCTGCCGAGCACCCTGGCGAGTTTTTTGATGTGATCGATGATCGCCCGGTCCGTCGGCGTGGTATCGAGCGTCACGAGAATCGATTGGTACATCGCGTCTCCTTGTTGCGCGGGGCGCTTATCCGCCGACGATTACCTGCCACGCCGATCTTAACGAATCCGGCAGCCCATAGAGGTCCAGTGCGGTAATTAATATCGCGCTACCCCAACCCATGACGACCAGCAGCCAGCCATTCTTCCACATTCCCATGTGCTTTCTTGAACTGGTGAAGTGCAGAAGCGGGAACATCGCAAATGGAAGCTGAAGCGCGAGGATCACCTGGCTGAGCGTCAGGAGGTCGTTGACGCTGTTGTCCCCGCGAATGCCGATGATGAGGACGGCCGGGAGGATCGCCAGCACGCGCGTGATCAGCCGGCGTACCCAGGGGGCGATGCGCCAGTGCATGAAGCCCTCCATCACGACCTGGCCGGCGAGGGTGCCGGTGATGGTGCTGCTCTGGCCGCTGGCCAATAGCGCGACGGCGAAGAGCGTGCTGGCGACGGCAGTTCCCAGCAGGGGGGCAAGCGTCAGATAGGCAATTTGGATCCAGTCGGCGTCAGCGCCGAAATGAACCACGTGCCCGCCCGCCACCGTGACGCTCTCTTTGCCGTAAAAGACGAGCGCCGCCAGGACGAGGATGGCCGCATTGACGAAGAACGCGATCGTCAGGGCGACGGTCGAGTCGATCGTGTTGAACTGGATTGCCTTGTGGATCGAGGTCTCGTCCTTTTTGAGCTTGCGGCTCTGGACCAGGGCAGAGTGAAGGTAGAGGTTGTGCGGCATGACCGTCGCGCCGATGATGCCGATCGCCACGTAAAGCATCCCCGCCTCGCGGAAGTGCGGCGAGATGATCGCCTTGCCCATCTCCAGAAAGCTGGGCTGCGTCTGGGGAAGGATGAAGATCTCGATGTAGTAGCAGGCGCTGATGGTGACGACGAGCACGAGCACAAGCGCCTCGATCGTTCGCATGCCGAAACGCTGCAAGCCCAATAGCAGCAGCACATCGAAGCCGGTGATGATCACGGCCCAGAGCAGAGGAATGTGAAACAGGAGATTAAGCGCTACGGCGCTGCCGAGCACCTCGGCCAAGTCGCAGGCTCCGATCGCCAGTTCGCATAGCAGCCAATTGGGCCAGCGTGTCCATTTCGGGTACCAGTCCCGGCAGCACTGCGCGAGATCCTTACCGGTGACCACGCCCAGCCGGGCCGAGATGACCTGCATGAAGATCGCCATCAGGCTCGCCAGTGCGACGACCCAGAGGAGTCCGTATTTGAATTCGGCGCCGCCTTGCAGATCGGTGCCCCAATTTCCGGGGTCCATGTAGCCGACGCTGACGAGGATGGCGGGGCCAACGTAGGCTCGCCATTGGCGCCAGAAGCCGGCCTGGTGGTGGGGGACTTCGACGGTGCCGTGCATGCCTTCGAGCGAAAGATGGCTCGCGGATGGCGTCGATTTTCCGGCGGCGTCCCTGGGGTTGATGTCCGGTGTGTCCTTCATCCCGTAATTTTGATTAATCAAAATATATCTTATGATTGGACAAATGGACGTCAACGCCTAGACTAAAATTCGCATGCCCACCAGCACCGTTGAGGACTACCTGAAGACCCTTTTTGCTCGGCAGCAGAGCGCGGCGGGGCAGTTAATTCCCATGGGGGCGTTCGCCATCGCCATGGGGGTTACGCCGGGTACCGCGACCGCGATGGTCAAGACGCTGGCTGAGTCGGGGCTGGTCGAATATGAGCCTCGCGGTGGGGTGAAGCTCAGTGCCAAAGGTGAGAAGCTCGCGCTGCACGTTGTCCGCCGGCATCGTCTGGTGGAGCTATTTCTCGTCGAGGTGCTTGGTCTGGACTGGTCTGAAGTGGACGAAGAGGCCGAGGAACTTGAGCATGCGATCTCCGACAAGGTGCTGGCGCGCATCGACGCACTGCTGAACCATCCCGAGGCCGATCCTCACGGCGACCCGATCCCCTCTTCGCAGGGCAAGCTTGCCAAGCGCCGCCTTGCCAGCCTTACAGACTGTCAAATGAATCAGCGCGTACGGGTTGCGCGCGTCGTAGATCAGAACCCCCAGTTCCTTCAATTCATTGACCGCTCCAATCTCAAGCCCGGGCGCAGTTGATCGTCCGGGGTCGGGATGAACTGGCCGATTCCGTGGACATCGAATCCGACACCGGCCAGGCCGTCACGCTCGGGAGCGCGTCGGCCGCGAAGATTCTTGTCGAGGCCCTCTGAGAATTCGCAGCTTTGTGTAGCATGTGTGGCTGGTTCGCGGAGGTGTCCTTGACGTCCCAGCTTGAAGCCGAACAGCCCGTCGCACTCAATCGTCCGCGCTCGATCAATCCCTGGCTGTTCGTGCCGGTGCTCTACTTCATGCAGTTCCTGCCCAACGGGCTGGTGACGTCGCTATTCGCGCCGATCTACAAGAGCCTCGGGATCGACAATGTCTCGATCACCACCTGGACGGGCCTAGCCGCGCTTCCCTGGGTCTTCAAGATGTTCTGGGCGCCGCTGGTGGACCTAAACTCCACCAAGCGGCGCTGGACTTTGGCGATGCAGGTGCTGCTCACGGTCACGTTTCTGCTGGCCGCGATCGCGATGGGGACGCCGAGATTCTTCGTCCTCACCGTTGCGGTGATGTTCCTGATGGCGACGTTGTCGGCAACGCACGACATTGCCTGCGACGGGCTGTACCTGATGTCGCTGGACCGCAAGCGACAGGCGGCGTTCAGCGGCGTCATGGCCGCGTTCTCGCGCCTTGGGCGGCTCTTTGTCGATTCGATCCTGGTCATGCTGGCCGGCTGGCTGACGACGCGCGGCTGGCATAAGCAATCGGCGTGGGTTTTCGCGCTAGGCGTTGCGACGATGGTGTACGCTGTGGGGATGTTCTGGAACATGGTCTGGTTGCCGCGGCCGGCGTCGGATCTTCCTGTCGCGGATGTTGCGCGCGGCGAGCGCATGCGAAACGTCTGGCGGACCCTTACCGTCATTGCCGCGGGCGTCGTGGCGTATTACTTCATCAGCAGTGGGATTCAGCTTGTCGGCCATGGCATCTATCGTTCCGTTCCAGCCGGCGCCGTTCCAACGACCTGGGCCCTGACACATGGCCAATTCGTCACCCTCTGCATCAAGCTGGTGATCTGCGCGATTCTGTTGCCCATTCTCTGGATCCTCATCCGGTTACAGGTCCGCGGCACAGTGATGGGGGACGCCTTTGCGAGTTACGTGCGCCAGCCGGGCTTTGGCGCGATCCTCTCGTTCATTGTCCTCTATCGCTTCGGCGAAGCGATGATCTTCGCTATGGCGGCGCTGTTCATCCTCGACAAGCGAACGGCCGGCGGCATGGGCTTGACCCTCGAACAACTTGGCGCGATCAAGGGAGTTGGGCAGGTGCTGGGCCTGATGCTCGGGGGATTGCTCGGCGGCTGGTGGATCGCCCGTGTGGGTTTGCGCCGTGCCTTCTGGCCACTGGTCATCTGCATGCACCTGCCCAACCTGCTCTACATCTGGGCGGCGTACGTGCTGCCTCGTCCGGCGTGGCTCTATCCCGTCGTGTTCGGCGAGGCCTTCGGCTACGGCGTGGGTTTCGCCGGCTACTTCGTCTACCTCATGCATGTGGCCCAGCGCAACAAATACGTTACCAGCCATTACGCCATCGGCACGGGGTTGGGCGCGCTGTTCATCGCCTTTGCGACGATTCTTGCCGGTATCGTGCAATCGGTCTTCGGCTACCGCGGCGTCTTCATCGCTGCCTGCTTCATCACCATCCCCGGCACGCTCACGCTGCTGTTCATTCCGATGGATGACGAGAAGACTCGCGGCGTGCGCGTGCCGGCGGGTCACTGAGCCGAGATGTTTGAAGATCAGCCGCCGGTTGCTTGGCGGAGTTGGCCACACGCCGCCCAGACGTCGTCTCCGCGTGTATCCCGCACATGTGCGACCAGCCCATGTTGCCGAAGAACCGCAGCGAACGCTTCGATGCGCTGATTGCTCGGGCGGTGATAGATGGTTCCGCTGATACCCTTGCCGATCGAGTTGTACGGGATCACGTTCACGTGCGCGAAACCCGTTCAGCAATTCCGCAAGAAGCTGGGCCTGTGCATCCGAATCATTCACACCCGCCAGGATGCAATACTCGATAGTGACGACGCGCCCGGTGCGCTCCTGAAATGCTTTCGCGGCGGTGACGATGTCTGCAACCGGATACCGCCGATTGCTTGGCACCAGTTTCGATCGGGTTGCGTCGTCCGGCGCGTGCAGCGACAGGGCCAGGTGCACGTTCAGATCCGCCTGTGCCAACCGCTCGATGCCGGGCACGATGCCGACGGTGGAGATGGTCACCTGGCGCCAACCGACACCGCCCATGTCCGGATCAGCGATGCGACGGGTGGCGGCGAGTACGTTGTCGAGGTTGTGCATTGGCTCGCCCATCCCCATGAAGACGATCGTCTTGAGCCTCCGGCCGATCGTCGTCGCGGCGCGCTTGAGATGAATGAACTGCTCGACGATCTCGCCGGCGTCGAGACTGCGATCCAGCCCATTGCGCGTGCTGGCGCAGAAGTCACATCCCATGGCGCAGCCGATTTGTGAGGAAACGCATCCCGCCGCGATTCCGGCGCGATAGCCGGGCATCAGCACTGACTCCACGGTCCCGCCGCGATCAAGTGCGATCAGCAGCTTCGACGATCCATCAGCACTTACCGGCTGCGCGATCACGCGCGATCGCATTGCCGCCCATTTGTTCAACAATGCCCGAAGCGACTTGGCGCAGGTCAGTTCGGAAAAATCCGTTTTCCCCGTGCTCTGGTAGAAGAGTCGAAGCACACGCCGCGCATGCGATGCCTTATGGCCGAGGCGCAAGAGGTCTGCCTCCAGGCTCTGGACGTCATGATCGATCAGCGACATGGTTTCGGCGGCCGTTTGCATGCTGAGAGCTCACGTATCATTCGTCCTCTTGCTCACAAAGGAAAGCCCCACCGCAATCCGGCCGTGTCCTTGGCGATCGCTCTGAGATAGGCTTTGGCTCATGCCGGAATGGATAAGGGAGAAGATCGCGATCGTGGGTTCCGGCTCGGTGGGCGCATCGATTGCGTACGCCTGTCTGGGCCGGGGGGTTGCCGGCAAGATTGCGTTCTATGATAGCGACCGCTCCGACGTCCAGACGCAGGTCCTCGCCCTGACTGATGGTGTGCATTTTGTTCTGCCTGCACAGGTCGAGGGATCGGACGACATAGAAATCTGCCGCGGTGCGGATGTGGTGGTGATCGCCGCCGGCACCAAGCAGAAGGCCGGGCAGTCACGGATGGAGTTGGCGGCGGCGAACGCGGTCATGTGCCGGGAACTGGTGCCGAAGCTTCTGGCTGTTGCACCCGAGAGCGTCCTCCTTGTGGTAACTGATCCGGTTGACGTGATCACCTACGTCGCGCTCAAGCTCAGCGGCCTGCCTGCCCAGCGGGTCATGGGCAGCGGAACGGTTCTCGAAAGTGATCGATTTCGCATGTTGATCGCTCGCCGATGCCGCGTTGCGGCGGATGACGTCCATGCCTACATCGCGGGCGAGCAGGGCGAGAGCCAAATCCCTCTCTGGTCGAGCGCGTCGATCGCGTCGATATTGCTCAAGGACTGGGCCGTTCCCGGCCACGGTAAGCTGACCGTGCGCGATCGGACCGAGATCTTCCAAAACGCAAAGGATGCTGCCCGGCAGATTATCGCTAACAAGGGTATGGCGAGCTTCGGAGTTGGCATGGCAGCAACGCAAATCCTCGAGTCGATCCTGCGGGATGAGAACCGCGTGCTGACAGTGAGTTCACTGCTCAACGGCTATCACGGCATTTCCGATGTCTGCCTGTCGGTCCCTTGCATTGTCAACGCCAAAGGTGTCGAGCAGGCGCTTCCGATCCCTCTGAATGCAAACGAAGAGGCCGGCTTGAAGAACAGTGCCGAGCAAGTCCGCACAACCCTCGTGCAGCTTGGGCTCTAAGGTCTCCTGGTCTCAGTGCAGATCCTCGCCACCGGCCCCTTCGATCGTTCCCTCTTCGATCTTCAGGTCCTCCCTCTTCTGAATGCGATCCACCTGCCCGTCACGAATCCAGAAGATTCGGTCTGAGACGGCCAGCATTTTGTGATCGTGCGTCGCGGAGATGACGGTGACGCCCTTTTCATTGTTGAGCGTGCGCAACAACTCGATGATGAGCTTTCCGGTCTGCAGGTCAAGATTTCCCGTCGGTTCATCCGCGAGAATGATGGCCGGATCGTTGGCAAACGCCCGCGCGATGGCGACGCGCTGCTGCTGGCCACCGGACATCTCGGCAGGGCGGTTGAACAGGCGATGGCCCAGCTCCACGCGATTGAGGATCTCGGCGGCCTTGTCCTGGGCCTCGTCCGTCTTCATGCCCGCCATGATCATCGGGAACATGACGTTCTCGAGAGCCGTCTGCGTCGGCAGCAGGTTGAAGGTCTGGAAGATGTAGCCGATCTTGTGGCAGCGCATCCACGCCAGCTCGTAGGCATCGAGCTGGGCGATGTCCACTTCGTCAATGTAAACCTTCCCGCTGCTCGGCCGGTCCAGTCCGCCGATCATGTTGAACAGAGTCGATTTCCCCGAGCCGCTGGGTCCCATGATGGAGATGTACTCGCCGCGCTGGATCGAGATGTTCACGCCTCGAAGCGCATGCACTTCGTCCGCCCCCATCTTGTACGAGCGTTTGACGTCGATTGTGCGAACGGTGTATTCGGAAAGCGTTGTCGGTGGAGGATTGCTGGAGGTCGCAGCGGTCACCGACTGAATGTTATACGTGAAACATGAAGACATGAAACATGAAGAGGCTCACGTCTCCACCCGCATCGCCTCGATTGGCTGCATGCGGGCCGCCTGCCAGGCGGGGTAGAGCGCGCGGCGACGGTGAGCGTCACGCCGATCGCAAAGCACAGTGCAACATTGAAGAGGATTCGCTCTGTCGGCACGTTGACGAATACCAGTGACCCATAGCTGGCCGCCAGGGAAAGCAGCGACAATCCCAGACCGACCGCGATTCCCAGCACCGTCCCCACCAATCCCTGGAACAGCGATTCCAGCAGAAACAATTTGATGATGAACGAATCCAGCGCCCCGAGGCACTTCATCGTCCCGATCTCCCGGAAGCGTTCGGTCACGCTCATAAGCATCGCGTTGAGGATCCCCACAAACGCGACCAGCAGCGCCAGCGAAAGCAGCCACCGTGTCTGCAGGCGCGAAGATGCGATCTCATCCGGCGTGGTGGGCACGCCGTTCTGCTTCATCTGGGCGGCCAGATCCTGCCTGGGCTGTAGCTGGGCGACGGTGGCGCCGGCGGGGCGCTGGCCCGCCCAGCGGCGCAGGGCATCGGTCATGGCATCGCTCGTCAGAATCGCCATCAAAAACGCCAGCGCCAGGATGATCCCGCTGGTGACGAGCATTGAACGGCCGAGGCGCAGGCGGATCGACTTCCAGGCGATCTCAATCGCCTTGGAAACCGGCAGGCGGATTTGACGCTGAACGGACGCCACAAGCCCTTTCCTTGATCCAAATGATCAGACGATTAAACGAGATGATCAGCTTCTCTCCACTTCCATGCCAATCAACCCCTTCTTGGCCAGAGTGTACAGGAACTGCACCGTCGCTACCTCGGCCTCGCGCTCATTCAAATGGTAGCGCTTGGCGAGCAGGCGGATCAGTTGCCGGACGGGCGTCTTGCCGTCGCAATGCTCCCAGACGAACAGGCCCAGCGCGTCGAGCTCGAAGGTCTTTGTCGCTGCAGGCGCGACACGCAAAAAGAAGCGCGCCGCTCGCGTCGGGCGCAGTGGCACGCTCAGGTGCCACTTCGTCTGGCTAACCTGCTCCGGCTCACCGTCGTGCAAACGTACAGGCCGGCTGGAGAGCATTTCCGATTTTGTGGACTTCGGCTTCTTTCCAAACACTGCAGGTAGGGTGGGCTTGGGCCCACCATCGGTCAAGCAGCTACGTTGGCTGTCCAATTGTGGCTGCGAGATCTGTAAGCAAATCTGCATCCGATCCCTGGAACAGCAGCAACCGGTCCTGCTCCGGATCGTGCGCAACGTACGTGATGGCATCCTTCGGTATCCAGCACTTCCACCCAAAACGCCTGAGTCGAACTGCATTACGCGAGAAGGCCGCCAACTCACGCTGACCGACCGCAATCGTCGTCTCGCGGAGGTTTCCTATCGGCCGGTAGTGGGGCAGAAGTTTTTTCTGCTGATCCGCCAGCCACTGGTTAATCGGCCGGCGCGAAAGAGCCAACTGTGCCACACCGATCTGCCGCAGCGTCATCCAGTCCCGCTCGCGGGCAAATGTCAGCGAAAGATCCCCCGCGATCAGCCGATGGCTCTTGAGGGCAAAGCCGGGCGGCGTCGTGCAGCTCAAGTCAAAGATAGACCAGATCGCCGGCTGATCAGGAGGCGTATCCGCAAGCGTCGGCACGATCGTCTCCGCGAGCACGTGATCGCGCTTGCACACATGGTAAACCAGCTGAATCACTCGCCCTGAAGCGGGGCTGTACGCGATCCAGACGTCCCGCCCCGGTGGCTTCGGCTCCACATAGAGTCGCGAACCCTCGCAGGGAAACTCTGCAGGCCCGGCTTTCGCCTCCGCCGCCGCGAGCTGTCCCACCTCCTCGCGCATGCTCCGCTCTGACCAGGCCGCCGGATTGAACCGCTTGGACTTGATCCGCTGCCAGCGCAATCCCAGACGCGGATGATCCAGGTCGGCAAAGAGGATCTGCCCCTTGTCAAATTCCCCCTCGATCTTCGTCGGATTCCACGAGCGCGGAAGCGCCAGCCGCAATCGATGAAAAGCGAGCAACCTCAAGCCCGGTTTGAACTCAGTCCTGTTCAACTCAGTCCTGTGCAACTTACATCGGAAACAGCCGGATCAGATGGTACTCCATCCCGCGCGATGCCAGCACCAGGCACACCACCAGCCAGAATCCCGCGGCAATTGCCTCCCCGATGATCAATCCGATGAATGCATTGCGCAGTGCGAAACAGCCGCATCCCGCCGAAGCGCACCACCAGCACCTTCGCCAGCCATCCCAGAAAAATGCTGAACCAGATCTGCTTCATCGGCCAGCCATAGGCCACGAGGAATCCGACCGGATGCAGCGGCCACCAGGCAAACCGCAACCGCAAGACGGACAACACCGTCACCAGTCCAAACCCGAAGGCGAACTGTCCCCATGCATTGTGCTGTTCGCTCGGCCCATTCCGCGGCGGCAGATACGAATACGTCTTGTCCAGGATGTAGCTCTTGATCCCCTCCTCCGTCGCCCAGGAGTTGATCGGCATCCGCTGCGTCGCGTCCAGCGTTACGCCGTGGTTGTACTCGACGTAGAGCATCGACATCCCGCTGACAACGTAAGCGACGACCAGAGAGAGCACGAGGCTGCCGAAGAACGCGATTCCGGTCGAACGACGAAACGTGGAACGATGTGGTCGGCGCGTTGACCCTTCTTCATCCGCCGCCGATTCATCTTCAACATCGTCTTGCCCGATCGTTTCATCCGCCACTTTCAGCGCATGCGTCGAAAACACGCTCAGCGTCTCGCGCACGTCGTGTCCGATGATCATCGAAAAGAGACCATGATAGAAAAAGCTCCTGCCAGTCGTGCGGATGTTCAGCGGCGGCCTCAAGACGAGCAGCCACGGGCGCCAGTACGGGAACCCAAGCTGCACGAATAGCATTCCCGTCTCGGCCACCACCCGTGCCGTCACCGTCATCACCAGCATGATGAGTCCCACCAGCACGATGGCTCCGACCACCGAGCATCCGGCCACGATCAGCCATCCGATCATCACGCCAAGTGATATCACCAGCCCCCATCCCGCCACCGAGTAGGGCAGGTATCTGCCGCGCGGCTCGCCCGCCCGGCCGCGCCCGACCATCTGCCGGATGATGATCATCCAATGTTCGCGCCCGACCCACAGAAATGCGAGGGCGAACGGGATAATCGCGCCAAGTTGCTGGTCCTGCTGTTGCGGGAATCCAAACGTCGATTGCCAGCTTCCCCACAGCACGCGCTCGAGCTGATAAAAGACGTAGAAAAACCACAGCGAGAACGCGATCTTGGTTTGCAGGAAGAACGTGATGCCGACGATTGCGAAGACCACGGCATTGTGCTTGAAGCCCATCATCGCGCCGCGCGTGCTCTCGGGTTCCACGTATGCCCAGGGCGGCTTGTTCAGGATGCCGGTCAAGTCATATTCCAGCGGGATTTTGGGCCAGCGCTTGGGGTCGTACTGGTTCATCCCGTTGAAAAAATGAATGAAGAACACAACCCCCGCCGCCAGCCAGAAGCCGCGCGAGCGGAAGAGCGCATTGAACATGCTGCCGCGTTCCGGCGGCTCGACCAGCGAGAGGTAAACCTGTGCGATCGGAAACGGCAGCCGCTCGTTCTCGATCCACTGCCTCCGCACGATGATCGCAACGCACAGAATCGCCGCGAAGAATGCCGCGATGAACAGCCCCCACACCAGTGCCGGTGTGATCCACGCATGCCACGGCACGGCTTGAAAGTGCCCGATAAACGTGTTGGACTTTGCTTGGCGCGATACCAGTATTCCTGGATGACTGGGTGCTTGCCCGCTGGAGCGGATCGGTCTGATGGATCGTCGGGAAGATCCATTGCGGTAGATGCAGCTTGCGCAGCACGTATGCGTAGTCGCCGCTGACCGCCGCCTCGTGTGTTACCCCAACCAGCGCCGCCGGCAGATAGCGCATTAACCCGGCTGCGGCTACCGCGCATCCCACCAGCACCATCCCCATTGATACCGCGAGCTCGCCCGAGCTGAACGCCGCCCGCGGAGCAAGTCGATGCAGCGGCCCGTTGACGAGCAGGATGAACGTCAGAAAGAACAGCAACAGTCCCAGCGGCAGGTAATTGCCCACCAGCGGCGTGTTGTTGACGGCCAGATCGTTGTACGGCGCCAGCGTGCAGATCAGCACGACGCCCAGTAATCCCAGGAGGATCGAGCGCAGATTCACCGGCCGGCGCGAAGACGTTTGATCTCGTGCCGCCAGTTCATTCGGATGGGTTGGCGAAGCATCCCGGCTCACGTGGGGCGTGATGATAACAGAGCCCGTTCAATTGGCGATTGCCGCGCGCTCCCGATCAAATCCACTGGTCGCGGATAAGCCTGAGTTGCTGATAGTCTTCCTTGTTCAACCAGTCGGGGCATTCCGGCGGGACGAGTTTGGCGAAGAATTCCTCGGCCTCATCCTCGATCTTGTCGCGCGTCTGGCCCATTGAAAGGCGCGCGGCGTACAGATCGTCCTCCTGTGACGCCAGTCGCAGCGCCTCCTGCCCCGCATAGCGCCGCACCAGATCTGCCAGCGAGCGGTAGAACATCCACACGTCGTCGTCCGGGAGCGGCGGGGGGACGCAATGACGCTTAAGCGCGTGCGTCAGGTACTTGAGCTTCTCTTCCCACGCCAGTCGCGGGTCCATTGCCAGCGTCACGTATTGGCCGACCTTGGCCGCCTCCTTGAGATGCCGATCGCCAACCTTGTCGGCTCTGTGCGCGCTGGCGCGCGTAGTAAGCCTCGGGCTGTCCGATCTCAGGCAACGGCGGAAATTGGCGTGTTTCGTATCCCGACACCGAAATCGCCTCGCCAGGACGTGTTGCATCGCGCCGGCCCAACCCGGCCGCGCGAATGATACCGCTATTTTAATGGATTCTCCGCCGAACTGACAACCGAAACCGCGTTTCCCGCGCCAAGCGCGAGGGGTTCGCGTATCTTCCATGGTCGGGAGATCCGGAATATCGCCCATGCTCCCAGCAATAAGACCGCCCCCGCTGCCAGTTCGTACGGATGCCACTCGACGCTATGCGTCTGAGTCGAACTCGCCAGGACCGTCTGCGCCTTGGTGGTGGACCATGTACGAAAGGATACCCAACTGCGAGCCGTCATAGACGGCATGCGCGATCATCGCCGGCACGATCGAGCCGGTCCGCATGACCAGCCAGCCCAGGATCACACCCAGGCCGGCGCGAACGACGAAGCCGTAGACGTCCAGATGGGCGGCCGCGAACAGAATGCCCCCAATTACCAGCACGAGCCAACTCGGCATCCTCCGCGCCAGCCCCGCCTGAATTGGCCCACGAAAGAGAAGCTCCTCGCACACGCCCGCAAGGACACCCGCCGCCAGCGGAAGCAGGATTGGATGTACGGCAACTGCGCGGATGAAGATCTCACTGCTTGCCTTGAGATACTCCGAAGACGGCGGCCAGATCAGCGATTGCAGGGAAAATGCCAGCTCCGCCCACGGCGGCAATTCCCAACCCCACCAGCAATCCCGCCGCCAGCATCCACCCACTTGGCCAGCGCCAGGAAAACGTCTCGACCCATCGATACTTTCCCAGCCAGGCCAACAGCAGTGCGGGCCCGGCGATCAGCAGGACCTCTGTCAGCGCCAGGTTCCCCAGCAGCGGCCAATCCTTCAGGCTCGGCGTCACATAAAACAGCAGCAGCAGCGATACCGCGAACAGGGCGATCGCTTCATCCGGCGCCGGCATGCGACGGCGCTTGTTGCTGCTCTTGCTTCGCCTGAATCCGGCGAACGACAGCGGCTCCCACGATGGATTGACGAGTTGCTCGCTGGTGAACACGCGCGCGGCAAGGCTCAGAAGCAGTCCCGCATAGAGGCACGACGATGCAAACGCCAGGATGAACGGCCCCGCAGTCGCTCGCCCGGTGAGCACCTCGCGAACGATCAGCGTCGTATTCGCAACCGGAGTGACCAACAACCCCGGCGACAGCGCCGGCTCGGCGATCGCCACCACCATCGAGGTCAGCGGAATCAGCATCACCGGCGTCGCCAGCGCGTTGGCCTCCCGGAAGTTCCGGGCGAGCAAACCGATGATCAGCACCAGCGTCGTAAATGTGATCAATGTGGGTACGCTGGCGACGTATGTCAGCAGAAGCGCCGTCGGGCTGATCGACAGCGACCCCAGCGCGGTGCTCAGCGCCCTGGATCGCGCTCAGACTTCGCCAGAGTACCAGCGCCATTGAGAGCATGTTGAGCCCCGCCGTCGCCAGCCCGCACAGCAGCACGAACGAGCCCTTGGCGACCAGCAACTCCATCCGCCCCGCCGGCGTCACCAGCAGCGTCTCCAGCGTCCCCAGCTCGCGCTCCGTGGTGGTCGCATTAAGCGCTGGGAAAAACGCTCCGAGCATCCCGGTCACCAGCAGCAGCACCGGCAACGTGAATGAGAGGATCTTCCCCAGCCGTTGATCGCCGGTGGCGATGTCGTCCACCTCGCGCTTTACCGGCGAGAGAATGCTTGCGCTCAAGCCATGCTTGGCAAGCCGCTGGGCAATGACCCACTTCTGATAGCGATCGAGCAGCCTGTCGAGCTTGCGTTCGGCGGCCACCGCGGTCGTCCGGCTGCGGTCCAGACGAATCGAGATTGGCTTCTGCTCCTTCCCCGCCAGCGCATCCGCTTGCTCATCCGGCGGAATCTGCACCACCGCATCAATCTTCCCCTCGGCCAGGTCCGCCGGCGGGTCCTTGGAATGCTCGACAATGATCCCGCTCTCCTGATCGTGCATCATGTCCAGGAGCTGGGGCGCTTCGCGTCCATTGAGCACGACCACGCTCACCGGATGCTCGGCGAGCTGTCTGGTCTTGGCCAACCCGATCGACGCCACCAGCACCGTCATCAGCGGGTAGAGCAAGAGCGGAATGCCAAACATGATCGCCAGGCTGCGCCGGTCGCGCAGCATTTCCCGGCATTCTTTCAGAAAGACGGTCTTGACGATCGACATCCGCATCAGACGGCGCCTCCCCCGCGCATCCCCAACTGCCATGATCTCGGTCTGGTCATTCTTCACGAGCTTGAAGAACGCCTGTCGAAGCGATTGCGTGCCGGTCCTTTCGCAAAGCTCCTCTTTGGTTCCCTCGGCCAGGACCCGGCCGTGGCCGATCACGCCGATGCGGTCGCAGATCTCGTCCGCCTGCGCCAGCATGTGGGTCGAGAGCAGCACGCATTTCCCCGCCGCCGCCAGGGATTTGACGGCATCCTCCACCGTCGCCGTCACGATCGGGTCCAGGCCGTTGGTCGGCTCGTCCATGATGATCACGGGTGGATCATGCACCACCGCCCGTGCCAGCGAGACGCGCTGCTTCATGCCCGTCGAAAGCCGGTCGTTCGGACGATCGGCATACGACATCACATCGAAAAGCGCTAGCGTCTCCTCGACGCGGCGCTCGAGATCCTCCTTTTGCAAACCGTGCAGCGCGCCGAAAAGCTTGAGTGTCTCGCGCGGGGTCAGGCGCTGGTAGATCCCGGTCGATGCCGAGACAAAGCCGATGCTCCGCCGGACCCCCTCCGGATCGGTCAAGAGATCATGACCGGCGATCGTCGCGCGTCCGCCCGATGGGGTCAGGACGGTCGCGAGGCACCGTAGGGTGGTTGTCTTGCCGGCGCCGTTTGGGCCCAATAATCCGTAGATCTTCCCCGCCGCACAGGCCAAAGTCGCGTCGATGACGGCCGGCACCGGCTCGCCGTCCGGGTCTTCAAACTGCTTGGATAAATGCTCGACCCGGATCATCGTCCATCACAATACCATCTTTTTCACTACATCGTCCGATATCCCGCCGCAGTTCAGGCGCCGGTTACAGAGGTCTGTGAATTCTGCGCCTGGCTCGTGCGCGTTCGGCTGTTCCGGATTCGCTCTACACTGCGTACGATGCACCACTGACGATGGAAGCGATCGGACGATCATTATGAGCGAACCCCTCGGCGCACTTTGCTTTGTCCTTCACGGGCACCTCCCTTACGTCCTTCACCACGGCACCTATCCGCATGGCGAGGCGTGGTTGTTCGAGGCGGCGGCGGAGACCTATCTGCCGATCCTTGACATGGTCGGCGAATGCGCGCTCAACCACGCCCGGCCGGCGATCACGATCGGCCTGACGCCGGTGTTGCTCGAGCAGCTGGCCCACCCTCGCTTCAAGGCGGGCTTTGTCGAATACCTGAGCGAACGAGCGGGTCGTGCGGCGTCCGACAAGAAAGCCTTCGAGAAGGAGAACGCGCTGCATCAGGCGTATCTGGCGCAGCGGTGGATCGAGTGGTACGGCGCCAAGCTCGAACACTTCAACCGGATCAATCAGGACATCCCCACCGAGTTTGCCAAGCGCTTCGGCGAGGGGCACATCCAGATTCTGACCAGCAACGCGACGCACGCGTATATGCCGCTGATGCTGAACGACCAGATGCTGCGGGCGCAGCTGGCGGCGGGGACGCGGGTCTCCGAAAAGCGGCTGGGCATCAAGCCGCGGGGCATGTGGCTGCCGGAGTGCGCCTATCGGCCAAGCTGGAACTCCTGGATGCCGGCCGTGCTGTACGACAATCCCCGCAACCGTCCGGGGCTGGAGATGTTTATCGCCGAGGCGGGCATCACGCACTTCTTTGTCGATTCGCACCTCGTCGGCAACGGCCATCCGCTGGGCACGTTCGAGAACGGCAACTTCCGGCAGATCAACGAAACACAGCTTCACTGGGACAGCCGCCGGGGCTGGCGCGATCCGCTGCAGGGTGTCGGGGTGGTTTCGCACCCGGAGCCGCCGAAGGTCTTTGCCTTCGCCCGGCACCCGCGGGTCAGCGAGCAGGTCTGGTCCGGCACGATCGGATATCCCGGCGCCGGTCAGTATCTCGAATTCCACCGCAAGCACGGCGAGCGCGGGCTGCGCTATCACAAGGTCACGCACAACAAGGCCCCGCTGTCGGACAAGGACCTGTACTATCCCGATGACGTGCCCTCGAAGGTCTTCGAGCACTCGCAGCACTTCTGCAACGTCGTGCGGGATGTGCTGCGGGAGTTCAAGCACCGCACGGGGCGGCCCGGGGTGTGCGTGGCGCCGTTTGACGCGGAGCTTTTCGGGCACTGGTGGTTCGAGGGGCCGCGCTTCCTGCGGGATGTCATCCTCACGCTCAACAGCGATCCGGAGGTGAAGCTGCTGACCACCGAGGAAGCGCTCTACCACTACCAGCCCGACAAGGTGATGCGCCTGCCGGAAGGCTCCTGGGGCGAGAGCGGCAACCACTCGGTCTGGATCAACGACCGCAACCGCTGGATGTGGGAGATCGAGTACCGGGCTGAGGGAACCTTCCTCAAGAACCTCCACGCCCTCCCCTGGCGCGAGAATGCGAAGGTGAAGGAGATGCTGATCCGCGCCGCCCGCGAGCTGCTCCTGCTCCAGGCCAGCGACTGGCCCTTCGTCGTGCACAGCTACGGGGCGGTGGACTACGGCATCCAGCGCTTCGGCGGCCACGCCACGCGCTTTGACCGCATGATCCTGATCGCCGAGAAGCTGGCCGCGGGGGGTGAGCCCAACGAGGTCGAGCAGGTGGAGATCCGGGAGACGGACCTCCACGATTCGATCTTTGCGGAGATCGATCTGGAGTGGTGGATGTGAGGGGGAAGGAACGGCGGGGCAAAGCCCGTAGCGAAGCCGCAGGCGCAGCGTTCAACCTCAACCGTCACAGCCGCAGGCGCCGCGTTCCCAACGCGTCAGGCGCCAACCTACGTTGCTGCGAAAGGCTTTGTTGGAACCACAGATGAACACCGATGCGCACGGATTTCATTGAGCAAAGTTCGGCAATGGGGGGATCTTACGCTTTCCCTTCGGCTGTCGCCGTCCGGTGTGCCGTCTGGGCACTGCCACTTTCCAGCTTCGTCCACGAGCACATCTCTCTCGCCACGCACCACTGTGAGGCGACCTTCTTCGGAGACCATGTAGGTGATGTTTCCCGCGTGGAACCGGCATCCAAGGAAGTGCGAAGGCGTCCCACCAGGGCTGTGGGCGTACCATGTTGCCCCGGCCAAGTTGATGCTTCGACCTGACCGTTTGGAGAGGCCGCGATAGGTGACGCTATGATAGAGGTCACCGTCTTCACCGCGGTCCGTGATTGCGATTCTGTAGTTCTTTGTGACCAGCACCACCACATTGGCGGGCCGGGTGGATGGCCGAGTCGAAGGCGAGCCGCCTTGCGCTGGAACTGCGGCCGCGGCGCAGGCGAAGGCACAAATGAGGATGCTCGCCCTGTGGCACATAGAACCCATCAGCGACATCGGCAATTAGATGCGGCGGCCGGGAATCAATCAACCGATTCCCAGCGGGGAATGCGGTGCGGAATCTCCGCTCTCACGCCGCGAGGGATTTGCTTTCACAAGCGGCCTGGCGAAGGGGAACCATTTCCCGCGCCCGGGCGCAGATGGCCTCGATCTCATTCACGCCCGGAATTACCGGCATTTCCACCGATCCTTCAGACTGTAAGACCCATTCACAGCGGCCCTGCCGGTTTCACCCCCATCAGCCCGGCGCCGCGCTTTCATTCACGTATCGCTGCTGTTTCGCAACCCACTTGTACAAGCCATGCTGTGCCACCTTCAGGCGAGCAGCGGGCGCTGCAGGGTCCACGATGATCTCAACCGGCTTTTCGCAGGTGTTGTACTGGCCGCCCGCGTTCTGCGGCTTGCTCTCGAGAAGCTCGCCATGCTCTGGCACGCCGTCCACCCGCAGAAGCTCCCGGCTTCTTCCCGGCTTGTAGGTGTACACGATCACGCGCTTGGCTGAGTCCAGGTCCGCCACCAGTTCGACCTGGCCATCGCCGTTGATGTCTCGAAGCACCGCCACGTCATAATCATCCACCCAATCGCGCAAACGCCCCCTGGTGTCAAAGACATACGTCACCGGCCAGCAGGCGCGGTACTCCACCGCCGAACTGTGCATGGCATCCCCGGAGATATACGTACATTCGACCAGTCGCCACGTCTCATCGCCAACCGGCACCTTGGTCACCCTCTTGATGTCAAACCGAATCGCCTCAGTGTCAAAATAAGAAAGCTTGTCGGCCCCCTCGCGCCGCAGCAGCCACTGCAGCGCTGCCGGGTGTTTCTCATCCAGTTGCTCAAAGATCCGCGCGATGTCCGCGTTTACGGGCGGCAACTCCAGCCGCTGCTCCTGAACACCGCCGGGAGCGAATACTCCTGCCCGGTCGGCAACAGCCCAGGATGCCGTCAGGATTGCCAGCACCAATGGGAAGCTCGGTGCGATCCGTCTCATGGTGCATCTCCCTGCCGGGCGACCACGCCGTTCGCACCGGCCCGCACCGGCGGCGCCGATGAGCATTCCCCCGGGCTGCCGGAAGTATACCGCCGCAGGCGCAGCGGGCGCAAGCAATCTGGCGACAATCCGGCCGGTCGCGCGGCCGCGAGCAAGCGGGCGCTCACGTCCCCTGCGTTTCCGGATTAAAAAAGATGTTGTCACAGCCCGGAACAATCCGCTCGGCGATTTCGCAGGCTTCGCCTAAAGATTCATGGATGAGCTTGCTCATCAAACACCCTAACACAGGATATTCTGCTCCGATGTTGCCCCAAAATCAGTTCCGGGGTCACACCGTACTCTCACCGTTGTAGTACCGTTGTCTCCCCATCCCCCCGCCACCCCGTCTGGAGCCCTTCCAGACGACATATCGGTCCGAACATCTCCCCTGCCTCCCACCCCGATTCGCTCCGCAAATCCAGTCCCCGCACCGGCCCCACAAGCCGATTCCACCCGGGTGCCCCAGCCAGCGTCGGTCCCAGGTTTGATTGAGCACAGGCAGGGGGATAGGGCGGCGAAAACCCCGGACGTTTCACCTTTAGCGCTCCGGTCGTGAGGTCGGGGCGGCATGAGTGTCGGATGCCCCTTGCCCCTTTTGCGGTTCGATCACGATGCACTGCGATGAGTCCTTGAACAGGATATGCCGTTTCCCATTGAACTTAACGTCCGCTTCGGTGGTCCTGGCATGATCCGAGTCGGCGGGGAACCTTCGGACGAAATGGTAAAGATCCTTGCCGTCCTTTTGTCCCCGGTAGGTCCAGGTGATCTCCGAAACCGCCCCCGGGAATCCGCAGGTTAGCTTGCCCGTGACCACTGTTAAGCCCCCCTCAATCTTTGCCAGCGTCACGCGGCAATTGCCTCCCGATCCACCTTTGCCATTATTGAAACAGACCAGCGATGCCTTGAAGCCCGGGGGCGGCAGCTTCTGCTCGCTCCCCGTACAAACGCCCGTTGCGGCCAGCAGGGCGATCGCGGCGATCAACCGAAGTCGAAACATGCTGCCATTCTATTGGCAGCAGCGAGTCGGGCAAATTCAAACCCCAACGGGCCGTCTGAAACCAGAGCGGGAGAAACGGTGAGCGTCATCTGTGTCGATCATAGGAAGTCCACGTGCAACCGCATGCTGGCCTGTGATATCTTTGCGTGATGAATGAGGCCTCTTTCTGAAGCAACGCAAGCGCTGATCCGGCGACTTTATGGGTCATGGGCTGCTCCGCACTCTCGACCACGCGAAGACGAGGAAGCCCGGCTGATCATGGAAATCGGTGAGGCGGGTGAGCCTGCGGCAATTGCGTCTCTGGTTAGCTCCCTTTGTGGTCAAAGTCGGGCGGAATCAGAGGCGGCAGCTATTGCAATTCAGAACATCGTTCAGAACTGCGATCTGCTGGAACTTGCCCAACTCGACTCGCTGGTTCGTGAGATCGCAGAATGGCGCTTTCCGAGGTTCACCGCGAGCGAAACGGTCTCTCTGGCATGGGGCCTTGTCGAAACGTTAGGCGTGTTGTCATTCCACAGCAACGGCTTTGTCCGCGAAGCAGACTGTCCATGCACTCGCAGATGCAAGCGATGGTCACGAACTGCCCTTCCTGCTGATTCGGCTGAATGACTGGGTTCCAGAGGTTCGTGATGCTGCCAAGCATGCGGTGGTGCAACGGGTGCGGGGCGATTATGCCCGCCATTGGGTGAGCGCGTTGCCGCTGCTCTACCGACTTCAATCGCAAAGACGCGAGGATCATCATGCACTGGTGGCGTCCGTAATCGAGCTCCTTTGCAGCAAAGCGTCGCTGGGTACGCTCGAAGGTGGCGTTCGTTCACCCGATCGGCACACACGGCGGTTGGCATTTCGACTGCTGGACTCGTCGGAAACGCCACAGCCCGTCTTGCGTGATGCACTGGAGTCGCCGGACAGCGTCATCCGCTTGATGGCGGCACGTGCACTTCGCCGTTACCTCAAAGGCGTTGAACTGCGACAACTGCTCGACCGGCTCGGACAAGATCGCTGTATGTCCATTCGGCGTGAGGCACTCTATGGGTTCGTCGAGGAGTTGCCGGAGGCGGCGACCGAGCGGCTCCATGCTGCGCTGCTCGATCCTCATGCATCAATGCGTGAAATGGCCCGCTTCTACTTGCGCAAATTGGGAGAGCAGGACTTTGCGGGATTCTATCGGGTGCGGTTGGAACAAGGTGCTCACGCTCAACTGGCGACGGTGATTTCCGGTTTGGGTGAAACCGGCGTTGCCGAGGATGCCAACCAGGTCGTCAAGTTTCTGGGGTATCCGATGGTTCGCGTCCGTCGGGCTGCGGTGCGCTCGCTGGGCCGCCTCGACGCGGGTGGCAATGTTGAAAACCTTGTCACCATGCTGCAAGACCCCGCCAGCAGTGTGGCCAAAGCGGCGCGTGATGTATTTCTGGCCAAACAGAACCTCCTTTCGGGCCAACGGCTTGGGGCGATCTACCAGAGCACACGGCTACCTCGCGTGTGCCAGATCGCCGTCAGCCTGATCGCGCACTTGGGGTGGTGGGAAAGCTGCGCCATTCCTGATCGCGGCCGCTGGTTCTGACGATCGCATCGTCTCTGAGCGGCGCTGGATCGATTGAGACTGTGGTCCACAAGGACGGATCGCCTGTTCGTGCGGCCCAAAACAGCGCAGTTGCAGGCCCTTAAGGAGGCGGTCAGGGAGCATCGACAGGCACTTGATCAGAGCATTCTGGCAGATGTTGATTCACTGATTTCCTACCTGGAAAGGGAATCCATTTGAACGGTGACATCAGGCATGGAACCGCGAAAACAAACCCGAGATGCTGGACTACGAACCCACTCGCCCGCCATCTGAAGTCGGACGAGGAGTCGTGTTCTGGGTGCTGTATGCGGTTGCCGCTTTCATCAGCTTGGGCGTATTCATCCCAACCGGCGATGAGGGCTTCGCCTTCTGCGAGCTTCTCGGAGCCGCTTTGGTGACGGCCATGTTGATCCTAATCTACCGATCAAGGGTAACTGCGATTCCCTATCCAACGCGTCTGTGGGTCGCGGTAATTGTTGGCGCCTTGAGCTTTCTGGCTGGAATCGGCGTGGCGATTGTGATCTCGCTGCCCGCACTTTCGCATAAATAGCCTTTGTCGCGAGACCGGAGATGCGAAGGTGGATGGACTGCCGAGGCACCTCGTAGAATGCTACCGACGTGCGAGAGAAGCGAGAGACAAAAGAGGGACGGCTTGCGGCCGAAACCGATCCGCGATTTCCGTCGGGGCCGTGGGTGGGATTCTGGATTCAGCGCCGGCACGGGAAACAGAAGATGTCGTTGGCGCTCACCTTCGTCGAGGGTCGGGTCACCGGCAGCGGCTCGGACATGGTTGGCCGTTTTGATTTCAGCGGCTCGTATGACCTCAAGACGGGGCGGGTGGTGCTGACCAAGCAGTATGAAGGAGCACACCGCGTCGCCTATGAAGGGGCGAATCAGAACGACGGGATGTGGATGTGGGGCGTGTGGAGCATCCGTTCCGATCGCGGCGGATGGCATCTTTGGCCCCAAGGCGAGGACGATCCGACGCTGCGGCGGCTGAAGGTTGAGAAAAAGCTGCCGAAGCCTCGCCGCATGAAGCGGGGACAGCTTGTGGAAACAGATGCCTCGTGATCAGGTTGCGAGGGCTGGTGAGTGCGGAAGTAGATCGGGAAAACGGACTTCCTTCTTCGCGCAACAAGTTTCTGTCGGCTTTCGGCACCGGGTTCTGACCGTCGGTTCAGTCCTCAATCGGTTGCAGCTTCCAGAATTGATCGTCGTGGCTGTCCTCAGGCTCCTGCGTCAAGGGGCGGCCCTGGCCGGCTCGGGCGGTCAGGTACAGGCCGCTCTTGACATTCATGATCCTGACCCAACCGTCATCGGCCGGCTGGACGATCCACTGCTGCGCCTCCATCCCTGGTGGGAGTCCATTGCAGCACGTGAGCGCCCGGTTCTTTTTTTCCTCCTCCAACGGCCAGGTATAATCGACTCTGAAGATTGACGAAGTAGACGGCGTTACCCTCGGTGCACTCCAGCCGCCAAAACAGAGCACGTTCCTGTCCTGACTTCCTGAGGATGGCCGCGGATCCCCGCTTCCGGTTGTTGCGGCCCAAGCCAACACAAAAATCCCCCTTTTTGGCCAGAATCCTGAATGCTCCGGTCGGCAGATCGACCGCTTTTGTGGTCGGTGTGTTCTGCTGTGCGGGAGGCGCTTCAGTCATGCGCGTCGTGGGCCTGGAGGTGGCATGTTGTGTGCCCCCGATCTGGGAAAGATAGAGTTTGCCGGATTCCAGATCCATCCTGTAAACGAAGTTGTGCAGGAAAGATCCGCCCAGCAGGCAGGTCCTGTTTTTCATGCCTCTGGGCTGGATCGCACAAATGACGTTCTCGACGGTGAACTGGCCGACACGAACGCTCTTGAGCTTCGTCACCCGTGCTTTGACGATGCGTCCACTGGCGTCGGTCAGCTTGATCACCGCATCTTCCGGGCCCGGCTCGAGGCCCAGACGTTGAGCTACGTCCCACGTCAGGGTTACGAGCGATGCGCCCGAGTCAATAATCATTCGCTCTTTGACGGTGCCGTTCAGCTCGACCTCAACCGTCGGAACCCCGCCGTCCATGACGCACGTGATGGCGACGGAACTGATCATCTCGCGTTGCCGGCGAATGAGGGGCATCTGCTGGATGAAGTCCGTACCGGGTCCGAGCGATACCTTCAGGCGTGCCGTCTCATTGATGCGGTCGATCGCCGCCTTGACACGGTCGTCGCCGGCAAGCTCCGCGTAGCGTTTGGACGCCTCCTCCATCTGGGATGAGAGATCGAGGACGAGCTTGACGTAATCATCGCGCGGATCGGGGAGTTGCGCCAGTTCCTTTTCCTTCTTTGCGATGGCCTCTTCGTCCTCTTTGATCTGCGTGCTCAGTGAATTGATCTGGCCCGCAAGGCGATTGTGCTCCATCGTGTTGTGTGACGCGGCAAGCTGATCGTTGAGGTCGCGATAGTGGTCGTACATCTGCTTGACCACCGAGCGTGCATGCTCGATCTGGCTTTCCATCGCGGTGCGCTGGCGTTCATGCTCTTCGATCGCATATCGGTCCTTGCGATACTCGCGGAGTCTTTCGGGCAGGCGAACTTCGGCGTCGAGGACGTACCGGACGCCGACTTTGGTCAGGCCGAGCGATTGAAGAAACTCGTCGGCCGACTTTTCTCCGTTGGGTTGCGTTGCCGCCGGTGCGGTCGAGGACGGGGGCTCCTGGGCAAAGTCCGTCCACACGCCGACACTGGCCATGATGACCAGAACGAGAAGTACGTGCGGTTTCGTGTTCAAATCCCGCTGAATGATCCCGTCCGTTGACCCACGCATATGGTACTGCGGGCGTGCTTCCCGCACGATGCCTCCCTGCGGCTGCGTCTGTTCGGGAGTTCAGAACCAAGCGGCGGGCCTTTGAAGGCCGGGGCGGCATCGAAAGGTACATCACGGCTCGTTTCACGGGAAATCGTGACATAGACTCACCGGTGATGCGGATCGACGACCTGGGATTACTGGCTTATCGCGACACGTGGGCGGTGCAGGAGCGCGTGCATGCGGAGGTTGTTGCGGGGGAGGAGGAGCGGGTGCTGCTCGTCGAGCATCCACCCGTGATTACCTTTGGAAGGCGGCCGGGGGTTGGGAGGAACTTGATCGCCTCGAACCAGCAGCTTGCCCGAATGGGGGTGGAGGTCGTGCAGTCGGACCGGGGCGGAGACATCACCTTTCATGGGCCGGGACAATTGGTGGCCTACCCGATCGTGGGCCTGGCGGATCATCGGCTGCTGGTGGGCAGCTATGTGTGCAGGTTGCTGCAGACGGTGATCGCGACGCTGGGGGAGTTCGGGATCGAGGGGAAGACGGACCGCAAGGCGCCCGGGGTCTGGGTGATGACCGAACGTACGGCGGCCAACGCCGATGGCAATCAAGCCGCGGAAATGGCAAAGATCTGTGCCGTGGGGGTGCGGATTCGGCGGGGGGTGTCCATGCATGGGATTGCCCTGAACGTGATGACCGATCTGGACTATTTCAATTTAATCGTGCCCTGCGGCCTGGCCGGGCGGGGGGTGACGTCGATGCAGAGGATTCTCGGCGAGGCTACGCCGGCCATGGGGACGGTGAAGGCGGCGATGGCCGGGCAGTTTCTGAAGGCCTTTGCCGGTGAGCCTCTTGCCACGGACGGGCGGGCAGGCTCACAATGAGCGCGATGCGGTTTGGATCATTTATATCAACCAGCGAATCGAGCGATGCCGCGGTGGATGAGGTGCTCTCTGCGGCGCGGGATGCCGGGCTCAAGCCGGATCTGCTCTTCGTCTTCTTCACCGGCCATCACTGCCCGGAGGCGGACCGCATGATCGAAAAGCTCTGGCTGGAACTGGACCCGCAGGTGGCGGCGGGTTGTTCCGCGGAAGGGGTGATCGGCGCCGACCGCGAGATCGAGCGCTCGCCTGGGCTGGCGATCCTGGCGGGCGAGTGCCCCCAGGTGGGGATTCACCCGTTTCATATTGCCATGGAGGACTGGCGGGGAATGCTCCAGGAGCCGGAGCGGCTGATCGAGCGCATCGGTTATGGCGAGATGAGCCGGGCGATTGTGGCGTTCGGTGATCCCTTTACCACGCCGGTGAACCAGCTTCTGCCGCTCCTGGATGAGAAGGCGCCAAAGGCGCCCCTGGTGGGGGGAATGGCCAGTGCCGCGCGGCAGCGGGGCCAGAACGTGCTGGTGCGGAACGATCAGACCTTCGATGAGGGATTCGTGGGCGTGACGCTGTCGGGACCGGTAGAGGTCCAGACGATCGTGAGCCAGGGATGCCGCCCGATCGGCCAGCCGTTCGTCATCACCAAGGCGCACGACAACGTCATCGAGCAGCTTGGGGGCAAGCCCGCGCTGGAAGCGGTGCGGGATACGATTAACTCAATTTCGGAATCCGATCAGTCGCTGCTGAAGAACGGCCTGTTGCTGGGCAGGGCGATCAGCGAATACCGCGAGCGCTTCGGACAGGGTGACTTTCTCATTCGCAACCTGATCGGGGCGGACAAGGAAACGGGCACGATCTCCCTGGCGGATTTTGTCAAGGTGGGGCAGACGGTACAGTTCCAGGTGCGCGATGCCAAGACGGCGGATGAGGATCTGGATCTGATGCTCCAGGGACAGGATGCCGCATCGCCGCCGGCGGCGGCGCTCTTGTTCGGTTGTAACGGGCGGGGGACAAACCTGTTTGCCGAGCCGAACCATGATGTCGCCGCGGTATCACGGTCGGTGCCAGGCACGGCGATCGCGGGCTTTTTCGCGGCCGGCGAACTCGGGCCGGTCGGCGGGCATAATTTCATTCATGGGCATACCGCGAGCATCGCGCTCCTGCGGGCGGCATCCCAGTAACTGCGAAGCATCACCATGGACTTCAATCCTGCTCAACACACCGGTTTATTTGCGGCCCTGCTGCTGGGGCCGGGCATGCTGTTCATGTTCGTGCTGGTCGTCTACATCGCTTTCATCGGGCGCGGTTCGACTCAGAAGCGCCGGGCGGCGCGGACGTGCCTGAAATGCGGGAGGACGTTGCTGCCTGAGCAATTGGAGTGCCCGGATTGTGTGCCGCAGTTGAATCCGCCGGTGGCGCCGAGTGAGGCGGCGGCGGTAAGCGACGAACCGGAGCCGGCGGCAGAGGATGTGGCGGGGAAGGATATGGTGGCGGGGGACGTAACGGGGGAGCCATTGCACGCGGAGGAAGATGCGGCAAAACGGGCGGCAGCCGAGACGGTGCCGGCGGATGCTTCGGCGGCTTATGAAGGGGAGATCGTAGGGGAAATCGAAGAAGTGGACGATCAGCCCTTGCAGGAGCACGACTGAACGTATGCCGCGTTACACATTTTCCTTTCTGCTGGTGGTTGTTTTCATGGCGGCGGTGGGGGGTTGCGCTTCCCGCGGGCTTACGCCTGCGAGCGGGGTGGTGACGACCCTGCCGCGACTGGTGCGCCTGTCGGATGCCAGTCCGCTGGAGCGTTTTCGCACCGAGGATACGGATTTCAATCTGAGCAGCCGGCTGAGCATGGGCGAGGACAATACGCTCTATTTCGGACAGCTCGACACGTCCGACCAGAATGACAAGGTGACGGCAACGTCGCCGGTTGTGGTTGCCAAAGTGAACGGCCGGTGGGAGGCGATCTCGCTGGCGGACGATCGTCTGCCCGATGCGGAGTTTCTCTTCACCGCGGCGGGGCCGGCAGAGAACGAGATCTGGGCGGTGCTCGATGATCAGATCGCCGATCCGGCGGACGTGGTGCTGCTGGCGCATTCCATCGATGCGGGCCGGACCTGGATGCTCACGACGGTGCGCAAGCCGCATGGGTTTGGGACCTACGATTCGTTTGCGATGGATCGAAGCGGGCGTGGGCGGCTGACGGTGTATCTGACGGCCGACGAAGCGAAGACCCGGCCGGGGTATTACAGCTTTCGCACCAGCGACGACGGGCGGACGTGGACCGGGCCGGATTACGAGCGGGACAACCTTCGCACTGCGGACGACATTTCCGATGATGACGATCCGGAGCCGTTGCAGGATTTGCCGCCGCTGCGAACCGCGGCGGCTCACAACAAAGGGGATTTGCGGCAGGTCACGCAGGTCGATCACTTCTACAGTTTTCCGGCGGGTCAGCCGATGTCGCATTAGTTAGCCCGCCCAGATGTGTGGAATCGCCGGCATTCTCGGACGAGTGGACGACCGCAACCGGGCGGCGCTGGACCGGATGCAGGAGGCGCTGCGCCATCGGGGGCCCGATGCGCACGCGGTGTGGAGTTCTTCGCCGGATGCCGAAGGGTTTGGCTGCCTGCTGGCGCATCGGCGGTTGTCAATTCTTGATCTGTCGCATGCGGCAGACCAGCCGATGACCGATGCCCGCACGGGGCAGACGATCGTCTTCAACGGCGAGATCTACAACTATCGCGAGTTGCGGGCGCAGCTTCAGCAGGCGGGGGAGCATTTTGTCTCGACGGGGGATACGGAAGTGCTGCTGCGGCAGGTGGCGCTGAATGGCGCGGCGTCGCTTCCGGCAATTCGCGGGATGTTTGCCTTGGCGTTGTGGGATCCCGAGAGGCGGGCGCTGCTGCTGGCGCGGGATCCGCTCGGGATCAAGCCGCTCTATGTCTGCCGGAATCCGCAGCCGCGCAGGGGATTGGACGCTGGTGTTTGCCTCTGAAGTGCGGGCGATCCTGGCGTCGGGATTGATCGAGAAGGCGAGGCTCAGTCTTTCGGCCGCGGCGTCGGTCGTCTGGAACGGGTTTGTGATGGGGCCCGAGACGATTGTGGCGGGGATCGAATCGCTCTGGCCGGGGGAGTATCGGATCTACGGGCGGGCCGGACAGACTGCCGGGGATTTCTTCTGGACGATGCCGCGCAGGAGCGATCCGATCGTCGTGAAACCGAGCAATCGCTTCACGACACGCTCAAGGAAAGCGTGAGGCTGCATCTGGCGGCGGATGTGCCGCTGGGGGTGTTTCTTTCCAGCGGGATCGACTCGAGTGCGGTGGCGAACCTGGCGCAGCAGTCGCTGGATCAGCCGTTGAACACGTTTACGCTGACATTCGAAGAGGACGAGTACAACGAGGGTGCGTTCGCGGCGAAGATCGCTGCGGCGATTGGGACCAACCACCGGGAGATTCCGCTGACCGAGGCGCAGCTTCGTCGCGAATCTCGATCGCGCGATCGAGTCGCTCGATCAGCCGACCTTCGACGGGCTCAATTCGTGGTACATGTCGCAGGCGGTGCGCGAGGCGGGGTTGACGGTGGCGCTGGTCGGAACGGGGGGCGATGAACTGTTCGGGGGATACAAATCTTTTCGCGATCTGCCGTCACTTTATCGGTTCAATGCGCGGACGCGGATGGTGCCCGAGCGGGTGAAAGTGCTGGCGGGGCAGATGGCAGCGGCGGTTATGAGCGGCCGGGGGCAGGGTGCTGTCGGGCCGCAGACTCGGTGGGCGAAGCTGCCGGATATGGTCCGTGCGGGGGCAGACCTGGTGAACCTGTATCAGCTTGCATACGGGCTGTTTCGGACCGGTTTTCATGCGGAACTGCTGGAGACGGACCATTCGCAATCGCCCAACGGAAGCATGGCGTACGGCCTGCCCCCCGCGCTGCGGAATCGGCTGCGCGAGGAGACGGATGGCCGGTCCGTGCTTGGGGCGATTTCCGTGCTGGAGCAGCGTCTGTTCCTGGGCGAGCGGCTACTTCGTGATACGGACGCGGCGTCGATGGCGGTATCGCTGGAATTGCGCGTTCCGCTGGTCGATCAAGTACTTCTCGAGCATGTGATGCGCCTGCCCGATGAGCTGCGCTGTCGGCGGCTAGGGCGCAAGCAGATCCTGCGCAACGTCGGGCTTCGCGGGCTGGATCCGGCGAGTTTCGAGCGGCCCAAGAGCGGATTCGTGCTGCCATTCGATCGCTGGATTCGGCGGAACCTCGGCGCCACAATGGACAAGACGATGCGGGATGAGGCGCTGGCGCGGGATGTCGGATTGAATGGCCGTGCCGTTACGCGACTCTGGGAGAGCTTTCAGGGCAATGCGCCCGGGATGTACTGGTCGCGGGCGTGGGCGCTGTACATTCTGATCCGCTGGGCGCAGCGGCATGGCGTGCGATTGTGAATCTTGGCGCTCGGTTCTGATGATTGCAGGACGAGATTATCGGAGTTTGCACCGACGCTCACATCCCGGGCAATTTGGTCTCAGCGAATTCGAATGGAACTTTTTCTGTTGATCAGGCATTTTGTCTCTGGGCAGCGATCCGTCGGCATGGTCGAATTCCCCGCTTCAACGGAAGGGCGCGTTGCATTTGGCCGCAAAAGAATCGACATTTGATGAGGCAGTCGAACGAGTAGTGCCTTCGATGACGAGTGGCCGCCGCTATTGTCTGATCACGCCTTGCCGGGATGAATCACAGTATGCGGCACGCACGCTCGATGCCGTGACGTCGCAGACCATTGCGCCGGCGATGTGGGTCATCGTCGATGACGGTTCGACCGATCGCACGGCCGAGATCGTTGAAGAATACGCCCGGAGATTTCCGTTCATTCGCCTGGTGCGGCGGGCGAATCGCGGGGATCGGGCGTCGGCGGGGGGGTGATTGAAGCCTTCGATGCCGGCTACGGGACGATCAATCCGGATGAGTTTGATTACATCTGTAAGTTCGATCTTGATCTCGACATCCCGCCCAATTATTTCGAGCTTTTGATGGCGCGGATGGAACGGGCGCCGCGGCTGGGAACATGCTCCGGAAAGCCTTACTTCCGCGCGGACGGGAGCGGACAGCGAGCCCGGTTCCCCATCGATCCCCGTCAGGGCTTCGTTTCCGAGAAGTGTGGGGACGAGAACTCCGTCGGGATGATCAAGTTCTATCGCACGACCTGCTTCAAGGAGATTGGCGGGTTCGTGCGTTACCTGATGTGGGACGGGATCGATGGCCATCGCTGCCGGATGCTTGGCTGGGTGGCGGCGAGCTGGGACGACCCCGAACTGCGCTTCGAGCACTTGCGGCCCATGGGGACGAGCCACAAGAACTGGTGGACCGGTCGTGTGCGGCACGGGGTGGGGCAATTCTACATGGGGACATCGCCGATCTACATGCTCGCCAGCGCCTTGTTTCGAATGACTCGACCGCCGGTGGTTGTCGGAGGGGTTGCCATGCTATGGGGCTACATCAAATCGAAGATCACGCATGCACCGCGTTATGAGGACCTGGAGTTTCGGCAGTTTTTGCGCCGGTATCAGCGGGCGTGCCTGCTCAAAGGCAAGGGACGGGCAACCGAAGATCTGAATCGCCGGCAGTCGACCGTGTGGGTGGCGCGCACGGGCGGCGCAGCGGGGAATTCCCGTTTCATGAGGTTCTCATTTATCGCGCATTTTCTGGTCTGAGCAAGACCTACAGCGTTTTATCACGTCTCTATTTCTTTTCGCCTGGAGCAGATTCTGAGTTTATGGGACATTTGGCGTCCGGCTAGAATGCCCGCGGATCTGCCGGAGTCTGTTTGATTTTGGTGGTTGTGATTGCGATAGTTTTTGTGCCCTGACAGTGGGTCGAGACGGAGCAACAGCAAGGACGTGTCGATACACCGGAAAGTGATGGCAGAACCGCGAAAGCCGCTCTGCGCTTTGTCTCTATCGTTTTTACCGGAATCTGGACGATGATGAGCTGGATATAGCTCCTTCGCCGATGCGTGGCGAAGCGTCCATCCGGTATGCTGTCAGGAAGGGCGAAAATGCGTATGTATCGCCGCTATGGCGAGATCACCTGGGAGGGAGCGGAGGCTTCTCCCGCCGGGGTAGAAGCTTCGACGGCGACGGTTGTGCCCCGTGAACGCGTGGCTCAACCGGCGGTGGCCGCGCCGCGCCGCGAGCGGCCGGCATTGCCGGTGGTGCGGCTTCTGAGCGTGAGGCTGCACGCGATAAGCGAGGGGCGAACAGTCGATTACATTCTCGATGAACTGGACTCGGGGACGGGGGGCGTCGTGGTTACGCCCAACCTGGACCACCTGCGCCGTTGCACCCGGGATCTTTCGTTTGGCGCCCTGGTTGCCGAAGCCGATCTGGTGGTGGCGGATGGGATGCCCCTGATCTGGGCCAGCCGCCTGGCGGGGACGCCGCTTCCCCAGCGTGTGGCGGGATCGGATCTGATTACGTCCTTGAGTGTTGCCGCCGCGGCCCGTGGCCGCTCCATCTATTTGCTGGGGGGTGCTCCAGGGACCGCCGAAGCGGCAGCGCACATCCTGCAGCTTGCCGAGCCGAGCCTGAAGATTACCGGTGTGTCCTGCCCCCCCTATGGCTTTGAGAAGGACGAGCGCGAGATCGGGAAGATCGTCAATGCACTGGCAACCGCCCAGCCGGACATCATCTTCGTCGCTTTGGGATCGCCTAAGCAGGAATATTTGATCCAGCGCATCCGCAAGTTCCTTCCCAACGCCTGGTGGCTTGGGGTCGGCGTCTCCTTCAGCTTCCTCTGCGGAGATGTCAAACGCGCTCTGCGCTGGATGCAGAAGACGGGACTGGAATGGGTGCACCGCTTTGCGCAGGAGCCGAAGCGGCTGTTTCACCGCTATATCGTCGTCGGTATTCCGTTCGGCACGCGCCTGATGTTCAAGTCCGCCCTGCGCGGCATTGCCAATCGCCTGCGCGGCGGCGCTCCGGAGCCGGAGCTGGTTTCCGAAATCATTACGGTTCCGACCAACGGCGAAACGCATCGCCTGGCCGAGTCGCAGGTCGATCGCCGGCCCGGCACGCGCCTCAGGGGAACCGCACGGCGCAATGCCACGAGCTATGCGCTCGGCGAACCTCCGCTTACCTCCGCTGCCAACCCGCGAAATCTCGCGCATCTTCGCGCGGTTGTGCTGCTGGGAGGTTCGGTGCGATCGACTCCTTTGTCGGAATCGATCGACCGCTCCCTGCTGGATCTGCCGCTCGATGCCAACGGGTCGATCTTCAACCACTGGCTGGCGCAGGCGGCAGACCTGGCACGCCACGCGGGCCTTGAGCGTTTGCCGGTGCGCGTGATGGTGAACCGCAACACGGCCGAACCGGTGAGCGCAACCCCGCCTTACTACGGAGCATTCCGCGTCGAGCGCGATCTCTCGGAGTACCGCGGGACCGGCGGAATCGTCCGCGACCTGGCGGTCGAGTACGCGGACGACGACCTGATCCTCGTCTGCAACGGCGCCCAGATTCTCCTGGACCCGCTGGCGGCGATCGCCACCGCACTCGACCGAAAACATGGCGACGTCACACTGATCTCGCACAACGACGGCACGCCAAGCGGCGCGATGCTGCTGACCTGCAAGACGCTTCGGATCGTGCCCGAGACGGGATTTGTGGACATGAAGGAGCAGGCGCTCCCGGCGATCGCCAGGAAGTACGAAGTCACGGTCATTCATCGCCGACGTCCCACCGGACTGACCGTTCGCACGCAGAACGATTACATCAGCGCCCTGCGGCAATACCACAGCCGGCGCGTGGGCAAGCCGACCCTCTCCGATCCGCTGGCTGAAGACTGGCAGCCGGCGTTCTCGATCGTTGAGCAGGGGGCGACCGTCGATTCGAGGGCACACGTGCACGATTCAGTGGTGCTTCGCGGCGCGATCGTTGAAGCGGGTGCTGTGGTGGTGCGCTCGATCATCTGCCCGGGCGCCGTCGTCAGGCGCGACCGCCAGGCCGTCGATCAACTGATCCACCCCGTGCTGACGTGAAGCCGGGGACAACGCCGTCAAATATGGAACTCGTAACGGAACGGTTCACAACATCGAGCGTTGGGCGGGTGCGGCAGCGCAGCGCGCGCTTCTCGCGGATCCTGCGCAGTGACCGCCTGACCGGGTGGCACCTTGGCGCCGCGTTGTTCATGGCTGCTCTCGGCGTGGCTGCAACCATCCAACCCTGGACCGACATCTACACGATTGCCAGAAATGACGAGGAGTACTCGCACATTTTTCTCGTTCCCATCGTGGCGATCTGGATGATCTGGGTGCGGCGGATGCGTTTCCGGCATTGCAAGCCTTCGGGCCGGATGATCGGTCCCGCGATCGTTGCCGTCGGCTGGCTGATGAGCTGGTACGGGTTCCGCCACGCGATTCAGGCGATGTGGCACGGTGGGGCGGTGCTGGTGGTTCTGGGCTGCATGCTCAGCATTCTCGGCAAAAACGTCATCTTCCGATTCTTCCCTGCGATTGCCGTGCTGGTGTTCCTTGTTCCGGTGCCCGGGCGCATCCGGCAGGAGATTTCGCTCCCGCTGCAGAGCTGGACCGCCAAGGCTGCCCAGACCGGGCTGGAGATCCTGGGCATCGATACCGAGGTTTCCGGCAACGTTCTTTCGATCAATGGCAAACCCGTTACCGTTGCCGAGGCGTGCAACGGCATGCGCATGGTGTTTCCGCTGATCCTGATTGCCTATGCATTCAGTTTCGGATTGCCCCTGCGGAACAGCGTGCGGTTTCTGGTTTTATTGGCCTCGCCGCTGACGGCGCTGGCCTGTAACGTGCTCAGGACGCTTCCCACAATCTGGCTCTATGGAAACAAGAGCCGCCACGTCGCCGATACTTTCCATGAGTGGAGCGGCTGGATGATGCTGCCGATCGCCTTCTTTTTGTTGATGGCGATCATCAAGCTGCTGCGCTGGGCGATGCTGCCGGTGACCCGCTATCACCTGGCCTCGCAAACAATTTGAAGCACCCAGTTGGCTGCATTTAACTTTATGCGGTAAAGTAAGAACCCTATGGCGTTTCGCGTTCGACAACTGGCCTTTCTCCTGACGCCGCCGCTGCTGGCGTGCACGCTGCTGGCCGGGATAGTGGCGGAGCAGCGGACGCACATCAAGCCTGTTGACGTTGAGCCGTATCACGCTCGCGCCCGGGCGGCGATCGAGGCGGTCCCCTATGTTATCGGCTACTGGACGGGGAAAGACGATGACATCCCGCCGGCCGCGCAGAAGCTGTTGCGTCCCAACGCCATTCTCAGCCGGACTTATATCGACACGCAGCCATCGGCGCGGGGACCGCGCGTGGCGAGCCTGCTCATCGTGCAGTGCCGCGACTCGCGTGATATGGTCGGCCATTACCCGCCGATCTGCTACCGCGCTCAGGGCGCACGCCCGAGGGTTTCCCCGGCTGCATGGGCAGCCCGGAAAAAGGTGTTAAGCGCGACTGGCGTGTCGGCGACACCATCATTCCCGGTGTGGAGTACCGTTTTCTCAATCGACGCCAGGGGCAATTTTGGCGTACGACGGTCTATAACTTCTTCATTGTTCCCGGTAAGGGCTTCGTCCGCGACATGCAGGGTGTTGCCAATGCCGCCGAGGACTACCAGCAGCGCGATCTATGGCGCAGCCCAGTTTCAGGTTGTTTTCAACTCATTGGCGTCGGAAGACCTCTCCCAGGCCGAACACGACGAGATTTTTGCAACGCTGATGGCGCCCAACCTGTCTTTGATTCAGACATTAACGTCGGGAGGGCTCAAATGAGCCACGATATTCAGTTGTACACCAGCTCCAACCTGCCGGTCACACAGGATGACTGGGGCCACAGCGCCACGGCGCTGGGGCCTGCGCTGGGGCAGCAGCCTTCCCCGATGAAGAAAGTTCAGCGGCTGTTGCGCGGCCGGTTCGTGCTGGCGACGGTTCTGGCTATCGGTGGGGCAATTGCAGGGGCAATCTTTGGCTGGCGAAGCGAGAGCGTGAAATGGGAGTCGGATGCCATCGCGTGTATCAAGCCGGTCATCCCGTCAATCACCTCCAGTGACAAAGTTGTGCCGTTTTATGACAAGTTCGTGCAGTCGCAGGTTAACGTCATTGATTCCGAACGCGTGCTGGACCGCGCGATTGAAGATGTAACCTGGAAAGCGGCTGGCCTTCCCAGCGGCGCCGATGGGCTGGCGTTCGTCAAGAAGGGGCTTGACGTCGAATACCTCCGCGGAACACAGAACATCCAGGTCAGCTTCATCGACGAGGATCCGTCAGTGGCGCAAAACGTCGTTCGCTCCGTCGTCCATGCCTACCAGGCGCTTTACAGCGACATCAACGGCGAGGACGCATCGAGCCAGTTGAAGCAGATCCAGGACATGATCGACAAGACCACGCTCCAGCAGCGCGGCTACCAGAGCCAGATCGATTTGATCACCGAGCGCTACGGCTCGGATGACCTGAGCGTGCAGTATGCGGCCATGCAGAAGCGCCTGCTGGATCTGGGAGACAAGCTTCAACGTTCGCAGACCATGCTGCAATCGGCGCACGTAGACGGCAACGGTGCGACGAGTCAGCCGTCCACTTCGGAACTGACGCTCGACCAACTCGGCCAGATGGATGCCACGATGCGGGCGTATCTGAAGACGGCGGACGATCTGCAATTCGAGATCCGGACGCTGATGATCAGCGAGGGAAGCAACAGTCCGCTGGTTCAGCGGAAGAAGCAGGAACTGGCGCTGCACATGCAGCGGATCGACAACTACGCCGCCGAATTGCGTCACGCTTTTTCCGGCGCCGAGATCCTACCGCCCGATGGACTGGACCGCATTCCGCTGACCAAGGCGCAACTGGCCAACCTTGAGATGACCAATCAGAGCCTGCAGAAGCAGTTTGACGACCTCAAGGACAAGGCGAAGGGCGCTCAACCAGGACAATTCAATGATCCTGAAGCTCAAGGGGGATATGCGGCAGTGCGAGCAGGATCTGGAGAAGTACACCCGCCGCTATGACGAGAAGCTCGCCGAGGCCGCGTTCGGGGGAACGCTTACGATCATCGAAGAGGGCGGCACTCCCCAGCGCGCTCCCGACAAGCGCAAGCAGATGGCGTTCGTCGGATTCCTTGGCGGCGGGGCATTGCCGTTTTGTCTGCTGCTTTTGATCGGCCTGATGGATGGCCGTTATCGCTACAGCGAAGAGCCCACCGCCGACATGGGTGGCTTGGCACTCCTTGGCATTCTGCCGAACCTTCCAGACCGGCTTACGGACCCGGCGCAGGCGGCGACCGCGGCGCATTGCGTGCACCAGATCCGCACGATGCTCCAGATCAACAGCACCGACGACCGCAAGGTATATGCGATCACGACGCGCTTCGCCCGGCGACGGCAAGACGAGCTTGACTTTGGCGCTGGGCTTGTCCTTCGCCGCCAGCGGCTCGCGCACGCTGCTGATTGACTGCGACCTCGTGGGTGCGGGATTGACCGCGCGCCTGGACATGAACGGTCCGGACGGTGTCATCGAAGCCATGGCCCAGCGCGCGCTTCTGCCGTTTGTGCGCACGACTGATGTGGCTGACCTCGCGATGCTTCCCGTCGGCACCGCACAAGGCCCTCACGCCGGAATGTTCGCCCCCGTGGCGCTCAAACGAATTCTCGATGAAGCGCGACAAGCACTTTGACGTCATCCTGATCGACTCCGGTCCGATCCTCGGCTCGATCGAGGCGACGCCCGCTTGCGCGGCAGCCGACGGCGTGGTGCTTACCGTCAGCCGCGGGCAGCAGCGGCCGCTGGTTGAAAAAGCGATGCAGCACCTGCGAAGCATCGGCGCCAAGTTCGCCGGCGTGGTCTTCAACCGCGCCCAGGCGCGCGACTTCGAGCGCTCGGTCAGCGGGATGTCGCTGCGTTCGGTCCATCGCCAGCACGACCCGGTGCACGGCCGCGGTGGGCACGCGAACGGCAATGGCGGGTTCCGCAAGGCGACCGACGCCGGTGCTACGGCCTTTGGTCCCGTTGCCCGCGCCGTCGCCAGCAGTGTGAAGAGCCCTGACAATTCATCGAACTCGTAAGACGCGGGGTCCCACGAGGCCCGGCGCGTGTCGAATCAGGTCGGGGATTTTGAGGCTGGACCGCCGCGAATCCCCGAGTTTGTTGTAACGGGCGGATTTGCACGAAACCGCCTTGTCCTTCGGAGGATGGAGACCGGGCCAGACGGTTTGGCGCCGACGGATTGCTGTTGCGCTCATTCCAGCATCAGGCCCGGTGTTGTACGATGTTGTCGCCGTCTCAATTCGCTGGGCAGAATCCCTCGCCAAGTCCTGCTAATCCGGCCGAAATTGAGACAGAAGGCCCGTTGATGCCAAGCGTCGCCACTACTCCTGGTTCCCCATCGCTGGCCGCCTTCCCGGCGCGCACGATCTGGGGTCTGGACGCGTTCGCGCTGCATACTCATTTCTGGGCAGCCCGAGGCGTGCAGGTGGTTCGGCAGGGAGAGCCTTCGCCGATCGTGCGGCATGCCGAGCTTTTCCTCCTTACCGACCCGCGCTCGCTGGTGCTCTTCAAGCTCGCCCCGGTAATGGACGTGCTGAACTGGGTCAACCCTCAGGTGCTTTTCCTGCGCCTGCACGACACGCGCGAACGGACCTATCGCGAGCGCGTCGTGAGCGACGAGATGGATCGCTTCCTGCGCTTCGAGCGTATCTACGATGCCGGCCGCCAGCTTGCCCGCGTGGTGTTATCCCCCGAACGTGAAGTGGCGGAACTCTGGCAGTCCGCGAGCGATCCACTTTCCGCCTGGCGGCGCCTGCGGCGTTTCACTCCGCGTCATGACCGGATGACCATCCGCGGCGTCGATGGAAACGCCTACGACGAATCCAATCCTCGCGAAGTCGCCGAGTTCGTTCACGAACTCCTGACCGTCTGGAAGCATCCCAACTCCACCATCGCCCGCGCCCACAAGCACGGCGGCGGGGAGATCTGGCGTGATACGGCTGCTCACATCGAGCCGGGCGCGCGAACGATCGGCCCGGTTTGGATTCGCGCGGGGCGGCGGCTCGAATCGCGAACGCCTGTGATCGGCCCCGCAGTGATCTGGGATGACCCGACATCCCGCCCGCCCACCGAAGCCATCCAGTGGCTGGACATCCAGCCCACCGAACCGCCCGCCGAGCCCCTGCCCAAGGACGCCACCACCGTCGAGCGCGTTTTCAAGCGCATCTTCGACATGATCTTCTCCTTCCTGGCGATTCTGGCGACGCTGCCGATCTATCCGTTCGTCATGCTGGCGATCTGGCTGGAGGACGGACGGCCGTTCTTCTTTGCCCACATGCGTGAGACGATCGACAGCCGGGAGTTTCCCTGCCTGAAGTTCCGCTCGATGCGCAAGGATGCAGAGAAGATCAAAGCGGAGCTGGGAAAGCTCAACCGTGCCGACGGACCGCAGTTCTACATCGAGAACGATCCCCGCCTTACCCGCGTGGGGAGGTTTCTGCGGAAATACAACATCGACGAGCTGCCGCAGTTCTTCAACGTGCTGCTCGGGCACATGTCCGTTGTCGGGCCGCGCCGAGCCCCAAGCGAGAGAACCAGTATTGCCCGGCCTGGCGCGAGGCGCGCCTGTCCGTGCGCCGGGGATCACGGGGCTCTGGCAGGTGCGGCGCATGCGCCGGGCCGGCAGCGACTTCCAGGAATGGATTCGCTACGACATCGAGTACGTTGAGACCCGCAGCTGGTGGCTCGACATGAAGATCATCTGGAAGACGGTTCTGACCATGGTCAGGAAGGGTACGCGGCAATGAGCCTTCGCCCACGGACGCTCCGGCGATTGGCCATCATCCTCTCGGCGTTTGCACTGCTGGTGGTAATCGCCGTTGCTCTATACTGGCATCACGAGCACATCCGCCGCGCCCGTCTCGCGGCCGATCGCTCTGCGGGGATCGCCGCGTTCAATCACGGTGATTACGGCCTGGCGATCGCGCGGCTGCGTCCTTACATCAGCCAGGTGCCCAATGACGCCGATGCCGAGTTTGCCTACGGCGCTTCGCGGGCGCGATTTGGCGAATCCGATGAGCGGCTCCGCGATGCGCAAGGCGCTGCTGGCCGTGCTCCAGCTTCGTCCCGGAGACCTGGATGCCCAGCGCGAACTTTCGCGCCTTTACACCTCAAGCGGAAGCTATGAGACCGAAACGATCGAGCTGGCCGACGAAGTGCTCAAACGCGATCCCAATGATGTCGTCGCTCTGCAGGCCAAGGCCCTGACGCTGAACCGGGCGCACGAGTTCAGGGAAGCGCTGGTTTATTCAGAACGCCTCAATCAGGTCGATCCGAAGGATATCAATCAGCAGCTTTACACGCTGGAGATTCTCCGGAAGCTCGGCAAGACGCCCCAGGATCTGCTTCATCGCGTCCTTCAGCAGCAGAAGGCGCATCCCGACGACCCGCGATTCGAAATGCTCCTGGCGATGACCTACGGCAAGGCAGGCCAGATCGCCAAGGGCACAGAGCTATTGGAGCGAGCGGCGGCTCATCCGGTAGACGATCCCCAATTCATCCGCTACATGGTGCGCCTCTTTGATTCACTGGGCCGCTTCGATGAATCGAAAGAGCTTCTGTCGTGCGCGGCGGCGAGCGACAACGTGAGAGTCCTCCGTCTTCTGGTGCAGCGCCTCTGGCAGGATCACAAACCCAAAGAGGTCATCGATCGCCTTGATGAGCCCAAGGCCGCGGCGATCAGCTCGGATGCCACGCTTGAGGCCTTCAAGGCGCTGTCGCTTAATGACCTCCACGAAACCGACCAGGCCAAATCCATTCTTGATAGCCTCAGCCACCGCACCGACGATTCCCGGCGCTGGCCTGGGCGGCTGCGCTTTGCGCCCGTTTCTTCAAGACCGGTACCGGCGCCCGACGCACCGTTCTGGAATTGCAGAATGCCGTTAATCGCGCTCCGGACAATCCTGTGATCCGCTATATGCTGGGTGAGGCATATGCGCCTTGCCGAATCCGAGCTGGCCATCTCCTCCTGGCGCCGTGCCTGTGCGCTCTCACCCAGTTGGTCCACCCCGCACGCCAAAATCGCGCTGGCCTTGGCAAGCACAGGCCGTTTCGACGAAGCGGTCGCCGAAGCGAAGGTCGCCTGCCGATGCGATCCGGGAGGGGTGACGCCTAACGCCACGCTTGCCGCCGTCCGTTTCGAGCAACTGGAGCACCATCCCGACTCTGCGGCGAGCAAAGAGCTTTTCACCTTCATCAGCAGTATCCAGAAACAGGTCCCTGGTGAACCTCAGACGCTTCCCGCATACGTCGCGCTGCTCAACCGCAACGGCCAGCGTGACAAAGCCGTCGCTGTCCTCGAGTCCGTCATCCGCAGCCCGCGCGCCTACGACCAGGGCGTGATCCTGCGGCTTGCGGGGATCAGCCGCGTTGAAAACCTGGGTCTGGAAAACGAACTGCTCAGCGCCGCCGGCAGCGAGGGCAACACACCCCAGGCCGTCCTCGCGCGGGCGATGGCGCTTCACGCTTCGGGAAAGACACCCGAGGGGCTGGCGCTCCTGCGAGCCAAGGCGAAGACGGCGACAACCCAGCCCGCCCGGTGGCAGACTGGCAATCTGCCACTATCGTGAAGCCACCGGCGACCCGGATGCGGCCAAAGGGTGGATCGCTCTGGGCAACAGCTTTCCCGCAGACCTCGACGTCCAGACCGCGATCCTGCACTCGGCGCCCTCGGTTAGCAGCGACCGTACGTTCATTGCCACGACCATTCAGCGGCTTCGTGATCTCACCGGCCCCGACGGGCTGAGCTGGAAGATCGAGCGGGCGCGCTGGCTTATTTCTTCCAATGCCCGTGAAAAGGATTCCGCCGAAGCCGTCAACACGCTGACGGACGTTGTGCGGACCTCGCCATCGCTCTATGAACCACATTGCCTCCTGGCGCTCGCCTATGAGAACGTGGGCAACCTCGCCGCCGCCAGCAAGGAGCTTCAGATCGCGGCGCAGCTGCGTCCCGACTCACCGAAAGTCGCCCTCGAAGCGGCGCGGTTGCTTCAGATGCAAAGCCACTTCGACGACGCCCGGACTTACATCAACAGGGCACTGGCCATGAGCCAGATCACCCCCGCGCTTCGCAACGATGCTGCGGACCTCCTCGCCAACCAGGGCGACTACGCGCAGGCCACGAAAATCGTTCAGGATCACACAGATCCCATGGACGTGCCGGCGCAACTCAAGCTCGCCGGCTGGTACGTGCGCCAGAACCGCCCCGCGGAAGCGCGCGGAATCTACGAGCGTTTGCTGTCGGCCGATCCACCGCCGACTTCCGCAATCTTTGCGGCGGCATCGTTCTATGCCGTTCACGACTCCCTGGACAAGTCGAAGAAGACTCTCGAGCGGCTCGACCGGGCGGCGAAAGCTCCTGGCACCGCCGACTACCTTAGGGCGGAATTTGCCGAGCAGTTCGGCCCTGCCGATGCCGCCGAGCGCGATTTCGTTTCCGCTACCACCGCCGCCCCTGACAACGGGCGGTACTGGTCCGGTTACGTGGCACTGCGAATTCGGCAGCACCGCTATCAAGACGCCGTCCAACTCGCAGAGGAGGCCGTCAAGCACGTTCCAAAGGACTCAACCCTTCTCGCGCTGCAGCACGTCGCCCAGGGTCTTGTCGCCACGTCCGGCGCAGTTCCGGATCTTTCTCCGCTTGCCGGAACGTTTGCAGCCAATCCGACACATCCGGCCGTCGTGCAATTGCTTGCCGCCGTTGCCGATGCCCAATCCCAGAAGCTTTCGCCGGACGATGCACTGGACGCAGCCTTGAAGGTCGTCGAACAGTATCCGCGCTTTGCCGCACTCCAGCTGGTGTCGGTGCAGTGGAATCTTCAGCTCCATCACCTCGATTCGGCCGCAAAGATTGCCAGCCGGGCCGTCGAGCAGTTTCCCACGGATGCCGATGCTCCACGCATCGCTGCAAACGTGTACCGGTTGATGGGCAACTGGGAACTCGCCGCCGGCGCCGCCCGGCAATGGCATGAGCGGACACTGGATCATCCGATCGACGCCGATCTCTTTCTCGCTGACGCCAGGCTTCATCTGCACGATGCCGCCGGGGCGCTGCGCACATTGCAGCCGTACCTGTCGAAGACCGATTCCCCTTCCGAACACCGGATTGCCATCGCCACCATCGCCGCGCGCGCTTATGCCGCCGACAATCGCCTTGCCGATGCCCAGCAGCTTCTGGAACCCTTGCTTAATACCCGCAATGGACGCCTGCTCTGGCTCAGCTTCGTCGGCGATCAGCTTCCCACGGCGGATCTCTGCCGAAGGTGGATCGAGAAAGCCGCGCCGTTGGTCCCCGCTGACTCGTGCATCGAACAGTACGCACTTGCCAACGCCTGGTACTCTGCCGCACGTCGCCTGAGCGATCGCCCGATGTACGATCAGGCGATCAGGATCCTCGATAGCCTCAACGCCCGCCCGGATGCCTCAACCGAGTCCCTGAACCTTCGCGGCGAAATCGCTCAGCAACTCGACGATCCCAAGACCGCCGAGTCGAATTACCGACGCTCGCTCCAGATCAACCGCAGGCAGCCGGCGACGCTTAACAACCTGGCATACATGCTTCTCTCGCACTCAGGGGATTTGAAGGAAGCGAATGCCCTGGTCACCGAAGCTCTGAAACTGGCGCCGCAAAATGCGGACTTCTACGACACCCTCGCCCGCGTTCAGGCCAGGAGCGGTGACGACCAGACCGCGGTGGAAAGCTTCAGGCGAGCGCTCACTCTCGATCCCAATAATCTCCATGCCTTGATCGGCCTCGCCCATACCCTGACCACCAGCGGTCAGAAGGACGCCGCCGCCGTCACACTCGATCAGATCGATAGCCTGCTGAAGGTTCATCCCGCCCTTTCCGAATCGCTTCGCCAGGAACTCGACGCGCTTCGCACCTCCCCGAAAGCCTCCATTCAGTAGTTCCTTCTCGGGGGCGCATTTTCTCAGCACGTTCTCATCCGCCATGTGGCTCCCCGCCAGCTACGACCCGTTTCAGTCGGACACAATGGCCGCTTCAGGTCACGCTGACACTAGCCTATTTTCACAAACTGTTGTGGCGCGTGTCCGGTGATTTCTGGCATCGCCGTTGCGGGCCCCTCAGCCATGGAAGCGGGTTTGGGTTTACAGGGACGTGGCATTTCTTAGCCGTATTCGTCGGCACGAGAAAACTGGATATCATGAAAAAAGATGGTCAGTTTCATCCCGTGTATGTTGCCGCGGTAATTCTTCTACTTGCTGCCGCCGATGGGCTCGCGGGCCCGGTTCGCCACTGCAATGTTCAGATGGCCGAGGATTTCGCGTCGGCTCAAGTCTCCAATGACCTCTGGTTGGCGCCTCTCGATGACGCACCTCAGACTGATCCTTCCCATCAGCGGGTGCAGAGCACTTTTCAGATGATTAACGACACCGACCGCACGATGGTTCCACTCCCTTCCGGCGAATGGACAGGTCTGGCCTGCCTCATCGGCCTGGCCCTGTTTCGCGGCAGAAAGCTGATCTGGAAGATATTCACTTAGGTTCTATTCAAAACCTGTCGGCTTCATGACGGCACGGAATCGTACCAAGACGCGGCGTGCGGCCTGCGCGATCTTTTGCGTCGGAATCTCTTCTTTCAGAAAAGAAAAAAGGCCGAGCGACGATGCGCTCAGCCTGTCTCTTGTTTTCTATGTCAGAACTGGTGCCGGTCACAACGCCGCTTAGAATGCACTTTGACCCGGCTCTTCATTGGATTCCGATCGGAACTGTTCAGGTGCTTGCGAGATCTCACCGGGTTCGATCCTGCTCTGTTCGGCCGGACGCTCTGGCTGCGGCGTTGTCCGTCTGCGCTGTGCCGAACTCTTCCCACCGCGCCGGCCGATCTCGGCCATATGTTGCCGGTTCACGCTTACCTTCTCCCCGCCCTTACGTCCGGCCTGCCGTGCTTCATCAGATGTGAACTCGTGCGCCTTTCCTTTCTCGTGAGCTGCACGGCCACCCTTGCGCGCAATCTCGCGCTGACGCTGCTGATCCATCGATGCGAACCCTCGATTGCGTGTATTTGCTTGCTGCATGACTTGCTCCATTTCGTACCCGGTTGCCGTTCTCTACTGCCGACCAATCAACAACGACCCGGGGTTTTTGCCGTTCTGACCGGCATTCACAAATAATGCCGGGCGGCGAAGTGTCCGCCCCGAACGTCATAACTCCGGGACTGCAACAGATATACCAAGCGGCGCAACCCGGGCGGCCGCAGCTCAATCTTTTTCTATATTACCTTTCAGGCGGCCCTGGCAATGTCAAAACTGGCTCATCCATAGCAAAATTCCCGTTAAGGCCGCCCACCGAGGACGGCAGTGTCCGTCACTTTGACGGAATGGACCCCCTAGGATTGAGCTTTGGGCAGGCGCTGGATGGCAGCAATTTGTTGCATTGGTGCCATTGATTTGAGCCGGGCAGCCGCAACTGCGAGTCCCGAATGGGTTTAGCCCCTTGGCAATCGGCCCCGCTGGCCGTAACGTTTATCGACCTTTTTTCCGCAGCATCCCATGAGTGAAAACCGCCTCGACCCCACGATGGAATCGTTTGACATCATCAACCGCACCAACGCGGAATACATCGATCAACTTTATCGCCAGTACCAGCACGAACCCCGTTCTGTCCCACGGCAATGGCAGGCGTTCTTCGCCGGTTTCGATGCCGGCGCCAGACCGGGGCGCCACCCCCGGCGGCACGAAGGGGGAACCGCCGCCAAAGCAAGGCCTGCTAACCACCGGCGTTCATGACCTCGTCCACTCCTACCGCGAGTTGGGCCACTTCGTCGCCCGACTCGATCCCCTCGGCCACGACCGCCCCAGCCACGCCCTGCTAAACCTCTCCGAATTCGGCCTCTCCAGCGCCGACCTCGACAAGAAAGCGTTCTCCGGCGGGTTCGCCGGCCCTTTTGATGGCACGCTCCGCGATCTCGTGGACAAACTGCACTCACCTACTCCGGAACCATTGGCGTCGAGATGATGGACATCCCCGATAAGCATCAGCGGGAATGGCTCATCAACCGCATCGAACCGATTCACAACCAGCCGCAGCTTACCCAGGACGAAACCCATGCCATTCTCTTCCAACTGATCGCTGCCGAGAGTTTTGAAAAATTCTTACATACGCGGTACATCGGGCAGAAGCGGTTTAGTCTGGAAGGGGGCGAGGCGCTCGTCCCGATGCTCAACATCCTCATCGAGGACGGGGCCAAGCTCGGGGTCGAGGAAGTCGTGATGGCGATGGCTCATCGCGGGCGCCTGAACGTGCTGGCGCACGTGATGAACAAGCCTTACGAGACGATCCTCTCGGAATTCGAAGGCACCATCAAATCGGAATCGCACGAAGGCGATGGCGACGTTAAGTATCACCTGGGCTACTCGTCCGATCGTCCCAGTCAGGCTGGGCATTCGATGCATTTGCTGCTCATGCCCAATCCGTCACACCTGGAACTGGTCAATCCCGTCGAGCAGGGGGTGGTTCGGGCCAAACAGACGCTCATCGGCGACCGCGAGCGCAATCGGGTCGTGCCGATCACGATGCATGGGGATGCGGCGTTTACCGGCCAGGGCGTCGTGCAGGAGACGCTGGGGCTGTCTGAAATGCCGGGGTTCCGTACTGGCGGAACGATTCACCTGATCATCAATAATCAAATCGGGTTCACCGCTACGCCCAAGCAGACGCGATTCACGCCGTATCCCACCGATATTGCCAAGTCGATCCAGGCGCCGATTCTCCACGTCAACGGCGACGATCCCGAGGCCGCCGTCCACGCGGCGCGATTGGCGATCGAGTTCCGGGAGAAGTTCAAGGTGGACGTGATGATCGACCTGTGGTGTTACCGCCGCCACGGGCACAACGAAACGGACGAACCCGGCTTCACGCAGCCGGTGATGTACCGCGAGATCGCCGGGCACCAGAGCGCGGCCACGCTCTACACCGAGCGCCTGATCCGTGAGGGCCGCATTACCCAGGAAGATGTCGATGACATGCACAAGATCGTCCTCGATCGCCTCTCCAGCGCCCAGGAGCGGGCCAAGGAGCTCAAGCCGCGGCATCGAAATATCTCGCTCGGGCCCGCGTGGAAGGGGATGTCCAAGGCCGGCGAGGACTGGAGCGCCGAGACCGCGGTTCCGCGGGATGTGCTCAATCAGATCGTCGAATCGGCGACGAATCTCCCGGATGAGTTCACGCCGCACTCGAAGATCACGCGCATTCTCAGGCAGCGCCGCCAGATGCTGGAGACCGGAAGCGGCATCGACTGGGGGTGTAGCGAGATGCTCGCCATGGGTTCGCTGCTTCTGGAGAAGCACTGGGTGCGCATGACCGGGCAGGACGTGGAGCGCGGGACCTTCTCCCACCGCCATGCGATCCTTTACGATTTCAACACCGGCTCGCGCTACGTGCCGCTGGCGCACCTCTCAGCCGACCAGGGGCACATCATCATTACCAACACGATGCTTTCGGAGCTGGCCGTCATGGGCTTCGAATACGGCTATTCCCTGGCCGACCCCACGACGCTGGTGGTGTGGGAAGCCCAGTTCGGTGACTTCGTAAACGGCGCCCAGCCGGTCATCGACCAGTTCATCGTCTCGGGCGAAAGCAAGTGGCAGCTCATGAGCGGCCTGGTGATGCTCCTGCCGCACGGTTACGAGGGGCAGGGGCCGGAGCATTCCAACGCCTACATTGAGCGCTTTCTGTCGATGTGCGCGGACGACAACATCCAGGTCATCCTGCCCACGACGCCGGCCCAGTATTTCCACGCCCTTCGCCGCCAGCTCCACAGAAGATTTCGCAAGCCGCTGGTTGTCTTCACGCCTAAGAGCATGCTGCGCTTCGAGCCCAGTTTTTCAGCGATCGAAGATTTTACCGAAGGCAGCGCTTTTCAGACCGTCATCGATGATCCGGCGCTGGGCTCAAAGCGAGTCCTCAGTCCTCAGTCCTCAGGACTGAGCAACACTGATTCGGTCCGCCGCGTCCTTCTGTGCACCGGCAAGGTCTACTACACGCTGGATGCGGCCCGGCGGCGGCAGGAGAGCCCCGAGGTGGCAATCGTGCGGGTGGAGCAGCTCTATCCCTTCCCGCAGAGCGAGGTTCTCGCCGCGGTCGAGCAGTACGCCCGGGCCGAGGAGATCGCCTGGGTGCAGGAAGAGCCGCAGAATCGCGGCGGCTGGAGCTTCATGGAGCCGCGGCTGCGGGCGATGTTCCCCGACAAGCTGATCGCCTACTTCGGCCGGGAGTCCAGCAGCAGCCCCGCCGTCGGCTCGAGCAAAACGCACCAGGCGGAGGAGAAGGAGTTGGTCTCCGGCGCCCTCTCAGTGCACCGCCGCTCCGTCCCCGCGCACGCAGTCCCCGCGACGGCGTCGAGCCGGGCGGTGTCGGACTAGCTCGTCTGACGACGATGGATAACGACGACCAGGTCGTTTACCGACACGCCTGCAGTACGAAAGCGCGGACAAACAGCCGCCCCGAACCAGCCGTCTCGCCGTCGCCGCGCTGGTGACCTCAGTGCTATGCTCTCCCTGGGTAATGTCTTCGTGCCTGTCCTGGCTGGCGGTGCATGCGCCGCTTCGGGTGCGCGTCAGGCGGAGTACATCTTTCTCGAAATACACGGCGAAGTGGCCCGCTTAGTCGTTGTCAGCACGCTCTCGGTTGCAGCCGTTCTCCGAATCTATTGGCCAGGCTATCGCCGGGCCGGGGGCTGGGCCGCAATCGCGGCGGGCGCTCTGACGGCATTGGTGGGCACTGCTGTGGTTTCTCCAATCGCTCCCGGGATGCTATGTTGGCTGAAGCAATGGGCAGGGTCTGAGGGGCTGACCGCAGAAGCGCCAAAAGGGACGTTCAGAGTTTTCCGCCGCATCTTCCTCCGTGAATCCCAAGCCACAAATGCTCCGGGGTCGCACCATACTCCCTCCGTAATCGCACCGTTGCCTTCCCATCCCCCGGATATCCCGCCTGCTGCCCTTCCTGACGACGTTCCAGTCCGAACATCATGGGATTTCCGGCGGTTGGAAGGCCCATGCGGGATGACAGAAGTCGCTGCGCGCTCCGTGCGTGGGGCCGAGCCAAATTGCCGTCCGTGACCTGGGTGCAGCAAGGGCGGGGCTGCGGCAAGCGCGTTGTCCTCGACCTGCATCTGCGGTGCCCAGCGCCTGCGACAAAACGTTACCCAACTCAATGGTGAGCAGCACCATCACCGCTGCCCTCTTCGAACGACACATCCGATTCCCCGTCATGCCGAGCAAAGCGGAGCATCTTGAAAGTCAGAGATCCTTCGCTTGCGCTCGGGGCGACAGTACTTTCGTCCGTCGTGGATGCGGCAAGGGTAAGCATCGCAAAGAGTGCCCAGTTTGAAGCCGCTGGCGATCGTCAGCTGTGCGCCCTGGGGCCGTCGATGGGCCAGTGGGCGGCGTTGAGCATTCTCTGGTCGATGTAGCACCAGCCCCACTCTTCAGTGGGCTCGAAGGATTTCATGATGGGGTGATGCGTCTGGTGGAAATGCTTCGTGGCATGCTTGTTCCTGGAACTGTCGCAGCAGCCGACGTGGCCGCAGATCATGCAGATGCGGAGGTGGACCCAGTCGTCGCCGGTTTCCAGGCATTCACGGCAGCCGTCGCCGCTGGGGGTAACCGGTTGGATCTCGCTGAGATGGGGGTCGGGCATGTCGTGCTGCTCCTTCTTATGGGCGGCGTTCGAGCGCGGCGCGGTTCCAGTGCGCCAAATCTGCGGCGGCATCGTAAGTGCTCTGGAAGAAGCGCAGCAAGTCGTCGGCGGGATTCGCCGACCGGCGGACGGCGTCATAGGGGAGAATGAATTCGCCCAGGCGCGGGTCGTAGGCGGCGGCCGGGGGAGCGGCGCGCTTCCTTGAAGCCGGGCGGCTCGGGGTAGATGTAGCTGTAGAAGGCGGGTTCTCCCAGCGTGATGCCGCTCATGGTGATGTTGCCGGGCCAGAATCCGCAGGAAAAATTCTCCTGGTCTTCGGCGAGTTGCAGGAAGCGCGGCGCGCCTTTGGGGGGCACCGCGGATTTGCCGTTGAAGCGCGTGTGGTTGAGATCAAAGGAGCCCCAGAAAAAGTGGATCGGGCTGCTCTTGCCCACAAAATCGGAACGAAAGCGCTGGAGGACCTGCTCCGTCGCGAGCAGGATCTGCCACCAGTTGCGCACGGTGGCGGGATCGTAGGAGGCGTGGATCTCATCGGCGTCACAGGGGATGGCGCCGGGGATCTCGCAGGGCTGGGGGTTGATGGAGACGGAGATGCCGAGCCCGGCAAGCGCGTCCCTGATTTCGCGGTAGAAGCTGGCGACCGATCGCGGCGCCAGCGGCAGCGATGCACGGCGGCCGTCGCTGGCGACGATGTTGACTGTGTGGTCGATAAAGTCGAAGTCGATGGAGAAGACCACGCCGCCCGCGAGCGGGATCGTGCCGGTGGTGAGGCCGCGGGGGGTGAAGTGGAAGGCGATCTGCCACCATTCGTTTAAGAAGGGGCGGAGCTTGAGGGAGATCTTGCCAGCGATCTGCATCCAGAGTTGCAGGGTTTGGCAGGTGTCGGACCAGGCGTCGAAGGGAAGCGGCGGCCAGGGGTCGGGGGTGATTTGCGGTTCGGGCATGGCGGGCTCCTGAAAAACGGGCAATGGGGAAGATACTGCGGCGAGGAGGAATCGCACGTCGTTATTCCTTTTACGCGAACGGATGCTTAAGGGCAGAACCCGGGGGGGGCGCAAGTCGTGAATTCACAGGCAGTTTTCATCCGGGCCATCCCTTCAAACCCGCTGATCCCGTACCAAAAAACAATTTTTCACTTGCATTCGTTTAACAGATAGGTTAATTAACAATCATGTTAATCGAAGAGCCTCGGGAACTGGACCGGACGTTTTCGGCATTGGCGGACGCGACGCGGCGGGAAATTCTCATGGCGCTGTCGCGCGGCGAGATGGCGGCGGGGTTGCTGTCGGAGCGGTTTCCCATTTCCGCACCCGCGATTTCCCGGCACCTGCGGGTGCTGGAGAAGGCCGGACTGATCACCCGGCGCAGTGGACGGGAAGCACCGCCGATGCCGGCTTCAGGCAAGGCCGCTGAAAAAAGCGATGTCCTGGCTGGAGTTCTATCGCCGGTTCTGGACCGAGAGCCTTCAACAACTGGCCGATCATTTCGATCCGCCGAAAAAGACCCAACCCCCTATCAGGAGAACCCATGGCAGCCCCAAGCGCAACAGAAGATCAGCTTAAGCTCACACTGACTCAACACATCAAGGCTTCGCCGCAGCAGGTGTTCGAGGCATGGCTCGACCCGGATGTGCTTTGCAGATGGCTGGGTCCGCACGAGTGGGTCGAATCGTGCAAGACCGCCGTGCAGGAGCCGCACGTGGGCGGGCGGTATCAACTGAGCATGAATTCGAAGGCCGTGCCGGGGCACAAGCCGTGCGGGAGCGGCGTCAGCGGTGTCTATCGAACGATCGAGAAGTACACGCGACTGGCGTTCACGTGGATTCGCGATGGCGAAAACGTCGAGATGCTGGTAACGGTGCAGTTCGAGCCGCAGGGGGCGGGGACGCTCGTCACGCTCACGCACGAAGGGTTCGCCTCGCAAGAGGCATGCGATCAGCATCGCGCCGGCTGGGGGCCGTCGCTGGTGCAGCTGGCGGAGCTTACCGAGCCACGGCTGGTGCTCACGCAGCAGATCAAGGCGTCGCCGAAGCAGGTATTCGAGGCGCTCTTGGATCCGAAACTCATCGGGCGGTGGCTGGGGCCGCGCTCGATGGTGCAGTCCTGCGAAGTCATGGCGATCGAGCCGCGGGTCGGCGGAGCGTATCGCATCAAGATGGAGAAGCGGACGGACTCGCCGACCGGACCGGGCACGATCTTCGTGACCGGCATATTCCGGGAAATCAATCCGCCGAATCGTGTGGTGTACACGTGGATGTGGGAGGAACAGCAGGTCCAGTCAGAGGTGACGTTCGAGCTCGAAGCACACGGCGGCGGAACGCAGCTCACACTGACCCAGGTGGGATTTGCCACGACCCAGAGCAAGCTTGGGCACAGCCGTGGATGGACCGGTTCGCTGCAACAGCTTGCGGAGATTCTCCAGTAAGCGCATCGTCAGGGAGTTCGACAGACAAAGAAGCGCGCACGCGCACCCCGTGCGCGCTGCTTCATTCCAGAGCACCGTCTTCTCCTCTCAGTTGACGATGAAGCCCTGGGGCTCATCTTCGTCGGGTTTCCAGGTGTAGAAGAGTTTGGCGATCTTGTCGCCGAGGCCCTGGAGAAGCGCTTCGCGGACCTGCCGGTCGGAGCGCGGGGCGGCAGTGCCCCAGTTGACGGCGAAGCTCAGGGGATACCCTTCGGCCATGTCGCTGGGCCAGAGGGTCTGGCCATCGGTGGAATCGACGACCTTGACCCGTGCGCCGATGGTGCCGCGGATCTGCTCTCCGCCGAGGATGGCTTCGGTGGAGTCCTGCGTGACGTCCACCCAGATGATCTGCCGGGCGCCGACGGCGCGGCCGATGGCGGCCACGGACATCGCGGCGAAGGCCTCGGGCCTGGCGATCTTGAGCTCGCGGATCTTGATGGAATCGACCAGCGGCATCTTGGGCAGGTGATCGCGAACCTGGCGCTCGACGCAACGGCTGAGCAGTTCGTCGTCTGTGAAGGTGGTGGAGCGGCGGTAATCTTCGACCAGCACGACGGCGGGCTGGGTGGTGGGGACGTACTTGGCCTTCACATCGGGCGGTCCCATCACTTTGTAGGCGGCGACGCTCGCCGCGGCGCAGCCGCCCAGCACCGCCAAGCCAAGCAGCCCAAGGACAGCGAGACAGTACGACTTCATTGCTCGTCCTCTGTGTGCGGCAGGAAACGGTTGGCAATCTGCTTCGCCAGGGCATCGATGGTGCCGGTGTAGATGCGGTAATCGCCGGCGTTGGGGATTCCTTCGCGCGGCGCATCGGGCGGAAAGTGGACCTCGATCCCGCTTTCGTTATAGCCGGTCCTGGCTTTGCCATTGGTGACCTCGAGCACGTTGACGGTGGCCGATGCCGTGCCGCGGAAGAGGTCAACCGAGAAATCGGAGCGCGTGGAGAAGGTCTCGATTTCGACGTAGATCAGGCGATCGACGCCGAGCCTGGGCGCGACGGATGCGATTGGGGCGCCTTCGATCTCGGGGTGATCCTCCTGGTAGCGCACGATGGAAGCGGGATTGACGGGAAAAGTCGTGCCTTTGAGCTGCTTCGTCTTGGGAGGGGCCTTTTCGAGCCGGCTCTGGATGGCATTGGCGAGATCCACCTGAATCGTGGGGAAATCGATTTGCACCCCGCGATCGGCCCAGACCATGACGCCGACCGATTTACCGGTCAGTCCGGTATAGGTGGGTAGAACCGTCGCGGGGGGCATCGCATGCGCGGCGAAGCCCAGCGCGACGCAGCCGCCGTCGATGAGAAACCCACAACACGCGATGGTCATCAGCACGATTGCCGTCAGCCGGTAGCCCATGTTGCGCGACTCCTGGTGAAATAGACTGCACCTCCCCTTCCCGTGCGGCGATTGTTGTACCCGGTTTTGAAGCAAATGTCAGGCGATGCCGTGTTCGATCGCTTCCGGCAGTCGCGGCTTGTTGCTCGCGGGCTTTTCCATCGCGGGGCGGCGATCCTAGAATGATAGCTTGCGCCTGAACCGGGCAAAGCCGCCTAGACCCACAGGGAACCACGATGAGCCGCACTGCCGTCCCCAGCAAGTTTATTCGAATCCGCGGCGCCGCGGAGCATAACCTCAAGCACATCGACGTGGATATTCCGCGCGATCACCTCGTTGTGATTACGGGGTTGTCCGGCTCGGGCAAGTCCACGCTGGCGTTCGACACGGTCTATGCCGAGGGGCAGCGGAAATACATCGAATCGCTGTCGGCCTATGCCCGGCAGTTTCTCGATCAGCTTCAGAAGCCGGATGTCGAGGAGATCGAGGGGCTCCCGCCCACCATCGCGATCGAGCAGCGCTCGGCCAGCTCGAATCCGCGCTCGACCGTCGCGACGACGACGGAGATTTACGATTATTTGCGCGTGCTGTTTGCCCGGGCGGGCACGCCGCACTGCTGGGAATGCGGGCGTGAGATCACCAGCCAGACGCCGTCGCAGATCACCGATGCGGTCATGCAGTATCCGGCGGGGACGAAGGTGATGATCCTCTCGCCGCTGATCCGGGGACAGAAGGGGGAGCACAAGGACATCTTCGCAGCGCTGCAGAAGCAGGGATACGTCCGGGCCCGCGTCGACGGGCAGATGATCGATCTGACGGGCAAGAAGATTCCGGAGCTGAAGAAGACGTTCACGCACCACATCGAAGCGATCGTCGATCGCATCGTGCTCAAGCCGGAGATCCGCTCGCGGCTGGCGGATTCGATCGAGACCGCGACGAAGCTGTCGGGCGGGCTGGTGATCGTCACCGTCGGCGGGAGCGACAACACCTGGACCGATCAGATCTTCTCGGAGAAGTTTGCCTGTCCCGTGCATCCGAGTATTTCGCTGCCGGAGCTGGAGCCGCGGCTGTTCAGCTTCAATTCGCCGCACGGGGCGTGCCCGACCTGCCATGGGCTGGGGACGACGTGCGAGTTCGATCCGGATCTGATCGTGCCGGATGATTCGCTGTCGCTGGAGACCGGGGCCGTCGAGGCATGGCGCAAGAACGGCAAGCGGATGAACATCTGGTACAGCAGGGTCCTCCGGCAGTTCTGCCGGGATTTTCGCTGCTCCTACACGCAGCCGTACCAGGACATGCCCAAGAAAGTCAAAGACATCCTTTTGTTCGGCACGGATGCCAGGGGGGATGAGGGGACGGGGACGTGGTTTGAGGGGGTCATTCCCAACCTACAGCGGCGGCTTTGACAACACTGAAAGCGAATGGGTGAAAGAGCGGCTACATCAGTATCAGTCCGAGCAGCCCTGCAAGACGTGCGGGGGAACGCGCTTGCAGCCGGCGGCGCTGGCGGTCCGGCTGCATACGCGTCAGAACCATGACGATGGCAGCGGCGGTGTCTCAACCCTGTCGCCGGGCGGCAATGGTTCGGGACGCCGTGGTGGGAAGAAGAATTCGCGTAAGTCATTAAAGGCGGTCCAGCTTCCCGGCTACTCCATCCACGACGTCTCGACGATGACGGTTGCCGCGGCCCGCGAATTTTTCGACGCCCTCAAGCTCTCTGAGGAAGGCCAGAAGATCGCGGAGCCCATCCAGAAGGAGATCGCGGCACGACTGGGATTTATGATCGACGTCGGGCTGGGGTACCTCACACTCGACCGCAAGACCGCGACGCTCTCCGGCGGCGAAGCGCAGCGCATTCGGCTGGCGACCCAGGTCGGATCGGGTCTGGTCGGTGTGTGCTACGTGCTGGATGAGCCGACGATTGGTTTGCACCAGCGCGACAACACGCGGCTGATCCGCACGCTCCACCGCCTGCGCGATATCGGCAACACCGTGATCATGGTCGAGCACGATGAGGATTGCATCCGGCACAGCGACTACATCATCGACATCGGCCCGGCCGCCGGTGCCCACGGCGGGCAGCTCGTTGTCGCCGGACGCGTCGGGGACCTGCTCGCCCCTCAGTCTTCCGTCGTGAGCACTCAAGATAATGATCTGCCGCTCATCCAGAGCGGCATTACCTCCACCACGCTCAAGTATCTCATGGGTGATCTGGCGATCATGCCGCCGGAGCATCGGCGGCCGGTGGACCCGAATCAGAATTGCCTGGAGCTCAAAGGCTGCCGGGAGAACAATCTCAAGAACATCGACGTGCGTATCCCGCTGGGCGGTCTGATCTGCATTACCGGCGTCTCAGGCTCCGGAAAATCAACGCTGATCAACCAGACGCTCCTGCCGGCGCTGAGACGCAGGATCTACGGCTCGCGCGTGAAAGCCGGCGAGCACAAATCCCTCGCGGGCGTCAACAAGGTGGACAAGGTCATCGAGATCGACCAGTCGCCGATCGGACGGACGCCGCGCTCCAACCCGGCAACCTATACCGGCGTGTTCGACGAGATCCGCAAGGTCTTCGCCCGCACGCGCGAAGCCAAGATCCGCGGCTACGAGGCCGGGCGCTTCAGCTTCAACGTCAAGGGCGGCCGCTGCGAAGCCTGCCAGGGCCAGGGCACGAAGAAGATCGAGATGCACTTTCTTCCCGATGTCTATGTTGATTGCGAAGTCTGCCACGGCACCCGCTACAACGCCGAGACGCTGGAGATTCACTACCGCGGGAAGACCATCTCGGATGTGCTGAATATGACGGTCGAGGAGGCCCTGGCGTTCTTCGAGAATTTCCCCGCGATCCACCGCATGCTCAAGGCCCTCAACGACGTGGGCCTCAGCTACGTCAAGCTGGGCCAGCCCAGCACCCAGCTCTCCGGCGGCGAAGCCCAGCGCGTCAAGCTCGCCACGGAACTGGGCAAGAACCCCACCGGGCACACGCTCTACGTTCTCGACGAGCCGACCACGGGCCTGCACTTTGCGGACATCCACAACCTGCTCAACGTCCTCAATCGTCTGGCGGACCTGGGCAACACCATCCTCGTCATCGAGCACAACCTCGATGTGATCAAATGCGCAGGACTGGATCATCGACCTGGGCCCCGACGGAGGCGACGCGGGTGGAGAAGTCATCGCGGCGGGACCTCCGGAGAAGGTGGTGAAGGTCAAGCAGAGCTACACCGCCGAATATCTGCGGCCGAAATTGCATTCGTCATCTCCGCCTTCGCGCTCGTTGTCAGCGCTTGAACAACATATAATTCGCCCCACGAAGATAGGGCTGCTCAGTCCTCTTTATTCAACGCATGTTGGCGCTGAACATCATCATACTCTTCATTGTCGCAACGCTTGGGCTGCCAATTGCATCGCTGGCTTATCGGAAGCGGCAATGGGCGCTGTGGGTTTGGCTTCCGGGAATCGCAGTTGTTGGCTACGCGATCGTCTTGCTTTTCCTGATCGCGAAAATGCCAGGCCAGACCGGCTGGTTCGGGGAAGCTTTGGCGGCGCTCATACTCGTCGCCGCACGCGTTATCGTCGTGGGGCTAGTCGTGCTCATCATTGCCGCAATACCGCGGGACGACGCATGGAATCTTAAGGCAGTCCTCGGCGGTATCTTTGTCTGTCTTGCCGTTGTCGCCGCGTACATCGTCGTGGCAGCAGTTCATGGAAGGAGACAGATTCTGGTTCGAGTTCTCGACACCCAGGGGTCGCCTGTTGAATCGCTGGTGATGGATTTCCATCTAAATGAAGAGCCTCTGCCGCCGTTTGCGCACGAGTGCGCGACGGCCGGTGCATAACAGACTCGAAGGGCGAGTGCTTGATTGAGTCCCATGAGTTGTCTACCTGCAAAATAATCTTGCACGAACGTGGAGACTCCGTTGCGCTAGCAGAGTTTGAATTTGGAATTGAATCGGGCAATTCCTTCTATGTCTACGGTGACCCCCGAGCCGGGCCACGGAGTCAGCCAGACCGTCAGCACCCCGCAATCACGGTGCGAGTTGCACCATGAGAAAATGCTGCGAAATCAGCTGCTCTTAGCACAGCCGGAACTTGGCGCGAGCATGTCTGACATGAATTCGCTGGCCTGGCCTGCGATGCCCGCTGCGAGCTTCGCCAGCCGCTGATCGAGACCCGCTGGCGCGATTTTGCCGGAGCGGTCACACAGACGACCGCCAGCATGCCGCCGGGCCCTCCGTCTGAAGCCAACATCGCCCGCACGATCAAGATCATCCAGGCTCACGGGCAGGTGCTGCTCGGCCCGCATCCGCGCTCGTGATCAGGTTCGATTCTCCTCCACCACTTCCAGCTTGCCCGTATCCGGCCAGATCAACAGGCCGTGGACTAGGACGTCCTTGGGCAGCAGCGGGTGGTTGCGGATGATCTCGACGCTCTGCTTCACGCCGTCGCGGACGTCGGCGAAGCCGCAGAGCCAGCGTTCGAGATCAACTCCGGAATTGCGGAGGGTGGCGATGGTGTTGTCGCTGATGCCGCGGGATTTGGCTTTGTCCAAAATGCTCTGGCAGCTTAAGCCGGACATGCCGCAGTCGTGGTGGCCGACGACCGCGACTTCATTCGCGCCCAGCTCGTAGATCGCCACGAGGATGCTGCGCATGATGCTGCCGAAGGGGTGGGCGACGATGGCGCCGGCGGTCTTGAGCACCTTGGCATCCCCCTGGCGCAGGTCCATGGCCGCGGGGAGCAGCTCGACCAGGCGCGTGTCCATGCAGGTGACGACGACGATCTTCTTGTTGGGGAAACGATCCGTCGCGAAGCGCGCGTCATCGCGCTGCTCGACGAATCGGCGGTTGTGTTCGAGAATCTGGTTCAGAATCGACATGTGGTGCAACTCAATTGGGGGTCTTTCTAGATCTCCAGCACGAGGCGGGCGGGGTCTTCCAAAAGCTCCTTGAGGCGGACGAGGAAGCTGACGGATTCGCGGCCGTCGATGATGCGGTGATCGTAACCCAGCACGATGTACATCATCGGGCGGATGACGATCTGATCGTCCAGGGCGACGGGGCGCTTCTTGATGGCGTGCATGCCCAGGATGCCGGATTGCGGCGGGAGCAGGATCGGGGCCGACAGCAGCGAGCCGAAGACGCCGCCGTTGGTGATGGTGAAGGTGCCGCCGGAAAGCTCTTCGAGGGCGAGCTTCCCATCCCGGGCGGCGGTGGCGACGCGTTTGATCTCGGTTTCGATCTTCGCGAAGGACATCTGCTCGACGTTCTTCAGGATCGGCACCACCAGGCCGCGGTCGGTGGAGACGGCGATGCCGAGGTTGACGTAGTCGTGATAGACGACCTCGTCGCTGTCGATGCTGGCGTTGACGTTGGGGAAGGCGTGCAGGGCCAGGACCACCGCGCGGGCGAAGAAGCTCATGAACCCGAGGCCCACGCCGTAGGTCTTCTCGAACTTCTCGCGGTACTTGGCCCGGAGGTCGGAGACGGCCTGGAGATCGATCTCGTTGTAGGTGTGCAGGATGGCGGCGGTCTGCTGGGCCTGGACGAGGTTCTGGGCGATGCGCTTGCGGATCTTCGTCATGGGGACGCGGCGGACGCCGCCGGTGGCAGCGGCGGGCGCGTGCCGGCGCCTCGGGCGCGGGTGTCGCCGGCTGGCCGGGTGCGGGCGCCTGTTGCTCCGCCGCAAACTGCTCGGCATCCTCTTTGGTGATCTGGCCGCCGCGCCCGGTGCCCTTGATCCGGGAGGGGTCGAGCTTGTTCTCCTCGACGATGCGGCGGACGGAGGGGCGGAGGTCCTCTGGCTTCTGGGGCGGCGTGCGGGTGGGGGGCGCTGGAGTCGAGCGGGCCGGGGTTGTGGCTTTGGCTGCCTTGCCGGGTGCTCCGTTGCCTTCTTCGATGCGGGCGATGGTTTCGCCGATGGCGACGGTTTCGCCTTCCTTCCTGACGCGGCGGAGGACGCCGGCGGCCGGGGAGGGGACATCGACGTTGGCTTTGTCGGTTTCCAGCTCGGCGACGGCCTCGGCGGCGGCGACGGGGTCGCCATCATTCTTGTGCCACTTGATGAGCGTGGCTTCCTGGACCGACTCACCCAGTGCCGGGACGGTTACGTTGGTGGGCATAGTTGCTCTCCGGCTCGAAACGCAGCGGGCTTGTTGTACGAGACAGGAGGGGATCGATCAACCTGGGAAGGCTTCCGAGGGCCGCCGCTGCGGTTTTCGGGACCGCTGAAGGGGGATTGGACGCCGCGCTTTGCCCGGCTCACGCCGTCACAGGAGCGAGACGAACACCAGCCAGCCGGTCAATCCAATGGCGGTGGCAAGCGAAATCAAAGCAACCCAGTCGAGATGGTCCATGTGCCGGAACGTGGGTCCTTCCGGAAGTGACAGGCTCTTTTGTACCGATGGGAGTTGAGCCGGGTCAACAGGAATCTGTCGATGGTTGGGGGTAAGAAGCGGAGTCTTGGCGCCGCCGGCGGCGCCCTGTCTGCTTGATGGCGGGGTGTTGCAGGGACGATCGCTGTCTATTTCAGGTCGGAGACTTGGCGCTTCTTGCTTTCGCCCGTGGGAGATTCTGGCATTGGCGGTTGTCGGTTATCTCGGATTTGCGGGTTGTGACTTGCCGCGGCAGGGGCGTGTTGTATAGTTGCTCAACGCTTGGGGGGGACATTGCAAATCGCACGAGGCGCGCATCATCCTTCCGCGCGCGGTTCAGGAACGGAGAGTAGATCCATGAATGATGCATCGGTTTCGGCCCCCAGGGCCGTGGCGGCGCTGATTGTGGGGATGGCCTTTGTCTGCGGCGGCGCATCGGCACAGGTGCTCTCGCCGAACGGTTCGGGGGTCAAGGCGTTCTTCGCCTCGCAGAGCGATGGTTACCAGGATTCGGACCCGACGGGCGCGAGCTTCGGGCCGGCCGGTGTAGGTCCCTATTCGCCCGGCGCACCGCTTCCGGCGCTGCCGCCCGCGCCGACGCCCTCAATCACGGCGGCAGGAGGCAACCCGTTTTCCACTAACGGAGGCGGTGGCTGGACGTTTTACTTCAACGACAACCTTGGCACGACGACCTTCACGGCAGCGCAGTCAACCATCGACGACAATTACCTGACGGCGCCGATACTAACCAGCGACGTGGCCATCACCATTCCGCAGTGGCGGCTGTTCCAGATGCCGGCCGCGCCCGGGTACGCGTATGAGCAGATCAACTTTGGGTCGAACTACCTGATCACGAGCAACCCGGGACTCGGGGCTAATCCGTCGCCGAATTTCCCGGTGTTTATCAACGGACAGACGGCCGCTCCCGGTGCGTATGCCCAGTTCGATGGGGTCATCGATTACACCTGGATCCCCGTGAGCATCAATACCGCCGGAGTGCTGAGCCAGACCGGGCCGGCGACGTTGCTGGGAACGCTGAGCTGGACGTTCCTTCAGCCCGGAGGCGGGTCATTCAACCAGACGCTCCTGAGCAGCGGCTCGCTGGCGGCGGCGCCCGCGGGGGATGGGATGCTGGTGCTGACCGGTGAGATGTGGCTCGCGGGCGATCCGTTCGACATGACCGTCAGCCTGGCACCCGAGCCGTCCCTGGGGTTCGGTGTGGCGGCGTGTGCGCTGATTCATCAAGGGCTGCGACGGAGGCGAAAGATTTCGTGATTTCTGTGCTCGGCGGGAATGGGCAGGATCGCTACGGGACCGACCGGGCAAGGGCGTGTTGCAGAAGCAGCGTTCTTTCATGAGAAAGAAACCTCTGGGCGTCAACTGTTCTGCTCGCGAGACGACAATTGCGCTGCTGCCGCCCAGTACGCTGAGTTGATTGCAAGGAGCAATAGAGCGCCGTAGCACAACCACTTTAGGATCTGGGCACGATCCTCCAATCCCTCGAGGCCGTTGGCCAGCAGACGCAATCCCGTTTCTGGATCCACTGATTTCGTCGCCTCAACGACCGCGCGTGGGGCAACCTTGAATCCGCCGATGTCGGCGGTCATTGAAAGAACGATCAACAACACGGCAGCGGCCAAGGCGTTGATCAGTGCGAAGATTCTGTAGCGGCGCATGGTCCCACACCCGCAAGCGACTATAGCCCATGATACCAGTGCGTTTGGGCGACGAACAGGATGAAAGGGGTTGGGTTGTGCCCAGTTGCGCAGTGCACGGCGGGTCGGAGAGAATTTGCGTCTAGGGGGGGGGCGTGATGGGGGCTGGGGAGGGGCGTGGGGTCGGGGCTGGCAACTGCGTTGACGGTCCGCTGGGCTGACGTTTTGACGCGGTGGAGTTTGCACGGTGTAGGTACGGTGTGTGTATGGTGCGGGTACGGTATGGGTCGGAGCTTTTGCACAAGCGGAGGTCAATATGTCGTATCGTTTCTGCCGCGGCCCTTCTTTGGGCATTGGGGGCAGATTGGCGGGGGATGGGGTCGGCGAGGCCGCGGGTTGCGGGGGCCCGAAGGCTACCTGGTTGTGCTATCCATCTGTGTAAGACCTCTTCGTTGGATGAGGGCGGAGAGCCAGGATCGAGTCTGTCCTGCGGCTGGTGATTCAAGGGCGCGCGGGCATGCGTTGCGCAGACGCCCGGGCAGGCATTCGTCTGGCGCGCATGCCTCAATCCCGGTCGGCATTACTGAGCGATTGCGGCATCGCCGGAAGCGGGCGGAGCGGGTTGCTCCGGCGCCGGGCGGACCGACCGGCACGCGTCTTGCGCTTGAGGGGAAGGTACATCGCAAGCAACTGCTCGGCGGCGGGACGGATGGCTTTGGCGGCGTCGTTGCGGTTTTGGGTTTGTCTTAGGACCAGCGCCCTTCGATCAGGGCGGCGAAGCAGTCGGCGAAGGTTTCGGCGGCGGCGGGCTGGGCGCCGGCGGCCTGGGCGAGGTCGCGGAAATGGTCGCGCACCTTGCGCTTGTAAGCGGCGGCGGCCTGGTGGACGGGATCGTGGGGATTGGGGAACTCGATGGCTGTGTTGAGGAACATGCAGCCGTGGAAGTCCGGCGGCGTTGAACCACTGATCCAGCACATCGAGCGTGGCCAGCAACTGGCGGGCGGGATCGTCCCCGCCAATCTCGCGGACGGCGCGGGCCCAGGCCTGGCTTTCCCACTCATCGCGGCGCTGGACGGCGGCGACCATGAGGTCGTCCTTGCTCTCGAAATGCTTGTAGAAGGTGGTCTTGGTGACCCCGGCGGAGGCGATGACCTGATCGATGCCGACGGCGGCAAAGCCGTTGCGGTAGAACAGATCCACCGCGGTGGCGACGAGGCGCTCGCGGCCGGTGGTCGGGGGATCGGGCAGGCCGAGTAGCTCGGTGACGGTCTTGGGGCGGGGCTGCAGCATGTCGCAATTTTAGCGCGGGTGTACCTCAAGTACACCGGGGGGTTTACCTGAAGTGAACTGTTCGGGAGCTGGGGGCGGGATATGGTTCGCCACGAACGGTGCGGATCGCCGCATCGAGTGATACGGGCCGCAGTGGAATGGCGCATTTGAAATGCGCGTTGAACCAGGAGATGGCGATGTACGACCTCAAGAACCTGTCGAAGTTCAGCCGGCCGGGGGAGCTGGCGCCCGAGGCCTTCGGGGCTTTCGTGGCGTTTGACCAGTCGGCCTACCGGGCCGGGGCCGTTAGCCACAAGCACAAGGAGCTGATGGCGGTCGCGGTGGCGCTGACGACGCAATGCCCGTATTGCATTGAGATCCATTCAAAGAATGCCCGCCGGGCGGGGGCGAGCGAGCAGGAACTGGCCGAGGCGGGGCTGGTCGCGGCGGCGGTGCGGGCGGGCGGTGCGATGACGCATCTGACGCATGCGCTGGAGTGAGCCGCTTGAATCCGAGTGAAACAGCGCCCGCGCGATCGAGTTGCGGCGCAGCGCTGATACAGCCAAAGCAACTCAATCGTGAAAGGAGATTCTTATGCCGTTGCTTACGGTAAAGATGATCGAAGGTGTGTTCTCGCCCCGGCAGAAGCAGGAGATTATTGAGAAGCTGACCGAGACGATGGTGTCCATCGAAGGGGAAACGCTGCGCCCGTACACGCTGGTCGTGCTCGAGGAGGTCAAGAGCGGCGACTGGGGTATCGGCGGGCATGGCCTGACTACCGCCGAGGTGAAGCAGTTGCAGGGGCAGGCGAAGAAGGAGCCGGCACTGGCGGGGCGGTGACGTCAGGCATCGGCAAGGCCTTTTTCGAGCGGGGGCTGTCGGGAGATGGCCTCCGCTTTTGATCTTCCCACCGCGTGCGCCGACCGGGGACCAGCTCCGGCACAACGTGCATCTGCAGGTGGCCGTGACATTGCCCTCACGGGCGAAGACGGTTGGGCCGGGCTGTGGAATTCGGTCCGCCGATAGGGCATCCTGAATGTCTGCCGACGATGTGTGGTCGGCCGTATTTGACAAGGCAGGGTGATGCAGTTGTCGGCAAAGGAGCGAATTACGCGAGCGGCACGGGGGCAGGAGGTCGATCGCATTCCCAGCCTGGGCGGCTGGATGAATGGCGTGCGAAACCTTGCAGCCCTGGCGGGAATCACCGTTGAGCAGTATCTGACCGATCCGAGAGCGGGCGTGATTCGAGCGAATCGTGCGCTTGATGTGGATGGGATGGTCGATCCGGCGGTACCGAAGAGCCTCGACGAAGTTCGCACCGGTGTGGTGGAAGAGCAACGCTTTGCCGGTGTCGAGCCCGAAGCGCTACTCGAAGACGCGGAGAAGCTGCCCGACAGCGAAAACCAGGTGCTGGCGGGCTTCGCCGCCGCCGCCACCGAGCAGTGGTATCGCGACTATTTCAACAGCGCCCAACGCGATTGGCAGGGAATCGTGGCGGTGCCCAATTTCTGGGATCTTGGCGGGCCGTTTTCACTGTATCAAGACTACGGTTACACCGCGTTTCTGACGGCCTGTGCGCTGTATCCGGAGGCGGTTCGGAAGATCTGGTGGAGCCGTGCGGTGGTCGCGGCGCAGAGGAGTCGGATTCTTGTGCGGTTATATCGTGAACTGGATCTGGCGCCGCTTTTGTTTTGCGGAGAGGATCTCTGCAACAACCAGGGGCCGATGGTGTCGCCGCAGTTTCTGCGGGAAAACTACCTGCCACTGGTGGGGATGATCATCGAGCCGCTGGTCGATGCCGGCGTGCGGGTCGTCCACCATTGCGATGGGGACGTGCGGCCGCTGATCGACGATTTTCTAGACATCGGCTTCAGCGGCTTTCAAGGATTCCAATACGAATGCGGCGTGGATATTTGTGACTTGCGAACGCGCCGCAGCCGACTGGGTGAAGAGATCATCCTCTTCACCGGCATGAGCGTATCGCGGACGTTGCCGTTCGGGACCGCATCCGACATTCGCGACGAGATCGACTTCTTCGTCCAGGCCACCGATGGCGGGCGCGGGATGTTTCTCTTCACCAGCAACGTCACCGGCGTCGAGGTGCCGGCGGAGAATATCCGCACGGCCTACCGGTATGTGAAAGAGATTGAGCCTGGCCGAAGATCGAGCGGGCAGGCGCCGGGTTGGCCGTGGCTGCGCATACATCGGGAGTAGGGGTGGCCGTCCGGCACGGCCATCGGTTGTTCAACGCTTCGGCCGAGCGGTCTGCCGAAGCTTGACGGACAAACCAATCGATCTACAGGGCCGCTGCATAAAGCCCCCGGCAGTCCTCGACATTCAAAGGTCGAGGATTCGTCGGCGAGCAATGATCGGCGGCGGCCTTTTCCGCCAAGCCGGCCAGATCCTCCGTCGTCACGCCCATCGCCGACAAGATTGCGGGAAGGCCCAGGCGCTCGCTCAATTCGGCAAAGACGCGAGGCAACTCCCCGGAACCCACGTGCAGCAATTCCTCCATGCGCGCGAACTTCTCCCTGCAGGCTTCGGCATTGAACCGCAAAACGTGCGGCAGAAAAATCGCGTTCAACGTTCCATGATGCAGCTGCCTGTCCGCCAATCCGCCCAAGGGATGGCTCAGGCTGTGCACCGCCCCCAATCCCTTCTGAAATGTCAGGCCCGCTTCCAGAGAACACCACATCATGTCCGAACGTGCCGCCAGGTTTGCGCCGTCCCGCGTCGCAACCTCCACATTCGCAACCCCCCGCGCCAGGGCATCGAGCGCAATCGCGTCGGCCACGGGATTGATCCGAGGGCTCAGGAACGTTTCGACACAATGCGAGATCGCATCCATGCCCGTTGCCGCCGTCAAACCGGTGGGCAGCGAGACCGTCAACTCCGGATCGCAGACCGCGGCTTTTGGAATCAGATGCGGGCTCAAGAAGCCGAGCTTTTCGCCGCTTTCCACCCGCACCAGTGCCGCCCGGCCCACCTCACTCCCACTGCCGGCGGTCGTCGGTATCGCCACTACTGGCGGAATACTTGCGGTAATCCGCGGTACGCCGCCGCGCACGATGGCATACTGCTCCAGCGGTAGTTCATGCCCGACCAGCAGGCCGACCACCTTCGCCAAATCCATCGGCGCCCCGCCGCCAAATCCGATGAGCCCATCGCACCGCTCTGCGCGGTAAACCGCCAATGCCTGCGCGCAGAAGCTTCGCTCGGATTGGTCTCCACCCGATCAAATAGCGGCGCCGCGATACCCAGCTTCTTCGTCAGCCCCGCCTTCACGATTCCCGCGTCCGTCACCACCAGGGGCCGGCGCATGCCGAGCTTCTGAAGCAGCTCCGGCAAGACCGATACGACGCCGTCTTCAAAATAAACGTCCGTCAGGTATGTCATCGTCGGGGAACGCATCGCATCCCTTTCTCAAAGCGCTGCCAGGACTTTCTCCGCCGGATCAGGCGCCCACGGGGCAGGCAGCCCCAGGTCCTTCAGTAGCACCTGCGCACAGTTGTATCCCGGCAATCCCGTGATGTTTCCTCCCGGATGCGAGCTCGATCCACACAAATACAGGTTCTTGAAATACCCGCGATAATGGCCCGCACCGGCAAATGGCCGGTTATATCCCATCTGTCCGTTCGTGAAGGCCCCAACCAACAAGTCGCCCTCGAACATGTTCAAAAACGTCCGCTCGGTATCCAGCGCGCTCCGCGTGAAAGAATCCAGAACAGCATCCTTCAGATTCGGCGCATATTCCGACCACAACTTGAGCATGTCCCGCCCGTGCGCGTCCTTTTCACGATCCCAGTTCCGGGGATTGCCGCGGAGATGGTAGGGCAGCTTCTCCCACATGAACGCCGTGTGCCGCCCGTGCGGCGCCTGAGTGGGATCGAACTGTGTCGGGCAGGCTCCCCACATGACGGTTGGCGGGATGGTTCCGGCTTCATGATGCCGCACGATCTCCGGATACTGCTGAATGTGATCCAGCCCCACGATCACCATAAAGGCCTGCCGCAATTCCGGCTGCTTCTCGGCCGCCAGATACTGCGGCGCTTCTGAAAGGTTCAGGTTCAGGCCGAACAAGGGCGCAATCAAGTTGTACTTGAATGCCCGCGCCTTCTGGCGCCACTCCGCGGGCAGCAATCCTTCATCGATCAGTTCCAAAAAAGTCTGCTGCGGGTTCAAGCCGGACGTCACAAAGCTCCGCGCCGAAACAGCGCCCCGTCCATGGTCTGGACGCCTACCGCCTTTTCCTTCTCGACCAGGATCTTCCGCGGAGTGGTCTGCAAGAGAATCTCGCCTCCGCTCTCGTTGACCGCACGCACGAGCGCCCGCGCCAGTGCCGCTGACCCGCCCCGGCACATCTGCGCCTTTCCGGAACTGGCCAGCAGCGAAGCAATATGATGTCCGAACCCCCGGCAGCGCAAATCGACTTCCCGCAGCCCGTTAAAGAACAGTAATCCCGCCTGGATCACCGGGCTCTCGAACTCCCGCTGGACAAACTCCAAGGGCGAAAGTGTGCTAACCTCCAGAAGCTTTCGCCCCTCGGGCGTCTTTTCCAATAGCGCCTGGCGGTGCTCAGCAGGTATCGGCGGCGATATGCTTTCCGGGATCAAAATCTTCTGCAAAATCGGCAGGAAATCTTCCCGCCACCTTCGCAACGTCGCCGCATCCTTTTTGCTGAACTGTGCGAAGGAGGCCGCCGTCTTCTCAAAATCCGTCCACCACTGCAAAGAGCCGCCGCCGTTGGCCGCGCTCTGCAAGAGCGCTACGTTCAACTCCGGCTCGAGGTAGACCGCCCCTTGCCGTTCTAATTCGAGATCCCGATACCAAGGCATCTGATTCACGGCCCGGTGAAAAAACGAATGCGTGTTGTGCAAAAAACCCGGGTGCCGCGGATCCTCCATCGTCGTCAGCCCGCCGCCGGCCGTGTCCCGCCGCTCGATGCAAAGCGTCCGCAACCCCGCCTTTCCCAGATAGGCCTGTAAGATCAACGAGTTGTGCCCCGATCCCAGAATGATGCCATCGTACACCGTTGAACTTCCCATGTACTGCTCCGTTCACGCCCAACGGCGACTGCCGGAATCACTCTGCCAGGACGAGTCACCGCGGGTCAGCCCGCATCACGATACAGTTTCAAAAGAGGCAGCCAAGCAATTCAGCGTATCAACGATCCATCGGGAGCGGTTCGTGCGGACTACGAATGCCGCGATCGCGTTTACGCCATTTCGGGAACTGTCGTTCAGATTCCAAGGGGCCTCAATGTATGGCGACGTTGAGAATCGATCGTTCCAACCGGTCTTCCCGTTTGCTCCCACGGTGCGCGTATGTGAGATTAAGAAATAGAAAGGCCAAAGAATGAGCGACGTTGACGTTCTGCAGGTAAAGATATCATCGCTGAAAACTCAGATCACGGCCACGGACTTGCAGCGAGACCCCTATGTAGCCAAACGTCTGCTGGTTGCCGTCGCCGACGCCCTCGATGATCTTGCGGCTGCACTCAAGGACCTTGAACGCCGCTCGAAAGATCCAGGCTATCCGTGATCGCCGAGCCTGAGCGTCCCACGGCCACTGCTATGCCCGGGGGTGATTTCGGTCATGCTCTGCAATTCAGTTCAGTGCCGCCGGTAAATCGGCCCGACCGGTTCTGCTCCCCACGGCTCTGCCGGCCTGGGCGGATAGACGTGATGAAATTCGGGCTGGTGATGCCTCTCCGGTGCCGCCTGGTACGTCGCCGCACTCCCGAGATCGCGGTCGCTCTCCCACCGTGACAGCGGACGAATTCGAACCACCGCCGGCGCCGCCGAGCCCGGCGTAAACTGCACCGCAATCGTCATCGGACCGTTTACCGGCAGCCGGATCACCAGGTTCCGCACGTTCGGCGCCGGATTCTGAGGCGGAGGAATCTTTACTGACTCAACCTCAAAGCGCGCATTGGCCGGCGACAAGATCCGCGCATTCATCACCTGCCCGCCCAGCGTCAACTGCGCCGACGACTCACCCACCGTGATCTTCGCTTCCGTGTGCATCGCCCACGTCACCGTCGATTCGGCCCGCAGATCGATCTCATCCTGCACCAGCACGTCCCGCCGGTCGACTAGCGCTATCCCTCGCAGTACCCGCAGCGCCCCGGCGCATAAGCGCTCGTCAGATCCGCTACGGCGTGCGTCAGCGCCGGCGATTCATGGAATGCGATGATCGGCGCATCGGCGTTGAGGTCCTGGTTATGCCGCTCAAAGGTGAGCGTGTTGTGCCCCTCGGTGCGCGTCCGGTAGTAATTCCACCGCATCGCCCCCGAATACCCCGGCAGATTGTAGTTCCCCGCCCCGAGGTCAATCGCCCAGCGCTGTCCCAGAGCATCCATGACGAAGCTCCCCATATCCAGATGCCCATGATGGGCCTTGGCCGACCCGCCCTTGAATCCGATGTAAGTCGTCTTCGGATCCGACCACGCTCCCCGAAACGTCGCGACCGCGGGCCCGCGAAAAAGCGCCGCCGTCGGCAGTTGATCGAGGATCGAATTGTCCCCGCTCTGGTACCAGAGTAATCCCATCACCCCACCGTCTTCGGCATGCCGTCGCGCGAAGGCCGCATATTCCGGATGGTTGAAAGCCTTCGCCATCCAGAACATCTGCGGCGAAATTGCCGGTTTCTCGTCCGAATCCCCGAAGTTGAAATTCAACCCCGTGGGCCCCAGCGTATAGATCCGAAAATCCCCCGTCTGGGCAAACCCCGGCAGGTCGTAGCTCTTGAACGAAACCCCCATGGACGATTGCAGCGACGAGAGCAGGTAGCACGCGTAGCGGGATGCGTAATTCCAGTAGGTCGGGCCTTCCTCCCACCCGCCATCCGGCGCAAAGGCGCAGCCCGTTGACTACTGAATCCCGCGCCGATTCGATGATCTGCCGCGAAAGCTCCGGCTGCTGTTCGTAAATCGCCAGGGCCCCCAGCATCATTCCGCCGTTGCAGACGAGGTTCCAGTTGTGATGGGCGGTGACCCAGCTGGCCCCGGCGTCGTAGGCGTCGCGGCCCGGCGCCAGGCCCTTGGCGGCGATCGCGCTGGCGATCGTCAGCCGATCCGCGTTCGACAGCGCGTCGAAGAGCCAGTCGTAGCCGACTGCCATTGCCGTCGTCGTCTCCGCCGTGATCAGGAAGTCCTGCGGCTTCCAGTTCGGCGCCTGCGCCGCGGCCAGCATTTCATCCCGCGCCCGGTTTGCGTACCGCATATTGCCGGTGGTCCGGTACATGAATGCCAGGTGCATGACCCGCAGCTCGAGTGCTCGCGCAGTTCTCAATTGTGGCTCCGCCCGCCCAGTCCAGTGGCGGACGCCCAAGCGTCTGGTCGCTGTAAGACCGGATGTCCTTCAGCCATCGGCCGGCTGTCGGATCGCTCGCCGCCACGGTCATTGCACGGGCAAAGTCATCGCTTGTGACCAGCAGCCGGGGATGCGTGGGCCGAAGCTGATCGATCGGCGTCTGGATGTTGGGGTGGACCGCGGAGAGATAGGCGTTGGCGTGCCGCCCGTGGCGAGCCGGCGAACCGCTCTCCGGCGCAGCACGCTGCCGCCAGAAACGCCATCGATGCGAACAGCAGGATGCGCCAGCGATAGATCAATTGCATGTGGATGCGTTCCGACGCTCCGGCACCAGCCAACGGCCGAAGCTGCTCATATCATGCAAGAGATAGGCTGGAGTTACGATTGCTGCTTCTCCTGACCCCGCGCCCTCGATGGTGCATCAGGCGTCTTCGCCGGCATCGGATTCGCTGCCGACCGGCTCTTGCACAGTCCGGGGGAAGGGGTCCGTGGTAACCGTTCAGTCCCTCAAACATCGCGTTTTTCGGGCTTTTTATGACGACTTCAAGCCACGAATAGGTCAAAATCCATAGTTTTCGACGCTCGCGCTAACACGACCCCCCAACTTTTCAGGGGTTTTTGAAGTAAGAGGGGACTGAACGGTTACGGTCCGTGACACGTTAGGCGGCCGATTTTAGGGTTAAAATGATTGTCGGTGGGATTTGCTTCAAGGAGGAAGCCATGCCGGCACGTAGGACCGGTCAGGAAGCACGTCAAAGCGTGATCGATGCGTTCATGGCCTCGTTGGACAAGGTGATTGCTGCGGAGGATTCGGCTCCGCTCAAGGCTCGGACGTTCCTGGGCTGGGAGAAGCAGACGACCCGGACGGAGGTGCGTTCGCCGGAAGGGGTGGTGGTGATTGAGAAGCAGCACTGCCGCTGTCATTGTTGCGACGGGTCCTTTTCCCCCTCAGAACCGTGACTGGGCATTGCCATCCGAAGCGTTGCTGACGCCGCGTGCGGCCGAGCGTTTGAGCCGAGAGGCGGCGGTGCAGGCATTCGACCATGCTGCCCGGGCCTTATGCATCGACGGGTGCATGGAAGCGTTGGACGGCAAGCAGGTGCAACGTTGGAGCGAAGCGGAAGTGCCGGCGTACGAAGAGGGGCACAGGCCCCCGTGTCCGGCCAACGAGCCGCAACTGCTGGTGGTGGGAATGGGACGGGGGCCGCTGCCACTACAAGCTGGCGATTTCAGCCCAGAACTGCGGTCAACACATGAACAGACAAGGATTTACGGACGATCCAGCGCTGAAGTGCTAAAAGGGCTCCTCTGGCCGCTTGGCCGGTGCGACAAATTGTCATGTTCGGACCACTATGTCGTCAGAAGGGGCAAAAACCGGGTTCGGGGCGGAGTGGGGAGGGTACGGTACTACAACGGTGAGAGTACGGTGTGGGCCGGGAGGAGATTTGGGGCCAACTTGGGAGCGGAATGTCCTCTGCTGGGATGCTTCTTCACCAACGGGCTGGTGATCATGTTGCCTGGATGAGATGGGCCATGCTCCTACCCTTAGCGCAGGGTTCAAACCCGGCCGTCGAAAGGCGTTGCCGAAGCGACCCGGAGGCCCTGTAGGGCTTGCGGCGAGTCAGGCGCTGTGGAGCGACGTGGGCTTCGGCAGGCCGAGGGGGTCATCGGAATGGGAGATGGCGGCAACTGGCTGGACCCGGTCATCGAACGGAATCGCACAGTTCTGGAGTCCAGGCGGCATCGAAGCGGTTCTGATGTTACGCGTGAACGGGATCAGCCAGGACCAACGCTGGGAGAGACATTGGGCCAATCGGCCCGCCTGCGTTAAATGAACGCCGCCTAAAGTGTCATGGACCCTGGGGGAATGGCGGCCTCAAGCTGGGTCAGTTGCAGTTTGGCCTCGCCGATCTGCTGATCAATGCGCTCGGTCATCTCCGTCAGCAGGTCGCGATCGTAGCTCCTGGCGGCATCGGACATGTTCTTGAGGTTGTACAAACTTGTCCCGGTCAGAGCGCCAGCTCTGTCGAGATGACTGCGAGTCGCAGCTTGCAGCGATAGATCTTGCGGATAGTGCGGATCAGCTCGGGAATCGTGCCTGGCCCGCGGATGGCTTCGGGGGATGTTTCCCATTCGTGAAGGATGCCCGAGAGCTTGCCGGCGTCGCCGGCGTCGTAGGCGTCGTTGGCCTTGATCATCAGGGCATGGCGGTGCTGGCGCTGGACGTCATCATCCGCCAGATCCGGATGAATTGCCTTGGCAACGTCGCGATAGAGACGTTTGAGCAGTTCTGGGGATGGGGGGGGGGCGGGCTCGGGACGCTCGGACGCTTTAGGCCGGGACTTTCCCGGCGATTGTGGACGGGGGCGGCGACGATGCGGGGCTTTCGGCGCATGCGACGGCGCGGGGGCCTGGTCATCAGGCTTGGCCGCGGAAGAAGGTTCGAGCCTGGCGCGAAGCTCCGCGATGCGGCCCTGGAGGTTGGCCAATTCCTCGTAGCGCGGATCAAGTTCGGTCTTGCTCCGCTGCTCGAACGTATGGAGTGCCGTCTGTACGGCGGAGAGATCCTGCTCGCGCTGGTTGAGCTCCTCTTCGAGGATCGACAACTCGTGGAGCTTGAGCTCCAGCTCGTGCTCTTCGGGTTTGACAGGCCCGTCCTCTGACATCAATTGCCTCTCGACTCTCCCATGGTAGTTCATCGGCCGCCGCGGAGACAGCATGGACGATCGTGCAGGCAAATGGGGAATATCGGACGCATTGGCCTCAACATCGCACGGCTCTTCCGGTACATTCTGACGAGCAGCTGCCCTTCGAGGAGAAGTCTATGCGCCGAAGCGTCCTTCTGATTGCGTTGCTGTTTACCGCGAGCGCCGTGGCGAAAGCCGCCGAACCGACGACCCGCCCGAATTTTTCTAAGCCGCCAGCCGGGGCAATTGTGCTGTTTGACGGCTCCGACATCTCTCCCTGGCAAACCGAAGATGGCAGGCCATGCCCATGGCACGTGGTCGATGGCGCGCTGGAAGTGACCCCCGGCACCGGCGACATCTACACTCGGGACGGATTTGAGGATTGCAGGCTCCACATCGAATTCCGGACGCCCGAGCCGTCGCCCGGGGATGAAGGTCAGCATCGTGGCAATTCAGGCATCTTCATGCAGAAGTTGTACGAAGTTCAGGTGCTGGAGTCATACGGCCTGCCGCCGTCGCGATGGGACTGCGCTGCGATCTTCAGCATCAAGGCGCCGGATAAGAACATGGCGCTTCCTCCGCGGCAGTGGCAGAGCTACGACATCACCTACCGCTCGCCGCGCTGGGACAGCTCGGGCAAGAAGACCGAAAACGCCCGCATTACCGTGGTCTGGAACGGTCAAAAGGTTCACGACGACGTCGAGATTCCCCACTGCACGCGCGACAAGACGCTTCCCGAGCCTCCCGGCGCGGGCCCGATTGAGCTCCAGGATCACACGTTCAAGGTGCAGTATCGCAACATCTGGATCGTGCCGCTGAAACATCTGTAGGCAGGCGCGACTTGCACGATCGTGCCGAAGCGGTCACATTCTGCGTCTGTTCATCGCGGTCGGCCTGAAGAGGCCATTCACATTTGGCAGGCTTTCATCTCAAAGGACCCGAGGCATGAAGTTTTATCGATTCGGCATTGCATTGGTCGTTGGACTCTTGCTTCTGGCGTCCGGTACTGGTGCCGCGGAGCAGGTCGGTAAAACCGTCGTCCTGTTTGACGGCACTAACACCAACGGCTGGAATCAGGCCGGCCCAGGGAGCTTCGAGTTCAAGGACGGCATGCTGACCTCGCACGGCGGGATGGGCCTGTTCTGGTACGATCACGAATTCAGCGATTTCGTTCTCGAACTCGACTGGAAAGCCAGCACCAAGGACGCCAACTCTGGCGTCTTTGTCCGCTTTCCAAACCCCGGTAACGATCCGTGGGTCGCCGTGAACCACGGCCACGAGATCCAGATTTGCGACACCGAGCCGCACTTTCAGACCGGCGCAATCTACAACTTCAAGAATCCGACGGAGATCGCATCCAAGCCGCCGGGTGAATGGAACCACTACGTCATCAAGGTCGAGGGGCAGCACTACACCGTCACGCTCAACGGCAAAGTGGTCAACGAATTTGATTCGCCCGATCGACCGCTTCACGGCTATATCGGGATCCAGAATCACCCGCCCGAGTCGGTCAGCTTCCGTAACATCAAGGTGACGGAGCTTTCACCAGCCGAACCGGCGACGAAAAGCGCCTTTGCCCCGATCGACCTGAAGGGAACGATGCTTGAGCCGGGTGTGGTGGCGGAGTACTACAAGGACGTTAAATCTCTCGATGCTCTCCCCGGCGTGGATGCCACGCCGTTTCTCGTTCGTGTCGAAAACAACATCAACTACAAGAACATCAACGGTCAGTTCGAAAACAGCAAGCTTGCCAACGAGTTCGGCGCCCGCTGGACGGGATACCTGAAGATCGACAACCCGATTCCCGTGGGCTTCATGCTGCGTTCCGATGACGCGGCGCGGTTCTATCTGAACGACCGGTTGGTGATCGACAACAGCAACTGGGAGGCGATGAAGGACCACGAACTGCTGCTGAACCTGGTGCCCGGCGTTTATAAGGTGAGGGTGGATTTTCAGAACGGCGCCGGCAGCTCGACTTGCCAGCTCTACTGGAAAGAAGAAGCCGACAATCCGTCCAAGCCGCTGCCGCAGTCGTGGCTCTTTCACGCCCAAGGCGCCGAGACCGCGGTCAAGTGGGACAACGACGCCTGGGAAAAAACCGTCTGGTCCCAAAGTAAGTGGGCGGAAAAATATGGCCCGATTTATGACAAGATGGACTATGGCCCGTTCTTCTCGGCGACGGTCAAGTGCGCGGACGACAACTATGCTGACAAGGGCCTGGCGATCCTCGTTAACAAAGATCCTGATGCGACCATGCTCTTCGACACCGAGCTACTTCGCTATGCCGGCGGGTGGTTCGGCGGGTTCCTCGATAATCACGGCGTCGTGTTTAACGGGCAGCATGGCGTGAATCCGGGCCCCGATGGGCAGGTGATCTTCCAGAGCCCGGCGGTCCCGGGATGCGCCGTCGGTGATGAGCCGCAGAGTGATCCGCGGCCCCGGCCGTATGGTCCCTTGCCTAGCATGATCGGCCATTACCGTGGGCTTTACCTCCACGGCGATCAGGTGATTCTCTCCTATACAGTCGGCGATCGTGCGTTTCTGGAAACGCCGTCGATGCGGATGGCCGGCGAGAATCCGGTGTTTATCCGCACGCTGCACGCGACCGCATCGGATCAGCCGACACTGCTGCTGGTTGGCGCGATGAGCCGGGAATCGGCGTAGCCTTGTCGCCGGGTTTGACGCGCAAGCGAGCCAACGGTGCGATCTGGGCAATCATTCCTCCAACCCGTCATGCGACCGATGAACGCATTGCCGTCTGTGCCAAGGCAGCCGACGCCGACGCCGGGCAGTTCGTCGATGCGGCGGCAATGAAGAAGCTCCCGGATCTGACAAAGTTGATCGAAGGCGGTCCGTCGCACTGGGGCGGCACCGATCGAGACGAAGGGCGTCGTTGCCAAGTCGGATGCGCCTTACGTCGTCGATACCCTCACCGCGCCGGAGGAAAATCCCTATCACTCCTGGCTGCGTTTCGGCGGAATGGACTTCTTTTCCGACGGTCGGATTGCCATTACCACCTGGTCCGGCGACGTGTGGATTGTCTCCGGCATCGACAAGGGTCTGCAGCACCTCAAGTGGAAGCGATATGCGACGGGGCTGTTTCAGCCGCTGGGTCTGAAGATCGTCAACGATCAGATCTACGTGCTTGGTCGCGATCAGATCACACGCCTGCATGATTTGAACCACGATGGCGAGGCCGATTATTACGAGAATTTCAACAACGACTGCGAGGTGACCCAGAGCTTCCACGAGTTCTCGTTCGATCTTCAGACGGATTCCAAGGGCAATTTCTATTACTCCAAGGCCGGCCCGGTTGCGCCGGGCGGCCGCGGCTGGCAGATCATCTCGGATGACAATGGGTCAATCCTGAAGGTGTCAAAGGACGGCAAGCATTTCGAGCGTTACGCCTCGGGACTGCGGGCGCCCAACGGCATGAGCATCGGACCGAACGATGTCATAACGGTCGCCGACAACGAAGGAACGTGGACGCCGGCGTGCCGCTTGAGCATTGTGCACAAGGGCTCGTTCCTGGGCGTGCCGGATCTGGCGCACACGACGCCTGAGCCGACGACGTTCGATCCGCCGATCTGCTGGCTGCCGCACGGCGATGTGGATAACTCCTCGGGCGGACAGGTTTGGGTGACCAGCGACAAGTGGGGCCCGTTCAAGAACCGCCTGATGCACATGTCGTACGGCACGTGCTCGCTGTTTCTGGTCAGTTATGAATATGTGGATGGCGTACCGCAGGGAGGTGTCGTGCGATTTCCGCTGGACTTTGCCACGGGGATCATGCGGGCGCGGTTCAGTCCAATTGATCATCAGCTTTATGTCACCGGCCTGCGCGGCTGGCAGACGACAGCCGCGAAGGATTGTGCGCTTCAGCGCGGTGCGGTACACGGGCAAGCCCGTTCACATGCCGGCCGAGTTCCATGTCAAGCCCAACGGCATCGAAATTACCTTCACCACTCCGCTGGATTCGGCCGCCGCCACCGATCTGGACAACTACGGCGTCGAACAGTGGATGTATCACTGGACCAGCGGCTACGGCTCGGCGGAGTATTCCGTCGCCGATCCGAATACCAAGGGGCACGATCCCGTGGACGTAACGAAGGTGACGCTGTCGCCGGACCACAAGACGGTCTTCCTGACGCTCGACGGCGTGCAGCCGGTCATGCAGATGAAGATCCAGATGAAGCTCAAGGCCGCCGACGGCAGCCCGATCGACTACACCATCTACAACACGATCAACAAAGTCCCCGGCAAACCCGGCATGATTCCTGGCGAGCGGGCGCAACCACCCAGGCATCGGCCCGAAGATGACGCTGCACGTTGAATCGACAGGTCGTCCGCTGGGCCGACCGATCGTTGCGATGATGCTCGCGCTGCTTCTTGCAGGCACGGCGCCCGCGCGTGCAGCCGATACCGAGGCTGGAGCACGCGGGCTGAAACTGACGATCACGTCCGGTCAATTCACCGACGCCCGGCCGGCGCGGCTGATCGCGCTGACCGTGCCCGCGCATACGCCGGCCAGTCCCTTCATCCCGCCAGGATCTTTCAAAGCGGCCTGGGAAGGGTTCGTCACGCTGCGCATTCGCGGGACCTACAGCTTCCTTCCCTATGGCTCCGGGACGGTCAGGATCTTCATCGACGATAAGCAGGTGATGAGCGCAACCGGCGCCGATCTGGCCGCCAGCAAGAGCGATTCGGTGCGATTGGACAAAGGAAAGAACAAAATCCGAGTGGAGTACGCGAGCCCGCCCAAGGGTGATGCGATCTTTCGCCTGTTCTGGAAGGAGCGCGGGCTGGGCCGCGTGGAAGAGCCGGTGCCCCCGACCCTGCTGTCACACGATCCGAACGACACGGATCTGACGTCGCATTGGCAAGCGCGCGAGGGCCGCGCCCTCTTTGGCGAATTGCGCTGCATTCGCTGTCATGGCACGGGAGATCTGACGCCGGCGGCGATGCCCGAGTTGTCCCAGGATGCGCCGGACCTCTCCAGCGTGGGCACTCGACTGAAGGAAAAGTGGATGGCGGCGTGGATCGACAATCCCCGCGCCCTCAATCCGCGGGCGGAGATGCCCAAGATGTTCGCGGATCGCCGGAGCGCAGCGGACGTGGCGGCGTATCTTGCAACCTTGGGGGGTCCGATCAAGTCAGACAAGACACCCGCGTGGACGGCTGAGCAGACCGCCGCCGGTGCGCGAATCTATACGAATCTCGGTTGCATCGCATGCCACACGCCGCCGGATTTCAAGGGCAAGGACAACGTGACGCCAGCGCGAATTCCCCACATAGGCCTGGAAGAGAAATACACGGTCGCCTCGCTCCACGACTTTCTCAAAAACCCAACCGCCCACTTCAAGTGGATTCGCATGCCGGATTTCCATCTGAGCACGGGCGAGACCTACGCATTGATCTCTTATCTATATCGAAAGTCCGCCCAGCCGCTGCCGGAGTTTCCGCAAGGGGACCCTGCCAGAGGCAGGAAGCTCTTCACCACAGCCGGCTGCCTGAACTGCCACACCGCATCGGGTGTTTCCAACGACGCGAAGATGCCCATGCTCTCAACGATCGCCAAAACCGATGGGAACACCGGATGCCTGGCTTCAACTCCGGACAAGCGCAACGGTGTTCCTGATTTCGGCCTCACGGACGCACAACGCTCAGCCCTGGAAGCGTTCACCCAAACCGGCTTCGACTCGCTTAAACGCGACGTTCCGATCGAATTCGCCGAGCGCCAGATCACCGTGCTCGACTGCGCCGCCTGTCACGAGCGCGATGGTCGTCAGGACACCTGGACCAGCCTAAGCGATGAGATCGACTCGATCGTCTCCAAACTCCCTCCCGAGCAGGCCAACTCCGAGCAGTTCTCGCCCGACCAGTCGCGCCCGCCTTTGACCTGGGTAGGCGAAAAGCTTCGGCCGCAGTGGATGGCAAGTTTCATTGCCGGGAAGATCGACTACAAGCCCCGTCCCTGGCTGCGCGGCCGCATGCCTTCGTTCCCGGCCCGCGCTGACGGCATCGCAAAGGGTTTGGCGATGGAGCACGGCTTCCCGCCGGTCGCGCCGGCGCAGCCCAGGCCCGATCCCAGGCTTGCCGAGATCGGCCAGAAACTCGTCTCCAAGGAAGGTGGCTTCTCCTGTGTGATGTGCCACTCGGTCGGTTCACAAAAAGCGATCGCCCCCTTCGACTCCCCCGCGCCGAATTTCGCGCACGTCAGCGAGCGATTGACGCACGAATACTTCGAGCGTTGGATGCTCAACCCCCAGCGCCTGCTTCCGGGCACGCGGATGCCGACCTTTGCCCCCGATGGCACGACCGCGCTGAAAACCTACTTCAACGGCGACGCACATCAGCAGTTCAACGCCATCTGGAACTACATGCTCCAGGGCCAGAACATCGATCCACCCGCGCAGTAGGGGGTTCGTCGCGGCGTCCCCCCCTCCCGTTTTGCTCCGCTGTGCTTGAGGATTATTGCCGGGCGGCTGGCCATGCTGCCATGGACGCTGGTGACGATAATTCCGCCGGCCAGGCCAAGTCCCGGGACCCGATGGCGTTGAGCCGATACCTTGGAAAGGCCGATTTCACTGAAATCACAGGGCACAAGGACATGTCCCGTAAGTGGGGCCGCTCAACCGACTGCATCGCCCGCAAATCCCGAAAATATGGCTCGATGGAGCCCATGCAATATATGCACATCCGCTTGGGCTAATGACCGACTCTCACCATAGTCACACCGTGCAAACCCATCAGCGAAAAAGCGCGCCCTGTGGGTCGCCAGTGCCGTTGCCAGAAAGCCGTCCCACGCCCCTCCAAACACCCGCCCCGAGGCGAATTCCCGTCGGCCCGCTGTGCTCTGCGCCAAGTTGCCCAACCCGGCCGCCGAAGGGGGAATGATCATCCCATGGTCAAATCATCGCCAAACCCATTTGCCGCAAATCGTAATTTGAGCCGCCGGTCTTCCGATATATCATTCAGAGCGATGGCCAATCTGCCTGCCACAACGACGACGACCGTGCCCTGCCGGGCGACGTGATCGCTTCGTCTTCATTGCGATGCGATTGAGCCGCCCGGACGCCTGCCGGGCGGTTTTCCTTTTTGGGCGTCAACGCGTAAAAGATTCGGTTCCAATTGAAGCTGAGGCCCCTATGCCAGTTGTGATTCTTCCCGATGGTTCGCGCAGAGAGGTTTCCGATCACGCCACGGTTGGCGAGGTCGCCGAGTCGATCGGCCGCGGTCTGGCCAAGGCGGCCGTCGTCGGCAAGCTCGATGGAAAGCTCGTCGATCTCTCTGCGAAAATCCCGGCGGGCGAGCACAAGCTCTCGATCGTAACCGACAAAGATCTCGAGGGGTTGCTGATCCTCCGCCACTCGGCCGCCCACGTCATGGCCGAGGCGATCCAGCGCCTCTGGCCCCGAGGCGCAACTCGCCTACGGGCCGCCCCTGGAGAACGGCTTCTACTACGACATCGCCCTGGATGCCCCCATCTCCTCCACCGATTTTCCCCGCATCGAAGAGGAGATGGAGAAAATCGTGCAGGAGAACCGTCGCTTCACCCGCTATGACCTGCCCGCTGAGGAAGGTCTCAACCGCCTGAAGAACGAACGCAATAAATACAAGGTGGACAACGCAGAGCGCGCGCTTGCAGGGGGCGCCAGAAGCCTGAGCTGGTACGCCACCGGCCAGCCGAAGCAGAACTGGGAAGACCTCTGCCAGGGGCCGCATATTCCTTCCACCGGCAAGATCAAAGCCTTCAAGATCATGAGCGTCGCCCAGTCGCACTGGCACGGCGACGTGGCCAGCGACAAGTTCCAGCGCGTCTACGGCACCGCATTTTTCGACCGTAAGGAGCTGGACCAGTACCAGAAAATGCTGGAAGAGGCCCGCAAGCGCGACCACCGCGCCCTCGGCCCGCAGCTTGGCCTGTTCACCATTGATGATGCGGTGGGGCAGGGCCTGGTCCTGTGGAAGCCCAAAGGCGCGGTCATCCGCCAGGAGCTGCAGAACTTCATCTCCGAGCACCTGCGCCGCCAGGGCTACCAGCAGGTGTTCACACCGCACATCGGCCGCCTGGGTCTCTATCGCACCTCCGGTCACTATCCCTACTACCGGGAGAGCCAGTTTCCGCCGCTGGTCGATCGTGAAGTGATTGAGAAGCTCGCCCGGGAAAAGTGCAGCTGTGCCGACCTCTCCAACCTGATGGAGAAGGGCGAAGTCGATGGCTACCTGCTCAAGCCGATGAACTGCCCGATGCACATCAAGATCTTCGCCAGCGAGCAACGGAGCTATCGCGACATGCCCGTGCGCCTCGCTGAATTCGGCACCGTCTATCGCTGGGAGAAGAGCGGCGAGCTGGGCGGCATGACCCGCGTGCGCGGCTTCACCCAGGACGATGCCCACCTTTTCTGCACCGAAGAGCAGGTGCCGGCGGAAATCCAGGGATGCCTGGAGCTGGTGAAGATCGTGCTCGGCACGCTCGGCATGAAAGACTACCGCGTCCGCGTCGGTCTGCGCGATCCGGACAGTGCCAAGTACGTCGGCGCCCCCGAGCAATGGGACCGCGCCGAAGAGGCTTGCCTGGCGGCCGCCCAAACCCTCGGCGTTCCCTTCACCCGCGAGCCCGGCGAGGCCGCATTCTACGGCCCGAAGATCGACTTCGTGGTCAAGGACGTCATCGGCCGCGAGTGGCAGCTCGGTACGGTGCAGGTGGACTACCAGCTTCCCCAACGCTTCGACCTCTCTTATGTCGGCTCGGATAATAAACCGCATCGACCGGTCATGATCCACCGCGCGCCCCTTCGGCTCCATGGAGCGCTTCATCGGCGTGCTGACCGAGCATTTCGCCGGTGCGTTTCCGCTCTGGCTCTCGCCGGTCCAGGTGGCGGTGCTCACCATCAGCGAGCGGTTCGTGGACTACGCAAACGAAGTGGTAAGCGCCCTCAAGGCGGCCGGCCTGCGCGTCGATCCCCGCTTCGGCCCGGAGAAAATCGGCGCGAAGATCCGTGACGCCAGCATGGAGAAGATTGCCTATCTCCTCATTATCGGCGAGCAGGAAGCGCAGGGGCAGACGGTTGCCGTCCGTGCCCGCGGGGCCAATCCCGACCAGGGTCAGATGCCCCTTAGCGAGTTCATCCAGAGGTGTGATCAGGAAATTGCCACGCGGGGGGAATCGCACGTTACCGCCGGCAGTGAGAAGCGGTAAAACGGCGTTTGGCCGCAAAGAAAGCAACGCCCCATAACCCCGGCGATTCCGTGCAGGTCCGATAAAAGGCACGGTCTGCAGTACTGGAAAGGGCTTAGACCCCGGTGATATAGTTTGCGCTGAAAATCACCGATTTTTCTCGCTCTCCAAAGGGGCGCGCACTGCTATATTTTCCGCACACCCAGTGCCCTGCATCGCTGTTCAAGGACGTTCCACCCGTGCGATATCGCTTCAAAGGTTTTGTTCGCAGTACCGGTCAGCCCGTCGAAGGCCACGCCCACGGTGAGACGCCCGAAGAGGCGTACCAGGCGCTGAGCGAACACGGGATCATCACCGAGAGCCTCCGCGCCGAGCCCGAGACGCCGCTTCCCAATGCGCCCGCCAGCCCGCTCACCAGCGCGCTCGAGAAGCGCGCTGGACATCGCCTCCCAGCAGGTTCCCTTCGACAAGCTTGCCGACCGCTTCAAAGGCAAGAACGTCTGGGTTCTCGATCGCGACAAGATCCGCCGGCGCGTGGCGCAGGTGGTGGATAGTGCGCTGGCCGAGGCGATGAACAGCACGACGCAGGTCGGCAACATGGAGGGCGTGCGCGAGCAGGTGGCCGACGCCATCAAGGGTCTCTTCAAGGACAACCGCAATCTCACCAGCCAGGTCTCCAACACCTCGATGCAGTTGGACAACCAGATCAAGCGCATCGAAACGGTTGTTCGCCGCGCTGAGAGTGTGCTGGCGCAGATGACCATCGCGATGAATCGGCTGGGGAGCATGAGCTTCAGCGGCGGTGGTGGGGGAGGCGTGCCGCGGCACTTTGCCGGCGGTCCCCGAAGCGGCGGCAGCGAACAGAACGCCGTGCTGCTGGAAATCTTCAAGGAGAATCTGCGTCTGCGCGGCATCGAAATCGATGAGAGCCCGTCCGGCGAGAACGGTGCGCCGGCTCAGGACGCGGCCGAAGCATCCGCCGGGCCGGGCAACGGCGCTCATGAAGCCGAAGCCCGCCTGCAGCGTCCGGAGCACCCCGTTGCCGGCAAGCAGCAGCCCGAAGCACTGACCATTGATCCGCAGCAGCCGGCGCCCAGGCCGGTTTCACCGGAGTTTTCCCCCATTCAACAGTGGACCAACGACCTTTAACCCATAGCCCCTAACCTTATAGCCCTCATGAGGAGCAAACCTATGCATCAGTCCAACGCCGAAGCCCCCGCCCATCGTATCAAGCCGGTTGCCGGCAAACCCATTCTCTCCGGCAGCGAGACCGATACCGGTCAGACCGAACGCGCCATGCTGCTGGGGATCGACCTCGGCACCAGCCGCAGCTCGATCGTCTCGATGAACGGAACGCGCAAGACCAGTGAGAGCTACGTCGGCTACGCCAAGGATCCGGTCAGCCGCAAGCTGCTCAAGACTGACGTGATCTACGGCCGCCACGCGCTGGACAACCGCCTGGCCGTCGACCTCTATCGCCCCCTGGAGAAGGGCGTCATCAAAGGCACCCGCGATGAGAACACCAACACCGACGAGCAGGCCAAGAACCTCCGTGCGGCCAAGGACCTCCTCCGCCACCTCGTGGAACAGGTCCATCCCGGACGTGATGAAGTGCTCTTCGGCGTGATCGGCGTTCCCTCCCGCGCTACCGCCAAGAACAAGCAGGCGATCCTCGAAATCGCCCGCGAGGTGCTCGATTCGGTGATGATCGTCTCCGAGCCGTTCACCGTCGCCTACGGCATGGAAAAGATGAGTGATGTGCTGGTGATCGACATCGGTGCCGGCACGACCGACCTGTGCCGCATGCACGGCACCGTGCCCAGCGAAGAGGATGAGATCTCCTATCAGATCGCCGGCGACGCCGTGGACCAGAAGCTCTGGGAGCTGATCATGGAGCGCTATCCGAAGGCGCAGCTCACCGTGAACATGTGCAAGCAGTTCAAGGAGCAGTACGGCTTCGTCTCCGACGCCCGCGACAAGGTCGACGTGATGATCCCGATCGATGGCACGCCTACCGCACACGACATCACTGCGGAGCTCAAGCAGGCTTGCGAGATCCTTGTCGGCCCGATCGTCGAAGGCATCAAGCGGCTGGTCAGCAGCTTCAACCCGGAATTCCAGGAAAAGCTGCGCGACAACGTCATTCTCTCCGGTGGCGGCGGCATGCTCGACGGCCTCAACAAGCGCATCGAAGACGCCATGCAGGCCATCGGCGGCGGTCACGTTGCGGTTGTCGAGGAGCCCCTCTACGCCGGTGCCAACGGCGCCCTCCAGCTCGCCCTCGATATGCCGGGCGAATACTGGCAGCAGTTGCGGTAACATCCGCATGCCGGCTGGCTATGAAAGAAGATCCGGTGGCAGTTCGCCGCCGGATCTTCCTTTCATACCAAGCATCGATGCGGGTCGATATGACGGACATCCGGGGGACCGGAAAACCGCCCGTAGCGCTTTTTCCCCTTGAAAAACTCCCTCTGCGGACGCATTATGGGGCCGGATTTGATGGAAAAATCCGCCTGCGGTCGCCTTCCCGGCAGCCTCAGAGCAAATTCTACGTATAATGACTTGGCCGCAGATGAACCAGGATTCCCTCAGCTAACGCATTCGGACGCGTAGCTCTGTGCGCATCCTTGCTCACCTGTGGCTTTTTGTTGAGACAATGTGCCCGTGGTGCGGCGCGTGCTGCAGCGGGCGGTTTTACGGAGGTATACGCCATTCCTACTAATTTTCGCCACAACGAACAGATCAGGATCAGCCCCATCTTCCTGATCGACGAGACCGATCAAAAGATCGGCTCGATCACCACATCCGAAGCACTTCGCAGGGCCCGGGAAGCAGGCCTTGATCTGGTTGAAGTTGCGCCCAACGCCCGCCCGCCCGTCTGTAAGATCATGGACTACGGGAAGTGGCGCTACCAGCAGCAGAAGAAGGAAGACCGCTCCCGCGCGGCCAGCCGCGCCGGGCAGCTCAAGGAGCTTAAGCTGCGCACGGTGAAGATCGGCGACCACGACCTCTCGATCAAGATCAACCACGCCCGTGACTTCCTGAAAGAAGGCAACAAGGTCCAATTTACCCTCCAGTTCCGCGGCCGCGAGATGGCCCACCAGGAACTTGGGCGCGAGATCTTCAGCAAGGTGAAGCAGGCGCTATGGGCCGTTTCCAAGGTCGAGCGCGATGCCAAGATGGAAGGTCGCCGCATGACGCTGGTGCTCCAGCCGGACACCAAGCCCACGGGGCCCCAGGCGTCCAAGAGTGGCGGAACCGCTCCGCGCGCAGCCGGTGGACCGCGCCCCCACACGACCCAAAGTACCGGCTCCGGCCTGAACATCCCCCAGCAGCCGGCTACGGCGCCTGCACCGGCTCCCGCAAATACCTGACGGCCTGACGGGGATCAGACAAAATGCTCATCGTCGGTTGTCGCCAGCGGTAAGCTCCCGATGCCGGGTGTCTGCCGCATCCATGCGCTGCGCTGCCAGTTGTCGGCCACTGAATCCTCCACCAGGATGCGCGGCAGCGAGAAGAAGAACTGCTCGCCCAGTGCGACGACAAACGGCTCATACAGCACGCGCAACTCCGCCAGCCGCGTGCTCTCCTTTTCGTCGCGCAGCACGAGCCCTGCTTCGGCGAGCTTCTGCCTGAGCTGCCGATGATCCGCCGCCGGCAGGCGATCGTGCTCGCCGATTCGCGGCCGGGTCTTCAGCACCAGCGCCAGGTCGACCGCCGCATGACGCGCAATCGCGAATGTGAGCTGCGCCTGATACGCATTGCCCGCGTCAACCTCGGCCAGTAGCAGCGCACAGGTGTCCAGCATCATCGTCAACGCGGCCAGCCACGACTGGTTGTCATGCTGCGATCGATAGTAGCTGAGCACGGGAAATGTGAGGTGGCTTTCCAGCAATTCCGCCGCCCAGTGCTCCCACTCGACCAGAAACAGATTGAGCGTGGCGAAATCCTTCGCCCGCGCCACGCGCAGCAGCGTCTGCGAAGCGCTCGGCGGCGATCCCGACCGCGCATCGAGCAGCGAGATCATCGCCTCGCGGCGGGAGAACGCCTGGTAGAGCACCGGAAGGTAGCTGATGACCACGGCGAGAAACGCAAACCCAAGCCCGCCTTCCAGCACCGCGAGGTATCGTCCAAATACCGCGTCGGGAGGGATGTCGCTGTAGCCCAAAGTGAATAATGCGCCGCCGCTGACGTAGAGGTAACCAAAGAAGCTCCAACTCTGCCCCGGCATGTCCATGGTGTGCAACGACCACTGCACGACGGCAAACGCGATCGTCAGTCCCACCACCCACAGCGTAAACAATCCCAAGAGCGATAACGGCCCGAAGATGCTCAGGCAACCCTCGCGGATCCTGGGCCGGCGGATGTGCTTCGCCGCCGTGCGCCAGAGCGTCCAGGCGCCACGGTAGAACAGCCGCGCAAAAACGGTATCGATGAGTCACCCGTCGCGGCTGGAGGATGGTTTCAAAGGCGTCGAGGAGGATCAGTGCAAACAGCACGAGGCTTGGCACGATCCAGATGAGGCGCATCGAAGCTCCAGGACAGAAACGCCAGGCCGCTTTCACCCCTCAAGCACCACAAGCAGATCGCCGGCGGTCACGATCGATCCGGGCTTGACGTGCACCTGCGCCACCGTCGCGGCGCACAGGGCAGTAGACCGCCGTCTCCATCTTCATCGCCTCGATGCTCAGGAGCCGTTGCCCTTCCTTCACCTCGTCGCCCTTGCTCACGGCGACCGATGAAACCTTCCCGGGCATCGGCGCGGGAATCTGGTCGGGGTCTTCGATATCCGCCTTGGGATGCTTGTGCAGCTTCCCCTCGACCGAACGGTCCGGAACCACGACTTCCCGTGGCTGCCCGTTGAGTTCGAAGAAGACCGTGCGCGTTCCGTCCTCGTGGAGGTCGCCCGTCGTGAGATACTTGATGATCAGTGTCTTCCCCGGCTCGATCTCGACATTGATCTCATCGCCCGGCGCCAGGCCATAGAAAAACGCCGGCGTCGGCAGCACGCTCGTGTTGTTGTAGGCGCGCTCGTGCTTCTCGAAGTCGAGGAACACCTGTGGATAGAGCACATAGCTCATCACATCCACATCACGGACTTCCCGGTGCACCTTGGACGCGAGCTCCTTTTTCACCGTGGCGAAATCGATCTTCGGCAGCGTCGCTCCCGGTCGCCCTTTGAGCGGCTTCACGCCCGCTGAATCGAGAATGATCTTTTGAAGCACCTTCGGCCACCCACCCTGTGGCACGCCCAGATATCCCTGCATCATTTCCACCACGCTGCGGGGGAAACTCAGCTTCTTCGTCGGGTCCAGCACGTCCATCGCGGTCAGGCCGTTGGTCACCATAAACAGCGCCATGTCGCCCACGACCTTGCTGCTTGGCGTGACCTTCACGATGTCGCCAAAGAGCTGGTTCACCTCGGCGTACGTCCGCGCCACTTCCGGCCAGCGATCCTCCAGATGCAGCGCCTTCGCCTGCGCCTTGAGGTTCGTGAATTGCCCGCCAGGCATCTCGTGCTGGTAAACTTCGGCCGTTCCCGAGCGCAATCCTTCCTCGAACGGATAGTAGTAATTCCGTACCGTCTCCCAGTAGTCCGACAGGGCGTTAAGCGAATCGACGTGCAGATCGGTATCCCGCGGGGTGTGCTGAAGCGACCCCACGATCGAATTGAGATTCGGCTGGCTCGTCGTCCCGCTCACGCTCGCCAGCGCAGTCCACAATGTCCACCCCGGCGTCCGCCGACCGAAGCAGCGTACCCGCATTGATCCCGCTGGTGTCGTGCGTATGGAAGTGGATTGGCACATCCACCTCGTCCCGCAGCACCTTGACGAGCTTGTGCGCAGCATAAGGCTTGCACAGCCCCGCCATGTCCTTGATCGCCAGGATGTGCGTTCCCATGCGCACCAGCTCCTTGGCCATCTTCACGTAGTAGGCGAGCTGATACTTCGTGCGCTTGGGGTCGAGGATGTCGCCCGTGTAGCAGATCGCCGCCTCGCAGATCGATTGCGTGTGCTCGCGAACCGTCTCCATCGCCACCCGCATCGAATCGGTATTGTTGAGCGAGTCGAAGATGCGGAAGACGTCGATTCCGTGCTGCGCCGCCAGCTTGACAAACTCGCGCACGACGTTGTCGGGATAGTTGGTGTAGCCCACCGCGTTGCTGGCGCGGAGCAGCATCTGGAACGGGATGTTGGGAATCTTGCGCGCGAAGCTGATCCAGCCGGTCCCACGGGTCTTCCTGAAGGAACCGCATCGCCGAGTCGAACGTCGCCCCGCCCCACATCTCCAGCGAGAACATGTCGGGCACGAGGTGCGCCACGCTCTCGGCCACCGCCAGTAGATCGTGCGTGCGCACGCGCGTGGCCAGCAGCGACTGGTGCGCATCCCGCATCGTCGTGTCGGTGATGAACAGCTTCTTCTGCTTCCGAACCCACTGGGCGAACTTCTCCGGCCCCATCTCGAGGAGCTTCTGGCGAGTGCCCGATGGGATGGCCGCGGCTTTGGGATAAGCCGGGATGGCGGGTACACCAAACTCCCGTTTGGGATCGACCTTCCCCTTCACGTCCGGCCGGCGATTGATGATCACGTCGCCCAGGTACGACAGAATTTTTGTCGCCCGATCCCGTCTCGGCGTGAAGCGAAACAGTTCGGGCGTCCTGTCGATGAACGTCGTGGTCGCATCGCCCGCAGTAAACTGCGCGTGATTGATTAGGTTTTCCAGGAACGGGATGTTCGTCTTCACCCCGCGAATGCGGAACTCCCGGAGCCCCCGGTCCATCCGCCGGATCGATTCATCAAAGGTCTGCCCCCAGCTCGTCACCTTTACCAGCAGCGAATCGAAGTAAGGCGTAATGATCGCGCCCGCAAATCCGTTGCCCCCATCCAGCCGCAGTGCAAAGCCGCCCGCCGACCGATAGGTCGTGAGCCGTCCGTAGTCCGGGATGAAGTGGTTCTCCGGATCTTCGGTCGTCACCCGGCACTGAATCGCGTAACCGTTGGTCTGGATTTCCGCCTGCTGCGGAATCCGCACGGGCTCCTCATGCAGCTTGTGCCCCTGTGCTACCAGGATCTGCGCCCGGACGATATCGATACCCGTCACAACTTCCGTGACGGTATGCTCCACCTGGATGCGCGGATTCACCTCGATGAAGTAGAACTCGCCCGCGTCCATGTCCACGAGGAATTCCACCGTGCCGGCATTCTGATACCCTGCGGTTTGCGCCACTCGAAGCGCCGCCGTGCAGATCCGCTCGCGAAGGTCCTGTGGAAGATTCATGCTGGGCGCGATTTCCACCACCTTCTGATGCCGCCGCTGCACGGAGCAATCCCGTTCCCAAAGGTGTACCAGGTTCCCGTGCTCGTCCCCAAGAATCTGCACCTCGATGTGTTTCGCCCGTGCGATATACTTCTCAACGAACACTTCGGGGCGCCAAACGCCGCCCCCGCCTCGCGTGATGCCTCGGCCAGCTTTTCTGCCAGTTCATCCGCCGTCTTGACGACCCGCATTCCCCGCCCGCCGCCGCCAAAGCTGGCCTTGATGATGATCGGATATCCGATTGCCTTCGCGCTCTTCTTGACCTCGGCCGAATTCGTCAGCCCATGATCCGTCCCCGGCACCACCGGCACGTTCGCTTCGGCCGCGATGCGCTTGGCTTCCGTCTTGTCGCCGAACGCATGAAGAATCCGAGCGTCCGGCCCCACGAACTTGATCCCATTGACCGCGCACGCCTGCGCGAACTCCGCGTTCTCCGACAGAAATCCGTAACCCGGATGGATCGCATCGACGCCGTGCTCTTTGGCGACGGCGATGATATTCGCAATGTTCAGATACCCCTTGACTGGTTCTCCACCATGTGCCGGCCCGATCAGGTACGACTCGTCCGCCTTAAAGCGATGCAGCGAAAAGCGGTCCTCGTACGTATAGATGGCAACGGTCCCCAGCCCCAGTTCGGTGGCGGCGCAGAAGACGCGCGTGGCGATTTCGGATCGATTGGCAACAAGCAGTTTACGCATGGGATTGTCGGGCAGAGCCTGAAAATGCCGCCATTCTGTCGCGTCACGCGAAGCCGGCGGTAGTCACGGATCGGGCGGTATTGTGGGTCTGCCGAAGCGATTTGCAAGTCTCGGAGAATCACGAGCTTATTCCAGCTTCAGCGGCGGCACGTTCGCGCCTTTCGCCGGCTCGATTCCCAGCAGCTTTGCCACGGTCGGATGCAGCTGAAGCGCGTCCACCTTCCCCAGATCCTTTCCTCCCAAAGGCCGCCCATACGCGCCAGAAAACACAGAACCCCGCCATGTCCGCATTCCTGGCAGGGGGGTAGCCGTGCATCCCCAGAGGTCCATGCACTTTCTCGGTTGGGAATGTTGCCAGCGGCAGACGATTGCTGAACGAGTATCCCGGCTTGAGCATCACGACAATGTCGCCCACCCGGCTCGGAAAATCGAAATGCCAGTCACGCGGCAGATCCCTCCGCGCATAAGCACCAAGAAAATCGAACCGCCGAAGATCCCTGAGCATCGCTTGCTCCAATTCCCCCGCCCGTTCCGGCGCAAGCTGATCCAGGTAGATCATCCCCAGCGGTCCGCTCGTCACCAGCTTTACCACGTGGGGCGGCTTGGCTGTGAAAAGCTTCTCGATATTCACCAGCGTCGTGACCGGCGCCATGCCGTGATCGGTTGTGAGCACGAGATACAACTTGTCGCTCGCCCGCATCTTCTGCCGAAAGATCTGCGTTGCCTTTTTCACAAATCGATCCAGCTCCCCATCGATCTCCGCGACCGCTGCGTTGATCTGCTGCGACTCCGGCCCGTACTTGTGCCCCAATACATCCGTCTCCTTGATGTACCCCATCAGCAGTTGCAGCGGCCTGTCTCCAGTGTCGCGCTGCCAAGTCTCAAGCAGCCGATCCAGCCGCTGCTGATCGCTCAGCTCGTTGTCGAATTGCGGCAGGAAGTAATCGCACTTCACCGCCCCGGCCTCCGCCTGCGAAAGCGGCCAGTCATAAACCAGCGTCCTGACATGCTGTCGTTCCGCCGTCAGCCAGATCGGCTCCGCCCGAAGCATCGATGCCACCGCCGGGAAGTTCAACAGCTTCTTCACCGATGAATCATAAAAATCGTTGGCCGGAATCCCGTGCTCGGCCACCGGCACGCCCGTCGCCTCCGACACGTGCGATGGAAACGTCAGCGACGGCGTGATCGTCACCAGATCCCGCGAGTACGCCCCCTCGCGCATCAGCTTGTGCAGAAACGGCGTCTTCGCCCGATCGGCATAGTCATGCCGAAATCCGTCAATGCTGATCCACACGACCACGGTGCGGCCGGTGGGCTCTGAAGCATGCTCGTTAGCGGCCCGACAGCCGCCGGCGAGCACCATCATCAGCACGACGAGGCCACAATAGATTGACCGACCTGCCTCCATTCGCGGTTTATATCAGAGCGTGCGCCAATGGCCGAAAACGCTGCCATAACGCAGCCACGCCCGATTCATCCTCGCGCCGTCGGCGTGAAGCTCATTTCCTCGTTTCAAAGATCAGCAGATAAGGCACGGCCTTTCGCCCCTCGGCATCTCTGAAGTTCCCGTACTTGTTGCTGTTCAGCCACATCGCATACGTATGCCCCGGCTCCAGTTTCACCCGAGCGACGCAGGTCCGCTGGTCCGCCTCGTAATGCGGCGGCCCGGTCATTTTCGGGAACGTGTCCAGGCCCCACGTCGACCACGACCAGCTTCCATCCATCATGGCTTTGCTGTAGGTCACCTTGATCTCTGTGATGCCGGGATCAACGTCGGTTGCGCCCGCCTGCGGCTCGGTCTTCACGACCACCGGCGGCGCAGTTTCCACGCTGACTTCATTCTGCCTGTGCTGCGCCGCCGGCTTGTCACTCGGCGCCGCAGCAGTTCTGTCCGCGGCGGTTGCGTTCCTGACCGCGATCACCCCGCCCGCGCCGCCAACGACAAGCGCTGCGATGACCACCGCCGCCACTTTTGCTTTCGTCCACGCCATCATGGTCATTGCTCCTTTCGCAATAGAAAGCCCCGCCGCGGCTGTCGCGCCGCCCATTGCGGCCGCGATCGCGGAATTCGCCAGTCCCGCCGGCGCCATCCGCACGGCATGTGCTGCCAGCAGGCTGGCAAACGCCGACGAGTCGATCGATGACATCATTGCCGCGCTGTCCCGGGAAACACGCTGTCGCAGCTTCCCGAGCGCACGGCTCAAACGCTGCTTCGCCGCGCCTTCGCTCATATTGAGCCGCTGGGCGATCTGACTGATCGACCGGTCCTCGAAATAGCGAAGCAGAATGGCTTGCCGGTACTGAGCCGGAAGCTTGAGCACGGCACAGTCGAGTTGCTGCGAGATCTCCTGCCACAAGAGAACCTCGCTCGGATCCGGGGAGCACGCGCCTGAGCGGAAACAAGCCCCGGCCGCCTGCTCGTGCCTGATCCGTCGCTTCCGCATCTTCAGCGCGTTCGCCGATGCGTAGCGAACGCAATTGAGAAGCCATCCGCTCAGCGTGCCGGCATTTCGGCGGCAGAGGCGGGCCGACTTGCGGGCCAGAACCACGAAGACCGCCTGGGTGATGTCCTCGGCCAGTTGACGTTCTCCAACCTGCCGCGCCGCTGCCGAAAAAACGGCATTGACGTGCCGCCGGACGATCTGCGCAAACGCCTGCTGGTCGTGCTGATCCACGTAGCGGCGCAGCAGCTCAAAATCATCGACCATCACACAGGAAATGTACGCTCACCCCGCGCCGTCACGGAAAAAATCTGGAAATTATTGATGCGGGAGAACGAACAACGGATCGTCGTTCGCTGGCCGCGCAAGCTCTCGGCACCCACGACACTGACCTGCCGTCTTGGTCCACTGCATGGCGGACTATCCGACATGCCGGGGCCGGCGCGAGTACTTCGCCCGTTCATCTGGCGAGAGCAGACGTTCGGCACAAACCTCTCTTCACACGCACCGAACCGTTCAAAGTTCGCACGCCCTTCACGAAACGTGATGTGATTGGGGCCCGCCGGCTCGGTCCACTGTATCGGCGGGTTATCCCGCTCGGTCGATGTGCTCAAGGCTGAGCGTCTTCGCCCGCCGCGGCGTGAGAAAGTCTAGGAGCGGCGGCAGGATGTCCAGCCACTGAACTTCCGCCTTCCGTCGGTACAGCTTGATCGGCCCCGCGTCAGTGACGAAGCCCTCGCTGCTTCGCAGATCGATCAGGTCAGGCGTCTTACCATCAACAAATCGAATCGAGCAGTATCCTTTCGGACGAAGTGACAGGATTCCGGGCGCCCATCTACGCTGATGCCTTGGCCGCCGCCAAACTGCTTCGGTTGATCGCCAATCTTGTAGGAATAGTCGCAGCGGAGGAGTTCGAAATCGCGCTGGATCCCGGCGAGCAAAGTGGAGGAGGCTTCGAAGAGCGTTTGACCGTCGCGGTAGACGAGCGAGCCCTTGGGAATGCCGCGCACAACGGTAAAGTTTTCAAAGATGCCGAACGCGCCAACGAAGACCGGCCCTTCAACGAACCCCGGCCCGTTGATCAGCATCCAGTCGCGGTGCATGATCTGAAGCCGGTAAACGTCCTCGCCGTCACGGATGATGGTGGCAGAGTCGGACACGCGAAGAGTGGGATAACCCTTAATACCAGGTGCACAAACCAGCCAGCAAAAAGCGCTTCCACCGGCGCAACCTGATGTAGTGTAAGGGCGTCCCGTCCCTGCCGCGAAATAAATCTGCCCTTGATCCGTGCCTGCGGCTTTGGATCTGTCCGGGGTATTGTCATGAAGCTGCTCGAACGGGTCGGCGATGTGGCTTTCGGCTCCCGCTGACAGAACCGCAGAAGCTGACGCTCACCCGCCCGGTTTCAATAACATCAGCCTCAGGATGTGCCCGTTCTTGAGCCCTAACAGAGGACATTCCGCTCCCATGTCGCCCCCGATTCAACTCCCGACCCACACCGTACTCTCACCGTTGTAGTACCGTTGCCTCCCCATCCCCCCGCAACCCCGCCAAAATGGCGTACTAAGGATTTTTTGGTCCGAACATGGCCCGGGCGTTTCTCTGGCCTCTCCCCCAGTTTGACAAGCATCGCCGGGCCGCCAGCCCTCGCATCTTCGGCGGGCTGATGGCGGATGGTGGAGGGCCCAAAGCCGATGGCCGAAAGCCCCGCTAAACCCCGCCCCCCCCGGCCCCAAGCCCCAATCCCTCATACCATCAGCGTGCTCGGCTCCGGCTGATCCAGGCAAAGCAGCACCGTGAAGTAATCCCGCAGGTGCCGCGTCAGCAGGAAGTGGTCCCGCACCAGGTCGCGACCCCTTTCGCCCATGCGCAGCCGCTTGTCGGCGTACCGCAGCAGGTAGCGAATCCGGTAGGCCGCACCGGCGGGGGAGTAAACCAGAAATCCCGTCTGGTAGTCGTGCACCTGGAGCGTAATCCCGCCCGCCGCTCCGCCGATCACCGGCTTGGATTTCCACAGCGCTTCGGTCACCGTCAGCCCGAACCCCTCCCGCAGCGACTTCTGCAGGATCACGATCGCCGAGCGCTGCAGCGCATTGATCTCGCGATTGGCATCCGGCGGCAGCATCAGCACCTTCAGGTCCGGATCGTTGCCGCGCATCGCCATCACGTCCTTGAGCACCTCCGCCCCCTCCGGATCGTCGGTCGCCGGTCCACCGGCCAGCACCAGTTGCAACTCCGGATGGTAAGGCTTGAGCAATCGATACGCATCGATCACGCCCAGCGGGTCCTTGAAGCGGTCGAATCGCGACACCTGGAGCAGTATCGGCCGCTCCGGATCGATTTCGTGACGCCTCAAGACCTCCAGCCGTTCGGCCTCGGGGATCGGCATGTTCTTGTCCGACAGCGGATCGATCGAGGGCGGAATGATGAACATTGGGCAGGGCAGCCGCCGCGCAAAGCGCGCCATGGAAAAAACCGCCCCCTGGTAATGCGGGATCGCCTGGGCCAGATGCTTCCACACCGCGCGGTTCGGCCGCGAGGCGTCGATGTGGCAGCGCCACACCCAGCGCTTCACCTTCCCCGGCGGCGTGAATTCCGGCAGGTAAATCGGCTGCGGATCGTGCACGAACACCACATCCGCCTCCAGCTTCAGTTGCTCCGCGTTCTGCCGGTTTACCTCGCGGTGCAGCTCGAAATCCTCGGTGCGCAGCGTTACCTCCAGCCCCTGCATCCCGTTATGGAATGCCTTGGTCACGCGGTAGAAATCGCCCGGCCCGCTGATCACTTCCCAGCGGGCATCGATCCCCAGCTCGCGCATCAGCGGCACCATCCAGCCCAGGATCTCCGCGACGCCGCCGCCGGTTCGCGTGGAGTTCACGTGCACGATGCGCTTTCCGCGCAGCCGCTCGGCAAGCTGCCGGAGATGCCGGACCTCCTGCGGCCCGACCACCTGTTCGTAGCGATCCAGAAGATTCATGATGATGCGCCCCCGCATCGGTCCCCGCCCCCGCGACGGTCGAGCCCAGGAGGTGCTCGCCAAACGCCTTGAGCAGTTCCTCGCGAAGCTGGCGCAGGTTGAGGAAGTAAAAATCGATCTGCCGGATGCGCTCGACCAGCTCGGCCCCGACGCCCAGCCCTTCCAGCCACGCGGTAAAGTCGTCGGTGCGGCCTCCTGTCCGCCGCCGCGCCTCGTGAACGTGGAAGAACAGCGACCGCAGCGGCATGCGCTCGATCGCCTCGACCAGTTCCGCGGGCGTCTTGATGCGCTCCCCCGTGTCGTAGGCGATCAGCCGCGACTCGATCAGCGGCAGCTCAAACCCCGGCCGCGCCCAGGGCACGCGGTCCGAGCTCCACAGCCGCCCCTCGATCAGATCGACCAGCCGTGTCCGCAACGCCGACATCGATTCCACCCGGTACGGATCCACCAGCCCAAGCTGCTCCCCCAGGGAATGATCGCCGATCCCGTCCCAGCACCAGCGCGCCAGATCGTTGGGGAATTCGTAGAGCTCGAAGTAGTCGTCCAGCACGCACCGCATCATGTGGTGCTCGAGGACGACATCGGACGCGGCATGAAGCGCCTGCGAGAGCTCCCGCAGATTGACGCAAACGATTCCCGTTGCCTGGCGCACCAGACTGCAATCGTACACAGCGAACGGATCCACGCCGTTCATCCGCACCTCCTCGCATCGGCGCCACGCAGGCCGCCAGAGAAAACGCCGCCCCTGCACAATCATTCAAAGCGATTGGCGCCATGGCAAGGCGGCCGGATGCTTTTCGTCCGCCGATAATCTGCCCCAAGTCGCTGCCGGAGGGCCAGTCGCTCTAGCCGAAGAGCGCCCTGGCGGCCGGGTTCGCCCGCTTGATCAACTCCGGCGAATCGTTCCGCACGTTGTTGACCTCCGTCGAGATCGGCCAGGCCTCCATCTCCCCGGCCGGATAAGGCTTGAGAAGCGCACTCAGCTCGCCAAGCTGCTCCGGCGATTGGTCGCCGCTCTCCAGCCAACGGTCGTATGCCTGCGGCTCGACGATTGCGGGCATGCGGTTGTGAATCGGCGCGATCAGCTTGTTGGGTGCGGTGGTGATGATCGTCGCGCTCTGGACCAGTTCATCCGCGGGCGATTTCCACGTCTCCCACAATCCCGCAAAGGCGAACGGTTTGCCGCCTTTCATCCGGATGTACAGCGGCTGCTTGGTCGCCGATCCGCTGACGTGCTTCCATTCGTAAAAGCCATCCGCCGGAATCAGGCATCGGCGCCGCTTGAACGCATGCTTGTACGAGTTTTTCTCCATCAGCGTCTCCGCCCGCGCGTTGCACAGCTTGCCGCCGATCTTCGGGTCCTTGGCCCAGAACGGGATCAGGCCCCAGACGAACGACTCCAGCCGTTCCTTAGCGCCGTTGGAAACCGCCACGATCGGCTGCGTCGGCGCGATGTTGTAGCGCGGCGGCCCCTCGGGCATATCCCGAATCCACGGGAACAAGTCCGCAAACGCCGCAAGATTGACCAGCGTAAATCGCCCGCACATATCCGCGGATTATAGGGAATTCGGCCGGGGCGAGAGAACCTCGCCGGCCACAGAGCCCGGCTGCTCGACTCCGGTCGCGGACTCCTTCGAAGCACTGCTCATCGTCCGCCGCAGGATCCAGCCCAGCTCCGCAAACACCAGCAGACACGCCCAGAACATGTTTCCCATGGCCCGGGGAACGCGGAATCCCGGAACCGGCAGCGTCAGGGCAAAGATCAGCACGCAGGCCAGCAGCCAGCCTCCCGCGATGACGCGGTCGCGCGTCGCTGTCGTTGGCCGCAGGATGAACTCGCCAATCAGCGTGATCGGCAAGATCAGAAAGACCCAGTTGTAGCTGAATGACAGCGGCGTAAAGACCAGGACCAGCGGCAGGATCATCGCCGCCTCGATCACATCGGTTTGCCGGTTGCGCTGTGCCCGAACGGAGGTGAGCAGGATATACGCCGCGCAGAGACTCAGGGCAAACGCCACGATCGCCAGGTTGATGCGCCGGAACGGCCAATCCACCAGGTTGACGTAGAGCAGTTGGTGCCGGGAGATGCGGTCGGCCGGCACCGGCCGAAGCAGCCGATTGGCGACCGCCTGCAGCGAATTGTTCTTCCACGAGTAGCCGCGCCCCGGCGCTGCGCGATGGTCGAGGCGTTGTAGTGGAAGAGCATCCCATCCGCCCAGGTCCGCATGTCATTTGCGGCCCGCGGCAGCCCGCGAAAGGCGACCGGCAGCGCCAGCAGCAGTGCCAGGAACAAGACGGTAAACGCCGTCGCCCGCCAGCGCCTGCGATAAATGAAATACCCCACCACCAGGATGGGGAAGGCCTTGATCGCCGCCGCCAGCGCTACCAGCGCGCCCGCGGCCCAGTTCATCTTCCAGCGCAGGCAGGCAAACGCCCCGAGGATACAGGCGGCCAGAACCAGCGCCGGCTGCCCCAGCAGATAGGTGTCGTAGGCGAAGCTGATGCAGCAGAGTGCCGGCAGCCAGAACAGCAGCGGATCGCGCCCCGCACGCCCCCCGTTGCCAGATAGACCGAAAGGAGGATGCACGCCAGCCAGGACGCCGTCGTGATCCCGATCACCACGAGCATCAACGGCAGCGCGCCCCATTGGCCTGGTATGGCCAGCAGCGCTGCGGCTGGCGGCGGATACATGAACTCAAAGTCGCCGTCGCCGTCCCGGACGTAGATGTCTTTCCCCTGGGCGATTCGCTGCGAGGTCAGGTACCACAGTCCGTAGTCTTTCGTGGATCCACCCCGGACCTGGTCGAGGATCGGCGGAACGGCAAATCCGATCGCGACTGCCAGAAATGCCGCGATCAGCAGCACCCCCCGCCACGACCAGAACGGCCGAATCGCGGGTTTTGCCGGCACCAGGATCGCCGGTGCGGCAAGAGGCTCGGGGACACTCGTCATAGGGCTCCTGTACAGCTCCCCGAAGCCAGATTCGTTAAGAAAACATGCAGATCGGGTGAACGTTGCCGGCTGGGCAAGGCTTACGCGCCCGCGGCAATATAGAAGGGCTTGCGGGCAAAGACAATCGGGCTATTCCATGGGTCGATGCACGGGCCGGTTTACCCACAGGTTGCCGGCAATTACGATCCGGCCAGATATGCCCGATTTCGACACTCTTCTTGCCGCCCGCGACGCGATCCGCGCCAAACAGATTTCCGCTGTTGAGCTCGCACGCCGGATGCTCGCCCGCATCGAAAAACGTGAACCGGCGATCGAAGCCTACAACGCCGTCTGGGCCGATCGGGCCCTCGAACGCGCTGCCCGCGTGGATGCCGGCGAGATCACCGGTGACCTCGCCGGTGTTCCCATCGCCATCAAAGACAACCTCTGCACCAGCTTTGGCAGGACCACCTGCTCCTCGCGAATGCTGGAGAACTTTCATTCGCCCTACGACGCCACCGTCGTGCGAAGGCTGGAGGAGGCCGGTGCGATCGTCATCGGCAAGACGAACCTCGATGAGTTCGCCATGGGATCGAGCACCGAGCACTCGGCATTCAAGTGCACGAAGAACCCCTGGAATCCCGCCTGCGTCCCCGGTGGCTCCAGCGGGGGATCTGCTGCGGCGCTGGCGGCCGGGATGTGCTGCGCTTCGATCGGCTCCGACACCGGCGGCTCGATCCGGCAGCCGGCGTCGCTCTGCGGCGTCGTCGGGCTCAAGCCCACCTATGGGCGCGTCTCACGCTATGGCCTGGTCGCCTTCGCATCATCGCTCGATCAGATCGGACCGTTCGGCTGGTGCGTCGCCGATTGCGCTGCGCTGCTCAACGTCATTGCCGGACACGATTCCAAGGACTCCACCTGCGTAGACGAACCTGTGCCGGATTATCTCCGCGATCTCAATCAGCCGGTGAAAGGCCTGCGCATCGGCATTGCCGGCGAGCACAACATTCCCGGACTCGATCCGCAGGTCAAAGCCGCATGGGACGAGGCAATCCGCGTGTACCGGTCGCTGGGCGCCGAGATGGTCGATGTCTCGCTCCCCCACACCGCGTACGGCATCGCCGCCTACTACATCATCGCCCCCTGCGAGGCATCCAGTAACCTCGCCCGCTACGATGGCGTGCACTACGGCCATCGCACCCAAGATCCCGTCAAGGACATCGTCGAGCTTTATTCAAAGAGCCGCGCTGAAGGCTTCGGCGAAGAAGTGCAGCGCCGGATCATGATCGGAACCTATGCACTTGCCAGCGGCTATTACGACGCTTATTACGTCAGCGCTCTGAAGATGCGCCGCCTGATCAAGCGCGATTTCGACGAAGCCTTCGCCAAATGCGACGTCATCCTCTGCCCCACCAGCCCGACGCCCGCATTCAAGATCGGCGAGAAAAGCGCAGATCCCCTGGCCATGTATCTGGTGGACGTTTACACCGTCACCTGCAACATCGCCGGCATTCCCGGCCTGTCGATGGGCGCCGGCTTCACCGGAGACGAAAGACCCCTGCCCATCGGAATGCAACTGCTCGGGCCGACGTTCTCCGAAGCTAAGCTCCTGCGCGTCGCCCGCATGTTCGAGCAGGCGACCGAGTGGCACCGGCGACGGCCGGCGTTGGTTCGCTGATACTCTGAAATGACCCTCGACGAAGCCCTCAATCACGCGCTGGCGCTGCACGATGCGGGGAAACTTGCCGAGGCGGAGTCGATTTACCGGCAGATTCTGGCGCCCAACCGAATCATCCGGTGGCTCTTGGGAAGCTCGCGGCAATCGCGCTTCAGTTCGGACATCACAGGCCTGCCGAGCAGCTCGCCCGCCGGGCGCTGGCGGTCCATCGGACGCCGGAAGGGTTCGCCGCTCTCGGAGCTGCGCTTGTCGGGCAAAACGATCTGGGCGGCGCAGAGGGTGCATTGCGCGAGGCGCTTGCCCTGGCGCCGATGGCCGCGGCGCTTTACATCAACCTGGCGATGGTGCTCTGGCAATCGCGCCGGCCTTCCGAAGTGCGCGATGCGTATGCCAGGGCTGCTGAACTGGAGCCGAATCTTGCCCAGGCACAGCACGGCCTGATGGCATGCGAGGGGGACCTGGGAAATTTTCAAGCCGCGGCCGAACACGGTCGCCGGGCCGCTGAGCTGGGGCTAAGCAGCACGCGCTTCTGGGGAGACTTTGCCATCGCGCTGCACGAAGTCGGCGATCTCAAAGGCGCGATCGCCGCCGCCGAGCGCGGTTGCGATCGAACCCGACAACGCCACCGCCCATTTCAACCTGGCGCAACTGCTCCTGCTTGACGGCCAATTCGAGCGCGGCTGGCGCGAGCAGGAATGGCGGTGGGATTGCCGCGGCTTTCCCTCGCCAAAACGCAATTTCCCCCAGCCCCTCTGGGACGGCTCGCGCTCCGCTGCGACGGTGCTGCTCCATGCCGAGCAGGGCGCCGGCGACGCCCTCATGGCCGCCCGGTACATTCCCCTCGTCGCCGAACGCGCAAAGGTGATCGTCGAATGTCCGCGGGATCTTGCGGACCTGATCCGCACCGTCGGCGGTGCCGATCAAATCGTCCATCAGAAAGATCCGCTTCCGGCGTTCGACGCCCACGCGCCGCTGCTGAGCCTCCCCATGATCTTTCAAACCCGGGTCGAAACCATCCCGGGCAACGTGCCCTATCTCAAGGCTGATCCCGCGCGCGTCGCCGCGTGGCAGAATCGCCTCGCTGGTCAGACCAGGCCCAAAATTGGCATCGCCTGGGCCGGCACGCCGACGCACCTCAACGATGCCAACCGCTCGATGCCGTTTGTGCACTTGGCGCCGCTTGCACAACTGCACTCGGTTGCGTTCTATTCGCTCCAGAAAGGCCCGCGTTCCGAGGACGCACGCGATGCCGCCATGCCTGCCGGCTGGCTCACCGATTGGACCAGCGACCTCCACGACTACGCCGACACCGCGGCCCTGATCGAATGCCTCGATCTGGTCGTGACGGTGGATACCTCGGTCGCCCACGTCGCTGCGCGCTGGCCAAAAAAGTCTGGGTCCTGCTGCCCTTCGCCCCCGACTGGCGCTGGCTCGCCGCCTTTCCGGAGACGACTCCGTGGTATCCCACGATGCGCCTCTTCCGCCAACCCCGGCCACGGGCCTGGGGCGACGTGATCGCCAGCGTCGCGGCCCGGCTTCGCTCGCATCTTTAACACCCCCGCGAGAGCCCCCCGGGCCGATGGATTAGCGTTTTGTTTGGACGCCCGCGGCACGGGAGCAGGTTCTTGCCGGGGCTGCGGCGGTAATATCCCGCTGGCGTCGCGTTCCGCCGCACGCTTGCTTGCTGCGAGCCTTGCCCGTATACTCCCCGCCCCTTCGTTTCGAAGGGAAAACTGCGCCTTTTTGCACGAAGGATTCGAATGCCCACGATCAATCAGCTGATCAGCAAGCCGCGGCGTCCTCTGCCGCGAATCAACAAGGTCAAGGACCTCGAGGCCTCGCCGCAGAAGCGGGGGGTCTGCCTTCAGGTCAAGACCATGACCCCCAAGAAGCCCAACTCCGCGCTCCGCAAGATCGCCCGCGTGCGGCTTTCCAACGGCAAGGAAGTGACCGCCTACATTCCCGGCGAAGAGCACAACCTCCAAGAGCACTCGATCGTCCTCGTCCGCGGCGGCCGCGTCCGCGACCTCCCCGGCGTACGCTACCACGTCGTCCGTGGCACGCTCGACGCCCTGGGCGTCGATGGCCGCAAGCGCAGCCGCTCCAAATACGGGGCCAAGAAAGGCAAGTAACTGTCACTGGTCACTTGTCATTGGTCATTTGCAGGTAACAAGTGACGAGTGACATGTGACATCGGCAATCCGGAGTATTCCTGCTCGACGTTGCGCAGGGAGAAACATCTGACGGAAACGGAAAGGTTTCGAAAATGGCATTCAAGAAGTTCACCGCGTCCGAGACGATCCTCAAGCCGGACGCTCGCTACAACAGCAAGCTGGTCAGCAAGTTCATCAACTGCCTGATGTGGGATGGCAAGAAGGCCGTCGCCCAGAAGGTCTTCTACGAGGCGATGGACCAGGTCACCAAGAAGATGAAGGAAGTCCCGCCGCTCGAGCTGTTTGAGACGGCGGTGAACAACGTCAAGCCTTACGTCGAGGTCCGCTCAAAAAGAGTCGGCGGTGCCAACTACCAGGTGCCCATGCAGGTCAACAAGTGCCGGCAGCAGAGCCTGGCATTCCGCTGGATCCTCGAGGCCTGCCGCGACCAGTCGGGCCGTCCCATGAGCCAGCGCCTCGCAGATGAGCTGACGGCCGCCTACAAGAAGGAAGGCAAGGCCATGCAGACCCGCGAAAATACCCACCGCATGGCCGAAGCGAACAAGGCCTTCGCCCACTTCGCCTGGTAAGCCCAGAACCAACAAAAAAAAGACGACCGGGATGGTCCCGGTCGTCGATAGGCTGAAAACCTGTCCGGTGCTCAGCCGGCAGGGATTAGCGGACACGCCTTCGGCGCGAGGCTTGGAGGGTATCGCTCGCCAGCGCCAGCTTTGCGAGCATTCGGCCGAAGGGTGTGCTCATTCCGGCGGCCGTGCTCGAAGATCGCGGGACAGACGTTCCGACGCTTCAGCGCCAACAGAGCGGTAAACGGTACGGGGCATGAGACCTCCTTTCCTTCACAACTGAATCTCAGGCCACCGCGGAACTTACCCCGCGCCTCCGCGCTGCCCAAGAAAAATCCCATTTGGCGACGGTCCGGATAAATTTTTCCCGCCTGGCGCCTGCGCCAAGGCGGATTCGTGAGTATGGACGGGCCGAATTCTTCTGTTAAAAGATGCCGCCATGGTTGATCTCAAGGACCTGCGGGAGAACCCGGACAAATACCGCGAGGCGGTGCGCCTCAAGCGCATCACCGTGGACATCGATGCGCTGCTCGATCTGGAAGGCCGCCGGCGCTCGGCCGAGTCGAGGCGCCAGCAGCTCATCGCGGAAAAGAACGCCATCGGCAAACAGATCGGCCAGCTTGCCGGGCAGTTAAGAAAGGCGCCCGGCGACGAGCGGGCAAAGCTCCAGGAACAGATGAAGCAGCTCCAGCAGCGCCCCACGGAGCTGAAGCAGGCCGAGCAGGTGCTCGATACCGAGATCGCCGATCTGGATCCGAAGATCCAGGACCTGCTTTTGCGCGTCCCGCAGCCCGCGGATCCGGACGTCCCGGTGGGCAAGGACGACACCGAAAACGTCGAGATTCGCAAGTGGGGGAGTGTTCGGCAGTTCAACTTTACGCCAAAGGATCACATTACACTCGGCCAGGAACTCGGCCTGGTCGACTTCGAACGCGGCGTGAAGCTGGCGGGGACACGCAGCTATTTCCTCACAGGCTTCGGTGCGCTGCTTCACCAGGCGGTGCTGCGGCTGGCGCTGGACATGATGATCGAGCGCGGCTTTACGCCGATGACCGTCCCCGTGCTGGTGCGCGAGCCGGCAATGGTGGGCACGGGATATTTCCCGCTGGGCCGCGAGCAGAGCTACGAGATGAGCAACGAGGAACCACCCAAGTTTCTCGTGGGCACCGCCGAGGTTTCGCTGACCGCGTACCACATGGATGAGACGCTCGAGGCGAAGGACTTGCCCAAAAAGTACGTCGCCATGAGCCCCTGCTTCCGCCGCGAGGCGGGAACGTACGGTAAGGACACGGCGGGGCTCTATCGCATTCACCAGTTCGACAAGGTCGAGCAGGTGATCGTCTGCCGTAACGACGTGGAGGAATCCAAGCGTTGGCACGCGGAGATCGTGAAGAATGCCGAAGACGTGCTTCAGAAGCTCAATCTGCCGTATCGCGTCGTGAACGTCTGCACGGGCGATCTCGGCCAGGGGCAGATCGCCAAATACGACATCGAAACCTGGATGCCCAGCCGGAACAGCTACGGCGAGACGCACTCCGCCAGCCGCTTCTACGATTTCCAGGCCCGCCGCCTCAACCTCCGCTACCGGGACGATGACGGCAAGGTGAAGATCTGCCACACGCTGAACAACACGGTCATCGCCAGCCCGCGGATCCTGATCCCGCTCCTCGAGCTCTACCAGAACGCGGACGGCACGCTCACCATCCCCGAGGCCCTGCGGCCCTATCTTGGCGGGCGGGAGCGGATTGGAGGGTAGGGCCAGGCGGTTGTGCGTTTTGGGAAGGAAGTTGGATGTTTTCGCTCATCTTGCCGGAAGCGAGGAACCTATGTCACGTCACAACGCCCTGTTCGTTCTGTTCGCGGCATGTCTTATCGGTGGGTGTACGTCTACGCATCTCGTGAGCTCGTGGCGCGATCCGAGTTTTAGCGGGCCGCTCGAATTCAAGAAGATACTGGCGATTGCAATCCATCCGGACGCCGTCACGCGCCGAATCGCCGAGGACGCCATGGTCGAGCAGATCGGCTCCGGTCGCGCGACGCCGGCGTACGAAGTCGTAAGCGACGCCGATCGATCAAGTGCCAGCGCCGTCTTGGCCAGGGCCAAGGCATCCGGATTCGATGGGTTGATCGCCATGCGCATCGTGGGGAACCGGATCCGGGTTGCCGGCGGAGGCGAAGCGAGTTCCAAGACGTTTGCCGATTATTACAACAGCGGGGCCATGGTGTCGGCTCCCGCCCAAACGCCCCAGACACAGCAGGTGACGAGCATCGAAACCCGGATCTACTCAGTTTCTGACGCCAGGCTTATCTGGTCCGGCGTCAGTGAAACGGTCAATCTTTCCAACGCCACTCAAACAGTCGGCGAGATCGCCAAAGCCGTCCGGGCGGAGCTTCGCCGGGAGAAGCTTGTGCGATAGGACGTGCGTGGAGCGCAGCCGATTCCGGTTGGACCCTGGCATCGGGAAGAGCCAGCATGCCCGACTCCATTCCAATTCGCTGGGCCGAATCATCCAAGAGTGCGCGGGTGACCCCGATTGATTCAGAGTGCCGGTTCGTGAAAACCGTTGATCAAACGCAGCAAGAGTTCACCTAAGAGACCGGCTGCACATTGCTGACAAGATACACGTTGTCCTGGAAATCGTAATTCTCCGGCGTAACGCCGTAATCCATGGCCATGAGATAGGTACCGGGCACGATGTTGCCCGCGCTGTCGCGGACGGGGAAGAAGCGGACATGATGTCCCGCGCCGCCACCGCCGGAATTCATTGAATCCACGCTCCATGCGCCATCGACGTTGAAGCCGAACGGCCCGGTTGGCGTAAACGTGGCGCCGGCGGGCGTGGTGGTGCCGTAGAGGTACGGGAACAGCGACTGCCCGACATCCGTCGCCGTTGTGAACAACTTGTGCGTTGTCGTGGTTCCCTGCGGGAACCAGTAGAGGGTGGAAGTGTTTCCCTGCGTGTGGAAGGCGTCGATCTGACGGACGGAAACCGGCTGGGACGGATCGGCAATCGTCCAGTACGGAGAGACCACTTCTTCTCCGTAATAGACCGCGGTCGAACCTTCCGTGAGATGAGGCGTCGGCGTGGGATTGATGTTCGTTCCATAGCCGATCATCAGATTGATGATGGATTGCAGGCTCGGTTCTTCCGAGTTCTCCGATTGATTCTGCCACCAGCCGGCCAGCGAGACGGCCTTGGTCGGATCGATCGGATCGTTGCTGTTGAGCGTCAGCGTGCCGTTATACACGCCGCCGTTATTCGGCTGATAGATATCGTTCGTCTGGTTGTACGGATGTGAAGGCTCCGAAGTCGCGATGAACTTAATCGTTAGATCTTGCGAGGAGCCTGCGGGAATGGTGAGTGGAAATGCGGGCGGGCTTACCAGCGTCCAGGCGCTGCTGAGGTTGTACGAACTGATCGTCAATGCCGAGCCGCCGGAGTTGTTGATCTGCAGAACGCCGGTGTCATGGACGATGTCGCCGAGCGTCGCGTTGGGGTTCTGGATGCGATTGAAAATCATCGTGCTGCTGCCCGGCAGCGCGTTGAGATCCTGCAGGCCCAGAAGCGGGGCATTCGGTGAGCCTGGCGCCGCCTTCACATTGCTGACGATCGCCACGATGTTCGTAAAATCGTAGCCGATCGGCGCATCCCACTCCGTGCTGGTCATGATGTACTCGTTGGGCACGACCGAGCCGTCGGGATTTTCCATCGGGAAGAACCGGAACTTGCGCTGATTGGTGGTATCCCAGGTATTGAATGCATCCTCGCTGGTCCCGATTCGCCCCTGCACCTGCACGTTGGAAACGAAATAGAAGCTGAATGGAGAAGTGCCGGGGTCGAAGCTCGTGTTTCCTTGCGGATTGACGTTGACCGTCTGGTAATCGCTGCTGAGGGTATAGAACAACTCGTGCCGGTCCGAAGGATTCCCCGGCGTATACATGCCCAGGGTGTAGGGATGAACGCCCGAGGCCGTAAACGACGCCAGCACGTCGATCGTGACCGGTCCGCTCCCCGCCTTTACAAGACGCTGGAGGTCCACCTCCTGGCTGCCGGCTCCCGGAGGATTGGGATAGACCGTCGCATTCTCAGCTTCGCCGACGTTGGTCGGGATCTGATAAAGCCGAAGAATGCGCGTCAGCGACGGCTGATTGCTGCCGCCAAGTCCTGCCGTGGCGATGCCGCGAAGGGGGATGTCCTTCGTGCCGCCGGTGGAACTGATCGAGAGCGTCGCAGTTTTGATGCCGAGGGTCGTCGTGGAAGTAGCGCTCATTCCCACCGAGAACGATTCCGTCGCGCCGGGAGCAAGCGAAAAGGAACCGGTGGGCTGGCCGGTCATGAAGAACTGATCCGGATCGGTGCCCGCAAGCGAGATCGAATTGATGGTGATTGTGCTCTTGCCAACATTGGAAAGCGTTACACGCTGAGTGGGCGAACCGCCATCTCCGCGAACGTCGTTGAAGTATTTTGTGGTGGTTGAGGCGCCAAGGGTGTCAGTGCTTCCCGCACCGCTCGGTAATCCCGCTGTGATCGAGAAACTGTCGTAGTTCGCCACCGTGGTCTCGGCTCCGGGGGCATTGAAGACGCAGATGCCCGCCAGTGCTTCCGAGCTGAAGAACGCCTTGCGCTTGTCGGGCCACAGGCGGATCACCGCCGGAAGTTGCTCGAGCGTGCCGCCGTTCAGGCGGTAGTAGGCTCGCACGCGACCGGTGACCGAATCGCCCCCGAGGATCAGTTCGAGTGTATCGATCGATCCAATTGTCCCGATGTTCGTCAGGGTGGAACTGAGCTGCCGCCGAAATCCGCCGTGAACGGAGATTTTCTGTTCGTCGATAAACTCGATGCCGATGTTTCCCCCGCGATTGACCAGCGCCAGCCGGATGAAGTTGTTGCAATCGGGGCCGAACATGATCCCTTCTCCGCCGCCATCGCTGATGTTGAAGGGATGCTCGATCGTGGTGTTGACGGACCACGTGTTCGCCGCGGAGAACGTTGTCTCCAGACCGTTGACCAGGGAGTTGTCGTTTCCGTAGTTGTCGCCGTCGCTCTTGACCCGCAACAGGCTCGCGCCTGGACGGAGGTAGATCAACCCCTTGCGGTATTCCGTTCCGTTGGCATTGGGTTGAACGGAGGTAAAGCCGGTTCCCAGGCCGACGCTGTCCACCACGCCCCCGTGCGGCTTGTCGAACGCGAAGCCGAACGGAACCGGGAAAACGATGCTGGGATCGCCGGCCAGCAACTGTCGCGCTTCCAGTGCTTCGACCACCGGGCGACCAACGCGCTTTGACACAAAGGGGAATAGCCTGGCCAAGGGTTTTACTGCCTCTTTATTGCAGAAGACGCATCGCTGTTCACAGCCACCGGCACGTCGATCCACCAGGCGGCTGTATGCCCCCGTGTGGCTCCAATCGCACATACTCTAGCCCGCGCTGCCCGGACCGACCAACCCGGTTCTTGCCTCAGCGTCCCCCAACCGCCAAAACCCGGTTGGCCTGTGCGATTTATGAGGGGCGAATGCATCTTTCCGAACATCATTGGCAGCAAGAACTTGTTCTGGTCGATGCAGCCGCTCAACCGACGACCGCGCGCGACATTGACCGTTAATCACAATAGTGCCTGCCCAACTCGCCCGCGTTCCAACAAAAAGCGCCCGTCCGCGGCGTTGATCTGCCTTTCGGGGGCCCAGAACTGCTGAACCATTCGGCATCCGCCGAAATGCCAAACAGCCCGGTTTCCCACGCGCCGCGATCTTGGCCAGGTCCGCAACCCGCGATCGGAGCTTCACCCCGCCTCCAGCTCACCACGAAGTGCTCGTATCTGGCGAGATCGTTCGCTCGGCTATGTCTCCGCCAGCGCCCGCTGGTAGCGGCGCATGAGGTTGGCGCGGCTGATCAGGCCGATGACGTGGCCGGAGCCTTTTTGGGTAGATACCGGCAGGCGGGCGGTGTCGTGGAGGGAGAAGCGGTCGAGGACGGCGCCCAGATCATCGGAGTAGGTCACCACCGGAATTTCGGTCCGCATCAGTTCTCCGACCGTCAGCAATGGGATGGCTTCGCGCTGGAAGAGGGCGGTCTTGATGTCCTCCGCGACGATCATGCCGGCGTAGACGCCCTGAGGATCGTAGACGACGAAGTCGGATGTCCCGTTGCTCTGGGCCAGATCCAGGACGCGCTGAAAGGGATCGCCAGATTTGACGATCATCGCGGGCTCGAGATCAACCTGCTCGACCGTCAGACGGCGAAGGAGCGTGAGATCCGCGCCGCTGCCGACGCGAATGCCGCGGCGGCGAAGGTCCTGCGTGTAGATCGAATCGCGGCAGATCAGCTGGCTGACCGCGGCGGCGACGATCGTGGTCAGCATCGCCGGCAGGACGATGTAGGGGTTCTGCGTCAGCTCGAACAGAATCAGCATGGATGCCAGCGGCGCGTGCACAACCGCGGCCAACACGGCCCCCATGGCAACCAGTGCACATGCCTCGGGCTGCAGGTGGAAGGCAAGGTGCGTATGTTGGAAAATCAGCCCCATCGTGCCGCCGGTGACGGCGCCGAGGAAGAGGGCGGGTGCGATGACGCCACCGGCACCCCCGGAGCCCAGGGTCAGCGCGGTGCCGATGACCTTGGCAACGCACAGGAACGCGAGCAGCGCGATCATCCCCATCCAGAAATACTGGCCATAGAATGCCCGCGAAAGCATTGGGCGCACGGCGCCATATCCCTCCCCAAAGAACGCCGGCATTTCATATTGCTGAAATGGGATAAATTTTTCGCGGGCCAGGATCCAGTGTCCGAGAATGAGCACGTAGAGCAGCCCGATGATGCCCAGCAGGATGCCGCCGATCATGGGCTTGAAAAGCCGCGAAATCTTCATGTGGGAGAAGAATTCCTCGGCGGCGTGCATGGTTTTGATCATCCAGACGCCGACCAGTCCGCACATGAGCCCGAGAATGGCGAAATGTCCGCTATGTGCGAGATCGAAGCCCTGGGCGCTCTGCATCGCCCTGGCTTCACCAGGTACGTAGAAGATCGCGCTGTACTGCTCCTGGAAGACGTGATGGGCGGCGAGTTCGTTGAAGAGGGCTTTGGTGGTGAAGTTGGCGATGACCGAAGCGATGACGACGGGGGTGAGGGTGCGGAGGGAGAAGTCGCGCAGGACGACTTCAAGCGCAAAGAGCAGCCCTCCAATCGGCGAGTTAAAGATCGCGCTGATCCCCGCGGCCGAGCCGCAGCCGATCAGGATCGTCATGTTTTGCCGGGGAATGCGAAAGAGCTGGCCGATTCCCGAGGCGATACCTGCACCAATGTAGACAATGGGGCCCTCAGCACCGGCGGACCCGCCGGAGCCGATGGTCATGGCGGCGGTGACGATCTTTCCCAGGGCGGAACGGACCTTGATGACGCCGCTGGCACGGAAGACGGCTTCGAGGACGTCCTCGATGCCGTGAGCTTCGCGTTCGCGCATGACGTAGCGGGAGAACAGGGCGACAGCGAGGCCACCGGCGGCAGGAAGACCGATGAGCAGCCAGATTCCGGGCCCGTACAGGAAGTCCGCCGAGAAGCTGCCGTACATCTTGGTGCGGATGAACTGGATCAGTCCATGGATTGCCACCGCCGCTCCGGCGGTGAGCATCCCGATGATCACGGCCAGGATGACGTGGAACGACTGCTCAGAAAAGCCAATACGAACCAGAAGGCGGACCAGAAACACGCGGAGGCGTGCTGCTGCCGCCGTGAGAGACACAAACATGGGGGCGAAGGATAGGGCGCGCGGAGCTTTGGAGCAAATCGGATGTGCCTGCTCCGCAAAAATGGTGAAAAAACAGCGGCGCAGCGACGATTACATGCACTTGAGGCAGGCCTTGCGCAGCGCCTCTGCATTGCGGCGGTGTTCGTCGGGCGCGCCGACGGTGGAGATCAGAATAAGCCGCGGCATGACCTCTTCGGCGACGGGGCAGAGGCCGGGCTCGTATTTGGCCATGTTGCCGGTGTAGTAGGGCGGATGCGTGGGGCAGCCGTTCTTGTAAGCCAGGGGCTTTTTGATGACGTCGTGTAGGTAGGCGGGCTTTTGGATATATCCCAGGCCGAAATTGCCCTTGATCTTCACGGCATCGAGCTCGCGGGCGAAGACGTCGCGCTTGATGCCATGTTTGTCGCCTTCGAAGGTGGCGGCCCAGAGGTGATAGACGTTCGTGCGATCGGAGGGCGTATGCTGCGGTCGGAGCCAGGGGATGTCTTTGACGGCTTCGTTGTAGATGCGGCCGGCGGCGATCCCCTGCTCCACGTAGGTGTGGGCGCGGCGCAGCTGGACGATGCCCACGGCCGCGACCAGTTCGCTCATGCGATAGTTCCACATCAGCTCGGGGAAAGTGGCCATGCCGCGCACGCCCGAGTAAGCGACGAGGCGATCGTGGAGTTTTTCGTCGTTGGTGGTGGCCATACCGCCTTCACCGGTGGAAAGCTGCTTGGCGGCCTGGAAGCTGTACTCGGCCATGTGACCCAGGTTGCCGGTCATGCGGCCCTTGTAGCGGGCAAAGAGCGCGTGGGCGTTGTCCTCGATGACGATGAGGTTGTACTCCTTCGCGATGGCCATGATCTCACCCATGTCGCAGGGCTGGCCCCACAGGTGGGTACAGAGGATGGCTTTGGTGCGCTCGGTGATGCGGCTCTTGATGGAGTTCGGATCAATGTTGTGCGTATCCCGCTGGATGTCGGCGAAGACGGGGACAGCATTGTTGTAGAGGCAGGAGACGGCGCCGAACTGCACCATCGGATCGCAGATGACTTCATCGCCGCAGGACGCGTTGGCGGCGCCGAGGCAGGCGTGAAGGGCGCTCATGCCGCTGTTCATGGCGACGGCAAATTTCGCCTCGGTGGCAGCGGCGAATTCCTTCTGGAGCCGGCGGGTCCACTGGCCGTCGATGGCGCAGGGGAGGTTGCCGTCGAGGACTTCCTTGAGCATGGCAAGGTCTTCGTGATCAAAATATCGCTGGGTCATTTGCGGTTTCCTGTTAAATCTACCGGGTTGGAGGAATTATCCACGGCCCTAGGAAAAGTGAAAGCCTCGGTGGTGCTGGACGCAATGTGGCCGGAAACGCAGAATTGAGGGAACATGCAGGATGCTGCTGTCGATTCCGTTGAGCTGGCGTCGCCGTTGCGTGATGACGACGCTTTGTGCAACTGGCGGCGGCCGATGGCATTGATCGGCACGTTGCTGGTGGTTGCGGTGGTCTACCTGCGCTGGCAGGGACGAGTGTGGTGGTGCGCCTGCGGGAAGTGGTACCCGATCTCGCTGAACGTCAACTCGATGCACAACTCGCAGCATCTGCTGGACCCGTACAGTCTGTCGCACGTGCTCCACGGCATCCTGTTCTTCGGGTTGCTGTGGTTTTTCCGCAGGAAGGTCAGCTTGAGCTGGCGTTTTGCGATCGCGGCGACGGTCGAGATCGCTTGGGAGATGATGGAGAACTCACCGATCATCATCAACCGCTATCGCGAGGCGACGATCTCGCTGGGGTACAGTGGTGACTCCATCTTCAACTCGCTTGGCGACATCGGCAGCTTCATAGTTGGTTTCTGGATCGCACGAAGGCTGGGGCTGTGGAAGTCGATTACCGCATTCATCGTGATCGAGCTTCTGATGCTGTGGTGGATTCGGGATAATCTGACGCTGAACGTGTTGATGCTGCTCTGGCCGATCGATGCGATTCGGCGGTGGCAGGCGGGGGGATGAAAAGCGGTCTATTTGGACTTTCGGGCCATTTCATGTAGGGCGCCGCCCGCCAGGGAAAAGTGATTCCAGGCCTCAAGTTGCTGGCCGCCAATGTTGCGGTAGAAGCGTATGGCGTTCTCGTTCCATTTCAGAACGCTCCAGTTGATGCCGTGGCAATCGCGCTCCAGCGCGATCTGCGCCAGGCGCTGCATGATTTTCCCCCCAACGCCCTGTCCGCGCACTTTCTGTTCGACGAACAGGTCTTCCATGTAAAGGCCGATCTGTCCGGAAAAGGTCGAGAAGGTCGTAAAGAAAACGCAAAAGCCGACCGGCTCGTCGCCGGCCCAGGCGATCAACACCTCGGCCGCCGGTTTGGGGCCGAACAGGGCCGCCCTGAGCTTTTCTTCGGTTAATGCGAAGCCTTCGGTGAGCTTCTCGTATTCGGCTTCATGGCGGACCATGCGCAAGAGACTGGGAATGTCGGCCCCTGTGACGGATCCGATTCTCATCTGATTTGTGGGCATGACGTCAATCTGTGTATTTCCCCGCGGATTTCAAGAATGAGCGCATTATCTCGCGAACGGGATTAGCCAGTTGAGAATCAGCGCGGCAATGAGGATGCAGCCGAAGAGCTTGGGAACTGTGCGGCCCAGCGGGGGACGCTTCTTAACGAGTGAACAGATTCTATACGGGAACTGGACGAGGATGGCGAATGCCATGAGAATCCCACAACGATTGTACGCCAGCGACTCACTCAAATGCCCACGGGCAAGTTCGATAGAGCTTCGCGTCAGGCCGCAGCCAGGGCAATTGACGCCGAATAACGCGTGGGCAAGGTACGTTTCGGGGAGGGGAAATCCCTGAAAGCCCAGCAGGGCGACGCGCCCATCGGGCCGAATTGTCAGCAGAAAGTGAGCTCACCGTTTTTGCGGCCGAAATCCGCTGAAGAGTGCCTCATGCCGTGCCGAGCCAGGGGTGGAGACATCGCCCGGCAAGTCCAGATAACCGGTATCGAGTGCCGCCAGGAGGTTCCGGTCACCGGCTCGGGAACGCAAAAAGGCCAGACCTGGGGGCCGCACGTTAGGTGGTGCGTGCCGAGTAGTAGCGTCGGCCCATCTCGAGCACTTGGGGCTGGTCGAAGATGTGGCGCCGTGCGTTTCGAAGTAGGCGCCGGCGAGGTTGTTGGTCCAGGAGATCAAGAGGGTGTTGTCGACGAGTGCTTCGGTGTCGGATAGATGCACGACCCGATCTTTGTGGCGGCCGAGGAAATGGAGCGTGCTGCCGCCGGCGAGGCCATCGCGTCCGCCGTCTATGTGAATGCCCCCGGGCAGCGAGAAGGCACCGCCGAAGGTGAAGTCGATGGTGATTCTGTCGGCGGTGAAGTTCGAGGCGTATAGCGTCACGCTATGCATGTTGCCGAGAAGATGGCGCTCGAGCACCACGTCGGTGGCATTATCGACCAATTCGAGATAAGCACCGTTGCGCCTCAGGGTCCAGTCATGGCCGATAGCGATGGAATCAGAATAGCGCATCAATTGGATTCCCGAAGCCAGAGCGAAGTTCAGCACCTGGGTGCGCTGTTGCCGGAGCGGACGTTGTGGATCGTGATTTTGTTCGAACCGTCCAGAAGGCTTGTGAGAATCCGACCTTCGGGCAGCTCGATGGAAACCACGTACTTTTTGTGCGGCAGGCCATTGAAGCTGTAGGCGCCCTGCGAGTTCGTAAAGGTGTACGGCTCGCCGGGATCCCACGTGCCGTTCCGATTGCTGTCGATGAACACCCGCACGTCCGGCAAGCCGTGCTCGAAGCTGTCCTGCGTTCCGTTCAGATTGGAGTCGTCGAAAACGACTCCGGTGATCTGCGCGCTCTGGTCGTTGGCAAAATCCTGATCACCTGCAAGCTGGCCCGGCGACAGGTTGACCGAAATATCCGTGGTTCGCTGGGTCGTGTTCAGATAAACCGAGAAGCCGTCCTTCCCGGGGTCGGTGACGATGATGTCGGGAAGGCCGTCTGAATTGACGTCGGCCGTGAGCAGCGATGTGGGGGTGGACGGATCGCTGAGGGTCGCTAGTGAATAGGGCACGCCAGCGTAGAAGTCCAGCGCAAGAATATCAATACTGGAGCTGCTTAAAACAATTGGGTTGGGGAATTCCGCTCCCTGAATGCGATCGGCGCTGAGGCCGACCACGTCAGCAGCGGTCGCGCTGAAGAAGAAGAATCCGCCGAGCGAGTTCTGCGTCTGGATGACCATGCCGAAGTCGCCGCCAGTTCCGAGAATGACGTTGGGTATGCCGTCGGAGTTGACGTCGCTGATGACGACCAGACCGCCGTTGGTGAGGTTGAGATTGGAGAGTCCGCCGTTGAGATTCCATGTGGTAACGTCGGAGGTGAAATCTCCGGTCTCGTCTCCATAGGCGACGTTGAACACGTGATTGCCGTTGCCGGAGTTGAGCACCAGGTCTAGATGGCCGTCACCGTTTATGTCGGCCACGGCGATTCCGCCGGGGTTGTCGAAGTGTTTGCCGTCGACACGCGTCGCGTCTTTCATCAGGATGATGCTGAACCGATTGTCGTTGCCGCTGGTCGCGTGGTACGAGCCCGCCAGGTCGGTGACGCCGTCTTCATTGAAATCTCCTGCCGCCACACCGTGCATGGTGTCGGCGTGGAGAAAATGCGCGTAATTGTCATCGTCGGTGAAGCTCAGCTTTCCACCGCTCGGCGTCGTGTTGGTCAAAACGCTGACCCACCCCCCTTTGCTGATAACCGCCAGGCTTGGTCCTGAGTTGCTCGGCAGCCCGGCAATGACTTCCATGCCATACGCTTCTCCGCTGCTAAAACTCACTGTCTTGGTGATGCTCTTTGTGAAATTGCCCCTGCCGTCGTTGAGGAAGAACTCGACAGTTCCGCCCTTCGAGGAAGCGGCCAGCGTGGCGATGTCGATGTTGCCGTCGAGATTAAAATCCGCCGCCACTGCGGCAATCGCGGCGTAGTCCGTTGCATGAGGCTCGGGAATGAACGCGAGATTTCCGGGTTCGACTGGCGAGACCTGGAGCCAGCCTGAAGGCACAACCTGGTGGATCGTGTAGTTGCCGGGTTTGATGTTGCCGAAGTTGTAGCTGCCGGTGGACGTATCGGCCGTGCTTGTCGCAACGACATTTCCGGACTGATCCAGCAGCTGCACGTCCCATCCGCCGGGCGGCGGTGAGGCGTCGCCGCTGAGGCTTCCATCCGGCTGGAGGTTGTAGTTATTCACGGTGCCACTGATGGCCGCATACTGAAGTACGCCAAAGTTCTTTCCGGAGACCAGTTGATACTTCTGCGGGCCCGTGGTCACGGTGAGCGATGTTGGGGAAGTTGTGAAGAAGTCGGATTGCGAATCCGGATCCTGGTAAAGCCGCAGTGTGTACGTCGTATTGGGATCCAGGTTGAAAATACGATAGGCACCGTCGCTGGTGGTGACGGCGGACGGGTCGGTAATGTCCAACTGACCGTTGTTGTTCAGATCAACATAGACGGTCCAGCCGCCGGCGCCCTGCTCGCCAGAATCGAGCGTTCCATTCTGATTGGCGTCCTGGAACACCGTGCCCGAAATTGACGAATTGATATTCAACTGAAACGTCGTGTCGGCGCCGAGAACATCGGGAACGGTGATGGCCCGGGTGGTCCTGTTGCCGTTGCCGACCAGCGTTATCCCCTCGACCTGGACCAGCCCAACCTGATAGGTCTTGCCGCTGACGAGTGGCGTGGTGTGGGTGAGGTCTTCGTAGTCAAAGCGGTAGTAGCCATCGCCGTTAGTCGTCCAGCTTGGCTCGGTGGAGGGATCGAATGTCCCGTCGCCGTTAGTATCGAGATACATTTGGACGCCAGCCACGCCAACGTTGCCGTTGACATTGTCCTGGACGTAGCCGCTGATTGGCCCGGTTGGGCGGAAATTCGTTTGCGTTGAGTAGGCAGAATAGACGATCGGATTGATCCCGTCGTCGATGCTCGCATACACGTAGTAGTTGCCGAGCGGCAGGTTCGTCAGGTTCCAGAGAAGCTGCTGATATGTCGCGTTGTCGCTGTTCGGCGTGAAGGAGTTCACCTTGAAGCCATCGTAGCCCTGGTTGTCAGTGTCGGCGTAGAGCGTGACCGTCGTCTGGCTCGCCAGCCCCGGACCGTTTTGATGGGAAATATCCACGCCGATCGTCGGCGCCGTGTACAAGCCTGAGGGAAGATCGCTGGCGAGGCTCACGACAGGTTCGGGGATGGAATAGGTGAACTGCCAGTTCATCTGGTTGTCGGCGAGTTGTTCGGTGCTGTAGAGGTAGTAGTAGTAGGTGCCGGCGCTCTCGAGCTGGGGATCTGTGAGCTGCATGAGGAGCGTTGTCGTCGGCGAATCGGTGTTGCCGGTGATGAGTGTTGCGTTGTTGCCTTTTCCGAAGTCCTTCTGCTGAATGATGTTGTCGCTGTTGTTGTCCTTGCCCGTCGGAACGAATTCATAGGCGACGTGCTGCGTCCCTTTCGGGACGTTCCACTGCACCTGAAACTCGGCCACGTCCGCGCCGCTGGGAACCTGGAACGCCTTGGAATACGTATAGACAGTTTTGTCCGGCGAATAGTTGCCGTCTTTGACCTGGTTAATGGTGTGTTTACCGATCGACCGTGGGCTGGTTGCATCTGAATCCTTAATGTCGAACAGGAAGCCTACTTCTTGTTTGGTGACGAGAAAGTTCAGCTTGGTCCAGGCGGCAACGTATCCGACGGGTTCACCGGTATTGGGGTCCTTGTTTTGGTAATCGAAGACGAAGTGGAAATCCGCCAGTTGCTTTCCGCCGATGAAGGGGATGCCGCTGGGGACGCTTACCTTCGCATCGGCCTTGAAGTTGATGTAGTAGTTGTTGCGCTTCCTTCGAACGCGAACGTTCCGTCAACGTCGAACTGCGCCTTTGAAAAGTTTGGCGCTCACGTCCAGCTCATAGATGTGATCTCCCCAATCGAGCTTGAACGTGCCGCTGCCGGAGCCGAGCACGCCCTTGTACGTTGGCATCAGCGTGGTCGAGTTCAGCCCGACCTGCTCGGCGCCCCAATAGACGTTGGCGCCCAGCACGAATTCGTCCTTGGTGATCGTCACCGTGCCCACGCCTGAGACGATGGTGGCATTTTCGCCGGCGAGCTTGATCTGATCGCCGTAGACGAGCGCCACGTCGCCGGTAATTTCGAAGGACGCCGCAGAGTTGGGGTTCTGCACATCGGCGTCGAACGCTTCGACAAACAGGCCCGTCGTGCCCAGTGCAAAGGGCTCCTTGCCGAAATCCATGCCAAATGAGAACGCGGTGATAGCGTCTTTGCTCGTGTCGAATTCCATCGAGGCGCCAAACGCGCTGCCCGATTGCGGGAAATAGACAGCACCGTCGAGGCCGATGTTGTAGTCTCCGGTGTCCGGGTTCTTCTGGTACCCGACCATGAGCTCCTGGAACGTGAGGAAGCCGACGTTGATGTTCTTGAGGGCGACCTGGAAGCCATCCAGCTCGAAGCCATCGGATGAGAAGATCATGCCGGAGTTATCGCCAGTAATGCCGTCGCCGAGCGTGACCGAGACCTGCCAGACCTCCTGGATGGAGAGGTTGCCGAAGACGATGAAGATGTCCCTGTTGTTGGAGTCCTGCGTCCATTTGAATCCTGCATTGGTAACGCTCCAGATGCAGCGGCCCGGCCTGGAAGGTGTTGCTGGTGATCGTGGTTTCGAGCTGCTTGAGGCTTCCGTTCTCGATCAGCAATCCGGCGTCGCTGGCGCCGGTTCCCATTTGAACCGAAAAAATCGGATTCTTCGTCATCGAATCGACCAGTTGCATGCCGCCGAACATGACGTATTGCTCGGTGGTGCGGTCGTACTGAAGCGTCACGCCACCGGGCGTCGTCTGAAACTCCGCGCCGAAGAAGGAGAAGTCCGTTGTCACGTTGGCATCGAACGATTCGACGATCCCCTCGCGAATCACCAGGCCCGGAACACCGGGCTGCGTTACATACCCGAGGTTGACGGCGATGGAGTTGCCGTTGACCTTCAGTGTGAGCCCGCCGGTCCATTCATACCGGTCCTCGCCGAAATCGTACTGGAAGGTTAAAGGGTTGGCGTCGGTCGTCTGGAGCGTCGCGCCAAAGAGGTTAAACGACCCGGAAACGCCGAAGATGATCCCGTCGAAAGAGCTGTTCTTCAGCGTCACGCCGGCGGTTGCGGTCATGTTCTGGAATGCGGGCTTGTTGCTGCTGTCCTGTGGCTTGCTGGAAACGCTGACACTGCCCTGGAAGGTCCACAGATCGTTCTGATCGCTATCGGTGTGATAGGTGACGACGAGGCTCCCCGTTACCGGCAGATCCTTGAGACGCCCTTATAAACCGGGACGTTGAAGGTGGCGCCACTCAAGGTGGGACTGATATCAGGACTGGTGGCGACATAATCCTTGCCCGCTACCGTTACGGTTGGGAGTGTCGTCGTGAGGTCGCCCAGGACAGAGTTGAAATCAAAATCCCCGCGAATGTGGGCTTCCGAATCGCTGGTGTCGCCGCCGTTGGGGTTAATCAGTTGAAGGTTGTTTGCCTTGAAGTCAAAACTCGCGACGTTGAAGGCCATCGCATCCGATGGGTCGATTGCCACGCCGTCGGTCGATGTCAGACTGAGGATCGGAAACGTCTGGGCGAGGCTGCTTTCCCAGACGCGGCGATCGTTGCGAAGCGAAATAAGATCGATTGCCCCTCCGGTTATGGTAAATGACGAGTCGGCCAGAGTGATATCGAGATCTTCCGGCTCGCCTGTCGCCGTCAGGTCGATGCTAGCCAGCGCGAAAGTCCTCATTAAGGCTGGATGGCGTAAAGCCGACGAGCACCTGGCCGCCCGTGGCCTGGTAGCCGCCCTGCACCGTTGCGAACGAATTGGCCAGGAAGCGAAGTCCGCCTGCATCAACGGTCTGAGAAAGCATCACCCGGGCTTCCAGCGGCTCGGCGAAAACCGAATGAGCGTGGAACCGACTGAACGTCGGACGAACGGCCCTAGCGCCGGAAAACATCTCGCGGCAAATGTGCGATATGCAGCCAAAAGCGACGTCAGAAAATCGCGGTCCCATCTCTTCCCTTCTCTCCGTCTCCATTCGACAACGCAGACAATCCGCGGAGGCTGAAGCGCACCGAAATCGACCTGGTACTGCTATGTTCACAGAAAGCCCCTGCCCCGCTGCGCTGTCGAGCGCTATGGGCTGAGAGGACTTCAATGGTGCGCGACGTTAACCATCGCGCAATAGTCGGCGATTTTGCTGCGGGGCTAAGACGGGCTTATACCCACGGAGTTGCCCCGAAACAACGGGAATCTAACAATTATTGGAAATCGGGCATACCAGGAAGGCAACGATCTCGGCGCGGGTTCTGGTTATTCGGTGTGAAAGGGATCTGACCTGCGCTCAACGCCGTCAGGGTCGGAGCGAATCGATTCGGGCCGTGTCGTCGGTTGGGTGGAGGCAGGCGTCTGCCATCCGCCGCCTAGCGCTTTGTAGAGTTGAACGAACGCGACGAGCTGATTGAGTTCCACCTGCGACAGCGCGTTGTGCGCCTGGAAGAGCTCCTGCTGATTGTAGAGGACCTCGAAGTACGTGGACTTGCCCGCGCTGTATCGTTGGAGCGAGAGATCCACGGAGGTGGCATGCGCCTCCACCGCTTTCTGTTCCTGCACGCGCACCAGCGACAGCTTCTGACGCGAAGCCAGCGCATTGGCCACCTCACGGAAGGCGCTGAGGATGTTCTTCTCGTAATTGAGCTTCGCTTCCTCAAACACGGCTTTGGACTGCTTGTAATTCCCATAGAGCTGTCCGCCGGTAAAGATCGGGCCGGTCACGTTCGCGCCAAGCGACCAGGCGACGGAGTCGCCCGATGCGAGTGTTGCGAGATCGTTACTCACCGCGCCGTAGAGGGCCGTCAGTCCGATCTTCGGGAAGAAGTCCCCGATCGCGACCCCGATCTGGGCGCTGGCGGCGTGCAACTGCGCCTCGGCTTGGAGCACATCCGGACGCCGTTCCAGCAACTCCGACGGCAGACCTGCCGGCACACTCGGCGGGAGCTCCTCATCGAGGATTGTCTCGCTGCGCGAGATGCCGTGCGGGTTCTCGCCCAGCAGCACGCAGATCTGGTTCTCCTTGATGAGGATCTGCCGTTCGAGTTCGGGGATCGTCGCAGATGCCGATGCGAGAGATGCCTGGGCGCGAGCAACTTCGAGCTTTGATCCTGCGCCGCCTTCGTAACGGTACTGGAACAGATTAAGACTTTGCTTAAACGCGGTGGTGGCGTCCTTCGCAATCTGCAACTGCTGATCGAGCGAGAGCAATTCGAAGTACGCTTGAGCGACGCTGGAGACGAGCGAGAGCGTCACGCCCCGCCGGGCCTCTTGCGTCGCGAGCAGCTGTTGTTGCGCGGCCTCGTCGAGCCGCCGAATGCGTCCCCATAGATCCACTTCCCACGTCGCCGACAATGCCGCGAGGAACGAGCTCTCCTGGTTCTTCTGCGTGATCGTTCCGACACCCGGCACATCGACCTCAATCGGCGGACGCGGCTGACCCAGGAACGAATGCCGACCGTCTGCCGCTTCCAGATCGTAGCCGATGCGCGGGAAGAACTGCGACCGAGCCTGGATCGCAATCGCGCGCGACTGCTCGACGTGCGCAATTGCAATTTTCAGATCGTAGTTGTTGGCGATTGCGGTCCGGATGAGTTGCTGCAGGGTCGGATCGTGGAACACGCTCCACCACGGTTCATCCGCGATCGAAGCGAGGGAAGGCTGCGTGCTGGGCGCTTCACCGCGATACGTCGTCGGCGCATTAACCGCGGGGCGCTTATAGTTTGGACCGACGGCGCAACCTGAAAGCAGCAGTCCCAGGATCATCAGCAATAATCGGAGCGGGCGAACAACTGCTCCTTCGCACCGAAGGCTCCCAGGCCGCATGGAGTGCTTGGACGCGGGATGGAAACCCATGGCGCTGATAATAGTAGGGTCCTTCACGTGTCGGAAATGGTTCCTGTAGGTCACGATCCTCCCTCCACAGCCGGCGGGGCGATCGCGGTTTCCGAGACAGTCGCGCGCTTCGTGCGATGCGCGAGCCTTTCCACGAGCACGAAGAGGACCGGAATCAACAAAGAACCGAGGCACGTCGCAAAGAGCATTCCGCCGATCACCGTCGTGCCGAGGATACGTCGCGAGATCGCGCCAGAACCCGATGCGATCCATAAGGGCACGCAGCCAAGGATAAACGCGAAGGAGGTCATCAGGATCGGGCGCAGCCGAAGCTTGGCGCCCGCGAGCGCCGCCTCACCAATCGACTTGCCGCCCTGTTCCAGCTCCGCTTTCGAGAACTCCACGATCAGGATCGCGTTTTTCGCGGCCAGTCCAATCAGCATCACGAGCCCAATCTGCGCATAGATATTGTCTTCGAAGGTTTGATCGAAGAATCGCCGGATCAGCAGGAATGCAAACGCACCGCACACGGCAACCGGACTGCTCAGCAGTACGCTCAGCGGCAGCGACCAGCTCTCGTACAGCGCGGCCAGAATCAGGAACACGAACAGCAGCGAGAATCCGAAAATCACGCTCGCCGGGATGCCTTGCTGCGCCTTCTTCTCCTGAAACGACATGCCCAGGTAATCGAATCCCATCTCGCGCGGCATCGTCTGCGCATAGACCTCTTCCAGCGCTTTCATCGCCTGCGCAGAACTATATCCGGGCGCGGGGTTCGCCAGGATTCTCGCCGAGCGATAGAGATTGTACCGCATCGTGAACTCCGGGCCGAACTGGCGCTGGATGTTGGTCAGCGCCGACATGGGTACGGGATCGCCAGACTTATTCCGCACATAAAACTGCCCCACCTGCTGCGCCTGGCGGCGCGCTGCGCCGTCGGCCTCGACGTACACCTGCCACTGCCGACCGAAGCGGTTGAAGTAGTTGATGAACGTGCCGCCCATGAACGCCTGAAGCGTGGAGTAGACGTCGTCGAGATCGACCTGCTGCTTGAGCACCTTGTCGCGATCGACATCCACGAACACCTGCGGCACGGTGGGGAGGAATGTCGTGCTCACCTGCGTGAGCTCGGGGCGCTCTGCGCCGCTTCGACGAAGGTCTTCACGTGCGACGCGAGGAACGGCACGTCTCCGCCGCTGCGGTCTTCGAGGACGAAGGTGATTCCGCCTGATGCGCCGATGCCCGGAATCGCCGGTGGGGAGAACGCAAACGCATCACCGGCCGGGATGCCGGCGAGCTTCTGGTTCAGCGTGTTGCGGATTTGGGCGTACTGCTCCTGGCGCGATTCGCGCAGCGACCAGGGCTTGAGTGTAACGAAGAAGAACGCACTGTAGGTCGTATCGACGCCGCTGAGCAGGCTCGATCCGATCGTTGTCGTAACCGACTGCACGCCAGGTGCCTGCATGAGGATCGATTCCACCCGGCGCCGCGGCACTGGTACGCTGCAGTGACGCGGCATCGGGAAGCTGCAGGTTCACGTAGAGATATCCCTGGTCTTCATCCGGCAGGAAGCTCGAAGGCAGTTTGCCGCCAAACGCACCCGCGAGAACGCAGAAGCCCAGGAGCAGGATTACACCGAGCACGCTCTTGCGAATCAGTAGCGAGCACCCCGCGACGTATGCGTTCTGCGTCGCATCGTACGCGCGGTTGAACCCCCTGAAAAACATCGCGATCGGCCCGCGGCCCTGCTTGCGCGGTCGGAGCAGCAGCGCGCATAGCGCGGGGCTGAGCGTCAGCGCGTTGAACGCGGAGATGAGCACCGAGATCGCGATCGTCAGTGCAAACTGTCGATACAACCCGCCGGTGATGCCCGGAAGAAATGCTGTCGGGAAGAACACGGACGAGAGCACCAGCGCGATTCCTACCACCGGCCCGGTAATCTCGCGCATCGCCTCGATCGTGGCCTCCGTCGGGGCCAGCCCGTCTTCGATCTTCCGCTCCACCGCCTCGACGACGACAATCGCATCGTCCACCACCAACCCGATCGCCAGCACCAGTCCGAAGAGCGACAAGGTGTTGACGCTGAATCCCAAGACCGGAAACAGGATGAACGTCCCCACGAGCGACACCGGCACCGCCAGCAATGGAATCAGCGTCGCACGCCAGCTCTGGAGAAAGACGAACACCACGATCATTACCAGCACGAGCGCTTCGACGAGGGTCTTGATGATCTCGCGCACGCCTTCCGTGACCGCCAGCGTCGTATCCAGCGACACCTCGTAATCGAGCCCCGCGGGGAACCGGGTCTTGAGTTCCGCCAGCTTCGCCTTCACCGCGTTAGCGCACTTGAGTGCGTTCGTTCCAGGCAGTTGAAAAATCGACACAACCGCGGCCGGCTTGCCGTTGAACCGGCCCTCAGTGCTGTAGTTCTGCCGCACAAGCTCAATCCGGCCGACATCCTTCAGCCGGATGATCCCGCCGTCGCTCGTCTCGCGGATGACGATGTTGGCGAAATCCTGCTCCGTCTCGAGCCGGCCCTGCGCAGCGCCGCATAGGTGAACTCCTGCCCCTTCGGCGCCGGCTCTCCTCCCACCTGCCCGGCCGAGTTTACGGTGTTCTGCTGTTGCACGGCGTCGATGATGTCGCTCACCGTGACGTTGAGCTGCGCCAGGGCGCTCGGGCTTTACCCAGAGGCGCATCGCGTATTGCCCCGCGCCGGAGATCTGCACGTTCGACACCCCGGGCAGGCGTGTGAGCTCGTCGTTCAGGTTGATCGTTGCGTAGTTCGAGAGGAACAGGGAATCGTATCGATCGTCTGGCGAATACAGCGCCACCACCATCAGCGGCGCCGATTGCGATTTCTGTACGGTCACGCCGAGGTCATTCACCGCACTCGGCAACTGCGGCGACGCCTGGCTGACGCGCATCTGCGAGAGGATCTGGTCGGTGTTCGAATCGGTCGAGAGATCGAAATCGATCGTCAGCGTCATCTGCCCGTTGTTCGCGTTGAGCGAGTACATGTAGTTCATGTTGTCCACACCGCTCATCTGCTGTTCGATGGGTGTGGCAACGGAACTCTCGACCGTCAACGCGTCGGCGCCCGGGTAGGTGGCGTTGACGACAATCTCCGGGGGTGTGATGTCGGGAAAGAGTGACACCGGCAGCGACAGGATCGAAATCGCGCCGCAGATCACGATGATGATCGAGATCACCATCGCGACGATCGGCCGGCGAACGAAGAAGGCGCTCATCATGATGCGCCCTCCGCGGCAGGTGCCGCCGCACCGGAGCGCTCGTGCCGAAATGCTTGTGCGAACTTATGTACCAGCACAAACCCGGCGGGCATAAGGAAGATCGCGATAAGACTTGCCGCCAGCATCCCGCCGATCACCGCGGTGCCCATGATCTGGCGCGAGATGGCGCCCGATCCCTTGGCGACCCAGAGCGGCACACAGCCCAGGATGAACGCGAACGACGTCATCAGGATCGGGCGCAGTCGCAAGCGTGCCGCCTTGAGCGCGGCCATATCAGGGACGGCACCGTCGTCTGATTCGGCTTTCGCAAACTCCACGATCAAAATCGCATTCTTCGCGACCAGCCCGATGATCATGACCAGCCCGATCTGCGCAAACACATCGAAATCCGTGCTGACAAGGATCGAGGGAAACACCGCGTTTTCAAACGCCCGGCGAAGGTAGAGCGCCGCCAGCGTGCCGCACACCGCAACCGGCGTGCAGAGCAGCACCGCCAGCGGCAGCGACCAGCTCTCATACAACGCGGCCAGGATCAGAAACACGAACAGCAGCGAAAAGCCGAAAATCGTGCTTGCAGAAATGCCGTTTCGCGCCCGCATTTCCTGGAAGGACATCCCGATGTAGCTGTAGCCCATGTCGGACGGCATCGTCTGGTGGAACGTCTCTTCCAGCGCATTCATCGCCTCGCCCGAGCTGTAGCCGGGCGCCGGGTTGGCGATGATCTGCGCACTCCTATAGAGGTTGTAACGCAGCGTGAACTCCGGACCGAGGCGCTTCTCCACCTTCACCAACGAAGACAGCGGTACGGGATCGCCTTCCTGGTTCAGCACGTAAAATGCCTTCACCTGATCCGCCCGCGTGCGGGCACTTCCCTCCGCCTGGATGTACACCGGCCATTGCCGGCCGTCGTAGTTGAAGTTGTTGATGTACGCGCCTCCCATGAACGCCGCCATGGTGTGATAAACGTCCGAGAGCTTTACGCCCTGCTTCATCGCCTTATCGCGATCAACGTCGATAAACACCTGCGGCACGTCGCCGTCAAAAGTCGTCATGAGCTGTGCCAGCTCCGGCCGTTTCTTCGCCGCATTCAGGAAGATCTTGAGATTGTCCGCCAGATGCTGCACATCGCCCCCGGAGCGGTCCTCGAGCGCGAACGTGACGCCTCCCGCGGCGCCGATCCCCGGAATCGCCGGCGGGGAGAATCCGAACACCTGCCCCTGCGGAAACGGCACGAGCGCCAGATTCAGCTTTCCCTTGATCACGGGGTAGCTCTGCATGATCTTCGTTCGATCGGCCCAGGGCTTGAGTGTGACGAAGAAGAACCCGTTGTATGTCGTCTGTACCCCGGAGATGAGCGAAAAGCCGACCACGGTCGTCACGTGCTCGACTCCGTTCTGCGACGCGATAAGCTTCTCGACCTTCCGGCACACCTCGTTGGTCCGCTGCAAGGATGCGCCATTGGGCAGTTGCAGATTGACGAAGAAGTACCCCTGATCCTCATCGGGCAGGAAGCTCGTCGGCAGGTGCAAGCCACAGTACGCCGCCCCCGCGCCGAAGATCCCCAGCAGCAGTAGCGTGACGACGATCTTGCGCACAAAGTACCCCGAGATGCGCACGTACCGATCCGTCGAGTGCTCAAACGCCCGATTGAACCAGCCGAACGCTTTTGCGAGCAGCCCGTGGCCCTGCTTGCGCGGTTTGAGCAGCATGCCGCACAGTGCCGGCGCGAGCGTCAGCGCGCTCATCGCTGACAGCAGCACGGAGACCGCGATGGTCACTGCGAACTGCTGGAACAGCTTGCCCGTGATCCCGGGAATGAACGCCGTCGGCACGAATACCGACGCCAGTACCAGTGCCACCGCGACCACCGGTCCGGTGATCTCGCGCATCGCCTCGATCGTGGCCTCCTTCGGGGCCAGCCCGTCTTCGATCTTCCGCTCCACCGCCTCGACGACGACGATTGCATCATCCACCACCAACCCGATCGCCAGCACCAGTCCGAAGAGCGACAGCGTGTTGACGCTGAATCCCAGGACCGGAAACAGGATGAACGTCCCCACCAGCGAGACCGGCACCGCCAGCAGCGGAATCAGCGTCGCCCGCCAGCTCTGAAGAAACAGGAACACCACGATCATCACCAGCACGAGCGCTTCGACGAGGGTCTTGACGATCTCGCGCACACCTTCCGTGACCGCCAGCGTCGTATCCAGCGACACCTTGTAATCGAGCCCCGCCGGGAACCGGGTCTTGAGTTCCGCCAGCAGCTTCTTGACGCCGTTGGCGGCTTCCAGCGCGTTGGAGCCGGGAAGCTGGTAAACCGCAAGGATCGCGCTTGGCTTGCCGTCGAAGCGCCATCGATGTTGTAATACTGTGATCCCAGCTCAACCCGCCCCACGTCCTTCAGGCGGACCATCGCGCCGTCGGGCTTGCTCCGGACGACGATGTTTCCGAACTCCTCGGGCGTCTTGAGCCTTCCCGGCGCCACGGTCGTGTAGGTGTACTCCTGCCCGACCAGCGTCGGTGCGCCGCCCACCTGCCCGGCCGGGTTGCGCGGTTCTGCTTCTGGATCGCGGCGGCCACTTCCGGCACCGTCACGCCGAGCTGCGCCAGCCGCTGCGGATTCAGCCAGACGCGCATGGCGTACTGTCCCGCGCCGAACACCTGCACATTGGAAATGCCCGGCACGCGGTTGAGCTGGTCGTTCAGATGGATGTACGCGTAGTTCGCCAGAAACAGCGTGTCGTAGCGATCGTCCGGCGAGTACAGCGCAATTACCAGCAGCGGGTTGGCAAAGGACTTCTGAACCGTCACGCCCTGTTGCGTCACCACCGGCGGCAGCTCCGCACTCGCCTGCGACGCTCGCATCTGCGCCAGCACCTGGTCGGTATTCGGATCGGTCCGCTCCTCAAAACTCACCCGCAGCCTCATCTGCCCGGTGTTGGAGTTGAGGGAGTACATGTAATTCATGTTGTCCACCCCGCTCATCTGCTGCTCGATGGGAGTGGCAACGCTTCGCTCGACCGTCAGTGCATCGGCGCCGGTGTAGTTGGCGTTGATGACGATTTCAGGCGGCGTGATATCGGGATACTGCGAGACCGGCAGAAAGCTCAGGCAAATCGCGCCGATGATCACCACCATGATGGAGATCACGATCGCCACGATCGGCCGATTGACGAAAAAGCTCGCCATGATGTCTCATTCGCTCGCAGGTGCCGAAGCTGCCTGGCTCGATGGCGCCGTCGCCGGGCCGGCATAGGGCTCGACGTTCACGTGCGCGCCCTGCGTCGCCTTCTGCACGCCTTCGACCACCATGCGCTCCCCCGGCTTGAGCCCGTCGGTGATGACCCACTGCGTCCCGTACCGTTCGCCGACCTGCACCGGACGGAGCTCGACCCTGTTGTCCCCATCCACCACCGCCACCTGGTACAGCGACTGCAGCTCTGTCACCGCGCGCTGCGGAACCAGAAGCGCATTCCTGTAGAAATTCGTGCGCGCCTTCACCCGCACGAACTGACCCGGACGCAGAATGTTGCCGGGATTCGGAAACTCCCCGACGAGCTGCAATGTCCCGGTCTGCTGATCCACCTGCAGCTGCGCCGCGTACAGATGCCCCGCGTGCGGATAGACCTCGCCCGTCGGGAAGATGAGCTGCAGCTTCAGGCCTTTGAGGTATTCGGCGCGCCTTTGCGGATCCGCCAGCTGTCCCATGAACTGCAGATACCCCTGCTCGCTCACGGTGAACAAGACCTTCATCGGATCAAGCTTCGCTACCGTCGTCAGCACGGAGGTCGTCGGACCAACCAGGTTGCCGATCTGTGCCTGCGCCAGTCCCGCCACGCCGTCGATCGGCGAGCGGATTGTCGTGAACCCGAGCTCCAGGGTTGCCTTCTCCACCTGCGCTGCGCCGAACTCACCTTCGCCTTCGCCGAGAGATTCGCCTGCACCGCGTTGTCGTACTCTTCCTTTGAGATGGCACCGGTCGCGACCAGCGGCTTGTACCGGTCTACGTTCTGCTGGGTCCGCACCTGGTCGGCCTGTGCCTGACCAAGCTGCCCCTTCGCCTCGTCGAGCGTCGCCTCAAACGGCCGCGGATCGATCTCAAACAGCAGCTCCCCCTTTTTCACCGGCCGACCTTCCTGGTAGTCCTGCTTCAGCAGGTAGCCCTGAACCTGCGCGAAATGTCCGCGCTCACCGATCCCTGCAACGTTCCGATCCACTCGTGATAGATCGGCACATCCGCCACCTCCACCGGTGCAACCTCCACCGTCGGCGGCGGCAGCACGATCGCCTGCTTCTTGCAGGAAACCAGACACGCGGCCACCGCGACGATCAGCCCCGCGCCCGCCAAGGACCTTTGCACCGGGGCCCAAAAGGCCGAATCAGTATGCTCGGAACGTCGCCGAGCTCTCCGCCGCACCCGCACCTCCCCCATGCCGCCGGGGCACGAGCGCGCCTCTGCGACGGAAAGGTTCAGCCAGGAGGTTCTTCTCTCATTCTCGTGCTTCGCGTCCTTGCGACGTTGTCTGGAGATCGGTGACACCCCATCATTTCACCGGTGCCACGCCATGGTTCTTCGCGTAGGTGTCGATCGCCTGGACAATTGCCTTGGCGGCCCGATCGATGTCGCGCTCCGAATCAAACCGCGCGAGCACAAATCTTGCCGCCGCTGCGTAGGGATTGAGCGTGACGATCGCGCCAGGCATCTTGCCGGAATCGGAATTCACGTCGAAGTTCATAATTCCCGGCCGCTGCGTCTGCGAGAGATCTGTCAGTGTCACATAGAGCTGCGCGTGGTCCTGCCCCGTGCCGAATCCGATCACGGAGCGCATCAGCCGATTGCCCTCCGTCACCTCGAGCATCGAGCCCCCCAGCAGCCAGCCGTTGCCAGGAAGCGGTGCGCCGTTCCCCAGCCGCTGCGCAGCGAACCCCTCGGTGTCGAGCTGTTTGACCAGTTGCTCCGATAGCCGGTTCGACAGGAACTTGAGCTTCTGCACCGGGTCCGACGGCTCGCGATCAAACAGGTGTGGGCGCCGGTCACTGATCCGCGCCAGCAATCCCGGATCAGACTGCAGCCGCGTCGAGCCGAGATCGAAATCCTCGACATACACCACGGACGGCGCCGTCAGCGGCGCCTTGGGCTCCTGCTCGAGCTGCACCACTTTTGCCGATGCACACCCCGCCAGCACCAGCGCAACGAACAACCCCCATCGTCGAACGATCCGCATGGCAAAGCTCCCGAGTTGTATCTTCACAGCCTGGCGACCGCGCCTAGCCTACCCTGTATTGCACAGCTCGGTCAAACGCCCTTGAGATCTCTTGGGGCCGCCAATCGCCAACGCCGGGATGTAGAGTTAAAGGACCGCATGCTTCGGACAGAACCCTCTCCCGCACCATCGAGGCGCCATCCAGCGCTGACTCGCCGCAAGCCCTGCAGGGCCTCCAGGTCGCTTCGGCAACGCCTTGAGCGCTGTGCCAAGAGCCCATTTGTGAAGAAGCATCCCAACAGAGGACATTCCACTCCCATGTTGCGCCCAAATCTCCTCCCGACTCACACCGTACTCTCACCGTTGTAGTACCGTACCCTCCCCACTGGGCCGCCGACCCGGTTTTGGGGCGATGTGAGGACATGGCGGTCCGAACATGACAGTTTGCCGCACCAGCCAAGGGGCCAGAGGAGCCCTTTTAGCACTTCATCGCCGGATCGTCCGTAAGTCCTTGTCTGTTCATGTGTTGACCGCAATTCTGGACTGAAATCCCCAGCTTACGCGCTGTAGTGCTAAACGGCTGCCGCGCAGACTGATTTCGCGGGTATACGTCTCATTTCAAAGGGACATGGACGGGTCAAAGCGCGCGACTCCTGCAAAGCAGGTCCGGGGGGCACCGCGAGAACAATTACGCGGGCAGGAAGCGTAAGCCTCGCTCAGGGGCGAGATGGCAGCGACGGTGGCCGTGCTGCACTGGCTCGACTACGCGTGCCGGCGAAACTCCGCAGCGCCGAGCGCAGGATGCCCCCGATAGAAGACGATCCCCATGTCGTACCATCCCGCGACGGGCCGGGAGCGGGTGACGTAACCTTCAAGGTGAAGCAACGCGCCGCCGGGTGCGATCATGTTGACGTTCGCCTCAGCGCCAATCGGAAGAGGGCGGGGGCTTACCACCCCCAGGCTCGCTTCGCTGGCGTTGTAAGTGAATGCGAGGATCGGATCATCCGGCCGTGTGATGCCGATGACGCGTAACTTGGCCTGGCGAATGAACGGGCTGCGGGGAAATCGCCGCTGTTCCACCCATTCGCTTTGACCGGCCTTGGCCAGATCCCTCAATGCGTTGATGACGGCCGCTGCATCGGGGCAAACCTTCGGCTCCTCCACCCCCAAGGATCTGAGTGTGTCGGGCATATCGATGTGTCTCCATTGTTCCATCGGCAACAACTGGAGATCGATTGGCATTTTTCCATGAGTCCGATATTACGGCCGATGTCATTGTCCCCTGGGCAAGTCAAGTCCGCATCTTCACGTGCCGATGCTTACATTGGATGGGAAACGACCTACGCCAAGGGCGCTGGTAGGCACTTCTCCCGAACCCCGGTCTGTATGATCGGGGTTCTTTTTTCCAGGCGCATTGGGCCGGCTCGCTAAGTCCTGAAGCAAACCTCACCATCCTGCCGGTGGCGCAGACATGGCGTCGTGTTCCATGAGGCTCGCATGAGCCGTGCGATGGCGGCGAGCGGGAGGGAGCGGCACCGCTTCCTTTCGTTGGTCCTGTCCGGGTGTTGGCGGACGGGAGGGCAAAGAACCGGACGGCCCCCAACGCTGCCGGGGCCAGGCAAGCAACACGTTGGCCAGTCTGCTCGTAGAACACCGCCACAAAGGATAATCTGCCCCATGTCGTGCCCGGCTCAATTCCGGGGTCACACCGTACTCTCCCCGTAGTTGCACCGTTGCCTCACCGTTCCGCGGCCGACCCCGTTTGGAGCCGATATGACGAGCTTCTGGTCCGAACATGCCAATCTTTCGCGGTGCATTGGCCACAGGTACCTTTCCCTGGACCCCCGCCTTAGCACCACAGCGCTGAGTCTCCGATTTCAGTCCAGAAATGATGATCGAAGCAACGGCAGAAAAGGACTTACGAACGAAGCACCGTTGCAGTAACTGGTTGCCGTAAGTCCTTATTTCTCGCTCGAATTCTGGAGATGTATTGAACTGTAATGTGAGACGTAAGTTTCTTACCGTCTTGTCATCTGCCATGAGGGCAATTTGAGGGCAATCCGCTGCAAACGACCCATTCTCAAGCCATTGTGAGGGTTAGAGAGTCTTCATGGCCACGGTGGCCGACTCATCACGCCGGTGACTGGCATTCCACCTATTTCTTCTTTGCCTCGCGAAACGTGGGCGGGCCGGCCAAGGTGAAGAGAATGACCTCTTCACCCGTCACGGTGCTGATGTCGTGGTGCAGGCTCAGCACTTTCATGCCGGTGACCTCCTGAATCATCGCTTCCATCAAAGGCCTCGCCGTCTCGATCAGATGAGTCCGCACCTGCTTGAGAAGATCCCTTCCCTTCTCAGCCGGCAGCGATTTGACGAGGTGCTGCTCCGCCGCAGTCAGGACACCCTGCAGACGAACGACCAGCAGATCATCGATCAGGTGCGCGTGAATGTCCTTGGGCCCCCGGCCCATGTACTCCTGCTCGAATCGGCGAAGGCCCTCGCAGGTTGCAGCTTCAAGTTCTCCCTGGCTTTTCATTGGCACACCCAGATTGCGATGGCATCCCGGCAAGCGTGCCGATCGATCAAACCGCATTATATCCTCCTTTGCGGGATTATTCCCTTGCTTTGCGCAGGGTGGTCGCCGTATCATAAAGGAGTCGCAAGTCCGGAATTAAAGACTTGATGGCTGAATCGAATCGTTCGGATGACTAGATGAAGGGTACCCCGGTACATCCCGGGAGACCCGTTGACGAGTAAGCCGACGCAACCGCACGCTCAAGGGCGTTCGAGTGCGTCGGCTTTTTTTGGTGCGCCCTGTCGTGCGCCAGGCAAGGAGATGGATCATGATTACCGGCGTATTTGCATGGATCGTCCTGGGCCTTATCGCAGGCTTCATAGCCAGCAAAATCGTGAACAGACGTGGCGAGGGGCTCGCTTTTGACCTCCTGCTGGGCATCGTCGGAGCGGTGGTCGGTGGTTGGATCTTCAACGCGGTCGGAGCCGTCGGCGTGACCGGCTTCAATATCTGGAGCCTGCTGGTCGCGGTATTCGGAGCCGTGGTATTTCTGGTGCTCTGGCACCTCATCCGAGGGTCTGTCTCGCACGCATGACCTGGCCCCCTTCGAACTTGCCAAGAAACGTGAGGTTACCGGTGGAACCAGGAGCTAATTATTCCAACGCAACCATGGCCGAGCAAGTCGCCCAGGCAGCGCGCGAGTTTCAGCAGAAGATGACTGGACATGCTCCCAAGGCGGTAACCGTCGTGCTCAGCAATGACATACTGGTCATCACGCTGCACGAGGCTTTGACACCCGCTGAACAGACGCTGGCAAAGAATTCGGATGGTGCTGCCAAGGTTCAGGAGTTCCACCGGCAACTGTTCGCCAACTCGGCGGCTCAGCTCCGAGAGGAGATCAAGCGAATCACCGGCGTCGACGTACGCGAAGTAGCCGCCGAAGTTGAGACGACAACCGGCACCGTGGTGCAGGTCTTCACCAGCGGCACGGTGGTGCAGGTGTTTCAGCTCGCCCAGGGCATTACTGCAACTGATTGGAATCGGGATGACCGAGCCAATTAGTCTGGGATTGGTGAAGGAGGAAGCACGATGAGTACCGGCAACTCTGGCGCGGCTCAAGCGATTTTTCGCTCGATCAGAGGCGATGGCACGTGTTGGCTTTTTGTCACTCAGCCGGATCATGGCTGGGTGATCACCTGCGATGGACAACCGGTCGTTGTTGGAACGAACAATCACGCGTCCATTAGTTCTGGTTTCCAACGGTATGTGTCCTTTGCCGCTGCGGGGAAGCGACGACCCCAGGCCGCATGTGATTAGCCCCGCGTCACTGGACGGCTGATCGATGTTCCGCGATGTCAGAACGGCGGCGAACGGACTGTCGTCGTAAAGCGGCTGGACGGCGGGAAGTCATCGAGAATCTTCGAACCCTGGTGCGGGATCGACAGCGGTGATGTCATGACCTTGATAGCAATTGATGGACGGGTGCAGTTGATGGAGGACATCCCTCAGTTGGGGCTGCATCGTGGTGACGTGGGCCTCGTGTGCAGCACCTGGTTCAGCTCCACTCCCGCTTGCTACGAAATTGAGTTCCGCCCCGAGAAGTCCACTTCGGGCATCCGGGCGTTGCTCATGTCGAAACAGCTTGGCGAAGTCCAGAAGACACTGGAAAAACAGATTGCACAGCGACGGCCGTCCAAACAGTCCGAGGAGAGGCCGCCCGGCCCGTGTGGCGCACTGACCGGTACGGAGAACGGTCCTTTATCCGAAGGAAAGCGGCGATGACGATGGGAAGAAGTCCTGCGACACAAGCTTTGTTTGAGTCGGCTGGCGATGATGGATCGCGGTGGCTGTTTATCGCCACGAGTCAGGAATGGGCGATCACGCGAAATGGGAAGCAGGTCGCCGCTGGGAGCAACGATCGCCTGTCGCTCCAGGGCGGCGTTGCGCAGTTCTTGACCCTCACCCACCCCGCCGGCGGCGCGACGAGATGTGATCCGGTGGTTCAAAGGCACCTGGACCGGATCGAAATCGAAAATCAGATCCAGCTTCGCGCGCACAGCAAGGGCCGGCGGCACTGCGTCAAGTGAGGACGGTGGACTATGAACGCACTGTTGGCTTACCCCGAATTCCCTGACACGTTCTGGAGCTTCCGCCATGCGCTGAAGTTCACCGGGAAGCGCGCCTTGTTGCCGCCACTGGGATTGCTGACGGTCGCAGCGATGTTGCCAGAAGAATGGGACAAGCGGCTCGTCGACCTTAACGTTAGTCAGCTAACGGACGCGGACCTGCGATGGGCAGACATCGTATTCATCGGCGCGATGGCCGTGCAGAGGGAATCGGCACGGCGGCTGCTGGCCCGCTGTCGTTCGGCCAGGGTGAAAGTCGTGGCCGGGGGGCCGCTGTTCACCATTGACCACGAACAGTTCCCGGAAGTCGATCACTTCGTGCTCAACGAGGCGGAGCTGACGCTCCCACCGTTCCTCGCGGACCTCGCCGCCGGTGCCGCTTCTCGGATCTACCGCAGCACCGAACACGCAGACATGGCGTCCAGTCCGGTGCCGCTTTGGCGTCTGGCGGATCTCCGCCGCTATGCGATGGGTGCCGTGCAGTTCTCGCGCGGGTGTCCGTTCGACTGCGACTTCTGCAATGTGACATCGCTGTTCGGCCGGCGCCCTCGAACGAAGCGTTCGCTTCAGGTGATTGCCGAGTTGGAAGCGCTAGCCGACTGCGGGTGGGGCGGTCCGGTCTTCTTCGTCGATGACAACCTGATCGCCCAGCCCCGACGTTTGAAGGAAGATCTCCTGCCGGCGCTGGTTCGATGGCAGGAGCGCGGTCGGCGCATGGACTTCAACACGCAGGCCTCGATCAATCTCGCTGACGATCCGGAACTGATGAGACTGATGGTGAACGCCGGCTTCGACACCGTCTTTGTTGGTATCGAGACGCCAAGTGATAAGGCGCTGGCTTCATGCGGCAAGAAGCAGAATCTGGGCCGGGACCTTTTGGCCGACGTGAAGCGTCTGCAGCGCCGGCCTGGAGGTGCAGGGTGGATTCATCGTCGGCTTCGATACGGACACCCCCAATGTCTTTCATCGCCAGGTGGATTTCATCCAGCGCTCCGGCATCGCGACGGCGATGGTGGGCCTGCTCCAGGCGATCCCCGGAACGCGATTGCATCGCCGACTTGAGGAGCAGGGCCGTCTTCGTGGCCAGTGCACCGGCGACAACGTGGACGGGACGAGCAACATCGCGCCGGTCATCGGCGCACAGACCCTGCGCAGCGGCTATGAGCTTGTCCTGCAGAGCATCTATTCTCCCAGCGCCTACTGATCGATGCGCCCGCACGTTTCTCCGCGAGTACCGTTCGTCGGGACGCCGCACCCGCATCGGCCGGCCCGAGGTGGTCGCATTCCTACGCTCGCTTTATCGCCTCGGCATCTTCGGCCGCGAGCGGTTTCAGTACTGGAAACTGTTGATATGGACCGCGTCACCGTCCCCGGCTGTTCGGAGACGCGGTCAGTCTGGCGATCGTCGGGCACCACTGCCGGAAGGTTTGCGAGCGTGTGCTCGCCGGGCAACAAGCTCCTGCGTAGGCGAGCAACGAGTTCGGCGTGGACCGCTTCGCGCCGGAATGGACGTGAGAAAGAGCGGGCGAAGCTGGATGCCAAATGCAGGACAGGAGAATCTGAAATGAATCGAAACAAGCAAATCAGCCTGGATGAAGCCCGCGCGATCGGCAACGAGCTCAAGATCGATTGGACCAAGGTTGATCTCAAGGAATTCCGGAGCGGGCTGGCGGTGGAACTCGAACACGGTGCGCATGATCCCGAGACCGATGTCACAGGAGACAACATGCTGCTGACCGGGAAGATCGCCTGGGCCCATCTCAAGGAGTTTCCGGACTACTATTCGCGGCTGCAGCAGCTTGAATCGGAAGCTGACGCCTATTGGGCTGTGCGCCGCGAGAATCCGACAGTTGCACTGTGATGCTCGCCGGGCACAAGTCGCTCAAGCCGGTGAAGACCGCCGGCGTAAGGAGATATGAACCATGGCAACCGAAATCCAATTCTCCGATGATGAGTTGATCCAACTTCACCTGCTTTTGTCACGGGCGTTAGAGAGCAGCCGGGTTGAATTAAATCACACGGCGGCTCGTGCCTATCGAGAGTACATCGTGCAGCGCTTGAAGCAGGAGGAAGCCCTGCTCAAGAAGCTTGGCGACGCCCTTCCCATGGCGCAGGTACACCCTTCGGGCATCGCGTGATACTGCGCGTTGCGGTGCGCTATCTGCCGGTAAATACAACTGCGTAACGAACGATTCGCCGCCTGTGGCGGCAAGACACGAAAGGAACCATCATGAACAAGCGACTCCTTACATCTCTCATTGCCTGCGGTGCGCTGGGTATTGCGGCCACATTGATCGGCTGTGACCGAAAGAGTGCGGAAAAAGCGGGCGACAGCGTTCAAAACGCCGCCGAGACGACCGGCGATGCCGTGAAGACGGGCATCGACAAGGCCGGCTCCGGCGTGAACACCGGGATCAACGCCGCCAACGATGCCGGGCGGACGGCCATGGACGCGACCAAGAACGCCACCACCCAGGCCAGATCCGCCGTCGGCCAGGCCGCTGAGACCTCCGGCGAGGCGATCGACAAGGCAGGGCACGCGGTGAACAAGTGGATCTCACCCACGACCGCCCCGGCCACGGCGCCCAGCCTCGATAACACCAATTCACCAGGAACGACAGGAGACCAGCATGATCAAGCCAACGGTTTTGAGCGCTCTCAATAAACAGATCCAGCACGAGCAAAGCAACGCCCACGCGTATGAGGCCGCCTCGCTCTATTTCGGCCGCCTGAACCTTCACGGGCTGGAAGCCTTCATGGCACAGCAGGTGCAGGATGAGCGCACGCATGCGGCGCGCTTGATCGAGCATGTTCGAGATCGTGGCGCACAGGTGGAACTGCTCGCCATCGGTGCGCCAAAGAATGAATTCGCTTCGCCGCTCGAAGCCGTCAACTCCGTGCGCGATCTGGAACGTGCCACAACCGAAACCATCCACCGACTCTTCGAACTGGTGGCGCAAGGAGAACGATCACGCGCTGGAAGTCCTGCTGCACTGGTACATCACCGAGCAGGTCGAGGAGGAAATGTGGTCCGGCGAGCTGGCGACGCTCATGCAGCAGTTCCACCAGCATCCCGGACAGGTGTTCATGCTGGATCACCAGTGGAGCAAGCGCGTGAAGGCGGATTAACGTCAGCCGGTTTGAAGGAAAGCCACAATGGAAACGCAATTACAGGGTTCTCACCGACGCACCTTCGATGCCATCTTCCAGCATCCGGTGGCACGCAACCTGGCCTGGCGAGACGTGCGCACCATGCTCGAGGCCATGACCGGCGTGGTCCTCCGTGAGGAGCACGAGGGCACGCTCAGAGTCAGCCGCAATGGGCGGACGCTGCTCCTGCATCGTCCGCCGCGCAAGCATATTTCCGATGTGCAGGAATTGATGGACCTGCGACGCTTTCTCGAACAATCGGCTTCGGCGGTTCCACAGCCGTGCGCCCACGGCTTGCATCTTCTGGTGGTTATCGACCATCGCCTGGCGCGCATCTACAAGGCACAGCTGCACGGCTCGCTGCCGGAGCGTGTTCTGCCCTACGACCAGAGCGGCGCCGGCCGGCACCTGCACTACGTCGAGGATGATTCCAACGGCCAGCGCAAGCCCGAGCTCAAGAGTTTCTATGAGGCAGTCGCCAAAACGCTTGGTGATGCCGAACAGATTCTCCTGTTCGGCAGCGGCACGGGCGCCAGCAGTGCCATGGAGCAGCTTCTGGCCGAGCTGAAGCGGCATCACAAAGAACTGGCGGAGTTGGTCGTCGGGGCGGTGGTGGTAGACCAGCCTCAGCTCACCGAGGACCAGTTGCTGGCCAAAGCCCGGGAGTTCTATGCCAAGACCGGGTCAGAGCAGACAACGCGCTTGCCGGGGCAGGCAGGAAGGACCGGCTCCATGCTGAACGTGCTGCTGTACCCATTTTGGGAAAGCGGTCGAGTCAATTCTCGTTACGTGGCACGCGATCATGAAACGTAATACGCTCAATCTCCTGATCGATGCGGCCACGGCGCTGGTGGTGTTCGGGCTGATCGCGACGGGGCTGCTCACTCGATTCGTGCTGCCGCCCGGCAGCGGGAGCCGCCGGCTTCTCTGGGGCCTGGGACGGCACGACTGGGGAGACATCCACTTCTGGATCGCGTTTGCCGGTGGCCTGCTCCTGCTGGTGCATGTGACTCTTCACTGGCAGTGGGTATGCGTAACCGTTCTGCGCCTGTGCCGCCTCTCTAACACGTCAGAACAAACGCGGCAGCGCCCATGGCGGCGCAACGTCGCGGGGATCGCGCTGGTGCTGGGCATTGTGGCAGTCTTCTGGGCGTTCGTCCGCGTCGCCCGTCTTGGCGTGCAGGACATCGGTGCCGCCGCCGGTCCCCGAGAAGACCGTGGCCGTGCCGTGAGTATCCCAGCCGGGATATCGGCCGATGCGAACGCCCAGTCCATTCGAGGTTCGATGACGTTAGCCCAGGCTGCGGCAGCCGGCGCGATGCCCGCGGCGGCACTTCGCGCCGACTTGGGGCTGCCCGACACACTGTCGGTCAACGAGCGGTTGAGCCAACTGAGTCGCGAGCACGGTTTTTCGATGAGCCGCGTGCGCGAAGTGATCCGGGAGTACCAGCTCCGCTCTGCCTCGACGCGGGAAGCAGCTGGCAGATAGATTGCGCAATCCCGACGATCCTGCCGAGTCGGCGCGGCTTTCTTATGGCGGCGGTTGGAAATGCTGACAGCTTTGGGGCGGAACCCCAGCTTGAAGCCGGATGAAACACAGCGCAGGCTCAGCAGGTCTCGTCCCAACTGCTCGTGAAGGAATCTGTTCCATCCCCGATGTCCCTCATGGGGTTCAGCACACCGGCATGCAGTCGTGGACATGCTTGAGCAGCGTGTTGAAAGTTGTCTCGCCCTTTGCACAGAACTGCGACATCCCCAGATCTCTCAGTCGCGCCAGTTCCGGATCCAGCGCGGCGGTGAAGACGATCACCGCCAGCGCACAGCAGTCCGGCCGCAGCCTCAGCGCTTCGAGAAACCCATAGCCATCCAGCACCGCCATCTCCAGGTCCAGGATGATCACCTGCGGCGCGAACGGCTCGAGCAAGGCCAGACCGTCTTCTCCATCGGCGGCGCACGCCACCTCAAAGCCGCAGAGCGAGAGCAGCTTTCGCAGCATCTCGGCCGGGCGGACGGCGTCATCGACAATCAGGATCCGGTTCATACGCAGGCTCGTCGGCGTTGGCGGGGCTTCATGCCTTGCCTTCAGCCCGTCGCGTGCAGCAGAGCTTGCCGGCCGCCAAGGGCCGCCTGCGGGTTAAAGGGGAAACGTCGGCGCATGGTAGGGGCGTAAGGTTTTTCGGACCACCCCCAAAATACACATTGCCATTTGCCCCACTGGCTTGAATCGTGGTTTGGTGCCTCATCCGCGGTCGCCCGCCGCGACAGGGTCCAAAAAAAAGCGATGGGTGGAGCGCGGCGCTCCAGGACGCCGGGCGAATCCGGAGGGGACGCTCCGAAGCGCTCGCCCGATCTATTTTCAGAGGCCGGCTTATCGACTTTCCGGTTTGTGCCGATATAATCAGCGGTGACAACTGCCCGCCAAGGTCTTTCATAAAGCCACGCCTTTCGGCACCTTTCTGATCCGATACCAAGCCAGTTGTAGCGCATCTGCGGCCTTTTTCGGCGCTTGCCGTGGCCCTTGTGGTGCGCAACCGCGTTCACACAAGGAACCCATGCAATTTTCCGCTCTTCGTCTTTCCGCTCCCATTCTCAAGGCCGTCGCCTCCGAGGGCTACGCCACCGCGACGCCCGTGCAGGCGCAGTCGATCCCGCACGTTCTGGAAGGCCGCGACGTCCTCGCGTGCGCCCAGACCGGCACGGGTAAAACGGCGGCGTTCGCGCTGCCGCTTCTCCATCGCCTCTCCGCGGCGGGCGCGGGATCGCCCGTGACTTCCGTCCGGCGCGCGCCTGGTCCTCTGTCCCACCCGCGAACTTGCGACGCAGATCTCCGATGGCTTTGGCACCTACGGCAAAAACCTCAAGCTCCGCAAGACGGTGGTGTTCGGCGGCGTGTCGCAACATCACCAGGTGCAGTCGCTGCGCCGCGGCACGGACATCCTCATCGCCACGCCGGGGCGATTGCTCGATCTCATGACGCAGGGGCATGTCGATCTGCGCGGCATCGAGTTCCTCGTGCTCGATGAAGCCGATCGCATGCTGGACATGGGCTTCATTCAGCCGATTCGCAGGATCGTTGCCAAGCTGCCGGCCAATCGTCAGACGCTGCTGTTTTCCGCGACCATGCCGGCGGAAATCCGGGACCTGGCGCACTCGCTGATGCACAAGCCGGTGACAATCCACGTGGCGCCGGTCGCGACGACCGCCGACAACATCGACCAGTCGGTATACATGGTCGAGCGCGCGAATAAGGCCGCACTGCTGGCGCATCTGGTGAAGGACCTGCCGATCGCCCGCGCGATCGTCTTCACCCGAACCAAGCACGGCGCCGACCGGCTGGTGCGGAATCTGCACGCCCACGGCATCCGCTCCGAAGCGATTCACGGCAACAAGTCCCAGAACGCGCGCGAGCGGGCGATGAAGAACTTCCGCGCCGACCGCACGCCCATCCTTGTTGCCACCGATATCGCCTCGCGCGGGATCGACATCGACGACATCACCCACGTGGTCAACTATGACCTGACGCATGAGCCGGAGTCCTACGTTCACCGCATCGGGCGGACCGCCCGCGCCGGCGCCAGCGGCGTGGCGATCAGCTTTTGCGACCGCGAGGAACTGCCCAACCTCAAGGCGATCGAGCGCCTAATCCGCCAAGCCATCCCCGTGCGCAACGACCAGCCAGGTTTCACCCGCTCCAGCCGCGAACTGACGCCCGCGCCAATCGGGAATCGCTTCTCGGCCCCGGCGCGGCCGCAGCGCACGGCCAGGGCGTGCCATCCCACGGCCGTAGCCACCGCGGCGCTTCGAGGCGGGGCGGGAGCGTCAACGGTCGATCGCGATTCAAACGCCGCCGGCAGTTCGCGTAAACGTCTTACTGGGTGCAAGTGGTTGGGCATTGGCCCCGTCGCGGCAATCGACTGACATGGCGGCAGTGAGGCAACATGAATCCGGTTCCCGTGGAATCTCCCAAATACTCTCTTGCAGGGGTATCATCTGATCCAATGTCGCATTCGCAGAGCAAGACTTTAGCCGCCGCACGGGCCCTGTTGTCCCATCCGCTGAGCTTCGAGGAGTTCCTGGCAAAGTTGCCTCCAAAGGACAGGCTCAACGCGGAGCGCCGGGTGACGGTGCTCGATGCGGGCGCGGATCAGCAAAGCGCGCAATTGTGGCGGCGGCTGGCGTGCAGCCTCATGAACCTTGCACCGTTCGCGGCCAAGCTGGTGGGCAGGCAGACGCTTCAGGTCTATATTGCCGACGGAAAATTCCGCATGCAGGTGTTCGCTCTGGAAGATCTGCGGGACGGCGTCTTCACCATCTACTGCCCCGACGTGCTGGACGAAGCGCAGCAGACCGGCATCGTGGCGCCTGCTTCAACGGTCGAACCGGATAAGTATGAGATCGAGCCGTCTAAGCAGGTGCTGGTGATCAAGCGGCTCGACAGCCGATCTCCCAACCCCGCACCCCATTTCAAAGACCTGACCGGCTGGAACCGCAAGGCGCTGCGGATCACGCTGCCGCCGTCGGCTTCGCCGGCACAAATTGAGGCGGCGGAACTGATCTGCGCGATCGCAGCACAACACTTCGCTCGACCGGCGTCGCCGGCGGTCGAGCCGCGGCGGCGCTAAGATCGCCGCGGCGGGCAGTCAGCAGAGGCGAGCCCGGCGGCGCAGCGGGCGCGACTGTGGCCGAGCGGGAAATAAAGTGAATTTGCGCGGAATGCTATTGTCCCGCGCCGGCGGGCGGGCTAGAGTGAATTAGCTTCCCGGCGATTGGCTTGGAGGCGAAGAGAGACAAACGAAGTCGTCGGACGACTAGACGAAGGGCAACCCGGCCGCAGCAAGGCCGGAGGGTCCGGCGAAGAGTAAGCCGACGTGAACGCCCGCCGGTAAAGGGCTCGGTTCACGTCGGCTTCTTTATTGGAGCAAATGGGCTGGCGAACAACAGCAGCCGCCCTGCGAGCGCTGCAAAGCGCCCAAGCGGCTGTGAGTTCCCGGGGGCGTGGGTGCTCCCGGGAACTCTTTCTTACGAATCCACTTCCTGAAGCGCCTGCGTTCGTGACGGATGCTTTGCGCGGTGGGTAAGGACGGCAACCATGTTAAGCAAAGATGACCTGAACAATGGCGTGACTTTCATTTTGAAGCTCTCCGACGCCCACGGCGAAGCAGTTCAGTGGGTCCAGAGCCTTCGCGGCGATGCTGCCGCCCGCTGGTACGAGATCTATTGGAGATCGGACTGGGAAGCGCTGCGGGCACACGGGGCCGAAGTCTTCCAAAACCGCGTCACGGCAGACCAGGCCGAGCACGTCCGCAGGGCCGCGCGCTGCATCGTCATTCACACGGCCGCGGTGAAGGCGGAGGAAATCGGTCCGCCTCAGGATGCCAGGCCGCTTGAGCCCGGCTGGGAGGATGACGGCGGGTCGCTCGGACGCGGGAGTCATGATGGTCTGCTATGGCATGCGTGTTAGCGTCCCGTGTTCAACATTGGAAAGAGCCGGCCACGGAGAATGCTATGACCCACCGGGAAAGACTGGGGAAAGGGCTGGTCAAGGGATTAGATGGGCTTGGCGGGAGTGTTGCCGACACGTCGGCGGTGCGCGAGGATCTGCCGTCCCTTCAGGAGCGCGGAAGTGCCGAACAGGAGCAACTCCTCGGCGCAGAACGCGACGCCCGGGCCGAGGCCGAACGCGCGGGGCGGCTGAAAGACGAGTTCCTGGCCAATCTCTCGCACGAGCTGCGCACGCCCATCAATGCCATTCTCGGCTGGTCGCAACTGATCAAGCCGGGTGAATCGACCGTCGAAGAGCTGACCGAAGCGCTGGAGGTGATCGGCGCAACGCGCGGCTCCAGGCGCAGCTCATCGACGATCTGCTGGACATGAGCCGGGTGGTTTCCGGCAATATGCGGCTCGACGTGCAGCGGGTTGAGCTGCCGGCGATCATCGACGCCGCGCTGGAATCCGTCAGGCCCGCGGCCCAGGCCAAAAGCATCCGCATCGAGAAGGTGATCGATCCGCTGGCCGGACCGGTCACCGGCGATCCGGCTCGGCTTCAGCAGATCGTCTGGAACATTCTGTCAAACGCGCTGAAGTTCACCGACAAAGGCGGCAAGGTGCAGATCGTCCTGGAGCGCTCGAATTCGCACCTGGATCTCTCGGTCAGCGACACTGGCCAGGGCATCAGCCCGGAGTTTCTGCCGCACGTGTTCGACCGGCTCAGCCAGGCGGAACCGATCCTGACTCGCAAGTACGCGGGCATGGGGCTGGGACTGGCGATCGTCAAGAGCCTGACCGAGCTGCATGGCGGCACCGTGCGCGCTAGAGCGCGCTGGTCTTGGCTTGGGAAGCACCTTTATTGTTTCGTTGCCGGTGTCGATCCTTCACGCCAAGCCGGACAGCAAGGGCCGGCAACACCCCGGCTCGCCGCAGGAGCTTCTGCCGCCGTACGCTCCTCAGCTTGACGGCGTGCGCGTGCTCATCGTGGATGATGATGCGGATGCCACCGAGCTGGTGAAACGGGTGCTGCAAAGTTGCGGGGCACAGGTCGCCACAGCCGCATCCGGAGCCGAGGGTCTGGCGTTGCTGCACGAGCCGTTGCCGGACGTGGTGCTGGCCGACATCGGCATGCCCGCGATGGACGGTTATGAATTTGTGAAGCAGCTTCGCGCCCTGGAGCCGCAACGGGGACGGGATGTCCCGGTTGTCGCATTGACGGCGCTGGCGAGATCAGAAGATCGGCGGCGTGCGATGCTGGCGGGCTTCGATCTGCACATGGCCAAGCCGGCCGAACCCGCGGAGCTGGTCGCAGTCGTGGGCCGGCTCGCGCGGCGGGTTTGAACAACAAGCTTTTAACCAAGGATGGAGAAGATCATGAATACCTATAAGATTGGACGAAAAGTCTCGTTGCGCACTGCGCCCGAGAATCTGGGGGTCGTTGTTGACCATGAACCAGATTGCGACGGTGTTCTCGAGCAGTTCCCGTATCTGGTGGAGTGGGACGACCACACGACATCGTGGCACAAATGGTTTGAGCTGGATGCGATTCCTCTCTCCGCATCCGGCAAGAAAGCGGCGGAAAAGCATGGATCGCCCGAGTGGTAGCTGCGGAGTCTTGCAGTTTGTCGGGACGTCGGCCGGTTTCTCCCCTGGAGCTAAGCGAATGCACGATCATTTCTCCATTTTTCACAAGGGACAAATGCACGAAGCGCGTCGGTTCCTGCGCGAAGAGAACGACCGGACTTATCAAACCATCTTTTACCTCGACTCGGCCCGCTGCGATCCGGCGGGCTATGCACAGTTCACCAGTGATGACCCCGCCATGAATGCCGCGGCGAAGAAACTATTGGTGGCGATGATTGATGATGCCGCTCGCGCTTCTGGGGAGTCCCGCGGTGCTGAGGAGAATACATGATTGAAGAACCCGGGCCCCGTTTACAAGCAGAGCTCCTTCGCGGGCTCGAGAGCGACGTAGCAGAGAACCTGCTCCTCCTGCCGATCGATGAAGCCTGGCAGCCGACGGATTACCTTCCTGATCTGGCCGCCGAAGACTGGATCGAGCGCCTGCGGCGGTTCCGCGAGCCGGCCGGACAGCTCGATGACGAGTTGCTGGTCGTTCTGGTGGCGGACATGATCACCGAGGAAGCGCTGCCCAGCTATTCGATCGCGCTCAATCTCCTGGCGGATGATCCGACCGGCAGCAGCAACGCGCCCTGGGCCCGCTGGATGCGGGGATGGACCGCCGAGGAGAACCGCCACGGCGACCTGCTCAACGCATACCTGCGCCTGACCGGGCGCGTCGATATGCGCTCGATCGAAGTGACCATCCATCATCTGCTGAACAACGGCTTCAACCCGCAGGCTTACCCGGACTTATACGGCGGACTGGTCTATACCGCTTTTCAGGAGCGGGCCACCAAGATCTCCCACGCGAATGCCGCCCGCCTCGCGGCCGCGCGTGGCGAAGCGAGCCTGAATACCATCTGCATGAAAATCGCCGGCGATGAGGGGCGGCACGAGGCCTTCTACACGCGAATGATGTCCCGGGTGATGGATGAGGACCCCGAGGGCGGGATGATGACCTTTCGCAACATGATGCGGCGGATCATCGTGATGCCCGGGAAGCTCATGTTCGATGGAAAGGACCCCGACCTGTTCGATCATTTTGCGACGGTGGCGCAGCGCACCGGAGTCTATACCATCCGCGACTATGCGGCGGTGACCGATCACCTGCTTAAGACGTGGCGGGTTGCCGAACGTCAGGTCTCCGGTAAAGCCGCCCGCGCTCAGGAATACCTCTGCAGGCTGCCCCGGCAATACGAACAGATGGCTGAGCAAGTGGAGAAGAAGCTGGAATCCGAGCCTCGTCACGCCTTCAGTTGGATCTACGGTCGAAAGGCTTGAATCGCGTCGCGGCACAAGGAGCCCGCGACTCTACCATCGCCCATGCGTATTATACCCTCGGACACCGCGTTCGCCGACTGTTTCCATCGATTCTGGAGCGTGGAATATGGAACTACCCCGTCGTACCCGCGGAGATGAGCTGCTGCGTCCCGGAGAATTGACTCGGCTTCGGGAGCGGCTGAGGTCGATGGCTCCGAAACACGATCTGGTGACGGTGATCGCCTGCGCGTTTGACCATCGCACACGGATGCTGCCGTTCATCTACGCGGATACGCGCATGGCGCCCGCGGGCGTGCGCGCGATTGGGTCGGCGATGGCGGACGTGGGATTCGACAAGACCCGGATTGTCCTGCAGCAGTGGAACACCAGTTTCCGTCCGTCGCGAATGATGCTGGATGGAAGAGTGCCCGACCTGTTCATGGTGTCGAGCATGGGGATGCATTCCGGCCGCGCGATGGAGTTGATGCGAGATGCGCGACGGATCGAACGGACGCACCGGCCGCTGATCATCGCTGGCGGCTCGCACGCCGTTTATGAGCCGCACTTGCTATTCAATGGCGATCCGGCCGAGCCGGGCGGCGCGGACGTGGCGGTGACGGGTGAAGAATTTGTCCTGCTGAGCCTCCTCGAAGTCGTCCTGTCGCTGTGCGCCGAGGGAGAACCAATGCGATCGGCGTTTCTCCGCGCCAGACCAGGGGCGCTGGATGCGATTCCCGGATTGGTTTATCCGCGCGGCGATCGTGATGGTGTAGCCGAGGAATTGGTGGACACCGGGGTACAGCGACTATTGGGAAACCTGGACGAGCTGCCGCATCCCGCACTCGGTTATCGCCTGCTGGAGCCGCCGAGTTCCGCAACGACGCTAGCCGTTCGTGCTCTGCCGGCCGAGCGCGTTCGGCGGCACACGCCCATCGGATCGCTGGTCCTCACCTTTGGCTGCAAATTCGCGTGCCCTTACTGCCCGATTCCCGCGTACAACCAGCGCCAGCACCGCCTCAAGAGCCCCCATCGCATCGCAGAGGAAATGTGGCGCCTGTATAAGGAATACGGAATCCGCAACTTCTTTGGCGTCGATGACAATTTCTTTAACAACAAGGCGCTGACGTTGAAGATCGTTGAGACGCTGGCAAGCGCAGAATTCGAGGGCACGCCTTTACGACGCAGGGCGCGGTGGTACACGGAAGTCACTGTCCACGACACGCTTCAAATGAAAGCGCACCTGCCGCTGCTGCACAAGGCCGGGTGCCGCGCCCTGTGGTTGGGCGTCGAAGACATGACGGCCACGCTGGTGAATAAAGGTCAGAGTGTTGACAAAACATCCGAAGCATTCCGACTGATGCGCCAGCGGGCATCTGCCCCATGCCGATGATGATGCATCATGACTCGCAACCGCTGTATTCGCGTGGAAGCAACTACGGCCTGCTCAATCAGATCAATCTCTTGCGCCAAGCAGGCGCGGTGTCGCTCCAGGTGCTGATGATGACGCCTTCGCCGGGAACAAAGATGTATGAACAGACTTTCACCGCGGGCCTTGTCATCGCCAGCGCCGGCGGCAAACGGGCAGAGCCTTATATGTGCGATGGCAATTACGTGCTCGCCTCCAGTCACGCGCGACCATGGCGAAAGCAACTGAACCTGCTGGTCGGATACTTCGCATTTTACAATCCAGTTTGGCTGGTGAAGGCGTTGCTCTGCCGAAAGACGAGAGTCGGTCTGAAGCCCGCCGGAATGCAGATTGTTGGGATGCTCGGCTTGATCCAATCCATCCGACGTACCGCCGGCTGGGCACTGCGGCTGATGTTCGGCAGGATCGAACGGCTCAACCGGCCTCCGGTTTCCAGGATACCGGTCCGAAGCAGCTCGAGACGCCACCGTCCGTCGCGTGCCTATGGAGGCGCAGACCCATTCTCAGCGCCGCACGGTCGCCCTCCCAATGGCTGGCTGATTAGTCGCCGACGATGCAGACCCAGCAGGATCTTCAATTCGTGTGGCTATCGATCAGGCGATCGATCAACCCACTAACCTCCACCGCCGAAATCCCGGTGGACTTATCCGCCTGAGCGTAGGGGACCAGAAGATGATCGCCGTGAATCATGGCGCCGCAGGTGTATACGACGTTGGGAACATAGCCCTCGCGGTCTTCGCCCAGTGGCGCGATCAGCGGATGGCGAAGGTGGCCGATGACCTTGAGCGGGTCATTCAGATCGAGCAGCATGGCACCGATCGAGTAGCAGCGCATCGGCCCGACACCGTGCGTGAGCAACAGCCAGCCCGCCGGCGTCTCAATTGGCGAGCCGCAGTTTCCAATCTGCATCAGTTCCCACGGGTATTTGGGGGCCATCATGCGCTCGGCGTGTTCCCAGAAATACATCTCTTTCGAGTAGCTGATGAACAGGTTCTCCCCATCGATCCGGCTGCACATCACGTAATTCCCGCCGATGCGCCTGGGAAACAGTGCCATCCCCTTGTTCAGCGCCGCCGAGCCGTTGAGCGAGTGGATCTCGATCCGGCGGAAATCCCGGCAGCACATCATCATGGGCAGCGTGCGAAAACCGTTGTAGGCGTTGTACGTGCCGTAGTAGAGGACCGAGCCGTCATCCTCGATGAAGCGGACCATCCGAAGATCTTCAATCCCTCGGGACTCATCCTCGCTCATCGGGAAGATCACGAGTTGTGAAATCGTGTTCGGTTCCAGATCGATGTGATAGTTCGATTGGGCGAGAAAGAGGATCGTCCGCAATGTCTCTGCCGCATCCGCGATCCATTCCGTCGCCGGTCGAACCTGTTCGACCGCGAATGAAAGCTCCCTCAGGGTAAATCGCTCCGGTACCTGTTGCAGCACGCGCTCGACAATCTCGCCGTTGATCCCGATCTCGCCGAGCTTGCGACCGAAGAGCGCACGCTCATAAGCACGGTCCGGGGCTGCGTGCGCCCGGCTCAGTTTCGTTGGCAGCGGATCGATGCAGACCTGCAGATCAGAGGTAATCGTCCCGGTCCGGAACACGATCGACGACACGTGTCCTTCACCGGTTGCCCGCAAGCTCATCAGAAAGCGCACGGCTCCCGCCGGCAGGTCGGATTGATTCGGATGCACAACGATCGAAGGATTGAAAAGCGCTGCCGAATCGACCGCATACTCCATCGTCAGGTACGCTCCGGCGAGCGCCTGCCGCGGCTTGGACCAATCTCGATTCCAACCGGTTAATTCCCGGCCCATCCTGTAATGCTCGTCGAATGCGGCGGAGAGCTTCGTATGCCGGTCCTTGAAGCTTGCCGACACCTCGGCAAGCAGTCTGGCGACGGTTTCCTCCGTCATGGCGTCCAGACGCTCGAACAGTGTCCGCACCCGGCTGTTGCTCACGACAAAGGGGCGGAGGATGACTCGCCGGTCATCCCCTTCGAGTCGGATCGGCAGCCGTCGAACGGGAATCTCGCTGGATATGATCATCAGGCCCTCCGTGGCCATGTTTGTAGCTCGATCTGGCATGAGCGGATCATTTGACTGCCGTCTCCATGCCGCTTGTTGGTTCCAGGCTATTTTGGCCGCTCTCTTGCTCGAGCGCCCGGCTCCGATGCACATCCATCATCGTCAACAATGCGATCAGCCACGCCAGCGTTGACTCCGCCCCCTGGTTCAGGTTCGGCCCGTCGGCGCTCAGTCCATCGCGGCAACCTCCGGTCTGGTAGTCGTACAGGCTCGATGCAGTGTCGTTGTTGCCAGTGAACCAGTCGAGGAAAGTGCGGGCGCGGTCGAACCACACCTCCTCCCTGGTCACGCGATACGCCTCGGCACAGGCCGCGGTGATGGCCATGGCTTCCACCGGTTGCTGGTCGAACCTGGCACGCTTGCCGTCCCGTGCGAGCCAGCCGCGGTTGCCGATCAGGCTCACACGTCCACTCTCGAGAATCTGCAGCTTTACCAGCCATTCGAGCGAATGAAGTCCCTGCTGCAGCATCTCCCGGTCGTCGATGTCCGTGCCGGTTAGAATGAGTGCGTGTGGAAGCTTGGCGTTGTCGTAAGTGAGGACGTCTTCGCACCATGGCCAATCTCTCGAGGAGTTTGCCTTGAATTGGCTCATCAGGCGATTGGCCAGCGTTTGCCGAACGCGCCGCGCCGGCGTGTCGCCCGAGAAGCGCATCAGATAGGCATGCAGCCCGACGAGTGCAAATGCCCAGGCGCGTGGCGATGTGAAGCTCTCCAGCCGCTCGATGGCTTCGTGAAACATCCGGATCGACAGCGACAGGATCGCGTCATTGGGCGCCAGCATCACCGCCGAGCCCAATGCCCAGACCGTGCGGCCATGCACGTCCTCACTGCCAATCTCTTCCAGCCATCGCCGGTCATAACTGAGGAAATTCCGGAAGCGCTTCTCCTCGGGATTGAAGGCGTGGTGCGTGAAGGATAGGTACTTGTCGGCCAGTGCCAGGGCTGAATCGTCCCGTGTCAGCTCGTAGTGCATAAGAGCGCAACCGATCGCCCGGCAGTTGTCGTCGGTGCAATAGCCATGATGACGATTGGGCATGGCATAGACTGCGTGCTGCAGGATCCCCGTATCGTCGGTCAGACGCCGGAGGTGCGCGAGATTGGCGTCCGGCATGGCGGCCACTTCCGTGGCCTCGGCACGGGCTTCAAGAATCGGACGGGTTCGCCGGCTGCGCTCTTTCACCGCGGTTGCCGCCAGGGCGAGATAGGAGCGCGCCACTTCCTTCCAGACCATGGGGCGGCCATACAGGTACGCACGCTGACGCAACGCAAATTGCTCTTTCTCGTTTCCAAGCAGTTCGTTCACGTTGCGCGCCAGCGCATCGGAATCCCCGAACGGAAACAGCCGGCCGCGCCCTTCGGCCAGCATCTCTTCCGCATGCCAGTACGGCGTTGAGACTACCGCCTTTCCCGCACCGACGGCATACGAGAGAGTCCCGGACGTGCTTTGCTGCTTGTTTGGGTAAGCCGTGATGTATATCTCCGCAACGCCGATATAGCCCAGCAGTTCCTCCAGCGTCACGAAGCGGTTATGGAATACCACGTTATTGTCCAGACCCAGTCGATCGACCAGCCGCTCCAGCGTGTTGCGGTAGGCGTTGCCATCATGTTTGAGGACGTGTGGGTGGGTAGCACCAAGAATGATGTACATGACATCCGGATTCTTGGCGGCGATCTGCGGCATCGCCCGAATCGCAACTTCAATACCCTTACCCGGGGAGAGCAGGCCGAATGTCAGCAGCACCCGCCGGCCATCCATGCCGAACTGCTCCTTTAACGAAGCCGGTTCAACGAACGGAACGTCGGGGATGCCGTGCGGAATGTAGGCAATCTTCTCTGCCGGCACACCATACACATCGTGCAGCATGCTTTGCGCCATGTGACTCATCACGACCAGGTGATCGCTGAGCCGCGCGAGCTCCTTGATGATCGCTCGCTGGCTGGACGACGGCTCCAGCAATACCGTGTGCAGCGTGGTGATGATCGGCATCCGAAGCGTTCGCGCAAATTCCAGGACCTGGCTTCCATCCTTCCCGCCGTAGATCCCGAATTCATGCTGTAACAGAACGCAATCAATCTGATTTACATTGAGCAGATCTGCCGCTGAGATGTATTCCACCTGCTTGTGCTGCGGAATCTGGAATCTCACCTCGTCCGGATATGCATAGCCAGCCGCAACATCATCGATTGCGACGACGCTGGACTGCCGCTCGCCAATCTCCGCGGCCACTGCGTCCCGTAGATCCTTACTGAACGTCGCAATCCCACACTGCCGCGGAAAGTAACTGCCCACTACGGCAGCGGTCTGCACTGCGGAAACTCGCATGAGTCCATTTACCATATGTGGCGATCATTTCTCTTCGGGAATTGGGGTTGCGACTCACTGATGAACGGACCTCACCCGGTCCGAACAGACCTGCATTTCAACCAGCCCAAGAATCGGTCAGCCGTTTGGCCCAACAGGCACTCCACCTGCCGATCGAAGAGTAATTGGCGGCTCGCGACTCAGCCGCTCGTCCCGATGAGCGTCCGCGCCACTAATGCTGCCGATGCTTCTCAGCGCTCTTTGCGGTCGAAGTGGCTTCATTACCGCGGCTGGGCATGCTCCGCTTTCCATCGCTCCAGTGCCGGAGAACTACCCGCATCCAGAGGCGCCCTCGGGGGAGCCGGTGCGAAGGATTCGGCTTTGCCCACTCGCACGGCAAGCACGATCAGCGCCGTTGCCACCGCGGCAGGGAACACCGCGGATAGTCTCCCGCCCCTGCACAAGAGGTAGATCGCTTCGACGATCAGGCCAGCCACTGGAATCATAACGGCCAGCACGTACCATTTGTTTCTCATTTGTCACATGCTTCCAAGCTTCTGAGTGTCAGGCCGTCACATCTTCACCGCTGGCAGATGAGATCACCTTGATTACGAGCGTTTCGCCCGTCTTTTCGACCCGAAGGAATTGGCTGCGGCAAATCCGGCTGGTTGTGACGAGCCCCCCAGCCATGCCGGGATTGTCGTAGCCGGAGGTACCTTTCAATCGCCACCAGTTGCACCGATAGTGATTGTTTGCGACTCGTCGGCAGGTCACCTGCTCTCCGGGTTGGCGTTTGATCGTCCGGGCAATTTCATCTGACAGGTCTACGTCGTTCATCAGGTCACCATTCGAGTTCTTTGGCGGCATCCGGAGACCACTCTCGCAGCACGGGGTGAGACCACGAAGGTTCGGCGATCAGGACAAAACCGCGATCGCCGGGATCGCATGCGCAGTGCGTCGGGCGCAACCGGCCGACCGCTGCGCACGTCGAAGGCACAAACCTGCACCATCGCGCAATTGTGAGGTGGCCCGGGGTTCCGAAGTGCGCCACACTCCTTGCCGCCAATGGACTTGACGAAGGCGCACGTGTTCTTCCAGGTCCGATGTTGTACCCAGAAGCGTGCGCGATTTCCGTTTGCGGCATAGATGCCATAAATCGTCATGGCGTTCGCTGGCGTGGGGGGTGAATCTTCAGCAGTGCCAGGTCCATAAACCATCGAGGGCATCGACACGCGATGCCCTCGACGGCGCTGATTGTTAGAACCTGTTTCGTCCACCGCCGTAGCCGCCGCGTCCACCGCCGCCGCCGCCACCTGAGCGCGGGCGGTTTTCCCTCGGCTTGGCTTCATTGACGGTCAAAGCGCGGCCATCGACTTCGTGCCCGTTGAGGGCGCTGATCGCGGCCTTTGCCTCGTCATCATTACCCATCTGCACAAAGCCAAAGCCTTTGCTGCGGCCGGTTTCGCGGTCTGCGATGACCTCCGCACTGGCCACCTGGCCGTGCGCTGCGAATAGTTGTTCCAGATCCGAACCCGTCGCGTTGTAGCTGAGGTTCCCGACATAAAGCTTGCTGCCCATGGAGTTTCTCCTGAAATTGGGCCCATTCACCCGTGTTTTTACTTTCTGGGTAGAGATTGAAAGAGGCCGAAATTCCGGCCCGGGAAAGGTAGGTGGGGCGACGAGGGCTGCTGGTGCGAGGAAGTGATTTTCCGGGAACCGAGGGGCCGAGGGCGACGGACGTACCAAGCACAATATAGGGTAAGTCAAGCTTTTGCGATAGGGCTAATCGGAAAAAACACAATGTTGCCTGGCTTCGTTGCCTCCTGGAAGCGCACTTTGCACAGCACTGTGCAGGCGCTTGTCAGCAATATCAGCACATAATCACGCCCGAGGATCGGTTTGCACACCGGATATCGCGGGGTATGCGCACATTCCGGCAGATAAACACGGCGCCAGGCCGGACGCCCATCTTGGGATTGGCTCAGCAACTGTTCCGCCGGAGCCAGCAGGCCACGATTAGCAACCGGTTCTATAAGATGGCCCACGCACGGGCTGTAGCGGAAGAACCTGCTATCGGTCGCCTCCACTCTGAGGCAAAAGCGGTGGAGGAATTGTCGAAGGTCACGCAGCCGAGGTGAAGTCCTAAGCTTGCTGGAAAAAGAGACGGGGTACATCCTTGTTGCTGGTGACAAAGCAAGGAGACCCCGTGAGCAAGAGATTACCCGCGTCCGTGCAGACCGACCAGCAAATTCGTGAACTTCTCGACAACGGCTGGGCCGGCGATGCCCGGTCGGAGCTGATCCGCCTGGGCGTGCAACGGATCATCGAAGAAGCTTTGGAACGGGAAGTTGGCCAGTTCCTTGGCCGCGGTTTCTATCAGCGTGAAGCCGGCGGGGCGGTGAAAGGCTACCGCAACGGCTATCGCACCGGCCGCCTCGACAGCGCCGAGGGCCAGATCCCCTTCGCCGTGCCGCAGGTGTCGGATACGGGGGGTGAGCCGTTCGAGTCGAAGGTCCGCCAGCACGTGAGCGGCCGCAGTCAGCAACTGGAGCAGTTGGCCACGGAGATGTTCGCCCGCGGCCTTTCGACCCGCGACATCGAGGCGGCGTTCACCGATGCCGGGGGAAACAAGCTGCTGAGCAAGACGGCGGTCAGCGACATCACGGAAGTGCTCTGGCAGCAGTATGAGGCGTTTGCCACGCGCGATCTGGCGGGATACGAGATCGCGTATCTGTTCCTCGATGGGGTGGCTGAGCGTCTGAACCCGTCGGAGCGTCGCCAGGCGGTGCTGTGCGCCTGGGGCATCGATGTGGAAGGATTCAAGCATTTGCTGCATCTGGCGCCGGGACCAAAGAGGACACGGTCAGTTGCCGGGAGTTCATTCAGGACATGAAGCGGCGTGGACTGTGCGATCCGCTGCTGGTGACGACGGACGGGGCGCCGGGGCTGATCAAGGCGGCTGAAGAATGCTTCCCGCGATCGAGCCGCCAGCGATGTCTGGTGCACAAGATGCGTAACCTGCAGGCGAAAGTGACTGATGAGCAACTCTGGCCGGAGATCAAAGCAGAGGCGAACAGCGTCTATCAGGCGGCCAACCCCGAGACCGCGCGGCTGCTGAAAGAGCCGTTCATCAAGCGTTGGCAGAAGAAGTTCCCCACGGCGGTGGCGTGCTTCCTTGAAGACTTCGAGGCGTGCATCGCACACCTGGTCTTTCCGGTCACGCACCGCAAGGCGATCCGCTCGACCAATCTCCTGGAGCGATTGTTCGAGGAGAATCGCCGGCGGACCAAGGTGCTGCCGCACGCGTTCGGGGAGCGGCCGATGCTCAAGCTGATGTTCGCCGCGGTGCTCCGGGCTTCGGAGAAATGGCGGAAGCTCAAGGTGACCAACTTCGAACGCGAGCAACTACGACAGCTACGCCAGGAGATGAACGAGAACTTCAAGCGGCGGCACACCCCAGCCGTGCCGCCTGCCCCGTCCACTTTTTCCAGCAAAACTGGGACTTGACCCCGTTGAGAGCTTTTTTGCGGCTGTCCTAGACGCCGACGCCGAGCCGGAGAGTGACCGGCAAGGCCGTGCGCGGTGAAAAACTTGAACCTCGGTGTGCTGCGCCGGGAAAGTGCCAAAGGAATCCCAATTGGGGCCAAACGGATGCAGCCATGTATTACAGTGTGGGCTTTGAGCGGTTTTGGCCAGAAATGAATTGACCTTCAAACCCCGTAATCTCGAGCTTCTGACGTAGTAGCAGCGACAGGACTCGAACCTGTGACCCGGGGCTTATGAATCCCGGAAGAACCCTGTTTTTCGCCTCAAGAACCGCGATTTAGTGACATGAACATACCCTGAGATTCATTCAGAATCAACGGTGACCTGTGTCCGACACAGGTTGCGCCTCCATTTAATCTGACCTATCCCCACTTTGGCAGCGCTTGGTCGGTGGCCGTGAGGAAAGCGGCGAAGGCCTGTGCGGGGGAGCATTTCAGTTTGGCAAGCATCTGACGTCCGATCTGAAAAACGCTGCACGTGCCTGGGTGGCTGTTGGAGCACCAGTCACCGGGACGACACTGTTTTAATGCCAGCAGCCCGATGCCGCACAGCAACAGATACGCCAGCGCCAGGATCAGGATCAACCGGTCCAGGCGATCGGCGCGGGTCATCTGCGTATCCCGCAGGCTCCAGCCGTTGCGTTTGTTCTTGCCGTCGCGGAACAGTTCCTCCACCCCCATCCGCCGGCCATACAGCTGGCTCAAACGGATCGGCGTCGCCTGCTGATCGGTCATCAGGAACCAACACTCATCCCGTTTGTTCGGCAGATTCGGCTTCCAGCGGATCACGATGTTCTGCTGGACCGGATGATGGCTGCGATAGCTGACATTCTTCAGCAGCCTGGCAATCCCCTTGTGCACCGGGTAATCCAGCAGTTTGCCGTGATAGCCCTGCCCGTTGATCCAGACATCGGGGCTGATGCGAATGATATAGCCGAAGCCGTGACGCTGGCAGAAGCGTGCCAGCTCCGTGCGGCCAAAGCCGCGGTCGGCCAGGATGATCACCTTCAATTGCGGATCGATCATCTGCCGCAGGACCAACAGCAGGGATTCCTCGAAGCTGTTGCGGCTCTTGTCGAACTTGCCGCCTTCGACGCTGGCCCAGCACAAGGGCACACTGCGGCCCTTGACGACCGTCGCCGCCATCAGGGTCCAGAAGCCGCGGATGTCGGTCCAGTCCAGCGAGATCAGCAGCGTCTTGCGACGCTTTTTCAGCAGCTTCTTCACCACCCCGCGCATCGCATCGGCGGTTTCGATCCGGTCGTTGGCGCAGAAACGCCAGACCCGCTTGATCTGATGCTTGGCGGTGCCCAAAAGCTGACGGCCCAGATTGGCCAGGGAAACACGCTCGACACGCATCGCCCCGGCGACGAGAATGGCCAGCGTCTTGGCCTGCGAAAGACGCAGATGGGCGGCGCAGACCGAGAGTACCCAACAGATCGCGTCCCTACGATCCATGGCGGTTCCTTTCGCGTTGGATGAACAGTGCGCCCGGCCGGCGCTGACGATTCATTCCTAGCGCGCCAGGACCGCCATTTGTTCGCGCTTCTGCAAAATCATCAACAGAAGTGGGGATAGGGTGTAGTTCCCGATCTTGGCCCCCTACGCGGCTCTTGAAGTCCAGTACGACTCCCACAGGCCGCTGCGGTCCAGACAACGCAAAGCCCCAATCCTTTCGGCGCGGCGGACTCGCCAGCGGGCGCGATTGGCCTTGAGTCGGGCCCCGATCATGTTCTTGGCGGCTCCCTCGATCAACCCGCTGCCGATGGGCAAGCCCTGCTCAAGGCGATCGCGATACCACAGGCTGTCGCGATTGTCCTGCAGATAGCCCAGCAGCCGGTCAAGCGCCGGCAACTTCGACTCCTGGCACTCCGCCCGTTCGCGCTGCAAGCGTTCGATCAAGGCCGGGCCGTTGTGTTCCAGCGCCGTCATCAGGTGCTCATCGGCCCATTGTCGTGCCCGCGCACCCTCGCCCAGCAGCGTTTTGCCGCACTCGTGCAGGTGCTGACTGACGTGATAGACGTCCACGCACCAGCGGGCCTTGGGGCTGAGACGTTTGGCCGCCTGCTCCCAGATCCATTTGGCGCCGTCGGCGATCACGCTCAGTTGCTCCGACTGCTGCAATCCCATCCGCTTGCTCAGCCGTTTCCAGCCTGCTCCTACGTGATTGGCGTCGGCGATGGCGCAACTGGCCAGACGCACCGTCGGCTCATTGAGCACCCGCTGGTCCCACTGCGCCGGCGCAACCGGCAAGGCCGCTTCGCGTTTGGCCAGCACGCTGATCCGCATCTCCCGCCAGCCATCGACGGTGTTGATCTTGACCCCGTCGCTGCTGAACTCCGCACATCCCTTGGCCCTGGTAAACGCCTGCACCGGCTCTGCCGACTGCTCCATCCAATGCCGCGCCTCCTGGCCGTGCTCCTGGCACACCCGCTCGATCGTGTCATCGCTGGTCTGGATATGACAGAACTCCTTCAGATACGCCGCGGCACGATCGAACGGCCAGCTCGTTCCCGCCAGCGTCAGCATCCGCCGCGCACCCGGCGAGAGGCTGCGCTTGTCCACCCCCGCCCAGCGATCCCACGGCACCGCTTTGCCCCCGCAGCCGCAAGCGAAGTAACGCCGCGACACCGTAATGTGCCCCACAGTGCACAGGACCGTGCGCGGGCTCTGCAGTTTGAACTTGCTCCTGCCGCCACAGGTGCAGCTTAAGCGACTCGCCCTTTTTTTTGCGCCTCCGGCCGGGCGTGGGCTGCCAGCGTCATCATCTGCCGCAAGTGCTCCAGCCCCTTGTCGTGGATCACCGCTTCCAGCGCCTCCAGGCCGTGGCCCCACTGTGCCTCATCCCCCGCCCGGTCCAACTCGCGGAGGGTCAGCACCGCCTGTTCCGCCACCAGCCGCTCGCGTTCGCTCAGTTTGGAAAGGTCCATCGATCCTCCTTGATCCCGCCATTATGCCAAATGGACCAAGCTGGCGCGTATACCCTGGGGATAGGTCAGCCATTTAATCTCTGGACAAACCTTTCCGGCAAAGAGAAAATAGCGTGAATTTCGCCGATTTCGTTGGCCATCCGATTTGCTCGTTGCTCTTTCCCAGTCACACTCCTACGGTTTACAGAGTGCGGGAGCATATGACTCCTTCAGGATGAACAGGTCGTCGGACGACTAAATAAAAGGCATTCCGGTTCGCCGGGAGGCCGGTTGCAGAGTAAGCCGACGTGATTGAGCACCTTTCGGGTGTTTGATCGCGTCGGCTTTTTTGTCGAAGGCCAACACATCCGGTCGCTGGCATCTTCAGCGTCCGGAGACAAGAGATGAGAACGGAGGCGTCGACTAACAGAATGAACGGCATCCCAGTCATCTTTTGACGGCTCGGGGCAACTTCGCCTCCAAGCCAAGTTGAATTTTACGGAGCATTAACATGTTGGACCAGAATTCAGTCATTGCGATGTTCGATCAACACACCCAGGCGGAAGAGGCGGTCAAACAACTGCAGCAAGCCGGCGTCGATATGAAGAAGCTGTCGATTGTCGGGAAAGGATATCAGACCGAAGAGAATGTCGTCGGCTATTACACGACCGGTGACCGGATGATGCACTGGGGCAAATACGGCGCATTTTGGGGCGGTATCTGGGGCCTGCTGTTTGGGTCAGCCTTTTTCATCATTCCCGGTATCGGCCCATTGGTTGTGGCCGGTCCAATCGTTGCGTGGATTGTCGGGGCTCTGGAGGGAGCGGCCGTTGTCGGCGGGCTCAGCGCCATCGGCGCCGGACTCTACAGCATCGGCATACCGAAGAACAGCATCCTGCAATACGAGAAGGTGCTCAAGGCTGGCAAGTTCATGCTGGTGGTTCACGGAACACCAGATGAAGTCACCCGTGCCAAGGCGATCCTGGCCACCTCGGGTGCGTCAGAAACTCAGTTGCACATGTCCAACGCCCCTGTTGCAGCGCACGCCTAGCCAACGGGCTTGGGAATTCACGATTCGGGTGCGCCCGCCACGACCTTCGCTGCGGCGCGCCCGTTTCAGCCAAAGTGATTGGTCGGATCGTCTCCATAATTACCACAATTGCAGTCTGGCGCTGGAACCTGAGACGGTGACAGAGGGCACGGATACTTGAGACTTACGGAAGAGGAAGGAAACCACATGGAATTGGGCATGATCGGACTCGGCCGGATGGGAACCAACATGGTTCGCCGCCTTCTGAGGGCGGGTCACCGGTGCGTCGTTTATGACCTCATGCCGGATGCTGTACGGGCACTTGTCAAAGCGGGTGCAATCGGGACGTCGTCGCTCGAAGACTTCGCGCAAAGCTGAAAGGACCTCGCGCCGTCTGGATGATGGTGCCGGCAGCGGTGGTCGATCCGACACTGAAGGCCCTGATCCCATTGCTGGAACGCGACGATGTGATTATCGACGGCGGTAACTCATACTATCACGATGACATCCGCCGCGCCGCCGAGCTGAAACCGAAGGGCATCCATTACGTAGACGTCGGCACCAGCGGAGGAGTCTGGGGATCGGAGCGGGGTTACTGCCTGATGATTGGTGGTGATGAAACCATCGTCCGGCGTCTCGGTCCCATTTTCGCCGCCTTGGCCCCGAGTATCGACGCGGCGCCCCGCACGCCCGGCAGGGAAAAGGCCGGCGGCACCGCCGAGCACGGCTACCTGCACTGCGGTCCGAGCGGCGCGGGCCACTTTGTCAAGATGGTTCACAACGGCATCGAGTACGGCATGATGGCTGCTTACGCGGAGGGATTGAACATTCTCCGCCACGCCAACGCCGGCAAAGAGCGGCGCACCATCGATGCCGAAACTACACCGCTACGCCATCCTGAGTTTTACACGTACGATCTGAATCTGGCCGACATCGCGGAGGTCTGGCGGCGCGGCAGCGTCATTGCTTCTTGGCTGCTGGACCTGGCCGCCATCTCGCTGCTGGATAACCCCGACTTGGCGAAGTTCACCGGCCGGGTGTCCGACTCCGGGGAGGGACGCTGGACCATCGCCGCGGCCATCGACGTGGCAGTCCCAGCTCCGGTTCTCAGTACCGCGCTGTACACACGCTTCAGCTCGCGCGGGGACGACGACTTCGCCGACAAGGTGTTGTCCGCCCTTCGTTATCAGTTCGGCGGCCACGAAGAAACGACCGCCGTTAGGAAGGGAGGCGCATGATGACCCCCGCCCGTTCGGACGCGCTCGTTCTCTTCGGTGTGACGGGCGATCTTGCCCACAAGATGATCTTCCCGGCGCTCTACGCGATGACAAAACGAGGCGTCCTCAATGTCCCGGTGCTCGGCGTCGCCTTCCCGAAGTGGAGTCTGGCCCGTCTGCACAAACGCGCGACAGACAGCATCAAGCGAACGGGTGGTATTGATGACCAGCGTGCCCTGAATCATCTTCTCTCCCGACTCAGTTACGTGAGCGGGGATTACAATGACCCGGGAACGTTCACGAAGATAAAGGCGGCGCTGGGTCACGCTCGGCATCCGGTCCACTACCTGGCGATCCCACCCCCGCTCTTTGAGGCCGTCATTAACGGGCTTGGCGCGGCGGGCCTGACCAATCATGCGCGCGTCATTGTCGAAAAGCCGTTTGGCCGCGACTTGGCCTCGGCGCGTGCATTGAATAACGTTGCCAGGTCCGTGTTCCCGGAAGACTCGATCTTCCGCATTGATCACTTTCTGGGGAAGGAAGCGATCATGAACATCCTCTATTTCCGCTTCGCCAATTCGTTCCTGGAGCCGATCTGGAACCGCAACTACGTCGCGAGTGTCCAGATCACCCTGTCCGAGAAATTCGGCATCCAGAACCGCGGCGCGTTTTATGAGACCGCTGGCTGTCTGCGCGACGTGATTGAGAACCACCTCTTCCAGGTCGTCGCATTGCTGGCCATGGAGCCGCCGGCCGGTCGGCACTTTGAAGCTGTACACAATGAGAAAGCCAGGGTCTTTCAGGCCATGCGTCCGCTGAAGCCCGACGACTTGGTCCGCGGCCAGTATGCCGGTTACCGGAAAGAGCCGAACGTGGCGAAGAACTCCGATGTCGAGACGTTCTGCGCCATAAAACTGTTTATCGACTCTTGGCGCTGGGAAGGTGTGCCGTGGTACCTGCGCTCCGGCAAATACCTTCCCGACACGGCGACCGAGGTTCTGGTGGCGCTGAAGCCGCCGCCGCAGCGACTTTTCGCCGACTCAGCACCGCGGCGCGGCCGGACCAACTACCTGCGTTTTCGGCTCTCTCCCAGTTCCGCCATCGCCCTCGCCGCACGCGTCAAGCGCGCTGGAAAGGAGTTTGTCGGCGACCAGCGAGAACTCCATCTGATCGAAGAACAACCGGGCGAGGAATCGCCCTACGAACGGCTTTTGGGTGACGCAATGGTCGGCGACGGAGCGCTATTCACCCGTCAGGGCTTTCGCATTTGATGTTTGGCGCACGTTAGGTATTGCGCGATCGGTCCGGTGTCGATAGCCTCACACTTCGGTCGCGAAGCTTCGCAGCAAATTAAGTTCTCACTTATAAAAGGAGCTTGCGCATGGACGCCCAAGCGACCGCACCTTTACTGCGCTTTTTCCGAAGCATCGTCGATCCGCGTGCCGCCAACGTCCGGCACCTGCTGAGCGACATTTTGAGCATCGCGATCCTGGCGGTGTTGTGCGGGGCCGAAGGGTGGGAGATGGTCGAGGCCTGGGGCTGCGGCAACCTCGAGTGGCTGGCGACGTTTCTGGAACTGCCCCACGGCATCCCCTCGCACGATACCTTCGACCGCGTCTTTGCCCTGCTCAACCCGCTGGCGTTTGAGCGGTGCTTCATGGATTGGACGGCGGCGTTGGTGCAAGGCAGCAGGGGCTTGCTGGTCGCCGTAGACGGTAAGACACTGCGGCGGAGTTGGAAACACGCCTGGAGCAAGACGCCGGTGCACCTGGTCAGCGCCTTTGCCACGCAGAACCAGTTGGTGCTGGGACAAGTGGCCACCGACGCCAAGAGCAACGAGATCACCGCCATCCCTCAATTGCTGGCGATGCTGGACCTGGCCGGGGCAACGGTGACGATCGATGCCATGGGGTGCCAGCGTGAGATTGCGCAACAAATCAGGAATCAGCAAGCCCATTACATCCTGGCGGTGAAAGAGAATCAGCCAACGCTGTGCCGGAAGGTCAAGACGCTGCTGGACGAGGCGATCCTGAACAACTTTGCGCACATGTCTCACGGCTATTGCGAGCAGACCAACAGCGGCCACGGCCGGATCGAGAAGCGGCGGGTATGGGTCAGTGATGAAGTGAAGTGGCTGGGTTCGGAGTTGCTGGCGGCCTGGCCGGATCTGGCGTCGCTGGTCGTCGTCGAGTCCACGCGGCAGGATCTGGGCGACACCAGCGGTAAGGTGAGCGTCGAACGACGTTACTACATTTCCAGCCACGGTGGCACCGACGCCGCGATGCATGCCGCCGCCATCCGCGGGCACTGGGGCGTGGAGAACGGGCTGCACTATGTGCTGGACGTGAGCCTGAACGAGGACCAGTGTCGCTTGCGTGTCAAACACGGGGCGGAAAACTTTTCACGCTTACGCCGCATCGCCTTGAACAAACTCAAACGCTGGGAGATCCGCAAGGAGAACGGAAAAGTCATGAAGGCGAGCCTGCGGCTGAAGCAAAAATCCTGCGGCTGGAGTCGTAAGTTCTTAATCGAAGCGCTCTTGGCTTAAATGCGAAAGCCCTGATTCACCCGTGAGGACGCGGTTGAGGCCGCCTGGGGAGTGGTTGATCCGGTTCTCAAGACCCACCCCCGGGCCCGCCCCTACAAGCGTCGCAGTTGGGGGCCGAAAGAAGCTGATGCGCTCATCGATTCAGATGGCGGTTGGCATAACCCCACGCCGAAGGACACATCCGAAGGTTGAGCCTGTTGTGACGGTATCCGAGGAGTTGCCGCAGTGGGCACCCTGAAACAAGCTACGTCAGGGGTCGGTAGCGAGGGGAGTGCAAAGCAGTGCGATTGATGGTGTTGACGTAGCTGAGCAAAATCGCGGCGGTCTTGGAGTTTCGGCCATCGACAACAACTTGCACGGGACCGGATCGTCTGCCGAGCAGTTCGCGGCTGAACTGCGAACTGATATCCAACACCAAGAGCACCTTTCGGGCGCGCGATTCCATTTTCATCCTCTGCTGGTGGCCCGAAGGTCCGTGTCAGACTGATAGAAAGAGGGGCCGAATCGCGGGTCCGCAGCGTAGCCACGCGGAAGCCATTCGGAACTCTGCCGCCGATTCACGCCCCTCTTTGATTCCGGCCGCGTGGTGAGATACACTTTTAGTTCCTCAAACTTGAGTCGAGCGATCTGCACTTCCGTTGGCGCCCAGTGCCGATCGATACACGGAATGCCGTTGTGCAAGATGCACAGCGTGCCGTCCTGCATTTGGGTGAGCGTGAGGTCGCCGGATTTCAGCGGGGAGTGCAGAACAGGTTCAGAGCCTTGCGATCCTGTCAGAATGTCCTTTTCCGATGAAGGCTGCGTCCTGCTTTCACCGCGTCCGTAAACGAATTTGACGGCTAAGAATCCAGCAACCCGATTCAAAACGATCGAGTAAACCGCGTTGATTGACATGGTGCACCGCCTTTGAAAACGATGCTTCGGGGAAACAAAAAGCCGACGCAACCACACACAAGGGTGTTCGGCTGCGTCGGCCTACTTGCTAACAGGTCTCCCGGTCGTTGGCCGAGCTACCCTTTACTTAGTTGTCCGACAATCGATCGGATGCTCTTGTTATCACCAGGCGAGCCTTCTCACTGGCGAAAGTGTTCTTCACTTATCCTAGCTTTCCAGCCCCGGAAGGCAAGCGAAAATGCGGAATAATAGGACCTTTGGATCTACAGATCTGTCCGGTTGCCTGACGAGCGAGATGGCCACGCCTTTGATGGGAACGATAATTCAGGAAGTGACGGAGTCGTGCACGTTGGCTTCCTTCACGACCACGGCCACCGGACCGCCGTCGGCCTCGGTCAGCACGCCACGCTTCGTGCCGTTCTTCGCCCGGTCGGTTGGGTTCGCTCCGACTTGATCCCCCCGTGCCGGGCCTTGCCCAGGGCACAGTCGAAGCTCTGCCACTTCCAGTTGACGCCGGCCAGTTCCTCGCAGCCCTTGACCAGCAGCGCCCACAGGCGTCCGATCACGCCACGCTTCACCCAGCGTTGGAACGTGCGGTGGATGCTGGAGTCGTCGCCGAACTCCTTGGGGACCTGGTTCCACTGCACGCCACTGCGCATGCGGTAGATCACGCCATCCAGGGCCTTGCGTTGGTCGATGCGGTCGGGGCCGAACTTCGCCAGTCGGGTCGTACTTCGCCAGCACCTGCCGGCGCCTCTGCCCACAACCTATCGTCCACCCGCCAGATCGTCGGCAGCGGCTCCGCCGCCTTCTTCTTTCGTGCCATCCATGGCTCCTTTCGTTATCGCCAGTTACGATACGTCGGAGACTTGAGATGGTTTCTAAGTCGGCTGATTGAGCGTAGAGATTGCCTACCACTGTCGCGTTGTTTCTCTAGCGACAGCCTTCGGTACTCGTGCCTACCTCTGCATCGCTCACTCGTGACGGCGGCTGCTTTGGTGAAGACCGGAAGAAGAGAGTTGCCGGTGCATGTTCCTCCGATCACCCGGAAGATCGAACGCCTGATTCCATTTCGAATCTCCGCAAATGGAAGCGGGCAGACGCGTACGGCGCAAGAACCGCCGCTGTGCGCCGAGTTGTTCAGCGTGGAACAGCTCGAACAGCATGCCGTGAAGTTCGCCTCCGCGCATGAGCTGGCGACCGGACGAGCGAGCGACAAACTCATCCCCCGGCTGGACGAGAATCAGCGCATCCTCGTCGATGCGTACGATCTGGTGATGGCTGCGGTGGGAAAGGGGCGGCGGGTTGCACCGGCGGCAGAATGGCTGATCGATAACTATCATCTCATCGAAGACCAGGTTCGAACGGCCCGGCGGCATCTTCCGCCGTCATATAGCCGGGAGTTGCCTCGGCTTGCCAATGGATCGTGGGCAAAATATCCGCGCGTCTACGGCATCGCGCTCGAACTCATCTCGCATGTCGACGGCCGCCTTGATGTGGTCAGCCTTGATGCGTTCATTGCCGCCTATCAGACCATCACGCCACTGAGACTTGGCGAGTTGTGGGCGATTCCGATCATGCTGCGTCTGGCGCTGATCGAGAATCTTCGACGCGTCGCAGCGCGACTCGCCGAAGGAAGAAGACATCGCGATCTGGCCACGGACTGGTCTGAACGCATGCTGGCGATTGTCGAAGAGAATCCCAGCGACTTGATCCTTGTATTGGCGGACATGGCGCGGACAACTCCACCCTTGTCCGGCGCATTTCTCGCCGAGTTTACCCGGCATTTGCAGGGGCACAGTCCGCATGTTGGACTGGCGGCCACGTGGATTGAGCATCGCGTCGCCGAACAGGGATCGACGATTGAGCGGCTGATCCAGGCAGAAGGTCAGGCCCAGGCGGCGGACCAGGTGTCGATTGGAAACAGCATCACCAGCCTGCGGTTTCTCAGCTCAACCGATTGGGGCGACTTCGTTGAAAGTCACAGTCTGGTGGAGCAGATACTCCATACCGATCCGGCTCAGATCTATGCCGGTATGGATTTCACGACGCGCGATCATTACCGGCATGCGGTTGAGCAGATCGCCAGGCGCAGCTCGCTGTCCGAGTGCGACATCGCGCGCATTTCAATCGACCTGGCGACAGCGGGCGCAGCCAAGACGCCTGATTCGGCGCCGCACACGTGGGCTATCATCTCATCGATCGCGGGCTACAACAGTTGGAGACCCTCGCGCGTGCGACGATCGCCAGGAATGGTGGCTGGCCGAGCACTCCATCGGTATCCACTGGTTTCGTATCTCTTCGTCGTGTCGCTGACGACGACGGTCGTCAGCGCATTGTTTCTCTTCTGGCTCTGGCGGCACGGCATTCACAAGCTGATCTGGCCGATTGCTCCGCTGGTCCTACTCTGTGCCTCGCAACTTGGCGTGGGACTGGCCAACTGGTTGACCATGCTGCTGGTCAAGCCGCGCGCATTGCCGAGGATGGATTTCAGCTCGGCAATTCCGCGACAGCATCGCACGCTTGTCGCCGTCCCGACGATGCTTTCCACCGCCGGCGGCGTGGAGGAATTGCTCCAGGGGCTTGAGGTTCGTTATCTGGCAAACCAGGATGAGCGTCTTCACTTTGCGCTGCTGACCGATTTCGAAGATTCCCCGCAAGAGATCATGCCCGCCGATGCGGAATTGATTCGACTTGCGCGAAGGCATCGAATCGCTCAACCAGAAATACCAGTCTGATCGCCCGGACATTTTCTTCCTGATGCATCGGCCGCGGCGATGGAATGCGCAGGAAGCCGTTTGGATGGGTTACGAGCGAAAGCGCGGAAAGCTGACGGAGTTAAATGCGCTGTTGCGCGGCTCATCCGACCGGTTCAGTGAAATCGTCGGCGAAACGGACGCGCTCGCCGAGGTACGTTATGTCATTACGCTTGATACCGACACGCAACTCCCGCGCGATTCGGCGCGGCAGATGATCGGAGCGATGGCTCACACGCTCAATCGCCCGATCTTCGACACGAACAGGCAACGTGTGGTCGATGGTTACGGCATCCTTCAGCCGCGCGTGGGCGTGAGTTTGCCGAGTTCGCAAGGCTCGTGGTTCACGCGACTGTTCGCCGGAGATGTGGGTGTCGATCCGTATACACGCGTCGTCTCCGACGTCTACCAGGATCTGTTCGGCGAAGGGTCGTTCATCGGCAAAGGGATCTACGACGTCGATGCGTTTCAACAAGGCTGTAGTCAGCTTCCCGAAAACTCGATCCTTAGCCACGATCTGCTCGAAAGCGCCTACGCCCGATCGGCACTCTTGAGCGACGTTGAAGTCTACGAGGAGTTTCCGTCGCGCTATTTGACGGATGCGAGCCGGCGTCACCGTTGGATGCGCGGCGATTGGCAGGTTGCTCGATGGCTTTTCCCACGCGTGCCGACGTTGGGATCATCGCAAACCCGCAATCCCATCTCGGCGCTGTCCCGCTGGAAAATCCTCGACAACCTTCGCCGTAGTCTTGTTCCAATTGCGATACTCGTCTTGCTGCTCTGCTGCTGGTTAACGCTGGCGCGATCGCTCGCAACGACATCGACACTCTTCGTGGTTTCCGTTCTGGCGGCGATTCCGCTCATGGATGTGCTGACGTTGCTTGCCCGAAGGCCGGTCGATGCGTCTGCGCTGATGCACTTAAGGCTGACCGCGCGGATCTTGACGAAGCAATCACTACATTTCCTCTTTTCGCTGATCTTTCTCTCGTATGACGCGTGGATCAGTGTTCACGCAATTGCGCGCTCGCTTGTGCGAATGATCTGGACGAAGCGGAAGCTCCTGGAATGGAAGACGTCCAACGAGGCAGAGCAATCGCAACGCACCGAGTGTTTCGGTTACTTCCGCACGATGTGGGTCGGGCCTGTCGTCACCGTCGTGGTCGCACTGTTCTTTCTGGGCATCGATCGGCGGCTGCCATGGCCTGCGTTTCCGCTGTTGTTGATGTGGACATTTTCGCCGCTGGTTGCGTGGTGGCTGAGCCGGCCGCTTCTGGCACCGCCGGTGCGTTTGTCGGACAAGCAACGGCAGTTCCTTCAGAAGTTGTCGCGGCGGACATGGCGATATTTTGAAGTGTTTGTGACCGCCGAAGAAAACTGGTTGCCGCCGGACAATGTGCAGGAGCGCCCGTCGCTGGTGATCGCGTCGAGAACGAGCCCCACGAACATCGGGATGGCGCTACTGGCCAATCTGGCCGCGTACGATTTTGGTTACTGCTCCGCGGCGCAGTTGATTGACCGAACCACCAGGACATTTCAATCGCTGGCCAAAATGGAGCGGCATCGCGGGCATTTTTATAACTGGTATGACACGCGATCTCTTAAGCCATTGTCGCCGCGCTATGTCTCCACCGTTGATAGTGGCAATCTCGCCGGACATCTGCTCGTGCTGGGCGCGGGCCTGACCGAGATGATTGATGCTCCGGTGCTGCCGGTGAGCATCTTCAACGGCTTGCGCGACACGTTGGACGTGCTGCTGGACACGGCGCGAGGCCTGCATCTGGCAGATGACCAGCGCCAGCGCGGATTGGTGCCGGCGCACGTCATTCGTCAGATCGAGCGCCTGCTGCATGGATTTGGAACTCCGCCCAACACGATGAGCGCCACGGCGGCGCTCTTGAGACAACTGATGGTCGCTGCCACCGAGATTCGCACGGCTGTCGGCGACGATCCCGAGGTGCAGTGGTGGGCGGCGGCGCTTCGAGCGCATTTGCGCGGAAGATTACGATGATCTTCTGCGGCTCGTGGGATGGGCGAACGTCTTACCCTGCCCGGAAGGAATCTGGACGAATGGCTCGCCGGAGCAGATCGGCCAGTTGACGATTCTGCGCGAGGCGCTGGTTCGGCTGGATGGATCGCTGACCCTTCACGAGGTTGCGACGCTTGGGCATACGCTGTTGCCGGTGATCGACGGCATCCTCTGCAACTCACTGCCGGAAAGCTCCATGCCTTGGCTTTCACAAGTCAGACAGACGATTGCAGAGTCATCCACAAACGCGACGGCGCGGATCCGGTCAGTGCAACAACTCGCTGAGCAAAGCCGCGATTTCGCCGAGATGGACTTTTCCTTCCTGCTGGACAGTTCCAGCAACTTGTTTTCCATCGGCTACAACGTCTCCGACCAGCAGCTCGATCGCAGCTTTTATGATCTCCTGGCCTCAGAGGCGCGGCTCGGAAGCTTTCTTGCAATCGCACAGGGACAAGCCGGAATGGATCACTGGTTCGCGCTGGGCAGGCTGCTCACCGCAACCGGCGGCGCACCGACGCTCTTGAGTTGGAGCGGCTCGATGTTCGAGTACCTCATGCCGCTGCTGGTGATGCCGACCTACGACAAGACGCTGCTCGATCAAACCTGCAAAGCGGTCGTGCGCCGGCAGATTGATTATGGGCGACAGCGCGGCGTGCCCTGGGGCATTTCTGAATCGGGCTATAACACCATTGACGTGCAACAGAACTATCAGTACCGGGCGTTTGGCGTTCCGGGGCTGGGATTGAAACGCGGCCTCGCCGAAGACCTCGTCATCGCACCATACGCGGCGGTGATGGCGCTGATGGTGGCGCCGGAAGACGCATGTCGAAATCTGGAGCGCATGTCGGAACAAGGAATCGGTGGCAGGTATGGCTTCTACGAAGCGATCGACTTCACCCCTTCGCGACTCGCACGCGGCGAACATTATGCCATCGTGCGACAGTTCATGGCTCACCATCAGGGCATGAGCCTTCTCTCGCTGGCGTACCTCCTCCTCGATCGCCCGATGCAGCGGCGATTCGATGCCGATCCCATGTTGCGGGCTGCCGATCTGTTGCTTCAAGAGCGCGTGCCGCAGGTGAGCACTCCGGTCTTCCCACACACCACCGAGGCCAACGCCATCCGCTCCCCCTCTCGCGAGCAGCAGGGAACGATGCGCGTGATCACCGAACCCAGCGGTCCGATTCCCGAAGTGCACCTGCTCTCCAATGGCCAATATCATGTCGTCATCACCAGCGCCGGCGGAGGCTACAGCCGCTGGCAGGACAAGGCCGTTACACGATGGCGCGAAGATGCCACGCGCGACTGCCACGGAACATTTCTCTATCTGCGCGATGTCGACAGCGGCGAGTTTTGGTCAACGGCGTTTCAACCCACGCTCAAATCTTCAAGATCGTACGAAGTGGTCTTCACGCAAGCCCGCGCCGAGTTCCGGCGCAGAGATCATGAGATCGAAACGCATACCGAGATCAGCGTCTCTCCCGAAGACGACATCGAGCTCAGACGAGTCACGATTACGAATCGATCTGAGACTCCACGCAGCATTGAAGTCACCAGCTACGCCGAAGTGGTCATCGCCAATGATGCGCAGGACCTGTCACACCCTGCGTTCAGCAACCTCTTCGTCCAAACCGAGCTCATCAAAAATCGGCAGGCCATTCTCTGTACCCGTCGCCCACGCTCCGCCCAGGAACAGCCGCCCTGCATGATGCACTTGATGGCCGTCCGCGGCACAACGATTGGCGACGCCTCGTATGAAACCGATCGGATGAAATTCATCGGTCGCACCCGAACGCTTGCCAATCCGGCTGCGATGAATGGGGCATTATCCGACAGTTTCGGTTCGGTGCTCGATCCCGTGGTGAGCATTCGACAGGTCATTCGCCTCAAGCCCAATGAAGTGGTTCGGGTCGACTTGATCACGGGAATGGGAAATACCCGCGAGGCTGTCGTTGCGATGATGGACAAATATCACGACCCGCGGCTGGCGGACCGGGTTTTCGAGTTGGCCTGGACACACAGCCAGGTTCTGCTCAGCCAGCTCAACGCCAGCGAAGCCGATGCGCAGGCGTACGGACGTTCTGCCGGCTCGATTGTGTACGCATCGGCGCTGCATCGCGCCAGGGCAAGCATTTTGACGCGCAATCGGCGCGGCCAATCTGGCCTGTGGGGGTATGGAATCTCTGGGGATCTGCCCATCGTCCTGGCGCGAATCCGTGATCACGACAAGACCCAGTTGATCCATCAGTTGCTTCAGGCGCACGCGTATTGGCGAATGAAAGGTCTTCCAGTCGATCTGGTCATTTGGAATGAGGACGACTCGGGTTATCGCCAGGAGCTTCAAGACCGAATCATGAATTTGGTCGCGGCCAGTGTTGAGGCAGGGTTGGTCGACAAGCCCGGCGGCATCTTTGTTCGCCGCGGCGAGCAGATGTCTGAGGAGGATCGCGCGCTATTGCAGACGGTCGCGCGTGTTGTGTTGCAGGACAATGCCGGAACACTGGCCGAGCAGGTCAACCGCAAACCGCGCGGCGGTGTGCCGAGTACACGATTCAAACCGCTTCGCCGAAAATCAGAACCGGCAACTGCCGCGGAAATACCGCGGCGGGATCTGGCATTCTCCAACGGGTTGGGCGGCTTCAGTCTTGACGGACGAGAGTACATCATGATCCTCTCACCCGAGCAGACCACGCCGGCGCCGTGGATCAACGTCCTTGCCAACGCGCAATTCGGAACAACCGTCTCCGAGAGCGGCGGCGGGTACACCTGGTCGGAGAACAGTCACGAGTTTCGCCTAACGCCGTGGAACAACGATCCCGTCAGCGACACCAGCGGCGAAACGATCTATATACGCGACGAGGAAACCGGGCGATTCTGGTCGCCGTCGCCCCTTCCGGCGCCGGCTTGAATCCCTACGTCGCGCGGCACGGTTTTGGATATACCGTCTTCGAATACGCGGAAGATGGGATCATCAGCGAGCTTTGCCTGTTCGTCGCCACCGACGCACCCGTCAAGTTCGCACGCCTCCGAATTTCCAACCGCTCTGGCAGATCCCGGCAGCTTTCGGTGACGGGATATTGGGAGTGGGTGCTCGGCGAGTTGAGGAACAAAACGCTGATGCACGTCATCACGCATCTGGATCCAATCAGCGGTGCGCTGTTCACGCAAAACGCTTACAATTCCGAGTTTCCCGGACGCATTGCCTTTGTCGATTGCAGCGAGCCGGTGCGAACAATGACAGCCGATCGCGCTGAGTTCCTTGGCGCAACGGCACGCCCTCGAATCCCGCGAGCATGCGACGGGTTAGCCTGTCCGGTCGTGTCGGCGCCGGACTTGACCCCTGCACGGCGATGCAGGTTCAGATCGCTTTGGAGAATGGGCAAGACAAGGAGGTCGTCTTCATCCTCGGCGCGGCCCAAAGTGAAGACCAGGCCCGCGAACTCGCTCATCGATTCCGTGGCGTCGCCAGTGCCCAACACGCGCTGGACGCCGTCTGGAGTTATTGGGGCCGGACGCTTGGCGCGGTGTATGTGGAAACGCCCGATCCAGCCGTGAATTTCTTGGCCAATGGCTGGTTGATGTACCAGACGCTCGCGTGTCGCATGTGGGCGCGAACCGGGTTCTATCAGTCCGGGGGCGCATTCGGATTTCGCGATCAACTGCAAGATGCGATGGCCCTGATTCATGCCGAGCCGATCCTTCTGCGCGAGCATCTCCTGCGTGCGGCGGCGCATCAGTTCCGTGAAGGAGATGTGCAGCATTGGTGGCATCCGCCCGTGGGACGTGGCGTGCGAACGCACTTTTCCGACGACTACCTCTGGCTTCCGTACGCCACATGCCGATATGTCTCCGCAACCGGCGACCGCGGAGTGCTGGAAGAGCGCATTCCGTTTCTCGATGGTCGAACGGTGCGCCCGGAAGAAGACGCCTACTACGATTTACCGCGCATCTCCGACGATGTGGGCACGCTCTACGAGCATTGTCTGCGCCATCAACAACGGCCTTCGCTTTGGTGAGCATGGCTTGCCGCTGATGGGCTGCGGCGATTGGAACGACGGGATGAATCTGGTTGGCGAGAAAGGCAAAGGCGAGAGCGTGTGGCTCGCGTTTTTCCTTTACGGAGTTCTCAAGCAATTCATCAATGTGGCACAAAAACATGGAGACACGAGCAATGTCGAGAAGTACCGAATTGAGGCGGAAAAACTCCGATCCAATATCGAGGAGTACGGATGGGATGGCGAATGGTATCGCCGGGCCTATTTCGACGATGGCACTCCACTTGGATCTGCAACGAATCCAGAATGTCGGATCGACTCCATTTCGCAGAGTTGGTCCGTGCTTTCGGCGCTGTCGCCGAGTGACCGCTCGACGCAGGCAATGGACAACGTCGTTGAGCGTCTGGTGCGAATCAATGACAGGCTCATTCAACTTCTCGATCCACCATTCGACAAGTCGGAACTGAATCCCGGCTACATCAAAGGATACGCCCCGGGCGTGCGCGAGAACGGCGGCCAATACACGCATGCGGCGATCTGGACGGCGATGGCGTTTGGCGCGATGGGCAATTCAGAAAAGGCGTGGCAGCTTTTCTCGCTGATCAACCCCATCAGTCATGCCGCTGAGCCGCGGGCAACCGAAACCTATCGCGTTGAGCCCTACGTCATCGCCGCCGATGTCTACGCAGTCGCACCTCACACCGGGTGCGGCGGATGGACCTGGTATACCGGCTCGGCGGCCTGGATGTATCGCCTCATCACTGAATCTCTGCTTGGTTTAGAGTTGGACACCGACCATCTGCACTTTGCCCCGTGTCTGCCGCGCAGTTGGAAATCCTTCAAGATTCACTACCGCTTTCGCGAAACTGTCTATCACATTCAAGTCAACATTGGAGGCGGGGCACCGGGCGTGGGCAAGGTTATTGTTGACGGAACTGAGCAACCGGAACAGACCGTCCCCCTGAAAGATGATCACAACGACCATCACGTGGAAATACACCTTAATGCGGATCATACCTGATTTGCGCAGCACCGTGTCGGCACAAATCGACTTGATCAACTCCGGTACAAGGCACACGGATCGCCAGGCGGTCAGAGCGGCATCTTTAAGGTCTTCCCAGCTTCCGTACAGACGATTGAACCAGTGGTGACTGCGCAGGTAGTGCCACAGATTCTGTGCCGGGTTCAGTGCCGGAGACTTCGGCGGCAGCAGCGCCAGGGTCACATTCGCCGGCACGCGAAGGGCCGACGCGGTGTGTCAGCTTGCGCGGTCCAGTACCATGGCCGCCTGCACATCCGGTGGCAGTTCGCGTGAGAACTGTTCCAGGAACGCGTTCATCGTGCCGGTGTTCGCGTCGGGCGTGATCAGGCTGGCCGCATCTCCCAGTTCCGCCATCGCCCTCGCCGCACGCGTCAAGCGCGCTGGAAAGGAGTTTGTCGGCGACCAGCGAGAACTCCATCTGATCGAAGAACAACCGGGCGAGGAATCGCCCTACGAACGGCTTTTGGGTGACGCAATGGTCGGCGACGGAGCGCTATTCACCCGTGAGGACGCGGTTGAGGCCGCCTGGGGAGTGGTTGATCCGGTTCTCAAGACCCACCCCCGGGCCCGCCCCTACAAGCGTCGCAGTTGGGGGCCGAAAGAAGCTGATGCGCTCATCGATTCAGATGGCGGTTGGCATAACCCCACGCCGAAGGACACATCCGAAGGTTGAGCCTGCCATGACGGTGTCCGAAGCGGCTTGTGTCGCTCGCAACACTGCTTGGATTCGGCTCGTTGTCGTACCCGGTCAGGAGGCGTACGATGGGTTCTGTGTGGAGCCTCGTGAATCAGCTCCCTACCGAAGTCCTCGGATGACTAAATAAAGGGTAACTCGGCCCAACGGCCGGGAGACCCGTTAATAAGTAAGCCGACGCAATTGAACACCGCTGGTGTTTAGCTGCGTCGGCTTTTTTGTTTCTGAGAAATGGGCGCCTAACTCGTTGAGGTAGTCAAAATGAAAACCACCAACTCTTTTACGTCACTGATCTTCATGGCCATCCTCGCCATCGGAGCAGGATTGGCCTATGTCGCGTATCGTCCCGATGCGCCAGCCGCCAGCATATGCATCGGTGTTCTCGCATTTGCGATCGCGCTGGTTGCGCTTCTGTCGATTCGCGTTGCGGATCAGTGGGATAAGGCGGTGATCCTGCGCCTGGGTAAATTCCACGGCCTGAAAGGCCCCGGGTTGTTCTTCATCATTCCGGTGATCGATTCGATTCCCTACTGGATCGACACGCGCGTCATCACGACCGGCTTTAAAGCCGAAAAAACACTCACCAAAGACACGGTGCCCGTCGATGTCGATGCCGTGCTCTTCTGGAAAGTCATCGACCCCAAGAACGCGGCGCTGGGCGTGGCCGATTATCGAGCTGCCATCAGTTGGGCTTCGCAAACCGCATTGCGCGATGTCATCGGCAAGACGATGCTTTGCGACATGCTCGAAGGCCGCGACAAGATCAGCAGCCTGCTCCAGAAGATCATCGACGAACGCACCGAACCCTGGGGCATCAATGTCATCTCGGTGGAAGTAAAGGATGTGTTGATCCCGCAGGCCCTGGAGAATGCGATGTCCATGCAGGCCCAGGCAGAACGAGAGCGGCAGGCCAGGGTGATCCTCGGCGATTCCGAGCGACAGGTCGCCGAGAAATTCGCCGAGGCATCCAAGAGCTACCAGCACAACCCCGTCGCATTTCACTTGCGCGCTATGAACATGCTCTACGAAGGTCTGAAGCAGAATTCCACCATCGTCGTCGTCCCCAGCTCGGCGGTCGAATCGATGGAACTGGGTGGCCTCGCGGGGATGACCGCATTGACGATGGGAATCGGCCAAGACAAAGCCGGCAACGGAAAATCGTTGCCGCCCAAGGAGCCCGAGTTGGTTCGATGAGCAATGGGAAGCAGGCTTCTATCGATCGGAACGAAATGAGCGGCAATAAGCACGGCAATAAGCACACTATTGAAAGCGAAGGCGCAAAGCCGCGCGATCACGCTCACCTGCGCCACCTCTTTTGGAAGCATGCGCACCGGGATTGGCGAGTCTGGGTCGCAGTGCTACTGATGCTCGCTCTCATCCTCGTCTACGTGATGTCGGACAACCTGTCCTTGAGACCTGGTAAACGCGCGGCTCAACCAACGCCCGAAGCTATCCCGTAGGACCGCTTCCAACGCAACTGAAGGAGTAAACCATGTCAACTAATGTTATCGACGAGTACGTCCGGCCCGATACCGACGGCCTGGAGACAACGAATCCCAATGCGCCGCTTTTGCCCGAGCAGCTTCGCAAGATAGATGCCTATTGGCGCGCTGCCAATTATCTCTCGGTCGGGCAGATTTATCTTTACGACAATCCGCTGCTGAAAGAGCCGCTGAAACTGTCGCACGTCAAGCCGCTGGTCGTTGGACACTGGGGAACGACGCCGGGACAGAATTTCATCTATGTGCATCTGAACCGAGTCATCAAGAAGTACGACCTGGACATGTTCTACATCGCCGGCCCGGGTCACGGCGGACCGGCAATTGTGGGCAACGTTTACCTCGAAGGCACCTGGAGTGAGGCTTATCCGAACGTCACGCGGGACGAAGCAGGGCTGAGAAAGCTGTTCATGCAATTCTCCTGGCCCGGCGGGATATCCAGCCACGTGGCGCCGACGACGCCGGGATCGATTCACGAAGGCGGCGAGTTGGGATACTCGCTCAGTCATGCGTTCGGGGCCGCGTTCGACAATCCCGATCTCATTGTCGCCTGCATTGTCGGCGACGGTGAAGCCGAGACGGGTCCGCTGGCGACCGCATGGCAGTCCAACAAACTTCTCGACCCGATTTCCGATGGCGCCGTGCTGCCGATCCTGCACCTTAATGGCTACAAGATCAGCAACCCGACTGTGCTGGCTCGCATCGAGCACGAAGAATTGGAGCAATTCATTCGGGGCTGCGGCTGGACTCCATACTTTGTGGAAGGCGATGACCCGGAAAAGATGCATCAACTGATGGCGTCCACGTTAGACAAGGCCGTCGAGGACATTCGCAGAATCCAGAAGAACGCGCGAAACAACAACGACACAACTCGCCCGCGCTGGCCGATGATCGTGCTCAAGTCACCCAAAGGCTGGACAGGGCCGAAAATCGTCGATGGCCTCCCGAACGAGGGGACCTTCCGAGCCCACCAAGTTCCATTGCTGGTGGATGCCGAGCATCCCGACCACCTCAAGCAGCTTGAGAACTGGATGAAGAGCTACAAGCCGGAGGAGCTGTTCGATGAAAGTGGGCGGCTAGACTCCGAACTCGCCGAGCTGGCGCCGAAAGGCGACCGACGCATGGGCGCCAATCCGCACGCCAATGGCGGCATTCTACTTCGCGACCTGCGCATGCCGGACTTCTGTATCCACGCGGTGAATGTGCCATCGCCAGGCGCGGTGGACGCCCAAGATACGTTCGTGCTGGGAAAGTTCCTGCGTGATGTGGCCAAGCTGAATCAAGATCATCGTAACTTTCGGATCTTCGGCCCCGACGAAACGCTTTCAAATCTCCTGGGCTGTCTTTGAAACAACCAATCGTCAGTGGGATGCGCGGGAACAGAGCAACGATGAGTTTCTCGCGCCCGCCGGGCGAGTGTTGGATTCGATGTTGAGCGAACATCAGTGCGAAGGTTGGCTCGAAGGATATCTGCTGACCGGCCGGCACGGATTGTTCAATAGCTATGAGGCCTTCATCCGCATCGTCGATTCGATGTTCAGCCAGCACGCCAAGTGGCTGAAGGTGACATCGGAGCTGCCTTGGCGCCGGAAGATCGCGTCGCTGAATTATCTGCTCGCTTCCCACGTCTGGCAGCAGGACCACAACGGCTTCACGCATCAAGATCCCGGTTTCCTCGACCACGTTATCAACAAAAAGGCCGACATCGTACGCGTCTATTTACCGCCTGACGCCAATTGCCTTTTGTCGGTCTTTGATCACTGCCTGCGTAGCCGGCATTACGTCAACGTCGTCGTGGCCGGCAAACACGCTCTCCCCCAGTGGCTGACGATGGACGAAGCGATTGTGCATTGCACCGAAGGCATCGGCATCTGGCAATGGGCGAGCAACGACCAGGGTTCGGAACCTGATGTCGTCATGGCCTGCTGCGGCGACACACCGACGCTGGAAATCCTGGCTGCCGTTTCCATCCTCCGCCAGCACCTGCCCGATCTAAAAATCCGGGTGATCAATGTGGTCGATCTGATGAAATTGCAATCGGCCAGCGAGCACCCGCACGGGCTGAGCGAAACGGATTACGACTCGCTCTTCACCAAAGACAAGCACATCATCTTCGGATTCCACGGCTATCCCTGGCTCATTCATCGCCTGACCTACCGTCGCACCAACCGCAACCTGCACGTTCGCGGCTACAAGGAAGAAGGCACGATCACGACTGCGTTCGACATCAGAGTGCAGAATGATCTGGACCGCTTTCACCTGGTGCAGGATGTGGTCGATCGCCTCCCACATTTGGGTGCAAAGGGCGCCTACCTGAAACAGATGGTTCAGGACAAGCTCATCGAACACAAGCGGTACATCGCCAAGCACGGCCAGGACATGCCGGAGATTCGTAACTGGAAGTGGGGAAAACCCACGTAGAAAGCTGGCCCGGGGGTCATGAATGCAGCAGCATGATTCGAGGCGCAATCATCCGTCGATTTCCGATACTCTCGCCTATTCGATTCACCTACAATTCACCAAAGGAGCCGACCATCATGCAAAAGAGCAACCACAGAAACAGCAGCCCCGATCACGAGAGCCCGGCCTCGCCAAAACTTCCTGCGGGCAACTCCGTCAATCAATTGCGCGCCACGACCATCGCAAAAGATGCCCGGATCAAGGAAGCCGGCCTCGGCGGCAATCGTACCGGAAAGTCATCCGCCAGTGGGAAGCGCGCTCAGGCCCATCGGGATGCAGAACCAGAAACGACGCCCGCCACCAGCGCACCGCCGGACGCATCGCCCGATGCCGAGCAGCCTGAAGAGCACCCCATTCAGGTGCAGGTCAACACCGGCCACAATATTCACGGTAGCGAGAAGCTGAACCTCCACATCGAAGGCACCGTCAACGCCTCGCTCGGTCGATTCGGGAGGCAGATCACCCGTATCGAAATTCATCTCAGCGACGACAACGGCGGCAAATCGAACGGGGACGACAAGCGCTGTCTTCTCGAAGCCCGACCCGCCGGGCACCAACCCCTCGTCGTGACGCACGTCGGCGCGACCCTCGACGAGGCCGTCGATGGAGCCGTTGACATGATGGAAAAGCTCCTGGACCGCACGTTCACCAAGCTTCACGATCCGAAAGGCCGCACTTCCCTCGGCGAAGACCCGGTGGTGTAGAATCTCAAATAGTTAGGCCGCCGGCTTTACACGGAGCGGAGGCAGGATGATCAGGTGGCGCCTGCGCTATGCGGCCACCGCATTGGATTGCTGATATTCGATTTGCCCAACACGCTCCACCGCCAGCGACGGGCCGACTTCGATGGTCCCGATAATCTGCCGACTGATTTCATATTTCCCTTGCCGAATCAGCGGCGTTCCATTCACCTGCTCTAACCATCGATCGCGCAACTCGCGGGCTGCCGACACCAGACGCGGATCGCACACGCGCTTCACGCGTTCCGCTTTCGGCGAATTCGCGATCTTCGCTTCCGGCAATGTCTCGCCTTGTTTGGGAATGTCGAACGACAACCCGTTTCGCTTCACCGCGCACGGCCTCTCGATGACCTTCGCTTTCCTGGCACGCGATTTCTTTTCCGCAACCGGCAACCGACCACCGGCCACTGGCAACTCTGCCGCAGGCAGGATCAACGGCTTGGCATCGCGCCAAAGCGTTCCCGGCGCGATCGGCAACCCGAGGCGCTGCTGCCCAGGGGCGTGATCGTCGGCAGCGCGGTGATCGAGAGAGTCATCCCGCCCGATCCGTCCCATGCGCACGCCGGATTGTTCCCGTGGAACCTCAGTCATATCAAACGCCTGGCCACCCCGCGCAAGCCCACGCGGCATCCGCAGCCGGTGTGGTTTGAGTCGTTCTAAGCCTGGTGCCAGAATCTCCATAGGACCGACGGGCTGGGCGACGTAGAATAGGAAAATTGAGGTCTTCGGATGACTAAATAAAGGGTAAGCCGCCTCGGCGGCAGACCCGTTAATGAGTAAGCCGACGCAAATGAACACCGCGGGTGTTCGGGTGCGTCGGCTTTTTGTGTTCCTGGACGGACGATTGCCGCGAGACATCGGAATCGCTTGTTCACGACACAATGAGGGGAACGCGATGATGAACCATACAGGCGGATGGATGAACGGATGGGTGGATGGATGGGTGGTGGAGGAGGAATGTGGATTTGGACGGCGATCGGCGTGCTGGTGGTGGTCCTGCTGGTCGTCATGATTGGCAAGCTGTCTAGGAAATAATTGCGGCCCCGATGGCCAGGGTCCGCAGCGAATTAAAGGAGCCCCCGATGCCCATAGAACTCAATGAAGAAGACGGCGGGAAAGTTCTCACTGTTCACGTCAGCGGGAAGATGGTTAAGGCAGATTACGAGGTCTTCGTGCCCGAGTTCGACCGCCTTGTCGCTCAGCACAGAAAGCTGCGCGTGCTGTTCGATATGACGGGCTTGCTCGGTTGGGATGCCGGCGCGCTGTGGGCGGACACCAAGTTCGCCATCAAGCACTACTCCGACATTGAGCGGATCGCGATGGTCGGGGAGAAAAAATGGCAGCACGGCATGGCAACGTTCTGCAAGCCGTTCACGAAGGCAAAGGTCGCATACTTCGACTGCATCGACGCCGAAAAGGCACGCGAGTGGTTGGACGAAGCGTGACCGGAGTGATCGTGGAAAAGGAGCGATCCTCTATGAATGCGCTGGAGCTGATAGACACCGTGAGGAAGCCGGTCGCTGGTGACGGGAGTCTGTATCCCTTGCGATTCGAACCGATCTATCAATATCGGCTCTGGGGAGGGCGACGATTGGCAAGCCTGCTTTCCGCCTCGCTGCCCGGGGATGGCCCCATCGGTGAGGCGTGGCTCTTGAGCGATCGTGACGATCATCAGAGCACCGTCGTCGACGGACCGCTCAAAGGATGGAGCATCGGCCAACTCCTGAAGCAGTGGCCGGAGCAGTTGCTCGGGAAACTCGCCGGGCGCTTCAGCCGGTTCCCACTGCTGCTGAAGTTCCTTGATGCACGTGACGTGCTTTCGGTCCAGGTTCACCCGTCCGATCAGCAAACGAAGTATTTACCCCGAGGTGAGAGCGGAAAAACCGAAGCATGGGTTGTACTCGAGGCTGGCCCCGAAGCTCGCGTCTATGCGGGGCTGAAGCCCAACATTACGCCAGAAATTCTGCGGCAGTCGATTGCTAGCCAGTCTTTCGCGGACCACCTGGCCAGCTTCAAGCCATGGCTCGACGACGGCATCTTCATCAAAGCCGGGACCGTTCATTCACTGGCCGACCTCGTCGTCTTTGAGATTCAGGAAAACAGCGACGTGACGTTTCGTCTTTACGACTGGGACCGCATCGATGCCAAGACCGGCCAGCACCGACCTCTGCAAATTGATCAGGCGCTGGCCTGCATCGATTTTTCCCAAAACGCAATCGGTCCGGTGGTGCCGACGATTGAACAGAGAACACCGGTTTTGCGAGAGCGGCTTTTCGATTGCGAACATTTCACTTTGTCGCGGATCCGCGCCCAGTCGCCGTTTACAGTCGGCGCCAAAGGAACGCCCCGCGTGATCGTGTGCATCGCCGGCAACGGTCAGATCGATCACGACGTTGCGGACTATGCGATCCGCGAAGGCGATGTGTTGCTCTTGCCGGCCGCGGTCGGAGAGTGTTTGTGCAAACCGAATGGCGCCATCACATTGTTGGAAATCTCGGTTCCAGAAGGTGCTTGACCGATGAAAAGACTCATCGTTTTCGATCTGGACGGAACGCTCGCCGAGAGCAAAGCATCGCTTGATGTGGAGATGGCGGCGCTTCTGGGCGCATTGCTACAGGTGGTGAACGCAGCAGTGATTTCCGGCGGTGGATGGCCGCAGTTTGAGAAGCAGGTGCTGGCGAAACTGTCAGCGGACGTTCTACTGAAACACCTTTCGCTTCTCCCGACCTGCGGGACGCAATTCTACCAATATGCCCGTGCCCCAGGCGAGACAGGCAACTGGAAGCAGCTTTATGCCGAAAACTTCACGGCAGCGCAGAAGACCAGAATCATCAGTTCACTGAAGCAGTCGATCGAATCGTCCGGCTTAAAAGTCGGGCAGACTTGGGGCGAACAGATCGAAGACCGCGGCAGCCAGATCACGTTCTCGGCGCTGGGCCAGCAGGCGCCGGGTGACGAGAAGAAAAAATGGGACCCGGATTTTGACAAACGCAAGAAAGTCAAATCGATCCTCTACAGGCTGATCCCGGAATTCGCCGTCAATCTGGGCGGCGCAACGTCGATCGATATCACCAAGCCCGGCATCGATAAGGCATACGGAATCAGAAAACTGCGCGACACGCTCCACATCGCCATCGGCGACATGATCTTCATCGGCGATGCCATCTTTCCTGGCGGCAATGATTATCCAGCCAAGCAAGCCGGCGCTGTCGATCCGCGTGCGCGACCCGGACGAAACCAAGCGCGTGATCGAAGCGATCATCGCTTGTTTGGGCGACGGGCATACTGCGACCACTGAAAAAGGAAATGATGCGTGATTTTCAACTAAAACGTCTGGGCCTTTTGATGGAGCCGGAGACCGGCAATCCGAACGAGGAGGAGGGCGTGCTGAATCCCGCTGCGGTGCGCGGGCCTGATGGGAAGCTATATCTATTTCCGCGGCTGGTGGGCAAAGGCAATTACTCGCGCATCGGAATCGTGCGCGTCCGGTTCGACGACGGCGATCCATGCGGCGTGGAGCGGCTGGGCATCGCGCTGGAGCCGGAGGCGGATTACGAGCTTCATGCCAACGGCGGCGGGTGTGAAGACGCGCGAGTGAGTTTCGTCGATCGCTTCCAGCGTTACGTGATGACGTACACCGCATTCTCGTCAGTCGGCCCGCGGATTGCGCTGGCGGCATCGAAGGATCTATTCCACTGGACGCGGCTGGGTCTGGCGACATTTGAGCCGTATTGTGGTATCGATTTTGTGAATGTGGATGATAAGGATGCTAGCCTGTTTCCGCTGGCCATCCCGAATCACGCAGGGAAGATGCAACTTGCGATGATTCATCGGCCGCTCTTCGCGGGGACGCGGCCAGAGGACAAGGTTTCCGATTCATCCTCGCGGCTCGTCGATCTCGATCACGAAAGCATCTGGATTTCGTATTGCCCGATGAAGCTCGAAGGGCTTGAGCCGGATCATCTCGGCTTATTCAACTCGCACCATCGCCTGGCCACGCCTGTCGCGCCGTGGGAAGCGCTCAAGATCGGCGGCGGCACACCACCGGTGATGACGCGACACGGATGGATGATCCTCTACCATGGCGTGCATGCCAGGCAGAGCCCCGCGCGAGAAGGCAAACAGCTCTGCTATTCGGCCGGCGTGATGATCCTTTCGAACGAACACCCGCAGACAATTCTCTATCGCTCGCCCGAACCCGTGTTAACGCCCAACATGCCGCACGAACGCGAAGGCCTTGTGGAGAATGTCGTCTTTCCCACCGGGATCGACCGTCGCGACGATCTCGGCAAGCCGGATCGGTTCGACGTGTACTACGGCATGGCGGATAGCCGAATCGGCGTGGCCAGCGTGACTGTTCCAGAGCGCCTGCCATCGTCGAATTCGCCCAAGGCCGACGCGCTCAATGCGATCGCCCCCGTGGCGGCCAACGACAACCTTGAATCACCGACAAAGAAGGCAACACGATGAATTCGCCATCGCTCATCACGACTGCCAACGCTATGGTCGCCAACAGCAAAGGACTGCTGGCGATGGATGAGAGCAATCCCACCTGCAACAAGCGCTTTGCCAAGCTCGACATCCCGCAAACCAAAGTAGCCCGGCGCGCCTATCGGGAAATGATTGTGACCACGCCCGGTCTTGGCGAGTGCATCAGCGGCGCAATCCTCTATGACGAGACGATCCGCCAAAAGACCAGAGACGGCACTGCCTTCGTCAAAGTCATCTGTGATGCAAAGATCATCCCCGGCATCAAGGTGGACGCCAGCGCTCAAGAAATGGCTGGTTTTCCCGGCGAAACAATTACGGAGGGATTAGATGGTTTGCCCGCGCGCCGAATGAATATGCGCAGATGGGCGCCCGCTTCGCCAAGTGGCGGGCGGTGATTGCCGTGAGGGCCGGCATTCCTACGCGGGGTTGCATCGATGCCAATGTGCACGCGCTGGCCCGGTATGCCGCAATCTGTCAGCAGGCCGGGCTGGTTCCGATCGTCGAGCCGGAAGTGCTCATGGATGGATCGCATGATCTGCAACGGTGTTTTGAAATAACCGAACAGGTGCATCACGCGGTCTTCAACCAACTGATTGCGCAGCGCGTGATGCTGGAAGGAATGATCCTCAAGCCCAATATGGTGCTACCCGGCAAAGACTGCCCGCGGCAGGAAGACGTGGAGCAGGTCGCCGACGCCACGGTGACATGCCTGCTAAGAACCGTTCCCGCCGCCGTTCCGGGCGTCGCGTTTTTGTCAGGCGGCCAACCGGGTGAACTGGCCTCGGCGCGTCTGAACGCCATGAATGTTCGGTTCAAGTCACGAGTGCCCTGGTGCTGACGTTTTCTTTCGCCCGCGCCATCCAACAACCCGCCTTGGAAATCTGGTCCGGCCAGAACATCAACACCAAAGCAGCACAACAAGCCTTGATCCACCGAGCCAGGTGTAACCAGGCGGCACGGCGTGGCGAATACGACGCTGCTCTTGAGAGCATCTCACGCGCGATCGTCGCGACAAAAGGAGCAACCCAATGAACCCGAAGACTGACGAGCCACAAACGCCGTCGGACACGAAAGATGATTTGAAGTCTCTTCCGTTAGCAGAAGTGGAGAAGAAACTCGGTTCGTCGCCGGACGGTCTCACCCAGGCCGAGGCGCAGAAACGACTTACCCAGGACGGCCCCAACGAGATCGAGGAAAAGAAGAGCAATCCTCTGCTTAAATTCCTCACCTACCTCTGGGGGCCGATTCCCTGGATGATCGAAGCGGCGATTGTGCTTTCCGGAGTGGTGCGGCACTGGGCAGATTTTTTTGTAATCCTTGTTTTGCTGCTGGCGAATGCCGTGGTCGGATTCTGGGAAGAACATCAGGCCGACAACGCGATTGCCGCCCTGAAGGCGAAACTGGCGATTCGCGCTCGGGCGTTGCGCGATGGGAAGTGGACCAATCCGCCTTCGCGGGAGATTGTCCCAGGCGACGTGATTCGCGTCCGCCTCGGTGACATCGTGCCGGCCGATTCGCGGCTCTTGCCGGGTGACCCCGTTGAGGTGGACCAGTCCGCCCTGACAGGAGAGTCGCTGCCGGTCGAGCGAAAATCCGGCGAAGTCATTTATTCCGGCTCAATCATCCGCCAGGGCGAAAGCGATGCACTGGTTTACGGTACCGGCCAAAACACCTATTTCGGCAAAACCGCCCAACTCGTCGAGGAAGCCCACACCGTCAGCCACTTCCAGCGGGCCGTACTCAAAATCGGCAACTACCTGATCATTGTGGCCGTGGCCCTGGTCATGTTGATTATCGCGGTCGCGCTTTTCCGCGGCGATCCGATGCTGGAGGCTAAGCCGGGCCAGGAACCTGTTCTGCTGTTTGCCCTGGTGCTCACGGTCGCCGCGATACCGGTCGCTATGCCCACGGTGCTGTCAGTGACGATGGCCGTCGGGGCGAGGCTGCTGGCCAAAAAAGAGGCGATTGTCAGTCGGCTGGCGTCCGTCGAAGAACTGGCCGGAGTGGATGTGCTTTGCTCGGACAAGACCGGCACCCTCACAGAGAACGAACTGACGCTCGGTGAGCCGTTTAGTGTGGAAGGGATTGCAGCGGTCGACGTCATTCGCATGGCGGCGCTGGCATTGCGGCGGAAAACAACGACACCATTGACCTCGCGGTCATCGCCGGACTGAAAAACGACCACGCGCTGGAGGATTACCACGTCACCCATTTCCAGCCCTTCGATCCCGTGCACAAACGCACCGAGGCTACGGTGAAGGGTTCGGAAGGAACCACGTTCAAGACAACGAAAGGCGCACCCCAAGTAATCCTGGAGTTGGCCGCCAATAAGGATAAAGTCAAATCCGCCGCGGGAAAGGCGATCAATGATTTTGCCGCGCGCGGATACCGTTCGCTGGGCGTGGCCCGAACCGATGCGCAGGGCAATTGGCAGTTTCTGGGCATCCTTCCCCTGTTCGACCCTCCTCGCCCCGATGCCAAAACAACGATCGCAACCGCGCGGCAGATGAGCGTGAACATCAAGATGGTGACCGGCGATCAAGTCGCCATCGCCAAGGAAATCGCGTCGAAACTGGGTCTCGGCACCAACATTCTTGACGCCAGCGGCTTCGGCGGCGCCAAGGCTCACGAAACTGCGCAATTGGCGGAATCCATCGAGAACGCCGATGGCTTCGCCCAGGTCTTTCCCGAACACAAGTTCCACATTGTGGACGTGCTCCAGCAGCGCGGTCACATCGTTGGAATGACTGGCGACGGCGTGAACGACGCTCCGGCCCTGAAGAAAGCCGACTGTGGAATCGCGGTCTCAGGTGCCACCGATGCGGCCAGGGCGGCGGCCGCCATGGTCCTGCTGACGCCGGGGCTTTCGGTCATCATCGATGCGATCAAAGAGAGCCGCAAAATCTTTCAACGCATGAACAGCTATGCCATCTATCGCATCGCCGAGACGATTCGCGTGCTGCTGTTCATGACCTTGTCGATTCTCATCTTCAACTTCTATCCAGTCACGGCAATGATGATCGTTCTGCTGGCCTTGCTCAACGATGGCGCGATCCTTTCCATTGCCTACGACAACGTTCACTATTCCAACAAGCCCGAGCCTTGGAATATGCATCGGGTTCTTGGCATCTCTACAGTCCTCGGCGTGGCGGGCGTCATCGCATCGTTTGGTCTGTTCTATCTCGCCGAGCGCGTTTTTCATCTCAACCGGCAAACGGTTCAATCCCTGATGTACTTGAAATTATCGGTAGCCGGTCAATTGACGATCTTTGTCACTGCGCACGCGTGGACCGCTCTGGTCGATCCGGCCGGCCCCGATCCTTTTGTTGGCGACGCTGGGGGCACAGACGATCGCCACCCTGGTGACGGTATTCGGTGTGTTCATGACCCCGATCGGCTGGACCTGGGCAGCGGCAGTCTGGGGTTACGCGTTGGCCTGGGCTGGTTAATGATCGCGTGAAGCTGTTGGCGTATCGCATCTTTGATCCCAATCAGGAGCCTCTGCTTACCTAAACCACCGCCAGGCGAAGGTCATTACCATGAGTGTTCTGTCGAATCCCAATCCGCCGAAGCGATAGAATCCGCCCGGCTCGATGGCCAGACCAACCGGCGCGACTCTGGAGAAGCAAAACAGCTAAGCAGATTTACACTCAGCGGCGCTTGCGTTGCCGTTTGTCTTTGGATTTCTGGTTGAGCTGTCGCTTGCAATTGCTCAGCCATTCCAAGGCGTCGGGCGTCTGTTCCCACAGCGCTTTTTGCGACGATGCAACAACCATCGCCTCTCGTTCGTCGCCTCGGCTGTAGAAGGGAGGCAATGCCGGCGGCAAGGGAGCTCGCCCCAGCAAATACTTGGGGACGTGTGCATTGCATCCGATCGCCGTCCGCAGTGTGCTGCTGGCGGACTGGCTACGCGCCGCACGCCGAAATGCCAGAAGCGCGCGAACGTATGCCCACTCCGCCGACCCATCATCTCCAAAGTCACGCCCGCCCAGAAGCTCATCCAATTCATCAAGCCGATTCAGCTCCAGCAGCAGCGGCGCCAACTGATGCCGTATGCCCTGGTTGTCATTCGGATTGAGTTTGAGCATGGCCGCGAATTCGTCCGTCGCTTCCTGCTTGCGGCCCAATTCTTTGAGCGTTTCGGCGTAGCCTTGGCGAGCACGCATGTAGGGCCGGCAGCGAACGTCGGCCCAGAACGGACGGTCCGATGCGGCGAACGGCTCGTCGCCCAGCGCGCGGCGGCCGGCTTCGACGCCCTGGCGGAATAGTTCATTGGCGCCGACAGGGTCGAACCCGCGCTGCTCGGCAAGCAGACAATATGCATCGGCGCAGTCCCTGGAGTAGCTCAGCGCCTGTTTCGCCAGTTGAATGCGCCGCCGGCCGCGATGCTCAAAGGCCTCGAAACAGAGCCACTGCGCTTGCTCCAATGGCGTACTGGGCGGGGGAAGCTTAGGGATGTTGCCTTTGAGCTCCTTGGACATGATCGCGTTTATTTCGTCAATGGACGCTGGCTTGCGCTGTTGCATGAGCAGTTGGATCGCCCGCATGTCGGCATCAAGCGAGCGGCGATCAAAGAGCTTGGGGTTGAACTTGGGCTTCACGCCCTGCATCGCCTCAATCAGCGGCGGAATGGTTAGACAGTACGTGACCGGCCCGTCGCAGGTCTGCACGACCTGCTCCCATTGCCCGCTATCGATCTGTTCCTCGGTTGTCTGCGCCAGCGCACGGCAGAGGCCTTCCACGAACGTGACCGAAGCGCCGTCGAGCCGACCAAAGCCTTCCCTTCGTGGATAGCGCAACAGAAGGGGGTAGGCGTGATCCGCCGCCAGGGGCAACTGCTTTTCGAGCCAGAATTCACCGTCGCCGGCGGGCAGATTCTCCGCGCAGTTGAAGGTCAGCGCGGTAGCCCCCTCGCGCGCCACAATCCTTTCTGGTTCCTCTTGGTCCAAAAGCTCCTTAAAGCTTTCGCGGCTGGCAAAGAAGGAGATGCCAAGGACATCGCCACCAGCACCCATGATCGACGCGCAGCGCAACGCCTCGCTGGGCGGCATGGGAGATTCAATTTGAATCAGGTCCTCGTTGGCCAGGTGCTGCCAAGGAGCCGCTTTGAACAGATTCGCAGCAGCCTCGGCGAAGCTGCTCAGTCGATCCAGATTCATTCCCGGCGCAGTCGAGCCATCCAGGCGCGGCCGGTGGAAGCATGTCCTTTTTGAAGTGCTCAATGAGTTCTTCGACCGCTGGTAACGCCTCGGCGACATCGACTCGGATGCCAAGGGCAAGCAGCTTGGGACGAATCAGGTTGGCCAGTTCAGGATCACCCAGCTTGACGACACCTGGCGCATACGCGCGAATCGGGTTTGAGACATCCAGCCACCACGGTTGCACAGGCCAGTTCGTATTCGGGCATGTCGGGTAGACCGACCTGAACTGATATCCCACGTCCGGTGCGAGGATCGGCGATAAAGCCACCGAATGGCTCGACAAGTTTGCCTTGGCTGCGCACTTTCATCCTGCGCAGGGGAATTACCGCCAGTTCCCAGATATCAGACGATCGCCGCGGAAGATTTCGCAAGTCGGCCAATGAGTTGGGCATCGGCGATTTGTATAAACTCGCCGGTTGATTTCCAAGCGCGGCCGAAGCAGCGCCATGCCGACAATGGATTACTTCGTCCGCTGCCGCAGCGATGCTTTGGGCAGAAGAGCGCGAATCTCTCGACGAACGCCGTGCGCAATACGAACCGCCTGCCGCGCTTCCGTCAGCGAGACAGGCTCAAAGTTCCCCGGATAACGCATCAGCACCGCATAAGTGGTCAATCGCCGCTGCTCCCGCAGCGGCCAGTCGGACAGGACACCGTGCGGAAGCAGCCGCACTAACTTCTCAATATCGTGGAGCTTGCGGAACTCGGTCTGGTGAAGGATCAGCAACGCCTTGATGTACTTCTCGACGCATTGCTGGGCGTGAAAGACGACCGCTTCCGTCGGACATTCCTTGCCGAGTTTGAGGGTATGAGCTGCGGTCTTGAGATCATTTTCGGCTTTATGCACCCATTCGCGAAGGACAACCAGCCGTGGATCAGCGGCGGGCATACAGCACCTTTCCTTCCCTCGCCGCCGGCCATTCGATGGTCCCCGGCACGTCCTGCCGCCAGGCGAATTCTTCCGGCCGGACGACGATCACATCTTTGGGAAGATCGATGTTGTGAAGCGAGACGCCAATCTCGACGGCCTTCTCGCGTTTCGACCCCTCGACCGGCATGACGACAAGCAGATCGACATCGGCGTCCGGCCCGGCTTGGCCACGGGCATGAGACCCGAACAAGATCACTCGCTCGGGATCGAACTCGGTAACGATGCGCCGGACCATGCGCTTGATCTGAGTGTCGGTGGTTTGCTTGCTCATCTTCATCGTCACTCCTGTCGAGGCTTTTGATTGCGCTGCCGCGATCGATTTCGTTGCTGCTGAGCCCCCAGAATACAGCGCCTAGCCGATGCTGGCGAGACACCGGCGTCCAGTTTGTCGTCGAACTGGTTCCAAATTTCATTTATCACCAGGGTCTGAAAAATATCGGCGTTCAGGTTTTCGATGGATTTTCTGTGCTTGCATAAATCGACTCCTGGCAAGCGTCTTGCAAGTCGGATTCGACCTCAAGGACATGGTCCTCTCTGGCCTCCAAAAGCATCCCGTGGCATCCGTCGAAGCAGCATCATTCAATCGGCTCATGTGTCTATCCTGTGTCGAGCTCACTTACGCGGTGCGCAATGGATCAAAGGATGTCCTTTACGAACATCAACTTATGCCAAGATCATCCTGTGACCACGGGACTCAAAGTCCCAGGGTCACCCAGAGAAGAATTGCGCGGCCAAGAACCGTAAGTCTCGTTCAGAGAGGAAATAGCAGCGACAGGACTCGAACCTGTGACCCGGGGCTTATGAATCCCCTGCTCTGCCAACTGAGCTACGCTGCCTTTTGTGTGCTTTCCGCACAGCCGCCGGTCCCGTTGCACCCGCAAGCAAGGCGATAGTAAGGTCCGCTCCGGGCCGGCCAACAGCCATTTTACGCGGATGGAGCGGGGGCGGCAAACCCTGCGGGCGCGTTTGGCAACAGCGCGCACGCCTGTTCCTCCCACTCGCGTAACACCCGAGCGGCGGTGTCGATCCCTTCCACGTGCTGGCGGACGTTCAGAAGGTCGCATGTCAGGAATGTTGCCGACCGCGCGTTCTGGAACGTGAGGAAGTAGGCGAACGCAATTTGCTGCTCTAGCCAGTCGAAGTCGCCCATCACCTGCCCGACCTCTGGCGTCGGGCCGGGGTGGACCAACGCACACAGTGTCGAGTAGATCTGAACGTACATGTCCTCGCAGTCAGGGCCGAGCAACTTCGTACGCTGCGGCAGCTTTCCTTCGCCCGTCCAGTGGTCGCGCGGCCACAGCGGCTGGCCCGTCTTCGGATGTGTCCCCCAGATGCGAGCTACCTTCGCGCTCATCGGCTCTTGGGCGTCCATCTGCCTTATGAACTCTTGGTGCGGAGCGGTATCAATGCCCGACGTCCGCGTCGCCGCATGATCGACAATCTTTTTCGCGGCCCGGTAGCGATCCACTTCGGGGAAAGCCCAGAAGCGGTCTAGGTATTTCTCTTCCGGCTTCTGCTCGAACCACTTGAGATCGAGATAGTGCTCGAAGACGCCGCGTGCACCAGCGCCGACGGCTTGCAGGTCGACCGTAAGATTGAGCTTCTTAAACGTCGTGAGCCACCGGACGACGCGGACGAATGTGATTTGGATGGCGTTGTCACGCTTCCGCGTGCTCCGCTCTCTAAGGCGGAGTTGCGCGTTGATCGCCGGTGCCACGGCCCCGTCGATGAAGTCGCGGACCCTCTGCACAAGATCGTACATGTGGTTGCAGTACGGTGTAAGCGGTGTCTCGGGCATGGCACGTCCCCTTAGAAAGTGTGCGATTGTAGGGCCGCCGGCAGCGGTTGCTCCACCCGACCTCAGAAATCGTCAAAGTTTAGCCCATCCGCGCCGTCGCGAAGACGACGTCGGTGTTCGTCTTCCCTATTTCGCTGCTGCTCGTCGCGTCTGCGGTTCGCCTGCTCCCACTCCGCGTATAGGCGATTCGTTTCCTTCATGACGCCCTTGAGCGTTTCGCGATGGTATTCGCGGAACTCGTCGATGGTCGTGCCATCCAGGACGATGCGATCGCCCCGAACGCTCGCGATGCCGGGATGGTGCATCGACGTATACGAAGGCGGATGGTTCCAAGTATGTTCGAAAATCTCCGCCCACTCTGCTGTCGGGGAGCGGTTCAGACGTAGCGGGATCGCGTAGAGTGCACTTCCCCGCGTACCGTCGCGTCGAGGTGACGTCACTTCATCGACAATCACGTTCAAGATGCGAATCGGCTCTGTCTCGTCAGGCGGCATCGCGGCGGATGTCGATGGGCGCGGACCTCTAGGAACGGCGGGCACACGTGGCGCTGATGGCGGCTGGTCGAATGGGTTGGGCCCGACGGGCGGCGCTTGTCGTCGTCGGCCGTGAATGGTCTCGAGCAGGTCCGTGAACTGCTCTTCAGCGTACGGATCACCCCGCAGGTCAACGCCGTATTTCCCACCCATCGACGATGGTAGGCTCGATTGCCAGTCACCCTCCCGCAGCACGGGGATAAATTTGCGATTCACCTTCGCCCGTTGTTCCGATGAGAGGCTTCGACTATCCAGTATCTCGCCCGTGATAACGTCGCCTTCGTACCCGGTCCCACCCTGGCGATTGTCCGACTTCGACTTGTACTTGGGCGTACAAATCAGAAGCACAAAATCGTTGTCGCGGATGGCGCGCTCCATGAACTCCGGTAGCTGGTCGCCCGGGACAGCATGCCATTGATCGAGCGTTACATTGACACCGAGCCCGCGCAGTCTGCTTGCCAGATCATGTACCCACTGCTTGTGGGCGTTGGTATCCCAGGAATACGACACGAACGTATTGGGCACGGTCGCGGCCATCTTATCGGTTGAGCCTACACCGAAACCGCGCCGAACTCACTTTGGAAGTAAAAACGCCACCGGCCCTAACTCGGGGGTGGACGCGCCCTGCAACGCAGCGGGCCATGGTTCACCAGCTACCACGCCGCGCCGGCGACCTCGTCAACCGGATAAGCCACGATCGCTGCAAAGCTGACATGCGACTCATACAGATTCCACTTCAATCGCAGCTCAGAACGAGCGCCCGCAAGCGGGTCTGCCAAACGGGGGCGCGCGAGAACCACGTAAGAGCCGTATTGATCCCGGTTGGTATGGATGACGAATGGGGATGCGTTGGGGCGACGCTCAGGATTAAACGGCCTGGGTTGCGCACCTTGGATGCAAGCGCACAGCGGGCCGGAGAGAATCCGCGTCTGGGGGGCGTTGGGGAAGGGGCGTGGAGGTGGCTGGGGAGGGGCTGGTAACTGCACTGGCGAGACGCAGGGATGACATTTTGACGCGGTGGAGTTTGCACGGTGTAGGTACGGTGAGAGTACGGTGTGTGTCCGAGTTTTTGCACAAGCGGATGTGAATATGATGTCAATATGTCGTAGGGATTTTGCCGCACATTGTTTTCTGTAAATTGCTGATTATTTGGTCGACGAAGCGGCGGGTTTCGGGAGCCCAAAGGCTACTTTGGTGTCCGGTGCATCCGTCTGGCGGGCATGCCTTGATCCCGATCCGCATGACACGCGGCTTACACGCTGATTCCACGAATTTGCGACACCGGCAAAATGGTTTGCCGACCAAAGGCAGGGCGGTCCACCCTTCAGGTGGTCATGAAGAAAACCGCCCAGACTACCAGATAGACGGGGATGAGGATGGGGAGCGTGTATTTCCAGATGTAGGTGGCGAAGCCGGGGGTGGCGGCGCCGGAGGCGTCGGCGATCGACTTGACCATGAAGTTCGGGCCGTTGCCGATGTAGGTGCAGGCGCCCAGAAGACGCTTCCGGCGGAGATGGCCAGGACGAAGAGCTTCCAGGCGGGCATACCCAGAAGGAAGGCGACATGGATCTGTTCATCGCTCAGTGTGCCGGAGAGCAGGGCATCCGGCTCGTAGCGGACGAGGCTCTCGAGCGCGCGCTGCGCACGGGGCCTTTGAGGTCTTCGGGGATGTCAAGCGTTCTGGCTTGGGCCATCTTGTGGAGCTGGTCCGTGGCGAGGCGCACGGACTCGGGGTCCAGCGCGCCCAGGCGCGTGTCCAGCAGGGTCTTGTAAGTCGGCGTGTTATCGAGGACCGATGAGAGCACGCCTGAGGCGAAATAGAAATGGCCGGGCGTGCGGAGGGGAATGCGGTCGGCGTTGCTCTGCATGACCTGAATGGCGGGAATCATGGTGGCGAAAATACCGGCGAAGAGGATCGCCACCTCGCGGATCGGGCCGAAGTGGAACTCGTTGCGCTCGTGGACCGGATCGGGCGTCAGGAGATAGGACGCGACGGCCGCCACGATCATGAGGACTTCACGCGAGAAGAGCAGGCTTACGAGCAGCGAAAGCGAGGGGCCGTGGTGGGCGATCTGGGCGATGATGTCGAAGATGCCCTTCTGAAAAATGGCAAAGAGCACCATCAGGATGAAGATGAAGTTGTGGATGCCGAGGATGCGGACCTGGGGTCCGCCGCCGTGGTTGTGAGGACGTTCTTCGCGCCGGTGATCCAAGGTGTCGATGACGAAGAAGATGGCCAGGAGCAGCGTGACGGCGACGAGCCAGAGGGTGCGCATCTCCTCGACGGTCCACCAGAAGGGGACGCCCATGAGGTAGCCGAGAAAGAGGGGGGGATCGCCCATGGGGGTGAGGGCGCCGCCGACGTTGGCGACGATGAAGATGAAGAAGACGATGTGATAGGGGCGGAGGTGCTTGCGGTTCATCCGCAGGTACGGACGGATGAGGAGCATGGCGGCGCCGGTGGTGCCGAAGAGGTTGGCGAGGACCGCGCCGATCAAGAGGAGCGTGCAGTTGGCCAGGGGCGTGGCCTTGCGCGAGATCTCGATGACGATGCCGCCGCTGATGGTGTAGAGGGAGGCGAGGAGGATGATGAAGCTGACGTAGTCGCTCATGCCCTCGAACCAGCGGTGGGCGTGGCCGGCGCCGAAGAGGTAGTAGGATGAGGCGATGATCGCCAGGGCCAGCGCCACCATCGGGTAACGTTTTTCCCACCATTCCTTGTGGATGAAGGGGGCGACGGCGATGGCCCCGAGCATGGCGGCGAACGGAATGAGCCAGAAGACGCTGATGGCCGGCTCGATTTGTTGGGAAGATGCGAGGATCGCTGTCATGGATCGGGTGAAGATACCAAGAAACGCGGGCGCTCGGTCAGGAGCGCCCGCGCCGAATGAGCATGATCGGAGATTCTAACGGATCTACACGCCCGCCGCTGCCAGCTGGCGTACGGAAGCTCTGGCTTCGGCAACCTCCTCGGCGGGAACCTGCTCGGGGACGATCGGGCTGTAGAACTCGGGGTATCCCGGAACACCCATCTCCGGGATATCCAGACCGGCAATTTCGACCTCGGGTGGGACGCGGTTGCCGACGGTCTTTCCGATGAGCCAGAAGATGATGCCGCCAACGATGATATTCCAGGCGGCGTTGGCGCCCACGTCGATGAACTGGGCGAGGAGCTGATGGGCGCCGTTGCCGCCGTAGAACAAGCCGGTGACACCGCCGGCGACACCGTTGTATCCGTCGCCGTAGGTCCCGTCGGCGAGCAGGCCGAGTGCGATCAGGCCCCAGGCGCCGTTGATGCCGTGGACGCTGATGGCGCCGACGGGGTCGTCGATGCCGATGCGCTCGAAGAAGAAGACCGACCAGACGACCAGCACGCCCGCAAAAAGGCCGATGACGAACGCAGCCCAGGGTGCCACGAATGCGCACGGGCAGGTGATGGCCACCAACCCGGCGAGCATGCCGTTGCACATCATCGAAGGATCGGGCTTGCCGTAGAACAGCCACATGTAGACGCACGAAGCGAGTGCGCCCGACGCAGAGGCGAGCATGGTGTTCGTGGCGACGATGCCAATGCGGCCGTCGGCGGCCAGCGACGAACCTGCGTTAAAGCCGAACCAGCCGAAGGCGAGGATGAACGTTCCGAGAATGACCATCGGAATATTGTGGCCAAGCAGCGGCTTGGGCTTTCCGTCCTTGCCGTACTTGCCGATGCGCGGGCCGAGCAGCCAGGCGCAGACCAATGCCAGCATGCCGCCCTGCATGTGGACGACACCGGAACCGGCGTAGTCGACGGCTCCGTGAGCGAGGCCGGCGTTGGTTCCGAGTTGGGAGAGCCAGCCGCCGCCCCAGACCCAGCAGCCATACACGGGGTAGAGGAAGCCGCCGATGAACAGCGAAAAGATCACAAAGCTTCTAAAGGTCCAGCGTTCGGCGAGGGCACCGGTTGGGATCGTTGCGGTCGTGTCCATGAAGACCATCATGAACAGGAACCAGGTGACGGCGGCGGAGTCATAGGCAGCGCCGGACAGGAACCAGCCGGTATGGCCGAAGAGGCCCCATCCTTTGGAGCCGACCGTGAACATGTTGTTCATGGTTGCCCCGGTGGCGTTAAGCGTTCCGGGGGCGCTGCTTCCGCCGCACATCAAGGCGTAACCGCAGATGAAGAAGCCCGTCATGCCCAGCGCGTAGACCAGGAAGTTCATCGTCATGACGTGGGCGGCGTTCTTCGCGCGGCAGAGGCCAGTCTCGACCAGCGCGAAACCTGCCTGCATGAACATGACCAGGAAGCCGGCGACAAGCGTCCAGACCATGTTCAGGGCAATGCCCGTGTGGCCGGCGGCGTCGGCAACGGCGTTGACGTCCGTGGCGATTTCCTTGTTGGTCGCCTTTTCAGGATCGAGCTTGGTAAAGCCTGCGGGCGCAACCGACGGAGCGGAAAAGCCGGTCGGGTCGGGCGGGACGTCTTGAGCTCTGGCCGGAACGGACAACGCCACCAGAGCAGCAGTCAGGACTGCCAGGCAAAGACAAGCCCTGAACGTGAACGGAGTGAAAAGCCTCATGCGTATCCCTCTGAAGAAAGCGTTGTTCGGCTGAGCGTCAGCCGACTCATCCAGGCACTCTGCGTAAGTAAACGACGACGACGAAATCAGACGATGGCTATCGTGCGGCTCGCGATTCGAGCGGAAGGCGGGTAGCGCTTTGCCGCATCATCACGGTCAGACGAAAGGCCCAGCGCGCGCCAAGAACCGCGCACACCTGCATCACCACGAAGAACGTTGCGGCCTGACTCCAGATGTGTCCAAAGAACAGATAGACCGCGGCCGTTACCAGTGCGATCAGGATCTGCATCCGCACAAACGTTCGTTTGTAGTGTTCCCACATATGAGCCCTTCCATGACGCGCTAAAAGACGCACTCGCAAACGCAAGCATTGTGCCAGAGAACCCGTGCCGATTCTGACGGCAGGAACGGGGGCAATCAGGCTTACGGGCGCTCGAAACTAGGCATCACACCAATGCGCTTGCGCTTTGCTGCGCACGGGGCAGAAAAAAGCGGGCGCGAATGGCCTGCGCCGCCGAAGCAACTGTATTTACTGGCGCTACACTACAAAGCCATTTCGTCTTCATCGCCGGTGCGGATGCGCACGACCTTGGCGACGGGGTAGACGAAGATCTTGCCGTCGCCCACTTCGCCGGTGCGGGCGGCTTCAATGATGGCCTTGACCGCCTGCTCGCGATCGGAGGGTTTGACGCAGATCTGGAGCATGATTTTCGGAACGAACCCGACGTCCATCTTGGCCCCGCGATAGCGCTCGGTGTGGCCGGCCTGACGACCGTAGCCTTTGCATTCGACGGCGGTGACGCCCAAGATGCCCAGACGTGCCAGTGCGGTTTTGACTGCGTCGAGCTTCTGGGGCTTGATAACCGCCTCGATCATTTCCATGACGACTCCTCGGATAAGTAAAGTGCCCGGAATCTGCGCGCCGGCGGGCAGAAAAGAGCAGCGTTTGGCCTAAAGATCAAACGCCGTGCCATCGGCACCGCAGAAAGAAACAGCCGTCTCGGTGAGAGAGACAACTGTTCGCGGAGGAGCAGAAGAGCTAACCCGACGGTTGATTCCAAGCCGGACTGTTTCTAACGAGACACCGTTGCCGTGCGATTACGTGTAAACCACGTCCACAAAGCTCGTGCCAGCAGGTTCAAGCGGATTTGCGGCTTGGGAACGCGGTTTCTCCACAAAACTCATTTGGCCGGGCTGCATGATTGTGGTGCGGAAGCCGGACTGCTGCCCAGAAGGTAGGCAAAGCCCGTCGATTGCCAAGCCCAGCAGGGCAGCGTATTCCACGCCAAAAGCGGCCCTAGGTGCTTGTTTTACCCGTATTTAGCAGTGAAACTCATGGCCGCCGTGCGCGTCTAACGATAGAATAGAGGCGTTTCATCTGGGCGCAGGTGCTCATCCCGGTCAATTGGCTTACAAGGTGCGGACCATGAAAAAGCAGTCAAAGACGATGGGTTGGTTGTTGAAAAGCGCGGTGGCGGCGGTGCCGCTGGTCCTTTGGGGCGCGACCGCACATGCTCAGTACCGCGTGCAGAACAATGACGGCCATGCGCTCGATGCCAACTCGCGGATGGGCAGCGGCGGATACAACAGCGCAAGACCTGCCGGCACCGGTGACTGGCAACGACATCGTAACCGGCAACGTCACGGGGCTGCGCTATTTTCACGGAACGGTCGATTACACCGATCCCCGCGCCTTTCGCGGCAGTGCCCCTTCCCTTGAGAACCCATCCGATACGCTGATTCGGGCGGCGGGCGATGCCCCAACACCCGACAACACGGCACCGCAGTTTCAGCCTCAGGGCCGGGTCTTCTACGGGGATGTGCGCAATGTGCCGCCCCCGCCCGATTACAAGCCCATTGCGCCGGGTACGGCCGGATACATCCCGTCTCAGCAGGTTCAGCCTCGTTCGGTGGCGGACGCCCGTCTGGGCGACATCAGCCACGGATCGGTTGTTGATAACCCGGAAACAAGCCAGTTGATCCTGCAGGGACCGCTCGATCAGCAGGGGCAGCCGTCGATCATTACGGCATCGCCGCTCTTTGGCATCCGTCCGGCGACAGCGCAGGATCAATCGCTGTTCCCGACGCAAAACAGCAGCGATCTGCTTGGGCTTGATGATGCCACGCTCCGGCAGATGCGGTCGGAGATCGCTAATTCCTCAACCGCCACCAATGCTCAGGATCAGACCGGCGCCAGAGGCAACGCGAATTCCGCCGGAGATAACTTCTCGCTGACGAGTCCCCTGAATAACCAGGCGCCCGGCTCGGCCGTGCAAAACCAGTCAGTCGGCGGGAAAGCGCTCAGCAGTGCGATTGGCGAAGCGAACAATCAGGGCATTCAGCAGAAGTTCATCGTTCCGCCTCAGGATCAGAATTCACAATACGCCGAAATGCTGAAGAAGTACCAGCAGATGGAAGCGGAGAACAAGATGACCCCGCAGCAGCGGGCCAAGATGTACAACGACGTGATGCGCGAGCGCACGCGCGAGCAGCAGGCGGCCCAGTCGGGCACAGGCCAGTCCGGAGGCGGCGCAGCGCCAGGTTCGATCCTGCCGGCGCCCGGAACCGCGGGCCAGGGGAATACGCCCGCCAAGCCCGGACAGCCCCAGACCAAGAGCCCGACCGCAAAGGCGCCTGTGCCGCAGTTCAAGGCAATTGAACCGGTGCAGGTGAACTCGTTTGCCGAGGGGATGAAAGGCAAGGGGCTGACGGAGATCACGAAGCAGGCGGAGAGCCTGGTCCACGAGGGCAAGTTCAATGCGGCGCTGGACAAATACGATGCGGCCGAGCAGGTGGCTCCTAACAATCCAATGATCAAGATGGGCCGGGCCATCGCCGAACTCGGCGGGTCGTACTACGCCCGCGCTGATGTGCATCTTCGCGAGGCCTACCAGCGGAATCCGGCACTGATGGCAGCGAAGTTCAACCTGGAAGATCAACTGGGGCGCGATCGCGTGCAAAGCCTGGTACGCGACCTGCGGGATCTGGCAACCAAGGAGAAAAAGGACTCCCGTCCGGTATTCCTGCTGGCGTTCATCGCCTACAACACCGGAAGTCCCGACACGGCCAACGCCTATCTCGATCTGGCCCAAAAGCGCTCGGACAACACGGATCCGCTGCTCAAGAGCCTGCAGGAGCACTGGAAGCTTGCGGAGCAACCGCAACTCAACAAGTGATTTTTCGGAGCTTTAGATCACGCAGAGGGCCCAAATTCCGGGCTCTCTGCGTTGCTTTTTGTCCGGGGGAGGCAATGCGGGGCCATGTAGTTAGTTGGTTTGGGGGCATGAGTGCAGCGGTGACGTTATAATATTTGGCGTCAGATGGAGGCCCCATGAGCCGGTTGGATCGACATGTCGCGTTCGTGCAGAACAAGCATGCCATCAGCCGGTTTGTCGACGGGCTGGCGTGGGCGCTGCTGGTGTATGCAGCAGTGATTTGTGTGGCGGTGGTGGTGGACCGGCTGGCGCACGTGCGACCGCCGAGGGCGGCAATCTGGCTGCTGGCGGGGCTGGGGGTGGCGGTGCTGGCGGCGCTGGCCTTTGCTGTGATCCGGCGACCGAGCCCGGAGCAGGCGGCGGTCGCGATCGACGACCGTCTGGGGCTCAAGGAGAAGTTCAGCACGGCCCTGTACGTGCGGCCGCTGAACGATCCGTTCGCCCAGGCGGCGGTGAGGGATGCGGAACAGACTGCCGACAACGTTAGTCTCTACAAGCGGTTTCCCATCGAATGGCCGCGAATGCTTTTCGCCACCTTCGCCGTAGCGCTGCTCGCGCTTGGGACCTTCTGGTGGCTGCCTTCGATGGACCTGCTGGGGCGCGAGCAGGCGATGAAGAACCAGCAGCGAATCGAACAGCAGAAAGAGCAGGCGCGCAACGTCGTGAAGCAGGCGCTGTGCGGCGTGAACGCAACGCCGCACGGCGTGGCCGATGAGGACGTCGTCAAGCGCGCCCAGCACGAACTCCAGAACGTGCTCAATCAGCCGATGCACGACCCCGAGGCGGCGAAGCGCTCCGCAGCCAAGGCGCTGGAGGACGTTGGCCAGTCCATCAAGCAGCAGATGATGTCGAGCCAGCGCTTCGCCGACGCGCAGAACGACGCCAGGAGCTTTAAGTCTCTACTCCCCACAGAGGACGAAAAGGGGCCCGTCGCCGACGCCCGGCGTGCTATCGCCAAGGGGGATTTTGAAAAAGCCGTGGATGAACTGGACAAGACGGTCGAGAAGTTCGACCAGATGTCCGAACAGCAGAAGCAGAAATCTGCACAGCAGATGCAGCAGATGGCCCAGCAACTCCAGCAGATGGCTGCCAATCCCAATGTGCAGAAGCAGATCCAGCAGCAGCTTCAGCAGCAGATGGGCATGAACCAGCAGCAGGCGCAGCAGATGGCCCAGCAGATGCAGCAGGCGGCGCAGGGCAACAAGCAGGCGCAGCAGCAACTGCAGCAGCAGGCGCAGCAGATGCTCAAGCAAATGAACGGCGGCCAGGGTCCGACGCAGCAGCAACAGCAGCAGATGCAGCAGTTGATGAACCGCATGCAGGCGATGGCCAACTCGCAACAACAGGCGCAGCAGATGGCGCAGGCCGCACAGCAGATGGCCCAGGCGATGAAGCAGCAGGCGCAGAACGGCAATCAGAGCCGCAACGGGAATCAGCAGTCATCGCAGCAGATGTCATCCGCCAAGCAGGCGATGCAGCAGCAGCTCCAGGCCATGCAGGCGATGCAGAGCGATGCCAAGCAGATCGCTGCCGCCCAGCAGGCAGCGCAAGCGGCCGCTCAGGATGCCGCTGCCGCGTGCAACGGCGGGCAGGCCGGGCCCGGCAAGCAGGGGGCCGGCAATCAGGCCTGGGCAGGAAACAACCCCCAATGGCGGCAGGGGCCGAACAACAACGGGAATCCCCAGCCGAACCAGGGTATGGGCGGCTTCGGCATCGGCGCCGGCCCGCGGCCGGGTAAGGACGAAGCCCCCTATGCCGTTAAAGAGGTGATCTCTCCATCAGAAGATATCGAGCATGGGAAGATCCTCGCCAGCACGTTGATTCGAGCCAAGAGCGTCAAGGGCAAGAGCACGGTTGGCCTGCAGGAAGTCGCCAAGCAGGCCGAGCAGGAAGCCACGGACGAAGTCGAAGAGGATCGCATCAGCCGTCAGGCGCAGCAGACGGTGAAGGAATACTTCCGCTCAATGGAAGACGATTCGAGCCAGCAGCAATAGATCGAGGGGGCTAGACAGCGCGATGGAAAATGGACAGTGGAGCGTGACGATTCGCGGGCTGGCTATTTTCCTGATCTCGGGATGGTTCGCGCTCCTGGGCGGGTGCTTCGATCGCTCCAAACCTTCGGCCATCTGGTGCGAAACCGGGACCGGGCCGGCGCAAGTCGTCTATCCGCGGGCGATTACTTACGATCCGCGAGATGACAGTTTCTTCATCATCGATCGCGCTGCCCGCGTTCAGCATCTCGATGCACAGGGGAATTTCATCAAGGCGTGGCGCCTGCCGCGACTTTCATCCGACAAACCCGAAGGTCCCGAAGGCATCGCGGTCGGACCCGACGGGAACGTCTACATCGCCGGCACGCACGAGCACCACGTGATGGTGTTCACCACCGGCGGCAAGCTGCTTCGCTACTGGGGAGGCCTGGGGACCAAGCCCGGCGAGTTTATCTATCCCAGCAACATCGCCTTTGACTCAAAAGGGCATGTCTTCGTCTCCGAGTACGGCGACAACGATCGTATTCAAGTCTTCGACCAGCAGGGGAAGTTCCTCTACGCATTTGGTCATTTCGGCTTCGGCCCCGGCGAGTTCTCCCGCCCACAGGCGATGGTGATCGATCATGACATCCTGTATGTCACCGACGCCTGCAATCACCGCATCGACGTCTTCAAGACGGACGGAACCTACCTGCGCAGCATGGGCTCCCTCGGATCGGGCCCGGGGCAGTTTCGATTTCCCTTCGGTTTATGCGAGGATCGGGATGGAAACCTGATCGTGTGCGAATTCGGAAACAACCGCGTGCAGTTGATCGACAAGAGCACGGGCAAGTGCCTGGGCATCTGGGGTTCCGGCGGCCGCGACCCCGGGCAACTGGCATATCCCTGGGGCGTTGCGGTCGATCGGCGCAATCGGGTCATCGCAATGGACGCGGGAAACAACCGGCTACAGGTCTTCTGGTTCTAGGGCGAGATGCAAATCAGCGGCACGGGACATCTTCCGATCGACATGCTCGCGGCAATGCCGTCGTGGGTCTTCCCGCTGCACATGCAGTATCTCTCCTGGCCGGCGGCCCTGGGACTGTTTGCCCTGCTGGCGATTCCGATCGTGCTGCTGGGGATGCGCTCGCTCAATGGACTGGGGCCCGTGCGAAAGTGGGTGGCGATCGGCATCCGCCTGGCCGTGCTGTTTCTGTTCGTGCTGATCATTGGTGGTGCCCGCTGGCAGCGCGTGAACAAGAACGTTGAGGTGATCGTCCTTCGCGATACCAGCGAGTCGATGTCCCAGGTGAAGGACTTCCCCGGCAAAACGCTGGATGAATCGGAGAATGATTGGTTCAAGAAGCTCGTGTCCGACAAGGACTCGGCGGTCACCGACAAGGAACCCGAAGACCGGCTCGGCATCATCGCCTTCAACACCAACGCGACGATCGAGGCAATGCCCAATACTCATCCGTCGCTCGATGCCCGGCCCATCCGCGAGGTGGGCAACAGCACGGACCTGGCGGCGGCGGTGAACACGGCGCTGGCGACCTTCGGGCGCGATGCGATGCATCGCATCCTGCTGATCTCCGACGGCAACTTCAACGCCGGCGACGCCAACGCGGCGATCGAAGCGGCCGCCGCGCAGGGCATTCCCATTGACGTTGCCCCGGCGCGTTACGACGTCCAGCATGAGGTGATGGTCGATCGTCTGGTCGCGCCCGCGCAGAAGCGCGAGGACGAACCATTCACGCTCAATGTCATTCTGAAATCGACCAACCCCGGCCCCGTCACCGGCAAGCTGACGGTGCTCCACAGCGGCCGCCCGATGGACCTTGACCCCTACACCGCCGGCGTGCAGGCGACCCGCCGGATCACCCTCAAGCCCGGGCCCAATGTCCAGCACGTGCAGGTTCCCGCTCTGACCGAGTCGGGCGTGCACGTCTTCAAGGCGATCTTTGAAGGGGACAACGTGACGGCGGACGTCGCCGGCCCTAACGGCGCCACAACCCGCCAGGTCATCCGCGGCGACACGCTGCTGGCGAACAACACCGCCGAGGCGTTCACCTTCGTCAAGGGCAAGGGCAAGGTCCTCTACATCGACAACGTTGCCAACGGAGAAGGCGAGACCCTTCGCAAGGCGCTGGCGGCTGAGGGAATCGTGCTGGAGGATCGGACCTGCGATCAGTTCCCGACGTCCGTGGTGGAACTGCAGAACTACGACGCCGTGATCCTGGCAAACGTGCCGCGCGGCGCGGGTGGATTGACGGACGACCAATCCAGCATGCTCGCGACCTACGTGCACGACATGGGCGGCGGGCTGGTGATGATCGGCGGGCCCGATACTTTCGGCGCCGGCGGCTGGCAGGGCAGCAAGCTTGAGGAGGTGCTGCCTGTCAATATGGACATCCCGGCGCAGCGGCAATTGCCCAAAGGGGCCCTCGTGCTGGCGATCCACTCCTGCGAGATGCCGGATGGCAATTACTGGGGAGAGCAGTGCGCCATCAAGGCCGCCGAGACGCTGTCGGCCCGCGACGAGATTGGTGTCATCAGCTATCACTGGAACGGCCCCGGCGGCGGGGGGGCCAACTGGGATTTCCCGCTCGAGGAAAAAGGCGATGGCTCGCGGGTTTACTCGGCCATCAAGCGCATGGTTCCGGGCGACATGCCCAGCTTCGACGACATGCTGGACCTGGCGATCAACGGCCGCAACGGCTCAGGCGGTTTGATCCGCTCCGATGCCCGGCAGAAGCACATTATCGTCATCTCCGATGGCGACCCACAGCCGCCCAACCAGTCGCTCATCGACGCCTGCCGGCGGAACAAGATCAGCATCTCGACCGTCGCAGTCTATCCGCACGATACTTCCGACCTGGGGCTCCCGCCGACCATGCGAAAGATGGCACAGGACACCGGCGGCCGTGCTTACGGCCCCATCAACAACAATCCCAATCAGCTTCCCCAGATCTTCATCAAGGAAGCGACCGTTGTGCGCCGCAGCCTGATCCATGAACCCAAGGGCGGGATTCCAATCAAGGAAAATGTCACCGGCAGCGACATCATGCGCGGACTGGAGGGCATCCAGCTTCCGCCATTGCTCGGGATGATCCTGACCAGCCGCAAGAACAATCCCCAGATCGAGGTGCCGCTGACTGCGGGCGCCGCGAACGATCCCATCTTCGCCCACTGGCAGACCGGCCTCGGCAAGGCCGCCATCTTCACCGGCGATGCCCACAACAAGTGGGCGGCGCATTGGGTGGGATCGTCCATCTACTCCAAGTTCTGGGCGCAGGTGGTTCGCGGCGTAGCACGGCCCCCCATGTCCAGCGACTTTGACGTGCAGACCGTGCAGATGGGCAACACCGGACACATTTCCGTCGAAGCGGTCAACAAGGAGAACCAGTACCAGAACTTCCTGAACATCCGCGGCACCGTCGTCGGCCCCGATGGTAAGGCGCATGAGGTTCGGCTGGTGCAGACCGGCCCGGGAACCTACGGCGGCGACTTCGACGCCAAGGCCCCGGGAACCTACGCCGTCGTACTCAATTACAGCGGGCCCAAGGGAGAGCATGGCTTTATTCCCAGTGGCATGTCGGTGAATGCCTCGCCGGAACTGCGGGATCTCAAGAGCGACGCCGCCGCCCTCAAGCAGATCGCCGACCGCACCAAGGGTCGCGTGCTGACGCCGTTCGATGCGGACATCCCGCTGTTTACGCGCGATGGGCTGAAGCTGACATCCTCGCCCCTGCCGATCTGGGACATCCTGCTGCCGATCCTCTTGGCGATGATTCTTATTGATGTCGCTACGCGGCGGATTGCGTGGGACTGGGTCTCCACCAAACGTATGGCCGCGGCAGACTGCCGAACGCGTTCGTGCCTTTACGCTGGTTCGCCGCGTCGAGACCACGCAGACGCTCGATGCCCTCAAGCGCGTGCGGGATGAAGTGGCTGAGCAGAAGTTCAAGCCCGCCGAGCAGGGGGGCGAAACTCTACAGTCCGCGGCTGCCGCGCCGGACCCGAAAGCCAAGTTCCAGGCCAAGGGCGTGGAGGGCGACATCAGCAAACTGGTTGGCGGCGCCAGCGACAAGCCCGCTTCCCCGCCCCCCAAAAAGTCCCAACCCAGGGGTGGCGCTGCCGAGCAGACCGGGCACACCGGCAGCCTGCTCGAAGCCAAGCGCCGCGCCCAGCAGCAGATCAGGCAGAAAGAGCAGGGCGGTGGAGATCCATAGTTTACTGAAGATGCGGAGAGAGATTTGCCTCGTGTGATAGCGTCTTGAAGAAGGACAGAGAAAGGACAACGATCATGACCCAACAGAATGTCCCCGGCGTCGATCCCCAGATCCAGCAGATGTGCGATGCCTTCCGCCGCGATTACCGCGCGGTGCAGGCGGAGATTGCCAAGGCGATCGTCGGCCATGACGAGATCGTCGATGGTGTGCTCACCTGTCTCTTCGTGGGCGGCCACGCGCTGCTCGAAGGCGTCCCGGGTCTGGGCAAGACAGCCTTGATCCGCGCGCTCGCCAGTGCTCTGAGCCTCAAGTTCTCGCGCATCCAGTTCACGCCCGACCTGATGCCGGCGGACGTGATCGGCACCAACGTCATCATGGAGAACGAGCACGGCTCGCGCGCCTTCACGTTCATGGCCGGCCCGATCTTCGCCCAGATCATCCTCGCCGACGAAATCAACCGGGCGACGCCCAAGACTCAGTCGGCCCTGCTCGAAGCGATGCAGGAGCATCAGGTTACCGCGGGCGGCGCGATGCGCAAGCTGGAAGAGCCTTTCTTCGTCATGGCCACGCAGAATCCGCTGGAGCAGGAAGGCACCTATCCGCTGCCCGAAGCGCAACTCGACCGCTTCTTCTACAAGCTGCTCGTGCAGTATTCCGGCCGCGACGAGCTTCGCGAGATCCTCAACCGTACGACCACCGGCCACAAGGTAAACGTGCAGCCGGTGCTCGATGCCCAGCGCATCCTCGCCCACCAGGAACTGGTCAAGCGCGTTATTATCGCGCCGCACGTGCAGGATTACATCATCCGCTGCACGCTGGCGACGCATCCCAACGGCGTCTATGCCATCCCCATGACCAACCAGTTCCTCCGCGTGGGCGCCAGCCCTCGCGCCGCCCAGGCCATGACGCTGGCGAGCAAGGTCCGCGCCCTGCTCGATGGCCGATTCCACGTGAGCTTTAAGGACGCAAAGGATGTCGCCATCCCCGCGATGCGCCACCGCGTCATCCTCAACTTTGAAGGTGAAGCCGAAGGCGTAACGACGGACATGGTTCTTGAAAAAGTGATCGCCGAGACGCCGACGACGATTGAGGGCGAAGTAACTGCAAGCCGGTGAAGCGACAACTGTGATTTCGTTGATCTGTTCCATCCTCTTGCCCCTCCTGATCATCTACGCGGCGATCACGTGGCAGAAGCGCTATCGCCGCGCCATCTCGGTCGAGCCATCGGAGGACGTAGAGCCATGCGAGTATTGCGGCTACGACCTTCGCGCCATACCCGACCGCTGTCCCGAATGCGGGCATCCGAAGCCGCTTGCACGAACCAAGCGGCTTCGCCGCCTCCGTGAGGATTGGCCCGGCAACCCGATTTCGCTACGGCGGCCCGAGGCAGGCGAACAGCCGTGCGTCCTCTTCAACACGTTCAGCGGCGCCCTGGCCGACCTGCTGCGGCAGCACCTCGAATGCCGCGGCGTCGAATGCAAGATCGCCCGCGGCTCCGGTGGCATCGACGCGGCGAGCATCACGCCGATTCCCCACGCCTGGGTGCTCACCGTCTGGAGCGGCGACGTAGAACTGGCGACCAAGATCATCCACCGGCTGCTCTCGCCCGAGCAGACGGAAGAGCAAAGAGAAGCTTGCCGGTCGGAGGGGCCGCAGAGCGCATCGGTTGAGAGCGTGAAGTCATGAAGATTCAGGTTCCATCCAACACCGGCAAAGTGCGCGTCGCCATGGCGCTCGGCGGCAAGTACGTCGTCTGGAATGGAAAGCAGGGAAAGCATGAGTTTTCGATCATGTGCCGCAACCGGAAACAGGCGGAGGCAATCGCTAAGTTGATCAACAGGAAAGAGCATCACGGTGAGATAGTCGTGGACTAATGGAAGCCGAGCAAATGACGAATAGTCCCTTGGAAATTGAGAAGCTGATGTCGCAACCAAAGCCTCTGGAATACGAGCAGCCACATTCCTGTCGGCGCCACAGCGGTTGGTCGCTCGTCGGCTTCGCGTTGGCCCTGGCGATTACGCTACTGCCAACATGGCTGTGGTGGGACCTGTGGCGCAGCAAGCGCGGTGGTGCGACGCAGAATTCGTATGGCATTTCGCCACTCTACCATGCGATCGTCGCGGTCGTTGTCATACTCTGCATTGTTGGGATCGTTCGCGGCAAGAAGCTCTTCGGAATCGCGGGACTTGTCATTTCGCTTGTGTCTGCAATCGCAGTTGCAGTTTTGGTGACAGGCTCGCCCTGGTAGCAGGTGAATGAGAAATGCTATGCCACTGAAAAGGCACAGATGGACAGATCGACCGCACTGTTTGACACACGTTTATCAGCGCCCTCGGCGACTGAAATTGGATTGACGCCATGACGCAAATAGCAGATCAGAAAGCGCTGTTCCTCGATCCGGCGTTCATGGCCCGCCTGGATCAACTGGACGTCATGAGCCGCAAGTTGCTGGCCGGGAAGCTCAAGGGCGAGCGCCGCTCGAAGCGCCGCGGTCAGTCCGTCGAGTTCGCCGACTATCGCAACTACGTCGTCGGTGACGATCTCCGCTTCATCGACTGGAACATCTACGCCCGCCTCGACCGCCTCTTCCTCAAGCTCTTCCTGGAAGAAGAAGACCTCTCCCTCTACGTCTTGCTCGACGTCTCCAAGAGCTGCAACTACGGCAACCCGAGCAAAGCCTTCTACATCAAGCAGGTCGCCGCCGCCCTCGGATATGTGGGCTTGGTGAACTACAACCGTGTCACGCTGTGCGCCTTCAACAACGGCATCGCCTCGGAGACCGGCGCGATGCGCGGCCGAAGGCGCGTTGCACAGATGCTCGATTTCGTACAGAAGCTTGAGTCTACCGGCCCGAGCCACTTGTCCGAAGCGTGCCGACGATTCGCCCTCGCACATCGCCAGAAGGGCATCTGCGTCATCCTCTCCGATTTCTTCGACAAGGGCGGTTACGAGAACGGCCTGCGCTACGTCGCCGGCGGCAAATACGACCTCTTCGCCGTGCAGACACTCTCGCCCCAGGAGATCGAGCCGGATCTGCAGGGCGATCTGAAGCTCCGCGACATGGAAGACGACGACATGGCTGAGGTCTCGATAACCCAGCCGTTGATCAAGCAGTACAAGGCCAATCTCAACGCGTATTGCCTGAGCCTGAAGGACTACCTCACCCGCCGCGGCGGGACGTACCTGTTCACCAGCACGGCGGTGCCATTTGATACCCTGGTGCTGAATTATCTGCGGGAGCGAGGATTACTGGGGTAAGTAACACGATGTCGACCCCCTCCATCATCATCGACGGCATCTGGGGCCGCCCCTGGCGGTGGGAGCCCCTGCGCCAATTGCTGGAGGAACGCTGCGGCCCAACCGAGATCTGGAAATACGACTCTACCGGCCGCATCCCATTCGAAGACCTAGCCTGCCAATTGGCCGACCGCATCGCCCAGTTCGACCAGCCGGTGAACCTGATCGGCTATTCCATGGGTGGCCTGATCGTGCGCGCGGTCCATGTGATGCAGCCGCAGATTCGCATCCGCCGCGCGGTGTTCATGAATTCTCCGCACGAAGGGTCAATCCTTGCGTGGTTGCTCCCCCTGCGCGGCATCCGCCAGATGCGGCCCAGCAGCGATTTCATGAAGCGCGTCCGCGGTGATCATTGGAACGTCCCGGCGCTTGTCATCTGGAACCCCCTGGACACGATGGTCATTCCCGGCTCCTCAACGCGGTGGAGCGGCGCGACCCAGACGATCTGCTGCCAAATTCCCGTCCACCTGTGGCCGGTCTGGTCCAGGTCGCTGCATCGAAGCGTGGCGGATTTCCTCAAAGCCGGGGAGAACTGATATGAGCTGGATCCCCCGATTCCTCAACTGGCCGACCGCGGCGCTGGCCGCGGGGATCGTCGTGCCGTCGCTGCTGCTTCTCTATTTCCTCAAGCTCCGCCGCCGCGAAATGGCGGTCAGCTCGACCCTCTTGTGGAAGAAAGCCATCCAGGACCTGCAGGTCAACGCGCCGTTCCAGCGCTTGCGCAAGAATCTTCTCCTGTTCCTGCAACTCCTCTTGCTCTGTCTCCTGTGCCTGGCCCTCTCCCGACCCATCGCAAACTACACACCCGGCGCCGGCAAGATGACCGTCATCCTCATCGACCGCTCCGCCTCGATGGCCACGACCGATCCCGACCTTCACGGCAAGACCCGCCTGGATGAAGCCAAGCGCCGGGCGAAGGACCTCGTCGATACCCTCGACCGCAACGCCAGCGCCATGGTCATCGCTTTCGATCAGACCGCCGAGACGGTGCAGCCCTTCACCAGCGACGTCCCCGCCCTCAAGCGCGCGATCGACTCCATCCAGCAGACCGACCGCAAGAGCAAGCTGAAGCTCGCCTACCAGCTCGCCGAGGCGCAAACCAACTTCAATCCCGAGCAGCTTCGGTCGATTGTCACGCCTGACATCTGGGTCTATTCCGATGGCCGCGTCTCCGATGCGTCCGAACTCTCCATCCGCGGCAATCTGCACTACGACCGCATCGGCTCCGACAAAACCGCCAACATCGGCATCGTCGCCATGAACGCCAAGCGCAATTACGAGCATCCCACCGAAGTGCAGATCTTCGCGCGCCTGGCGAACTTCGGCGCCGATCCGGTGAACGCCGACGTGCAACTGGTCGTGGACGGCCGCGTCCGCAGCATCGCCGCCACGTCGCTCCCCCCCGAGCGCTGGACCGATGCCCAGCGCGAAAAATTCCAGACCCGCGACAGCGTCGAGTTCACGGTGGAAATGACCGAGGCCGGCATCGTCCAGGTCGAGCAGATGCACAAGCAGGATGATGCGCTGCCGGCCGACGACGTTGCAACGGTGGTCGTGCCGCCGCCCAAGCAGCTCGAGGTCCTGCTGGTTTCACAGGGCAACTACTTCCTCGAGCGCGCTGTCCGCAGCGCCGGCTATGACCAGCCCGCCATGCTTCCCAGCGCCTACGAAAAAGAGAAGCCCAGCAATTACGATGTGATCATCTTCGACCGCTACCGCCCCAAGTGGCTCCCGCGGGCAGGAAGCTTTATCTACTTCGGCGCCATCCCGCCCGCGGGGGAGGGCGGCGACAAATTCAAAGCCAATCCCGACGTTTACGTGCCCAAGCCGGACAACAAGAAGAAGATCGTCGGCCCCATCGACTGGGACCGGGAGAATCCGATTCTTCGCTATCTGTCATTCAATGAGATCGGTTTCGCCGACCCGATCAAAATCACCGCGCCGCCCGATGCGCACATCATGATGGACGGCCCCGGCGGCCCCCTGATGCTGATCTACCGCGAAGGCTTCCACACGCACCTGGTCATGGCCTTCGACGTTTACGACAGCAACTGGCCCCTGCGGCCGAGCTTCCCCATCTTCATTCACAACGCGCTTCAGTATCTGGCGATTGGTTCCAGCATGGATGTCAGGCCCTCCCTCGAACCCGGCGCCACGCCGCGGATTCCCCGCTCCAACCTCCAGCGCCCGGAACGGATCTCAAGGAAATCCGCCTGAATGGTCCCATGGGATCCAAGGTGCTTCAAATTCCCGCCACCGGAGATTTCGCCCTCCCGCCGCTGGACAAGGTCGGTCTCTATTCAACCGATCCGCCCATTCCCCAATTCGAGCATTTCGCGGTGAACCTGCTGAATGCGAACGAAAGCAATGTATTGCCCGTGACCCAGCCGCCAGGAAATGTCGGCGAAGCCGTCGCCGTCAACGGCGGCAAATCGCGACTGGAATTGTGGTGGTGGATCGTCGCCTGTGCCGCGCTTCCGCTGCTGCTGATCGAATGGTGGGTCTATACCCGTCGGGTGCACCTGTAGAGCTTTTTCGGACTGGCATGGGCCGAACCTTCCTCATCGATACCGACACCGCATCGGATGATGCCGTCGCCCTGATCATGGCTCTGCGCCAGCCGGACGTGCGCGTGGCGGCGATCACCGTCGTCTCTGGCAACGTCCCGCTCGAACAGGCCTGCCGCAACGCTCTCTATACCATCGAGATGTGCAGCAGCGACGTGCCGGTCTATGCCGGTGCGGATCATCCATTGCTTCGTCCGGCCGAATTCGCCCGCTGGTTTCACGGCAAGGATGGCATGGGCGATCAGAATTACCCACTGCCCGGGTCAAGCGTGCGTATGGAGCATGCCGTCGATGCGATTCTCTGCACCGCAAACGAGCATCCCGGCCTCACGCTCGTCACCCTCGGCCCGCTCACCAACATCGCACTGGCCCTCGGCCGCGCTCCCGCGATCGTCAACAGCATCTCCCGCTGCATCATCATGGGCGGCAACCCCTGCCGCGAAGGCAACGTCACGCCCGCCGCGGAATTCAATATGTGGGTGGATCCCGAAGCCGCTGCCATCGTCTTCCGCTCGGGTCTTCCCATCGAGATGGTCGGCTGGCAGCTTTCCCGCGGAGACGCAAACGTGAACGAAGACGAGATCGCGCGGTTTCGCAAAATCGATACACCGCTCGCACATTTCGCCATCGACTGCAACCGCCGTGGCATGGAAGCCAACCTCGTCCAGACCGGCGAAGCTGGGATTGCTCTACCCGATCCCGTAGCAATGGCGGTCGCTCTCGATCCGTCAATCGCGACCCAGGTCTCTCGCCATCGTGTCGAGATCGAGACCACCAGCGAACTGACCCGCGGCCAGACCGTGGTGGACCGCCTCAACGTCACTGGCGACGACCGCAACCGCGGCGTATGGAGCGCACACGGCGGCGAGCCCGTGAGCGTCGTCTGGAGCATCGACATCCCGCGGTGGAAGCGGCTGCTGCTTTCCTCATTGGCTTGACTGCTTGTCCCGCAGGCTCTTCAATCCTCGTCGAGCGATCGAATGATCTGGATTCAGCCGCAGTGCCTGCTCGAAAGCCAACCTCGCCTGTTCCAATCGGCCCTGATCGCGCAGGGCCAGCCCCAGGTTTTCGTAGGCGCCGGCATTCTGGGGATCAGCGGCGATCGCCGCCTGAAACTGCCGTTGCGCTCCCGGCAGATCCCCAAGCTGCACCAGCGTCACGCCGATATTGAGGTGCGCCACGGCCAGATGTGGGTTAAGCTCAAGCGCCTGGTGATAACTCCGCTGGGCACCGGTCAGGTCTCCCATTTTCCGCAAAAGATTGCCCATATCGTAGTACGTCATGACCGATGGGTGGAGGTTCAGCGCTCTCGTCGCCGCCTCAAGTGCTTCAGGTAATCGATTCTCTTCGCTCAGCCCCGTGGCCATGTGGTTGTAGGCCATCCAGTTGTCCCGCGTGACCTTCGCCGCATGCTCGAAAAGCGTGAGGTTGCTCCCCCAGTAGCCCAGTTGGCGGAAAGTCAGCATCGCAAGCGCTCCCAGCACCATCGCACACACCGGCGCGGCAATTCTCGCGGGAACATTGCGAATCGACCACGCGATCATGATGAAGATGCCCACCAGTGGCATGTAGCTGTATCGGTCTGCCAGTGCCTGCTCGCCGACCTGCACGAGTCCGATTACCGGTACCAGCGCAACGAGGTACCACAGCCATCCTACGACCAGCCAGGGTGCCCGCCGACGCATCGCAACGACGAGAGCCGTGGCGCTGATAAGAAGAGCCGCCGCTAGCCCCCACTCCCATGTCGGCCAGCTCTGAGGCATCGGATAGAAGACGGCCAGTTTGATCGGCAGGATCATCTTCCCCAGGTATCGCACATAAGAAACCAGCGCATTGCTGATGCGCAGCTCCACAGGCACGCGCACAATCGATGCCACGGCGCCGCCGGCGCGCTGAACCATGAACGTAACCACCCCCGACGCTGCCGCCAGTGCGAACATCGGCAGCTTCTCAAGCCAGGCGCGCCCCCAGTCACGGCGATCCAATGGCCAGAAGTCTAGAAGCAGCAGGACCACCGGCAGCGTGATCACCATTGGCTTGGCAAGCAATCCCAGCACGAACCCCAGAATCACAGCCCCATACCATCCGGCCCGTCGAGTCCGGGCGTACCGCTCGTATGCGAGCAGCGCCAGAAGCATGAAAAATGTGCTGAGCACGTCCTTGCGCTCGGAGATCCAGGCGACTGATTCAACGTGGAGCGGGTGCAACGCAAACAACCCCGCCACCAACGCGCTCCGCCACGTTGCTCCTGCCAATCGCTTCAGCACCCAGAACAGCAGCAAAGCATTGGCCACGTGGAACAGCACGTTTACCAGGTGCTGCGGGCCCGGGTGGTTGCCGAACAGTTGCCAGTCCAGCATGTGCGACAACCACGTCAGCGGATGCCAGTTCGATGCTTCGCCGGTCGTGAACGCCCAGCGCACACCCGCGGCAGATAGCCCGCGTTGAACATGGATGTTCGCCGAGACATATCCCGGATCATCGTAGCTGATGTAGGGGAAGCGCGGCGCGGCAATACACCAGCAGTGTGACCGCGGCAAGAGCCGCGCAGATCCACCAGTCACGCCGAATCACCTTCTTCACGCCGTTCGGGGGAAGCGCCGCGACTGAATGAGTCGCATCCTTGCCAGGCGAAATTCCACCGCAGTCGCAATGCATCCAATCCCATATCGTACGCTGCGCACGAAGTTGATGCTCGATGCTTCGGGAAAATATCGCGTCGGGCAACTCACCTCTGCAACAACTTCACCTTGCCAGATGATCTCCGCCAGCATCTGGTTGTCGAAGACGAAGTCGTTCGAGTTCGCATCCAGCGGCAGCCTCTCCAGCAGCTTCCGCGAAAATGCCCGGTATCCCGTGTGAAATTCCGAAAGCTTCGTGCCCAACAGGGAATTCTCCGCCAGCGTCAGCACGCGATTGGCCACGTACTTCCACAGAGGCATCCCGCCCGCCAGCGCATGGCGCGCCGAGAATCCTCGAACCGATCACGCACGAATACACCCCGTTGGCAATCATCGACGTCATCGCCGGGATCAGCTTCGGCGTGTACTGGTAATCCGGGTGGACCATGATGACGATGTCCGCCCCGTGCTCCATCGCCAGCCGGTAGCACGTCTTCTGATTCCCCCCGTAACCGAGGTTGGCCGGATGCGTGTGAACGATCGTATTGGGCAGCGTCCTTGCAACGCTCGTCGTTTCATCGCGGCTGGCGTCATCCACCACGATTACCAGGTCCACCACGCCCTGGCTCATCACTTCACCGTGTGTCTGCACCAGCGTCCGCGCCGCGTTGTACGCCGGCATCACGACGATCACCTTCTGGTCGTTGTACATGTCCGATGTTGATCCGAAAGAAACTGACCGTTTCGACTCGTTCCGCAGATCATTCCCGCAGGACGACAACCGCTTCGGGCTCAAACTCCACCACCACTTCGTCCGGTATGTCGAAGATGGGTGGGGTGCTGAGCGCTCGAATCGTCACACTATTGACCGCCAGCAGATGTTCGCTCATCTCGCCAAGAAAGGTGCTGTCCACTGCTCTGGCAACAAAACGATTGCGCCCCTCGGCAAAGTCTTCACCCTGTTCCTGCGCTCCATAGCTGATGGGTGCATGCACGATCCGCATCTGTTCGGGTCGAACCACAAGCGTCACCTTAGCCGGCAGTTTTGAATCGCTGAATGCGATCACCAAACCCAGCGGCGTCCGCAGGCGCACCATTCCGCGCTCCTGCTCGACCACTTCTCCCTTTAGCACGTTCGTCTGCCCGACGAACTCCGCGACAAACCGATTGGCGGGCGTCTGGTACAACTCTGCCGGCGTGCCAATCTGGGCGATATGCCCGTGATCCATCACCGCAATGCGATCCGCGATGCTCAGCGCTTCTTTCTGATCGTGCGTCACGTAGATCGTGGTGAACCCGCCACGCTTGCAGATCCGGCGGATCTCGCTCCGCATCTCCACCCGCAGCTTCGAATCCAAGTTGCTCAGAGGCTCATCAAGCAACAGGCACGCCGGATTGACCGCCAAGGCACGTGCCAACGCCACCCGCTGCTGCTGCCCACCTGAAAGCTGGTTCGGTTTGCGTGCCGCCAGTGCCTCAAGCTGCACGAGCTTCAGCACTTCGACAATGCGTGCCTCCCGCTCGCTTCGGCTCAGATTCCTGACGTGCAATCCAAACCCGATGTTCTCCTTCACCGTCATGTGAGGCCAAAGCGCGTAGCTCTGAAAGACCATCATCGCATTGCGATGCTGCGTGTCCAGCCCCGTAACATCTCGATCTCCAAAGTACACCCGCCCCTCGGTCGGATGGGTCAGCCCCGCGATGATCCGCAGCAGCGTGCTCTTCCCGCATCCGCTGGGACCCAAAAGCGAGAGCAACTCCCCGGCATGAATTCGCAGGTTGATCCCGGTCAGCGCCACCGCGCTTCCGTAATCCTTGGCGATCCCTTCAAGCCGAACCTCGGTCATCGGGTGCGGATTGTAGCGGGCGACGCCCTTTTGCCCACGGCCGCATCCGACGAGGGTGCGGACTGATCGAGTGTCTGCAAACGGTCGATCGCCCGCTTATTCCCGGGATCCAGCTGCAGAACGGTCTGAAATTCCCTGTTTGCCAGGGCAATCTGCCCCCGCTTTTCCAGCACGATTCCGAGGTTCAGATGCCCCTCGACAAAGTCCGGCTGAAGCCGAACCGCTTCTTCGAGCCCGCTGGGCCTCCAGCGTCTTCCCCTGCTCCGCCAGTGAAATCCCCAGGTCGTTCCGCGCCATAATGTTTCCAGAATCTCGCCGAAGCACCTCCCGCCAGGTTCTTTCCGCTTTGCCATAAGCGCCGACACGAAGATACAGAGTAGCCAGATTCTCCCGAGCGGCTTGCAGATCCGGCTTCAACTGAACCGCCCGCCGCAGTTCCTCAATCGCGTCACCAACTTCGCCTTGCCGCGCCAGGACTCCCCCGAGATTGAAGTGGGCGTCGGCGTAGTCCGGATTCACCTCCAGCGCCTCCCGATACCACCGCTCGGCCTCTTTCCATTTTCCTTGCTTCTCAGCCAACACGCCCAGGTTGAGCCGCGCTTCCGTGTGATCGTGTTTCAAGTCGATTGCCCGAAGAAACTCCGCCTTCGCCACAGCCAGTTCGTTTCGATTCAGCAGAATCACACCCAGATTGTTATGTGCCATCCACGCCGCGGGATTCTTCACCAGCGTGTCTCGCCACAGCGATTCGGCGTCTTGAAACGCCGAACACCGCTGCCAGCTCAAAAGCACCAGGCAGGGCAGGAGGACCGAGCAGAACCAAACCATTGCCGACCGATCCAGCTTCCGCGCCAGCACCGCCGCAATTCCCGCAATCACCCCGAGGCACGCGACGTACTGAAAATGATCCGCTACGAATGAATAGCGCATGGGCAGCGTGTTCACAAATCCGAGTGCCGGAACGAGCGTTCCGGCAAAGAACATCGCTGCCACCGCAGGCCCGCGCCCGATCTGCCGATGCATCGCGACGAGAAAAATGATCACCGCAACCGCCGCCGCCGGAAACACGTACCACGAACCTGGATACGAATTCACGGGCCATCGTGGATAGATGAACATCAGCGGCCACGGGCACAGGATCCTCCCCACATAAAACCACAGCGCCCTCCCCGCAATCATGCACCTCGCCGCCACGGAGATCTGCCACTCCGGCCCCTGTGCACCGACGAAGTGCCGCTCCATCCATCCCGTCAGCGCTCCCATTCCAGCGCCAAGGATGAAAAACGGAACCAGCGGCCAGACCTCTCGCGCCGTAATTCGTCCCCGCTTCCACCAGATCACCAGCAGGATCGCCGCCGGCAACGAGCACGCCACCGTCTTGCTCAAAAGCGCAAGCACGAACAGCAGCAACGCGAACCCATACAGTAGAGAATTCTTCCTCCCACGAGGATCGTCCGTACCAAGATCGAGGAATCTCAGGTAAACCAGTCCCGAAGCGAAATAGAACAGAGCCGACAAAATGTTCTTCCGCTCCGTCACCCACGCCACCGTTTCGACTTGGATCGGATGTACCGCCCAGATCGCCGCCGCCGCCCACGCTCCCGGAACATTCAGACGCCTGAGCACGAGCCACACGAGCAGGGCCGTCACCGCCTGCAGCAGCACGTTGTCCAGGTGATAGACCAGCGGGTTGAGGCCTGCGAAATGATGCTCCACCCAGAAAGTGGTATGAACCAGCGGATAATACTGCGGCACCGCCCCGATCTCGAACCAGATCCGCCGCAACCCGTCAGCCGACCGCAACGTGGCATTGTTCGTAACGTAATAATCGTCATCCCAGATCCAGTGCGCCCGCAGCGCCGGCAGATAGCCGATGACCACAAGCGCAAACAGCCCCGCCGCCTGCCACCGTGGCCCCACGCTCTTCATGGACGCTGTCCCGAGCCCGCGGTGGCTGGCGGTCTGACCGCCGGCTGGGTCGCGCTCCGCGTTGTGCTCGGGCGCGTTGCGGCTTCGTACCGTGCGTGCCAGGTTTTCACCGCATCGGCAAGACCCGGGAAATCCGGATCAATCCGCTGCGCCAGCGACACCGCGCTCTCAAGATAGGTGTGCGCACCCCGCAAGATTGCCCACCTCCGTCCGCATCTCCGCGATCTGGATCATCGCCGCAAGCGCCTGCCTCGGGTCCGCTGTATCGTGCAGCACGATATCGAACTGCTTTGCCGCATCGGCCAGCTTCTTCTGCGCCCGCAGCACCCGGCCGTAATCCATTCTCGCCGGCAGATCCCGCCCGTCTGCCTTCACCGCCGCCGCGTATTCCGTCTCCGCCGCATTCATCCGCCCCTCTTTCTCAAGCACCTGTCCGAGTTGCAGATGGATCGGGGATTTCGAGGCAGTAATGTCCTTCTGCGCAGATCGAGCGCGTGCCGCAGCAACGACTCCGCCTGCGCATAATCTCCCTTTCCTGCAACCACCGCCGCAATATTCTGGACGACCGCGATGTTTGTCGGATCGATCTCAATCGCCTTGTGGAACTTCGCCAGTGCCGCGTCCGGATGCCCCTGCTCATACAGCACCTTCCCCCAGTTGTTATACGCGTTGTCATGTTGCGGCCGGATCTGCACCGTCAGGGCGAATTGCGCGGCCGCTTCATCCAGCATCTTCGTCCGCTCCTCCAAAGTGTGTCCCGGCTCATCGGCGTCCTTCATCAGCGCCGTCCCCAGGTTGTAATGCCCCATCCAGGAGTCCGGATTCTTCACAACCACATCCCGCCACAGCGGAATCATTCCCGTAAAAACCTGCGCCCGCACAAAGCTCATCCCGCCCAGCACCACCAGCACGATCGCGCTCAGCACGTAAGGCGCCGGCCGGTCGTGCAGCTTCCCGCTTCCCGCCAGCATCAGCCGCACCAATTTGACCACAGCCACCACCACCACCGCGATCAGCGCCGGCCCCGCCAGGTATTGGAAATGATCCGCCACATACGAGTACCGCATCGGGTAGATGTTGAAGAACCCCAGCGCCGGCACCAGCACGCCACAGAATATCAGCGCCGCCACCACCGGCCCGCGTCCAATCCGCCGCCGCAGCGCAAAGAGCCCCGCGATCACCAGCACCACGCCAGCCGGAAAGACCCACTGCCACGGCTGCGATGCGTCCACGTGCCACTTGAAATAGGAAAAGCTCAGCGGATAAGGCCAAATGTTCTTCGCCGCATAAAACCAGATCGCCCTCCCCGCAACCAGAACGTGCCCCGCCGGCGTCAGGGCCCAGTCATTGCCCACCGCCCGGACCTGGCTCACTTCCAGCCCCGCTGTCATGAGCGCAAATCCCGCCCCGATCACAAAAAACGGTAACAGCGCCAGCACCTGCCGCATCGGCACCCTCCCGCGCTTCCACCAGACCAGCAGCAGCACCACCGCCGGCATCGAGCACGCCACCGTCTTGCTCAGCAGCGCACACACAAACAGCACGAGCGCCACCGTCCACCCGCCCCACGGGAACGCTTCCTCTTGCTCTTTTCCCTCTCCTGAACCCCCAATCCCATACGCCATCAAATACGCCAGAATCGATCCAAAGAAAAACACCCCCGACAGCACATTCTTCCGTTCGCTGATCCACGCCACGCTCTCCGTCTGAAGCGGATGCACCGCCCAGATCGCCGCGATCAACCAGGCCGCCGGCAGCCCCAGCCTGCGCAATACCAGCCACAGCAGAATCGCCGCAATCGCGTGCAGTGCCGTATTGGTGATGTGAAACACCAGCGGATCCGCCTGCCCGTTCGCGTCCTTCGCCGAGAGTTGGTATTCCAGCCAATAGCTCGTGTGCGTCAGCGGGTAATACTGCGGCTCCGTTCGCAGGCTCGTCCAGATCTGCTCCAGTCCCTCCGTCGAGCGCAGCGCCAGATTGTGCTCCACGTACCGCGCATCGTCCCAGATGAACTTGCCGTGAAACGCCGGCGAATAAACCGTCAGGATCGCCAGCACCAGCACCCCGGCCCACAAGACAAAATCCTTCGGCGTTCGCGCCTGATCGGGCGAGTTCAAAACCAGCTTGTCTTCCGGATGCTCTGCGACGGGTGTGTCCAATTGCATATTGTCCTGTTGGTCGCTCATGGGCCCTTTGGCGGCGACACGTGCGTCGCCCTTGCGAACGCGAAAGTGTACGCTTCCTTCGCTAAAATGTATCGTTCACCCTGAATCGACCGGCTCTTACCGATGATGCCTCATGACCCCGATTTCCACCACCGACCCCGTCAACGCCCGGATCCTCGCCGTCTCCGAGGATAAAATCCAGGGCTTCCAGACCGATCCGCTCGGCGAAATTGCCCGCCTCTGTGGCGTCGATCTCCCCACGGTCCGCGCTCGCCTCGCCGCCATGCTCCGCGCCGGCACCATCCGCCGCATCCGCCAGACGCTCATGGCCACCAGTCTCGCCAGGGCGCTGCTGGTCGCCTGGCAGGTTCCCGAGGAAAAGCTCCAATCCGCCTTCGACTGGATGTTCCGGGAGGATCCATTCTCCGGCCACGTCGTCATCCGCTCCACCGACACCCAGACCGCTGGCTCCAGATATCGCCTCTGGACCACGCTCAAGGTCCCCCAGGGTTTCTACCTCGAGCGCCATGCCGGCTTCCTCGCGCATCAGGTCGGCGCCACCGCCTACAAATTGCTCCCCGCTAAAAAACTGTTCGTCCTCGGCGTCGGCCATGTTCGCCGCCGCGGCATGGAACCCGGCAGTAAATCCGCGAAGTTAGCCGATGTGCTCGATACAACGCTGGTCGAGCTCACCGATCTCGACTGGCGCGTGCTGACCACCCTCAAGCGCGAGTTCACCCCCGAAGAAATCGAGCGCGCCTCCTCTTCCCAGAATTCCACCTCCCAATACCCGACACCCGACACCCGATCCCCGATACCCTTCTGGTCCTCCCGCGCCGCCGAAGCCAGCGTCCCCCTCGATCAGTTCCACGCCACCGCCCGCTCCCTCAACGCCCGTGGCGTCATCGGCCGCTTCTCCACCTTCCTTGAGCACGTCAAGCAGCTCAAGACCGGCGAGCAGGTCACCCGCTACAACGCCCTCTTCCACTGGGCCGTCCCCCCGGGCCGCGAGCTCGATGCCGGCCGGCAGGTCGGCCGCTTTGACATCATGACCCACGCCTACTGGCGCGAAGCCGGCCCCGAGTTCAACAACGTCAACATCATGGGCGTCGCCCACGGCACCGACAAACCGCTCGTCCTCGCCCACAAAGCCGCCATCGACGCCCACCTCGCCGAAATCGGCATCCCCGTCACCTACACCAACGTCTTCTGGGGCGGCCGCAGCGAAATCAAACCCAGCGAGATCTCGCCTCTCGCCTACGTCGAATTCTGCACCCGCCACGGCCTCGATCCACAGCAGATGCGCCATTAGCACTACAGCGCCGGGTCCTGCTTAAGTCCTTATCCGCTCATGTTTTTGCTCACCGTTTCTAGCCGCCAAACGCCGGCGCCGGGATGTACAGTTAAAGGACCGAATGCTTCGGACAGAACCCTCTCCCGCACCATCGAGGCGCCTCACAGCGCTGACTCGCCGCAAGCCCTACAGGGCCTCCAGGTCGCTTCGGCAACGCCTTGAGCGCTGCGCTAAGGGTAGGAGCACGGCCCATCTCATTCAGGCAATATGACCCCGAGTTCGTCCGTAAAACATCCCAACAGAGGACATTCCGCTCCCATGTTGCGCCAAATCTCCTCCCGACTCACACCGTACTCTCACCGTTGTAGTACCGTTCCATCCCCACCCGGCCGCCGACCCCGTTTTTGCCCGATCTGACGACATGGTGGTCCGAACATGACAATTTGCCGCACCAGCCAAGCGGCCAAAGGGGCCCTTTGAGCACTTCGGCGCTGAATCGTCCGTAAGTCCTTATCTACTCATGTGTTGACCGCAGTTACTGGACTGAAATCGCCAGCTTAGCGCTGTAGTGTTAGGCGTCCATGCCTGGGACAATGGGCGACTCTCTTCCCGCATCCAGCGGCGGTTTTCGCAACTCGCTGGATTCTTTCCCCTCTTAAAGCAGCTCTTTCCGTTCCTGGCGTGATTCTTTCCCCGGAGGGACCGGGTGTATGCACAAAACGAGCGATTCTCGTCCCGTCCGGCGGGCGATCATCCCGAAAAGGGCATGGGTGCGATGGATGCCGTGCCGTCACTCACCGCCGGCGCGGCAATGCCCAGGACCGTGTCGAGAGCCAAACCGAAGCCACCGGCAAGCGTCTCGGCCACGAGGCCGATCAAGCCGCAGACCTTTCACGCTCATGGTACGGAGAACCCCTGCGACATATTGGCATCCGCTTGTGCAAAACGACCTGGTGGCACCGTACCCACACCGTGCTCTCACCGTACCCACACCGTGCAAACCCGCCCGCGTCAAAAGGTCATCCATCGGGTCGCCAGTGCTGTTGCCAGAAGCGGCCCCCGCAGGCTTGTGACGCAGTTGCCCCCAAATTGTCTCCCAATTTCGTTTGCCTTGGCCCGGTCTTGCTGATTTCACGGTATAGTGCCCCGGCGGCGGGGTTGCCTGTTTCCGCGCTGCCTTCGTCTTTACAAGGGGAACGCCCCGACGATGTTCCCGCGATCTTGCGCCCAGTGATGCCGGACTCCGCCCCAACCGCCCGCGACATCCTCGCCACACTTCAGCCGATCGTCGCGCACGCATCCGTCGGCTCCACCAGGGCCGAGGGTTTCTTCCTCTCCTGCGTTCGCGCCGCCCTCGCCAAAAACTTTGAACTCAACCAGTTCATCCACAACCAGAAGCCCGGCATCCACGACTTCGCTATCACCTCCTCGCTTCGCGGCGTCTGCGAGGACATCATCGCCCTCCGCTTCATCGCCACCTTCACACCCGAAGACCGCGAGGAAGCCGTCGCCGTCCTCATGCTCAAGAGCGTCATGGAACTGCTCCAGGAGCAGACGAAGTTCTTCGAAACCTACCGCCCCAGCCAGCCCATTCTCGAAGCCAACAACGTCGCCGATGAGATCCACAACCTGCGCCTCCGCCTCCGCCAGATGCGCAAGAGCTACCGCTGGAAAAAACACCGCGAATGGCCCAGCGTTCAGGAAATGGCCGACTTCACGCACCTGCGCCCCCTCTACGACTTCCTCTACGCCGCCACCAGTTGCTTCGTCCACTTCTCCCCCAGCAACCTCATTCGCATGGGCGCCGTCGAGGACGACGAGCTTTCCTTCTCCACCAGCAACTTCACCGACTATTACCACGCCTTCAACTGCACCTACGGCCTGTTTCTCCTGGTCACCCTCTGCACCAAATTCGCCGCCATGCTCGGCATCCGCGAGCAGATCCAGCCTTCCATCGAACAGCTCATGCGCCTCATCGACGACCAGCTGCGCTGGCCCGAGCTGATCACCATCGAAGAGCTGAACCTCCCCAGCGTCTCCAGGATGCTTCGCGTCATGGCCCACAGCGCCCGCAAAGCCGTCGAAGCCCCCGCCGTCTGGCAATGGGAAGACGCCCAGCTCAAGCCACTTTCTGCCACCCTGAAACGCTCCGCCACCCCGAACGAAGAAGACCAGGAGGATTCCAATGCCGACGCGGATTGATCACGTCAACATCGTCGTCACCGATCTCGATCGCATGATCGAGTTCTACGTCAGCCTGCTCGGGCTGAAGCTGACCAAACGCGTGACTATCTCCGGCGACTGGATCGGCGCCACGGTCGGCCTGAACGACGTCCACGCCGACGTGGTCTATCTCGATCTTCCTGAAGGCCCGCGCCTCGAGCTGATCCGCTACAACAACCCGCACCTCGACCGCCCGGCCAACGTCGATCGCCCCAACGCCCCCGGCCTTCGCCACTTTGCCTTGGCCGTCAACGACATCGACTCCATCGTCTCCCGTCTCCGCGACCGAGGCGTGAAGTTCTTCAGCGACATCCAGACCGTCCCCGACGCCCAGGTCACCTACCCCGGCGGCGTCCGCAAACGCATCGTCTATTTCCAGGACCCGGAAGGAAATCTGCTGGAGCTATGTGAATATAGGTAGGGCGGCCGGCCAGGCAGCCAGGATTTCTCTTCACAATGGTCGACCCTCACCGTACGCTACGTTGGCCCTATCGCTCTCGGATCATGGCCACATCGAAGTATCGCCAATCGTCCCTCGAACCCCTCGAGCCGCGAACGCTGCTCGCCGGCGTGACCCTCATCACCCATGGCTTTGAATTCAGCGCCGGCCTGCCCAACTGGCTCTCCACGATGGAGACCTCGCTGTCCAATCGCATGGGCGGCGCCAACATCTATCGCCTGACCATCACCGGCTCGACCCCCAGCGTCAGTTCCTTCACGCGCATTGCCGCCGGCGGCGTCAGCACCGGCGAATCCATCATCGACGTGGACTGGAGCGCCGTCGCCAACAATCTCTTTCACCCCTCGGTAACCACCGACACCATCGCCAACCTCGTCAAACCCTACCTTGCCACCGCACTCAATCTCCCCGGCGATCCGCTGACCGCCCATCCCTTTGCCGAATTGCCAATCCAGCTCGCCGGCCACAGCCGCGGCGCATCCCTCGTCACCGATCTCGCGTCCAAGCTCGCCGCCGATGGTATCTGGGTCGATCAGGTCACCACCTGGGATCCCTATCCGGTGGGCTCCGATCCCGCCGTCAACCTCACCGACAACGTCGTCTTCGCCGACAACACCTACCAGAACAACTCCTTCCCCTCCGGATCGGCCGTTTCCGGTTCCCACAATCTCAACCTCACCGGAATCTCCGGCATCGGCCACTCCGAAACCCACGCCTTCTACGAAGGCACTATCGATCGCGCCGCCACCACGGATGGGGACGGCATCACGATCAACAACACCTGGTACACCAGCGCCGGCGTCACCCGCGCCACCGCCGGCTATGACTTCTCCCGCATCGGCTCCGCCCCCATGCCCGCCGACGGGCTTGCCAATCTCGCCGGCGGCTCCGCCACGCGCACCCACATCTCCGTCACCGCCGCCAACCCCTGGTCCAACGTCGGTTCGCTCGACCTCACCGGCGACCTCTCCGGCTTGGCTTCCGACGGCGCCGCACTCGATCTGACCTACCGCTACCAGGACTCCGCCGGCGCCGGCACCATCAGCTTCTATCTCGACAACGATTCCAATCCCTACGATGGCTTCGCCCAATCCTACGGCTCAACCAGCGCCCTTGCCGCGACCGGCGCAACGCCCAACGTCTCAACGCTCCAGGATTTCCCCCTCACCTGGTCCAGCTCAGGTTTGACCGATGGCACCTACCGCTTCGCTGCCCGGATCACCGCCGCCAATGGTCAGATGCGCTACGCCTACATGACCGACCCCGTCTACGTCACCAGCTCCGGCCTCGAGCTTCTGACCCGGCGCTTCAGCAACAACCTTGCCAACGCCTCCTGGACCGACCCCTCCAACTTCACGCCCGGCGGAGTTCCCGTCGCGGGCGATCACGTCTGGATCCCCACCGGCACGCTGTCGATCGCCTCGGATCAAACCAATCGCTCCCTGATCGCCGGCCCCGCGGCCAACCTCTCGCTCGCTTCGGCTCAGGACCTCTCCGGCCTCACCATCGCCGCGGGCGCCCGGGTCGCCTTCGCCGCCGGCGGGAATGCCTCGCTCAACACCGCCAGGCTTTCTCTGGCAACCGGCGCAACCCTCGACCTCAACGACAATGACCTGGTCATCACCACCGCCGCCTTCAGCGATGTTCAAAATGCCGTCTTTGTTGGCTATAGCGACACGCCCAACACCGCCGCCACCGGCATCATCTCCACCACCAGCCAGAACGCCGGCGGCAATGCCATGCTGCTCCTCTTCGACAATTCACAGGCCGGCGCCAGCGAATGGCCCGCGGGCTCGGGCCATTTGATCGCTCCCACCGCCATCGTCGGCAAGTACACCTACTTCGGGGATACCAATCTCGACGGCCAGGTCACCGGCGACGACTACGCCGCGATCGATGCCATGCTCGGAACGACTGGCATCAATCCCGGCATCGCCGTTCTCATGGGCGATACCAACTTCGATTACCAGGTTACCGGCGACGACTACGGCGCCGTCGATGCCAATCTCGGCCTCGGCGCCGGCAATCCCCTGGCGATCTACACAAATTCCGCCACAACGGCCCAGGCTCCGCAGACTGTCATCGTGCTCCCGCAGCGCAAAACGGCTCTTCCCTTATCAGTGCGACCCATGCTGGAGATTCTCGACTCATAATTGCCGAATCACGGGAATCCAACTCGACAGTGGGGGGGGCAGCCGTTGCACCATTCGCATACTTTTTTGTGGCGTCCGCCGTCGCGCACCCGCATAATTCGCGGCAACATGGCCAAACGCTTCACTCGCCGAAATTCCCAAAAGCTCAACTCCGCGCGAAGCGAACAGTTGGAGGCCCGCTGCCTGCTGAGCGCCACCCCAGCCGTCTATTACGACAACGGCACGCCCCACGACCCCAGCGTCCCCGAGGCCTACCAGATCGGCAGCCGCTGGACCAGCACCGCCACCAACGCCAGCACAGGCTCCACCGGCCAGGGCATGACCCTCACCTGGAGCATCGTCCCCGACGGCACCCTCCTCGGCAGCGGCGAAGGCGAGCCCAACGCCGGCAGCACCCTCCGCGCCGATCTCAACGCCCTCTACGGAAGCCAGGCCAATTGGCTGCCCATCATCCAGCAGGTCTTCAACGAATGGTCCTCGATCAGCGGTGTTACCTACGTCTACGAGCCCAACGACGACGGCGTCGCCTTCTCCTCTTCCAATAATGGAATTCTCGGTACCCGCGGCGACGTCCGCATCGGCGCCCATCCCATCGACGGCGCCTACGGAACCCTCGCCTACAACTGGTCCCCCGGCTACGGCGATATGGTCATCGATTCCAATGACCTCACCGGCTCAGGCTACATGACCAACCTCGCCAACGAATCGCGCCGTTTGCGCAACGTCATGGCTCACGAGCACGGCCACGGCCTCGGCTTCAATCACGTCGATCCCGTCAACGGAACCAAGCTCATGGAAGCCACCGCCAGCACCAGCTTCGACGGCCCCCAGTTCGACGACATGCTCGCCGTCAACCGCAACTACGGCGACATCTACGAAAAAGGCGCTGGCGACAACACCGCCGCGAGCGCCGTCAACTTCGGCACCCTCACCGTCGGCCAGCCGATCCAGAACGCTTCCCTCTCCACCACCAGCGACGTGGACTACTACAAGTTCACCCTCTCCACCGCCAAAGACACCAGCATCACCGTCTTGCCCTTCGGCCCCACCTATCTCCAGGGCCCCCAGGGCGGCTCCGTCACCAGCTTCAATGCCCAGGCCCAGATGGATCTCGAGTTCCAACTCATCGCATCCAACGGCACCACCGTCCTGGCGACCGTCAATGCCACCGGCGTCGGCTCGGCCGAATCCACGACCTTCTCCAGCCTCGCCGCCGGAACCTACTACCTGAAGGTTCTCCCCGCCCCCGCGGCTGCCGATAGTGCCCAGATGTACAATGCCACCATCAGCCTTGCCGGCGCCGTCACGCCCACCACCCTCGTCGGCCTGGACACCCTGAGAAATCTGACCATCACCGACATCGCCGCCAAGAACGACGCCCTGACCCTCAGCACCGACGCCGCCAACAGCCGCTGGATCATCACCGATCCCAACAACTACCTCGGCACCTTGATCCCCTCTGCCACCGGCAACGGAACGCACACCGTGTACGTTCCCTACTCCGCCGTCACCGGCCCGCGCATCGTCGCCAGCCTCCTCGACGGCAGCGACAGCATGACCGTTACCGGCACCACCATCCCCGTCACCATAGACCCCGGTGCCGGCGCCGACACCATCACCGTTACCGATGCCAGCGCCGCCGCCCCCGTCTCGGTCGTCCCCTCCGCCGGCTCCGACACCGTCAGCGTCAACGCCGACAACACCGGCACCGCAACTGTGCATATCACCGGAGGCGCGCAATTGAATACCCTCACCATCGGCGCCGGCGGCCGCGTCATCGTCGATGCCGCCGACGATGGCTTGTCGCTCAACACCCTCTCGCTGAATGCCTCCGGCGCCCTGGATCTCAACGACAACGACCTCGCCATCAACACGGCGGCATTCAGCGATATTCACAATTCTGTCGTGGCCGGCTACCGCGACTCCCCCGACACCGCCGCGACCGGCATCATCTCCACCATCAGCCAGGACACCGGCGGCAAGACAATCCTGCTTCTGCTTGACAATTCCTACATCGGCGTGACCGATTGGCCCTCCGGCTCCGGCCACTCCGTCAGTTCCAATGCCGTCCTCGGCAAGTACACCTACTTCGGCGATACCAACATCGACGGCCAGATTACCGGCGACGACTATGGCGCCATCGACGCAAATCTCGGCGCCACGGGCATCCCGCCCGGCGTCGCCGTCCTCGCCGGAGACACCAACTCCGACAACGCCGTCACCGGCGACGATTACAGCGCCATTGATGCAAATCTCGGCCTCGGCGCCGGCAACCCCCTCGGCTCACCCGCTGCTTTGTCCGTCTCAACTTTAAAGACCTCTCCCGCCGCGCTCGTGATCGCGCCCCAATCGGCCGCGGCTGCGCCAACGCTCCAGTTACAGGACAAAGAGCTTAAAGATCTTTTGCTGTAAGAATTCACCCCTATCGCGCCTCTAATGCCTACGGTGACGGCGGACAGCCCACAGACGAGCCCACCCGGCGAGGCGGCGCCACAACCGCTCCCCGCTTTCGAAAGGCTCGTCGAGCTGCATCAACGCCGCATCACCCGCCTGGTGCAGCGCCTGCTCGGCTGGTCGGGCGACGTGGATGATGTCATTCAGGAGGTCTTCGTATCCGCCTGGCGCGGCCTGCCCAAATTCCGCGGCCAAAGCGGCATCGAGACGTGGCTCATGCGAATCGCAATTAACCAGTGCCGGCGACACCGCCGCCGAAGTCTGTTGCGGATGGCGTTTCAAAGACGCCTGGCATTGCAATGGCGACCGCTTGAATCGGCCGCCGATCCGCTGGCTCAGGACGAACGGCTGGCCCGCGTCCGCCAGGCAGTCCGCAAACTCCCGCCGCGCTATCGCGAGGTGATCGTGCTGCGGTACCTGGAGGGGCTCGAGGTCGATGAGATCATGCGCCTCCTGGCTCTGTCGCGCAGCGCCGCTGATGTACGGCTGCACCGTGGCCGGGAACTGCTCAAAGGCTCCCTGCAGGACTCGGTGAACGAATGAGCGATCCGCTGCAAAAGCTCCTTGTCGATGCCGACCAGGCGACAGCACCCGCCGCGATCCCCGCAAATCTCGCCGAGCGCGCCATTCGGATCGCGCAAAGACGCCGGCGCCGCCGGCGCATCGGCGCCGGTCTTGCTGATCATCCTGATCGCAGGGGGGGCGTGCCTCTGGCCCACGCACCAGCATCCAGCGTCCATCGCGCTGAATCAGGCCGAAGCAGCCCGCCTGCGCCAGCAGGTCAAAACGCTCCAGGCCCAGGCCGATCGACACATGCAGCTTGCCCTGCAACTCGAAAAGCAGAGCCAATCGCCATCGCCTGCCATGACCAGGACAATCGTCAACTCGCGCATGTTCCAGTTGGAAATAGACCAGGCCGCCCTCGGCCTGCTCTATGAAGCAGACCGCATCGCTAAGGACCCCGCGCTTCGCGACACCGCCACCGAGTTCTATCGCCAGATCGCCACCGAACTCCCCCCCGGTGCTGCCACCGACATCGCCCGCCAGCGCCTGGCGGCACTGACGCAACGAAAGGACATCTGACATGAACCGCCTGCAAATTGCCCTGATTCCTGTCATCCTCCTGTCACTTGCGATGATCGCCCGCGCCCAGTCCAGCACCGCCCCCGCGGCTCCGGATTTCACTCCCGTCAGGCGTACGATTCGGCTTAATCTTTTACCCGGCGCACAGCCGACGGATTGCTCCAATATAGCTGATGTCATTACAGTCATCATGGATTCCGTTGTGAACTCCGACGAGCCCGCGGTGGGCACATGGGAGTGCGCTACCAATTTCATGGGATCGAAGACTCAGACCGCGCCGCACGGTTGGATGGACAGAGTTCGTTTCGACAGTTTCGATCCCGACACCAACGCCGTCACCTTCACCCTGACAGAGTCAGGCCCCAACTCCAACCACGTCCTCGACCAAACCATCGCACGCCTCAGGCAGCTCGTCGCCAACGCACCGCACCAGCTCAGTGCCGTTGAATTGCACCAGCGTCTGAAGAAGATCGACGATGCCTTCGCTGCCGCCAAGGATGAACTCCAGAAACTCCGGAACATCGTGGGCACCCGTGACGAAGTCATGGCCGGCCTGATGAAGGACAAGATGCAGGCCTTGGCCCTGGAAAAACAGCAGATCGAGATCGACCTTCGCGCCAAGCAGGCCCGTGCCGCCGCCGTGCGCCAACAGATCAAGGAACTGAGCCAGCAGGCAACGACTCAGGCCAGCACTGATCCCGTGACAGAGGAGCTTCGCAAGGCCGTAACGCTCCAGGAGGAGGCGATTAAGATGGTTAAAGCTAAGTACAAGGCGGGAGTTCAGTTTTATACAGATGTCATCGCAGCAGAATCCGCGCTGGCCGCTGCCCGTACGAAACTCGCCGAACGCGAGGAGGCCCTAAGGCAAGCCACCAATGGCCAGTTGGTCCAGCGCCTCGCCTCGGATCTGGTCATGACCTCCATCGATGAGACCGAGCTCAAGGCCAAGCTCGCGGAAGTGATCAGCCTTCTCCCGCCTTCGGACATCATGCAGATCACCCAACAGCAGGTCGATCGCCTCAGCGCGGCCTACCATCCGAAAATCCTGATGCACTATGACCCACCCCTGGCCATAGAACTCGGCCGCCAGCAGCAGGACCTCCAATCCCAGCGCCTCGGCCTCTTGGTAAACAAGATCGAGGTGCTCAACCCCACCACACAACCCTGATCAGCTTGCGTCTTGAGCCGTGGGCGGTGTTCCCCGTGCCCACTCCACCCGCGTCGCGTCCCCCCACAGATTATCGAGATCGTAGTACGCGCGTGCCTCGGCGTTGAACACGTGCATCACCACGTCCACGAAATCGATCAGCATCCAGGTCTCCCCCTCCATCCCGCACAGCGCCAGCGGCCGGTGTTCGTGCTGCTCCCCGAACTCCGCCGCGTCGTCGCACACGCTCCGCATCTGCCGCGCACTCGTCCCCGTGGCGATGACAAAATAATCCGTCACCGGCGAAAGCCCCCGCACGTCCAGAATAACGACGTTGCTGCACCGCGTATTCGCTGCAAGCTTCGCCAGTTCGATGGCGAAATCGTGCGCTGCGGTCGTCCTTTGATCGGCTTCCATGATCAGGGGTGCCTGTCTGCTCGAGCCTCCGGCGGAGCCTGCCGAAAGCCGGCAGATTCACCACGCGCCGCAGCCCGGTTCGCCCGCGGCGGACGCGGGATTGTAAAGGCACTTGCAGAGGTTGCCAATCCGCAGCGGCTGAACAAATGCCGCCGCTTGCATGCCCCGCTCGAGGGATCGTGCGCCCGCAGGTTGGCTCATTTCCCTTCCGATGCCGCGACGCCCGCAGGCTCGTGTCCGGAGCCCGAGTTTCCTTCCGTTTCCGCCAGGCTTGCCTGCGTCAGGCTTGCCTGGCGCCTGGATTGCCACACGGCCAGCAGGATCAGCACGAGACAGACCGCAATCACCGCGATGCGGACGGTCAGATTGCCGCCGGTGGTCGGCAACTTCTTCACCGCATCGGGAAAGGCGGCCGCCCCTTCGTTCACCGTCTTCACGACCACCTTGTCATACGCCAGCATCAGCCCCACGCTGAGCACTGCCACCATGTTCATCACCTTCAGGAGTGGATTGATCGCAGGACCGGCCGTGTCCTTCAGGGGATCGCCGACCGTATCGCCGGTGACCGATGCCTTGTGCTTTTCAGATCCCTTGCCCGTATTCGCTTCGCGATTCCGCGGCTCGTCTTCGATCATTTTCTTGGCGTTATCCCAGGCGCCGCCCGCGTTGCACATGAAGCTCGCGAGCAGTTGCCCGGTGACGATCGCGCCGCCGAGGAATCCCGCCAGCCCGATCGGCCCGAGGAAGTATCCCACCAGTACCGGCGAAAGCACGCCCAGCACCGCCGGGCCGATCAGTTCCTTCTGTGCCGCCGTCGTGCAGATGCCCACGACGTGCCCGTAGTCCGGCCTCTTGATCCCGGCCCAGATCTCGCGGTCGCGGAACTGGACGCGGCATTCATTGACGATCAGGTACGCTGCCCGCCCAACCGCGCGGATCAGCATCGAACTGAACAGAAACGGCACCGCCCCTCCGATCAGCATCCCGATCAGCAGCGTCGGACTCGAGACGGTCAGCAACCCCGCGACTTTGGTGAAGACGCTCAGCGGCAACTGCTGCTGCTCTCCGCCGCCGCCCGAGCCGATGACGATGATGAACGAGGCAAAGAGCGAGACCGCCGCGATGACCGCCGAGCCGATCGCCACCCCCTTGGTGACCGCCTTGGTGGTGTTGCCAACGGCGTCGAGATCCGCAAGGATCTGCCGCGCCTCTTTCATCTTCTTCTCGTCCCCTCCGAACTGATCCAGTTCGTAGCCCATCTCGGCGATGCCGTTGGCGTTGTCGGCGATCGGTCCGAAGACGTCCATCGAGACCGTGTTGCCCGTCAGCGTCAGCATCCCGATGCCGCACATCGCCACGCCATAGGCGATGAAGATCGGGTCCACCTCGTGCATCGTGGTGGTATAGATGACGACCGAAGCGAAGATCGCCGCGCACACCGCCAATGCGATCGCAACCGCGGATTCATACCCGACGGCCAGCCCTTCGATAATCGTCGTGCCGTCCCCCGTCTCGGTGTTGCGCTTGATCCCGCGGACCGGAGAAAACTCGGTGCCCGTGAAATACTCAGTCGTGCGGTTCAGCAGAATGCACAAAAGAATGCCGACCAGGCAGGTCAGCGCCGGCCGCATATCGAGCCCGGCAACGCCGAAGTTTGCCCAGACCGGCAGATGGTTCACGTCCGCCAGCACGCTGGCGCTGGCATTGTTCGCATTGAACCGGAGGTAAAAGAAGCCAAGAGCAATAAACCCGATCACGGAGATCAGCGAGCCGACCAGGAACCCCTTGTTGATCTGCTTCATCGCCTCACGAACATTGCCCTTGTCGCCGGCCCGGACCGTGTAGGTGGAGATCATCGTGCCGATCACGCCGATCGCGCGAACCAGCAGCGGAAAGATGACGCCTTTGTGCCCGAAGCTCGCCCAGCCCAGGATCATGGCGGCGACCATCGTCACTTCGTAGCTCTCGAAGATGTCGGCCGCCATGCCCGCGCAGTCGCCGACGTTGTCGCCGACGTTATCCGCGATGGTCGCGGCATTCCGTGGGTCGTCCTCGGGAATGTCCTTCTCGACCTTCCCCACGAGATCCGCACCCACGTCAGCGGCCTTGGTGTAGATCCCGCCGCCCACCCGCATGAAAAGCGCCAGCAGCGTCCCCCCAAAGCCGAAGCCCAGCAGGGCTTCATAGGCGTGCTCGCCATACATCATGAAGATGACCGTCCCGCCCAGCAGCCCCAGGTCGGCGGTGAGCAGGCCGGTGACGGTCCCGGCGCGGTAGCCGTACATCAGGGCTTTCCCGAAGCCCCTCGGCTTGGCGGCGGCCGCCGCAACCCGCAGGTTGCCGGTCGTCGCCATGCGCATGCCCACGAATCCGACGGCGGCCGAGAAAACCGCCCCCAGGAGGAACGACCAGGCGCGACCAATGGCGTAGTCCGTCGCATTCTCGCCCCCAGCGAGATACTTGCTGAAAAACAGCAGGACAACCAGCAGCACGATCATGACTGCGACGACCTTGAGCTGTCGGGTCAGATAGGCATTGGCGCCTTCTCGAACGGCATCGGCGATCTCCTGCATCTTCCGGGTGCCCTTGTCCGCGCCAAAGACCTGCCGCACCAGCCCCCACGCGTAGACCAGCGCGACCACGGCAATGACCAGCGAGGCCCACAGGGCCAGCCGCTCGCCCGTGGAAAAATGAGGATCGGTCAAAAACGAGAAGTATCGGAAGCCGCCGGGTGCCGCCGAAGGCTCGGTCGCCCCACCCGTCGCAGCATCTTGTGCGAACGCCACCCGCCAGATCCCCAGGCCGCCGAAGAGAAACGCCAGAAGAACAAGATAGATGACTTGAGTTTTCCCCCTCCTCCAGAATCGACTGATCGAGGAAGTCATGAGAGCACCCTGCGAAGGCCAAACCGTTGCTGGTTACCAGAGCCGACGGGTCGCTTGATAAGAGAGAACCCCGGGCTCTACGCTCCGGGGAACGATTATAGGATATAAAAGTCCTGTTACAACGGTTGCCCGCGGGATTGTCGTAACGCGGCAAGACAGCACGCGCATTCGAAATCCGCTTACGAAAAGGGTTTATCGAAACGAGTTACTTGGGTGCCGGGATGTGCTTGAGCCGGTCTTGGATCCGCGAGACGATGTTTTCGTACGGCCGACGATCGTCGGCCGTTGGATCATACCGCCTGATGTGGCTCAGAACCTGGATCTTGCGAAGCACGGTGGCATACATCGCGGGCGGCAGTTGCTGGATGTTGGTTCGCCGAATTCCCTTGGGAAATGCTTCAGCGGCCAGTTCATCGTCGATGTACCACTTGAAGATCATCTCGTATTCTTCATCAAGCGCCTTGCGATATGCCTTGCCTGATTGCACCAGAAGGTTGTGGCGCTCCGCACCCCGCGCCAGCATCGCCTTGAGATAATCGCTGTCGCCGTGCGCCAGGTCGCTGTTCGCCTGGCACTCGGCCATGTGTGACTGGTAATTCTGAAAATTCGTCATGAAATTCTTGAGATGGCGGCGGTACTCGGCGATGGCGTCCGGTCCAAGCCGCGCGGCACGGTCGTACGCTTCGATCGCAGCGTCGATGTTGTCTCGCTGGTTGGCGCTGAAGGGCGCATCGACGGCAAGATCGGCCGTCGGCACGTCCATGTCCTCTCGCTGGTCAGGGATGGTCTGATTGAAGGCCGTCAGCTCCAGTCTCCGCCCACGGGAGATTTCAGCGCTTTGCCAGTTCTTGAGCGACAGCGCCGGCCGGGAATCCACCACCAGTTCGCTCATCTGGGCATGCCGCTCTTTCAGCGTCGTCTGCATCACCTGCGCCTGTTTGAAGTAGTTATAGGCAAACCCGAAGGTGCAAATCCCAAAGGGGAACGGCTGGTACTTGGCCAGATATTGCAGCTCGGCCCCGGTGTTCCATTCCGACGGATCGACGTTGGCCGGCCGCTTGTATTTCTTGCGCAGGTACTGCGGCAAAATCATGCCGTGGCTGTCAAGGACCGGATCCAGTTCCAGCCGATGCCAGCCCGGATCGTTGCGCGCACAGCTTCTGCCGCATTGGATGCGGGAGCGACTCTGCACGCACGCGTTTCATGTAATAGTGTTTCTCGGTGCTCAGGCCGAGTTTGTCGAAATAGATCCCGCCGATCGCGTAGATCATGTTGATGTCGTTGGGGCGCTGGGCTTCAACGCTCTGGGCGTAGTCGATGGCGTCCAGAATGGCCGAATACTTGTTGGCCAGCGACACCATCTGCACGCTGATGTTGTACGCTTTGTTCCACACCTGAAAGATGTGCACGGTGTCGAATTCCGGCTGCAGCAGGCGAATCCATTCCACCTTGGTGTCGAAATCTTCGAGATTCTTATCGCTCTTCTGCGATTCCGAACTCGTCCAGAGCATCATTACCAGCGGTCCGCGCAAGCCGCCGAGCAACAGAGCCAGCGCGAAGCTGTCCATGTTGGCCAGCGAACTGTCGCGCGCCTGCCCCATCGGGACGTACGTCTCGCTGCGCATGCGCAGGACGCGTGCCCAGTCGCGCGTTACAGCGCTCAGTGCGAGCGCTGCGATGAGCGTCACGGCAATGGGGATGCGGCTGCGGCTCATGGAGCCACCTCTTTGTGCTTCAAAATGACGTACGCAAGGGCGATCAAAGGAATGGCGAATCCCGCCGCCACCGCGGCTGCGGCCGCCAGTCGCTCGCCCGAGATCGTCACCCCGCGCTCGATGTCCTCAAGTGCCGCAAATCGGTTGATATCCGGCAGAATGGTGCTGAGGAAGTTGAGCATGCCCGAGAGCCGTTCGACAGTTGCGCTGACGGCTTTGGCCGGCGCCGACTGGGTGAGGCCCAGATCGTTGACGATCTGGTTGCCGATCCCCGGCGCCGTTGCGTCGCCGAGTTCCTGCACCCCCCAGTGTCCCAGGAGGATCAGCAGCGTCAGCACCACCGCAATCGGCCAGGAGAGGAACGTACTGCTGAAGATCGCCACCGCCGTCACCAGGATCGACATCAGCCAAAGGATCAGAAGGCTCTTGACCAGGTTGGCCACGAATGGCTCTCGCGCCGTGACCATTGCCAGGGAGGCATCCTGCAATCCGATGAAGTGTCCGGGCGTCTCACAGCGCAGAAGCACGTCGAAGTTGCCGCCAGCGACTTCGCTCGCCGGTACCTGAAAGAACGTGGGGCGGTTGGATTCCGGGTAAATCGTAATTGCGGGCGAAATCGTATTGGTGTTCCGATTTCGCACGCGAACCGTCATTGCCGTTGGCTCATCTTCGTAGTAGGCCGCGGCGTCCAAGTCGAATCCGCTGCGCTCGATTCCAAACTTGGCTTCAAAGGTCACGCGCGGCTCGGATCCAAGATAACCAGCGCCGCGATAGGCGTATATCGCCACCGCACCGTTGCTATGGGCCAGGCCGCGCAACTGCTGGCCGAACGAGCCCGCGCGGCTCTGGAACGTCGGAGTCGTGTTCGTGGGCTCCAGCCTCCGCAAGGATTCGCCTGCTCCCCGCACCTGGAGAGTGACCGGATCCTTGACGGTGAAGTATGCCGCCTTGGGCGACATGCCGGTCACGCGAATGTAAGTTCGCCGCCCGGCCATCGCGCCCGCGACGTTGGGTGGAATAAAGGCGGTCACGGTGGTCAGTACGTTCTTGGCCGGTACCTCAAGCCCGCGATTGGAAATCGGATTGGTCGCCCCTCCAATCGAATGCATGTTCTCGTCGAGCACCTCCACCCCGAGCGACGGGTTTGATTGCGGTTCGACGCTGGCCATCATCGCCTTGCGCTTTTCCGGTGGGATGACATAGGGTCCGTAGTAAGGCACGGATCCCGACTCCGTGGTCGGCGCGGCTGTAGCCGAGTCTTCGTTCGCGGTGCCTGCGGTGGGGTGATAGCCCACCTTGACCTGCACCATAAGGCCTTCGGATCCCGGGATAGCGTCTGGGGCCGTTCCCGGCGTCACATCTTGCTTGCTCAGGTCGAACGGCACCTGAAACGACCCCACCCCGTCACCCGCCAGCACCCATTGGGTGGCCCCGGGCTGGGGGACTGCTCCGAACACCTCGATATCCGTGGGATCAGCCAGCGTGCGGGCGTTGAGCAGGCCGTTTTTCTGGTAGTGCTCGAGCGTCTGTTTCTGACTCGCTGGAAGGCCTGGCGCGCTGATCCGTTGCGCGATATACCGTTGCATGTCCCACGAACAGAACAGGAGATATCCGTACGAAAAGGCGCCCATGATCAGCAGCATCGCCAGCGAGACCCGCGCAAAACCGAGTACTTTCCCCAGCACGATCTCCAGGCGCGTGGTCGGTTTGGTCACCACAGTGTAAATCACGCGGTTTTCAATCTCGCGCGGCAGGTTCGTGCAGGCGAGGATAATTGCGCTTGTCACCACGAGCAGGCCGGTGGCGAAGAGGCAGATTTTGATCGTTTGTCGGATGGCGTCCTGTTCGTCGAACGGACGCTGCAATTGCGAAACGATGATGATTCCCAGGATCGCCAGCGGGGTAATCCACAAGATCCGCCGGCGAATTGATTCATCGAAGCAGACGCCGGAAATTGCCCAGATGCGTTTGGCGCTCAGCCGCAAGAGATCCGAAAGCCCCACTGCCAGAGCAATGGCGAGAATTGCGCCGCCCAGATACCAGCTCAGATGCTGCTGGACGCCGGCGGGAAGAACATCGCCAAGAAACAGGTGTGCGTTCAAAGCCATCGATCAATCGCCAGAATCTCCCCTCTCACTCACGTGCCCGACCTGACAAAGTTGCCTGGTTTCATGTGCCGGAGCCAACAGACGTTTGGCCGGCCGGTGTATTTTCTTTCACCACCCGGATGAACAGATCCTCAAGCGTGGTCATCGGGTGCGTGACCTGTGCATCCGATACGCCCAGCTTGGCCAGGAACTGCTTCAGCTCGTCAATGTGTTCGCCATTGATTCCACGAGCCGAGATCTGCGTGACGTCCTTGACCTGCACCAGGTCCTTGACCTGTCCGAGCGTCTGCATCCTTCCGCGGAAAAGAATCGTGATCCGATCGCACACATCCTGAACGTCAGCCAGGAGGTGGCTGCACAGGAGCACCGTCTTTCCCTGCTGCTTGAGCGAGAGAATCAGGTCCTTCATTTCCCGGGTTCCGATCGGGTCCAGACCGGTCGTCGGCTCATCCAGCAGGATGAGGTCCGGATTGTTGATCAGTGCCTGTGCCAGGCCGATGCGGCGGGCCATGCCCTTCGAATACTCTCGCAATTTGCGCTTCCGGCTCTTGGCGTCCAGACCGACGATATCGAGGAGTTCGGGAACCCGTCGCTTGAGCTCTTTGCGTGGAATCTTGAACAGCTTCCCATAGAACCGAAGCAGCTCCTCCCCGTTAAGGAATCGATACAGGTAAGACTCCTCAGGCAGAAAGCCGATTCGTTCGTTGATCTTCGTGTCTCCCGCGCGATACCCCAGAATTGATGCGTTCCCCGCCGTCGGGAAAATCAGGCCCAGCAGAAGCTTGATTGTGGTACTTTTTCCTGAGCCGTTGGGTCCGAGCAGACCGAACACTTCCCCGCGTTCAATGGTCAGGCTCAAATCGTCCAGCGCGCGAACCTTGTCGCGTCCCCAGAAATCCTTGTAGACCTTTGTCAGATGCTCGGTGTGAATCGCAGAAGCGTTCGGAGAAGTCATGATGATCGACAGACTCGTAAAACGTTGGGTGCAATACGTAAAGTCATATGCCGCCCTGCGACGGCGACCTTCTCCCCTTTACGTCATACGTTCTACGTCACGTGGGCGTTGTCGGCTTATCGGAGCTTGGGATTCTTCCGTGCGCTGCCGACGACGCTTCTCGCTTGGCTTCTCATAATAGGCCACCCGCTTGATGTCCTTGGTTAGGCCTTCCTTCTCGCATGCCTTCTTGAAGCGTCGCAGAAGCTGTTCTGCCGTCTCATTGCCGCGGCTCTTGACCTTGATCATTCGAGTTCAAATCCTTTCCAATTCAGCAGTTACGGGCGATCTCGGCGCCGGCCCCCGGGGCAACAGCCGCCAATGCCAGCATCCTACCCACTGCAGGGAATTCTTCAACTGCCACCGGTTTGGGCCCCCAAAACCCGTTAGAGCATCGCGACCGTGAAGCTTCCGATCACGCCTCCGGGCACATATCCGCCGCTGGTATCCAGCACACCGAATTTCTGCATGCTGACGGTATAGACGCCATTGTCAAAGGCGTTCCAGGTTCCGTTGGGCGCGTTGACGGTGTAAGTTGCGGTCATCGGCGTGCCGTCGTGGGTGGCGTCGGTCGAGACAAAGTTAGCATTAGTCGCGAATCCGTTGGGGCCGGTGATCTCCAGATCGCCGGAGCCAAAGCTGTTGCGATAGATGGCCAGGTCGTCCGAATACTGCACCTGGAGCGTCTCAACCGTTCCGCCGGGACTCTTGATTGTTGGCGCCGAGATCAGCTGCGCGACCGGCAGTGAAGAGGCAGGGGCGCTGGGAACCGAATCGAGCCCGCCGCCTCCGTTGATATTCACCGTGAAGCTTCCCAGCGCACCGCCCGGGACGTAGTTCCCGCTGGTATTCAGCACGCCGGTCGGCAGCATGTTGATGATGTACGTCCCGTTGTCGCCCACATCCCACGTCCCGCCGGGAGCACTCAATGCGTACCGGGTGCACATTGGTGTGCTGTTGCGCGTTGCATCGGTCGATGCAAAGCTTGCGTTCGCCGCAAAGCCATTGGGGCCGGTGATGCGGAGATCGCCGGAACCGAAGCTGTTGCGATAAATAGCGGTGTTGTCGCTATAGGTGACCTCGATCATTTCAGCGGTAGAGCCACCGGCGGCAATGTCCGCGGCCGAATCCAAGGTCGCCGTCGGCAATCCAGAGCCGGCGACGACCGGACTTGAGCCCGACTGCGCCGGGGGCTGCGGTGTCGGCGCCGGCGCGTCTCCCGCCGGCGGGGGTCTGGAACCCCGCCTTGATCCATGCGATCGCCGCGGCTGCGCCGTACGCCGGGTTGAAGTGATCGGCGCTCATCTGATCGGCGTTGGCCACGAACGCAGCATCACTGGCGCCCTGTCCCAGCGAAGCGCTGTACCCCGCAACTGTTCGATTGGCGTCCGTATAGTCCTTCACTTCTGCCGTGCCGCTGGTATCAACCTGCGCATGCCACATGTCATAGGACATGGTTGAGTGGCCGATCGTAAACCAACCGTTTTGCGACTGCGGGTTGTAATAGTTATTGCCGGACCACGTTTCCTGCGACGGATAGAGGGTGCTGTTGTGTGATATGATTCGCGTTTGGCCGGTCGTTTCAAAATCGTTGTTCTCTACCGTCACGTTATGAAACGCGCTCGGCCCGGTTCCGCCGTCAATGAAATCGGGGCTCAGATCCATTGCCTGATACCAGTTGTGGACGACGTTGTTTTCGATAATCAGATCGTTCAGCCCCGCGGCATCCTGCGGATTGTCCGCATCCCACGTGCTCATCAGGCGGATCGCCGCGAACCCCATCTGTTTGTCGTCGGCGATGATGTTGTTCGAGATTACCGTCCCGCCGCCGGGCTTGAGATTGCCCACTTCGATCGCCCAGCCGCGCTTCATCCCATTGATGTCGCGATCGCCGAGGAAGACGTTGCCGCGGATGCTCCCCGAGACGCCGCCCGGCATGTCCGTTGAGCCTTTGCCGAACATCAGGCCGATCGGGTCATTGAGAAAGAGGTTGTTCTCGATGTCGCCGCCCGAGCGCGCCTGTAATCCGTGGCTGCCGGCGTTTGCAGAGATGTTGTTCTTGAAGACGACGTTGCTGTTGCTGGCCCACATATAGACGTTGTGGCCATAAATGGTGGCATTCGCGCCCGGGATCTGTTCATTCCAGCCATTGTGATCGAAGACGTTCCCTTCAATCGTGATTCCATTGGTGCCCGACACGTAAAGCCCCTGACTCTTCCCGCCGGTTGAAAGGGCAGGGGTGGACCAGGAGTTGTTCACCACATTGTTCCGGAACTGGATGTTGCTGGGATTGCCGTTCCATGCCGTGATGGCGACGTTATCGCGGAAGTATTCGACCTGGCAGTCTTCAATCAGGACGTTGTTTGCCGGGCCGATGATCTGCATCCCGTATGTCGCCGTTGATGTTGCCGTCGTAGTCCGGCGAATTCGGGTCTCGGGTGCTGTCCTGGAAATGCAGCCCCATGATGTCCACGTTCTGGATGCCATTGGGTGAGTACAAGGCCGTGTTGGCGCTGGCTTTGATCAGCGGACGGTCGCCGGTGCCATAGGTACCGAAAACCATTGGCTCATTGGAACTGCGGCCGCTCTTGGTCCAGGAGATCGCTTCGGTGAAGGTGTCACCTTTTTTGAGAACCAGCCAGTCCGGAGATCCGCTCCGCAGCAGTGAGATTCCCCTGTTGATCGTCCGGACGGGGGAGTCCGGGCTCAGTCCGCTGTTGCTGTCGTTTCCCTGCGAACTGCTCACGTAGATCGTTTTCGTATCGCTGCTGGGCGTAACGTGCGTGTAGCCGTTGGCGTCGAGCGTCACCGACAGCAGTGTGCGGTTCTCAAGCAGTTCCAGCGCGGCTGGCGGCCCGGTTGATGGAACTTCGGGCAAAGGCGTCGGATAGTCTGCGGAAGATGCGGGGCACGGGAACCTCCGTTGCGAATCAAGGGTGCGAATCTCTCGTGGTCCGACTCCCCGCGGTGAGGGCGGATGCAGAGGACCACATCGAGCCCGCGCCTGCGGAAGCAGGACGGTCTTCAATTCAGGGTGGTGCTGCCGCGCCATCAGCCGGATCACAACGCGCGGGAAAACCACATAGGCGCCCGACCGAATGCCCCCGGGCTCCTGCCGGCATCGGCAGATCCTCTTCCGTTCGAGCTTGTTACCGGGACCGCACGATGCAGCCGATCCACAGCCTCTTTCGATAGGCTGTACGTCTCAAATCGAACCGAAGGCCCTGGCAGTTCGCCAGAAAAAGCAAAAAAAAGTTGTCGCGGTTCCGCAGGTTTCGGATTCGGTCTGCCTCGCCAATTCGGCATCAGAACCCTGCTCCTGTAAAATCGCCCGTATCTATGGAGCCAAAGCCCCTGGGCCTCATCGCCGGCGAAGGCGTCTTCCCGTTTCTCGTCGCGCGCGGCGCCCGCGCGGCCGGACGAAAAGTCATCTGCGTCGCATTGTCCGGCAGCGCCTCGCCTGAGCTCGCCGCCGAGTGCGACCGGTTCCACTGGGTTTCCGTCGTTCGCCTGGGGGGCTGGATCCGCAAGCTTCACCGGGCCGGCTGCTCGCAGGCGATCATGGTCGGCCGGGTCACCAAGACCTGCATGTACGACCGCTGGCGCTACTTGCGGTATATTCCCGACCTGCGCACGGCACGGATTTGGTTCACGCGCTTGCGCAACGACCGCCGGCCTGGTGCCATGCTCAATGCGGTTGCCGATGAACTGGCCAGCGAAGGCATCACCTTGATCGATTCGACCAAATATACGCCCGATCAACTCGCGACCTCCGGCGTGATGACCCGGCGCCAGCCCAGCGAGTCGCAATGGATCGACATCCGCGCCGGCTGGGAGATCTGCCGTACCATCAGCAGCATGGACATCGGCCAGTCCATCGCCATCTTGAACAAAGACGTAATTGCAGTCGAAGCTCTCGAAGGCACCAACGCGATGATCGACCGGGCCGGCCAGCTTTGCAAAGTAGGGGGGTGGACGCTCATTAAAGTCGCCAACAGCCGGCAGGACATGCGCATGGATGTCCCGACGATCGGCGTGACGACGCTGGAAAAACTCCGCGAAGCACGCTGCGGCTGCATCGTTTTGGAAATTGGCAAGACCATTTTGCTTGAAAAGCCGAAAGTGCTGGAACTGGCCGACCGCTGCGGCATTGCGGTGGTAGGGTGGGATGAAGCGCAGGATTTGGCAAGGTGAGTATTTGCGTTTGCGACTGTGGTGAATTCAGCTGTCGCATGGCGCATGGGTGGATATATCCCGCCTGGCTTGAGCATCCACCTCCAAAAACCTGAGCTGTCAACTCAGACGCCTGATATCCTATCGCCGGCGATTGCTATGCCGCCGTCGGCCCTACCCCAGGTAAACTTTGACACACCCATGTTCCATCGCACGCGCACTGCATGCCGCGATATCGACAATTTCATTTCTTCGTTGACCCTCACGAATAAACATAGGTAAGTTAGGGTTGAGAATGGGGCAGATCGTTGCCCAGGGCAAGCCGTCGGCGCCAGCGTGTGCGGCACGCAATTAAGCTGGCGAGTTCACTGCCTCATTTCTTCCTTGTCTGCGGGCCATGCCCGCCGAAAAGGGGCGCCGTCAGATGGCGCTCTCACCGAACGAGCCAGGCTCGATGCGGAACGAGTCGGAGCCGCGTCCTATAGTTGTTCAGGCTCCGCTGTAGCCGCTGATGTTGGCGATTGGCGTTTTGGATTGTTCGCCGGTCGTAGCCGTTCGGAGCTTGTTGTCCCGCCGAGTCGGCGGTTGAAGCAGACAAGTGTCCCACCTACCCCGGCGTGCGGAGCCGCCAGTCGACCGGTGCGAAAAATGCTCGTGCCGGCGTGGTGCCGCCCTCACGGGGGTTGTCCCACCCGACCGATCTTTTAAGTGTCTAGTTGATATCGAAGCTCAAAGAGGCTCACTGCCTTGAGCAGGCCCCTTTTTTGGGAGACACGCTCATGTCCGTCAATCGCAATTCACTGGCTTCGCTGATCGACAAGCGCCTGGATGTCAACCATTTCCGCGATCAGCACTGGGAGGGGACGTTCTGGGATTATCTCGATATGGTGCAGGAGATTCCGGCCGTCTCGCGCAACGCCTTTCAGCGCGTCTACGACATGATCCTCTCCTACGGCTCGGACTCGTTCACGCAATTCAAACAGGAATACAGGCGCTACAAGTTCTTCGCCGATCCGATTGACAACGGCGCCGATGCGATCTTCGGCCTCGAGCGCCCGCTGATGCAGCTCGTTGACTTCTTCAAGTCCGCTGCCCAGGGGTATGGCACCGAGCGGCGCATCCTCCTGCTGCATGGCCCGGTCGGTTCGTCCAAGAGCACGATCGTGCGCCTGCTGAAAAAGGGTCTCGAAGCGTACTCCAAGACGGATGTCGGCAAGGTTTACAGCTACATGTGGCGCGTGCATCACCGCGGCCCGGGAGGCGACGAGGGCGAAACCTACGTCGAGTGCCCCATGCATGAAGAGCCGCTGCTGCTCATTCCCCGCGAAGCACGCGCAGACGTGCTCAACGCGATCAATGAGAAATTGCCCGAGGGCCAGAAGGTCCGTCTCTATGGCGACATCTGCCCTTTCTGCCGGAAGGTCTACGCCGACCTGCTCGAGCAATACGACGGCGATTGGAAAAAGGCCATCGAGCATGTCAAGGTCAAGCGGCTAATTCTTTCCGAGAAAGACCGCCGAGGCATCGGTACGTTCCAGCCCAAGGACGAGAAGAATCAGGACTCGACGGAGCTCACCGGCGACATCAACTATCGAAAGATCGCCGAGTATGGCTCCGATTCCGATCCACGTGCCTTTAACTTCGACGGCGAACTGAACATCGCCAATCGCGGCATCGTCGAGTTCATCGAAGTGCTGAAGCTCGACGTGGCTTTCCTCTACGACCTTCTTGGCGCCAGCCAGGAGCACATGATCAAGCCCAAGAAGTTCGCCCAGACCTACATCGACGAGGTGATTCTCGGTCACACGAACGAGCCGGAATATAAGAAGCTCCAGGGCAACGAGATGATGGAGGCCTTCCGCGACCGCACGATCAAGATCGATGTACCGTACAACGTCCGCCTGGACGATGAGATCAAGATCTACCTGAAGGACTTCGGTCCGGAGAAGGTCAAGGGCGTTCACATCGCGCCGCACACGGTGGAAGTGGCGGCGATGTGGGCGGTGCTGACGCGCCTCGCCGAGCCCAAGAAAGCCGGTATCACCAAGCTCCAGAAGCTCAAGCTGTACAACGGCAAGTCGATTCCCGGATTCACCGAGGACTCGATCAAGGAGCTCAAGGAAGAAGCTCCGCGCGAAGGCATGCAGGGCATCTCTCCCCGCTACATCCAAGACAAGATCAGTAATGCCCTGGTTTCGCATCAAGCCCAGATTGACAAGGCGATCAATCCGTTCATGGTGATGAACGAGTTGGAAGAGGGCCTGCACCATCACTCGCTGATCACGGATGAGGAGCTGAAGAAGGAGTACAAAGAGCTCTTGGCCGTCGTCCGCGAGGAATACGAAGACATCTTGAAGGCGGAGGTCCAACGGGCGATCAGTGCCGACGAGGACGCGATCAAGCGCCTGGCCGCCAACTACATCGAGAACGTCCGCGCCTACACGCAGCACGAGCGCGTGCGCAACCGCTACACCGGCCGCGATGAGGACCCGGACGAGCGGCTCATGCGCTCGATCGAGGAAAAAATCGACATCCCCGAGAGCCGCAAGGACGATTTCCGCCAGGAGATCATGAACTACATCGGTGCCCTCGCGCTCGATGGCAAGAAGTTCGAGTACAACACCAACGCCCGGCTGCTCAAGGCGCTGGAACTCAAGCTCTTCGAAGACCAGCGCGATACCATCAAGCTGAAGAACCTGGTCTCCAGTGTGGTGGATGACGAAACGCAGCAGAAGATCGACGTCGTCAAGCAGCGCCTGATCAAGTACTTCGGCTACAACGAGACCAGCGCCACCGACGTCCTCAACTACGTCGCGAGCATCTTCGCCCGCGGCGACACGAAGCAGGAGGAATAGTCATGCAGGCGATCCTTCGATTCTTCGCCCGGCGAATCAGCTCTGACAAATTCGATTTGCGCCTGGCAGAACTCGTTTGCTTCGCGGGATCATTGATCACCCTGGTCTGCGGCCTTGGAGCGCTATCGAGGCTCAACATGGCCGGCGGCGAGTATTTTCTAGGTCTGCTCGGCGTCGTAAACCTCGCCGTGCTGCTGGTGATCCTTGGCAACTGTTTGAGCCAATCCGCGCGCAGCAGCTCCAACCAGAAAGAGTGAGCTTTGTCCCCGCGTCACGCCAATTCGCAAGCCGATCAAACGCCGGATGGGCCCCATTCGGCGCGAGAACTGGTGGACATGGCGCTTCAAGGGCATTACCTCTTCACCGACGCGATCTTTGAAACGGTCTGGCGATTGTGGCAGCAATTCGGTGAGAAGGCCCGCGAGAAGCTTTACGCATTGCCGGATGTGCCTGCAGACGCATCGAAGCGGCAAATCGCGGATTGGGAGGAGAGGGTTTGTGCGATTGAGACCGAACTTGTGCGTGAGCGCAACAGAGATGTCGCTGCTGGCGGATAAGCATCAGATGAGATTTCCATGGTCCTGAAGATCGAAAAAGATCACCAGCGCTTCCGCCAGATCGTCAAGGGCCGGATCCGGGAGGATCTGCGCAAATTCCTCACCAAGGGCGAGCTGATCGGCAAGGAAGGCAAGCACCTGATCAGCATCCCAGTGCGCGGCATCGAGCTGCCGCACTTTCGCTACGGTGACAACTCGCAAGGCGTCGGCGCCGGCGACGGCGAGGAAGGGGATGTCGTCGGCAAAGGCCAACCCGGCCAGGGCAAATCCCAGGGCGGCACCGATTCCGGCCAGCACATCATGGAAGTCGATCTCACCCTCGACGAGCTGGCCGACATCCTCGCCGAGGAATTGAAGCTCCCGCGCATCGAGCCCAAGGGAAAGCACCGCATCACCACCATCCGCGAGAAATACAGCTCCCTCCGCCGGGTCGGCCCCGAGTCGCTGCGGCACTTCAAGCGCTCCTTCAAGGAGGCGCTCAAGCGCCAGATCATGCTCGGCAATTACGATCCCGACAATCCCATCATCGTCCCGGAGAAAAAGGACATCCGCTACCGCTCATGGAAGGAAGTCAAAAGCCCGCAGAGCAACGCGCTGATCGTCTTCATGATGGACGTTTCCGGCTCCATGGGCGAGGAGCAGAAGGAACTGGTGCGCCTGGAGAGCTTCTGGATCGACACGTGGCTGCGCAAGAACTACGAAGGCATCGAAAGCCGCTACATCGTGCACGATGTCGCCGCCAAGGAGGTGGACAAGCACACGTTCTACCACCTGCGCGAGGACGGCGGCACCAAGATCAGCTCCGCCTTCAAGTGCGCCAAGCAACTGCTGGATTCGCACTATTCTTCGGATGAGTGGAACATCTACCTCTTCCACTTCTCCGATGGCGACAACTCATCCGAGGCCGACTCGCGCGACTGCGTGAAGATCCTCAAGGACCAGCTTTTGCCGGCGTGCAACATGTTCGGCTACTGCCAGGTCGCCAGCGCCTACGGCAGCGGCAACTTCATCAACGTCCTGCACGAGCACCTGCGCAATCACGAGAAGGTGCTGACCAGTCGCGTGAATTCGAAGGATGACATCTACGATTCGATCAAGACGTTTTTTGGGAAGGGGTATTGACTATTGGCGGCAGGGGAGGAGGCTCGTCACTGACGGGTTGGCGGAGATAGTAGTTTGACTTTCACAAGGAGCTCTGGCGCAGCGGTAAGAGAATCATGTCAGGAATCGTGAAAAACAGTCAGATTGACCACAGACCAAAGAGGTTTTGGACGCCCACGCCTTTTGAGTCCTCCATCGCCGCCCTGCTGGCCGTGCTCTGGCTTATCGCGATCGCGCTCGTAATTCGACATGAGCAGGCCGGCTTCTTCCTCTCCGTTGCTTATGCCTTGCTGGGTTTCATCGGTTTGGCTGTCTCCTGGCTCCTGATCTGGCCGCTGTTGAGGATTCTGACCCACTGGGCACGTGAATGAGGTGCGCTACAGATGGCATCGCACGCACTGACGCCATTTCCCGCCGAACTGCTCGCCGCAAAGAAGCAGATCCGCGCCCAGGCGCGCTCCTATGGCCTCGACTTCTTCGACGTCATCTTCGAGATGTGTGACTACGAGCAGATGAACCAGATCGCGGCTTACGGTGGCTTCCCGCAGCGCTATCCGCACTGGCGCTTCGGCTCGGAATACGAGAGCCTGCGCAAGCGGCATCACTACGGCCTCGGGCGCATCTACGAGATGGTCATCAACAACGATCCTTGCTATGCCTATTTGCAGGAGTCGAACCCGCTCGTCGATCAGAAGCTGGTCATCGCTCACGTGTACGGCCACGCGGACTTCTTCAAGAACAATTTCTGGTTCAGCCGGACCAACCGAAAAATGATGGACGAGATGGCCAATCACGCCACCCACGTCCGCAAGCACATTGAAAAGCATGGCTACGACACCGTCGAGAAATGGCTCGACGTTTGCCTGAGCGTCGAAGACCTGATCGACCCGCATGCGATGTTCCTCAACCGCGGTCCTATGGAGCGGAAGAAAGAGGAACCGAAGCGCGAGGAACCCAGCGGCAAGCTCAAAAGCACCAAGGACTACCTCGATCGCTGGATCAATCCTCCCGATGTGCTCGAGGCGGAAGCCAAGAAACTCCGCGAGGATCGCGACCGCATGCGGCACGTTACGCCCGCCCGTCCGACGCGCGACATCCTCCAATATTTGCTCGACCACGCCCGCCTCGACGACTGGCAGGCGGATTGCCTTTCGATCGTTCGCGAAGAGGCCTACTACTTCGCCCCGCAGGGCATGACCAAGGTCATGAACGAAGGGTGGGCCAGCTACTGGCATTCAACCCTGATGACCAAGCACTTTGTCGAAGCGAAAGAGATCATCGACTACGCCGACCACCACTCCGGCACCGTCCACATGCCGCCCGGCAACTTCAATCCTTACAAGATTGGCATCGAGCTGTTCCGCGACATCGAAGATCGCTGGAACAAGGGGAAGTTCGGCAAGGAATACGAGGAAGCGGAAAACCTCGGGGAAAAGAAAAAGTGGGACAAGGGCCTCGGGCTCGGCCGTGAAAAGATCTTTGAGGTGCGACGGGTGTATAACGACGTGAACTTCATCGACGAGTTCATGACCCCCGAATTCATCGAGAAGCACAAGTTCTATCAGTACGGTCGCGATCCCCACACCGGTCAGCTCCGCATCATCAGCCGCGATCCTGAGCGCATCAAGCAGACGATGCTCTACCAGCTCACGAACCTCGGGCGCCCGTTCATCTACGTCGTGGACGGCAACTACTGCGATCGCGGCGAGCTTTACCTGGCCCACAAGCACAACGGCCTGGACCTCGAGATCAAGTACGCCGTGGAAACGCTCAAGAACGTCCACAAGGTCTGGCAGCGCCCCGTCCACCTCCAAGCGAAGATCGACGATGACATAATCCTCTTTTCCTTCGATGGCGATCAGCCCAAGCAGCAGACGATTCATGACGAGCTGCCCAAGCCTGCGCATCAAATCTGATGAATCAGATGGCGCATACCAGAACGGTACGAATGCGATTGATACGGCTCCCACATTTCACGTGCGCTCCTGAAGCCATGGGACGGCACAAATACCTCTAATCAGTTTCGCCAGCGCCGATGCCCAGGCGCCAATCAAAAGCTGGGAGCCGTATGATTGCAGCCTTAGCGATTACTCTCTTTGTGTTGGGAGTTCTCATTGGCGGTATAAGCGTGTGGTTGAGAAGCTTCGCCGCTTCACGTGTTGGCACGGTATTTCTGGGCGCTTCTCTATTTGCCTTCGCCGCAGTTGCTCATCGCGAAGACAGGGAGCCAGGCCTGCGGGTAGGGCGATTGATTGGCATATTTGTCATTGTGTTAGCCGGCTTGATGCTCGTTTATGCTGGATTATTTGGAGGACAAGTTGACTGGTTTTCTGGACCTTTCAGCGATTAGGATAGGTATTCAGCCATGTCCCGCGTCAGCACCATCAAGATGACCGCACGGCAGTTCCTCGAGCTGGGCGAAGATCCTCCCGGCGTGCGGCTGGAACTCGTCAATGGGGAGATTGCCGTGAGCCCGAGTCCGATTCCCGATCATTCGTATGCTGTCGGAGCACTCTACACGATCCTGAAGAACTACATCGACGAGCATGAGCTTGGGATCGTCCTGAGGGACGTGGATACGATCTTCGGTGAACACGATGTTCGCCGGCCGGATATTTTCTACTTCACCAATGCGCGAAAGCACTTCGTCGGCGAAAAGGCGATTGAGGGCGCACCCGACCTGGCGGTCGAGATTCTCAGTCCCGGCAGCGAACGGATCGATCGCCGCGACAAGCTGAAGCTCTATGCCGCGGGAAGGGTCAAATACTACTGGATCGTGGACCCCAGGCAGAAAACCATCGAAGCCTATGCGCTGCGATCCGGCAAGTATGTCGGGCGCGTGCGCGGATCCCGTTCCGACGTCGTCCAGCTCCCGCCGTTTGTGAAGCTGTCAATTCCCCTCGCCAAGCTCTGGCGGCCGAAGTAGCGCGAACATTTCCGCATTCCCCTTCGCTCCGCGAATCGGGCTGTCCGTGATCTGCTCGATGATGAACCCGGCGGACTCGATCTCCGGCCGCAGCCCCTCAACGACCCCGCTCACCGCTTCGCTAGGCAGAACACCCCGCCTCAGCAGTTTCGCATCCGCCTCATAATGCGGCTTAATCAGCGTGATGCACACACCCCGTGGCCCGAGCATCTTTCTTGCCGCCGGCAGGATGTGCTTCTGTTTCGTCCACGCCACGTCGATCGTCACCAGATCGACATTCTCCGGCAGCGTTGCGTGCATTGCGTTCGTGCGCTCCATCACCACCACGCGGAGATCCTTCCGCAGCTTCCATGCCAGCACACCATAGCCCGTGTCGATCGCATAGACCTTCGCCGCCCCGCGTGCAACAGACAATCGACGAAGCCGCCCGTGTTCGACCCCAGATCCGCGCAACACAAACCGCTTACCTCTACCTGAAACACCTTCAGCGCGTAATCGAGCTTCTGTCCGGCACGGGAGACAAATTCGGTCATCGCGATCCTGCCATCCCCGGTACTGCTATTCCGATTCCGCCGGCAGTCCCAGCCGCCGCCGCGCATCGGCAAGACCTGTCTGCGCTGCGATCATGTCCGGATTACCCGGATCGGCCTTGAGGGCGGCCTCGTAATGCGGAATCGCCCCCGCCCAGTTCTGCGCCGCCGCCATGCGCTGCGCGATCTCCAACTCCGTCTGCGCAAGGTGCTGCGCGCCAGCGGCCCCGTTGGATTTCCCGGCGGCGCGACTGCCGCGGCCCGCGCATATTCCTTGCTCGCGTCCTCCAACCGGTTCAGTCGGCGCAAAGCATCGCCGTAGTTGTGATAAAAATCCGGATCGCTCGGACGAGCCTTGATCGCCGCCTCAAAATGCGGAAGCGCCTGCTTCACGCGATCTGTTGCCACGTAGTCGTTCGCCAGGTTGTATTCCGCATCCGGATCGTGCGGCTTGGTTGCCAGCGCGTCGGTGTAATGCTCGATTGCCAGCGCACTATTACCCGTGCGGTCGGCGAGCTTCCCGAGCATCTGATGTGCCACGAAGCTGTCCCGATTCACCGCCAGGGTATGTTCAAATAGTGCCTGCGTATCCCGCCAGTATCCTGTCTGCCGATACGACAGCACCGCCAGTGTGACGATCGCCGCGCCAGTGAAAACCCCCAGCCAGATCTTCGGCCACCGCGACAGCACAAACGCCACAATCAACGCCGGCCCCAGCATTGCCACGTACAGATATCGATCCGCAATCGTCGAGTAATACTGAAAGTCGAATGGCAGGAATCCCAGCACGGGCAGGACCGCCGCCGCAAAGACGCCCGCACCGACGGTTGCCCAACTGCACCGATTCCGGCAGAAGTACGCCCCAACTGCGATTGCTGCCGGCGCCAGCCAGATCACATACGCCAGCGGCATCTTCAAGATCCGCTCCGGTGACAGCCCGTAGTCCGGCACCAGCCCCACCGGGTACACCACGTGATACAGATGAAACGCCAGCGCATCCAGCGCCAGCAGCGGACGGAGGTAGAACGGCGCAACAAAACCCGCTGCCTTCGCCGGCTGGGCCATCCGGCCAACCACCACAAACGCCAGCGACATCAGTAGCCAGATCCACAGCGGTCCGCTCACGTCATCCCAGGGCCGTCTCAACAGCACCAGGTCGATGATCCCCACAATGATCGGCAGGACGATCGCCGATGGCTTGGACAGGATCGCCAGCAGAAAAAACGCCGTCGCCAACAGGTACGGGATCTGCCAGTCATGCGGCTCCTCGTTGGCGTGGCGCCGCATCGCATACAGCAGGTATTGCCAGATCGCCGCCAGCGTGAACATCCCGCTGAGCGTATCCTTGAAACCCGACACCCACGCCACCGGTTCCACCTGTACCGGATGCAGCGCAAAAACCAGCGCCCCGAGAAGCGCCGCCCACTCCCGCTTGACCAGCAACCGCAGAATCCCAAACACCAGCACCGCGCTCAGAATGTGCGCCAGCAGGTTGATCGCATGAAATGGATAGGGGTCCAGCGAAATCCCCCGATCGTCCGGCACCGGCAGCTTCGCGATCTGCGCCACCCCCGTCCACACCGTATACGTCACCGGAATGTACAGGTCCAGGTACGGCGCCTTCCAGTACTTGAGCATCCCCGCAAATGACGGCGGGTTAAAGTCGGGATTCGCCGCAATCGTCCGGGGGTCGTCCCAGTCGACAAAATCAAACCGCTGCCCGCTGATCACCGAGCCCAGCCAGACGCGCCAGAAAGTGCCCCCCGTGAAAACCACGATCAGCAGGACGTACACCAGCGTCCGCCGCCAGTCGGATTCACCGGCCGCCTCAGGCGCTGCCTCGACAGGCTTCAAAGCGGTGACGGTTTGCATCAACATTGAGTCCTGACAGATCGGATGGGAGCGGTGCCCGCCGGCTGGCTGGCCCCGCCGGCAACGAAAAACGCCGCCGAATGAAAATATCGCCTAACGCCGCTCAAGCAAGGGCTTGCACGATTTTCGCGCCGCTCAGCCGCCGCGCCTCGCACTGCCACTACGAAATACGAAAGCCGACCGTTATCGGGTTCGCCTGACCTCGCGGCCTCAGCGATTGCTCATGTGCCCTCGCCCGTGCGGGCATAAGCGTCTACTCAGTGGAATAAGAATCCTGAGCCCCATTGGTTCCGCAATCCGTGGAATAATGCCGAGTCAGTCCAAACGTCAGCCTGCAGGGCGCCCCCGTGTAAATAGTCCGCTCGGCGTAACGCGCCGGGATCAGGTCAAACCGCATGCGTCGCGTGCCACGATATGACGCTCACACTCCCCGACCGCCGCCCGGTATGCCGCCGGGCTAGACGGATCGGGCGCATGCGGGACAGGCGGAACCATGCTCGGGCGTTTTCACGGGGTTTGCCAGCGCGCCCATGAATCACAAGCCCTATGACAGACTTTCTCCTTGCTCCCTGCCCCCCTCCGGCTGAGAGGCCTTGCACGGGGGATGCACAGGACACCACAGCAGCCCGTGGGCCCCCGCAACCCGCTGCTTGGCCGCCCCCATTGCCCGCAACTTCTCCAACAAACGCCTCGACCGAGCCCATACGACATATTCACATCCGTTTGTGCAAAAGCTCCGGCTCACACCGTACCCACACCGTGCAAACCCCTCGGCCCCAAAGCCCGCCCTGCTGGCCTTAACACGACAGCGCTGGATCCTTCTTAAGTCCTTATCCGCTCATGTTTTTGCTCACCGTTTCTACCTTCGAATCGCCGACACCGGGATGTAGAGTTAAAGGACCGAATGCTTCTGACAGAACCCTCTCCCGCACCATCGAGGCGCCCTACAGCGCTGACTCGCCGCAAGCCCTACAGGGCCTCCTGGTCGCTTCGGCAACGCCTTGAGCGCTGTGCTAAGAGCCTGTTTGTGAAGAAGCATCCCAGCAGAGGACATTCCGCTCCCATGTTGCGCCAAAATCTCCTCCCGGCCCACACCGTACTCTCACCGTTGTAGTACCGTTGCCTCCCCACCCCTCCCCGAGCCCGGTTTTTGCCCCTTCTGACGACTTGGTGGTCCGAACATGACAATTTGCCGCACCGGCAAAGCGGCCAGAGGGGCCCTTTTGGCACTTCGGCGCCGGATCGCTCTTAAGTCCTTGTCTGTTCATATGTTGACCGCAATTCTGGACTGAAATCTCCAGCTTAGCGCTGTAGTGTTAAGCGCCGTATTCAACCCGCATGGTTCATCCGGATTCCCCCAAATGGCAGGCCCCAGGGACGCGCCCCGCAGGCGGGGCCGCTCAACGTGCCGCCCGAGAATCAGTTAAATGCCGCATCATGATGGAATTCGTCCCCTCCGCTATCTGTTTCCCGGTCGTGTTGACCGCATCACGAGGCGGAAGCGGCCCAGAATGAGCTTTGACGCGAAGCGGTCCCCTGTCCTCTTGCGGCTGATGGACAACCCGTTGGCTCGCGTCCTGTCCCAGACGGTCGCCGCAAACCCATCCACCATCGTCGATTGAGCCCATCACGCTGCCACAATTGAGCTATCGGCTGTCAGGTTCAAGAGTTAGGGCAATAATGCCGAAGATGGGACTATGGGGATGGTGTCTGAATTCAGCGGATCCTATGCCACGTGATATTCCGGTTGGAAACGGTCGGCTGCTGGTCACTTTCGACAACCAGTACCAGATTCGCGACATCTATTTCCCCCACATCGGCCAGGAAAACCACGCCGGCAACGGGCCCTGCCGCTTTGGCGTCTGGACCGACGTCCCCGGCCGCCACCGCAACCACCTTTATTGGACCAGCGACGAAGGCTGGAACATCCGCCAGCGCTACCTGCGCGACACGTTGACGAGCTCCGTCAGCCTCGACCATGCCGAGCTGCGCCTGGCGCTGTACTGCAATGATGTGGTGGATTTCCACCGGCCGATCATGATCCGCAAGATAAAGCTCAAGAACCTGGCCATGCACCCGCGCCAGGTGCGCCTGATGCACCACCAGGACTTCAACATGTTCGGCAGCAAGATCGGCGACACCGCCTACTTCGATCCCGAACTCAAGGCCATCGTCCACTACCGCGCCAAGCGCTACATGATGGTCACCTTTTTTGAGGGCTCAGCAGTCGGAGCCAACGGTTCGGCGAACGCGGAGCTGCACCAGCGCATCGACGAGTTTGCCACCGGCACCAGCGGCTTCCAGGGCGCCGAGGGAACCTGGCGCGACGCCGAGGACGGCCATCTCCAGGGCAACCCCATCGCCCAGGGCGCGGTGGACTCCACCATCTCCTACCACGCCGATCTCGATCCCGAGGGCGAGCACGTTCTCTACATGGCCATCATCACCGGCCAGTCCCGCGAGGAGCTCCTCGAGCTGCACAAGTGGCTGCTGAAGATGACCCCCCAGGGCGTGATCGACCGCACCAGCGCCTATTGGCGCCTCTGGGTAGGGGGGACCAACATCAATTTCGGAAACCTCCCCGCCAAGGTCGTCGAGCTGTTCAAACGCTCCCTGCTCATTGTGCGCACCCAGATCGACAACAACGGCGCCATCGTTGCGGCCAACGACTCCGACATCATGCAGTTCTCCCGCGACACCTACTCCTACGTCTGGCCGCGGGATGGCGCGCTCGTGGCCGATGCGCTGGACCTCGCCGGCTTCCCGGATGTCGCCCGCTCCTTCTACACCTTCTGCCAGAAGACCATCACCCCCGAAGGCTGTTTCCTTCACAAGTACAACCCCGATGGCTCCCCCGCATCCAGTTGGCACCCCTGGGTCAGCAAGGGCAGGAGCCAGCTCCCCATCCAGGAGGATGAAACCGCCCTGGTCGTCTGGGCCCTCTGGCGCCACTACTACCGCTATCGCGACATCGAATTCATCCGCCCCCTGTGGGTGGATATCGTGCAGAAGGCCGCGGAATTCATGTGCAACTATCGCGATACGCGGACCGGCCTGCCTCTGCCCAGCTACGATCTCTGGGAGGAGCGGTGGGGCGTTCACGCCTTCACCGTTGCGACGGTTTACGGCGGCCTCAAGGCCGCGCCAACTTCGCCGTCTGTTTTGGCGACCGCCAGGCGCCGAGCAATACGCCCGGGCTGCCGAAGAGATCCGCCAGGGCGCGGCCAGGTATCTCTACAGCGAAAAGCTCGGGCGCTTCGTGCGCCGTCTGGTGCCGCGCGACGCCCTCGATCCCGCCCTCGCCGCGCCCGTCTCGCCCACGGACGACAGTATCTACGACGTCGATGAAGTCATCGACGCCTCGCTCTACGCGGTCTACAAGTTCCACCTCTTCGATGCCGAAGACGACCGTGTCAAAGCAACCATGCACGCCGTCGAGGACAAGCTCTGGGTCAAGACCCGCGTGGGGGGCCTGGCGCGTTACGAGAACGATTACTACCACCGTATCTCCAACGACATCGCTTCGGTTCCCGGCAACCCCTGGTACATTTGCACCCTCTGGCTCGCCGACTACATCATCACCCGCGCCACCACGCCCGGCGAATTGAAGACCGCCCTTCCCATTTTTGAGTGGACCGCCGGCCACGCTCTTGAGAGCGGCGTTCTCGCCGAGCAGGTCGATCCCTACAGCAACGCGCCGATCAGCGTCAGCCCGCTCACCTGGAGCCACGCCACCGTCGTCAGCACGGCCATCAAGTACCTGGAAAAGCTCGAGCAGCTCCAGCTCTGCACCACCTGCAACCAGCCGATCTACCGCATGCGCCGCCAGGGAACCGTCGAGGTCAAGAGCCAGGCGACCTTCGGCCGGCTCGAAGCCGGCTTTGAGATGCCCGAGAGCCGCGAAACCGCCAGCACCGTCGGCAGGTTCGTCAGGGAAGACCCGCACGGCCATCATCCGCTGGCGGTGACGCTCTCGATCGACATCCGCGATTGCATCGGCTGCGATGTCTGCGTCGCCCACTGCGAGCGCGGCGTCCTCCGCATGATCGACGGCAAGGCCATGGTGGATCTCCGCCACCTCAACCGCTGCGATCTCGACGGCGAATGCGTCGAGGTCTGTCCGACGGATGTTGTCCATTTGCTCGTCCAGCCCGCCGACTCTAATGGCAACGGCAATTCCGCCGCCCCGGCGCCCGCCCTGGTCCTCCGCGATCCCGCCGAGCCCCACTGAGTCCCGGGCCCGCCCGGATCGCCGCTTAAGAAATTTGTTTCCGTCCCCGCCGTCACCCCGGTAAATTGACATTCAAATGAGTGACGGGGTTCTCGAAGCAGAACGAATCTCCGTCCGGTTCGGCACCCTTTGGGCCGTCCGCGACGTCTCACTTCAACTTAAGGGCGGCGATCTCCTCGGCCTCATCGGCCCTAACGGCGCGGGCAAAACCACCCTCCTTCGCGTCTTCGCCGGACTTCAACCCACCTTACTCGGCGCCGTGCGCGTCCTGGGAGAAATGCTTTTGCCCGGCGTCTGTCCCGCACGCGGCCGCATCGGCTTCACCCCCGACACGCCGCCGATGTATGAGGACCTGACCGTCCGTCAGTTCCTCCGGTTCATTGCCAAGGGTTACGAAATCCCCCCGCGCCAAGCCGACGAGCGCATCGATTTCTGGCTGGAAAAAGTCTGGCTTACCGAAAAGAAAGACGTCAAAATTCGCAGCCTCTCCCGCGGCATGCGCCAGCGCGTCGGCATCGCCCGCACGCTCCTGCCCAACCCGGTCGTCGTCCTGCTCGATGAACCCTCCGCCGGCCTCGACCCCGCCGGCCGGGTGCAATTCCGCGAGCTGCTCATCAGCCTGCGCGAGCAGGGCAAGGTGCTCATCGTCTCTTCGCACATCCTGCTGGACATGGCCGACTACTGCACGCACATCGCGATCATGTCCAAGGGCCGGATCGTGCGCCTGGGCACCGTGCAGCAGATCGCCCACATGGGCGATGAATCCCGCCGCCGCTACACGCTGCACCTGGCCCGTGCGGTCCCCGGCATTCATCTGACGCTCAAGGAAATCACCGGAATCAGCGACCTCCGCGCCGACACCACGCGCGTCACGTTCGAATACGCCAGCAGCGCCGACGAAGCCGCCCGTCTGCTTGCAGATCTCGTCGAGCGCAGGATTCCCGTCGCCGCCTTCATGCCCGATGCGTTCGGTCTTGAAGAAGCCTACCTGCGCGCCGAGGTTGCGCAGGTGGATTGAGGCAGCTCTGGAGGAGCCGATCGTTAACAAGTAGGTAGCATGGCACTCTTCCCACCCGAAAACGCTCTCGCCTTCGCCCATTTCGCCCTTCGCGGCGGCTGGCGCAAGACTGCCACGCTGCTCGTCGGCTATGTCATCATCATCGGCGCCGCCATCGTGCTCACCGTGCAGGCTAACCCGCGCCATCAGCGTGAGATGCTTATCGGCTGGACCATGGGCCTGCTCATGATTCAGGGCCTCACTCTGGTCCTCTTCCCTGCCGGTCGCGTCGCCAACACGATCCGCCAGGACATCACCAGCCGGATGATTGACTCTCATCGCCTGATGCCCATGCCGCCGTCCCACGCCATCGCCGGCTACATCATGGGCGCCATGGCGCAGAGCGTCGTCATGGCAACGGCAACCTTCCTGTTGGGCGTCCTCACTTCCGCCGGCGCCGGCATCAGTTTCGAACGCTGGGCGATGGGCAACGCGATCCTTCTCGGCTTTGCCGCATTCCTCTGCTGCGCCAGCGTCTTTGTCGGCTTCCTCGCCAAGGGTGCCGGAGCCGTCCTCTGGCTGGTTATCGGCGTTCCCTGGTTCACGCAGGGTGCTGCGCTTGTCATCCTGCCCGGGTTGGTCGTCCTTCTCAGCCCACTGGTTGGCACGAGCATTTTCGATCTTCGCAGCACCTGGTCCGTGCCATCCACGTTCGCCGTCGCGGCCGCCGCCCAGTTCTTCTTTGGCGCGGTTTTCTACGTCGGCGCGATGCGTAAATACCGTCGTCCCGATGCGCCGGGGCTCGGCACATCCCTCAGCTTTCTCCTGCTCGTGGGCTGGTGCGCGGTTTCCTGGATCGGCATACGGCAGTGGGAGGCGTTCTGCCCCTCGTGGCTTCGCATGCAGATCTCGACACCCGTGCAGATCGTCGCCTCCATGATCTCCGCCATGCTCGTTGCGATGGCATCCTTCGCCGCGCTGGCGCTCGAAAACACCCGCTGGCGCCGGCGGATGCTCCTGAAGGATCCCGCGCTTCCACCGCGTCCTGTTCCCTGGGCCGTTCTCCTGCTCGCCGCCAGCCTCTTGATCGCCATGCTGGGATACGCCCCGACCTCGCATATCCGCTTCCAGTCCGAATCCGTCCTGAGAAGCGGCATCGTTCTGGCAGCGGCCCTCGCCGCCATCTTCTTCCTCAGCCGCTGGTGCTATCGCATCGTCTCCTACGCATGGATCCCCACCTGCATCTGGATGTTCATCACCTGGCTCATTCCGCTGCTGCTGGACTTCGGGAGATTCGCGCTCAGCAGCGATCCTCACGCATTACCTCTCTCTGTCGTCTCCACATTCAGTCCCGTCGGGGCGCTGATTCGGATTTGGACCGACGACCCTGCAACGACCACGTTCCCTATTGCCACTCAACTCTGCATCGCGAGTATCCCGGTGTTGCTCGATCTTCTCACGCGCCCGCGCCGCCGGCAGCGCTCCGGCGCGGCTCTCGCTGGCGCCCCGATCTGAGAGCTCGCGCGCGTGCCCTTTCCGCGCCACTGCGCCACCAATGCGCTTGGTGTGGCAAGTCCCATAACACTGTGCCGGGGCAGGGGAAGGCACGCTTTTGGCAAGCCTTGAACTTCCTAATGCACGGGGCGCCACAGCCGCGCATTTTCTGTGGTATGCTGATCGGATCAGGCCGATTGGCCCTGACCGCGCCAGTTTTTCCGAAGGAACGACCTCATGCAGACCGTTGTGCATGTCACGCACGAAGCCATTCATAAATTCGGGGGCATCGGAGCGGTGCTTCAGGGCCTGCTCACCAGCCGCACCTATCTCGAACGCGCCAGCCGCAACATCCTCGTCGGCCCCTTCTGGCCCAGCGACGATCAGGGCGAGCGCCGCCTTGGAGCCTCGGGTGAAGTCCTCTATTCCAGCCTCGATTCCCTCTATCGCTCGCCCCTGGCTCCCCGCTTTCGCGAGATCGAGCAGGCCTTTGGCGTTGGCATCGTTTACGGCCGCCGAAAGTTCATCGACAAGGAAAGCGGCGTCACCAGCATGCCCGAGGTGGTGCTGATCGACGTCTCCCGTTTCGATCAGCAGAAGGTCGGTCAGTTCAAGTACGACCTGTGGAAGACCTTCGGCATCGAATCCAGCCGTTACGATTCGAACAACTGGGATTACGAGCAGTGGGTTCGCCTTGCCAAGCCTGCCATCGCAGCCCTGCATGCCCTGGGCGCCGGCAGCAGCGTCGAGCCCTGCGTCGTCCTCAGTCACGAGTACATGGGCATGCCGACGGTGCTGGCCGCCATCCTCGAGCAGGACCGTGGAAACTTCCGCACGATCTTCTATGCCCACGAGTGCGCCACCATGCGCCGTATCGTCGAGAGCCATCCCGGCCACGACACGATGTTCTACAACGTCCTTCTCGCCGCCATGACCCAGGGCCACTACGTCGATGACGTTTTCGGCGACCAGTCCGGCTTTTACCGCCACGCCCTCGTCAAGGCGTCGCGCTTCTGCGACGAGATCTTCTGCGTCGGCGATTACACGCAGAAAGAGATGCGCTTCCTCGGCCCGGAATTCGCCGCGGTCGATACCCAACTCGCCTACAACGGTGTGCCCTGCTGGAAGATCACCGTCGATGAAAAGATGGCCAGCCGCCAGCGCCTGCGCCGGTACTGCAAAAACCTCCTCAACTACGAGCCCGATTACGTGTTCACTCACGTCACCCGTCTCGTCCCCAGCAAAGGTCTCTGGCGGGATCTTTGCGTGCTCGAGCACTTCGAGCGCATGCTGCGCGAGCGCAACGAAACCGCCGTTCTCTTTGCGCTGACGACCGAAGTCCCCTCCCGTCGCGGCGACGACATCCGCGAGATGGAAACCCGCTACCACTGGCCCGTCGTCCATCGCGAGGGCCTGCCCGATCTCTCCAACGGTGAAGCCCTCTACTACCAGGGCGTGCAGGAATTCAACGCCACCAGCCGTAACGTCAAGGTCGTCTTCATCAACCAGTTCGGCTTCGACCGCAAGACCTGCGGCATGCGCGTCCCGCCGGACATGGAATTCATGGACATCCGCAAGGGCTCCGACGCCGAGTTCGGCCAGAGCATCTACGAGCCCTTTGGCATCGCCCAGGTCGAGCCCATCAGTTTCGGCGGCGTCTGCGTCTTTAGCGAGTGCTGCGGCTGCGCCGGCTTCATGAACAAGATCACCGGCGGCAAACCCATCCCCAACGTGATCATCGCCGATTACACCGAACTGCCCTCCCCGACCGCGCGCCCCGAGCAACTCCTCTCGATCGGCCAGCGCCAGCGCGACGAGATTGAGCACGTGGTCGCCGAAAAGTCGCGCGCGATCTGCTCGAACGTCTCCCCAGATCACCCGAAGAACTCGCCGCCCAGATCGAGCGCGGCTATGCCCTGGCCCAGCAGATGAGCTGGGACGCCGTCGCCCGCGACTACATCGTCCCCGGCATGCAACGCGCCAGTCACGCTCAGCGCCTGAAGCAGATCGCTTAAGTAGCTCGCGGTATGATCGGGGGATGAGCCAGGCGGAATATCCGGCACCTACGTTGAGCGAACGTGGCAAGTCGCCTATGCCGCTGCTCGCTCCAAGGTGGGCGGAGGCACTGGTGATCGTGATCGGGGTGGCACTGGCACTGGGAACACTGGCGCATTGGCCGGACTGGCTGAATGGGCCTTACTACTGGAAATGGCGCTGGACGCGTCTGGCGGGTCCCCGCCTTTATGCGGGATTTGCCGTGGCGGCGGTACCGCTGCTGGCAGGCCTGTTGCTGTATCAGCGGGGCCGGTTGTCCGCCGTCAACACGATCGGCCTGGCGACGCTGAGCGCAATCGGCTTGCGCCTGGCGTGGGTGATTGCGCATTCGCCTGGCGGGGACTTCTCGTATCTGACCTACGCGGTGCGGCATCCCTGGATCACGAGCTTTTATGCTGATGCGGAAACGCTGGCGCCGGTGAAGGGATGGCTTGCGCGTTATCACGAAATATCGCTGTATCTGAACGTGCACTCACGCAACAAGCCGCCGGGACCGATCCTGTTCTATCTCGCCTTCATCAAACTGCTGGGGGACTCGCAGCGTGCGGCGCTGATAGGCGGACTGGCCTTGGCGGTGTTGCAGGGTGCTTCGGTGATCGCCTGCGCATTTCTGCTGCACGTGCTGAGCCGCGATCAGCGTGTCACGGTGTGGGGGAGCTGCTATTTTGCGCTGTGTCCCGGATTCGTGCTGCCGTATCCGATGTTCGACCCACTCTACACGCTTCTCGTCGCGCCCCTGGTTGCGCTGTGGGTCCTGGCGCTGGAGCAGAACCGGCTGCGGTACTCGATTGCCGCGGGGACGGTACTGACGCTGGCTTCGCTGATGATGTTCAACTTTCTGGTAATTGGGTTCTTCATGGCGGCGTTTGTGGTTGTTTTGGCCGAAAGGAACTGGAGCGGGGTAATCTTCCGGCTGGCGCGGCATGGAGCAGCCGTTTTGGGGGTATGCGCGGTGATTTACCTGGCTGTGCATCTGGCCACGGGATACGATCCGCTGCGGACATTTGCTGCGGCATGCCGGAATCAGAAGCTCATGGAAAGCTCGCCGCTGGAAGTGCGGCCGTACCCGCGCACGATTGTCTTTGATCTGACCGATTTTGCCCTGGGGTCGGGATGGATGAGCGTCGCGCTGGCGGGCCTGTGGCTGGCGACCAAGGGAACGACCATGCGCGGGAAATGCCGGTCGCGGATTACGCTGCTTTGCCTGCTGCAACTATTGGTGGTGGCGGTGAGCGGACTTTTGGCGGCGGAAACGCTGCGCGTCTGGAACTTTCTCCTGCCGCTGCTGATGCTGCCGGTGGGGCTGGAACTAGAGCGTTTTCGTCGCTGGGGGCAGGCGGCGGTGTTCATCGCCTTGTGGCTGGTTCTGGCTGCGATGGCGCAGAATATGACGTTCCACTGACGGACGGCGCGAAATCGAACAGGTAAATGGAGCCGCCAAGTATCTGCTGCGGCTGGCGTGTGCGCAGGGCTGCATAGAAGTCCGCAACGTCCGGATAAACATAAAGCCCCTGGAGCTTGGTAGCGCTGACCGCGATGACGCCGGGCTTGTCGGGCAATTGAGCGGTCGGATTCAGAGAATACCCGCTGGGAAGATTGATGTACCGGATGCCGTAGAACGACGGATCGGCGCTACCGAAGTAACAGAAATACAGCCGTTCGTTTGGATACCTCCGTTGCCAGCGTGCTAGCGTTGGCAGGTCCTGCCCCCAATCCAGATTGGAATCGCTCAACAACTCCAGCCGCCAGGGCCGGGCAATTGCATTAAAGAACGGAATGTAATTCGGATATGCCAGCGCCGTCGCCGCGCCCAGCCCCACGGCCAGGATCGCAACGACCTTCACCATCCCCAGCCGCGCCAGCCCGATCCCAATCAGCAGAAACAGAAACGGATAGATCGGCAGAATATGGCGCAACCCCAGGTTCAACGACGTCATCATTGCGCTGTACCCGTAGAGCGCGATCGGAATCGCGACACACGCCACCAGCCACGCTGACTCTGACCGCTTTCGGATCAACACGACCACTGCAATTGCCAGCGCTAGCATCGTCGCCAGCGGGGTCTTGAAGAGCATCGCCAGTGGGAAATAATACCACCATCCCGTGTTACTGAAGTGTCCCAGCAAAAACGCTGGCCGCACGAGCGTCGTCTGGTAGGTATACAACAGTCCAAATAACCATGCCTGCGGTAGCAGCCGGTGACGATTCGAAAACGCGATTCCTGCGCCAGCAGGGGGGTCGAAGCCTTGTCGGTCGCATTCGGCCAACTGTGGTGCCTGACGTAAAACGCATTACGAGCTGCCGTTCTCAACTCCGGCGCAAATCAAACTGCGCCTGCGAATCAGGAGTCGGCAGATATCGAAACCCATAACAGGCCCAGATCAGCGCAAACGTCGCCACCCCTCCCGACACAATTACCCCCAACGCAACCAACAGCTTTCGTCCTCGTGTTGCCACGTCACATCCGAAAACCTTCCACGAATCCGGAAGCAGCCCCCGCGCCACCAGCAGCAGCACCAGCATCGGCAGCAGGAGCATTCCTGAAAACTTCACGGTCGGACCAATCGCACACAGCAGAACCACGGCAAGAATCGTCCATGCCGTCACCCGTCGTCCGAGCCGGTACGCCCCGTACACCATCGCGAACATCACCAGCGACATCGGCACGTCATTCTTCATCAAAGCGGCATGTGCGAGAAAGTTCGGGTCGAGGCAGAAAAATACGCCCGCGGCGGCTCCCGCAACCGGCCCCGCCACCTCCCACGCCCACGCCATCAGCGCCACCCCGAGCGCCATACCCAGCAGCAACATCATCGCCCGCGAGCGGTTCAGAAACGCCGCCCCGTCAAAATCCATCGTGCGATAAAGCGCCGTTGCCCCCAGCACAAAGTCGGCTTTCGGATCCGAAAGTTTCGGCCTGCGCCAAATCCAGACTCAATTCTCCGCGAGGGTGGGGGAGCATCGCCCAATACTTCCACAAAGGCGGATCTTCCGGATTGTCACGAAAATCGTGCAGGAAAGTATGCGTGTATGCCGCTACCACGTGCAGCGGCTCGTCCATCGTGGCGCATTTGCTGGTGACAGCGCTCCAGGACACGCCCCAAACGTCAGCAACAAAGCCAGGCATAGATACGCACAGACACGGTTCTCGCGGATGCGCGGCACGTCTGCATCTTGCTCGGCACCGAGCCCCGATGCAACAAGCAACGCCAGCTCTCAATCCGCTTTGGCTTGTGCCGTATTCCCCACAGGCTGCGTCGTCGGCGATGTTGTCGCCGACGCACTTTCGCGACGTCCATGGCGGTGCTCGCCCTCTCGATGACCGGCGTGCCCGCTATCCGCGAACAGATTGTCATAGCTGTTTGGCGGCTGCACTTTGATCCCCGCCTTCTCAAGCAGTTCCCGCCCCTGTCCCGCCTGCAACAGCAGCACCTGTTGCCCCGAATTCAGCCCATCGAGGATCTGCGCGTCTGTGTCGTTGACATCCCCGATCGCAATCTTCACCGGACGGACCGAGTGCTCCTCGCGCACGAAGACATAACTGTCCGATCCCGCCGCATAGATTGCGCTCAACGGCACCGTCAGCACGTTCTTCAGCCGGTTCACGAAGATCCGCACATCCGCACTCATCCCCGGCTTCAAACCGTGCGGCGTGTGATCCAGCGTAATGTCCACTGGATACTGCTTCGAATCCGGGTTCCACCAGCGCTGGCTGTTGTCCGCCAGCACGCTGATGTTCGATACCCATCCGGTGAAATCTTCCGTCTGCCCCGGCACGCTGATCGTTGCCCGCATCGGCTCCTTGGGGTTCACGTGGAGCCGCGTGACCAGCGTCTCGTTGATCTTGCACACCACTTTCATCGACGTTGTGTCTGGCAGCCGGACCAGGAGCTCCTGCTGCCGCACCGTCGCCCCCGGCTGGATCGGTGTGTCACGCCGCGAATACGGCCCGCTCGATCCGTACACGATCATTCCGTCGCTCGGCGCCTTGATCGTACAGGCCGCGTACTGCTCCTGAAGATGATCGAGCTGCTGCTTCCTCAGCATCAGCCTCTGCTCGCATGACCGCAGTGCCGCGTCTTTCTGCGAGAGATTCGAGGCGTTCTCCCGCTGTACCCGCACCACTTGATTCTCGGCTTGCGCGAGCGTGCTGTTCTTGATCGCCAGATCCTTCTCGTGCTGGAATTTCTGCAGCACGAACAGGTCACTTTCTTTGCCGCTGAGGTCGTCCTCAGCTTGCTGCAGGGCCAACTCCGCCGCCTTCTCATCCGATGCCGTCACAAACCCCTTGGCAAACAGCGACTTTGTCTGTGCCAGGTCGTCCCGCTTGTTGTTGAGGATCGTCTGCGCCATCGTGACAGCCATGGTGGTCTTGTCCAGGAACGACTTGTAGTCCCCCTCGGTGTACTGCTGAATGTCGAGCTTCGCGACTCTCAAGTTGACCTGGGCCGATTCCAGGTTGGCCGCATTCGTCGATTCCTGAATGCTCTTGTTCTCCTGCGCCGCCGCAAAATCCGACTGCGCCTGTTCCAGATCGAGTTGCGCATCTGGATCCTCTGCTGAATGTCGCTCGAGTCGATGCGAACGATCACGTCTCCCTTGTGGACGTAGTCGCCCTCTTTGGCGATGTCCAGAATGGTCGACTGTCCCTCGACCGGGCAGACGATATCGACGTTGTTAACCGCCTGCAGTTCCCCATCCTTGGCGATCGTCACGTCCAGGTCCTTCGGCACGACGGTGTAAAATGCACCCGTTACGCCTCCCCCCCGCCCCGCTCAACAAAGCCGCGAATTGCCGCCAGCATACCGACCGCCAGCAGCGAGCAGAGCAACGCCAGCACCCACGGAATCCGCCGCCGACCGGCAACCGAAGTTGGAATCGCAACAACGCTCATCGCACTAATTTGCCATGCTCTGCATAGACCCTGTCTCTGCCGCTGAACTAGGCCGCGGCACCGTGCCTTCCTTTACTATCGCCCGACTGGGCAATCCGTTTGCAGTCAGTTCAATTTTTCTGTTCATTGCATGCCCCAGAACGCCGGATTCCGGGTCCACCCGGAGGGTCCCTGTGTCGTTAAGGAATTGTAGAACCTGGGTTTGCAGATTGCTCTTCGCCTGCTCGTATGCGTTCTGAGCCGTTAGCAGCGAACTCTGCGCGTCGGTCACATCTCGGCTGCCCAGCCTGCCTGCAGTTAATAAAGCGTAGGCATTGTCCAGACGCAGCTTGGCCAGTTCAATCCCCTTCGTCTGGATCTGAAGCGTGATTTGTGCCGACCGGATGCTCCTCAGGTCGTTTCGCGCATCCGACGCTACCTGGTCCTTCATATGCTCAAATGACCGCTGCGCCCGCTCCAGCGTGATCAGGCTCCGGCGGTAGTCGTTTCGCTCCGGAAGCTGATCCACGGGCAGATCCAGCGTAACCCCTGCCGAATAGCTCGACGTATTCTGGTTGATGCTCACCGCCGGCGCATCCGACGGATTGCCAATATTCCCGGTGGCGTCCACCGTCAGGTTCGGAAGCAACGCATTCTTCGCGACGGCCACCCCGCGCTGCGCGTCCTCCACCTGATCCTCTGCCGTCCGCAGATCCAGACGATAATGTTGTCGCCAACTGCACCGCATCATCCGCGCCAGGGTGGGCACGGTCACGTCCAACTCGTTCGCTGCAATTTCCATGGGTTGTTCGACCGGCGCACCCAGGAGCAGCTTGAAAGTATCCAGTGCCGACTGATAGCTCGACTCCGCATCGACCAGATTGTTCTCCGCGCTGAGCGCAATCCTGCTGCGACCGCTGCACATCGAGGTAGACCAGCTTGCCAGCGCGGTACATTTCATAGCTGCGATGCGTCAGTGCCTGCAGGTTTTCAAGGTTTTCCCGGTTATTCTCAATCGCCGCCTTCAGTGCCAGCAGATTGAAATACTGCGACGCCACCGACACCGCAAAGCTCCGCCGATAGCTCTCGAAGCTTCGCACCTGGTAAACCATCGACCGCTCCGAGGTGATCAGCGGCTCCAGATTCACCAGCCCCGCGCCTCTAAGCAGCGGGATCGACGCCTGCATGGTCAGGCTTGCCGACTCCCCATTCGATGCATTCGCATCCAGTGCGTTGATAAAATTCACCAGTGCATTGGCCGTCACCTGTCCGCCGTACGGCAGTTGCTGCTTCACGCCAATGCTGTTCGCGACCTCCAGCGCCGACTGATACTGGGCGTTGTTGTGATCGCCGATGAGCTTCAGCCCGGTCTGCGCATTGAATTGCGGCTCAAACAGATGCCTCTGCAGCGTCACGTCCAGCGCCGACAGATAAATATCCTCCATCTGCGAGCGATAATCCGGACTGTGCTGCACCCCATAGGCGATCGCACCAAACAACCCCAGCTTCAGCGCCTCATTTCCGGGAATCGGCGGTCCCAGTTGCAGCCCCAGTCGCCCCTGTTCCAGCATTTTCTGCGCCTGTGTGTCCTCCGGCGCACCGGCCGCTCCTGACGGCAGCAACTGCTTCGGCCCAAGCGCTCCATAATGCAGCTTCACCTCCGGCGCCGGCTTGATCGGGCTCGTCGAGGGCGGCGGTTTCGGCGTCAACGGAATCTTCGCATACGCCGCCTTCGTCGGCGTCTGCGGAACCGTCGTCGTCGCCACCACTTCGGGCTTATATCCCAGCGTCTCTTGTTCCCGCTCCCGCACCAGTTTCTGAACCTGCCGGTCCGCCGAATACCGATACGAATCCGCCGAGCACCCCCCGACCAGAGCGACAATCAGACATCCCGCCGCCAGCGCGCAAACCGCCCCGCGCCCTCTGTCGGCTGATAGCGGACAACTGATCGCTAACCGCTTCTTGCGGATCTTTTCCCGATTCTGCTCCATGCCCTTTGCTCAACTATACTGCATACGCGCCTCCGTCCAAGCCGTTGCAGTCACGCCGCTTGCGGCTATTTTGCTCCGTCATGAACGTGAAGCCGTTGGATCTTCAGGCCCAATACCGCCCCCTCCGCGACGAAATCCGCCGTGCCATCGACCAGGTCTGCGATGAGCAAGCGCTCATCTTAGGCCCTCACGTCGAGCAATTCGAAAAAACCCTCGCCGCCTATTGCCAGACCACCCACGCCGTGGGCGTTTCCAGCGGTACCGACGCCCTTCTCTGCGCCCTGATGGCCCTGGGCATCAAGCCCGGCGACGAAGTCATCTGCCCCAGCTTCACATTCTTCGCCACCGCCGGCTCCATCGTCCGCACCGGCGCAACCCCCGTCTTCTGCGACATCGATCCCCACACCTTCAACCTCGATCCCGGGAAGATCAAACCGAAAATCACCGCCCGCACCCGCGCCATCCTCCCCGTTCACCTCTTCGGCCAGACCGCCGCAATGGACGCCATCAACGCCGTTGCCCGCGAGCACAACCTCATCGTCCTCGAAGACGCCGCCCAGGCCATCGGTGCCGAGCGTGATGGCCGCCGCGCCTGCTCCCTCGGCTTCGCCGGCTGCCTCAGCTTCTATCCCACCAAAAACCTCGGCGCTTTCGGCGACGCCGGCGCCATCTGCACCAGCGATACCGGCTTCGCTGAAACCTGCCGACTCCTCCGCGTCCACGGCTCCGGCCACACCTATCACCACAAGCTCATCGGCGGTATGTTTCGTCTCAGCGCCCTCCAGGCCGCCGTTCTCTCGGTCAAGATCAAGTACCTCGACCGCTGGCACGAAGCCCGCCGCAAGAACGCGGCCCTCTACGACCAGCTCCTCGAAGGTGCCAACCTCACCCGTCCCCGAATCGACCCGCGCAACCGCAGCATCTACAACCAGTACTGCATCCGCGTCCCTAACCGCGACGCCGTCAAGCAGCGCCTTGCCGACCGCGGCATCGCCACCGCGATCTACTACCCCATCCCCCTCCATCTCCAGGAGTGCTTCGCCTACCTCAAGCACAACGCCGGTGACTTCCCCGAATCCGAGCGCCTGCCGCGAGATCCTCGCGCTCCCGATCTACCCCGAACTCCCCGAGGACCAGCTCCGCTATGTCGCCGCCGAGCTCCGAGCCGTCACGGCCTAGAGCGTCTTATGCACTTTCCGCACCTTGCGATGGGGCCGGAAAGGGCACGGCCACGACCCTTCTCATCCAGGCAAGCCGGCCCCGAGCCCGTCCGTGAAAACACGGCAAAACAGGATGTTGTGCTCCTGTGTTGCGTCCGATTCCACTCCCGACTCACACCGTACTCTCACCGTTGTAGTACCGTACCCTCCCCACCCGGCCGCCGACCCCGTTTTTGCCCCTTCTGACGACATGGTGGTCCGAACATGACAATTTGTCGCACCGGCAAAGCGGCCAAAGGTTACCCCCTCCAGAATGACCACCGGCTGGAGCGTGTTATGCCCTTTCCGGCCCACCGAAGGCGGCACGGAATCGACCCATCTGCCTCGTCACAACCGCTCAAAGGGTCGTCAAGAACCAGCGCTCACGGTCGCTCCTGGCATCTGAGTCGATTGCGTCCCCTGGCGGGGCGTGGAAAGTTCATAACACGCTCTAGCGCATCGCACGTATGATGCCATCCCGCATCTCATCGAGCACACGCATATTCCCCAGCGTATCTTGCTCCGAAACCGCCGCCGGCTTCCCATCGAGCACCGTCGCCGCAAAGTCCATCGCCTCCAGCGCGTACAGTTCCATGTTCGCATCCACGCGCTGCACCTCCCGCGGCGGCGGAGCCTTCCCCGTCCGGTCCATCTTCGGCGGCGTCGAGTGCGCCAGCACATACTCCGCCCCCTGCGGCGGCGGCTTCCAGGGCACCGGCACCTCGATGTAGCCCGCCGTCCCGCACAGCGCCGCCGTGTTGTCGGCGTGCAGGTCCATCCCGCAGGTGAAGCTGGCCACCACGCCGCTGGGGAACTTCATCGTCGCACTCATGACATCATCCACGCCGCTCGCCCCGATGTGCGCTGCGGCCGACACTTCCACCGGCTCGCACCCGGCGAACAGCCGTGAGTAATTGATGCAGTAGCACCCGATGTCCATCAGCCCTCCTCCCCCCAGTTCCTTGCGAAAGCGGATGTTCTCCATCCGCGTCGTGCGATAGCAGAAGCTCGTCCGAATCAGCCGCAGCTCCCCGATCTCCCCTCGACGAGCCGCCTCCACCACCGCGTGCGTCAGCGGATGCGAGCGGTACATGAACGCCTCGACCAGCACGCGCTCATGCTTCCGCGCCGCCTCAAACATCTCCCGCGCTTCCGCGAGATTCATCGCCAGCGGCTTCTCGCACAGCACGTGCTTCCGCGCCTCGAGCGCCCGAATCGTCCACTGGTGATGCAGGCTGTTGGGCAGCGAGATGTAAATTGCATCGACCTCCTCATCCGCGATCAGCTGGGCATACGACCCATACGCCCGCGGGATCTGCCGCAATTCCGCAAACGCCTCCGCCGTCTCGCTTGCCCGCGATCCCACCGCCGCGATCCGCGCCCGCGGGCATTCCGCGAGTCCGTCCGCGAACTGCCGCGCGATATTCCCCGTCCCCAGAATCCCCCATCTCAGCGGCCTGTTCATCGCCAACCTCCACAATCTCCCGCATCTTTCGACCGAAAATGGAAATTCCAGCCGTGATTGTGATATTCTCTGGCACACCCACGAAAGGCAACGCCGACGATGTCCCAAACGCAAGAGATTCTGGACCGGGGTAAGCAGGTCCTCATCGCCAACTACGCCCGCCTCCCGGTCGTCATGGACCACGGCCAGGGCAGCTACGTCTGGGACACCGCCGGTCACAAATACCTCGACCTCTTCGCCGGCTTCGGCGGCTGCGTGCTGGGCCACTGCCACCGGGCCCTCATCGCCGCGGCCACCGAGCAGGCGGGAAAGCTCTGGCACGTCGGCAACACCTTCTATACCGAGCCCCAGGTCGAGGTCGCCGAGCATCTGAGCAGGTTCGCCTTCAAGGGCCAGGCCTTCTTCTGCCACAGCGGCCTCGAAGCCAACGAAGCCGCCGTCAAGCTCGCCCGCCTCCGCGGCAACCAGCAAGCGCCCAAAAAATGGAAGCTCATCTCCTTCAACAAGAGCTTTCACGGTCGCTCGCTTGCCCTGATCGCCGCCACCGGAAGCGCGGCCGTCAAAGCCGGCTTCGAGCCCGAGGTCCCCGGCTTTGTCAACATCGAAGGCGGCAACTTCGACGCCCTCGCCGCCGCTGTCGATCCCGAAACCTGCGGCATCATCATGGAGCCCATCCAGGGCGAAGGCGGCATCAACCTCTGGCCCGACGGCTTCGCCGCTAAGGTCCGCCGGCTCTGCGATGAGCGCGGCCTGACGCTCATCTTCGACGAAGTCTGGACCGGCTGCGGCCGCACCGGAAAATGGTTCGGCCACCAGCATTTCCGGGATGATGCCGGCAACCCCGTCCTCCCCGACATCATGACCCTCGGCAAAGCGGTAGGGGGGGGCCTGCCCGTTGGCATCATGTTCGCCCGCCCCGAAGTCGCCGCGCTGCTCACCCCCGGCAAGCATGGCTGCACCCTCGGCGGAAACCCCATCTGCATGGCCGTCTCCCGCACCATCTTCGACGTCATCGACCGCGAGCACCTGATCGACCACGCGAAAGCTCTCGGCGAGCACGCCATCGCACGGCTCAGGAATGAGCCCAGGATCGCCGCCAAGGTCGCCGAGATCCGCGGCCACGGCCTCTTCCTCGGCATCGAGCTCAAGGACGAACCCCAAAAATTCGTCGAAAAGGGCCTCGCAAACGGCGTGGTCATCAACCTGACCAGCAAGAAGATCGTTCGTTTGGCCCCGCCAATCAACATATCCCGGCAGGACTGGGACGCGGGCCTCGATGCCACGATCCGCACGATCGCGGCGGCATAGGAGTGCTATTGCGACCGGTCCTGGCCATCCTCATCACCGCGGCAATTGCAGTCGCCGGATGCGCTGCGCGCCACGCTCCGAAAACCTCCGCCTACCTCCCGGCTTCCCGGATCGGCTCTCCCGCCGTCCAGGTCAACGCCTATCAGCCGCCGCACCTCTCCCAGTCCTTCTCCGCCTCCACCGGCATCTCCATGGGCGATGTCCCCACCGCCATCGAGATGACCCTCTACAAGCTGACCGTTCCCTACGGCACCGTCAGCCGAAACGAGAAGTTCTGGAAGCGCATCGACGAATCCGTCGTGGATGTCACCACCTACCAAACCCTCTTCAAGAACGGCATCCGCGTCGGCGAAGCACCCACCAGCGAGTGGGACTACTTCAAGAAGATCATGGCCGACAATCCCGCCGTCACCCAGGTCAGCTCGCTGGTAACCGTCGACGGCAGGACGGTCGATCTGCCCCTGCGCAAAGAGATCCCTTCCCAGGACATCTTCTACTTTGACAGTGCCAACGAGCTCCATGGCCGCAGCTTCGGCCCCTGCGACAACCTCATGACCGCCGTCCTTCAGCCGGCGCCGCGCAAGAAGAACACCGTCCGCCTGACGCTCTGCCCCGTCGTCCGCTCCATGGAGAAGCGGCTGAGATACAACCCGGACGGAAAGGATGGCGACTTCGTCTATTTGGCCCCCGAGCATCTCTACGACCTGAACCTCCGCGCTGACGTCCCGGTCGATTCCTTCTTCATCGTCGCCCCCTCCGGCGAGGCGACCTGGCCCACCAGTGTCGGCAACCGCTTCCTCGTCAACGACGGCGCCGCCGAACGCACCGAAACCATCCTCCTCCTCATCCCCCGCATCATCAAGATGCAGATGGGCTGGCTCCCCCACGTCGCCGAACGCGCCGCCAATCCCGACCGATCATCCAGCGAGGCGCTCAGTCGCTGAGTGAATCGTCCGCCTCGCGCACGGCCTCCACAAACGCGCGAATTTTCCGGGCCGACTTAATCCCCTTCGCTTCTTCCACCCCGCTGGAAACATCCACCGCCCACGGCCGCACCGTCCGCACGGCCTCGCCCACCGTCTCTGCGCTCAACCCACCCGCCGCCACGATCGCGGGCAGCCCGCCAAAGCTCCCGCGCTCCTGCTGCTGCCGCACCGTCTCCCAGTCATTCGCCACGCCCGAGCCCCCCGGCTGCCCGCTATGTCCAGGCTCCAGCACCAGCCCGATCAAATTCGACAGCTTCAGCGACGAGATCACCGCTTTCCATGATGCCAGCTCCGCCTCGAGCGACTGCCGCTCCACGCGAATCGCCTTCATGACCTTCAGCGTCTTGAGTTCCCGCACCAGCGCCGGCGACTCACCGCCGTTGAGCTGCACCATGCCCAGCCCCAATTCCGCCGCGATCCGCAGGATCGTCCCCGCATCGGCATCCACGAACACGCCCACCGGCGTCACGAACGGCGCAAGCGTTCCCACAATCTCCCGCGCCTTTTCCACCGCCACATTCCGCGCTGATGGCTCATGAAAGATCATCCCGATCGCATCCACCCCCGCCTCCGCCGCCGCCAGAGCATCCTGAGGGCGCGTGACCCCGCAGATTTTGACCCTCGTCCGCTTCACGCGACAGATGCTAGGCCGCCCCGCACCCCTTCGCAATTCACCCCGTCCTTCTTGCAGATGCGGCGTCGCCCATTCTCTTTCCAGTCCTGCCGCGGAAAACATGCGGGTACGCCAAACCTCATTCTCGACCCGGACTGGGCGGTGCGGTTGCTCTGTCCCTGCAAACCCGCGCCCCCGTCCCGCCCTCTGCCAACCCAAAAGAGGACGCCCTTGCAGTAAACAACATATGGACATTTACTTGTGCAAAACCCCGGACCCACACCGTACTCTCATCGTAGTTGCACCGTGCAAACAAGGTCCCCAGCCAGGCCAGCCGCGCGGCTGCAACGGGAACGGTTTGGGTAACCTGGGCAATTCGATAAAGGTCAAAAACCCGCCGGCCCACTGTCACGACGCGCCCCCATGGCAGGCAATGATTCCGGCGCGTTCGACCAGTGGCCCGCCCGCATCCCGCTCCCGAAAGTTGCAGATCCGCTCCAGGATCTTCGCCGCCCGATCCACATCGCGCCCGTCCAGCCTACCCGCATTGTAGAGGCGACGCCCGCGTCGCGGCCCGCCGGTGCACGCCGCCGCGAACCCTCTTTGGCGCCCTATCCCTAAACCCATTAGCGCGTCTGAACGTGGAGATGGACGAATGAGAAAATGTCGCCTTGTGTCACGCACGTGCGGCAGGTCAATCGACTGGTTTAGTAGTCACAGTCCGTCTCCAGGCGCATCGCCGTCCCCGCACCCAGGCTGATACGATTCCTGGAAACGGATGTATGGAGAGGACGAGCATCTTCTACCCGATACCGGTATCTTCTGGACGTACGCTGACTCGGCTCAACGGACCGAGATTGAAATGCCAATGGAACTATCTGTCATAGTCATGCCGGATGTAGCCGCGGTGGAAAGAGCTGCATTGCTGCGGGCGTGTTTGTTCTTTGACAAAGTTCATATTAGGGGAGGGCACCTCGTTAGGCAGTACCATTGGGATCGAGACGATGGGAAATACGGAAGCTTGATTTTCAATCTGGAATGCATGCCTCTACCACCCGATCTTCGCCCGCTAGAAGAGGCAGGGATCATTCAGCCTATTGACAAAACTCCTGGGCCTCCCTCTGTTCCCTCGTTCTCCGACGCTGCGCCTGCCGAAGAGCCTGCTCGATGCTGTCGCAGCATCTCTGAGACACGGTGCGGATCTCTCCACCATCTCCGTGGTCGGGCTGTCCCGGCTTTCGAAGCGTGGCTGGAAGGGGGCAATGACCTTCGCATTTCCTTACCGGCTGATCTTCAAACAGCATAATCCGCTTGATGACCCGTTGTTTCAACTTGCCCTGGGCATGCATATCCGCGAATTCGTTGCTGCCATCGATGCCTGCACCTTTGCTGGAATGCCGCCGCTCCTTACGCACCGGTCGCACTGCCAGTTAACTGAACAAATCGCGTTGGCGTTCCCGCAACTTGCCGCCGCAGTCGGTGCAAAGGCACCGAGTGTTGCCCGCCGACGCCAGGTCCAGTTCGTGTCGGCGGTGTTGGCTGATGCAATTCCAGACATTCAAGTGAACGCTCCTGAGGATATTCTCTACCTTCGCGATCATCTCAGCGATGAGCTCCAATGTTGCCGTGCCGAACTCGGCAAACTTGCCGCGGACTTGCGAGCTGACCCTTTGGACGGGAAGTTCGAGGAAGAAGTCGAAGACGCATTATCGCGTCACGTCCGCCCCGCTCTGGCGGAACTGAGATCGAAGCTCAGTAGGCCTACGCGGCGGGTTTTGAAACATCTCGCTTCCGGTTGGACGATCGGAGGAAGTCTTGGGTCACTCAATGTGCTGATGATGCAGGGTGTTCAACTACCATATGCTCTACTCGCCACGGCGATAGGTGGATTGGGCATCGCCGCGCTCCAGGCGAGGGCAGAGGAATGGAACATCAAGCGTGACTCGAGCTTCGCGTTCATTCTCGATGTCCAGAGTCGCCTAAAGAGGCGCTCGCGCAAAGGATAGGGCGAAAGCCCGAAGGTGACATCCAGAGCTAGAACCCGTGCGGCGGATCAATCAGCCCCTCTGTCGCCAGGGGGATGGGTCGGGTGAGCGGGGGCCCTGGGGGTGCTGACCGCAGGTCTGGCAGCAAGCTCCAGCTTTCTTGCGGCGGTGGGACTTCCGAACGTCCCCTTAGGCTTCTCCTGGCGACGCCAAAGGTTCTGTTTGCGCTGCCAGCGGATTGAGTTTTGTCGGCTCGTATCCCAGCGCCCGCATGAACAGAATTTGAATGGCACCGGTGCGCGCCAGCGGCACAGCACCGATGACGAAGATTAGCGCGGGCCACGCAAGGGATACCCAGCACTCAGGATGCCGCTTATCGTAAAAGAGATACACGGTGCCAAGAGGCCACGTGAGCCATTTGAGTAAGGCGACGAATACGCCTATCGAAGCTGCCCGGATGCTTGCAAAGCGATACCGAATGAACGCCGCCCAGAGCAAGTTCGAAGCAACGACGGAGGCAACGACTGCTTGCCAAGAAAGCCAAATCAGTAGCAACGGTGCGAATGCTTGCGAAAGAAAAACCGGCCAGCGGCCCCATTCGATTGCGCAGCCAGCACCACCGAAGGTTCTCTTGGTCAGAATGCGCTGCTGGATTCCATCTCATCGTTAACCCCGCTCGTCTGGGAAAACACCAACGGCGACATTCAGAATTAGACGCCAGCGTCGCAACTCAATCAACCCGTTCACCACACGGGGGCTGGTTCGGGTGAGCAGGGGCCTGGGGGCGGCGGTGAGAATTTTGGATGCCCCCCTCCTGACGTCAACTACTCCTCTTCTCCGTCGTCCTTGTTTTTGTCCGCCGGTGAAATGTTAACGTCCTTAAAGGTCTTCGCGAGTAAATACCCAGCCACCGCCGAGAGCAGGGGAAGGCCTGCCTCAGAGGTGATGGTTTTCTCAACCATCAGAACGCAGATCAGGGTGATGACCATGGCCCCAAGCAGATGTTGACTTACCACATGTATCGAACTCAAGAGTGTTTGAGCCATGGATTTGGGTGACCCAGAGCCGGGGAAGATGCTGCTTCGGGCAACCCGGAGGGCGGCTATGTAGATGGTTATGATCAAGACGCACACAACCCCAGCAACGAGAAGAACGACTCCCATGGCTCCAGAATATGGCATCGTGCTTCTACGCTCCTTATTGCCCTTCCGCGACTCGAAAAATGACTTGCAGTCCGAACGTTTCCTCCCGCCGACTCTAAAAATGCTCGCTGTCCGCGGAAGGATAACCGTCCAAGTTTCGACTTGCCAGCAGAGGGATGGGTCGTGCCAAGATCATTGCCTCAACCTCTCGCCGGACGATGCGGAAAGCCGCCGCCGAATCTCGTCGCCCCCCTTGAGCCGGTAATCATTACAACCATCCATCGCTTTCCTCAACCTCACGGCGAAGTCCGTCACCAATTGACGGAGTTCCTCAAGCATTGGCAGCTTGCCGGAAAAGTCTAACATCGCGTCATTAATGATCCTTGGAAGGAAGTCCGCACAGGCCGTTGTCGTTCCGATGCTGGCCTGAATTTGATTCCAGAGAATGCTGTACGATCTCAGTGAGGGAAGAAAGAACGCAACCGCCGGCGAGTTGCGTGCATACTCCCGATACCGGTGCGCTCTGTTTGAAATGATCGCATCCACTCGCTTGATCTCGGCCGCATCCGGACAACTTACCTGTAGCAATTGCTCAGTAATTCGTAAGGCGCAGTGGTTGACCATTGCATCCTGAGCCTCACGCGTTTGTTTCGCCACATTGAGTGCCCCGCTCGCGACGAAGAGCAAATACGCTCTAACTTCGAAAAGCGGAACCATGTTCTGACATCTCCATCGAATTGGATCGGTTGTATCCGTCAAGGACCATTTGCCGTGGGTCTTGAACCAGTGCGGAAGACGTTTCTGCATTGTGATCAAGAATGCACAAGACGCGGAGTCGAGAAACTCGTAAACCAGCTCCTCTGAGGCATCCGTTTGCTTTGGGCGTTTGCGGGAGAACCATTTTAACATTCGCATGACCAGCGCCGATCTTTCGTCAGTTCAGAGGTGGCGAAAGGGAGGTGGCGAAAGGGACATCCAGAATTAGACGCCAGCGCGGCAACTCAATCAACCCGTTCGCCAACAGGGGGGTGGGTTGGCTGAGCAGGGGCCCCGGGGGCAGCGCACGCCCACGCAACCGCGCCGCCCTGTGCCGGCCCTCGCCCGGCGAGCGCGCCCTCAATCGCCACGCATCACTCACCCGGACAAACCCAAACCAACCCACCGAAACAAACCCAAAACCCCTCGCCACGCTCCCCAAACGCCGCTTCCCCTCGCAACACCTCCGCTCGCCCGTACGAGACGAACCCATCGCCACAGGGCGGCCACCAGGAGCAGTCTGATGTACCCGGCAACGGTTGAAAACCCATCCCGCCGCTGGCACCATGCGCCACTATGGCAACCAGGAACTTCCTCGCCTTCGACCTCGGCGCCGAGAGTGGCCGCGCCGTCCTCGGCACACTCGATGCCGGCCGGCTCACACTCGCCGAGCGGCATCGCTTCGCCAACCCCACCTCCCGCATCCTCGGCCACCTCCACTGGAATGCCTCCGCGCAATGGGAAGAGCTCAAGACCGGCCTGCGCAAGGCGCCGCCGCGGTGAAGCTCGACGGCATCGGCGTGGACACCTGGGGCCTGGACTTCGGCCTGCTCGACCGCGACGGCCAGCTTATCGGCGAACCCTTCCACTACCGCGACAGCCGGACCGACGGCATGCTCGAGCGCACCTTCAAAAAACTCCCGCGCGAGAAGATCTTCGACGCCACTGGCATCCAGTTCATGGCCATCAACTCGCTCTTCCAGATCATGGCCATGGTCGAGAGCAAATCCGCCGCGCTCGACAACGCGCAGACGCTCCTCTTCATGCCGGACCTCTTCAACTACCTCTTTACCGGCGTCAAAACCAGCGAGTTCTCCATCGCCAGCACCAGCCAGATGCTCGATCCCCGCACCGGCACCTGGGCCAGCGGCATGCTCGACGAGCTTGGCATCCCCACCCGCATCCTCCAGGAAATCGTCCCCTCGGGCACGGTACTCGGACCACTCTGTGAAGAAGTCCGCAAGGAATGCGGCGTCGGCGAAATCCCCGTCATCGCCCCCGGCACCCACGACACCGCCAGTGCCGTTGCCGCCGTCCCCGCGACCGGCGACGACTGGTGCTACATCAGCTCCGGCACCTGGTCCCTGCTCGGTGTCGAAATCGACAAGCCCGTCATCAACGACAAATCGCTCAAATACAACTACACCAACGAAGGTGGTGTCGGCGGCACCATCCGCTTCCTCAAGAACATCATGGGCCTCTGGCTGGTCCAGGAATGCCGCCGTCACTGGCTCAAGGAAGGCAAGGAGTACAACTACGCCGAGCTGACCAAAATGGCCGCGGACTCGCCAGCCTTAGCGTCATTGATCGACCCGGACCACGCCCCCTTTGGCGCCCCGGACCAGATGCCGCAGAAGATCGCCGACTATTGCCAAAGGACCGCGCAAAAAGTTCCGCAAAACCCCGGCCAGTTCATCCGCGCCTGCCTCGACAGCCTGGCCCTGACCTACCGCTATCGCCTGGAGGGGCTGGAAGAAGTCCTCGGCCGCAAGATCAGGGTCATCCACATCGTCGGCGGCGGCGTGCAGAACGAACTGCTCAGCCAGATGACGGCGGATGCGTGCGGCCGCCCCGTCATCACCGGCCCGGTCGAAGCCACCGCCGCCGGCAACATCCTGGTGCAGGCCATGGCCACTGGCGACATCAAGTCGCTGGCCGACGCCCGCGCGGTCGTGCAAAACAGCTTCGAGGTGAAGAGGTATGAGCCAGGGGGAGGGAAACAATGGGAAGAAGCGTACGCGAGGTTCAGAAAGCTGGTAGGAGCAGTATAATCCGCGCTCACCGCTCGGCCATTCTCATCTCGCGTGCGATGGTTGCGGATGCACCGTTGCGCAATCATGTTGCTCCGCTGAGCTTCGCAAATGATGTTGTGCGCCGACACGGGCCGCAAGCCGCGTCGATTTTGCGGTGCACCGCGACTATAAACCCCTGTGATGTCTCAGATCGAACTGCTCTTTCTCGGCAGCGGCACCAGCGCCGGCATCCCCATGATCGGCTGCCATTGTGCGGTCTGCACCAGCGCCGATCCGCGTGACAAGCGAATGCGGCCATCCGTCATCATCTCCTACAACAATGCCAGGATCCTCGTCGATACGACGCCGGAGTTGCGTCTCCAGTGCATCACCCATGGCATCGACATGATCGACGCGGTCGTTTTCACGCATGCGCACGCCGACCATGTCATGGGGCTGGACGATGTGCGGCGCTTCAACGCGCTGCGCCAGGGGCCGCTGGACGTGTGGGCGGACGAGCCGACGCATGAGATCCTGACGCGGTGCTTTGGTTATGCGTTTTGCGAGCCCAGCCCGGCCGAGCGAATCTTTCGCCCGCACCTCGAACGGCGGATGATCGAAGGGCCCTTCGACATCGCCGGGATGACCTGGCAGCCCATTCGGCTCTTCCATGGCGAGATGCCGATCCTCGGTTTCCGCATTGGCCGGCTGGCATACTGCACGGATGTGAGCCGGATTCCGGACGAATCGTGGCGCTTCTGCGCGGGCTCGATGTGCTGGTTCTCGATGCGCTGCAATACAAAAAGCACACGACGCATTTCTCCCTGGAGGAGGCGGTGGAAGCGGCCAAGCGCATCGGCGCGGGGCAGACGCTGTTCACGCATATCGCGCACCAACTCGGTCATGCGGAAACGAATGCCTCGCTGCCGAACGGGATGCGCCTGGCATACGACGGGGAGCGCGTGACTGCCCGCGCCTGAATCCAATGCCTCAATATCGTGCCAATCTCGCCTACTACGATGCTGAATACGAAGGCAATCGCATGCTTCAGCAGGATGTGCCGTTCTTCCTGGGGCATCTGCCCAGGAAGCGGCGTCTAAATGTGCTGGAGATTGCGGCAGGCACGGGGCGGGCGGCGATCCCGATTGCGCAGGCGGGGCATCGGGTGGTCGGCATCGATGTGGATGCGGGAATGCTCAAGATCGCTCGCCGCAAGCGGGATGCTGTAGGGCTCAGGGATCGGGACCTCAAGCTCGTTCGCGCGGATGCATTGAAGTTCGACCTCAAGCAGAAGTTCGACTGGATCTGCATCTTCTTCAACACGTTTCTCGCATTCACGACGCTGAAGCAGCAGGACCGTTTCCTGCAGAATGTTTGCCGGAATCTCAGGCGGGACGGCAGCTTCTGGATCGACATCTTTCATCCCGATCTGGCGCGGCTGGCGCAGCCCAAAAGCAGAAATGTGGAGCCGCACTTCTTCTTCGTGCCGGAGCTGGATCGCACGGTCTGCGGGCAGACGGACATCGATCGGGACCTCGCCCGGCAGATGCAGCGAATCACCTTTCATTACAAATGGTTCGACGGGCAGGGCGTTGAGCACCGCGAGAAGAACGTCTTCGACCTGACCTACATCTTCCCGCGCGAGCTGGTGCTGCTGCTGGAGCGCAACGGTTTTAAGATTCGCAGGCTCTACGGCAACTACGACGGCTCGCCGCTGGAATCCGATTCGCCGCGGATGATCGCGTGGTGTACCATCTGAAGGTCAACCAAAGGCAGCAGGAGGTTTCATGAGCCAACCATCGACACCCGCCGCGGGTACTGCAGGAAAAGCCGCTAGCCCCGGCGCGCCGCAGATCCAGCGGCAATTCGTCAACTTCGCGTTCTATCGCATCGATCCCGCCGTTCGCCGGCTGGATGATCACGACAAGATCCAGGCGCGCAGCGAGTTCCTGAAGCTCTTCCAGCGGCCGCGCGACGGGCTGATCTGCCTGACTTACAGCACCGTGGGCCTGCGCCCGGAGACGGACTTCGTCCTCTGGCGCATTGCGCTGGATGCCGCGCAATTTCAGGAGCAGACGCGGGCGATCAACAAGACGCGGCTGGGTGCCTACCTGAGCACGCCATATTCCATGCTCTCGATGACCAAGCGCAGCATGTACATCGACAAGCTGGATCCGTTTCACACGGCCGAGAGCCGCACACAGATCATCCCCGGCAAGCGGAAGTACCTGCACATTTATCCGTTCGTGAAGACGCGGGACTGGTATCTGCTGCCGCTGGAGAAGCGCCAGGAGATCATGGATGTGCACATCAAGGTGGGCAACAAGTATCCGAGCGTAAAGCTCAATACCACCTACAGCTTCGGCCTGGACGACCAGGATTTTGTCGTGGCGTTCGAGACGGACGAGCCCAGGGACTTCCTGGACCTGGTGATGGAACTGCGCGAGACGCAGAGCAGTAAATACACGCAGCGAGATACGCCCATCTTCACGTGCATCCAGTTGCCCATGGAGGAAATTCTGGACCAGTTGTTCTAAAAAGCGGATAATAGGGTCCCATGATCAAAATGGGGCTGGTCGCGGCGGTGGTGGGGGTGGGTATGGTGGTGGCGAAGCAGGCGAGAGGCGCGACGACGCGGCCTGCTGCTTCGACGCAGCCACTGGTTGAGGTCAGCGTCGATCCGCGCGTCGAGCTGTTCTCGCTGATCTGCAAGCTGGCTGGGTATCCGGAGTATTCGCAGCCGCGCATTCCGCGCTATGACCAAGATGTTGAGAAGCGCTTCGGATCGCTGCGATACGCCCCGGTGGCGAAGCTGGCCCGGCAGCTCCGCGACGAGCGAAGCATTGGTTTTGACGCGCCGATGAGCCTGGCGATGCACGTCTCGGAACCGCCGGAACTGAAGCTGCTGGTTCCGCTGGATCCCTGGCCCGAGGATCTGGACCAGCGGTGGACAGCGCAGAACGCTCCGCAGTTCCTCGATGCGGCGAGAGAATTTGCAAAGGATCAGAAGTTTCAGGCCTTCTTCGATGAGCACCGCGCGTTCTATGACCTTGCCGCCCGGCGCTTGCGCGACACGCTTTCAGCGCACGCGAACCTGCAATGGTTCGACAGCTACTTTGGTGCGCGTCCGGGGGTTCGCTTTCACATCTATCTGGGGCTGATGAACGGCCCGTCCAACTACGGTTCGAAGCTACGCACCAAGGGCAAAGAGGATGATTATTGCATTCTCGGCGTCTGGTCGGTGGATCGCAATGGCGACCCCATCTTTCCCGCCGACATCGTGCCGACCGTCATTCATGAGTTCGCACATTCGTATATGAACCCGCTGGTGGATCGGCACGAAGCAGAACTACGGAATGCCGGCGAAAAACTCTTCGCCCCGGTTGCGAATCAGATGAGAGGTCTGGCCTATTCCAACTGGCTGACGATGATGCGGGAATCGATGGTGCGGGTTGCGGTGGTCCGGTATCGCGTTGCCAATGAAGGGCCGCTTGCCGGAATGGCGGAAGTGACTGAGCAGGTGGTGCTGGGATTCAGGTGGATGCCGCAGCTTTCGGCGCTGATGGCGCAGTATGAAGCCGCCCGCGACAGGTATCCGACGATGGAAAGCTTCATGCCGCGGGTGGTTGAGTTTTTCAACGAGTACGCGAAGCACCAGCCGCCGGCGTCGGCGCCAGCCGCGACGGGTCAGTAATAGAAGGGGAACGAGGGATAGAGATATCCAGCGGCCCAGAAGGGGCCCATGCCATAGTAGCCGTACACTTGGGCGAGATAACGCTCGTCGATCAGGTCCGGATCGTAGGGCGGCGCGCTGGCGACGTGATCCCGCGTGAGGTTCACGTAAACGTTCTTGTCATCAATTCGCGTGATGGCGTCGACCGGAATCATGATCTTCTGCGCGCCGATGCCCAGGAATCCGCCCGCCTCGACCAGGAGGAAGCGGACGCGTTTTTCGCGGTCGTCGATCAGCAGGTCGTGAACCTCGCCGATCTCGTCGTCCTTGTTGTCGAGCACATGGCGGCCGCGGATGTCCTCGGCTTGGGATGCCAGTTCGAGGGTGGTATCGCTCAGGCGGATCAGTTTTGCCAATGGGGTGGATTGATTCTGTGCCATAGCTGCCTCCGTTTCCCAAATGAGATACAAAAGCGAGGCCAGCGATTGCTATCTGGTGGGGAAAATCAGGGCATTTTGAAGGCGGCATTTGGCCAAAAATGCCGGGCGGGCTGCAGCGGCTGTCCAGATGGGCGTTTCCCGGTAAAATGGCGGCGGCGATGGCAAGATTGCGAGAGTTAGCCCCGAGCCGGACTGCCGACTTCCATCGTGGTCCGCCGGTTACAGTTGAGAACACGAACGATCAGTCACTTCTTGAGGAAATTGGCCAGAAGCATCTCGCCCTGCTCGGTGAGGAAGCTTTCGGGATGAAACTGCACGCCTTCCAGCGGCCAGGTCTTGTGGCGGATGCCCATGATCTCGTTCTGATCAGTCCAGGCGCTGATCTCGAACTCGGCAGGAAGGGTGCCGCGGCGGATGATCAGGCTGTGATAGCGCGTCGCGGTGAAGGGGTTGGGCATGCCGACATAGATCATCTTGCCGTCATGGTGGATCTGGTCAGTCTTGCCGTGCATGAGGCGTTCGGCGCGCTCGACGATTCCGCCGGAAACGTGGCCGATGCACTGATGTCCCAGGCAGACGCCCAGCAGGGGGATCTTTGGGCCGAAGTGTTTGATCACGTCGTTGCTCATGCCGGCTTCCAACGGCGTGCAGGGGCCGGGTGAGACGACGATGTGGGAGGGCTTGAGCGACTCGATCTCGTCGAGCGTAACCTTGTCGTTGCGGAAGATCTTCATCTCGACGCCGGGCGCGACCTCGCCAAGCTTCTGGACGAGGTTGTAGGTGAACGAGTCGTAGTTGTCGATCAGGACAATCATGCCGGAGCCAAAGGGTAAGCGACGCGCATCAAACCGCAAAGGGGATGGCTGATCATAGGCTTCTGGATGCGGCAAATGCCTTGTCAGCTGGCTCGGGTATACTGGCTTGTCGAGTGAATTGGCTCACAAGGTGGAAGGAAGAATGGTTCGAGCGATCGCATGCGTTTGCGGGCTGGCATTGACGGCGTCGGTGCTTATGGCTGGTCCGGCGACGCGGCCGGACAATACGGCACCCGAAGGCTTCACACAGCTCTTTGACGGGAAGGACCTTGATGGCTGGAAGGGGCTTGTGGAAAGCCCACCCAAACGTGCGGCGATGACCTCAGATGAGCTGGCCAAAGCACAGCGGAAGGCCGACGAGAGCATGCGGCAGCATTGGAGGGTCGTCGATGGCATTCTTGCCTTTGATGGTCATGGCGAGAACCTTTGCACCGTTCACGACTATCGCGATTTTGAAATGTACGTGGATTGGAAGATCCCGCCCGGCGGCGACAGCGGGATTTACTTGCGCGGTTCGCCGCAGGTGCAGATCTGGGATCCGGCGAACAAGCCGGCTGGTGGGACAGGGTCGGGAGGTCTATACAACAACTGGAAGCATCCCAGCAAGCCGCGGGCCTTCGCAGACCATCCGGTCGGCCAATGGAACACGTTCCACATCAAGATGATCGGCGACCAGGTCACGGTCTGGCTCAACGGCAAGCTCGTCGTGGACAACGTGACGATGGAGAACTACTGGGAACGCGATAAGCCGATCTATCCGGTCGGGCAGATCGAGCTGCAGAACCACAGCAGCCCGCTGTGGTTCAGGAACATTTACATTCGCGAGTTGCCGTGAACATGGCGCGCTTGGATCAGAGATTCCACCCCTGCCGGTAATCGATCCGGAGCAGCCGCTCGGCATCGGCGGCGTTGGGAATGCGCATATGGACTGCATCCCACTCGATTGCTTTCTGAAGCGCGGAAGGAGACGACCCCAAGCAGTGCGGATTCCGTGAGCAGCGCACCGTATGAGAACGGCGCGGTCACAGCGGACGGATCTTTCTTCAGGCAGGCATCAACCCATTCGTGCTGAATGCCCGGAGATGAGGGAATGGTCGTGGCGGTGGGGATGTAGTTCTTGGATTTCTCTGCGGGCAGGAGCTGATGAAAGCCGTAGTTGGTGGCGAGCAGGCCGTCTTCGCCGACGAAAACCACCGCCTCGGTCCGCAGCTTCTCGTCGAGTTTCCAGCCAGGCAGCGCTGCCGGCGTCTTGGGCGGGTCATACCAGTGCAGCTTGACCGCCGGCAGTATTATGCCGCGCCGGAAAATCGAAGTGTGCGATCGTCCAGATCGGACAGCGTTCGTCCTCCAGTGGCGCGCCTTCAGTCAAGATTCGCGTGGGATACTTCAGATCCAGGGACCAGAACACCACATCGGCAAGGTGGCAGAAGATGTCGCCGAGCAGTCCCGCGCCAAATGCGTTCCAACCGCGCCACCATTTGGGGTGATAGCTCGGGCGAAAAGGCCGAACGGAGACGGGGCCGAGCCAGAAATCGTAGTTCAACGGAGGTGGTGTCGGCGCGATGGTCAGCTCACCGCGGGGGATCGAGCGGTTGTTCCAGATGTGCACCTCGCGGACCGGACCGATCGTGCCGGAGCGGATCTTCTCGACGACCCGGCGGTAGTTGTCCATGCCGTGGATCTGGATACCCATCTGCGTGACGACGCTGGTCTGCTTCGCCAGTTCGACCAATACGCCGCGCTTCGTGGACCGTATGCGTGAGCGGCTTTTCGCAATAGACGTGCTTGCCGGCGCGTATGGCAGCGGCGGAAAGGACGGCGTGCGTGTGATCTGGCGTGGCGATCACCACCGCCTCGATGCCCGGATGCTTGAGCAAATCGCGATAGTCGCTATAGCTGGCCGCTTCGGGCAGACTGCTTGTTTGCGTCGGCGAGAAATGCGCCGTCTGTGTCGCACAACGCGACGATCCGCGCCCGGGGGATCTCCTGAAACTCGCGGACGTGATCCATGCCGCGCCAGCCGACGCCGATGACGCCGATGTTGAGTTGCGGGCCCTCGAATCTGCGGCTCGTGGCGGGGTGGGTTGTGGCTGAAGTTGCCCCGTGTGCGCCCGTTGCGAATGCGATTCCCGTGGCGGCCGAAGCCGCAAGAAGCCGGCGGCGAGAAATGCGTTTCAGAGTGCCTCCTTCCGGCGATTGGCGCGCATTCTAACCAGCGGGCACGGGCATTGTCAGAGCACGCTCGCGCGTTGATTTCTTACCCCTTTTCGCCTACCATTATTCGCTTTGGCGACCCGAGAAATTGGGCGCTGGAACCGGTAGTTGTTCTCGGGCTATTGGCTTGCCGCGAAGACCCACTACGCACCACGAATTTGAGACACCATCATGGCTGAAACGACTCCCGCCCCTTTCGATCGGGTGGAAGACCTCCAGATCGAGCAGGAGCTTCAAGACAGTTATCTCACCTATGCGATGAGCACGATCATGGACCGGGCCCTGCCCGACGTCCGTGACGGGCTCAAGCCGTCGCAACGGCGGATCATGGTCGCGATGAACGACCTGGGGCTGGGGCCGCGCTCCAAGCACCGCAAATGTGCCAAGATCGCCGGCGACACCTCCGGTAACTATCACCCGCACGGCGAAGCGGTCATCTATCCGACCCTCGGTGCGCCTGGCGCAGGAATGGAACCTGCGCTACATGCTGATCGACGGCCAGGGGAACTTCGGCTCAACCGACGGCGACCCGCCCGCCGCCATGCGATACACCGAAGCGCGGATGACGTCGGTTGCGATGGAGATATTGGCCGACCTGGAATACGACACCGTCGATCTCATTCCCAACTACGACGAAACCCGGCAGGAGCCAACGGTCCTGCCCAGCAAGTTCCCCAACCTGCTGGTGAATGGCTCGACCGGGATCGCGGTGGGCATGGCGTGCAACCTGCTGCCGCACAACCTGCGGGAAATCTGTGACGCGATCGTCTATGTCATCAACAATCCTGAGTGTCACCTCAACGAGCTTCTGAACATCGTGCCCGGTCCCGATTTTCCCACCGGCGGCATCATCTGCGGCCGGGATGGGATCGTCGAGGGATACAAGAGCGGCCGCGGCAAGCTTACGCTGCGGGCGAAGGTCAAGACCGAGCAGGTCAAAGGCGGCAAAGAGCAAATCATCATCGAAGAGCTGCCCTATGGCGTTATCCGCAAGTCAATCATGGAATCGGTCGCCGAGGCGGTGAAGAGGGACCTGATCGAGGACATCTCCGACATCAACGACCACTCGGGTCGCCAGCACAAGTGCCGGATCGTGGTGGATCTGAAGCGAGACGCCGACCCCAACGTCGTCATCAACCAGCTCTACCAGTACACCCCGTGCCAGATCACGGTCTCGATGATCAACATCGCGCTGGTCAACCGCCAGCCGCGGACGATGGGGCTCAAGGAACTGATCCAGCACTTCATCGAGCATCGCAAGGAAGTCATTATCCGGCGCACGCGGCACCTGCTGCGAAAGGCCCAGCAACGTGGGCACATCCTCGAAGGCTTGATCTTCGCCGTCTGCGATATCGATGAAGTGGTGCGCCTGATCCGCTCGAGCAAGACACGCGAGGAAGCGATCGGCAAGTTGCGCGAGCGCGCGTTCCGAATCGCTCCGGACCATCCGAATGCGCCGCGAATCCCCGAGGCGCTGATGCACCGGGCCGGCGGCGAGCGCGGCATCATGCTCTCGCAGGCCCAGGCCGAAGCGATCGGTCGCTTGCAGCTCATCCAGCTCGTCGGCCTGGAAATCGAGAAGCTTGTCAACGAGTACCGCTCGGTTGTCGAGGAGATCGAAGGGTATGAGGCTATTCTTCGCGATGAGAACCTCGTGCTGGACATCGTCCGTGAAGACACGCTCGAGATGAAGGAGAAGTACGGCGACGACCGCCGGACGGAGATCACCGGCGAGGTCAGCGCGTTCAACATGGAAGCACTGATTGCCGAAGAGGATGTCGTCGTCTCCGTCAGCCACTTGGGCTACATCAAGCGGCTGCCGGTGGACACCTACCGCGCCCAGGGCCGTGGCGGGCGCGGCATCAAGGGGACGGAGAACCGAGAGGGCGACTTCGTCGAGCATCTTTTCGTCGCCAACACCCACGATTACCTGCTGTTCTTTACCAACCAGGGTCGCGTGTACGAGCGGCGGGTGTATGACGTGCCGGAGATGAGCCGCACCAGCCAGGGCCGCTCGATCGCAAACCTCCTGGATTTCCAGGAGGGGGAGAAGGTCGCGAACGTGCTGGCGATCAAGGATTTCGGCAAGGGCGAGCAGTTCCTGCTGTTCGCGACAAAGAACGGCACGGTGAAAAAGACAGCGCTCAGTGCCTATTCCAACATCCGCACCAACGGTCTGATCGCGATCGGGCTGGCCGAAGGCGATTCGCTGATCGGTGTCGAAATCACGAGCGGCAAGGACCATGTCATCCTCGGAACCAGGAGCGGTTTGGCCGTTCGCTTCGATGAATCCGAAGTGCGCGCCATGGGACGTCCGGCCGGCGGCGTCACGGGCGCCCGCTTCAAGCGCGAGGGGGATGCGGTCATCGATATGATCATCGTCCCGCACGGCGAAAACACCTGCTGCGTGCTGACGGCGTGCGTGAACGGCTACGGTAAACGCACGCCGCTTGCGGATTATCCGGTGAAGGGGCGCGGCACACGCGGCGTCATCAACATCGACGCCAACGAGCGCAACGGCGAAGTCGTCGCGATGAAACTTGTTGCCGGGACGGACGAGATCATGCTGATCACGCAGAACGGAATCCTGATCCGCACGCGCGTCGCCGAGGTCCGCGAGACGGGACGCAACGCGGCCGGCGTGCGACTGATCAAGGTGGATGAGGGGGACAAGCTCGTGGCGCTGGCGAAGGTGGATGCCGAAGATCGGGAGGAAGGCGACTCGTCACCCGCGCCCGAAGCGAGTTCGCCAGAGCAGGGGCCCGAGCCCGGTGAAAACGGAGAGCCGTCGCAGGACGGAGAATGAGCGGTCCATCACCACCGCAGGTTCCACTGGAGTATGCACCCGGCGCACCACCCCGGCGTCGCAAACGCCGGCGGCAGATGTTGATTGTCCTGCTGGTCGCCTGCGTTACGGTGGCAACCTGGTGGAAGGGGCCGGGGATCTATCACCGCGGAATGGTGATGTATTTCCTGCATGAAGCGAAGGTCTATTCAGCGCCGCCGGACCAGGTGGTCTATGAAGAAGATCCTGCTCAGCAGGCGAGATTGCTCAAGCTTCCGCATTATCACCTGCTTCCCTCCGGCAATTCCTCTTGGAATTCATATGTGGCCTATTGGGTACCGCCGCTGGATGGCCTTACGAAAATGGATTGGACTGTACGCGCCGCGCCGTGGGCCCTTTTCGTACATGAGCGCCGCAGCCCGGCCGGGCATCGCCGGCTGGTGGTAATCTGGACGGCGGGTAACGGGATCCGACCAACCGCCACCGGGGCCACGCCGGATAACCAGGTTGGTGTCATGCTCGTTGGAACAGTCATCGACGGCACCTCATCGAACGAGGTAGCCCTGCAAGAGTGGCTGGCTCCCCAGTCCGTCGCGGAAAATCGCACTACGCCGCTCTATCTGCGCTTCTACGCCGGTCAGCCCGATGCAGCCGATCCATCCCACTTCACGATTCGCTATCAGATCGGTGACTATTCCGACGCTCTCGACGGTTATCTCGAAGACAACGACAACATCGCATTGTTCCCCCGAAACTATCGCGCCTTTGAGCAATTGCCCCAGGAAAAGGCGCGACAGCGAATCCTGAAGCGCAAACTCGCCCAGTGACTGTGGTGGTCGCGCTACGAAAGATTCGTTACCACGTCAATGAGCTTATCGAAGACGCCGGTGTTGGTGCCGTCACCGCCGTCGAGCATGTCGGGGAGGTGGTTCCAGGCGTAGATGATGTCCTTGTTGGCGCCGCCGATGGTCGAGTCGTCTTCGTCTCCCGTATAGATGGTGTCTCTGCCTCCTCGCCAAGCACGGTTGGGGTTTCACCGCTTCGGCCGGCGGCATGGATCAAGTCATTGCCCGCGCCGGCGGAGATGCTCATGGCGCCAATGGGCGAGTTGATCGCGTCATCACCCGCGCCGCCGAGGATGGTACCGGAGTTGAAGCCAAAGCCCAGGATGTCGTTCCCGTCGCCCCCATCGATGGAGTCGCCACGCGCAGAACCGATCACGGTATCGTTGCCATCGCCGGCCAGGACGGTGGAACCATTGGCGCCCGCGAGGTCGATGGAGTCATTGCCGGCGCCCGATTCGATGAGCGCGGGGAGCGGAGCGGATACGGTGATCACGTCGTCGCCGGTGTCGGTGAGGATATCGAGGCGCTTCACGTCGGCGAGCGCCCAGGTTTGCTCCGTGCCATTGCGGATGGCGTGGACGGTGGTCCCGGAGAGGGTGATGGAGATGGTGTTGGCGCCAGAAGTGCCGGTGATGAAGAGCGTGCCGTTGGGACCGAGGCCGAAATCGATCCGCGGGCCGGCCAGGGCGAGTTCCTCCCCGGCAAAGCGAGCGAGGCGCCCATCATTGAGCATGATGGCTCCCAGTTGGCTGCTGTCGCCGAAGGGCGCCAGCGAGACTTGTCCGCTGGTGCCAAACGAAGTGTCGAGCGACCCGTTCACATTCAGCCGCACAAGCCGCACGGGATCGCTGTAGCTGCCGCTGGAGTCGCCGTGATCGAGCAGCAGTGTGATCTTTCCGCTGCGGTCGGGGAGCATCGCCGCGGACCTGCCGCCAATCGCGTTGGAAAGCTCGTCGAAGTGCACGACGCTATCGCTATCGAGGGAAAGATCGGGCGAGCCGCCGGCGGCGTAGCGGCAGACTTCTGAATAACCTCCCCAATTGCCGCCGACCAGGGTTTTCCCATCGGATTTCAAGGCTAATTCATTGAGATATCCGCCCGCGCCGTTCTTACCGATTCGGATCGAGGCCGCTGGAGAGCAGGCGCCGGCTTTCCAGCAATTCAATCGAGGCTCGTTGGACGGTGAGAGGCGCAGATGCCGCGGTCATGGAGGCTCCTGATGGCAAGGTATACTATCAGCCTATCCAGAGCCTCAATCAAAGGACATCTTATTCCGCTCCGGGATGAGATTGCGGATCATCTGGCGCTGCCAAGCGCGCCCTTTGTCCTCCTTGATCGCACACTCCTGGTCTCGATGACTTGAAACCACGACATGTTCCGAATCGCTTTCGTCGCCTGTGTGATGGCGGACTGCACCAGAGTCTTCGACCGAAGCTCTCGATGTACCGGTGAGTTCGACGTGTTTGAAGACCTTATTGTCCATCGTGGATCCTTCTCAGGTTTCCATCGCTCCTCACATGATTCAACCCGATCATTCAGAATCACATGGTGCCGGCTCCCCGCCCGAGCATCAGATACAGGATCGGTCCGATGATCGGCAGCAGCAGAACCACGATGAGCCACAGGAGCTTTTTGGTCGGATCGCCTGGACGGGTCAGGATGCAGTAGACGACGTATATGTCGAGGAAGAGGATCAGCAGACCAACGCTGAAGATCAGGAAGCCAATAACGCCATAGACATAGCCCAAACGTTTTCCTTGATGGCAATTCCTCCTTTTGTAGTCTGCCGTCAAAGCACACCGGAATGGAAAATCTCATCACCGCTCGCCCGCTGGTGCATCTCGCATGCATGAACCCTGCAGCGCCGGATCCTTTCTAAGTCCTTATCCGCTCATGTTTTTGCTCGCCGTTTCTAGCCGCCAATCGCCGACGCCGGGATGCAGAGTTAAAGCACCGCATGCTTCTGACAGAACCCTCTCCCGCACCATCGAGGCGCCCTACAGCACTTGCTCGCCGCAAGCCCTACAGGGCCTCCTGGTCGCTTCGGCAACGCCTTGAGCGCTGTGCCAAGAGCCCGTTCGTGAAGAAGCATCCCATCAGAGGACATTCTGCTCCCATGTTTCGCCCAAATCTCCTCCCGGCCCACACCGTACTCTCACCGTTGTAGTACCGTACCCTCCCCACCCCACCCCGAACCCGGTTTTTGCCCCTTCTGACGACCTGGTGGTCCGAACATGACAATTTGCCGCACCGGCCAAGCGGCCGGAGGGGCCCTTTTAGCACTTCAGCGCTGGATCGTCCTTAAGTCCTTGCCTACTCATGCGTTGACCGCAGTTTAGCGCTGTAGTGGTGAGCCACGCCGTCCTTACTCGATTCGGCACGTGGCTCAACAGCCTCGCCGCCCACACCCTCTTCACCCGGCAGAAACGGAATCAGCCCCCGCCGAACCGCCTCTTCCTGGACTTCTCGGGGCATGTGCCGGGCATCAACAATGAACCCGTTGACCGAGATCATCCAGATCATCGGGTTGTCGGCCATGCGGCTGGGCAACGTCCATTCGGTGTCGAACGGCCTGACCTTCAGCAGGTCACGGATCGCCTTCGACTTAGCCTGACCGGTGCCGGAAGAGACACCGAACACCTTGTCGATCTCCGTCATCTTCATGTACGGCTTTTGCGTCTTATCATCGAGGAAGTTCACCCAGCCAATGGTCCGCACGATGCCACAGGCCCAAGCTGCTGCCGTGCCGTTCACCAATGGAGAAGGCCGTTTGCGGGCCAGCACGGCGACCAGTCGAAGGCACATGCCTCGATACTCATCGTCCAAGTGTTCCTGGCAGAAGGGATCAAGCAAGGCCACAATGGCCTGATATTTCTCCTGCATCTTTGCGGGAACCGATTGTCCTGGATTGCTCATCAGACGCATCCTTTGTTGTTGCACAGAATCCTCATGTCCGAGCCTCAAGACCGTCTTCGAGGGCCGACATCGCCCCGGCCAGTGTTCTCGCCTTCTTCTCCTCAAAGATCATTCCACCGCAGTCCAACGCTCGGGTAACGAATCCCGCCTCCTCTTGCTCGCCGATCTCGATCCAGCCGTGATTACGAACCCATTGGGCAACGGTCGGATAGAGCCGCTCGATCTCCGGCACGTAGACTTCGGTCCTGCTGAATTTCTCGAACGCCTTGTCCCATTTTGCCAGGCGTGGGGCCGAGACGACCTGCTGCACAATCTGCTGGAGATGAGGCAGAAGCTCCCGCCATTCGTGCCTGGCTCGAATCCGCAGCATTCGGGGTCGATGGGGGCTTTCGTCGCCCAGCGAACGCCGCATGGCGTCAGCCAGGAGCGTTGCCAGATCATTGACGGTGGGCGGCACTTCGAGCGTTCGATGGGCCAGGCAGATGCCATCATGGTTGATGACCAAACCGTGCCAAACGCTGTCGAGACTGTCCAACGAACAAGGTGCCGAGCGAAAATCGGCTTCCCATGTCTCGTCAGAGGTCGGCAGGCGACGAAGCTGGCTCTTCACGAACGCCACCCCCTTGCCGAGTTTCAATGGCTGTCCGCTTGTCATCGGTCGTCGGCAAAAGCATCGGCCAATCGCTTCGGTTTGGCATTCCCGATCTTCCTCCACCCGTAATTGGTTTTGACGGCCTCGGCGTGCCATGGCCCGTATTCCGGGAATCGTTCTCCCATCAGAGTGGCTGCGGCAATCAGGCGGTAACGCAAATCCCACTCATCGCCATCCATCTCCCGCTCGGGCACATCGACCAGGCGATGTCGTACCGGCGCCATGGCGTCGGGGCTGAGGTGGCTGATCGCACAATAAGCGATAAAGACTTCCAGATCAGGATCATCTGCCTCTTCCAGATATGCCAGCAAATGCTCGAAGGCCCGATCGGTGTGGATGTGTTCCAGCGTTTCGGCCAAAAGGAATTGCGAATCCGGGAAGACCGAATCCCATTTCTCGCTGACGGCGTCCACCACGGCATCTCCCCCGATCCTGCTGAGAGCGTCGCTGATCTGGTCCATGACCCCCTCATCATCCTCTTCCAGTCGCTCGAAGATCAGGGGGATGGCATCGTTCAGATGCATTCTGCCTGCCAGATCGACGATCTGCGGCTCAAGCCACTGCATCAGAGCTTTGTTGTAGCCCTTGTAGTGGCGGTTCAGCAGCGACATCACGGTTTCACTGCCTTCATTGGGATGCCGAGCCAATGCTTCAACGATGCGATCCAGTCGGCGGCTGTCAGCGCTCGTGATCTCACTGACTTGCATCTTCCCCTTCCCCCACGTCTCCAACGCTTCCCAGAGCGGGGGCCAGTTCTGGAAGTACAACTTCATCCGCTCGCTCAGCGGAACCCGCAGTTGCTCGGGGAATCCCGGCAGTTTGACGATTTGCCGATGCCGTGGAACCAGCAACTCCGGATCGGCCCGGCACAAGAGCACCGCAACGGCAAAACGATAGTTGTCTTGCTCGATGTCGCCGCCATCGTATTCCCGCTCAAGCTCGGCCATGAGCCAGTCGAGGGTGGCAGAGGTTTGCTCAAGCCCTTCGGCATGTCGAAGAAGCCGAAATCCATTGGCCCTGCCGTACTTCTCCACGGCCTCGACGACCAGGGGCATAATTGCAGGATCAGGAGAGTAGGAGTTGGTGAAATATTCGACCGCCGTCAGCCGAACTTCCTCTTCGGGGTGGCGAATGCCTGCTTTGATTCTCTCTTCCGGAAGTCGCATGGATCGTCAAGCTACCACCGACAGGGCGTGTTGCCTATCGCTGGCGACCCCGATCTAACGACGGCAATGGAACAGCCGGTCCTTCCGCGGTCCACCAGATGATTCTGGCGTTGGAGCAGCGGAGGCTCATTGAACGCACAGCCGGTGCGGCTACGCCGAATCGGAATGAAGAATGAGGGCGGCATGCGTCGTGAGACAAAAAACCCCTGAAGAATCAGGGGTTTTCTCACGAAGGCAAGTGGAGGCGGAGGGAATTGAACCCTCGTCCCAAGATAACCCGGATGGCGGCCTCTACATGTTTAGTCGGTGTTTTGGGTCTCGGCCACCGCGACGAACATCGACATCCTTCGCGATGGCCCAGCCGTCTTTATCTCATCTGCGACCAACGACCGAGTCAGCAGACCAGCCCGTTTTTTGCGGCCGATGTTTCACGGGCGTTAACACCGTACCGACGTTGCCTGTGATTAGGCAGCGATTGCGAGGGGCGCGCCGAAGCCGACGCGACCCGTGACATCACTGTTATTGGCAGTTGATGTTTTGCTCACGTGATTTAGCAGGCCAAGTGAGCGTCCTGCACATGCCACCACCACCGTAGCCATCCGGTCGAAACCGATCGCCCCCGTTATCGGGGACCCAACTTGCGGTGGGTCGGATTGTCAAAGAAACACTGCTAAACAGTATATCGGTTTGGCGGGGCAGGCAAGCGAGAATCAGTCGTAAACCCCGCGGAAAACCGCGTAAAGTCAGGCCGGATGACGGGTTTTCTCCTTCCTGGGTGGCTTGCTGTTGCCGGTTGGTGTGTGCTGGCCCGGGTGGGGCTGGTTGGTGCGGCGGGCATGCCGGGGCTTGCGTTTTGGGTTCTGGAGCTTGTTCAACTGCTGTTTGACGGTGCGCAGGTCCTGTTCGAAGAGGCGGAAGGCCTCGTGGCGGGCGTCGGCATCGGGGGCGCGAAGCAGCGCGGAGGGATGAACGGTCGCGATGATGCAGGGAGCCCAGGGATTGCCTTCGATGGGCTGGCCGCGATGGTGGGTGACTTTGAAGCCGGGACCCATGACGGCGTGGGCGGCGGTGGCGCCGAGCAGGACGAGGACATCGGGCTTGATGACTTCGACCTCGGCTTTAAGCCAGGGCTTGCAGGCGGCGACCTGGCGCGAGTTGGGTTTGGAGTGGATGCGGCGTTTGCCGCGTGGCTCCCATCTAAAATGCTTGACGGCGTTGGTGACGTAGACGCCCGCGCGGTCGATGCCGACTTTGTCGAGGATGGAGTTCAGGACGTTGCCGCCGGGGCCGATGAAGGGTCGGCCGGTCTGGTCCTCCCGGTCGCCGGGCTGCTCGCCGACGAAGATGACGCGTGCGGAGGCGGGGCCCTGGCCGAAGACGGTTTGGGTGCCGCGCTGGTAGAGGTGGCACCCCCGGCAGGTGGCCGCGGCGGTTTTGAGCGTGGGCAGGGAGAGCCTGGCGGGGAGAAAAGGCTCGGCGCTGGGAAATGGCGCGGGACTTGGGAGGCATGGGCATGGATTGGGCGTGCAAAGGACAGGCCGGACGGGTGGGAAGGGGCGAAGGTTTGGTGCGCTCAGGGCCAGGCGGAGGCGAGGGGTGGCCGACGGTCTGGTGATTGTTGATTGGTGATTGACGGGGCGCGCACAAGGGGGGGCGCGCTGGGCGAGCGGAGGAACCGACATCAATTTGGATAAGGCGGTGCCGAGGCGAGTAGCTGCCTGGCACTTCCGGCTTACGTTTCCGGTCGTCTGTTCAAAATCGTTTGATTCAAGCCAAATTCTAGCGCCTAATTACCAGAGTCGAGCTTTGGGCTCCACCGGCGATTTCAGTCGCCGAATTGACAAGAAAGGGAAGCTGAATGGGACTCCTCGACAAGTTTGTGTTTCACGCGTGGGACGAGCGGCAGGCGGTGGTCAAGCTTATCGAGCGGTGGGAGCCGAGGCGTTGCAACACGGAGAAAGAGTACGAGAAGTCCCTTGCTGCTCACCTGCGCCAGGAGCTGCCGGGCATCTCCGTCACACCGCAGTATGCAAAAGGAAGGATCAAGGCGGATCTTCTTGTCGGAGAGAAGGTGATTGTTGAAATCAAGAGGGACATGAAGAGTACAAGCAACTGCCATCGGCTCGTCGGGCAGCTCTCCGAGTATGTAGAGTGGTAGGGGAGTATCGTCGTACTCTTGGTGGGTGATACCGATCCCGATCTGAAAATGACGATTGAAAAGGCGATTGGCAAGCTGAATTCGGATGCGTGGGACGACGGTAAAGTGACGCTGCTTGTGAAATGAAACTGAAGGAGGAAGTCTCGCTGGACGTGGAGAATTACGCGGATCTGTTGAACGGCAGATTTGGACGGCTGGTTGGAGATTCGATGAAGATTGGCAGAAATGAACCATGCCCTTGCGGGAGCGGGAAGAAGTACAAACGCTGTTGTGGAAGAAATGTCCATTTCTCCCAACAACAGGAACCCACAGACGAAGAACTGGGGGAGCTGGATCAGCTACTTGGTTCCGATGAGCATGGTAAGCGGGTGTGCATGGCGACCCTGGTTCGCGACGCGGACGTTGCAGCGCTGCGCAATCGGCATGGGGTGTTCGCTGCCGCTGGACAGTGGGTCATCTCAACCGGGGAGCATGAGCACACGGTAATTCACGGCCCGTTTAGTACGATGGAAGAGACCTTTGACTTTGCACGATTGAAATTCGGCGTGGTCAGATGGATTGGACCAATGATGGCCTTCTGAGATGTGCGAGATGCGGTTGGCGCGGATGGTGTGGACCGCGGGGATGCGGCTGTCCAAGTGAGAGTTGCCGATGAGCGGGGAGTTGAGGATCGGCATCCCCTTGCTCCCCCATCGAATTTACGGTGACAACTTGCCGGCAGATGGGTCGCTCGCTTTGCATCCGATTAATGTGTGGGACGTTGATGCTCGCGGCAAGGGAGCTGTGATGGACCGGCGGAAGCTGGTCGGGTTGGCGCGGGTTCTAGCGATGGGAGGCTGGCACGGGCGGGGGTGGCGGAGGGGGTTAGGGTTCGGGGTTCAGGGGATCATGCCTTCGCGGCGTTATGGCCAGGTGGCTCGCACGCCGGTTGGGTGCCGCGTCTGCTATTGCAGAATGACTTCCTGGGGCCATGGGTCAGCCAGGCATTGTCGCCAGACATCGTCGATGTAGGTGATCGAGAACAGCTGTTGGAGACGGTGCGTCCAGATAGCGCCGAATTCGGTGACGTGCCATCGGGTTCCTCGGCGATGAATCATTCCGGAGAGTCGGAGCAGGGAGAAGACGGTCCGAAAATCGCGGTTGAGATCCCGGCCGAAGATCCGGCCATAGCGGGTTTGATCGACTTCGGTTTTGTAGAGCTGCCAGTAGAGCCAGTGGAAGCGGCGCAGGCGATCGCCGGCATCGAGCACGATCGCGGGCCGGTTGCGTTCCTGCCGGATGTAGTGGTCGACCGAAAAGGTGTTGAAGGTGAAGACGCCGTCGATCTTGGAGCTTGCGCCGGCGCCAAAGCCGAGATAGCTCTCGCGGGTAACGGTTGAGTAGGGGGCGATGCCCGGGCGCGTGTAATTCCAGGGCGAGGTGCGCCGGAATCCCGCGGCACGACAGACCCGCGAGATGGCGTGCAGGGCCAGGATCCGGGAGACATCGCCATAGACGGGAAAACGTCTGCCCGCCACCTTTCGCCCGATCGGCGTGTGCTCGAAGGTGAACAGCGTGTAGGCGGAGAGCTGATCGATGCCGAGGTCGATGCAGCGCCGGGCATCATGGGCGGTGTCGCGATGGGTCTGGCCCGGGATTGCACAGATGAGATTGACGTCCACGCAGGCGAAGTCATGCTTCCCGGCGGCGACGATGGCCTGCGCTGCCTGTTCCGAGGTGTAGGTGCGTCCGAGCAGCGGGAGCAGGTCGTCACGGAAGGTTTCAATCCCGAGGCTGACGCGATTGACGCCGGCGGCTCGCAGTCGGGCCAGGAGCGCATCGGAAGCATCGGCGGGATGTACTTCGACGCCGATGTCGGCCGTGGCTTTGAGGAAGGGGCGAAGAAGCGCGATCGATCCTTCAATCAGGTCCGGGGTCACCGTTGGTGTGCCGCCGCCGAAATAGAGCGAGTCGATTGGGAGCACTTTCCCGCCGCTCAGGTAGCCAGTGATCTCTTTGGTCAGCGCATTGCCATATTCCTGGTGCCGGGTCGGGCGGTAGATGGCCTTGTTGTAAGGACAGTGAGGGCACAGTTGCCGGCAGAAGGGAAGATGAATGTAGAGATCCGGGCTGGTGCGGTGAGGCATTTCCTGGGCGGGCGGACGAAATGCCAGCGGCCAGCCATCGCGGCCTATGAAAGAGCGGTAAATCAGCCGGCGCATGAAGCGCGCTGACGGGCGGTGTCGAAGACGTTGGTAATCGATGGGCAACTGGCGGAGGGGCACCTGCACGCAATCAGATTAATGGCAGAACCCAAGCGCAACAAGAATAAGTTGCTCGGCGAGTGCGAACCGTGCTGCAAGCCATCGCTTGAAGCACTCTATGCTGGGGGCAAGATGCGGCGGTGGGCGCGGAGGCGACAGCTCGAGGGTTACTTGCATTCGCGATGCCTCGAAATACCTCGGCATGACAATCGGACTGGTGCAGGGCGAATGCCAGAGCGGCTTGGGCGGGCGTAGTGGAAAGATGCATGTATGAACGTGTGGATGTCGCCGTTCCGGATTTCCTCGCTATCATTTCTCAGTCGCATGGGAAGGTTCTCGAACCAGCTTCGTTGGCGGCATGCGGCATTAGCTCGACGATATGATGCCAATCCTTTTTCGCAAGAGCGACACAGAGCGTATCTCCTCCTACGAGAGGAGCTGGCAGCGGGTTGCGAGCGACACCGAAACGTTCCTGCATGTCTGGACGCGAAGCAACGTCGCGAATTCGCGATTTTTGTACAATTCCTTCTGGCGCACCGCAGGTTTTCGGTTGATAGCGTATCGATCGGTGATGCGCCGGAATTTATTCTCACTGTTCATGGGCGCCGCCTTGGGCTGGAGTTGACCGAAGCATTCGTACCGGACGACGTAAGCGTGCCTACTCAGAAGCAGCGGGGCAGCATTCGGCTCGAGCAGGAGAGCATTCAAGATCGAATCGTTGAGGAGGGCCAAACGGTACATGCTGCCGAGGGCGGCAAGCCGATGCGTGTATCCGTGATGTTTCGACAGACCGATTTTCGGAAGCGCGATATCCGAAAGCATGCAAGGGAGTTGGCGAGTTTCGTTCCGAAGCTTCCGCCGGCGGAGGGATGCATTTCTGTCATAGAGCGAGCCGCTGAGGTTGATCAGACCGTTCGAATTCCCGAATGGTTGCTCGACGTGCGCATTTCTGCGCGTCCAGTATTTCTACAGAACGTTCCACGTTGGGCGGTTAGCCATGGTGGCTCGGTTTATTCCGCCACGGGAGCATTTGCGCGATCCATCGCAGAAAAGGAGGAGAAGCTGCTGAAGTATCGAGAACTCGGCTGCGACGAATATTGGCTCTTGATTACGGTGCGAGGTGACACCGCAGCATCCTTTTTGACACTTCGTGATGCCAAACAGATCTTCCACTCTTCATTTCAGAAAGTCTTTGCGTTTTGGCCCCTTGAGCAGGACGGGAAGCAGGTGATTCGGCTCAACAACGTCACCGCATCCGGGAGAGTAAGTTTAAGGGAGCATTCGGAACGCGGCGGCGGTGACTCCATGAATTCTTGGTGATCCCTCAGTTAATATTGTCGAGAATGCGGGGGCCTTGCTCCCACCCGCACTTGCGGCGACAACTTGCCGGCACATGGAGAGTTCGCTTCGCAACCGGCTGGTGTATGGCACGCTGATGCTTGTGGGGCTGTTTGCGCTGCTGTGGCTGGATGATGCCATCCAGCGGTGGACGCGGGACTGGATGCTCGTGCATTACAACGTGGAGGGCGGGATCGGGGGGCTGGGGCTGATGATCATCCTGTTTTTCATCAACCCGATCGCAACGGATGAGCTGGCGACGCTGTTTACGGCGGAGCAGATCCGGCCTTACCGGTTTATTTCGGCGACGGGGTCGGCGCTGCTGGTGACGCACGCGTTCTTGACGCAGTTCCCGCCATTTGAGCCGATCGCGGCGAGCACGTTCGCGTTTGTCATCGTGTTCATCATGCTGCTGGCGGCGCTGCGGCGGGCGTGGGGCAGGGAGACGCAGCAGGCGATCACGCGCATGGCCGGGACGGTGCTCTCGACGCTGTACCTGGGCGGGCTGGGGTGGTTCATCATGGCGCTGCGGGTGAAGCATTCGGAGGCGCACCAGTTCCACGGGACGACGTGGGTGATTCTGTCGATCCTGCTCATGGTGAAGTTCACGGACATCGGGGCGTACTTCGGAGGAAGGGCGCTGGGGCGGCGGAAGCTGATTCCGTGGCTGAGCCCCGGCAAGACGTGGGAGGGACTGGCTTGCGGGTTGATCACGGCGGGGATCGTGGGGGCGATCTGCTCGGGGAACGGGAGATGGCTGCCGCACGTTTCGTGGGAGCGGGCGTTTGTGTTTGGGGTGATCCTGGGCGGGATCGGGCAGGTGGGGGATCTGCTGGAGTCGCTGATGAAGCGCGATGCGGACGTGAAGGATTCGGGGAGGCTGGTGCCGGGGTTTGGGGGGATTCTGGATATTATTGATTCGCCGCTGTTTGCGGGGCCGTTTGCGTATTTGTTGTTTAGTTTGTTTTGAGGAGGAGAAGGCGACGGAGCGACCCATTCGACAGGCGCAGGGCAGGCTTCTGCACGGAGGGACGAAGCGGAAGAATTGAGAACTGTCAATTGCAGATTGGGGAGTGATCACGGCACGGGTGGTGTCACGTTTGTTGGGGAGGGGGCATAATTGTTGTGTGATCGATTTGGCGGAAGAGGTTTTCTGTCCGGAATGCGGGTATAGCCTGCGGGGGATCGCAAGCGCGCGGTGTCCGGAATGCGGGGCGGCGATTGACTGGGAGAGCGTTACCAGCTCGGCGATCCCGTGGATGCAGCGCAAGCGGTTGGGACGGTGGCGGGCGCTGGGGCGGACTGTCTGGCTGATCATGCGTGATCCGAAGCGGGTCGCGGGGGCAATGCAGCATCCGGTGCGGCTGGAGGATGCACCGGCGTTTCGGCGGATGGTGGTGTGGGTGACGTTTGTGCCGCTGGCGCTGGGGGTGGCGGTGACGTATGTCTGGTGTCTGGGGTCGGAGTTCGACTTTTCGCTGGGGGCGTGGAACAAGGGGCAGCCGGCGATGATGAAGCTGGGGGCGGTGATGGACTGGGGGTTGCTCGTGGTGATGCTGGCGGGGCTGTTTGCGTTTCTCCTGACGGTGACGGGGGTGCAGAGTTATTTCTTTCATCCGCGGTCGATTGCGGTGGAGCGGCAGAACCGGGCGGTGGCGCTGAGCTATTACGGGTGCGGGCCGGTGGTCTTGATGCCGGTGGGGTTGGCGGCGGTGGCGGGGTGCGCGGCGGTGACCGTGTTTTTCGATCCGTTGAAAACATCAATTGTCCTGACGGCGTTGATCTGGATCGTGGGACTCGGCGTTTTTGCGATTCCGCCTTTTGAATACTGGATCAATCTGATCCGGCTCTTGCGGCGGACGACGCAGTGCTCGCGATTGCGCGTTGCGATGACGGCGGTTTTGCTGCCGGTGTTCTGGGCATTGCTGTTTGCGATTGTGGCGGTGGGAATTCCGGCGGCGTATTTCTTTGTGTGTATCGTGATTCTGAGTTGGTGAGGTGGCTAGCGCGTGTGCGCGGTGGCGGGGTGGGATGGGGCAGAAGGGGTGAATCCCGGCGGGATGAGGGGCTGGTTGCCGGCGGTCATGGGATCGGTCGGAACGTGCGGCAGGTAGGCGGGAACGAGGGCTTCGAGCGAGGGCGGGGCGTGGCCGTGGTCGAGGGTGTAGAGGCGGATGGCGAGTTGGATGGCCGTGCGGCGCATCTTGGCGAGAGTCGAGTAGTGGGTGGAGAAGACGCTGTTTGGCGAGCCGATCATATAGGCGGAAGTCGGCAGGCGGGTTGCGGAATACAGCATGGAGCCATCGGATCGGATTGGCAGGGTCGGGAGGGCGGCGAGGGCCTGGGGGTAAGTCGGCTGTGTGGCCGCGCTGGCGATGGCGTTGTAGACGTGCGCATCCCGAACGCTGTCGAGCACTGCAATGGGCAGGAGCAGGCGAACCAGCGGGTTATTTGGAGGGGGGCCGCCGCCCAGGGGAAAGGGGTGGTATCCGATGTCGAGAATACCCATGGCTTCGGTCCGCCAGGCGGCGGTGTTCGACCGAAGGAGCGACGACTCGTTTAGGAGATCGGCCAGCAGGGCTTCAAGTTGCCGGCGCGTGGGGGCGTTGCTGGATTTCACGGGCGGAGCAATCTCAAGTCTGGGGATCATCGGCGTGAGGCAGTCGCATGCGCTGCCGCAGATGCCGAGCGCAACCAGATGCGAAACCAGAAATGGGGACTGATCCAGGCAGCGGCTGTAGAAGAGTATGTCGCGCACGTGCTCGATGGCCTGGCGGTCGTCACCCATCGCGTGGGCATAGCGAGCCAGGTCGCGTTCGAACAAAGCAAGCAGGCGGGCTTTGTTCAGGTGCGGCAGGAGTATCATGTAGACGGGTGAGGCGAAATTGATTCCCCAGTCGACTTGCTTCAGCTCGCGTGCGTGGCGGACATCTGCGATGACCTGGCCGCTTTGGGCGGCAACCTGCTGGAGTGACTTGAGATCGTCTGAACTCAAGGGCGTCTTGTATTCGCCAACGTGATCGGGGTTGGGGATGGCGGCGGCGGCCTTGAGCAGGAAGAAGGCAGCGTTCTGATCGTCGGGGATGGGAGGTGTGACGTAATCGGAGATGAGGATCTTTTCGCCGCGAGCGTGCGCTTCGGCGATGAAGCGGCGGCGGACGTGGCCGGCGTGAACGCCCCAGGCGATGCGCAAGGCGACGAGGCCGGCGAGGATGACGAGCGCGAAGGCCAACCATTGCCGCAGATGGCGCAGCGCGGGGGGATCGGCTGATTGGGCTGGTCAGCGATGGGCATGATCTTGTCGGCTCAATCGCAACGAGGGGTTATTGTGCGTTCGGCTCAAGAAGAAATCTGCGCCCGGGTGGCGGTGCGGACAGGGATTTTGAGAAATCACCGCCAGGGCTGGCTGAACGGTGTTTGTTCCGCGCTGAGCGGAAGGAGGAGTCGGCTAGATCACCGGGCCGAGCATGGCGACGGTGTTGTTCCAGAGGCGGCGGGTGGCGGGCCAGTGGTCAACGGTGGATTGGTCGATTTCGCTGGAAGATGTGATGTAGTGCTGCTGGCGGGCGCGGAGGGCGGCGGTGGTGGCGGGATCGACGAGGAGGATGTTGTTCTCGAAGTTGAGCTCGAAGCTGCGGCGATCCATGTTGGCCGAGCCGATGAGGGAGACTTCGCCGTCGAGGGTGAGGGTCTTGGCGTGGAGGAGGCCGCCGGCGTATTCGAAGATGCGGACGCCGGCGTCGAGGAGATCGGCGTAGTAGCTTCGGCTGGCGGCGGCGACGATGCGGGAGTCGTTGCGGGCGGGGAAGATGATGGTGGCGGCGACGCCGCGATGGGCGCTGGCGCACAAGGCGGCCTGCATGGATTCGGTGGGGACGTAATAGGGTGTGGAGATGACCAGCTCCCGGCGGGCGGCGTACATGAGGATTTCGAAGACCTCGGGCATGGCGGAGTAGCGCGAGGTGGGGCCGGTGCCGAAGGCGATTGCGGCAAAGCCGGGGGCCGGCGGGGGCGAAGGGGATCGAAGGATCTCGCTGATGTCGTCATCCACCTGGGCCATCCAGCCGAAGGCGAAGAGGCGCTGATTCTGGCGGGCGACGGGGCCCTGGAATCGCATGACGACATCGACCCAGGGGGCGTATTTGGCTTTGACGCGGAACTCGGGATCAGCGCAGTTCTGGCTGCCGCAGTAGGTGACCGAATCGTCGATGATGACGATCTTGCGGTGGTCGCGGAGATCGATTCGGCCGCGGAACGGACGCGGGATGGGGATTCCGACGGGGAGCGAGGTGGCGAGGCGGACGCCGGCGTTGCGCATCTGCGTCCAGAGATCGGAGCGGACCAGGTCGCGGGAGCCGACATCATCGACCATGGCGCGGCAGGCGACGCCGCGGGAGGCGGTGCGCGTGAGGGCGTCGGCGACCTTGCGGCCGTTGTTGTCGGTGAGCCAGATGTAGAAGACGAGGTGGACGTGGTGGGTGGCGCCGTCGATGTCGGCGACGATGGAATCGATCGCGGCATTGGCATCCGGCATCAGCCGGGCGGAATTGCCGGCGACGGGTTGGAAGCCGTTGATTGAGCCGGCGACGCGGAAGAGTTGCTGATGCCACTCGGGGAGGGTTGGACGGAGTTCGGCGGCGTTCAGGTTGGATGGGTCGGGGATGCGTGACATCCGCTCCAGAACGGCACGCCCGCGCTGGATGCGGCGGCGGCCGATGTTCACCTCGCCGAGCAGCAGGTAGGCGACGATCCCGATGATGGGGGCGACGATGACGACGACGAGCCAGGCGATTCTGGAGGCCGGGTCGCGGTGACGGCGGAGGAGGATGCGGACGACGAGGGCGGCCTGGATAAGGACGTGCAAGGCCGTGAGGATGATGGCAGAGATGCCTGCGTTTGACCCCATGATGCCGTACCTCTCCGTGTCGATGGCCGGCGCAATGACGCCCAGGGCGAAGTGAGCGCGTGCGTCGAACTGTGGAGAGGATACCCTCGTTGCATCAGAGCCGCACGGTTCGGTGGGTGAATGCGTGATTTGGCGGTAGCGGGCAGCCGATCCCAGGTATTCGACGCTATCGATGGATGCCGGTGGCCGCTTTGGGGATCGGGTCAAGGTCAAGCGACAAGGTCCGGAGTACCAGCTTCGTGCTGGGCGCGGAAAAGCGAAGAATGGGGGCGGTGGTCAACGAGAGAGAGTTACGTCACAGGACTCGTCGGCTCAGCATACGCGTCGGCGGCGGCGCAGCGCGGCGAGGCCGCACAGTGCCAGCAGGGAGAAGCTGCCGGGCTCGGGGGTGAGGAATCCGTAGATCGTTCCGCCTTTGACGGCTTCGTAGTTGCCGATGATCTGGTCGGAATTGTTTAGGTCCGTGGGCAGCCAGTAGTTCGCCACGGCGCCGGAGAGTATCAGGCTGTCAAATGTTCCTGTGCCGGCGTGGTAAACGAACCCGGTCGCATTCGATCCGCCCTGCGAATAAAAGCCGACAACATCTCCGGTATCGTTGATGCCGTACACATCCGTGCCGCTGAAGATTCCCCACGGGTTGTCGGTGACGGCGCCGGGAAAGTCCACCATGGCATCGGCTGCAGCGGTATCGACAAAGCCGTGATCCACCTGTGTTGTTGATGGCGGGTTGTTGCCGGTGGGAACGATGTACGATCCGGCGATCTGCCCCGTCGCGTTGATGTGATAGTTGGATCCTGCCAGCCACGTCTGATATCCGAACGGGCTGATCGAACGATAGGCTCCTCCCGAATCGACAAAGAGGCTTCCACCTGATGTACCTGTCTGGGGATTGTAAGTCGTGAAGGTTCCCACGAGTTGTCCGGAGTTGCTGATGTCGTTGAGATACGTTGCCGTTAAATTGGGATCGGGATAGTCGTAGGATGTGTAGTTACCGTTGCTGTAGGTGAAGCCGTGGACTCCACCGCCGATGACATTGTAATAGCCAACGATCTGGCCGTTATCGTTGATGCCTTGAGCCACAGTTCCGTCGGCGCCCGGGTAATTGAGCGTGGTGTAGTTTCCCTGGAAATACAGAAAGCCGTGCGTGGTGCTGCCGTCGGAGTACCATCCCACAACGGCGCCGGTGTTGTTGACCGACTGAGGTAAGGTTTCGACCGAGCCCGGGGGCGAGAGGGTGATGTATCCTTTGAGGGTGGTCGCTCGAGCCGACTGGACACTCGCGGCGAACAGTGTGGCAACAATCACCACCAAGACAGGCCTTAGCAAGGTCTGACGCATTTTCCTCTCTCCGTTGGGTACTGCGCATGTCGGCTGCGATGCGGCCCGGAGCAACCGGGACGTATAACGACGCTCCGTTCCGCCACTATGGTCGTGAACGCCGGGGACGCGAAAGTATTGTTAGCATTCTTTAATCGAAGAATACCACAAGAATATGGCGAATGATATATTTTGGCAAACTCATGATAATCGGTCGTTCTGATTCAAGGGAATGTGTGGAAGCAACCGCGGTCGGGTCATGATTTGGGGAGCGCGCTACTCGATTAACACTACAGCGCTAAGCTGGCGAGTTCAGTCCAGAACTGCGGTCAAAACATGAGTAGACAAGGACTTAAGAACGATCCGGCGCTGAAGCGCTACAAGGGCCCCTCTGGCCGCTTGGCCGGTGCGGCAAATTGTCATGTTCGGACCACCAGGTCGTCAGATCGGGCAAAAACGGGGTCGGCGGCCGGGTGGGGAGGGAACGGTACTACAACGGTGAGAGTACGGTGTGGGCCGGGAGGAGATTTGGGGGCAACTTGGGAGCGGAATGTCCTCTGCTGGGGTGCTTCTTCACGAACGGGCTCTTGGCACAGCGTTCAAGGCGTTGCCGAAGCGACCCCGAGGCCCTGCAGGGCTTGCGGCGAGTCAGGGCTGTCTGGCGCCTCGATGGTGCGGGAGAGGGTTCTGTCCGAAGCATTCGGTCCTTTAACTGTACATCCCGGCGCCGGCGTTTGGCGGCTAGAAACGGTGAGCAAAAACATGAGCGGATAAGGACTTGAGAAGGATCCGGCGCTGTCGTGTTAAGATGCGAAACCCGACACCAGTGCCAGGGAAGCTCTTCGGCACGCTGCCGGCCTTGGGTGAAACGTTCGACATCCCTTTTTGTGGTTGGGATGGCTCCCTGCGGACCCGCAGTGGCGGTCATTTTTGATTGCCGGGGAATTCTTATGGTAATTTCGTGCCATGAAATCATTCGATGTCATTCGGCAGGCGGTGGATGAGCCGGGGGTGAAGGCGGTGGCGGCGGCGCTGCGGGTCTCGCCGGCGCTGGTTTACAAGTGGTGCGAGCCGCCGGCGGAGGCGGACGATCCGGATCAGTCGGGGGCGAAGAACCCGCTGGACCGGCTGCGGGAGATGTATCTACTGACGAAGGACATCAGGCTGGTGCGGTGGCTGTGCAACGAGGCGGGGGGGTTCTTCGTGGCCAATCCGGTGCCGGAGATTCGCAAGAGCGCGGATGAATCGATCTTCAACGAGACGCGGTCGATGGTGCGGGAGTTTTCGGAGCTGCTGGATGCGGTGACGGAGTCGGTGGAGGACGACACCAACATCGATCCGGATGAAGCGGATGAGATTCGGGGGAGGTGGGAAGATCTCAAGGCGTGCGTCGAGCACTTTGTGATCAGTTGTGAAAAGGGGTATTACCGGTTGAAGAAGAAATAACGCTCTGTTGCGGTGCGTTACCTGGGCAGGCGGGAGCTGCGGAGATATCGCGGTATCCCTTCACGCGCCGGACCTGGCTGATCAGTTCCTCCACCGCGTGCGATGCGGATTGGGATGAGTCCCTGGAATGAAGCAGATGCTCTACTTCATCCGCGGCGTCCTTGATGGGCGCGAAACCGTACAAGCCGGCGCTGCCTTTAAGCTGATGGACGGCGTCTTCGAGCGCATCGAGATCGTTACGCTGAACGGCACCGAGGATGCGATTGACTTGCGCGGGAAGGTCGGCGACGAACTGCGCCAGGAGCGATGTGAAATCGCCGCTATCCTCGTATCGGCTGAGAAGGGTGGGGGCTTGCTGTGCGGCGGTGCGAAGGTTCTCGGGCAAATGCCGCCAGATCATTTCGAGCAATTCGTTGCGCTTCATGGGTTTTGAGAGGAAATCGGTGCAGCCGCACTGAAGGCAGGCGTCGCGGTCTTCGCCGCGGGCGTGGGCGGTGAGGGCGATGATGGGAGCGGTGATGCCGGCGGCCCGCAGTTTCCGGGTGGCCTGGAATCCATCCATCTCGGGCATCTGCATGTCCATGAGAATGAGGTCAAAAGGATTGCCGGCTGCGGCAGCGTCCAAGGCGATCGCGCAGGCGGACTGGCCATGCTCGGCGAGTGTTACCTCCGCGCCGGCGGTACGAAGGTAATGGGCGAAAAGCTCGGCGCTGGCCGCAGTGTCTTCGGCGAGGAGGATCTTTCCGGCCAGTTGACGCGCGGGCGGTGACGGTCGGGCGGCGGTCTCGTGCGCGAGGACGGCCGGATCATAATTGTGAATCGTGGGCACGCTCTCGATGGGTCCCGGATCCACCGTGAGGGTGAAGACGCTGCCTTTGCCGAGCTCGCTGCGGACGGAGATGTCACCGCCGAGAAGTCGGGCGAGGCGGCGGCTGATGGCCAGGCCCAGCCCCGTGCCGCCAAAGGAGCGGGTGTTGGAGTTGTCGGATTGGACGAATGGCTCAAACAGGCGAGAGATTTCGCCTTCGCTCATGCCGATTCCGGTGTCGGCTACCTCAAAGGCGAGCGCGCCGGTCTGATCCATTCTTGCACTGATGCGGACCTGGCCCTGGGGCGTGAACTTGATCGCGTTGCCGACGAGGTTCAGAAGGATCTGGCGCAGGCGGGTGGGATCGGTTTGAATGACCTGGGGCACGGGGCCCGCGATGTTGATCGTCAGGTCGAGGTGCTTTTCCTGCGCCCGCATCCGCATCAGCGATTCGATCTCGTTAAGGATTCTACAGAGTTCACAGGGGATCCTCGCGACGCTCATGCGCTGGGCCTCAATCTTCGATAAATCGAGGATGTCGTTGATGATCGCCAGCAGGTGCTCGCCGTTCTGGCGGATGGTTTGGATGTGCTCGGAGTGCGCTTCTGCGGCGAGGTTGGGGTCGAGCAGGAGATCGGTGTAGCCGAGGATGGCGGTCATGGGCGTGCGCAGTTCGTGGCTGACGTTGGCGACGAACTCGCTCTTGGCGCTGTTGGCGGCCTCGGCGGCGACGCGCGCCCGGCGCAGTTGCTCCTCGACCACGCGCCGGCGAGCGATCTCGGCACGAAGCAGCTCCATGCCGGCGGTGGAACTGAGCAGAATCGCGATCAACACCAGTGCCGATCCGAGCATGGCAAGACGATGCCAGGCGATATCGCGGAGCCAACCGCTGGCGGGATAGTCCACGCCGAGGACCGACTCGACGCGTCCGGTCTGATCGCGCATGGGGACGTAGGCACTGACCCAGGTTCCCCAGCGATCGGTATAGGGAATGGCGTCGAACATCACTTTGCCTTTGAACGCGTTTAAGAGGTGTGGCGTTGCCTGCGGGAACACTTCACCGATAGGAGTTCGGCTTTCGCGTTTGCCTTCGATTCTGCCGTCGTGGTCATAATCCGTTTCGGAATCGACGAGGAAGGCAATCTTGCCGTCGGGGCGCATGCGCATGGTATAGATGTCGGCAACGCTTCGATTCACCGCCAGCCAGCGGATCTCGGCATTGATCATCGACAGGTAGCGCGGATCGTCCGGCGGCGTGTCCAAGCCCAGACGGGCATGGCCCATGCGCTCGAGCTCCTGAGCGTAAGTGGGAGCGATGCCCTGGAGCATGCTGCGAAGGCGGGATCGTTCTTCCTCGCCGGCGAGATTGGATACGACCACTCCCACGACCAGAAGCGTCAGGATGGCGACCCAAGTCACGCGGCCGACGCCGGGGCGGTGATGCCGATGCCTGAGCCGGAGGTGGACGCAGGTCAGGCCGACCAGAACGACCAGAACAAAGGCCCATTCATCCAGGTTGTATCGAATCACCAGGTTGAGCATGACTCCGCCGCGGTTGATGTGGCGGCGTTACGCCGCGGCAAGTCTATTCTATACCTGACGTGCCCGCATCGAGACGGAAACGGACGGAATATTCACTGCGGCACGTGCCGGCCGGGTTTGAGCAGATCGACCTGAATCTTCTCGCTGGGCAGAAGCTTACCGGCATTGATCCGCTCTTGGGGGTCGAAGGCGTTTTTCACGCGATAGAACTGGTCGAGCGTGGGGCGGTCAAACATGTAAGGCATGAGCTGTATCTTTTCGACGCCGACGCCGTGCTCGCCGGTGAGCGTGCCGCCGATGTCGATGCAATATTTGAGGACTTCCTCGGCGGCGAGGAGTGTGTTGTGTATCTGTTCCTCTGAGCGGTCGTCGTAGAGGAAGATGGGGTGGACGTTGCCATCGCCGGCGTGGAAGACGTTGTTGATGAGCAGGCCGTACTTCTTGCCGATCTCATCGATGCGCGCCAGAGCCGGCGCGAGCATACTTCGGGGGATGCAGGCATCCTGGGTGCAGTAGCTGGGTGAGATGCGGCCGATGGCGCCGAAGGCGCTCTTGCGGGCCTTCCATAACTTCGCGCGTGCGGCGGGGTCTTCGCTGGCGTCGATGCTGATTGCGTTGTGCTTCTTGTGAAAGGCGATGATCTGCTCCATCTGGCCATCGAGCAGGTCTTCAATGCCGTCGATCTCCGTGAGGACGAGGGCCTGAGCATCCTTTGAGAAGCCAAAGTGGAAGGCGGCTTCGATGATTTCGACCATGCGTCCATCGAGCAATTCCATCGCAGCCGGCAGGATTCCGGCGGCGATGGTGTCGGAGACGACGTTGCAGGCGTCGGCGGTGGTGGAAAAGATGCCGACGATGGTGCGAAAGTTTCGCGGCTTGGGAACCAGGCGAACCCACAACTTGGTGATCATTCCGAAGGTCCCCTCGGCGCCGCAGACCAGTCCGGGCAGATCGAAGGGGCCGGATTCGTAGGCGCCGTTCCTGGCGCCGATCTCGACGATGGAGCCGTCGGCCAGGACCAGCTCGAGGCCCAGGATGTGGTTGGAGGTGACGAAGTCCTTAAGGGTGTGAATGCCTCCGGCGTTGGTGGAGGCGTTGCCGCCAATACTGCTGGAGCGCTGGCTCGAGGGATCGGGGGCAAAGTGGTAGGCGTCTCCGCCGGGGACGAGGGCGACGGCATCGGAGAGGGCGAGGTTGCGCACGCCGGGCTCGACGAGGGCGACTCGGTTGTCCAAGTCGATTTGGAGGATGCGGTTCATCCGCGCGAGCGAAACGACGATGCCATTCTCATAGGCGACGCATCCGCCGGTGAGACCGGTGCCGGAGCCGCGGGGAACGATGGGGACATCGTTCCTAACCAGGCATTTGATGACCCGCACGACCTGATCCGTGCTGGTGGGGAAGACGACCGCGCGGGGGATGTTTCGAGCGATCGTGAAGCCGTCGCAGTCATAGACGTAGAGCTCCGATGGATCGGTCAGGACGGCGTCATCCCCCAGGATCTGGCGCAACTCGGGAACTACGTTGTTGCTCTTCATGGCGGCGATTGCCTTTCAGCGTCTTTTATCACACAATACCCGCCCATTTTAAAGAAAGGGTGCGAAATGGCAGAAGATATTCAGACGCAATCGGATCCGGGGACGCAGAGCCCGCAGGGGGTCCAGGTCTTGTTGGATGAGCGGGAGCTGCGCTCGGTTTACGCGAATGCGTACCGCATCCACACTTCCAGCGAGGAAGTGATCATAGACCTGGGCTTTAACATGCCCAACCCGAATCAGCAGGGGGCGGCGCAGGCGCAGTTGCTGTTTAAGGTGACCGATCGCGTGATCCTGAGCTACGGGAATGCCAAGCGGCTGAGCATGTCGCTGGCGCAGTTGATCAAGCGCTACGAGCAGCAGTTCGGCGAGCTGCCGATTCAGCGCGGTCCGGCCCGGTAGCCGTGGTTTTGTTCTCGGAATGAAGGAGGCAGCGTGCCTCGGGCCGGTGGACGCAAGTCCTCGTTCGGGCGCGCTGTTTTTCCACACAATTTGCAGGGGGCCTATAGAGTCAGCTTGCGACGCGGATGCGGGTGGCGGGGGAAACCTGCGCTGATATGCCCGCACGATGTCTGCGGCATCCAGAACGTCCTGTTCCATCGGCCAGCACGTAGCACAGGCGCGAGCGCGACCACTCGAACAGGCGACGCCGGTAATCGGACCCGACAATGACCGTCGGCGTATTCTGGGCCAGCGCGAGCTGTGCGGACAATCCGCCGGCTGCGATCACGGCATCGATACGCGCCAGAACTGCGGCACGCTCGAGCACGCTCATGTTGCCGCCGGCGCGAATGTGCGGGACTTCTCCCAGGAGCGACGAAAGCTGCTCGACGGCGGCAGGATCATCACCCTCCGGGTGCAGGACCGGCAGGACGTGATGCCGCAACCACAGCTCGCGCACTGCCCAGGCCCACATCCCCAGGCCGATCGTCAGGTCGGGCGGGTCCGCACAGGGAACGATTGCGGCAACGGACAGCGCTCCCAGCGAGGCGGCGCTTCCCCGCCAGTCACGGATGCGGCTGTGGGCGAGCTGCAAAGCACGGTCGGTGGGATAGACCGTCGGCGTCTGGCCGGCGGTCGAGCATTTGAGATGCTCGGCCAGGTCACCGAACGTTTCCAGCAGATTGTCATGGCGGGTATCGAGCGGGAGATGGTGGATCAGGCGTCCGCCCGGCATCATATGTTCATGCTCGATGCCGCCGCGTTCGAGCATGCAGATGAAATGCGTGCGTGCGCCGCGAAGCACGGCATCGGCAAGGATCTCATCGTTGCGCGGGTCGCACAGGACGCCGGCGAACTGGCGGGCGCTCAATCCATGGACGATTTGAAAACGGTCGGCGCCTGCTGCGCCAGCGCAGCGCGGGCGCCGTTGGGCCGGCGAATCGTTCGAAGCTGCCCTAGGTAGGGGGCGGCCGAGTAGAACTCGCAGACTTCTTCGCATGCCCAGAGGCACAACGGCTGTTCGCGACGGTCTCCCGCCAGGGCTCGCAGGAGCGGCTCCATGAGGATTGCCTCCGCCACCGGCGCCGTCGTCATGAACAACATCGCCGGGCGCGTCTTTGCCCCCAGCCCGCTGACCGTGCCGCAGATCCGCCCGGCAGAGAACGCGCCTCGCTCGATCCAATGCGCAATGTCCGCGCGGGTGGGCATGGTGCCCTTTAATGACGACTGCATCCGTTGCCAGTGGATCGAAGGAAGTGTGAGATGCGGCTTGCGTGTGCGCTTGGCCAGCTTGGTGGGGGTGGACAGGTGGGAAAGATCCCCCAGCCGCCGAAAACCTCTGGCAAGGCTCCCGGAAGTACACTGAAGGTAAAGGGTTTTGAAGCTCGACTTGACTCGGGGAATCGCGGGTAGTTTGACAGTGCGACCTAGGCGGCGAACCGCCCCGGGAACAAACGCTTTGTTCATGCGGCTACATCTCCGGCGGCGGACAGCTCACCGGGATCCGGCACCTCCACGCCGGTCGGTACAGCGACGCCGTCTATCTTCTCGAACCACGTCCGCCGCATGGCGCCGGCGATCCTCCGCCGCAGAGGCGCATCGGCCAAATACGCTTTTGTCAGATCGAGCAACTCCTGCTTCGAGCTGAAAGCGACCGACTGATATTCATCCCAAAGAGCCCCTGGCGCCTGCACGAACCCGCCGGCGGCGTAGCGCTCCAACTCGTCCATGAAGCTCGGGTAGACTTCGAAGACGCTGGTGCCGAGTGTACGTTCAACGAACGTGAGCAGACGCTGGATGTTCGCAGGAGCGCGCTTCAGTTGTTCGTCATTGCGAATCTGTTCGCGCTGGCAGGACTCGTAGATTGGCTGAAAGATCCGCTCGATCACGTCTTCGGGGAAGAAGCGCATGAGGCAGAACGCGCCGTTTCGGGCCGCCGAAGAGAGGACCGGATCCGTCGTCGGGCAGAACGTTGTCCGCAGGTTGATGCGGGCGCTGCGCTGAATCGCTTCCATTTCGCCCGCCGCGCCGGTGAAGGAATGGGCGAAGGATCGCAGTTCCAGATGCTCCTCGAATCCGCGACCGTAGAGACGCAGGCGCAGGTCCGATTCGGTGAGCCAGGAGAGCGCCTGCTCACGACAGAGCGCATCGTTGAGCGGACCGGCGAGAAATGCTTCCAGGTCAGCAGACCGTTCGCGCGAGATCGACTTCGCTCCGGAGGCCTTGAGCATGCCCCGGATTTGATGCCTTCGCGGGGTCGCCCCGTTGAGCGAATAGATCGCACGCAACCGCTGGTACGCTTCGGCGATGATCCCGCGCTCGCGCGAAGACTGCGCGTCATCGATTTTGCGCCGCATCAACACTTCGGCTGGAGTGGCATCGTCACAGATCGCGACAATGTCGCAGGCATATGCCTCGACGGCGTTGTCTGTGGGCGAAGTAGTCGAGCGCTCGATATCGCGCGCCAGCGGAAGAGTCGATTCGCCCGCGGTCAGAGCGCTGACCTTTGCGCGGAAGCGATGCAACAGCTTCAAGGGCTGGCGTGAATTCTTCTGAAGAGATTGCCCTGCCTGCGATTGCATGCGATTGCTGTGGATGAGCCGACGGCGCTGGCCACGGGTTGTTTTCAGCCTCATCGGCCGATAACGACTGCTCCCGTGAATCTTTGCGCGACGGTCAAATACCCCTTGTGAGAGGGGACTCTCACCCACAGCCCGGCAACATGCCCAGCCCACACTTCCTTTCCGACAACGAGCATATCTCAAACGCTTTGGGTTGGCGACAGCGTCGCGCACGGTTTGCCCGCACGGCGTCAGCGCACCCCGATGGCGAACCATTCATTGTCAGGGCGTTCCTCCCTTCCCACCGGTTTTGGGCTGGTGCTGGTTCTGCGGATTGTGAATATCTTCGGGTGCTTGATCCCATCCCAGAGGTTCCTCCCCGTTCATCGAGTGCTGCGGCTGGTCGGGGCGAAGATGGTTGCGCTGATCGCCGGAATCCTCCGCGTTGATCTGATGAGATTTCTGTCGGTGACTGACAGCTTGTTCGACCTGATCCGGACGATCGGTCGGTGTTGAAATATCGTTATCCAGTCGCCCCATACCAGCCTCGTTTTCAGGATGAGCCCGCTCGTAGCTGTTGCTCGGATCGGGCGCTTTCTTGCGGTTTTCAGGACGCATTTGCTCGCACATCGCCTGCTCCCTTCTACGCACACAGGGGATGCAGCAAGGTGCGGGCCACGCTGTGGTCCCACACGACGCTGGTATCGTCACGCGTTCAGCTGTCGTTTTGCGGCTCGGTGCATGACGATGACGCCGTCGGGCTTTTCCATCATCTCAAATCGGGTCGTCCGTTTCTTGAGCCATGTTTAGGTACTGCGCCTTGCTCATTGGGAGATTCGGATCTGCTGTAGGAGGGGGCGCGATCGGAACTCCGTCGGGAATACGGGATCGATGGCAGAATCCTTTGATCTCTCCCCAACCATTTCGCGATTCGAAGTGGGCCTTTAAGTAAGGTCGAGTTCCATGGAACGGAGAAGCGAGCGAATACATCCCTGCAGCCATCGCAGGGGCATCTCACCCGACATCCATCTTGATCACCCCGCGCTGGCGTTTGACGGAGATAATCCGCTGCTTGAGCTGCTCGAAAATCGGCCGCGGATTTGGCAGACCTCGCAGCAGCAAATCCGGCGTCGTCTCATCATGCGACATCACACGGATGTCCCCCACGCCAAGCAGCCGGTCCCAGAAGCTTTGAGAGAAACAGATATCCTCCACGTGCCAGAGCTCGAGCGTATCGATCCGCCGGCCGAGGATTCCGCGCTCGTAATCGATCCGATAGTTGCTGATGCGGTAGCGCACGCTGCGTACCAGCAGCCGCGGCACGAAAAACGCCGCAATGCCCAAGACGATCAGCGCCAGCGCCGCCAGCCAGATCTCCTCGTAAGCCGCGAGCGCGCCGCCGGCGATCAATACCAGCCCCAGCGCGCCCATCCGAACAGCTTTGCCGCATCGCCGCGCAGAAGGGGTGAGCCCTCGTAGTAAACCTGTTCACTGTCGTCCGCGGGCTTGTGTGGATCGTCCGGCACGCCCAGGGAAGGATCAACCGGGGTAGGGGTGGTGGTCATGTTGAAATTGAAGGATACTCCTCCCGACCATGCCGTGCGAATAGAATTTGACTTATACGGATTCGACTTATATGGCAGGCCGCAAGGATCCACCCAGCAAGGGGGGGCCCCTTACAGTGGCCTGCCAGCATCAGGTCAAACCGGATGAGTCGCGAGCCCCGATTTAGCGCTCACAGCGCCCATTCGGCATGCTGCCAGGTTATACGGATTCCACTTAAATCACAGGCCGCAAGGAAGCGTCCCGTAAGCCGGGCCGCTCAACCTGGCCTGCCAGAATCACGCCAAACCGCACACGTCGCGAGCCATGACGGGACGCTCACAATCCCCATTCGGCATGCTGCCGGGCTACACCGTACCCACACCGTAGTAATACCGTTGAACTTCCGGCCCCCAAACCGCCCGCCCCGCGGATCTAAACCGCAATTTTCAGCCAATAGTGTTCATTCGGATTCCTTCCAAACACTACAGCGCCGGATCCTTCTTAAGTCCTTATCCGCTCATGTTTTTGCTCACCGTTTCTAGAGCGTGTTATGGACTTCCCGCACCATCGAGGCGCCACAGCGCTGACTCGCCGCAAGCCCTGCAGGGCCTCCTGGTCGCTTCGGCAACGCCTTGAACGCTGCGCTAAGGGGTAGGAGCATGGCTCATCTCATCCAGGGAACATGATCACCAGCCGGTTTGTGAAGAAGCATCCCAGCAGAGGACATTCCGCTCCCATGTTGCGCCCAAATCTCCTCCCGACTCACACCGTACTCTCACCGTTGTAGTACCGTTGTCTCCCCACCCGGCCGCCGACCCCGTTTTTGCCCGATCTGACGACCTGGTGGTCCGAACATGACAATTTGCCGCACCTGCAAAGCGGCCAAAGGGGCCCTTTTAGCACTACATCGCTGGATCGTTCTTAAGTCCTTGTCTTCTCATGTGTTGACCCCAGTTCTGGACTGAAATCGCCAGCTTGGCGCTGTAGTGCTAATAGCAGGTCCCACAAACGCACTCCGCAAGCAGGGGGCTGCTCAACCTGGTGCGCGAGAATCAGATAAAAGTCGTATTAACCCTTGTAACCTTCGTGCTCCAGGCGGCTACTCTCAGGCGGAAAGCTCTTCGATCCGTTTCCACATGGAATCCGGCACCGGCACTACGCTCAGACGCCCGATTCGCAACAGATCCCAGCCCGCGAAGATCTTCTCCGCCTTGATGGCATCGAGGGTCACGGAGTGCGCCAGCTTTTGCCTGGGCTTCAAATCGACAACCGTGAGTTTGTTATCGGTTGACTTGGGATCAGGATAAGGATCGGAGACAATCTGGGCGATGCCGACGACCGCCCGCTCGCTACCGGTGTGATAGATGAACGCCAGATCACCTTTTTTCATGGCACGGATGTGCTTGAGCGCAAGTGCGTTTGAGACTCCGTCCCAAGTGGTCATGCGGTCGCGCACGAGGTTATCCCATGAGTATGTTGTGGGTTCGGTCTTCAGCAGCCAGCGGAACATTAAAATCTCCCAAGTGATTGTGCCCGCGAGTCTACCGGCGAGATGCCGTCTCAACCAACTGACATTCGCGCAATATATTTGACAAGAATTGCAACCAGGTGTGTATAAAGAATGCCATGGGAATAGGAAGAAATGAATGGAGCCACGGGGAATCGAACCCCGATTTGCTGAATGCGATTCAGCCGTCATCCCGTTAGACCATGGCCCCGGTCTTTGTGCCCGAATTCTAGTGAGGGGCCTGATCGAATCAAGCTGCTCGGGTGGTTTACTGAAAGCCATTGGTAACTTTTGCCGCTTTGACACATGCGGATTGATCTTAATAAAATGCGAATAAACCGGGGGTGTTTTTCCTCCATGGGAGGGTCGTCATGGTGAAGTCGGGTTTACCTGCGCGGGATGAAGATCTGGAGCAACTGACCAGTCTGCTCCGTCTTCTATCAGACAAGACACGGCTGAACCTTCTCCTCATGCTCAGTACCGGCGAGCGGAATGTCAGCAGTCTTTGCCAGGCATTGCATCTGCCGCAGCCGACGGTGAGTCATCACCTCGGTCTCTTGCGGATGAGCAATGTCATCACGGGACGGCGCGACGGGAAGCAGGTGTTTTACGGCCTCGATGGCCGGGTCAGCACCCAGGACAACTGCCTGATGATTGGGGCAGGTCAGTTCGCCGTTTGCATTGAGGCACAGAGTCCAGTCACAGTGGGGGCCTGACCGCGCCTCGGCGCGTGTCTATTCATCCCCAAGCGACCGTCCGGTCGCATCAATGAAGACATCTTCAAGTGTCGGTTTGCCTACGTGGATTGCCTCCACCATCCCCGGCAGGCTTTCGATCAGCGACGGCACGAACTGATGTGCCTTGGGACGCTCCAGCGCACGGCTGCCCCCACCACTTCCGCTTCCACGCCTAATTTCGTTTGCAGCATCTCGCGAACCGCTGTCGCATCGTGCGTGCTCAGCGTAATCACGTCGCCGCCAACGCGTTCCTTCAGGTTCGCCGGCGTATCGCACGCGACGAGGCTGCCGCGATCGAGGATCGCCACGCGGTCGCAGTGATCGGCTTCATCCATCAGGTGCGTCGTGAGCAGGATCGTCACGCCGTCGCGCTGGCGCACTTCTTCGAGATAGCGCCACAATTCCTGCCGGGCGATGGGGTCCAGCCCGGTCGAAGGCTCATCCAGCAGCAATAGCCTCGGACGATTCAGCAACCCCTTGGCCAGTTCCACGCGCCGCCGCATTCCGCCGGAGAAGGAGCCGACGTACTCGTGTGCTCGATCCAGAAGATCGACGCGAGCCAGGAGATCGCGCATGCGCAGACCTCAGTTCATTTCCGCCCAGGCCGTAGAGATGACCGTGATAGATCAGGTTCTCCTCCGCCGTGAGCTGCTTATCCAGGCTCGGGTTCTGGAAGACCACTCCGATGAATGGCCGCACTTTCTGCCGCTCCGTCGCCAGGTCGTAGCCCAGGATCCGCACCGATCCATCCATCGGCGGGATCAGCGTCGAGAGAATCCGAAACAGCGTCGTCTTGCCCGAGCCATTGGGCCCGAGCATGGCCATCGCCTCGCCCGGCTGCACCGATAGCGTCAGCTCGTGCAATGCCACGCGCAGGCCGTAATTGTGCGTCAGTTGCTCGATTTCAACGATAGGGGGGGTGTCGTTCATCGTGTGGTTGAATGATAGGCCCCAACCGGCGGGATCGAAACCGATGGCCTATCCATCGGTCCAGGGCAGCGACTCCGGCAGATTCAGCTTCCTCGCCGCTGACCGGCTCGCGTTGTATCCTCATAGCGGTGATGTCGATGCTGCGGTGGGCCCCGAGAATCGTCGTATTCCTGTCTGCCGCTGCCTTTCTCGTTCTGGCGGCCGGCTTCGTCCGCGGAAAATTTGCAAGCGACGGCTTTCGCTTCTTCCATTGGAGCCCTTCGACGCTGTCCGTCACGTACCTCCGGCTGAGGCTAAGCGAAGACGGAGTGACCGCTCACGCCGAATCCACGACTGCTCTGCCGTCGGATGGTTTATCCGCAATCCGCGTAAAAGTGGGAGCGTCAAACACCCGCTTCGTTCATCGTGTGTTTCCGCCTCTGCCTGTTGGCTTGCCGCTGCTGTGGGGCGATCACTAGCGCTGCACGCCCACCATCGGCATCAATCAGAACGGCCTGTCGAATTGCTGGGACCTCGAGTTCCGCTGGAATGATGCATTGGTTCTGTTTGCTCTGCTCCCTGCGATCTGGATCACATCGTACGTCGGTCGGATTATGCGGGAACGATCGTCGAGGCTGGCAGGCTTTCCCGTCGATACCGAAGCTGCCTCAGACGCGTCGGCTCCCACCGACGATTGTCCCGGTGCATGGCATTCGACCGGCTAGGCCCACCACGGGGTGGTGGTTGGGGTGTGGCGGCCAATCAACTGTTCGGCCGGACGTTACGGGGTCGTGGGCAAGCGGCAAGGCCAACGCGGTCTGGCGGATGCCGACGTCCTCCAAGATCTCATCGATGCCCCACCTCGCGAAATCCGTCCCGGTCGATGTCCTGCCGGCCGACCCCGATGAGTTGCCGTCGTGTGCCCGTGGCCACGGTGCACCCCCAGTCAACCGGGGGGGCAACTGGGGGGGGTTACCTCAAGTCAACTACCCACGCAGCAATCCTGTGCTATTAGTTCTCCGATCTTTCAAGGAGCCACTGATGCAGCGCAAGATCTTCTTCCTCTACGGCGTCGGATCTCACGCAATGTTCCTCGCGGTGTACGCGTGGATGGCCGCGTTCGTGGGGGATTTCGGGTTCGGTTTCGTGCCGACCATCGACGGGCCGCGGACTGGTTCGCTGCTCGCCGCCGTACTGGTCAACTCCCTGCTGATCGCAGTCTTCGGCGTCCAGCACTCGGTCATGGCCCGCCCGACCTTCAAGCGCTGGTGGATGCGCTTTGTCCCTCAGCCGATCGAGCGCAGCACCTACGTGCTCATCTCCAACTTCCTCATGATCCTGCTCATGCTGCAATGGCGGCCGATGGGCGGGATCGTCTGGGATGTAACCCAACCGCAACTCCGCTGGGCCTTGCACGGCCTGTTCGCCCTCGGCTGGCTCGCCGTGCCGGCGGTGAGCCTGCTGATCAATCACTTCGATCTTTTCGGCACCCGCCAGGTCTGGCTGCACCTTCGCGGCCAGCCCTACACGCACCTGCCCCTGCGGGCGCCCATGGCCTACCGCTACGTGCGCCATCCGCTGTATGTCGGCTGGATGACCGCATTCTGGGCCACGCCCACCATGAGCGCCGCCCATCTGCTGTTTGCCCTGCTGATGACCGCTTACATCTTCATCGCCATTCCCATGGAAGAGCGGAATCTGGTCGCCCACTTCGGCGCCGAATACGCACGCTATCGCCAGCGCGTCGGCCGGCTGGTTCCCAAGCTGACTTATCGCGGCCACACCGTGACGTTCCGAGCCCGAAGGGAGCGCTGCGACGTGATTGGCATGCACAGATCAAACATCCGGCACGACCTTTCCGCATTCCGTGACGTGGCCTGGTGGAGTTGGGTCGTCATGGTGGGGCTCCTGGTGATGCGATTTGCCACGGGCCAGCGAACGTACGTCTGGGTCGCCGCCGGCTTGTGCGGAGTGCTGGCGGCGCTCGATGCGGGTCGCCGGCGCGGGGATGTGCGTGCCATGAGCGTGCAGATCCGCCTGGGTTTTGTCGTGCTTCTGCTGTGCGGCCTGTTGCCGCAGATGGTGTGGCTTCATGCAGTTCTGCTGGCGGGAACGATGGTGCGCATCCTGACGGGATACTGTCTGCTGCACCGCAAGCTGCTGATGCTGCCCTGGAACCTCGGCGAGCCGCTGACAGCAACCATCATCGGGCGGATTCTGTTTGCAGCGCCGGGGGCCGGCGGCCTGTGGCGGTTTAGCGATGCGCAACGCCCTTGTGCAATGGGCACCGTGACTGGTCCATCCAGCGCTGACTGAGACCTGTCCAAAGCGGCACGGAATGGCCCGAAGCGCCGGTTCCCTTTGTCGTCGTGACAGGAGGACGCAAGCGATCGAACGCAATAGTTGGCGCCGGCGCTCGCCCGCGCTGCGGCCGCGCAAGCAACATCACGATACGGCGCCAGCCCGCAACAAGGGACAATTCACTCCGATGTCGCCTCCGGCGCAGCACCGGGGTCACACCGTACTCTCACCGTTGTAGTACCGTTGCCTCCCGATCGCCCGCCGCCGCCGTTTTCGCCCGTCCCAAGGACCTGGCAGTCCAAACATATTCCTTACTCAAATATCATAATGCTGCGATCCAGCTCCCCGGAACCGTGGATCTTCGGCCACCGCATACCCGCGCCCGAGTGCCGCGCCGCTCTTGCGCCAACGCATCGAGATGAATAAGTCTATCGCCCCTGCGATGCTGCAGATCGCCGCCGCCCGCTGCCCTTCCGCAGTCCTGCCATACCGATGTAGCTTCGTGCCTTTCCCCCGCTTCAATACACCCGGTTGATCATCATCACCAGCAGCAACAGCGGCAGGTAGATGATCGAGGCGAAGAAGAGCTTCCGGGCGTCCACCCGCCTCTTGCGAACCGCGCACAGCGTGCCGTAGCCCAGAAACACAAGCCCCAGAACCAGGGCGGCGAAGAAGTAAACCGCGCCGGCCATGTGCACCATCACCGGCATCAGGCTCGCAGGGATCAGCGCCGCCGCGTAGAGCACGATTTGATGGCCCGTGCAATTGAGGTCCTCATCCACGACCGGCAGCATCTTGAATCCCCCGGCCGCGTAGTCCTGGCGGTACAGGATCGCGATCGCCAGAAAGTGCGGCATCTGCCAGAAGAACAGAATGCCGAACAGCGCCACCGCGTACATGGACATCACGCCCGTCACTGCCGTCACGCCCATCATCGGCGGGATCGCCCCGGGAATTGCGCCGATGATCGTGTTCAGCGACGTCCAGCGCTTCATCGGCGTATAGACGAACAGGTAGCTCAGGAGCGTAGCGCCGCCGAGAAACGCGGTGAGCGGATTGACCAGCCATGCGAGAAAACCAACGCCGCTGACGCCGAGTGCGACGCCGTAGATCGTCGCCTCGCCGGGCAGGACCCGCCCCGCGGGTATCGGCCGGTTCAGCGTTCGCGGCATGAGCTTGTCGAGGTCGCGCTCGACAACCTGGTTCAGCACCGCCGCCCCCGCGGCCGTCAGTGCGGTGCCAATGACCGTATTCAAAAGCAGCAGCCAGTTGATCTCCCCGATGCTGGCCATGTAAAAGCCGACCGTCGTCGTCAGCACCACCAGCAAATTCATCCGCGGCTTGGTCAGCTCGTAGTAATCGTTGAGCCGCACCTGCCAGCTCGGGCGCACGATGGCCGGCACCCCAGCCAGTGCGGCGTCCGATTCGAGGTTGAGATTCAGCTCGCTCTCCATCTCTTGTTAAGCCGGCAGTGGCCGGGGCATGGGGTGTTCCGCTTCATCGCATGCAATGCGACGGTATTCGACGCGCTCCAGCATGCCGGCCCAATACAGCCGCATGCCGCGCACCGCAAGGACGAAGGTCGTAACCAGGAGCAGCGCCCCAACCGCCACGTGCAGGCTCGCGATATCCGCCGGCTTTCGCAGGAGGACGGTCAGCACGCCCAGCGTGATCTGCCCCACCAGCAGGACCGCCAGCAGCATCGCCATCCACGTCAGCTCGCCCCGGCGAAGTTTTGTGGCTTTGAAGATCAGCACGATCAGGCAGATCGTCACCGCCAGCGCCCCCAGGCGATGGGTAAAGTGAATCCAGATCTGCCCCAGCGTGACGGCCGGCAGGTTCAGATCGTGCACGCGCAGCTGGTTGATTGCCGCCAGCTCGGCGCCGTTCGTCGGCGGCAGCAGTTTTCCGTAGGTCAGCGGCACGTCCGGGATCGCCAGGCCCGCCTGCTCGTGCCGCATCACCGCCCCTGCGATGAGCTGGCCGTAGATGACGACGATGGCGACGATCGCCGCCGTGACCAGGCCGCGCCCGCGTGCGTTGGAAGCATCGTTCGGTGCCGTGATCCACCAGCGGCTGGTGACCAGTGCCGTGAAGGCAGCCAGGCAGAAAAACGCCTGGGCCACGCAGGCGTGCACGATGGCCAGGTCCAGGTCAATCAGCACAACCCGCAGCCCGCCCAGAATGCCCTGGACGATGACCATCGCCAGCACGCAGGTAGCGAGCCATCGCACCCAGCGCCGGGGCTCGGGCTGGCGCATCAGCGAGGCGCAGAAGAGGATCAGCGCCACGCACACGAAGCCGACGACGACCTGGGCCATGTCCGAGCTTCCAAAGTGCGTCCCGTGCCCCGGCGGCAGCGACGGCACCACCAGGGCGCAGGCGCCGGCGATCGTCAGCACAAGCGTTCCGATCGCCCGCAGCCACTGCCTGGCGCGGAGCGTTCGGCCGAAGCCCCACGCTTTGAGCGTCAGCAGGACCGCGCAGAATCCCACCACGGTCGCCAGCAGCCGATGCGTGTGCTCGTAGAAGATCCCGCCCAGCCAGCGATTGGGCGGGAACAGAAACATGTTGTACCCGTAGCTGTTGGGCCAGTCCGGCACGGAAAGGCCGGCCTGCTTGCTGGTGACCATCCCGCCCAGGAAGATCAGCGGAAAGGTTGCGACGACGGTCAGGAGCGCGAGCCAGTGCAGGCGTCGGTTGTAGGCTTGGGGCTGCGACATCTTCTCTGGGGCCAATGGACGACCGAAGGTAAGGAGCAGTGAATGACCGGGTCAATCAGCAATCGGCCGTCCCTGCATCCGTCCGGTAAATCGTTGTGTGGGCGCTGCTTAACGTAGCTGCCGTCCGCGGGGCAGGCCATTGGCTCAAGCCCGGCCCAGAACGGCGAGCGGCAAATGATAGTCGCAATGGCCCCGGCCCACCACTTTCATCCCTGGTGCAAATTGCCGCACCCCCGGCCGCCTCGGCTGGCCGGTGTATCGGTTCATTGCTGGTTTGTCGGCGGGCTTGCCTCCCCGGAATTCGCGGCAATTTCGCCGGTCGGGCGATTATCGGCCCTGCCCGAATAAACCAAATTCCTTGCCCGCATCAGTCGATAAAGCTGGTGCGATGATTCTTGCCAAGGAGCTGAAGATGAAGAGGAGCATGGTCCTTCTGGTCGGGTGTCTGTCAGCCGGTTTGCTCGTGGGGTGCGCCGCAAATCAGCACAACGCGTCAAGCCGGGCGCCGCAGGGGAGCCTGACGAGGGCGCGCTGGTGCAGGATTCGGCCAGTCCCGATCGGGTCTGGAAAGAGAAAGATCCTCCGATCAACGCCAAAACGCATTTTGCCGCCGGTCAGCTTGCCGAGGCGGAGCATAATTATGCGGTTGCCGCCAACCAGTACGAGCAGGCCTGCCAGGCCCAGCCCGATTATCTCTGGGCGGAGTATCGCCTGGGCGTGGTCTACTCGCACATGAAGGCCTGGCCCCAGGCGGTTGCGGCCTGGCACAACTACATCGACTCGACCAACGGCGCCGCCAGCGCCTGGAGCAACCTTGGCTTTACCTATGAGCTGATGGGTGATTCGCAGAAGGCTGAAGAGGCCTACAAGAACGGCATCGCACGCGATGGAAGCTGCCAGCCGTGCCGGGTGAACTATGGCTTGCTGCTCGCCCGCCGCGGGAGTATTCCCGAAGCGGTCCAGCAGTTCTCCGCGGTCCTGACCCCGGCGGAGGTGCACTACAACCTGGCGTCGGTCTTCGAGCAGCAGGGGCGGAGCAAGCTCGCCCGCGCCGAGTTCGAGATGGCGCTGAAGCTGGACCCGCAGATGAAAGATGCGCAAAACCGCATGGCCGGGATCGATTTCAACCAGTGAACCGTCGGCCGTGGATGGTCCTTGCCACTCGAGGCAGATCGCACGATCTGCCTCGATTTGTTTAATGACCGGCCGCGCCTTACGATCCCTCGATCGCGCAGGCGCGAGGGCCGCTTTCCATGCCTTACGATGTCGCTTTGTTCATCACCTGCCTGACCGACCAGTTCTATCCGCGCGTCGGCATCGCGGTCACGAAGATCCTGGAGCATTTCGGCTGCACCGTGCATTTCCCGAAAACTCAGACCTGCTGCGGTCAGCCGTTTTTCAATAACGGCTATCACCCCGAAGCGCGGGAGCTGGCCAAAAAGTTCATCCAGGATTTCGAGCAATACGATTACATCGTCAGCCCCTCCGGCTCGTGCTGCGCAATGGTTCGGGAGCACTTCCACGAACTGCTCAAGGGGGACCACGCCTGGGAGCACGGGATGCACCATGTGGTGGCGCGGACCTATGAGTTCGTGGAGTTCCTGAGCAAGGTGCTGAAGGTCGATCTCTCGAAGTACGCCCTGCCGCAGCGCGAGAGTTTCACCTATCACTACACCTGCCATCTTCGCGGCCTCGACCAGCGCGATGAATCGGTGGTGCTGCTCAGGCAACTGGGCAACGTGGACTTTCGGCCGCTGGAGAAAACCGACCAGTGCTGCGGCTTCGGGGGGACGTTTGCGGTGAAGTATCCGGCGATCAGCGGCGCGATCGTGGAGGACAAGGCCCAGTGCATTGCCGCCACGGGGCGCAGACGCTGATCTGCAACGATGCCGGGTGCACCATGAATATCTCAGGGATGCTGCACCGCCGGGCCCAGGACACGCGCGTGCGGCACCTGGCTGAGGTGATCGCCGAGGCGATGGGTCTCGACATCACGCGGCTCTAGCGGTCAAGCCGTGATGGGTGAAGATGGCGCGGGGCTTAGTTGCGGGCGCGACATTAAATCACGCATCGAAAAACCGGCATGGAATCTTGTTGAGGCGCGGGGCCTTGGGAGGTTAAACTAACCCAAGCCAGGTAACACCCGCGGAGCAAGCTCAGGAAGGGGGGTTTTGCCCGAAGTTGTTGCCGCCGATGAACTTGCCACCGTCTTTGACGGTATGGCGACTGGGACCACGCGCGATGCAACCTGAAGGGAGTCGGGTTGTGACGCATTCAACTTGTGCCAAGCTGAGGATGAGCATCCATGGGTAAGCAGCCAAAGAAGCTGGGCGAAATCTTGATTGAATGGGACATCGTGAAGCCTGCCGAGGTGCAGAAGGCCCTGGAGCACGGCAAATCCAAAAACATGCGCATCGGCGAGGCCCTGGTGGATCTGCGGCTGTGCAACGAATCGCAGGTCTACAAGGCGCTGGCGGCCCAGCACAACATGGAATACTTCGACCTTGACAAGAGCGGCATTCAGCCCGAGGTCGTCAACTCGATCCCCGACGACATCATGCGCAAGTACCTGATCCTTCCGGTGGGCAAGGAGAACGGTGCTTGCGCGTGGCGATTCACGATCCCCTGGATCTGGAGATGCTGGACATCCTGCGCTTCCGCCTGGGCGGGAAGGAAATCCGCACCGTGCTGGCTCCCAAGGGGAGGATCAAGGGCCTGCTGGACGAGCTGTTTAACACGACCGCCTCGAACACCATCGACAAGACCATGGACCGCACGATCGACCGGCTGCGCGATTCCATGGACAAGTCGATGGACAAATCCATGGACAAGTCGGTGGACCGCTCGATCGACAAGTCGATCGACGTCACCGGCATCGGCGAAGACCCGGCGGCGAACGATCCGACGCAGGCGCCGATCATGAAACTGGTCAACCTGATGATCGCCGAGGCGGTTCGCAATCGCGCGAGCGATATCCACATCGAGCCGATGAAGGACCGCGTGCAGGTGCGCTACCGCATCGACGGCGAATGCGTGGTGCGCGACCGCATCCCGCTGAAGATGAAGGGCCCGCTGATCCAGCGCATCAAGATCATGGCGGGCATCGACATCGCCGAGAAGCGCCTGCCGCAGGACGGGCGCATCAAGCTGATGGTGGACAAGCAGAACATCGACTTCCGCGTCAGCTCGCTGCCGGCCTACCACGGGGAATCCGTGGTGCTGCGTATTCTGCGGCCCGACAGCGTGCGCATCGGCATCCAGAACCTCGGCTTCGAGGAGGACGACTACAAGACCTTCATGAAGATCATCAAGCGGCCCAACGGCATCTTCCTGGTCACCGGGCCGACGGGTTCCGGCAAGACCACGACGCTCTACTCGGCGCTCAATGAGCTGAACCGGCCGGACAAGAAGATCATCACGGCCGAGGACCCGGTGGAATACAACTTCGTGGGGATCAACCAGTGCCAGGTGCGCGACAACATCGGCTTGTCGTTCGCCAGGATCCTTCGGGCCATGCTGCGTCAGGCGCCCAACATCATCCTGGTGGGTGAAATCCGCGACATCGAAGTGGCGGAAGTGGCGATTCAGGCCGCACTCACCGGCCACCTGGTCTTCTCCACGCTGCACACCAACGACGCGCCGGGTGCGATCACGCGCCTGATCGACATGGGCGTCAAGCCCTTCCTCGTGGCCAGCTCGATCCAGGCGGTGCTGGGCCAGCGGCTGATCCGCGTGCTCTGCCCCAAGTGCAAGCAGCCCGACAAGGAACCGGACAAGATGTGGCTGAAGCTGGCGGGGATTACCGATGCGGATATGAAGGACCGCACGCTCTACAAGCCGCGCGGCTGCGATTACTGCACGGGCACCGGCTTCCGCGGCCGCATCGGCATCTACGAGCTGATGCACATGAACAACGAGATCCGCGACGCTGGCGTTCGATCGCGCCCCCACGAACAAGATCCGCAAGGCGGCGATCGCCTCCGGCATGAAGACGCTGTTGATGGACGGGAAGATCAAGGTCCTGGGCGGCATCTCCACCGCCGAAGAAGTCGTGAAGGTGGCGCAGGCCGAAGGGGTTTTGGCTTGAGTTTGTGTGTGGTCTGTCGTGTGTTGTTTGTGGGAAAGGCGACTTGGAGCTCGAATGAGTCAAACAGCATTTACGACATTGCCAGGTAGATCAACGATGGATGAGTTGGGCCCGAAGCTGAATGCCTGCCTGAAGTCGATCGGACGGCGGCTGGTGGATTCAGGAACAACAAACAGCAGACAACGAACGACAAACATCAAACCAGTGAACAACTATGGCAAGCACCATTCAAATTGACCGTTTGCTCGAGACCGTGGTTCGCCGCGGGGCTTCGGACCTGCACCTGGCGACGGGCAAGCCGCCGACCCTCCGCCTGCACGGCCACCTGCGCGAGCTTCAGACCAAGATCCTCGAGCCCGAGGACACGGTAGCGCTGATGAAGTCGATCACGCCCGAGCGCATCCAGCAGGAATATGAGGAATCGGGCTCGGGCGACTTCGGCTTCGCCTACGGCGACCAGGCGCGCTTCCGCGTGGCGATCTTCAAGCAGAAGGGCCACTGCTCGCTGGTGCTGCGGCAGATCCCCAACAAGTTTTATAGCTTCGAGCAGATCGGCCTGCCCAAGATGGCCGAGCAGATCTGCCGCCGGCCGCGCGGGATCTTCCTGGTGACCGGGCCGACCGGTTCGGGCAAGACCACCACGCTGGCGTCGATGATCGACTACATCAACACCAACTTCGACCGGCACATCATTACGATGGAAGACCCGATCGAGTATTACCACCAGCACAAGAAATCGATCGTGGTGCAGCGCGAAGTCGGCGTGGACGTGCCGAACTTCGCCGAGGCGATCCGCCGCGCTTTGCGGCAGGACCCGGACGTGATGCTGGTCGGCGAAATGCGCGACCTGGCCACGATCGGCGCCGCGATCACGGCCGCCGAAACGGGCCACCTGGTGTTCGCCACGCTGCACACCTCGGCGCGCGGCCTCAACCATCAACCGCATCATCGATGCGTTCCCCACCGATCAGCAGGAGCAGATCCGCGTGCAGTTGGCCAACAACATGATTGCCGTGTTGTCGCAGGTGCTCTGCCCGCGGTCCGATGCCGAGGGGCGCATCGCGGCGATACGAGTTCATGTACGTCACGCCGGGCATCCAGAACCTGATCCGCGAAAACAAGAGCTTCCGCATCGACTCGGAAATCCAGACCGGCAAGAAGTACGGCATGCAGCTTCTGGACGACCACCTGTGGCTGCTCTTCAGCAGCGGCAAGATCAGCGCCGAAGAGGCGATCGACAAGAGCAAGGTGCCAGGCGCGATGGTCGATCGTCTCCAGCGCCATGGGGTGATGGTCGCCAAGAACGACGACGCCCTGATGGCCGAGGCCGCGGAAGCGGCAGCGACCACGAGCGGCGCCAACGCCGCGGTCGCCAGCGAGGCCGAGAAGGCCTCGCAGCAGGCGGCCATTCGCGCCCGCATGCAGGCGATGGCGGCGAAGAAATAACAATGAGCAACGCGTGCACCCGGACGAGCAACAGGACGCCAAACGAGGATAGTGATGTCACGAGTACCGCAGCCTGGGAATCCGAATCAGCCGCAGCCCGCCAAGCCCGCGCAGAGCGGGGCGCAGCCGGTCGCGTCGGCGAGTTCGAAGCCGCCGGTGACGGTGCACAAGCCGCAAACCGCGCCCGGCGCGGCGCCGGGGGCCCGGCCGGTTCGTCCGGCGTCGGGCACGGTTCCGGGTGCGGGACATTCCTCCGCCGGTGCCGCTAAGGTCGGTTCGAGTAACGGCAATGGAGTTCGGCCGCCTGCTTCGCCGACCCAGCCCGCAGCGCCGGCTTCCTCTGGCGGCATGCCCCCGATCGACCAGCTCAAGGGCCGGCCCATCGGGCGCGTGCTCACCAAGATGGGGAAGGTCACGCGCGAGCAGGTCGTCGAAGCGCTGACCTTCCAGAAGAGCAAGGGCGGAGCGCTCGGCCGCATCCTGATGGACCTGGGCTACATCAAGGAATCAGACCTCAATACCGCCCTGGCGGCGCAGCGGGGTTACGAGCTGGTCAACCTGGACGGCCTGAAGATCGATGAGGCCGCGATCAAGGCGGTCCCCGCGAAGACCGCCACCACCCACAAGGTCCTGCCCGTGGCGTTCGATCCGGCGGCGAAGAAGCTGACCGTCGTGATGGCCAGCCACGAGAACTTCCGGGCCCTCGACGATCTGCGCTCGCTGTTCGGCTACACCGTCGAAGCGAAGATCGGCGATCCCGAACAGATCGAGAAGCTGATCCAGAAGCACTATCAGGCCGCCGCCGAAAGCCTCAATGAGATCCTCGGCGAGCTCTCCAACGACGAGTCCTTGAAGGAGCTGAAGAATCGCGGCGAGTCGATCGACCTCGACGCCGTCAGCGAAGCCGCCAACTCCAACCCCGTCCGCAAGCTGATCAACCTGGTGCTGATGCAGGCGATCAAGGACAAGGCCTCGGACATCCACTTCGAGCCCTTCGAGGATGAGTTCAAGATGCGCTACCGCATCGACGGCGTGCTCTATGAGATGATGCCGCCGCCGAACCACATCGCGCCGGCGATCGCCTCGCGTATCAAGGTCATGTCCAACCTCGACATCGCCGAGCGCCGCCTGCCGCAGGACGGGCGCATCGAGCTGAACGTCAACAACCAGCCGATCGACCTTCGCGTGAGCGTGCTGCCCACGATGTTCGGCGAAAGCGTCGTCATGCGCGTGCTCGACCGCTCCAACGTGCAGCTCGACCTGGACAAGATCGGCCTGCGCGAGGACGACCTCAAGGTCGTGCGGCAGTTGATCCACAAGCCCAACGGCATGGTCATCTGTACCGGGCCGACCGGTTCCGGCAAGACCACCACGCTCTACTCGGCTTTGCGGGAGCTGAACGATCCCAGCTCGAAGCTGATCACCGCCGAAGACCCGGTGGAATACGACATCGACGGCATCATCCAGTGCCAGATCCGTCCGGAGATCGAGCTGACCTTCGGCCGCATCCTTCGATCCATGCTGCGTCAGGACCCTGACGTGGTGCTGGTCGGCGAAATCCGCGACAACGAAACCGCCAAGATCGCGGTCCAGGCCTCTCTCACCGGCCACCTGGTCTTCTCCACGCTCCATACCAACGACGCCCCCAGCGCCATCGCGCGACTGCTGGACCTCGGGCTCGAGCCGTTCCTGGTCACCGCATCGCTCGAAGGCATCGTCGCCCAGCGCCTGGTGCGTCAGATCTGCGCCCACTGCAAGGAAGAGTATCAGCCGACCGAGGAGCAGTTGATGGAGCTGGAACTGCGGCCCGAGGACGTACAGGGGCGGCGTTTCTTCTACGGCAAGGGTTGCGACCACTGCAACACCACGGGTTACCGCGGCCGAATGGGCATCTATGAGATCATGCTGCTGGATGACGACATGCGCGACATGATCATCAAGCACGCCAGCACGCAGGTGCTGCGCATGGAGGCCAAGAAGCGCGGCATGCGGCACGCTGCGCCTCTCCGGCCTGATGGGGATCTACGACGGCATCACCACCATCGAAGAGGTGGTGCGCGAGACGATTACGGAAGATGAATGATGTCCGCTTCTCCTGCGTGGTTTTCGCTTGGCGTCGTGGCGATTCTCTTCTTCTCCTGCATCGTGGTGGGGGCGCTGCTGGTGGCGCGCGGCCTGCGCGGGCGGTTGGACCTGAGCGAACCGCATTGCGGTCGCTGCGGCTACGATCTGCGGGGACACCTGACGCAGAACCACGAATCGCGGATCTGTCCGGAGTGCGGGGCCGATCTGTCCAAATCCGCCAACGTGCACTTTTCCCGGGGGACCCGGCGGCCGGGGCTGATCATGGTCGGCGCGATTCTGCTGATCCTGCCCGTGCTGGGCTTCATGGCTTGGGCGGGCGGTGGGCGCATCTTCCGCGCAAGTGGGAATATCATCGCCCGTAACGCAGCGCGAACCAACACCCAGCTTGTGAGCGACCTGGCCACCACGGCGGGCCAGCCCTGGACCTGGCAGGAACTGGAAAGGCGCTACAAGAGCGGGCGGCTGTCCAATGCCGATGTTTCCGCTGCGATCGACAAGCTGATTGTGCGGATCGGCGCCGAGCGGCGGCGGAACCGTCTGGACCCGCTCCCCTGGAGCAGTCCCTTTCTCAAGCTTGTCGATCCCGTTCTCTCGCCGCAGCAGAAGCTGCGGCTGTATCAGGCGTATTACGGTTCGAGCGCATCGCTGGTTGCGCAACACCCTTCATGCGGGCAAGCCTCTGCAATACCAGATCAAGTGGGCAAGTTCGTGGAATCTTCCCGGCGTTCAGTTCGTTGATGCGCTGCGCGAGGTGAAGCTTGCGAACGGCACGCGGCTTGCCCCGCAGTCCCAGATCCGCGAATACAGGAACGTTCCCGACGCAAATAGTGCCACCGGTGGCCGGGATCTCTCCGGAGAGATTTCCCTCGACCTGCCGCCGGGGACTTATGAGTTGACGTTCAACCTGGATGGTGGCGTCATCGCCGAAGAGGTTCCGCTTCAGGGCCCCATGGGCACGCCCGGGCAGAAGACGCGCTGGATCAAGCCGATCCAGACCTGGACCTGTTCGATCAGGCACGAGCTCAAGATCATGCCCCGGAACGTTCCCGTGGTGGCGATGGTGACGGACGGGCAACTCGATCCGGTTGCCGCAGGCGCGGTCAAACCGCCCCGGCTGATGGTGCTCAGGCGCGACAAACGCACCACGATCGATATCGCGTGGAATGGTACCACAACACCGCCGGTTGCTGTCTGCATGGACGTGAGCCTCGAGATCGCTGGTCGGGCGTACGGGGTGGGCCACTTTTACCGAATCAAGGAGAGCAGCGGGTGGACCACCGGCACTGATCTCGCCGCGCTTCCGGCCGACGTGACGAAGGTGGATGTGATCCTTCGCCCGGACACCAAGTTGGCCGAGGACCAGACGCAGGCGACGGCGATCTGGGGCAAACAGATCGTTTTCCATGACGTGCCCCTGCGCGCTACGATCTGCAGGCGGCGACGCGGCCGGCGGCGAGCCATTGATCCAGCAGGTTGGAGCCGGAAGAATTGGAGCGTCCGGCGGCGGTCCGGTTATACTGGACAGGCTGTATAATTTGTCGTCCGTTCCAACCCAGCGGAGCTGTAAGCCATGCCGACCTATGCATTTGAAGCCATGAACGCCTCCGGCCAGGAGGTCAAGGAAGAGATCGAGGCCAATACCCACGAAGAGGCCATCGCCAAGATCCGCGGCAAGGGTTACTTCCCCACCAAAGTCCGGGACGCACCGCGCCGCAAAAAGAAAAAGGGCGACGGCGCGGTCGTCGGTACCAAAAAGAAGAGGATGCCGATCGCCATCGGCGGTGTCTCTCGCAAGCAGTTGGTCAGCTTTACCCGGCAGCTCTCCACGCTTCAGGATGCGGGCCTGCCCATCCTTCGCTCGCTCCAGATTCTCGAGCAGCAGCAGAAGCCGGGATTGCTCAAGGCAATCGTGGGCGGTGTCGCCGAAGAGGTCGAAGGCGGCGGCACGCTCTCCGACGCCATGGCCAAGTTCCCCAAGGCCTTCGACAAGCTCTACGTCAACATGATCAACGCCGGCGAGGCCGGCGGCGTGCTCGATCTGATCCTGGCGCGTCTGGCGGACTTCATGGAAAAGGCCGCCAAGCTCAAGAAGAAAGTCATCGGCGCCATGATCTACCCGGCGGTGGTGATCTCCATCGCCGCCGGCATCGTGTCGATGATCATGATCTTCGTGATTCCCAAGTTCAAAAGCATCTTCCTGGACTTCCACGTGAAGCTGCCGGGCGTCACCCAGACGCTCATGGACATCAGCTCCTGGTTCGCCAACTGGGGCTGGGCCTATGTCGTGGCCAGCCCGGTGGTGATCGTGCTGGTCTATCGCCTGGTCCGCGTTTCCGAGGGGGGCAAGTACGCCACCGACATCATCAAGCTCAAGATTCCCATCCTGGGCAACATCCTCAGCAAGACGGCGATCGCGCGCTTTACCCGCACGCTGGGCACGCTGATCTCCGCCGGTGTGCCGATTCTCGACGCCATCAACATCACGCGCGAGACCTGCGGCAACGAGGTCTACAACCGGGCGCTGATGAAGGTCCACGATGCCATCCGCGAGGGTGAATCCATGGCCGATCCGCTGCGTGCCACCAAGGTGGTGGATGCGATCGTGGTCAACATGGTGGACGTGGGGGAGGAGACCGGCGATCTGGATAAGATGCTCATGAAGATCGCCGACAACTACGACAACGACGTGGACGTGCTGGTGGGGTCCCTGGTCTCGATTCTCGAACCGGTGATGGTGGTGATCCTCGGCTGTATCGTCGGGTTCATCGTCATCGCCCTGTTCATGCCGATGATCACGCTGATCTCGAGCATGTCCAGCGGCGGCCATTAACCAACTGGGCCCGAAGCTGCGAGGTGGCAACATGAACGTGCATCCCCGACTCCGCCGCGGCGGGTTTACCATGGTGGAATTGCTGGTCGTGCTGGCGATCATCATCATCCTCGTCAGCATCCTCATACCGGTCGTGGGAAAAGTCCGGAAGAGCGCCCGCACCGCCACCGTGCAGAACCAGCTCAACGTGCTGGTGGCGGACATCGAAAACTATCACGGGACGTTCGACGCCTATCCCGGGCCGCTGTCGGATGATCAAATCTACAATGCCAACGAGGCGAGTGATCCCAACGCGATTCAGCTCGTCACACCCGCACCGGCTGGTTTCGATCCCAACTTACAGATCACTAAAGTTACGCAGGCCGAGAATCTCGTGCTTGGCTTATGTGGCGGCTTGATCGTGTCGAATGGCAAGTTCACCTATGATCCCACGCTCGTCGGCACCGGTCCCAACGCGCTTGGCGTCACGCCCAAAAAGTACCCCACCTTCGCCGATGCCAAGAACCTGTCCTGGAACACGGGCCCCAATGGCAAGACCGGCCATTTCAAGGACGATGCCGGCGAGGCAAGCGACTCGATCATCCCGGAGTTCGTGGATGAGTTCAGCAATCCGATGCCGATCCTCTACCTCCGGGCGCGGTGGGCGCCCAGGGTTGGTTCGACCCCAACAATGTCCAAGTCAACGTGATTCAGGACACCAGCAGCGGCGTTGGCGATAATCGTCAGGAATATGATCTGAAGGATATCATCGGCTATACAAAGCCGGACGCCAATGGTCATTACATTGGCATTGGTCGCTCGGCGCGGGTCAACTCGGCGCAGTTCCCGCCGAAGATGCCGGCGAACGCCACCGGCATCCCGCATGGCCTGCAGACGGTGACCAGCCCGATTTATTCGGGGACGATTCCTTCGCTGGACAAGAGCGCGACCAACCCGCGACACTATTACTACCCCTACGATGCCTACGCCTATTTCGAGGACCCGTCCAACCGCTACGATGCGTCCAAGCAGACGCCCGGCCTGGCGCGGGCGAAGGACACCTACATCCTGATCAGCGCCGGCCCGGACCGGACCTACGGCACCGAGGACGACATCTGCAGCTTCGGAGCCCTCTTCCCATGATGCGATTTGCAGCGATCAAGCAACCCGGCGGCGAAGCGACAGAAGGCCCTACCCCTTCCTCGCTCCGCTGCGGAGCCTGCCCCGGCGCGGCGACCTTCCTCCTTCGTCCTTCAGCCTTCATCCTTCTCCTCTTGGCTTCACCCTGGTCGAGTTGCTGGTTGTGATCGGCATCATCGTGCTGCTGATCGGCATTCTCCTGCCCGCGCTGGCCGTGGCCCGGCGCAAGGCCAAAGCCGCCGCCACCAGCGCCACCTTCGGCGCCATCAGCACCGCGCTCAACGCCTACGACCAGGACTTTCTGGACTATCCGCCGGCGTTTACCACCGGAAGCCAGTGGACGGATCTCAACGGCGGCCAGAACGATGTGGGCGTTCCCGGCTTCGAGGCACTGGGCATCTGGCTGGTGGGGCCCGGTCGATCGGGAATCGGCATTCCAGGCGCACCCGAAGTACGATTCCTCCAGGCAGTACAATATCGGTGATTGCGCTAACGATGGAACTCGCGATTACTGCGCCATCACCTCGCCGGCGAGCGGTGCACCGTCGGTGGGGTCGTCGTCGTGGCTCAGCCTCTCGTTTCAATACAAGGATTCCAGTGGTAACACGGTCACCGTCTCGCATTATGCCGACGGCCTTGACGGTCCGGGCATGAAGGTGGGCAACAAGCAGTACGGCCCATATCTCCAGCCCGACCACGTGAAAGATGCGCGGCGGGGCGATCCTGGATGCCTGGGACAACCCGATCGCCTACTTTCCCGTCCACGCGAAGAACGTGAACATTCATGTCGTGCCCGTGAATTCAAATCCGGGTCCGTATTGCGACGCCTCGGTTCAGTCCAAATACGATGCCTTGGACAACCTGCCCCTGTTTATCTGGCCGAATCAGACCCCTGCGGAGTCGGTTACCGATACGACCAGCCAGGCCACGGCCGTTCATCGCGTTCAGCTAATGCTCGGCGATACGGGTGACGGCACCGTGGCATCGACCACGCCCGATGGCACCATCGACGGCTCAGAAACCCCCATCGAGGACCATCCCTACCTCCTCTGGAGCGCCGGCTCCGACGGGAAATTCAGCGTGCAGGATCCCACCAGCGCCGATGCCGCCCGGCAGGCCGCGCGCTGCGACGACGTGACGAACTTCAAGTAATACGGCCTCAAACCATGGAGATCATGGACGGCGACCTTCATCCCTCATCCCTTGTCCTTCATCCCTCCCCACGCGCCTTCGCCTTCATCGAGCTGATGGTGGTGATCGGGATCATCGCGCTGCTGATCGCGATCCTGCTGCCCACCCTCGCGGCGGCGCGGCGCAGCGCCACCTCCGCCGCCACCAGCGCCACCTTCGGCGCCATCAGCACCGCCCTGGACGCCTATCACCAGGATTTCCAGGCCTATCCGCCGGCCATCACCGGCGGAACCAAATGGTCGGACCTCACCAGCGGTAAATCCGATGTCGGCATGCCCGGCTTCGAGGCCCTGGGCATCTTCCTGGTCGGCCCGGGGCGGGCACTCAGCCCCGGTGCGCCCGCGTATGATCCGTCCCAGACCTACCAGATCGGCGACTGCGTCAGCGCCGGCGGCGCCGATTACTGCGCCGTCACCTCGCCGGCCGGCGGCCCACCCTCGTCTTCTTCTGCGTCGTGGCTCAGCCTCTCCTTTGCCCAGCCGGCCCCCGGCTCCCATGCCGCCGACGGTCTGGAAGGGCCGGGCATCAAGCCGCACGACAGGCGCTACGGCCCATACCTTCAGCCCGGAATTGTGAAGATGCGCGGCGGGGCCATCCTCGATGCCTGGGACAACCCGATCGCCTATTTCCCGGCTCACCCCGGGAGCGTGAACATCCGCCATCAGGTGATGATCGCCTACATGCGCTTTGGCGGCTATTGCGACACCTTCGTCTGGGCCAGGTACGATGCCCTGGACAACCTGCCGCTGTTCATCTGGCCCAAGGAGTCCCTCGCCGATGACGCGCTGACGGCCGTCCAGCGCGTCCAGGTCATGCTCGGCGATACCGGCGACGGCAACGGCCTGCCGATTCCCGACGGCTATATTGATGGCAGCGAAACCCCCATCGCGGACCATCCCTACCTCCTCTGGATCGCCGGCCCCGACGGCAAATTCAGCGTGCAGCATCCCACCGGCGCCGATGCCGCCCGCGAGGCCGCGCGCTGCGACGACGTGACGAACTTCAAATAAGCATCAAGGCCGAAGGATGACCGATGAACAAAACGCACCGGAAGATCTGCGACTTCGAACCAAACGATATGCATTGAGCATCATCAGTCTCTTTACACGCCTGCCATCATCTTCCGTGACGCGCATCCTCGGCGGACAGTTTCTTCGCAGCGGGACTTCGATCGGAGCGCACGATCGCGAGGCGTCGCGGAGCCGTTCTGACGCGGAATTCGTCTCCAAAATCGAAGTCGCGCTTCAGGAGCTGGATGAGACAGCGTACTGGCTGGAACTGCTCGCCGATTCTGACATTCACAATCATCCCGATACTGAGAGTCTGCTGCAGGAAACGGATGAGTTGATCCGTATCTTCGTGGCCATTGTCCGCAAGCGAAAAAGCGCATCAAACGGCTAGAGGCGGCTGGATGACCAAGGCACTCAAAGACAGTCCGATGGCAGGCGGCGACATTCATCCTTCATCCTTCATCCTTCATCCTTGGTCACGCACTCCATCCGGCTTTACCTTGATCGAAATGCTCACCACTGTCGCCGTGCTGGTGATCGTGCTGGGCCTGATGGTCTCGCTGGCCCGCGATGTGCGCAACCGCTCCGCCGAAGCCCTGACCACCGACATTCTCTCCCGCCTCGACACGCTGGTGGACCAGTACCGGGCCAAGGCGCTTTCCAGCATCCCCCAGCGCGATTGGCGCAAATACCCGCTCGTGCATCCCTTTATCCAGCCCAATGAGCCCCTGGATGAGGGGCAGTTGCAGGATGACGCCGTGCAGAACAACAAGGATCTGGTGCGCACCCTCAAGAAGTATTTCGATCTGTCCGCCGATGCCTTCCACGATCTCTCGATCGCCAACTACAACGAGGTGATGGTGCTCGATGCCTGGGGCCGGCCCATCGTCTACATGCCCCGGGGGCATCCTGCCATCGGCATGGCGGCCAACAACCGCTCCTTCTTCTTCTCCGCCGGCCCGGATCGCAAGTATCTGACTCGGCAGGACAATCTGTACAGCTACGAGTCGGCGACCCCGCAGAAGTCTCAATAAGCGGCAAAGGGAGCGTAATTTGAGTTCCCGGCCGCCCATCGGCTATTTTCCGCCCGCAAAACCCCCGCGGCGCGTGCCCCGGGCCCTGGACAGAGCGAATAGTGCAATCGAGGTGTCATGTGAAAAGCCGCCGTGGTGGATTCACCGTGATTGAACTGGTGACGGTGATGGCAATCATCGCCATCCTGATCGCCCTGCTGGTGGTCGGCGTCAGTCACATTGTCACCAGCAACAAGATCAAGCAGACCCACATTATGCTCCAGAACTGCCGCAACCTGCTCGCGGAGATGGAGGTGAACAACGGCCTGAATCAGCAGCCGCCGGAGATGTATATCCGGCCGCTTGGGAATCCTGTGCAACCGACAGGGACGCCGCCCACGGTGCCGTACGACCTCTGGCACTACTACGACTATACCCAGGTGAACAACGGACAGGCGGTTGGCCCGCACTATCGTGCGCTCTACGCCAATGCGAGAATAACTTTGGCACTGGCGTCGGGCGCGGCTTTGCCCATCGCTATGACTCCGACGCCGTGCTGAACACGCGTCTGGCGATGGCCATCCTTCTTCAGATCCCCAACAACAAGACGGCCCTGTCGAGCATCCCGGCCAACCAGTTGATGGAGACCCCGTCCGGCATCGCCCCCCTGGCCCCGCCCGGCGCCGGGTCCGCCCCCGTCATCCTCGACGGCTTCGGCAACCCGATCATCCTCGTCCCCGCGGCGGGGATCGAGGTCACCGTGACCGATCCGACCGACCCCTCGAAAGTAACCACGAAGATCATTCGCTCCCCGGACAAGCGTCCCTTCTGGGCATCGGCGGGCCCGGACGGCTACTTCACCGACGTGAGGTACTACACCGATCCGGCGACTGCCAAGCCCTACGGCGAAGACAACATTTACTCCTTTGAGCAGTGAAGATGATGCCAGGGATGAACTACCAAGGCGGAAGGATGAGATTCCCGGCGGCGCACCGCACGCCCGCCCGAACGTCCGTCCTCCCTCTTTCACCCTTCATCCTTCATCCCTCATCCTTATTCCCTCCCCGCCTTCACCCTCACCGAGCTTCTCATCGTCATCGGCATCATCGTCCTGATGCTGGCGTTGGCGGTGCCCGCCTTCAACATCATCCGCGGCCACCGCAGCGTCGAGGGGGCCGAGAACCAGCTCAGCGCCCTGATCGCCCGCGCCGCACCGAGGCCATCGGCAACCAGAAAACCACCGGCGTCTTCTTCTTCCGCGACCCCCAGAACCCCGACGTCGTGACCGCCGCCGAAGTCTGGCAGGCGGACATCTCCTCGGCCAGCCGGGCCGACGGGAGCGCGGATCGGCAGGTTTACCTGGATCTCGTGCCCGAGCGCGACTTTCTCGCCCTCACGCCCGGTGTGGGCTTGCAGGTGGTAGATGACTGCAGCGTGGTCAACGGTGCCCGCCAGGACGACGGCTACATCGGTTACAACACCGTCGTCAACCTCAACAATTCACCCACCCGCGCAGCCTACGGCGGCGTCATCCTCTTCGATTCCTATGGTCGCCTGACCTGCCAGACCTATGGCTTTCATATTCGGAATCGGGCCGCCTCCGGTGTGTACGGGACCACCACGCCCATGGGCGACCTGCTCTATTACGATCAGACCAGCAGTCAGACTGGAAACGGAAGCAGCACCCTTGTTCCCTCTAATGCCGAAGTGGTGGATCCGGGTCCAAGTGGCCTGGCGGAAGAGGATCAACTCCGCTCGCAGTTCGGGATCGTTCTCTTCGACGCGGTGGCCTTCAAGACGGCTGGCGGAAACGACACCGATCCGCAACTGCTTGGTACGCAGTACACAAACAGCAATGAGGTAGCTGAGGAAAACTGGCTAGACACCCACGGCACGCCCCTCCTGGTCGATCGCTTCAACGGCACGCTGAACACCACGGGACAATGATGGTGAAGAACGCGACAAAGCGAAGAAAGGACCAGGCGACGAGCCGCGACCGTCAGGGAGCGGTTGTCCGCACGCTCGCATCCCGCTCCCTCACAGTCGCGGCTCGTAAGACGCCTCTTTTCCCTCCGTCGCTTCTGCGCCCCGGCTACTCCTTCCCCGAGGTCATGTTCGCCGTCGTGGTGCTGGGCATCGGCTTCATCATGCTGGCCGCCATCTTTCCCGTCGCCGTCAAGCAGACCAAGGCGACCGCGGACGAAACGCGTGCCATGGGCATCGGCCGCAGCGCCGTCGGCACGATCACCGGCCTGGCCATGGGGTCGGATGCGCCCGATACGGATTTTTACGCCTGGGCGTTTAATCAGGATCGCACGATGCCACCAAGCAATCCGGGCAATCCACCTACGTATTACACTCCGCCGGCGCGAACTACTTATGACAAATTACCCCTGCAGGTTGGCAATTCGCTGTTTCCGGCGACAGGCATCGATGTCCCCGCGGTGGATGTCACCGGAATAACCCCCACCGGCCCCCAACCGTGGTTTAATTGGCCTACACAGTATCTGCCACAAGGCACGCCCGCGCCGACGGCCTTCCCCGGGCGGGTCTTCCCGGTCTATACGCTCAAGGGCTGGGAGGCCCTTCGAGGCAACCTGATCAACGTCAACGACACGCGCTACGCCTGGACGTTTCTCTACCGCCGCGACGGCAATCCCAACTACCCGCCCTCCACCTGGTCGCCGGTGATGCAGGTGTACATCATCGTCGCCAACGTGCGCAGCCGGACGAATTTCGACATGACGCCCGATGGTCCCGACATCGGGCAGTTCTGGACCAAGTGGTCGGGCCAGGAGCCGCCCGCTTCATCGGTTTCCACGGCCAACCTCTCTCCCCGCTACGTTCAGGTGAATGTGACCAACGATTACCAGAACGCGACGCAGCCTTCTGATGGCCCTGGTCCCGATCTTCTTACGCTCAATGATGGACAGAATCCGGCTGGTGACGGCGCCATGACCGAAGGCTGCTACGTCATCATGCAGGACACGAATTCGCAGAACACGACTGCCACCGTTCCCCGCCAGCCCGGCAAGGTCTATCAGCTCGGTCCTTCGGTCGGGAAGGATCAATGGCAACTGGTGCCTGGAAAAGACTTGCAGAATAGCAACGAAGACACCGGCACCGGCAAGTGGGAGGGCGCCTGGATTCTCGGCCGCGAGCGGGATTACGCGAGTAACGATGCGAATCACACCGGCAATCCGGCGCCGACCTTCAAAGGCCCCGCCCAGGACGTCTACCTCTACACCGCCGTTGTGCCGATCGGACGAAACTAAAACGCCATGAGACCCATCCATCGAGCCAGTACTCAACAAGGCGCCACGCGCGTCCGGCCCCTGCGCTGCGGCCACGACGCCCATGTCGCACAGGCGCATTCCCCCGCATCATCGCGGTGCATCCCTGTTCATCCTTCATCCTTCATCCTTCATCCTTTTCCTTCCGCCTTCACCCTGATCGAGGTGATGATCTCGATCTTCCTCGTGCTCCTGCTCATCATCGGCATCAACGAGGCCTTCCGCGTCGTCACCGCCACCGTCGGTGCCGGCCAGGCCATGGCTTCGGTCACCCGCGACAGCTTCTCGGCCCAGATGGTCTTCCAGCAGGACATCGGCCAGTCCCTCTCCCACTCGGCCGACACGCCGTTCCTGATCATCGATTCCCAGCAGCAGGTCGCCTTCCGCAACCGCCAGGCGATGAAGAACGACCGCGATGGCAATCCGCTCACCATCGATCTGAATAGCAACAACATTGAGGGCGAGCCAACTGTTTACGGCGAGCGGCTGGGCTGGGGCCAGATCAACGATGCCATCCACCGCATCGACACGCTCGGCTTCTTCGCAAGCGGCGATTTTGATCGCCAGACGGGCAACAGCGGCGATCCGGACCGGCCCCAGCCGATCAGGGACACGAGGGTGCCCCCGCCCACCAATTACAATCCTGCCCCCGCATCGTTTGCCGCCCGCCAGAGCGCCAGCGAAGCGTACATCTGGTTCGGCCACCTCTGGCTCCCCGGCACGGCCGGCGACGGTTGGGACGTGGATAACGGGCCACCGCCGCTTCCCAGCTATCCCGGCGAGGGAAACTACGACAGCAATCCGAAGAATTATCTCGCCTCCGACTGGATCCTGGGACGCATGCAGATCCTTCTGACGCCGGGCTACCGCGTGCCGACGGTGCCTCTGGATACGCCGATGAGATGGATGCAGGACTGGGCGCCACTTGAGCCTTCTCCGGCGGGTTCGCAGACTCTCGGCTCGGCAGGCCAGGACCGCCCCGCGCCGCCGCCGCTGAATCAGTCGATCGATCCTGCCAGCAACGCACCGGGGCAGACGCCCCATGGCTATCTCCTCACCGCCATCGACCGTCCGCCGTTCATCGCGCCGCCGCTGCTTACTGTCAGCTCCCCCGATCTGACGAGCTATCTTCCCCTGGCCCGCTGGTTTGTTGACACCACCAAGCTGGGTATCCCTGACTCCTCGTGGGGCAGCCTCAATGTCAGCACAAGCCCGGATTACCGTTCGTCTAACAACGACGTGCGCAAGCGCGACTTCATGTTCCCGCTTCCGCCAACGGATCCGAAGTACCCGAACAACTGGTACGCGGCGAGCTGGGACCAGGAGAATGATTTCAAATCCATCGAGGACAGCCGCTACGATTGCGCTGTTGGCGACTTTGCGACCTTCAAGAGCATCCTTCTTAAGTCGATCCAGCGGGCCAACGGCTACAACACTGCAACCAGCCCTTACAACTGGCGCTGGTGGGAGTCGCTCTGCTACCGCTTCCGCGCCAATCCGACGGTGACCAGCCCCCTCACGCCTGCGGGCGTCGCCCAGCAGCAGCCCATCTTCCTGCGCCACTGCACCCAGTTCATCGTCGAGTACGCCGGCGACTTCTTCAAGCAGGACAACAACCAGTACAACGGCGCGGTGCTCAACCAGCACTACGGCTGCATCAACGACGTTTACTTCGACACGCTCGACCCGCATCCCACCGACGGCATCGTGGACTATTACGTCGATAAGACAAAGGACCCTGGGTACCCGACCAACCCGCAGACGCCGTCCACCTGGGTCCGTCGCATCCGCTGGTATGGCTTCCCCCGCGACACCAACGGCGATGGCCATATCTACGGCTACAGCGCAAACCGTATCGCCGGCGGGACGACCAACAACGACATCACCGATGTCGTTCCCCTGCGCGATATCATGATGACCGGCTTTTCAGGCGGCGCGGGATGGGGAACCGCGGGCAATAGTTTCATACCCAGCCCGCGGCCCACGATCGTCGGCGCTCCCTTTGAGAAGGATCTCGAGCCCGAGAGCGCCGTGGCGCCAACCCGCCGGGACCGCCGAACAATCAGGGTCTGCTTCCTTCGCCCGGCAAAGGCGGCGGCAACGGCGACTATGCCGATCCCACCAATCCCAACTGCCTGTTCCAGGGCTCGCGTTACCTCTGCGCCTTCGGGCCGGTGGGGGCCGAGCAGAATAGTTTTGGCGGCGGGGTTCGGGTTCAGACGAGCGCTCCGCTGATTGGCGACGACGCTTTGACGCGAATCCGCCTGATTCGTATCACGATCACGCTGGACGACCCGAATAATCGGTTGCCGGACGGCCAGACGTTCCAGTACGTGATTGCCCTGCCGTAGCATGGGGTGTCCTGCCCCTGCACCAGGCTGAAATACATGGCTGAGGCGGCCATGCTACCCAAGACCAAAGAGGTTGGAGCCATGAGATTTCTCACCACACCCCTGACGCTCATCCTGGATCGCCTGCAGAAGCGCTTCCGCCTCTCCCGGCCGGGCTCGGTGCTGATTCTCGTCGTGGCCCTCCTGGTGCTGATGGCACTCATCGGCACCGCCTACATCTCCACCACCCGCATCGACCGCTACGCGGTCAAGGATAACCAGACCTCCAACCAGGTCGATCTGGCGGCCAGCAGCCTCCTCAGCACCACCGCCAGTGCGGTGCAGAACGATCTTTACGACGGCACCAGCTACCGCCCGGTCTCGACCGATCCGCAGGTTCCCACCACCTACGACAACTGGGACGGGGTCTCCGTGCCCGGCCCCTCCATGAACCTGTTCAACAACAGCACCGTCTGGAACAACACCCCTGCGGTGCCGATCGCCGATCCCAACAACGTCTGGCTGGCTTCCCGCTATCCCGGTCTGATCGAACCTGCGCAGATGCTGAACACCGGCACCCCTCCGAACATGCCGGTCTGGACCTCGATCAGCTATCCCCCGTTTCAGAACCTCTCCAAGGACCTCAAGACCGCCCATCCCAACTACTTCTGGGAGTTCCGCGGGCCGGACGTGGCGGACAATCAGCCGGGATTCCTGCTCTCGCTCCCCAAGCTCTACTTTCAGCCGACGTACAAGCAGATCGGCGGCCAGTGGTATCCGGCCCTGCGGGCCCGCCTGTCGGTCTCGGGCGCCGCGGCAGGAGGGGGGAACTATGGCGACTACTGCACCTGGAACTACCAGCCTGCCGCGAGTCCCGCCGATGCGACGTTTCTGGCCGCTGATGCCGATGGCGATGGCATCGCCGACTCCGGCCTGTTTCCCCTGCCGATCCCCGAGATCGACGGCGTGCGCTACTACGGCGCGATCCGTATCATCGACAACAACTCCGCTTTGAACGTCAACACCGCCTGGGCCCAGGGCGATGCCAATTATGAAGGCGACCGCACGGCCTGGAGCAACGATCCGACCAGTTCCACGCGGCTTGAAACCCGCGACAAGGACCGGCTCGTCACCTACGACTTCCCCTCCAGTATCGATCTCGGCTCGCTGTTGCGGAGTTTCAATCTGGATTGGACCAACGCGCTGGATCGCGGCATCATCCCCGGCTGGCAGGGCGAGGAGATGACGGCGCTCAAGGATTACTGGTGGGACACCTGGTTCCGGCCGATCGGCATGGACACGCGGGGCGATACCACGACCAATTGGACCCATGCCCAGTGGCCGGTCCTCGATGACGACGGCACGGCTCGCGCCAATCTCGGCACCAACCCCCCGAGCTATGAGTTTCTCTACAACTCGATCGGCGATGCCATGTACCAGGAGCTGGGCCGCCGCCCCTCGCACCCGGGCCTGAACTTCGATGAAAGTCCCAGTCCCGTCGGTCCGCAGCAGAAGAGCTACCAGGCCTTCGGCTCGCAGGACGCGATGGCGCTGGCCTACCACTTCTGCATGATCAATCCCGGCGCGGGCCGCTCGCCGCTGGAACAGTTGTTCTATGACGTAAGCTCGAAGCTTGCGTCGCCCAACAACAGGGACTCGATCTACACCACCGCGCCCAACGGTACGCCCGGGCCGCCGGTTTATATCAAGGGCAAGTATGTCTCGCTGGCTTCCGACGCCACGGCCTACCCCGCGACGCCCAACTCGGTCCTGCAGTGGTTCGTCGACAACTTCGACTACGACTCCATGGTGGATGGCAACTGGAAGCACAGCGAGATCGGCGATACCGCGCAATACCATCCCTACGACCATTCCCGCCGCACCATGCTGGTCACGCGCAACCCGGTTTCCAACCAGCAGCCCCGCCGGAACATGAACGGATTGTGGGACATGGATGTCGGCGGAGTCGCCAGCGGGGCGGGAATCGACCAGCCGGCGGTTGGACCGGTCACCGTCAGCTCCAGCGACCTCCAGAACGATGGTTATGCCGGCTACGACGGCGACAATTTCAGTTTCTCCGGCGCTGTCAATTTCGTCTGGGGCGAGCAGATGCCCTACTGGAACGACAGCACCAAGTACAACTACTCGGGCTATGTCCCCCCCAAGGCCTCGGCCAACACCGCCAGCTTCGGCGTGCTGTGGCGGGCCTTCTGGAACGTCATGTCCGATGGCGATGGCACGCACACGCCGTTTGACGATTCGTTTGCCGGCACCATCGGCGTGGAACCGGCCAACAGCACCGCCGGTCAATGGGGCGGAACCCCCGCCTATCCCGCTGTCCCAATTACCGGCGATGGCTATACCCTGAACGACCCCTACGTCGGCCAGAAGTTCTGGGATCAGCAGGTGCCGGGTACGCCTTTCCTGGCAGTTGGGGACACCTACTACAACAGCCAGGAGTGCCGCCGAACTTCGACCCCACCCGCTATCCCTTTAGCGGTGCCAACCAGAGGGCTCCCTATGCCTGGAACCCGCGGCGCATGTTCCGCTCCTCTATCCTGCGCCATGCCTTTTTCGCCGTTGTCGGTCAGCGTGACCGATAAGCCTGGGCAGGGCCTTGAGGTAAATCAGGGCGCGGCGTTTACGACGATGACACCCCGGCTCCCCGCAAACCAGGAAATGCTCCTGCGTGCGGCGATCGCCGCGGTGAACACCGAGGACCTGCGCGATTCCGATTTCGACAAGGACATCGACGATCCCGCTACGACGGGCCTCGGGGCGACGACACGACCGATCGCCGATCCCAACAACAACACACAATTGCTCCAGGGCCATGGAACCGGCGACGTGACCGCTCATCGGATCGTGCTCAACGCCGTGCTGAAAGGTGTCGTTCAGCAGGTCAACGCGGTGGTTTACGGCAATGAGAGACAGCCGTACATCACGGAAGTTTTCGCCGACACCGATACCCAGGCCTCCACCAGTTCCTACGGCTATGTGGCCATCGAGCTGTACAACCCCTACGACGATGACATCGAAATGACCAACTGGAAGCTGGTGGCCCTGGACCGCCGCCACGTGATCAACGACGCGACCTACGCCAATTACGGCTATGGCATAGATCTGAAGCACTTGGACTCAAACCCAGGCAGTCCGTACTACCTGAGCAGCCCGCAATTGATCGCCGACTTTGATCCGGGCCGACAAGCCACTGCAGTGCTCAGCAGTCAGGCGCAGGTCTACAACACAGACCCGGCGGGGGACAGTCCGCCCACCCTGGGCCATCCGCTGATCGTCCCGGCCCACGGCTACCTTCTGCTGGAGAACTATGACGGAGCGGTCCAGGGACACGGAACCGCCGGCAGCCGGCCGACGGTGAGCGGCTTGCCCGGCAGCGGACACATTCCCGGTGCCAGCCCCGGGACTTGGCGCTCCACCGATTACCAGGCGGCGATCGTGGCGGGGAACGCCGCCGAGACCCGGCCCGGCCTGCCGCAACTGAACGTTGCCTGCGTGCCGGGTCTTTCCGGTCTGAATGACCAAACGTGGTCTCAGACGGGTCATGCGTCATCCGGTGATGATTGGCCGCCGATACGCAGCGTCTTCAACCGGGAACTGGTGATCATGCGTCCTCGCCGTGCAGACGGCTTCCCTTCGAAGGGTTTCTATCCGCCGCTGTTTGACGTGAACCATGACCGGATCGTTGAGCCGATGCGCTTTGATGATGAGTTCAACCTGAGCGACCTGGTTCCGGTGGATTCCTTTGATTTCACGGGTCTTCAATTGCCCAATGGCTCGGATGCCCTTCACCGCGCTGGCTCGCTGGCGGCAATCTGGCATTACGTCCGCCAGAACGCCGATGCCGCACCGGCGACCCCCAATGCAAGCTCAAATGCAACCCAGTTTGAGCCGGGCCAGTGGAAGTTCGTCTATCCCGGGCGCTATGATGGTTGCCCGGCCTGCGGCGCAGGCGGGACGAATCTCTGGCTGCCGAACACTCGATATCCCGGTACTGGTGCGATATGGGGAGCATGCTTATGGCGGGGGCGCCAGCAGGGGACGGAGACTTATGTCTTTACGGACGGGGACCCATCGGTCACCCAGTGGCCACCGCTGCCAACAGCCCCGGCTGCGACTGGACCCTTGACGCCCATCACGCTCGGTGCGACCGGCGGTATTGCGACGAATAACAACAACACCACGGCATCCTACCCGACGAGTTTTCCCATCCAGCTTCATGCCGAAGGCTGGCAGGTCAATCCGCTGGTTCCCACCGCCTGGAACGGGGTCAACACCTCGACCGGCCAGCATGTATCCGGGCTGCCGGCGCCGGCGCTCTTCCCCTTCGGCGGCATCGCACGCAACGGCGATCTCATGCAGATTCCCTTCATCGGCGCCTACCGCATCTCGCGTCATGGGGCCGCGGGGGACCTGGTCCCCTATACCAGTGCATTGGGAACTCAGATTTACGCTGTCCCGGTGCCGGGCTCGGCAGACGCGATCAGTGGCGATCCCACTCTCGCTCAAATCGTGGAGCTTAACAGCATCACCGCCGACAGCGTCTTCGCCGAGGATACTGACTTCGACGATGATCCGCGCTTCCAGATCAACGAAACCGCGCCACTTGCCGGGAATGTGGCGCCCATGGGCAACGTTGATCCCGCGAAGCTGACATCAGGCGATCAGAAGTGGATGCCTGACACCGGCACCACGCAGAGCCGCGAGCAGATCGGGCGCTTCTGCCCCTTGATCACGCCAATGCGCGGCGGCGACGACCGCTACGTCTCCGGTGGACAGGGCAACGTGAATGAGCCAATTCCCGAATACGTCAGCGGCGGCCAATACCAGTATGCCCCGTCCAGTGGCGAGACGGTCACGACCAACAACTACCTGGGCTTTGCGATCAATGACTATGCATCCGATCCCTCCTTCCGCCCGGCCGATACCACGCGCGGCATCGCCCAGGTCGGCGCCGACTGGGGCGGCTACTGGCGCTATCACTGGGCCACCCACCTGTTCGATTTCCTGACCGTGCAGGCGCCGCACGATGATGCCATGGCCGATTACCCCATCCAGCAGCCCTGGCAGTTCAACACGAATTACACCGTGGGCCAGGTCGTCACTTACACCGATCGTCTCAACCCCTACATTCCCGCCACCAATGTGCCCAACCCGCTTTACATGAAGCCGTGCGCCTATGTCTGCACCAGGGCGCACCTCTCCGGCACCGCGTTCGTGATGGGCTATCAGCATGCTCCCTTCCAGTGGAACCAGGATCCGCCGTACTGGCATATGCTTGCCCGGCTGCCCCAGTCCAACAGCGGCGGCAAGGCCGGCAACGGCGCCGATCCCCAGTCCTATGCCGCGGAGTATTCCCAGGGCGTGGAGGGCCTGATCAACATCAACACCGCCAACTGGAAGGTGCTCTCCACACTGCCGCTGGTCGTGAACCCCAACTCCGGCATGACAGTCGATCCCAACGATGGCAGCGCCGATGCCAACGGCGATGTGCCCATTCCGCAGTTGTCCAACATCGTCCGGATATCCAACCCCTCGCAGCATTTGACGTATCGCGCGCTCAACGAGGAGCTGGCCAAGGCGATCGAGTACTACCGCGATGTGGATGGCCAGCCCAATCCGGCAGGCCCGACCGCTGCGCCGGTGCTGGTGCCGCATGGGCCGTTCAAGAGCCTCTACGAGTTGAACGATGTGGTGGACCTGCGGCCGGCCGGTCAGGTCGATTGGAAATTCACCAGCGGCTCGGGCAATCCCTTCTATGGCCACGGCTTTGCCGATGCCATGGGCTTGCTGCCGATGAAGTACCTGAACCCCGACAGGAACTCCACGAGCTATCAAAACAACCCACCCCTGCCCGGCGATGGCGACCCCGACGGCGGCCTCGGCGATCTCTCGCCCGGCCGCAAGCTCTTTCCGCGTCCGCTTACCGGCAGCCAGACGGATGCCGACGGCGTGCGCGGCGACTTCGAGGAGCAGTTCCTCCAGCTCGACCGCATCAGCAACCTGATCACCACCCGCTCCGACTCCTTCACCTGCTACGTCCTGGTCCAGGGCTGGAAGAACGCCGGCACCGCCAACGCATCGCTGGCCGTGCAGAAGCGCGTGGCCTATATCATCGACCGCTCCATGGTTCCCTATCGCCCGGAGAAAAAGACCGTCGTGCCCAACGATTAGCCGGCCCGGCGCAACCGGCCGCGGATGCACACAGATCAGCGCGGATTGACGCCGCTCATCGGTGTGCATCCGCGTCGATCCCGTCCAGGCCGGGGCGGCTGACACGCGGCTCGCGCGGATTTGCGTCACCGCCACCCCGGTCAGCGCCGCCGCTTCTTCCCCTTGCCGACTGTCTTCCGTTTCGCGGCCGGCTTCTTCTTCGTCGCGGCGGGCTTCTTTCCCTTCTTCTTCGCCGTCCCCGTGAACGTTGCGTTATCCTCGTCCCATGCCGCGAGGTTCCGCTGGTAGATCGCGGTGATGATCTCCTTCGTATCCGAGAACTTCCGCCCGCCGGCCCGGGGGAGCATCATCCACAAGAGCACCATCGCCTGTCGCAGATGCCCGTCCGCCGGTTCGGGCCGAAGGTCGCGGAAGAACTCCACCGGGTTGGGCTTCCTGATCCGCGACCAGATCCGCATGTTGCGCTCGAAGACCTCCGCCGTGAGCTTCCGCCAGTCGCCGATCGTGCGCGTGCCCGCGGGCAGGGCGTTCCAGCAGGCGGTCAGGAACTGCCGCACCAGGTGATCCACCCCCTCGGGCCCCAGCACGTCGTAAAGCTCGGACGGGGTCTTGCTCGTCAGTCGAAACGCTTCCCAGCTCATGGCGATGATTGTAATGACATGCGGTTTGCCGCGCCAGTCCCTCCTGACCGGGACGGCGGGTAATTGCTCCCACGGCGCCTCGCCCGCGGTACAATCCCCTCGTGGCGGAATCGGCTTTGCAACCGAGGCCGGAGCAGGCGCCCCCGCCGGATTCACCGCGCCGGCACCCGGCCGCATCCGCCGCTGGTCCGTTCGCATCGTCCGCGTTCTGCTCGCCGCTTACCTGGGACTGATCCTCGTGCTGATGCTCCTGCAAAACTGGATGATCTTCCCCGGCGCCGCAACGCAGGGAAAAACCGAGGCGGTCGTCCGCCCCTCCTCGCCGGGCTCACAGTTGCTCCGGCTCAAAACCGCCGCGGGCGAGACAATAGTCGCGCCTCTTCGGCCCGGCCCTGACCCCCGACGGCCGGCCGCATCCTGATGCCCGGCAGTGTCCCACACTGATCTACTTCTACGGCAACGGCATGTGCCTGGCGGACGCCCAGAGCGAGTTCCACAACTTCCGCCGCCTGGGGCTCAACGTCATCATCCCCGAGTTCGTCGGCTACGGCATGAGCGGCGGTAAGCCTAGCGAAGCCGGCATCTACGCCACCGCCGAGGCCGCGTACGAAGAGGTCATCCGCCGCCCGGACGTCGATCCCCAGAAGATCATCGCCGGCGGCTGGTCGCTGGGTGCTGCGGCGGCAATCGACCTCGCCTCCAGGAGGCCCGTGGCGGGTCTGGTCACGCTGGACGCCTTCACCAGCATGAAGGACGAAGCCCATCACGTTTATCCCTGGCTCCCCACCTCCCTGATCCTCAAGTACCGCTTCGACAACGAAGAGAAGATACGGCGGGTGCTCTGCCCGACGCTGATCATCCACGGCACGCACGATGAACTGGTGCCGTTTGCGATGGCCAATCGCCTGGTCGCCGCTGCGCCGAGTGCCAGTCTCTATCCCGTCGCAGGCGGCAGGCACAACACCGTCTACGAAGACGGCGGCGAGGCCCTCTGGAACGAGATCGCCCGTTTCGTGGATTCGCTGCGGTAGTCGTTCGCCTGCTTTCAGATGATCGCAAGCTTGTCTTTCCCCGGCAGCGGCGGGAAAGGCGCCGCCGGCAGCGTCTGGTACCAGAACGCAACCGACGCGATGTCGTCCCGGAGCGGCAGATAGCGGTTTTCGCTCTGCCAGCCGAGCGCCTGGATGGTCACACGCAGGTCGCGGGCAAACCGGATCGGGTCCGTGATGTGCCAGCGGTACAGCCCGAAGCGGCGGGGGCCCTGATCGGCACTCGCCGGCTGGATCACCGCAAAACCCGCATAGGGCGTCGTGAACGGCGGCGTAGCGGCGGGTCTTTGGGTCCGCAAACCCGTAGGAGCCGCAGAAGTAGTCTTCCGTGCCGGTGCCGCAGATGGTGGGGAATCGCTCATCTCCATCCATAAAGAACTTGATCTCCCCCTCGCCCCACCATCCCTCGCTGTTGGCGCCCCAGGCGATGTAGGTGCCGACGTAGTGCCCCTTGCCACGGACGCCGTCGAGGATCGTGTAATCCTGCTTGTCCGGAAGCGGGTTGGCTCGTCGGAACTGCGTGTGAAAGTACGCGGCATCGGTCGCGACCGGTCCGAGCGCGTAGTCGATCTGGTAGTAGAGAACCATCGCCTCGTCACCGAGGTTCGTCATCGTCATCCGGCAGCGCCGGGCAAAGGGCATCGGCCAGTAGCAGTTGAACCCATTGGCCGGGTTGACGCACACGGCCAGGCTCGAGATGGGCAGGACCTCGTTCCACCCGCTGGCAAAGAAATCGCCGACCGGGCACTCGACCGAGGGGTGATCCTGCCCGTCCCAGTAGACCCGCAGGATACTCAGGCGGTTGGGTCCCGTGGGTGTCATCCAGATGTGCTGGGTGGCGCCGGGGCCGGCGATGTCGCACAGGGTAAACGTCTGTCCCGGCTCGATCTGCACCGAGGGCGAGACCTTCCATCCCTGTCCCAGCTCCCGCGCCGCGTGTTTGCCCGTGCCGTCGATGGCCATCCCGCCCCTGCCCTTTTCGCCGGTGAAGTTCTCGGGGCTGATGGAGCGCGATTGCACGTCCGAGAGCCGGGCGAGGGTCTGCATTCCGCTGAACAAACCGTCGAATTCCGCCATCGCATCTCCTTGCAGGGGCCCCAAGCGCGGGCATTGGAAGCCCGCCCGCAGCGTCCGTCAAATTTCCCCGATTTTGGCAGGCGGACTTTGTTGAGCAGGCAACCTTTGCGCGTATAATGCCGCCCACCAAGGCCCGCACGATCCAGCACCGCGGGCAATTCCATAAGTTCGTTTCAATACTGCGCAGGAGGCGCTGCATGGCTGATCCCGTTAACGAATTCCCGACGGTTCTCGGTCCCGATGCATCGTTCAAGGGCGAGCTGACGTTCGACAAGGGCCTGCGTTTGCAGGGACGTTTCGAGGGTAAGATCACCTCAGCCGGACGGCTGCACGTGGCCCGCGAAGCGCGGATGGCCGCTGAACGTCGAGAGCGGCGCGATCATCGTCGAGGGCGAGGTGAAGGGAAACCTCATCGCCGCCGACCGCATTGAGCTCAAGCAGACCGCTCGCTACGAGGGCGACCTGCGGGCGACCAAGCTCACGGTCGATGAAGGCGCGATCTTCTCCGGCCACGTCTCGGTCGGTCCCGAGGCGGTTAAGAACCGCAACGGCAACGCCGCCACCACCCCCGCGGTGCAGGCCAGCGTCAACCGCGCGGCGATCAGCGCCATGCAGGGACAGAATCAGCCGGCGACGAAATAACCTCTCGGCTGTCAGCTGTCGGCATTCAGCCGGAGAACGATGAAGCGCGCTCTGCGCATGCATCGGCGACTGGCTTGGCCGATAGCTGACGGCCCGAGTGCTGACAGCGCCTCTCATATCCATGCCCGGACCGGAACACACTGCGCGGCCCAGCGAAGATCGCCAGACGATCTCCTGCCTGTTCTGCGGCAAACCGCAGGAGGTGGGGCGGCGCGCCATGTCCATCACCTGCAAGTTCTGCCACAAGAGCCTCAAGCTCGAGGACATGACTATCAAGAGCTACGAGGCCCGCCGGCAGATCGCCACCTGCGGCATCGTCACCATCGAGAAAAAGGGAAGCGCTGTCGCCGACAAGATCCAGTGCGGCGGGTTGATCGTCCGCGGCAAGGCCAAGGGGACGATCATCAGCAACGGTCCGGTGCTGATCGGCCCCGACGCCGAGGTGAAGGGGGATGTCAGCGCGACCACCCTGGCCGTGGGGGCCGGAGCGGTGCTCGAGGGGAATTACGAGATCGGGCCCAGGGAACAGGGCGCGGCGCCGGCGTAGCGGGAACACGCTCTAAGTTGATGCGGGCATTTCTCCCGGGACGGAATGCTGAACCTTGGTATGCGCGTGCAACTCCAGTTGCGTCCGGGCCAGTTGCAGCACGGGTTCGATGCCGAGCCATTGCAGGCAGCTCTGGTGGGAGCAGCGGCGGGAATAGCAGGGGCTGCAGGGGATATCCAGGCGGATGACCGAGTCGGCCCGGCCGAAGGGGCCGGTGCGAACGGGGTTGGTGGGGCCGAAGATCGCGACCAGCGGGCGGTTGAGCGCTGAGGCGATGTGCATCGGGCCGCTGTCGTTGGCGACGACCAGCTGCGCCCTTTCCAGCAGCGCCACCAGTTCCCGGAGCGATGTCTTTCCGGCGAGGTTGGTTCCGCCGATCTGCTGAGCCAGGAACCCTTCATTCGGTGAGCCGGCGACGAGGGGTTCCAAGCCGAAGCGCTCCCTGATGGCGCGGGCGAGTGCGGCGAAGCGCTCGGCAGGCCAGCGCTTGGTGGGCCAGTTGGTACCGGGCAGCAGCACGGCGTAGGGGCGGTCGTGGCCGATCTTTTCGGCGATGCCGGCGCGGTCCCGCTCCGTCGTGTTAAAGACGAATTCCACGGGGCCGCTCGGGCATCCCACCGCCGCGATCAGCTTGAGATACCGGTCGATGGCGTGCTGCTCCTTGGGGCCGACATCCACGTGGTGGGTGTAGAAGAGGTGGGCGAGCTCGCGGGCCTGGGCGAAGCCGATGCGCACCGGGGCGCGGTCTGCCAGGCGAGCCAGCCGCTGCGGAAGAGGCCCTGCAAGTCCAGCACCAGGTCAAAGTCCCGCCGGCGCAGCCCGATGGTGAACGAGGTCAGGCCCAGGAGTGAGCGCGGATTTCTCCAGCCTTCGCCGAATCTGCGGCGGTCAAAGAGGATCACCTCGTTCAAGAGCGGATGATCCTCCAGGAGCCCCGAGCAGGCGGGCGTCACCAGCCAGGCGAGATGCGCTCGGGCCAGCGCTGGCGGATGAGCTTGAGGATGGGCAGGGTGTGGACCACATCGCCGATGGCGCTGGGCTTGATCAGCAGGATCCGCCGCGGCGAGGTTTTGAGGTCGATCCCGGTCACTGGCTGCTCGCATCGTCCATTGTTTCGGGGGCCGGCTTCGGTGCAACCGGCTCGCGCAGCAGGTGTGCAAAAGGGGCATAGCCCAGGCACAGCTCCCTGGAATCCTCCGGCGTGTATTGGGGATGCTCGCGCGATGCTTGCGCAGCAGGCGGTCGATGGGCCACAGGGACGGAACGATCCGGCGGATGCCGTCCACATCGACGATGACCGGCGTGGGCCCGAGCCGGGGATCGTCGAGGATGACCCAGTTGGTGAACTTGGAGTCGTACTGCGAGAGGCCGGTCAGCTCCAGGCGGCGGAGATTGCGCCCGAGGCGGCGGAAGAGGTTCTGCCGGGCCCGCGGTTCGAGCGCATCGAGATCGAGATCGGCCAGTCTGCGTGCCGGCGACGCGCTCGAAGACGATGATGCCATCGACGGCATAGCCGAGGATGCGGCGCTCCATGACCAGGAGCGGCCAGGCGGTGGGGATGTCGCGGACGACCAATGCCCAGGCTTTTTTCCAGGCGCGGCGGACGCGCGTGCCGCGGCCGATTTCGGTGAGATAGCGGTGCAATTTGCTGCGTTTCGGGCGCTTGATGACGACCTCGACGGGGCGGCCGCCGAGGACGATCTGGCCGGCGAGGACATCGCCGCTGCGGCTGCGCTTGAGAAGTTCGAGCTGGTCGCTTTCGATGCGGGCAAGCAGGTTGGGCCACTCGCTGTGCCAATCCTCGCGGCTGGCATCGTGGCGGCTGACCGGGGCCCAGCGCCGGGGGAACTTGTTGTGCTTGTAGAAGAAACCGGACCACCCCTGGTGAGAGAATTTTCCGAAGTAGTCATTCTCGCGGACGGCGGATTCGAGGAACTTGCGCCATTGGCGCTTGCGGACGGGGTTTTTGCGGGGCATCTGGACGCCGCTGCGGAGCATGTCCCAGCCGCGAAGCAGCTCGGTGCGTGTTGCGGATCGGCTGACGCTGTGGGCCAGGAGCTGCACATCGCGCATCTTCAGGCCCCCGGTGTGGACGGCGTATCCGTCGAGCAGATAGAGCTTGCCCTCTTTGAGCAGCATGTTGCCGAGGTGCAGGTCGCTGTGGCCGAGCCTGGCGCTGCCGAGGTCGTGAACGAGATCGAGGACTTTCTGGCCGAGCTCGTAGCGGTCGGGGACCTGCTCGCCGTGCAGGAGATGGTCGTTGAGGTACTCATCGAGCTGGACGGCCGGCTCGATGGATTCGAGGATGATGGCGTCGCCCTTGATGCCGTTGATCCAATAGCCCGAGAGGTGGGAGACGACGCGGGGGGCGGGGATCTTGCGCTTCTGCAATAGCTGGAGGCGGACGAACTCGCGCCAGGCGGGGCTGCCGCGAAGCAGGCGCTTAAGGGGGTTGTGGGCGCGGGGATAGAACTTGAGGATGTAGGGCTTGCCGGCCCATTCAAAGCGCAGAGCTGGCGGGAGGGACGCGATTTGAGCAATTGCCCGTGGGCAGGCAGATCGCGGAGGGCTTGTTCCAGTTCCTGGGCGGACACGCACGGCAAGTGTATCCGGGGGGAATTGCAGCGGCGAGCGGGATGGGAGCCGGCCGGTTGGAGGGGTGTGCCGGGCGCAGGGCAGGCGCAGCCACTTGGCGACAAAGGGGTTATGAGCGCTGGGCTGGAATCGGCGGGCAGGGACCTGATGCACTGCGGTGGCGGTCCTGTCTCGACGGCGTTTGCACGGTGTGGGTACGGTGAGAGTACGGTGTGGGTCCGGGTAGTGGGTCAGTTTGAAATTCTGCTTGAGCGTTTAAGCTTGACCCGCCCAGATTCACATGCCACATTGGACGCATGAAGCATCCAAAGCGCCCACGCGATCCCAACCAGCTTGCTAAGCTTATCGTGGATATTGCTACAGGCAATGCGCCGCCAGATGAGGCAGCAGATTCGGGCAAGAACCCGGCGGCGGTGGCACTGGGTCGGCTCGGGGGTGCCAAGGGCGGTAAGGCCAGGGCGAAGAAGCTGTCGGCCAAGCGGCGGAAAGAGATTGCCAGGAAGGCGGCGGCGAAGCGGTGGGAGGCGAAACGTTAAGCGGGGATGTCGTCCCAGTTCCAAAGACCTTCCCGGACTGCGCGACGGTGGACTACACCTGATGAAACTTGGAATATCTCCCCGATCTTCTTTGCAATGTGCTTTAGCGCCTCTGGAGGCAACTTCTTGATGTCGATGCCGTCGTGTTCCAGACGCTCGGCCATCATCGAGTACTGGTGAGATAGGTCTTCGGTTGGAACAAGAAGAAAGCCGGCCATTTTGTGCGCTTGCGACTCAAGTCGCTTCAGCATCTCGTCACCAATTTCGGCAAGGAATTTCTTCCACCCAGCAATGTCGATGTAATCAGCAGCATCGAATACGGGAGAATGAAGGACGATGTGTGAGAGCTCGTGGGCGAGCGTAAACCTCAGCCGGTTAGGATTCTTGTGCCCGTATATCCCTCTGTCGATGTAAATCGTCTTCCTGTCCCTCGATGGGAAGGCTTCATGTCCGTATTTGCTCAGTTCTTCGATTGGGATGATATCGATGCCTTCCTTGAGGTCGATTATCTCCTCAATGGGGATCGGAAGCTTTCCGCTCGGATGCTGCTTGTTGAGATAGCCCTCTGCTATGCGTCGCAACTGCTCGTCAGTGACAAAATCCACCCTAAATCTGTTCATTCCTACGCTCGGCGTATCTTGTCAATCAATTCATCGAGGCCATCGGTGTGGGGCTTGCTGTCACGCAGCGCCCGGAAAAGCACCGGAAGCTTGTCAACAAGTTCTCGATCTCCCATCAGATCATCGGGAACGCGCCCACATTCTGCCGCAGCAGAATCTATTAGTGATTGATAGTCCTGCGAACCTCTCTTTACGCCAAGCGATTTTGCATAGCCCTCCACCAGCTTGCGTGATGATGGGGGGAGCATCCTGCCGCGCTCTATCTTGCTTATGTTTCCGGGATCGTAATCGTTAGCGGCACAGAAGGAACGCAGCGTCTGCCCAGACGCAATGCGTAGCCTTTTGAAGATTTGACCAAATGATTCGTTCACGCCGCCTCCTGCATATCAAACTAACCGTGTTGGTTTGATATTACAACACCTATCGAACAATTTCAAGGGTTTCTTCACTGGAAATCAGGAGAACCCAAGGCGGTTGTGCTCCATAACGAATGTTGTATTATTATTACAACATCCGCTTGACAATGCCTAATCGCTCAAGCATAATGGTCAGTATGAACAAGCTAAGCACCGAGCAATGGGTCCGCGTGATTTCCGCTCTGGTTGAGGGATGTTCTATCCGCTCGACCGTCCGTATGACCGGGGTGGCCAAGAACACGGTCATTAAGCTGCTGTGCGGCATGGGGGAGGCTTGCAAGGCGTATCACGATGAGAATGTGTGCAGCCTGGAAACAAAGCGCGTGCAGGTCGATGAAATCTGGTCATTCGTCGGGGTGAAGAATCAGAACTGCAAAAAGAGGCATTACGGCAAGGGCTACGGCGACTGCTGGACGTGGGTTGCCCTGGACGCCAAATCGAAGCTGGTGATTAGCTGGCTTGTCGGCCTTCGCAGCGGCGGATACGCCAACGTTTTTGTGGCCGATCTGGCTTCACGCCTGAGCGATCGCATTCAGATGACCAGCGATGGCTGGGCTCCCTATCGCGAAGCCGTAAACCTGGCCTTTGGCACAGAGGTTGACTACGCGATGCTCATTAAGACGTACGCTCAGGATCGCGTTGGCGAAGCCCGCTACAGCCCTCCGGTGTGCGTTGCCGCTCGCCCCGAGCCAATGGTGGGCGATCCCGACCCCGATCATATCTCTACGTCCTACGTCGAGCGCCAGAACCTCACCATGCGGATGGGCATGCGGCGCTTCACCCGTCTTACCAACGCCTTCTCAAAGAAGCTTGAGAACCACGGCCACATGATCGCGCTGCACTTCATGTACTACAACTTCTGCCGGATTCACCAGACGTTGCGGGTAACGCCCGCGATGGAGGCGAAGTTGACAGATCATGTGTGGGAAATCGAGGAATTGGTTGGGCTTATGGGTTAAAATGATTTCCCCGGCGGACGGTTTTGCCGACGCGATCCGCCGGAGAAAGGAAATCGTCATGTCTGCTATCCAGCCCTCGGATAATGCCGAGGCCACGCGCCTCGCTATCGCCTATGCCATCGCCTTGCGCTACGACGCGAACAGTTCCGACGAGATGGCAAATAACATCCGCCGCCTGGTGACGTTAATGACGTATGGGGATGAGAAGACTCCCCAGGCTCGGATAGTTCCGCAGCGATGATAGACTGCGCCCATCTGTCTCACGCCCGTAACGCGATACCGCTGCCTGCATTCGCTGCCGCCACCAGCGAATCAATCTGGTTTTGTCTGAGTGGCATCAAAATATCCTTTTCAAACTGACCCACTACCTGGGTCCGGGCTTTTGCACAAGCGGATGTCCATGTGTTGCATGGGTGCTTTCAAGTCGCTTCTTTTTGCGCTTGCTCGGGATCGGGGCGGGGCCTGTGCAACACCGGGTTGATGGCTGGAATGCCTGCGGGATGAGGTGGAAACGCAGGCGAATACAGGCTTACCCGAGTCCCGATTTTGGTCCAAGTTTCCGCGGTCTTGTGCTAGGCTTCGCTCATGCTTGGGCTGGTCTGGCTGCAGATCCTGGGGCTGGTGATTCTGTGCGCACTGCTGCTGCGGCTGGTGATGCGGGGGAAGTGGGTGGCGTGGTCGCATCCGGTCTGCTCGGCCTGCGGGTTCAATCTGCACGGATTGCCCGAGACGTTGGATCGCTGCCCGGAATGCGGCGGGGAGTTGGCGAAGGTGCGCAAGAATGCGGTGTGGCGGCGGAGGTGGGTTTCGCTGCTGCTGGCGCTGGGGTTGGTGGGAGGCTCGCTGTACCTGGTGTACCCGGTGGCTTATCGGTCGGCGTATTGGGGGCTGAACTATGTGCCGAGTGGCGTTCTTCTGCGTTTCAAAGATAGCCCGCGGGTGATGGAGATCCTGGACAGACGGGTGTGGGAGGGGCGGCTTTCCGCGGAGCAGAAACGGACCGTGCTGGAGCGGATGGTGGATGGGTCGCCGATGCGCGACTGGACCAGCGAGCTTGAAATGATCCACAAGTCGGGTCAGTTGCCGGCGGGGATCTGGAAGAAATATGCCGAGGAGGCGCTGAAGGTGCCGATTGCGATGCGCACCACGGTGGCGCGGGGGATCCGCTGGTCGTTCGGTTGCAGACCGAATGGGCACACGTTGCTCCGAGATCGGGCTTGAGCATGCGCTACCGATTGCAGTTGAAGATGGACGGGCGGGAGGTGCCGGGGGAATATCGTCAACAGGTCTATACGGCGCCGCTGGGAATCGGGTCGGAAGGTGAGCGATATGTGACGTTGTCGGAGGAGCTTACCAGGAGCCTGTCGAGCGGGCAGCATTCGCTCGATGTTACGGTGAATGCCGAGGCGGTGGAGCGGGGGCAGGTAGTTGCAAAGCGAACGCTGAGGGAGAAGGGAATCATTACGCTGCTGCCTGAGGGCAAGCCGTCCGTGGCATTGGTTTCGCCGCAGTCGTTGGCAGGTCCTGTGATTGCGCCGGGCTTTTCGGGGAAGGATCTGACGATCTATCTGGATGGGTCGCCTCCGGAGTGGGACATTCCGCTTCTTCCAGTTCTTCCAGCGAGCAACATGGGCTACTGCTATCGGCTGCTGGTGTGGCAGGGTGGGCGGGAGATTCCCTTGGGCGAGATGGCTTTTCTGAGCAACCTCCGCAAATGGGATTGGGCCTGGCTGCCGGCCTCGCCGCCGCCTCAGATCCGCGGAGATCGTGTCGATGTGGTCTTTCGTCCCGATGCGAAGCTGGGGGCGAAGACGATCTGGATTACCCAGGCGGTGAACAAGGGATTCGTGGTCAAGGGGGCGATTGTTCAGAAGCGGAAGGAGCCGCGGTAGCGAGATTGATGCCGGGATGGCTATCGTGTGGCGTGCTGCGCCTGATTGGGGACCGGCGGGCGGTGGGGGGTGAAGAAGTTGACGACGACGTAGGAGTAGATCAGGGAGATGGTGCCCACCACGACGCTGGCCCAGAGGGTGATCTTGAGGATGCGGATGCGGTTGGCGATTTCCTTGTCGCGCCATTCGCCGAGGCGGCGGTCGATTTCGTCGAGCTTGCGGTCGATGCGGGATTCGATCTCGTCGAGCTTCTGGTTGACGTAGGAATCGGCGGACTTTTTGATGCGGCCGGCGATGCCGCCGAAGAGGCCGGCGTCTTCGATTTCCTCCTTGATGGTTGCGGGCGCGGGGGCGGTGATGATCGGTCGGGATTCGCCTGAGGAGTTTGGGGCGTTGGTGGGGGGGAGGAACTTGTAGTCGCCGCCGGTGTTTTCTCCGACGATCTTGGAGACGAGGGAGCCGAGCATAGAACGGCGCTTGCGGTTGAGCTTTGAGAAGACACCTTCCTGGCGCTTGAGGCGGCGGATGAGCAGGGGGATGGAGTCGGTTTCGGAAGCGTTGAGGCCTGCGCATCTGGGCCAGGACGACCAGGCCGCGCTGGGAGAGCCCGGCGAAATGCATGGACCGGATGCGGGTGATCTCCTGGGCGATCTGCTCGTTGCTGGCGTTGAGTGTGACGGGGCGGCGGCCCCACTTGACGATATCGAGCAGGGCATCGCGATCCACCGAGGCGATCAATTGCCGGCGGGCGTGAATGGCGGTGACGAGCGACTGGTTGGTTTTGTAGTCGCGGGGGTTGAGGCCGTATTCCTCGGCGAGGTTCTCAAGCTCATCGCGGGGGATTTCGGATAGCTGGCGCGACGGTGCGTGGGTGGAGACGATTTGGCGCGAAGGCGCGGCGCGTCGGTCCGCTCATCCGGAAGCATTTTACGATCGGGTTGATCGGGCTGCGGCTGGCTCATCGAGCTAAATCTGCCTTGCGTAAATCATGAGGTGGAGTTCCCACATAAGCAGGAAGGCGATGCACAGGAGCAGTGAGATCAGGACGTTGCCCCAGAAGGTCTTGAAGTGCAGCGCAGGCCCTGGACGATGACGTAGCGGCGTGCGAGCGTGATGAACTTGTCGGGGCCCTGGAACCACACGTACCAGTTCCAGAGCGACTGGGCGGTAATGATCGTAGCGTAGACGGTGACGACGGTGCCGAGGAGGTAGCGGAAGAAGTTAAAGAAGTCGATGTCGGGCATGGCCCATCTTGGGTGGGAAACTCGAATTCCGAAATACGAAATTAGAAGCACAAAGCGGAAATCTCAAAACGGCGGGATTTCGATCACAGCGTCTTCGCGTAGCTTCGGATTTCGGATTCATTCTTCACTTATGTGATCATCGGCAACTTTGCCGCCGAACAGCAGGGTTCCGATGCGGACGAGTGTTGCGCCTTCGAGGATTGCGGGCTCGAAATCCTGGCTCATCCCCATGCTGAGGTGGCGAAGCGCGGTTCCGCCGATTTTGTGCCACTTCATTTCTTCAAAGATTTCGCGGGTGCGGGCGAAGGTTCGGCGGGCCTGGTCTTCCTTGGCATTGATGGCGGCCATGCTCATGAGGCCGAGCAGTTGAAGGTTGGGCATGGAATCAATCTGCTCGGCGAGGTGGACGGCGGCGCCGACGGCGACGCCTTGCTTTTGCGATTCTTCGGAGGCATTGACTTCCATGAGGACGGGCATGCGCTTGTCGAGCTTGGCGGCCTGCTGGTCGAGCTCCTCAGCGAGGCGGAGGCTGTCCACGCTGTGGATGAGGCTGACGATGGGGAGGACGGCCTTGACCTTGTTGCGCTGGAGATGACCGATCATGTGCCAGCGCAGCCTGGCGGGCATGCCTTCTTCGGCGTGGGCCATGCGACGGCTGTAGAACTCATTGACTTGGGCGGCGCGCTGCTGGAGGACCTGGACGCGGCTTTCGCCGAGATCACCGACGCCGAGGGAGAGGATTTCGCGGATCTGCTCGGGGGCGGCTGTTTTGGTGACGGCGACAAGCGTTACTTCGGACGGTTCGCGCTTGGCCTGGGCGCAGGCGGCGGCGATTCGCTCCTTCACCTGTTCCAGTCGCTCGGCCAATGGGCTCTTCTTCACGCGGGCTCCTTCCAACGTCAGGCTGCGGCGGCATTATAGAAGGAACGGCGATGCGGGGATAGACGGCAAGTGGAGCCGATCGGGGCTCGGCGCGGAAATTGGTTGAATTTGGCGCCCTTGCGAATTCCAATGGCGCTGTGACGGATCGGTTTCAACTTGCCTTGGCGTGCATTGACGCGGCGAACGCGGATGATCCGGCGGGGAAGGAACTGGTGTATTCGCAGCGGATGTCGTCCTGGCTTGAGCGGTTGGCGCCGGGGGCTTCGGAAGCGTTGCGCCTGGCGGCGCGGGCGCAGCACATCCGGCGTTGGGAGATTCCGCGGTCAGCGTATCCGATGGACCGCGCGGGTTATCATCGCTGGCGGACGCGGTTGTATGACTTCCATGCGGAAACGGCTGCGGAGATTCTGCACGAGGCAGGATACGACGCGGCGACGATTGGACGGGTGCGCTCCTGATCCGCAAGGAGCGGCTCAAGGCCGATCCGGAGATGCAGACGCTGGAAGACGTGATTTGCGTGGTGTTTCTGGAGAACTACTTTCACGAGTTTGCGCAGGATCACGACGAACAGAAGCTGATCACCATTCTGCAGCGGACGTGGAAGAAGATGTCGGAGCGCGGGCAGGCAGCGGCGATGGTACTGCCGCTGGCGGAGGCGGATCGTGCGATTATCGCGAAGGCGCTGAATTCGCCGTCAAGCGGGAACGAAGCTCGCTGATCGATTGAGGGGCGCTGGTTATCTGCACGTGGACGCTGAAGAGGGCTTGAGGGTCGGGGCGATGGTCTAATCTGATTGGGCTGCGGTCGTAGATCTCCTGCAGCACCTGCCGGAGATCGGGTCAACCTGTCCGAAGGTCTCGGCGGTGTTGGGAGCGAGCAGGCGGTCGTTGAGGGTGATCACGAACTCATCGGTTTTGAAGGACAATCGTCCCTCGACCCGAGGATCGGTCTGGAGTTTTTCGGCCGCTTCAAGGGCTGTTGTGATGGCTTGACGCAGCCGGTCTTGGAGCGATCCCTCGATCGGCTGCTTGCGGGAGTAGGTCAGGCCGAGTCTTCCATCGATGCGATCGGCGTAGAAGTTGCCTTCATGGGCGACCAGAAGCGTGCCGGGGCCATCTTTCACGTGCCCGTAATCGGCGACGTCCACCAGGACGTGATCGGGGAACGCGGCCTGCTGAATCCAGGAATGGAAGATCGGGACAAACTCGTTTGCGGTCAGGAACGAGTCGTTTTCGACGAACAGCTTGATGGCAATCTTGTATGCGTCCATGGAAGTATTGGGCGAATCAGCTGACCGTCGCCGGCTGCAGGGAACCTGATGCGGGAGCGTTGGCTGCGGCCTGTTTTTCCTGCCAGCGCATGTGGGCCTTGTGTGAGGCATCGATGAAGAGGTTCGCTTCCTCCACAAGCTTGTGCACGGTATCGGTGGTGTAGCGGGTGTCGGCGCCTTCGTGGCGGGCGAAGAGATAGCGGCTGAACTGATCGCCGTGGTAGGGGTCCCAGAAGAGCTTCGTCTCGACGAAGCGATTGCGGAATTCTTCCACGATCACGTTGGGGTCATCCGGCACGTCGGTCCACTCGAGCTGCACGAGCGTCTTGGCAGCGGTGAGCATGGCGTGATAGGCCTTATAGTCGGCTTCGTTGTAGTGCTTCTCATCGAGCAGAAGCTGCGATTCGAAGGCTTCGGTTTCGGCATGGGTGAAGCCGAACTGGGCGAGGGAAACAACCTCGCCGGCGCATTCACCCATTGCCATGTCGCCGATGGTGAAGGCCCGAACATCGCCCCAGTCGGTGTAGAAGGCGGGATCCTGTTCGTGGGATGGTGGCGGCACGTGCTTAACGTCAAACTTGTCGACGGTTTCCTTGAGCGCCTTCTTGCCGATGCGCTGGCACCAGGATTGGAAGGTCTCGCCATCGGATTTCTCGGCGACATAGCGCTTGGTCAGGCGGCCGACCAGTTCCGGTATGCGCTTGCTGGGTACGGAGCCCATTGCCAGCGCGTAGGAGCCGCCGTTGCGGCGCCATTGGCCGCCGAGCATGACCTGGAAGTGGGGGACGGTGTAGTTGCCGACGTTGCGGCTGTTTCCGTAGAAGCCGATATCGGCGACGTGGTGTTGGCCGCAGGAGTTGAAGCAGCCGCTGATCTTGATGCGAAGGCCTTTGACGGCCTGGTCGAGCGTTGACGACTGGACGGCAAGCTGCTCGCTCAGTTCGCGGGCCAGGCCGCGTGAGGAGGCGATGCCGAGCTTGCACGTGTCGGTGCCGGGGCAGGCAGTCACGTCCACGATCGTTCCCGCGCCGGGCTGGCCGAGACCCAGCGGGACGAGCGCCTTGTAGAGATCGATCACGCGGTCCTCGGGCACCCAGCGCAGGACGAGGTTCTGCTCGACGGTCGTGCGGATGGAGTCGCCAGCAAACTTTTCGGCGAGATCTGCCACGGCACGTATCTGGCGGCTGGTCAGATCGCCCAGCGGGCAGGTGATGGTGACGGTTGCGTAACCCGGTTGACGCTGGCGATAGACGTTGGTGTCCTCCCATTTGGCGTAGCCTTCGGGGAGGTTTCTGGTGACGCGAAGGGGGACGGCCTGAAATGCCGGCTTGTCGTAATAGCGCGGGATCTCATCGAAGAAGGTCCGCCAGCTTGGGTCTTCGGGCATGGTGCGGAGTTCTTCCTGCACGATGCGGCGGAATTCCTCGATGCCGAGCTTCTGGACGACGAACTTGAGGCGGGCACGATTTCGATTCTTTTTTTCGCCGAGGCGTGCGAAGACGCGCCCGATGGCGCGGGCCAGGGGGAGGAGTTCTTCTTCAGGGACGAATTCGTCGAAGAGCTTTGCCTGGTGGGGGACGGCACCGAGGCCGCCGCCGACATAGACGGCGAAGCCGCGCTGTGGCTTCCCATCGGGGCCGGTACGGACTTTGGCGATGCCGCCGAAGTCGTGGATGGACACCAGTGAGCATGCCTGATCCTCGCAGCCCGAAAACGAGATTTTGAATTTCCGTCCGAAGTCCTGAGTGTCGCGGTGGCCGAGGAGGTAATAAGCGACGGCCTTTGCATAGGGGGTTACGTCGAAGATTTCGGTATGGCAGACGCCGGCGAGGGGGCAGGCGGTAACGTTGCGGACGCTGTTGCCGCAGGCTTCGCGTGTGGTGATGCCGACCGATGCTAGACGGCGGAAAATTTCCGGCGTGTCTTCGATGTGGACGTAGTGAAGCTGAATGTCCTGGCGGGTGGTGATGTGGCAGATGTGGTCGGAGTATTCCTCGGCCAGGTCGGCCAGCAGTCGCATCTGCTCGGGATTCAGGCCGCCATAGGGGATCTTGATGCGCTGCATGCCCGGGCGCGTCATAGAAGGTGTCCGGACCCTTGGTCAGCGGCCTGGTAGGTGAGTGTGCGGGTCTGGAAGCCGTCGTGGCGTTTGCCGTTGTCGTAGCGCTGGCCGTATGCGCCGCGGCGCAGGCGGGCCTCGGCGAAGACTTTTTCCTCAACCTTCCCCTGCTTGCGAAGGTGCATCAGGATTTCAAAGTCGTCGATCTCCTGAGCCCACAACGGGGGCAATTCGCCCTGAAGCTTTTGTTTCCAAGTCAGCTCGGACATTACGGCTCGTTCCTTTCACTGCGACGGTTCGCATCCCCCGGCGGGGAGGCAGACGGTATGGCGAAGTACGCAGCCACGCAACTCGGCTCCGTCGCACTGCGTCTATTTCTGAATCTCCTATAGGTGATTATGCAGAATTTGTCAAGAGCGCATGATCCAACTAGCGCTCAATGCACGCTTAAATGACTAAATTATATAGTCTTATAAGAAGATGCAATGCATGGGGAAAGCGCGGAACAAAATCCCTACTATTTCAGTGGGATATTCATTCCACATCCTCTTCGGATTCGTCAGCGACCGCGAGGGGGGCTTTGGTGCGTTTGGGGGGACGGCGCTTGGGGCCTTGGGCCTGCTGCATCGCCTGCCAGAACTCCCTCTCATTCAACTCGCCGTCGATCAACTTGCTGAAGTCTTTGCGGAGGGTGTCGAATTCATCGCTGTAGGGGAGCAGCTTTCCTGATTTTCCTGTCCTGGTCAGCAGGCTTTTCAATTGCCTGGCCTGCTCGTCGGAGAGTCTGTTGTTGGCACTTTGGTCAGTGGCGGCGTTTCCGCTGCTGCGGACGTATTTCAAAATCGCCCCGAAAACCTGCTCTCGCTGGGCGTTTTTGAAAGTGCGATCCTGGAAGCCCTGCCAGAGTTCGTCGAATTTCTCGGTGTAGGGCAACTCATCGCGCGCGACTCCCGCGGCATCGTAGAGTTCCTGAAGGTGTTCCTGTTCGATGGCGTTGAGTTTGAGCGGCGGCAGCATGGATGGGTCCTCGCGGTCAGGGCCGGTAAACCACCAATTGTAGAGGGAATTGCAAGAAGCCGCCAGCACCCGTCTTGTCTGACCTATTCCCACTTTTTTGTGATCTTGCAGTAGCGTGAACAAATGGCGGTCCTGGCGCCCTGGGCTGGACCCTGATGGCGACGGCGGTCGTCAAGGGCCGTTGCGTGCCCTTGGGCTGGGCCAGCGTCGAAGGCGGCAAGTTCGACAAGAGCCGCAACAGCTTCGAGGAATCCCTGCTTTTGGTCCTGCGGCAGATGATTGGTCCGGAATTGAAGGTGATCATCCTGGCCGACCGCGGCTTGGGTCGCACGGAGCTGGCACGCTTCTGCCAGCGTCACGGCTTTGGCTACATCATCCGCATCAGCCCCGACGTCTGGATCAACGGGCACGGCGATCACCGGAAGCTGCAGGATTACCCGGTGCGCAAGGGGATCGCCAGGCTGCTGAAGAATGTCCGCTATCGCAGCCATCATCCGGTCCAGCAGAACATTGTGATCCGCTGGAAGCCGAATCTGCCGAAAAAGCGCGATGAGTGCTGGTTCCTGATGACCGATCAGCGGGCGACGCCGACGCGGCTGAGCCAACTGTACGGCCGGCGGATGGCGGTGGAGCAACTGTTCCGCGACGGCAAGAACAAACGCAACGGCTGGAGCCTGCGGGATACGCAGATGACCCGCGCCGATCGCCTGGACCGGTTGATCCTGATCCTGGCACTGGTGTATCTGCTGCTGTGCGGCATCGGCCTGGCGGCATTAAAACTGCATCGGCCCGGCGACTGGTGCTCCAACAGCCATCCCGGAACCTGCAGCGTCTTCCAGATCGGACGTCAGATGCCGGCACAGCTGAAATGCTCTCCCAGGCAGGCATTCGCCACTTTCCTTACTGCCACTGACCAACCGCTGCCAAAGCGCGGATAGGTCAGACATGGCGGCGGTCGCTCGCTATGATGCTGTGCTCTTAACAAGAAGGAGAATGACTCAATGAGTGAGCAGCACGCGGTTACACCGGAGCGGATCATGCAGATGGCATGGGGTTATGCGCCGCCTCTGATCATCGGATCAGCGGTGAAGTACGGAATCTTCGATCTGCTGGATTCGGGGGCGCTCGGCGCGGCGGATGTGGCCAGGCGGGCGGGGATTTCCCAGCGGGGTTGCAGGATTCTGCTCAATGCGCTCGTGGGGATCGAGCTGCTGAAGAAGGACTCGGCGGGGAAATACGCCCTGACACCGGAGAGTGCGGAGTTCCTGGTCAGTTCCAAGCCGAAGTTTCAGGGCGGGATCTTCAAGCACGTGGACACGCAGTTGATGCCCAAGTGGCTGTCGCTGGACGAGATCGTCAAGACGGGCGAGCCGGCGCGGTTGGTGAATGCGGAGGACCACGGGGCCGGGTTTTTCCAGAAGTTCGTCGAGGACATTTTTCCGATGAGCTGGGGCGCGGCCAATGCCCTGGCGGATGAGCTGAAGATCGCTCAGGCCACCGGGCCGCTGAGCGTGCTGGATCTGGCGACCGGAAGCGGCGTGTGGGGGATCGCGCTGGCCAAGCGGTCGCCCAAGGTCAAGGTCGCGGCGGTGGATTGGCCCGAAGTTCTGGAAGTGACCCAGCGCGTCAGCACGAAGCATGGCGTCAATAAGCAGTTCCAGTTCATCGCGGGCGATCTGTTGGAAGTGGATTTCGGCAAGGGTCATGATGTGGCGACGCTCGGCCATATCCTGCACAGCGAAGGTGAGCGGCGCAGCCGGGAACTGCTCAAGAAGACCGCCGGGGCGATGAAGCCCGGCGGGACGATCGCGATCGGCGAGTTTCTCGCCAACGAGGACCGCTCCGGCCCCGCCAACGCGCTGATCTTCGCGGTCAACATGCTGGTCAACACCAGCGAGGGGGATACGTTCAATTTCAAGGAGATTTCCGGCTGGCTGAGCGACGCCGGGTTTGCCAAAGCGCGAACGCTTGATTCGCCGGGGCCGTCTCCGCTGATCCTGGCGACGAAGTCCTAGCGGCAACAGGGAAAAAAGGAGCATGCGATGGCCAGGCATTCGCCCCGTTTTGTCAGGCTGGTGGACGAGGGCCGCAGGAAGGTCAAAGAGCTGACGATCGATGAGGTGAAGCGGAAGCTCGACCGGGGCGAGACGTTTCACCTGGTCGATGTGCGCGAAGAGAGCGAATGGGCGGCGGGCCATCTGCCGGGTGCCGAGCCACTGGGCAAGGGCATCATCGAGCGCGACATCGAAGTTGCGATTCCCGATACAAACGCCGAGATCGTGCTCTACTGCGGCGGCGGCTATCGGTCGGTGCTGGCCGCGGAGAACCTCCAGAGAATGGGCTATACCAACGTCGCCTCGATGGATGGGGGCATTCGGGGGTGGAAGGAAAAGGGGCTTGCGATCGAGAGTTAGCCTCCCGGCGATGGGGGGGGGAATCCAGCCTGTGAGTTGCGTGTAAGCCGCGTGCTCACTTGGCCCTTAGCGAGAGCCCAAGCCACAGCGTTCAACCCCAGCCGTCCGGAGCCGAAGGCGCAGCGTTCGGGATGCCCTGTAGGGGTTGCGGCATCGGTCGTGCCGATACCCATAGCGCAGCGTTCGACTCAAGCCGTCGAGAGCCGAAGGCGAAGCGCTCAAGACCCCGTTTACGGCTTGCGGCATGGGCCGTGCCCATACCTTAGCAGAGCCGCAGGCGCAGCGTTCAAGACCCCCTTTAGGGGTTGCGGCGCGTAGCCGCAAATGAGTTTCACCACCCCATAGACGTGTCCATTCGGCCAACCACATCTTCAATCTCTAACCGCACATCGTCACCATGCCGGCATCGCAGGCAAGGAGATGAGCGATGGCCAAAGGACAGCAGCGTGACCCGGCGAAGCGAAGTGGCGGGAGGTGTTGGCACGACGGGACAAGAGCGGACTGAGCGTGCGGGTGTTTTGTCGGCGTGAGGGGCTGCCCGAATCGGCGTTCTATGCCTGGCGGCGAACGATCCGGCAGCGTGATGCCCAGCGGCCAGCGTTTGTGCCGGTGCAGGTGCAGACAGAGGCCGCACGTGATGACGGCGAGATCGTCGTCGAGTTGCGTGGTGGGCGTGTGCTGCACCTCCCGATCACCATGCCCCCGGTGCAACTGGCGGCGCTGATCCACGCCATCGAGACGGCCGGAGACGCGGCATGATCGGGCGGAACGTGCGGGTCTGGCTGGCCACGCAGCCTGTGGACATGCGCAAGAGCTTTGATGGGCTGGCTGAGGTGGTGCGGGCGTTCCTGGGGCATGATCCGCTGGGTGGCAGCCTCTTTGTCTTCCGCAACCGTAACGCCCAGCGGGTGAAGATCCTCTGGTATGCCGACGGCGGATTGACCATCTACTACAAGCGCCTGGACCGTGGGACGTTTCAGTTCCCGACCGTCGCCCATGCCGGCGAGAAGTCGCTGGCGATCTCCATGCCGACCTGGTGAAGTTGCTGAGCGGCTTCGCCGTCGAGTTCTCCACATAAATTTGGGCATTTCGACGCTTGTCGGGTATTGCGCCCGGCCGGCGGACGTGATACAAGTGTGCCCGTGATGGGCACGGACCAACTTCCTTCTGATCCGCAGGCATTGCTGGCCATCATCCGCCGGCAACAGGAGGAGTTGGTGCGGCGTGACGCGGCCATCACGCAGATCCAGCAGGAAGCCGCCGTGCGCATCGAAGCTCTGCAGCAGAAGCACAAGGCCGAGATGCTGGCCATCCTCCGCCGCTTCTACGGTCCACGCTCCGAGCGTTTCGACCCCACGCAGTTGCTGCTGTTCGGCATCGCCATCGACACCATGCCCGTGGACCAGAAGGCGGTCGAGGAAGAATCCGGACAGAAGCTCACGACCCGCCGGCCACGCGGGCGTCACAAGCACGGCCGACAGAAGCTGCCCGAGTGCCTGCGGCGTCAGCCGGTGGAGCACAAGCTCGAAGGCGAGAAGCTGCTGTGCCCCTGCTGCGGCAAGCAGCGGGTGTGCATCGGCCAGGAGATCACCGAGCAACTGGAGCACGAGCCGGCGAGCTTCTTCGTCATCCAGCACATCCAGCACAAGTACGCCTGCCGGGAGTGTGGCGAAGGGCACTGCGGGCAATGCGATGCCCAGGCACACATCGAAGTGGCCCAGAAGCCGCCCCAGCCGATCGAGAAGGGGCTGGCCGCTCCCGGGCTGCTGGCGTATGTCATCACGTCGAAGCTCGCCGATCATCTGCCGCTGTACCGCCTGGAGAAGATCTTCCAGCGCCACGACCTGCATATCGCCTCCAGCACGATGTGCGCGTGGATGGAGAGCTGTGCCGAGCTGGTGACGCCGCTGTACCGGCTGATGATCGAGCGGGTGAGAAAGTCCAAGGTGATCCATACGGATGACACGCGCGTGCCGGTGCAGGCGAAGAATAAGTGCCGCAGCGGGCGCATCTGGACGTACATCGGTGATGTATCTCACCCATACATCCTCTACGAGTACACGCCCGACCGAACGCGTGCCGGACCAGCGAGTTGGTTGAAAGACTACAGGGGCTATCTGCAGGCCGACGCCTACGGCGGCTACGACGGCATCTACGCCACGGGCGTGAAGGAAGTGGCCTGCTGGTGCATGCCCGGCGCAAGTTCTTCGACGCCAGGGAGACCGACGGCGCCCGCGCCGTGGCCATGCTCCAGATGGTGCAGGAACTGTACAAGGTCGAGCATGAGGCGAAGGACCTGAGCGACGACGCCCGGCGGGAACTGCGGCAGCAGAAGAGCGTGCCAGTGCTGGCGAAGATCAAGGCCTGGCTGGATGAGCAGATCCAGTTGGTGCTGCCCAGAAGCCCGATGGCGGCAGCGATCGGGTACACGCTGAACCAGTGGGATGCTCTGTGCCGCTACTGTGAGCAGGGCTATTTGAACATCGACAACAACGCCGCCGAGCGGGCGCTGAAGCGGGTGGCGATCGGCCGGAAGAACTGGCTGTTCGCCGGCAACGACGCCTTCGGGCAGCATCATGCGGTGCTGTGGAGCCTCATCGCTAGCGCCGAGGCGCATGGAATCGACCCGCAGGCATACCTGCGAAGCGTGCTGGCCAAGATCGGCCAGACCCCGATGGGGGAACTGGAGCAGTTCCTGCCGGATCAGTGGAAGGCGGAGGACGCGGCGGAGCCAGCGACTCATGGTGCGCCACGGGCTGTAGCAGAATCCTCTTGCTCCAAGTAGTCCTGCCAGTGCTCAAGGACGTTCTCTTGCCTATCCGCTCCCCAGCCCAGGGGAATCCGCCACTCCTCGCCCGACGCGAACCGTACGCAAAGCGTCCACTCATCATCGAACTTGTTGAACATTCCTCCCAGAAACATCCACGTCTCACCGGGCAAGTGCTCGTGTCCGTCAGCGTCTCGAAACGCCTGAGTGACGCGATAGGTCTTACCTCGGGCCGGGCCGGTTCGCTCCCAACCGAATGCTGTGGGCGGTGGAAGCTGGCTATAGGTTCCAAGGCTGTACGGGCCTTTCATGATCTTCCTTTCCCGCGTCTATCGCGGCGCAGGCACAAAGACGCTCTTGTTCGGAACAAAATACTGCACACCGCCGCCGGTCCCCACCCCCGGCACGACCGCGCCAGGGGGGTAGATGTAATCGGGTGCGGCGAACGACTGCAATGCTCTCGCTGGGGCCGTGTTCTGGAGATACCCGAGGGTCTGCCCCTCAAGCTTTAGGCCCGCTTGAAGCGGAGTCGTTCCGGGTGGGGCGAAATAGTTGCCGATGCCGCGATCAGCCAGATAGTATTGCTGCAAAACAGTCCCCTGCGGCAACTCGACCACGCGCACGGGCCGCGAGAAATCAATGCCTCCCATATGATCCATCGCACGTTTGGCCGCGAAGCCTCCTTCGGTTGTGTAGAAATCGAAGGCGGTAACTTTGTTGAGCGTCGCAGCGTTGGGCGTGAACTCCCGGTTGAGAACATTCAGTGAAACCGTCCGCGGTGCGGTTCGCGGAATGGACACCCATAGACGGTGAATCCATGAAGAATCGAAGCCATAGTGTCAGGCGGATTAGCGATGACCGAGAGCCTCAGAGGCCCGAGCGGGCCATCGGTGTGGAACGATCGGGAAGCGCCGTTGTAGACAAATGCCACGCTGTGTCGAGCACGTGTAATGGCGACGTACAGCTTCTCCTTGGAACCTTCGACACCCTCGGGCTTGCCGTCCGTCAGATATCTCTTGAGCGGCCCGTGCGGGAGTATCAGCACCCGATCGAACTGGCGGCCCTTGGCAGCCCCAAAGTTCACGGCGCTATGGCTGGTCCCGGTCTTTCGGTCATAGCGAAGAACCTGAGGCGAGTATCGATTCAGGTACTCATCAACATGCGCCGGCGAGACGACGAACACGCCATCATGGCCGGTCACATTGCTGCTCATCGATTGTGACGGCGGCAGTTCGGGCCATAGCCGATCGGCCCAATCGCAGATTACTTGGTTGCACCTGTAGTTATCCGAAAGCATCTCCTCGGCACAAAGGCCGCCGCGATTCCATTTCTTCACAAGTGCAAGCAACCCAATTCCGCGGTATTGCGAGTTGCGAGCCGCATGGTTCGTACTGTACGTGCACTGTCGAGGGTCCCCCACGAGGAGTACGCGAATGCGGGTTCCCATAAGGATTTCGACGAGATCTAGATCCCATCCGGCTAGGTCCTGACACTCGTCGACGAAGATATCCGTGTAAATCTGCCCGAGTCTGGCGGTCACTTCTCCGCACGACCGTTTCTCGCACTCGATGATGAACTTCGCGAGCTTATCCTGATAGATCTTCTCGCCATCGACAAAATAGTACCGCCGCGTATTCGCTTCAGACGCACTCCGCGCTGAACGACCGCTCGTCCAAGCGATAGATTCGATGCGGCGCTCTTGATATTTGCACCGCTGGTACGGACGAGCGCACTGGCGCAACAGGAACGTAAACCAGGACATGACCTCAACGTGTTTCGGGATTCCAGAATTGGCGCTACCGAGCGCCGAACAATCTCGCGGAGGTTTCCGTTGGTGTACGTGAGGATGGCAATGTGCCGGCCGGCATCCGAAAGCGCTTCCTTCACTAAGCGCGACGTTTTCCCCGATCCTGCGCAGGCAATGATGACCCTGTTCTCATTTGATGGCATTCGCGATGTACTCGGGAGTCTTCCACGGCTCTGTCGATTCGAAAACTCGAAGCGCGCATTCAGTCTTGTTCTGGTTCATGTACTTCAGCAGTTTCTGGTCGTCTGTGAATTCAGTTCCGAAGATCTCGTTCAGAACGGGTCGCGAGTTCGCCTTGAGCAATTGCGGCTCGAGCGTAGGGCACCCCGCGTCCTCGTCATAGCAAATCCGTATCATGCCCTCGGTTGGCGTCAAGTATTCGTTGTACTTGCTTCGCAGTGCTCCCACATCACCGTCATTGTCTGTGATTACGGATACGTTCAGGCTCAGGAGCTTTGCGATCTCGAGGAACCGGTTGAATGCGAGTGCGCGAACGGAGATTACATCGATGCCGTCCTCAAGGGGCAGCTTACCATGCGCATCCTTGTACGCTGCGCTGGACGATTAACTCGTCTGAGGGACCTTCAACGAGGATGCAGCGACGAGAAAGAATCAGGCGTAGCGTGTCAAACCCGGGCAACTTCATAAAGTAGTCATGGGTCTCGGGAGTCAAATCTTTCAACGTAGCAGTCTTGCCATCGCGAGAGATAAGGCGCAAATTGTGGAGACCAAGCTTATTCAGTACGAAAGCGCTGTGAGTCGTGACGACGATTTGACGATCCTTACAATCATGCTGAACGTCGTCCATCAGCATGCTCAAGTTGGAGTGCGAAAGATGGTTCTCCGGCTCCTCGATCAGCAGAATCTGGCACTCTTGGGCGTCGGCAATCGCGAGACGCATCTGCACCCGGCACTGTTCCCCTTTCCCGGCGCAGTCAAAGGGAAGATCGTCGAGATGCGGCGTTATCGCACTGTCCCATGCATACCTTGCCGACATGTCCACTTGGACTGAAAGCTTTCTCGATGCTGCCCTCCTTTGTCCCTTTTGCGCCAGGTGATTGTGTAATTGAATAGCGCCGTCCCCGCTTCTTCAAGTGAGCATCGGCGGGTTCTGATGGGTGAGCTTTCTCCACAGCCAGTCGATCGCGTCGCGTTTGCTGAGCTTCAGGCTTCGCAACACGCTCATCAGGATCGCCTGCACGTTCGCTCCGCGGCGGGTGCGGCTGCCGCCCCATACCTTGCGGTTGACCACCGCGTACCGCATGGCGTGCTCGCCTCGCCAGTTGGTGGCATCGATGCCGGTGTCTCGCAGGTAGGTGAACAACTGCCCGGCGTGGCGATAGAGGAATGCCGCCAGGCGTTCGTTGGCACGGTTGTGTTTACGAGCTTTGCACAAGTCGCCGATCAGTCCTGTGAGCTTGGTGGCATGAATCCGGGTCGACCGCAGGCTCCGCTCGTTGGCGTCACGTTGGTCGCGGAGCAGCAGGCCGCGTTTGAGGATCGATTTGATCGTTGCCGGGAAGCGGGCGGCGCCGGGCGTGGCGGCCTCGATCATCTCGTCGCACCGCCGCAGCAGGTGGTTGTTGCATTGCTGATGTTTCGCCCGCGAGTAACGGTCGTAAGGACGCCACCCGTCGTGAACGAGCGTTCCGGAAAAGTCCTCGCCGATCAACTGGTCGGTGGCGTCGGCGCCGCGTGCGGAGTCGATGAGATAGGCGCACAGGTTGGGCGTGGCGGCGGCATGGAGCCAGGCTCCCAACCCGCCGATCCGCCAGCCGGTCTCGTCGCAGGTGACATGCTCGGCGACACGCACGGCATCGAGGATCGACTGGTAATCGGTTTGGCAGCGGCGGCCGATGGACTGGATCGCGTGGCAGACGCCGCCGGGCGTGACGTCCAGTTTCCAGAGCGTGCCGAACAGGTTGGCGATCTTTCCCATACTCAGACCCAGCGTCTTGTTCATGAAGACCATTGCGCCCTGCGCCAGCGGACCGACCTGCGAGGCGCAGCAGCCGGTGGCGGTCGAGGTCTGCAGCGGGTGGGTCCCGCGCCGGCGTTTTCCGCAGCAGGCACATCGTGCGACGGGAATCACAAAGCGGCGTACGACGGTGCGAATTTCGATATCGCGTTGGACCTGTTGGTCGATCGATTCGATGGCCGTCGAGCGGTCGCCGCAGTGCGGGCACGTCTCCGGCGGCGGCACGTCGATCACCTGGTCCGCCGACGAAGGCTCGGGCATGGCGCGAAAGACCGGCGGCGTGCCGTAACCGTCCCCGCTCTTGCGGCCAGGCTTCTTGGGATCGGGCTTGGGCAGGCCCTTAGAAAACGGGGCCGCTTGGCGCTTGCCGCCACGATGAAGACGGCTGATGAGATCTTCGAGTTCCGCGATGCGTTTGAGTGCCGCCGCCAGTTGCTTTTCCAACTCGGCGATCCGCGCGTCTCGCGGGTCAGAGCAGTCGCGAGGCTTGGTCGAGTCATCCATGACCGGCGCGGTATATCACAAAAAACGCCAGGGCGCGAATTTTTCGGCGCTATTCAATTACGTGATTGTTTATGTCTTCAACTCCCTTTTGCCGCGAAAACTCATGCCGCATTTTTCTGTACGCGAGAGCCAGGTCACGCCGCTGAGCTTCGGTCAAGACTTCATTCGCAAGTTGAGCGACGTATTTGTTCGGTCCGCGATAGGCACGCGGCAGAGTGTTATCAATGATCTTTGCCCTAAAGGGCAGGTTCCTCAGTGTGACGCCAGAGCCGGCGAAGTTTCTCCAAGTGGCGCAATAGAACTCAACCGGCAGTATCGACGGATTCGACTCATCTCGCGCATAATCCTTCAGAGCTTCTACGTGATCCCTGTGCACGAAGATCTTTAGCTCTAAGCCGGGGCAATCCTCACCCTTCGTGTTGTTCCGACCCTTCAGCCGCGCCAGTTCATCATCGTCCGAGGCGTCTTGAAAGTAAGCTTCGATCAATATCTCAGGTGGCGCGGCGTCATTCCCTCTTCGGAGGGTGTTGAAGTATTCCGATACAGCTCCCGCGTTGAAGAGGTAGGGATCAAGTGCAAGAAAAATGCTTCGCCCATCGTGTTGGCCTGTTAGCACTAGGGCGAGTGCCTCAAGGATAGAACTCTTGCCAGTTTCATTGTCGCCGACGATTGTGTTGCATGTGGAACCCAACTCAAGGTCAAATTCCATGAGGCGTCTGAACCCGTTAATGAATAACTTGCGGATGTGCATAGACGCGCTCCCTTCAGAAGGACATGCCACGTTCTCACGCGGATAGATTTTCGTGTGCCAACTGCGGCGGGTCCGTCAGTTCCAGCCCCTCAATCTCCTGCAACGTCTTCCCCGCAATTCCCTGCAACTCACCATACATGCCGACCGTCGCCTCGATCACGCGGTTAATTTGCTCCTCCCGTTTGGCCCACTGCTTCATGATCGCCTTTTTCTCCCTGGCCAGATCCTCGCCCATGCAGGTGAAGGCCTCGACGATCGCCTGCACGCGCAGGCGGAATTTCGGGCCGGTCAGGTACTGGTAGACCAGTTCCATCTTCGTCTGCTGCCCCTCGCTCGCCTGCCGGGCGCAGTTCACCTCGACCAGCATCTGCCGCAGGGCCATCGCCACCGGAATCGTCGTCCGAGGATGCACGATCCAGACGCCGTCCACCTGATCGAAGGTCTCGACCCCCTTGGGCAGAACGGCGCTGACGATCACCGCGATCTCCGCCTTGGCGGCGCGCTGATCATCCCGCAGCTTGGCCAGCCAGCCGTCGCTCCAGTTCTTCGTGCGTTTGGACTCCCAGAGGATCGTGCCGCAACCCGCGCCGGTGGGCGTGACCACGCGCTGGAGGATATCCCCACCGTGCTCCCCCTTGGGAACCGGATCAATCCGGTCGTGAGGGAACTTGCCGCCCAGCAGTGATTCAAGCTGGAGTTCCAGCGCCTCACCCTGCGCCTGCTGAGAGCCCTGCTCCGCCCGCTTCTTGAGGTCCTCGATCTGCCGGGCCATCGCGGCGATCTGCGTCTCCTTCTCGATCACCTTGAGGCCCAGCTTTTCCTCCGCCTCCTTCTGTGCCTGCTCGCGGGTCTTGGCGAGCGAGTCGGTCACGCGCTTCTCGATGGTCAGCTCCATCTCGCGTCTGGCATCGTCCAGCTCCCGCCGCTTCTTGACCAGCTCCGCCTGCGCGTTCTGCGCTTCGGCGAGCTTCTCGTCCCGTTGCTTGAGGATTTCGTTCAGCTCCGCGACTTCCCTGGTCTTTTGCTCAAGATCGTTGCCCAGCGCCAGCTTCGCCTTCTTCGCCTCATCGGCGGCGATCCTGGCCCGCTCGGCTTTCATCTTTTCCGCGACCTGCGCGTCCAGCGCCTCTTTCTCCGCGGCAAGCTGCGCCTCGCGCGTTTGAAGTGCCTTCTCACGCTTGGCGGCATCCGCCGAGAGCTTCTCCCGCTCTGCCTTGAGCTTCTCGGCGACGGCGGCATCGACGGATTCCTTCTCCTTGGCCAGTTGTTCTTCGCGGTCCTTGAGCGCCTGTTCACGCTTGGCGACTTCGGCGTTCTGGTTCGCAAGGCGCTGCTCGTACTCCTTGCGCGTGGACGCCAGGAGCGGCGCGGCCAGCGATTCGGTCAGCTTGATTTCCCGTCCACAACCGGGACATGTGATGATCGGTTCCGTTGCCATACAGCCTTCCCGGGGTTCTTGCGCAAGGCCGCAAGAGCCCCTCGTTTTGGAACTGCCTGAGACGTGGCCGCCCGAGCAAGAAATCTAGCGAGTTCGATGGATGGGGTCAAAGAGATTCACACACTGGCGTGGGAGCATTCAACCCGCCGGGTCCGGGGCGCTTCCCCAGCACAAGTAAACCAAAGCGCAGAGCAAAGCCACGGCGGCAACTACGCAAAATTGCAGCAGACAGGAATACGACATCCAGGTATGCCAGAGCGCGAAGCCAGACAACTGCCCGCCGATGCCGGTGTTCTAGAGCGTGTTATGCATTTTCCGCACCCACACCCCGCGATGGACCGGAAAGGGGATGGAATCGACCCATCTGCGTCGTCACAACCGCGCAAAGAGTCGTCAAGACCCGGCTCCCGTGGTCGCTCCTGCAGCATCCGGGTCGATTCCGTGCCGTTGCGGGGCGTGGAAAGTCCATAACACGCTCGAAGGGCACCTCGAGCCGTTTTGCCGCTACGACAAATTGTCATGTTCGGACTGCCATGTCGTCAGAAGGGGCAAAAACGGGGTCGGCGGCCGGGTGGGGAGGGTACGGTACTACAACGGTGAGAGTACGGTGTGGGTCGGGAGTCGAATCGCAGGCGACATAGGAGTGGAATGTCCTCTGTTTGGACGATTTGCGAACCGGCGGGCTATCCCAGCCGCCCCGAGGATGGCGGGGATTGGAACCGGGGCGTGGGAAGTCCATAACACGCTCTAATGTGATGCGGCCGGGGAACGCGCGTCCCCTAAACAACGGTCTCTCGAAGCTCCCGCGCCCGTCCATGGACGGCGGTGAATGGATTACTGCCGGCGGAGAAACTTCCGCGGATGGCGGGGAAACTTCCGCGGATGGCAGTAAGGCTCTTGCAGAAGGGAGTAAGCCACTTGCAGACCTCCCCGGCCGGCTCGCCGAACAGCTTCAGCCGCGGGCGGAGTTCCCTGGTCGGCTCGCGGACGACACTGGGCGGCTGTGCGACCTGCCGGCGCGGCCGGCGGAACTCGCCGCCGGGCGATTCGTTCAGCGTGAACGGGCAGCAGGCGTACCCGCTCGTGAATGCGTTGCGCGATTTGTTGGGGAAGCTGTCAGGAGGCATGGGTGGCCTGGGGGGGAGGCCAGGGGGGCTGGTGGGCACGGGAGGTGTGTTCGCGATGGTTCGGATCTTTTGGGCGAGGTGAGGATTCCGGTACGCTAACTGCCTGATTGCCGCCCGCCGGGAGCGGGCGCTTTGAGGGAGTGGTGCGTGTCGGAACAGATCCTGCTGCGGTTGACGAGCATCGTGGTCCTGGGCGTGGCGACGCAGTGGATCGCATGGAGGCTGCGCCTGCCGGGAATCCTGCTGCTGCTGCTGGTGGGTTTTGCGATCGGGCCGGGAACCGAATGGCTGGCGCAGCACGGGATTCTACGGGCAAGATTCCTGTCGCCCGATCAACTGTTCGGAGATTTGCTGCTGCCGGCGGTGTCATTGTCGGTGGCGCTGATTCTTTTTGAGGGGGGGCTGACGTTGCGTCTGCGCGAGCTGACGAGCGCTGGGCCGGTGATCTGGCGGCTGGTCAGCATGGGGGCAGCGGTCACCTGGGGCATCTCTGCCCTCCTGGCTCACATCGTGCTTCGCCTGGATTGGCCTATCGCGCTTCTCCTTGGCGCAATCCTGATGGTGACCGGCCCCACAGTCATCGGGCCGCTGCTTCGTCACGTCCGGCCGATCGGGCAGGTCGGGCCGGTGCTCAAGTGGGAAGGGATCGTGATCGATCCGATCGGGGCGATGCTCGCGGTGCTGGTGTTCGAAGTCATCAGCGCGGGCCATTTCGCCCTGGTGGACGTGAGCTGGACGATCATCACGACGCTGATCACGGGGACGACGGTGGGCTTCATCGCCGCGGGCATTCTGGTGCTCATGCTGCGGAAGCACTGGGTGCCGGATGTCCTGCACAGCCCGCTCACGCTGATGCTGGCGCTGGCCGGGTTCGAAGCGGCGAATCTCGTGAAGCACGAATCGGGACTGTTCGCCGTGACGCTGATGGGCGTCGTGCTGGCCAATCAGCGGCTGGCGCGGGTGCGGCACATCATGGAATTCAAGGAGACGCTGACGATCCTGCTGATCTCGGCGCTGTTTGTGGTGCTGGGAGCGAGGCTCGAACTCGCACAGCTTGGAATGATCGGGTGGGGAAGTCTTGCGTTCATCGCGCTGCTGGTGCTGGTGGTGCGTCCGCTGGCGGCGGCCTTGTGTACGCTCGGTTCGAGTCTTAGCCTTCGTGAGCGTTTCTTCGTCGGCGCCATGGCTCCGCGAGGGATTGTCGCGGCAGCCGTCTCCAGCGTCTTTGCTTTGCGCCTCAGGACCGAACAACTGCCAGGCGCTGAACAGCTGGTTCCGCAGACATTCGCCGTGATCATTGGCACGGTTTCGATCTACGGGCTGGCTGCGCCATGGGTCGCGCGCAAGATCGGACTGGCGAGACCCGGCGCGAGCGGCTTCCTCATCGTCGGGGCCAATCGCGTTGCCCGGACGATTGCCGAGGCGATTCATGCCGAGGGGTATGAAGTGCTGCTCGTGGACACCAATTCACAGAACGCGCAAGCCGCGAGGCTCGCGGGGTTGCCGGTGGCGTTCGGCAGCATCAATTCCCAGGAACGTCACCGAGCGCGTCGAGCTAAGCAGCATTGGTCGATTGTTGGCGCTGACGCCCAATGAAGAAGTGAATTCACTCGCAGCAACGCATTATGGGCGGATCTTTGGCCGCGCAGAGGTGTTCCAACTCCCGTCTGGGGCCCAGGGAACAAGCAGAGAGAAGGTCGCGGCGGAACTGCGCGGCCGGGCGCTTTTTGGCAATAACATCACGTACAATGAGCTGGACGACCGGATCGAGCGCGGGGCGGTCATCAAGAAGACCAACATTACCCCGGAATTCACTTACGAGCAGTACCGCAAGACCTATTCGGATGCGGTGGTGCTGATGGTGATTTCGCGCGAGTGGCGGCCTGGCTGTCATGACGGCGGATAACGCAACGGCGCCCGGTTCCGGATCGATGGTGGTGGCGCTGGTGAATGCGGCCGCGCCGATGAATGCTTAAGCCCGCTGCGTGATATGGCTCAGATCAGAGCGAGTTCTCCTGCTGGACAATCGTTTCGAACGCTTCTTGCGGCGTCTTTGCCTGCAAAAGGGCCAGGCGGAATTTGTCGATCGTCATGAGGCGGCTGATGCGGGCCAGGGCATGAATGTGCGGGCCGGTCTTGTCGGGTGGGCTTGTTAACATCCAGATGATGCTGACGGGCTTGCCGTCGATTGCCTGGAAATCGATCGGCTCTGCCGGCTTGCCGATCGCCATGACCAGCTCACCGGTGCCGGTGCACTTGCCGTGGGGGATGGCCAGGCCATTGCCAATGCCCGTCGTGCGGGTCGATTCGCGTTCCAGGACGGCCTCCAGGACTTTTTTGGCGTCTGAGATTTGCTTGTTGTCCGCGAGCACCTGAACGAGCTCGGCAATGGCATCATTCTTGGTCTTGGCTGCGAGGGGGATCTTGATGTCGGTCGGTTTGAGGATTTCCGTCAGACGCATGGGGGGTACGCGGGTGAAGTTTGTTGGGTAAAAGAGTCAATCGTAACCATCATGCGGGCGCGAGGCAAACCAGGGCGGGCAAGAAGCTCGAAGCGGCAGGGGCTCAGGAGATCAGGCGGCTTTCAACCAGTTCCAGCCAGTTTCCCGCGGGGTCCAGCAGGACCAGCGATTCGACGCCGGGGGCGGTGCTGCGCTGGCGGGTGTAGGGAATTTCCGCTTCGATCAGCTTGTGCTCTGTCTGGCCCAGCGAGGGAATCTCAACGACAGTCGCCCGCAGCGATTCGTGCACGATGGGCCCCTCCTGGAGCTCGAAGGTGAGCGTGAAGTTATCGGCGCGGTAAATCAGGGAGGTCATCGGCTCCATACGCTCGAACCCGAGAATGTCCGCGTAAAGCGCATCCATCTCGCGCTCGACGCCGGCGGGAGCGACCAGACGTACGTCCGCGATGGCCATCAGCCGCACGGGCAGCGGCTCGGGGACTCGTGCGCGACGGTCGATGGTGGGCTTGAATTCGCCTTGGGAATTCTCCAACAGCACCGGCTCATATCGAGACAAATCGACGGCAGAGTTCGGAGCATCAGCCATACACACATTAAACCACTGGACGGGGCAGTCACTCAAGAAAGAATTGGGCGCTAAATCGGCGTAATTCGCAGTGACTGAACCGGCGATCCACGTTGTTTACGGCTGCATGCTGATGACGTTTCGGCTGAAATCGAACGTGATCGCCTTGCCGTCATCGAGCGTGACCATGAAATGGCTGGCGTCGGGCTGCTGAAGGGTGCAGCGGCTGGCGGCATCGCGAGTCTTCGACCAGTTGCTGCCGGGGTAGAATACCAGGGCGGTGGGCGACAGGTCTTCCGGCATGTGGGAAACATGGTTGAGCACCAGAAGCTGTTCGACCGGGCCCGCCTCCGTCAGCGGATGCGGACGATATCGCTGCTGGCCGCTCGATGAGAGGACGATGATTCCCAGTCCGTCGATGCAGAACCAGTTCGAGGAGAAATGTGCAACGGCATTGCGAGTTGCTTCACGGGCGGCAAAGCTCATCACGCCATTCTCGAAGAAAATCGAACGCAGGCCGTCGTGCCAGGGCATGCGCGGATCGTTCAGGATGGCGAGCGTGCCGAAGTCGCAGCGAAGCGGTTGTTTTTCTGAAGTCAGGTGCGGACTGTCGAGATAGATAGCCCGTCCATCGGGCAGTGCGACGAATGCAAATGGCTGCTCGATCAACCCCTTGGCGCGGGAAAGGTCACCAGCGATTGCGAAAGCATCTTTCGGAAGCGGCGGCACGCCGGGCACCGCGGTGGCGGGATCGATCGGTGAGATCCGGCGGAAGCTTTTGAGCACCGGTGCATCCTGGGCAGTTCCGTTGGCGTTCTTCATCCAGACCGTGCCGATCAAGTTGCGGTCATTGGATGCGATGAGTTGGTCCTTGGCCAGTGGAAGCGAACCGCCCGCAATCTGCTTGTTCCAGGAGAAGGTCGCAATCGAATGATCGGTGCGAAGAACCTCGAGTTTATCGAGTGGAAGAAGATGATTGCCGGCAAGTTGCTGCCACAGTTCGGCAGGCGCAACCGGCGCGGGGCCCGGGCCGACTTGCCGAAGCAGCACGTAAGCGTCTGCATCGCGACAAAGCCTCGCGGCGAGCAGTGAGGCGGGCAACATACGATCGCCACTGAGTTCATGCGACATCGTGTTGAGCGCCAGGCCGGCGAGTGTGGTCGCTTGCTGGTCTTTGAAGAGGGCGGACATCATTACGTGAAGTTCGAGCCAGTCGGCTCTCCCATCAGCCGCGTATAGGAAGCTGCCGTTGGGAAGGGCCAGGAGCTTCAGCGTCGTATAGATGTCCTGGATGTGGAACGAGAGGGATTGCGGGGCTGGATTGCCAGCCCAGTCGTAAAGAAGCCGGTCGCAGCTGCTCAGGCAGGTCGCCGCCACGAGGTCGGGGCGGAGTTCGCCGTCGCTGGTGAGCGTAAAGTCGTCGCTCAGAGCGGGTTTCTGAATCCACCGGTTGACCGGCATCCCATCGATTGTGTTGGTGCGATGTATATCGGAAGGTGTTGCGCGCGGTTGCAGTTGCAGGCGGATCGCAGCTTCGCCCCAGGCGTGATGATGGGGATGACCGGGAAACATGTTAAATGCCAGAGCGCAAATGCGCGGAGCGAAGGGATCATCGCCGGCATCTCGATGGCTCATCGCTCGATCGGCTGCCCGAGAAATCATGTTCGCAGCGTTCCATCTCAGCTCCGGCGGAAGATCGCTCCAGCAAAGCCAGGCGGCTTTGCCGGCGTAAAATGCGCAGGCCATGGAACGGTTGTCGGATGGTGCCGTCAGGCAAAAGCGCAAAAGCCCAACCGCCTTCTGGCGGAGGATCGCAGCGGCAAGCTCGGGCGAGCTGAACTCGCAATGCGAAAGCTCGGAGAGGGCGCAAGCGGCTTGCGCGCTAGCCAGTCGCCGCGCGTCTGGCGATGCCGATTTGGTCACTACTAAGGCGTTCTGGTCAACCTTCCATGGTTGAAGGTGTGTGATCTCGCTTTGTGTTTCTCGAAGCACGATTGCTTCCAGTCGCTTGGATAGCTCACCGTGGTGGGTCAGAGTCACGTTTGGCCGCGCGGCAGCAAAACGCGTCGCAAGCTCTACAGCGATCGAATCATGCGTTGACGGCGTGGATGCGGGTTGTGTGGGCTGCGCGGCCGCTGTCCCCCAGAGCAGTACGATCAGCAGCAGGTTGCACCGGTGCATCGACTTCATGCGCACAACCCTATCTACTCCGCAGCAATGCCGATGTTTCGGGCGCATTCTGTTTCGGTGTCAATCGAGCCTTTTGATTGCCACGCCCGGTTCGCCAATTTGCGTGGATGGGGGAATCAGCATCGCGCGAATCTGATATCGATGGCCCTTCTCCCCATCCTGAAGCGTAACTGAGGAATTCTCCCCGTCGAAGCTTGCTTCAAACACGCGCGCGATGTGCCAAGTCTGATCGGTGCGGGTGTGCGGCACCATCTGCCAGACTCCCCACGATGAAAGCGGTACGATGGTGTCAATTGCAGCTGACCGGCGGTTGAAATCGGTGGCGTGAATATATCGGAATCCATCTCGCGTGGTGATTAGCGAGAATTGGTTGTTGATGTTGACCGAAGGCTCGGGGATCGCGAACGGATCCACGCCTTTGAGGACGGGAATGGTGCGGCTGGAGTCACTGAAATACAACGTCGGCGGGCCCGAGAACAGGTCGCACTCGATGCCCAGCGGTTCAGCCGTGTCGGCGCTGAGCCAGAGCACCGAAAATGGCAGGCAGACCGCCACGGTGCGGCGGTGTTGCGGCGATTCCAATACGGCGATATGCGCGTCCCCCTGTTTCTGTTGGACCATCAGATCGCCGACATCGCTTGGAAGAATTCCGGGACAGGTTGGCAGTGTAAGGTAAGAGTTGTCGCTGGCTGCGAGCAGAGGTGTGAACGTCCCCATCTTCCGCTGCCCCCATGTCGCGGAGGCGAAATAGCTTCCGTTGCGATAGATCCAGACCTTTGAATCCGGCAGCAACCGTTCCTGGGCTGCAAGAAGAGCCGATTCCGGCGCCGCAGGCGGATACGTCCGCAGCGCCAATTGCAGCAGGGCGGTACAAGAGCGCTTGACCAGAATCGGTTCCCACCACCACTCGGTGTTGCTATCCGCAAGAATGCGTCCTGGCGGTGCATGCTGACGATGTCGCAATGCCTGGGTTGGATGTGCGTATAGTGCACGCATCGCCACCGGATCGCCCAAGGCCGTGGCAATGAACGCGAGATAACCTGGCGTCATCGAGCAGTTGATCGTCCATTCCGTCCAGTTCGGGAACGTGAACTCGCCGGTGGGAAGAAGCAAGGGCTTGGTTACCTGCTCCCAGACCTCGCGGGCGTGGTGCAGCGCGTAAGGTTGGAACTCGTCAGCCAGATGCGTGCCATGGAGTTGGTCGCCGAGTTGAAGACACAGCCAGGCCTCGCCCAGATACTGTCCGGAAACCTGCAGGTAATCGACGTGCAGGATCCCGTGGTTCTCCAGCGTAAAGTCATCGAGAAGATTCGCGGTGGAAACCACCTGATTGATGTCGGAACCGATGCGGCCCGTTGAGCTCCGGTCGGCGCGCACCGAATACGTGTTTGCCGCGTACCGCTGCAACGCGCGCATCCAGAGATGGGCCCGTGAATTCTCCGGATCCATCGCCAGCGCCACGGCCGGGGCGTGAGTATCGTGCCCATTGTCCTGGGCTCCGGACTGGCCGGGATGATAGTCCTTGGGGGGTTTGTGGGTGATGCGGTCGGCTTCGGCCGCGGCGATCTGCGCCAGCGCTTGGCACAGCTTCTGCGGCAGATCGTTCCAGACCAGCAGCGCGGCCGGTCCCCAGGCGCCGGTCCATAGCGGGCTTTGCCAGGAGCAGCCCCACGTCGGCCGCAGCAGGCTGTTGGCCGATGTGTGGTGGACCGCAAGGTAGTGGAGGGCTCTCTCGACATAGTGCAGGAGCACCGCGCGATCCATGCCGGCGGCGCTGAGCCGCTGCAGCAGCTCGCCATTCAGCCAGTTCCAGTCGATCGCCTGGACCAGAAGAGCATAGCCCAGTGCGGTGTTGGACATGCCGCGCACACCGCCATCCTGATTCAGCTCGTTGATTCCGCCGCCCCAGTATCCCCCCGGCTGCGGATCGAGCGGGAGATCCTCATCTGCCTCACGCCATAGACTCTTGGCGTAAATACAATAGGTGACGATGAGATCCAGATATGGATCGGCTGGTGCCGGTTTTTCCATAGCAGCTGCGCGGCAGACGATTTCGACACGAAACGCACCGGGACAGAACGGCGAGTGCAGCAATCAGGCTTTTCACCAGCATGCGGCTGAGCTGCCGAGGTGCGCTAAGCGGAATTGTGAATCAGGAGGGCTTGTTTTGCAACAAAAGCCCTGAAATTCGCCTTCGGTCTGCGGAAGATCTTCTCCCGCGGTTACCCCAGGAAATGCTCCGGAGGCCTGAACCATTCCGCCACGATGTCTTCATCCTCGCATTGTGCGTCAATCCGCTCCGGCGCAAAGGGCGGCTGCTCCTGTGCGAAAAGGATTGCACCCTCGTACCAGCCGTTGAGAAACTCCCGGCAGCGGATGATGGTTCCTTCGATCCGGTGGCTCTTGCCCGAGCGCTCCGGCAGGAGGATCCACCCGTCTTCGCCGACCGGAACACTCTGACGTGTTACGAACCCCGCGCCCAGATACTGACGTTGCGCGTGTAAACGCCCCAGTCACGGTAATCGAATGATCCGCCGAACAAGTGCAGGATCGTATGAAAGCGGTAGATCGTCCGCGGCCAGCGCCGCAGTTCCTGCGAGGGGAACGCCATCGCGGCGATTTCCAGCCCCTGCACGACCAGCCGCGCTTCCTCCGCCCAGTTGTCCAACCGCGTGCGCCACGCCTGTGACCCATCGACGGCTTTCCTGTCCGACCCTGTCTCCAGTCCATCCACCATTTTGACCTCCACTTTCGCTATCGACCATGCCTGAAGTCTCGATCTTCCGGAAAGCCAACGGACTGTTTGGGCGTGGCAAACTATTCCGGTTGTTCCGGCGACACATCTGAACGCACCGATACGACTGGCGGCGTCGCCCCAGATCCACATGACCCGACTGGTAGCGCTTCGGTTGCCCGCTCTGCCGCAACCGGAGCGTGTGATACGGACCGGGATGAAGGCATGGGTGCCGGACGGATGCCTGCCCGGGCGCTTTGAGCAGGTGTGTGCCAGCGCCCCCATTGCTCACAAGCCGTATGACATCCTTGATCCTGGCTCCCCACCTGCATCCTGCCAAGCGGTCTTACACGGATGCACCAAAGCAGCCTTCGGGCCCCCCAACTCGCCGCTTCGCCGACCCCATCGCCCGGCAAACTCCCCCGGAACGGGCGCGGTAGAGCCCATACGACATATTGACATCCGTTTGTGCAAAACGACCGGCTCACACCGTACTCACACCGTAGTTGCACCGTGCAAACACCGTCGGCACAAAAGCCGCCCTGCCGTGCCATTCCGTCCGTGTCGCCCAATCCGTCTGAAGGTGGATAACAGACTCCAGGACAGATCGCCTCTGCCCGATGCGTCCACGGTCCCCTCGACTAGACTAGTGTTTTGTCATGTCTAGGTTTTGGGATTGCCGATGATCCTTCTGGTTGGCGGCATATCGCCGTCAGAGCAAGGAGGCTCGCGTGCAGAAGAAGTTTATCGTTCGGCTTTCGCATGAAGAACGGGTGCAACTCGCCGAGATCGTCAGGAAGTTCAAGGGCTCCAGCCAGAAGGTTCGCCGTGCCCAAATCCTGCTGAAGGCCGATGCCGACGGTCCCTGCTGGACCGATCAGCAGATCGCCGACGCCTTCGGCTGCCGCCGGCATACCGTCGAGAACGTCCGGCGGAACCTGTGCGAACGCGGTTTCGAGCAGGCGTTGGGGGGCGTCAAGCGGAAGGACCCGCCCACCCCCAGGTTGCTGGATGGCGAGCAGGAAGCCAAGATCATCGCCACGCGATTGGGCAAGCCGCCGGCGGGATATGCCAACTGGAGCTTGCGGCTGCTGGCCCGCAAAGTCGTCGAACTGAGCATCGTGGAGTCGATCAGTTACGAGACGGTCCGCCGGACTCTCAAAAAAATGGCATGACCAGCCGCAAGATCGAGTACTGGGTGATCCCGCCAGAGGCCGACGCCGAGTTCGTGGCGAGCATGGAAGAGGTGCTGGATACCTACGTCAGGCCGTACGATCCGGCCTGTCCCGTGCTGTGCATGGACGAACAGCCGCCCATCCCACAGCAACGCCTCGACACGTTCGCCCCAGATCGCCGCTTTTGGAGCATCAGCGCCGTACCCCGCCTTGGCGCGATCCCATAAATGCTCGCTGGCGTGGCACCCGTCGATGATCCGGGCGGTCAGGCAAAACTCCCGCTCCAAGACCGGGTCCAGCCAGTTGCCGCCATCTCCCATTCCGATGCCCCCCTCGGCCTGCCGAAGCCCACGTCGCTCCACAGCCCTGACTCGCCGCAAGCCCCACAGGGCCTCCTGATCGCTTCGGCAACGCCTTGAACGCTGTGCCAAGAGCCCGTTTGTGAAGAAGCATCCCAACAGAGGACATTCCGCTCCCAAGTTTCGCCCAAATCTCCTCCCGGCCCACACCGTACTCTCACCGTTGTAGTACCGTACCCTCCCCACCCCTCCCCGAACCCGGTTTTTGCCCCTTCTGACGACTTTGTGGTCCGAACATGACAATTTGTCGCACCGGCCAAGCGGCCAGAGGAGCCCTTTGAGCACTTCAGCGCTGGATCGTCCGTAAATCCTTGTCTGTTCATGTGTTGACCGCAATTCTAGACTGAAATCGCCAGCTTAGCGCTGTAGTGGCAGCGGCCCCCGTCCATTCCCACCACCAGCAGTTGCGGCTCGTTGGCCGGACACGGGGGCCTGTGCCCCTCTTCGTACGCCGGCACTTCCGCTTCGATCCAACGCTGCACCTGCTTGCCGTCCAACGCTTCCATGCACCCGTCGATGCATAATACGGATCATACCTGATTCGTGCGCACGGCCGTGTCGGCACAGATCGACTTGATTGACTCCGGCACCAGGCACACCGCTCGCCAGGCGGTGACGGCCGCTTGCCTGAGGTCCTGCCAGGTGGGGTACAGTCGGTTGGACCAATAATGACTGCGCAGGTAATGCCAGAGGTTTTCCGCAGGGTTCAATTCCGGGCTCTTCGGCGGCAGCAGCACCAGGGTCACGTTCGACGGAACTTTCAATGCTGCTGACGTGTGCCAGCCGGCGCGATCGAGCACCATGGCCGCGTGCACGTCCGGGGGCAGGCTGCGTGAGAACTGCTCCAGGAACGCGTTCATCGTTTCGGTGTTGACGTTGGGGGTGATCAGTCCGGCGGCATCTCCTGTTTCGGGGCAGACGGCGCTGAACACGTACAGATAATCGTACTGCGTCTGGCGGATCGCCGGCGGCCGCGACCCGACCTTCGCCCACACGCGTGTGAGCGTGCCGTGCTGACCGAACCGCGCTTCGTCCTGGTAGTAAATCAGCAGGCGCTTGTCGGGATGCTGGCTCGTGAGCTGAGCCAGACGCTCGGGCAACTCTTTTTTTTAAAGTGCTCGATCGCCGCCGGGTCGGTGTCCGGGTGGCGCGGGCGAGGCATCAGGTCGTTGTATCCCAGGCGGTGCAACAGCTTGTAAACGCCGTCCAGCGAATAGACGACGTTGAAACACTTCTCGATTTTCTCCCGCAGAATCGGGCCATTGTACGCGGCGATGCCTTCCTCGGGCGAAGGGCCCGCCTCCAGCATCTGGCACAGATGAGCCTCCTGCTCGTGCGTGAGCCGACGCACTGCGCCGGCTGACGCTCGGGAACCAACGCCCCGATCCCGCCACGCCGATAACGGCCGACCCACTGATCCACAAACTGCCGGGAGCGGCCCACAATCTGCGCGATCTGCTCACGCTCCAGTTCCGGGTCCTCTCCCAACCCACATCCCGCAATCAACACCACGCGGTAGCGATCCCGCTGCTTGGCATTTGACGTTGTCGCCACCAGTTCCATCAGCCGACATTTGTCGCCCGCGTCTTGCCACACCACTCTCATCACCGGCCTCCTTGCAAAAGCCGGATCATCTCACTTCACAGGTGCGGGCGCTACCAAACAAGCGCCGAACAGCGCGCGAGATTCAAATAGGATCCGTATAAGGCCCGGGCAGCATGGTCGAATGCCTGCACCGCCGCCTCTCGGCTCAAACGCTCGGCCGCACGCGGCGTCAGCAACGCTTCGGATGGCAATGCCCAGTCACGGTTCTGAGGGGGAAAAAGACCCGTCGCCACAACGACAGCGGCAGTGCTGCTTCTCAATCACCACCACCCCTTCCGGCGAACGCACCTCCGTCCGGGTCGTCTGCTTTTCCCAGTCCAGGAACGTCCGACCCTTGAGCGGAGCCGAATCCTCCGCTGCAATCACCTTGTCCAACGAGGCCATGAGAACACATCGATCACGCTTTGACGTGCTTCCTGACCGGTCCTACGTGCCGGCAGGGCTTCCTCCTTGAAGCAAATCCCACCGACAAACAGCTCAATCCTAAAATCGGCCGCCTAAAGTGTCACAGACCTCGTGGTGGCTCCCTTCCCCCCTCTCACGTGATTCGGAGCTCTGAAAAGAGTAAAAGCAATGGTCTCGGGCAGGTCGCTAGTGTACCTCGCCACAAGTAGGCGAACCTAATCAGCGTGGGCCCGTAGCTGGGATAGGAGGTCCTATCTCATGCGTGTCGCGAGGCCGGTTTGTCTGTCCGAGGCTCAACGCGGTCAATTGCGTGCGATTGCCAATTCCAAGACCGCCAGCGTTCGCTTGGCCCAGCGTGCGAAGATGATCCTGCTGGCCGGCGAGGGGCTGCAGGACAAGCAAATCGCCGCGTGCGTGGGCGTGCGGCGGCAGGCGGTGGCGCTGTGGCGTGTTCGGTTTCTCGACCTGGGCATCGACGGCCTTGCCAAGGATGCGCCGCGTGGCGGGCGTCATCGCACGGCGCGTTCGCCGGATAAGGTTCGCTCCATCGTCGAACGCACGACGCAGACCACACCGCCGGATGCCACGCACTGGTCCACCAACTCGATGGCGGCTGCCGAGGGCGTCAGCGCCTCGACGGTGGGACGCATCTGGCGCGAGCACGGCATCAAGCCGCATCGCGTCAAGTCCTTTAAGCTCTCCAACGACAAGCGGTTTGCCGAGAAGCTGGAGACCATCGTCGGGCTGTACCTGAATCCGCCCGAGCACGCGATGGTCCTGAGCTGCGACGAGAAGAGTCAGATTCAGGCGCTGGACCGCTCGCAGCCGGGCCTTCCGCTGCGCAAGGGAAAAACCGCGACGATGACGCACGATTACGTGCGGCACGGGACCACAACGCTGTTCGCGGCGCTCAATACGCTTGACGGCAAACTGATCGGCACGTGCATGAAGCGGCACCGGCACCAGGAATGGATCAAGTTCCTCAAACTGATCGACACCCAGACGCCGGCCGACAAGCAGCTGCACCTGATTGTCGACAACTATGCGACGCACAAGCATCCCAAGGTGGTAAACTGGCTCAAGCGACATCCGCGTTTCCACACGCCCTTTACCCCGACCAGCGCCAGTTGGCTGCACATGGTGGAGCGATGGTTCCGCGATTTAACCGGTAAACGACTCAAAAGAGGCGTGTTCACCAGCGTGCCTCAATTGATCGCCGCCATCGAGGACTACATCCGAACGATGAACCAATCGCCCAAGCCCTTCATCTGGACGGCCAAGGCGAGCGACATCCTGGAAAAAGTGAAGCTGGCCAGAGGATCGCTTCATAAGTCTGTCACTGGCTGACGAGGTACACTAGTCCTTGACCACGACTGTGCTCTTGCCCTCCACGAGCAACTCGAAAACCAGTGCGATGTCGTCGTGATGGAGCCGAATGCACCCCATGGATTCCATCTTGCCGATGGAGTTGGGGTCGATGGTGCCATGGATCCCGTACGAGGTTTTTCCGACGGCGTGGCCGTCGATGCCGCTCAGACCGATCCAGTAGCCCCCCAGCGGATTGGCTGGATCGTCCGCGGCGATCACCCCGCCGCCGCGTGGAGAGTAATAGGTCGGATGCCGGATCTTATTGTGCGGCGCTACCATCCAAACGCCGGTCGGCGTCGAGTCGTCCTTGCCCAGTCCAACGGGAAAGCTGGTGACGTAGATCGAGCCTTTTTCCCCCGGCGATCCCAGGTAAACATCCATCGTGAACGCCTTCTTGTACACCACGGCACAGAAGGGGCCCTTGATGATCTTGATGGTCTGCCCCGCGCGGAGCCGACGAGGATCCGACAGGCCGTTGATCCGGCACAGCAGTTCCCAGGTGACGTTGTTGGCCGCGGCGATTCGCTGAAGAACGTCGCCGGGCCTGACGACATAGCTGCCTCCATATTCATCGTCCGGGAAACGCTGCGGGGAAAAGATCACGGTCTTGTTGATCGTGCTCAGCATTTCCTTGGCGCTGGCGACATCGCCTGCCGGGAGGCTTCCGCTCATCAGAGCGGCTTCCAGAATCCGTCTTGCTTCGAGCAAGTGGTTGCTCTCCAGCTTCGCCTTGGCATCAACCAGCGGCTGGGTGGACTGGGGCGTGAGCGCCACCGACGGCTTCACATTGCTGGTGAGCATTGCCGGGGCGACCTTGGGCGGCTGCGTGTCGAGGGCCAGTTGCACCGGGGCCTTGGCCACCGGCCGCTCGGATTGCACCGGCTGCGTCGTCGAAGCCGCCAGCAGTGGCGTGGTCATAATCAGCGGAGCGGGAGCGGCGGGTTGGGTTGCGGGCGCTGAAGGCGTTGTCGTCGCGGCGGCCATGAGCGTGTGTTTGGCGTTCGCAGCTTGCGTGCTGGCGGCCTGTTGATGCGCTGCGTGGTGGAGAAGCTTGCTGCCCCAGAAGATCAAACCCACGGCGAGAACAATTGCGGTTGCGGCGATCAGCCTCCGGCTAATTCGGCGATTGCGGCTCATGAGAACCTCCATGTTCTCGAAGCGGTCACGGGTCAATGGTCAGGGGTCATTTGCCGGTAAACCGACTGCAAGTGACGAGTGATCGTGGACCAATGACCTTCAGTCCTTCTTCATGCAATTCGAGGCAAAGCGCCTCGCACCCTTATCCGTGATCAGCATACTGAGCGGCACATCATGGTCAAGCAACGGGAGCTGCTCGACGATCTGTTCGTCGAACGCCAGTCCGCAGGAAACACCCACGAATTCCGGCTGCGCCAGGAAGCGGTCGTAGAAGCCCATGCCGCGCCCGATGCGATAGCCGTTGTCGGTGAAGCCCAGGCCCGGCACCAGCACCATGTCGATGAACTCGACGGGCATGGGCCGTCCGGTCAAAGGCTCGCGGATGCCCGGCCCGGTGCTGGTCATCTGATCATGCAGCGAGGTGATCTCCGTCGGCAGCATCCGGCGCTGATCCCAGGAGACCTTCGGCACGACGACCGTCTTGCCGGCTTGCCAGTGCGAAGCGCCAGCGGTGCCGTATCGACTTCCATCGGCGTGCTTAAATACAGCATGATGACGCGGGAAGAAGCGAACTCGGGCGTTGAAGCCACAAGGCTGCAGATCGTCAGGCTCTTGGCGTGGCGGTCGGCCTCGCCCATGTTCGCAAGGATCTCGCGGAGATGCTTGCGAAGCGCGGCCTTGTTCAACGTTTCAACCATAAATGACTTTCCCTGCTGCCCTTGGCTCCCTTTACAAGGACGCCTCGCGGGACCCTTTGTTGGGATCGGGTGGATTGGCCCGATTCCTTAACCGTTTGAGCCTTTCCGTGATCTCGGCCTCGTAGCCTCGATCCGTGGGCTCATAATATATCTTATCGACGCCGAGATAATCCTGTTCGACAAATCCGCCTTCAAAATTGTGGGCGTACTGGTAATTTTCGCCATGGCCCAGCTTCTTGGCGCCCTGGTAATGGGTGTCGCGGAGGTGGCGGGGGACGGGCAGGGTTCGGCCCTCGCGGACGTCGCTCATGGCGTTCCAGATGGCCATGGCCGAGGCGTTGGATTTAGGAGCCGTGGCCATGTAGATGGCGGCCTGCCCGAGCGTGAGCTGCGCTTCGGGCATGCCGATCTTCTCCACGATATCAAAAGCCGCGGCCGCAACCCGGAGCGCATGGGGGTCGGCGTTGCCAATGTCCTCCGACGCCAGGATCGCAATCCGCCGGGCAATGAAGCGGGGGTCTTCGCCCGCCTCGAGCATCCGCGCAACCCAATACACCGCAGCATCGGGATCGGAGCCGCGCATACTTTTGATCAGGGCAGAAGCGGCATCGTAATGCTCGTCGCCGGTGCCGTCATAGACGATCGCCTTTCGCTGAATGGACTGCTCGGCGACATCGAGATCGATCTTCAACGCTTGATCTGACGCTGCTTCCTTCGACTGTGAAAGCACGGCGACTTCCAGAGCCATCAGCGCTCGCCGGGCGTCACCGTCCGAGGCGACGGCCCAGTGCTCGATGGCTTGGTCATCGATCCGGATATGGAGCGCTCTCGTAGCCGCGTTCCTGATCGGTCACGGCGCGACGGACGAGCGTGCGAATCTCCTCCCCGGTCAGCGCCGCAAACTGAAAGATCTGGCTGCGGCTGATCAGCGGTGAGTTCACCGCGAAGAACGGATTCTCCGTCGTCGCACCGATCAGGATAATCAGTCCATCCTCGACATCTCCCAGCAGAATGTCCTGCTGGGCTCGGTTAAAGCGGTGAATCTCGTCGAGGAAGAGCACGGTTCGTTGTCCGGAAGCCCCCAGCCGCTCGCGCGGCATCCAGAATCGCCCGTACTTCCTTCACCCCGACCGCGGCCGCGTTGACCTCTTCGAAATGACTCTTGGTGTATCGCGCGATCAGTTGGGCCAGCGTCGTCTTACCTGTACCCGGCGGCCCATAAAAGATGATGCTCGTCAGCCGATCGGCTTCGAGCATCCGCCGGAGAAGCTTGCCGGGGCCGAGAAAGTGTTCCTGCCCGACAAACTCCTGGAGCGTTCGCGGCCGCATGCGCACCGCCAGCGGCGCGACGCGCTGCATGTTTTTCTTGCGGATGTCGCCAAAAAGATCCATTCTGGCGAAATTGTAGTGGATTGCCCTGTGCGAATCCCGCCCCGGAACAAGCAGGAGCCGAACTTGCCCCCCGGTCGGAGCTTGGGTCCCCGCCGCAATTCACTCGAATTCGTGTGGCAAGAACCGTGCAACTGCCGGGCTTGCCGGGCATATTATTAAGGTGTATTGCTTAACCATCAGGGATGGATCGGTCGTACATTTCTTGGCGTAAAGCCGAACGCCTCTTTTGCCGACAGGTTATGGGAGCTATCTCATGTGCGGAATCGTTGCCTATGTTGGCCGGAAGATCGCCCAGCCGTTGTTGATCGAAGGACTCAAGCGGCTGGAGTACCGCGGCTATGACTCGGCCGGTGTCGCGGTGATCGACGATCGGGGCGGCCTGCATATTCGCCGGGCCGTGGGCCGGATCAGCGTCCTCGAAAGTGCGCTCGAAGGGCAGGGGCACCTCCCGCCGGCAAAGCTGGGGATGGCACACACCCGCTGGGCGACGCACGGCGCGCCCACTGAAGTCAATGCCCATCCCCACGTGGACGATACGGGGCGGATCGCGCTGGTTCACAACGGCATCATCGAAAACTATGCCGCTCTCAAGAAGTGGCTCGGCGCCAAGGGCCATACCTTTACGAGCCAGACGGATACCGAAGTGCTGGCGACACTGGTCGGCGATCTCTACACGGAGCTCAAGAGCAGGAATCACGTGCCGGAGGGAACCTCCGTTCTTCAGCGTGCCGTGCAGGCAGCGCTTCACGAGGTCGAGGGAACGTATGGCATCGCGGTTATCTCCCGCGAGGAGCCCGATACGCTCGTCGTGGCGCGCAAGGGCTCGCCGCTGATTATCGGCGTCGGGGACGATGAATACATCGTCGCCTCCGACGCCTCGGCGATCGTCGAGCACACCACCCAGGTCATCTACCTGAATGACAACGAGATGGCCGTGCTCAAGCCCGAGAGCTTCCGCACGATGACGATCGACGACATCGACGTCTCCCCGACGATTTCGCAGCTCGAAAACAAGCTCGAAGAGTACGAACTCGGCGAATACGAGCACTATATGCTCAAGGAGATCTTCGAGCAGCCCAACGCGGTGCGCAACTGTCTTCGCGGCCGCGCCGAGCAGCGCGAGGGCGCATCGTCCTCGGCGGGATTACGAATCACACCAAGGAGCTCGTCCGCGCCAAGCGCTTCATCCTCACCGGCCAGGGCACCGCATGGCATGCCGGGCTCGTGGGCGACTACCTGATGGAAGACCTGGCCAAGGTGGTGACGGAATGCACCTACGCCAGCGAGTTCCGCTACCGCAATCCCATCGTGGAAGAGGACACCGTCGTCGTCGCCATCAGCCAGTCGGGCGAAACAGCCGACACGCTCGCCGCTTTGCGCGAAGCGAAAGAGAAGGGAGCCATGGCGCTGGGAATCGTGAACGTCGTCGGCTCGACGATTGCACGTGAAGTGGACGGCGGCATCTACCTTCACGCCGGACCCGAAATTGGCGTCGCCTCGACCAAAGCCTTCACCTGCCAGTGCGTGACGCTCACCATGCTCGCGCTCTACGTCGGCCGGCGTCGCCTGATGAGTCAGTCGCAGACACAGGAGATGATCGATGCGCTGTCGCGCGATCCCCGAGCAGATGGAGAAGGTCCTTCAGCAAAACGACCTGGTGAAGGACATCGCCCGCAAGTTCTGCGACCGCGAGAACTGGCTGTTTTTGGGCCGCGGGTATCACTATCCCGTGGCCCTCGAAGGCGCACTCAAGCTCAAGGAAATCTCTTACATTCATTCCGAGGGAATGCCTGCCGCCGAGATGAAGCACGGCCCGATCGCGCTGATTAACGACGGCATGCCCGTGGTCTTCGTCGCCAACCGTGGCCTCCAATACGACAAGGTCGTCAGCAACATTGAAGAAGTCCGCGCCCGAGGCGGCAAAGTCATCGCCGTCGCCACCGAAGGCGACGAGGCCATCCGCCGCTACAGCGATCACGTCATTTCCGTTCCCGACACGCTCGAGCCGCTTCAGCCGCTCTTGAGCGTCGTGCCCCTGCAACTGCTCGCCTATCACGCCGCGGTGGCCCGCGGCTGCAACGTGGACAAGCCCCGGAATCTGGCCAAGAGCGTCACCGTCGAATAATGCGGGAACTCGCGGGGGGAACGCTGGCATGCGGGGCGCGCATCTCTACAATTTTGCATGCGACCTGATGGTCCGTTTTTCGCGCAGCGAGAGGTGTTCCCGCTATGACAATGACCCAGCCGCCGATGACCGATGATCCCAGCGTAAAAACCGTCAGCTATGGCCTTGCCCCCGGGGCGATCGACGACGAGATCGATGTTCAGTCCGAAGAAATGCTCGTCAACATGGGGCCGCAGCACCCGTCAACACACGGCGTGCTGCGAATTGTTCTCCGGACCGACGGCGAGATGGTCTTGGAGGCCGTCCCGCACCTGGGCTACCTGCACCGCTGCAAGGAGAAGATCGCCGAGAACCTCGCCTACTACCAGTACATCGGCTACACCGACCGCCTCGACTACCTGACGGCGATGAACAACAACCACGCCTGGGCGATGGCCGTCGAGAAGCTGGCCAATGTCGAAGTGCCGATCCGCGCCGAGTACATCCGCGTGATTGCTTCGGAACTGAACCGCATTGCCTCGCACCTGGTTTCGTTCGGAACCTACGGCCTGGACATGGGGGCGTTCACGCCGTTTCTGTATGCTTTCCGCGAGCGCGAGTACATCCTGGATCTTTTCGAGCAGCTCTGCGGCGCCCGCCTTACGCTCAGCTATATCAACGTCGGCGGCGTGACCTGGGACCTGCCGCCTCAGTTTCTGGAAAAGCTCACCGAGTTCCTCGATTACTTCGAGCCCAAGATCGACGAGTACAACGACCTGCTCTCGTTCAATCACATCTTCGTCAAGCGCACAGCCAACGTCGGCGTGGCGTCGAAAGATCTGTGCATCAAGTACGCCCTCTCCGGCCCGATGATCCGCGGTAGCGGGATTCCGCTCGATCTTCGCAAAGATCGGCCTTACTCGATCTACGACCGGCTGGAGTGGGATGTCTGCATCGGCTCGGGCCTCAAGGGAACGGTCGGTGACTGCTGGGACCGCTATTGGGTGAAAATGCAGGAGATGAAGCAGTGCGTCCGCATCCTGCGCCAGTGCATCCGGCAGGTTCCGTCCGGCCCATTCCGCGCCAAGCTCCCGCGGGCGATGAAGGTGCCGCCCGGCGAGGTGTATGCCGAATACGAAAACCCGCGCGGCCACCTGGGCTTCTACATCGAATCGCAAGGGGGCGTCATTCCCTACCGCGTGAAGATACGCGGACCGAGCTTCGTGAACCTCGCGGTGACCGGCGAACTCTGCCAAAACGTCTTACTGGCAGACGTCCCGGCCATCGTCGGCTCGATCGACATCGTCATGGGCGAGGTGGATCGATGAGCCAATCGGCCGCGGAGAACCTGCGTAGTTCTTCTTCGGCCGATGGTCAGGGGCAATATGTTGTCATTGCTGGCTTCGGACTTTCCGGCCGTGCCTGCGCCAATGCTCTCCTGGCCAAGGGGATTTCCATCTGTGTAATCGAGATGAATGCCGCAACTGTCGATCGCTGCCGGGCGGGCGGCTTGCAGATCATTGCGGGAGATGCCGCGAATCCAGACATCCTCAAGCAGGCGGGAATCGAGCGTGCAACGGAGGTCGCCGTGACGATTCCCGACGATCAGGCGGCGTTACTCGTTGTCGCCCAGGCTCGGAAGATGAATCCCAAGGCCCATATTGTCGCGCGCTGCTCGTTCGTCTCCGGCGGAATGGAAGCAACCCGGCGCGGTGCCAACGAAGTCGTGGTGGCCGAGCAGGTGGTCGCCAGCGAGTTCGGCCGCGTGATGCGGGAATTACCGCCAAAGTAGATTTGAGTGTGGGCAAGATTTGCCCACAACCGCGGGGTGTGCGGCGCGTCCATATATGATCGTGGGCCGCAAATGAGGGAAACAGTGATGAAAAATACGAAGTTGCGTGCATGTCGAAATGTTCGTCTGCAAGGCATGATCTATGTGGGCGTAATCTTCACGATTATCGCGGTGACCGACTTGAGCGCACGCGCTGCATCGTCCACATCCGACACAGCGCAGGCACAGTCTCAAGCCCACGCGCTCATTGACAAAGGTTTGGATTACCTTAGGACCCGGCAACAGCCCGACGGCGGATGGCAAAAAGCGCAGGAACCGCCCGGCATTACTGCAATTGTCCTTCGCGCCTTCGTCGAGGATGGTAACTACACCGCGCAAACAGACTTCGTGAAGCGCGGTTTCGATAAGCTCTTTTCCTACCAGCTCGATAGCGGCGGCATCTACAAGGACCTGCTCGCGAATTACAACACTGCCATCGCCGTCAGTGCCATCGCCGCGGCCGACGATCCGGCGTTCAAGACACGCCTCGATCGCGCTGTTGCCTTTCTCAAGGGCCTGCAGTGGACCGACAACTCCGTCACTCCCAAGGGCCAGAAGGTGGACAAGAACAACACCTGGTACGGCGGCTGGGGCTACGGCCGCGAGGAGCGTCCGGATCTGTCCAACGCCCAGTTCGCCATCGAAGTCGCTGCACGATGCGGGCCTCAAGAAGGACGATCCCGCCTACAAGGCCGCGATCGTCTTCCTCTCGCGAACTCAGAATTCATCCGAAACCAATGACCGGCCCTACGCCATGGACGATGGCGGCTTCTTCTATTCCCCCGTCGGGGACGGCGATTCCGAAGCCGGCATGGTCACCACGCCTGATGGCAACAAGCATCCACGAAGCTACGGCACGATGACCTACGCCGGCCTCAAGAGCATGATCTACGCTGGTGTGAGCAAGGACGATCCCCGCGTGAAGGCGGCCGTCGGATGGATCCAGAAGCATTGGAGCCTTGACGAGAACCCCGGCATGGGCGAGGCCGACCCCTCCCATGCTCAGCATGGCCTCTACTACTATTTCTACGTCTTCGGCCATGCCCTGCACGCCTATGGCCATCCTGTTATCGCCGATACCCAAGGTGTGCGCCATGATTGGCGCGTGGAACTGATCAAAAAGACCGCCGCTCTCCAAAGACCGGACGGCTCCTGGGTTGGCGAGCGCCGATGGATGGAAAGCAATCCGGTCTTAGTGACGGCCTACACCGTCCTGGCACTCGAAGAAGCCCAAAAGGATCTTCGGCAGCACGAAGTTAAGTGATGCTGGAAACATGACTTCTGTTGTCTTGCCTGCCGCGGCTGCCGGACACCGCCAGCCAAACAGGCGTTTAGGGTGCACTTGCAATTGAGTGGGCTCCTGCCTATCTTTTGCCACTCCCTTTGAGCCGCATCAAGCGGCGGGGTCACTGTTATGACCGGTCTTTGGCTCACCGCTGGAGGCTTGGTGTCCAGGAGTTCTCGATGTCCATTGCCGTAGAGCAGAAGCAACAGATCGTTTCCGAATACAAGGTTCACGAGAAAGACACCGGTTCGCCGGAAGTGCAGATCGCACTGCTGACCCAGCGCATCACTGAGCTTACCGAGCACCTCAAGACGCACAAGAAGGACCATTCCTCGCGTCGTGGGCTGCTCAAGATGGTGAGCAAGCGCAACCATCTGCTCAAGTACCTGACGCGCGTCGATCGCACGCGGTACCTGCAGATCATCGCTCGCCTTGGCTTGAGAAAATAAAGAGCGTCAACCGGGACACGCACGTGCGTGTCCCGATTTTGTTTGACTGGTCCCTTGGAAGCTTCAACCGGTTGATTGGCCTCGGTTGAATCGCATTTCCAGGATGGCCGGGCCGCAAGGCACGGGGATGGAGGATGGAAGATAGAACCTAGCGCAGCGGACGCTGGTTTCTATCCTCTGTCTTCTATCCCTCGATTCACTCCCCACGACAGGCCAATAGAGGAAAATCTGATGCAAGCGATTTCGGTAGAGCGCCAGATCGGCGGGCGCCGATTGGCTATCGAGACCGGTACCTACGCCAAGCTCGCAGATGGAGCCGTAACGGTTCAGTACGGCGACAGCGTCGTTTTCGGCGCGGTTGTCCGCGCCGCGCCACGCGAGGGGATCGATTTCTTTCCGCTCCAGGTTGATTACCGCGAGCGCCGAGCCGCTGCCGGCAAATTCCCCGGTGGTTTCATGAAGCGCGAAGGCCGCCCCACGACCAAAGAAATCCTCACCGCCCGCCTGATCGACCGGCCCCTGCGACCTCTATTTCCCAAGGGATTCATGGACGAGGTGCAGATCCACCTGAATGTCCTGGCCTTCGATGGCGAAAACGACCCGGATGTATTTGCTGGCATCTCTGCCAGTGCGGCGGTGGCTCTGTCGGATATTCCATTTCTCACACCTATTGCCCATGTGCGCGTTGGTCGGATCAACGGCGAGTTGATTCTCTTCCCGACGGTCCACCAGCTCGAAGAGTCCGATATTGATCTCGTCGTGGCTGGCACCAAGCACTTTGTCAACATGATCGAGATTGGCAGTCGCGAAGTCAGCGAGGACGACGTTGCCGACGCCATCGAGTTCGGTCACAAGGCGGTCGTCGAGATCGTCGCGATGATCGAAGAACTGCAATCCAAGGCGCCCAAGGAAAAGGTCGGCGACATCAAGCTCCCGGATCCCGGCTTCGTTGATGCCGTCACCGCTCGCGTGACCGACAAGATCCGCGAGGTCAAAGGCAAGCCCGGCAAGCAGGATCGCGCCGACGCCGTCACCAAGATCCTTGATGATCTGGTCAATGAGATGGCGCCGGCCGTAACGGATCCGAATGCCAGCTATGCCGCCATCGTCGAGCAGAAGAACCACTCCAAACAAATTCGCACGGTTTTCGCCGAGGTCGAAGAGCAGGTGACGCGCGAAGCGATCCTCGCCGGCACGCGCCCTGACGGCCGCAGCTTTAAGGACATTCGCCCGCTCCATTGCGAGGTGGGCGTTCTCCCTCGCGTCCACGGCAGCGCCGTCTTCACCCGAGGCGAGACGCAGGCGATGTGCACCGTAACGCTGGGCACCAGCTCGGACGAACAGCTTGTGGACGGGCTGATCGATGAATACAGCCAGAAGTTCATGCTGCATTACAACTTCCCCAGCTACAGCGTGGGCGAAGTCCGGCCCATCCGCGGCCCCGGCCGCCGCGAGATCGGCCACGGGGCGCTGGCGGAGCGCTCGCTGATCGCCGTGCTTCCGGGCATCGAACAGTTCCCCTACACGGTTCGCGTGATCAGCGACATTCTCGAATCCAACGGTTCAAGCTCGATGGCCTCGAGTTGTGGCGGATGCCTCGCACTGATGGACGCAGGCGTGCCGATCAGCAAGCCCGTCGCGGGCATCTCGATCGGTCTGGTCCAGGAAGGCGACAAGAAGGTCCTGCTCACCGATATCCTCGGCGAGGAGGATCACTTCGGCGACATGGACTTCAAGGTCTGCGGCACGCGCGACGGAATCACCGCCATCCAGCTCGACATCAAGATCGAGGGTCTCGATTACAAGATCATCCGTGAGACGCTCCACCGGGCCAAGGAAGCCCGGCTCGTCATTCTCGGCAAGATGGCAGAGGCGCTTCCGGCGCCGCGGCCTGAAATTAGCCAGTGGGCGCCCCGCTTGCTGACGATCAAAATCAATCCCGAAAAGATCGGTAAGCTGATCGGCCCGGGCGGCAAGAACATCAAAAAGCTACAGGAAGACACCGGCGCCCAGGTGGACATCGAGGACGACGGCACGGTGTACGTATCGGCCGTCGATGGTGCCGCTGCCGAGAAATGCCGCGACATCATCGAAGCAATGACCGCCGAGGTGAAGGTCGGCAAGATCTACAACGGCCGCGTCGTCAGCATCAAGGACTTCGGCGCCTTCGTCGAAATCGCGCCGGAAACCGACGGCCTGGTACACGTCTCGGAGCTTTCCGACAAGTACGTCGATCGCGTCACCGACTACATCAATATTGGCGATGAGGTGCAGGTGAAGGTGCTGCTGATCGACGATCAGGGTCGCATCAAGCTCTCGCGCAAGGCAGCCATGAAGGAACTCGGGCTCGAAGACCCCGAGAGCGATGGCGAAGGTCGCGACCGTGGCGGCGAGGGCGAAGAGGGCGACGAAGAGTTCCACGGCTCGCATGGCGGTCCCGGCGGCGAACGCGGAAACCGCGGCCCACGCGACGGCGGCCATCATCGCGGCGAACGCCGAGGCGGTGGGGGTGGCGGCGGTCGCGGGCGAGGTGGGCCCGGCGGCGGCGGGGGCGGACGCGGCGGGCGAGGCGGCGAGCACCGTCGCAACTAACGCTGATTCCGATTACCAAGCGCCTATGAATGCGAGGGGCGACCCGGTTTGGGTCGCCCTCATTCATGTGACCGTGCGAGACCTTCGCGTTATCGGACGATCAACCGGGCGCGTTTTGAAGTCCTTGCCGGATTTGAGGTTGGAAACGGGGGGCGCGGGAATTGCGCTTGTTGAAAACGAGCGAAAAGGCTTTGACAGTTCCATTCCACCTGTCACAATGCATCGCACAGGCCAAGGTTTGGTGGGCCGAAGCAGTATTGTTGCGACCCGGGATGGGGGCGCACGTTCGTCAAGGATGACGGAAGCTTTGCATCAGTGGATTCGCCACAGGAGTGAGTTGTCATGACGGATAGCGCTTCTCAAGTTAGCTCGCAGGCCGCCGGCCTTTTCCAAAAGGCCCACGGCAAGATTGTCATGCTCCAGCGTTTGGACGCGCAGCTTGCGTCGCTGCTTGAGCAGCGCAAGCGACTTCAGGACGATCTGGCCAGCGTGCAGGGCTCGATCAACGAGGAATTCGACCGGTTGATGCGGCAGGCCGACGAGGCCCCGAATCGCATCCTGGCCGAGATCGCGGACAGTTCCCGCCGCAATGGTCCCATCGGGGAGCCCGCCGGCCGGCTGACCGAGGTTTCCTCCGAGCAGACCTGAGCGAGACGATATAAGCAAGGGCTCGGCTTCGGCCTCGCCCGTGCAACGAGCCGACGTAACGGTCGCGAGCAATCCTCGCATCGTTACGTCGCTCGTTTTTTTTACGCGCAGTCCACGTCCAACCGGCTCAGAGCCTTCGTGACCCGAGCGGACAACCCTGCATCATCGACTGGAAAGGTAGTTAAAAGTCTGTCTGGCCGATATCGGAGGGGAGGACATAGGCGCAAGCAACTTGATTCCGCCAATCCGACGTAGCGAACGGTCACCGACGTTGCGTTCCCTCGCATGCACCGATCACGCGCAGCGGCGATGCCATCGAGTAATTGGCCGGCCCACCTACGGCAGAATCTGATTCCGAAATGCCGCCGCCGGGAAGTACTTGCCCACTCCGGCAGCGGAGTTGGGCCGATTCAGCATCAGCACGTCATCGCGTGAAATGTGCAATTGCCCCTGAAGTGTGCCCACGAGCTGCTCGAGCCGGCGAAGCTGCGTCGGCGTCGGCATCGTGCGGTCAAAGTTCCCAACCACGCAGATGCTGATGCACGAGGAGCCGATCTTTTCATTGCCAATTCGCAGATCCAGCTCCGCCGACTGCTGCTCGTTCCATCGCTGTCCGATCTGAATCTCGCCGTCCACCGCGCCGTCGCCGTTGCCGATCAGGAAATGATCGCCAAACCCGTGATTCTGTTGCGCCAGGCTGTTGGCATCGCCGGATGCCGTCGCCGTTTGGTGGATGTAGATGTATTTCCAGTGATTCGGAAGGACGGGGGCCTTGGTCTCAAAGACGACGTCAAGGTTCTTTGGCGCATCGATTGCGAAGAGCGAATTCGCCTCCCCCGGCGCCAATGGCGCCGGTGCCAGCGCCATGAGCACCGCGCTGGTGAGCGTGAGGACGCCAAGCAGACAAACGAAAACGACGGCTTTGCGTTGAGACTTTTTCACGGCCATACCCGGTGAGTTGGAGGCGCGGGCCGCGCGAGAATCGGCGAAGCCGCCAAGAACTCGCGTCCGATAAAACCGCCCGAAAGCGCCTTCGCATCGGGTTCATCGGCCAGCAGGTGCGAATTGATGGAGAAAAAAACAGGAAATGGAAAAACGTGGCAATCCATTGCCCAACGGCACCGCTCGATCCGTCTTCCCAAGGCCCATCCATGAGCCTCGACACGGCCAATGGTATCAAGTGCCCGTCCAGCCGCCAAGTCCTCTCGAATTAGACAGTTGCGTTACGTGCGCGTGAGCAGCAGATACAGGATGAACACGCCCGCAATCATTACGACGCACAACACCACCCAGGCGCGCCACGTCAGCGGCTTATGATGGGCCACACCGACTGAAACGGGCGCCGCCGCCCGCTTGGAGCGAGCCTTTCTCTGCGCTGGCGCCGACGTGCTCGCTTGCTGGTGATCCTGCAGTTCCGTCTCGACCTGCGAATGCTCCCGCAACGGGTTGTGATACAGCACTCTCGGCGGTGTCCCCGCCCCCGCGCTGCCGCCCGGCTTTAAATGTGCCGGCACCGTCTGGATCGTCCCGCAGTACTGACAACGACAAACGCCGCCCGCAAAGGCTTCGTCGATCGTCAGCACTTTCTGGCAGTGGGTGCATGGGAGCGAAATCATCGGAACCTGCCCCGTCAGGGGTTCCAGAGATAATAGAAACCGGTGGGAAGAAAGTGGCTCGCCCCCGGGATTTGCAGTTGCGTCACGCCCGCCTCTGGCCTGGGCTTCGGTCTCCGCATAGATCGAACCGCCGTAGCCATACGACCGCTTATACATGACCACCTTCGCATTCGGGGCGTTCACCATCTTCTTCGTGCTGCTGATCGCATCCTGAAGCAGACCCAATTCATCCACCAGACCCAGATCCAGGGCTTCCCGTCCGGAGAAAACCCGGCCATCGGTAATCGTCTTCAATTCCGCCGATTTCACTGGCCGGTTCGAGGTGACCACGCCGACAAAGCGCGCGTAAAACTCATCGATCATGCCCTGCATGACCGCTCGATCCTGCGCGTTCATCGGCCGGAAGGGCGAGCCCATGTCCTTCAACGGGCCGCTCTTGATCGCCTCCGACTGGACGCCAATCTTGTTCATCGTCCCCGAGAAATCGAAGGTCATGAAGATAACCCCGATCGATCCGACAAGGCTCGTCGGCTGCGCGACAATCCGATTGCACCCGCAGCAGGCGTAATAGGCGCCGCTCGCCGCCACCTCCTGTACCGACGCCACCACCGGCTTTCCCGTTCGCTCTCGAAAGCGCTTGATCATGTCGTAAAGCGCATCCGCCGAGCTGACCGTCCCGCCCGGCGAATTTACGCGCAGCACCACCGCCTTCACGCTATTGTCGTCAGCCGCCCGATCGAGCTCCTGCGTAAAAAGGCTCACCGGATTCTCCGACGCCTGCAGCAGTCCCCCCTCGCGGGCGTTGGCGATCATCCCCTCCAGCGGGATCAGCGCGATCTTTCCCCCGCCCAGCGATCCCGGCTCCACGCTCACTTCTTCAAGCTTCGTCGCATTCGACACCGGCGTAATCAATAGGCTCGGCGTCCCGCATCCGGCGACGAGGAACATCACAAGCGAAATAACAGTCAGCAACGCAATGGAAGAAAACCGCCTCATGGGAAAGAATAGATAACGTGGCTTATCGGGTGAGTAAACATCGATTCGGCGAACTGGTCGAAGAGGCCCTGGCCGAAGTGCCGCCCGAATTCTCCGACTATCTTGAAGAGGTCTCGCTGGAAGTGCGCGATCGCCCGACCCTGGAGCAGCTGCGCTCGCTCGGAACCCGAAAAGGCACGCTCCTGCTCGGCCTCTACCACGGCCGCCCGCGAACCCAGCGCAGCGTCGAAGATTCCGCAACGATGCCGGACATCATCTACATCTTTCAGGATTCCATCGAGCAGGTATCCCGCAGCGAACCCGAGCTCGTCGAGCAGGTGCGCAAGACCGTCCTCCACGAAATCGGTCATCACTTCGGCATGAGCGAAGAAGATCTGGACAACCTGGGCTACGGCTGATCCGGATTCCCCCGCAGGGCAGGCCACCGGGATGCGCCCGCAAGCCGGGCCGCTCAATCCAGTCCGCGAGAATCACGTCTAACACGACAGCGCTGGATCCTTCTTAAGTCCTTATCCGCTCATGTTTTTGCTCACCGCTTCTAGTCTCGAATCGCCGACGCCGGGATGTAGAGTTAAAGGACCGCATGCTTCTGACAGAACCCTCTCCCGCACCATCGAGGCGCCATCCAGCGCTGACTCGCCGCAAGCCCTACAGGGCCTCCGGGTCGCTTCGGCAACGCCTTGAGCGCTGTGCCAAGAGCCCGTTTGTGAAGAAGCATCCCAACAGAGGACATTCCGCTCCCAAGTTGCACCCAAATCTCCTCCCGGCCCACACCGTACTCTCACCGTTGTAGTACCGTTGCCTCCCCACTCCTCCCCGAACCCGGTTTTTGCCCCTTCTGACGACTTGGTGGTCCGAACATGACAATTTGCCGCACCGGCCAAGCGGCCAGAGCGGCCCTTTTAGCACTTCGGCGCTAGATCGTCCGTAAGCCCTTGTCTACTCAAGTGTTGACCGCAATTCTGCACTGAAATCGCCAGCTTAGCGCTGTAGTGCTAAGCCGTCTAATCCGGGCCTCGATGATGGCATGCGAGCCCGACGGACGCCCACCCGGGCGTTTTCGCAAGGTTTGCCAGGGCGCCCATGAATCACAAGCCTCCTGACAGCCTCGCTCCTGGGCTCGCCACCCCGATCCCGCTCAGAGCCCTTAAACGGATGCGCGGGACGCCAACGCAGCCTTTGCGCTCCCGCAACCCGCCGCTTCGCCGACCCCATCTGCCGCAAATTCCCGAAGAAACGGCGTGATCGAGCCTACATAACATATTAACATCCGCTTGTGCAAAAGCTCCGACTCACACCGTACTCTCACCGTAGTCACACCGTGCAAAACCCGTCGGCGCAAGAGCCCGCCGCGCTGCGGCTCGCCAGTGCAGTTGCGGATCGGGATAAAGGCCTGTGCGGCACCGCACCGAGGCGTGCTCGGGCATTTTGGGAAAGCTCCGCTAGCCGCGCCCATGAATCACAAACTGTGTAAGATCCTTCAGACCGATAAAATCTCATGGCAGGTGCAACGATCGCCCCTGGCGTGATTTAGGCTTTAAAGCGGCAGTGATTGCGGTGCCGATGGTGAACTGGGCTGTAACCATCTTGACGTGTCGCCCACTATTCGTATTGAGGGGCCCGAAAGCCGTGAACAGTCCGCATTGGCATCCGTAAATATTGAACCGTCGGCAGAATCGGCGCTGTTGGACGGACTCCCGCTTTTTTTGGCATCCAAGATTGGAACATCGCATGATTCGGAGACTTACAAAAGCCCTCGGTGCCGGTTTGCTCGCAGCAGCCCTCGGCTGCATGGCCTTGCCGGCGTGTAGCCCGGGCACAGTTGAGCTCGGCATACTCCAACCCCATTCCCGGTGTCACCACACCTCCCAAGCCGCAGTATTCGCGCCTGACCCTGCCGCAGGCCGGTCCCGTCTTGGAACTTCCGGTGAAGCCGGGCCAGCAGGTCAAGACAGGCCAGTTGCTCCTCCGCCAGGACGATCGCGTTGAGCAGGCCAAGCTCAAGGGGTTGGAACTGGAAGCGAACTCCTCCGCGCGAGTCGATGAAGCAAAGGCAAATCTGGACGTCAAAAAAAGTATCCTGTCCCGCTGGAAGGGCCTGCTTAAGAAGCACGCGGGGTCGCAGCAGGAATACGATCAAGCTAGATTAGACGAGATCGATGCCCAAGCCCGGCTGAAGGTCGCGGAACTTGACCTTGCCAAAGCCAGGACGGATGTTGATGCCGAGAAAGCCAGGATCCAGCAGATGGAACTGACCGCCCAGTTTGATGGCGTGGTCGGGGAGGTAAACGTGAGTGTCGGCGAAGTCACCGATCCGACCAAGCCCATGATCACGGTCGTCCAGAACGATCCGCTCTGGGTGGAGGTGCGAAACATGCCCACGGTCTGGGCCGCGCGCCTCAACATCGGCGACAAGGTGGATGTGCGATACGATGACCGCTACGCCGGAACCCCGATCTACGATCAGGCCTGGACGCCCGCGACGGTGATCTACAAATCCCCCGTCGCCGATGAAGGCAGCGACACCCAGCTCGTCCGCCTCTCCATGCCCAACCCCAAGCATCTGGATTCCGGCCTCCAGGTGATGGTCAAGCTTCCTGATTCGGTGGTTGCCCAGGCCGCCAGCCCCTCGGCATCGGCCCTGCCGTAATGGATGAGAAGGCGACGATGAGTATTTGCAAGCGACCCGCAGAGAGAAGGTAAAACGTGCCCGGAATCGTCGAACCCGCATTTCAGGAAGAGAACCCCAAGGAGGAGCAGCAGCGGCAGCTCGAGCATGGCGCTTTGCGCTCCAAGCTGGTGCAGCGCCTCCTCCAGGCAACTGCGGACCTGCCCAACTTCCTGCACCACTTGTTGCACGCCCAGGCTGTCCATGTGGTCGGGACGGAGGCCGTGGCCTTTCTGATCGAACGCAACGAGCAGGGTTTCGGCCTTCGCGCAGTCGAGCATATTCGCCCCGACAACAGCAGCCCCGAAGTCCGCCAGGCGGCGATCCAGGCCTTCGCCGAGTTCGTCCAGCCCTGCGTCGCACAGGGCAAAGACGGCGCCCTCGAGGTTCCCGGGTCCGCCGCCAACGGCGAAACCGAGCCGCAGTTCTGCCTCGTCACCCTCCTGGCGCCGATGGCGACGTCGTGGCCGTCAGCGCCGTCATCACCCGCTGCCGCGATGTTGAGCGCGCCAGCAGCGGCTGCAATCCATGCAGATGGTGGCCGGCTATTTCGATCTCTACATGCTCCGCCGCACCAGCGAGCAGTCGCGGGCGATCGCCCAAAGCCACCAGCACGTGCTGCAACTGGCCACCAGCGTCGCCACCAGCGAGGGCTTCCAGGCCGCCGCCATGGGCCTGTGCAACGAGCTGGCCACCCGCGCGGCGCCACCCGCGTCTCCCTCGGCTGGGTCAAAGGCGCGATCAACGGCAGCCGCGTCCGCGTCAAAGCCCTCTCCCACACCGAGGAATTCGACAAGCGCCAGGAACTGATCGTCCAGCTGGAAAAGGTCATGGAGGAGTGCTTCGACCAGGAGGACGTCGTTCAGTTCGAGCCCGATGGCACCAGCTCCCAGAACGTCACCCGCGAAGCCCAGGCCCTCTCCCGCGCCAGGGCGGCAACGGCATCATCTCCATCCCCCTGCGCCGCAAGGAGGACATCGTCGGCGTCCTCACGCTGGAATTCGCGCCCGGCCAGCACCTCGGCCCGCAGGCCTCCACCGGACTCTCCGTCGCCGCCGACCTCCTCGCCCCGCAGCTCTACGACCGCTACCAGAACGACCGCTGGCTCATCACCAAGGCCGGAATCAGCACCCGCGAAGGCATCAAGACCGTCATCGGCCCCAAGTACTGGATCGCCAAGCTCTGCGTTGCCGGCGCGATTCTGGTCGTGATGCTGATCTGCAACTGGATTCCCTTCGTCGATCTAACCCTTCCCTATCGCGTCTCCGCCCAGTTCCAGTTCGCCCCCATGGAACGACGCCTTGTCTCCTCCCCGTTTGACGGAATGATCGATTCCGTGCAGAAGCGCCCGGGCGATCCTGTCAAAGCCGGCGATAGTCCTCTTCACCCTGGACACCCGCCAGCTCAGGCTCGACAAAGCCAAGGCTGAAGCCCAGGCCGATCAGGCGCAGCAGGAAGCGATGAAGGCGATCCAGGAGAGCCGCGCCGACCCCTCCAAGGCCGCCGACGTCAATATCGCCTACGCCAAGCGCGATGCGGCCCTGGCCGAAGTGAAGCGCTGCGAAAATGACCTGAACCGCGCCGCGGTCAAAGCCGACATCGACGGCGTCGTCATGGAAGGCGACCTCCGCGACCAGATCGGCTCAACCGTCAAGCTCGGCCAGCAGCTGATGGTCGTCGGCCAGCCTCATAACCTCAGAGGCGAGCTGCACGTCGCCGAGCGCGACATTCAGGACGTGAAGTTCGATTCCCGCGGCCAGCTCGCCACCAGCGCCCTGCCTTCCGACTCGGTTCCCTTCACCGTCACCCGCATCGTTCCCGAAACGCAGGCCAAAGACGGCGACAACTACTACACCGTTTATGTCAAGCTCGATAAGGACGCCCCCGGCCTCTTGTCCGGAATGGCCGGCGAGGCCCGCGTGGATGTCACGCGTAAACCGATCATCTGGATCTGGACCCACCGGTTCGTCGAATGGCTCAGCCTCAAGTTCTGGAGCAACAGCCTGACCAGCCCGTTCACGAAGTGACGGGAAACCTGAAATTCGAAATGCAGGATTCAAAATGAATTCGAATGGGTGAAATTCGAATTTTGAATTCTGTGCTTGTTTCGAATTTTGAATTTCGCCTTATTTGAGAAGAGATGCTTCAACTACGCCCCACGTTCTCTGAAAGCTGGTACCGCGTCGTCAATCTGCGGGCCAAGCTTCGCCCCAGCGCCCAGATCTCCCGGCAGTTCTACCGCGGCGAACGCTGGTACGTGGTGCGCGATCCCGCCGGCAACCAGTTCCATCGTCTCTCCGACGCCGCCTACCGCTTCGTCGGCCTGCTCGATGGCTCCCGAACGGTCGGGGAAGCCTGGGAACTCGTCGGCGGCCAGCTTGACGACGAAGCCCCCACCCAGCCCGAAGTCATCCAGATTCTCTCCCAGCTTCACGCGGCCAATCTGCTTGAAGCCGACATCCCCGCCGATGCCAACGTCCTGCTCCGCCGCCACAAGATGCAGTTGAAGCGGAAGTTCCAGGAACGTGTCATGAACGTCCTCTTCCCGCGCATCCCCATCTGGGATCCCGACGAATTTCTCGTCCGCTGGATGCCCGTGGCCAGGCTGATTTTCAGCAAACCCATGGCCTTCGTCTGGATGATCGTGGTCGGCCTGGCCATGGGCATCGTCATCCCCAACTGGAGCGCCGTCACCAGCGAAGCCGCAAAGAGCGTGAATCCCAACAATTGGATTTACCTCTGGATGGTCTTCGTCCTCATCAAGTTCATGCACGAGCTCGGGCATGCATTCTCCTGCCGGCGCTTCGGCGGCGAATGTCACGAGATGGGCATCATGTTCCTGGTGTTCATCCCCACGCCCTACGTCGATGCCTCCACCGCCTGGGCCTTCCCCAGCCGCTGGCACCGCATGTTTGTCGGCGCCGCCGGCATGATTGTCGAGCTCTTCATTGCTTCACTCTGCGCCTTCGTCTGGGTGCACACCAACTCCGCCGTGCCGCTCTGGGGCATCCCCGTGCACCAGCTCGCCTACAACGCGATGCTGATCGCCTCGGTCTCCACCGTCATTTTCAATGCCAACCCGCTGCTCCGGTACGACGGCTACTACATGCTCAGCGACTTCTCGGAGATCCCCAATCTCCAGCAGAAGAGCAAGGAATACCTGCTGGGCCTGATCAAGCGCCATGTCTTCCGTATCAAGAGCCAGCAGCCGCTGCCGACGGTTTCCCAGCGAATCTGGCTGTTCATCTACGGTATTCTCTCGGCCATCTACCGCGTCTTCGTCGGCATCATGATCATCCTCATCGTGGGCTTCCAGGTCCCGATCCTCGGATATCTGATGGCGATCGGCGGCATCGTCACCTGGGTCTTCGTGCCCATCGGCATGCTGATCAAGTATCTGGCCCTCGAACCCGAGCTTCACCGCAAGCGCCGCGCCGTCGCCTTTACCCTCGCCGTCACCGCGGCCATCGTCATCCTCGTCGGCTTTGTCCCCTGGTGGGTCCGCGTGGAAGCCACCGGCATCCTTGAACCCGAGCAGCGCGCCGTCATGCACGCCCGCGCCGGCGGGTTCGTCACCCGGATCGTCCACCACGACGGCGACTGGGTGAAGAAGGACGATGTCCTGATCGTTTGCGACGACCCCGACCTTGACGCCCAGATCGCCCAGACCCGGGCGACGCTTCGCGGCGTTCAGGCGCAGGCCGACAGGGATCGCGTCAGCAACGTCGTCCAGTGGAAAGAAGACCTCCAGGAGCTCGACGTTTATCGGGACACCCTGGACAAGCTGACCAAACAGAAATCCGATCTCACCGTCCGGGCCCCCTTCGACGGCGAGCTCATCGCCCCGGAGCTTCACGACTGGCCCGGCCGTTACCTCGAAAAGGGCCAGGAGCTCTTCACCGTCGCCACCATGGATAAGCTGCTCGTCCGCGTTGCCCTCGAGCAGCAGGACGCCCAGCTTGCCAGCGAAACCATGGACAAGCACGGCAACCTCCAGCTCAAGTACGGCGCCCCGAAATCCGCGTCGCCGGCGACCTCCAACACATCGTCCATGGCACCGACCCGCGCATCGTCGGCCTCAGCGCCCAGCAGTATGTGCCCAGTCCCGCCCTGACCAACATGGGCGGCGGTGATATCGCCAACGACCCCACCGACCCCAAGGGCCGCAAGCCCGCCCAGCAACAGTTCGAGCTCCGGGTGAATCTGGCCAATCCGGACGATCTCTACGTCAGCGGCCAGCGCGCCTACGTGCTCGCCTGACCGTCGAACGCAAGCCCCTGGCCTGGCAATGGTACCGCAAGCTCCTCCAGCTCATCGAAAGCCGCGAAAAGGCCGGCAGCAAGCTGGTGTGATTCCCATGACGACAATTGCCTCCAACGATCTCTGGTCCGTCTTCGATGCCCGCCGCGTCAAAGCGCCGGAACTCAAGGGCCTCGATCCCTTCGTCAATTCCTTCGTCGGTTTCGTCAAGAACCACGTCCCCAAGCTCGTCTGGATCAAGCGGCAGGCCGAGCGCATCGAGCGCATCGAGCCGGAGATCCACGAGCTTTCCTCCGCCCGCTTCCAGGAAGAAATCACCGTCGCCCGTGAACTCGCCCGCCGCAAGAAGCTGGTTGGCGCCCCCTTCGAGCGCGCCGTGGCGGTTGCCCGCGAAGCCGTCCTTCGCTCGATCGGCAAGCGTCCGTTCCTCGTCCAGGTCATGGGTGCCCTGGCTATGACGCAGGGTGCCATCGCCGAAATGGCAACCGGTGAAGGCAAGACCCTCACCGCCGCCATGACCGCGTCGATCCAGGCCTGGTCCGGCCGCCCCGTGCACGTCATCACCGTCAACGACTACCTCGTCCAGCGCGACGCCGAGCAGATGGCGCCCATCTACAAGCTGATGGGACACGAGGTCGGCTACGTCATTCACGACACCACGCCGATGGAGCGGGTCTCCAGCTACCGCAAGAACGTCGTGTACGTCACCAGCAAGGAGCTGGTCGCCGATTTCCTCCGCGATCAGATCCAGCTCGGCAATCTCCGCAACAGCACCCAGACCGTCGTTGGCATGATGGCCGGCAACGCCGCCGGACAGGTCATGGTCCCGGGGCTCTTCCGCGTGCTGGTGGACGAAGCCGACTCGCTGCTGATCGACGAAGCCGTTACCCCGCTGATCATCTCCAATTCACCGGATGAAGAAGCCAATGCCACGCTCTACCGCGCTGCCCACGAATTGGCAGAGCAGCTCGAGCTCAACCGCGACTTCACCATCGACTGGGCCATCCGCAACTGCGACCTCACCGCCCGCGGCCAGGATCGCCTCGATGAAATCGCCGGCGGCCAGGATGGCTTCTGGAAAGGCCGCCGCCGACGCGAGGAGCTCGTCACCCAGGCCCTCACCGGCCTCCACTGCTACATCCGCGACGAACAGTACCTCGTCACCGATGACGAAAAGGTCCAGATCATCGACGAGTTCACCGGCCGCGTCATGGCCGACCGCTCCTGGCGCCACGGCCTGCATCAGGCCATCGAAATCAAGGAAGCCGTCCCGGTTACCGCCGACAAGGAGAATCTCGCCCGCCTCTCCTTCCAGCGCTTCTTCCGCCAGTACCCCCTGATGGCCGGTATGACCGGAACCGCCTGGGAAGCCGCCCCCGAGTTCTGGCAGATTTACCAGCGCCTGGTCATCCGCATCCCGCCCAACAAGCCCTGCATCCGCCAGCACCTGCCCACGCGCATGTTCGACACCGCCGACAGGAAGTGGGAGGCCGTCACCGAGCGCGTCAAGCAACTCCACGAAAACGGCGTCCCCATCCTCATCGGCACCCGTAGCGTGCTCGCGTCCCAGGAGGTCTCGCGCCGCCTCGCCGCGACCGGGCTGGCGCATCGCGTCCTCAACGCCACCCACACCGCCGAAGAAGCCGCCATCGTCGCCCAGGCCGGGCAGGAGCGCCAGATCACCGTCGCCACCAACATGGCCGGCCGCGGAACCGACATCATCCTCGGCCGCGGCGTCGCCGAGATGGGCGGGCTCCACGTTATCGCCACCGAGCCCCACGGCTCCCATCGCGTGGACCGCCAGCTCTTCGGCCGCGCCGCGCGCAGGGCGACCCCGGCAGCGCTCAGATGTTCGCCAGCGCTGAAGACGACCTGTTCATGCGCCACGCCGCCCACTTCCGCAAAGCCTGGCGAGCCATCGGTTCCAACAAGCTGATTCGCGCAGCCCAGTGGCGTGCCGAACACATGGCCCGCTTCAACCGTAAGCAGGTCCTCCGCAACGACGACTGGATGGACGAAGCCCTCCCGTTCTAGACGATCCCCGCCGTACCCCGCGCCGTAACCTTTTGCCCGCTACACCGCCAGTGGCCAGAGGTGAGGATTACGCATCCGCCACCACCAACCCCGAAAACGCCGTCTTCAGATCTCGGGCGCTGACCGTCACATAGCCATCATCCACGCCGTCGCTTCCCGCCCCATCCACGCCCCAGGGATTTCTCAGCACCACGGCCGTGATGTGTCCCCGGAGATTGCGCACCACATGATCCACCGAGTAGGCGTGATCGCTGATCAGCCCCGAATTCGCCGGCACGTTTTCCGTGGCATAGGTCACGGCCTTCCCTTGCTTGAGGAACCGGTCGATCTGCGATGTGAGCGACCGCGTCGTAAATACGCTTGATGAGTCCAGCCCCAGCGCATCGAACGCCTCGCTCATCCACCCGCTTTCGATCGACCCGTAGCTCGCCGTGCTTCCGCGAAACAGCGCATATGCCTTCTCGATCACCGCCACCCACAGCGAACCGTTCGCCCCGAAGTTGGCATACGCCAGATTCCCCTGCGACCACGACGGCAGGTCTGCGTTCACACGCACGTACACGTCCTTCGAATCGCGATGGAAGTGAACCGCATAGGTCCCGTCGCCCAGGTCCGCGACCGTCTGCCGGATCTCCATCGGATCGACCTTCGCCACCGCCGACAGCGAAGCCAGGAAATAGCAGTCGCCCAGGTATCCCTGCGACACATCATCCGCCGTCGGCCCGTTCGTCCCGAACAGCGGATGATCCGCGTAGTTGTCGTACGTGATCGCCGCCTTGGTTGTCGCCGGATCGACCAGCGTGCTGCTGAAGACCGTCGCCGCCCCGGCCTCTGTTGCGGGTGTCGCCAGGAAGCTGGCGATGCGATGCAGCGCCCGCGCTGAGCTTCCGCCTTGGAGAGGTCCGCCACGCACTCCGACGACGATGCATCCGCCCAGAACGTGTCGGCGCCCGGACCACCGCTCATGTAATCCGAGCTTCCGCCGGTGCAGATGATCGTGTCGTTGCCCGCCTCCCCGTAGATCTTGTCCCGGCCGCTGTTGCCGTAGATCGTGTCGTTCCCCGAGCCCCCGGCGATCACGTCCTTCCCCGCTCCGCCGAATATCTCCGCCGGAATCGTGATCGAGCTGCTCAGCACCACCCGGTCGTTTCCCCGTCCGGCGTTGATCAGGATGCTCTTGTATTTCCCGTGATAGACCGCCTTGAACCCCGCCTGCGCGGTGATGGTGTACGCCCGCCCTTGCTTTACCACGCTGATGCGATCGCTCTTATGGCTCCCGGTGATCTGAAGCTGTGTCTGCCCGTTGAACCACCCCTCGTGAATGGTGATCGCCGCGCTGAGCAACTGTCTGGGCTCCAGTTGCTCCATCTGTGCTGTACGTCTGCACATCTCCCACTGCTCCTTTGGCTCTATGGCAGTGGGGATATGCAATTCGCATCAGGACCAACCAAGCAGACGCAGAGGCATTTCCGCCCGCGCCGCGTTTATCGGGCGTGAAGCCTGCGTGATTCGACGGATTGTGCTGCTTACGTTCGCCGCGGGTTCCAAATAATCTCACCCTGGCCCGCCAGAACATTTGCCAGCCGCCCCTGCACGAACAGCCAGTCGCTCAAACGGTTCAGATAACCGGCCGTCAGCGGCATCGCCGGATGATCCGATAAAAGCTTCACCAATTGCCGCTCCGCCCGCCGGCAGATCGTCCTGGCCAGGTGCAGCCGCGCCGCCGGCTCCGCCCCTCCCGGCAGGATGAAGTTTTGCAATTCCGGCAGGCGGGCGCTGGCCAGGTCGATCTCGCTCTCCAGTCGCCGCACCGCCGAGGCGTCCAGCTTCGGCAGCGCCATCGCGCCCGACCCGTTCGCCACCGCCAGTTGGGCCCCAAGCGTAAACAACTCCCCCTGCACCCGGCGAAGCTGCCCGGCCAGCTCCCCGTCCGCCACCCCCGCGCACCACCCGATGGCGGCATTCAACTCATCCATCTCCCCGACGCATTCGATGTGCGCATCATCCTTGCCGACGCGCTGCCCCCCGATCAGCCCGGTGGTCCCATCGTCCCCCGTCCGCGTGTAGATCTTCATGACGGATATGGATCATACCTGATTCGCATAGAAACCGAACAACATATTAATATCCGCTTGTGCAAAAGCTCCGACCCACACCGTACTCTCACCGTAGTGACACCGTGCAGACCCCACAGGCGCAAAAGCTCGTCCTGCGTATCGTCCGTGTGGTTGCCAGAAGGCCGCGCCATGCCACCCGGACGCGGATTCCCTCCACCCGCCACCAGCTCAAGCCATTACCGCCGCCACCCGTCGATTCCATGGAGATGAATGAAAATCTTCCACCCCCACGCCAGAGCCCCAAACAACAGAAATGCAAACAGCATCTTCTGCGCAGGCATCCGCCGCAGCAGCCGATACGACGGCCTCCCGGTGATCGCGATGTACAGGCTCGCCCAAAACGTGATCGTCGCCAGAAGGGCGATCAGAAACCCCATCGGCTGAACGTAGAAACTCGCCTCCCAGTCACCCCGCACAAACCAGCTTGTTGAGGTCGTCATCCCGCACGTCGGGCAAGGAAAGTGCGTCGCCTCCAGCCACTCGCATGAGTTCAGCCCCAGCTCAGTGTGCGTTCCCAGCCCATCCGGCGAAGGCTTGAGATAGGCTCCCATCGCCAGCATCGCACCCGTCGCCAGCGCAATGCAGAGCGCGCCCAGACGGGCGTACAGACCCAACCGCGGCGCAACCACGGCCGGCGAATAGATGATGGGAACCGACAGGTCGCTGATGCGCCGATTCTAGTCCTCCTGCCCCGAATCCGACAGCGCCCCCGACCCGACCCGACCCGACCTCCCGAGCGCCATCCCGCAGAACCTGCGCAATCACAGCATCTCGCGCTCTTCTGATGTGCGGTGAAATGTCGCTCGTTGGCAATTGCGCCCCTCCCGGTTATACATAATCTGCTACAGTCGGCCTTGTGGTTGCGGTTTGCTCGCCCGCTGCGGGCAATTTCCGCCGGCCGGAGATTTTCCTGCGTTGTCTGACTCGAATGGCGCTGCTCCAATTCACGGCCGCGTCGTTCACTAAGTCGTGAGATGGGCAAGATTTGCGGAATGTGTTGACAAGGTGATTCGGGCAATTGTAAAGATGTAACTTTCGGTCGCTTCAGCAGTTGCCCGCGTCGGCGCCTCGTGCTTCCAAGGTTCTTCTCCCTCCAGAACACTCCGACTGCGGCGACTGAATTCCGCGCCCCGCCACCTGTCGGTCACCGGCGGGTTTGCGCGATGCGATTTCTGGTGGTCCGGTCCAGGCAGATAAACGGTTGCTCCTATGCGTGTCTTCATGCTCGGCTGGGAATTTCCGCCCTTCATCAGCGGCGGTCTCGGGACTGCGTGCTATGGGTTGACCAAGGCGATGAGCACCTTGGGTACCGACATTCTGTTTGTCCTGCCGCGGCCGGTTTCTACGCCGTTCTCGACCCATCTGCGCCTGGTCAGTCCGCGGGCGGGCAGCCCCCTGGAGATGCCCAGTACGGAGTTCCGGCTGGATGAGTTTGAGAATGTCACCTTCCGGGCCGTGGACGCGAATCTGAGCCCGTATGACTCGGCGGAACAGTTTGAGCAGAAGCCGGCGGTCCCCGAAAAGCAGGTGCAGCGCCAGGCGACGGCTGTGGCATCGACCGGCGGCGGGGCGGGGGCGATGGCGGGGAAGGCGCCGGCCAAGTCGGAGACGTTTGTCGGGAATCCGTCCAGTGCAAACTATGGCGGCGATCTGTTTACCGAGATTCAGCGCTACGCGGCGCTGGCGGCGGAGATTGCGCGGAACGAATCGTTCGAACGTCGTGCACGCACACGACTGGATGACCTTCCCCGCCGGGCTCGCCGTCGCCGCCCTCAAGGGCACCCCGCTCGTCGTCCATGTCCACTCCACCGAATTCGACCGCTCCGGCGTGCACGTCGATCAGCGTATCTACGACATCGAACGCCGGGGAATGCACGGGGCGATCAAGGTGATCGCGGTGAGCCACCTCACCAAGGACCTGATCACCCACCACTACGGCGTGGATCCCGCCAAGGTCGAGGTGGTCTACAACGCCATCGAAAAGACCAACGGCAACGGCAACTTCGACGAGGAGAAGTACAAGATCCGCCCCGATGAAAAGATCGTCCTCTTCCTCGGCCGCATCACCATGCAGAAGGGCCCCGAATACTTCCTCGGGGCCGCCAAGAAGGTTCTGGAGGTGATGGACAACGTCAAGTTCGTCATGGCCGGCAGCGGCGACATGATCCGCCGGGTGATCGAGATGGCCGCCCAGATGGGGATCGGCCACAAGGTGCTCTTCACCGGTTTCCTGCGCGGCGGGGATGTCGAAAAAGTCTTCCGCATGGCCGACCTGTACGTCATGCCGTCGGTTTCCGAGCCCTTCGGCATCGCCCCCCTCGAAGCCATGAGCCACGATGTACCCGTCATCATCTCCAAGCAGTCGGGTGTGAGCGAAGTGCTGAGCCACGCCTTGAAGGTGGACTTCTGGGACGTGAACGAGATGGCCAACAAGATCATCGCCGTCCTCCGCCACCCGCCCCTGGCCAGCACCCTCCGCCAGCATGGCTCCTTCGAGGTCAAGCGCATGAGCTGGACGGATGCCGCCCAATCCTGTGTCCAGGTCTACCAGCAGGCCGTCGGTGCCATGAATGGCAAGGCCGGGTAGCGGGTGTTGGGTATCGGGGCAGTGGTCACCCGTCAGTAGTCATTGGTTGCGGGGGGGCGTTGCCGGTTGTTAATTGCCGGCACACTGGTGGCTGCGCGGGAAGGAGACGGCTTTCTGGTCATTGAGCGTGTACCCGCAGATAATCATGCCATGGAAGATCCAGTTCTCGGCCACCTTCGCCCAGACCTTGTCGCGAAGTTGGTTGATGCAATTACTAATCTCGTTTGGGGCAAGCAGCAGGTATTATACGGATCCTATTTGAATCTCGCGCGTTATTCGGCGCTTGTTTGGTGGCGCCTGCACCTGCGATGTGAGATGATCCGGCTTTTGCAAGGAGGCCGGTGATGAGAGTGGTGTGGCAAGACGCGGGCGACAAATGTCGGCTGATGGAACTGGTGGCGACGACGTTAAATGCCAAGCAGCGGGATCGCTACCGCGTGGTGTTGATTGCGGGATGTGGGTTGGGAGAGGACCCGGAACTGGAGCGTGAGCAGATCGCGCAGATTGTGGGCCGCTCCCGGCAGTTTGTGGATCAGTGGGTCGGCCGTTATCGGCGTGGCGGGATCGGGGCGTTGGTTCCCGAGCGTCAGCCGGGCGCAGTGCGTCGGCTCACGCACGAGCAGGAGGCTCATCTGTGCCAGATGCTGGAGGCGGGCCCTTCGCCCGAGGAAGGCATCGCCGCGTACAATGGCCCGATTCTGCGGGAGAAAATCGAGAAGTGTTTCAACGTCGTCTATTCGCTGGACGGCGTTTACAAGCTGTTGCACCGCCTGGGATACAACGACCTGATGCCTCGCCCGCGCCACCCGGACACCGACCCGGCGGCGATCGAGCACTTTAAAAAAAAGAGTTGCCCGAGCGTCTGGCTCAGCTCACGAGCCAGCATCCCGACAAGCACCTGCTGATTTACTACCAGGACGAAGCGCGGTTCGGTCAGCACGGCACGCTCACACGCGTGTGGGCGAAGGTCGGGTCGCGGCCGCCGGCGATCCGCCAGACGCAGTACGATTATCTGTACGTGTTCAGCGCCGTCTGCCCCGAAACAGGAGATGCCGCCGGACTGATCACCCCCAACGTCAACACCGAAACGATGAACGCGTTCCTGGAGCAGTTCTCACGCAGCCTGCCCCCGGACGTGCACGCGGCCATGGTGCTCGATCGCGCCGGCTGGCACACGTCAGCAGCATTGAAAGTTCCGTCGAACGTGACCCTGGTGCTGCTGCCGCCGAAGAGCCCGGAATTGAACCCTGCGGAAAACCTCTGGCATTACCTGCGCAGTCATTATTGGTCCAACCGACTGTACCCCACCTGGCAGGACCTCAGGCAAGCGGCCGTCACCGCCTGGCGAGCGGTGTGCCTGGTGCCGGAGTCAATCAAGTCGATCTGTGCCGACACGGCCGTGCGCGAATCAGGTATGATCCGTATTAGATCTCTTTAGAAACGCTGGCGTGCCGGAGCGTCTGCTCACGGATTATCAGGAACAGGTCAACCGCGACAGGACGAGCGTGAAGAAACCGGTCATGATCCGCACCATTCTCCAACGTATGAATGACGCGGGCGATGCTCCGGAGTGCATCCGTATGCGTCGGGAACTGGTGCGACGCATCGTCGAATGGAAGAACTACTCCACGTGCCAGCCAAATTGTGAGGACGTTGCTCGCGGCGGCGTGGCTGCCGTTGCCGAAATCGTCGGGAAGTACGATTTTCTGACTGAGATTCGGCAGGAACGGGACCGCTGGCAGAACGAGCGGATCCAGAAGGAGCATGCAAAACGCGAAACCGATGCTCGGCGAAGAGCTGAATGGGAGCGCATCAAGAATGACTTCATGTCGTGCTTTGGCATTTCCGACCGGTCTCTTCGCGGCCGCACATTTGAAACGGTCATGAACCGTTTGTTCCTTCACGCTAGGCTTGCGGCAACCCCGCCATTCACCATTTATGGGGAAAGCGGAAAGCCACTCGAGCAGATTGATGGCTCGATTGAACTGGATGGCTACGTATACGTGGTTGAGATCAAATGGTGGGAAGGGTCGGTAGAACAGAAGGAGTTGAGTGCCTTTGCGGGCAAAGTCTTCATGCGGAGCGGATCGCAAGTGCGTGGATTGTTCATTTCTGCTAGTTCGTACACCGAAGGTGCGATCACGGTCGCCAAAGAAGCCTATGCAAAAGATCGAGCGATCCTCCTGCTTACTCTCCGAGAGCTTTTCGATGTCATCAGCGGTGATGGGGACGTAGCAGAACTTCTCCGCCGCCGAATCCGAATGCTGGCTGATAGGAAACAGGTCATTGCCGACTAGCCCGCTAAATTGATGACGGCAATCGTCGATCATCGTGGCGTTCTACCGCTTGCTTTTAGCAGGCTGGCGATCTTGGTATTCTATCACAGGTATTTGTCAAAATTCCTTTCCTGTCACTAGCCGTCTTTCATGGGTCTCTTGGTGATCGCCGGCCTCGCCCGGTTCAACAAGGCCCGCCGACGCAGCAGAGGGTAAATCTGAATGGGCCGCAGCCTCGCAGGGCTGTGCAAGCACGGCGAGCCGTTGTGCGCTGGAGGGAAAGGCGGCAAAGAGCAATGCGGCGGGTGTGATGAGTGCGGGGGCTCGTGGTGGAGCGGGAGCGCGACGGACGGCGGCGGAGGATTCTGGGGTTGTAAACGGCAGGAATCCTTCGCTGCGATCAGGATGAGATGGAAGGGGCACTGGGCTCTGTGGGGTCGGGTGGCTTTGGTGTTATCCTGCGGCCATGCAGTCCACTGATGAGCTTCTGCGTGCGGCCCTGACCCGGCATCAGGCCGGCAATCTCGCCGCGGCCGAGGCGGCGTATCGGCAGGTGCTTGCGCGAGCCGGACAATCCGCAGGCGCTCCATCTGCTGGGCGTCATCTTCCATCAGCGGGGCGATCATCCCATGGCCGTCGGGCTGATCGAGCGCGTCGTCGAATACTGCGCCGCACGTGCCGGCGGTACGCGTGAATCTCGGCAACGCGCTGGCCGGTGCGGGGGAATTCGACAAGGCGATCGAGCAGTATCAGACCGCGCTGCGGCTCGACGCGAATTTGCTGCCTGCGGCGCAGGCGCTCGCGGGCGTGTTGATGCGTGCCGGTCGGCTGGACAAATCGGCGGACGCTTTCGGTTACGCGATTGCGCTTGCCCCCAATGCTGCGGCACTGCACAACGATCTGGGGTCCGTCCTGCTGGCGAAGGGGAAGCGCGATGAGGCGGAGAAGGAATTTGTGGAAGCCGCGCGTCTCGACCCCAACCTGGCCGAGGCGCACAGCAACCTGGCGAATCTCTATCGCTTCCAGGGGCGCACCTCCGCCGCGGTGGATGCAGGAGAAGCGGCCGTGCGAGCGAATCCGAAGCTCGCCGCGGGATGGAGCAATCTCGCCAACGCCTTAAGCGACCAGGCGCAGAACGTGGAGGCCGACCGCGCTTATCGGCGGGCGATGGAGTTGGCGCCGCAGATGCCGATCCTGGCCAGCAACTGGCTGTTTCACCTGCACTATTGCGACTGGATCGAGCCGGCCCGGCTTGCCCGGGAGCACGTTGCCTGGGGGCGGCGATTTAATGCCGCTGGTTCTGACGCCGCACCGGGATACTCAAACAATCGGAGCGCGGACCGGAAGCTGAAAGTCGGCTATGTCTCCGGCGACTTCCGCGAGCACTCGGTCGCGTATTTTATGGAACCGCTGCTGCGAGCACACGATCGCGAGCGGTTCGAGGCGTTCTCCTATGCCGATCAACGGGTCGCCGACGCGATGACTCAGCGCCTGATGTCCCATGCGGACCACTGGCGATCGATCGCCGGCCAGAGCGACGATCGCGTGGCCCGGCAGGTGCGTGACGACGGGATCGACATCCTGGTCGATCTGGCCGGGCACAGCGCCGAGAACCGGCTGATGCTCTTCGCGCAAACCCGCCGCCGGTGCAGATCACTTATCTCGGGTACCCGAACACCACGGGCCTGAGCGCGATCGGCTATCGCCTCGTCGATCCGCTGACCGATCCGCCGGGGGATGCCGATGCGTGGCATGCCGAGACGCTCGTGCGCTCGAGCGATGTTTTCTGTGTTATGGACTGCAGAGGGAGCTGCCGGAGGTGGCGTTGCCGCCGGCGCGAACGAATGGATTCGTCACTTTCGGCTCGTTCAACAACGTCGCCAAGGTATCGCCGACGACCATGCGGCTTTCGGCGCAGGTGCTCCAGGCAGTGCCCGGCTCCCGATTGATTCTCAAGTATCGTTCGCTCGCCGATCAGCGAACACGCGACATCGTGAAACGCGCGCTTGAGCGCGAAGGCCTCGATCCAGAGCGGGTCGAGATGCGGGGCCATGCTCCGTCGCAGGCTGACCATCTCAAGCTGTACGAGCGGGTCGATATTGTGCTGGATACCACGCCGTACAATGGGACGACGACGACCTGCGAGGCGTTGGCGATGGGGGTGCCGGTGGCGACGCTTTCCGGGAATGCCCATGTGAGCCGGGTTGGACGGAGCCTGCTCAGCGCGGCGGGCGTTGGCGAGTGGATCGCCGAGACGGACGAGGACTATGTGCAGATCGCCTCGCGTCTGGCGAGCGATCTCGATCGGCTCGGCACGATTCGACGGGAGCTGCGCCTAAAGCTGCAAGCGTCCCCTTTGTGCGACGAGCCGGCGTTTGCATGGGAAATGGAGAAGGCGATGCGGAGCGTCTGGACGAGGTGGTGCGAGCGCCGGGCGGTTAGCCCTTTACGGCGCCGAGTTGGATGCCCTTGACCAGGAATTTCTGGCCGGCGAGGAAGAGGATGATCGGGGGGATGATCGCGAGCGTACTGGCGGCCATGAGGAGGTTGGTCTGGCGGCCGTAAATCGTGTCGAATTGCAGCAGCCCGATCGGCAGCGTCCGCAGGTACTCGGATTTGATCAGGATGAAGGGCCAGTAGAACGAGCCGTAGTTGCCCAGGAAGGTGAAGATGCCGAGTGCGATCAGGCCGGGCCGGGCCAGCGGGAGGATAATCTCCCAGAAGGTCCGCCACTTGCTGGCGCCGTCGATCTCGGCGGCCTCGTCGAGGCTGGTCGGGATCGTCAGCATGAACTGCCGCAGGAGGAAGGTTCCGAACGCGCTGAACGCCACCGGCACGATCAGGCCGGAGTAGGAGTCCAAAAGGTGCAAGCGCACCATCAGCGCGTAGTTGGGGATCATCGTGACGATGCCGGGGATCATGAGGGTCGCGAGGTAAAGCTTGAAGACGGTGTCGCGGCCGGGCCAGCGCAGGCGGGCGAAGGCGTAGGCGGCCATGGCGCTGGTCAGCGTTTGCAGAAAGGTGACCCACAGCGCGACGAGCAGCGAATTGAAGTAGTACTTGGCGAAGCTGATGGTCTGCGAAGAACCGGCGATCTCCCGGCCGCTCGTGCGGTTCATCTCGAAGATCAGCTTATAGTTTTCGGGATGAAAGACCTTGGGCCACGGCGAGCCGGACTCGATGTCCGGCAGCGTCTTGAAGCTGGCCAGGACCATCCAGAAAAAGGGGAGCATCATGACCAGTGAGACGAGAATCAGAAAACTGTGATTCAGGATGGATTTGACGGTCTTCGACCGCACGGGCTTGCGGCGCGGCGCAAGCGGCTGGCTGGAATGCCGGTACTCCATCGGAGCGGCCTGGCCAAGTTGAGCGAGTCGATCAGTCATTGAGCACTCGGCTTCCGAATCGCCAGTTCAGGAGGGTCATGACGAAGATCATGGCAAAGAGGATCCAGGCGATGGCGCTGGCGTAGCCCATCTGGAATTCCTGGAAGGCCTTGATGTAGATGTAGTAGGCGAGTGTGGTGGTGGTGCCGGCGGGGCCGCCCTGGGTCATGACGCGGGCGACCTCGAAGCCGCCCTGCAGGCCGCCGATGGTGCTGATGACGATGATGAAGAATGTCGTGGGGGCGAGTTGCGGCCAGGTGACGGACCAGAACCGCTGCCAGCGGTTGGCGCCGTCGATGTCGGCGGCTTCGTAGAGTTCCGGCGGGACGTTGGTCAGGGCGGCGAGGTAGAGCAGCATGTTGTTGCCCCCGATCAGGACCCAGATGCCCATGAAGTTCAGGGCATCGCGCGCGCCCAGGCCGAAGAACCGCCAGGTCATGGCAAAGCCCTCCGGCGCCAGGCCGAAGAGATTCTTCGTCGAGCTAAGCCACATCGGGGTAGAGGCGTGGATGTGGAAGAGATCGAAGAAGGAGCTGATCATCGCGTTGATCGGCCCGTAGTCGGGATTGAAGAGCTTCTTCCAGAGCAGCATGATCGCCACGCCCGAGCAGAAGCTGGGGAGGTAGAAGAAGGTCCGGTAGGCGGACATGCCGCGCAGCTTCTGGTTGAGCAGCAGCGCCAGGATCAGCGCGCCGGCGATGGCGATCGGCATGCCGAGCATCAGATAGATCGTGTTGATGAGATAGGTCCAGAATTCCTGGTCGTGCATCAGCTCGCGGAAGTTCTCCAGGCCAATGAAGGCGAAGGGGACCGTATGCTGAAGGTCCCAGTTGGTGAAGGATGCTCCGAGGGAGAAGAGCACAGGGCCGGCGGTGAAGATGAGGAAGCCCAACAGGTTAGGCGCCAGAAAGCCAATGGCGGGGAGGATGTCGTTCTTCAGGCGGGGCTTCACGAGGAGAACGAGCTGGCGCTGGACAGGACACGGTGGATGCAACACGACATAAACCTAGAGAATCGCCGCAGTTTGATCCTTTTTCAACACGGCGGGCGCGCTGGTGAATTATGGATCATGTCCCAATAACACTGCTGAAACTCGAGCGACCGGGGCGGGATGGACATTGCATTTCGCGGCTGCTATATTGAACATCGGTAAGTTCGACGACCGGGTCACTCGGTACGAGTCCTGAAAGTAATTTCTCAGTTCCCGTCCTCAGTCTCCATCGCGATTCCTACCAGTTGGGCCGGCTTGGCCCCTTTCGCACGCGCCCGGAAAGCAAATCAGGGCGCAGGAACGCCCTTATGAGGAGTACTCCATGGGCAGCAAGCTTTATGTCGGGAACCTGAGCTACAATACAACCGGCTCGGACTTGGAACAGCTTTTCAGCGCACACGGCGCGGTGCAGTCGGCGGAGATCATCGCCGACCGCGACACGGGCCGCAGCAAAGGCTTCGGCTTCGTGCAGATGGGCAGCGATGATGAGGCGCAGGCCGCCATCGCCGCGCTCAACGGCACGCAGCACGATGGCCGTGCACTGACCGTCAACGAGGCGCGTCCTCGCGAAGATGCCCGCGTGGTGGTGGCGGCGGCGGCGGTGGCCGTGGCGGTTTTGGCGGTGGCCGCGGTAAAGGCGGCGGCGGCTTCGGCCGTGGCCGTTACTAGTCCACAATCAGTTCCCAGAAAGGGCCGCGAGAGCGGCCCTTTCTGTTTCAGCTTGGGGGCCATAGGATGGTTGATGTTCCACGCTGGCGGCAAGCCTGCGCACGTTCCCGCCCCTGCAAATCGTTTTCCTGATGGATCGCTTGAGCCGGGCCGGATGACCACGCGGATTGCGAGCCTGATCGGCGTGTTGCTGCCATTTGTCGGCTTTATCGTCGCCATCGTGCTGCTGTGGGGCCGTGGATTCGGCTGGATTCACGGCGTGTTGCTGCTGGGCATGTACATTGCGAGCGCTGTCGGCGTTACCGTCGGCTATCACCGCTACTTCTGCCATCGCGCCTTTCAGACGCCGCGAGTCGTGCATGCCTGTTGGTTCCGCTCGGATCGATGGCGCTCGAGGGCCCGGTGCTCAAGTGGGTGGCGATGCATCGCTGCCACCACCAGCACAACGACCGCGGGGGCGACCCGCACTCACCTCGCACGGCCGGCGACGGATTCATTGGCGTCCTCTGCGGATTGTGGCATGCCCATCTCGGCTGGATTTTCAAAGGCGATCCTCGCAATCTTTCCCGCTACATTCCCGACCTTTCCGGCGATCGGCTGCTTGGCATCATGAGCCGTCTGTGGCTTCTCTGGGCGGTGCTCGGCGTTCTGATTCCCACCGTGGCGGGGGGGACTGGTGACGATGTCGTGGACCGGCGTGCTGCTCGGGTTTCTCTGGGGCGGACTGCGCCGCATTTTCCTGGTGCATCATGTGACATGGAGCATCAACTCCGTCTGCCATTTGTGGGGTACGCGTCCATTCCGTTCGTCCGATGAGAGCCGCGATAACATTGTCTTCGGTGTCATCGGGCTGGGCGAAGGCTGGTACAACAACCATCATGCCTTTCCCACCTCTGCCTGGTATGGGCTGCGCTGGTGGGAAGTGGACTTCAGCTATTATCTGATTCGCGCGATGGAACCGGTTGGGCTGGCGTGGGATGTGAAGACACCCCCCAGTGACCGGCTGGAGCGGAAGCTGGCGATGTAGGGGTTCTCACTTCGTGAGCTTCTCATAGCGTTCGCGAAGCTCGGGACTGCGCTTGATGTTCTCGGCGATCGTTTCGTTGATGATCGCGGCGGCATCGTGCAGGGCGGCGGCGACGGGCTTGGAGTTCGATCGGATCAAATCCAGCTGCTTCTTGATATGCCGGTCGGCGACGGAACCGTTGATGAACGGGCTGCTCTCCTCCGGCACAGCGACTTCCATCGCGTCGCGCCAGACTTCGTTGAAATCTTCCTTCGGGTAATCCGGATCGTGGAGGAAGTCGTCGCCCTGGACGTATTTCTTGACCGGACAGACGCCGTCGGCCTCGTGGTTAATCAACTTGTTGTAGGGTTCGCTGTGGAGGTAGGCGAGGAACTTGAGCGCATCGTATCGATGCGGGCTGTTCCTGTTGATCATGGTGGCCTTGCCGTATCCGAGGAACTTGTGGATCTTGCCGTAAGGCGATTCCACCGCGCCGAGCTGCAGGTTTGAAAAATCCTTTTCCCGCAACCGGCAGAGCCACCACCTGCCGCCGAGCGCCATGGCGCCCTTTTTGGCGCCGAAGAACGTCATCGAGCTGCCGGCGGCCGAACCCCATCCGCCGGCGGTGCTCATGGCCTCCTCGTCGCCGGGCCGCGGGCTCACTTTGTACCTGTAAATCAGGTCGTGCATGAACTGGACGGCCGCGATGCACTCCGGGGAATCGATGGTCGATTGCGTGCCGCCTTTGGTGTAGAGGTGTCCGCCCCATTGCAGGATGAACTGCTTGTAGTTTGAATCCCAGTCCACGAACAAGCCCCATTGCGTGACGTGTCCATCGGCATCGCGGTTGGTCAGCTTTTCAGCGAGGGGGACCATCTGCTTCCACGTCCAGGCGCCCTTCGGCAGCGTCACACCAGCCGCGGCGAGCAGGTCTTTGTGATACCAGATCGCGTTGACGGCGGCGTTAACAGGGAATCCATACACTCGGCCGTCGAGGATGCAGTCGGGATGGACGGCGGCCCAGGTTTCCTTTCGGACGTCGATGCCCATCTTCGCCAGCTCGTCGGTGATGTCCCAGGCGATGCCGGATCGTACGTAGGCGACCGCCTGCACCGGCGTGTAGCAGTCAAAGCAATCGGGGCCGACGCCGGCAAGCGACTGCACGATGATCTTTTCCATCACCGCGTTGGCCGGATCGATCTCCAGGTCGTACTGCGGATAGTGCTCGTTGAATGGGGCGATCTGCTCGTGGCGGAAAGGTGCATCGTCAGTACACCAGATGAGACGAATCTTGCCATCGGGCAGGGGATTGGGTCGCGTGCTCCAGGCGATGGCGCTGCAGCGCCGCGAGGATGACCAGGCTGATAATGAAGAAGGACTTCACGCGATTCGATGTTTATGGCGCCGTTCGGAGACAGGGACGAGCGCTCCCGTCGCGTGCTGGTGTACATACAAAGAATAGCACAGGAACCGGGCCGCTTCACGCGTTGGAGCACTTGATCAGCACGTCCAGCGTTTGCTGCACCCGGCGGCTATCCAAGGCATCAGCGGCGAGCTTAACGCCCTCGGCGAGATCCTTTGCGCGTTCGGCAATGACCAACGCGGCAGCAGCGTTGAGCACGGCGATGTCCCGCCGCGGACCTCGCTCACCGGCGATCACGCGAGAGAGGGCGTCGGCAGCTTCAGCGACATCGTTAACCACGAGATCAGACAGGCGGGCATAGGCGATTCCGAGCGAAGAGGGATCGAGGTTCCAAGTGTGGATCTCGCCGGCATTCAACTCGCTGACTCGGGTTGGTCCAAGCGTTGAGAGCTCATCGAGCCCGTCCTGGGCATGCACCACCCATGGCGGCTCGCTGCCAAGAGCTCGCAGGACCGTGGCGAGGCGATCGGTCAACTCCGGGGCAAAGACGCCCAGAAGCTGATGCCGGGCGCGGCCGGGGTTGGTCAGTGGGCCCAGCAGGTTGAAGATCGTCGGGATGCCCAGGCTCGACCGCGCCGAGCCGACGTGTTTCATTGCCGGATGATGCGAGCGTGCGAAGGCGAAGCAGATATTGGCCTGGTTCAGGCAGCGACTGAGTGTCGCCGGTTCGACCTCCAGCTTGACGCCGAGCTTTTCGAGAACGTCCGCCGAGCCGCTTCTGGAGGATGCTGAGCGGTTGCCATGCTTGACGACCTTGACGCCACAGGATGCGGCGATAATCGCGGCGGCGGTGGAGATGTTGAAGGTGGAACGCACGTCGCCGCCGGTGCCGCAGGTGTCGAGGATTACCGATGCGCGGTTATCGCAGGTGACGGGGATGACTTTTTGCGCATGACGCTGGCGGCGCCGATCAACTCATCGGCGGTGGTTCCCTTGGACGCCATCGCGACGAGGAGGCCGCCGATCTGCGCCTCAGATGCCTCGCCGGACATGATCAGTTCGAACGCCTGGCGGGCTTCATCGCGGGTGAGGTCCTCGCGGCGGGAAAGCTTCAAGAGGATGGCCTGCATTGGCCCCATGTCGAGCAAATGCTAACGGGTGGGATGTGTTCGATAAAGACGCGGCTTCGCGTTCGCGCGAAAGGCGATCACATTTCCACGTGTGCCCCCGCAGTGGCGCGTGGCGAAAACCTGGGGCTTCTTGCCAAACCTCCCGTAGTAACTCTCCCCCAGGTGCTCTTCGAGGGCTTCAATCGCGCGGGGCTGGGCCAGGGCGACGATGCACCCGCCGAAGCCGCCGCCGGTCATGCGGGCGCCGTACACGCCGCGAACGGTCATCGCCTGCTCGACGAGGAAGTCGAGTTCGGGGACGCTCACCTCGTAGTCATCCCGCAGCGATTGGTGGCTCTGCACCATCAACTCTCCGAACCGCTCGTAGTTCTTCTGCTCGAGCTGGGCAGCGGCCTCGGTCGTCCGCGTGTTCTCTGTCACCACATGCCTGCAGCGCCGCCAGACTGTCTGGGGCATCTTGCCCTCGGCGGATTCGATCTGATGCAATGTGACATCACGCAGCGATTTGATGGTGGGATTCTGCTTCTGGAAGAATTGCACGCCTTCTTCGCATTGTCGCCGGCGCTCGGCGTATTCTCCGCCGGTCAGCTCGTGCTTCACCATGCTGTTGGCGACGACCACACGCAGTTCGCGCGGATCCAGCGGTACGAAGCGCCTGGTCAGGTCCCGGCAGTCCAGCAGCATCGCGTGATCGGGCTCCGCGGCCGCCACGATGGTCTGGTCCATGATTCCCACGGGCACGCCCGCGTAATCATGCTCGGCCTTCTGGGCCAGGAGCGCGAGCCGCGAGCGATCCATTTCCACGCCTGCGAGCGCCAGGAGTGCGACGCCGGTTGCGATCTCGAGGGCCGCGCTGCTGGAAAGCCCGCCGCCGATGGGGAGCGTGTTGTCGATCAGCGCATCCATGCCGACCAGTGGAATGCCTGCCGCGATCAGTCCTGCCATCACCCCTTTGGGGTAATTTGCCCAATTGGGATGGCCGCGTGAGATCTTGTCCGTCAGGGAGAACTCGATGACCTCGCCGGCAAAGGCCGTCGAAGCCAGACGTACTTTGCTGTCATCGCGTCCCCGGCAGGCGATCGTCACGGCCGGCTCGATAGCCATGGGAAGGACAAATCCTTCGTTGTAATCCGTATGTTCGCCGATCAGGTTGACGCGGCCGGGGGCGAGGACGATGTGTAACCTTCCGGTGGCTTTCGCTCGGCCGAAAACTGCCATGAACTGCCGTTTTACATCCGCAAGGGCATCCTGCATCGGCGCGACTGTAAGAATCGCCATTTAGGCGGTCAAGATGGAACTCGATCACGTGGTTGTATGGCTTGGCAAGTCCTAGTTAGGTACACCATGTATCCGAGATCACAGGAGATGGGCGTGACAATCGGCCTGCGGACTAGAAGTATCGCAGAGTTCCTGTCCCAAAAAGGCGCTCGTCTGGTGTTTATCATGTGATGGAACAGATAACCGACGATTGGGATATTCTTCAGACCTACGCCCGCGAACATTCCCAGCAGGCGTTCGCCGCACTCGGGGCAAAATACGCGGGGATGGTCTTCAATACCGCGCTTCGCCGCACCGGTAACCGCGACCTGGCCGAGGATGTGACGCAGGCGGTGTTCATTGTCCTGGCGCGGCGGGCGGGGCACCTGCGGCCCAGCGGCTCACTGGGCGCGTGGTTGCACAAGACAACCCTCAACGCCTCGGCGAATGCCCTGCGATCGGAATCGCGGCGGCGGAAGCATGAGCGGGCAGGGGCGCGGCCTGAAGCCATTTCCGATCCCACCGCGGGCGTCGATCTGGCTGGCGCGATCGACCAGGCCCTCCAGCGAATTGGCCGGAGTGACCGGGAAATCCTCTGCCGGCATTATCTGGAGGAGCGGCCGATTGCCGAGATCGCCCAACGATTGGGACTGAGTAGCGAAGCGGCGCGAAAGCGCGTCACTCGCGCCCTCGAGCGCTTGCGCGGGAAGCTTGCGGGCCATCAAACCATAGGCCTCGCCGCTATTGCCGGTGCTCTCTCCGCCGCCGGCACCTCGTCTTCGCACGTCTCGGCAGCGGCTATTGCCTCCACGGCAGTCGCGGGTGGGCAGAACGGCAGCGCGTTCATCCTCGCCGCGAATGTCATTCGGGGTATTCGTCTGATGACGATGGCCAAGGCGGCCGCTGTCGTGACGGTCGTGACAGTGGTGGCGGTCAGTGCTGGTGCGGTGACAGCCGCATTGGTGCATTCGACTCCACCGCGGCCCGTCGCCACAACGCAGCCGGCTGCTACTCAACCGACGACGCTGCCGGCGGATTTTCTCGCCGGTGCCAAGGCTGCGGCGGACGACCTGCAAACCTTGCACGCCAAGATATCCGACAGTTCAAACGGACGAATGACCGGACTGGAGGTTTTCTATGATGCCCGCGGCAAGCAGCCGAAGGTGGCCGAGATCAGGAAGATCGGGACATTTCAAAAGGCCCAGATCTATGACGCCGGGACGAAGGAAATGCTGACCTATGCCATCGGCGGCAAGCGTGTCGGCGTAATGCCCAATGCCCCGGACCTGGCGGCGCAAGCCTCCTCAATCGTGCACTGGTACAACCTCCCTGGGCTGCGGCGCGATCCATCCGCCGACAAGACCGTTGATGGCGACAAATGGCGGGCAGTGCTGATGGACGTTGCCGGCACCTCAGAGACATTCTGGGTCGATTCCGCTTTCCGTCTGCGGTCTGCGGTGGGCAAAACGAACGAGATGAAAGAGAGCGTGACCGGGACGTTTGAGTGGAACGTGCCGATCGATCCCTCGCGCTTTACCACGCCGGCAGGCATGGAGTCCGTTAACCCGCGCGAGTATCTGCTGGCCCAGTATCCGGTCGAAGGCGCGGTCTTCAAGAAAGAGATCTGCGGCATGACCTTCTGCATTCACCGGATGCAGCGGGGCGATAATGGTTTGATCTATCTCGTCACCTCGACCCGTCTTGCTCCGCAGTTTGCAAAGATCCCGGTTGGGTCCTGGGATTACTTCGGCTCATGTCGCATCAACGGCACGTTCGTTGATGACAAGCACAACATCGTCGGAGAGAGCTGTGCGGTGTACCGATTGGCCGAGATGGGACAATCGGGAGTTCAGGTTGATTGGTGGGTTCTGATTCCGATCGGAGGTCTCCCCGTCAGAGAATTCTGGGTCTGGACGGTGGCTGCCAACCAACTGGCGCAAGCGCTCAAACCGGCCGGCATCCCGGAGAGGCAAACCGTCACCGTGTCTACCAAGCTGATGAATCGTACTGAGATGCCTCTGAGTCAGTTCGTTGCAGATGCTTACAAGACCACCCTCGAGCTGGGCCCGATCCTGCATTACACGAATGTACAGATCTTCCGAAAGGACAAGGCTGAAAGCGGGGTCTTGATCAGCACGTTGCCGGAAACGATTTCCGAGCGAGAGTATGTGTCGCAGTGGGAGAAGAACATTCGCAAGCAGCGGATACTTAACGAGCACAGAATCCAACGCTTAAGCAAATAATCGCTGCAATCCCGTGGCACTCGCCGCGCGTTGTGGATCGAGCGACGCATCCCGGCGGGCTTGGCAATTCCGACCACTGGCGTACCATCTGCGATCGTGGCCGACCTTGAATTGCTTTGCGGCAAGTTCCTCGTCTTCGACGGCAACGAAGGCTGTGGGAAATCCACGCAGGCAAGGTTGCTGCGCCAGCATCTCGAGGCGATGAAGGTCCCGGTCCTCCCGGTACACGATCCCGGCGCCACCCGGATCGGGGAGCACATCCGCAAGCTCCTGCTCGACCCGGAAAACACCGACATGGCCATGCGCTGCGAAATGCTTCTCTACATGGCCTCGCGCGCCCAGATGATGTCCGAGAAGATTCTCCCCGCGCTTGCCGCCGGCCAGTGCGTCATCTGTGACCGCTTCGTCTCCTCGACACTGGCCTATCAACTTGGCGGCGATGGCCTGAGCTTCGAAGACATTCGCGCGGTCGCTGACGTGGCCATTCAGAAGCGATGGCCTGATCTAACGCTGATTTTCGATCTGCCGGTTGAGTCATCATGGGCGCGGGTCCGGCCCAAGTTCACGCTCTTCCCCGACGACCCCGCGGCTGGGATGGACCTCGACCGCATCGAGCAGCGCTCGCGCGACTACCACGAGCAGGTCCGGCAGAACTATCTTGAACAAGCGCGCCGCGATCCCGGTCGGTACCGCGTTGTCAATGCTGACCGGGCCGTTGACGCCGTGCATCAGGACGTGCTGGCGGTGGTGCGTCAGATCGCCAGCCGCTCAATGGGCGGGTCGGCGTAGCGCAGAGCCGGCATTCTGCCTCGCTTTTCCTTTTCATTTGGCACAACATCGGGTTACCGTTCTACCTGCAGCGCCTAACGGAGGGTGCTGTTAACCATTTCTTCCCCCGGCCCATACGTGAAAGGACTGAATGATGAGACGTTCGCACGCACTTAGCGGATTGGCTCTTGCTCCAGCCGCGGTTCTGATTCTGGCCACGTGGGTGGCCAGCCTGCGCCAAGACCACGGTCACCTTTACCAGTCATCGGGAAGGCACCATCAAGCTGGCGGTTTACAAGTCACAGGACGCGGTGCAGGCCATCCCGTTGAAAACCTGGGAGATCGATCCCGGCAAATCGGTGAGCTGGGACAAGGCGCCCGGCAAGTTCAATGTGAAGGTCTTCAAGCCGCAGCTGGTCGATAAGCTTCTGGCTGCGAAGAATGACGTTCCGTACAACACGAACGTCTCCATCGAGAAAGACCTCTCGATCAGCGTGAAGGAAAAGCCCAGCCTGGTCTTTCACAATGGGACCAAAGGAACTCTGAAGTTTGCGGTCTACAATCACGACGACAATAAGCTGCTGGTTCCGTCCCACACCTGGAAGATTTCCAAAGGCAAATCCGTCACCTGGCGCAATGCGCCGGCGAAGTTCAATCTCAAGATCTTCGTGCCCGGGATCTTCGACAAGCTGGTGGCGACGAAGAAGGGCGTCGCGGATCGGACGACCGTGGACGTCACCCAAAAAGGCGGATCGTATACCGTCAAGGTGAAGTAATAGACGCAGCAGCGTGAAACAGCGGCCGGGTGGAGCGGTGCGACGGCATTCGCCCGGTTGCTTTGCTTCCGCACGCCGCCTCTAAAGCACCTTCTTGAGCGCCCCGACCACGGCGTCCACGTTCTCGGGGGTGGCGCCGTGGCCCATGAGGCCGATGCGCCAGGCTTTGCCTTTGAAGGCGCCCAAGCCGCCGCCGATCTCGATGCCAAACTCTTCGAGCAGTTGCTTGCGGACGGGCGCGTCTTCCTTGCCGGCGGGGATGGAAACGGCGTTGAGCATGGGCAGGTGATGGCCTTCCTGGCTGACGTAGCCGATGCCCATCTGCTTGAGCGAATCGCGCAGGCGCTCGTGGGCCTTGCGGTGGCGGGCGAAGCGGGCTTCGAGGCCCTCCTCGAGGACGATTGCCAGGGCTTCGTGCAGGCCGTAGAGCATGTTGATCGGGGCGGTGTGATGGTAGAAGCGCTCCTGGCCCCAGTATTGGCGGACCATGGTCAGGTCCAGGTACCAGCTCTGGACCTTGCGTCTGCGCTGTTCCAGACGCTCGACGCCGCGGGGGGAGACGGTGACGGGCGAGAGGCCGGGCGGACAGGAGAGGCACTTCTGCGTGCCGGAGTAGGCGGCATCGACGCCCCAGCGGTCGATCTCGACGGGGGCGCCGCCGAGGCTGGTGACGCAGTCCATCAGGAACAACGAGCCCAGCTTAGTGCAGGGCCTCACCGAGCTTGTCCACCGGCTGATGGGCTCCGGTCGAGGTCTCGGCGTGCACGATCGCGGTCACGCGCGGGCGAAGCCGCTCGGCGGCCTTGATGACGGCATCCTGGTCGAAGACGGTTCCCCAGGGCGCTTCGATGCTGTGGACTTCGGCGCCGCAGCGTTCGGCGACGTCCTTCATGCGCTGGCCGAAGACGCCGTTGATGCAGACGAGGACCTTGTCGCCGGGCTCGACGAGGTTGACGAAGACGGTCTCCATGCCGGCCGATCCGGTGCCGGAGACGGCGAGGGTCATCTCGTTTTTGGTCTGGAAGACCTGGCGGAGCTTGCCGCGGATCTCGTCCATCAGGTGCGAGGAACGCGGGGTCGAGATGGCCGATCGTGGGGATGGCCAGGGCATCGAGGATCCGCTGGGGAACGGGGGAAGGGCCGGGGCCGAGAAGCAGTCGCTTGGGGAGATTGAGCATAGTCCCACGAAAGTAGCCAAATGACGCAGCGATGCAATGGTATGGCGGGTCAGGCGGTGCGCTTGTGACCCTCTGATGATCTGGCCACTTGCGACCCGATCAGTGGATGGCCAGATTGCCGCTCATGGTTTGGCTGAGCCGAGCTTCCGGCGACATCCACGGCGGCGCGGTACTTGGGGGTGTTGAGGTTTCGCGCGTCGTCGGTTAATCCCCAGTAGCCGAACTTGCCGTAGCGGCAGTTGAGGTTGAAGTAAAAGAGCGTGCCGCCGCCGTTGGCGTACCAGTTGTTCAGGTACGCTTCGAGGGCCTGGCCCATGCGGGGGTCGGACTGGGCAGCGATCTTGGCCTCAAGAGAGTTGGGGTATTGCTGCATGTCCAGGCCCGCTTCGTAGGCGAAGCTTTTCAGGCCGTACTTTTGGGCGAGGTCGTGGAAGGCTTTGACCTGGGGGCTGGAGGTGCTGCCGGTGCAGGCGAGGAGGCGCTGGCAGATGGAATCGACGGTGAGATCATCCCGCTGGGTGTACCACTTCTTGCCGGTGGGATCGGCGGGATCCCGGCCGGGGGAGAAGTAGGGGCGCAGGCGATGGCGTAGAAGAATTTGCTCGGGGGGCCGTAGTGTCTGGCGACGTATTCGAGCTGGTTGCGGACGACGGTGCCCGGGGGGTCGTAGCCGACCTGGGAGGCCAGGACGAGCTTGATGCGGGGGTCATTCCCCATCAGCTCTTTGATCTGGACGCCGCGCTGGGCGATGCGGTTCCAGGCCCAGTGATAGACGTTGGTGTCGCGGCCGTTGTCGTTGAGCGTGGTGTCGCCGGCGGCGACTTGGGCCCGGGCGGCGTCGAAGTTCTGCTTGTACTGCTTGAACTGGCCGTTCCAGACTTCGTTGCTGTATTCGACGAAGCAGTTGAGGTTGGGCTTGAGCTTCGTGCGGACGAGTTGGCCGAGGTTGCGGACGAAATCGTCATCGGCGAGGGCGGGGATGTTGAGGTAGATGTCCTTGTTGGTCTGGTTGCCGAGCGCGATGGCGTATTCGTAGGGGCCGCCTTTTACGGAGAAGGTGGCATCGGTGGGCTTGGCACGCTGGTCCCAGGTCTTGATCATGGAGTCATTGGTGCGGAGATAGTCCATGAAGCGGATGGCGCCAAAGGGTTTAAGGGCGTTGGTGAACTGGGTGGTGAAGATGTCGGCGTCGGAGTCGTAGCCGGGGCGCAGGAGCTTGATGTTTTTGAGTCCTCCATCGGTGTTGTGGAAGACCAGCGTCAGGGTGACCAGAGCGTCCTTGGGCTGGTTGACGACGACTTCGGCGATGGTGTGGTTGGAACGCTCGTCATAGACGAGGTTGCGCACGGTCGCGGGGGTGGCGGTGAGGGTGCAGCGGCCCTTGGCGAAGAAGTGATAGACACCGTTGATGTTTTTTGCATCGGTGATGACGAGCGTGCCGGCATCGGAGGTGGGCCAGCCGTCGGCGTCCACCGGGGCCTTCTGGTCGTAGGGCATCTGGACCGTGCCGAAGCGCGGCAGGTGTGCATGGCATCGATGAACATGAAGGAGCGGTCGTAGTCGCGCAGGCCTTCGAGGTTGATGCCGAGGCAGGTCCGGGGGCTGGCGACATGGGGATCGATGGCGGCGGGCTGGTTTTGCGCGGCCGCAGGCTGGGCGCTGGATTGGTCTGGGTTCGATTGTGGGGAAGCCGAACTGCTGATGGGTTGTGTGGCTGGTGATTGCGCGCTTTGCGGCGGGTTCGTTTGGTCGCCGACAACCTGAGATGAGCCATCGGAGAAGCGGACGGTGACGGATTGGACTGTTCGGGGCGTGTCTGCACGTAAGGTAAGCGATGACAGAGAGATGAGAACGGCGGCGGCGAGCGCCGGGATGAACCGCATGGCGGTATTGTGGGCACGGCAGCGGGCGAAGACAAGACGAACCCAGCGAAGTCGTAACATGATCCTACCCTCCCGGGGACGGTGGCTCCAAAAGCGACGTAATCGGCGCGGACGACCCGCGGCCTGCGAAGCCAGTATACCCGAACTTTTACCTAATTGTCAAGACGATTCCATGGAAGAGCCGCGAATTGACGCGTTGGGTCGCTTGTTGCGAGGGCGTCGCATCTGCCAAGAGCGGGCGCTGAAGTGCTGGAGAGCGGTGACGCTTAGGCCACCGATTGGTTATGCTTCGTCTCACGTGGCAGGCGATGGCAAGGGGCGTTCGCCCGCCGCGGCAACTCAAACAGGGGATGATGATGAGGCGCAAATTGAATCAGCGCTTTGCCGCTCACGGCGTTGCCTCTGCGAAGTGCTCGAACTGCTGGCTTTTAAACGCGACCTTCGCCCGCCTGACGCCTCACGGCACGATCGTCGTCAAAGGCACCAGCGGCAGCGACAACATTGTCGTTTCCAACGAAGGCAGTCAGGTGGCCGTAACCGTGAACGATCGGACAAAGTTCTTTTCCTCCGCGGCCGTTCAGCAGTTGCGGATCGATGCCGGCGCCGGAGATGACACCGTCCTGGTGCAGGTGGATAAGCCCGCCACGATTCTTGGCGGCGATGGCAACGACACCCTCACGGGCGGATCGGGTGATGATCTGATCAACGGCGGCGCCGGCGATGACTCGCTTTCGGGAGGCGCGGGAAATGACACGCTCAACGGCGAAAGCGGCAACGACACGCTTGCCGGCGGCGACGGAACCGATACGGCCGATTACAGCGACCGCACGACGGGCTTTCAGTTCACCGTTTTCTTCGGAGGATCGGGGATGGCCACAAGCGGAACGGAAACCGATGCGACCGATTCATGCGAGGATTTGATCGGCACCAATCAGGCGGATTCTTTCCTGCGGTCGCAATACGACAACAATATGATTCTCGAAGGCCGCGGAGGCGATGACACCTTCACCATCTTTGGGTATTTCAACGCGCAGGGCACCACAGTGTTGGGCGGTGCGGGCGACGACGAGGTGACCGATTACTGCGAAGGCCTTCACGTCACGTTCTTCGGCGGCCCGGGTAACGACACTTTTAACGAGATGGAGGACGATGAGCTTCCGATCTTCGACGGTGGGCCAGGCGTCGACCAAATCATTGAGTGGCCGCAACTGCTGGTCACGCTGGACATGCGGCCGATGAAGAGCGTCGAAAATGCTACGATCGTGGATGGCGTCTTGATTGGGAACGATGGCCCGAATGTGCTTACCGCGAAGGGGCCTTCGCCACGCTAAACGGAATGGGCGGCAATGACCTTTTGATCACCAACAGCGAGGTCCAGGGATTTTACCACGTCGTCCTGAACGGCGGCGACGGCAATGACACACTGGTGGGCTCGGGATATCCCAGTTACGTGTATGGCCTTGAGATAAATGGCGGTGCCGGGAACGATCGCATCTACGGCACGGCTTTTCCTGACACTATCACCGGCGGCGACGGCAAGGATACGATCTTCGGCGGTAGTGGTGACGACTGGATCGACGGGGGCTCTGGCAACGACAGAATCTACGGCGGCGCGGGCAATGACACGATCATCGGCGGACCCGGCCGCGACCGGCTTTACGGCGATGAGGGGGATGACCTGATCCTGGCCCGTGACGGCTTCCGCGACAAGGTTTATGGGGGCAGCGGAACCAACACGGCCTCCGTAGATGATTCCGGCAAGGTCAGGGACCACGTGGATCAGATTCAGACGTTCGTGTAGACCCAAAGCCCGGACGATCTCTGACTCCTGGGCGACCCGCCTCGGCGGTAGAGAAGTGGCGCAATGCCCTGGGGCAAGATGCGACACCGCCTCATCTGCGGCAAATGCCGACTATGGCCGCATATCGAGTTGACAGCGGAGCCGGAATTCTGCGATCCTGAGAGCGGTCCGGCTGGCGATGCAAGGAGCGCCCAGCCGCTACGGCAACTCAGACAGGGGATGATGATGAAAGACAACTTGAATCGGCGCTCAGGCCGCTCAAGCCGGTGCCTGTGCCAATCGCTCGGACTGCGCCGGCTTGCGGATGTGCCCTTCGGCCCGCGCACCTCGGGTTGAGTCACGCCCGGGGCCTCGCTGGTTTTTTTCACTGTCCTGCTGGCAGCCAGCTTCGCTCGATCGACGCCGGCAGCGCCGCCGGCGGTCACCTACACCGATCTGTACACACTGGGAAAACCGGCGGGATTCACTTTAGCATATCCCGGGTACGGGATGCACCTCACTGCGGCTGGTCAGGTCGTCGGCCAAGGGTACGGCTCGGCAACCAGCGGGCACAATCACGCCATGCTCTCGAACTCTTCCGTGCCGAGCGGCATTGATCTCAATCCCAGCGGGTTCGCCAACTCCTATGCGACCGCGACAAGCAAATCACGGCAGGTAGGCTACGGTTATCCGGTGACGAGCAGCAACACTCACGCGTTGCTCTGGAATGGCTCGGCCGCCAGTTTCGTGGACCTCAACCCCCCCAGCGGATTCACTAATTCTTCCGCGTTTGGCACCGACGGCACGCAGCAGGTGGGCCGAGGAGAGGGTACGGCTACAGGCGACAATGGCCACGCCTTGCTCTGGAGCGGCTCGGCCGCCAGCTATGTCGATCTCAACCCCGTCGGGGTTACTTCTTCCCTGGCCTACGACACCGGTGGCACACAACAGGTGGGCTATGGCAACGGATCGGCGACGAGCGATGCCGATCACGCCCTGCTTTGGAATGGCTCCGCGTCCAGCTATGTAGACCTCAACCCCAGCGGGTTCGACGCGTCCTATGCCTTAAGCATCTGTGGCATTCAGCAGGTGGGCTATGGCTTTCCGACGAGTGGCGATGCTCACGCGCTACTTTGGGATGGTTCGGCGGATAACTTTGTCGATCTCAATCCCAGCGGTTTCACTCAATCGCGGGCCTACGACACCAGCGGCACACAACAGGTCGGCTATGGATGGGGCTTGGCGACGGGTGACTACGATCACGCTTTGCTCTGGAGCGGCTCGGGCGAGAGCGGCGTCGATCTTGGTGCGCTTCTCCCTGGGTCATTCTTCTATTCCAAAGCTTTCTCGATCGAGGGCAGCACCGTTTACGGCTATGCGGTGGATACCAGCGGCAACTACCACGCCATCGAGTGGATCGTGCCGGAACCGCGGAGTATCGGTCTGGTTGGCCTGGCGATGCTGGTGTGGGCGGGCAGGCGGCGCATTCCTGGCGTCAGAGGCCCTGTGCAGTGCTCAGGGTGACAATTCCTTGATTGCTTGCGGGGACGGTGGCGGGGGGACTCGGGTTGGGCGAGACATGTGTCGCCCCTACGAAACAGGCGGGTGGGCTTGCCATAAACTATGGGCGGCGCGGTCAATTAGCCGATGGAGTTGATTGGTCGGGGTTGAAGCGGGTTGTGGTTGTGTGGCGAGCTTGAGGGCGTGGCGGGAGATCAGGGCGATGACCAGGGCGCCGATGGCGGTGGCGAGCAGGCCGAAGACCAGCAGCCAGCGGCCGGCGGTATGGTGAAGGTCCAGTTGGTGGGCGCGGGAGGCGACGAAGACGACGGCGGCGGCGCGGGGCAGGACGCCGAGTGCGGTGCCGATGGTGAAGGGAATAACCGGCACGCCGGTGACGGCGAGAAGGACGCTGGTGGTTTCGAAGGGGAGCATGGGGGAGAGGCGAACGAGGATGACCAGCCAGGTCGTGCGCCAGGGCGCTTTGGCCGATGAGGGCCTGCCTGACGATTTCCCATCTGGGATGCTCGTGGATGAGGTCCTCGACGCGGTGGTGGGAGAGGCGGCGAGCGATCATGTAGCTGATGACGGCGGCGCCGAGCAGGCCGAGCAGGGCGGCGGGCAGGCCGATGGCCAAGCCGAAGACCCAGCCGGCGAGGATGGAGTTGGCGTAGGTGGGGACGAGTGCGAAGCCGCCGAGGATTGCGAAGGCACAGACGAACAGGGCGAGGGAGGCGATGCCGTGGGATTTGAGCCAGGGGGCGACGGCTTCGGCGACGGCTGCGAGGGCGAACGCGCCGAGAAGGGGGAGGATGGTGGCGACGAGTGCGATGGGGCCGGCGGGGCCGAGCTGGCGGAGCAAGTGCCCAAAGCGGCGAAGGCGCGACGGGCGCGTTTCGGGAGGAGCGGTCACGGTGGGGCATGATACAAGAGATTGCTTGCCGCCGATGGGGCACGGATGGGCAGCGATGAAAGGCGGATTGCGGAGCGGGCGGTGGATCATCGTCGAAGGATCGATGCCGCGGCAGGCAGGAATGATCGTGACCCAAAGGTGAGAATTGCGATTGCCTGGCCAATGGGTCGTGCTTTAGGATTTGCGCGGTGGGAACGGTGTCGTTTAGACGGGACTGGAGGCGTTATGAACGGGTCAATGCGCGTGGTGGCGGGCGTGGCGGTTTGTGGCGCGATGCTGGCGTTTGGCTGTCAGCAGCAGGGGATGAGCGAGGGCGGGGTGGCCAGTGCGGCGGTCTCGCAGCAGCAGGAGGCGCATGAGAAGGTGGCGATCGCGCAGCATTGCGCCATCGAAGGCGGCGGCGACGCAGCCGGGACTGGGGCAGACGATGGGGGTGGTCACGTTCACGCAGATGGGCGACCGGGTGAGGGTGGTGGCGGACATCACGGGGCTGCCGCCGGGGAAGCATGGGATTCACATTCATGAGAAGGGGGATCTGTCGGCGGCGGATCTGACCAGCACGGGCGGGCATTTCAATCCCGGGCATCATCCGCACGGCGGGCCGACGACCAGCGCGGTGCATGAAGGCGATCTGGGGAATATCGTTGCGGGCGCGGACGGCGCTGCGCACCTGGAACTGATCGTGGACGACATCTCGATCGGGACGGGCAGGGCGAACGACATTCTGGGCAAGGCGGTGATCATTCACGCCAAGGCGGACGATCTTTCCAGCCAGCCGTCGGGGAACGCGGGGTGCGGATTGCCGGCGGTGTGATCGAGCCGGCGCTGAAGTGAAACGGGCGATCGGGCGATGATCGGGCGATCGGCTCATGGCGCTTTTGCGTGATTCTGGCGCGACGTTTGGCGGCCCCGCTGGCGCGTCCCGGCGGCCTGCCATTTGGGTGGAATCACCGTGCCCATTTTAGTTGAAAATTGCGATGCATACCCTTGGGAATGACATTTTGACGCAGTGGGGTTTGCACGGTGTAGGTACGGTGAGAGTACGGTGTGAGTCGGAGCTTTTGCATAAGCGAACGTCAATATGTCGTAGTGGTTCTGCCAAGCCGTGTCTTGGGGCATTTTTGGGGGGCGGCAAGGGTCCGGGATCTTTCGCCTGCGCTGGGCGACGGCGGGAGGACGGTTGCCTGCGATGCGGTTTGAGAACCGGGCGTGCTGATTCAGGTCGCATTCGTTTGCGACATCTTTTTGAGGAGCCACATTTCGCCCTGGTGGCAGGCTTCGTCATGGAAGCCATGGAGGATGGAGTAGCGCAGGGTGCGGTTGCGTGCGGGGTCGAGGACTTGGTCGAGCTGGGCATCGCTGAGCGCTTCGATGAGCGGGAGCAGGCGTTCGAGCTGGCCGGTGAGGCGGGTGCGGACGTCGGCCAGGGCGGGCCAGCGGGTGACGGTGGCGGGGTTGCTCTTCCAACTGAAGGTGTCGAACCAGCCTTCGGGGAGATCGACAGAGCCGGTGATCGGAGCGGCGGCGAGGTGCTCGACGACGACGCAGGCGTGGCCGGCGTGCCAGAGGATGGAGTTGTCCAGGCCGGGGGCTTTGAAGCGGGCCTGGTCGTCGGTGAGTCCTTCGAGGATGCGTAGAGTCTTGCCGCGAACCTCTTTGGCCAACATCATTAGCGTCTGATCCATGGGGCGTGCTCCAATGAAGACAGGCAGGAGTTTGGCGATGCGCCGGAAGGATTCAAGTGGGCGCGCTATCAGAAGCCGGGGGATGGGCTGATCGCCAGAATCTGCAAAGACGTTGCCGGAGATCGTTTGCTCCTGACCGGAGGAATGCCGGGGTCGATGGCGCGGATGTGCGTGTTGATTCAGCGAAGAAGGGGCAGACAGGACACCTGTTGCAGACGTTTGCACAATGCCCTATAGGTGTGGCCCCATGACGCCATTGGAGTTCACGCTGTCGGCCTTTGCGGTCTCGATCGTGGCCGGTCTTCTGGGGTCGCTGCTGGGGCTCGGTGGGGGGATCATCGTGGTGCCGGCGCTGACGCTGCTCTTGAAGCTGGATATTCGGTACGCGATCGGGGCGTCGATCGTTTCGGTGATCGCGACATCCAGCGGGGCGGCGGCATCGTACGTCAAGGAGCACATGACCAACCTGCGGGTGGGGATGCTGCTGGAGGTGGCGACGGCCAGCGGGGCGCTGTGCGGGGCGTATCTGACGGGAATTCTGGCGGGGCGGTGGCTGTACGTGATTTTCGGCGCGGTGATGGGATATACGGCGGTGATGATGATGCGGCGGCGCGTGAAGCGGGCGCTGCACGAGGTACCGCCGGACCGGATGGCGGATCGCCTGCGGCTGCATGGGCATTATTTCGATCAGTCCGCCAATCAGACGGTCCGGTATCGCGTTTCGCGGACGCCGCTGGGACTGGCGGTGAGCTACTGTGCCGGCGTGCTCAGCGGATTGCTGGGGATTGGCGGCGGGGCGATCAAGGTCCCGGCGATGAACGTGGCGATGGGAATCCCGATCAAGGTTTCCACGGCGACCAGCAACTTCATGATCGGCGTGACCGCGGCGGCGAGCGCGGGCGTCTTCTTCATGCGGGGGGACATTAAGCCTTTCGTTGCCGCCCCGGTGGCGGCAGGGGTTCTAATCGGAGCGCGGGGCGGGGCGAGATTGCTCGGGCGCATCAGGAGCTCGGCGATCCGCAAGGCATTCGTGATCGTCATTCTGTGGATTTCGCTGGAGATGCTGCTCAAGGGGCTGTTCCAGACCTCGATCGAGGCGCTGATCATGAGAGGATTGTGATGATGCAGGAATCAACGGATGCGGTTGATGCCGAAGCCGAGGCCCACGACGAGCAGGTCGAACGGATCGAGATGCTCATCAGCCGTCTGCTGCTCTGGGGCGTGCTGACGAGCTTCGTTCTGGTGGTGGCGGGGACCACGGTGAGCTTCGTGCATCACCCGGATTACTTTCGCTCGCGCAAGGATCTGAATCAACTGATCAATCCCGGGGCGGTGGTGCCGCATTCGCTCAAGGACGTGGGGCGGGGGCTGATGCATTTTCAGGGGGACGCGATCGTGGCGCTGGGGCTGCTGCTCTTGATCCTGACGCCGGTCATGCGGGTGGCGGTGTCGATCTTTGCGTACCTGCAGCAGCGGGACATGGCGTACGTGGTGATCACGACGGTGGTGCTGGCGCTGCTCTTGATCTCATTTGCGCTGGGGAAGGCGGGGGGATGAGGCGCCGTCTGCGATAGCGATGGCCGGTTGTGGGGCAGGTTTGCGCTGATAGCGGAGCATGGGGAACTGTTTGGCGGCGATGCGGTAGGCGAGGAGAATGGCCAGCGCGCCGACAAATGCCAGCGGCAGGCGGATGTCGCGCTTGACCAGCATGTAGTAGTGCAGGACGCCGCAGGCTGCTGGAGATGTAGACAAGTTGGTGAAGTCGTTTCCAGCGCGCCGGCCGAGGCGTTTGATCATGCCGTTGGTTGAGGTGATGGCGAGCGGGACCATCAGCAGCAGGGCTCCCATGCCGAAGAAGATGTAGCGGTGCTTGAGCGTGTCGGCGATGGTGGCGGAGATGCTGAAGCGGCGGTCGAACGCGAAGTAGATCGAGAGGTGGAGCACGCCATAGAAGAAGGCGAAGAGGCCGAGCATGCGGCGGAAGTGGCTGAGCCAATTCCAGCCGGTGGCGAGGCGCAGGGGCGTGATCGTCAGCGAAAGCAGCAGGAAGATCAGCGCCAGCATGCCGGTGGTGTGGATGGCGTGGTTGACGGGGTCGGCCCGAGCTTGCGCTGCCAGGTGTCCCATGCCAGGAGCGCCAGCGGGACGGAGCCGTTGACCAGCACGACGAACTTTGCAAAGCGGGGATCTTTCATGGTCGATCAGAAGTTGGCGTGCAGATCCATTCCTGTATAGAGGTGACCGACCTCGTCGGCGTAGCCGTTGAACATGAGTGTATTTTGCCAGTGCGAGCCGTCGTCGAGGCGGCGCTCGGTGGCCTGGCTCCAGCGGGGATGATCGACGTGGGGATTGACGTTGGCGTAGAAGCCGTACTCATCGGGCGCGACCTCGTTCCAGGTCGTTGGGGGCTGCTTTTCCACCAGTGAGATTTTCACGATGGATTTGATGCCCTTGAAGCCGTATTTCCAGGGAACGACCAGCCGCACAGGGGCTCCATCCTGTGGCGGGCAGCGCGTTGCCGTAGATTCCGGATGCGAGGATCGTGAGCGGATGCATGGCCTCGTCCATGCGCAGGCCCTCTACGTAGGGCCAGGGGAGAACGCCGCGTGCGCTGGTTCGGCATGCGCTTGGGATCGAGCAGGGTCGTAAAGGCGACGTACTTGGCGCTGGAGCGAGGCTCGACACGGTCCAGCAGTTTCGAAAGGGAGTAACCGTCCCAGGGGATGACCATCGACCAAGCCTCGACGCAGCGCATGCGGTAGATGCGCTCTTCGATGGGGGCGAGGTTGAGGAGATCATCGAGGTCGAACGTCTTAGGCTTGGCGACGAGGCCATCGACGGTGACGGTCCAGGGGCGGGCGACGAAATTCTGGGCTGCCTCGGCGACCGCTTCCTTGTCGGTGGAGAACTCGTAGAAGTTGTTGTAGTGAGTGATCTTTTCAAAGGGGGTTTGCTTGTCGTCGGTGCGAATGCCGGTCGCGATTTGAGCGGCGGGATTGGTCGCGGGGGCGGTCGTCACGTGGAGCGCCCTGGCCAGACGGCGGGGCCTGGCGCCGCCGGCGCCGGTGGAATTGAGCTTGCGATAGGCCCAGCCGGTGGCGACGACGCTGGCGGTGAGAATACCGGCGCGCAAGAAGTTTCTGCGGTTGAGATACGTCTGTTCGTCGGTGACGCGATCTACGTCCTTTGCGGGCTGCATGGGCGGGCTACCGGTTGGGGCTGGCGGATTCTAGCACCAATCCGGGCAGGCTTCGCCGGAGCAGCACGTTTTGCGGGTGAAGCGAATCGAGACGATGGGGCTACAACGTGACGTTTATGAATTGAAAGCATGGCGGCTCGGCAGATTTCAGGGGGATGGGCGCGGTTGGATTCGAACCAACGAAGGCATAAGCCATCAGATTTACAGTCTGACCCGTTTGGCCACTTCGGTACACGCCCGTGTCAGGGTGAGCCTGAGGCGGGGGATTATTGCGGGACGAGCCGAAAGTTTCAATCGGCCGGGGAGTGCGACGCTCTTCGAGAAGCGAAGCGGCCACGGCGTTACTTGGACCAGCGGAAATCGACCTGGAACTGCTCGGCCCGCGGGCTCATGCTGTTGACGGTGATCTGGTCGGGAACCTTGGGCGTCAGATCCTTGGTGAACCAGCCTGTCTGGCTGATGGTCTGACGATTCTTGTCGAACCAAGTCACGCGGTAGTCCACGTGGAGCTCCTTGTCGGTCTCGGAGCGGATGGGGACGGTCACGTAGAGATAGCCGTTGTCATCGTGCGCAACCGAAGGCTCGCCGACGGCGGTTTCATCCTTGAGCGAAATGCTGTCGAAATGAACCTGGCTCGGGGAATACGGATCGAGGCGGCCCTGGATGGGCGGGCGCACGCCGCAGCCGGCGAGCATCAGCATGGCGGAAAAGCTGGCGAGAATCAGGCGGTTCATGGCGGGTTCCTTTGCGACTAATCGGGCATCGTTGTTGGCGCGGCGGCCGCCGAGAGCGACGTCATCTGCGGGTCGGATTTGACCGTGTGAAGAGGATGGAGTGACAGTTCGACCGGGGGCACCTCCTTCAAGGTCGCATCGGACGACGGCGCGGTGGCCGGCTCGGAAGGCTTCATATCGGGTTCGGGCGCCGGCATCGTCGCCGGCCTGGGAGCTTCCATCATCCTCGGCTCGGTTGCCGGCATGGTGGCGGGTTCCGCAGGCTGCATTGCGTCCGGTGCGGGAGAAGTCATTGCTCCGTCAGTGGACTCCGGCTCGGCGGGTTGGGCGGGGGCGGGTTGGGAGCGGTTGGCGAGCATCTGTTGCCACGACTGGGTCATCTCATCCATGAGCTTGCGAGCGATGTAGTGCGTGGCTTCGTCGAGATTCTTGCGTTCCAGGGGCGTGGGCACATCGACGACGGCTCGGCCGATGGATTCGCCGCCCCGTGTGTTGATCGCTTCGGTGATCAGGCGGACTTCCTTCACATCATTGCGCCGGGGATGAACGTCGACGCGGATCAGAACATCCGCATCGATCTGCGGTGCGGGCGCTGGTTTGGTCGTCGGCTCGGGCGGCGTAGCCGGGGCGACGTGCGGAGAGACGAGGTTGACTGCGCCATTGCAGCTTAGCCAGTCGCCGAGGACGGTCTCGATGGCGTCGTAGTCGATGGGGCCGGTCTTATAGCTCTTGTCGGCCGGTCGAGAGCCGTCGGGACCGATGGCCATGATCATCATGCGCGGGTGGCCCACGCGCTGATAGGCATCGAGAAATGCCGGCTGCTCGGGCGGCGTCTGGCTGACCAGCGGGACATCGTTGTAAGGTGGCGGTACCTGGCTGGCGCGGTGCTGGGGCGGCAGCGGCTTCATGTGCTCGTGTTCATGGACGGGGCCGGACATGACAACCGGCTGCGTCGGCGGGACCGCAACGGGGCGCGGAGCCGGCGATGTGCAGCCACTTTCGACCATCGCCGCAAACAATCCGATACTCGCAAGCAAAAGCGTTCGTCGCACGCTGTTTCTCCTGAATTGCCGATGCTAGGCTCTAACAGAGGTTTTTCGAGAGGGCCTAATGTATGTGACACGTTACGCCGCTCAAGGATGGGCTACCTTTTGCGGCCCATGGCGTGTCTTAGATATCGGCAAGAAGGCGATTTTGTGCCCGAGGATTGCGCGAACAAGGAGCAATTTCATGTGGAAACGAATGGCAGCGGGATTGGCTCTTGGGATGTTGGTGGTGGGGTGTGCTTCCGATAAACCGCACGAATACGGGCAGGAACGCCCGCCTGTGGGCGAGCTGGATTCGCGGGATAAGGGACTCCAGAGCAAGGACGTCGTGGCGGCATCGGACCAGATGGCGCAGGATCTGCTTGCGGATCCGGCGCTCAATGCCAGCCACACGCGCTGGACGATCGTCGTCGATCACATCGACAACCTGAGCACGGATCGCAGCTTCAACATGGATATTTTTCTGGAGCGGCTGCGGGTGAACCTGGCGCCTACGGGAAGGGGCGGGTGCAGTTGATCGAGAACAAGGCGAAGCTGCACGAGCTTCAGAGCCGGGAACTGGAATCGGAGCGCGAAAGGTGCCGCCGCCGCCGCCGCCGCAACCGCGGGGGATCCAGCCGGATTATTCGCTGTATGGAAAGGTATACGACCTGCCGAACCGGGGAACGAGCTATTACATGGTGGAGTTCACGTTGACGAACTTCAATACGCGGGAGCAGGTGTGGACCAACGCGTATGAAGTGAAGGTGGCTCGGTAATTTGACACCACGGACGGACACAGATGAACGCGGATAAGAAGGGATTTCGGCTTGTTTTTGTGCATCTGTGTTTATCTGTGTTCATCTGTGGTTCCGTTGTCGGCTGCACGTCGGCCGTTCAGAGCGGCGTTAACACCGCGCTCAATGGCGATGACCTCGTGAAGATGACCGACCAGATGGCGGCGTCGATCGTGGCGGATCCCGAAGTGCAGGCGGCAATCGCACGTGAAGGTCCCCTCAAGGTCGTGGTTGAGCCGGTGGTGAACCATATGCGCGGAGATCCTGCCTCGGGGGCCGGCAGAGGCTTTTACGGCACGGGTGCGGACGCTTCTGGCGCGACATGCACCGGACAAGTTTACGTGGATCATGAATCGCGATGCCTTCTATCGTCTGAGGCAGCGCGAGCTTGAAGGCGTGGATCTGGGGCCGGCGCCTAAGGCGATGAATCCGCAATATGCACTGACGGCGACGTTCTCATCGCTGACGACCGAAGACCCGGAGCATCGCAGCAGCTACTACCTGTGCGTGTTCGACCTGACGGATATCTGGCATCGCACGAAGCTCTGGAGCGGATCGTACGAGGTCAAGAAGGTGGCCGTGAAAGGGTTCGGCGATTGAGACACGGACGCGTGAAACGTGAAGACAGGAAACATGAAGAGCCGCGACGGTTTTCTTCATGTTTCCTGTATTCATGTTTGATCGCTCTACTTCTTTTGACGGGCTGTGCGCAGGATCAGCAGATCGCCAATCGGGCAATCGAGAGCTATTACGCGGGGGATTTGGCCGGGGCGACGAAGCTGATGCAGCCGCTGGCAAAGAAAACCAACCAGAATTTCGTGCTCAACAACGCGCGGCTGGGGTCGATTGCGCTGGCGAACTACGATCTGGATACGGCGGAGAACGCGTTCCTCGCTGCGTACGAGGTGATCAACTCGACCGGGGTGAACAACGGCGGGCGGACGCTGGGGGCGGTGCTCGTGGACGAGAAGATCAAGGTCTGGAAAGGCGAGCCGTACGAGCGGGCGATGGTGAACTTCTATCTTGGCGTGATCTACTACATGCGCCACGATTACAACAATGCGCGGGCGGCGTTTGAGAATGCGCTCTTTAAGCTGCGGGATTACGCGGACAACGACAAAGACTACAAGGAATACGAGAACGATTTCGCGCCGGCGGTGCTGATGCTGGCCAAGAGCTTTCAGCGGCTGGGGCGGCAGGATCTGGCGGAGGCGAACTTCCAACGGCTGTCGGGTGATTCGAGATTGCGGAGCCTGGCGGACTACCAGACCAATCAGCAGTCAAACCTGTTGCTGGTGGTCGATTATGGTTACGGCCCGCACAAGGTGACCAATTTCGACGGTGCGTTGGTCGGTTTCGCCCCGACGCCAGCCGAGGCAGGGCCGATTCCGCGGCCGCTGGTGGAGATGGACGGTGGGTACGTGCCGCTGGATACGCTGAATGTGCCGCCGGTCGATCTGCTGTCCCTGGCGCAGGACCGGAAGTGGGAGAGTATCGACACGATCCGCGCGGTCAAGAGCGCGATCGGGACGGGAATGCTTGTTGGCGGAGGGATCGAAGGCATGCGCGGGCTTTCAGAGCATGGTGGTCGTCAGCGGACGGATCTGCTTGTGGCGGGAGGATTGATCGCCGGCGGGCTGTTGCTCAAGGCGACGAGCCAGGCGGACGTGCGGCAATGGGAGATGCTGCCGCGAACGACGTTCATCATTCCGCTGAAGGTGCCGCCGGGGCGGCATGACATTGCCGTGCGCTTTCCGGGGGCGGACGTGTATCAGACCTGGCGCGGGCTGGTCGTGCCCGAGCACGGGGAGGCGACGTATTACATGAGGATGCAGCGGTGGAACGAGGGGCCGTTCAACTGGCCACCGGCGACGCTGACGCCGGACAACAATCCGGCTGCGGCAAGCGCCAACTGAGCGAAGCGGGGGGCCAACGAAGCGAGGGCGGGGATCAGCTAATCAACACGTGCGCCGGCGGAAAGGGTCTTCTCAAGAAGCGAACCTTCTTCGACCTCCAATTGTTCGGCAAGCACGAGCGCACGGGTCTGATGATCGAGCCCGACGGGATGGAACTCGACTTCGTACGCGAGCGTTGGCGCAGAACCAAGTGCTGCGTACCACACCGACCTGGCCGCGGTGCAGATAGAGCTCCGGTATGTCGCGTGTGAGACGGACGTAATCATCGACGTGAGGCTGTCGCATGGCGGCCTCCTTTACCTTTGGGAAGGAACAGCAGGAATCCTTTCACGTCCCGACATTTGCCCACAGCCAAGCGCCAGCATACATCGGACGAATGAATCATCAATGCTGAAAATCCCAAAATCATTTTGATATGCGGTGTTAGCAATTGGGGTGCGTGCGGTCCGGTCGCGGGCGGTTAGAATTCCGCCGCGATGAAGGCTCGTGATGCTGAGTTTCGTGCGCGATTGCTGAGGTGGTATGACGCGCACCGGCGGGAACTTCCCTGGCGGCTGAGGCGCGATGCGCCGGCGGGAAGCCGGCTCGATCCGTACCACGTCCTGGTGTCGGAGTTGATGCTTCAGCAGACACAGGTGTCCACTGTTGTTCCGTATTTCAAACGGTTTACCCGACGGTTTCCGACAGTTCGTTCGCTCGCCAAGGCGAGTGAACAGGACGTGCTGCGACTCTGGCAGGGTTTGGGCTATTACTCGCGGGCGAGGAACCTGCACGCTGCGGCGAAGCGTGTCGCAAGAGAACTGAGCGGTAAATTCCCGCGGACGGCGTGCGAGTTGATCAAGTTGCCGGGTGTCGGGCGCTATACGGCCGGGGCGGTAGCATCGATTGCATTTGATGAGCCTGCTGCGATCGTGGACGGAAATGTGGCGCGGGTGTTGGCGCGGTTGGATCGAATTGGAGGAGACATGTCCGCGCCGAAAGTGCGCCAGCGCCTCTGGTCACGGGCCGAGCAGCTTGTGCAGGGCCGGCGGCCGGGGGATTTCAACTCGGCCATGATGGAACTGGGCGCGACGGTCTGCATGCCGCGGGGGCCGAAATGCTTAATTTGCCCTGTGGCGAAGTATTGCAAGGCGCAGGCGGCGGGAGTGCAGGAAAGCTTGCCGGCGCCGAAGAGACGCGTTCAAACGCCGCTGCTGAAACGCGATGTGATCTGCATCCGCCGGGGTGGGAAATGGCTGATCGAGCAGAGGCCGGCGAAGGGGCGGTGGGCATCGATGTGGCAGTTCGTGACGATCGAGGCGAACGGGAGTGCGCCGACGGCTGCGGCAATTCTGAAGTCGGTCGGAATGACGATCAGGGGGCTGAATTGCCTGGGAATAGTGACCCATTCGCTCACGCACCGGCGATATGAGTACGGAATCTACATGGGAGAGGGCTCAGGACGGGTCGGCAGCCGTGCCAGAGGCACTCGCCGCTGGGTGGGGCTTGGGGAACTGGGGCAGTTTCCGCTGCCGCGTCCGCATGTGAAGGTGGCCGAGATGCTTGGGGAACTCCAGTTCGGCTAGCGCGTCAGATCAATGGTGCTTTGTTGTTGACGGCGGAACTGCACGTCGGTGGATATTGAGTCCATTGGGAAAGGAGCGAGCATGAACTGGCGAAAAATCGGAGGACTGGGAGTCGCCGTATGGATGGTGGGGGCATTGGTGGGCTGCTCGCACTACGTTGCTCCCGGGCGGGGGGCGAATATGGGGGCAGTGGGGATGCCCGAATTGAGGCGGGCGCAGACGGATCCGGACATGCGGGCGGCGTTCGATCGCAAGCCGCTGGCGAAGTTTCCGGCATCGATCGCCGTGGTGCGGGTGCAGTCGCCGGGGTATCGGTCGCTGACGGCCGAGAGCTTCGGGCAGGGGGCTTACAGCATCGTGACGACGCGCGATATCGAGAAGGACGATCAGATGGAGCGGCTGGCGAAGCTGCCGGAAGTCGCGGGAATCGCATCGATCGGGCGGCTGACGCTGATGCCCATGCCGGAATTGAACAGCAATGAGCCGCTGCGCCGGGTGGCGGCGCAGCTGCAGGCCGACATGGTTCTCATCTACACGATCGACACGGCGTTCTACGTGCGCGACATGGCGACGCCGCTGAGTGTGGTGACGCTTGGGCTCTCGCCCAGCCAGGAAGCGCGGGTGACGACGACGGCGTCGGCGATTCTCATCGACACGCGCAGCGGCTACGTCTATGGAACTGCCGAAGCGACACAGCGAAGCAATCAACTTGCCAGCGCCTGGACCAGCGCCGATGCCGTCGATGCGGCACGGCTGCGGACGGAGTCGAAAGCATTTGAAAAACTGGTGGGGGAGTTGGAGAAGACCTGGGTCGGGATTGCCAGGCGCGATGCGCCGGCGACGCAGCCGTCGGCACGAGTTCCTTCTTCAATTGGCGAACACGAACAACCGGCTCCGGTTTATGCAATGACCGACGGGGCGGAGCCGCCGGCCGAGGAGCGCGACGCCGCCGGGGACAAATCCAAGCGGTACGTGCTGATCGGGCCGATGTCGCAAACAGAGCCGAAGGAAGGCTACCGGTTGCTGGTCGTGCTTCCCGGCGGGGACGGGTCGGCGGCGTTCCGGCCATTCGTGACCCGTATCGCGGCGCAGGCGCTCTCGGGTGATTTTCTCATTGCCCAACTGGTCGCGCCAAAGTGGGACGCCAGGCAGCAGATCGTCTGGCCAACGGAGAAATCTCGCGTTGCCAAAATGGAGTTCACAACGGAACAGTTCATCGACGCGGTGGTGGCAGAGGTGAGCCAGTCGAAGAAGATCGACAAGCGGCGGGTCTTTGCCCTGGGGTGGTCGAGCAGCGGGCCGGCGGTGTATTCGGCGGCGATGCGGGCCAGGACGCCGATTGCCGGCGCGTTTGTGGCGATGAGTGTTTTCAAGCCGCTGGATCTGCCGCCTGCGCGGAACGCCAAAGGGCGGGCATTTTACATCCTGCATTCGCCGCAGGATTTCATCCCGATGCGCTTGGCGGAAAATGCGACGCTGGTGCTATCGAAGGCGGGGGCAAAGGTGACGCTCGCGACCTACCGGGGCGGCCATGGCTGGCACAGCGACGTCTTCGGGGAAATCCATCAGGGCGTCCGGTGGCTGGAGGCGAATGTGGCCGGGAGCCAGGCGACGAGCGAGCCGGTGGAATAGCCAGGCAGGGCCACATGACCGGCAAAATCCTCCTGAAAACACGCAATATCGCCGGGCCGGCCGGGAAATACGCAGGAGCGCGAGCAATGCTCCCTTTGTAGCGGATGCGAGCCGCGATAGACTCGTCGGGAGGCGAGGGTTCGGAAGGGAGCGCGAATGCGCGGCTTTTTCTGGCGCGGCATGTGCCGCCGGGGGAATGTGTCTCGCCACCAGGCGGCCGTTGCGCCATGCGTCGCCGTATCTGTTCTGGATCGCGTTGCTGGTGACTCCCGGCGCGGCGCTGGCGCAAGTGAGCTATCTGGACGATGGCACGGTGCGTCTGGGCGTGGATCTCTCGGCGGGCGGTTCGATCACTTTTCTTCAGGATCACACAGACGGGCGGAATCTGGTCAACGATCACGACCTGGGGCGGCAGATTCAGGAGTCCTATTACGCAGGGCCGCAGGACTACGATCCGAACGGCACCCTGAATCCGGCGTATCCGAACTGGCCGTGGAACCCGATCCAGTCCGGCGACATTTATGGCAATCGGGCGCAGGTGCTGTCGTGGAGCAACAACGGCACGCAGCTGTACGTCAAGACGCAGCCGATGCAGTGGGCTCTGAACAACTATCCCGGCGACTGCACCTTCGAGACCTGGATTTCGCTGAATGGCAATGTCGCGAGTGTTCATGCACGGCTGACGAACATGCGCTCAGATCTGACGCAATACCCGGCGCAGTTTCAGGAGCTGCCGGCGATCTACACGGTGGGCACGCTTGACCATCTCTACACGTACTCGGGAACGGCGCCGTTCACCAACGCGCCACTGTCCCAGATAAGCGAAACCTGGCCGGCGTCCTACTGGCGGGGGACGGAGCATTGGGCGGCGCAGGTGGACGACAGCGGTTTCGGCGTCGGCGTCTTCAAGCCGGACACCGGGACGTTCGGCGGCGGGTTCTACGGAACCACGGGCGCCGGCGGACCGACCGATGACAACACGGGATACATGGTGCCGATTGAGAAAGAAGTGCTCGATCACAACATCGTTTATGACTACAGCTACAACCTGATCGTTGGATCGCTCTCGCAGATCCGCCAATATGCCTACGACCATCAGCCGGATTCGAAGCCCAGGTACGTGTTTCAGAATGACCGGCAGCACTGGTCGCCGGCCAACACAACCGACCAGGGGCAGCCCACCGGGGGCGTCTGGCGCGTTGACCTGAACTCGAGTGATCCGCAGCTCAACGGCCCGGCCTGCGCTTTTGCGGCCGCGGACGTGCCCAGGCTTTACATTCGGGCGGCGTATCACGTGGCCAATCCGCTGGACGATCACGCGCAGTTATTCTGGGAGGTTGATAACGCGGGCATGCCACCGCCGGCAATTTCTCGGAGGCGCAAAGCCTGACCTTCACCATCAATCCCGATGGCGCGTTTCACACCTATGAGCTGCCGCTGTCCGATGTGGCCACTTACACGGGGCTGATCTCGCAGCTCCGGTTTGATCCGGTGTACTCCGGGCAGGCCGGGGATTACGTTGACATTCAATTCATCTCATCGGAGCTTCCAGAACCGGGTGGGGCGATGTTGCTTTTGCTGGGTTGTTCGGGTCTGCTCTGGCGGCGGCGCGTGATGCAATGATGCAGGGGCCGGCGACCTGAGGCAGGATCGAACCATGGCGAAGACCGGGGCCGATTCATTTGACCTGGACCGCCTACGCGCAGGCGTCAAGCCGTTTCGGCTGCACTTTTTCCCGCGACTTCGAAGTACGAGCGATCATGCGGCCAGGCTGCGCCGGGAGGGGAAGCTCATGCGCGGCGATCGTCCTCACGGCGCATCAGATGGCGGGCCGGGGACGCGGGACGAACGCCTGGTGGTCGGGGGCGGGTTGTCTCACCGTGACCTTCGTGATGCCGGTTGAGGAGCATCTGGCGACGCATCAGATTCCCCTGGTGGCGGGGCTGGCGGTGCGTGATGCGACGGCCCAGATCGCGGGGCGCGATGACATTCTGATCAAATGGCCCAATGACATTGTGGTTGAAGAGCGTAAGCTGGCCGGTCTGCTCTGCGAGCGGGTTCACAAGGCGGATCTGATCGGATTGGGACTGAACGTCAACCTCTCACGATCGCGCGTGGCGGCGGGGCTGAAGGAGCGGATCACGTCGCTCGGGCAGATTGCTGGGCGGGCGGTGGATCTGACCGAGACGCTGATCATCGTTGCGCGATCGCTGCACGCGGCGCTTTCTCGCCGCGGAGAACGGCCATTCGCGCAGACGCTGGAGCGCTACGATGCGTATCACTGCTTGATTGGGCGCCGGGTCACGGTGTTGGGAATGGATCACGAAGCTCCAAGCACGGGGCAGGTGGAGGGACTGGATTCGCAGGGGCGGCTGTTGTTGCGGACGCGGAAGGGCGTGGAGTCCGCATCGTGGCGGGGCAGGTGCAGACGAGGTGATGCGGGTGATTGCTGAGTGCTGATTGACGGGGTGGAAGACTCCCGGGCCGATCTTTCTGATCTTGCCGCTCTTGACACATGCAGCCAAAACTGAAGGCTTGCCACGCGAGGAGATATTATGGCTAAACGTTATTCAGCACCGCCGGCAATGTCGATCGATACGGCAAAGCAGTACAGCGCGACGATCGACACGTCGAAAGGCGTGATCGTTGTGGATCTGTTCGCCAAGGACGCGCCCAAGACAGTGAACAACTTTGTCTTCCTGTTGCGCGACGGGTTCTACGATGGCACGAAATTCCACCGCGTGATCGCGGACTTCATGGTCCAGGGCGGCGACCCTGAAGGCACCGGCCGCGGCGGGCCGGGGTATCGGTTCGAGGACGAAACCGATCCGAAGAAGAACCCGCACAAGCACCAGGCGGGTTCGCTGTCGATGGCCAACGCGGGGCCCAATACCAACGGCTCGCAGTTTTTCATCACGCACGTGGTGACCGACTGGCTGAACGGGAAGCACACCGTTTTCGGCCAGGTGAAATCCGGCCAGGATGTGGTCAACGCGATTCAGCAGGGCGACACGATCAAGTCGATCAAGGTCGAGGAAACCTGACGGGTCACTGCCCGCCCAGGAGGACGGCGAGGATTCCCTTCTGGGCGTGCAGGCGATTTTCGGCTTCGGCAAAGACGAGCGATTGCGGGCCCTCGATGACGGCCTGGCTGATTTCGTAGCCGCGATAGGCGGGGAGGCAGTGGAGCACGACGGCGTGTTTGGGGGCTTGGGCGAGGAGCTGCTCGTCGAGTTGAAAGCCTTTGAAGTCGGCGAGGCGCCTGGCCTTTTCGGATTCCTGGCCCATGCTGACCCAGGTGTCGGTGACGACGACGTTGGCCGATTTCACGGCCTGGGCGGGGTCGCGGAGCATCGTGAATTTCAGGCCGGGCGACTTCTGCATGATCTCATCGGCCTGGCGCGGGGGAATTCGTAGCCGGCGGGGGAGGCGAGGGTGAAGGTCATGTTGAATTTCCCGCACGCGAAGGCCAGCGAGCGGGCGACGTTGTTGCCGTCGCCGATGAAGGCGAGGGACTTGCCGGCGAGATCACCGAAATGCTCTTCGATGGTGAGGATGTCGGCCATCGCCTGGCAGGGGTGGTTGTAATCGGACAGGCCGTTGATGACGGGGACGGTGGCGTACCCGGCCAGTTGTGTGACTTTCTCATGCTCGAAGACGCGTGCCTGGATGCCGTCGCACATGCCGGAGAGGACGCGGGCTACGTCCTGGACGGGCTCGCGCACGCCGAGGCCGACTTCATCCTTTGAGATGTACATGCCCACGCCGCCGAGATGCGTCATGCCGACCGAGAAACTGACGCGGGTGCGGAGGCTGGGCTTTTCGAAGACCATGGCCAGCGTCTTGCCGGCGAGGATCGGATCGTTTTTCCCAGTCTCCCTGTATTGCTGCTTGAGCCGCCTGGCGACGTCGAGGATGTGCCGAAGCTCCTCGGCCGAGTGGTCCGCGATGGAAATAAAATGCTTCATGGACTGACTCCCCTTTCCGTTGCCATGGCTTATTACAAGACGATTTCGGTCCCGATACCCGCCTCGGTGTAGATTTCCAGGAGCAGGGCGTGGGGAATTCGCCCGTCGATGATGTGGGCTTTGTTCACGCCGCCGCGAAGCGCCGCCAGGCACGCTTCGACTTTCGGCAGCATCCCTTTGTTGATCGCTCCGGTCTTGACCATCTGCTCGATCTGCCCGGCCGTCAGGTGCGAGACGGCGGTGGCGGGGTCGCTGGGGTTGGTGCGGATGCCGTGGGTGTCGGAGACGATGACCAGCTTGTCGGCCTTCATCGAAGCGGCGACGGCGCCGGCCGCGGTGTCGGCGTTGATGTTGAGCTTTCCGCCGGCATCATCGCGCGCGATGGTTGCGATGCAGGGGATCGAATCGGCCTGCACCAGCAACTGGAGCAGGCGTGCGTTCACGCTCTTGACCTCGCCGACGAGGCCCAGGTCGATCCGCCGCCCATCGGGCGCTGAGAGGTAGGTCTTCTCCGCAAAGAGCACCACGCTCGACAGCGAGTGCAGACCCATCGCTTCGCATCCCTGGGACTGGATGAAGTTGACGATGAAGCGGTTGATCTGGTTGCAGAGCACGTGCTCGGCGATCGCGATGGTGCGCTCATCGGTGTAGCGGCGGCCCTGCACCATCTGGGGCGTGAGGCCGGCTTTTTCCATCGCCTCGTTGATCGCCTTGCCCCCGCCATGGACGAGCACCGGCTGCATGCCGACGTAGTTCATGAAGACGACGTCGGTGAGGATGTTGGACAGGGCCTGCTCATCGTCCATGATGGAGCCGCCAACCTTGACGACGACGACCTTGTTGTGGAAGCGCTGGATGTAGGAGAGTGCTTCGATCAGTGCGGCGGCCTTGTTGATGGCCTGATCCATCATGGGGTGTCACCCGTTCCTCTCACACGGTGAAAAGGCGAAAATGTAAGAATCCCTGCCGCACGTGTCAAAGCGGGCCGCTTCGGGTAAAAGCCGCTGGAAGGCCATGCGGATCATCATCAACGCGGATGGTTTTGGCTGGGATGAGCGATCGGTCGAGGCCGCGATCGAGTGTTTTGTGCTCGGGGCGCCGAGCAGCGCGACGATCGTGGCCAGTCGGCCCGGGACCGCTCAGGCGATCGAATACGCCAGTCGCCATCCGGAGTTCTCCTTCGGCGTGCACCTGGTTCTGGGGGGGCGGTCGCAGGGAGCGCTCGAGCGCGAGATGAGCCAGCAGATCAACGCCGTGGCCGGGCAGGGGATCTCCGTTTCGCACGTCGATTCGGCGGGCCAGTTGCATACGCAGGCGACGGCAGTTGCCGCGCTTTGCCGGGTCCTGCCGGGTCTGCATATCAAGCGCGTCCGCTCTGCCCCGGATACCTATATGACCCGCCCCGGAAGGGTCGCCGGCTACTGGTTCAACCCCGCCCGCCGGCGGCGGATTCACAACAGCTTTATCACCACGGACCGGCTCTGTCTGCCGAGCGATCTTGCCGACGTGCACGCGATGCAGGGCTGGATGCCGGCCGTGACGGATGAATCGCTGGAGGTGGGGGTCCGGCCCGGTTACGAGGACGAGTGCGCCAATGCGGAGCGGCAGGCGGTCCAGTCTTTCGCCAGGCGTGCTCTTGAGGCGGGGCATCATTTGATCACCTGGAATCAGCTTTGATGCGGATCATACCTGATTGGCGCATGGCCGTGTCAGCGCACATCGATCAGTTCCACTGGCGCACATGGCACGCGTTCTGCCAGCCAGCGCAGCGGGTTGTACACGCCGGATAGCGCGGAAGATACAAGTGCGATCCGTATTATGCGTTCAGTTTCGGGAGTCATACGGCCTTTACGTGATTCTCTGACGATATGTCGGGCGGCCCTGCTTGCCGGGGTGCGCGCCGCGTGGCCTGCCATTTAGCACTACAGCGCTGGATCCTTCTTAAGTCCTTATCCGCTCATGTTTTTGCTCGCCGTTTCTAGCCGCCAATCGCCGACGCCGGGATGTAGAGTTAAAGGACCGAGTGCTTCTGACAGAACCCTCTCCCGCACCATCGAGGCGCCATCCAGCGCTGACTCGCCGCAAGCCCTGCAGGGCCTCCTGGTCGCTTCGGCAACGCCTTGATGCTGTGCCAAGAGCCCGTTTGCGAGGAAGCATCCCAACAGAGGACATTCCGATCCCATGTTGCGCCCAAATCTCCTCCCGGCCCACACCGTACTCTCACCGTTGTAGTACCGTTGCCTCCCCACTCCTCCCCGAACCCGGTTTTTGCCCCTTCTGACGACTTGTTGGTCCGAACATGACAATTTGCCGCACCGGCAAAGCGGCCAGACGGGCCCTTTGAGCATTTCAGTGCCGGATTGTCCGTAAGTCCTTGTCTGCTCATGTGTTGACCGCAGTTCTGGACTGAAATCGCCAGCTTAGCGCTGTAGTGTTAGGTGGGATTCGGACTAGCCCTGTCCGTCCAGAAACGTGCAAGACAGGACCCCGGCGGCAGGCCGGGGTCTTTTCATCGTAAATGGCTTAGCACCGGTCAGGTCTGCCTTTGCCGACGGCGTCGGCGACGAGCCAGCAGGCCCATCGCGCCTAGGCTGATCAGGCTGAGCGATGCGGGTTCGGGAACGGGCGAGAGACTGCTGACCGCCAGCGGACTGCCGACGCCCAAGCCGAGGTTGGCGTCGATGGAGGCGTAATCATCACCGGTGACGCTCAGATCGCCGTTGGTGTCGCCCAGCAGCCAGGCATTTCCCGGGTTCAGGCCGGTCGCGCCGAGATTGGAGTCAACCGGGCTGTAGTCATCGCCGGTGACCTGTCCGTCGAGGTTGGTATCGCCGAAGTAGGTGTACTTGCCGACGACGGCGCTGGAACTGATCGTCTGCCCCGAGCCGGCCGACCAGTCCGTGCGCCAACCAGCGCGTTGTCAAAGAGCGCCAGGATCGTGTTGCCGCCGGTGGCCTGGCTGGTGGAGGAGACGATGCCGGTGACGGTCGTGTCGATGTAGTCGCGGTAGCCGGCGAAGACGAGGTTCTGGATGGTGGAGAAGTCGCCGCTATTCACGACGAGGTCATTGTCGTTCATGTCCAGCGTGCTTTGGGAATCGATTAAGAGGGTGTTTAGGTAGAGGGGGCGATTGTTGCCGCCGCTACTTGCACGTTCGGCAAGATTCATCTTGCCCCCACCGACGAGCGTGAGGTTCTGGACATTGAGGATACCCCCGTCGAAGTGGATGGTACCGTTGGTGTTGATGAGCAGGCCTGGAGCGTTCAAGGTACCGCCGTTGAGGGCATACGTTGCACCGCTTGAGCCTGTCCCAATATCAAGCGAGCCACCAATCGTGTGGGTTCCGCCGTCCTGGGTAAAAGTTGCGGCACCACGATCCCCGATATACTCGCTGCCACTCACAGAAAGTGTGCTGTCCCCGCTGAGCGCGTAGCTTGCACCATGGCTACTGGCGTAGTAGCCGATATGCAGAGACCCTCCGACCGCATGGATTCCACCACTCTGAGTAAAACTGCATTCGTCCTCGATAAGCTCGTTTCCGCTGACTGAAAGGTAGCTACTCCCGTCAAGTGAATAGCTCCCTACCGCACCCGCCACGGCGGAGCCGAGAAAGAGAGTGGAGCCGACGGTATGTGTTCCCCCGCTCTGAGTGAAACTGCCGATCGCGTGGAAACCGATTGTTTCGTTTGAGATGACGGAAAGAATCCCGCTACCGCTTAAGGAGTAAGCGCCGCGGTCTGAGATTTTATCGTAGCCGAGGTAAAGGTAGTTGGTTGTATTCGTCCCACCGCTCTGCAGGACGCTACCACTGCCGGAATCGCCTATGAATTCCTGCACCGCGCTATGCGAACCGCCCGTCTGAACAAGGCTACCGGTTCCGGAGTATCCGATGAACTCCTGCGCCACGACTGTCAGAGTGCCCGCAGATGCGATGGATGAAGAAATTGCACCGTTGATTGTCAGGGTGTTGACGGTAGCGCTTCCACCGGCTTCGACGGCAATGCCGCCGCTTAGCGTAATCCACTGGCCTGTGACCGGAGTGAGTGAGCCTGTTACATCAAGAAAATCGGTCAGCGAGCTTGGCCGACGACATCGACACCGGCAGGGATCGGGATGGAACTGCCAGCATACCCGGTTGCACCTGGGTTGCTGTATGCAGCAAGCTGCGTCGCCGGATTGAAACCGGCGGGAAAGATAACCAGCGTATGGGCGGAGCCAATAATTGAAAGCTGGGACGTGTTCGTGAACGTTCCGTGGCCGAAGTCAAGGATACCCTCTGTGCTGGCGTCGATGAGTGCGGCACCTCCGGATGCATTCAGAGAGCCATTCAAATCGATGCCGCGGTTGATCTGAAGCGTTCCGCCCCCCAATCTGATGATGCCGGGCTGATTCACGGAAACATATCCAGCTTGGGTCGTTCCGCCCGTTTGTATCAGGGTGCCTCCGTTGCCAACCGAGAGGGCATCGGCCACGACACTTCCGGAAGAGAGCTGATATGTGGCTTTTGAGGCATTTATGCCAATAGCGAGCGAAGACGTCGTATTGATACCGCCGCTCTGGGTAAAGCTAGCGCTGCCCAGCCAGCCAACGTACTCTATCGAGCTCACGAAGAGGGTACCGTTGCCATTAAGTGTGTAACTACCTTTCCCGCTTCGCCAATAAACAAAGCCGAGCCGACCGTATGCGCTCCTCCACTTTGGACAAACGCGCGCTGTACCCGAGCTGCCAATGTACTCTTCGCCCACCACGGATAGTTCGGCACCGTCGCTGAGCGAGTAGGTACCGATGGATCCAACAGCCTGGCCAATGAGCAGATCCGAATTAACAGTGTGTGTTCCCCCGTTCTGAATGAACATTGCGGTGCCGGTATATCCAACGTCCTCAGCTCGATTGACAAAAAGGCTGCTGTTGCTGCCAAGTGTATATGTACCGGTAGAGCCCGGGGCGTTGCCAAGGACCAGACCAGACTCCACCGTGTGCGTTCCACCGGTCTGTGTGATGCTGCCGACGGCATTGTAGGTGCATCCGATGTACTCCGATCCGGAAATGGACAAGCTGCCATCTCCGCTCAGCAAATAGCTGCCGTTGGAGCCGGAATTAAAGCCCACGTAGATATTCCCGCTGATGGTGTCCATGCCTCCGGACTGAGAGTAGATACCTTGGCCGGAGTAACCGACGTATGTGTCGCCGGTGCTCGTGTTCGTTCCGGTGGATTGCGAATAGACACCATTGCCCGAGTAGCCAACGTATTCAGTTGCGGCGCACATGTCGCTTGTCGTTGCCTGTGACAGCGTCATAGTTGCGCCTGCTGGAGGTGCTGTCGATGCGCAATTGAGCGAGCCCGGTGCGCTGTAGCTGCCGTCGAAGTTCAGCGTTTTGCTGGAAGTGGTTGTTGTGACGTAGGCGTTGTCACCGTTCACTGGAAGGCCGCCAATCCACCAGTGGGTGGTGCTCCAATTGTCACCGCTCGGGCCTTGAAAAGTCTTGTTTGCCGCCCACGCGTGGCCTGCAACGCTCCCCACGGCGATCATTACTGCTATGCGGGCCTGATCGGTCGAGCACACGGGTGTGCAGCTTTCGACCTGCGACTCCGGCGATGCCGACTTGCTTTCCCATACTCTCCCTCTTTGACCTTGCTGAGGCTCGACGTGCGATCCCTTCTTCAGGGATTTGTGCAATCTACCGTATGGCTGAGCTGGCTCAAAGGAGATTCCGGCGGCACGGTGGCAAAAGCCGGAGAATCGCATCAACCAGAAAGGCGGGAGGTATCGAAGATGATGCTGAGAAGACGATCTGCACTTTAATACGGCTTGTGATTGATGGGCCGCACTGGCAGATCCTGCAAAAACGCCCAAGCATGCCTGTTGACCTGTCCCCAATCTCTGTACCACCCGCTATGAGAGTGTTACCTGTTTCTGCTTCGCTTGCCCAGACGGAGCGCAGGGCGGAGCCCGGAGCGGAGTCTGGGCAAGCGTTGGGGCGACGATCAGGATAAAACGGCTTGGGTTGCGCACCTTGGATGCAGCACACACCGGCCCGGAGAGAATCTGTGTCTCGGGGGCGTGGAGGTGGCTGGGGGGGCTGGGAACTGCACTGGCAACCCGCAGGGGTGACATTTTGGCGCGGTACGGGGTTTGCACGGTGTTGGTACGGGGAGAGTACGGTGTGAGTCGGAGCGCCTTGCACAAGCGGATGTCAAGATGTCGTAGGGGCTCTGTCGAGCCGTCTCCTGGGGAGTTTGCGGCAGACGGGGTGGTGAAGCGGCGAGTTGGGGGTGCCCAATGGCTAGGTTGGATGTGCCCGCGCATCCGTGCAGGGCCTTTTGGCCGGAGGGGGGCGGAGGGCGAGGAGCAAGTCTGCATTGCGGCTTGTTATTCGATGGGTGCGCTGGCAGGCCTTGCGAAAACGCCCGAGCAGGCATTCATCTGGCGCATGCCTTCATCCCGATCTGTTCTATGCGGTCTCACGTGACTCTGGCAGGTCGCGTTGAGCGGCCCTGCTTGCGGGACGCGTCGTTGTGGCCTGCCGTTTGGGGGAATTCCGTATGAGGTGGATCGCACCGCGAAGTGGCGCGCGGTCCGCTTTCGCTTCGTCAGCGCCCGGCTCGAATCGATGAGATGATGCGGCCTGGGTGGCAGCGAAAGCTCTCTGACCGCATGGCGCGCCGTGATCCATCCAAGACGCTAGCGGGCGGAATACTTCCGAAGCATGTTGAGCGCAGCGCGGAAGTCCCTGGGAAGCTCGGCCTCGACGATGACTTGGCGATTGGCCATGTCGTCAAAGGCAAGCCGATGGGCGTGAAGCGTAAGCCGGTCGATCAGCGGGCGTCGGCGCGACCGCCGCGTTGATAGCCTCGCTTGAAATGACTGAGCAGAATGCCCTCCGCTGTGGGGTTATAGAGCGAATCGATTGCCAATGGCAGGCCGATGTATGCCAGATGTACGCGGATCTGGTGAGTCTTGCCTGTCTTGGGGAAGCAGCGAATCAGCGAATAATCCCGGAACGTCTCTTCCAGGCGCCAGTCCGTTTCGCGCCGGGCGGCCGCCGTGCTTGAGCACGGCCCGCTTTTTTGGCGATGTCGGATGCGCCCCTAACGCTGCTTCAATTGCGCCTTCGCTTTGAGTCGGTTGCCCCCTCACCAGGGCCAGGTATTCTTTTTTGACCTGACCGTTCTGAAACTGGTGCGAAAGATGTTGCTGCGCTGCGCGATGCCTGGCAAATACGAGCACGCCGCTGGTCTTCCTTGTCGAGCCGATGCACGATGCGAAGACGCGGATCGTCCTGACCGCTGACCGGCAGGTTTAGCTGCCGGCCCAGGTGCTCCAGCACGCTGTCGCTTTCATCGCGTCCGGGAATCGTGGTGAGCCCCGCGGGCTTCAGCACTGCGACGTAATCGGTATCGGACCAGAGGATTTGCAACGGACCGGCGGGGCGGGGCACGAGAGATCACTCGCTCAGGAGCCTGGGCCCGACGTGCTCCCATTGCTCGACCGCCTCCTGCACTTTGGGTTGCTCGGGATGGATCGTCAGGCTCTTCTTCCAGTTGGTGAGGGCGTCTGCGCTTGCCCTCATCCAGCTCAAAGCCCTTACGGTACTGGGCGATGCGGGCAAAACCAATCGCAGTCAGGGCGGGGTAGTAGGCCGGATTGTTCTTCAGCGCCAGTTGATACTGTTCGATTGCCTGATCGTAGTCTTTTGCCTCGACCAGGGCATCGCCATAGCGCTTGTACATCTGGGGTGTCTTGCTCAGGTTGGCCGCTCGCTTGAGCAGCTCGGTGGCCTGCGACATCTTGCCCTGCGTGGTCAGATTGCCTGCCAGGTTGGACAGCGTGGCGGGATTGTCCGGATCGAGGTCGATGGATTTGCGGTACGCTTGTTCGGCCTTGGGATATTGACCCAGCGCATCGAGCGTCACGCCGAGGTTCGACCAGGCCGACGCGGACTTCGGCTCCAGCTCCGTTGCCTTCTTGGCGTATGCCAGCGCCTTGTCGTTGTGCCCCAGAGAAAGCTCCGCCAGGCCAAGATTCATGTTGCTGCAGGCGGATTTGGGCTCGAGGTGCAGGGCTTTCTCGTAGCTCTCGGCGGCCTTGCCCAGCTTCTGCATGAACTGGTAAGCGACGCCCAGCTTATACCAGTTGGACGCGTAATAGGGGTCGAGCTGGGTTACCTGCTGATACTCATCGACGGCGTTGCTGTAGTTCCCGTCGTTGCGATACAGGTCGCCCAGCATGATGCGCGGCATGATCAGCTTGGGATTCTGGCGGGTTGCTTCAATGAGTTGCGCAATGGCATGAGCATCGTCGCCGGCGTGATACTGTTTGACCGCCTGCACGTAATGCTCGATTCCCCTGGGTGCCCCGGCGGTATAGGAAGGAGTGGCCTGGCAGCCAACCAGCCCCGCAACCCCCGCAAGTGCCGCGACCAGCGCCAAGCGCAAGACTGTTTTCATGCCAAGGCCCGAGCAAGAGAATCCGAAAATCCTCCTCTCCTCATCCGAGCATATGCACCCCGTGGCGGGGGTCAACACGGGATCGGCTGGCTTACGACGGCGCGTTTGCGGCATGACTGGCTCCCATACTCATTACAACCCATACATCCTCTCATCGGCCTGTTGACGCAGCGGATTAAGCCCATAATCCGCATGCCGGGCACTCGCTTTGCGATTGACCGGTCGGGGCCAGGGGTTCTACCATCCCCGGACATCCTGGATCGAAGGAGATTTGCGTGCAGTTACTGGTCGCCATCCCCATTTACAACGAACGGCAGTACGTCCAGAAGGTTCTGGACAAGGTCCTTAAATACAGCCCGGATGTACTGGTGATCGATGACGGATCGACTGACGGTACCGTCGAGTACTTGCTGTCGCGTTCTGATATCCACCTCATCCGCCACCGGGAAAACCGCGGGTATGGCCAGTCGCTCATCGATGCTTTCGCGTGGGCCGATAAGCACGGCTACGACTGGGTTATTACGATGGACTGCGACGAGCAGCACGAGCCCGAGCCGCATTTGCGACTTTATCCGGGAGATCGAAGCCGACCGCTGGGACCTGATCAGCGGCTCGCGCTATCTCAAGCCGGATCGAAAGGACGATCTTCCGCCGGGGGACCGGCAGATGATCAATGCCACGATCACGACGATCCTGAACAAGCTGTTCGACGCGAGGCTGACGGATTCTTTCTGTGGGTTCAAGGCTCACCGTATTTCGGCGATGTGCAAGCTTCATCTGGATGTTCCGGGATACGCGTTTCCGATGCAGCTCTGGCCGCAGGTTTTCGGACATTATCTCCGCGTGAAAGAGATCCCGGTGCGCCTGATCTACAACGACCCCACACGCCACTTTGGGGGATTGCTTGATGATGCAGAAAAGCGTCTGGAGCACTACCTGGAAGTTCTGGCGAGCGAGCGAGAGCGCGTGAGCCGGGGCGCGGCGTGAGGCTCCGTGTCCTTGCGAATGTACGTAGGGGCCCGGTTCAGTGTTGCTCGTCCGTCGGTGCCCCGGACGAGCGGGTGGACTCATAGACACATGGTTATTGGACCATTATTTCAAGAGCCTTTAGCGAACCCCGCATAATCAGCGCGGGGTTGGGCGGCCAAGATGAAAAAAGAATGAAAATCCGCTTGGCGCATCTCTCAGGCGGGTTTAGGATTTTCATCGATGATAGGCGCGGGCCATCGGGCGACCCGAAATCCGGGCTGGTGAATGCCGGTCCAATGGTTATTGAAATCGCGCGTAGGCGAGGGAGTTTGGGTGACTCTCGGAACCATCTCATTGGAGTCTGTGGCTGTTGCCTCCAGCGACCAGATCTCGAGCGATCTTCTCGGCGAGGCGGTCATCCTCGACCTCAAACAGGGCGTCTATCACGGCCTGGACGCTACCGGTGCCCGGATCTGGAATCTGCTGCAGGACGCCGGTCGCTGCGCGAGATTCGCGATGTGATTTTGCAGGAATATGACGTGGAGCCGGATCGCTGCGAGCGGGATCTGATCGATCTCGTGCGGCAACTGGCGGAGAAAGGGCTTGTTGAGATTTCCGATGGCTAAGCTGCGGAAATTCTGGAACCTGCCGTGGGATGAAAAGTGGCTGGTGCTTTGGGCGCTGCCGGTCGTCGCGACCGTGCGTTTGCTGCTCTGGGTGTTGCCCTTCCGGTTCATCCGGGGTCGAATCAGCCAAGCCTCGCCCGGCACTGTGCCGCCAATCGATACGGCACTCGAAAAGATCGCGTGGGCCGTCACCCGCGCCAGTTCCGTGATCCCGCGCCCACGTGCCTGACGCAGGCGATTTCGCTGCAATGGCTGTTACGGCGACGCGGCATTCAGGTACGCGTCCGGCTCGGCGCGACCAGAGACGAACATGGCGCCTTTAAGGCGCAGTGCGTGGGTTGAGTATGCCGATCAGGTACTGATTGGTGGAAACACCACCGAATTTGACCGTTTTGTCCCCCTGCAGGGACTTGAACCCCTGGCAGGGAGAGGAGGTGTTGCCGTTCAGTAAGATGTAAGAGCCTTTGTCGTACTGAGTTTTTTTTAGTTGTGCTTTTACCCCTTGCAGATGCAGCGGGGTAAGGAGGAAAGAAGATGTCTCGTGAAGTTGTCAATTCCAAGGTTGAATCGAAGAAACCTTACACGCAGCCGAAGCTGACCACGCACGGAGATGCGCAGTCTCTGACGCAGCATCACCGTCCTGGCTCCAGCTGCGGCAGCGGTCTTCCCTTCCAGCTCCGGTAACCCGGAGCCGGGGGGGTGGTAAGGAGAAAGGAGGTGCCGGCCCTATGAAGGATTGCGCATCCGGTTGATGCGCATATTGAAGGAGGAAGACGATGCGGCGCAAGCCGGGCGCCCGGAGTTCAATCGCCCCCGTGGGTGAGGACGTGCGCGTCCTTGTGCTTACTCCTGCAGCCATTTCTTTTCCGGCTCGATCTCCTTCATTTTGTCCCACTCCCCATTGGTGCGCCTGCTTGAGCGGTGCACAGGAGGAATGACATGCAAGGTGAAAAGCCCGCGGAGCGTCAAGCTTCGCAGATCCTGCGAAAGCCGTATACCCGGCCCGAGCTGACGACGCACGGCGACGCCCAGTCGCTCACGCAGCAGCCCGTGCCGATCGATGGGAGCGGCATTCCCAGGCCGATTGGCTGATATTGCACGTGTGCCCTGATGTTGCACAGGCGAACGACGTTCGCCGCCGCGCCTCTTTCCAGGGCTTGATTCGTTTCATGTCACTTGATGCAGCGGCCAGAGGCGGTCGATGCACAGGAGGTTAAAATGCAGGTTCAGAATGAAAAGCAGGTTGAAAGCAAGAAGCCCTACACGCAGCCTATGCTGACAACGCATGGGAGCGTGCAGTCGCTGACGCAGGTGATTCCCATCGGCGGCGGCAGCGGTCTTCCAGTGCCCAAGTAATGAGGTGCCGAGACCTGCTTCCGCGACGCATGGTGAATTCCGTTGGCTAGTGCGTCGCGGAGCCGGTAGCCGAGTTTGATCACACGTATTGCACATCGACCGATGGAAGATGTGCCAAGGAGGTACAAGTGCAAGACAAAGTTGTAAAACCCGTTCAAGAGAAGAAGCCTTATACGCAGCCCCGGCTGACGACGCATGGGAATGCGCAATCACTGACGCAGGGCGTTACCGACTGCGGCAGTGGCATTCCCATCGTCAAGATCACCTGAGGCTGTACCCCGCTTGCCTAGCGCGGGAGCTAAGCTATGTATCGCTACCGTGCATACGGGCTGGGAATTTCATCGGCATTGCCTCTGCCGGAGCTGATCGCCGATGACGGCGATGGCGCCGGACAGAACGCACGGCGTCCAGACGTAACCTTGCGTCTGGACGCCGTTGCCGACACCCCCTGCCTGACCGATGATTCGCCCGATGAATCCTGTGGGCGCGTTACTCCGGACGAGATCTGCATGACCTTTCGCCGGGTGGGGAGCATCGCGGTGCGCCACGGATGTGAAATCGTTATCGATCCGGTTGCCAATCTTGACGAGGCGCTCTGCCGGCTGTTCGTGCTCGGGCCGGCACTGGGGGTGCTGCTGCATCAGCGGGGATTTCTCGTTCTTCACGCCAGTGCCGTGGTGATCGACGGCGTGTGTGTTTCATTTGTCGGCGAAAAGGGGCAGGGAAAATCCACGATGGCCGGCACGCTTAACGGTCGCGGGCATCCGCTTTTTGCCGACGACATGGTGGCCGTCGATATGCAGCCGGAAAAGCGCAGCACACCTTCCGGCAGGCCCTTGGCCTACCCTGGTTTTCCACAGCTGAAACTTTGGCCCGAAGCGGCGGCGCAATTGGGTGCCGATCCGGAATCGCTGCCGCGTCTGGGCCTGGCATTCGAGAAGCGCCTCGCGGTGCGCGACCGCTTTTATCCCGACCCAGTTGAGTTGTCGCGCGTTTTCGTGCTGGAAGACGGAGACGGCGAATCGATCAAGCCACTGCCGCCACAGCAGGCGTTTATGAGTCTTGTGCGCCACAGTTACGCGCTTCCTGTCCTGCAGCAGAGCGGCAGCCAGAAGGCACATTTTCAACAGGCCATCGAGCTTGCGGGGCTCGTGCCGGTCCAGGCACTCGTCCGCCGACGCAAGCTGGATCTGCTGCCGGCGGTGGCGGCAATGGTCGAGGGCGAAGTGAGCCGTAGCGAGGCGGCTGCATGAACCTCGGCGCGAAGCATCCCGCGGCGGCTGACCTGGCGCATCGCGTGCCGGAGATGGGATTGCTTCTGGCGGCCGCCCGTACGCGCCCGGCGGCATCGCTTGCGGAGAGGTTGGATCGGCCGATCGATTGGCGACGATTCCTGGGCCTGGCCGAATCCCATCACGTTGTTCCCCTCATTCACAAGACATTCGGGTCAATTCCTTCGGTCGCTGTTCCGGATCCGATTTGCCAGTGCTTGCACGAAGCCTTCAACGGCAACGCCCGCCGTGTGATGTTCCTCATGGCCGAGCTGGTCCGTCTGATCGATCTGTTTTCCGCCGAGGGAATCGAGACGGTGCCCTTCAAAGGGCCGATCCTGGCCCAGGACGCCTACGGCAATCTCACACTGCGCCAGTGCGGCGATCTCGACCTGTTGATCCGGCCGGCGCATATTCCGCGCGCCAGCGCCTGCTTCTCGATCGCGGCAACGAGCTGCTCTTTCCCAACTGCACTACGTCGGAGTCGGCGTTCCTCGCCGCGATGGACGATGCAACCGAGCAGCGCTATCTGAAGCTGAACTGCGAATACCATTTTCTTCGCCGTTCCGATCTGCTGAACATCGATCTGCACTGGCGGATCAATCCTCCGGAGATGGCGCTCGATTACGACGAGCACGGCCTGTTTGATCGGCTGCAAGCCGGGCCGGCGGTGGGGGGCGAGCCATCCCGCGCATCAGTCCCGCGGATAACCTCCTGATACTCTGCTTCAACGGCGCCAAGGATTGCTGGATGCGCCTCGATCGGATTTGCGACGTTGCGGAGCTGCTGCAATCGAAGCCGCCTGCCAACTTCGATTTGCGCTCGAAATGGCGTGCCGGATCGGGGCGGTCCGGATGCTGCTCGTGGGGGCGAGCTGGCGCATGAACTGCTCGATGCGCCGCTCAGCGGCGCGCTGGCGCAGGCGATCGCCGCCGATCCGATGGTCGATGCGATGGTGCCAGTCTGCTGCTGCGGGCTGGTTCAGCCAATGGACATGCCCGAGATGCGCTGGCAGCTCCAGGTAACGCTGTTCAACCTTCGCATGCGCGATGCCTTCGCGACCGCATTGGCTATCTTCGCGGCCGACTCGCCCCAACCGTCGGCGACTGGACGAGCATCTGGCTCCCCGAGCCGCTTGCACCGCTCTACCTGCTGCTCCGCCCCGTGCGGATCGCCAGACGCCTCTGCCGGACCGCGCTCGGAATGAGCGATCGCGGGGGAGAGGCGGCGGAAGCGCCGTTCCGTCCACGATCGACGGCGGACATGTGATTTCGCCTGCCGCTGCCTCTGTTTCCCGAGTATTCGCGCAGACATTCCACTCAAAATCCCAATAATGCCGATCGGTCTTGTTGGAGCATGCACCATGACGGCGGATGAACTGGCCAAGGAAATCGGCGCGGAAGTGGCCGGCGACGGCTCGGTCTCGATCCTCTCCTGCACAACCCTCGAGGACGCGAAGGAGGGACAGCTCAGTTTCTTGAGCAACCCGAAGTACGTGCGCCAGCTCGACAACACCAAAGCAAGCGCCGTCGTCTGTGCCGGCATCAAGAACGACCGCCTCACGCTGCTCAAAGCTCCCGACCCTTACTTTGCCTTCATGCAGGCGATTGTCCGCCTGCATGGTCATCGCAAACACCCGCACGCCGGCGTACATCCCGCCGCCCACGTCGATCCCAGTGCATCGGTCGGAGAAGGGACGGTCGTCTATCCGGGCGTTTTCATCGGCCCCAACAGCCGCATTGGCCGAGACTGCATCATCTACGCCAACGCTGTCATCTACGATAACTGCGTCATCGGCGACCGCGTCATCATCCACGCCGCCTCTGTGATCGGCGCTGATGGCTATGGCTTTGCGACGCATAAAGGCAAACACCACAAGATCCCCCAGATCGGCAACGTCGTCATCGAAGACGACGTTGAAGTCGGCGCCTGCTGCTCCATCGAGCGCGGTGCTCTCGATTCGACCGTCATTGGTCATGGTACGAAGATCGATCAGCTCGTCGTCATCGGTCACGGATCGAAGATTGGGGCGCATTGCCTCATCGTCGCCCAGACCGGAATCGCCGGCTCGGTGACGCTCGGCCACCACGTTACGCTCGCGGGCCAGACGGGTGTGGCGGGGCATCTCAACATCGGTAATAACGTCACCGTGGGCGCCAAGACGGGAATCATCGCCGACGTTCCGGATCAAAAGACGGTCGTCGGACAGCCCGCGATGGACGTTCCGCACGCTCGCCGAGTGTACCTGTATTTCACGCAGCTCCCGGGTCTGGTCGATCGCGTCAAGCAGCTCGAACAGCAGATGGAGGAACTCTCCACTGGCGGAGACGGCGCGGAAGTCGTGTAGGACCGGTGGGGGTATCCCGACTGTGAATAATTACGCGGCGCGGTTGCGCCACCTACGCGCGCCCATAAATGTATTCCTGCAGGAAATGGATCGTCGTTTCCTGGTGAGACGCGTGATAAGCATTGACGTCCCCGATGCTGATCATCCCATGCAACTCGCCGTCGGCGTCGCAGATCGGGAGATGCCGAATCCTCTTGTTCTTCATGATCGATGAGACGTTGTCGAGATCCATCTCCGGCTCGATACAGATCACGTCGCTGGTCATCACCTCGCTCACCTTCATCTGGTCGGGCGATGCGCGTTTGCCCCACCACACGCCGCAGCACGTCGCGCTCCGTGAAAATCCCCGTGACTTTTCGCCCCTCAACCACCAGCAGTGCCCCGATCTGTTGCTGGTTCATCTTGCGAATGGCGTCCATCGCCGTCGCTGAAGGATCGACCGTCTGCACGTCCTTCCCCTTGGTCATCAGGATGTCCTGAACGGTTGGCATGGGGACTCCTCTCTGAAGCGATTAACTTGGCTGCGTAGGGAACCGCAGCACTGGATATGAGTACCGTCGGCAGCTTACCAAATTCCCCAGATCCATCTCAAGAATGTTAAAAGATTCACAAGGCCATTGTTCGCGCTTTTTCAACCCTTCCTCCCCGCATCTCGGCAGATCTCCTACAATCGCCCCCATGAGTCTTCCCGTTGTCGCGATCGTCGGACGCCCAAATGTCGGCAAAAGCAGCCTGCTGAACGCGCTGGTCGGCAAGCGCATCTCCATCGTGCAGGATGAACCCGGTGTCACACGCGACCGGGTATCGATGCCGTTAAAAATAGATGACCGGTTTATCGAACTGGTGGACACTGGCGGCTACGGTTTCGAAGACCCCGACCGCCTCACTCAGCATATCAAATCCCAGATCGAGCGCGCCATGAGCCGCGCGGACTTGGTTCTGTTCATCGTGGACAACCAGACCGGCTTGACCAGCGCCGACGAGCAAATCGCCTCGCTGCTCCGCCGCCTGGATCTCAAGACGGTGCTGGTCGCGAACAAAACTGATTCGGAAAAATCCGAAGCCGCCCTGGGTGATTTCGCCCGCCTGGGCTTCGGCACGCCTCTGGGAATCTCGGCGCTCAATGACCGCCATCTCGACCGGCTGCTTGATGCGATCAAGCAGAACGTCGATTTGAAAAATGCGCCTACCGAGATGCCCGAGCCCGAGATGCTCCTGGCCATCGTTGGCAAGCGCAATGCCGGCAAGAGCACCCTCGTCAACGCGATCGCGAGGTTCTACAACATCGAAGACGAGCGGGTGATTGTCTCCGACGTTCCGGGCACCACCCGGGATTCCGTGGACGTTCGCTTCGAGCGCGATGGCAAGTCCCTGATCGTCATCGACACTGCCGGCGTGCGCAAGAGCGCCAGATGGTCACTCACGACATCGAGTTTTACTCGTTTCACCGCGCCCAGCGATCCATTCGCCGGGCCGATGTTGCGATCATGCTCTTTGACGGGACCGAGCATCTTTCGGAACCGGATAAGAAGCTCGCCCAGTACATCGCCGAGCAGAATAAGCCGGTTATCCTTGTCGTGAACAAATGGGATCTGGTGCTGGAGAACGCGCGAAAGCAGGCGGAGGAGCGCGACACGACTTTCAGCGAAAAACTGCTGGCTAAGGAGTTCTCCGAATACCTCAACCAGGAGCTGCGCCACCTTGACTTCGCCCCCGTGATGTTTATCTCCGCCAAAGAGGGCACCGATATCCAGCAGATCCTCGAGGTCTCGTTCGACCTCTTCCGCCAGGCCAACACGCGCGTACCAACGGGCGAGCTCAATCGTGTGCTCAAGCAGATCATGACCGAGCGCACTCCCAGCACGCCCACGGGCCGGCGCATCAAGGTCTTCTATGTCACCCAGACCGACCTTGCCCCGCCCACGATCGTGATGTTCGTCAACCATCCCGACGACGTGAACGAATCCTACAAGCGGTTCATGGTCAACCGCTTCCGCGAGCTGCTGCCCTTCAACGAGATTCCCATTCGCCTCTACGTTCGCGGCCGCGCCGGTGCCCCGGATCAAGCCGAGCCTTTCGAGCCGGCCGAGGCGAAATCCGGCCCTGCACGCCGGCGCGTGCCCAAGCCCCGGCAAGTCCGCCGCCCGCGTCAGCTTTAGTGAATTGCTCGACTACTACTTCCGCCGTCGTCTAATCCCCAGCAGCATCAGGCTCCCCAGCAATCCCAAGCTCGCTGGCTCCGGTACCGCATCAATCCCCACAAACGGCGCACCCGTATTGAATTTGAACAAATCCGCTGTTCCTCCGTCCAGGTCGAACGTCAGAACCTTGCGTCCGACGAATGAATCTGTCAGCGGCACGTCTTCGACCAGGCCCGTATCGCGATTGAGCCTTTGCAGTGAAGTGATCCCGGAATTGCCGAAGATCCATTGCATCGTGATCCGCTGCCGGCAATCTGCTGCGCTGCCGTTCTTGTCGGTCAGCCCGTTGAGCACCATGAAATAGATCTGTCCATTGGCGTCCGGGCCGTCCATCGACTCATCCAGCACCTTGAACCAGCCGATGATGATATCCCCCTTCAGGCCCGCATTGGTCGTCCCCAGGTTCACCGCGTTGCAACTCCGCAGGTATGGGTCGCCCTGTCCCGAAACCCATGTCTGTACGCCTGCCGGCACGTCGTTGGAAACCGTCGCATTCGATGCGTCCTTGTGCTGACCCGGAAAGAATCGCACGTCCGTACTGATGAGCCGCACCAGCGCCGGTCCCAAATTCCGGCTCTCGCGGTTGCTCTCGGACTGTTGCGCCAGCGCTGGTGTGGGATTCGCATCGCCCAGTCCCGTGAAGAACTGCGGCGTCACTCCGCAGCAGTTTGGCGTGTCATACACAAACGACGACTCGAACTTTTCGCCGAACGTCCACCCCGCAAACTGCTGATCGCGCATCTCCGATTCCGACAGAAAGCGTGTGCTCGAATCGTCGGTGAAGTTCTGCAAGTAGTGTCCGACCGGAATCGGATGCACTCCGGTTCCGTCGTTGCCCGCCAAGCCATGTGCCCGGAAGGTCGCCATATCCTCATAGATATACTTCAAGCTGCCGCCGACGATTGTCGTGTTGCGATTCACCGGATAGCTGTCGTACATCAGCATGTCCGGCTGCGACTCCGCCATGAAGCCGGTGATTTGCGCGTCGGTGTTCGTGTGCCCCTGGATGTCGGTGAACAGGAGCGTGTTGGGAAAACTCACCCGCGTTTGCCCGAACCACGTTGCCAGTTGCTGCCGCGTCGTCGAGTTGCCCAGGTTGGGTTCGTCCCAGACTTGAAGGCTCAGGTAGTTCGTGAGGTAGGGGATTTCGCTGGCATCCGGCGTGTGGTAGTCGAAATACGACCAGCGGCCCCAGGGGATGCCGGGCGCCGCGCCCATCAACGCTGGATTGGCGCCCCATTGCCAGTTGACCGTGGTGAAATTGCTCCCCGCCCAGCGATTGAGATCAAACGTGCCCGTGGTGTCGAACGCCTGCGCCTGAATCTGCAGGCCGCGCTGCAGCAGGATGCGATGCCCCTTATCCAGCGTCGCCGGGATCTGTGCCGCTGCCGGCAGCGTTCCCACCAGACAAAGGCCCAAACCGAGGACCGCGCAATTCAAACGAAACAACAGCCCATCCATCATCCCTCCGCTTAACTCACGGCCTTACTTCGCCGCTGGCGCCGATAGAACAGGCCAACCAGCAACACCATCCCCCCCAGTCCCGTGGCCGGCTCGGGCACCGCTTGGATCCCGACGAACGGCGCTCCGGTGTCAAACTTGAACAAATCCGCCGTTCCCCCGTCCAGCGTGAACGTCAGCGACATCAATCCCCCCGGCAGAGGCGTCAACGCAAGCACGTCGATCTGGCCCGTATTGCGATCCAGCCGCTCCAATCGGGTGATGCCCGAGCTTCCGAAGCTCCATGTCAGAGTAATCTTCTGCCGACAATCGGCGGCGCTTCCGTTGGGATCCGTCAACCCGTTCATCACCATGAAATAAATCTGGTTCTGTGCATCGGGCCCATCGAAGGATTCATCAAGCACCTTGAACCATCCGATCAGCACGTCCCCGGGAAGTCCCTCCCCGGGAAGGTCGTAATTTACCGTCCCCACGTTTTGTGCAAGGCAGGAACGCAGATACGGATCGCCCGCGCCCACCTGCCAGAGTTGCATCCCGTCCGGAACAGGATTGGTCACGGTCGCACCCGACGAGTTATTCTTGTACTGACCCGGGAAAAAGCGTACGTCCGTGCTGATCAGGCGCACCAGCGCCGGCCCGAGATTAAGAAACCATCTCAAGTCTCTGACGTATGTTAACTGGCGATAACGAAAGGAGCCACGGATGGCGCGAAAGAAGAAGGGGGCGGAGCCGCTGCCGACGATCTGGCGGGTGGACGATGCGTTGTGGGCAGAGGCCCGGCAGGTGCTGGCGAAGTACGACCCGCCGGCGAAGTTCGGCCCCGACCGCATCGACCAACGCAAGGCCCTGGATGGCGTGATCTACCGCATGCGCAGTGGCGTGCAGTGGAACCAGGTCCCCAAGGAGTTCGGCGACGACTCCAGCATCCACCGCACGTTCCAACGCTGGGTGAAGCGTGGCGTGATCGGACGCCTGTGGGCGCTGCTGGTCAAGGGCTGCGAGGAACTGGCCGGCGTCAACTGGAAGTGGCAGAGCTTCGACTGTGCCCTGGGCAAGGCCCGGCACGGGGGGATCAAGTCGGAGCAAACCCAACCGACCGGGCGAAGAACGGCACGAAGCGTGGCGTGCTGACCGAGGCCGACGGCGGTCCGGTGGCCGTGGTCGTGAAGGGAGCCAACATACACGACTCATTGCTGCTGCAGGATGCGTTGGAGGCCGTGATCGTCGAGCCGCCGGACCCGCGTCAGCAGGAGCAGAACCTTTGTTTGGACAAGGCGTTCAGTGGCGCACCTTCGGACGCGACCGCCCGCGTCTTCGGCTACGAGCCGCACTGTCGGCAGATCGGCGAGGAGAAGAAAGATGCTCAGGGTTGCAAGCGACACAAGGCCCGACGCTGGGTGGTGGAGCGGACGATGCAGCTGGCTGAACCGCTGCCGCGGGATCATCATCCGTTACGAGAGGAAGGCGGAGAACTACCTGGCCGTCGTGCAACTCGCTTGTGCTTTGCTCTGGTACCGCAGGCTACACCGGCTCACGACTTGAGATGGTTTCTAAGGCTCTCGCGATTCGATTCCGCCATCTGGTTGAATGCCGGCGTCGGACTCGCGTCCCCATATCCGCTAAATAACGCCGAATAAATGTTGTTCCCCGGCGCCGCGCTATCGTAAACGAAGGCGCTTTCGAATTTCTCCCCGAACGTCCACCCGGCAAACTGCTGCGCACGAATCTCCGACTCCGACGGGAACCGCGGCCAATAGTGGAAATCCGAGAATGTCTGAAACCAACTCCCGACTGGTATCGGATGTGCTCCCGTTCCATCATTCCCCGCCAGCCCGAGCTTACGGAACTTCGCCATGTCCTGGTAGGTGTATTTCAGGCTCCCGCCCACGATCTTGAAGGAAGTGCTGACTGGATATGTGTCCATCATCAGCATGTCCGGCTGCGATTCAGCCATGTATGCAGCGATGTTCGCCGGCGAGTCCGCATAGCTCTCCTGATTCGTGAATAGAAGCGTGTTCGGGAAATTGGGTCTTGCGGCGGCGAACCAGCTGGCGAGATTCTGCCGATTGGTCAGATTGCTAAGGTCCAGTTCATCGTAACATTGCAGGCTCACCAGGTTCGATGTGTAGGGCGCTTCAGCGGCAGTGGGCTGCGAGTAGTCGTACTTCACCCATTCTCCCCACGGCAACCCCGGTGCCGCCCCCATCAATTCGAGATGGCTTGCGTTCCACTGCCACTGAACCGTCGTGAAATTCGACTGCTTCCACAGGTTCAGATCGAACGCAACCGGATAGGGGGTCACCATCGCCTGAATCTGCAGCCCGCGCTCGAGAAGGATGCGATGCCCCTTGTCCAGACCTGGCGGAATCTGTCCCCTTGCCGGCAATGTCGCCAACGCGGTCAATCCTCCGATCACCACGGCCGGCAACCAACAACAACGCATTGTCATCTCCAGCACAACAACAACCACTCATCCGATGATGCGCTTTCCGCCGTCTGCCGGCCGCCAGGACTATGAGCAACCCCGCCAATCCCAGCGTCCCCGGTTCCGGGACTGCGTCGATCCCCACGAAGGGCGCTCCGGTATCGAACTTAAACAGGTCCGCCGTCCCCCCATCCAGCGTAAACGTCAGCACCATCTGCCCCCCGAAAAGCGGTGTCAACGCCAGCTCGTCGATCTGTCCCGTGTTGCGATCCAGCCGCTGCACCTGGGTGATGCCCGAGGTGCCGAACTTCCACTTCAGCGTGATGCGCTGCTGGCAATCCGCCGCACTGCCGTTGGCATCCGTCAGCCCGTTCAGGACCATGAAGTAGATCTGGTTCTGGGCATCCGGTCCATCCATCGATTCATCCAGCACCTTGAACCAGCCGACCAGGACATCACCCCGAAGCCCGCTATTCGTGGTCCCGAGATTGACGGCCGTGACCGATTGCAGGTAGGGATCGCCCGCTCCCGCCTGCCAGGTCTGCATACCTGTCGGCACGTCATTAGAGACCGTGGCATTCGATGCATCCTTGTGCTGGCCCGGAAAGAATCGCACGTCAGTGCTGATCAGCCGCACCAGCGCCGGCCCCAGATTCCGGCTCTGGCGGTTGCTCTCGGCCATCTGAGAAAACGCCGGCGTCGGATTTGAATCGCCCAAACCCGTAAAGAACTGTGGTTGCAGCGTCTGGTAATTCGGATCGTCATAAACGAACGACGACTCGAACTTCTCACCAAACGTCCAACCCGCAAACTGACTCAGCCGCGTCTCCGATTCCGATGGAAATCTCGGCCAGGTATTGTCATCGTGGAAGTTCTGCATGTAGTGCCCGACGGGAATCGGATGCGCCCCGGTTCCGTCATTCCCCGCCAAACCAAGCGTGCGGAACTTGGCCATGTCATCGTAGAGGTACTTCATGCTCCCGCCGACGATCGTGTTGTAGCGATTAATGGGATAGCTGTCGTACATCAGCATGTCCGGCTTCGATTCCGACATATACGCCGCGATGTCCGATGGCGCATCGGAGTTGCCCTGCAGGTTGGTAAACAGCAGCGCATTGGGGAACGCGGCCCGGGTGTTGTCGAACCAGTTCGACAGCTCCTGCCGCGTCGCCGTATCGCTCAACGTCGGCTCATCCGAGCATTGCAGGCTCACCAAATTTGAAGCATAAGGCAGTTCCTGTGCCGGCAAGCCGTACTGCGTGTAATCAAGCCATCGTCCCCACGGAAGCCCCGGCGCCGGTCCGAACGGCGGGCCGTCCCTCCATTGCCAGTTCACCGTTGTGAAGTTGGACTGCGCCCACCGGTTCCGGTCAAAGCTGTTGGTCGATGCGAACACCTGCGCCTGAATCTGCAGACCCTGCTCCAGCAGGAGCTGATCCCCCTTGGTCAGGCTCGTCTGCCCCAGTGCGCACTGCGTGCCGCACAATAAAATCAGTGCTGATAGCAAACATACGATTCCCCCGGCACTCTGCCTGAAAGACATCTCAACCTCTCCGGAACGACCCGACCTTGTCCTCTGGGCCAAGGATACCCCATATCCGGCGTCGTGGTAACGATTTTCCTGCGGAAATCCTCAGTTATACGGATCGCGCTCATTAGCGTATCCACACCCGTTGGATGCCCGCCCGGGCGTTTTCGCCAGGCATTCCTGCCCGCTCATGACTTACCAGTCCTACGGCACCCTTGCTCCCGCCTCCCTGCCCCCATCCCGCTAAGCGGCCTTGCCCGGATGCACAGGACACAAACGGAGCCTTTGGCTCCCGCGACCCCGCGCCTGGCCGGCCCCGCCTCCAACCCATCTGCCGCAAATTCCCGATGAAACAGCGCCGCAGAACCCATGCGACATATCGACATCCGCTTGTGCAAAACAACCGGTTCACGACCGACCCACACCGTACCCTCCCCGTACCCACACCGTGCAAACCCGCTCGCGTCAAAATGTCAGCCTTAGGGGTCGCCAGTGCCATGCTCATGGGCAGAACCAGCACCTCTGCCCCCCCCAGCACGGCAAGGACGTCCGGAGCAGATCGCGATCGCATCCGCCTCGAATCAGCAGGCGGCGAATTGCTTCAGAAGCCGACGCCAGGACCGCTCCCTGGCCGGATCACGATGCGGGCCTTTGCCCGCGGGAGGTGAATTGCTCTTCATGCGGGCAGTGTGACGACCCCGCCGGCCAAATTACAGATGCGGTTCACCGAGCGCAGACCACCATGCCGTGGGCGAAAAAGACAGTCACCTGGAGCGTCTTATGCACTTTCCGCACCCCCGCGATGGGCCGGAAAGGGCGCAGCCACGGCCCTTTTTATCCAGGCAATCCGGCCCCGAGCCCGTCCGTGAAAACACGGAAACACAGGATATTGTGCTCCTGTGTTGCGTCCGATTCCACTCCCGACTCACACCGTACTCTCACCGTTGTAGTACCGTACCCTCCCCACTCGGCCGCCGACCCCGTTTTTGCCCTATCTGACGACATGGTGGTCCGAACATGACAATTTGTCGCACCGGCAAAAGCGGCCAAAGGCTACCCCCTCCAGAAGGACCACCGCCGCATCCAGCGTCTTGCCATCCCCGACCGCCCCCTGCTCCCGCACGTCAAAGAAACGCAACCCAGGTTTCCCATCCGCCTCCGCCCGCCAGGCGCCCCCACGCCTCCAGCACAACCTTGCGGCTCACCGGTGCAGTTGCCAGCCCCCCGCGCCGCCTGCCCGAACCGATCCACACTGGTCATCCATACCCATCGGGATGAAGCCCTGCGCCAGGCGGATGCCTGCTCGGGCATTCGCGCAAGACCTGCCGGCCCGCCGGTCAATCACAAACCCGATGAGACACAAGGTGGAACCACGGTTTCGCTCGCACCCATGCGAATAGGTCCAAGCGCTGGCGCTCTTGCGAGCGTGTCGCATCCAGCAGAGGCGTGCGTCGGCTGGGCGGAAGAGGATCACGCGCTGGCCGCCGATCTGCTATGCTGCGATTGACGCGGCAGGCCGTGCGTCAGGGCGCTCGACCGCGGCCGCCACTCAATCAGGGGATCGCCATGAGGGATCAGAGCCAGAGCGCCTCACGCCGCCGACAAATCCGCTGCGCCTGCGAACCGCTCGAAGGGCGTATGCTGCTGGATGCAACACCGTTTGCGCGCTGAGTCACACCGGTACCCTGCTGCTTACCGGGACCTCCGGGGATGACACCATCTTAATCTCTCTGAATGATTCGCAGATCGTCACGGAGGTGAACGGCGCCCAGCTTTCGTTCCCACCGGATCAGGTCCAGAGAATCTATGTCGATGCCCAGGCGGGAAACGATTCTGTGCGTAACGATGTCAATCGCCGCTCCACCCTTCGGGGCGGGGATGGGAACGACACGCTCATCGGGGGACCTGCAAGCGACTTCCTTTATGGTGAAGCTGGGAACGATATTTTAAAAGGAGAAGGGGGTGGCAACGCGCTAATCGGGGGAGACGGTATTGATACAGCAGACTTCAGCGACCGGCCCGAAGCGTATCAGTTTGTCATTGGCCGTATCAGCGATACTCCGGATGCTGAGTTGCGCGCCGCCAACTATTCCAGTACAGAGGGGGCATCGACCCTCGACCCGATTGAAATCGTATCAGGGACGCAGTTCGCTGACAGCTTCGATCCCTCCATTGCCTACGAGAATGGGACTCTGTATTCCGTGACGTTGCTGGGAAACGGCGGGAATGACACTTTCAAGACTGCTGGTAATCAGGGGACCTGGACCGAAATCGGCGGGCCGGGCAACGACTACTTTGCCGGGGGTGGTCCCGGCATTGAGGCCAACGGGGCGGCGCCGACGCTTATCGGCGGACACGGCAAGGACTTTTTCTATTACGATAATGATCGAGCGGTGATTGCCGGCGGACCAGGGATAGATACGGTGGATCTTGTGATCAACAAGCTGGCGGTTATCAACCTGGCGCGGATTGGAGTTGAGAACGCAATCCACTTCGGTGCTTCGGCGAGCCAGACAATCATTGGCAGCGATGGGCCAAATTACCTGAATGGTGGGCCCGGTGATTACCTTCCATGTACGCTCATTGGTAACGGCGGCAATGATACGCTGATCGGCGGGACTGGAGATGACTACCTCTCCGGCGGCCCGGGCGACGACCTGATCGAAGGCGGCGGCGGCAACGACACCATCTTCGGCGGCGATGGCAACGACGTCCTTGCCGGCAACTCCGGCAACGACAAGATCCACGGCGGGGCCGGCAACGACACCATCGTCGGCGGCACGGGCCGCGACCGTCTCTACGGCGACGACGGCGATGATTTACTGTTGGCCCTCGACCATCAGCGCGACACCGTCTATGGCGGCAGCGGCACGGACACCGCCTCGGTCGATGACTCCGCAACGGTCAAGGACCTCTGGGACCAGATCGAAACGTTCCTTTGATCGTTGCCAACTCTCCCTTGCCCGTTGCCAGTGACAAATGACCAGTGACTTTCGGCTGCCCACCATGGATGCGGAATTGCCCTGCTTCTTCGCGCAGAGCTTTTCGGCCAAAGCCACTGCCGCCCCGACGGATTAGGTCTCGTGGCCCATTCCCGGCGTGGCGGTATTGGCCGGAGTCGCATGGGAGCCGGCCTTGCGGGTGTCCGATTTGCCAGCGCGGGCAGTATGGGGGACGGAAGATCCGGGAGACGTGGGAAGCCGCGAATCCTGTGTGAGTAAGCAAGCTTTTTTGTTGCGGGGGAACGAGGCGAGGTTGATAATCCGGGGAGGCCCGGTCATGCCAGGGGGCACGGCCCGGCGAGGGTAATGGCTCTTATGCCGCTCGGCACCGTCACGTTCGGGCGTAAGCACTCAGCCGATACCGCGGCATCTGATTGGGCACGCACCGCTGTATTGTGGGTTGCACGGTGGCTCGTGATCCTGCCGGTAAACTGGCTGTTTTCCTGGCTTGGGGGGCATCGGCAACAAAACGACCGCTACGCCATCCGGCGATCCAGTGTTCCTGTTCCTGCTCGTCGTTGTAGTCGTGCCGTTCCTCGAGACGGCCCTGGAATGCTTGCTGCCATACACCGTCTTACGGCGAGCACGCAAGTCAGCTCCGATTTGGACGTTTGTCATTATTTCCGCGGCGCTGATGTCGTTGCTCCACCTGATCTCCGTCGTTGCGACAATCAACGCCGCCATAACCGGGGCGTTCATTGCATACGTGTATGCGGCCGTTGCCCACCGTGGGCAGCAGTTCGCGTTCTTACATGCGTTTACGTTTCATGCGGGAATAAACGTAGTGGGATGGTTTATGTTGCTCGCGGCATCCCGGTGAGCATGCGAGGATGAGGCGAGTTCCCTTGGTTTGCTCATGGTGTGTGGAATAGCGCGGAGACTTGCATGACCATCGACTACGACAGCAATGTACGAGCCACCAAATCGCGCAAGCAAAGACCCTGGGACCTGATCCTCGGGACTGCGGTTGCCGTATTGTTCGCCCTCCACATTATCACCATTCTGGTGCAGGTCTGCCCCTACTGGTCGATCTGTTTTCCGGTTCCGTCCGCGGGCGTCTACTTCTGGCCTTATGTGGCAATCGCGCTGGCGCTCTGGCTGGCGACGAAGGCGATTTCTAAGCCTACGGGTCGGCCAAGTCGTGTCGTCCGCATCGTCCTGGCACTACTGCTGGTCGCATTCGCCACGGATACGCTCACAGGCGGCGACTATCGCTGGTTTGAAATCGCGATGCGGCGGGAAATGCAAACATGCGGCGGTCCCGCGGCGATTCAGCAATGGGCTCAAGGCGTCCTCACATCGCCGCAGCAGATCGCGATATTCGAGGACCGCGATGTCCGGCCAAGCGACCTGCCACCTGCCATAAAGCGCTTCGCCGCGAAAAGCTGTCAGTTTCAGCATCCGCAGTACCGGCTTATCAGGAACGGCGGGCCACTGTTCATGTTCGACGATGGCGGCTGGGACATGGGCTGGGGTGTTATGGTCGGCAAGCGCGACTTGGTCAATCCCAGTCCGATCTACTTCGCCGACGGCAGGCATGTCGGTTGGACCAAGCAATTGCAGCCGGGTGTTTATCTCTATGCGTTTTGAGTAGTAGGGACACGACGACATGGACGCAAATGAATCACGTGTACACTTCGGAGCCAAACCGGTAGCGGCGTGAGATGCCGTTTAGCAATTACGACACGTAGCCACAAATCCCGCGGGGGCTTCACGTGCTGCTGTAGCGAGACATGGCAATAATCAACTATCAGACGCCGCGTAAGCCGTTCTCGGTCCCGCCCTGGGTGATCCGCTGGCTGCCGCGCGTGATGGTGATGTTCATCGTCGTTGCCGTTCTCCTGATGTATTTCCTTACCGAGGTAATTCCGCCGGATATTCTGACCTGCAACCGTGTGTCATTAACGGAGGAGCGTATCCGGGAGTATGCGGCCCGCCATGATCGCCTCCCGGCGAAACTCTCCGATCTTCCGCTTTTGCCAGCGAACCGAGACAGCAGCACCAAGGACGCGTGGGGAAGGCCGTTGATCTACCAGCCGCGGCCTGACGGTTCAGTCGTCCTCGGCAACCGATGGACGAATGGAACCACCTGTGCAGTCACGGTTCATTTTGTTCCTACCACTCCGCTCTATCCAGAGGACGTAATGCTTGCTGCACATCTAATTCGCGATTATGCGGCTGCGAACCATCATCTGCCGAAAAGGCTATCTGATCTCCATAATCTGTCCGGGTACCAGCCTGGCTGTATAAACAACGCGCGGGGAAAGCCGTTGCTCTACCAGCCGCAGCCTGACGGTTCGGTCATTCTCGCCAGCCGGGGAAAGGACGGGAGCGGAGAGGCGGTCACGGTCCATTTCACCGTACGAAAATAGGAGGAGATAAGCCGGGACGTAAGTAGCATTGACGCACCAACGGTTCGGTATTCATGAATGACAGAATTGAAGCATTTACCGCCGAGTGGGAGTACATTGATGCCCCTGGCAATCACTGATCGTAAGTGAGGCATGGCAATAATCGACTATCAGACGCCGCGTAAGCCGTTCTCGATGCCGCCCTGGGTGATCCGCTGGCTACCGCGCGTGCTGGTGATCTTCATCGTTCTTGCCGTTCTCCTGATGTATCTTCTCACGGATACGATTCGTCCAGAAACTCTTACTTGGAGTCGTGTGTCTTTGACGGAGCAGCGTATCCGGGAGTATGTGGCCCAACACCACCGTCTCCCGGAGAAACTCTCAGATCTGCCGCCCTTATCGGCGAATCGAGACAGCCGCACGGAGGACGCATGGGGACAGCCGCTGATCTACCATCCCCAGCCGGACGGATCGGTGATTCTGGGGAGCCGATGGGCCGAAAGGGGGAAATTCGCGTTTACGGTTCACTTCGATCCGAGAGCGACATCATCTTTAGAAGAAGGCAGGACGCCTGGCTCCCTCATGCTGACGAAGGATCGAATCCGTATGTACGCCGCTCAAAACCACAAGTTACCGGCAGCGTTGTCCGATCTTCCCCCTGTGGCGGGGGCTGAAACCCCATTGGATGGTTGGGGAAGACCTTTCGTCTATGAGCCCCAGGCGGACGGGTCCGTAATTCTGCGTAGTCTTGGAAAGGGCGGAAAGGTCGATGTGACTACGGTTCATTTCACCGTACGAAAATAGGAGGGGTAATTCCAGGGGCAGGATTCGTTCGCCGCACATCGCCCCGTTCCAGTTCGAGCCTCTCCGGCCTTCCCTGCGGCCTTGGCGTGTGCTCCAAGCTCAGTCGCTTCACCACCGCCTGTTGCCACGACTCGGTGATCTGCCAGCCCCAAAATTCCCGGCCCGTCGCGGGGTGCGGAAAGTGCATAACAGGCTCTAAACGGCCGCGTGTGCCCGCACCTGCTTCTCGGGCCGACTGAAGGGGACGTAGCTATTCGCCATTGACCACGGCGTTCGTTTCCGGCGGATCACCCGAAAGGGTCAGGGTGCGCCGGCCAAGCCGGTGCGGTGCACTGAATGAGAGTTTCATGCGACCAAGGCGTAGCGAGCCAGGTCGGCCCCTAGTCATGCGGGAGCGTCCGTGAGAAAGCGAAATTCAAATGGGTCGCATCTCCGGATTCTGAGGGACCGGATTCATTCACCGCAGATCGCCCCGTTCCAGTTCGAGCTTCTTCGGCAGCCTTCCCCGCGGCCTTGGTGTGTGCTCTAAGCTCAGTCGCGTCACCACCGCCTGTTGCCACGGCTCGGTAAGCTGCCGGCGCAAAAAACGCCGGCCCTGTGGGTCTCACGCGCCGTTGGCCAACCCATGCGACTTATCCGAACTCCACCCGGATGGCGGGCCACGCGCAACAGCCGCATCAGGAAGAAAATCCGTTCGCAGCACTTGACGGCAGGGGCCCGCACTCGCTAATGTATCCCTCGCTGGTTGCCTACCGGCGGCCGGGCCGGCTGCGGTGCCACTAACCGCGGCACGTTAAACGGTTCGAGCCGTCTAAGAGAAACCAACACAGCCGTCTGCGAGGTCGGACCAAGTGTTCGACCTACGCGGAATTCGTCGTCAAAACGGGCCGCGTGGAATTTTCCCGACACCCGATTGACAGTGGCGAATTCGACTGTAATATTCCGCCTCCCGTCGCCGAGCCGCGACGGTGAAAATGACGCGAAATGAACACGCAAGTGTTTGTGGCGTAACAACTAAGCTAAGAGCTCTTTGACAAGTGAATAGTCGGAAAACCGCGAGGATGTGGGTCTGAACGGCCTGGTGTACAGGACGGTTCAGACAAGAGATCCAAGTGGTCGTCAGCTCACGCTGGCGGCCCACCAAGAACTCAAGCATCTTCGTGGTGACAACACGCAAAGTGATCTTCCTTGATCAATTTTGAGTAGCCTCGGGGTCGCACCCGAGGCAGCCAGAAGAATGTTTGAGCCTTGCAATTCGAGGCATGAATCTCCCGGTGAAAGCCGGGGGTGAAGTGGCTCGACTGACCTGTCAGTCCTAGCCGACTGTCAGGCAGTAACCAGCCGATCGGTTTGTCTTAAACCGGTTGGTTTGGACCAAACTCGTTTCGAGGATCAACACGAGCGACGAAAGTGTCAGCCCCGGTCAACAACCCGCAACGAGCCGCGCCGTAAGCAAGCGGTCAATTCGGTGTTGCCACACCGGGCATCAGGAGTCATTCGTGCCAAGAAATTTAATTGAAGAGTTTGATCCTGGCTCAGCCTGAACGCTGGCGGCGTGGCTAAGACATGCAAGTCGAACGGGTGTAGCAATACACCAGTGGCGGACGGGTGAGTAATGTATCGCTAACGTACCCCGGAGCCTGGGATAGCTGTCCGAAAGGACAGGTAATACCAGATGATATAACCTTGTCGCATGGCAGGGTTCTCAAAGCCGCAAGGCACTCTGGGAGCGGGCGATATCGTATCAGCTTGTTGGTGAGGTAACGGCTTACCAAGGCAACGACGCGTAGCTGGTCTGAGAGGACGGCCAGCCACATCGGGACTGAGACACTGCCCGGACTCCTACGGGGGGCTGCAGTAACGAATCTTCCGCAATGCACGAAAGTGTGACGGAGCGACGCCGCGTGTGGGACGAAGCCCTTCGGGGTGTAAACCACTGTCAGGGGTAAGAAAGTTCTGATCTACCCCAGAGGAAGGCACGGCTAACTCTGTGCCAGCAGCCGCGGTAAGACAGAGGTGCCGAGCGTTAGGCGGAATCACTGGGCTTAAAGCGTGTGTAGGCGGGTCGTTAAGTGCTTTGTGAAATCCCATGGCTCAACCCATGGAACTGCTTGGCATACTGGCGATCTTGAGCCACTTAGGGGCAACCGGAACAAACGGTGGAGCGGTGAAATGCGTAGATATCGTTTGGAACGCCAATGGTGAAAACAGGTTGCTGGGAGTGTGCTGACGCTGAGACACGAAAGCCAGGGGAGCGAACGGGATTAGATACCCCGGTAGTCCTGGCCGTAAACGATGTCGACTAGATCGTGGCAGCTCTGACGCTGTCACGGTCGAAGCAAAAGTGCTAAGTCGACCGCCTGGGAAGTACGGTCGCAAGGCTAAAACTCAAAGGAATTGACGGGGGCTCACACAAGCGGTGGAGCATGTGGTTCAATTCGAAGCAACGCGCAGAACCTTACCTGGGCTTGACATGCCAGGATTATCCCCATGAAAGTGGGGTAGGCCTCGCAAGAGGTACAACTGGTACAGGTGCTGCATGGCTGTCGTCAGCTCGTGTCGTGAGATGTCGGGTTAAGTCCCTTAACGAGCGAAACCTTTGCCCTTAGTTACCATCGGGTCATGCCGGGGACTCTAAGGGGACTGCCGGTGTCAAACCGGAGGAAGGTGGAGATGACGTCAAGTCCTCATGGCCTTTATGCCCAGGGCCACACACGTGCTACAATGGGGTGCACAAAGCGAACCGAGAGCGCAAGCTGGAGGAAATCGCAAAAATCACCCCCCAGTTCAGATAGGAGGCTGCAACTCGCCTCCTTGAAGTTGGAATCGCTAGTAATCGCGGATCAGCTACGCCGCGGTGAATGTGTTCCTGAGCCTTGTACACACCGCCCGTCAAGTCATGGAAGCCGGGAATAGCCGAAGTTGCCACAATACAGTGGTACCTACGCTAGGCTCGGTGACTGGGACTAAGTCGTAACAAGGTAGCCGTAGGGGAACCTGCGGCTGGATCACCTCCTTTCTAAAGGATCATTTAGAACCACGCCGGTGCGAACCGGTGAGGAAAAATGTCAGCACAGCCTCGTTCGTGATGCTGAATCACGAAGATCCCGGCGGCAACGCCGGTAAATGGTTTCCGACTATTCACTTGCAAAGAGCACAACCCAAAGCCCGGCGTCCAAGGACGCCGGGCTTTTTCATGCGCCGAAAAAGCCGGCGCGACGGGCCCTGCTTGATCGTGGCTGGGGCTCTGCCCAGACCGAGCCCGTGACTTCCGCCAGATGCGAAGGGTGACGTCAAGTCCTTGTGGCCTTTATGCCCAGGGCTACACAGGTTGCGGTGAATTGGAAATAGCTGAACGTCAAGTTCCCGCTAGAATGAGAGCATGACGACCCAGCAGATTCACCAGGCTCGCACCAAGCATCCCTTTGAGCCCTTTCGCCTGTTCACGGGAGATGGACGCTCCTACGACGTGCGGCATCCAGAGAATCTGGCCATTACTGGCAACGGCCGGATCGTTGCCGTCGCCATGACTGACTACATCGCGACCCTGGACCTGCTGCTGGTAACCGCCATCGAGCAACCCATCCCGCACAAGCGCAACGGATCCCGCCGCAGAAGTTCATGACGATTTAATCATGGAGACGATTGGGCCATGACTGATGCATCCGGAGATCATCTCCCCAGGGTTTTGTCTGTGCTGGAGTTGTTGACCGAGGAGGAACTGGTTCAGTTGAACCACGTCATCGTCGCGCGCTTGCGCCTGATGCAGCAGATCCGCGCGCATGGAGCCATGGTGAAATTTCGCGTTGGCCAGCGGGTGAAGTTCGCCACCGCCGCAGGCGAAATCATCCGCGGAACCATCAGTCGGCATAACAGAAAGTCCGTGACCGTCGTAACCGAAGCCGGCGTGCAGTGGCGCGTCGGGCCTGAGTTGTTGCAGCCGGAATGAACCGAGAAAATGACGCGTAAGAACGGAAAATCCGCAAAACGATCGAGAGGCCTCACTTCCGCACCGCAGTTGCCTCGGCCGCGATGGGAATGTAGCCGCCGATGGCCTCGCTGACGGGATCGATGGTGATGAAGGCGTGGGGATCGATCTGGCGCACCGCGGCGAGAAGCTCTTTCCCGCGGCGGCGGGGGACCACCACGAACAGCAGCTTATGCTCCCCATCGCGTCCTTCGGCCGGCAGGCAGGTGACGCCGATGTCACGGCTCAGCAGCGCCTCGCGAAGCTGCGCACAGCGATCGTGGGTGATGATGCGCATGAGGATCGAGCCCCCGCTGACCAGGCGCTCGATCGTGATGCCGACGGCGGTGCCGGTGCCGAATCCGATCGACCAGCCGACGATCGCCCAGGGATCGCCCTGGCTGATGTAAATCATGCACTTGGAGATCGCGAAGATCCACACGGCGGCTTCCACGACGCCGAGCGATCCGGAAATCAAGCGCTTTCCGCGGATGGTATAGATGACGCGGACCGTTCCGACCGAGACGTCCATGATCCGCAGCGAAAAAATAAGCAGCGCGATGAGAAATCCGTGCATGCGGTCGATGCTAGGGCGAACGCGCGGCGTTTCAAGCATTACCACGGCACGTCATCGGCACAATTTCCCACGAGGCGGGTTTGCCGGTCTGCATGGCGCGACTAGAATGTAGGGATTCAGCCCTTTTCAGCGGGCCGCGGATGGAGATAATACGGGGCTTTCATCCATTCGGCATTGAAATGCTGTGCCGAGGAAGTCTTTGACAAGAGGAATTGACCTATGGGCCCGACCAATATCGCTTTGGTCAAGCTCTTCGAAGCCGATCAGCAGTTGCGCAAGCGCAGAACCGTCTCGATGCGGCCAGTAAGGGCGTGCGAATTCAGGAGCGAAGAACCAACGATCTCGCGGAGCGCATCAAACTCAACCAGACGCAGTTGAAGGAGCAGCAGGCCCAGGCGGCAGCGCTCGACCTCGACATCAAATCGCGCGACGCTCACATCGAGAAGCTCCGGGCCCAGCAGCAGAACGCCAACAACAACAAGGAATACCAGGCCTTTCTGATCGAGATCAACACCAGCAAGGTCGATCGCGGCAAAGTCGAAGAGCAGGCGCTGGCATCCATGGAGCAGGTCGAGAAGCTCCAGGCGGAACTGAAGGAACTGACGACGCAGCACGAGGCGGAGAAGTCCAAGCTCGAACAGATGCGGGCGCAAATCGGGGATACGGTCAAGGAACTGCAGGCAGAGATCGATCGGCTCCAGCCCGAGCGCGACAAGGCGGCCGCAGACGTCCCGGCCAAGGGGCTGTATTCGTTCGAGCGTTTGGCCGAGCGCTACGACGGCGAGGCGCTGTCGCCGGTTGCGCGTCCGGATCGCCGCCGCGAGGAATACCTCTGCACCTCCTGCCACATGGACCTGGTCACCGACGTCTACAACAAGCTGCATACCCGCGACGATCTGGTCTTCTGTCCGAATTGCCGAAGAATTCTCTATATTCCGGACGATCTTCCGCCCGAACTGGCGGTGAACCAGAAGAAAGAGCGGAAGGAGACCAAGTCCGATCAGACGGCGGAGGTCGAGTCCTCAGTCGAGGCTGAAGCCGCGCCGCCTGCGCAGTAAGTCTCCTACGTCCTGAGCAGCAGCTCTCTGAGTCCGCGGAAGGTCAAGCCTTTTTGCCAGCGTAGTTTTCCCCCCGCCAGGCGAAGATTCGGAAACCGCTTCAACAGTGTCTGGATAGCGATCGTGCCCTCCATGCGCGCCAGCGTCGCACCGAGACAGAAGTGCGCGCCGATGCCGAAGGCCAGGTGTCGGTTTTCCTTTCGGCGGATGTCGAAGCGATCGGGATCGGGAAAGATCTCCGGATCGCGGTTGGCGGCGCCGACGGATGCGAGGACGATTTCGCCGCGGCCAACGCGACGGCCGCCAAGCTCGATCTCTTCTCCCGCGACGCGGCTGGTCCATTGCACGGGAGCCTCAAAGCGCAGGATTTCCTCGATTGCGCCGGCCATCAGCTCGGGGTGGGCGCGGAGATCGTCAAGCTGATCGGGGTGCTGCAGGAGCGTCAGGACGCCGTTGCCGATCAGATGCGTGGTGGTTTCGTGCCCGGCGGCGAGGAGCAGAACCGAATTGGTGAACAGCTCCTCGCGCGTCAGGACATCGACATCAGGCGACAAGAGTGCGCTCAACAGGTTCTCGCCGGGTGACCGTTCGATGCGCTCGACGACCTGATCGAAATAGACGCGCAGCTCCTGGCGCGTCGTTGCGGCGCGGGCCTGTGCTTCGGTTGATGGATTCAGGCCAAGAGCCTCGGCCATGTCGTCCGACCATTTCTTGATCTTCTGGTAATCCTCCGCCGGGAAGCCGAGCAGCTCTGCGATCACCGTAACCGGCAGGGGGGCGGCAAGCTGCCCCATCAATTCGAGCGAATCACGTTTGGCCGCTCGATCGAGAAGATCGTCGCAGATTTTCTGAATCCGTGGCCGCAGGCAATCGAGCCGGCGCGGCGTAAATGCCCTGGTGAAGATCGCGCGGATGCGTGTGTGCTCCGGCGGGTCGAGAAAGAGCATCGAAACCGTCTCGATGCTCGACCGGAATGCATTCTCGATCGGGACATCCAACTGCTCGCGCACCCGCTTTGGCAATCGCTCGGAAGCGAACGGATCTTTCCTGAAGCGCGGGTCGCGAAGCATCTGCAGGGTGTCGTCGTAGCGCGTCAGAATCCACACGGGCGCGAGCGGGTCCCGGCGCACCGGCTCATGCTCGCGCAGCCAGCGGTAGATCGGATACGGATTGGTGACAAAGCGAGGGTGGCCGAGACTTTTGCGGCCGTAGACCTGCCAGACAAGCGCGGGAAGACGCAAAAGTCGACGCAACGGATCCGGCAACCCGGCGACCAGGCGCGAGGGAATCCCGGTGGGCGGGATACCTTGACGGTTTCGCGGCATGCCGAGCTTTCGCCAGCGCTTCAGGGCATCGTCGGCAGCCTGATGAGTGAAGCCGGCGCGGGCCAAAAGTTGGCTTGCGAGATTTTCGCTCGCGCACGTCAAGGCAAGGGCGACGTGTTCTGTGCCGACGTGCCGGTCGCCAAGCCGATCGGCTTCGCCGGCCGCAATGTCCAGGACGTGCATCGCGGGCGACGAAACGCTTGCGGTGCGCTGGAGCTTGGCCGTTCCGGAATCGAGCAGTGGCTCGAGTTGCGCTGAAGCGCTTCGAGGCTCAGTCCGGCGTACGCGAGCATGATGGCAGCGCCACATTCCGGATCGCGCGTGACCGCGATGAACAGGTGTTCCGGCTTGACCTGCTCATGGCCATGTTGTGCGGCCGCTTCGAGTGCGGCGGTGATCATCTTTCGCATGCGCGGGGGGAATCGCTCCCACATGGAGGAATTGTAGCCGCCGCGACGGCATGAAATTCTTTGACAAAGGCCGGGCAAAGCAGATAGATTTCGGCCAGCGTGCAACAGGGCGCGTCCCGTCCGCGGGAAGGGTTCAACCCACCATTGTGAGCGTGCAATTTTCGAACCGTTTCCGGCCGGTCAGAGCGGACAACTGGCGCAAAGGAAAGGGTTCACCATGTCCACGCCACAGCCGCGCAAGCGGCTCCCCGTCAATCCATCGATCGAGCACCTCAAGAAGCAGGCCAAGCGCCGGCACAAGGCCAATGCCGCGTTGAACCTGAGCGATGCCCAGCATCAACTGGCTCGCGAGTATGGGTTTCGCAACTGGGCGGAACTGGTGGGTGCCGTGGAGGCCATGTCTTGCGGGGGATTTGAGCCGCTGCCCGATGCGGCGAATCGAAATGATCTTCCGGCGGTTCGGCACATTCTTCAGCAAGGGCGCTTCACGCAGCACGATCTGAACCTGGCGCTGGCTCGGGCGGCGCTGCGTTTCGCCGAGCGCCGGGAGATTGCCGAGCTGTTGATCAAGCACGGCGCTGATCCCAACGGGCAATATGGGTCGAGTTTCGGTCCGATCATTCTGGCGCCATGCGAGAATCTGGATGCCGGGGGCATCTCGTTGCTCATTCGCCGTGGTGCGCAAGCGAACGTCGAGCCGGTGAAGACGAAGTATGGAATGGTGACGCCGATGAGCGCGGTGCTCAGCTCGTACGTTCGCGGACGGAACCAGGACCGCCACCGATGTTTCGATGTTCTGCGGAACGCCGGCGCGCCGGTGCCGAAGGAAGTGTCGCCGCTCTTTCTCATGGTTTTGCGCGGCGATGCCAAGGCGCTGTCGAAACTGCTGGATCAACAGCCGGATCTTGTGCACAAGCGATTTGGGGAAATGCCGTACGGCAACATCGTACTGCGCGGGGCGACGCTGCTGCATCTGGCCGTCGACTACGGAGAGATCGAGTGCATCGACATGCTGTTGAAACACGGCGCACAGGTCAACGCGCGAGGCGCAGGAGATCGACGGCATTGGCGGACAGACGCCGGTGTTTCACGCGATCGCCTCGCCGGTGGCGGATGGGAATATCGCAGCGCTGGAGTCTTTGCTCGAACGAGCGGGGAAGTCGATTGACCTGTCGATCAAGGCAACCTTTGAGCGGTTCGGTCAGAGGCAGACAACGCCGATTACCGCGCTGGAATTCGCAAAACAGGAGGCGAAGGGGAGCCAGACGCGGGAGGTCATGCTGCTGCGCGGGCTGGGAGTTCGATGATCGGGTGAGCGGGCCTTCGTGGCACGGACGAACTACCTGACAAATCCAGGCGGAATTCTCGTCCAAGACGGCAGTTGGGGGTTGCTCCAGAACATACAAGGAATGTCCTGGAGCAGCGTTTTCAGCTCTTGAAATGGGTTCTTTGTTGTGATATTGAGATTGAATCTCAATCGCTTTATATCCAAGGAGTGGCTTAACATGACAAGGCGTTGGGTATGGATGCTCATCGGGGCATTGAACTGGGGCGGCGTGGCGCTGGCAGGCCGACCGTTGTTAACGAATGACGCGGAGCCGGTTGAGGTGGGCAAATTGCAGGTCGAGACGGGCGTCGGGTATGTCAGCGAGGACTCCACCAATCGCTTCGATGTGCCGCTGAACTTCACCCTCGGTGTCCTGCCAGGGGTGGAAGCGGGAGTCGGTTTTGGCGGGCAGTTCCAGGACCACGACGAGAACGGCGAGACGGCTTTCGAAGAGGGGCTGAGCGATCTGACGCTCGGCGTGAAGTGGAAGCTGCTCGAACAGAAGGATGCGTTTTTCGACCAGGCGATTTCCGGGAGCGTCAAGCTTCCCACCGCCGACCGCGATAGGGGGCTGGGAACGGGGAAGGTGGATTACGACCTGACGTACATCCTCACGCGGCAGATCAATGACGAGGTCGGGGCGCTGTTCAACCTGGGCTACACCTGGCTGGGGGATGACGAGGACAGTGACGTGGTGCACTACGGGCCGGCGCTGACCTATCAACTGACGCGGAAGCTTCAGCCGGTAACGGAGCTGATTCTCGAAACACCGGTCGATGGCTCCGGAACGTCGGCGGGGATCAACGGTGGATTTCGTTATCAACTGACTGAACCTCTGATGCTCGATGCGGCGCTCGGGACGCATCTGGCGGGGGACTGGCCGGACTGGACGGCCACCGTGGGATTGACCTGGACCTTTTGAATGAACTCTTGCAGTTTTTGGAGATTGTCATGGGCGATTCAACCGTTGTGATGGGACAAGGGGCCGGCAGCGTTCAGGGGGGCAAGGAGGCATCGTTTCTGTCGAAGGTTCATCCGGCGGTGAAGCTGCTGGTTTGGAGCGGGCTTGCGGCGGCGGCGATCGTCGTCATTGGTGTGCTGATCTGGCAGGCGGTTGCGGCAAGTGGAAACCCGGATCCGACTGCCGAGGGGATCAGCCCGATGGCGATGATCGTGGATACCGGAGTAATTGTCTTCCGCGAGGGGCTGGAGGCGATCCTGATTCTGGCCGCTTTGACGGCAAGCCTGGTGCGCACGGAGCAGGGGTTCTGGAAACCGGTGGCGTTGGGGGCCGGCTTGTCGTTTCTGGCGAGCATTGCCACCTGGTTCGTGGTCGTGGCGGTGATTTCGAGCATCAATGCGCCGGCGCTGCACGTCCAGGCCGCGACGGGCCTGCTGGCGATCATCGTGCTGCTGGTGATCATGAACTGGTTTTTCCATGATGTTTACTGGGCGGGGTGGATCAAGATGCACGATCGGCGGAAACGCAGTTTGATCGGCGGAGCCGACGGGCGGGCGGCGTCGGCGGTGTTCCGCGGACTGGTGCTGCTGGGGTTTACGGCCGTTTACCGCGAGGGATTTGAGATCGTGCTGTTTCTCCAATCCATCCGGCTTCGCTGCGGATCGTCGGTCGTCCTGACGGGTGTGAGCATCGGGCTGGGACTGACGCTGCTGGTTGCCGTGCTCACGTTCGCGATGCATCGGAAGCTGCCTTACAAGAAGATGCTCGTACTGACGGGTGTCATGCTCGGGATCGTGTTGCTGGTGATGGTCGGCGAACAGGTGCAGGAGATGCAGCAGGCCGGATGGCTTTCGACGACGGAAGTCGGGCTGCCGATTCCGGACTGGATGGGCATGTGGTTCGCGCTGTTTCCAAACATTGAAGGGCTGGCGGCGCAGGCGCTGGCGGCGGCGCTGGTGGTGGGCTCGTTCTTCTTCGCTCGGCGCGCGTGCATGACAAAGGGGCGAGCCCTTGCCACAGAGGCAAAGTCAGCAGCGTGCATGGTGCCGGATTGTGCCAACTGCGACGCTTCCCCGGCACGGTCCGATCACCGGCGCCAATAAGAATGCCTGTCCGAGCAGCGAGATCATGACGCGATTGTCCGTTACCCGTGCTGATGGGACGGCTGACTGACCCAATGACAGCAGGGTACCGTGGTCAGGAACTTTCCAGGAGGTTCTGGATACGCGTGCGCTTCAGGGATCGCGCAAGCTCGAGCGGCGTCTGGCCATCCTTGTTCTTCAAGCTGGCTTTCGCCCCGTGCGCAAGCAGCAGGCGGACGATCTTATCGTTCGAGCTGTTGCGGACGGCGGAATGCAAGGATGATTCGCCCCATTGGGTGAAGTCGTTGGGATCGGCGCCGTGGGCGAGGAGCCACGGGGCGCCGCGGGTTCGGCCGTAGTGCAGTTGATACGCCAGGACCTTCGTGCATTCGGCGGCGAGGAGCTTGGGATCGCAATACTTTTCGATGAGGGCAAGACATTGCTGGTGCTGCTCGTCCACCGCGTGATAGACCGTTTCGTTGTCGCAGGGCTTGCCGCCGGCCATGAAGAGCACTTCGGCGACGGCGGGGTTGTCGTGCCGGCCGCAGCAGAAATAGAGGACCGGCAGCGGCCAGGGGGCGGTCTCATTCTGGTGTATCGTCGCGTTGGGGTCGGCACCGGCGTCGAGGAGCATCTGGGCGATCTTCGCGAGCGACTGCTTGTGGTGCTCGGATACCTTGAACATGGCCGAACCCGCGCAGTAGCTCAGCGGCATCATGTCGTTTTCATCGCGAGCCTGCGCCAGCTTCGGATCGTGCTTCAGCAGCGCGGCCACCCGCCGGTCATCGGCGAGCGCGGCGGCGTGGAAGATGTCGAGATCCTTGACGTGTTCGATCAGGATCGGAACGAACTGCGGGCTCTGCATGGCCGCGAGTTGCAAGGCGGTGAGTTTGCTCCATGTTCCGCGCATCTTTGGGTCCGCGCTGGCCTTGAGCAGCAGGCGCACGACCTCTTCGTGGCCCGGCCCGCGCGGCGTCAACTTCTTGGCTTCGATCGCGCGATGCAGCGGACGGTAGTGCTGCACCGTTGTGCTGACGACGTTGGGATCCGCGCCGGACGCGATAAGAGACCGCACTGCTTTGGCGTTGCCATGAAATGCCGCGTCCATGATTGGCTTCCAGGCTGCGGACGATTTACGGGGCGGCGGCTTCGTGGCATTTGGCTGGCGCGACTGCTCGACCGCTTCGAGATACTCTGCAACAGCTTTGCATGGTCGTCGTCCGAAGCGCTCCAGGGCCGTTCGCGCCAAGACAGCCGGCGTGCTGTGATGTTCTTCATCGATGGCATCGATCTTCGCGCCGTGCTCGACCAGCAGCCGGGTGACGGGAAGGTGTCCTTCCCACGCCGCGGTGTGCAGTATCGTTCCGCGTGAGCCACGGGGCGAACGAGCATTGACGTCAGCCCCATGATCGAGGAGCCAGCGCACCACGAAGAACAGCCCCTGCCCGACCGCGCTTTCAAGGACAGCCGGGTCGTGCACGATTGCGGGATTCTCCTTCCATTGCCGTCGGAGTGAGGCAATATCTCCGACCCCGGCTAGAGTGATGGGAGAGACCGATGCGGCCGAGTCGGCCAAGGCGCCAAGCACGGGCTTGCCTTGTGGGCCCAGCCGGGCGATGCCGTCTAATGCAGTCGCTCCGTATTTATCTTTAGCTCGCGGATCGAATCCCGCATTGATGAGCAACCGGACGGCTGCGACGGTCCTGGCAAAATGCAGGGGCGTAGCGTCGTTTGGAAATGGACCGGATAGGGCCTTGGGATCGCTCCTCAAAATGCGTTTGACCGCACGGTCGTCGGCGAGCATCAGCGCCTCAATGAGCCCGACATTTGCCTTGCACTTCAACAGGGCGTCTCGCATACGCGACTGTTTCCAATGAATCGCCAGCATCAGCGGCGACCATCGATCGTATTCCTTTCCAGCGGCGCTGGGATCAGCGTCGGCATGCAGAAGCGCCCGGACGATCGACAAATCTCCGCTCTCCACCGCAACGTGCAGCGGCATCGGCCGGCCTCCCCAATGCGGATGCGGCGCGCTGATATTGGCCAGGAGGGGGTGCTCGGCGAGCATCTGGCGTACCACGCTTAGATCGTGGCGTACAATCGCTTTCATCAAGTCGTGGGATGCGTGTGAGACATTGAATGTCAAAGCCGCATCGACGTGAGCTTTAAGCTTCCGCCAACTGGCAAAGCCAAACTCCCGTGCGACGGCTAACTGTGCATCGGCCAGCTTTGTCGATGCATCGCGGCCACGCAGCGATTTCAAGCGTTCCTTGGACAGCTTCTTGAGATACGAAAGATTGGGACGTGAAGGCAACGCCTTCACCTTGGCAGGCTGGGCCTGGGACATGATGCACCTTCCTTCTACATGCCCGGCGTCCGCGATTCACGGGCAGAAAGAAGGCTATGGAATGAACACGACAGGCGGGTTCGACCCTTTACGCGGACCGTGGGCTGCCTGTGACAGCCGTGCGGGAATATAGACCGCGGTTCAATACAGCACAAGGAATTTTCAAGGAGTTGCGTTTACGGGCAGAGCTTCGGCATGGAGTTCTCAGGGATTTACGGTGCGAAGCAGGGTCTCCAGCGGACGACACACTGAGGGGCGGCTTTGGCAACTGCCGGGGTCTGCTATCCCCTTTCCCTGGAACGGCCGGTTGTGAGGCGGGGGTGAGCTTTTGGTGAAAATTGGCGGTCGCCAGGGCCCGCATGGCCGGAAGGGGCGGGCGGGTGTTCTTGAGCCATTGGGCATGATGGCCGTGCCGTCAAATTCATTGTGTATAATTGCTCTGCCGGCGGGCGTGGCGGGGGCCTTTTGCCGGCGGAATCGCAACGGTATTGCTACGGTGTGAGTACGGTGCGGGTACGGTGGGACTCCGAGGGTCGGCAAGCGGTGGTGGAAGGGGTTTGGTCGCGCTCGGGCCGGTCATTCTTCGCCTGGTGCAACAGAGCGAGGGGGCAGCGTAACCACAAAAACGTGAAACCAAACTGCACGCGTTTTCCTTGCTTTTTCGGCATGGCGCGGTATTCCATCGCTGTGCACTTCGGGGCGCGTCCGGTCCGCGGGAAGGGCTTTGCCCACCTTCACTCAAATGACCTTGACCTCTTTTCCTGCCTGAAAGCGCGGACACAGGCACTTGGCGAAAAGAGGTCGGCATGTCCGATCCACCGTCTGAGTCCTCGTCCGCTGCGCCGATTCGCGCGGACAATCTGGAGTTTGTGCGTAAGCAGGCCAAGGCGCTATTGCGCGCCTACAGGCGCGGCGATCAAAACGCACAGCAGCGAATAGCGGGCGTATTTCCCAGACAGCACGGTGTTCCTTCGCGAGCCAGGATCGGCCTGGCCGAGGCACAGCTTGCGCTGGCACGGGAACTGGGCTTTGCCAGTTGGCAGAAGCTGGTGCGCCAATTCGGGGGCAATCACACTCACGGCATTGGAGAACAAACGATGACGACTATCCATCCTGCGTCAACAAACAACCTGGGGCTTTCGGCGATCGATCAGATCAGCCTCGCGTGCACGGATCTGGACGAGGCCCAGCGATTCTACTGCGATGTGTTGGGCCTGCGCTTTGGTGGCGAAGCGCTGCCGACGATGAAGTTCTTCGACTGCGCCGGCATCAACATTGTCATGTTCAAAGGCGACACGGTCGCGCCGGGCTCGGTGATCTATTTCCGGGTCGAAGGCGTTCCCGTGCGCATTCAGGAGAAGTTCGAGCAGCTCAAAAGCATGGGCGTGAAGGTCGAACAGGAGCCTCGATGCATCACTAAAGGCTGGTTCGGCCATGATGTCTGGCTGGCGTTTTTCAAGGACCCGTTTGGCAATCTCCTGAGCTTGAAGAGCGACGTGCCGGTGACGAAGTGACAGGTCGTGGTGGAGGAGCCTCGCCGCATCGTGATCGAGCGGCGCGGCTCGTCGGCATTCTGCTGAGACTGGTTGCGGCATCAGGTGGCGCCGCGCTCGCGGAGCAGTTGCTGCACGGCGGGATTTCCCGCGGCCTGGTCGATCATATTGGTTCCCAGGCGGTTGGCGGGTGTGTCCAGCTTGGCGCCGGCATCGATCAGCATGGCAACGACCGACAGGTGGTCGCCGTCCTTGCGGTGCGAGTGGACTGAGCCATGGGCGGCCCAGCCGAGGACGGTGCTGCCATGCTGGTGGTCGCGCATTTCCAGGTCGATCTGATCGCGGTGGTTTCGCAGAAGCGTCGTGATGATCTCCACGTCGCCGTTCCACGCGGCTATATGCGCCAGGGAGCCGCCATCCATCCCGGTGGACATCGGGTCGAAGCCCAGCGACAGCATCAGCTTTGTCGCGGCGATGCGATTGTGAAACATGCTGTAGGTCACCAGGGCATGGTCGTGAGGCGTGAGTTTCTCGATGAAGTCTGGAGTATGCCGGAGAATCTTGTGCACGGTCTTCTCGTCGGCGCAGAGCGCACCCGACCAGCAGTCGAGTCTTCTCGTCGCTGCGCTCCCAAATCAGGTCGAAGAGGCGGGGGTGATTGAAGTTCAACGCCACCTCGTGGGGCGATAGGTACCAGCCGAGCGTCCAGCAGTAGATGTTGAAGGGTGGAGATGATGGGACCGGAGCATATCCCGGTGCGTTGATTCTCGCCTGAAGGCACGTTCGATTCGCGTCGATCAATCGATCGGCAAGTAGCAAATCGCCAAGGCGTGCGGCCATGAAGATGTCGGGCCTTGCACCGCGCTCCAGCAGTCGTTGGGCGACATCCGGACGCTCGGCCAGGGCGTATTGTGCCGGTGTGCTGTGGTGATCCACGCATTGAGCGTCGATCTCGGCGCCGCGCTCGAGCAGCAGATCCACGATTTGCGGCGTCTTGGCAAAGTGCAGCGGGCGCTGGCCATCGCCGCCTTTCTCGTGAACGAGACTCGGATCGGCGTCGAGCAGCGCCCGCAGCTCATCGATCCAGCCAAACCGCGCGGCGGCATGGGGAGTCAGTTTCGCGCCCGCGCGATGAAGGTTCTGGCCGCTTCTTCAGGTGCGCGGTCCAGCACCGAGAACGGGCCATTTCCCCAATCGCTGCCGAGGTTGATGTCGGCGCCGAATTCCAGGAGCACGTCCATCAGTTCCGGTTTAGCGGCAGCAAGATGGACGGCACGCTGGCCGAAATCCCCGAAGGAATCATTGATGCTCTTTCGGGTGCGCGGGGATGAATTGAGAACGCGGCGGGTTTCTTCGACGTCGCCATCTCTGACTGCTTTGCGAAATCGCTCGATTTCCATCTTGCCGATTTTTTCGGCCATGGCGCGCCAGCTTGCAAAGCCGTACTTGCGGGCGATCTCTCGCTGGGCATCGGACAGCTTTGCGGCGGGATCACTGGAGCGAAGCTCAGCGAGCCTTGCTTTTGCCTGACGCCTGAGGACTTCGAGGGACGGACGGAGAGGCAGATTGGCCTCGGACATGGAACACCTTCCTTCTGGTTTCGCCCGGGTCCGCGGTCGCGGGCAGAAAGAAGGTTAAGTTGAATCAACCGGAACAGGAGGGCTTAGCCCTTTCACGCGGACCGTCGGCGTCCTGTCGCGCCGAACGGAACATAGCGGGCAAATTCCTGCGGTGCAACAAAAAACACCCGCAAGCGGAGATGTTCTATCGTTCCCTCCATGGTAAAACCTCGCGCGATGACTGAAACGATGACACTCGAATTCGACGGCGGCTCCCGCGGCAATCCCGGCCCCGCGGGAATTGGAATTGTCATCCGCGCCCGGGATGGAACTGCACTGGTAACGCTCGGGCGCTTTCATCGGCCGCGCGACCAACAACGTGGCCGAGTATCGCGCCCTGATCACCGCACTCGAGGAGGCCAGGAAGCTCGGCGCGACAAGGATCGTCATCCGCGGCGACAGTGAGCTGATTATCAAGCAGATGCGCGGCGAATATCGGGTAAAGAACCCCGACCTGCGCGCTGTACGACGAGGCTCAGCATCTCTATCACCAGTTCAACGATGCGAGGATCGAGCACAATCTCCGCCATAAGAACGAGACCGCCGACAAGCTGGCCAACCTGGCGATGGATCGGCGGGCGGATGTGATGGAGGTGGATGCGTCGCCCCTCGATGAGCCGGCGGCCGTCGGGACAAGGGCCGGCCAGGAGTTCACCTGTCCGCGCTGCGGATGCACAATCAAGGTGCAAAAGCCGTCGTCGATCCGCCCGCACCAGCTCAAGCCGTTTATCTGCCAGTGTGGGGCGAAGCTGGGGTAGGCCGGTTGCATGGGCGTGGGCGCTGCCGAGCATGGTGACTTCACCATCTCGATTTTCCCAAAACGCCCGCTAAGCTTTGTCTTCGGCCGGCCGATATGTTTTCGACCGGTGGATGGAGTGGTTTTATTTACACAGGGCCGTGGTCATGCCGGAAAAAGTCAGAGTCGGTGTAGTCGGTTGCGGGGCGATCAGTGGCGCTTATTTCAAACACGCGAAGGATTTCCCCATCCTCGACATCGTCGCCTGCGCCGATCTCAACCGCGAGGCCGCGACCAAGCGGGCCGAAGAGTTTGGCATTCCGCGCGTCCTCGGCGTCGATGAGTTAATCAAGGACGACGCCGTCGAGCTCGTGCTCAACCTCACCGTCCCCAAGGCGCACGTGCCAGTCGCGCTGGCGGCAATCGAAGCCGGTAAGCACACCTACGCCGAAAAACCCCTCGGCATCGATCGCGACGAAGCCAAAAAAATCCTGGACGCCGCCAAAACGCGCAAGCTCAAGGTCGGATGCGCCCCCGACACGGTCCTCGGGGCCGGCGTCCAGACCGCTCGAAAGGTCATTGATGACGGCGTCATCGGCCGGCCTGTCGGCTTCACAGCCTTGATGCTCTGCAAAGGGCACGAGAGTTGGCATCCCAGCCCCGAGTTCTATTACGAAGTCGGGGGCGGCCCGATGTTCGACATGGGACCGTACTACCTCACCGCGCTCCTGAATCTCCTTGGCGCCCCCAAACGCATCAGCGGCATGGCAACCATCGCGATCGGCGAGCGAACCATCACCTCCCAGCCCAAGTTCGGCAAGAAGATCACCGTCGAAACACCCGATCACATCTGCGGAACGATCGAGTTTGCCGACGGCGCCATCGGCATGATCGGAATGAGCTTTGCCGTGAAGCTCGCAACGCACGATGGCGCTACGCCCATCACCATCTTCGGCACCGAGGGAACGCTCAAGGTGCCCGACCCCAATGGCTTCGATGGAAAGGTCTTCGTCCGCACCGAAAAAGACGAAGACTGGCGCGAGGTTGCGCCGGCTTTCACCCTGGGTTATGGCCGGGCGGTCGGACTGGCGGATATGGCCTACGCCATCCGCTCGGGCCGCGGCTTCCGCTGCGATGGGCAGCAGGCCCTCGCCGTCGTTGACCTTATGCAGGGCTTCCTCGACTCGGCCAGCGATCAGAGATTCTACAAGCCCAAGGTCTCCTACGACCGACCCGCCCTCATGCCTACCGGCCTGCCGTTTGGGACGCTGGATGAGTGAACGCGCGGAGCACCCACCCGCATCGCGGGGCCAATATCGTGCTGATGGAATGGATGCCGTAGTGGGTCGATACCCGTCGATGGAATGGGGCATCGTCTGCGTTCTGACCAATCGTCGGCTCCTCGGATATCTAACATGCGGGAACCGAACCTCCGTTCCACGTACTGGCGCTGCCGAGGGACTGTATGGAATACATTGGAAATGAGAAAGTCTGTTTTTCGGGGTGTGGTGTGTCCGCCCGCACAAGGGGGCGCAGCGACCCGTTTGTCGCTTTTGAATAAGAGACCACGAAGTTTATGATAGGGCTCGGAGGAAAACATGCGCGTTGTCATTGGGTGCGGCGCTGTCCTGGCGTTGACGGCGGTGGCGTGCGGTTCAACGGATGGCATTCGGTCGGTCTCCGGGGATTTTGAGATCGTCTCCCCGCCAGCGAGCGTACAACGTCAGGCGTTCGAAAGCTCAACGGCGATGCGCGTGTTCGAGGAAAGGGAACTGTCGGCGGCAACGATCCCCGTCAACGCAGTTGAGCCCGGAATCTATCACGCATATGCGGACTTCGACGATGTGGACATCGCGCCGGCGGGTGCGATTCGGAGTTATCTCATCCACTTCGACCCCAGCGGAACGAATCTCGTGCAGCTCTCCGGTTCCGTAACGTTTGATGCGCCCATTCTTGGCATCATCGCCCGGAGCCTGACGATGCAGCAGACGGACAGTTGGCTGGGAGCGCCGGGACGCTGTACCCGACCAACCGGTATGACCGGGAACTGGAGTACGAGACCCGGGGGAACTATGACTACTTCCAGTGGGAGCCGGATGGGTACACGATTTTCGTTCAGGCGGAATGCAATACTGAGATCGATCAGATTCGAATCATTACTGCAATTCCCGAGCCGGCGTCTTGCTGCGCGATGGGGCTTCTCGCTGCGGCCATTGTGACTCGTCGATCGCGGCGGTAGCGGTTACGCGGGCTGTGGCACCGGTCGCGGCTGCTCCGCGTACCGCGTCGCCGCACGCACCAGACCCAGGAACAACGGGCTCGGCCGCAGCGGACGGCTCGTCAGCTCGGGATGCGCCTGCGTTCCGATGAAATACGGGTGTGTCTCGGAGGGCAGCTCCAGGATCTGCATGATCGGCTGCTGCGGGTGCTTGCCCGAGAAGATCAAGCCCGCCTCCTCAAGCTGCGGAATGTACTTCGGATCCACCTCGTATCGATGCCGGAAGCGCAGCCGGATTCGTGTCTGGTTGTCGAAGAGCTTCGCTGCCAGCGTGTCGGGCTTGAGCTCGATGTCCTTTCCTCCCAGTCGCATGTTCCCGCCCAGCCCCTCGATCTTCTTCTGCTCAGGAAGGATGTCGATGACCGGACTTTTGGTGCGGGCGTCGAATTCCGTCGAGTCCGCATCCGCAATCCCCGCCACGTTCCGCGCAAACTCGATCACCGCCATCTGGAATCCCAGGCACAGGCCCAGGTATGGGATCTTGTTCTCGCGCGCGTACCGGATGCACTCGATCTTTCCTTCCGTTCCACGGATGCCGAAGCCCCCGGGGACGATGATCCCATGCACGTCCTTCAAATGGCGCGTCACGGTGTTCGGATCCACGGCCGTCGTATCGATCCACTTGATGTTCACGTTCGCGCCTGCGTGCACGGAGGAATGCTCCAGCGCCTTGATGACCGAGGCGTACGCATCCCGCAGCGTCGTGTACTTGCCGGTGATCGCGACGGTGACGTCCTTCTGTGCCTTGCCGATGCGGTTGACGAACCACAGCCACTTCGCCCGCGCTCGGTCTTCCGAGGCGCTGGTTCACGCGGTCGTGCAGGTTCAAAAGCGTCAGGACCTCGCGGTCGATTCCCGCCTCGCGCATCGATTCGGGAATCAGGTAGATGCTCTCGACATCGTGCATCGAGAAGACCCGCTTCATCGGCACGTTGGTGTACATGCTGATCTTCTCGCGTACCGATTCCTTCACCGGATGTGCCGCCCGGCAGGCGATCATGTTCGGCATGATGCCCATCTCCATCAGCCGCTTGATCCCCAGCTGTGCCGCCTTGGATTTCTGTTCCCCGAGCGAGCCGGGCTCGAGGACATACGTGAGGGCCACGAAGATAACCGAACCTTCGCCCTCCTCGTAAGCCAGCTGCCGGCAGGCTTCGAGGTAGGCGTTGTTCTCGTAGTCGCCGACCGTCCCGCCGACCTCGACGAAGACGACGTCGGCGTCGCTCCTGGCCGCCAGCTCGCGTAGGCGGAGCTTCACTTCGCCGGTGACGTGCGGGATCAACTGCACGTCCCGCCCAAGATAGGAGCCTTCGCGCTCCTTCTTGAGAACGGAGGACATGATCTGGCCGTTGGTGGTGAAGTTGGCGGCGGAGAGATCCTGGTCGAGCATGCGCTCGTACGTGCCCAGGTCCATGTCCGTCTCCATGCCGTCGTCGAGGACGAAGACTTCGCCGTGGCGGTAGGGATTGAGCGTGCCGGAGTCGATGTTGAGGTAGCCCTCCATCTTGATGGGGGCGACCTTCAGCCCCTTGTCCTGGAGGAGCTTGGCGAGGGAGGAGGAGAAGATGCCCTTGCCCAGGCCCGACATGACGGTGCCGACGACGACGACGTAGCGGTGATGCCCCTTGCGGTAGCCGTTGGGCATGGGGGTGTAAAACTCGGTTTCATCCGTCGTGTGGGCGAGGTTGGCGAGGAGGTCTGCGCTGCTCATGGTTTTCTCGAGGGCTGCTGATGCCTTTTTACGAATTCGTCGTACTGCTGCTTCGTGTCGATGCCGTGCGTGGCGCGCTCGACCTTCAGGACATAGACGCTCCGGCCGTGCTCCAGGGCGCGGAGCTGTTCGAGCTTTTCCGCCTGCTCGCAGGGCGTGGGCTTCCAGCTCGAAAAATCGAGCAGGAATCGCCGTTGGTAAGCGTAAATTCCCAGATGCAAATAGTAGGCGGGAGAGGGGGTGGATTCCCGGTCCCGCCAGAAGGGAATGGGCGAGCGGGAGAAGTAAAGCGCGTGGCTGTTGTGCGTCAGGACGACCTTCACGAGGTTTGGATCCGCCACGTCAGCACCGGCGGGGAAGGGCGTGGCGGCGGTGGCCATGTCGTCATCGCGCTCGGTGAGGCGGCTGATGAGATCGTCGATCGTCTGCGGCTCGATCTCGGGCTCGTCACCCTGGACGTTGACGACGATGTCGTCGTCCAGCTGCTCGGCGACCTCGGCGATTCGATCGGTGCCGCTCTGGTGATTCGGCGAGGTGAGGATGCAGCGGGTTTCGAAGGGCTTGAGCGCCTCGACGATGCGCGAATCATCCGCGGCGACGATAATCTCGCGAACCTGCGTGCACTTCTTGGCCTGATCGACGACGTGCTGGACGAGGGGGCGGCCGGTCGCGGCGGCGAGAACTTTGCCGGGGAAACGCGTGGACGCGAAGCGGGCGGGAATGATGACGGTCGCAGCCAAAGTCGGCCCCTAAAAAAGCAGCTCAGGTCAACTTCAAACTGCAGAGCGAGGTTAAGCGAGAAGGGGCGGTGAGTCAATGAACGGAGAATGTGGGAATCGGAATTGACGAAATCTGTAAAGCGGGATAATCGGCTGCGATGACCGCCGTGGAGCAAACGCCGATGCGAGGCCAGGTGAAGCGCGAGCGCTCGCCTTGGGTGGCGATGATCCTGGCGGCGGGAAGTTTCTCGGCGCTGTCGTTGTGGGCGGCGATCAGCAGCAAGGGCTTTCTTGAGGCGGATAGCTGCACGCATTATCTGTATGCGCGGTTTGCGATCGGGGAGTTGCATTACCTGGTGAACGTGTGGGGGCGGCCGGTGGTGACGGGGATTTATGCGATTCCAGCGGCGCTGGGGGAGGCTGGCGGCGCGGGTGATGAGCTTGTGTCTGGCGCTGGTGTTGGCGGGGGTCGCGTATCGGATCGCGAAGCGCCAGGGGCTGAGATGGCCGGTGCTGGCGTTTATGTTTGTGCTGGGGCAGCCGCTGGTGTTTTTGCATTCGTTCACGACGCTGACGGAGTTGCCGTTTGCGTTCCTGCTGGCGCTGGCGTTCTGGGCGTATTGCGCGCGGCAATGGTTCTGGATGACGGTGGCGGCGGCAATGCTGCCGCTGGCAAGGCCGGAGGGGTTTCTGTTCGTGGGGCTGGCGGGGATCGCATTGATCGTGCATCGGCGGTGGTGGTGGATTGTCATGCTGCCGATTCCGCTGGTGGCCTGGGATTGGGCGGGATGGGAGGTGTTTGGCAGGCCGGCGTATCACAGCGCGCTGGCGGCGTGGTTGCCGGAGGGGCTGCAATGGGTGCTGTGGCTGAAGCATGAGTGGCCTTACGCGGAGCAGAGCGCGTACATGCGGGGGCCGCTTTTGCATTTTGTGATTCTGTTGCCGGCCATCGTGGGGCCTGTTGTGTTTCCGGCGGTGCTGGTGGGGATTGGCGATTGCTTATCGCGGGGCGTGGGATGGGCGAAGTCGCACATCGTGCGGTGCCGGGTCTTGATCGCGGTGATTCCGCTGACGGTACTGGCAGCGCATAGCCTGTTGTATTGGCTGGGGAAGATGGCGAGCAATGGGGAGCCGCGCTACATGCTGGTGGTGGGTGTGTTCTGGGCGCTCCTGGCGGCGTATGGGTGGGAGTGGGTTTTCGAGCGGCTGCGGTGGCGGCATGCGGTGCTTGGAGCGGGTGTGGCGGCGCTGTTGCCGGTGGTGGTGCAGTTCTTCTACCCGGTGTTGCCGCTGAAGCTGTCGAGCGAGTGGGAGAGCGTGGGGCGGGCGGCGGTGTGGTATCAGACCAGCGGGATTGCCGCGGCGTATCCGCGGCTGCTGACATCGCATCCAGCGTTTTATTATTTTCTGGACGTGGATCCGGGGGATAAGAGCCGTGTGCTGGAGTGGGACAAGCAGACGGTGGCCAAGTGCCCGCCGGGGACGCTGCTGGTGTGGGACCATACGTATGGAATGTTCAACTCGGATCGGAACAGGATTGTAAGTGTGGCGGAGATTGAGCGGGCGGGGTGGATCGAGGACCCGGAGGCGGAGTTGCAGTTTGGGGCGAGAGGGGATCAGTGGCGGGTGTTCCACAGCCCGGTGTCGATGCTGCCGAAACGGGGGTCGCCGACGAGGGGTCACTGACGGCCCTGGAGTTGGGCGATGCGCTTGAGGAGGGAGTCTTTGTTGAGAATGACGTCGATGCCTTCCTGGAGAGCGCGAGGGGATGCGGGGGATGGCTGATCGACGGCGTCGCAGTCGAGGCAGGCACGGACGTTGGGGAATTCGAGGAAGCGGGAGGGTTTGTAGAGGTTCTGGACGCCGGGGCCGCTGCCGTAATGGTGCATGGTAAGAAGGAGGTGGCGCTTGGCGCGGGTGACGGCAACGTAGAAGAGACGATGCTCTTCTTCGAGATCTTCTTCATCCGCCAGCGCGGCTGCAGGGGAAGACGCCGTCCTTGAGACCGATGAGGAAGACGACCTCCCACTCCAGGCCCTTGGCGGAGTGGATAGTGGAAAGGATGAGGGGCTTTTCGTCCTCCTTGTCGGAGGCATCGACGCGGGCCGCGCCTTTTTCGGGGGGCTCGATGGCGAGGTCGGCCAGGAGATCTTCGAGTGTGTCGTAGCGCTGGGCGATCTGGCGGAGGGATTCGAGGTCGTCGATTCGGCCGCCCCAGTCGTCGTAGCGCTCGGTGAGCAGGGGGCGGTAGTAGTCGAGGACGGCGTCGTAGCAATCGCCCACGGTGCGGCCGGTGGGGGTAATGCGCTTGAGCAGGGCGGAGAGCTTGTGGATGTTGTCGCGGGTTCGGCCGGAGTGGGTGGACGATTGGGCCAGTTCGTCGGCGGCATGAGGTAGCGCATCGAAGGCACAGAGGCGGCCGCTGAGTTTTTCAGCGGTGGCTGGACCTACGCCGGGGAGCAGTTGGAGCGTGCGATTCCAGGCGAGGGTGTCTTTGGGATTGACGGCGAGCTTGAGATGGGCGCAGACGTCCTTGACGTGGGCGGTTTCGTTGAAGCGCAGGCCGCCGAAGACGGCGTAGGGGATGTTGCGGGCGTTGAGGGCGACCTGCAGGGCGACCGAGAGATAGCTGGAGCGATAGAGGACGCCCTGATGATGGAAGGAGGTACCCTCATCGCGGAGCTGCTTGATGCGATCGGCGATCCAGTCGGCTTCATCCTGGTCGTTCTTGAAGACGACAAAGCGCGGCTTGTCGCCGGCATCGGATTTGGCGGCTTCGAGACATTTGGCGTACTTGCTTCTCATGTTCTCCAGCGAGGCGTTGGCGAGGTCGAGAATGCGCTGGGTGCTGCGGTAGTTCTGTTCGAGCTTGATGACCTGACAGCCGGCGAAGCGCTCGGGGAACTTGAGGATGTTTTCGCGGTAGGCGCCGCGGAAGCGGTAGATGCTCTGGGCATCATCGCCGACGACCATGACGTTGCGGTGGTCGCGGGCGAGCAGGGCGGTGATGTCGCCCTGGATGGCGTTGGTGTCCTGGTATTCATCGACCATGACGTAGCGGTAGCGCTGAGAGAGCTGCTGACGGACGGGATCCTGTTCGAGAAGGATCAGCAGGTAGACCAGGAGGTCATCGTAATCGAGGGTGCTGGAGGCGAGCTTGTATTCGGTGAACTGCTTCTGGATGGTTTCGATGGCGCTGATGTCGCCGACGAAGTGGGGGTATTCCTTTTCCAGAACCTGGTCGATCGTCATGCGGCGGTTGATGGACATGCTGAGGATGTGCTGGAGCGTGTCCTTGCGGGCGAAGCGCTTTTTACCGGCAAAGACGCCCAGACGCGAAGCGATGCAGCCGATGGCTTCCTCGGCGTCCGCCTGGTCGAGGATGGTGAAGGACTCGCTCAGGCCCAGCACGGCGGCGTAGCTGCGGATGATGTGGTTGGCGAAGGAGTGGAAGGTGCCGCCCTGCACCCGGGCCGCGCGAGGATCATGGCGGGCGGCGCGATTGACCATTTCGCGGGCGGCGCGGCGGGTGAAGGTGAGCAGGAGGATGGATGCGGGATTGATGCCGTGCCGGAGGAGGTTGAGGACGCGGTATTCAATGACGCGCGTCTTGCCGGAACCGGCGCCGGCGATGACCAGGGAGGGCCCGTCGATCGATTCCACCGCGAGGAGCTGAGCGGGATTGAGGTGATCGGAAGCTTGCACGGCATCTCCTCCGTGAGACGGGGGGATTGTAGCTTTTTGATTGCGATCCGGACAGGCGTTGGGGGGAAGGCGGAATGATGAACGCTGAATGATGAATGATGAACGAGAGAGGCGAAGGGAGGAAGGGGCCGGGAGGATGGAAGATGGAGGATGGGGAGGGAGCGAGGAACGCGGAAGGCGGAACGGAGGAGGTTGGCGGGACATTTTGGCGCGGTTTGGGGGTGGGTGAAAGGAGGGTGCGTTCAGCGTGTGAGTCGCGTGTGAGTCGCTCCGAAGGCCGGCCCGAGAAGGTGAGCCGGAAAGCCGCGAAATGATGAGGATCAGGTATGAATCTATTTACGTCCCCGCTTTGTGCTCGCGCATTATCTGGGCTTGAGGGTTCCAACCTTTTCATCCATGTCGTGGCAGCGCAGAATCCACGATCGCAATCGCGCGGTTCAGTTGGAGCATTTCTTCCTCTGGCAAATGATCACGGCACATTGCACGTACATGTCGTAACGCAGACCGAAGATTTTCCCAGTCGTCTGTCATCACCTGTCCCATCGGTATTGGCCATGCGGCCAACAAGATTCCCAGTGGTTTCAAGTCACGCCTTGCGCACCACCGGTCAATCAGAGAATCCAGAATACCCGTCAACGCATTCATAGGGATCGATTATAGGGATTCTTCCTGGATACTTGATGGACAGGATTTCGGCTCAGTCGAGCACCCATCACGCGTTTCTGATAAATTGTGACAGTCGGCACCGTGCCGACCCTGAACGTTGGTCCTTTATGCAGAACAAATGAGCCCTTCGGACGAGCGCGAACTCCGTCGCCTTTCTGCGATGTTGGCATCGCTCGATGCCTCATTGCCAGAGGGATCGCCGCTGCGGGAGGCGCTGACCAAAGCCGGGTTAGCTCTCAGCGTCGCATTCGCTGATGGCCATCGCGAGCGGATCGAGAACGTTTACATGAGCCTAAGTGAACCGCTATCCGAGGAGCAGCGGGCGCGCCTCACGGCGCTCGGAATCGACCCCAGGGCGCTGGGCCCAGTCGTCGCGTATGTAGACCATCCACGCCACCGCGACCAGCATGCTCCGCAAGAGCGCCGGGCCCTGGCGGGTGATGCGGCAGCTCCGCTTGATCGTGCCGCTCTCGAACTGCTTGTGGACCAGTCCGGCGTAGCTGGCGACCTGGCGGGCTCTTGAAGCGGTGAGGATTATCGAGATGCGCCACCACCGTCTCGGCTAGACGCGGACCGGGCGAGGGGGAAGAGAAGGTAGCGTTGCAGGAGTAAGGGGAGGCGCCATGCTTTGTGCGGTGGCTGCGGGAACATGGGGAGGGACGCAGCGGGTGAAGGGTGAGGGCGTTTGCCAAGCCGCGGGCTGGGCCTACACTGCGGCGATGGGCTTTTATGATCGAGATTACATGCGGCAGCCGCGGCGGGGATATGGGTCGGCGTTTGGGTATTCGTTTGGGCCGCAGTCGGTGACGATGTGGCTGATCGGGATCAACGTCGTGGTTTACCTGCTGGATCGCATGCTGATCGGTCGGGTGGTGACGCCGTTCGGGATCGAGCGTTATCAGATCATCTCGAACTGGGGGTATTTTTCGGTCACCACGGCGGTGCAGCACCTTCAGCTCTGGCGCTTCATCACCTTTCAATTTCTGCACGCGAATTTCGAGCACATCCTGTTCAACATGATCGCGCTGTTCTTCTTCGGGCCGATGGTGGAAAACTACCTGGGATCGCGGAGGTATCTGCCGTTTTATCTGCTGTGCGGGATCGGCGGAGCGGCTCTGTACATGATCCTGCTGCTGGTGCACTTCCGGATCGGGGGGCCGAACGTGCCGCTGATCGGGGCATCGGCAGGGATCTTCGGCGTGCTGATCGCGGGTGCGATGGTCGCGCCTAACGCAACAGTGCTGGTGTTCTTTGTGTTGCCGATGCCGCTGCGCACGCTGGCGTGGCTGTTCATCGCCTATGCGGTCTATACCGTGCTGTTTGCCGGGAACAATGCCGGCGGGGAGGCAGCGCATCTGGGCGGGGCGGTCGTGGGTTGGCTTTTGATGCAGAAGCCGGATCTGCTGGACTACGTGACCATTCCGCGAAGACGGTGGCGCCGGCGCTGGTGAGACCGGCTCAGGCGGCGCCTCGGCGGCTTCGATCTGGTCGATGTGCTCGAAGATCTGCTGATCGAGGGGCGTGAGCGGTTCGCCGCGGATGAGCTTGAGGTCCTCCTGCGTGACGTAGCCGTGGCGCTTGCGGTGAACCGAGCGGACGGCGTGGGCGTGGCGGGCGGATTTGAGCACATCATCGAGCGTGGGGCAGGGGACGAGCTGGAGCGACGGGTTCTGCCCGAGCGTCTCGGCGAGCGTCTGGCGATGTCGGTCGAGCAATTGCTGGACTGAGGTGTCCGGAGGCAGGCGGGTGGTGCGGATGCCGTGGACATCGGCCGGCTCGGCAAACAGGTCGCCGTTGGTGGTGCAGATGAAGCTGAAGTCGGAGAGCTCGGTCATCAGCTCGAGGATGCGGATGTCGCGGCCGGCGCGGCCGAGGGGGCGGACCTGATAGACTCGCGCGACGGTGCCGGCGCGGTCGCCGGTGAGGATGCGGGTGAGCGTGCGGAAGGCGGGAAGGGCGCGGGTGAGGGTGAGGTTTTCCAGATCATCGAGAAAGCGGAAGCCGTTGGATTCGAGCTCGGACTGGACCTGGTCGTAGTAGGCGCGGTCGAGATCGGGGAATTCATCGATCGTGGCCGGGACGAACTCGTGGGCGCGCTGTAGAGGGATTTCTGTTGCTCGAGGATCTGGCGGGCGAGCTGGCGCAGGTTGGGGCCGCGGCGGATGGTGATGACGGCGACGATGAGCAGGCCGGCGCATCCGACGATGATCAGGGCAAGACGAAAGGCCAGGACCAGCGGATGCAGATCGGGGCGAAGCACAAGCAGCGTGACGCCGACCAGAATCAGGACGAGAAATGCCGCCGCCCAGAAGGAGAGCGCGGCGGTGGAGAATGGAGTGCGCCGAGCCATGCCCGAAGATGAGTATCTATCCGGGCCGGATGGCGTCAAGCAAGACTCGGGCGCGAGGGCGCAGGCGGCGGGCTGGCGTATGCTGCGCTGGGGGGTCCTTGGGAGCCTCCCAAGTCCTGAAACAGGCTCCTGGCGGCGAAGCCTGGGTATTGGGCGGACGGCGCTGCTGGCGGGCTGGATCAAATGCCTGGAGGCGGCGAGTGGCGATCGGTTGAAGGGTGGGTCGGGAGGCTGGGGTGAGATTTGATGAGAATGGGCGATCGGCACGGGGCACGGAGGGAAAGGTCGGGCCGGTGCGCTTGAGCCGTCGGGCCGGATGGCGGAGTCACGGAGAATCTTGTGGATAATTGCTCTACCGAGGCGCATTGCCACGCTTTGTGTGCCCGGCTTTTTCACGGTGTGAGTACGGTGTGACCCGGTTGTTTTGCACAAACGGATGTCGATAGGTTGTACGGGTGGTCTGAAGGTGCTTCTGCGGCAAGCCGCGGGGAATGGGTGGAACAGGGGAGCAGGGCTCCGTCTGGCGGCGTAGCGGTTAAGGCGCGCCCGGGACGGTGGTGTGAATGCAGTAGAGGGATGTGCGGGCGGTGATGAAGAGGGTCTTGCGGTCGGGGCCGCCGAAGCAGAGATTGGCGGGCGTCTCCGGGACGGGGATCTTTTGGAGCAATTTGCCATCGGGGGCGAAGATGTGGATGCCGTCGCCGGCGGTGGACCAGAGGTTGCCGTGTGCATCGCAGCGGATGCCATCGGGCACGCCTGGGCTGATGGTGCAGAAAAGTCGGCCGTTGGTGAGCTTCTCATCGCAAGTGACATCGAAAGCGCGAATGTGGTGGGGCTTGCCGCTGTCGGCGATGTAGAGCAGCTTTTCATCCGGGGAGAAGCACAGGCCGTTGGGCTGGGCGAAATCGGTGGCGACGGGCGTGACCTGATGGGTGTTGGCGTCGAGGCGGAAGACGTATTGGCCGGGAAGCTCCTGCGTGCCCTCGGGCATGCCGTAGGTCGGGTCGGTGAACCAGATGGTGCCGTCGGACTTCACGACGACGTTGTTGGTGGCGTTGAGCTTGTGGCCCTCGAACGAGTCGCAGAGGATTGTAATGGAGCCATCGGGTTCGGTGCGCGTGAGGCGGCGGGCGGCTGGGCCTGTTTCGCAGGTGACGAGGCGTCCGGCGAGATCGCGGGTGTTGCCGTTGGCGTTGTGGGAGGGTTTACGGAAGGTGGCGACGCCGGTGGCGGGGGTCCAGCGTTTGAGTTCGTTGCCGGGAATGTCGCTGAAGATGAGGAATCCGCCGTCTTTCTCGCTCCAGACGGGACCCTCGATGAACTTCATGCCCCCGGCGAGCTTGTGGACTGAGGGCTCGGCAACCAGATCGGGCTTGGGAGGAGTGTCGGATGGGGCTGTCGGCATGAGAATTCCAATGAAGAGGAGTCCGCGGAGCAGAGGCGGCAGCATCCGCGTAGCGTGCGCTGGATGGGGCGGAATGTCGAGCCGGTGACCCAAAGGCGTTATGCTCAAGGCGACGTACCGGCACGGAGCAAGGAGCAACATGACCGAGACACGGCAGATACAGAAGAACGTTCGGCAGCAGATTCTGGCGCTTCGAGTCATCTGGGGGGCTCTTATTCGGGCCCCTGGTGTTCATGGTGATCCTGCTGGGCTTCATTCTGCCCCATCGGGATGTGCAGGTGGATGAAGGGATGATCAAGGTGTTATTCGTTGTTTGCCTTGCCATGCTCGTGGTGATGGTGCCGGCGGGGTATGGGGTACGTGCGTTGATCTATGGCAAGAGGCGTCCGGACGGGACGATTCCGGTTGCGCGGTATTCCAGCGGGAACATTATTTTGTGGGCGTTGTGCGAGGCGGTGGCGTTCTTTGCGCTGGTCTGTGTGATGCTGGATGGAAAGATGTCCCCGTTTCTCTGGCTGGCACTGATTGCCATGGCGAACCAGGCGGCGAATTTTCCGACGGGCGGGCGCGTTAGAGCGTGTTATGGACTTTCCACGCCGCAGTTCCAATTCCCGAAAACCTCGGGGCGGCCCGGATAGCCGGACTGTTCGCAAATCGTCCAAACAGAGGACATTCCGCTCCCATGTCGCCTGCGATTCGACTCCCGACCCACACCGTACTCTCACCGTTGTAGTACCGTACCCTCCCCACCCGGCCGCCGACCCCGTTTTTGCCCCTTCTGACGACATGGCGGTCCGAACATGACAAGTTGTCGTAGCGGCAAAACGGCTCAAGCTGCCCTTAGAGCGTGTTATGGACTTTCCACGCCCCGCGACGGCACGGAATCGCCCCGGATGCTGTAGGAGCGACCACGAGAGCCGGGTCTTGACGACCCTTTGAGCGGTTGTGACGACGCAGATGGGTCGATTCCATCCCCTTTCCGGCCCATCGCGGGGTGCGGAAAATGCATAACACGCTCTAGACCGAGCGGGCCGCAGCCGATGCATCAACCCGTGGGCCCGATGCAGATGTAAGCTTCAGGCATCGAGGGTGAGTGTGCGATAGGCTTTTTCGCGATAGCCGCTGCCGATGTTGATGGCGTGAATGTGCCCGACCTGGGCTTCGGCGGCGAAATGGCTGTGGCCGCAGAGGGCGTGGCGGACCTTTGGGAAATCCAGGAGCAGCTTTCCCAGCAGTTCACTTCCGAGATACGCCTTGGTGAAATCCCATGGGGCGCTGTGGGACGGGGGAAGCAGCTCGCGGAAAGGGAGATGGTGGATGGCGGCGACGATGGTGTGTATGTCCCGTTGGCTGAGTCGATGGAGTTGGCCGCGGAGGGTGCCGAGGAGCTCGTCGAGGAATTGTTCGTCCGAGCGATGAAGCTTGACGAATCGGCCGTCATTCCAGCGGGCGACTACCTGCATGGCCTGCGGCGGAATGTCCTCGCAGCGGTCGAGGAGAGGCTTGAATTCATTGAAATGTGTGGCGGCGCCCGGGGAGACCTTGCGTTCATAGAACCGACGGGGGATGCCGAGTTGCGGCTGGGCGAAGGAATAGTCATACCAGCCGAGCGACCCGACGATGGCGGTTCTGCCGGCTGTGAAGGGCTTGTCCGGCAGCCATTGCCAGCCGAGGGCGGCGATGCGGGCCGGGAGCTGCGACACGAGAATCGTGTAGCTATCGGGGCCATAGGTCCAGAGCTCGTGATTTCCGGGGACGAAGAGTTTCGGCCCGCCGTGGGTGAAGCGTGTGAGGCACTGTTCGATGGCGTTGCCGGCGGTCGTGGCGACGTCGCCGATGACGAGCAGCACGTCGCAACCTGCACGATTGATGTCAGCGATGATTCCGTCGGCACTGGGGCGGGAGTTGCGATGATCGTAGTGCAAATCCGCGGTGATGATCGTGCGCATGGCAAAACCCGCTCCGCGGCGCCTGGGGCAGCGATATGAGCATAGAATTATCGGCGATATGAGGTGATTACACGATCTTCTGGATTCCGTAGACCAGCCCGGTCTTCTTCTGGCCGTTGACGACGGTGACCATGATGCTGCCATCGGCCGGCGTGGTCAGTTTGTAGCCGGTAGGAACGGAGGCAAACATGTCCCACGTGCCGCCGGGGAGGATGCCCATTGCAAAATTGCCGGATGCATCGGTCATGACGCCGCGATCGGTCTTGTTGCTGAAGGTACCGTCGCCATTGACGTCAGCGAAGACACGCCAGTAGGCGAGTCCAGCCTCACCGCTGTCCTGGATGCCGTTGCCATTTAGGTCATTAAAGACGGTTCCAGAGATCAGAGCCAGGGGAGTCTCGGCGAAATTCTTGCCCGTGACCTGCTCGGTGCCCGAGATTGTGACCAGACGGTAACCACCTGGGGAAACCTGGCGGAAGCCGTCCTGAACGTTTACACGAACGCGGTAGGTTCCGGGCGCGACGTTGGGGATGACGTAGATTCCGCTGCCGCGGCTGCGGACGCTGACTTCGCCGGCGTCGAGCTTGCCGTTCTGATTGGCGTCGAGATAGACCTGCCACTTGTTGAGCCGCGTGTCCTTGCCGTCCTTGATGCCATTGCCGTTCTTGTCGTTAAAGACCAGGCCGGTAATCGAGGCGGTGACAGGTTCGCTGGCCTGCGTGAAGCCGAAATTCTTGCCGGTGATCAGGTCACCGCCGGCGACGGTGATGGTCCTGCTGGCGGCGGGAATGGTCGCGGTGTAGCCGGGCTGGGCTGCAGTGCGGAGGGTATAGGTTCCGGGCGCAACATCGGGGATATCGTAGAGGCCGTTGTGGCGGCTGCGCACGCTGATGTCGCCCGCATCAATCCTGCCGTCCTTGTTGATGTCGAGGTAAACCTGCCAGGACTGAAGGGGGGCTTCGCCGGTATCGACCAAGCCGTTGCCGTTGGTGTCGTTGAAGACGGTGCCGATGATTTCCCCGACGTTCCGCGTGAGCGTGACGGAAGTTCCGACGATTAACGTGCCTTGGGGCGATGCTATCCCGCCCGTGGTGCCGACATGTTGTGTAACGCCGTCCTCGGACCAGACCTGGGTGATCCCGTTAATTGTATCCTGCGGAATGAACGTGATGTTGGTGGTGTTACCGGGGAGAATCTTCGTGACCGTAAACGTCAATGTGGCAACCTCAAACGACTGGCCATTGGTGACCAGTGTCCCGCCGGTGGTTGTCATCGAACCGGATCGTGCGTGCCAATACGAGGCGGCAACTGTCTCGTGTCCGGTAGTCCCGACGTTGAGATCGCCATCTCCATCCAGATCCTGCGAGGCGCCGGAATTGGAACCGCTGGCGTTAAACGGCGAGATCGAAGTTGCCTGAAGCGTGCCCAGCGCTGATCCCCAGGAGGTATTTGGGCTGACAAAAGATCCGTTCACGTCCTGGACGCCGTCATCAGTTCCAGTGCTGTTCGTTCCGGTGACGGTAGCCCAGACTTGCATATTGATGACCTGACCAACCGAAGTAACTTCCGCGGTTGTGCCACCGCCAGCCAGGCGGATATCGACCGTCATAGAGAGCAGCTGGCGTTCCTCGAGACTCTCGATCAACGGAATGCGGGGGGAAATCTTCTTGACAAAGCGAGAGTTGCGCATTGGCTAAACCTCAGGATATGAACCGGATCGAACTGCGATTCGTGTTGATGCTGCGTGCGTGCGCTCTCCGTCGATGCGCCAGGGAAATAATCGCCCGTAGCGTCAGGCCCTCCGTGCCCCGGTACTGCTACATCATAATAGACGAAGTATACCACCCGTTCGTTCCAAGTCGCCACCGAGGGCAGCGATTTTCACGTGCAAACCCGGCAAGATGAGCAGCTTGTGACCCTTGAAGGCCATGGCTATAGTCAGCCGGCTCGACCCAAAAGGACGGAAATGGCTCCCCTGATTGTTGAAAGTGTCGCCAAATCGTTTCGACAGGGGCAACTCGTGGTCGAGGCGCTGTTGGGGATCTCCCTGAGCGTCGCGCAGGGTCATTTTCTTGCGATCATGGGAGCAAGCGGGTCGGGAAAAAGCACCCTCCTGCACCTGATGGCAGGGCTGGCGGTTCCGGATCGAGGTAGCGTGCTGATCAATGGTACGGACCTCGCGACGATGAAAGATCGGGAATTGACGCTTTTTCGGCGGCGGCAAGTTGGGCTGGTGTTTCAGGCGTTCAACCTGATTCCGACGTTGACGGCGGAGGAGAATATCGGGCTGCCGCTGATGCTGGAGGGACGCAACGGGCAAGCATCAACGGAGAAGATCAACCAGACTCTGGAGCGTCTGGGAATGGTGCACCGGCGGGGGCATCGGCCGGATGCGATGAGCGGCGGCGAACAGCAGCGAGTCGCGATCGGGCGGGCCCTGATCTGCGATCCGGCGGTGATTCTCGCCGACGAGCCGACGGGGAACCTCGACTCGGCCAACAGCAAAGCGGTTTGCGAACTGCTGCGGGACCTTTCGGTCATTCACAACAAGACGATCGTCATGGTGACTCACGAGCCGTCGGTGGCGGCATATGCTTCGGAAGTCGCGGTGCTCAAGGACGGAAAACTGGTCGAGCGTTTCGCCACCGATGAAGTGAAAAACGGCGAGGGGCTGGCGCTGCGTTACCAGGAATCGATTCGCTGACGGCTGCAATTCAAGTGGTTCTGCGCAAACTCATTTTCACAAATCTGATCGCTCATCGCGTGCGTTTCGCGCTGACGGTGGCGGCGGTCGCGCTGGCAGTGAGCCTGGTGGTGTCCGTCACCAGCGGCTACAGCTCGTTTGAAGCGGCGGCAATGAAGTTTTTGAGCCGCTTCATGGGGTCAACAGACGCGCAGATCTATCGGCGGAATGACTCAAGCGGCGTACCGGAATCGCTGGTCGCGCAGCTGCGGGCGGATCCCAATGTGGCTCGAGTCATCCAGAGACTGGAATCCCGCAACGGGATGATTGACGAGGAGGGACGGCCGTGGAACCGGGCGGCGGAGATCATCGGAATCGAGCGGCCGGCGGATAAGCAGGTGGAATCTCTGGAGATGGTCCATGGGCACTGGTTCGACAGCTCCGACGGGAATGTCGCGGTGATCGATGATGCCGCGGCCCGTCTTCTCAAGGACCGCGACCAGTCGCCGGACTACATGGATCCGGGAAAGTCGCTGAAGGTGGGGGACACCTTCATCATGCCGATGCCGGATCGAAAGCTGAAGCTGACGGTGGTGGGGATCGTGCACAAGCCGGCGATCGTGTCGATGGCTAATCCGTCGATCTACGTGCCATTGCAGACGCTGCGGAGCTTCGTCAATCCGGAGGGACCGCCCGAGGCGACGCGGGTGCTGATCGACCTGAAGCGCGGGACCGAGGATGCATTCGAAGCAAAGTGGAAGCCGCGGCTGGCGGCGATGGATCCATCGCTGCGGCTGCGGATGGTGCGCGAGAATCGTCAGCAGCTGAAAAAGAATTTGCGCGGGATCGAATTGCTCAGCTACCTGGGCGGATCAATCTCGATGCTGTCCGCGATATTCATCGTCTTCTCGGCACTGAGCATGGGCGTTGCCGAACGACAGCGGATGCTGGCGATCTTGCGTGCGGTCGGCATGGTGCGCGGGCAGGTGGGCGCGATCGTGGTGTTGGAGGGAGTCGTAATTGGCGCCGGCGGCGCTGTGATCGGGATTCCGCTGGGGTGGCTATGGCTGAAGCTGTTATCGCTCGAGTTCCAGCGGTTTTTCGTTGCGGGGATTGTCGTGAATTGGCTGGGGGTTGCATTTGGGGGCTTCGGGCTGGTGCTGGCGTCGATCCTTGCGAGCTTTATTCCCGCGTACGCGGCGATGCGGACCAGCCCGCTGGAGGCGATGACGCCGCTAGCCAGGGCGACATCAACTCGATTCCCATGGCGATGGGTGGTGGCAGGGCTGCTCTTGATCAGCATCGATCCGATTCTGATGTTTGCCCCTCTGGATCGCGTTCTTGGACCGGTGGGCCTCGCACCGGAGATGGTTCGCGCCGGGCGGTTTTACGGGCATTTTGTGCTGGGGTTGCCGGGAGTGATGGTGGGATTCTTCCTGCTGTCGCCCGGGTTTGTGTGGGTTCTGGAGCGCGTGCTGGGGCCCCCCGTCGCGGGACTATTCGGCTTGCGATTTTCATTGCTCCGACAGCAGCTCACCAGCGGCATCTGGCGCGTGGCTGGCACCTGCACCGCGCTAATGGTCGGTCTGGCGGTGCTTGTTGCGATGCAGACGCAGGGGAATTCGGCGCTGGGAGGATGGAAGCTGCCGGACAAGTTTCCCGATGCGTTCATCTTCGTCGGCAATTTCGACTTCCGGACGCTCTCGATGCACGGGATCGGCTCGAAGGGCATTGCCAGGCTCGAGTCGGTGGAGGGAATCAGGCGGGTCATGCCCATTGCGGTGGCGGCCCCGGAACTGGGCACGACCGTCTTCTCGATCGCTGGGGCGGCGCTGGTGCCGAATTCCACGATGTTTGTCGGCATCGATCCGGACAAAGCTTTCGACATGATGGAGCTGGATTTCCGGCAGGGGACCGCGCAAGAGGCCAAACGGCTTCTCAAGCAGGGTCGGCACATCCTGGTGACCGAAGAATTCTACCAGCTCAAGCATCTGGGCGTCGGCGATACGCTGGTGCTGAAGCGTTATGACGGGAAGGAGCTCAAGTACACCATTGCCGGCGTCGTGTGGTCGCCGGGAATCGACGTGATGGTGAGCATGTTTGACTTTTCCCGGCAGTTCGACGAGCGAACGGTGGCCAGCGTCTTTGGGACGATCGCAGACGCCAAGCAAGATTTTGGTGTGCGCGAGATCAATCTGTTTGCCGCCGACTTGAACTACCAGGCGGGGCAGAAGCGCCAGGTGATGGAGCGAGTCAAGCAGAAGCTCGGCAACTGGGGCGTGCGCGTATACGACGTGCGGCAAATCAAGTACGCGATGACGCAGGGGCTCAGGCGTCTGCTGCTGCTGGCGAGCACCGTGGCGTTTGCCGCTATGGTGGTGGCTTCCATGGGAGTGACCAACACGATCATGGCGTCAATCCGCTCGAGGCGATGGCAGTTCGGGGTGATGCGCTCGATCGGCGTGACGCGCGGGCAACTGCTCCGACTGGTTCTGGCGGAAGCAACGTTGATTGGGCTGGTGGGATGCGGCATGGGACTGGTTGCGGGGATACTGTTGAGCCTAGATGCGCACGCGATGAGCAGGATCGCGCTGGGGCTGACGCCCACTATTGTGTTTCCCTGGGGAATCATCGGGGTGGGATGTGCCGTTCTGATCGCATTTGCCTTTGTTGCGAGCCTATGGCCGGCGCTGGCGGTTGCGAGGGCTCAGCCGCTGTCGCTCTTGCAGGCCGGGCGAGCAGCGGCGTGAGGAAGCATTCGCAGCTCAACTGGTGACCTGAGGTTTGGGAACCAGGCGCTGGCCGCGCGACATGCGGATTCCGAGGGCGCGAAGGAATCGGCGGCGCAGGGTAGCTCGGATGCGCTCGATTTCGGTGGGGGTTCCATTGCTGAGGGGAATGGCACCGCCGGCTTTGGTGCGGTGGCCGCCGCCCTGGCCGATGTTGCGGACGAGGCGGCGGATCAGTTCCGCAGCGGTTATCCGGCTCGTTCCGGTGGGTGAGACGCGCAGCGAGAGCGCGAGGTGCCCTTCGGTGATGGCCGTCACCAGCGCGAACTGTGCTCCGTCGAAGCGGATGAGGAAGTCGCAGACGCTGGCCGGCTGCTCGGGCGATTGCACCTCGTCGAGGTAAGTCATGACGGCATTGTCGTAGGACATCGCGTTGTTGAGCCCATTGGCGAACGCGATGTACACCGCCTGCGGAAGATCGACGTAGCGCATCTTATAGAGTTTGCGCGTGTCGGCGATCAGCGTGAGGCTGGAAAGAGCAATATTGTCGAGTTCCCCCGGTTGGCCCGCGGCGCCGGCGAGGTCGGATTCAATGGCATACAGCAGCGTCGCCGCGAGGTCTCGCGAGATCGGCTGCTGAAGCTCCATGAAGTAGCTGAAGATGATTGAAGCGGTGGCGCCGACGTTGGGGCGGATGTCGCAGAAGCCGCAGCGAGGCTTACGCCCGCGGCCGCGGTGATGGTCGATAACCGCCGTCGGGGTAACATTAGCGGGCAGCGGGCTGTTGGCAAAGGCAGGCTGCGAATCCACCAGCACAATGGCGTCGTACGACGACAGGGTGGCTTCATCCCAAGGCAAGGAATCGAGATCGATCAGCTTGGCGAATTGCTCGTTTAAGCCACCACCGACGCGGCCTTTGAGGGAGACTTTGACCTCGGCGCCTGCCAGGGCCTTGGCCAGGAGCATCGAGAGGGCGAGGCAAGAAGCCATTGCGTCGGGGTCGGGATGGTTGTGTGTGGTGATAAGGATTTTCTTCTTGTCGGTGAGGAGGCGGATCAGGTGGCGGACGCGCAGCTTCCCCTTGGACCGGCGGGCGACCGCGGCGGCGGAGCCGGCGACTGTCTTGGCACATGATTCGACGAACGAGGTCATAAGTTAATGATATCGCTGTTGCGCAGCAGGGGCAGGGTGCCTCCCGACTTGGTTTTATTCGTCCCGCATCCCAGGCGGAATAACTGATTCATGAGATCCTATAAAAATGCGTGCCAGGCGTCAGCCTCCTGGGGCGAGTTAGTAAAAATCCCGGGAACTGAACTGATAGCCGGCCAGCAGGTCGCTTAAATCAAACAGACGCTTGGCGATAACGTGGATGACCTGGCCCTGGCGCTGGAGATATCCCTCGGCCTGGAGGAGGCCGGCGAAGCGGGCGGCGGGCCGGAAACGCTCATAAATGTTGGGCTTGATAATGAGATTTACGATTCCCGTCTCGTCTTCCAGGGTCTCAAAGACGATGCCCGAGGCGGTGCCGGGGCGCTGGCGGATCAGGACCAGGCCGGCCACCTTGACCCAGCCTTCGTGCACCTCCTGAATCTTGCGCGGTGAGAATTCGCCGATGCGTCAGCTCATCGCGCACGAGGGCGAGTGGATGTTGCTTGAGCGAATGACCGGTGGTGGTGTAATCGGTCATCACCTCCTGGCCGAGGGGCATCTGCGGAAGGCACGCAGGCACGGAGACACTCAGGCACGAAGTGTCGTCGAAGAGGGGGGTATCATCATCGGAGAGTTCCATCACCTGCCAGAGCGCCCGGCGGCGGGAGAGGCCAAGAGAGGAAAAACCGTCGGCTTCGGCGATACGCCGGAGCGTGGAGACGGGCAGGCGGGTTGTCCGGTGAAGCTGGTGGATGGAATCAAAATGGCCAACACGTTTTCGGGAGGCGACGAGGGAGTCGGCGTGGGTGGCTTTGAGTCCCTTGATGCGGCGCAGGCCCAGGCGGACGGCGGGGCCGTGGAGACCCCAGGTCGATTTGGGGCAAAGTGACGAAGGACCGCATTGCGCGATATCGACTCCACTGGCTGGTTCTGATTTGGCGTTGCCTTCGTGCCCGTCTTCCAGCGTGCAATCCCACTCGCTGAAATTCACATCCACCGGTCGGACTTCCACGCCGTGCTCGATGGCGTCACGGATGATCTGGGCGGGGGCGTAAAAGCCCATCGGCTGACTGTTGAGCAGGGCGGCGCAGAAAGCGGCGGGGTGATATCGCTTGATCCAGGCGCTCGCGTAAACGAGCAGCGCGAACGACGCGGCGTGGGACTCGGGAAATCCATATTCGCCGAAGCCGCGGAGCTGTTCGAAGACGCGCTCGGCGAATTCACAGGTGTAGCCGTTGTCGAGCATGCCGCGGGTTATTTTGTGATGGAAGGAATCAATGGTGCCGTTGCGGCGCCATGCGGCCATAGCACGGCGGAGTTTGTCGGCCTCCTCGGCGGTGAAATTCGCCGCCACCATGACAACCCGCATGGCCTGCTCCTGGAACAGGGGCACGCCCAGTGTGTGGGCCAGGACGCTTTTGAGCGCTTCGCTTTCGTAAACGATCTGGCCGCCACGACCTTCGCGCAGCATCTGGCGACGCTGAAGGTAAGGATGCACCATGTTTCCCTGAATTGGCCCGGGGCGGACGATCGCGACTTCGATGACCAGGTCGTAGAACTTTTCGGGCCGGAGCCGCGGCAGCATGGACATCTGGGCGCGGGATTCGATCTGGAAAACGCCGATGGTGTCGGCGTCGGAACACATGCGGTAGATCTCGGGGTCTTCCAAAGGAATTGTGTGTAATTTCAATTTTGGTTGAGCCACGGAGACCAGGGCTAACGCCTTCGAGATCGCCGTCAGCATCCCCAGCGCCAGCACATCCACCTTCAGGATCCCCAAGGCGTCGATGTCGTCCTTGTCCCACTCGATGACGGTGCGGTCTTCCATCGAGGCATTTTCGATGGGAACCATCTCGCAGAGCGGGCCGCGGGTCATGACCATGCCGCCGGTGTGCTGGCTGAGGTGGCGCGGGAAGCCGAGGAGCTGGCTGGTGAGGTGGGCCAGGCGGAGGACCGTCGCGTCGGTGGGATCGACGCCGGATTCGCGCAACTGGTGGGCGCTCGGTGTGCCCCCGTGCCACCAGTCCAGGCGCTTGGCGAGTTGATCGACGACGTCGAGCCCGAGTCCCAGTCGCCTTGCCGACATCGCGCATGGCGCTTCGGCCACGGTAGGTGATGATGGTGGCGGTCATTCCGGCGCGTTCGCGGCCGTACTTTTCGTAAATGTACTGGATGACTTCCTCGCGCCGCTCGTGCTCGAAATCCATGTCGATGTCCGGCGGCTCCTTGCGGGCGGCGGAGACGAAGCGCTCGAACAGCAGATCGAACGTTTCCGGATTCACGCTGGTGACGCCGATGCAGTAGCAGACCGCACTGTTAGCAGCCGAGCCCCGGCCCTGGCAGAGAATCCCCCGCGAGCGTGCGAAGCGCACGATGTCGTAAACGGTGAGGAAATACGCTTCGTATTTGAGCTGCTCGATCAGCGCCAGCTCGTGCTCGACGAGGGCGCGAACTTTCTCCGGAATTCCGGCGGGGTATCGTTCCGCGGCTCCTTCCCATGCGAGTCTGGCGAGGTACTGGATCGGCGTCATGCCCTGCGGGGCCAGCTCGTCGGGATACTCGTAGCACAGCTCGTTGAGGGTGAACGAACACCGTTGGGCGATCTCGATACCGCGATGGATCGCCTCGGGATAATCAGCAAAGAGCCGGTGCATCTGCGAGGGAGATTTGAGGTAGCGCTCGCCGTTGCGAAACAGGCGATACCCGGCACTTGAGAGGGTGCACTTCTCGCGCACGCAGGTGATGACATCCTGAAGCGCCCGGCGGGATTCATCATGGTAATGCGCATGATTGGTCGCCAGCATCGGGATTTGATATTGGCGAGATAACTCAGCGAGACGTTGCAGGTGCGTAGCGTCATCCGGTCCGTACGAGCAGGAGGCGGCCAGGGAGAGGCGATCGCCCATGACATCCCGCAGAAGGCGCAGGGGATCGAGCAAGAGGCGAACTGCGTTTGAATCGTTCGGCACATGCTGTCGAGTGGCAACATTCGAAATTGATGGAGTTTCAACCACGGCCGCGAGCAGGCCATCCTGGACGCTTAGGAAATCCTTCAGGTAGAGCAGGCAGTTGGCTTTTTCCGCCCGGCCTTTCCCCAGCGTCAGCAGGCGACATAACTTCGCATAGGCCTGACGATCCGGCGCCCACACGAGCAGCTCCGGCCCATTGGCCAATGTCAGGCGTGCACCGACGATCAGCTTCAGGCTGAGCTGACTGGCAGCTTCGTGGGCGCGCACGATGCCGGCGAGCGTGTTGCGATCGGTGATGGCGATCGCGCGATAGCCGAGCTCTGCGGCACGGTTAATGTATTCATCGGGATGCGAAGCCCCGCGGAGGAAAGAGAAGTTCGTGGTGACATCAAGCTCCGCATAAGCAAGCGGCGAGGACGCAGCCAACGCGATCGGTGGCGGCGGAACGGGGCGGATCTTGGATTGGGGCTGCTCGGGCATGGCTTTCAAATTCCATGCAGGTACCACTTGCTCGTCTCGCGGACGTGGAAGATCCAGAAGCGCTGGCCGGCGGGGTTTTCGATTTCGTAGTAATCACGGGTTTTGTCGTGGCCGCGCCACCATTGGCCGCTGATGCGCTCGGGGCCGATTGCCAGTCGAACTGGATGAACGGTGCGCCCAAGCACAACCTGCACGGGCCGGCCCTCGCGGTCATCCGAGGGGGCGACCATGACGCCCAACTCCGGCGGGTCGGGCAGGAGATTCAGCGGACGGGGGTTGTTCCCATCAGCCCCGTCGATCGCGGGAGCTTTGATCGCGGTGGTGGTTTGAGAATCGCGCCTTGAAACATAATCCCATGCATAGGCCCGTTCCGGGACATGCTCCTCTACCAGTTGTGCCTGCACGAGCGCCTCATGTCCCATGCGCGCACAATCGCTCGATCAGATGGTCCAGCTCAGCGCGATGGATCAGCTCCTCCTGCGCCAGCAGTGTTGCCTGTTCTTGGCGGATGCGTTCGGAACGGGTGACGTCGATCTTGACGCCAATGAATCCTTCATTCGCTTCGATGGTTTCGAGTGCGCAGCGAAGGAGGTTGAAGAGGCTAACCAGATACCGCGAGGGGCGGGAAAGCTCGATCATTTTCTCGATGGGAGACGCGTACTCGCGAAGGAAAGATACCTTCAGCTGGCGCGCACCGCAGCCGCGGCGGGTCAGATCGATCACGATCTGCTGGAGGATCTGCTTGAACGCCAGCCAGATGATTTCGAGGGAATCGATCGCCGCTTCGAACTGCATTTGCGCGACGATGGGAATATCGTGGCCGAGCGCGACTAGCGGCTCTGCGATGTGGCCAAGCGCCTGGTCCAACCGGCGCAAAAGCATGGGGCCGAAGCGCGCTGGCAAGGTTTCTCGCGGGAGTTGCATGAGCTGGCCGATGGTCTCGATGCCGAGATGGTGAAGAGATTCGGTGGTCTGGATGTCGACGCGCAGGCCCGCGATCGGCAGGGGAGAAATGGCTTGTTCGACGGGCGCTTGGTAGAACGCCGGCGATTGTTTTGCAAAAAAGGCCACCGCCCATGCTGCTCCGGCTGTGGGGGCGACGGCTAATTTTGCGCTGATGCGCAATTGCTTGAGCGATTTCTCGATCAGGTTGACCAGAGGGGTCAGGCCGCCAAACAGTCGCTCGCAGCCGGTGAGGTCAAGAAACAGGTAATTGGCGTGTCCCTCTGTCAGATCTTCCGGCAGACAGACCACCGGTGTGAAACGTTGCATCCATTTGGCCAGCGCCGTCAGGCCGCGGATATCACCCGGGGCGTCATGATCGGCATGGATCAATCCGGCATGCATCGCCCGCGCTTCTACCAGCGTCATGCCGGGCCAGATGCCGTGGGCGCGCGCTTCAGTTGAAACGGCGACAACAAGCTGCCGGCCGCCGACGGCCTGGACGAGGACGAGCGGTTCATGCGATGAGGCTCTGCTCCGGCGACGCAGCCGGTCGATCGGCCAGTTCCGTAACCGCACGCACAACATCTGTTTCACGACAATGCTCCAGAAAGACGCTTTGACCGATGTGCCCTCCGTGGCCGTGAACGAGCTGGATTTTCCAGCGACGAATGGTCCGCTCGCCGGGATGCGGCATGACGAGCCAGCGCGTGGCGGCGGCGTATATGTTCGAGCCGGGGCCGCTACGGCGCATCAGGATCGCGGCGATTTGGCCGGTCTCGGCGGCCAACTGCAATTTCCTGGCGGCGATGCGCGAGAGCGCTGCGGCGAAGCGATCACCACGCCGACACCCTTGCAGCGCAGGCACTCCGCCACTGCCCAGGCTTCGTCCACTTCATTGCGGGGGTGGAGGACATAGAGATTTGCGAGGTTAATTCCCAGATGTGCCAGGGCAGGAGGGTAAAGGCGCTTACGGGGATCGCACCAGATGATCGGGGCGGGTGAGACGGAGTTCATCCCCGCCGCGCTGCGGGCGAGGATGGCGGCAAAGAACGTTCCCGCCTCGTGGCCGGTTTGAGAGAGGATTTCGTGCACGGCCCCACGGGGAAAGACTTGGCCCGGGGCCAGGCAGTCGATCGGATCGATGCCGGTTTTGAAGGAGTGCACATCAGAGGTTTTCAGGCCGATCTCGGCCAGCTCCTGCAGTTTTCCGTTGTGGCATGAAATCAGCCGCATGCCTGTATGTCCTCTAGTTCATATTTTGTTAGGACTACATTTTGGGGATTTGTTCGTCAACGATGGAGTTGGAAGATTAGTTTGGGCAGGAGAAAACAAACGCCGCAACAGACGCTGCTGAAACACGTTGCAATCGCGTGGCCCTGCTGCGCTGACTTCGATACAATTCCGCTCCCATGGCTACCCTGTCCGATCAAAAGCACCTCGACGAGCATACAAACGCATCTCTCGAGCAGGCGCACGCGTCGGATTTCGATTTTCACCAAGTATCGACCAGGGCAGCGGGGGATGAGCGGCTCAAGACCGCGATTAATGCGGCGGTTCTCCGGCAATACACGGCTCGGCAGCAGCAACTCCTCGACCTGCCCGATTCTGACAAGCTCCGCACGCTCGCGGGGCAGATCAAGCAGCATACCATCGAGAACCTCGACTATTACCTCGAGCAGCTCATCGGTAACGTCCACAAGAACGGTGGCAAGGTGCACTTTGCCCGCGACGCCGATGAGGCCAACCGCATCATTGCCGGTATTGCGAAGAAAGCGAAATGCACGCGATGCATCAAATCCAAGTCGATGGTGTCGGAGGAGATTCACCTTGTGCCGGCTCGAAGCGATCGGCATGGAGGTAGTGGAGACGGATCTGGGAGAGTTCATTATCCAGATCTCGCACGACCGGCCGAGCCATTTGGTGGCGCCGATCGTGCACAAGGACAAGGCGTCGATCGCCAAGCTCTTTTCGGAATACTTCCACACGCCCTACAACGACGATCCCAAAACCCTGACGATGCAGGCGCACAGATACTTGCGCGATAAGTTCCGCCATTCGGACTTCGGCATGACGGGCGGGAATTTCTTGGTGGCCGAGACGGGGCAGATCTGCTGCGTGGAGAACGAAGGGAATCAGCGGCAATCGATCACTACGCCGCGGGTGTTGGTGTCGCTGGTGGGAATTGAAAAGCTTGTTCCTCGCATGAGCGATGTCGCGGTGATGCTCAAGCTGCTGGCGCAGTGCAACGGGACAGCCATTTACCGTCTATACCAATATTTTCGGCGGGCCTCGCCTGGCGGGCGAGAGGGACGGGCCGGAGGAATTTCACCTCGTCCTGATCGACAACGGCCGGACGGAAATCCTCGCCAACGAAGAATATCGCGAGACGTTGAGGTGCATTCGCTGCGGGGCGTGCCTGAATGCCTGCCCGGTCTATCGCAAGATCGGCGGGCACGCGTATGGGTCGGTTTATCCGGGACCGATCGGGGCCTTGGTTACGCCGCTCTTTCAGGGGCTGGGCAATTTCAAGGATCTCCCGCAGGCCAGTTCGCTGTGCGGCGCCTGCTACGAAGCATGCCCGGTGAAGATCAACATCCCGAAGCACCTGATCAACCTGCGCCGGGACATCACCCACACGCATCTCAATTCGGCGATCGAGCGCGCGCTGTATCGAATCTGGGCATGGAGCCTCAAGAGTCCGCTGCTTTACAAGATCATTGGGAAAGTGCAGGGATGGGACCTGCGCCGTCGGGCCCGCCTCAATGGCTGGGTGCGGCGGATGCCGAAGGTCGCCGCGGGATGGACGCAGGTGCGGGATATGCCGGCGCCCGCGACGAAGAGCTTTCATCAGCTTTGGCGCAGTGCGCGTAACGATATGGAAGACAATCAACCAACCGTTCTGGACAAGGTTCGCCGGGCGCTGGGGCGTTCAAGGCCGCTGGAACATGCGCCGACGCCGCCGGTGATCGATGAATCGATTGCGCGATTGGTTCATGGGGGCGCGGATCTGTCGGACGTTTTTGTTCGGCAGGCAGCGGCGATGAAGATGAAAGCTGGCCGGGCTTCCCGCGAGAAGGTCGGCGAGCAGTTGATCGCATTTCTTCGCGAATCAAACATCAAGAAAATTGCCGTTGCATCGTCGCCGCTGCTGGAGGAGTTGAACGTTCTCCAGACGCTGCGGCAGGAGGGCTTTGAGGCCGCGAGTTGGTCGGAACTATCGCTAGACCAGATCTACGATGACATCGATTGCGGCATTACGGATGTGACCTATGCCGTGGCCGAAACGGGTTCGCTGGCGATCGAACCTGCAGCGGCGAATGGGCGGGCGCTGTCGCTGGTTCCGCTGGTTCACGTTGCGATCGTGGAGCCGAAGGTGATCCTGCCGGATCTGCTCGATCTGATGGCCAAGCTCGCCGAGCCCGAGCGCGACCGGTCCAACATCATTATGATCACCGGCCCTTCAAAGACTGCGGATATTGAGATGAACGTCGTGACCGGCGTTCATGGGCCGAACGTCGTCAAAGTTGTCGTTCTTGAATAGCGCCACCCCAGTTCACTCGCGGTTGCTGCCGACTTCGGCTTGGGCGATAACCAGTTCACATCCCGCCTGCTCGACTATCTTCCGCTGTTCCTGCGGCAAGGGCTCATCGACCACGACCGCATCCACTTCGTCTAAGCCGCACAAGCGGCTGAGTGCCTGCTGACCAAACTTCTCGGCATCGGCCAGCAGCACAATGCGCTGGGCCTGCTCGATCATCCGCTTTTCGACCTGCACCAGCAGGAGGTTCTGATTATACAGCGCGCCGTCGTGGATGCCGGCGACGGAGAAGAAGAGCGTCTTGGTGTGGATGGTTCCGACCATCTGCTCGGCCATGGGGCCCAGGAGTACGCCGTATCGCGGATAGAGCAAGCCGCCGGTGAGGACGAGTTCGACGTTTTCATCATTGAGGAAAAGGTCCGCCATCGGCAGGGAGTTGCTGACGATCTGAAGCGGCATCCCGACGAGCTGCTCAGCGAAGTAGAAGGTGGTGGTACCGCCGTCGATGAGGATGGTCTCGCCGGGATTGACCAGCGTCTTGGCAGCGCGTCCGATTCGGCGTTTGGCTTCGACGTTGTAGGCCATGCGCTGGTCGAATGCGTAGGGACGGAGTGACGCCTGGCGGTCGGCAGTCCAGATCACGCCGCCGTGGGTGCGCTTGACGAGGCCCTGGCTTTCGAGCGCGTCGAGATCACGGCGAACGGTGGATTGTGAGACATCGAGTGCGTCGGCCAGCGAATCGAGATCGCTCATGCCGCGCTGTGCGAGCAATTCCTTTAGCCGGGATTGTGCATCCGCGATCATCATCGTCGGCCGTTCCCCTGGGCGCTGCGTACGATATCGTCCTTGAGGCGGGCCCGCGCATAGGCGACCTTTTCGGCGCTGGTCATCTTCTTGAAATCGGGCGTGGCATTGGATTTCGGTTGGGGCGACGCCTGCCTCGCGGGTTTGGCGGCAGTCCCGCTAAGCGACACGGTCGAGCCGGTCCCCGCGTAGCTGGTGGCGGTGGTAGTCAGCTCGAGATCGTCCTTGAGTGCGCGATAGGGCTTGAGACCGAGCTTCTGGATCTCGCCGTGGTAGGCCTTGACGGCTTGTTCCGCCGCGATCTGACCCTCCGCGATTGCGCGGAGATAACGAACGAACGTGAGCTGATCCTCGGAATTGTTGATCTTTCGGCCGAAAAGTGCGGCCCGGGCGCCGTGCTTCTTCGCGTCCTCCAGAAGCTTAAACGCATCATGCGTGGTTCCGCTTGAGCCGCCCAGAATTCCCGGCACCAGGTGCGGGTCGTACTCGACCAGCTCTTCCATCGCACGCGGCCCGTGGTAGGCGATCTTCAGGAAGATTGGCCGGGCCCTGGTGGGGACGCCGGCAAGGGTGCGGACGATCAGGTCGTTGATGAATCGGCCGAGATCGGTGGGGCAATGACTGCCACAGGCGTTGGGATCGAAGACTTCCATGAAATGCCGGAATCCCTTGCGCTCCGCCTCGATGCGGAATTCCTTGTAGGCGTTGAGCGTCGCGTAGTCGAAAACGATGTCGTTGTTGGGCGTGATGGAATACAGGCCGAGGTCTGCGCCGCGGCGGCGCTCGGCGTCGGTCGGGTCAATCCTTCCCGCCTGGACGTGATCAATCGTGGTCGACTGGAAGGGACGCGACGGGGCGGCCGCATACGTGCCGCCGGTCATCAGGTGAATGTCGGTCGTGTCATTGGCGCGGGCGGCGGGCGTCACGTGCGAGTTGTCGAACAGCCGCTCCTGGATCGTCAGGATTTCGCTCGTCGAGGCGGACATCAGCATGATGTCCACGAGCCCCTGCTTGACGATCTCGCGCATCTGATCGCGGTACTGCGAGAGCGAGCGCATCTTGCCCGTGCGCGCGTCCTTGCCGGGCGAGGCCAGCCCCGCGGCCATGTCGGCGTCCTTGGCGTCCGCGAGGATAAAGTCCTTCGCGCCGAATGGATCGAGGTGGATGTTGGCCAGCTTGATGTCGAGTGACTTCTGCATGTTGAATCTCAAGGCTCAGGAACCACCGATGAACACGGATAAACACCGATAGGAGGAATTGAACTGGTGTTTATCTGTGTGCATCTGCGGTTGCGTATCATGTTGCGGCGGCGATGATCTGGTCCGTGATCGTCTGCACGAGCGCTTCGATGTCGGACTCGGAATAGTTTTCGGGGACCATTTGCGCGATGGCGCGCTCCATGCCCGATGGCTGTTGCGAGCATGAACTCGTTGCAGGCGCCGGGACTGTGCCGTCGCCGGCCTGCATGCGGCCCTTGGTCGCGATGTCTCCGACGCGGGTGAGGAAATCCGTCGAGCAGGTCATCGTCTCCAGCCCCGCCTCCACGCGGGCGTCTTTCATGCCGAACTTGGATTTGAGCTCCAGCAGCTCCTTCATCTCGGCCGAGTCGAGCGGCCGAATCGATCCAACCTGCTTGGCCAACAGCAGGATTCGCGCATATGCATCGACGATTTCCAGCTGGTAATACGCCTGCTCGAGGTCCGGCGCATAGGTCACGATCCCGTGCGACTGGAGCAGAATCGTGTTGCATTCCTTCACGTAGGGCAGGATCGACTTGCCCAGGCGGGTGTCGCCAGGCGTGACGTACTTGGCGGTCTTGACCGCGCCGAGAAACACTTCGGCTTCGGGATGGATGCAGGTCGGTAGATCCACGCCTGCCACCGCGAACGCCGTCGCATGAGGCGGATGGCTGTGGATGACTGCCTTGACGTTGGTCCGGGCGTTGTAGATCGCCAGGTGCAGAAGGATTTCGCTGGTGCGCTTGCGCGAGCCGCCGACTTGCTTGCCCTGCATGTCCACCAGGCAGAGGTCATCCGGCTTGAGATTGCCCTTGGAGATTCCCGTCGGCGTGCAGAGGATGCGGTTTTCGCCGATGCGATAAGAGTGGTTGCCCTCGTTACCGGCGCAGAAGCTCTTGAGCCAGATACGCCGGCCAATGTCGCACATCTGCTCTTTGAGCTTCCATTCGCTCACCGGCTTGAGAGAATTTGCTCGGCCGTTTCCGTTGTAAGCCATAGTTACACCTGAATTTCGTGATTGATCTGCACCCGATCGAGGATGGCCGCGTTGTAGGCATCCAGTGGAACCATCTTCTCAGGATAAAACGGCATGCACGCCTCGCGACTCTCGGTAAAAGCGACCAAATCGCCCTCGTGAGCCCCGATGTGGTCGTAGCTGATGAGATACTCGCTGTTCTTTCGGGTGCCACCTGAAAGGGAGAAGCGGTCCTGCACCTCGAGGATGAGGAATCGCCCGCCGACGAGCGTCGGGTAAGCGCGGTTCAGCGTGATGCGACCAACGACTTTGCCTATCCGCATGACGCCACCTCCTCGATCAGCTTCGCCATCGAATCGCTCAACGTGCGCTCGGCGCGAATGAAGCGCGAAACGAGGTTCTTCGCCTGCATCAGCGTTACGTATGGATGCTCGATCACCAGCACATTCGCCGCGATATTCTGAATTCCCTGCTCGACCGAATCGATGCACGTGCCCAGGACCGCGCGCAGTGACGGGCAACGGTTGGCTAGAACCAGTGCCACCGCGCCGCTTTTGACCAGGAGAATCCCGCCGTCGATCTTGCCGCTCTTGATCTCGCCGGCCAGCGTCTTGACCACCAGCACGATCTGCTTGGCGTCTGATGGAATCTGCATCGAGGCAAGATTCGCTTCGCGCGAGAGGCTGACAATCGCGCCCTTGGCCGATCCGCAGGGCCCGTCGCACCACCACAGATATTTCCCGGCGCCTCTTGGGCTTTCGGGCGGTAGGGGCGATGAACTGCCGAGCTTTGGCATCAGTTCCGCGGTGACGTTGCCGTAGCCAATCACAATCCTCTTCCGCCGAACCCAGTCCTGTGCCAGGGGGGACAATCTTGCCTGGTAAGGCAGGACGATCTGGCCGTTGCCGTTGTGCAGGGCTTCGAGCTGTCGCTGCGTAAAGATCATTCGTCCACGATCCCAACGGTGAACCAACGCACTGGGCTTTTTTGATCGCCCACCAACTCTCTCGCGCCCTTGCCGTCGCAGTTGATAATGACCGTATCGCCGGCGCCGGCGCCCAGGCGATCGACCGCCAGAAGACAATCGCTTTCGGGCTTGCGCGCCGCATTCAGCGGCTGCACCACCAGCATCCGCCAGCCCTCGAGCGAGGGATGCTTGATCGTTGCGGTTGCGTTGCCGATGACGGTTGCGAGTTGCATCTAAATCATTCTCAAGCTGTTGGTCATCATGATCCGCCGATATCGCGTGAACGTCAGCGGATTGGTGATGCCCTCGCCTGTTGGCGTGGCGATGCTGTAGCTTAGATACCCTTGCCCGCCGAGGCCCAATCCCGCAGGACTGGCGCCGTTGACGACAAAGAGCGTGACATTGGCGCGCCGGCCGAACTTCGTCACCGTGTCCATATTTCGGGAGTGGATGATCGCCGTGTGGCGATAGCCGTGCTCGCTCTCGATGGCCAGGTCGATCGCCTCCTCGACGTTTCGCGTGCGCACGAACGGCACGAACGGCATCATCTGTTCTTCCTGCACGAACAGGTGATTCTTGTCGGTCTCGCCCACGAGCAGTCTGGGTGGCGGGGGGCACCGAAGTTCCCGCCGCGTCGGCGAGCACGCTCGCATCCTTGCCGACGTAGTCCTTGTTGACGTGCTTCTTGCCCTCGTCGCCGGTGAATGCGACACAGGTCAGCTTGTCGATCTGCGATGAGTTGAGAATGAATCCGCCGGCCTTCTCCATCTGGCTCATCAGCTTGTCGAAGACACTTTCGACGCAGAAGACCTGCTTCTCGCCGATGCAGAGGAGATTGTTGTCGTAAGCGCCGCCTTTGACAATCGACTCGGCGGCGTTCTTCAGGCAGGCGGTTTCGTCCACCACCACAGGGGGATTTCCCGGCCCGGCAACGATGGCGCGTTTGCGACTGGCCAGCGCCGCCCGCGCCACGCTCGGACCGCCCGTTGCGACCAGCAGGGCAATCCCACGATGTTTGAAGATCGCCTCGGCCGTCTCCAGCGTCGGCGGGACGATCACCGCCACGAGGTGCTCGATGCCAAACTTCTGGGCGATCGCTTTGTTGTATTCCCACACCGCGTGTGCCGCACAGTTGGTTCCGCTCGGATGAGGATTGCACACGATCGCGTTACCGCTGGCGATCATGTTGATCGCGTTGGCACTGAGCGTGGGGACGGAGTGCGTTACTGGTGTAATCACGCCGATGACGCCGAATGGCGCGAATTCTTCAAGGCAGACGCCGTTGGTCCCGCTGTACGCGTTGGTCTTGAGCCACTGGACGCCGGGTACTAGTTCCAGGATCTGGAGCTTCTCGATTTTGTGATCGAGCCGACCGATTTTGGTCTCGTCATATTCGATCTTGCCCCAGATGCTGGCGTTGTCCTTGGCCAGCTTCTTAATGAGCTTCACGATCGCATCACGGTCATCAAGCGAGAGCTTCATCAGCTTCTTCTGCGACTCGCTCGCCGCTGCGACGGCTTCATCGACGTTGCAGAAGATGCCGTATTCGCCGGTGCGGACATCCGCCGCGCGCGGTGCATCCGGCCGCTTCCGCTCGTTGGCCGGGGCATCTTCGCCGGCGCGGATGCCGCGCCGCGCTTCGAGCCTTCGCATCACTTCCGTCACGACATCCTGAACGATCGCCTGGTTCATTGCTCTGTCCGATAGAACGTTTTCCCGTCAAATTCGGCCGAATCGACGATGCCGATGATCACCGCATCGGCCGGCAGCGTCTTGGTCTGATCGGTCATCCGCGCTCGAGCCCTGCACGACGAGCACGAGCTGCCCCTCGCCGGTGCCGACGGTGTCGATCGCCACGATCGCCCGCCCCGTATTGCCCAGCGACGCCGGCTTGCTTTCGCCGTCGTACTTCACGTTCAGCGGCTCGACGACGAACAGCTTCTGCCCGTTCAGGCTCTTGTCCTTCTGCGTCGCAACCACATGACCGGTGATTCGTGCGAGGAACATGGAAACTCCTGATGACGTGATACGTGATGCCGTCATGAAATCACGTATGACGTATCACGCGTCACTCTCACCCCATCTTCGCAACTTCGCCGTGCGGCCGCGGAATCACGTGCACGCTGACGATTTCGCCCACGCGCCCGCCGGCTTCGGCGCCGGCATCGACCGCCGCGCGAACGGCTGCGACGTCGCCCTTGAGCGTGATGGCGACCAGCCCGCTGCCGACCTTGTGCTGCTCCACGAACTGCACGTTTGCCGCCTTGAGCGCCGCATCGCACGCCTCGACGGCGGCGACGATGCCCTTGGTTTCGATCAACCCGATTGCTTCACCGTTTGCCATACCAATCTCCTTTGAAACCACCGATGAACACGGATGAACACAGATTGATCTCGTTGCTCGATCCGTGTTTATCTGTGTGCATCTGTGGTTCCATTGTCTTTAGTTCACATTCAGCACGGCCACCGTCTGCCGCGCCACGATCAACTCTTCATTCGTCGGCACGATCCAGACCGCGCAATCCGATTCGACCGCGCTGATCTCCGTTTCCTGCCCGTGTATCTGGTTCTTGTTGGGATCGAGCACGATCCCCGCCCATTCGAGGTTCGCGCACACTTGGTCGCGCAGCCCGATCGCGTTTTCACCGATCCCGCCGGTGAAGACCAGCACGTCGCACCCACCCAGCGCCACCAGGTACGCTCCGATGTAATGGCGGATGCTCTCGCACAAGGCATCCAGCGCCAGCTTCGCCCGCGCGTTGCCCTCCTTCGCGGCCTTATCGATATCCCGCATGTCCGGCGAGACCCCGCTCATCCCCAGCAGGCCGCCTTCCTTGCAGAGCTTGCGAAAGATCTCCTTCAACTCCATCCCGCTCTTGAGCAGCTTCAGCAGCGCAAACGTGTCGAAGTTGCCCACGCGGTTGTTGTGTGGAATGCCAGATTGCGCCGTCATGCCGAAGGAGTTGGCCACGCTCTTGCCGTTCTCGATGGCGCAGATCGAGCTCGATCCGCCGAGGTGGCACGAGATGATCCGCCGGGATTTCTCCTTGCTAACCAGTTCGGGGACGCGGGTTGCGATGTAACGATGCGAAGCGCCGTGGAAGCCGTAGCGCCGGATGCCCAACTCTTCGGTCCACTGATACGGAATCGCGTAGATCTGCCTCGCCGCGGGAATCGTCTGATGGAATGCCGTCTCAAAGCACGCCACTTGCGGCACGCTGGGGAGCTTCTTGGCGAATGCCCGCATCGCCGCGATGTAAGGCGGATTGTGTGCCGGCGCCACATCCGCAAACTGCTCCATCGTATCGATCACTTCATCGTTTACGCGAACGGCGCCGGAAATCGGGCCGCCATGCACGGCCTTGAACCCGATCGCATCCGGCTTGCAACCGATGTCTTTCAGGATCACGTCGATGACGTCGCCGTGGGTGGCGAACTGTGAATCGGGCTGCCCGATGCGCTCGTAGCCGCCGCGCACCACCACCTCGCCGCCAAGCTCCATGTCGAGGAACTTGTACTTGAACGAGGTGCTGCCGAGGTTGGCGACGAGAACGTGCATCACAGCTCCGCGGGAATCCGCTCGATTCAGGCCGCGCCATACCCGGTAAGCAGATCCGGATGCGGCCGGGCAATCACGTGCGCTGCGATCAACTCACCCACGCGTCCCGCCGCTTCCGCGCCTGCATCCACGGCGGCCTTTACGCTGCCGACGTCGCCACGCACGATGGTCGTAACGAATCCGCCTCCAATCGGGATCGTCTTGACGATCTCGACGTTGGCCGCCTTGCACATCGCATCGGTCGCCTCGACGAGGCCCACCCAGCCCTTGGTTTCGACCAGGCCCAGGGCGTTTCCGAACGAACCATTTCCATTTCCGTCTGCCATTGCATGCTCCTTGTGACACGAGCTTTAAGCCCCTGCCACGGATGATTTACTTCCGCGCTCCCGTGCCGATGCCGCGATCGGACGCAGGTGCCGCGCCCTTCTTCCTGGGCATCATGCCGCCGAGGTCATCGTGCGGCCGGGCGATCACATGCACGCTGACGACCTGCCCGACGCGTCCGGCGGCTTCCGCCCCCGCATCGACGGCTGCCTTCACCGCGGCTACGTCGCCCTTGACGAAGGCCGTCGCCAATCCGGCGCCCGCCTTGTCCCAGCCGACCATCTCCACATTCGCTGCCTTGAGCATGGCATCGGAGCCTTCCACCAGGGCGACGAGCCCCCTTGGTCTCCAGCAGCCCTAAAGCTTCACTTGGCATGATCAGATCCTTTCGTTTGTCATTGGTCATTGGTCATTGGTTACTTGTCGCTCGCGGTCGCAAGGGACAAGGGACAAGTGACAAATGACTCTCACTTGGACAATTCCATGTGCGTCGCCGACTCCAGGTCGCAGGCATTGCCTTCGTCCGTATCGATGTGCACTTCGAGAATCACCTTGGGGTGATAGCGCACCTTGACGCGATCGAAGCTCACGCCGCACGGCCCGTCGATGCGCAGCTTCATGTAGTCGCCGTCCTTCACGCCGTAGTAGTTCATGTCCTCCGTGCTCATGTGCACGTGGCGCTCGGCACGGATGACGCCCCCGGGGATCGTCAGCGCGCCCTTCGGGCCCAGGAGCGTGATGCCCGGCGTCTGCTCGTGATTGCCGCTGATCCGCAGGGGCAGGTCCACGCCCAGGTAAATGCCGTCGGTATAGCTCAACTCCACCTGCGTGTAGTTGCGCACCGGCCCGAGGATGCGAACGTTGGGAATGATCCGCTGCCGCGGCCCGACAATCGTCAGCAATTGCTCCGATGCGAACTCCCCCTGCTGGTAAAGATCCTTGAGCTTGGTCAGCTTCGATCCAGCGCCGAACAGCACCTCGAGATCTTCCTGCCTGACGTGGACGTGCCGGGCCGAAACATTCACCACCAGCGGGTGGGGCGGGCCACCGACCTGCCGAGCGCTCTGCTCGCGGACCGGCGGGGCCATCTCGCCGCGCAACCGCTGGCGCAACACCTCGCGAACCAGAGATTCAACTTCCTTGCGATCCAATACTTGCACGCCTGCTGCCGCCATGCGTCAAATCCTATCCGATTACTACCAATATTGTGCATAATTTTTCAAAAGATGTCAAGAAAAGGCATAAATGATCATCCAAGCAGCAGGTCTATAGCGTTTCATGTAGATCGGGATTAAGGCATGCGGGCCAGACGGATGCACAGGAGACCAAAGGAGCCTTCCCGCCCCCGCAACCCGCCGCTTCGCCCACCCCATCCCCCGCAGATTACCGAAGAAGCGGCGCGGCAGAACCAGTGCGACATATTGACGTCCGCTTGTGCAAAAGCTCCGACTCACACCGTACTCACACCGTACCTACACCGTGCAAACCCGACCGCGTCAAAAGGTCAGCCCTGCGGGTCGCCAGTGCAGTTGCCAGCCCCCCCAGCCACCTCCACGCCCCCCCCAAACGCCCCCCAGACGCGGATTCTCTCCGGCCCGCTGTGCGCTGCGTCCAATGGGCGCAACCCAAGCCGTTTAAACCTGGTTGTCGCCCAAACGCATCCCCATTCGTCATCCATACGAATCAGGATTAAGGCACGCGCCCCAGGCGGATGCATGCCCAGACATTTTTGCCGGATCTGCCCGCGCTCCCATTCATCACTAACCTTATTAAGTTATTGATCTAAATAAACTTGCTTCATGTTCCCCGGTACTCGCATGCCGTCGTGCAGGTCTCGTGAACGATAACGGCAGCGAGGTCAGGAAGTGAAGACTCAAGGCCCTCCCAGATCCATTTGGCGAGGTTCTCGCTGGTCGGGTTCTCCAGCCCCTCGATCTCGTTGAGGTGATAGTGATCCAGACGCTTCACCAGCGGTTCGGCCGCGGCTTTGATGTCGCCATAGTCGATGAGATATCCCCTGGCCGGATCGACCTCGCCTTCGACGATAACGTCAAACCGGAACGAGTGGCCATGCAGCCGGCGGCACTTGTGGCCCGGCGGGAAGGTCGGCAGGTCGTGCGCGGCTTCAAAGCCGAAGGTCTTGATCAGCTTCACTCTCATCGCAGGCCGATTTTAGAACTCCCGGATGCCGGGGGAAGGGGGCGTCAGGTTCCCCGACGGTTGCCATAAAGCTCCACGTGCAGACGGGGACAATAGCGAAAGCCCGTGCGCTCGCAGATTTCCGCAAGCCAGCCCGCGCCGTGTGCAGCGTGCCGGCGTCGATTCCTTCCGGCATCAGGAGCACATCCTCGGGCCGCCAGCCCTTGAGTTTGCCAAGGATCTCGTGGATTTCATCCAGATCGCCCTCATGCGACACCACGAACTTCAACTGAAACTGCGGCGAGGCGTCGATGAACTCCTGCATCACGTCAAAATTCAAGCGCTGCTTCTCGTGCATCTCGACGTGTTTGCCGCCGTCCCGATCGTGAGGCGTCGAATTGGCGAGCTTGGGCGAGAGGCTGGCGAGGTCGATCTCCACCGGCCTGAAAACGGTGGCGGCGGTTTCCATGGTGATGTGCATCTGCTCGGCCTTGAGCGCTGTACACAGTTCCACAATATCCGGCATGATCATCGGCTCGCCGCCGGTCAGCACGAGATGGCTGGCATCGTGCCGTTTAACCTGCCGCACGATCTCCCCGACGGCCAGCTGATCTCCCTGCGGTTCCCAACTCGCGTACGGCGTGTCGCACCAGACGCAGCGCAGGTTGCACCCGGACGCGCGGACGAACACCGACGGGACGCCCGCGAGCTTTCCCTCGCCCTGAATCGAGTAGAAGATTTCCGCGATCTTCATCGCCCTATTGTATGGCCTGCCCGCCCGCGGCACCCCAGCGCATCGGCTTGCGGCCCTGGCAAACGAGGCTTGCGAAATGCCGGCGGCGTAACCGGAGTATTTCCAAATCGCTTGTCATCCGCTAAAGGTGTCGATTCCCGCCCATCGCGGGGTGCGGAAAGTGCATGACACGCTCTGGTTGCAACTGAGGTAAGCAATGACCAAGATCGAGTATCCGGTCGCTCAAGATGCGGTGAAAACGCCGCTCCCGTTCAGTCCCGCGACGAAAGTGGGGGACCTGCTGTTCATTTCCGGCCAGGCATCCACGGACGATGAGGGCAAGATCGTTCCCGATACGTTCGAGAACGAGTTTCATCGCATGATGCAGCGCTTGATCAAGACACTGGAGGCGGCCGGCTCGGATCTGGCGCAGGTGTGCCAGGTTCGCGGGTATATCAGGAATGCCGACGACTTCGGGAAATACAACGAGCTGTATCGGCAGTATTTCAAGCCGCCATTTCCCGCCCGCACCACGATCATGAACTGCCTGGGGAAAATCCAGGTGGAGATGGAGTGCATCGCGGTGGCCAGGAGTGGATAGCGGCCGGCGCGGCCTGCCCATCTTAAACCGGCGATTTCCCGATTCTGCTGATTTCCGGTGAATCCGCGCGCTTTTCGCCGCGATTTCGCTATACTGCAAGCGCTTGCTTTGGTTGCGTGCGAGCGCGAGGGCGAAGTGGCTGGCACGTCCGGAGGCCTCGATTCGAGGTAAGTGGTCAAGGAGTTGGAGTTCCTGGTCCTCCCGTCGCAGCCGGACGGGGCAATCGAGCGGTAGGGCATGAATCGACGAATCTTGTGCAAAGCGGGCGCTGCGGTCGTTCTTTCTCTTTTTCTCGACGGCCCTGGCGGATTACGAGCCGCCCAATCCGGCGTACGACGCCCCGGCGAGTTACTACAACACCGCGACCGGCACCGGCACGACCCTCAAGAGCAATCTGTACAATATCATCAGCACCGGCTTTGTCTCACGCACCTATGGCGATACCCGGTACGCCGATGCCATTCTCTATCAGGATCCCAACAATTCATCGAACATTCTGCTAGTCTACAACCGCCAGAGCGTCTCGGGCACCTGGGACGCCGGCGTGACCTGGAACCGCGAGCACCTCTTCCCCAAGCACTGGCTCAATCTAACCAGCTCACAGGTGAGCAACAGCTACCACGGCGTGGCTTCCGATCTTTTTGAAGTCGCCCCGTCCAACCCCAGCGTCAACTCTTCACGCGGCGACTACGGCTACGGCTACTATCCCTACTCCGGTTCCTACGGCGCCAACAGCGATGGCAGCGACACCTACTGGTATCCGGGCAATGAAGACCGCGGCGACATCGCCCGCGCGATGTTCTACATGGCCACCCGCTACGGCCAGAACCAGACCAACAATCTCTCCCTGATCAACGGCACGCCCCAGCTCTACCAGATGGGCGACCTCAACTCGTTATTGCACTGGAACTACGATGACGGCGTGGACAACTTCGAGCGCCGCCGCAACGAATACACCTACAGCTCCGCGCTCAACCCCACCTACTACCAAGGCAACCGCAACCCCTACATCGATCACCCCGAGTACGTCTGGGCCATCTTCGGCACCGAGGCCAACAACTCGCAGATCCACGTCGGCTCATCGGTCAACAGCGATGGCTCCTCGAGCCAGAACGTCTCGCTCGGCCGGGTCATCAAAAACAGCGCGTTGCCGTCGGCGAACGTGGCGATCACAAAGACGGGATATACCCCCACGACCTATGACGTCCTGACCAGCGGCGAAGCGACCAGCCCGGACGCGGGCACCGGCCATCCCTTCCGCTACGATGCGGACTCCAAGACGATCTCCGTGAGCCTTTCGGGCTCCACCGCGACCGCGGGCCTCAAGAGCGGCACGATCACCATCGACAACACCGACCTCACCACGGCCGCCGCGGGCCAGGGATCGGCGGATCAGAACGATACGATCAACATCAGCGCCCAGGTGCTCGATCCCTCCAACGCCAGCTTCGATGGCGGCAGCGATCAGGACAGCAAGAGCATCGATTTCGGATATGTTCCCCTCGGCAGCGCAGCCCGCACCAGCCCGTTCTCGGTCCACAATCTCGTCGCTACCGCAGGATACACCGCGGCCCTGGACCTCGATTCCGTCACCGCTTCCGGCGATACCGCGCGCCTCTCCACCACCGCCGCTCCCTTTGCGAATCTCGCTGCCGGAAGCCAGCACGACTATGTCGCTTCCCTCGACAGCTCCGTCGCCGGCGTCTACTCCGCGACGCACACGCTCGCCGTCTCCGATGAGGACATCCCCGGTGCTGCGAGCGGGCCAAGCCTCGTTCTGACGACGACAGCGCGCGTATTCGACGTGGCGAACTTCCCTGTCACCGGATTCATGTACCTGCCGGGCGGCGAAGATCTGACCACCGGCCCCATGTCGATTGCCGCCGGCGTGACCTTGACCAAGCCCGGGCCGGCTACGCTTCACGTGGACGGCGCCCAATCCCACGGCAGCAACGCCACGCTCGTCATGACCGGCGGCGAACTGGTCATGGATACCGATGCCGGCGGCAATGGCAGTTTCCCGCTCGATGTCCAGCTCTCGAACAGCGGTACCTTCGCCACTTTCAATTCCCCGCAGCACCTGCGCAACCTGTCGCTTGGATCGAGCACGTCCGCGACCGTGGCCGCGGGCGGCGTCTCCCAGTTCCATGCCCAGACGCTCTGGATCGCTCCCGATGCCAAACTGGATTTGAACGACAACGATCTGGTCGTCGAGAACGCCGCGTTCAGCGATATCCAGGACCTGGTCCTTGCCGGCTATCGGGACCACACCGATCCCGCCGCCACCGGCATCGTCTCCTCCACCAGCCAGAATGCCGGCGGCAAGACGATCCTGCTGCTCTTCGACAATTCGCTTGCCGGGGCGACCGACTGGCCAGCCGGCTCCGGAGACGCGATCGGCGCCGGCGCCATCGTCGGAAAGTACACCTACTTCGGCGACACCAATCTCGACGGCCAGGTGACCGGCGACGACTATGGCGCGATCGACGCAAACCTGGGGACCACCGGCATCGATCCCGGCATCGCGGTTCTGATGGGCGACACCAATTTCGACGACGCGATTACCGGCGACGACTATGCCGCCGTTGATGCCAATCTCGGTCTCGGCGTCGGTGCCCCTCTTGGCGTTGCAGTGGTGCCCGAACCGGATCTTGGTGCCCTGGCGATTGGCCTGGCGTGGTGCGGCATCTCACGTCGCCGCCGGCGTCACGGAAGTGAATAGAACCAGCGGTGCGCCCGCGGGAGCCAGTAATCCTTGTAGTTGATCGAGAAGACCACCGACGAAGTCCGGCCGACGATGCTGTCGAGGGGAACAAAGCCGATGTAGCGGGAATCGGCGCTGTTGTCGCGATTGTCTCCCAGGACCAGATAATGCTTCGCCGGCACGGTCACCGGCCCGAAGTTGCGCATTGCGCGCAGCTCGGGTGTCGCCATCACCGGATATTTCCGCTTCCCGAATGACTCATCCGCCAGCCGCCGGTGCGGCCGCTCAGCCGCGGACAACTCCGCCGCGATGGCTGGATCCACCGGGCTGTACTGAGCGGACTTCCCGTTGATGATCAGCCGGTCATTTGCCATTTGCACGACATCGCCCGGCAGACCGATCACGCGCTTGACCAGCCGCGTGCCGTCCTTCGGCGAGAAGAAGACCACGATGTCACCGCGCTGCGGCGTTCCCCAGCGTGCCAGATGCCAGGTCGTAAAGGGGATCTTCAGCCCATAGGCCAGCTTATTCACCCAGATCCGGTCGCCCTCCAGGATGGTCGGCCGCATCGAGCCGCTCGGAACGGTATTCCAGTCAGCGATGGCCGACTTGAACGAAAAGCCGATCAGCAGGATGAACAGAAACGGCAAGACCTGCTGCCGGACGAACTTGGTCATCTTGCTTCGCCACGTCATAGCGATCCCAACAGAGAAACCCAAATGCCGCTGAAAGCCGCAACGCAACAATAGTACGATTTACACACGCCGGCGACTGCACGCGCTTTGGGGCTTAATCCGGGCGAAGAGGCCGCCGGATTGCCGGTCCGCCTGCAGCTTCCCGCAACGGCCTGTGATTAACCTGTGCAGACCTCACAGCCATCCCTCACCTCCGGCACTTTTTCCCTATAATCGCGCGCGTGCAAGCTCGGCCTATTCAGCAATTGCCCGCCTCGCTCGTCAACCGGATCGCCGCCGGCGAGGTCATCGAGCGCCCGCATCCGTGGTCAAGGAATTGATCGAAAACGCCCTCGACGCCGGCGCCACATCCATCACCATCGAAATCGAGGACGGCGGCCGGGAGCTCATTCGCATCATCGACGACGGCAGGGGGATTCCTGTTGAGGATCTTCCCCTCGCCTTCGCTTCCCACGCCACCAGCAAACTCGCCAGCGATGAGGATCTGTTCCAGATTGCTACCATGGGCTTCCGCGGCGAAGCCCTCGCCTCCATCGGCTCGGTCTCCCACGCCCGCATTCTCAGCCGCTCGGCAGACCGCGGCGACGCCGCCTACGAGATCTCCAACCGCGGCGGCACCATCTCCGATCCCCAGGCCGCCCCGGGAAACGTCGGCACCGTCGTCGAAGTCCGCAATCTCTTTTTCAACGTCCCCGCCCGGCGCAAGTTCCTCAAAGGCACCGCCACCGAGTTCGGGCACATCTCCGACGCCGTACTGCGTCTTTCGCTTCCCTACGCGAACGTCGCCTTCAAGCTTCTCCACCACGGTCGCGTTTCGCTCGATCTTCCGGCGACCAGCCAGGAGGATCGCCTGCTGCAGGCCTGGCCCGAGGACTTTCACGAGCAGCGCCTGCCCGTGGAAGCACGCGATGCCGAGCTGCGCCTGCACGGTCTGATCGGGTTGCCGGAACTGGCGCGTCCGACTGCCAAACATCAATACCTCTACCTCAACGGCCGCATGATCCGCGACCGCTTTATCCAGCACGCCCTGCGCGAAGCCTACCGTGGCCTCACCGAGCCCGGCCGGCACCCCGCGGCCATTCTGCTAATCGACGTTCCCGCCGGCGACGTTGACGTCAACGTGCACCCCGCCAAGGCAGAGGTCCGCTTCCGCGACGGTGGCCGCATCCATGGCCTGGTTCTCTCCTCCGTGCGCGAAAAGCTTCTCGGCTCCGACCTCACGCCCAGCGCCGTCCCCATGCGCCACGATGGCGCCGACGCCCGGCCCGACCTGCACCAGCGCCTTGCCAGCTTCTTCCGCTCAGTCCCGCAGCAGGGTGTCGAGCCCCCCGACCTCCAAGCTGAAACCACCCCGTCCCATCTACCTCCTGCCGGCAGTCCGACCCAGCCCAATTTTTCCCAGCCGCCTCGGGAAAAGGGCAAAACTGAGGCCGAGCCCCCTAACCCCCCTCCAACGCCCCTCCCCAACGCCGCCCCCGGTACCTTCGCCGCAACCGACAGCGGACAAGCGGCAACCGGCCATCGGCCATCTTCCTCGGCACTTCAACTCCACAACAGCTACCTCGTCACCGAATCGGAGGATGGCCTGATCATCATCGACCAGCACGCCCTCCACGAGCGGATCATGTACGAGGATCTCCTCGGCCGCCTCTCCCGCGGCCCCCTCGAATCGCAGCGCCTGCTCATCCCCGAGACCCTGCCCGTCAGTTCCTCACAGTTGGCATTGCTCGAACAGATCCAACCGCTCCTGGCCCGCCTGGGAATCGAAGTCGCTCCCTTCGGCCCCGACACGCTTGCCGTCCACTCTTTCCCGTCCTTCCTCGAGCGCCTCGGACCGGGCCAATTCGTCGCCGACATCCTCGAACGCGGCGAGCAGGAACTGCTCGATCTCACCCGTGAGGAACTTCTTCACGAGATTCTCGACATGATGGCCTGCAAAGCCGCCATCAAAGCCGGCGATCCCCTCACCCCCGGCGAGATCGAAGCCCTCCTGGCCCGCAAGAACCTCGTCGATCGCTCCAGCAACTGCCCGCACGGCCGCCCCACAACCCTGCGCCTTACCCTTCGCGACCTGGAGAAGCAATTCAAACGCACCGGCTTCTAAGTCGTAAGCGCCCCCGTTGACTTCGACCGCTGCCCGGCGAATCCTATGACCCAGAAAGGACCTCCATGAAGCTCGCCCTCACGCTCGCCTTGCTCCTGACCCTCACCGCCGGGGCCTTTGCCCAGACCACTCAACCCGCTGAGAAGAAGCAGCGCAAGCAATACGATGCGCCGCCGCCCATGACGATCGACGTGAACAAGAAGTACACGGCGACCATCGACACCGACAAAGGCAAGATCGACGTCGAGTTGTTCGCAAAGGAAGCCCCCAAAACCGTCAACAACTTCGTCTTCCTCGCCAGGGAAGGCTTCTATGACGGAACGATTTTCCACCGCGTCATCCCCGGCTTCATGATCCAGGGCGGCGATCCCACCGGCAGCGGCTTCGGCGGCCCCGGCTATGAGTTCGAAAACGAGAACAAGGATTCCCGGCACGGATTCACCGCCGGCACCCTCGCCATGGCCAATCACGGCCCGGACACCAACGGCTGCCAGTTCTTCATCAACGACGGCGACAGCCCCTGGCTGACGCCGCAGAACTACACGATTTTCGGGCAGGTCACCCAGGGACAGGATGTCGTCCACGCGATCGCCACCGTCCCGCGCAACGACGAGAACCGTCCGAATAAGCCACTCCACATCAAGGGCATCGCCATTCACGAGCAATAGCGCCGGCTCCCAAAGTCGCACGGCAGGCGTGCCGATAACCCCTGATGAGATCCAACCCTCTGCCTGTCACCGGCCTGAGCACTGGCTCTAAATGGTGCTGAAGATTATAAATAAACAACAGGACCGGCCGTAATATAAAGGGCTGGTCGGGCGGGCTGTGCCCGTCCCCAAAAATTGTACCGGTTGGAGCAGCCAACGAATGACGCGATCCGAAACCTCATCGACCGCGGGTGACGCATCGGCAACCCCCACTGCGCTCGGAGGTTACGAGATCATCCGCCTGATCGGCGAAGGCGCCGGCAGCCTCATCTATGCCGTCTCCGATCCCAGCACGCGCCAGGTGTACGCCCTCAAGCACGTCATCCGCAAGAACGACAAAGACATTCGCTTCATCGAGCAACTGGAAACCGAGCACGAGGTCGGCAAGCAGGTCCGACATCCCGGCCTGCGCCGCACGTTCGACCTCAAGATCAACAAGAATCTTCTGTTCAAGGTCACGGACGCCATCCTGGTGATGGAACTCTTCGATGGCAGTCCCCTCGAGTTCAACGTCCCCCCGACGCTGGTCGGCATCGTCGATGTCTTCATCAAGACCGCAGAAGCGCTCGATGCCCTGCATCTGATGAACTACGTCCACTGCGACCTCAAGCCCAACAACATTCTGCTCAACCATCAGGGCGATGTGAAAATCATCGACCTCGGCCAGGCCGCCAAGACCGGCACCGCCAAGCGCCGCATCCAGGGCACGCCGGACTACATCGCCCCCGAACAGGTCAAGTGCCAGCCGGTTACCTTCAAGACCGACATCTACAATCTCGGCGCCACGATGTACTGGACGCTGACCGGCGGCCAGAAACTGCCCACGCTCTACACGCTCAAGAAGAGCGACAACAGCCTGCTCGTTGATGATCTGCTGCCGACGCCCGCGAAGATCAATCCTCAGATCCCCGAGCCCCTCTCGAACCTGGTGATGGAGTGCGTGCGGGTGAACCCCGTCAAGCGCCCCAAGGGCATGGGCGACGTTGCCCGGCGGCTGGAGATCATCCGCCATGTCCTGACCAAGGACGCCGGCTCCGATGCGCAAATCGTCGTTGCCTGAGCGCTCGCTCCATTCCGACCATCGAGCTCGATCCGGCCTCAATCGCGGGCAATCTCTGGGACGTGCGATACTGCCAAAATTGCAGCCCGGAAGATCCCCTGGCCGCGTTGGCAGCCAGCGCTGATTGTCCCCCGCCGTGAGCCCGCTCTTGAAGAGAACATAAATCCATAGATCACAAGCAGATCCGCGATCGATCGGCGGATCGGGTTCAAGCGGACCACACTTTGCATTGCCCGTTTCCGGTGGGACGTCTTCTGCTGCGCGGCCCCGCAAAAAGGACGAAAACATGAGGTTCGACAAGTTCACAGTCAAGGCACAGGAAGCGGTCATGCGGGCGCAGGAACTGGCCCAGCAGCGCGATCACAGTGAGCTGCTCCCGCTGCATTTGCTGGCGGCCCTCTTGACCGAGGACCAAGGCGTCGTCACGCCGCTGCTGCAGAAGATGGGTGCGAACGTCGCTCAGATCCAGGGTGCGGTCGATGCCCAACTCGAGCGCCTCCCGCGGGCGACGGGCACGCAACTCGGCATGAACCGCCTGACCCAGGACGTCTTCAATCAGGCGCAAAAGGAAGCGGACCGGCTCAAGGATGAATTTGTCTCGACCGAGCACCTCATGCTCGCGCTGGCTCAGGTCAAAAGCGAAGCGCGGGAAATTCTTTCCAGCGCCGGCGTCAACCACGATCGGATTCTCGCCGCACTCAAGGACGTTCGCGGGGGCCAGCGCGTGACCGACCAGGAGCCCGAATCCAAGTACCAGGCACTTCAGCGCTATGGCCGCGATCTCGTCGAGCTCGCCCGCCAGGGCAAGATCGATCCGGTCATCGGACGCGATGAAGAGATCCGGCGAACGATGCAGGTCCTCTCCCGCCGGACCAAGAACAATCCCGTCCTGATCGGCGAGCCGGGCGTCGGCAAGACCGCCATTGTCGAAGGCCTGGCCATTCGGGTCCTCAATGGCGACGTTCCCGCGGTTCTCCAGAACAAGCGCATCGTCGCGCTGGATCTGGGCGCGCTGATCGCCGGTGCGAAATATCGCGGCGAATTTGAGGATCGTCTCAAGGCGGTCATCAAAGAGGTGACCCAGTCGGAAGGGAAGATCATCCTTTTCATCGACGAGCTTCACACGGTTGTCGGCGCCGGCAAGGCCGAAGGCGCCATGGACGCCGGCAACCTGCTCAAGCCGGCCCTGGCGCGCGGCGAGCTGCACACGATCGGCGCCACCACGCTCGACGAATACCGCAAGCACATCGAGAAAGACGCTGCTCTGGAGCGGCGCTTCCAGCCGATCTACGTCGGCGAGCCGAGCGTCGAAGACACGATCGCAATCCTCCGCGGCCTCAAGCCGCGCTACGAGGCGCATCACGGCGTGCGCATCACCGACAGCGCGATCGTCTCGGCGGCCGTGCTTTCCGACCGCTACATCACTGACCGCTTCCTCCCGGACAAGGCCATCGATCTCATCGACGAATCGGCCTCCCGCCTGCGCATCGAGAATGACTCGATGCCCGCCGAGCTGGACGAAATCCGGCGGAAAATGATGCAGCTCCAGATCGAGATCGAAGCATTGCGCAAAGAAAAGGACTCCGGTTCCAGAGTGCAGCTCGAGAAAGCCGAGCGGGAGCTGGCGGAGTTTCAGGAGAAGAACACGCAGCTCACCAGCCGCTGGGAGAATGAAGTCGGCGTGCTGCGCCGCATCAAGGAGGTGCAGGAGCAGCTCGATCACAAACAGGTCGAGCTCGAGCAGGCACAGCGCCAGGGCAACTGGGAAGCCGCCGCCCGCATCCAGTACGGCGAGATGCGCGAGCTCAAGCGCCAACTCGAAGAGGCCGAAGCCGCCGCCCGCAAGCAGGCCGATGACGGCAAGGCCCTGGTCAAGGACGAAGTCACGCCCGAGGAAATCGCCGAAGTCGTTTCCCGCTGGACCGGCATTCCCGTCAGCCGGATGATGGAAGGCGAGCGCGAAAAGCTCATGCACATGGAAGAGCGCCTCGGCCATCGCGTCATCGGTCAGGAAGACGCCGTCCGCGCGGTGTCCGATGCCGTCCGACGCAACCGTGCCGGCCTCGGCGATCCCAATCGCCCGATCGGAAGTTTCCTGTTTCTCGGCCCGACCGGCGTCGGGAAGACCGAGCTGTGCAAGGCCCTCGCGGAATTTCTCTTCGACGACGAAAACGCGATGGTGCGCATCGACATGAGCGAGTTCATGGAGCAGCACTCCGTGGCCCGCCTCATCGGCGCGCCCCCCGGATATGTCGGCTACGAAGAAGGTGGCCGACTCACCGAAGCCGTCCGCCGACGCCCTTACAGCGTGATCCTCTTCGATGAAATCGAAAAAGCCCACCGGGATGTCTTCAACGTCCTGCTTCAGGTGCTCGATGACGGCCGTCTTACCGACGGCCAGGGACGGACGGTCGATTTCAAGAACACCGTCATCGTCATGACCAGCAACATCGGCTCGCAACAGATCCAGGAATTGACCGGCAAGGGCGCCGAGGAACGGGAAATCGAGGCCGCCGTACGCGACCTGCTCAAGCACCAGTTCCGCCCGGAATTCTTGAATCGCATTGACGAAACGATCGTCTTCCACCCGCTCAGCAGGGAGCAGCTTACCAGGATCGTGGATGTGCAACTCAACCACCTGCGCAGCGCCTCGCCACCCGCGGCCTCAAGCTCAGCATCTCCGCCGAAGCGGAGAAGCGCTTAGCCGAAGAAGGCTACGATCCCGTGTACGGCGCCCGCCCCCTCAAGCGCGTCATTCAGCAGCGCATGGAAAACCCGTTGGCCTCACGCATCCTCAAGGGCGAGTTCGTCGAAGGGGATGTGATTCGCGTCGGCGTGGATGGCAAGAAGCACGAGTTCACCTTCGAAAAAGGCCGTCAGGAGGTGCAGGAGAAGTCGGTGACGTAAAGCGCGACCGGCGCTGGCCTCGAAGCAAGCGGTCACCGCCGCAGAGGCCAGGATACTCGAGGCCATGAGCGAACAATCCAACCTCCAATCCGTGCAGGCAATCTTCGCTGCATTCGCCCGCAACGATCTATCGGCTGCGCTGGCGCTGCTACGAAGACACCGCCTCCGTTCAGTCCGCGCTCAAAGCCAGGTCCCTAAACCAGATCGCATGCCTCGGCGGGCATCCACTTCTCCGGCTGGCCTTTCCATTTCACATTGCACCCGATCGGATTGGTGACTTCGACGGGCGGCTTCTTTCCGGCCAGGATTGCGTTGACCGCATCGCGCAGCTCATGCGTCGTCTGCGCCCCGGAGTCCGAGGGTTGTCATCCAGCCGCCCCGTGTACCGAAGCACCGCTCCTCATCGAATACATAAAAATGTGGCGTACGCATGCCCCATAAGCCCGCGCCACATCCTGCGACTCATCCCGTACATACGCCCAAGGCAGCCGTTCATCCTTCGCATGGCTCTTCATATGCTCGAAGAAATCGTCCGGATGGTTTTCGGTTGAATTGGAATTGATCGCGATCATCGCCACGCCACGGGGAGCAAAGCCGTAGTAGAACTCCTTCATCCGCTCCAGCGAATTGATCACATAGGGACAGTGGTTGCACGCAAAGACCACCACCAGCACCTTCGCATCCGGAAAGCTCTCGAGCGAATACGTCTTCCCATCCACTCCCGGAAGCGAGAAATCTCTGGCCTTGTCACCGATCTGAAGCGTAAATGCCATGAAACCCTTTCTTGGAATCAGTTGACTGCCGCCGGCCGGGAACTCGCGCTCGATGGAAGATCCGGCCGCGCAATCGATTTCGGCGTTCGGGCGATCGCCACGTCGCTCGGCGTGGTGAACGTCACCGTCACCTTATTGTCCGGCGTCCGGCTGAATTCGTGGATCACCTTCCCACTGCCGGACACCAGTCTGCACTTGGCACAATCCGGCGTGAACTGCAAATCCGCGAATCCAAACGTGGACTTGGAGAACGGTCCGCGTCGATCCACGAGCATTGGCCGGATCCGCGCCCCACCCCCGCCGGCCAGGACGAAGCTGACAGGCCAGCCGGGGATCTCCAGGTGCTGAACATCGTGGTCGTGCCCACAGAGATAGAAATCGACGCCATACTTCTTGAACATCTCCCCCCAGACGCGCTGGAGCACGCCGTTGTCTCCGTGGTCGCCGTTGCTGAATAATGGATGATGCGCCGCGCACACGAGCCACCTGGTCTTCCGCGGCTTAGCCAACTCCAACTTAATCCATGCGTTCTCGGCCGTCCACTCCTGTGGCTTCATCTGATCCTTGCAACTGTCGAGCACCAGCAGCGTCACCAGAGGCTTGTCCGCCGGCAATTCCACTCGGTAATACTTCGCCGGCATCTTCCATCGCGACTCCGGATGCGCCTTCGAGTAGTTTAACTCAAAGCTCACCGCTCCATTGCTGTAATCGTGGTTCCCCAGCGCCGCGTAAAACGGGAAGTCGAGCGCCTTCGGATCGTACATCTTCTCGAACATCTCATCCCACAGCACATCTTCCTGCCCGGTCAGCTTGATGTAACAGTTGTCACCCAGAAGAATCATCCCCTGGTAAGTCCGGCCCGAGGGCGCGGACGTACTGCGCCATGTTCTGCGCAACCTTGCGCTGTTGAGCGTTGTTTTGGCCCCAATCTCCCATAGCCAGCAGACCCACCGCCGGCTGCGATCGGGTGGTCTGTGCGTGCAGCGCGGGCGCCACCAGGCCAACCAAGAGCGCGATTCCCGCCAGCAACCAGTTCTGCCGCCATTCCATATGCCTATACTCCAAAGTGTTTGATTCATCGCACAACAGTGCGCATTTCGTCCAGCAGCTTGGCCGGCGGATTCGACAGATTCCTCCTCCAGCCCGACGCGTGGTTGAGCCCCGAATCCAACAGTGATATCGTCGCCGTGTTCGATCGTTGACAGGAGCCGCATGAATCGGCTGATTACCGCCATTATCGTTCTCGTCTGTGGGGTGGCGCCGCTTGCCTTGGGTCAGGAATCCCCCGCAACCACCCAGCCGGCAACCCAACCCGCGGCCGCTCCCGTCATCAATCTCCGCCGAACCGTTACAGTCGATGTCGTCCGCAGAACCAAAGACGCCGTCGTTTACATCGCCACCAAGAAAATGGCAGTTGTTGCCCGGCGGATGTCGCTGTTCCCCGAATCGCCCTTCGACTTCGGCTTCAAGCAGCTGGTCCGCGTGCCGGCCACCGCTCTGGGCAGTGGCTTTATCGTTCACCCCGACGGCTACGTTGTCACCAACAACCACGTCGTCGCAGGCGCGCGCCAGATTACCGTCGAACTCGCCGATGGTCGCAAGCTCGATGCCGACCTTATCAGTGCCGATCCAACCGCCGACCTCGCCATCCTCAAAGTTACGACCGATAAGCCCCTCCCCTGCCTGCAACTCGGCGATTCCTCCGACCTGATGATCGGCGAGCCGGTCATCGCCGTCGGCAACCCCATGGGCTACTCCCATTCCGTCAGCACCGGAATTGTCTCGGCCTTGCACCGCGACATCAAGGTCTCCGATCACGAGCAGCTCGATGATGTGATCCAGACCGACGCCGCCATTAACCCCGGCAATTCCGGCGGCCCGCTTCTCAATGCGTATGGTCAGGTCATCGGCATCAACACCGCGATCCGCGGCGACGCGCAGAACATCGGTTTTGCCATTCAGGTCAATCGGCTGCGCGACATGATCCCCAATCTTCTCAACCCCACGCAGGCCGTAAAGCTCGACATCCCCATCAAGCTCGCCGAGTCGCGCACCATCACCGAGCCGGCCACGATCACCTCAACAGTGGAGCTTTGCGAGCCGGGCGACAAGCGCGTCCCCGTCAGCACCATCGACGGTAAGCATCCCAGGAACATCGTCGATGCCTACGCAATGCTGCTCACCAGCAAAGCCGGCCAGACAATCGACCTGAAACTGGCCGACGGCTCCGAGAAGAAGGTGACGGTGAAGCCCGCCGCCGTTCCCGAAGCGGTTGCAGCGATCAAGAAGCGCATCGGCCTGACCGTCGAAGAACTGACACCGATGATCGCCCAGAAGGACAACGTCGCATTCGATGACGGAATCCTCATCACCGATGTCTCTCCAGCGTCCATCGGCGACTCCGCCGGACTTAAGCCCGGCGATGTCATTGATCAGGCGATCATCCCGATCGGCCAGGGGCGGTCTCTCATCTACCCGCTGACGAACCTGGACAAGTTCGCGATCTTGGTCCAGCGCCTGCCGGCCGATGCCAAGATCAAGCTCATGGTGCACCGCGGCAAGCGAAGCGGAACCGTCGATCTGGACATGGGCGCCATCGCCCGCAACAGCACGTAATGGCCCGCTTTTACGCGTGACTGCGAATGCACCCTCTCTGCCCCAATGCGAATCCTCATCGCGATCGACAAGTTCAAAGGCTCGCTTACCGCCCCCGACGCCGCTCGCGCCATCGCCGCCGGCATCCAGGCGCTTGACCCGTCGATTGACGTGGACACCTCTCCCCTGGCTGACGGCGGCGAGGGAACGGTTGACGCCCTCGTCTCCGCCACCGACGGTACCCTCATGACCTGCCGGGTCACAGGCCCGCTGCCAGACATGAAGGTCGGTGCCAGCTTTGGCTTGCTAGGGGATACTTCGAGCGCAGACAATGAGCGGCAAGGCGGGGCTGGCCGGACCGCCGTCGTCGAAATGTCCGCCGCTTCCGGTCTCCACCTCCTGGCATCATCCGATCGCAATCCTGCCAACACCACGACCTACGGCACCGGCCAACTCCTGCTCGAAGCCGCCAAGCTCGGCGTCCGCCGAATCATCCTCGGCATCGGCGGCTCCGCGACGATCGACGCCGGCGTCGGTTGCTGCCAGGCGTGTGCGCTCCCCGTCATCCTCGACAGCTCCGGCCCGGCCGACATCCACGAGCCCCTGGTCGGATCCGATCTCGAGCGCATCGTGCTGATCAAGCACGCCCGCGGCTTACCGCTTGATCGCATCCCCATCGAAGTCGCGTCCGATGTGACCAATCCCCTCTACGGCCCGACCGGTGCTGCCTGCATCTTCGGCCCCCAGAAAGGCGCAACACCCAGGCAGGTCGAGCAGTTCGATTCCTGGCACCGCCGCCTCGCACAGCGCTGCGACGCCGTTGACATCGCCAACCGTCCCGGTGCCGGGGCGGCAGGGGGGCTCGGCTTTGCCATGATGGCCTTCTTCAACGCCACGCTCCGTCCCGGCTTCGACATCGTCGCCGACGCCGTAAATCTTCCCACCCGTCTCGCCCGGGCCGATCTCGTGATTACCGGTGAAGGCCGCCTCGACGCCTCCAGCCTTCACGGCAAAGTCCCCGTCGCCGTTGCCCGTCTATGTCGTGACAAACAGATCCCCTGCATCGGTCTTGCCGGCACCGTCGATCGCGCCGCCTCCTGGCAAGACCTCTTCTTCACAACTCACGCCATAACAGATCTCGAGCCCAATCCCGAAGCCGCAATCGCCCGCGCCGCCGGTCTTCTGACGTCGTTAACCCGCCAAGCCCTCTCCCCGCTTCTCGAGCGCCGGCCTCAGCGCTGACCGCTGTTGTCCCCCGCGATACACGCCCACCCGCCAGCTCAAAAGCACGCACACGCCCACATGAATCATCATCATCGTCGAGAACTGCGATGTCTCCGACATCCGGTACAGGATGTATCCCACCAGCCCCCGATGGCCCGTCGCCGGTACCAGCATGAACTGGTCCAGCACCCGGTAGGGGGACAGGCCTCCCAGCCCCAGCATGTCTCGAATGAGCTCGCCGGTCGAGTGTGCTGATTGCCGGACCACGACCACGATCTCGCGCAGGTAAAGGATCAGATAGACCGCCGCCGCGCTCGCCAGCCCCGCAACCGCGCTGGTGGTCGCCAGCCCGCGCTTCGCCCCGAGCCAATTCCACCACAACCGCAGTCCAACCCCAACCAGCACACCCTGCCCCAGCCCCACGATCACCAGCAGCACCACCGGCCGGATAAACAGAAACGTGAAAACGACAATCGCCGGCAGCAGAATCGCAAGCACCGTCCCCCCCAGAAGCGCTGCACCGCGTCGCCATGAGCATGCCGAATTCACTTACCTGTTATCGGCCATCCGATTCACCCGATCCAGCGCGACTTTCGGCGCTCCCGATGCACCGCTGATCTCCGTATCGTGCACCTTTGCCCAACAGGAGGTGTTTTATGGGCCAACGCGCCAACAGCGCCAACCGTCACGCATCACTCGATGAGATAAAACGCCGTGCGGCCGGCCGATTCCAGAACGATCCCGCCCGCCGCGCCATCGCCGATCGTTTCGATGAGAAACCCGCCAAGGGCCACACCGGCGGAGCCTTCGGCAAGGCCGGCCGCGCCGGACGACCAGCCGCTGCCGGACCCAGTGCCGCCGCCGGCAAACCCCCACGCAGTTCCCGACCCGCACCCAAACGCTGAACGCCTCAGCCGCCCCGTGCCCGCCCCCTGACACCCACAGCCGCCTTCCCTACAATTCCGGCGGGATGGACATCCTCTACCTCGATAACAACGCCACCACGCGCTGCGCCCCGAAGCCCTCGCCGAAATGCTCCCGTTCTTCAGCGACCTTTACGGCAATCCCTCCTCTGTCCACCGTTTCGGCCAGCAGTCCCGCCAGGCCATCGACCAGGCTCGCGCCCGCATTGCCGCCCTCGTCCACTGCGCCGATTCCGAACTGCTCTTCACCGGCGGGGGCACCGAATCCATCAATACCGCGATCCGCGGCATTCTCGCTCCCCGCGCCCGCGCAGGCGAATCGTCACCACCACCGTCGAGCACTCCGCCAGCCGCCAACTGTGCCAGCAACTCGCCGGGGAGGGTTTCCAGATCACCGAAATCCCCGCCGATTCCACCGGCGCTCTCGATCTCGATCATCTCTCTTCGTCCCTCGCCGATGACGTCGCCCTGGTCTCGATCATGTGGGCCAATAACGAAACCGGCGTCCTCTTCCCCATTCCCGAAGTCGCCCGCCTCTGCAAAGCCCATGAGATCCCGTTCCACTGCGACGGCACGCAGGCCGTCGGCAAAATCCCCGTCGATCTCCAGAGCGTCCCCATCGACGCCATGAGCTTTGCCTCCCACAAATTCCACGGCCCCAAGGGCGTGGGCTGTCTCTTCGTGCGCCGGGGCACGCGCTTTAAGCCCCTGCTCATCGGTGGACCTCAGGAACGCAACCGCCGCGGCGGCACCGAGAACGTCCCGGGAATCGTCGGCATGGGCAAGGCCGCAGAGCTCGCGCAGCAGGCCCTGACCCGAATGCCGCACGTCGCCCAACTTCGCGATCGCCTCGAACAGACCATTCTCAAGACCATCCCCGATACCCACGTCAACGGCCGCACCGATTCCCGCCTTCCCAACACCAGCAACATCGGCTTTGCCCGCCTCGAAGCCGAGGCCATCCTTCTGCTCCTGAGTGAGAAGGGAATCTGCGCCAGCGCCGGTGCCGCCTGCTCTTCCGGCTCCCTGGAACCGTCCCACGTCCTGCAAGCCATGAAGATCGATCCCAAAATCGCCCACGGCGCCGTGCGCCTCAGCCTCTCGCGTTACACCACGGGCAGCGACATCGATCGCACGCTCGAAACCCTTCCGCAAGTCATCTCCCGCCTTCGTGCCGTCCTCCCGGTCGCCATCTGATGCCGCGCCCGGCGTAACCGTCTGGACATTTGCGCCATTCCCTCCGAAACTCCGCCTCACATGATACTTTCCGTGAGCAGCGCACGAGACTTCGGCCTTCTCTTCATCGCCGCCAGCGCCATCGGCTTCTACATCGCCGGACGCGTTGGCGTGGATGCCCTGACCGATCTCGACCGGCCTTCCTCCATTCGCCTGGCCCTGGGCCACTGGTTCCCCATCGCGCTGCTGGCCATCATCGCCTGCGCCGTGGGCCAACCCATCATTGCCATCTGCACCGTCCTGGGCACCTGCGTCGCCGCACTTCTGCTGACGCTCGGCCTGATCACCGCCACCACCGGCGACTCGATCGGCGTCGCCGACACCGCCCGCGCCTGGCTTCTGCTGCTTCCCGCGGCCCTGCTCGTCTTCCTGGCCGGCTTTCGCGCCCATCTCACCTGGTTCCATGCCATTGTCCTGCTGCTCGAAGGCCTCGCCGTCGCAGTGCTCTGGGGCACCCCTCCGCGCCCCGCCCCGGCCGATCCGCAGAGTGCGGCCTCGACCGCACCCAGACGCCTGACAGCCGGCCGCTGGCTGGAATTCGCCCTCGCCCTGATCGTCGCCGGCTTCAGTGCCTTCCTCGCGATCTCCGGCACGCTGCACATGTCCAATGAAATCCCCCTCACCACGCCCGGCCTGATTGCCGCCGTCGGCCTCGCTCCCCTCCTGATCCTCCCCATGATCGGAACCGGCACGGCCCTCGCCGAGCGCGGCCAGGGCTCGGTCGCCGCCTCGGGCCTGGTGGCCCTGTCGCTCCTGAACCTATGCCTCCTGCTTCCGCTGCTGGTCTTCACCGCGGCCATCCGCAACTGGTACCTGGCCCTCGCCGCCTCCGCCATCGCCGTTCCCTTCCCCATGGTCACCTGGCGCGTCGATACCGTTTTCGTCCTCATCATGGGTGCCGTCCTCGCGCCTGTCGCCCTCGGCCGCTGGCGCCTCGGACGCGCTGAAGGCGTCATCCTCGTCCTGGCCTACGCCGCCTACATCGGCTGCACGTCGGTTCTTGCGGTTCGCTGGTAAACGCGGCCCCGTTCCGCTCGACAGGGATTCCCGCTCAGACGCCTTGCACAAATGCACAGCACGCCAAAGCAGCCTTCGCGCCGCCGAAATTCGCCGCATCCCCGACCCCATCTACCGCAATTTCCCAAGGCAGCGGTGCGGCGGAACCGGTACGACATATTGACATCCGCTTGTGCAAAACCACCGGCTCACACCGTACCCAAACCGTACCCACACCGTGCAAACGCGCCCGCGTCAAAAAGTCAGCCCTGCGGCTTGCCCTTGCAGTTGCCACCCCACGCCAGCCACCCCCACGGCCAACCCCCCAAAGCCCCCTCCATCCCGGCCACACCGACGCGCCCCGCGGGTGGGGCCGCCAAACCGGGTGCGACGCATGCCGGAGCGCTATCAGTTGGCGATCCCAAGCTTTCCCGACTGGTGATAGGCCCTGATCCCCGAGCGAAGATCAAACTTCGGCTCATACCCCAGCTTCTGCCGCGCCAGCGTCTGATCCGTCTGGGTATGATCCTGCGTGAAGCCGTATGGATTGTCGAAGTAGTCCGGCGCCAGATCCGTCTTGAGCGCTGCATTCAACTCCGCGATCACTTCATTGAACGACCAGCTTTGCCCCGCCCCGGCGTTGTAGTTCCCGCTCTGTGCCGCCTTCATCGCCGCCAGATTCGCCTGCACCACATCCTCGATATAGACAAAATCCCGCCGCTGCTCGCCCGCGCGGAAAACCCTCGGCCGCTTCCCCGATCGCATCTGCCTGGCCAGTTGATGAACCATGCTCGCCAGCTTCCCTTTATGGTCCTCTCCCGGCCCGTAGACGTTGCTGTACCGCAGCCCCACGATCGGCGCCGCCAGGCGCGCCGCGTACTGACCGGCCATCCGCTCCATGCACAGCTTGCTGAACGCGTACGTGTTCAGCGGCTCCGGCTTCTGCGACTCCTTCATCGGCACTCCCCCGCGCCCATAGATGCTGCATGAACTCGCCCACACCACCCGTGCCTGCATCTCCACCGCCCACTCCAACAGCGCCCGAAACGTCTCGACGTTGTTCCGCATCATCCGCTGCGGATCGGCCGGCAGCGCCGTGCCATCGGCTGCCACCACGCCGGTAATGCTCGCCTCGTGCAGAATCACGTCGAACCGCCCCAGCCGTCGCATCGAGGCAATGTCCTCGGCGCTTTCCAGCGTCAGCACATCCCCCGAAAAATCGATCAGGTTCTGCCACGCTCCCGACAGAAAGCTGTCCGCCGCCACCACCTCATGCCCCTGGCCCGCCAGTGCCCTGGCCAGGTTCGATCCAATAAACCCCGCTCCTCCGGTCACCAGGATGCGCACGCGGCAAACTCCTTTGCAGACGGTCCAGCCGCTAACAATGGCGAACTTCGCTCCGGAATCAAGCCGCCACCCCTGCCAGCGGTGGGGGTCTTGCCCCAGGGTTATCGCACCTGTTGCGCCCACCGCGACAAAACCCGTCGCTTGTCACCCCAAACCACGACAATCGCGGCATCTTGTCGCGGCTATCCCGGCACGCCCAGGTCCTTCCACTTTTCCTGATCCGCGCCAAAAGAAGCCATAAGATCAATATTCATAGATATTTATACGATCTTGCCCACCGCCCATAACGTGCCAGCGAGATCCGGCACGACGGTTGTTCCCTCTAAACGCGTCGGGTCGGCCAATGTATGACTGGACCCGCCGGTTCTTTACCAACTATTGCCCATTCTTCCCCCCGATGTGAAAGGTTTTTCTCTCCCACAACCCGAAAGACCTTTCACTAGCCCCATTCGAAGCCGTCCTTGCCCGGGACGGCTTTTTTTATGCGCCCAGGCGCCGCTGCTCAACACCCTCGACTTGCCGCGCACGCTCTGGCGGATATACTTCGCCGCTCGATATTCGCGGAGCAACTTATGGCGCAGGAATTCAAGCTGGGGTCCACCCTTGCGGTGACCGTGAAGAAGAGCATCAACCGGGCCTCGGCCCGCAAGACCCTCGAACGGCTGTTCATGAAGGACAAGTCCATCAGCATGCCGATCGAAAAGCGCAGCCGTAACTTCGAGGAACTCCCCAAGCGCCGGGGCGGGCAGATCTGGACCAAGCGACCCAACAAGATTCACCCCACCCTAAGCCGCGGCACTTCCGCGAAGATCCAGGCCACCCCCCAGACCCTTCGCGACCTCGCCAGCGTGTCGGACTTCGTCGAAGTCGCCAGCGCCTGATCGTAATCCACGAATTCCCAAGACAAGCAGGGACCCGGCTTCCCGGGTCCTTTTCCTTTGGCCAGCGTCAGTTCGGCTTCCCGCCGATCATGTCCAGCAGCGTCTGAAGATCGAACGGCTTGGCCATGAACTGCACCGGCTGCCCCTGCAGCACGCCGGCCTCATATTCCCCGCTGATCGCAATCACCCGCCCCGGCCGGTGCGATTCCGGCAGCCGCATGCAGTGGTGCACCAACTCGAATCCATCCATGACCGGCATGCGCAGATCCGTCAGGAGCACGTCGAACCGCTGCGTCAGCAGATAACCCAGCCCCTCCTCACCGTCGCGAGCGGTCACCACTTCAGCGCCCGCCTGGCGGATCAGCCGGCTCATCGCCAGTCTCGTCGGCGTGTGGTCTTCGACGATGAGGATTCGAGGACGTTTCGACAAGGTTACGCCAGCTTGTCCATGCGTGAGGGGGGATGACAGCACAGGCCCTCCGCCAACAAATAAAGCCCTCAACTAAAACATCCCTGGGGCGAGAGGGAGTCGCACACCGCCGCACCCGAACGCGTCCTTCGAGCCGGCGGCCCATCCAGGTGACGAAATAGATACATTTCCAAAAACCCCTTTTCAACCGATCTCACCGCCGCTGCGGCAATCATTTTCCCGCCATCTCCCATCCGGCCCGAGCAGTTCGTGTGGCCCAAAATCCGCTTTGTACTGCATCGTCCTGCACCCGCCGATCCAGTAGCCAAGGTAGTAGTGCGGGATTCCGCGTAGGCGGGCATACTCGATCTCATACACAATTCCGTAGGTTCCCAACCCTCGCCGCATTTCATCCGGATCGAAATAAAAATAGACGCTGCTCAGCGAACTGGTGCACACGTCGCAGATCCCGACCGCCAGCAGCCGCTGCCGGCCGTCCCGGTAAACGAACTCGAGTGTATCGACCGGCGAATCGTACAGGAACGCACAAAACGCCTCGGGATCATCCGCGTGTTCGTCGCCATGCCGCTCCGAAGCATACCGCCGGTACAGCTCGAATTTCTCACCGGTCGGGAAGGGCGGCCCGACTTCGACGGCCAGATCCTCGTTCCGCCGCCTGCATCGCGCCTGCGACCGCGTCGGCACAAACCCTGCCGTCGGTATCCGAATCGGCACGCATGCCCGGCATCCCCTGCACACCGGCTGGTAAATCAACTTCCCGCTCCGCCGAAACCCCGCATCCATCAACTCGTGATAAACTTCTCCCCGCATCGACTCCGCCAACAGCGCCCGATTCTGCGCCATGCGATCCGGCAGATAGGCACATGGATGTTCCGGCAGCACCGCCAGCCGAACCCCCGCCGGCGCCGGAAGCGCTGGATACGCGCAGCTCGTCAGCGGCGGGGGGCTCATGCCAGAATCATACGCCTGGTCAGTACGCCTGCGCAAAGAGAACTTCCGTCGAGCTCTCTTCACCGCTGACAACGTCCTTCCCGTTCTTTCCCGACTGCTCCATCAGGATACACCGCACCGTCGCCTTGGTCTCTTCCTTGATCTTCGCTTCGGTCGCCGGATCGGGATTGAAGAAGCAGCGCACGAACCCTCCCTTCTCCGCGAGGATCTGCTTCATCTCGTCGTAGCTTCCCGCACGGTGTGTCATCGTATCGCGCAGGGTCCTCGCCTTGTCGAACATCGCCTGCTGCACCTCGGCGAGCCGCTCGGTAAGCCACTGCCCGGTTGCCTCCGCCACGGGCACGTTCTGCTTCCCGCGGTCCAGCCGCCGCTTGAGCACGAAGACGTTCTGGTCCACATCCCGCGGCCCCACTTCCATCCGGAACGGCACCCCGCGCTGCTCCCAGTGATACTGCTTATCCCCCGGCCGCGCATCCCGCCAATCCACGATGATCCGCTGATGCGTGCTGGTGTCGAAGAAGTAACTCTCAATCCCCTCGCCCGTCCGCCGCGGATTGCCCGCCTCGCGCTCGCCCAGAAGCTGGTTGAGAATTTGCCGGATGAACCCCGCCACCTTCGCCTTCTCATCCTCGCTCTTGAAGATCGGCACCACCGCCGCCACCACCGGCGCCACCCGCGGCGGCAGCACCAGCCCCTCATCATCCGAATGCGCCATGATCATCGCCCCGATCAACCGCGTCGAAACCCCCCAGCTCGTCGTCCACACGAAATCCTGCTTCTGATCCCGTCCCAGGAACTTGATGTCGAATGCCCGGGAGAAATTCTGCCCCAGATTGTGGCTCGTCCCCGCCTGCAGCGCCTTGCCATCCTGCATCATCGCCTCGATGCAGTAGGTGGTCACCGCCCCGGGGAACTTCTCGCTCTCGGTCTTGATCCCCTTGATCACCGGCAGCGCCAGCGTCTCTTCCGCGAACGCCGCATACACATCCAGCATCTTCAGCGTCTCGGTCTGCGCCTCTGCGGCCGTCTCATGGGCGGTATGTCCCTCCTGCCAGAGAAACTCCGACGTCCGCAGAAACAGCCGCGTGCGCATCTCCCAGCGCATGACGTTGGCCCACTGGTTGATCAGCACCGGCAGATCCCGGTAGCTCTGGATCCACTGCGCATACATATGCCCGATGATCGTCTCGCTCGTCGGCCGGATCACCAGCGGCTCCTCGATTGGCGACGCCGGCTTGAGCCCTCCCGCCTTCTCCGGATCCTTCTCCAGCCGCGAGTGCGTCACCACCGCGCACTCCATGGCAAACCCCTCCACGTGCTGCGCTTCCTTCGCTAGGAACGATGCCGGGATCAACAGCGGGAAATACGCGTTGACGTGCCCGGTGTCCTTGAATCGCCGATCCAGATCCTGCTGAATCGCCTCCCAGATCGCAAACCCCTCCGGCCGGATCACCATGCACCCGCGCACCGGCGAATAATCCGCCAGCTGCGCCGCCTTGATGACGTCCAGATACCACTGTGCATAATCCGCCGAACGCGTCTTGATGTTCTTGGCCATGGGCTGCGCATCATAATGGGATCAAACGTCCAGATGTAGAGGCGAGTCCTGCCTCGCCCGCTCATAGCCTCGAGCGTGAGCCCCAGGCGCCGGCCTGTCGGGTTCTTCGCCTTCATGCCGAGGTGATGCCTGGGTCGCGCCAATCCTGTGAAAGAACGACTTCCCCTTGCGTCGCTTTTGCCCGCACGGCAGATACAATCCCCCCATCCCAATCGGAAGGAGCGACATGACCAATCCCGGCTACGGCGCCATGCCCGTCACCACCACCTTCAACATCGAAGGCTACCGCATCACCCACTACCTCGGCATCGTTCGCGGCATCATTGTCCGCGCCCCGACCATCTCCCAGGGAATTATGGGCGGCCTCAAATCCATCGTCGGCGGACACATCGGCGCCTACACCGAAATGTGCGAGCAGACTCGCCAGCAGGCTTACGACCTGATCATCGACCACGCCCGCACCCTCGGCGCCAACGCCATCGTCGGGCTGCGCTACGATGCTTCGGAGATTTCCGGCAAGGCCTCGGGCGCCACCGAAGTCCTCTGCTATGGTACCGCCGTCGTCATCGCCCCGATCACGAGTTGATCCGTCCCAAGCATCCAGGGATCCACTTCGCCGTTAAGTCGTTGTGAACCATACGGCTGGTGTGTCTGCCGCCAGAGGCTAGACCTGCATCAGTGTTATCTCGCTGCCGACCGTCCGCCGTCAAAGATATCGTAGAGGAATAAGAAAGAGAATGATCAGCCCGCCCCAGAAGCATACAAATCCAATGCAAGCCCAATCCACATATCACGCGACTTACGAAACTCGGATCGCGAGCGAAAACCGATCCACGCCGGCAGCAGGAAAAACAAACCTAAACCGAACAGGAAGAATCCTGCCACAAACGCAAGCCCGCGGCCGCGTCGACTAACCCTACAGCGTGGGGTCCTTCTTAAGTCCTTATCTGCTCATGTTTTTGCTCGCTGTTTCTAGCCGCCAATGGCCGACGCCGGGATGTAGAGTTAAAGGACCGCATGCTTCTGACAGAACCCTCTCCCGCGCCATCGAGGCGCCATCCAGCGCTGACTCGCCGCAAGCCCTGCAGGGCCTCCGGGTCGCTTCGACAACGCCTTTCAACGGCCGGGGTTGAACCCTGCGCTAAGGGTAGGAGAATGGCCCATCTCATCCAAGCAATATGGTCACCGGCCCGTTGGTGAAGCATCCCAGCAGAGGACATTTCGCTCCCAAGTTGCGCCCAAATCTCCTCCCGACCCACACCGTACTCTCACCGTTGTAGTACCGTTGTCTCCCCACCCCTCCCCGAACCCGGTTTTTGCCCATTCTGACGACTTGGTGGTCCGAACATGACAATTTGCCGCACCGGCAAAGCGGCCAGAGGTGCCCTTTTAGCATTTCGGCGCCGGATCGTCCGTAAGTCCTTGTCTACTCATGTGTTGACCGCAGTTCGGGACTGAAATCGCCCGCTTAGCGCTGTAGTGCTAAGAGGGCGGTTCCGAGTTTCGGTCAGTTCGAATTCCTCGTCGTGCTTCCTCTGTTCGGCCGATTCAACGAGCTCCGTCAATCGATCGGTCGACACCCCTCGCTGCGAAAGCGTGGCTCTTGCGAACTTGACGGCATGAGGCTCGTAGCGGCTGGTTCTCGCGGCAACGTACTCCGCCAGTGCTTCGTCGTCCAAACCGGCAATGTCGTCTCGAACCTACGGCCGCATCTGCTGCGGCAAATATAGAGTAACGAGTCATTCCGGCATAGCAATTCGGTCCCACGGATCGCTCCTTGGCACACACCCGATGCACGTTCCGCATAGCATTTCCAGCAGCGTCTTTTGGAGATGGTGTCGCGAACAATCGTTTTGTGATTATGTCCCATCATCCGACCGCGGCGACGGAACCGCCCCCGCCGCAAACGGCGAATGCGTGCTCGCGGATGCAACCGCGCCGATTTAGCCCGCTCGATGAACCAGTGCGGATTCCGCCGGTATTCATCGATCAATCCAAAGCTGTACGCCCGCCCGCACTCCGGACATTGATACTGATCGCGCAATCCCGTCAGCCCATACCCGCAGTGGATGCAGAACGGGTCCTTGCGCATCTGAACCGCCGACCGCATCATCGACGCCAGCACCGCGACCGGAATCGCAATGATGAAGATGACGACTTTAAAGCCGAATACCCACAGGAAGCCCAGATAGCGCAGGTCCAGCAGCATCCCCGCCAGCAGCAGTGCCAATAGCGCCACCAATGGCAACGCCAGCAGCCACCGCCAGCGCAGCAACCTGGCAATTTCCCACCAACTCGGAAACCACCACGGGCCCTCTGCGTCCGTCCACGCCGGCGACGCCGCCGGTTCCGTCGGAAAATTTTCCGAGCCGCGAGACGTTTCCATAATGAGCGCATACTTTACCAGAGCCGGCCGAACATTGGTTATTCCGGGCAACGGCAGCCCGGCTTTCCGCCATTGCTGTGCCTTTGGCCAATGCCGGCAACCCACAACTGGCAACTTCCTGGAAGGAGTCCCTGCCCGATGTCCGACTTGAACCGCCGCGAATTCGTCAGAGCCACCATTGCCCTCGCCTGCGTCTGCTGCACCTGCGAAGCCTTTGCCGCCGGCGCCCCGACGCCGCCACCATCGACTGCGGCCCGTTGTCCAACTTCTCCAAGGACGGCATCACCGACACCTGGCGCTGGCAGCACAAATTCTTCATCATCCACGAAGACGGCAGGATCTACGCCATGACCGCCATCTGCTCCCACAAACACAACACGCTCCGTCTCAAGGATGGCCACATCGTCTGCCCCTCCCATGGCAGCCATTTCAGCGATGCCGGCATCCCGACCAAGGGCCCCGCACGCCTCCCCCTCTGCCGCTACGGCATCAGCCAGGACGCCAGCGGCCACCTCATCGTCGATAAGTCCAGGCGCTTCGAAGAAAAGGAGTGGGATCAGCCCGGCGCTTTCATCCCCGTCGAAAAGCCCAAAGCCGCCTGACCCGCCGGGGTTCCGATTGGCGTTGCTGATGTGGTCAGGCTTCGCCCAGCCGCAAGCCGAAGTTGATTGCGACGGCGAGAATTCTGGGGTCACGCTTGCCTTTCCGGAAGATCGACTTCGCGATCGATTACGAGAGCCTGGGGCGTGGACGAACGTTGTTGACGGTGACGCTTGAAAACGTTTTCAGCCAGCCGCAGTAGAAGAGGACCGCCAGCAAAAAGTAGGGGGGGCAGCTTCATGCTGCCCACCCGTTGAACTTGTCCACCGGAGGCCGAACCTTGACCCCGACGATTGTCCGCTGTAGCAATGCTCCCCCAAATCAGGAGCATTGAATGAAAAGCACATTGCCTTTGGGAGTTTGCGTGCTCCCGGAATCCGCACCAAATCGCTCCCGCACGGTTGTCAACCCGGGATATGTCTTTGAAATCCTGGAGCATGCGGGGCTCTTTCACGAACGCATCGAATGGGACGGTCTTGAAGGTGCCCTCGACGGCCTTCGCATTCTGGTCACGGTGGGTGAAGCAGAGTTTTCCGATTCGCTCAAGCGCAAGCTCGCCGATTGGATCGAGAAGGGCGGCTCCTGGTTGTCGATCGCCGGCGTCTGCGGCATGGATCAGACGCTCGGCGCAGAGCCTGGTAAGCCGGACCGGTGGTCGTGGGTTGGCGGAATCCCCTCGCTCGGTGAAGGGTACCTCGTCCCCCTCGAAAGTTCTCACCCGGCTGTTTCCCATATCACGCGTCCCGTTCATCTCTTTGGTGGAGCAACGGTCCTGGCAAAAGGCGCCAAGGTCCTGGCGCGGGTCGATGACAAGCATGGCCGGCGAACCGATCGCCCCGCTCTTCTGGAAAACATCAGCGGCAAGGGCCGAACCCTGCTCTTGGCATTCGATCTCACCGGCACGGTCGTACGAATTCAGCAGGGCGTCGGTGTGACGCGCGATGGCGTTCCCGCTCCCGATGGATCGGCGCCGATCAACGACCGAATCCTCAAATCGGATGATGGAGCCGTGCTCGATTGGGATCTGGATCGCGATCCGGTTCCCGGCGTAGACGGCTACCGCGCCTTCATCGAGCCGATGGCCGACCTCCTGCGGGAGGTGTTCCTGCGCTCGATTCTTCACCTGGCCCGGGAGCAAAAGATCCGCCTGCCTCTGCTGTGGTATTATCCCCGCCGGGTCCCGGCTTTGGCCCATATCTCCCACGACACCGATGAGAACGAGCCGGAAAAGGCCGAGCGGCTCCTCGAGCTGCTGGCGGAGGCGGACGTGAAGACGTCCTGGTGCACGATCCTGCCGGGCTATGATGATGCGCTCATCGCCAAGATCAAATCCGCCGGGCACGAGCTGGCCACCCATTACGATGCGCTCAGCGAAGTCTGGTCACAGACCGAGTGGCGCCGGCAGCACGCGGCGCTGCAGGAGCTTTTCGGCGAAGTCCCGGTGACCAACAAGAATCACTACGCCCGCTGGGAAGGCGACATCGAGTTTTTCGAATGGTGCGTGGATGCGGGCATCCAGCTCGATCAGTCCAAGGCCGCCAGCAAAACCGGCGAGGCGGGATTCAACTTCGGCACCTGCCACCTCTATTTCCCGATCACGTTCGAGGGCGAAAGAATCGATTGCCTGGAGATGTGCACGCCGATCTGGGATCCGCCTTCCTGGGCGCCGGTCGCGGTCGTCGAAGCCGCGCTACTTTCCGTGAAGCGCCGCCATGGGATCCTGCATCTGCTTTTCCACCCTTATCACATCTCGGAGAAGCGGGTGGCCGAGGCGATGATGGCCTGCATTCGCAGGGCGCGAGCCGAAGGGCTGGAATGGTGGACGGCCCGGGAAGTCAACCGCTGGGAGCGGGCCCGCCGGCAGGTGAAGCTCGAATCGCTGAGCGCCGATGCCCGGAGCGTAACACTGACGCTGCACAGCGAGGCGGAAATGCGGGATGCGACGATTCTCTGCCTGGCGGGCGATCAAACGACCGGGACATTCGAGGCCTGGGGATTTAAGTTCAGGTCGGCCGTCTGCACGCTTGACGCAGGCCAATCGTCAAAGGTTGAGCTGACAACGTAGCGGGGCACTCCTGTGGTGGCGGATTTCGGCGAGCCCGTCCGAGCGGGGCGCAGATAACCGGACGCGGTTCGATTCCGCGTCGCAGCCCGGTCATTCTACCATCTGTCAGAACGATTCGAATCCTGTCCCTTTGAATCTTCCCGCTCCAATGGCGGGCTATTCGTGACGGCGGTCCCGCCACTTTGATCAGACAACGATCTCCATCGTAGCCGCAATCGCGCCAGCCTCTTCGATCTCAGTCCGCGCGTCGATGAAGCTTCCCGCGGCGCATTGAAACAGCGCCAAGACTAGACGACCGTTCTTGTACCGGTACCAGAAAATCAACCGGGTCGCGCATTGATCCAGTCATTTCACCAGCCAGAATACCGTGACAGGTCCAAATCCCGCAAACGGTGGGGCGAATTCCATCTCTGAGGCCCGATTTGACGGAGCGCGCCGAAGTCAGGCCCGAGGCGAGGTGATCGGCTCATCTTCCGGGCCGGGACACCCAATCGTGCCGCGCTGCGCATCGACTCTTTCACCGCGCGCATTGACTCATTTCGGGCGCATCACCTTGTTTCCCGCGCGCACAAGGTAGTTTCGAGCGGCAACTACCTTGTTCCGGTGCACGCGAGGCAATTTCTCACGCGCACGCCCTTGTTTCGGGCGCGCACAAGGTAGTTTGCCGTGCCAACAAGGTTGTTTCTTGCGCACAACGCAGTTTCGAGCGTGAATGATCCGATTCCTGGTGACAAAGACCCGATTCCCCGGGCCGATGGATTGCTTCCCGCGCCGAAACTCGATGGCCAGCCTGCAATCTTCGGTTTTATCGCCACACAAGGAGCGGCCGGGCGCCGGGGGCGGCTCGGCCTCAAGGATCGATCGTCGCCGTAGCGCCGCTCATGGGTTGTCGGGTTTGCCGGGGTTCTCGGACCTAAGAGCAACGGTCTGGTGCGGATTACTCTTCCAGCCTCGCCGTGTACGGGATCCACCGAAACGAAGCCAAAAGCCCCACCGTGGGCCCAAAATCGCGGTTATCTCCCTGATTTGAGCCCTGCGCAAAATACGAAACGAACCGGCCGCACCCTTAGGGCCACAGCGGCGTCCCCTCCAGCCCTGCCGTCTCGGGCAGCCCCGTCACCAGGTTCGCATTCTGCACCGCCTGTCCGGCGGCTCCCTTGCCCAGGTTGTCGATCGCACCCATGGCGATCACCAGGTTCCGCGCCGGATCGGCCGTATACGACACGAACACCAGGTTCGACCCGTAGGCCCACTTGGTGTGCGGCGGCTTTCCCGTCACCCGCACGAACGGCCGCTTCGCATAGAAATCCCGCGCCGCCGTCAGGCACTCGTCCGTCGTCGCGCTCCCCTTCGCATAGCACGTCGCCAGAATCCCCCGGGTCATCGGAATCAGGTGCGGTGTAAAGGTAAGCGAAGCAGCCTTCCCGCTGATCTGCGAAATCGCCTGCGTCATCTCCGGAAGGTGTGGATGCTTCAGCAGCCCATAGGCCGAGACGTCTTCATTCACCTCGGCAAATCCAAACGTCGAGCCGCCGCCCCGACCCGCGCCCGACACGCCGGTCTTGGCGTCGATGATGATCGTTGCCGGATCGATGAGCTTGGCCGCCGCCAGCGGCGCCAGTGCCGCCAGGCTCGCCGCCGGATAGCAGCCGGGATTGGCGATCCGGGTCGATTGCCGAATCTTCTCCGGCCACACATCCGCCAGCCCGTACGTCCATCCCTCGACAAACCGGTGGTCCCCGCCGATGTCGATGATCTTCGTCTTCGCCGGCGCACTCGCCAGCGCCGCCTTCGACTCCCCCGTGGGCAGCGAGGCAAACAGCACATCCATCTCCGGCAGGGCGGCCGGATTCCACTTCTGCACGACCAGCTCCGCGAGCTTGCCGACGCCCGGATAGCGCTCGCCCAGCTTCTGGCCCGCCGACGATTCCCCCGCGACGTAAACGACCTCAAACTCCGGATGCCCCGCACACAGGCGCAGCGCTCTCCTCCGCCATAGCCGCTGACGCCCACGATACCCACGCGAATGCTCATAATGCCGCGATTGTAGGACACTCAAACGCATCCCGCGAGAGCCGCCGCGATGCCTTGAGAGCCGCCAGCAATGCCGCATCATCTGACTGGCGCACAGGTATGGCCTTGCTCGCAAACATGGTAGAACGCCCCGGCAATCGGCACATCCACCTTGACCTCTTTAAATCCCGGAATCGTGATGCCGACGTTCGCCCGGTTCGCAAGCGGCGAATGTGCGTACACCAGCCACTGGCGATCCGGCGCATCGTCCCAGGGCATAGGCAATCGAAAACACCGGCAGCTTCGTGTCCAGCTTCCACGGCCTCGGTGGATCCAGCGTCGTGTCCAGCATGAACCAGCGATCGAATTTCGCATACTCCGCCGGGACGTCTTCCTGATACGGATGCTGATGAGCGCGATTCGCCACCAGCGTCCCCTTGCGCCAGAAGCGCTTGAGCGTCGCGTTCGTATAGACTCGATCCACCGCCTTCAGGATCGGCTCGAAGTACGCCCCCTCGTCCGCTCGCGTCTCGTTCCACCCGCGAAACTCCCGCACGGACCGCGGCCGCATCAGCCACAGGCCGAACTGCACGTATCCGCCATACCGCTGCGGCGTAAACGTCTGCCCCAAATCGGCATACCGCTTGCGCTTGTCGTCCATGGCCCCGATGGCATGCCCATCCCACGTCGAAAGCTCGAACCAGAAATCCGGGTTCTGCCGCAGCACTTCCCTGAGCATGAACACCCAGTTCATCGACTCGACCTGCGGGCTGTAGACCGTGTAGTCGGTGATCGCCGACCAGTTGTGCTGGTAATACGACGGCGAGCCACCGTCCCACACCGCCGGCCAAGGCGAGATGCGCCCCGGCCTGTGCAGGCTGTACTCGCTCCAGCGCGACCAGCGCCCCACAAACGGCGGCCCGAACGCCTCATACCCCACAAACCGGCTGTGGGTGCGCCAGGGCGGGTTTGTCAGCGCCCTCCGCATCGATTCGATCAGCGCGCATACCGCTCGATCCACGCGTCGGCGAAGACCTCGCGCTTGAAGGCATCGTCCCTCTTGCGTCCAAACTTCTCTACAAAGCGAGCATCGTTCTCGGCCTGATACCACATCAGCTTCGGCTGCTCGTTGTTCGAAACGAACATCACCATCGGCGGATCGGGATAGATCTCCTCGAGCCGTTCGAGCAACGGGGAAGTCATCCATTGCGGTCCGATCTTCCGCCAGCAATCCACCGGCCCCATGGGAGAGAGCATCGCCTGCGGCTTACCATCCGCGCCAATGACGTTCGGGTTCTGGTCCGCCGGCCGATTGAGGTAGGGGGGCTCGGACAGGTAATGCTCCCACTGCGTCGCGAGAAAGCAGAGCGGCAGCTTCAGTTCCGCCGCCCGCCGGATCGCGCGCTGGTAATAAGCCATGTGCTCCGGCGTCGCTGACTCCTTCGGATCCGGCATCGCAAACCACGGCAGGATATGATGCCCCTGATCCAAGAGCTGGAGCTGGTAGTCCGGCGTGAACCCGCCCTCCCGCTGCCCGCAATTCCAGTGGCTTGCCACCGGGAGCGGATGACCCGCCGAATCGGAGTTCGGGCGAACGCACTCCCGGGTGATTTCCCCGGCAACCGTTGGCGGCACGCTCCGCGACGTCGCCGGCACGGCGCTGATCAGGCTCGAAAGGAGCACGAGCAGCATCAATGACAGCGACGCCTTCATACGGCTGGTGGCTTGTTTGGAGAGTCATGCAGCGGCATGACCAGCGGCGGCAGCGTGGCGAATCCCGCCGGATTCAGCAAAGGGGGAACTCCACCTGCCGGCGAAGGCGTCGGCGCCAGCCCCCCATCGCGCACCAGCGAGACGACATGGAGGTACAGCTGGCCCGGCGTGATTCTGGCTTTGGGCGCCAGATCGCGTGCGATGTCCGACAGATCCTCCTTTTTGGCCCAGCCGCTGACGGATCTCTGACATGAGCGGAAGCGCCTTCTCTGCCACGGTGTTATCCACCTTCGGTGGAGAAGCGCCCGCCGGCACCGGGGGCAGTCGAAGTGCCAGAAGATAATGAAACAGGTTGCTGAGGATGAAGCAGGGGGCAATGACCAGAGAGATCAGTCCCAGCCAGCCGACGGCAAGCGTAATGCTCGTCATCTTCCAGAAGTTCGCGTGAATGCATCGCTTGCACATCTTGCCTTTGATCCGCCGGTGAAAGCGCATGACCAGTGCGCCGACATTCTGATGGAATTCCGCGAGTTGAAGGCGCCTCGACGCCGCATACCTGACAGATGACGCCATACGACATGGCTAGGCCCCTTGGTTGAGATGAACGGTCACCATGATGCCGCGAACGCGGACATCCTATCAGACGATGCCCCGAGGCTGGAAATACTCGCTGTCTTGCGAACACCGCTCCGCGAACCGCAGGTGATTTCAGAGTGATCGGCCTTCGCACAACTGCAGCAGCTTGCGTGCCACCGGCCGGAGCAGACCCTGATCGATGCCCTGGAAGCACGTCGATCCCGGTTCTTGCTCTCGAAGGTAATCGACGATCCCGTCTTCCGCGACTTAGCCGCGGATCATCGCCTCCAGCGCCGGGATATATCGATCGTACTCCCTTGGTGCATATTCCGATCGCGAGGCGTTGGACGGGTCCCGGTCGTTCAGCAGCACTTCGCGAATGCGGTCCGTCATGGAAGTGTCGGCCGCTGTTACTGGATTGCATCCAGTCGCTTCTTCAACGCATTCTGCTGCTTCTGCGTGTCGGCCTTGAGTTCCTTGACGTCTGTTGCCGGCTGGCTGCTTGCGGCTGATGTCTTGCCGTTGAACTGATCGAGCTTCGCCTGGATCTTCTGTGTGATGGCCATCTGTGCCTGGAGGAACTTCTTCTCTTCCGTTGCCGAGAGCTTGTTCGCTTCATCCGGATGATGGCTCGACCAGTACACGCCGCCGCCAAAGCCAACGACCAGCCCTACCAGAAGGATCAATGCCTTGAACATGTGCCACCGCCTTTCGCCTCAAATGCTAAGCGGTCGAGGCATACAGTGCCAATTCGAAGTTCGATGTTTGTTTCCAGGCGGTGCGAGCGCCGCCGATAGCCCCTGGCCGCGCTGCGGGTGGCGATACATGATCGGCGCGTACCCAAGCACACGAATTCAGTGTCTGAATGCCCCGCGCCGGTCTCAGGTTTTAGCGATGGAGATGGAGGGTCAGGCCTGTTTGCGCCGGCACCCAGCAGCGTCAGACCGGCGCCAGCGCCAGAGCGCCGAAACTAACCGGTTCGGGCACCACGGTGGTCGTTCCGGAAACGTTCACCTCGCCATTGGGCGACAGCGTAATGGTGGTGACGTTCTTCATTGAGTAGATACCCGTGCCGGCGAAATTGACCGGACTGGCGTTGTCGCTAAACGCCGTGGTTGTGGAAGTGGTCGGCAACGCAAAGGACTGCAGGCCGGTGGTGACTGCAGTTCCACCCTGCACATTGCCAGGGTCGGCATAGCTCTGAAAACTGAGGCTGTCACCGGATGTGGAACGCAAGTCCGTTATCCCGATCGCACTGTCCAACTGTAACGTGGCGCTGGACGGTTGCGTAAAGCTGGTGTCCTCCAGGGTGGCGGTTAATGTTGCCTGTCCCGCGGAAGTATTGCGTCCATCCAGCGTCGAGATCTGAAGGAATCCACCACCCGGATCTCCCGGCCGATTGCTGAAACCGGTGGTGATGTTGGTCATAAAGGAGCCGACCGAACCCGAATAAATAATGCTCCCGGGGGTAGAGTCCAAGTCCCCAGCCCCATTGTCCGTGATCGAAATCGTTGAAGCCCCTGATTGCAGCGTCAGAATAAACGTCGCGCGGGCCGGTGAAGCCCAACCCAGCAAGCATGCGACAGACGATGCGACGAATGCGCGCACAACCCAGCGATTCATAACGCCCTCCAAAATGGCACTCCATCCCGGGCAGTGTGTCGTGCCCTCAGGAGTTGTCTGTAGCAATATACCTCGGAACCTGCGATCCGTCCAATATTTTGTGAGAAAATGCGGAAACCCTGTGGGTTGTACTCGCTATCAATTTGCTGGCAAGCACGTCGGCTGGGCGATGATATGAGGACTGGCGATGCCTGGCCTGCTGGTAATTACTGACAGGATCACGTTTTCAGTCAGCATTGCAATCTTTCCCATCAATTCGACATAACTCATACGGTTTGTGATGAATGGGCGCGCTCGCAGGTCTTGCGAAATGCCGGAGCATGTGTCCGCCTGTGCGCATGCCTTCATCCCGATTCGTATGGATGATGAATGGAGATGCATTTGGGCGACACGTGGGGCGGCTTTCTGGCAACGGCACGGGCAACCCGCGGCGCGCTTTTGTGCGGACGGGTTTGCGCGATGTGACTACTGTGAGAGTACGGTGTGAGCCGGAGCCTTTGCACAAGCGAATGTGAATGTGTTGTATGGGCTCCGTCCAGCCGATTCTTCGGGAATTTGCGGCAGATGGGGTCGGCCAGGCGGCGGGTTGCGGCGGCCCAAAGGCTCCTTTGGAGTCCAGTGCATCCATGTGAGGCCTCTTAGCCGGGTGGGGGCAGGGAGCAGGGATCAGGCCTGTCATACGGCTTCTGATTCATGGGGGCGCTGGCAAACCTTGCGAAACCGCCCGAGCATGCATCCGTCCGGCCCACATGCCTTGATCCCGATCCGTATCATACGGCCTTTACGTGATTCTCGCGCACAGGGTTAGCGGCCCCGCTTGCGGGGCGCGTCCGCGTGGCCTGCCAATTAGGGGGAATGCGTATCGGTGCCAGCCTATCCGCTCAATCGTTCGAGCACATTTCGGGTGATTCGGGAAACATGCTCATCGACCAACAAGCAGGCCGGCCAGGCGATTGACCCCGCGGAGAAGACGGCGCCGCCGGTGGGGGTGTCGAAGCAGACGATCTCGGCGCCGCCGTTGTCGGGGTTTAGTCCACGCGCCAGAACGGTGGCGACGGCAGGCGAGGCTGCAGAGCGCTTGTCGGTTTCGTGGCCCGATGCGCCGTGCGGGCAACGCTCGTGAAGGCTCTTGTGGCCGAACGTGTCGCCGTTCTTCAGGCCGGTTCCCGCAAAGATCCAGTGCGAGGCATCGAGCGTGCGGTAGGGGGCTGACGTGGTGCAGCCGTATTCCGTGAAGACGACGCCGAGCAACGCCGCCGGCGATTCTGCCGTGTAGTGAAAGCGGCAGTCGTATTCGCGCCTGGTGTCCGGGTCGGTGAACTGATACGAACCGCGCGGTCGCGGCTGCCAGGTCTTGCAGCGCATTGTGGCGTCGTTCAGGTATTTGATTTCACAGTCAATGCCGTTTCCCCCGAGGTACGCCAGCTTCCCGCCGCGTTCGAAAACCCACTGCTTCACGCGGAAATAAGCCTCGCGCGACCAGTATTCCGGATGGGAATCAAGGATCAGAACTTTGTAGGCATCCAGATCCAGCAAGCCGGCATGAAGCTGATGATCTGAGTAAAGGTCGTAATCAAATCGCTCGCGCTTCGAGCCAGCCCAGGAGTCTCCACAGCGCTTCGGTGAGGGCGCACGACTGGCGTCCGCGGATCGGATCCGTGACCTGTACGTCCCGCGGGATGTGATTGAACGGTTCGGGGCGATCGAACGAGAGCGGGATGTATTGATCGTTTCGCGGCTCCCAGACGCTGGTGACGTCGGGGGAGTATCGTCCCAGATCCAGCCGTGCGTTCACCGTCGGGCGGGGAGGCAATCCGGTGGGGTTGATGTAGTTGCTGCGCCCGCCGAAGTTGTTGTAAGCGTTCCAAGTGTTGGTCGAGGCCAGCACCGCGATCTTTGCCGACGGTTTCTGCGGTGCGACCACCCAGGGGAAACTCAGAAATTTCCGCGGCATCGTCTCGGCGTGAAAGAAGTACAGCCCGGACCGCTGCGGTGCCTCGATGATCTGGCTCTGGCAGCGGCATTGGAGTCGGCACGTCAGCCCATCGTTTCCATGAACGCGGCACTCGCCGGTGTTCGTGATGTTCTTGATGTACCCGCGCCGGTTCCAGGCAACGCCGGTCCGGCTGAAGTCTTCATCTGGAAGAATTTGCAACGTCGCGCGTGGGCCGTGCTCGTCGAACCAGCCGATTGGCTGAACCGGTTCCTTCTGCTTTCCATAGCGCCAGAGCGTCAGGTGGTAGCTCTCGGTTGAGTGAACGCGGAACTCGCCGAGGTCTCCCGCCCTGCACCATTTCGGCCAGACATAGCCGTACATCGCATCCGAGAGCAGCCGGAAATGAACGGGATGTTTCGGGTCGATCCGGACGCCCACCCGCTTGGCTCCGAAGCCATCCCTGGCGAGCGTGACGCGGTAATCGCCTGCAGGCACATCGCCGTAGATCGCCCCGCTGGCTGCTGATCGCACGGCCGCGACGCAACCGTCTGCGCCTCGAACTCCACCGCTACATCCGCCAACGCCAGATAGTTCTCATCGCTGACAAACGCAATGGGATGCCGAGGGAACATCGATCGACTCCAAAATCAGGAGGGGCGGTGCGGCAGTATAATCGACGCCGCTCCTTTCGACGCATCGCATTCATCGGATACCATAATCCTGTAATGAGTCAGGCCGTGGATCGAGCATCGGCGAGCAGCATGACCCCGCGGCAGCGCTGGCTCACCTTCCTTGAAGGCCGCCAACCGGATCGAATTCCAACCGATTACTGGGCGACGGCTGAGTTTCACAATCGGTTACGCTGCGACCTGCGCTGCCCGAGCGATGAGATTCTCTGGCAGCGCCTGCACATCGACCGGCCTGCCTCGCTCATCGATCCGCTCAATGGCCTGCCCGCGATCCGCCGCAGAGACGATCTTCCCCCGCTTCCGCCCGAAACCGACATCTGGGGCGTTCGCTATCAATCCATCGACTACGGCAGCGGCGCCTATACCGAGGCTGCAAACCATCCGCTGGCCATTGCCGATAGCGCCGATGACGTGCGGCGATATCCGCTTCCGAGTGCCGATGACTTTGACTACGACGGCCTCTCCCGTTTCCTCGATGCCAATGACGGCAAGCGCCTGATCTGCGCCGCCAGTTACGAGCCGTTTCTGCTCTATTGCCACATTCGCGGCATGGAGCAGTCGTACGAAGACCTGCTGGTCAATCCGGAAATCGCCGCTACCATTCTCGGCCGGCTGTTCGAGTTCTATTACGAGCACAACCGGCGAATCTTCCAGGCCGGCAAGGGCCGCATCGATCTCACCTACATCGCCGAGGACCTTGGGGGCCAGATCGGCCCGCTATTCAGTCTCGAAGTATACCGGCGATTTCTGTTGCCTAACCAGCAGCGCATGGCGGACCTGGCGCGTTCGTTCAACATCCACGTCATGTATCACACTGACGGCGCGGCACGCGTCTTTCTCCCCGATCTGGTGGACGTGGTGGGGATCGAAATCCTCAACCCCATCCAGTGGCGCTGCCCCGGCATGGAACGTGAAAACCTCGTGCGCGATTTCGGCCGCCGCGTGATCTTCCACGGCGGCATGGACAACCAGCAGACGCTGCCGTTCGGTACCGTGGAACAGGTTCGAGAAGAAGTGAAGCAGAACCTCGCGGTCTTCGAGAACGCCCGCTGGATCTGCGCCCGTGCCACAACATTCAGGCGGTCACGCCGATCGAAAACATCGTTGCGATGTATGAGACCATCCACGAACTCGGCGGGGGGTAGAATCAGGGCTCGCCGTTGCCGCTGCTGCGGATCGGCTCTGCCGCGAGAATCCGGCCCTCTTCCGGCGCCAGGGCCGCGACCGGCGCCTCCAGCCGCGCCGCCTCGCTGTGGCCTTCGTAGTGCGTTGCAAAGAACGGAATCCGGTTGAGCACCTTCTCCTGGAACAATTCCATGTAAAGGTAAATGACCGGCGTGATGAACAGCGTCAGCAACTGGCTTACCAGCAGCCCGCCGACGATTACCAATCCCAGCGGTCGACGACTGGCGGCGTCGGCGCCCCAGCCAATCGCGATCGGCAAAGCGCCCATCATTGCGGCCAGTGTCGTCATGAGGATCGGGCGAAAGCGGTCGATGCTCGCATCATGAATCGCCTGCACGGCGCTCTCGCCCATCGCCACGCGCTGCGTCGCAAAGTCCACAATCAGGATGCCGTTCTTCTTGACGATGCCCATCAGCAGGAAGAGGCCGACGAAGCCATAGAGCGACAGCTCCATGCCCGGTATGCCCAGCCAGATGAAGAACCACAAGGTTGCCAGGCCGCCAAACATGGCGCTGGGGAGCGTTGAAAGCACCGTGATCGGGTGAATGTAGCTCTCGTAGAGGATCGCCAGGATCACGTACATGACGAAGACCGCCAGCGCGATCAGGATCCCCATGCTGCTGAGCATCTGCTGAAATGTCGAAGCCTCGCCCTGGAGCGAGGCGCGAGATAGTGGGGAACCGCCTTTGCGGCGGATTCTTCGATGAACTGTGTGGCGTTGCCGATCGGCACGCCCGGCATCAGGTTGAAGTTGATCGTCACGCTGGTGAACTGGTTAAGGTGGTTCACCGCCTGCGGCCCGAGGACCGGCTCCCAGGTCGCAACCGCGTTCAGCGGCACGAGGTTCTTCCCGTCGTCCGATGCGCACATAGAGCTGCGACAGATCCTGCGGATGCTCGCGATCCACGTCCTTTACTTCCAGGATGACCTGATACTGGTCCTGGGCCTTCTTGATCAGATAGACGTAATTCTGGCTGTAGGCATTACGCAGCAACGTTTCGATTCGGGTTGCCGAGACGCCGTACGCCGATGCTTTGTCACGCAGAATATTGATTCGCAAATTCGGCGTGTGCATGTAGAGGTCGGAGTTGACGAACTGGAATAGCGTGCCTGTTTTCTGTTTCAGCACTCCCAGCAACTTCTCGCTGGCGGCATAAACCTGCTTCGCATCCACGCCCGAAATCGTATAGGCGTATTGTCCGTTCTGGTTCGCGGTGGCGCCGGTTGAAAGCTGGATGACCGGGTTGGGCTGAAGGAATGCCATGGCGCCGGTCACATGCTGAGCAATGCCGCCCATCAGCGATTGTGACACCACTTCGATCGGAGGATGATCGATGCTGTGCAACTTCCCATCCGGTCCGGGCACGGTCTCCGGCGATCGCTGGTCTGGATCTTTCAAGAATGCCAGCAAGAAACCCTGATTCGACAGGAACCGGCTGAAGCCCGTCACCGTGAAGCTCATCCGCACGTTCGGGTCGCTGTGCAGCGCCGTGTTCGGCCTGGGCCTGGTACTTCTGCATCTGCTCCGGCGAAGACCCTTCCGGCGCAACCAGGACGCCACGGATGAAGGAGCTGTCACCAATCGGCAGGAAGCCCTTGGGGATCGTGTACAGCAGATAACCGGTGCCGACGAGGCAGATGATCCAGATGGTTGCGGAGATCCAGCGTTGCCGGAGGAAGATCCACAGGACGCGAGAATACACCTCAAGCACGCGGTGCTCGATTCCGCCGATCACGCGCTCGAGCCAGCTCTTTTTGATGCCGTGCCCGCGCTGGCTGAGCATACGGGCGCACATCAACGGCGTCAGCGTCAGTGAAACGACGCCCGAAGCGAGAATCGACACCACGATTGTCACCGCGAATTCGCGGAAACACGCGTCCGATCAGCCCGCCCATGAAGACCAGCGGCAGAAACACCGCCGCCAGCGACGATGGTCATTGCCAGGATCGTGAAGCTGATCTCCTTGGCGCTGTTCAGCGCCGCGGTCATCGGTTTCTCGTTGAATCGCTCCATCCGGCGGACGGTGTTCTCCAGGAATACGATCGCATCATCCACCAGGAACCCCATCGGCCAGCGTCAAGGCCATCAGCGACAGGTTGTCCAGGCTGTAGCCCAGCGAGTTCATGACGATGAACGTCAAGCAGCAGCGACATTGGCAGGGCCACGACGGGAATAATCGTGTCGGTGGCGCGGCCCAGGAAGAAGAAGATCACCAGCACCACCAGCACGAATGCGATGAACAGCGTCTCCTGCACGTCGTTGACGCTGTGCACGATGGTCTCCGAGCGGTCGTGGATCGGGATGATGACGACCGACGCCGGCAGCGTCGGGGCGATCTCCGGGACCAATGATTTGACCGTGTCGGCGACCTCGACCGCATTCGACCCTGGCTGGCGGATGACCGCGATGACCACCGTCGCCTTGGGCACGTGCGTGTCGCGGATCCAGAAGCGCATGTTGATGCGCTCGTCCTCCACGCTGTCGCGCGCGGTGGCGACATCGCGAAGGTAGATCGGCGCGCCGTTCTTGGTCCCGATGATCAGCTTGTTGTATTGGCTGGCGTCGGCCAGCTGGCCCTGCGGCTGAAGCAGGTAGGTGCGATTGGGTCCGTCGATCTGGCCGGCCCCCTGATAACTGGTTCCCTGCTGAATCGCCCCGGCCAGATCGTCGACCGACATACCGCGGGCGGCCAGGGCCGACGGGTCGGCCTTGATGCGCACCGCCGACTTGGTCCCGTAGACGCGCACCTGGCTGACGCCGCTGAGAGATGCTGATCTGCTGGCCGACCTGCGTGTTGGCCAGGTCATAAAGATCGCCCCTCGCGTCATGCTGTCGCTGGCCAGCGCGATGTAGAGGATCGGCTGGTCGTTGGGATTGGTCTTGGTGAAGGTCGGCGGCGAGGGCAGGTCCGAGCGGCAAGCTGCCCGCTCGCCCGGCTGATCGCCGCCTGCACGTCGGTGGCGGCGGCGTCGATGCTCTTGCACAGCGCGAACTGCAGCGTCAGCGCTGCAGTATCCCTGCGTGCTGCCGGCTGGTCACCAGGTCCAGCCCGGGAATCTGCATGAACTGCCGCTCCAGCGGCGTGGCGATCGTTGCCGCCACCGTCTCCGGGCTGGCCCCCGGATACCCGCACGGTCACCTGGATCACCGGATAGTCCACCGCCGGCAGGTCGTTCACCGGCAGATTGCAGGTACGCCAGGACGCCGAACAGAATCGCCGAGACCGTGAGCACGACGGTCATGACCGGGCGACGAATGAATAGCGCGGAGAGGTTCATCGCGAATTCGCTCCTTCGGCCACCGACTGCGTGGCTGGCGGCGGCGCCACCTGGACCGTCGCTCCCGGCCTCACCATCATCTGCCCCGCCGTAATCACTTCTTCGCCCGGCTTGATCCCCCTGGTGACGATAACGTCATTACCTTCCCGCTGCCCCAGCTCAATCGGCCGCTGTTCCGCAACCGATTTGTCGTTCACCACAAACACATACGACCCGCTCTGCCCGATCTGGGTCGCATCGTTCGGCACCAGCACCGCGTCCTTCAGCGTCGTCAGGATCAATCGCACGTTGACATACTGGCCTGGCCAGAACTGCTCGTCCGCGTTCGGCAGCGTCGCCCGGAGCATGACCGTTCCGCTGCCGGATTGCACGGCGTTGTCCAGGAAGGTCATCTCACCGGTGCCGATCTTCCGGGGCTCCGAAGGAACCCAGATCTGAACCTTGAGCGGATTCTGCTTCAAATACTGCCGGACATCCTGCAAGTCCTGTTCGGTCACCGTGAAATCCGCATAGATCGGCGCGATCTTCTGGATGGACAGTAGATTCGTTCCACCGTTTTGTCCCGAGGCGCTGACGACGTTCCCCGGATCCACCAGCCGGTGCCCGGTACGCCCGTCGATCGGCGAGCGGATCTGGCAATATTCCACATTCAGCTTTGCCCCCTCGATTGCCGCCTTTGCGTTCGCGACCTGCGCCTCGGCCACGGCGAGCGCGTTCTGCTTGGTCTCCAGGTCGGTTTCCGAGATCGCCCCCGTTCCCTGCAGGCTCTGGGAACGCTTGAATTCCGACTTGGCCAGTTCCACGTTCGCCTGGTCGCGGACGAGCGCGGCCTGCGCCTGATCCAGCACCGCCTGGAACGGACGCGGATCGATGGTGAAGAGCAACTGGCCCTTCTTGACCAGGTCGCCATCCCTGAAGTGCACCTCGGTGAGCTTTCCCGTGACCTGCGGCTGGATCATCACGCTGTCCATCGCCATGGTGTGCCCGATCTCGTCCAGATACAGCGGCACCTCCCGGGCCACCGCCGGCGTTACCGAGACGTTTGCCGGCGGAGGCTTCATCTGCTGCGGCATGGCGTTGCCGTGCGGCTTGCATCCTGCCGCCCCCAGCGCCGCTGCCCCTGAAAGCACCAATGACCATCGCATCGATTTCGCACTCATGATGTCTGCTTCTTTTCTCGGTCGCTGAGGATTCCGTTGAACACGATGTCCAGGATGTCCCGCGCCTGTTCTTCAAAGGATTCTCGTCTTCCCGAGAGGTAATTCGTGAACATGGTTCCGTACACCAGGTCACCCATGACGTTCAGCACGCGTTCCACCGGCATGCGCCGCAGGCGGCCGCTGTCGATCAGTTCCTGCACCAGCGCCGCCACGGCGCCCGCGCCGTTTCACCAACCTCGAAGTAAATCGGCCGCCGCTTGCCTCGGAAAACCACGCGCTCCTGAATGAACAATTCCACGAGGCGTGGGAATCGTTCAAAGAACGCCAGGTAGGCCCGCGTACCCGCCGCCATCCGCTCCAGCGGATCGCCGGGGGCATCCAGCGCCCAAGTGTATGCTCCTTCAGGCAGTTCACGCCTCTTTCGACCGTCGCCAGAAAGAGCTTCTCCTTGCTGGGGAAGTATCGGTAGATCGTGCCCTTGCTGATGCCCAGGGCCTCGGCAATCACCTGCACGTCCGTGTGCTGGTAGCCGAGCTCGGCAAAGGTCTCGCTCGCCTTGCACAGGATCTGGCCGCAACGCCGCTCGCGCAGCGTCTTGTCCTTCGGCCTCCCGCGGCGCGGCCGGGCTCTGCGGCGGGGAGGTGATTTAACTGACGCGCAAGTCACTTAAAGCAAGGATACAGAACCCATCCCCCTCCAGTCAAATTGCCCTCTGCCAGCGGTGTCGCGGCCCGGCGGGATTGTCGGGCAAGGGCCCGCCTGGGCGCTCAACGATCGCATCAGGACCACCCACCCATCCTCGTCGCCCGGAAAATTCCGCGCAAAAGCGGCACTCGCCCGGAAAGCGGAACCGCGGATACCCAACGGCCGCCTGCCACCGCGCCCACCGCCCTTCGCGGCGAAATCCTCGACCCAACCTCAGGGCAACCACGGAATGTCATATGGACAACCGCTTGTGCAAAAGCCGGGACTCACACCGTACTCTCACCTTAGTCACACCGTGCACACGCCCACGCGCAATCCCGTCCCTGCAGATCCCAAAGGCCGCGTTCACCAGCGGGTTTGCCAGGCACGACGGCGCCCTCGGCATGCCCCGGTTGCACCACCCGGTCCATCACGCAGAACCGCATCGATCTTAAATGCGCCTGCGTCCATGCGACCCCTACGCGTGTGGCCAGGACCGCCCGTACTGCCGGGGCGTGGCCAGCCGGTCCAGCTCAGCCAGTTCCATCGCCGCACGCAGCGGAAAGTAAGGCTCCCGAAGCATCTCCCGCGCCAGCAAGACGATATCCGCCTGACCGCGGCGGATGATCTCGTTTGCCTGATGCGGCTCGGTGATCAGCCCGACGGCCGCCGTCGGGATCTGTGCCTCCCGTCTGATCGCTTCCGCAAAGGGCACCTGATATCCCGGCCCCAGTTCGATCTTCGCATCCGGCACCAGCCCGCCGGAACTGCAATCGATCAGATCGACGCCCTCCTGCCTGAGCCGGCGCAAAAGCGCCACCGAATCCTCGATCGTCCAGCCGCCCGGCGCCCAGTCACTGCACGAAAGCCTCACCGCCAGCGGCAACGTGTCCGGCCAGACCTTCCGCATCGCTCGCGCGGTTTCCACCGTGAAGCGGATGCGATTCTCGAAGCTCCCGCCGTATTCGTCCTTGCGCTGGTTCGAAAGGGGGGAGAGAAAGCTGTGCGACAGGTAGCCATGAGCCGAGTGGAGTTCGACAAACCGAAACCCCGCATCCCGCGCCCGAACCGTCGCATCGGCAAACGCCTTTTGAATCACCCGAATCTCTTGCTTCGTCAATTCATGCGGTACGCGATATCCATCCTCAAACGCGATCGCGCTCGGCCCCACGACGTTCCAGCCGCCCTCATCATCCGGGACATTTCCACCTCCCTCCCAGGGCACCTGCGTGCTGGCCTTGCGCCCGGCGTGGGCGAGTTGGATGCCGGGCACCGCGCCCTGCGCTCGATGAACGCCGCGATCCGCGCCAGCGGCGGTACATGCGCATCGGTCCAGATGCCAAGATCCCTGGGCGAAATTCTCCCCCGCACTCGACCGCCGTCGCCTCGGCGATCACCAGCCCGGCGCCGCCGACTGCGCGCGAACCCAAGTGAACCAGGTCCCAGTCATTGGCCATTCCATCGTCATAGCTGTACTGGCACATCGGGGAAACGCCGATCCGGTTCCGCAGCTTCACCCCGCGCAGCGTCAATTCGTCAAAGAGTTCGGCCATCGTGCCAGAGGGTAGGACCTCCGCTCGCCCCCGATCAAGTCGATTGCTCCGGCAGGCTGTTCAGGATCCGCTCCATGCTCTGTCGCCTCCACGCCGGCGCACTCTCCGCCTCGACATCGGGAAAGTAGTTGATCAGGTTCTCGCGCCAAACGTTCCAGAGCCCGAATTGCTTCACACCCGGCGTGTCGATGACCTCCGCCCCGAAGTCCAGAACGTATCGCCGCGCGGACGACGTGGTGTGCATTCCCTTGTCCGTGAAATCGCTGACGCGCCCGATGCGGATATCCAGCCCCGGCTGAATCGCTCGAATCAAGCTGCTCTTGCCAACGCCGCTGTGGCCTGCCAGGACGGTGCTTTTGCCGCGCAGCAGGCCCTTCAATTCTTCAATTGTGGCTCCCGTCTCGGCACTTGTTTGCACCGTCCGGATCCCCAGGCTCCGATAGTGCGCCAGCACCACCGACGCCAACTTCGCTGCCACGCTGCCATCGCCTTCCTCGCCGGCCAAGTCAATTTTGTTGAGGCAGACAATCGGCTCGAGCTTCCCGCTTTGTGCCGCTACCAGCATCCGGTCGATCAATCCCCATTTGACCGCCGGAAAGAGGAGGCTCGCCACGATCAGCATCTGGTCGGCGTTGGCGACGATTGGCTGCTGCCGCGTCCCCTTAAAACTCTGGGCTCGCGTCAGCACGCTCTTCCGCGGCAGCACCTGCTCGATCACCCCCTCCGGCCGGCCCTGCTCGTCCTTCGATCCGGTCGTTCGAAATCGCACGCGGTCGCCCACCACGATGAACGTTTCACTGGCTTTTGCCAGCGTCTTTCGCACCACGCAAAGATGCATCTGCCCCGCGGATTCGACGTCGCAGAACAGCGAATAGACCTGCACCACCTCCCCGATCGGCAGGGCGCTGGCGTCCCCCTCGAACGCCTCTTCGGCCGCCCGCATGGCCGCGGTCCGCTCCAGCTTGTTCTGTACGGCGAACTTCGAGCGCTTGGAAAACTTCTGCTCCTGCTCGATCCGGTCTTCATCGAACCCGCCGCCGAGATACCGGCTGGTCAGGTCCTTCTCCCGCGGGGATTTTTTGGGCTTGCCGCCCATGGATGGCGTCGCCAGTATCACGCCATCGCCGGCAAGATCAAACGGCGAGGTCCGCGTCACCATGGCCGCCGCCGCATCCGGCATCGCGCTGTGCCTGCATCCCGAAGAACGCCCCCACGGCCGGCAACCCGCAACGAACAACCCCCAACTGCTTGCCGGCGGAAGGCAAAGACCGTTTCCGGACATCGAGCAGACGGACCAGAGTCAAGGTGTGATGTATTAGGGAGCCGGTGGCCGAAGCACCCTGGCGATGATCAGTGGCCCGGGGAGGGTTTCTCAACACGAATCTCCTTAACCAGTTCACCGAAGATAACGACTTGAAGCCCGCCGGTGTATTGCATGGTCAACTGGGCCGGGGGATCGTTCAGGTAGTCGCCCCCGTCATAGTTCAAGGGCACGCCAAGCACACGCAAGACATCGGCGAGGGTCGAGCGGCCGATCTTCAGCTCGGCAATCTTAGCGTTGATGTCTTTGTCCGCGCCGGAGGCCGACATCTGCGTCGTGGGCATATGGTACACGAGATGGCCCGTCAAGATAGGCCGGGTCCACAGGCCGGCGATCTGCCCGGACTTGTCGAAGCAGGCCTCGATGTAAAGCTGGTTGTGATCCCACGTGCAGGGGATCCAGACGTTGATCTGGAAGTTTTCGACCCAATCGGTCAAGGGCTGCCGCTGCCCCTGAAAAGCACCGCCGGCAGCTTCAAGGCCGGACCAAAGTCTCTTGAGTTCGGGCGCGGGCAGGGCCGTGCGCAGCTTATCGGTGAAAGAGCTCTCGGCCTTTTCAAACCGGCCGGCGGCGAGCAGGGCGATGAACCGCCTGGCCTCGTCCCACGGGATCGAGGGCTGATCCAAGCCAGCTTTCGTGCCGAGGCGCTGGTAGCCGGCATAGCTCGCGGAAGCAAATCCAAAGGTCCTGGCCAGCTCTGTGACGCGGGACATCAGCTTCTGCTGTTCCTGAAGCACCAGAATATCCATCTCGGGCCGATCGATCGCCAGGCACAGGACCGTGTCTTGACGATCAGGAACCTTTGCCAGCAGGGCGGGCAACTTGTCCCAGTTCGTTGGCTGGCCCTGGAAAGTCATCTCGAGAGTCATGCTGTGCGTGCCGACGACGATCTGCACGAAATGCAGCATATGTCCGGCGTGTTGCGGCTGGCTCGTCAGCGCGGCGGCGGCAGCTTGGGTAGGGCCGCTCTGTTGCCCCCGAGCCTGCGGCCGGAGCATCGCCACCGGCAGCGCGAGGATCACGAGCAGAGCGCAGAAAAAGGCGGCGGCCGCGGTGACGCCGCGGCGGTTACGCGTGGCATCGAGGATGGCTCGCAGGCGGCATTCCAGCGTTGATGGACGTGCCATTGCAGTCGCGGATGGAGTCACAAGCCGATTGACGGCCAACGCCGCGACAGCAAGCAGATGGTCGGCGTAATCGCAGGCACGGATTCCCATACTGAGGACCAGATCATCGCACGCCTGTTCCCGCTCGATGGCCATGCGACCAGCCGCGATCCAGACGAGCGGGTTGAACCAGTAGAACGCACAGGCGAGGCTCGTCACGAACTGCGCCAGGCTGTCCCGCCGACTGACGTGGGCTAACTCGTGAAGCAGCACAACCCGGCGCCGCTGGGCCGGCCATGCCGATGCGTCGGCCGGAAGCATCAGGCAAATCCGCCGGAGGCCCCAGACCATCGGCATCGACCGGCGGTGGGTCTGTAGGAGAACGATGGGGCGATGAAGGTTGAGTCGGCGACGCAGTTCGGTCACCAGGCCACGCCAGTCTGCGGTATCGATCCGAGTGGCGCTGCGCTGGAGACGCCAGAGGATTACGCCGGCGAGAAACAAACGCAGCAGGAGTATCGCGGCGATGCCAAGCCAGATCAGCAGGAGGATCGAGAATGCGTAAGGGCTGCTCCGCCGGCTCGCCCGCCGGCGGGGAAAACGGCTGGAGGCGCCGTTGCGATTACGTCGGCCGGCTGGCGCGAGAGCGCCGGCCCCTTGCGCCGGCCCTGTTCCAACGGGAAGGGGGAAAATTCCGGGCTTGGGGCCCAGGCCTGAGAAATGGGAGCATGCGGCTCAGCGCGAGGCTGGCTGCCGGAGGCGGCAGGAGCGGCTGGAACGCTTATCGCGCTCCATTGCGGCAGAATGCTCCACGCCGGGAGCACGGTCGATAGGACGGGCATCAGCAGCACAAGCGTGACCGCCGACAGCCAGATCAGGTGACGCGTCGAGGCCGAGGCGCCGCGCCAGCAGAGCGTCAGAAATCCGGCCGCAATCAGCACCGCAGCGCCTTTGACGGAGGCATTGAGCAGCAGCAGGAGCAGATCAGGCGCGTGCAATGAGAGGATAGAAGCGATCGTTGCCAGGGTCATGATCGAGCCTCCTTCTTGCGGGCCTCTTCAACCAAAGCGGCCAGCCGTTTGAGCTCTTCTGGATCGAGACGCGCTGACGTATCCGACAGGTGGGACGCAACAGCGCGTTCGAGAGAATCGCCGAAGAACGTATGCAGCACGCGGCGCAGGGCCGATTGACCAACGCGGCTGTGCGCGCTCATGGGGCGGTAAATGAACTCGCGGCCCCGGACGGTGTGCTTCAGGTGGCCTTTCTGCTCGAGGATGCGCATGAGCGTTCGGACGGCGGTTCGGGTGGGGGGATCGGGCAGATCCTGCCACACGTCCGTGGCGGAGGCGCTGCCCCGGGCGTAAACCACATCCATGATTTGTCTTTCACGGCGGCTGAGGTGAGGGTCGAGCATGCTCACTCCGAGGCTAATGGCTCACAACCCGCGATGGCGGGCCACGTCATACGGTTAATTTCTTAACCTACACGTCGGCTTCTGTCAACCCGGAAGGTTAAAAATTTGGCACTTATTTTTACCGCGTGTAGGCGATTGTGGCGCCCAGGGCTAGCGCCATGTTGAACCAACCCTCCCGATGCTCCCGATCCCTTGCGAGTTGACACGCGGCCTACACGCGACTCACCCGCTGATTGCATCAAATTGTGACACCGCCAAAACGGTTCGCCAGCGCCTGGTGGGACAGGGCGGGCAGGGGGCACAGAGGCATTTGGCACTACAGCGCTGAAGCTGGCGATTTCAGTCCAGAACCGCGGTCAACACATGAGTAGACAAGGACTTAAGAACGATCCAGCACTGAAGTGCTCAAAGGGCCCCTCTGGCCGCTTGGCCGGTCCGCCAAATTGTCATGTTCGGACCACCAGGTCGTCAGATAGGGCAAAACCCGGGTTCGGGGAGGAGTGGGGAGGGTACGGTACTACAACGGTGAGAGTACGGTGTGGGCCGGGAGGGGATTTGGGCGCAACATGGGAGCGGAATGTCCTCTGCTGGGATGCTTCACCAACGGGCTGGTGATCATGTTGCCTGGATGAGAGGGGCCATGCGCCTGCCCTTAGCGCAGGGTTCAACCCCGGCCGTCGAAAGGCGCAGCCGAAGCGACCAGGAGGCCCTGCAGGGCTTGCGGCGAGTCAGCGCCGTACGGCGCCTCGATGGTGCGGGAGAGGGTTCTGTCAGAAGCATTCGGTCCTTTGACTCCACATCTCGGCGTCGGCGATTCGAGGGTAGAAACGGTGAGCAAAAACATGAGCGGATAAGGACTTAAGAAGGATCCAGCGCTGTAGTGTTAGACGCCGGAGGCGGGCAGGGCCCGGCTACCTGCCCAACCGATCCGAACGGAAACCATCCAGGCACTTTACCGCTTCCGGTTCGCTCTATCCTGCTCCCGATTGACCCGATTAACCCACCGGCATATCTTTCCGGCCTTCCGCCTATAATCTCACCTTCAACCGGAGATCGCTGTCTTGTCGCTCCCGCTGCCATTGCTTGAAGACTACGAAAAGAAGGAAAAGTGCGGCCTGTTCGGCGTCTGGGGCACCTCGGATGCCTCGGTCCTCTGCTACGAGGGCCTCTTCGCCCAGCAGCATCGCGGCCAGGAATCCGCCGGCATCGCCGTCTCCGATGGCACGCGCCTGCACGGCCACATGGGCATGGGCCTGGTCTCCCAGGTCTTCAATGCCCGCATGCTCCGCGAGGAACTCACCGGCAGGGGGGCCATCGGACACGTCCGCTACTCCACCACCGGCTCCAGCAAGCTTTGCAACGCCCAGCCGCTGCTGCGCGAGTTCTCCATGGGCCCGGTCGCCGTCGCCCACAACGGCAATCTCATCAACGCCGCCGCACTTCGCGGCGACTACGAATCCCGCGGCCACATTTTCCAATCCACCACCGACACCGAGATCATCGTCCACCTTCTGGCCGACCCCGCGCACCTCTCCAAGCCCGATCCGTTGCCTCATGTGCTCCGCCACCTGCAGGGTGCCTACTCGCTCCTGTTTCTCTTCGCCGACCGCATCGAAGCCGTCCGCGATCCCTGGGGCGTGCGCCCCCTGGCGCTGGGCAAGACCCACGAAGGCCACTGGTGCGTCGCCAGCGAAACCTGCGCCTTCGACGCCATCGATGCAACGTTCGTTCGTCATGTCGAACCCGGCGAGATCGTCCGCATCGACGACGCGGGCCTCAGTTCGCGCCGCTTCACCGAGCCCGCGCCCCAGACCGCCCATTGCGTCTTCGAGCACGTGTACTTTGCCAACCCCGCCAGCCGGATCTTCGACGAAAACGTCCACACCGTCCGCCAGGCGCTGGGCCGCCAGCTTGCCCAGGAAGCTCCCGTCGAAGCCGACTACGTCATGCCCATGCCCGACTCCGGCCGCAGCGCCGCCCTGGGCTTCGCCCAGCAGTCCGGCATTTCCTTCAATGAAGGCATCGTTCCCAACCGCTTCGTCGGCCGCACCTTCATCCTCCCCAACCAGATCCAGCGCGACCGCGCTGTTTCGATGAAGTTGAACATCATCCCCGACGTGGTCGGCGGCAAGCGCATCGTCATCGTCGAGGACTCCATCGTCCGCGGCACCACCACCCGTTCCAAGATGCGCGCCCTCCGCCGCGCGGGAGCCAGCGAAATCCACCTTCGCGTCTCCTGCCCGCCCATCCGCCATCCCTGCTTCTACGGCATCGACTTCCCCACCGCAGCCGAGCTGATCGCCAGCAACCGCACGATCGAGCAGATCCGGGATTTCATTGAGGTGGACTCCCTGGCGTACCTGTCCCTCGAAGGCATGCTCTCCTGCGTCAAGCTCCCGAAGGAGCGCTACTGCACCGCCTGCTGGTCCGGCGAATACAAAATCCCCATCGATCAGCCCCAGGCCAAGCACACCTTCGAGCGCAGCCAGCTCAAGATGTTCTGATCTCCGCCTGCTGCATGAGCGGCGGTCGAGCGGGCAAACATCCTGATGCCTTCAAAGCCGACATACCCGCGCCGCATCGCCGCGCTTTCGCTGCCGGCGCCGTTGCGATGATCAAGCGCTTCCAAAGAATCCGTTTGGTCCGGATTTGCCGGGCCCGCAAGATCGTGTATATTGCAGGGATCGGGGATGGTCTGTGAAAATCTGCCGCGATTGCGCGGCGAGCGCCTGCGCTCAATCGGAAGGAGTGGCAAGTGAAGACGCTTCAGGCTGCGATCCTGTTGTCGGGTTCTATTCTACTCTTCTCGCCGCCCGCAAAGCTTCAAGCCTCGATCGCCCCCGCAGGCGTCGATGGCGTGCAGGCATTCTTCGGCTCGCAGGGCACCGGCTACCAGGACGACGACCCGCTGTATGGTCCCTGGACGCCCGCAAGCACCCCGGGCCCATCGGGTTATCCCGTGGCCGCCCCGCTGCCCGGCGTCCCCACGCCTCCGCCGCCCACGCCCATCACCTATCCCGGTTCATTTGGTCAGCCCTTCCAGACCACCGGTGCCGTTTCCAACTTCACGGATTTCCCCTTCACCCCCACCTCCTTCGGCACGACAAAGATCGTCGATGTCGTCAATCCCGCCGGCACGAACGTCTGGGATGCCGCCATCACGGGCGTGCTGCGCCTGGCGCAGTCCGCCGCGCGCCCGGCTACGCGTACGAGCAGCTGAACTTCACCTCCGACTACACGGTCACCAATGCGCTCGCCGGGGGCACACCGGCACTCCCCGTGTTCGTCAGCGGCAACGTCAACAGCGGCAGCACCGCCTTTGCGCAGTTCGACGCGCGGATCGCCTACACCTGGACCGACGTCAACTCCGACGGCACACTGGGATCGACCACCAATCTCGGCACGCTCAGCTACAGTTTCCTCCAAATCGGCGGCGGCAGTTTCGTGACTCCCCTGACCAGCTCAGGCGTACTCGCGTCCAGCCCGTCGAGCGCCGGTATTCTGGAGATTTCCGGCTACATGTGGCTTGCCGGCGATCCATTTGATGTCACCGTGACCGTTGCACCAGAACCAACCAGCCTGGGTCTGACCATCCTGGCCGCCGCCGGCCTGCTTTGCCGTCGCCGCTCTTCACGAGGAACCCGGGGACTCAGATCGCTTTGCTCCTGACAGGAGACCGGGACGCAAAAGACGCAAGCCGTTCTTGTCCGGGCCTGTCCGGATGAGGCAAATCGGCGATCGCCGACGGGGACTCGCGCCCTGTGCCCCCGTCGCGGAAGCTGGGGTTCAGTCAACGCCGCCGATTTATCCGGTTAATCCTGCCCCGTTTCCCGCCGATGAGTTTGCCGGTGCATCTCCCGGTGCCGTTGGGTGCCGATAAAAAGCATGACCGGCCGTCCCGAAAACAGGATCTTCTGGGGGCTTGGCCTGGCGGTCTTCGCCATCGCCGGGATGGGGGCGATCTATTATACGGGAACCGCCTTCCTCATCGCCGACAGTGCCCGCGTCTCCCACAGCCATAGCGTCATCAACACGCTCTCGGACTTTTACGCGCAGCTCCAGGACGTCCGGATCTCCAGTCGCCTCTACGTTTTCAACACCGATGCGCGGTTTCTCAAGCATAAAGACGCCGCACAGACGCGCGCCGTCGCCGATCTCCAAAAGCTGGATGAGCTGATTCGCGAGAATCCCGGCCAGCAGGATGATCTGGCTCAGCTTCATCGCCAGTTCGACTTCAAGCTGGCCGATACCGATCGGCTGATGCGCCTGCGCCGGGAAGCGGGCTGGCTGCCGGCGGTCTCGCTGATTCATGGCCAGCTCGAAACCGACCTCGCCGGCGACTTGCGCCAGACCGTCAGCCGCATGATCACCCGCGAGCGGGACCTCCTGGCCCGTAGCGCCCTTGAGGCCAGTCATAGCAGCCGCGGCATGATGATTGCAGTCCTGGCCGGATCGCTTGCCGAGATTCTGGTGGCGCTTGCCGCGGGGCTGGCGATCCAGCGCAACATCCGCCAGCGGCAGCAGGCCCTCGACGCCCTGCGCGAAAGCGAGTCCGTTCTGCGCAGCTTCTATGACAGCGGCGTCATCATGATGGGCATCGTCGAACTGCTGGACGAGGACGTCCGGCACATCTCCGACAACGCCGCGGCCGCGAAGCTCTTTGGCCGCACCCCGCAGGAAATCTGCGGCAAGACCTCCGCCGAGCTTGGCGCCCCCCGCGAAGCAATCGACCGCTGGCTCCAGGCCTATCGTCAGGCCGCTGCAACCGGCGCTCCGGTCCAATTCGAATATCAATGCAGCCTGAGCGAGGATTTGCGCTGGGTCTCCTGCACCGCGTGCTCCATCCCGACGCCTGCCGGCAGCCGCCCACGATTCTCCTACACCATGGCTGATATCACCGAGCGCCGCCAGGCGGAGGAATCGCTCAAGCAGCACGCCACCGACCTCCTCGCCGCCAAGGAAGCCATCGAGCAACAGGCCCGGACGCTCGCGGCCAACTCGCATCAGCTCGAGCTTGCCCGCCAGGCCGCCGATGCCGCCAACCAGGCCAAGAGCACCTTCCTGGCCAACATGTCCCACGAAATCCGCACGCCCCTCTCGGCCGTTCTCGGATATGCCGAGCTCGTTCTGGAGCCCGATCAGACGCCGTCTGACCGCCACGACTGTCTCCAGATCATCCGCCGGAGCGCCAAGCACCTGCTCGAACTCATCAACGACATCCTCGACCTGTCCAAGATCGAGGCGGGCAGGATGACCGTTGAATCCATTCCCTGCAACCCCGCCCAGATGATCACAGAAGTCGTCTCCATGATCCGGCCGCGCGCCCAGGAGAAGGGCGTTGCCCTCAATCTTCATTTCGATGGGCCCTTCCCCGAGCACATTAAGACCGACCCCCTTCGTCTTCGTCAGGTCCTCATGAACCTCCTGGGCAACGCGATCAAATTCACCACGGACGGCGACATCACCGTCCGCGCGGACTGCTCACGCAACGATGGCGGCAACGGCGTCCTGCGCATCCGGGTGACCGATACCGGCATCGGCATGACGTCCGAACAAATCGCCCAGGTCTTCCGGCCCTTCACGCAGGCCGACGAAACCACCACCCGCAAATTCGGCGGCACGGGCCTCGGACTCACCATCAGCAAACGCCTCGCGGAGATGCTCGGCGGCGACATCACGATTTCTTCTGCCGTCGGCGAAGGCTCCACCTTCACCATCACCGTCGCCGCCGGTGACCTCTCCGATGCCCATTGGATTCATGGCCTGTCCGAAGCCACTTTCGCCAACCCTGCCGAGCCGTCCGCCTCAGCAGTCGCCTGTCTGCGCGGCCGAATCCTCCTCGCTGAAGACGGCAAGGACAATCAGCGCCTCATCAGCACCCATCTCCGCAAGGCCGGCGCCGAGGTCGTGCTCGTGGATAACGGCCATGACGCCGTCAGGAAGGTCGAGGCCGAATCTTTCGATCTCGTTCTGATGGACATGCAGATGCCCGTGATGGACGGCTACGATGCGGCCCGCGAGATCCGCCGCCGCGGGCTCACCATCCCCATCATTGCACTCACAGCCCACGCCATGTCCGGCGACCGCGAGAAATGTATTGCCGCCGGCTGCACCGACTATCTCACCAAGCCGATCGAAAAATCTCAGCTCCTCTGGACCATCGCCAGCCACCTCAGCGATCAGCCCGCCGCGCAGATCCGCCCACCCTCTCCGCCGCCCGGCGCGAGCGCTCCGGCGGCGGCCGAGGTGCTCAAGAGCGATTTTGCCGACGACGCCGATATGCGGCAGCTCGTTGACGATTTCGTCCGCGAGCTTCCACAGCAGGTCAGCCGCGTCGTCGAGCTGCTGGAACAGAACCGGCTTGAAGAACTCCATCGCCTCGTCCACCAGCTCAAAGGTGCCGGCGGCGGATATGGCTTCGGTCCCCTCAGCGCTGAAGCCGCGCAGGCGGAGCTTGCCCTGAAACAAACCCGTGACCTCGACGAGATCGAGCGCGCCGTCCACTCCCTCGTCCAGACCATTCGCCATATCGACGGCTACGAGCCTTCACAGGAAGTGTGCCATGCCTCAGAAAGTCCTGATCATCGATGATTCCAAGCCCATTCACGCGCTGATAAAGGCGCGTCTGGCCGACGAGCCGATCGAGCTGCATTCCGCCTTCGACGGCGAGTCCGGTATCGCCGCCGCGCTCAACCTCATCCCGGATCTCGTCCTCCTCGACGTGGACATGCCCGACCCCGACGGCTTCGAAGTCTGCCGCCGCCTCAAGGACGATCCCGTCACGATGAACATCCCCATCGTCTTTCTGACCGGCATTGCTTCCACCGAGCAGAAGATCCGCGGGCTGGAGCTCGGCGCCCTCGACTACATCATCAAGCCCTTTGATCCCGCCGAATTGCGCGCCCGCGTGCGCACCAGCCTCCGCCAGAAGTACCTCCTTGACCTGCTCGCCAAGAAGGCCATGATCGACGGGCTGACCGGCCTGTGGAACCGCAGCTATTTCGATCAGCAACTTGCCGCGCAGCTCGCCCTTTTCCGCCGTTCCGGTCACCCCGTCAGTTGCATCCTGGCCGATGTCGATCACTTCAAGACCATCAACGACAACTTCGGCCATCCCACCGGCGACGAAGCCCTCCGCGCCATTGCCCAGATTCTTCAGGCTTCCTGCCGCCTTGAAGACATTCTCTGCCGCTACGGCGGCGAAGAGTTCGCCATCCTCTGCCCTAACACCGTCGCCGGCAAGGCCTCTATCCTCGGCGAGCGCCTGCGCGAATCTGATCTCCCGCCTGACCATGTCCTACAAGCGCACCCCCATCCCCCTGACCTGCTCCATTGGCGTGGCGGATCCCACCTCCTGCAACGACTGCACGCTTGTCGAGGCCGCTGATCAGGTGCTCTACCGTGCCAAACAGGCTGGGCGCAACCGCATGGTCATCGCCAACGCCGCCCCGCAACCTGATTTCCAGGCCGTGCCCAGCCTCCGCGTCGCCAGCTAAGCGTCTGCAGGACATTCACTCCCGCCTCTTTCGACCGCCCGGTGCCACCCGGCGCGTCCCCGCCTTTTGCGACAAATTTTCCACTGGAATTTCGTCCAGAAATGTAGAGACTGCTCGCCTCGGCCGGGCACCTTCGCCCGCCAGAATTTCCCGTAGGCGATTAAAAGCTGCGCATCGTTACGATGCTCCCGTTTCAGGATGGAGCCGCTCAACCAACAAGTTTCGGGCATCGCCTCCGCTGACATGAAAGTCCCGGGCGAGCGCGTCGCCGCGCTTGACGGGATGCGTGGTTTCGCCGTGCTCTGGGTGATGCTTTATCATTTTTTGCATGGAGCCACTCATAACTACTGGCTCTTCCACGGCGTCTTTGCCTTCATCCGCTACGGCTACTGGGGCGTCGATGTCTTCTTCGTCCTCTCCGGGTTTCTCATCACCGGCATCCTTTACGATTCGCGCCTCGCGGGCAACTACTTCTCCGCTTTCTACGCCCGCCGCGTCCTGCGCATCTTTCCTCTTTATTACAGCGTCCTCATCGCCGTCTTCCTCATTCTCCCTGCGTTTCACGAGTTCACTCCGCAACAGGCCGCCATGGCCCGCGAGCAGGGCTGGCTCTGGTTCTACCTCGGCAACATTGCCATGGTGGTGAGGAATGCCCCCGTCTTCGACGCCGGCAGCATCAAACTCCTGCACTTCTGGTCGCTCGCGATCGAAGAGCAGTTCTACCTCGTCTGGCCAGCAGTCGTGCTGATCTTCTCACGCAAGGCGCTTATGCGGATCTGCGCCGCCCTGGTCGTGGCGGCGGCTATTTCCCGCCTGGCTGTCGCCGACCTTGGAATCGCCCAACCCATGGCATCGTTCTTCACGCTGAGCCGTGTGGACGGTTTGGCACTCGGAGCCCTCGTCGCACTGTGGGCGCGCGGCACCATGGGCACCGAACAAATGCACCATGCCGCCCGCCAGATCGCGATTGTTTTCCTGGCCCTGCTGGCAATCATTCTCCTGGCTATGAGCCGCCACTGGGCCGGCACGCTCCCCGGCTACCTGCTCGATCCCGTCCATCTGATTCTCTTTGCCGCGGTCCTGGTCATGGCTGTCGCGGCTCCCGTCGGTGGCTGGGTTCGCAGCGCCTTCTCTACACGCTGGCTCGTCTTCTTCGGCAAGTACAGCTACGCCCTCTACGTCTTCCACTACATGATGCTTCCCCTCTTCCACCGCATCGTCCCGATGGAGTGCATGACCCGCTTGTGCCATTCTTTCGTCGTGGGGGTTGCCGTCCGTGTAGTCGTCTGCACCACGCTGTCGCTGATCGTCTCCCTCTTGAGTTGGCACCTTCTGGAGAAGCACTTCCTCGCCCTCAAGAAGTACTTCGTCCCCGCCCCGCGCCGCCAGCCGGTGCCCGCAGCCGAGCCGGTCGAAGACGAGGACGTCCGCATTGCCGGCGCATCCACGGGCGGCGGCGCTGCGATCTACCTTGACGAATGATCCCTGGATCGCTTCCCGTGCTTCAGCGAAATTCCCCAGCATACTGTTCAATCAGCTTCTCAAGCCGTTGCCGAGGCTGCACCCCGAAAAACAATTCACGATCGAACAACGTCTGCTCTTCGGCGCTCCGCCGCTCCGTATCCCGCAGCGCTTCCTGCCATTGCTCGATCTTTGGATTCCCCAGCGCCGCCGCAGCCAGCTCCTGGTGCATCTTGCCAAACAGCTCTCGCCGCTCAAATGACTTTCTCGGCGCTGCCGTGATCGCGCTCACCAGTTCCCGCTTCCGTTCGCCCAGCAGCGAGTGCCGCAGTTGATGCCCGTCCCGCAAGACGCAAGGCGGGCACGCCCGCGTCCGTCCCAGCGCATCCGGGAAATACAGCGTCGCCGTCGTCACTGCAAAGCAGGGGGGCTCGATCCCGAAGTGCGAGCGAATCAGCCGGTCGGTTACCTGATCGTATCGCCCGCCTCCGATCCCGTGCACGAAATTGTCCACCACCAGCAGCCGTAGAAACAACGTCAGCGTCAGTGCTCTCGGCGACAGACGCAGATGGTTCCTCCTCAGAAACTCCCCGAGCTTCGCTGCCGCCTCCCATCCATCTAGCGTGCCAACCAGCGGCAGCCCCTCGCCGCCCGGAGTCCCCAGCACCAGATCATCCCCCCAGCGCCGCACCGTTGCCCGCTCTCGCTCTCCGTCACTCAGTTGATCCATCCAGAAGGGCAGTTCCACCGAGCTTGCACTCACCGCGAGGTCCGGCATCGGCCGCATCGAGCCGCGAATCTTCTGATCCTGCCGGTAATCTGCTAACGCCTGGTTGTAACTCGAGGCAAAGCGCAGTGAGTTCGCCAGGATGTGATATGCGAATGCCAGGTAGGCGGGCGAACTCCACAACGGACTGCACAACAGCGCGTGGTGCCGAAGTCCCAGCGACCAGGAGAGCTCGTGCGTCGCATTGGTCAGCGCGCTGGCCAGATTCGGCGATTCAATGGCCAGCCGCCGCAACGCCAGCAGGAATTCCCCAAGCATCGGTTGAAAGTTAAACCGGCTCCGCTCGAGCGCCTCGCCGATTGTCGCGATATGCGCCGGCGTGGGCGCATCGAGCCGTGCCGCCCATTCCGCCGTGTTCACCTTGGGATCGTCCGTGACCGGAAAAGAATTCACCGTGTGCGGCGCATCGCTCCCTACCCCCAGCACCGTCGGCCAGCGTAACAGCAAATGCTTTGGCTGATCCGTATCCACCGCAAAGTGATAAGTCTCGCCCGAGAGCTTCCCCGCCGCTGCGTGCAGCAGCGCCCCTTTCGCCCACACGCCTGCGTGATAAAGCTCCGTCTGATGTCCCGACGCAATCAGCGGCTTTGCATCCTCGCGATGCCCCAACCACTCGCGCTCGCGCCGCCGAAGCTCACACAATGGAACGTTCTGAATCCGGCACTGCTCCCCCGAAAGCGAACGTTGATTGTTCCGCGTCTGCTCGACGACCTCTTGCGCCCCGGCCAGATCAGAAACTGACCGTCCTCCCCTGGCGCTTTCCAATCCGCATGTGCCATCGCCAGCAAGTGTAGGGCTCCATGCCGCCCCAGTCATCACCAACCGCTGTGCGTAACCGATGGCTGGGATTTGCAATGTCAGAACAGCTTCAGTGCCGGCCCCAGATCCGACCGTCCCATTAGAAACGCATCCACCCCGCGCACCGCCTGCCGACCTTCGGAGATCGCCCAAACCACCAGCGATTGCCCGCGCCGCATGTCGCCCGCGGCGAATACACCATCGACGTTCGTCATGTAGTTTTCGTCCACGACGACGTTCCCTCGCTGGTTCAGCGTCAATCCAAGCTGCTCGATCGCGCCCTCTTTCTCCGGGCCGAGGAATCCCAGTGCCAGCAGGCATAGATCGCAATCCAGCTCGAACTCCGATCCCGCGATCTCCTTCATCGCCGGACGCCCGTTTTCGTCCCGTCCCCACTCCAGCCGGATTCCGTGCAGCTTCTTCACAACCCCGTTCTCACCGGTAAACATCTTGGTGTTGATCGAGAATTCCCGGATCGCCGGATCGACTAATTCCTCCGCCTCCTCGTGCGCCGAAGATGTGCGGTACACCATCGGCCACCACGGCCACGGCGCCACCCCGCGCTCCCCGCGCTTATCCGCCGGCCGCGGGAGCAATTCAAACTGTTTGACCGACGCACAACCCTGCCGAATCGCCGTCCCCAGACAGTCCGCCCCCGTATCCCCGCCGCCTAGGATGATCACGTGCTTCTCCTTGGCCGAGATCTGGTTCGCCACCTCATCCCCAAGGTTCACCTTGTTCTGCTGCGGCAGATACTCCATCGCCAGGTGAATCTCGGAAAGCTCGCGTCCCGGCACCGGCAGGTCCCGCGCCTTAGTTGCTCCCCCGCAAAGCACGATCGCATCGAAATCCCGCCGAAGGTCCTGCACCTTCACGTTGTGTCCGACGTTGGCGCTCGTGACGAATCTCACTCCCTCGGCCTCCATCAGCTTCGCACGCCGCTCGACAAACCGCTTCTCCAGCTTGAAGTTCGGAATCCCGTACATGAGCAGACCGCCCACGCGATCGGACCGCTCAAACACCGTCACCTGGTGCCCCGCCTTGTTGAGCTGCGCCGCGCACGCCAGCCCCGCCGGCCCCGATCCCACCACGGCCACCGTCTTCCCCGTGCGTTTCGCCGGAACCTGCGGCGTGACCCACCCTTCATCGAACGCCCGCTCGACGATCGACACTTCGATGTTCTTGATCGTAACCGGCTTCTCGTTGATCCCCAGCACGCACGCTTCCTCGCACGGCGCCGGACAAACCCGCCCCGTAAACTCCGGAAAATTGTTCGTCTTGTGCAGCGCCGCAATCGCCTCATGCCAGCGGTTGCGATATACCAGATCGTTCCAGTCCGGAATCAAATTTCCCAGCGGACACCCCACCGAATCCGTCAACGGGTTCGGCCCCTTCACCTGCCCATGGCAGAACGGAATTCCGCAATCCATGCACCGCGCCCCCTGGCTCCGCAGCTTCTCCGCCGGAAAATCGGTATAGATCTCGTTCCAATCCAGAATGCGCAGCTCCACCGCCCGCCGCTTCGGCAGTTCCCGTGCAATCTCTTTGAATCCCGTCGGCTTACCCATGTCAAAAACTCATTTGGAACCACAGATGAACACAGATCAACACGGATAGTCCTAAGACAGATTGGCCTTCGGGCTGGCAATGCGCCTCACTTCCACCCTGGGCTTTCCGAAATTAATTAAGAGACAGATCGGAATGCCGGTCGCCTTCAGATAGTTCAGGCATTGCGCTTCGTGGATCTCATCAATACCTTTACATGCCTTCAGTCCGATCAGCACGACTCCTTCAACAATCAGATCAGCGACGTAATCCCCGACCACGACGCCTTCATACCGGATCAGAATCGGCTTCTGCTGCTCAAACGCGATTCCGGCCTTGCGCAATTCCACCACCATCGAATTCTCGTACACCTTCTCCAGAAAACCACATCCCAGCTTGTTCGATACGCGGTATGCACAGCCGATCACCAACTCGGTAATCTGATTTAATCTGTGTTCATCCGTGTTCATCTGTGGTTCCATCCTAAACGTTCGCCGTCTGCCGTTCCGCCAGCTTCCGCGCCCGCTCTTCGATCTCCGTCTGGTGCTCCAGCACGCGCCGATAATCCGTCGGCATCACTTTCACGAACCAGCGCAGCTCCTTCTCGAAATCATCCAACACCGCCTTGGCCAGCGGACTTCCCGTGAACTTGTAATGGTTCTCCAGCAGCCGCTTGATCGTCTCCTGGTCCTCCGGCCGGTCCGGCTTTTCCAGGTCCACCATCTCCATGTTGCATTTCTTGGCGAACTGTCCGTCATCATCGTACACGTACGCAATTCCGCCGCTCATTCCCGCCGCAAAATTCCGCCCCGTCCGCCCCAGCACGATCACCCGCCCGCCGGTCATGTACTCGCAGGCATGATCGCCCACGCCCTCCACGACTGCGTTCGCGCCCGAATTCCTCACGCAGAACCGCTCGCCCACGACGCCGCGCAAGTAAACCTCGCCCGCGATCGCTCCGTAGCAGATCACGTTCCCGGCAATGATGTTCTCCTCTGCCTTGAACGTCGCCTCGGCAGGGGGATACACCACGATCCGCCCGCCGCCCAGTCCCTTCCCCAGGTAATCGTTGGCATCACCCTCAAGCTCCAGCGTAATCCCATGCGCCAGGAAACACCCAAAGCTCTGCCCCGCGTTGCCCTTGAACTTGAAGTGAATCGTCTCGTCCGGCAGGCCGCCGAAGCCGTACTTCTTCGCGACCATACCCGACAGTGTCGTCGCCACCGTCCGGTTCACGTTCTCGATCGCCAGCTCCGCGACCATCTTTTCCCCGCGCTCAAGCGCCGGCTCCGCAAGCTTGATCAGTTGTGTCTGATCCAGCGACTGCTCCAGCCCATGATCCTGCGCCTGCACGCGCCGAACCGCCACGCTCTCCGGCACATCCGGCTTGTGCAGGATCACCGACAGATCGACATCCCGTGCCTTCCAGTGATTCGAGCAGTCGGCTAATTCCAGATGCTGCACCTGCCCAACCATCTCCTCCACCTTGCGGAACCCAAGCTCCGCCATGATCTCCCGCAATTCTTCCGCGATGAAGAAGAAGAAATTGATCACGTGCTCCGGCTTGCCCGCGAATTTCTTCCGCAACTCCGGGTCCTGCGTCGCCACGCCCACTGGACAGGTGTTCAGGTGACACACCCGCATCATGATGCAGCCCGACGCGATCAGCGGCCCCGTCGCAAACCCAAACTCCTCCGCGCCAAGCAATGCCGCAATCGCCACGTCTCGACCCGTCTTGAGCTGCCCATCCGTCTGTAGCCAGATCCGCCCGCGCAAGTCGTTCAGCACCAGCGTCTGCTGCGTCTCCGCCAGCCCCAGCTCCCAGGGCAGCCCGGCATACTTGATCGAAGTCAGCGGCGAATTCCCCGTCCCGCCCGAGTCTCCGGAGATCAGGATGTGATCCGCCTTGGCCTTGGCCACGCCCGCTGCCACCGTCCCCACACCCACTTCCGAAACCAGCTTCACACTCACCCGCGCCTGCGGATTTACGTTCTTCAGATCATGAATGAGCTGCGCCAGATCCTCGATCGAATAAATGTCATGATGCGGCGGCGGTGAGATCAGCGTCACGCCCGGCGTCGAATGCCGGATCTTACCGATGTACTCATCCACCTTGTTCCCCGACAGCTGCTCCGCCCTCGCCGGGCTTGGCCCCCTGCGCCATCTTGATCTGCAACTCATCCGCGTTGACCAGATACTCCGTCGTCACGCCGAATCGCCGCTGGCCACCTGCTTGATCGCGCTGCGCCGCAGGATCGTTCGTCCTTTCGCATCCGGCTTGGCATCCGCCACGAACCGCCGCGGATCTTCCCCGCCCTCGCCGGTATTCGACTTCCCCCCGATCCGGTTCATCGCGATCGCCAGGTTTTCATGCGCCTCGGTGCTGATCGACCCCAGCGACATCGCGCCGGTGCAGAAGCGCTTGACGATCTCTTGCGCCGGCTCGACCTCCTCGATCGGCACCGCCGCCCTCAATCCCTTCTTGAATTGCAGCAGGCCCCGCAGCGTGCACCTTCGCTGCGCCTCGCTGTTCACCAGCGACGTGTACTCCTTGAACGTCTTATAGCTGTCCACGCGCATGCCGCTCGATAGCTTCTGGGCCGCATCCAGATCCGCCCGAACCGCCGCCTGCATCTTACCGACGGTCTCCGGGTTCCACATGTGCCATTCACCGTCGCGCCGCCACTGGTAAAACCCGCCCGTCTCCAGCACTTCCCCATTGACTTGAATCGGCGGGAATCCCCGCCGATGCCGCTCCAGCGACTCCCGCGCAATCACGTCCAGGTCGATCCCCTTGATCCGGCTCGGCGTCTTCGTGAAGTACCGCTCGATCACCTCATCCGCCAGCCCGATCGCCTCGAAGATCTGCGCCCCGCGATAGCTCTGCACCGTCGAGATCCCCATCTTCGACGCCACCTTGAGGATCGCCTTGTTCGCCGCCTTGATGTAGTTCTTCTTGGCCTTCCCGAAGTTGATCCCCTCGGGCAACAGCCCGTCCCGATCCAGGTCCGCCAGCGTTTCAAATGCCAGATACGGATTGATCGCCCCCGCTCCATACCCGACCAGCAGGCAAAAGTGATGCGACTCCCGCGCCTCGCCCGTCTCGATGACCAGCCCGCACTGCGTTCGCGTTCCCTCGCGGATCAGGTGATGATGCACGGCGCTGGTCGCAAGCAATGCCGGAATCGGCGCCTTCTCCGCATCCACTCCGCGATCCGACAGGATCAGGATCGACGCTCCATCCCGCACCGCGCTCGCCGCATCGACCATGAGCTGCTCGAGCGCGTTCTTCAGACCCTCCTCACCGTCGGCGACGTTAAACAGCATCGGCAGCGTCACCGCCTTCAGTTCTCCCACCGCCACCGACCGCAGCTTCTCCAGCTCGTAATTGTCGATCACCGGATACTTCAGCTTGATCAGGTGCGCATGCTTCGGCGTCTCCTCGAGCAGGTTCCCCTCGCGCCGAGATACGTGTACATGCTCGTGACCAGCTCTTCCCGGATCGCATCCAGCGGCGGATTGGTCACCTGCGCAAAGAGCTGCCGGAAATAGTTGCACAGAAGCTGCGGCTTGTCGCTCAAACACGCCAGCGGCGTGTCGTTCCCCATCGACCCCACCGCCTCGGCCCCCGTGATCGCCATCGGCGTCACGATCAGCTTCAGATCCTCGACCGTATACCCAAACGCATGCTGCCGCACGCGCAGCGTCTCATGGTCCGGCTGATGCACGTTCTGCGGCGCCGGCAGGCTCTCCAGGTCGATCATGTACTCTTCGAGCCACTTCTTCCAGGGCCGCTTGTCCACGAGATTCCGCTTGATCTCGTTGTCGTCGATGATCCGTCCCTGCTTCGTGTCGATCAGGAAGATCTTCCCCGGCTGCAGGCGCCACTTCTTCGCCACATTCGCCGGATCGACCGGCAGCGCCCCCACCTCGGATGCCATGATCACCAGATCATCCTTCGTCACGTAATAACGGCTCGGCCGCAACCCGTTCCGGTCCAGCACCGCCCCGATCAGCGTCCCGTTGGTGAATGCGATCGACGCCGGCCCATCCCACGGCTCCATCAGGCAGGCGTGATACTCGTAAAACGCCTTGAGGTCCGGGTCCATTTGAGTGTTGTTCTGCCACGCCTCCGGCACCATCATCAGAATCGCGTGCGGCAGCGTCCGCCCGTTGACCGTCAGAAACTGCAGTGCATTGTCCAGCGTCGCAGAGTCGCTCCCGCTCTCAGTCAGCAGCGGATACATCTTCTGCAATTCATCCCCGAACACTTCCGATTGCAGCGACGCATACCGCGCCCGCATCCAGTTGCGGTTCCCCCGCAGCGTGTTGATCTCCCCATTGTGTGCCAGGTAGCGGTAGGGGTGCGCCAGCCGCCAGCTTGGGAACGTGTTCGTGCTGAAGCGCGAGTGCACCACCGCGATCCCGCTGACAAAATCCGGGTCGGACAGATCCTTGTAGTAATTCCGCACCTGGTGCGCCGTCAGCATCCCCTTGTAGATGATCCGGCTGGCCGACAGCGCAGACATGTAAAACCCTTCGCGCACGCGATCGTTGTGATCCCCGAACTCCAGCGTGTTCTCGATCCGCTGCCGGACCAGGTACAGCCGCCGCTCGAAGTCCGAACGGTTGAAGAACGTTTCACCCATCCCCACAAAAAGCTGCCGGATCTTCGGCTCGGTCCTCCGCGGCGTCGGCCCCACGAACTTCCGGTCCGCCGGCACGTCCCGCCAGGCCAGCACCACCATCCCGTAATCGCGCACCGTCTGCTCGACGATCTTCTCGCACAGGTGCCGCGAAACCATGTCCTTCGGCAGAAAGACCTGCGACACCGCGTAGTTCCCCTTCGGCGGCAGCGTTACGCCCTGCTTGCCCAGCTCCCTGCGGAAGAACTTGTCCGGGATGTGCACCATGATCCCCGCCCCGTCCCCGCTGTCCGGCTCGCACCCGCAGGCCCCGCGGTGGTTCATGCGCTCGAGCATCTCCAGCCCGCTCTCCACGATGCGCTTGCTCGCCTTCCCCTTGATGTGGCAGACGAATCCCACCCCGCACGCATCGTGCTCAAACTCCGGCAGGTACAGGCCCTGCGCCTTGGGCAAGCCAACAAAATGTCCCTGACGTTCGGCCATGTCCTCGTCCATAGATAAAGGAGGCAAAGAACGCGGAGTATAGGACTTTCCGCGCCACCAACGCAAACAAATCACGCCTGGAACACCAGCAGGCTGGAACGTCGACTGCCCAATCCTTAGGCAACTCTTCCCCGCCGCTCATTTGCTAAGCAGCCGCACCCCTCCACGCCGCGCGGGAAAGAGGCTTCCGGACGCGACAAAGCTTACGTCAATTCCCGCACCATTGCGAGAGCGCTCGAACGTCGCTCCGCCACGCGCGATGCGAGACCGCAATCAAAGTCTGCCGCCGCTGCGGCCTGCTCCGCCTCATCCGTCTTCGACCCCGAGTTCTCTCCGAGCCGGACTCCGGCGAGCCCGGTCGACTGAAGCTTCAGAGCCGGATGCGCAGGAGAACCACCTTGTAGAAAGCGAATCCGCCCCACACCACGCTTGACACGCACTCGGCTTCATAGTCGTGGTTATGTCCGCAGCCGTCGGCGCAGATCGTTGACCGAAGCAAGCCAATTCCTGTTCTCGTCGCTTTCGGTCCACAGTTCCTTCAGCTCGGAGTTGTCTCCAAGGATGCGGTCGATGACAGCATCGGCACGTTTGAGCAGTGCAGCGGTAGGCGTCTGCGGATGAGCGGCGACCCATCCATCGACCTTCTCAGTATACGAATTCTTGTACCCTGGATTACCATTCAGACGCGCCAGCACTTCGCATGCGGCCAACGCGTTCGAGGCATCGGGCGCCTCAAGGTAGTCCTCGGCCTCCTCGACCACGTCGAACGCGGATTCGACGAGCGAAAGGTCATTGGCCCCCTCCAAGTCGTATGCCCAGTCGTTGCGCGTCGTCGTTATCGAAGGCCAATACGCCCCAAGCACCCATTGCCGTTACCTCTGCGGAAATAACAGACCAGCATTCACTGGCCAGCCTGGCACCGACCACGCTTTCATTCTAGCAGGGACCGTTCCGTCCGGCCGGTCCGTTGCAATGCAAGATTATACCGCTGCCGGGCCGCTCGCGTTAGTTGTCGTCACATGGCCGCATTCTGGGCAGCGATCAGGCGTTGCTCGCATATCGTAACCACAGGCGGGGCAATGGCCAGCTTGATGTCGCCCGCGGCTGCGAATCGTCAACTCAAGTTGACGCAACGGCGTAACGGAAAAGAGCAATGCAATAAACCAGAGAGGCAAACAGACATGGTCGCCGCTCAAACTATTTGCCCCACCGGTTTTGTAGTGGGCCGAATCCGTGTAATCCGCGTCGAACCGGAATCGAATGAATCCCACCCAAATCCCATTTTGGTCAGTAGCGATTGGTCGCTGGGATCGTACGTGACGGGATTGTGTTGAGAGAGCGACAATCCGACAGTCTCCTTGTCGAAAATAGGCAGGTCATGCACCCACATCTCCAGCCCTTCAGACTGGTCGAATACTCGCAACGCATGATCGAAGCGAACCAGGCCTTTGTCCGTGCGCAGCGAAATTGCGACATTTACCGCTTGTTGCGTCCGCACGTGTTATAGGCGAGATGATCGCGAAGGTCGGAGTAGCCTCCGATTCTAAAGCGCGATAGTCGCTACGCAGAACCAGCGATACCCCTACGAAGATTTGGCGAGCAAGTTGCCTTCTACCTTTCACGGATCGCCCTGCTCCGGTATAGCGTCAGGCCAATCAGCGGCCGGCCGCACGACCGGCTTGCCAATACATCATACTTTGGCGGTGGCCAGTCTGCTGCATGGGCCTGTTCAGCCGCCCGAGTCACATCACATGCACATCGTCGAGTACCAGTGACAGCCCTTCGTCGCGGCGGACAACGTCGAAGGTCGCCGTCAGGTCGCTCCACTTGCCATTGAGCGGAAGGTCGAACCAGACCGTGATGTGGTTACCCTCTCGGTCCACCCGGTGCCGCGGACTGGTCCGCCTCCGCCGTGCCGACCGGCGTCACGCGATAGGTTGTCTCGTCCCGAGCCGGCTCGACGCTGCCGTAGGTCGTCACTACGGTTCGCAGTAGCTCGGGTGTCCAATGCGGACGAGCGTCGACCAAGGCCACCGCGGCGGCGTAATCTCCCGCGGCAAGAGCGTCAACCCACGCTCGGACGGCGTCCAGGATCTGCGAGTCAGAGGCGTCTTGCGGCAGGAGCATTGCGGTTGGCTATTAGATCAGCATTTCAACACCGCCGCAGATTCTACCACCTGCCGCCGAATTCCGGACCTTGATCCGGGGAACCTCAACAGCGTCGATTGCCGCTCCCCGCCCCGCAAGCCCGTGCCGCAAAAGCCGCCCTTTGCCTGCTCTGCCTCCGTCCAGGCAACACCAGGAGGAGCCCGCAGGCGGACAACAACAGAGGACATTTCACTCCCATGTTTCGCCCGATTCGGCTCCCGACCCACACCGTACTCTCACCGTTGTAGTACCGTACCCTCCCCACACGGCCGCCGACCCGGTTTTTGGCCGATGTGAGGATATGGCGGTCCGAACATGACAATTTGTCGTGGCATCACCATAGAGACAGCAAGGCGGGCAAAACAGGTCGGTCTATTGCGTTTCAACGCGCAAAAAAGAATGCCCCCGCACGAAACGGTGGCATTCGGTTGCTCCGTAGAGCAGTGCCTGCGAACTTTTCCTCTTGTTACGAAAAGCCGCAGGATCGGGTTGGTTAGACGGTCATTATGTTACTATCGCGATGTTTCGGACGCAATCATTTTCCTGGGAGGAACATGGCGAAGACACTGGGGCTGGACTTGGGGCCGAACTCCATCGGTTGGGCACTGGTTGAAGAGAATTCCGACGGCACTGGGCGGCTGATCGATTGCGGCGTGCGCGTTTTTCCCGAGGGCGTCGATGCATTCGACACGGGGAAGGAATCGAGCCGCAATGAGCAGCGACGGATGGCTCGCATGATGCCCGGCAGATTCGCCGTCGGGCATTGCGCAAGGAAGATCGTCACCGCAGCGCTGGTCGAAGCCGGGTTATTGCCCGCCGACGATGCCGAGCGAGTGCGCGCGCTGGGAATGGACCCCTATCCCCTGCGGGCTCGCGGATTGACTGAAGAGCTTGCACCGTTCGAAATCGGACGGGTGATCTACCATCTCAACCAGCGCCGTGGCTTCCTCTCGCTCAAGAAGGTTTCCAAAGCGAAGATCGACAAAGAGCTAAGGGCTATCGAGAAGCGGAAAGCCAAGGTCGCGGAGTCCCGCACGGCCGACAGCGACGGCGCGGCTGCCAACAAGCAGGACGATGACTCCAAGATGCTGGCGGCCATCGAGTTGCTCGCCCAGCGCATCGGCGAGCGCACGCTGGGGCAGACCCTTTACGAGCAGCAGACTGGAGCCTCAAGCTAGAGCTTGTCGCCCGGCTGCGACTGACGCCGAGCTTCGTGTTCTCAACAGGTACCAATCCAAGCGCGGCAAGCGTGCGAGAATTATCGAAAGAAACACACCAAGCTACTCAAACGGTTCGCCGCCGCTCCGTGCTCGTCCCCCATCCGCAACCAGCACACGCGCCGGTCGATGATCGAAGACGAATTCCTGCGCATCTGCGAGCACCAGAAACAGTACCACCCGAATATCCTCACCGATCCGGTTCTCTTCGGCAGCGTCAGCAGGCAGGATGCCCAGCGCACGCGGGAGAACATCGCTCGCGATCACAGCAAGACGCTTCTCCAGCAGTTCGGCCTGCACGGCCTGATCTTCCACCAGCGCCCGATCTACTGGCCGCGCGAGATGATCGGCATGTGCGAGCTGGAGAAAGGCCAGCGGCGATGTCATCGCGCCGACCGCCGAGCCCAGCGATTCCGCATGCTCCAGGAGATTAACAACCTCAGATGGAGTCCGCCGGGCAAATTTGATGAAAAGCCGCTAGACGCCGAGCAGCGCGCGACGGTGCTTGCAAAGCTATACACGACCGACCGCCTCACGTTCGATCAACTCCGCAAGCTGCTTGGGTTCCTCGAGGGTGCCAAGTTCAACCTCGAGCGCGGCGAGCGCAGTTCCATCAAGGGGTGCGAGACGGATTACCGCCTCGCCAAGGAATGGAAGGACTGGCACAAGCTCGACGAGCCGACGAAAGACCAGATCGTGCGGGTCCTGATCGACGCAGAGCGCGACTCCGCTGCCGCGCGCGAGAAGCTCCTTTCGCAATTCAAGCTTCCGGAGCAGACAGCCGACGCTCTGCTTTCGGTTGATCTCCCCGATGGCTATGTCGGCTATTCGCTGAAGGCGATCGAGAAGCTCATGCCGCACCTGGAGCGCGGGCTGATCCTGATGGGCAAGAGCGACACCGAGGCGTCCGCCATGCACGCCGCGAGCTATCTCCGGCGCGACGAGCTTCAGCGGCGTCTATTCGACAGGCTTCCGTCGCTTTCGATGATCCGCAGCGGACCGCTGGCGGACCTGCCCAACCCCGTGGTCAAGGCAACCATGCACGAACTGCGCCGCGTGGTGAATGCCATCGTCCGTGAATACGGCCCGCCCGATGCCGTCCATGTCGAGATGGCCCGTTCGCTGAAGATGAGCGGCGAGAAGCGCAGGCAGTACAACAGGAAGATCCACGAGCGCGGAGAGGAACACGATCGCATCCGTTCACTCCTGCGCGAGCAGCACCCTCCAATTGCCCCAACCCGCGACGCGGTCCTGAAATACCGCTTCTGGAAGGAGCAGAAGGAGCACTGCATCTACACCAACCGGCCCGATCAGCTTCGAGCAGCTCTACAACGGCGAAACGGATATCGACCACATCCTGCCCTATTCGCTCACGCTGGACGACAGCCAGATGAACAAGCTCGTCTGTTTCCGCGATGCCAACCGCGACAAGGGGCAGCGCTCGCCGTACGACTGGCTGGCGGGCAGCGATCCGGAGCGCCTGATGCAGATCGAGCAGTGGGGAGAGTGCCTGCCGTTTGCCAAACGCCGCAAGCTCGCACAGCAGGAGATCAAGGGCGAGGATTTCCTCGCCCGCCAACTCAACGATACCGGCTATATCGCCCGCCTGGCGGTCACGTACCTGGAAATGCTCGTACAGAACAAGCACGATGTGCAGGGCCGCAAGGGGACCTACACCGCCGACCTTCGTCGCCATTGGGGTCTGGGCGACGTGCTCGAATCTATGCCCGACAGTCCCGCGTGGCAGGAGAAGAGCAGCCTCTCGCCCGGCGAAAAGAACCGTGCCGATCATCGTCACCACGCGCTCGACGCGATCATTATCGCGCTGACCAACCGCAAGACGCTCGCGGCCCTGCACCAGGGCAAGGAAACGGTCAACCACATCGATCGGGAAACCGGCGAGGTCGTTGAGTACCAGCGCTTCACAAAGGAAATCCCGCCGCCGTGGGGTATGGAGCCCGAAGCATTCCGCCAGATGGTGCTGGACAAGCTCAGAGGCGTGAACGTTTCACACCGCGTGCGCCGGGGCGTGCGCGGCAGCTTGCACGAGGAAACCAATTATGCGCCGGTGCGTTCGCCGAAGAGCGCCGAGCGCGTCGAAGGGCTGTTCGCCGTCCGCAAGCCGGTTGAAGCGCTCACGATGAACGAGATTGGCAACATCCGCGACAAGGCGATCCGCGAACTTGTCGTAAAGCAACTGGCAGACCACGGCATCCGGCCGGGCCGCAAGGCGGAGAAGATCCCGCCGAAGAAGATGCAGGAAGCCATGGCCGGCCTGAGCATGCCGTCCGGCGTGCCGATTCGGCGCGTACGGCTCTACAAGAAGGATGAGACGATCCGCGCAATTCGCTGCGGCCACGCTGACGAAACCTGGGTCAAGCCCGGCTCAACGCACCACCTATGCCTCTTCGAGTGGGACGAGATGGACAAGAAGGGCAAGCCAAAGCGCGTCCGTGATGCCGTATTCGTCTCAATGCTTGAGGCCCGGCGACGCATCAAACACGAGGAGCCGATCATTCAGCGCGTGCATCCCCAACGCACTGACGCGCGTTTCGTGATGTCTCTCTCGGCAGGTGAGATGACTCTCACGAAGATCAAAAACTCGTCCGAGCCCGTCCTGCTGACCTATAAGACGGCGGCGTCCACGACCAAGCAAATGCTCTTTGTCCGCGCAACCGATGCCCGCCGCTCCAGTGAACAGACGCAAATCAGCTTTAAGCCGGGCACATTCCCCGCCGACGCCCGGAAGGTGACAGTCGATCCTCTGGGACGCGTACGCTGGGCAAGTGACTGAGCAGCCGATGATTAAGCGTACCATCGACATCTCCACCGGGCCGACCTATCTCGCCATCGAGCACGACCAGCTTGTCCTGTCCCGCAACCGTGAAGAAATCGGACGCGTCCCCTGCGAGGACGTCGGCGTGCTGCTGGTCGATCACGTCGCCACCACCTATACGCATGCGGTTTTCCTGCGGCTTCTGGAATCCGGCGCGGTCGTCGTCTTCTGCGGGGCCAACCACCTGCCCGCAGGGCTTCTCCTGCCGATGGAGAACAACGAATTGACCGCCCGGCGTATGCGCCTTCAGGCTTCCGCACCGTTGCCGCTGCGCAAACGCCTCTGGAAGCAGATCGTCCGACAGAAGGTGCGCCTGCAGGCCGCAAATCTCCCTGCCGATGATCCCGTGCGTGCGCGGCTGCTGGCGATGGCGGAGGAAATCAAAAGTGGCGACCGCTCCAACGTCGAAGGACAGGCAGCGCGCTTCTACTGGCCCGCCCTCATGGGCGAAAGCTTCCGCCGCGATCCCGACGGCCTGCCGCCCAACAACCTCTTGAACTACGGCTACATGGTCATGCGTGCTGCCGTCGCTCGGGCAATCGTGGCGGCAGGATTGCACCCCGCGTTCTCCCTTCAGCACGCCCACCGCAACAACGCCTTCGCCCTGGCCGATGACCTGGTGGAGGTCCTCCGCCCGATGGTGGATACGGCGGTGCTGCGGATCATGCGGCAGGGGGGTGGCTTCATCGACCGGGACTCGAAGCAGATCCTCCTCGGCCTGCTGGCTGAAGAGATCACGGTTCACCGGGAGCGCGGACCGCTGATGGTCCAGCTTCATCGCGTGGCGGCGTCACTCCTGCGCTGCTACGAAGGCAAGTCGAGGAAGCTCGACCTGCCGGAATATCCCGTCCAGTCTACCCAGCCTCAGCGCCTCTCGAAGAATGCTGCCGCGGGCGAGCCGTGAATTCAGGTGCGACGCGATGCGCGTACAGGCGCACAATGGCCGCGTGCGCCTGTGCGCTTACCGGATCATGTGGCTGTTCGTTCTGTTCGATCTTCCCGTGGATACGAAGGAAGCCCGCCGCGCCTATGCGCGCTCCGGAAATTCCTGCTCCAGGACGGCTTCCTTCAGTTACAATACTCGGTGTACGCCCGCGTGTGCGCCAGCGAGGCCAATCTGGACGTGCATGTGAAGCGAGTGGAAAGCCGAGTGCCTGATGATGGCGAAGTGAGGCTGCTGTGCATCACGGACAAACAATTCGCCCGCCAGCGCATTCTGTGGGGAAAAACGCGCAAGACGCCGCCCAAAGCGCCCAGGCAGCTCGAGTTTTTCTAACCTACTTTCTGCGTAACTCCCGCTTGCGGTGCCGGTTGCAGTCGAGAAGAGTCTAACCAACCCGACCCTGCCAGCAATCCGCAACTTGGCCACCCGTCGAGGCCGCGTGTGCCTCAGAGTCTAACCAACCCGACCCTGCCAGCAATCCGCAACCCCCCGTCGCTATTCCCGTCTCTCGCTCAAGAGTCTAACCAACCCGACCCTGCCAGCAATCCGCAACGCGCTGCAGCAGGGATAAAGCACGCGGCGCGAGTCTAACCAACCCGACCCTGCCAGCAATCCGCAACTTCGTTCGTGCGGGTTGACGCCGCGGAGGAGAGTCTAACCAACCCGACCCTGCCAGCAATCCGCAACTGAACCTTGGCACATACCCTCACCGGTTCGAGTCTAACCAACCCGACCCTGCCAGCAATCCGCAACTGGAGACGTACATTCCGCGAGGGGGCACCTGAGTCTAACCAACCCGACCCTGCCAGCAATCCGCAACTTTCGCCGCACTGGATGGAGCTTACAGCGTGAGTCTAACCAACCCGACCCTGCCAGCAATCCGCAACACACGAAATCAATTACACCCCGAAACTCTCGAGTCTAACCAACCCGACCCTGCCAGCAATCCGCAACTGTAGCGGTATGCGCCGCAATGGAAAGACGGAGTCTAACCAACCCGACCCTGCCAGCAATCCGCAACCATGAGACTCCTGCGTCCCATCACGATGTGAGTCTAACCAACCCGACCCTGCCAGCAATCCGCAACCGCTGGAACTGGGGGAAGCTGCTGCGCTCAGAGTCTAACCAACCCGACCCTGCCAGCAATCCGCAACCGTGGCCGGCAATCGCGTGTTCTTCCGACTGAGTCTAACCAACCCGACCCTGCCAGCAATCCGCAACGCCACTGGTCGCCGGTCACCTGCTCCCATGGAGTCTAACCAACCCGACCCTGCCAGCAATCCGCAACCGACGTACGTTTCAAAGTACGCCACCAAACGAGTCTAACCAACCCGACCCTGCCAGCAATCCGCAACACTTCCAGTGTGCCAGAGTTGATCGTGATGAGTCTAACCAACCCGACCCTGCCAGCAATCCGCAACGCTACGCAAGGTGTGCAGCGACTTGCGTGGGAGTCTAACCAACCCGACCCTGCCAGCAATCCGCAACTGTGGCATGTACCGTCCCCGCAATGGCAAGAGTCTAACCAACCCGACCCTGCCAGCAATCCGCAACACCGATCCAGACGCTCCGACAGACATCGAAGAGTCTAACCAACCCGACCCTGCCAGCAATCCGCAACACAAGCGTGGGGGCCTGGCCGCGCTCCAGGGAGTCTAACCAACCCGACCCTGCCAGCAATCCGCAACGCTGCAAGTGTCATCGCCTCGACAGCGGTTGAGTCTAACCAACCCGACCCTGCCAGCAATCCGCAACGACGAGCTCTCGCCGCAACCCTCCCTCCCCGAGTCTAACCAACCCGACCCTGCCAGCAATCCGCAACCGGGCTGTTGGCACGTGCACTGGCACGTCCGAGTCTAACCAACCCGACCCTGCCAGCAATCCGCAACTTCGTGGCGTATTTGCTTACGTACGTCGCGGAGTCTAACCAACCCGACCCTGCCAGCAATCCGCAACCGAGCGAAGCGAGCTGCCCACGGGACCGCCGAGTCTAACCAACCCGACCCTGCCAGCAATCCGCAACTTTGATCATGCGGCGAAGCGGCCAGTCCCGGAGTCTAACCAACCCGACCCTGCCAGCAATCCGCAACAACGCCCTCGGTCTGTCAATGACGCGCACTGAGTCTAACCAACCCGACCCTGCCAGCAATCCGCAACAGCCAAGGCCGCCTCGAGCGATACCACGCCGAGTCTAACCAACCCGACCCTGCCAGCAATCCGCAACTTCCACTGCATCAACGTCGCATGATCCGCAGAGTCTAACCAACCCGACCCTGCCAGCAATCCGCAACCAACCGAGTGCCTGCCCCTTTTATCGTTTCGAGTCTAACCAACCCGACCCTGCCAGCAATCCGCAACCCCGGCAATGCGGATCCCGGCAATCTGGTAGAGTCTAACCAACCCGACCCTGCCAGCAATCCGCAACAAAGCCCGGCGGCATAAACGGCGGTGATCTGAGTCTAACCAACCCGACCCTGCCAGCAATCCGCAACCAGCGGCGCTCCGGATAGGCGTGAACCCAAGAGTCTAACCAACCCGACCCTGCCAGCAATCCGCAACCAAGGCAGTCTGGGGGAAGTTCCGACCGTAGAGTCTAACCAACCCGACCCTGCCAGCAATCCGCAACGTGGCTGATGACGTGCAGGTGCGGGTGCCAGAGTCTAACCAACCCGACCCTGCCAGCAATCCGCAACTATGAGAAGCGCATACCAACAGAATGGGTGGAGTCTAACCAACCCGACCCTGCCAGCAATCCGCAACTGCCACGATCGCATGTGCATCCCCTGCGGCGAGTCTAACCAACCCGACCCTGCCAGCAATCCGCAACTTTGCGTGTCGTCCGCTAGTGTGCATCCGGAGTCTAACCAACCCGACCCTGCCAGCAATCCGCAACTCTAGTCAGCGATGAGGACCGGCGTCCCGCGAGTCTAACCAACCCGACCCTGCCAGCAATCCGCAACTGGCGCCGCACATTCCGCGAGGGGGCACCTGAGTCTAACCAACCCGACCCTGCCAGCAATCCGCAACTGATCCTGCAGTTTCTGCTCGTGACGCCATGAGTCTAACCAACCCGACCCTGCCAGCAATCCGCAACTGGGAGTCCGAGCTGCCCCCGGGGGGATGAGAGTCTAACCAACCCGACCCTGCCAGCAATCCGCAACTTGACGGTACAGCAGGAAAACAGACGCCCCGAGTCTAACCAACCCGACCCTGCCAGCAATCCGCAACCAAGGCCATGCCGGCCGCGAGACCGGAAGAGTCTAACCAACCCGACCCTGCCAGCAATCCGCAACACACGCGGGCTTGCCCAACACCGCAAGCCGGAGTCTAACCAACCCGACCCTGCCAGCAATCCGCAACGTATGACGCTGCAGGCACCAAACCGCCCGGAGTCTAACCAACCCGACCCTGCCAGCAATCCGCAACATTGCGCGTGCTGGCGGCACAGCCAGGCGAGAGTCTAACCAACCCGACCCTGCCAGCAATCCGCAACGTCGCGGCTTCGCGGGATTCCTGGACTGGTGAGTCTAACCAACCCGACCCTGCCAGCAATCCGCAACTCACCGAAGAATGGACAAAAGCCAAGGAGAGAGTCTAACCAACCCGACCCTGCCAGCAATCCGCAACGCCAAGGGCGATCGTGCCGCGCAGCTTGCCGAGTCTAACCAACCCGACCCTGCCAGCAATCCGCAACAGTGACGCAACAGAGGAGAACGTGATGCGGGAGTCTAACCAACCCGACCCTGCCAGCAATCCGCAACGGCGAACTCAAGACCCTCTACGCGCACACGGAGTCTAACCAACCCGACCCTGCCAGCAATCCGCAACCCTGCGCGGTAAACAGCGGCTCAATCCTGGGAGTCTAACCAACCCGACCCTGCCAGCAATCCGCAACCCTGCGCGGTAAACAGCGGCTCAATCCTGGGAGTCTAACCAACCCGACCCTGCCAGCAATCCGCAACAATTCATGCAGCTAGGCGAGCAACCATTTGAGTCTAACCAACCCGACCCTGCCAGCAATCCGCAACTCCTGCGGATCCGCACGCGCTTCTATCCGGAGTCTAACCAACCCGACCCTGCCAGCAATCCGCAACCCCGTGCTTGAGCGCCTGCGCCTTTCCCGCGAGTCTAACCAACCCGACCCTGCCAGCAATCCGCAACCCGGCTCCGCAGTGGCGCAACCGGGAACTGGAGTCTAACCAACCCGACCCTGCCAGCAATCCGCAACTTGCCGCCAGTAGAGGAAGTGCAGAACGAGAGTCTAACCAACCCGACCCTGCCAGCAATCCGCAACCATTGTGACGCAGACGATTGAAGACAGCGGAGTCTAACCAACCCGACCCTGCCAGCAATCCGCAACTCTATTCGCTTCAGCCTCCACGCATCAGAGGAGTCTAACCAACCCGACCCTGCCAGCAATCCGCAACAACCTCCATCAGGTCCATCATGGCCGGCTTGAGTCTAACCAACCCGACCCTGCCAGCAATCCGCAACAAAGATAGTCGAGGAGCCGAGCCTGTGGACGAGTCTAACCAACCCGACCCTGCCAGCAATCCGCAACTGTGGACCACATGAGTGGGATGATTTCGCGGAGTCTAACCAACCCGACCCTGCCAGCAATCCGCAACTGTCCGCTGGATGCACCTGTCCCATCATTGGAGTCTAACCAACCCGACCCTGCCAGCAATCCGCAACGGTACTCCTGGTGCTAAGACTGTGGCCGCGAGTCTAACCAACCCGACCCTGCCAGCAATCCGCAACCCCGCGCAGTGCGGTCCCCGCTGCAGCAGAGTCTAACCAACCCGACCCTGCCAGCAATCCGCAACACGCCGCGTTCTTGGAATCGAAATGGATCGGAGTCTAACCAACCCGACCCCGCCAGCAATCCGCAACATCACCGAACTGCCACATCTCAGCATAACCGAGTCTAACCAACCCGACCCCGCCAGCAATCCGCAACCTGATGACTACGGTGGCGCCGTATATCGTGAGTCTAACCAACCCGACCCCGCCAGCAATCCGCAACGCGAGGCTGCGGCGGCCACTGAGCTGAACGGAGTCTAACCAACCCGACCCCGCCAGCAATCCGCAACTGTTCGTGGCGACGACGCCGCAACTGCTGAGCCCACGTGCGGGTCGGGGCGGCCGAATGCCGATCATTTAAATAGGCCCGATTTGCGAGGGCCTATAATTTCCTTGCGGAACGTGCTTTGTGAGCTAACCTGACTGGGTTTGCCTGACTTGAGGACGCAATGACTACCTTTGACCTTGCCGAAGTTCGCAGCTTTACCGACGGGCTCAACGCCCGACGGGAGCGGTGCGACCACGCCGAGGGAACCGAATGCGCGAACCTCGACGATACCCTCAAGAACTATGCCAGGCTCTGTCACGACTTCTGCGCAGCGGCTCGTGAGTGGGGCCGCGCGGTCTTTTACGGCAAGGCCGCATTTGATCCGCAGGTGGAGTCGCTCTGGCTGACCTTCGGCCGCGACCTGCAGCAGCGGGCAAGCAACCTTTGGGCGTACGGCGAGGAAATGGAGGGCGTCTGCTTCATCCTGGAGAACGGCGCGCTGCTCGGCGCGACACTCTGGCAGTTGGAACGACTGCTGACCAACTGGGTCACGCCTCAGCGAGCCGTCGCGCCGGTGGCGCGACATGGCCTGCCGTCGGAATCCGCAGACGCGGCGCGACGGCACCTCGACGCATTGCCTAAGCTGCCGGCGGACTGGCAGCCGGTTGACCCGCGCCAAGCCCAATTGCTGCAAAAGCTCAAGGGGCGGCGACGCTAACCGCATGGCTCACGGCCCGCCCATCCCGCTGACTGCCGCCAAAGTTGACATCGATAGCCCCGAATTTCAGGCGATCTGCGGCTGGCCGTTCGCCGACGCGTACTGTAACGCGGTTGCTTCAGCAGGACGTGCCTCAGCGGATGACCTTCGGCAATTGCTCCTTTTGGGTCTATCGCGATCCCGGCGGCAGCCTTGTCGGTTTCGGAACGATCGATGTCGCCGACGACTGCGGCGCATACACCCGCGGCAAGCTTCATCCGTACATCCCGCTGCTGGCGATCAACCCGACGATCAAAAGCAAGGGCTATGGGACGAGCATCGTCAAACATCTCATCGGCGAGGCCGCCCTCATCACCTCGACAAGCCAGACTTCCGACGTTCTGTTTCTCGATGTGTACGTTGACAACAAAAAGGCAGTCGATCTTTACGACGGGCTCGGATTCCAACAGATCAGCCCCGAGCCGATTCCCGACCCGGCAGAGAATGGCAGGCCGTTCATCGTGATGGGCCGGCGCGTCGCGATTGAGCAGGTCTGACGAAACAATTGCAGGGGAAAGATGGTCATGTCTTTGACCGAGTCGGTCGTAGAGGATCACGCGATTACGCCGCTTGCCGCAATCGACGTTGGCTGCCGGACTGGGACTGACCTCGACGCCGACGGCGGGAGAATAAGTGGCTCGGCGATCGTCTTGTCGAAACGGTTAAAAGCCCTGCTCGGCAAGCTTAACTCGCATCTCCCCTGCGCCACAATCGACGCCCTCGTCGCCTCCCTCTCCCGCGCGCCGCACCCGCCCTCATCGCAAACAACCGCTGGTTCCACGGCCTGCTGACTGACGGCGTGCCGGTGGAGTACAAAGACGCCAGGGCCGGCGAAACGCGTGGCCAGGGCCTGAGCGAGGACGCGACGCAGCTTGTCCTGAAGCAGGCGGAGCTTTCAACCGATGCAGGCGAATAGCATCGGCGAAAGGGGGGTAATCGCGATCATCCTGCCCCACGGCGTGCCGTTCTGCGGCCCCTGAAGTGCACTTCGAACGCCCAGTTCCCCCCTCCATTTGACAGCCCCCATCAAATGCCGAAATTGTCCGTTTTTCTTCCAAGGACTCCACGATGCCGAATTACCAAGACGTTCAAGTCCCCGCCAACGGCCGGAAAATCACCATTTCCAAAGGCAAACTCAACGTCCCGGACAACCCCGTTCTCCCCTTCATCGAGGGCGATGGCACCGGCCCGGATATCTGGCGGGCCTCCGTCCGCGTCTTCGACGCCGCCGTCGAAAAGGCCTACAAGGGCAAGCGCAAGATCGCCTGGATGGAAGTCTTCGCCGGCCAGAAAGCCTTTGACAAATTCAACAGTTGGCTCCCCGACGACACCGTCAACGCCTTCCAGGAATTCCTCGTCGGCATCAAGGGGCCGCTGACCACCCCGGTCGGCGGCGGCATCCGCTCGCTCAACGTCGCCCTGCGCCAGATGCTCGACCTCTTCGTCTGCCTTCGCCCGGTTCGCCACTTTGCCGGCGTTCCCTCACCCGTCAAGCGCCCCGAGAAGGTGGACATGGTCATCTTCCGCGAGAATACCGAGGACATCTACGCCGGCATCGAATACGCCGCCGGCACCCCCGAAGCGCAGAAGCTTCTGGACTTCCTGCAGCAGAACGATCCCAAAAACTTCAAGAAGATCCGTTTCGGCACCAACGACGCCGCCCAAAACTGGCAGGCGCAGCTCGAGGAGAACGGCGCGCCGAGCGCGAGGTCGGCATCCAGGTCGGCATCGGCATCAAGCCGATCAGTTGCCTCGGCACCGAGCGCCTCGCCCACAGCGCCATCTCTTACGCCATCCAGCACAAGCGCAAGAGCGTCACCTTCGTCCACAAGGGCAACATCATGAAGTTCACCGAAGTGCCTTCCGCGACTGGGGCTACAAGGTCGCCCGGGAATTCTTCGGCGCCGTCGAGATCGACGGCGGCCCCTGGTGCCGAATCCCCGACGGCAAGCCCGGCGCCGGGCTGGTGATCAAGGACGCCATCGCCGACATCACCCTCCAGCAAATCCTCACCCGTCCCGATGATTTCGACGTCATCGCCACGCTCAATCTCAACGGCGACTATCTCTCCGATGCCCTCGCCGCCCAGGTCGGCGGCATCGGCATCGCGCCCGGCGGCAACATCAACTACGTCACCGGCCATGCCATCTTCGAGGCCACGCATGGAACGGCGCCCAAGTATGCCAATCAGGACAAGGTCAATCCCGGCTCGGTCATCCTCTCGGGCGTCATGATGTTCGAGTACCTGAAGTGGGACGAGGCGGCGCAGCTCATCGTCCAGGGCCTCGAACGCGCCATCGCCGCCAAAACCGTGACCTATGACTTTGCCCGTCTGATGGAAGGCGCCGGGAGGTTAAATGCTCAGAATTCGCCACCGAGATGATCAAGCACATGGGATAGCCCGATCCCGGCACGGTCACCGGCACCGGAACCGCCGGCAGCGCCGGTGGAAGCGGTATTTTTTGCGTTTGAGGATGCAGATCGGTTAAACGAATTACAGTCAGAAATGCGGTTAAGACAGCACCGCAAGCGGAGCGGATCGGGTGCTGATCCTGTCAATACAGAAGATTTTTCTGTACCTACGCAATCGCTTTCTGGTAAGGTTTTCTTGAAATGCACCGGCGCGGGCCGGTTGCGCTTTTCATGTCACGAGGAGACTAAAGTTTCCTCGCTTTCAGGGCTGTTGCTTCTTCAGATCGCTCCGGGCGGTGTAGCAGAATGTTCGAGCGTGCCGCGAGTTTTTTGCGTCGTCCGGGGGCCGGATTGTGGCCGTTGTGATCGGACTCCTCGGCCTGCTCGTCGTCATATGGACGATCAAGGGCACCTTCGGTGAATCCGATGCCGCCGCCATTTCCGCCGATCGCATTTACATCGATTCGGCGACCTTAAAGCCGTTTGAACACGTCCTTAAGATCGGCGAAACAATCCCTGTCAAAGCTCCCAGCGGTGGGATGACAGGGTACCCCGCCGAGTTGTGCTACTGGACGAGGGACGGCAAGGTGAAAGACAAACCCACGCCTGTGCTGCTGAACCAGGATGTCGGAAAGCCCGGGCCCACGTTCTGCCCGGATTGCGGGCGACTCGTGGTCGGCCACAATCCGCGTGCCGAGCCCGGCATGCGTCCGCCACCGACAGAAGAGGAGTACGATCGGCGACGCGCCCGGTAGGTCTTGAGGCAGGCGGTTGTCACGTCTCACGGAGAGGTACGGTATGATCTATTCACGCAAGGCAAAGGGCTTTACCCTCGTCGAGCTGTTGGTGGTGATCGGAATCATTGCGCTTCTGATCTCGATCCTGTTGCCGGCACTGGCCAAGGCCCGGGCCGCGGCCCAGACCATCGCCTGTGCCTCAAACCTTCGCTCCATCCTTCAGGCGGTGGCGATTTACAAAGCGCAGAACAACGGATCAATTCCCGGCAGCGGATGGACCAGTGCCCGCGGACTGTTCAATTCCTCGGCGGATGTCTACGCCGCGAACTTCGCTTCCATGAATATCACAGACGACAATTGCCCTTCCGTCTGTCAAGCGATTGACTGGTGCGCACCATTGGCCAGGATCATGGGGCTCAAGTTCAATGAAGATGCGGATCAACCCAGCCGTATTGCGCGTTTCGAGCAATTCTGCCAGATGAAGCAGTTCCGTTGCCCAAGTAATGATATTCTCGCTTCAGTGTATCCTGCGAGTAAGGTTAAAAAGGTACCGACGGGTCCGATGCTCTCCTACAACACGGCGCTCGGTTTTTTGGTGAAAGCGCCCGCTGCGACCACGGGTTTCGGGTCGGCACAATATGCTGGGGCGGGCATCACGATACCGCCGAGGAATAACGGCAAGTTCGATTGGTTAGTGCCGGCCAATTACAACGTAAAGGTTTCGCAAATTGGAGATGCCTCGCAGAAGATCTACATTGCCGACGCCGCGCACTACAGCAACGAATCGTTCTCTCCCGACGTCGAGCTTGCCATCCAGTCCACCTATGGCGGTGCCTTTTCGGACCAGGGAGAAGCCGATGCCTATAGCGCGGCATGGTGCCGCAACCGCGTGCCTGGCAATGGCAAGACATCGGGCAACGACGCTCGAATTTACTGGGCCCGCCACACGTCTAAGCCCGCGCAGGGCGCTCGCGGCGGAATGTTCCGCTTCAATGCCGGCTTCTTCGACGGCCATGTCGAGACCATGGATGATCTGAATGGTTCCAATCCGAAGTACTGGTTTCCCAAGGGAACAGTGTTCACCGACGCTGGAAACGAAATTTGGGCCGATACGCGTGCCAGGTTTGGCATCCCTGCCACGAACTACACGGTGCCGTAGCCGTCAAACAGCTATCAGATGCGCCGGCGCAGGTGGAAATGTCTTGCCTGTCAAACTGGGAAATTTGAAGCGGATTCAGTTAATGCATTTAACTCGTTTTTCAGAAGCAGTTTTTTTTGCTCGTTCGGATAAACCTGATTATACTTTTTGCGTCGGGTAGTCTGGTAAAGAGCGTCCCGCGGAGGGCAATCCCGGGGCGCGGCGGCTCGCGGCGGACGTGGGCGCGCTGATTCAAGGTTCGGAGGTCATGTCCGGTAGGTTGGGGTTTACCGTGCAGGCAAGGGTGTTGGGCTTGCCGGTAAGCGACCCTGCGAAGCACACAAGCGCTTCGTGCATCGAAAAGTGCCTCGACCGCGGGCTTCGGGACAGGGAATATCAGGATCGATCCCCCAATCTTAATCGTTTGGTCATCGATCCTTCAGTTCGCTTTTAAGTTTCTCAGGTAAGCTACCACCGCGCAAAAGCGGGAAGTGATGACGTTCGGCGGTCGAGCGTCTGATCCGCGCGATTCCTCGTTTGAGTCCATAGGTCTCAAAGCCCCAGCTCCGGGGCGGGAGAGTGAGATGATCAGCAAGCGTTTTTCCAAGGTGGCCACCAAGGCCAGGAAGTCACGCCACGCCCTCCTGGTCGCCGCCGCCCTCGCGACCAGCGCCAGCGTCGCCCATGCCCAGTACCTCTTCTGGGATTCCGACGCCAACGCCGGCAATAACGTCGCCGACTACGGCACTCAAACCTTCAGCGGCATGGGCGGGGCCGGGCTGTGGAACACCACGAATGTCAACTGGTGGGATGGCTCGAGCGCCTCGGACCAGACCTGGAGCGACGGCAACGGCGCCGTCTTCGCCCAGGGTGCCGGCAGCGTCACACTCGGGACGAGCTTCAACGTCAGCTCGATCGACTTCGTCAACAGCTCCGGCGGCTATACGCTTACCGGCGGCACCATCAATCTCGGCTCCGGCGGCATCAACATCGACAACACCGGCACCACCCAGAACATCAACTCCGTCATCGCCGGCACCGATCTGAACATCCTGAAGAACAACGCCAACAGCACGCTGATGCAGGTCTCGCTCGGCGGGGCCAATACCTTCACAGGCAACGTCATCGTCGACTCGGCCACCACCCCCACGTCGTCGAGCGTGCTGTCGCGAATCAATCTCAATAACGCCAATGCCCTCCCTTCGACGGCGCAGATTCTGTTCAACACCAACTACGGCGAGGTGGTCGTCGCCAGCACTGCTTCGTCCGTCACGCTCGGCGCCGGCAACAACATCAACTTCAACAACACCGGCTCCGGCATGTTCGATGGCTATCTCGGCGCCAACTCCGGCCGAACCCTCTCCATCGGTGGCACCGTCTCCGGTCAGGCCAACGTAACGTTCCAAAGCGGGACCGGTGGCGGTGGCGGTACCGTCGTCCTCAACCATGTGAACACATGGACGGGATCGACCACGCTCAATACTGCCGACACGGGATCGAGCAAAGGCTTTGTGGTTCTCGGCGTGGATAATGCGTTGCCCACCGCGACTGACCTGATTATCGGGTCTCCCGACAACAGCCATGGCACCGGTGCGCTCGACCTGAACGGCCACAACCAGTCGGTCAATTCCCTTTCAACCGGTGTGGGTAATACCGGCGCTTCGCAAGGCATTGCCAACTCCGGCGCCTCCACGAGCACGCTCACCATCACCGGATCGGCGGTCACCGAATACGATTCCACCATCGGCGTCCCCACGACCGGCGCGACCAGCGGATTTAGCGGCGCATGGAGCGACAACATCGCATTGCAGCCTGTCCAATACCCACAGTGGCACGCTGAACCTGACCGCAGCTAACACCTATACCGGCGGAACGACGGTCAACGGCGGAACGCTCCTCGTCAACAACACCAGCGGCTCGGCTACCGGCACCGGAAACGTCACCATCGCATCCGGCGCCACCTTCGGCGGATCCGGCACCGCCGCTGGATCAGTCAGCGATTCCGGCACGCTGGTTCCCGGTGGCATCGGGACGATTGGAACGCTGACGACTGGAGGCCTCACGCTCAATCCCGGCGGGGTCGCCAGCGGCGCCTCGGCCAACTTCGACTTCACCCCAACTGAGCAGGACAACATCACGGTCTCGGGCCTGACCCTGCCGACCACCGGGACTGAAGACTTGAATTTCAGCTTTGCTTCCGTCATCGCCAACGGCGTCTTTCCGCTCTTCAGTGGCTACACGGGAACGCTTTCCACCGCTCAGTTCGCAACCCTCAGCTATCCCACCAGCATGGGAAGCGCCAGCTTTTCGCTCCAGAACAATCCGGGCGAGGTGGACCTCGTCATCTCGGGCGGCAAGGACTCGCTTCTCTGGAAAGGACCAGCCGGTGGCGGCACCCCCGGCAGCGGCGACTGGGATACCAGCACGATGAACTGGAGCAGCCTCGGCTCCCCCTCGACCTACGCCGACGACAAGATCGTCACCTTCAACGACAACGCCAACGGCACGGGCACGCTGACTGTCAACATCAACAACGGCGGGACTTCGGTGAAGCCCTACATCGTGATCTTCGACAACAGTGCCAAGAGCTATATCATCAATGGCACTGCCGCCGGCGATGTAATCGGTGGATCGGCAGCCCTGGTCAAGAACGGCACCGGCTCGGTCACATTCAACCGGGTGCAGACCTACACCGGCGACACGACCGTCAACGCCGGCACGATTAACTATGGTGCAACCGGCGGGCTCTCCACCTCGAACCTGATCATCAACGACACCGGCACGGTCAATGTCACTGCCGGCGGAACCACCGGATCGGGCAGCGTGACGCTCAACGCCGGTGGTACCCTCTCGGTGAACGCCGCCAGCGCTCTGTCCTCGGCTTCCAGTGTCAACATTTCGGGCGGCACGCTCCAGTACGGTGCATCCTTTGCCACCGGCATCAACCCCAACGTGACCGCCAGCAGCACCATCGACACCGGCGGAAACAGCATCACCTTCAACGGAGCCGTCTCCACGCCGAGCAATCCCGCCGATACGCAGCTCACCAAGACCGGCTCCGGCTCGCTGACCCTCGCTACCGCCGCCCCCAATTACCACGGGGGCTGGGCGATCAACGGCGGGTCCGTGATCGTGAGTTATTCGGACAGCAGCGGCATCACGGGTCTTGGCACTTCATCGACCCACTACAACACTGACTCGGTCTTCGTGAACTCCGGCGAGTTGAAGCTCGCCAACGTCACGGTGGGCGATATCACGGGCGCGACCACGAACTCGCCTGAAATCGTAATGGGCGACGGTTCGACGCTCACAGCCACCGGCGCCACCACCATCGTTCGCAGCTACGGTCTGGATCTTGTGCCCGGCTCCGCGACTCCGGTGTCGGCGAAGATTCAGACAGCCAGCAGTTCTGACACCCTCGATGTCAACGCCACCGTCCGCCAGTTCAGCAGTTCATCGAGCGCGGCGGATACAACGATACACGTCGCCGGCTCGGGTACGATGATTCTGCACCATGGTGCCGTCTCGTCTGCTTATACCTACTCCGGCAATTGGGCAGTGGATGGCGGAATGCTTCAGGTGGGTCCTGTCATTCCCGACCCGACGCCAGGTGCCTACGCCGGACCTTACGGAGAGCCGCTCAATGCTCTGGGCTTCGTGAATGGTGACCCCGATAGCCCCAACACGGTCACCGTCAACAGCGGCGGTATTCTCGCGGTGGCGGTTGATGCTCCAAATACCAATCCGAACATCACCAGTTCGCCGACTGATCCGACGCCCGATTATCTGCGAACCTCTGTGGTGCTGTCCGGTGGTGCCTTGGCGGCCACTGGCAGCGAGGTGAGCTATGACCCAAGTCCCACGGGGCCCCAGGGCGTCTCGACCGGCGTGAAGGTCACCGCACGCTTCGGCGGCGATCTGACCGTCAATGCCGGGACCAGCAAGATCCTCACTTACAACCCTGCAATCCCCAGCGAGACGCGCACGGTGCAGTTGGTCGGCGGCTCGCGGACGATAACCAGCGGGACCATCACCTATAACACCAACTGGAACGGCAACCTCGAAGTGGATCCGGGCACCAGTGGCGGCGGCGAGTTCGACATCATTCGCGACGCCGGCAATGTCAGCGTCACCCCGGGTGCAACGCTGACCGTAGATGCCGGCGCCACCGTGGTTCTCGGTGGAGCCGCCGACACCCTCAGCGACGGCACCAATCACGTCAATGTCGTGAACAACTCCACCACGACGTTCCACGTCACCCAGGGAACCAAGAACATCGGGACTCTGACGGGTGTGGGTAACACCATCGTGGACGCTGGCGTAACGCTAAACACCAATGGCATCACCCAGAACACCCTCAACGTCGCAGACGGTGGCAAGGCAACCGTCCGGGCCCGAACCGGTACGCCGCTGGTGTCCAACAATCGGGTTTCTTACATCAACAACCTGAATCTGAATTCGAGCGGCACGCTCGACACGAACGACAACGATCTAGTCGTGAACAACGGCGTGTTCTCCACCATTCGGAGCCTGGTTTCGGGTGGCTACAGTGCCACGCCGGACACCGCCAAGACCGGCATCATTTCCACGGCTGGCCAGAACTCCGGCGGCAAGACCATCCTGGCGCTCTTTGACAACGCACTCGTTGGAGACGCGTCGTGGGACGGGCACACCATCAGTGCCAACGCAGTTGTCGGCAAGTACACCTACTACGGTGATGTGAACCTCGACGGGCAGGTCACCGGCGATGACTACAGTGCGGTCGACTCCAATCTGGGCTCGACCGGCTTGAACGCCGGAAATGCATGGCTGTTGGGCGACACTAACGGCGACCTGAGTGTCACCGGTGATGATTACTCATCCATCGACGCCAACCTCGGGTTGGGCGTCGGCAATCCCCTGGCGGTCGCCAGCGTCTCGGCTGTGCCCGAGCCTGCCTCGCTCGGCCTGATCGGCCTCGGTGCGATGGGTTTCCTGGCTCGGCGTCGCCGCCGCCGGCAAAGTCAGGCTTGAAGCGCGGGACTCCGCCCCTCATGACTACCAGACCCCGGCACCACCCGCCGGGGTCTTTTGTTGCGCTCTTGGACAGAATGCGTTCCGCAGGGCTCGTCACCACGGGCGATGCAGCGCGCAGGCCCGGCGGCCAGATGAGCGTTCAGGCTTGCCTCGCCCCCGCTTGGCGGATCACATTTCCAACCTCATGGCCAGCCGCAGGACTTCAGCGACGCTCCAGGCCTGGGCGCAGCAGCCGACGGGACGATGGGGTTCGTCGCCGTCGAAGATCTCGGCGATCTGGCCCAGGCACATGCCCTCGAGCTGATCGACCAGAGGCGAGAGCCAGCGGCGAGCCTGGGCCTGAGCGTCGGCGGAATTCTGATGAACGCGGAGGTAGGCGTCGAGAAAGGCGCCGATCAGCCAGGCCCAGACGGTGCCGTTGTGGTAGGCGGCATCGCGCTGCATGCGGTCGCCGATGTAGTGGGCGTGGTAATTGGGGTCGGACCGGGCAAGCGAGCGCAGGCCCATGGGGGTGAGTAGCTCGCGGCGCACGACCTCGACCACGGCGGCCTGCTGCTCGGGAAGCAGCGGCGTGTTGGGGAGACAGACCGCGAAAATCTGGTTGGGCGCAGTTGGGTGTTGCACTCGTAGTTTGATGGGGTGCCGCTCACGACGTCGGCCAGACCGCGGAACGGCGAGATCCAGAAGGCATTGCGGAAGCTCTCGGCCACTTGGGCGGCGAGCTTGGTTTCGCCCATCAGCATCAGGGCGTGGTACCAGAGGGCGTTGATCTCGACGGGCTTGCCGGCGCGGGGGGTGAAGCAGACCCCCTCGCACTTGGCGTCCATCCAGGTGAGCTGGGTCTGCTCGTCGCCCTGCGTGATCAGGCCGTCCGCGGGATCCATGGCGATCTTGAAGCGCGTGCCGCGGCGGTAGCCTTCGATGATCTTGCAGCAGGCAGGGCGAAGGACGGTGTCGAAGGTCGCGCGGTCTTCGGCAAGGCGCTGGTACTCGAAGCAGGCGTGGATGAACCAGAGGCTGGCATCGACGGTGTTGTAGTGCGGCTCGTTGGTGTAGTCGTCGAAGCGGTTGGGGATCATGCCCTGGTTGACATAGCTGGCGAAGACGCCGAGGACCTGTTTGGCCTGTTCGAAGCGCCGGGTGGCGAAAAAGAGGCCGGGGAGGGAGATCATGGTGTCGCGGCCCCAGTCGGCGAACCAGGGATAGCCGGCGATGACGGTGGAGCCGTCCTTGCCGTCAGGGGACTTGCGGCAGACGACGAAGTCGTTGGCGGCGCAGGCGAGTTTCTGAAGCGTCGCGGGCATTTCGGGTGTGGCGGATTGGTCGGGTCTGGCGGAACTTGTGGTCGCGACATTTTGTGGAATGTGGATGGCCGCCCCGATGCCTTGGCGGCGGCGGTCAAGCTCCGCGTCCCAGTCGTAATCGAGGTCCTGTTCCAGGGCACACCAGATCGTGACGGTGCGGCTTTGCGACGTGTTGAGCTGGAAATAGCCGGGGTTGAAGAGGTCCTCGGTGTCGTCCATGCCGCGTTCGGTTTCGATGGGGTAAACGTGGCCGTACCACCAGCATGGTTTGGGGATGAATTGTCCATCACTTGCGCGGGCGTGGAGGGTGTGCCCGCCATTGGAGACGGCGAGGCGAGGGCCGTCGACTTTGGTGGGCATGTCGTAGCCGGCGGCGTGCAGGGCGCCGTGGAAATCGCGCAGGCTGATGAAAGGGAAGAGGCGCAGCTCAATGTTGCGCTTGGGCGGCGCTTCGATGGTGTAGCGGATGCCGACGACGTTCTTGTGCCAGGGGATCTGCAATTCCTTCGTGACGCGGACGTCCTCGACGGTGTATTCCCAGCGCGCGTGGTCGTTGATTCCAAACTTCTGGAGGTAGCGATCGCCGCGAGGGTGCCAGGCGTTTCGAAAGCGGTTGACGGCGAGCTCGTGGGGATGCTCGGCGTCGCCGTCGAGGACGAGCATTTCGCCGATGCGGTTGAGGGCGACGATGCGGCCGACGGGCGGGAGCGTGGCGGCGACGAGCAGGCCGTGGTACCGGCGGGTGTTGCAGCCGACGACGGTGGAGAACGCGAAGCCTCCCAAGCCGTTGGTGAGGAGCCATTCCTGCCGGACGAAGGGTTCGAGCTGGCCGAAGGTTTCGACCAAATAGCTTGCCATGAAGGCGGAGTGTAGTCGGGTTGGATTGGAATGCGAGGCAATGCGGGGAGATGCACGTTCGTTCATGCGGAACCGGCGGCAACGAAATCGCGAGCGCAATCTCTATGCTACTCTACTCCCAGAGTTTAGCCCGTCGGCCTACCGTCTGCTCCCCGCCCCTTCGCCCAGGCCACGCCGAGTTTCCGGGCTTTCCGGCGACAGCGCTGGCTTAACCCCGGCCGCCGTATTGCGCGCAGCAACTCCGCCTCGTGTGCCAGATTGACCTTGACCAGGTCCGGCGGGAGCACCAGCGCAAACGTCCAGTCCACCACGATCCGCAGCCGCTTGCGCCACCGCGGCATCACCATGAGGTAGTAGCTTCGCCGCAGCCACCACGCGAAAAACCCGCGGACGCGCATACCCATGATTGCGCCAAGCCCCTTGTGATGCCCCAGCGACGCCATGATTCCCAGCGTTTCGTATACGAACGGCTTCGGCTCGCAGTTACGCAGGACGGCGCGAATGTTCCTGGCCAGCAACCTCCCCTCGCGCATCGCGTGCTGCGCCAGGTAGGGATAGGGCTTGCCGTCTGGACCGGGGATCGACGCGCAGTCCCCCAGCGCCCAGATCGTCGGATGGCTGGTGCTGCGCATTGTCGGCGCGACCTTCGCCCGGCCCCTGTGGTCCTTGTCGATCGGCAACTTGGAACGATGGGGCAGGGCAGAATCCCCGCCGCCAGCACGATGGTCTCCGCCTCGATCATTTCATCGCCGATGTGCACCTGGCCCGGCTCGATGCTTGTTACCCGGCAACGGGTGCGCATGTGCGTGTTGATCCGCCTGGAAAGGACGCGCATCGCATACTCCGCCAGCTTCGTATCGACCTCCGGCATAATTCGATCGGATGCATGCAGCAGCGTCAGCCGGACCTCCTCGCGGCTGATGCTGCAGTAGTATCGCACCATCGCATCGACGAACGCCGTGATCTCGCCGAAGATTTCCGTTCCCACCAGGCCGCCGCCGATGACCACGAAACTGAGCAGCTGCCCCTTGCGCTTCGGGTCCAGCTCGACGTCTGCGCGCTCGAATCGCTCTATGATGAAATTCCGCAGGAGGATCGCATCCGCCAGCGTCTTGAACGTAAAGGCGTGCTCCGAGCCGGGGATCTGTTCGAGATTCGTCATCGCCCCCAGGGCCAGGACGACGTGGTCGTAAGGAATGTCGTATGGTTCTCCCTCCGGCTCGTGCGCCTGCACCACTTGCCGGTCCACGTCGAGTGATTCCACCGTGGCTTCCACAAAGTATGTCTGTTTGAGAAACTCACGGATCGGCACAGACACATGCCGCAGGTCCAGCGCTCCGGAGCAGACCTCGAACATCAATGGCGTCATGAGGAAGTAGTTGTCCCGACTGACCAGCACGATCTCCGCCTCGTTCCGGGCAACGAACCGTTCCAGGTAGCGGGCCGTATGGACGCCGGCAAATCCGCCGCCGAGAATGACGATGCGGCGTAAGCCCGCGCGGCGCTGAAGCCAATTGGGACACTGCGGCGATTGCGGGTCCTGTGCAGGTCGGATCATGGCACCTCCTGGTTAGGAGCTTCCAATGAAGATTCCGGCAATAAACACCAGAACGCCGCCGACGACCACCTGAAAAATAGCCTGCAGCAGGGGGGTATCCATGTACGTCTTGCGGATCCAGGAGATCGCCCCCAGCTCAGCGCCACCACCACCACGGCAACTGCGGTCGCGACGGTGAAACTGGAGATCAGGTATGGCATCGTGTGCCCCAGCCCGCCCACCGCCGTCATCAGGCCGCACACAATCCCCCGCAAGAGCGGCTTACCTCTTCCCGTCAGCGACCCGTCATCGCTCAATGCCTCGGCGAACCCCATGCTGATTCCGGCACCCACGGATGCCGCGATGCCCACCTTGAACGCATCGGATGAATTCTGCGTCGCAAACGCCGCCGCAAACAGTGGCGCCAGCGTCGAGACCGAGCCATCCATGAGTCCCGCCAATCCCGGCTGCACCACTTGCAGTACGAACAGTCGCCGTTGCGCCTCCGATTCCGCCTCGCGCGCCGTCGGCGTCAGCTTCTCTTTCTCCAGTTCTTCGGCCCGTTTCTCGTGGCTTCGCTCCTGCTCGGCCAGCTCGTTGAGAAGCCGCCGAACGCCCACATCCGTGATGCGCTTCGCTGCCGACAGATAAAACTGCCGCGTCTCAGCCTCCATCGACGCCGCCTGCTTCCGCACCGCCTCCAGCCCCAGCGGCCGCGTCAGCCAGACCGGCCGGCGCTTGACGAACCCCTTCACATCCTCCTTGCGGATCATCGGGATGTGATCGCCGTAGCGCTCGCGATAGGTCTCGTAGAGCCGGTTGCGGTGCGTCGTCTCTTCCTTCTGCATTCCCAGGAAAACCTCCGCCGAGCTGGGATAGTTCTCCTTCAGCCCCTCGGCAAAATCCCCGTAAATCCGCGCATCGGTCTCTTCCAGTTCGATGGCGATAGCGCCAGCATCTCGCGCTCGCTCAAGCTGTCGAAGCTTCTGGCCATGTGTTCGCATCCTTTCCATTGGCTACAATACAACCAAGTCGAAGCAATTTCGTCCAATGGCAGAAACGTCCAATCCCACCTTCACCTTCCTCGATCCTGGTATCCTGCGCGACGGCGAACTCTCCCTCGTCTGCACCAGGCACATTGCCGCCGATCCTGCCAGGAACCTTGTCCCCGCGTACGTCTTCGACATGCGACTCAAACGTGCCGTCGTAGGCGGCATCAACCTGCGCATCGGCAGCACGCGTCATATCGAGATGTACGCCGGACACATTGGTTACAGCGTGGAACCGCCGCACCGTGGCCACCACTACGCCGAACGCGCCTGTCGATTGCTTCTTCCCCTCGCCCGCCGTCACGGGATCAATCCCCTTTGGATCACCTGCAACCCCGACAACATCCCCTCGCGCCGCACCTGCGAGCGCCTGGGTGCCACGCTCATTGAGATCGTTCCCCTGCCCGAAGACACTGAAATGTACCAACGCGGCGAGCGCTGCAAATGCCGCTACCGACTCGATTTGCCGGCGTGAGCCTAACATGACAGCGCTACGAGGAGTTTACAAAAACCTTTGAGCGGTGTCGGCTCTTGTATGCTGCGGCATTACGTTCTTGGTAATACGCACATCGCCGCATTAACTGCGACCATGCCCTCCAATCCCGCGGCCAGACCTTCGCCGCCAGCGTCGAGACGGCCTGGCAGATCTGTTCGAAGGTGATCTGCACATTTTTCCCCCCGCAGTCGGGTGGTCTGTTCCGACAGGAAGCACATTGCCAGTCGCACGCACAGCCAGTGTCGGATCAGGCTTAAATAGGTCCTGACCTCGAAGTCGCCCAGTCCGGCATCCTGCTTGGCGTGCTCGAACCACTTCTCCACATGCCAGCGTGACAGCAGAGCTCGGATAAGCTCCGCCACGCCGACGCTCTCGCCGGCGTTGCTGATGACGTACTTGATCTCGCCGGTCTTGGGCTGACGCATCACGATCAGCCAGTACATCCGGTCGGTAGGGACGCTGAGATTGTGGTTCGCATGCGATGAGTCGCTCAGGTGCACGCGTGCCGCCTTATATTCCCAGATCAGCCTCCCGCGTGTGGTCTGCTTTACTTTGCACCGCTTCCACGATTGGCTGACGAACGCCGGGCTGTGCGTGGTCAGGTTGTCCACGCGCCTGGCCGCGTGGCAGGCGTAGCCGCCGCTGTTGCAGGCCGGACGTCTGACCCAGGCGCGGAAGTTGGCCGGCACTTCGCCCACTCCCCGCTGTCCCAACTCGTCCAACGCGAACCAGAACGCCGGAACCATCCCGTACTCTTCATCGAAGACCACCCAGTTGAGCTGCACGCCGCCGGCCAGCGCCTGCTTCACCTGCCCCACGGCGATCTTCCACTTCGGGCGGCAAGCCAGCTCCGGTGCAATGCCCGCCTCGTCACAACGGCCGCGGTCATCCGCCCACTTCTGCGGCAGATACAGATCGCTGGCCAGCACACAGGAAAAAGGGTTTTTGGCATCGTTGTCCGTGAACAACAGGTGCTGTGCGACCACGCAGTTCTCGATCTTCCCCGACTCGCCGCAGTATTGCCGCTGGACCCCCGGCGTCTTGTCCCCCTGCTTGGGATGGCCGGTCGCATCGACTACGCCAATCCCGCCAGCCGGACAGCGGTCGGCCACCCGGTGCAGGAGCATTCTCTCCAGCCGCTCGTGATCCCAAGCGAACATCGACAAAAACTCCTGCAGCGTCCGCACCGCGATCCCACACGCCAAGGCGATCGGCTCGACGCTCTTGCGTCGCAGGTCTGCCATCAATCCCAGCAAATAACTCTGGAAGTAACCGAACGTGACGGCCCGCTTGAAGCAGGGCCGAAACGACTGGACCCACGCCGACAACGCCGGCTGCAGCGAGGCAAGTTGCTCCGCATTCATCTGACGACTCCGGTCAGGAACCAGAATCGTCATCGACCCGCCGCCGTCTCCGGCTTGAGCTAAACTAGCCGCTGTCATGCTAAGACGTGTCCCGCTGCATGAACAGCCGCGGCGAGCGCCGGCCCTGGAGCCGGCACCTTGCGGCGACGATCGCGCGTATGCAACGGATCGGTCGCCATGAGAACCGCCGGCGCGGCGTGTTGTTGAGCACTTATGCGTAGCACCCGCCGCCGGTCCTGTCTTGCCGATACCCGACACCCGATGCCCATTACCCGTGGGTTTCTGACCGCCCGCTACCTTCTTCACCCTCGCTTATGGCACCTTGTCCTTCGGAAACCCGCGCAGCGTGCCAGAAAGTTCCCGGCCCGGCCGAACCCGCCTGGGGCTGCTGAGCGTACGAAAAATCAGAAACGAGGCGTTGGGCCCTGGTGATCGATCAGTGCGGGTGTAATGAGAATGGATCATGAGACGTTTGCTTCCAGGTCGGTTTGAGCTGCTGCTCTTTGCGGTGCTCGCGGTGGGATTGGCGGCGGTCGTGCACACGTTCTGGGCGCAGGATACCGGCCTGGCGATGGCCGGGTGCGGGGCGCCGATCTTTCTCGTGGCCGCAATCATGGGCCTGCGCCGCAGCCCCCTGTGGCAAAACCAGAGGGCATCCCGGGACCAGCAGACATAAAACCCGTTTGCCGCTGCCGCGAGGTCGTCATGCGGTGCGGGATCAACTATCATCGTGCGCCGAAAGGCCGGCGGCGATGCAGAGCGAGCAGACGATCACAATTCGCGTGCGCTATCCCGAGTGCGATCCCATGGGGTATCTGCACCACAGCGTTTTTCTCCAGTACTTCGAAATGGGGCGGGTGGAGTTGCTGCGGTCGATGGGGCATTCCTACGCGGACTTCGAGAAGGCCGGATTGTTCTTTGTCGTGGTAAGCGTCGAGGTGAAGTACCGGGTGCCGCGCGGTTCGATGATGGGTTGAAGCTGCTGACGAAGATCCGGCGGCAGACGCACGTGCGGATCGATCACGCCTATGAGCTGCGCCGCGGCGAGACCCTGCTGGCAGAGGCAACAACCACGGTCGCATGCGTGGATCGGACCGGGCAGGTGCAGCTCATTCCCGAGTCGCTGCGCAATGGGACGACCTGAATCGGGAGCATTGGTCCAGCCCGCAGCCAATCCCCCGATCGATCCATGCTTGGACGATTCTGTAGAGTCACTCGACGCTTTTGGGACAACTCGATCTTCTTGCTCTTGGAGAAGCGCATGAAATCGCCCGTTTGAGCGATCTGAAGGCTGCGAGGCATCGGATGCCTTCCTCACGGTCCCGCGGCCGAGCGTACACACCGAAACCCGATATGCTCCGTCCCGGTGTCCGGCGGGGTGCCGCGCTGCGCGGTGGGGCGATAGCTCTCACAGTAGCTGGCGTTGCAGAGAAACGAGCCGCCTTTGGTCACGCGCTGGACCGCGGTGGGCACCTCACGCGTCGGATCGAAACAGCTGGTTACCTGTGGACAGCAGCCATTGTTGAGCTTCAGCGCCTCAATGTGCATGTCGGCGCGGTACAGGTCGGCCGTCCACTGCCAGACGTTGCCGGCCATGTCGTACAGGCCATAGCCATTGGGAGGAAAGCTCTTCACCGGGGAGGCACCGGCAAAGCCGTCGGCGGCGGTGTTCTCGTAGGGAAACTTGCCGGTGAAGGTGTTGCACATGAACTTGCCGTTGAGCTTGAACTCGTTGCCCCAGTAGTAGCGGGTATTGGTTTTTCCCCGCCGCGCGCGGCGTATTCCCATTCGGCCTCCGTGGGCAGTCGCTTGCCCGCCCACTTGGCGTAAGCCACCGCGTCGTCCCAGCTCACCTGCACCACCGGATAATTGTCCTTGCCGTCGATGGTGCTGGCCGGTCCCTGCGGATGCTTCCAGCTGGCGCCGGTTGTCCAGGTCCACCAGTTGCGCATGTCCCGCAGGTCAACCGGATGATCCGGCGGCGTGAAAACCAGCGAGCCCGGCTTGAGCACCTCATCCGGCGGTTTGGGCGTGCCGGGCGGAACCTGCTTCTTCATCTCTTCCCAGTCGATGGGTTTTTCGGCGGTGGTCACGTATCCCGTCGCCTCGACAAACTTGCGGAACTCGGCGTTGGTGACGTCATGCTCGTCCATCCAGAATCCCTGGACCTTCACTTTGTGGGCGGGTCGTTCATTCGGCATGGAGCGCGGGTCGTCGGTGCCCATGGTGAATTGCCCGCCGGGAATCCAGACCATGTCTGCGGGACGTTCGATCGGCGCCGCGGAAACGGATTGGCTGCCCAACAATCCGTGGGCTGCGATCACGGCGACAATGATCAGTGCGAATGCACCTGCAAACACCGCGGCCCCCTTCACGAGCACGGGATTCTTCATCTTGAACCTCCAAGCCTGCGATACAGGATCAGGACCAGCAAAGTTCCAAACAAGAGCATGAGCACGAGGATCAGCATAAGCCGAAATGCATGATTGATGGCATCGTGGCTTGCCGCCGACAGATCCTCGGGAAGATGGGGCAGCGTGTCCACCAGGCGGCTGCCTGAGTCTGATAGCCGGGCCGTGCTCTGAACGATACCCACCACCTGAGGATCGTACAAAGCATACCGTATCTGGAAGTCCATCTGGCGCCGAGATACTGCGGCATCCGAACCACGGCAAACAAGACGCGTTCCGTCAGGTCGCGGTAGCTTTTCAGCTCTGCCGCGACCGGATCCAGGCCCGCCAGAGGATCGAGATAAAGCAGCCCAAGAAGGTTTGTTGGAAGCTTCAACCCAGTAGTGCTCTTGGCCGTTGGAAACGATTCGAAATCGGAGAAGCGCACGTTGGCGACGTAGTACTGATGTGGATGGCTGGCGCGCCACTGTTCGATCAACTCGCGCATCTGCGAGAGTTGATCCTCGCTCAGCGCTTTGGCCGCCATCCGCCCACACCTCCTTCTCGGCGCGGCGATAACTCTCGAGTACCGGCGTTCCCTCATCATGCAGCAAGATTGGAATCCAGTGATCCTCCAAGGCTGCACGTTTCAGCGTCGCCAGGATCAGCATGTCCAGCATCGCTCCCGCGTCGTTGGGACCGGTTGCATTGGTGATGGCGGCGTACCCGATCGCCGTCGCCTGTGCTTTGGCCCAAAGGAAAACCTCCGGCCGCTTCGTCGAATCGGCCAGGTGATCGAGGGCCTGGGTCGTCTCGTCACAATAAACGTCTGCAGCCGCCATGGCACAGCGGCGCAGCATCGCAAGGCTGGGGCCGGCGTGCTGCGCGGCTACTGCCTGCCCGGGCGCCTGGCATCCGGCCACGCCTGTGGCCAGCAACATGAGCGATCCGAGCAGAATCGCCGTCACAGGTCCTGCGCTTGAAACAGAAATCTGAGCTTGGCGCCATCGACGAGGCGAGCAAAGAACTGAGCCACAGCGGCCGCCGCCCGCATGTGCGACGGGCTCGAATGCCGGGCCAATGCCAAACGAAGCTAAACTGCGCGGGAATACCATTCTGCGTGTTTCGGGGCTCCCTTTACTGCCGGGCCAGCGCGGCTTTGATTGATTGCTCCACCTGCGCCATGCTCTGGTCGATCGATCGCACTTGAATCAGCCCGGATCGAGGATGGTTCAGATCGAAGATCACCAGAATCACGAAGGAAATAATGCCCGCGAATGCAGCGCAGTGCAGCATGCTCTGCCGTGGATAGCGCGACATATGAAAGCCGGCCAGCAGCGCTGCGACCAGCGACAGCACGACCAGGGTCGGTATGACCAGCGGCGGCGCGCCAAGGTTGTCCATGGCCTGTCGAGTGGAGCTGAGATCGATCCACTCGTTGATGGGGGACATGACGAAAGACCAGAGCGCAGGCTGCTGCTTCTTCGCAACGGCCAGAGCGCCGAGGTGCCACACATCGCTCTGCAACCGGCTGGCCCGCACGATCACAGCGTTAACCGTGGCTGCGTCCCCTTCGGTTGTCGATAAACTCTGTGCCAGCTGCACCCATTGAAGCATCTTCTGTCGAATGGCGGTGCGATCGTCCGGATCGAGGGCATCCAGTCGCAGGTTGGCCGTGCCCAGTGCGTTGGCCTGATCCACGATCAGCTTCTTCCGCTCATTGAACCGTGCCGCCGTTGCGGAAAAAGTGAACGCGACGAGCAACCCGAACACCGCAAAGACCACTCCATCTGTGGCGCCGGTGCCGACATCGTCCTTATGCAGATTGAACCGTCGTCCCAATCGGCGGCCCACCTGGAGGCCGACGAGCAGCGCGAAGAACAGGCCAATCGATATCAGCAGGCTCCAGAGCATGAGCATATTCCCTTTAGGCCTCGATGGTCAGGGCATCCGCTCAGACCGCGGGAGCTGCAGCGATCGCACCTGCAAATCGGCGGATGCGCAGCGACAGCACGACCAGGATCACGCCGTGGAGGATCGCCAGCGTCCCGATGATCCAGATCACCGCCAGCGCGCCGCGCCGGGCCGCGAAATCAGCGCGATGCCGAACAACAGCGATACGACGCCCGCCAGGGCAAGCAGCCATTCGTTGTTGATCGCCTTTCGCAGTTCGATTGCGGCGATGATCTCCATGACGCCGTGCGCGATCGCCCAGATCCCGATGATCAGCAGGATCACGACGGCGGTTTCTCCGGGCCAGAAGAGGGCAGTTATTCCGGCGATCACGCTGAGGGCACCGACGAGAAACATCTGCCACCAGAACCGTCCTGTCTGATGCCTCACCGCGAAGGACGCCGCGATCGCTGTGATCCCGTCACTGATACAGTAAAAGCCGAACAGAAACACCAGTACGAGCACTGTCAGTCCCGGCCAGGCAAATGCGACCACGCCGAAAAGGATGGCGCAGATGCCGTTCAGCAGAAGCACCCACCATCGTCGTGCAATTCCCTGAAGCATGGCAGCTCCTTTCTCATGATCACCGCATCAGGAGTGCTCCCGGTGCGTCATGACACTGAGTTTGGCCGAGTCGATTGCAATCGCTGCTCGTGAGCTTGCCGGCCGCGCCCCACCGCTGCCGGCAGCGGTGGGGTATGCGCGGGTCCACGGACAGAGATCATTCCGGCTTCTCGACCACGATCGCCATTGCCTGCGTGATCCGGGCGGTGATGTCGTCGCCGACGTTCAGCTCGGAGAGCCTGACATTGGGACCGGCTTTGACGGTACGGGCGGCGCCGTCCGCTTCGGAAAGCGTCAAGGTGCCCTTGTCAGCGTCGATCGACTTGATCTGCGCCTTCACGTCTTCGGTGTCGGCGATCAGCATGCCGGGCTTGGCACCTTTGGGCGCCAGCGCGATCATCGTGCCGCCCAACCCCCCGGGTTCGCCGGACTTGCTGACGGCAATCGCTACTTCCTCGGCCACCGTTGCCCGAACCTGATCGCCGACCTTGATCTGATCGAAGTTCACGCACTGCTTGCCAAGGTGGATGACCTTGGTCTGGCCGTCGGCGGATTTGATCGTCACCAGCCGCTTGGCCTGGTCGATCGCTTCCACCGTGGCGGTCGCGCTCTTACCCACGAGCGCGAAAGCGGCCGGCTGGGCCTCGCGTCCCTCCATGTCAGTTGGCGCCGCCGCTTCGCTGGGCTTCTGCACCCACAGCGCCAGGCCCTTGGTCAGCTTGACCGATACGTCGTCGCCGGCCTTCACGCTGGAGAGATCAACATCCGACGCAACCTTGACGGTTTGCGGCTCACCATCGATGCCCGAGAGCGTGACGGTCTGCTTTTCCGGGTCGACGGCGTCAATCCTGGCCGCGACCACCTCCGTCCGGACGATGATCGCGCCGGGCCTTGCGCCCTTCGGCGCGCGTGCGATGATGACACCCGCGTCGGCGTTGGGGCTGGCACCCTTGCCGACCGCAACCACCAGGCGCGCGATTGCTGCGGCCTTGACCTCGTCGCCAACCTGGATCTGGCCGAAATTGCGGACTTGCGGCCCGCACCTCACCTGGACCGTCTTACCGTCGGGCATCTCCAGCGTAACCAGGCGTTGGTCGGCATCGACCGCTTTCACCGTTGCACTGGCGGTGACACCGACCATTGCCGCACCGCCCGTTTCCCCATTGCCGGTCATCTGGGCATTTGCCTGTCCATAGAGACCGCAGGTGATGAGCAGGCTGACCGCTATCGCCACGATGGACGAAAATGTGTGTTTGCAGCATTCCATATGCAGGTTCCTTTCCCGAAATGGCGTTTTTGAATCTTCATTCGGGCGGACGCTCCGGTGCGGCGCCCAGCCCACGGTCTCGAGTGATTTGCTCCGACCGGGGCGGATTCATGGAATCTCCTTTCTCCGCGTGATTCGCGAGCGAACGAATTCATTTCACGGGTTGGATCTCTCCCGGACGCCACGTGCGATTGAACCAGGGCTCCAGAGGGCCGTACAAGCGCAGGATCATGAACCAGCCTTTGCCGGGAATGGTCTGCACCCAATTATGTTCCATTCCTGCCGGAGCTTGAGGGCCGAAATAGACGTCCACCGAGCCGTCGGCATTGACGTGCAGTTCCTTGTTCTGGCTGCTCACGCTCGGGGCCTTCTGATCAGTCTGCAGCATGGAGCGCGTCTGGTTGTCGTAGACGATGACGGACCAGAAATCCTTCACGGGAATGTCCGGCGGCAGGTGCAGCTTATAGGTTTTGGCCCCATCAAACGGATTGCCGTGCGCATCCAGAGAGCACCAGGGATACTGTGAGCCTCTGCCGACCATCTTTTCTTCCATCGCCGGCGTTACGCCCGTGGCGAAGTAATAGAAGAAGGCTGCGCCGTCGAGATTGGCGACTCCCGGAGAGACTTCGAACTTGTATCCGCCAAAGAAAGGCAGTCGCCATGTGCTGTCCGGATAGAAGAAGGCGTCCTTCTCGCGTATCTTAAATGCGATGGCGCGTGCGGTTACCGCGCCGATGTTGGAGGCGTCTTCGAGAATCTTTTTCATCCGGGCATCGGGATCGAATGGCTTGCCCTTCTGGATGCCGATTGCAGCAAAAAGGCCCAGTGTGGTGGGATCACTGCCTTCACTTGGCTCACTCTGAATGACTTCGTTCAGGAGATTCCAGAACTGATAGTCCCCCGGCGGAACAAAGTTGGAAGGAATGCCCGAGGCATTGACGAACTTCGTCGGGGCTGGATCCGCCGCGTCCGCCAGCGGGTAGATCTTCAGGTGCTGCTTGACCGACTCGACGCCAGGCCTGGTCGAACCATTCACGAGAAACGTCCGGAAGGGTACCCAGTTGCCGTAGGTGCTGGGGCGCACGACGAAATAGCCGTCCGGAGTTTCGTCTTTGTATCCGGGTGGCAGCACCAGGTATTTGCCGCCCTTTCCCTTGTCCGGACCGGTGATGCCGATGTCGGTGACCCAGCGATACCAGAAGTTGTCGATCCCGCCGAGCGACATGGGCGGGACCTCGATCACCACCGGGCCTTTGTGGGTGTCCAGCCAGATGAAGTTGTAGATGGTGTTGTCGTTGGCCGTCAGCTCAACCGTCCTGGGATCAACCAGGTTTTCCCAGATGACATCCGTCTGGTTGTCTGGTCCGAATTGACGCAGCGAGTCGCGCATGCTGGCCTGGTTCACGATCGGAATAGCCAGCAGGTAGGCCTGCAGTGCGCGCGAGCGGTCCAGATTGTCATAGACTTTCTCAATCGTGTCGGGCTGCGGAAAGCCATCCCTCAAATGCAGTGTGCCGATGGACGTTTCCACCTTGTCCGGCACGGCGACGCCCGGCGCGATGGGGGTGGACATCTTATAGGTCATCGTGTGCGAACCGGATTCCTGCGCGGTCGCATATCCGGTCAACAGGATTGTGGCGATGAAACAGGCCATCGCCACGATGGACCAAAATCTGTGTTTGCAGCATTGCATATGCGTGCTCCTTTCCAGGTGTGAGATTCCTGAATCTCTGTTTGGCCGGACGCTCCCGGTTTGCGTCTGACCGACGATTTGCGAGGCGCTTATTAGGCAGAACTCCGTTGTGCGGTTACGAGTTGGGTCACTATTTCGAGCGTGTCGCGGATCCGGCGGGCACGTCCCACGCTTCAAGGACCATTTCCGTCAGCTTGGCCCGGACGCCGTTGGCTGGCGCAGTACTTTCCGCCCGGAACGCTCAGGATTGCGCTGAGGTCGGGGTTGGGTCCGTAAATCTCTGAGTTAAGCTTGTCGGCCGGGTGGGGTTGGATGCCGGCCCAACCTCCACCCAGAAACGCGCCCTGATTCGTGGTCAAGATGAGCGTTTCGAGCCCGCCGTTGATTCCGCCGGCACCGCTGACGCCCAGGCCCCAGGTTCCGATCGCGAAGCCCCCGGTCCCGCCGATTTCGATTTTCCCTTTGACGAAGTTATCGACGGCGGCATCGGACATGAGCAGGACGAGGACTTTTTCCTCCCTGGCGCCGACCTGGAATCCAGCGCCTGGTGCCGCTGAGGGTGAAAAAGACCGGATCACTCCACTGCTCGCCGTGGCGTTGCATGAGGAAGCCCGTTCCGGTCTCATACCCGACGATGGCGGCACCGCCGGTGACGCCGGGGGACATGAACACGGCGCGGGCTCCCCCGAGCATATTGCGGATGCCGACGGTCTGGCTGTGGTGAAGGAAGTTCTCAGCGTGCTCAGAACCGGCTGCAACCATCTGGGCGGCGACTGACTGCTCATTCCCGGTTATGGCCGGCTTCTGCGCCTGCTGCAACCGGCCACCGCCAGGATCACAGCGGCAAAGCGGACGATGCGGCTGACGAGGCGTGCGCGTCCGGTGAAGGTCGTCTGGTTTGAGGCGAGTGCGCATTCCATGATTCCTCCCAACTGTCAGAAGATCAATTTTAAGCGGAATCCGATCGCAACCGCCGGGTCGGAGTTGGGGCGGGCGCCATCGATGTACTGAACGTCAGGGGTGAGTTGAGCCCAGGGGGTCAGGGCGATGTCGTAAAAGGCTTCGACACCCCACTCGTCGCCGATGCCGAGAAAGGCCGGGACGCTGGCATCGCTGGTGATGGCATCGTAGAAACCCAGGCCCAAACCGTCGTTGGGCCGGGTCTCGATCATGCCTTTCCCGCCGATGCCCAGGCTCCAGAAATACTCGATCGGGCTGGGGTCTGCATCGGAGACGCCGAAGCGACCGAACACGCCCCATCCCCTGCCCGGGGAGGGCTCGTAGAGGTATTGATCGAAGTTGTAGTAAACCGCCCAGGCGCCGGAGGTGGTGGCAAGCTGCCCGTTCTCGATGATGATCCGAAAGTTCTGCTGCAGCGAGTTGTAGAGCTTGTCGGAATAGGCGCCGCCGATGAGCTGGTGGCCGGTGTGGCCGAAGAAGTTGGTCTTGAGCCGGCCTTCGGCGAGGTAAAGCGCGCCATCCTGCCAGAGATTCCCCAGGCCGGACGTACCGGGGTTTCCGTTCGGGTCGAATGCGCCGGCAGTAATGACAAGGTCGTCTGGCTTGTCGCCGGGCAGAATGATTGTGCCGACGCCGAGAGTCGAATACGGGACCATCAGGATCGTCGGGTTGAAGTTAAGCGCCAGGTTGAAGAACTGGCTGTCGCCCTTGCCGTGGGCAAAGTCGTTCATGTCGCCGCTGTCCTGGGTGATGGTGGTGATCTTGCCAAGGAAGAATCCCAGGTGATGCGAGACGAACTGCGTGTAGGAGACGTTGCTGAGGACGATCTCGTTGTCGCTCGGTGAGAGGTAGATGCCTTGAGTATTGGCGGCCATGAGGCTGCCAACCTGACTGTTGACGTTGTTGCTCCAGACCCCCTCGGCCTCCAGCCGGAAGATACCGCCCTGCCAGAGGCCGGCTTTGCCGGTGTCGAGGTTGAAGACGAAATCGCCCTGGCCGCCGTAGTCCCAGGTATGCGATCCGCCGCCGGGTCTGGGAAAGAGCGGTCCATTGTTCTGCCCGCCGCTGACGACGCCCTGATAGATCTGGGTGACGCTCAGGTCGAAGGTCATGCCTTTCTCGGCCAGATCATTTCGCGCCGCCCCAGTCTCCCGTGAGAGTCGAGCGGGACCGCAGATCGCCGGAATAGCCGGTGCCCTGCGGCTCGTCCGCGTGCGCGACAACCGAAGCGCCGACGAAGAAAACCACAAATGCCGCCAACCCTGCTGGTTTCATATAACGCTCCCATTCGAATGCCCACATCGCCGCTCGCCAGCGGCCTGCCAGTGAGCGATGAATCGATCAACGCCTTCGAAATCCACCATGAAATCCGCCCGATCCGGCGAAGGCGATCGAGCGTTTCCGCAAGATATCCCACCCAGAGCCGACGCTCGCGGAGGGCGTGTGGATATCCGCATGGACAAGCTGCCGTGAAGCGGCCCTGCACGCGCTCGAAGTTTCACCCGCCCAATGTCATTTGTCCGCGCGCCTGAAGCGGTGAAAAATGTCCGCGCGCCGCATACCCCATAATCGGTTGGCTGGACGATCGGCAGTGCTGGCAGGCCAAGCGCCCCGCCGTGGATTTCAATAGTAGTAGCGGACCGATTCCTGTGCTTCGCGGACGAACTCCGGCATGGCATGTTCATCGACCTGTCCTTTGTTAGGCGACTTAGAAACCATCTCAAGTCTCTGACGTATGGTAACTGGCGATAACGAAAGGAGCCACGGATGGCGCGAAAGAAGAAGGGGGCGGAGCCGCTGGCGACGATCTGGCGGGTGGACGATGCGTTGTGGGCAGAGGCCCGGCAGGTGCTGGCGAAGTACGACCCGCCGGCGAAGTTCGGCCCCGACCGCATCGACCAACGCAAGGCCCTGGATGGCGTGATCTACCGCATGCGCAGTGGCGTGCAGTGGAACCAGGTCCCCAAGGAGTTCGGCGACGACTCCAGCATCCACCGCACGTTCCAACGCTGGGTGAAGCGTGGCGTGATCGGACGCCTGTGGGCGCTGCTGGTCAAGGGCTGCGAGGAACTGGCCGGCGTCAACTGGAAGTGGCAGAGCTTCGACTGTGCCCTGGGCAAGGCCCGGCACGGGGGGATCAAGTCGGAGCGAACCCAACCGACCGGGCGAAGAACGGCACGAAGCGTGGCGTGCTGACCGAGGCCGACGGCGGTCCGGTGGCCGTGGTCGTGAAGGGAGCCAACATACACGACTCATTGCTGCTGCAGGATGCGTTGGAGGCCGTGATCGTCGAGCCGCCGGACCCGCGTCAGCAGGAGCAGAACCTTTGTTTGGACAAGGCGTTCAGTGGCGCACCTTCGGACGCGACCGCCCGCGTCTTCGGCTACGAGCCGCACTGTCGGCAGATCGGCGAGGAGAAGAAAGATGCTCAGGGTTGCAAGCGACACAAGGCCCGACGCTGGGTGGTGGAGCGGACGATCAGCTGGCTGAACCGCTGCCGCGGGATCATCATCCGTTACGAGAGGAAGGCGGAGAACTACCTGGCCGTCGTGCAACTCGCTTGTGCTTTGCTCTGGTACCGCAGGCTACACCGGCTCACGACTTGAGATGGTTTCTTATTCTCATCCCACGCCTACTGAGCGGGGATGGTAATCAACGGCAGGGTCTGGGCCTTTCCGGTTTCAGCCAATGTGAAGAAAAACATCACGGCGGTGAGGGCGCGCTTCGTTTGCAAGTCGTCGTCATCGACCCAGAACCAATGATTGCGGTAATACACCGAGGCGAATGCCGCCATCGGCTTCACCTTTCCACTGTGTATTCGCAGTTTCTGTTTGGGGATTTCCGGGTTGTCATCGTTGACCGCGGGCAGCGCACGGCGGCTGTTCACATCCTCCTCTGGGACCTCCGTGTAACTGGCGAAAGCTGCCATAATTTGCAGCATCGAACGGCTGTTCACCGCCAGTTCGCCGGGCGCTCCAGGCATCGGCGAATAGACGATCATCAGCCTCTGCAGATCCGGAGGCACCTTCAGCAACTGCCGCACTTCCGCCTCTTTTTTTGTCGTCTCCGGAGAGACATCCTTATCATGCCGAAAGAACAGCACGGCACTTGATCCCTTTGTCTTGTCCTCCTCGACCCGCATCCCAAACGCGCCGTCGGCCTGCAGTTTGCGCAGCAATTGCAGCGCACGAGTAAATCTCGGGTCCGCTTCGCGCACCGTACCGACCGCTATCGAACGATTGCGCACACCATTGAGCGATTCGACCGTTAGACCCAGGATAAAATCCGCGGCATAGCCTGACTGAAGCATGAAGAAGATATTCTTTGGGTCGATCGGCGTGAGCAGTCCGCGGAGGAAACTGTCGCCAGTCAAGGGCACGTAGGTGACGGTAGGCCGGTCGGTGTAGATCATCTGGCCTCCTGCGGACGCAAAATTGCCCTGGATCGCGTTACCAGTCGAGAGCGTGCCGTTGAGGTTAACCCCCGTCTGCATGGAATAACCGGCGACAATCGACGATACATCTACAAACACTGGAAGGTCGAGATAGCGTAACTTGACGATGTTCAGCAGCGTCTGCTCTTTCCACGAATTGGCGATCGCGGTGCTGTAATCGAATCGATCAACCTCGACCGTGCCGCGGCCGATATGCGTACATCCGGCCACAATCGCCACACCTGCCAGCCACAGGCCGAGTTTCGTCAAGGTGTTGGGTAATCGCATCATGGCTGCAGATTCCACTCTTTGAGTTGCTTGGCCGCGGTGCCGAACGGGCCCAGTTGGTAAACCGCCGCGCCCGCGGGTGAGAAGGTGAACGATTCAAACGGCTCGGCGTTCATCTGGTCGAGAAATCCAGTCGGTGCATTGCCGGTGCTGACGTGCGGATTGAAGTGCTCGCCCGCGCCAATCTTCTCGAACAAGGAAACATATTGAATGATGGCCGCGTCCATGGCGGGACTGCCGTGGCTGGCGGTGAACGCGGTGATGGGTCCGGCTCTTAAGTTAAACGGGCTCGCAGCCGCAATGATGTCCGCTTGCAGCTTGAGGATTTCCGGCGTTGGCTTCGCGCAAATGCCGGCGACCCCCAGCCCGCCACCCGTCGGCATGTAGTAGCGTTTGAAGGCGTCCAGCTTCATCGCGGTCAGGTTGGCCGCAGCGAGAATCTTTCCTTCGGCGGCATAAAGATTGTCCAGGTCCGCCGTGCGGACGAAGCACTGCAGCATCGTGATGTGCGGCGTGTGCGTCGCATCCAGGGCAAAGCCTTCGGGGTATTCCTTGAGCAGGCGGGCGTTGTCGGCGGCGGCATGCTTGAGCATCGTAGCGTCCGGTTCCAGTAGGATGTCAATGGCGGTGATTTCGGACTCTGGTGCGGGGAAGACCGTCTTCCAATCGTCCTTCATGCTCACGACGGTCCAGCCGTTCTTCTTCGCCTGATCATCCAGCGCGGGCGTGAAGGAACCGTATTTGACGTCCGGCAATCCGCGCGCCGGGCCGTAGGCGAATTCGCGGGCCGCGTCGTCGTGCAGCACGAGCAGCTCGAACCGCGCACCGGGGCCGCCCTGCGTGTATTCCAGCATTTGCTGGTCGCCCACGGAGTTGCCGAACGCGGCGATCGGGCCGGCGACCGATGTGCTGGTTGATGCCGACGGGCTTGTCGGCTTTGTCATCGTTGAAATTCAACTGCGGCAGGCGCACGAGCACGGCCTTGCCGTCGCGCATTTCGAACTTCGTCTTCATGCTGCTGCCGATGACCTGTTCCGGCGGGATTCCGTAAGCTTGCTTCCGCCCACGGGCGCATGAACTCGATGCCGCCGCCGGAGACGATGTAGTTCTTGAATCCGTTCGCGCGCAGATAGGCGAGCACTTCGAGCATCGGCTGATAGGTCATGTCGAGGAATCGCTTGCCGGTGTCCGGATGTTTCGCCGTGGCGATCCAATCCTTGACCATCTGCGCAAACTCGTCGGTGGTCATGCCGGTGTGCGTGGCCATGAAGAGTTCCATCAGTCCGTGGTCGCCGCCCTTGAGCGCCGCTTTCACATCGCCCCGGAGCAGCGAGGCGAACGGTTCCTTCGTCTTCCACTCGGGATGCTGCGGCGCGAGCGCCTTCACGCGATCCGTCACGAAGTAGAACTGGACCGGCGCCGGCTGTTCGCTCCAGAGCGTGCCGTCGTTGTCGAACGTGGCAATGCGTTCAGGGACCGGCACGAAATCCGGCGAGCCGGGCCTTGGTCACCTTCCCCACGAAGTTGACGATGGACTGCTTGGCCGGGCCGTCATTCCAGGAGGGAAGCGGGTCTGCCGCCCGCGCGATGCTCGCAATGAATGCCAGCGCGCAAACGATCGCGAGGACGACTCGATTCTGCCGGTGTGCAAATTTCATACGTGTCTCCAGTCATTTTGCGGGGAGCGCCGGCTTCTCGTGTGGCAGGCCGCCGTCGTCGATATCGAAGTCGGGATCAAAGACAGTCTTTCCCTGCGCACCGAGGAAAATTGGCTGGGCCATAATCCACTCAGCGGGTTTCTGCTGCTTCGCGTACCTCATCAGACGGGCTTCCAGGTCTTGCACGATCTGCGGATTCTGCTCGGCCGCATTGGTCGTTTCCCCGGGATCGCTGGCGAGGTTAAACAGCTCCGTCTTGCCGGGAAGCGTCGCCATTTTGACTAGTTTCCAGTCGCCTTTTCGCACCGCGCCGCGAACGGGCTCCACGTTGATGAGAATGTCTTCGTTGGGTGACGGCTTGCCCTGGGCGATCGTGGGCCAGAGATCCTTGCCGTCAAGCGGGTGGTCGGGACTGCCGACGCCGCCGGCGAGGGCCAGCAGCGTGGGCATAATGTCCACCATATGCAGCGGCTCGGTGACGACGCCCGGCTGCAGCTTGCCCGGCCAGTTGACGAACGCCGGCACGCGCACAGCGCCTTCGTAGAGCGATCCCTTTCCGCCGCGCAGCGTCCCGTTGGAGGCGGGGGGCTTGTGGCCCAGTTCGACGCCACCACTCTCCTCGCGCTCCTCCGGCGAGCGGGCGCCGGTGGCGAACAGGGCGCTGGTGGCGCCGCCGTTGTCGCTGGCGAAGAGAATGATCGTGTTGTCACGCATGCCCTTTTTGTCCAGCTCGGCAACGATGCGCCCGATCTGGTCGTCGAGACAGGTGACCATCCCGGCGTACGTGGCTCGCATTTTGTCCTTCATGTCGCCATAGCGCTCGATGTATTCCGCTGGCGCCTGATAGGCGCATGCGGCGCCAGCGAAGCGAAATAGAGGAAGAAGGGTCTGGAAGGGTCCTGCTTCTCAATCAGTTTGACCGCGTCGTCGCCGATGAGCTGCGTGTAGTAGCCGTCTTCCTTAAGAAATTCGCCGTTGCGCTGCCAGTCGATGACGCCGCCGCGCTCGCGGGTGAAATAGTCAACCTCGCCGATTACGTTGCCGTAGAAATAATCGAACCCCCGGTTTTGCGGCCAATACTTTTTGTCAGCGTGACCGAGATGCCACTTGCCGACCATATAGGTCTGGTATCCCGCCTCTTTAAGTGCCTGCGGAAGCGTTCGCTCGTCGGTGGGAAGGCCGTAGGTGTGACTGGGAAAGATGACCAGCGTCTGAAGGCCATACCGCATCGCATAGCGGCCCGTCATTAATGACGCGCGTGAAGGCGTGCAGACGGGCATGCCGTAGAACGATTCGAGTCGCACGCCTGTGGTGGCGAGTTTGTCGATATTCAGCGTCTTGATGTCGCTGCCGTGATATCCCACGTCGGCGTTCCCAAGATCGTCAGCCATGATGAACACAATGTTGGGCTTCCCGCCCGCCGGCGACGCGGGTTGCGCTTGGGCTGGAGCCGAAAAAGCAGCGCCGACAACTCCCATGACGGCGACGCAAAATTCAGCTTTGATCTTTCTTATGCAGAACATGATTTTTGCCCTTTGATGAAACAGCGGGCGATCCTTTCGGACCGCCCGCCAGGAAAATAGGGCGTTCTATTTCGATCCGCCGCTGTCTTTCAGCTTCTCCATCACTTCATCCATGTTGAAGCTTGACGCTTTCTGCCGCTGGGGATAGTCCTTGAAGGTCATCAAGAATTTGCCCACATAGTCCTGTGCCGGAACCATCAGGAACACGTGATCCAGAACCCAGTCGTAATACGTGTTCGACGTGATGTCCGCCCGTTCGTACGGGTCCATCCGGAGGTTGAAGATCTTCGGAACTCGGAGGTTAGTGAACGGATTGGCCCAGATTTCCAACGTCCCCGGGACCCGCTGTTCCATGAAGACCAGCTTCCAGTTGTCAAAGCGCAGACCGACCAGTTGCTGGTCGTCGTTGATGTAGAAGAATGATTCCCGCGGGCTTTTGGGAACCTGGCCGGTCAGGTACGGAACGAGGTTGTCGCCGTCGAGGTGGACCTTGTAGGTCATGTCGCCGACTTTGTATCCCTTGAGCAGCTTCTCCTTCACGTCGGTATCACCGGCGACCGCAAGCAGGGTCGGCAGGAAGTCGAGGTGAGCGACGATCTCGTTGGAGACGGTACCGGGCTTGATGTGACCGGGCCATTTGACCATCGCGGGAACGCGATAGGCGCCTTCCCAGTTGGAATTCTTTTCATTGCGGAACGGGGTCATCGCCGCGTCGGGCCAACTGTTCATATGCGGGCCGTTGTCGGTGGAGTACATGACGAACGTGTTGTCCGCGATTCCCTCATCGTCGAGCGCCTTGAGGACCGTACCGACGTTCTTGTCGTGGTCGATCATGGCGTCAGCGTATTCGCTCATCCAGCGTCCGGATTGGCCCAGGCTCTCGGGCTTCACGTGCGTGCGGAAATGCATGTGGGTGAAGTTGACCCAAAGAAAGATTGGCTTGCCTGCCGCCTTCTGTTGCTTGATGAAATTCACGGCCCGATCGGCGATGTCATCGTCGATCGTCTCCATGCGCTTCTTGGTCAGCGGGCCGGTGTCTTCAATCTTCTGCTTTCCGACCTTGCCGAAACGGGGGTCCACAGTGGCGTCATCTGTGTCCGATGCAAAAGTGTGCATGACGCCGCGCGGGCCGTATTTCGCACGGAAGGCCGGGTCCTTCGGGTAGTCACGCAGCTCGGGTTCTTCCTCGGCGTTGAGGTGATACAGATTGCCGTAGAACTCGTCGAACCCGTGGACCGTGGGCAGAAACTCGTTTCGGTCCCCCAGGTGATTCTTGCCGAACTGGCCGGTGGCATATCCGAGCGGCTTGAGCAGCTCTGCGATGGTCGGGTCTTCCTTCTGTAGACCGAGTGTCGCGCCAGGGAGACCGACCTTGGTCAAACCGGTGCGCAGCCCGGACTGGCCGGTGATGAACGACGCCCGACCCGCCGTGCAACTCTGCTCGGCGTAGTAATCGGTGAAGATCATCCCTTCATGCGCGATGCGATCGATGTTGGGCGTATGAAAGCCCATCACACCCATCGAGTAGGCGCTGATGTCGGTCTGCCCGATGTCATCGCCCCAGATGATCACGATGTTCGGAGGCTTCGCCGTGGGTGCCGGCTGAGCCTGCACCGGTGGTGAGAAATAACTGACTCCCACAGCGCCGAGCACGGCGCCGATGAGACCCGCTTTGATCTTTCGCCAACCAATCATTTCGAACTCTCCTTTCGAGAGATCTGTTCTCGCACATCGCCTGCGCTAAGTCTGTCGCTAACGAATTACATCAGCGATCCGCCGTAAATTCGGTCCCGCGTGCGTAAAGAATTGCTTGAATCCCGGGCAGAGGTAATTAAGCCCCACCTCGCCGTCCGGCGTGCGGACCAGGCGGTTCTTGGGGCATTCCCCCCAGCACAGCTTCAGGTGCGGGCACTGCCGGCAGTACCCGGGCAGCGTGTCGCGCTTGGCAAAGCCAAAGCGCTTCTGCTGATCGGAGAAGACCATCTCCGCCTGGTGGCGGTCGCGGATGTTGCCGATGCGATAGTCGGGATAAACGTAGTGATCGCAGGGGAACATGTCCCCGTTGTGCTCCAGCGCCAGTCCTTTGCCGCAGAACTCCGCCGTCACGCACTGCTGGGAAGGCATCCCGCGCGTCTGGGCCACCGCGGTTTCAAACCAGTTGACGAAGATCTTTCCGACGTCGCGGAGATACCAGTCATCCCACACGTCGCAGAGGAACTGGCCCCAGTCATCCGGATCGACTGACCAGTCGGTGACGACCGAGTCCGCGGCACCCGGATGGGCCCGGGGCGTGCCGACGATTGGAAGCGATTCCGGTTCCCACCGCTGCGCGCAACGGAAGCAAAGACCCGAGGCTCGACGCAGGGGATGAACTGCACCCGCCAGGTCGCCAGCTCGCGGGTCAGGAAGCGATAAACGCGCTTGCCATGCTTGGCATTGACGCGATTGATGACGCACAGCGCGTTGAACGGCACTTTGTGCTTCTGGAGCAGTTTGGCCGCGGCGAAGACCTTGTCGAACGTGGGCCTGCCGCCCTTGGTCACTCGGTAATGGTCATGCAGATCGGCCGGGCCATCACAGCTCAGGCCCACCAGGAAACCGTGCTTCTTGAGAAAGCACGCCCAGTTGTCATCCAGCAGCGTGCCGTTGGTCTGGAGATCGTTCTCAACCCGCTGGAAAGGCTTGCGATACTTCTGCTGGAGTTCGACGATTCTTTCAAAGAACTCCAGCCCGGTCAGCGTGGGCTCGCCACCCTGCCAGGAGAACACCACCTGCTCGCCGCTCTGTCCCTCGATGTACTGGCGGATGTGCTCCTCGAGCAGGTCATCGGGCATCTGGGGCCGGCTCTCGTGGTTCAGCAGGGCTTCCTTGTGCAGGTAATAGCAGTAGGTGCAGTCGAGATTGCAGACCGAGCCGACCGGCTTGATCATCACATGAAAACGCTGCTTCACGCCCGCCGGCAGGACCGGCAGCGTATAAACCGGCCGCGCGCGATGCTTGCCCGGCGACAAGAGACCGCCGGTTGAAGGAAACTGCTCGAGGGTGATGGCAGATCGGGGCATCCGCGGTTCCTCTCTGGAATCGACCTTGAGCACGGCGCTGCCCGGATCAGGGCGCCGTTGCAGTCTGGTCTTTGCCGTTTTCGAACTGCTGTTTGGTAATCTGCTCCACGGTGGAGTTTTGGAGAGTGACCTGACTGCCGTCGCGCATTTGGTGAACCTGACGGAGCCGCTACCCTGGCGATTGAGACTTTGCGTGTAGTAGCTCTTGTCGGTGGCGGGATCCGTGACCTTGTAGTAGCTGGCGCATCCCGCCGACAGGGTCAGCATCAGCACTGCTGAAGAAATCAGGATGGTTCTAATGGTTCTCATGTTGTCCTTTCCAGCACTCGCTGTTGTTCAGCTTGTTGGTTTCGCCTCGGAAGCAGAAGCTGTAACTGCAGCCGAAGTTGATGGCAGATCTGTGCGGTACCTGAATCCTCTCCTGGCCGAGCCGCCGCCAGGCGTTGGCATCAGCCTTTCGGAAACAGAAACGTCACCTGGAAACGAATTCCCCAGTCCGGTCCGCCGCTTGGGCCGTCGGCGTAGTAGCGGAAACCGCCGCCGATCTGGATGGGTTGCTTGTCGATTGTCAGCAGCTTCAACACGAGGGCGTTGAAGGGAATCGTCCACTGGTGGGCGTTCCAGTCGTAGGTGGACTCGCTGTTCAAGAGAAACGTCCACGCATCCTTCGTTGTGTACGAGGCAAACGGCTGAATGAACGTGGCGTTCACGTTGGATCGATCGCCGTCGCCGGCATAGCTCCAGATCTGGTTGGCCAGCACGCCGTACGTCCATGGTCCTTTCTGGAAGAGCACCACACCGGTCGGGCCTGCACCCACTTCTGGCTGCCCAGCGAATCATTGGTTCCGGTTGGCCAGAGGAAGACCGGGCCGATGCCCCAGATCGCCCCGCCCGGCCCGGGCACCTTGGGTGAGGAAAAAGCTCTGTGTCGTATCGCCCAGCCCGAATTGCGATGAGGCGCCGTCGAGCACAACGTCGTCCTGGTAGATGACGGGCACGATCGTGCGGATGATCACGTTCCAGTCGTGGCTGATTGAGACCGGCACGACCGGTTGAATGTTCAGCAGCGTGCGATAGCCGTGGTTATCACCCGGGCCGTTGAAGCCCGTGTCGTAGTTGAACTGAAACGGCACGCTGATCAGGTCGGATACGGGATTGCTCAACTTCTTTGCCAACTCCTCGCTGCTTGCCCCTGCGGCGGGCTGGGTCGCGCTGATATCCAGCGTGAACGGATGATCATATGGATCGGAGATGAAGTGTGTGTACGTGTTCTGCCCATCGTCAGGAACAAACGGGCCGGCTCCGAAAGCTTGCGACGGCACCACAAACGATGCCGCAACCAGCAAAAGAGGCAGCAATCCGCAGATGTGATCTCTGGAACCGGGCACGAGAAACCTCCGCCTTTGACCGACCTTGGAGAATAAAAGCTGGTAAACCCCTCGCCTATTGTACTTTGGGGAAGTCGATTCACATTTCGTTCCCAGGCGCTAAGCCCACCCATCAACCATTGGAGATGTGAATACGCGAAGGCAAACGCCGGGCTTCGGCAGGTAGTGCCGGCGTTCGTGCCGGCCCTTTGCACGGTGCAACAACGGTAAGAGTATGGTTCAAGGACGGTGAGAGCACGGTGTCACTCGGTCGTTTTGCACGGGCGGATGTTTTCAGCCCCTGCGGCGGGCAAACGGTTACTGAGTAAAGAGCACGTTGTGGCGCTTACGCGATGAAGTACAATTGTTGCGTCTTTGCGAGGCCGCCTTCTCTCGGGCGCGAAGGCGACTTCATCAAATGACACGTCGCCGATGAACCCCTGCGGTAAATCAGGCGGACAAGGCGCGCGTCGATCTTCAGGCACATTATGAGCCGCAGCGCGAGATTTCGTTGGAACGCAGCCGGTGCGAAATCGCCCACCGCGTTGTCTGCGCGAGCACGAATCGTGCGGGCAAAGAACAGGCGGAACAAATCTCGCGTTTCCAGCAATCGCAATCAGCCTGGTCCTCCTGGCGCTGGGGTCGCTGTTTCTCGTCCACCCATGCCAGGCCCAAACGCCGCAGGGGAAAGCGGCTTCAACGAGCACAGCGCCAAGCGCGTGCTGATCATCTACTCAGATGAACGCCTGCTTCCGGCCAACGTGATCGCCGACGAGGAATTTCGCAGGACCTTCCGGGCGGCGCTCGGCTCGGGCGTCGAGTTCTACAGCGAGTTTCTGAACGTCACGCGCTTCGGCGGCAAAGCCCAGGAAACCCGCATGCGGGATTTTCTGCGCGAGAAATACGCCGCGAGGCCGCCCGATCTGGTGATCACGGCAGGCCGACCGGCCCTGAGTTTCTGCCTGCACTTTCGTGACACGCTCTTCAGCGACATACCGATTCTGTTCTGCGGCCTGACCGGCGGAGAAATGCCCGCAACACTGTCCGATCCGCTGGTTGTGGGGATTCCCGCGATTCCGGATGTCACCCACACGGCGGACTTGATTCTTCGCCTCCACCCACGCACCCGCGAAATCGCAGTCATCTCGGGCGTCTCGCCCAGTGACGCTGTGGCTGCGAACACCGCGCGGATGAACTCCAGGCGTTCGCCGGACGGGTCAAGCTGCGCTGGCTGACGAACCGGTCGCTGGCGGATCTGCAAAAGGAGCTGTCGAGCCTGCCGGAGGGGACGGTTGTCCTCTATACCACGTTGTTTGAGGACCAGGCCGGGCACGTCTTCACGCCCAAAGGCGCGCTGGCGAGCTGGCGCCGATGTCCCGCGTTCCGATCTACGGAATCTACGGCACCTACGTCGGCATCGGCGCCGTCGGCGGCTCTGTCATTCCGTTTGAGCAGGTGGCGACGAAGACGGCCCAGGCGGGCGTGCGGATCCTCCGCGGCGAAACGCCGGCTTCCGCCGTGCGGGGGCAGCAGTACGATCCGGTCCTGATCTTTGACTGGCGGCAGATGAAGCGCTTCGGCATCAAGGAAAGCGACTTGCCGCCGGGCAGCGTCGTTCGCTTCAGGAATCTGTCCCTGTGGGCTCGGTATCGCGGAGCTTCTCATCGGTGTCGCGATCTGCATCGCCCAGAGCCTTTTGATCGCGGCCCTGGTGGTTCAACTGCGGCGGCGGCGGCGGGCCGATGTCCAGCGACGCGCAGCGAAGCGCAGGCCAGGCTTGCCGCGGATGCCGCCCGGGAAAGTGAAGCGCGGTTTCGGCTGATCGCCGATGCGGCGCCGGTCCTGATCTGGATGTCGGAACGTCCAGAAGCAATGCATCTTCTTCAACAAGCCCTGGCTGGATTTCACCGGCCGCAGCCTCGAGCAGGAACTCGGCGATGGCTGGGCGGAAAGCGTCCATCCCGATGACCGTTCCCGCTGCGTGAAGACCTTCGTGGACGCGTTCGATGCAAAGCAGCCCTTCCTGATGGAGTACCGATTGCGCAGGCACGATGGCGCATACCGCTGGGTCCTCGATCACGGCGTGCCCTTCACCCGGGCGCACGGCGAGTTCGCCGGCTATATCGGCTCGTGCATGGACGTCACCGACCGCAGGGACGCCGAGGAAAAATTCCGACTCGCCATCGAAGGTGCTCCCACCGCAATCGTCATGATCGATCAGAATGAGCGAATCGTGCTGGTCAATATGCAGGCCGAACGGCTGTTCGGATACGATCGCCGGGAACTCATCGGCCAGAACGTTGAGATGCTCGTTCCCGAGCGGTACCGGGAGGAACACCAGAGCACCCGGGCGGAATTCTTCGCAGCGCCATCTCCACGCAACATGGGATCCGCCGGCGATCTGTTGGCCCGTCGGAAGGATGGCGCGGATCTGCCGGTTGAAATCAATCTCAATCCGATCCACACGGAAGCGGGCACGTTCGTGTTGTGCACGATTGCGGATCTGAGCGCGCGGCGCTGTTCCGAAGCGGAAATCGTGCAGCTCCGGGAAAACCTCTCGCACGCCGGCCGGGTCTCGACGATGGGCCAGCTGGCAAGCGCCTGCGCGCACGAGATCAACCAGCCGCTGGGCGCCATCCTGCGCAACGCCGAAGCGGCACAGTTGTTGCTGGATTCGGATTCCCCGGACCTGGACGAGCTGTGCGCATCGTCGCCGACATCCGGGCAGACGATCACCGTGCCGGCGACGTCATCGACCGCGTGCGCCAGCTGCTCAAGCGCCGCGACATCGAGATGCGCCCCTGGATCTGCGCTCATTGCTCGAGGAGACGACGGCCCTGGCCCGCACCTACGCCGGTGCGCGGCAGGTGAAGCTCGATCTGGCACTCGCGCCCGAGCTGCCCGACGTGCAGGGCGATCGGGTGCATCTGCAGCAGGTGCTCCTGAATTTGATGCTCAACGCGATGGATTCCGTGGCATCAGCCCCGGAGGAGCGCCGGGTGGTGTCCGTCCGCGCGCAGCAGAATGGTGGACGATCGGTTGAGGTTTATGTGAGGGACCGCGGGAACGGCATCGCCGCAAAGGACCTGTGCATGTTTTCGATCCGTTCTTCACAACCAAGTCGAACGGCCTGGGCATGGGCCTGCCCATCTCGCGGACGATCGTCGAGGCGCACGGCGGGCGGATCTGGGCAGAGAATAATGCCGACGGAGAGGGCGAGCTTTCGATTCACACTCAAGCACGGTTGAACAAGGAGCTGCATCATGAATCCGACCGAATCCGACATTGCAGTTCACCTGGTCGATGATGACCCGTCGTTTCTCACTGCGATGGCCCGAATGCTCGGAGCGTCCGGATACGCGGTGAGGCGCGATTCGTCGACGACCGAGTTTCTCGACGCCTTGACGCCCGGATCGCGTGGGTGCGTCATCGCCGATTTGAGCATGCCCGGGCTTAGCGGCCTGGACCTGCAGGATGCGCTCTGCGCCTCGGGCAATTCCATGCCGGTCATCTTCCTGACCGGTCACGGGGACATCGCTTCATCGGTGCTCGCCATGCGTCACGGGGCGGAGGATTTCTGACCAAGCGCGCGGAAAGAGAAGAAGTGCTCGCCGCCGTGGAGCGGGCGCTGGCGCGCGATGCCCGCGAAAGAGCCGCGCGCACACCTGCGCGAGCTGGACGGCCAACTGAGCACATTAACCCAGCGCAAGCGCCAAGTGCTCGACCTGGTGGTTCTGGGGAAGCTCAACAAGGAAATCGCGGACGAACTGTCGATCCAGGAGCGCACGGTCAAGGCCCATCGCAGCAACATCACCACCAAGCTTCGCGTCCGCTCGGTCGCGGAACTTACCCGGCTGGTGGTTGCGGTGGAGGAATCTGCCGCAAACTCAGCCGTCTTAACGCATTAGTGCTCTGCGGGGATGCTCGCGCCCTGCGTCCAGTTTTTTTTGGATCGGGAGGGCGAGTTTCCCTAAAGTGCAATAGTGTCGCGCGGCACGGGAAGCTACCGTGGCTGCCGCGATGGAAACCCACGACGACATGATCTACGTCGCCGTCGTCGATGACGACCAGAGCGTCTGCCGGGCGCTCGGCCGGTTGCTCCGCATGTCGGGAATGCAGGTTGTTACCTACCCCTCGACCGAACAATTCCTGCACGATCAGAAGCGGCCCCGGTTTGACTGTCTCGTGCTGGATGTTCGAGCTGGCGACGGCGTCTGGACTCGATCTGCAGCAACAGCTCGCGGCGAGCTGCCCGAATGTGCCGGTGATTTTCATCACGGCCAGCGACGATCCGCACCTGCGCGAAAGAGCGCTACGGGCCGGATGCATTGCCTACTTTCGCAAGACCGCTCCGGGCGAAGAGGTTTTGGCGGCGATCCGAAAGGCCGTCGGCCGCAACGGGGCGGGTTAAGGCTGTCTGCGAACCGCTCAAAGGGCCGTCAAGACCCGGGTCCCGCGGTTGCTGCGGGCATCTGGGCCCAATCCGTGCCGTCGCGGGGCGTGAAAAGGCCACAACACGCTCTTCGCACAGTGGTGGGGTGCCGGGAAGCACCTGCTCGTGATGGGCGAATCGGGGTGACAAGACACCAGTTGAACTTTTTCTGCGTTCCTGCATGAAATTGAGGATTTCCGCTTGTTCAATTTTACAGATCACGCACACGCGTTTTGAATGGCCCAAGTGCATTCTCAACCGCCTGCTTGAACTGAGCTAGTCGTTCGTTACCCGGTTGGGCCAGAAAAAGAATTCCATTTCCAGCCAGCCAGCAAAAGAAGCCTGACAGCCGGCTGCCAAACCATCCTCGAAAGTGATCTTCTAGTCGATGCCCTATCCGGGTGTCACGAGTGGGCGAGGTGTAAACCATCAGAACGCGAGATATTGCTCCTTTGGGATTAGCCTTTCAATCACTGCTGGTGTCACGTCTTTGGAACCGCCCTCGCGATGAATGCCATCATCCGGATCTAGGAAAAGATCGTTCGACTTGCCATAGTGGGGCTGGAAGTAGTCCTCCTGATTGCCGCCGCGATTGATCCTCGTGCCCCCACGATATCGCTGCTCGGAATTAATAATAGGTTGGTTTTCGGTAAGCCGAAGGAAACGCCGGTAGGAATCCAGCATCTGCGAAAAGTTATCTTGATCTCGGGATTCGCCGTCGGTGATCATCGCATCGACATGCAGATCGTTGAGCACGTTCCCGAGCGACGACAAGATGAAGCCTTTGCCGTGATCTCGATTATCGCCGCCAAATTTCGCGAGATTCATCCAACCTCCTCAAATCGGGCCGTCCGTCACGTGGAACGGCAACCTACGACCGTGGTCACGAGCAGCGCGGCACCATGCAGTTGGAAAATCATAAAGCGAGTTCAAAATCTCGTCGCTTCTCGCCCGATTGGGCAAATTGGCCTGGAAAAAAACCGGGTGACAAGTGACGCAGTGGAATTGAGTCTGGCGTTTCCGTGCGGGAATCGCGGTTTCTTTAGCCCTATTCTGATGGGCCGAACGCAGCAGACTTCAAATTGCCCGCGATCCTATGCAATCTTAGATTCGAGGGCTTTCGAGCCGTTGTCGTAGATCGGCGATCGACGCGGGAAGACCCCGACGGATAAGACGATGTAAAATCCTATGACAGCATGCCGCAAACAACTGCTAAGTCGGTCAACTCCGTTCGACGTTCGCCTTGCGCAATGATGTCAAGATGGTGAATTTCGCAAAATCCGCGGCCGATCGGGCCGTAAACGCTTTCAGCATCTCTATCACAACACTCGCACTCAAGTTTTCCTGTTCTTGCAAGCACCTCATTGATTTTCTGCCGGCGAAGAGACCCACTGCGTTCCCGGTGCTTGTGGATTCGGAGCCGCTCGCGACCCTCAACTGCGGAGATTGCTGGAGCAGCACCGGCAGTCGCTGCGGAAAGCGCCCATCGTTGGCGATCACTCTGATGCGGCGCCATCTTTCCCCTTTGGCGCAAATATGCCACTTCGGTTAGTACGCGATGCTGCCACTTTGGAATATTTCACGCATCCGGAATTCTGAAAGAGCTCCTGGGACGGACGCAAAACGGGCAAGATTTCTTGCAAGACTTCGCCCTTCGGTCGAGGGCCGTTCCGTAACGCATTGAAGAGTGCGATTCTGATGTCCGATGAGTTCACGCCGTGCATTTTCGTCGTGCACCACGGAAGTTCAACATCCCGCCACTTCTCGCTCCTTTAGGCAAGATGGGCAGGATGAAAGTCGGGGTGATAGGATTTGAACCTACGACCTCATGGTCCCGAACCATGCGCTCTAAACCAAGCTGAGCTACACCCCGGAAAATCCGAGCAGCTAAGTCTAGCTCCCCGGCGGTGGGATTCAAGTTGGCATGGCATCAACCCGCTTAGAGCCCAGGGTCTTAGCGATCGGCGTGGAGCAACTCGACGCTGGCGGTCTGGGTATGCGTGTGCTCGTTGCCCCAGGCCAGGGTGTCTCCCGAGGCGGCCTCGGCCATCTGGCGGATGACATCCAGGTGCACGTGACGGCCGGGGCAGTCGGTGGGCTTGGTGTCGCGGTGGCCGATGACGTCGCTGAGGGGGATGTCGTATCGGGCACAGAGGAACGAGACCAGACGGGCCAGGGAGGCGAGCTGCTTCTTCGTGGGATACTGGACGTCGAAATTGCCGACGAGGCAGATGCCGATGCCGAAATCGTTGTAGCGCTCATCCGGCGTCTTGGCGTCGGCGCCCCATTTCTGGATGGGCCAGCGGGGGGTGACCTCGACCTGGCCGTCGCCGGAGTCGGTGCCGTTGCCGATGACAAAGTGATAGCCGATGCCGTCCCACCCCTTGGCTTTGTGTTCGCGGTCGAAGATGGCCATGTCGCCGGATGGGGAGGCGGAGTGGTGGATGACGATCCACTTCCAGGGGCGCGGCGGAGCCTTGGGATACCAGGCGGCGGGGTAGGCGCCGCCGGCGATTCTGGGCGGTTGAGGTTTGATGGCGACCGGCGGGGAGGCGCCGGGATCGGCTTGGGCTGAACGACATTGGGGCCGGCGAAGCTGGGCGGGGGAAGATTGACGGCGACCTGGTTGGACTGGCAGCCGGCGGCGAGAATGATGGTTATTGCGAGAAGGGCCCAGTACTTAGCCATCCGTGGCCTCGCATGTGAGGGTTATTCGATTTTCGGGCTGGCTGCCGCGGAATCGACACAGATCCATCTGAGCCGATGAGGGCGCAACAGTTGCCGCAGTTCTTGTATCGGACGCTTGCGGGCATTTCCAGTAGGGGGATCGGGGAAAAGTGAAAAAGGTGAGACAAGGCACCGGGGCATATCGGTCCGTGCCGTAGCGGAGCCAAAGGCGCAGCGTTCCTACGCCGTCCAGGCTCGCGGCGCGTACGCCGCGAAGGATTTTCACCACGGAGCCGCGGAGGCCCTGTGACAAAATCGCGTCCCTTTAGAATCCTCCAACTGTCAGTTCAGGCCGAGCCGAGACGCGACATCTTTTGTGTTTGAATTGTCCGGCGGCACCGTGCCACACTCCGGGCAGCGGTCGGGCGTGGCACGAGATCGTAGCCGCAGGCGCAACAATGGCCGATAAGCCACAGTCGCCGTTGCCTCACGCGCCGGATGAAGTAGGAGGCGACACGCGCTGTGGGAAGCAGGGCGGCGACGACGGCGAGAAGCCATAAGCTGATAAACAGATTCGTGGTAAATGGGGCCCAAACCTTACCGCCCTTGGTGAGCAGGGTGCTCGGATCGATTTCGATGCCCCACAACGGGTAGCGGCCAGTGCCCCCGGTGCAGCAGAGCATGTTTGGAAAGGGCCAGCAGCCTGGAGGTGTGTTAGGCGGGACGGCGATGTCGGGGGCACCGGTGGGTCGCCATGTCCCATGCGAGTGGAGCGCATCGACGGGCGTGATCGTCGGCGGGAGCGGATAGATGATGTATAGCCGGAGGCGACCCTTTGTAACGTCGTACGCGCCGATGCTGGTCCCGTGCTGGTGCATGGGATCGGGCTCGTAATAGAGTCGATGGGGGAAGAAATAACTCGCGGGCCAAAGGCATAGGACGGCGATGCCAAGAATCAGGGACAGGGCCGTCAGATAGTTGAGCAGTCGATGTTTCACGATGGCAGGCGCTTCGGCTAGAACCGTAAAGCGGGACGCTCAGTTTATCCGCGCCGCCGCTGGTCCGTCGAGGTTATTCCAATAAACAGCACCGGGGCCGGGAAGCCAGCTTCCATGGCAGTGAGGCTGAATCCGGGCCCTGAAAGGCCCTCTTTGTGCCGTGCGAAATCACATCTCTGCCATGCGAAAGGGTTTTTGTGCCCTGAAAAATCATTTCTGTGCCCTAAGAAATCATCTTTGTGCCATGCAAAATGATTTTTGTGCCCTGAAAGATCGTCTTTGTGCCACAAGAAATGGTTTTTGTGCCCTGCGGCGTAACGTTTGTGGCCACAAAGATCATCTTTGTGGGCACAAACAGGGCATTGTTGGGCCGGTAATTCTTCCGCCAGGCCGGGGATGGTCGGGCCGATGCCGCTGGCTCACCGGCGAGCCGCGGTTTTCTCGGAACGGCGTTGGCAGGGGGCTCGAAGAATGGTTATGGGCGCTCGATCGGAGGCTGGCGATCCGGGGCGGTGGCTCGGAACCTGATGCCTGGAATTCCCGATGCGCGATACCAGATACCTCCTTGCCTGCCGCGGCTTTGAGGGTCTTGAGGCCAGCCTCAGGACTTCTGCGCAGTTTTTGCCGCCTCGCGGCCGCGAGCAACGGAGGGTTGGCAGCTTGGGTAATCTAGGAAACAGGGGAAGGATAAGGGGCTATATACGGACCACCATGTCCTCAGGACGGGCAAAAACCGGGTCGGCGGCCGGGTGGGGAGGGTACGGTACTACAACGGTGAGAGTACGGTGTGGGTCCGGAGGAGATTTGGACGCGACATGGGAGCGAAATATCCTTTGTTGTGGTGTTTCACGAACGGGCTGGTGATCGCGTTGCTTCTATGGAAGCAGAGCCGGCCAACGGCAGCTTTTGGGGTCCTGGATTCAGAGCCGGGGAAATACGTGGGTGCGATGGACGAGGGAGGCAGAGATCAGAACGAAAGGGTTGGGCATCGGGCGCGCGCCCGGCTTTTGGGCCTGGCGGAGGGTCGGGGGTATTCTGTGCATGGATACGGGCAATTTCCTGATGGGATACGGCTGTGCCGTCCGGTTCGCAGGGTGCTTCAGGTGATGGCAGAGGGCCAATGGATATGCCTGCGCTGGTGGGCGGTTGCGGCCCGCCAACTCATGCGCCAGGCGCGGTCAGGACTTTGAGATCAGCCGGGCGACTTCCTGGCAGTCTTTGTCGCCGCGGCCGGAGAGGTTTACCACGATGGTTTGCGTGGGGGACATGGCGCGGCGCGTTTTTTGGCTTCGACCAGGGCATGGGCGCTTTCCAGGGCGGGGATGATCCCTTCGAGCTGGGCGATTTCCTGGAAGGCTTCGAGGGCTTCGGCATCGGAGGCGCTGGTGTAGGTCACACGGCCTGTGTCTTTCCAGAAGGCGTGCTCGGGGCCAACGCCGGGGTAGTCCAGGCCCGCGCTGATGGAGTGGACATCGGCGGTCTGGCCATCTTCATCCTGGAGAACGTAGGAGAGCGAGCCGTGGAGGACGCCCGGCTTGCCCTGCAGGAGCGTGGCGGCGTGCTGGCCGAGGGCGCTGCCGCGGCCGCCGGCTTCGACGCCGATGAGCTGGATGGAGTTGTTTTCGATGAAGGGGTAGAAGATGCCGGCGGCGTTGGAGCCGCCGCCGACGCAGGCGATGATCAGGTCGGGCTTGATGTCCAGCGCAGCGCACTGGGCTTTGAGTTCGGTTCCGATGACCGATTGGAAGTCGCGGACGATCATGGGGAAGGGGTGGGGGCCGGCGACGGAGCCGAGGATGTAATGGGTCTGCTCGACGGAGCCCATCCAGTCGCGGAGGGCTTCGTTGAGGGCGTCCTTGAGGGTTTTCAGGCCGCTGTGCACTTCGACGACATTCGGCGCCGATGAGCTTCATGCGGAAGACGTTGAGGCTCTGGCGGCGGACGTCTTCAGCGCCCATGTAGACATCGCACTTGAGGTCGAAGAGGGCGGCGACGGTGGCGGTGGCGACACCGTGCTGGCCGGCGCCGGTTTCGGCGATGATGCCGCTTCTTGCCCATGCGGCGGGTGAGCAAGGCCTGGCCGATGGTGTTGTTGATCTTGTGGGCGCCGGTGTGGTTCAAATCCTCGCGCTTGAGATAGATGCGGGCGCCTTTCCACTTCTCGGTCAGTCGGCGGGCGAAGTAGAGGCGCGAGGGGCGGCCGACGTAGTCGCTCAGGTAAGCCTGGAATTCCTGCTGGAAGGAGGGGTCGGATTTGGCCTTGGCGTATTCGCGTTTGAGCTGATCGAGGGCGGCGATGAGGGTTTCGGGGACGAAGACGCCGCCGTAGGGGCCGAAGTGGCCGAGGTCATCAGGAACGGCGGTGGTTGAGGAAGACGGCATGGCGGGAAATGGTAAGGGGTTGAGGGATGGGGTTCAATTTGTGAGGAATCGTGAGGGGGAACTGACCGATGACCAATGGTGAGGGGAAATGACCAATGACCAATGACCAATGACCAATGACCAGTGACCAGATCAATGACCAAGCCCCAATTGGGAATTCGACCTTGGGGTTTGATTGGTCATTGGGATTTGGTCATTGGACGTTGTCGCGATCTATCGTCAGCCGCCCGCGGTCTGCGCATTTTCATCCGGGGCGGGCTGGAGTTCGTGGAGGGCTTGCCAGCGGCGGCAAGTCCAGTAGCCCAGGAGAGCGCCGACGGGGCCGGCGGCGGCGTAGTCCAGGGGGAGGGGGCGGGCGAGTGCGGGGTCGTAGCCGTAGATGACGCCGGTGGTCCACAGGCCGTCGCCGTAATAGGCGAAGAGGTAGCCGAGCAGGCCGAGGATCAAGGGGCCGAACCAGAACCAGGTGCTGGGGCGTGTGGGGAAGATGGACTGAGCGCCCAGGGTGGCGAGAAACGCGCTGATGCCGACGGCGGCGAGCACCTGGACCTTGCGGTCGGTCTGGCAGAGGACGCTCATGAGGAAGATCATGAGCATGATCTGCGAGGCCATGGCCAGGGGGCCCTGGGAGGGGACGTCTTCTTCGTCGATGGTCGGGGGAACGCGCTCATGCTCGGGGGTGACCAGGTTGTTGGCGCAGAGCATGCCCAGGGCCAGCCAGCCGACGAAGAGGATGGCGTAGAGGATGATCAGCTCGAGGGCGAGGCCGAGGAAGATGGATGGGCCGGCGGCGGCCATGAGGGTGTAGCGGATGGGGCCGCCCCGGATGGAGAGGGCGGAAAGACCGATGCAGGCGCAGAAGAAGCCGGCGTCGTAATGGACGATGTTGGTGATGAGCGAGCTGATGACGACACAGGCGACGAAGACGATGGCGGTGACGAGAAAGACGACCGGAGGCCAGGGCTGCTGGATGAGGGCGGCGGAGTATTCGGGGTGGGTGGGGATGGAGAAGAGGTGGCTGGTGCCGACAAAGAGGGCGTAGGAGACGACGCCGGCGGCGGTGAGGAGAAGGCGGTTGCGGATGCGGTGGTGATAGATCAGGGGATCGATGGGGAGTTGCTCGATGGTCATGTCAGGTCCTTCGCCGGGGAGTTTAGCGTCGAAGGCGATGGATGTCTCATCGGCGATCAGGAAGAAACGGGGCCATTCACTGGAAGAATTCGGGATCGCCCCAGTCCTTCATCGCCATGCCCAGGACGGCGCCTTCGGCGGCCATCACCTTATCCACGGGGGAGGAGAGCTGCTGAAACCGCTCCCGAAGTGCCGGCTCGCGCCCTCATACGCCTCGCAGCGGAACAGTTCATAGCAGACCCACTGGCGTGCCCTCGAGTACTGCATCTGGTTGAGCTGCTTCTCCGCCGTCGCGAACTGCTTCTGTTTGCACTCGAACCAGATGATCCATTCCATGGCGTGATCGACATCTCGCTGAGCGCTGATCTGCTTGACGGTCTTGAGGGCTTCATCGATTCGGCCGCAATGCGCCTGGGCAACGGCAATGATGGACATTTCCCACGAACGCGCCTCTTTGCGATCCAGCTTGTCCACAAACTCGGTGGATTCCTTCAGGAGATCGGACCAATGCCGCTCATCATGGGCATCGTAGAGACGTTCGGCTTCGGCGGCGTACATGCCGGGTTGATGTTCACCGGATCGATCCGCGCTTTCCTTGAACAGGTCCAGGGCCGATTGGAACTCTTTGGCGTCGTGCTTCTTTGCATATGCCGCCGCAAGCATGCCGCTGGCACGGCATCGCCAGGAGGGAACTTTCAGGCGTTCGATCTGTTGGCGGGCCTTGTCGAGTTGACCGCCGGAAACGAGTGCGATCGCCAGATTGCCGCGGACGCGCTCGATGTCCTCGCTGCTTGCGGTCTTATGGAAATCCTCCTCGGCGCGGCGAAGAAGTTCATCGCATTGCTGCGTGGTGGGCTTATGATTGCTCGTCTGTGAAAGGTGGTTGAGGATGTCGCAGTAATACTCGCTGCGCCAGCGGGGGCTCTTGATTTTCTCAACGGCGTGAATCGCTGACGGTATGCCTTCAAGCTCGGCAATCTGCGTGATGATTTTGGTCCGGATGAGGTAAGCATCGTCCTGGTCCTTGCAGCGTGCGGCTTCCTGCTCGGCCAGACCGTCGAAGCGCTTGTATGCGTCCGGGTTGCCGTTCTGGAAGAAGGTCCAGGCGCAATCGGTATACCAATGGCCAAGGTTAACGCGGGGCGAGGTGGAATTCTGGAGATCTTGAAAGGCTTTGAGGGTTGCGTCCGGATCGCTGGCCGGATTCGCGCAGAGCTGCATCTTCAGCACGATATACATGTAGGAGGTACGGAGCTTCGCTGATGGTATTTGGGCAACCTGGTCTGCGGCCGCGTTGACCCACCAGGTGGCACGATCGGTGGTTTGGGGGGAGACGGGATGGGAGGGGCGAGTGTTGGCGGGTTGAGTGGACGGGGGCGGGGGTGCGGCTTGCGTGGCGGATGCGAGCGTGAGGATGAGGAACGTGCCGCAGAGGATTCTCAATGCAGTCCCATTCATGGGGGGAGACTATAGCGTTATCGCGGCGGCCGCGCGGTCCTAACGTTTTGCAAACGAGGGGATATAATGGGTGTCGTGGAGAATCTGTTTGGCGAGCTTGATGCATCTGATGCCGGGGAGGAGCGGGCGGCGGAAGGGCCGTTTGCGGCGGTGGCGCTGGAGCAGGGGATTGACCGGCTGCTGGATTATTCGGTGCCGCGGAGGCTGGCGGGCCAGATCAAGGCGGGGCAGCTGGTGAAGGTTCCGCTGGGGCGGAAGAACAAGCTGGTGAAGGGGTATCTGGTCGCGATCAGGGAGCGCACGGATTATCCGAAGGTGAAACCCGTCGCGGCGATCGCGGATGAGCGGGTGCTGGTGGCGGGGAAGCTGATGGAGCTGGCGCGGTGGATGAGCCGGTACTATGTAACGCCGCTGGGTGTGGTGCTGGACAGCGTGATTCCATCGGCGGTGAAGAAGCAGGTTGGGCTGGGGTATACCAAGATCGTGAAGCTGGCGCGGGGACGCGAGGCGGTGCAGGAGCTCCTGGAGAAGACCAAAGCGCGCAAACGCCGGGCGATTCTGGCGCGATTGCTGCTGTTGGAAGAGGGGCAGGGGGTGGAACTGGTGAAGCTGGCGAGCGAGGCGGGAACGACGACGGCGACGGTGCGGAAGCTGGTGAAGCTGGGGTTGATTACAATTTCGGCGGAGGCGGATTTTCCTGGGTTGAGCGACGAAGCGACGGGGCGACGAAGCGACGAAGGGGGAGAGGGGGATCTGGAACTGAACGAAGAGCAGGGGAGGGTGGTGGCAGCGTTGGAGGCGAAGCTGGCGGGCGGGTTTAGCGTGTCGCTGCTGCATGGGGTGACGGGATCGGGGAAGACGGAGATTTACCTTCAATGCATCAGGCGGGTGATTGATTCGGGGAAACACGCGATTGTGCTGGTGCCGGAGATAGCGCTGACGCCACAGACGGAGCGGCGGTTTACGGCGCGGTTCAAGCGAGTTGCGGTATTGCACAGCGGCTTGAGCGCGACGATGAGGCATCGGTATTGGCAGCAGATTTCGATGGGGATGGCGGATGTGGTGGTAGGAGCACGCAGCGCGATTTTCGCTCCACTGCCGGGCCTGGGGATCATCGTTGTCGATGAGGAGCATGAGGCTTCTTACAAGCAGGATACGGCGCCGCGCTACCAGGCGCGGGATGTGGCGATCAAGCGGGGGCAGATTGAGGGTGTGCCGGTGTTGCTGGGGAGCGCGACGCCGTCGCTGGAGAGCTATCACCGGGCTCGCAAAGGAGAGAGTTCAGTCGGCTTGCTGACGCTTCTCCATCGGGTGCGGGGGTTAGAATTGCCGCGGATTGAATTGGTGGACATGAAGCAGGCGAACCGATTTCGGAAGGGGATTCACCTGATTTCCGAGCGGCTGGAGCACCTGATCAGGGCGACGGTCGAGGCGAAGAAGCAGGTGATTCTGCTGCTCAATCGGCGAGGGTATTCCAACTTTGTATACTGCGTTTCGTGCGGGAACGTCGTGTCGTGCAAGTACTGTGACACGACGATGACTTACCACCGGGCGGCGGGGACGCATCCTAAGGATGCATCGAGCGCGGAGGGGCTGCATACGGGGAGCCTGCATTGCCATTACTGTCTGGCGGTGAATCCGCTGCCGGCAAGTTGTCCGGTGTGCGGGAAGAAGCTTTCGCTGTTCGGGCTGGGGACGCAGCGGGTGGAGGAGGAGATCTGCCGCAAGTTTGACGGTATTCGGTACGCGCGGGTGGATTCGGATTCGATGCGATCGGGCAGGGATTATGAGCAGATCCTGGGGGCGTTTGCGCGGGGAGCTGGATATGCTGTTGGGGACGCAGATGATCGCCAAGGGGCTGGATTACCCCAACGTGACGCTGGTGGGGGTAGTGAGCGGGGATACGGCGCTGGCGCTGCCGGATTTTCGGGCGGCGGAACGGACGTTTCAGTTGATCACGCAGGTGGCGGGGCGCGCGGGCGCGGGGATTCGCCGGGGCGGGTGGTGCTTCAGACCTTTCAGCCGGACGATCCGACGATCCAGGCAGCGATCAAGCAGGATTACGCGCGCTTTGCGACGACGGAGTTGAAACACCGGCAGGAGGTTGGGCTGCCGCCGTTTACGCGGATGGTGAGGATCGTTTTGCGCGACCAGGAGCAGGAGAAGCTGTTCAAGCTTTCGGAGGAACTGGGGGCGGCGCTGAGCGAAGAGGCCGCGAAGGAGAGGGATGCGGTGACGGTGAAGGGGCCGATGCCGTGCGCCATCAGCCGGATTGCGGGGTACTTTCGCAACCAGGTCGTGCTGGTGAGTGCCGAGGCAGGGCAGTTGCAGCGGATCCTGGCAGCGGTAAGGGAGAAGGGGGCTCTGTCGAAGACGGATCGGATCGCGGTGGATGTGGATCCGGTGTCGCTGTTGTAGGGACAAGAAGGCGCAGCTTTCCTTTGCTAGTCCAACGCTTAGAAAGGAAAGCTGACGCACTCTTCTCGGGGCCGCGATAGGTAATTGACGGACGTTCAATTAGGCGGGAGTGCACCGGCCACCCTTCCATTGTACCGGCGACCGTTCCGCGGTGAACATTTATGCCGGTGAATTTGTTGTGGCGTGGTCAAGTCCCAGTTGTGCTGGAAAAAGTGGACGGGGCAGGCGGCACGGCTGGGGTGTGCCGCCGCTTGAAGTTCTCGTTCATCTCCTGGCGTAGCTGTCGTAGTTGCTCGCGTTCGAAGTTGGTCACCTTGAGCTTCCGCCATTTCTCCGAAGCTCGGAGCACCGCGGCGAACATCAGCTTGAGCATCGGCCGCTCCCCGAACGCGTGCGGCAGCACCTTGGTCCGCCGGCGATTCTCCTCGAACAATCGCTCCAGGAGATTGGTCGAGCGGATCGCCTTGCGGTGCGTGACCGGAAAGACCAGGTGTGCGATGCACGCCTCGAAGTCTTCAAGGAAGCACGCCACCGCCGTGGGGAACTTCTTCTGCCAACGCTTGATGAACGGCTCTTTCAGCAGCCGCGCGGTCTCGGGGTTGGCCGCCTGATAGACGCTGTTCGCCTCTGCTTTGATCTCCGGCCAGAGTTGCTCATCAGTCACTTTCGCCTGCAGGTTACGCGTCTTGTGCACCAGACATCGCTGGCGGCTCGATCGCGGGAAGCATTCTTCAGCCGCCTTGATCAGCCCCGGCGCCCCGTCCGTCGTCACCAGCAGCGGATCGCATAGTCCACGCCGCTTCATGTCCTGAATGAACTCCCGGCAACTGACCGTGTCCTCTTTGGTCCCGGGCGCCAGATGCAGCAAATGCTTGAATCCTTCCACATCGATGCCCCAGGCGCACAGCACCGCCTGGCGACGCTCCGACGGGTTCAGACGCTCAGCCACCCCATCGAGGAACAGATACGCGATCTCGTATCCCGCCAGATCGCGCGTGGCAAACGCCTCGTACTGCTGCCAGAGCACTTCCGTGATGTCGCTGACCGCCGTCTTGCTCAGCAGCTTGTTTCCCCCGGCATCGGTGAACGCCGCCTCGCTGTCGCGGGTCGAAAGGCCGCGGGCGAACATCTCCGTGGCCAACTGCTCCAGTTGCTGACTGCGGCCGCTCACGTGCTGGCGGACCTTCGACTCGAACGGCTCACCCCCCGTATCCGACACCTGCGGCACGGCGAAGGGGATCTGGCCCTCGGCGCTGTCGAGGCGGCCGGTGCGATAGCCGTTGCGGTAGCCTTTCACCGCCCCGCCGGCTTCACGCTGATAGAAACCGCGGCCAAGGAACTGGCCAACTTCCCGTTCCAAAGCTTCTTCGATGATCCGTTGCACGCCCAGGCGGATCAGCTCCGACCGGGCATCGCCGGCCCAGCCGTTGTCGAGAAGTTCACGAATCTGCTGGTCGGTCTGCACGGACGCGGGTAATCTCTTGCTCACGGGGTCTCCTTGCTTTGTCACCAGCAACAAGGATGTACCCCGTCTCTTTTTCCAGCAAGCTTAGGACTTCACCTGTGGCGTGGCTCGACGGCCAACAGCAATAGAAGACAAAAAAGTCTTTATAGCATTGCTAATTGATATTGCGACGCGTAGACTAAGAGTTGCTATGTCAACCGCACCTCACATCCTGCCGAGCCTTCCGCGTTCGACTGGTAGTCAACCGAAACAGGCGGCGCTTACGAGCCTGTTTGCGCCTGTTTCGGCGCTATTTGCATGGGGAGAAGCTGAAGTTTACGCCGGAGCGGGCGATGATGCTGGATGCGGTGCTGCGGAAGGAGGGGCTGTTTGATCCGGAGCAGCTGGTGGCGGATCTCAAGCAACTTGGGCATCGGGTGAGCCGGGCGACGGTGTATCGGACATTGGCGCATCTTCAGGATGCAGGGGTGCTCAAACAGGTGTTTTTCGATAACAAGCGGTCGTATTACGAGGTGATCGCGGGGCGGCAGACGTACGACTATCTCATCTGCGTGGCGACGGGGAAGGTGATCGAGTTCAGCAGCGACAAGCTGAAGAGGCTGCGGGACGATATCTGCCGCGAGCACGGATTCGACCCAATTTCACACCAGTTCCACATTTACGGCGTGAGCCCGGAAGGGACATCACTGAACGGGAAGGTCAAGGGGTGATCGGTTTTGCCAACCCGGGGTATGGCGCAATGCCGGCACAACCGTTAGCAAAGGGCGGCGAAGGTCGCGAGAGTGAGTATCGCGATTTTGATCTTGGGATCCCAGAACAACGGGTTTAGCAACGCGTATAGCAAAGATACGACTCCTTCTCGCTCCCGTAATTCGAGGAACAAAGATGATGCCAACCGTCGAGCCGAGTTGAGCTTACGCCGTGATTCGCCGAGCGTGCAAGAAAAACCGATGCGGCACGACAGGCGGGCGGTAGGAGCTATGCCGGATGTGGCGTCGAGGCATCAAGAGGGCGGATGGAGAGTTGGGGGAAGTTGATTTTAGGCACCATCATCGCGTATGGATGAGCACCTTGTTAGTGGCAGCTTATCAATTCGTTGCTCATTTGGCGAGTTCGCTTGAAACTTAAGTGGAGACACCTAAACGTTTTACCCGGACGCAGTGTAAGTTGTGGCAAGAGACGATCTGACAAAGGCATGAGGGTCATGTGAGGTAGGTCGAGAAATATTCACCATGGCAAAAAGCACCGTGATTCGTCGTACATCCGAACCCAGCGCGGAATCGAAATCAAAGCACGAAGGCGTTCCTTTTCGGCAGTTACTGGAGAGCTTAGAAAAGCAGCTTTCTTTCAGCGAAGCGATCATCACGACGACGCTGCCGCGCGGCTCGCTGCAAATCGCGCAGCCTGCGCGGGTGCCCGAGGCGCTGGTGAAGGAGTATTCGCGCGAGTACCACCTGCACGACAAGCTCACGTGGCAGGTGATTCTCCGGCAGCAGCCGCTGACGGCGAATGACGTATGGCCGTCGGGCGGCGGAAAATACCTCCAGGAGTTTCTGGGGACACGCGGGTTGCGCTACGCGGCGGCGGCGCCGCTGAAGGCGCCGGTGCTCGACGGGTATCCCGGAGCGGTTCATCTGTACCGTACTGAGGAGCAGGGGCCATTTTCGCAGGCAGAGCTTCAGAAACTTGGCGCGTTTGCTCGACAACTGGAGCACGCAATTGAGAAGGTGCACGCATCCAGGCCGCGGACGGGGGCTTGCCTGATCGATACGTCGCTGACGCATCGTCCGAAGGTGCGGCAATTCCTGTTCGATAGGGAACTGCACGAGATTTACGGGAAGGGCGAGTTTGAGGCGCTCGATTCGCGGATTCGCGAGGAGATGCTTCATTATGCCCGGCAGGAACTGCACCGGATGAACGGGGAGTTGATGCGGGCCGATCGCGAAAGCTGCCGGATTCGCGGGGCGATCTGTGGACGTTCCGTGTGGTTTCGTACAGCGAGTACCCAGCGGTGGGTGAGGGGCCGTTCGTGCTGTTTTGCATGCAGCCGGGCTGCGGGGACTGGTCGGCGGTGCGTCCGGCGGATTTCCAGGCGGATGCGGAGCTCGCGCGGCTGATCCCGGCGATCAAGTTCATGAGGCAGGAATTCCGACGTGGGCCGACGCTGGGCGAGATCGCCAAGACGGCACATTTGAGCCCGTTCCACTTTCACCGGCGGTTTACGGAATTGCTTGGTCTGACGCCGAAGCATTATCTGCTGGAGTGCCAGATTCAGGACGCCAAGGCGCAGCTTCTGCGCGGAAGAAGGATCTGGCGCAGATCGCGGCGGACTGCGGGTTTGCGCACCAGAGCCACTTTACCAGCCGATTCAAGCAGGCGACCGGTTTGACTCCGACTCGGTGGCGGCGGCTGGCGTTGGAAGGCAAGATGCAGAAGCCGGCGGTCGCGCAGTAAGCGGCTGTCGCAACAGTTCAGGAAATCATCGATGCCCCGGAGCAATCCGGGGCATTTTTCTTGAAGCGGGATTTCAAATTCTGTATCGCGATTTGTGCGGGGCGATGGCGATCCTAGAATCGGCCACGATGCATCGGATCGCCAGCGTCAGTTATCTGAACTCGAAGCCTTTGATTGAAGGACTGGACGCCAAGCCGGACGTGGAGCTGATGCTTGAGGTGCCATCGGAATTGCTGGCGTGTCTGCGGGAGGGGCGGGCAGATGTGGCGCTGTTGCCGGTGATCGATTATCAGCGAATGGAAGGGCTGACAATCATCCCGGCGGGCGGGATCGGATCGGATGGGCCGACGCTTACGGTGCGATTGTTCAGCCGGGTTCCGTTCGAGCAGATCCAATCGCTGGCATGCGATCCGGACAGCCATACATCCGTGGCGCTGGCGCGAATTGTGTTGGCGCGGCGGTACGGGTTGCGCCCGAATTTTTGGATTTACGAAATGCGGGAGGGGATCCGACGCAGGCGCGGCTGCTGATCGGGGACAAGGTGGTGTGCCAGGAGCCGAGGGGATTCGGATATCAGCTTGATCTGGGGGCGGAGTGGAAAGCGCTAACGGGATTACCGTTTGTGTTTGCGACGTGGATGGCGCGAGATGGGACGGATCATGCGGGGTTGTATGAGGTTCTGCGTGAGGCGAAGGGGCGCGGGCGGGAAGCGATTGAGGCGATTATTCGGAAATATGCGGTGCCGCTGGGATGGCCGATGGAGCTGGCGCGGCAGTATCTGACGATGAATCTGAGCTTTGACGTCGGGGCAAGGGAGACCGAAGCGATTCGGTTGTTTCATGAGCATGCGGCCGGGGAGGGTGTAGTTGAATCACCGGTGAGGGAGTTGGCGATTCACCAAGCGCGAAGCGATTTGCGAATCTAAGGGATGAACCCTGCACCCCGGCCCTCTCCCAAATGAGGATTATGCGACAGTGACGCAAGTCATTGCGCGACATGCAGTTCCAGTCCATGGTGCTCTTTTCCGCCAGGAAAGGGGGCACCTTGGAACTTGAATTGTGGTCTGAATTATCGCAGGCGGTTTGTGCCGTGGCCGGGCGAGCGGAGTTCAATCCGCGCGACACCTGTCCTACCGCACTGATCGCACGCGTCTATCTTGGGTCTGTGCTGCACGATCGTCCGGTGATCTGGGGCTGCGATCCGCGGCACTGGACGGCGCAAACCCGGCCCGAGCGGTTGCCCAGTCAATGCACCCCGAGCCGCCGCATCCGCCGCCCGGACTTCCAGGCGTTTTTGAACCTGATGGGCCAGCATCTCAACGGCAGAGCCAAAAGCAACCTGCTGAAGGTTGTGGACGGCAAGCCGCTGGAGTTGCCCAACCACAGTTCCGATCCCGATGTCCGCTGGGGACGAGGCGTCTCTCGTCAGTCGCCGGGCGATAAGCTGCAGGTGATTGATTCGGGAAATCCGATGCCAGATGCATTTGTCATCACGCCGCTGGACGGGTGCGAGAAACAGATGTGCGGGCGCATGCTCAAGCGGCTCAAGGGCACCGGCTATCTTCTGGCCAATGCGCATGACGACTGCAGTTGGCTGTTCGACCTGTGCCATCACCACCGCCGCAGGCTGGTGTGCCCACGTCCCAAGCCAGGCGCCGGTCTGGGCCATCGCTACCAGTCGCCGCTTCGCGTCAGGTGAATCGACATGATCAAGCCGCCGGCGGGAATCAACCCGTTCGGGCCGTCGCTGTACAAGCAGCGTCCCCGGATCGAACGGAGTTTTGCACAGCTGGTGAGCTACGGCGGACTCAACTCGCTTCCGCCTTGGGTCCGGCGGATCTGGCGAGTGAGATCGTGGGTCATGGCCAAACTGCCGATCAACGCCGCCGCATCCGAATCAAAAGGAGTTGCGCGGCATGATGCATAATTTCGCGGAGTACCGGGCGAGGGGATGAGAGAGGAACGTCAATCGACGAGGCTACAATTTGGTGTATTTGCGGGGGGCAGCCTTGGATTCTCGGAGGGGGTATTTGCGCTGATTGGCAGGGTTTTACGCGATTCTCGCGCACCAGGTTGAGCAGCATCCTGCTTGCGGGGTGCGTCTGCGGGGCCTGCTATTTGGAGGAAATCCGGATGACCCTATTGGCTGAAAATTGCGATTCAGGCCTGCGGGGCTGGCGGTTTTTGGGCCGGAAGTTCGACGGTGTCGCTACGGTGCGAGTACGGTGTAACCCGGCAGTATGCCGAACGGGAATTGTGAGCGTCCCATCATGGCTCGCAACGTGTGCGGTTTGAGGTGATTCTGGCAGGCCAGGTTGAGCGGCCGCGCTTACGGGCGCATCCTTGTGGCCTGCGAGTTACGTGGAATCCGTGTGATGTACATCTTCTGATTGAAGGCGCGAACGAGATCGCCATCGAGATCCTTGGCGAGCAGGAGCAGGACGTGAAGCACGTCGGCGAGCTCGTGGGCGACATTCTTCCTATAGGTCTTGAGATGATCGCGGAGTTCCTGGCCGCTACGTCATTGCATGTGTTCGAGGACCTCGGGGAGGATTCAAGAACGAGCGCAAGCGCCGGGTCCTTGGGCCTGTGAAACTGCTTCCAATGGCGGGCGTCGCGGAACTTGAGGCGCGGTTTGGATGAGGTCGGCGAGGGTGGTGGAGTTTATGGGATTACAGGTAGGAATTGATGTTGCCGGCGCGCAGGTCATCGAGCATTTTACGAAGTGTCGATTCAATTAGCGGGATGATCTGGTTGCGCGCAGACCTTCGAGTTGGAGGGGCGGACCATACATCACGTGGATGGGGTGGGCATGGGGGAGTTTGCGTCCCTTGGGCCAGGCCTGGAAGGAGCCGTCGAGAACGGCGGGGACGATGGCGACGTCGGTGGCGCGGCGGATGACGAGGGCGACGCCGGGTTCGAGGGATTTGATTTCGCCGGTGAGGGTTCGGGTGCCTTCGGGGAACAGGGCAAGCATGTGACCTTCTTGCAGGCGGCGGATGATTTCCTTGACGGCGCCGACGTCGCCTTCGCCACGGCGGATGGGGAATGCGTTGAGGTTGGTGATGAGCCGGGAGAAGAAACGATTGCGGAATAAGGATGCGCGGGCGAGGTAGCTCATGGGGCCTTGAGCTGCACGGCGAGGAGAATGGGGTCGAGGTAGCTTTGGTGGTTGGAGACGATCAGGACGCCGCCGGTGGGGGGGATGTGGCGGGCGCCGAAAACCTTGAGATCGTAGTAGCGCGTGGTGACGATTCGGCAGAGGATTTGTCCGAATTGCCAGAGAAGGCTCTTGCGGATGGGAGACGGCGCAGGGCGCTGCCGCGATACGGCGGGAGGGGCGGAAGGTTGGACAGTGGGAAGCGACATCAGCGGGCGGCCGCGGACTGCACGCGGGAAATGATGTGATCGAGGACTTGGTCTTCGGTCATGCTGGTGGTGTCGATGACCTCGGCGCCGGTGGGGACGGAGAGCGGGCCGACGGCGCGGGTGGCGTCGCGGCGATCGCGGGAGACGATTTCGTTGAGCAACTCCCGAATATCCACGATTTCGCCGCGTGCGCGGAGTTGGCTGCGCGCGCCGGCGGGCACGCTCCTGTGGCGAGGCGTCAAGGTAGAATTTGAACTGGGCGCCGGGAAAAACCACGGAACCCTGGTCGCGACCTTCGGTGACGACGTTACGGCGCTGTTCGCCGATGGCGCGCTGCTGGGCGACGAGCATTTCACGGATTGCGGGAACGACGGCGACGTAACTGGCGGCACGGGTGGCTTCGGAGCCACGGAGCAGATGACCGACGGATTCTCCGTTGAGCAGAACCGAGGGAGGCTGGCGCGACCAGTCGAAATCGATCTTGAGGTGGCGGGCGATGAAGATCAGCTCGCGCTGATCCTCCAGGTTGGCTTCGCGGCGGACCGCTTCGAGGCCGATGGCGCGATACATGGCGCCGGTATCGAGGAAATCGAATCCCATCCGCTCGGCCAGCGCGCGAGCGATTGAAGATTTTCCAGTCCCCGCCGGCCCGTCGATCGTGATCACCATGCCGCTCGCCAAAGGTTTCGCGGCTTTTTTAGTCGGGGGAGGCGTGCATGGCAATGGGTGGGTTTTATTTCGCCGGCGAGACTCGATAGCGGATGGTCACCATTGCGTTGATGTCGAGCTGGCCGGGTTGAATCGGTGTCGGAGCGGCGGAGAGCGCCATACCTCGCATCATGGGGCGGGGCGAAATCATCTGGGCACCCCCTCGTTGACTTCCTCGATGCCGTCGAGATGAAGGCCAAGGGCTGCGGCAAGAGCCTGGGCCGTGGAATGCGCCTGATCGGCGGCTGCGGCCAGGGCGGCGTTGCGAGCTTTCGTGTCATTCTTCAACTCAAAGAGGACCCCATCGAGGCGATTGGCGCCGGCTTTGATGCCGGCATCGACTGCGGGGCCGATTCTGGAAAGGTCGTCGAACTGGATACGGACGATTTGGGTGCCCTGGTAGCCGGTGACACGATCTTTGTATGTGCCGCCAACGCTGCCGGAATCGTTTCGCATGACCGCATTGAGCGAAAGTGTCGCCGTCTGGATCTGGCTTTCCTCGATGCCGAGCTGCTTCTCGGCGTTGAGGACCGCCTGCATTTTCTCGTTGATCTCGTTCTGGACCGTGGCGGCGTCCTTTCCCTCTGCTTCCACGCCGAGACGGACGATGGCGCGGTCGGGCTTGGCGGAGACTTCGCCGTTGCCGGTGACGGTGAGGGTGCTGCGATGGTCGCCATGATGCTCCGTACGCGCCGTGGCGGATTGAGCAAACACTGGCAGCGGGAGCAGTGCGACAACGAAGAGGGCGATCATTCTGCGCATTGGGAACTCCTTGCTGGGGGGAAGGGAGTGTGCATGGGAAGACGACGGAGTCTTCGGATTGCCCGACTGTATTGTGGGACAAAGCGAACGGCATCGGGGGCAAAGCGGGCGATGAGTTTAAGCACCCGGGTCGCAACCGTGAGCGTAAGGCGCTTCAGACGCGTCGAGCGAAAGCCAAGTCGCTGGCATATATTTGATGGGAGAATCTCGCTGAACATGAACTGAAGCGGATAGGCGCCGATGCGAAGCCAGAGTGGACGAGACGGCAACGCGACCGCGCGGGCGACCTGGCGGCTGATGGAATGGGAACCAAGTGTTGGGTTGTCGAGCTGCACTTGCCAATATATGAGAAAGTCGGGCCAACGATGCGGGCCGTAGTTCGCGGGGAGTGCGAAGTAGCTGCCAAGCGTGCGCATGTCGCGGTAGAAGTGGTCCAGTTCGTCGTCGCTGAGCGGTTGGACGCAGTGTTCGTAGCCATCGACCGCCGACATGATCATGGTCGCGATCACCCACAGAAGCAGGTCCGGCTCAAAGGCGCTGTATTCTGCCGGGCCGGGTACGTCGCGCGCGACGGCGTCGCCTGTAACCCGGTTGTGGATGGCGGCGACACGGTCAGCCGCCTCGCGGCCCTCGGCTGAAGAACCGAAGGCGATTGTGTAAACGGTGTCGAGCGTGCGGTTGAGCCGGGCGATTGGGGATGACTGAAAATCCGAATGATCGTGAACACCCAGTGCAATCCGCGGATGCGCCACCTGAAGCACGGCGGCTGCCGGTCCGTACAGGAGCGTGACACGATGGCGGCAGATTCGCCAGAGCATCGAATCGGGGCCGAAGGGGTTGTCGAGCGGCTGATCGCGCATGGCCGAACCAACGATTCTACGCGGTCGGCGGGTACGTTCGGAGGTCAATTCTCGATTCGAGTGCAAACCAGTCAATCAGTGCGGCATGGGGAACTTTTTGCAGAATTCAGCCACTTCGTGGCGGATTTTCTTGAGCGTGCCTGCGTCGTCCTTGGCCAACAGAGCGCGGTCCAGAAAATCGGCAACGATTTCCAGATCGTGTTCTTTCAGGCCGCGGGTGGTGAGGGCGGGGGTGCCGAGGCGCAGGCCGCTGGTGACCTTGGGCGGGCGGGGATCGTTGTAGATGGCGTTCTTGTTGGTGATCATGCCGGCGGCTTCCAGGGCTTTCTCCGCATCGGCGCCGGTGAAGTCTGCTTTGCGGGCGCGAAGGTCCACGAGCATGAGGTGGTTGTCGGTGCCGCCCGATTGCAGACGGTAACCTTTTTTGACGAGTGCGCCGGCGAGGGCCTTGGCGTTCTTCACGATCTGCTGGGCGTAGCTTTTGAACTCGGGCTTGAGGTCTTCGCCGAAGGCGACGGCCTTAGCGGCGATGATGTGCATGAGGGGGCCGCCCTGGCTGCCGGGGAAGACCGAGCGGTTGATCGCCTTGGCGAGATCGTCATCGTTGGTGAGGATCATTCCGCCACGCGGGCCGCGAAGGGTTTTGTGCGTTGTCGTGGTGACGACGTGGGCGTGCGGGAAGGGAGAAGGATGGGCACCGCCGACGATCAGGCCGGCGATGTGCGCGACATCGGCCATGAGATAGGCGCCGACTTCGTCGGCGATCTCGCGGAACTTGGCGAAGTCGATGATGCGCGGATAGGCGGAGTAGCCGCAGAGGATCATCTTGGGCTTGAGCTCCTTGGCCTTGGCGCGGACGGAGTCGAAGTCGATGGTTTCGGACTTGGGATCGAGCTCGTAGAAATCAGGCTTGTAGAAGATCGCACTGGTGTTGAGCTTCATGCCGTGGGAGAGGTGCCCGCCGGAGGAGAGGTTGAGCGAGATGAACTGATCGCCGGGCTTCATCATGGACATGAAGGCGGCGAGATTGGCGTTGGCGCCGGAGTGCGGCTGGACGTTGGCGTGTTTGCAGTTGAACAATTCCCTGGCACGTTCGATAGCAAGGTTTTCGACCTGGTCATAGAACTGGCACCCGCCGTAGTAGCGCGCCGCCGGGTAGCCTTCGGCGTATTTGTTGGTGAGAACGGAACCCGCAGCCTCCAGAACGGCGCGGGAAACATGGTTTTCGCTGGCGATCAGCTCCAGCGTGCTCTCCTGGCGCTGGGTCTCCAGTTGAATCAGCTCGGCGATCTGGGGATCAGTCTGGGCAAGGGTCATTGCGTCTCCGGAACTTGCTTTGGCGATGCTGGACGAAACCGGCGCGGGATTGTAACGATGGGGCGGGTGGTTGTCAGGTCGGGGAAAGTCCGTCCGGTTGGCGGAACTTCGGCGATTCCGGATAGTCTTAGGAGTAGGGGAGCGCGGTGTGTTAGGATGGAGACCTTAAAAGGGCATGATGAGGCGGCTGCGCGATTATTTGAGCATTTCGATGATCGTCCTGCTCGCGCTTGGGGCGGGTTGCGAGAAGAAGCACGGTGCACCGCCGCGCCGGCGACGACGCGAGCGGCGACGATGCCCGCGACGACGCAAGCGGCCAAGCCTGCGCCGCCGACGGACTACCTGGGGGTGATCCGGCTGCATTATCCACGTGTGGCGGCGACGCAGCCGCTGGACATGCCGCTCGACCTGGTTGATGCGGGGCATTTCGTTCTGAATGAGCCGGTTTATCTGTGCACGCGCGGGGATCTATGGGTGACGCGAGCGGATGGGCCGGACACGCAAAAGACGCTTCGCAACACGCTGGATCAGCAGACGCATCTGGTGCGCGATCGCGTGCTCTTTGTGCAGTGGCACATCGACGATCGCGGGCGGGCGACTGCGGGGCTGGTCGTCGATGCCGGGCACGGGGTAAACCAGTGGGTGGATCAGAACGTGCGCAGGCCGATGGGGTCGGGGCGATCGTATCAATGGGACCGGGCCGTCTCGTGGGCCGACAACAAAATCGTCGTGCCGACGGACCACGGGATCTCGATCTTTGCGATGGGGTCGGAGCCGCACGAGAGTTATCACGACCTGGCCGAAAAACCGACGGGAAACCAGCCCCAGTTCACCTTCGATGCCCAGGGCGTGCTGGCGTGGATTCCCTGGGAACAGGGCAAGCCCGGCAGCGATGGGGCGGTGCGTTTTATCGACGGGAAATGGGTGACGCTCAACGCCGGGGACCGGTGGCCGACGAAGCTGATCGAGCTCGTGCCGCTGTTGGACGGGAGCGTGCTGCAACTGTCGGCCGGCGAAAAGGGCACGATTCATGTGTCGATGTCGGTGCTTGGTTCCGGCGGGATCGATGAGCACAAGATTGGCGTTCTGGTCGATCAGCTGGCCGATCCCGATCCTGCCAGGCGAACGGATGCGTTTAACGAGCTTCAGCGCGTATGGGCCGGCGTCGTGGCCTTTGCTGGAAAAGCTCCAGAAGGGACGGCCGCTGGAAGCGCGGGTGCGCATCCGGCAACTGTTGCAGAACCGTATCCAGCCGACGCTCGGTGGGCGCGTGCTTGTCGAGGACAAGGGGCGCGTGGTCTCGCGGTTTGCGGACGGGGGCGTGCTGATTTACGGGCCGTATGGCGTATCGATTCCGCGGGATGACGGGACGTTGATCGTGATCAATCCGGCGTGGATCAGTATTCGTCCCGGGCGACCGATGCAATTGCTGGACAACGCGCTTATCAACGACATCAATCCCGACCGGCAAAAGATCTTCGCGTTCGGGGACGAATGGGTGGTGAGCGATCCTGATCGCGGGCCGCTGCGATTTGAGGGCAATCATCTCGATCCGCTCTTGCGGAAGGGGGAATACCAGTTCGACTATCTTGTAGGGATCGACAGCCGGGGGCGGTGGCTGATTCGCAAGAGCCAGGACGGGCGGCAGACGCTGATCCTCGATACGACCGTTCCCGATCCGACGCCGCGACTGCCGATCTGGATCCTGAACATCAAGGGCGGCCAGGTGGGCTGGGAGAAGCACGGCTGGCCGGTGGTCAAACGGCCGGGGGCGTGGATGCTGACGGAATACGGGTGGCAGGCGCTGGATGAGAAGCAGGACCCGATGATCACGCAGCCGTCGGAGATTCCCGCCGCCGCACCGACAACGATGCCCGCAACGACGCGATCGGCGACCCGGCCTGTGGGCCCGCCGCTCCTGGTCGACGGGCATCATCGTGCCTACTACGACGGACGACGCACGCTGACCGTGGTGGATCCGTCGGGCCGGACGATCGAGTGGCCGCTGCCCAACGAGGCGGTGGGGCAGGGGGAAGCCCATCTGTTGCAGGCGAAGGACAAGACTCTGTTCTTGTTCAACGCCCCGGGGCGGGTGCTGCGGATCAGGCCGACGCCAACGGCCGCCCAGCCATTCGCACTGGATGCGACGTTTACTCATCGAATTCCCAATGTCGATCATCCGACGCGAATCTGGCTGGATCCCGCAAACCGGATCATCGAGGCGTACAACACGCACCTTGCGATCATGTTCCCCGCGGGGCGGATTCCGCCTGAGATGGCAAAGCTCATCCCGTCTTCAGAATTGGATGACCAGGCGCCATGATACGGATCGGGATCAAGGCATGCCCGCCAGACAGTTGCACAGGAAACCAAAGTAGCCTTTAAGCCCTCGCAACTCACCGCTTCGCCGGCTCCACCTGCGGCAAATTCCCGAAGAAGCAGCTCGGCAGAATTTGCACGACATATTGACATCCGCTTGTGCAAAAACTCGGACCCACACCGTACTCACACCGTACCTACACCGTGCAAACCCGACTGCGTCAAAATGCCATCCCTGCGGTTTGCCAGTGCAGTTGCCAGAAAACCGCCCCACGCCCACCCCAGACGCGGATTCTCTCCGGCCTGCTGTGCGCTATGTTCAAGGTGCGCAACCCATGCCGTTTCATCCTGAGCGTCACCCAAACGAATCTACTTCGTCATCAATACCAGTCAGGATCAACGCATGAATACGTCAGGCGGATGCCTGCTCGGGCATTTTCATGAGATCTACCAGCGCGCCCATTGATCACAATCCGCATCACTCGGGGAGGGCAGCCATCAGTTTTGAGGCTCAAAAGAGCTCAATTCAGGATCAAGACGCCGGCAAATGGCCCTTTCGAAGAATTTGATAGTTCTAAGGCGGCCTGTACCGGTACAATACCCGTCCCAATCGAGCTGAGTCTCATTTACAGGGCCGAGTGTTGGTTGGCGTGCCGGTTGTGGGAACGAGTGAGGGAAGAGATGCATTTGGGCAGTGGGTTTCCAAGCGGCCGCCGTTCGGAGCGGTCGCGCGCGGAACGATCGATTCGTCAGGCATTGATCGAGGCGCTCGAAGAGCGGCAGTTGCTCTCAACGTACGTCGTCACCACCACCAGCGACTCCGGCAGCGGATCGCTTCGAGCTGCGATTACGAATGCCAACAACCACGCGGGGAGCGACACGATCACCTTCAATCTCAGCGGGTCATCGGTCATCGCGCCGACCTCGCCCCTGCCGACGATCACAGGCACGGTCACGATTGATGGAACGACGCAGCCGGGCTATGCATCCACGCCAATCGTGGAGCTCGACGGCACCTCCGCCGGGAGCACCGACGGGCTGTATGTCACGGCCTCGGGTTGCACCTTCACGGCGCTGGTCCTGGGCAACTGGGGCTACAGCGGGATTTCCCTGGCGGGCAGCGGCAGCAACACCATCAGCAACTGCTACATCGGTACCGACGTCTACAGGCACGAGCGCCCAGCCGAATGGATACGAGGGAATCTACATTGGCGCGGGATCGGCGAACAACCAGATTCTCTCGAACGTGATTTCCGGTAACAGCCCGGTGAACCAGGCGGCGGGCGTGACGGTCTGGGGAGCGAACGGGAACATCTTCACGGGGAACAGGATCGGGACCAACGCCGCCGGAACCGCGGCGCTGCCCAACGGCGGTGCGGGGATCTATCTCGGCAACGGCTCGTCGAACAACCGCATCGGAACCAATGGCGACGGCATCAACGATGCTGCCGAAGGCAACATCATCTCCGGCAACACCTACGACGGGATCGACCTGTACGGCACCGGAACGAACGGCAACATCATCGCCGGGAACCGCATCGGAACGGATACCGCCGGAACGACCGCGCTGCCCAATGCAACCGGCGTGTATATCATCGGCGGTGCCCAGTCGAACCGGGTCGGGGTCAACGGCGGCGATGCCGGCGCCGCGGCGGAGGCAAATCTTATTTCGGGCAACAGCTATTCGGGTGTGGGCATCTACGGGTCGGGAACCAACAGCAATATCGTTGCCGGAAACCTGATCGGCACTGACCCCGGGGGGACCACTGCGGTTCCCAACCAAAGCGGCGTGGCGATTGGGGATCAGGCGCAGTCTAACCTCATCGGTACTAACGCCGATGGCAGCGGCGACGCGCTGGAGCGCAACGTCCTTTCAGGTAACACATATCAAGGCATTTTCATTGGCGACTCGGGGACCATGCAGAACGTTGTTGCCGGCAACTATATCGGCGTGGATTCGTCTGGAACCGCCGCCCTGGCCAATGGATCGGATGGGATAACGATTGCGAACGGGGCGAGCGCCAACCGCATCGGGACCAATGGTGACGGGACCCACGATGCGGCCGAGCGCAATGTGATCGCAGCCAATACCTATGCCGGTGTTTCCATTGGCGACACCGGCTCCGACAACAATGTCATCGCGGGCAATTACATCGGATTGGACGCCGGCGGCGCGGCGATGGGCAATTTGGCCAACGGCGTCTACATCAGCAACGGCGCACAATCCAACCGCATCGGGACCAATGGCGACAACGTCAACGACGCCGCCGAGCGCAACGTCATCTCCGACAACGCCTTTGACGGTGTCCAGATCGACGGTTCGGGCACGAGCGGCAACATCGTCGCCGGCAACTACATCGGCACCGACGTCTCGGGGACGGTCCCGATGGGGAATCAGAATCACGGCGTGTTCCTGAGCAACGGAGCGCAATCGAATCGCATCGGCATCCATGCCGGCGACGCCGGCGCAGGCAACGAAGCCAACGTCATCTCCGGCAATCACTGGGGCGGCGTGGCTCTCGACGATGCCAACACCAGCAATAACGTCGTCGCCGGCAACACGATCGGCATGGACGCCGCCCGCACTGTTGCTCTGGGCAACGCGAACTACGGCGTGGAGATCGGAAACGGCGCAAGCCAGAACCTGATCGGCGGAGCGACGGCAGCGCTGGGCAATCTCATCGCGTACAACGGCTGGAACGGCATTCGCGTCTGGGACAACGCCTCGATTGACAACACGATTCGCGCCAATTCGATCTATGGCAACGACACGCCGCAGGTAGATCTGAACTTTGACGGGCCGACCACCAACGACAATGGCGATGCGGACATCGGCCCCAACAATCTTCAGAATTATCCCCTCATCACCTCGGCGTCGGCGGGCGCATCAACCACCATCGCCGGCACGCTCAACAGCGCGGCGAGCACCACATACACGTTCGATTTCTATGCCTCGGCCACGCCGGATGTCGCCTACTTCGGGCCGGGAAGCCCTTCGCAGTATCTTGGCTCGACGACTGTGACGACCAACGCCAGCGGAACGGTGACGTTTTCGGTGACACTTGCGTCGAGCACCTTCACCGGCCAGTGGGTGTATGCGACGGCGACCGACCCGGCCGGCAATACATCGGAATACTCGCAGTCACGGCAACTGCCGACGGTACCCGTTACGCTGAGCGCGACCACTTGGGCGAACATCGGACCGGGGCCGATCTCGGATAACAACTCCAACGGGCCGGTGGTCTCCGGGCGAGTGAATGTTGCCCTTGCCGATCCCACAAACTCCAACGTAATGCTCATCGCCACCGACGGCGGCGGCATCTTCAAGACCACCGACTGGAATTCGCCGCAGCCGACATGGACGCCGTTGACGGACACCCAGTCCAGCCTGAATTTCGACGTCGGCTACAACACGCTGGTGCGGGCGCCGTCCAATTCGCAGATCCTCTATGGCGCGGTCACCGGTCCGGGCGCGGGAATCCTCAAGAGCACCGATGGGGGCGGCACCTGGACGTTGCTCGCCAACAGCACCTTCGAGAATGCCACGATGAGCTCCATCGTGATCAGCCCGAGCGATCCCAACACGCTCTACGTGGCGGTCTGGTGGAATTATGACGGTGCCGGGGGGGGCGTCTACAAATCGACCAACGGCGGAACCAGTTGGACCAACATCACCTCCGCAATCCACAATGGTCCGGTTTCGGACATCGTCATGGATCCGACCAACTGCGCAGGTGCTGTACGCCGGCATGGTGCAGGGCGTAGCTCCGCCACCAATGGTATCTGGAAGAGCACCAATGGTGGAACATCGTGGACACAGCTTTCAGGCGGATTGCTCGCCGGCTCGACCATCGGCGACAGCATCCGCCTGGCGATCGCGCCATCCGCCCCTTCGACGGTTTATGCAACGCTTTGGGACACCTCAATGGGCAACGGCACGTCCGGCCTGCCGCACCGCTTCTGTACAACCAATTCCGGTGCGAGCTGGACAAGCCTGAACGAGCCGATGAACAACGGCAACCCTGACCGTGAGAGTCGATACTGGCACGCCGTGCTTTCGGTCGATCCGACGAATGCCAACATCCTGTATGTCAACGGGGACCACACTCTCTACCAGAGCATCGATGGCGGGAGCACGTGGACATTCTTGTACGATGAAGACCCGGTCAATGTCTCGTTCGACGATGCCGGCGGCGTCGTCATGGTCGGCGATCGCGGAATCTACCGCTGGACGGGCAGCGGGCAGGTCTTTGACAACAAGCATGGAAATCTGGCGGATGCGGAAATGTACACCATTGCCGTCGACCCCACCGATGCCGGCACGGTGTACGGCGTTTCCCAGGATCAATTCGCCATTCTGAAATATTCCGGGCAGCCGGTGTGGCAACTCGCGGGAGATGGCCAGGAAGTCGGCCGCGTCCTGGTCGATCCGAATAATCCCAGCCGGCTGTATGCCTATACTCCCGGCACGGACGAAGCTGGAAGCACGGCGGGCACGTTCGTCATCCGCTCCGATGACGGCGGCGCAAGCTGGGTCGAGAAGGCGTCGGAAATTCCCACGACGCTGGCGGGGTTCGACCTGGCGTATGGCAACCAGCATCGGGCCTTCGTGATGGATCCTGGAAACGCCTCGCGCCTGCTGTTGGGGATCGACCAGGTCTGGGAATCGACCGACAGCGCCGATACCTGGACCGCCATCAGCCCCGTGCTTTCCAGCGGCTCGATCATCACGGCGCTGGGCATCGCCCGGAGCGCATCCGGCACGATTTACGCCGGAACGCAGGATGGCAAGATCTTTGTGACCACCACGGATGGCTCAGGCGGTTGGACCAACCGCACCTCCGGCCTGTCCCTGGGCGCTACAACCACGTCATCGACATCGCGGTCGATCCGTCCAACCCGAATCATGCCTACATTGCGATCGGTGCTGAACGCACGGGCTATACCGACAACGTCAAGGTCTTCGTCACAAGCAACGCCGGGGTGAGCTGGACCAACATCAGCGGAAATCTGCCGCAGGATCTGTTCATGCAGGCGCTGGCGGTGGACTGGCGTTTTTCAACGCCGGCGCTCTACGTCGGCACCGCTCGCGGCGTCTATCGCTCGATCGACGGCGGTTCCTCCTGGTCCACGTTCGAGAACGGCATGCCCAACGTCATGGTCGAGGACCTGCAACTGATCCCCCAGCTCAACCTGCTGGCAGCCGGAACCTACGGACGCGGTGTCTGGGAGATTCAGGCGCTGGCCCAGCCGACCGTTCAATCGGCGTCGTTTACATCACCCCTGTCGCAGCAGAAGGTCGCGTTCACGTTCGATGAGAATGTCGGCGCTTCGATCGATCCCGGCGATCTGCAACTGATGAACCTGACCACCGGGACGCAGATCCCGCTGGCAAACATTCAAGCCGCATACGACAGCAACACGAATACCGCGACGTTTACCTTCACCTACATCAACGGCGTGCTTCCCAACGGCAGCTACGCGGCGACACTGCTGCACTCGGGCGTTTTCGACCAGCAGACCAATCACCCGGCCAGCGATACGGTCTATCGCTTTATCTGGGCGTCCGGAAACGCCTCATCCAACGCGTTCACGGTTTCAAGCGGCGGCGGAACCGTGAATGTCTATCTCAACAGCGCTACGCCGACCTATACCGCCAGTGCAGCAACGCTGGACGCCATCGCACTGGCAGGCGGCAACAGCGCCGATTCATTCACGGTCGATCTGACGGGCGGTAACCCGATCCCGCCCGATGGCTTGACGGTAGACGGCGGCGCGGCGACGGACTCCCTGGTCATTCTCGGAACAGCCGGCGCAGACAACGCCACCTTCACGTCCAACAGCATCACACTGGGTAACACCATCACGTATTCGACCCTTGAGGCAGTCCGGTTCGACGGCCACGGGGGAAGCGACAATGTCACGGTGAGCAGCGGTGCCGTCCAATTTCCCACATCGCAGCATCTTGCCTCACTCACGATCGCTGACGGCGCAACAGCCGTCATGGAGACGGATGGTAACAATACCCTCTACGTCAACACGCTCTCGATCGGCGCCAGCGGAAAACTGGATGTCAACGACAATGACCTCGTCGTCAACAACGGCGACTTCTCCACGATCCAGAACCTGGTGTTCGCCGGCTACCGCGACCACGTCGACACCGCTGCCACCGGCATCGTCTCCTCCACCAGCCAGGCCACCGGCGGCAAGACCATCCTGGCCCTGTTTGACAACGCGCTCGTTGGGCGCACGGACTGGCCGGCCGGCTCGGGGCAGGCCATCAGTTCCACCGCCGTCGTCGGCAAGTACACCTACTACGGTGATGTGAACCTCGATGGACAGGTTACCGGCGATGACTACAGCCCGGTTGACTCCAACCTGGGCGCGACCGGCCTGAACCCGGGAAACGCCTGGCTGATGGGCGACACCAATGGCGACCTTAGCGTCACCGGTGATGATTACTCTGCCATCGACGCGAACCTCGGGTTGGGCGTCGGCAACCCGCTTGCGACCCCGGCGGCGGCAGTGCCCGCGGTTGTGGCTTCGAACCCCGACCCCGTCATTCTGCAAAGCGCTGCCCAAGCAACGACTTTTGCTTCACCGTTCAGCCTAACCGAAGTGATTGACGGATCGAGTCGGAAGGAAGATGGGAGCCTGCGCGGTGCTGGGGGATTGATGCGAGCGCACGGATGAATCAATTGGTCTCATGCGCTACTTTCAAGCCCACCCGCGATCTCTCGCTGATTGCGTGGTAGTAGTGGCTGGCATTGCCGTGATCGGCCGTGTGCCTGAAGGTTCTGACGCTCAACTTGATGCTGATTGTCGCGGCGGGGCAGGTCTTCATCGGAGTTGCGATCTCCCCCTTTTGCAATCTCTATTTCTCCGTGTGGTTGGTATATCCGTGAAGGGCTAACGAGTGCGCCGATTCAATGTCCGGCAGCGCGGATCACGACATTATCGACCGCGACAACCCCGCGCTTACGGGCGGGGGGCGGGGGCAACGACGCGCTCGTCGGCGATCTTGGCAACGACGCCGTCCGCGAAGGCGATGGTGACGGCCATCTCTATGACGGTGCGGGTGATGACCCCCTCGACGGCCAGGCTGGCGCCGACATTGTTTGCGGCGATGGGCAAGACACGCTCGTCGCCGACCAGTCGGGTGACCGCCACTGGGACTGGTTCGGCAACTTCAACCTCTTCATTGTGCCAGGCAAGGGATTCGGCGCTCAGATCGTCATCCGATCGCCAGCGCCGGATGACCAACAGCTTTTGCTCGATCTTACCACCGCGGTCGGGGCCATCGATCCGAACGGCGAGGCGGCTGCGGTCACTCCGCCCCCACCCACCAACGCTGGCCAGTGAACTGATCTGAAAGCGAGGCCACGACGATCTTGAGGCATCGCAGGGCTTTCGCATTTGATGTTTGTGCGCACGTTAGGTATTGCGCGATCGGTCCGGTGTCGATAGCCTCACACTTCGGTCGCGAAGCTTCGCAGCAAATTGAGTTCTCACTTATAAAAGGAGCTTGCGCATGGACGCCCAAGCGACCGTACCTTTGCTGCGCTTTTTCCGAAGCATCGTCGATCCGCGTGCCGCCAACGTCCGGCACCTGCTGAGCGACATTTTGAGCATCGCGATCCTGGCGGTGTTGTGCGGGGCCGAAGGGTGGGAGATGGTCGAGGCCTGGGGCTGCGGCAACCTCGAGTGGCTGGCGACGTTTCTGGAACTGCCCCACGGCATCCCCTCGCACGATACCTTCGACCGCGTCTTTGCCCTGCTCAACCCGCTGGCGTTTGAGCGGTGCTTCATGGATTGGACGGCGGCGTTGGTGCAAGGCAGCAGGGGCTTGCTGGTCGCCGTAGACGGTAAGACACTGCGGCGGAGTTGGAAACACGCCTGGAGCAAGACGCCGGTGCACCTGGTCAGCGCCTTTGCCACGCAGAACCAGTTGGTGCTGGGACAAGTGGCCACCGACGCCAAGAGCAACGAGATCACCGCCATCCCTCAATTGCTGGCGATGCTGGACCTGGCCGGGGCAACGGTGACGATCGATGCCATGGGGTGCCAGCGTGAGATTGCGCAACAAATCAGGAATCAGCAAGCCCATTACATCCTGGCGGTGAAAGAGAATCAGCCAACGCTGTGCCGGAAGGTCAAGACGCTGCTGGACGAGGCGATCCTGAACAACTTTGCGCACATGTCTCACGGCTATTGCGAGCAGACCAACAGCGGCCACGGCCGGATCGAGAAGCGGCGGGTATGGGTCAGTGATGAAGTGAAGTGGCTGGGTTCGGAGTTGCTGGCGGCCTGGCCGGATCTGGCGTCGCTGGTCGTCGTCGAGTCCACGCGGCAGGATCTGGGCGACACCAGCGGTAAGGTGAGCGTCGAACGACGTTACTACATTTCCAGCCACGGTGGCACCGACGCCGCGATGCATGCCGCCGCCATCCGCGGGCACTGGGGCGTGGAGAACGGGCGGTGAAGTCCTAAGCTTGCTGGAAAAAGAGACGGGGTACATCCTTGTTGCTGGTGACAAAGCAAGGAGACCCCGTGAGCAAGAGATTACCCGCGTCCGTGCAGACCGACCAGCAGATTCGTGAACTTCTCGACAACGGCTGGGCCGGCGATGCCCGGTCGGAGCTGATCCGCCTGGGCGTGCAACGGATCATCGAAGAAGCTTTGGAACGGGAAGTTGGCCAGTTCCTTGGCCGCGGTTTCTATCAGCGTGAAGCCGGCGGGGCGGTGAAAGGCTACCGCAACGGCTATCGCACCGGCCGCCTCGACAGCGCCGAGGGCCAGATCCCCTTCGCCGTGCCGCAGGTGTCGGATACGGGGGGTGAGCCGTTCGAGTCGAAGGTCCGCCAGCACGTGAGCGGCCGCAGTCAGCAACTGGAGCAGTTGGCCACGGAGATGTTCGCCCGCGGCCTTTCGACCCGCGACATTGAGGCGGCGTTCACCGATGCCGGGGGAAACAAGCTGCTGAGCAAGACGGCGGTCAGCGACATCACGGAAGTGCTCTGGCAGCAGTACGAGGCGTTTGCCACGCGCGATCTGGCGGGATACGAGATCGCGTATCTGTTCCTCGATGGGGTGGCTGAGCGTCTGAACCCGTCGGAGCGTCGCCAGGCGGTGCTGTGCGCCTGGGGCATCGATGTGGAAGGATTCAAGCATTTGCTGCATCTGGCGCCGGGACCAAAGAGGACACGGTCAGTTGCCGGGAGTTCATTCAGGACATGAAGCGGCGTGGACTATGCGATCCGCTGCTGGTGACGACGGACGGGGCGCCGGGGCTGATCAAGGCGGCTGAAGAATGCTTCCCGCGATCGAGCCGCCAGCGATGTCTGGTGCACAAGATGCGTAACCTGCAGGCGAAAGTGACTGATGAGCAACTCTGGCCGGAGATCAAAGCAGAGGCGAACAGCGTCTATCAGGCGGCCAACCCCGAGACCGCGCGGCTGCTGAAAGAGCCGTTCATCAAGCGTTGGCAGAAGAAGTTCCCCACGGCGGTGGCGTGCTTCCTTGAAGACTTCGAGGCGTGCATCGCACACCTGGTCTTTCCGGTCACGCACCGCAAGGCGATCCGCTCGACCAATCTCCTGGAGCGATTGTTCGAGGAGAATCGCCGGCGGACCAAGGTGCTGCCGCACGCGTTCGGGGAGCGGCCGATGCTCAAGCTGATGTTCGCCGCGGTGCTCCGAGCTTCGGAGAAATGGCGGAAGCTCAAGGTGACCAACTTCGAACGCGAGCAACTACGACAGCTACGCCAGGAGATGAACGAGAACTTCAAGCGGCGGCACACCCCAGCCGTGCCGCCTGCCCCGTCCACTTTTTCCAGCAAAACTGGGACTTGACCGCGCCCAGTTTCTGGGGAGCACTTCAACAATCGCCGGCTCCATCAGATGTTATGAGATGGGCGCAAAAAATAACCCCGTAGGCGTGGGTGAGACCTACGGGGTAAGGAGGGAAGAAAACACTTCGCAATAATCGTACGCACCCTGCGTTTCATTGGTTTGGCAAACCAGGCAAATCCTTCTCAAAAGTTGTCGATTATCGGGTGGCAGGATTCACGCCTCCTGCGAGGCGAGCACATCTTTGACGCGAGCGCTGACGGATTTCCAATCCGCCTCTGGCGTTTTGGTGATCGTTATAAAATCGCCCAAAAGCATCAGGCTGCTGACACCCTCAATTGCAAATAGCCTAGATGCCAGCGGGTGATCCGTGGCCTGTTCCGCTTGCCGAAAACTAATCGTCTGTTGAGAGACGATCTGGTCAAGCATGAACTTGGCAGCGTTGGGATTGGGGGTCGGCTGAACTTCCCGAACCCTGTAAGGCAATCTTCTGCCCTCCTAAGCGCTATGTGAATCAATCTAACACCCGAAACGGCCAAGTCTACCTATTTTCACATATTTTCTACGTTTTTGTCTTACCCAACAAATCGATTCTCATAAATGAATAGCTCCGGTCAAATCATCGACCGGACTGCGCCACGTTATGCACCGGAAATTCGCCAGTAACTGACGTGGCCGCAACGCTTGTGGTGTGACAGGATTTGCGGTGGACCTGCTGTTCTTGACATCCGCGGCTGCGACGATAACATGCCGCCTCCTTTGCGGTTGTGCGCTTTGCTCCGCGTGCCGGCTGCGAATCCCAAGCTTTGATTGAGCGAGCAGATCCGTAAGACAGGAAACGCTATGAGTACCTACTTAGCCAAGCCCGGCGAGATTCAGGGCCAATGGCATACGATTGATGCCACGGACCAGGTTTTGGGGCGGCTGGCGGCGCGAATCTCGATTCTGCTCCAGGGAAAGCACAAGCCGACTTATACACCGCACGTTGACACCGGCGACTTTGTCGTGGTGCTGAACGCGGACAAGATCCGCGTAACGGGCAAGAAGGCTGAAGTACTGGAGTACGACACCTATTCGCGGTACCCGGGTGGGCGGCATCTTTACTCCTTCGAGCGCATGAAGCGATTGCATCCGGAGCGGCTGGTACAGCTGGCGGTGAAACGAATGCTGCCCAAGAGCAAGCTGGGGCGGCATCAATTGACCAAATTGAAGATCTATCGGGGAATTGAGCATCCGCATTCAGCACAGCAACCGAAGGAACTAAGCGTCTAGGCAACGAATCGAATCAGAAAACGAGACAAACGATGGCTGAAGCAACAGCAACCGAGACAACGACGACTGAGCCGGCAGCGAAGCCCTCTTACATCTGGGGCGTAGGACGACGCAAGACCGCCGTGGCCCGCGTGCGAATCGCGCTGGGCAGCGGGAAGATCGAGATCAATGGTCGCGAGCTGAACGACTACCTCACGGCGGAGCGGGATCGCAAGGCGATCTTCGGGCCGCTGGAAGTAACCAGCACCGCGGGGAAGATGGATGTGAAGGTGAACGCCGACGGCGGTGGTCCGAGCGGTCAGACCGGGGCGATCGTAATGGGACTGGGGCGGGCGCTGGCGAAGTATGATTCATCGCTGGAAGGGGCGCTGCGGAACGCGGGCTACCTGACCCGCGACAGCCGGATGAAAGAGCGCAAGAAGTACGGCCAGCGCGGTGCGCGGCGGCGGTTCCAGTTCAGCAAGCGATAAGGTCGACTATTCAGGCGAAGTAAATTGACAGGGCATGGCCAGCGGCCGTGCCTTGTTTGTTTTTGAGCGTGCCGCGATCAGTCTTCTCGGGAAGGGCCGTCTGGCTGCGTCGTCGGTGGGGGGAAGACGAGGTACGGTTTGAGGTTTTCTAAAACGGTGACGCCGATGCCTTTGACTTTGAGAAGGTCTTCTTCTCGCTCGAAGGGAATTGCGTGGGGTCGCGTGCGAAAGAATTCCCTGCGGTAGGCCAGAATCTCACGGGCGCGCTTCTGGCCGAGGCCGGGCACGAGCGACAACTCGGCGAGCGGGGCGGTGTTGGGATCGACGCGGTCGAGGAGTTCGGCACTGCGAGGGCCCTCACCGGTTTGTGGGTTAGTTACGAACTGGCGATCAAACCAAGTCTGCCAGGCAAGAAAACCGGCAAAGATAAGTACGAACACGATGAGCACGCCGCGTTGAGCGGGCCTCCAAGTGTGGATTCGCGGGTGGTCGCTCATGCAGAGAACTCCCCTGGGCAGAAGTTATCTCTTGGCGCCCGACTGGTGCAGCTTTTCGCGCAGGTCCTGAAGCTTGGCGAAACTTGGCTTGGGCCGGAGCATGTCGTCGAAGAGGCCGCCGCCGGGGATGTCGTGGTTGATGTCGGCGAGGTTGGCCCAGGCGATGGATTCGATGTAGGGTTTGGAATAGGCCATTTTGTAAACGGCGTCGAGCCACTCAGCCTGGAGCGTTGGATCCCAGGGGCGATGCCAGCGACCGGCATGGGAGGGGTCGAGCTGTCCACCGGATATATCGCCGGCGTCGGGGGAGTTGCGGCTGGCGGCAGACTGCGGTGAGATAGACCGGGCGTCCGAGCGTGGAGAACTTGTCGAGGAGGCAGGAGAATTGAAAGAGGTCGCGTGTGAAGTTGCCGGGTGTCGGCGACTCCCATCTCGATTTCGATCCCGAAGGCTTCGAAGTTGACTCCCGCCTGCGCGACCATTTCCGCGTAGAACAGCGGCGGGACGCCAACGCCACCCTTGGCGTGGTATTCGCCGAAGGGCTGGTTGATCGAGACGAGCGTCTTGGCGTTGGGAAGAAGGGCCTTTACCTGCGCGACCAGCATGCGCGTGAGCTCGATAATCTGCTCGAAGCTGAGGTTGAAGTGGGCACCGGAATTCAGTCCTGAGACCACGTTCCATGCGCCGACGGCTTTGCGGTAGCGCTGCACGATTTTCTGCACGTATTCGTAGCAGAGCTCGCGCAAGGTTTCGAAGTCATGCTCCCAGATGAACAGCCAATCCGGCAGGGCGAGTTCGTGCAGGTTTACGAGGGGACCGGCGATGATGGGGACACGCTTGCGGGCGAGATATTCGACCCATTCGTCCACCTCGCCGGTGTTGAAGACCTGCTCCTGTGGCTGAATTTGGCGCCAGTTGGTTGGGAGGACGACGTAATCAAAATGATCGGAGATCGTGTCCTTGTATTTCTGGTTTCCCACCGCGGGGATGGCGCGGCAACCGCAGACATGGCGGACGAAGGCACCGGCGGTGCGCCGGCGATTCAGCAGCAAATCGCTATGGAACCAGGCGAGTTGCTCTGACAAATCGAGAGCGAGTGCGTGAGCTTGATCTGCCAGCGCCGCGGCCTCGGCGGGCTTGTCGAGCTTGCCAAGCGCATCGGCGAAAACAGCTTGCGCTTCGCGCAAAACCTGGGTAAATCGCTCCGCGCGGGGAAAGTCGAAGAGGTTCCAGTCTTCCTGTTTCTGCACGATCCGCATTAGGCGGAAACGTGCCAACTCGACGTTGAGGTTGTAGGGCTTTTCGCGGGCGGGCAGGCGGGTCGTTTCGACCTGATAGGATCCTATCTGTCCCAAATCCCACAAAAGGGCGACGCCTATTGCTTGTTCTTCGGCGACCTCGCAGATAAGCAGGCTGCTTTCGAAACGCACGGTGCCGGCGATGGGGACCGATTCCGGGCCGACACAGACGGCGCCTGCCGGTGTGAAGTTGGTCAGGCGGTTGCCGTCCCGATAAATCTCAAACTTTATCGCCATAGGACAGATCGGGAGCGGCTTGCATTCGGCTCCATCGACGCAGGCGGCATCTTAGCAGGCGGGGGGGAGCGGCTCAAACCGCGGGCCGGGAAGATTCGAGACGGCGAGCGATGTCCTCAAATGGCGACATCGCGTAATGTATTAGCCCTGATGTCAGACAAAGCGTTTCCGAAGATTGGGCATTACAAAGATGTGGATGCTTTCGCGCAGCGCGTCGAGGAATTGAAGCTGGATTTGCCGATGGACCGGGGGTCGCTGTCAGCGGCACAGGGCACTCCGATGGCAAAGCCGCTCGAACTGGGCGGCGGAATCTCCATTGGCAACCGGTGGTGTATTCATCCCATGGAGGGCTGGGATGGGACGACCGACGGTGCGCCAAGCGAGCACACGCTGCGTCGCTGGAAGCATTTTGGCGAGAGTGGTGCGAAGCTGATCTGGGGTGGAGAGGCATTTGCCGTTCAGGCGGATGGGCGAGCGAACCCGAATCAACTCGGGGTGGTTGGGGACTCATCGGCGGATCTCGACCGCGCCGCGCGGGGGATGGATGCGCTGCTGGATTCACTCACGAGCACGCATCGAGAGCGATTTGGCTCGACGGATGACCTGCTCGTAGGGCTTCAACTCACGCATAGCGGCCGATTTTGCAGGCCTAACAGTAAGACCAAGCTGGAGCCGCGGATTGCGTATCACCATCCGCTGCTGGACGCGAAATTTGGAATTGATCCGCACGATGACACGGTGCTCCTATCCGATGATCAACTCCGGCGGATTATCGAGAATTACGTCCGGGCGACGAAGCTCGCGGCGAAGGCAGGTTTTCGTTTCATCGATGTGAAACACTGCCACGGTTATCTCGGACACGAGTTGCTTAGCGCGGTCAAACGGCCTGGGGCGTTTGGCGGCAGCCTGGAAAACCGCACGCGCTTTGCCCGAGAGATCATTGAAGGCATTCGGGCGGAATGCCCTGGGATGCTGATTGGCGTGCGCTTTAGCGCGTTTGACGCTCCTCCGTTCAAGCCCGATCCTGAAAAGAGCAGCGACGGCAAGCTTGGACGGGGGATTCCGGAGGGGTACGAGAATCTTATCCCCTACGTGCATGGCTTTGGCTGCGACCCACGCAATCCACTTGAGATGAATCTGGCGGAGCCAATCGAGTTCGTGCGGATTCTGAGGAAGATGGGTGTGAGGCTGATCAATGTCAGCGGGGGATCGCCCTATTACAATCCGCACATCCAGCGGCCGGCGATGTTTCCGCCGAGTGATGGGTATCAGCCGCCGGAAGATCCACTGGTTGGCGTGGTACGGCAGATTCAGGCGGTGCGCGAGATTAAATCGAAGAGTCCTGCGGACTGTGTCTTTGTGGGGACGGGATATACCTATTTGCAGGAGTTTCTACCGCATGTGGCACAAGCCGCGATTCGCAACGGATGGACTGATTTGGTTGGGATTGGCCGGCTGGTGCTCAGCTACTGGGATATGCCGGCGGACACGCTAGCGGGGCGGCCAATGCAGATCCGGCGGATTTGCCGGACCTTCAGCGACTGCACGACTGCGCCGCGCAACGGCATCATCAGCGGCTGCTTTCCGCTGGACCCGCACTACAAAGAGGCCCCGGAGCATGCGACGCTTCGGCATTCCAAATCTGAACTGCGAAAGAAGCTTGCGGTGCTCAAGGCTTAACCATGAACGTCAATTCCACGCTTCAGCCAAAGGATCTGGTCAGCTCGCTTTCGCGGGTCTTCGAACTGGCGGCGAAGAAAGTGTGCTTGATCGATCGGACATGGGACGCATCGCGGGGTACGCCCGTTTTCACCGTCGAAGGCAAGTATACCACTCGCGGGTGGACGGAATGGACACAGGGTTTCCAGCATGGATGCGCGATTCTGGCTTTTGATGCGACAGATGAGCAGGAGCTTCTGGACTTGGGCCGGCGGAAGACCGTCGCATGGATGGCGCCGCACGTCACGCATACGGGCGTGCACGATCATGGTTTCAACAACATCTCGACGTACGGGAATCTCCGGCGGCTGATGCGCGAAGGGCGAATGGCGCACAACGAGTGGGAGATGAACTATTATGAACTGGCGCTTAAGGCCAGTGGGGCGGTTCAGGCCAGTCGGTGGTCAGGCGTTCCGGGGGCGCAGGACGTGGCCAGCTCAAGCGGCTCGAAGCTGATCGCGCATTCCAAACAGCTCGGCTACATCTATTCGTTCAATGGACCGCATTCGCTGTTTGTCGATACGATGCGAACGCTGCGGATTCTATCACTGGCATGGCAACTGGGCCACGTGCTGGTGCACGAGAACGATCGCCGGGCGGATCTGCTCAAGCGTTGTGTGCTGCATGCGCTGTGCACGAATCGGTATCTCATCTTTCATGGGGATTCGATTCATACATATGACGTTCGCGGGCGAACGGCGCACGAGGCGATCTTCAACCGCAACGACAGCTCGTTCCGCAATCGATCGACGCAGCAGGGATATTCGCCGTTCTCAACCTGGACCCGAGGATTAGCGTGGGCGATTCTTGGATATGCGGAGCAGCTCGAGTTTCTCGCGACAATTCCCGAGGAGAGATTCGCTGACGCTACGGGATTGAAGAAGTCCGATGTGGTTGCCGCTTTCGAGCAGGCCGCCATCGATACTGGCGATCATTACATCGACGAGTGTGCTGCCGCCGACGGGGTCTGCTACTGGGACAACGGCGCGCCGAACCTTGACAGGCTCGCGGACTGGAGGTCGCGTCCCGCGGAGCCGTTCAATGATTACGAGCCGGTAGATTCGTCGGCAAGCGCGATTGCCGCTCAGGGATTAGTGCGTCTCGGGCATTGCCTCCGCAATGAGAAATCGGGGCGGTATCGACAGGCCGGACTGGCGATCGCGCGGACGCTTCTGAGTGATGCGTACCTGGCGCGAGACGCGAATCATCAGGGGCTGCTGCTGCATTCGATTTATCACCGCCCGAACAACTGGGACCATGTTCCGCAAGGGCGTAAGATTCCGTGCGGCGAATCGAGCATGTGGGGTGATTATCACCTGCTCGAACTGGCGGTGTATCTATGGCGGATGGCGCGCGGCGAAAGATATCTGGCGTTCTTCGACTGCGCGATGATATGAAGTAGATTGTCGTCGCGGTCGTCGGCAGAGAACCATAGAATGCCGACGGAACGGGGGTTCACTTGGTGGGCGCGCTTGCGTCGGCAGGCGTCCATAACGACAGGTTTTCTTATGCCGCTTAAGATTGAAGATTATGCGCTGATCGGTGACTGCCGAACGTCTGCCCTGGTGGGACGGGATGGGTCGATCGACTGGCTTTGCCTGCCGAGGTTCGATTCCGGTGCCTGCTTTGCGGCCCTGCTTGGCGCACCGGATCATGGGAGGTGGCTGATTGGGCCTGCCGGTGAGGTTCGCAGCAGCCGTCGGCAGTACCGCGACGGCAGCATGATTTTGGAGAGCGAACTTGAAACGTCCGACGGCGCGGTGCGAATCATTGACTGCATGCCGCTGTTGGATGGGCGGCGGAGCGTGGTGCGCATCGTGGAGGGATTGCGCGGTCGGGTATCGATGGGCACGGAACTGGTGATCCGCTTCGACTATGGGTCAATCGTTCCCTGGGTGCGGCGGGCAGAGGACCGCTTGCTCGCGACGGCCGGCCCGGACACGCTGGAGTTGCGCACGCCGGTCGCTGTCCGCGGACAGAATATGAAAACGGTTGGAGAGTTTGAGGTGAGCGAAGGAGAGCGCGTGCCATTCGTGCTGAGCTATCGCCACTCTCACGAGCCGATGGAGCCCCCGATCGATCCGGAGGAGGCACTTGAGCGGACCGAGAAGGAGTGGCGGGAGTGGTCCGGTCAGTGCACGTATGAAGGACGCTGGCGCGACGCGGTGGTGCGATCGCTGATCACACTGAAGGCGCTGACTTACGCGCGAACCGGCGGGATTGTGGCGGCGCCGACCACTTCGCTGCCGGAGCAAGAGGGGGGCCAGCGCAACTGGGACTATCGCTTCTGCTGGCTGCGGGATGCGACGTTCACGCTGAATGCTCTGTTGCTGGCAGGGTATCACAAGGAAGCGGTGGCGTGGCGCGAATGGCTGTTGCGGGCGGCGGCGGGCTGTCCGGAAGATCTGCAAATCCTCTATAGCATCACCGGCGATCGGCGGTTGGACGAATTCGAGGTCGAGTGGCTCCCGGGATATCTTGGCGCCAGTCCCGTGCGCATTGGCAACGCCGCCTCCAAGCAGTATCAGTTGGATGTGTATGGCGAGGTGATGGATAGCCTGCACCTGGCGCGCGGGGCGGGACTGCATCCGAACCTGGCGGCTTGGAGGATTCAGGTGGCTTTGCTCGAGTTTCTGGAATCGCACTGGCAGGAACCGGATGAGGGAATCTGGGAAGTCCGTGGGCCGCGACGGCATTTCGTGCATTCGAAGGTGATGGCGTGGGTGGCCTTTGACCGCGGAATCAAGGACGCGGAAGAGTTCGGCCTCGAGGGGCCGATTGATCGCTGGCGTCAGGGCGCGATGCAATTCATGCACAAGTGTGCGAGAAGGGATTTGATGCGAAGCGCAATACGTTTGTGCAGTACTATGGCTGCTCGCACCTCGATGCGAGTTTGCTGTTGATTTCGCAGGTGGGCTTTTTGCCACCGGACGATTCGCGCGTGCGCGGGACGGTGGATGCGATCGAGCGGAACCTGATGGCGGGCGGGCTGGTGAAGCGGTACTCGACAACCAAGGAACTGGACGCACTTCCGCCGGGGGAAGGGGCATTTTTGCCTTGCTCGTTCTGGCTGGCGGACAGCCTGATCCTGACCGGGCGGCGCGAAGCGGCCGAGGCGCTCTTCGAGCGATTGCTTAAATTGAGCAATGACCTGGGGCTGTTTTCAGAGGAGCACGATCTGAAGAACGGTCACATGCTCGGAAATTTCCCTCAGGCGCTGACGCACATGGCGCTGATCAACACGGCAAGGTTGCTGTCAATTCCGGCGCAGCAGGCCAAACGCTCGAGCGAACTGGGCGAGCGTCCTGCGGCGGCAACAGCAGCGTCGTGATTGTGCGATTGATGCGATGCGCCGAGTTACAAGGTCGTGAGGCGGCTTTGGGGAGACTGGAAGCGGCGCGAGTTCTGACATCGATTGCGAGTGCCACTACGCTCGTAAGGCACTTATCGTTACCGTTATTGTCATCCGGCCGGGGGGATTGTCGATCGGTTGAAAGACGGAGGTAAAGAAGCACCGCGATCGGATCCGCACTTTTTGTTCTCGACGTAATCGAAGAGGTTCTGGGCGCCTTTATGCCGGCAAGGGCGGCTCGTCGACAACCGGGTTGGTGAGTGCGCCGATCTTTTCAATCTCGATCGTCACGCTGTCACCGGCCTTGAGCCACAGCGGCGGTTTGCGCCATGCCGACGCCATGCGGCGTACCGGTGAGGATGACCGTTCCCGGCATCAGCGTGGTGCTCCCACTCAGGAATTCGATCAGGGTGGGAACGTCGAAGATCATGTCGTTGGTGTTCCAGTCCTGCATGGTTTGACCATTCAGCACTGTCTTGATCCTCAGGGCATTGGGGTTGGGAATGTCGTCCGGCGTAACCAGGCACGGCCCGATCGGGGCAAACGTATTGAACGTCTTGCCGCGGCACCATTGGCTGCCGCCATACTTGCCTTGCCAGTCCCGGGCGGAGACATCGTTTGCGCAGGTATAGCCGGCGACGTATTCCAGCGCGTTCTTCCGCGAGACGTTGGTCGCCGCCTTTGCGATGACCACGGCAAGCTCGCACTCGTAATCGACCTCGTCGCTCTTCAGGTGCCTGGGAAGCACGATCGGGTCATCTGGGTTCTGGAGGCGCTCCGGTGGACTTCATGAAGAGGACGGGAAACTGCGGCGGAGCGACGTTCCCCTCCTCTGCATGGCGACGGTAATTCAGTCCGATACACAGGAAATTCGTCGGAACAATTGGCGCGAGCAGTTTGTGCACCGTTGCAACGCGACCGGTTTTGGTCATGCCAGTCAGCGGATCGCCTTGCAACTCGATGGCGGCGCCGTCCGGATGCTGCGATGCGTAACCGATCTGGCCCGATGGATTAGAATAGCGAATGATCTTCATTTCAGTTGACCCATGCGTCGGACAATCACATGCTAAGGTGCCTTCCACCGACACGCGTTTTGCCCCGAATGCAATCGTTCAGTTCTTCTTGCAGACTCCCGTGTATTGAGGGCGCAGTATACTGGCTGTATGCTATTCCAGCAAACGCGAGAGGTCTGTCGTTCGCGCCTGTCTGGAGACTTCGCTTTTGGCGAACGACGTCGAAATGCTGCCGTTTTCTGGGAACTTGCCCAATGAAAATAGATTTAGACGGAAAGATCGCGCTTGTAACGGGTGCCGGCCGCGGGATCGGGCTCGTCATTGCGGGCACCTTGGCCGCCAATGGCGCAACGGTGGTGTATACCGATATCGACCACGCCTGTGCGGCCGACGCAGCTAGAAGTGTGCGGGGCGCTTCGGCCTTCGCTTTGAATGTGACGGACGAGGCACAGGTCGAGGAGGTCATCGGGCGAGTTATCCAAGAGCACGGAGCGTTGGACATCCTGATCAACAATGCCGGCGCCAACACGATCGATCACCGCGTGACCATCGATCAGTTCCCTAAAAGCGAGTGGGATCGGCTGTTGGCGGTGGATTTGACAGGTGTTTATCTGACGAGCCGAGCCGCTTCGCGAGCGATGCTCCGGCAGAGCAGCGGCGGGCGAATCGTAAACATCGCATCGGTCGTCGGGCTTGTTCCCTTGCGACTCCAATGTGCCTTCGCCGCGGCCAAGGCAGGCGTCGTCAACCTCACCCGTGCCATGGCAATAGAACTTGGCGGACGGGGTATTCTGGTGAACTGCGTGGCGCCCGGCTCAATTCTCACCGAAGGAACACGGCAGCTCTTTTACGGCGAGAATGGCAAGTTTAAAGACTCCGTAAGCCAGTTGCTCGCCCATGTGCCCCTCGGCCGGCCCGGCCTGCCCGAGGAGGTGGCCAATGCAGTTCTATTCCTGGCGGCGCCGGAAAGCAGCTACGTGAACGGCGCCGTGCTCACGGTGGACGGCGGGTGGACGGCCGGATACACGCGCGAGTTTTGAGGAAACGCCATGCTCGCCGCCGTTTTGAAGAACGATGTTACCCAGTTCATGGAGGCGCGCGTGCCACCGGGCCGTGTCGCGCTCTGGTGGCTGGGACAATCGGGGTTCCTCGTTAAGTCGCCTTCGGGCATCACCGTGGCGATTGACCCGTATCTCTCGAACTCCTGCAAGGCAGTAGGAGAAACCGCGGGTTTTGACATGGATCGTCTCGTGCCCCCGCCGGTCGAGCCGCGCGGTCTTCTGGGCATCGAGTTATATTGCATCACGCATAGTCATCAGGATCACCTCGATCCCGAAACGGTTGGGCCTTACCTTGCCGCCGGTGGCACGGCGAAATTCATCGCGCCGGCGGAGTCGGTGGAGAATCTCCTCTCACTTGGAGTCGATCCCCATCGCATCGAGATGATCTGGCCAAACAAAACGACAACCGCAGGCGACCTCTCGGTACGGGCCACGTTCGCCATCCCGCTCGGTGGCGACGACCTGACCCATGTGGGCTATCTGGTTTCGATCGAAGGCGGACCAAGGATTTATTTCACCGGAGATACAGCCTACCACGACGTGCTGGTCGACGCGGTTTCCGCACACCGGCCCGACGTGCTGGTGACCGTGATCAACGGCGACGTTCCGGAACATGGGGCCTGCCGAGGCCGCGACACTTGCGGCGCGGATTGGCGTCAAGGTAGTCATCCCATGCCACCACGACCTGTTTCGCGACAACCTACAGCCCCCGCAGATGCTGCGTACGAATCTGCGGCTGCTGGGAATGGACCACGCTTATCGGCTGCTGCAACATGGGAAAGCTTTTTTATTCCCCGAGGTCGCAGAGCCGGGACGTCAGTAGCCGCCTGAAAGGGAACCCATGCCAGAGAAGCGATTCGCAGGCAAGAAGGTGCTGGTCACCGGAGCCGGAACCGGCATCGGGCGCGAGATCGCCCTGGAATTTGCCCGGCAGGGAGCAAGGGTCGCGCTGCACTACTCGCGAAGCTCCGCCGGTGCAAGCAAAGCGGTGGAGGAGATTCGATCCAGCGGCGGAGTTGCCGACGCTTTTGAAGCCAACTTTGGCAACTTCGACACGATTGCAGATCTGGCCGCTCGGGCATCAGCCTTCCTCGGCGGCGTGGATGTGCTCGTGAACAATGCGGGAATCTCCATGAACCTGCCCTTCGAAAAGGTGACTCCCGCGCAGTTTGACACGCTATACGCCGTCAATGTCCGCGCACCATTCTTTCTCACGCAGGCGGTGGTCCCGCAGATGCGCGCAACCGGGGGTGGCGCGGTCATTAATATCACGTCCATTCACGCATTCGAGGGGATGCAGGAGCATTCGGTCTATGCGGGGACCCGCGGTGCCATTGTCGCATTCAACCGCCAGCTCGCGATCGAGTTGGTGCCCATCGGCATCCGCGTGAATGCAATCGCGCCAGGAAGCATCGAAGTCGAGAATTACCAAATCGCCATTCCAGGCTACGACGCGCGCCAAGCGGTGCGCGGGATTCCCGCCGGGTTCGTCGGCCAGCCGATCGACATTGCGCGAGTCGCAGCTTTCCTCGCATCGGACGACGCGCGATATATCGTCGGACAGACTCTGATTGTAGATGGGGGGACGACATCGTGGATGTCGTTCGGCGACGGCTTCCGCGCGCCGTTGGATGCCAAGTTCGGAAAAGGGTACGTCCCCGGACTCTGACAGTACTGCCGTACCACCAAACCCCTAACACAAGGTTTTCGATGGCCAGCGTATTTGATCGTCTTGCAGAATATCGAGTGGTGCCCACAAGCGTGGCGGGGCTCAACTTCTCCAACGCGCACGCCGTTGCCGATGCATTAATCGCCGGCGGATTGCCGGTGCTCGAAATCACGCTTCGCACCCCGGAGGCCCTTCCCGTCGCGGCCAGCCTGGCCAAGCGTGGTGACATCCTCATCAGCACCGGTACGATTCTGACGCTCGATCAAGCCCGGGCGTCACTGGATGCGGGCGTTGCGTACATGGTTGCGCCTGGGTTGGATCTCAAGATCGTCGAGTGGGCGAGCGACAAGGGAATCCCTCTCTTGCCGGGCGCAACCACCGCTACCGAAATTACGCACGCATACAACGCAGGCCTGCGCGTCGTGAAATTCTTCCCGTGCGAGATCGCGGGCGGTGTGGCGGCGATCAAGCTGTTCGCCGGACCGTTCCAGGATCTGAAGTTCGTGCCCACAGGCGGCATCACGACCGAAACGCTCCGCACCTACCTCGCCTGCCCGCATGTGCTGGCGGCAGGGAGAGGATCAATCGTGACGCCAAAAATGATCAGTGAAGGCCGATACGCCGAGATCGAGGCCGCTGCCCGCGAAATGCACGATCTCGTTCGCTCACTCAAGCTGAAGTGAGCGCCAGGTCCATCAACTCGCTGCCGGGGCGCGTGCCATGAGGATGCCAGTTGCCTCGGCGACATTGGCGGCTCGTCCGCCGATCACCATTGCCAGAACCATAAGCCCGTTGAGTGTTTCTTCACTGCTGAGACTCACGCGCAGCGGTTTTCCGGGGAACTGCTGCGCGATGGCATCTCGAAGCGGCGCGAGCTTTTGGGCCATTCCCCCCGAAAGAGCAACTTGACTCCAATCGCCATCCGAAGCGATCCACGTCGCCGCCTGCCGGTAATGGCTTGCCATGTCAGATAACGCAGCGCGCATGACGGTGGTGACGCTGAGATTATTCACGCTGACGTTTTCGATCGCCCCTCGTTCACCCATTGGTCCTTTGAACAGCGTCGTGCGAACGCGCAGGTCGCTCGCCCCACCGCCGCCCGACAACAACGGCGTGATCAACGCCCACGGATCGTTGATGGGCAGGCCCGCACGTTGAGGCAGTTCGCACAACAGATCGACCAAGGCGTTCAATGCGCGTCCGGCCGGCAGGTGCGTAACGGTATTGAGCAGCAAGCCGTCGAAATAGCATCGCGTCTGGCAGCGAGCCGACGATGACGCCACGTGCGAGAGCAACGCCACCTGCGAGCCGGTTGAGATGTTGATCGACAGTTCACCTTCCGCCAGCAGCGCGCCGGCCAACGCACACTGGTGATCGCCGACCACAGGAAATGCAGGAACCGCACGTCCGTTGATCTGAATAGCCCCGGTCACCTCGCGAAACTCTGTCAGCGCGGGCCACCTCACCTTGCCCAGGCCGGTAACCTCATAAAGTTCACGGGGCGACTTTAGCGTGTGGACATCAATCATCCCCACCGCACAAGTTCGCTCGATCAACGGTTCGGCTTGGGCCAGTCTTGCCAAAGCATATTCGCCGATTCCCAGCGGGACGGTGTCGTAAGATAGAAGCGAGTGGCGATCCAGCCATCGGAGAAGCGCCACCGTTCCCCCGGCGCAAACTCACGGCCGATAGCGGCGAGATGCCGCGATCCGATGTCACGGCGCAGCCGCTCAAATATTGAACTCCCCTCAGCATCTTGAGGATCGCGCTCCGCAGTGCGCTCGTCGCGCCAGGAGATAAAAGGACCAATCGCCCGTCGCTTGTCCGGATCGAACGGCACGTAGCCGCCATGCTGGCCACAAATCAGCACGGCTTCGGGCAAAGCCCCGCGGGACAATTCATCGATGACATCGCGACAGCGCGCTACCACATCTTCTGCATCCACCTCGTGACGGCCGGCCTGGAGGTCCGCCGCCGCCGGGGGAAACAGCCGATGGGCGGTAGCCTGAACGGCCATGTCATGCAGGTCAAGCAGTCCGCCTTTGATGGTGGTGGATCCGACGTCGAGGCCAATCGCGTAACGCATCATGTACTGGCTTGTTAGATCAGCAGGCAGGTGAGTGGATCGGTAATCCCGCCGGCGAGCGTCTGCATGAAGCGCGCCGCATCTGCGCCATTGAGCACACGATGATCGAAACTAAGCGACAACGGCATGACCAGCCCGTTCCCCGACGGGCGCACCGCACCAACGCCAAGGATCGCTACTTCCGGAAGATTGACGATGGGTGTGAAGAAGCCGGGATGGGACATCCCCAGGTTGCTGATGGTGAAAGTCCCGCCGCGCATCTGATCTAGGCGAAGCTTCCCCTCGCGTGCCACGTTAGTGAGCTGTGCCAATTCAGCAGCCAGCGCGCCCAGCGTTTTCTGATCCACATTGGCGATGACGGGAACGACCAGGCCGCGCGGCGTATCGGTCGCAAAGCCGATGTTCACATCGTCGCGGTAGACGATTTCCGATCTGGCCTCGTCCAGGCTGCTGTTGAATCGTGGATGCCCCCAAAGCGCGCGAGCGACGAGTTTGGCGAGCAAGGTCGTGACCGTGACCTTGATTCCGAGCTTCTCGAACGATTGACTCGACACTCGACGTTGGGCCTCGAAACCCGATGCATCGACTTCGCGAAAGAGAGTCACATGAGGAACCGTCGCCCAAGAGCGCGAGAGGCGCCGGGCCGTTGCCATCTCGATCGCGGACATCGATTCGCGACAGCCGGCCCCGCTGGCAAGCATCTGTGGTTCGGGTTCGCTTACCTTGACAAGCGCAACGGATCGAGCGGTCGCCTTCGGCTCATGCGAAGGCGCGACAAGATCGGACTCGAGCAATCGTCCGCCCGGCCCGCTGCCCCGGAGCGAGGTGAGGTCGATCCCCTGCTTCTCGGCAAGCCGCCGCACGCGCGGCGAAGCCAGAATGCCACGCAGATGTCGAGTCGTACGCATCGTTCAGTTCATCCCTCGGTCAGAAGTTGCGGCCATTTGGCCTGTCGAGGCCAGCATGATCCGCTGCTCGGTTGCCTGCTCGCGCGTCATCTCGTCCGTCAGGTGGCCGCGCCAGCACGATGATGCGATCACAAAGTGACAGCAATTCCGGAAGCTCGGAGCTGGCGACAATAACCGCCATGCCACTGGCGGCAAGGTCGAATAACAGGCGATAGATCTCCGCTTTGGCGCCCACGTCAATTCCTTTGGTCGGTTCATCGAGCAGAAGAAGCTTGGGCTTGGTCAATAGAAGTCGGGCGAGAATGACTTTCTGTTGATTCCCGCCGCTCAACGTTGCCGGCGCAACCCTCGAGGATCGGAGCGCGGATCGCCAAAGCCTTGAACAAGCCGCCGACGGCGCCTTCCTCTCGTGCGTCGTTCAGGACGCCCATTCGCGACACGCGATCCAACGACGATAGCGTGATGTTTTTGAACAGCGGCAGGTTAAAAAGCAGGCCGTCTCTCTTGCGATCCTCGGTGAGAAGTGCGATGCCTAATTTGTGCGCGTTGCGCGGGGATCGAATTCGCATCGGCCGACCTTCGACCCATAGGCGGCCTCGGTGTGGAACGCGGCCGTACAAAGCGCTGAGCACTTCCGTTCGGCCGGCGCCCACCGCGCCGGCGATCCCAAGCACCTCGCCGCGCCTAACTGAAAACGAGACATCATCAACAGCGTTGCGATGGGCAATACGCGGGTGAGGAATCGAGAGGCCTTGCACTTTCAGCACATCCGCACCGTTCTCTTCGAAATGCACGGACGTGGCCCGCGCTGCCGTCACGGCGATGGTCTTGCCAACCATCGCGTCAACCATCCGGTCGTGGGTTGTCTCCGCCCGGTCAAACTCTGCCGAAATGCGCCCATCGCGCAACACAGTGACGCGATCCGCCAGTATTTCGACTTCGCGAAGACGATGGGTGACGAAGATCGTCGTCAGCCCGCGCTGACGGAAGCCGCAGACGAGTTTGAACAGGTTGTCCGTTTCACGGTCGGTCAGGCAGGCGGTGGCCTCGTCAAGAATCAGCACGGCGGGATTCAGCGCCAGTGCCCGCGCAATCATCACGAGCTGTCGCTGGCTCGCCGTCAATACGTCAACGCATGACTCGGGGTTGAGATGAATCCCGTTGGCTTCGAGTAAATCTCGCGCGCGGCGCTTAAGCTTGCGCCGATTGATCCACCCGATACCCGCGCGGCTGAGATGACCGACATAAACGTTTTCAGCAACGCTCAGTGGTGGAATGACGCTGATTTCCTGCGGAACGTATCCAATGCCTCGACGCAGTGCATCGCTTGGATTGTGGAGTTTGATCTCCTGGCCGCAAACTTGCATGGAGCCGGTGTAAGCGCCGTATCCGTAAACGCCGCTGAGGATTTTCAACAGCGTGCTCTTGCCTGCTCCGTTGGCGCCGAGCAACCCGTGAACGCAGCCGCGTTGCACGTTGAAGCTCACGCGATCGAGCGCCCGCACCGCGCCAAATCGCATCGAGATCTGGTCAAAAGAGACTGCCGTTTTTTCCTGGCTCATTGCTCACCGCGGACTGCCGATTTCACTGTCTGTGAATCAACGCTTCGACTTTGTCGAGCCGCGCGTAATTCGGCGCGAGGTTGACTTTCGTGATGAAGGGCGCCGGCAGTTTCGTCCACCACTCGATTTTCTGACCCTTGGCCAGCTTGTCGAGCAGGTCGGCCGCACCTTCGCTTTCTTCCCAGAGAGGCTGGCCGATGATTGCGTAGACATCTCCTGACTTGACCAGGTCGAGGTTGACGCGAGTGTAATCCATGCCGACCACGACGATCTTTTTCCCGGCGTCCCGCTGCGCGGTGGCCCAGGTGAGCGGACCACCGCCCGTCGTGGAGAATGCGGCCATGAGATCGGGGTTGCCCCGGATCAGGGCAACCGCCTTTGCCGACGCGGCGGCGGGGTCGAAGCCCTCCTCGATCGGGTCGAGCACTTTCACTTTCGGAAACTTTTCAGCCATGGTCTTTTTGAATGTCAAGGCAACCAGGTTCTCGGTGGTGTTAAACGAGCCTTGAGTGATTGCCACCGTTCCCTTTCCCCCGATTCGCTCGCCGACTTTCTCGGCGGCAATGGCGGCATACGCAGCAGGGTCGCAGGAGATCACACCCTTGGCGCCGGGCAGCTTCATCGGGCGTGACAGGAAAGTGTGGCAGCACAACCGGCACCCCTGCCGCGGCAGCCCGTGCGATGAAGGGATTGAACGCCGGATTGCCCGCCCAGATTGCGATACCGGCGGGTTTATCTGTGGCCAGCGCCTGTTCCGCCAACGCAATCGTACCGGCAATATCATCGCCATCCGTACCCACGATCACCGGTTCGTAACCCAGAGCTCTTGCACGCTCCGAGAAGGCGATTTGTGTCAATTGATGGACCGGATGTCCCTTCAACGCCTGAACCCAATACAGCTTCTTCGGGCGTGTGGATGCTGTGTCCGTCGCATTTGTCCTGTGACAGCCGACAGAAATAAACGCGGTCGAAACAATGACGCTCAGCACCAACAATTTGAAAGTGTATCGCATTTCGGTTTACTCCATGATTCGGGCGCACACGACGCACCAGATCGAGACCGACAGCCACGATCATGATTGCGCCTACTGCAACCGTCTGCCAGTGTGTGTTGACACTACTTAGTACCATTCCACTGCGAACGACCTGCATGAGCATGAGGCCAAGGGCGGCGGCCGTCACCGTACCGATTCCGCCGAAGAGACTTACGCCACCAATCACCACGCTGGCAATAACTTCCAGCTCCCAGCCTTGCCCGATCTCCGGCTGACCAACATTGAGTTGTGCCATCAGCAGGATGCCCGCCAGCGCCGCAAGCATGGAGGTCACCATGTAGCAGAGGATTTTCACCCGGTGAGTGCGAATACCCGCGATTCTGGCAACTTCCGCGTTGCCGCCGGTTGCGTAAATAGCGCGGCCCCAGACTGTTCGGCTTAGCATGAGCTGAAAGGCGATACCAAGCACAAAGAAAACCCAGAATGCCCACGAAATACCCAGTGGCGATGCCCGACCGAACGCGGATATCGATTCGGGTAGCGGATAGATGGGATATCCAGCAGAGATCAGGTACGTAAACCCTTTGGCAACGTAGAGCATTCCCAAAGTCACAATGAACGCGGGTATGCCAATGCTTACCGCAAGAACGCCGTTGACCAAGCCGATCCCCGCCCCCGCTAGAAGCGCTGAAACAATCGCCACCGGCACAGGCAATTCGGCAGTTGTCATCAGGTACGCCGCAATGATCGCACACAGACCCGCGACGGAACCCACCGAAATATCGAGCTCACCCGAGATCAAAAGGAGAGTCTGTCCAATCCCGATGATGCCTACGAACGCCGTTGCGCACAGCAGCGTCGCGATGCTGGCGGGACTGAGGATCGAGGAATTGACGAAATAAAACCCGATCAGGAGAGACAGGACAACCAGAGTGATGCCCAATTCCGGAATCGCCAGGAGACGTCGGAGCCGTCGCTCCCAGCCCATGCCGCTGGAGGCTCGTATTTCGGGCACCAGTTCCATCGAAGTGGATTGCACTGACGACGACGGTGTCTGCAATTTCGTCATCGATGTCTCAATTCCAGGCGATGTTGCGCAGAGACTGGAGCATACCTTCATCGCTCCAACATCTCTGCGTCCGACTCGGGACTTCTCAGGTCGAAATGTGTCCGATGACCTGTCCGATCTTGACTGTCGCGCCTCTCTAAAATCAACACGAGAAAGCGTACCCGACGCAGGCGCTTCAACGGCCGAATTCGCCTTGTCGGTTTCGATTTCGAGTAATTCCTGCCCCTCTGTCACTGTCGATCCCAACGGCACCAGCCATCGCACGATCTTGGCCTCGGTGATTGTGAGATCCATGTTGGGAATCTTCGAGCGCCACGCCATTCGGTTCATTTGTCGCAACGGTTGCAACCGACTCGTGACTCTCCGTCGTGATCGGGCCACCTGATTTGACTTTCACGGTCGAAGCATGGCCACCGGCCACCGTCGGGCCGGAGAATCGGCGAGCCGGGGTAGGCTCGCCCGCCATCGAGTTCCGGGCGGCGGCAACGATTTTCGCCACCGTGACGACAACCTCATTCTCATGTGCCGGGCTGAACGGATGTCCGGTCGGATCGGTGTGAACGCGAGCGATCGGGCTCTGGAGCGAATAGAACGCACGCTCGCAGATCGCCGCCGCCAGCTCACCGCCCAGGCCACACATCGAAAAGCCCTCGTCAACGACGATCAGCCGGCCGGTCTTCTCGACGCTCCCGGCCACCGTATCGAACGTCCAGCGGCTGAATGGTGCGAAGGTCGATGACGTCGCATGTCACGCCTTCGGCGGCGAGCTTCTCCGCTGCTTCGACACAACGGTGCACCAGATGACCGCAGCTAACCAGCGTCAGATCTTCGCCCTCCCGGAGGGCGTTGGCCTTGCCGAACGGAATAAAGTATTCGTCGCTCGGCACCTCCTGCTTCATCGAGAAGATCATCTTGGGCTCGAGGAAGAGCACCGGATCACTGCACCGCAGCGCCGTCTTCATTAATCCCTTGCCTTCGATTGGGCTCGATGGGAGGACGACGATGAGCCAGGCATATGTGCCCAGACGGAGTGATACGCCCCGCTGTGGTGAGGACCGGCGTTCTTGATCGTGCCCCAACTGGCGCGAATAACCATCGGCACTTGAACCTGCCCGTTGGACATGTACCGGAGCTTGGCGGCCTGGTGGACAATCTGGCTGGCCGCTTCGAATGCGAAATCGACGAACATCACATCGGCGATCGCGCGGCAGCCCGTGCCCGCCGCGCCGATTGCCGCGCCGGTAAAGCCCAGTTCGCAGATCGGCGTGTCGATCATCCGTCCGCCGCCGAATTCCGTCCAAAGCCCTTTCGTGTGAGCGAAACTGCCGCCGCGTTCGCCGGTACCTTCGCCCATGTAAATCAGGCGCGGATCGCGGCGCATCTCTTCGGCAATCGCATCGCGAACGGCGTCAACGTAGGTCAGCAGCTTGCTCGGACCACTCTCGGGAATGCGTGTCTGAAGGTCGGTAGGATGGAGGGGAATAGCATATACGTGGTCGTTGGCGCGCTTCGGATCGGGCTGCGGGCTGTTTCTCGAAAACTCCAGTGCCGCTTGAATCTCGTCGCCGATTTCGCTCTCAAGCGCATCAAGCCGGGCGGCATCGATCCCGTATTGCTCCAGCAGCTTCTCGCGAAAGACGTGAACCGGATCTCTGGCCTTCCATTCGTCGAGTTCGGCCTGGCCACGATATACACCGGTCACCGGATCCCCCTCCTGGTGCCCGACGGTTCGATACGTCTTGGCCTCGATCAGCGTCGGCCCGTCACCCGCGCATGCGCGGCGGATTGCCTCTCCCGCAACCCGATACACTTCCTGTACGTCGTTCCCGTCCACCGCAATGCCGGGAATTCCGTAGGCGGCGGCCTTCGCGGCCACCTCCGTATTGAGCGTCGCAATCTTCGAGCGCGGTGGCTGTCGCGTAGAGGTTATTCTCGCAGACGAAGACGACCGGCGCCTTTTTGATTCCCGCAAAGTTGATCGATTCGTGGAACGTTCCGTGGTTGACCCCCCCGTCCCCGAAGAAGGCGACGGCGACATCGTTGCTCTTGCGGATTCTGGCGCTCAGTCCGATACCGGTTGCCGCCGGCAGCCCCCCCCCGACAAACCCGTTCGTACCGAATAACCCGTACTTGTAAGCGTAGATGTGCATCGATCCGCCCCGCCCACCACTGGCGCCGCCCGATCGGCCATAGAGTTCGGCCAATACCTCGCGGGCCGGCACCCCTTTGGCAAGCGCATGTCCGTGACCGCGGTGCGTACTGGTCACGAAATCACTGGAATGCAGATGCGCACACACCCGCGGCAATCGCTTCCTCTCCGATGTAGAGATGGATGAAGCCAGGCATTTCGCTGGCCCTGTAGACCTTCTGCGCGGTCAACTCAAACCGGCGAATTCGCAGCATTGTTCGATAGAGCGACAGCGCGGTCTCAATCGACAGGCCGCCTTGCTTGGCGTGATCCAAACGGGCGTCCGGCGCAGGTCCGGCAGACAACAAAACACGATTCGCCTGAGCCATGAAATGGGCTCCTGAAGAAGGCTAAGCACTCAACTCATTATCGCGGGCCAATTAGCTGGGACGAGGCATTTTTCGGTCTATCGGGTTCTGGCGGCTCGCCCCGCTTTCAATCTGGCCGAGCACATCGACCACACTCTCCGGATAGAACATGCCACTTTGCGCCGTGCTTGCGGCGGCGTTGCGAATATACCAATCCAATGCAGCCAGGTGTCCCTGCATCGACCAGCGAACGTGCGCCCGGGTTGCTTCAACCGCCCGGTTGGCATCGCGCGCCGGAGCGCTTCGAGAATGCGGTGATGGTGCAACAGAACGCGCGACACGCGCCGCAGTGGACTTTCAGACGGAAGGTTTGCATTCCGACGAAGAATCCGGGTCAACAGATTGACGTCCGCCACCACTTGAACGATGCGCCGGTTTTTTGTCGCCGCCATGATTTTGAGATGGAACGACAAATCCAGGATATTCGCACGGCTGGAGAGCTCATCCAGTTCTTTGGACGTAAACGGCTGTTGCAGGCGTCTTGCGATGTCGCGGTATTGCCCGGTCAATGCGTCGAGTTCGGCGAGTTCTTCGGACGTGATCCATTGCGCCGCGAGCCGTGCCGCGCCGCATTCCAACACTTCGCGGAGTTCGAAGCACTCTTCCATGTCCCGGCGGTCTGGCTCCCGCACGCGGGTCCCGATACCCGGCTGCTGCTCAATCAGCCCCATCGTTTCCAGCCGCACCAGAGCCTCGCGCACCGGCGTCCGGCTCACACCGATACCCTTGGCGAAACCGGCCTCGGATACCTTTTGGCCCGGCTGGATCACGCCGGTAAGCATCTGGTCACGAATGTGCCGAAAGACTCTCTCCTTGAGTGGCAGCATACCGGAAGGATACTGGGACTTCGCCCGCGGATCAACGAAGAACCCGCAATAACCCTATCTGCCCATGCTCACCTTGCCTGTGCTTTAGATAGCCGGTATACAGCCTGTTTGCAGTGGAGGCGCCATGAGTCGGGTCGTCGTTACAGACTTTGCTTTTCCAGATTTGTCGGTGGAAACCGAATTGCTTGGCTCAGCCGGATTGGAAGTTGTCGGATTCCAGGCGAAATCGCCCGCCGAATGCGACAAGCCGTGGCGGATGCCGACTACGTCATCACGCAGTTTGCGCCTGTCAATGCGCAGGCCATCCAGAGCATGCGACGTGCGCACATCATCGTGCGATATGGGATCGGGGTGGACAATGTCGATCTCGATGCCGCGAAGGCGGCAAACATTCCGGTGTGCAACGTCCCCGACTACTGCATCGACGAAGTTGCGGACCAGACGCTCGCGTTCATTCTAACTTCGACCCGCCAGATTGTTGCCCATGCGATCGGAGCGCGAAAGGGTGAATGGAAGCTGGCGACGCCGCTGGCAGCACTCTGCGCCTTGAAGGATCGCACGGTCGGGGTCGTCGGCTTCGGTCGAATCGGCCGCGAGGTGGTGCGCCGCCTTGTTGCATTCAAGGCCAAAGTGTTGATTTACGATCCTGTCGTTCCTGCAAATGACGTCCAAGCCGCCGGTGCGATCACCGCACCCATCGATCGGCTGCTCGCCGACTCTGACATCATAACGCTGCATTGTCCGTCCAATGCAAAGACGCGGAAGCTGATCAACGCCGATTCTCTGGCGAAAACGAAACGTGGATTCACGCTGGTTAACGTCGGACGAGGCGACCTCGTTGACACCGCTGCACTGGTGGAGGCGCTCAAGAGCGGGCAGGTCGGAATGGCCATGCTCGACGTGTGCGATCCTGAGCCGGTGCCTGCAACCCACCCGCTATTGAAGTTTGAACAAGTTATCATGTCTGCGCACATGGCCTCGGCGAGCCTGCCGGCTGTAACGCGGCTGCGCGAGTCTGTTGCGAAACACGTATTGCGAGCGCTTCGTGGGGAGCCGCTGGTCGATGTGGTGAACGGGGTCAACACCGTCCCAAAATCCGGATCATGAACGACTCGCCAACGCTATCGATTCGCCCCGCCTCTTTGCGTCGGTTCATCACCGATGCGTTGGTCAGCACGGGACTCAGCCCAGAGAATGCCGCGCTCTCGGCTGACGTGCTGGCCACGGCTGACGAGTTCGGCGTCAGCACGCACGGCGTCAAGCTGCTTCCCGGCTATCTCAAACGGCTCCAGGGCGGCGGGCGAAAATACACGGCCAGCCCCGCGTGACAAGCGAAGGGCCGGCATGGGCGCTCGTGGACGGTGATTCCGCGCGTAGGTGTGCTCATTGGCATCTATGCAATGCAACGCGCAATTGCCAAGGCGCAGACCGCGGGCATCTCTTACGTGGGCGTGCGAAACGGCGGCCATTTCGCGGCGGCCGGGTATTACTCGTTGCTTGCCGCGAAAGCCGGATTGATCGGCATTAGCGTTGCCAACGACACGCCTTCGGTCGTCGCGCCGGGCGCGCAAAAGGCCGTCGTTGGCACCAATCCATTCGCCTATGCCATTCCCGCCTCTCGGCATCCGCCGCTCCTCCTCGATATGGCCATCAGTACGGTTGCGGGAGGAAAGATCTACCAGGCCCGCATGCTCGGCAAACCGATTCAGGGTGATTGGATCGTGGGGCCGGATGGAATGCCCACGACGAATGCTGAATTGTATCCGGAGAAAGCAGCCTTGCTCCCGTTCGGAGGCTACAAGGGTTTTGGTCTGGCGTTGCTGATCGAGACTCTTGCCGGCCCACTCAGTGGCGCTGCGATGACGTTTGGTATCGGTTCATGGATGGCGGTAGGAGCGGATCAACCGACGTTTCACGGCGCGGCCTTCATCGCGATCGATCCGGCGGTGTTTGGGCCCCGCGAAGCATTTCTGGAGCGCATCGACAAACTCATCGATGAGATTCACGCCGCACCGACCGTCGCCGGAATGAATCACATCCGGGTACCGGGCGAACGCGAGTTTGAGAACCAACAACGGGCCCAGCGCCAGTCCATCGAACTGTTGCCCGACGTCGCACAAAACGTCCGCCTCGCCGCCGAAATGGTTGGACTGCAAATCTCCAATTACCTTTGATGGTTCAAGCGTGCATAGGCGATCCGGCAAACGAATTTCATTGAGGGCGAAAGCCCGTTAAAAGGACGGGTCATGCGCGGCAGTACCCTGTGTGTGGTAGCGATGATCGTGGCGATGTTGGCCACAGGAGCGCTGGCGGTCACGCCGACGCCTGCGGAGATGCAGCTTCGCGCATCTTGGGTGGCGGCAAAGTTGACTGGCACAGCAGCCGCGCCCGACACAAGTCAGCCGTTCACAGGCCCGGCCAAGTTCACGAAAGAACCCTTCTTCTCGATGCAGGTCGGCGGTAAGTCGTTTTTCAACCGGGTCGCACCGCCCGAGCGGATGACCGTAAAACTCGACGATACCCGGGTCCGCCACGTCGTTACCTGGAAGAACGGCGGGCTTGTCGCTCGTTGTGAAGCTGTCGAATACACCGACTTTCCCACGGTCGAGTGGACGGTATACGTCAAGAACGTTAGCTCGACTGACTCGCCGATGATCCAGAACCTGGAGGCGATCAACACGACCTTGCGCTGCGGTTCCGATGGCGAATTCGTCCTTCACCATAACACCGGCAGCCCATGCACGCCGACCGACTACCAGCCCCACGAAACGAAGCTTGGTCCGAACGACAGCATCTGGATAACAACTGCGGGTGGCCGATCGACCAACACCAACTTGCCCTATTTCGATATCGAACGCCCCGGCGGCGGTACCATCATCGTACTTGGGTGGCCGGGACAGTGGGCAGCGACATTTACGCGCGACAAAACGAACGGACTGCGCGTCGTCGGGGGACAGGAACTGACGCATTTCGTGCTGCACGCCGGCGAGGAAGTGCGCACGCCGCTGGTCGTTATGCAGTTCTATGAAGGGGATGCCGCACGGGCACAGAATATCTGGCGGCGATGGATGATCGCGCACAACATGCCGCATCCTTATGGCAAACCGCCCGTTCCCTATACGGCCGCGTGCAGTTCGCACCAATTTGACGAAATGATTCATGCCAACGAGGAGAATCAGGAGTTTTTCATCGACCGTTACGTACAGGAAAATCTTGGCCTGAATTACTGGTGGATGGACGCCGGGTGGTACGTGAACAAGGGCGGCTGGTCGAACACGGGCACGTGGAAAGTCGATCGCCAGCGTTTCCCCCACGGGCTGCGCGCGATCACTGATTACGCCCATGCCAGAGGCGTCAAATCGCTGGTCTGGTTTGAGCCCGAGCGAGTCGCTCCGGGAACGGAGTTGTACGAGAAGCATCCCGAATTCCTTCTCGGAAAAGATGGCACCGACAAGCTGCTCAATCTTGGAAACCCGGCTGCACGAAACTGGTGGCTCAAACGCGCAGATGCACTGATCAAGTCTGAAGGAATCGACCTGTACCGAACCGATTTCAACATCAACCCGTTGTCGTTTTGGCGCGCGCAACGACGCCGAAGATCGTCAGGGCATCACCGAAATTCGCTACATCGAAGGTCTCCTTGATTACTGGGATGAGTTGCGCAAGCGACATCCAAATATGTTGATTGACACCTGCGCGTCAGGTGGCCGGCGAAATGACATCGAAACCCTTCGTCGTGCTGTGCCGCTGTTGCGCAGTGACTTCATCTTTGATCCAGTCGCGCAGCAGAACCACACGATGGGAATCGCCGAATGGATGCCGTACTACGGCACAGGAGTGGATTCTTCCAATACATACACGTTCCACAGCCAGATGTGCCCGTGGATTACCTGCTCTTACGACATGCGGCGGAGGGATCTTGACTATAACGCTCTTCGCAAGCGGCACGCTGAATGGAAGCGGCTCGCGTCTTTAATGCTGAAGGACTTTTACCTGCTCATGCCGTATTCCACGGAGGACACGGTCTGGGTGGCGTGGCAGTTTGACGATCCGGAGAAAGGCAACGGTGCCGTATTTGCCTTCCGGCGTGCCAAGAGCATCTACGAGACGGCGTCGTTGAAACTGCGGGGGCTCGATGCATCGGCGACGTATGAATTGGACGATCTGGACGCGGATCAGCCGCGGCAAGTCACCGGTCGGGAACTGCTTGACGGCCTCACCGTTTCGATCCCAAAGCCGGCACACTCGAAGATATTCGTCTATCACCGCAAACTCTGAGGTCGATCACGACGAACCCGGAGTGGTATGAGACGCGGTTCTCTCCAAGAGCGCGAGCAGGCCGAGGTGCCGAATGAGTCTGGAATCGCGTCTGTTCTTCACCACTGGCCGCACAAGGTGCCCGAACCTGCGGCTGTCGCGCAAATTGGGAATGTGCTTTTGGTCGCAGTGCGGCGCCAGTCAGATCGAATTCCACGACTTTCGCGCAAGCCGCCTACGATGACCCGATCACGTCTCGCCGCGCATCGCGATACGGGAGGATCGTCAGAAGGTAATTCGTTTGCCGCGAAGCTTTAGCAGGGTAATGTCCGCAGCGGTTCCGCGAATCAGTTTAGCCCCATTGGAATTGATGCGGATCTGAATAAAAGCACCGGGGACAGCACGAAGCTCGATGCCCTTGATTTCAAACTTAGTGCCGTTGCAAAAGCTGAGCATCCGGGGTGACCCGGCCGAATCGCGGCGGATCACGGCAAGCTTCGCGTCAGTGGTGACCCTTTCATCCGGCTGGACAAGCGCGGCACCGCCGTCATCGCTGATGATTAAATCGCTTCTGCCATCGGTCAAATTCACACGCAGGGCTACCGATGAATCCTCTGCGTCGTGGTCGCCTTGCTTCAGTGCCAGTCGGCTTGCCCGTTGAATCACCGCGCCGGTTTTTCCATCAAAAGGCTCGATCAGACTGACGTAATTTGTTTGAAGCCCTTCACCGCCGGTATGCCGGACCATCACGCGCGGGACCCAGGTTTCCTGGGTTGTGTTGTATAGCCCCGCCACGACCCACGCCTGGCAGGTGTATGCGTCGATTCCATGGGTGAAATCGGTGTAGCGCAACCGCACGTCGCTTCCCTTGGGAAGATAATGGTACCGATCCTCCACCTTCCAGGTTACCGACCAGCCGGGTTGCGGATGTCGAGCCACTTTGAAATCGCGCATCTCCGGGTGCGAATAGTCGGTGGCGGGCTGCATCGGCAGGGAGGCTTCGATCTGCCCGAAATGACTGAGGAAAAACTTCTCATGCTCGTGGCCACCCGCCACCCGGAAGATGTCCAGCACGTAAAAATCGGTGGGCGAAACATCCACCAGCGCCACCGTGCGCTCGTATCTGTTGACGATCTTTGGGTAGACTTCCGGCGCCGAGGCGGTGATTGCGCTAAAGCCGTCGCCGTCCGCCCAGAGGGTTGTGCGCCGGCGTGCCGTCGGATTGATCGGCGTTGTTGACGAGGACCGTGTTGTGGGCGGCGGTGGAGTGGTACCATTTGGCACGCTCTGACTCCCACCCGCCGTACTGCACCGGCGGATATCCGAAATCCGGCATCAGATCGAGACCTTTGGCGAACAGCCCCAGATTCAAGCAGTCCTGTTGGCTATGGCCTCCGCTCGGATAAAGACTACAAGCCAGACCCGCGTCGTAATCGAGCCACAGCGCCCGGCTGTTGTTCGATTTTCCAGAACGCAAAATCGCCAGATGCCATTGCTGTTTGTTGACGTCACCCAAATGGATTTCGGAGCCGTTCTTGTCGATGACCGACTTGAGCTCCTGTCGCATTGCCTGGGGGTGGGTGCAGAACAGGTCGTAGGGCAGCCCGTCGAGTTTGTCCCCGTTGTGATGGTAGATCACCTGCGCGAAAGCCGGGTCGTTGGTTTCCTTATATAGCTGCCAGAGGAACGAATACATCGAGGGCGCGAGCACACCGGCCGAATGGTCGCGGGCATTGAGCCCGCTGTCCTCGCGGAACGTCACCGCGTAGTAATGATTGACGCGCTCGGCGAAGTAGCCGGCATCGCCGATCATCGGGTAATACTGCTGATGATCGCACCAGGTGTCGATGAAGAACCGCCATGCCTGCGGCAGCTTTGGATGACGCCGGATCAACTCCGGCAGGAAGGTCTTGTCCGCGCGAATGTAGTAGCCCAGGAATTCCGCCAGGCGCTGCATCGCGTAACCCGCATAGCCGGGCAGGCCCTTCTCACCGGTCACACCGTCCACCGCCGTCGATTTGTCGATGACCGGATCGAGCAGCGCAAAGACTTTCTCGCGGTTGTCCGGCCAATCCAACACGGTCTCGATGACCGCCTCCGTCAGGTACTGCTCCGGATAATTCGAATAGATCTTCTTCGGATGGGCCAGGGCGTCCTTAAAAATCCGCGTCTCAATGTTGTGGACGATGTCGGCGCTGGTGTGTTTTTGAATCGGCGTGTGATATTGCCGGCTCTTGTCGGCCAGGAAACCCACCAGTTCCTCATCGCTCCAGATGACCGGCTTAATCGCGTCGTAGGCGATGGCCATCTCGCGGATTTCGATGGTGGTGTCGGCCCAGTAGGAAACGTAGCCGTCGCCATGCACCGTCTCGTACAGAATGCCCTGCCTATAGAAATCGAACGTGGGAAACACATCCGCCACGCGGTCCAGCAGAATCGCCGCCTTGTGCGCATAGATCGGATCGCCCGTCAGCTCGTACGCGTTTGCCAGCGCGATGATGCCGTGATGCACCGCTTGTTTCCATTGCCCGAAGACCAGGTAAGTCGGAATGAACCTCCACCGGTCTTTTCCCCGAACGTATCCGGTCCCGTCATCGACGCCGAACGTATGCAGCGGGTCTTTGGGAAAGGGATGATCGGTATTGTACAGCAGCGAGCGATCCGCTTTGGCCGGATCGAAAATCCCGTGCTCATCAAGCCCGGAGTCGTAGAATTTTTTGAAGTCGTTGGTTGGAAAAAACGCGCCGCAATGCGGGCATTGCACCTTCCACGGGTGCTTGAGCGCATCGACCTTCCATTGGTACATCGGGACTGGCTTGCCGCACGCCGGGCAGACGCCGTCGGACCAGACCATCCACGATCGCGGCAGTGTCGCGCCGAACATGAGATTCCAAAGTTGATTGTCCGACATCTCCTTCCACGGCTTGGCCAGTTCGATAGCCCTATCACACAGCCCTTTGGCCCAGGGGTCCTGCCGGGCGTTCTCACGCACGTGCCGCATCAGTTGCTGGGGGAAAAACGCTGAATTCGTCCCGGCGCTGGCCCATGCGCCGATCATCAGGAAAACAGCCCCCACAACGACCGACGTGGTTTTCATGCCGGCAGCATATCGGAGATCATCATTGCATCACAGCCGAAGTTTGATCGGTTGATAGTCGCCCGCAACGCATCTGAATCACGCGCTGCGCGTTCATCACCGGCCTGCGATGCTCCGCCAGCGCCTTGACAGATTCCACCCTCTTGTGCAGCGCGGGGGTTCCCGGGATTATTTCCACATTGGTTAATTCAAGTTGAGGTCCTGTCATGTCATATCTGTGGTACTGGCCGGCCGGGGGCTGGGATTTTGACAAGTGGAAAGCTGCGCCAGACTTGGAAGCCGGTTCACAGCGAGCAATCCGGCACGCACGAATTGATCCCTCCAATCGACCAGGGAGCCACGCCGCAACAGTGGGAAGAAAAGCGCAAGATGTGGCAGGATATGACTGACGAGTTGCTTGGAAAACTGACCGACCGTCCGCCCGCGCAAGTGCGCTTCGAAACCATCGGTGACAGTCTGGAGAACCACGGCGCCTCGCCGTACACCATGCGCCGGTTGCGCTACGCCCTGACGGATCGCGAATGGGGATACGCGTGGCTTCTGGTGCCCAAAAACCTGAAGCAGAGCGGCGCGGCCGTGATGGCGCTGCATCAGACATCGTGCAGCGGAAAGAACGAAACGGTGGGATTCGATATGCTGCCCGGGGCGATCAACGGCGTCTGGTATGCCAGGGAATTGGCCGAGGAGGGCTTTGTGGTTTTTGTCCCGGACGCGATTGCCTTCGGGGAACGTCAGTCCGGCCATGCCAACGCCTACTACCACTCAGCCGACGAATTCTTCGAGGCACAGCCGGATGGATCAGTCATGGGGAAGATGGCCTACGATACCTCGCGTGCGCTTGACGTGATGCAGCAGCTCCCAGAGGTGGACTCGACCCGAATCGCCTGCCTGGGTCATTCCCACGGCGGCTACGGTACTCTCTTTGCGATGCTGGCCGATCAGCGGATCAAGGCGGGCGTTATCAGTTGCGGAATGGATCTCTTCCGCGACGACTCGGGTCCCGATCGCTGGTGGCGCCGCACTGCGCTGATCCCGCGGCTGGGACTTTACAACGGCAAGATGGAGAACACGCCGATCGACTTTCATATCTGGGTCGCGATGCTCGCTCCGCGCCCGGTATTGGTCAGCATTGCGACGCAAGACAAGATCTTCCCAAACACCGCGCACTTGCCGGATGCGATCGAGTTGTCTCGCCGCGTCTATCGAATATTGGGCGCGGACGACGCGTTAAAGGAAATCCATTTCCCCCTGGATCACTGCTTTTGCCCCGATATCCGCAAGGTGGCTTATCGGATGCTGAAGAAAACGCTTGGCGTTTAGAGAATCCGTCCGCCCGGCAGTCGAAGAAGTTTACCAAGGCGCATCGTTTCCACGCGCCATACGTTCATTTCCGGGCCGAGTGGGATAAATCGGGGCTTCGTGGTGAAACCGACCACAATCTGAAAAAGCGGAGAGGAGGAGACTCCGGCCCCGCTCGGCCATCTCGCTTCGCTTGCGCGGCCACGCGGTCCCGTCCGGGTGCGTAGCCTGTGGATTGAACTGAAATTACGGACATCAACCGGACGAACACGCGACAACGACTTCTTTGCGACGGCGTGGGAGCGTGCACCCAATGTGCACCAATTGTGCACCAGGTACTTTGGACCTGAACCGTCGATTTGCCATCGATATCGCGCCGCTCCGGATACATACTCCTCTTATATTCCTTCATGGACGCGCGAGGCAACTGCATTCTTTGCTCGCGCGAACAATCTGAGGCGATGGCGTTCACCCTTCTTCCGGAAGGCTTCCAGTCGAGCGCTTTAATCGTTGCCAGGGTGTGCGAGGTGGTTCGGTCATTCTTTCGGTCTCGCATGCGGATGATGATCCTCGGCTTGGTGGCGGATCGGCTCAGATCCGACCAACGGTCCAAGCCGTTGTCACCGCTGCTGCCATGGATTGTCGAAAGCGATCGATCTCGCTGGGCACAGATCCAATTGCCGTCACGCACGATGCGACCGTAAGTATAGATCGCCTTGCGTCTCCACCGCCGCACTTTGGAACAGGGGCGGCGGCGGCAATCGACCTGTCTCAGATAGCCATCAGGGTTTGACGAACAGCCACACATGGGAAAACGAATCGACACGATTATGATTGGCCCTCGTGATTGGCGGTATGATCGAGCGACTTCGCCTGAACAGCGGGGACGGGAACGATTGGAACATCTTTGAGCTGGTTCGCGGGAGCTGGGTTCGACATTCCTAGTTCGGACGCGCGTGTGGCAATGGCTTTAAGCAGCGGCGAGATATGGCGGAAATAGCCGGTCAGGTGCCGCTCGAGATCGAGCGACTGATAATGGGCCAGGATTTCACCACGCAGCGAGTGGCCGGTCAGGTAAAGCCGCAAATCCTTGTCCACTCCTGCATTCAAAAGGTCTGTTGTGATCGACCCGCGACAATCGTAGAGGCGAATCCCCGGCGTTCCGTCGATTCTCGCGAGGACTTTTTGAAATTCCCGCGCAAGCGAATCCTCCGATGCTCCCCCCATCTGACGCAGTAGCCGGCGGAATAACCTCTTGCGATCTTGGTCGGCCTGGACTTCTCCCGTCTTTGCGTTTTCCAGCAGCCGATGGTAGGCATGTGTCAAATTAATTTCGCTGGTTAACTTAGCGCACGCGGGCCTGCTTCCGTCCAGCACACTCCGGCGCCGGATCAGGGGCCCCTCGTTTCGTCCGCCAATTAGCCAACCAATGATCGGATCCAGCTCTGGTGGAAACGGTGCGCGGTAACATTGCCTCCCTTTGTTGAAGTCGTCTCCGTTCATACGGATGCCGAATTGCATCTGCCTTTGCGGCCACAGCACATCACTGACCAGCAGTCCCGCGAAATCCTCCGGGCGCGGTGGCAACACGAAGAGTAGCGCAAAAGCAGCTAGTTGCCAGGCATCCGCGCGATTTACCATTTCGATGCGCAGCTCCACAGGTACCTTCGGCGGCGCTAAAGGATCTTTTGCCGGGAGCTTGCCGATCACATCACTCGTGAGGGGATTAGAAAAGCTCAGCGGGAGCTTATTGACGTCCGGTCGGTGCGCCCAGTTCAGAACCATGGCTAACGTCGACAGCACGTTGTGAATTTGTCGGGGCGACATGCGATGCAGGTAAGTTAAGGGGTGGCCGTTGCGAGCGACGCGGCGGTCAAAGAGGTACGCCCGAAGATCAACTACGAAACCGCGGTCAATCGTCTCCGCATAGGGGTAGCGCTTTCGGATGTGCTGCAGCTCGCAAAACTCCAGCACCGGCAGCAGGCGGGCGAGGTAGTTTTGAGTCGTGTCTTTGCCGCGCAGCTTACGCTTTTCGCTGAGGTGTTCGTCGATCAACTTGCGCATTGTCAGTCTGAGCGGCGGCCCGTGCTTCAATGGTCTGCGGTGCGCCTCCGAAGGTCTCAGGTAAGTTTCATTTTCGATTTCACCCATGAGTTGCCTCAGCCGCACGGGTGCTTGGGACGCACCTCCAAGTGTCTCGCCGAATCGCTCGCCACGGCAGTACCCGCGTGCGATATATTTGCCATCGCGCGCCCAGATGTTTATCGCGACGCCATTGGCTGTGACGTGGGTGTGAAAGCCCTGCAGCTCGCGCGCAGCATCCGTCTGCGGGCCGGTCCGAGCGACTTACCACTGCCTGCGACAGGTTCGGCAACCTGATACATGAGTCCGCGCACCTTCCATGGCTAGCGCCGACGCCAGCATCACGGGATGAAGCGTCGTCTCGTCACATATTCTGAGCGGCGTTTTCGCAAGTCGAGAGAAACTTTGGCCCCCGATTTTTCCCCTTCCGACCGCAGCCTGCTCATTCCACCCTACGTCGCAGTCGCCGGGCGATCTGGCTGCGCAGCTTTTTGATCAGGTCTTCACCTCGACCAAAATAATCCCCAAATGCCTGATCCAGTTGCTCGACATGCCTTCGGAACCGTTGGCCATAGCGTGGGCGGAGGGCCAGGTTGTAATAGAAATGCAGCGGGAGAATCTGCTGATAATGGCTGACGCCCTTGCCTTGGCCCCGACGTTGAAGGACGTTGACCCACTCCAGCAGGTGGGGCGGTGCTTTCTGCCGGCGGAAGTTCTCGATGATCAGTCGCTGGGGGTACTTTTCCGGCAGTCCCACAGTCACCGGTATCTCAAATCTGATGTCTGTCGACGATCTCGATCGAGGCAGGCCGATCGAAGTCAGGTCTGGCCCTTGGGGCACCGGGAGATCCCAACAGGAAAAGCCACCGAGGCTCCAACGGCTCAAAAACTCCTTGAACGTCGGGTCAGGTTTGTCATCCGGCATCTCAACAAAACTGCGCCAGCTACGCCTCTGCGTACGATGCTCGCGGATGCGATCGCGTTCGGCGACAAACAGGGGATTGGTCAGCAGCCACCCGGCATAGGCTTGGCGCTGATCCAGAAGCGGCGAGAGAAGACGAAGAGCCTCTTGCTCCCCCTGATTACCCGGATATGCCGGCGGCAGCGGTATCGGCAAGGGGGCAGCCGGGACGGTGTTGCCTTGTACGATCCCAGCGGCCCACGCGCATCTCCGGCAAAACTCAGCTAAGTCTCGCTCGAAATGCAACTCATCGGCAGTGAGCCAGCCAGGAACGAACTCGGCGATCGCGCCGATCAACTCTGGCGGCATCGCGTAGAGAGGTTCGGTTCCAGATACGGCGAGGTGCTCGTAGCGGGCGAGGAACTTTTGGCATGCATCGCCGTCCGGGCCTGCGAAAAACCGATTTGTATCTGGCTGCGTGCGGTCGGCCGGTGTCTTGTCCAAGACGATTGTTTCGCCGCGGTCGTCTCGTCGATCGGAGCCAACCACCTTGTCGTACGTCATCCTGCGCCTCATTCATCGCTCGTCTCCGGCCAATCCCGATGGCCCAACCTGTGTTTCAGGATTATGGTCATTGTATTGCGCGCTCGCACACGCAATCGAATGCTGCCGTTGGCGGCAGGGTCCTGTTACGGCCCGCTGGCCGGTGAATGCGGCTTCTGCGATGGCGGCTCTGGATTATGGCGGACGATATCGCGCCTACGGCCGACGTATTGGCCAATCAGTTTCCCCAGCTCGCGCGCAGGATCAGCTCCGGCGTTTCCGCATCTTTGCATCGCTCGGGCGACACCGGACGCTTGGCGGATTCGGGTAATCGCTTGTTCATGAACGTGCTCCTTTCATAGACTCAGGGAATGTTCAAAGGACATACTTTGACACTCATCACGCCGATGGCGGTGTGCCCCGGCGCGGGGCTGAAGCGGGCATTTGGTCATCTGAATTCGGGAATGACAGCGAAGCCCCAGCCACGAATCGATGGTTCACCCCCGCTGCCGTCGTGGCTCATGCAGCGCACTATGTCCGCACGTCAACCATTTCCCCCTGGAAGATCTGCCACGCCTTCTCGTACCGCCGGCGCGAGCTGGGAGACCCTGCCGTTGGAAAGGCCAAAGCGTTGGGCCACGAGGGTGGGGCAATCGCCACGGATAAAGGCGCGGATGATGCGGCGGTCGCGAAGGGCCAGGCCCTTGAGCCACCTCGCAAAGTCGATGCGGAAGGCCACGGTATCGGGGATGGGATTCTTCCGCTCGGCGATGACGAGCGGCTTCCAGTCACCTTCGCTTGAGGTGGGCTCATCGTAGCTGAGCACTTTCACCCCATGGCGGCGCTGGTATACCGGTGAGATGATGTCCCGCGCACCATCCTGGTGCCCGCCGACGTGCCGTCCGCGGCGGACGTGCTTGACGGCATAGTCAGCCAGCGTGCCGGGGTATGCGACCTGGAGCTTGTTCTGTGCCGCTAAGCGCTGGTAGCTGCAGCAGGCACTGGCGATGGCCTCCTGTACCGCCTCTTCGCAGTGCACCAAGGGCAAGTGCCGAAACTGGATCTGGGCGTGGGTCTGGATCGCCGACAAGAAAGTCAGGAAGCCGGCCTGCCAGTTGATGGGGTCTTGCAAAGCAGTGGTCATGGGACGATCTCCTTGCAGGTAGGGACCGTCCCCGGGCGCGGGGACGGTCATGTCGTGAAACACAACCGCCCCCGCACCGCGCGAGGGCAGAAAGCGAAAGCGGCGGCCACCGCGCAGGGGACCGCCGCAAGCATTGTTAGCCAAAGCTACCGCCCCGGCGTGCCTGCCGCCGAAGTCCAATTATCGATGTCCAGCTCTGTCTGATGGATCATTGGTTCACCGCGTGCTGGTCATCACGCGGCTCGGTACTGCGCGGGTGTGCGGATTGCGAGAACGTGAGGGGCGGAACGATCATTTCGTCCATTTCCATGTGCGCTGAGAGTGAACCGGCAATCGCTTATGCGCGCGTCAAGGTTCACATCTCCCGGCAGACTGCTCCGAAGGTTCTTCCAGCCGCGTATCGATAGCGGTGGAAGCGCGAATGCCTCGTAGTCGGGCAAAAGGTCGTCCAACGCCGGCGTCAGATCCCACCACAGATCTACCGGTGACAGATCGTGACACGCGATGCTGACCAGCTCACAGGGGAACAGGACCAGATCTGGCAATTCCGACAGGCGAAGGCATTGATGCATGAACCAGACCTGCTGAAGGTGGCATAGGACTGCGGGACTAGCGCAGATCTCGTCCAGGCGGCGCCATTGGTCATGCCATTCCCGTATTTGCCAATTGATCGGCGCGGGATCAGGCGTGATCCGGCACCATAGCTCTCCGGGCTCCAATGCGTGGCCGGCACGAATATGGATCACTGCACCCCGTGGCAACGGTACCATCCAGCCTCGACCATCGATTACCGAGCGGAACCGATGCATAAGCAGATCAGGCTGACCGGATGTGCCATACCCCTCATCCGAGTTGGAGCAGCCCAGGTATGTGCAGGCCTCGGTTGCGCAAAGCTTCAACCCCCGAGAGAGAGCATGGCAGAAGCATCGTCGGAACGCCAGCGGGAACTGCCGGCGAATCCGCGCCGGCACCGCATCGTCCAGGTGCCATTTACGCATGCGGGCACAGCACGGACATCGCGCGATGAAGTTACCATCCTCAAACATCTCCATTTCGGCAAAGGGTTCGCGGAAGCGCTCAAGCTCGAAATGGCTGTGGCAGGCGGCGCATGGCATGATGCTTCCTTGCCCTATACTGCGCGTTGACAGGGCATAAAGCTGATCCATGGCCCGCAGTGGAAATGCCAGCATCGCCCGCGGCATGAAAAACTCCGGTCTCGCGAGCTGGAAGGGTCGCCCCTCGGGCCGGCGTTGAAACCACGCATTTCGAAGGGGCCGGCGCCGGGAATCGCGGCCGAAGAACGCCGCGTGGGTCATGTTACTGCTGATGCGGTTGAGCAGCGCCATCTCACGGGGGTAATGCTCAGGATTGAGCGTGTCGGGTCCCGGCTCGACCAGTTCCTCGCCCCGTACGCCACACGGCCGGGTGAAGGGTGTAAAGGGTCGAAAGCGAAAGTCCCAGCCTTGGTGATCCGGCTGGGAGAAATCGATCGTTGGCAGGCCATGACGCAGCTTTGCCTGTGTCACGCTGGCATAGCTGACAACCCGGCGATTCATGCTGGGTGAGACGGGAAAATGCCCCGGCGGAATATCTCGAAGGGCAACCCACCGAAGCATGTGGTTGGGCGCCAATGCCCGCAGGCCATGATGGCAGTAGTCTTCTGGCCCGCCGTCAGAGAGCAGACCAAGTCCCAGCATTTTGCGGCAGCCCTGATTGAAGGGCATGCGATGCTGGAGTCTGCGGTCGTGCCGCCAGAGTTCCAGCTCGTGCTCGATAGAGAGAGAGTAAGATGTATCAGTCATAGGGAACCTCAAATGGGTTTGGGAAAAGGAAAAGGGCCGGCGATCAGAAACGATCACCGTCAGAGAAGGAACAATTTGATTGGAGGGGTGTGGAACGGGCCGCGAGAACTTCAGATGCCGCCGGCGTCGTAAGAAGGGAGGTCGTTATCGGCGGCGGCGAACCAGTTCCGTCAGCGCTTCAGAGGGATCAACGCCGCAGCCGATGCAGATCTCAACGAACTCGGCTACATCAACCCGGCGGCTGCCGCTTTCTGAGCGGGTGAGCCACCATTGGTCCTGATTGATACGCTTGGCCAACTGGCGCTGCGTCAGGTTCGCCTTCCGCCGCAACTCCCGAAGGAATGGAGGAACCTTGCGGTAAATGAGGGCCTGATTCCTCTTGGTCGGCATCAGGTGGCACTATGCGTTCGGCTTTAGTTGATGCGCTTTAAGCATATTTCGCTTGACGCGATTTGCGCATCAGATGAGAATCAGCACCCGTTTGGGAGAGGGTTGCGCAATGACCTATCGCCTTAGTATCCGGCGGGCGCAGCCAAGAGACTGGCGACCGTCTTCCGCGACCTGAGGTCATCACACCGGACGCCGGTTCATTAGGTCGACGGATCAGTGGCGGCGCACGTGATTCTGGATTTCCCTGGCTCTCCGCTTTGCTTCCGAAGGCGATGTTGCGGGAACGAAGCCTGATGGAATATTCCCTTTCCCGGAGCAGGTCCGATGTGGGCAAACAGTGACCGGAAGAATGGGGCCTCCCTTACGCTGCTTCTCATCGTGGCGGCCGTAACTGGTCTGATCACCACGCCTGCCCGCGGCTTGGTATTTGATTCGACATATGACCAAGCGGTCAAAGAGCGCGACGAGGCGCGAAAGCAGCGCGACGAATACAAGCAACAGCTTGTCGATGTGTTGAAGAATGGCAGCCCTGCCATCGAAAAGGCACTCCAGGAGTCGCAGCAGGCTCGGGATCTTGCTGAGAGCCGCCTAGAATCGGAGCGACAACGACGGCTGAGGTGGCAGGCACTTGGGGTGGTCGGCATTGTTATCGGCCTGGTCTTGGCGCGGTCGTCGGCCTAGCTGTGGGCACAAAGGCGAAGCGGGATTACCTTCTCCAGCAGCGGGGCAACGAAGCCATTCCGGTTCCGAGCAAAGGGGAGTAGCCGTGTCGAAAGAATTGGTTCGAAAGTCCGGAGAGGCAGAGAAAGCTGTTGCTGTTTGGCCACACCGCGATATTTCTCTAGCGCGCCGTGCCAAACACTACTCGCTTGCTTCGCTGAGTGCGGCTTTCATCTATGATCCGGCTCCGCTGGCACGTCCTTCGGTGAGTGCCGATTATGGTCAAGCATCGATGCCGGTTCGGATGCTGTACGCCGTCTCGTATGCGATCGCACTCATCGATTTTCGTGTGGAGCCCAACGGCTGGTTTCGCGCCTGGCTGTTCACCTGGATTCGGATACTCCTCCACCTGATGGTGCCGATTCTCGCGTTCGGCGTTCTCATTTGGCTTTTTGTCCCCGTGATGATTGGTGTTGCCAGCATTTCTGAAAGTTTTGCCGCGATCATCGAGAATATCTGCTACGCCATTTTCTATGGCCTCATTGCAGCCTGCCTGCTCGCCGTCCTTTTCCGCGTTCTGCGCAGATGACAAAGCGGGAGTAACCGCGAAGGCCAATTGGGACATAGGACCTGTGAACGGCGGAGCAAAAGTGCGGCGGGTGGCGGGGCGGAGAGAAAGTGCGGCACCCCTGAAGGACGTTCGTGAGAATGCCGGTCGTCTGGCGGCGAAGGTCGCTGCCGGCGGAACGGAGATTCTCACGGAGGCCCGGGAGTGTTCAGGAACATGGACCAGTGGCTGGAGATTCGACAACGGGTATTGGAGCAGGGGGTACCCGGCAGCTTGCCGCGCAGGATCTCGATCTGTGCCTTGAGGAAGCCGATCTGCCTGTCCCGACGGGTCGCCACCGCCTCCAGGATCAGCGCGACCACAGCATAGAACCAGCGGGGCATGCGCATCGGCGCCTCCAGTCAGCTCAACGTAACTCCAGCAAAGACAACGGCCCGACATTCTGGACCTGCTCTGGCGCCACGCAAAAACACCCGCCTATGGCGACAGGCCAGAAAGACGCCCCCTGAAAACGCGAGACCCTGATTTGTGGCAGAAATCCACAGGTTCGAATCTCGTCCCCATCGGGGTATACCGATAAGCACGCGTATCTACTGACTCCCAGCGTGCCCGAGCCGAGCGGCTTGTGGTTAGCCGGCGAGGCCCTCCTCGCCGCGATCATTACTCCGCGCCGACGTCTTCACCCTCGGCACCGCTGATGGCGTGGATTGGAAATTCGAGTCGATTTGGGGAAAGGAAAAGGGCCGGCAATCAGGAACGATCGCCGGCCCTTGCGGAAATACTGAAGGTTTGTCGGATTAGATCAGGGTCAGGCGAGACTCGACACGCCGGAGCATATTCTCCCAATCGTCCAGAAAGACCCGATCTGCGGACGCTGCCTGCACTATTCCGTTCATTCGAATGAACATGGCCAGGACGTTCTTCTGCGGCGTGAGCTGCAGGACCAGGTGTACGCCATCGACGGGAGGCACTGCATCGGCCAGTTCTTCTCCGGGGGAAATAATTCGGCACTGGAAGCTGCCGGCCAGCAGATGAGTCGGGAGAAGCCCATCAACATTTTCGCGGCGTGTGGACCAGCAGGATGCATCCCTGCTGCAGCGCTGGGTGGGGATGGCGGTGCCCCAGCCGTGCGTCTGGGAATCCAGCAGGAGCACGGCCGCCAGGCAGCGGCGATGCTGATTCCAGAAGTGTTGGCAGAGACTCAGCAGCCAGTCGGCCAGGGAACGGGGAATCTGCGGCATCTCGAAGGGATCGAACAAAAGCTGATCCGGATCATGGGGTTCTGCATTGGTGCGACCATAACAACCTGATCGCCTTCGATCAGGCGAATCGGGGGCAGACTTGGGGCCGCCCCCTGAGATGGGCTCTCGGGATTCATAGGACCTCCTGTTGGGTTATAAGGGAGTAAGGTTGAAGCGGAGACTGGAAATGTCTCCCGGAATGGCGGTTGTCTTGTGGCGGTGGATATGAGCGGATTACGCCAGCTTCAGGCGGTGGGTGTAACGACGGAGCGTATCGCTCAGATCGTCTCCGAGGACGCTGGAAGGATCGGCCAGGGCCGGTTCGCCGTCACTGTGGATGAACGACCAGGCGCCGCCGTCTTCTCGATCGACTTGCTGGATGAGATGAAGCCCGTCAAAGGCGGGGACCAGAGCATGTGCGTCATACATGCCGCTGATGGACGTGGTTTGGAAGCTGCCGGCAATGAACAAATGGGACGGCTGATCGACGAGATCTTCGCTGGTTGTCTTCCACTGCACAGCTTGTGGCGTGCAGTTCTGGGTGGGGATCAAACAGGTCCACCGTCGGTACTCCAGGTCGAGCATCAGGAGCAGCCCAATGCACCTGCGGTGCTCGATCCAGAAGAGTTGTCCCAAGCCGGTCATCCAGTAGACCAGGGAAAGCGGCAGCTTCGGCAAAGCAACCGCGTTCGTTGCGCGTGTTCCGCGGGCGAGCGGCACAGCTGCAAGCGCACTCTTTCGATGAACGATTCGGATGCGCGGCAGCTGCCGCGGCTTTTTTGATTTCAGAAAACCTCCTCTCGGCACGCGGCTTGCGCGGTAGTGGATGTGCAGCGCCATCGATCCGCAAAAAGTAATCCCCCCATCACTATATTCTGACGCATTTTCGGCCAGAATTTAGCTCTCGTCTCGGCATCGCCCGCGCCCTGCACTACGTCTGGGCAAGCGGAACCGAAAGAGGTAGCACTCTCATAGCGAGTGGTACAGAGATTGGGGTCAGGTCACTGATATAGGACGCTGCTTACGCGATCGATGGTGATGTAGTTGAAGTTTCCCGTGTAGCCGCGCGTTCCTTCGCGGTCCCTGACGAGCTTGAGCACGTACGGGCCCGCGCTGAAGTTGATCCCGCCGGCGGTGAGCGTGGTCCCCTTCTGCCATCCGTTGCCATCGGAGGTGTCCCTCTTTCCTTCACGACAGAGCAAGAGTGACGCCCTTCCTCGTCCACTTGTTGTGGCGCTTTAGAAGAGCGTCTGGCTCACTCCCGCCTCCATGTTCGCGATCGTGTTCGTCCCGAAGTCCGGGTACGGGTTGATTGTGCTGGAGAACCAATAGATCGTATCGTACCCGTGGCCGCCGTCGATGCGGTCGTTTCCGCCCATGTGCACGAAGTCTGTGCCCGTCCCATCCAGGCCATCGACCGGGTATTTCAGGAACGTGTCATCGCCCTTGCCGCCTCGCAATATGTTGCAGCCGGTCCCGCCGTCGAGGGTATCGTTGCCGGGGCCGCCGCGGAGCTTGTCGTCGCCGGCTTCCCCATAGATAAAGTCGTCGCCGCGCCCGCCGAACAGCTTGTCATTGCCATCACCACCGTCGAGAACATCCTGCCCGGGCCCGCCGTGGATCGTATCATTCCCGCCCTCTCCGTAGGCGACGTTGCTGCCAACAGAAAACGTCGAAACCGCGTCGATGTTCACGTAGTCATCGCCGCCGCCGGCATAGATGACGATGGCAACCCCGGTCTTGCCTTTGGTTTGAATGATGTCGTCACGATCGGTGCCGCGGATCACGACGGATTTCACCCCGGTGAATTTCGTGATGGTGCCACAGAGGTGATCCCGCACGACGGCGCTGGCAGAGCCGAAGTCGCCGTTGACGGTGACGCTCACATTGTGAGCATCGGAGACAGTCAAATCGCCGTTGGCGTCGATGGTCGCCGATGAAAGCAGCCGCCGTGCCTCAAGTGGTTCGATGCATTGCCGCATGGTTTATCCTCCCAACGCGAATTCTCTACGCTAAGCTCCGTAGACTTCCATCTCAAACAGCGAGTACCCCCAGATTGTGGCTCTCTGAGTACCATACATGCGGACATATCGCCCGGTGCCGCTGAGCCCCGTCAGGTTCTGGACTCCGCCCGTCCCGCTTGATGTGCTGTAAATCGGGTTCCAGGCTTGTGCGTCGTTGGACACCTGGATCTGGAAAGCCTTGGCGTACGCGGATTCCCAATTGAGAACCACGCGATCAATCGAATGAGTTGAGCCCAGATCGACATACACCCACTGCGGGTCAGACCAGGCGCTCGACCAGCGCGTTGATGCGTTGCCATCCGCCACGTTTCCAGCACCGAGCGAGGCATTTTCATTAGACGAGGAAACCGCGGGCCGATTGAGCGCCAGATTCGTCTCCGCTTGGCTCTTTGGCGCAAAGCCAATCCAGTTGAAATTGCCCACATATCCCGACGATCCATTGCTCTCCATGACCAGCTTCAGGGTCCGCTGGTCGGCCGACATTTGTATGCCGTGAACCGTCAGGGGTTGCCAGTTTTGCCAGCCGCCAGTATTCGGCACCGTCAATGAACCGGTGACATTGACTCCGCCAATCTCGGCGTGGAACTTACCGTTCGATGACGCCGCCGCGACCCGGAAGGTAATGTCGTATGCACCGCTGGCAGGGACGTTCACCGTATAGTCGATCCACTCGCCTGCCTTGGTCCAGCCAACATCGTATCCGCCGCCGGTGTCAGTGGTGGATTCGATGTCTACGCCTTCATTTGGCCGGTACTTGCCACCGAGGTTCGCCGACTCGGTGTCATGATAGGCAACGCCCTCTCCACCGCTGTCAAAATCTTCCGCTTGAACGGTGAAGTTGGAAGGCTGCGGCTGACCGCCACTGGGCGCGATGGTGATGTAGTTGAAGTTTCCCACGTACCCCGATGACCCATTGGTGTCCATCATCAGCTTGAGAAAATGATCGCCCTGGGTGAGTTGAACGCCATTCTTCGGCAGTTTCTGCCAGTTTTGCCATCCGCCAGTATTGGGTATGGTCAACGGACCGCTGATGTCGTTCCCGTCAAGCTCCACATGGAATTCCCCGTTCGAGGAGGCCGCCGCGACTGCAAAGTTCAAGTCGTAGGTTCCGGTGGCGTCAACGTGCACCGTGTACCCCAGCCATTCGCCGGCCTTGACCCAGCCGACATCGTACGAGCCGGTGTCGTTGGCGACGGTTTCGATGTCTACCCCCTCGCCGGTCCGGTACTTGCCGCCAAGATTGGCTGCATCGGCGTCATGGTACGCCACGCCTTCGCCGCCGTTGTCGAAGTTCTCGGCCTGAAGGGTCGATGTACCCGACGAGGCGATCTCAAACGGAGTTCCGCCGAAGGGCGTGTGGCCGGGCGGGGGCTGAACAGCGCTGGGCTTGATGGCAATGTAGTTAAAGTTTCCCACGAAGCCTGATGAGCCGTTGGCGTACATCACGAGCTTGAGGATGTGATTCCCCGCGTCCAAATGCACGCCGGACATAGAGACAGTCTTCCAGACCTGCCAGCCGCCGGTGTTCGGCATAGCGAGGGTTCCGGTGACGTTGGCATCGTCGATTTCAACGTGGAACGTTCCATTGGAGGAGGCCGCCGCCACGTCGAAGGCGAAATCGTAGCTGCCAGTGTTGGCGACGTTAATGCTGTACTTGAGATACTCGCCCGCCTTGGTCCATCCCACATCATATCCGCCGCCAGTGTCGGTGGTGGACTCGATGTCCACGCCTTCGGTGGGGCGGTATTTCCCGCCGAGATTTGCGGACTCGGTGTCGTGGTAGGCGACGCCTTCGCCGCCGTTGTCGAAGTCCTCTGCCTGGATCATCGTGGTCGTCGAGTTGTTGATCACAAACGGAGAGCCGAGATGTGGCGTCTCTACCGCGCTGGTGCCGCTCCACTGTCCGAAATTGGCCGTGTAAGCCTCGTCCAAATCGACATTAATCCCGACCCCTTGGATCAAAACAGTATCTTGCGTCTGCGCAAGATCCGCAGATGCGTATGAATAGCCGAATGGCTTTGCCACCCAGCTGGATTTTGCGCCAATTTGTGCGTCTGCCATGAGCTGTGGCAGAACGTTGCCTGGCCCGTAAATACCGATGTCGTACTGAACACCAGGATGTGCAGCAAAATAGGAATTGAAGTCGGTCCGTATTTCACGGAAATAAGCGTCGATGGCAGATGCTGCCCCTGCATCCGAAGCGGGATAATCGATGGTAAAGTAGATCGCAGAACCGGACGGCTGACCCGCTTTTGCCGCCGCGCTTATGGCATCTGCTGCGTCAAAATCCGCGTTCGCAAGGGTGAAGTAGGATGTGGATGTAGGCGTTCGTTCAAAAAGTGTGACAATCGTCAGCCCTTCCCCCGTCAAGCTGGTAACATCTGAGGGCCGAAGATACCCATTGTTGTCCGTCACGCCAATGTATTCGCCAACAAATGACTTGCCGGCAGATTTAATCGCTGTGACAGAGACGCCGGTTGTGGCAGAACCCGTTCCGACACGATAATCAATGCCCGATTGGATCGTGGGCGGCGGATTGGTTCCTGAGGTAACCGCAAAGCTGGCCGTGCCAGACGATTGTCCGTCCGGGTTGGTCACCTTTACGGTCCAGGTGCCCACGTCACCGGCGTTGTTGATCTGGTAGGTGATCTTGCTGCTGGAGACGAACGTCAGCTTGGCGGAGTTGCTGGTGATGTTCGATCCGGTTGGCGGATCGAAGGTCAGGGTCGCGCCGCTCACGAAGTTGGCCCCGTTGATGGTGAGGGTCTGGTCGCTGTTGGATGCAGGCATCGAGGTCGGCGACACGTTGCTGATCGATGGCGCTGCGGCCACGGCGGTGACGGTGAAGCTGGCCGTGCCAGACGATTGTCCATCCGGGTTGTTCACCTTTACGGTCCAGGTGCCCACGTCGCTGGCATTGTTGATCTGGTAGGTGATCTTGCTGCTGGAGACGAACGTCAGCTTGGCGGAGTTGCTGGTGATGTTCGATCCGGTTGGCGGATCGAAGGTCAGGGTCGCGCCGCTCACGAAGTTGGCCCCGTTGATGGTGAGGGTCTGGTCGCTGTTGGATGCAGGCATCGAGGTCGGCGACACGTTGCTGATCGATGGCGCTGCGGCCACGGCGGTGACGGTGAAGCTGGCCGTGCCAGACGATTGTCCATCCGGGTTGTTCACCTTTACGGTCCAGGTGCCCACGTCGCTGGCATTGTTGATCTGGTAGGTGATCTTGCTGCTGGAGACGAACGTCAGCTTGGCGGAGTTGCTGGTGATGTTCGATCCGGTTGGCGGATCGAAGGTCAGGGTCGCGCCGCTCACGAAGTTGGCCCCGTTGATGGTGAGGGTCTGGTCGCTGTTGGATGCAGGCATCGAGGTCGGCGACACGTTGCTGATCGATGGCGCTGCGGCCACGGCGGTGACGGTGAAGCTGGCCGTGCCAGACGATTGTCCATCCGGGTTGTTCACCTTTACGGTCCAGGTGCCCACGTCGCTGGCATTGTTGATCTGGTAGGTGATCTTGCTGCTGGAGACGAACGTCAGCTTGGCGGAGTTGCTGGTGATGTTCGATCCGGTTGGCGGATCGAAGGTCAGGGTCGCGCCGCTCACGAAGTTGGCCCCGTTGATGGTGAGGGTCTGGTCGCTGTTGGATGCAGGCATCGAGGTCGGCGACACGTTGCTGATCGATGGCGCTGCGGCCACGGCGGTGACGGTGAAGCTGGCCGTGCCAGACGATTGTCCATCCGGGTTGTTCACCTTTACGGTCCAGGTGCCCACGTCGCTGGCATTGTTGATCTGGTAGGTGATCTTGCTGCTGGAGACGAACGTCAGCTTGGCGGAGTTGCTGGTGATATTCGATCCGGTTGGCGGATCGAAGGTCAGGGTCGCGCCGCTCACGAAGTTGGCCCCGTTGATGGTGAGGGTCTGGTCGCTGTTGGATGCAGGCATCGAGGTGGGCGAAACGCTGCTGATTGAGGGTGCTGAGACCGAAGTCGGTCGATGAGAGTCGATGAAGTTTGATGGATCGGTCCACCCTATTGGGCTGGGTGAACTAGAATAACCAACACCTTCGGAACCCCAGTCAGGACAATTGGAAGTCCGCAGTTCCAAATGAAGGTGGGCTGCGCCTAGGTAGATGCCATCTCCGTCGCCGAGAGTCGCAATCTGTTCACCACGCGATACGTTTCCGCTACTCCGCAGAATCGTTTGCACATGACCATACAAGCTTTCGACTTGGCTTCCGTCAGCCAATAGATGCCTCACGATGATTACCTTACCCCAACCCGAATGAGTTGCTTCGCCTGCAAAGATAATCGTCCCCTTGGCAATCGCGTAAACTGGTGATCCGAGATCAGTGCTTCCTCCCGTTTCCGCATTCCAATCCTCTCCTAAGTGATATTTCCCATTCGCACCAATTTCGTTGAACTCTGTTGCGACATACCAACCGTCACCATCATTTGCTTCGGTATACCGCCCTTTGTTTCCGATGGGATAATCAAATCCATCACTGACAGGTATGTTTGGGGCGTCAACCGTGAAGCTGGCCGTGCCCGATGACTGTCCATCCGGGTTGTTCACCTTCACGGTCCAGGTGCCCACGTCGCTGGCATTGTTGATCTGGTAGGTGATCTTGCTGCTGGAGACGAACGTCAGCTTGGCGGAGTTGCTGGTGATGTTCGATCCGGTTGGCGGATCGAAGGTCAGGGTCGCGCCGCTCACGAAGTTGGCCCCGTTGATGGTGAGGGTCTGGTCGCTGTTGGATGCAGGCATCGAGGTCGGCGACACGTTGCTGATCGATGGCGCTGCGGCCACGGCGGTGACGGTGAAGCTGGCCGTGCCAGACGATTGTCCATCCGGGTTGTTCACCTTTACGGTCCAGGTGCCCACGTCGCTGGCATTGTTGATCTGGTAGGTGATCTTGCTGCTGGAGACGAACGTCAGCTTGGCGGAGTTGCTGGTGATGTTCGATCCGGTTGGCGGATCGAAGGTCAGGGTCGCGCCGCTCACGAAGTTGGCCCCGTTGATGGTGAGGGTCTGGTCGCTGTTGGATGCAGGCATCGAGGTCGGCGACACGTTGCTGATCGATGGCGCTGCGGCCACGGCGGTGACGGTGAAGCTGGCCGTGCCAGACGATTGTCCATCCGGGTTGTTCACCTTTACGGTCCAGGTGCCCACGTCGCTGGCATTGTTGATCTGGTAGGTGATCTTGCTGCTGGAGACGAACGTCAGCTTGGCGGAGTTGCTGGTGATATTCGATCCGGTTGGCGGATCGAAGGTCAGGGTCGCGCCGCTCACGAAGTTGGCCCCGTTGATGGTGAGGGTCTGGTCGCTGTTGGATGCAGGCATTGAAGTGGGTGACACGTTGCTGATCGATGGAGAAAGTCCGACAAAGCGGGGGCTGCCGGATGCAGACCAACCATCGCTCATCGGCAACGAATAATTGTCCCAATCGACACGATACCACTCGAAGCCCTGGTTGTACTGCGGACCTTCGCGTATCGTGCCATACTGGCCCGACGCGATGTCTTGATAGTCTTGCGCGGTCGTCGAGTAACTGCTGCGCGAGGCAGTTACTCCCACTGTGTAAACTCGCGCACCAGCCGAGAAACTAAGCAGCACCCGCTGCTCAAGTGGCTCAATCGCACTTCCGAAAATACGCTTCACATTTTGCCGATAGGGCTTCTTCCCAGCCACGACATTCTCCTTGTTTGGAACAACGAATCTACCGACTTGCCGGGTACAAACGGACCCATAGATGAACCTTCACACCCTCTAATGCGCCGCCGCGGATTGTGCCGGCGTGGAGCTCACGCTGCTGCTGAAACCATGCTGGCTCACATCGATGTTGCGCGTGCCGTCGTTGAAGACGTAATCCTGGACCACATCTGCGCTGGTGAGGATGATCTGCAGCTGCTGGGTCTCGGTCTTGCCTTCCGAGCCGCCGATGAAGGCGCCGGCGTAGGGAATGAAGCTGGTGCCCTTGACGTGCGTGTCGGATGAGGTGTAGGCGTACATCATCATCCGCCGGCCATCGCCCATGAGAGTCAGGCTGTCGGGCGGGCCGAACATCTGCACAATCTGGCGCGGGTGGTCACGCCCTTCTGGATTTCGCTCAGCTTGTTCTGGTCGATCTTCGTGCCGTAAGAGCTTGAAGCGCAGCCGGGGCCGCACAGGATGATCCCCGCCAGAACGGAAAGAGAGACGATCAGGCGCAACGAAACATGGCATGTCCTCCGACATGAAAAACGAGATAGAAGATGGATTCGCCGTCTACGACCCGAGTGATGTGCGCAGCGAATTGAAGTGTGCCGCGAAAACAAGGGCGTCTTCCGCCCGCGACGGCTCATCGATTTCTACCACACGGGATAAGAAAGTCCATAACAAAATCAGTTAAACATCCGATTGACAGACGCGCTGCATCGCACATGCCAAGTCCGTGGCGGTGATGTGTTCGCGGGCAAGTGGAACAATCGGTGTACGCGTGGCCGCTCTAATACGTGAAGAAACGTGAGCCACCAATCCAGTACAAGCACCCGGGCGGCGGTTCATGGCGGAGGCTGTCGGCGGCGAACGTCGCGGAGTTCAAGCACCTACAGCGCGGCGGCTAATCCTTGAACAAGCGTGATTTCCGCCCATCGCGGGTAGGAGGGAAAGAAAAAAACTCGAAACGCTCCTATTTTCGTGTATGAAAGGGGATCGCAAAATTCCTGCACGTTCATACACAAGGAGGCGTTTCGAGTGAACAGCAAATTACCGCTTGAAATATGAAGTCGATGCCAGCAGATCATGGAGCAGCCGAGGCTCATGAAGGCCTCGTGGGTGTAGTCGCCCGGACACTCTGCCACGTCATGCGTATCAATAGCCAAGATCAGTGGTTACGATTGTATCAGTGAACTCGGAGTCACGGCGTCTATCGGTCGGTACAGGGGGTGAGTCATGTTTCGCGGTTACGGATGTCGTGTCGCATTGATCCGGGCTACCGACGCTTCGGAACCCTTCTGGATCTTGATGCCGTTCGCCCGAAGCACCTCCTCGAATTTGAAAACGAGCTCCTGCATGGCTTCATGTGGGGAAGCTTCGCATCCAGCCAGTCCATCACTACGCGTGCTGCACTGGCAAAAGCAGCTTCCACGTCCATGTGCCTTGGAATGACAAGGTCGGCCGCGAGCTGAAATGTTGTTCGGAGACTGGATCTGCCGGGTCGGATCACCTGTGGCGTGAAGCTGGCAGTTGTTCGGTATTTGTCCGAAGCCGTAGCTGTCGTCCTCAGCATGTATCACCCCAAGCTCGTGGTGGAACGGCATCGACATTATACCCGCCAACCTGACGCACCTCGTCCACGACATACTCGTGCTTCCACTCATGCCACCGAGCGAAGCCAGATCCTTCAGAGCGGGATTGTGCTTCACCGCGACGTGTGCCAAGTCCTCATCCACAAGATAGATGTTCCGATCCGAGATCGAAGTCACAAAGTCGCAGATTGGCGTTGCCCGCACCTCCAAGCCACGGGAACTTTGTTCGCGGTGCATCCCAGGAAAGCCGGCCAGGACCGCGACCTGACCCTTTTGGCCTCGGACAGGAGGCCATGTCTCCGCCTTGAAATAGGATTTCCCTCCCCAGGTGATGCGGTCGGGATCAGGAAGACGCATTGTCGCGAGGTCCATTTGCGTCCCGCCGTTGTCGATCACCTGTGCGTCAGACACGACCACTGGTTGGGTGCCGCTGTTGCCGGTGATTGCGAGCACCGCTTCAGGGCTCGTCGCCTTAAGTTGCTGGTATCGATCAATTACATGTCCGCAAGTGACCAGCAGCTTCTCGGTGCCCGTGTCTATGAACGAGGCCGTACCGTTGTAGAGCACGTCTTTCGGCTGGGCCTTGCGGCTGGGGAGAAGCCCGACGTGCGGTAGCAGCCGGTCTGCAATCTTACCGAATCTCGCCTTCAATTCCGCGTCGTCCATACAGTGTCTCCGTACGACGCTGCTGTGGTCGCGTCAGGATGCCACATCATGCTGGGGGCTGTTCGGGGCTTGTGCCGGACCCAGATCCGCCGGCCTCGCTCTCGCCACTACCCCCCTCGTTAATGGCGCCACTGTCCTCTTCAACCGTCTCCACCATCGAGTACCAGGTAGCGCCCGATCCCTCCACGAGATCAAACCTGGTGACCATTTGCACGGCATTCGAGTTCAACGGATCGCTGAGAACTGCGACCTCGTAGTGAGCCTCACGGTTGGGATCGACGAACACTCGGTAGAGCCAGTATCGTTCGCCCAATCGCTTCGCCGCCCGATACTCGTTGTCCGTCAGTTCGATTTGGCCCGTGCGGCTGCTGCGGCCTTTGACCTCGATGTGCCGCAGGATTTCCGATTCGGCGATTGACTGTTCCGCCAATGCCTTGTCGCGCACTGTTTCCGACGCCACGCTCACAAGATCGCATCCGAAGGCGTCCGCGCCGCGTAGATGGCTGACTTGGATGACGTATCGCCCTTCCGCCCGCTCGAAAGCATCCACGACTTTGAAGGTTACGGGTTCGGTCGCCAAGGGCCCGCCTCCGCCGCCACCTCCGCGGCCTAGGCCAGTCACGACAAGCTTCCGCCTCTTAATAGGCTTGGGCGCAGGTCCAGGCACAGGCTGGAACGTCGTGGTGGTCGTCGGTTCCGGCGATTCGGGGCCGTCACCCGCGCCAGCCCCAGTCGGCACGGGCGCGTCAGGTGCTGGCGACGTTTGCGCAGGAGGCGCTGGGAGCGCCGGTGGCTTGGGCGGTGGAATGGACTGCTGGACATCTTCCTCCATGCCGCCAAGGACATCCTCAAACCGCGAGCGTGCTTCCGCCAGTTTCGCGTCAGCGGCACCGCCGAGGCGGACGCGGACGACTTCCAGCATCTCCGCCGCCGTGCGACATCTCAGCACGCCGCCAATCTCGGCGGCTTCATCTCTACCGAGCAATTGCGCTACCAGCTCGGCGACGCCGAGCCAGAAGGTGAGAAAACCCGAACTGCTCTCCCGATACTCGCCGATCATCACCAGCATCGTGTCCACAACGATTCCGTCGCCAACCTGGGTGAGGACGATCTCTTCTGCGGTATCGTCCGGAAGCGATGCGACTACCCGCGCCCGTGTGCAGACACGCAATACGGCCTTCTTCAAAAGACTGAGTTCGCGTCCACGGTCATCCAAATTGTCCGCCAGCCGGAGCGCGTAGATGCAGGGCATCGCGACCCGTAGGTGCTGATTTGCGTCTTCGCTCCCTGGATCGTATTCCGTTCCATCAGAAAGAAGCTTTAACTGGATCTCGGCCGATGTCAGCGACGCGATGCCGAAGAGCTGCTTGATCAGCACCGTGTTCATCCGCATCGGGATGTCCACCAGGGAAATGTGCGCTTCGATGGTCTTGGTAATGGTCAGATTCGCGTTGTAGCGAAGCTCGGAGATTGGCAGATAACGCTCTTTGCCCGCCCGCCGGCCCCACATGCGTCCCGTGCGCAGGAATCTGTCGCGGTGGGAGGATTCCTCCACGCTCACGCTGGATTTGATCAGGGTCCGGTAGATGCCGCGTGCGACTTCCCCTTGCGGATCGCGATCAGGCAACTCCTGGAGCAATTCGTACAGCGATTGGCCACTTAGGGTCTCCAGAGACGTAACGGCACCGAGCCGACTCAGCACCGCATCCATCGCTTCACGACCACCGCAAGCCGCGATCAGTCCGTCCCGCGGGTCGAGCGCATGGCGCGAATACACGCCGCGCAGAACACGCACGCCTTGGTTGCTCAACATGATCTCTGACGGCCGCCGCCGCTTTCCATCTGCAGCTGGCACCCAGCCGACTTCGCGCAGGAAGAAGAGCGTTGGATTCGCGATCGGCACGGACGCATCGGCGCATTACGCGCTCCGAACCCACCGTTGCATTGAATTTTGCCTGTGGGTCTATGTCACCGACCAGCAGGCTTCCGCCCGATGAGAGCAGGTAAGCGATGACTGCAGCTGCGTCGCCTTCCTTAAGGAGTGCGAGCCAACGATCAGGTAGACGAAGCCCCTCAATAGAGTAGCTGTTCACCCATTTGCGAACTTCGGCTGCATTTGCGCAAAGGTGATCCCGGACCGTGCGCGGGTAGTCTAGGCGGTCTACCGCTGCGCGGATGAATCGCTGGTAGTCTTCCCCCGACCACAACGGTTCCATGCGCGGAACCGCGTTGACCCCGATGGCGATGAGAAACTCCTCCGCTTCCGAAAGAGCAATGCCGTCGAGGCCGCACGCGGCGGGGGAAGCGATGAACTCGTCAACGCCAAACTGCCGGTAGAGGCGGTAGACGAGTTGGCCGCGCGGATAATCCGGACCGAGGTAGCACATGGTTGCACGCCGTAGGCTGCCGCTGACGGTGGGCACCATGATGGACAACTGGGGCAGAGCCTGTCGCGTCGCCCGACGATGAGTCGGAAAGCCAACGCAGCAGCTCCTGCCATCGCTGCGACTTCGCCGCGCCGTCATCTTCCACGCCATGCTCGACTTCATCGATCAACGCCCGTGCAACTGTGTCGAACCGGTACTCGTCCACTTCACAGTCGCATCGGTTCAGGTCTGACGCCAAGAAACGCAACCCCGTTGACTTCGAGCCGCGCAACAGGCCACCCTGGAAGGCCTCATCGACAAAGCGGATGTTCAACGCCCAAGCGGGCAGTGGTGGTAGACGCTCCACCGGCGTGAAGAAGCAAGTGCCGTCGGTGATCAGCGTACCTGTCGTGCCGATCAGGAGACCGCCCGCGCCAACGCTGGCAAGTTCCCCGTCGGCCAGTAGTCGCCCCAAGACGTGTCCTGCCCGGCCACGGTCCACGCTCAATAGGTATCGCCGGAGGCGTTGTTTCAACGTCTCTGGCTCAAACCAGGTCAGGCGGAACAGCTTCAGAAGGCTGCTCAGTGGATCGTCGGGGCCAACCGCTAGCACTTCGGGGAACAGGTCGCGGTTGAGTTGGGACAGCCACACCTTGTGCGGGACTTGGCGAACCGCCCCCGATGTCTCCAATGATCCATCGATCCGGGGGAATAACTTACGGTTCGCGCACTCGCGTACCATCGCCTCTACGAAGCCGAGAGTCTTCAATTCCGGATCGGCATCCTCCAGCCCCGACAGAAGCTCCAGCGCCCGCCGCTGCTTTTCCGGCCCTGCCTGTTCTTCGAGGATCGCCGCAACGTGGGCTGCGAGATGACCAAGCACCTCCTGGTTGGACTTATGCGTCACGAGACGGTTTCGGTCGTCTGTCGTCTCCAATGTGGCGTGCATCACCAGGGCACATGGCAGGCGGTCGTGGGTCGGGAAAAAGACGCACAGATTGCCACCGGGCTTGGTGACATTCGTATCCGGTACGGCGACCGCAACCTCAAAGTCCCGCCTGCTGCCGGAACTGGTCTCCGCGGCCTCGTCGGAAACCCGGCCGCTGTGTCTGTAGACATTCCACAACTCCGTGTTGCCGTTCTGCTGCAGCACCACGGTGGATCGGTCGGCAGAATGTTCTTCACGCGCCAACTCCCAAGTGCGCACAACGTCGCCCACGATTTCAACACGCGTCAGATGTCGACAGAACAAAAGCGCACTCGTCGGCAGTGCCGTCAACTGCTCGAATATCTCCGCATGGATGCCTTCACCCCGCGCCCATCGGGGATCGGCAGGATGATGACCGTGTCATAGCCATCGGCCCGAAACTTTCGTGCCTCTAGCAGGCGGGCATCCGCTTCGGCAGGAATGTCGGGGAAGCGCATCACCGCCGCAGGTAGCCGCCCCATGGCATTACTGAAAGCTGTGACTTCGTCTGCGACGGCTGAATTTTCGCTGGCGAGGCGCTCAACAACGCGCACGGCCCGAGCGCGGTCGAAGCAGACGGCATACGGGCCGCTGGAGATCAATGGGCGATCTGTCCAGGTCAGGACGGAGCGAAAGCCAAGACCCTTGCAACCGATGAACCGATTCCGGTCCAGTTGCTTTGGACTGCAATCGCTGATCACTAGAGAAATCAAACCTTTGGGGCTGAAGGAGCGGCCCGTGTTTGCAACGACCAAACGTTCCCGTGACAGGGAGAGCAACAGCCTACAGCCGCCAAAAGCATCTACACCGGCATCGTCCGCGTTCTGGAGCAACTCCAGGAGTTGCCGACCGCGATAGCCGTCTAGCGCGCTGATTTCGCGATTGTAATGACCGACAAGCTCGGCAGGTTGTCGCAGGTAGTTCTCGCACTGCGAGTCTGCCAGTTCCCGAATACGGGCTTGCGCTGAGGCAACGCCCGACACATTCCGTTCGGTTCCAGAAAGCACGACGTCGGTCACAGGGGTCTTCTCCTTCGCGGCAGGTCGCTGCCGTACGTTGGACTTAGTCGTCGCTTTCGATGAGCCGAAGCTCGTCCTCCGGAATGGTGAGCAAGACAACGAGTGTTTCAAGAATTGGGATCGGCAGATAGTGCTCGTTCACGGAAACCTGTTCGAGCTCGGTACGGTCGTACGTTTTGAACCACTGCCTTGCATATACGGGCGCAACGTGCCGGTCGGCAATTCCCATCTGGAAGTTCTTCCACTGCTCCTTCGCCATGGGCGACGAGAAATTCCCTCGCGACGGCGGATAGAACCCGTACTTGATGAGCGACTGTGGTCGGCAGACCCAGCCCACAGCGCCGTCGCTGATACCGACCACCGCGCACGGGAAATCCGACACAGCCACCGCTCGCCGCGCGGTGCTCAACAGCGACGTCTTAAAGGTGCCGGCAAGCTCCTCAATGCGGTCGATAGATAATTCGCCTTCGTTGACCAACTCCTCGATAAGGAAACCGGGCATCAGCAGGTTGGCGGCGAATGAATCCGCCTCGCGCTCGGTGATGTAGTCGTTGGAAAACTCACCCTTGGAACCGTGCTTGCGACCGCCCTTGCGCAGATATTCGTTGTGGCGCTCCAGGTAGAAATGCCCGAGCTCGTGCGCAATCGAAAACCTCGTTCTCGGGTGATGCTCGCCCGGCGGTAGCCCGCGGTCGTATTTGTTGTTGTAGAACAACAGGAACCGCTTCTGCTTTTTGTGGTATTCGAGCTGGCCGTCAAAGGCGTTTTTGAAATCGTCGCCGATGACACGCAGCTGGTCGTGCTCGGCGGCGGCGATCCCGAGGGGGTCGATCGGCGCCTTACGCTCGCGGGCAAAGCGAAGAATCTCCTCAGCTGCCTCGCCGGCACGCTCCATCAGGTTAGCCTCGACCTGCCAATCAAGGCGTGTTTTGCCGATCGTCGGCATCATCGTCCTCGCCGTCCTTCTCCTCGTCGTCGGCCAGTTCCTTTTCGCGGTGCTTCTTCAGAAGTTCGTCGGTTTCCTCGTCCTGCTCGCCGCGGTTACGGTTCACAAGCTCCATCAGCTCGGCGTCCATGTCCTCGGCCTTCACCGGATCAGTCCACTCGGCCGCGGGTTCGTCGTCCTCATCTGCTTCCGGCTCTGGCTCAACGACCATGCCGCCGGTCTCGCCGAAAGACTGGACGAACTCCATAATCGCATCGATGTCGTTCTGCGGAAGCGGGCCTTCGGACTTGGCCTTCTTGTACTCCTTCTCGGACTCCTCCTGGCACATCGGGTCGAGGTCGAGAGCCCGGCGCACTTTGCCCCGCATCTTGTCCCAGAATTCTTTTTCGTCAGCCATGTTTGCGCCTTCCAGCATCGCTGGGGTAATAACCCAATCGGACCATCTCGGCGCAGATAGTCTTGCGGGCCTTGCAGCGATTCGTGTAGATCGAGCCTTTGGACGCGTTGGGATTGCCGAGTGCAGCCCGTATGTCGTCGATGGTCGCCTCACCGTTCGGGGCGAGGGAGTCGCACTCCATGACGATGCGCTGGGCGCGGGGGAGTTTGTCGATAATCGCTCGGGTCGCCTGCCGCCGGCGCTCGCGCTGTTGACCGTCTTCCGCCTTCTCCTCCTGGTACGCCGAATCATCACACTCAGAAGGGTCGTACGACGGATCGTAATCGAGCTGAACGAACTTCTTGCGCTTCTCGCCGCGGCGGATGTCAATCGCCTTGTTCTGCGCAATGCGCAAGAACCATCCACCCAAAGAGCCTTTGCCCGCGGTGTACTTGCTCGCAAAATCGACCCACACCAGCAGCGCGGCCCGGTTGAGGGCTTCGGCTGCGACGTGGTAACCGTGTTTTTTCCTCAATACTGCAAGCACTGTTGGGCCGTGCACTTCTAGTAGTGCGCACATGCCATCCGGGTCGGAAGCGCTGAGCTTCCGGACGATTTCCGCATCGTCCAGCTTCCGGACCGTTGGGCCTTCATCGGCCATCTGTCGCCGACTCCTTCCTGTTCACCCTCTATACGAAAGGGCCTTACCTCGGTCTGATCACGCCGACCAGGCACATCAGGTAAGGCCAAATCGTAATGACTGGTGAGAACACCGGAAAGGGTTGGCTCCCTCCCGCCGCGTGGCGGGGTTCCGGTCGTCAGAAGTGTGTTTGCGTGGGTGAAATCCCCACCGGAAAGGTCAGCGTCATGGCAGAACAGAAGCAGCCGCCCGAAGGGGCGAAGGACGGTCTCCACAAAGTGGGAGAGATCGTCGAGGTCATCGAGGAAGGTGACCTGGTGGAGATCGTCGATATCGAAATCTACGCCAAAGAGAACAAGCACCCGCCGCGGGCCCGGCACTACAAGTTCCGCATCGACCGCGAGCACTTCACGGTTGATCACCGCGAGATCAAGGGCGCCAAGCTGTTCGAACTGGCGAAGAAGTCGCCCGAGAAGTGGCGGATGCACCAGAAGCTGCACGGCGGCCAGATGAAGGAAATCAAGGTCGGCGACGCGGTCGACCTGGGCGAGCCGGGCATCGAGCGGTTCGTCACGATGGAGCTGACGCAGGGCGACGGCGAGCAGGCGACGGAGGCGCCGCCGCGCCGCCAGTTCCGCTTGCCGGAGGACGACGAGGCGTACCTCGACAGCCTCGGCCTGCGCTGGGAGGCCATCATCGATGGCCGCGTCCGCTGGGTGCTCATCCATGATCACCCCCTGCCCGACGGCTACACGGTCAAGACGGTGACGGTCGCCATCCGCATCGAAGGCGGTTACCCGCCGGCGGCGCTGGACATGATGTACTTCCTGCCGCACCTGGCGCGCGCGGACGGCAAGGCCGTCAACGCCATCTCGACGCAGGCCATCGGCGGCGATACGTACCAGCGGTGGTCGCGGCACTACGCGTGGCGGGAAGGCATCGACTGCCTCGCGACGCACTACCTGCACATCAAGGATTGGCTTGACGCGGAACCCAAGCGGTAGGAGCTGCCATGCACTATGCCCTGCGTTTTACGGGCGAGCAGCATGCGCAGCTTCAGTCGCACCTGTTCCCGGGTGATGGGCTGGAGGCTGCCGCTCTCGTCCTGTGCGGCCGGCGCGACGGCGATGAGCGTCACGTGCTCTGCGCCGTCGCGTCGCGCTGATTCCCTATGACACCTGCCAGCGGACGGCCTTCAGCATCGACTGGCCGACGCGGTTCGCGGACCCGCTCATCACTGAGGCGATGAAGCGCGGGATGGCGGTGGTGAAGATCCACAGCCACCCGGGCGGGCTCGAAGCATTCTCCGGCCGGGATGACCAGTCGGATGAAACTTTCTTCCGGTCGGTCTGCACGCTGCTGGAAGACGGCAAGCCCCACGCCAGCGCTGTGATGCTGCCCGGCGGCCGCATCTTCGCCAGGGCGGTCCTTGCCGACGGCGCGAAGCGGACCGTCGAGCTGGTGTCCGTCGTGGGCGATGATCTGCACTTCTGGTTTGCCGACGGCGGCGGGTTCGGACTGCCCGAATTCGTCCGGCGCCACGCCCAGGCCTTCGGCGCCGGCACGGTAGAGATTCTGCGCCGGCTGACTATCGCCATCATCGGGTGCTCCGGCACGGGCAGTCCGCTGGTCGAGCAACTCGTCCGCCTTGGCGTCGGCTGCATCATCCTCATCGACCCGGACAAAACCGAGTGGAAGAACCTAAACCGCATTTACATGTCGCGTGCGGCTGACGCGAACTTGGGGCGATACAAGGTGCACGTCCTAGCCGAAACGATCGGCAACATGGGCTTGGGCACGCACGTCGTGCCGCTGGCGATGGACCTCGACACCGTGACAGCGGTTAAAGCAGCCGCCGAAGCCGACATCGTCATCGGCAGCATGGATAGCTGGTACGGCCGGGACCTCCTCAGTCGGATCGCGACGTTCTACGTGCAGCCCTACATCGACCTCGGCGTGCAGCTCACCCCGCTGCCCGAAGGCGGCATCGACACTATCTGGGGCGCGGTGCATTACCTGCAGCCCGGTCGGTCAAGCCTCAAATCGCGCGGCGTCTACACCTCGGAAGACGTGCGGGCCGAACTGCTCAAGCGCGATGACCCGGCGGAGTATCGCCGGCGGCTGCGCGAGAAATACATCCGCGGCGTGCAGGAGGATCGGCCGGCAGTCATCTCGGTCAACACGCAAGTTGCGGCGATGGCGGTCAACGAGCTGCTGGCGCGCATCCACTGCTACCGGCTCCCGCCGAACGAGGAATTCGCTTCGCAGCGCATCGCCCTGCACGAGGGGACCATCTTCCGCGAGACGGAATCGAAGCTGCCCGTGTGCCCGGTGCTGAGCAAGGAGGTCGGCCGCGGCAACGTCGTGCCTCTGCTGGATAAGCCCGAGCTGACCGAAGGGCGGGAAGCGGCATGATCAGGTATGTCATCCCGTTCATCACGCGGATCTGGCGGTGGCTGGCCTCCTGGTTGCTGCCGACGCCGAAGCCGCAGCCGCTGCGAACGGTTCACCTTGAAGAGCTGCCCGAGCAGACTGGATGCCGGCGTCGTCTACGTTCTTGGCCAAGGGACGCACAAGTGGTTCGTGGCGCTGCTATGCCCTTGCGGGTGCGGTGCCACCGTGCAGATGAGTCTATTGCCGGATGCGGTGCCGAGGTGGCACCTCACGGAGCACTCGGACAAATCAGTCTCATTGCACCCCTCGGTGTGGCGCCGCGTTGGTTGTCGAAGCCACTTCTTTCTGCGGCGCAATGGCATCGAGTGGTGCGGAAGCGCTGGAGGCGGACGGTGAGCAGCGTCCTCGATTAATAACTCGTGACGAACAGTTGTGTTGATTGAGCGCGCGATCGACACTAGGGTGCCGATGCGGCCGGCGGGCACACAGTATGCGCTCCGGCTCGTCGCATTAGATCCCTGCCATATCGTAGTGCATCGCGAAATCTTCGGAGCCGATCGGTGTCCCTTGGCGTGATGCTACGGCGAAAGTGAAACACAGTGTTGCGCAGCTCGGTGATTTGTTTGAAGTCTTCGTCCTCGACTTCGCGAATTGACGTGAAGGCCTTTTCGAAGTGTGGCCAGTTGGCTTTCGTGCAAATGAGCGCGGATACTGATCGAAAGTGAAATCCGTGACGGCACGAAGCGGCCGTGTGTTCGGTGCGAGATTCATGTTCGCGATCAGCGGCGCTAGTCCGCAGTCGCAACTCATGTCGATGATCAAGTCGCGCACCTCGTGCTCGATCTCGTAAATCAGAACGAATGCCTCGGCGAAATCATTCAGCCGGGCGAAGACATCAGACACAGTCAGAATGCCCACCAGTTCGCTTTCCGTTCCAACTAGCACGTAGTCCAGATCACTCCAGTCGGTCGCCGTGTCAATGTACACCCCGCGGTCGATAAACACCGGCGGCTCCATGCACTCCCGCACCGGCAGCTCAACTGCCTTGATGTTCGAACGGCGTAGGTCGGTGACTCGCTTACTGAATGACTTCCACGTGAAGACGCCAATGAATGCGCCCCTCGCTGGTGACGGGCAACTGCGAGTACCCCGTGTCCATCATCCGATCGAGAGCGTCATAGGCTGGCGTGCTCTCATCGACAGAGAGAACCTCCTGCCCCTTGGGCAGCAGCGCCCAAGCCGGACCAAATGGGCCAGGACGTCGTGAACTCGTCCCCAGCGGTTTGTTCTCTCCTGACACGCTCATCAAATCTCCGGTCGCATCCGACAGTACCAATGCGGTCTCTCGACCTTGCAGCACTCCCCAACTCAAAGCTCTCGCCCAAACAGCAACGCACTCGCCGGCGTCCGCGCCAGTTCAAGCCGAATCACGCCCTGCGGCGAGCTGTTCATCCCGCGGACGTGTCGTCGTCGTCATGATCAACTGAAAGGCATTTCGACGCGAGCCGTGCCATTCGGCCAGGACCCCAACAAGGCGATTGAAGATCCCGATTTCCATGTCCGCTTCACGGGGGCTATCAAGGATGGCGAGTCTCGGGTGGTGGCCGAAGCCGTCTAGTGCTGATTGCAAAGCTGCAAGGTCAAGGCTCAATACCTGTGCCAACGTCGATGTCGCTTCGCCCAGTGCGGCATCAGCACCGGTCACACGGAGCCGTATCGATTTAGCCTCGATTAAGACGCCGAAGGTTCGCGCTCCGCCAAGGAGCTGGTGGCAAATCGCCTGGAAGCGCGATGACAGCCATTCGCGGGACTCCGCCAGCGAATCACGAAGCTGTCGCTGTTCATCCGATGATCGCTGGATTTCCGTCGTTAGCTCTGTCACAGACTTGGTCACTTCCGGCTGGCGGGTCAGCCGACATAGATGTCGCTCGACGCGTCGCACCATCGCGTCATGGACCGCGATCTGTCCATCAATGCCAGATATAATCGTCGAAAGGTCCGCCTCTATCGCGCGGAGGTTCGCTCTCGCCTGGGTGACTGCCTGCTCAAGGTCGGAAACCTGAGCATGCAACACCGAAATCCGATCACGCACCTCCAACAACTCCGTCTGAAGGCGAGCGATCTCCTCCTCACGGTACGGATCAGGCAGTGTCTGCGTTGCTATCTTGAGCTTCGCCGGACAGTCGTCGACCGGGCGGTCGCAAAGCACAGAAAGGCATCGTAAATGGTCGGGGATGGTGCCTGGTTCTGCCGCTGCTGCAACTGTTGTTGGACGATTGTTTCGCGGCCGGTCAGTTGTCGCGTCTCGGCCGCATTCTCCGCCCGCGCCTGGATCGCCAAGTCGAGATTGTCGCGCAGACCATCCAGATTTCGGCTCTGTCGCTCTGATTCTCTCAGTCCTCGCAATTGATTCGCACGATTGCGTATCACTTCCGGCGCGAGTCCGCTGACGGCGATGTCGTCGGCGTTGAGAAACTGGCGCAGATCCTGGTCGATGACGCCGACTTCGGCTTGGATCTCTGCGCGGAGCAACTCGTTTTCCCTCTTGAAGCGCTTGCCGCTTTCCCAGCAACTGGTCGTGTGCCCCGAACAGTTCCTTCTCCTTGCCACTCATCAATCCTGCTACGCAGCGCAGGACTGTCGAGGCATCCTCCACGTGCAACGGGTCGTTTTCGGATTCGGCATCGCGGTGCCGCCAGACCAGCGGATGTGCGTACCGACATTTCTGGTCGCGAGCGATCCAAGCCAGCATATCCAGCCAGCGTACGGGACGCTTCGCGTGCGTGAGCAGCGGTGACTCGACCGATTGCAACGTGGCGTCTGACAACGCGGTGAGGAACTGCTGGTAGCTCTGTCCCTCTGCCGGTGCGGCCAGTACATCACGCCAGGATGACGATGGAACCGCACGCGATGGATTCGATGCCGGCGCCGTATATGTCGCAGGACGCACCAATCTTGCCCGGCCACTCGAATCTCGGCCGCGACGTAGCTGTCAAAGAAGGCGCGGCGGACTGCTGATCGTGTCCGTCCCTCTGCGTACGTCTCTTCGCCGAGACAGTATCGAAGCAGCCGCGTCAGGAGTGTCTTTCCAACGTCATGTCCGAGCGCTTCGGTCGATCCTTCTGGCGGTGGCCTGGTGCAGATGATGTTGAGGCCAAGTCCGAGCGGCAGTTCGCGGATGACGATGGGTTCGGGATCGATGGATTCCAAGATGACGAGCCGACGAAACCATACCGGCGGCTCCGACGATGCGGGCGATGATGTTTCAGGAAAAAGCGTACTCAAGATCATCGATCCCATCCGGCCATGCAGCCCGCTGCTGCTCTATCGCCTCGAATGCCTGCACTGCTTCCTTTGCACGCACCGCATTTGCCGCATCGCTCGCCGCCAGCTTTGTTCCGGCAATTCGCTTAGCAATCACACTCTGACCGCTGTCTTCAAGCTTCACGAGATTCATCGCCTGCGCTGTCTTCCAGACGATATCAAAACGTACATCCACGGGGGACGAGTTCGGCGAGATGATCGGTTGTTTAACGGGTGTTCGTAGAATCTCGGCGCGGGCGGCATCGTTACCGCGCCAGAATGAGCGCACGGTCCGCCGCCTGCCGCTGAACAGGCTTGTTCCATTCATCGAGGATCAGCGCGAGCAGTTCGCATGCGCGGAGCGTGGGGACTTCGACCCGCCTTCGGATGCTGAGCGAAGCCGTCATCCGATCATACGCTGCAAGAATTCTCTCCTTCGTTCGGTAGGTTCCGTACTTGGCGATGTCTTTGCGTTTGACGATCGGAAAAGTTTCCATGATGTAGTCCAGATCGTCACGCGATAGCCCGTAAACTTCATGCGCGACGATGGCCTCATTTTCAGCCATCAGGGCTGCGCGGACGTCCGCGTCGTGCACGGGTATCGAATAACGCGATTCAATAGACGAGTCGGTCCACCCATTGGCCGCGAGGGAGCGCCAAAGAGTCTCCATTTCCGGACTGGTGCAGGAGAGTAGCAGAGAGCGAACGACCAACTCTCTCGAAAGATTCGATTCCGCGGACAAGCGGGGAAATGGCATGCTGTCCACGAGCGTGTTGGTGAGATGGAGTGCCGCCTTTTGGCGCACCAAAAAGTCCATCGCGAAGGTATTGGCAATCGCAACCCACACAAGCGCATACCAGTCATACCCATCGTCAAGCGTGAAGGTGGGAACGGTATCGCCGCAGATAGTTTTCGGCGGAATCACTGCGGCACATAGTGTCCGCTCATTGGTGGGACTCCCGACGTTGCAGAATCCGACGCGGTACCGTTTCACGCGCTCCCGCGCTTTGGCCGGAACCTCGTCTTCGGCAACGTGCCACTGGGGTTTGATGGCTTTTTCGTCTAACTCGAAGGGAAGTTCCTTCCAAACTGCGGACCTGCCTCGTCCGGAGATGTAGGCCTTCGCTCGATGGTCGAAATGATCAATCATGCGGCCTTCGTACACGGGCAACCCATTGGCGTCGTCTCTAAAGAGATCGCGGTCATTGCCTGTGTGAACTTCGGCCATGTAGGTGTGATGAGGAGGACCGAGAGAGTCGTCGCCAAACGTCGGGCAGCGGGAGTACATCTTCGCAGCAAGGTCGATCTCCCGCTGACTGGTGAGTTCAGGAACCGCCAATGCCTCGGGCGAAAACCTATGAACCACTGAGACAGGGATCTGTAAAGCATCGCCCGAGAATGCCGCGGCCAAATCGGCTTCGCTACGAATATTGAACGCGGCTCCAAAGGAAATGGTTTTCCCGCCCTTGCGCACGCTGTAGAGGCAAAACTTCGCGCGGGAATCGACATCTTTAAACCAAACTTCTTTCGCGTTCTCGAAGCACAGAAGAGTCTTCAGCGTGAAGCGGTCAAACAACCTCTGTCGGATGGCCATGCAGTTGGCGCCGTTGTACAAACCCTCTGGCACGATCTGCGCCGCGAAACGGCCGTCGGCACACAAATCCAAGGCCGCTTCCACGAACATCCGAAAGACGTTGAAGTCGCCTTTGCCAAGGTTGCCCGGCGCGTAGAGGCGAAAGCGGCCGCTCTCCTTGAAGAATAGAACGCTTGAATATAAGTCGCGGCAGTACGTATCCCATTGTGCTCGGATCGTCGGGCTCTCAAGCAGCCCGTCGATAATCTGCTCTTGCCCCGACTTGTCCTGGAATCGGACTTGTGAGTCATATGCCGAAAAGAACTCCTTAGCATCGGGGCTGAGCGCATCCCATGGGGGATTTCCCAACACCAGATCAAATCCGCCATCCCATCCCGTATTGCCAGAAGCATCGGGAGCGAGCTTCGTGGGTCTGAACACTTCTGGGAAGCTTAGGTGCCAGTGAAAGAAACGATAATGCCTGCTCAACTGGAGGATTTCCTCCTTCAGCCAAGGAGGCACCGAGTGCGGGTTTCGCTCGATATCGCGGAAGATTCGTTCTGTAATCGGGAAGTCAAGGGCCTTCGTCTTCTTGCAGACGAACGCGGCACACCAAGCGTCCGCCAAGAGTTGTCCAGACTCATGGGCGGCGCTTCTAACGAACTCGGCGTAGCGTTGCTCTTTGGTTCGGAACGTCAGCAACCGAATCCTCCGGCATCGCGTCAATCCGAGAAATACTGGCGGCAAGATTACCCAGCTGCTCCCAAGGCTGTTTGAACAACTGTCCCTGACCGGCGGCGTAATCCTGTCGCTCGCGCTTATTAGTCTTTCTCCATTCCTGGCAGTAAGCCTTGTCATCGCCCTCCACAGGATCGAAGGCGGCGTCGGGGATGCCGCGGGAAAGCAGCGCCGGCGTGGCGCCAATCAAGCTGTTTCCCGTCTGGATGCGCTGTTCCAAAAAACTCAGCGGCTTGCCCGGTTCTAGGGCTTCCATCCAGAGCGAGACCTTGCACAATTCCACAGCCATCGGATTGATATCGACGCCGTAGAGGCAGTGGCCGATGACATCTCGCAGTGCATGCTGGTACTGTTGTGGTGAAGGTTCACTCTCACCTGATCGCGCCCTTGCGAGATGTCGCGCGAGGCGATGCGCCGCGGCGATCAGGAAATGGCCAGAACCGACGGCGGGATCGCAAACTTTCATCTTCAAAATGGAAACGGCGGCCTCACTGCCGGCTTTGCCCTTGATCGCCTCGGCGACAATCGGCTCTAGCGCGGAATCCAGCAGACATTGCACCAGAGAATCAGAGGTGTAGTACGAGCCACTGGTCTTTCGCTCGTTACCGCCCGCCGCTGACAACGTAAATGTACGGCCGGATACGTTGATGTCGGGACGCAACTCCAGTAACGATTCGTAGACCGACCCAAGCTCCTCACTACCGAGATTCCGATAATCAACAGACCGCAGTACCTTACCCTTTTCGACGAACGCCAATGCTCGCACCGCGTCAAGTAGATCTTCGTTGCGGATGAACACCGGCGCCGCGTAGAGAGTGTTGCCGTTCGATTGCGGTCCGGCGAGATTCGGTATTGCAGTCGGCGACCAGAGGAAAGAGCCGAGCGCCGATAAAGCGAGGGCGGGACATCCTTCATCGCGGCCGAGAGCGTCGAAGACAAGCGAAAGTCCATGCCAGAGGTCAGCGTGCTTTGAGCCGCGGTAGCTCTCCGCCAGGTCGCGAAGCCGCCGAGTCGAATAGAAGCGGTCGTAGTTTGACGAGGCCTTCTCAAACAGCTCGCGTTCGGCGCATCCTGTGGCGGCAGTGGGTGAAGAAGACCCCTGTCCTCTGCGACGAACAAAAAGAGCAGCCGATAGACGATGCGGAGGATCTGTCGGTAGTAATCATCCCGGCTCAGCTTCCCCGATTGGAGCTTTTCGAGAAGTTCACCGTTCGCGGGGTGGGCGATGAATCCGCGGCCGAGCAGCTCAATGGCCTTGGCGACGCCAAGGCGCAAGTCGTTGAGCATGCGCGTCCCTTGCTCCTGAGCGGACTTGCTCCACTTCTCAAGCCAGCAGTTCTCCGGCTTGTCAGCTTCGAGACGCGATTGGTGGCAGATGAGCCACAAGAGTGCGAAGTCTGCGTAAACCTCCCCGTCCATCATCGATTCAAGATCAAACTCGACGTACGCTTGGCGTGAGAGTGCCGCGTTGTCTCGTAGGATGCGAAGTTGGAGTCCGTTGGACAGGAACGCCCACATGTGCCCCGATGAGCGGTTGAGGAATTCCTGCACCATGCTGTGCGGAATGGCGGTCGCCGCGCCACGGGCGCCCTTTGTGCGGTGGTCGAGAGAGAGTTTGAAACCGATGAGGTGGATGGGGACGTGGGTCCAGAATCGCTCGATAGGGTAAACCTTGTCGGCAATCTCTGGTGATTTGGTCGTGGTCAATCGCCCATAGCCAAGTTCCTGAAACAGCGGAAGGAGCCACTTGTCATTCGTGATCGCGGTCCCGGTCTCGTCCGACTTCGGCAGCGTCTCGCGCGGGGCCTTGAAGTCGCGCCAGTATTTGAGCAGTTGGGTCCAGGCCTGGCTGATCGCTTCCTTGGTCTTCGTTCCTGACGGCAGGTGATAAGTTGCAGCGTCGAGGCCCGCCACTTCACCAGCGGAGATGCGCTGAAGAAGGTCAGGCGGGAGGATCGCCCCCTCGCTGCGGACGGTCTGAAATTGGTCCTCTCGTCGAGGCATTCACAGAGCTTTCAGCCATTCGGCAAAAGGACAAAGCAACCGAGCAGATCCACTGGGAGAATCGGTTCAACGCGAACCGAGCCTGCTAGCTTCGCGGACTGACGAACGCGTGTGTGCGCAACCAAAAGGTCGTTGGCGCGAGTCTTGGCGTACTCCGCCAACCAAGGCTCGAAAGTGGGCAATCGCGAGATGACGCTGTCGAGCTGCTGAGCCATCATCGACGGGAGCACGTTGCCCGATGGAGGAACGGCAAGGAGTGAGTCTGCCTCGTTGTGCGCCAACCACTTTGGCTCCGACGGACTCCCGTGAAAGGCGAGCGGTCGAATCTCTTCCGCCAATAGCGTGCGCTCCTCATTTCCGATCTTGGTCATCAGGTGATATCGAAGGCGGATTATCAGAAGTGTTGTCTTCTGCTTGACTGCCGTCGTGCGTGTGACACCGCACCGCCGCGCGACAACTTTTTGCCCGATTGCTTCGACATCGTCCAGTGCAGTGTCGAGAACCCAAGACGCAAGGGATTCCGTGATCGGGTGCGTGCGGCTGAGGTAGATTTCGTCTTCTTTAACCGGCAAGTCGAATCGTGCCGTGAACGCATCGTCGCGGCCAATCACCTGGCGTAGCGCGCGTGACGTTCTCGTTTGTGACGTTTACAACGACTCGGCCGCCGCTCTTGTTGGTCACCGGAACGCCGGCCAAGTGGAACACGTCTCGGATGAATTCCTCGGTCGTGGGACCGGTGCCGATCGCTTCGCGCACGGCCGCCAACTCCGCGGCGACCTCCTCTGTCTTGATTGAGTGCTGAGCAAAACGCGATCGCGAACGCTTCTCCTTGTCCCGTGCGTCATCCCACTTCGCATGGAGTTCTTCTCGCTGCGGCTTGAGCCAGTCTTCAAACAGGGACGGCTGAGAGCCATCGTCTCCGCCGCGAAGCAGCATTCCTTCAAACAGCGCCTCGACGACCTGCTCGCTGTTTCCGGGAACCGAAACCGAGACGCCCAAGTCGCTCTTAATCTGCTTGTGCTTGCGCAGGAGCACTTCGAGAACAACCCCATCGATCTGGTTGTCCTTGCCGAAATACGTGATGACCTTGATGTCGTTGGCTTGACCGAATCGATCGACCCGGCCTTCACGCTGCTCGTGACGAGTCGGGTTCCAGCTCAGGTCGTAGTGAACGACGGCATCAAAGTGGTCCTGCAAGTTCACGCCTTCGCTGAGGCAGTCGGTGCACACGAGAATGCGCCGTGGATGCTTGCCCAGTTCGAGAATCCGATCCTCGCGCTCTTTCGGGGGCAGCGTTCCGGTGACAGCCGCTACTTCAACTTCCAGCTTCTTCAGCGATAAGCGCAGGTGCTCGGCGAGATAGTCGGCTGTGTCGATGAATCGGCAGAAGAGGATTGGATTCTTCCCGTCTTCGACGAGCTTTCGCGTGATCTTAATGGCTTGCTGAAGTTTCGCGTCTTCGCTGCCTTGAAGTGCTTCCGCCTCGCGTGCGAAGGCCAGCAGGCGATCCCGCACGTTCTTTGCCGCCGTCTCCTCCGACGCATCACCGCCTGGAGTGAAGTCGAGCGCGTCGGTTGAGTCGGTCTCTGTTTCATCAAGGATAACCCGCCGGCCCATGTCGTCGGCTTCGCCTTCATCCTGGGCGACGGCGGTCGCAGCACGGTTGCGCAACGTTGAGGTAGCCGCGGCGGGACTGGATGCCATCGCTCGGAGCAATGCCAATGCCGACCACCAGCGGACGCGTCGCTGTCGCTTGTTGCCGCTCGGGTCGCGAACCATTTCTCCGGCGAAGCTGAGAACCTTCTTGAACAATGCCTTGTACGGAGTCGAAAGCGTATACGTCATTTCCGCGTCAAAACGTTCCGGAAACTTGGTGTTTGCTCCAAGAAAGTCGCGGATGTCCGCTCGGCGCCGCTGAACCAGATGTCGGGCTAGGTCACGCCGAACCGACGATCGTTCGTCCTCCGCGAGCTCCAGTGGGAGATCCGCGAACTTCGGGTCGATGAGCGAAAGCAAGGACCGAAACGCCGCTTCGTTGCCGCTGTGTGGCGTGGCCGTGACAAGGACCACGTGACGAGCGGGGTCGGCGGTGATGTCGCGAACGAGTTCGAATCGCTGCTGCCGCGATCGTCCTGCCTTGTCGGCAAGCGTGCTTCCGTGAGCTTCATCGACGATGACGAACTCGGGGCAGTTGCGGATGAAATCGTCGCGGTGGGATGACTGTTTCACGAAATCGAGCGAGACAACCAGATACGGATAGCGCTGAAAGACGGATTCGCTGTGGTCGCGAATCGTTCGCTCCAGCTTTTGAATCGTGGAGCTGAGGACCAGTTCCGCGTCGATGTGAAACTTGGCTTTCAACTCCCGTTGCCATTGCTCGGCGAGATGCGGCGGGCACAGAACCGCAAAACGTTGAATCTCTCCGCGGTCCAGCAACTCCCGCGCGACCGAGCATGCCTCAATCGTCTTGCCGATTCCCACGTCGTCCGCGATGAGCAGCCGGACCGGATCGAGCCTCATCGCCATCAACAGCGGCACCAGCTGATAAGGCCGCGGCTCAACGGCAATTCTCGCGAAGGAACGGAACGGCCCCGCGGCGGCTCGGGTAGACAATCGAGCGGCGTCACGCAGCAAACGGCAAGCGTTGTGATCGCCGGGATGCGCCGCATCCGGCGGCTTAAAGGTCGCCGGCGCGATCTGCTCGATGCCAGTAACGATGCCTGTGACTTCATCATCGAGTCCGCCGATGGGTCGGACCATCAGCAGCTGTTCGCTGGACTCGGGGAGGACGACCCACTCGCGTCCGCGTGCACGCACCAAACTGCCGGGCTGGAATTTCGTCTCTGTGGTGGCCATTGATTAAATTCCAAAAACATCCCGGTAGCGATTGGCGATGGCGTGCCAGTCCGCCCCGTGGTGGAAGCGAATGACCAGATAGCCGCAGTCGATGAGCTTCTCGTTGTTGCGAGCATCCTTGGCCTGCTCCTGCGGATCATCGTGCGGCGGGCCATCGATAAAGACGGCCGCCTTGCTGTCGGCGTAGTAGAAATCGGGTTTGGTTCGCAAGCTTCGATCAGGTACTGGCCGTCACTCGGAATCTTCAGACGTTTCTCGTCCACGAATCTCAGCCAGCGGCGCTTCGAGCTCGGAATCGCAACGGTCGTGCAATCGTTGCAGTTGCTCGGCTCGCGAAGCGCTCCGGCGCCGACAACCACGCTGGCTCTTGCTAGCGATCGGAGCAAGTCGAGGATGAGCTTTCGGTCGATCAGCCTGTGGTCCAGCTGATTGCCGTAGTCCAGCAGGCAGTCGTAGCATCCCGCCTCGCACCCGCGGCCGTCATCCGCAGTTGTCCCGAGATCTTCCCCTGTGTCGGGATCGAAGTGACAGAGCTCCAGGGCTTGACGGGCCACACGCGGAAGCGCTTTCGGATCTTCGACAATCTGCCGAAGTACACCCGCGCCTCCCTCGGCCGATTCATAAAGGAACAGGAGCCGGCGGTCATCGCGGCCGGGCAACGGCTCGGCCGCCAGCTCCGAGGACTCCAACTGGTAGAGCATCTGGATCGATTCCTTCAGGGCTGCCTGGAGCGAGGCCATCGTCTTGAGGTTCTGGGGCGCGGCAAGCTGAATGACAAGGACATTGCGACGATCCTCGACGTAGGGCACCACGCGCTCGATGCGTGGGGACATCGGATCGTCCTGGTCGTTCTCTTCGACATCACGATTGGTCGCCCAGTAGCCGCGCTCTATATCAAGCAGGAATCCAAGTTGGCCCGGTATCGCGCGTCGCAGCCAGCCCATGTTCACCCGCCAGATCGTCGCCGCATCGCCGTACCGCAATGTCGCAAGACGGCCCTCATCGACGAGCACTTCGGCGGAGCGGATATCGAGTTGGCCGTCCACCTCTGCAAAACGAAACGTCGAGCGCAGCTCGTAGCCGATCCGTTGACGCTCCTCTTCGTCCGACGTAATGCGGTCTACTCGTTTTGCGGTGACGTTCTGAAGCCGGACCATGTCGTCGATTCGGCTGGTCGGGAGCAGCGGCTGACGGCAATTCTCACAAACGTTTGGGCCGGGCTCGGATTCGATTCGATGGCCGTACCCGCAAGTCGTGCAGACCTTCATCGCCACCTTGAACACCTCTTGCTCATCGGTGTCGAAAGCGAGGTTCACCTTGTGCACGCGATACCGCGAGCCCTCGTGATAGATCACGGCACGTGGCCCGAACTCGGAAATCGCCAGGAATCGGGGCCGCGACAGGAACTCGTCCCGTCCGCGACGCCCGCGTCGCGCAGGGATGAAGGCGGATAGTGGGAGCTTGGGGAAGTTGTAGCCAGGAAGGAATCCTTCGCTCGCGAAGTAGCGGTAGCTGTAGAAATCGCCTTGCAGCACACTGTCGGGACTCAGCAGCAACTGAATCTGCGATTCCGCTTGTGCGCGAAGGCGTTTGGCGCGATCGCGATCCTGTGCCCGATTGGGGTCGCCAATTACCTTGTTCTGTATGTGCCTCTGCTGCACGGCGGAACGATAAAGGCTCCGCCACCGATCACAGGCCGCGTCGAACGTGCGAGGGATGCGAGCGAGTACGTCTTCCAGCCACCCCTCTCGATACCACGGTGCTTTGTCCAGCTCGGAGCCGAGGGAGCCTAGTACTCGCGCGCAGCTGCGCACGCCGCGAAGGCGAATGTCTGCCGCTTCGAGTTTCTGTTGAACCAAATCGCGCACGGGCAGGTTCAGGTCCGATTCGCTGACGGTGAGTACGTCGGCTAGGGTTCTTCCGAGATTCAGCTCGGCTTCCGATAGCCAGATGGCCTGCACGTGCGACTGCACGAGGTCGCGATTCGTCAGGTCCAGTCGCGGCGGACTGACCTGCCCGGCGACCATCCCGTGCGGGTGCTGGAAGTAGTATCGATCGTGCGGGCTGAAGCCGGAGCAGTACGTGTAAACGAACGCGGGTTGGCCGCTGCGACCGGCGCGGCCGCTGCGCTGTGCGTAGTTCGCCGGCGTCGGCGGCACATTCCGCATGTTCACGACGTTGAGCTGGGCGATGTCTACACCCAGCTCCATCGTGGGGGAGCAGAAAAGGATGGGGAGCTCGGCCGTCCTGAACTCTGCCTCGCGCTCCTGCCGCAATTCCGAAGGCACCTGTGCCGTGTGCTCGCGCGCCTCCAGGCCGGCTCCGAAATCGGCGAACGTCGTATAGAACTTGATGAAGAAGCGGTTGGCCTCGTGCGCGGCCTGCGTCTCCTGGGTGACGCGCAAGCGGTCAACCATGGGCTTCGAGCCGTCACCGGGTTTCCAAAGCATGATCGACGCTGGGACTTGGTAGCCGGGCGCGGTCGTTCCCTTCGGAGCCGTGCGCACCTCCTCGACCAAACCCCATTTCTTGAGGCAGCGGAATAGATCCGTGATGAGCTGCGCGAGGTCGTCTTGCCCGAGCGCTCTGCCGATCGAGGGGAGCACTCTTGGCCTCTTGAGAAAGAGACCGAAGTTGCTCAGCGGCGAGATGAACAGGTCGTCCCAGTGCTCGCGATCCTGACGGCTTCGCGGCCAAGCGACGCACGCCTCGTCCATCGTCATCAGGTCTTCGATCACCCAGGGATCGCACAACCGCTGCATGCTCTGGGTGCTTATGCGCTCTTGGTAGATGCGCGTGAGCGCAGTCCTCTTTGATCGCCAGACTGCGTCTCAAGTGGTCAAGCAGCGCGTTGATGATGTCGAGCCGTTGTGGCGGGGTGGCCGCGACCAGGCGCCGTGTGCCTTTTCTTCCTGCCAGTACTTGTCATCGGCGGCGAGGTCCAGCACGCCGACGTACTCGATCCGCAGCAGCCCGCATTCCTCCAAGTTTGGAGAGGTCAGACGCAAGCCTCGTTGCAGGTCCCGATACAGCAGGTAACCGAGCACGGAGCGTAACGCCCGGCGGGTTTCTTCCACTAAGGGCCCGCGAATGTCGGGGTCGTTCGCGTAGTGCACGAGCGGCAGATTCATTGCCCGCTCGACGTGCTGCGTGAGCTCGTCGTAGCGCAATCCGTCGCCCCCGACTCGCTGCATCGCGAAGCAGCGCCGAGCGCACCAACCCAACCTCGGTGAAGTCGTTGAAATGACCCGCTTGGAGCGAAGCGTCCTGGCGGTTGTCGGTGAAGCTAAGTAGTTTGCCGCGCTCTCGGTTCGAGGCTCTCGTCACGCCGCAGGCGCAAGATTGCGGCCAGCGAGAGCACCGACGTGGCCGTACTGCGACCGTCGACGCCGATCGTTGCCAGCTTGATCGCCTCCGAACGCTGTCGGGCGTTGTACGCGACGCGACAACTGGGGTTGAGGCAGAAGCGAAATGGCATTGGGACGAACGCGACTTCCGTGCCGGCATCTTCCAACTTGCCGTTGGGGCGGACGCGTATGACTTCAGGTGGATTGCGGTTTGGGCGAATGCGCTTGGCACCATCCGGACGCACTTCAATCCAGTCGTCGGGAACGCGCTCTACGGCATCCACGCCATCCTGTGGCCATGGCGATTCGCTGGAGAGATAGAGGTAGCCCGATTGAGAATCATCGCCGGCGGTCTTCTCAAAGCGCTTGCGCGGAACAATTACTTGGCCGTCGGCGGTCGTGACTCGATCTACCCGGTAGTAGGCCTGGCCGCAGTGGCGGCAGAAGACCAATGGGAAGAGCGATTTGTCGCGGTCTCCGGGAACGTATTGCTGCCGCGCAGCGTCAAGTAACGAGTGCTCTCCGGCTCAATGGTGGACCAAACCGTGTCGCCGCGGGTGATGAATTGATGCAGACGGAAGGCGAACAGGGGGTACGCCGAGCCCGGCCTCCTGCACCGCGAGCCGGCGAGCAGGTAGCTTTCAAGGGCGGTCTCCGCCAGCTCCGTCGAAGTGCCCGTCAATTTTGCGAGCTGGGCGCCAGCTCCGGTCTCACCGCGAGAGTCGCGCGGCCTCTGACGGATCAGCTTCCCCGTAATCGCTTCGCGATGAAGGCCAAACGTGGTCTCTATCCAAGCCGCGAGCGGATCGGCCCGCAGTCGGTCCGCATCCTCCGGCGGTGTCGTGGTCCCGGTGATGTGATCCTTGATAGTGTCGAGCGACGAGCTTGATGTGACATCGATATCGTCAGTCGCTCGAACGAGTGATTCGCCGATCACGTCCTCCTGGCGAACGCTCTGGCCGAAGATCGTGCTCGCGACATCGGCAACGAGCGCGGCTTGTGCGACACTATCGCCCTCGCTTGCCATCGTGGCCGACGTACCGACGCAGATCATGTTCTCGCCGGCCACCGCTTCCCGCACCCGGCGCACGAGCATGGCTACGTCGGCGCCCTGTCGTCCGCGGTAGGTGTGCAGTTCATCCAGCACGAGAAAGCGAAGGCCCCGAGCTTTGTTCACCAGCTCGCGTTCCTCGATGCGGGTGAGAATCAATTCGAGCATCACGTAGTTGGTGAGCAGGATGTCCGGCGGGTCGCTGAGAATGGACTCGCGTTCGGTGGCGTTTTCCTGACCTGTGTATCGCTTGTACGAAACCGGGCTCGAACCGCCCGGATAGCCCCGCTTGAGGAACTTGTCGAGCTCTTCGACTTGGCTGTTTGCCAGGGCATTCATCGGGTAGACGATGATCGCCTGAATGCCCTTTCCCGGCCCGCTTCGCAGGATGTGGTCGACGATCGGAATGATGAACGCGAGGCTCTTGCCTGAGCCGGTTCCAGTCGTGAGCAGGTATGGCCGACCGCGCGCGCCACGGCGATCGCGTCGGACTGGTGCTTGTGAAGCGTTAGCGGGCTGCCGGCGTCGTTTTCATGCTCTTTGATTCGGAAGATGCGACTGCACTCTTCATGAAGGACATGGTCGCGCACCAGCCTGGTCGATCGTTGAGCCCGGGGTGTAGCTTGGGTTGAGTTGGATCAACGGATGCGGCCAGAGCAACCCCTGCTCAATTTGTCGGTCCACCTCTTCGCGAATGCGCGAGTCTGCGATTTGGATGAAGCTCCGCGTGTAGGCTGCGTACTCAGCGATGATGTGGTTGTGCAGCCCAAATACGTCCATTCACGCAGCTCCTATTTGACCGAGGTGCGGGCGACCTGAGAAAGTGACCGAAAAGTTTCATGCCGCTTGAAATCGTCACTTCTGACCCTGAGATCAGCCCCGATCTGCCGGCGAGGATGGATTGTACCGCGAATGCATTGCCAATCCACGGGTCGCCGCCCTTAAGCCCTATCTCTACGGTCGTTTGGAAACGGCGACCGCTGATTGCCGAACCGATAACGCACACATCTCTGCCTACCCGCCACGTCGTTCATGATGCTCTTGTTTCCTGCCGTCTCCGTCGAGCACACGGCGGATACAACACATGCGTCAAGCCTCGCTTATCTCAATCTTCTGGACCAAATTGTGGTCGTTGGGGACGAGCCGTCGCTGGCGCGTTCAGGTCGACTGCTGCCGGGGGTGCTAGGAGTTCTGGAGCGTGCAATCACCGCAGATGTGCGGAAGCGAGCCAAGTTACCCGTGTTACTCGTGCGGCACACGGCTGGTCGGTTGCGGCCTTCAGCGCCGATGAAGGACCGTGCCAGAACAGCGCTCTGGAACTCCGGTCTGGCCACATCGGGCTGCGACGAAAGCAATCGATTTGAGGTCACGCGGCAATCCTGCGGCACCGATAGCACGGGGGCACCGTCTTTGACCCCCGATTCCACTCATATTCGCATCTGGCGGTGGCGAATATCGTATGTGTCCACCCATCATCTTGTGACCGCGGATTGTCTGCTGGACACATGGCTGTAGCACTGCCGGAAGCAGGATTCTGGCCCTTTTTCGCGTTCTTCTGGGGCAACAGCGCACAGGTTGGGAGAACGATCTTGAATTCCACCGCCTTTGTCTCCATGTCCACCGTCGCATCGCAAACCAGCCGATCCACCGCCTCCCTCAGGGGGGCGATGGGGAGCGTCAGCAATTTCTGGCTGTCCTCGCTTAGCACCCGCATCGCCTCATCGATCACCAACTGGGCCGGTCGCGTGTCCTTGATCTTGCTGCCCTTTGCCTCCTCCAGCATCGCCTCGACCGCGTTACGACGATCGCCCAGGCGCTTCAATTCCGTCTGGGCATCCGCCAATGCAGCACCGTTGAGTGATTGGACGATCACGGCGATCTGTTGCTTGAGTTCCTCTCGCTGTGCCTCCAGTCGTGCCACGTCCGGCTGATCGTGCAGATCCGTCGAGCGCTGCTTCTGAAGGTGCTGGGTCAGTCGTTCCCGAAGGTCGGTGCATTTCCCGGAGTACCTCCGCCAACAGGCTGACCAGCGCCTCATGCAAGGGCGGATTCCGTCGCGTTTCAGGGGATGGCTTCTTCGCCTGTTGAGAGAGGCGGGTGTTTTTGCGTGGCGCCAGAGCAGGTCCAGAATGTCGGACCGTTGTCTTTGCTGGACTTACGATGAACTGACTGGAGGCGCCGATGCGCATGCCCCGCTGGTTCTATGCTGTGGTCGCGCTGATCCTGGAGGCGGTGGCGACCCGTCGGGACAGGCAGATCCGCTTCCTCAAGGCCCAGATCGAAATCCTGCGCGGCAAGGTGCCGGGCAACCGCGTCATCGTCGATCCTGCTGATCGTCTTCATCTCTTGAAGCTGGGCCAGGAACTGGATCACCAGGTTAAAGATATCCTGCATCTGGTCAGTATCAAAACCTACCGCCACTGGGTCAGATCGCAGCAGCGGGGAGAGATGCCGAGACGCGTGGGTCGCCCGCCTTTGGCGGCGGAATTGCGAGATCTCATCTGCCGGCTGGCGAGGGAAAACGTGGGCTGGGGACTGGGCCGGATCATCGGTGAGCTGCGCAAGCTGCAGGTGGCTGTAAGCCGACACACAGTTCGGCGGGTTCTGAGCGCCGAGGGACTGTTTCCTGATCCCGAGAGGGTGGGTGGCCGGGCGGTTACCGAGACCTCCTGGCGTAAATTCATTGCCCTGCACATGAACACGATCGTCGCCTGCGACTTCCTGAGCAAAACTGTCCTGACGCCACTGGGCCGGCAAACGGCTTACCTGCTGATGTTTATTCACCTGGAGAGCCGCAAGGTCTTTGTCAGTCCACCAACCTGCCATCCCATCGAGAGCTGGGTGGTGCAGCAGGCGCGCAATCTCTCCCAGTGGCTGGATGAGCAGGGGATCGAAGCCCGCTTCCTGCTCCACGACCGCGACTGCAAGTTTGCCCTGCGCTTCGACGCCTGCTTCGAAGCTGCCGGTGGCGGAATCATCAGGACGCCGGTGGCGGCGCCCAACGCCAATGCCTTCTGCGAGTCCTGGATCTCCCGGTTCAAGGCCGAGTGCCTCGATCACTTCATCTGCTTTGGCCTGGGACACCTGAATCACATTGCGCAGACCTTCATGCGTTTCTACAACCAGCATCGGCCGCACCAGGGGAAGGGAAATCGGACGCTTCAACTCGCATCAGAGCCGCCATCGCAGCAAGTCACGTCCCCGCGCGGAGCCGTTTGCAAGCATGCGTTTCTCGCTGGCCTCTTGAATCATTACTACCGCGAGGCTGCGTGATGGCGGTCATGGCTGAACGACCATTTTCCTCGTACTCTCGTTGGCTGGCCCGGGCCGCAGAAAAGCTGGCGAGCGGGGAGACAGCCACGCGACCAAACCGTAGGTGTTGCATTGTTCACCTACGGAATGGCTGAGTGACCATCTGCCTCGCCCGTCTGGGTTATGCGGCTTTGCCCCTGGAAGGCAGATCCTGGTCATTCGGCCTCCTTCGGGGCTTCCATCGCGATGCCGTTGCGGGCGGTTCGCGCAGGATCCGGTATGGCTCGGTGAGTCCTTCGACGTCTATCAACCGCTTGTATTTAAGCGCGCGCTTTACCGTCATCCGTCCAATCTTCAACTCATTGGCAAGGACCGTCAGACTTGCCTTCTCACCGCGCTTCTTCTTCGCATGCTGGAGTGCAACAACAGACTCCAGATGCATGATGTGCACCGGCGGTTCGAAGAGGTCCAGCACGATTTCTTCCGCTGGTGGCCGGCGCTGATCGTCTGCGGTACTGCCCATAAGGGCGGCCAGATTCAACGTCAGGTATGCCCGTGGCCTCACGAAGCCGGTGTCCAACTGCTGGACCGGCTGGATGACAAATCTGGGAAAAATCTTCCGCATCAGTTCCGCGAATTCATAGCTCGTCGCCGCCAGCGTCAGGAGCACTGCGCCGGGGTGACCGACACTTGCTCTTCGGTCAGCGGCAGCGTCTCTGCTTCAGAAGCATTGAGCAGTGCCTCACGCTGTTTCCGGGCCTTTTTCAGTTCCGCCTGGACAATTTTCACCTGCGCCACGAGAAGATCCAATTTGCCACCCAACGCAATCGATTCGGCCAGGTTCTTACCTTGGGCCTCTAGCTTCTGGATGTGCGCGGTGGCCGTTTCCACCTCATGTTGCGAACGACCTTGTGCGCGTGATACCTCCTGCCAGACTTCCTTGAGCATTGTTTCCATGGCCGCTGGATGCCGCTGGCACACGCTCAGCAGCAAGTCCACAAGTTTGGCCCGCATGAGCGGGAGATTGACCAGGACATGGTTCCAGCAGGTTGCGCCGGTCCGCCGCACCGAATTCTGGCACTTGATGACGTTGTTTCCCGCCACCCACAGGAATTCCCTGCAAACGCTGCAGGTGCAGTGTTGCAGCCCGCAGAATGAGTCCTTGCGGCGGACCCGATGGCGGGGATGGTCAACTCCGGTCCGCCGCTTGGTTCCAGACGACAGGTCATTCAGCACGGCATTCATCTCCCGCCATTGCTCCTCAGTCATGTGCGCCAGTTCGGGCCAATGCTTGCTGTCCGGATTGAGGTTCTTGCGCCGGGTGTGCCTGCCGTCCTTGAAGCGAAGCTCATGTATGACTTGTTGGTGCCGGCGCAATCCGTACAGAATCGGATCGCGCAACAGACTGCTGACCAGCGCAGCGGTCCATTTCTGGTGCTTGACGGAAGGTCCCGTCTCGACGCCCTGTTCATTCAGCCAGTCCGACAGCGCTTGTGGTCCCACTCGATCCCTCACAATCATGAGCCGGAGCGTCCGGATGATGGCTGTGTCCTCCGCACGCTTAGTCACGCGGAGGCCAACAGGTCCGAACTGTCCTGATGCCGCTTCTTCCTTGGATACCTTTCGGTATCCGAATTTGACGTGCAGAACCATCCCCCCATTCTGGAAGCAAAAAGCGGCGGTACGGCGCACGCGCCGGCGCGTATCAGGGACATGCATTCCATGGCGCAGGGCCGCCGCCCCCAGTGTTATTTCCCAGTTTTCATCCCAGGTGTCGAGGTTATCGCCCGGGGCGATCACGCGGGTGTCATGGTCGACGCAGTCCTGGACAAACGCATAGATCCAGCGGGGATTGCGGTAGGCGCGGGAAACGTCCTCAAGGAGCACGAGGTCCCAGGTGCCCGTGGCGATTTCTTTGCACGCTTCCATGATCGTCTCCCGCTCGACCAGCATGCCGCTCTCCTGACTGCCGAGGCGCTTGATGTAGGGTGTCCCTTCATAAACGTCCTTCAGGATTTGCTCGGCATAGTCATAACTTGCGTCAATGTTGCTCTTCTGCTGTTTGAGCGTTGACACTCGGCCCAGCTCCATCACCTTCAACGGCCCGTTGGGGTATTTGGGGATCATTTTCCCGTGGTTATTTCGAAACATTCGACACCTCCTTATCACTGCGGCTAAGCAGGAGTTCCTGGACCAGTGCCAGCGCTTGCGGGCGGAGACATAGCGCTCGCAGGATCTGCCGGCGTAGGGTTTCAGGGCGGGTGTGGGTGTAGACGCCGGTCATTCCGAGCGCCGAGTGATGCCTCAGCGCCGTGCGATGGCCGAGGGTCTCCTGGCGGATCAGGGGATCGACTTCGCCGTCCTGGAGCAGGGTGGCGAACGTGTGCCGCCAGCTTTTGGGACAGGTCGCCGCCAGACCCGCAGACCTGGCGACGCGGATAAACAAAATCCGAATTCGGTTGACGTTCACGGCGCCGGCTTCGCGCCAGACGCCGCGAAAGACTTTAGACTCCTCCGGCCTGGTGAGGTCACGGCCCAGCTGCTGTCTTGCGTGCGCAAGTCGAAGGCTGACAGCCCTGGCCAGCGCCGCGCGATCGCCGATCAGAGAGGGAGTGCGGGGAGGACGAAACTGTGATCTCAGGAATACCGGCCCAGTCCGTCGGCCACGGATGATGTGGCGCAGCAGTTCGATCACCTCCGGGACCAGGGGCACTCGGCGCTCGGCATTGGTTTTCGGGGTCCAACCGAGTTCGGGCTTCCTGCGGACCCAGAGCCAGCCCTGGTCCAAATCCAGATCCTCAATGAGCAGGTGCGTCAGCTCGCCGGGTCGGAGGCCGGTCTTGGCCAGCGTGAAGTGAACCGCAAAGCTCCAGAAATCGCACTGGCGGAAGAACTGCAGTTCCTGCTCGGCGCTGAAGACGAAGACAGGCTTGGCATCGCGGATCTTCAGGGCGCCAATTCCGGCGTCCTCGAACGGGTTGGGAATTTGCCTCGGCAGGTGACGGAGGCGAAAACCAAACCGGTACATCGAACGGCACGACTCCAGCACGTATCGCACGCCCTTATCCATCAGTCGGCGGTGCGCCGTGTGCGGATGGCCGTTTGGCGTTACGTCAAAAGTCCGCAGGTAGGTGATGAATTCGGCGACATCGATGTCGGCGGCGTTGTTGATGCGCTCGCGTTTTACATAACGCTCCAAATATGCCGTGGCCGCGGAATACCTTGAGACCGTCGATGTGGCCGACTTGAGCACGTGCTCATGGTGATCGAGAAACAGCCGCCGGAGTTCAGGAACCGAAACGCCTGGCTCCGACAGATTGCAACCGGTCGTATCGGTCCGTCTGGAACCAACACCGATCAATTGCGCCAGTTCCTCGACGTTCAGCCCTGCCTGCTCGGCGACCAACCGGGCGTTGAGCAGCGAGGCCTGGCACTCAGCGGCGGCGCTGCTGGCGCCGACGAGCTTGCGGATGGGTTTCCGACCACAGCGGTGGTACGTGTAGTAACTGCCGTGATGCTGAAAGATTGAGACGCGCCCAATCCGGCGGCGGGGAATTCCCGTGGCGGTGGACATAAACGCCTTCCTGGTGCACCGAATGTGCACCAAATGTGCACCAGGACGGGTTGTTGACCGCGCAAGAAGAACGCCAAGCCGTGGATTGACAACGACTTGGCGCTATGACGGAATGGGTTAAGCGGAGAGGAGGAGATTCGAACTCCTGGTGGGCTTTCACCCACACCGGTTTTCGAAACCGGCGCATTCAACCGCTCTGCCACCTCTCCGGAACTCGACGGAAGCCTATAGCCCATCCGGCATTGGGTCAATCGTCGATGCGGGTGTTCTCGCTTCGTGATTGGACTTGGCGGGGAGCGTCCGGTAACTGCGTGAAGTGGGGGGCCTCACGGGCCGATGCGGTTTCTGAGGTGCTTGCATGATCGAAAGGGAGTCGTCTGCATCGGACAATTCCGGCGAACGCCGCGAGGGACAGGGGCCGGATCGCCGGCAGAGCGTCGTGGACCGGCGCTCAGGGATCGATCGGCGACAATCGACAAGCGCCCAGTCCGGCTACACGGGTTCTGAACGACGCAGCGGCATGGAGTCGCCGCTCAGAGACCGGTCTCGAGCGTCGCCGCGGGCCTGGCCGGCGCCGATCGGATGATCGCAAGGCCGCCGAGGAGGGAGAGATGACGGCCGAGCAATTTGAGTTCGTCATGGCCATCGAGACCTACAAGAAGGTCAACAAACGGCTATACCCGACCTGGACCGAAGTACTCGAGGTCGTCAACCAACTGGGATATCGAAAAGTCCAGCATCGCGACATCAAGCTGGAAAACGTTCCCGAGCCCGACCTGCTGAACGTCGCCCAGTCACAGGCGGCGTAGATCGTCGGCTCCGGCGGGCCCGCCCGATGAGGCTTCCCCACAAAAAAGCAACCCACGGCGCAGCCGTGGGCACTCATTTCTTCCTGTTTGTTCTTGGCGCCGCCGGCCTATCCTGCCGGACAGCGCGCCTCGATGGCTGGTGTTACTCCAGCCGATCAGCCCAACTCCGAGAGCAGCCGCTCCACAGCCGCGTTGAGCTTCGCATCAGTTTCGTAGGATCCGGCCTGGATCTGCTGCTTTACGTTCTGCACCAGGTCCACGCGCACATCGGCGCCGGCCTTCATGGTCTTAAGCAGATGATCGGCACCTGAGATTTCCAGCCGATCAACCGCTCGCAATTGCCTGGCCGGGTCGGCGGACAACTGCTTCTGGACAGGCTGTGTGACGATCTTCTGCACCGGCGAATTGCTCCCGATTCCGTTGATCATGGCTGTCTCCACCAAGGGGTCCGAATTTCGGCACGCGACTCCATCGCCTCGGCCGTCAAAAAAGCTATCGACCTGGCCGGAGTGATTTCTTCAGGCGGGGCCCGGTCGGTCTATCTCAAGTATTTCCAGGGGCTTAGGCATTTCACGATCCGCTGCCAGCCTGGGATTCTCCAAGATCGGGTTGCTGGGCGCTGGGGAAAGCCTATCCCAGGCTGTGCATATCTCCTATTTTAAACCACCTTTCCCGTCTCCTCATTATCGGCACGATCTTTTATGAGACATGAATTTTACCGGACGACACTCTTACCCAGGAGGATCGATTCGGCCAACCGGCTGGTCATCACCGCGTTGCGATAGACCAGGGGCAGGAGGAATCGCAGGTTCTGCTGTGGCCCGCGGAGGTACTCGCCGAGCGTCGTTCCCCAATTCTCGCGGTAGGGGGCCAGCGCGTCCTGGAGATGCTCGGCCTTGAGCGCTTTGAGGACGGTGTCCACCGCGAACACCGACGACCAGCAGTTCGGATAAACATCTTCCAGGCATGCCGTGAAAAAGCCGCCCGCCGGTCCGATCAGCAGCGTGCGATTGGCTACGGTGTCGCGGCTCAGTGCTCCGGCGGCAGGGACTTCCATCGAGCGGATCTCACGCGCATCGATCGGCTTATCTGATTTGAGCAAGCCGTGGGTGCGCAGGACGCGACACCACAACTCCAGCAGCTGTGTTGGCGACCGATCATCTCGAGTCGGCTGCTCGACGGAGAGTTGGACCTGGTCTGTGCCCCGGAGCATCCACGCCCAGGTCAGCGCTTTGCCGAGGTCCAGAGACATCGGAACGATGGCGTCCTCGCCGGTGATGCGGTCACCCGCGGGTAACCAGATCGATGAATAGCATCGCACGACTTCCGCCGCCCACGGTTCGGGCAGCGCCAGCTTTCGGGCATTCTCGTCCGAAAGAGAGCCGGCAAGCAGCAGCACCTTACCGGCGACCACACCGCCATCGACATCGAGGGTCATCCCCCGGTGATCCACCTGCTCAACCCGCAGCGATGAAGGACTGATGGATTTGGCGCCGGCCTCCTGCGCCAATTCCGCCATCGCCTGACGAAGCTCCGAATACAGGCCGACGAACCCCATGGTCGCTTTGGAGTGATGCTCGCTTTGCTGGTCGCCCTCATCCGAAATAAAGCGAACACCGGCAACGGGAGACAGCTTGAGCTTCTTTTTCAGCGTTGCCAGTGCAGGATGAAGCGAAAAGAACCTGGGATTGATCAGGACGAGCCGATCAACGGTGCGTTCGGCCGGAATCGCGATCTGCGTGACCTGAAGCGGGCCCTTTGCCGTCCTCAACAGCAGCGCCGCCAGACAGGCACAAGGATGTTCGCCCAGCACCAGTACATCCGCCTGTGCATTTTTCCTCGCCATCAGAAGAATTCTAGCGGACGCATTCGCGGCAATCGACTGCCAATCAGGCACACGCGGCGGATGGAATGCCTCACCGAAGTAAGGGCAATACGCTTCGGTGGAAGCACCGGTCCTTGCTCACGCCCGGTCGCACCGGAAGTGCGAACCGGCCGCGCTGCCGAAGCTTGCGAATCACGCCAACGCCGCATACGTTCGTGCCGCCTATGACGGATGGATTCCGCGCGGTTCTCTTCGATTTCGACGGCGTGATCGTCAACAGCGAGCCGCTTCACTTTCTGGCATTCCATGAAGTGCTCCGGTCCGAGGGCGTGGACCTGGCGGAACAAGAGTACTACCGCGAGATCATCGGCTTCGACGATCGCGGGGCTTTCCAGCATATCTACGTGGTTCGCGGCATGGAGCTGGAGCCGAAAGTGATGCTGCGGCTGCTGACGCGCAAGAGCCAGGTCATGATGGACTTGATCCGCGAGCGGCGACACGAAGCCCTGCCGGGGGCGGCAGAATTCGTGCGGGCCCTGTGGCGAAACTGCCCGCTGGCGATCTGTTCCGGAGCATTACGGGAAGAAGTGGAGATTCTTCTCGAAGGCGTGAGCCTGCGGGATTGCTTCAAGGTTATCGTGGCGGCCGAGGACGTGACCCGAGGCAAGCCCGACCCGCAAGGCTATCACCTGGCGGCAAAGCGGCTCTCGGAAAAACTCGATCATGCGCTCGAACCATCGGAGTGCCTGGTCGTGGAAGATGCGCCCGCCGTGGTGCGGTCCGTCAAGAAGGCGGGGTTTGGCACGCTTGCCGTCGCCAGCACCTGTTCGCCGGAAAAGCTTTCCGATGCGGACTTCGTGGTGCCCGACTTGCACCCCGGCACGGTCAAGCAGAAGATTCCTTTGCTCAAGATGATGCTCTGAGGACTCGGAGGATGGTCATGGACACGATCGCACTGATCGGCCTGATGATGACGGGCAGCGAGTTGGCCCAGGCAGGGGGGGCGAGCTTGGGACAGCCCAAGCTCCCGGCGGCGGGCGTGATGTGGCCTTTCCCATTGCTGATGCTCGTTGCGGTGCTGTTCGTGTCCGCAGCGTGCATCGGGTGGTACGTGCGATTTGAGATGCCCGAGGAGGTTCCACCGGCGCATTCCCACGATGAGCCGCCCGGAGCATCGCATCATCATGGAGCAGAGGGCATGCAGAACCCGGCGCCGGAGCCGAAACTGACTGGACATGATTAGCGCGTGCCTGCGGCAATGCACGGGAACGCAGTCCCGCGGCGGGGGAATGTCAAACGGCGAAAAAGAAGAGGGCGACGCAGTGATCGCCCTGGTGTGGTGCCAGATTTTCGGCTGGTTCAATCCGCCGGCGCGGCAATGGTCTGCGCCGCGGGCTGGGCGCTGGCATTGGCAGGGGCGGTGTTCGAATGGTTGCCGAAGTTGGGAAGCTTCAGGTCGGTGACCGAGGGGATTGGTCCTTCCGGGACCGGCGGGGGAACCAGATCTGCCTTGTTCTTCAATGCCGGGCCGGGGACAACTCCGATATCTCGCAACGCCTGATTGACCTGGGCATCATCCGGCTTCAAGGCGTAGGCCTTTCGCAGCGGGACCTCCGCACGCTGGTTCTGGCCGAGTTGCGCCATGTAGAGGCCGTACTCCTTTGCGATGGCGAAGTCCTTGGGGTCTTTGATCATGGCGCGGTTGTAAGCGCTCACGGCCGAATCGGCATCGCCGCGGTAGCGGTAGATCTTGGCCAGCAGGTAGTAATCGCCGGCCGACTGCGTCTGCCTGGCGTGCTGTTCGACCAGGTCGATTTCTCCATCCCGGGGATCGGCGCGTGCGATGAGGTTTGCCAGTGTGTCCATGGTGCGCAGGCGGGCTTCATGATCGGCCTGGCCCGGGAGCGTGCGCGACTGCGAGTCGAGCGAGGATTTGTAGGCCTCGATCGCCTCGTGGGTCTGCCCCATCTTCTCGCAGCAGACACCGAGCGAATAAAGCGCCTTGTAGTCGCGCGGATCCTGACGGGCGGCCTCGCGGAAGGTGCCGGCCGCATCGGCGTAGTTGTGCTCGGCAAACTGCTCGGCGCCCTGCTCGCGCAGCTCGCGGTTGTGGCTGACCAGTTGCTGCGTGCAGCCGGCGAGCGCGAATCCCGCAACCAGAAGCCCGATTCGAAACGTTGAAGAAGTGATCACGGCCACCTCCATGTAGCTCAAGGTCTGTTCCGGGAACGCCTGACATCCAGTCGGCGGATCGTCTTCCCGGAATGCTGGAGAGTAAGCCTATCGCGACGCGCAGAAATTGCAAGGGCCGTAGCGAAGCGAAGCGTTCCACCCAAGCCGTCGGGCCCTGCCCGATCCGTAGCGGAGCCATAGGCATCGGCCGTGCCGATACCTTAGCGGAGCCGGAGGCGCAGCGTACCTACGCCGTCCAGGCTCGCGGCGCGTAGCCGCGAAAAATTCAGTTGGAACCACAGATGGACACAGATTCACACAGATGGTTCAGACGAAGGCGGGATGGCTGCGGCGGCGTCACAGAAGAGCCGGCGCGCCAAAAGCCCCTTGGCCGAAAGCGGGATTCGTAGTGGCGGGTTATGCGACTGGCCGGGCGGCCGCCGATTACCTCCACTCGATCCTTACGCGCGGCGTACTCGGCTCAGAAACCCCGTTCTTGAGTGGAACGGAAAAGGCGCCGCCACCATCAGCCCCGCAAACGAACAGTACGGCATCGTTCCTGAAAATGGGATGCCCCGCGCCGGCAGCAACGATCGCGAGCGGGTTGTTGTCCATTCGACGATTCGTCAAGCCAAAAGCAACGATCCGAGTGCCGTCCGGCGACCAAGATAATTCCTTGATCCAAGGGGGCGCCCGTCCGTAACTACGGTGGACGCCTGACGCTGAGCATCGTACATGTGGATCGTTCCGGAGAGAGCGGCGGCGAAAGCCAGAGAGCGCGAGTCCGCCGACCACGCGACCGGCGGCGTCTCGTCACCCGCATCGTCTAGCAGTCGGTGCACTTTCAATGTGGCGACGTTGACCACGAGAAGCGGCCTATTCCAGAACGACCTGATGACGGCCTGCTTGCCATCCGGACTGGCGACGATGAAATCTTCCGGCGCGTAGCCCGCACCCTGATTGTCCTCAATTCTTCGCAGTTCGCTTACCAACCCGTCGTCGGGGTTTGGGCTCGCTTTGACGTTCTCTACGATGCGATCATAAACGGGTCGGTTGCGCGTCCGCTCCTCGATATTGGCTTTCGCCCATCCCGGCTTCTCCCCATCAGGAGTCTGTTTCGAGGAGTGATCGGTTACCTTTCGGGATTGGAGGTCAACGCCGAAGATGTTTTCGGTCGTCGTCTTGCCGGCACTCGTCCAGATGTGCACGGCGAGCGCCGCTTGCTCGCGATTGCTCGGCTGATTCGACGCGGCCTGCGTCGCCGCGACCGCCGGGGGCTGCCCGGCGCAGGACGAGCACATGGTGCCGACGAGGATGAGCGTAACCAGTCGCATAACGAAGAGGAGTCTATCCGGCGTGCGCTGGCGGAGCCAGGCGTTGCCGGGGGCGTGTTCCGCACGCCGGATAGACTCGGTTGAACTGAACCGATCCCCGTTATGGGGATTGCTTTGAGTTTAGCGATCCGCAGTGCGCAGGGGAACAGGATTCGCCTGGCCGTTGAGCGATGCCGCGACGGGAGTGAAGGCTGCCGATGCCCACCTGCGAGCAGCGCAAGCGGGCCATTTTCCGATGATCCGCGCAGCAACGAGGGTCCGCCAGGATTCGGCGGTTGACCGCGAGAGCCTGTCGCGGGGCGTGGTGCATCAGGAACTGTCCATCCGGAAGCAAAGCAGATCACGCGCCGCAATGCCAGCGTTTGGCCGGGGGGTCGGTCGCACGCCGCATAAAGTCGCTTGAACTGAAACGACCGTCGCAATCCTCACATGGTGCTCGACGTTGTGCGACGATCCGCGTAAGGCACGGCAGCGACCTGGTATTCGTCTCGATACACCACGCGCCCGGGGTTGCGGGTGGCCTGCATCCACACCGGATGCCCCGCAAGCCGGTAAATCTCCACGAGCGCCCGAAGCCGTTCGAGAGATTCATCCGCGTCTGCCCTGAACCAGCAGATCGCGCTTCTCGGCAGTCGACGCGGAACAGGCAGGTTCGCATTGAACCAACGGAAGACGGCACGCAATTGGGAACGGGTCGCCGACGGCAAGTCCTCGTCGTTCTCGATGCTCTCGCTCGACCGAAACAAGCCGACCTTCCCGACGCTGGGGAGTTCCACGACGAAGCGCAGGAAACTGTCAGCGGCGGGCGGAACGGATGGATCGCACTGCTGCCAGTCCGCCGCAACAATGTCACGAGCCGGTTCAAGGAACGCCAGCTTGGTCCGCCGCGCGGGACCCCGTCGAACTGGACGCTTGAAGTATCCCATCGTGGCCGCCATCCGCGACGATTAACGGATCAGCATTGAACGGCCGGCCGGGCCGTTCCAGAGAACCCATGCAATCCCGCCGCCGATCCGCGAGGATCAGCGGCGTCCCTTACCATAGGAGGATTGCATGGGATATGCGACGATTCTCGGCCTGGACCTCGGCAAGTTCAAGAGCGTGTGCTGCGTGATGGATGGCCTCAGCGGCCGCCACACGTTCGAGACGCTGGCGAGCACGCCGGCGACAATTGCGGATCTGCTGACACGGCACGCCGCGGCGGCCAACGGCGAACCGATTCTGCTGGTCATCGAGACCTGCGACGCCGCCGGCTGGGTGCACGATGTCGGCTCGGCCACGCCCGGCGTGACGGTCACCGTCGTGCACACGCAGGGCGATGAACGCTGGAAGTGGCGCAAGGTCAAACGCAAGACCGACCGCGACGACGCCCTGAAGCTCGCGCGTCTGGCACGCCTGGGCGAACTGCCCCAGCCGCCGGTGCACGTGCCTTCGCCGCAGCGCCGCCAGTGGCGCCGGCTCATTATCCACCGCCGCGGCATCGTCAACCGCCGCACCCGCAGCCGCAACGCCATCCGTTCGATCTACCTCCAGCAAGGGCTGCAACTGGCGCGCGGCAACAAGCAGTGGACGCGCGCCGGCATCGCACAGCTCGCGCAAGATGCCCGGCCGATCGGCGACTGCACCATCGACCAGTTGTGGCGCGGCCGGCTCCACGTCGAACTGACCTTGATGAAAGCCGTCGACGATCAGCTCAAACTCGTCGATACGAAGCTGGATGAGCTGGCCCAGACCGAGTCGCGCATCGCGCTATTGCAAAGCGTGCGCGGCGTGGGCCCGCGCCTGTCCGAAGCGGTCGTGCTGCACATCGGCCAGGACCCACGCCGCTTCAAAAGCGGCGAGCAGATCGCCAACTTCGCGGGACTGGTCCCCAAACAATTGGCCAGCGGCCAGACCACCCGCCTCGGGCACATCACCGGCCGCGGACCAGCGCCTCCTGCGCAGCCTGCTGGTCGAAAGCGCGTGGGTGGTCTGGCGCCTGAACGACTGGGCACAAGCCTTCGTCGATAAGGTCAGCCGCGGTGGCCGCGGCAGGCGCAAGCTGGCCATCATCGCGCTGGCCAAGAAGCTGCTGATCCTGCTCTGGGGGATGCTCAAGAGCAACCGCCCGTTCCGCGCACCGCGGGCAAAGGAAAAGGCGCCGCCCCTGGTCGCGGCACCGCTGGGTGCATGATAGTGCTTGCCCGATATGACCGGCGGCCGGCTGATCCGTGGCTGCTTCAACGTCTAAAGGGTACGCACCAACCGAGTGCGTGCGGGCTCGCCGACCTTGACTAACCAACTGCGGGCTGTACGACCCGTGATCCAGTGAATGAGGCGACGGGCCCCGTATTCGTCTGGGTGAATGACGGCTCCCGGCGCGGCAGCGTCGGGATGACCATCGGATAGTTGCTTAAAGCGCACCGGCCCTGACGACCGAGGAAACAGCACGAACCCGAGCCGGCCGCACCGATCGCGGGCGAGCCCAAGAAGCCGATCAATCCACGCCCACCGCTGCGCGGCGGCGTCCCAGAAGAGCCCGCGCGCGCAAATTCCCCTTGACCCGAAGCGGGATTCATAGTTGCGGCGTTATTTGCCCCGCCGCGCCGCCGCGTCCAACGGGAGGTCCAAGCGAGGCTGAAGGGCACGAATCGGTTCAATACAGGTTGCCTCGAATGGAAAGTAACCGCCCTTGTCCGGCCAAAAAACTTGAGGCGCTTGCAGCTCGCCGATTCGTCCGCGTTCACGGCAGTAGCCCATCGCATAGCCAAGGTATTGAGTGTGCTGTGAGCGATCTACCGCGCGGACCGCGATGTCAAATCCGTTGAGGAACGTCGGAATAGCGTTTCCCGGGAACAAAAGAACCGCCTTCGCGCAGCACCTCAACCATCGTGGTAAGAATCGGGTGACCTTGATCGCGCAAGCCGAAGATGATCAGTTCCGCGTGCGAGAAGGTGAACATCAAACCAATGGTGTAAGCGAACGGCGGCTCGTCGGTGACCAGGATGGCCGACCATCCGACTCGCTCAACGTCCGCTTGGATGTTCGATTCGACAGACAAGTGAGGTCGCCTCGGGGCAAATAACGAATAGGACTTTATGCGGAGTGCCGCCGCAAGGCCGGCGTTTGGCCAGGCGGTCGGTCGCACGCCGCATAAAGTCGGTTGAACTGAATCGGCCGCCGCTATTGGGATTGTATCATCATTCATCCTCAAGGCGCGCTGCGATCTGATCTGGCCAGGCGGTTGTCCGGACCTGGCATGCGCCCGTGGGCCCTTCCGACGAGAGGGCGGTCTGCGGCCGGGAGAACGTCGTTTGCGACCGTGGGGGCAATAGGAGATTGCCTCCGCGACGGACGGGGATTGCCTTGGCGAAGATGAGCAGGCGTGCACGCTGCATCAGGAGCTGTCCAGGCGCAGGATGATCGCGGCCCGCCGCTCCGCGGCGGCGTCGCAGAAGGGCCCGCGCACAAAAGCCCCTTGACCGAAAGCGGGATTCATCGTTTTGGTTATACGGCACCCGAACAAGCGGCACTTGCTTGCTAGAGATGCGGGATGCACGTCGCTGCAAACAGGATCGCGAGCACGGATACGGAAACGGCTATGTGGAGGAGTCTCTTTGCGGAAGGGGCGATGATGCGATCGAACGGCCAATAAGGCTGCTACACCCGCAGCGCTCGTACCGATGGCATTACGTATGTCGTAATTGAGAGAGACGCCACTGCCCATAAAGGTTAGGGTTGAGCTGTTTTTCCGTGGGATTTGCTTCAAGGAGGAAGCCCTGCCGGCACGTCAGGACCGGTCAGGAAGCACGTCAAAGCGTGATCGATGTGTTCTCATGGCCTCGTTGGACAAGGTGATTGCAGCGAAGGATTCGGCTCCGCTCAAGGGTCGGACGTTCCTGGACTGGGAAAAGCAGACGACCCGGACGGAGGTGCGTTCGCCGGAAGGGGTGGTGGTGATTGAGAAGCAGCACTGCCGCTGTCGTTGTGGCGACGGGTCTTTTTCCCCCTCAGAACCGTGACTGGGCATTGCCATCCGAAGCGTTGCTGACGCCGCGTGCGGCCGAGCGTTTGAGCCGAGAGGCGGCGGTGCAGGCATTCGACCATGCTGCCCGGGCCTTATGCATCGACGGGTGCATGGAAGCGTTGGACGGCAAGCAGGTGCAGCGTTGGATCGAAGCGGAAGTGCCGGCGTACGAAGAGGGGCACAGGCCCCCGTGTCCGGCCAACGAGCCGCAACTGCTGGTGGTGGGAATGGACGGGGGCCGCTGCCACTACAGCGCTAAGCGGCGATTTCAGTCTAGAATTGCGGTCAACACATGAACAGACAAGGACTTAAGGACGATCCAGCGCTGAAGTGCTCAAAGGGCCCCTCTGGCCGCTTTGCCGGTCCGCCAAATTGTCATGTTCGGACCACCATGTCGTCAGATCGGGCAAAAACGGGGTCGGCGGCCGGGTGGGGAGGGTACGGTACTACAACGGTGAGAGTACGGTGTGGGCCGGGAGGAGATTTGGGCGCAACATGGGATCGGAATGTCCTCTGCTGGGATGCTTCGTCACCAACGGGCTGGTGATCATGTTGCCTGGATGAGATGGGCCATTCTCCTACCCTTAGCGCAGGGTTCAACCCCGGCCGTCGAAAGGCGTTGCCGAAGCGACCCGGAGGCCCTGCAGGGCTTGCGGCGAGCGAGTGCTGTGGAGCGACGTGGGCTTCGGCAGGCCGAGGGGGTCATCGGGATGGGAGATGGCGGCAACTGGCTGGACCCGGTCTTGGAGCGGAACCGAACAGTTCTGGAGTCCAGGCGGCATCGAAGCGGTTCTGATGTTACGCGTGAACTGGATCAGCCAGGACCAACGCTGGGAGAGACATTGGGCCAATCGGCCTGCCTACGCTAAATGAACGCCGCCTAAAGTGTCATGGACCTTGGTGAGGGCCGGCAATCTCTGCGGGAACTGCAAGCCTGGCAACCTCGACGCAGCTTACGGCCGCTCCGGCAACACAGGCGGGTGATTCACAATCGGTCATTCGTTCAGACGACCTGCTGGAACCGACAATTTCCAATGTGATCTCGCCAAGACCGGCGACGGTGAAGAAGCGCGTTGATGCTCGCGGACGAATTCGGCTGCCGATCGTCGGTCGGGTGACCGTGGGGGAAAAACGCTGGCGGAGGCGGGGCAAGCGATCATGCGGACCTGCCGCAAGGGCCACGTGTTCCTACAAGCGGATTGCCAGATAGTCTGGCGGATGAGCGGGGAGGCGGCGAGGATTGTGAAGGCCCCCAACCAGTCCTTTCCCTTTCGCCTGGTCGGCCATTTTGTCGCAGGGGCGTTTGCACGGTGTGGGTACGGAGAGAGTACGGTGTGGGTCCGATGCGAGTCCGGGCGTTTGCACAAGCGGATGTCAATATGTCGTAGGGAGAGGGTGGGGTGCGGTGGGGGGCTGGCCGTTGCCTGGAGAATCTGCGCGGGGGGCGGATGGCGGGGGGGCGGGGTGTGGGGGCGGTGGGCCGAGGGGGGAGTTTGATCATCTGATCGTTCAATCAATCATCGGGTCACTACCGACAGGCAGGGGCCCACGATGGTCAGATGGCCGGATCATCTGATGGCTCAATCCTTCCCGCCGTGACTGATCGTACGGCGTCCGGGCATCCGCTCTGGCCGTCACGCCCGCGCGGGTGGGGGGTGCGGAATGAGATGTGTTGGTTGCTTTCTGGCGGGCCGGGAATTTTCCGCGCCGCTGGCCGGGGGGCCGGCTCTAACGTGCCCGAGTTGGAGATCGACGAAGGTGGGGCAGGGGAAGCGGGCGGAAGGGATGAGGGTCGCAAAGCGCGGGCGGGGGATTATGATGAGGGGCCGGCGGGGCGCTTTGAGAGGAGCAGTCTGCATGGTTTACAGGAGACTTTTCGGATCTGTTGCAGCGGCTATGGCCTGCTGGCTCGCATCCGGGGCGCTGGCGGCCAGTCCGAATGTCACGCTTAATGCCGCGGGCGTTCCCGAGATCGACGGCAGGGCGGTCTTTCCCATCTCGCTGGCGGTGCTTCCGTCCCCGGATGCCAAGACGCCCGATGGCAAGTCGGCCTGGCAGGAATTCGCCGATGCGGGCGTGAATTTCGCCCGCATCATTCCCGGCGACAAGGGGCAAATCTACGGATGGAACGATGAGGGGTTCAAGGTCGCTCACGAGTATATGGATACTCTGGCGTCGGCGCATCTGTATGCGTGGCTGTGGCTGGGCGAGGACATCGCGCATTTCGGTGCGGCCGACAAGGCGAAGCAGGAGAAGCTCAAGAAGGTGATCGAGGCCTTCAAGGATGATCCGGCGCTGGCGTTCTGGAAGGGCGAGGATGAGCCGCTCTGGGGCGAGATGAACAGCAGGGAGCGGGGGAAGAAGTCGCCGGAAATGCTGGAACTGCCCTACAAGATGATTCACGAGCTCGATCCAAGGCATCCGGTGATCGTGATTCAGGCGCCGCGCGGAACGGTCGGCGAGCTGGCGGCCTATCGCCCGGTGCTGGATGTCACGGGCATGGATGTTTTTCCGATCGGCTATCCGCCCGGGACGCACGTGCCGAACTGGCCGAACAAGGAGATCAGCATGGTGGGGGACTGGACCAAGATCATCGTCAAGGCGGCCGGTGGGACACCGGTGTGGATGACGCTGCAGATTTCCTGGAGCGGCGTGGCCAAGAAGGGCAAGACCATCCGCTTCCCGACTTTCGCGCAGGAGCGCTTCATGACCTACGAAGCGATCATTGACGGGGCGCGCGGGGTCAACTATTTCGGTGGGGCCAATCGCACCACCCTCAACGAGCGCGATGAGAAGCTCGGGTTCAACTGGACGTTCTGGGATCGCATCCTCAAGCCGCTGCTGACGGAGATCAACGGGCAAAGCCCGCTGCACGAGGCGCTGCTGGCGCCGGATTCGAAGCTACCGGTTAAGGTGAGCGAAGGGGTCGCCGGGCACTTTGTGCTGGGCGCCAAAGGCATCGAGTTCACCGTGCGCGAGGTGGGCAACGACATCTACATCCTCGCGTGCAAGCGCCAGGGCGATACGGAGCAGGTGACCTTCAGCGGATTGCCGGCAAGCACCCGTGGCGGGGATGTGCTGTACGAGGAGCCGCGGAAGGTTCAGGTCAAGGACGGGGCGTTTACGGATTGGTTTGCGCCCTTCGATGTGCACGTCTACCGCCTGACGAAGCAGTGATTGGATCAGGGTCCTTGCACCACGAAGGAATGGCGCCAGGCGAGCCGGGATTAGGGCGGGATTTGCGGCCTCGCGGCTTCGTGTATGGTTTCGTGCACAGATGCGGGGCGATTACAATGCGGTGATGCCCGGGCGTTGGCTGAAACGTTCCGTCTCGGTCGTGACCGCAATTTCCGCGGTTGCGTGCGCGGCATTGCTGGTGCTGTGGCTGACCAACCAGCTGTATCGGCAGGAGATCATCTACGGCAAGCCGCTCGATGCTGCCGGAGCGCGGTGGACCGTGGATCTGGCGGCGGATATGGACGGGATCCTGGTCGATCTTTCACGGGAACAGCGCCTGGACGAACGGTACGTGGCGCAGGTGGGCTGGCACTGCTATGCCGGGGAATACCCGGCCCATTATGGTCGCTGGCTGACGTACAACCGCACGAACTGGCAGTTACTGGGGATGGCCTATGGAGCCGATCAGGCGTGGCGGCAGGGATATCAACATCGGGGGATCCTGGTCGTTCAGTCACGCCAGCGCTGGCTCTTGATCCCGTATTGGATGCTGGTCGTCCTGACGGCGATCTTGCCGGTCGGCTGGATTTGCCGACAGAGCATCACCCGGGCGCGTGAGCGGCGGCATCAATGTGTCGTCTGCGGCTATGACTTGCGTGCAACGCCGGAGGCGGAAGGGCCGATGTTCGATCGGTGCCCGGAGTGCGGGAGCGAGGTGCACGTAACCGCGAAGCCGCAAAAGACACCAAGCGATTGATCGCAATATCACCTGAGCCGTGAGCGGCGGCGTATGCCGAAGATTCCGGTTGGGGCTGTCATCCTCCGGCTCACTCTCGCGATCGAAAACTGAGCGGTACACCATTTCCGGTTCATTACCGTGGCTGGTCATGCACCTCGTCGAGGCGCTTTACGCTCCAGGAGTTGCCTGATGACCTTGCCGGGCTGCTCGAATCGTGTCAGCAGAATCATCGCGGCGATAACGAACGGCTTGTGCGATGCCTCGCGATAGGTCGCCAGGCGGTAGCGCTCAAAGACTCCGGCGGAGACTTCGCCCTCCCTGCAACTCACGCCGGTAACGTCGGCGGGTAGGCAGTGCATGTAGAGTGCCTTGTCGCCGGCGGTTTCCTGCATCAGTTTGTCGGTGCACTCCCAGTTCTTGAATCTGGCGTTATTGGCCAGGGCTTCTTTTTCCAGCACCTTAAGCTTATCGGATTCGCCGGAGCGCAAGAGGCGCGTGCGCTCTTGCATCACTTCGAAGGGGGCCCAGCTCTTGGGATAGACGATATCGGCTCCTGCGAACGCATCGTCCATCGAGTGGACCTGTTTGAACGATCCGCCGGATTCTTTGGCGTGCTTTTGGGCAAGTTCGAGCGTTTCTGGGACGAGATCGTAGCCAGCCGGGTGCGCGAGCGTGACTTCCATGCCGAATCGCGTCATCAGTGTGATGACTCCCTGCGGCACCGAGAGCGGCTTGCCGTAGCTCGGCGAGTAGGCCCAGGTCATCGCGATCTTCCTGCCCCTGAGGCTTTCGAGTGAGCCGAAGGTCTGCGTCAGGTGCATCAGATCAGCCATGGATTGCGTCGGGTGATCCAGATCACATTGCAGGTTGATCACCGCCGGCCGCTGGCGCAGGATGCCCCGGACAAATCCCTCCTCGACCGCGGCTGAGACTTCGCGCATGTACTTGTTGCCTTCGCCCAGAAAGATGTCGTCGCGGATGCCGATGGCTTCGGCGAGAAAGCTGATCATGTTCGCTGTTTCGCGGACGGTCTCGCCGTGGGCGATCTGGGATTTGGTTTCGTCCAGCTCCTGAAGCTGAAGACCGAGCAGCGCCGCGGCGCTGGCAAAGCTGAAGCGCGTGCGCGTGGACTGATCGCGGAAATTGGAGACGGCGATGCCGCCCTGAAACACGCGGGAACTGATGTTCGCCTGATAGAGTTCTTCCAGTGCCTCGGCGGCGTTCAGGACGGCCCTGAGCTCGTCCACCGCATGGTTCCAGGTCAGCAGGAAATCCTTCTGGTAAAAGCCGGTGTGAACACCGTCAAGCTTCTCCGCGAGTTCCCCAATGCGACTCATGTCTGCTCCGCGTTCTCGGTGAAAGAATTCTTCACGACCCAATGCGGGCGTTGAAATCTCTGATCAGCCGGTCCCACTCATCCACCTGTCCAAACATCTCATCCCAGAATTCCTGGGTCCACATTGCGCGGAGGTCGTCGGCGTTCTTCTTCTGCTGCTCGACCCAGGTGAAATACTTGAAGTTGTGAAGCTGCTTGCGGTCTTGGTAGGTCAGTTCCCGGACGTGATCGGTCTCGGCCCCGAGCAGATACTGCGCGTAGGTCGCGGCGGCGTCGACCTCTCCGAAGGGGCCGTGCAATTCACGCTGCTCGACGACGCGCGAGCCGTACAGTTCCATGGAATCGGTGAGCGGAAGGAAGATCACATCGCGCTCTGTCATGTCGTAGTACTTGGCGGTCTTGATCGCGGCGACGAGGTTGCAAATGCCGGAGATTCCGGCGGAAGAGAGGTTGTCAATAATATGGGATTTGACGCCTTGCGCGCGAGGAAGTCATGGCCGGCGTCCTCGTTGAAGAGCCGCATGACTGCCAGGCACTGCGCAATCATCGATGGCGGCGACCATGTCGGTGTTGCGCACGTTGTGAATCCACGGAACGTGCTTGTCGCCGATGCCCTCGATGCGGTGGTTCCCGAATCCGCAGCTCGAGCAGCGTCGGGCATTGCAGTGCCTCGGCCGCCACCACGCGAACGCCGGGATGCCGCTTCTTGAGGAAATCTCCGGCGGCGATGGTGCCGGCGCTTCCGGTAGCGCTGATCCAGCCGCTCAAGCGCAGACTTCGAGTCTTCCCGGTTCAGGCGCGCAATGATTTCCTCTACGATCCCGCCGGTGACGTGGTAGTGCCAGATGGCATTTCCGAACTCATCGAACTGATTGAAGATCACGCAATCGGGCCGCGTGCGGCGGATCTCCCAGCACTTGTCGTAGATCTCCTTGACGTTAGCTTCCCCGCCGGGCGTGGAGATGACTTCGGCGCTGATTGCTCGGAGCCAGTCGAATCGCTCGCGCGACATCTGCTCGGGCAGAATCGCGACCGCGGTGCAGCCGAGCAGGGCCGAATCGAATGCTCCGCCCCGGCAGTAGTTTCCCGTCGAGGGCCAGACCGCCTTCTGGGTTGTCGGATCAAACTGCCCGGAGACAAGGCGGGGCACCAGGCAGCCAAATGCCGCCCCGACTTTGTGAGCTCCCGTGGGAAAATGCCGCCCAATCAGACCGATGATGCGTGCGGGGACACCGGTCAGGGTCGAAGGAAACTCCAACCAGTTGCCGTCGTTGAAACCACCGCCCTTGGCGACTGGTTCGTTCTTCCAGGTGATGCGAAAAAGGTTCGCCGGATCCACGTCGTTGATCCCGACTTTTGCGAGTCGCTCGCTAATCTTGGCCGGAATAGTTGCGGGGTCCTTGAGCTGTGCGAAGGTTGGAATGGTAATCCCTCGCTCGCGGCAGCGCCCGATGGTTTTCTCCAGAACACGCTCGTTGATCTGGCTATCAGGGATCACGGTATGGCATGATAACGATACTTCTGAGAGGATTCACGTATGGGGTTGATCAGTCAACTGGTCTGCGTGCAATGCGGGGCGAGCTATCGCCAGGGCGAGGCCAATACCTGCCGCACCTGCGGGCTGGACGAGGGGATTCTCGATGTACAGTTCGATCTGAATCGGGCGAGCCAAACGCTGACGCGAAAGTCGCTGGAACGGCGAGAGAAGACGCACTGGCGGTATCGAGAGTTGCTGCCGCTGGAGGAATCGGCGATTCCTGCCAGCAATCCGATTGGCTGGACGCCGATCATCGAAGCGCCGCGGCTGGCCAATGCGCTTGGAATCGGTCGGCTGCGTTTGAAGAACGATGGTTGGAACCCCTCGGGATCGTTCAAGGATCGGCCAAGCTCGGTCGGCGTTGCCCGGGCGATCCAGGAACGCGCGCAGGCGATTGCCTGTGCCTCGACCGGAAACGCCGCCAGCAGCTGCGCCTACTCGGCGGCGGTGATGGGCCTGCCGTGCTATATCTTCGTCGCCAGGTTCGTCCCACAGGGAAAGCTGCGCAGCTCCTCGCGTACGGTGCAACGGTCTTCCGCGTGCAGGGGACCTATGCCCAGGCATACGCGCTCTGCAATCAGGCCTGCGACAAATTCGGCTGGTACAACCGCAACGCCGCCATCAACCCCTATCTCGTCGAAGGTAAGAAAACAGGCGGCTTGGAACTGGCCGAGCAATGTACCGACGATCCGCCCGAGTGGGTAGCTGCGAGCGTGGGCGACGGCTGCTCCATCGCCGGGGTGTTGAAGGGAATAGACGAAATGCATGCGGTTGGTGTGACCGACTGGAGCGCCAAAATGCTTGGCGTGCAGGCGGCCGGATGCGCCCTGATCCTAGAAGCCTTCGAGAAAGGCGAGCTGAACCGGCAGTATCAGGGTGACACCTATGCCGACAGCATCAACGTCGCGATGCCGCGGAACTGGCGCAAGGCCGTGAACGCCGTCCGCAAAAGTGGCGGAACCTACGTCGGCGTGACTGACGCTCAGATCATGGAGGCCGTGCGCCTGACCGGTCGCCTGACCGGCGTGTTCGCCGAGCCGGCGGCCGCCGCTGCCGTCGCGGGAATCGCGGTCGCTCGTGAAAAGGGGATCCTGAATGCGAGGTCGAATGTCGTCGCGATGATCACCGGCAACGGTTTAAAAGACGTGGCCGGCGCGCTCAAGGCGGTGGGGGAGCCGAACGACATCAAGCCGTCGATCGACGCCGTCGAAATGATTTTGGGGAAGACCTGATGGGAATCGTCATCCGCAATGCCCTGCTGGTCGATCTGGATCCTGTTTGCGTGGAGAAGGGAGATCTGCGGATTGACGGCGATCGAATCGCCACGCGCGGCGCTGTGCAGGCGCCACCCACGGACCAGATCATCGATGTTGGCGGTGCGGTGGTGCTTCCCGGCTTGATCAACGGCCACACACATCTCTATTCCACCCTGGCCGTCGGCATGCCCCCGCCGCCGAGAAATCCGCGGAATTTCCTCGAAATCCTGCAACTGATCTGGTGGCGTCTGGACCGCGCCCTCGATGAACGCTCCAACGAAACATCTGCGACGATCGGTGCGCTCGATGCCCTCAAGTGTGGCACCACGACGCTCATCGATCACCACGCCTCACCCAATGCCATCGACGGCTCTCTGGATGCCGTGGAGCGCGGCATCGACCGCGTCGGTCTTCGCGGCGTGCTGTGCTACGAAGTAACCGATCGCAATGGCAAGGATGGCGCGACCAAAGGCCTCGCAGAGAATGATAGATACTTGCGGAATGCGGGGGCGCACAACATTGCGGCGGGGCGCTTTGGCGGATTAGTCGGGGCTCATGCGTCATTCACGCTGGATGACGATTCCATGGAACAAGTTACAGACTTGGCGAGACAGTCGAATGTGGGCGTTCACATTCACGTGGCGGAGGATCCGTGCGATGAGCAAGCCTGTCTGCGCGAGCACAAGATGCCGCTGATCGACCGCTTCGAGCGTTTCAGCCTGCTCAACGATCGCTCGATCTTTGCACACGGAACCCATCTGGGCGACGAAGCGATCGATCGCATCAATGCCGCTCGCGCAAAGCTTGCCCACAATCCCCGATCCAATATGAACAACGCCGTCGGCTACACGCCGATCGGCAAGATTACTGCGCCGATCCAACTCGGAACCGACGGGATCGGCTCGGACCTGTTCACCGAAGCCAAGACGGCGTGGTTCAAATTGCGCGATGCTCACGCGGGAATCTCACCGGTCGCCGTTATTCAAATGCTCGCCAATTCCTCGCGGGCCGCGTCGCAGGCGCTGGGCGTCACAGTAGGGCGGCTGGAAGCTGGGGCGGCGGCCGACGTGATCGTCACCGATTACCTGCCTGCCACGCCTCTGACGGCAGAGAATTTTCCCGGTCATTTCATTTTCGCGATGGGAGCCAACCACATCCGCCACGTCATCGCCAATGGCCGGCTCGCGCTTCGCGATAGGCAGGTGCTGACCTGCGATGAATCGAAAGTTCGTTCCGAAGCTGTGCAGGTTGCGGCGGCATTGTGGGAACGGATGGGCAAGCTCCCCGTGTAGTCATTGCGCATTCGTCAGCGCAACGCCGACTACATTCCGTGCCTCGGCCAGGATCTGCTCGAGATGCTCGCTGCTCTTGAGGCTCTCAGCGTAGATCTTGTAAACGTCTTCAGTCCCCGAGGGACGTGCCGCAAACCAGCCGCTGGCGGCAGCGACTTTCAGTCCACCGATGCTCGCCCCATTGCCAGACGCTTTGGTGAATTTGCCGGTGATCGGTTCGCCGGCCAGCATCGTCGCCGATACCGCTTCCGGCGACAGGCTCGCCAGCACTTTCTTCTGTATGGGCGTCGCGGCCTGATCGATGCGCCTGTAGTACGACTTGCCGAACTGCTCCTCCAGCTTCTGATAATGGACGCCCGGATCGTTGCCCGTCCGAGCGGTGATCTCGCAGGCGAGCAGGTCCATGATGATGCCGTCCTTGTCGGTGGTCCAGACAGAGCCGCCCGCGCGGAGAAAGCTTGCACCAGCGGATTCCTCGCCGCCAAATCCCAGCGAGCCGTCGTAAAGCCCCGGGCTGAACCACTTGAAGCCAACCGGAACCTCCAGAAGCTTCCGGCCCAGCGCCTGCGCGACCTTGTCGATGATGCTGCTGCTGACAAGTGTCTTACCGATCGCGGCAGCCTTCGACCACCGCGGGCGATTGGCAAACAGGTATTGAATCGCGACAGCCAGATAATGGTTCGGATTCATCAGCCCCGCCGACGGCGTCACAATTCCATGCCGGTCGGCATCCGTGTCATTGCCGAAGGCGATGTCATACTTGTCCTTCAGGCCGATCAGCGACGCCATCGCATACGGACTGGAGCAATCCATCCGCAATTGCCCGTCGTGATCGACCGTCATGAACCGGAATGTGAAATCCACGTTGGGATTCACGATGGTGATGTCGAGCCCGTACCGTTTGCGAATCGGCTCCCAGTAATGCACCGAAGCCCCGCCCAGCGGATCGGCGCCGATGCGCAGCTTCGCCTGCCGAATCACCTCGAAGTCGATGATGTTCTTCAGATCGTCCACATAAGGGGAGATCAGATCGATCGCGTGGGTCGTCGGTGCCTTGATCGCCTGCTCATACGGCATGCGACAAACGGCGGCATTGCCTTCTTCAAGCAGTTCATTTGCCCGGTCCTGAATCCACTTCGTTACGTCCGTATCCGCCGGCCCACCGTGCGGCGGGTTGTACTTGATCCCCCCATCCCGCGGCGGATTGTGCGAGGGCGTGACGATGATCCCATCGGCCAGCCCGCTCTTGCGACCGCGGTTGTAGGTCAGGATCGCATGCGAAATGACAGGCGTCGGCGTGTACTCGTCCTTGGCCGCGATCATGGTCTCCATGCCGTTGGCCGCGAGCACCTCCAGCGCCGTCTTGGTCGCCGGCTGATCCGCAACATGCGTGTCCTTCCCCAGGTACAGCGGCCCATCGATTCCCATTTTCTTTCGGTAATCGCAAACCGCCTGCGCGATCGCCAGGAGGTGTGCTTCCGTAAATGAACCGTTCTGTGGCGTCCCCCGATGCCCGGATGTCCCAAACGAAACCCGCTGCTGCGGCTCGGACAAGTCCGGCTTGCGCTCGTAATACTCCCGCTCCAGCCGCTTCGGATCGATCAGCAGATCCTCCGGCGGAAGCTTCCCCGCCAACGGTGACACAGCCATTGTTTACTACCCTTTCTTCCAACTGCGATAGCGCGCGATCAATGCATTCGTCGATCCATCATGTTTCAGCGCCGGCTCACCCTTCGCCTCCAGTTCTGGTACGATCTTCTTCGCCAGCACCTTCCCGAGTTCGACACCCCACTGGTCAAACGAATCGATCTGCCAGATCGCGCCCTGCGTGAAGACCATGTGCTCGTACAGCGCGATCAGCTTCCCCAGCGACTCGGGCGTCAGCCGCTCCATTAGAATCGTCGTGCTCGGACGATTGCCCTCGAACGTGCGGTGCGGCACGAGCCAGTCCGGCGTCCCCTCGCGCTTCACGTCCTCGGCGGTCTTTCCAAATGCGAGGCTTCCGCCTGTGCAAAGACATTGCTCATCAAGAGATCGTGATGATCCCGAAGCGGGTTAAGCGTGTTGGCAAATCCGATGAAGTCGCACGGCACCAGCTTCGTCCCCTGGTGAATGAGCTGGTAGAATGAGTGCTGCCCATTGGTCCCCGGCTCGCCCCAGTAAATCGGCCCGGTCTGATAGTCCACGCGCCGGCCGTCCAGCGTGACGGACTTGCCGTTCGATTCCATCGTCAGTTGCTGCAGGTACGCCGCAAAGCGCTTGAGGTACTGCTCATACGGTAAGACCGCGGCCGTCTGGGCGCCAAAGAAATTGTTGTACCAGATCCCCAGCAATCCCATGATCACCGGCAGATTCTTTTCAAACGGCGCGGTGCGGAAATGCTCGTCCATCTGGCAAAGCCCATCGAGCATCTCGCGAAAATGCTCCGGCCCGATCGCCAGCATGGTCGAAAGCCCGATCGCCGAGTCCATCGAATACCGCCCGCCGACCCAGTCCCAGAACTCGAACATGTTCGCCGTGTCGATGCCGAATTTCTCGACCTCGCCCGTGTTCGTTGAGACGGCGACAAAGTGCTTCGCGATCGCCTTCTCCTCCTTCGCGGCGTTCAGGAACCACTGCCGCGCCGAGTGTGCGTTGGCCATCGTCTCCAGCGTCGTGAAGGTCTTCGAGGAGATGACAAACAGCGTCTCATCCGGCGACAGGTCGTGCGTCGCTTCGACGAAATCCGTCCCGTCCACGTTGGAGACGAAGCGGAAGTTCATGTCCCGCCGCACGTAATGCCGCAGTGCCTCGTACGCCATCACCGGCCCCAGGTCCGAGCCCCCGATGCCGATGTTGATGACGTTGCGAATCGGTTTGCCGGTATAGCCTTTCCACCCGCCCGAGCGCACGCGCTGGCAGAACGCGCTCATCTTGTCGAGCACCGCATGAACGTGCGGCACCACGTTCTCGCCATCGACTTTGATGACCGCATCCCGCGGTGATCGCAGCGCCACGTGCAGGACGGCCCGCTTCTCCGTCACGTTGATCTTCTGGCCGGCAAACATGGCATCGATCCGCTGCCGCAGATTCGACTGCTCCGCCAGTTCCAGCAGCAGCTTCATCGTCTCGGCGGTGATGCGGTGCTTGGAATAGTCGAAATAGATCCCCAATGCTTCGATCGTGAACCTGGAAGCACGTCCCGGATCCTGGGCAAACAGCTCGCGCAGATGCCGCGAGCGGATCGCCTCGTAATGCCCCGTCAGACTCTCATACGCCCGCAGCTTCCGCAGCGGCGCTCGTTGTTTCTCGCTCATGGCTCAGGATTGTGGCAGAAACCGTGCCAAATCGCACCCCAGCAAATCCCCGATCCGCTCGATCGTCACATCAGCCGGCGGATAGCTCGCCAGCACCTTCGCATCGTGCGCCGTAATGCCCCTGCCGCGGGAAAACCGTCGTCACCTTCTTCTGCCACACCTTCTTGATCGCCGCCAGCAGCCGCAGCTTATCGTCGATCATGACGTAATGGTCGGCCGGGTACTTCGCTTCGACATCCGCCAGCTCCTTCTCTTTATGCACGTAGATCAGCACGCGCCCGTCGAACGCCTCCCACAGTCCGCTGCGCTCCACCTTCCGCGGCTGAAACACCACGTCCCCATCCGACAGGATTACCGGCGTTCCCCACTGGCTCACGTGCTCCACCACGTCCAGCGATTGCGGATACAGCCGCGTGGCGAACGGATAATCCACCAGAAAGCTCGAGATCTCCAGCACGTTCACATCGTGCGGGTTCTCCAGCCGGTAACGCTGCAGGCTGCCGAGGTAATCCGCGTAGCCGAGCTCACTTCGCAACTGCTCGAAGATCACAAAGTACCGGTCGCGGGCCCCGGCCCCGAGTGTCTGCTCCAGGTGCCGCGAGAGATGGCTCGTCACGCGGTCGTTGTCCAGCAGCGTGTTGTCCACGTCGAAGAGGAAGATGATTTTGCGCTCTCGCTTTGCCATCACTCAATCCCCATCCGTTCGCACGTTTTGCGATTCGATGCGCCTCGCGCCGGTCCATCCCCCGGCCGTGGTCATCACCGCGCTCTCCATCGCGGGCACCTCGGCTCGCCCGACGCCCAGCTTGATGAGCCGCGCCGCAAATCCCTCGGCCTGATCCGCCTCGCCGTGCACGACATACGCGGTCGTCGCATCCGCGATTGCCGGCGTCAGGAACTTGAGCAGCTCATCCCCATCCGCGTGGGCGCTTAGGCCATGGATCGTCCTCACCTGGCACTTCACCTCGTAATACCGGTCGAAGATCCGCACGCGCCTGGCGTGTTCCTGCAGACGCCTACCCAGCGTATTGGGCGGCACGAAGCCGCAGAAACAGACGATGTCGTTGGCTCGCTCGACCGACTCCTTGAGGTGGTGCAGGATGCGCCCGAACTCGCAGGTCGGGCTCGACGCCACGATCACGCACGCGCCGCGCTGGGCGTTGATCTCCTTCGATTGCTGCGTGCTGGAAGCGAACGTCACCTTGGACGAATCGAACAACCCTTCTGTGCCAATCGCCGCCAGCGTCTCCTGGTCGTAGTCATTGCGGAACCGCTCGTGAACGTGGCTGGTTTCCACCCCCATCGGGCTGTCCACGAACAGCGGGATCGCCGGGATCTGCTTCTCCTGGATGAACCGCTGGATATACCAGAGGATCGTCTGCGTGCGCCCGACCGCAAACGCCGGCACCAGCAAACGCGAGCCGTTCCTGATGCACGACTGCACCGCATCGAGCAGTGCCGGGCCCACCTGCTCGATCGGGCCGTGGCTCTTGTCCCCGTAGGTGCTCTCCGTGATGACCCAGTCCATATTGGCCGGCGGGGCGGCCGGGTCGCGAATAATCGGCGCGCGATCAGCGCCCGACGTCCGCGGTAAACAGCAGCTTGCGTGATCGCGGCTTGGCGTCCCCGTCCTCCTCCTCGAATTCGATCACCACATACGCCGAGCCCAGGATGTGACCCGCGTCGTAGAACGTAAAGCGAACTCCCTGGCCCAGGTCCACCGGCTGCCTGTACTCGACGAGCGTCCAGTGCTTGAGCACCGCGGCGGCGTCGCTCACCGTGTAAAGCGGCTGGACCGGCTCTTCGCCGTTGCGCCGCGCCCGGCGGTTGAGGTACTCGGCGTCTTCCTCCTGGATCTTCCCCGAATCATGCAGCACGATCCGCGCCACCTCGGCGGTCGCGGGCGTGCAGTAGATCGGGCCCTGGTAGCCGGCGCGGATGAGGACCGGCAGCTTGCCGCAGTGGTCCAGGTGGCCGTGCGACAGGATCACCGCATCGGCATTCCTCGCATCGTCCGGCAAAAAGCGGTTGAGCCGATCCGCTTCGGCGCGCGACCCCTGGTACATCCCGCAATCCAGCAGGATCTTGAGCCCGTTGATCTCCAGCAGATGGCACGAGCCGGTGACCGTCCGATCGGCGCCGCAGAATTGGATGCGCATGCGCAGAGCGTATGGACCGCGCTTCGGCCATGCAACTGTCCGACCGGCGTCGCGATGAATCTACGCCGGCGGCTGCTCCTGCTTGCCCTTGCAGGCAAAGAGGTTGTAGAGCACCGCGAGCACGAAGCCGCCGACCAGCCCGTCCACCAGGGCATAGCCCGTGGCGACGACGACGCTGATGCCCGTGTGGTTGAAATGGTATCCGGGATAGATCGAGTCGATCAGCCGCAGGAAGTCCGCCGCATAGCCCGGCCAGATCAAATTGGCCACCGCGCACAGCAGCACCGCCCCACCCCAGAGCACGGCCGCCGCCAGGGCGAAGGGAATGGCCGCGAGTTTCATGATATGCCTTTCCGGCCGAAGATCCCGGCCGCAGAATACCCCCATCCGGCATTGGCATTCATCGTCCATCGGGCAGCAGGATGAGCAATAGTTTGCACGCAATCGGCATGGACCCCGCAACGCAGCCCGTTGCCGCGATCCGGCAGGGCCGATAACCTCAGCCGGCCAACCCCCGCGCCCCTGCGCCATCGAACCAGCCGCGACCACAAGGGAGCGGTCGCTTTGGCCCGAAGCAGCCTGCGAGTGTCGCCTCACCGTCACCAACGCCGCATCCCACGCATCGCGCCGCCCCTGCGTCAGCGTCCCGAAAGACGCCGCCACGCGTTGGCAGACGCCGCCCTCGCCGCCACCTGACCTGCCGTGTTCGGATCGGCTCTTCGTCACCTTCACACGCATTGCCAGGCCGGTCGAGCTTGCGGCGCCCTCGCTTTCGCCTTCCCGACGCCACCTCGACTTCTCTACCGCAAGCCAATGTCCACCAGGAACGCACTAAGCTTTACTTTACATCCTGATAGCTCCGCAGCCTGACGCGTAAAGAATTGGGAAGCTCCCTCCTTCGTCCATTTCTTTGCCTCACGGTATCGACGATCCGACGGATCCCACGCGGCGCACAAAGGAGAGACCACTACATACAGCCCGTATTGGCACGCGTTTTCCTTGAGATAACGATCTCGAAGTTGGTGTTTCATCGCAGTCTCTACATCCCGATTCCACAGGCCTTTTACCTCGATGATTACGGTAATTACATCGTATCTCCTCCCCGCCGCGCCAGGCACAACGGCATCTACGATGATGTCGGGCTTCTCACCGCGAGTCCCTTCTCCTCGCCGTATTTCGACCTCTCTATTGACCACAATTCCCCGTTGCACCAGATCTGACTCAAGATGGCGCTTTTATGTAGTTTGAGATTGCCTCCTCGTCTTTCGGCCGTCGTTCATTCCAGCAATCGGGAGCCGCAGGTGTTTCACCTTGCAGCGTGACATTCAATCTGCCAAGTGATTCTTTGATAACCTGCAAAAGCTGAGCAGGACTCTCAACTAGTCGCCAATCACGATTCTCTGCGAGCCGAAGTACCTCCGCCGGCTTCGGCGGAACCCAAGTCATTTCCAGTGTTCTCTGCTTCGCGTAAACAAGAGCCCACTTTAGCCACGAAACATGCTTCAGTGTCTCCACAAGCCTTTCAAACTGCCTTCGGGATTCCGCTGTCCCCCGTTCCTGCAACTCACGCAGAACCTGCTCCCGGAATTCGGATACAGCCTCACGCGGACCCACAAAATATGCACCCTCGTGTTTCGGATCGGTAGCAACTGGGAACAATCGTTCGAGCAAGATGTAAAGGTCTGCCAACGCTTCTTCGTCCAGTTGCCGCACCGTCTGCCCTCGCCTACGTTCAAGGGGACTATGTGCCGCCGCTTCAATGACGGCTTTCCCGAATACATCATTGTTTAGAATGAAGGGCGACAATTCATGCCATGTCTCCTTCGGTGCGTGAAGCAAAAGAGCTGTGGCAGCAATCCGAGCACGCTCCCAAATTACATCGTTTCCACCGACACCAGAGCGTACCATCTCAAGCGCCAACTCCTCTGAACCAGCGATGCGATGCCTCAGTAGCTGGTTAAGCAGGTCGCGCGTTGACGAAGGCTTCAAATCGAGATCTCTTGCCTTGTTGAGAACCGCTTTTCCAAGCTCCTCATCCCAGCAACCTTCGAATCGGTCAATAACATGCACATATTCTCCGCGCTGATTCTCAGAGTCGATAATCCACAAAAGAACTCGTATCATAGCGGCTGGTGCAGCTTTGTACGCAAGCGACAGAAGCTGTTGAGGGCTCTTTTCATCATTACCATTCCATCGCGTAAACGTGACAATTGACCCGGCCCATTTACTCCAGATTTCCTGACCAAGTTCTTCGACGTAGTGCGGCTCTTCGTTCTGCAACAGCACAAGTGCTCGATATCCCGCTGCCGCGGGGCGATAGAAGGTATCGGTACCTAACCATTGTTTGCGATGGTCATTCTCGCGTGCAACAAATGTCTTGGCAGCAGCAATTATGCGGGCTCTTGTACGAGGGTCAGCGGATTGCCAGCCGGGAAGTGATGTCAGATCCAAGTTGAACTCATCGCCATAGCGTGTGCTCAAAGGCTCCAGCGTCAGTTCAAGATGAAGGTGCCACCAAGCATTCAGATCCCCCTTTTCAAAAGCATCAAGTAATTTTCCTATGCGTTCTGGTGGCGGCGGCGATACCGGCTTGGGCTCGTATTCGCGGTTCCGCCGTGTGTGCTTCAGCCAGTCTGCCTTCATTTTTTGCGCTGCGCCGACTCAATTTCGACGGCCTCAAACCGGCCCCCCATTTCCCGTTGAAGAGCGGGCACGGAGGGCAGCGCGTCGAGGATCGCATCAAGGTACGAGAAGTCAATATAGAACAACGTTCGAATGATGTACGCCAGCATTGCCGCACCCGGCCCGTCCGGCGCCTCGCGAAGCGCGGCGATGAACTGCGGAATGTCCGAAGGAATGCACAGTCGCGTCGAACCGTGTACGACGGCAGTGGCATCATGGGAGCCAACTTCCAAAAGCGGCGCCAGTGCCACGACGAGGGAGATCCGCTTGGACGCGTCTATCTTCAGTTGTTTCGGAAGGTCTGATCTAGCATCGCTCTCAACTAGCTCATCGTACGTTCGAATGCGAGAGATAATCGCCTGCAGCAATGGCTCCAACAGTTCCGGCACAAATATCTGCGCAAATGTGAGGTCGAAGATTCTGTCCATGAGTTGTCGAAATGACAGGGACAAATCATGACGCCTCGGCTGGCGAGAGATCCATTTCAACGCCGGAACAAGATGTTCGGGCGCAATTGCGGGATAAGAGTTGAGACAATGAAGGAGTCATAGGCGCCATAATATGAGTCTTTCTTCGGAGATATCAGCGACGCAAACACTGTTTCGATAGCGATCAGATTTGGCCACAGCGCATGCAACGCAGTTCCCTTCAGGTCATCATCCATATCCGCACTGGATGCACTCGTAATCAAAGGAACCAGCCGCTTCCGCGTCGCGATCTCACCGACCCGCCCAACAGCGTGCGCAGCCTGCACACGCACCTGAAGCATTTCCGAAGCATCAAGGGCGAGGTCTGCAAAGATGCCAGATAGGTCGCGTGCACCCGAACACTGTTCCGCAATATCGATCGCCGCACGCCTGACGATGATCTCCTTCGACCGATCCACAATATGGGGAAGAAGCTGCTGACTGATTTGCGGATGATCGAGTTGTCCATATTCGTCTCGCAACGACAACTCATCGACGATCGTCCCTCGATCAAACGCGCGCAATAGCGCCGCAACAAGTGTTTGTTTATCATCGAACGACGCGGTTGCCACGTCACTACGCAAAAGCAATTGCGGATCAACCTTTATAATTAGGTCAAACACACCGCTATTGCCTGTTGCGATCCAGGCAACGGTTTCGGCCAGTTGTGGGACAATTCTCCCATCGGGGTCCCCGGGATGCGTCACCAGCGTAAGTATTTGCTCATCCGTCAACCCACACGTAGTCGCATAGTGTGCAGCAAGAAACTCCGCGTATGTTTGATGGGCAAACACACGGCGATGCGGAGTAAGTGTTATGAAAAGGTTACTACCGAGTACATCCCGCATTTCCTCGACAGAGACACGTTCGGATGCCTCCGCAGTCGCTTCGACAATCTCCCGTACCAACACATCCGACTCAACGTTTTCGCCGTATGGCGGCCCGTCCCATATAGCGCTCTTCCGGGCGAAGATTAGCGCTGCCGCCAACTGTGCAGCGATAGCAAGTCGGCGTTCCGGTCTCGGCCGCGCAAGTTGCGGAGAGGCTAACCGCGAGTCGCTTTTCTCATCACACAATATCCTGCAGCCCTCTAAGTATAGGGTCTTCCGCGTTAATTGAGCCCGTTGATGCTGTGAGACACCAATTAGGAATTCCAATGTAATTGGGCGAATAGCGAGGGGCACGGCATTCTGCACGTGCAGTTGCTGCTGGAATCTATCGGGATCCAATCCGGCATCTTGGGCAGCCGTGCGCCACGTCATCGCGAGTCAATGGAGCTAACTCATGCGCCGTTACTCCTTCCTTTCCGAACAGTTCGGCCAATCTCTTCTCTAGGTAGATTGGCCACTCAGCGCTTCGACAGACGATGCGGAGGGATAACCGTTGAAGTGGGAACTCAGACAACCTCTCAGCGATGATCGTCGCGACGGTGTCCACCCTCAACAAGCATTCATCTAAGCTGTCCAAGAACAGGTAGAGATGACGATTGCTGCGCAACCACTTCAGAATGGATTCGCTTTCAAAGACCGTAGTTATTAAACCGACGTCAGTTGTGAATTGGCCAAGATTGTGTATTGCATGAATATCATCCGGGTTTTCGGCGCGTTCGGCCTCAAATGCCTCCCGTATAACAGTTGATTTACCCATACCTGGCTCTCCGAGCAGAACAAGGCATGGACGATCCCACAAGTAACTCGATGCGTAGGCGTTGGACGCGACGAGTGAGAACTTATCCGGGCTTGCGAGATAGCCATCGAGGTCCAGTTGCGGCAGTTCGCCGTGAGGATACCAATAACGTCGCCATGGAAGCTTCTTGCGGGACATAGCAGCGTCAATCTAGAGGCGTTGCGGCCAAAGGTGCCAGCGAAACGAGATTGGCGGGGGTCAATTGTGCGGGAACGTGAAGACCCGTCACTTCTGAAATTGACGCATCCGCCACAAGCGCACACTCTTCGCTCTCCAGCAGCAGATCCCGCTGTGCCATATTCATTATTGCATCAAGGACATCTACGACCGGGTAATCGCGGCGACTTTCCAACTCGCCCGTACAGTATCGATCTTCCGCGTCAGGAAGGTCGACCGGGCGAGGAATGCGAGCATCCGCTCGCATGAACGCGCGGGTCACATTGAACGACTTATAGAATAGCTCCATGAATGATGAATCGTACGCAAGCGGTAGCCTGATCAGGTTTAGCTTTTCATCCAAACGCGGCATATCGCCGTCATTAGCCTTCGGATAAACGCCGATTCGCAACCCTTGCGCAGCTTCAAGATGTGCCGGGTTAATCTTTACCGTCGTCCCTACCCAGACCTGCCGCTGTGCATTGCCAAGAAACAAATCTGCCTTCCAGAGTCCTTTGATGCTTCGAGGCAACCGCTCGCGAGCGGCGGCAGAACGGAACGCGGCGATCAAGTTTGGGATGTGGCGACGAAGCCGGAGGGGATTCCCAGGCTGACCGGAATGAAGAATAGCCTCGTCAGTCAAGGCATTCACGATACTCTGGGCAATGGGGATCACCCCATCCTTTTCCGGGCCGAATAGAAGTGACTGAGCCCCGCCCCTGATTCGGCAATAGCGTTCGAGAACTTCGCTCGCCAGAGGCCAGATATTCTCAGCAATGCGGCAAATCCCATCATGCACGGCATACTCGAAGCAAATTCCCACATCACCCGACCCTTCTCGGAACTCGCGACTCAGATCCCAGAGCGTAATGCTCTCCATTCCCCCCAGTCGGTCAATTCGATCACGCGAGAGCGAACAGAGTGTCGCCTTAAAGATCGGTACGATCATCGCGAACTTTGCGCCACGCTGTCAGTTATGGCGCTTCGCTGCTTGCTCAGGAAGAGCCGCATTCATCCATGATATGAATCTGCGGCAGTGAATACGAGCTGCTATTATCGGCACTGCCGATGCCGCAAGCCCTCAAGGGCACCTTGAACGCTTCGGCTCCGCCTTTCGCTGCGGGTTTACACTCGACTCACACGCTGATTGCACCAACTGGCGACTGCCGCCCCGGGGACCGCCAATCGACGCAGCCAGTTCTCTCAAATATAGTCTAGCGGCCTTGCGGCACGAGCATCGAAGGAGCGAGCATGGCCGATATTTCCGTGAAAGAGGCGCTGGCAGGGCAGCCGGGCGAGAACCAGACCATCACCGTCAAAGGCTGGGTCCGCACCCGGCGGGATTCCAAGGGCGGGTTTTCGTTTGTGACCGTCAACGATGGGTCCTGCTTCGATTCCATCCAGGCGGTTGCCCCCAATTCCCTTGCGAACTACAGCAGCGAAGTGCTTCGCATCACCACCGGCTGCTCGGTCATCATCACCGGCAAGCTCGTCCGCTCGCAGGGCAGGCAGCAGGGCTTCGAGATCCAGGCGGACCAGGTGAAGGTCGTCGGCTGGGTCGATGATCCCGACCATTATCCCATCCAGCCCAAGGCGCACACCATGGAGTACCTGCGCGAGGTGGCGCATCTGCGTCCGCGGACCAACACCTTCGGCGCCATCACGCGCGTGCGGCACTGCCTGTCGATGGCGATCCACCGCTTCTTCAGCGAGAACGGCTTCTTCTGGGTTCACACGCCGATCATCACCACCAGCGACGCCGAGGGGGCCGGGGCCATGTTCCGCGTGAGCACGCTGGACCTGGCGAACCTGCCACGGACGCCCGAAGGCAAGATCGACTTCGCCCAGGACTTCTTTGCCAAGGAGGCGTCGCTGACGGTGAGCGGCCAGTTGAACGTGGAGACGCACTGCCTGGCGATGAGCCGTGTGTACACCTTCGGACCGACCTTCCGGGCGGAGTGGAGCTTTACGCCCAGGCACCTGGCGGAATTCTGGATGATCGAGCCGGAGATCGCCTTTGCGGACCTGAACGAAGATGCCAGGCTGGCCGAGCGCTTTCTCAAAACCATCTTCCGGGCGCTGCTGGATGAGCGGGCGGATGACATGAAATTCTTCGCCGAGCGCATCGACAAGGCGTGCATGACCCGCCTGGAGAAGTTCATCGACTCTTCCTTCGAGCGGATGAGCTACACCGACGCGATTGCGGCCCTCGAGAAGAGCGGCAAGTCATTCGAATTCCCCGTGCGCTGGGGCGTCGATCTGCAATCGGAGCATGAGCGCTACCTGACCGAAGAGCTGGTGGGCCGGCCGATCGTGGTCACCGATTACCCCAAGGAGATCAAGGCGTTTTACATGCGCCTGAACGATGATGGCAAAACCGTGGCGGCCATGGACGTGCTGGCCCCCGGCATCGGCGAGATCATCGGCGGCTCGCAGCGCGAGGAGCGGCTGGAGGTGCTCGACCGCCGCATGGACGAGATGCACCTGAGCAAGGAGAGCTACAACTGGTACCGCGACCTGCGGCGGTACGGCACCGTGCCGCACGCCGGCTTCGGCCTCGGCTTCGAGCGGACCATGATGTACGCGACCGGCATGCAGAACGTCCGGGATGTGATCCCCTTCCCGCGCGTGCCCAAGCATGCGGAGTTTTAGAGCGCGTTATGGACTTTCCACGCCCCGCGACGGCAAGCCGAGATCCGATCCCTGCTCAATTCACGACGTGAATCGGGTTTCCCGCAATAAACGCGGCGACATTCTCTGCGACGGTCCCCATCAGGCGCTTACGCGCGCTTAGGGTGGCCCAGGCGATGTGGGGGGTCAGGATGATGTTCTTGGCGTGCATGAGCGGGTTATCCGGCTTGATCGGTTCGGCGCTGACCACGTCACAGGCCGCACCGGCGATCACGCCGCTATCCAGGGCGGCGGCGAGGTCCGCTTCGTTGACCAGCCCGCCGCGGGCGGTGTTGATGAAGAAGGCGGTCTTCTTCATCTTCCCCAATAGAGCGGCATTGACCATTTGCGTGTTGTCGGCGGTCTGCGGGCAATGGAGGCTGACCACGTCGGCCTCGGCGAAGAGTTCGGGGATCTCCCGCCACTGGAACTCATACGCAGGCGGATGGTCGCGGTGGACGTCCGCGGCGATGACCTTCATCCCGAGCGCCGCGCCACCTCGCCGGTGCGCTGCCCAATGCGCCCGAAGCCGACGATCCCCATGGTCCGGCCCACCAGCTCGATCAGCGGCGTCTCCCAGAAGCAGAAATCCTCCTCGGCGCCCCAGCGCCCGGCCATGACGGCGTCGCTGTGCCGGCGGACGTTGTGGCAGAGCTCGAGCATCAGGGCGGCGACGAACTGCGCCACGGAATCCGTTCCATAGATCGGGACGTTGGAAACAGGAATATTTCGCGCCCGCGCCGTCTTCACATCCACCACGTTGTAGCCCGTGGCCAGGACCGCGATGAACTTCAAATCGGGCAGTTGCTCCAGCGTCTGGCGGGTCAGCGGGGTCTTGTTGATCAGGACGATATCCGCATCCCGCCGCGAGCGACGATCTGGTCATCCGGCGTGCGGTCATGGCAGGTGAACGAGCCCTGTGCCGCAACGGCATCCCAGGGGTTGTCGCCGGGGTTGAGGGTATATCCGTCAAGACAGACAATCTTCATCATCCGCATCCTTCGTGAGTATTGCTCGATGCCGCCTGCGCCCGGTCAAAAACCGGCCGGGGTCGTGCCGGGGCTCCGAGCAGCGGTACTGGTACTCGAAAAAAGGGGCTCGGGCAAAGCCCGGGAATCTCCCGGCGGGCTGCGCGGATTGCGGCGGGGGTTCCGGGCGCCGCTGGGATTGGCGGGAGCGAAATCGCGTGATGGCGCCTGGGGTTAACGGGCGGCTGCGCGTTCGGGGGCGCGCAGCTTGGCGAGTTCGGCGGACATGTTGGCCAGTTGCGGCGACATGTCGTTGCGCGGGATGCGGACGTCGATGACGCGCAGGGCGCCCGAGCCCAGGGCGCTGGTGAGGGCGCCGTCCAGCTCGCCCTTGGTGGCGGCGATGGTGGATTCGCCGCCGCCGATCAGCTCGCAGATCTTGCCGTAGTTCCACTGGGAGATGAGGTTGTAGCGGCCGTCGCGGATCTTGCGCATGGTGCCGTAGCCCTCGTTGTTGAGGATCAGGACGATGGGCTTGAGGCCCAGGCGCACGGCGGTGGAGAGCTCGGTGCCGGTCATCTGGAAGGCCCCATCCCCGACGAGGACGATGGGGCGGAGCGCGGGGCTGGCGACTTCGACGCCGATGGATGCGGGGACGGCGAATCCCATGGAGAGGTAATACGCCGGCGCGATGAATTCGGCCTGCCTTGCGGTGCGGATGCCCAGGGCCCCGAAGAGGCCATCGCCGACGTCGCAGACGAGGCAGCAGTTTTCATCCAGGTGCAGGCCGAGAATGCGGATGACCTCCTTCATGGTGAGGGGGTCGGTCAGCTCGTTCTTCGCCAAAGGCGCGGGCGTGGAATGGGGGCTCGGGTGGGTGAATTTCTTTTTGGTCAGTCGTTTGTTGCTGGTGGTGTGCTGTTTGTTGCAGCAGTGCAGAAGGGCGTCGAGGTAGTCGGGGAAGGTGATGTTGTCGTAGTGGTGAAAGGCGATCTTGATCGATTCGGTGGTGGCGAGGATGGTGCGTGTGCGGTCGAGGCGCGCGGTGTAGATGCCCATGGACATGTCGGTGATGAAGGTGCCGAGCATGAGGACGCAATCGGCGCTCTCGACGTAGGCGCGCACGGCGGGATCGGAGCTCATGGCGCCGCCATAGACGCCGAGGTACAGCGGGTGGTTCTCGCGGACGGCGGACTTGCTCAGCAGGTCGGCGGCGATGGGGATGTTGAGCTTTTCGGCGAGCCCGATGGCGTAGCGGGCCAGGCGATAGCGGTGCAGCTCGACGCCGGCGAGGATGACGGGCTTTCTGGCGGCGCGGAGCATGGCCACGGTTTCATCCAGGGCGGCGCGCAGCGTCTGGGGGTCTGTGGTTTGTTGCCTGTGGTTTGCGGCTGGCTGGGGGGGAATGGGGATCGGGCGATCGACGATGTCGTAGGGGACTTCGATGTAAACGGGGCGCTTCTGCTGGACGCAGGCATCGACGCAGCGGATGATCTCCTCGGCGGCGTGCTGCTCATCGAGAAGAATCGTGCTGGCGGCGGTCAGCTCATCATAAATCCGCCGCTGGGTTTCGAAGGTGCGGACCTTGTGATGGACGAGGGGATCTTTCTCGCGGTCCTTGCGCCCGGGGCCGCCGGAGACGACGACGATGGGGGATTTTTCCGCGAAGGCGCCGGCGACGGCGTTCAGGACGTTCAGGCCGCCGACGCAGTAGGTGACGGTGACCAGGCCGATGCCGTTGATGCGGGAGTAGGCGTCCGCGGCGAAGCCGGCGCCGGGCTCGTGGGTCATGGTGATCGATTGGATGGGGGATTTGTCGAGCCAGGCGAAGGTGGGGAGTGCGAAGTCGCCGGGGACGCCGAAGGAGTGGCGCACGCCGTTGTCGTGAAGGTACTGGAAGAGGAACTGGCCGAGGGGCATGGTGCGCAGGTGGCGGCGGGATTTGGGGAGGCGGCCGTTGTTCGAGGCCCTGGAGCGGGTGGGACGGATGCGGGTCGATTTCATGGGCACCTCCAGGCTGATAGCGCTAGTTCCATCATCGGCGTTATGGGCGATTCTATGCGGTTGGCGGTTTGGGTGATGGGATTGACCGCCAAGTTGCGGGGAGCTGCGGTTCGGGGGCGCAGACGTATTACCAGCACAAAAAGGCCCAGGGTATGAGTCATGCTGCGGCACTGCGCTGTCTGGGGCAGCGTTGGCTGAAAATCCTCTGGAAGATGTGGCAGGAGCACCAGCCCTACGATGAAGCCAGACACACCCGCAATCAGATCCGCCACGGCTCCCGGGTGATCACCCTCACGCCCACAACGGCCAATCCCTCGTGACACTCAAGGTGAACAACATGACGCGAAAACCTTCGATTCCATCCTTTACAACCAAGAGAACATCTCGCCGAACCGGGAAGCGAGGACTTCTTCTTTAACTGATCCGTTGGCGGCGAATCGCTGAAAGCTGCCCGATCCACGGATTGGCGCGTTGGGTTCGAAAAAAAACGGGAGTTGCGGCGGTGATTCCCAAAGGGGACCTCTGGCCGCTTTGCCGGTGCGACAAATTGTCATGTTCGGACCAGCAGGTCGTCAGAAGGGGCAAAAACGGGGTTGGCGGCGGGACGGGGAGGCAACGGTACTACAACGGTGAGAGTACGGTGTGAGCCGGGAGTCGATTTCGGCGCAACATGGGAGCGGAATGTCCTCTGTTGGGATGTTTCGCGAGCGGGCTGATCATCGGGTTGCCGACGCGGAGCGGAGCAAGCGAACGGCTGTGGGCGGGGAGGCAAGGGGAAATTGGGGGATTGTTTGTGGTGTGTTGTTTGTGGTTTGTTGCTGTTTGGGAATCGGGTGGAATTGATGGCGGGGTGGGGGACAGGTAGGCTGGCTGGGCGTGGTGGTTGCCGGCGTGAGGAGGCAAATGCGAGGGAATGGTCGCTTCCGCGGGCGGCCCGGCTAAGAGCGACTGCATATCCGGCTGGGACGTTGGCAATGCTTGAACCGGACTGGAATCAGGATCGGCCACCGACAACGGTCGCGGGGATCCGCGGTCTCTGGGAGGGCGTGCGCATCGAGTCCTGCGCCGATACGGGTCCGCCGGTGGGGCGGCTCGTAGATGCCCTGCGCAAGACGCATGTGAATGGCGGCGCGGTCTTCGGCATGTTTGCCATTGCCGGCAGTCCCGCCTTGCAATGGTTTATGTCGCGTAACCGTTGGGACGAGATCGAGTTCCCGGAGCATTTTCTACGGTCATGCGCTGTTGCGGCGGCGCTTGCTGATCTCTGTCGAGGGCCGGTCTCGGACTCCTTCGGGTTCGAGTGGGGAAGCGCGTTTACGCTTGCCGGCGAACTTGCCCAAACGCTTTCCTTGGGTGGTGCCTATGCGAAGCATGGAGGCGGGGCGGGCGACGCGGTCGCTATCGCGGAAGATTTCCGCAGATGGTTGTTCGGCGACAGGTTCGATGAAGTGTTGGTCCTAAAGTCATTTAGGCCATGGTCCGCATGGTTCTACGATATTGCCTGGGACGGCACCTGGCTGGTTGTGGACAATCGGCAGAGCAAGGTGAGCGTTCTGGCGGTGACAGACACGGACTAGCGCGATGAGGCGGCCATGCCACGGGAAGATTTCAGTATTGAAGCGGGCGGCAGCAGCGACCAGGGGCCGTGCGAGTGCTGTGGGAATTGATCGCGCATGGTGTGGGCCTACCTCCGCAAAGGGCAGCGCCCGGCCGATGATTGGCATTGCGTTATGCAGCAGGAGCGCGCGGCTTGAGCTACGATCTCATGGGTCTTCGATCCAGATGCGGTGCCGAGGGAGCCTGATGCGTTCATGGTTTGGTATCGCCAGCAGACAGAGTGGACCGAATCCCATGGATATAATGACCCTGACACCCCGACACGAGTCGCTTCGCGGCTCGTTTCAGCAGATGATTGAGTCATACCCGCCGATGAATGGCCCCTTGGCAAGTGATGATGTCGATAGCCCCAAGGTGGCCTCATTCCGATTACAGCGTCTGCCGGGTCGTAATCTAAAGCAGCGTTTTGCGTGGTCCGAGGCAGAACGGGGCCTACCGGCGACATGTTGGAACTGGCGGGCAAGCATCGCATCGGCTTTTTCGACGTCGTCCCTCTGATGGGGCTGTGTCGGCTCGCCTGCAGCGCTGACAGGCGCTGACGAGATCGCCTTCTACGCAGCACGTCCTCCCGGCCTGCTGCATAACCGTCGGATGCCGTTGACCGGAGCCGCGGGTATACTCTCTCGCATTCGGCTGGTTTGTGTTCAGCGCCCGGCTCGGCTCGACTGATTGGCCTATCCGTGATCTGCCACAAAAAGGGACCAGTGCATGACATTGCCTGTGAGCAAGCATCTTCGCCGGATCTGTCCCGCGCTGCTGGTCCGTGAGGCCAAGGCCGCGGCGGAGGACTACGGGGACCGGCTTGGCTTTGCGATTATGTGCGCCGAGGAAGCGGAGCTGGCGATCGTGGACCGCGACGGTTGCCGCATCATGCTCAAGCGCGGCACGCCGGCGTTCAATCGCGATCGCTGCGGGGCAGATATGGAGTTTTACGACCTGTTCATCCACTGCGACAGCATGCCCGCGTTTGATGCGCTCTACGCCGAGTTTCAAGGCAAGCAGCCCATCGGCCTGGGACCGATCGAGTCATGGGGCGGCATTCGGCTGTTCCCGGCTCGCGACCTCGACGGGTACAAGGTTTATTTTGCCCGCTCGGTCTGAGGGGCCGCCGGGGCAGATGAGCCGGCGCTGGAGCGAACTGCGGTGGCGGTATGATTTGATTGCCGTCGGGCGTTGCGCGTGGGTGTCGCCGCGGCTTAACGACATGCGCCACTGGCAACGTGACAGGCTCACATGACCGTTCCCGACATCGACAATTACCCATCCCCGCCTGAGGCACTGCTGAGCGACGAGGTGATCGAACTTCGTCTCCTCCGTGTCATGGGGCCGCACAACGCCGAGGCGCGTCCGGCGGCAGCCCAGTTTCTGAGTCGCGTGCCCGAGTATCGCTTCGCGATTCACCGGCGAACCGACGGGGTGCGAGTTGGCCGCATCCATATCCGGGTGACGGATGACAAAGAGATTGCGGAGTCGGTCGGCCACGGCGGCTATGCGGTGGAGGAGGCGCACCGCCGCAACGGGTACGCAACCCGTGCGATCCGGCTCATGGTGGGTCTGGCTCGACATTGGGGCGTCATGTCCCTCTGGGTGCTCATCGAGCCGGAGAACATCGCCTCGCGGCGGGCGGTCGAGCGAGTGGGACTTGTACTTCTGGATGTGGTTGACGCCTCTACCGCAGCGGTCGCGCTCGGGGTGGGTTCCAAGGTTTGCCGCTACACGATCGCGGGTTAACCAGCCGGCGCGATGGACCGGCACCGCGTCGAGCATTCTGCTAAGGTCAGAGTCCGTCGGCGTGGTGCCGGCCGGTGAACGATCTTCGGTGTTAGGCGCCAGACGGAGCCTCCATGCAGCTTGTGCGACCGGAGAAGCAGCATCTCGACAGCTATGTCGCAGCGCTTCGCCGAGGCTGGTCGCCGGACAACGTTCGGGTGCTGTCGCCGCACAAGAGGAATTGCAGCAAATCGAAACTGACCCAATGGCGTTCCTGGCGGCATTGGAAGACCGCGATGCCATGGGGCCTATGGTCAAGCTTCCTGACGGATCGATGGTTAAGCGCCTTCCGGGCTTTCGGCGCTGGATGTGGGACGCAGAGTTCTGTGGAAGCATTAGCTTGCGCTGGCAGCCGGGCACCGCCGAGCTTCCACCCCATTGCCTCGGGCACATCGGCTATGCGGTCGTGCCCTGGATGCAAAGGCAAGGCATCGCGACGCAGGCTCTTCGCTGTCTGCTGCCGGAAGCCTGGGCCATCGGGCTCCGGTTCGTCGAGATCACCACTGACCTGGATAACGTAGCCTCCCAGCGGGTCGTTGAAGCAAACGGTGGAGTCCTCGTCGAGGAATTCATAAAGCCGCCCCAGTTCGGCTCGAAGCCGGGGCTTAGATATCGCATCTACCGGCCTGAAGGGGGTAGTTAATCAGACCCTGTAAGGGACCGGTGCGGTGTCGGGCGTTCGGGTAAACTAGAGGTTGGCCGGCGGCGAGCCGGCAGGTAAGCGTCAATCCTTATGCAACGGCATATCGCCAGCACCTCGCGGAGACGGTGCTTCGTTCATCTGGTGACGGGGCTGTCAGTGATTCTGCTTGTCGTGACGCTGGCGCTGTGGGTGCGGGGTTACTGGGTTCGTGACGGGATCTGGTACAGCACCGAGACGGCGAGGTACTCGGTTCACAGCCATCATGGGCGCATCTGGTTCTGGTCGCTTTCGGGAGGGCGAGCGGCTTCGGATGATGTCTGGGCGACGCCGGCGCGGCTGCATCGCGGCGTCGTGTGGGATTCGGCGGCGGATTCGTACTATGAAGGGTTTGGCAAACGGTCCCGCATGGCAGGTGAACGTGGAACCGTTCACCTTGCGGCCGGCGGTAGGCTATTTGGCGGGGCGCCTGGTGCGGTGGACTGGCAGGCGATGGGTTTCCGGTACGTGCGGAACAACAGCTGGCTGCCGCTTGCTCAACTGCAGTCTGGGTATCCCACGGCGCCTCCACGGCGATTTTTGTGCCGCACCGGGGGATCGCGTTGCTGCTGGCGATTCTGCCGGCAATGGGGGCGTGGGGCGAGTTGCGCAGGCGGTACAGGGTTCGTCACGGGCTGTGCGCGGCCTGCGGGTATGATCTGCGGGCCAGTCCGGAGCGGTGTCCGGAATGCGGAATGGCGACGGGGCGGGGTGATGCGGGTACGGCGTAAAAGGCCGATGGAGCGAATCGGGACGGCGGTATACTTTACTTGTGCTTGGGTGTCGGGTGTGCGCCGTCGGCTTCTCAAGGGTCCATATGGTATGCGCTATGGGTATTTTGCAATCTGCAGCCTCTTGTCAGTGGTGCTGGGATGTGCCTCGCCGGCGTTCAGGCTTACCGATGAGTCGGCGATGAACAGGCTGATGGCGACGAGGTACGTCGCGGATTTGCAGCGGAAGAACCCGACGCCGCTCACCTGCTGGGTCGAAGACTCTGAGCCTGGCGCTCGATTGTTGTATCTGGGAGAGGATCATGCGGATCACGCCGTCCGCGTAGGCGCTTTCCGCGTTACCCGCGACGGCCGGGTGTGGGTGAACGCTGATCCGACGCGGCTGGAAGATCGTTGGACGGTCGTGCAATAGCTGCCCGGTCGGACGTGGCGCATCTCCAGCCAATGCGGCTGCACGGCGGTGGTCAAGGTATGATGTCTGGGCGAGCCGGTCGTGGGGCCGGCCCGTGATTCGACACAGATTATGTCGGAACCGCCAATCCAAAATCGCACATCAGAGACGTTTCATCGTCAGGCAAATCTCTGGCCCCTGGTGTTCTCAGCACTCCCCCTTGGCTGCTGGCCGTTCTTGCTCGTGCCGAATCTTATGAGCCTTGCTGGAGAACAGCAGTCGGTAAGCAGTCCATTTGTTACGGCGGTATTCAAATGCTTTCTTTGGGGTTCGGCGGTGTATCCTTGGTCTACATCGCCGCATGGTCATTGTTCTAGTCCTGCGTTCATTGTTGACCGACCCACGGCGGCAACTGTTGTCGCTTGGGCTCCGCTGGCTTACGTCGTTGTTGTACTCGGTTGCCTTGCGGCGTGGGTCATTGCGGGATAACTCAGACGACTATGAATCCGAGTGCGTCAAGTGTGAGGTGAGGGCGGATCTTCGCCTTGCAAATACCAAGCGCTGGCAGGGGGATGGGAGACGCGGGCGTCGGCGTGCGGGAAGGCACTGTGCATTCGCCCTCACCCCTGCCCTATCCCGGAGGGAGAGGGGGAAAGAGCGGTGCGTGACGGAAAGGGGGCGATCCGCTAAGTTCGCGGCATGCAAATCAGTTTTATCAGTGCGAACTACGTGGGCCGGGCTCTGAATTATCAGGGCGGCGAGGACTGGGGGAAGCTGGATGCGGCGACGATTGCGGCGGCTTCGGCCGAGCACTTCCGGCAGATCGTGCGGGATGTGAAGGGGGCGGGATTTACGGCGATCGATATCTGGACGGCGCATTGCCACTGGCAGCGGCATGCGCAGGGGGACTATCCCGAAGCGGTCAAGAAGATCTGCGCGGAGGAGGGACTGAAGATCACCAGCTACGCGGGAGGATTGAACGGAGAAGATCAGGCGGTGCTGGAGGCGGCGTTTGCATTCATGAAGCGGATCGGAGCGCCGATCTTCGCCGGCGGAATCGGGGGTAAGGATCGGAAGCAGATCGCGGATCGCGTGGAAGCACTGTGTCAGAAGCATGGGTTGAGATGGGGGTACGAGAACCATCCGGAGAAGAGCATCGACGAGATTATCGCGAAGATCGACGGCGGACGGGCGCATGTGGGGATTGCGCTGGATACAGGGTGGTGCGGGACGCAGGGGGTCGATGCGCTGGCGGCGGCGAAAGCGGTGCGGAAGAAGCTTCAAATCCTGCATCTGAAGGATGTGCGGGCCGCGGGCGGGCACGATACCTGCGCGCTGGGCGAGGGGATCGTGCCGGTGGAAGAGGTGTTGCGGTGGCTGGTCGGCGACGGCTGGGACGGGACGATCTGCATCGAGCACGAGCCGTATGACCGCGATCCGATGGATGAGGTGAAGCGGAGCCTGGAGCGGGTGCGGAAGTGGCTGCAATAGCGGCGCACCGGGAGCACCGCATTAAGTAAGGTTTCCTGACAACCTCACGGCCCCCGGGGGCACGTCGGGCCCCGACACAACGGGCTTTTCTGCTGCGCTCAGATCGCAGTTCATCAAGCTGATGTGGGAACTTGTCGCGCCCCGCACGTCAAGGAACGTCCTGGTCTTCGGCGGCGCCACGCAGCCTTGCACCAGCGCCTGGCGGGTCTGGACCAGCTTGACCGTCGGCCGGTCACCCGTAATCGCCGTTCCGCGCAAGCCGGCGATTTCCACGTCGTTTACGTCGTCGCAGACGATGGCGGGGCGGGCCTCTTGGGCAGCGGCCCGGAATTCAATCTGCCGCAGCCGCAGGCCGTCCACGTGCCGGCAATAGAGGCCGTAGGCGGGGAACCGGCCGAACATGCGCGCTTCCGGATAGCTCTTGGCCTGCTCGGGTATCTCGCGGTCCGTCCACTCCGCGTTGCCGGCCTCCTCGCTGTCGATGCGGATGTTGGAGAGCGTCACATCCTCGACGGTAAACCCCGGCACACCGGTGATCGAGCTGGTCAGGATCGAGCCGGTGGCGTGCACGTTCTCGATCATGATGCCGCGCAGGATGCCCGCGCGTACCATCCGGGGCGGCATTCCGAATGCCGCGGCGGATGAAGATCGGCGTGCGCACCCGCTGCATCCGGATGTTGGAGATGACGATACCCTCAAGCGCACCTCCATCGACCATCTCCAGGGCCAGACCTGAAATGACCCGCGCGTTCAAGTTCACCGCCTCATTGAAGATGACCGAGTTGCTGAAGGTGACGTTCTCAAATCGGCCGCGTGTGGCGGTGCCGAACTTCAATCCGTTGCAGCAACAGGTCAGCACGCAATTGGTGATCGTGATGTTCTTCGATACGCCGGGTTCGCCGCCGTAAGGGCTCTCGCTCTTGAGACAGAGGGCATCGTCGCCCGTGTCGATGTGGCAATCGCTGATTGAGACATTGCGGCTGCAGGTCAGATCGATGCCGTCCGTATTGGGCCCGATGACCGGGTTCTTGATCGTGATTCCGTGGATGAACACGTTCTCGCATTCGACGGGCCGCATGGTCCAGCCGGGCGCGTTCTCGATGCGCACATCCTCGATGCGCAGGTTTTTGCAGCGGTAAAACTCCAGCATCGGCGAGGGGCGGTCCAGCGGTTTCCAGTCGTAGGTAGCCACATCGCACCAGTTGTCCGATGCCGGCGGCGCCTTGCGGCCGCTGGGCACCCAGAACGCGGGGCCTTGTCCGTCAATCCGGCCCGGCCCGGCGAGCCCGACGTTCTCCGCCTCCCTGGCGAAGATCAGATGCTTTTGGTTCGCATCGCCCTTGAGCGGCGGCCCGGGTTGCGGTGAATAATCGGAGACGCTCTTGCTGCCGAGCAGTGTTGCTCCGGCCTCCAGATACAGGGTGACGTTACTCTCCAATATCACTGTCCCGGACAAATAAGTGCCCGGCGGCAGATAGACCACGCCGCCACCGGTGGCATTGCAGGCTGCAATCGCTCGATTGATGGCTGGCGTATCCAGAGTCTTGCCGTCGCCGAGAGCGCCATGGTCCCGCACGTCAAAGATGCGCAAACCGGATTTTGCATCGTCCTGCGCTTGCGCGGGCCAGCCGGCCAGCGCTCCCCCTGCGGCCAGGACCCCGGCCATTCCCAATAGCTTACGCCGGTTCATTGCTGCTCCGTTCCGCCACAGTTAGAGACAGGAATGCGAGAAGCGTGCGAACCGGAATTTCCGATTTGACTTCCGCGGCACAACTGTCGTGAGGCGATGGGCGGGATGATACCGCGCGTGGAAGCTTGGGCGAACTGTTCTATGAGTCGTTGCCGCATTCACCTTTTGCATTCTCCATACGGCTCGCCGCGTCGAAGAGCTTCTGAATCCATGCGGTAAATCGACACCTGGTCATAACCCGACGATGGTTCGCATCTGTGACATCCGGGCTGAACTGCTCGAATTCCGGTAGAATGGCCGATCCGTTGAACTCTCTCTCGCTGCTCAGTCAGAAGGTCATCGCCTGCGACCGTTGCCCGCGTTTGCGCAAATACTGCATTGCGGTGGCAAAGGAGAAGCGGCGGGCGTTTGTGGATTGGGAGTATTGGGGGAAGCCGGTCTCGGGGTTTGGCGATCCGCGGGCATCGATCTGGATCGTGGGGCTTGCGCCGGGGGCGCATGGGGCGAATCGGACGGGACGGGTGTTTACGGGGGATCGGTCGGGGGACTTTCTGTTTGCGGCGTTGCATCGGGCGGGATTAGCGAATCAGCCGGTCAGCCGATCACGGGATGATGGGTTGCGGCTGCGGGATGTGTACATCAGCGCGACGGTGCGGTGTGCACCGCCGGGGAATAAGCCGACCAACAGGGAGGTGGAGAACTGCTCACCGTTTCTGGATGAGGAGTGGCGGCTGCTCTCGCGAAAGCGGGTCATATTGGCGCTGGGGAAGATCGCGTGGGATGCATCTCTGAAGCTGGCGGAGCGGAACGGGTGCGACGTTGCCCGGCCGCGAGCGGCGTTTTCACATGGGGCGGAGTTGAAGCTGTCGGACTCGCTGCGGCTGGTGGGGTCGTTTCATGTGAGCCAGCAGAATACGTTTACGGGGAAGCTGACGACAACGATGTTCGACAAGATCCTGAACAAGTGCAGGTCGATTGGGGAACGTTGATTTTCGCTACTGATCGACCGTCTGAAGCTCCACTCAGTCGCTCGTTTTCATCCGCTGCCATTCGACGTTGCTGCCGACGTTGGGATCGAAGCCGGCCTGGTTGGAGAGGATGTAGTCGCCATTGGCGTTGACCCAGGCGTCGTTGTAGCCGGAAGGGAGCTCGATGGGGCGGTCTTCGTAGGGGTTCTTGTACGTTTCCACGCCTCGGATGTATTCGCTGAACTCGCGGCTGATGTGGTCCTCGGCTTCGTTGCGCTGGCGGTAGGAGTCGGCGAACATCTGGCGGATTTCTTCGCCGTTGCGGGTGATGGTTTCGCTGATTGCCTTGGCGTTCTGGATGGACTGGTTCATCCGGTTGTTGAAGAGCTTCTGAACGTACATGTAGCCGCTGTACCAGTCCTGGCTGAGGCGGATGCTGGAGATGGTGGTGGCCATGATCGGCGTGAGCTTGTCGATCTGATCGGCCGGAGCGCGGAAGGAATAGGCGGAAGCGACGGACCAGATGGTGCCCATCTGCCAGGGGTAGTAGGTGAGCGTGACGTAAACGTCTTCGATCCAGGGTTTGTCGTTGACGGTGTAGGCGTAGCGCACGCGGGCGGATTTGACGTTGCCCTGGCCGCCGAGCATCTGTTGGTATTGCTGGGCGATCTTGGGGAGATCCTCCTGCCCGACCATTCTGGCGTCCTGGAGCTGTGGAAGGGCCTTGGGCATGTAGAACGTCTGGATGAATTGGGGGATGTCTTCGATCGGCTGCCAGAGAATGTTGCCCATGTAGTTGGTGCCGGGCTGCATGGGGACGACCATCTGCTTCAGGTAGGTGAAGTTCTGCCTGGGGAGAAACTCGATCTGCGCACTGGTTTGGGGATCGGTGATCTTCATGAGCAGGTTGGCGAGGATCGAATAGTTGGGGAACCACTGGACGCCGCCGTCGGCTTTCCAGCCTTTGGGGATGAGGAAGCTGACGGCTTCGATGTTGTTGATGCCAGGATCGTGGACGGAGAGGCGGGTGAAACGCATGGCGCCGGGGCCGGGAGTTGCACTAGCGGTGTGTGCGGGCTGGACGGCGGTTGGCGTGGCGGGCGGCGATGGCGCTTCCTGTGAGGGCTGGGGCTGCGTGTCGTGACGGGCAAGGGGATTGTCCGCGTCGCTCGTCTGGCGGGAGAGGTGATAGTCGGTGTTGGCGGTGGCGAAGACGAGCTGGTCGCCGTTGCGCGTGGCGGTCCAGTTGAATTGCTTGCCATTGCTGGTGAAGGTGCCCTGGAGGTGACCGTTGGCGGAGGAGAAGACGCTGACGGGGTAGATTTGGCCGTTGAGGGTAACGGAGCCGGTGTCGTCGGAATTGAGGGTCAGGGTGAGCTGGTCGCCGGTGAAGGTTTGGATAGTTGCAGTTGATTTGGATTCGGAGACGGGCTTGGCGTCGGATGCCTTGGGGCTGGTGCGGGCTTGTCGCATGCCGAGCAGATCACGAGCAGTGGCAGGACGATTGACCAGCCAAATGAGCGCAGCACCATGGACACCTCCTTCTGATGGGAACCTCCAGTGTTTTCAAAGTTGGGCGAATGGTCAAGGACGATCTGCGAAATGTTGCCCGGGGGCGCAGGCGGATGTTGCGATCATGTCTCGTCTTCGGGACGGGCGGCATCGGTTTTGGGGATTGCGCCGGAAAGCTGCATTTCGACCAGCTCGACGAGCTGGGTGGGATCGACCGGCTTCATGAATAGCGGCGGCAGCACCGGCTGGCGGAGATGACTCATCTTCTGCTGGATCTCGTCCGGTGAGAGGCCGGAGAGAAGAATCACCGGAAGCGCCCGGCGATGCTCGCGGACGTAATTGAGGATGTCAAAGCCATCGACATCGGGCATTTCCAGATCGAGCAGCAGGAGATCGATGTTGCGGTTCTTGAGGTGAGCCAGTGCGGATTCGCCGTCGCCGGCTTCATCGACATTGAAGCCGATCTTGCGCAGGTAGTGGGCAAGGGCGAGGCGCTCGACCGGGGAGTCGTCACAAAGCAGCAGGCGTGGGCTGGGACTACCATACGGCCCGTGCGAAAGCATGGGCATGATTATTGGACGTTGTGGCGAAACTCGCAATTGCAAAAACGTCGCGATGGGCGGCTAATTCGTTTGGGAGCTAAAGGTTATGAGAGGCGCTAACGACGGAGTCGAGCGCGCGAGCGAGTTCAGCCCAGCGCGTTCTACCTTGACAGGCTGGGATGCGGTCTTAGAATCTTCTCTAACAACTGCAGAATTCTCTTATCCAGAGTGGCAGAGGGCCGGGCCCGATGAAGCCACAGCAACCGCCCCAGCGTGGGTAGGTGCTAACTCCCGCCTGTTAAGCGCCGAAGCGTTCGGACAGGGCAGATAAGAAGAAGCTTTAACGTAACCCACGAAAAGGCCTCTTCTTAGGAAGCAGGCCTTTTTTGTTTGGTATCGTGGAGAACCATGAGCTACGTCCTCGGACTCAAGTGTAAAGAGTGTGGCCATCGCGTGCCGATTTCTCCCGTTCATGTTTGCGAGCAGTGCTTCGGCCCCTATGAGGTCGAGTACGACTACGCGAAGATGAAGGGGAAGGTGACCCGCGAGTCGATCGCCAAGGGGCCCAAGAGCCTTTGGCGGTACAAGGATCTACTGCCGGTGGAGAAGCCGGTGACGGGATTTCATTCCGGGTTTACGCCGCTGAAGCGCGCCGACCGGCTGGCAAAGGAACTGGGCTGCTCGCAGCTCTACATCAAGGACGACTCCTGCAACTACCCGACGTACTCGTACAAGGAGCGCGTGGTCTCGATCGCGATCAGCAAGGCGATCGAGTTTGGCTTCGACACCGTCGGCTGCGCTTCGACGGGGAATCTGGCGAATTCCACCGCAGCCCACTCAGCGCAGGCGGGGATTCGCTGCTTCGTGATGATCCCGCATGACCTGGAGCAGGGGAAGGTGCTGGGGTCGCTGATCTTCGGGCCGACGATGGTGCGGATCCGGGGAAATTACGATGACGTGAACCGGCTGTGCACTGAGATCGCCGACAAGTACGGCTGGGCGATCGTGAACGTGAATTTGCGCCCTATTACACCGAGGGCGCCAAGACGTATGGGTTTGAGATTGCCGAGCAGTTCGGGTGGACGCTGCCGCAGCATACGGTGATCCCGACGGCGGGGGGGACGATCCTGCCGAAGGTTCACAAGGCGTATCAGGAACTGATCGAGTTGGGGCTGGTGGAGGATACTAGGTCCGAAGATTTACTCGGCGCAGGCGGCGGGATGCAATCCGGTGGTCAAGGCGATCCAGAGCGGGACCGACATCGTCGAGCCGCAGAAGCCGAATACGATCGCCAAATCGATCGCGATTGGCAATCCGGCCGACGGGTATTACGCGGTGAAGGTGGTTCAGGAATCGGGCGGCTGGGGCGAAAGTGCGAGCGATCGCGAAATCATCGATGCGATCAAGCTGCTGGCCAGGACCGAGGGGATCTGGACCGAGCCCGCGGGCGGGACAACGCTGGCGGCGGCGATCAAGCTGATCCAGTCGGGGCGCATTCCGAAGAACGAATCGATCGTGGTTTCCATCACGGGGAATGGTTTGAAGACGCTTGAGACGGTGCAGGATGACCTGCCGCCGCCCAAGGTCATCGATGCGAAGCTGAGTGATTTTGATGCGCTTCTGGCGGAGACGCAGCCGGATGTGAAGCCGAGCAAAGCGCCGGCGGGCAAACTGGCGGGGGCGACGGTTTGAGAGTACAAGGTTCAAGCAACCACGGCATGGGCGTGACGCCTGTGCTACGCGTACAAGAACAAGAGGAACGAGAATGGCTATCAAGGTTCGGATTCCGTCGCCGCTTCGGAGCTATACCAATGGCGCGGACGTTGTGGAAGCGAGTGGGGCGACGATCGGCGAAGTGCTGAACAACCTCAAGGAGAAGGCGAACGGGATCGAGACGCGCTTGTTCAAAGCGCCGGGGCAGCTCAACCGGTTCGTCAACGTCTATCTGAACGACGAGGACATTCGCTTTCAGAAGAACCTGGAGACGCCGGTGAAGGAGGGGGATGAAGTGAGCATCGTGCCGGCGATCGCGGGGGGATGAGATTCGCCGACCGGTGGATCACTTGTCACGGGATCAAGACATCGGTGGGCTGCACGAGTCGAGAACCCTTGCCGCGAGAAAACCGCGGCCTTTCAGGTCGAGCCGCGGTCGGCAAGGTCAAACCAGATCTGTTGTGACTCGGCGATGAGACGATAGCCGACCTGACGGTAGATCTTATTGCTCGTGGGGTTGGACAGGTCGGTGTAGAGGGTGCAGAAGGACTTGCCGTCGTCGAGCATCTTCTGTGAGAGGGTGGCGACGCAATTGCTGGCATAGCCGAGGAGGCGGAGCGGGGGCGGGGTGTAAACGAGATTGATGGCGCAGCCGTTGGGGGTGGGCGTGTCCAGGCGGCCATAGAGACGGGGGCGCCGGCGGATTCCCAAAGGTAAAGCCGCTGGGATTCGATGCGAGAGGCGGCAAGCGTTCGGCCGTCGGCGGTTTTCTCGCCAATCTCCTGGCCGAAGGCATTTACCCAGCCGGTCAGGAGCTCGATGTCCTGCGAGGTCGCGAGGCGAAGGTGTCCCTCGACCGTCGGGGGCGGGATTACCTGCTTCGGTGCATGAAGTCCGAGGGCCATGCCGCGGCGCGGCTTGACGTTCATCCGATCGCACCAGCGCCTGGCGAAACGCTCTGCGACGGGGGCGCGGCCTGAATGCCCGACACGCTGACGGACTGACGGGAAAGCTCATCGGCCAGTGCATCGATGGCGAGGTCCGGAACGCCGTCTGAAAGGCTCAGTTGCCGCGCCGGCGGCATGACGCCTACAGCGACGATCTGCTCGTTTTCGTCGATCGTCACCAGGAGGGATGACTCGAGGCGGCTAGCTGGGGAATCACCGCCAGGAGGAAGTTAGTGTGCGCTTCGTCTCGCAGGAGAAAAGCCTGCGTGGCCGATGCAAACAAAGCGGGATCGTCGTACCGCCGTACGCGCATGGCGGGAAGTTTATCGCGGCCGGCGCACTGGACCAACGTGCATCAGGTGATGATCAGTTGCGGCTGATTGCTGGAGGCGTCATCGGAGTTGAAGATCGCTATGGGCGTGGCGCTGGTGGTTCCCTTGAGCACGATGGTGACGGTATTGTCGCCGAGACTCTTCTCGGCCTTGAGGAAGCTGGTCAGATCCACCTCGTAAGCGCCGGCGGTGGTGCTGTTGACGGTCAGTGTCGCCACGGGAGAGCTCGCGGATGCGAATCGAGTATTCCAGGTCAGCGTGTTCTCACTCCAGGTGGTATTGCTCGAGGAGTAGATCCCGACCTGCACGGGACCGTTGTCAGCCGAAAGATGGCCATAGAGCCGCAGCATCGCGGACTTGATGCTGGAGACGCCAGAGAGATCGAACCTGAGGTAGCTTTCGCGATTGGTGCCGGTTGAGGTGTAGTTCTTAACCAGGAGCGTCGAGGCTGAGCCGAAGTTGGTGTTGGCGTAGGTGCCATCCTGCACGTATGTGGCGACGGTGCTGGTGATGGTCGTGGGTTGCGGCGTGGGAATGGACGGTGCGAAGGTGATGTAGTTGAAGTTGCCGACGACGCCGTTGGTGCCGGCGGCATCCATCGAGAGCTTCAGGACGTGCTGGCCGGCGGAGAGGGCGACGCCGCTCCTAGTGACGGTGGTCCAGTTCTGCCAGCCGCCGGTATTGGGAACGGTCATCGCGCCGGTGACATTGGCGCCATCGATCTCGGCGTGGAACGTGCCGTTCGAGCCGGTCGAGGCGACGCGGAAGCCGAGGTCGTAGTTACCGGCGGTCGCGACATTGATCGTGTACTCGAGCCACTCGCCGGCCTGGGTCCAGCCGACATCGTAGGAACCGGTGTCGTTAGAGACGGTTTCGATATCGACGCCGGTGTTGCGGTACTGGTTGCCGCTGTTGACGGCATCGGTGTCGTGATAGGCGACGCCTTCGCCGCCATTGTCGAAATTCTCGGCCTGGAGAGTGGAGGTTCCGCTGGATGCGACGGCGAAAGGCGTTCCGCCGTAGGGGCTTTGGGTCGGTGGCGGCGGAGGAGGCTGGACCGAGCTGCTCGGCCCGACGGTGATGTAATTGAAGTTGCCGACGTATCCGGACGATCCGTTGGCGTCCATCGAGAGCTTCAGCACGTGCTGCCCGGCCGTAAGGCTGATGCCGGTGTCGGTGACGGTCTGCCAAGTCTGCCAGCCGCCGGTGTTGGGAACGGCCAGGGAACCGGTGACGTTGGCGCCGTCGATCTCGGCATGGAAAACTCCGCTGGCGGAAGCCGAAGCGACGCGGAAGCCGAGGTCGTAGCTGCCGGCATCGGTGACGTTGATGGTGTACTCCAGCCACTCGCCGGCTTTGGTGTAGCCGACGTCGTATCCGCCGCCGGTGTCGCCGGTGGATTCGATGTCCACGCCGGTGGAGCGATACTTGCCGCCCTGGTTGGTGGTGTCGGTGTCGTGATATGCGACGCCTTCGCCGCCGTTGTCGAAGTTCTCGGCCTGGATGGTCGCGGTGGCGGAGCCGGTGATGGCGACGGGCGTTCCGCCGAAGGGTGTCTGGCCGGGCGGTGGGGGCGGGGGTGCGGTGTCCGGCGTTGCGGTGATGTAGTTGAAGTTGCCGATGACGCCGGCGGTGCCGGCTGAATCCATGACGATTTTGAGGACGTGCGGACCGGCGGCCAGGGTGATGCCGGGCTTGGTCACCGTCGTCCAGTTCTGCCAGCCACCGGTATTTGGAATGGTCAGCGGGCCGGTGACGTCGGTGCCATCGATCTCGGCATGGAACGTTCCATTGGAGCCCAGCGAAGCGACGCGGAAACCCAGGTTGTAAGTTCCGGCATCGGTGACATTGATGGAATACTCGAGCCATTCGCCGGGCTTGGTCCAGCCGACATCGTATGCGCCGGTGTCGTTGGAAACGGATTCGATATCCACGCCGGTGGAGCGGTACTTGCCGCCTTGATTAGTCGTGTCGGTATCGTGGTAGGCGACGCCTTCGCCGCCGTTGTCGAAGTTCTCGGCTTCGATGGTTGCGGCGCCTGAGCTGCCGATGGCGACCGGGGTTCCGCCGAATGGGGTTTGGCCCGGCAGTGGGGGCGGCGGCTGAGTGCCCGTGGGGGCAACGGTGATGTAGTTGTAGTTGCCCACAGAGAAATTCGAGGCGGTCTGGTCGAGCGAAAGACGCAGCACGTGCTGGCCGGCGGTCAGCGCGACGCCGGTCTTGGTGATCGTGGTCCAGCTCTGGAAGCCGCCGGTGGCGGGAATGCTGAGCGGGCCGGTGACGTCGGTTCCATCAATCTCCGCGTGGAACGCGGCGCCGGAAACCGGCGAAGCGACGCGGAAGCCCAGGTCGTAACTGCCGGCATCGACGACGTTGATGGTGTATTCGAGCCACTCGCCGGCGCGGGTCCAGCCGACATCGTATCCACCGCCGGCGTCGGCGGTGGCTTCGATGTCCACACCGGTGCTGCGATAGGCGCCGCCCTGATTGGCGGTATCGGAATCATGGTAGGCGATCCCTTCGCCGCCGTTGTCGAAATTCTCAACCTGAATGGTCGTGGGGCCGGACTGGGAGATTGCAGGGGCCGTGCCAGGGTAGGGCGTCTGGATCGGGGTTGGCGGCGGCGGGGGCTGGGTGCCGGTGGCGTAGAGCGAAATGTAGTTGAAGCTGGGGCCGGTCGCGGAATCGATGTAGAGCCGCAGGATGTGCTGGCCGGCGCCGATGCTCACGCCGGTCTTGACCAGCGTTCGCCAGCTCTGGGCGCCGCCGGTGTTGGTCGCGGTGAGGACGCCGGTGACGTTGAAGCCGTCGATCTCCGCATGGAACTTGGCGCCGTCGATCGGGGAGGCGATGCGAAAGGCCATGTCATAGCTGCCGGAATCGGCAACGTCGATGGTGTATTCGAGCCACTCGCCGGCCTTGGTCCAGGCGACATCGAAACCGCCGACGTCGTTGGAGACCGGCTCAATGTCCACACCGGTCGAGCGGTAGGCGCCGCCCTGGTTGATCGAGTCGGTGTCATGATAAGCGAAGCCTTCGCCGCCGTTGTCGAATTGCTCGGCTTCGATGTTGACGCCGGCGGTCTGCGACAGGGCGAAGGGGTGCGCCGTTGTATGGCGTTTGCACGCCCGGGGCGGGGCCGAGATTGCGCGGGATGATGGTGATGGAATTGAAGTTGCCGATGCTCTGGCCGGCGGGAGCGGTGTCGAAGACCAGCTTGAGCACGTGCGTGCCAGCGGTCAGTGTGATCCCGGTGACCGGAACGTCGGCCCAGACCTGATCGCCGCCGGTGTTCGGGACGGTGAGCGATCCGGTGACGTTCACGCCGTCCACTTCGAGATGGAAGGTGCCGCCGCCGGTGGCGGATGCGACCCGGAACGAAAGATCGTACCGGCCGGGATTGGTGAAGGATGCGGTGTACTTGAGCCACTCGCCGGGCTGCGTGCTGGTGACGTCGTAGGACTCGTAGGTGTCGGTTGCGACGCCGATATCAACCGAGCCCGGGCGGTATTGGCCGCCCGTATTGGCGGGGTCGGTATCGAGGTAAGCCACATTGGCGCCGCCGAAATCGAAGTCTTCCGCTTCGAACGTCAGCTTGCCGGTCTGAACGGGGATCGGCGTGCCGCGGAAGGGTTGCTCGGTGGTATCACCCATCGCGGCACGAAACGCGGCGGCCTGCGGCAGGTAGCCGGCGGCCACGGCGTAATCGAGCGGCGTCTTGCCGTAAGCATCCTTGAGGCTGGGGTTGGCGCCGTCGAGCAGGAGAGCGTTCACCTCCGACGGGTCTTGGCTGAGGCCGATGTCCAGAACGCGCCCGTCCATCGCGGCAAAGTGCAGCGCGGTCCGCCCGAAGTTGTCGGTGGCGTTGACGTCAGCACCGGCTTTGATCAGGACATTGAACTTGGCGGTCGGCGCGTAATAGCTGACGTGATATTTCTCGAAGCCGCTGTTCATAGCGGCGATCTGGAGCGCGGTCAGACCGTTGCTCGTGCGGGCATTTACGTTGGCGCCGGCATTGATCAGGTCCTGCATGATCTGCACCGCGCCCTGCGTCGGCGACGCGGCCGCGTAGTCCAGCGGCGTCCAACCGACCACGCCGGGATCATTCACGTCGGCGCCGCTGGCGATCAGACTCTCAACCGTTGTCACGTCGCCATTGAGAGCAGCGGTGGCGAGAGAACGCCCGGTCTTGGGGTCCCATTGTGGCGGCGTGGGCACATAACTCGGGACGCTGCCGGTGGCGGCGGTGAAATCGGGGCCGCTGTAAAGCGTCACGATGCTCTGCGCGGGGATGCTCAGCGAGAGCATGCCGCCGCTGCTAGTGAGGTTGCCGAGTTGGACGGCGTTCTCGGTGGCGCTGGTGCGGTACTGCTTGAAAAGCGTGGGCAGGTTCGATCCGGAAAGCGAAAAGCTGACGTTCTGGTCCGTGGTGTTCTCATTCATGGCGACGATCGTGAGGACGCCGGTCGTCGGATCGCGGAAGCTGGTCACCTTCAAGAGCGGATCGGGGCTCTGCACGTCAACCCGCTGCATGCCAGGGCGGATGAAGCGGTAGAACTGCTTGAGCGTGTAGAACTTCTGGTTCGGCACGCCGTTGGTCATCAGCCCCTGCGAGGGATCGGAGCTGGAGAACTGCCAGTAGAAGTAGGCCGATGCGTTGGCCAGCGTGAGGCCGTAGTAGAGGTTGTCGGCGGCCGCCATGGCGCCGGCGAAGTTGTTGCTCTCGCCGGAGGTTTCCGTCTGCCAGAACGGCTTGTTATAGAGCGCGATGCGCTGCCCGAAGCTGCCCCAGTCGGCGCCGTAGGTGTGTCCGGTGATCGCGTAGAGGTCGTTGTTGACCGTGGGATCCGAGAGGATCGAATCGTAGGTCCAGTTGACGCGAGAGTTGCCGAAGTTCAGGTCGTCCACGCCGACGATCTTCGTGCTGAGATTTTCGGCGGTGAACTTGGTGCCGATGGCGCGGATGACTTCGCGCAACTGATCCGGCGTATAGACGGCGGAGTTGTAGGGCTCGTTGAAATAGGGCTCGTTCTGCGGCGAGATGGCGCTGATGTCGATCCCGAAGTTGCTCTTGGCCACGATGACCGCTGCCGCCAGGTACTCGGCGAACTCGCTGTACATGTCTGGCCGAACCATGCCGCCCATCGTCTGGGAGAAGTTGGTCTTCATCCACCAGGGCGGCGACCAGACGGTTCCCAGGAATGTGTTGACGCCGCGAGCCTTCATCGCCTGCAGCACCGTCATCATGGGCGCCAGCGAGTTTGGATCGAAGCGTGACCAGTCGAACGTATTGGGATCGCTGTTGTCGTTGGCTTTCTCGAAGGAGGGGATGATGGCAAAGCGCACGCCGCTTGCGCCCAGGTCGTTCACCACCTCGTTATAGAAGTTCGCGGTGGTGTAGTCGTTCATCATGCCGTCCGGGCTCAGCGCGGCGCCCAGAGCGGTGATGGTCTGGTATTGCGTGTTGGTGTTGATCGCAACGGTAGAGAGCAGACGGCGTTCTTCGAGCGGTTCAATCAGCATGGCCATGGTTCGTTTGCGGTAAAGACGAGGGAGACTCCCGCGGCGCTACAAGGAATGGCCGGGTCCCTGCTTCGGACTCGATGAGGAAGCGCGGGTTCGAGTCAGTTCAGGCATTCCCTCGCGGAAACAGGCTCCTCCATGGAAGCGGAGAATACAACAGGACTCAGGTTATAGACACACCTTGAGCCATTGTTCAGGGTGGGAAGCATTTTTAGAAGAGATTTTTTCGTACGGGGTCGATTGCCGTTGGAATCCTGCATCTGCGTATCGTTCGCGGTGGCGCCGGTTCGGTTGCGCTTAAATACCGCAGTTCAGCCTGTTTACCTAAACTCGCTCGGCAGCGACCAGATCCTCGTACGTTTCACGGCGGCGGATGATGTGGAATTTCGATCCATCCACGAGCACTTCCGGAACGCGGGGGCGATTGTTGTAGTTCGAACTCATGGCAAAGCCGTACGCGCCGGCAGTGAACACCGCCAGCAGGTCGCCGCGCACCACGGGCGGGAGGTTCCGAGCCTTGGCCAGGTAGTCGCCGCTTTCGCAGATCGGCCCGACGACATCGACGATCTCGCCGCCGGCGATGGCGAAGTCCTTTCGCCGATCGGGGTTGAGATGCTCGGGACGAGGCTTGACCGGCCAGATGTGGTGGTAGCTCTCGTAGAGGGTGGGGCGGATCAGATCATTCATGCCGGCATCGACGATGACGAATTTCTTCTCGCCGCCTGTCTTGCGGTAGAGCACGCGCGTCAGCAGGATGCCGGCGTTGCCCGCGATGTATCGGCCAGGCTCAAAGGCGATGTGATACGGCTTGTCCCGCAGCAGCGGGACCAGCGCCTTGGCGTGCTCGCTGACGGGCAGCGCCTGTGCCGGTTCTTCATAGTTAACGCCGAAGCCGCCGCCCACGTCGAACCATTCGATCCGGTGGCCTTTCTCCGTGAGGCGCTCGATGAGGGCGATGATTTTCCCGGCTGCATCCACGTACGGCTGGATCTGGTAGATGGGCGAGCCGATGTGAATGTGCACGCCGGCGATTCGCAGGTTCTTGAGACTGCGGTATTGATCGAAGACGCGCTCGGTGCGCTCGATGTCCACGCCGAACTTCGTTTCCTTCTTGCCGGTCGTGGTCTTGGCGTGAGTCTTGGGATCGACGTTGGGATTGATGCGGATCGCGCCGACGGCCTGTCTGCCGAGCGTGCCGGCGATGCGGTCGATATTTTCGATTTCCGCTTCCGATTCGAGATTGAAGGCGGCGATCCGGGCGTTGATCGCATCGGTGATCTCCCGGTCGGTCTTACCGACGCCGGCGTAGATGATCTTCCTGGGATCGCCTCCGGCCTTGAGCGCCCGGAAGAGCTCTCCCCCGCTGGTGACGTCGAAGCCGCAGCCTTCGGCGGCAAGGATCCTGCAGATGTTGATGTTCCCGCAGCTCTTGATCGAGTAGCAGATGGTGGGCTTGAGCTCGGCAAAGGCGTCGCGGATCTGGCGATAGTGATGCAGAAAGGTGGCTTTGGAGTAGATGTACGCCGGCGTTCCAACTTCGTGCGCGATGGTGTCGACCGCGACGTCCTCGCAGAAAAGCGCCCCGTCCCTGTACCTGAAAAAGTCCATACTGCGGATTCCTCAAAGAGTGGGAATCTTAGACACGGGCGTGCCGCTTGGGTAGTGCAGGATCAGACCGCACGCCGGAGGCGAGGTCAATTCAGCGCTGGATTACGCCGCTTGGACCGGCGCTCGTTCCACCCCTCGTAATAGAGGCTTGCCAGGGCCAGCCAGCCCGCAGTTTCCGAGCTTCGCGCCGCCGGCTGGCTCCACAGGTCCACCCGCACGCGGCCGGAAAGCTCGCCCAGCATCTTGCGCTGGATCAGGTTGACCATCACCGATGTGAAGCGCTCGCACGCCGTCAGGTCGCTCACCAGCACCAGGCGGTTTACGCGCGTGAAATTGACGGCATTGGCAAACCCGGTGGAGAGATATTCGAGCATGAGGCTCATGGCCTCATCAGAGCCGTCGAATGCCGCTGCGCGTTCATTGAGCGTTTCGCCCCTTGCCCCGTGGCGGTGCAGGAAGGGCGTTGCACAGATGCGTTCGAGACACCCGGGATGCCCGCAAAAACAAACTTCTGTATCGACGGGCAGGCGGGTGTGACCCAGCTCGTTAGCGCCGATGACCGCGCCGCGGTTGGGCCGGCCGCTGACCAGTAGCGCCGCGCCCATCTGCCCGTCCTCGAAGTAGATCAGGAGCACGTCTTCATCCTGCTGGGCCTGATGGGTCAGCAGCCAGCGGGCGGCAAGGGCGTGCATGTCGTTTTCGAGGATGACGGGCACCTTGCCGGCCGCGTCAAAGGCCGGCTTGAGACTCATCGCCGTGCCGAGCGTGTATGCGCTGAAGAGAATCACCTTCTGTTCCGGATCGACGAAGCCCGGTGTGGAAATGCCGACGCCAAGCGTGCGCTCGTCGATCCGCTCTTTCATCAATTGCACGGTTTGAGCAAGGACGGTCTGGGTATCGTTGGCACGCTGTTCGCCTGGTTCGCCGAGCAGTTGGCCAAGAAGATTCAGGCGGCAGACCTGGACCATGCCGGGGCGAATTGCCACGCCGACGACATGCCGTCCATCAGGATCGATCTCGAGCGGCACGCGGGCGGCCGCGCCGAAGACTCTTGCTGGTGCATTCGCGCACGATGCCCTGCTTGAGAAGGACGGCCGCATCGGCGCCGACGGTATTGGGCCTGATCCCTGTTGATTCATGAAGATCGCGCCGGCTCAAACGGCCGGCTCGCCAGATGGCTTGGAGAAGCTGTCGCTGTCTGGAGTTAATGGGAGGCATGGCAATCTCGCTAATGGCGGACAATGCGGATCGTTACTAACGCCGATGAATGGCCGAATACATATGACTGCCTCTACGGCTTTTAACGCCTAAGAGTTTATATCGGGATCGCCTGCCGCACAAAACTATTTGCAAAGGCAGCCGTCCCGACTAGTTTACCCGAGGGTTACAATCGGCAGAGATAGATATTCTGCCCATGCCGGCGAGAATTTTCGCAATGTTGGATCGAGAATTTGCATAAGGAGTTGCGGTGATGCGCATCAAAGTTGCCCAGTTCGGACTCGGCCCGATTGGTGTGGAATCGGCGAAACTCGCAGCGGAGAAATCCTGGATTGATCTGATCGCCGGGATTGACATCGACCCCGCCAAAGCCGGGAAGTCATTGGGAGAGCTGACAGGCAACGCCGGGCTCAAGTCGGCTCGCGTCTATCGATCTTTCGAAGAAATGTCCGCGGTGGCTTTGCCCGATGTGGTTCTGCACACCGCTGGATCGAAGGCGGATGTCTCGATCCGGCAGATCAAGCCGATCGTAGAACGCGGCGTGAGTGTGGTCAGCTCATGCGAGCAGCTTCTGGTGCCGCGATTTCGCGCGCCGGAGCTGTCCGACGAACTGGATGTGATCTGCAAGCGGACCGGCGCCCGCGTGCTGGGGACGGGCGTGAATCCGGGTTTTGTGATGGACCTCCTGCCGATCTGCATGACGGGTGTGTCGCGAACGGTCGAGCACATCGACTGCGAGCGGGTCGTCAATGCTTCCACGCGACGGCGTCCGCTGCAGCAGAAGATCGGATCCGGGCTCGATCCGGACGACATGCGCAAGCTCTTTCGCGACGGAAAGGCGGGCCATGCCGGCTTCCTCGAATCGCTTGCGCTGATCGGCCATGCCATGGGGTGGACGTTCAGCAGGACCGAAGAAGCGTTCGAGCCGATGATCGCGCCCCGCGACATCGCGACGCAGTTCTTCCAGGTCAAAAAGGGCCAGTGCTGCGGCATTCACCAGACCGTCGTGGGCCAGGTCGATGGCCGCGAGCGCGTGAAGATGGATCTGAAGATGTACCTCGATGCGCGGACCCGCACGATGCCGTTCGCATCGCGGGCGATCCGCCGCTGAATGTGCGGATCGACGGGGGGGTGGCGGGCGACCAGGCGACCGTCGCGGCGCTGGTCAATGCGATCCCTCGGGTGCTCGCGGCCCGGCCGGGCGTGCTGCTCATGACCGACATTGCCGTGCCCAGCTGGGCATAGGCGGGTCGCGGAGAATTGGCTTGCCGGTCAGATGGGCGGTCGGTAGCTTAGTGCCAGTCACATCCGGAAGGGTCCTATGCCGATCTCAGTAACCTGCCAGTGCGGGAAATCGCTCCGCGTGAAAGACGATTGGGTTGGCAAGCAGGCCAAGTGTCCCGGCTGTGGAGAGACATTCGTGGTGCCGGCGAGTGGCGGGCCGGTCAAGCCGGTCGTGAACGTTCCGGGCGCCCAGATGTGGAGCTCGCGCGCCCGGCCGCAGACGAAGGAGGGGGTGGGAACGAAGCTTTCGCTCTCGCCGATGACGATCGTCTGGCTGATCGTGGTGATCGCGATCCCGCTGATCATCTTCCTGGTCAGGATCGGCCCGGTGCGGGCGCAGCGGGAGTGGAAGGGCATCGAGCCGCGGGCCCAGAGCGACATTACCGATGTCATCACCAAGGCGATCCAGTCGGAAGCGATGTTCAATACCGCCGACTCCCACCATGCACCCGGCGTGGCGTCGGTGGTGATGGATGCCAACGTCATCCTCTACGTGCCGGAGGTGGTGCGTTTCACCGGTCGCGGCACCAGCGGATTCTTCTCCGGGACATACAACACGCAGACCGGCGAAGTGGTCGCGGACGTGCCGCGCACGATGGGGAGCGGCCAGATGCACGTGACAGGACGCGTGGGCGATGGCAAAATCCAGGCGGAGGTCGATGGCCAGGAGGCCAGGCTGATCTACCGACCCAAGACGAGAGAGGAAATGGATTAGATGTCAATTGGAGCAAAGCTGCCGGGCGAAACGAGAAGCTGGACCGACGCGCAGACCGGCAGGACGATCCGGCAACTCACCAGCGCCAAGGCCAACAGCTACCCCCTTTACTATTTCATCCCGACGATCACCGCCGACAACCGCTACCTGATCCTGCACTCCGAGCGCAGCGGCTGGGTGCAGCTCTATCGCATGGATCTATCGACCGGGGCGGGGGGGGGTGAGATGGTCCAGCTGACCGATGGCCACACGCGCGATAGCGGCTGGGCCATCTGGTGCGAGTACCACCTCCGCGGCATCTTCAATCATATCAGCGCCCTCGATACCGTGCGGAACGAAGTGTTCTATTTCCAGGATGACGAAATTCGCGGCACGAATGTGCTGACCCTCGAGAACCGTCTGGTTCGCCGCATCCCCGGCCGGATCTCCATGGGCCAGACGAGTTTTTCGCCCGATGGCAGGCAGTTCGTCTTCATCCACGCGGATCACGATCAGTTCCGCCAGGCCGTCGCCGATCGCGAGGCCCTGACCAACATGGGCCAAGCCGTCGATCACCAGGCCTGGCGCAACTGCGCTGCCCGTGACCATCGGCATCATCGACACGAAAACCGGCGAATACCGCGACGTGATCAAGCTGGATTACCACGTTCATCACGCGCTCTTCATCGACAACGACCGGCTGCTGATCAATCATCCCCGCAACGAGATGGGCATGTGGATGATCAACACCGATGGCAGCGGCTACCGCCACCTCCGCCCCGGCGATGAGCATGGCCAGGTCTGTCATCAGGTGATCACGCCCAAGGGAATTCTCTACGAGGCCTACACCAGCGAGCAGGAAGGCAAGTGCTGGTTCGGCCGCTACGACCTTCAGACGCACAAGCACGAAGAAGTGTTCTTGCCGGATGTGCGGCATATCCACACCGGCAACGATCCGGGTGGTGAGTTTTTGTTCTGCGACAGCCGGACGGATGTTCAGGATATCTTCACCATTCATTACCCGCGCGATCCCAGGCGATTCACCATGAAGCGTCTTCGCCGGCTGAGCAAGATGACCGCCGAAGGCCAGCGCCATCACTGCCACCCCTTCCTCGGGCCAGACCGCAAGGCGATGTACTGGACGGAAATGATCGACGGCTTTTCGCAGGTCTGCTCGACGGACGTATCCGACCTCGTCGGCCGCGATGATGGGTGGGATGCATCGGCCGTGCCGATGCCTTAGCCCTTAGCGCAGCCAAAGGCGCAGCGTTCCAACCCTGTGGGTTCGTCCAGGCTCGCGGCATCGGCCGTGCCGATTCCCTCGTATATTCACTTCTTCAGTGAACGGTGTTCCAATCACAGATGCGTTGTCGCAGGCTTCTGAGCGTAGCGAAGAAGGCTGCGACAACGCGGCCGGCGGCAGATCGTTGTTCCCTGGGCGTCGCTCATCGCACGCCGCCGCTAAGCTCGATCGCCGCCGGCCTCCTGGAAAAAGCCCGAACAGCCGCCAGAGCAGCGCGGCCTGCCGCGTCAGCTCGCATTTGCGAGGAAGGGATGCCTCCATGAATCCTACACCTGTTCATGTCGGGATCAACGTCTCGAAGAAGTCACTGGAGTTATGTCTGCTGCCCGGCGGTCAGACGCTGGCGGTGGACAACAGCGACGCCGGAATCGCACAGATCGTGGCGCTGCTGAAGCAGCACACGGTCGCTACCGTGTTGCTGGAAGCAACCGGACGTTACGAGCGCCTTGTTGCATCGGAGCTGCTGGACACCGGCTTCGCGGTCGCCGTGGTGAACCCGCGGCAGGCACGCAACTTTGCCCGCGCGCTGGGAAAGCTGGCCAAGACGGACAAGATCGATGCCGCCACGCTCGCGCAGTTCGCGCAGCTCGGCCACGTGCGTTTGTGCGAGAAACAGCCGGAACAGTGCATGCTTCTGGACGATCTGGTGACGCGCCGCCGCCAGGTGACGCAGATGCTGGCAATGGAAAAGACCCGCATGCAGATCCCGCAGGACAAGCGGACCCGCGGCATGATCGCCAAGGTGATCCGCGTGCTCGAACAGCAGCGCGAGGACCTGGACCGCCGCATCGCGGAGTTGATCGAGTCGGATGATGACTGGCGAAACAAACGTGACCTGCTGACGAGCGTTCCCGGCGTCGGCCAGACCACCGCCAGTGCGCTGGTGGCGGACCTGCCGGAACTGGGCAAGCTGAATCGTCAGCAAATCGCCGCTCTGGTGGGCGTGGCCCCGATCAACCGCGACAGCGGAACCTTGCGCGGCAGGCGCACCACCTTCGGCGGACGCGCTTCAGTACGCTGCGCGCTCTACATGGCTGCGTTCTGCGCCATCAAGTGCAATCCGGTACTCAAACGCTTCGCCGATCGCTTGCGTGCAGCGGGCAAACCATTCAAGGTCATCGTCGTGGCGGCCATGCGCAAGCTGCTGACGATCCTCAACCTCATGCTGAAGGAGAATCAACCGTGGAACCCGCAGCCTCAAAACGCTTGACTTCTAACACAGCCGCTTTGCGGAGCCAAAGGCGAAGCGTTCAAGACGCCCTTCAGGGCTCGCGGCGCATAGCCGCGAAAGCTCTTTTATCGATGTGCGACCCCTGATACCGTTCGCCCACCGCTGCGCGGCGGCGTCCCAGAAGAGCCCGCGCGCCAAATTCCCCTTGACCCGAAGCGGGATTCATAGTTGCGTGGTTATACGGCTCCCAGCTTTTGATTGCGCGCCTGGGCATCAGCGCTGGCGAAACTGATTAGAGGTATTTGTGCCGTCCCATGGCTTCAGGAGCGCACGTGAAATGTGGGAGCCGTATTAGACAGCCGCCGCACGGCGGTTCCACACTCAGGACAACGATCGGGACTGGCGCGTAGATCGTATCCGCAAACGGCGCAGTGTCCTGCGCGTGGCACTCGAAGCCGGGACCACACCGCGGATGCGCCGATGGCGAATGCCGGAAAACTTACAATCCCAAGCAGCTGCCAGAAGCGGAGAAAGATGCCGATGGAAGGCTCATAGCCTGTCCGTTGCGACTGCATCCCTTCGGGCCAATTGCCCGCGTTGAGCCCTTGATGCCATTGTAGGGATATAACTCCGCCGTTGTTCGCTAGCTGGAACCGCCCGACGCGCAACCAAGTGCTCCAAGAGCCAGCGTGACTCACGCTGATGCTCCACCCGATGCAGACAAGCAAGGCGAGCACCATCGATGTGAGCGCGGCAGTGATGAGCAGTGGGCGTCGCATATCTCAAAGGACGTGGCCCTGCGGCCGTCTAACGGACCGACGTTGAATGGCCGGCCCGGCACCGACCACGCTTTCGATTCACAAGGACCGTTCCGCCGGGCCGGTCCATTCCAGAGAACCCATGCAATCCCGCCGCCGATCCGCGAGGATCAGCGGCGTCCCTTACCATAGGAGGATTGCATGGGATATGCGACGATTCTCGGCCTGGACCTCGGCAAGTTCAAGAGCGTGTGCTGCGTGATGGATGGCCTCAGCGGCCGCCACACGTTCGAGACGCTGGCGAGCACGCCGGCGACAATTGCGGATCTGCTGACACGGCACGCCGCGGCGGCCAACGGCGAACCGATTCTGCTGGTCATCGAGACCTGCGACGCCGCCGGCTGGGTGCACGATGTCGGCTGCGCCACGCCCGGCGTGACGGTCACCGTCGTGCACACGCAGGGCGATGAACGCTGGAAGTGGCGCAAGGTCAAACGCAAGACCGACCGCGACGACGCCCTGAAGCTCGCGCGTCTGGCACGCCTGGGCGAACTGCCCCAGCCGCCGGTGCACGTGCCTTCGCCGCAGCGCCGCCAGTGGCGCCGGCTCATTATCCACCGCCGCGGCATCGTCAACCGCCGCACCCGCAGCCGCAACGCCATCCGTTCGATCTACCTCCAGCAAGGGCTGCAACTGGCGCGCGGCAACAAGCAGTGGACGCGCCCGGCATCGCACAGCTCGCGCAAGATGCCCGGCCGATCGGCGACTGCACCATCGACCAGTTGTGGCGCAGGCCGGCTCCACGTCGAACTGACCTTGATGAAAGCCGTCGACGATCAGCTCAAACTCGTCGATACGAAGCTGGATGAGCTGGCCCAGACCGAGTCGCGCATTGCGCTATTGCAAAGCGTGCGCGGCGTGGGCCCGCGCCTGTCCGAAGCGGTCGTGCTGCACATCGGCCAGGACCCACGCCGCTTCAAAAGCGGCGAGCAGATCGCCAACTTCGCGGGACTGGTCCCCAAACAATTGGCCAGCGGCCAGACCACCCGCCTCGGGCACATCACCGGCCGCGGACCAGCGCTCCTGCGCAGCCTGCTGGTCGAAAGCGCGTGGGTGGTCTGGCGCCTGAACGACTGGGCACAAGCCTTCGTCGATAAGGTCAGCCGCGGTGGCCGCGGCAGGCGCAAGCTGGCCATCATCGCGCTGGCCAAGAAGCTGCTGATCCTGCTCTGGGGGATGCTCAAGAGCAACCGCCCGTTCCGCGCGCCGCGGGCAAAGGAAAAGGCGCCGCCCCTGGTCGCGGCACCGCTGGGTGCATGATAGCGCTCGCCCGATATGACCGGCGGCCGGCTGATCCGTGGCTGCTTCAACGTCTAAAGGGTACGCACCAACCGAGTGCGTGCGGGCTCGCCGACCTTGACTAACCAACTGCGGGCTGTACGACCCGTGATCCAGTGAATGAGGCGACGGGCCCCGTATTCGTCTGGGTGAATGACGGCTCCCGGCGCGGCAGCGTCGGGATGACCATCGGATAGTTGCTTGAAGCGCACCGGCCCTGACGACCGAGGAAACAGCACGAACCCGAGCCGGCCGCACCGATCGCGGGCGAGCCCAAGAAGCCGATCAATCCACGCCCACCGCTGCGCGGCGGCGTCCCAGAAGAGCCCGCGCGCCAAATTCCCCTTGACCCGAAGCGGGATTCATAGTCGGCTGGTTATTCCGCCTCGCCCAGCCATTCGTCAACAATCCAACTAGCGAGCGACTTCTTAAGCGGGACTGCGACGCGGCCATTGTGATCCCAGAACCCGACCTGTCCTGCGCGATCGATGAAGAAGTAATCACCGTTGTCTTGGCAGAACGGCAGCACATCGCGCGGCACGCCGATGCGACGCGCATCCTCGACTGTCTTACGTAGATCGAGATAGGGCATCATGCCAGGCAAGACAACGGCAGGTTCAAGCACGCCCGCGACCACATTACTGACTTCGAGTTGAAACCGCCGGTAGTCGGGATGAAACGACACGCCAATGTCGCGTTCAGCGGCGTCTACCTCCGCGGGGGTTGGCAGGCGAAGCGGTTTCGGAACCGGTTGGTTCGCCTCGCGAAGTTTTACGAACGCTTCGTCGAGTGTCATGGCGGAATAACGAAGAGGAGTCTATCCGGCGTGCGCTGACAGAGCCATGCCTTGCCGGGGGCGTGTTTCGCACGCCGGATAGACTCAGTTGAACTGAACCGATCCCCGTTATGGGGATTGCTTTGAGTCTAGTGGTCCGCAGTGCGCATGGGAACAGGATTCGCCTGGCCGTTGAACGATGCCGCGACTGAAGCGAAGGCTGCCGATGCGCACCGGCGAGCAGCGCAGGAGGGGCATTTTCCGATGATCCGCGCAGCCAAGAGGGTCCGCGAGGATTCGGCGGTTGACCGCGGGAGCTTGTCGCGGGGCGTGGTGCATCAGGAACTGTCCATCCGCAAGCAAAGCAGATCGCGCGCCGACACTCTCCGCCCGGGCAGCAGGTGGCCGCGTCCACACACGGGACACAGCGGCGGCCACTCGACGGCCATGCGCCGCGGTGCGCTGAGGTGCAAAGCAGCACCCAGCAGAGGGCGGCAGGCGGCCAGATTCCTCTTCCGCACACGATTGGCCAGCAGCCCGTAGTGCCGGATGCGCATGAAGCCACCGGGCACGGCGTGCAGCAGGAAGCGGCGCAGGAACTCGGTCGCATCGAGCATCATGTGCCGGGGCCGGTTACCGTGGGCATAATCCTTGTAGCCGAAGGTGACGCGGTGATCGTCCATCCCCAGCAGGCGGCGGTTGGAGATGGCGATGCGGTGCGTGTAGCGTGAGAGATACCTCAGCACCTGCGCCGGTCCGCCGAACGGCGGCTTGGCATACACCACCCAATCGTGTTTGACTGAGGCATCGAGCAGTGCATCAAACGCGCGATCGTCTTGGACGCCGAAGAGCCTCCCGGCGACGCGGGCACGCTTGATCCCGTCGATGAACTTGCCGCGGAAGACCCGCGAGAGCACCCGCACCGGCAGGAAGAAGCCCGCACGGCACCAGCGCCACTTCCCATCCGGCCTGATCCCGCCGCCGGGGACGATGCAGTGCACGTGAGGATGCAGAGACAGGTTCTGGCCCCAGGTGTGCAGAATCGCCATCAATCCAATCCTGCGCCCAGGTGCTTGGGATTGGCCGCCACCTCCAGCAGCGTCCTGGAGACCGCATCGAACAGCACCCCGTACACCACCCGCTTATTGGCCAGCGCCAGAGCATTGAACGCATCCGGCAGCGTGAACACCACGTGGAAGTACTCCACGGGCAACAGTTCGCCGGCACGATCTTCCATCCAGCGCGCAGCGGCCGACCCCTGGCAGCGCGGACAGTGCCGGTTGCGGCAGGAGTTGTAGGCGATGCGCTGATGCTGGCAGCCGTCACACGTTTGCACGTGTCCGCCCCGCACAGCCGTGCGGCAGGTGGCGATGTCCAGAAGGATGCGTCGCTGCTGGCCGCTGAGCGGGCCCTCAAGGCTCTGCCCGTGACGGTTGATGACCTCTGCCAGTTCCAGCGGCGGGCGCTGGCTGGCGGCGATCATGACCGCGGCGCCTCACCGGTCGATTGCCGATAGAGCTGCTCCAGGGGATCGGCGGCGGTGGCAAGCCTGGCCTGGGAGATGTGCAGGTAGATCGCCGTGGTCTTGAGGTTGCGATGCCCCAGCAGCACCTGGATGGTGCGCAGGTCGGTACCGGCATCCAGCAGATGCGTGGCGTAACTGTGCCGCAGGGTGTGCGGGCCCACGCGTCGACTGATGCCGGCAGCGCGGGCCAAACGCTGCACGATGCGGCACCCGCTGCCGCCGTCCATGGGGCGCGTGGCATCGCCGCGCTGGGGAAACAGCCAGGGGTGCGGGCGGGCCTGGCGCCAGTAGTTGCGCAGGACGGCCAGCAGTTGCGGCGAGAGTTTTGCCATGCGGGCCTTGTGCCCCTTGCCGTCCCGCACGTGGATGAGCATGCGCTGGGAGTCGATGTCACCGATCTGTAAGTCAAAGGCCTCACTGATCCGCAGTCCCTGCGCCGTAGAGCGTCATCAGGAGGGCGTGGTACTTGGGCTCACGCGCTGCCACCGCGAAGAGCCGGCGCAGTTCCTCTGGTGAGAGGACGCCCGGCAGACGTTTGGGCTTCCGGGCACAGGGGAGCCTCTGGAACTGCTCATCGCGTCCGAGGGTGACGCGGTAGAAGAACTGCAGGGCGCAGCGGGTCTGGTTGTAGAGACTCCAACTGACGCGGCGTTCCTGGACCAGATACAGCAGGTACTGCCGCACCTCTTCGCCACTGATCTGCTCCGGCGAGCGGCCATAGTGCCGGGCCAGGTGCGCCACCGCGCGGACATAGGCCTCGACGGTGTGGGAAGAGAAGTTGCGAAGACGAATGTCCTCGATCAAGCGCTGACGAAGTGCCGTCATCGATAGGCTCCTTGTAAGGGACAAGGAGGCGATGATGGCCGGTTCGGTCACACCCTCGATAACAAAGGCGATTCCCCCACAGCAAACCCTCCCCCGCATTCCCACCGCGAAGCGGTTTAGTTCAACGGACCGACGTTCAATGGCCGGCACCGCGCCGACCAGCTTTCGAGCTTACCAAAACGCTCGACGCGGGGCCGGTCCATTGCAGCGTTTGGTTATGCCTCAACGGGTTGCGTGAGCGAGTATGCCTGCTCTACGACCATTCGCGCCGCTTGATAGAACGCCATCCACGATGAATCGACTTCGTGAGCTTCGACCCGTGTGACCCAGATGCTTGCCGATTCCGGGAAGTCGGGAAACCGAATTGCCATCGTGTCTCGTAGCCCCTTCACGATGGCTTCGCGATACTCAGGCGGCACCTCCGCTTTGAAATGGATGCCAGGCTCTTGATTGTAATGGAACTGCACAGCCAACCCGGCCCCGATGAAACGCGGCCCCATGTGTTTGCTGAAGGTGCCGTACACCTCGACTTCACCGGGCGTTGTGGGGAGTTGAGGCATAACTTTGATTGACCGAACAACCGGCGCTAATCAGCATGCCGGGGTCGCTTTCCATTGTACCGACTGAAGCCACGGCCGGACAAGGTTTTGCGCTGCGGGTACACGGGCGGTCCCCGGGACGAAAACGCAATGCCGATGCGTCCGGCGGCATGATATCTTGCGCTGCGGCGCATCGACGCCCCTGGCGGGCGCGGGTGGGCCTGTCAGAATCGCCCCTGGCGGTGGGAAAAAACGCCAGCGCAAAACTATCGACCTCAAAGCAGCGCGAAATAGCATCCAAAAGCGGCTGTTCAGGATTTAACGGACGCCCTCCCCACGCGGGCGCGGTTCGATCTCTTGCCCGCGCGGTTCGCCGGCGCGGCGCGCGGCTCGATCTCTTGCCCGCACGGTTCGACGGCGCGGGCGCGCGGGAAGCTGGCGCGGGTGCGCGGAGATCTCGCGCGGTGCGCGGGAAGCTGCGCGGCGCGCGGCTCGATCTCGCGCCCGCGCGGTTCGCTCGCGCGGTGCGCGGTTCGATCTCGTGCCCGCGCCCAGGAGTTTTGCGCTGGCGCGATAAAGTCATTGTGGCCTGGGCAACTCCCCCGGCGGGGTTTTTATGGGCGCGATGGTTATGGGGCGCTGTTGCAGCCGGCAACCATGGCGGTCGATGGCAACAGCGTGTATGAGCTGGCGGAGATTCCCGATCCCGCGACGCCGACACCGGTGAACAGCCTCGGTCAGCCGACGAATTTCAAAGTGGAACTGGGCGCGGATGGGTCGCTCACGCTCAAGTGGAAATGCGCCAGCCCCCGGGCCAGCGGCATGATCTACCAGGTGTGGCGCAGCACCAATGCCGGGGTCGATTTCAGCTACATCGGCGGCAGCGGCAACAAGTCGTTCATCGATGCCACCGTGCCATCGGGCGCGACGAGCCTGGTGTACAAGATCCAGGCGGTGCGCTCCACCGCGGCCGGGCCGTGGGCGACGTTCACGGTCATGTTCGGCACGGGCGCCAGCGGGCAGTTGACCGCGAGCGTGGTGGTGCAGCCGAGGATGGCCGCGTAGCCGAAACGCCGAATGCGGACCGATGAACGCGGAACTGTCTCTCGCGTTCATCGTCCGCATCCGTCTTGGTTCAGCGTTCAGCGTTCAACCTTCCGCGTTCACCCCCATGATCCCCCTCTTCCAGCCCCTCAAACCCCGCGTGCCGCGCAAGCGCCGCGATGCCGTGCCCGCGCCTTCGCTTCCCGCGCCCGTGACGGTGGTGAGCGTCACCACGCATGATCAATACCTCGCCGACTGGGAGTTTTCCGCGCCGGTGACGTTGACCGGCAACAACGTGCCCGAACTGGAGATCGACGGCGGCGGCCAGGGGATGACCGGAGCGGATTCGGTCGTGCAGATCAGCCCCACAATTCTTCGCGCCGACTACAGCACGACGACGGGCGTCTTTCCCGGCGATGCCTGGCAGATCCTCACCCAGCCGGCGAATATCCAGGAGCAAGTCGAAGTGCCGGAAGAGGGAGAGGCGGTGTAGGAAGGATTTCCTTGCGGCTGGGGCACGAAAGAGCGATCATCCTGCCGTTTCGCACTTTCTGAAAGGAAAGATCAAGTGGAAGGTTGGATCTTGCTCCTCAAGTGCCTCATGTTAGGGGCGTCGATTCTTGCACTCATAATCGTTACCAGACTCCTATCTTGGAAGATGTCGCCGGCGCGTGCTCAGCCGGCTCGGGCTCAGATACAGATGTGGTGGAGAGTCGTGATTTTCGCCATCTTCTTCATTGTCCTTGCGCAGGCCATCTGCGAGGTCATTCGGCCTTGACCCAAGCCGCACCCCTGATGATCAAAAGACTTCCGGCCATCAGGGAAGTGCCGCGAGCAGGAGCGCTGGGGTGCTGACCGCAGGTCCGGCGGTGAGCCCCCGCAGATTTTGCGGCTATGCGCCGCAACCCCTAAAGGGGGCCTTGAACGCTGCGCCTTCGGCTCCGCTAAGGGCTAAGGGAATCGGCACGGCCGATGCTCCGCGGTGCGGAGCGGACCTCATTTCCCATTCAGCGGCGGCGTGCGAATCTCTCCCGGCACCTGGGGCAGGCCCGTCTCGGCGCTGGCGATCGCGGCGAAACACAGCGCCAGGCTCGTGAGGTTTTCGCGGGCGTTGTTGTTCGGCGTGCGCTTGTCCTCGATCGAGCAGATCAACTCGGCAAGCGTGCCCTGAAATCCCTGGATGAACCAGCGACCGGTGAGATCGGGTTTTGCAGTACCCTCGGCGGTGCAAAGGGTGATCCACTGATGGTTCAGGTTGGGCCCTTCGCTGAACGCCGAACCCTTGGTGCCGACGAGGTAGTTCATGTCGTAGAGGCCCTGGGTCGTCGAGCCGTCGAAGACCAGCGTGGCCTGGGCGCTTTCGAACTCGATCATCGCCTGGCCGAGCAGGGCGGGCTTGCTCTTCTGCTGCGGCGCATGGCGGATGGCCGCGAAGACCTGCTGCGGTTTGTTGCCGGGAAGGAACTGCGTGAGAATGTCGAACCAGTGGATGGCAAAATCATAGAGCAAGAGGTGGCGGATGTTGTCGAAGGGGGTACCGGCTGTCCAATTGTGGTTGAAGCTCACGATCAGATTGGCGGCCATCATGTCGCCGAGGTAATCGTTGGCCACGAGCTGCCGCAGATATGAAAAATGCGGGGACCACCGGCCGTTCTGGTTGACCGCCAGCTTGCAGTTGGTCTTCTCGGCCAGGTCCACCAGCCGGTGGCCTGTATCGAGATCGAGCACGAACGGCTTCTGGCTGAGCACATGCTTATGTGCCCGCAACGCGTCTTCGATGATCTGCACGCGCTCGAGCGGATGCGTGGTGATATCGAGGACCTCGATGTCGTCGCGCTTGAGCAGATCGCGATAGTCGGTATAGACCTTGGCGTCGGGGTAGTATTCCTTCTGCCGGGCAAGCGCTCGTGATTCGTCGCTGTCGCAGAGGGCGACGATGTTGAATTCGGACTGCTTGTATGCCGTGAACTGCCACTGCGTGACGCCGCCACAACCGATCACGCCGATCTTCGGGTGGTACGACTTTGGTTTGGGCGGCAGGTAGGGGAGTTCGGGGGCATTGAATGTCCTCAGGTCGTCTTGCTCAAACATAAGGGGTTTCCTGCTTCATTTGACCAGCGGCACGGTGCGTTTCTCGCGCACGCTCTGCGCTGCTGAATCGACAATCTGCTGCCCGATTCGCGCGATTTTCGGCGAAAGCGGGCCCTCGACGGGCTGATTCTTCTCCAGGCAATCCAGCACGTATTCGATGGGATTTCGGCCGGGGAAATTCAGTTTGTCCACGGAAATTGCTTCGCCGGCTTCGCAAGCGCTCGTCTGCACGCGGATGGTTGTCTCGTAGTCATAGCTGCTGATCGTGCCTTTGGAGCCGACGATGACAAAGCCGCACTTGGGCTGCGGCTGATGCGTCCAGGGATCGGTGAAAGTGCCCCAGCGCGTTTCAAATTTAGAAAGACCCGTGTCGTAGCGGGCGATCGTGACCGAATGTTCGTCCACTTCCAGCCCCCTGGGCTGATCGACGATGGCCGTGACTTCGATGGGGGATCGGCCATTCATGAACCAGGTGCCCAGCGTGGTGCCGTAGCCGAGGTAATCGAGCAGCGATCCGCCGCCGGCTTCGCGATTGTACCACCAGCTCCTGGCCTTTTCGCGGTTGGCGACTTCTTCGGAGACTTCGATCTTGTCGGCCACGTGCCGCATCGGCCCGCGATTGCCGTCATAGTAGTGCACCTCGATGACTTGGCCGATCTTTCCTTCATCGACAAGGCGCTTGGCGGTGATGTGCGAGGCGTACCAGCGGAGGGGCCAGTTGATGACGAGCTGCCTGCCGGTCTTTTCCAGCGCCCGGATCATCCGGTCGGCATCGGCCAGACTCGCGGCGAAGGGCTTCTCGACGAAGACGTGGACGCCGAACGGCGCCACCCTCTCCGTCCAGTCGGCATGCTCGGCCGTCTTCGGGCAGAGGATCACCAGATCGGGCTTGGTGTTCTCCATGCACTGTTGGTAATCGGTGAAGATGCGGTCACTCGGGATCTTGAAATTCGCGATCGCCGATTGCATGCGCTCGGGTTGCTCGTCGCAGATGCCGACGATCTCAGCACTGGGATGCTCGTGGGCCATCCGCAGCAGATCGCCCATGTGCATGTGATCGAAGTTGATTCCGGCGATTCGCCAGGTCTTCATGTGAGATTCTCCGGAAGGCTCAGACGCTCGCCCAGCTTCGGCACCGCATACCGCTGACCAAGCCGCTGGCACTCCTGCACGAATTCATCCGGCGACGCCGTGTTGAAGTCGAACATGTCGTAGTGACAGGGAATTACCAGATGCGCGCCCGTGTTGCTTGCCAACTGCGCCGCTTCTCGCCCGAAAAGATTCCCGGCGACGCGCCGCTCCGGGCGCAGGCCATTGATGGGCAGGATTGCAACGTCGATCTTGAATTCCTTCAGACGATCGACAAGCCCATCGTAAAGCATCGTGTCGCCGCTGTGGTAAACCGTCCACGGTCCGAGCCGCATGAGGTAGCCCAGGAACATACAATGCCCGTTCGCATCCCGCTCGACGGTTTCATGGGCGGACGGAATGGCGTGGATCTCGATCTCATCCCAGCGGACCAACTTGTCGTCATCGAGCAGCGCATCCGGCTTTCGTCCCAAGCGCTCCGTGGCGAGAGCTTCGATTGCGGCTGGCGCGACAAAACGAAACTCCTTCTGGCTGCGAATCGCGCGCAGTGTTTCGGCATCCAGATGATCGGTATGCCCGTGGCTGGCCGTCACAATATCAACAAAACCGAGCTTTGTCGGATCGGCAACGCGCCGGCTCATGCGCGTATGCGGCTTGTCGGTCGAGACATATTTCCGCGTCAGCGAATCCGAAAGATACGGATCCATCAGCACGAAGTGCCCGCGCCGGTGCATAAGAAACCCCGACTGGCCGAGCCACCAGAGATCGAGAAAGCCCGGCCGGCCTGCGCACCGATGCAACGTCCGCGAGAAACGCATCATCAGCCAGCGCCGGCTCGATCAAAGCTTCAGCTCCTTGCGCATCTGTTTCACGCCTTCGACCATGTTGATGAGCTTCCGCTTCGCTGCCCAGCGCGCGGTCTGGCTTAGACCGCAATCGGGCGCGAGGCTGAGCTTTTCCGCCGGGGCATGCTTCAGGCACAGCCGCACGCGCTCGACCACGTCATCGACTGTTTCGATGTAATAGCTCTTCACGTCGATGATGCCGACGGCCACGTCCTTCTTCCTGGTGATCTCGGCGATGATCTCGATCTCGGCGAACTCGCGGTTGGCCATCTCCACGTGGATCTCATCCACCTTCAGGTCGCCGAATGCGGGAAACATAGGGGCGTACTTCCGCAGGCCGACGGGGTGGCCCTTGTAGTTGCCAAAACAGAGGTGCGTTGACAGCCGGCATTTTCCGACGATCGGCTCGACCGTACGGTTGAAGATTTCGACGAATCGCTTCGGGTCTTCGCGATGCGCGTAGCAGGACATCGAGGGTTCATCGACGGTAATCTCCCCGCAACCGGCCGCAACCAGGTCCTGCAGCTCCTTCCGCACGATCGGCAGCAGTGCTTCGGTGAGCGCATACCGATCGCGATAGCGGTCGTTCGGAATCAACCTCCCGCTCAATGTATATGGCCCGGGCACCGATGCCTTGAGGGCTGGTCCGGCGGGGGCAAGACGCGCCAGCCGCTTGTATTCCTCGACGGCGCCGAGTCCGCGCGGTGCGCGAATCTCCCCGGTGACGGCATGTTTGCCTCGCTGATCGTGAGCAGGGGGGCCCCAGCGGCGGGGAGGGGCGCTCTCCAGATGAATGCCTTCGAGGTAGCCGTAGAACGAAAGGTTGAAATCGAGGCGCGTTTGCTCGCCGTCGGTGATGACGTCCAGGCCGGCCGTCAATTGATCGTGAATCGCTGCAATCACCGCATCATCCTGCATCTCCGCGATGTCCGCCGGGCCGAACTTGTCCAGGTTCTGCGAGGCGAACTCGAGCCATGCCCGGAAGGGATAGCTGCCGATGACGGTGGTTCTTAGCGGTCGATCCTTCATGCCTGTTTCTCCCGGCCCAGATTCTCGTAGAGCTTTGCCAATCGGCGGGCGTGTTCATCGTACGCCGCCTCAAACAGCGCTTTGGCTTTTTCCGCTCCCATCGTCGCTGCACCACTGAGCACCTTGGGCGGCTGCCCCGCGCGGGTCAGGCGGTCGGCGACTTCCGCCTTTAGCGAGTTGATGACCATGCAGCCTCCCACCGTCGATCCCGGGGAGACGGGCGTTTCCAATCCCTCGATTTTCACCATTGCGTCGCCAGCGGGTGCGCCCGTGTCGAGCACGAAATCCGCGAAGTCCTGAAGCTTTTTGCCGTCGGCTCGGTTGCTCCTGGTCTTCTCCGAGTGCCGGCGGCTGATCATCGCCGCGACCCTGACGCCGCGCTTACGAAATCCCTCGGCCATCTCGATTGACACCACGTTGCAGCCGCTGGAGGAAATCACCAGAGCCGAATCTTCCTTCGTGATGTCGAAGTTCCGCAGGATTCGCTCGGCTAATCCACTGACGTTTTCAAGGAACATTGCCTGGCGCTGGCCGTTGGCGCCGACGACGAGGTTGTGAAACGTCAGCGACAGTTCGACGATCGGATTGAATCCCGGGAACGAGCCATATCGCGGCCACATCTCTTCGACCATGATTCGGCTGTGGCCTGACGCAAAGACGTGCGCCATCCGGCCGGCGAGGATGGTTTTCGCGAAAACATTCGCCACCTGGTGGATTACCGGCATCTGCGCGCGAACCTTCTTTGCCAATTCCTCGCAGCGATCCAGATACTCATCACCAACGCTCACATTTGCTCCTGATTCATTGCATTCCACGCCGCGCCGTAGGCGCCCGCGTATTCACCCAGCTTTGCCGGCACGATCTTCACACGCTGCCCATGCGGCCGCCATTCGACTTTTGTCAGTTCCTTCTCCAGCGGCTCAAAGAGTACGTCTCCGGCAAGAGAGATCCCGCCGCCGATGACGACGACTTCGGGATTCAGGACGTTGACCAGCGATGCGATCCCGCAAGCAAGCGCACGAATCATGCGGCTCCAGACGCGCGTTGCCTCGGCGTCACCACCTCGATGCGCATCGGCCAAGTCCAGCGTGCTGCTAAATCGTCCACCGGTCCGCTGTTCGATGGTGCAGTTTCCAACGGCTTCTTCAAGGCTTCCGGGCGTGTTGACGATATCCGGCGGCCCATCGATATCCATGCAGATGTGGCCGAGATGCCCGGCACGGCCGAGATGGCCTTTGAGCAGCCGCCCATCGACCATCGCGGCGCCGCCGACACCGGTGCCAAGCGTCAGCATCATCACGTTTCTCCTGCCTGCTGCCGCGCCGTGCCATACTTCGCCCAGCAGCGCCGCCTGGGCATCGTTCAACACCGGCACGCACTTCCAACGTGCCAGAAACACGGTCCAATCCAGCCCTTCGACTTCGGCGAGGCGTCCCTGCATCCATGCGATCCTGCGTCCACCCGGATCGGCCAGGCCCGGTGCGGCAATGCCCACGGCTTGCGCCTGGCGCCGACCGTTTTCTCAAGCTCTTCGATTCGTGCACGGATTCGCTGCAGCCAATTCGTATTGCTCGACTCGGTCGAGACGTTTGCTTCGCCAAGAATTTTGCCCGAACCGGAGACGCAGACGCTCTTGAGGTTCGTCACCCCGATGTCGATGCCGATCGCGCCGAGTCCGCCGTGGCTGCTCATTGCGGATACTGCCCTTCGCTCACACACCACCCGCCGTCAACGCACAGAACCTGTCCGGTGACAAACCTGGATTGCTCGGAGAGGAAATACACCACGGCCGCATCGAGGTCCGCGGGAGAGCCGATCCGGCCGCCGTCGAGCGGTTGCTTGGTTGCGATGAACTTCTGGATCGCTTCGTCGTTTGCAGTGCGCTGGGACATCGGTGTCTCGACCAGTGCCGGCGCGATGACGTTGAAGCGAATTCCTTCGCCCGCGTAATAGGCTGCGCAGGTCTTGGTGAATCCAATCGCGGCGCTCTTGGCGGCCGCGTAGGCGTGGGTTGCGAAGAATTTCGGGGAAGGTGAGAAGCCGAGGACCGAGCTCATATTCAGCACACTCCCGCCGGTGCCCTGTGCGCGAAAGCGCTGAACGGCAGCACGATTGGAGTTGAACAGGCTCGTGAGATTCAAATCGAGCGTCTGCTGCCAACCTTCATCGGTGATCTCATGCAGCGGCCCATCGCCCATGCGGCGGCCGCTTCCCCCGGCGACATGATAAAGAGCTTGAAAGCCCCCGAATCGCTCGACAGCTGCCACGATGGCACGTTCCGCCGTCGCAGGCGCGGCCGCGTCACCCTCCATTGCGTAACATCCTTCGCCCAATGCCTTCTGTGCCTGGGCCACATAATCCAGGTTTCTCCCAACCACGACTACGCGGCCATCTGCCTCCATGCACGCTTTGGCCGCGCTTAACCCCAGGCCGGTCGTCCCGCCGATAATGACAACGACTTTCCCGCTCAATGCCGAGCCCGACATGGGAAACAACCTATGGCAATTGCATTTACATGCAAGCGATCTGATACGCCCAGGCGATGCGTGTTCCAAATCGGCAGCGCGAGCCATTCAGAAGTACGCGGAAACACCAACCTTGACAGTACCAACGGCGTACCTACGATTACAAACGCTCTTTTTTGGGGAATGGTGTAACGGCAGCACAAGCGGCTCTGGACCGCTTAGTCTAGGTTCGAATCCTAGTTCCCCAGTTTTCTAAGACCCCGCTGTGGCGAGGTTTATCTTTGCGCAGCGGGGGCTACCTACGCCTTTTCGGTACCGCCCCTCAGCTGATCCAACTGTTCCTGTAGCTTTCGAACCTGCACCACCAGATCCGGCAGCCGCCGCAGCGCTGCCTGCTCGCGGAGACTCTGGCGGTGGGGGAGTGCCGGGAGCCCCGAAACGATCGTCTTCGGGTCCACATTCTCCGCCACACCGGAACAAGCGGCCACCATCGATCCATCCCCCATGACCACGTGATCGCGAATGGCGCTCTGCCCGCCGAGCACCACGCCCGCACCCAGACGAACGCTGCCGGCCAGGCCGGCCTGGCCGACGATGATACAGTGCGGCCCCACGTGAACGTTGTGGCCGATCTGAACCAGGTTGTCGATCTTGGTTCCCCGGCCGATCCGGGTCGTGCCGAATTTCGCGCGGTCGATGCAGACGCACGAGCCGATCTCCACATCATCCTCCACGATCACCGTTCCGATCTGGGGAATCTTGCGATGACGGGTGCCGTCCCATCGATACCCGAAGCCGTCCGTTCCCAGGACGCTTCCGGCGTGGACGATGACGCGGTTCCCAATGGCAATGCGCTCGCGGATGGTCACGTTCCCGTGGATCTGGCACTGTTCGCCGATGGTGACGTCATCGCCGATCACGACGCCGGGATGGATGATCGTTCCCGCGCCGATTATGGTGCGCTCGCCGATGATGGCGTAGGCTCCTACCGCAACGTCCGAAGCGAATTGCGCGGTCTTCGCGACGCACGCCTGAGGGTCAATCCCAGGCGGGGGATGACCAACGGGGGGAGCGAAAAATTCGAGCAACGTCGCCACCGCCAGGTCGGCGTCGTCAACGACGAGCCGTGTCGGTCCTTTTCCCGCGGGAACGCGGATACGCCGGTTGACGATCACGGCGGCCGCCCTGGTTTTCTGAAATTCGTCCAGATAGGTTTCCGCACCCAGAAATGAGATCTCGGTGGACATCGCTTCTTCGAGTGTGGCGATCCCCGTGATCGCCCGCTCAGGCTGCGCAGGAACAGGGCATCCCAGCATCTTGGCGATTTGTTCCAGGCTCGTGGCCGACATCCCGGTCATTGTGCGAGGGCGGCTGCCGGAGGTAAAGCACCGCCGGCCGAAAGAAAAACCGCCGGGGAGGATTCCTTCCGGCGGTTTGAACTGCGTTTTGGCGCCTTTGCGGAAGGTGCCAGCACTACGGCTTGGCTGCGGGGGCCGGCTGCGGGGCATTTCCCGTGCCGATCGCGGGCGGAGGTGCGATGTCCGAAGGCGTCGTGGTTCCACTTCCGGCTTTGTACTGGGCGTCCAGGACCGCCACTACGTCTTCCGTGATATCGACGTTGGGCGAGGCGTACAGCACATTGCGGATGTTGATCGCCGCCTGTACCTGATCCATGCTCAGTTGATCGAGATTGTCCGGAAGCTCCCGGCGCTGGTCGGCGATTACGATGTCATAGCCCTTTTGCTTGGCCACCTGCTCGGAGGCGGTCACGATCTTGTCAAACAGCGACCGCATCTCCTGCTTCTGCATGCGCTGGACCTGCGCCTGGGTCACGTGGCTCCAGACGTCTGCTTCGATTGCAGCCTGGGCGTACTGCTTGTCGAGGTCGGCATATTGCGGACTCTCAGGCTTGAGCAGGTCGCGCTGCGAGCGAAGGTCGGTGAGCTTCTTCTGCTGCTGCTCGCGCTTGCCTTCGAAATCCACGCGCTCGGCCTCGAGCTTCTGCTTGAGGTCCTTGGTCTCCTGCATTTCATTGAAGGCCTTGCCGGTATTCACCACGGCAATCTTGGTCTGGGCGCGGGCTTCTGCGCCATCAGAAGGGCCATGCCGGCTACGAGGATCAGGAACGTTCGTGCTCTCATTGGTGCAGTCCTTTCATGTGACTGAGGTCATGCCGTCTCTCGTTGCCGTAGAAAGACAGCAACGGACGTAAAGTTTCACGGATTGAATCCCAGCGAGAAGCTGATGATCTGGGTGTCGTCCTGACTATCTTTGGTGATCGGCACCGCGAAATCCAGAGCGATCGGCGTCTGGCCGAGAAACGGCAGGACCAGACGGATTCCGGCGCCGACACTGCTGCGGATTGTACCGATGCGCACATCCGTCTCAACGTCGCCGAAATCGCTGAAGACGACGCCCCGAAGGCTCTCGCCGACGAGGGGGAAGGAGACCTGGGCCGAGCCGGTCAGGGAAAAATCACCGCCGACCGGGTCATCGGCGGGACCTGAGCGCGGGCTGACGCCCCGGTATTTGAAGCCGCGGATGGAGCCGATCCCGCCGCCGTAGAAGCGCTCGAAGAACGGCGCGTCCCCGGCGATGTATCCGGCATCGACGCGAAAGTCGAAGATCGTCTTGCGATCCAGCAGGTCCTCGCCGAGCGTGTGGTAAAGCTCCCAGCTTCCCGTGAACTTGCTGAAAGCGAATTCGCCGCCAAGGGTTCCATAGGGCTCCCAGCCCACGGTCGTGACCGTCCCCTTGTAGGGCATGTAGCCCTGGTTCGTCGTGTCGTGGCGGAACTGGAGCGGCGTGCTGGTGACGGTGTTATGCCCGCGCAGATCAAGAATCTCCGGCGCCCGGTCTTTCCACGGGTGGTCGATGCTGTGGATATACACATCCTCGCCGCGGAGGCCGATCGAGGCGGAGTTCTCGTAATCGAATCGGTGCCCGATAGTCACGCGCCCGCCGGCGCGGGTTTCAACCCAATGCTCGCGCTGCCAGTCGCGGTAGTAGCCTTCGAGCGTCAGGCTGTAGGGCTGGTCGAACATCCAGGGCTCGCGCCACAGCACGCTGGCGTTGCTGTATTGCGTGCCGGGCTGGACGGTCGCCTGAAAGAGCTGGCCGCCGCCGACAAACGCGCGCTCGGAGAATGCATCGGTCCAGCGCTCGGGCCAATCGGTGATGTCAAAGTTTCGTTGCGTGTAGGTCACGGCCGCGCCGACGCCGCCGTTGGAGTTTACTCCCGCACCGATAGTGAAGGATGCGGTTTTCTGCTCCTGCACTTCGACGATCAGATCGCGGTAGTTGGGATCGTTGCCGACCGGCGTGATCGTGACGCTCTGGAAATAGGGCGTCGCCCGAATGCGGTCGATGGCGTCGGCGATCTCGGCGGAGTTGTAGAGCTGCCCGGCACGCACGTGCATCTCGCGGAGGATGACCTTGTCCTGCGTCCGGGTGTTCCCCTTGGGGATGATCCGGCCGATGCGGAAGGGTTTGCCCTCGTGAATCTGGTAAACGAGATCGACGGTGGCGCCTTGCTTACGATGGAAATTACCGTGTTCGGAACGGACCGCATCGTGAGATAATCCGGCTGCTGGTACTGCGGCTGCTGTTCGTAGATGTATCCGAACGGACTGTAGTCGCGGACGATCTGCCGGATGTCCCGCTGGACGGTGTCCTGGTCGTAGGGTCTGCCCGGGTGTCAGCTTGAGGCCCTGTTTCAACTGCATTTCCGAGAGCTTGGTGTTCCCGCGAAATTCCAGCCGACCGATGCGGAACGCGCTGCCCTTCGTTCACCAGGAAGGTGACTTCCATCTCCTTCTGGTTCGGCGAGAAGATCAGCTTCCGCCCGACGCGGGCGTCGAAGAATCCCTTGGATTCATAGAACCGCCGGATCGCGGCGACATCGTCTTCCACCGTCTCCGGGTCGTACGTGCCGGAGTTGAAGATGAAGAACCACGCCTTGGTGTGGATCTGGTCCTTTAACTTCTCGTCGCTGAACGAGTGGTTGCCCAGCACGTTTACCTTGCGGATAGTCACCTGCGGCCCCTGGACGATATTGAAGACCAGTTCCCCGCGCGTGTGCAGCAGGTCCTGATCGACGCTGACGTGGACGAACGGATAATTCTTCTGGCGATACGCGCTCTCGATCGACATGCGCGCGACGTTGATGCGGAAGGTGTCGATCGCCTCGCCCTTGCGCAGGTCGATCGTGTCCACGAGCGTCGGCGTGTCGATGTCCACGTTGCCGCGGAAGGCGATGGAATTGATCAGCTTGGGCTCGGTGACGACGAAGGTGACGATCACGCCGGTGGCGGTGGGCTCGATCTTGGCCTCGACGTTGGAGAACTTGTGCAGGCCGAAGATCGCCCGGTAGTCCTCTTCCACCGTCTCCGGATCGAAGGGGTCGCCGGGTTTGGTGCGGATGACGTTCTCGATGACGGTGGTGGGGACGCGCTGGTTGCCCAGGATGCGCACGTCCTCGACGGGCCGGCCCTTGAGCGCCGAGTAAACCGGCGGGATGTAGCTCGGGACGGTCGCGGGAAGAATCTCCTGGCGCGGGCCTCCCTCGCCCCGCCGATCGCGATCAAGAGCGCGACGGCGACGATGCCGGCAACCTGGCGCCCGATTCCCTTTGTGCTTCCGCGCGGCCCGATGATCCAGTGCTCCTTTTCGCCGTGGTGGGGCAGAGTTTAGCGGGGTGCCTACTGATGTCAAAACGCACGGGCGGGCGTGCAGCGCGCATGCGGAGGATCGCCATGCCGAGGTCCGATTCGGTCATGAGGGCAAACATTTACGGGAATCTCCGGAAGAAGGAAAAGCAGCGGGTCACGATCCGCCCTGGCGGTTCGAGCCGCGCCAAAGCGTCCCCCCGTACTGGAACCGGACGATCTGCCGTGAACGAATCCTGTCCGCTTAGAAGTTCCCTTTCCGAGTCGATGCGCAGACCCCTGAATTTCCGCAAAACCGATCCGCGCTTCGGCGAGGCCCCGGCAGCCTCAGCGCTTCCTCCGCCGGCGCACCGCCATCGCGCCTGCGCCGATCGCCAGCAGCGCCGCCGAAGCCGGCTCGGGAACGGGGGTCGCGGTGATCGAGGTGATACTGAAATTGAACTGATCTGCACCCCTCGAGGTGTACTGGACCTCTCCGGTCGCACTCGACAGCGCGGTCACGAAGTCGCTAAAAGTGGCTGCGTCCGGCACCGTGTTCACATGGGCCAGGTAGTTCGCGTCCGGATGAATAAGTACGAGATTAAAATTGCTGACGACGTACGTATTGGCGCCGTCGATAGCGCTCGGGCCCGTCAGGTTCGTCGCCGCGTTCAGAGTTATCTCCGTCTGGTCGAGCGTGCTATAATTTTGGCTGCGGACATCTATGAGGTTCTGGCCGCCGATGGCCTCATACGTGTTGGCACCGGTCGTCAACGTTGCGTAACTGATCGCATCGAACGATCCTATCGCCACGTCGGGATTGGCGTCGGCAGTATTCGTGTCGTAGATGAATCGCCCGCTGACCGCATCACCGACGTTCACCGCACCATTGGCGGTTGTTAAGAGGCCCGAGTTCGAATACGAGGCCGTGACCGTGCCGGTGAAGTCAACCTGCACTGTCTCCGCCCCAGCTTGCGGCACAGCCACGAGCAGGCATCCAATCAATAGCCCATAAATCCCGTAACGCATTACATTTCCTCCAAATTAAGTCTAGCGGATCGCTGCCGCGGCGCATAGCCGCGAAGGCTCTTTTATCGATGTGCGACCCGAATGGCATTCGGGTCACACGTCGAACCCCGTAAAGGGACACCCGCAATTACAACACAAGGCCAGCCCAACAAGCTTTTGTCAACAGGGCGGGCGGTCGGGTGAGCGGGCAGTGCCCCCGCCTGTGTCCAAATGAAGCCACGCGCAGCCTCCGCGCCTGCCATGCATAGCCTCTGCGCTGCCATGCACAAGAGCTGCGCTGCCTTGCAAAATCGTTGCGCTGCCATGCACAGCCCCTGCGCTGCCATGCAAAATCGTTGCGCCGGTCGGTTATCTGGACCGGCAAGAGCAGCGCCTCGCTGTCTGGGCGAATCCGGGCCTGATTACCGGGCATCGGGTGTCGCAAGACGATGCCGGAGTTCCCGATACCCGATACCCAACACCCGCCTTGCGCGGCATTGATTCTAACGGGATAAGGCGTTGGACACGCTGGGGCACCGCCAACGCCCAACTCCTGAGCCGTGGCCTCGGCCGGCCGCATCAGATTTGATCATTTCGCCACGATCTTGATCGCTTTCCACAGGCCGCCGGGGCCGGCGCGGTCGAGAACGCGGATGGTCAACTGGTTCTGGCCGGGGCGCAGCCTGGTGGGTGATGTCGCAGGTGAAGAGCTTGTCCCAGCCAACGCCGCCGACATCGTGCTCGCCGACTTTCTGGCCGTTGAGCCAGACGGTGGCGCTTTGGTCGGCGGCGCCCACCGCCAGCAGAATGGTCTTGCCGGCCGGGATCGAGTCCATGGCAAAGCTCCGGCGATACCAGCCGTAACCGTCGTAATCCCAGCCCTGCTCGTGCCAGAATTTTCCGACCTCGATGGGGGACCAGGCCTGCTGATCGAGGTCCGGTGCGAACCACTGCTGGGCGACCCCGAGTTCATCCGGATCGATGCGGAACATCCAGCCGTCTTTGGGCAGGTCCGTGAGCAGCTGGTGCGTCTTGAGCAGTTCTGCGAAGGCTTCGCCGTGGTCGCGACTGGCCGCGGTGACCATGTACTTCTCTTGTTCGGCGGTGGGGGCGGTCTGCTTGTAGTCGATCTGCACCGGCTCAGCGCGTCCGGCGTTCGTTGCTGCCACGTAGGCCGGGCCCCGGTGCTCGCCGGTCCACCAGTTGAGCCGCTCGGTGTGCACCCAGAGGTATTTGTCGGAGTAGGAGAGGGCGTAGTGGACGGCGTTCTGCCAGGTTTGGGGCTGGAAGTAGTTGTGGTCGAACTCGGTCGGACTCCAGGGCCGCCGGTTGGAGCCGTAGTCGATCCAGAGGCAGAATCCCACGTGCATGTGGCGGTCAAAGGCGGCTTTGTCGGTAAAGAGCTGGCGAGCCGCCAGGATGTTGGCCCGGCCGACCTCAAAGGCCGTGCGCGAGCGATAGTTGTAGGACTGCTCGAAGGCATCGGTGATCTGCGTGCCGGCATCGGCGCCCTGGCACATGCCTTCGATGAACGGAGCCAGCAGCAGATAGGGAGCCTTGTCTCCCTGCGTCCGTTCGAAGTCATAGGTCATCGAAGGGCCGAAATGGCAGAGGAACTGAATATTGGGAAACTCTCTGTTGATGGCGCGGATGAACTGACGGCCGCGCGCTCCAGTGCCAGATGCCGGCACTGCTCGATCGTGAGCCGGCCTTCCTTGACGGCCGGCAGCTGCGAGGCGGTCCAGAAGGGGGTGTCGCCATATTCCTCCGGATCGAAGGTGAGGCCGAGGCAGTGGCCCTCGCGGGCGAGCATCGCCATGACCGCGGCGTTGTGACAGATCGTCTCCCAGCCCTTGTCATCGGACCACTCGGCGTTGGGGACGTGTGCCCGCTGGGCGACGGTCTCGAGGTAGTTGTCCGTCAGCTTTTTGGAATGGATCGCCCGCAGGTCGGGCAGAAGGTACTCGTAGTCGGCAGGCTGGAACCGCTCCTTGCCGAAGACCAGCCACCCCAGCGACTGGCGACGCTCTCCCGGCTTGGCGTACTTGGGCGTGAGGATTACCACCCCGTCAAACGGCCCCTTTTCCATCTCGCTCAGGTGCGCCCGGATGTACGCCGGGTTCTGCGAATCCCATCCATACTCGATGATCTTCTTCCCCTCGGTCGTCGGCGTAAATGAGCCTGCCTGGACCGAGCAGACGCCCAGCAGCATCATGGCCACCACAACCACCGTTTGCGCAACCGTCATGGCTCCTCCTGAAGTGTGTGAGATCATAATAATGAGGAGCGAGCTGAACGCAAAGCAATCATGCGCGTCCATTGGCAGCGAGGGAGTGGCGCACCCCTTCGGAAAAGCCGATGCGCCGGAGACCAAGCCGTCGGCTGGAGAGCCTGCACGGGTTAGGTCTAGCGGTCCCAAGGTGAACGAGCTCCGGGCCCCGAGGTTTTGCAGGCCGTTCATCGGCGGGAATCTGCGTTAATCTGCGGTCGCGCCCGGTCGCCCGGCTTATTTGGCACGATAGTCCGATTTCCCCCCGGTCTTCTCGATCAGCCGAACCTGCTCGATGACCATCCCCTTGTCGATCGCCTTGCACATGTCGTAGATCGTCAGCGCCGCCACGCTCACGGCCGCTAGAGCCTCCATCTCCACGCCGGTCTTCCCGCTGATCTTCGCCCGCGCTTCGATGCGAATCCGCGCACCGTCCACCCCGCGGCGTCTTGCCCGGCATCTCGAAGTTCACTTCCACGCTCTCCACGCCCAGCGGGTGACACAGCGGAATCAGTTCTCCCGTGCGCTTGGCCGCCAGGATCCCCGCCACCCGCGCTGTGTTGAGCACCTCTCCCTTGGGAACCGTCCCCGCGGAAATCGCGGCAAGCGTCTCGGCACCGACGATGATGAACCCCTCCGCAACCGCTTCGCGGACCGTGACGGCTTTGGCCGAGACATCCACCATCCGCGCCCGCCCCCGTTCATCCAGATGCGTCAGCTTCCGTGCGGCCATCACCCGCTCCAGGTCTTGCGCAGGTTCCAGATCTCCCGACATTGGGTCAGCACCTTCTCCACATCCTCCAGCTTCATCATCGTCGCAGCGTCGCTCCTGGCCTTGGCGGGCTCGGGATGACACTCCAGAAACAGCCCGTCCACGCCCGCGGCCACCGCCGCCCGCGCCAGCATCGGCGAATATTCCGGCCTCCCGCCCGACTGGTTTCCCAACCCCGCCGGCTGCTGCGTGCTGTGGGTCACATCAAACACCACCGGCACGCCCAGACTCTGCATCTCCGGGATGGAAGTGAAGTCATTGACCAGCCGGTTGTAGCCAAAGAAGGTCCCGCGTTCGGTCAGCATGATGGTCTGGTTTCCCGTGGAGCGCACCTTCGCCAGCGCATTGCCCATCTCCGCTGGCGACATGAACTGCCCCTTCTTGATGTTCACCCAGTTGCCGGTCTTGCCGCAGGCCACCAGCAGGTCCGTCTGCCGTGCCAGAAACGCAGGCACCTGGAGTACATCGACGACCTTTGCTGCCGGCGCTGCCTGGTGCGCTTTGTGAATGTCTGTCAGCACCGGTACCCCAACCTCGCTCTTGACGTGCCCAAGCACCTCCAGACCGCCTTCCAGCCCCGGCCCGCGAAAGCTGTCGTTGCTTGAGCGATTGGCCTTGTCAAAGCTCGCCTTGAAGATGTAGGTGATGTCGAGGCGCTCGCAGACGCTCTTCACGTGCCGCGCCACGGACAAACACAACTCCGCCGACTCGATCACGCATGGCCCGGCGATCACGAACAGCCGATCTCGATCGATTTGCAGGCTCACAACGCGGGCACGATAAACGCCAGCCTCTCGGGCAGCAAATCAATCTCCGCCGGCGTATAGCCCGCCGCATCCCCGTCGATCTGCACCGGCACCGGCGTCGCGGCTTCCACCCGCACATGCTTCCCCTTCAGATACACCGCCCCCTCGGCCTGCAGATGCTCGCCCGCCACCGCCCGCATCAGGTGAAACAGCAGGTCCTTCTGGTTCGCGCACGGCAGCACGCACACATCCAGGAGCCCATCATCCGCCCGAGCCATCGGCAGGATCGGAAACCCCGTCCCGTACTCCTTCACGTTCCCCACGAACGCCACCGCGGGCATCTTGCGTGCAACCGTCTTCCCATCCACCGTCACCGTCAGGGCTGGGTAGCGATACATCGCCAGCGCCAGCGCTGCCGGCAGGACATAGCTTGTGTAATCGATCGGTCCCTTGCGCATCTTGTCCAGCTCGTGCACGACCTGCGCGTCCAGGCCGATGCCCGCCAACAGGAGAAACAACTCGCCGTTGAGCCGCGCGGCATCGATCTCTTCGATGCGGTGATGCGACAATGTCCGCGCAACCTCCTCGACGACGCTGGACCGCCGCCAGCGGATCCCGAAATGCCTGCCCAGCAGATTGGCAGTCCCCATGGGAACGATCAGGATCGGAATCGGTTTCGCCGCCCCCCCGCGCCCGCCGCTGCAACGAGTCTTGCCGCCACGGTTCGGATGCTCCCATCTCCGCCGATGACAATCGCCGCACGCGTTCCCGCGACCAGCAGATCATCCGGCACATCCGCCGGTTTCCCGGTAATCGCTTCGGCGTCCCATCCATCGGCGCAATCGCTCCTGCATCCGCCGCGTAAGCGTCCTGCCCGCTCCGCGCCCCGCAATCGGATTGACGAAAATCAGCACCCGCTTCATCAAGCCAGGATTCTGCCACAGACCATGGGTCGTGCCCATAGCCGCCCCGCATCTTGATCATGGCGTTGCTCCGGCTCGGCGACCGCATTTTCCGCTTTTGAGTCGATCTCCAACACCCTCACGCCGCTGACGCAAGGGATCAGAACCCGTGACGACTACCGGTGCGATATTCCCCCACCCCTGCGGGCGTATTCCATGCCCCGGAACCCCCGGAATGATCGCCTTAGCGGAATCCGCCGGAAGGGGTCCATGACACTTCAGGCGGCGTTCATTTGACGCAGGCAGGCCGATTGGCCCAATGTCTCTCCCAGCGTTGGTCCCGGCTGATCCAGTTCACGCGTAACATCAGCACCGCTTCGATGCCGCCTGGACTCCAGAATGGTTCGGTTCCGCTCCAAGACCGGGTCCAGCCAGTTGCCGCCATCTCCCATTCCGATGACCCCCTCGGCCTGCCGAAGCCCACGTCGCTCCACAGCGCTGACTCGCCGCAAGCCCTGCAGGGCCTCCGGGTCGCTTCGGTTACGCCTTGAGTGCTGTGCCAAGAGCCCGTTTGTGAAGAAGCATCCCAACAGAGGACATTTCGCTCCCAAGTTGCGCCCAAATCTCCTCCCGGCCCACACCGTACTCTCACCGTTGTAGTACCGTACCCTCCCCACCCCTCCTCAAACCCGGTTTTTGCCCCTTCTGACGACATAGTGGTCCGAACATGACAATTTGTCGCACCGGCCAAGCGGCCAGAGGGGCCCTTTTAGCACTTCAGCGCTGGATCGTCGGTAAGTCCTTGTCTACTCAAGTGTTGACCGCAGTTCTGGACTGAAACAGGCTCTTAGCGCTGTCGTGGCAGCGGCCCCCGTCCCATTCGCACCACCAGCAGTTGCGGCTCGTTGGCCGGACACGGGGACCTGTGCCCCTCTTCGTACGCCGGCACTTCCGCTTCGCTCCAGCGTTGCACCTGCTTGCCGTCCAACGCTTCCATGCACCCGTCGATGCATAAGGCCCGGGCAGCATGGTCGAATGCCTGCACCGCCGCCTCTCGGCTCAAACGCTCGGCCGCACGCGGCGTCAGCAACGCTTCGGATGGCAATGCCCAGTCACGGTTCTGAGGGGAAAAAGACCCGTCGCAACCACGACAGCGGCAGTGCTGCTTCTCAATCACCACGACCCCTTCCGGCGAACGCACCTCCGTCCGGGTCGTCTGCTTCTCCCAGTCCAGGAACGTCCGAGCCTTGAGCGGAGCCGAATCCTCCGCTGCAATCACCTTGTCCAACGAGGCCATGAACGCATCGATCACGCTTTGACGTGCTTCCTGACCGGTCCTACGTGCCGGCATGGCTTACTCCTTGAAGCAAATCCCACCGACAATCATTTTAACCCTAAAATCGGCCGCCTAAAGTGTCACGGAAAGTGTCACGGACCCTGCCGGAATTGCTGATCCCGCTTCGGCATTTGACAGAATTCCCGTCTCGACCTACTAATACCGGATTACCTTCGGCCCCCGGCTCTCTTTTCGCCGCGGGCGATCTCTACCGATTGGCAGGAACCGCAGCATATGACTGATACGACCGTCGTCTCGATTAACGAACGTGCCGCCGAGGAGTACTTCAAGCGCGGCCAGGAGGCCGAGAATCAGGGCCAGCACGACAGGGCCGTCGATTTCTACGAACGGGCGCTCAACGAGAATCCCGACCACGAGCGCGCCTGCTTCCGCCTGGCCCTGCTCTATGACCGCCAGGCCGATGACGCCAAGGCCATCGAGCTTTACGAGCGCATCTGTACCAGCCCCCCGGTTCATCTCAACGCCCTGTTGAACCTCGCCATCCTCTACGAGGACAACAATCACTACGATGAGGCCCACCGCTGCCTCGAAGCAGTGCTGGCCACCGATCCGAACCACGCGCGGGCCCGGCTCTACATGAAGGATGTGGACTCGGCCCGCTCGATGTACTACGACGACGATGAGCACCGCGGCGACCACCGCAATCAGGTGCTCGAGATTCCCATCAGCGATTTCGAGCTTTCGGTCCGAAGCCGCAATTGCCTCAAGAAGATGAACCTCCGCTCGCTGGGCGATCTGCTGCGGACCACCGAGCAGGAACTGCTCAGCTACAAGAACTTCGGCGAGACCAGCCTCAACGAAATCAAGGCAGTGCTTGCGCAGAAGGGCCTGCGGCTTGGACAGGCTGTTGAAGGAGATAAGGGCGCTGCGGCTGCAGCCGCTTTCCTGGCGGTGCGCCGCCCGACCGTTGTTGCCGACAACGTCAGTCCCGAAGTATTCGGCAAGACCGTCGCGGATATGGAACTCTCGGTCCGCTCGCGCAAGGCGCTTCAACGCCTCAACATCAATTCCCTTGGCGAGCTCGCCAGCCGCACCGAAGATGAACTGCTTGGGTGCAAGAACTTCGGCCAGACCAGCCTGAACGAGATCAAGCAGCAACTGGCAAGTTTTGGTCTCTCGCTGCGGAAGCTTGAAGACTAGCCGCCCTGGCCCTGAACCCGGTCATTGAACCGCCGAGCCGCACCCAGCGGCTCGGTTTTTTTGATGCTTGCTTTCGCCGCGGGAAATCAATCGTTCTGCGGTCCCGAGGTCTTGTCTGTTCGCCCGCGACATGAGAAGCTAACGCTGCAATGAGCCCGGGTGGACGAGCCGGGAAATGGCAGCACCATCTTGGTTGACGTTCTGCCACGCAGTCGGGCAGGGATGCCATGAGCCAGTTTCGCCGATTGATTTACGTCTTCGCACTCCTCGCCCTGCTCCTGCCACTGTTGTCGCTTCCCTCCTGCACGCAGTCGCATCCCGCCTATACCTTCAATCCCGCGGCCCCGCAGGTACGGGTCTGTCTCCTGGAGAAGCAGCAGAAGATCATGCTCAGTGCGACCCAGCCGCCCCTGATCCGCATCGGCAGTGAATCGCCCGGTCGGCGCCTCAATATCCCCACCCGCTCCTCGGTGGCCATTCAACTCACCACACGCGGCTGGCAGATAGGGAATATCCCGCTTGATGGCGGCGTCCTGACCATCGTCCCCGCCAGCGACGGTTCGGTCTCGATCAACGGAAAAAACTATCACGGGAAATACCGTCTGGTCCCGGTTGCCGATGGCTTTGACGTGGTGAACGACGTCGATATCGACTCGTATCTGAAGGGTGTCTTGGCGTCGGAGTTGCTCAAAAGCTGGCTGCTGGAAACCTACAAGGCCCAGGCAATTACCGCGCACACCTACGCCCTGTATGAAGGCGCGGACGGCGCCGCAAGGCAGGCCGTTCGATCTCTATGACGATCAGCGCTCGCAGGTCTATGGCGGCATCGGCGCCGAAACCGACAAGAGTCGCCGGGCGGTGGATGAGACGGCCGGCGTCGTGCTGGTGTATGGTCCGCCGGGCAACGAGAAGATCTTCAAAGCCTACTTTTCCAGCTGCTGCGGCGGGATCTCGCAGTCCGCGGCGGATGCGTTTGGCGATCCGTATATTCCGCCGCTGTCGGATCAGAACAACCATTCCCTCTGCTCCGCCAGCCCGAAGTTCAACTGGGGCCCCGTGGCGATTTCCAAAACCGAACTGACCCACCGCATCCGCGCCTGGGGCGTCAAGCGCAACCGGCCGGAGAAGGGGATGGCCGAGCTCTCGCGCATCGACATCCAGGCCGTCAACCGCTGGGGCCGTCCCACGCGTTTCCTCATCACCGACGCTGCCGGGAACCGCTATTCTCTCTCCGGCGAGGAACTGCGGTGGGCGGTCAATACCAACGGTACCGAAGCAACCAGGCTCTACAGCTCGTTTTTCAAACTGATCAACGATCCGGACGTCGTCCGGTTCGTCGATTGCCATGGCAATGGCCACGGCGTGGGGCTCTGTCAGTGGTGTGCCGAGGCCCGCGCCGAGGCGGGTATGAGGCACGAGGACATCGTGCTCGCCGCCTTCCAGCGGGCCAAGCTGGTTCGCGGCATACTGAATCCCGTACCTCACGATCGGCGAGTCGGCTCGGGTAACTTTCGCCGCCTCGGGCCATCAGCTCCAGCCCGCCTCAAACAATTTCCTAACTTTTCGCTTGACGGCCGCCAGGGGTTAGGGCATAATTAACCCTAACGAATATCAAACCCATGGATGGTGCAGGATGATTACGGTTCGTCAGATCGAACGGCTGTTCAATGCTCAGCAATGGTCGGAGTTGGCCTGTGAACTTCTGGTCAATCGCCCGGAAGCTCCCATCACATGCGAAGCATCGGCAGAGAGCCGCTCTCGACGACTGACCCCGTCGGATCCAATCTCAGGCTCGCTTGCACGGGTTGTTCCGGTGGCGGCTCTGGCGATGATCCGGCTGGATGAACTGGCCCAGGGGTCGCATCCGCTCAATCGCCGGCTGCTCAACGTCGTTCTGACCAGCCAGGAGAAAGACGGCGGGTGGTCCGATCCGCTGACCACTTGCCTGTGCCTTCGGGCATCCTCGCGAGCAATGGCCGCGGCGCCTGTATCGCGGGGGGGCTTAAATACCTGGCTGATCTTCAGAAATCGGAAGGTGCCTGGCCTTGCGAACCCATCCGACGGTTTCCTTCAGATGCGTTCGTGACGGCATTCATCCTGCATCAGTTAGGTGAGTTTGATGCCTTTCGCGATGCGGTGCGTTTTGACGATGCCGTGCGGTGGTTCGAAATCCATGCATTGGAGTTCGATCGGCAGACGATGCGTCTGTGGGCACACGCACGAACGCGATGTCGGATTGCGGGTCATGGAAGACAACTCAATTTACGCTGGTCACCGGTCCGGCCGGCAGCGTAGTGATGATTGTCGGATGACGTGACGATGCGCAAGAAAAGACCGCCGGGATTTCGGCGGTCTGCCGAAGACTTGTTGGAACGACACACGCTACGGTCAGTGGGCGGCGGCCGTTGCCGTCGGGGCTGACGGCAGTCTGAGCACCATGCCTGCGCGGACCCTTTCCTTGCTCGGGCCGATCGTCGTGCGATTCAGCTCATAGATCTTGTCCTGCATACTGCTGTTGCCATACAGCTTCACCGAGATGCGGTAAAGCGAATCGCCCGGCTGTACCTTGTATTCCCGGGAGGTGTTGACCGTTGCCGACGGCGAGTGCGTTTCAGACGATGCCGACCGCGCGCTCGGGGCGGCAGGATCGTGCTTCACCTCCGACACATCCGGCAGAACGATCGTCATGCCGGGCTTCATCCGCCGCGGATCGAGCTTCGGATTGGCCCGTAGAATTGCCGGGTAGAAGTTCGGGCTGCCGTAGGCGGCCATTGCGATGCTCGAGAGGGTTTCGCCTCGCTGGACCTGGTGCGAGCGGGGCCCCGCTGCGAGCGGCTTGGCCGTGGGTGTCGTCTGTGCCGCAGGCGTCGCAGTCTCCTGCGTGTCGTTTGCCGGCGCAGCGGCGGGGATGATCTCAGAGCCGGAGCTTGCGGACGCGACCTCGGCGTTGGTATCGGCGGCGGGCGAAGGATCGACTGCCGGGGCTTCAGACGCAGACTGCGCCGCCGGCGCTGCTTCCTTCGCCGGTGAGGCAGATGGTGTCTGCGTCATCAGCGGAATCTGCTGGCTGCCATTGAGCAGCTTGCCCCAATCGGTGCCGTCGCCGGGCTTGCGCGAGTCGGCGGTTGCGGTGGCTTGCGCCGGCGCCGTTGTCGGCTGCACCGCGGCAGCAGGTGTCGATGATTCGGCGATCTGAGGCTTCTCGTTGTTCAGCGAATCGTCGGAAGGGGTGATGGACGTGGCATCCGCCCCCTTCGCGTTCGTCGCCGATGCAACAACTGTCTTGTTCTTGGATCCGCTGAGCGACAAAACCCAGACGAGAACAACCGCTAGAACCACGCCCCCGATGGCGAAGCCGAGCTTCACTTCCTTGCGCATGATGGGCATCCTTTCCCACAGAGATTTGTTTTTCTCCGCATCCGGTCGCAGCGGCCGGACATGGAATGCATTCCAGATGTCAATGTCGCTCATGTCAGACCGTATCGACCAATCCGGGCCGCCGAGTTTATTTATCGGACCGGCACGCGCAGCTTTTGCGCCTGGCGTGCCGATGGGTCTGATTCACTTTTTGAGCAACTCTTTCTACGCCCGTTGCAGTTGCCCGACGGGTGGCTTCGGCGAAGCCGCCGCAGCCTGCTTCTCCTCACCCCACAAAAGGATCGGCGCCGCGATGGCGATCGACGAATAAGTTCCAACTAATATGCCAGTGAGCAGCACGAAAGTAAAGCCGTGGATACCGGGTCCACCCACAATATACATGACCAGAACGGTGACCAGATTCGTGCCGCCCGTGAGCAGCGTTCGGCTGAGGGTCTGGTTGATCGAGTCGTTGACGATCTGCTTGCTGGCGTGGCCAAACTTTCCGCGGTTCTCACGGACGCGGTCGAACACGACAATCGTGTCGATCATCGAATAGCTCATAACCGTCAGCACGGCGGCCACAATCGTCAGGTTGATGCGGAACGGCTCGACCAGCAGAACCTTCGCCAGCCAGGGGGTGTACTGGACCATCCAATGGGAAAGCCCCAGGAAGCCCAGCACCATCACGGTGTCGTGAAGCATCGCCACCACTGTTGCGCTGCCGTATTTGAGGTTACCGAATCGGAACCAGATATATGCCATGATCGCCAGCAGCGACAAGCCCAGCGCCATAAACGCGGCATCGCGTGCGGCACCGGCCACTTGGGCGTCAAAGTTGTTGACGCTCTCGAACTCGGCCCTGCGGTTGATCGACTCGTTGACGAGCTTCCACATCGGATCGGCCACTTCACCCTGCCACTTGAGCTCGTCGTCAGCGTGAATGTTGGGATCCACCGTAAGAACCACCGCCGTGGTCGTGGGCTGATCCTGGCCAACCGGAGAATCGACGACGTAGTCGCGATACGTGTCTTCGCTCGATTTTACCTGAGCCTGCACGCGGGCGCGTTCGATGCGCTCGTGAATCTGGCTGGCGGAGATGGCCGGCTTGAGGTCCTTAAGGATGATGGCGGCGCCGCCGGTATAGTGACCGAGGTCCTTGGGCGTCCAGCCGTCGATCGTCACGTTGGCGTCCTCGGTCAGCGGGATCACCACCTTGTCCTGGCGGGCGATTGCCAGCGGCTGGTCGTGGTCCTGGAACGTTGAGGGCAGCTCGACTTTGAGCTCCGGCCCCAGCGCCTTGAGGACTGCGGTCTTGACTTTGACGCTGTCAGCGTTGGGGGTGACGACTTCGTATTCGCGATTCTCCGTCCCGACCGATACCACCGAGGGGCTGGGCAGATCTTTGGAATTTGCCGTTTCCACCAGCTTGCGCACCTGCTCGATGTCCATCGGGTGCTTGAGCGCGAACTGCACGCTCGTTCCCGAGGCGAATTCGATGTCGGCCATCTGGCGCTCGTTGATCTTGATGACAAATGCGCTGAGGCCCAAAGCCATGAGAATCGCGCTGACCGCGACGAAGTACTTCACCAGCCGCATCCAGTTGATATCGGGTCTGAGCAGGCGGTCCCACTTCGGAAACGTAAGCGGAAGACTGCTCAGGTTCGTGATGTGGAAGCGGTCGATCATGATCGCGAAGATTGTTTTGGTCACGAACAGCGCGGTAAACAGCGACCAGGCCAGGCCGATCAGCAGCGTCAGGCCGAACCCCTTCACTTCTTCGGATCCGAACCAGTAGAGGAACAGCGAGGTGATGACGGTAGTGGCATTGGAGTCCACGATCGCTGAGAAGGCGCGGTCGTAGGCGTTGCGCATGGCCATGCGCAGGGAGAGCCCGCGTTGTTGTTCTTCACGCAGCCGCTCGAAGATCAGCACGTTGGCGTCCACCGCGGCGCCGATGGTCAGGACGATGCCTGCGACACCGGGCAGCGTGAAAGTGGCGTTGATTGCGGCCATGGAGCCGAGGATCAGCACCACGTTCATGACCACGGCGATGAAAGCCACGACGCCGGCAAGATAGTAATACCCGATCAGAAACACCGCCACGACCGCCAGGCCAATGCCGCAGGCAAGCAGACCGCGATGGAGATTGTCGGCGCCGAGCTGTGGCCCGATGGTCTCCTCGGAGATCGGCTCATTGGCAAGCTGCGCCGGCAGCGAACCGGCATTGAGCGTGCGGACGAGATAATCGATGTCCGCCGCCGTGAAATTGCCTGAAATTTCACCATTGGTGCTGATGCGCGACTGAAGGGTCGGCGCTGAGATCAGGCGGTCGTCCAGTATGATCGCCAGCTGCTTGTGGAGGTTGTTGCCCGAGAGGTCGCCGAAGTACTTGCCCCCCTGCGCATCGAACGTGAAGGACACTTTGCGCTCGCCGCTGCTTGGGTCGGTGAATGGGCGCGCGTCGATCAGCGCCCAGGGCGGCGACATCTGCTTGGTCATCGACTTCTCTTTGGTGATGTCGATCAGCGCCCATTGCTTGTCGTTGTAGGTCATCGTCTCGCCGCGCAGCTCGTCGGGCTTGTCGAGTTGCACCCAGCGCATGGTGTCGCCGCTCTGCATCGCCGGGCCGTGCTTCTGCAGGCGGTCGATCATTGCCTTCACTTCCGGCGACGGATTGCTCAGCGGAACCAGGATGTGGAATTCCAGCACACCCGAGCCGCGCAACAATCGCTTGAGATCGGCGGCGTCGTCGAGCGTACCCTTGACCTTGTTGTAGCCCACCAGCGCCGTCTGAAACTCCTTGATCGCCGCCATCCGCGCCGGGAAGTCGGCATTCTGTTGCTCGATCTCCTTGAGCTTCTGCGTCCGCGCCGGCTCCTTCAGGTTTAACGTTGCCTCGAGGTCGGAGGCACTGAGGTTGGTGTCCTCGATCTGGCTCTTGAGCTTGTCGTACTCGAGTTCCTTGGTGCCCTGAAGCTCGATGTTGTTATTGGCGGCAGCGTTCTGGATCTGCTCGTGAACGGTGATGAGCTTGTCGAAAAGCTTCTGCCGGGTTGCGCTGCCCATCGCCAGTTGCTTGAGGCGCCGGACTGCTCGGCTCCCTTGAGCTTCTCGACGGCGCGGAGCACTTCGCTGGGGCGGATGTTGGTTTCTTCAAGCTGCCGCTGGGCATCGGCATAGGCCTCGCGACCAGGCGGCTCTGGCCGGACTTGCCGCTGCTGGGCATCTGGATTTCGATCTGCCGCGAGCCTTGCGGTCGCCAGATGAGGTTGCGCACGCCATCGGGGTCCACGCGCTTCTTCAGCGACTCCATGACGCGGATGGCCAGGTCACCGCCGCCGGGGAGGGTGCCGCCGGGCGGCGGCTTGATCTCGTAAGTCAGACTGGTCCCGCCGACCATGTCGATGCCGGGCTTGAGATTCAGCTTCTGACTGAACGGCACGGAGCGGAACAGGTTCTGGGGCGGCCAGAAGATCGCGAGGAAGGCGATCAGCAGAACCGCGAGGATGAAGCCGATTCGGCCGAAGATTTTTGTGGGCATGACAACGTCCTGGGAAGCGCTTTGGCGATTATATCGGTGCGATTGTAGATGGCCTCATGAGTGCAGAAGCGTGGCCCGAGGCTCCTATTTCTTCTCGGCCTTTTCTTCTCCCAGCACGCGATGGATGGCGCTGCGGGTAAAGCGCATTTTCGTATTGCTGGTTTCGTCCACTTTCACAAGGACTTCGCTGTCGCGGACTTCGACGACATTGCCGATGATCCCGCCAATGGTCTGCACGCGGTCGCCGCGTTTCAGTTGCGACAACATATCAGTACGTTTCTTTTCGTCGCCGCGTTTGCCGCGCCAGAGGAAAAGGTAGAAAACCAGAATGATCAGGATGATGGGGATGAACTGCGTCCAGCCCGGTGGCCCGGAGGAAGTCGTAGTCGGGGCGGCTGCCAGAAGGTGCACGAGCGTCAAGCGGTCTCCTGTTCAAAGGCGGGTGATTCATCCCACCGATTCGGTTGCAAGTCAACGAGCGGGCCCGGCGGCTTGCCGAGATCCTTACGACTGATCATCTGCGGCTGGTCCGAGGCGGCTTCTCGGGTCACATTGCAGGAATTGATCGAACTGTCCTTTCCCAATTGCTGAGCGAATATCAGCCATCAGCCGCTGGTAGAAGCGGATATTATGCAGGGAAAGCAGGATGGGGCCAAGCATCTCGCCCGCCAAAAAAAAGTGTCGGATGGCCCCGCGGGTGAACGAGCGGCAAGCGGGGCAGTCGCAAGCCGCCTCCAGCGGCCCGGCATCGCGGATGAACTGGCTGTTGCGGAGCCGCAACGGGCCGCTGGCGGTGAAGGCGTAGGCATTGCGGCCGTTTCGTGTGGGCATGACGCAATCGAACATGTCGATGCCCGAGGCAACGGCGTGAACGATATCGCGCGGGAAGCCGACGCCCATGAGATACGCGCGGTGATGAGGCCGGCAAGAGGGGGGCGGTGGCACGCAGAACCTGCGTCATGGCGTCGAATCCCTCGCCGACCGCGAGGCCGCCGACGGCGTAGCCGGGTAACCCAAGCTCGATCAGCTCGCGCGCAGTGCGTGCCGCAACTCCAGGTCCGTGCCGCCCTGCACGATGCCGAAGAGCGCCTGCTCGGCGGGCCGCGCATGGGCGGCGATGCATTGCTTTGCCCAGCGGAGGGTGCGCTCGACGGCCTGCAACTGGTATTGGCGCGGCAGATTGGGATCGGGGCATTCGTCGAATGCCATGATGATGTCGGCGCCCAGGTCGTTCTGAACCTGCATGGAGCGCTCGGGGGTGAGGTGGACGGTCCGGCCGTCGATGTGGGATTTGAACGTGACGCCGTCATCGTTGATCTGGTTGATGTCGGCAAGCGAGAAGACCTGGAAGCCGCCGGAGTCGGTGAGGATCGGTCCCGGCCAGGCCATGAACCGATGCAGGTCGCCGAGGTCGCGCACGGCTTCGGAGCCCGGGCGAAGCATCAGGTGGTAGGTGTTGGCGAGAATGATCTGCGCACGGTCCGGGCGACGTCCTGGGGCAGGAGCCCCTTGATGCTCCCCTGCGTGCCGACGGGCATGAAGGCCGGGGTGTCGAAGCGGCCATGGGGCGTGGTCACGCGGCCGAGACGGGCCTTGCCATCCTGCCTGATCAGTCGATATTCCAGCGGCGGGGTCATTGGGGGCGATTCTATACGTCCCTGGGGTCAATCGGGCCAGCGGATGCGATAGACGGCGCCGGGCGTGTGCTGGCGATCGGTCGGATCGATGCGCTGGAAGTGCCGGGGGTCGCGCTCGGCGAAGATCTGTTCGGGGGGGATGAGGGGTGTTCCTTATCAGGTGGCATTCAGCCAATGACAAAGTCCGAAACCAGAATGACGAAAGAACCTCGAAGCCCGAATGACGAAGGGGCGCGGCGGGGGCGTCTCGGATTTGGGCATTCGGATTTCTTTCGGATTTCGGGTTTCGTGATTCGGGTTTGAACGATTCCGGGGTTCGCGGTACCGCTCCCCCGCAGTTGGAAAATCGATGTGCGACCCATTTGATCTCCCAGCGCCGAGGCGCGGAGGGTCCCGGACGCAAGGAAATCCACCTGACCCGTTTGGGTTTCTTTTCCGGTTTTGTCTCTTTGCGCTCGTTCCGCGCATCCCCATCCGCTGCGCCGACCGAAATCGTGGATGCCACCATTGAGCGTTTCATCGAATCGATGTGCGACCCCTTTGAATTTCCTCAGAAGAGCCCGCGCACCAAATTCCCCTTGACCCGAAGCGGGATTCATAGTTGCGTGGTTATCGAGCACGCCCGCTTCGCCATCGTTTCTGCGGTCTTTGAAGAGCTATGCTCGCTCGACTTTCGTTACAACCATGTCGTCGAGCTCGGCCTTAGCTCTCGCGTTCTCCGGCGAGGCGGCATCATAGTATCCGACGACATCAAGTTTGGACGTACGGTCTACACCGCTAACGCGAAACTTTCCAGGACCACCGGGAGGTGGCGGGGGCGGAGGTGTGTGCGGCGGTGAACCGGATTTGGTGCCCTCCTTAACGCCTTGCTTGATGAGCGCACCCAATGATGGCCAGCACGAAGCAAAGCAGCGCGATCCCATCGAGCGACATCTGCCTTCCCTTCTCTGGTCTTGCACCCTTCTCGCCGAGTGCTCGATAACGTTATGCCGATCAGTGGCCGAGCCGGCACCGAGCCGACTCTCCAACAACAAGAACTTTACCCGCCGGCTCGGTCCACTGCATCGGCGGGTTATTTCGCCCGCCGCTTGGCCGCAGGGGTGCCGACCTTCGGACGTAAGTGCTTGTCTGAAAGCTCGACTAGCTCAAGCTCACTCAATGCGGCCTTGACGCTCGCATACTGGTCAAAATCTCGGAACGAAAACATGGTGGTGACCCGGTGCGGTCGCCCGAGATGGATTCCGAGCATGCCACCTGCCGATTCCATCGCCCGCAGCGGTTCAGGTTCACCGCGCCACGCAAAGATCCAGTTGGTGCTTGAGTGGGCGACTGCGTCTTGGGTCATCAGAGCATCCGCTAGCTTGTCGAACCAGGTCGCAACCATGGGCAAGCGCTCGGGCGTGAACGGCCAACGGCGCTGGCGAAACCGCCTTCCGTCCCCGCTCGGCATCTCGTTCACCGCAGTGGGCTGCCCGAGCGTCCGATCAACGTCGACTACCACCTCCTCGGTGACGCCGGCGTTGCGACCCTCGTTCCACCCGATCATGAGTTCCGAGGCCTGTGAGTTAATCACGGAGCAATGGGAGTCGAGAAAACTGAGACACCGCTCGACAACCGCCGTCGCCGTTAGACGACCGACCTGGTGACCCCAAACCTGTGACTTTGGCGGGCTGTATGAGATCACAGAAGTCTCGGGCGAAATAACCTTTGATTGACCGAACAACCGGCGCTAATCAGCATGCCGGGGTCGCTTTCCATTGTACCGACTGAAGCCACGGCCGGACAAGGTTTTGCGCTGCGGGTACACGGGCGGTCCCCGGGACGAAAACGCAATGCCGATGCGTCCGGCGGCACGATAGCTTGCGCGTGCGGCGCATCGACGCCCCTGGCGGGCGCGGGTGGGCCTGTCAGAATCGCCCCTGGCGGTGGGAAAAAACGCCAGCGCAAAACTATCGACCTCAAAGCAGCGCGAAATAGCATCCAAAAGCGGCTGTTCAGGATTTAACGGACGCCCTCCCCACGCGGGCGCGGTTCGATCTCTTGCCCGCGCGGTTCGCCGGCGCAGGCGCGCGGCTCGATCTCTTGCCCGCACGGTTCGACGGCGCGGCGCGCGGGAAGCTGGCGCAGGCGCGCGGAGATCTCGCGCGGGCGCGCGGGAAGCTGGCGCGGGCGCACGGTTCGCTCGCGCGGGCGCGCGGTTCGATCTCGTGCCCGCGCCAGGAGTTTTGCGCTGGCGCGATAAAGTCATTGTGGCCTGGGCAACTCCCCCGGCGGGGTTTTTATGGGCGCCATGGTTATGGGGCGCTGTTGCAGCCGGCAACCATGGAAAATCCCGCACATTTTGTGATTCTCAATCTCAAGTCGGCTGCGGGGTGGGTCGATGCATCGCGTGGAGCGGCCGGCGGCAGCGCGCAGTGCGCTGGCTGCCGCGAAGCTCGAATTTTTCGCGGGAGCAGATCATGGCCCTCATTCCCAGCAGGAAGGCGGACAAGATCGCCTTCTTTAATTCCAAGATTTCGCCGTGGACCACCAACGCCACGGCCATCGGCACCACCGCCGCGGCGGTGACGGATTTGCAGAGCAAGGTCACCGATGCCCAGAGCAAGTTCGATGCCCAGGTGGCGCAGCAGCAAGCGGCCAAGACCGCGACCATGACCGCGGACAACGCGGTGACGGCGATGGTTTCCGCCGGCAGCGACATCATCAAGGCCATCCGCGCCAAGGCGGCGGTCGATGGCAACAGCGTGTATGAGCTGGCGGAGATTCCCGATCCCGCGACGCCGACACCGGTGAACAGCCTCGGTCAGCCGACGAATTTCAAAGTGGAACTGGGCGCGGATGGGTCGCTCACGCTCAAGTGGAAATGCGCCAGCCCCCGGGCCAGCGGCATGATCTACCAGGTGTGGCGCAGCACCAATGCCGGGGTCGATTTCAGCTACATCGGCGGCAGCGGCAACAAGTCGTTCATCGATGCCACCGTGCCATCGGGCGCGACGAGCCTGGTGTACAAGATCCAGGCGGTGCGCTCCACCGCGGCCGGGCCGTGGGCGACGTTCACGGTCATGTTCGGCACGGGCGCCAGCGGGCAGTTGACCGCGAGCGTGGTGGTGCAGCCGAGGATGGCCGCGTAGCCGAAACGCCGAATGCGGACCGATGAACGCGGAACTGTCTCTCGCGTTTATCGTCCGCATCCGTCTTGGTTCAGCGTTCAGCGTTCAACCTTCCGCGTTCACCCCCATGATCCCCACTTTCCAACCCCTAAAGCCCCGGCAGTATCACACGCGTTCGGAAGCTCCGGCCGTGCCCGTTCCCTCCGGCCCGGTGTGGGTGATCGAGGTTCGGGCGGTCGATGAGTTCACGGCGGAGTGGGAGTTTAGCGGCCCGGCGACATTGACAGGCGCGAACGTCCCGGAGCTCACTCCTAATCCTTTCTCTCTGCGGAAGCACAGAAGCCCACTCCCTTCTATTTGTATTGTCGCCGGGGGAGCTTGTCCGGTTTAAAGAGTCTGGCGGGTTTGGAGGAGAAGGGTAACGGAGCAGGTCGGATTCCGCATTCCCGGTCCGCTTTTTGGCTCTGAGGCTCAGGCTCGAAGATGGGCAGCGGCAATTCTGGACGTCCTCTTACGCTTCTCTTACGCTTCTCTTAGGCTTTGCCGCAACCCGTCCTGAAGGAGGCTGCAAATGAGGCAACGAATCCTTCTTGGCGTAGCCGGAGCCTTGCTCACGGCTGCACTCACGACGGAGCACGCGGTCGGGCAGGCGCATTTGATGCCAGCGCGGAGCAAGGTGACGGACAGATCGTAGTAGTACCCGAGGGCCCCCCGAAAGTGACGGTCACCAACGAGGGAACAGTGACGGAGGTATCGAATCTTGACATTCCGTCACCACCGCCTCCGACAACGCAGCAGGCCGAAGGCCTGCGCCGGCCGATCGTTGTACGAGTGCTTCTGCACGATCAATCTGGAGAAGGTCACCGGCGAGCTTCGAGTGCCGGCAGCGCACGGGGAGGCAGAGTTGGAAATCAAGGACGGGAAAGTCGTCAGCGTGAAGGTAGTTCCGGGCGAAGCGAGCGATGCTCACAGCGCGACCACGCGGTCTGTGGACATAGGAACCGCAAACGGGAGCACCGGGAATTAGGCTCGGGCGGGGCCGGCGGCCCTTTCCGGCTGGGGGAAAGATCTGCACCCTGCCTCATGCAGATGCGTTTGGCTGGTTTGATCTGCAATTATCACTACAGCGCCAAGCTGGCGATTTCAGTCCAGAATTGCGGTCAACACATGAGTAGACAAGGACTTACGGACGATCCGGCGCTGAAGTGCTAAAAGGGCCCCTCTGGCCGCTTTGCCGGTGGGACAAATTGTCATGTTCGGACCACCATGTCGTCAGAAGGGGCAAAAACGGGGTCGGCGGCCGGGTGGGGAGGCAACGGTACTACAACGGTGAGAGTACGGTGTGGGCCGGGAGGAGATTTGGGCACAACATGGGAGCGGAATGTCCTCTGATGGGATGCTTCGTCACAAACGGGCTCTTAGCGCAGCGTTCAAGGCGTTGCCGAAGCGACCAGGAGGCCCTGCAGGGCTTGTGGCGAATATAAGGGCTGTAGGCGCCTCGATGGTGCGGGAGAGGGTTCTGTCAGAAGCATTCGGTCCTTTAACTCTGCATCCCGGCGTCGGCGATTGGCGGCTAGAAACGGTGAGCAAAAACATGAGCGGATAAGGACTTAGGAAGGATCCAGCGCCTGTAGGGTCATTTGCCATGGTGCCGCGAAAATACATGGACGCCAATCGTTCCAGCGTGTAGGATATAGGTTGATTGCTGGCTGAGGGTAAGCGTGCACCCTGGACGAAGTTGTCCCGAGGGTGGGGCACGCGCTCAGGCCATTGGGTGCGGTTGCCACATTGAGAGGGTTCCAGAATCTCTGGATTCGATGTGGTCGCTGACTGAACGGAGAATGGAGAGAAGAATGCGCTTGGAGTTCGTTTCCTGCGGCATTCGCCGCTGTCCGGCGTTTGGAGGGGCCGAACGGCACCTTACGGGATTGACCTGCTGCGCAGCGCTTGCAGCATTTCTTTTTGTGGCAACTCGGGTGAACGCCGCTGAGATCGTGACCTATGGATTTACGGGTGCGGTCGGTTCGCAGACCGTCCAGGGCGATGCGGTGTTTACGCTGAGCGGCAATCAGTTGACGATCCAACTGACCAACGACTCCGCGGCGTCAAGCACGCAAAGCACCGCCGATCTGCTTTACGGCCTGGAATTCAATCTCGACGGGTTGTCGCTGACCGGGGGATCGGCTTCGGGGCAAACAGCCTCTGTGAATTCCGATCTGACACTCACGACCCCTTCGGCGGTGCAGAGTCTGAACTCGGGCTGGGGCGGCGCCAACCAAAGCGGAAATCCTGATGGGTGGGTTGCCTCGGCCGGATTGGGCATCGGTAACGGCAAGGCGTTTGACGGCACGAATCTGGACGGCCCTGCTTACGGATTGATTCCAGAAGTCGCCGCCGTTGCCAATAAGGACGGCTTCCCCCAGAACGGCCCGTACACGTATGGTACCGTTGATTTGACGTTTACGGTCAGCGGCAGCGGGACTCTGGCAGCCGGTCTTACGAACGTCACGTCTCTCTGGGGTACTGCGCCGGACGCGACCATCACCGGCACCCCTGTTCCCGAGCCCGCGACGATCGGCCTGCTGGGACTGGGCGGCCTCGTTCTGCTTCGTCGTCGCGGCCGGCGGAGGGCTTAAAACACCGGGCAGGGGGTTTCGGGCAATCTTCCGGGACGGTTGGCCTGTTTTCGACGATCCGCACAGATTCACCGCACACATCATCGGCCCGGAGTACGGGGGAACCCAAGAGTATGCCTTCACAGCGTGGAGCGTTACTGTCGGGGTGCCCCATTGGTTTGCCGCGCTGCTGACTGCCATTCTCCCCACATGGCGTTTCGGCGGCTGGAAGCGCCGCCGACGGCGCGATCGTCTGGCCCACGGCTTGTGCGTGCACTGCGGCTATGACCTGCGCGGAACACCCGAGCGCTGCCCGGAGTGCGGCACAGTGGTCAAATGCGCGCGGTAGAATGCTGCCGTGAGGCGACGACTCTTCACCCTCTTCGCCTGCCTTTCGTTGCTGCTCGCGTTGGCGGTCGCGATCCTGTGGGGGCGAAGCGCCTGGTCGGGGGAGAATTCGAACACACAACGCTCGATTCGGCCCAACACCATGGCACCCTTATGGGCGTGCAATGGGTCCAGGGGCACCTGTGCATCTTTCGCCAACAGGAAGATGTGACTGGTGGGCATGTGATGCTTTCTGGGCCAGTGGGATGGCACTACTTTCGCGAAGGCATGTTTCGCCGTTTCACCTCGTTCCGGTGGTGGTCGGCCGGGTACTATCACAATCGGCACCCTCTATCGTTCGGCCATGCTCCCGGCGGCAGTCTACAGGTAGTCGTCATGGGAGATGACCGGTTGCTGTACGCGCCATTCTGGGAAATGGCAATGTTGACAGCAGTGTTGCCGGGATGGTGGCTGTACGGGGCAGTGCACCGCCGGCGGCGGTATCGTCTGGCCCACGGGCTGTGCGTGAACTGCGGCTACGACCTGCGCGCCACGCCGGAGGCGGGCGGGCCGCTGCTGGATCGCTGCCCGGAATGCGGAATGGCAGCGCGGGTAAAGACTGCTGCGCGGTCAGGATGCGCTGGTGAAACGCTGGCCGTTCAACTTCGTGGCGGCGGTGTCGCTGGCCCTGGGCGTCCTGACAGTGGCGTGCTGGGTCTGGGGCGCGGCACGTGAGCAGGCATGGCGCCGGCAGGCGTGGCGGTGCTGGGGGAGTCCGGCGAAGAACTACTTCGTGGAGATGGACAGATGGCACCTGGCCCTATGCGAGCAGCGCATGGTGCCATGGCAACTGCCGGCGGGGTATGAGATGGATTGCAGGCGATGGCTGACCTTCAGGCTGACGGGGCCGCGGGGGAGGGAGAAGGCGGTGACCACGGTCAATCCGGCCATGTGGGACTGCAGGCACAAAGGGATTGGATTCCGGCTGGTCGATACGCCGATTGCGGATACGACGCTCGATGACGCGTCCAGGACGATGCTGCACGAGGGTGTGGGGAATTCTCTCAAAGCGGTTGAGGTGCCGTGGCTGGCGTTGCTGGGTCTGTGGGCGGTGGCGCCGGCGGCGTGGTGGATGCTGCGGCGTCGCGAGGGCTCGCGAAGAGGGCGGGGGTTGTGCGTGAAGTGCGGGTACGATCTCGCGCTTCACCGGAGCGGTGTCCGGAATGCGGGATGGCTTACCGGGGAGGCATTGAAGGCACGGAGGACAGTGCCGAGGCCGTTGGCAGAAGAGATCATGCGCTACGCTCAGGATGACGGCATCGAGGGTGAAGCGTCGTGCTGGGCGAGACCGGACGGTTGCTAACCGTGGGCATTTGTCGGTGGCGCGGGCGATGGGGGCGACTCAGGGCGGGTGGTGGGTTGGTGAGGCGGGGGAGCCGGGGGAGCCGGGGGGGGCCAGCCGACTGGAAGCGCGACGACCTTGGTCCAGAGGGCGCCGTCGCGGTTGGGGGGGAGCAGGACGATGGCCCAGCGGTGGTCGGCGTGGGAGGCAAGAGGGTCGTAGACGATGATGCGGCCGGATTGGCCGGGGACGATGATGCCGTTGGGGGCGTAGAGATAAGGCTGGTGGGACACGGGGCAGGTGAGATCGAGGTTGGCAAAGCCGGGGAGCTTGCGGAGATCGGCGAGGGTCGGGGGGAGATGCTCGTAGGTTGAGTCGAAGAGCAGCAGCGGGCCACAGATGTCGTGCAGGCGCATGGCGCAGGGATCGGTGTTGGAGAGATCGTCCCGGAGATCGGGCTGCGCTTCGGGCGCCGGGGTGTGCGGAGCGGAGCAGCCGGCGATGAGGATGAGCAGCAGAGCGAGAGTCGCTCGCATCAGGGATGGTCTCCGGTTGGGGTTGCGGGTGCGGTGGTCGGGGCGGTGGTGGCGCCGCCGCGCTGCATGCCTTTGAGGTGTTCCTGGAAGGCGCCGGGGTAGACGGCGTTGGGGACGAGCTTGCTGCCGTTGAGCTCATCCTCGGACATCTGCTTGAGGACTTCGGGACGCTCGGCGACGTGGGGCGTGAGGAAGATAAGCAGCTCGGTCTTGGTCTTGTCCTGCTGATGGCGCTGGAAGAGATTGCCGATGAGGGGGATGCTGCCGAGGAAGGGGACCTTGCTGACGGTTTCGGTTTTCTTATCCTCCATCAGGCCGCCGATGACGATGGTCTTGCCGTCGAGGACGCCGACGCGGCTCATGGCCGAGCGCGTGTCGAAGATGGGGGCGCCGACGCCGTTGGAGATGGGGACGGTCTGGCCGGTGAGGGAGGAGATCTCGGGGTTGACGTCCATGATGACGAGCCCCTCGGGGTTAATGTGGGGCGTCACGTTGAGGATGATACCGACGTCAACGTATTCGAGCGAATTGATGGTGTTGCCGGTGTCGGTGATCTGGGAGTTGATGGGGATGGGGACGCTCTGGCCGACGATGATGCTGGCGAGCTGGTTGTCGCTGGCGAGGATGTAGGGTCGGGAGAGGACGTCGAGCTTGCCCATGGTTTCCAGCGCGTGAAGGGTGGCCTGGAAGTTGGTTTCGAGGACGGTGGCGGTGAGGCCGCCGGTGGCCTGGGCGAGTCCGAAGTCGGTGCCGATCTTCTGGCCGTTGCCGCTGGCGCGAAGGTTGAGGGCGGCGAATTCGGCCCCGATGTCCATGTTGTTGTCGTGGGTGACCTCGGCGACGAGGACCTTGATGAGGACCTGGGGGACGGCGCGGTCGAGGTCGTCGAGGATGGCTTTGACGTCGGGATAGTTCTTCGGCGCGGTGCGGATGAGGAGGGAATTGGTGTCGGGATCGGCGATGATGGTGACCTGTCCGGCAAGGGACTGGGCGGCCTGGGCGGCGGCGGGGGAGAGCTGGCCGACGCCGGAGAAGCGGTTGCCGGTGGAGCGGGAGTTGGAGGAGTTGCGGGCGGTGTTGGTGATGGAGCCGAAGCCACCGAGACCGCTGCGGGATGAGGAGCCGCCGAATCCGCCGAGGCTGCTCCCGCCGCCGAAATTGCTGCCGCCCCCCCCGAAGCCACCGAGACTGCTGACGCCGTTGAAGCCGCTGGAGTTTTCCGCCCCGGCGACGGAGGCGCCGACGGCTCCGTTGAAGAGGTAGTTCAGCACATCCTGGACGGTCTGGGCCTGGGCGTTTTTGAGGTGATAGATGAAGACGGTCTGTTCGGAGGCGGGGTTGGAGTCGAGTTCTTTCACGACGCCCGCGATGACCTCGAGGGTGTCACGGGGGCCGGTGACGACGACGGTGTTGGTGCGGTCGTCGGCGGAGGCGTTGACCTTGACGGTCTGGCGGGTCTCCTCGTTGTTCTGCTGCTGCCCGCGGCCGCGGAAGAAGCGGAAGGGGAAGGGCGGTTGATTCTGGTTCTGGGCGGCAGTGGCCTGCGCCGAAGAGGTCGTTGATCAGCTTGGCGGCGTTGGAAGCGTTGGCGTACTGGAGCTGAAAGACTTTGACCTCGGCGGAGTCGACGAGGTGATTGTCGAGCGCGCTGACGATCTCCACGATACGCTTCACGTTGGCCGATGTGTCGGTGAGAATCAGCGAGTTGCTCGAAGCGTTGGCGGTGAAGTCTGCCTGGGTGGTGTTGATCAGCGGCGCCAGGTCGTTCTTGAGCTGCATGGCGTCGGCCTGGCGGAGGGGGATGACCTGCGTGATCAGTTCATCGGTGTCGGCGATCTTGGAGGGGTCGGCGCCGCTGTGGACGGGGATGTTGGCGTGGCGGGCCTGATCGAGGGGAATGATCTTGAGGATGCGGCCCTGCTGGATGGCGGCGTACCCGGCGTCTTTAAGGACGGTGTTGAGGAGGGAGACGGCGTCGTCGGCCTTGACGGGTTGCATGCTGACGAGGGTAACGCGGCCCTGTGGCTTGACCGTCTTGACGATGATGAAGCCGGCGGCCTGGGAGAGTTCGTCGAGGACGGAGTCGATGGAGGCGTCCTTGAAGTTGAGGAGCAGGCCGCCGCCGGGCTGAGTGGTGATGCCGTGGGTGCCGTTGCGATTGGGCAGGGACGATGGCGCGGTTGTGGGGGAAGGTTGGGTGGCGGGGGAAATCTGCGCCAGGGAGAAGCTGGGGAGGAACATCGAGCTAACGGCCAGAGTGAGAGCCAGGGCGCGTGAGCGTGATCCAGCGTGAAGTGTCGTCATCGGTCGGTCGGTTATCATGATTGCATCCCGCGTAAGTTGCCCTGGGTTATCTGCTAGTCCTTAAGCTCCTGGAGCCGGCGGAGCTTCATTCGTTGTTCAATCGTGAGGTTCGGGTCGTTGGGATTGATTGGCAGGGTGGTGGGCTGGGTTGCGCCAGGGCCCGAAGAAGAAGAGGCGGATGAGGCGGCGCCGAGGAGTGTGGCCTGGCCGGCGAAGTTTGAGCCGACGGTGATCCACATTTGCTGATCGCCTCGTTCGTACTCGACGGCATTGAGATCCATATCGACGATGCGCCCACGGGCGACGGGGTCGCCTTCGGAGAGCTTGAGGACCTTGGAATTGTCGGCGTCTTCGACGTAGGCGTGGAAGCCGTCGTCTTCGAGCACGATGCCGGTGAGGACGAGAGATTCTTCCGGTGTTCTGGCGGCGGCTGGGCGCATGGTGGATGCCGAGGGAACCAGATGGGTGCGGTCGCGGACGAAGATGTTGTGCTCCCAGAGGGCGGCAAAGTGCTCGAAGCTGGTTTCGTGCTGCGGCGAAGGCTCGGCGCTGGGCTGTCGCAATGGCCGGAAGCAGGAGGACGATCGTGCAGATCCAATTCATGGCTGCGCCTCCCATGCCGAGGCGGTCTGGGCGTTACGGTTGGACTTATCGGAATCGGGAATCAGGGCAATGGTGGCGACGCCGACGGAGATGGAGAGGTCGTCGGTGCCCTCCTTGCGCGAGTTTAGTTGAAGATCGGTGACGCGCACGGGGGTGGTGGCGGTCTGGATGCGCAGAGGAACTTGCTGATCTGCTGCATATTGCCGGTGCCGGTAACGCGGACGGTGATGCGGTAGAAGTCCTTGCCGGTTTCGGTGCGTTCGGTCTTGAGGGAGGCGAGGGACATGCCGGCGTCCTGGGCCCAGTCACTGAGGCTGTGCTGGACCTGAATTTCGGCGGCGGAGGGGTCGTGAAGCAGGCCGCCGGCGAGCATGGCGGTCCACTGGGCGCTGGCGTCGCGCCGACGGTGCAGGAGGTGGGCGGCGGTGTCCACCTCGGTTTGCCTGGCGTAGATCTGCAGATCGAGGTCGTCCTTCTGCTGCGTCAGCGGCGTCAGGACCAGGTAGTCCAGCGCGAGGAGAAGCACCGTCGTGAGGGCTATGATGCCGATGTATCGTTCTCGTTTGCTCAGGACCACGGTTACTCCGTCATCTTGTAGGTGAAACTCATCGAGAAGGTGATCTCGCGCGAGCGCGAGTCCGTGTCGCGGGTTTCGAGAAGCTTGAAATCGAGAAAGTGATTGTTGCGTTTGAGTCGATCGAGCAGGGTGAGAACGATCTGTCGATCGCTGGCCTTGCCGGCGAGTTGGCCCTTGCCGTTGTCGTGGACGATGAAGCTGGTGATCCAGACGGGATCATCGTCCTTAAAGGCGAGGGTGATCTGCCGGAGGCACTCGAGAACCTGGGGGCGCATCCTGGGGAAGAATCCCTCGCCGAGGGTGACGCGATCCACCAGAGCCTTGGCCTGGTCCACCTGGGGCTTCTGGGCGGTCAGTTGGGCATTGAGGTCGTCCAGCTCGTGCTGCCGCTGCTGGACGGAGACGAAGAGCGCGACGACGGCGGCGATGGCGATGATTCCGAGGGCGGCGCCAAAGACGATGCGGCGATCGAGCCGACGCTTTCGGGGGGGGGCCAGGCGCGAGTGGCGGAAGTCGATCGGCATCAGATTCGGCTGGGCGCCGGCGATGGCGAGGGCGGTTGCGGCGCCGTACTCGCCGAGACGGTTGCTCGGCGTGGCGTGGTCTTCGTCGGCGGGGCTTGGGTCGGCGACGTTCAGCAGGTCCAGGCCACGATCGGAGGTCAGCGGAAGACCCGCGCTCGGCCAGCGGGACGATTTCGGGCTCGGGGATACCGATGCCGTTGAGCAGGAGCAGCCGGGCGTTCTTCTGAACACCAGTGGCGGCGAGGGTCATCGTGCGGCGGAGTTCAGCGGATAGAGGACCGATGGGGGCGGGTCCGTGGCCGTTCATCACCAAAGCAACGTGACGCAGCGTGCGGGGCAGGCCGTTCTCACGCCAGATCATTTCGGCGCCGGTGCGGCTGAGGAGGACGATGGCGCCGTCGGGATCGACGTCCTTGACGCAGGAAGCGAGGGCCAGGCCGGTCGAGGTGACGGCGACGACCTGCATGCCGGCGGCGTCGAGGGCGCGGTCGATCTTCTCGAGATGGTCGCGCCGGGTTCCGACCAGAAGGACGCGGGCCGCGGTGGTGGTCTGCGATTCGCCGGCGAAGTCGAAGGCGAGATCGCGGTTTTCGGAGATGGCGAGACGCTCGGCCTGAAGGCGCAGGGTGGCGCGGGCGGTATGAGGATCGGCGGGGGGGATTTCCCGTTCGATCGCCACGAGCCAGCGGGCGGGGATGCCGACGACGGCGCGGTTGGAGCTGAAGCGGTGCTGGCGGAGGAACGCCGCGAGCGCCTGACCGACTGCCTCGGGGCGGTCGATGGAGAGGTCGTCGGAGAGCACGAAGGTGGCGGTGCGGCGGATGGTGCGCTTGTTGCCGGCGATAGTCACCTCTGCGCAGGCGATTGCGCGATCACCTACCGCCAGGCCCAGATATGAAGAAGCTCGTCCGATCATGGGAGATTGCCCATTCCAAGAGTTCCCGTTCCAACCATGCCGGTTGCGCCTGGGCCGTTCCCGGCTCGCAGGGAGGCGAGGATCTGCGGATCCATCGGCCAGCCGCGATCGGTGATATCACGTCGATAGACAATCTGCGGAGCGTTGCCGCGAAGGTCGATCACGATTCGGACACGCTTGTAGCTACGGCCGTTGCCGCTCGTGGCGAGGATATCCGCGGAATACTGGAACGAGGTGCCGGTGATCTGGGTTCCGAGACCCACCGCCTTTTCGCCGAGGGCTTTGAGGACCCAGGCGATTGAGTTGGGTGTAGTGGCGTTGCTGCGCTGGGCGATCAGGGTATCGACATCGCCGCTTTGAAGTCCGTTCAGGCAAAGGAGCACGTCGCGCGGGGCAGTGTTGACGTTGATGCGATGAACCGTGGATGCGGAGACTGAGGTGATGCTGTTTTCGATCTTGGTGAATTCCTCGTCTGTTATGTTGCAGCGGCGGGCGAAGTCGAAGATGTCCTTGACCTGACTCCGGCCCAGGATCTGCATGATTTCGGAAGCTCGGGCGCTGCTGAGCAGGCGGTCGAGGAGGTTGCGCAAGCGGCGATTTCGGCGGCTGATGTTGCCGCCGTTGATGTTGACGTGATCGTTGTTGGTCGCATTGGGTTGGGCGCTGTAGACGGTGAGCAGGTCGTAGAGCCCGCGTGCGATCTGCGGATCGCTGACGAGATTCCCAGCGCTGCGGATGGAAGTCGATGCGCCGAGCGGCGGGGCGGTGCCGTCACCGTAGAGCATCTGGCGGGTGACGCCACGGACCATGAGGAGTTCTTCGACGGTCTCGAAATTGGCGTTCTTGCAGTAATAGGGCTCGGGCAGGGAGAGGTAGTAGTCGGAGGTGGCGCCGCCATTGGAGGCGTTGCTGTTGGCGCTGTGCCAGTTGACGATCGAGGCGGCGACGTTGTCGGTCATGCCGGGGAGACGCATGAGCTGGTCGTGGCTGGCGGTATTGATGTTGAGCTTTCCGTCCTCATCCGTCAGGCCGAAGACGGGCATCGAGGGGTCATCGTATTGGGGATGAAGGACCCAGAAGTAGCCGTCGCCGACCTGGATGGTGTTGAACTGGTCGTCGGTGAGGCTTTGAAGGTCAGAGGCGTTCTGGGTAATCAGAGCGAGCACGTACTGCTCGGCGCCGCGTTCGATTTCATCGGCCTGCATGGTGGCGGTGGCGTTGGCCGCGGCGATGGCTTCAACCCGCATCGAGCGGCAGAGGACGATGACCATGGCCGCCAGGGCGAAGCAGACGAGCATGGCGGCGATGAGGACGGTGCCGGAACGGCGCTTTCGCGAATCGTGGTGAGAGGCGTCATTGAAGGCCTCCCAGTTGTGCGGTGTTGCTGGGTTTGGCGCAGGGCAGCGTAATCACGCGTGAGATCCGAAGGGGTGTGGCGTTTGGGTTCTTGGGATTGGCGGGATTGAGCTCGATGGTGAACGCCACGGCCATGGGCAGGACGTTGCCGACGGTGGTGGAGTCCCAGTTGTCCTGCCAGTTGGTTCCGTCGAAATACTGGACGGTAAAGCTGCGAACGTTGCGGCAGAGGACTTCTTCATCGGGCGGCTCCTGCACGGGGGCGAGGAGGTTTCGGGTGATTTGGCGGTTGGAGGACTGGAGGAGAAACATCGGTTCTGAGGACCAGGTCGATGCGGCGCATGCCGTCGCCGAGCGGCTGGTTATCGAGGCTGGGGTCGCGACCCAGACAATAGAACTCGACGGTATCGGCGCGCGCGCCGGTTCCTCCCATCTGGGTTCCGGTGAAGGGGCCGGCAAGCGTGCCGTTGGGCGGGGCGACGGATTGCAGGTCATTGGCGATCAGCTCGGCGGCGATGTTGAGGGAGCGCATCTGATCGACGGTGGCCGTGGCGCCGCGGCGGCGCGGATGGCGACATACATGGCGCCGTACATCGTGAGCGCCAGAAGGGCGACGATCATCATCGCCAGTATCAGTTCCAGGAGCGTAAACGCTCGTCGTCGGTCACAGGTCATGGCTGCACCCCGGTGGAGTTGGAGGAGTTGCTGCCGTCGTAGACGAGGGTGGAGAGGACGAGGGAACGCTCCTGGCCGCGCTCGGTCCAGGTGACTGTGAGATCAACTTCGTCGAGCCCGTAATCGCGGGTCTGGATGTCGGATTTCCAGTGGTAGTCGGGGTGATCGGGGGAAAAGTCACCGGCGCCTGTGCCGGTGTTGGTGATCCCCTGGGTGATCAGATCGTTGAGTTTTTCATCAGCGAGACTGGAAGCAAGGGTCATGCGCTGGGCATGCGTCGAGGCCGCGAGCGCGAGCGAGATGCCGCGCATGGTGACGGGGAGGATGATGCCCAGGAGGAGCATCGTGACGAGGACTTCGATGAGGGTGAAACCAGCGCGACGCATGGGCAAACGGCGGCGGCTCGGCACGCCTCCCCACGTGCCGAGCGGCTTTGCCGTGTTGGAGCCGGATCGCGTCATGGACTGCCTTGCTGCGCGGAAGCGAGTTGAAAACCTTCTGCGGGAGTCGCACATTCAATGTCTGTGATGTCGCCGTTGCTTGCGGTCAGGCATAGGCGCGGGCTGGGTTCGCCCGGTGGAGAAGAAGTCCACGTGATCGATCGCCTGGCCCTGGGCGCTCATCAGATCGAGATGGGAGTTGTCGGGGGCGGTGAATTTCTGGCCGAAGCTATTGCCGAGCGCGACGAACTGCTGGCCGTTGAGGCGGGTGAGCCAGTATTGGTTGGTTTGGGTGTCGAGGTTGAAGCGATAGGCGGTGGCGTCGGCGATCGCCTGCGTGCGGGCGTAGCGGGTGAGCGCGAGGATCTGGTCGGCGGCGTCACGTTGATGCGAGGCGCGGTTCCAGTTGTTGAGCGCTGGAGCGGCCATGGCCAGGACGATGCAGACGATGACCATGACGAGGATCAGCTCGAGAAGGGTGAAGGCGGAATGGCGCGGGCGCGGGTTCATTGCTGCCAGTTGGTAATGTCGTCGGTTCCTTCGCGGCCATCGGGGCCGAAGGACCAGAGATCGGGGCCGTTGACGTTGTGGGTGCCGGGATACTGGTACTGGTAGGGGTGCTGCCAGGGATCGACGGGGACGCCTTTCTTGATGTAGGGACCGTGCCAGTTCTGCGTGTTGCCCGGCGGCGTCACGAGGGCGGCGAGACCCTCATCGCTCGAGGGGTAATGGCCGGTGTCCTGCTCGAAGAGATCGAGTGCGCCGTCGAGCATGGAGATGTCGGTCTTGGCGGCGGTAATGCGCGCTTGCTCGGTGCGGCCGGTGAATTTGGGGACGACGATCGCTGCCAGCACGGCCAGGATGAGCAGCACCAGCATCAGCTCGATCAGGGTAAAGCGCGCGGCGATTTCGATTGCGTTTCATAGCGTCAACCTCGTTCATTTGATCAGATCCTGGAGCGTGAAGATTGGCAGCAGCATGCCGATCACGACGGTGCCGATCAGGCCAGCCATCACGAACAGCAGCAGCGGCTCGGCGAGCGCGACCAGCATGCGCAGGTGGCGATCCAGATCTCCTTCATAAGCGGTGGCAAGCCGGACCAGCTCCTTATCGAGCCGGCCGGTTTCCTCGGCGACGGCGATCATCTCGATGACGGAAGCGGGGAAGAGCGCGCGTATCGGAGGCGAGGCTCCTGCTGAGCGCGGCTCCGTGCTGAACTTCTTCGATTGCATGGCCGACGGTGTCGGCGAGCGTCTGGTTGCCAAGGGCTTCCTTGGCGACCCGCAGCGAGGCCACCAGCGGTACGCCGGCGCCGACCAGGGTGCCCAGCATTCGGCAGAAGCGCACCAGCGCGAAGCGCGCGGCAACTTTGCCCACCAGCGGGGTTCGGAGCATGGCGCGCTCCAGGAACCGTCGTCCGGATTCGCTGGCAAGCGCACGGCGGACGGCGATGACAGTGCCAACGACCACGATCGCGATGGCCCAACCCCAGTGGACGGCCCAGTGGCTGATGGCGACGATGGCCCGGGTCAGCCAGGGAAGCTGGCCGCCAAAGTCTTCGAAGATTCCCGAGAAGCGCGGGATGAAGAAGGTCATCAGGAACGTGAGCACGCAGCAGGCGAGGACCGCGAGCACGCAGGGGTAGATCATCGCGGCCTTGACGCTGCCTTTGAGGTCCTGCTCGCGGGTCCGGAAGTCGGCGATCTGCTCGAGCACGATGTCGAGGAAGCCGCCCGTTTCGCCGGCGCGCACCATGGCGACGTAGACGGAGCTGAATGTTTTGCGGCCACTTGGCAAGGGCATCGGCCAGCGGTTCACCGCCGACGACGTCGTCGTGGATGTGCGACCAGACGTTCTTGGCGGCGGCGTTGGCGGCTTCCCGGCTGAGCAGGTGCAGCGCGCGGCTGAGCGGCAAACGCCGCCGGCCAGAAGGTTGGCCAATTCGCGGGTGAACGCCTCGACCGCGGCTGCGGGGACGCGCGTGGAAACCGGACGATCGGCGCTGGCGTAATCAATGACGGCTTTGCCGTCGGGTTGTTCTTCGACGGAAACCGGGGAGAGGCCATGGCCGATTACCTGGTCCATTGCGGCCGCTCTGTTTTCGGCCGGGATTTTCCCGCTGGTTTTGTGGCCCTCGCGGTCGAGCGCGGTGTAGGTGAAGGTGCTCACGATGTGCCTCCTCGCGGGTGTTGCGGTGAATGGCGCCGGCTGTCTTCGTTCTTGGTGTTGCGCATGACTTCTTCGATGGTGGTCCGGCCTTCGCGGACGATGCGCCAGCCGTCTTCGCGCAGGCTTCGCATGCCCTGCGCGGTGGCGACCTTGCGCAGCTCGTCGGCGGCGGCGCGCTCTCGAGAATGAGCGAGCGGACTTCGTCGGTGACTGCCATCATCTCGAAAATTCCCTGGCGGCCGCGGAAGCCGGTGCCCTGGCAATTGCGGCAGCCGACGCCGTGGTAGAGCACATCCGGTACGAGGTCGCCGAATTCTGCGCGGATCTGGGTGGCATCGTTTGCCGGCACTTGCTCCTTGCACTTCGGGCAGATGACGCGCACCAGGCGCTGGGCCACGACGACTTCCAGGCATGAAGCGACGAGGTAGGGCTCGACGCCCATGTCCACCAGTCGCGTGGCGGCGCCGGGGGCGTCGTTGGTATGCAGTGTGCTGAGAAGACGAGGTGACCGGTCAGCGATGCCTGCACGGCGATCTCGGCGGTTTCGCGGTCGCGGATTTCGCCGATGAGAACGACGTCGGGATCGTGGCGGAGAATCGCACGGAGGCCGGCGGCGAAGGTCAGGCCGCTCTGCGTGTTGACCTGGATCTGGTTGATGCCGCGAAGTTGGTATTCGACGGGGTCTTCGATGGTGATGATCTTTCGTTCGGTGTCGTTGATCTGCGCGAGGGCGGCGTAGAGGGTCGTAGTTTTGCCGCAGCCGGTGGGGCCGGTGACCAGAACGATGCCGTGGGGCATGTCGAGGATGCGGTCGAAGTGCTTGCGGTCGCGCTCGGCCATGCCGAGGTGTTCGACGCCGAGCATGGTGTCGCCGCGGTCGAGGATGCGCAGGACGACGGCTTCGCCGTGGATCATGGGAATAATCGAGACGCGGACGTCGATCTCGCGGCCGGCGATTTTGAGCTTAATGCGGCCGTCCTGGGGGAGACGCTTTTCGGCGATGTCGAGGTGGGAGAGGATTTTGATACGGGAGACGATTGCGGCGTGGAAGCGGCGCACGGAGGCGGGGACGTTGGACTGTACCAGCACGCCGTCAATGCGGTAGCGCACGCGCAGCTCATTCTCGAACGGTTCGATGTGAACATCCGTGGCACGGGATTCGATTGCTTCAGTGAGGATCTGATTGACGAAGCGGATGATCGATGCGTCCTGGGCGGCGTTGGCGAGGTCGAGGTCTTCGTCTTCGTGGGCATCGATGACCTGAAGCTCGCCGGCATCGGCAGTCAGCGTTTGCAGCGTGTCGGCGCCGACACCCAACAGTGTCTTGAGCAGGCGATCGATCTCAGCGGCCGGGGCGAGGACGGGGATGAGATCACGGCCGGATGCGAGGCGCAGTTCATCGATGGCGGCGGTGTCAGTGATCCGGCTGGTTGCGACCAGCGTGATGCCGTCGCGCTCTTCGAGCGGGAGCAATCGATGACGCAGGAGGACGCGCGCGGGAAAGGTGGTGAGGAATTCGCGGGTCGGTGGTTGCTTCTCCAGCCGTTCGGAATCGACGTACTCGACCTCGAAGGTCTCGGCGAGGAAGCGAAGCATCGCCTCCTCGCCGAGTCCGTCTGCGGAAAGCACCGCCTCTTCGAGGGGTTTGCCTTCGCTGAGAAGCGCCCGCGCCCGCGATGCCGCGGGGGCATCGAGCAATCCGCGCTGCTCGAGATTGGAGATCACGTGATCCACGAAGGGACTCCAATCCTGCCGGCTAGTCGAGGATGCCCATCATGACCAGCACGGCTTCCTGTCGCTGGGTCAAAACGTCCTTGAGGTCTTTCTGGGCGCTGGCCAAGTCGGTCTTGGCCTTTTCTTTGGCATCGCGCAGGGCCTGGAGCTTGTTGGCGATGTCCTCGGCGGAAGCGCTGCTGTTATCGAGGCTCTGTTGAAGGTCGTGCGCGGCTTTCTGCACCGCGGACTGGGGCTGATTTTGATTGTTGTCGTCGCGATTGCGGCGGAATCCGAACATGCCGCCCATCGCGTCGCGACGTGCTTCGAAGACCTTCTGGAGCTTGGGCTGGATCACCTTCCATTCGTCATCGGTGACCTTGAGTTGCTCCTTCATGCGGGTCTCCATGCGCTGGCGCATCTGCTGGGGATCCCAGCGGCGATTGCCACGGTTGCCACGACCGCCGTTGTCGTTCTGGGACGGCGGGGGTGGGGGGGTATTCCCAGTATCCTCCTGGGCGAACGCCAGGGCCGGCGCCAACAGGGCGGCCGACAAAACCGACACCAAGATCAATTGGCGAGACATAAGTGCTCCTTTCAATGAGCGCTTTGTGACGCGACTAGGGTTGTGACGCGGGGCGCGAGGTCGCGCGGGCTTCGCCCCGTTGGTTCTCTCGTTCGCGATTCCGGCCGAACTGATGCCGGCTTAAGAAGTCTTCGTATTTCTTTCGCTGTTCAGGCGTGAGGATGGCTTTGGTTTTCTCGACGGCGGCCTGGAACGATGCCTGGGACTCGCGGTTGAGCGCGGCCATCTCGTCTGAATATCGCTTCTGAATCTCGTCGTATTTCGCTTTGCTCTGCCAAGGGATGAGCGCTTCGATTCCCTTTTCGCGCTCGATGCGAATCTGCTGGCGTTGGCTTTCGTGCTCGCGTCCGCCGTGGCGGATGACCTGGGACCAGATTTGGCGCATCTGATCGGCCTGCTGAGGGGTCAGATCCAACTCGCGGACCAGCCAGCCGGCGCGGCCGGCCGGACGGGTTGTGGGCGCGGCGCCTGCGGCGAGGCGACGCTGTTGCACGCTGACGCCGACGGCCAGACCGGCGGCGAAGGCGACTAGAAAGCCGAGAGTGACGACGAGTTTTGTCATCGCAGGTTCGTCCCGTTCGTTGGCGAGAGATCGTCCACCATCCACTGGGCAAGCCGCATGTTTTCCGGGCGATTCTCCGTTCGGGAATCGGCCGGCGGCATGACCGCGACCGTCTCGAGCACATCGTTCGTCTGTGCGGTCTGTTGATGTGGTCCGGCGGACCAGTTGATCACGGTCGCGACCAGCACGGCTGCCGCGGCCGCGGTCAGCCAGCCGGCGATGCGGAGGACGCCGCGATCCCAGCGTCGGGGCCAGACGTTCTCGAACCGCTGGATTGCACCCGGACGCATCGCCGCGAGCGGCATGTTACCGAGAAGCGAGGAAAGCCCCTCCAACTCCGCCAGCAGATCACGGCAATCGGCACAATCGCGCAGATGGGCCTCGACCACGCGCCGCGTTTCGGCCGGCAACTCGTTGTCGTAGTAGGCCTGGATCTGATTGGTTTGCTTGCAGCTCATGACTTACTTCTGAAAGTACTTGCCGAAGCGATTTCTCAGTTCTTCGCGGGCCCGGTGCAGTCTTGATTCAATCGTTCCTCGCGGTATGCCCAGCGCCTTCGGCCATTTCTTCGTAGCTCATCTGCTCCAATTCGCGGAGCACGATCACGGCTCGATGTTCCGGGGAGAGCTCGGAAAGCATCGCCGTCAGATCGAGCCGGGCATCCGCGCCCGCGACACCGGATCGTGTTTCGATCGGCGGTGCCTCGGCCATCGGCACATGCGGGCCTTTGCGCCGCGCGATCGCCTGAGCATGCCGGCCCGCTTGACCAGAATCCGCACCATCCAGGTGCGGACGGACGATTCGCCTCGGAACTTTCCGTTCAGGACCGCGATGAGCGTTTCCTGAACGAGGTCCTCGGCGTCGGCCGAGTTTCCGACGAGCGCGTGAGCCACGCCGTGCAGATAGCGGGCATGACGAGCCACCAGGGCATCGAAGGCGGCGCGATCGCCGCGCTCGATTCGACGCAGAAGCTCGGCATCGTCCGGCATCACGAGAGCCTGGTTAAGCGCTCGTTGTGCGGATTCGTTCGTACTGTTGCCTGGGGAGGTCATTTTCTTCCGCTGGGGCAGATTTTCCTGGAGATTGCGCGCAAGTGGCGTTTGGCCCGCCACTTAAACGCCATCCCAAGCTGCTTATTGTGGAAAATTGTACTGGTTTAGGGGCTGGCGTGCGCGGGGCGAATTGGGTTGGCGTCATAGACGCACGAATTGAGCCTGCGGAAGGTGTATGTGGTCGCAAGCGATGCGGGCGGAGCGGTGCCGGGAGAACAGATCCATAAGGAAGGCGTTGAGTTGGGCAGCTGCCGATGAATTGCAGACGCGGGGCCCGGGTATTGAGCGTCGACGTTGTGGATGATCTGGCGGACGAAACCTCCGAGCGCATCCGGTGCGGGGGCGTCGAAGAACGAACAATCCAGGTGTGTTTGGCTCCACGGTGGCCAGTGCATGGAACTCATGCACGGCGCTGGGATCGTTGGCCAGCAGCGAAGTGACGCATTCGTCGAACCAGAGCGGGCGCGAGATCAGGGCCCATCCATCGCATGCGGCGAGTTGGATTGAAACCAGGCCGAGAAACGCCGCCGCGAAGACGACGGTTTCGCGTAGAACGTTCGGATGAGACTCCTCGGCGTGCTCATGCTCCATGGGTTCTTGATCGCTGGCTGTGCATGAGGAACGTGAGTGCGGTTGAACAAGAGCGGATCGGCAGATTGCCCGGCTGCCGAGTTGCAAATCGGGGTTGATCAACGACTTGTTGCGAATCGATTCGTGCCACGTCCGATCGAAATGAATTTGCCAATTGACGGTTTTCTTGGAAAAGTTTCAGGTGTTTCCCATCACCCTGTTTTTCAGATACGCTGGGAGATTGTGGGTTCACTGATGTTCTGCCGAACTCGCTTTTCCCCCTTTACGATGGGAGTCGCTGGATGCTGTTCAGGATCGTGGAACATGGCGGAAGGGGCCGTCGGAATGAGAGGCGTCTGCCGTACCGGGTAGCCGAAGCGTTGGAGCCACGGCGGTTGCTGGCGGCCACCTATTACATCAGCCCAACGGGTAACGATGCCAACTCCGGACGCTCGCCCGCGCAGGCCTGGCAGACCCTGGATCGGATCAACCAGAAGAACTGGAATCCGGGCGACCGGATTCTGCTGGAAGGTGGCAAGCATTTCGCGGTGCATGGCTCGCCCAGTGCCAATCTCCTGGCCAACGGTGGTTTTGAAGCGGATCTCTCATCCGGCTGGAGCGACACGTATGGCACCGATCCCGCAAATTCCGTGATTACCAGCGATCCCTCGTTTGTCCATTCCGGGGCGGGCGCACTGGCCATTGGTACGGGAACCGCGGCGCGGGGACAGGATGTGACGAGCCAGGTGCGCGCAAACCATACCTATGAGCTCTCATTCTGGAGCCTGCGCACGACCAAGGGATTTGGCACCTGCGAAGTTGGCATTACGTTCTACACGGCCAACAACACGAAACTCGGCACGTTCTATCAGGGCATTCGCAATGGCAGGTGGTCGGAGGCACAGTTCTCGTTTGTTGTGCCGATCGGTTTTGCGCGGGCCGAGGTGTTCGCCGCGAAGAGCTCGGACCTTTCGACGCTCTACGTCGATGACGTCTCGCTCCGCAGCCTGCCCAACGGAATCGTCCTCGATGCGAACGATTCGGGGTCGGCGAAATATCCGGTGATCATCTCCACCTACGGCAGGAAGAAGCCGGCGAAGATCTCAGCGGGCAATGGGACGGGGATTTCGCTCGTCAATGCCTCAAACATCGTCGTCACGAACCTCATGATCGTGGGCACCTGGAACGCGCTCACCGGAGAGGGGCCGTCGTCGGGCGTGGGAATCGACGTAGTCAATACGCTGCCGGGCGATGTGAAGCTTTCGAACATCACGATCGGGGCCGTCGAGTCCAAGGGCTTTCGCTGGGGCGGCATCCGCGTCTGGGGAAACAATGGGAAGTCGGGCTACAGCAACGTCGATATCACGAAGAACCGAGTGCGCTGGAACGGGGATGCCGGGATCATCGTGTCCGGCGCGTTCGACGCGACCTCGACGGCTTACTCCAACTCGAAAATCTATGTCACTTACAACCGCGTTTCGAACAACACGGGCATCATCGACAAGGGGACGAACACGGGATCGGGTATCGAAATTGTCGATGTGGACGGGGCCCTGGTGCAGGGCAACATCGTTTACCAGAACGGGCAATTCCAGGACAATTCCGATGGAGGCCCGGTCGGGATCTGGGCGTTTGACTCGAATGCAGTCACGATGCAATACAACGAGTCGTTCGAGAATCACGCCTCGGCAACGAGCGCGAAGGACGGTGGAGGACTCGACCTCGATGGCGGTGTGACCAACTCGGTCATGCAGTACAACTATTCGCACGATAACGACGGGCCGGGATTCCTGGCGGTGCAGTTTGCGGGTTTCCGGCCATCGGGGCACAACGTCATCCGTTACAATATTACGCAGAACGATGCGCGGTGCTTCGGGTACGGTGGAATCACGCTTTCGGGCAATTCGGATTTGAAGGACGTCCTGATCGAGCACAATACGGTGTACGTCGATCCTTCGCCTTACACGAACACATCGGCGCTGCGCCTGATCGGCATCGGAACGGGCGTGCAGATCCGCAACAACATTTTTGTTACGACCGGCAATGCGTATCTCGTCAACGGCATTCCCGGATCGTCCATCGCGCAGATCAACGGCAATGATTTCTTCTCATCCGGCGCGACGCCGAGTTACGTCTGGGAGAATCAGTTTTATACGTCGCTGGATGCGTGGCGGGCGGTTGGGCCGGAAATGCTCAACGGCTCACCCACCGGGACGGACGCCGACCCGCAACTGCTGGCACCGGGGACGGCGGGGATGCTGCTCAACGCGAAGCTGTTGAAGAAGCTGAGTGAGTACGAGCTAGCGCCCACGTCGCCCATGATCAACGCGGCGATCACGATTCCAGATCCCGGGAGTGGATACGTCCCGGCGACTTACGACTTTTTCGGCAATCGCGTTCCCCTCAGCGGTGCCGCCGACATCGGGGCGGCTGAACGTGCGTAGCGATCATTGACCTGTTCAGCGAGTACGGGGCACACCCGAGCGGCGGCGACGCCGCAAAAGGCCCAGAGCGCCCATGAGCATAAGACTCGCACATCCCGGCTCCGGCACCTCCACGGAAATCCGGTTGTAGTAGCCGGTGCCGATTCCCTGATTTCCGGCGGCGCCGAAGAAGACGCGTGGTGTGTTGTCCACGTTCGGATTGCCCTGGTAGTTGCTGATGCGTTTGACTCCGTCGATGAAGAGATCCGCGCCGCCGGCGACGGGATCATAAGCCATTTTGTAGTCGTGATATCCGGGGCCGGCACCGGTGTCGGTGTAGGTAATGCCGGTGGGATTCAATCCGTTGCCCTCATACGCGGTGACAAGCATCACAATTGGATCGGCCTGCAACGTTGAGCCGAAGGTCATGTCGTAGCGCGTGGATCCCACAGAGAAGTGAACGCTGACGGCGAAGTCGGGAGCGTCATTCACATCGACGACGCGCAGCCTGACATTGACGTTCCAGCCGAGGCTTTCCGCCTGGTTTGCCTGATCCAACGTCAACTGATAGCTGTAAACCAGTTCCTGCCCGGGGTCGGTCTTCTGCACGCCCCAGGCGTCTTCGCCGTAGTCGTTGGTTACGGGGAACGCATCGGAGCCGCCGTAGTAGTTGTAGAGTTCCCACCCTTCGCCGGCGTCGGGCTGATTGCTTCCGGTATGATCAATGATGCTGGCGGAAGCCGTATTCGCCGCCAGCGCAGAAGATGACGGCTGCCCAAGCGATGACAGCCCCCCAGGCGCACATCTTCTCTCTCGACTCAGTCACATCACTCCTGAAGCGGCGAAAACGGATTCAAAAATAGAGCGTCGCTGTTAGCACGTCCATCGTTTTGTGACGGATCTGCGAACTGCGACCCCTATTCTGAGAGTATGGGTAAATTTCCGGTGCCCTCGAAAGCGGCTAAGCAGCACGATTGGCAGAATCTCCCCACATTCACGCGCGCTCTTGAACCGAAATCTACTTCAGTTCGACCGTCCAGTACGCCGTATCGAGGAACTGCTTCCACGAGCTGTACGCGCTCGTCGGCCAGGCGGATGTTGATTACCGGAGAGCGCTTCGGCTTGTGCGGCCTGCTGATCAGGTGCATGTGCGCCTGTTCGGGAGTACGTCCGCCTTTCCTGACGTTGCACTTAACACAGCAGCAGACGATGTTCTCCCAACTGCTCTTGCCGCCCTGGCTCTTGGGAACGACGTGGTCGAGCGAAAGTTCGGTCGTCGGCATCTTCTTGCCGCAGTATTGGCACTTGTTGCTGTCGCGTGCGTAGATGTTACGGCGGTTGAACTTCACGTCCTGACGCGGGAGCTTGTCGTAGCCCAGGAGGCGGATAATGCGCGGGACAGCGATCTGAAAGCGCACGGTGTGAATCCAGTCGAAGCCGTCGGGCTCGAACTCGGCCTTGAGTTGCGACAGCTCGGTCCAGTCGGCAAAGTTAAAGTTCTGCCACTTGGCCTGGCCGTTGGCGTCGGTCTCGATGTGGACGACCTCGGCCAACTCGCGGCAGAGCAGCGAAAACGCGCGGCGGACATTCACCACGCGGATTGCCTGATAAAACCGATTGAGAACCAGAACATTCGCGCTGAGCGCGGGGGAAAGGCTCAGGCCCGGATTAGAGCCCACCGAATGCATGGAGATGCGACGAGCGTTGTCCATACGAACTCTCGCGTCGTGCTCCGGGGCCTTGGAAGCCGGCCCACTTACGGCTCGATTGCCTGGCGGTGGTTATTCAAGCCCTCCATCGCCCGAAGCCTTCGCGGTAAATTGTACCTGCGTATCAGGCCAAAGACCAGTTTTCGCAAGGAAGCGGGCGTCGGGCATTGCCTGGAACGGAGTCATAGAGTCACGGGGAAGGCTTAGTGGGAAATTGACGAATTTGAGGATGCCACACAATAGGAGCCCCGGATGCCGCGTTGCAGGGTTGTGTTACGAGGGATATCGGTCGTCGTTCTGCTGATGTGCTGTGCTCCCGTATGGGCAGTGACGGGCAAGGATCTCGTTAAGACGAAGCTGATCGCCGATGTGAGTCAGATCAAGCCGGGGGAGCCGTTTCACATCGGGCTTCTTTTGACCATCCACTCTGGCTGGCACATCTATTGGAAGAACCCGGGAGACTCGGGCGCGCCGACCGTCGCAACGTTGACGGTCCCTCAGGGGTTTACCGCGGGGCCGTGGCGGTACCCGGTGCCGCAGAAGATCACCGATCCGGCGGGGACTGTGTTCGGCTACACGAATGAGGTGATGCTCATCGCGACGGTTACGCCTGATGTTTCGGGCGCGACCGGAATGCAGAATCAGTTCTGGTGCGATGCCCATTGGCTCGTGTGCCAGAATGTCTGCCTGATGGGGACCGGCAGGGCAACGCTGTTGTTGCCTTCGGGCGCAGGATTCGATCTGCGACAACCGAGAGCTCTTTGAAAAGTGGATGTCGCAGAATCCCACTCCCGCGAACCACGCGAAGGTGAGCGTCAGCTCATCCGGTCAGGGGGCAACGCAAGGCTGGTCGGGAACGGTTGATGTTTTGCTGCCCGCAGGCGCACACGATCCAGAATGGTTTCCCGGTCCAAGCGACGTCATCGCCGTGAAGAACATTCGTGTTTCCCTCAGGCAACGTCAGGCGGCGGTGAGCTTTACCGCCGAGCGAATAGGCGATCCCAAGGCATCGCCTGGAAAGATTGTCTCTGTCCTGGCCTATACTCTTGGCGATGGCTCGTGCGCGGGCGTGGAAATTCCCGTGGCGATTGAGCAGTCCGATGCAGCCAATTGAACAACACTCAACGCGTAAGGAGGCTTTCATGCGCAAGCTGATGGTATTGAGCGTCGCGGTCGTGATGGTGGCGGCTCTGGGTGTGCTCTCGCTGGCGCGGGCGGCGAACGTGCAGCCCAAGGCGGAGCTGGGCAAGCCGGCGCCAGACTTCTCCCTCCAAGATCAGAACGGAAAGACGATCAGCCTTTCGGACTACCAAGGCAAGATCGTCGTCCTCGAGTGGTTCAACAATGAATGTCCGTACGTTCAGCGGCACTATCGCGAGCAGACGATGAATAAGCTCGTCGATGCGTACGCGCCTAAGGGTGTGGTCTGGCTCGCGATCAATTCGACGGCTGGGAAGACCAACCAGGACAATAAGGCGGCGGCCTCGGAGCTGGGCGTCAATCACCCCATCCTCAACGATTCGGCGGGTACGGTGGGGCATGAATACGGCGCGAAGTCCACGCCGCATATGTTCATCATCGACAAGGCCGGGAACCTCGTTTACACCGGCGCGATCGACAATGACCGAGACGGTGATCGTACCGAGGGCAAGGTGAACTACGTCCAGAAGGCGCTTGATGAACTGCTGGCGGGCAAGCCGGTCAGTGAGCCGCGTACCCGTCAATATGGATGCACGGTCCATTACGCAAGGTGAGATCGAAGAAGCGGTCCGTGTCACGCTGGATTCGCAAAGAGCTCTGTCAGCGCGAACTTGTTGACATCCACCAGTCCCATGTCGGTGAGCTTGAGCGCCGGGATCACTTCCAGGCCCATGAAGCTCATGGCCATGAAGGGATCGGCGATCTTCGAGCCAAGTTGACGGGCGGCCTCCAGCAGCTTTGCGTACTTTGCATTGACTTCTTCAATCGGCAGATCGCTCATCAACCCCGCCACGGGCAGTGGCAGGGATGCGAGCAGTTGCTGTCCATTCGCTGCTGCGAGTCCGCCGCCGGTACTGAGCACGGCCTTGATCGCGGTCAGGATTGAATTGTTGTCCACGCCGATTGTGATCAGGTTGTGGTGATCGTGGGCGACGGTACCGGCGATCGCGCCTTGCTGAAAGCCGAAGCCCTGGATGAATCCGACGCCACAGCGACCGGTTTCCTTGTGGCGCTCGATCACCGCGATTTTCAGGATGTCGCGCTGCGGATCGGCGATGATGTTTCCGGCGCGAATCGTGGCATTCATCACGCGATTCTCGGTGACGAGCTGATCGGCGAGGTGGCCGATGACGCGGATGTGGCGTTTGCGCACGCCGACGTCCAGACGGATGCCTGACCACTTGATCCGGCACGAGCTGCTCAGTTCCGGCGGAATCAGCGGCTGAGGCACCGGCTCGACCAGCTTCCCGTTCTCCGCTGCAAGCCGACCAGCGGCATAGACCTGCCGCGCTGAAAAGGATCTGAGATCGTCGAAGACAACCAGATCCGCCACGCGGCCAGGCGCGATTGCGCCGCGATCTTCGAGACGGAACCACTCGGCCGGGTTCAGCGTGCACATCCGGATCGCATCGATCGGATCAATGCCGAACGCGATCGCGCGACGGAGTATCTCGTCCATGCTTCCCTGGGTCAGAAGATGAGCGGGCGTGCGGTCATCGGTGCAGAAGCAGATCCGCCGGGCGTTGGCGGGTGTGATGATCGGCAGCAATGCGTCGAGATTGCGGGCACCGGTCGCCTCGCGAATCAGGAGGTACATCCCGCGCGAAAGGCGCTCTTTTGCCTCATCGGGGGTCACGCACTCATGATCCGAGCCGATGCCGGCGGCAATATAAGCATTCAGTCGCTTGTCGCGCACGGCCGGCGCGTGCCCGTCGATGGGGTGACCGGCAAAGGCCCGCACCTTGGCCGTCACCTCACCGTTGCCGCTGATGGCGCCGGGGAAATTCATCACCTCGGCCAGGCCGCGTACCGTTTTGTCCGCCAGGAGCGTAGCCAGTTCCTCGGCTCCGAGCTTGGCGCCGCTGGATGCCATCTCCGTGGCGGGCACGCAGCTCGGCGCCATCAACTCCACGCGCAGCGGCAGGTCGCGCGATGCGTCCGCCATGAAGTGAACGCCCGCGGTGCCGGCCACGTTGGCGATCTCGTGCGGATCGGCCACCACGGTCGTCACGCCCCGCGGCACCACCGCCGTGGCAAACTGCGGCGGGATGCACATCGACGACTCGATGTGCACGTGCGCATCGATCAGCCCCGGCGCCACCAGCGCGCCATGCAGGTCGATCTCCTGCGATCCGGCATATCCCGCCCCCAGCGCCGCAATCCGGCCACCGGCGATGACGAGGTCCGTCTCTTCGATCCGGCCGGAGAAGACATTCACCAGCCGGGCGTTGCGCAGCACCAGATCCGCCGGCTTATCGCCACGCGCGACGGCCACCAGGTCCGCGACAGGAGATGAATCCACGCCTTCAGCGCTCATGATCTGCCGTTCGATTGTCACGGGGAACCACGCCCCACGCAAATGATTTCATGCGGAGCGATGCGGCTCGAAATCAGGTCTGGGGCGGCGTTTGGCCGGCGTAGAGGTGGGAGATTTTGGTTTCCCCGCGCAGCGTCTTGATCCTGCCGTTGATGATCGCGGTCGATTCGATGAAGAGCCGGCCGCCATCGTTGATCGCATCGCCGCCGATAACGCCGCTGTGGATGACTTTGGCGCCGCGCTTGACGGTCAGCGAGCCGGTGACGCGGCCGAAGATGTGCATGCGCCCGCCGTACTCGCAAATCAGATCGCCGTAGATCGCGCCGCGGAGATAGAACTTTCCGCCCTCGGCCACGCGCACGTTCCCGCCGATCGAGCCCCAGAGGGTAAACGGCTCGTTGACGACGTAATCTCCCGCGATGGTCCCGCGCTCTTCGTGCATCTTCTCTCCAAGCCTCCGTGCACCGGCAGCCGCCGACGCTACGACTGCACGTCGGTGGTCTCGCCGAGCGCCTGGCGTATGCCTCGGACGCTCTTGATCTGCACCGCCATCAGGATCATCACACCCACGATCGGCATCACCACGAATCGAGCCCAGTTCTGCATGCCGTGGTTCCAATCGACATCGTGCCAGCGGCCGCGGTCGATCAGCTCCTGCCAGGTGTACAGAATCCCCGGGATTTTGAACCAGTACGATTCCAGAAAAGCCTGCCAGGGGAACACCAGCACCAGGAAAATCAACGTCCAGATGTAAGCGGAGGTAACGCGGGCCACGCCGATCAGCCGGCCGACCAGCATGATGTTGACCAGCAGGAGCAGCACCAGCGCCAGGACCACCGCAAGGGCGACGCCCAGAAAATCGCTGATGCCCACGAGGTAGATCAGCACCAGTTCGCGTGCCGGGCGGGCGACCTCCACCGGCTGCGTGGTGCCGGGGGCGGTCGCCGCCGGATGGTGAATCACGGTCGGCGCAAACGAGATCGCCTCGTATCGATAGACGAAAAAGATCGCCAGTTGCACCAGCAGCAGGACCAGGATGATCAGGAACAACGCGTTCTTGGCAGAGCGCGCGATGAGCATGGCATCGGCGTAATCGGCGGCGGTCGCAATGCTGGATTCACCCATAGAGCCCGTTCCTTCGATCGGCGAGCGGCATTGTGTTAACGCAAAACCGCGGGGCCTGCAATCGTCCGCTCTGCCTGGCGTGGTCGTCCTGCCGCCACGACGGGGGAGGGGATTTGGCGTACATTGGGCGGGATGGAATCGCCGCCCCCTCAACGACAGGCGCCGGTTGAAGGGACGACTGCCCGGACCAGACCAGGGCGTCCGGCTCTTCGAATCATGGTCCTGATTGCAGCCGCAGTGGTGGCGCTGCTGATTCTCCGGCTGGTCTGGGGGGCGATCGCGCAGCGGCGACTGGATCGGCGCTGGCGGAGGCACGGCCTGATCCGCTGACGGTGCAGGAGCTGTTTGCGCATCCTGGGGCCGATGAGAGGGAGGATGCGGTGCCGCTGATCAAGCGCGCCATTGCGGCGGCGCAGAAGGTATCCAGTGCGGGAATCGATTCACCGTCGCAATCGAACCTCAGCTACGCTGACTATCCACCCTTCCCGCCGGAGTGGTACAAGCTTGCTGAGGGCTCGGCGCGGGCCAATGCCAAAACGTTTGCAGTACTGCGGGAAGCACGCCAGCGGCCTCTGTTCTTTTGGCCGGCAACAGTAAAGCCGAATTTCCATCAATTCGGCCCCGCGCAATCTCGCGTGCGCAGTCGCGGATCGGGCGCGTATACGCGCACCTCCAAGGCAACGACGTTGAGGCGCTGGAGCGGATTCGTGCCTGTCTTCACCTTGCCCGCGCAATCGACGCGCAGCACACGGTCATCGCCCATCTCGTCGCCATTGGAATCAATGCGCTGGCAATCCACCGGCTGTCCATCATCAGCCCGGGTTTGAAGATACGAGCGAACGATCCTGCCGATCCGGTGAGGCAAGAGGTTAGGAGCATTCTCCGGAAGCTGCTTGATACATCTGCGGAAGGCGAATCGCTTCGGTTGACATTGGTGGGGGAGCGCATCTCCTGGATCCAGAAAATTGCAAAGAGCGAGAAGAAGGTCTGGGTGGTCCGACCACTCTATGAGTTGGAACTGGCCCGTGAACTCTCGGCTGATGCGGTCTTGCTGCGGGCGGCAACCCAGCCGAGCGCGCCGGCTGCGCATGCCCTGGTGCACCCACTTTTCAAAGGCTCGGGGCCAATAAGCATTGTGATTCCCAGCCTCGACCGAATGATCGAAACGGACATGCGGTTTCGAATGTCGCGGCACATGCTGGCGATTTCGCTGGCGGTGCAGCTTTATCGCACGGACCATCACGGACGATGGCCGGACTCGCTCAGGGAACTGGTGCCGGCGTATCTGCCGTCGCTGCCGATTGATCCCATGGCCGCGGACGGGCGTCCGCCCGGATATCTGCTTTTGCGACACGCTCTGCCGGACGGCAGCGATCGGCCGATTCTCTACAGCGTCGGATCGAACGGCCGCGACGACACGAAACTCAACGGGCAGAAGCCACCCGTGACGCCGACCTATGGCTGGCAGGCCGCCCATGGGCGCTGGACGATCAGTACCTGGATCTGTCCCGCTTCCTGCCGCTGCCGGGCACGCAACCGGCGACGAAGCCTTGATGGGGGCGTTACCGAATGCTCACGACCATCAGGCACAGCAATCCGATCACCCACGGGAGGATTCCAAACGTGACAGTGGCGAGCAGCAGCCAAGACATGGGCATTGCCGCAGCCGTCAGCGCCGTTCGGCCCGCGCTCAAGTGAAGCGTGCTCCGTCGAAGACGCAGAACGTTGAGCCAGCACCATCCAACTGAGCCTGCGATAACCGATGCGCCTGCGCCGAGCACGAGGAGCTCCGCGATGTTGTACAAGATGGCGTTGCCTGGCACATCGATCTGTCTCATTCCCGCGCCGGCTGCCAGCAACGCCAGGCCGATCGGGGCGAAGACGAGCGGTGCCGTGGCGTATTGACTCAATGCAGCGCCGTGCCGGTGCAGAGTCGGTGCGGTCTGGCGGCTGCCGACCCAGAGGCGCATCGATCGGATCATCCCCCAGACAAACAGAAGAATGCACACGGGCAGCGTCGGCCAGAACATGAAACCGGCCATCAGCGGCGCTGCCAGATCGGTCCGCGGTCCGGCATTCGGCGCAAGCGGGATGAATTGAGCAAGCGCCCTGAGGGATATTCCTTGAGTCTCGATAAGGACGGTTGCCAGCGCCGCGATCGCAAACGGAACGCCGATCAGGAGGGCGGTAATCAGTGCGAAGGGGCGCGTGTCACGCGGATCGATGGGGCGGTTGATCTCGAGGGCGAGATCCTTTACCCGCCGGCTGCCCAGCCACACCGTGCGCCAGTAGGCTCGCCAGCGGCCGATGTCGCGGCGGTGGGTCCAGGGGATGCGGCTGCGGGCGAGGGCGTTGCGGTCGATGGTCCAGCCGCATTCGGGGCAGCGGTCGCTGGCGATGCCGCGGAGGTTGTAGCCGCAATCGACGCAGAAGATTTCCGCCGCGGCTTCGCTCATCGCCTTTAGAAATCCAATCCTCCGCGCAGGGGCGGGCGCTTTTTCTTGGCCTGGGTCTTGCTCGTGGGGGCGGGCGTGCTCGCGGTGGATGGTGCGGCAGCGCCGACAGCGCGCTTGATGGAGAGGGAAATGCGGCGGTTTTCGGGGTCGATGGTGAGGATGCGCACCTGGACCTGCTCACCCGGCTTGACGGCATCGGTGACCTGGCGGACGGGCTTGTCGGAGAGCTCGGAGATGTGGGCGAGGCCCTCAAGGCCGGGCTCGAGCTCGACGAAGGCGCCGAAGTCGGCGGTGCGGGTGATGGTTCCGCTGACGACCATGTCGGTGGCGTAGCGCTCGTTGGCGGTCTTCCAGGGATCGGGGCCGGCTTGCTTCAAGCTGAAGCTCATGCGCCTGGCGGCGGGATCGACGGAGAGGACGACCAGGCGGAGGGTGTCGCCTTCCTTGACGACGTCGCCGGGGTGCTTGACGCGCTGCCAGGAGATTTCGCTTACCGGGAGCAGGCCCTCGACGCCTTCCTCCACTTCGATGAACTGCGCCGAAGGCTTCGACCTTGGTGACGCGGCCGGTGATCTGCGTGCCGACGGCGTACTTGGTGGCGGCGTCGAGCCAGGGATCGACGCCACGCGCCTGGTTGAGCGAGAGGCTGATCTTGCCGGTCTCGCGGTCGAACTTGGTGATCTTCACATCCAGCACGTCGCCGACCTTGACGATGTCGCCGGGTTTGACGCCGCGGCGGAAGGTCATCTCGGAGACGTGGAGCAGTCCATCGACGCCGCCGAGATCGACGAAGGCGCCGTAGTCCATGATGTTGCGGACGACGCCGCGGCGGACCTGCCCTTCGGCGAGTTCCTCGAGCAGCTTGCCTTTGGCTTCTTCCTTTTCGCGTTCCAGGACGTTTCTGCGGCTGATGACGAGGTTGCGGCCTTCGCGGCTGAACTGGATGACCTCGGCCTTGATGCGCTGGCCGACGAGCTGGGAGAGGTCGGGGTTGAAGTAGAGATCGACCTGGCCGGCGGGCATGAAGGTGCGCATGCCTTTGACGTTGACTTCCAGGCCGCCTTTGTTGGAGCCGGTGATCGTGCCTTCGACGATCTGGCCGACTTCGAGGCTGTCCCAGGAGACGTTGGTGGCCGCGGCGCCTTTGCGCAGGAGCATGAGCATGCCCTGGCGCGGGTCGAAGCGGTCGATGACGAATTCGTATTCCTCGCCGACTTTGGGCTCGGCCTCGAACTGGGTCATGGGGACCAGGCCCTGGCTCTTGCCGCCGAGATCGACGATGGCATCATCCGGTGTGACGGAGAGGATTCTGCCGCGGCGGAGCTTGCCGCCACCCTCGCCCGGTCCGGCGGAAGGGGGGGCCTGCTGGGCGTAGAGATCGTCGAGGGAGAGCTCTGCTAATGCCGCTTCGACCTCTTGATCCAGTGACGGAGTTGCCGGACGGAATTTCCGGGCGTATTCTTCGGTGTCTTTTTTGGACATGGGATCTGCGTTAAAGGGTCTGGGATCTTGCCGTTTCATCATCGCCTCAGGGTGAGGCGTCGTTCGATGCGGTGATTATAAGTGGGGTTGCAACATTGAGATACTCCAGCGGGTGCGCAAAATATTATGCATCACAGGGCCGTCGTAAACTGCGCCGGCCCATAGTCGTTGTGGATGGAGTCTTCTTTCAGGACTACCTGACCGGCATTACGCGGGTCTGGAATTCGCTTCTGCAGGAATGGGTGCTCAGCGGGTTCTCCGACCATCTGGTATTGCTGGATCGGGGCAGAACCCTTCCGCCTGTTGCCGGCATCACTCCGTTGCAGATCCCCCGGCACGACTACGGCCGGTTGCCTCAGGATCGGGAGATGCTCCAGTCGATCTGTGACCGCGTATCAGCCGATTTGTTCATTTCCACTTACTACTCCTTTCCTGCTTCGACTCCATCAGTCGTGATCGTTCACGACATGATTTCCGAACTATTCCAGTTTCAAGGGCCCATGTGGGTGGAAAAGCGCGAGGCGATCGACCGTGCCTCGGCGCACATCGCAGTTTCACAGAATACGAGGCGCGATCTATTGCGGCTTTGTCCCGCGGTGCGTCCGGAACAGGTGACCATGGCGCATTGCGGGGTGCCGGCGCAGTTCCGGCCTGCGTCTGCCGAGCGCATCGCGGAGTTCCGGAGGCGTTTTGGTCTGCCAAAGCCGTTCTTTCTGACGGTCGGCACGCGCAAGACCTACAAGAACATCACGCTGCTTTTCAAGGCCTTCGGCCAGTTTCCCCAGCGGGAGCAGTTTCAGATTGTTTGCGTGGGCGGTGGGGGGCTGTTCGAGCCGGAGCATGAGGTGCTGATGGTGCCCGGTTCGGTCCGCTACCTGGGCCCTGTATCCGATGAGGATCTGATTGCCGCGTATTGCTCCGCGGCCGCGCTGGTCTATCCATCGGTCTATGAAGGCTTTGGAATTCCGGTCGCCGAGGCGATGGCCTGTGGCTGCCCGGTGCTCACCTGCCCAAACAGCTCCATTCCCGAAGTCGCGGGCGATGCAGCGCTGTACGTCAATCCGGAATCCGCTGACGAACTCGTAGCCGCAATGGCTCAGGTCAGCAGCGATCGATCGCTTCGCCAGCGGCTGATCGGCGAGGGAATTGAGCGTGCCCGTCGTTTCAGTTGGAGCAAGATGGCTAAAGGCGTGCAGGATGTGTTGGTCCGCGCTGCGGCGGCCCGGTGAGCGCTGGCGGCGGCGGCTCGCTGTCTGATTCTCCGCCGGCTTCGCAGGACGCCGCCCCCGCCCCGGCGAAGCTCGATGGCGGGTCTCTGGAGGAACTGGCGGCCCAGGCCCCCGAGGAGCCGAGGGAGTATGAAGGCGAAACCCACCCCGGCGTAGCGTCACCTCCGACCTTGCGCCTCCAACCATCATCCTCGCCTCCGGCTCGACCATCACACCCTACGCGGCCGATTCGGGCGACGCCCGAGCTGCTGCGCAGCGAAAAGCAGTTGCGCTGCTGAATGTCGGAACCCACGAATACGGACCGGCCGATGGCCGGGCAGATTTGCTTTTCTTCCCCCCTTGCCCCCGAGGCCCCATCCTCGCTCCGAGGTTATCTACCGAAACTCAAATTCTGCTGGACGAGTCATGCGCAGATTATCATGCCATCGGCAGGCAACGCACCGGTTGAACTAAACCGCTTCGCGGTGGGAACTGCGGGGGAGGGTTTGCTGTGGGGGAATCGCCTTTGTTATCGAGGGTGTGACCGAACCGGCCATCATCGCCTCCTTGTCCCTTACAAGGAGCCTATCGATGACGGCACTTCGTCAGCGCTTGATCGAGGACATTCGTCTTCGCAACTTCTCTTCCCACACCGTCGAGGCCTATGTCCGCGCGGTGGCGCACCTGGCCCGGCACTATGGCCGCTCGCCGGAGCAGATCAGTGGCGAAGAGGTGCGGCAGTACCTGCTGTATCTGGTCCAGGAACGCCGCGTCAGTTGGAGTCTCTACAACCAGACCCGCTGCGCCCTGCAGTTCTTCTACCGCGTCACCCTCGGACGCGATGAGCAGTTCCAGAGGCTCCCCTGTGCCCGGAAGCCCAAACGTCTGCCGGGCGTCCTCTCACCAGAGGAACTGCGCCGCCTCTTTGCGGTTGCAGCGCATGAGCCCAAGTACCACGCCCTCTTGATGACGCTCTATGGCGCGGGATTGCGGATCAGTGAGGCCTTTGACTTACAGATCGGTGACATCGACTCCCAGCGCATGCTCATCCACGTGCGGGATGGCAAGGGGCACAAGGCCCGCATGGTCAAGCACTCGCGGTCAATCGCCGAATCCTGGCGGACCCTCTTTGCTGCGCGGATCATGGGGAAACGCCCCTCTTGCATGCCCGCCGGCGGGTATCGGCAGCCTTCACGCCCGTCGTGGCATCGCCCAACGGCCAGGCGAATCCTGTTCCCCTGCGCACTGCCGATCGCCAGACTCAAAGCAATCCCCATAACGGGGATCGGTTCAGTTCAACCGAGTCTATCCGCCGTGCGGGACACGCCCCCGGCAACGCCTGGCTCCGCCAGCGCACGCCGGATAGACTCCTCTTCGTTATGCAGCCAGAAGACGCACATCCTCGGACGATGATCGAGCGATTCTGTAATGCTTGGGCTTGGAGCTGCTTTGGCTTGATGCTCGGTTTCGCGGCGTGTGCTATGCTGAACGAAGCTGGATACACCAAGCAGTCGCTGGGCCTCATCTTCTGGTTGCTCGCAGGCGCTACAGCGTTCGTCAGTGTGCTGCCGCGTACGCTCCTTGAGATTGTTCGTAAAGTCCGTCGGCTGCAGCGGCTGGCTGCATAACCATTCGCTGCACTGGACCGGGGCAAAGACGGCCCTAGTGATTTCGAGCGCTGGTCGTCGGCCCCGGCCAGTGAACGATGGTCCGTTATCTGCCCTATGGCATCGACACTCGCGCGTATTCAGAACTGGTACACGTCCCAGTGCGACGGCGACTGGGAACACGGTTCCGGCGTTAAGATCGAATCGCTCGACAATCCCGGGTGGCTGGTCAAGATCGATCTCGCGGGTACTGATTTGGAAAGACGCGCCTTCCCGGCGCTCGCCGAAGGTCTAGAGCAGCGTGAAGGGCTTGAGCATCCGTCGGAGATCCAATGGCATTCGATCTCCGTTAAAGGCAACACCTTCGAGGGCGCAGGAGATCCATCGAAATTGGAGTTCATCTTGACGACTTTTCTGGATTGGGCAGAACGGCCGGGCAGATAACCAGCCGACTATGAATCCCGCTTGGAGTCAAGGGGTGCTTGGCGCGCAGGCTCTTCTGTGACACCGCCGCGGAGCGGGCGGGGGCGTTCGGTTTGGCTGATCGCTCTGCTGGCCCGTGATGCGGTGGGTGTCTGGCGTGTGGGCCGCGTCGTGGTCGTCGGGGCCGGTGCGCTTTAAGCAACGATCCGATGGTCATCCCGACGCTGCTGCGCCGGGAGCCGTCATTCACCCAGAGGAATACGGGGCTCGTCGCCTCATTCACTGCATCACGGGTCGTACAGCTTGCCCGCAGTTGGGTAGATCCCGAGATCCGAGGCCCGAAATCCCAAACATGGACGAAGTCTGATTGGTCAAGGGAATGGGGGCAATATTCGGACCAGTTTGTCGTCAGAGCGACATTTTGTCGTGGTTGCGGGGGGATGGGGAGGCAACGGTGTGGGTACGGTGAGAGCACGGTGTGACCTCGAAGCTCATTGGGGCTGGACAGGGGAGCGGAATGTCCTCTTATGGTGCGGTTTGCCAACCGGCGGGCGGTCGGGTTGCATGGGGTGAAACAGGGCGGGCGAAGGTCAGCTTTTGCGGTCCGGCATTCAGAGGCGGGACGATGCAGCAGGGATTCTTAACGTCGCTTTGGCCGTTCATGAGCGGCGGGGGTCGGATTGATGCTGAACAGCGGGTCGGGCTTTGCTGCGTGTCTTCTTCTGCAGGAGCAGGGTCTAATCGGAAGCATGGCCGGGGGTTGCCGCCTCCGGCACTGCGGCGTGTTCTATGGACGACGGGTAGAACGAACCGTGGGTATGGCTGCCGATGCCTACGCCTTGCGGCTCGCCTGGCGGTGAACACAGCCGTCGCACAGCGTGCTGTCGCCGGAGGTGATGGCGCAGGTCGCCCCCTTATCACAAGCGACCGCGCCTGCCTGGCCGGGGTCGTCAGGTAGCCTGAAGTGCTGGATGTCTGCGGTGGACCCGTCGTGGCCCGGCAGGTTGCGGAAGCAAGGGGGCGGATGAATCAGCAGGTGGCGGAGGTTCCCGGAGGGCGGGACGATCGGCTAGTGCGACCCGCTCAGCAACACCAGGAAATTGTGGGTGAAGTGCATGAAGACACCCGGGAGCCAGGAGCCGCTGCGGAGACGAAGCAGGCCGAAGATCATGCCGCAGAGCAGCAGGTGCGGGAAGGCAGGGACGTCGGCGTGCAGGACCATGAACATCAGGGCGGTCACGATCACGGTTTCCCATCCTTTGAGACTGCGCAGGAAGGCGGCGAAGATGATGCCGCGGAACGCGATCTCCTCGACAATGGCGGGGCGACAGCGACCATGAGCAACGGCCAGGCCCATGATTGGCTCTGGCTCAGGACCGTGACATCGGGCGTGGGAAGATTCGCCCACAGATGGACCAGGGCGATCCAGCCGCGGGCGATCGCGAAGGTGCAGCCGCCCAGGCCGATGGCGGCGAAATACCAGAGGGGATTGATGGGCCGGGCGAGCGGCCGATAGACGTCCCGCCAGCAGGCGAGGCTCCAGGTGATGACGATGATGGCATTTACCATCACCATCTTCCTGAAGAGGATGGGCGTCAGCTCGCTGCTTCCCCAGAGGGCAATCAGATCCAGGAGAATGTAGAGCATCACGACAAAGAGTCGCGATGCTGGTGCCGAGGCCGGCGATCCGGCGCGGTGTGTCAGCCAGGGGCAGTGCGGGATCGGGGACGGTCGGCGCCGCCAGGAACCTCTGCGATAGCCGCCGGTGCCTGGCCCCGCTGATCACGGCGCAGCAGCCCGATCGTGATCAGCCAGCGCAGCACGGTGACGACGCTCAGCGGATCGGCCCGTATCGCCCGCCTCCTGACCGATCAGCCGCGTCAGGGCGGCCCAGGTATAGGCGGTGGTCACCCACCACATCGTCACGTAGATGGCCAGGCCCGCAATGGCCGGCGGCAGGGGCGAGCGCCGGGACCAGATCCAGAGCCCCCAGAACATGGCCGCCATAATGGCGGTGGACAGGGCCGAGATCCTGACTACCGGGGGCGGATGGTCGATCGTACCCAGCGATTGCCAGACGAAGACGGCCAGGAATGTCTGGACAACAGCCAGTATCGCCAGCCAGCGCGAGACCCGCCGCGCCTGCGTGAGCAGTTCGGCCGAACGAAGGGCAGCGCTGTGCGCACTCCGCTGGTACATCTCGAGTGCCAGGCGTGAGAGGTCGGAGGATGGGGGGCTGGTGGCGGTGCTCAAGAAGGATCCCCTGCGGTGCGGGCGGCTATTGGTTTATTGGCTGGCAGGCACGAGGACTCAAGAGCGCCGGCATGAGAGGAACGGATAGACTTGCGGTATCGGGTCGGGCGGTATAAGCGGGGTCTTCCGGGAGCGCTGCCGCACGCGGGCAAGGTGATTTGGCGAGCCGGGGGCCGTCTCCTAGAATCACGATGCCTTAATCTCCACTGATCATACGGAGTTGATTTGCAGATTCGGAATTTCTCCATCGTCGCCCATATTGACCACGGCAAGAGCACGCTGTCGGACCGGCTGCTGATGCGGGCCGGGGCCATCACCGAGCGCGAATTCAAGGAACAGATCCTGGACGACATGGATCTGGAGCGCGAGCGCGGGATCACCATCAAGGCGTCGGCGGTGACGGTGTTTCACGAGCACCGGGGCGTGAAGTTCATGCTGAACTTCATTGATACGCCGGGGCATGTGGATTTTCATTACGAGGTGCAGAAGGCGCTTCAGGCCTGCGAGGGGGCGATCCTGGTGGTCGATGCGACGCAGGGCGTGCAGGCGCAGACGGTGGCCAACGCCTATGCGGCGATCGATGCGGGGCTGGAGATCATTCCGGTGATCAACAAGATCGATCTGCCAAGCGCCGGTCGACGGAGGTGGCGGAGGAGATCGAGCAGGTGCTGGGGTTTGCGGCGGAGGATTGCCTGCTGGTATCGGCCAAGACGGGACAGGGGATCGATGAGCTGATCGCGAAACTGTGCGAGCAGTTGCCGCCGCCGCGGGGACTGGTGGAAAAGCCCACGCGGGCGCTGATCTTTGATTCGCTGTATGACGACTACCGCGGCGTGATCGTTTACGTGAGAGTCGTGGATGGGGAACTGATCAAGGGGCAGAAGATCCGGCTGATGGGGAATGGGACGGAGTACCAGATCACGGATCTCGGCAAGCTGACGCCGCGGCCCGCGCGGGTCGAGCGCATCGGAACCAGCGAGGTCGGCTTCATTGTCGCCGCCATCAAGGACCTTCACGATGTCCGCATTGGCGATACCGTGACGGATGCGGCGACGCCGGCGAGCGAACCGCTGCCGGGGTACAAGCCGATCCAGCAGATGGTGTTCTGCGACTTCTACCCATCTGGCAAGACGCAGTACGAAGAACTGCGGGATGCAATGGATCGGCTGCAGCTCAACGATTCATCGTTCACGTTTCAGCCGGAGTCGAGCGATGCGCTGGGGTTTGGCTTCCGCTGTGGTTTCCTGGGCCTATTGCACATGGAAATCATTCAGGAGCGGCTGGAGCGAGAGTTCAACATCGAGGTGGTGCAAACCGCGCCGACGGTGACGTATGAGATTGCCATGACGGACGAGACGGTCAAGCGGATCGATTCACCGAGCGAATTGCCGAATCCCACGCAGGTGCTGGAGATTCGTGAGCCATACATTGCGATGAACCTGATCCTGCCGAGCGACAGCGTGGGGGCGATGATGAAGCTGTGCGAGGATCGGCGGGGGATTTATAAGAAGACGGAATACATCGGGACGCAGCGGGTGATTCTGGTTTACGAGATGCCGCTGGCGGAGGTCATCTACGATTTCTACGACCGGCTCAAGAGCGCGACCCGCGGGTACGGGACGATGGACTACGATCTGATCGGATTCCGGGCGGGGGACCTGGTGAAGATGGATATCCTGGTCAATGGAGATCGGGTCGATGCGCTATCGGTGATCGTGCATCGCGATCACGCCGAGCAGCGGGGGCGGAAGCTGCTGGTGCGGCTGAAACAGGAGATAGCACGACATCTGTTCGAAATTCCGCTTCAAGCGGCGATCGGAGGGAAAATCATCGCACGGGAGACAATCAAATCGGTTGGGAAGAACGTCACGGCCAAGTGCTACGGCGGGGACATCACGCGCAAGCGGAAGCTACTGGAGAAGCAGAAAGAGGGAAAGAAGCGCATGAAGCGGGTTGGGAGCGTGGATATACCCCAGGAGGCGTTCATGGCGATATTGGAGAGCGGGGACTAGCCGCGGCGCGATCGGGTGACGGTCCGAACGCCCGAGTCATCGCCCACGATCGCCAGGGTTGCCAAGCCAAGGAACAGGCCCGATTCGACGATGCCCGCGCGGCGGAAGAGGGCTTGCTCAAGATCGTGCGGATTGGGGATTGAGGAGAAACGGCAGTCGTAGATGTAGTTGCCGTTGTCGGTGACGAAGGCCTTGTCGCCCGACATGCGGAGCGTCGGTGTTGCACCGAGGGTTTTGAGGTAGCGCTCCTGAGCTTCGTGGGAAAAGGGGACGACTTCGACCGGCAGGGGGGATTTGGTGCCGAGCACGTCAACGCATTTGGTGGAATCGACGATGATGACGAGTTTCACTGAGTTCTGAGCGATCATTTTTTCGCGCAGGAGGGCCCCGCCCAAGCCCTTGATCAGGTTGAGATCGGGGGTGACCTCGTCGGCCCCGTCAACCGTAATGTCGATTCGGGGGGTGTGGGCGAGGGTGGTCAGGGGAATGCCGCTTTGCTGAGCGAGTTCTTCGGATCGGATGGAGGTCGGGACGCCGCGTATATCGTCTAATCGGCCGGCACGAACCGCATCAGCCAACGCCTTGATGAAGATCTCGGCCGTCGAACCTGTGCCCAATCCGACGACCATACCGTTTTGGATGAGTTGGACTGCGGACTCTGCCGCTCGCTGCTTGGCGTTCATCGTGACGGGAGCATATCGGTGCAACCGCGAGGCATCCAGAGGCATGATTGCCGTAGGGCCGCGCCTAAGCCTGCTTGCGCGGCAGCATGGCTGGCAGGGGTGCCGCAAGGAGTCCAATTGCACGCATGTTTGTCATGGGCCTGATGTTATGGCAGAATGCGCGCCGACAGACGCCGGGCACGCAAGGAAATCATTGGCATGCTCCTTCAGACTAACAGCTACATTGTTCCTGCGGATAGACGCCTCGACCATCAACGCCTGATCAGGCGTTTTCGGCAGGTGATGACGAAGCTGGGGTGCGATTCGTTCGAGGTATACGAGCAGGCGGGTCCGAACTGGGGCGCAGCCGAGAGCACCGGGCGATTCGTGCAGATTATGCGTTTTCGCGACCGCCAGCATCAGCGGCAAGTCCAGGCGGCGGAGCGCAGTGACTCCGCTGCGCAGGCGCTGATCGCGGAATTCTGCGAGCTGATCAACCTGCCCTATCAGCAGCAACAGGGTTTTTTTGCGGTTGGGTACTACACCAGCGTCGTAGCGACTGCGCCGGCGCTGCATCAGGCTCCGACGACGGAGCAAGGTGAGAGGTTGCAGTACAATGTGGCGCCGGAAGAGCCGCCGGAAGACGTGGCCGAAATCGAGGACGTAGGTCAGGATCTTGCACCCGAGGCGGTGTCGCCGGTGGAAACCGGTGAGTCGGCAGCGGACGAGGCGGAGTTGGCGGTGGAAGCCGCACCTGAGGCTGAAGTTGAGCGGCTCGCAGAAGCGGAACCCGCAGAAGCAGCTTCAGAGAATCTCGAATCGCACGCGGAGCATGAGGGTGAGATGGGCATGGATATGGAGGCTGGCGAGGGGGAGCCAGCGGCAGAGGCGCAGTACGGGGTGCCGCGTGAGGACGTCCCGGACAATCATCAGCCGATCGCATCGGAGGAAGAGGAGCCGCAGACGCTGGTTTTCGACGAGCTGCCAGAAGACGAGCGGGGCGGTATGGGGGAATCGACTGGGGAATTCGATATCGAGGCGATTGCTGAGCAGGAGGTCGGCGGATTTGAGCAATCGCCGGAGGAGCAGAAGCACAACGAGTAGCCGTTTCTGGGGGCTCAAAACTGCGCGGATTTGCGTCTTAATCTGAGAGCGGCCAGAGGGGGCCATCGAAAAGCCGATATCGGCCGATTATCGAATGTTTTTGGGTCAAAGATTCGCACCGCAGCAATTTTCTTTGACGGCGATCGCTTGGAGCCGGTAGGCTTTGCGGCACGCCATGCGGTTGATGCTCTGGGGTATCATGTTGTTGTCCGGTATGGGTGCCGGCGCTCTGCTGGGGCAGGGGATGATTCGCTATCGGCAAATCGAGCAGCGACGGGTGGTGCGCGATGGAGGGTTGAGCCGTGAGGTGGCGCGTGTGCACCTCGATCAGGCGGGGCTGGCGCAGGCGGTTGAGTACCTGCACCGTCAGAGCAAGGCCAACATCGTGGTGAACTGACATGCACTGGAAAGCGCCGGCATCGATCGCGAGTCGCGGATTACGCTGGATGTGGAGGGGCTGCCCCTGCGGCGCGTGCTGGAGTTCGTGTGTGCACAGGCCGACGTGGAGGGTGCGAGGCTCGGGAATCGCGCGACGGACGGGGTGATTACAGTGTCGACGATGGAGGATCTTTCGCGGCAGACCGTCACATGCGTGTGTGACGTGCGTGATCTGGTGGTTGCGGACCACGATCTGCGGGAGCGGATCGAGCGGTTGCTCAAGGGCGTGCGCGAGGAAAGTGATACGCCGGAGATAGCGACGCTGTGGCGGGACAAGCGCGATGCGGATTCGGTGGATTCGCTGATCCGGGCAATCGAGGGGGTCGTCGAGCCGGACAGCTGGCGCGATGCGGGTGGGATGGTGGGAACGGTGCGCGAGGCGGCTGATTATCATGCGGACGCCGGAGAACCAGGATCGGATCAACGATTTTGTTGACGCGGCTGCGCAATTCGTGACCCCGAGGCGGACTATGGAGCCGCACTTTCGCTGACGGGTTGGGGGCTTAGGTCAATTTGCACTCGGTTGACCTTCTGGGGTTCGGCATCGAGGACGGTATAGCGAGCGCCGGCGTAGTCGAAGCTGGTACCGACTTCCGGAATGCGTCCCACGGTCGTGGTGACGAAGCCGCCCAGCGTGTGATAGCCGGCTTCTTCCGGGACTTTGAGGCCGAGCAAGCGGTTCAGCTCTTCGATGGGCGCCCGTGCATCAGCCTCGACGATTTGTTCGCTGATGCGCTTGAGCATCGCGGGTTCTTCGGGCTCGTGCTCATCGCTGATCTCGCCGACGAGCTCTTCAAAAATATCTTCGATGGTGACCAGTCCCGCGACGCCTCCATATTCGTCGGAGATGATCGCAATGTGGACTTTCTGGAGCATGAAGTCGCGGAGCAGGTCGCGCAGCGGCTTGGTTTCCGGCGCGAAATGGGCGGGCGCATAATGGTGCGGATATTGAAGTGCTCGGGCGGCTGGCCGACGAGCTTGATCAAATCGCGGGCGTAGAGGACGCCGACGATGTGATCGAGGGATTCTTCATAAACCGGGATGCGCGAATGACCGCTCTCGGCGATGGTTTCCTTCACCTGCTGAAGACTGGCGCCGACCTCGATGGCGAAGATGTCGGTCCGCGGGGTCATGATCTGGCCGGCCTCGATATCGTGGAAAGCGATGACGCGCTCGATCATGTCGCGCTCGTGCTCGTCCACGACGCCTTCCTTTTCCCCTTCCTCAACGACGGAGAGGATTTCGTCTTCGATGTCCTGCTCCATCTTCTCCGGCTCGGAAGACTCATCACCGGTCGCGGCGCGGGCGACGAGATTTTCCGTCGCGTGCATCAGCTTGGCGGATGGAGCGAGGATCTTGCGCAGGAGGTGCAGGGGCCCAATGACGCTGGCGACGATCGGTTCGGCTGCATGTCGGGCCAGCGCGTGGGGAATAGCGACCGAGACCATAAGCGTTACACCGCCGGTAATGACCACCGCCAGGAGGTACTGAAGCCAGAGGGGGTATTCCAGCCGCTGGAACAGGTAAATCACTGCGATCAGCAGGAGGATGTTGGCGATGAGGCGGATCAGCGCCGTGACGAAGACCAGGTCGTTCTGGTGGTCGAAGGTGGGATCGAGATAGTCCTGCTTGCCCCGGCGTTCGAGCTGTTCGTCGAGCCGGGGCGGGAGAGATCGCGGATGCAGTAAGTAATCGTCGAGAAGAGCAGCGAGAAGATCGCGGCGACGACGATGCAGAAGAGGATGACGCCGATGCTCATCGGCGACTCCCTGCCGCCCGGCGATTGAATACCGGCCCCAGCCCCAGGCGACTCAGCAGGTGGTCTTCCATGCGGTGCATTTTGGCAAAGGCCGAATTCGTTCTATCGTCGTAGCCGCTGAGGTGCAACATGCCGTGAAGCGCGTACAACAGCACCTCCAGACGCGCGGGGACGCCTTCTTGCCGGGCCCGGCGGCGAGCCTCAGCGACGTTCAACGACAACTTCGCCGCTGGTCGGGCGTTTCTGCCGATCGAATTCAAGCGGGAACGTGAGCACGTCCGTGGGGCCGGAGATTCCCATGAACTGCTTATGAAGCGTGCTCATCGCCGCGTCTCCAACAAGGGCGAGAGAGAGGTCGAGGAGGGCGGTCTGTCCGTCCAGGAGCAAGTGAGCTGTACGCAGTTGCTTTCGCAGAAACGGGACGAATACTTTGCCCACGCCGGCAGAGATGCTCAGCCGGAGGCGTGCGTGCGTGTTGCGCTGGGTCGCGGTCTGTTTCACGCCGTGCGAACCGCAGGGCCGGCGGATTGAGCGGCTTGCACCGGCGCGGTGGATGGATAGGGGATTCTGCCGTGGTAGATGGCCAGCAGACTCTTGACACAGGAGGCGCTGGACCTGCTGAAGCTCGCGCATGGTCAACTCACACTCGTCGAACTGCCCGTCGAGCAGGCGCTTCATGATGATGTCATCGACCAGCGACTCGACACGCTGCGGCGTCGGCTCCTGCATGGCGCGGGTAGCGCTTTCAACGGCGTCGGCGATCATGACGATCGCGCATTCCTTGCTGCGCGGCTTGGGGCCGGGATAGCGATACTGCACTTCGCTGACCGCGGGATGGTCGGGCTGGTTGAGCTCCTGCTGGGTACAGGCCTGGTGGTAAAAGAACTCGACGAGCGTGGTGCCGTGATGCTGCTGGATGAACTGAATGATGCTGGTCGGCAGGTTGTATTCCTTGGCCATCTCAACGCCGTCCTTGACGTGGCCGATGATGATCAGCAGCGAGACGCTCGGAGAGAGGTTGAGATGCCGATTTTCGCCGCCGGTTTGATTCTCGCAGAAGTAGTCCGCTTTGTTGATCTTGCCGACGTCGTGGTAATAGCTGGCAACGCGGCAGAGGAGCGAGTTGACCTTGATCGCCTCGGCGGCGGCTTCAGAAATCGTCGCGACCTGGAGGCTGTGGTTATACGTGCCCGGGGCCTCGGCGCTTAAGCGCTTGAGCAGGGGGTGGCTGACGTCGGCCAGCTCCAGCAGCGTCATGCTGGTGGTGATGCGGAAGACTTTTTCAATGAACGGCAGAATGCCCAGCGTGATGAAGCCCGCGCCGATGCCCGCAGCGCCGGCGTAAAGGCAGTTGCGCAGGATGAAGGCGGCGGGATCCATCGCCATAAGTCCGGCGGCGACCGTCGCAAGCATCATGGCACAGCCCGATGCAAATCCAACCTCGACCAGCTTGCTGCGGGTGCGCACGTCGTTGAGCAAATAGCAGCAGGTGACAGCCCCTGCGAGGAGGATCATCAGAAATGGCAATCCCTGGCCCAGCGCCAGCGTTACCAGAACCGCGTGAATCGCAGCGATGCCGGCGGCGAAGCGCTGATCGTAGGCGATCGTGAGGATCATCGCGACCAGGATCGTGGGCGCCAGGCCGAAGACGAAGACCGGGCTGGTTCCAATACCCGAGAGCTGTGCCAACAGCAGCATCGATAACAGAAGGGCGGCGATGGCAATTGCACGCGCGTGTTTCTTTACGACGCGATGCTGGTAGTTGTTGATGTACCAGCTCGTTGCGACGGTGATCAGCAGCACCAGTGCAATCAGACCGAGTCGTGTGCGAACGAGATCCGTATCAATCGACTGATCGAAACGCTCGTTCTCCGCCTTAAGCAGTTGCCAGTTGGTGTCGCTGATCTCTCCTTTGGGGACCAGGAGCTGGTTCTTGCGATAGAACTTTTCACCGGCGGTGATCGGCACCATGGCCGCTGCGCGGTTCTGGGCTTCGGCGGTGGCGGCATCGTCCTTTTGCTGGGTTGGCTCCAGGTTCGCCATCGTGAAGGCGACGATCTTGGGCTGGAGGACCAGCTCGAAATCCTCGTTGGCGAGCCGGGCAAAGCGTTGTTCCAGCTCTGGACGCATACGGGGTGAAAGCGCCTCTTCAGCGGGCATCCGACCGACATGCGTTACGCCGTTCGCATCGACACTCTGGATGGTAATGTCATTGCCCTCGTCCATCTCCTTGCGCCGTGCGGCATCGGAGAGGATCACCAGGAACGGAACCTGCCGCGTCGTGTCGATGCGATTGAGGCCGTCGATGTATGCGCGGACGTGCCTGATGTAAGCGGGCTTTTCCTTGTCGGTGCGCGCTTCCTTGAGCCGGGAAAGGGCGGCTTCGTCGATGATGTTGCGCAATTCCGCCGGCAGGTCTTCGCGGGACGATGCGGTGGCGACGCGATCGGGAAGCGCCAGGAGCTTATCCTCGAGGACCTTCCAGCGATTATTGGATTCGGAGTAAACGTGCGGCTCGTCGGCGCGGGCCTTGGCCTGGGCGTCGGCGAGCTTCTGGCGGTCCATGTAAGCGAAATCGACGCGGCTGACGATGTCGTGCGCGACGTATTGTCCAGGGCGATACGGAACGACCTGCTCGCGTAGCGTGAGGATGAGGCAGGCGCCGGTGGCGAAGAGGGCGGCAATCAGAATCGAGGTCGTGATGCCGCTGGCCCGCCACTGTTCGAAGCGGCGGAAGATCGTGTCGGGCCGGTCCTTCCGGATGGATTCACGTCGCGATGAAGCGCCTTTGCGAAACCACATATTCAGCTACGTCCAGAGCACCAAAACTTCGGCCGCAAGTCGATAGAACGTTCATCGTGGCTGCGAGTTCGGCGCATTCAACTCTGCCTTTCGTACGCGTTAACAATGTTCTGCACCAGACGATGGCGAACAATGTCGGTACGCTGTAAAGCAACCGCTCCTATGCCCTTGATTCCTTTCAACTTATTCAACGCATCGATCAGCCCGCTGACCTGGCCTTCGGGCAGGTCAATCTGGGTCGTGTCGCCGGTGACGATCATCTTCGAGTCATGACCCAGACGGGTCAAAAACATCAACATCTGTGCCGGCGTCGTGTTCTGCGCTTCGTCAAGGATGATGACGCTGTCGTTCAAGGTTCGTCCACGCATGAAAGCGAGCGGGATCACCTCAATGACGTCGTTGACCATAAACCTTTTGACCTGCTCGAAATCCATCATGTCGTGCAGGGCGTCAAACAGGGGGCGAAGGTAGGGATTGACCTTCGCCTGAAGGTCGCCCGGCAGAAAGCCCAGCCGTTCGCCCGCTTCAACGGCAGGTCGGGCGAGCACCAGCCGCCGGGCTTGGCCGTGCTTGAGCATGCTGGCGGCGGCGGCTACGGCAAGATAGGTCTTGCCGGTGCCCGCGGGCCCCGTGCAAAAGGTCAGGTCGTTATTGAGTACCGCTTCGAGATACTGGCGTTGCCCTTCGGTTTTAGGCTTGATGGCGTGGCCTTTGGCGTAAACGTCAACGCTGCCGGCGGATTGCACGTCTCGATCGCTCCGGGCCTTGCCGATGGCGTCGCCGACGTCTTCGACGCTGAGCCAGTCCTGCCGGCGCAGCTTTTTCTGCATCTGCTCAAGGACGGCGGCAGCCTTGGAGACCTGCTCGCGTTCCCCGGAGATGCGAAGCTCATCATCCCGGTTGACCAACTGAACACCAAACGTGTCTCTGATCATGCGCAAATGACGATCTGCTGACCCGAAAAGGGCGAGCTTCTTATCGGGTTGTTCCAGAGTAATACTCAGGTTCACGTTGCCAATCGAGGATGCGTCGAACCATCGGCGCCGTCCTTCACCAGTCCGATATTGTTGCGGCCGTACCTGAAAAAGTCGAGACTGTTTCCGGCCCGCGACAAGCAGGGGGCGATAATTTATAAGCCTTTTGTTAACAAGTGCTTAAATCAAAACGGCAGTAAATACTGAGGAGCACACCAAGGTTGCAACAGCTCGGTTAAGCCGGGCAGACGGGCTCAAGGTCGTCTGGCGACAATCTGGAGGTGGCCGGCCCGGCCGGCAGAGGCCGGATCGCGAGCAAGTTCCTGCTCGAGCTTCATGAGGCGCCCAATTGCCTGTGGGTGGTGCAGGAGGCGTTTGTTCTGACGCACGGGAATGATCGGCTTGCCGTGCAGGTCGAGGACCTCGAATCCGCTCTTTGCGAAGAGCTTTCGCAACGAATCGGGCGTGAAGGTCGCTAACTCAAACTGCTCACGCTGATCGGCGGTCAGCCAGTGTGTTCGGCCGGTACGGACGAATTCTTCGAGCGCTTCCAAATTGCCGCGCTCGACGAAGTAGTCTAATGCGGCGAGCCGGCTGTCGGCAGTGGCGATGACAATGCCGCCGGAACGGGTGATCCGGCGCATCTCCCGTGCGGCCCGCGCGGGATCGGAGCAGATCGAGAGAGGGTCGCCCATCGCGACGGAAAATTGGAATTGCTCCGACGGAATTGCGTCCATTTGCACGATGTCGGCAACCACCAGCTCGGCAAGTTTACCCTTGGGACCGAACTCGTCGAGCTTCGATCTCACCTGTTCGATCATGGCGGCGGAGTTGTCCACGAAAGTCGTGGCAAAGCCGCTTTTTAGAAGTCTGAGCCCCCATTTCCCGGTTCCGCAGCCCAGGTCCGCACACGGAGCGGATAGATCCGTGGGCAGGAATTGCTTGATCGTTCGCCAAGTCAATTCATCGTGGAATGCCCAGTAGGAATCGTCGTAGATCGCGTCGTATTGGCGGGCGACTCGATCATGATAACGGCGGGAGGCATCGCGGGGTCGCTTGGCGCTCATGGCCGCATGATATGAGCGTCTGGTACTTGGAAACAGCCAGGCCAAGGGGCGTGGCAAGCTGCGTGAGAGGGGGGATTTACGGGCGATCCATGCGACGTGAAGCGCGGGAATATTGCCGTGAATTGCGCTGTGGGAACCCTCCGGGCCTTTGCACATCCGAGAAGGCAGACGATTAATAACGCTCGCTGCGCGAAAAAACATTGCGGAGCGGCGTCCAAAAGAGGTAGGATGCGCAGGAACGGGCAATCGATATTTTCTCAAGTTTCGGAAAGGGGGCTATCCCAATGAAACGGCATATTCTTGTCGCAGCTCTTACGCTTCTGGTCGGTGGTTTGGTTCCGGTGGCAGTGAGCACCGCTGCCGGTCCGAGTTCCGCAGATCAGAGCAACGCGTCGAGCCAAATCCAGGCAACCCGGCGAAAGGCCAGGCGCATTTCCGGCGGCTACATCATCATCGCACCTGCCCCAATTAGTGGTGGTGGGGGTACGGTCGGTGGCATTCCTGGCAATGCGGGCAGTACGGACAGCTTCTCGTTCGATGCGAACGGCGCCATGCTGATGAACGGGACGAAGATCTTCCCGATCGGCATCACCATTCCGCCCCCCCCGGGTTCCACCACGCCAACCGGGAAGAACGCTTACCAGGAGTTGAGCGATGGTGGCGTCATGTTCGTCAGGACGGGTAAGAACACCACGTGGGATTCCGACGGCCTGGCGATCGAAAAGAGCTATGAAGACGAGGCAGCGGCTCATGGGCTGCATTGCCAGCTTTGGTTGCGCAACCTCGCCCAGGCTCAGCCCGGCGATACCGCGACCGAAGCGACGCTCAAGATGGTCGTCAATACGTTCAAGAACCACCCGGGGCTGGGGGTGTGGAAGGGCGACGATGAACCCTTCTGGGCCGGGACTTCGCCTGCGACCGTGCAGAATGTCCGCACCATCATCAGAAGCCTTGATCAAAAACATCCGGTCTGGCTTGTGCAGGCACTGCGCGGGACGTTTCAGACCTGCGCGCATACGACGTTGGGTGCGATGTCACTGGAATCGACATTTATCCGATCGGGTATCCGCCGGGAAAGCACTCGCTACTGGCCAACAAAGAGATCAGCATGATGGGCGACTGGACCGATACCATCATGGCCGCCACCAAGAAGCCGGTGTGGATGACGCTTCAGATCGCGTTTTCGGGAACGACGCCCTCGAACGGTAAGAGACTGCGGTTCCCGACCTTTCCGCAGGAGCGATTCATGGCTTACCAGGCCATCATCCATGGCGCGCGGACTGCAGTTTTATGGCGGCACCCTTGCCAGCACGCTCAACGCGGTCGATTCCCAGTACGGCTACAACTGGACGTTCTGGAACAGCGTCCTCAAACCGCTGCTTAGCGAGATCGGTCCCCGAGGTCCGCTGGTCGGTGCGCTCACGGCGCCGAATTCCAATGCGTCAATTACCGCGGACAATGGCATCGAGTTCGTCGCACACCAGACCAACGGCGGGAATGACCTCTACATCATCGCATGCAAGCGCGAGGGCGATACCGTCCAGACTACATTCAGCGGTTTGCCGGCCGGCTTCACCGACGGCGACGTGATGTTCGAGGATCCCGTGACGGTCCATGCGGTGAACGGGAGCTTCAAGGATTGGTTTGCGCCCTTCGACGTTCACGTCTACCATTTCTCCAAGTTCTAGGCCGGTGGCATCTCCAGCGCTTCGGCAATGCTCGCCGGCCGCGCTTCTGCCCGCCCCCCCCCGGTCCAAGCGGCTTTCCCGGTGAAAGCGATGTTGAATCAGATGCGGCTTGATATCCGACAGCCGCAGTGAGAACGGGGCTCACGGATGTGGAAGGGGCAGCATGCCGAGGATCGCTACGGCCACGATGATTCCCGCGGTGCCGACCAGTTCGGCGGTCGTGGTCAATTGAAGTCGCGCTGCCGCCCGGTCCGGATCAGCCGGCGCCGATGAGGCGGAGTTCGCAAGCGCGGGTGCAAGATGCAGCAGGTTCACCGCGCCCAGGGCAAGAGTCAGAGTAAAGAGAATGAGTTTAGCCACAAGGACGCGCCCGTAGCCGGTGAGGAACAGATCGGCGGGCGAGTGCAGCAGGAACAAGCTGTTGACCACCCCGGTCAACGCAATCATGGCGACGCTGAAGAGGCTCATCGCGGAAAATCGGCGGACAATCTGCCGAGGCGCGGCGTGCCGTTGGGCGGGAGCGCCGCGGCGAAGCCCACGCAGAATCAGCGCCAGCGGCACAAGTCCCATCGGCCAAAGCGCCGCAAAGAGCAGATGCAGGACATCGACAAAGAGATGCGCCTGCGGCGCACTTCCATCGCGCCCGTGTCCCGCCCAGGCGAGGCTACCCAGCAAGACCGCACTGGACACTGTCGCCAGCCAGTTGAATGCGGACCGCAACCGCGGCCTAATCGAGAAGCAATATGCAAGTGCCACCAGTGCAACGACGAGCCAGGTGAGCGCTCGCCATTGCCAGACAGCACCGAAATCCGTATGGTACCAGACCAGCCGCAGGATGTGGGGTTTGAGCGCTGCGCCGGCGGTAAACCGCTCATCTCGATCGCCACCAGGGCAAACCACGCCGCACCGGAGAGGCCGGCCAGGGACAGTGCAACGAGAAAGAGCCACGCGGCGATCTGCTTCCAAAGCGCGACGACGGCGGCTGCCTGCCGGCGAATCTCCGCCGGGATGATGATGCGATCAAATGTGCAGACCGCCAGCAGGAGCATGCAGGCGGCGAAATGGACCGCCCGCGCTGCCACAAGGCAGACCGCCGTCGTCAAGCCGTGGTTCACGAGATCTCAACTCCCGGTCTTGACGGTGAACTTGAAATCGCCGTGCGTGCGATGCGTGTCGGTCGAGACTACGCTCCAGGTCACGGTGTACTGGCCGTTGGCCAGTTTCGGGATGGATACGATCAGGAGCTTCGGGTCCTTCGCATCGAGCTTGGCGTCCTTCTTATCCACCTGCTGACCGCGGCTGTCGCGCACCTCGATGGTGCTGAAGGCAGGCTCGAGGTCCTGCGTAAACCAGAGTTTGATCTGCTTGGGCGGCTGTTGGACGGTCGAACCGACCTTGGGCTCGGCATGGTCCAGAAACGCGTGCGCCAAGGCGACCGCCGGCAACGCCAGCATCGCGGCCACGACCAGCGGAATGAAGAGTTTACGATGATTTTGCATGGCTACTCCTGTCCGAACAGCGGGTGTCCAAAGGCCTTGGGGAACAGATCGTCGATGTAGATCCAGAGCTGGACCACGAAGCCGACATGGGGGCCGCTCTGGCTGTTCACGGGGATCAGCGCTTCGGCACCAAGCTGAAAATGCGGGGTCTCCCAGAGAACTCCAGGGTTAATCGTGCCGGTGGTGATGCCGCGCGTGTCGCGGTTCTCATCGGTCTGCATGGAAAACTCGACGAGCGGGATCATGTTCTTGAACGGTGCCGGCAGCCCGATGTCCTTCACCTGCTGCTGGAGGTAGGGCAGGCTGTATTCGAGCGCAAATCCCCACTCCAGCGCGTTGGGTGCATCGCTGCTGGCGGGAAAACTCTGGCCGAGTGTGCCGGTCACGGCGATTGGCTTGAGCACCCCGAGCGAATCCGGGAGATCGCCAAAGCCCTTGCCGAAGTAAATGGTGGGCGTGAGCGTGGAAAACGAATCGGCGACCGCATCGCTGCCGGTGCCGCCCAACTCGGATTCAAGACCGATGGAGAAGACAGCCTCGTGCCTGGCGTTGGTCCAGAGCTGGTACTTGGCCGTCAGTTCCAGGTTGTCCCAGCCATAGGCGGAGGGAGCGCCGCCGCGTCCGGCCTGTGAGATGTAGGTGTCGGAAATGCCCAGGGCAAAGTGCGGAAGGATTTCCTTGTCAAACTCGAAGCTGTAATCCGTTTCCCGGACATCGGAATCGCTGTTGTAGGAAATGGTGGGCAACGCCAGTTCGTCCACGGCGAACGGATCATCGGTTGTCATGGTCGGTGGAAAGAACCGATCGCCGGCATAACCGTGAGCGCCGGCGACGGCGGTCAAGCACAACAGGGTTGCACAAAACATGCACGCCCACGCGGCGTGGTGCGGCTTTGGCATCGTCACTCCAGATAAGAAGCTGATCCCACGGCATGGCGGCTGGCGTGATGCACCGGCCGACATGCAGTCGGGAATCAAAGAGCGATCGACGACGGCATGGCGTCCTCGATCGAGCAGAATGGAGAATCAGGAGCAGAGAACCGGCGGGCCGCGGCAGTAGTGAATGGAAGCGTCTGCGGTAACCGGCGGCATCGGGCGCACCGGCAGAACGAGCAATGGCAGCAGGCCCAGTTCGCCGAGGCGCAGATCCGCCGGCGGCACCGTGGTCAGGCAAAGCGCCAGGTGGCAGATTGCACAATCCTGACGATCCTGCCGAGTCGGCGCGTCTTTCCTGGGGCGGGTCCCGGAATCGCAGCAGAACGGGCACCCCAGGTCGGCGATGCCGTGAACGGATTCCTTGCCGCTGAGCGTGATCATCCCGCGGGTATGGCCGGGAATCACCACATTGAGAAACAGCGCCTCAAAGACCAGCAGGAAGACCCGGAAGCTGCGGCCGAGCATCGCTCCGGACCGTAGCGATGGTGCCAGCGGCTGTCAACGAATACGGCTTGTGATGCATGAGGGCATGAGGGCGGCCGATCGCTTGCGTCGCGTGCCCGCCCACGCCAGCAGCGCCAGGGCGACGAGACCGAGGCTCCCCGGCTCGGGCACGATGTTCCATTCGATGGCGTGGTAATATTCGCCGGTGTTGTCCACTGCTAACCCGTAGACTGTGTCGCCCTCGATGGAGATGGCGTAGGAATTGGCATATGCATAGTCGCCATCCGAAGGCAAAAGAGCGCCGAGATCAATATAGCTGTCGGCCGTGCCGCTCCAGAGCAGGGCATGCCAGTTGTTACCCGTCGCCGGTCCGGTGCCATAGCCTATCTGTTGCGTGCCGTTGGTGCCGGTGGCGTATGACAGAGTGAATCCGCTGGGATTGAGGTCAACGCAGCTTTCCGCCGAGCCTGTCCAGAGCAGCGCGTGGTTGGCATCGCCCGTCGCCGGGCCGAAGCCGACCCCCACCTGCTGTTTGCCGCTGGTACCGTAGGCGACGGAACGGGTGACGCCGCTGGGGTTGAGGTCAACGTAGCTGGCGGCCGAACCGTGCCAGAGTAGAGCGTGGTTTTCGCCGCCCGTCGCCGTGACCGCCCCGTCGCCCACCTGCTGCGTCCCGTTCGTGCCGAAGGCGAATGACCCAGTGAATCCGCCGGGGTTGAGGTCCACATAGCTGGCCGCTGAGCCGTTCCAAAGCAGGGCATGATACTGATAACTTCCGCCCGTCGCCGGACCGTAGCCTTGGCCTACCTGCTGCGTACCATTGGTAGCGTAGGCCTCGGAATAGGTGAACCCGGCGGGGTTGAGATCAACATAGCTGGCCGCCGAGCCGGTCCAGAGCAGTGCGTGAGTGTTGTCACCCGTCGTCGGGCCGTAGCCTTGGCCCACCTGCTGCGATCCGCTGGTGCCAACGGCGTGGGAATATGTGTACCCGGCGGGATTGAGGTCGATGCCGCTCGGAGTTGAAGGCGTCCAGAGCAGCGCGTGATCGTCATAGGCCGTCGCCGAGCCAAAGCCATAGCCGACGACCTGCCCGCCCGCGGCGCGATGGTTGCCGCCGCTTGCATCGACGTAACCGAAGCCTGCCGGCGTGCCCAGCGAATAGAGATCGGTATGGGTGATCACCGGCGTCGCTGCCGGCGCGGGGGCGGCGAAGATAGCGATCAGCGCCAGAACGCAGGTGACGAACGAGGCCCTCTGCATGATCCCCTGGAAGGTGGGCGGGGCGAAGGTCGTGCTTAGAAATCGGCACAGTTCAAGCGCTTCGCGGGCACAGCGGATTGCTTGGCGGCGTGAGGCTCTCTGGCTCTGGTCCCTCATGGCGATCCCCTGATTGAGTGGCGGCGGCGGTCGAGCGCCCCTGAGGCACGGCCTGCCGCGTAACGCTCAGCATAGCAGATCGGCGGCTGGAAGAGCCAGCATCCATCCCGATTTGTATGGGTGATCAATGGGGATGGGTTGGGGTGATGATCAGGACCAAACGGCCTGGGCGGGGCAGTTTGGGAGCAGGGGCACCAGCGGGGCGCAGAGGGGGCGAGGGGGGGGCGAGGGGGGGCCGAGGGGGGGACGCAGGGGGGGCGCAGGGAATTCGCGTCTGGGGGGGCACGGCCGGTCTCAGCCATGTAATCCGGCCCCGGGACCGGACGCGAAACGCCCTGACAGAGGACATTTCGCTCCCATGTTCCGCCCGATTCGGCTCCCGACCCACACCGTACTCTCACCGTTGTAGTACCGTACCCTCCCCACACGGCCGCCGACTGCGTTTTGGGGCGATGTGGGGACATGGCGGTCCGAACATGACAATTTGTCGCGGTGGTAAAGGGGGCAGGGGTTAGACCCTTCGGAATGACCGCCGCATGCCACGCGTCACGCTGCCCAGGGGTCAGGCAATGGGCAAGAAGGTGCGTGACCTTGTTGCCGCCTGACCGGTCAGACCGCCACGTTTACAGACGAAGATGGGCTTGACCCTGGTCAACCTGTGCGAGGGCAGGGAGATGCTGTGAGCGGCTGCCGCGCACTTTTCAATGCCATCTGCAGCAGAGCAACGCAGATGGACGCGAATCCGGGCAAAGCTGACGCCTGGGAGTTCTATTCAGCAATCACCCCTTCCTGTTCTGGAGCGTTGCACGGGAAAAAGCGTCACGCACAAATCAAGAATCGTTGACATCAACCACGTGGCATCTCGCCATCCCGGGCAATGATGCGGCGCAAGCGTTCCTGTTCCTTGGGCGTGAGATCATTTATCAGGTTGAGTTTCACGATGCGACTACGGATAGCTCCGCGATTACGTTGCAGTCGGCCCGCGATTTGGGCGACGGTCTCGCCAGAACGCACCAACTCTCGCAGCGTCCCATCTTCCTCATCCGTCCACTTCTCATACGCGCGGGGGTAGCGCTCCCGCTTCTCGGCAATATTGTACGCCGGCTGCCCGTGCGCGCCGCTCGATAATGCCAACGCTTGTTCCGCTGCATGGAAAATGTCGAGGTAGGTGAGATCTGGATAAGCAGCGAGTATCTGCTCGTACGTGCTTCCCGCGGCGATCATCTCCAACACAACCGACGAACGCGAACTCAACCCGGACTGTGCTTTCGACATGGCGGTTCACCCTCATCCCTTCGCAACACTTGATTCGGCAATCCGCTCCTTCATCAAAGCTCATCGAACTCTATGTACTTGCGGAAATGAGCGGACGAAGCAAACGTGACCCGTTACTGCGACGTGCCGTATTTTGTTGTTTGCAACTGGCATGGTCCAGCGCCTTGTAAACGCTTTACATGATCGCAAAACCGATGGACCTCAGGTACTCGAACGTCGGATCGTAGAATTCGCTCTTGCGCGTCGGATCGTCTGGTTCACCGTTCGGCACCACGATCACCATTCCTTGTCTCGCACGCGTTAACAGGACCCTATACGCATTCTTGAGGTATTTCCTGCGCTCGGGCTTATGGACGCGATTCCAGCGCTTCCCTCCGAATTTCCAATGCCCCCACCCATCGCAAACTCGGCGGAAATCCGCGTCCCAGGTAACGCAAGCCCAATCGAGTTCTAAACCCTGCACACGGTACTCGGTCGCGGCGTCTTCGAGGTAATAGGATGAACGCACATCGTCCTTCCCCTCCAAAAACCATAGCACGGGATCGACCTGCAGGCGCACATCGACCGCATGAGGCTTCAGCCGGTACGCACTCGATGATGCGAGCAGCCCGTATCGTTGGTTTCCCCGCGCCATCTCGCGCAGCCATTGCTTGGCCTTGGCAAGATCGCGGGTAATAAAGATGGGGTATTTGTTGCGCAGCTCATTGAGTGTCTGCGCGGCCGCCTCCTCCTCGAGATCCAGCAGTTGTTTGACCAACAGCGACACGTTCTCGGCACGGAACGATCTCATTGAAACGCCGAGGTGCAACTCGTCCTGGATCGTCACATTGGGAAGCGCTTTCGCCCGCTCAACCAATTCACCGGTGCCGTACTCCGAGTCCGTGAGCCGCGATGATATGTACAAGCGCCATAGCGGGAATGACCGCGAGAGCGCATCGAGCCATTCACTGATTCCCGCCTCGCCGGTATTGATCTCTTGCCCGCCACCGACGAGAGACACAATGACTGCCCAGTCAGGTTGCCGGTCGAGACACGAAATCAGAAACTCCGGCTCGGACATGGCAAAGTCGGCCTTGCCGCGCCTCTGCATGAACTTCGCCGTTTGCCGTAAATCCCACGCTCGCTGCGCCTCGTCAAAGATGGCAACATGCTCAATCGGTGGGCGATCGATGTCGATAAGGCACTCGTTGCGAAAGTGGTGCACGTTCTGAATGAACGCCTTCACCTCACTGCGGGCCTTGCCGATCCTGATCCGCTTACCCTTCTCCTTCAGCCGACGGACTTTATCCGCGGCAAGTGCCTCGCGCAGCACGGCGACAAGGGGACCGTTGCCCGACAGAAACACGCTATATAGCTCAGATTTCTCATCAAAGTGCTTCGTCGCGATGTCGAGGCCCACCAGCGTCTTGCCAGCGCCTGGCACGCCGGTGACGAAGCAGATGGATTTCCATGAGTTCGCTTTGGAAGCCTTGATAATGTCGTCAACGGTGTTGGAGGTGACCGCCAGATTCTCCGCGTCCGCATCCCTCCTCGAAATGTCCTCCACCTTATGCCCACCATAAAGCGCCATCGCCGCCTCGATGATCGTCGGCGTCGGATGGTAGCGACCTGCCTCCCAAGTTGCTTTGTCGATCGGTGGCCCCGGCGCGAAATCGAGCACGAGCCGAATGACCTCACCCAGCGACTCGGTCGTGGCGTGGATCGGGCGCATTACGCTATCACCGTGAGCGGTGTATGCGATCGACGCACTCGCGTTTTCGGCCTTGGTGGGAACAACGATCGGGGCAACGGCAAGCGCATGACTCGTCTCGTGAAAATTCTTCAAGTCGAGCGCGTAATCCGAAACTTGGGCGAGTGCCCCTGCTGTAAACTCGTCCTCTCCCACCTTGAACTCAACGACAAAGATGACCGAGCGAATGAGTGCCAGCACATCAATGCGGCCACCGAGGCGTGGAATCCCATACTCGAAGTAAACCGCGCCCTCATTCCGGTAGGGCGGCGAGGATCGTTTTCAAAAGGTCGATCTGCTCGCGCCACGCATTGTTCTGATCGGTCTCAACGGCCCACCCATCGGCCCCGGCACCTCGCGTAAGGCGCCCCAGAATCTCGTCAGGCGGCTTGTCGAGAAATCGAGCAATAGTGTCCGAGTAATAGGCGCGATTCATTCCCAGGCAGATTGATAATCGCAACGTGAGGCCTCTGCAATCTGGCGGCTTCGCGAACGCTCAGGGCGCGGCACTGCGACGGGGCGTACCTGCCTTTGCATTCCCCGTTCATCCTTCAGCCCTCATCCTTCCGCCTTCTCCCTGTCAATCTGGCACGGGACTCACACGCTGGTTGCACCAAATTGCAACCGTGGCAAAACGGCTCACCGGCCAAACGCCCAGCAGCACGCTCCAAACCCGCAGTAACACGGGTTAAACTGCCGGCAGAAGGCGTGATCCTTCGGCAAGCCGGCGACCGATGGCTCGGGGCCGGGGCAGGCCGGTGGAGTTGGATGATGATTGGCAACGACACGATTGCAGCCATCAGTTCGGCGGTGGGCGAGTCCGCCCGCATGGTGGTGCGCACGAGCGGCCCACGGGCGCGCGAAATCGCGCGGGGCATGCTGGTGGGAGAGCCGGGCCCGGCCGGCAGGCGCGGCGGGGACGGATGGTGGTCGATGAGATGATCGTGCCGGTGTGGGTGTATGTGTTTGAGGCGCCGCATTCGTATACGGGAGAGGATCTGATTGAGCTGCATATTCCCGGAAATCCTTTGCTGGCGCGGCTGGTGCTGGAGCGGCTGGTGGCGCTGGGCGCGCGGCAGGCGGAGGCGGGGGAGTTTACGGCGCGGGCATACTTTGCCCATCGGATGGACCTCGCCCAGGCGGAGGGGGTGGCGGCGACCATTGCAGCGCAGAACGATGATGAGCTCCGGGCGGCCAGGCAGCTTCTGGGCGGTGAACTGTCGCGGCGCCTGCAGCCGATCACGGATCTGGTAACCGAGACGCTGGCCCTGGTCGAGGGGGAGATTGACTTCTCGCAAGAGCAGATCAGCTTTGTTTCCCCGCAGCAGATGAAGCGGCGGGTTGACTCGGCACTTGAGATGCTGGCGGAACTGGTGCGGCAGAGCACGCGGTTTGAGCGGCTTTCGCATGAGCCGCAGGTCGTGCTGGCGGGAAGGCCCAATGCCGGCAAGAGCACGCTGCTCAATACGCTCGCCGGGCAGGAGCGGGCGGTGGTTTCGCCCGTGCCGGGGACGACGCGGGATGTGCTCTGGGCGCCTGTGCGGCTGAAACGCGGAATGATTCGGCTTTGCGACGTGGCGGGATTGGACGAGGCGGGATGGGATGGGGGGGCGGAGGGGGGGGCCGGGCGGGCGGGGACATCGAGCGGCAGATGCAGAAGCAGGCGCTGGGGATGCTGGAGGCTGCGGATGGTGTGCTCCTGGTGCGAGATCTGACCGATGCGAAGGAGGCGATTGCGCTTGGGCGCGAGCCGGATCTGGTGGTGTGGACCAAGCGGGATCTGGTGCCGGCCGGAAAAGAAGGAGGCATCGCAGTCAGCGCGCGCACGGGAGCGGGGCTGGATGAGCTTCGCGAGCGGCTGGATGCGCTTGCCTTCGGATCGGAGCGGTCGTCGGCGGCACTGGCGCTGAATGCCAGGCATCTGGAGGCGATCGCCGAGGCGCAAGAAGCACTCGCACGGGCGGGAAATGCGGCAGATGGCGCGGGTGTGGAGATCGTGGCGATGGAGCTGCGCAAAGCGCTCGATGCCCTGGGGAGGATTCTGGGCGAGGTCTCGCCGGACGATGTGCTGGGGCGGGTGTTTGCCACGTTCTGCATCGGCAAATAGCGGCCGGCGGAGACACGCTCGCACTTGGGCGTGGGGCCGCTACACTTTGGCACATGCCCTCGGCGGAGCTGGTGAAGATGGTGCAGGATGCGCTGGCAGAACACCTGGCCGGGCGCCGCCAGCAGGCGGAGGCGCTGTACCGGCGGGTGCTGGCGGCTGAACCGGAAAATCCCGATGGGCTGCACCTGCTGGGCGTATTGCTGGCGCAGCGTGGGGAGCATGCAGAGGCGCTGGGTCTCTTGCAGCGGGCGGCGGCCGTGATGCCGGGGATCGGGGAATTCCATCGGCACGTTGCGGACGTGCATACGCTGCTGAATCAGCATGCCCAGGCATTGCCGGCCTATCAGCGGGCGGCGCAGCTCGATCCGCGGGATGTCCACGCGCAGTACGGCGCGGCACGGGCGGCGGCGAGCCTGAACCGGGACGCCGAGGCGCGGGGATATCTCGAGCGCGTGGTCCAGCTCAATCCTGCCAGTGCGCCGGCGTGGGCGGATCTGGGCGTCGTGCTGACGCGGCTGGGGGAGTGCGAGAAGGCAATCGCGGCGCTCCAGCGGTCGCTGGCGCTGGATCGCAACAACGGGCACATGCTGACGGCATATGGCGATGCCCTGCGGATCGCAGGACGCGCCGATGAGGCCTGCGAGCCGGCGCGGCGGGGGGCCGAGCTGCAGCCCAACGAGGCGTGGCCGCAGATTGCCTATGGCAACGTGCTGCAGGTGCTGGGGCGGTTCGACGAGGCGCTGCGGCAATACGAGATCGCGCTGACGCTGGAGCCGGCGAACTTCGATGCGCTGAACAACAAAGGGCTGACGCGGCTGAAGATGGGTGAACCGGCGGCGGCGATGGAGGTGTGGGAGCGGGCGATGGAGAAGTACGCGGACAATCCGAACCTCCGGGCGAACCGCTCGCTGGGGATGCTGACGCTGGGGCAACTGGCACGGGGATTTGCGGAATACGAATCGCGGTTCCAGAGCATCGCGAACAGGAACCTGCCGCAGCACGACGCACCACGCTGGCGGGGCGAGGACGTGCAGGGCAAGACGATCGTGCTCAGGAGCGAGCAGGGGTTGGGGGATACGATCCATTTCGCGAGATACATTCCGATGATCGCCCAGCGCCAGGCACGCGTGATCCTGGCGTGCCCGGCGGAGATCGCGGAGTTGATGAAGACAGTCAAGGGCGTGACGGAGGTGCGCGTGCCGGGGGATGCGGAGCCCGCGTTTGAGTACTGGGCGCCGATGGCGAGCCTGCCGCATGTGTTTGGGACGACACTGGAAAACATTCCGGCGAAGGTGCCGTACGTTCGGGCGGATGAGGCGCGCATCGGGCGGTGGCGGGAGCAGATTGCAGCCGACCCGCGGTTGAAGGTGGGGATCGTGTGGGCCGGGAGTGCGGTGCACCAGAACGACCGGGCGCGTTCGTGCCGGCTGCAGGATTTTTTGCCGCTGGCGCGGATCGAGACGGTTCGGGTGTTTTCGCTGCAGAAGGGGAAAGCGGCGGAGGCGCTTGCGTCGCTGCCGGCGGGGGTGGAGATTGTCGGGTTGGGGGAGCAACTGAACAGCTTTTCGGATACGGCGGCGCTGCTCGAGGTGCTGGATCTGGTGATTTCGGTGGACACGAGCGTGGTGCACCTGGCGGGGGCGCTGGCGCGGCCGGTGTGGACGGTGCTGGCGCGCGGGCCGGACTGGCGCTGGATGATGGATCGCCAGGAGAGCCTCTGGTATCCGACGATGCGGCTGTTTCGCCAGCCCAGGGTGAATGACTGGGCAAGCGTGTTCGATGAGGTCGAGGGGGAGTTGAGGGCGCTGGCGGAGCGCCATTTTTCGGGAAATGCAAAATGATTCTGGATGATCTTGAGAATGCAGGCAGCTATTCGTGTCTTGGGCCGCGGTTTGAGCGGGCGTTTGAGTATCTGAGGACGAGCGATCTGACCGCCACGGCGGATGGACGCCACGCGATCGACGGCGAGGAGATCGCCGCGATCGTTCAGTCCTATTCGACGAAGCCGGTCGAGGAGGGACGATGGGAGGCGCACCGCAAGTACGCGGATATTCAGTACGTGGTGAGTGGCGTCGAGCTTGTGGGGGTCGCGCAGCTGCACACGATGGAGGTGACGGAGGATTACGATGGGGATGGGGACGTGGCGTTCTTCGCAGGGACCGGGCAGCGGTTTGTGCTGGCGGCGGGGCAGTTCGCGATTTTTCTGCCGCAGGACGTGCACATGCCGGGGCTGATCCTGGAGCGGCCGCAGACGGTGCGGAAGGTGGTGATGAAGGTGCGATTGTGAGGGCGGCGTCGTCGGCTGGGGGACGGGCCGAAGCACGCCAGCTCAGCTTTACGCGGGAGCCGGGTGGGACGTACACCCCCTTGCTGACGCCGGCATATCTGATGCTCTTTGTCTATCTCCCTGCGGTCTTCATCGGGTTCCTTGCGGCGATCGTGTGCACAGTCCGTGGCAGGAGGCACCGCGACCTCGTGCTCGTTGCCTGGCTGCTCATCGCCGCTCAGTTGCTAGGCTGGGCGATTCTTCGTTCGATCGACCGATCGAGCTGGGTCTAGGAAACTGCGGGACACGAGGCACGCCGGCGGATGCGCGGCTGCGGGTTGACGGCGTAGCGCGGTGCTGCTGTTGATGGCTATTGCGCGTTGGATCGCAGAGTTCGGGGCGTTTTGCATGTTCCCAAACCTGTCAAATTCTTCTTCAATCGCCAAAATCTGTCGCCGGCAGGCGCGGCATAGCGGGGCCCGCAGGTTATGGCGTATCCCCCTCATTTAAGCGGTCTTCGCCGAGCATGGCAGGATCACCCTGTACGGTCGCCGTGGGGAGGACCGGTTCGCCCTGCATGTTCCTCATGATGACTTTCATCTGCTCCACCAGGAACAGCGGCTTTGCGGACTGTCTGGCCAGTTCGTTGATGCGGTGCTCCAGGGCTGCGACCTTGTCGGGATGTTCGGCGGCGAGGTTGTTCTTCTCGTAGGGATCCTGCGCAAGGTTGAACAATTCGACATTCTGGGGAAGCACCGTGCGCCAGACCAGCTTCCAGTCGCCCTCCCGGATCGCGGCGCGGTAGGGCTCGATGTTGTACACGAGTTCGGTGCGCGGCGAGGGCTTGCCTTCGGCGATGGCGTCCCACACGTTGATCCCGTCGAGCGGCTTGCATTTGGCGGTCGATGCGCCGGCCAGTGCGGCAAACGTGGGATAGAGATCCACCACGTGGATCATGCCCTTGACGACGGTTGCCGGCTTGATGTGGCCGGGCCAGTTGGCGCAGGCGCAGACGCGCGTGCCGCCTTCGTAGAGCGAGCCTTTGCCGTCACGATAAGGGCCGTTGTCGCAGGGGATCTTGATCTTGGAAACGTCGGCCATCACGCCGCTGAACATGGGATTGAAGGTCCCGCCGTTGTCGCTCTGAAAGAGAATCAGCGTTTTGTCGCGAATTCCTTTCTTGTCGAGCTCGGCGACGACGCGGCCAATTTCGTCATCGAGGCAGCTGATCATGGCAGCATACGTCCGGCGTGTGGGATCTTTGATGTTCGGGTAGCGGTCGATGTATTCCTGCGGAGCCTGATAGGGCGTGTGCGGCGCGTTGAAGGTGAGATAGAGATAGAAAGGTTTGCCGGGATTCTGAGCGTCGATGTACCTGACTGCGTCATTCCCGAGGAGCTGCGTCGTATAGCCCGGTTCGCGGACGGGCTTGTTGTCGCGGAACCAGTCGAGTACGCCGTGCTCCTCGTGCGTGAAGTAATCCAGTTCGCCGATTAGCGCGCCGTAGAAGTAGTCGAAGCCGCGCTGCCTGGGCCAATACTTCTTCTCACCGTGGCCGAGATGCCACTTGCCGATGATCGCGGTGCTGTAACCCGCCTCCTTGAGGCACTGCGGCATGAGGTATTCGCTGGTGTCCAGTCCATAGGTCGCAACGGAGGGAATCACGACCGTTTGCAGCCCGTATCGGAAGGGATAGCGTCCCGTCATAATGCAGGCACGTGAGGGAGTGCAGATGTGCATCGAATAAAACTGCTCGAACTTCGCGCCCTGCTCGGCGAGCTTGTCGATGTTGGGCGTCTTGATGTCCGTGCAGCCGTTGAAGCCCACGTCTTTCCAGCCAAGGTCATCGGCCACGATGTGGACGATGTTGGGCTTCGTCCCTTCGGAGCTTGGGTTAGCGGGTGCGGCCTGCGCTGAGGCTCGCCTGGTGGAGAGGACGGCGAACAGAGCGCCGACGATGAGCTTCGAAGCACGTCTGGTCATGGCTTGTGAATTTCCTTCTTCCGATGGTGCGCAGCGCTCGTGAGAGATGCGAAACCTGTGGATCAGGTACACCTCGCAGCTCTCGCGGCGACGGCCTGCCCGGCTGGCCGCTGCGCGAGTTGGAGGCGGGATGATAACCAGTTGCCGCGGTTGGGTTCAAGACACCGCACGGAATTGTGGCGGCGCGGTTAGCGGAGCGCCGTGCGGCGACGAATGAGCGCGAGGCCGGCGAGGGCGATCAGCGCCAGCCCCGCCGATGGCTCCGGCGTGAAAACGACGCTGGAAAGCGGCGCTGCTGTGGCGGCATTTCCTGCGTAAAGCAGGCCGTACAGGTCTTCGAGGGTTCGCAGGACGCTGTAGTGATTGATCGTCTGGGAATACTGCCCGGTCGTGATCATCGGGCCGTAGAAGATCGTGGCAATCTGATTGGATGCGCTGGAATCGTCTTCGTCCCACGTGACGATCAGCAGGCTGTTGTGGGTTGCGGCCCACTGCCTGTAAGCGTCGATGTTGTTCTGCAGCCAGGCGTCACCGGCGGAAATGGTGCCATCGTGCATGTCGTTCTGTTCGTTGGGAACAACGACGGACAGCGTTGGAAGAGATGCGAAGTTGCCCGGAAAGGCGCTGAAGGGCTGGTTGGTGGAGGCGGGAAGCTGGTTGGGCGCAGGCGAAGGGGCCTGCCAATCGGACCAGGGGTTGTGCTTGCGGACATACTGGTTCTGGCCGGAAACGGTCGTGTATGAGGTGACCAGGGAGCCGGCGGAGGGGAGACTCTCGGAATAGCCGGTGAAGGTGTAGCCGGCGGCGATCATCTGTGCGCCGAGATTGGGCGTGGTGAAGGGGGTGTTTGCGGGGATGGTGTCGCTGCCGGTTCCCTGGTTGCTGCCGGAGAAGAGGTCAAGATAGTTCGGCTGGCTGGGGTGCTCGATGGCGTAGGAACTGGTGAAGCTTGCGCCGGACGCGGCGAGGGATTTGATGTACGTCGCAGGCGAGGAGGGGCCGAGGAACTCGCTGTAGGAGTGGTTTTCCTCGATCACGAGCACGACGTGGTCCGGGGGCGCGACGGCCGCTTGAGCGGGTCGCGTAGCCAGCAGGAAAGCAGTTGCTCCAGCCAGGGCTGCGGCGATGCGCACGACGACAGTGGTGCCGGGTGGATAAGGCGACATTCTCTCTCACCTCCGAATACACCCAACTTTACCCAGATGATGTCTGAAGGATTGCAGGAAATCAAGGGCGGGCAGGGGGGGCAGGGGCGGGGCTGGAAAGGCCAGGAGTTTGGCCGACTGAGCTTTGCGCACTGACAGTTAAAGCGTTGGCGTGCGCGAGGAGGACTGTTTGCGCACGTGGCGCTTGACGGCGAGGTCGATGGCGAGGTCGATGGCGGCTCGCATGGAGCCGGGGTTGGCGCGGTTGCGGCCGACGATGTCGAAGGCGGTGCCGTGATCGGGGCTGGTGCGGATGATGGGCAGGCCGATGGTGAGATTGACGGCGCGGTCGAAGGCGAGGAGCTTCACCGGGATCAGACCCTGGTCGTGGTACATGGCGACGACGGCGTCGAAGCGGCCGTTGACTGCGGACATGAAGACGGTGTCGGGGGGATAGGGGCCGGTGGCGTCAATGCCCTGCTCGCGGGCCATGAGGATGGCGGGGGCGATGATGCGCTCCTCCTCATCCCCGAATTGACCGTTCTCGGACGCGTGAGGGTTGATGCCGGCGACGGCGATGCGGGGTTTTTCGATGTCGAACCAGTTGACCAGCGCTTCGTGGAGCAGCTCGATGGGCTGAAAAACGGCGCCGATGTTGAGGCGCCCCCACAGGGAATTCAAGGGAACATGAACGGTGGCGAGGACGACCTTGAGCGGGCCGCCGGCGAACATCATGGCGTAGCGGCGAGACGCCGTGCGGGTGGCGAAAAGCTCGGTGTGGCCGGGGAAGTTGAAGCCGGCGAGCTTCCAGGATTCCTTGGCGATGGGTGCGGTGACGACGGCGTCGATGATCTCTTTCTGCGCCGCTTCGATGGCGTCGAGGCAGAAGCGCATGGAGGCTTCGCCGCCGATGCGGCTGGGGGCTTTGATGGCGTGGCCGAGGATGGAGAACTGGTCGTAATCGACAACGACAACGTCGTGAGGGTAGTGGCGGAGGCGGCCATTGCACTGGTCTGCGCCACCAGAAGACGTCGAACTCGGCGAGGTCCGCGGCATAGGAGAGCATCTCGTTCATGCCGTAGATAATGTAGCGGGCGCGATGGCGGAGGACGGGATCGGCCAGGGCCTTGACGATCACCTCCGGTCCAATGCCCGCGGGGTCGCCCATGGTGATGCCGATGGTGGGTCGATAATCCATACGTCTATTCCGCGTTGGCGACGGCAGCGGATTGCCCTGCTCATCGCCTGGTACAACTTTACCTCACCTGTTAATGATCGGTGCGCGCTGGTGGGGGTTCAAGCGGGAAAAGGGGAAGAATGAGCGATTGAAAAATCAGGGGAATTTAGGCTTGACGAGTTGACTTTTGGTTGGGTGTGGGAGGGGGCGGAGGCATGGGCGGGAGGCGCATGCTACGCTACGAGTGGGTGCGTCTGTCGCATCAGAGGTTCTTCGCGGAGTACCGCTCGGAGTGACAAACGGGGGTTTCGTCAGCGCTGACCAAGAGAGCGGAGGTCCATGAGCTCGAGATAGTTGACGATGGTCTTGGCGAGGATGTCGGTTTCGAGATTGAAGGGCCAGCCGACGGGGACCGAGCCGAGGTGGGTGAGTTCGAGGGTGGTCGGGATGAGGGCGACTTCGAAGCTGTCTTGCCCCCGCGGCGCGACGGAGGCGACGGTGAGGCTGACGCCGTCGAGGGAGACCGAGCCCTTGGGGATGATGTATTTCATCAGCTCCGGCGGCGGGGCGATGGTCAGGCGGAAGTCATCGTTTTCGTTGCGGACAGAGAGCAGCTGCGCCTGGGCATCGACGTGGCCCTGAAGAAAGTGGCCGGAGATGCGGTCGGATGCGCCAGGGAGCGCTCGACGTGGACGGTCGCACCTGGTTTGAGCAGGCCGAGGTTGGTCCTGGCGAGGGTTTCGGGGATGACGTTGAAGGCGAGGGTGGAACCTAAGGATGAAGGATGAGGGATGAAGGATGAACCGGAGGTTGCGCCCGCACTTTCCTCGTTCCTCCTTGTGCCTTCATCTGTCGCATGTTGAACGGATATCTCCGCGACGGTGAGGCAGACGCCGTTGACGGCGACGCTTTCACCGTGCTTGACGTTGGGCCAGTCTGCGGCGAGCGTCAGGCGGCGGAAGCCGGTGCCCTGGGTGATGGAGACGACGGGAACGGAGCGTTCGACGATGCCGGTGAACATGGGATAGAGGATAGGCACGAAGGGATGGAGGCACAAAGGGACGAACGGAAATCGCGTGTGCACGCAGGAATTAAAGATCGACAGGCGGCTGGAGGGTGACGGCGGGTCCGTCATGCGCCGCGCGGGCACCGGGGATTTTGAGGCGGTGCTGGCGGTCGTTCATGATGCGACGCGGCGCGTGCAGGAGAAGGCATTTGCGCAATGGAGATACTATCTCACCGATAAGGGCATCCGCAGCATTCGCGAGCGGCTTGATGGATCGGATGGGGTGGAAGTGTATGTGGCCGAGCGCCGGGGTGCTTGGTCGGGGCGTTTTCGCTGCACTGGTTCGATCATGAATCCTGGGAAGTGCGCGGGGATGATGGATGTGCGGGATACCTGCACATGCTCTCCGTGCATCGCGATGTGCGGCACCAGCGTCTTGGCGAGCGCATGATCCGCTGGGCGGAGCGCTTGATCGCCGCCAGAGGCAGGCAGTCCTGCCGGCTGGACTGCTGGGCGGGCAGCCCGTTTCTGGGGGAATACTATCGCCGGCTCGGGTATGGGCTTGCGGGCCAGCACGGCGGGGCGAACGGGTCGCTGCTGTTTGAGAAGGTGGTAGGCGAATGAAGCGGGGGCGAGGGGCCGGCTCGGGAATCGATTCCCGGCGTGACGTGATCATCACCGTTAGCTGCTGGAGATTATTGGGATGCGGCTCCTGACCCGCTCGGTTCTTCTTTTGCCGCGTCCCTTGCAACTCGCTCGTTGAACTGCTTCGATCCGCCTCGCAGGATTGTGATGACTTGCCATCGATCCTTTGCCAAAAGGCGAGCGGTCAACACGATCTGGCCGACATGATAGCCATAATGGCTGATCTGGCGCAGGATCGCCCAAGCCGCAGTATTTGCCTCCCCGCGAATCGTGACCTGCCTGGTCAGGTCTTCGTCGGAAAGCGACTCAAGAGCTGCAAACAGGCAGCTCCAACCGGCTTCCCAGCAGGCGATCACTTCTGCACGCGAATGAAATGTGTTGACAAATTCGTCGTCTCGATCACGGTCCGGCTTTTCTCCATCGGTTGTAAGGAAGTCCTTCCAGCGGGAAGCCATGTTGCCGGCCATATGCTTGACAATGACCGCAACGCTGTTGGTGTTCTGATCAAGGGGCGTGTGGATTTGTTCATCCGTCAGTTGCACGATTGCCCTCTCGGCCAACCGTTTCTGGCCGCGAAAGGTAGCGATCATTTCGTTGACGATCGTGGCTGCCATCCTGCACGAAGCCCCAGAGGGGATTATCCACGATTAGACACCCATGCGGCGGATCGATCAACCCGTTCGCCACGAGGGGGATAGGTTGGATGAGCGGGGTCCGCAGAATTTAACCATCTGATGATCTGGCCATCCGATCATTGAAGTAGGCGCCGCGCAGACAATGGCCAGATGATGAACTCATCAGATGATCAGATCCTTGCCTGCCCCCGGGATTGCGGCGGCCTACCAGAGAATGTGCGGCCGCAAGACACGCAGCTTGATCGGGATCTGCATTGTCCGCCCCGCGCGTTTGATCGTCAGATCAATGATATCGCCGGGTTTGTGCGCTTTGACGATCTGGGTGACTTCGCTGAAATGATGAATCGGCTGCTGATTGACCGCGGTGATTACATCGCCGACTTTCACGTGCGCCTGATCCGCCGGTGTGCCGGGGAAGACGGCTACCAGGCGCGTGTCCGAATGTGCCGAGGGTCCCGGCCCTCCCCCCTCAATCCCCAGGATCATCTGATGGCTCGACACGACCAATGCCACCAGGAGCGGGATCATACCCATGGCATTGATCAATCCGTGGACCAGCAGCGGCGACCACAACGTCTCTCGCCACAGGTATAGTGCAATCAGCAGCAGACCCGTCACGAAGGCCATGGACATATACACCACGTCCCAGTGGTGCATCACGCCAAACACGATCGCCTGCAGCACGGCCGCGAAGACCGGCGCCATCCAGCGCCGCAGACTGCGGTACAACACGCCCCGATACAGCATCTCCTCGGCAAGCGGTCCTATGGTGAACCCGGCCAGACAATAGACCGCCGGTGCGATCACGACCGGGCTGTATATATTGGCGCCGGCAAGCCCCCGCAGCAGCTGTGGGGAAATCAGCCGTTGGGCAACAAAGCTCAGCAGCAGCCCCCAGCCGATTGCGATGGGGATGGCAATGATTGTTTCCAGAAGAAGGCGCTGCCACCCCGGCCAACCTAACAGCGGAGTGCCGACATACCGCCGGTTGAAAACAACACACAGAACCACGACGGCTGTGAACGCCAGGACGAGCACGGCCGCCGCCATCGTCTGATAGGCGATGCCGGCATTGTCCGGGCTGGCGGCCAGGCCGCTGAGCCAGACGAAGGCAGCCCAGGGGGCAAACGCAACGGCGGCCCACAGCAGCGGGACGTGCCCTCGAACGGGCGGGGAGGGATCAACACCAGCAACATCCGCTGTGTCGGGTCGTTCACCCCGGTCCGAATCGGTGCGCGTGGCCGAATTCACTGCGACGAGGATAGCGGCTCAAGCCTGACTTCCGCAAACATCGGACCGGCCTCTCTTCAGCCTTTGCCGCGCTTTGGCACTTCGCCACATTCAGGACACCGCTCTGGCGTAACCCGCAAGTCGTACCCGCAATTGGCACACAGGCCATTGCGGGCCTCGTGCTGCCTTCGAAATCGCCTCGCGATCGCTAAGGCCGGGGGACAAACAAAAAGGAGCAGCGGCAACCAATACGGAATTTGAAGCCATCGCACGTAAACAAAATGTCCCGGCCCCTCCCGCGCCCATGCCAGCCAAGTCCTGGTACTTTGGTGATGGCCAGGACGGCGCATCCCGCTGCCACCGGTCGGTATCCCCTAACGGCCAGCGCTGGCGGGTTATCGAGCCAGGATCGGTCGCTGGATCCCGTTCGAGAGAATCGAATGGCCGTGGCGCATCCAACAAGATTCGGTCCGCTTTCCGCTCCAGCGCACGACCGGTAGGGGCATGAAGAGGTAAAGCTCGATGCGACCTGCGAAAGAATCGACCTCGAAGTTCGCCCCGGCAATTGTGCCATACCACTGATCGAGCACTCGCACGCTTCTCACCCACATGACTGCCACAGCCGCCGTGAGGACAGCGCAGAGTACGGCTGCCAAGAGCGATGCCCATCCTCGTAATCGCGGGTTCTTCCGCCACATCACGGAACAGGATAACGGACACGGTCCGACTGCCGAAAACAATCGCATTGGATGCTTCCCGCTCTACTGCATCGATGCGCTAACAGACCTACAAGGAATAGAAGACAGTGTGCTCCCATGTCGCGCCCGACTCAGATCCGGGGTTGCACCGTTGCCTTGCCGCCCTCCGTCGCCCCGCGCTTCGCTCATCCTGACGACTGGGTGGTCCGAAGATCGGTACCCTGGCTTCCCACCCCCCATTCGGACGAGGTTCGTCGGGCGGCAAACTCCCGGCATTGGTGCTCCGACAACCCTGCATCTCCCCGTTTCGGCTTCCCGGCGGTTGCGACTTATACTGACTCTCGCGTCTTTGCCAGAGCGTTTATGGCGAACACTTTAACCACGGCGGTTAAGGCCCACCTTGCTGAAGAAGATACCGAACGTCTTCGCGAGATCTGGATCGCGAATGACCGCAACGTTTACTCGGACGAAGCCTTCGGTGCGATCCGCGAACTACTGACCGAACGCGGTGTCGAGATCCCGCCGCAAAATGCCCCGCCTGCTCCTCCGGCCGCGCCACCCGGCGAAGGCGTGGTTTTGAGCGGTGTCCTGCACGCGCTCTTGGCGATGGTGCTGTTCGCGGTTGCGCTCGAGATTCCCCCGTCTTTCCGAAGTTCGCCACCGCTGTCATGGCTCGTCCTCACCGTCATGGCCTTTTCAGCCGCGTGGTTCGTGTGGGGCCTCTGGCGCATCGTGGCTGGCATCGCCAAACGTACCCGTATTCTACCGCTGCTGCTGAGAGCGAAGCCTAACGGGATCTCAATTTGCGCGGGAGCTTCCATAGCGCTCCTGCTGCTTTTGCTCAGCGGGTACTTTTGGGATGGTGGCATGATGTGGGTCCAGCGCGGAACACCATCCGCCGGCTATGTGTGGCGGTTCTGGAATCTCGGTCTCGGAGACGGCTCCGTGGGTCTCCAGTTGGTAAAAGGCATTGGCTCCCCCGGCGTGGTGCCGCCGAACGCCCCTGTCTTCAAGGGGCTGCGAATTGGGATGAATAGATCTCGGACAAGATGGGCGCACCCAGGCAGCTATCTATTCAAGTACCTGTTCAATTTCGGCTGCAGACGAACTCAATATACCGGGAGGAACGGCGCGGTGGTGATGGTCAGTAAGTCGGTGACCATTCCGTCATGGTTGCTGATGCTGCCTTGCCTGGTTCTTCCCGTACTCTGGAGACGGCGGCATCGCCGCGAGCATCGGTTGGCGCACGGCCTGTGCGTCAAGTGCGGCTACGACCTGCGGGCTACGGCGGACGCAGGCGGCCCACTGGTTGATCGCTGCCCGGAATGCGGGGTTGCGCCGACGACTGCCTCGCGGCGGCCGGCATCCGGGGGCGCGGCCGCATGAGCCGGGCCGCGACCTTCGGCTCGGAGGCTCAAGCTCGAAGAGAGCTCAGGGTCGAAGAAGGGGTGCTGACCGCAGGTCCGGTAGCGAGGATTCTGAAGGCCCCCATGAGCCCTTTCCCTGTCGCCTTGTCGGCCATTCTGTCGCGGTGGAGTTTGCACGGTGTAGGTACGGTGTGAGTACGGTGTGGGTCGGAGTTTTTGCACAAGCGGATGTCAATATGTCGTACGGGTTTTGGCTAGCGGTTTCTTGGAGAATATGCGGAGGGACGGCAGGCCCGGGGATGCTCTTGCCGTCGGGTGATTGAGTCAGTCGGGCCCATGCCGGCGCCACCACGGCGGGGGGCCATGATCAAATGGCCGGATAAGCCGATGGGTTAATTCCTATCTCCCCTGGCTGATCGTGCGGCACCCGCGCATCCGGGCTGACCGTACCGCCCGCGCGGTTGCGGAATGAAACCCGTTTGTTGTTCCCTGGGCGGACTGGGAGTTCTCCGCGCCAGTGATCCTGACGGGGAGCAATGTGCCCGTCTGAGCTCTCCTGTCTTTACCCAATCCATGGGTCGGGCCAATCATCGATTTCCTGCCCACATTCGGGACAGCGTGTAGCCGATGGATTGCCGCGCAGATCATATCCGCAATTGGTGCACCTGCCGGTGTGCTTCCTCTTTGCGATTAGCGAGAGAGTGTGGGTCTGCCAGAGGACATACCCAAGAAGAGCCAGTGATGCTGCCGCGCCCGCCAACTCGACATAGAGAGATGGTGGCCTGAATAGCCAAAGGGCAAGGCCGCCCCCTATGCCAAGCAGCACCATGAGAAGGGTTCGCATATTACGGCCAAGGCACGGTTAAAGCCGAACCCCGACACCGACGATTATCCGCGCCGCCGCGTGTCCGTGGAGGTTTTGGGCGGGGATGCGGCGCGCCCAGCCGGCGACTTGTCACTTCTCACTTGCCAGTCGAAGATTGCCGGCCATGCGGCGGAAGATTGAGGGAATGGTCGTCGTTGTCACGGGCGCCAGCGCCGGCATCGGTCGGGCGCTGGCGCAGACGCTGTCGGCGGGTGGGGCGAAGCTGGCACTGGGGGCGAGGCGATTGGAACGGCTGGAGTCGCTCAATACGGAACTGGGAGGGGGGCATCTGGTCGTGCGGGCGGATGTGTCGAGCGAGGAGGACTGCCGGCAGCTCGTCACGGCGGCGGTGGAGCGCTTCGGACGGATCGATACGCTGGTCTGCAATGCGGGGTACGGGATGGCGCGGGCGGTGGCGGATTCTTCGCATGAGGATGTGGATCGGATGTTCGGGACGAATGTGTATGGCACGCTGGATTGCATTCGGGCGGCGGTGCCGATCATGCTGAAGCAGGAGATGCGCGAGGGACGCGGGAGGGGATACGGGGGGGGTGGCGGGGGCAGATTGTGATCGTGTCATCGGCGGCGGCGAGGAGAGGCTTGCCGTTCTTTGGGACTTATTCGGCGACGAAGGCGGCGCAGCTTTCGTTGGCCGAGGCGCTGCGCGTGGAGTTGTGGCCACAGCGGATCGCGGTGACGAGCGTGCATCCGATCGGGACCGAGACGGAGTTCTTCCACGTGGCCCAGGAACTGGGGGGATTGAAGATGCCTGTGCCGGGGACGGGGGAGGTTCGGCAGAGCGCGGCAACGGTGGCGCGGAAGATGGTTCGGGCGATCGAGCGACCGCGGGCGGAGCTGTGGCCGATGCGTCCGGCGCGGTGGGCGCTGTCGGTGGCGACGCTGGTGCCGGGGCTGGTGGATCGGGTGATGGCGAAGTATCGGGGGGATTTCGAGCCAGCCGACAGTATTCACCACGGAGAACACGAAGATCACGGCGAAAAAGAGAGTGGAGAATAGAGGATGGAGCTTGGAGAACCGTGCCATCTTCCATCCTCCATCTTCGATCCTCCTTGTTCCTCCGTGAAACGCCGTGGTGAGTGGAGCTTACGGTGATGTCGCAGACGGATGACCAGGAACTTTTACGCCGGGCGGATGCGGAACTGCGGGCGGGGCGCGTCCGCGAGGGGCGGGCGATGCTCGAAGGTTTTCTGGCGGCGCTCGCCGCGGAGTGCGGCGGCCATGGACCTTCTGGCCAAAGCGTGCCTGGCCCAGGGCCAGGCCGATGAAGCGCTGAACTGGATGTACAAGGCGGTTGCGCTGTGCCGGGTGCATGGATGTATCACTACAACCGCGGGGTCATGCTCGCACTGACCGGACGGAGGGGAGAGGCGATCGCATCGTACGAGCGGGCGCTGGCGATCCATCCACAGGCGGTCAATGCCCGGAACAACGTGGGCAACCTGTATCAGAGCGAAGGAAGATTGAGCGAAGCGCAGGCCTGCTTCGAGGAGGTGTTGCGGGCCAGGCCGGATTATGCGCTGGCGGAGAACAACCTCGGGCTGGTGCAGTTTGCGCTGGGGCACCTGGACGAAGGGCTGGCTTCGCTTCGGCGGGCACTGAAGCTGAATCCCGACTATGAGCAGGCGTATCGGAATATTCTGCTGGCGATGAACGCGCACGAGGGGTTCGACCGGGCGGCGCTGCTGGCGGAGCATCGGGAGTTTGCCCGGCGCTACGTGGACCTCATCCCGGCGATGAAGGCGCTGCGGCGGGTACGCGGGGAGCATGACCGGCTGCGGGTCGGTTATGTCTCATCCGACTTTCGCAGCCACTCGGTGGCGTTCTTCCTGGAGAAGATCCTGGCGAATCACGATCGGAGCCGGTTTGAGATCACGTGCTATTCGAACGTGGTGCAGCCGGATCTGATGACGCAGCGGATGCGCGGGTATGCGCAGCAGTGGCGTGACATCTGGAACATCTCGGACGAGGCGGCGGCGAAGCTCATCCAGCAGGACCAGATCGACGTGCTGGTGGAACTGGGAGGGCATACGGAGCGCAGCCGGCTGCTGGTGGCGGCGTGGCGGGCGGCGCCGGTGCAGGTGAGTTACCTGGGATATCCGGGCACGACAGGGGTGTCGCAGGTCGATTACCTGATCGCGGATTCGCACATCGCGCCGGCGGGGGCGGAGATGTTTTATACGGAGAAGGTGGTGCGGCTGCCGGGGAGCTTCTTCTGTTATTTCGGACCGGAACTGGGGGTGAGCGTGGCGCCGGCGCCGGCGGCGAGCCGGGGGTATGTCACGTTTGGGGTGTTGACGAACTGGCTGAAGGCGCGGCCGATGATGCTGCGGCTGTGGGCGCAGATCGTGCAGCAGGTGGAGAACTCCAGGCTTCTGCTCAAGGCGACGAGCTTTCGCGATGCCCGGCTGGTGGAGGACGTGAAGGCGTTTTTCGTGCGGGAAGGTGTCGCGGCCGAGCGGATCACGATTCAAGGATACAGCGATTTCCCATCATACCTGCGGCTGCTGGGCGAAGTGGACATCGGGCTGGATACGTTTCCGTTCAACGGGCACACGACGACCTGTCACCAGCTTTGGATGGGCGTGCCGGTGGTGACGCTGGCGGGCGAGACCCATGCATCGCGGATGGGGTTGAGCGTGTTGTCGGGCCTGGGGCTGGAGGAACTGGCGGCGAAGAGCGCGGAGGAGTACGTGGAGATTGCCGTGCGGCTTGCCGGGGACCTGGATCGGATGCAGTCGCTGCGGGCGGGGATGCGCGACGCTGGAACCGATCGGGGCTGCTGGATGGGGGGAGGTTCACGCGGGAGTTGGAGCGGGCTTATGAGAGCTTGTGGCAGGATTCAGCCGCAGGGATCGCCCGGTGACGGCAGCGCGGGGGCGCGCCTAGACTTGCGGCTATGCTGACCATTCTTTTGCTGACCATCTCCAATACGTTCATGACCATCGCCTGGTACTGGCACCTCAAGCACACGGACCTGCCGCTGTGGAAGACGATCCTGATCAGCTGGGGGATCGCATTTTTCGAGTACTGCTTTCAGGTGCCGGCCAACCGCTACGGATTTACCCTGGATCACTGGAACGGGGCGCAACTGAAGGTGATCCAGGAGGTGATCACGCTGACGGTCTTCGGCGTGTTCGCGACGGTTTACCTGAACGAGCGGTTGCGCTGGAACCACTTCGTGGGCTTCGGGTTGATCCTGCTGGCGGTGTTTTTCATGTTTCACCAGTGGGAGCCTGCACGTGCCAAGGTGCGGGTCGATCAGGGAACAGTTCATGGGCCGGTGGCGGATGGGGAGCAGACATGATGATCCTGAGGCGGACCTGGGCGGGGACGCCCATGCTACGAGGGGTTGGGGCTGTTGTGTTCCGGTGAATCGGCGTCGGATTTGGTCAGCTCGCGCAGCAGGACGGTGGCGTAGGATCCGGGGGGCAGGGTGAAGGCGACGGTGATGTAGGGGCCGTGTTCGTCCACGCCGCCTTCGAGGCTGGTGTCCTTGGGCCGCACGCGCAGGGGGCGGCGGGCGCCTTTGATCTTGTGGCGGCCGGGGACGCGGAAGTCTTCGGGAGTGAGGTGGACGGCGGCGAGGGCGGACTGCTCGATGGCGAGAGGCTGGCCCTGGGGGAAGGGCATGCGGTAGCCGACCAGAGGTCCGGTGGGGGAGATCTCGAAGGCGTCGCAGCGCGGCTGCTCGGTGGCCGCGGATTCGACGGGGAAGCAGGGCGCCGTTTTCCTTGGCGGCGATGTCGCCGTCCATGACGCGGTCGAGGGTGGCGATCCGGCGGGCCAGAACGTCGTTGAAGATCTGGGATTGTAGCGCGGAGATCCACAGGCGGCGCAGCGCTCTTCGACGGCGCGGACGGCGGCGGTGGGGTTCTTCGTCCTTGCCAGACGGTTGAGGATGCGGCGCTCCATCGCGGCGCGGCGGGGGAACTGGTTCAGTGCGGATTCGTAGTCGCCGCGATCGAAAGCCTCGCGGGCGGTGAGTTCGTCGGGGTCATCCACGGACGGATTGGGATTGCCCAGGAGATGGTGCAGGAGGTCGGCATCGTCGCCGCGGATGAGGGCGGCGCCGAGGTGGGCGTTGTCGCCGCGGCGGCCAAAGCGCTGCTCGCCGAAGTAGTTGGGCATGCCGCGCTTTTCCAGAACCGTGAGGATGGGGCGGAGCTTGACGACATCGGTGGGAGCGACGTTGCGGATCTTGATGGCGAAGCGATTGGCGGCAAGGTGGCCGAGGCGGAGTTTGTTGTGGTGTCGCGCGGCCCAGTGGATGGTCAGGCCGGGAATGCTCAGGGCCATGACGGCTTCGGGCGTGGTGCCTTGGATGGAGATGACCTGGCGCGTGACGGCGCGGGCGTCTTTGAGACCGGCGTAGCCGATGTCGCGGGGAGAAACGCCCAGCGCCCGGGCGATATCACGGATGGCATCGAGTGTGGTGCGGTTGGTCTTCTGGATCTCGGCAAAGACGTGCTCGCCTTCGCCGGCGGGCTCGTAGGCGGGGATTTCCTGGACAAAGAAGTCCTCGGGGCCTGCTTGAGGGTGCCGCCAATTCCCCCAGTTACACAGGTGAGGTAGGGCAACTGCATAGGGCCGCAGATATTAGGGGAAAAACGGGAGCGCCGCCTGGCGCATGCCTCGATCCCGGTTCGTATGGATGACAGATGGGGATGCGTTGGGGCGACGATCGGTCAAAGGGCCTGGGTTGCGCTGTGGGACGCAGCGCACTGCGGGCGGAGAGAATCGGCGTCTGGGGGCCGCCGGGGGGACGCGTGGGGGCTGTGGGGCGATAGGGGGGTTGGGGGATATGGGGTGGTCTGGCAAAGGCACTGGCGGCGGGCAGTGCTGGCTTTTGTAGCAACGGATTTTGCACGGTGTGAGTACGGTGAGAGTACGGTGTTGGTGGGGCGTGAGTCAGGCGTTTTGCACAAATGGATGTGAATATGTTGTATGGGTTCTGTCGAGCCGCTGGTTCGGGAATTTGGGGTAGTTGGGATCGGCCAGGCGGCGAGTTACGGGGACGCAAGGGCTACCTGGGTGTCCTGTCCACGCCTGTAAAGCCCCCTGGGGGAAGCCGGGGTCAAGGCTGTCATAGGCCTTGTGATTCATGGGCTGGCTGGCAAACCTTGCGAAGACGCCCGGGCAGCCATCCAACTGGCACGCATGCTTTGCCCGGTCCATATGAGTCGCACGTCAACTTGCCGAGAACCCGGTCTGGAGCGAGTGACGCGATGGCTCATAGGACTCATTCTCACCTATCTGCGGCACTTGAATCCGGTGGGTGGGAAGGGGAAACTATAACAGAGGACATGTAAGTCCTCTGACGCTTCCGGTATGCCGATGAAGGGAAAGGAGCCGGGAGAAGCGAGCCGGTTGCCGACGAGCGCGGCGTTGGCGGCGGGATCGAGGAGAGCGATGCACTCCTGCCTGTGAAATTTTTCACAGGTGGGCCTTTGCCGAGCACCATGGCCATGAACACTGCGCGTCGCGAGTTTCTCAAACAGATTTCCTGGCTCACCGCCACCGGCACCGGCGCAGTGGGCGCGTGTCAGGCGATTGCTTCGGAGCGGGGCTCGCAGGGGCATGGGGCGGTGCCTGAAGATCCGATGGGTGTGCTGGTGGATACGACCGTCTGCGTCGGCTGCCGGCTGTGCGAGCATGCCTGCAAGAAAGCGAACGGGATCGAACCGGGGGATGTCGCCGGCTACGACGACCAGTCGGTGTTCGCAGAAAAGCGCCGGCCGAGCCCGGACTGCTTCACCGTCATCAATCGCTGGGAGAATCGCGCCGATCCTGCCAGGCCGGTGTTCGCGAAGATCAACTGCATGCACTGCAGCTACGCCGCGTGCGTGTCGGCGTGCATCGTGGGAGCGCTGCGGAAGAAGGAGGATGGGTCGGTCACGTACGATGCCTGGAAGTGCATCGGCTGCCGGTACTGCATGGTGGCCTGTCCGTTTCAGATTCCGGCGTACGAGTACGACAAGGCGCTGACACCGCAGGTGCGCAAGTGCCAGTTCTGTTTCCAGTATCGTCACGATGGGGATCGGCCGGCGTGCGTGGAAGCCTGTCCGCGGCAGGCGCTGACGTTCGGGAATGCAGGGAGCTGATAGCTTTAGCGCACGAGAAGATCCGGCAGGAGTCCAATCGCTACGTCGATCATGTGTACGGGGAGCATGAGGTCGGCGGGACGAGCTGGATGTATCTGGCGCCGATCCCGTTCGAGCAGGCGGGGTTCCTGAAGCTCGGGGCGGCGGCGCCGCCACAACTCACCGAAGAGATCCAGCATGGGGTGTTCAAATACTGGATCCTGCCGGTGACGTGGTACAGCTTCCTGGCGACGATGTTCTGGTTCACGGGGCGGCGGGAGAAGCTCAAGCGTACTGCCGCGAGGCATCCGCGTCTGCTTGCGCACGCGTCGGGGAATGGGGACGGCGGCGGCGATGGGGATGGGGCTGTGGTTGAGAGACGTGTCCGTGAACTGGCGGTAGCTTCCGCGGTAGCTTGCTCAGCTTCCCCCGGCGGCTTGGCGGTTGCCGATGAGGAAGCACAATCCTGGCCTGCCGGGGATGTCCGGACCCTGCGCAAGGAGCGGACATGGGTTGAGAACCCATACCGCGAGAGCGGCTCAAACAACGGGAATGGGGATGTCCATCATCACCATCCTCATGCGGAGCCAGCGCCGGTACGGCGGAAGCTTTTGACGCCGGGGGTGTGGGGGCTGATCGGCGTCGTGCTGACGGGGCTGGGGTTCTGGCTCTATCGCATGACGGTGGGCCTGGGGGCTTCGACGCACCTCGATCAGCAGCATCCCTGGGGCTTGTGGATTGCGATGGATGTGGGGAGCGGGATTGCGCTGGCGGGTGGCGGATTCGTGTCGGCGGCGATCTTCCACGTGTTCCACCGCGAGCGCTATCACATGCTGGCGCAGAGCGCTGCTGATCACGGCGCTCTTGGGTTACACGTTCTATGTCCCGGGTCTGCTGGCGGACCTGGGCAAGTGGTGGAAGCTGCCGATCACCATGCTGCCGCCGATGTGGCAGGGGAACAGCGTGCTGTTCGAAGTCGGCATGTGCGTGATGATTTACCTGAACGTGCAGTATGCCGAGCTGACGCCGATTGCGTGCGAGCGGCTGCTGGGGGAGGGATGGGTGCGGCGCTGGCCGCATTTGCACGGAATGATCGAGCGCGTTCAGAAGGTCTTGACGTGGATCATGCCGGCGCTGTTGTGCCTGGGGGTGGCGCTCAGCACGTTCCACCAGTCCTCGCTGGGGAACCTGCTGGTGATCGCGCCTTATAAGCTGCATCCCTTGTGGTGGAGCCCGCTGTCGCCGCTGTTTTTCCTGCTGTCGGCGATCATGGTCGGGCTGCCGATGGTGATCTTCACGATCCTGTTTGCATCCTGGTCGCTGAACCGCCAGCCGGAGATGCACGTGCTGGCGCCGCTGGCGCGGAAGTATGTGCCGGTGTTCATCGTCATTTATGCGCTGGTGAAGATTGGGGACATGATCCACCGCAGAACGTGGGTTTACCTGCTCGATGGATCGAGCGAAGGGGTGCTGTGGATTGCGGAGATGCTGCTGGTGGTGGTGCCGCTGGTGCTCTTTCTCATTCCCCGCATGACGGCACGGCCGCGAACGCTGGCGCTGGCGAGCCTGATGGTGGTGTTGGGCGTGGTGCTGAACCGGCTGAACGTCTTCGTGCTGGGATTCCATCCGCCGTATGCGACCAAGGCTTACATCCCCTCGCTGACGGAGTTCATGGTTTCGATCGGGCTGGTGGCGGCGCTGCTGCTGGTCTACCGGATCATGGTGACGTACCTGCCTATCCTGGAGCCCAGGCCAGAGGTTGAGGGGGCGGCATGAGATGCCTCGCGATGCTTTGTGCGATCGTGCTTGCTGCCGGGATGGTCAGCTCTGCTGCGGTGCCCTCGCCCCTGCCCTCTCCCGGGGTAGCGGGCGAGGCGGAAAGAGGGCCAGGGCGAGCGGCCAGTGCTCCCGTGACGCAGGTGGCGATCTCGACGACGCAGCCGGCGGATCGGGGGCCGGACGTGGTGGTGCTCAGGGAACTCGAGGCCTTGTATGACGCGGTGCCGTTCGACCACATGGGGCACGCGAAGATGGCGGAGATGTGGGGCGGGTGCACGACGTGCCACCACCGCACGCCGATCGTCACGCCGGCGCAGGCGGAGAAGGTGAAGGTGGTGGTGCGCACGCAGGCGGAAACGGAGAAGGTCCCCGCGTGCAAGTCGTGTCACAAGATCGGTGATGAGAAGGATGACATCCGCATGCCGAACCTCAAGGGGGCGTATCACCGGCAGTGTTTGAACTGTCACAAGGAGTGGATGGGGGAAAATGCCTGCGTGATCTGCCACAAGGCCAGGGAGAAGGCCCAGACGCGGCCGGCGGTTCCGTCGCCGGGGGACATCACGGGGCGGATGCATCCGCCGATCCAGGAGCCGGACGTCAGGACTTACACCACGCGCTTCACGCCGGCGGTGGGAAAGCACGTGATCTTCCGGCATAAGGAGCATATCGAGCGCTATGGGCTGCGCTGCTCCAGTTGTCACTATCGGGATACCTGCTCGAACTGTCATAACGGCACGACGCATCCGGCGAGGCCGCCGATCAAATCGGCGCGGACGTGGAAGGAATCGCACGTGCCGTGCGTGGGGTGTCATGAGGATCAGCGGTGCGCTCACTGCCATTACAAGGACGGCCAGTCGTCGCCGGCGGTGTTCGCGCATGCCAGCACCGGACAGACGCTCGACCAGGACCATGTGAAGCTTCAGTGTGGCCAATGCCACGCGACGCTGCGCAGGAAAGAGGGTCTGAGCTGCGGTGGGGCGGAGTGCCATAAGGATAAGACGATCATGTTTCCTGCGCGGCGGCCGGGGAGATTCGTGGCGCTGGCGACGGCGCCGGTGATCGTTCTGCCGGCAACGCATCCATCGGTGCAGCGGTTTATGGAACCCATTGCGTTGCCGGCGACGCAGCCGACAACGGAAGCGGCGCCCGGTGGCGGGAGGGGGCCATGAAGGTCGGGATGCCACTGCTTATGGTGCTGGTGCTCTGGTCTGTCGCGTCTGCGGCGGCGACAGTTCCGACGACTACGCGGGCCAAGCCGCAGAAAGCGACGACGCTGTCATCATGCGCCAAGGCGGAATGCCACGCGGACAAGAAGGCGTTTGTGGTGGTGCATGGTCCGGTTGCGGTCAACGCGTGCGATGCCTGCCACGAGTTGAAAGATGCGAAGGAGCACACGTTCAAGCTGGTGCGCGAGAAGGCTGAAATGTGCACGTATTGCCACGATTTTGACGTCTCGGCGATGCCGGTCGTGCACAAGCCGGTGGCGACGGGAGAGTGTCTGGGGTGCCACGATCCGCATGGCGGAAAGACGCACGCGCTGGTGCGAGAGAATACGATGCCGCAGCTGTGCGGACGGTGTCATGAATCGGTGACGTTTGAGAAGTCGTCGGTGCATACGCCGGTGGCCAAGGGGGAATGCGATGCGTGTCATGCGCCGCATGCGTCGCGGCTGCCGCGACTGCTGGACGCGGCGGGGGCGGATCTTTGCCTGGCGTGTCACAAGGATCTCGAGGCGCGGATGGCGAAGAGCCGCTATGTGCACAAGGCGATCGACAAGGGGTGCGAGAAATGCCACGACGTGCATGCGTCGAATTACCCGGACGAGCTTGTCGCTTCGATTCCGGATTTGTGCACGAGCTGCCATGAGAAGGTGAAGGGAATGCTGGCATTAGCGACGGTGAAGCACTCAGTTACGACCGAAGGCCGGGCATGCATCACGTGCCATGCCCCGCATGACAGCAACTTCGCCAAGCTCATGGTCGATATGCCTCTGAAGGTCTGCATGTCGTGCCATGCCGAGAAGATCAAGGGGACGCAGGTTGCCGCGGTTCCGGAGATCCTCGATCCCAGGCTGACCAGGCATCGGCCGATTCGCGACGGGCAGTGCAGCGGTTGTCATGCGGCGCATGGGGGAACGCGAAAATCGCTGCTAACGCACGCTTATTCGACGGCGTTCTACAAGCTCTATGACCCGGATCAGTATGAGCTGTGCTTCTCGTGTCACGATGTGCGACTGACGCTGAGCAAGGAGACGACCAGCGATACGGCGTTCCGGAACGGGACGAAGAACCTGCACTATCTGCACCTGCACGAGGGGGAGCGCGGCGCGGGTGTTCGGTGTGTCATGCGGTGCATGCGGCGCCGAACGACCGGAATGTGAAGGCGACGTTCCTGTTCGGGCATCGTGAACTGCCGATCGATTTTGTGCGGACGCCTACCGGCGGGCGATGTGCGCCGGGGTGCCATGTGCCTTACGCATATGATCGAGTGCATCCGGTTCCGATCACGACGCAGCCGACGACGCGACCTGCTCCCGCGGTCGTGCGCCGAGTCGCTGAAGCGGGGGCCGGTGAAGTTCAGTGCCGTCGATACGGATGGGAAGATGATCGTGGTGCCTTCGGCGGCGTATCCGACGGTGATCGTTTTGATGCGTGCGGGGCAGGAGGAGAATGCGCAGCTTCCGGCACTGATTTCGGCGGGCGTAGCGGCCAGGCCGGTGCAGTTGATCTACATTGTGGCGGGGAAAGAGGCGGTGCGCGAGGCGCTGAAGTTGAATGGAACGGTCATCCTCGATCCGGAGCACCAACTCTCCTCGGAACTGGGTGTGTGGGGCTGGCCGGTGACGCTGGTCGTGGACAGCAGGGCGCAGCCGATTGCCCGGATCGGCGGAGCGCCAGAATCGCTGCCGGTGCGGCTCGGACCGTACCTGGATTTTGCGGCCGGGAAGATCGATCAGAGCGCATTTGCGGCCAAGATTGCGATGGATGACGTGGCGAAGCTCGATGCGCAGCGCAAGGTCGAGCGGCTGGTGGCGACGATCAACAGTCTGCTTGAGGAGGGGAAGGGTCAGGAGGCTGAACGACTTTCCGCTGAAGCGCTTTGAGGTCGCGCCGAAATCGGCGGAGGTGATGCTGGCGAAAGTGAAGGCGCTGGCGGCCACCGGCCAGGGTTATTATGCGATCGAGATCCTGCACACCATTCCGGACGGCGCGATTTCGCGCGACGAGCGAGAGCTTACCGAGGCGCGGATTATGATTTCACAAAGCCGTTGGGATGAAGCGAGTGCGATGATCGATGAGATGATCGGACGCAGCCCCCGCCTGTCCGAGGCGCACTGGCTGCGCGCACAGGTTTACGAGCACGAGAAGAAGTGGGAACTGGCGGCGAAGGAATATCGCCTGGTGCACGAATTGCCCGCAACGCGTCCGGCTGGAGCCACAATGCCGTAGCGGTCAAGCTCTGCCTGAGCGCCAGAGGCGCATCGCTCCCAGTCGATCACGCCAGGCAAAGAATGATTCGCGCCTGGATGTTGTTGCTGCGGAACTGGTCGTTGTGGGAACGGTTAGCACTTGGTCGAGTGCCGTTGTCGGATCCTCAGTTTCCGTTGTCGTAGCTGTCTGAGCCGAGTTGGCATCCAGCGCCAAGGGTTGCAATTGCGCGGTCTGCGCCGATACGGCCAGGGTCGTGCTGGTCGAGGTGCTTGTCGTGACGTTGGTGAAGGTGGCGGTGTTAAGCGTGCCCGTTGCCTTGGAGCAGACCAGGAGACCGACGTAGATCGTCGGGTTGGTCATCGAGATATTCATGGTGCCGACGAGCGCCCAGGTGGTGCCGTCGATGGATTCGTAGCCGCTGAAGCTGCTGCCGCTGCGGATGACCTTGACCCAATACGGGGCGGCGGGGGCACTGTCGAAGTCCCCGTTGGCACTGCCGTTGGTGGCGGTGCGATAGATGAAGACGCTGCCGTTGGTGGGCGTAATGACCATCGCAGCCGTCTCGGCGCCGGCGGCGAGGGAGTCGCGGAACATGACGCCGGCCTTGGCCCAGCCGTTGGTGTTCTGGATCGTGTTGACTTTGGCGATGATCTGGCCGTCGCCGGTCCAGGGCTGATAGACGTAGTTGAAGGAGTCGGCGGTGGTCCAGATGTCACTGCCGGCGCCTTGGGCGGTGTAGGTGCCGCCGGTGTAGCTGGCGCTGCCGGCGGGAGAGGGGGAACCGATGTCGCCATCGACCCAGGGGGCGGGAAGACCCGTGGCGGAGGCCGTCGTTGCGTGTGCGATGTTCGAATTGCTCGAGGGGCCGACGCCGTTGGTGGCGCGGATGCGATAGTAGTAAGTCGTCGAGGGGGAGAGGCCGGTGTTGCTGTAGCTGGTGGCGTTGGCGGCGGGCGTGGCGATCTGGGTCCAGTTGGTGCTGCCGTCGGGGCTGCGCTCGATGATGAATCCGGTCTCGTTGTCCGAGTTGTCGGTCCAGGTGAGGTTGATCTGGCTGGAACTGACGGCGGTTGCAATGAGATTACTCGGGGCGGCGGGTGCGGTGGGGGCCGGTTTGGTGGTGGCGATCAACTGGGCGTCAAAGCCAATATCACTGCTGGAAGGCCCGGCCAGGTGGATCTCCACGGCCAGGACATTGCTGCCGTTGACGAGCAGTGCGGAATTGAGATTGGCAAGGTACCAGGTGCTCTTGTCCGATGGGCCCACGGTGCTGCTGGCCGGCGTGGCGTAGGTGAGGGAGCCGCCGGGCATATTGCTGCGGTAGACCTCAGTCCCGTTCAGATAGACCACCGCACCGTCGTTGCGCATCAGTTTGAGCGTGAGGCGCGGTAACCAGGCTGGTGTCGGCGACGGTGAAGCTCTTGCGGAAGTAGGTGGTGATGTACTTGTTGGCGGGATTGGAGCCGTAGGAGACGACGGTGGCCTCGTTGCCGTCGCCATAGCCCAGCAAGGCGGCGCCGCTGCTCCATGCCGAGTCATTGAATGCGATCGACTGCCAGGCGGTGCCCTGGTTGGAGCCGTTGTCGAGATATTTCCAAGTACTCCCCGAGGCGATGTAGTTCTGCGTCGTGGCTGTGGGGGTGCTTTGGGTCTGGGCATTCGACAGGTTGGAGTTGCCCGAGTCGCCGATGTAGTTGGTCGCCCGCACCCGGTAGTAATAGGTGGTCGAAGGCGCCAATCCGTTGCTGTCGGAAAATGCGTTGGTGCCGGCGGCCACGGTGCCCAGGAGCATCCAGTTGCTTGTCCCATCAGGTGATCGTTCGATCTTGAAACCGGTTTCGTTGTTCGAATTATCCACCCAGGTAAGGTCGATCTGCGAACTCGAGGCGGCGGTCGCGAGCAAACCAGTGGGTGCGGCGGGGACGCTTGGTCCCGTCGGGGTCACCGCGGTCGCCACGTTGGAGTAAGGCGAATCTCCTGCCGCGTTGGTGGCGCGAATGCGATAGTAGTACTGCGTCGATCCCACGGCAGTCGCGTCGCTGTAGCTGGTGGCATTGGCGACTGCCGTGCCGATTTGGGTGAAACTGACGTTGTCGGTCGAGCGCTCGATCTTGTAGCCGCTTTCACCGGCGACGTCCGTCCAGGAAAGCATCACCATGCTCGGCGTCAGTGCGTTGGCCACCAACTGCGTCGGTGCGAGCGGCGCCTGGAGCGGCTGGCTGCTGGCGGTATTGGACGGCTGGGAATCGCCGGCGGCGTTGTTGGCCAGCACGCGATAGTAGTAGAGCGTAGTTCCGGAGACGGTGGTGTCGGAGTAGGTCGTAATGTTGGCGAGGGTGGTGCCGATCTGGGTGAAGGTGACGTTGTCGGTGGAACGCTGCACCTTGTAACCGGTTTCGGTGGCGACATCAGTCCAGGCCAGATCGATGCGCGTGCCGGTGATGGGCGTGGCACCCAGGCCGGTGGGAGCGGCGGGAGGCTGGAGCGGCTGGCTGCTGGCGACGTTCGAGGGCTGTGAATCGCCGCCGGTGCCGCTGGCGATCACGCGGTAGTAATACGTCGTTGTTCCGGAAACCGTCGTATCCGGGTAGGTCGTGACGTTGGCCGCGGTGGTGCCGATCTGGGTGAAGTTGATGTTGTCGGTGGAGCGCTGGACCTTGTATCCGATTTCGCCGTTCACGTCCGTCCAGGACAGATCGATCTCCGTCCCGGTGACCGGTGTCGCGGTCAGGCCGGTCGGCGCCGATGGAATCTGCACCTGGGTGAGGCGCGCGCCTGCCCAATCGCCGTGGTCGTAGGAGTAATCGCCGTCTAAATCATCCAGGTGCAGGCGCAGCTGCTGCACGCCGGTCATGTTCAGCGAGAAGCTCTGAGTCGGATCGGTCTGCGCCATGCCGCCGCTGTCCCAGACCAGTGTTCCATCGGCATAGACCTGGAAGTCGAGCCCGGCCGTGGCTCCGGTTTCATCGTCCGCGCCGACGGCTGACTGGAACAGGGAGTACTGGCCGTTGAGGTTGTAAACGATGTCGGAAGCGGCATGGGCACCCAGGCCCTTGGCGTAGGTCACGCCGTTGAGCGTGATGGTGGTTCCGTCGCCGGCGTTCTGGCCGCCATTGCTCATGTCTTTTTCGACCGGTCCCCAGCCGTTGGTTGCGCTCACCCAGGTCAGGTCGCTGAGATAGACGATCCCTGTGGCCGGAGGCGCGATGGCATTGCTCAGGGCATTGGTCGAGTCGTTGCCTGAATTCGTCGCCCGGACGCGGTAGGTGTAGCTGACGCCGGGTAAGACGGTGTTGTCGGTGTAGCTGGTGATATTCGCCAGGGTGGTGATGATCGATTGCCAGGTTCCCGAAGAGCCGGTCATGCGTTCGATGATGAATCCGGTTTCGTTGCTGGAGTTGTCCTGCCAGGTGAGTTGAATGCTGGTCTGCGTGGGAGCGGCGGCTACGACGTTCGTGGGCGCAGCCGGCGTCTGCGCTTGAGTGAGATTGAAGACGAACCAGTTGAGGTTCATGACCTGGCTGTTGCTGGCGGCGGTGTCGAAAGCCAGCCGCAGGATGTGCTGGCCGGAGGTGAGATTGACTCCGGCCTGGCTGATGGTCTGCCAGGTTGAGTTGCTGCCGGTGTTGGGGACGCTGATCGACCCGGAGACATTCGTGCCGTCCAATTCAACGTGGAAAGCGCCGCCAGCGGCCCCGTTGGCCACGCGGAACTGTCCGGTGTAGGTGCCGCCGACGGCCACGTTCACGGAATACTCGACCCATTCCCCGGCGCTGACACTGGAGAGGTTATAGCCGCCGGTCGCGTCCGTGGTGGTGGAGATGTCAACGTTCTGATAGGGGCGATAGTCGCCACCGCTGTTGCCGGAACTGACATCGTGGGAGGCGATGCCTTCCGGGCCGTGGTCGAAGTCTTCAGCCTGGATGGGGGAGGAGACGCTCTGCGCGACTCCGTACCACGGCACCTGGGACTCAATGACATAACTGGCCGAGTAGGGCTGGTAGGTGACGTTGATGCCTTCATTGATGATGGCATCGCCCGAGCCGGAGCCCAGGCCGCTGGGGCCGTCGGAGGCGCCCCAGTAATTGTTGCTGGCGGTGACGCTGCCCTGGTACTGAAGGGTGTTGGTGACCAGCCCGGCGCGATAATTGTTGGAGGCCAGGCCGTTGCGGTAGATGTTGTTGTCCTGGATGACGAAGTTCGTGTTGTCGTTGGGGACGGCCTTCTCATCGATGCGGATGGCAGGGGCGCCGTCCGCGTAGAAGTTGTTGTGGGTGATGGTGATGCTGGTGTCGCCCCCCTCGAAGCGCAAGGCGCCGCTGGCGTTGTCGTAGTGGTTTTCCACGACATTGCCGTCGAACAGCAGGTGACTCACGTTGATCGACAGAACGGCCTTGCCGTTTTTCGCAAAGACATTGTTCGTGATGTTGATGCTGGTCTGCGAGTTGGCGGTATAGGATTCGAAACCGATCGCGGGCTGGTACTGGAAGTTGCTGGGGCCGAGGTTTCCATCGAAGAAGTTTCCATCAATCGTTACGTTCTGCAGCAATCCACCTGAGATTGAGCCGTCGGTGTAGATGGCGCGCCCGCCGTTGTTGGCCTGGGTTGCGCCGTTGTTGTTGTTGAGGAACTTGTTGTGCTGGATGAGCGCGGCATCGGAGGCGCTGGCGTTGGCGAGATACAGGCCGGCACAGTTGTTCTGGATGATGTTGTTGATGATGTGCGTGCCGGAGATGTTGGGCGCGATCACGATGCCGGCGCCGGTGCTGAGGCTGGTGTTGGATTCGTTCTGAATGGTGAAGCCGTCGATGGTGACATCGCTGGCGGCGACTTTGAAGGCGTAGGTGATGGTGCCGTCGCCAAGGGTGATGCCGGTGCAGACCGTTTCACCGGTTCCCGCTGCCCGGGCGTTGCTGCGGGCATCGACGCCGGTCATGGCGCCTTCGAGTGTGACGGATTTGCCGATGACGACCTGCTCGGCGTAGTTGCCGGGATCGACGGTGATGGTGGCGCCCGCACTGGCGGCATCGACGGCGGCCTGGATCGAGGAATACGTGCCGCCACCGACGATGTGAGCGGCGAGGAGCCGGCGGGTCTCGAGCGGTTCGAATGCGTCGATGCCGACGGCGGCGAAGAGAATGGATTTCCGGCGAGGATGCCGGGAGCAGTGGCCGCGCGCGATCGAGGCCCCTCCATCCTGCAGGCTCAGTTTTGACCAACAACGCCGCGCGAAAATGAACACAGAGTGAGAACGACTCAACCCACGAGCGCGGTCAACGGATGCCGGACACAATACCGCACCGGGTCCTATAATCCACATAAAAATCCGTAAGGGTATTCGCAGCAAGCGGTTCACGTGAAATATGGTTCGCAGGGCGTTCGCCTCACAGCTCAACCCGCACGAGCATTATCAATCTGACCAGATTTAACATATGTTGTTTATTGATAAATGATTAAAGTCTAGTAGTTCCTCAAATCTGCGATGTCCGCTGTCTTTTGCCGATTTATCAATGAAAAACCTGCGCAGGCTGGAGAACTTAATGAGAATAGAGTGAGATTTTCGGTGGCGCCGCGCACAGCAACCCCATTCGCCACGGGCAAAAACGAGAGATCATATGGCTTTTCGCTGATTCTCGCGCACAGGTTGAGCGGCCCCGCTTGCGGGGTGTTTCCCTGTGGCCTGCCATTGAGGCGCGAGCCGGGGTGACCCTTACTGTCTGAAAACTGCTGTTGAGGCCTGCGGGGCGGGCGTATTTTGGGCCGAAAGCTTAGCGGTATTACTACGGTGTGGGTACGATGTAACCCGGCAGCAGGCCAGGCGGCGGCAGGGGAGTGTGAGCGTCGCGCCGTGGCTTGCGACCCATCCGGTCTTACAGCATACCACCACACCACCTGGAGCGGCCCCGCCTGCGGGGCGCGTCTTTGTGGACCTGCCTTTAACCCTACAGCGCTGGATCCTTCTTAAGTCCTTATCCACTCATGTTTTTGCTCGCCGTTTCTAGCCGCCAATCGCCGGCGCCGGGATGTAGAGTTAAAGGCCCGCATGCTTCTGACAGAACCCTCTCCCGCACCATCGAGGCGCCATCCAGGCTGACTCGCCGCAAGCCCTGCAGGGCCTCCGGGTCGCTTCGGCTGCGCCTTTCGACGGCCGGGGTTGAACCCTGCGCTAAGGGTAGGAGCATGGCCCCTCTCATCCAGGCAACATGATCACCAGCCCGTTGACGAAGCATCCCAGCAGAGGACATTCCGCTCCCAAGTTGCGCCCAATCTCCTCCCGGCCCACACCGTACTCTCACCGTTGTAGTACCGTACCCTCCCCACCCCACCCCGAACCCGGTTTTTGCCCCTTCTGACGACCTGGTGGTCCGAACATGACAATTTGCCGCACCGGCAAAGCGGCCAGAGGAGCCCTTTTAGCACTTCAGGCGCTGGATCGTTGGTAAGTCCTTGTCTGTTCATGTGTTGACGGCAGTTCTGGACTGAAATCGCCAGCTTAGCGCTGTCGTGTTAAGTGGAATGCGTATCACATCTGCTCGGTGACCAGGCTGGCCAAATCCGAGCGCTCGCTCTTGGTCAGGGTCATGTGCCCCACCAGGCCGTGACCTTTGAGCCGCTCGACCACGTAGGACAGGCCGTTGCTGCTGGAATCGAGATAGGGATTGTCGATCTGGGTGGCGTCGCCGGTGAGAACGAGCTTGGTTCCCTCGCCGACGCGGCTGGCGATGGTCTTGACCTCGTGGGGTGTGAGGTTCTGGGCCTCGTCCACGATCATGTATTGGTTGGGGATGCTTCGGCCACGGATGTAGGTGAGGGGTTCGAGCACCACCTGCCCGGATTCGACCAGTTGGGTGATCCGCTGCTCGGCGGTGGTGATCTGGGTGTGCGGTGTATGAGAGTTGCTGGTCAGGCGGTTGGAGAGGAGGTAGGCCATGTTGTCGAAGATCGGCTGCATCCAGGCGGTGAGCTTCTCGTCCTTTCCGCCGGGGAGATAGCCGATATCGCGACCCAGGGGCATGATCGGGCGGGCGCAAAGCAGCTTCTGATACATCTGCTCGTTGAGCGTCTTGACCATGCCGGCAGCTAAGGCGAGCAGCGTCTTACCCGTGCCGGCGGAGCCGATCAGCGTTACCAACTTGACCGAGTCGTCCAGGAGCAGATCGAGCGCCATCGTCTGCTGGAGGTTTCGCGGGACGATCCCGAAAACCGGTCCACGGCGCGAGCGCATCGGAACAACGATCCCGTCGGCGGATTTGCAACGGGCGATGGCCGTGTGGCTGGGGTCTTCTGCGCTTTTGAGCAGGACGAACTCATTGACGAGCATGTCGGCCTCATTCAGCCGAGCTTCCTTCTTCGCGTAAAGCTCGTCGATGACCGTGCCGGGGACGGAACGCTCGACCCAGCCGGTGTAAAGCCGCTCGAAATCGACCTTCTGGGCTTCGAAATCTTCGGTGGTGATGCCCATCGCCTGCGACTTGATTCGGGCGTTGATGTCTTTCGAAATGAAGACGACGCGCTTGCCCTGTTCCAACAGCCGCTTGGCGGTGCAAATGATGCGATTGTCGGCGGTGTTGGCAGTGAGGGCCGAGCAGAGCTTCTGATCCTCATCGAGCACCACCCGTACGTGTCCCCTGGTTTCGGGAACGTAAACCCCCTCGGCCAGGTTGCCGCTCTTTCGCAAGCGGTCGAGATAGCGGATGACCGTGCGGGCATTGCGTCCGAGGTCGTCGGTACTGGCCTTGAATTTGTCCAACTCTTCGATGACGTCGAAGGGGATAACGACCTCGTTGTCCGCGAACATGAAGAGGCGCTGGGGTTGTGCAGCAGGACGTTGGTGTCGAGGACGAAATATTTAAGCTGGCCGTTCTCGCTCATGGCAGGACCGTTGTGAGCCGGAGCTTTATCCTTAATGTATATCGGCGTAATGTCACTGTACCCCCTGAAGTTCAAGCCGCGTTTCGTTCCGAAAATCTGGGGCGGGCGAAATCGAAACGATCCTGAATAAGCCGTTGCCCACGGGCGAGCGAATCGGCGAAAGCTGGGAATTATATGACTTTCCGCCCGGTATCGTCGAGCCGACGGACCGCTGGGTGAGCTCCCAGGTGAGCAATGGGCCCCTGGCCGGCCGGACGCTGCACGAGCTGGTCAGCGAGTTTGGGGGCGACCTTCTGGGCGACGTGCCGGCGCTTCCGCCGCACAATCAGTTTCCGATCCTGATCAAGTTCCTCGATGCGCGGGACGACCTGTCCGTGCAGGTTCATCCGGATGCCGAGTATGCGCGGACGCATCCCGGGGCGCACCTGAAGACTGAGGCGTGGTACGTGATCGATACGGAAACCGGCTCGCGCATCTATCGCGGCATTCGACAGGGAACGACACGCGAGATGCTACGGCAGGCGCTGGATTCAGGAACGGTCGAAGAGCACCTCGTTTCGGTGCCATGCAAGCCGGGGCAGTGCCATTTCCTGCCCAGCGGGACGGTGCATGCGCTCGGGGCGGGGATGCTGGTGGCGGAGGTGCAGACGCCGAGCGACACGACATTCCGTCTGTACGATTTCAACCGCATCGATCCGGCGACGGGCAAGCTGCGGGCGCTGCACGTCGAGCAATCGCTGGAGTGCATCGATTTTTCGGCGCCCCGGAGACGAAACAGCAGCGCAGTCACGTTGCCGGGCTCTTCACAACCGTCTCTCGCCTGGTGACGTGCCCGTATTTCACGCTGGAGAAGGTGCGGTTTACCGAAGGCGTGGAAGAGCCGGTGCCGTACGATCAGCCGGTCGTCTGGATGATGCTTGAAGGCAATGCCCAGATCAAAGTCGCCGATTTGGCCGAACCCGTTGCTTTCACACGCGGTGACACGGTCCTGCTTCCGGCGAAGATGAACCAGCCGGGGATTAAGACGTTGAGTGATTGTGTCTGGCTGGAGGTGACCTTTCCAACGAAGGATCGGTCGGAGTGATTCTTTTCCATGAAACAGCGCATCCAAAAGATTCTTGCCAACGCCGGCGTTGCATCTCGTCGGAACATCGAAGAGATGATTCGCCAGGGACGGATTGAGGTGAACGGGAAGATCGTGACGGAACTTCCGGTATTGGTCGATCCGGCTCGGGACAGGATCGTCGTTGACGATGAGCCGGTGAAGCTCAAGAGTCGGCAGGCGAGCGAGCGCGTCTATCTCCTGATGAACAAGCCCAGGGGAGTCTATTCGACCAACGTGGCCCAGGGTGAGCAGGTACGGGCGATCGATCTGCTGCCACCCGATTTTCGCACGCGCGTTTATCCGGTAGGGCGGCTGGATGCGGAGTCCAAGGGTTTGTTGCTTCTGACGAATGACGGCGAGCTGACCAATCAGCTCACGCATCCCCGATTCGGCGTGGCCAAGACCTATCGCGCCGTGGTGGATGGACGCGTTGAGCCGCACACGGTCCAGGAGATGTCAAAGGGCGTATGGCTGGCCGACCCCAAGCGTGGCAAGGGGTTCAAGACTGGGCGAAGCCAGATCCACATCGTGAAGCGTCTGCGCGAGAAGACGGTGCTGGAGATCACGATTCGCGAGGGCCGTAATCGGCAGGTTCGGCGGATGCTGGCCAAGCTCGGGCACAAGGTACGCGATCTGACGCGGGTGCGGATGGGGCCTTTGACCCTGCACGATCTCGCGCCCGGGGCGGTGCGGATGCTCACGCCGCGGGAGGTGAAGCAGCTGCGCGGACTTGCCCACGATTCGGAACCATCGGCGGGTCGTCTCAAGGCGCCGCGACGAGCCGGGAATTCGTAGTAGGGGCGACAAATCCGGCTGCGCTTGCCTTCTTGCGGGGTGTCCCGTAGACACACTCGCATGGAACTCGTTCTGCTTGGCACCGCCGCGTCAGAAGCCTGGCCGGCCCCATTCTGTCTCTGTCCGACTTGTGAAGAAGCACGGAAGCGCGGCGGGCCAAACATCCGCATGCGTTCGGGCGCGCTAGTCGACAACGAACTCAAGATCGATTTCGGTCCTGATACCGTGGCGCAGATGCAGCGCAGCGGGCGGAATCTATCGCAGGTCAAGACAATTCTCTTCACGCATCAGCATTCCGATCACGTGGTGCCGTCGGAGTTAGAGTGGTCGATTTTACCCTTCACGCAGACCCCACCGGGTAAGATCGAGATCATCGGTAACCGCCAGACGATCGAGCTGATCGAGCGGCAGTTTGAACGTACGCCGCGGATGCGCGAAGGCTATGACTTGCGCACCGTTGCCGCGGGCGATCGCTTTACCACCGTACGCGGATATGAGGTGCAGGCGTTCCCTGCCGACCATGTCGAAGGGGCAATGCTCCACCGCATCCAGCGGAATGGCAAGACGCTGTTCTATGGCCACGATTCGGGCCTCTATCCATCGGCGACGATCGAAGCCCTGTGCGATGGAACCGTGTTGGACATCATCATTCTCGATTGCAATTACGGCGGATCAGAAAGCAAAAATCGCGGCCACATGGGCGTCGATGGCGTGATTCAGATGGTGAACCTGTTGCGCAGCCGCGGCGCGATCCGTGCGCACACCCGCGTGATCGCAACTCATTTTTCACACAACGGCGGATTGCTCCATGAAGAGCTGGTGCGGGCGCCTGCCGCATGGGATCGAGGTGGCGTTCGACGGAATGGTGGTTAGCGCCGAGCGCAGCGATTGCGTAGGCTACTTTCCGAGTAGCACACGCTCGACGAATCCCGTATCGACCTGCCCATTCTGGAAATGCTGATCATCCATGATCCGCAGATGCAGGGGAATCGTGGTCTTGACTGGTGAAACCAAGAACTCGCTGAGCGCCGTTTCATGGTCGCGATAGCGTCGGTGCGCGTGTTGCGGTGGACGATCAGCTTCCCGATCATCGAGTCGTAGTTGGGTGGAATGCGGTAGCCGGTATACGCGTGGGAATCGAGTCGCACGCCAGGACCGCCCGGGGCCTGGAATTCGCCGATGACGCCGGGGGAAGGCGCGAAGTTGCGTTCGGGGTCTTCCGCGTTGATCCGGCACTCAATGGCGTGACCGACCTGGGGGATATCCTTCTGCTTCAACCGCAGCGGTTCGCCGGCGGCGATGCGAATCTGCTCCTTGATCAGGTCCACGCCGGTGACTTGCTCGGTTACGGGATGCTCGACCTGGATACGGGCGTTGACCTCGAGCAGGTAGAAGTTCTGCTTCTTGTCCACAAGGAACTCGACCGTGCCGGCGTTGGTGTAACCGGCGGTCTTGATCAGTCGAACGGCGGCCTCGCACAGCCGCTGGCGGGTGTCCTTCGAGAGCGCGGGGCTGGGGGATTCCTCGACCAGCTTCTGATGACGTCGCTGCATCGAGCAGTCGCGCTCCCAGAGATGAATGGTGTTGCCGTGGTGGTCTGCGAGGACCTGCACTTCGACGTGCCGGCCGAATTCGACGTATTTCTCGATGTAAACCGTGGAGTCCTTGAAGGCGTTCTCCGCCTCCGCTTGCGCCTGACGCAAGCCAGCGCGGAGGGATACGTCGTTGTGCGCGACCCGCATTCCCCGGCCGCCGCCACCGGCCGCCGCTTTGATGATGACCGGGTATTCGATCTCCTGCGCGATGCGGAGCGCGACCTTCTCGTCATCCACGGCGCCGTCAGAACCGGGAACCGTGGGCACCTTCGCCTTCTTCGCGAGCTTCTTGCACTCGACTTTGTCACCCACCGCCGCCATCGCAGCAGTCGTCGGACCGATGAATTCGATTTTGCAACTGCGGCACACTTCGGCGAAGTGATCGTTCTCCGCGAGAAAACCATAGCCCGGATGGATCGCCTGCACGTCCGCGATTTCGGCGGCGCTGATGATGCGCGGAATGTTCAAGTAACTCTCGGCGGGCGGCGGGTTGCCGATGCAAATGGCCTGGTCGGCAAGCTTGAGGTAGGCCGCGTCTTTGTCGGCCGTCGAATAGACCACCGCCGACTGCACCCCCATCTCCCGGCAGGCGCGGATGATTCGCAGTGCGATTTCCCCTCGATTGGCTATCAGGATCTTGGAAAACATGATCGGTCACTTGTCACTGGTCAGAAGTCACTTGTCAGAACGCGCGAATGACAAGCGACAAACGACAAGTGACCCTAAGGCTTAACCAGGAACAGGACCTGTCCGAATTCAACCGTCTGGCCGTTATTGATCAGGATTTTGGCGATCTTCCCACGGCACTCGGCCTTGATGTTGTTGAAGACCTTCATGGCTTCGATGACGCACACGTCGGTTTCTTCGTCCACCGTCGAGCCGACTGCGACGAAGGGCTTGGCATCCGGTGCCGGCGCGGCATAGAACGTTCCGACCATCGGGCTCTTAATCTCCACCAAACCGGCTTCCTCATCGGCGGCTTCCGATTTTGCGGTGGCGGCAGGGGGTGCGGATGTCGTTGGCGCTGCGGCTTGCACCGGAGCAGCGTGAAATGCCGGAATCGCGCCCGCCACGACCGCCTGTCCGCGCTTGAGGATGACGCGCTTGTCTCCATCGCGCACGTCCACGGTGTTCAGGTCATTAGCGGCCATCAGCTTGACCAGCCGCTCCAGCAGATTCACATCCATCGGGCTGTCGGATCGAGAGGAATTCGTCCCCTGTCCTTCGCCCGCTTTCTTCTTGCCGTTGTTCTTCTTGTTCAAGGGAAATTTCATGGTTGAGGTTCGCGGTCATTCCAGATGACACGCCTCGAAGGTCTTGTCCAGTGAGGAGAGCACCTCGCACCCGCTGTGGGTGATCAACACGTCGTCCTCGATCCGGACGCCGCCTTCACCGGGCAGATAGATGCCCGGCTCGACGGTGACGATCATGCCCGGCCGAAGCTCTTCCTCGAGACCGGTTCTGCGCAACGCGGGAAACTCGTGGATGTCACGGCCGATTCCGTGACCGAGCCCGTGGCCGAACTGTTTGCCGAACCCGGCAGATTCGATGACATCCCGCGCGACCCGGTCAGCCTGCGTGGTGGTGATGCCGGGACGCATGAACTTGATCGCCGCCTGCTGCGCCTCGTAAACGACCTTGTAAATCTGTTTCATCCGCGGGCTGACCCGGCCGACCATCAGCGTGCGTGTCAGGTCCGAGCAGTAACCCTTCGTCAGCGCGCCCCAGTCGATCAGGAGCGGCTGGTCGCGCTGCACCAGCACCTCCCCCGGGCGGTAGTGCGGCAGCGAGCTGTTGGCGCCGGCGGCGACGATCACGGGAAACGAGCTGTTGGATGCCCCGCGGCTGCGCAGCTCGAACACCAGAAGGCCTGCGAGGTAATTCTCTGTCTGGCCGACCTTGATCTCCTCGCGGATGGCATTGAACGCCTCTTCAGCCACCGCGACGCTCTTGCGGATCAGGTCGATCTCGTGATCGTCCTTCACCTTGCGGATGTTGAGCATCACGTTTTCCAGCGGGACGAGCTGCGCGCTGGATTTACCTTCCTTGAGCGCCCGTGTCAGGGCGTCGATCTGCCCTACGGTAGTGAAATTGGCTTCGTAGCCGACCTTCTTCCCCTTGATGCCCGAGAACACGTTGGAGAGGGTCTCCTCCATCTTGCCTTCGCGGATCGCCACTTTCATCCAGCCGGCTTCGAGCTGGGCCTGCTCCTCGTAGCGAAAATCGGTGATGAGGTGAAAGTCCTTTTCCGTGAGGATTCCGACGGAATCTTCGCCGGTAAAGTTGGTGAGGTAGGCGATGTCGGCGGGATGGGTGAGCATCAGGGCGTCGATCTGAAGCTCCTTCATCGCGTCGCGGACGTTTTTGTGCCGGACTTTCAGATAAGCTTTGGCTCGTGTAACAGCAGTAATCATGAGGTTCTTAATAGCGGCCGTTGCGCACTTTTGGAAATGGCGAAGGCTAATCAAATGCAGGCACGGCTGTCAAATCGGGGATGGGCCAAGCCTCGTCGGCGGCGGCGATCGATGAGTGCATGCATCTTGAACAATGTAATGACGGCACGAATGAGAAAAATGAGCTTTAGATGTCTGATGTTTAGCGCGACGCTCTGTATGGCGCACGCGGCGGGGGCACAGACAACGAACATATCTGATGCCGACACCGTCGCGCAGTGGCGCATGACGGAGTCTGGCCCCGAGGCCACGAATCTAAAATCCCTCAGCGGTGGCGACGGCGTGACCAAGACGACCATGTGCGCAGGCAAGCCGGCCCTCGGTGTTGCACCGGAGACGAAGTCTCTGCATCTGTATTTCGATGTGAGCGATCAGCTCAAGTTGCGTGGCCCCGTCTATGCGACGATTCGATACTTCGACGATCAGTTCGGCGTCACGCCAACGATTCAGCATGACAGCGATGCGGGGGATGCACTGCAGGACGCATATCACACCGCGGACGATCAGGTGGCCGAGCCGGCGACTGGCAGCAACACATGGAAGACTGGGATTTACCAGTTGGAGCGTCCGCGCTTCGCAGCGCGAGAATCTCAAGGCCGACTTCCGGGTGGTGGGGGGGATCGCCGATTATCCAGTCGATCGTCCTGACAACCAGCAGGCCAGGGCAATGGGATCAGATCGCTGCGGAAACGGCGCGAGGAATTAATGCTGTCGTCCAAATTGGGCCTGACGAGGAACTCATCGTCGGCGGCTGCGATCCAACCAGCGCCAGCGATGCGGAAGGCCAGGTCAAAGCGTTCCAACGGTGTCTGCCGGCGCTCAAGGCGCTGGGCATGACGAGCCACGAGGTGCACGTCCGCTGGGGCCTCTGCGAGCCTGAGCCGGGGAAGCGGGATTGGTCGATGTACGACCGGTTCGTGGACCTTTACAAGCGGCAGGGAATTAGGTGGGTGCCGTTCCTGGTCTGCGGGCCGGCCTACACACTACTCGACTGGTACTACGCCAAGCACGGCTCGCAAGGTTACGTCGGTCTTGAGCACAATAAGGAATCTGGCATACAGTTCGGGTTGGGGAAAAGATCAGAACGGTGGAAGGCGACGAATCTGCCAATGCCGAGTTGTTCGGAAAACCCATGACCCGCGCCGGGAACGTTGCCGTCTATCACGGCGAGCCGAACGCGCCCGAATACCGGGATTTCATCTGCAAAACGCTCAAGAACGCAAAGCAGCTCTCGTCCGCGACGCGGACCATGGTCGCGATGAATTCCAGGGATGACGACCTATTCGTAAGCCTCATCGGTCCGCACGAGGTGCTGTGGTTCAACGCAACCGATCACGAGCTTTCGGCGGGCGGGAGGACTTCCCGCCATGTTCGATCACACGGCAGGGACTTAAGCCCTGACAACTCACCGGCCGCTGGAAAACCCCCGCTCGACCTGTACATTACCTCGAATTTCAACGGAAGAACCGCCTGATGCCCAAACGCACGGACATTCACACCATCTTGATCATCGGCTCGGGGCCCATCGTCATCGGGCAGGGGTGCGAGTTCGACTATTCCGGCGTGCAGGCGTGCCGCGCGCTCAAGGAAGAGGGCTATCGCGTCGTCCTGATCAACAGCAACCCCGCGACGATTATGACCGATCCGGAGTTCGCGGACGCGACGTACGTCGAGCCGATTACGCCGGAAGCGGTGGAAAAAATCCTTCAGCGCGAAAAGAGCAAGGGTACGCCGATTGACGCGGTGCTGCCGACGCTGGGCGGCCAGACCGGTTTGAACACCGCGATGGCCTGCTACGACAAGGGGATCTTTGACAAATTCGGCGTCCCGATGATCGGCGCTAACCGCGAAGCCATTTTCCGCGGCGAAGACCGCCAGGCATTCAAAGACCTCATGGTTTCGATCGGCCTGAAGGTGCCGCTATCGGGTGTGGTGCACAATCTCGATGAAGCCAAGAGAGTCCTCGACCAGATTGGCCTACCGGCGATTATCCGGCCCGCGTTCACGCTTGGAGGCACCGGCGGCGGAATCGCCTACAACGTCGAGGAGTTCGAGACGATCGTCCAGCGCGGGCTCGACGCCTCTCCCGTCACCGAAGTGCTGATCGAGCAGTCGGTGCTCGGCTGGAAGGAGTATGAGCTGGAGGTGATGCGCGACCGCAACGACAATGTGGTTGTCATCTGCTCGATAGAAAACGTCGATCCAATGGGCGTTCACACCGGCGATTCGATCACCGTGGCCCCAATTCAGACGCTGACCGACAGGGAATACCAGCGCATGCGCGATGCCGCGATCGCGATCATCCGCGCTGTCGGGGTGGAGACGGGCGGATCGAACATCCAGTTTGGCGTAAATCCCGAAAACGGCGAGATGGTCGTGATCGAGATGAATCCGCGCGTCTCTCGCTCAAGTGCTCTGGCGTCCAAGGCGACGGGATTCCCGATTGCCAAGATCGCCGCCAAGCTCGCGGTGGGATATACGCTGGATGAACTGCCCAACGACATCACGAGGAAGACGGTCGCATGCTTCGAGCCGACGATCGATTACTGCGTGATCAAGATTCCGCGCTGGACATTCGAGAAATTCCCCGATGCCGATGAGACGCTCACGACCCAGATGAAGAGTGTCGGCGAAGCGATGGCGATTGGGCGTACGTTCAAGGAAGCGCTCCAGAAGGGCATCCGCTCGATGGAGGTCAAGCGCTTCGGCTTCGGCCTGGATAAGTACGATAAATGGCTGAATGCGCAGTGCAGCAGAGGCGTCTCCCCCGTGCCGCCCGGCAGGGATGCTAAAGCGACCGATAGCGACAAGACGACTCAGGGCGAATCGCTCGATCACGAATGGCCGATCCCCGAGGAAAAGCTCCAGCGCAAGCTCGCAGTTCCATCGCAAGGCCGGCTGTACTATGTCCGCTACGCCCTTAAGAGCGGCTGGAGCGTTCAGCAGGTCCACGAGCTGACCAACATTGATCCGTGGTTCCTCGCGGAGATGAAGCAGCTCACGGATTTTGAGGACGAGCTGATCTCATCCCGCAAGCTGCTGGCGGTGGTTAAGGACGCCGCGCCGGGCGACCGGACGACACAAGTATCGCCGCTACGACAGGTGCTGAGAAGGGCAAAGCAGTGGGGTTATAGCGACGTGCAAATCGCCGCCGCCTGGGGTGGGAGCTTTACGCCGATAGACGTGCGCAAGATCCGTCTGAAGTTGGGCATCGAGCCGGTGTATAAGCTGGTCGATACCTGCGCCGCTGAATTCGAGGCGGCCACGCCGTACTACTACTCATCGTACGAAACGCCGTACACGAAGATCGCAAACAGCAAACCACAAACCGTAACCGAAGACGAAATTCGCCTGACCGACAAACCCAAAGTCATCATCATTGGCGGAGGTCCCAATCGCATTGGGCAGGGAATCGAGTTCGACTATTGCTGCGTCCAGGCAGCGTTTGCCTGCCGGGACCTCGGTCTCGAGTCTGTGATGATCAACTCCAACCCCGAAACGGTCAGCACGGACTACGACACGAGCGATCTGTTGTTTTTCGAGCCGCTGACGCACGAGGACATTCTCAACATCTGCGAGCGCCTGAACGGCGGACCCTTCACGAGCCGTGACCATCAGGGAGCGGTCCAAGGCGTCATTGTCCAATTCGGTGGCCAAACCCCGTTGAACCTTGCGCGGGGGCTCGAACAAGCCGGCGTCCCGATCTTGGGCACCACCGTCGAATCCATCGATGCCGCCGGCGACCGCGAGCAGTTCCGCACGTTGCTTCAGAAGCTTGGCCTCAAACAGCCCGCTAATGGCATCGCCCGCAACGTCGATGAGGCTCGCCAGATCGCAAAGGGAATCGGGTATCCGGTCCTGGTGCGCCCGAGCTTTGTCCTCGGCGGCCGCGCGATGGAGATCGTGTCGGATGAGGCTCAGTTGAATTACTACATGGCTCACGCCGTCGAGGCGTCCACAGTTGCCGATGCACCGATCCTCATCGATAGGTTCCTCGACGCTGCAACGGAGGTGGACGTCGATTGCCTGGCCGATTACACGCCATCAGCCAACATCGCTGCCGAGCTGGCCCACGCCACGCCCGGCAACGGCGACGCAAAGAAAACATCCGAGCAGGCAATCATCATCGGTGTCATGGAGCACATCGAAGAAGCCGGCATCCACTCCGGCGACAGCGCATGCTCGCTCCCGCCTTATTCTCTGTCTCAACAGATCGTCAACCGGCTCAAGGATCAAACCCGTGCCCTCGCCAAGGCGCCTGCGCGTCCGCGGATTGATGAACGTTCAGTACGCCATCAAAGACGGCGAGATTTACGTGATCGAAGTGAATCCCCGCGCTTCGCGAACCGTGCCGTTCGTCTCCAAAGCGACCGGTGTCCCTTGGGCGCGCATCGCCGCGAAAGTCATGACTGGAAAGTCACTGCAGGAACTGGCCATCAGCGAGCGCCCCGATCCGAAACACACGTCCGTCAAGGAAGTCGTCTTTCCCTTCAGCAAATTCCCCGGCGTGGACATCATCCTCGGCCCGGAGATGCGATCGACCGGCGAAGTCATGGGTATCGACGCCAACTTCGAACTGGCCTTTGCCAAGAGCCAGATGGCGGCGGGGGGGCCGCCGCCGACCGGCGGTACCGCCTTCATCAGCGTTCGCGAAGCCGACAAGCAAGCCATTATTCCCGTCGCCAGGTCTCTTTCGGATCTTGGCTTCGAGATCATCGCCACGCCGGGAACCTACGCGGTCCTGTCGCGGCATGACATCCCTGCCAAGCGCATCGGCAAACTGGCCGAGGGGCGCCGGCCAAATATTCAGGACTACCTCAAGAACGGCCAGCTCCAGCTCATCATCAACACCCCCACGCGCAAAGGCCCGGCCACCGACGAGGGAAAGATCCGCGCCCTGTCGGTTCTCTACAAGGTGCCGATCGTGACCACGATTACGGGCGCCCAGGCCGTTTCCCGAGCGATTCAGGAATTGAAAAAGAGTTCGTGGGATGTGCAGCCGTTGCAGCGATATCACTAGAAAACTCGAAATTCGTGCTTCGAGTCTCTCTTATTTCAACACATCCAGAAGCTGCGCCAACTCGGTCCGTTGCGGATCGTCCGGGTTGTTCTTGAGATACTTGTCCAGCCAGACCGACGCGGGCTGAGACAATCCACACCGCGCCAGTACCAACGCCAGATCACGCTGAAGCTGATTCCGCTTCGGCCAGAGGACCATCTCCAGTTCAAGCACCGCGGCCACATCGGCGAACTGGGCCGAGTTTCCGAACGTGTGCAGCAGGTTCTGAAGCATGCGCGTCAGCCAATGGCGGTTGCTGACCGGAGCAAGCAGATCGTCACTCCACTCGACTTCCGGCCCCAGCATTTCCATCATGCGCTCGTGCGCCTCTTCGCTGGTCAGGATGATGCCGCCGGCAAACGGGTCCACCAGCATGGTCGAGCCGCCGGCCTCGACACCCACCAGAAAATGTCCTGGGAGCCCGACGCCCCACGTCGCAGGCCCAAACGCTCGGCTACGACCTTGTAGATCAGGCTCAGCGTAATGGGCAGGCCGCGCTTCGTGGCGCAGGACCTCGGGCAGATAATTGTTGCTTGTGTTGTAATAGTCTTCAGCGTTGCCAAGGAACTCTTCTTCCTCAAACAGAAACTCATGCAGATGTGCCAGGAGCGCCTGCGGCTGCGAGCCGCGAACCCGCGACCGCACCGTGTCCGCATACCGCTGAAGCGTGAGGTCTACCTGATCCGCCTTCACATTCTCCATCTGGTGCATTGAGATCGCCACCGCACCCTGCACCAGCGCATCGGGCGACTCGATCGCCGCCGTGAGCCGGGCCAGCAGGTTGAACGCTTCAGAATTGCAGCACAATGGAAGGGCGGTATTCATGGCTGTCTCCGACTTTGCTCCTATCCAAGTATCGGATAACTCCGCCCCAACACTCCGCACATTCCGTGCCAACGGTCCTAACCCCAGCGGCGACCTATGGGTTTGATCGGAATATGCGGTTTGGCGCTTCTGCAGCAGGTTCAGTCAGTTGCCGGAGAGACAGAAAGATCAAGAAGATCCAACGGGCCATTCAGTGGACGACTGGATCCGCTTACATTAGAATCTGTATTGACTTACGAAGGCGAGCCGATGGAACTCCTGTTGTCGATCACCGTTTTTGTGGCTTGCGGCGCGTTTTTCGTGCTGGTCAACATGGCGGTGGGGAGCCTGGCCCGACCGCGCCTTCCCAACCCCGAGAAGGCCGCCGTGTACGAATGCGGAGAGCCCGCCATCGGCACTTCATGGGTCCAGTTCGACCTGCGGTTCTACATCATCGCACTGGTTTATCTGATCTTCGATGTCGAAGTCGCCCTGTTCTATCCCTGGGCGGTGGCCTATGGGAGCGCCGCCGAGTTGGCGCGATCCATCGGCATGAGCGTCGCGGATCTCCGGGGCGTCGCCATGGTGGACATGCTCTTCTTCTTCGGCGTCCTGCTCGTTGGCTTCGCCTACCTCTGGCGCTTCGGCTACCTCGACTGGGTCCGCTCCGCCGCAACCACAAGCCTCAAGCTCCAGCACACCCCGGGAATCGATCTGCGGGCCATATCCGCTGAGCAACCCGGCTAAGTGCCCGAAATGCCGACGGCCTGCGCCCAGTATTCCGCAATTGACAACGCCGCCCAATCGCATTTCCAACGGTTTGTTCCGCTTGTGCTGGTGCTCGCGGTAACGCTTTTTACCTTTCTTCCACTGGTGCGATTCGGCTTCGTGCGATGGGACGATTTCGACACGATCGTGCGAGATCCGCGCATGGTCACCAGCGCCAGCAGTCTTCGCCTGATCTGGACCCGCCCCTATATGGGGCTTTACGTCCCGCTGACTTCGACGATCTGGTGGCTCCTCAGGGCGATCTCATCGCAGCCAAACCCGCACCTTTTCCACGCCCTCAATCTGCTGATTCACCTGAGCTGTGCCGCCACGGTATGGCTGGTTCTGGATCAGCTGCTGCGAAATCGCTGGGCCGCGGCGGCGGGGGCGCTGCTGTTCGCGGTTCACCCGGTTCAGGTCGAGACGGTGGCGTGGATTTCCGCAACCAAGGACCTTTTGTGCGGTCTGCTCGTGATGGTCGCACTGTGGCAATGGATGCTCTTTGCCAAAGGTGGATTTGAGCGACGCAACCGTGCACGCTACTGGACCGCAACCGTCTGCTTCATGCTCGCCCTTCTGGCCAAACCCACTGCGATCATCTGTCCGATCCTGGCGCCTGGCGCTTGCGTATTTCGCTTGCGGATTACCCATTGCACGCGCCACGCGCTGGCTGTGGGCCTGGTTTGTGCTGATGATTCCCTGTGCGATCTGGACGAGCATCATTCAGGCACCGCGCTATGTAGCAGCGCCGCCGCTGCTCTTGCGGCCTGTCGTGGCCGCGGATGCCATCGCTTTCTATGTGAATAAGATCGCCCTGCCGCTAGGGCTGGCGGTGGACTATGGCCGGACGCCACAGCGGGTTCTGGCGCACTGGCAGTCTTACGGAAGCCTGCTGCTGGTTACGATGCTATGGGTCGCGCTGTGGCTGACGCGCTCGCGGATGATCCGAGCGGCAACACTGCTTTTCCTCGTGCCGCTCTTGCCGGTTCTCGGCTTCGTTCCGTTCGACTTCCAGTACATCTCAACGGTTGCCGATCACTATCTTTATCTGCCGATGGTTGGCGCCGCCTTCGCCTTCGGCTGGCTGCTGACCCAGGCACCGCCGCGGATCGCCGTGTCGAGTGCAGTTATTCTGCTCGCGCTTCTGTCTGCCCGGTCCATCTCGCAGACCCCTGTCTGGCGAAATACCACCACGCTTTTTGCCCAGACGTTGCGGGTGAACCCGCAAAGCTCGGTCGCCTACCAGAACCTCGCGGTGGATGCATACGAACAGGGGCGCTATCAGGATGCCGCGAACCTTGCCCAAAAGGCGGTGGATCGTCAGGCCGACGACCCCGCCGCCTACCTCTCACGTGCAATGGCCTTGGCGAAGCTGGGCGACGTTACCGGCGCCATCAAGACGTATGAACTCGGGCTCAAGCACCGTCCCGAGGATGCCTCGCTGCTGATGAACCTGGCCGCAACACTGGCCGAGGGCAAGGAGCTGGACCGGGCGCTTCCGCTGGCGCGGTGCGCCGTGGATCGTGAGCCGGAGAATGTGGCGGCACGGCTTAACCTCGGAGCGATCCTGGCGCAGTCCGGCGAGCTTCAGTCCGCGATCGCACAGTTCACCGCGGCCGTCGATCTCTCGCCGACGAGCGCCCCGGCACATACCGATCTTGGATTTGCGCTCGCGGCGGCAGGACGATACGACGAGGCAGCGGCACAGTTTCGCTTGACCTTGGGGATTGAGCCGGACAATCGTCGCATCCGGCAGGCGCTACAGCAGATTTCCCGGGTTTCCCAGCCTTCCACGCCGGTTTCGAATTCGCCTTGACTGAGGTATTCAAGCTGCTAGATTGTCGAAGCGCTCCATCCGGTCGCATACAATGCTCTTGGCGCAAGTGCCCGGAACAAGCGCTTTACCAATTCGGCAGTAGCTCAATGGTAGAGCAGCCGGCTGTTAACCGGCTGGTTGCAGGTTCGAGTCCTGCCTGCCGAGCTTGTCATAAGCCACGTCGTGACATCAGCGAGGGGGGCATTGTGGTGCCGGTGATTCTGGGACGGCCGTAGGCCCGGAAGAAGAGGAAAGACCGTGTTTCCAAGCAACTCCAGCGCTCTGTAGACATAGGTTCCCTGAGAATCAATGACGAACAGGGCCTTTACGTGATTCTGGCGCGGCAGGTCTTGCAGCCCCGCTTGCGGGGCGTGTCCCTGTGGCCTGCCATCCGGGGGGGAATCAGAAGGACCCGCCGTTTAACACTACAGCGATAAGCTGGCGATTTCAGTCCAGAATTGCGATCAACACATGAACAGGCAAGGACTTAAGAACGATCCGGTGCTGAAGTGCTAAAAGGGCCCCTCTGGCCGCTTTGCCGGTGGGACAAATTGTCATGTTCGGATCACCAAGTCGTCAGAAGGGGCAAAAACGGGGTCGGCGGCCGGGTGGGGAGGGAACGGTACTACAACGGTGAGAGTACGGTGTGGGCCGGGAGGAGATTTGGGCGCAATATGGGAGCGGAATGTCCTCTGCTGGGGTGCTTCTTCACGAACGGGCTCTTGGCGCAGTGCTCGTGGCGTTGCCGAAGCGACCCGGAGGCCCTGTAGGGCTTGCAGCGAGTCAGCGCTGTAGTGTTAAGTGGGCCCCGTATAAACCGTCTTTACGGGGAGTCGGGCCCGGCGGTTGTATCTCAGCGGTCGCGAGTGTCTTCAGGGCAGTATTGAGGCCCGGCTGGTCGCCGCCTTGGCCGGAAGAATGGCCGATGGCGGGGGGATTGCGAGCGTTCTTCCGATTATCATCCACGAACGCAAGAACTGGAGGCATTCCGAACCCGGCGATGGCGCGCCGGGCGGCGCCGCTCGAAGCAAGCAGGACGAGGCTTTGACGGGATGTGTTATGATTGGTGACGGAAGGCCGGAGTGATCCACGATGCATTCCGAGGACTCCAGGAGCGAGGACGAACAGCCGCGCGCACGGTTTGGACTGCAGCCAATCCTTGCAGCCGGCGCTTTGCTGCTCCTGCTCGGCGGCGCGTTCGCCGTGATGGCGCCGTTCCTGTCCTCGCTGGCGTGGGCCTTCGTGATGGCGTTTTCGCTTTGGCCCCTGCACCGCCGGCTTGTTGTGCTGTTGCGGCAGCGAAGAACGATCGCCGCGATGATCACGACCTCGGCCATTGCTCTTGTACTGGTCGTGCCCACGATCCTGATCGTCGTCAACCTTTCCGGTGATGCGCGTGCAATCGCATCGGCGGGGAAACGCTGGGTGGCGGAAGGTCCCCCAACTGCTCCAGCGTGGCTGCGAAGCCTCCCCTACCTTGGCAACCGGGCTGCCAGTTACTGGGACAGTCTGGCGAACGATGCGGCGCAGCTGTTCAAAAGTGGGCGGGATCAAGAGCAGGGCGACGGTTTGCAGTCGTCGCCTCCAGCGACATCCCCATCGCCGCAGCGGGGTGCTGAAAACAAACTGGCCGCAGCGCTGGTCGCATTGTTCGGCTGGGCCCGACGATGGATCGCAATTGCCGGCCTGACCATTGCGCACGGGGTTACGCAGATCGTGCTCAGTGTTCTCCTGACGTTCTTCATCTTCCGTGACGGCGAAGTGCTTGGGCAGCGCATGGTCGTCGCCGTCAATCGGATTGCAGGGAAGCGCGGGGTGCATTTGCTGCAGGTGGCGGGAAGCACCGTGCGCGGCGTGGTCTATGGGATTCTTGGGACGGCCCTTGTGCAGGGGGCGATGGCCGGCGTGGGGTTCCTTATTGCCGGCGTCCCAGGCGCGGCCCTTCTGGGGCTTATCACGTTCTTTCTATCGCCCCTTCCAGTCGGACCGCCGCTCGTTTGGATTCCGGCAGTCATCTGGCTCTTTCACCGGGGCGACACGCCCTGGGCCATCTTCATGATCGTATGGGGTTTGGCGGTCAGCAGCGTGGATAACGTCATCAAACCGTGGATCATTAGCCACGGCAGCGCCACGCCGTTCATACTGATCCTGTTTGGTGTGATCGGCGGAGTGCTGGCGTTCGGCTTTATCGGCGTCTTTCTGGGGCCGACGCTGCTGGCGGTCACGTATCGGATCATCGAGGAATGGTCCCGCGAATCTCCGCCGGCAGGCGAGCCGGGCAGCGTTAATGTTGGATTGGCGAGCGCGATGAAGGTCGGGGCATGATTTCATGCACGCTACCGCCGTTCCACTTGGAACATCAGCCTTTTGGCAAGGTATTCTTGACGTTGTCGCGCTTGCAGACGCATGGCTTTGAGAATGGGTCAGTCGTTGAAAGGATCCGGGCTCCCAAGCTGGGTTGAAAGCGCAAAACCCGTCAGAATTCCATAGCCCGCAGGGCCTTTGCGATGTCGCAGGGTCGCCGGCGGTCATTCAGCGTTCCCGGCTGATCCCGGTTGGGATAAGCTCATAACTGTTGCCTTGCCCGATGCGGGCCACGTGGTGCCAGGGCCGCAGACAGTTCACACATGGATGCACTCAATGCCATTCCTGAGAAGCATACTACCGTGGCGGCGGCGCTTGCGTGTGCCATGGATCAGCTCTCCACCGGGGTGATCCTTTGGGATATCGATTCGAGAACAATCTTCGGCAATGAGAGTGCGCAAGAGATCTTTGGCGAGTGCCTGGACGGCGGCGAGCCGCTTGAGCAACGGCTTCTCCAGTGCAATGCACATCATCCTGACGGACGTCGCTTCGATGCTGCCTCGTTTCCGCTGATCCGAGTGCGCCGACTCGGCAAGCCGGTCCGGAACGTCGAAATGCGACTGCCGCTGTGCGACGGCCGGTGGCGCTGCGTTGTTGTTGATGCGATCCCGGTGCGAGATGACGCTCGGAAGTTCAATGCCGTCATCGGAATCGTCACCGAGCGTGCCGCTAAGCCAGATTCCGAGCTTCGCCAGGCCGCTCTTGCCGAGTTCCCCGAGCAGAATCCCAATCCGGTCTTGCGCGTTTCAGCCACCGGATCACTCCTCTACGGCAACAGCGTCGCCATCAAGCTCCTGATGTCGTTGGGGTGGCGTCAAGGTGATTCCGTCCCCGGTTCCTTCTCAACGATGTTCCCCGCAGTCGCGCGCTCTGGAAGCCTCGAGCACGCCGAGGTAACCGCGCCGGATGGGCACACGTTCGATTTTGTGGTCGTACTGCCGAAGAACGAAAACTACTTCAATCTTTACGGCCGCGAAATCACCGAAGAACGCCGAACTGCCGCGGCGTATCAGCAGAGCGAAGCGCGCTTTCGCACCCTCGCCGACAACATGAGTCAGTTCGCCTGGATGGCCAACGAGAACGGCTGGATCTTCTGGTACAACCAGCGCTGGTACGACTACACGGGAACAGACCTCGAGCAAATGCAGGGCTGGGGCTGGCAGGCGGTGCATCATCCCGATCACGTTCAGCGGGTGGTCGAGAAGTTTAAGCGCAGCCTCGCCGCCGGCGATTCCTGGGAAGACACTTTTCCCCTTCGCGGCAAGGATGGCCGATATCGCTGGTTCCTCTCCCGGGCCATGCCTATTCGGGACGAGCACGGGGAGATGATTCGCTGGTTCGGCACGAACACCGATGTTACCGAGTGGCGCGAAGCCGAGGAGCGGCTGCGCGCCAGCGAAGAGTTCAACCGTCGCATCATCGACAGCAGTCGAGACTGCATCAAGGTGCTCGATCTCGAGGGAAAACTGCTCTCGATGAACGCAGGTGGCCAGGAGCAGCTCAGAATCCCCGATATCACTTGCTACCTGAACACCTCATGGATCGAGTTCTGGAACGAATCCGACCGCCCGGCGGCCCAACGCGCGCTCGCGGTCGCGGCTGCCGGTGGCACCGGATCCTTCCAGGCCGCCTACACGAATGCGCAAGGCCAGACCACCTGGTGGGAAGCCGTCGCCACGCCCATTCTCGGAACCGATGGGAACCCCCAGCGGCTGCTCGTGGTCTCGCGAAATGTGACGGCCCGCCGGTTCGCCGAGGAGCAGATGCGCCAGGCCCGCGATGCCGCCGAGGCCGCCAGCCGCGCCAAGGACCAGTTCCTTGCCGTCATCTCTCACGAATTGCGCACCCCCCTCACTCCGGTGCTGCTGTCGATCGCCGGCATGGAAACCGAGCCGGGCCTCCCCCCGCAGATGCGCGAGGAGTTAACCATGATCCGGCAGAATCTCCTGCTCGAGACGCGACTGATCGATGACCTTCTTGACCTCAGCCGCGTCATCAATGGCAAGATGGTCCTGCACCGCCAGCCTCTTGATCTCCACGCCCTGCTTCGTGGCGTGGGCGATTTACTCGATTCGGATTTTCACGACAAGCAGATCGCGCTGGTGTGGACGCTGTCGGCCGAGCATGATCGCGTCGATGCCGATTCGGCGCGCCTCCACCAGGTCTTCTGGAATCTTCTAAAAAATGCGGTCAAGTTCACGCCCACTGGCGGCACAGTGACCGTTCACACCTTCAATCCCGCATCGAATCACGTGCAGGTGGAGGTTACCGATACCGGAATCGGCATTGAACCATCCCTGCTGCCCGGAGTCTTCTCCGCCTTCGAGCAGGGTGAACACGGCATCAATCGCCATTTCGGCGGCCTCGGGCTGGGCTTGGCAATCTCCAAGGCAGTTGTCGACATGCACGGAGGGACGATTCGCGCCTCCAGTGCGGGCAAGGGCGACGGTGCCTGTTTTACCGTGGAAATGACGACCATTGGCACAGCCGAGAAGCCAGCATCAGGTCTGAGCGGAGATGCATCAGCGCCAGCGCGCGGCGTAATTCGCTCAGGCTGCTCCTCGTGGAAGACAACGAACCAACCCTTCGCACGCTGCGGCGTCTGCTCGAAAGATCCGGCCACAGCGTAGCTGCGGCGTCGTCGATTGCGGACGCACTCTCGATCGCCGACGGTAAGCCATTCGACCTGCTCATTTCCGATATCGGCCTGCCCGATGGCACCGGGCTTGAACTCATGCGCCAGCTCCGCGCCGCTGGACGAACCATGCCAGGCATCGCCCTCACCGGTTTCGGAATGGACGCGGATGTACGGAAAAGTCTCGCCGCCGGATTTACGGCCCACCTCACCAAACCCATCGATCTCGCCCAACTCGAATTGGCAATTTGCCAGCTTGTCGGCAGCCGCTCTGAGTTGCTCAAAGAGTGAGTTGGCGTCTAGCCGGCGATCTGCCGGGCGGTTCGGCGGGCATCCAGCGAACTGATATAGTAATGCCACTCCTCGCTGCCCTCGCTCTGGCCGTTGAGTTGGCGCTGACGATGCACCGCGATGAGGCTCTTGAGCCCAGGCCACTTTCGGGCCACCGAGCCCAGCAGGCGGGTCTCCCAGATCACGTGCACCGTGCGGGTTTCGATTCGGCCGTGATCTCCCGCGGTCTGCTCATCGCTGTCGCTGTGCCATCCCTGGAACGCTTTCAGGCGGGCTTCATCGATGGCCGGGCGATCATCTTCTGCAAACGCGACTGATTCGCCTTCACCTGCAGGAGGTAATCCGCCCTGGCCGCACGGATTTTCCCGGCGATCTTGCGCTGGCACGCGATCGCATCGAGGGTCACCACCGCGCCAGAGAGGTCCAGTACATCCAGCAGCTTCTCAATCGCCGACAGCTCGTTGCCCTTGCCATCCGTCTTCTCCTGGGCAAAGACCATCTTGTTCCCGGCCACAAACACGCTGACCCGATGCGCCATGCCGCTCTTGTCCCAGGCGTGCTCGAAGCTTCGGCGGATCGATTTGCCGTCAATCGCCACCAGCTTCCCGCCCGAGAACTCGACCATCGACTGCATCCAGGCGCGGAAGCATCGCTCGAAGGCATCGGGGTTGAGTCGGGCAAACACATCGCTGAACGTGTCGTGAGAGGGAATGCCGCCGGGCAGCTCCAGGAACGTCTTGAGCCACGGCAGCTTCGTCCGTCCGTAGGCGGCGACCGAACACCAGTCGTCACAGCCGTACAACACCGCGAACAAGGCGATGGTGATGATGTCGATGAACTGGTGCCGAATGTTGTGGTGTCGGGGGTCGGGCATCGATTCAAAAGCGCGGGGAATCCGCGTGGTCGCTTGGGCATCCATACCAAAGCTCCTGCGTGAGACTAATCCGTTATTCAAACCAGCGAAGCTTCGCGACCGTGCAGAAAAACTACCGCCAGGCTGCCACCCGCGCAAGCGAAGATTATGAAATGACCCGGCTACTCGCGATTGCCCTACCAACATACCCGACAAAAGCAGCGGCTGGTTGCCTGCTTCGACTGCAAGTGCGAGAGTTGGCATCATTCGCGCCGCCTCGTCGCCAAGGCCGAGTGCCACGATGCGGGCACCAACCTGCGCTTGCTTCGTCGTCACCAATCTCTCAGGCGTCTGCTGGGCCGATGATGGCCAGCGCATCTGCGAGGACTACATCCACCGCGGCGAGAGCGAGCAGTGGATGGACGAACTGAAGAACGGACTTCATATGGACCGCCTGAGCTGTCACCGCTTTCTGGCCAACTTCTTCCGCCTGATCCTGCACACCGCCGCCTGCGATCTACTGGCCGCCATGCGGGATCATCCCGACCTGCCGCCGGTGCTTCGCATCGGCCAACCCTGCACCTGGCGCACGCAGCTGATCAAGGTCGCGGCGATGATCGTGCAGCGTGCGCGTCGCGTCTTAGTGCAACTCGCCGCGCAGTGGCCCTGGTGGCCAATGTACCAGCGAGTTGCTGTTCGATTCCTCCACTTCACGCTTGAGCCATGACCCCTCGACAACACAATGCGGCATGGGGGTAAAGGGGTGGTTCGTCCCGATCGCAGCATTTATCGTGTCCCGCCCTCTCAATGACACAACTTCTCGACGAGCCTTCAGCGTCCGTGAATAATGCGGCCTAAGGGCCCGCTCAACTTGGCGTGCCCGAATCACGTCAATCCGCATGAGTCGCGAGCCCCCCTATGACGCTTACCACTCCCCCTTGGAAGGTCTTCGACGCGATAGAGCCCGTCCTGCCCCACCTCAGGCCCCACGAACCGCGCCAGTCCGGCCACTGCACTCCTCACCGCTGGCGCCGCAACGCCAAAGGCCGTTTCGACGACCCAGCCGAAGCCACCGGCAAGCGCCTCCGCCACGAAACCGATCGAGGCCTCATACCTCTCACGCCGAGGGCGAACAGGGCCGTTATACTGCCATTCGGCCTGGTGCCGGGTTACACCGTACTCACACCGTGCTCACGCCGTACCCACACCGTAGTAATACCGTTGAACTTCCGGCCCCAAAAGCGCCGGCCACGCCGGCCCGCAGCGCAAATTTATGATAATTCGGCTCATCCCGATCGCACCCCAATGGCAGGCCCCGCAGACGCACCCCGCAAGCGGGAAGCCGCTCAACGGGGCGCGCGAGAGAATCACGTCAAAGCCATATGATGGGTTTCCCATCGTCCCGCGAATGCCGCCTATCCTTAATTGGACCTTGACCAGACCCGTCCGCATCCCGACCATCGGCCCCCGCATGGCGCCAGAGCGCACCTCTACTTGTCCCGTGTCCGCTTCGTCCGGAGCCCCATCCGCCCGCCCTCGCTGGTATCGCAACCTTTGGCTCCCGCTGCTGACCATTATCCTGTTGACCCTGGCCTTCCCACCGATCGGCCAGTTCTACCTCGCCTGGATTGCCCTGGTCCCCTGGCTGATCTGCGTCACGCGGACTCGCTCGCCATGGGCCGCCTTTCTCATCAGCATGTTCATGGGATGGATTCTCTATATCGTGAACATGTACTGGTTGTGGAAAGTGACGATTCCCGGCTGGCTCGCACTGACGTGGTATATGTCCCTGTATTGGGGCATCGCTGCGGTAATCGTGCGAGGATTGTTCAGGCGCTTCCCGCCGAACCGATTCGACCGTTGCCTTGGTTTGACTGCCGCCATTCCCACGCTGTTCGTCGCGCTCGAGTACATCCGCAGCAATCTCTGGACCGGCATTCCCTACCTCAACCTCAGCCACACCCAGACGCCGCTGCTGGTCATGTGCCAGATCGCCGACCTCTTCGGCGCCTACGGCGTCACGTTCCTTCTCGTTGCCGTCAACACGTTTCTTGCCCTGGCGCTGCTTTCCCGCCGTCGTAGCGTGGACGTCCCGCCCATGCCCCGCACCCGGGACGGCCACGCGACGGCCCTGATCCCCGCCTGTATCCTGGTCCTCGCGCTTCTGACCGCCAGCTTCTTCTACGGCCTGCACCGCATGGCCCAGCCCGTCCACCGCCCCGGCCCCGTCATCACCGTCGTCCAGGCCAACTTCCCCCAGTCCAACACCGGTGACAAAGGCGCAACTGAACAGCAGATCGTCGATTTCCACATCGACGAAACGACCCGCGCCCTCCAAGCAGCGTTAAGCAAAGGCATCCGTCCTGATCTTGTGGTCTGGTCGGAGACGATGATGCCGCCGATTAATCCCCAGGCTTGCGCGCTCTCACCGGTGCTCCAGCGTTTCCATGATCGCATCGGCACGCTCGCGCGGGACTACGACGTTTCCATCCTCACCGGCGGTATCTACTGGGCCAAGTTCCGTCAGATCAAGGACGACATTGTCGCCACCGACCGCCGGAACTCCGCCTATTTCTTCACGCCCCTTGGCCAGCTGTCACATCTGCGCTACGACAAGATCCACCTCGTTCCCTTCGGTGAGTTCATCCCCTTCAAGAACTCCATTCCGCTGCTGTACGACTTCTTCATGAAGCTCAGCCCGTATGACTACGACTACACGCTCTCACCGGGAAATCCGAACGATCTGACGGTCTTTTCACTGAGCGAGCACCAGAACGCCCGCCCCACGCGCTTCGTCGTCCCGGTCTGCTTCGAGGACCTCGACTCGGCACTGGTCGGCGCATGTTCCGCGGCCCGCACGACACCAAGCGCGCCGACCTGTTCGTCACCATCACCAACGACGGCTGGTTCGCCACACCCGAGCTCGCGCAGCATCTGGCCGTCGCCCAGTTCCGCTGCATCGAAAACCGCGTCCCTGCCGCCCGCTCCGTGAACACCGGCCTCTCCGGCTTCATCGATTCCGTTGGCCGTCCGCACAACCTGCTGCCCACCCACATCGGCAGCGCCTCAACCGCCCAACTCTTCCTCGATCCGCGCGTCACCCTTTACACGCAGTGGGGCGACTGGTTTGCCGTGCTCTGCACAGAACTCATCGCATTGGTTTGTCTCTGGCTTCTCTACGCCGCCGTGCGTCGCCCCATGCCATCGCGTAATCGGAAATAGGCAATCCCCAATCCACTTTCTTCCCGGCCCATGCAAACTCGATACACCTTCCATCTCATCCCCAACGCCCACATCGATCCCGTCTGGCTCTGGGATTGGCGCGAGGGCCTCAATGAGGGCCTGGTCACCTGCCGCACGATCCTAGATCTGATGGATGAGGACCGCGCCCTCACCTTCATCCGCGGCGAAAGCTTCATCTACGAGCACATCGAAAAAACCGATCCCGCCACCTTTGCGCAGGATCAAAAAGTACGTCAAGCAAAAACGCTGGGACCCCGTCGGCGGGACCGTCATCCAGCCCGATACCAATCTCCCCGACACCGAGACCTTCGCCCGCCATCTTCTGCATGGCCAGCGCTATCTCGCCTCGCGCTTCGGCAAGCCGTCGCGCGTCGCGTGGGCGGCGGATTCCTTCGGGCACTCCGCCGGCCTTCCGGAAATCCTCGCCGGCGCCGGCATCGAATACTTCGCCTTCACCCGTCCGTCAGCCAGTATCGTACCCCTCGCCAGGCCCGCGTTCTGGTGGGTCTCGCCCTCGGGCAGGCGCCTCCTCGCCTACCGCGCCCCCGCCGGCTGGTACGGCTGCGAACGAGTGGAAATGCCCAAGCGCCTCGACGAGTTTCTCAAAGTCGCCCCCCAGTACGGCCTGAATAATCTGGCGATCCTATTCGGCCTCGGAAACCACGGCGGCGGTCCTACGCGCCGCCAAATCGCCGACGTCCGTGCCTGGGCCAACGATCATCCCGAAGCGAAGGTGGTTTTCTCAACCTTCCACCGCTACTTCGATGCTCTGAAATCCGAAGTCTCAAATCGCCCCCGAAATTTCCTGCCGATGCATGAAGGCGAGCTGAATTTCGTCCTTCGCGGCTGCTACTCCTCCGTCGCCAAATTCAAATTCGCCTATCGAAGAACTGAGGCACAAGTGGAGCGCACCGAGCGCACAGACACGCTTATCCGCAGCATGGGTGTCCCGCGCATGCACCACGCGCGCGACGCCCGGAAAGCGCTGCATGCCGCCTGGCATTCCATCCTCTTCAACAGCTTCCACGACATCCTCCCCGGCTCCTCGATCGAGCGTGCCTTCGACGACCAGCTCGCCTGGATCGGCAGCGCGTTCCACGGCGCTCGAATCCGTCGAATTCGAAGCCCTGAATCAACTCGCATCCCAGATCGACACCACCGTCCCCAAACCTGCCGGCGACAATCCCTCCGCCGTCTCACTGCTCGTCTTCAACCCGCATCCCGTTCCCTACACCGGCCCGCTCGAGTTGGAATCCGCGCTCGACTACCGCCCGATCTGGAAGTACAGCACGAAGGAAAATCCGCCCGCGAATCTGCCCGTGCGTGTCACCGGCCCCAATGGCCGTGACATACCCTTCCAGCCGATCGAGACCGAGCATCATGCAATGATCCCAATCGCCTGGCGAAAGCGCATCGTCATTGATGCCAGCCTCCCCGCCTTCGGCTGGAACGTCATCCAGATGGCCTACGACGAAGAAAGCGGTTCGACAGGTTATACGCCGAAGGAGAACGAACCCGTCGCCGCCTCCTCATCCGAAATCGCTATCAACAACGAGTCCTTTGCGATCACCGCCGGCCAGGACGGTGTGCAAATACATCACGATGGGAAACCATTGCTGCCCGCTCCGGGCTTGCAGGTGATTACCGTCGAAGATCCCTGGGGTTCCTGGGGCGGCATGGCTGAGGAGGCCGACTCGATCGATCTCTCCACCGTCCGCAACACGTGGCGAGTGACCCAATCCAAGGTCCTCGAATCCGGCCCACTTCGTGCTGCGCTCTGGGTCCGCTTCGAAGCCGGCTGTTCCCGTCTGGATCTGACGTTCCGTGTCAGTCCTAACGATCGCGCGGTTCGTGTCGCCGCCCGCCTCTTCCTCAATGAGCGAAGCGCCCGTGTGAAGCTGGTGATCCCCTTCGGCGATCGTGCCGAGTTCGACGTCCCCGGCGGCTCCGTCACGCGCGGCCCATGCGGCGAGGTCCCCGGCTCGCGCTGGGTCAAGATCTTCCGCAACAAGTCTCGTCGAAACGGCCACGAAATCCTCGGCTTCGCCTCCGATGCCCTCTACAACTTCGACGCCAGGGACGGCGTCTTTTGCGCCACGATCGCCCGTGCCACGCGATATGCCGACGACATCGTCACGCCGCCCGATGCCGAGCCCTGGCGGCCGGCCGTCGATGCCGGTGAGCTGAAGTTCAACTTCCTTTTTACGCTCGATGAGAAGCGCCTGCCAATCCTCGCGCGCGAGCTTGAACAGCCGCCGGTAGCGCTGCTGGTCCCACCGCACAAAGGCAAGCTGCCGCGATCCGGTTCGCTGGGATCGCTATCGCCGGAAACCGTTCAAATCCTTGCCTTCAAGTGCGCTGAGGACGGCAAGAGCCTGATTCTGCGTCTTCGCCAAACCGCCGGTCGCTCCGTGTCACCGAAATTGAAGCTCAACGGTAAATCATTCAAGCTCTCGCGTCTTTCAGCCTACGGCATCGCCACCATCCGTCTGACCTCCAGGCGCACCGGCTGGACCGCAACGGTTAGCGATATCACGGAACGTTCCTAATCCCTCGCCGTTTCCATCCGGAACTGCTTGGAATCTGCCGCGTTTCCTCTACCATTTATCTGCGATGGATCGATTCTCCCGGCTCGGCCCGCAACCCGCACTACGCAGGCGCATGACCGAAAGCAGGACGCTATGACTCTGATCACCCTCGCCCCGCGCGGATGCTCCGCGACCCTCGTCACGTTGCTCGGCTGTTCGCTGCTACTTTGCACCGGCTGTGCCAGCAGGCCGACGAACGTCGTTCGCCCGATCCGCCTGCCGGAGGTCCCCGCAGTCCCCGCTGCACGGGATGTTCCAATCGACCGGGGCTTGCGCCAATCCGCTCGTGAGGAACTGTTGACCGCCGTCCATTCCGCCGATCCGATCATCCGCTCGCACGCCGTCGAGGCCATGCAGGAAAGCATCGGCGCGGAGATGGCGCCGCAAATCATCGAAGCGCTTTCCGATCGCGATGCAATCGTCCGTTTCTCCGCGACCCTTGCCGTCGGCGAGCTCAAGCTTGCCCAGGCCAAACCCACCCTCCTGAAGCTGGTGGACGACCCCGACGCTTCTGTCCGGATCGGCGCTATCTTCGCGCTGCACCGGCTTGGGGACACCCAATACAGTCACGATTTTGAAAAGACCGCCCTCGATCCCGTCAAGCAAACGCGCGGCAACACCGCCATGGTGCTCGGAATGCTCGGCAATCCCTCCGCCAGCCGAATCCTGGTTCCGATGCTGCGCGACAGCGAGTTTACGGTCCGCATCCAGGCTGCCGAAGCATTGTGGCGTCTGCACGACCAGCGCGGGCTTAACGATCTTGTTGCGGCCACGATCAGCTCCTATCCCGACGATCAGATGATCGCACTACTGGCCCTTGCGCGTCCGCACGATCAGCGCGTCATGCAGAACCTTCGGGGTGCCCTGACCAGCGATTATCCGGAGGTTGCACTGGTCGCCGCCCGCGCCATGGGGATGCTCGGTAGCGACGAAGGTTACGGTATCGCTCAACGGGGCATCCGTTCCGCCGATCCACGGCAGCGCCTCCTGGCAGTCATGGCGCTCGGTGCCATCCGCAGGCCTGATGCCCAGGACCTGCTCTCGCCCATGCTCAAAGACTCCAGCCCGGCGGTTCGTGTCGGCGCTGCCGCCGCCATTCTCGATCTCAAGCCGCTTAAAGTGGTTTCCGCCGGCGCTTGATTGGCCCGCCGCGGTCGTCACGTTAACCGATGTGCCGCCGCCAATGCGCTCTTAAGCATCTACCGGCTTTTGGGATGTTGCATGGGCCAGAAAAACTTGACACGCAAATCTCCTATACTACGATTACTACATGTTTTACCCGCGGAGGGCACCAGTGGATTTGCCCCGTCCCGCGACAGTAAACAGACCTTCTTTGACGCTCGCTGACATCACTGCCGGACACCATCGTCCAAGGAGCCGCCTTGAGTCCCCTCACCAAGCTGTTTGTAGTTCTGCTGGTGGTTCTTTCTCTCCTCCAGACCGCGGCCATTGTGGTCTACGTCAACAAGGAGGATTTCAACCGCAACGCCCTCCAGGCGACCACGGAAAAGCTCCAAGCAAGCAACAACGAGCTTGAGCAGTCGCGCCAGGCACTTATGGCCGCCCAGCAGAACCTCACGGCTTTGCAGCAGGACGTGAACAGCCGGGCGAAAGAGGCTGATTCCCAGGTTACGGCCGCCCGCCAGCAGGCTGCCAATCTGAACGTCCAGCTTGCCACCGCCGAAAGCCAAAAGGCCGCCCAGCAACTCGAAATCGACCGCATGACCGAAGCCCTCAAGGCCTCCCAGCAGGCGTCGAACAAGCAATACGATGAAATCGCCCGCCTCAGAACCCGCAACGACAAGTATGTGCAGGATGCCGCGGATCTCAACGCCGCCGTCTCCGACTTGACCAACAAGTTTGACGTGACCGAGCGCGAGCGCAAGTTCCTTGCCGAGCAGAACACTCAACTCCAGGCCCAGAACCAGAAGCTTGGCGCCCAGCTCAAGTCCTCCGGCATCTCGCCGCAGGAAGCCCAGACCGCCGCCCAGCGTTCCGGTCCCCCGATCGCCGGTGTCGTCCGCGACGTCCGCAATATCGCTGGCATGAAGTACGCCACGATCTCCGTCGGCTCCGCTGACCAGGTCGCGCCGGGAATGGAGTTCAAGATTATCAACCAGAACACAAACGACTTCCTCGGCTCGCTGATCGTCGATTCGGTTACGCCCAATGAAGCCACCGGCAAGTTGACTGGCCCGCACGTCGATCAGATCCACGCCGGCGTCGAGGCTCGCACGCAGCTTTAGCCGGGGCCTGGCGCCCCGGGTTGTCTTTCTCAGTCGCTCTTCTGTTCTTTGCCGTTTGGAGTCAACATGAGCCGAGTCACAGGCGAACAGATCACGGTCAAGCCGGTCAACAACGTCTATACCGCGCTTGCCGTGGTGGGCGTCTTGGCGCAGATCGTGGGGCTCATCGCGATCTTCGTGCAGGCCGCTGGCGTTGGCGGTCTCTTCTGAGGCGTCGGAGGTGACCATCATCGGCCGCACGCGTTTCCCGCCGCGTTGCGAGTTCGATCACATAGACTTCCCCTATGGGATTTACCTTCCTGGATCCAGGTCCTCTGATCGACCACGAACTGGAACTGGTGCCGCCCCAGGTTGGACTGATCGATGATGTGCTCATCGCCTGCGCTCATCCGTTAACCGTACGCGATGCTCCCGCCGAAGCCTCCGTCACGCGAAAGCGATTGGTAGACTTCTGCTCGCTCGCCCCAAATGGCTGTCAGAACGCTGATTTGGCTCGCGGTTGGGTCCCGGCATATCACTTCTGGATGCGCTTGGCCCAGCCGGTATGCTCGCCTGCATCGACCTGCCCCGATGCCGCGTCAATGAATCTTTATCCCATCACCATAGCCGGGGGCCTTGGTTTGCGCGTCGGCACGAATCGTGAGATCGAACTCTACTCGGGAAACATCGGCTACCACGTCTATCCCGCGGCCCGCGGGCGGCACTACGCTGAACGCTCGGTACGCCTGGTGCTTCCCCTGCTCAAGCGACACGGCTTTTCGCAGGTCTGGGTCACGACCAATCCCGACAACCTCGCCTCACGGCGCACCTGCGAGCGATTGGGCGCGACGTTCGTTGAGATCGTACAGATCCCCCGTAATCATCCCTTCCGCGCGCGCAGTGGCGAGACTGCAAAGTGCCGCTATCTCTTGCGGCTTGCCTGAGGAAGGGGGGCTGCGCCTGTGCTGCCCGGATGGTCAGTGATGTCCGCTGGGCACCATTCGCACCAACGAGCCGTGATGCGACACATGCCCTCCGGAAAATGGCGCCGGCGTGGTTCCACGCGGGTTCATTTTCGACAGATGTCGGGAGCGCGTAACTCGCGACGAGCCCAGTTGATCGATTTCCGGCCGCCCAATCGAGCCGAAATCGATTCCTGGCCGGCCCATTGAACCGTGGTCGATCCCGGGCCTCCCGATCGACCCGATGTTGATGCCCGGGCCGCCGTTCCACGCAGTGCCGAACATGTAGACGCTGCGCCAGGGCCACGCAAATCCATTCCAGCCCCACCCGTCCGTCCAGTTTGCGCTGCTCAGATACCAGCCGCCAATACCGGAGCGCGCGCCAAATCCACCATTCCTGCGCGGCGCTGGTCGCACGACGTACGGTGAACTCGCGGCATTCGCCGTGTAAATGCTCGCGTTCCCCGAGACATACACCGACTGGGCAAACGCGAAGCTGGGCAACAATACCCCGCCGATCAAGAGCGTCAGAACACGCATCATCCACCTCCTCAGGCACAATCATGCCCGCGCATGCGGGATAATTGCCAGCAAATTCCGGGCTCCGCCGACCAGAATTCGGTCTGAATTCGAGTTGATGATTTAGGCAAAATGTTGTGCGATGCCCCCATCTGTCGGTGGACTCGCCGGCGTGCTTACAACCTGCACCGGAATCTCCGGCGGAAGCAACTGCTCGAGCCGCCGCTGGAAATGGCCCTTGATCAGGTGATACAGGGCCCCCTGCCGACTGGTCCCGATCAGCACACGCTCGCATCCGAAAATCGCCGCGTTTTCCCCCAGCAACTCCGCCGCGTCCGGCCCGCTGTCGTAGATCGGCATCACCGCAACGCCTTGCACATGTCCCAGCTTCAGGAAATGAGCAAACGTCTTCTGCGCCGCCAGGTCTGTGTCGAGCGTCAGGCGCCGTTCATCATACTTGTAGGACAGATTCACATTTCGGATGAAGCAGACGACCAGGATCGCATTCCGGTTCCTGGCGATCTCAAGTGCCGCACCCGCAGTCGCTTCCGAGCCATACGTTCCCAGCATGATCTTCGAACGCGCAAGCGCGTCCTCGGGCAACTGTTCCATGATTGCCTGCCGCAGCAGGCTGGGCTTCGGACGGCGCTTCGCCATGTACCTGGTGATCGCCCGTGCCGTCAACCCCACCGCCAGCACAATAGTCACGAAGACCAGCGCATGCAGCTTCGTAAACGCCAGCGTGACCCAGATCGCCAGCAGCACGATGCCTAGCGCCAGCATCGGCCCCTTGCGGTGCAGCCGTCGCAGGCGCGGGTGAAGTGAGCAAAGCGTTACGTTGATCGCCACAGCGCCGATCACCCCGATCGCATACAGCGCTGCCAGCGATTCGAGATTGTGGCTGATGACCAGGATCAGGATCGGCACGCTCGCCGCCAGAAATGCCGGCACGTAGGGCACCCCAAACCGGTTCAGCGCCACCATGAACTGCGGCAGCTCCGCATCCCGCGCCATCAGGTACTGGACGGAAATCATGTCCGTCAGCGCCGTGTTCGTCGCGCTCAGCAGCAGCAATCCGCCGACGATTCGCACCGCCCATTCGCCCCAGTTCCCGACGTAATGGCTGGTCAGGAACGCCAGCATGTCCGTCACATGTTGCTCCCGCGCGAGCGGATAGATCGCACACATGAAGAACGCCAGAATGACGTTGAACACTGCCACCTCAGCGGCCACCACCCAGATGGCCCGCCGCGCTGTGTGTGCGACAGGCTTATGCATCACGCCCGTCAGGTTCGCGATCGCTTCCACGCCCGACAGAGCCAGCACGATGGATATAAACGCTATCCACAAATGCCCCGGATGCTGGAATGGATTTCCCAACCGCTGCCCGCTGAGGGCCGCGTGCCAGTCCACCTTCCCTGACACAAGCGCACTGAATGTAATAAGCAACGTAATGCCAACCATTCCAACCGCGGCGAAGATCGCAAACCCTCCCGTATGTTTCGGCCCCATCAGGTTGAAGATGCCGATGGCCGCAATCGCGACGATCGCCCAAAGCCCCGGCGAATCCCAGTGAAACAGCGATTCCGCCTGCGACTCCGGCTCCTCGCGCTCGGTCATGATGGTGCCCCCTGCATCCCTGACGGTAGCGGTTCCCACGCCCGCTTCGGCCGCCTTCTTCGCCTCAACGACCTGCGCATGCCGCTGGATCGGCAGCCCGAAGTAATGGAATGCATCCAGCGAGCTGAGACTCGCCGTTACCGTATAGTCCGCAAACAACAGCAGCGCCCCGATTACTGCGAGCATTTGCGAGCGGTGTTTCGCCGCCGTGTAGACGCCGCCGCCATCGGGATAGATCCGGCAGATCTGCGTATACGCCCAGCCGACCGCCAGGATCAGTGCGCTCATCATCAGGATGAGCCAGAAGCTGGTGTGACCGGCAAATAGAAATGCGAGGCCCAGCACGTAGAGCCGGCTGGTTCCCCAGTCGCCGAACAACAGCCCCGCGGCCTGTATCCAACCCACATTCCGGGGCCGCTCGGCGGCCAGCAAGGAGAGCGCGGCAGGCTGCTCGCGCCCATTCGTCGTCGTCTGCATGGTAAACAGCTCAGAGCGGATGAAATGGCCACTTCAGGCAACGGCACGGCGGGCAAAGTAAACGGTGATCCCCCAACTGGCTTTCGCAAAAAAGCCGCTCCACAGTTTACTTCACTTTTCTGCGTTGAATCTGATCCGTGGAAATACCACGGCGGAGCATTCCATCCAAAACGCACAGCGTCTGCTGGAAGCCTCTGGCTCGGGATCCTTGCGATTCCGCTTCCGCCGCGGCTCAAGCGCCAACGTTGTGCCCTTTCAAATGCCTACGGGGTTAGCTGACGGGCTGGAGCTTGAAAGTGCTCCGGGACTTTTGTGAGTCCCTTAGCCCCTGGTGTTGCGGGCTTTCGCAGCACCCTTGGGTTCCCCGCACCCCGGTGCACAACCGGGATCTCGGCGGTCACTAGACTTCACCCTATGAGCCCGCCGCCCCTGCTGTCAAGTGCTCGCCTCGGCCAACGCAATGACAGGCGGCGATGCGACGGTGACTTTAACTTCAGGCGGTAGCAGATGTTCCAGCCGCCGCTGAAAACTCCCCTTGATCAGGTGGTGAATCGCCCCGCGCCGGCTGGAACCGATGATCACCTTATCCGCCGCGTTCATGGCGGCCTGTTCCGCGATCAGAACCGCCGCGTCCGGCCCCGTGTCGTAAACCGGAATAATCGGAATCTTATATCGATGCCCGTGCGCCAGAAAATCCGTGAACAGTGCCTGCGCCGCCGGATCGGTATCCAGCGTAAACATCCGCTCCGCTTCGATCTTGTACGACAGTGCCACCTGCCTCACGAAGCACACGAGCAGCGCCGCATTCTCCTTCTTCGCGATCTCCAGCGCCGGGTCCGCCAGATCGTCCGAACCCGCCGTCGCGAGCAGCACCTTCTTACCCGCCATGACGCCCGGCGTAAGCTGCTCCAGAATCGCCTGCCGCAACAGGCTCGGCTTGGGCCGGCGCTTCGCTCGTGCCTTGGTAATTTGCCTAAGCGTCAAACCCGTCGCCATCACAATGCTCACGAAGATCAGTGCCGGCAGCTTGGTCAGTGCCAGGGTAATCCAGATCGCCAGCAGCACGATCGCCAGCAGCAGCATCAGCCCCTTGCGCAAAATCGGCGCAAGCGCGGATGCACCGTGCACAGCGAACAGTTGATCGCAATGGCTCCCACCACCCCGATCGCGTACAGCGACGCCAGCGTCTCCAGGTCGTGGGCAAACAATAGCACCAGCGCCGGCACGCCCGCCGCCAGCAATGCGCCCACCCACGGCGACCCGAACGAATTCAGCCTTTGCAGAATCTGCGGCATCTCGCTGTCGCGCAACATCACATACGTGATGCTCATCAGCCCGTTCACGGCCGTATTCGTTGCGCTCAAGAGCAACAATCCCCCGATGATCCGCACCGACCACTCTCCCACCGGCCCGATGTAGCTGTAGGTGTAAAAGTGCGCCAGATAGGCCAGCATGTCCTCTTTGTGCGCCTCGCGAGACAACCCCGCCGGCAGCCCCGCCAGCGCGATCATTGCGATCGCCAGCAGCAGGTTGAAGATCGCCACCTCGGCCGCCACCGTCCAGATGCTCTTGCGCGCCGTCGTATAGACCGGCTTCTTCATCACCCCCGTCAGGTTGGCGATCGCTTCCACACCGGACAGCGCCAGCACGATAAAGACGAACCCCTCCCACATCTTCAGCGGGTGATGGCGGGTATGCCCCAGGTGCAGGTGCGACCAGTGGATCTGCGGCAGCGCAAATCCCACGATCAGCAGCGTAATCACCATCATCCCCACCGCGGCGAAGATCGCATATCCCGCCGTATGCTTCGGCCCCATCAGGTTGAAAGCGCCGATCAGACCGATCGCGATTACCGCCCATAGCCCGGGACTGTTCCAATGCCAAAGCGGCTCGGCCGCCTCCGCCCGCTCCGGGTCCGGAATAACGATCTCATCCGGCCCGTATTTGTGCGCTGTTGCGCGTTCGATCTGTGCCGATGCTGCTCGCCTAGACCAAAATAATGGAAGGCCTCCAACGAACTCAGCGACGCCGTCACCGTGTAATCCGCAAAAAGGAGCAGCGCTCCGATCACGCCCAGCAACCGGCTTGTGTGCTTCGCCGCGGTATAAACGCCGCCGCCATCGGGATAGATCCGGCAGATTTGCGTGTATGCCCATCCCACCCCCAGAATCAGGAGGCTCATCGCCGCGATCAGCCAGAACGAACTCGCCCCCGCCACCAGGAATGCGAGCCCCAGGACGTAAAGCCGGCTGGTCCCCCAATCCCCGAACAGCAATCCCGCCGCACCGACCCAATTCACGTTCCGGGGCCGGTGGCCGTGAAGCAGCGACAGTGCAGGCGGCAGCGCGCGGTCGTTTTCCATGATCGTTCTACGCACGCCGCCGGCACACGCGGCTCGCTAACTCCTTGTGGGCAAATTACATGACCCCGCGACGAGCGCCAAGCGTCCCCCGGCAGAACCAACAGGAACGATCGATCAAAACGCAATAACCTGCCAGTCCTTGACCTTGACCTTCCCCATGCTTGGTGGACGCTCCAGCGGCTGTGATACTGCCCTGCAGGAAAGGAGCAGCCAGGATGGCTTACAGCCAACAGTTCAAGGAACAGGCGATGCGTTTGGTGACGGAGCGCACATACACGCCCCCGGCGGCGGCCCCGGCTGAGTGCTGCCCCACGGCCCCGGCCCCGACCCTTCTCACACCGCCCGCGCGCCCCCGGCCCGGTTGGTGAACCCCCGCAGAAAAGGATGGCGTAATCCTCTATTGCGTCCGATTCCGCAGCCGACCCACACCGTACTCTCACCGTTGTAGTACCGTACCCTCCCCACACCGCCGCCGACCCCGTTTTGGGCCGATGTGAGGATATGGCGGTCCGAACATGACAATTTGTCGTGGCATCCCGCGTGGGGCGCTGATCCTGCGTCAACGTCCCCAGAGTATGAGCCGCGCCCCTGGCCCTGGGCCAGCATTGATGTATCGGGATAAGCCAGTAGATTAAATCGCCTGACAGCGGGTCACGCTTGGCCCATGCGTACAGCGTGGGCCTGAAGGTCATATTCACTTTGGACCCGCGGGACCGAAATAGCGTGGGAACGTCGGCAATGGAAGCAGCCAACAAAAGCGCCCGCCACTTCAGCTTCAACGGCCGTCTGGCATTCTGGGAATGACAAACCATGCCGACCAAGACCAGTACCAGCGGCAGTGAGTTGTTCATCGTCGACAACAGCGATGACGATTGGAAGGCGCTCCGCTACCTCCACGGCTGGTGCGAGATCTCCGAGCGGATCGACATCGCCACCGGCTACTTCGACATCGGGGCATTGCTCGCTCTCGATGGAGAGTGGCAGAAGGTCGATCGCATCCGCATCCTGATGGGGGATGACGTTTCCAGCCGCACCAGGGACGCGTTCGAGCGAGCGATCTCGCAGATCACGGCCGCTCTCGACCAGAGCATCGAGGCGGAAAAGGAGAAAAACGACTTCCTCAAAGGCGTGCCCGCGATCGTCGAGGCGCTTCGCTCCGGGAAGATCGAATGCCGCGTCTATCGCCGGGAGAAGTTCCACGCCAAGGCCTACATCACCCACGCTCGCCTCGAGGTGGTCGGCTCCTCCGCGCTCGTCGGCTCATCCAACTTTACCGTCCCCGGCCTGACGCAGAACGTCGAGCTCAACGTGCAGATCACCGGCCGGCCCGTTACCGTCCTGCAGGAGTGGTACGAGGCGCACTGGGAAGCCGCCGAGGACGTCACGCCTGAGATCCTCCGTGTCATCGAGCGCCACGTCCGCGAGTATTCCCCCTACGATGTCTACGCAAAATCATTGGAGCAGCTCTTCGCCGGCTATCAACAAACCGTCACCGACTGGGAGAGCGGCAAGGGCGACCGCAAATCGGCGATGTTCCCCAGGCTCGATCGCTACCAGCAGGACGGCTACAAGCAGCTCCAGAAGATTGCCTCCCGCTACCGCGGCGCGTTCCTGTGCGACGGTGTCGGCCTGGGCAAGACCTACGTCGGCCTGATGCTCATCGAGTGGCTCGTCCGCTACGAGCGCAAGCGCGTGGCTCTCTTCGTCCCCAAGGCCGGCCGCACCGCCGTCTGGGAGGCGGCGCTGGAGCGCGAGCTGCCCGACCTCGGCGATGCCTACGGCCCGGGCGTGCTTATCTTCAACCACACCGACCTGACCCGCGACAATGCGAAAATCCAGAAGCAGCTGGACGACGTCGCCCGCAATGCCGACGTCATCATCATCGATGAAGCCCACCACTTCCGAAACCCCGGCACGCGCGGCGAGATCCCGAGGGACGTGCTCGATCCGGCTAAACCCGGCCCCGCCTACATCCCCGGCGCGGGCATCGTCAAGCCGTCGCGCTACCGGCGCCTGTTTGACATCGTCGAGGGCAAGACGCTCTTCCTGCTCACCGCGACGCCCGTTAACAACAAGCTCATCGACCTGCAGCACATGATCGAGCTGTTCAGCCGCAAGCAAGCCGATTACTTCAAGGCCGCCCCGCTCAACATCCACTCCCTGCCCGGCTACTTCCGCCGGATCGAAGCCGCGCTCCAGCGAAAGCTCGGGCTTAAGCCCGCGGGCAACGTCAACGGCAACGGCAGCGGGGAGGCCGACGCCGAGACCGACATCACCGACGAAACCGCCGAAGCCGTCCGCTTCCTCGGCGACGATGCCCTCTTCCAGGCCGTCGTCGTCCAGCGCAGCCGGGCCTATGTCCGCAAGTCGCAGCTTGCCGCCGGCGCTCCAACCACCAGCTTCCCCACGCGCCAGCCGCCCAAGGTGGCTGAGTACGAACTGAAAAAGACCTACGGCAAGTTGCTGGAAATGGTTGAAACGGCCTTCGAGAAAGAATCGCCGCTCTTCTACCTGCCGATCTATTTCCCCTTGGACAAGAAGTATTGGATCGGTCCGCCCGAGGAAAGGGAGGCCCTGAAGTTCGCCGAAGGCCGCCAGGGCCAGGTTGTCGGGCTGGTCCGCACCGCGTTCCTCAAGCGTTTCGAAAGCTCGGTTGACGCCTTCACCAATTCCTGCGTAAACCTGCTCCGCCGGATGCTCGCGTGGGTCGAAGTGCATAGCACGTCCAACGTTGAGAAGAAGCACTTCGCCGACTGGCAGAAGAAGCACGTCGATCTCGTCGGCAACATCGACCGCGACCCCACGCTCTTTGACGACCCCGACGCGGACGATGATGTGCATCTGGTTCCCCCGGACATGCTTGATGATGTCGATCAGCTCGACCGCGCCAGATACGACGTGCCGAAGATGCTGCACGAGTGCTATTCCGACCTCAACCAGCTCGCCGACTTCCTGAAGGAGGCTTCCCGGTTCAAGCCGTCCCACGACAACAAGCTCCAGACGCTCATCAAGCTGCTCAGGAAAGACCCCGTCCTCAGCCGCCACAAGGTCCTGATCTTCACCGAGTTCAAGGACACCGCCCAATACCTCAAGCGCGAGCTGATCGCCTCCGGCATCGATGGCGTCGAGGAGATCGACAGCGCTTCCACCAGCGACCGCGGGCTTCTCATCCGCCGCTTCAGCCCCTACTACAACGGCACCACGCCCGCTGAACTGGCGAAGAAGGGACAGGATGAAATCCGCATCCTGATCTCAACCGATGTCCTCTCCGAAGGCCTCAACCTCCAGGACGCCACCCGCCTGATCAACTACGACCTGCACTGGAATCCCGTCCGCCTCATGCAGCGCATCGGCCGCGTCGACCGCCGCATGAATCCGGCGATCGAAGCCCGCATCAAGGCCGACTACCCCGCCGATGCCGACGGGGGCGGCGGGGGGAACGGCGCGGCGCCATCCGCGGCGACGTCGCCTACTGGAACTTCCTCCCGCCCGATGAGCTCAACCGCCTGCTCACGCTCTACAGCAAGGTCACCCACAAGACCCTGCGCATCAGCAAGACCTTCGGCATCGAGGGCAAAAAGCTCCTCACCCCTGACGACGACTACGATGCCCTGCGCGACTTCAACGAGGCCTACGAGGGGCACGAGACGCCGCTGGAGGCCCTGCACCTGGAATACCAGCAGCTCCTCGCCGCCGATCCCGCCCTCGCCAGCCGGCTCGATGCCTTCCCCCAGCGCGTCTTCAGCGGCCGGCGCCACCCCAGGCCCGGCACGGCAGGGCACGAGAAGGGGGCCGTCTTCTTCTGCTACGCCCGCAAGGGCCCCGATGCCGAAGGCAACTGGACCGAAGCCGCCGGGGATGTTGTCTGGTACTATTGCACCCTCGCCGACCAGAAGGTCCACGAAGCCCCGCTCGACCTCTCGGTCGATTGCCTGGCAAGCCTGATCCGCAGCACGCCCGATACCGAGCGCCTCACCGCGATCGACCACCCCACGCTCGCCGCCATCCGCAAAACCGTCGAGAAGCACATCAAGAACACCTACCTCAAATCCGCCCAGGCTCCCGTCGGCGTCAAGCCGGTGCTCAAGTGCTGGATGGAGTTGAACTAGCTAACCCTCATGGACATCCGCTTCCACATCGACCCGGACGGCGAGCCTCATATTCACGCCCACAATGTTTCGGCGGCGGAGGTCCTGGAGGTGCTGGACCGTCCATTGGAGCGGACCGCCGGGCAGGCGGGCACCACCGTTGTCATCGGCCGGACCCGAGCCGGGCGCGTGCTCAAGATCATTCACGCGCCTTCCCGTGACCGAAAGGGTATATTCATCATCACCGCGTACGACCTGCCTCCCCGGCAGTTGCGAGCGCTCAACCGTCGCCTGAGGCGAAGACACCGATGAGCAGGAAACCCAAAACCCGGCGTCGCAAAACCACCCCGGCCGGCCACCTTCCCAGAGGCTGGACCCCCCGGTGCGCCGCGAGATCGCCGCCTATTACGACAACCAATCCGATGCCGATGCGATCGCCGAAGCCGAAGCACAGTACAACGCCATCGACTCCACCATGATGCAAATCCCCGTCCGGCTAGTCCCCGCCGTACAAAAGCTTCTGGCGAAAAAGGCGGGGTAAGGGGCATGGCGACGCGGCAGCAGATCGAAGACGCGCTCCGATCGGTCAACAATGAAGCGACGTTCATCCGGCGCGTCCTCGTCGACGCGCTCGAATGGCCAATCGAGGGCGACAGCGTCGAAGACGTTTCCTATACCTGGTCGGCGAAAGACCTCCGCGCCGCCGGCCTCGATGCCAGGGTCGTCGATTCGCGCATCTTCCAGATCGCCAACCTCGACAAGAACCAGCCCTGGGGCGTCTTCATCATCGAGTTCAAGCACCCTGACGCCTTCCTCGCCGAGCGCGGCATGACCGGCGTCCTGCGCCAGGTCCTGCGGGGCCTGGTCCCATCCGCCCGTAAGGACGCCGGCACTCCGAGTTGGAAGCGCGAGCACCTGCTCTTCATCTGCACGCACAACTATGAGCACTTCCGCTTCGCCTACTTCAAGGCCCCACGCGACGGGAGCAAGACGGCCCCGCTGGCAGCGTTCGGCTGGGGCCCGGACATCCCCGCCCGCACCGCCTGTGAGTTCAACCTGCCCGCCCTCGAATGGCCGGAAAACACCAACGATGCCGCCGCGTGGGTCGCCGCCTGGGCCGAGGCGTTCAATGTCGAGAAGGTCACCAAGCGCTTCTACACCGATTATGCGCATGAGTTCGAAAAGCTCCGCAGCGCCATCAAGGACCTGACCGGCGAAGACCAGAAGATGTTCACGCAGGCGCTGATGAACCGCCTGATGTTCCTCCGCTTCATCGAGCGCAAGGGCTGGCTCACGCCCCCCGGCGGCGGGCGGTCCAAGGACTACCTCCGCCTGCTGTTCGAGGCCGGCGGCTATCGCGGCAAGAGCTTCTACGCCGGACGACTCAGGAAGCTCTTCTTCGAAGCCCTCGCCATCGAAGGCAAACAGCAATCCGAAGCCGTCGGCAAGGTCGTATTCCTCAACGGCGGACTGTTCGAGCCGTCCGACCTCGACAAGAAGGTGGACGATATCCCCGATGACGCCTTAGCCCCGCTGCTCGGCCCCGAAGGTCTGTTCTATCGCTACAACTTCACCGTCCAGGAATCCACCCCGCTGGACATCGAAGTGGCCGTCGATCCCGAGATGCTCGGCAAGGTCTTCGAGGAACTCGTCACCGGCCGCCATGAGTCCGGCAGCTACTACACGCCTCGACCGGTCGTCAGCTTCATGTGCCGCGAAGCGCTCAAGGGCTATCTGGCCGATGCGACACAGATCGACGCCCAGAAGATCGCCGCCTTCGTGGACCAGCACGAGGTGAAGGGCATCACGATCGACGGCGCCAGGAAAATCGCCCAGGCCCTCGACGACCTCCGCGCCGTCGATCCCGCCTGCGGCTCGGTGCCTACCTGCTCGGCCTGCTCCACGAGATCGTGAACCTCTACCGCCTGCTCTACAGCGACAAGCTCAAAACCGACGCCCGCGAACTGCACAGGATCAAGCTCGACATCATCGAGAAGAGCCTCTACGGCGTGGACATCGATCCCTTCGCGACCAACATCGCCATGCTCCGCCTGTGGCTGAGTCTTACGGTAGACTCTGACACGCCGCAGGCGCTTCCCAATCTTGACTTCAAGATTGAGACCGGCGATAGCGTTGCCGGTCCGAATCCAGACGTTGAAGTCCATCTGATGCTCGCGGAGCCAGCGCGACAGCTGGCGATCATCAAGAGCAAATACATGAGGGCGCACGGTGAGGAGAAGGCATCGCTTCGCCGGCTCGTTCACGCAGAGCAGAAGCGCCGAGCGCCGCTTCAACAATCGGTTGCTGCGGCCAGCGGCACGATCCCCCCGGACGCATTCGACTGGCGCGTGCGTTTCTGCGAGGTCTTCTATCTCGGCCGATCGCCGGTCACGACTGTGGACGGCCGGTTCGCCTTCGTGAATCAAGTGCGAGGCCAGCAGCAAGCCTTCCTTGACAGTTCTACCGCAGAACGCAACGGCTTCGACATCGTTCTCGCCAACCCACCCTACATTCGCCAGGAACTGATCAAAGATCAGAAGCCACGCCTCAAGCAAGTCTTCGGCCCGCTCTATTCCGGAACCGCCGACCTCTATGTCTTCTTCTACCTGCGAGGCCTGCAACTGCTCTCGCCTGGTGGGATGCTCGTCTTCATCTCGTCCAACAAGTGGTTCCGCGCTGGGTACGGCGAAAAGCTCCGCGCCCACATCGCCAAGACCACCACCGTGCAGACGATCCTCGATTTTCACGACCTGCCGGTCTTCGAGGCGATCGCCTATCCAATGATCTTCATCGCCAGCAAACGCCCGCCGAAGGATGACCATACCGCCACACTCGCCGAACCACCGGATTTAGAACCACCGTATCCGGACGTGAAAGCCGTCGTTGAAAAGTACGGCCACCCAATGCCGCCGACGGCGCTGGGACGCGATGGGACATGGCACCTCGCAACGTCAAAGACGGCGGATCGGTTGGCGAAGATGTGCAAGGCGGGACCGACGTTGAAGGAGTTCGCCAAAACGCGGGTGTTTCGAGGTCTCACGACAGGCTTGAACGAGGCCTTTGTTATTGATCGCGAAACGCGAGAGGCACTGATTGAGAAGGACAAATGCGCTGCCGAAATCATAAAGCCATATGCGGGTGGGCGAGACTTGAATCGCTGGTTCATCGACGACATTGCGCACTGGATCATTGTCACGAGAATTGGGACCGACATGCGTCGATATCCGGCCGTCATGTCATATCTCAAAACGTTCAAGGAGCGCCTAGAAATCAGAGATGACCAAGGCGACGAGTGGTGGGAGTTGCGGGCGTGCACCTATTACGATGAGTTCGAACGGATCAAGATCCTATCGACCAAAGTGTCTACCCGGCCGACATTCTCGCTTGACACCGAGCAAAGGTATCTCGGCAACACTTGCTATTTCTTTTCCGTAGAAAAGGTATCGTCGCTCTTCCTTCTTGGGATTCTGAATTCCTCCTCGTCTGTGTTCTACGCAAGGAGTGTGTTCGTCGGGAAACAGAACGGCTGGTATGAAGTTCAGCCGCCGCAGCTTGAAGATATGCCCATTCCCACCGCCTCCGCCGCCGATCGGTCGGCGATTGGGGCGTTGGCGCAGAAATGCCTGGACGCGAAGGGCGTCGGGTGCGAGGCGTGGGAAAAGGAGATCGACGACCGCGTCGCGGCGTTGTACGGGCTGTGAGCTTGGAGCCCACTTATGGCAAAGGTACTCATATCTTCCGCACCGCCTCGAATCGAGCTTGCTGTATTCGGCCCCATGCCCATCCCGTTTGACCAGAGCGCGAACTCAACCGCCAAGCGGATTCGGAAGACCCATGTAACAGAGTTCTGGAAAGACGGCTCCGCACAGCATGTGATGAAGAAGCATGGCTGCTATGTATTTGCGGTTAGGGCTGCGAAGGGGTTTAAGCCGTGGTATGTCGGAAAGGCGGAGCGAGCCCTAAGGGAAGAGTGCTTCGGGAACCACCAGATGAACCACTACAATGACGTTCTCTTCGATAATGTTAAAGGATCCCCCGTGATGTTTTTTGTGGGGCCGCGAGGGACGAAAAACAAGATACCCAGGAAAGTAGTGGGAGAACTGGAGCGATTCCTTATTCAGCACGCAGTATATCGGAATCCTGATCTGAAGAATGTGAAGGATACAAAAAACCTTCCGAAGTGGAGTATCGCAGGAGCGGTTCGAAGTGGACAGGGAAAACCAACTGTTGGCACAAAAGGCTTCAAGACGATGATGAAACTTCCGAAGAGGTAGTTGATCAGAAGCCCATGAGCAAGGACGACATCCCCCACTACCAGAAGATCGTCCTCGCCATCAGCGAAACCATCCGCCTGATGAAGGAGATTGACGAGACGATCGAAAAGCACGGCGGCTGGCCCGGCGCGTTCGTCACCACCCCGCCGAAGGTGAAGTAAGACGTCCGCGGCATGGGGTCCGAGGCGTAGGAGAAGGAGATCGACGAGCGCGTCGCGGCGTTGTACGGGGTCGAACCTTCGGACGTTAAAAGAGCGCCGGGCTAAAGTTTTTCTCTGGCTGAACAGTTAGCGCTTGACATTTCAACTCGCGATGATGATATTCCTCCCCGGCTGCCTTTTATGAACCGTTCGGTTCGGGTCGCCGGTCAAGTCGGGTCGCGGTTATGCCGCCGCCCGCGAAAAACATAAGGAGGCCATCATGGCCGCTTCCTCCCCCAAGGCGGGCGTTCGTCCCGTCGAGTTCAAGATCCGTGTTTCTGATTTCCGTTCTCAGCCGATTCCGGGCCTTTCCGGCTCGAAAGTGGGCTCAGCCTTTGTGCGTGCTTCGGAACTCGTCGCCAAGCTGCTGCTCGATGATTGGCTCAAGGTCAATCCCCGTGTCCCGAACCGCAACGCCGCCGAGGTGTTGACGGGGCACGTCGTCCGCGGCATTCGTGAGACGCTGGCGGAGTCGCCGGCTGACTTCGCGGTTAAGAACCAGGGCATGTTCCTGCTGGTCGATCGGATCGGAGAGTACCTCCGTGAGAAGGACGGCGGGGTGCTTACGCTCTCCCTGAGCGACCCCGAGCTGCACGGACTGTGCAACGGCGGACATACGTACGCAGCGATCCGTGAATACGCAGCCAACGCCGAGGACCCGCGGACCCTCGACGAGGCTTTCGTCCGGCTCCACGTGTACGAGGGGATTGACGCCGAGAAGGTTCCGGTGATGGCCGAGGGGCTGAACCGCAGCAAGCAGGTCGATGATCCGAGCCTTCAAAACCTGCGCGGGCTGTACGAGTCGATCCGCGACGCGATGAAGGGTAAGCCCGGCGCCGACGCGATCGCGTACCACCAGGGCGAGAACGGTTCCTACTACATCACCGAGATCGTTCGCGCCATCATGTTCTTCAACAAGGAACGCTTCGACGAGCGTAAGCACCCCAACACGCTTTACCGTCAACAGAAGAAGATGGTCGCGATGTTTGAGGAGGATTACCTCAGCAAGCCGTCGCCCATCGGGCTCATTGTGCCGCACACCCACGAGATCCTTTCGCTGATGGACCAGATCGCGCTCGCCACGCCGACGGCGGCGAAGGTGGCGAAGTTCGAGTTGGGTCGCATGGGCGATGGCAAATCGCGGGCCGGCAGCGACAAGCACAAGAACACGCCCCTCCACTTCCTCGGCAAAACCATGAACTACAAGGTGCCCAACGGATGGCTGATGGTGATGCTGGCTGCCTTCCGTGCCAACGTTGACTGGGATCTGGAAGAAAATCGGTTCGAGTGGCGCATGCCCTTGGACGACCTGCTGCCGCTCGTGATCAACGACCTTGTTCGCGTCTGTGTCCAGGAGTACCGCGACAACAAGGTCAAGCCGGACGAGATGGCACGGAACGCCGCCATCTACGAGCAGTGCTATGACAAGGTCACGCTGGCGTTGCACCGCCACGGTGGGAAGTAGGAGATTCGCTTAGGGCGGGGAAGAACCCGTGTCTTCCCCGCCCATCCTTACGCATGAACTCAGAAAGGAAGGCAGCAAAATGGCTGAGATCCCAATCAAAAAGACCTTCGGCGGGGCGTACGCGGCAATGATCCGCCCCGAACCGGGAGAGACGACGCCGCAGGCATTCAACGTTTACCTGCCGTTCGATGAGGCGCTGAAGCTGCACTTTGCGATCGGCCAGGCACTGGCCAAAATCGGCGGCTACAACCGCAGCACCGCCGCCGGCAAGCGGGCGGCGGTCAACCTCTGCCTCTACCCACACAAGCGGCGGATCACTGTCAACGAGGGCAGCTTGAGACGGAGGCCCAAGCCCGAGGCACTCGCCAACGTGGGCGAGTAGACTTGCGGCTCCACACTGCGTTCTGGGAGGCGGTCTGGAACTTCCACATCGGCGGCTGAATTCATTCCCCATGCCCCCTGCGCCTCGGTGGCGGAAACCCTTTGCGGCGACGCGCCGCAAGCCCTAAAGGGCACCTTGAACGCTTCGGCTGCGCCTTTCGCTACGGGTTTACACCCGGCTTACACGCGACTCACAAGCTGACAACACGAGCTTGCCGCCACAGACAAAAGGGGGGTGCCGGCCCCGGCCGGGCCAAGGCAAATCAGCCGCAACTGCCAGTTACATAGAAGTACACATCAACGCTAATCTATAAGCGCCTGACGAGAGGACCACCCATGCCCACGGACCCCCAGCATCAACTGCGCCGCGACCTGCTCGAACTGCTCGCCGGCGGAAACGCCCACCTCGACTTCGATTCAGCCGTCAGGGGCCTCCCCGCCAGGCTCCGCGGTGCAAATGTCCCCAACCAGCCCCACACCCCCTGGCGGCTCATCGAGCACATGCGCATTGCCCAGTGGGACATTCTCGAATTCAGCCGCGATGCCACCCACCAATCCCCACCCTGGCCCGATGGTTACTGGCCCGAAACAGACGCTCCTCCCAGCGCCAGCGCCTGGGAGCGCAGCCTTCGCGAATTCCGCCGCGACCTCAAAGCCATGCAGAAGCTCGTCGCCAACCCCCGGACCGATTTGCTCGCGCCCGTTCCCCACGGCGGCGGCAAGACCATCCTCCGCGAAGCCATCCTTCTGGCCGACCATAACGCCTATCACCTCGGCCAGCTGGTCATGCTCCGCCGGGCACTGGGCGCGTGGAAGGATTAGCCGGCTCACTTCACCTTCCGCCACAGGTACGGCGACGGATTAAACCGGTTGTAGCGCACGTTCCCCGCAAACTGCGTGCTCACCTTCATGATCTGAGCGACGTAGTGCTCGAACTCCGGACAGTGGATGCGATCGAATCCCGTCGTGCCGATCACGCTGTACACCTTGTCGCTGGACTTCCACCATCCCGCCGGCGGAGGCTCGATCGTGCAGTTGATTCCGTGCTTGCACAAGAGATCCTTCGCCGCCTCGGCGTCCTTCTCATCCGGATAGGTCTGCACAATGACGTAATTCAATCCGATCTGCCGCTGGCCGGTGTCCTCGCTCTTGTAGGTGGTGCTGGGACGCGGATCGTTCCAGGTCTGCGGCTTGTCGCTGGGCTTGGCCGAGTTGGCCGCCGGCGGGATCGCGGTCGAAAGATAAGAAGGCCTCACATCCAGCACCGAGCGATTCGGCTTGTCCTTGCGGATCTGGTCGGTCGTCCGCTCCGCCAGCAGCGGCAGGGGGCTCCGCCCCGAATGCCGCCCCGTGATGTACGCCAGCCCGATCAGAACCAGGATTGCAAATGCGATCACCGCAGCGCTGCTGTAGCTCAAGGCAACCCGGATGCTCTGATCGTCGGAATCGAAGTCAAACCGCATTCCCGCCCTCGAAACATCTTCGCCCGCCGGCTCATGCGCAACCGTCGGCGCGGTGCGGGCGCCGGCGCCGTCTCAGCACTGGCGGGTGGTGAAGAAACGCTTGCGCCGGAGTCTTCGCGCCGCCGGAACCATTCCGAGATGCGCTGCGCCAATCCGGGCTTGCGCGGCCCCTGGCTGCTGACTGTCTGTCGATAGACTTCGAAAAGGGGGGTGGTGTGCTTCCGCTTGGCCATCCTTGACCTCGCTGAGTTATAGGGCCTTGCCGCGGTACATCCATGTACCGCCGGAGCGCCGCGGCCTGATAACCGCTTCGCCCCGCGTGATTCGGCATCTCAAAAGCTACGATTCACGCCCCCGCCGGTCAAGTTATTCGCCCGGATTGGTCAAATGCGAAAGGGATATCGTACATAACCATTGTCACGATTGAATTGTGCCGAGGGAGTAACTATGCAGCGCCCCATCATGGATCCGACCTTCCTGAACGATCCGACACCGGTTCGGCATCCCAGGCACCGCCGATTGTGGGCGTTGCTCAAGGCAATCGCGAAGCTGGGCAAACTGCTGATTACCGATCCGCTTTCCCGTCGGCAACGCGTTCGCATCGAAGATGGCACGCCCTGGCAGCGCTTCTTTCGCGGCCTCATCTACCGCCTGGCGCTGATGCCGGTTCTGCTGGTCATCTTTCTCGTCCTGGTGGTCCTGGCGGCCACCCATCCCGGCCGCATCGCACCCGGTGCCGATCCGGTCGCCTATGGGCTCTACTACGATCCCGTCAGCTTCCTCGCCGATGATGGCGTCAAGGTCGAAGGCTGGCTGGTTCCCGCCGTCGATGCCAAGCGCGTGATCGATGAGGGTGAGGCCGTCCTTCAGAAGAAGTCCCCGGCGGTCGTGCTGGTTCACGACTTTGCTGGTTCCGAGCAGCAGCTCCTGCCGCTCATTCGCCCGCTTCACGACAAAGGCTTCGTCGTCCTGGCCCTGGCGACACGCGGCTCCGGATCGCTCACCGGCGACGCACAGACCTTTGGCCTGAGAGAATCGCTCGATGTCAAAGCCGCCGTAGACATGCTCGGCCGCCGGGCGTTTGTGGATGCGACGCGCATCGCGGTATTGGGCACGGGTACCGGCGCGAACGCGGCTTTACTGGCCGCACGAAATGATCCCGCGATCGCCGCTCTGGTGATCAGTAACCCGATCGACGGCTTCGATCAGGCGTTTGCCCGGCGCGTGGGTGCCAACCATATCTGGCTTGCCCCGCTGCAGACCATGTTCCGCTGGACTTTCCAGATCATGTACTCCGTCGATACCGATGACCTGGATCTCAGCAGCTATCACGACCTGATTGCCCAGCGGCCGGTCCTGATGCTGGATTCCAGACGTGAACTGGTCAGCCCGCGAGTCGTCCGCGATGTCGAGCAGTTCCTGGCCTCTCGGATCGGCCCCGGCACGCCCCTCACACCGCCGCTTGCCCAACGCCAACGGCCAGGCGATACCGAAGCGCCGGCCATCAACAGCGACAAGCAACCCGTCTCCGGCACGATGCCCCGTTCGATGGCGTGGTAGTTCCCGCCGGCCGCTCTCCCGAATCGAAAGCGCGCAGCCGCTCCAGCGCGGTCCCGTGCCACACTCTTGGCGCCGCGAGCAACCAGCACGGACCGCAAGGACGTGGGAACAACCTGCCCGTCCCTCAGCATCTGCACTTGAAATTACACGGCTTTGCACACCTATACGATCTGGGCAGAATAGCCGAAGATAACCAAGGGCTCTCGTAGCCTGTTGTCGTATCCATAAACCTGAAAATGAGGCCCTGATGCCGCAGCCACCCACCATTCGCACCTTCCAGGTCTTTCCGGACGTTCCCGAGGCCCTCAGCGCCCTCGTGGAACTGGCCCATAACTTCTGGTGGGTCTGGAATTACGATGCGGTGGAATTGTTCCGTCGCCTGGACCGGGAGCTTTGGGAAACGGTCTATCACAATCCCGTCAAACTCCTCGGGCTCATTTCGCAGCAGAAGCTGATCGATGCCGCGCACGATGATGGCTTCATCGCGCACCTGTCGCGCGTCCACAAAGCGTTCAAGCAGCATCTGGAAGAGCCCGGCTGGTACGTCAACACCCACGGCCCCGACAGCAAGCTCCAGGTGGCCTATTTTTCTGCTGAGTTTGCCATCCACGAGAGCCTGCCGATCTACTCCGGCGGCCTGGGCGTCCTCGCCGGCGATCACCTCAAGAGCGCCTCCGCCATCGGCATGCCCCTGGTCGCAGTCGGGCTGCTCTATCGCAACGGCTACTTCCAACAGTATCTCTCCTCCGAGGGCTGGCAGCAGGAGGCCTATCCGGAGCTCGATTTCTACAACCTTCCCGTCGAGCCCATGACCTACACGGACGGCTCACCGGTCCAGGTCCGCGTTGAGCTTCCCGAGAATGCCGTCTTCTGCAAAGTCTGGCGCGCCAGTGTCGGCCGGGTTCCTCTTTATCTGCTGGATACGAATCTTGCGGAAAACGCACCGGCCGATCGCGAGATCACCAGCCGTCTCTACGGCTCGGGCACGGAACTGCGCATCAAGCAGGAAATCGTCCTGGGCGTCGGCGGCGTCCGCGCCTTGGAAGCCCTGAACATCCGGCCCACGGTGTTTCACATGAACGAGGGTCACGCCGCGTTCCTCGCGCTTGAGCGCACGCGGCGTATCCTGGAGGAGAATCCCACCTTCAGCTTCGACCAGGCCCGGCAGCAGGTGATGGCCACCAACGTCTTCACCACGCACACGCCCGTTCCCGCCGGCATCGACATGTTCACGCCGGAGGTGATGCTCAAGTACTTCAAGCCCTTCATCCCCCAGCTCAAGCTCGATGACGAAGGCTTCCTCGCCCTGGGCCGCGAAGACGTCGTGAACAAGAAGCAGGGCTTCTCCATGGCGGTGCTGGCAATCCGCCTCGCCGACAGCGCCAACGGCGTCTCCTGGCTGCATGGCGACGTTCGCGAAAGATGTGGCACAACATCTGGCCGGACGTGCCGACCGACGAAGTCCCCATCCGTCACATTACCAACGGAATCCACACCCGCACGTGGCTTGCGCCGGACATGCAGTTCGTGCTCGACCGTTATCTTTCGAGCAAATGGCAGAGTGACCCCACCGACCAGTCGGTCTGGGAAGGCGTCATGCAGATCCCGGACGAGGAACTCTGGCGCGCCGACGAGCGCTGCCGCGCGCGCCTCGTCGCCTGGACGCGCCAGGTCCTCCGCGAGCAGTTGATCAAGCGCGGCGCCGGTTACGACGAGATCGCCGCCGCCGATTCGGTCCTCGATCCCGAAGCCCTGACGATCGGCTTTGCCCGGCGGTTTGCATCCTACAAACGGGGTGCGCTGCTCATGCGCGATCCGGAGCGATTGCGGAAGCTGCTGGAAGACAGCAACCGTCCCGTGCAATTCCTCTTTGCCGGTAAGGCGCATCCGGCCGACATGGAGGGCAAGGAACTGATCAAGACCATCGTCAACTTCGCGCAACACCAGCGTGCGGCGGCGCATCGTCTTCCTGGAAAACTACGACATGAACATCGCCCGTTACCTCGTCCAGGGTGTCGATGTCTGGCTCAACACCCCGCGCCGCGGCATGGAAGCCTCCGGAACCAGCGGCATGAAAGCCGCCGCCAACGGCGTCCCCAACTGCTCCATCCTCGATGGCTGGTGGGTCGAAGGGTATTCCCCCGATGTCGGATGGGCCATCGGCCGCGGCGAAACCTATCCGGACTACAACACCCAGGACACCATCGAGAGCCAGGCCCTTTACGACCTCCTCGAGAAGCAGATCGTGCCGCTGTTCTACAAACGCGGCGTGGATAATCTCCCCCGCGAGTGGATCGCGCGCATGAAAAACTGCATGCGCAAGCTTGCCCCCGTCTTCAACACCAATCGCATGGTCCGCGAGTACGCCGAACAGTTCTACATTCCCGCCAACGCCCGCGGGCTGACGCTGGCCTCGGAAGGTTTCAAGCGCAGCCTCGCATTGTCGCTGGAGAAGGACAAGCTGCGCCGTCTTTGGAATGCCATCCGCGTTGTCGGCGTTCACAGCTCGGGCAACGGCCACTTCAAAGTCGGCCAGACCATGGATGTGGAAGCGCTCGTCGATCTCCCCGGCGACATCAAGCCCGATGACCTCAAGGTTCAGCTTTATTCCGGCCGCTTGAACGCCGCGGGCGAGCTCGAATCCGCCACGCCTCTGACCATGAGCATGACCCGCCAGATGGGCCCCAGCCGCTACCTCTTCAGCGGCTCCGTCGAATGCCGCGCGAGCGGCCGCCAGGGTTTTGCCATCCGCATTCTCCCCGGTTACGGAGATCTCGCGACGCCGTTCGAACCGGGCCTGATTACCTGGAACTTACCGCAGACCCGGGCGCCGGGAATTTGAATTTCGCCACGTTTTTCAATACGTTCATCCTGCGATGCGCAACAGCTACGACCCGGCGGATGTCGGGCGGATCATCGACCAGCTTGCCGGGAGGATCGCGGGGGCGTTTGCTGCGGCCGAGCCGCTTAACATCGTCGGCATTCGCACCCGCGGCGAAGTCCTCGCCGAACGATTGACTGGAATGCTTCGGAGCAGGGGCTTTGCCAAGATCGGCCGCGGGGTCCTGGACATCACGCTCTACCGCGACGATCTCTCCGAGATCGGCCCCCGCCCGCTGGTAAAGCCAACCACGATCGACATCGACATTAACGGCATCCCGCTGCTTCTGGTGGACGATGTGCTCTTCACCGGACGAAGCGTCCGCGCCGCCCTCGACGCTTTGGTCGATTTCGGCCGGCCGAGCGCCATCCGCCTGGCCGTTCTGGTGGACCGCGGCGGGCGAGAGCTGCCCGTGCAGGCGGATTTCGTCGGTATCACGCTGACGGATGTCCCGCCTGACCATCGTGTGAACGTGCGTCTGCAGGAAGTTGACGGCCGGGATGAGATAACCGTTGAGCCGCGAGAGTAAGCATGGCCGACACTCCGGAATTCCGCTGGACTCGCAAACACCTGCTCGGGCTCGAGGAGCTCTCGGCGGACGAGATCCGCTTCGTCCTCGATACCGCGCGCTCCCTCAAGGAAGTCTCGAATCGTTCCGTGAAGAAAGTCCCCGCGCTTCGAGGCCGCGTCGTCGTCAACGCCTTCTTTGAAGACTCGACCCGAACGCGCATCAGCTTCGGGCTGGCGGCCCAGCGCCTTTCCGCGGACGTGGTAGACTTCTCCGAGAAAACCAGCTCGACCAGGAAGGGCGAAACCCTCATCGATACCGCCCGCAACATCGAGGCCATGGGCATCGACGTCATGGTCATCCGGCACTCCGCCGCCGGAGCCGCCCATCTGCTGGCGCGGAACCTCAAATGCCACGTCGTCAACGCCGGCGACGGCGCCCATGAGCATCCCACGCAGGGCCTGCTCGATCTCTATACCATCCGCGAGCGCTTCGGCCGCGTGGATGGGCTCAAGGTCGCCATCGTCGGCGACATCGCCAACTCCCGCGTCGCCCGCTCCAACCTCTGGGGCCTGACCAGGCTCGGGGCCCAGGTCATCTTCGTCGGACCGCCAACGCTCCTTCCCAGATCGTTCGAACAACTTGGCGTGCGCGTGGTTCACGACTTCGACAGCGTCATCGGCGAAGTGGACGTGGTGAACATGCTCCGCGTGCAGTTTGAGCGGATCAAATCCAGCCAGTTCCCGACGGTTCGTGAGTTCACCGCCATGTACGGCCTGACCTGGGACCGCTTTCAGCGCTGTAAGAAGGATGTTTTCGTCATGCACCCGGGTCCCATGAATCGTGGCATCGAAATCAGCAGTGACATCGCCGACGGCCCACAGAGCGGAATCCTGACTCAGGTGGCCAACGGCCTGGCCGTGCGCATGGCGGTGCTCTATCTGGTAACGACTGCGGCATGATGCGATTTAGAAGTCAAATCCTCGAGCGAAGCATCAACCTCCGTGACCCGCAGGGTACTTTAGAGGTTGTCCATATTCGTGGTGGGCACCTGGACAACGAATCCGGGCTCTGCCAGATGGGGTTAGAAGTTGAGAGTGCAAAGCTGGGTCACCGCTATTATGAAGATTGTGATTTGTTCCGTTGCTTGGCTAAGTTTCGGCAGGAGATTGAGCCCAGCGGCTGGATCGTCATCTGCAATGCTGCGAGACTCAATGCTTGGCAATCGGGAATGAGTTCAAGCATGAGCGGCGGAACGAAGGTTTACCTTCTGTGCCCAAAGGAGGAGGGCAAACCAACGCTTGTCGATTCTTTTGCAGAAGCTCCTCTTTCCGATGTGGCAACTTTCGATCTCCAAAGAGCGTGGGTTCAGAACTTCTATAAACAATCGGATATGCAGAGAAATGGCTAGCCTCCTCATCCAAAACGGCACCATCCTCGACCCCTCACAGAACATCGAGCGCCAAGGGGGCCTGCTCATTCGCGACGGCAAGATCGCCCAAATCGGTGACAATCTCGGCCGCGCCGATCGCACCATCGACGCTGCCGGCTGCCATGTCGTCCCCGGCCTGATCGACATCCATGTGCACTTCCGCGAACCCGGCGATGAGGAGGAGGAGACGATTGCCTCCGGCGCCGCAGCCGCCGTGGCGCGGAGGCTTCACCACCGTCTGCTGCATGCCCAACACCAGGCCGCCGCTCGATGGCGAAGCCGGCATCGAGTTCGTACAGCGCGAAAGCGAACGCGTGGGCCTGGCCAACGTCTATCCGATCGGCGCGATCACCAAAGGCCGCGAGGGCAGGGAACTGGCGGAGATTGGCTCGATGCACGCTCGCGGCGCGGTCGCCTTCAGCGACGACGGTGTGGGCGTCGCCGATGCCTCGGTCATGCGCAAGGCGCTGCAATACGCCAGGATGTTCGACACCGTCCTCATGCAGCACTGCGAAGAGCCCACGCTCTCCGGCGGCTCCATGCACGCCGGGCTGGTCTCGACCACGCTGGGTCTTGGCGGCATTCCCGCCGAGGCCGAGCAACTCATGATCGCGCGCGATCTCTTGCTCAACCGCACGATCGGCTGCCGCTATCACGTGCAGCACATCTCGCAGCGCCTGGAGCGTCGAACTGGTCCGGCGAGGCAAGCGCGACGGCCGTCATGTCACCGCGGAGGTCACGCCGCACCATTTGCTTTTGACCGATGAAGCGTGCCGCTCGTTCGACACGAACTACAAGATGAACCCGCCGCTGCCGCACGGATGCCGATGTGCAGGCCTGTATCGCGGGTGTCAAAGACGGCACGATCGACTGCCTCGCGACCGATCACGCCCCGCATCTTTCCGAAGAGAAGGAGCTGGAGTTCTCCCATCGCGCCATTCGGCATCATCGGGCTGGAATGCGCGCTACCGCTGTATGTAAAGGCCCTGGTCGAACCCGGCCACATCTCATGGATGAAGCTTATCGAGCTGATGACGATCAACCCCGCACGGATCGTGAAGCTGCACAACAAGGGAACGCTTAAGCCCGGCGCTGACGGCGACGTGACGATCATCAATCCTAACCACGCGTGGAAGATTGACGTCGAAGAGTTCGCCGGTAAGAGCCGTAACTGCCCTTTTCATGCCTGGAAGGTGAAAGGCCTGGCGACGCACACAATCGTGGGCGGTGAGGTCAAGTGGGAAGTTGCATAAAGCGCCACAGGAACCACAAATCGTCGAGTCCTTTTGTCGTGGGCAGCTTCTGCTACGATACCCTTTCACTTTAAGCGAGGGCGCCGATGGTAAAATGGCTTATTCCCGCGGGGCTGGTGCTCTTGCTGTGCGCGGCTAAGGCCGAAGCGTCGATCAGCGCGAGATACTTCGAAATAACGCCTCTCGGCGGCGCTACGGCGCTGCCCAAGGCGATCAACGATGCTGGCCAGGTCGTCGGCTGGAGCAACATCAACGGCTTTGGGTACGGCCATGCCTTCTTGTGGCAGAACGGCGCTACGACGCTGCTGCCCAGCATCAGTGGAGGTCTTTCCACGAACAGCGCCGCCGAAGACATCAACAGCTCCGGCGAGATTGTCGGAGCGGCTTACAAGAATTATCCAGCGCCGGTTCTATGGGATCTGAGCTTGAATCCGACCGACCTAGAGCCTGCCCAGTACTTCGCAGAGGGGAGCATGTTCGCCGTCAATGATAACGGGATTGCCACGGGTTCTGTGGATAACGTTACGGGAGCCTCTCACGCGGTTTACTGGAGCGCGGCCACCGGAATCGTGGATATTGGACAGGGCTACGGTCCAAGCGCCGGAACGGGCATCAACAATAACGGCGTTATCTGCGGATACGGCAGAACTGGATCCGCCAGCTATGCCTGGACCTGGTCGTCTCAAATGGGGCGAGTTGTCCTGCCTCACCTCTCCGACGTTAGCGCTCAAAGTGACGCATACGCCATCAACAGCTCTGGGCAAGTGGTCGGGGATTCCATGGATGCGCAGTACAATTACCATGGAATGCTCTGGCAGCCGGATGGCACGTTCCTTGATCTCGGCACTTTTTTCGGGCAGTGGTTTCGTCCTACTGACATCAACGATGCAGGAGAGATCATCGGTTATGCCGCAACATCATCAAGCGAAATCCCTTTCATCTGGCGAGACGGTCAGCTTGAGGACATCCGCAACCTGCTGCTGAATTCCAGTGGATGGAGCCTTCGCAGGCCATGGGGAATCAACAATCTCGGTCAGATTGTGGGTGAAGGTGTTTCACCAACCGGTGCTTCGGTTGGGGTACTCCTAACGCCGGTTGTGCCCGAGCCACGTGCGCTGGGACTTACTGCGGCGATTTTGTTGCTCTGGACACGGAGGTTTTCAAACCGCCAATCTTCACGATGCCTTGTTCATGTACGACAGGCTCACCTGGAATGAGAGCTGCTCAAGCTGAACCGCCAGATCTACGGCATTGAGCGCCACGTCCTCCGGAACCGTGATCGAGACCGGGGCGAAGTTGAGCAACCCCCGAAGCCCCGCCGCCATCAGCTGATCTGCCACCTTCTGAGCCGCCTCCGCTGGCACGGCGATGATGCCCAGGCGGATATTCTTGGCCTGGATGGTCGCATCAAGCTGCGCAAGCGGCTCGACCGTAAACTGGCCGAGCTTCCTGCCGATCTTCTCAGCGTCACTGTCGAACACCGAGACGATTCGAAATCCCTTCTGTTCGAATCCCCGATAGGCCAACAGCGCCCTGCCCAGATTCCCCGCGCCGACGAGCAACACGTTCCAGATCTTATCGGTTCCCAGGATGCGTTTGACCTGGACGATCAGGTCATCCACCCGATAGCCGATGCCCGGATGCCCAAACTGGCCAAAATAGGCGAAGTCCTTGCGCACCTGGGCATCGGTCAGGCCCAGTGATTCGCCGAGTTGCTTCGAGGAGATCGTGCGGCGGTCCGCCTTCTTGAAGGCCTGCAGTTGCGCAAGTACAGCGAGAGTCTGCGAACGGCGGGATTGGGAACCTGCTCCGGCGCGATTGCTCCATTGACGTCCTTGTATTGATTGAAGCCCGTGGCGGATTATCAGGCAGATGCGGGCGAATGCAAGCGAAGGAGACCACCTGCGGAACAACTTGCCTGAATTTGACCCTGTCCGGGCACCCGGTTAGATTTCAGCCTGCTTTGGCGCGGGAAAGCCGGAGGAGGATGTTACGGGGAGGGAGAAGTTGCTGTCGCGCGCGATTGTATACCCCTTGGAGAAGACTCCTGATGAACCGTCGCGAACTGGGTCGATTGATCTTCCGGCCGCTTCTATTGCTTGTGATTATTTTCGCGCGGCGCCGAGCGTCTTGGGATCGCCGATTCCGGATGATGTCAAACAGGCGGACGATGTCACTGCCTATCAGGATACGATTGCCGCCGCAGTCAAGTCATCCGTTGCCGATCTGGCCGCCGGCAAGGAGGGGCGCGGGAGGAACTGATCAACGACGCGCTTCTGCCAGGTCGCCTGAACCAGGGCCTCTCGACCGCAAGCCCCGCCTATCTCGATGCCTATGGCGCGGCCCTGAACAGCGCCTTCTGAACCTCGCCAAAGACCCCAATCTGACTGTCCGTCTCAATGCCGCCATCGTGGCTGCCCGCGTGGCAGAAGTCTCCAACAACACACGCCTCGCCGATGCCATCCTGGCGTTCGTGCAGGATAAGGCCGATCCCGTCATCCTCTGGGGTGTCCGCGGAGCACGCTGGATCATCCCAAATCTTCTGCGCGGCCCCTTCAAGAACCCCAATCATCCGCTCATTGCTGCCGTCGTTGACTCGGTGAAGAAGCACAGCGGCGGTGTCGCAGCCGGCTGGATCGCAACCGATGCCTACAACGCTCTCGTGCTTGACCTCTTCGGTCGAAACCACGGCCCAGCAGTCACCCCCGACATGATTTCCGGCACCATCGGTCCCGTGCAGGACCTCATGACCGAGCGCCTCGATCAATACAAGGTAGAGGTTCCCCCCGACACTGCCGCCGACCGTACTGGCGCCACCTATCTCACCGACGATCATGTCTGGGGCGTGCAAACGCCGCAGCAGCAGGTTCGCACCATGCAATTGCTCTCCAATCTGCTCTCACTCGCCGCCCAGCAGGCCGAGGCGCAGTCCAAGAGCGACAACAGCACCGATATCGGCGAACTGCTCATGACCGTGCAGTTGACGGCCAGAGCGATCTCCGTTGCGGCTCAGAGTGCGGGCGAGCCCGCGTTGGTCAGCGCCGTTTCTCCCCTGACGGGTTTGTCCCGGACGATGCCCCCCGCACAGGCGCTGAAGCTCGTCCAGGCCGTCTATCCCGCGATCAAGTCGTCCACGAAGTTCAGTGCCGTGACCGAGCCGCCCAAGATCGAAGCGACCAAGGCAGCGCCTCCGCCCGCATCAGCGCCCACAGAACTCCCGCCGGGAATGAGCGCGCCGCTTCCGCCTCCACCTCCGCCGCCGCCTCCACCACCGCCGACGGAAAGCGGAACCGGGACGCCCACGCGCCCGCCAGTCCGCCCGGGCCGCTGAATCGCGCTGGCGAGGACGCCCGTTCGCAGCATGAAATGCGTCGCCTGATCGTCATCCCGATCGTGCTCATCGCGCTGCTTGCCGGCGCGATGGTCTGGTCGGGCGGCGGGACTTCCCAGCACGTCGATTTCAAGTTCATCAATCGCGGCGACATCCTCACCCTCGATCCCAACCAGATGTCCTATCTCCAGGACATCCGCATGGCCTACGCCCTGTGGGAGGGGCTCTACACCTACGATCCGCAGACGCTCAAGCCCATCCCCGGCGTCGCCAGCCGCGTCGAAATCAGCCCCGACAAGCGCGTCTATACCTTCCACCTCCGCCCCGAAGCCCGCTGGAGTAACGGCGATCCCGTGGTTGCGCACGACTTTGTCTTCGCCTGGAAGCGCATGCTTGATGAACCCGGCGATTACACCTACCTTCACTATTACATCAAGGGTGCCGAAGCCTACTTCGAAGCCGCAGCCAAGGGTGAACACCCCAGCTACAAAACCGTCGGCGTCGAAGCGCTCGATCCGCACACGCTGCGCGTTACGCTGAACAACCCCGTCTCATTCTTCCTGGACCTGGTCGCCTTTCCGCCGTTTCTTCCCTTGCATGAAAAGTCGATGGAACCTTTCGCCGAGCACGATCCCAGGACCGGCGACATCACCGGCTACAAGCAGCAATTCACCCGCCCGCCTCACCTGGTGACCAACGGCCCCTTTGTCCTCAAACGCTGGGATTTCAAGCGCCGCCTGATTCTCCAGAAGAATCCCTGCTACTGGGACGCCGCCCATGTGAAGTCCAACAGCCTCGAGATGGTCGTCGTCGAGGACCCCCTCACGCAGCTCATGCTCTACGAGTCCGGTCAGGTTCAGTGGCTGGCAGATGTCCCCAGCGAAGTCGCGCCGAACTGATCGCCAGCCATCGCAGCGACCTTCACAACTTCTCCGGCTTCGGCACGACCTTCATCACCCTCATGGTCCGTCCGCAGTTCAATGACGGAACTCCCAATCCCCTGGCGGACCAGCGCATCCGCACCGCCCTGGCGATGTCCATCGACAAGGAACAGATCGTCAAAAGCATCACCCGCTGCGGCGAGCAGCCCGCGACCACTTACATCCCGCCGACCATCTTCGCCGATCAGGGCTGGCGCTCTACGCCCGGCGTCCCGTTCAACGTCAAGCGCGCCCGCCAGCTTCTTGCCGAGGCCGGCTACCCCGATGGCGGAACGCTCCCCGGCGTCAGTTACCTCTTTCGCAGCGGCAACTCAACCAGCAAAATGCTGGCAGAGAATCTTGTCCGCCAATGGAAAGAAAACCTGAATCTGAACATCCCCTTAGAGCAGGTGGAGCTGAAAATCGCCAACCAGGAGATCAAGCAGAAGAACTATTCGATCACCGCATCGAACTGGATCGGCGACTACGATGATCCCTCCACCTTCACCGACAAATACCTATCCACCTCCGTCAACAACGATTCCGGCTGGGTACGCCCCCGATACGACCAACTCGTTCACGCCGCCGCCAAAGAGCCTGATTCCCAAAAACGCCTCCGCATCCTGGAAAAGGCCGAGCGCATGATCAACGAACAGCTTCCAATCATCCCGCTCTATCACCTCACCAACCAGGAGCTCTTTCGCAGCAACGTCAAAGGGATCAACACGAACCCGCGGAACATGACCATGTTCAAAGCGGTCGAGGTGGTGAAATAACATGCTTCGCGTGGCGGCCTGGCGAGTGGCGCAGTTCCCGCTGATCCTGGCGGTGCTCTACCTCATCACCTTCTTCTTCGTCTGGATCGCGCCGGGCGATCCCTTCCAGCGCAACGACCGCCAGATCGATCCCACGGTGATCGCCGCGATGAAGCAGCGCTTCCATGCCGACACCTGGTACCACTTCCTCGCCTGGTACCCCTGGGAGATCCTCCGCCACGGCGACTTCGGCCCGAGCATGCAGTACCGCGACTGGACGGTAAATGACATCCTCAAAAGCGCCCTGCCGATCTCCGTGACCCTTGGATTATTTGCCGTCACGATCGCCCTGATCGTCGGAGTCTTCATCGGCGTCATGGCCGCCGTCCGGCGGGGCGGCGCTCCGACTGGCTCAGCCTCTCGATCGTCCTGATCGGCATCAGCCTGCCGAGCTTTGTCTCCGCTGCTCTGCTGCTGGCGATCTTCGCCGGGAAATTCCGCTGGTTCCCAATCGGCGGGTGGGGGACTTTTTCGCAGATGATGCTTCCCGCCGCCGCACTTTCGCTGGCGCCGATGGCCTACATTGCCCGCCTGACGCGGACTTCGATGATCGACGTCCTCAGCAGCGACTACGTCCGAACCGCCCGGGCCAAGGGCCTGTCCCGTCCGACAGTGATCTGGAAGCATTGCTTGCGCAACGCGTTCCTGCCGGTTCTGAGCTATCTCGGTCCCGCCGCCGCCGCGACGTTGACCGGCTCCTTCGTCGTGGAAAAAGTCTTCTCCATCCCCGGTCTCGGCCAGCACTTCGTCAACAGCGTCCAGAACCGCGACCGCACGCTCATCCTCGGCACGGTTATGGTTTACGCTGTCTTCCTCCTGACCTTCAATCTCCTGGTCGATCTCGGTTATGCCTTCATCGATCCGCGGATCGACCTGGAAGCTAAAGGAAGCTGACGCGTGACGATGCTGACTGCCACTCTTGAAGACATGCACGCGGCCACGCCAACCGATCATCTCTGGCGGCGCCTCATTCGCAGCGGACGCATTGTCTTTGGCGGCGGCATCCTCCTCGCCGTCATGCTCGCCTCAGTCGCAAGCCTCATCTGGACCAACCGCCCGGCCAGCCCCTGGTACTTCGACCGCCAGAACGATCAACTAGCCCGCGTCGGCCCGCAAGCCACGCCCGTCGGCTTCTTCGGCTACGACCAGCTTGGCCGCAGCATGCTCGCACGCTGCCTGATGGGCGGCGCCGCCAGCCTCGGCATCGGCCTGGCCGCCGCCGCGATCTCCGTCGGCCTCGGCGTCAGTGTCGGTCTGCTCGCCGGCTATCGCGGCGGATGGGTCGATTCGCTGCTGATGCGCATCGTCGATGTCATGTACGGCCTGCCCTACATCCTCCTGGTCATCCTCGCCAAGATCGGCTTCGAGCCGCCGCTGACTGCGCTCTTCCGATCAGGCCAGGTTGCCAACTTCGTCGTCCTCTTCTTGGCCATCGGGATGGTCTCCTGGCTGACAATGGCCCGCGTCGTCCGCGGCCAGGTCCTCTCGCTGCGAAGCCAGCCCTTCGTCGAAGCCTGCCGGGCCGCGGGACTGCCGCAGTGGCGCATCTTCACCCATCACCTCCTCCCGAACCTCATCGGCCCGATCACCGTTTACGCGACGCTGATCGTCCCCAGCGCCATCCTGAACGAATCGTTCTTGAGCTTCCTTGGCATTGGCATTCAACCGCCGGTTCCCACCTGGGGCTCGCTCGCCAGTGATGGCCTGCTGCCCGCCCTCAATCCCATCACACACCGCTGGTGGATGCTCGTCTTTCCCTGCATCTTGCTCGCGGTCACGCTCCTCTGCCTGAATTTCGTCGGCGACGGCCTAAGAGATGTCTTCGACCCCCAGGCGCGAGGCCGCCAAGGTCTGACCGCTTTCCGCCGCCGCCGATCTCTGGTATTGAGCTTTCGACCGCACGTCCCTGGAGGAACCGGCATGAGGGATTTTTTGGTTGCCGTCAGCATCCTTGTCTTCATCGGCAGCGCTCTTGCGCAATCGACACGACCCACCACCGCGCCAACCACGCGGCCGGAACCCACCCTCAAGCAGTACATGGCGATGACCGAAGACCAGGCCTTCGCCGAAGGCAAGCAAATGCTTTGCGACGGCCACCAGTTCGATCTGCTCGACCTCGTCGAAACCCGCATCAAGCGCCGCCCTCGCGAAGTCAAGACGATGTTCCTCGCCGCCACGCTTTCGCGCAGCACCTTCTATAAGGATGAGGCGGAGGAACGCTTTCGAATCGTCCGCGAAGAATCGGGCGACACACCCTATGACCGCTGCGCCGCCATCGTCGTCGCTCTCGATCATCGGCAGACCCCGACACGGAACTTCGAATTGTTGGAGCGATTGATCACCGGGAATCCGGATCAGCCCCTCTTCCTCTGGCTCAGCGCCATCGAGGGACGGGAGTATGACCTCAACGCCTGGGGCGTCGGCCAATACGAAAAACTGGCCAAGATCTGGAAGCCCGGCCCTGTCCTCATGCACCAGACCTGGGCGAACCTGCTCCAGGAGCTGGGGCGAAACCAAGAAGAACTCGTCCATCGAAAGATCGCGATCAAAATGTGTCCACAAGGCTGGTCGTATGATGGATATGCAGATTGCCTCTCCGCATTGAAGAGATATGCCGAAGCGGATGCCGCCCATCGCATCGCGCTTAGATACGCTCCGGACGATTCCATGTACATGACAAATTGGGCCATAAATGATTATGACCAGGGAAAGCTTGAAGGTGCAAAGAAGAAACTTGAGAAGGCGATGGCAATGAGGTACCCATGGTGGGGAGCATTTGACCAGTACGCGCAGGTTCTGGAAAAGCAGCAGAAGCCGGATGAGGCCATCAAATATTATGAGAAAGCGTTTGAGCGGAACCCTTCGGCTTGGTGGGTCTACGAAAGTGCCGAGCGACTCCTGCGGAAGCTTGGGAGAATCAAAGAGGCCGACGACGTGCACCGGCGCGAGCAGGCCCAGCGCAAAATCTCGCAGGCTTCGCGGCCGCAGATGGTCCTGATCCATCGCGCCGCCGCTGCGGCCCATCGGCATCCCACTACCACCCGCCTCCATTTCTATCACTTTCCTACTACGCGGCCCCAGTAGAGCCAGCATCGAGCCGATTCATGGAAAATAGCGCATCAAACCGCGCAGCGCTCGAAAACCAGAAATCCACCGTCTCATGAATTCTTTCCGCGTTTCCAGCCAGATCACGCACATTCCCTTCAAGGTGTTGCGCCAGAGATGCATTTTTCAGGCAGCGCCCGGGAATAGGTAGAAGGGAGACGCTCTATGCCCGTTGAACCGCTCGGCACGAACCGTACCCACTCCGCGCGTGCCAACTCGAAGATCGGCCAGATCTACCCCGGCCATCTTCACGCCTTTCTCACGCGCCCATTTCGACGCTGCTAACGGATGCTACCGGTTGCTGCATTCTCCGCCGTTGTTCCACGGCCAACTCCGCCCGGATTGCCGGCCGGGCGCTCGCGGCTCGCCTGCGTCGTGCCCGCCCGCTCCCGCCAGGTAACGGAACGAAGCCAAATCATCCCGCGCCGCGTCGCGCACTTTCATCTTTCCCCCTCTTCCCGCTAATCTACGCCGCGTGAGCACCGCCTTGATGATTCGCACCAAAATCCTCATCACCATGGGCCCGGCCTGCGCGACCCGGAAACCCTCTACCGCCTCTTCGAAGCTGGCGCGGATGCCTGCCGCCTTAACTTCTCCCACGGCACGCTCGACAACCACCTGCTCATGCTCCGCAATATCCACGAGGCCGCTGCCCGCTTCGACCGGCCCATCGCCATCCTCGGCGACCTCGGTGGTCCCAAGATCCGCCTCGGTGCCGTCGCGGACATCGACAAGACCGGCGGCATGCCTATCCACCCCGGCGATGCCCTCATCATCCAGCGCAACCCCATCGTCGGTCGCGACCTCTGCGTCTCCACCACCGTCCCCACACTCATCGACGACATCCAGCCCGGCGATCGCGTCTACATCGAAGACGGCCTGCTCCGTTTCATCTGCACCGAAAAGGACTCAGACGAAATCCACTGCACAACCCACGTCGGCGGCATCCTCAAGTCCGGCAAGGGAATCAATCTCCCCAATACCCGCATCAATCTTCCCTCCATCACCGAGCGGGATTGGGAATGCGCCGCCTGGGCCGTCGAGAACAATCTCGACTATCTCGCCCTCTCTTTCGTCCGCTCCGCAGCCGATATCGATCTGCTCCGCCAGTACCTGCGGAACCAGTCCAGCGACATCAGCCTGATCGCCAAGATCGAAAAATCCGAAGCCCTCAACGATCTCGACAACATCGTCGCTGCCGCCGACGGGCTCATGGTCGCCCGAGGCGACCTCGGCGTCGAAGTGGACCTGGCCCGCGTCCCCATCATTCAGAAACAGCTGATCGATCGCTGCCAGTCCGCCGGCAAACCCGTCATCGTCGCCACCCAGATGCTCCAGAGCATGATCGAACACTCCACTCCCACGCGCGCCGAAGTCTCCGACGTCGCCAACGCTATCTTCGACGGCACCGACGCCATCATGCTCTCTGGCGAAACCTCCGTCGGCAAATTCCCCGTCGGCTCGGTGTTGACCATGAGCCACATCGCCGACGAGACTGAAGCCTATCTCAACGGCCGCGTCCTCGACGATCCGCCGCCCAGGCTCCAGACGCTGCATCTCTCCAGCGCCATTGCCCGCGGCGTGCGCCAGATGGTCGATGACCTCAAGCTCAAGCTCGTCGTCCTCTGGTCCCAGACCGGCGGCCCCGCCCGCGTCTTTTCCAAGAACCGCTTTCCCGTGCCCATTATTGCCCTCTCCACCGACCACCGCGCCCTCCGCCGCATGGCTCTGCTCTACGGCGTCATCCCCTTCGAAGGCGCACCGCCTGCCACGTTCGATGGCATGGTCGAGCAGATCGACGACCTGATCCGCCACAAGCACCTCGCCGCCAGCGGCGACCGTGTCGTCATCGTCACCGGCTCCGCCCTGGGTACCCCCGGCATGATGAACGGCGTCGTTCTTCACACCGTCGGCACTCAACCGAGCAACGAGGAGTTCTCCACGACCTTCGGCCAATTCACCGCGATGTGAGCCCGCCCATGCGCAAATCGATTCCGCTGATCCTGATCCTCCTCTGCACGATCAAGCTCGCGCTCTCCGGCGCCGGCTGCGCTTCTCTGATGCGCCCATGACGCCGCCCACGACTCCCACCACCAACCCCGCCGCCCTCCTGACCACGCAGCCCTACTACTGGACCACGCAGCCTTCGGTTGTGGATGTCGTCTATCCCGACTTCTACAAGCTCTGGAATGCTTGCGCCGACGTCGCCCGCCAGGACGGCTACACCATCGACCGTCGCGACTACCGTGAAGGCCTGCTGACCACCGACCCTCTGGTCTCCCAGCAGTTCTTCGAGGTCTGGCGTCACGACACCGGCAGCGCCGCCGGCGTCGCGGATAACTCCCTCGATACTTATCGCCGCACCGTCCGATTCCAGATCGAAAAGGAATCCGGCCAGTACCGCATGACTCCCTGTGTCATTGTCGAGCGCCACACCCAGGCCGAGCAGCCAATCACCAGCGATGTCTACCTCGGTTCCTCGATGATCGCTGCCAAGCACCCCATGCAGGGCACCAGGGAAACCGACCGCGGCGTCTATCTCCCCAGTGCCTACTGGTACGCCACCGGCCGCGACTACGCCTTCGAGCGCGACCTCGCCACGCAGGTCCGCCACAAGCTCGGCATCAAGTAGCAGCGTCGTACGCACCCGCCGGCAGCGGGATTTCACGACGGCTTGTTTTGTTCCTCGGGATGAATCGTCCCCGCCCGCCGTGCCCGGTGCCACAGCGCCGCAATCCCGCTGGCGCGGAAGAAAAGCAGCACGCCAAAGGCCAACTCGCAAGCCGGCCCGACAAAAACCCGCAGCCGTTCCACGGGGCCATACGCCTGCCAGCGGGCATCTCTCAGCATCGCGTAGAGTGAGCTGAGCAGGTTGGGTGTCGCGCTCACCACCAGATAGACCCCCAAAACTGAAAACGCCACCGATTGCAGGTCCAGTGTGTTCAACTGCGATCCGCTGACGCCCCCAGCGCCGCTGTTGACCAGCCGCGGACCGATCTTGTTCGCTTTCCAAAGCAAAATGCCGGCGGGAATCAAATAGCCCAACGCAATGCCAATAGGATAAAACAACTGCCATGAGAAATTCCGGCCGGGATCAGTCCAGAGGAACATCCCTTCCAGAGTGGGAATGGCTTGCACAATGAAATAGATCGCCAGGATCTTCAGCAGCAGTACCGCCAGATGACTTAGCGGCGTCGGCGCGCTGGGCGCCGGGCCGGCATATTCGAGCGTCGATTGCGTTGTTTCGCTCTTATGTTCCATCTCAGACTGCTATCGGCTCGCGTGTCCGCAAACGCTCCCCAAACAGCGTCATTCCCTTCGCGTCCGTGATCCGCACATCCAGAATCTGCCCCTTGAGGGAAGTCTCACCGTCGAAGCACACCACCAGATCGCCTCGCGTTCGGCCCACAAGCTGCGTCTGGACGCGGCTTTGATCGACGCCGCGACTTTCCCAGCCCAGTTCCACCTTGTTTACAGGATAATTCTGCCGGCTGACCAGCTTCGATTCGCCTTCCACCATAACCTCGACCGTCTGCCCGATCATCTCGCGGTTAATTTCGTTGCATATCTGCTGTTGTGCCGCCAACAGCTCATTGTTCGCCGGCGCTTGGCTTCTTCCGGCACGTCATCTTCAAATCGATCGATCGCCACTGTCCCCGGCCTCGGCGAGTACTTGAAGATGAACGAGTTCTTGAACCGGCAGCGCCGGATCAGCTTTACGTTCTGGTCAAACTCTTCATTCGTCTCGGTCGGGAAGCCGACGATAAAGTCGCTGGCGATCGAGACATCCGGCATGTACTCGCGCGCACGATCCACGAAATCGACGTACTGCTGCCGCGTGTAGCCGCGGTTCATCAGCTTGAGAATCCGGTCGGATCCATGCTGCGCCGGCACGTGCAGATAGCGGCAGATCCGCTGGCAATCCCGCATCGCCGCCAGCGCCTCATCGGTAAAATCCCGCGGAAAGCTCGTGACAAACCGCAGCCGCGGCAAATCCGGCGTCGCCTCGTGAATCCCGTACAGAAGCTCCGCAAACGACGTCTGATGCCCATCCCCGTGCTTGTAGTGGTAATGATTGATCGTCTGCCCCAGCAGCGTTACCTCGCGCGCCCGCATCCACCAGCTTCCGCACCTCCTCGACGATGTTCGCTGGCGGCCGATGCACTTCCGGTCCGCGCGTATACGGCACAACGCAGTACGTGCAGAATTTGTTGCACCCGCGCGTAATCCGCACATACGCCTGCGCCACATCATCGCTCGGAGAGATCGCCCGCGAGAGATCCAGCATCTCCAGGGAGTCTTCCGCCGCCCCCAGCGTTGATGACCGCCGGGTGTTCGCCCCCATCAGCGCCACCTGCCGCTTCTTCACAGCGGCGACGCTGGCGTCGCGTTGCGGACCCCCGGGCGAGGGCGACGCATGCGTCGCCCCTGCAGTGACCACCGCGTTGTGGACCATCGCCGGGAGCTTATCCAGCTCCCCGGGGCCGCAGAGGATGTCCACGTGCGGGAAGCGCCCGAAGATCGTTGTCCCCTCGCGTTCCGCCATGCAGCCGATGACGCCGATCACCAGCAAAGGATTGCTTCGCTTGCTCTCCCGCAGCTCCCCGAGCCGCGACCAGACCTTCTGTTCGGCATGCTCGCGTACTGAGCAGGTGTTGTAGAGGACCACGTCCGCCTGCTGGCGGTCGGTGACCGCCTCATACCCTTGCGCCGAAGCTGGCCGAGCACGAGCTCGGAATCAAGCACGTTCATCTGGCAGCCGAAGGTTTCGAGATACAGCTTCCTGGGCATTGTCAACCTGGTTGCGGAGGTTCGCCAACGCGGCAAGCCTGACAGTTTAGGCTGGCCAGGACTTCGATTCAAAATGAGCCGCCCGATGCGAACCTCGGAGCCCGAGGAATGCGAAATGGAGCAGCTGTCGGTCCAATCGCACAATATTGTCTGGCCACGAGCGCGCCGGTACCATGATGGTGGAGAGGTAGGGGCAAAACGTGCTTGCCAAGATTCATTCCTTCATCCTTCTGGGCATCGACGCGCAGCCTTGCGAGATCGAAGTTGATGTCGCCAATCGCGGATTGCAGAAGACGACGATTGTGGGCCTGGCGCAGACGGCGGTGAAGGAGTCGATTGAGCGGGTCAAGCGGGCGGTGATCAACTCGGGGTTTGCGTTTCCGAATCATGCGCTGCTGATCAACCTCGCTCCAGCGGATGTGAAGAAGGAAGGGCCGGCGCTGGACCTGCCCATGGCAATCGGAGTGCTGCGCGGGACGAACTTCATCCCGAATGACCGGCATAAGCAGTTTTTGATCGCGGGGGAGCTGGCGCTCGATGGGCGGGTGCGGAAGATCAAGGGGACGCTCTCGCTGGCGCTGCTGGCCCGGAATCGCAAGCTGCGCGGTGTGATCGTTCCGCAGGAAAACGCCCGCGAGGCTGCGGTGGTGGATGGGATCGAGGTTTATCCCGTCGCGACGATTTCGCAGGCGGTGGCGTTTTTGAACGAGCAACTCGACCTCGAGCCCTATGAGCTCGATGGCGAGGCGTATGAATCGAGCAAGCTGGCCCCCGATCTCGACTTTGCGGACGTGCGAGGGCAGGAAGCGGTGAAACGCGCGATCACGATTGCCTGTGCGGGTTCCCACAATCTCCTGATGATCGGGCCGCCGGGCACCGGGAAATCCATGCTCGCGGCGCCGCATTCCCGGGATTCTGCCGCCGCTGTCACGGGTAGAGTCGCTGGAGACGACGCGGATCTATTCGGCGCTGGGGTTGCTGCCGGATGGCGTGGCGCTGATGGATTCGCGGCCGGTGCGCACGCCGCACCATTCGGCTACGCGCAGGCGCTGATCGGCGGGGGCTCGATTCCAAGGCCGGGGGAAGTGTCGCTGGCACATCACGGGATCCTGTTTCTCGACGAGTTGCCGGAGTTTTCGCGGCACGTGCTGGAGACGCTGCGGCAGCCGCTGGAATCGGGCGAGGTGACTGTCGCGCGCGTCTTTGGCTCGATCCGATTTCCGGCGCGGTTCATGCTGGTTGCAGCGATGAATCCGACCGCCAGCGGACACAAGCCGACCGATCCGCGGGCACGAAACAAGTACCTCGAGAAGCTTTCGGGGCCGCTCTTGGACCGGATCGACATCCACATCGAAGTCCCGGGCGTTCCGTATCGCGAGCTGACCGGAAAGCATGCGGGGACCAGCAGCGAAAAGATGCGGGAGCAGGTCATGCGCACCGGGGGATCCAGAACAAGCGATTCAGGGGGCAGACGACCAACGCCAGCATGGACAGCAAGCAGCTCAAGCAATTCTGCGATTTGTCGGACTCGTGCCTGCTGTTGATGAAGCAGGCGATGGACGAGTTGGGGTTGAGTGCCAGAGCGTACGACAAGGTCCGCCGGGTGGCGCGCGCACGATCGCGGATCTTGAGGGCGATGATGCGATCGGGGAGCATCACCTGGCCGAGGCGATCCAGTACCGCTTGCTGGACCGACGGCTGTGAGCAGGGGGAATACTGCTGTGAAACTACAGATAAACACGGATGGGCGCAAATTCAAGAATCCAGTTCACCTGGGCGGGGCGAATAAGATGCAGAGCGAATTTGAGAGAGATTGCGTGAGGCGATGACGCATCGCGTCGTTTTCGCGCAACACGTGAGCCAGACGTGATCTGACCCCGGAACGTCGGACCGGGGGTTTCATCCCGCACCAGGAAAGAATCTTGCGATAAAAATTAGACGGGAAGAATTCGTCGGGCAGCAGGTACCAAGCATGGTACATGAACATTTCGATTTGTTTCGCGGCATGTCTGGCACTTCTTGCGGTCACATCGGTTGCACTAGCGCAGGAGTCGGTTCCCTCACCGTGGGAGTTCACGCTCGGCGGAGCCGCGAGCGCAGTCCGGATTTCAGCGGGGGTGCCATTGGAACCGGCTTCGGCCTGGGCTACTTCTTCACCAAGGACTTCGAGCTGGGCGGACGAGAAACGTTTAATTACTCGAGCTTTCCCAACGGCACGAACTGGCTCTCTACCACACGGGCCACGGCCGACTACCATTTCGATCTGGGAAATCTCCGGCCGTTTGTTGGAGCCCAGACCGGCATCGTGCATGGACTGCACGCCACAACTTCCTTTGAGATCGGTCCGGAAGTTGGCGTCAAATACGATCTTAGTTCCTCGACGTTCGCATACGGCATCTTCGAGTACGAATGGTTCGCCAAAGACCGCAAGCTCAAGGGCGGCATCCGCGAACAGCAATACATCGTCTCATTTGGCCTGGGATTCCGCTTCTAAATCTGATCGCGATGGACGACCTGCCATTGGCCTGATGAACCCGACCAAGGCCGCCAGTGACGTTGGTGGGAATAGCTGCCTTTGGCGTCGCCCCAGCAGGCGTACATAGGCGTGACGCCGCCACGGGACCGGCTCATCGTGTTGTTGAAATCGGCGACGGTGTTGCCGACCGCGAGTGTAACAGGCCTTCGGGAAGGAACAACAGAATACCGCGCAAGCGCGATCGGCTTCCGGCCACAAGGCGCTACGGCATTGAGAATGCGTTGGTTACTGCTTTGGCGGAAGTTCGTGGCCATTGGAGCCGGCGTCGGGGTCGCCGATGACGATCTGCTGGGGGGCTTTGCCTTTGCCGTGACGGATGTCGCGGCCCTGGATCCAGTAGATGACTTCCTCAGCGACGTTGGTGGCGTGGTCGCCGATGCGCTCAAGGTTGCGGGCGATGAGGATCAGGGAGAGGGCCCGCTGGATGGTGCCGGGATCGGCCATCATGTAGGTGAGCAGCGTGCGAAAGATGGTATCGCGGAAGCTGTCCACGCGCTTCTCTTCTTCCAGGACGGTGTTGGCCAGGGCGACATCGCGGCTGGTCATGGCGCGGATGGCATCGCGGAGCATCTTCTGCGCAAGGTCTGCCATGGCGGGGATGTCCACCAGAGGGCGCAGGGGAGGAGCGGCCAGGACATGCTTACCGCTCTGGCAGATGTTGATGGCCTGGTCGGCGATGCGTTCCAGCTCTCCGCCGATGCGCGAGGCCATGAAGAGGAAGCGGGCATCGCGGGCTGCGGGCTGGAGCAGAACGCTGAGCTTGATGGCCAGGTCGTCGACGTCAACCTGCATGGCATTGACCTGGTCCTCGGTAGCGAAGACGTTGCGCATGGCGGACTCATCTCGCGTTACCAGGGCATGTACGGCGCCGGCGATCATGGACTCAGCCAGCTCCGCCATGCGGACGACCTTGTTGAGCAGCTCTTCGAATTGTTCTTCAAAGTGGCGCATAGTCACGCTCCAGGAAATTCCGGATCAGCCGAAGCGGCCGGTAATATAGGCTTCGGTTTCCTTCAGCCGCGGATTGACGAAAATGGTGTTCGTCGGCCCGTATTCGATCAGCTGGCCCAGGTACATGAAGGCGGTGTAGTCGCTGACGCGGCCGGCCTGCTGCATGTTATGCGTGACGATCAGCACGGTATAGTCCTGCTTAAGCTGCTGGATGAGGTCCTCGATCTTGCTGGTGGCGATCGGGTCGAGGGCGGAGCAGGGCTCGTCCAGCAGCAGCACTTCGGGTTGAATCGCGATGGCGCGGGCGATGCACAGGCGCTGCTGCTGGCCGCCCGAAAGCTGGGTGCCGGCCTGGCGCAGCTTGTCCTTGGTCTCTTCCCACAGCGCCGAGTGCCGCAAGGCCCACTCCACCCGCTCGTCCATGGCGTGCCGGTTAAGCTTCTCGTACAGGCGGACGCCGAAGGCAATGTTGTCGTAGATCGACATGGGGAAGGGCGTCGGCTTCTGGAACACCATGCCGACCTTCATGCGCAGCAGCGCGACGTTTTTCCTGGAGTGCAGGATGTCTTCGCCGTCGATGATGATCTGGCCTTCGGCGCGCTGATGGTGGTAGAGATCGAACATCCGGTTGAACGTGCGCAAGAGGGTGGACTTGCCGCAGCCGGACGGACCGATAAACGCCGTCACCTGCCGCTCGGGGATGTCGATGTTGACGTTGTGCAGGGCCTGGAATCCCCCATAGTAAAAATTCAGGTTCCGCACGCTGATCTTGGGAATCGAAGGCGCGGTCGTCTCCGCGCTTGTCGCCTGGGGCGCCGTCGTCGCCGCCACGGGGCGTGCCGGCGTCGTTTCAATGGTGGAAGCAGTCATGGCGGGACTCCGTGCTGGTTTACTGGCCTCGTCTGGGTTCACGATCGTTTGGTTCCCGGCGTCAGGAGCAATCGTGCGGCTATGCTGATCAGCAGCACGAAGAGGATGGCGATGAATGCACCTGCCCACGCCATTTCCTGCCAGTTGCGGTAGGGGCTCATGGCGAACTGAAAGATCACCATCGGCAGGTTGGCCATGGGACGGGTGATCTTGGTGCTAAAGTACTGGTTGTTGAGCGCCGTGAACAGCAACGGCGCGGTTTCGCCGCTGATCCGCGCCAGTCCGATGAGGATGCCGGTGAGAATACCGGACCGTGCGCCTTTCCAGGTTACCTTGGTGATCACCTTCCACCGGGGTGCTCCGAGGGCGACGGCCGCTTCGCGCAGATCGGTGCCAACCAGCGACAACATCTCGTCCGTGGTGCGGACGATGATGGGGACCATGAGGATGGACAGCGCCACGCTGCCGGAAAGAGCCGAGAAGTGCCCCATGGGCGCGACAATGATGGCGTAAGCGAACAGGCCGATCTCGATCGACGGTGCGCTGAGCATGATGTCGTTGACGAGCGCACAGCATTGGCGAGGCGGCTGCGGCCACCGTACTCGGCCAGCCAGGTTCCGGCCATAACGCCCACCGGCACGCCGATCACCAACGCGATAGCCAGCAGGATCAGGCTGCCGACGAAGGCGTTGCGCAGACCGTAACCGTCGGTTCCGGGCGGCGGGGTGTCGTGGATGAACAGATCCCAGTGCATCCCGGCAATTCCCCGCGAGAGGGTCGTCCACAGGATCCAGGCCAGGAAGAACAGGCCCACAAACGTCGCCGTGTACATCAGCAACGACATGACGACGTTGACGGAGCGGCGTCTGGCGTACAGCGAGATCATGTCATTGCCCCCTGCTTGCGCTCCAGGCTTCGAACCAGGAGGACCGCCAGGAAGCGCACGATGAGAGTCATGACGATCAGCACCAGGCCCAGATAGATCAGCGATGACAGATAGAGTTTGGTGGTGGCTTCGGTGAACTCATTGGCGAGCACGGAGGGAATCGAAGCGCCGGGCATCAGCAGACTGGCCGACAGATTGTTGCTGTTGCCGATGACAAAGGTGACCGCCATGGTTTCGCCCAGGGCGCGGCCCAGACCCAGGAAAATGCCGCCGGTGACAGCGGTGCGGGTATAGGGGAGGATGATCTTCCACGCCACCTCCCAGGTCGTCGCGCCCGTCGCATAGGCCGCCTCCTTGAGCTGCACCGGGGTTGCGATGAACACGTCGCGCATGATTGAGGAAATATAAGGCAGGATCATGATTGCCAGCACGATGCCGGCAGTCAGCATGCCGATGCCCATGGGCGGCCCGCGAAACAGCACACCGATCCCGGGAATGGCACCCACGTGATCGTTGATCCAGGGTTCCAGATCGGCGAAAACCGGGGCGAAAATGAGCAATCCCCACAGGCCGTAAACGATGCTGGGGATCGCGGCCAGCAGTTCGATGGCCGCCGCCACCGGCCGCCTGAGCCAGTGGGGCGCCAATTCGGAGATAAACACCGCCACGCCGAAGCTGACAGGGACCGCCAGGACCATCGCGATGGCGGAACTCACCAGCGTGCCAAAGATGAACGCGAGCGCGCCGAACTGCTGTGTCACCGGGTTCCACTGGCTGGACTTGAGGAACCCAAGGACGCCGAAGGTCTTGATCGCCGGCCAGCTATCGCAGGTAATCGCCACCACCGTCGCCACGAGGGCGACGACCACCAGCAAGGCCATGAACAAAGCGGCCTTGTGGAACCAAAAATCAGCCGGCAGAGCCCATGCTCTGCCGGCGATTTTGCGTTCCTTGGCCGCAGACCCGGGTGGGTACACGGCGATAACGTCTGAGCTACTCATCACTCAAATCCTTAAGAAAATCCGGGCATCGCTTACATGCTGATGTCCAGATTCTTCTGCCAATACGCCTTGATGGCGTCGATGGTGCTCGGCGGCAGCGGGCCGAAGGCAATCGACGTCGCCATCTCCTGGCCATGCTCAAAGCCCCAGTCGAAGAACTTGACCACCTGCTCGTTGGTGGCTTTGGGGGCATCCTTGCGCATGATCTGCCAGGTGCAGCCCGAGATGGGCCAGGAGTCGTCGCCCGGCTGATCGGTCAGAATCACATAGAAGTCATCGGCCTTGGTGAAGTCCACGTTGGCGGCCGCGGCCTGGAAACCCTTGAGGCCGGGGCTGACGACCTTGCCCGCCTTGTTGATCATTTTGGCGTAATCCAGCTTGTTCTCGATGATGTAGGCATATTCGACGTAGCCGATCGAGCCCTTGATGCGCTGCACGTAGGAGGAGACGCCCTCGTTCCCCTTGCCGCCCACGCCTGTCGGCCAGGCCAGCGACGTATCGGCACCGACTTTCTTGGCCCACTCCGGACTGACCTTGGAGAGGTAGTTGGCGAACGTGAAGGTCGTGCCCGAACCGTCCGAGCGGTGCACCACGGTGATGTCCATGTCCGGCAGATTCACGCCGGGGTTCAGCTTGGCGATGGCCGGGTCGTTCCACTTCGTGATCTTGCCCATGTAAATGTCAGCGACCAGCGGACCGCTGACCACCAGCTCGCCGGCCTTGATGCCCGGCACGTTGTAAACCAGGTCCTCCCCGGCGATCGCGGTCGGGAACTGGATCAGCTTGTTCTCGGCCAACGTTTTGGGCTCCAGCGGCTTGTCACTCGCACCGAAATTGACGGTACCGGCCTTGATCTGGGCGATGCCGCCACCCGAACCGATGGACTGGTAATTAACCTGAATGCCCGTCTTGGTGTGGTATGCCGCCGACCACTTGGCCACCAGCGGATAGACCCAGGTGCTGCCGGCTCCGGTGATGGTGTTGTCCTGGGCACGGGCCGGCGCCTGGACCACAACCATGGTTAAGACTGCGACGATAAACATTCCGATGGTCTTGATCATGAATAGATCTCCTTTGCGCCGCATTACAGGGGCCGGATGCGAGCAGCTTGCTAGAGAATTGTTAAGATCGCGCAAAGGTGCCGGAACTTTTTTGGGGGCAGGTAGATGGGTGGGGGGCGAGCCGTGCAATTGACGGCACGTTCATTAGAATTAGCGCCGCTTTAACCAAGGATGGGCGTGGAATATCGCGTTGACCTGCCTGTATATAACGGCCCGCTGGATCTGCTGCTTTATCTCATCAAGCGGGACGAGCTGGACATTTACGACATCCCCATCGCACAGATCACCGAGACGTACACGCAGTACGTCGAGATGCTTCGAGAAATGTCCAGGAATCAGAACCTGGACATCAACGTGGCGGGGGATTTCGTGGTGATGGCGGCAACGCTGATGGAGATCAAGTCGGCGATGCTGCTGCCCAAGCCGAAGATCGAGCCGGGGCAGGAGGCATCGGCGGCACAGGAGCTTGCGGACCCGCGGTATGAATTGGTACAGCAGCTCTTGGAATACAAGCGGTTTAAGGACAATGCGATGCTCCTGGAGCGTCAGCAGCAAATGCACCAGGAGCGGTATCCGCGCGTACCTGTGAAGCTGGAAGGGGATGCGAACGAGCCGCCGCCGGTCGATCTCGATGAGGTGCAGATCTGGGACCTGCTGACGGCGTTCAACCGGCTGATGAAGGAAGTGGGGGTGCGGCAGCCACGGTTTCACGAGGTCACATATGATGACACGCCGATCGATCTGCATGCGGCGGACATCGAGGATCGACTGGGCCGTGAAGGGAAACTGACGCTGCGGCAACTGATCATCGGGCGTCACAGCCGCAGCGAGATGATCGGGATCTTCCTGGCGCTTCTGGAGCTGATTCGCGAGAAGAAGATTCTGGTGGAGCAGGCGGAGGCGATGGACGACATTCAAATCGTGCCGGCGCCGGAGGAGCATCGCCGGACCTACGAGCACGCGTCGCTGCACCTGGCGGCTGACGAGCACGGAACCGAAGAACTGCCAGCGGGCACAGAAGAGGAGCACGTGCGGGGGGTTGAGAGCCGGCTCGGGCCTGATGCGGGGGAAGCACAGGTGGAATAGCAGTGCCAGCCGCGAGTGGGCCATGAGCGATGCGCCGGTGATCGAAACCTCGAGCCTGACCCGCCGGTTCGGTTCACTGACGGCTGTCGATCGGGTTTCGTTCAGCGTCAATCGCGGCGCGATCTTCGGCCTGCTCGGCCCCAACGGCTCGGGGAAATCGACCATCATTCGCATGCTCACCGGCGTGCTGGCGCCGAGTGCCGGTTCGGCGTCGGTGCTTGGGTACGACTGCGCGACGCAGGCCGAAGCGATCAAGCGCCGGATCGGGTACATGTCGCAGAAGTTCTCGCTGTATGGGGACCTGACGGTTCGCGAAAACCTGAGTTTTTACAGCCGGGTTTATGCTCTTTCGGCCGAGCGGGTCGTGCAGCGGCAGCAGGATGTGCTGGCGCTGACCGGCCTGACCGATCGCATCGACCAGCTTGCTTCGACGTTGTCGGGGGGATGGAAGCAGAGGCTGGCGCTGGCGTGCGCGCTCATCCACGAGCCGGAGGTGATTTTTCTCGACGAACCGACGGCGGGGATCGATCCGGTGGCGCGGCGGCAGCTGTGGGACTTGCTCTTTGAGCTTTCCGGCAGGGGGGTGACGCTGTTTGTCACGACCCACTATATGGACGAAGCGGAGCGCTGCACGGACGTCGGCTATATCTATCTGTCGAAGCTTCTGATTCTGGGCAAGCCCGATGAGCTCAAGCGCCTGCCGGATGTGACGCCGGCGGGCACGAAGCGCTATGAGGTGGATGTTCCGGACGCCGCCAGGCACCTGGAGGAATTTAGAAAGCAGCCGGGCGTGATCGATGCGACGCTGTTCGGAGAAGCGATTCACGTGCTGGCGGACGACCAGTACGCGCCGGACCCGGCGAATTCCCGAGCGATTGAACCTTCCCTCGAAGACGTGTTTGTGACGTTGACGAAGAAAGCGGAGCACGATCGGTCGGTTGGGCCATCGGCTGTGGTGCAGGAGCCTGTGGAGCGGGCGGCAAAGCCGCAAGAGCCCGCAATGGGGCGCCGGGCAATGGTCAAAGCCCGGCCGTTTCGCGGGTTTGCCGCTATTTTGCGCAAGGAGTTTCTTCACCTGCGCCGTCAGCCGACGACGCTGTTCTTTGCGCTGGCGATCCCGCTGGTGCAGACCATTATCTTCGGCTACGCGATCGACGTCCAGATCGAGCACATTCCGCTGGTGGTGTTCAACCTCGATGCCGGCCGGCGGGGGACGGAGCTGATCGAGTCGATGGTGAACACGCGCAAGTTCGACGTGGTCCAGAGCGTGAACGATCAGGATTCGTTTCGCCGCGCGCTCACTTCCGGGCGGGCGAAGGTTGGCGTCTTGATCCCGGAGAACTACTCGGACCGCATCATTCGGGGCGAACGCGCCGAGGTGCAAATTCTGATCGACGGGTCGGATTCGCAGGTGGCGACGACAGCGCTCAATGCGGTGAACCTGCTGGGGTTCAATCGATCGGTCCAGATCGCCAGAAGCAAGGCGGAGTCGCTCCAGGCCGCCGCTGCCCGCGATGCGGCGGGGAACTTTGCCATGCCGATCGAGATGCGCTCGCGGATTCTCTACAACCCGGACCTCCTGAGCCCGCGGTTTTTTGTGCCCGGGCTGGTGGGAATCATCCTGCAACTGGTGACGCTGTTTCTCACCAGCTTTGCCATCGTACGCGAACGCGAGCTGGGAACGCTGGAGCAGTTGTTCGTGACGCCGGTGGGCAAGGCGGGGCTGCTCGCAGGCAAGCTGATTCCGTATGCGGTGCTGGGGATTCTGGAGACGCTGCTGGTGCTGCTGGCGATGGTGTTCATCTTTGGCGTGCCCATCGCGGGGAACGTCTTTCTGCTGCTGGTGCTGGCCAGCCTCTTTCTGGTCTGCTCGCTGGGGCTGGGGCTGTTCGTTTCGACGATCGCGCAGACGCAGCTGTCGGCAACGCAGTTTGCCTTCATGATCATGCTGCCGAGCGTGCTCTTGTCGGGATTCGTTTTCCCGCGGAGCCAGATGCCGCTGCCGATCTATGCGATCTCGTTTCTGCTGCCGGTGACGTACTTCATCGAGATCCTGCGGGGGATCGTGCTGCGCGGGGCGGATTTGATTGACTTGATGCCCTGGATCGCGGGGCTTTCGGTGTGCTGCGTGGTGATTCTGGTGGCGAGCGTGGCGCGGTTCCGGAAGCAGCTTTCGTGAGAACCCCCCATAGCGGAGCCGTAGGCGCAGCGTTCAAACCCAGCCGTCGGAGCCAGAGGCACAGCGTTCGAGACCCCCCTTCAGGGATTGCGGCGCGTAGCCGCAAAGGCGAATCTGCAACGCAAATTGGGGTTTTGCCCTTCAGAGCGTAGATCGTTGGTGATTTCAGAGACTTGCGCACGCGGGACCACTGCGGATTCGTTACTCTCCGGTAACGTGAATAGGGATTTGTGACTCCCAAATGGGGACCATTTTGGCGACCACATCGCATCGGCTTTCATCCCGCCGCGCTGGTTCCGCTACTTTAGAAGCCACAAACAGCCCGCTGTCACGTGGCGACTGACCGAAAAGTGAGCGTCGTTTTTGCGTCGTGACCGCTAGCTGACCTTCCCCCACGAATCATGTCCTGCGAGAGTATCTTGACGATCTTTGTTCCTTCTCGCTGCTGGTCCACCCGGAGCGCAGGGGTTTAGCCAATTCGGCAAATCTTCTCGAATCCCACAGCTATCTGGCGCCGGCGGGGCGCGTGGTTTGGTCAGACCACTGGACCGTGATCTTCTGCATTCCCTCGCCTCGCTTCACCGTGAAAGGCTGGGTCACGATGCCGCGACCGGCATAAGCGGCTTCGATCAGGTAATGGCCCGGCGGCAGGATAAAATCGTCTCCCCGCGGCGCACCACTCAGCATGCTCCAGTCCAGCCAGGACCCCGAGGGCATGCGCAGCCGCCAGCCGGTGCAGACGGGCGTCTCCCAATCCAGGGACTGCAAATTCTGGGTGACAATCGAAACAGGGCGTCCCTCCGGAATGTTGATCGGCAGCTCGCACGCGAGGCCCTGCCGCACTTCAACGTCCGGAATCCAGACCGGCGGCATGGGAGGTGCCGGGATGCCAACGGCTTGGACGAAAACGCCATAGGTTCCTACGGATAGATTCCTGAGTCGGTAAGCGCCCGTCTTCGGGCTGGCTTGAGTCAAACAGGCCCTGGTGCTGAAGTCATAGCCGTCCTCGTCTTTGACAAAGGCCATTACTTGTATTTCAGATCCGCCTTCCCGCACACCAGCCGGAACGTGTCCACGAATGGTTCCAGCGATCTCGCCCGTCTTCTCGGGCGGGCGCAGGGAAGCCCGGACGGCCTCACCCTCCCGTTCAACCGTGACTCTCGTAGCGAGGCCGTATCCGGCGATCGTGTATCGCCCCGGCGGCACGTGCTCAATAGCAAAATGGCCGTCGGGGTCCGCTTCGGTCAGAACACCGCTATTCGGCGGCAGCTTCGGCGGGAAACCATGCGGCACGAAGCGGATACTCCCCATCCATGGTTGGTCAGGGTCTTTGGGCTTGGGCTTTCGGCCGATTAACGTGCCCTCAATCCGGCTCGTAGGCAGGTTGATGTCACAGGTTGTCACGTCCTTCTTCACATCCACCCTGAAGGTGTGGAGCATGGAGCCGGGCCACTCATAGCTCAACTGATACAGGCCTTCGGCCAGTCCGTCGATCTCAAAGCTCCCGTCAGATTGAACGAGCGCACCGCCCTGAAACACCGCGCGGGGGATGCGGGGTGAAGCGAACCAGGAGATGTGCCCGCTGTTCACGACTTTGCCGCCGCTGCGAACGACGCCTTTGATCCGGCAGGGACCCGGTTCGATGCTAATGTCCAGCTTCTGCCCTGAGGCCACGTCGATCTCTTTTGGCGGGAGCCCCGGCGATCCGTCTGCCCCAGCGCACGAAACCATGTAGTGCCCCGGGGGAACGTCGTTGAATACGAACGGCGCCTTGCCGGTCTTAGAACTGGAAACCGGTTTCTCCGCCGCCAGCGACTCAATAAAGACGCTCATGCGGCGCGACTCACCGGGCAGGCTCACAGTCACCATGCCGCCCACTATGTTGGCCGACCCCAAATCAGACGGTTTGCCAACCTCATGGCCTACTACCGGAGGGTGGTTCGGTGTCATGGGCCGGGCTTCGATGGTTACTTCTGGTAGTTCCTTGTCCCCAGTTTGATAGATGCTGTAGCCATCGGAGTACCAGTGCTTGTCCTGCACCGATACGCCCACGCTCGGGGAATAGGCCCGAATGTCGGCTCGCAGCGAACGGATTCTGGGCGCCTCAAAGCGGCCGTTCGCATCCGTCTTGCCCCGCCAGTCCACAATCGGTCGATGCGCCTCATCAATCCCCGCCTGGACCTGTACCCCCGGCAGCGCCCGCCCGTCATGCACGACTCGTCCCCGCAGCGTCAGCCCCTTTTGGATTGTGAACGCCGCTTCCTTTCCATCGACCTCAGTGTGTATAAGAGTGTCCGCATACCGGGGCTGCTCCAGGTAAAACGTCGCCTTTCCCGGCAGCAGTCGATCCATCGTGAAGCGTCCGGCCTGATCGGTGTGCGCAACGAGGAAATTCACGTCATAGTGCCCCGAGATCGGAAGTTTGCTGCCGGGCAGCGTCTGGTCCAGCAGGACAACCCGTACCCCGCCGACGGGCTTCCCGCTTTCATCGGCCACTGTGCCGTGAAGCGTCCGGGGCCGGTAGAGCTTGATTTCAACCGGAAGATCTTCCGGCTTGGCCGGCACGCTCTGCCAATGCTCATGGTCCCACTCCCATCCGTAGTGCGGATCGTTCACTGAGAAGAACCAGTTGCCTGCCTTGAGACCGGCGAATGTGAAGCGGCCGGCCTCGTCTGTCTGCGTCGTCAAGCGCTGGCCGCCGCGCTCCCAGCCATCCACCGCCAACACGGTGACGTTCGCCACCGGCCGGCCGAATTCATCCTTGACGACTCCGGTAATGTCGCTCGTGGGTTTGCTCTCGGGAACGATGGGCCTGTAAATCGGCTCTGCCGCCGCCCGGGCCTGACCCAACCTCACGGCGGCCAGGGGCACGATCAGAATGCCCATGATGGACAAGCCCAGGACCAGCATCCAGCGGGTCACGGCCTTTCGCGGTCGCGCGGCATCGAGCAGCGCCACCAGCCTGCGCTCAAGCTGGGAAGGTCGCGCCATCGTCACGGCGGCCGCCGCCGTAAGGGCGCCGGCGTGCATCGTGCGGGCAATGTCAAGCAGCGCGTCGGCGTAACGGGAAGGCCGTGATCCCGCCGCCAGCACGATGTCATCGCAAGCCAGTTCGCGTTCGGCGCTCAGCCGCCGCATCGCCAGCCACGCCAGCGGATTGAACCAGTGAATTGCCAGCGCCACCCGCGCCAGTGCGTTGGTCAGGCAATCCAGCCGCCGCACATGGGCCAGTTCGTGCAGCAGGACCACGCTGCGCTTGTCGACAGACCAGTCCTGTGCCTCGCGCGGCAGAAGAATCGCCGGGCGCAGCAGACCCGCCGCCATCGGCATGGTTGATCCAGGGCCCATCAGCAGGCGCACGGGCCGAGCAAGGCCGAGCGAGCAGGCCAGCTTTGTCCCAAGGGTCTTCCAGGGCTCATAGTCCAGCACCGTGGCCTTTCGCCGCAGGCGCAGCACGATGGCCATGCCCAGCGGCAGCTTCGCCAGGACGAGCAGCGCGACCACCAGCCAGATCACCAGCGCATCATGGACGGCCGCCACGGCCAGGTTCGTTCTGGTTTCATGCCTCTCGGGCCGCCGGGCAATCTCAGGCTGCGGCGCTGCGGCAGGTGCAGATGGGGGCATCCCCTGCGGCATTGCTTGGGGCGCGGCATCTTGAGGCACCGCATATGCCTGTGCTGTCGTGAACGCTGGCGCGGCTGCGGGCTGGGTCTGGGCCAAAGCGGACGGCAGGACCGCCAGCCGCCATTGTGGGACCAGCAGAGAAAGTCCGGGCAACAGCAGCAGGGCAATCATCGCCATCAGCCAGTTGAGGTGATGGACGGCGGCCGAACGCCGGCGCAATAGCCCGGCGACCATCGCTGCCAGCACGAGTACGAAGAGTCCCTTGACGGCGCTGTCTGCCAGCACGATCGCTGCATGGCCCAATGTTCCACTCAGGGCATCGATTCCCGCCGGGATAGTCATATCAGCGTCCCTCCTTTCTGGCCTGGTCAATCAACCTCGCCAGATGGTCCAGATCCTCATTGGAGAGCTTGCGTTTCTCGAACTCGATCAGGGAGGCAACGGCTTTGGCGACCGAGTCGTTAAAGAAAGTGGCAAGGACGTTCTTCAGGGCCGATCGCCGCGCCTTTTCGGGCGCGATGACGGGGAGGTAGATAAACTTGCGTCCCTCCTGCCTGTGTCGCAGGTGGCCCTTTTGCTCCAGCAGATTCAGCATGGTGCGCACGGCGGAATAGCTGGGCGGATTAGGCATGGCATCGAGCACGTCCCCCACCGAGGCCTCTCCGCGCTGATAAACGATTTCCATGATCTGTCGTTCGCGACCACCCAGGTGACGATGGGATGGATCAAGCATGATGGACCTCCAGACGAGCGCAGTTGGAGCATCACTCTTGGGATTAGTGCTAATGTATTAGCAGTTGGGATTGATGTCAATAAAGAAATGGCGTCAGCGCAACAGTCGACCAATTGCTGAAAGCTGCCGTATTCGCGAATTGGCGCATGGGGTCAGAAGAAACGGGGGGTTGCTGCGGTGAGTCTCAAAGAGCACTTTTTGGCCCCTTTGCCAGTGCGACAAATTGTCGTGTTCAGACCGACAGGTCGTTATATCGCCCCAAAACGCAGTCGGCGGCCGTGTGGGGAGGGTACGGTACTACAACGGTGAGAGTACGGTGTGGGTCGGGAGCCGAATCGGACGCAATATGGGAGTGGAATGTCCTCTGTTAGGGTGTTTCACGAACGGGCTGGCGATCGTGTTGGGTGGGCGGGTTGGGCCATGCCGATACCCGCAGGGCGACGTGCAATTCAAGGCGTCGAGAGGCGCATCCGATGTGTCCAACTGCCCTCCAGGGCTTGCGGCATGGGCCATGGCCATACACCTGGCGGGGCCAAAAGCCTGCTCTGGCGCGGCCGACAGGGTCGCGATCTTTTCCCGATCGATCCCCGCAAAATCACCTGGGAATTGCTTAAGAAAGTGGCCTTTGCGTGGTACCGGGGGTTGCCCGGGGAAGCCGCCTGTCCGGCAGCTTGTGCATTGGCCCGGTGCGCTCATCATGGGCAAGCATGAGCGACGAGAGGATTGTGTTATTGCCGATGCCCCGGCGGGTGGAGCGACGGGCGGGTTCGTGCGCTTTTCGGCCGGATCGGGTTGAGCGGGAGGTGGATGGGGGAATTGGGCCGCAGGGGTATCGGCTGGAGGTTGGGGAGGGGAAGGTCACGATCAGCTCAGCAGATCGCGCCGGCGCGTTTTACGCGGAGCAGACGCTGGCGCAGCTCCGCCGGCAATTCGGCCAGACGCTGCCGCAGGTGCGGATCGAGGATGGGCCGGATTTTGCGGTGCGCGGGATCATGCTGGACATCTCGCGGGACAAAGTGCCGACGATGCAGACGCTGTATGAGCTGGTGGATTTGTTTGCGGCGATGAAGATCAATCAGCTCCAGCTTTACACCGAGCATACGTTTGCCTACAGCCGGCATCCGGAAGTGTGGAAAGACGCCAGCCCGATGACGGCGGACCAGATCCGGGCGCTGGACCGGTATTGCGGGAGCGCTTTATCGAGCTGGTGCCGAACCAGAATTCATTCGGGCACATGGAACGGTGGTTGAAGCATTCGCGCTATCTGCCGCTGGCGGAGTGTCCGGATGGGTTTATGACGCCGTGGGGATTTCGGCGGGAAGGGGGATTTACGCTGAACCCGATCGATCCGGGGAGCCTGGCGCTGGTGGAAGGGCTGTATGATGAGCTGCTGGCGAATTTCGGGTCGAAGATGCTTAACGTCGGCTGCGACGAGACGTTCGACCTGGGGCTGGGCAAGTCGAAGCCGGAATGTGAGAAGCGCGGGAAGGAGCGGGTGTACCTGGAATTCCTCCTGAAGATCCATCGGGCGGTGCAGAAGCGGGGGCACATCATGCAGTTCTGGGGCGACATCATCCTGCACAAGCCGGAGCTGATCGGGGAACTGCCGAGGGACATCATCGCGATCAACTGGGGCTATGACGCGGGGCATGAGTTTGAGAAGGAGACGGCGGCGTTCAAGGCCGCGGGCGTGCCGTTCTACGTGGCGCCGGGGACCAGCAGCTGGTGCTCGATTGCAGGGCGCACGGACAACGCGATGAAGAATATCCGTCGGGCGATCTCCAGCGGCCTGGCGAACGGGGCGATCGGGTGTTTGATGACCGACTGGGGGGATTACGGGCATCTTCAGTACCTGCCGATCAGCTATCCGGGATTCGCGGCGGGGGCGTCGCTGTCGTGGTGCTTTGCTGCCAACGACAAGCTGGATCTGGCGCGGGCGCTGGACCTGCACATCTTCCGCGATTCGGCGGGAGCGATGGGAAAGCTGGTGCTGGATTTCGGCAACGTGTATCAGCAGAGCGAGCCGGTGCACAACGGCTCGCGCGTGTTCTGGTCCCTGGTGGGCGATGAGACGCGGAAGATGCTGTACGAAGGGGTCACCAAGGAGCAGTACGATGCGACGGAGCGGGCGATCGCGGAGTGTCTCTCAGCGCTCGATGGGTCGCGGATGCAGCGGGCCGATGCGCAGCTTGTCAAAGATGAACTGCGAAATAACGCGGCGATGCTCGTTGCCGGGTGTCATCGCGGGCGCTGGCGGCTGGGGCAGGAGGGGCGGCCGGTCTCTGAGCTGGTCGCGCATCTGACCTGGACGATGGCGGAGCACGAGCGGCTGTGGTTGTTGCGAAACCGTCCGGGGGGCCTGCGCGATTCGCTGTCGCGGCTGGAGCCGGCGTTGAAGGGATATCAGTGACTCGATGAGGCGCGGGTCAGTCGCCGGCGAGCTTCTTCAATCTTGCCAGGTGCTCGGGCTCGTGCCGGGCGATGTCGGGGTCTTTTGAGAGCAGGTCGTAAGCGTGTTTGAACTGCCGCCTGGCTTCGTCGGACTTGCCTTGTGCCTGGAGCGCTTCGGCGAGCTGCTCGTTGACGAAGCCGTTGTGCTTTGACTCAACGCGGCGGAGGATCTCGATCGCTTCATCATACCGGCCGAGCAATCGCAGGCACTTGCCGACGTCTTTGATGGCGTAGACATCGGGCTCCTTGCCCTGTTTGAGGTCGAGATCGACGAGGTTTTGAAACTGCTTGAGTGCCTGGTGGTAGTTCTTCATCGCGAGGCAGGTCTCGCCGGTGTTGTTGTAGAGGGCGTAAAGCCAGCCTTGCTGCGTGGGGTTGCGGCGGGTCAGGTCGATGGCCTCTAGGTTCCACTTGAGCCGGTCTTCGGGATTGGCTTCGGCGATGCCGAGCATGTGAAGGGCGTCGATCTCGTAACCGACCGCACCGCAGTTTCGGGCGGTCTCGGCAGCCTGGTGGAAGAACGACAGAGACTTGTCGGATTGGCCGGCGGAGTTGAGGACCCTGCCGCGTTTCAGCAGATAGCGGGTACGTGCAACCTGCATTTCCGGGCGCAGCAGGCGTTCCGCCTGGTCGAGGGTCGTGTTTGCGTCGTCGAAATGGTTCTGGAGTCCCTGGGCACGGGCGATCTGAGTGAGGAGTTCGACAAGGTATTGTCTGTTTCCGCTGCTCTGGGCGGCGGGAAGGATCTTGCGGAAGCCGGCCTCGGTGGTGGCGGGATCGGCGTAGTTCCACAGGCGATCGAAGTTCGGAAGTTCGGAAGGTTGTGTGCTTGCGCCCATTGCGATTCCTGCCATAAAGACGAGGAGCCAGGCCATAGGCCAGTGAGTTTCGGTGGCGGCGGGGGAGATTTCAAATATTACTTTCGTCGGGGGCGTGCGCGGCGGATTTGGGATTTTCACTGCGTCGCTTAGACTTTGGGGATGCCTATTAAAGTTGCCATGATCGGCGCCGGCTCAATTGGATTTACACGCCGGCTGATGCAGGACATTCTCGCGGTTCCCGAACTTCAAGACGCGGCTTTCGCGTTTACCGACATCTCGCAGCGCAATCTGGACATGGTTCGGCAGCTTTGCGAGCGCGACATTGCCGCCAACAAGCTGCCGGCGAAGATCGAAGCGACGACGGACCGCCGGCGGGCAGTGGCGGATGCGGATTACGTCATCTGCACGATCCGGCAGGGGGGCCTCGAGGCATTCCAGCTCGACATCGATATCCCGCTCAAATACGGCATCGACCAATGCGTGGGCGACACAATCTGCGCGGGCGGCATCATGTACGCGCAGCGCACGATCCCCGCGCTTCTGGATTTCTGCCGTGACATCCGCGAAGTCGCCAAGCCGGACGCGCTGTTTCTGAATTACTCGAACCCCATGGCGATGAACACCTGGGCCTGCAACAAGTATGGGCAGGTCAACACCGTTGGCTTGTGTCATGGGGTTCAAGGTGCGCACCGACAGATCACCCGGTGCATCGAACGTTGGGCAAAGAAGGAGGGGATGCTCAAGCCGGAGGAGCAGCTTGAGCCGAAGGATGTTGATATCGTCGCGGCGGGGCTGAACCATCAGACGTGGTTCATCAAGATCCAATGGCGCGGGATCGATTTCGTACCGAAGTTGCTGGAGCTGTTTGAGGATCATCCGGATTACCGCCGGACGGAGAAGGTGCGCATCGACGTGCTGCGGCGGTTTGGGTACTACTCGACCGAATCCAACGGGCATCTGTCGGAATACCTGCCGTGGTATCGCAAGCGGGCGAGCGAGATTGGCGACTGGATCGATCTGTCGAGTTGGATCTTGGGCGAGACCGGCGGATATCTGCGTGTCTGCACCGAGGGCCGCAACTGGTTTGAGACGGATTTCCCGAACTGGCTTAAGGAAGAGCCCTGGAACGTGAAGAACTACAGCCGAAGCGGCGAGCACGGGTCGTGGATTATCGAGGCGCTGGAGACGGGACGTACCTATCGCGGGCATTTCAACATCGTCAACCGCGGGCACATCAGCAATCTGATGGATGGGTGCGTAATCGAGATTCCGGGCTACGTCGATCACAACGGGATCAATATGCCGGTGGTGGGGGATCTGCCACTGGCGTGCGCCGCGACTTGCTCGGTCAGCGCGCACGTGCAGCAGATGGGGATGGAAGCGGCCGTGCGCGGGGATGTGACGCTACTCAAGCAGGCGATGCTGCACGATCCGCTGACCGGCGCTGTGTGCAATCCCGAGGAGGTGTGGCAGCTTACCGATGAGATGCTACTGGCGCAGGCGCAGTGGCTGCCGCAGTATGCGGGTGAGATTCCGGCGGCGAAGAGGAGGCTGGACGAGCACGTTCGCAAGGGGACGCGCGTGAAGCTTCGGGATACGAAGGGCGCGGCGCGGCTTCCGACCAAGACGGTTGAGGAACTGGCGGTCGATAAGGAAAAGGCACGGCAAAATGCCGCCGCGGCGGACAAGGGCGAGCTGATGGCCGACGGCGTGACGCCGCGCGGGTAGACCGGTCAGAAAAAGACGCCGCGGAAAGCGACCGGGGAGACGACGGCACAGAATCGGGACCGCTTAGGGCTGCTTCCTTTCGGACCTGACCCGGTTCGCGGCCGACCCTTGCATCGGCCCCGGCCGCTTGCCGCGGCGAGGAACGCTGTTCTACCCGCTCGGCGATGGATCGCCAAGAGCGGCCTATGTGTTCTCCGCAATCGTAGGAACGAAGCCGGGTATAACGGTGCGCTTATGAAACCGTCCACGTCTCGGTTCCGGTGATGAGCTGCTGGATGTCGCCGGCGCCCTTCTTGGCGACGGCGTCGGCGTTCTGCTTGCGCACCAGATCGACGTAGCATTCCTGCTCCACGTCGCGGAAGACACCCAGCGGCTCGGGGAAGTCCGGCTGCCGCATCCGGCTGAGTATAAACGCCAGCGAACTGGGGCCTTTCTCATCGTGCACAAGCAGGTCGTCCTTGGGCACTTCCGAAAGTTTCACAACCTGCGGCTTCATCTCCGCCGCGCGGATCCCCTTATCGGAATCCTTGCCGAACACCAGCGGCTTGCCGTGCTCCAGATAGATCGTCGTATCCGATTTGGTCGTCTTATCCGTTGCGTAGCCGTAGGCGCCGTCGTTGAAGATGTTGCAATTCTGGTAGATCTCCACGAAAGCGGTGCCTTTGTGCCTGGCGGCTCGCTCCAGCACGTGCTCCAGGTGTTTCACGTCTACGTCGATCGCGCGGGCGGCAAACGTCGCCTCGGCGGCAATCGCCAGAGAAATGGGGCGAACGGGATAATCCGGCGCGCCGCTGGGCGAGGATTTGGTCTTCTTGCCCTGTTCGCTCGTCGGGGAATACTGGCCCTTGGTCAGGCCGTAGATCCGGTTGTTAAAGAGCAGGATCTTCACGTTCATGTTCCGGCGGATGACGTGCAGGAAGTGGTTCCCGCCGATCGACAGCGCATCGCCGTCGCCGGTGGCAATCCAGATGTTCAGATCCGGCCGTGCCAGATCCAGACCGCTCGCCAGCGTGGCGCTCGGCCATGGATCGAATGAAAGCCATAGGTGTTCATGTAGTACGGAAACCGGCTTGAGCAGCCGATGCCCGAGATGAAGACCGTCTTGGTCCGGTCCACACCGAGCTTAGCCAGGACCTTCTTGGTCTGCATGAGGATCGAATAATCGCCGCAGCCGGGGCACCAGCGCACGTCCTGATCGGAGGCAAAGTCGGCCGGCTTGAGCACATTTAACGGACTGGATGGAGCAACGCTCATGGTTGGACTCGTGTTTGTGGTTTTGTGTTTCGTATCGTTCGGGTGTTCGAGTTAAGACGCGACGATCACCCGCCGCCGTCAACGTTGTCGTCCGCGGTCTTCGCCGACATCGGCACTTCATCTCCAACGACGACGCCCTTGAGGATTGCGCGAACGCCATTCGTAATGTCGCCGATGGTGAACGGCTGGCCGCGAACCTTGTTCAATCCTTTGGCATCCACCAGGTACCTTGAGCGGATGATCAAGCGAAGCTGGCCCAGGTTCAGTTCGGGAATCAGCACGTGCTTGAACTTCTTGAGAACCTGCTCGAGCCGCTGTGGCAACGGGTTGAGATAGCGCAGGTGGCAAGCCGACACGCTCACGTTTTGTGACTGAAGTTCGAGCACGGCCGCCTTGACCGCGCCATACGTCGAGCCCCAGCCCAGCACCAGCACGTCGCCCGTTTCCGGACCCGTGAAAAGCAAATCCTGCCCGGCGGGCTTGATATTGGCGATCTTGGCGGCGCGAAGCCGAACCATCTTCTCGTGGTTGGTCGGCTCGTAATTCACATTCCCGGTGAGGTCCTGCTTCTCCAGGCCGCCGATGCGATGTTCGAGCCCCGGCGTCCCGGGAATCGCCCAGGGCCGGGCGCCGTTGGCGTTGCGCTTGTACGGCATGAAACCGCCGTCGTTATTCTTCTGCGTCGGATGCTCGACCACAATCCGCGGCAGCTTGTCGAACTGCGGAATCAGCCAGGGTTCCGAACCGTTGGCGATGTAGTTGTCGGTCAGCAGCATCACCGGCGTCATGTATTTGGTGGCAATGGCAAACGCTTCGATGGCCGCATTGAAGCAGTCCGCCGGCGACGACGCCGCAATCACCGGCAACGGCGATTCACCGTTGCGGCCGAAGATCGCCTGCGTCAGGTCTGCCTGCTCCGTCTTGGTGGGAAGTCCCGTCGAAGGGCCGCCTCGCTGGACATTCAAGATCACCACGGGCATTTCGGTCATCACTGCCAAACCGATCGCCTCGGTTTTGAGCGCTACGCCCGGGCCGGATGTTCCCGTCACGCCCAGTGCCCCGCCGAAGCTGGCGCCGATGGCCGCCCCGATAGCGGCGATCTCGTCTTCCGCCTGGAAGGTGATCACGCCGAAGTTCTTCATCGCCGACAGGCTGTGCAGCACGTCGCTGGCGGGTGTGATCGGATACGAGCAGTAGACCAACTCCTTATTCGCCAGCTTAGCCGCGGCCACCATGCCGATAGCGACCGCCTCGTTGCCGGTGATCTTGCGATAGGTTCCGGGGGCGAGCTTGGCCTTGGGGACCTGGTATTGCTCGTTGAAAAGCTCGGTCGTTTCGCCGAACGCATACCCCGCTTTGAGGACAGCGGTGTTGGCCGCGACGACAGCAGGCTTCTTGGCGAACTTCTCGTTGATATATTGCAGCGTCGCGTCCAGCGGCCGGCCATACAGCCAGTAGCACAACCCCAGCGCGAACATATTCTTGCAGCGGTTGATGTCCTTCGCTCCTAGCCCCGTATCCTTAGCCGCTGCCGTCGTCATCCTATTGATCGGGACCTTGATCAACCGGCAATTGCCGGAAACCGAACCGTCTTCCAGCGGGTTCTTTTCATAGTCCGCTTTCTTCAGATCCGCCGGGCCGAAAGCGTCCTCGTTGACGATGACGATTCCACCCGACTTGACGCTCTTGAGATTCGTTCGCAGCGCCGCCGGGTTCATCGCCACCAGTGCGTCCACCTGATCGCCGGGTGTAAATATATCCGTCGAGGAAAAGTGGATCTGAAAACCCGACACACCAGCGAGAGTTCCGGCCGGGGCGCGAATCTCCGCCGGGAAATCCGGCAGCGTTGAGATATCGTTACCCACCAGGGCGCTGGTGTCGGTAAACTGCGTCCCGGCAAGCTGCATCCCGTCGCCGGAATCACCGGCAAAGCGGATCGTGACAGCGGGGAGTGTTGTGATGCGCTCTGCGCGGGAGACGATGCGACCGGTGACTGGGGAGGCTCGGTAGAAAGGCTCATGAACAATTGCAGTGCCCGCTTCGACGACTGCCTCGCGGGCACTCTCATGCGGGGGGCGCGGCAGCACGCCCTCACATTCCAGACGACGAGTCGGCATCTGCCGAATGCCGGATCGAACCTACAGGTCCAAACAACTCCCCGGCGAAGCCAACCACTTAGGATCGGTAGCCATCGAGAGTTTCCTCAATAATGGTATCTGCAAAAACGCCCGTTTCCAGAGAGGTAAAGACTCATCCGCATAGGACAAAGTCGGATAAATAATTAGGATAAAGCCCTTTCGACACTGGAGTTTGCGGTGCTGGTGGGGGCGGCGTGGAACGGTACGCAAACCAACCTGCGGACGGCGGAGATCTATCGGCGCGTGAACCGCCGCAGTCCCAAGCACAAGACGCGGTTGATCGCAGCAGGGGTGCGGTATCCGTTGGTGTGGCCATCGGCGATGCTGCGGGATCGAGCCCTGGCGTCCGAAAGCGGCAGAAGCGCCCTCGCGAGCATCCTGCCGTTGCGAGGGGGCCGACCCGCCGATCAGCCTACATCCCCGAGCTTTGAAGTGATGCCGCGTCTGACGATATGTCCGGCTTCCACAGAAACGCCGGCTCGATCTTGCCGCCGCACTCGCATCGCGGCGGGCGCGAATACTTCCCCGTGAAAAACGCAATGCGCCTGGCTTCAAATCGCCTGTGGCACTGGCGGCAGACCACGTCTTTCGTGAAAACAAACGGCCCGGCAATTAGTTGAATGACAAATGCGATGACCGACGCCACGCCAAAAACGCCTGCCGCGAAGATGAGCGCGGCGTGAGGAGGCATCGGTTTGTGCTTGCCGTGTTTGGAATCATTGTCGAAAACGGCAAACAGCAGCATCATGACCCCAAGACCGAACGCCACCACGAGGGATGTGCCAATACAATACACGGCGAAAACGCCCCAACTCCTGCGAACGTAGAGCGCCGTATCGCGGCTCTCTGGCGGGTTGTCCCCCTGTTGTGCGGCCGTTCTCAGAACGAGTCTCATACGTCCTCGGCCGCCAGGGGCTTAGAGATTTCTGCACGTCCAGAGTTCTTGGCGGTTATTCATGGATATCGGCATCCATGCCGGATTCCCTGCTGCTATGGAATCACCATCGCGTCCGGATATTCCCGCGAAAACCGCCTCTTGAGGCCCATCGCCTGCTGATAGCTTGCCAACGGGCCGATGCGTATCTCCTGGTAGCCCCTGGGTGTGCGCACGCACACCGGCGTCAGCCCCTGCGAGCGCAATCCCGCTGCCGCACGGTTGGCGTCGTTGGGCGATGCGAACGTGGCCACCTGCAGATAAAAGCCGCGTGCGCCCTGTGCTTGCGCGCCCGCTGAGCGGGAATCGATCCGGCAAAGCGGTCCTGCACCTGCGCGAAGGTTCGATCCGCCCGGTCGAACTCACCCAGCCGCTGCTGGCAGATGCCCATTCGGTACAGCGCCCACGCTTGCACATCGCGGTCTTCGAGATTGCCGTAGGCGGTTGCCCACTGCGCCATCGCGGTGCGGTAGTCTTCCTGGAAGTAAGCGACGTTCGCGAGGCTGGTGCGGATAATCCCGTCCAGCTTTCGCGGCGGATTCATCGACAGCGCCTGAATGTACGCCGTCCGCGCCGATTCGAGATTCGCCTTTGCTTCTGCCAGGCTGTGCGCCACCCGCCCCTCGTAGCCGCGACCCTTGAGATAAAGCGCCTCGGCCGATCCCGGCCCGTGCGGCACCCGTGCCAAGTACGCATCCGCCTGGGCGATCGCCTGCTCATATTGCCGTGCTTCCAGCGAGTCATACCCCGCCCGCAGCGTCGCTTTCTGTTGCTCCGCCGGCTGGGACGTGCATCCTGCCAGGGCAATGACGAATGAAGAAATGAGAATGATGGAAAGATCGCCAACGACGGAACTCTTTTTCGTCATCCGGGATTCAGATTTGTTTCGGATTTCAGGCTTCGGGCTTCGGGCCTGAACTTTATGGCTATTTCGCATCCGTGCCTCGTCAAGTAAGTTAGTATCTAATAGGGCGACATCCGTTGTGGCCCGATTCGCTTTGCAGCGTAAATATCATGCTCTTCGAACACCTGTTTCGCAATGCCGGCGCCCAGCCGAACGATCTCGCCGTCACCGACGACTCGGGCCAGTATACCTACCAGCAACTGGCGAGCATGTCCGCCGGGCTGGGGATGTATCTGGGGATGCAGACGACCAACGAGCGGATCGGCATTCTTCTGCCCGCTTGCGCCGGCTTCGCCGCCAGCTTCTACGGAACACTGCTGGCCGGCAAGACTGTCGTCCCCATCAATTTTCTCCTCGGCGAGCCCGAGATTGCGCACGTCATTGCCGACAGCGGCATCGACACCGTCGTCACCATCCCGCTGCTCGCCGCCAGGCTTGCCGGTGCGAACCTCAAGGTGATCGATCTCACCCAGCTGCCCAAGCCTCCGGGCGGTGCGATCACACCAAAATTCCCCACGCCTGCGGCCGACGACGTCGCCGTTCTCATGTACACCAGCGGCACCAGCGGCCCGCCCAAGGGTGTCATGCTCACCTACGGCAACCTCCAGAGCGATGTCGATGCATCCATCGAAGCGGCGAGCCTTCAACACCGCCACAAGTTTCTCGGCGTCATTCCGCTCTTTCACGCCTTCGGCATGACCGCGATGATGCTCGCGCCGATCCAACTCGGCAGCCCGATCATCTACATGGCGCGGTTCAGTGCCCCCGGGGCAGTGAAGGCGATCCGCGAGCATGGCGTCTCCATCGTCTTCGGCGTTCCCAGCATGTTCGCCGCCATGGCGCACCTCAAAAACGCCACGCCAAAGGACTTTGCCAGCATCTACGCCATCATTTCAGGCGGCGAGCCGCTGCCGGCTGCACTTCGCGATCAGTTCCACGTGCGCTTTGCTCAACCGATCTATGAAGGCTACGGCCTGACCGAAACCAGCCCCGTCGTCGCGCTCAATACACCACAGGCGAGTAAGCCCGGCAGCGTTGGCAAGCCCCTGCCGGGCGTTCAGGTGCGGATCGCCGACGATGCGGGCGCCGAACTCGCATCCGGCGCCGCCGGCGAGATCTGGCTCAAGGGCCCCATGATCATGAAGGGATACTTTAATCTCCCCGCCGAAACCGCCGACGTGCTGAGCGGCGACGGCTTCTTCAAGACTGGCGACATCGGCCACGTTGACCCCGACGGTTTCCTCCACATCACCGGCCGCAAGAAGGAGCTGATCATCGTCGCCGGCGAAAAGGTCACGCCCCGCGAAGTCGAGGAAGTTCTTCTGCGTCACCCCTCCGTCCGTGAAGCCGCCGTCATCGGCAAAAAGGACGCTTCGCGCGGCGAAGTCGTCGTCGCTTTCATCACGCCCAGGGAAGGGGCAAGTGTCTCCAGCGACGAGCTCCGCGACTTCGCCCGCAAGCAGGGCCTGATGCAGTGGAAAGTCCCCCGCGAGGTCAACATCGTTCCCGATCTTCCCCGCTCGCCCACCGGCAAGATTCTCAAGCGCGTCCTCGCCGAACAAATCAACGGCCCGCGCGTGAGCGCTGCAACCCTGAAGCTCGCAAAGGCGCAAAGCCCCAAATGAAATCGCGGTGACGCCCAGCACGCCGGCACCGCGCCCCGGTCAATCTCGACGAGCGTGCCAGGTGCCCGCCGAACGAAGCTGCCCCCATGACGAACTGGCCAAAGCCGCTGGTGCGCCGCAAATTCGCCCAGTCGCGAGCCAGGCGTACACCATTTGGGTTCCCGCCGGCGCAAGGGATCGATCGTCCCGCTTCCACTTGCGCCGCGATTGGCGCCCCGCGCCGGCCGGTTCCACCGCTCCAACCCGCACGCAGGCTCCCCCTCGAATAGGCTCTTGCGCATTCCGGAAGGAGCACCCGATGCCTGAATGGGAACCGCAGCCCCGCGTGAAGCGGAAGTGTCGGGATCACGTCGTGAACCCCCATCCCCCGCAAATTCTCGAAGAAATGGCGGGATAGCCTCCATACAACCTATGGAGATCTGTTTGTGCAAAACGACCGAGTCACACCGTACCCTCCCGTAGTTGCACCGTGCAAAAGCCGTGCACTCAAAGGCCGGCCATCGCCCCTCGTCCGAGCATGGATCGACAAAAGGCTCGCAGGCGCCGCCATCATGCCCATGGCTCAAGAACACCGGCCCGACCTTCCCGGCTGCGTAAGCCCCGCCGCTCGCCCGTTCTCACCGGGCCTCATCGGCCCGTCGAGGACAGCGGCGAACCGCATCGCCAAAAAGCTCGGATAGAGGCAGCGTCGGCTCCATTGCAGAAGCGGATGGCTGGTGGCGAGATTCATGGATTCTTCAATTGCAAGCGAATCTCTGTGCCGCATTCCGGGCAGCGCTCGGGCGTGGCCCGGAGGTCGTAGCCACAGCGAAGGCATTGGCCCCGCTCCAATCGCCGCCGCACGATTTGCCGCCGCCGTCGCCGCAGTAGCCAATCCGCCGGGAGGCACGCCGACAACACCGCTGCCAGCCAGCAGGGAACAGAGACGCTGATCTCACGAACCTTTGCCCGCGAAGGCGCGCCTGCGGCTATCTGTGTGCTGACAACCTGCCGCCCTGCATAGCGCAGGCTTGGCGTGCGCAGCCTGCGGTACTGAGATGCGGGCCAGCGGTAAACGTATTCGAACCGCCGGAGCAAGCGAATACCCAGAAACTGGATCTCATCGGGATCAGGTGCAGGTACGGCGTGGCCCTTTGGCACGTAGGACCACCAGCACCAGCGGGACGTTGCGGTTGGTTCGGCTGCCTGCATGTCGATGCTCAACTCACCGCGTCCCCAGCGAATCCGGTACAGGTGGAGTGAGGTGTGGATGTGCGGCTGGTAGATGAGCCCATCCACGCGGAAACAGCTGCGGACCCAGACCGCCAGCACGACAACGAACACCAGGCCCGAGACGACTGTCAGCCCGTTGAGCAGCCGACCGCCCCACAGCAGGGCATACCGCCGCATCGTTCCACCCCTGGTCCCAGCAGCCGATCCCGCTTGCATGGTTGCATCATGCCGGCGAATTCAGTCCTTCTCCAGCAGGGAAGCGGTCAAATCTTCGAGTGCTCGGTCGCATCCACAGAACGCACAATCCGCGGCTTTTCAGCGTGCCGCGACCTGAGGCTTCGCCAACCAGGACTCCGGCGGCAGCGAATCGCCGCTGCCAAAATATTCTCCCGCGAAGCTCTCGCCACCGTGCTCTGGATAAAAGCTGACGTGCGGGCAGCCGGGGTCTTCCACCTTCAGGTAGAGCGTAAAAGTGCCGGACCCCTTCCTGATCCGAACGGACTGGCCCGGGATCGTCTGCCGATGCGGCAGATTGGGCTCTCTGTCCGTCAAATAGGCCGAGAGCGTCGCCACGTCGCGCGATGCCAGCGTGTATGCTCCATCGATTCGATAGGTATTGCCGATCGCGATCGTCCGGGCCGTGCCATGGATGGCGGTGATGACAATTGCATCACCCAGGGCGTTCCGGCTGAACACATCCTGCACGCCCGTAAATCGCACGTTGTGCGATAGGTCGAGCGACAGCTTGTCGCCGCCCGTTGCGCGACCGCCGGTCACAGGGGCGGCGCTTCGGTCCATCGGTTGCCCCTTGCCGTTCACGGTGGCAGCCTCCGGCTTGATCGTTGCCACAAATTGATGTGAACCCTTTCCACCGAACGATCCTCCGATCACCGTTGGATCATTTACGGCCAACTCGGTGTTCGTGCTGACCTCTTGCGTGCTCGACTGATCCCGCTGCGAAAACTTGAGCCTCAAGTGTCGCTTGCCATCGGCGGTGGTCTTCAGATGTCCTTCGAGGTCGATCGTCGTGTCGGGACCGATGGTACACTTGGCATGAAGGTCTCCTGCCTGATCAGCCAATGTTTCCATCGACAGCAGCACCTTCACATCTTTGGGCAACTTCGGGGCGGCTGTTGCTGGCCTCGTTGTCGGCTGAACGGCGGTTGGCGTTTCAAGTATTCGGACTTCAACAATGTCATTCGCCGTGACCAACGAACTGCACGCGAGAATGAGCGACGATGTGATCGCGACAATCAGCTTCATCATGCAGTGCTCCTTCCGGATAGCACAGGCTCAATCAGCGGCCGGTCGCACGACCGGCCCGCCAGCCCATCATACCCTGATGACGACTGGTCCAGCGCATTCGCATTTCATGTGGCGGTCTCCCATGCATCTTTGGGAACGCTTCCGCACTCGGGGCAGCGGTCTGGCGTAGCCCGGACATCGTAGCCACAGGAGGGACAGAGACCTGCGGCCGCACGTTTCCGTGCGCGGCGTTTGCCGCCCCTGATGAGCCACGTGATCGGCAAGACGCTCATCAGAATCACAAACGGCCAAAGGCTCATTTCGTATCCGCCGCCGCCGATCATTCCGGGTCGCGGGCCATCTCCTCCCTGTAGCATCGGCAGTGCTCTCGCGATGAAGTTCCGATTGTCGGCCGAAAGCATGCGAAACGTCTCATGCCACGTGAAGTGCCAGCCGGGTCTCTCGGCTGCGTAGGGCATCTGCGTGGTGATGTAGGGTATCTGCTGTCCGAAGCCAGCCACGGGAACACCCGTTCGCGGTGATCGTCCAACGATGACGGTTTTAAAGCGAGAAAGGTGGTAGAACTGAACACGGTCCGCATGGACGGCAACAGCACGCTTCTCCCATTCGCAATGACTGAACTCCGGCTGCAAAAACGAGTAGCTGAATGCCCACATCACTGCGGTCGCCAGGCAAAGCACCAGCGAGGCCGTCGCCGCCAGATTGAAGAGCCTCCGCTGCATGACTTACCATTCTCCTGAACCGCGCCCCTCACACAAACCGGAATCATGACATCGGCGATCGTCGAGTTGCGAGCGTGTGGTCGGGAGCGGCGGGAATCCCAAGCGGCGGGCCGCACCCCGCATCTTACGACCGAGCTTGCGCTTGAAGAATTGTAAAGTACAGCCCCAGCAATACCCCCAGCGCGGGCCTCACCGAGCATGACAGTGCTGGATCCTTCTTAAGTCCTTATCCGCTCATGTTTTTGCTCACCGTTTCTAGCGTCGAATCGCCGGCGCCGGGATGCAGAGTTAAAGGACCGAACGCTTCTGACAGAACCCTCTCCCGCACCATCGAGGCGCCATCCAGCGCTTGCTCGCCGCAAGCCCTACAGGGCCTCCTGGTCGCTTCGGCAACGCCTTTCGACGGCCGGGGTTGAACCCTGCGCTAAGGGCAGGAGCATGGCCCATCTCATCCAGGCAACATGATCACCAGCCCGTTTGTGATGAAGCATCCCAGCAGAGGACATTCCGCTCCCAAGTTACGCCCAAATCTCCTCCCGGCCCACACCGTACTCTCACCGTTGTAGTACCGTACCCTCCCCACCCCACCCCGAACCCGGTTTTTGCCCCTTCTGACGACCTGGTGGTCCGAACATGACAATTTGCCGCACCGGCAAAGCGGCCAGAGGGGCCCTTTTAGCACTTCGGCGCTGGATCGTCCGTAAGTCCTTGTCTGTTCATGTGTTGACCGCAGTTCTGGACTGAAATCGCCAGCTTGTGCTGTAGTGCTAGAAGCCAAAGGACCACAGGAAGGAGAGCAGGAACACCCCCAGTACCACGGCCTTGCACCAGAGCAGTGCCTCGGCGGGGAGGACGAACACCGCCACAAGTCCAACGGCGACCGCGAGTCCCAGAAAACGGTACCGCATTGCAAGCCCCAAAGCCGAGATATTGGCGATCTTCGCCAGTTGGGGCGATCGTTCAACCCGTTCGCCAACAAGGGATGGGTCGGGTAAGCCGGTCATCGCCGCTCTCTCCAGTGTTGTTGAACGAGACTGGCTACTCGATTTCCGTCCCGGTGTTCGACGACGGATTATCTCTTGCTCGCTCGCCAGTGCGGAAATCGGGTTGATTGATTCAGCGGACCGGCGTCTAATTTTGACTGACCTTCTCGGGCTTTCCCTTCTCGGGCTTCGGTGAATCGCAAGCAACTGTCCCATGATCGGGTTCGTGTGCCAACGTTGTTCTGCAAAGCTCCGAGTGCCAGCGGACATCAGCGTAAAGATCTGTCGCTGCCCTTCTTGCGGGCAGATCGTGCCTGTTCCGCCGCCGACTGCGATCCCGGAGATGGCCCGAAAAATGGGGGGAAGCGCGCCGCCGGTTCTGGATTACGGAGCCTCAGATGCGCGATCTCTGAGTGTGGGGTGGCTGGTCATGACATTCGGTTTCGCTGCGTGGCTCACGGGCGTTCTTCCTTTGATGGCCATGACAGTCCACATCGAAATATTCGATCCCGGCGGCGAGAATATTGCTTGCCCGCTCGGCATTGTTTTCCTAAGTCTCATTCTTCTCCCGTCGCTGGTAATCCTACGGATATCGATGGCCCTAATGCGAAGAATCGTCGGTTGCCAGGCGACGCGCTCATGGCGCGCCGCCGTCGGCGCGGGTGTAGCTTTTACCATCTTACTCGCCGTGGTGGGCGCGGGTTGCGCCACGGAAACGTTCCTGCAAGTCGTTGGCGGTGGAGACGCCGCTTTTGCAGCCTTCATCGTCGCCGCAATCTTAATCCTCATCGTCTTCTCGCGATTGTTGTTGAGAAAATGACGCGGAGAACAGGCTGCACATCGTCAGCGCGTCTGGGATCAGAGACCGGTGCGGGGAACCAATCGACCTGTTTGCCAACCGGGGAATAGGGCGGTTCGGACTGCGTGCTGGCGCCACGATACTTCCGGTGGCATTTGAGCTTCTGCGCCCCTTTAGGTTGTCGGGCATTCGATTGGATCTGCTTCCCCTTTGGGCCTTTCTCGCCGGGATGCACGAATTCCCTCGAGAAGCCATTTCGTGGAAAAGCCGCTTCAGAATCTGCGTCTGAGCTGTGAGGCGGATTGGCTAAAACACTCATAGCGTGGCGCGGGCCTGCAGGTGGTCGGGCAACACTCCAGATGTTGCGCTTCGGCACTATCGCGTGGTTCGTGAGCCGGACTGCGTGCACGGCGCGGGCGCAGTGCAGAACGGTACAGAACTGAGGGGAATGGAACCAGGAAAAACAGCGACGGCCGGAAGTGTTGCAGGTTCACCGGCCGACACGCCGATGCACACTGCTGCACTTCCAGCCGTTGTGAGCGAAGTACCCCCTAGGGGAGTCGAACCCCTGTCCTCTGGCTGAGAACCAGATATCCTGGGCCACTAGACGAAGGGGGCGTCTGGTGTCGCACGTGGCGATCAGGCTCGAAATTCTAAGAGGAACAGGGGGCGAGTCAAGCACGGCCTTGGCTGACCTATCCCCACTTTGCCGCGACGTGCAGCGAGAGGTCAAGTACGGCCGCGAGGGCTTGGGACGGGGAGGCCCTGAGCCGCTCACGCATCACCATCCCGATCAGGAACACACTGCAACGTTCCTTGCTGCTGGAGCACCACGCCGAGGGCTTGTGCCGCGTCTGGGCGATCAGGCCCAGGCCGACCAGCAGCAGGTACGCGATGGCCAGGACCAACAGCAACCGGTCGAGCCGCTGCGGCGTCTTGAATTGCGTGTCGCGCAAACTCCAGCCGTTGCGTTTGGACTTGTGGTCGCGGAACAGTTGCTCGATCGTCATCCGTCGGCCGTAGAGTTGGCACAGTGGTTCGGCCGTGCCGGTCAGGTCGGTCATCAGGAACCAGCATTCATCGCGTTTGGGCGGCAGGCCCTTGGCCAGCGGACCACGACGTGCTGCGTGACGGCCCCGTCGGCGCGGTAGGCCACGTCCTTGAGCACCTTGGCGATTCCCTTGTGCACCGGGTAATCCAGCAGCTTGCCGTGGAATCCCTTGAGCTTCACCGTGACCTTCGGCTGCACGCGGATCACGTAGCTGAAGCCGTTGCGGCGAAGAAACGCCGCCAGCGCAGCAGCGGCCGAACCCGCGGTCTGCCAGGATGATCACCTTCACCGACAGGGGGATCATCGAACGCAGCACCAGCAGCAAGGACTCCTCGAACGCGTTGCGGCTCTTGTGCCCGTCGTAGACGTGACCCGTCGTGCTCGACCAGCAGAGCGGCACCGAACGGCCCCGCAGCACCGCCGACGCGACCAGCGTCTGAAATCCCCGGATGTCCACCCAGTCCAACGCCACGACCAGCGGCTTCTTACGGTTCTTCACCAGCCGCTTGACGATGCCCCGCATGGCGTCGGCGGGCTCGACGCGGTCGTTGGCGCAGAACCGGTATGCCCGCTTGATCTGGTGCTTGGTCGAGCCCAGCGCACAGCGGCCGAGGTTGGCCAGCGAGGCCCGCTGGACGTGCAGGGCGGCGGCAACGAGAATCGACAGCGTCTTGGCCTGAGAAAGCCGCAGCGAAGCGGCGCAGACCGTGATCACCCACGCGATCGCATCCGTGCGATGCATGACCGACTCCTTTCGGTCAGTTGTGCCGGGGTGATCACTCCCGAGCCCGTATCGCCGGGCTCGGCCTATTTTATGCCCGCACAGGAAGCTGAAGCGAAAGTGGGGATAGGTCAGCGGCCTTGGCCTTATCATCACGCCTATGCTCCGCATCAAACGCGCCTACGAGCCTGCGAGTAAGAATGACGGAACCCGGATCTTGGTCGAGCGACTCTGGCCGCGCGGGATCAACAAAACGGCGGCGAAAATCGACATCTGGCCCAAGGACATCGCGCCAAGCACCGCGCTCCGCAACTGGTTTGGGCACGAGCCAGGGAAATGGGGAGAGTTTCGCAAGCGCTATCGACTGGAACTCAAAGCGAAGAAGCGTGAGATTGACCGGATCCTCGCTTGTGCGCGGATTGGCCATGTGACGCTCATCTATGCCGCGCGTGACCAGGCGCACAACAGCGCGATCGTGCTGGCCGAGGTGCTCGAAAAGAGCCATCGACCCGCGGAGGATGACTCGGCGTGACCCTTTCTCAGACAATCGAAATGCGAACGATGCACCGGCGGAGCGCGGAACGGGAAGTCGCCTTGGCCTGCGCCTTGGCGTTCGTGCTGCTCGTTCCGTTCATCAACAAGGCATATACGATTGACGATCCGCTGTTCCTTCGGGCGGCCCAGCAGATCGAGAAGCATCCCGCCGATTTCTACGGCTTTCGGATCAACTGGGCGGCGCAATGGCTCCGATGAGCGAGGTGATGAAGAACCCGCCCGGCACTTCATACTACCAGGCGCTGGTGGGATTACTCGCCGGATTCAGCGAGAGGGCAATCCATCTTGGGATGCTTCCGATCGCGCTGGCGATGATCGCCGGAGTGGTTCTGCTGGCGCGCAGGTTTGCCGGTGATGGTCTGCTCGCCGCCGTGCTGGTGTTGGGATCTCCGGCGGCACTGGTTTCTGCAACCAACGCGATGTCCGACCTTATGATGCTCGCCCTCTGGGTCTGGGCCGTTCTCTTCTGGATCTGGGGGATCGATCGTGGCAAACCCGCATGGCTGATCGCGGGGGGATGCACGGTTGCCGCAGCGGCTCTGACAAAATATCCGGCCATCGCTCTGATCCCGCTGCTGGGAGCGTACGGGCTTCTTCGACGCCGGAGCTGGTGCTGGCCGATCGCGACGATGATGATTCCCGTGGCGGCGCTCTTCGCTTATCAGCTTTGGACCGTGCGACTCTATGCGCACGGTCTGGTCACTGATGCCATAGCATATCCGACTGCCGTGGTCGGACCCAGGCTTGCCACATGGCAGTGCGCGACGACAGCGCTGGCGTTTGTTGGGGGAGGCACGCTGGGGCCTGTTGTCCTGCTCGCATGGCGCTCCACGATCCACATGTGGGCCACGTACGCGATCGCCAGCGTTGTGGCGCTGGCGGTGGCGTGGCCGATGAGATGCGCTCCGCTCACCCTGTTCGAGTTCGTCGCGATGACGGCGCTGGGGTGGGTACTCCTCGTTGCAACTTGACGCAGCGGGCGCGAGCAGAAAGACGCGGATGCGATGCTACTGGCGCTGTGGATCGTCGGCATCTACGTTTTCGCGGCGTTCGTAAACTGGACCATCAACGTGCGCAGCATCCTGACTTTGACGCCCCCGGCTGCGATCCTCGCAGCGAAGGTGGCGGATCGACGCGCAGCCAGAGAAAACGTGACGCGATGGCTGCTGGCTGGCATTGCCATCGCCATAAGCGTCGGAGTAACGGCGGCAGATTACTCGGAGGCCGGCGCCAACCAAGCACTTGCCGCCGTGCTGCAGCGTCGATCAGGCGATGCCGGCGCGCGCGTCTGGTTCATGGGGCCGTGGGGGTTTCAGTGGTATATGGAAAAGTTCTCCCGGCGCGTCGACAACGACAGTACGGTGATCCAGCCCGGCGACTGGCTTGTCGTATATGAGAACACGAGCAATCCCTCGAAGCTGCCGATGCAAGCTCTACACGTCCTGGGACGGATGGAAGCCCGCGGCATGGCTGGCATGTCGATCACCGACTTCTACTCTGATACCTACGGTCCCACACCGTTTCTAATCGGCCGAAGCAAGGGCGTGCCACTGCTGGTTCTTCAAGCCACGCGACCACTGCGCCCGCAGAAACACACCAGAGGATGAGGTAGGCGGAATCCGCAATTCCTGTTAGAAGATCCTCCAACTGAAGGAGGATTGATGACTTGGAAGATTGTCGCAGCGCTCCTGCTGGTTGCATCCATTGCACGCGCACAGACCGATCAGCGGATGGTGCTCGAGCCCTGGCCTGATCAACTCTGGGGACAGACGTTCGATCACATGCTCTACCAGGTGCAGGGGCACGTCAAGGACGACTCGGGAACCGCGCAGATGTTCTGGTGGGATTCGATCGGCCGCTTTCGCTTCAGCAAAACCGATGACACCGCCCCGGTCGTCGCGTACCGGTATGTCACCGTCAACTTCGACACGAATTCCCCGGAATTGCCCGAACATCTGGACAAGTTCAGTCTTGCCGGTGCGGTCCATGTCGGCCAGGCCTGGGGCGGCAAGGTAGCGGTCATCGCCGGGGGAGGCTACAGCAGCGATTCTCCATTTGCGGATGCCAACGGGATTTACGGAATCGGACATCTGATCTGGTATCAGAAGAGCGCCGATCAGGACATGTTCGCGCTGACCCTGGACTACGACGGCGGCGGATCATTCCTGCCGGATGTGCCGCTGCCGGGATTCCAGTTGGTCAGACACTGGGATGCCGGCCGTGTCGGATTCGGGTTCCCCCGCAGTTTTCTTCAATGGAATGTGAGCGATCGCATGACGCTCAACATGGACTACGCGGTGCCGTATACCGCCGAGCTCTTTGCGGATTACAAACTTGCGGGCGGCTTCAGCCTCTTTGGCAACGTCGCGAACTTCTTCGAGGCCTACGCGCTGCGCAACCAGCCGACGACGGACCGCTTCTTCCAGCAGATGAGCCGCGCCGAACTGGGCGTCCGCTACCAGAATCCCAACATCTTCAAGGGCATGGCGCTCGATGCGGCGCTGTCCGTGGGCTATGCCTTCCACCAGGATTTCTACCGCGGCTTCGACGTGCGCGACCTCAACCAGACGGCGGCGATTTCCGACGAGCCCTACATCGCGCTGATCCTGCGCGGAACATTCTGAATGTGCGGGGGGGAATAAGTGCTAAAGACGTACCAATGGTATTTCCTGCAGCAGGAAAAGTTTTATTTTTCGCCCCGGATGGGCGGCGAGAGATTGACTCGTGCGCCGATATGGATATGTAGGAATTGTTGTAAGTCCCGCTCTCCGCAGAGCGGTCTGTCCAATCCGGAATCCAGTTGGCGGGTGTCCTTCCTGAGCGCAGCCGCCAGCGCAGGTCCCGGGGAATTATCACATCATCCCCAGGGACCGGGCCCATCCGAATCGGCCCGCCGTGAAGGCTGATTCCGGAGATCGGCGGAAGCATCCGCCGTCGCGGACATCATTGTGTCATGGCCGGATTCGACGCATACGGCGTCGAACGGCTTAACAACCACGCAGCGCTTGACGTCTCTTGCGAGGCGTTTGCGGGCATTTGTGCCCCCGATGGCTCGTCAACTTTGACGGCCTCGCAGCCTCGTCTGGCGCTGTGACGGCAACTTAAGGGAGCACCAGTGACGCTACAGATCAACGCAAGTCCCGCCAACGGCGATTCGTCTCCGTACCCCATCCGCTTTCCGCAGACCGGCGAGCATCGCGAACAGAACCACGAGTGGTGCGAAGTCTACGTCGAGGGCGAGTGGAAGCGCCTGCGATTGCACGACTACGCCGACATCTACGATATTCCCGGGCTCTATGAACATTTGTTCGCCCGAACGCTGCAATGCAGTTCGCCGCAGCGCGTGGTGGGATTGCTGACCGACGTCCTGAAGCAGTGGCGGGTCTTCCCGGCAGAACTGAGCGTGGTCGATGTCGGTGCCGGCAACGGAATGGTCGGGGAGCAACTCCGAGCCATCGGCGTTCGCGGGCTCGTCGGTGTGGACATCATCCCCGAAGCTCGGACCGCGGCCAACCGCGACCGCCCGGCGCTCTATGACGGATATGTCGTTGCGGATCTGTGCCATCTGACCGATGACCAGAAGGAGCGTCTCTCGGCGCGCAATCCCAATTGCCTGACGACTGTTTCCGCCCTCGGCTTCGGCGACATTCCCACCAAGGCATTCAAAGCGGCCTTTGACCTGATCTCGACGCCGGGCTGGCTGGCGTTCAACATCAAGGAGACGTTCCTCAACGGCAAGGACGAGAGCGGCTTCTCGCGCCTGATCTGCGCCATGAGCGATCGCGAGATCATTCAGATCCAGGCCTACCGCCGGTACAGCCATCGCCTCTCGATCGAGGGGGTGCCGCTCAACTACGTCGCCATGGTCGCGCGCAAGCAAAAGGCGCTGCCGATGAGCCTGGCGGAAGAGCTCCAGTGATCGAGTTCGAGCGCGTCAGCAAATCCTTCGACGGGGGGCGAACGTTCGTCGTGCGCGACCTGAACCTGGAAGTGCGCGCCGGCGAAATGCTGGTGCTGCTCGGCGAATCCGGCTGTGGCAAGACCACCACGCTCAAGATGATTAACCGCCTGGTGGAGAAGACATCCGGCGTCATCCGCGTGGACGGGCGCGATACCGCCGGGATGAATGTCATCGAGCTGCGCCGCGGGATCGGCTACGTCTTCCAGATGATCGGCCTCTTCCCGCATATGACCGTGGGCGAAAACGTCGCGACGGTGCCCGGGCTCCTGGGCTGGCCGCGAAAGAAGATCGCGGATCGAGTCGATGAGTTGCTCGATCTGGTGAGCCTGCCGGCGGCGGAGTATCGCGATCGCTATCCCCGGCAGCTCTCCGGAGGTCAGCGGCAGCGCGTGGGCTTCGCGCGGCGCTGGCGGTGGGACCGCGGGTCATGCTGCTGGATGAACCGTTCGGCGCGCTCGATCCAATCACCCGCGATGGCCTGCAGCGTGAGCTCAAGCGCCTGCACCAGACCCTCGGTTTCACGGCGGTCATGGTGACGCACGATGTGACCGAGGCGCTGGTGATGGCAAGCCGCATCGCGGTGCTTCGCAACGGGCAGATCGCGCGGATTGGCACGCCGCACGAACTGATGGCCGAACCGGGGGATGAGTACGTCGCACAACTCATGGACGCCCCCAAGCGTCAGGCGGATCAGCTCGAGGCGCTTGCGGCCGGCGCGCCCGATGGCGCCATAGCCGGGTAGCCGATGAGTCCCAACCTCGCCCATCAACTAAGCCTGCTGCCCGAGCGATTGGGCTGGCACATGGTGTTGACGACCGGTGCGCTGGCGGCGGGGATCGCGATCAGCTTGCCGCTTGCGGTTATGGCCTTCCGCGTGCAGCGCTGCGCGGCCCGGTGCTGGGCGTGACAGGCGTTGTGCAGACGATACCCAGTCTGGCGCTCCTGGCACTCATGGTGCCGCTGCTCGGTCAGATCGGCTTCGTTCCAGCCATCATCGCACTGATCCTCTACAGCATGCTGCCCGTCGTCCGTAATACCGTCACGGGCCTGGCCGGCGTCGATCCGGCGCTGGTGGAGGCGGCGCGGGGTGTCGGGATGACCGAAAGACAGATGCTTTTCCGCGTGCAGTTGCCCCTGGCGGCGCCGGTGATCATCGCGGGCGTCCGTACGGCGGCGGTGTGGGTGGTCGGGATCGCGACGCTCTCCACGCCTGTGGGGCAGGTGAGCCTGGGGAACTACATCTTCGAAGGTTTGCAGTTGCGCAACTCGGTTGCGGTATTGATCGGCTGCGGGATGGCCGCTGCGCTGGCGCTGGCGCTCGATGGCGTCATCCGCGTCCTCGAGGTCGCCGCCGCGCGACGCAGCCGGGTCATGGCGATCGGGGCGCTCTCGATCCTGATTGCCGGGATCATTGCGGCCGCAGCGCCGCTGATCAAGCCCAGGAACCAGGTCATCGTCGGCGCCAAAACCTTCACCGAGCAGTACATCCTGGCGCAACTGATGGGCCGCCAGCTGGAACAGGCGGGATACAGCGTGCACAAAGCCTCGGGCATGGGATCGAGCATCCTTTTTGAGTCGCTGGCCAACAGCTCGGTCGATTGCTACGTCGATTATTCCGGCACGATCTGGGCAAACGTCATGAAGCGCTCCGACACGATCGGCCGCGATGAAATGCTAAAGCAGGTCAGCGGCTATTTGAAGAAGCGGTACGGCATCGAATGCGTGGGGGCATTGGGATTTCAGAACACCTACGCGCTGGCGATGCCCCGCAAGGGCGCAGAAGAACTCGGCATTCACACGATCGCGGAGCTGGCGGCCCATGCACCCCGGATGCGGATCGGCGGAGACTACGAATTCTTCGGCCGGCCCGAGTGGCAGAAGGTCCGCAAGACCTACGGCTTGAACTTCGCCGACAAGATCAGCCTGGACTCCACCCTCATGTACTCGGCGGTGAAGGAAGGGCAGGTGGACGTCATCTGCGCTTCTCAACCGATGGGCGCATCCTGGCTTACGACCTGGAAGTGCTGAAGGACAACCGGCACGCATTTCCGCCGTATGATGCGATGCTGCTGGTCTCGCCCAAGGCGCAAGAGCGCGCGGGGTTTGTCGAGGCGCTGCGGCCGCTGGTGGGGGCGGTGGATGATGAGCTGATGCGGCAGATGAACAAGGCGGTGGACGTCGACCGCAAGACGCCCCAGCAGGCGGCGAAGATGGTGCCGCTGGATTGATTTCGGTCCGACCGGTGTCAACCGGCGCCAGGCAATGGGTTAGCGACGCCGCGCCTGGTAACGAGGGCGAGGGCACCGAGGCCGAGGAGGCTCAGGCTGGCCGGCTCGGGGACGGCAGCGGGGGTGACGTTGGCCCAGGTGGTGCCGATGCGGAGATCATCCATTTGCAGGCCCTGGTCGGGCTCGACGGGGTTGTTGCGGATAAAGAAGTCGGTCATCGCCTGGACGGCCGGGGCCGTGCTCCCATTGACGCCGACCTGGGCGCTGATGGTGATGGCGTTCTGGCTTTCAAGGCTGCCGGGGGTTGGATTGATCCAGAGCTTTGCGACGTCGCCCACGTCCCCTGGGTTCATCGTGTAGGAGACGACGAGAAAGAGGACATCGCCGATGTTGTGGACTTTGGAAAGGTCATATCCCGAGTCGCTCGGATTGTTGGTTCCCTCCCAGAAGCGGGTGGCGGCGGTCGTGCCGAGACCGAGCTGGTATGTGGACGGATACTGGGTGTTGTCGCCGCTGCGGATCAGCAGAGGAGCGATGGCGTCACCGGTGCCGAAGCCGTTGTAGCCCTGGTTTCGATCGTAGGTTGCGATGTCGCCGAGGCCGGCGAAGAAAGAGCCGCCGGAGGGATTGCTGCCGCCGGCAAAGCCATTGTCCGGGTTGGCGAGGGGCTCCGTGCCGCCGCCGCTGGTGCCGATGTTGTTGACCCTGAGCACGAGGGAGTAATAAATCGTGCCGGAGGTGTAGGAGGTATAGGCGAGCGTCCCTCCGTTGTTGCTCTGATCGAAGAAGTGGTGATCGACGCCGTTGCCGCTGGTCAGGCCACGGAACTGAACCATGTCGCTGTTGCTGCTGGAGTCCAGGCTCTGCAAACCGGGGTAGCTCAGATTGCCGGCGACGCTGACGGCCTGTACGCCGTAGCTGTAGTTGTCGATCCAGGCAGGAACCGCGCCGGAGGGATTCCCATCGGGGAAGTTGTGTCCGAGATTGTCGCCCGAGGTCGAAGTCGGATCCTGCACGCCGTAGTTGAAGGAATCGGAATAGAGCATGGTGGCGCGAGCGCTCTGAACCGATAGAAATCCCCCAGCAACTGCCAACAGCAGATATGACCGATGCATTAAACTCTCCCTCGAAAAGAGATGGACCATCCACAATGTACCGGACTCTGGGGGTGTGGTCCAATAAGTTCTGCAAAAGACTGTGCTTGGCACCTTGATTTTGGGGTGCATTGGTAAAATGGGGGGTGGCGCGGGGGACGCTGGATTCAGCGCATGTGCGGAGGCCGGGCGGCCGGGATTTTGATTCGTGCCGGCAGGCGAAGGGCCATTTCCAGTGGGCGGCGGAGCGGATGGTACGGTGGATCCTCTTCCTGACGACGGTAGCTCACTGGTGATGCGATTGATTTGGCGACGGCTCCGGGCCGCTCCGTCGGCGCGGCACAGATCAGCACTGAGACGGCCAGAAGGGCGAGGCTCGAAGGTTCCGGCGCGGGCGTCAGCAGAACCGCACGGTACTGGCCTTCGGGATCGATCGCTGTGACCGCGATCTGGCCGGCATCGTTGATTGCTATTGGATCGGGTCCGAGATTGAAAAAACGCACCCCGTCTTCGGCCTGCTGGATTTTCCAGCCACTGCCCGATCCATCCAGCAGGTTGTTGAGATCCAGCATGCTGCCATCCTGATAGAGGAACGCGTCCCGGTACGCATTGCCGGCAATGTCAGACCATCCGACGATCTGGCCGCCGCCGTTGATGCCGAACGCCCCACTGACGGTTCCGCCGAGCGTCCCCAGGTCTTGCATGATGCCGTTCGCGTCAAGAATCGCATGTGTCTGATCGCCGGTGGTATAAGACCAGCCGATGATCTGGCCATTGTCATTGATACCGCTGGCGAAGCTCCAATCCCGATCCGTTCCCAGCGAGCCAAGATCCTGCCTGGTTCCGTTCTCGAAAAGGCAAGCATGCCAGCCCCTAATATCTTGATAGGCGCCGACGATCTGCTCGGTACTGTTGATGCCGAACGCCGCGCTCTCGGTCCGGTCGAGCGGGGGCAATGCCTCGATGCTTCCGTTCTGGTAGATACAAGCCGAGTCAAGCCGTCCCCCGTTGGAAGACGATCCGACGATTTGGCCGCTGTCGTTGGCGGCATAGGCGGCGCTGCGTTGTCCATCAAGCGAACCGAGATCCTGCATGACGCCGTTCCGGTCAACAAATGCGCGGTAGGTGGGAATATCCAACGGTGATGAGCGCATCGTTATGTAGTAGCCCGCGATCTGCCCGCTGTTGTTGATGCTGTAGGGATAGATGGCGCTCCCCAAGGTGCCCAGATCCTGCATGGTTCCATTCTGATAAAGAAAAACATGATTTGCGGTATAACCCCCAGAGCGGCCGACAACCTGCCCTTGGTTGTTTATCCCCGTCGCGTAGCTGGGAAAGAATGGGCCGATGCCCCCAACTTGGCTGCCAAGGTCGGTCAGATGATACAAAGGCGTCGCCGCGAGTGCGGTGCTGCCTGTCCCAAGCGATAGCACGATGCCTGCAATCCCGCCGATGACTCGGTTCAAGGTTTCCACCCTTTCAATGCCCTCCGCCCCCAGCCGTTCCTTCACCAATCGTAAGAAATATAGATCATTGGCCATTTATTGCAAACCGGATCGGGGGGCCACGGATCGATTCCACTGTGCAAAACTACGGGAGCTGCGAGCGAGTGAGAGCGCCCACAACTAGTCCTTCGTCATTGATTCCGCACCCCTATCTATTGCCGTCACCCGGCATGCCCCGGTCTGTGACTTGATATGACAAGGGCGTGGTCGCTCTGGCGGCGCACCGAGTCTCGAAACGGAGCACAGAACCTGCAATCCCGTCGATGATTCGCTTGATGGCTTTCACACTGACGACGCCCCCAAATGGCTGTCAGGGAATCAGATTGCGGTCCAGCCGCCGTCTACCGTGAGGTTGGGCCGGTGACGTACTGGCTGGCATCGGAGGCTAAAAAGACGACCGCGCCTTGAACATCCTCGTGGTTCATCATGCGGCCGAGCGGGCAGCGCTCCTGGTACTTCCTGCGGAATTCCTGGGCGATGTCCGGTGAGAATCCGCCCGGCGAGAGGACGTTGGCGCGCACGCCGCTCTTGCCGTAGAAGGCAGCCATGCTGCGCGTGAAGTTGAGCAGGCCGCCTTTGATGAAGGAATAGGCGGCGGATGGTTTGATCGGCGTGCTGGTGTAGAGGCCGGGATCGTTGCCGACGACGCCGTAGATGCTGCCGATGTTGATCACGCTGCCGCTGCCGCGCCGGGCCATTTGCGGCAGGAAAGCGCAGGCACATCCAGATCAGGCCGATCATGTCCGCCTGGGCGTTTGCCTGCAGCGATTCGAGTGTCAGCTCCTCGAGCGTGCTCATCCCGGAGGGGCGGGCGAGGGCATTGTTTACGAGCACATCGAGCCGGCCGAACTGTTTGTGGATCTCGTCGGCGAGGCGTTCGATCGACTGGGGATCGGCGATGTCCAGCGCCATTCCATGGGCATCATGGCCCTGGTGGCGCAGTGCCTCGGCGTATTGCCGGTTGCGCTCGAGCGATCGCGAGGCGGTGATGACCGTGGCGCCGGCCTGGGCGAGGGCCTCCGTGCAGCTCGATCCAAAGAGGGGTCCGGCGCCCGCGGTGACCAGAGCGACCTTGCCGTTGAGACGAAAGCGTTCGAGAACACTCATGGCGATTCCGGTTTCATCCGCCGAAGTGTTTTAACGTCTTCCGCAGCGCTTCACACTGCTGGTCCTGGTCGGCCTTAGCCGCCTGGTTGGTGGTGAACTGCATGATTTTGGGTTGAACGCTTTCGGCGTTGGGGCACTGGCCGGCGGCGGTGTTGAAGACGCCTTTGTAGTGGGGACAGGCGGTGGGACAGCCCAGGCCGTAGAATTGGGCCTGCTTGATCACGGGCTCGTTGTAGAGAAGCTGCCAGGCGGCGTAGATCCCGTCGCCGCCGTTTTCCGTGTACTTCTGGCGGAAATCCTTCCACTCGATGCCTTTTCTGGCGCCCTCGAATTTGGCGGCGTAGGTCCAGTAGGAATTGACGCAGTGGTCGGGCACATGCTGGGGGCGGAGCATCCAGGAATCGCCGATGGCCTGCGTGTATCGTTTGGCCATTTCCTTGCGCATGTTGACGAAGTAGTCGATGCGCTCCACCTGCACAGGCCCACCGCGGCGGCGACTTCCGGCAGGCGGTACTGCCAGCCGAAGGTGTCGTGCCGGGCGAACGTGGGATCCTGGAACATGTCCTTGCTGATGCGCACGCGCCCCTCACCGGGCCCGATCGTGCGGAATCCCAGGCAGCAGAACTTGCGGACGCGCAGGGCGAGTTCTTCGTCGTTGGTGATATCGATGCCGCCGTCGCCGGTGGAGAGGTGCTTGGAATTTTCGAAGCTGAAGCTCCCGACGTCGCCGATGGTGCCGACAAGCCTGCCTTTGTACTCACCGAGCACGCACTGGGCGCAATCCTCGATGACGCGGAGGTTGTGTTTGCGGGCCAGGTCCATGATGGGGTCCATGTCCGGGCACAGGCCGTAAAGGGCGACCGGCATGATCGCCTTGGTGCGCGGGGTGATTTTGCGGGCGACATCCGCCGGGTCCATCTCGAAGGTATCGGGATCGATGTCGGCGAAAACAGGGACGGCATTCTGAAAGAGGACGGCCGAAGCACAGGAAATGACGGTTAGCGCCGGGACGATGACCTCATCGGCGACGCCGACGCCGAAGGCCGCCAGCGCAGCGTGCAGGGTCGTGGTGCCGGAGTTGAAGGCGATGCCGTACCTGACGCCGAAGCGCCTGGCGAAAGCCGCCTCGAGCCGCTGGCACATGTTGCCGCTGGTCGAACTGCCAAAACCCGAGTCGAGCACCTCCTTGACGTACTCCATCTCGCGCCCGCTGAACCGCCACGCCATACTGAGGCCCATGTGTTTCTCCTGAAAATGCTTTGCTCGAAGCGTTGGTTATGATGTGGATCGTTAGGTCACTTGCAAGACGCGGCAGAATGGACTGAGGCGGTTGGCGATTTATCGGCGCGCTGGCAGATGTTTTGAAAGACGCCCCGGGGCAGGCATCCGTTTGGCACGCCTGCCTTGATCCCGGATGGGATTGATGGCGAATGGGGATGCGTTTGGGGTTACGATCAGAATGAAACGGCGTGGGCTACGTCCGTGGGCGCATGCCCGGCGGGCCGGGGAGAATCCGCGTCTGGGCGTGCGGGAGGGCTGGGGGGCTTGGGTGATCTGGCGACTGTACTGGCAACCCACAGGCTGACATTTTGACGCGGGCGTGTTTGCACGGTGTGGGTACGGAGAGAGTACGGAGTGCATCAGAGCTTTTGCACAAGCAGATGTCAATATGTCGTACAGGTGCTGCTAATTCGCTTCATCGGTAATGTGCCGGGGATGGGAAGCCGGGATCGAGTCTGTATTGCGGCATGTGATTGACGGGCGCGCGGGCAAACCTTGCGAACGCGCCGGGCAGGCATCGGACTGGCGGGCATGCCTTCAAGCCGATCCGCATGAGACCGCCGAAACGCCGGTACGGTCGTGGCGGCGAGCGGAGGATATCGGCAGGCGATCATGTCTGGGGCAGCCGGTCCGACGCCTTTGGGAGCAATTAGCGGGTGAGCGCATAGGCGATGGCGCGTGTGCCGCGGACGGGCAGCAGCAGGGTATCGCGCAAGGCTCGGGCTCGGGGCGTGGGTGTGCGGCAAAAGAGCAGGATGGTCAGGTCATCGGTGAAGGTCCAGCCGTCGGAGGCGATGGAAGCCAGGAGACGGGGAATCAGGTCGGCGGGACGAGCGGGATCCTCGCGGGCGAGGAGGGCGAGAAGGTTGTCGGGGCCCAGCATGCGGGCATCGTCGGAACGGGCTTCGAGCAGGCCGTCGGTGTAGCAGAGGACGAGGTCTCCGATGTCGATGGGGTATTCAAACTGGTCGTAGCGGGAGGCGTGCTCGATGCCGAGGGGGAGGTTCTCGCGGGGGAGGGCGGCGGTGTGTTCGAGGGGTTGCCAGGTGCGGTCCCGGTGATGGTAGATCAGCGGGGCAGGGTGGCCGGCGTTGGAGACGAGCAGGCGGTTGACGGGCCAGTCGTAGGTGAAGGCGAGGGCTGTGGCGAAGCGGCCGGCGGTGGTGAGGGTGGCAAATTCGCGGTTGACGGCGCGGATGAAGCGAGCCTGGTTGTGCTGGATGATGTGGCGCTGCATGAGCCTTCGCAGTCGCTGGGCCATGGCGACGGCGGCAGTGCCGTGGCCGGCGACATCGGCCAGGAGCATGCGCGTGACCGCGCCGGCGGCGCAGGAGGAGAGGTAGTGGACGTCGCCGCCGCCTGCGGGGTCGTCCCCGGCGGGGAGGGAGTAGAGCCAGGCGTACAGGCCGGGGAGGTCGAGCGCGGTGGAGACGGCGCGGTTGCCGCCCCAAACCTCGAGGCATTGCAGGCGATGGGGGGCGTCGGCGGGCATGGGTCACCGGTTCGGTTCGAGATCGCAAGACGGCGCTCGGGCGCAGAGCACACGGAGCAGGAGGCAGCGGATGATATTAGTCTTTTGCTCTGCGTCTGTCTCGGCATTCTTCACAGTTCGGCGGTGGTATGGGGTCTATTTGGCCACGCGGCGGCCGTGGCGGGTGCTGGTTTTGGGTTTCCAGATTCCGGGTTGCTGGTCTTCGCCGGAGGCTGCGCCTGCGGACTTGATCAGGGGCATGCCCTTCATTTCGTTGATCTTGTCGCGGAGCTGGGCGGTGCGCTCGAATTCGAGATTGCGGGCGGCTTCGAGCATTTCCTCCTCGAGGAGCTTGATGATCTCGGCCTGATCGGCGGAGTCGAGGGATTCGTGGATGGAGTGGGCGACGGTCTGGCGGGCCTTGACCTCGGCCTCCAGGCCGGCCCGGATCGCCTTCCTGATGGTCTGGGGCGTGATGTTGTGCTGCTGGTTGAATTCGAGCTGCAGTGCGCGGCGGCGTGTCGTTTCGTCCATCGCCGTCCGCATGGCGGGCGTGACGGTGTCGGCGTAGAGGATGACCTTGGCGTTGACGTTGTCGCGGCACGGCCGATGGTCTGGATGAGGGAGGTTTCGCTGCGTAGGAAGCCGGCCTTGTCGGCGTCGAGGATTGCGACCATGGAGACCTCGGGAAGGTCGAGGCCCTCGCGCAGGAGGTTGACGCCGACGAGGACGTCGTAGTCGCCCTGGCGCAGCTCGCGGAGGATTTCAACCCGCTCGATGGTCTGGATCTCGCTGTGGAGGTAGCGGCCCTTGAAGCCGGCCTCCTGGATGTAGGCGGAGAGATCTTCGGCGAGGCGCTTGGTGAGCGTGGTGACGAGGACTCGCTCACCGGTGGCGACGCGCTCTTTGATCTGGTTGAGCAGGTGGGGGACCTGGCCCTGGGCGGGGTGGACTTCGATTTCGGGATCGACCAGACCCGTGGGGCGGATGACCTGCTCGACGACTTCACCGCCGGAGTGTTCGAGCTCGTATTTGCCGGGTGTGGCGGAGACGAAGATGACCCCGCCCGCACCCTGGCTCCAGAATGTTTCGAGCTCTTCGAAGCGGAGCGGGCGGTTATCCAGGGCGCTGGGAAGCCGGAAGCCGTGCTCGACGAGGACCTGCTTGCGCTGGCGGTCGCCGTTGTACATCGCCTTGAGCTGGGGGATGGTGACGTGGCTCTCGTCGATGATCATGAGGTAGTCTTTGGGAAAATAGTCGAGGAGGGTGTAGGGCGTGGCTCGCCGGGCTTGCGGCCGTCGAGGTGACGGGAGTAGTTCTCGATGCCGGAGCAGAAGCCGACCTCGGCGATCATCTCCAGGTCGTACTTGGTGCGGGCCAGCAATCGCTGGGCTTCGAGGAGCTTGCCTTCGCCGCGGAGCTGCATGACGCGGACGTCGAGCTCTTGGCGGATGGATGTGATGGCCGCTTCGACCTTCTCTTCGGGCATGACGTAGTGGACGGCGGGGTATATGAAGATCTGGTCTTCGCTTCTGAGCAGTTCGCCGGTGAGCGGGTTGATGGCGTCGATCTGCGTGATCTCATCGCCGAAGAATTCGATGCGGTAGGCGAATTCCTCGTAGGAGGGGTGGAGCTCGACGACGTCGCCCCGGACGCGGAAGGTGCCGCGCTTGAAGTCGATGTCGTTGCGGGCGTACTGGAGATCGACGAGCTTGCGGAGCATCTCGTCGCGATCCGTGGGAACCGACTTGCGGATGGGGAGGACGGATTTCTGGTAGTCGATCGGGCGAACCGAGGCCGAAGATGCAGGAGACGCTGGCGACGATGACGACGTCGTTGCGGCTGACGAGATTGCTGGTGGCGCTGAGGCGCAGGCGGTCGAGATCGTCGTTGCGGGAGGCGTCCTTTTCGATGTAGATGTCGCGCTGGGGGATGTAGGCTTCGGGCTGATAGTAGTCGTAGTAGCTGACAAAGTAGCCGACGGCGTTGTGGGGGAGGAGCTCTTTGAATTCCTCGTATAGCTGGGCGGCGAGAGTTTTATTGTGGGAGATGACAAGTGCGGGCTTGCCGGCCCTGGCGATGGTATGGGCCATGGTGAAGGTCTTGCCGGAGCCGGTGACGCCCATGAGAGTCTGGTATTTCTGGCGGGCGCGGGCGCCGGTGGCGAGCTTGTCGATCGCCTGCGGCTGATCGCCCTGAGGCTCGAATGGCGAGACGACCTGGAATTCGGCCATGAGATCTCCGGGAACGGTGAACCATTATAGCCGGATCAGCCGACGGCGAGGTCGGCATCGGGGGTCGTGGTGGCGGCCCACCAGAGAATGGCGAGGGGGACGAGGCGGCCGAGGAGCATGGCGATGCTGAGGACGATCAGGCCGCCGCCGGCCATGGAGATCGGATCGTGGGAGAGGCCGACGCAGCTTACGGCGCTTGCGGCGATAAAGAGGAGGCGGTCGGCGGGGAGGTCGGGCTGAAGGGCGAGGAGCGCGAGCAAAGTGCCGGCGAGAATCAGGAGATAGAGGCCCAGCCAGGCGAGGGCAATGCCGAAAAGGCGGCCGGGGAGTTGGCGGCGAAGGGCGCGACCGGTGCCGCGGAAGAGTTCGAAGACGGTGGTGACCTTAAGTCCGCCGCCGGCAGAGCCGGGGGCGGCGCCGATCATCATGAGGGCGATGATCAGCCATTGCGTAAAGCGCGTCATGGCGGTGACCGAGAAGAGTGGCAGACCGGCCGTGCGGGTGTCGATGGCGGCAGCGGAACCGGTGGCAAGGGCCGCGGGCCAGGTCATGGTGCTGTCGCCCCAGGGGACGCAGGCGACGAAGCCGAGAAGGTAGAGCAGGGCCGTCATGTGGAGGACGACGCGGGTGTGGGTGGTGGTCTTGTGATGGCCGAAGAGATGCCGGTAAGGTCGAGCAGGACAGGGATGGAGAGGCCGCCAATGACGGTGAGAAGGAGGAGGATGACGTGTGTTCGCCAGCCGAGGATTCCGGGGAGCGTGCCGAGGACAATGGCGCTGTTGCCAAAGGCGCTGGCGGCCTGGGCGGCGGCGGTGGGGATGGAGCGGGTTGGGTCCGCGAGGAGCGCGGTGGCGACGAAGACGCACACGATGTACCAGGTGAGCGTGCCGGCGACAACCTGACCGGACGAGAAGCGCATGCCGGCGAGGCGAACGACGGCGAGGCCGCCGGCAATAAGGGTGAAGAGGGTTCCGATGACCACGAGGGAAACAATGCAGGCTTTTCCGGCGGCGCCGTACTGATTGACAGCAGTGCTTTGCTGGAAGCCGGTGAGGGTGGCCGCGTTGGTAACGGTGAAAATGGTGCGCTCGATACTGAAGCCGTTGCCGGAGGTGGTGGCATCGGGGAGACGCAGGATGAAGTAGCCGGCGGCAAGGGCAATGAGGAAGAGAATCGTTGCACACAGGGCAATGATGCCGCCCTGGCCACGGACGGGCAGTACTGGGGATGGTTCGATCCCGGGAAGGCGCTGGTTTTTCGCCGCCGCTCGACTCACGCGTGGTGACCTATTTTTTGTAGACCGCTTCGGGATCGAAGACCTTGTCGGCGATGATCTTCCAGTCCTGCTGGTCTGGCTGATATTGGCGATAGAAGCAGGAGTAGTAGCCTTCGTGGCAGGCGCCGCCGTGCTGCTCGACTTTGATGACCAAGGCGTCGCGGTCGCAGTCAGCGAAGATGGATTTGACGAACTCAAAGTGCTTACTTTGTTCGCCCTTGAGGGCGAGCCGCCCACGGCTGCGGCTATAGGTGTGGACCTTGCCAGTTTCGATGGTCTTCTCGATCGCCTGACGGTTCATGTAATAGAGGGCCAGGACCTGGCCGGTCTGGTGATCCTGCACAATGGCGGGGATCAGGCCATTGGCATCGAACTTGAGCGAATCCAGTTGGGCGTCCATGGGAGTAGTTTTGAGTGGGGGGGAGGAGTTTGTCAAACGGGGAGTAATCCACGCACGCATTGCGTGCGGGCTACGCAGTTCTCTTCGGAGACCCCCTCAACTGATCAGCTTGACTTGACCCTGCGCACGTAGCATCGCGCAGATTCCCGGAAGGAGTTCTTTCATGGCCAAGAAGACGGTTTCTGACATCGACGTGAAGGGGAAGAAGGTGCTGATGCGGGCGGATTTCAACGTGCCTCTGGACGGCGAGCGGATTACTGACGATCGGCGGATTACCCAGGCGCTGCCGACGATCAAGAACGTGGTAGATCGAGGCGGTCGTTTGATTCTGATGTCGCACCTGGGGCGGCCTAAGGGCGGGCCGGAGCCGAAGTATTCGCTCAAACCGGCGGCGAAGCGCCTCGGCGAATTGCTCGGCAAGGAGGTGAAGATCGCGGGGGACTGCATCGGGGCGGGGGTTGAGAAGATGGCGGGGGAGTTGAAGGACGGCGATGTCCTGCTGCTGGAAAACTTGCGCTTTCATAAGGGCGAGGAGAAGAACGATCCGCAGTTTGCGCAGCAACTGGCAAAGCTGGGGGATGTGTACATCAACGATGCATTTGGGACGGCGCATCGCGAGCATGCGAGCACGTTTGGGGTACCGCAGCTTATGCAGGGCAAGCCGCGGGCGATCGGATTTTTGATTCAGAAGGAACTGAAGTTTCTGGGTGAGGCGATTTCCAATCCGAAGCGGCCGTTCGTGGCGATCCTTGGTGGGGCGAAGGTGTCGGACAAGATCAACGTTATCGAGCAACTGCTGGGTAAGGCAGATACACTTTTGATCGGTGGGGCAATGGCGTACACATTTTTCCTGGCGCAGGGGAAGGAGGTCGGGAAGTCGCTCGTCGAGCGTGATAAGGTTGATCTTGCCAAAGGGCTGTTGGCGAAGGCGGGAGCGAAGATCAAGTTGCCGGTGGATACGGTGATCTCCAATGAGATGACGGACTCGGCCAAGACACAAGTGATTGAGGGAAATATCCCGGCCGACATGGAAGGCTTCGACATCGGGCCGAAGACGCGCGAGGCATACAAGGCGGATATCGCCAAGGCGAAGACAATCATATGGAACGGGCCGATGGGCGTGTTCGAGAAGAAGCCTTTTGCGGCGGGAACGCAGGAGGTGGCCCAGGCGGTGGCGGATGCCACGAGCAAAGGCGCCACGACGATCATCGGCGGCGGCGACAGCGCGGCGGCCATCGAGCAAATGGGGCTGGCCCAGAAGGTAAGCCACGTCTCCACCGGCGGCGGAGCCTCGCTGGAGTTTTTGGAGAAGGGTCACTTTTCGACGATCGATATACTCGATTGACGATGCCGACATCGGCCCAACGTGGAGGTAAGCCGTGGCCGAACCGCAAGCCACTTTCCCGACGCCATCGGACTTCGTCCAGCGGGTGGTGTTCTGGGTGGCCGCCTTCTGTCTCGCTTACTCCATCATCATCATCGCGGTACTGATTGTTTACATGACTGTATACGGCGGAGATTACCTCGGGCTCCCGATGGGGCGGAACTGGCGGCAGGCGGCTTTAGGCCTCAGGCTTATTTATCTTGTTTCGACGGGTGTCTTGCTGACCGGTGCGATCGCACTTCTGAGGCACCGGAAATGGGGCGCACTGCTTCTGGTGATCTGGGCACTCATTCAGGTCTGCGGCAGGTTTCTGCTTTCGGTAATCTACCTGGTGGATTATTCCAGAGCCTACGCGGCGAGCGTAGCAACTACGCGTTCTTTCCCTGGAATGTCGCGGGCCATGATGATTTTCGGCACGATGACCAACTGGGCCGAAGGATGCTTCTTTCCGATGCTGGTGTGCCTGATTCTCCTGCAAAAGGAAGTGCGCCAGCTCTGGGCCCGGCGCGGTGGGGGATTTGAGGTGATCCCGTTGGCGAGAGCGAATCCGGAAAAGGAAGCAGAATTCGCAGATGAGGGCTGAGCGTCATGACTAAGTCGCCTTTCACCATTACCGAACCGCTCATAGCCGCCTCGATCCTCAGCGCGGATTTTGCGAAGCTCCAATTGGAGATCGACGATGTCCTCTATCCCGGCGGGGCTGACTTTCTGCACCTGGACATCATGGACGGGCATTTCGTGCCGAACATCTCTTTTGGGCCGGCCGTTTGTGCGGCGACGCGGCGCTGCACGAGCGCATTTCTGGATACGCACCTGATGATCAGCGAGCCGGTGCGCGATGCGCCGGCGTTTATCAAGGCGGGGGTCGATGCGATTACATTTCATGTGGAAGTGACCGATGACCCAGCGCAGACGGCGCGGCAGATCCGTGCCGCCGGATGCAGGCACATCGGCATAACGCTGAACCCCGCCACGCCGATCGAAGCGGTCTATCCGGCCTTGGATGAAGTGGATCACGTGCTGGTGATGAGCGTGAATCCGGGGTTTTCGGGGCAGAGTTTCATGCCGGAAGTGCTCAAGAAATGCGAGCAGATCAAGCCGCGTTTGCGGGGCAATCAGCGCCTGGAGATCGATGGGGGGATTCATGCCGAGACGATCAAATCCGCGCGGGATGCGGGGGTGGATTGGTTCGTGGTGGCCAGCGGGATTTTCGATGCGCCTGATCGAAAACAGGCGATCACGACGCTCCGGCAACGGATGGGGTGATGACAAGCATCATTGCGGAAGTGCGCAAAGTCGTTGCCCGGTAACATGCGGCGTTTTAGAATTCCCGCGTTGTTTCATGCCCGGCTGTTCTCGGCTGTTTCGCAGCGGAGCTACGGTGAAAATGCATCGCGCAGCTCATGGCAAAGGAGTGCCCATGCCCGGAGAGACGGAGCTTCACAAGACGTTGAAGAAGGAAGCCTGCCGCTGGCTGTACCGCATGGGGTATCGGTGCATCGCGGCAGAGGTTCGGCTTAAGCCGTTAGGGATCATCGATGCGGTAGGGACGGGGGTGTTTCGGCCATTCTACAACTACCTGCTGTTGCCGCAGGAACTGCCGCAGGTGTGCTTCGTCGAGTGCAAGGCGTCGTGCGCGGATTTTCTGCGGGATCTCTCGAATGACGGACAGCTCGATCTTTGCCTGATGCAGCGGGAGCGCCGGCGTAAATCGAAGCACAAGCGTCAGAGCGCCTGGCGGAGCCAGACCGTGGGGCTTGGGAAGTTTGACGCGTGCCTGATGCAGCCGATGGCGAATTTACACTACGTACTGGCGCCGAACGGGATCATTCAGAAGAAGGATCTGCCGCCGCGGTGGGGGCTGTTGAGCTATGGGCCGGCCGGAGTCACGGTGGTGGTGCGGGCGGATTGGCAGGAGAACTCGCGGCCGGAATATGTTGAGAGCGCAATTGCGCGGACGCTGACGGGGGATATCTATCGCGCGGACGATCGGGCCGTGCAGTCGGTGAACCGGGCGATCTTCTCACAACAGATGGATCTGGCGGAGAAAATCCGGCAGGTGAGGCCGCAGACGGTGTTTGCGCCGGGACGACTGAATGTCGAGACGGCGTGACTGTTTCAGCGCGGCACTATCGCTGCTAAAGCACCAATGCGCAGGAAGGATCATCCCGGCGATCTCAATGCATCACGAGGGGATAATACGTCTCGATAAACTGGTGGAGTTGTTTCGGATCGGCGCGGACGAACATCACGCGGCGGCCGACGAGGTGCGCGAGGCGCGCTTCGAACTTTGGGGTTTCGTCGCCACTCGTCGCGACAATGGCGACATCGCCGGAAATTCGAACGGGGAGGACCTTCAACTCGCGGGCGACGTCGGCCGAAAGAATCCCGACGGCCTGCGCGTCGATGCCAACCTGGTCGAGATCAACTTTTTCGATGCCCTGGGCGAGTTGGCGGCACCAGGCGTTCCAGACGTGTTCCGGCTGACATAACCCCCAGGCCAGAGCGATCTCGCCGAAGCGGCGATGGGTCCCCGATTGCTCTTGGAGAATCTCTTCGACGTCGTGATTGCTCAGGGGCACGATCCGGCTGAGCAATTCACCAATGCGAGATCGCTGCATCATACTTCGGCTCTCCCTCCAACGTGGCACGGCGAGCACCATCGTTGCTCCAGCGATACAAAATACGATCTGCGTGAGCGCGATGCAAATAAATCGTTAGCGGGCGGTAACTTTACTGGAAACGACGGTTTTATCGGGCTTGTGCCGATAACTTGGTGGCAGTTGGATTTACTTCCAAGGCTTGCCGCCCTTACGTGTGCCGCAGAGGTGGACTTTGATGCCGAGGGCGTCGGCCATGGCGGCTTTGACGAGGGCGGCGGCGTCGGCGGCTTTGTCGTCGGTGGCGTAAGCAACCTGGATGTGATTGGCCTTGTGTCTGGCCATCATCTGGTCGCGGGAGACGCCGTAGGTCACAGCATGCATGATGGGCCACTGCGGCGTGGTGCTCTGCCAGCGGCGCTCGGTTTCCTCGATGGGCAATTCGACAACGCCGGCGCGGCCGATGTCCATGTTCAACCGCTCATTGGCGACGTAGATGCGGCTCCAGACGATCTCGCCAGGCTTGCTGATCCCCTTGATGGTGCTGCCGCCGAGACGGAAATACATGGGCGGCTGGCGTTCGCCGGTGGCACCGGCCCAGCCGTGGGTGAAATGACTCGGGGGGGCACTTCCGGAGATTTCGAAGACCCAGACGTACTCCCTGGTGGTACCGCTTTGATCCCAGTCGCCCCAGCGAAGATCATGCAGGGTGTTTTCGACGGGCTGGCCCATGGCTTTATGAATACGATACGTGAGCAGGCCGTCGAGGCCGGCGCATTCATCGACCTCATTGAAATGTGGGAGGGGTTCGCCCGCGTATAGCTCACAGGAGCCGTCGGCGCTTTGGACGGGTGGACGGACCGAATCGTTCAGTGTTCCTTCGACGAGGTCGCTCGCAGGCAGCAGATCTTTGAGCCCCTGCTGATATTGGATTCCGATCGTGGCGCAGCCAAACTCATCCGCAATGCGCATGGCGGCGATGTAGGTCTTGCATTGCTGGAGGATCTGCTTCTCGGTCAGATCGGTTTGGTCGTCCGGACCCAGCTTGAACCTCATGCCGTGATCGAGATACCACTGGTAAACCTGGCGTGCCTGCTCATCAGAGACTTGCGTGCTGGCATAGTAGAGGGCGGATTGGCTGAGCCGCTCCTTAAAGACGCCGACGGGATTGAGCAGTTCATCAGGGATGACGGCGTTGAACATGCCCATGCAGCCTTCATCGAAGATGCCCATAATGGCGCGCTCCGAAAGGAGCTGTCGCGCGAGTGCGTCGCCGAGCTTGCGCTCCTTTGCGGGGATCTTCACTTTCTTGAGTGGCGTAACATGGTCGAGCGCATGCTTGACCTTTCCCTCCCTGAGCCAGACGCGCGAGCTTATCGGTGAAGGCAGGATCGGAGAAATCTTCGGCCCAGAGAGTCGAGTATTTGACGCCAGCCTTCGTAAGCGAGCCGTTAAGGTTCAGCATTCCGACCAGTCCAGGCCATTGGCCGGACCAATTGGCGACGGTGAGGATGGGCCCGCGGTGATTGACCAGACCGTGAAGCACGTGATGGGAGTATTGCCAGACGGCTTCGGCGACAATGAGCGGGGCTTTGGGATCGACATCGCGGAAGACTTCCATGCCTTCCTTTTGGGAACCAATGAAGCCGTGCTGCTGGTCCGGCTTGTAGGGATGGGCGCGGACGACCTCGTGGCCGCAGGATTCGACGGCACGAATCAGGGCCGACTCCATAGCTTCCTGTGCCGGCCAGCAGACCTGGTTGGCGCTTAGCGCAGGTCGCCGTTGGCGATGAGCTGGACCTGCTTTTTCTTGAGTTTTCGGGGTGAAGCGATGACGGGCGCCGAATACGCGGACATGTGGGAAACCTCCGTAGCCTGGGAAGGCGTAAGGCTAGTGGAGGGATTGAGTTCGCACAAGGCAAATGCGGCCGCCCGGGCGGTTTCAGATGGACTAGCTGTGGAACGTGTGGACAGAGGCGAGATCTCCATCAATACTTGAAGACGATGAAGGCAATTGTTCTGGGGCTGCTATTGATGGCTTCAATGATGGTCGCAGGGGCTGGCCCGGCGACGGCGCCGAACCCGTCGCAGACGCAGATGGTGCCGGGTGAGTTTGAGCCGTTTGGCGTCAGTCTCAAGGTGCCGCAGAATTGGGTGAGACTGCCGGAAGGGCAACCGAACTCGGTGGCGCGGTGGGGTGTTCCAAAGGCAGGGAGCACGGCGGAGTATGCGGTGATCGTCGGGGTGGAGATTGCGCCGGCGCCGGAAGAACCGCAGAGATGGCCGGCGATGAGCTGGCAAAGCAGGTCAAGGGAACGACGGACCCAAAGGCGGAACTGTCGGGAGAGACCGCGTGCCGCGTGACGGCGGATCTGGGGGATGCGCAGCACCCCAAGCCGGTCGAGGCGCTGGTGGCACGGCATAACGGGTACGTTTATACGTTAAGTGCAGCGGCCACGGGACCTGGTGTGGCGCAGAGTGATGCCCTGGAGGAGTTGCGCCGGGGATTTGAATTCGTGGAGGTGGGGCGGCCCATCGATCACCTCGATTTGCGCGGAGCCGGTTACGATTCTCAAGGCGTTCACGATCCGTCCGGTCGTGACGCTGCGTCCGAGTCCCGAGCAGCGGCGCGGGGCGGTTCAGATGCGGATCTACAACTACCGCCGGAGCCGCCCGGATTTGGTTGTGGGCATGGAAGCGGTGACGTTTCAGCGCGGTGCACCACTCCAGGCCGTGGGGGAGGCGATTGCGGCACAAAGCGGCGCGGACCCAAAATCGCTCGAATGGAATGAGCTTGGGAATTCGCCAGAGCGGATTATCTCCAAGTCCTTCACGCTGAAGAACCGAAAGATGCCGCTTCAGATCGGGCTCGTGCAACTCAACGACGCTCAGGCGGCGTTGATTACCTTTGGAATGCCCACACCGGAAGAGGGGGACCGGCTTCTTTACGAGTCGGCGTGCAGGGAGATGGTGCAGTCGGTCGGCCTCCTCGGGAAGCAGGGCGGGTAGGCGTTGCGCTATTCTTTGCGAATCGCCTTGACCAGCTCCTGCTTGTTCATCTTGCTGCGGCCGTGCACGTGTTGCTTCCGGGCGATGTTGTAGAGCTCTTCTTTGCTTCGCCCTTCGAGTCCGCGGCGGGGGTTACCAGTGCCTTCGGTGGTCTTGCTGGGAGTGCGGCCTTCCTGGCGTCGATGCTTATTGACCGTGCGGGCGGCGATCTGCCTGGCGCGCCCGGTCTTTACGCCGCGCTTCTTGCCGCTCTCTTTGATGTGCTCGTACATCCGTTCGTCTTTGTTGCTCCAAGATGGCATGCTTTTCTCCTGTCAATACGCCAGTAGAGAGATACGCAAATCGTGCGCCCGGGCTTGTCGGCTACCGTGAGGCGAGCCTGTCGATTATGCTCAGGAAATGCCGTGTTTCATTGCACTGGTTGCGTTGCTGACGCCCCGTATTGTGCTGGTGGTCGTCTGGCTGTTCACCAACTACCTGTCGCGCGCCTATCAGACGGTTCTCTGGCCGCTGCTGGGCTTCTTCTTCCTGCCGCTGACCACGCTGGCGTACGCGTGGGCGGTCAACAGCAACGGCACGGTTACCGGCGGACATTTTGTTGTGGTGCTGATTGCGGCTCTGATCGATCTCGGCTCGCTCGGTGGCGGCAGCCGCTGGCGCCGCCGACGGCGAAGACGCTGATTCAAGGGCTTTGCGACGCGGATTCCAAGCGGCTAACCTCTGGCTGTTTTGACGGGAAAGTGCGGTCATGGCGAGTGGCGAGCTTCGGCCTGATGACTTGCTGGTGTTTGGCGGCTCCGGGAGCCCGAAGCTGACAGCGCGCATTTGCGAGCATCTGAATCTCCCGGTGGGGCGGGGCGAGGTGATCCGATTTCCAGACGGGAACCTCTTCGTGCGCATCCTGGAAAACGTGCGGGGGCGGCACGTTTACCTGGTGCAGTCCACGGCATTTCCCGCGAACGACCATTTCATGGAGTTGCTTTTCTGGATCGACGCATTCAAGCGCGCCAGCGCGGCGTCGGTGACGGCCATTCTGCCGTACTTTGGATACCAGAAGGGGGACAAGAAGGATGAGCCGCGCGTTTCCATCCGAGCGCGGGTGTGCGCCGATGCGATTGAGGCGGCGGGGGCAAATCGGGTGGTGACGCTGGATCTGCATGCGCCGCAGATTCAGGGATTCTTCCGCGTGCCGGTGGATGATCTCTATGCCGTCGGGACGCTGTGCGATGCGGCGGGTGGTCTGGGGTTGAGCGATGTGGTGGTGGTGTCGCCGGATGTGGGATTTGCCAAGAAGGCGCGGCAGTATGCCACCTGCATGAAGGCGCCCCTGGTCATCGCGGACAAGCAGCGTCTGGACCTGTCCGGGAAGATGGTGATCAACCGAATCATCGGTGATGTCGCGCAGAAGACGGCCCTGATCGTGGATGATTTCACCGCGAGCGGCGGCACGTTGGTAGAGGTGGCGCAGACTCTGGTCAATCGTGGCGTCCGAGAGGTGTACGCCGCGATTACGCACGGGGTATTCACGGACGCAGCGATGCGGCGGTTGGATGCGAGCCCAATCAGGAAACTGCTGGTGACGGACTCGATTGAAACGCAGCCGGTGACGCTGTCGAGCAAGGTGCAGTATGTCAGCGTGGCGCCGCTGTTCGCCGAAGCCATCCGGCGGATTCACAACCGCGAGAGCATCAGCGTTCTATTTGAGCTGTAGCAATGGGCTCAGTTTCACAGGCGCGGGGCCGGATCAACGTGACAAGCTGCTGGTCGAGCGAGGGCATCAGGACTTCCAGGGGTGTTCGTCCGCGGTAGCGCGCGATGGCGAGGGTCCCGAGCAGCAGCAGCCCGGCGGCGGCGATGTTCTGCCAGGAGTAGAAGGCCCAGGCGCCGTCAAAGCGGATGTGCCAATGGGAAACCGGCCAGAGGTAGTAGATGCTCCAGAGCGGCCCGGAGCCGAAGTAATCCATCAGCAGGTGCAGGTGAGCAAGCAAGAGATAAACCCAGAAAGTCCTGGCCGGCCGGGAGAACGACGCGAGCACGATCGAGATGGCGATCGCGAAGAAGAGGTTGTGCCCGACAATGTGGTGGAAGGCGAAATACCACTTTTCGCCAAAGAGGATTCCCATTCCATCCACATCGGCGGCGCTGGCGGCGATCATGCAGCAGAGGCGCTTGCGCGGCTTAAGCGGCAGCAGATTGGCGACGCACCAGCCGGAGAGGATGTGGGTTGGGACGTGCATCAGCGCCAATGCGAGCTAATGGTGCCAGTCATCGGGATCAGTGCTCTTGGCGCCGTGTTCGATTCCGGGATAGGGATCGATCAACTCCTGGTCGGCATCTTCGCCGTCCTCGATTTCGGCGTGAAGCAGGTCCGGAGGCAGAAGCTCCTGGCTTTCTTCGGGATCGCTGCCCGGTGCGTTCAGGTCATCCCACTGCAGTTCCGGATCAAAGTCGGCTTGCGACATGGCCGCTCCTTTCGCCCCACGCATCCCTGCATTCCCATTGCTGAGGGTATTCGGTCGAGTGCTGAATGTCAGCAGAAAAATCCCAAATGCATACACTGATGCGTCGATGGAGCATCTTGAAGGAAAGCAGTCGATCCTGGCGGCGCTGGAGGCGAGGCAGCGCCAATTCGAGGTCATCCTCGTCCGGCACGATGCGCACGAGCACAAGATCCAGGACCTGCTCGATCTGGCGGCAGCGCACAACGTACCTGTCCGGCGGGTGGCGGGGACGGAACTGGATGCCCTGGCGCATGGCGGGAGTCATGGTGGCGTGCTGGCGATCGTGTCGGAGAAGCCGCGGTTGTCGGTTGAAGCGCTGCTGGAGCAGATCGAGCGGCTTCGGCAGCCAGCATTGCTTTTGCTGCTTGAGGGGATCGACGATGCCCGCAATCTGGGATTCACGCTGCGGACGGCCGAGGCGCTTGGGGCACACGCCGTACTGATCAAGAAGCATCTGTGGGATTTCGATGCGGTTGAGGTCGCGAGGCCCGCGAGCGGAGCGTATGAGCGACTGCCGCTCGTGGTGATCGATTCGGCCGAGCCGCTCAAACTACTGCAGCGTCAGGGGCTGGCGCTGTACGGTTGCGTGGCGGCGGCGAAGCGCACGATGTATGAGGCGGACCTGGCAGGGCCGGCAATTCTGGCGATCGGCGGGGAAAAACGCGGGCTGTCGGGCGCTGTGCGGCGAATCTGCGACCGGCTGATCACGATTCCGATGGCGGGGCATGCAGCCTCGAGTCTCTCGCTGTCCCATGCCGCCGCGATCCTGCTGGCTGAGGCGATGCGCCAGCGGCGGGGTGGTGAGCATCCCGGAGCGCTCCAGGCGAGGATCAGTTAGCGGGAGGGTACCCTGGACGAAGCACCGGTAGGGACGCGGTACTAATCCAGGAACGCCTGGATGTCATCCTTTTCCTTTCCGCCTGATCCATCGATCACGCTGGCGAGGTTGAAGGGGGACGTAATGCTCGATGCGCTGGTAGCCGGTGGGGCTACAAGCGGCTGAGATTCGTAGCCGGCCTGTGCGGATATTGCAGGGGATGCGGTAGTAGCGGTAGCGAGTGGATTGCCGACGCCCAGGCCGAGATTGGCATCAATGGGAGCGTAATCGTCGCCAGTGATGCTGCCGTCGAAGTTGGTGTCGCCGTAGAGGATTTCAGCTCCGGGAGCCAGGCCTGTCTTACCCAACGATGCGTCAATGGCAGCGTAATCATCACCCGTGACCTGGCCGTCGAGGTTCGTGTCGCCGAAGTAGGTGTACCTTCCAATGATGGCGTTTGGGCTCACCGTGTTGCCAGAGCCGATTGGCCAGTCGGTTGCACCGGCAAATGAATTATCGAACAGCATCAGGAGCGTGTTGCCGCCGGAGTTCTGGCCGGTTGTGGAGATGATGCCGGCTTTGGCGCTGTTGGGCGTTGGCGAATAGCCGCCAAAGACGAGTCTCTGGATGGTGCTGAGGTCGCCGCTAGTGACCACCAGGTTATTGTCGTTGAGGTCAAGGGTTCCGGTGCCGTCAATGCTGAGCAAATCTGTTTGAAGATACTTTCCGCCCCCAGCGCCATCGTCGCGACGGCACCGGAGGGAATAGCCAATGAATTCAGGTGCTGCGTAGAGTTCATCAAAAAACGGGTGGAGGCGTCCAGATCGACCGCTATTGGTCCCAGGTCGGCAGCAGCCGTGAAGATGCCAGTCTTGAGAAGCAGATGTGGAATTCCAGAGTAGACGACGCGGCCCTTCCCGTGCTGTATTTGTGTCGAAATGAGTGTGAAGGAATCTGAGGGCGCCGCGCCGATGATCTGAAGTGCGTTGTACGTGGGATCGGCATCACCGATACAAGTGATGCCGCCGGAAGGAACCGGATCGCCTCCGGAATAGTCGATCGTCAAAGCAGGCACGGCATCATCCGGCGCTGCCAGATTGAAAACAAGCATCGGCAGCAGGTTCAGCCCAATGCTGTATTGCACGCCATCGACGGTAATTCGTTCGCTAGTACCATCGAGTGCGACCGTATTGCCGTTGGTTGTTGGCGAAAAGTTGAAGGGAAAGTCGGCAAAGTCCTGGTTTACGAGACGCTCTCCCTGAACCAGGTTGAGCGTGTATCCAGCGGCGGGCGCATCCTGAATGTCGCCGTCGGGAACGACTTGGCGGATGGTGTAGTCCCCCGGGGCAAGCTTGGTGAAGGAGAAAAGCGCCCGTCGTGCTGGTGGTGGTGCTGGACTCACCGGGATCGAACGTGCCATTGTCATTGGCATCGATATAGACCCTGACGCCAGCGATACGGGATTCGCCGCTGTCCAACGAGCCGTTGCCAGTTCTGTCGAGGAAAACGCGACCGGAGATCTTGGTGGTGGCTGTGGAAGTAACGGTGAAGTTATGGGGGGCCGTAACGACCCCGCTGTTGAGATTGTCGGCTGCGACGAGCGCGTAGGTGCCGGCGGCCGAAACACTCAGATCGTCGAAGGTGGCGACGCCATTTTGCGTGGGTAACGTGACGGTTCCACCGAGTACGCCCCCGCCGCTGCCGGTAAGGCTTAGGGTGATGGTGGAATCATCCGAGGAAATAATGTTCCCGAAAGCATCCTCGATGGCAACGGTAACGGGGGGCGTGATCGTCTGGCCGGCCGTGGCATCGGTCGGAGGCTGGAGCATGGATATTTGCGGGGCCTGTAGTTCGAAGACGGTGCCCCATCCCGCGTTCTTGTAGAAATCGAAGTCAGCGTTACCGCCAGTGAAAGTCGCGCCGTAGATGTTGCCCTTGGCGTCCAGCGTGATGCCGACGGGGGCCGAACCGTTAACTCCATCGAAGCCCGAGAGAAAGTCGATGTTATTTGAGTTCCTCGGCACCTCAAAGATCATGCCAGCCATTCGGGTGCTGGGATTGTAATCCACAGTATATCCAAAGAAATTGCCATTTGTATCTCGGGACAGACCTCCGATATCCTGCAGGTTGATCGGAAACTGCACCAGAACTTGAATCTTGCTGCTGCCACGAGGTAGTTCAAAAACTGCGTCCGCAGCGGCTCCATAGAGATTGCCCTCGTTATCGATGATCAAGTTTCCCCCAGGGTCGCCGGTCGGGTTGGAACCGCCAAACGAAGCGATCGTTTGGATGTTGGTGGTGCCCGTGGGAATCTCGAAGATCGTACCCTGGATAGCACCCTCGCCGCCGGTCGTGCCATACAGATTGCCCTCGGCGTCCAATACCAGGTTGGTAGACGAAGGGCCGGTGGTGCTGGTAAAGGAGGCGAGCGTCGTTACGACACCACTGTCCTTGATGACCTCGTAAACAAATCCTAGATCACCCGAACCGGTGGAATAAGAAACTCCGTACACATTGCCGGTATCATCGACTATCACTTCGGGATTCGGAAAGGCCATTTGCATGTTGGCCGGGAAAGATGCCAAAGGCACAATGGTATTGGTGCCGGCGGACATCTCGAACACCGTGCCGCGGTTGTACGTCCCACCGCCATGAGTTGTGCCGTAGAGATTACCTTGGCCGTCGATGGCCAGGTTCACGGGCTCGTAACCGGTTGATGCTCCAAAGGGGGCAACGATGCTGAAGGTGCCGGAACCTGCGGATTTCTTCCAAATTGCGCCCAGTCCAGGTCCTCCGTCAGATGCGACAAAAACATCGCCTGCGGCATTAACCACGGGTGCGCTTCGGGGCCAAAAGCCATTGGTTTTGTCGAAGGTAAGGGGCGTGCTCAGAACATATTCTCCTGTCACGATGAAGGAGGCTGAGACCGCCGGTGTCAGCACACTGTCTGATGCGTTCAATGCGTAGGTTCCGCCCACGTTGAGAAAGACGGAGGGGAAGCTGGCCACACCCTTCACCGCCGAGGCAACGACATTCCCACCAACAACACCTCCCGTGGGACCGCTGGCAACCGAGAGAGTGACGCTCGATTGATCGCTGGCTACGACCGATCCATAGTCGTCTTCGACGTAGACGGTGACGGTGGGATTGATGCTGCCACCGACGATAATGTCTGTTGGTTGAGTTGCGAAAACCAGCTTGGCCGGCAGACCGGTAATCAGGAAGCTTTCGGAGGTGTCGCCGGCGAGGGTGTCGGTGTTGGCCGCCAGCGTGTAATTTCCCCGCAGATTCAGTGAAAGGTTCGGGAAGGTTGCCACACCGCTAACGGCAGGTTGGCTCAAGGTGCCGCTGAGCACAGCCCCGGCGGGGCCGTCATTGATGGCGAGTTGAATCGTAGACGTAGCACCAGTCACAATGTTTCCGTATGAATCGGCGACCCCGACCGTAGCAGCCGGCGCGATCGACGCGCCGATGGCGGCGCTGGTCGGCTGCTGAACGAATTCAAGCTGGGCGGCGGTCCCTGCGATGATGCTGAACTGGGCTGAGTTGGCGCCATTCAGGTTGACACCACTGGCTTGCAGTTGATACAGGCCCGCAGTCGTCAGAGTAAGATCACTGAAGGTGGCAACGCCATGCAAAGCCTCGACTGTGGTCGTGCCCTGCAGGGTGGCCCCGGTCGGTCCGGAGTAGACGGAAACCGTAACAGATGAATGATCGCCGCCGACCAGGTTTCCGTAAGTATCTTCAACATAGATCGTCACGGGAGGTGTAATCGCGATACCCGCAACGGAAGTGCTCGGCTGCTGTACGAACGCCAGTTTCGATGCAGGTGCGTAACCGGCGAGCGACGGCGCCAGTAGATCGCAAACGGGACTGCCCCTGCCGGTCACCAGGTCATATCCTGTGCCCGCGGAGTAGCCGTTGTTGCCGCTGACGATATCGTGAAAGTACGAATAAGAGCGGCCGTACAGCATTGGAAGCGTTTCAGACCGGCCGTCGAGAGTTCCAAGGCCCTTGATCGCTCGTCCTTGATTGACAATGGAGATCAACGCCCCCCACAGCGGACATGCAAGGCTCGTCCCGCCGACCGTGTACCACGATCCGCTGCCGCTATTGTACGAGTCCAGCACATAAACACCGGTGGAAGGATCACCATCGATAGCGACATCGGGAATCGACCGGTAGGTGGAACTCACTCCGTTGACGTTGCCGTGTTGATAGGAGGGCTGTGGTTCCTGTGTGCTGATTCCGCCCCCGCTTCCGCTCCAGCCGGTTTCGCCGCCGTAGGAGCCATCGTCATTGATGGTTAGGGTTGTGGCACCGACGGCCAGAACATTTGGAGAGTAAGCGGGATAGATGCCCGGCTTGCCATCATCGCCCGTCCCGGCGACAAAGGTAACGCCTTGGTGGCCGGTTGGCGTCTGGAAGGTGGAGTCGTAAGTGGGCTCACCGCTGACCTCGGGCGATCCCCAACTCATCGAAACCACCGAAACGCCCGGATACGCGGCGGCGGTTCTGACAGCAGCATACATGTTCGACGTGCCGTAAGTGTCAGCCTCAAAGAGGATAATGTTTGCCTTCGGCGCAATGGCATGAGCCCACTGGACATCCAGTGACGCCTCCATATCCCAGGTGCCGGGCGTGGCATCCGGTGGAAGTCCGGACGCGGTGCCATCCTGATTCAACACTGCGAGCGTCGGTCCACCGCTCACATTAAACTGCGGCAGGTCGAAGCGCGTGCAGAAGGCGGCGGCATCCGAAAGAATGGTGGGGGTGTTGTAGGCAACGACGATCGCAATGGTCTGACCGGAACCATCACCGGCGGTTCCACCGAAGAAGATGTCGTTCACACCATAGCTTTGGCTGATTTGGGAAGGAGCAAAGGGTGCGGTGAGCATCGCCGGACCGATGCCGGATGCGGAAGCAGCACTGTCGGATGCGGGTCCCTCAAGGACGAATGTGGGCGCCACAGTTGCGGCAGCAGGCGATAAGCCGACGCTGGTTGATTCCGGCGTCTTGGGCAGCGTCGAATTGGAAAGCAAGACGCGGCGTTCAAGCGATTCAGCGATGGTGGGGTAACAAAAACTGCGGCGATGATCGGCACCGTCGATGCTATGCCAGATGGACTTTGAATGATGTGAGTTTTGACGAAGGCTCTTTTTGGCACGACCCCGCCCGTGTCTGCCACGAATCATCGCTGTTTCCTTCCCCTCGCGCGGCAATCGACTGCCAGGCAACAGGTGCCAGCCGCGCCGTAGCCCGCAAGAATCCAGAATGATTCTCGCCGATCATGATGCGGAGTCAAGGAGAGCGGGGCTGCAAACGTCGCCTGTTAACCGATGCCGACGGCGTGCCGCTGGTCGTGCAGACCACGGGGGCCGATGTTCCCGAGCCATGTTTCTGTCCAAAGTTGACACGCGACTTATACGGCTGTTACGCGATTCTCGCGCACTCGGTTGAGCAGCCCCCTGCTTGCGGAGTGCGTTTGCGGGACCTGCTATTTGCACTACAGCGCCAAGCTGGCGAGTTCAGTCCAGAACGGCGGTCAACACGTGAGTAGACAAGGACTTAAGAACGATCCAGCGATGTAGTGCTAAAAGGGCCCCTTTGGCCGCTTTTTCCGCTACGACAAATTGTCATGTTCGGACCACCAGGTCGTCAGATCGGGCAAAAACGGGGTCGGCGGCCGGGTGGGGAGGGTACGGTACTACAACGGTGAGAGTACGGTGTGGGCCGGGAGGAGATTTGGGCGCAACATGGGAGCGGAATGTCCTCTGTTGGGATGCTTCTTCACAAACGGGCTGGTGATCATGTTGCCTGGATGAGAGGGGCCGTGCTCCTACGCTTAGCGCAGCGTTCAAGGCGTTGCCGAAGCGACCTGGCGGCCCTGCAGGGCTCGCGGCGAGTCAGCGCTATCGCACTCGATGGTGCGGAAAGTCCATAACACGCTCTAGAAACGGTGAGCAAAAACATGAGCGGATAAGGACTTAAGAAGGATCCAGCGCTGTAGTGTTTGGAGGGAATCCGAATGAACACTATTGGCCGACAATTGCGGTTTAGATCCGCGGGGCGGGCGGTTTTGGGGCCGGAAGTTCAACGGTATTGCTACGGTGTGAGTACGGTGTAGCCCGGCAGCATACCGAATGGGGATTGTGAGCGTCCCGTCATGGCTCGCGAGGTGTGCGGTTTGGCGTGATTCTGGCAGGCCAGGTTGAGCGGCCCGGCTTACGGGGCACATCCTTGGGGCCTGCGATTTAAGTGGAATCCGTATCACACGCTGATTGCACGAACTTGCCGACACACGCAAAATGGCTCGCCGACCCAGGGCGGGGCAGGGTGGGAACAGGGCCATCGCATTTCCCGTCTTTGAGCCTCATGGCAGGTGCGAGCACCCACGCCATCACCCATTTGACATTCCCCACGCCCCACCCCGAACATTCTCCCATGCGCCTGGTGAGCTACAACATCCTCGACGGCGGCGAAGGGCGGGCCGATCCACTGGCGGAAGTCATCGAGGCCCAGAAGCCGGATGTGGTGGCCCTGGTGGAAGCGACCGATGTCGCGGTGCTCGAACGCATCGCCAACCGGCTGGGGATGGATTACATCCAGGCGGTGGGACGGTCGCAGGCATCGGCGCTGCTGTCGAAGTGGACGATCCGCCAGACCATCAATCACGCACTGCTCCGGCCGGAACTGAGCAAGTCGCTGCTGGAAGCGACGGTCATCGATCCGGTGGGAAACGAATGGACCTTTGGGGTGGTCCACCTGCACGCGCATGCCGCCGAGGAGGATGAGCGCGAGCGGGAGAAGGAAATCGCGGCAGTGCTGGGTGTCTTTGAGCGGCTCCGCAAGCAAGGGAAGCCGCATATCCTGGCCGGGGATTTCAATGCCAACTCGCCCATTCAGCAGATCGATCCCGCGAAGTTGAAGCCGAAATCGCGGGCCGAATGGGAAGCCAACGGCGGCCGGATTCCCAGGCGGGTTATCGGAAAGATCCTGGAGGCGGGCTACCTGGACACGCTGGCGGTAGTGCATCCGGAGCTTGCCCAAACGGCCGGCACCTTCACAACCCAGTATCCCGGGCAGCGCGTGGACTATATCTTTACACATGGCATCGAATCGGGACGATTGACAGAGGCCCGCATCGAAAACGACCAGCTGGCGAAGTACGCCAGCGACCATTTCCCGGTCGTGGCGGAGATCGAGAGCTAGAGCGTTTTATGGACTTTCCTCGCCCATCGCGGGGTGCGGAAAGTGCGTAACACGCTTGAGGAATCAGACCATGAGACAGGCACCGTTGTTTGGCATTCTGGCACTTGCGGCTTTGGCAATGACGGGCTTTATGGCGGGGTGTCAGACGGCGGCGGCAGCGGAGCGGGAGCCGAATCTGCTGGCGAACCCGGGGTTCGAGAAAAGTGGATCGGGGGGAATGCCGGCGGATTGGGAGAAGGTCGTCATCGGCGCCACGCCGGCTTATTCGATCGACCAAGGCGATCGTCATGGCGGCAGGCAGTCGATGCGGATTACCGCCAGCGAAATCACGCGGGCGTATGTCGAGAGCGCGCCGATTCCGGTTGCGCCGGGGGAGAAGATCCGGGCGAGCGCTTACGTGAAGGTGCAGGACATTCCCCAGAAGGTTGGGGCGGTCATCCTGATCGGGCACTTTATGCGGCACGATGGGGGGAACGATCAGGTCGAGAAATTCCAGGTCGCCAAGATCCCGACGGCAACGCAGCCGATCAGGGGCTGGCAGCGGATCGAGGGGACGATCAAGGTCCCGGATGATGTGGATCAGATGCGGGTCCGGGCGGGACTGTCCTACACGAAGGGGACGTGCTGGTGGGACGATCTGTCCGTGACGGCCCAGCCGGTGGTGGCTCGGATCGCGATGCCGGGGAACGAGCTGGTGCCGGCGATGAATCCGTTGCCGGTGACGGTGCTGAACCGCACGCACGAGCGGGCGGCGGCGCGGCTCGAAGTCAGGCTGGGAGAGAAGCAGTACTCGAAACCGTTTGAGCTGAACGGCGAGCCGGTGCAGACGGTGCCAGTGCCGGTGGAGTTTACCAAGCGCGGAAAGATCGAGGTTGAGATCGCGCTGACTCGGCCCCGGCAGCCGACGGAGGCGTTTTCGTACAAGACGGAGGTAAAGATTCCGCGGCCGATTGAGCTGGATCCGCCGATTCCTACGCACTGGGCGATCGAAGACGGGCCGGCGAAAATCTCGGGGGACCTCTGGACGGCGCTCAAGCCGCAATTCGCGTCCGGGGCGAAGCTGACGGTGAGCCTGATGGCCCAGAGCGGGCAGACGCTGGCGAGCTGGTCTTCGCAGGAGATTCATCGGCACGAGACGTTTGAGCTTTCCGGGCCGGTGCTGGCGGAGGGGACGTACCAGGTTATTGCGTCGGTTCAGCCGTCGGTGGGGAAGGCGATCCGTGCGTCGCAGCCGCTGGTGGTCATCCCGCGGCGGCTGGCGAAGGTCACGATCGACGACCAGGGGTGGTGCGTGTATGACGGGAAGGAGATCCTGCCGCTGGGGATTTTCAACGGGGGGCCGCCGAAGGAGCTGGCAGAGGCGGGATTCACGATTACGCACTCGTACAACGCCGTGAGCGTCAAGCCACACGAGCGGCCGGACGATCAGTCGGCCAAGGCATTTCTGGACGCGACGGAAAGGGCCGGCATGAAGGCGTGCATGATGGTGCCGCTGAAATTCGCACAGGACGGCGAGTGGGATGCCTTCCGTCGGCGGATCCGCATGTTCCGGAATCATCCGGGGCTTTTGTGCTGGGATGAAGAAGAGGGGCTGGCGCGGGGGGACTGGACGATGGCGACGCTGGAGAAGGTCCGGCAGATTCTCAAGGAAGAAGATCCGAACCATCCGTTCATGGTGGGCGATGCCCGGGACGTGGTTTATCGCGTCAAAGATCGATCGAACTTCTTCCCGTTGAACGAGATGGATATGGGGATGTGGTGGTGGTATCCGCTCCCGATGAGCGCCAAGCCGCACATCGACCCGCTGGAGGGGGTGGAGGTCTCGGGGTTGCAGTTGACGCCGCCGTCGTTCTTGACGCTGGCCAGGACGAACAAGCCGATCTGGGTGGGCGTGCAGGCCTACAACAAGGGTCTCAAGGCGAAGCGGGAGAACGGGAAGTACATGGAAGTCGAGAAGGAAGACGCAAAGGGGATGCGTTTCCCGACGCCGACGGAATACCGCGCCCAGGCGTATATCGCGCTGGCGGAGGGGGCCAAGGGGCTGATGTGGTATGGCGGATACGTTACGGGCGGCGTCCTGCGCCCCTGGAACAAGGAAGCGGGGCACTGGAATTATCTCAAGTCGCTGGCGAGCGAGCTGCACTCGCTTCAGGACGTGCTGATGGGAAAGACGCTGGAGAAGCCATCGGTAGAGCCGGCGAAGGCGCCGGTGAGCGTGGAACTGAAGCGCTCGGCAAAGCGGCTGGTGCTGATCGTCGTGAACCGTGGGCCGGATGCGGTGGAGCTGAAGCTGTCGTCGCGGGAGATTAAGGCGGGGCCGGTGCAGGTGATCCACGAGAAGCGGACGGTGACGGCGCAGGGCGGGAGCTTGAGCGATGCGTTTGGGCCGTATGCAACGCACGTTTATGAGCTGACGCCGTGAGCGAGAGCGGCCTGGAAGGTTACGGACAACGACTGTAGTTCCGGTCCGGTTGTGGTGGCGAGCAGACAGAAGGGGGAGATCGTTGACGTTGGTATTCCGGTTTTAGAGTGCGCGGGATGAATCAGACCATCCGCCGCTTCAATCCAATGTATCCAACCAGAATCATCACGACCGCCGCCGATGACGGCTCGGGCAAGGGGACGAGGCTTTCGGCGACGACAGTGTTGATGATCCCATATTGCGCTGCGGTCGGATTATCGTCCTGAACAAGGCCGGCGGCGCCGCCGGAGTAGCTGCTGAAGAGGAGATAACCGTTATCGAGTTTGGTGAAAGTTGAACTGGTGATCCACGGCGCTTCGCCCACATAATACGCTTCAAGATTACTCCGCGCGCTCGAGATAAGGGCAGCGACAGACTGACTTGATCACCTCCGGCGTCAGTTTGCGATACGCGTCCGTGCCGGCGGCCAGCAACGCGTCGTAATCCTCATAGCTTCTGTTGCTCAGGTAATGGCTGCGCAGGTAGTGCCAGAGATTCTCCACCGGGTTCAGCTCCGGCGAATACGGCGGCAAGAGCAGCACCGTGATCCCCTCCGGGAGCTTGAGCGTGCGGCTCTTGTGCCAGCCCGCCTGGTCCATGATCAATACGAAGTGCTCATCCGCTTTGCGTTCGCGGTCGAGGATCTTCAGGAACGCATTCATCGTGCCGGTGTTGACGTTGGGCGCGACCAATGCGGCCGATTCACCCGTCGCCGGCTCGACAGCGGTGTAGAGGTAGACCCAGTCGTAGCGCGTCTGCCGCACCGCACGGGGACGCGAGCCGGTGCGGGCCCAGACGTTGGTGATCGTCCCCTGCTGGCCGAAGCGTGCCTCGTCCATGAACCAGACACGGACCTTGCCGCCGTGCGGCGCGATCGCCTCTTTCACCGCGTCGACAAAAAGGGGGCGCGGGCCTGGAAGTCGGCGATCGCCTGTGGATCGGACTTCTCGTGCAGCGGGCGTGGGCTGAGGCAGGAATATCCCAGCCGCGCCAGCAGGTCGTACGCGCCGCCCAGGCTGTACTTGGCGCCGAACTCCTGCTCCAGGATCCGCACCACGTCCTTGCCACGCAGCGTGCACACGCCGTCTTGCGGACGCGGACCGGCGTCCAGTCGCTCACGCAACTGTGCTTCGCGATCCCGCGGCAGCTTCGGTGGACGCCCGGGCCGGGGACGCGGCTGAATCGCATCGATCCCGCCGTCGCGATAGGCGTAGGCCCAGTCCTGCACGCTGCGTCTGGCCCGCCCCAAGGCCTGTGCGATCTGCGCCGCCTCTTTGCCACTCAAGGCCAACAGGACCGCACGCCAGCGATCGCGTCGCAGCGCGTCCCGTTCTTCACCCGCTCGCCGCGCAAGCTCGTCGATGTCCCCCGCGGCCCGTTCCGTCAGATTCATCGGCACACTCCTTTGCTGGAGCAGGCAACATCTCACGCCACCGACGATCGCGCAAGTGCTTGCGCGAGAATTAATCTGAATCCGTATAAGTGGGTAACCCCAGCGAGGAAGCAAATGGATCGACAATATCAATTGTGCCCGAATTGCCGGCGGGGTCGTAATTGATGCCATAAAGACTGACGCAATGTCCGTTGACGTTGCCGCTGGCATCCCGGATCGGGTTTCCATTCGCGTCGGTCCAGGTGAACATGATCTCGACGGCTTTGTCGGCGGAAAGCTGTTGGGCCATGAAATCAACGGTTGGGATCTGCTTGGTGACGCCGCCGAGCCACGCACCGTTGGCTGCCTGCTCGAAAGCAGCGGACTGTCCGATGGTCTGAATCGCCACCTGGTATCCGCTTTGGTTTCTGATGTAGGATGCGTTGTCGGACGGAAATTTTTCGTTGCCGAGGAAGGCGTTGTTGATGCTGGTGCCGGCCTGGTAGCCGGCGGGCGGATCGAGCGCGAATGGAAACTCCGGCTGAGTGTTCATGTACGTGGACGAATCGAGGATGTTGATGGTGTCGTAGGTGGCGACGGGCCAGACGTAGCCATTGCCGCCGAGCCCTTCGATGCCGTAACGGTTGTTGATAAAGACGTAACCGTTGATGACGGAGGTTGGCACGCAGGCGACGGGGGCTTCCTGCGCCCGGCAGGCATTGCCTTCGGTATCGTTGACGGTGATTGGTTTGATGAGATAAGGAGTTCCCGCCCCGCCTTCTGTCTGGTTCTGATTATATCGGCCGAAAAAATTGGCGTTTTCCGCGGCCTGGATGGGCGCGGCCTTGGCCAGATGCGGCGCGAGGCCCAATCCGATGGCCATCGCCAGCGCCCCGAGCAAGGCCACAACGGACCGCGTCTGTATCGCCTTCAAGGGTGCAACGACTTTTGAGATTTCGCCCGCGCATCGTTTTTCCTCTTGCCCGGGAAATCCAACCGATCGCCACCGGCAGGCGTCATAACGTCCATCGGGAACTATTGCAAGAATGATCCCAGCTGACCTATCCCCACTTTCGCTTCAGCTTCGTGTGCGGGCATAAAATAGGCCGAGCCCGGCGATACGGGCTCGGGAGTGATCACCCCGGCACAACTGACCGAAAGGAGTCGGTCATGCATCGCACGGATGCGATCGCGTGGGTGATCACGGTCTGCGCCGCTTCGCTGCGGCTTTCTCAGGCCAAGACGCTGTCGATTCTCGTTGCCGCCGCCCTGCACGTCCAGCGGGCCTCGCTGGCCAACCTCGGCCGCTGTGCGCTGGGCTCGACCAAGCACCAGATCAAGCGGGCATACCGGTTCTGCGCCAACGACCGCGTCGAGCCCGCCGACGCCATGCGGGGCATCGTCAAGCGGCTGGTGAAGAACCGTAAGAAGCCGCTGGTCGTGGCGTTGGACTGGGTGGACATCCGGGGATTTCAGACGCTGGTCGCGTCGGCGGTGCTGCGGGGCCGTTCGCTGCCGCTCTGCTGGTCGAGCACGACGGGTCACGTCTACGACGGGCACAAGAGCCGCAACGCGTTCGAGGAGTCCTTGCTGCTGGTGCTGCGTTCGATGATCCCCCTGTCGGTGAAGGTGATCATCCTGGCAGACCGCGGGTTCGGCCGCTGCGCCTGGCGGCGTTTCTTCGCCGCAACGGCTTCAGCTACGTGATCCGCGTGCAGCCGAAGGTCACGGTGAAGCTCAAGGGATTCCACGGCAAGCTGCTGGATTACCCGGTGCACAAGGGAATCGCCAAGGTGCTCAAGGACGTGGCCTACCGCGCCGACGGGGCCGTCACGCAGCACGTCGTGGTCCGCTGGCGCAAGGGCCTGCCGCCCAAACGCGATGAATGCTGGTTCCTGATGACCGACCTGACCGGCACGGCCGAACCACTGTGCCAACTCTACGGCCGACGGATGACGATCGAGCAACTGTTCCGCGACCACAAGTCCAAACGCAACGGCTGGAGTTTGCGCGACACGCAATTCAAGACGCCGCAGCGGCTCGACCGGTTGCTGTTGGTCCTGGCCATCGCGTACCTGCTGCTGGTCGGCCTGGGCCTGATCGCCCAGACGCGGCACAAGCCCTCGGCGTGGTGCTCCAGCAGCAAGGAACGTTGCAGTGTGTTCCTGATCGGGATGGTGATGCGTGAGCGGCTCAGGGCCTCCCCGTCCCAAGCCCTCGCGGCCGTACTTGACCTCTCGCTGCACGTCGCGGCAAAGTGGGGATAGGTCAGTGATCCCAGCCGATGAACCTGCCGCTGACAACAGGGGACAGGGCAATCGCGAGTAGCACAAGCTCACTTGGTGGCGACCTTTAGCAGGTAGTCGTTGTCCCAACCACAGATCTTCCGCTTGGTGGCGATTCCGATCTTCCGGCTCGACTCCCGTTTCACGAGATTCAATGCCAGCCGGCACAGCCGACTGAAGTTCTCGGCGCCGTGGCCTTTGCGGATGCGACGGCGGTCTTCGTCAGCGCTCACGTCCAGTTGCCAGTGCAGGTTGTTCTTCACGCTCCAGTGACTCTATGCAGCAAGCCTCGCTGCTAGGCTAGCGCGAGATCGGAATGCGGGATTGCGCCAAGCAAACTTGGGAGAGGAGGATGAGATGTAAGGAAACACTCTGAAACCTCTCGTAGGAACCCTGCGGGTCAAAGCCCGTCCGGCAGAGCCTGACCAGCAGCCGGAAGCGAGTCTTGCGTCCTTGGCGGGCAACCGCCGGGGCGAAGCGTAGACAGCCAGCACCAAAGCCGGGGAATTGAGCCTCGAAAGCCGCAATGCAGGAGCCCTTGACGTTTCCGCAACGGGGGCCGCGCCATGGCGTTGCAACGGGTCAGACGCCGATGGTCCTGCCGGGGTCGAAGAGCCCGGCGAAGGTGCAATAGGGGTTCTACCAGGAACTTGGGAGATCCTGCCGTCTCCGTCAAATCGAATCTCGGCACGGGCTGGCCGAACCCGAATCAGCCCAGGCTCGCCGGCCGTGCGTTCAAGGCCGGCGGGAGCAAAACGGTGAACGCCAGGACGGTACCGCCAAGCGAAGGAAACCGAGCGAGGCGGGACAAACGGCGGGAAGTCGCAGCGCCCTGATAGTACCGAAGGGAAGGCACAGCCTTCCCGTGAAGCGCGGGAACCCTGTCACACCGGGGGACCGCGTGGAGGGAAGCGGGGCGTCGGATCATGAGACCTCCGGAAGGAACTACGTCGGATGCATCGGAATCCGGACAACGTATCAACGAAACGCCGGAGGATAGCGGAACTGGCTGAGCAATCCCCGACGATGGGATTCATGTCACTGGCTTACCTGATGGACATCGAATGGCTCTACGAGGCCTGGCGGCTGACCCGCAAGGACGGTGCTCCCGGTGTGGACGGACAGACGGCGGCGGATTACGAGCAGGGCCTGGAGGCCAACCTTCAGTCGCTGCTGGACCGCGTCAAGTCCGGCACCTACCGGGCGCCGCCGGTACGGCGGGTGCGCATCCCCAAGCGCGGCTCGACCACCGAGACCCGCCCGATCGGGATTCCCACACTGGAGGACAAGGTCCTCCAGCGTGCCGTGGCCATGCTGCTGGAACCGATCTATGAGCAGGACTTCCATGACTGCTCGCACGGGTTCCGGCCTGGCCGTGGCGCACGCCAGGCGCTGGAGGCTCTGTGGAAACAGACGATGATCAATCGGGGCGGCTGGATCGTAGAGGTGGATATCCGGAAGTTCTTTGACACTCTGGACCACCGCCATCTGAAGGAACTGGTCGGCCGGCGTGTACGTGATGGAGTGCTGCTGCGTCTGATTGGCAAATGGCTGAAGGCGGGCGTGATGGAGGACGGAAGCGTGAGCTATCCCGACTCCGGTTCGCCCCAAGGCGGTGTGATCTCGCCGCTGCTTTCGAACATCTACCTGCACTACGTGCTGGATGACTGGTTCGAGCGGGAGGTCAAGCCGCGCCTCAAGGGCAAGGCACACCTGGTTCGCTACGCGGACGATCTGGTCATCGGCTTTACCGATGAACAGGACGCCCGGCGGGTGATGCAGGTGCTGCCGAAGCGATTCGGCAGGTATGGCCTGAGCCTGCACCCGGAAAAGACCCGGCTGGTCTGCTTCCAGCAACCGTCCCGAAGCCGCGATGGCGGCGACGGGGGTACGGGACCTGGCAGCTTTGACTTTCTGGGCTTCACTCACATCTGGGCGCTGTCCCAGCGAGGGAACTGGGTGGTCAAGCAAAGGACGGCGGCAAGCCGTCTGGCTGGCGCGGTGCGGAGCATCGCGCAGTGGTGCCGGGACAATCGGCACCTGCCGATGACTCAGCAGCAGCAGGCATTGAGTCAGAAGATACGCGGACACTATGCGTATTACGGGATCACGGGCAACGCGACCTCGTTGTCGCGGTTCCGAACTGCGGTCGTGGACTGCTGGCGGAAGTGGCTGATCCGCCGCAACCGGCAGCGCGACATGACTTGGGACACGTTCAGACGGCTGCAGGAGCGATACCCGCTGCCGGAGGTAACGGTGCCTCACTCAATCTACCGGCGTGCCAATGCATGATCTGAGGAACCGTATGCTCTAATGTGAGCACGTACGGATCTGTGGGAGCCCTGGGCGGGAAACCGCCCGGGGCCACCCGGCCACGTCGTCTCAAACCATTACAGGAGGCTCGCACGCTTTTAGCGCGAGCTAACCCCACGGCCTCTGGCCGTGCGACCCAAGGAGCTTCGGAGCGATCCGGCGTGTAGAGGAGAGGGGAGGGTGAGAACGGGCAGATAGGTTGTCCTTCCGGGAAAGGCCCCGTGGGCTGGAAGGAGCAACCTATTATGCATGAATGGCAGAGTCTGGCCCACGTAAAGTGGGAATGCAAGTACCATGTGGTGTTCATTCCGAAGTATCGGAGAAAGGTGCTGTACGGGAAGATCAGACGGGCCGTGGGCCCGATCCTGCGTGAACTGTGTCGACAGAAGGGAGTAGAACTACTGGAAGGGCACCTGATGCCGGACCACGTGCACATGTGCCTGAGCGTTCCGCCCAAGTACAGCGTAGCGCATGTGATCGGGTTCCTCAAAGGCAAGAGTGCGGTGGGGATTCACCGGGAACTGTTGCACGAAAGGCGGATGACGGGTCTGCACTTTTGGGCCACGGGCTACTCGGTGAGCACGGTGGGTCTGAATGAAGACCGCATCCGGCAATAGATCCGCGACCAAGAGAAGCTGGAAAGCGGACAAGGAGAATTGGATCTGAAGTGAACAGAACGTAACGGCCCCAACGGGGCCTTCCCCATGTCAGCGGCCCGCTCGGGCGGGCCCTCCTAAAGCCACGGCCTATGGCCGTGGTCGATTACGTTGGTTTAGATGTTCACTCTCATGAGTCGTCGCTGTGCATACTCAACTCAAGCGGCGGCGTGGTCAATCGTCTTGAAGTCAGGGGCCCACGCTCGGCCGCCGTCCAGCGGCTGCGACGGCTCAAGGAGCCGTTCAGCCTTTGCTACGAAGCGTCCTGCGGCTATGGGCACCTCTACGAGCAGGTCCGACCGCTCGCCCATTCCGTCGCGGTGGCCCACCCCGCCAAGCTGCGACTGATCTTCGGTTCCAAGCGGAAGAACAACCGCTTCGATGCCGAGAAGCTTGCCAAGCTGCTGCTGCTCAATGTGGTTCCCCAGGTGCACGTGCCCGACGTTGACGTGCGGGCCTGGCGATCGCTCATCCAGCTCCGCCAGCGGCTGTTGAGTCAGCGGGTCATGGCCAAGAACCAGATCCGCGCCGTGCTGCGCGAGAACGATCTGGCCGGGGCGAAGTGGCTCTGGTCCAAAAAGCAGATCGCCTGGCTCCAGTCGCTGGATCTTCACCCCTCAGCCAGGCTGCGGCTGGAGATGAACATCGAGGAACTCAAGAGCCTCAAGACCAGAATCCACCGGGCGGAGAAAGAGTTGGCAGTGTATGCCGACAAGCACCCGGCTATCGGATTACTGATGACCATCCCCGGCGTGGGGATCCGCACCGCCGAGACGTTCCTGGCCTGGGTGGACGACATCACCCGCTTCCGACGCACGAGCCAGCTCGGATGCTACTTCGGCCTGGTGCCCTGCCAGGACGCCAGCGCCGACAAAAACCGCCTGGGCCACATCACCCGCGACGGCCCGCCGGTGATGCGCAAGCTGATTACGGAGGCGACGTGGACCGCGATCAAGAAGTGCCCGGCGTTCAAGCGGTTCTTTGAACGAGTGATGGGAGGCAAGGCCGACCGGAAGAAAATCGCGCTGATCGCCACGGCTCACCGCCTGATTCAGGTGATGGGTGCCATGCTCAGAAGCGGCCAGGCGTACGACGGGGACTACGCCAGCCAATCCCGTTCGGCACATCATTTGCGCCGATGATTGTGTGCGGCACTTTGGCGCGCGAGGGGCTTTGATGCGGTGCGTTGTCGCGCCACGCGGCGCCTTGTCGCACTTGCGCCCGCCGGGTTCGTGGTGCATGATGGTCGCGTGGCGGAACCGGCGACGGCTGACAACATCACGCTCGATCACCTGCGCGGGATGAAGCAGTTGCGGCGGGTTGCCGGATTGCTTGGGGTCCTGCATCGTACCGGCTGCGCCCGCGACAAAGCCGATAACCGCGAGCTTCACTTTGACGATTACGTCCTGCTCCTCCTGCTCTACCTGTTCAATCCCCTGATCGATTCGATGCGTACGCTGCAGAAGGTCGCCGACCTGCCCGAGGTGCAGAAGCGGCTGGGGATCAAGCGTTTCTCGCTGGGGAGTTTTTCCGAGAGCTGCCGCGTATTTGATCCGTCCCTGCTGCAGGGGGTTGTGGAGCAACTGTGGCAGGAGATGCCGCCGATCGAGCGTGCGGCGCTGTTCAAGGACCTGCCGGGGAAGCTGACGCTGGTGGATTCCACCGTGATCCAGACGCTATGCACGGTGGCCGAGGCGATGTTCCTGCCGCTGGGTGATGGCAGACATTCTCATGCCTGGCGTTTGCATTTGCAGTTTGACGTGGATCATCACGTACCCGACCGCTGGGAGATCACCGATCCGCGGAACACGGGCAAGGGCGATGAGAAGTCGGTGTTGCGGCGGCATCTGACCGCCGGGCACACCTATGTGATGGATCGCTGGTATGCGCAATTCACCCTGTGGAACGACATCAAGGGGGCGGGCAGCAGCTACGTCTGCCGCGTGCGCGACAACAGCGTCTACGAGGTGCTGGAGGATCGGCCGCTGGATCAGGCGGCCCGTGACGCGGGCGTGATCAGCGATCAGATCGTTGAGATGGGGCTGTCCAAGAAGCCGAGCGAGCGTGCGGATCATCCGACGCGGCTGATCTGCGTGACATGCTCGCCGCACCAGAAACGCGGCAAGGGCAAACGCCACGGCGTCGGCCAGACCGGCCCGACCAGCGACGGCACGCTGCGCATCGTCACCGATCTGCTGGATGTGCCGGCGCACGTGATCGCCTTCCTCTACCAGTACCGCTGGACCATCGAAATCTTCTTCCGATTCCTCAAACAGATCCTGGGCTGCCGGCATCTGCTCAGCACACGCATGGAAGGCATTCAGATCCAGATTTACGCGGCGGTGATCTGCTGCATGATGCTCAACACACTCACCGGGAAGAAGCCGACCAAGTGGATGGTGATCCTGATGTCGCTGTATCTGCAGGGCCTGGCCAGCGACGAGGACGTGCTGCGTGAATTGAACAAGCCGGACCGCACCGGCGTCAAAATCCTGCGCCCGCGAGGCGTACTTCAAATCGATCGGGCTGTAGTGCCGGGACGAGCGTTCGCGTGAGTCGTCCGCCTTGATGCTGCGCGCTGCCGACTGCGTTTGAGCGACAGGAATATTCCCCCGCGCCGCGAGGTTCTCCCACTCGTCTGGCCGCCACCCAGATACAGCAACTGTGCCGAACGGGATTGGCTACGCCAGCCGCAATAACAACAAAGGTTCTCGCCAGGCTGGCGATGGCAGGAGCAGAGAGAACCCCATCGGGCCCCAAGCGGTTCTCTCCGCTCCTGCACCTCACCTCTCTCCGGCTTCCCCTCCATCCCTGGCAGGGGCTGCATCGGCGAGACAACGGTGTAGAGGTGGATGCTGGTGCAGACATGAGCGTGATCGGTGAAACGGCGCCCGCGCGGTCGAGACATTGAGCCAAGTCGAGCGTCAAGTTCGAGCGGATTGTCAGTGGCCGAACCTCGTGCCCCGCGGCCTGACGCGTGATGAGCGATTCATCGCTCCTGCGACGTTGCTTGAGTGAGTGAGGTCGGCCCCGCATTACGAGATATGACTCCCCGCGTCCGCATTGCCGCGGCGGGTGACGTTGAATAGTCGGTTGGAATCAATCCGCAATCGAACGCCGCTCGCACTTGACAACGGCTTGCTCATAGATGGCCGCGGATGTAGCCGGCGATCTGCCGGGCGGTTCGGCGGGCATCCAGCGAACTGATATAGTAATGCCACTCCTCGCTGCCCTCGCTCTGGCCGTTGAGTTGGCGCTGACGATGCACCGCGATGAGGCTCTTGAGCCCAGGCCACTTTCGGGCCACCGAGCCCAGCAGGCGGGTCTCCCAGATCACGTGCACCGTGCGGGTTTCGATTCGGCCGTGATCTCCCGCGGTCTGCTCATCGCTGTCGCTGTGCCATCCCTGGAACGCTTTCAGGCGGGCTTCATCGATGGCCGGGCGATCATCTTCTGCAAACGCGACTGATTCGCCTTCACCTGCAGGAGGTAATCCGCCCTGGCCGCACGGATTTTCCCGGCGATCTTGCGCTGGCACGCGATCGCATCGAGGGTCACCACCGCGCCAGAGAGGTCCAGTACATCCAGCAGCTTCTCAATCGCCGACAGCTCGTTGCCCTTGCCATCCGTCTTCTCCTGGGCAAAGACCATCTTGTTCCCGGCCACAAACACGCTGACCCGATGCGCCATGCCGCTCTTGTCCCAGGCGTGCTCGAAGCTTCGGCGGATCGATTTGCCGTCAATCGCCACCAGCTTCCCGCCCGAGAACTCGACCATCGACTGCATCCAGGCGCGGAAGCATCGCTCGAAGGCATCGGGGTTGAGTCGGGCAAACACATCGCTGAACGTGTCGTGAGAGGGAATGCCGCCGGGCAGCTCCAGGAACGTCTTGAGCCACGGCAGCTTCGTCCGTCCGTAGGCGGCGACCGAACACCAGTCGTCACAGCCGTACAACACCGCGAACAAGGCGATGGTGATGATGTCGATGAGCTGGTGCCGAATGTTGTGGTGTCGGGGGTCGGGCATCGATTCAAAAGCGAGGGGAATCCGCGTGGTCGCTTGGGCATCCATACCAAAGCTCCTGCGTGAGACTAATACCGCTTCTAGTTTTCAGTTGCGCTCTGGAAGCCAGGGCACTGCACAGACGCTTTTGATCAACTCGGGGTCGAGGCAGGATCGTTGCCAGGCATCGCAGGCCGCTTCACGCAGGGCATCGTAGTTGGCGTAGCTTCGGTTCGACCAGTAATGGCTGCGGAACCAGTGCCAGAGATTCTCCGTCGGGTTCAGTTCCGGCGAGCGCGGTGGAAGGTTGAGGAGCGTCACGTTCGCCGGCACCTTCAACCCGCCGGAGATGTGGTAGCCGGCTTGATCCCAGATCAGCACCACATGCACGTCCGGGGCAATCTCCTTTGAGAGTTGATCGAAGAAGGCGTTGACGATCTGCGTGTTCAGGTTCGGCGCCAGCAGACCGGCGGTGTTCCCGGTTTTCGGACAAACCGCCCCCAGCACGTACAGGTAATCATACTGCGTCTGCTTCACCGCCCGCGGTCGCGATCCCACCGGCGCCCACACCCGCGTCAGCGTGCCTTGCTGACCAAAGCGGGCTTCATCCTGGAACCAGATCTCGATGCGTTTGTCCGGATGCTGCTGGGCGATCTGCTCGATCAGTTCCGGGCACTTTTTTTAAAAGCCTCCTGTGCCGCCGGGTCCGCATCCTTGTGCTGCGGGCGTGGAACCAGGTCGTTGTACCCGATCGCGTGCAGCAGGTTGTAGACTGCGCTGAGGCAGCGGACCTTGCCGAACTCCTCTTTGAGGATGCGCTGCCCGTCCACACCACGCAGCGTGCAGACGCCGCCGTCCTTCTCCGGGACCGGCCCGCCATCCAACCGCTGCTTGAGCCGCTGCTGTTCCGATGCGGCCAGCGGGGGCTTGCGGCCCTGCCCGCCTTCATTGCGCAAATGTTCTACGCCGCCCTCGTTGTACCACTTGACCCAGAACTGCACGCCGCGGCGGCTGTAGCCAAACTCCTCGGCCACCTGCGGTGCCGACTTCCCCCTCTTGGCCAGAGCGACGGCGTGCAGGCGGGTCACCATCTTGGGATCGTGTTCCGATCGTGCCAGCGTATGTAATTCCTCCACAGTGTGATGCTCCACCACGTGCATGATGCGGCCTCCTTGCCAGGTTCCGCACATCATGACACAAACTCATCGCTGGCGCGCGGCGCAAGCAAAAAGTGGAAGCGGTATAATCCGTTATTCAAACCAGCGAAGCTTCGCGACCGTGCAGGAAAACTACCGCCAGGCTGCCACCCGCGCAGCGCAAGATTATGAAATGACCCGGCTACTCACGATTGCCCTGCAACAGGGGGCGCTGAGACTTTCACTCCCTTTGGTTGGTCGCGCAGCCGAGTCGGTTACAACAACGAAGGTTTTCGACCGCCGCAAACTCCCAACCGCCGGGCCAATAGACATTTCCCCTCGCGCCAGCAGGATCAATCGCTCTTAAGGCGCGGCCGCCCACCCGTGCCACTCGCTATGCTGAGGTGCAAATGGCTCCATGCGCCCAGAAGGGCAGAAAAGAAGACGACAATGACACGCGCTACGACACGTCCGACCTTCAAGACTCCCTGATACCGTTTCCGACGTTATCCATGATGCTGTGCAGCGGCCCTGCGGTCGCCGGCGCAGCAGCATGGTGGATAACTCGGCGGAGCAGGCGATGGCCGATGTGCATAAGCTGTCACTCTCCGATCGGCGTTCAGGCGGCAAAGGTATTGTTGCTCGGCCGAAGGACCATCGGCCTGCGATCCACGCCGCGATGCAGTCACGGTTCTGCGACCCCAAGCCCGCGAGGCTCGCTCAAAGATCACCGGCCTGCGTCGAGGCGCCTGTCCAGAAGTCCAAGAGAACATCGACCCCAACGCGGAGGGGAAGCTCTCCGCCACGAGGGCTTCGTATCAGGTCGACTGGCGACAGGCTTGGCGCGTGGAAGCGGGCGGCTTCCCCTTCGGCAGGAGCAACGCGCATGGAGCAGCCGCACGAGGGATTCGATCAGTTCACGCACTTCGCCGGATTCGACTGGGCCCGTCAGACGCATCACATCGTGATTGTGGATCGCGCCGGCAAGCTCGCGCTCAGCCTGGGGTTCGCGGACGATGCCGAAGGTTGGGCGATGCTGCGCCAGAGGATCCGCGATCTGCCGAACCTGGCGGTGGCCGTGGAGACCTGCTGTGGCCCGGCGGTCGAGCGTCTGCTGGAGATGGGCTTGGCGATCTATCCGCTGAACCCCAAGTCGGCTGAGCGTTATCGGGACCGCAAGTCGCCGGCGGGAGTCAAGAGCGATGAACTGGACGCCTTCAGCTTCGCCGATGCCCTGCGCACCGACGGGCATGCCTGGCGGCGGCTGCGTCCGCAGGACCCGCTGACGGCGGAGTTGCGCCTCCTGTGCCGCGATGAGATCGCCCTGATCGAGCAGCGTACCGCGCTGGTCAATCAACTGCGCATGGCGCTGCATGAGTATTATCCCGCGGCTCTGGAGGCGTTTGAGGACTGGACGAGCAAGAGCGCCTGGGAGTTCGTGATCGTCTTCCCCACGCCGGCGGCATTGATGGCGGCGGGCAAACGGCGCTGGCAGAGCTTCCTGCACGCGCACAAGCTCTATCGTCCGCAGACGGCACCGAAGCGATTGGAGATCTTCGCCCGCGCCGGTGCGTTTGCTTCTCCCAACGCCGCCGTCACCAGCGCCAAAAGCTTGCTGGCGGTCACGCTGGCACGTCAGCTCAAGACATTGGAGCATCAGTTGGGCGAATACCGTGCGCGGATTACCCGATTGTTCAACGATCATCCGGACCGGGATTGCTTCGGCTCCCTGCCGGGAGCGGGCGGTAAACTCGCCCCGCGTCTGCTGGCAGAACTGGGATCCGATCGCCAGCAATTCGATTCGCCGGATGCGCTGCGGTGTTATGCCGGCACGGCCCCGCTGACCAGGCAGTCCGGCAAGAAACGCCTGGTGTGTCTCCGACGGGCCTGTAACAAACATCTCCGTGCAACCGTGCACTTGTGGGCGGATCTGAGCCGCAAGGGCTGCGTGTGGGCGGAGGTGTATTACCAGCAGAAAAAAGCTCAGGGCCTGACTCACGCCGCGGCGTTGCGCTGCCTCGGTCAGCGCTGGCTGAAAATCCTCTGGAAGATGTGGCAGACCGGCAAACCGTACGATGAAGCGTTGCACACCCGCAACCAGGTCAAGCACGGCTCATGGGTCATTGGATTGACGAGTTCAAAATCCACTGTGCCCCCCGCGCTTCAATGACACCACGACACACGGAGTGAACAACATGGCGCGAAAATCTCGAACTTCATCCTTTACAGCAGAGAGAACATCTTTGAGCGGCTGCGACGACGCAGATGGGTCGACTCCGTGCCGCCTTCGGTGGGCCGGAAACAGCACGTCTGCTTCGTTGTCGCTCCTCGACAGGTCCTCTTGACCTAGCTCTCGTCGCTCCGCCTCACATTCGCGCCCTTTCCGGCCCATCGTGAGCCTCCCAGGTTCTGAAACAGGCTCTTAGCGGCGTAAGTGGCGGGACAACAAGGGGTAAAGAGGAGGAGGCCTTGGCGCATCGGCATGCGCTAGTGTGTGAAGCTGCGCAAACTTGCGGATTTTGTTCTTTTTCCTTTGCGCGGGGGCGGTATCCTATCCGCTCGTTTCGTGGGTATCTGTTCGATGCCGGCATGGCGAGCGCAGCCTGTGATCAATGCTCGGCCGGCGCACGTCGTCCCGTTTGTACGCGGACGCTCCGATCGATTTCTGATGCTGCCGCAATGCGGCAAAGCCGTGGGTGTAGCGATGCAACGCCGTCGAATTCGGCGCTGGCGGCGTGGTCCTGGAAGACCTGGAACTGCGCGTATTGCTTGCCAGTGCACTGAGTTATTCCGGAACCAGTGGTGCCGACAGCTATCTGCTGCGGGCAAAGTCGGGAAGCCCGTCGCAGATCGAGGTGCTGCTGAACAATTCGGTTATCGATACGCAGACGCTGACCGATGTTTCATCGATCACCTTCAGCACGGCAGGCGGCGCGGATTCGCTGGTGGTGGACTACAGCAACGGGAGTCCCATTCCCGCCGGCGGCGTGGTTTACAACGGGGGCGGCGGGACCGATCAGCTTGGGATTGTCGGCGAGGCGGGCGGTGAGGATGTGACGATCTTCAATCCATCCGCCGAGAGCGTGCCGGCGGGGATCGGAATCACCAGCGGCAACACCGTCGAGCAGATCAGCGTCACCGGTGGGGCGGGGAACGATTCGGTCACGATCGGGCAGCAGGTTACCGCCGGCGTCACGATGACAGGCGGCGCGGGAAACGACACGCTCACTGTGAACAGCACGACGGCGTCGATCAGCTTCAGCGGCGGGACGTCCGCGACGGATCACGATGTGCTGAACCTCAATGCCGGGTCGTTCAGCTTTGCGAGCGATGTGGTCTCGACGACGGCTCATCTGTCGCTCAACGTCGATGGCTCCGACGTTGAACTGGACAGCGCACAACACCTTGAGTCGCTGAACATCGGACCGACCGGCATGGTCACGGCTGCTGCCGGCGGCGTGGCGGATCTGTATCTGGACGGGCTGAACATCCAGGCGGGGGGAACACTGGACCTGAACGACAACAATCTGGTGGTGAACTATTCCGGGAGTTCCGTGTTCACGACCATTCAGCAGTACGTGCTCGGCGGCTATTCGGACCATCTTGATTCGACCGTGACAGGGATCATCTCTGCGGTCGGGCAAAACCAGGGTGGCAACAGCATTCTGGCTTTGTTTGATAATGCACTGGATGGAGCAACGGACTGGCCAACCGGCTCCGGGAACAGCATCAACAATGATGCGGTGGTCGGAACCTTCACGTTCTTTGGCGACACCAACCTGGACGGGCAGATTACCGGGGATGACTACGGCGCGATCGATGCGGGGCTCGGTTCGTCACCGCCGGTTGGTGCGGGGCTGTTGGCCGGCGACACCAACATGGACGGTCGGATTACCGGCGACGATTACGGTGCGATTGACGCCAACCTGGGATTGCGCGAGTCCACGCCGCCGGTGGTGTCGGTGGTGAATCCGACCGGAGGCGCGACGTTCGCGGGATCGATGACCCTGTCGGCCAGTGCATCGGACGGACATGGGGTTTCATCCGTGCAGTTCATGGTGGATGGCCAGCCGCTGGGGACGGCGGAGACATCCGCCCCGTTCTCGGCGCCGCTGGATACCACGCTGCTGGCCAACGGGACTCATCAGCTTACGGCGGTCGCACAGGATCCGGCGGGGAACAGCGCCAGCAGCGCCCCGGTGAACATTGTCGTGAACAACAGCGGCCCGGAGGCGGTGGGGCAGTGGTCGAGCGTGATCAGTTTTCCGCTCGTTACGGTCAATGCCGTGATGCTGAACACCGGGAAGATCCTGTTCTGGGATGGCGGACCTGATTGTCTGGGCGGCATCAGCGGAACCATCTACGACCCGGTGACCAACACCTTTACGCCCGATCCCGAGGTGACCCAGCAGGAGGTGCGCGATCTCTTCTGCTCCGGTCAGACGGTTTTAGCCGATGGGCGCGTGCTGATCGCGGGGGGACACGAATGCACCGATCCGAACTACGCGGGAACCGCCAACTCGGAGATCTTCGATCCGGCGACGCAGACCTGGAGCCAGGGGCCGGACATGACTTACCGCCGCTGGTATCCGACGGTGATCACACTGCCGGATGGGCGGGCGCTGACGATCGCCGGCTCAACCCACACGGTGAACGACTACGATCCGATCCCGGAGGTTTACGACCCGGCCACCAACACCTGGACGACGCTGAGCAACGCCAATCAGGTGATCCCGAACTATCCCTTCGTGTTCTCGTTGCCGGACGGGCGAGTCTTCGTCGCCGGGTCGGATGAAGCGCAGATGGCCAGCTACGTGCTCGACGTCAACACGCAGACGTGGACGGTGCAGGACCCGACGGTGCTCGATGCCGGAACGGCGGTCATGTACGCGCCGGGCAAGATCATGAAGGCGGGGAGTTCCTACCTCTCGGTGCCGGCGGACAACGGGGGTAACGTCCCATCCAAGAACAACACCTACGTCATCGACATGAACCAGCCGGATGCGACGTGGCAGGAGACGGCGCCGATGGCGTATGCCCGGACGCATTTGAACATGACGGTCCTGCCGGACGGGACCGTCCTGACCACCGGCGGCTCATCGGTGATCGGGGGCATCGTCGCCTCGACGGGCGTGCTGCCGGCGGAATTGTGGAACCCGGTGACCCAGACCTGGTCCACGATGGCGAGCATGTCGCGCTCGCGGGAATATCACTCGATTGCGCTGCTGCTGCCCGATGGCCGCGTGCTGACCTCCGGCAGCGGGCGCAATTACGCCAACAACTATGAGGAGTTCAGCGGGGAGATCTATTCGCCGCCTTACCTGTTCCGCGGGGCTCGGCCGACGATTACCTCCTCGCCGGATACCGTTCCCTACGGTTCGAGCTTCTTCGTGGGGACGCCGGATGCCTCGGACATTCAGTCGGTGTCGCTGATCTGCAACGGCTCGGTGACGCACTCGTTCAACATGGATCAGCGGCGGGTGCCGCTGGATTTCAAGGTGACGAGCGGCGGGTTGACCGTGCAGGCGCCGGCGAATGCGGATCTGCGCCGCCGGGCTATTACATGCTGTTCATCGTCAACTCCAAGGGCGTGCCGTCGGTTGCGCCGATGGTTCACCTGCCGGGCCCGCAGGGGGATGTGCAGGTGCCGACGGCGCCGACCAATCTGAACGCATCCGGCGCGGTGGGCAAGGCGACGCTGAACTGGTCCGCTTCCTCGGACAACGTCGGCGTCGATCACTACAACATCTACCGATCCGCGACAGCAGGCTTCACACCGTCGGCCGGGACCCTGGTGGGCTCGACGACCTCGCTGAGCTATATCGATCTGGGTGTTCCTGCCGGGACGTGGTACTACAAGGTGACGGCCGCGGACCTGGCGGGGAATATCAGCGCCGGGTCCAACCAGGCAAGCGCGGTCGTACTGGCGGATACGGTGGCCCCGACGGTTGCGCTGACCTCGCCGACCGAGGGCGCCAACGTCTATGGCACGATCACCGTCTCAGCGAATGCCTCCGACAACGTCGGCGTTGCGGGCGTGCAGTTCTACCTCGACGGCAACCCGCTGGGCGCCCAAGACACCACCGCGCCGTACTCGATCTCCTGGGCGACGGTGAACGCGGCCAACGGCGCCGACACGATCACGGCGGTTGCCCGCGACGGCGTGGGCAATACCGCAAGCAGCACGGTGAACCTCACCGTCACCAACAATCCGGTGTCGGGACTCGTGGGCGCCTGGGGCTTCGATGAGGGCAGCGGCACGAGCGTGGCCGATTCGTCCGGGCACGATCTCTCCGGCATCGTCTCCGGCGCCTCGTGGGTGGCGGGCAAGTACAACGGCGCCCTCAGCTTCAACGGCGGCAGCACGTGGGTCACCGTCGCCGACAATGCGCTTCTGCACCTCACCAACGGCATGACGCTGGAAGCCTGGGTGAACCCCGCGGCGTCAGCGGCCGACTGGAGCGACGTGCTCATGAAGGAGCGCTCGGGCGGCCTGTCCTACGCGTTGTACGGCTTCGATGGCGCCGGCAGCCCGCCGGGCGCGTGGCTCAACAAATCCGGAAGCGATTACTCGGCCGAGGGTGCATCGGCGCTGCCGGCCAATACCTGGTCGTACCTGGCCGGGACCTACGACGGCTCGAAGCTGCGGCTTTACGTCAACGGCGCGCTGGTTTCGACCACCAGCGTCAGCGGCACCATGACCAGCAGCACCAGCGTGCTGCGCATCGGCGGCGACTCCATCTGGGGCGAGTATTTCAACGGCCTGATCGACGAGGTGCGGATCTACAACCGGGCGCTGTCGGCGTCGGAGATCGCCACCGACATGAACACGCCGATTACCTGGACGGTCGCGGATGCGACGACGAGCGCGCAAACGTCCGTGCAGGGGTCCGCGCTGGTTATGGTCCCGGCGATCGCGCCGTTCTCCTCGACAGCCATTCCGGTGCGGGATGATCTGAAGGACAGCACCAGCGTGCTTGCATGACCGTGCAAGCGCCGCCGCCAGACGCCTGATTGCCAGGAGCAAACGCGCGCGGATTCGGAGCAAACACCTGTTTGCCGGCAGGAAACGCGCGTGAGCCGCCGGCAAACTCCTGTGAGCCGCCGGGAAACACCTGTCTGCCGCCAGGAAACGCGCGTGAGCCCGGACGAATCGCGCGTGTGCCGGGAGGAAACAGCTGTGTGCTGGCAGGAAACGCGCATATGGTCGGAGGAAACGCACGTATGCTGCGGGGAAACGCGCGTATGCCGGGAGTTTACCGGCGCAAACGCCCGGGATTTCGGGGGCGAATCGGGGGATTCTATCGGGCGGCAGGTTCGAGGCGTTGCAGGGTGGGGTTTCATCATGCCATGACGGGCGAATGACGAAGCCCGAAACCAGAATGACGAATCAAGCTCGAAGCCCAAATGACGAAGGGGGCAATCTGATCATCTGGCAGGTTAGTCATCTGACCATTGCCAAAATGCGCCGGCGCTCAATGATCAGATGGTCAGATCATCAGATGGTTAAATTCCTGAGGGCTCACCATGCCGCTCGCGCAAGTGCGGAGCGCGTTGGCCTAATTCCGAATGGCTCGCCTCCCGGCGTTCCCGAGTCCCGTCTTGACCACGATTCAGGCCCCCGGATTGGGGACAACGGACCCAATGTTGGCTTGTAATCCGAAGTAAGGACGGGCTTGGTCTCCGTCGGATATAGTCCAAAAGTGCGGTCGGAGCCGGAGGAAGATCTCCCACGCTGCCGGGACCTTCGATTGTAACAGCGCGATCGTTGGCAACGGGTGCTCTGCCGGGACTCGTCTCAACCGCGTTCTCGATTGGATTCTGGTTAAGCCAGCCCAGACAAGGCCGCCATGGGACGAAGCCCGGACCAGCGAGGCCTTGTCGGAAGCGAACAGCGCCCTGGAGGGCATCCCTGCTGTGCGCAGAGATACCAAGTGCATTTTGCATATTCCCAACCTCTCCGACGTGGTTTGGAGACTCAATTGATTTTTCGGAGGCAGAGCTTGCGACTTCTTTGTCAATCGATGCGGGCACAGACGGCGAGAGGAGTCATCCGATGGCTTTAGGGCGCGGCTATCGCATCGTTGCCGATGTAGTCCTGGCCGCCGCGGTGATTCTGGCAGCTTGTGGCCGCGCATCTGGCGAGGAGGCGCCGAGCATGGGCGTGCGGCCGACGTTCGCGTCCACGACCCTGGTTCGTAACAGCAGGGCCGATTTCAAGATCATCAGTCCCGATCGATCCGAATACCGCGCCCTCGCCCGGCAGATTCTGGAAGCCATCCATCGGAAGACGGGCGCGGATGCGGAACTGCTCACTTCCACCCAAGCCACCGATTCTCCCTTTCACCTGCGCGATGCACTGCACCAGACGAATTTGATCGTGATCGGAAACGCCAACAACAATGTCGCCCATCTGGCGATGTATGGGAATTGCCGGACCTTTGCGGATTCCGAGTGGCCGGGACCGGGAGGATACGAGCTCCGGACCGTATGCGACCCCTTCGGCACGGGGCACAACGGTATTGTGATCGGGGCCAGCGACCTCACGGGAGCCAAGGCGGGCACGGCTGAATTTCTGCATCGCCTTGATGGGTTGCCGGACGGGCCTCTTCTTCGACTGCCGCGATGGTGCACGGTGGTCATCAACGGCAAGGATCAGGCAACTCAGAAGCCGGATCTCCCGACGTTCCCACCAGCGGACAATTTGCAGGCGCAAGTTCTATTTGAGCATGCCATGATGTTGTACCAGCGGACGGGAAGCACCGCGGTGCTGGATTACCTTCGATCCTGCATGCAGTGGGTGTCGCGAGGCGACATCGACCCGAATCACTACTGGCGTGTGGCGCTCATTGATCCGGTGGAGGTTTGCAGCAATTTCGATCTCGTGGATGGGCCCACGCTGGAGCGGATCGACAATGTCCTGCTCAATGGGGTGATCAAAGGGCGGGATGAATCGCTTGTGCTGGGGGCAAGGAAGGGCAACTACGGGAACCGACACCAGACCTTCGGCACCTACGGCTTCTTCCGGACTTATCGTTACCTGCTTTGCGGCAACCCCAATCCCGCAGCGCGGGCGATGCTGGAACCGCTCCTGAAAGGGTCGTGCGCGTACCTGGATTCGCTGCTGTCGAGCTATCGAGATTCGGATTGGGAAGATCCCGCCAGTTTCAATTCGGGAGCGATCTTCGTCCGCTATGCGGCAGGTGAAGGCCATTTCGAGTGGTGGACCAGCGGTCTGGGCCGCTTAGCCGCCTTGCGGGCACTATTCACACGAGACAACCTGGGTTACTTCTGCGGCTCGGGTAACAGTTGGTGGGCCGCCGCGGATCTCCGCGGGTCGATTGAGGAGAGGAACGTCATTGCAGCAGCGGCGTTCTTCTGCCATGACCCTGAGCTGGCTTCCTTTGGGTATCGCGGAGGGTATTCCTGGACCGTGCAGAATGCGCACTGGGCTCCGCCGCCCGACCTGGTGCCGCGTCAGCCCGAGTCGCTCCTTGCGCCAACGTCCTTCCGATGGATCGACCGCACTGGGAGGTGATGCGGGATGAGCAGCACGTCGATGGTCTGCCTTATCACCGCTGCTTTTCCAAGCTTGCGCCGAGGGACGGTTTTGCCCCGCAGAACCCGTATCTTGTTGTGCAAGGGCTGGATAGAGGAAGTGACGCCAACGCGATCATCCGCTACACCGATCGCGGACATATCTTTCTCATGCAGACCCAGGCCGCCGATTCTCACTTTTTCCGCAACGCGCTCTACGTCAGCCGGGGCATCGACACGTCCCAATCATCGAGAGTTGCAGCGCTGCGATGCTGCGAGAATCACGGGGACATCGCGTTCACGGCCACCGCTCTGCGGCACTATCACGGCAGCGAGTGGCAGCGGAGCATTGTCTGGCGACGGGGCAGGTATTTCGTGATCATCGACACGTATCCCGTTCCGAAGGCAGGCCGCTACGCGATCGACTGCATCTGGCGATCGCCCCATGGGGGAATGCTTGAGGATAACGTCTGGAGGATTCGCAGCGGCAAGGATGATTGCGTCATCCGCGGTGTGGACACCGGTGCGCTTTATCTTGATCCCATTGAGGACCGCCCGCTGGGCGACTGGACGGGTACGGCGGGATACATGCTGCGTCAGGACCAATCCGGTGAAAAGGCAGGCGGTTCCAGCGTCACGTTTCGCAATCTGCTTTACTCGACGGGCCCTGGTGCTGAGCAGAATTACGATGCCCGACCAATGGGCGGGCAGGCGGTGCTCGTCAAAGGCTCGTATCAGAAGCCGAACGGCCCCAGCCAGGACGAGCTGGCGCTCCTCGGCGTCGGACCCCTGCATGCGGGCGATCTGCAGATTGATGCTCCCCTCTTCTACCTATCGGCAAATGAGATATGCCTGGCAGGCGGCGGGCGAGCGAGCCTTTCGGGTGCAGCGCTATCAACGGGGGGGCCGACGACGGCAGCTGCGGTGAGCATCGCGAAGTATCTGAAGCAGAAATGGGAAGAGGCGAAGGCGCCGGCAACGCCTGCATCATCGCCGAGCGTCGCCGCCGCAGAGCCCCCGGCGGGGCCTCAGCCGCTGTGGCACAGCCAGGTCGGGTGCATTCGGCCGGAAGCGATCGCCTCCACCAGCGTTATCAGCAACAAGAAGTTCACCGAGGGTGAGCCCGGCGATCTGATCGATGGTCAGATTCCGATGTATTTCAACCTGGTTACGAGCTGGCCCGCCAGCACGGCGCTCACGTTCGACCTGGGCCGACCAACGGGCCTGGCCGAAATCGACTTTCGAACGATGCTGGAGGATCAGGCGGCGAAGGGTGTGGGCGTGGAGCTGAGCAACGATGATTTTCACGCTGACCGGCGCGAGATCAGCTACACCGCGGGGCCAGGCCATTCCTACATCGCTCCGTGGTGGTCGTATGGCTTTAAGCTCTTTCGCGGCTGCACCATCCCCGTCAACCAGACCGCACGATATGTGCGCCTGAACCTCAGCCAACCGGATCGGGCGGCGGAGATCCTGTTCCGGCGTCAGGGAACGCGGGAGGCCCGGCCGCGCTCCGTGCACGTCGCCGACCTGAACGGGGACGGGAAACCGGAAATTATCGTGGCGACGGAGTGGAATGAGGTCTGCGTTTTTTCTGCCGATGGCAAACGCCTCTGGAGCCATCAGCTCGAGGGGCCGATCACCCACGTGCTGTGCACCGACCTGGACGGGAACGGGAAAGAGCAGGTCATCGTTTCCACGTTCAACGCCAGCATTTCCGTGTTCGATCCGGATGGGCGGCTTCGCTGGCGTGACCATTACGATACCACGCACTCCCAATTTGGATCGGTGGGAATGTGCGGGCGAGATGCTTCCGCGCGTCGTCGGCTGATAGCTGCCGGCTACGTCGAGTTCGCGGCCTTTGACCCGCAGGGGCACAAGCTGGCAGAACCAGCCACCGGTGGTGTGCGAATGGATGGTATGCTGGCTGACGGCGTTGATCTGAACGAGGACGGGGTCAAGGACCAGATTGCGCATGGTTACTACAACAGCAGCCTGTTCGTGCTGGATGGCAAGCAACTGCTTTCAGGGGCGAGCATCGGCGTGCCTGCCGGGCCTGCCCTCGGGATCGAAGTCTTCGGCCGAAAGCCCGGCGTCACTCGCGCCTTATGCGTCACCGCCAGCGGAATTGCCATGGCGAGGATCATCAGCCCAACGATTGGGTCCGCAGGGGCGGTTCACGACCTGAGCGGGTTGGCACGACCGTCGTCGATTATGACGAACTCACCGGAGATGAACACAGATTGGGCGTATTCGACCGGCCCGGTCAATGCATACGCGATTGTCCGCGACGAACACTGGCGCGAGCCTCGCATTGCCCTAGGAAAGCGGGATGGATTCGTGGTGCTGCTGAACGGAGCCGGTAAGGTCTTGAAGGCAACGATGATGGACAGTGATGTGCGGAGCCTCGCGGCTATGCAGAATGCGGGCTCGCTACGCCTTGCGGTGGCGACGCGCTCAGCGGTGGACATTCTGGACGCTGATCTTCATGTCTGCTCCACGGTTCCTCTGCGGGATTGCGGGGGTCTTTCCTGGATGGAGAGCCACGGACGCGCAGTCCTTGTTTGCGCGACGGATCAGGGCGATGTGTTTGCGTATACGCCTTTGACGGAGATGGGCGAGAATCACCGCTGACAATGGAGCCGGCTGGGGGTTACTGAAATCTTGGTGTCCGGCGAGATTTGGGGCGGTGGGGCAGCCGTTACTTCGACGTCAACATCACCCCCACGTACCCCTCGACGCCGTTCTTGGCGGGGTCGCGAGCCTCGCCTTCGAGCCTGGCGTTGCTGAGGTGTCAGTAGCGCGCGCCGGCGATGAGGTAGAGGTTGTCGCGGAGTTGGTAGCTGGCGCTGAGGCCCGCGCGGAAGACGAAGTTGACGCGGGTGCCGCCCCGGGGGACATCTTCGCAGGCCTCGAAGAAACCCTCGCCGATGAACTCTGCGAACGGACAGAATTCGTTTTGGAATGGCGTTTGGGTCGGCATGGCCTGCAAATTCCCTGAGCGGATGCCGTACGCGCCAGGCGGATTGCCAACTCGCCGGGTGGGGATATGGCCTTGCGCTTCAGGGCACGGGTTCAGGCACGAGCGTTCTGAAGGCCCTCATCAGACCTTTGTTTTTGGCCTGGTCGGCCATTTTGTCGCGGTGGTGTTTGCACGGTGTGGGTACGGTGAGAGTACGCTGTAGGTCGGGTGCGAATCCGAGCTTTTGCATAAGTGGATGTCAATATGTCGCGGGGGTGTGTTCAGGTCGATTCTTTCAGGACTTGCTCGGGATGGGGGCGGTCCCGGGGGGAATTGGGTCAGCGGAGGTTTGAGTCATCGGGCCGTTGGCGGTGCGACGCCACGGCGCCCATGATCATGGCCAGGTGAGCCGATGGTTCGATTCCCGTCACGCGGGCTTGTGTACCGCTCTGCCGGCGGGTGAAGAAGTCTGGTTAATGATGGATGCTGTCCTCCCGGCGGCCATCGCCGGCGCGGTCGACCGAACGCGGCATCACCATGCCGAAGAAAGCAGAAGTGAGGGCAACCAGGCCACCGACGGCGAGGGTGGCGATGATCAATCCCAACTGCATGTGGGGAGAGATGCCTGGCCCCACTTGAGAATGAAGGCGGTGGGTGCCACGGCGATGGTGGCACCGCCAATCACGCCCGCGATGGCGACCGCCCGGGTATTTCCGAATTCGACTCCAGCGGCGGACGCTGATGTACCCGCCTGGTTATCCTGTTCAGTCATGGCGAAACTCCTTGTGCTTTTGGGTTTGCCTGGCCGGAACGTTGAGCGCCAGGCGCAGTGCGGCCAGGGCATAACGGCACCGGCTGGCGACCGTGTTGTACGAGATCCGCAGGTCTCGGCTGATTTGGGCCATGCTCAGGCCCACGTAGAAGCGCATGCGGAGCACCGCCTGTTGCGACACCGGCAGCCGGGAAATAACCCGCTCCAGCTCGTACGGATCGATCGCCGGGATCGACGGCGGCAGACTGGCTGGATCGATCCGATCCAGAGGCACGTGCCTGCGCGAGCGCAGCCGGCGCTTGACGGCAGTGAGCGTGACGGCTCGGACGAGGTAAGCGGCAGGCGTATCGGGCGCCCGTTTGGCCCACCGCCGCCACACGCGCAGCAAGACTTCCTGGACCACGTCCTCCGCCTCCTCGGGCCGGACGAGGATACGACGGGCCAGTCCGACCAGCATGGGACGCTGCTCGCGGACCAAGAGGGAAAACGATTCCTGGTCGCTTGAGGTTGCCGCATCGTCGTTGGCCACACATTGCATCGCTTCAACCTGATAGATCCGGCGGGGATGCAGTTCTGTCTAAGAAAATGCGGGGTGTCGATCGTCCGCGCTCGGGGCTACCGCCGAAACTGCGGGGGCTCGCGACTCGACCGAGCTCGTGAAGTCCGCTGCCTCCGCTCCGTTGGCTCACCGGAGCTCTTCCCCGGTGGGTGCGTTGGAACCTGACCCGTTCTAGCGCTCTGCGCCGATCCGCGGGTGCGCTCGATGATCTCCCAGGCTTTTTCAATGTAGAAGCGGTAGTGGGACAGGGGGGTGCCGCCGGGGATGCGGTGATCGAGGCCCAGCACGCAGCCGCCGGTTTGGACCATTGGGGGAATCTTGCGTTCCAGTTCGGCGGCAATTTCTTGGCGGCTGCGGCGCAGGACGTGCTTGTCGAGGCCGCCCATGAACGCCAGGCGCTTGCCGTAGGTTCGGCGAACTCGACCAGGTCCATGCCGGCGGCGGGCTCGATGGGGTAGATGAGATTGACGCCGGCGGCGAGAAGCGACGGAATGACGGGACGCAGATCGCCGTCGGAATCCAGGCGGAAAAGGCGGACCCCGCGCTCTGGAGCAGATCCCAGATCCGCCGGTAATAGGGGCGGACGAATTCATCGACCTGTTGCGGACCGGGCAGAGGGCCGTTCCTGCCGGCCAAATCTTCGGGCACGTGCAGTTGATCGATGGTGAGCGTGCGCGTGACGCGCTCGAGCACGGCAAAGGCGGTCTGGCCGATGGTCTCCAGAATGTCATGGATCAACTCCGGCTGTTCATAGTAAGCCAGGCACAGGGCTTCTTCACCCATCAGTTGACGCGGCTCGTCAAACCCGCCGGGGATGTTGACGGTGATCACGCAGTCGGCGGAGTGCAGTTGGTGTCCAATCCGTTCCCAGTCGGCGCCGAGGCGCGCTTCGGAGAACTCGTAATGCGGACGGAGACGCCGCCAATCGTCCATGGTCCGCACGGGATGGTCCAGCGGCAGGGCGAGCGTGGCCGCCTTCCTGGACAGGCGCAGTGCCGCCCCATGCGATCGCGGTATTCCAGCAGGTCGTCGGTTTCTGAGAGAATCTCCTCGGGCTGGCCGCCCATCCAGCCGGTGTTGACGGGCAGGCTGCCTTCGGATGCCGTGCGATAGCGGAATGCGGAGAAGTCCAGCTCGTCCGGCCGGTCTCCCTGCGCGGCCCATTCTTCCTTCAAGCCCACGAGCGGGCCGAAGATCTCGGTGAACAGGGGCGCCGGTTGGCGCGGAAGGTCATGTGGTCGAGATATTCCTCCCCGCCCGACCGCCTCCGGTCGGCGGTTAATGGCAAGAGAGGCGTGGAGGGCGTGGATCTTTTCGGCGGCGGTCATGTGGATTCCCTTTGCGGCAGAAGCTCAGTGAAGGACACCAGAATTACACCATGGATATGAGGACTGATCAATCCTGTGTCTCGGAGCTTGCCCGCCGGACTTGCGGTCAGCACTCAAGATCCGCGCCTGGGCTCGCCGTACCACTGCCGCGGTTGGCGGAAGGGATCTGGTCCATGATGGGTGTGTCCCTCCCGGCGCCAGACAAGTGTCCGCTACTCGGTTCGCGGGATGCCCATACCGGGCCGCAGGGGAGGGACAGGCTCAAGAATCTTGCGGCGTTCTGGAGTGAGCCGCGACAGCAGGGCTTGGGAGTATTCATAGCCGTATCGCGTCGATCCCCAGGCCGGGCCGTAGCGGTAAATGGTGACCCGGCGTTCGCCTGTCGTGTTGGTGCGGCTGCTTCCACCGTGCATGATGCCGTCGACGAAGAGAATGGCGTCGCCGGCTTCGAGGTGAACCGGAATAGCGCCGGGCAGGGTGTCCATTCGATCGCCCCTGCCATAATCACCCGCCAGGGGGTGGGGCAAGTTGCTCTTATGGCTGCCGGGAATGATCATCGTCGGCCCGTCGCCGGGTCCGACCTTGGAGACGGCCAGGAGAATGTTGCACTGCCCGCAGCGGAAGACGCCGTTGTTGTAGCGGTAGGCGCCGCGCAGTGCGCCGCGATATCCGCCGGAATGGACCGGGTGATGTCCTCCGCTGCGGCGGACGCTGGCGATCGCTTCATCGATAAAGAGCCCGGGCAGGTAGCTGTCTTCTTCGCCGCAGTAGTGCCTCAGGTACTCGATCCAGGAGGGATGATCGATCAGTTCTTCGAACGGCTGGCCGCATTCCACCGCGTTGTGCAGTTCGTAGCCCGTGTCGGCGCTGTAGTCGCGGCGTTGGGCGTTTCCCAACCATTCGCCGACCTTTAGCGCCGGAAACTCATCGAAGGCGCGATTGAGGCGGCTGAGCAATTCCGATCCCACCGCATTCTTAAGGACCAGAAAGCCGTTGAGGTCGAATTGGAAATCGTCGAGAGCCGAGGGCTTGCGAGGCTCCATGGTGTGGACCTTTCGAGTGGTGGTCGTTGCCGTGCGTCCAGGACAGACAGCATACTCGGACAGATCTGATTCCGGCAGCATCGGGGGCGGCAGTGATGGGCGGTCTTCTGGGGCGGAGCCGACGCATCGCGAAAGATCCAGAGCCGCGGGGGCTCACCGCCGTCCTCGTGCCTCAGGCTCACCGTACCGCTCGCCCTGATGGCGAATGACCGGGCCAATTGTGGTTGACCCGCTCGCGGTGCTTAATGCGGGCCATGGGGCAAACGGACAAACCGCCACGGGAGCTAGATTACGGAGCCCCCGGGACAGCACGATTTCGGAACCTTACTTCCACGTCCACATCACCCCCACGTACCCCTCGACGCCGTTCTTGGCGGGGTTGCGAGCCTCGCCTTCGAGCTTGGCGTTGCTGAGGTGCCAGTAGCGCGCGCCGCCGATGAGGTAGAGGTCGTCGCGGAGTTGGTAGCTGGCACTGAGCCCCGCGCGGAAGACGAAGTTGAAGCGGGTGCCGCCCGGGGGGACATCTTCGGATGCCTCGAAGAAACCCTCGCCGATGTCGGCGAAGAGCGTGAAGCGGTCATGGCTGAGCAGATGATGGCGGATCAGGAAGCGGATCTCTCCGGCGCAGGCATCGGGGCCGTCCTGGATAACGCCGTAGCCTGCTGCTTCGACGTTGAGCGAGAGGTTGTCGATGAGGTAATAGCCCGCTCCCACGTTTGCCGAGGGCATGGCGGTATCCGCGGCGCCGGCGCAGGATAGGTAGCTCTGGAAGCTCCAGGTTCCCTGGGGGAAGGCGATCTGGTCGGCCGCGGGGGAGGTGGAGGGTGCGGCGGGGGCTGCGCGGGCGGCTTGAGTCGAGACAATCGGCGTCAAAAGGATCAGCACGAGCGGCAATTTCATCCAAATGTCCTTGCTTCCAGCAGCGAAATATCGCGCGAGATGGCGGCATCTTCGCCGGTTGTGCGAGGGGTGCAAGAGCTACAGGTCGGGCAGGCGCTGCTGCAGTGTTAGAACAGGCTTGAAGAGGTCACCATCGCGCTCCACGCGTTGGAGGACTTGGCCCGATTCGAAGACGAGCGCATTGCGCCTGCTTGCGGCGGACGGCGTGTTCGAGTTCTTCCCAGCTTAGTGGTGTGGAGACGCTCGGGCTTTGCCGGGCACGAAGTGAGTAGGGGCAGACGGTCGTTTTGCCGCGATCGTTCTGGCTCCAATCGATGAGAACCTTTCCGCCGCGTTGGTTTTTGGTCATGATTGTCGTCACCTGATTTGGATTCTCCTTCGAGAAGATGGTGGCAATGGCGTTGGCGAAGGCTTTGGTGCGATCGAAGGTCGGGCGGGTGTTGAGCGGAATCCAGACGTGCAGGCCCTTGCCGCCTGAAGTCTTGGCGAAGCTTCTGAGATTCAGGCGCTCAAGCGTATTGCGGAGCTTCAGACCCAGGCGGGCGCAGTCGAGGATATCGGCCGGAGCGCCCGGATCGAGGTCGAAGACCATGCTTGTGGCGTGATCCGGATCGTCGTATCGCGAAAGCGGCGTATGCAATTCCAGCGCTGCCAGATTGGCCACCCAGACGAGGCTGGCCTTGTCGTTGATCAGGCAATAATCGATTGTCCGCTCACCGCCGCTGGTGACGACCGGGCCCACCTTCACCCATGGCGGGCGATGGGCCGGACAGCTCTTTTCGAAAAAGAACCTGGCTTCGGTGCCGTTCGGGTAGCGTTTGAGCGTGAGATGGCGGTTCCTGAGATGGGGGAGGATGATTCTGGAGATGCGCGAGTAGTAGGCGATGACCTGGCCCTTGGCAAAGCCGGAGGGGTAGAGGACTTTGTCGAGATTGGTCAGCGCGAGTGTATGGGAGCTGATTTTGACCGATTTGTTCATGCGGCATTCCCGCGGTGAGGTCGATCATCCTGAGAACAACGGGCCGAAGGGTCAAGCGCTCTTTCGCCGGCGATGCGTTTCGGTGCGGCCATGGTCGCGGGGGCGCGGCTTTCCGTTCGCGCCGCGCCTTGGCCAGCGAGGCCTCCAGCGCGGCGATGAGATTTGTCGCCCTGGCCGGCCTGGGTTCTTCTTCGGGACGCGTGACGACCTCCTCGCCGGCGGCTTTCTTCTCCACCAGCTCTTCGATTTTCTCACGATACTCATCGTGATATTTGTCGGGCTTGAACTTGCTGGTGAGCGAGTCGATCAGCTGCTGGGCGATCTTCAGCTCGCGCTCGTCGAATGTCGCTTTGGCCTCTGTGGGGACGACGTGATCGCGCTCCATTACCTCATCGGCAAAGTGCATCGTGTCCAACACGAGAATGCCCTCGAGCGGCGCAGGGCGCAGAGGTATTCCTTGCTCCACATAACGACCTTGGCGATGCCAACTTTCTCTTTCTTTTCCATCGCCCCGAGCAGCAGCTTGTAGGGCTTGGCACCTTCGGGACGCGGGGCGACGTAGTAAGGGCGGTCGAAGAACAGCGGATCGATCTCGTCGAGATCCACGAAGTCCTGGATTTCGATCGTCTTGCTGCTCTTCGGGGCGGCTGCCTCGATCTCGTCCTCGCGGATGATCACGAACTGGTCCTTGGCGATCTCGTAGCCCTTGACGATGTGCTCGCGATGGACTTCCTTGTCGTGGTGGGCGGGGCACACCAGCTTCATCTTCAGAGGGACCATGTCCTGGTCGTGCAGGCTGCGAAAGTGCACCTTGTGCTCCCGGACGGCCGTGAAGAGCCGCACGGGGATGGTGACCAGGCCGAAGTTGATCGAACCGCTCCAGACGGGTCTTGTGGATGCCTTTGCCATGGTGATGCCTCTCATTTCACCGTTAAAATTTCTCTGATGACTTGCCGGGGACGCTTGTCGGTGCGCAGCCCCTTGAGCGAAGCTTGTTGGATGCGGCCGCCTGTTGGCCAGCGTCGGAATTCCACCTGCGCGACAAGGACGGGATCCAGGAAGATGACCCCGTGCGCGGGGACCGCTTCGGCGAAGGGACTGTCGGCGCACTTGTGCATCGCGAAGCGCCTGGTAAGCAATGCGTGCGATTCGGCATTGAAGCCGGTGCCGACGTTGCCGGCGTAGCGGAGATTGCCGTCGTCGTAGTAGCCCAGTAGAAGCGCGCCGCGCGATTCAGGCGATTGCCGTTCTCTGGAATCCACCCGCCGATGACCAGCTCCTGCTCGTGGACGATCTTGATTTTCAGCCAGCAGTCGGAGCGCTTGCCGGGGCGATACGGCCTGTCGAAGCGCTTGATGACGATTCCTTCGAGGCCGGCGCTTGCCGCGGCTTTGAGCATTGGTTTGCCCTGTCCGCGATGCGCGGGCGTGAGCTGCCAGTGCGGGCCGGTGAGATTCAGCCCCTCGAGCAGTTTGCGCCGGTCGGCGTAGGGGAGCTTCATTGTGTTGCGGTCGTCGAGATAGAGGACATCGAACAGCATGTAAAACACCGGGACCTCGCGGGTAAGCCGCTCGATTTGTGCGGTATCGTTGACGTGCATGCGGCGCTGCAGGCGGGCGAAGCTCGGGCGGTTGTGCGCGTCCATGGCAATGATCTCGCCGTCGAAGATGAGGCGCCGCCGACCCAGATTACTGCCGAGTGCGTGCATTTCGGGATAGCGCCTCGTGATGTCGAGATTGTTGCGGCTCCGAATGGTGAAGGTCCCGCGATCGAAGTAAGCGATCGCGCGTACGCCGTCCCATTTGTATTCGGCAACGTAGTCGTCCTCATTCTCGGGCAGGCCGGCCGTCAGAACCGCGAGCATTGGCTGAATGTCCGCGGGCATCGGCTCGGCCGCAGGCGACTGCGACCGACCGCGCGAGATGGTCCGGGTATGCCGCATAAGTCATCTGCTTATCGTCCGTGACCGGCTCACTCCTGACGGGCTCGCAAACGCACGGCGCCGGCCGCCTTAGCACAAGGCGGACGAAAGCTGTCCTCCTGACAAACACCGGGGGGTTACACCCGGAGGAGATGATGCAACTGGCGCGCCCGGAAATGTAGCGATAGGTGTGTGCGGCAGAGTTGGAGCAGATTCAGCAGCTCTGGAATAATGTGGCTTTTACGTGATTCTCGCGCACCAAGGTTGAGTAGCCCTCGGCTTGTGGGGGGGCGTCTGTGGGGCCTGCGATTGGGAGGAAATCCGGATGACCACTATTGTCTGAGAATTGCGATTTTGGCACGCGGGGCGGGCGGTTTTGGGCCGGAAGCTCTACGGTATTACTACGGTGTGGGTATGGTGCGGGTACGGTGTGAGTACGGTGCAACCCGGCAGCAGGCCGAATGGCGATTGTGAGCGTCCCATCATGGCTCGCGACGTGCGCGGGTTTGAGGCGATTCTGGCAGGTCAGGTTGGGCGGCCCCGCTTACGCGGCACATCCTTGGGGCCTGCGATTTAAGTGGAATCCGAATCAGCCGGCCCAGGAATACTCAGATACGGGAAGGGGCTGCGACAGAACGGCAATCTTCGCGACGACTTGCGTTGAGGGGACGAGACATCAGAATTCATCCAAGTGCCTCAGTGGGTTGCAGCCATCGATCAGGGGACAACGAGCACGCGCTGCGCGCTTTTTGATCGCACCGGCAGGGCGGTCATGGCCCAGCGAGAGCACCGGCAGATCTATCCGCAGCCGGGCTGGGTCGAGCATGATCCAATGGAAATCCTCGAGCGGCTGGCACAGGTGACGGCCGAAGCGATGGAACTGGCGCGGATCGATTCGGCCGACGTCGCAGCGATCGGCATTACCAATCAGCGCGAGACCGCGGTCGTCTGGGATCGCCAGACCGGTTGGCCGCTTTACAATGCGATCGTCTGGCAGGACACGCGCACGCAGGGCGACATCGAGGCACTGGCGCGGCAGGGGGGCGCTGACCGCTTCCGCGCCAAGACGGGGTTGCCGCTGGCGACGTATTTCTCCGCCAGCAAAATCCGCTGGATTCTCGACCATGTTTCCGGCGTCCGCGCAATGGCAAACGAGGGACGCGCCGCTCTTGGTACGCTCGATTCCTGGATGATCTGGAACTTGACCGGCGGCGTCCATGGCGGGCTGCACGTGACCGATGTAACCAACGCCAGCCGCACTCTCCTGATGAATCTGCGGACACTCCGGTGGGATGACGAGTTGCTCGCGGCGTTTGATATTCCGCGGCGGATGCTGCCGACGATTCTGCCGTCCAGTAATCCCGACGGATTCGGAACTGTTCGCGCTGTTGCAGAGCGATTGACCGGCGTTCGAATCTGTGGCGTGTTGGGCGATCAGCAGGCGGCACTTGCCGGCCAGGGCTGCAATGCGCCGGGACTGTGCAAGAATACGTACGGCACTGGATGCTTCGTGCTCCTGCATACGGGAGATTCCCCCGTGCAATCCAAGAGCGGGCTCATTACCACCGTCGCCTACCAGCAGGCCGGGAAACCGCCGCAATACGCTCTCGAAGGATCGATCGCGGTGACGGGGGCGCTTGTGCAGTGGCTTCGGGACGATCTGAAGATCATCTCGGCATCAAGTGAAATCGAAGCGTTGGCCGCATCCGTGCGGGACAACGGCGGTGTCTATTTCGTGCCGGCGTTTTCGAGGCTTTTCACCCCGCGCTGGCGCCCGATGCGCGGGGAACGATCGTGGGACTGACGGCGCACACTACCGCCGCCCACATCGCCCGCGCGGCGCTCGAAGCCACGGCCTACCAGACACGCGACGTCCTTGAAGCAATGCGCCGGGATGCGAATGTTGAGCTTCAGAGGCTGCGCGTGGATGGCGGCATGACCGTCAACGAACTTGTGATGCAGTTCCATGCTGACATTTTGGGAATTCCCGTTGCGCGGCCTCGCGTCATGGAAACCACAGCGCTTGGCGCCGCCTACGCTGCGGGGGCGGCCGTAGGGTTCTGGAACAACGTCGCAGAATTCAATCCGGCGGCTGAGGATCGCGTCTGGCAGCCGAGGAGGGATCCGAATCAGCGGGAGGAGCTTTACCAGAAGTGGCTCGCAGCGGTCGAGCGATCGCTGGGTTGGGTGTGACCGGGCCGGGAACTACATTTCAAGTTCAAGATTGCTGATCTTCCAGCCGTTTCCCGTCTTCGTGAAGGAAACGGTCTCCGCGGCGCGACGACCGTCCAACTCAGCTTCGATGCGCGTTTGATGCGGATTGCCTGTGATGATCAGCTTTGCCCGCGCCCGGGTCAGCGCGGGAGGTAAATCCGCATTGACAGGCTGGGTTGAAGCGAGGTTCTGCAGCTGCGCTGCGCAATCGCCTCCCCCGCGACAAGCAACTGACGAAGCTGCGTTTCGATCCGGCTGGAGTTGGCCCGGCGAACCCCGCCGCCAAACGTCGCGGCCATTACCGTCAGCGTTGCGCCGACGATGATGAGCAGACTCAGCGCGACGATCATCGCGAGCCCGGCGCGGCGACAGTGGCGTTGATTCGAGGAGTTCATGATGCCAGCCCTTCGGCGACGCGGTGCTGATTGATCAGATGCCGCTCGGTTTCGCGTGTGTATCGACCGTCGGGGACGTGAATGACGACGTCCGCTCCGTGGACTGCGAGCGTGATGCCGGGAATACCCATTTCCCAGCGGCGCGTCTGCGTTCTTCCGCCCTCGTGCCAGTATCGAACGATCGTGCCGTCCGAATCGACTATCCACGTCATCGCGCTCCCGCCGAACGTCTTGAGAAGGACATTATTGTCCTGGCCCGACATTGCGGCGGCATTCCATACATCCGCTCGCAGCAATCGCATCGCCGATTCAAACCGCATTACCTGAGTGTGCGCCTTTGCGGTGCGCGCGTTTACCGTCATCGTGGCCACAAATGCCCGGCTCGCGATCAGGGAGAACGCTCCCAGTACGATGAGGATCGTCAGAATTGTGAAGAGCGTATAGCCGCGCCGACTGAATCGCTTTGCAGTCATTTTGCGCCACCTTTCTGCAAGGCGCCAGCGCGAACGACACCGATGATCCTCGCTTCTCGTCCATTGAGCTGCACCTGTACCTCGGCCCAGGCCAGGCGGCCGACGCTTGTCGGCGTATCCAACTGCTTCACCACGACCATCGCGCCGTGCGGCGCCTCCGGTCGGGTTGCTCCTGTCTGAAGAGCGGTCAAAGTCTGCTCCGCCAGCGACGTTGCCCGCCTGGAGTCCTCTAGCCGCTGCGAGTTCACGGTCTTCTGATGAAGCGAAACGCTCAGCAGCGTGACCACGATTCCCACCAGGGCAATCGCCACGATCACTTCGGCCAGTAGAAATGCGCGATGTCGCGGAGCTTTGTTCATAGGCCGGTCTTGATTGCAGTAATCTGATCGAGTGTTGTCATCGGCACGAACAGGCTGAGCACGATCACGCCGACGAGCAATCCAAAGAACAGAACCATTACCGGGGCAATCGACGCCTGGATGACGGCGGCCAGTCGGCTGAACCTGCTGCGATAGTAGCGCGCGCAGAAATTGAAAAACACCGGCGGCGTCTTCCCGGCGCGTCATGCTGCCGAGCATGCCCACAGCCAGCGCGGGCAGCAATGCCTTGTGGGTCGCTTCGTGAATGGGCGCGCCTTGTGCCGTTTCACTTCGCCAGAGCAAAAGCCGCTTGCGCAGCACCTCATTGATGTGAAGCGACGATGCCTCCGTCAGTGCAACGTGCAGCGGCAATTCCGCCTCCACCGCATCGGCGACAAATGCAAATGCATCTGCGAGCCCGCGGTCCCGTTCCAGCGCGTGAAGCACCGGTATTCGCCAGATAACCTGATCGAACGCCCCGCGCCAGATCATCTGTCGATGATATAGGGGATAGGCGAACAGCCAGATTGTGCCAAACGCCGCCCCCAGCAGGACAACCGCCATAAGCACCAGAATCCACGGGGCGGCCGCGAACGCACAGGTAAATGTTCGAAGGGTGATTGCAGGCAGGGTCTCTCCGTAGTCGTGAAAGATCGCCGCGAGTTTTGGCAGGACGAAGACACTGATGAGCGTCAAGGTTGCAGCGCAAACCATGAGCATCATCACCGGGTAGATGCGATAAAACGTGATGTTGACCGAATCGCGCCGAGGCGAGCGACGCTGTTCCTTACGCAGCCGTGCAAGGGCCCTGGGCAACTGACCGATCCGCTCGGCCGCAGTAAGAATTCCGATCGTTCGCGCTGACATCTCCGGCACCGATGCCTCCAGCGCGTGGCCAAGCGGCATCCCATCTTCCACGTGCTGCTGCAACAGTCGCAGCCTCCACGCGGATCGACCTGTCTCCCCCTCACGCGCGGCACGGAGAATTTTCGGCAACGGCAGATTCAGCCGCACGGATTGCTCCAGATAATTCAGGATCATCGCGGCCCGCCGCCGACGTCCGCTCACTGCCAGTCCAATGCTCAAGAACAGCAGTGTGCAATCTCCGGCGGCCGCAACAAAGATGAGCACGGACACAAGCCTTTCCAGATACTGTGGTCCAGGCCCCAGATCCGCCATGATCGTCAGTGCCACCAGGATCGTCACTGCGGCAACGATCCAGAAAACCGGCCTGACGGATTTCTGTGAATGCTTCATGGTCACATCCCCGTTAGTGAGCGAATCAGCGTCAGGAATGGCAAGAACAGGCCCAGAATCACGAATCCGATCACGATCGCGATGAACATGATGAACAGGGGCGTCAAGACGCTCGGCAGCGCTTCCAGTCGCATCTCCGCATGCTCCTGATACATCTCACTTAGATTCCCCAGCATGCCTGCAAGATCATGTTGTTCGCTTGAGTGGGAGATCGCGACAATCAGCGTGGTGGGCAGCAACTCCACGCCATGGACCTCGTCCATTCTGCGTCCGGCTTGCAGCGTCTCGATCAGCCTGCGGCTGTCGCGCTCGATTGCGGGCGACCCGATTGCCTCGCACGCCATCGCGATCGCACCGGGCAGATCCATGTGAGCATCCACCCCGAGCCGCACGGCATCGCACCATCGTGCAATCAGGTTCCACCGAATGACCGCCCCGATCAGCGGCTGCGGAACCAGGACGCGATCGACCGCGACGCGATCCGCTCCGATCAGCCGCAGTACGCTCCAGATCAAAGGCAGCGTAACGACAATCACTGCAACGATGATCGCGGCAACAGGCAACCACTTGGCAACGCCCAGGACCACCTCCGTGAATCGGGGCAACTGAACGTGAAATCCTCTGAAGAGGACGTCAAATTGAGGAATGACCGCAATGCCGAGAAACGCCAGGACGACCGCCATCGCAAAGATGACGATGATCGGATATGCCAGCACTCGCCAGAGCATGGAGCGCAGGCGAGCAATCAGATCGAGATGCTGTCCGAGGTTCAGCAGCATTCCGCTGAGGTTGTTCGAGCGAATTCCCGCCGTAACCAGCTTTCCATAAAGCGGCGGAAAGACTCCCTGGAACTGATCAAACGCTTCCCCGAGCGGCGTACCCCGATCGAGCTCGTCGGCAACTGTCCGGATCGCCTTGCCCAGCCGTTTCGACCGCATATCCTCGGCGATCAGCCGCAGCCCGCGTTCAACCGGCAGTCCTGCATCCGTCAGATGAGCCAACTGCTGGTTGAATGCCAGAAAATCATCGCCGCGGAGCGGCTTGGCCCGGGCTACCCGCTGCATGGGGGTCAGTTCAAGCACGCGCAGGCGCAGATTCGTCAGCAACCGACCGGCCTGTTCCACGTCGGGGGCATCGATGGTCCCGCTGATCGGATGCCCCTCGTCGGTCTGCGCCTGATAGGCGAAGGCGTTCATGGATCCGGTCTCTTCAGGCATGCGAACCTCGCGTAAACGCATCTACGGCCTGCCGAGAATGCGTTCAATTTCTGGTTCGTCGGTCACGCCGCGCTCAACCAACTCTCTGGCCGCGACGCGCAGCGACCTGTAACCCGGCCGCTGTTCGTACGTGCCGCGCAGCGAGTCCACGTCTGACCGGTTCAACATCGCTGTGCGTAGTGCCTGATCCAGGGTGACCAGTTCCGCAATCGGCACGCGCCCGGCGTACCCACCATCGCGTCTTTGTCGCACCAGCCGCTGCGATACGATTCCAGCCAACGCGCTGGTGATCTAATACGGCTCGACACCCATCTCCAGGAGCCTGGCGATCGCTCCCGCGGGTGTGGCCGCGTGCAGCGTGGAAATCAAGCGATGTCCCGACAGCGCCGCCTGGATCGCGATCGATGCGGTGGCGGCATCCCGAATCTCACCAAGCATCAACACCTGCGGATCCTGCCGCAGGATCGACCGCAGCGCCCGCTCGTAGGTCAGTTCACCGAAAGGCGAAGCTTCGATTTGAGTCACGCCCGGAAGATTCCGCTCGACAGGATCCTCCAACGCCACGATGCTCAAGCCCGGCGACGTGCTGGCGATGTGCTGGAGCAGGGCGTAGATCGTCGTCGTCTTTCCGCTCCCCGCGGGCCCGGCGAGGATCAGCATTCCGGAATCCGTGACGGCATACTCCTTCAACCCTTCAAGCACGTGCTGCGGCAACTGCAACTGATCGAGATCCCGCGGCTGCGCAGCTCCGCCGGCAGGCGCACCGCCGCCCGCATTCCGTGCGTCGTGGGCATGATGCTCACGCGCAGGTCCATCAGTTGCGGATGCGAGGGAACGATCACCGTCGCCCGTCCCTCCTGCGGGACGTTTGTCCGATACGTCAGCAGCTGCGCCATGACCATCAACCGCTGCACGAGGCTTCGCCCGGCCGCGGTCGGAAGTGTGCTGCCGGTTTGCAGTAATCCATCAATGGGATAGCGCACCTCGAGCCCATCTGCCATCGGCTCGAAGTGTACGTCCGATGCCTGCCGACGCACCGCATCCTCGAGCAGCTCGTCCACAACCCGGCGTGCATCGAAGCCGGCGGAGTCTCTTTCCGGCATCGCCTGAAGCACAAATCGCTCGTTACGCATACGCATCACCGAAACTCGGGCACAAATCACTTCTGGACCGCGACGTGCACGGGCACAACATCCTTTGGCTGATTGAGCTCTTGATGCCACTTCAGCATCTGAAACGTGGCGATGGTTCCTAACGCGAGCATCAGCACCATCGCCAGTGTCAGTGCCGCCACCCGCCGCACTTTCACCGCGCCCAGATGGTGCAGAATGCCTCGCGCCAGTTGCTCCGACGCACCAATCGGCGCGCCCACAGGCCCAAGCACCGCAGCGGTGATCTTTCCTGCCAACTCCACCGGCGCAAGCGGTGCGAGCCTGGTGAACAGCAACGTCCCGAGTGCCACCGCTGGAATCAGTTCCCCGTTCTTGGCGAAAATCGTTCGCAATTGATCGACGGCCCGGCTCACGCGCTTCCTCGCCGCGTCTTCTGCCGTCTCCAGAATCCGCCCGATCTCCGAAAAGCTCTTGCGCTCGTAGAAGCGCAGCAGGATTGCCTTGCGGTCCGATTCGCGCAGCTTGCCCATCGCCACATCGAGCATCTCCTGCAACTGATGCCACTGCAGCTCGAGGTTTTCGCTGACCTGGTTCCCGGCCGTCATTTGAGCCACCTGCTTCTCGTGATGCCTCCGGCGGTGAGCCATCTTCAGTGTGCTCAGCGCCGCGTAGCGCGTCGTGCTCAGCAGCCAACTGCTCAAGACTGCCTCGTGCCGCAGCGTGGCCGCCTTCCGCGCCAGCACCGTGAAAACCGCCTGCGTGACATCCTCGGCGATTTCGGCGTTGTGCACGTGCCGCATCGCTGCTGCAGATACGAAGTTGACGTGCCGCTTCACGAGGCTTTCAAACGCCTCGTGAGAACCCGTCTCAACGTATTGCTGAAGCAGATGCGCGTCTTCCATGGTGCTCGTCTTACCAATGTACCATTGACGACCGCGGGGCCGACCGGACACGGCGCGTCGAAAAACTCCGATGTGTCCCGCCCGTTTGCGTCCAACGACGCCTATCCCACCCGCTGAGCCTGAAGCGCCTTGCGCACTTCGGCAAGGAACTGCTGCACCTTGAAGGGCTTGAACAGGACGGCTTGGAGACCTTCCTGGCTGGCGCGAACGATGCAGTGATTCGGGTCGTAGCCAAACCCCGTCATCAGAATCACCGGCAGCGTCTGGCTGTGCCTCCGAGCAGCGGCAAAAACATCGTAGCCCGTCTTGTCCGGCATCTTGATGTCGCTGATGACCAGATCGAACTCGCGCCGCTCGATCTCCACAATCGCTCCCGCACCGCTGGTGGCGACGGTGACCACCGCATGATATTTTCGAAGCACGTCGCTGATGGTCATGCGGATGTTGGGATCGTCATCGGCGACCAGAACCTCCGACCCGCTGAGAACCGGGTCCTCCTGCTCCGTGATCTCGCCGGCGCCCAAGACCGTATTGGGACCTTCCGCCGCCTGTTTCAGCGAACGCCGGATCGTGGCAACGTTGTCAAGAATTGCCTGTAGCTTGTGCCGCAGATCGTCGTGGCCGATGTAATCGTCCATCAAGCCCGACGCATCCGATGCAATATCGTTCAGCGGGCCGGCGACCTCGGCGCTCACGTCGTCCGCCACCTTATGCGCGGTTCCCGCCCGCTCCACCACCATGAGGTCGAGGATGTTCAGGGCGACTGCAACGTATCGCCCGAAGATTTCGGCAAACTGCCGGTCGTCCTCGTTGAACGCCGCCCGCTGTCGCGATTCGATGTTGAAGATCCCGATCACCTTGTCGTGCAGCCGGAGCGGAACCGTCAACGAACTCTTGGCCTGATCCAATCCCTGCACGTACCGCGGATCGCACTCGACGTCGGGACAAATGTAACTGCGCCCGGTGGCGGCGACATATCCCGATATTCCGTTGGCCTCGCCGTTCGCAAAAAGCTCGATATTCAACGCGTCGCTGGGCAGGCCCGCGCTGATTACCATCTCCAGCTTGTTGCTCTTGCGGTCGAGCAGGCGGATCGCAAAGTGGTCGAAGTGCATCAGTTCGCGCGTGAAGCTGATGATCTTCTCCTCCAGCAGCTTGAGCCGCTGGCCTACGTTCATCTTGCTCATCGCGTCGGACTCGAGCGCACCAGCTCGCGCCCCGCCTTGTCGATTGCGTCGATCTTCTGTTGCAGCCGCCGCGTTCCGGTCGCATCCCACACCACCGCGACCACCTGCACGACGTGCCCGCCGGGATTGATCACGGGGCTCGCGATCATTTCCAGGAACTGCTGGTCTTCAATATTCAGGGCGTATCGTTTGGAGCGGGAAAACTGGGCTGGGGCGTCGGGGGCTTGCGGCGAGACTTGCGTGGCGAAAAGCTGGAAGGCTTCATGGCATGTCCGCCTTATCTTCTCGTGTACGCGGGCTGGCCAGGCCTGCATCTTCTTGTTCATCCAGTTCGACGCCCCTCCCCGTCCACGATGCAGACGCCTTCGCCGATGGTGTTGAGAATCAGGCTCGCTTGCTGTGAGACCAGCGCTCGTTCGAGAGGAAGAAAATCCGCCGAATCCGAAAAGACCGCCGCGAAGTGATCCGTGCGGAGGGCATTGATCGCCTCATCGATTGTCGAGGTTTCGACCACGTCGCATGTTGCCTTGAGCGATTCGACAATCTGACCGTGTGCACCGGAGTGACCTGAGAGAACCAGTATTTTGGGGCGATCGTCCTGCAATTTCCTTAAACCTGTCGGAAACCGCCGCCGGGAATATAGTTTGTGAAAACATTCCCAGTCAAACGTCTGCCATCAGAATCATCGACGTTTATCGCATGCAGCATTCTAATTCTGCACTGTCAAATGCTACGCCCTCTCCATACACAGGTTCACGTGCCGGCCTACGGATCCTCAGCCAGGAATTTCCTAACCCCTTGTCGATCAAGCTCTTGAATGACTGCTGCAACCCTCTCGGGTTCATTACCGAACTTGGCGACCGATTGCGCGTGCAGCACTGGCGGGGCTCCATTTCGCGCTCCCACCGCGACGCGCAGCGAAAAATCGTTTTCTGAGATTTCCGCAAGAGCCGCAATCGGCGATTGGCAGTCGCCATTGAGCGCCTGCACGACCGCGCGCTCGGTCGCCACGCAGGTCTGGCTCGTCGGATCGTTTATACCGGCAAGAATTTCACGCATTCGCGCATCGCTGCGGCGGCATTGCAGCGCCAGCGCCCCCTGGCCGGCAGCCGGAAGCATCTGCTCCGTCGGCAGCATGACCATCTCCGCCTCATCAAACAGGCCTGTGCGTCGCAAACCAGCCGCCGCGAGAATGACCGCTTCGAATTGCCCCTCACGCAGCTTGCGTAGACGCGTATCGATATTGCCGCGAACCGCTTCGATGGCAAGGTCAGGCCTAAGCGCAAGTAACTGGGCCCGGCGCCGCAATGAACCAGTGCCCACCTTTGCCCCCTGCGGCAGATCGTCGATGTTCGTGTGTTTCGTACTCACCATCACATCGCGCGGATCCTCCCGCTTGGGAACCGCCGCGAAGATCAGGTCGGACTGATCCACCAGCGGCATGGTGACCGGCACGTCCTTGAAACTATGGACCGCAAAATCGATCTCCCCCGCCAGAAGCGCCTTTTCCAACTCCTGCGTGAACAGACCCTTGCCGCCAAATTCGCAAAGCGGCTTGGTGAAAATAGCATCGCCTTGAGTTTTGAAGATGACCAGCTCAATGGCCAGGTCGGGTTGCAGCTTTTCCAGGGCGGAAGCGATCAACTGCGACTGCGTCTTGGCCAGCAGCGAGCCGCGCGTTCCAAGGCGAATCGTTGATGTAGGGGAACTCATAACCGTCACTGTTGTAACCGAGATGACGCGTCGATGGGAGTCCGGCAATGCATGACGTCCCACCAACCGAGACGATAAGCAGACAACGCCCTCCCCTCGCGCCCCTTGTGCAGATTGTCACTTCTGGCGGTACGTCCCCACCAATTCACCTTTGGCCAGCACGTGCTCGTTCATCGCGGTGACCACTTCCGACTTGGACATGCCCGATGCCGGGTCAAACTCATCGTCCAGCGCATATACCTCGAAGTGATAGTGATGTGTATGGCGATCGAAGGGGACCGGATGCAGGTATCCGATCTGCTTGTGCGAGTTCTTTCCCTGGATGATCGCCGGATTGTCCTTGAGCTTCTTGTCGTGTGGCACGCCTTCGGGAAGCGTCGTTACATCGGAAGGGATGTTATACACCACCCACTGCACGAACGGCTCAGACGGCGGCGCATCCGCGTCTTCCACCAGCAGAACATAGCTTTTCGTCCCTGCCGGTCCGCTCGACCATTTCAACGGCGGCGAGATATCGAGCGATGTCGTATACCGCTCGGGGATCGGTTTGCCGTTGGCGAACGCCGGCGAGCTGACGCTGATCGTCGCCGGCACGTCGGGCGAGCGGTTGATGATCAGCTGCTGTTCGGTCAGGTTGCACCCGACGGCCAACGAAGACAGCAGCACCAACCCGATGATTTTGCACTTGATCACGGCATCTCCGCGTTCGGTCCCGTCATCCCGATCGCGCTGGCGGTTGCATGGGTCTCGATATGGCTCAGGCTCACGTGCCAGTGGGTGATGTGCTGCTCCCGCGCGATCCGCTCGCACTCGCCGGTCAATCGAATCCTCGGTTGCCCGCTGGCTTCCTTCACAACTTCGATGTCCGTCCACGCAATCCCTCCGCGCCAGCCGGTGCCCAGTACCTTGAGCACCGCCTCCTTCGCCGCGAATCGCGCCGCCAGGTGCTCGAAGTAGCGTGTACGGTTGCCCGCGCAATATTCCTGCTCGGCAGAGGTGAACACGCGATCGAGAAAACGCTGGCCGTGCTGCTCGAGCAGCTTGCGAATGCGCCCCGTCTCGACGATGTCGATGCCATGGCCCAGAATCGGCATGGCGTGATTATACGGCGGATCGGCGTGAATCATCCGTGCGATACCCGACATCAGCCGCCGGTTTCAAAGCCCGGATAAAGCGTCATTCCGCCGTCAATGAACAGGGTGGTGCCGGTGACGTAGTCCGCCTCATCGGACGCAAGCCAGACCGCCGCCCGTGCGATGTCTTCCGGCTCGCCGATGCGCTTATACGGGATGAGCTTGAGAAGCTCGTGCATCGCCTGCGGCGTATCCCATGCCGGCCGATTGATCGGCGTGCGAATCGCGCCCGGCCCGATCGCATTCACGCGGATGCGGTAGGGGGCCACTTCCTGCGCAATGGATTTCATCATCAGCATGATCCCGCCCTTGCTGGCCGCATAATTCACGTGACCCGCCCAGGGAATGACCTCATGCACCGATGACATGCAGATAATCTTCCCCGCCGCAACGGAAACCTCCGGCTTTACGCCGCGCCGCTTGAACTCACGAATCGCCTCCCGGCAGCAGAGGAACTGCCCCGTAAGGTTGACGTCGATCACCTTCTGCCACTGCGCCAGCGTCATCGTGTCGATCGGCGAATCCTGCTGAAGCCCCGCATTGGCGACGAGGATGTCGATCGTCCCGAATTCGTCGAACATCTTCTTCAACATCGCCTGGACCTGGTCCTCTTTCGATACGTCCGCCTTGACTGCGATCGCGCGCGACGATTGATTGATCGTTGCGACGACGTCCTGTGTAGCGTCTTCATGAGAGACGTAGTTCACGACCACTTCAGCCCCGGCCAATCCCAGCGCGATCGCGCAGGCTTTACCGATTCCGGAATTCGCGCCCGTCACAAGCGCCTTCTGACCCTTGAGGATCTGGCGCACCGTAAGACTGGGCATGTGAATCTTGGGCAGATCCTCGGGCATCACGTCGCGAACGGCTTTGCTGTTGGTAATCATGGTTTCCTCGAAAAACAAGATGCCGCCGCAGCGACCAAGTTGCAGTCAATCTCAGCTTCATTCATCCGTAACACATCCCTCCGAAGCGCTCTTGACGTTCTTGATATACTTATAAAGCGTCCCGCGATTTGCCTTATATGGCGGCCGCTTCCACGCCGCCCGGCGTTTCTCCATCTCCGTCGCGTCGATCAGCAGATCGATCGTGCACTTCTCCGAATCGATCCGAACCTGATCGCCGTTCCGCGCCAGCGCAATCGGCCCGCCGTCGATCGCTTCCGGCGTGACGTGACCAATGATGAACCCATGCGATCCGCCCGAGAAGCGTCCATCCGTGATCAGTGCAACGTCATTGAGAAACCCAGCCCCCGCCAAGGCGAGTCGTCGGCGTCAACATCTCCGGCATCCCCGGCCCGCCCTTCGGGCCTTCGAAACGGATGATGATCACGTCTCCCTTGGCAATCTTCCCGGCTTCCAACCCATGCAGCATATCTTCTTCCGAGTCGAACACCTTCGCCGTCCCGGTGAAGCGCGTGCCTTCCTTCCCGGTGATCTTCGCAACAGCCCCCTCCGGCGCAAGGTTGCCCTTCAAGATGCGAATATGCCCATCCCGTTTGATGGGCTCGGAGATTGGATGAACGATCTTCTGCCCCGCCTTTAATCCCGGCAGATCGCGCAGATTCTCCGCGATCGTCTTCCCCGTCACCGTGCGCTGCGAGCCATCGATCAGCTTGTTCTCCAGCATCAGCTTCATCACCGCCGGCACCCCGCCGACGGCGTGCAGATCTTCCATGACGTATTTGCCTGAAGGCTTGAAGTCCGAAAGCAGCGGCGTCTGGTCCGACACCTTCTGCCAGTCATCGATCGTCAGCGGAATCCCAAACGCCCTGGCCATGCCGATCGAGTGCAGCACTGCATTGGTCGATCCACCCAGCACGATCGTCAGCCGCATCGCATTGATAAAGCTCTGCCGCGTGACGATGTCCTTCGGCTTGAGGTCCAGCTCCAGCAGCTTTCGCATCGCCTGCCCGGCCCGGAAACACTCGTCCATCTTCTGCGGATCGTCCGCCGGCGCACAGGAAGAGTAGGGCAGTGACATACCCAGGCATTCGATGAACGAGCTCATCGTATTCGCCGTGTACATCCCCCCGCACGCCCCCTCGCCCGGACACGCCTTGGCGATCACCTCCCGCCGCTCGTCCTCCGTCACCTTCCCGGCAATCTTCTGGCCATAAACCTGAAATGCGGAAACCACGTCCAGTTTCTCCTCGACGCCACGAATGGTCGCGCATCCTGCCCGAATCGTTCCCCCGTAAATCATGATCGCAGGCCGGTTCAGCCGCGCCATCGCCATCACACAACCCGGCATGTTCTTGTCACATCCCGGAATCGCCACCAGCGCGTCATACCACTGTGCCCCCATCACCGTCTCGATCGAGTCCGCGATCAGATCGCGCGACTGAAGCGAGAAGCTCATCCCGTCCGTCCCCATCGAGATCCCGTCCGACACGCCGATCGTGTTGAAGCGCATCCCCACGCACCCGGCCGCCTCCACGCCCTCTTTGACCTTGTCGCCCAGCTTCGCCAGGTGCATATTGCACGGATTCCCCTCATACCACACCGAGCAGATGCCCACCTGCGGCTTGTCCATGTCTTTCCAGGACAACCCCGTGGCCATGAGCATGGCCTGCGAAGCCCCCTGGCTGGCGGGCTGCGTGATGCGGGATGAGTACCGATTGAGCTGTGTCTGCGTGGCGGTCATGACGATCCTTCGTTGGTCACCCGCGAACAATAATCCAAGGCCCCGCCCGTTGAAAGACTTCCCGGAAAATCCCCTCAAATGCGACGCCGCCAATCATCATTGGCGACTTCGAAAGTGTCGCAAATCAAAAGCTGAAGAACGTCCCCAAGCCACAGCTGCGATGCAGTGCAGGCTTCCGGCGATTCCGATTCTCCTAATCCCGAATCGCCGTCAGCTTGTGCACGCATGTGACCGCCAGCGATCCGTCCCCAACCGCAAATCCAACCCGCTTTGTCGAACCGGCCCGAATGTCGCCCGCCGCCAGAATCCGCGGAACCGTCGTCTCCAGCGGGCACGGCTCGCGATCCACCAGCGGCCATTTCCCCGATTGCATCGCGTCCACGCCCGTCAGGATGTAGCCGAGTTTGTCCCGCGCGATTGTCTCGGGAAGCCACGAACATCCCGGCTCCGCACCGATGAAGACAAACACCGCCGAAAGCGGCAATCTTTCCTCCGCCTCGCCGCCACTCGCCGCCTTATCCTCACCCGCGAACTTCTTCAGCGACACGCCCTCGAGTCGTCGCTCCCCATGCACGACCGAGATCTCCACGCCCTCGTGCACCTCGATATTCGGCGCACGATCGAACCCGCCCCACCAGATAATCGCTCATCGACGGTCCCAGCTTCCGCCGCACCAGCAGATGCACCCGACGATCCCGGCAGCATTCCGCGAGAAACATCGCCGCCTGCCCCGCCGAATTCCCCGCCCCGACCACCGCCACGTCATTGTGATCGTAGAGCAGCGCTTCCACCGACGTACACGCATAGTGAATGCCCGCCCCCTCGAATCGCTCCGCCCCTTCGGCCGCCAGCTTGCGCCAGGCAACTCCCGCCGCAACCAGGATCGTCCGCGCCCGCAGTTTCACGCCGCAGTCCAGGTGCAGCACGTGATACCCGTCCGCTGCCGGGTCCACCTCGATCCGCTCAACCATGACCGGCGCGACGATCCGTGCCCCGAACTTGAGCAACTGGAGCACGCTGCGCATCGCCAGCTCCGCCCCCGATAAGCCGCTGGGGAACCCGATGAAGTTCTCGATCTTCGACGATCCCGCTGCCTGGCCACCCGGCCCCAGGCGATCCAGCACCACCGTCGATACACCTTCCGATGCCGCATACACCGCCGCCGCCATCCCCGCCGGCCCCGCGCCGATCACCGCCAGATCGACCGACCCGCTCGGACAGTGCCGCCATACGCCCGCCGCCTGCGCCAGCTCCCGAAGATCCGGGTTAACCAGCCGCTCCCCAGCCCGCAGTTCGATCACCGGCGACTTCTTCGGCGATCCCCAGCTGGCCATCAGCTTCCGTCCCTGCTCTGACTCCGAGTCATACCACGTGAACGGCACGAAGTTCTTGTACAAAAACTCCCGCACCGTCGTCGTATCCCGGCACTTCCCCGGCCCGACCACTTTCAACCCCAGCACACCCGCCGCCGTCAAGAGCCTCCGCCGCTCCATGCACGCCACCAGCAGCTTCTCGCTCAGCCGTGGCACCTTGCTCAGGATCTCCCGCAGCCGATCCCCCGGCACGCGGATCACCTGCGTCCGTCCCCGTGCAATCGCGTTCACGATCACCGGCCGCCGCGTCAGCAGGTCAATGTCCCCCGCAAACTGCCCCGGCCCGTGCATCACCACGTGCCGATCCTCATCCGCCGGGTTGATGATCTCGATCGCTCCCGACTCCACCACAAATAGATCCAGATCCGGCTGCCCCACGTGAAACACCGCCTGCCCATCCTCGAACCACTCCGTGCTGGCCAGCGCCTTGAGGCTGCCACGTCCGCGGGTTCCAGCGTCGGGAACGCGACCTCGTTGGCAGAAGATTTCTCGGCGACGGTCATGGCCGAATTGTATCCACCTGCGTCCAGCCCGGCGCAATTTTCCGTCAGCATCGTATTTGACGAGCCGCGACCGTAAGGGAGCGGTTGTTCGCGAGCTAACCGCTCCCCCACGGTCGCGGCTCCTTGAAATCGCGCCCCAGGCGATCACCCCGCGCTGGCTTGTCGATCCCGCCGAACGTAGCATCCGCCAGTCCGCGAGCATCCTCATGCCCCACCCGTCCGAAAATACCCAAACCCTGCTCACCGAGCCGCTGAGCAAGCACGACCACATCCTCGGCCCGCCAAACGCCCCGATTACCATCGTCGAATACGGCGACTACGAGTGCCCCGACTGCTTCAACGCCATCCCCGTCCTTCGCGAGGTGCGTCGCCGGCTCCAGGACCGCGTCCGTTTCGCCTTCCGCCACTTCCCCCAGAGCTCCATCCACCCTCACGCCAGCGCCGCCGCTGAAGCCGCCGAGGCCGCGGCCGACCAGGGGAAATTCTGGGAGATGCACGAGGCCCTCTTCGCCGACCAGCAGCATCTTGCCGACGTCGATCTCGCCCACCTCGCCCTGACCCTGGGCCTGGAGATCTACAAGTTCGAAAACAGCCGCGACACCCAGAAGCACCGCCGCCGCATCGCAGAGCACTACCAATCCGGCCTGCGCAGCGGCGTCCGAAAGACCCCCACACTCTTTGTCAACAACCGCCGCTACGACGGCCCCCTCGACGCCGACGCCATCGTTCGCGCTGCCTCACCGCCCTAGAGCTGCCGCTTGCGCCGGACATCTCACACCTTTCCATAGACCGGCAACAGCGCCCCGCTCGTCAGCGCATTCTGCGGGCCGGCGAGGAAGATGATCGCTTGAGCGACCTGCTCGACTTGCGGCCATTTCGAGAAATCGGCGCCGGGCATCGCGCTGCGGTTGGCGGGCGTATCCATCAGCGAAGGAAGGACGGCATTGACGAGAATGCCTTCGGCTTTGACTTCCTCGGCCAGCGACTGCGTGATCGAGGCAACGGCAGACTTGGAAGCGGAGTAGGCGATCATCCCCCCGGCCGGCTGCACCGCGGGGCGGGCTGCGACATTGACGATTCTCCCGCCGGCGCCGCCGCGGCGGAAATTCCTCGTCGCCTCGCGGCAGCACAAGAAGCAGCTCGGCGCTAATGCCACTAAGTTACTCATAAGTCCGCGCCCCAGCGCACGTTGTGATCGCTCGCGCCAGCCGTGGCCTTCTGCGAGAATGGTGGTTGTTCAACATCACCTTTCTGCACAAGGAGGCCACGGATGGCGACGCTCGATCAAGCCCTGGATCGCATTCGCACGGACGGCAGCGATCTTCTCCGTCCCGAACCGATGAATCAACTGGCGCGGCGGCTCGGTCACTCCTTCCGCAACACGCCGCTCTCACCCGGCAACACGCTGCGGCTCTTCGCCCAGCAGGTCGCCCACGGGAACATCGCCTGCTCAGCGGTGCATCACCTGGCCGATCAACGCTTCACCGACGCCGCCTGGTGCCAGGCACGCTCGCGCTTGCCGATGGAGCTGATCGAATCGGTTCACCAGCGCGTCATCGACGCGGCGCGAGGCGAGCTGGATCAGACCAACGACCTCGGCGACGAGCCGCACCTCTGGCAGGGTCATCGCGTCTACGTCGTCGACGCCACCAGTGATTCGATGCCGGACACGCCGCCGTTGCGGGAGCATTACGGCATCCCCGCCGGCTGTCGGGATCAGCTCGGCTTCCCCACCTCGCATCTCTTGCTGGCGATGGATCATCGCAGTGGGCTGCTTCTCCAATGCGTTGATTCGCCGATGTACACCAGCGACGTCTCGCAGACGCCGCAGGTGCATCCGCTCCTGCGCGAGGGCGACGTGCTGCTGGGCGATGATGCGTTTGCCGGGTGGCCGCATCTGGCCCTGATTTTACAGGCGAATCTGCACGCGATCTTTCCGGTTCATCATCGCCGGCTGGTCGATTTCACGCCCGGTCGGCCACACGCGCATCCGCGCAAAGGGAAGAGCAGCAGGCGCAGCGGCAAGCCACGCTCGAGACTGATCAAGAGCTTGGGGAAGGACGATCAGATCGTCGAGTACTTCAAGCCGCTCCGCAAGCCGCCGTGGCTGAGCGACCCGCAGTGGGCGCAGCTGCCGCAGTCGATCACGGTGCGGGAGATCCGTCGCATGATCCGACGCCACGGGTTCCGGCCCATCACCGTCACCATCGTCACCACGCTGCTGGATCCCCTGAAGTATCCGGCGGATAAGCTGATCGAGCTGCGGCTGTCGCGTTGGCTGGTGGAGATCAATATCCGCCACCTGAAGATCACGCTGGGTCTGGACGTGCTCAAGGGCAAGTCGCTGGAGATGGTACGCAAGGAGCGGCGGATGTTCCTGCTGGTTTACAACCTGATCCGGGTGCTGATGCTGCGGGCGGCCGTGCGACAACGGGTGAACGTCAACCGCCTGAGTTTTGCCGACACCCTCGCCTGGCTGCGCCTCGGCGATTTGAGTTCGGCGACGATCATCAAGGTAAACCCGCTCCGCCCGGGTCGGCTTGAGCCGCGGGTGATCAAGCGGCAGAAAAAACGGTTCCCCTACATGACTTCCCCACGCGCCGTACTCGAAAGCGCAACTCCGCGCCCGGCTTTGTGATACGGCTTAGCTTAGTGGCATTACAGCTGAGCGCGTTAATCTGCAGCATCCGCGAGAAATCCTCAGCGCTGGTCTGGTCGATCGGTGACATCGCGAACCCGCCCACCAGATGGACCGATGCACGCAGGGATGGCAGTGCCGCAAAAAGCTCCAGCACGGACGCTTCGGAGGCGACATCCGCCTGATACAGCTTCACCCGCCGGCGCAGCTCGAATCGATCGATTTCCCGTTCGCTGCGCCAGGTGACATGGCAGCGCGCCCCCGCGTCGAGGAATGCTTGGGTCACAGCCGAGCTAGAGCGTGTTATGCACTTTCCGCACCCCGCGATGGGCCGGAAAGGGCACGGCCACGACCCCTCTCATCCAGGCAATCCGGCCCCGAGCCCGTCCGTGAAAACACGGAAACACAGGATGTTTTTCTCCTGTGTTGCGTCCGATTCGGCTCCCGACTCACACCGTACTCTCACCGTTGTAGTACCGTACCCTCCCCACCCGGCCGCCGACCCCGTTTTTGCCCGATCTGACGACATGGTGGTCCGAACATGACAATTTGTCGCACCGGCAAAGCGGCCAAAGGTTACCCCCCCAGAATGACCACCACCGCATCCAGCGTCTTGCCATCCCCGACCGGCCCCCAACGGCCCGCCCGCTTGGGTACGTAAGATGAAGCCGGCCGCGACACCTAGAAGCACTGCCACCGCATCCGCGAGTACTACCAATCCGGCCTGCGCAGCGGCGTCCACAAAACCCCCACCCTCTTGATCAACAACCGCCGCTACGACGGCCCCTCGACCCCGAAGCCATCCTCCGCGCCGCCTCACCTTCGCCGTAATCCCGCTCAAACTGACCTCTTGCTGCTATCGGGACCGAGCCCCGCAGGCGGCCAATCATGACCTCGATCGCACCCCCAGCGCAAATCGATGCGATTTTCCCTCACCTCTCCTGCGGCTTGCTGTTCCCTTTTATCTTTGCCCTCCGCATCGCTCGACGCAGCGCCTCGACCGTCTGAATCTTTCCTTCTCGCACCTGCTGTGTTAACGCGGCCAGCGCCTTGCTTTCTCGATCCGCCCGCTCCGCCTCCTGCTTTGCTTGTCCACCCGTCTCCCCCGTCACATCGATTTTCCAGATGCCGCCAACCTCCTGCATCTTCGGCACCCATCCCACGTCCCGCGCTGGCACATGTGTACGCTCGCGATTCTCACGCTCCCCCCAAATCATCGTCAATCCATACAGATCGTCCGCCACGTTCAACAGCGCGAACTGATACAGAACATCACCGCCGCCGCCGATCTCGCTGCTTGCAGCCTCAGCCAGTTCTTGCGCGGCCAAAACGCGCCGCTCGTGCGCAGAACATAAACCTCGCCACCTTCCCCGGCCGCATAGTAGTACTTCGCCGCCTCCCGTACGTTCTTTCTGGCCAGCGCCACGCTCAATCTCATGAACGTCAGCCCGATCCCCTGCTCCTTCGCCTCCTTCGTCGTCGGTGCGGGCTGCGTCGCCTGCTGCTTCTGCCAGGCCGCGATCTTCTCCTCCATTTGCTTGGCGTATTGTTCCGGATTCCACTCCGGTTGCCCCTTGGGCGCGGGGTTCAGTGCATCCAAAAGCGTCCCAGGCACTTTGAACTGATCGATATGCGCCAGCACCTCCTTGCGCAGCGCCGTTCTCTTAACCATCGCCTGCCGTCGCGTCTTTTCGCCCCGCTTCGCCGCCTGCATCGCCTCGGCAGGATCCTCCGCCGGCAATTCAATCTGCCACCCATCCTTCCCTCTGATCATTCGCATCCACGGCTCATAAGGACGCTCCGAGTTATCTGCCATATGTGCCACGTTGCCGTCCACTGACCAACGCGCGTTTCGAAATGGCGCCAGCCAACTCGCTGAGAGCGCTGCATCTCGAATCAGACGCTGCGCCTGCTCCGGCGTAAACCGGGCCCGGATCGCCTCGGTCAGCTTTCTTGCCGTGATCTCTTCCTCCACCAGTTCCATCGCGACGGCATGCGCCTTGGCCGCGGAGGCTCTCGCTTCGGTAATGCATTGCGCTGCCGCCGCCACGTCACCGCGCTCGATCGCCGCATTCATCGCCGCGATCGCCCCGTCCGGTGTTGACCGATCCGTCCCCGACGTTGTTGAGTGACCTTGCGACGCCTGCGGAACCAGCGCCATCATCACCGCATCAGCAGTCGCCAGCCGTCCAGCCTTCAATTCGTCAAGAATGTGCTCGAGCACGCCGTTCCGCCATGCCGCGTCATCCACCAAACCCCAGACCATCGGAGCATTCCCCCCGGTACGATTCAGCCGCCATTTCCGATCATCCTGCGCGTGAAGCATGACAACCGCAGCAACGGGAAGCATCTCCGACGTTCCGTCCCACCGCGATTTCACTACGATCCGAAAATGACGACTCCTCTATCTTCCAACGCGTCTTGGCTGCATCCATCTGCGGAACCGCGCCGAGCCTGCCTCGAAACCTCGCCCGCATTGCCGCCTCCTGCCCAAACTTCCGGCTGATTTCCCAGTAGAGTTCTGATCCGATGATCACGCTCCGCGCGTAAGTAAGCCGCTCTGCCTCCGTTAGCGGAACCGCGGGCGGCAAAGCCACCGATTCGCCGACCTGCTGTGCATCCTCATTCCTGATGCCGTCAAGCAGCGCCTGATACCCGGCCGCAGGCGTCGATCGATCAACCAGACCCGGACTCGTCGAAGTCGTCGCCGCCCAGGCCCCACCCAGGAGCGATAAAAAGGAGAGTGCCCCAGCGAACAGCCGACTCGATGCGCCACCCATACCTTCCGCCCTTCGCCCCCGGTTCGGCCCGGCTTCCAAATCCGTACCGCCTCAAAGACAATCTTTATCCAACGCTATCCAGCCCAATCATGCGTCACAAGAGCAAAAACTCTCCTAAGTCCCAGTCGCGCAATCACCAGTGTTTGTTCAAGTGCCTCATTTTGGCTAGGGATACGTTCGCATACAATTGGCAACGAGTCCGGCGCCCCACCAAGCCGCCCAAAGTAGGCAGGGGGGCCACCCATACTGACCAAATCCGCATCGCCACGCCCATTCCGAGCTTTCGGCCCTCGTTCATCCTTCCGCCTTCATCGTTCACACCTTCCTCCGGCGGCACCCGGCAGTTGAGCCCGCATTCTGGCACAAATTGGCCTTCTGCATCCCCATCCCCTTCAAATTTCCGTTTCCCGGTTTAACTGTTTACCATGGCCGCCGTGCGCCTCTTCATCGTCGCCAACACCGAAAAGCCCAATGTCAGGCCGGCGGTGGACGAACTGCTCCCCTGGCTTCGCGAGCGGGCCGAGATCGTCGGCATCGATACCGACCAGTCGCCCGACCTCCGCACCCTCGAAGCCGACGTCATCCTCGCCCTCGGCGGCGATGGAACCCTCCTCTCCGCCGCCCGCAGGCTTCAGGGCCGCCAGATACCCCTCATGGGCGTCAACTTCGGCCGCCTGGGCTTCCTCGCCAGCTTCCCGCCTGATCGCTTCCGCGAGCAATTCCAGGAGCTGCTTGATGGCAGGCTCCCCGTCAGCTCGCGCCTCATGCTCGAGGTCTCGCTCGTCGATGCGCAGGTGAGCTGCCAGCTCAAGGACCCCTTCGACGTCTCGCAGAAGCGCCGCCTCGCCGCCACCGCGCTCAACGACGCCGTGGTGACCGCCGGCCCGCCTTTCCACATGATCGAGCTGGAAATCCGCGAAGACGGCGACACCGGAATCCGCTACTTCGGCGACGGCATGATCGTCTCCACCCCAAGCGGCTCCACCGCCTACAACGTCTCCGCCGGCGGTCCCATCGTCTCGCCCGATGTGCCCGCGCTCTGCGTCACCCCCATCTGCGCCACAGCCTCTCTTTCAGGCCGGTGGTCATCTCCAGCGAAACCTGCCTGATCGTCATGGCCGAGCGCGTCAATCCGGGGACCACGCTCTTCTGCGACGGCCAGGAGGTGGACCGCCTCCAGGCCGGCGACAAGATCGTCATCCGCCGCAGCCCCCACGATGTGAAGCTGATCGAAAACCCGGATGTCAGACAATGGCGGAGCCTCGCCGAAAAGCTCCACTGGGCCGCCACCCCGCTATACCGGGCCCATTTAAGCCCGCCAGAGCCTCTTCGGAGTAGGCTCTAACGCAACTTTTGCCGGGGTGTCCAGAATACAGCAGTGCAAAGGATTTATTTGAAAAGATACGCCGAAGCGTTATCGTGTTCCCAGTTGTGCTTCGCTCGCCGTGCTCATGTCCACGAGCGAATCTGAAAAAGGGCGGCGTAACCGGCCCTAGGGTCCTTGGGTTTAAGTTGTGGGCGCGGGCTCGTTTGGGCCGCGGCCAGGAAGGTGAACGGTTACCTATGCTGGACGAGACGCGTGCATTGTTTGAACAGGTGCGGACGCTCGATGCATCGCAGAAGAGCACCTTCATGTTCTGGCTGGTGATCTCGCTCATTCGCGATGTCTCCTACTACATCGTGGTCGGCATCCTCGTCTACACGCTCGGCCGGCGCCTGATCCAGGCTTGCCTGACCGCATTTCGCGAGGCCCGGCGTGCTTGAGTGGATGCTCATCATCGAGTTGCTCTTCCTGCTCGCCGCCGGCTTGTTCGGTCTGGCGTCGATGATCATCGCCAGGAGCAATGAGCGTGACCCGATCTACATCTGGTGCTCGACCTTCTGGCGCAATTTTCTCTGGCCGCCGATGGTCATGGAACTGGACAGTTCCCGCGGCCCGGTGACCGCCGCCGCGGAGTCCAGGGATCCCGGCCTCCCCGGCACCGACGACGCCCTCTACGGCCGCGTCAAGCGCGATCGCGACGGCCGCATCATCACCGCGACGTTGCAGTTGCTGGTGATCCCCCATGCCGCCAGGGACGAAGTGGTGGGAATGGAAGACGGCGGACTGAAGATCGAAGTCAGCGGCGAAGCCGGCGACGGCCGGACCAACAAGTCCCTGATCGAGCTCATCTCCACGGCCATCAGCGTCAAGCCCTATCAGGTCACGATCACCAAGGGGCATTACAACCCGCGCAAGACCGTGCAGATCCAGGGCCTCCGCCCCGATGAGCTTGATGAGCGGCTCTCTGCCATGTCTTGAACGCTAGAGATCTCCCCGTTTAACCCCCCAATCCGCCTCGGGCCCGCAAGCCAGCCATTTTTCCCCCCTCCCCCACGGCCGGTTCGATTAGAGTGGAGCCGCCACACGGAAAGGGAGAAAAATATGTCTCGCGCCCTCGCCTTTGTCTTCTGCGCGCTCGTATGCGCGCCGGCCTTTGCCCAGGTCTATTACCTGCCGGTGCAGTACCAGCATTCGGTCGGCAATCAGACCTTCTACTACGGGGGGAGCAATCCCCACCTGCTGCGCTATGGCCGTCAGGAAGCGCAGATCCAGATCATCGCGTCGAATAACGGCGTGTTCAACCACCCGTACCAGGAGCATTCGCCGGTCTACAGCGATGTGCTGCCGTATCGCGATATGACGGATTACGGCTTCACCGCCGCGAATGCGGCGAACGAGGCGAATGCGAATGTGCCGCGATATTTCCGCAAGTCGGACCTGCTCAAAGCGGCGATTCCACAGGCGGACGGTTCCTATGTGGTTCCCGCCGATGCCCAGCCGGTCTGCGCGGCAAACGCGGAGCCGATCCAGACGAATCGGCCGATGCCGACGACGCACAAAGGCGAGATCATCATCATTCCCAAGAGCATGCTGAATCGTCCGCTCAAGGACTTCATGCCGCGCCCCAGGCAAGTCGCCTCGGCAAACTGAATCGCCCCGGCAGGTTCGATACGGGCACAGAGATCCCCGGAGGGAAGTCTCTGTGCCCTTTTTGTTTCATCGCGCGCGGGGATAAGATGGGGGGTGACCAAAGGAGTGCCTGATGATGGTGCGTGCGATGGTGTTGGGACTGGCGCTGGCGGGCGGGGTGCTGGCGGCAGGATGCGCCGCCGGCGACGCAGCCGAGCATGCCAGCCACAGAGCCGGCGAGCGGCGCGGGCGGCTGTCGGCGGAAGAGATGCTCAACCAGATGCTCCAGCCGACCACGCAGACGGCGGCGCCGCTGCAACCAGTGGCCGATGGAGGCGGGGGCGTCGTCAACCACAATACCATCAACGCCGTGGCGCCGGCGCGCCGCAACAGAACCTGCTGCCGGAGGGGACGCTGGTGACCGATGAGATCGGGCGGCTGACCCGCACGCAGGACGGCACGGGCTGGGAATTCACGCCGGTTATCGATGGGAAGGATATGCTCGATCCGCCATTTCGCGTCCTTCCCAATAAGAACCTGACGAACATGATCAACGCCTCGATCGGGAACAACAACGACATTCGCTTCCGCGTCAGCGGTGAGCTGACGGAGTTCGACAACCGCAACTACATCCTGATCGAGAAAGCGGCCCGGGTGGAGCAGGCGCCGCTAAAGGCGAAATGAGCAGCTATTCTGTCGGTTGAGTCGTTGGGGGGTCAAAGAGTTCGGCGATGAAGATGTCGCGGAAGGCGCGTTGCTTGCCCACGCACCAGTGGCCGCGGCGGAGCATGACGTCGGCGGGGGTGTCGCAGGTGTAGAGGATGAGCCAGATGTGCTTGTAGTCGCGCAGGGGCTGGCTGACGGGCAGGGCCATGCCATCAAAGCCGATGCGGCGGACGTCGGGGCGGTGGACATAGTAATCATACATGCAGGTGGCGCCCTTGCGGTTGACGGCTGCGTAGTCGCCGGGGTGCATGTTCTTTTCGAGGAAGCGGGCGGCCTCTTGCCATTGGGGTTTGAGATCGGGCGTGTTCGTGGGGAGCAGGCTGATCACGGCAAGAACGAGAGCGACGGGCAGCTGGTAGCGCAGACTCGGCAGCACTGAGACGCCGGCGGCGGCGAGCGCGAAGAGGCCCAGCGAGGCGCAAATGCCGTAGCGTGCGGAGAAGCTGGGGTGGCTCAGCACTGAGATGATGACCGGGACGACGACTGGCAGCAGCATGACGCCGAGCCAGAGGATGGCGCCGATGCGGTCGCGAGCACGCCAGACGCCAATCACGGCGAGGATCACCAGCGCCAGCAGCATCGGCGTCGAGCCGGCGTAGGACTGGTAGGCCTGCGAAATGTCGTCGAGAGTGACGGACTTGACCCAGAAGGTGACTTCGACGCTGCGCATCCAGGTCAGGACGGTGGGGACGAAGGCGCTGTAGATGATCGCGATGGCGACGTCGAGCATGAGGAAGCGTTTGAGTGGCAGAAAATGGGGCGAACCAGCCCGTCGATCAAAGAGCCATGCGACGCCGTACGCGATGTTCTGTGCGGCGAGGACGAAGATGCCATAGAGATGCGTGTAGATCAGCAGCGAAGCCACCAGAACGTAAAGGCCTTCGAGGCGATTGGTTCGCTTTTGCAGGAGCCGCATGAACAGGTCGCAGGAGACGATGGTCAGAAGGACCAGAAGAGCGTAGGCACGGGCCTCCTGGGAATAAGCGATGTGGTAGGGGGAAAGCGCCAAGAGCAACGCGGCGACAAGTGCGGCTGCGGTGCCGAAGATTCGCCGGACAGCGAGATAGAGCGCCAGGACCGAGAGGGTACCAAAGATCGCCGAGGGGAAGCGCAGGGCGGTTTCGGAGTTCCCGAAGATCAGGACCCAGGGTTTGATCAGGTAGTAGTAGACCGGTGGGGTCTGTTCCCAGTCCCGAATGTGCTGCAGCATCTCGGTGGCGGGAAGTTGGAGAATGCGGTTGGTGAGACCTTCGTCGGCCCAGAGGCTCTGGGCGCCGATGTGGTGGACGCGGAGAAAAGCCGCCAGCACGATGACCAGCAGCAGGGCGGATCGGCGGGCAAGCGCGCGGTCATCGGCATTCAACTTGGGTGCCGGTGTCGCGGGGGCCTGCACATCCGAAGCCGATGGAGCATCAGTCAGGCTCACGTCGCCGATGGTAGCACGCGAGCGCGAGCGTGGCGAACACTCGCGATCAGACCTTGAGGAAGACTTTCATGCAGTAGAGGGGGCTCATCAGGAGCAGGATCACGAGGACGTAAGCCAGCGCATAGCTGAGGCTCGTCATGCCGGAGTTGTCGATCGGGAGGAAATGCGGGATGGCGTGCGTGAGCCAGGCCGAGGCCTGGTGGGTCGCCAGGGCGCATCGCTCCTGACAGAAATGGATGAGCGCGACGTTCTTGTGTGACCTTGGATCGGGGAAATGAATCATGAGGCCGAGGCGCGTGACGATGCCGGCGGCGACGAAGGCGGCGATGGCGTTGGTGCCGAAGATGCGCCAGGGCAGCACCCAGCGGCGGTAGCCGCAGACGTCGGCGAACCAGTAGATGCAGCCCAGGACGAGCATTGCCAACGCAGCAGTAAAGACGACGAAACTGGGGGTCCAGATGGACTTGTTGATAGGCATGAGCCAGTGGTCGAGGCAGATGCCGAGGATCAGCGAAAGGACGCCCGTTGTGAGAAGACCTGCGCATTTTTCGGCGGGCATGCGCCGGGTGCGCAGCCAGACGCCGATGGCGATGCCAATGAGAACAGTGGCAATTGCGGTGAGCGTGGAGATGAGGCCTTCGGGATCGGGATAGGAGCCCCAGACGTGGGATTTGAAAACGCGCTCATCGATCCGGCGGGCGAGGTTGTCTTCCCTGGTGAGTGAGCCGGTGGTATGGGTGAGGGTTTCGCCGTTGTAGGACGTAAAGGGCGCCAAAGGTAAGCGCAGCATGAGGACGCTGTAGCCGGCGCAGAGAATGACGGCAGCGAAAAGGCAGGTCCGCCAGCCGGACCAGAGGAAGATGGTTGCGGCGATGCCGTAGCAGATGCCGATTCGCTGCAGCACGCCGGGAATTCGGTACCGCCAGGGCGTCAAAGCGCCGCCGCCGAAACTGAAGTGCTGGGAGAGTCCGCCGGCGATGGCGCGGGCGTTGGCAATGTGAATGGCAAAGAGCAATCCAACGAGCCCGATACCGATGGCGCAGATCAGCCAGTTCCAGGCGGCGCTTTTCTTCCAGGGGAAGAGGATGGCTGCGATCCCGAGGATGGCGTAAGCGACAACCGCTATTTGGAGACCGACCAGGAGCGTGAAGCGGCTGGGGAGTTCGCCGATGGAGATCGGCAAAGCCTGGAGTAGTGCGCCAAGCAGGACAATGGAGACGGCGCGGAGCCAGATATGTCCGAGGAGTCTGGCTTTTGAGATCCCAGTGGATCGGCGCGCAAGTGAAAACGGAATGGCCACGCCGACGATGAAGAGGAAGAAGGGGAAGATCAGGTCGGTCGGAGTCCAGCCGTTCCAGTCAGCGTGTTCGAGGGCGCAAAGGCCTTTCCCGAGCCGGGGTTGTTGACCAGCAGCATTGCGGCGATGGTGATGCCGCGGAAGACATCGAGAGAGATCAGTCGCTGGGCGGTCGCCGGCGGCGGCGTGGCTTTGACGATGTCTTCGAGCGCCGGGCGGCGAGGTGCTTCGGCCGACCGGGCAGCAACAGATTGATCCATGCTCACGGCGATGCCTCCCTGCACTCGATGGAAGCACATATGGTAACGTCATTCGGGAATCGGGGAAATCGAATGCAGACACGGATACGGAAGCAATCGCGTCAATGAGGGCGATTGATTTGCCCCCGTCCTATGCTTTAAAAGCGCCACTCGTGACGCCGGTCATGAAGGGCTTGGTGGCGTAGAGGAAAAGGATCAACAGCGGCAGGCTCGCCAGTACGTAGGCCGCGAACATCGTGCTCTGGTTGCTGGTGAGCTGAGATTGCTGGGACATCATGTAGAGGCCCTGGGCGACGACGTAGTAATTGCTGTCGCTGTTGACCATGAACGGCCAGAGGAAGGCGTTCCACGTCGACAGCAGGTTCACGATGATCACCACCGCAATCACCTGCTTGCTCAGCGGCATGACGATGTGCACGTACTGGCGGAAGTGGCTGGCGCCGTCGAGGCGGGCGGACTCGAACAACTCCTGCGGCAGGGCGTCGAAGAAACTCTTAAAGAGGAAGATCGCGATGACCTGTCCGCCGGCGACATAGGGCAGGATCAACACCCAGTAGCTGTTAAGCAGACCCAGGGTCTTCATCCAGAGGAAGCTGGGAACGAGCGTGAGGATGCCCGGGATCATCAGGAAGCTGATGATGAACATGAACAGCAACCGGTGGCCCGGAAAGCGGTAGCGTGAAAAGACGTACGCGGTGACCGACGCGACGACAATGACGCCGGTCATCGTGAGAATGCAGACCAGCAGCGAATTGATCATGTAGGGCCGCAGCACGCCCCAGGCATAGCGGTAGCCTTTGGTGGAGTCGCGCCAGAGATAGCCCATGGCCTGTGAGTAGGGGAGAACCGTGGGACTGCTCGCGGTCGCTTCATCATCATTGAGCCGAAGCTGAATGCGGTTGGTCTGGCCGGTGATGTGGTACCAGGTGAAGCGAACGGCGAGTGAGATGTCGCGAGGCACACCGAAGTAGGAATGGTTCAGTTCCGCATTGTCGCGCAGTGAGCTGTTGATCACGAAGGCGTACGGCAACAGGATCAGGATCACCAGCGGGATCAGGATCGCGTGAATGAGCTTGTCGGGGTGTTTGCGCTTCATCGCTTGCTGGCGGTGATATCTTCGGCCGAACGGAAATACTTCAGGTTGATCAGGGTCAGCATCATGATCACGATGAACAGCACGACGCCGATCGCACAGGCGTACCCGAATTTCTGGAAGCTGAATGCATTGAAGTACATCCAGAGGCCCGGCACCATCGAACGGAAGCCTGGCCCGCCGCGGGTGAGGATCAGGATGTTCTCGAACCCCTGGACGCCGGCGATGATTGTGAGCATGACCAGCAGCTTCATCTGGCTCATGACCAGGGGGACGTTTACGAGAATGAACTTCTTGATACCCGAGGCGCCGTCGAGGATCGCGGCCTCATGGACGGATTCCGGGATGCCGGTCAGGCCGGCGTAGTAGATGAGGATGTTGATCCCGCCGCAGAACGGAAACCCGATGAATGCGATCGCGCACAGAACGCCGTGGGGGCTGGAGAGAAAGGCGCTGGTGAATGAATCAGGCGGCTGGTTGAACAGGCGAGCAATGGCACGGAGGGTTTCATTCAGGATGCCGCTGTCGGAATAAATCATGCCTTGCCAGATAAGCAGCATGGCGACGCCGGGAACGACAATCGGGACGAGGAACAGCACGCGGTAGATATAGCTGGCGCGCTCCGAGGAGAGCGAGAAGATCAGCTTCGCCACGGTCAGGGGCACGATCATCACCACGACCAGAGCAAAGCCGGTCAGAAAGAACATGTGGCCGAAGCTTTGGGCGAAGGTGTAGTCGTGGAAGTATTCGAGGTAGTTGTGGAAGCCGACAAAGCGGGCTTTTTCGCCGATTTCGAATTCGTAGAAGCTCTTGGCAAACGCCCAGACGAACGGGACGACGTTGAAAACAGCCAACAGCATGAACGTCGGCGCGATCAGCAGATACAGCCCCAGTGAAGCCTTCACCTGTGCAAGGAGCGTTGGCCGCCGCGCGCCGTGCCGGCGCGCACTTGGTGGCACGGGTTTCCAGCCCGTGTTCGGAGTGTGAGCCTCGTCAACCAGCGTCGTCTGCGCCATGTTGTTATGGGTAAGCCCCAGGCGGCAGATCCTTGATCGTCTTCCGCATTTCTGCACGCTTATCCCATTCCTCTTGCAGCGGGGCCAGGTCGAGGTGTTTCCGCTCGATCGCAGTCTTGCATGCTGTATTGAGATTACGCTCCATCCAGTCCAGCCATTCGCTCTCGGATAACCCGCCGTTGAGGTAGAGATGGAACATGCGGGCGAATACCTCGTCGAACTGATTGTCAAAGGTGAAGTACCACTTGGTCATGGTGTAGTGGCGTTGGAGGAATTTGTCGAATGGGGCAAGGTTCTTCTGGAAAGGACAGCCGACCACGTTCGGCAGGGACTTGTCCATCTCGTTGACCACGGTGTCGGCATTCCTGGGGGTGGTCAGCAACTGGAGGAAGGCCACCGCGCGCTTGAGCCGCTCCGATTTCTCGATGCGCTGTTCGAAAGGCAGGCTCGGATCGGTGTCCTTGATGGCGGAATTGGTGATCTCGAACTGATTGTCTGAGCCGCCGATGACGCACTGGTCGTGGCCATTGCAGAATTTGTTGAAGCTGCGGGGGATCGGCGGCAGATAAAAGACGCCCCATTTGAAATGGATGTCCGGATCGCGTGACAGCATGTTCACCAGCATGCTGCTGGACCAGAGCATCGCCCCCTGCTGCGTGATAAACGTCCGACGGGCTTCTTCGCCGGTGCCCAGGTGTTTGGGCATGTATTGCCGCCATCGCTTGAGGATGGGCCAGACAGCCACCCAGCGCGGGTCCGTCGGCGAGAAAAACCCCTTGGAATGCAAGAAGGCGATCTCATCCCAGTCCAGATAGTCCTTGAGATATGCTCCCGAGCGCGGATCGTAGCGGAGGTCCAGGAGATCGCTGATGTCGTTGTAGACCTGATAGAAGGTCAGATCGACCGCCCAGTCGGTCATGTCGTCCTGGTTCACCAGCATGGGCGTGTAGCCGGCCTCCTTGATGTGCTGTTGCATCTTGAGGAACTCGGGCCAGTCCTTTGGCGGATGCAGACCCAGCCGGTGGAAGATGTCTTTGTTGTAGAAGACCCCCGTCTCGAGCATGTCCAGCGTGATGCAGTAGAAATGGCCGTCGGGAGCGCACTTGCCGCGAGTGGGGATCTGGTACTTGAACAGGTCCCACCAGCGGCGACTGCCCGGTTTACCCGCGGGGATGAAGGGGTTGGGCGCATCGAGATAGCGGTCGAGCGGAATGTACCAGTGCTTCTGCACGTCCTGCCAGATATCCTCGACGTTGACCGAAACGATGTCCGGCGCATCCCCGGATGAAAGCTGTGTGACCAGCCATTCCCGCATCCCCCCCGGCACGCTGACAAATGCGACTCGCGTGTCCGGGTAGAGCTTCTCAAACTGGGCTGCCACCTTGTTGATTCCCGACAGCGGCTTACCGACGTTGTCGGGCATGGTGCCGGGAAGATAGGCCAGCGGGTAGATCCGCAGCTTGTACTTCACCGAGGGCGGTGCATCCCGAAGGTGCGATGGATCAGTCCCCAGGCGAACGGTGCTGGCGCTGTTACCGCTCGGGGGGATCAGCGACCAGACCGCCACGCTCAGAATGATCACCAGGATGACGTGCTTGAGCTTGATCAGAAGAGCAACTCCACGCTTAACTTTAGCAGAACCAAGGCACCAAAAAAGAGCGATCAGTGGCCCTGATGGAGGCGAATTCTTGCGGGTTTTGCCAAGCACGATTCTGTTGCTTATGCGGCGGCGCCGGCGTAACGCTGTGGGAACACATGCTACTTTCCACCTCCCCCGATCTGCGCGATCTACGGCGGTCAACAGGCCTTTTTAATCGCGAATGCGATTTTTATTGCAATCAAATGGCCAATATAGTAGACTTTCGAACCAGTCGGTTGTTGGCCATGTCTCGCAGGTGACAGTGCCTCGCAGCTTAGGTGTCTTGACAGTGATTGAAGTGCGCAGAGCGTGAACATATGCGCCTTCTGGCACCGGCGAAAATCAACCTGCATCTGCGCGTGGGGCCGCTCGCAAGAGATGGTTTCCACCCACTTCTGTCGTGGTTCTGCACAATCGGGCTCTTTGACACTTTGACTTTGAAGCTACGTTCCTGCGCTCCTGTTCCGGGCTTGCGCGAACATGATGCCGGGGAAGAGCTTGTCCAGTTGGAGACGGATTGGCCGGATCTTCCGGTGGATGAGCGAAACCTGGTCGTTCGGGCGGGAAGAGCCCTGGCCGGCACCCCCGGCCGTCGAGCTGACGCTGCGGCCGCGAGGAGGGAAGGGGTGTCGGTCTTTTTACGAAAAAGGATTCCGATGGGTGCCGGGCTGGGTGGAGGTTCCTCCGACGCAGCCCGCGTGCTGCTGGGCTTGAACAATCTGTGGGGAATAGGTTGGTCGGCCCAGCGGCTATCGGAATTCTCGGCGCAACTGGGCAGCGATGTCCCGTTCTTCCAGCATGGCCCGAGCGCCATTTGCAGCGGCCGCGGTGAAGTTGTCCGGACGATTGCACGGCCGGCAGTGTCATGGGTGGTGCTGGTCCTGCCAGCGATGCACATGCCGACGCCGACGGTTTATCGACGATTCGACGAAATGAAGCTGGGCCGAACTGAGACTATTGAAATGGAGCCGGATTGGAACGCATGGACGCAGTTCACTTCTGATAGGTTGCTGGCGTGTCTGGTGAACGATCTGGAAGCCCCGGCGTTTTCGATTTCGCCGGAGCTTGGCAGGCTCCATCAGGCCGTCGAGCAACGGCTGGGCCGGGTCGTTCGCATGAGCGGATCTGGCAGCAGCTTGTTCACGTTATTCGATTCGCAGCACGCCGCCGATGAGGCGGCTGAGCGAATCGCGGTCGATCTGAAAGTCGAGGCCAGGGCCGTTGCGCTGCGCCGAAATTTTCGGACGACCTGGATGTTTAGGACGCATGTCGTCCTCGTTCGATTGACAAGAAAACGTGTGACTGCGCGGCAACAAGGTCGCCGGGTCGCGCGTAAGTGTATTCTGTGTGCCTGCTCCGGCGCTTTCTCACATCATGAGGCCGGACGGTACGGGTGTTCTTTCACGTCTTTTTACGCAGGGTGTGACTATGCATCTTACGGAAGTCCGCATCAACCTGTGTGGTAGCCAGCAGAGCCGTCTTAAGGCGTTTTGCTCGCTCACCTTCGATAACACGTTTGTGATTCGCGATGTCAAGCTCATCGAGGGTCCGGATGGCCTGTTCCTGGCCATGCCCTCGCGCAAGCTGTGCGATCACTGCCCGCGCTGCGGGAGAAGAACCATCTGCGCGCCCGTTTTTGCAACGGTTGCGGTGCGCGGCTGGACGAATCCCGCTTCATGCGGCAGCAGAGCGGCAACGGGCACAGCCGCCTGAAGTTGCACGCGGACATTGCTCATCCCATCAATGCCGACTGCCGGCACAGCCTCGAGCGCGAGGTCATCGACGCCTTCCTGCATGAGCTCGAGCGGAGCAAGGAGCCGGGCTACGTCCCGCCGAATCTGGAATCGGACTACATGGATGAGTACGACGATTCGCACGTGATGCGGTCTGCGCCCGACGGGCACGGCGCATTGATCGCCACGCGATGTATCCGATCGTTGGCTGCAGGATTGTCAGCGTAGCTTTACGGTTGCCAGCGCCAGTGCCGCGAGCATTGCGCTGACGAGCCAGAAGCGCACGACCACCTGCGATTCGGTCCACCCTTTGCGCTGGAAGTGGTGATGGATGGGGGCCATGAGGAAGATGCGCTTCCCCTCGCCGTAGCGGATTCGCGTGTACTTGAAGTAGTAGCGCTGGATAATCACTGAGAGCGCTTCGGCGACGAAGACGCCGCCGATCAGCACCAGAGTGAACTCGTGGCGAATAATGATCGAGACGTAGCCGATCAGGCCGCCGAGCGCCAGCGATCCGGTATCGCCCATGAAGACGCGCGGGGTTGCAGTTGAACCAGAGGAACCCGAGACAGGCGCCGAGCATCGCGCCGCAAATGACCGCCATCTGGTCGCTGGTCGGAACCGAAGGGAGCAGAAGGAAGTGCGCCAGTTGCGGAATTCCGCCGAGCAGAGCCAGCAGAAGAAACGCGAAGCTGACGATCGACATGCACCCACCGGCCAAGCCATCAAGCCCATCGCTGAGATTCACGGAGTTTGAGAATCCGACGATGACGATGCCGCTGAGCAGCATGAACAGTCCGATGCTCAGCGTCAGCACCGGCTCCTTGAGGAAGGGAAGGTAAAGCTCGTGGGTGACCGGCACTTCGCGGCCATGACGATAGGTGAAGAAGGCGAGGATTAGCGCAAGCCCCACCTGGCCCATCAGTTTCTCCGGGCCCTCGAGCCCCTGTCGCGATCCGGAGCGGCGGCCGGCGGTCAGTTTCAGCCAGTCATCGGAGGTGCCGATGGCTCCGAGCCCCAGGAGGCAGACGAGCCCCATCTGCACGTAAAAGTTGTGCAAATCTGCCAGCAGCAGCGTGGTGAAGGTAATCGCGCCGATGATGAGCAGGCCGCCCATCGTGGGCGTCCCCTGCTTGGCCACCATCATCCGATCCATGTCGGCCTGGTCGAATTTTCCGCTGTCGCCGAGCTTATGATGGCGGAGCCAGGCGATCACCTTCGGTCCCATGGCTATGGAGATCAGAAAGCTCGTACAGATGGCGACGACCGACTGGAACGTGACGAAGGTGAAGACTGCGCAGAAAGCCCAAGTGATGCGCTTCGAGGAAGTCGAGGTTGGATCGGACGAGCCAGTACAGCATGACATTCTTCCCGCTCCTCGGGTCTTACGCGCGGCGGAGGCTGTGCGCGTCAGGACGCGAGCCTTCGGGTGCGCGTCTGTCGTTTCTCCACGACGGCTTTGACAACGGCTTCGAGCTGAACGCCGCGAGATGCCTTGAACAAAACCAGGTCGCCTTTTTTTAGCCAGCGCGGAACGGCCCTGGCGGCGGTCGGCGCGTCGGGGTACTGGCGAATTCGGCTCCTGGGCATCCCTGCCTCCTGGGCGGCGCGAGCAATCAGTTTCGCGTTGGGGCCGACGCAGATCAAGACGTCAAGCTTCGATTGTGCCGCAAATTCACCTGTCTCCCGGTGATAACGGGCCGCATGGCGACCCAGCTCGCGCATGTCACCCACGACGGCGACGCGCCGGCCCATTGACGGAAGCTCGCAGATCGTCTCGAGCGCCGCCCGCATCGAGGCGGGATTGGCGTTATACGCATCGTTGAGCAGGGTCATGCCATGAATCCTGGAGATTTGCAGCCGCATTTCCGGTCCATCTGCATGCGCCAGCGCGTCGGCGATCACCTCTTCCGACATATTCATCCAGCGTGCGACGGCGAACGTGGCCAGGGCGTTGGTGGCGACGTGCCGGCCGAGCATGGGGATGAAGATCTCGCGTCGGCTGCCGTTGAGCTTGAATCGGACCCCGGCTTCCTCGCAGCGGACATCGGTGGCGAAGAGATCATTCTGCGGGCCAAAGCCGAAAGTGATCCTTCGCCCGCGATAGACGCGAACCAGCTCGAGCAGGCGAGCATCATCGCCGTTGACGATCAGGACGCCGCGGGGATCGAGGCCGGCGACCAGACTCGCTTCCTCCTCGCGAACCCCATCGATGTCAGAAAGGCCTTCGAGATGCTCGGCGCCGATGCTGGTAATCACGGCGATATTGGGCCGGGCAAGTTCGGACAGTGCTTTGACCTCGCCGGGATGGTTCGTGCCAATCTCGAGCACGAGGTAATCCTGAAGGGGATCCGCGGGGAAGATCGCCAGCGGAACCCCAATGTCGTTGTTGAAGCTCTTGGGAGAGATGGAGCCCTTGAACTTCGTTCCCAGCACGTGATGCAGCAGGTATTTCGTGCTGGTCTTGCCGTTGCTGCCTCCGACGGCGATCACGGCGGCCTGGAACTGCTTGCGCACATGGGTGGCAAGACGTCCCATCGCCCGTCGGGTGTTGGTGACGCCGATCAATTGAAGATTGGGCATCGGAGTCGCCGGTTCATGCTCGACCAGCGCGGCGATTGCACCGCCGGCGGCTGCGTCAGAGAGCTTTTCGTGCCCGTCAAAGCGCTCGCCTTTGATCGCGACGAACAGCGAGTGCGGCTCCATGCGGCGGCTATCCGTACAGACGCTGCGCACCAGCGGCGGGCCGTCAATGATCGGACTCAGCGGCCGGCCGTTCACTGCCTGGAGGATTTCGCGAACCGATAGCGGTCTCACGCTGGCATCCTGGTCTCATGCTGCGGCCGAGCACTTGCAGTTCAGCACGCGTCGGGCTTCCTCAACGTCATCAAAGTGATGCTTCTGGTCTCCGAGGATCTGGTATTTCTCGTGGCCTTTCCCGGCCAGCAGCACGATGTCGCCGGGCTCGGCATCCATGATGATGCGTTCGATCGCCAGGCGCCGGTCAATTTCGACGTGAACCGATCTGCTGCTACCGGCAAAACCGGTGGTGATCTCATTGATGATGGCTTGAGGCTCTTCGGTGCGCGGGTTGTCGCTGGTAACGTAGATCACATCTGCATGCTTCTGGGCAACGCTGCGCCATGCGCGGACGCTTGCTGCGGTCGCGGTCTCCGCCACAACCGAAGAGCACGCGCAGACGATTCTTTGTCAGCGGCCTGAGCGAAGAGAGGACGTTCCGCAGCGCATCGTCGGTATGTGCGTAATCGACCAGAACGGAGAAGGGCTGCCCGAGCCGAACCGGCTCAAGCCGGCCCGGTGCGCCGGCGCGCGTCCTTGAGGGCGAGCGCGATCTGGTTCACCGTCATCGCGCACACTTCGCCCGCAAGAGCGGCGGCTGCGAGGGCGTTTTCCACGTTGTGCCTGCCGATGAGCTGCATGCTCACATCCGCTTTTCCGTCCGGGGTGCAGAGCTGGAAATAAGAGCCCTCACCGGTGATGCGAAGGTTGCGGGCGCGATAATCAGCGCGCTTGCCGAAGCCAAAGCGAATGATTCGCGAGCAACAGTCGGCGATGATGCGGTCCGACCATTTGCTGTCATCATTCACGACCGCGACCGCTTCGGCGTCGAGCTCGGCGAAAAGCGTTGCCTTGGCGGCGGCGTACTGGTCCATCGAGCCGTGGTAGTCCAGGTGGTCGCCGGTGAGATTGGTGAAGGCCGCACCCGAGAACGGAACACCGGCGACCCGTCCCTGATGCAGCGCATGACTTGAGGCTTCCAGCACCGCGGCGCGGCAGCCGCGATCGCGCATCGTCCCGAGCATCTCGGCAATGTCGCAGGCGGCGGGCGTGGTCATCTCCGCCTCTCGGCGGGTGCGGCCGTCGTCGATCTCGACGGTACCGATCATGCCGCAGCGCATGCCGAAGCGGGACAACAGATGCCGCATGAGATAGGTCGTCGTGGTCTTTCCGTTGGTTCCCGTGACGCCGAAGACGTACATCTGTGATCCGGGGGATCGATAAAAGAGATTGGCCAGGACAGATCCCGCCCGGGCCGGGTCGGGGACGGCAACCTGCGGCAGGGGGGATGCAGCGATCTTCTGCTGTGTGATGGTCGCGACCGCTCCGCGAGCCGCGGCGTCGCCGATGAAGCGCGCGCGATCGGTTGAATTCCCGCTGCGTGCGATAAACAGCGCGCCGGGACGGGCGCGCCGGGAATCTTCGCAGATCGCCGTGATCTCAAGATCGGGGATATCGGAAAGGTCCAGCCGCGGGTCGAACAGACGAAGCAACTTGTGGAGCAACATCGGGATATCCTTCCCCGTCGGCCAGGCACTCGCTCCGACGCGCCAGCATCCTTGCCGGCTGCGCCAGAAACTAACACAGGCCCGCACTCGATTCAACGACCGCGACCCGTTGAACGCATCGGCCGCGGCCGCAGCCTTATCGTGTTCATCGGCACGGTCCCGCATGCGGAGATTAGTCCGGACGGCAGGAATTCACGGCCGTGTCAGCGCGGACCCTGAAAGCTGTACTTCCGGACACGCCGGGAAGTTTTCCAAATGATGATGGCGCGGGGGGAGGCCGGGGATTCAGAGCGGATTGCTGGCAAAGCAGAGGCTTTCGACCGGCTTGCCCCCGATCAGGTGCTCCTGAATGATCCGCTCGGCGTTCTCGGGCGTGACATCGCGATACCAGGTCCCCTCGGGATAGACAACGGCAACTGGGCCGCCGTTGCAGATGCGGAGGCACTGGCACTTGGTCCGATAGCACGTTCCGTCAGGCCCCGTGATATTGAGCTGCTTCATCCGCGTCTTGAGGTAGTCCCACGTCCGTGCACCCTCATCGGGAGCGCAGCAATCGGGTCCGACGCAGAGGAAAATATGACGGTTCAGCTTGCCGACGCCGAACCGCGCGGCGATGACTGGCGGCGGGAGCTTCTCGGGGTTGGCCATGGGGGGATATTAGCAGGCGAAGGCAGCCCCGGCATGGGCGCATAAAAACCCGGCCCCGTAGCAGGGGCCGGGCCTCGTGGTCACTGTCCTGGCGTCGCAGTGTCCGCGGGCGATCAGGCAATCGCGGCGTTGCGACGCTTGCGTCCCATCAGAGCCAGCCCGCCGAGGCCGAGGAGGCACAAGGACGAGGGCTCGGGGATGCCGGTAACATCGTAGAAGGTCGTGCCGACCTTCAGGTTGTCGATGTTCTCGATGGTATTGCCGGATGACTGGCGGAAGGCATAGGCCGTCACGGCATCGGCGAAGCCGGGATCCGTGGCATCGAGCGACGGATGCGACGCGAGCGTCGGATCGATCCAGAGCTGGCCCGTCATCGTCGAGTAGTCGTAGCTCGTCACGACGGTGTACGTCGTACCGAAAGCCAGATCCGAGCTGTACGCCGGGGCGCCGGTGGCCGGGCTCAGGCTGCTGCCGTTGGTCAGGGCGATCCGATAACCGCTGCTGGTCGGCGTCGTGACCCAAAGTCGCGAAGCAAAAGTGCTGGTTCCCTGAAGGAAGTGCGCGAAATAGGTGCTACTGATCGTCGCGCTGGGATCGGGCACGCTGAGATCGAATGACGAGTAGACAACGTTGCCGCTGGTCCCCGCGGTCCAGCCGCCATCGAAGGAACTGTTGACATCCTCGCGCGAGCCGCTGCCCTGTTGCAGCACAATTTGCCCACTGCTGACCTGGACCGGAAGATTACCGGCGCCGCTGTGAGCGGCCCAGGTGCCGCCAACCGTCGGCGTCTGGCCCACCAGATTCCCGTCTGCATACGGGAACGAATCCGAAACCAGCAGCGCGCCCTGCGCCGATGCCGAAATGAAGACGGCCAATGCGGCCGCGCTTGCCCATTTCACGAATCTCATCTCACCTCCCGCCCCAGCCGGGGCATAAGGACCAAAGGATCAATTCCTCTGTTCACTGTGATGTACGAATATAAAGCCCTGATTACGGTCGCGAAAAGACTTGGTGCGACCTCAAAAAACTCGCCCTGTACAACAATAAATTATCACGGGAGATTCACCGTAGCAAGCGTTTTCGTCAGCTTTGCATGCGTTTTTTTGCCGCTTGAGTTGTAAACGTTTAACCCGGGGCCTTCACGTTGTCAGTTCGGCATGCACGACGATTACCAGGTGTAGAAACCGGCTTTGGAGCGACACAAATCGGTCCGCTGCACGGACTTCAGCCGCGGTGGAAGTACCCCAGATTATCATCTGACAACTGCCGCTGCGTTACTCGCTGACCCGGAGCGCGAGCAACTCGCCGCGACTGGAGATGCCGTAGTGCTTGTAGAGCTGCTTCACGTACACGTGAACCGTGTGCGGGCTCGCGGCTGGTGCCTGCGCCGTCTGCTTTTCGCCGGCGCCTGCCAGCAGCACATCCGCGGCCGATCCAGGAGCTATGACCAAAAGCTGTGGATGACGACGCGACAACAAAAGCGGCGTACCTTGGGTGACTGTGTCATCGCAGTTACCCGTTTGGCCCACGAGGCCAGGAAGGATACGCCACATGTCATCATCCACTTTTGCCCTTCGACTGGCAACGGAGCCGGTCGTGGACGTCACGCTGGAACAGGTGGCCCGCGAGGTCGCCCGCAAGGCCTTGCAGAAGGCGATCGAGGACGAGGTCGCCGAGTACATCAAGGCCAACAAGGATTACGTCGATGAAGCGAATCATCGCCTGGTGGTACGTAACGGCCGGCACAAGCCGCGGACGATTCTCAGCGGGGTTGGGCCGCTGGAGGTCCACCAGCCGCGGGTAGACGATCGCCGCGTTGATGAAAATGGCGTGCGTTTCCGCTTCACCAGCAAGATCCTCCCGCGGTTTCTGCGTAAGACCCAGGTGATCGAAGAACTGGTGCCCTGGCTTTATCTCAAAGGCATCAGCACCGGTGAGATGTCCGATGCCCTGGTGCACCTGGGCTTCGACGGACGCGGTCTCTCGGCCACCAGCGTGACCCGCATGCTCCAGGTCTGGCAAGGCGAATACGAAGACTGGAGCCAACGGGATCTATCGGGCAAGCATTACGTTTATCTCTGGGCTGACGGCTTGTACTTCGGCTGCCGGCTGAGTGACGATCGCCCCTGTTTACTGGTATTAATGGGCGCTTTGGCGGACGGGAAAAAGGAATTGATCGCGATGGTTGATGGACAGCGTGAGAGCGAGACGAGCTGGACCTCGCTGCTCTTGGACTGCAAGTCACGCGGGATGACAATCGCGCCCAAGCTGACGACGGGCGATGGCTCACTGGGATTCTGGCTGGCGCTGGCGAAGATCTTTCCCTCGACGCGTCAACAACGCTGCTGGGTACATAAGACGCTCAATGTGCTGGACAAGCTGCCCAAAAGCGAGCAGTCGGCGGCCCGGCGGATGCTGCACCAGATCTGGATGGCGGGGACGCGGGCCGATGCCATCCAAGCGTTTGATTGCTTCATCCAGGTGTACGGCACCAAGTGGCCGCGGGCGACGGATTGTCTGGAGAAGGATCGTGCCGAACTGCTGGCGTTTTACGACTTCCCCGCCGAGCACTGGCAGCACCTGCGGACCAGCAACCCTATCGAGAGCACCTTTTCGACGGTGCGTCTGCGAACCTATCGCACCAAGGGTCCCGGCTCCCGCGATGCGGGCCTGGCCATGGCCTTCAAGCTGACGCGTAAGGCCGAATCACGCTGGAGGAAACTGAACGGCAGTGCAAAACTGCAAGACCTGATCGACGGCATCGTGTTCGTCGATGGAGAACGAAAGGCCGCTTGAGTTGTCGCGGCCGTCCACAGCTTTTGGAAATAGCTCCGATCCAGCGGTTTTCGCAAATGGAAAAAGGCCCCGACCGGAGAGTCGGGGCCTTCGTGAAAGAGCAACGTGACAAAACCGATCAGGCCTTGCGCCGGCGACGCCGAGCCAGAAGACCCATCGCACCGAGGCCGATCAGGCTGAGCGAGGCGGGTTCCGGCACAGCCGAGACGCTGGCGACCGCCAGCGGGCTGCCAGAGCCCAGGCCGAGGTTCGCGTCGATGGCCGAGTAATCATCGCCGGTGACCTTATAGTCAAAGTTGGTGTCGCCCATCAGCCAGGCGTTTCCCGGGTTCAGGCCGGTCGTGCCCAGATTGGCGTCCACGGCGCCGTAGTCATCGCCGGTGACCTGTCCGTCGAGGTTGGTATCACCGAAGTAGGTGTACTTGCCGACGATGGCGGTGGAACTGATGGTCTGCCCCGAGGCGGCCGGCCACTCCGTGTGCCCGACGATCGCATTGTCGAACAGTGCCAGGATGGTATTGCCACCGTTTGCCTGGCTGGTCGAGGAAATGATGCCGGTCTTACCCGGGGTGTAAGAAGAGGCGTAGCCGTGGAGGACCAGTTGCTGAATATCGGTGAATGCCGATCCGTCTACGATCAAATCGTTGTCCGCGGTATCGAAGGTCGCGGTCGGTGCGCTGGAGCCGCCTGCAATGTTCAAAGCCCCATGGATGTAAATGGGCTTGTTCACATTCGCGGTGCGCGGCCTGACCGCAACCGTTCCGGCGTTGATGGTCAATCCACCGACCGAGGAGATCTTTTCAACGGTCAGGGTGCCGGCACCGGCCTTGGTCAGGACGCCGGTGCCCGTGACGGCACCGCCCACCGTGCTGCCCAAGGTGCCAAAACTGACGCTCTGGCCGTTGGTGTCGATCGTGCCGCCGATGCCATTGACGCCGAGGCTTCGATTCGGGCTGGCAATATCCGCCGTTACCTGAAGGGTGCCGCCGCCACTGACATTGACATCGTTACCCGCACCGCCGGTACCGATGTTATTGGTGTTGCTGATCTGGAGGACGCCGCCGGTGATGTTGGTGGCACCGGAGTAGCCATCCGTTCCAGTGTAGCCCATGACCAGCGTACCGCCACCGGCCTTGTAGAAGGCGCGACACCGTATGCACGCTGCGGCAGATTCGAGGTGTTTCCCGTGGTCACATCGATACCACCGCCGCCGGACAACAGGTCGATAATGCGGTTCGGGTTCAGATCGAAGCTGCCGTTGATCTGGACCAGGCCGCCGTTCTTGAACCAGAGATTGACATTTGCGGAGGCCGGGACCACACCAAGCTCGGTGGTCGCGCCCGCCGCGCCTTCACTGTCGATGGCGATCTCGCCACCCTCAATGAACTCGCCCTTGTAGCTGTTGTTGGTGTTGGTCAGCGTCAGGATGCCGGTGCCGATCTTGGTCAGGGCTGCGGTGCTGACGCCTCCGGTGATCAGGCCTGGAATGGTTCCGGCATTCCCGTTGGTATTAATGGTTCCGGCATCTTCGGTATTGGCCGCGCCGGTGATGGAGATATTTCGGCTGGCGTTGAGGCTCAGGGGAGCATCGAAACGCAGGGCACCGCCCTTGAGCGCGACGTTGTTGGATGTGGGGCCCAGAGCCGCATCGTCGGTGATTGCGATGGCACCGTTGCCGATGACCACATCACCACTGAAGCTGTTGCTGGTGTTGGTCAGCGCGAGCGTGCCGGCGCCATTTTTCAGGAGCTGTGCACCCGAAACCACGCCGGTCAGGCTCAGGGTCTGGCCCATCGCGATGTTGGCGGATGTCGCCGTGACGAAATTGATGTTGTTGGCGATCGTGTGGCTCGATCCGATCAGGTCGGAGGTCGTGCCATCGTTCTCGGCATAGACGTTGAGAGCGCCCTGGCCGCCGGTGGTGCCATCCATGGAAATGGCCGCGCCGGTCAGGTTGTACGAGGTCGTGCTGCGGATATTGATGGTGCCGACGGTGATCGCGCTGGAGACGTTGACGTTGCCCGCGCCCGCATCATTGAAGTTGACGAACGAGGGAACGCCGTTGGCGTCCACGCCGGTCGGAACCGCGGCCGTATCCCAGTTGCCGTTGGTGTTGAAATCACCGCCCGGGCTTCCCTGCCACGTGGTGCCCTTGGGCATGGTGACGCCGGCCCAAGTGGTGTCCATGCGCATTTCGTCAATGGTCCATGACGGCACGAAGGTGTTGCCCTGGCGGATAATCAATTCGCCCATCTGGTCGGGATTGGGCTCGACCTTGTTGTAAGCCGTATCGCTGGCGTCCAGGCTGTTCACGACGTTGTCAGCAGGAGCGGTTCCCGCGCCGAAGCTGGTGGGGTTGGGGTTGACCCAGAGACGGCTCTCGCCGACGCCCGAGCCGGAGCTGTTATCAAACGTATAGGACCCGACCACAAAGACGGTGTCGGATGTGCTGAAGCTGTCGGCGGTGTCCCAGGCGATGTAAAGGCCCGGAGGGCTGGCATTGCCGTGCACGCCGACCTGGTAGTGCGTCGAGGTCGAGTCGGTGGGATCCAATCGGATGGACATTTTCGCCCCGAGCACACTCGGGTTGTTGGTCTGGGTCCCGCTGGAATTGGCGAACGCCACGAAGAACGCGCCGTTGTCGGGATTGATCGCGTTGAACGCAAGGGCGCCGGCCAAGTCGTGAACCTGGAACTCGGTTGAGTAGTAGAGCGTCCCGCTGGTGTAGGCGGTGGGGGCGAGCTGCAGGGCCGGCGTGCGCGTCGAAGAGGAAGTACCGGCAAAAGGCGCATCGGCCATACCGCCCATCGACGGCTGCAGGTAGGGGGTCACGCTGTTGCTCATGCTGCCGCTGATGAGGGACACCTCGTAAGGCGTCCCGCCGGTGGTGGCGGTGTTGGTATCGTACCAGTAAAGCCCGTTCATCGGGTTGATGTAACCCTTGTAAGCGGGCGAGCCGGTGAGGTTGGCAACGTTGGTCCCAATCGAGGCCGAGCCGTAATCAAAGGGCTCGTAAATGATCTGGGCAGAAGCCTGACTGGCGGCAAATGCCAGGACGCCGGCGGCAGGAACGATAAGATGCCTCTTTTTCATGCACTCTCCCGTAAACGTGGAAACGAAATGTCCGACGCAATTATGAAACGTGTTTAGAGCAAGTCAAACGATTTCCTATTCTTTCCAGATCAGGAATCCGCTACGCAGCGGATTTGGCTATAGAGCTGTATCTTGTTGATGATAAACAAGTTGTGTCAAACTACAAGGGATTACCAGAAGATGGCACCACCAGCGGCATTATCACGATTGGTTCCCTGACCACCCCAGCGCGGCTGCATGTCGCCAATTCGGCGCGCCTCGACGTGCCCGTCGCCGAACAACTCGTTCTTCCAGCCCCCGATCTGGTAGCCGTTGGCGTCGCGCTTGTTGCTGCCGTGAGTGAACGTCAAACCCTTCAAGCCGGCTTCTCCTGTAATGTCCACACAGATCGCCACCTCGGCCGAATGCGGGTCGCCCACTTTCCGCATAATCTCGATGCCCGGGCGACAAACGCCGTTGGTAATGTCCTTTTTCCAGTCGCCGTTGTCCTGACGAACCCACCACTGGGTGGCCGCCATCCTGTTCTGAAAATCCGGTCCATACTTGGGACCCATGATCTTCCAATCATTATATGAGTCGTCGATGGGATTCGCGACCCACCAATAGCCGAACCAGCCGTAATAGCCGCTCGCTGAAATATCCGGCGATCCGCCCGGCGCCCAGAAGTAATACTTGGCGCTGAGGCGGTTGATTGCCGCGGTTCGCGTTGGGGATATTGCACGCCGGGCAGTAAAAAACCGCCGGTCCCGGCTGATTGTAAACGATCTTCGCTCCCACATATTTGGCCATCGCATCAATGGTGCAACAGCGGATTTGCAGGCCTGTAAGGCCGGGTGGCTGCGGGTCTTTCGATTGGTATTTGTTTTGACCCCACCTCATGAAACTTGTGAGTTGTTGTCCGATGGAGACGGGCGGGAACTCCCCGCGATTATCCTGCGCATACATCATTGCCGCCTGACCGATCTGGCGGAGGTTGGATTTGCACTTGGCGTCAACGGCGTTGGCCCTGGCACGGGCCAAGGCGGGGAGCAGGATCGAGATCAGCACGGCGATAATGCCGATGACGACGAGAAGTTCGACGAGCGTAAACGCGCGGGCACGGTGCTTCATAAAACCTCGTACAAAGAGATGATGAGATTGAATGCTTCCCCGGACGCAAACGATTTCACGATGATGGGCAGTAGAACCAACCATGGCTGCAAAGACGCCCTGAACGTTTGCTGAAACTGCTCTCTCTCCCGGCCGGATGTGGACTCGGGCGACGTGAGATCCATGAACTATAACCGATGGGGGGGGCATGATGCCAGATAAAATTTCGATGAACCGGGAATTTTTGTCCATCGGCCGCGTTCTGTGGCAATGCGCCTCGCGGGGACGGGACGGCGGGGTGCGGCCGATAATTTTAGAATTATTGCTCTTTGTAGATAGGGGCGTGGCAAGTCCATAAGGCGCTGTACGGGCGCTTTGCGCCGTTTTGCCGCTACGACAGATTGTCATGTTCGGACCACCATGTCGTCAGAAGGGGCAAAAACGGGGTCGGCGGCCAGGTGGGGAGGGTACGGTACTACAACGGTGAGAGTACGGTGTGGGTCGGGAGTCGAATCGCAGGCGAAATGGGAGCGGAATGTCCTCTGTGGGGACAATTTGCGAACCGGCGGGCTATCCCGGCCGCCCCGAGGTTGGCGGGAATTGGAGGTGGGACGTGGAACGTCCATAACAGGCTCCAGTCCGGCGTCGGGGCCAATCGACGAGATCCATCCGGGCACAGGGCAAAGGATTCCGCCCGACGGCGTCAAGGCTTGCAAATGCCGGACAGTGCGTACGATTCAGAGGCGAAGCGTATTAGATCGGGGTTAAGAAAACCATGGACTTTTGCCGTTAAAACGGATAGAATGCAAACGTTATCGCGTGGGGATGTCCACTTGCATGCGGGACGAAGTATGGCACGAAGATCGACACCGCGGATGGGAAGGAATGCGTTCACGCTCGTGGAACTGCTGGTGGTGATTGGAATTATCGCGGTGCTGATCTCCATCCTGCTGCCGGTGCTCAGCCGAGCCCGTGAGGCGGCCAACCGCGTCAAATGTGAGTCGAACCTGCGACAGTTTTTCAATGCCGATGCGATGTACGTGGTCAACAACCATCAGTGGCACATGCCCTGTTGGTACGGAAGTGGGAGCAATACCAATGGATCTGAGCTAGTGAACGGACTCGATTATTGGACGTTGCTGCCGGAAGTGCGGAAGTCGCTGGCATGGCGGTTGAACACGGGGACCCCGAAGGGGTTTATTCCCGAAAGCTGGATTTGCCCCTCCTCCGCTCGACGCGGGACCCTTGGAAATAACGCTACGTACGTCAACGGGCAACTGTTCACGGTGAACTTCTGCTACGGAATGAACACGACCGGCTTGGAACAGATGATCGCTTCGATAGCGACCGAGGGCGCTGTTGGGCCAAACAACCACCTGTACATTCCGAGTTTGGCGCCGCAGTGCGACATATCAAAGTTTCCGACAGCCGCGGATAAGAAAGAGATGTTCCACGGCTTTAAGGTCAGCCAGGTAAAGCACGCATCTGAAAAGATCTTCTTTGCCGATGCGATGTGGATGGCGATCAACGAGTCGGGTGTTCAGCCCATTGTCATTGGGAGCAATCCGAAGAATACCAATGGCGAAAAAGGGTGGCAGGGCGTTGATGCCAACTACGATCTCGTTGGCGAACAGCCGTACAACAACAGCAATACCAATTCGCTTGACAAACGGGGACAGGCTTGGGACTCAACGCGTACGATCGCCTGGCGGCACAATGGCGGAGCCAACGTCTGCTTCTTCGACGGGCACGTGGAATGGGTTCGCAAAGATCGACTCTTCTACACCGATGCCACCGGGAAAGTGGAACCCAATCCGAGAATGTGGCGCGTGATGGAGAACTAGCCGGTTCAGCATGGAATAGAGCATTGATGGGCCCGCCGGTGAAGCGCCGGCGGGCTTTTTGTTGCGCGTGATTGCAAGCTCGCTGGGGCAAATTGACGATAATTCCGGGGCTCAGGCGGAATCTTGCCGCTACGCGGCAACGCGGGGGTGGTTGGCCGGTAGTTGATAGGCGAACCGCCACGGGCGGCGGATCAGGAGGAAATATGCCTTTTCATCGCAATTCCAATCTCTCGGGCTCCAGGGCGAGGGGGTTTACGCTGGTCGAGTTGCTGGTGGTCATCGGCATCATCGCCGTGCTGGTCGGGATTCTGATGCCGGTGCTCAGCCGGGCGCGGAAGCAGGCGATGACGGTGCAGTGTGCCGCCAATCTGCGGGAACTGGGGCATGCGCTTCAGATGTATCTGGACGAGAATCATACCACTTCGTTCTGGCCTGCGCGGAGCTGCGCGATCCGGCTTTCTATTCACTGACCGCGAGCGCCGTTGTCATCGGTAATGGGGATAACGTTGACTGGTACACGTACGGCGGGCGTGAGAAGGGGAACGCCTGGTCGGACACCGTTCCCCCGCAGGCCGGGCACTTCAATAACGACGTTGTTCCGCGTCCCCTGAACAAGTACCTACTGGGGTCGAACTATTACGGCCAGAACGATCAGGCGCATCCGTTTAAGGTTTTCCAATGCCCGGCAGATACCTCGGGAAGCCCATGGAATCCGGTAGCTGACGGCGGCGATCCGTCGAAGAGCCAATTTGAGAATACCGGCAGCAGCTACTTCTTTAATGCAGACGGCGATCCGCGTCTCGCAGCGGATCCTGCGCCTCAAGCTGAAGGTGGAGCAGGCGCTCGGGCAGCCGCAGGGGTTGGACGGCATGCGCTTCTCATCCGTGAAGGATTCCAGTGAGCACATTGTGTTCATGGATTCGGACCTGATCCGGCATGGCGACTACAACCTGCGCTGGCACGACAAGACCAAGGGCAACATCTGCATGGCGGATGGGAGCGTGGTGTTCCGGGAATTGCCGCCCGTGGCGACCGACCAGGATCTGGGGTACGGCAAGTGGTGGTGAATACGATTGATCGGCGCTGCATTCGGTCTCATGATCTCGGTTGCTCATCGGAAGCCGGGAAGATTGCACGGGCACGCGCGGGTTCGGCAGATCGAAGGGAAACATTTGCATGGCGGACGAGAGCGGCGTATACCGGCAACTGCCGGCTAAGGATGACGGCAGGTGGTGGTAACGCAATCGTGACACCCATGATCAAATGGACGTTGGCGGCGGCGGGGGTGCTGCTGGTGGGATGTGCCTCGCATTCGAAAGAGGCCGGGGGCGTGCGTGCGGTTCCGGCGCAGACGGCCAACCGGTTGGATTCCGAGCATTCGAGCTTTGAGACCGCTCAGGATCCCCCGATTAACGCCAACACGCACTTTGCCGCGGGACAACTCGCGGAGGTGCAGGATCAGCCTGCCAAGGCGATCGAGCAGTACAAAGCAGCGCTTAAGCTCAAGCCCGATCTCCTGCCGGCGATGTTTCAACTCGGCTCGCTCTACACGCAGATGGGACTGTACCCCGAGGCGATCGAGACCTGGCAGAAATACGTCACGGCGACGAAGGGCTCGGCGGCTGCCTACAGCAACCTGGGGTTCTGCTACGAACTGGCACACAAGCCGGACGAGGCGGAAGAGGCGTACAAGAAAGGCGTCGCGAGCAATCCCCACGAACAGCCCGTCCGAGTGAACTATGGCCTCTTGCTGGCCCGTCAGGGGCGCATGGAGGAGGCGATGGCCCAGTTGGGCGCGGTGCTCTCGCCGGCGGAGGTCCATTACAACATCGGGTCGGTGCTGGAGCAGCAGGGCAAGACCGATCAGGCGCGAGCGGAGTACCAGAAGGCTTTGCTTCTGGATCCGAACCTGCACGATGCCGCCAAACGACTCAAGGGCTTGAAGTAGTCGTGCGTGCGCTGTCGTGCCGCAACGACAGGATGCGGAAATCGTAAGGGGTAGATGGGCGGGGGGAGGTGCTGCGGTTTAACGGGGTTATGGGGGATAGATCATCTGCTTAAAAATTGCACGTAGATGCTGTGCAATCCGACACTTGGAGCACGGCAATCGAGGCGGAATAGTCTTGACTTCGCAATCGCGGCGACGCATTGTAAGATCTTTGGGCCGGATCGTGGTTATCGGACCTCGTGGGTCGTGCAGGGGCCGGTTGGACCGGCCCGCATTTCGTTGGCATTAAGGCCAGGCTTCCGGGAATGCGTTCGATCATGCCAGCGCGCCAGTTCCGGCGTGCCGGTGAGCGCAAAGTGATGGGTGGTGAGGTGTACGGTGCGGCAGTTGGCTGATCGAATGCGTCGGTTCATCGAGGACGAGCGCGGAACAGAGACCCTGGAATGGGGCCTGATCTGCGGGCTGATCGTGGCCTCTGCCATTGCGGCGGTGGCCATGATCGCGCACAAAGTCGCCGGGATGTGGGGCGCCCTGGCGAACGCGATGGACAGCCTGTAGACGTTGTCTCGGAGACGAGACCTTTCGACGGTGAGTGGGAGCAAAGATGCTGTGGCAGCGGGCTTTTATGGAGGCTGTGCTGGTGGGCGTGGTGGCTCTCGCCGCTGCCATGGATCTGCGATATCGACGGCTTCCCAATTGGCTGAGCGGCGCACTGCTGGTCAGCGGAATGGCGCTGAGCCTGACGCCGGTGCACCTTGTCTCTTTCGAACAGGCGCTGCTCGGCGCGGCCGTGGGGTTGGCTGTGCCGCTGGCGCTGCACATTCTCGGCGGCCTGGCTGCGGGAGACGTGAAGCTGTTGTGCGGTGTCGGCGCCTGGGTGGCGGCGCGGGGTATTGCTGGTGTTTGCCGGCGCAGCGCTGGCGGGACTGGTGCTGGTCTTGACTCAGGCGCTGTGGCAGGGGCGGATGCGGTTACTGCTGCGGAACACGGCTCTTGTGGCGCTGAGTGTGATCAACTTGCCGCGGCTCGGACTTGATCACGTGGTGGAGACGGGACAGAAGTGCCAGAGTCTCAACCGGCCGTTGCCTTATGCGGTGACGGTGCTCGCGGGGACGGTGGCATTGGTTGTAATGATGCAATGGAACGGAGGCGTGCTGTGAGGTGGCGGCGCGGCTGCACATCACGAGGGGTCTTCCGCCCGCGGCGCGGGACCGAAGTGATCGAGCTGGCACTGCTGCTGCTGCCGCTGCTGTGGCTGACATTCGGAGCGGTCGATTTCGGGTACTACTTCTATCTTGAGCACAACGTACAGGCCGCGGCGAGCGAAGGCGCACGGGCCCGAATCGTTCCCGGGGCGAGCGACCAGGATGCGAAGGATGCGGTGGCTCGAATCATGGACAATGCGGGGCTCGCATCGGCCAACTACAGCACGAATATCGACTTTCAGGACAGCCGGCAGTACGTCGAGGTGAAGGTGACGATGCCTTACAGCCCGATGGGCGTTCCGCCGGCGCGGGTGCCGAATCACTCGGTGCAGGGCGAGGCGACGATGCGCATGGAGTAATACTGGTTGTTGAGGCGGATTGAGGTCGTTATGAGAAGCAAGATATCCATTATGTTGCTGATCGCAGTCGCTTTGGGCCTGGTGACGGCGAAGGTCGGATGGGATCTGGTCACCAAAAAGAAGGTGGCGGCGGAAATGAAGATGGAGAAGGTGGTCGTTGCCAAGCGCGATCTTGACGCCGGCACACAAGTAGAGCCATCGGACGTCATGACGGTCTCGTGGCCGGCAGAGACCGTGCCGAAGAACGCGTATACCGAGGTTAAGGACGTCGTGGGGCGGACGGTCGTGGGAATGGTGGTGGCGAACCAGCCGCTGCTCGAGGGGCTGATGGCGCCCATCGATTCGCCGGGCGGGTTGCAGGCGCTGGTGCCGGAGGGAATGCGGGCTGTTACGGTCGAGGTGAATGAGTCAAGCGGTGTGGCGGGACTGCTGGTCCCCGGGGCAAGGGTGGACGTGATCGCCACGCTGCGCGACGGGCAGGACACGGTGGCTAAGACGATCGTGGAAAACGTTCGAGTGACGGCGATCGGGCGACGGCTGGTGCGCGATCCAAGGGATGAGACGAGCCAGGCGATCCGTACGGTGACCTTAGTGATGAGCCCAAAGGATGCCGAGGCGATTGAACTGGCGAGCACGTATGGGCGTCCGCGGCTGGTACTGCGTGGCCCGGCGGACAACACGCCGACGGTTTCGCCCGGTGTGAGCATGTCGGAACTGGTCGGCTCAGCGGCCCATCCGAATTCCGTCGATGCCCTGGCTGGACCGGGACCGACGCCGCCGCCGGCGATCAACGATGATGCCTTTGGGCCACCGGCGACGAGGCCTTCGGTGGAGTTTCAGTCGGCGATGCTGCGCCGGCCGGTGCAACTCATCCGCGGCGGGCAGGAGAGCACGGTCTATTACGAGGTGAAGAATCCGAATGCGAATGGAGGTTCGGCGGTGAGCGATTCATCGCCGGGAGCGGCTCAGTAACGGCACATCGGAAAGGGAAGTGAGACATGAGAGTGCGGCAAAAGGCTGTCATTGCGGTGAACGTGGTCGGGGCCTGCCTGGTTCTGAGCGCGCTGGCGGTTTACGTGTCTGCCCAGGCGGCGCCGGCAACGCCCAAACAGAGCAGCAACGCTGACAAGAGCGAGAAGCCGCTCGTGGTCGGCGGATTGGGCCCCGAGGGCGACATCCGGCTGCTGGTAAACAAAAGCGTGGTCCTGACAATGAGCCGACCCCTGGTGCGCATTAACGTGGCCCAGCCGGACATCTTCGAGGCGAACCTCATTGGCGCCACGAAGGTGCTTGTGACGGCGAAGAAGGCGGGCTCCACTCAACTCATTCTCTGGGATCAGAACGACAACTCGCAGATGATTGACATTCTCGTGCAGTCGGACCTGCGGGCGCTGTGCGAGATGTATCCGAAGCTGTTTCCGAGTGCCGAGATCGACGTGGTCAACAACGAAGGAACGATCGCGCTGACCGGACACGTGCCGAGTCTTGAGACCGCCGAGCAGGCAGCGACGCTGGCGCAGTCATACGGAAACAAGGTGTTGAACCTGCTGGAGGTGGCGGGCGGGCAGCAGATCATGCTTCAAGTGAAATTCGCGGAAGTGTCGAGGACGGCGATCAGTCAATTGGGCGTGAATCTGGGATATTCCGCGGCGAACGGCTTTGTGGCGAGCAACGTGGGCGGAATCAGCCCGTTTACGGTAACACCGCTCGGTGCCGCGAATGTGCCGAGCCTTGGCGTGCCGACGCCGGGGTCGACGGCGACGATCTTTGGTCGCGCCGAGTGGGGCGGGCAGGCGATTACCGCATTCGTCGCCGCGCTGCGGTCAAACAACCTGCTGCGCGTCCTGGCGGAACCGACGCTGACCGCGACAAGCGGCCAAGAAGCGAGCTTCTTGGCCGGTGGCCAGTACCCGGTGCCGATTGCGCAAGGCGGTGCGGGGACTAACGGGAATACGGCGATCACCGTCGAGTTTAAGGAATTCGGCGTGCGACTGCATTTTGTGCCGGTCGTACTGGGCAACGGAAAGATTCGCATGAAGGTGGCGCCTGAGGTGAGCGATCTGGATTACACCACCGCGGTTCAGTTCGGCGGGTTTGTTATTCCGGGGCTGACTACGCGGCGGGTGGAGACGACAATCGAGGTGGCCGAAGGGCAGACGTTTGCGATTGCCGGTCTCTTGAACAACAACATTTCCGCTAACAAGGACGTGGTACCGCTGCTTGGCGATATGCCCGTGGTGGGGCCGCTGTTCCGCTCGGTGCGCTATCAGCGGAAAGAGACGGAGCTGATGGTGCTGGTGACGCCTCGCCTGGCCGGTTCGATGAAGCCCGGAGAGGTGCCGCTGCTGCCCGGCGAACACTGGCGCAATCCGAGCGAGGCGGAGCTGTTCTTGAACCAGGATTTGGGCGGTCCGATGACGCGCGACGACAGCAAGCGGCCGCCGCGGGCCTTCATCGGCCGCTACGGCTTTACCCCATCGACCCAGCCGACGGAGATGAAGTGATTCGCGTGGTGGAAGTGGAGTTATGTTCGTTCAGTTGAATTGCATCATCATTGACGCCGATGCCGGCAATCGCCAGGAGATGGCTGAATTCCTTGCGAACAGCGGCCTTAGCGTGCTCGAGTCATTGGGAAGCATCGATGCCCTGCCGGCGCAGATGAACCAGGGACGCGTGCCGCGTCTCGTCGTGGCGAACATCGACCCATCGCCGATCGAGAACCTGCACCGGCTTGGGCAACTGATCCGGCAATACCCGGCAACGACTTTCTTCGCGATGTCGAGCGTCCTGGATGCCGCCGTCGTCATGGAGGCGATGCACCAGGGCGTGAAGGACTTCATTGCGCTCCCGGTTAACCAACAGAAGTTCCTGGCAAGCCTTGAGCGTGTCGCGGCAGCGGATGTCGGCGAGGCACGTGCCAAGATCATTCATGTCATTCCTACCAACGGCGGCTGCGGCGCTACGACGATCGCCTGCAACGTCTCCGCTTCGCTAGCCAAGCACGGAAAGACGCTGATTCTGGACCTCGATTTGATTCGAGGTGCGGTCGCCAATGCCTTTGACATGCGGCCGCGATACTCGATTGCCGACGTCATGGATCTTTCGACTGACCTGGACAAGGCGCTGATCGATAATGCGATCGCTGTCCATCGTACGACCGAGGTTGCGGTGCTGGCGCGGCCCGAGGTGCCGGAGGATTCGCAACGGGTTTCGCGACAGGGGGTTTCGAGGCTGCTGGGAATTGCCAGCCGCGTGTTCGATTACGTTGTGATCGACTCGGCAATGAACCTGGATCCTCTGTATTCGACGCTGCTCAAGATGGCGGACGTCAATCTGCTGGTGATGCAGCTTAACGTCCCGAGCGCAAGAACACAGAACGCTTTATCGGCGCCATGCGCCGCATGGGCGTTGATCCGAGTCACATTCAGGTCGTCGTGAACCGCGCCGCCCGCAAAGGCTGGGACATCGAGTCGGCCGACGTGGAGCGGGCGTTGGGGTTGAAGATCTCATGGATGGTGCCAAACGACTACAGGAACGCGATCGCCGCCATTAACTATGGCGAGCCGGTCGTGGTGCGTGCGCCGCGGTCGGAGCTCTCGGAGAGCTTCGCCGGGCTGACGCAGATGCTGAACGGTAAAGCCAGGACGTGATCGCCGCGAGAAGCACTTAGCCGCGGAACGTTCGCCGTAAGGAGTTGGAGAAAATGGCGTTGTTCACAGGAATCAAAGGCCCGCTTGAGACGGGAGACGAATCCGTTGCCGGACACGGGCTGGAGAAGGCGCTGGAATCGCCAGTATTCCGTGCCGTGCCTCCCGCGTCGATGCCTGGGATTGGGCACGATCGGCAGGCATATCTCACGCAACTGCGCGTAAAGCTTCACCAGAAACTGGTGGAGCGGCTGAATGTGCAGAACCTGCGAACGATGCCGGCGAACATCGTGCGGCAGGAGTGCCGCAGCCTCATTCGCGAGCTGTTCCAGAATGAAAAGGGATTGTTGACATCGGCTGAGCAGGAACGGCTGATGAACGACATCATGGATGAGACCTTCGGGCTGGGGCCGCTCGAAGGGTTGCTCAAAGACCCGTCGATCACCGACATTCTGGTCAACCGTTACGACAAGATTTACGTGGAGCGGCATGGGCAGCTCGAGCACTCCGAGGTGCAGTTCCGGGACAATGCACATCTGCGACAGATCATCGACCGCATTGTCGTGCAGGTGGGCCGACGCATCGACGAGACCAGCCCGATGGTCGACGCGAGGCTTCCAGACGGGAGCCGCGTAAATGCGATCATTCCGCCGCTGGCGCTGGATGGACCGGCGATGTCGATCCGGCGGTTCGGATTGAACCCACTGACTATCGAAGATCTCGTGCGGTTCGAGTCGGTGCCACCGGTTGTTTTGGAGTTTTTGGCGGCGGCGGTCAAGGCGCGATGCAACATCCTGATTTCCGGTGGAACCGGCTCGGGAAAGACAACGCTGCTAAACTGTCTCTCGCGAAACATTCCTGAGAAGGAGCGAATCATCACCATCGAGGATGCCGCGGAACTTCAGCTTCAGCAGCCGCACGTCGTGCGTCTGGAAACCCGGCCACCGAACATCGAGGGAAGCGGCGAAGTTACCCAGCGCGAATTGCTGCGAAACAGCCTGCGAATGCGTCCAGATCGAATCATCATCGGTGAAGTGCGTGGGGCCGAGGCCCTCGACATGCTTCAGGCAATGAACACGGGCCACGAGGGCTCGATGACCACCATTCACGCCAATAGTGCGCGCGATGCGTTCAGCCGTTTGGAGGTGACAGTCTCGATGGCTGGGTTCGACATTCCCATCCGGGCGCTGCGGCAGCAGATTGCCAGCGCACTCAATCTTGTCATCCAGGTCCAGCGGCTGGTTGGTGGCCGCCGGAAGATTGTCGCAGTTTCGGAAGTGACCGGCATGGAAGGCGACCGCATCCAGATGCACGAGCTTTTCGTCTTCGAGCAGACCGGCGTGGATGATAACGGTCAAGCCGCCGGCCGCTTCATGGCAACGGGTATCCGTCCGAAGCTCGTGGAGCGCCTTGATCACTTCGGCCAGCAACATCGGGCCGAATGGTTCAGTCGGAGAGTCATACGTTGAGGTCGAGATGGGTGATTCGCTGCTCTTTGTCCTTCTGCTGGCGATGACCGTGGCCGCGGTCAGCGCCTTGGGCGTGCAGATCATCTTCGCGTTGATGGAATCAAAGCGGCGCGCGCTCCAGGAGCGTCTCGGCGGAGAACATATCGAGGCGCGATCGGTGTATGCGCCGATTGTTCTGGATGAGAGCGATGAGAAGAAAGGTATGGCCCATTGGGCGTTTCTCAAGGGGTTTGGGCGGCAGCTTCATCGCGCCTATCCCGGCGTGTTGCTGGGGCGATTCCTGCTCCTGGTGAGCATCCTGGGCTCTTCGCTTTCGGGGCGGGAGCCATGGGAACCAGATCCATGCTTATCGGGCTCATCGCCGCCGGGATCGCGGTGATGGTTCCATTCTGGCGGGTATCCGCGAAATGCAAGAAGCGCCTTCAGACACTCGATGAACAACTGCCTGATACGCTGGATTTTCTTGCCCGTATTCTCCGTGCCGGACATAGCCTGACGACCGGATTTCAGATGGCATCGGAAGAGTTGCCGGATCCGCTCGCAAGCGAACTGCGTCTTTGTTACGACCAGCATAGCCTGGGCGCACCGCTGGAAGGTGCGATGCGCGACATGGCGGATCGCGTCGGGACAAGCGATTTCGCGTTTTTCGTTACGGCCGTGCTGATTCAGCGGCAGACTGGCGGCGATCTCGCCGAGGTCCTGACAAACATCTCCGGGATGATTCGCGCGCGTCTGCGGCTTGCGCAGCACATCAAGGCGATTACTGCACAGGGACGGCTCGTGGGCAGTATCCTGCTGGTCTTGCCAGTGCTTTTCTTCCTGATTCTCTATTCAATGCAGCCGCAGTACACGGGTGTGCTCGTGCACGATCGCGCCGGACTGATGGCTCTGGGCGCTGCGGCGGGAATGCAGTTGCTCGGAATTGTCTGGATCAAGCGAATTGTGGCGGTGCGGATGTAACAGGTGTGATGCGATGTTGATGTCTCAGGAACTCATTTTTACCGCAGGACTATTCGCTACGGTGGCAATACTCGCCTTTGCGCTGTCGGCGGTTGTCTTCAGGACAGAGCAGAATCCGGTGCTGCAGCGCCTCAAGGGGCAGATGCCCGATGGATCGGTTGCCGCGCCGCGGCGGCGGGGAGAGATGATCGGACCGGTTGTGCAGCGCGTCAGTCGGACCGCCGCAGCGCCCTTCATGCCCAAGGATCCGAAGAATGAAAGCAATCTGCGAAGACAACTGGCGCACGCCGGGTACTACTCGCCGGGAGCGCTCCAGACGATTGTCGGCGCCAAGACAATCCTGCTCTTCGGGCTTGCCGGCGTCGGGTGGGCCGTTGGATCGATGATTGCACCTCTGGGTGCCATGATTCTCATGATGGTGGGTGCCTGCGTCGGGTACCTGATCCCATCATGGTTTCTCGGCTTGCGAATTCGCCGACGCCAGGAGGAGTTTGAGACGGCGCTGCCTGATGCCTTGGACCTGCTCGTGGTGTGCGTAGAAGCCGGCCTGACGCTGGATGCTTCCCTTCAACGAGTCGGTCACGAAATTGCCATGGCGCATCCCGAAATCTCGCGCGAATTTGGGATTACCCACATGGAGACCCGAATCGGCATGCCGCGCATGCAGGCCCTGCGGAACCTCGGACAGCGCACAGGATCGCCGGCCCTGCAGTCGCTGGCGGCAATGCTCGTGCAGACAGAGCGTTTCGGCACCAGCATCGCGCAGGCGCTGCGGGTGCACGCCGAAAGCTTGCGCATGCGGCGCCAGCATCGGGCCGAGGAGCAGGCCGCGAAAACCACCGTGAAGATGGCGTTTCCGGTGGTGCTGTTCATCTTTCCCTGCCTGCTCGTCGTGCTGGGCGGGCCGGCGTTCATTCTGTTCTTCAGGAGCCTGGTGTTTCAGCAGCATTAACTCTCGTGAGAAGTGAGGAGACAGCTATGGGAATGCAGAGGATCAGTCGCATCGCATCATGCTGGGTTGTGCTGGCGCTCATTGGCGGGATCGGCGTCGGATGCGCACAGCACCAGCCGCCAACTACGCAGGAAGCCCGCTTGCAGGAGCAGAAGCGCCAGCAGGCGGAGGAACAGAAGCTCGCCAAGGCCCGCGCTCAAGAGGAGCACCAGATGCTCGTCCAGCGCGAGGCGCAGGAGAAGACAGAGGCCGAGATGCTCAAACGCGAGCAGGCGCGCGGATGCCGAAGCCCGCAAGCGCGAACAGGAGCGCGAGCGGAACTTCATGCCTGATGAGCAGGATATGCACACGGTCGATGAGTTCGTCATGGCTTCGGCGGCATCCGGAGCGCGCGAGGATGCAATGCTCTTTGAATCACACTTCGACGGAGAGCACCTGAATAGCGCGGGCAAAGGCAAGCTGTTCCTGATGCTGGAGAACCGTGCCGAAGCGCCGGTTGACGTTTACCTCGACCTCCCGGTGAATGATCCGCTCGCCAAAGCGCGGATGCAGTCGGTGAAGGAGTATCTCAAGAAGACCGGCCTGGGTGGTTCCGGTGTGCAGGTGAAGGAAGGTGACAACCCCAATGTCCGTACTGCAGCCGCGCAGCGGACTTCTCGACTATCATAAGACGGACACGGGCTTGCAAAGCACCGGCGGGCAGGGCGGCTATCAGCCGATTGCAACCCCGCCGGTCATGGCCCCGGCTGGACACTAAGCGGGGCCAACTGCTTCGCAGGAGGTGGACGATGAAGCAAGACAGGCTTGTTCCAGTGGTAATGCGCTGGCGTTGCCGCGGGCTGTCGTTCATCTACGTGATGCTGATTCTGATCCCACTGATCGGGTTTGCATCGTTCGCAGTGGATATCGGCCGGGTCCGCTTGGCCCGGCGCAGCTTCAGACGGCAGCAGATGCGGCCGCGCGGGCGGGGGCTGGCACATTGCCGCTGACGACCTCCAGGGATGGCATTGATCAGGCGATTCAGGAAGCAAACAAGGCGGCAGGAAAGAATCAATGCCTTGGCCAGGACGTTTCGCTTACCGGTTCCGGCGATCTGATCTTTGGCATCTGGAACCCATACACGCGCAAGTTTGACACGAGCAGACCGCGTATAGAGTCCAACGCGGTGCAGGTTATCGCCGGGCGCACCACGTCTCGTGGCGATCCGATCAAGCTTTACATCGCTCCAATTCTGGGCACTTCCACCGACAACATCGAGACGATCGCGATCGCCTATATCGACGGCAATCCCGACAACGGTTATAGCGTCATCGGCCTCAACGGAGTCAGCGGGAACGGCAATCACGCTTCGGTGCATGGATCCGTCGCATCTAACGGCGACATCAATCTGGGCAACGCCGATGTGTATGGCGACGTCCGCGCGGGCGGCGACATTAGCCAAAACAAGAACTCCGATATCACCGGCTGGCAGGGGCCGCTGTTCACACCGCTAAGTTTTCCGAATGCATCCGTCCCGTGGGATGCGCAGCTCCTTACTTGGAACAACGGGAATGGCAATGGCCATGACTGGTGGTGGAACGGGCACGGGAATGGAAACTCCGACCTCACGCTCGACGGCAGCTTCAACCGTAACAATCCCAAGGATTACAAGGTAATCGGCAAGTTCGACCCCCGAGGCGACATCAGCGTGTCGGCCGGCTACGTGGCAATCTACGTCAGCGGCGACGTGAAGATCAACGGCAATCAGATCAGCCAGAACAACGATCCGATGCAACTTCGCATCTATGTCGTCGGCAATCACACCGTGGATATCGGCGGAAACGTCACGCAGAAGCTCGAACTCTACGCCCCCCAAAGCTCTGTAACGATTCACGGCAACGGCAGCATCTATGGCAGCATCATCGGTAAGACGGTCGCCTTTGAGGGCGATGCCACCATTCGATACGACGGGAGCAACGCCTTCGGGCCGCTCCCGCCTTACAAGATCAAGCTGGTGCAATAGGGCTATGGTGGACACTCCACTGGCGGCGAAGTAAAATTTTCGGCTCACGTCGAAGCCATTCGACGGTTGAGTTCCCGTAGCTCAATTGGATAGAGCGTCGGCCTCCGGAGCCGAAGGTTGCAGGTTCGAGCCCTGCCGGGAACGCTGTCCCGCCTGAATACTTCACGATGGAACCGGTCCAGAACCTCGTCGTCGATCCTCCCTGGCCTAAGCGTAAGGGGGGAAGCGCGCGGTTCGGCCCGCGCAGAGGCGCGCCTCGATTACCCCACTATGACAGTGGAGGAGATCTTTAATCTGCTCGATCGGGAGGTCTTGCCGCTGGCGGCGGACGTGCACAACGTCTGGCTCTGGACGGTCGATCAGTTTCTGCACCCGGCCGAGGAGGCGATGGTGCAGCGCGGTTACCGGCTGCATGCCCGACTGATCTGGGATAAAGGCAACGGCGTCGCCCCCGCCTTCACCGTTCGGTACGCGCATGAGTATCTTCTGTGGTTCTGCAAGCCATCGCTGAGGCCCATAGACCCAACCCAGCGTGGCAAATTCACAACCGTCCTGCGCACTTCCGGTCGCGAGCATAGCCGCAAACCCGATGAGGCCTATGGCCTCGTGCGGACCCTCTATCCCGACTCCGTCTGCATGGACGTTTTCAGCCGCGAGCCGCGGGATGGCTGGATACAGTTCGGCGACCAGATCAGCCACTTCACCCGGGCATGATGTTCACGGGGCGGTAGGGAATGTGCAGGCCGCTAAAGACGATGCCCACCAGCAGCCAGAACCCCGCTGCCATCGATTCGCCCACGATCAGCCCAATGAAAAACGCATTGGCCGCAACATAACCGCGCTGCGGTAAAGCGTACGATCAACACCTTCGCTAGCCATCCTCAGAAGAAGCTGAACCAGATTTGCTCGCCCGGATAGGTATTCATCATCAGATATCCAATCGGATGCAGCGGCCACCACGAAAACCGCAGGCGCAGGAAGTAGAGCGACGACGTCACGACGAATCCGATCGAGATGTTCAATCCTGAAGAGTGCGGCTGAGCAAAATTCCGCCGCTAGTACTGAAGCGTCGAACCGACAATTGCGCCGTTGGGATTTTCCATGCCCCAACCGTTGATCGGCATCTTTGTCGTAATGTCCTTCGTCCAGGCAAAGTGGTACTCCGTCCAAAGCGTGCTCGCGAACGAAACGAAGTACCCGATCAATAGCGCCAGCCCGAGAAGCAGCATGTACTTCCGAAACGTGGAGCGCGATGTCGAGACATCGGATTGATCACCGCCCGACGTGTGATCTGCAACCACCAGGTCATGTGATGCATGCACCGGCAGCAGCTCGCGGAGATCGTAGTGATGGCCCTGGAGAAAGCTGACGATGTAGTAGCTCTGCGTGTCGGTCGGATAGCCTACGCCAGCGCGCACGAGCAACTGCCACGGCTTGTAGATCGTCACCTCAAGCTGCCCGTACAGCAATCCTGTCTCGTCGATAAAGCGTGCAATCACGATAAACAGGATCAGCAGCAACACAACCGAAACGCTCGAAGCCAGAAGGCTTGCCCCCGCCGCCATCAGCCAGCCGATCATCACCACGATTGCCAAGGTGGTGAGCCAGAACGCCAGCGGATAGGACATATATCGCGCGCCCGGCTCCCCGTCCCGTTGTCCGCGAAAGGGCTGCCGAATGACCAACATCCAATGTCGGCGCCCAATCCAAAGCATCGCCAGGAAGTATGCGATGATCCCGCCAGCCGCCACTGCACGCTCAGCATCCTGGCCTCCACCAGACAGGTAAACAGCTCCGCGTCCGGCAGCTCATCCCGCAGCCGCCCATGGAAGCTCTCGGCGTAGCCGTTCTCCCACGCACCTGTCCGGCTCGATGTACAGCGTCCGGACCCGCGCGAACGCCAGCCACAGGCTGATCCCCCTGGCAACACACTCCAGCCCGTTGTCGTCGCGGATCTGCAGCGGCGTCCCGCGGATGAGCGGCAATTCCCTGAGCACGTCGATCACATCGACGTCCTTGAACGACCGCCTCGCCTCCAGCGCCAGGCACTTCCGCGTGTACTCCTCCACCACGCTCAGCCACTTCAGCGGCCACCCGTCATCGGTCCGGTCGTGGATGAAGCACGTGCCTCGCTCAGGCACGCCGACGCCTCGGGCTCATCCGGATGCCGCTCAAATCACCGGCCACAAGGACGTGTCCCGCCAGTGGGTCCACTTGACCGAACCCATCTGCCGCAAATCCCCAAAAAACGGCTCGACGGAGTCCATCCAACATATTCGCGCCCGCTTATGCAAAATGACCGGCCCACACCGTACCCTCCCCGTACCCACACCGTTCAAACCCGCCAGTGCCAAAGCCCGCCCTGCAGGTCGCCAGTGCGGTTGTCAGAAAACCACCCACCCCCTCCACCCGGATTCTCTCCGGCCCGCTGTGGGCTGCATCCAGCGGTGACAGGCCTGCTCGCTGATCACCGCTTCCGGTAGACCCCGGCAATCCCTCCGGCCTGCCGCCAACACGCCGTCCGCCTCATACAGACGCGCCATGATCCGCTCGGACCAACGACGCTTCTGCGAAAGGAACGCATCCAGAATCTCCTTGCCCTTGTCCGGCTAAAAGACTCTCATACCCGTGGATCAGGATATTTGCGGAGCAGGTCAGCGGGAAGTAGCGCATCAGCCCACTCGAAGGCAGGGCGCAGCTGACCAACGTCATCGAAAACGCTACTCCCAGTTCGCCAGCGGCAAAAGCGCTTTGCGGGTTCCAGCGCCAAGGTGGCATATTCACCGCAAGCGCAAAGCCGAACAGCAGCGGCACCACACCAAGCCGAAAGTTATTGCCCACCAGAGACGTGTTGTTCAGCGCGTAGTCGCCGTACGGAGTCAGGCCGCAGATCAGGATGATCCCCGGTAATCCAAGCAGAATTGCCCCTGGCGTAATGGTTCGGGAGCCGTGACGAAGGACCGCAGTCGGGCTCCCTGCCGCCATCGAGCGGCGGTCGAATGCCTCAAGTTCCTGCGAGGCCGCAGACCGTTGCCCCATGTGCGCTATTCTGCCCGTCGATCGCAATCAAAGCACAGAGGAAAACGCCCCAGATTGCCCACCCCGTGGCAGGGGATGTGTCCAGAGATGAAAAAAAAGCGTCGCCGCGAACGGTTGGCGAGGAGGGGGGGAACCTCACCGGGGATCCGAAGCACGGCGACGACGGTGCAAACGATACTCTGTCTTCATCTATTGTCAAGCGATGACAATTCTTAACAAACAATAGATGCTGGAATCGAACTTGGACGATGTATTGGGCATGGCTCATCCCGACCACGGCGGCGCGCTGACTCCCGAGGATTTCCACGATGCCGACCCCCGGGGACGGCGGCGCGAGGAGCGCATCGCTCATCGCCGGATGATCCAGATCCTTCCCACGCTGGCGGACGAAGAATGGAAATTTCTCTGGGCTGAACTCATCGATTGCTCGCCCAATGGAATGGGCCTCTTCATGAAGAACCCCATGAAGCCGGGCAACGACTTCCTCGTCAAGCTCAAGCTCGATTCGATCGTGCTCCTGCTCTACACCGTCCGCCATTGTGAGGCCGAGGGCAAAGGTTGGCGGATCGGCGCGCGCTTCACCGGCGTCACGGGCGATCCCATTCGACGTGATCCGCAAACCGTCCTGGCCGCGCTCCTCATATCAGACTCCGAAGCACCACCACAAAAATAACAGCCTTTGCCCCGCGCCGCTTCGCACCAAATCCAAACCGCTTACACCGCGGTTGCTTTTCATCCTCGAGTTCCTATCTTCCGCACCTCCAACGGTCGGCCATGGAACTTAATCCGCAGCAGGAACTTGTCGCATCCCACGTCCATGGTCGCATCCTGACCGTCGCTGGCCCCGGCTCGGGCAAGACCAGAACCCTGACCGAGCGCACCGGCCGATTGATCCGCAAAGGCTTCGATCCCGCTTCAATTCTCTGCCTTACCTTCACCAATCGAGCGCGCGATGAAATGCGCCAGCGGATCGCATCCGTCCACGGCTCAGCCGCCGAGAAGGTCCGGATCGCAAACTTCCACGGACTTGCCGGAATCCTGCTCCGCAAATTCGGGAGCGCCATCGGCTACACCAGCCAGCTAACCATCATCGATGCCGACGACCAACTCGATCTGATTCTCCAGATCGCCGGCAAACGGGGCCTTTCGCCCACCAAACCCGAGGCTCGCGCCCTCTGCTGGATCGCCAACGAATGGCGTGAGAATCTCGGCAGCGATACAGACCTCGACGCGATCGCCGCCAATCGCAAGATCTCCCGCGCCGAGTGCAATATCATCCGTGGCTACGTTCAGCTTTTGCATTCGCGCAACCAGTGCGATTTCTCCGGCATGCTCTCTGAAACCGTTCGTCTTCTGCGCGAACACGAAGAAACGCGCACGAAGCTGCGCAAACGCTTCCGTTTTATTCAGGTCGATGAGTACCAGGATACCAACAAAGCACAGAACGAAATTGTCGAGCTCCTCGCAGGTCCGCAGGACAACGTTCTGGCGGTAGGGGATGGCGATCAATCGATCTATGAATGGCGTGGCGCCACCCCCGACGCCATTCCTAACTTCATCCGCAACGGCGAAGCCAAGACCGGCATCTGCACCGTTGTGAAGCTTGGCACGAACTACCGCTCGACGCCGCAGATTATCGCGACCGCCGGTAAGCTCATCGGCCATTGCAGGAAGCGCATCGCCGTTGAGTTCTTCACGAACAACCCTGCCGGCGAACCCGTCAAATCCGTGCGATTCGATGATCCCGAGAAAGAGGCCGAAGCCATCGCCCTCAGTATCGAAAACACCATCAAGTCCCACACCGCCCCGCGCCAGATCGCCGTCTTCTTCCGAACCAACGACATGTCCCGCCTGATCGAGCAGACCCTCGCCAAACGCCAGATTCCTTATCAGGTCGTCGGCTCCGGTTCCTACTACGACCGAATGGAGGTCAAGGACGTTCTCTCCATGCTCCGCTTCGTCGGCAATCCCAAAGACGGCATCGCCTTCCATCGCATCGCCAACAAGCCGGCGCGGGGCATGGGCGATGCCCTCATCGGCCGTCTCGAATCGTTCGCCGAGCAGCACGGAATCGATCTGCTGACCGTCATCCAGGATCGCAACCTCGATTTCGTCCGCGACGAGCACGACAAGCCCCTGACCGACGCCGCCCTGCGCGCCTGTCGCGAGGTCCGCCACATCTTCGACCTCAAACCCGCGCGAGGAAGTCTGGGATCCCTTGCGCTCGAACTGGTCCGGCGCACGCGCTACGACGACTGGCTCAAGGGCCGCTACAAGGAGAAGGGCGATTACGAAGATCGCAGCCGAAATGTCAATGAGCTGCTCAACGCAATTGCGGATTACGCCCGGCACAATCCGCGGGCGACGATTTCCGAGTACCTGGAATCGATCTCGCTTTACACCGATGCGGATGACGTCAAGACGGACAACGCCGTCCGGCTCATGTCGCTGCACGCCAGTAAAGGCCTGGAGTTCGAACGTCGTGTACATGATCGGCCTTGAGCATCGCATTCTGCCCCACGAAAAAGCCCTCGCCGATCGCGGCGACCGCGGCCTCGATGAAGAGCGTCGTCTCTGCTATGTCGGCTTCACCCGTGCGCAAGATCCTTCGGATCACCTGGTGCGCCAAACGCCAGGATTCATTTGCACGCACCCAATCCGCCCGCTTCAAGCCCGCCGTCCCCAGCCAGTTTCTGGTTGAAGCCGGCCTGCTTGCCTCCGAGGACTACCATGCGGCCATGACTGAAGCTGGATTCGTAGAGGTCAAGACTGCCAAGCCGACTGGGCGCCACAGAGCAAAGGCCTCACGGTGACCCGCTGTGCATTCTCGGCCCCGGCGTCTGCTTCTGGATAATCTCCCCTTCAGCATCCAGCATCTCACCCACCGATGAACGACGGCTTTGTCATCCATCACCTGCTCGGCCAGTTGCAAGAAGGAGAGGTAATGTCCATGCTCCGATGCCCACAATCCCCGGTAGAGCTTCTGCAACTCCTCATCGTCAGTCACCTCCCCCAGTAGCTGGAATCGCTCACAAGAGCGCGCCTCGGTCAGCGATGAGATCATCAGGCGGTCGACCAGCTCTTCACGCCCCCGCCCCTTGCGCACCAGTTGATGCAGCGCCGCTGCATAAGGGTTCGCGTGCGATTTCGTCAATCGCCCTCCGCGCCGTGCGAGCAAGCGACACACGACCGCCAAATGCTCCACCTCATCCCGCAACTGCCGTCATCGCCGCTACCCAATTCTCCGGCGGCCTGGGCTCCGGCCACCGGTTCAGCAACTCCAGCGCATTGCCTGCGGCCTTCTTCTCCAGATGCGCATGGTCATTCAATAACTCCAGTGGCTGCTCCAATACTCGTCCCGCCCACGTCCCAGGCGTCTTAAATCGCAACGGAAGCTTGGCATCGACCATCCGCAAATCGTACTCAATTCCTGGCCATATTCCTGCCGCTTCGGGCCCGATGGGTCCCGCCACACCCCCGGGGTTGCTCACCGCTTCGTGGCACGGGTTCCTCGCTCCACCTCCTCTCAACCCCACAGAGGGTTCATGCGCCTCGCCTCCTCGAATCTCGTTCCATTTCCATTGTTGTTCCCCCGGAGATTGAACTATGGGTCTGCCGTTCTCTCAATCCCGATTCCCGCCCAACGCTTCCTGCACCGACCGTGGCGCCGTCACCACCAGATACCCATTGAAATATGCGATCGACGCCGTCCCCCCGTTGTCGCGCCAAATCCCTGGCCTGATCGTCTGCTTAATCAACGCTACCAGGTCGTCCGCCCGCTGCTGCTTCGATTTGGGTTGATCGGTTGCGGTAGACTCGTTCGATGAATTGTCCGAAAACAACCTCGTATTCCTGCCACCGCCCAACCCGCCCCCGCCTCCCTGCCCAGCGCTTGAAAGCTCCACGTTCGGCCCCACAAAATTCGGCACCTCCATGAGCAGGTCGCCCACCGGATAAACCCGCGTCACCAATTGCTGGTCCGCGATCTCTTGCGTCGTGATCTCCAGCACACTTTGGTCGAGATAGAACTTCAATAGGCCGGGGCTACCTGCCTGATCGAGGACTCTCTGAAGCAACTGCTTCACCGAGATTCCATGCAATCGCACTGTGATCGCGCTCTGCCGCGTAACCCCGGCCGCCTCAAGTGCCTTCCAGTTGACGTGGATGTTCAGGTTTGTCTGGTCCCGGATGCGGTTGATCAAGTCCGCCAGCGCGACATTCGAAAAACGCGCCTGCACCACGCGGTAACGCAGCGCCTGCCTTGCCTGCTCCGCAAGACCGGTTGGCTGCCGCTGGTGCTCTTCACGAATTCGCTGTGCGACGCCCGCCCACGGCGCGGCGGCAATGAGGATGGGAATAACAGGTGCGAGAAGCCAAATCGCCTGGCGTCTCATGGATCACACCGAGTGCTGCGTCGGTTCCGACGCATTCTGGTCGATCGGCTTGCCCGTGTACGGGTCGAACTTGTACTTCGGCGCGGTCGCCTGCTGCTGCGGCGGCGGAAGCTGCTGTGGCATGGAATCGCTGTTCAACTCCTGCTCCGCTTCGCGCAGGCCTTTCTTGAACTCCACGATTCCGCGGCCGATGTTGCGGCCGACTTCGGGCAATCGCCGGCCGAAGAAAATCAAGCCGATCGCCGCCAGGATGATCATCTCGCCGGGGCCGGGCATTCCCCAAGCCAGGATCGCCGTGTCAAAAGGGTGAAGCATAATTCCTCTATCCGTAAAACGCGCTGGGCGAGTGGTTTATTATACGGCCTTATACCCGGAGGATCGACAAGAGTTGCCGGAAATCTACAGGCAAGCGGGCCTGCAACGTCATGCTCTGGAGCGTCACGGGGTGAACGAACGTAATCTCGTACGCATGCAGGGCTTGACGGTTCATGAGGAACTCGTCCTCGGACCCGGCGTGGCGGAAGATGCGGCCGCCGTACATCGTGTCGCCGACGATCGGATGACCGAGGGCAGCCATGTGCACTCGCAATTGATGGGTCCGGCCCGTTTTGGGTGACAGCTTGATCAAAGAAAACTTCGCCGGCGGCGACGGGCTCTTGCGGTCGGAAGGATGGGGAGATTCGAGAAGCTCGAACGATCGCTGGTTCTCGTCCGCACCCCGGCCCTCTCCCGGTGGGAGAGGGGGAAGATCTCCTGCACCTCGTACTTCGTCACAGCGGGCCGGCCGCCATTTTCTTCTTTGCGGATCGCCTGTTTCTCCCGAATGTAGCGGTCCTGGCCGATCGGGAGGTCGATCACGTCGGCGAGCAATTCCGGAACGCCGTGGCAGACGGCCATATAGGTTTTCTGGATGGTCCGGTTCTCGAATTGCCTCGCCAGACGCCAATGCGCCTCTTCGCTCTTGGCGACCAGCATGACGCCGGTCGTGTTGCGGTCGAGCCGGTGAAGGATTCCCGGCCGCCAATTGCCGCCGAGCATGGACCATTTCTTCCCGTAATGAACCAGTCCGTTGACCAGCGTTCCGGTCCATTTGCCGCGGGCCGGATGAACGATCAGGTCCGCCTGCTTGTTGAGCGCCAGGAAATGATCGTCTTCGTAAATGATCTCCAGCGGGATCGGCTCCGGAACCAGCTCCGAGACCGGCTCCGGCGGCGCGACCATCTCGATCTGATCGTTCTCGCGCGGATGATAAGAGCTTTTGGTGGTCCGGCCGTTGACCTTGACCAGGCCGTCTTCGATCAGGCGCTGGACGGAGTTGCGGGACAGATAGCCGACGCGATCGACCAGATACTGGTCGATCCGTCTCGTCAGGTTCTTGGCAACACGCCAGTGATAGTGCTGAACGTCAGCTTCCTGTTCGTCCTCGAGGTCCTCGGGAGGAGGTTGTGGCGGGTCGGTCAACAAGCTTGCTGGATTGTAGCGCCTTCTTCGCGTGCAGGCGACGTAACCACCACTAATGCGAAGGCGCTGTGGTTGGAATGGGACGCGGCGCGCTGGTGGGAGGCTTGATCGGCGGGGGAGGTGTTATCGGCTGGCTCGTCGCGCCGGCCGAAAGACCCGAGGTCATCGCCACCGAAGCGGCGTTTCTCGGCGCCGCAACGCCAACCGGCAACGTTGTCGGTGCGGGCACGCTTGCCGTCGGCATCGTCGCTGGCTCGGCAAGGAATACCGGCTGGCGAAGCTCCGCAAGCTTGTCCAGACGATACTTCGCCTGATCCAGATACGCCTGCGCGATATTCGGAATCTGCGCAATCTTCTCGTACTGCGCTTGGCCGCATCCCAGTCGTTGCGGTTCTCGTCAATTGTCGCCAGCCCGAAACGCGCCGCCATCACCGCATTCCTTTGATCCGGATACCTATCGAGCACAGTCTGATACGCGTCCGTGGCCGTCGTGAGCAATTCCTTCGGATCCGAAGAGAGCTTGAGCGAAGGCTGCGTGGCAGCGCCGGGGATTTGTGGGAGGTTATAGGCAGTCAGGTTCAAATCTCCTTTGGCGATCAAATTCTCCGCCAGAAGACTCTTCTCCACCTGCAGGCGCGAGACTTCCTCGATCAGTGAACTGGCGTCCCCGAGGATGCGGGATCTCTCCTTCGCCAGAGGTTCCGGCGGAAGGTTTGACAGGCTCAGATTCTCGAGTTGCCTGATCTGCTCTCGGACGTTCGCCACCGCCGCCGTTGCGCGGGCGAGATTCGTGCGGGACGCGTTGATCCGATAACGAATCAGCAGCGCGATCGCCAGGATCGCGATCGCCGCGAGGAGGCCGCGGCCGCCAAACTGCTGCCAATAACTTGGAGCACCGACGATGACCTTGGCCAACTGATTTTCCTGGAGTGCGTGACGCCGCTGAGATTTCATGGAACGCGGGAGTTTATGCCGCTCCGCACCCCAAAGCAACGCCGGCGAATCCCTCTGGGCTCCGTTGCTGGCGATCCCCGCAATTCTCACGAACCCAGCGAACGGGAGGGCATAGTCCTGGTGACCGGCAGATGTGACTTACCGACCTAAGGTACGTGCCGTCGAGGGCCGGCAGAGCCTCTGCAACATGACCGCTATGTCGCAGGGGCTTTTGGTTGCGCCGACAACAATTCGCGGTTACGCCGCCATCACCTGTACGCGACTCATGCGCCGCTCCGCCACCAACAGCGCTGCGATCAACTGCACCATACTGAAGGGCTTCACCAGGACCGCGTCCGGACGCGCCAACTCCCCCGCTACCTGCTCGGGCCGCTTCCGCGGCATTAGGATCAGGTAATGCCCATGAGTTTGCAGATTCCCACGCATCTTGTGGCAGAACTCCAGACCGCTCATATCGCTCAGCTCGTCGCCCGCGACCACAACCGAATAAATCGATCGGCTCATCATGTCGATGGCGGCTTCGCCGCTTTCAGCGGTTTCGACGTGGTAGCCCAGTGTGGTCAGATTGTTGCGGAGGACCGTAAGCAGGTTGACATCGAGATCGACAAGAAGAACGTGCATGATTCTCTCCAACTCCCAATAACGGTTCCGATGGGCGATCTGGCGCACGCCCGCTTCCATGGAGTGATTTCGGCGCAAACGGGCCTAACTGAAGCACCAAATTCCCGATTACCGGACGCGATCGGCTTTCAAAAACTCATGCTAAACATGCGCGAACGCTCGTCCGAAATAGGGGATGTTGGAACTTGCTGCCCAAGGTCCGGCGCACGGAGCGCCGCAACCGCGGGCGGCGAATGTTTTCTATTTTGGGAGAGCGTCATGTCTCTTGTGAAGCATTCACTTTCGCGCCTTGTGCGCGACGAGCAGGGCGGCGAGGTTCTGGAATACGCACTGATTGCCGGTTTGATTATCGTGGCGGCCATCGCGGTCATCACATCGGTCGGCGGCAAGGTGCTGGCACGCTGGACGTCGCTGAACAGCTCGCTGTAAGCGGCTGCTGGCGCGTTCGCCGCTGCCGGCGCCAGGAGCGGTTATGACATTGTCCTACGATGAGCGCTCGGAAATCCGCTGGGCGTTCGAGGAAGCGTACGTGGAGCCGGAGCGCCGCCGCGCCTGCCGCGTACGCCACCAGGTCGCCGCCAAGCTTGTCCCCTGGGGAAAGGGCAAGCCGCAGAGGCGCCCCGCGATCGAACGTCACCATCGAGGACTTTTCGACTGCCGGCGTCGGCCTGATCCACGTCTGTCGACTGAAGGTCAACGATCGATATCTCCTGGAGGTGCCCCGCCCGCAGCGCGACCCGCTTTGGGTCGTGCTGCGGGTGGTGCGCTGCCTGCCCATGGACGACGGGACCTTCGGCGTCGGTCTGGAGGCTTGTCAGCTTCTGGACACTCATTCGCTGCGCACCAACCCATTCACCTTGGCCTCCTTATCGCTCCAGTTGCCCCAACCGGTGGTTGGCCGGCGGGTCAAGATTCTGTTCCTCTTATTCGGGATTGCCGGCACCGCGATCGCAACACTGGTCTGACCAGGGTTCAATTGACGCTCGGATCGTCTGGGATGCGGCTTGGGTCGATCCATTGGCCCAGCGTGATCTGCTTAATGAGCTTGTGCCACCGCCGCTCGTCATTACTGAAGACAGCTTCGGCATTGGCCGGCGCCATCAGCCATGAGCCGGTGGATATTTCGCCCTCGAGTTGGCCGGCGCCCAGCCGGAATAGCCCACGAAGAATCTGGCCCGGGGCTCGCCCTGATTCAGAATCCACTCGATCTGCTCGCGTTGGGTCGTGAACTGCACACCCGGGCAGACCTCGATCTGGGCGCTGGATTCTTCGTTGTGGAGCACCATCAATGGGCCTTCGCATGGGCCACCCTGGTAGAGGCTGGCCTCGATTTGGCAGGGGATTTCGAGGGCCTCTTCGCACGCTTCCTTCACGGTCGTCTTCAAGGGGCGATTTAGCACCAGCCCAAGCGCTCCGTTTTCATCATGCTGAACCATCAGGATGACGGTCTGATTGAAGTTCGGATCCAGTAAACGCGCCGACGCGATCAGCAATTTTCCCTGAAGCGATTGCATCTGCGACCACAATAGCGGCGATCGATTGAGGTGCAAAGGGACGCACATCGGTGCATCATACGGTCACGATCCGGGCGACGGCCCGGAATGTTTTCGCGCGCGAAGCTCGCCTTTCTGCCAATGTAGAGAGAACGCTTGTTCCTCCTTGACCATCTGGCGAAGGAGGTCCCCAATGGCATCTTTGCGCCAGCCGCTGAGCAGCGGAATGTTGGGTTCCTTACCGCCTCGGGTGAGGTAGCGATAGAAATCTCCGATCTGCTGGCGGCTGACGACGAGATTGGAATCGACCGACTGTCCGATGCACAGGCACTGCGCGACTGCCCAGAGGGCATCGGCGCCGAAGCGCTCGCTAGGCGTCGGTTCCGGGCGAATTGGGGCGAGATGCGCCGGGAGCGTCGCCAGGCCCTTGTGGATCGCGGCGACCAGCTCCGCGCCATGCGCAGCTTCAACCGGCCGCGGAAGTCCTCGAACGCGCTTGAGCTTTTCAGCGTCCTTAACTGGATTCCGCGCAAGCTCTACCAGGACATCGTCCTTAAGGAACGCCCGCGGCGGGACATCGTGGGCCCGGGCGGTGGCGTCACGCCAGATCGTCAACTCGCGCAGGACGGCAAGTTGCTGCCCGCTGAGCGTCGGAGCGCCGCGGACGCGAAGGTAATACTTGTCGGGATCGAAGTCATACAAACGCACGTCGCAGAGGGCGTTGAATTCATCCTCTGCCCAGGCGCGATGGCCGGTGGCGTCGAGGCGCGCGGAGATCTTCTCGAAAAGTGCGGGCAGAAAACGCACATCATCTGCGGCGTAGCGAAGCTGCATTGGGGTCAGCGGGCGCTGATCCCAGTGCGTGAAGGTCAGGCCCTTGCTGAGCTTGATGCCGACGATTTCGTGAACTAGCTTGAGCAGCGCGACTGGGTATGCCATGCCGATGAAACCAGCGGCGATCTGGGTATCGAACACCTTTGCGCAAGTCCGTCCGATATGCCGGCGCACGGGCTCGAACGTCCTGCTCGCCGGCGTGCACGATTTTCTGGATCGATCCGTCAGCCAGCAGTTCCCAGAAGGGCGTCAAGTCGAGTCCCGCGAGCGGGTCGATGAGAACGACACGCTCGGTAGTAGCGACCTGGATCAGGCAGAGCTTGGGCAGGTAGGTCAGCTCGCCAATGAACTCGCTGTCGTAAGCGAAGGTTCCGACCGATCGCAGGTGGGCGATCAACTCGTCGAAGCCACGCTGCCCGTCGATCATCTGGGCTTCCCCGGAAGGGATGCCGGGGTACTGCGAGAAGTCCAGGTTGGCGCCGGTCTGGGTCTGGGCGTGGGCATTTTCATGGCTGCGGGCACGGTGCTGGCGCGTGCGTGGCGTACGCGTTTCAGGTTTCCGGAAGGGTCCGCCGAGTCAGCCATCTCATGTGCTTTTAACAAATTGCCGCTATTCGGCAAACCGTTGCTGCTTTAACGCAGGGCTGCCAACCGTGCTGCTGCGATCACAAATCGGGTTCGACCGGCAGGAATCTCACTTTCTATCTGGCCGTGAGTGACCTTTTTCTCTGTCGCGTTGTTAGTGCTTGATTTACAATGAGATACGGCAATGGCGCAGCGGAGAAATAGCTCATGGCAAATCAGCGGATAACTGCGGAGCAGATCGAGGCCCACTTGCAGGTGGAACTGAAGCGGTTGGGCCGGGAGATGGCTTTGGCGATGAACCAGGCGCGGGCCGGGCGGATCATCGCCGACACCGAAGAGCCGGTGCGTGATGCCCACGCGGTCTTCCGAGAACAAGCCTATCAGCAGGATGCTGGACCTCCTGCAGAACACGGCCAGGAGGCTTTTTCCCCCTCGTCAGACCCACCCGCAGTTGAAGTGGAAGAACAAGGGCAGGCAGAAGGTCTCGCACCAGACGGTCAACGGAGTGGTCCAGATTCGCGGACGTGTCTACTGGAACAAGCAGACCGGCAGCTTGACGCCGCTGGATCAGTGGCTGGGAATCGCCGACGCCGGCTACAGTCGCCGGCGTGCGGGAGATGGCCTGCCGCCTGAGCCTGGATCGACGCCTTCGTGCCGGCAGCGGAGAACCTTGCCCGGCTGGGGCAGATCGCTTTGAGTTCATCGGCTTTGCGTGAACTGGTCGAGCGTGAAGGTCGGCGGGCACAGCAGACACTGGCCCGGGTCAACGGCCCCGGCTGGACGGCGGCGGACTGCACCGGCAAACCGTCATCAGCGGGGCCGACGGGGTGATGGTCCCGATGGTCACGCAGGAGCAGAAGCAAAAACACCGCTCGACCGAAGACGGAGAAACGCCAGCGGCAAGGCCGTCCCAGCACCGCCCCAGTCGGGCCGGCCACGCCGCGGCAGCGATGGGCCGTACAAGGAGTTCAAGATCGTCTCGTTCTACGAACCGGACAAGTCGCACAAGTACGCGGTCGGCACCAGCGGCGATCATGATCGTTGGGGCGGTTGATGCGTCGGGAGGCGGGCAAGATCAGACCTGGCCCAGGCCCGGCACAAATACTCGGTCAGCGACGGGGCCGAATGGATCGCCCGCCAGTACCGCACGCCGCCTGCCGATGCTCGACCTGAACATCCTGGACTACTACCACCTGCGGGAGCATGTGACCCTCGCCACGCAGACGCTCTACGGAGAGGGAACCGACCAGGCCCGAGCCTGGCAGGAGCAGATGATGGGTTATGTCTGGAATCAGGGCTCGCTGGTCATGCTCGATCGCCTGGGCAACTACCTGAGGCGTCACCCCAAAGGCCCCAGGCACCAGGCCCTTGCCGACCTGCGGCAGTACCTGGGCAAACGCCTGGACATGACCGACTATCCCAGCTATCGCCAGATGCCGGCTACGACTGCGGCAGTGGTCCGACCGAATCGTTCTGTGGAACCCTGACCATCCGCCTCAAAGGCCGAGGCATGCACTGGGACAAGGACAATGCCGAGGCCATCATGTCTCTTGGCAGCGTGTACTACTCCAACCTCTGGAGCCGCTATTGGACCCAGCAACGAGCCGCATGAACCGATGCCAGAAAAAATGGTCGCTCACTCTTGCGTCGGGTGGGAATTTATTTGTTGACAGCCGCGGAGAGAAGGCGCATTGTTGCCGCTTCGACAATCCAGCGCGAAGGAGCGTTTTCAGGATGATTCTCAACCACCTTCACATGTTCTTCGAATCGTACACGGCTAAGTGGCCGCGCGCGTGGGAGGCTTTGCGGTAAGCGTCCGAACCAATGCTGAAATTCCCACCACGCGGCCTGGTTCAGGACCGCGTGGTTTTGTTTTTGGGGTGTGACATGACGAGCAAATCAATTGAGGCGGAGCCTCGACCGGAGCAAACGATCGCGGCAGGCGTGACGCTGCCGCCGGAGGTGCGCGCACGCTTCGACGGAGGGCTGGCCGGCGAGACGATTCTGGCGTGGTCGGCGTTCGATCTGGATGAGAGCAACCGTTACGTCGAGCGCTATGCGGTGCTGACGGAGCGGATGTTGGCGGTCGTTGGCGAAGACGACCGGCGGCAGACGATTCCGATCGAAAGCATTTCCGAAGCCAGCATCAACGAGGGACTCGGCGTGGATGCGCTGCGCATCATCGCAGGTGAGAAGCGCGTGGCGGAGCTGCGCTACACCCGGCGGAATCGGCGCGCTATGACCCGACTGCATCGAAAGCTGGAGAGGCGCTTGCCCAGCAAGACGGGAGAGATGCCGCCGGACTGGCTGGACAGCGTCGAGCGCCGGCAGGAAGAGCAGGAGCATTGTCCCAGGTGCGGGCAGTTGATCCCGGCGTTCGCTGAGGGCGTCTGCCCGCAATGCCAGCGCACGCGCAAGATCCTCTGGCGGTTGCTGGACGTGGCCAAGCCGTACCGCGTGCAGGTCTGGTGGTCGCTGGCACTGACGATCGTCGTTTCCGCGACCGTGACGCTTCCGGCGTGGTTTCAGCGGTATGCGATCGACTGGGCGATCGATCCACAGGTGTTCAATGCGGCGACCAAGAAGAGCGTGCCGCAGGCGGTGCCGGTCGAGCAGCGATTGAAATACCTGGTTTTCTGGGTCGCGGCCATTCTGATTGCGGTGGTGTTCACTGAGGTATCGGCGGGGATCCGTCTGCGGCTGTTGGCGCTGATTGGCACCAAGGTGACGGCCGATCTACGGCACATGGTGTACGCGCACATGCACGAGCTGTCGCTGCGCTACTTTGCCAAGCGGCGAACGGGATCGCTGATCACGCGCGTGACCAACGACACGGACCGGCTGTGGGATTTCATCGTCTTTGGGTCGGTGGACCTGATCCGGGATGTGGCGATCATCGCATTCACGGCAACCCTGATGTTCTGCACGAACTGGCGGCTGGCGATCGTGGCGCTGACGCCGCTGCCGCCGCTGGCGATCCTGACCTACAAGCGCGGGATGAAGCTGCAGGCGCTGTTCGGGCGGCTCTGGACCTACTGGAGCCGGATGACGGCGGTGGTGGGCGATGCCCTGCCGGGCGTGCGCGTGGTGAAGGCGTTTGCCAACGAAGATCGGGAGATCAAGCGCTTTGACCGCCGCAGCGACGAGTACACGGATCATGAATATGACATTCACAAGATCTGGACGACGCTGTCGCGAATTATCAGCGGCTTGATGCAGATCGGGCGACTGCTGGTGCTGCTGGTCGGTGGATATATGGTGATTCGCCATCCGAGCCCGCAGAACACGATCGGGACGCTGGTGATGTTCCTGTCGCTGACTTGGCAATTCTACACGCCGATCATGGAACTGGCCAACAGCAACCGCATGGTGACGCGGGCGGCGACGAGCGCTACGCGGATCTTCGAGGTGCTGGATACGCCGCCGGAGATCTACTCGCGGTCGGGCGCGGTGACGAAGGATCGGCTCGATGGGCGCGTGGAGTTCAGGCAGGTGTCGTTCAGCTATGAAGGCGCAGCCGGCGCTGCGGGAGATCTCGCTGGAACGTCGAGCCCGGCGAGATGATCGGATTGTGCGGATCATCGGGCGCGGGCAAGAGCACGTTCGTGAACCTGATCTGCCGGTTCTATGACGTGACCGATGGGCAGATCCTGATCGACGGTGTGGATATTCGCGATTACGACATCAAGTGGCTGCGGCGGCAGGTCGGCATGGTGCTCCAAGAGCCGTATCTGTTTCACGGAACCATCGCCGACAACATCCGTTACGGCAATGCCGAGGCTGCCGAATCGCAGATCATTGCGGCGGCGCGAGCTGCTAACGCCCATGACTTCATCGTGTCTTTCCCGGATGGATACGACACGATGGTCGGCGAGCGCGGGCAGTCGCTGTCCGGCGGCGAGCGTCAGCGGATCAGTATTGCGCGGGCGATCTTACACAATCCGCGCATCCTTATACTCGACGAAGCGACCAGCTCGGTGGATACAGAGACCGAAAAGCAGATCCAGCAGGCGCTGGATCGGCTGGTCGCCGGGCGCACGACGTTCGCGATCGCGCATTGTCTGAGCACGTTGCAGGCGGCCGACCGGCTGATCGTGCTGGAAAATGGAAAACTCGTGGAACAAGGGGTCCATGCCGCGCTACTAAGCAAACGAGACGGCGTGTATGCCAAGCTCCACAAGACGCAGATGGAGATGAATAACTACGTCATGGCGCGATGAGGAATCGGCGATGGCGACTCTCAAGGGAATGAGATCATGATGAGCGCAATATTGAACAAACCCGCGGCCCGGCATTCCGGTGTCCGCATTGAAACGGTCGATAACTGGCACAAGTCGTGGCCGCGCGTGCTCGCTGCGCTGACGCGGCGCGGGGCGAGAAAGAACTTGCTGGTGGAATCCGACGGATGGTTGTCGGCGCGGCAGATCGTACTGGCGGCGTTTGCGGGCGATGTCGTCGTCGGATTTCTGTGCTTCCACATCGAGCCCGGGCTGCGCGGCGCAATCAATGCGCACGGGGATTTGAATGATGTTGCACCGTCATTCGCCCGGCTTGGAATTGACAACGCGCGTGCGTCAGGCGGCGATCGACAAGGCGCGGGCTTTGAACTGCGAGGAACTCATTGGCTTTGGTGCGATATGAGCGGAATGCTGGTTCAACTGAACATCTCCGACGGGGGCATGCCCAAGCTGCCAGTTGCGGCTGCGCAGGTAACGCGCTGCGGCGTCGCCGGCGATCGGCAGAGGAATCTGAAATATCACGGCGGGCCCGACCGGGCGGTCTGTCTCTTCTCGCACGAGCTGTATGAGTGGCTCCGGGAGAAAGGGATCGACCTGGCCTATGGTTCCGTCGGTGAGAACTTCACGACGCGCGGCATCGATCTGAATTCGCTGGATAAGGGAAGACGGCTGCGCGTGGGCGAGTGCATGATCGAGATTACTGCCGTTCGAGTGCCATGCTCGAATCTTAAGAAGTTCGACCCGGATCTGCCGGAGCTGATCGTCGGGCGCTCGGGATGGGTGGCCCGGGTGGTCGAGGAAGCGGTCGTCAAGCCGGGCGACGAAGTCGTGGTGCTGGAACACTCATCACTTACGGGGCATCGATAGCCATGTGGACATCGGAACAAATGCGGAATCTGTTCGACTACCTCCGGTGGGGCGATCTTCAGATGCTCGAGGCGGCGTCGAAGCTTCCCGAGGAGGAGTACTACAAGAACCGGAACATCTCTTCGGGGTCGATTCACAGCGTGCTGGTGCATGCGATGGCCGCACAATGGATGTGGCTGCAGCGATGGGAGCGAAAGCATCCGATGCGCATTGAAGATGCGAAGGATTATCCGACGCGAGAGGCGCTGGCGGCGCGTTGGCCGGTGGTTCATCTGGGTCTGAGCCAGTTTCTCGATCGACAGAACGCGAAGGCACTTGAAGCACCATTCACCTATCAGACTGCCACCGGCGAGGTTGTGACCGGGGCGCTGGGTGATTTTCTGTTTCATCTGGCGGATCACGGGACGTATCACCGTGGACAGCTTAACACGATGATCAAGCAGGGCGGCGGCACGCCTGTGGCGGTGGGTTACCGGAATTTCCTGGGCGCCAAGGCCAAGAAGAAGGTCGTATGAAAAGCAATTTCCAACTGGTTGAAGATTCGCAGGGGAAGCTGACGCTTTGCCGGCCGGGACATGAGAATTCGGCGGACGTGACCTTGCGTCGGGCGTTTCCGTGGTCGTCCGCCGATCGCTTCGTATCGGTCCGCAGCAACGAGGGGAAGGAACTGATGTTGATCGACGATGTGGCGGGGCTCTCTGCGGATCTGCCGCGCTGATCGAGCGGAACCTCGCGGCGACCGTTTTTATCCCGCGCATTACGCGCATCGAGAGCGTTGACGTGCGCTTCGGCTATCAGCAGTGGACGGTGCAGACCGACCGGGGGCCGGCAGCGTTTCGCGTGCAGGAGCGGGAGGACATTCGTTTTCATCCCGATGGGCGTTTCTCAGTGAGAGATGCGGACGGAACAGTGTATGAACTGCCGCGGCTGGAAGTGCTGGATGAGCATAGCCAGAAGGCGTTGCGACCGCTGATCTGATCTACTCTACAGTCCCAGAAATTCGCGGATGTGCTGGTCCCAGACTTTCTGCGCCTGCGGGTCGGCCATCGGGAGGCGCAGCTCGTTGATCACTTTCGTGCCCATGGCGATGGCCTCGCGCCAGCAGAGGTTGCAGATCTTGTCGTAAATCGCCTGGCCGAACTCATTGCGGAAGGGGGGCTTGGGGAGTTTCGATCCGACTTTGCCGCAGCGGTGGCAGAGGACCTGGTCTTCGCCGACAGGCTGCTGGGCGGTGCTTTGTCCGGTCATTTCCGGGACTTGGGCACCGAGATCCCGGAGCTTGGCGATCATGGCGTTCTTGGGCATCATGTCGCCGCGCTGGTTGGCGATGAGGGTTCCCTTTTGCAAGGTTTCGATCGCTTCGGGCCGGCGGCTCAGTTGAAGCTGCGCTTCGGCCAGCAGTTGGTAAGCCTTGCTGATGTTGGGGTTGATCTCCAGGGCGCGCTGGAGCGCACTTGACCGCGCCTTCGGGCATGCCGGATTCCAGATAGGCTCGGCCGAGGGAGAAATGACCCAGTTCGTTGTCGGGATCGTCGGCGGCCATCTTCTTGAACTGTTCCAATCGCTCGTTCGCCTGGGTCACGGTTTCTCCTTTTGCGCGGGCTTGAGATTATAGCTCGCCGCGAGTTGGCTGACTGTGCCGAGGTCCTGGACCGGGAACTTTCCCGCGGGCCGGCGGATCAGGTAAACCTCGCGCCTGGGCTGACGTTTGGCATAATAGTCAATCAGGCGGCGATTCAAGGTGTCTGACAGGTCGTGCGCGCGGACGATGGGGGCATCATCGGGCCAGGCGGAGTCGGTGTTGTAGACGGGTTCTTCGTAGGTGTCGGCGTCGGGGGTCCATTTGAAGAGGACGAGGGCGGGCTTTTTGGGAAGTTTGGCGAGGAGCTTGTTTGCCTGCTGTGTCTCGGGGGCGGAGAGCTCATCGTGCGCGTAGCGGTTGAGCTCGGGCAGGGCGGCGATGCTGGCGGCAAGCAGGATGAAGGTGGTGGCGGTGGTGACGAAGCTCTTGAGTCGGGGCCAGGTTTCGGCGATTTCCCAGGCGCCGATGATGACCGCGGCGGCAGCGGCGGGGGCCGCGACGATCGGATAATGTCGAAGAAAGAACGGATAGAACGCGTAAAGCGCGATCAGGAGGGGCAAGCCCGCGACGAGAACCCAGCGGCGCCGGTGCGCTGCGGCGGCCCAGCCGAGGGGGATGAGGATTACCAGAAGCGCCGAAGGCAGCGTGCTCGCCAGCGAGATCGGAAGCCGCTTGCGCGTCAGCGTTGTGAGGAATTGGTGGGGTTGATGCTCGCGCTCCACCTCACGGACCCAGGTCTGGTAAAGAACATGCTTTTGCGGAACCCGGGAATTGACCTGGGCATGCTGGGGAATGCTCGCAAATCCGAGCTGTGCCCCGGGGAATTGTTCGCGGGTGTACAGACCCTGGGGCGTGGTGAACCAGGAGCCGGTGATGCCGCGGTTGGCGGTGAGCTGGATGGCTGCGAAGGGGAGGATGCCGAAGAGGCCCGCCGCGATCGTCATGGCGATCCGGGGGCGCGCCTGCCGGAGAAGATCGATCAACATCGCGGTTCCGATCGGCAGGGCGAAAATCAGGGCATCGAGCGGTCGGGTGATCATGGCCCAGCCGGCGAACAGTCCGATGAGCAGCGCCCAGGCGGGGCGGCGATGTCGACGCCATTGCAGCCAGGAGAGGATCATCAGCAGGCCGAGCAGCAGCAGGGGCATCTGGGAATAGAGCATCAGGCTGATGATGCGAAAATCGGCGACGCCGATCATCAGAAAGACTGCGAGAAGCCCGGCCAAGCCATCAATCAATTCTGTGATGACCAGATAGGTCGCAGAAAGCACCATCGCGGTGACCAGCAGGGGCATGCCCCACCAGGCCCAGTGGAGCCAGATGCCGACGGCCCAGAACATCGCGGCGCCGGGGAAATACATCGAGGCGTAAACGGGGCGGACGATGAGGTAGAAGGAGTCGAAGGAATCCGGCGCGGGATGCTCCGGCATCCAGAGACGACCGCGGGCAAGCATCTGTGCCTGAATGGCGTAGCTGTATTCATCGTGGGCGGTGAAGCCGAAGGTGCGATGCTGGTGCAGCGCGGAGAGGTAAAGATAGCCGGCGGATGCCACCAGGATGACGCCGGCAACGGTCCAGCGAAGGCGCCTGGAGGGCATTCGCAGGCGATCGAGGAACCGTGCGGCATAGCGCGCGACCGGGGGAATCAGCGCGAGCACGAGCGCGATGGCCATCCAGTGCAGTTGCCGCTGGGTTCCCCAGTTTGCGCGGCCGATGATCAGCCAGACCTGCACCCCGAAGACCAGGAGCAGGGCCACTGCGATTTGCCGGACGCGTAGACTCAAGACGCGCGAACCCTTTTTGCAGAGGATCAGCCCTTGTAATTCGTGTTGCCGTTCTGGTGCATCAAAGCCAGGATCTCGGAGCGGCTCATGGGGGAATCCTTGAAGATGCCTCGCAGCGCGCTGGTGACCATGACGCTGCCGGGCTTCTTGGCGCCGCGGATGGTCATGCAGGTGTGGACGGCTTCGATGACGCAGGCGGCGCCGATGGGGTTTAACTCGTCCATCAGCGCATCGGCGATCTGCGTGGTGAGCCGTTCCTGGACCTGCGGCCGGCGTGCATATCCTTCCACCAGCCGCGCGAGTTTGCTCAAGCCGACGACTCGTCCATCGGGCAGATATGCGACATGCGCTTTGCCCGTGAAGGGCAGAAGATGATGCTCGCAGAGGGAATGAAACTCGATATCCCGCAGGAGCACGACCTCATCATAGCGCTCATGAAAGACGGTCTTGAGATGCTGCCTGGGATCGACTGCGCAGGCCGGCCATCAACTCGGCGTAGGAGCGGGCGACACGGTTGGGGGTCTTGAGCAGCCCCTCGCGGTCGGGATCTTCGCCAACGGCCAGGAGAATCTCGCGGACGGTGCGCTCGACACGGGGGATGTCCACCTGCTTGTAGGGTATCTCCACCGGCTTGGCATCGCTGGCGTCTTCCTCGTCCAGATCAAATGCGTGTTTCCCGTCGCTGTTGCTGGTTTTCATGGCTCACTCGCGTCTGAAAATGATCCCGCCGGAATCGGGATTATAGGCGGACTCTCAGATACCGGCACGGCGGGCCAGTCGCAAATGGCGCGCAGCCTTTTTTTTCGCGATCTCCCTCAGCGTCCGATAACGGGTCAAGGAAATTCGATGTGATTCCCGATATTAACCAATGCGACAAGGGGGCCCTGCATTTCTGGAGGATCGATGGATCAGATCGGAAAGGGACTGCAGCACAGTGGTTCGAGAAGGTTGTTGATGGAAACGCTCGCGGGGCACATTGCGCCTGCTTCAGGCGAGCCATCCGCGCAAGGCCGCTTCGGTCGTGACCAAGTGCGCCAGACAGTGCGTGTTGCTGAGCCTGCGGCACAACGTGCGCGGGAAGGCGGCTTGAGCATCTGATGACTGGTCAAAGCTCATTGCCCGACGGCGAAGGGGGTGTGTTGACCATCGCCTGAGATTCTCGGACCTAAAAAGCCGAGCATTATTGCGGACGTGGGGATTATCCGGCTGAATCACTCAACCGATGAGGGACAACAGCATCTTGCGTTTGGCATCGATTCGCTGCGACCCATGTACGGAAGATTTGACGAACTCAATGGAGAACATCCCTGGCGCCAGGCGGCGCCGGATGGGTACATCGACTATTCGGCGCGGATTCGCAGCGGGGGCCGCGTGGTTTATTTCAACTACGACCTGGCGCGGCAGATGGAACTCATTCCCGCCAACCATGCGGCGCGGCTGACGCCGAATCTCGAGAAGGCGATTATCGAGGCCTTCGGCATTCAGATCATCAATGAGTTCGACGTCGCCCACGGGACGCATTTCCCCAGCAGGCAGGTCAAGAGCGGTTCGTTCATGGCGACGCGCTATCTTCAGGCGCAGCACAAGGACAAGCGCGGAATCCATTCGGGGGATGGGCGGTCGATCTGGAACGGGTGCATCAAGACCCGGCGGGCGACTTATGACGTTTCCAGCCGGGGGACGGGGGCGACGTGTCTGAGCCCGGGGCGCAGATTGCCGATGGGCCGGTGGAGACCGGCGATGGGCGGTGGGGATACTGCTGCGGAACCGCCGACCTCGATGAGATGTTCGGCACCGCGATCATGAGCGAGATCTTCTACCGCAACGGCATCCCGACCGAGCGCACGCTGGCGGTGATCGATTACGGCGACGGGAACGGCATTGGCGTGCGGGCGGCGCCGAATCTGATCCGGCCGGCGCATATCTTCCGGTTCCTCAAGCAGGGCCGGCGGGAAGAGACCAAGGCGGCACTGGACTATTTTCTGGCGCGTCAGGTGGAGAACCGGCAGTGGAAGCTGCCGGTGGAGGAGCCGAATCGCTATCGCCGGGCGCTCAAGAACATCGCGAGATCGTACGGGAAGCTGGCGGCGATCCTGGAAGAGGAGTACATCTTCCACTGGCTGGCATGGGATGGGGACAACATGCTGGCGCAGGGGGCAATCCTGGATTATGGATCGATCCGGCAGTTTGCGGCCAAGCATGACAAGTACCGCTACGACGATGTGGACCGGTTTTCCTCGACGCTGACCGAGCAGCGGTTCTGGGCGCGGGAGCTGGTGAAGGTCTTTGCCCAGGCGATCCACTTTGTACGCACGGGGCGAAAGCTGAACCTGCGGAGTTTCCGCAACGCGCGGTGCCTGAAGCAGTTCGATGAGGCGTTTGAGAGCGAACGGGAGTGGCGGACGCTCTGGCGGCTGGGGTTCTCACCGGAGCAGATCGAAAAGCTGCGCAAGAGCGGCCGCAGCGAGATCGGCGACCTCCGCCGGGCCCTCTCGTTCTTCGAGACGCAGAAAATCGCACGGGGGATGCAGAAGCTTTCGGACGGGATCACCCACAGCCCGGTCTTTCTGATCCGTAACCTGCTGCGAAAGCTGCCGGCGCATTACGTTGAGCAGTGCGAGTCCAAATTCGGCGCGATGATGGAGCCGGAGGAGTTCTGCCGGACCATGGCGGCATCTTATGCCAGCCGGCGCGACATGCGTTTGACCGCGACGCGGGCGGCGCTGGCCAGGAACTTTCAGAAGTGCTATCAGCGCCTGATCGCGGCGGCGGGGCCATACGAGCAGGTGCTTGGGCAGGTGGCCCGGCGCAGCAGCGTCATCAACTTCGAGCACCGGATCACGGGCAATGCGGTGATCGGCATCACGCAACATCTGACGGAGATGAAGGATCGGATGAGCCGCAACGACATGCAGGCGGCAGTCGATCGCTTCATCGAATCTCAGGTGCTCATTCCGGAACAATGGCGGCCGATCGATGGGGAAGAAACCGATGGCCACAGGCGTCGCGCGGCTGCTCGCCGCGATGGTGCACGAGCTTGAAGCGTGCAAGGAAACGGTCTAGCGGGGCGTTAACCGACCAGCCACTGGCGGAGCATGAGCAGCGCTCCGGAATACGTCACCAGCACAATGATCGTTCCCGTGATGTAATGAAAGATGCTTGAACGCTGCGAACGAGTCATGCCAACATCCATGACCTGCCTCCAACAGACGGCTCTCTAATAGTGACCCAAGTTCTCTCCGATGGGACATCCGCGGGTGCAAAGAATGTTCCCGGAAGGGGAAAGGGGGTCGGTCTGTGCGGGAGTTTCTGGAGGTGCGGATGAGTGTTGTGAATGCTTGCCGGGATGCTAGGGTAATGCGAGGACCCGTGCGGTGCCGGTTGAGCTTGTGCTGCCGGTGGCGGACTGGAGAGCGCTGACCAGCTCGCGGGCGCTGTAGATGCCGGTGAGCTGGATCGGCTCGCTCTGGTTGGGCGCGTAGATGGCGGTCAGGGGAATGGCGGCGATGGGGCTGATCCGGCGGAGGGTGCTCCAGCCGGGGGCGCTCTGGTCGGTCAGATCGGCGCGGAAGGTCAGGACCTGGTGATGGCGGATGGCCTGGACGGTTCGGGCATCGTGGAAGGTCGTGGCCTCGAGCGTGAGGCAGTTGGCGCACCAGTCGGCGGTGAACTCGACCATGACGATGCGATTCTGCTTGCGTGCGGCATCAACCGCCTGAGCCGTGTAGGGATGCCAGTCGATGGGTGGGTTGGTCTGGCGGAGGGTGAAGGCCAGCGAGGGGGCGACGAGGAGGGCGGCGAGGGCGACGGCGATGAGGGGGCCGATCACCGTGCGGGAGAACTGCATGGTGCGCAGGATGAGGTAGGCGGCGGCGATCACGACCACGGCAAAGAGCAGCCACCAGAACGCCTTCTCGCCAATCACCGGGTTGAGGAAGCGGCGGGCGAAGAAGACGGCCGAGCCGATGAGCAGGAAGCCCATCATCTGCTTGACGAGCTCCGCCCACGGCCCGCTGCGCGGAACCGGCGGGCCACTTCGGGAAAAGCGCTCAGGACCAGGTAGGGAAACGCCATCCCCGCGCCCACGTCAATCAGCAGCGTGAGGCCGATCTGCCAGGGCTGGGCGGCGGCCCAGACGAGCAGGCCGAGGAACATGCCGAAGGTGCAGGGCGTGGAGAGGACGGCGGTGAGGATGCCGAAGAGGAGGTTGCCGATGTAGGTGTCGTGGCGCGGGGTGATGCTGTAGACGGCCTTGGGGAGGCCGACGCTGAAGGTGCCGAACTGGGCCAGACCGAAGACGATGAGGATGGCGACGATGGCGGCGAGGAACCAGGGGTTGCCGAACATCTGTCCCCAGTTGAGCGTTTGCCAGACGACGACCAGCAGGCCGAGCACGGCGAAGACCAGCACGATGCCGAGGCTGAAGACCAGGCCAAAGGCGAAGCTGCGGGCGCGGTGGTGCTGGGAGACCTCGTAGAAGCCCATGATCTTGAGCGGGACCACGGGGAGCACGCAGGGGACGATGTTGAAGATGATGCCGATGACGAAGGCGGCGAAGTAGGCGAAGAGGTAGGAGGTGGCGGTGAGGTCGTGGCCGAAGATGCGGATGCGCGGGACCGAGGCGGTGCGGGGGGCGGCGGGGGTGAGTTTGGCGAAGACGGAGGGGTCGAAGTTCGCAAAGAGGTCGGGTTGGTTGGGGACCAGGGCAGCGCCGGCCGCGGCGATGGTGGTGTGGATGGACCAGGCGGGGGTGGCCGGGGGGAAGCAGGCCTGGTCGTCGCACATCTGGTATTGCACGGTGCCTTCGAGTGTCAGCGGTCCCCGGGCCGCATTGGTTTGACCTGGATGGGGATGTAAATGATGGCGCGGCCCTCGTACATGCTGAGCTGGCCGAGGGCGGGGTATTGCTTGATTTCGGGCGTGGGGTAGATGGGGGCGAAGGTCTTAAGGGCGGGGTTGGGCTTGAGGCTGACCTCGAGGGCGATGAAGTTGGGGTCGATGGGGTTGTGGGACTGGATGTGGTAGCCGGGGGGTGTGTCGATGACGATGGCGATGGCCGCCTGCTGGCCGGGGGGAAGGGACTGGTAGTTGAGTGCGGCGGAGATCCGGGGGGCGGGGGCGGCGCCGAAGGCGAGGGCGGAGCTTGCGCAGGTCATGCAGAGCAGCAGAAATGCGAGCAGAGCCTGAGGTCGCATGATGGGGATCATAGGAGGGCTGGGGGGGAAGGCGGAAGGATGAAGGATGAAGGCGGAAGGCGGAAGGATGAAGGCGGAATGCTGGACGATGATGGAGAGGCGATGGGCCGTGCCGATGCCTATGGGCCGTGCCCATACCTTAGCGGAGCCAAAGGCGAAGCGTTCAAGGTGCCCTCTAGGGCTTGCGGCGCGTAGCCGCAAGAAAGCGAATTGCAGACCCACGAACTCGCCGCTCCCGGTGCTCCCGCCTGCGGAACATGGTGAGCACCTAGATCCGCATGGGACGCTGCCCGTTTCCCTTCGCGACCCCTTTTGAAGTCCCGCGACCCCTTTTGAAGTCCGAATTGGATGAAAATGGAATCAGGGATTAACGACAATTCACGCGGATGAATTACAGCGTGACGGCGGCAGGGGTTACGGGAATCGTTTTGACCGTCGCTTACGAGGCCATTCCAATCTTGTGCATCGCATAGGTCGCCAGAATCGTCTCTGCGCACTTCCCAGCAGGACCTCTCGACCCATCGACCACAATTCCTTCATCGCTGCTAAAGTCAAAGACTTCTTCTTGCTGAAGGCCGACTGGCTGCTGGTCAGGTTCTCGTCTGCCGCCAGTTGTGCCTCTCATCGTCCGCATGTAGTTCTCTCCCAGGTGCGTCAGGTAGATTGGAGCAATCGGCTTGCAGACAACCGCGGGCGTTCGCCAGAGGCCGACAAGACCCCATCCCGCGAGGTATGTAGCCGCTTTTACCAGCTCCGCGATAGTGCACCCCAGTCCATTTGCGATATCTTCGGGTGGAAACCTTTGGTTGTCCGAGTAGCCAGCGGCATGCTCGTGAAGATACGCTAGGAGGTTCAGTTCAAGTTCATTGATTTTCGCTTGCATACCGTTCTCCACCCTCGGCAGAGTTTCCAGGCAGTCAGAAATGCTAAAACGTGTCGCGTTCAATCGTGCAAGTGCGGGCGGTGGTAAGCCGCCGCAATTCTTGACTTCACGCCCAAAGTTATGCGTCTGCCAAGACCGCCGCCCATAGCTTATATTCGAGCCTGACTTGGACCTGTGCTTAGACCGAAGGGGAGCCTCAGAGCCGCAGGTGCCCGACGTCGCGAGGATGTGACTTGGACCGCTATTCTCTGGCCCGTGGCGTCCAATTTCCGCAAATCCGCCAAGCCGCTACTCGGGGCAATTCTGCTGTTCCTGGCAATTGCACTTGCAGTCAAGTTCTTGGTTGTCGATTGGTTTACGATCCCGCAGAACGGCATGTTCCCCTCGCTGCCCGCCCACAGCCACTTCTTCTGCCGCCGATACCCGTACCGCGACGCTTCGTACGTGCGGCGAGGCGACATCGTTGTCTTCCGTCAATTCATTAAAGGCCAGCCGCATCAGTTTGATCTGTGCGTGGTTGGACTCCCGGGCGACCGCGTGGAAACGAAGGGCAACGACGTGATCATCAACCACGTGCCGCTCCGTCACGAGCAGATCGGAACGTACGCCGGGGGCATCCTCTGCCGCGAACACAACGGCAGAGCCTCTTATACGGTGGCCTTCGAGTCCAAGCCTGCCAGAGCGATGCCCCACGTTTCGGTCGACCTTTTGCCCACGCAGTTTTTCGTCCTCGGTGACAACCGCAACGAGGCGATGGACTCCCGCGACACCGGCCCCGTGGACTTCAGTACGATCATTGTGGAAGCTCTGAGAACCACGATTGCTAGGCTGCCCGATGCCGGGGTGTGTAGGTCGAGAACCAATTGGAGTCGCTCGGCCACACCGCTGTCGGAAATTCCCGCGATGAAGACGCTGGACTACTGCTCTGTCCCGACTAAGCGGCGAATGTGGCCGCGGACTGCAATCGTCGGTGCAATCCTCTCGGCGGTTTGCGCCATGGTGGTATCTGGCTCTCACTCCGGCTGGCACCGACGCTGATTGAGTGGCCGGGGCACAACACCTTTCGCTATCTCCAGCTTCAGCATCAGTTCTATTTTGTGGCTTTTCCGCTTCGCTGCCACTGGCGGGCTGGTACTTCCGTCGCGAGCGAACACCGGCATAGTGCCGAGTCGGCGCTGGTGTGGGCAACAGCACTGGTGTGGCTTGTCTGCTGGTCATACATTACATGAGAACTGAGGCGAGGGATCAGTCCCCGGGGGCATTGCTATTCCCATAATCCTTTGTGCATCCCTTCGTGCCCTTGGGGGGGAGTGCGATGGGGCGATGCTGAGGCGGATGTGGTTTGGCCTAGCGATGCGGGTGAAGGTGACGCCCGGGAATCCGGGGGCGGCGAGGCCAATGACGGCGCGGGCGGCGGCTTGCCGATGCCGCACCAGCGTGACCGTGCAGCGGCATTTTACGCAATGGTGCTAATTATTTTACCTTTGACGATATCAGTAATATGACTTATATTGGAAGGCCGCCGGGGTTCTTTTGTGTCGCTTTTCGAACGAGAGGATGGGATGCTGGGGATATTCAAAGCGGGCCGCGTTGATCGCTGTGGGTTTGGGGCTTGGTGCGGGGCCGGCGTGGGCCGGGTCGCTGCCGCTGGTGTCGGGGAATCTGAAGATCGCCGAGACGTTCCTGCACGGGGATGCACGCGGCGCTGATCGGCGACTCGATTCAGAATACGCTGATCGGGGCTTATCCGGCGATCTGGAAGGTGGACAAGTGGGTGGAGAGACCGTGGGCGGACCTGAGCGGGCCGAAACGGCTATGGGAGCACGGGGACCGGAACGTTCAAGTACTTCCAACCACCGCCTGCTTTTGCTCCGACGTTCGAGACAGGCGATCCGTATGACAACACCTCCGACGGCTTGAATGGCATCTCGCCGAGCCACTCGCTTCACTGGACTTTCAACGGGCAATCGGCGAGTTCTGATACGTTTGCCCTCGCTAATCGTTTCTTCCAGACCGGCTTGACCATTGATCAGGAGGACACCTTTTACCCGGGCAAATGGGCCGATCGCAGCGATCGAAACCTCAATGGCAGGTGATCTATTACGCCAATCCGAACGGAACGGACAAAGCGCTGTTTGATGTGTTGATCAACACGAACACGCCGGTCGTGACCCAGCCGCTGAACTTCCAGTCGGCTGTGAGCGGCTTAACGAGCACGACGGTCAGCTTTCCGGCCGAGGACTGGTCGCCATCGTTGCCGTGGCTTGGGATCCAGGGAAGCTTTCGCATCGCGCCCGGTGAACTGCCGGCCGCCGGCAGCAATGCCGTGATTCTGGGCGTGCGCTATACACGGGGGAAAAGGGGTTTCAGTTCAGCGATATCCACCAGGGCGGCGTCGGGATCGATTACTTTGCCGACCCTGCATTCACGCCTCAAATCGCGATCGATCAGTACGTGAATCTCACCGACACCAACACGATGCTGATCTGGATCGGGCAGAACGACCCGGCGAAGTACGATGGACCGGGGTGGAAGCTCCAGATGGAGAACCTGACTGCGCGTTACAAAACGGCGCGGCCGGACATGCAATTCATCCTGGTTTCCAGTTACGACACCGGCAACAGCCGGCTGGCCGATTACTCGCAGGATCTGTACGAAATCTCGCAGGATGATTCATCGGTGCTGTTTCTGAACCTGTACCAGCAGGCCGGGCCCTTTTCATCCATCGACGGCAACTACCTGTCGGATCATGTCCATCCGAATCTGGCGGGGGATGTCTATTTTCCCACACAATTGGAGGGCCTCATTGAGACGCCTGCGCGGATGTCCGAGTTGCCTGAGCCGAATGCGGTGATGGGTGGCGCTGGTCGGATTTGCGGTCATGTTGATGCATCGACGGCGGCGGAAACTGGTATGAGGGGGAGCCGCCGCGGGGGCTGCGGTTGGACTGGGCGGATGATGGTTCATCGGCGGGGGTGCGGATGGTGCGTGCGTTGACGGGCTGAGTTCAGGCCGTACTATCGGGGCGCGGCGATCGCCTGATTTTTCCGGGCCGAGGCGGTTGTCATTTTGAGAGGGTCGCGCCTTGCAGCTTTCCAAGCGGACCGAATATGGGTTGCGTGCGGTGGTGGCGATTGCGCGGCAGGGGCCGGGGCAGTTCGTGCAATCGAGGGATCTGCGCAGCAGGAGAACCTGCCGAACAAGTTCCTGGAGTCGATCCTGCTGGTACTGCGGCGGGGTGATTTCTGGAGAGGAAGGCGGGCAGCGGGGGGTATCGGCTGTCGCGGCCGGCGATCAAGGAAGCGGAGTCGGCGGCGGACCTCACGCCGGGGGAGATTGCCGTGCGGCTGGTCAACGAACGGCTGACGACGGCGGCCATTCTGAAGGGGGCAACCTGTGGCGGCTTTGCCGCTACGACAAATTGTCATGTTCGGACCACCATATCCTCACATCGGCCAAAAACGGGGTCGGCGGCCGAGTGGGGAGGGTACGGTACTACTACGGTGTGAGTACGGTGTGGGTCGGGAGTGGATTTCGGCGAAACATGGGAGCGAAATGTCCTCTGTTGGGATGTTCACGGACCGGCTGGGAGAGCCGGGCGTTGGGGGAGGCCGGGGGCACGCTGGGGGAGCACGCTGGGGGGGGCGTTAAATCCTCTGGCAGGGCAATCCCGCGAACAGGGCCATGGCCTCGATGGCTTCGATGCGTTCGCCCATCACCAGAGCCAGGTGGTGGGTTCCGCCATGCTTCGAGTAGGCCCAGAGGAATTCGCCGACCGGGCAGGAGGGCCTGACCCAGGAGCGAATGTGCCCGGCGAGATCGGGATGGGTTCCATCGCCCAGGACGTTTACCGCGGATAACAGCAAGCTGAAGCGCTCATCGGGGCCCGGCGCGATGTTGACCAATACGCCCGGACCCGGGCGGGCAAGGGAAGCGGAACGAGATAGCACTTCCCCAGCCGGTGGCACAGAGGTCGGCGGCAGGCCAAGGCCACCACGATTTGAATCGGGTCGGGATCACCCCGGACGTATGGATCGACGAAGCGAATGACTGCGGCATAGCTGTCGGGACATGAGGCGCAAGCCGCGAAATGTTGCGAAAAGGATCGAGATTGCGGCCCGGCGCCATCCGAAGGAGGACGCTCAAGTTCATCCGGAATGGATCGCTGTACCGGTTGCACGGGACGCTTCCTGGGCCTTGCCGGACCACTTCAGCTTGTTGTCGTGGTACCAGGCTCGCGGATTGGTCTTCAGGGCCTCCACCATCTTTGGCAACGTCTCACGCAATGACTGCCTGGGTTCCCACTTCAGAAGCGATCGTGCCCGGCTGATATCCAAAGCGTAGTGGTCGTCGGCAACCCCAATCATCCAGGGCTTGATGAACGGCTCCTCAGTTCCCGGGATCTTGCCCTCAACCCATGAGCCCAGTTCGGCGATTGATTTGGGAATCTCTTTCGTCTCCCATTGGGCCTCGTGGTGAATCAACCACCCGAAGGTGCGCTGGAGTTCATCGTAGCTCATCGGGTCGGGCTCGCCGATCAGGATGCTGGTGAGCGGTGGCAAGGAATTCTGCCGCCTGAGCACCGACTCAAAGGCTTCGACCAGACTGTTCAGATGCACGAACGACTGGCCTGTGGAAATGTCTCCGGGGAAGACGTTGGCCGTCAGACGGCGTTCAAAGATCCGCTGGATCTGGTGGGCGAGCGGAATCGAGCGGCAGCGATCGTCATAGACGCCGGCGATTCTCAGAATCACCGCCGGGATGGCGCGGTGCTCGTGCCTGATCAAGTGCTCCGTCCTGACCTTCGATTTCGGATACTCCCACCTTGGCTCGATCGGCCAATCTTCGTCGATGTGCTCGCCCGGTTTGCATGGCGCGTGGACGAGCATGGTACTGGAGAAGACGAACTGGCTTACCCGGAAACGGCCAAGCCCGCGCAGCAATCTCTCGGTACCCCGAACCGTAAGCGCATCGTAGAGGGGGCTGGGTTCGCCGGCGAAATCGTAGTAGGCCGCCAGGTGGATCACGGAGGCGATTCGATCCCCGTAATCCCGATGCACCCGCATCAGAGCGGCCTGGACACTCTGGTCTGAGGTCAAATCGCAGGGGACATGCTCGCCTGCTTCGGTGGGATGCGGCGTCGCAGGGCGATCAAATCCGACGACGTGATAACGGGTTTCAAACGCATGCCTCAGCGCCGATCCAATGAACCCGCTGCTTCCGGTGATCAAGACGACAGGCTTCTCCGCTCGCACGGGACCTCACGCGTACCTGATGAACCCCCAACCACTAAGACAGCCAGGGCAATGCAACGCCCATGCCAGGATGAGAAGCAAGCGCCGGTCGGCTGTATCGCCGCAGCAGAAGTCACGGATGCCTGTCGAGGGCACACCGAGTCACGTTGGGCTGGTCGGACGTCACTGCTTATGCCGGGCGGCCTGTGCCTTCTTGATGTTCTGACTGCGGGCGCGCTGCTGGGCCCTCGTGGGCTTTTGCCGCTCGGGCACGTTGGGCCGCGGTTTGGCTTGGAAGAAATCGCCCTTGACGTGCCTGGGGCTGGAGCCGAGCTTGCCGAGGACCTTTTTGGCGTCCGGGCTGTCGGGGACCAGCGTGCCATCGTGGCTGTGGGCGTCATGCTTGCTGATGAGCCACTTGACCGTGTCCCACGAGCCGCTGGGGCGTTTGCCCGCGACACGCTGAACGTGGCCGGGTTCTCCGAGGTCCTGCGTGCGAAAGGTTGTGAACCGGCCGCTGGGACGGACTCCGACGTGGTAGTACTCACCGGTGCCCTTTCGACCGGGCCTGGTGCGTCCGCGGCCTTCGGGCTGGGCGCGGCTTCGCTGGGACGACGACATGTTCTTCCATGTCTTCTGTGCCTTGCGGACGTTCTTCTTCGCCGCCTGTCGTTGTGCTTTGGTTGCCATGGTCATGACCTCCTGAGAGGCAAAAAGCCTTGTGTATGACTTGCTTGCGACGCCAAGGATATCCCGGAACAGTTTGTTGCCGCTCTGGCGGCAGGATTGCTCGGCGACTTTCTCCGCCTCGGCCCAACTTTACCCATCGCTGAGACTGTTATCTCCGGTCACTTTCCGATCGGCATGAGGCGGTCCATCATTCCCTTGACGGCCTGGGTGACGATGCCGGCTTCGTTGGGATCGCGCTTGAGCAGGGCGGAGGCGAAGCTCTTGGCCTGCTGGAGCGTGATATGCGGCGGGAGCGTCGGCACGTCCGGATCGACGATGGCTTCGAGCAGAACCGGTCGGTCCGCATGCAGAGCGCGATCCCAGGCGTCGCCGACGTCGTCGGGATTGTCCACCCGGATGCCCTTGAGGCCCAGGTCCTCCGCATAGCGGGCGTAGGGGAAATTAGGCAGGTTCTGCGTGACCGGGAACTTGGGATCGCCCATCATGATGCGCTGTTCCCACGTGACCTGGTTCAGGTCATTGTTGTGCAGGACGAGCGTGATCCAGCGCGGGTCGGTCCACTCCTTCCAGTACTTCGCGACGGTGATGACGGAATTGAGCCCGTTCATCTGCATGGCGCCGTCGCCGGTGACGGCGATGGCGACGCGGTCCGGGAAGCAGAACTTGGCGGCAACCGAGTAGGGGACCGCGGGGCCCATCGTCGCGAGGTTGCCCGAGCCGGACGCCATCATGCCCCGGCGGATCTTGAGATCGCGCCCGTACCAGTTGGCGGCGGTGCCGCTGTCCGCGGAAATAATGCAGTTGTCGGGCAGGCGCGGCGAGAGCTCGTGAAAGACCCATTCGGGGTTGATCGGATTTGCCGCGTTGTGCGCCTGCTTGTCGATCTCGTCCCACCAGTCTTTCATCTGCGAGATCACGTCCTCCTGCCAGGAGCGGTCTTGTTTGCGCTCGAGGTGGGGGATGAGAGCGGCGAGGGTTTCCTTGGCGTCGCCCTTGAGGTTGACGTCCATGGGATAGCGAATCGAGAGCATGCGTCCGTCGATGTCGATCTGGACGGCCTTGGCCTGTCCTTCGGCCGGAAGGAATTCGGAGTAGGGGAAGCTGGAACCGACCACGAGCAGCGTGTCGCAGTTTTTCATGAGGTTCCAGCTTGGCCGGGTCCCCAGCAATCCGATGGAACCGGTGCAATACGGCACATCATCGGGAAGCACCGCTTTGCCCAGCCAGGCCTTGGCGACACCCGCCCCCAGCATCTCCGCGGTCTGCATCACTTCATCCGTCGCGGCGAGGGCGCCCTGGCCCACGAGCATGGCCACGCGCTGCCCCTTGTTGAGGATCTCCGCTGCCCGCTTGAGGTCATTGTCTTTTGGAATGATCCGCGGCACCGAGTAGCCGATGCCGGAATGGATGGTGTTGTGCTCCAGCGGCGGGTCGCTGTAGGGCTCTTCCTGGAGGTCTTTGGGAATGATCACGCAGGTGACGCTGCGCTGATCGAGGGCGATGCGGATGGCGCGGTCGATGCAATGGCGTGCGGCCGAGGAACTGGCGACCTGAACGACGTATTCCTTTGCAACGTCCTTGAAGAGGCTCGTGAGGTCGACTTCCTGCTGGTAGTCGCCGCCCATCGCGGTGGTGGCGGCCTGTCCGACGATGGCGACCACCGGCTGATGGTCCATGCGTGCGTCATAGAGTCCGTTGAGCAGATGAATCGCGCCGGGGCCACTGGTGGCGAGGCAGACACCGACTTCGCCGGTGAATTTGGCGTGGGCGCAGGCCATGAACGCCGCCAACTCTTCGTGGCGTGACTGAATGAAGCGAGGATTGTTGTCGGCTCGATCCATCGCTCCCATCGAGCCCGTTGATGCCATCGCCGGGATACCCGTAAATGCGGTGAATTCCCCATTCTTTGAGGCGGTTGATGACGAAATCGCTGACGGTCTGTGCCATAGCTGATGCTCCTTCGGCAAGCATCGTTGCAATGGACGTGCCCCCACGGCCGGGATCGCCGCGAAAAATCCTGGCGAAGATGGAGGATGCAAACGTCGCGCTATTCGTGGCGCTGCGTGGGGCCGCTGGATGCGTCGAGATCGATGAGGGCCAGGCCGGTTTCTTCGTCCATGGTTTTGCGGAGGTGGGCGGGAGTTTCTTCGAGGATGACTTCGAGGGTCGGGCGGACGTGTGCTTCCATGAGATGTCCGCCGATGGCGTTGCCGTCAGATCTGCCGAGGACGATGTGGGCGTGGACCGTGGGCTTGCCGTCCCTGGTGGCGACGTCGCCGGAGAGCATGAGGACTTCGACCTGCTCGGCGACCGACATCTTCTTGTACTCGCGCTTGTCGTAGTTGAACCAGGCGATGGTGGCGTCGCTGAAGGCACCGATGGCGGTGAAGTGGCTGGCGTTGAGGTTGTGCTGGCGGGCGAAATCCTGGAGGGTCTGCATGACTTCGTCGCCGGTGTCGAAGATCAGGGCGAAGGTCGGGCGGGTGTCATCCGGCGTAAGCTTTTTATATTTCACGACATCTCCGGTCAGAGGAATTCGTGGAGCAGGTTGCGGGCGGCGACGGAGGCGATGCCGTTGGCGGCATGCCGGGGGTGGGTGCCAATGTGTGTCGATGGCGGCCGCGTTGAGGGCGAAGCGGGTCATTGTGTCGTGGCGACCGGCATGCTTGTTCATGGAAAATGCTCCGCCGGCATCACGTGGTACCGGTCCAAATTGCGGACCAGCCGCCGCCGAAACGGTGGGAACTTCTTCCGCCGATGCAGGCGAGCACGATGACCGCCAGGCCCACGAGCATGTTGTTGGCGCGGGCGAGCCAGGTTGCTGGGAACGCGAAACCTGAAAAGAAGATCCAGAATCCAAGCGGCAGATTGATCCAGCGCAAGGGCGCATGACGGCCCAGGCCGAGATGATGCCGGTTGAGGCGATGAGCGGGCCGATCAGGCGGTTGTTGTCGGTGCCGGAGATTCCATAGGCGAGGACGGCCGGGGCGGCGATGAGCCACGCACCGAGCAATGCGTTAAGAATCTGCGCGATCATGCGATAGGTGAAGGCAAACCCGAGACCGTTTGCGGATGCTTTCCCCAGAAAGCGTGCCAGACGGATTCGCCGCGGTTGTGAACGCGGCGGAGATATTGGGCGGTGGCGAGCCCTTCGTGCATGGCGGGGCCGACGAGATTAATCGAGATGAAAGCGGAGCAGAGGCACCAGAGGCACCAGGCGTGAAGCATCACGGGCTGGAGCATGATGAGAACGGTGCTGCCGCCGGCCATGCCGAGGATGACCAGGTCGTAGAGGGCGACCATCCAGGGCATGGTGCGCCAGCGCCGGGCGCCGCCGGTGAGTCCGAAGATGCAGTCCATGGCGTAGCCGAGGGCGCCGAGGAACGCATCGGGGACGGGGAAGGACCTGGAGAACCAGCTTTCCAGAATCCGTTCGCTGCCGTTGGGGAAGTTCGGAAGCGGCGAGGCGAAGAGGGGATCCCAGATGTGATCGTAAACATGCCACTGGAACAGCGCCAGGTACATGGCGATGCAGAACCCGATGAAGGCGACAATGGCCAGGGGGATGCGCCTGCGCCAGGAGGAGGGATTGGAGTCCCAGCCGGACGGCGTGGGGGAATTGTGCGGCGTGATCCTTCATCGGCTGATCAAACGGCGGACGCGGTGGGCGGCGCGGCTGACCTTCGACCGTTTGGCCGGGCGATGCTTGAGAGATCCGTAGAGAACCGAGCCGGCGACGAAACCGGCGCCGACGACGGCGGCGGTGGTGAGCACGCGCTTGCGGGCCTGGCGATGCTGGTCGTTGCGTTCGCGGATGAAAGGTTTCTCCGGCTGGCCATCGGGACCGTAGGGGCCATAGCGCTTGGCGAGCTGGATCACCTGGGCCAGATGCAGGGCGTGGCGGTCCGTCTCCTGGGAGATCTGCTCGCGGCAACTGAAGCCATCGGCGACGATGATGGTCTGGTCCTTTGATTCGCGCACCTTCGGCAGGAGCACGCGCTCGCCGCAGGCGATGGAGACTTCGTATTCCTCGCCGGCGGTGTAGCCGAAGGCGCCGGCCATGCCGCAACATCCGGTTTCCGGTTCCTGCACTTCCATTCCCATTTCCTTGAGGATCTGTTCTTCGTAGTTGGGCTCGTGCTTGAGCTCGGACTTGTGGTGGCAATGGCGGTGGAGAATCGCCTTGCGGTGCAGTCGGGGCGGCTTGTAGTGCGGTGCGTTTTCTTTGAGGAATGCGCCGAGGGGAAACGTGTTCTTGTGCAGGCGGTCGGCGTCCTTGTTGCCGGAGAGGAGATTGGTCAACTCATCGTAGAACGTCGCCCAGCAGCTTGGTTCGAGCACGACCATGGGAATGCCGGCTTCGATGTGCGGGCGCATCTTCTCGATGATGTCCTCCAGCCAGCGGCGGGCGATGTTGAGGAAGCCATAGTCGTAGAGCGGCCGGCCGCAGCACATGTCCTGCTCCATGACCATGACATGGAACTCGGCGTCTTCGAGCACCTCGACGGCGGCTTGGGCGACATCGGGATGGAAATAGTTGTGGAACGTATCGGCAAAGAGCAGTACCGGTGGTCCCTTGGGATGCCGCGCCTGGTGCTGGGCGAACCAGTTCTTGAACGTGCGGGGGGCAAAGGCGGGAATCTGCTTGCGGCGCTGATCGACGCCGGCAAACCATTTGGCCAGCACATCGATGCCTGGAGTCTGGGTGAAGAAGTTGGCAATGGTCGGTGCGACGCTCGCCAGCCGCGACCAGACGTGGATCAGGCCGAAGGCGAACATATGCCGCGGGCGCAGGCGGCCCTGGTAATAATGCGAGAAGAACTCGGCTTTGTACGTCGCCATGTCCACGCTGACGGGGCAGTCGCCCTTGCAGCCCTTGCAGGCCAGGCACAGGTGTAGCGCCTCGTGGACCTCATCGCTCTTCCATCCGTCCCTGAGGATTTCGCCGTTGAGCATTTCAAAGAGCAATCGGGCACGACCGCGGGTGGAATACTTTTCTTCCTGCGTGACCATGTAGCTGGGGCACATGGTCTGGTCACCTTCGCGGCGGCACTTGCCAACGCCGACGCAGCGCAGCGCGGCGCGGGAGAACAGGTGCATGTCATGCGGGTATTCGAAATGCGTCTCCGGCTCGGGCGGGTTGTAATCCGGGCCGATGCGCATGTTTTCGATGTTGCTGTAAGGATCGATGACCTTGCCGGGGTTCATCTTCCCGTGCGGGTCCCAGATGCTCTTGAAATCACGCATGGCCTGCATGCACGTCTGGCCGAACATTTTGGGCAGGTATCGAGCGCGGGCCTGGCCGTCGCCATGCTCGCCGGAGAAGGCGCCGCGGTACTTCACCACGAGATCGGTGGCTTCTTCCATGAAGATTTTGTAGTCGTCGATTCCCTGGCGGGTGTAGAAATCGAACGGGATTCGGCAATGCACGACGCCCTGTCCGAAGTGGCCGTAGGTCGCAACGCGGTAGTCGTGCTTCCTGAACAGTTCCTTGAGCTCGCGGAGATACGGGCCGATGACTTCCGGTTTGACGGCGGAATCCTCCCACCCGGGCCAGGTATCCGGCTCATTGGGCACCCAGGCCGTTGAACCCAGGCCGCTTTCGCGCACCTGCCACAGCTTCTCTTCGTGTTGCTCGTCGTCGTACCATTTGACGTTCGGGCCGTTGGGGAGCGCCTTCGAGCTCGGCCATGCATTGCTTGAGCTTCTCATCGGCTTCTTTCTTGGTCTGTCCGCCGAATTCGACGAAGAGAAAGCCCCTGCCTTCAGGCAGAAGATGCAGGGCATCGGCATATTCGCCCTTGGTCTTGTTGAACTCGACGAGCTGGTGATCCATCCCCTCCAGGCCGATGGGCTTGTACTTGAGGATCTCCATGACGTGGTCACCGGCGGCAAAAGACGTCGGGATACCCAAGCACGAGCAGCGAGCGCGGCCGGGTAGTCGGGCATGAGGTGCAGCGTCGCCTCCAGGATCGTCACCAGCGTGCACTCCGAGCCGACCAGCGACCGCGCAACGTGGAAGTTGTTCTCCGGCAAGAGGTCGTCGAGGTTATAGCCGGAGACCCGCCGGGGCAGCTTGGGATAATCCCGCCGGATCGCTTCGCCATACTTGCCTATCAGGTTCTTGAGCTTCTCATAGATCTGCCCCTTTGAGCCGCCCTCGCCGATCGTGCGATACAGCTCATCCGGCGGCGTTGGCCCCACCCGCATTACCTCGCCGTCATAGGTCAGCACCTCCAGCTCGTGCACGTTGTCGCTGGTGCGCAGGCCAAAGCCGTTGTCAGCGCCGATCAGCGAATGAATACCGCAGGAGTTGTTGCCCAGCATGCCGCCGATGGCGCAGTGATTGTGGGTGGCCGGGTCCGGGCCGAAGATCAGCTTGTGCGGACGCAGCGCCAGTTGCAGCTTGTCCAGCACGCAGCCGGGCTGGACGGTGGCCAGGCGCTTCTGGGGATCGATGTTGAGGATGTTCCGCATGTACTTGGTGAAATCCATCACCACGGCGACATTGCAGCACTGCCCGGCCAGGCTGGTTCCCCCGCCGCGGGAGAGGACGGGCGCCGGTACTGGTGGCAGAGGCGCACGGTGTTGATGACGTCCTGCTTGTGGCGGGGAATCACCACGCCGATCGGAACCTGGCGGTAATTCGACGCATCGGTGGCATACAACGTGCGCGAGCCATCGTCGAGCGCACTTCTCCTTCGATTTTGTTCGCGAGATCCACCTCCAAGCCGCGCACATCCGTCCGCGGCGGCATGGTGCGCGTATCGTCCAGATGCAGGCGCCCGAAGCGCTTCGATTCGTTTTTCTGTCGCAGTACGTTCAGAGAAGTGCTCATCATTCGTCTCTATTTCATTCCCCGGGTAAACGCCCAATCTGCCTACAAATGTCATACCGCGCTCAGCCGCTGGTCTTCTCGGCGATGCGATTTGTCGCTTCGTCATCGATCAGCGGAAGAACGTGCCCGCCATAGCGAATCACGGCGACGCGTGCGTTTTCGCCCTGCTTTTTCACAGCCATTTCAAAGGCTTGCTGCGTTGTGTCGGCGTAGCGAAAGCCGATCTTCGACGCTTCTTCTCTTTTCACGCCGGGGGAGACCATGATGCAATCGGTCGTGTCGATGATCTGAGCAATATCCGCCAGGATCGCGGTGCCGACGAGATCGTCGATCTTCCCCTCCTGGACCATTTTCACGATCTCGGCGTGGGGTCTGTAGCCGAGGTTCATCAGGATCGGGTGGTTGCTGGCGACGCCTTCGGGATTGGGCGAGACGAAGATCATGCTGCCGCCGCGCTTGACGGCCATGGTTCCGGCGTAGGGTCCCTTGGCCGACTGCCAGAAGTCGCGGTCCTGTGTGTGCGAGTCGATGACGAGGATGTCGCAGCGGGTGGGGAGGTGGACGCCGTAGACGTTGCGGGCGCGCTTGCCGCCTTCGCGGTGAGCCTTGACCGGATCGCCGCAGAAGCAGCCGACGACCTTCTCGCGGATGTCATAGACGACGTTGACGATGTACTGCAAACCCGCGATTTTCGCCGCCTCCTCCATGCGCAGGCGCATGGGGTTTTCCGCGACGCCCATGATGGTCTCGGACATGTACATGGAGGCTTCCCACTGGTTGCGGTCCATCATTTCGGGACCTGAAATTCCGGGGAAGGCGATCTTGGCGCCGCCGGAGAGGCCCTTGACGCGGTGGGGGAGGATGCCGCCGATACCCATGACGAAGTCGCGTTCGGCCATGAGCTTGTTGCCGGTGACGGGCGTGCCATCGGAGGTGCGGCCAAATTCGTGCAGCGTCTGGTGCTTCTTGTAGTGGTGCTCGTGGACTTTGTACTTGCCGAAGGCGTCGCCGAGTTTCTTCTTGAGCTCGGGCTTCTTCATGGGGCGATGGGTGCCGACGCCCTGAATGAATTCGATGTTGCCGTCGTCGATGCCGCCGGCGTGGAGTTCGTCGAGCACGTGCGGAATGATCCGGGCGGTGGGCGTGGCCCGCGTGGCATCATCGATGATGATCAGGACGGTCTTGGCGCCCTTGACCGCATCGCGCAGTGCGGTGCTCCGATAGGATTCTCAAAGCCCTTTTTCAGCTCAGCCTGCTCATCGACCTGGGGAAATTCTTCAGGCGTATAGATGCCCATGAGCATCGAGTCGGGCACATCAAATGGCGGGATGTCTTTGTAGTTGGCATAGGGAAAATCAATTTTCATGTGCGTCCTAGTCGGTTCCCGTCACTCTAAGAGCGCCGGGCGCACTGATCAGCGCCCAATTTGTGCGATGGACGCATTGGCTTTGTCCGCCGGCCGCTAAAGAATCACCGTGTCGATCGAGCTTTGGAAATCCGTCAGCAGTTCCGGCCCGGCGGGTGTGATGGCCACCATGTCACAGTGACGCATGCCGCATTCGTTCTTAACGTAGATTCCGGGTTCCACGTTGAAGACGCATCCTGTTTCGACCAGATCGTCGGATTTGGGATGAAGGCGTGGCAGGGCGTTGTGGTCGATGGCCGCAAATCCCACACCGTGGCCCAGTGGCGTGGTGAACTCCTGGCCGAAGCCGCGCTGCTCCATCACGCCGCGGGCTGCCCGGTCGGCGTCGGAGCCTTTGATCCCCGCCCGAATCGATGCCAGCGCGGCAGACCTTGCCGCAAAGACGGCATCAAACATCTCGCGCACGCGGGTTGTCGGTTCCCCCAGGAGCCAGGTGCGCGTGATGTCCGTCCAGTAGCCGTGGACGCAGGAATTGCAGTGCATGAGGACGAGGTCGCCAGGCTTTAATCGTCGGGCGCGACAACGCTGATAGGCCCTGTGGCCGCTGGGCGGCGTTCGGGCCGGACATGCAAAACGCGAATGCTTCCACCCGTCCGGTTTCGAGCAATTCCGGAATCGCCTCGCGGATCGGGGCTTGCAGCAGGTTGGCCGCTTCCATCTCGCTCATTCCGATACGGAGCTTGCCTGCCGCAAGCACAAACGCTTCGCCGGCAATCCGGCAGGCGGCGCAAATCCGCGAGCTTTCATGCGGGGTCTTAATCCTCCGCAACTGCTCCAGGATTAGGTCGGCAGGCTGCACTTCGCATTGACCGGATAAGAGCCGATGCAGCGCCCGGCCAAACAGATGGCGTGCGGCGTACGACGCCGGCACCGATATCTCGCCCTGCTCCAGCCCGATCCGCCGCACGGCGAGCGAACCCATCATCTTGCGCAGCGGCTGGGATATGGCCTGCGACACCGGCTGGAGGTGTTGGAGCGAGGCGGCCTTGAATGTCTGCACCTGGTCAGCGCGACTGCCGGGCCAGCTCCTCTTCATCCTCCGGTACGATCAGCACAATTCGCCCGCCGGCGTCGGCGATACAGACCGATGTGCCGATGACGGGCCAGTATCCGCTGAGCATCAGCACGTTCGCGGGCAGCCCGCATACGACGGCATCGAGTGCCGCTTCGGCGAGGGCCCGGCGAATCTGTGCAACCCGCCGCGGGTCCGGCTGAGAGGTCGCGATCATTTTCAGCATTGGGTCAGGCGGCATGGTGTACGTAATCTACGGGCCGTATATGGCGATGCTGAACGAGCAAAACATTCGCAAACTGCTGGGCCAGGTCGCATCAGGAGAGCAGGATGTCGAGGAGGCACTGGCCTGCCTGCGCACGCTGCCGTTTGAAGATCTGGGCTTTGCGAAGCTCGACCACCACCGCGAGATTCGCCGCGGGTTTCCCGAGACGATTTACTGTGCGGGCAAGACGGCCGAGCAGGTGGCTGAGATCGCCGTGCGTCTTGCCCAATGCGGCACGCGCCTGCTCGGCACCCGGGCAACGCCCGAGCAATTCCAGGCCGCGCGACGGCGGGTCTGTGATCTTGAATTCGACTCCACGGCACGGGCCATCTGGCTGGATCGCGAGCCATCGCGCCCGCGGAAGCCCGGGATTGTGTTGCTTGCCGCCGGCACCAGCGATCTGCCGGTCGCCGAAGAGGCCGCGCTGACCCTGGACTTAGCCGGCCATGCCGTCAGAAGAATCTATGACATCGGCATCGCCGGCCTGCATGCCTGCTGGCCCACCTCGATGAGCTTCGAGCGGCAAACGTCGTCATCGTCTGCGCCGGGATGGAAGGGGCTCTGCCCAGCGTCGTTGCCGGCCTGATTGGGGCGCCGGTGATCGCCGTCCCCACAAGCGTCGGCTACGGCGCCAGCTTCCAGGGATTGGCCGCTCTTCTGGGAATGCTCAACGCCTGCGCCCCGGCATCGGCGTCGTCAATATCGACAACGGATACGGCGCCGCCTATCTGGCCGCGGCCATCAACGCCCGCTGCGCCGCTGCAACCGAGCTGGCCGCATCCGGGAACGGGGATTTGGAATGATGACCGGTGCCCTTGCCGCAAAGTACGCGAACGCCGTGCAGATCATTCGTCAAATGCCATCCGTCCTGGTCGCCTATTCGGGCGGTGTCGACATCGCCCTGGTCCTCGCCATCGCGCACGGAGAGCTGCATGACCGTGCCCTGGCGTGCATCGGCGTCTCCCCCAGTTATCCGCAGCGCGAGCTGCGTGATGCCGTGGCCTTCGCCAAATCACTGGGAGCTCGATATCGCCTGGTCTATACATCCGAGCAGCATGATCGGCGATATCTCGAGAACCACAACGATCGTTGCTATTTCTGTAAATCGGATCTTTACGCCCGCCTCCGCTCGCTGGCGCAACGGGAGGGATTCGGGACAATCCTCAACGGCGTCCATGCCGATGATCTCGATGATCATGCGCACGGCATCCAGGCAGCGAGCGAAAACCGCGTCCGATCGCCCCTTCTGGAAGCCGGAATCCAGAAGGACGAAGTGCGCCGGATCGCCCAAGCGCTGGGCCTAGCCGTCTGGGACAAACCGGCGATGGCCTGTCTCTCCTCGCGAATTCCGTCCGGCACGCCTATCACCATCGGGCTTCTGCACCAGGTCGAACTTGCCGAAGCGGTTCTGGCCGACCTCGACTTCCGACAGTTCCGCGTCAGGCATCATGGCCAGATCGCCCGGATCGAGCTTCCCGTCGACGAGCTGCCCCGGGCGATCGAGTTCCGCGAGGCGATCATCAACGGTATCCGTGGGGCGGGTTATCGCTTCGTCACGCTCGATCTTGCGGGCTTTCGCAGCGGATTGGCACCGCTGGAGACGTTGATCGGGAAGAGGGGGGAAGGATGAATGGGCCGTGCCCATACCTTAGCAGAGCCGAAGGCGCAGCGTTCGAGACGCCGTTTACGGCTTGCGGCGCGTAGCCGCAAAGGAATTGGCGATTGAAGGGATCGAGTCGGGACGGAGGAATGGTTTGAGCACCCACATCGGCGACGCGACTGCATTGCGTCGAGCGCGCGGCAGAGCGCTTAAGATTGGCCCTTATGGGGCATCTCTTGCCAGTGCGTGCGTTCGCTGCCGAGGGCGTCGGCAACATTGCTCACACTGTTGGATTCAGTGGCGATGACGTGGGGACGCCGAGCGGACACAGCCGATCGCACCACGGGTTCGTGGAACTAAGGGTCACCGAACTGGTGCCCTTGCAAAAAGCGCAACCGGTGGTATATTTAGGCATATAAAATTGCGACCTGCCACAATTGGCTGCCGTGCAGCCGGGGAACTGCGGTTTTGGCATAGACGATTCACACCCGCCAAACTGCCTCTTTTTACCCTAACTATTTCCTTCCAAGCACTTACGCACAATTGCTGTTTCCCTGCTTGGTTGGCACGAATGTTGCCCTGATCGGCTCGGTGCAATGGACTGCACCGGCGTGGCGACGCAGACGACTGCACGACACTGCCAGATCCAAGGACGGGGTTTGGAATACCCGTAGTGTAGTTCCTCCGGTTGTGGAGCGGATCGTCGTGGGTGTGCCGATCTTCTGCTCGTCGCGTTGATTGTGTGCGCGGCCCTTCCGTTGTTGTCCTACCGTCGCGGGGTTTGTCAAGAGAACTTGATGCGGGTTGTACTCCGCAGACGCGAGCGCCCGTTGCGTGCTCACGTTCCTTTTTGAAAGGAGCAATTCGAAAATGAGTGTTTCCATCGGATCGAAGCGTGAGCAGATCAGCCAACTTCTCGAATTTGTCTGCGCGGATCTGCAGTTGACCGATACGCAATACGAACGGGCGACGAGTGCATACGATGCGACGTTGCTTGGTTGTCAGCGCCCGAGAGCCCGATCGTAGTGTTCAAACCCGACGTTTACCCGCAAGGGTCGATGGCAATCGGAACCACGGTTCGTCCTCGCGACGGCGAAGAGTTCGACGTTGACCTCGTTTGCTGCCTAAACGGCTTCACTGCTGCTCGCCCGCGTCGGCAAGACCTGCTGAATCTGATCGCAAGTCGGATGCAGACTCACGGCACTTATGGGCCGATGGTCGAACTGCGGGACCGTTGCGTGCGCCTCAATTACGCCGGTGAATTCCACGTCGACATCGTACCGGGATTGCCCGCACCCTTGCCTTGCGCGTGGGGCAACACGGCAATCGTGATCCCATGCCGTAAGGAAGAGGCGTGGGTCCAGACAAACCCGCTCGGACACAAGGGCTGGTTCTTCTCGCGATGTGAATCGCCAACGCTCATGGAGAAGTGCGCCGCCATCGCGCCGTTTCCGAAGCCCGTCGAGTCGATGAACAAGGCCTCGCTCCAGCGGTTGGTCCAGCTCGGCAAGCGCCGGCGCGACGTCCAGTTTAGCGCGGACTGCACGTTCGCTCCCAAGTCGATCCTGCTCACGACGCTATACGGATTGCACGTGACTGGCGAGCGGTTTTTATATGACGCCGCAATTGCCACGATCAGCCGCATTCTGGATGTCTATACCGTGTCGCCTTGGGAGGCACCGCCAATCGTGCTGAATCCGAGCAACCCTGGTGAAAACCTCGCACGGCATTGGCAGGAAGATCGCAAGCATTACCGCAGTTTTCTGGACTATGCGAAGACCTACCACGCCAAGCTGATCGAATTGGAGACTGCGGATGGGCTGGAAGAAATCTCGGACCTGCTGAAACAGATGTTCGACCCCGAAGGCCGCGGCATCGTCAAGAAGGCCGTGGAGATGTACACCGAAGAGTTTCAGAAAATGGCGCAAGGTTGGCGATATCGCGCTAGCGGCCAAGAAATCGTCGCTGACGACGGGAATGACAGCCGGGGCGATCTCAATTCGGAGCAACACGTTTTTTGGGTCCTAGCCGGACATCTTCAATCCGTTCGTGGAGCTTGTACGAGCAGAAGGCGTGGATGACCATCATTCACCCTTCGTTCGTCTGCAGCATCGAGAGGCGAGCAAGCGGCACGTTCTTGGTGGCGCGTGGCCCGGTGCGCCCAACGCCGATGAGTCGGGAATATCAGGCACGTCTCGAATACCAGGTCAAACACCTTCCTCGCGTGTTTATCGAGGACCCGCCGCTGCAGCGGATTGACCCAGACAAGCGAATCGAACACACGTTCAGCGACAATGAGGTCTGCCTGTTCCGGCACGAGTTCCGCTCCGATATGGTGCTTGCAAAGACGGTAATTCCGTGGCTTCTGCTTTGGCTTGTGTTCTACGAATCTTGGCGTGTTACAGGGGTCTGGCAAGGCGAGGGGGAACATCCCGGTGATGCCGTGATGCCAATTCGCGGGCCGCTTATTGAAAGGGACGAGGTATGGCGAAGTTCCGGATCTTGAGCTTAGACGGCGGCGGAATTCTGGGAAGCTTTTCTGCGGCGTTTCTGGCTGAATTAGAAGAGCAGCTTGGTGGTCAGCCAATCGGTCAGTACTTCGATCTAATCGCCGGTACCTCGACAGGCGGCATTATCGCCGGAGCGCTCGCACTTGGTGAACGCGCGGTGCGTGTGCGCGATTTTTACCGCAGCGATGGGCCCGCGATCTTCGAACGTCGGCGCCCTCCAAAGAAGTCGTGGCTGACAGCCCCGTTCTCAAAAGGTGGCAAGCTCGCGGCTGACGTTGCATTGAACGAGCTCGGGCTGGATACCGACTATCTGTTCGGAACCAAGTACGGAGCAACGGGGCTGGAAAATTCCTTGGCCGCATTCTTCAAAGAAAGAACGGTGGGAATGTCCAAAACCCGGCTCATCATTCCGGCAGTGGACTTAACCCGTGGCGACACCGTCATGTTTAAATCGCCGCACTTGCCGGGGCGCAACAGTCGCGACCGCGTACGACTAATGCGCGAGGTGATTCGCGCAACGACGGCAGCACCAACGTTTTTCGAACATGCTTCGATTGGCGAGGGCAGCGCCTATTGCGATGGAGGGATTTGGGCCAATAATCCTGGTGTCGCTGCGTTCGTCGAAGCAATGAAGATTCGTGAGGACTGCAAGCGCGAATGTGACGCGTGCTTTGAAGTATCTGAAATTTACATGCTTTCCATTGGAACGGGTCAGGTGACGGCGTTCTTGTCTCCACCCGAGGAGAAAGCGGGCGTGAAGTATTGGATGCGGCATCTTGCAGAGTGGATGATGCTGGCGCAGGGTCGGGGCGCAGAGCACCAGCTTAAATACCTGCTTGGCTCGCGACTTCACCGCGTGGATCTTCCCATCCCCGACGCTGCGTGTTGGAAAATGGATTCCGCCGATCGTATTAAGCCACTTCTTCATTTAGGCCGAGAGCGCGCGCACAACGATCTAGCATTATTGCGGCCAGTATTTTTCGAATCACCGGCCGTTCCGTACACCCTGTTCGATCGTTAACCGCGCATTTTGCTTTCGCCCACCTCCAGCGTCACCGGCACCGTTAAGCCTCTGGCACGGACCTTGAGTGAGAAGCCGCCTGCGGGGGATTTTTCGTCGAGGACCTGGTCTCTTCGAGGTGGTAGAGGTGTCCCGGCCGCGCCGGCGCTCGTGGACCAAGCCCACTCCGCGCAGCTAGGTGAGGTGGCGGCTCCCGCCAAGGACATGGGCACGGCCCGTTCCCTCGGGACGCTGACGCAGGTGCACCGTAATGTGTGGGATGCGGCGGCGGTCATTCTGAAGGGGGTAACCTTCGGCCGCATTGCCGGTACGACAAATTGTCATGTTCGGACCCACATATCCTCACATCGGCCAAAAACGGGGTCGGCGGCCGTGCGGGGAGGGTACGGTACTACAACGGTGAGAGTACGGTGTGGGTCGGGAGTCGATTCGGCGCAACATGGGAGTGAAATGTCCTCTGTTAGGGTGTTTCAGGAACGAGCCCGGGGGCGTATTGCCCGGGCAAGGGGGGCCGGCTTGGTTTGGGTTGGCGGCGCTGTCCGGTCCGGTGGGCGGGTGGGAGTGTTCCCGTGTGGAAGAGGTCACCATTGGGCCCATCTGCGGTGAGGATGAGATCCGTGCGGCGGCGGAGATCATGGCCGGCAGCGCGATCTGACGGCGGCTGGGACGGACGTTGGGCAACACCTGCGCGAGCGTCAGTCATCCGGCGTTTGAGAAGCTCGTGGCGGTCGAGGATCGGCAGGTCGTGGGAATCTGCATGATGGCGATCAACGTTCCCCTGATCCGCGGGTACGTCGCGGCCCTTGCGGTGGCCGGTGGATGGCAGAGGCGCGGCACCGGACGCAAGCTGCTGCAAGCGGCCGAGGGGCGGATTTTCCGCAAGTCACCGAACGTGTTCCTGTGCGTCTGGTCCTTCAACCGGGACGGGCAACGGTTCTACGAAACGATGGGGTACCAGCGCGTGGGGGAGTTGAAGGATCATCAGATTCGCGGCGACTCGGATTGCCGTGGGGATGGCGAGTATCCCCGCGTTGACGGCGCCGATCCAGCCCGTACTATCGGAACCGCAAGCAATCGCCTGATGTGCCGTGGGCTCTATCGCGATTGCGGTTTTGAGAGGGTCGCGCCTTGCAGCTTTCCAAGCGGACCGAATACGGGTTACGTGCGGTGGTGGCGCTGTGCGCGGCAGGGGCAGGGGCAGTTCGTGCAGTCGAAGGATCTGGCGCAGCAGGAGAACCTGCCGAACAAGTTTCTCGAGGCGATCCTGCTGGTGCTGCGGCGGGGAGGTTTCCTCGACAGCAAGGTGGGCAGCGGCGGGGGGTATCGGCTGTCGCGGCCGGCGCGGCAGATCCAGGTGGGCGATCTGATCCGGCGACTGGAGGGGCGGCTGGCGATCAAGGAAGCAGGGGCGGCGGCGGACCTGACGCCGGGTGAAATTGCCGTGCGGCTCATCAATGAACGGCTGACCACGGCGATGGACCGCGCCCTGGAAGGGATGAACCTGGAACAATTGCTGGATCACGTCACGCGGCTGGGGAATCTGCAGCAGTCGATGTATTACATCTGAGCGGATCGTGCCTGGAGGCATGGAATGCGCATGCCGGTTATCGGGCCATGTGTGGAGAATGCGGTGGTCGCCGGTTTCCCGCGTGCAATGGCCGGTTTACAATCGGCCGACCTTCAATTGCAGAGGGACGTGTTGCCGCATGCCAATCATTGCCGGCCTGAGTGTCGAGGGGGTGGAACAGCTCATCGAAGCCGGCGGATACTTCGTGCTGTTCGGTCTGCTCTTGGCCTGCGGGCTGGGGCTGCCGCTGCCTGAAGACGTACCGCTGATCGTGACGGGGGCGCGGTGCGCGACGGGACGAATGCATCTTGCGATTGCCTGCGTCGTCGCGTGGTGCGGAATCATCGGCGGGGACACCATCCTCTACAACCTGGGCAAGCGCTTCGGGCTCAACATCACACGCCTGCCGCTGGTGGGGAAACATCTGACGCAGAAGCGCATTGAGCGGGCCGAGCAGATGTTCGAGAAATACGGTGTGGCGGTTGTGGCGGTGGGGCGGATGCTTGCCGGCATTCGGGGCGCGATGGTGGTGGCGGCGGGGGCGCTGCGCTTCAATTTCTATAAATTCATCATCACCGATGGGCTGGCGGCGATCGTGAGCGGGGGCATCTTCGTGGGGATCGGCTATTGGCTGGGAACCAACCTGAACGAGGAGAACATTCGTCGCTTCAAGCACTGGTTTATCCTGGGGGCGATCGTGCTGGCGCTGGGCGTATTCCTGTGGATTCTGTGGCAGCGGGGTCATCAGGAGCAGGTGGCGGAGACCGAAGCGCGTGTGGTGGAGAAGTTCGGCGCGGCCCAGCACAAGATGGTTGGCGCGGTCGAGCATGCTGCGGAAAAAATGGTGGAGAAGGTCAAGCACACGCCGCATGAACGGGGCGGGGGAAAGAAGCCGGAGCGGGACGACGTGCACAGCATCTCGGAATGAAGGGGGTCACGCGCAGTGCCGGGGGGCCGGCGTAAAGGGATTATCCGTCAGATTTGGCTCAGTTGTCACAGCTGTTTTTGGCAATGTGAACGGCGGGGCGCGACGTGGTCCGGTAAGACGCTCCATCTTCGCGGTCGGGGGTTATCGGAGTAGCAGGTTCACGCAGACGAGCGTTTGCCGCGGTGAATTTCCGGCGAATACTGTGGCGTGCACTCAGTGTCGTCTCATAAGGCGCCGTGACGCGTGCGCGCGGGCGTGACGGAAGTGCGGGCCGTGCCGTTTATGCGCTTGAGGAGCGAACGATCGGCTGCACGAGTGCGAAGTGCGGTTGCGTCAAGAAGAAGATTCCATGGCGGACACGAAGCGAAGTATTGTGGCGGCGCCGGCGTCCACTTTATTGCAGGACGCTGGCGTAATCTGCCGGTGACAGGTGGCGATGGCGGTCCGGCCATCGCCGTACTGGCGAGGACTCCATGTTGTCGAGGAAGAAAACGAAGCGCAAGGCAACTCGGGATCGGGTGCTGACGGGTGTGGTGGTTGAGCTGCTGGAGCAGCGGCAACTGCTTGCCGCCCACATCGTCGGGAATGCCAGCGTCTTTTCCACGATCCAGGCGGCAGTGGACGCGGCCACGCCGGGGGCGACGATCACCGTCGATCCGGGGACGTATTCGGAGATGGTCTGGATCGGCAAATCGCTGACCCTGTGCGGCGCCCAGGCCGGTGTGGATGCCCGCAGCAACCTGCGCCGGCGCGAGCGAAACGATCGTCAATGGGACGCTCAATACTGACGGGACGCGCAGCGCGGCGTTTTACGTTGCCGCCGACGATGTCACGATCGACGGGTTCACCGTCCAGGGCGAGACCAGCCAGAGCGTCGTCAGCGGGGCGGGAATCGTTCTGGCGCCGAGGACTTCGGCGGCGCATGTCTTCAACAACGTCATCCAGAACAACGTTGCCGGGGTCTTCCTCTCAAATTACCGAGCAGACGATCCGGCGATCATCTACCACAACCTTTTCCGCGACAACAACAATCCCGGGCTCGACGGGGGGCGGGGAATCTATACCGACGGCGGTGTCGCGGGCGGCAGCCTGAGTAACGTCATCATCGACTCCAACGCGTTCCTGCGGAACTTCGGCTCGACGGGTACGACCACCGTTGAGGCGGCGGTTGCGTTCGAGGCGGTTGGAACGCCGCAGACCAACATCCGTATCACGAGCAACGTCTTCGACACGAACGGCAAGGCGGTGCTGTTCTTTCACGCCAGCAACATCACCATTGAAAACAACACGGTCACGTATTCCAAGGATCAGTGGTCGGGCGCACTGCGTTTCGAGGGGGACGTGCACGATGTGACGATCCAGGGCAACACGCTGTTCCGCAATACCGGCCCGGCAATCCGCATCGACAACAAGAACCTGCCGGGGCTCAACTACAACTTCTCGATTACGCAGAACAACTTCTGGGCAAACGGGATGTACACCGCGACGCACGATGCCATCGTGGTGATCGCGACGCAGTACGTCGTGCGCTGGACGCGACGAACAACTGGTACGGCAGTGCGAGCGGGCCGGGGGGCGATGGGCCGGGCACGGGGGATACCGTGCTGGCCAACGGAAACGCCGTCACGTTCTCACCCTGGGCGACCACGGCGCTGCCGATGGCGGTCAGCGCTTATCTGGGCGCGCCCGCGAGCATCGACCAGACCATCCAGGCGGAGGACTTCAACCAGGGCTACGAGGGGTACGCCTATCACGATTCCGACAGCAGCAACAGCGGCAATGCGACGTTCCTATCGGTTTCCCACCAGCGTCGATCTGGAAAACACAGGCGATGCCGGCGGCGGATACAACGTCGGCTACGTTCAAGCGGGCGAGTGGGAGAACTTCACCGTCAGCATTCAGCGGGCGGGCTCGTACGATCTGGGCGTCCGCGTCGCGTCGGCCGGTCAGGGCGGGACCTTCCATTTCGAACTCGACGGTGTGCCGATCGGCACCTCGATGACTATTCCCAACACGGGCGCGTGGCAGACCTACACGACGATTACGCAGAGCGGCATTACGCTTCCCTCCGGTATTCACACGCTGCGGCTGGTTGATGACACCGTCGGGCCGACCGGAGCGACGGGCAATTACAACTGGTTCAAGTTTACCTACACCGCCGCTGTTCCCGCGGCGCCGAGCGCGCTGGTCGCCTCCACCAGCACGTTCAATGCGGTGAATCTGAGCTGGGTGGACAATGCAACGAGCGAGACCGGATTCATCATCGAGCGCCGGACCGGCATTGACGGCGCCTGGCAGGCAATCCAAACCGTGGCTGCCAATTCGACCGCGTGGACGGACAACACGGCGAGCGGTGGGAATCTGTATTTCTACCGCGTCTCGGCGATCAACGGCGCCGGGTCGTCAACCTATGCCAATCAGGCGGGAATCTTTGTTCCGGCGGTTGCGCCCGTCGTTTATCTGAGCGATCTGCCGTTTGTCTCGTCCACGAACGGGTGGGGTCCGATCGAACGTGACCAAAGTGTTGGAGGCAGCGGTGTCAACGACGGGAATACCCTCACTCTGAACGGCGTGAACTACGCGAAGGGCCTGGGCGCACACGCCATTTCGGATGTGGTCTTCAACCTCAACGGCGCGTTCAACACGTTCACTTCGGACATCGGCATCGACGACGAAACCAGCTACGGCTCGGTGATCTTCCAGGTCTTCGCCGACGGCAACATGATCTTCCAGAGCGGTGTCATGACCGGCACGTCACCGACACAGACGGTCACGCTCAATATCGCCGGTGTGCAGCAGCTCGAGTTGCACGTGGGCGATGCCGGTGACGGCATTGACTTCGATCATGCGGACTGGGCCGGAGCGCGCGTGCTGCTGGCGCCGCTGACACCCGCCGCTCCGAGCGGCCTGGTTGCGACGGGGACCGGCGCTTCGGAAATCGATCTGTCCTGGAATGACGTTGCGGGCGAAACGGGCTATCGCATCGAGCGGTCGGCGGATGGCGCCACCGGATGGACGCCGATCGGCACGACCGCCGCGAATGTTACGACCTTTGCAGATACGACGGCGTCAGGAGCGGCTCCGTTCTATTATCGCGTGATCGCGACCAACGCTGCAGGCGATTCGGCCCCGTCGGCCGTTGCCAGTGCGACGCCGCTGCAACCGCCGGCCGCTCCGACAGGACTGGCTGCGGCGGGGGTGCTGCCGACGGAGATTGACCTTTCCTGGTCCGCGGTCGCTGGTGCAACGATGTACAGCATCGAGCGATCGGCGGATGGCGTTACGGGCTGGGTGGCCCTTGGCTCCACCACTGGCATGAGCTACAGCGATACAACCGTCTCGGGTTCGGACCTGTACTACTACCATGTCATTGCGACCAATGCGGCAGGGGATTCGCCGGCTTCCGATGTGATTAGTTCGACGCCGCTCTTGCGCCCGCTGCGCCAAGCAATCTGATCGCATCGGCATTCTCCTCGGGTCAGATCAACCTGACCTGGACGGACGTGACCGGTGAGTCGGGTTACAAGATCGAGCGCTCGGCCGATGGCGCGACGGGCTGGACACAGATCGGAACGACGCTTGCCGACCAGACAAGCTATTCGGACATGGGCCTGGCGGCGAGCACCCAGTACTTCTATCGCGTGCGGGCGACGAATGCGGCCGGGGATTCGGATTACTCCAACATCAGCAGCGATACAACGCTCGCGCCACGGCACCGGCTGCCCCGACCAATCTTGCGGCAACGGCGGTCTCGGGGACGGAAATCCATCTGACGTGGGCTGACAATTCGGTCGATGAATCCAACTTCATCGTCGAGCGTTCGGCGGATGGTGTGTCGGGATGGGTAGGGATCGCGACACCAGCGGCAAATGCCACGACGTACGCCGACACCGGCTTGTCCAATGGCACGACCTGGTATTACCGTGTCCGCGCAACGAATGTGGGCGGGGATTCGGCCAACTCAAATGTGAGCAGTGCGACCACGCTGTCCGTGCCGCTGGCGCCCGCCGGACTTGGAACGTCGGCGGTTAGCTCGTCCCAAATCAATTTGTCGTGGACGGACGTCGCTACTGAGACTGGATACAAGATTGAGCGGTCGCTGGATGGCTCGAGCGGCTGGACACAAATCGGGACGACCGGGGCAGACGTGACGACATACGCGGATTCCACCGGCTTGGCGATGGGGGCGCAGTACTTCTACCGCGTGCGCGCCACCAACAGCGTGGGCGACTCGGGTTACTCCAACATTGCCAATGCGACGACGCTTTCGGTGCCCAATACGCCCACAAACCTCGCGGCCAGTGCGCTTACCCAGACTCAGATCAATCTGACGTGGACGGACGTGACGGGGGAGACGGGTTACAAGATCGAACGCTCGCTGGATGGCTCGACCAACTGGACGCAGATCGCGACCACCGGTGCCGATGTCACCAGCTACACCGATTCCAGCGGCTTGTCGGCGGGCACGATGTACTACTACCGCATCCGCGCCACCAATGCGGGCGGAGACTCGGGCTACTCGACCGTCGCCAGCGCAACGACCCTTGCGAACAACGCTCTGCCGACTGGCTGGAGCGACACGGACGTCGGCGCCGTCAATCGTGCCGGCAGCACGACTTACGCCAACGGCACTTACACGATGGTGACCGGCGGCTCGGACATCTGGAACACGGCTGATACCGTCCACCTGACCTGCCAGACGCTCACCGGTGACGGGACGATCATCGCCCACGTGGTGAGCATGCAGAACACGAACAGTTGGGCCAACGCCGGCATCCAGATGCGCGATTCGCTGAACGCCAATGCCATGGAAGCATCGGCGGTAGTGACACCGGTCAATGGCGTGGTGATGACCCACCGCAACACGACCGGCGCGACGACCGACGGGTTCTTCCAGAACGGCGGGGCCCCAGTGTGGCTGAAGCTGGTTCGCTCGGGCAGCACGTTCACCAGCTACCAGTCGGACGATGGTGTGACCTGGACGATGATCGGCACGACCACGATCAACATGGGCCAGACGATCTACGTCGGGCTGGTGGGCACGGCCAAGAACACCAGCACCACCAACACAATCAAGTTCGATAACGTCGCGATTGCTCCGGCGGTGCCGCTGACGGCTCCCGCGGCGCCGGCCAATCTTGCGTCCACCGCAATCTCTGCTGTCCAGGTCAACCTGAGCTGGACAGACAACGCGAACAACGAATCCGGCTACAAGATCGAACGATCGCTCGATGGCTCGACCGGCTGGACCCAGATCGGCATGACCATCGCGAATGCGACGAGCTACTCGGATACGACGGTGGCCGCCTCCACCACGTACTACTACCGCGTTTGTGCAACCAACGCCGCCGGTGATTCGGGATATTCGAACATCGCCAATGCGACAACGCCAGCCGCGCCAGTTCCCCCCGCGACACCGACGGAACTTGGCGCAACTGCGCTTACGCGCATCACAGATCAAGCTGACGTGGACGGACGTGACGGGCGAGACGGGTTACAAGATCGAACGCTCGCTGGATGGCTCGACCGGCTGGACGCAGATCGGCACGACGGGCGTGGATACGACCAGCTACACGGACTCGAGCGGGTTATCTGCAAACACCCGGTACTACTACCGTATCCGCGCGACCAATGCGGGTGGAGATTCGGGGTACTCGACGGTGGCCAGTGCGACGACCCTTGCGACCAACGCTCTGCCGACTGGCTGGAGCGACACGGACGTCGGCGCCGTCAATCGTGCCGGCAGCACGACTTACGCCAACGGCACTTACACGATGGTGACCGGCGGCTCGGACATCTGGAACACGGCTGATACCGTCCACCTGACCTGCCAGACGCTCACCGGTGACGGGACGATCATCGCCCACGTGGTGAGCATGCAGAACACGAACAGTTGGGCCAACGCCGGCATCCAGATGCGCGATTCGCTGAACGCCAATGCCATGGAAGCATCGGCGGTAGTGACACCGGTCAATGGCGTGGTGATGACCCACCGCAACACGACCGGCGCGACGACCGACGGGTTCTTCCAGAACGGCGGGGCCCCAGTGTGGCTGAAGCTGGTTCGCTCGGGCAGCACGTTCACCAGCTACCAGTCGGACGATGGTGTGACCTGGACGATGATCGGCACGACCACGATCAACATGGGCCAGACGATCTACGTGGGCCTGGTGGGCACCGCCAAGAACAGCAGCACGACCAACACAATCATGTTCGACAATGTATCCATTACCCCCGGATAATCCGTACAGAGGCTCTGGATTAAAAAATGATTAAAAGGGGGCTGTGCGGAGGCTTAATCTCGTTATAATGGTGTCTCGCGCTGGATGTGGGTGCGGCCGGAAGCAGCCTGCCGGTCGAATGTTTACACGCTCCTGTGTGCATCTGGCGCTCGTTTGAAATGTACGACGCTCCCTTTTTGGGAAGAGAGACTGTGTATGTCGGCTCGTCGCCGTAATCCGCGCCGCCAGCGCGCGTGGTTGGTGGAGGCGCTGGAACCGCGCCAGCTTCTGGCCAGTACGACGTTCGCGATCATCGGCGATTATTCTTCGGACGTGCAGACCGCGCCGACGCGGGATGTCTCCAATCTTGTCAAGAGCTGGAACCCTTCTTTCGTCGTCACCACCGGCGACAACAACTACCCCGTCGGCGGCGCCGACACCATCGACGCGAACATCGGCCAGTGGTACCACCAGTTCATCTACCCCTATAGCGGCAGCTACGGCGCAGGCGCAGCGGATCAACAAAATCACTTCTGGCCGACGCTGGGGCGCCATGACTGGATGACCCCCAATGCGCAACCTTATCTGGACTACTTCACGTTGCCGGGCAACGAACGTTATTACACGGTTGTTCAGGGGTCAGTGCAGCTCTTTATCATCGACGGCTGGCAGGATTCCGACGGAACCAGCAGTACGTCGGTCCAGGCGAACTGGCTGAAGAACCAACTCGCGGCTTCCACCGCAACATGGAAACTGGTCTTTTTCCATCCGCCGGCGTACACCTCGGGCGGGGAAGGCGACAACACCTGGATGCGCTGGCCGTTCCAGCAGTGGGGTGCCAGTGCCGTCATCTCCGGTCACGATCACGATTACGAGCGCCTGAATGAAGGGGGACTGACGTATTTCGTGAATGGTTTGGGAGGCGAGAGCATCGTCGGTTTCGCGACGGTGGATCCGGGAAGCCAGGTGCGCTATGCCGGCGACTACGGCGCCATGAAGGTGGTTGCCAGCGATACCTCGATTACCTATCAATTCATCACACGCACGGGGAGCGTGATCGATACCTACACGATGAATGCGCCCGGTCCGGTGCTGCCGACGGCGCCGACGAACCTCTCGGCAAGCGTGCAATCGACTACCTCGGTGCGTCTGTTATGGAACGATTCTTCGTCCGGCACGACCAGCAGTTTCAAGATCGAGCGCTCGAGTGACGGCGTGAATTTCACGCAGATCGGCACGACCGCTGCATCCACAACCAACTTTCTAGACACAGGACTGACCGAAGGGGCCGGCTACGACTATCGCGTTCGAGCGTCGAACTCGGTTGGGGATTCCGGCTATTCGAATGCGGTATCAGCGACCCTGCCGTCAGGCGATCTGACGTACGTGAGCGACCTGGCCTGGGTCGGCACGCCGACCAATGGGTGGGGGCCCGTCGAGAAGGACATGAGCAACGGGAGCACCGGTGCCGGCGACGGTCACACGATCACACTCAATGGCGTGACCTATGCCAAGGGACTTGGCGCCCACGCGGTCTCCGACATCACCTACAACCTGGGCGGTGCCTACACGTTCTTTCATTCCGACGTCGGCGTGGACGACGAGACGGGTGCGGCGTCAGGGGTCGATTTCCAGGTGTTTGCCGACGGCGTGAAAGTCTTCGACTCCGGCGGCATGACTCAGACGAGCGTCACGCAGAGCATCAACCTGAATATCACCGGCGTTCAGCAGCTCCGGCTGCATATAGACGACCTGGACGGCGATATTTCCTATGACCACGCCGACTGGGCGGGGGCGTTTCTCACGTCGCCCGGCAATCCCCCGTCTGCCCCGGCAAGTTTGACCGCGTTTGTCATTGGCACCGCGCAGGTCAACCTGAGCTGGGCCGACTCGACCGGAGAGACGGGATACCTGGTCGAGCTCGACCGACGACGTGACATTCACGCAGATCGCTACGACCGGAGCCAACCTGACGGCGTACGATGACACAACCGTCGTTCCCGGCACGCAGTACTACTACCGCGTCCGCGCAACGAACACCGCGGGGAACTCGGGGTACTCGAACACCGCACTGGCGGTGATCCCCATGGGCGCTGACACCGCCGGCGGCGCCGGACGGGCTTATCGCAACCGCGCTTGGCTCGTCGCAGATCAAGCTTACCTGGGTGGATCATTCGAATAACGAAACGGGCTTTAAGGTCGAACGCTCGCCGGATGGCGCCAGCAACTGGACGCTCCTGGGCACCGTAGCCCCGAACGTCACGACCTACACCGACGGCAGCTCCCTTGCCGCTGCGACAACATATTACTATCGCGTGCGGGCGACGAATTATGTGGGGGATTCAGGAAATTCCAACGTTGCCAGCGCCAGACTTCAGCCGGCACGACCAGTCCGGTTTTCATTTCCGCCGGCAGCGTATGGAAGTATCTGGACAACGGCTCCAACCAGCAAACCGCCTGGCGAGCCACGTCGTTCGATGACTCTTCGTGGAAGTCGGGGGCCGCGCAGCTTGGTTACGGCGACGGCGACGAGGCGACCGTCGTCTCCTACGGTCCCAGTGCCAGTAACAAGTACATCACGACGTACTTTCGCAAGAGCTTTACCGTCGCCGATCCATCGAGCGTGACGGGCCTGCTGCTGAAGCTCATCCGGGACGATGGGGCGGTGGTTTATCTCAACGGAACGGAAGTTTATCGCAGCAACATGCCCGGCGGCACGATCGCCTACAACACGCTGGCAAGCACAGCCATCGGCGGTGTCGATGAGAGCACGTGGTACTCGGCGTCGGTGAATCCTTCGCTCCTGCTGGCCGGGATGAACGTGATCGCGGTGGAGATCCATCAATCGGACGTCTACAGCTCCGACATCAGTTTTGATTTCCAACTTATCGCGACGCTCACCCAGACACCTTCGGCGCCGGCCGCGCCGACGGGCCTGGGTGCCACGGCGGTCAGCAGCTCTCAGATCAATCTGAGCTGGACCGACAACTCGAACAACGAGACCGGCTTCAAGATTCGAGCGCTCACCGGATGGCTCGACCTGGACACAGATCGCACGGACGGCCGCGGGCGCGACGAGCTATTCGGATACGGGCCTGAGTCCGCAAACGGCCTGCTTCTATCGCGTCCGCGCCACCAACAGCACCGGCGACTCGGGCTACACGAACGTCGCCAACGCCACGACGCAGAGCAGCAGCAGCCTGCCGGCGCCGTTTGTCGATGCCGACATCGGGAGCGTCTCAGCGGCCGGCAGCGCCACCTACTCAAACGGAATCTATACCGTCCAAGGCGCGGGCAGCGACATCTGGACCACGGCCGACGGGTGCAACTTTGTCTATGGTTCGCTCTTAGGTGATGGAACCATTGTTGCCCAGGTGACGAGCCAGACGAATACCCAGGGCTGGGCCAAGGCGGGCGTCATGATCCGTGAAACGCTGGACCCCGGCGCGCGCGAGGCGTCGATGATCATCACGCCGACCAACGGATCCGTCTTCCTGTACCGCACCTCAACGGGCGGATCGACCGACGGCAACTTTGCCGGCGGCCAGGCGCCTGCTGGGTGCGCCTGGGCGCTCCGGCAATACGTTCACCGCATCGACGTCCACGAATGGCACGACCTGGACGACCGTCGGCACGCAGACCGTCAGCATGGCCGCAAGCGTTTACATCGGACTGGTTGTCTGTTCCAAGTCCACAGCGATTGAAACCGCCACTTTTGCAAACGTCTCCATCACGGGCACGATATCGGCCCCCGCAGTGGCGAATGGCGTCGCAGTGACCGCTGCCGCCATGACTTCAGGTACCAGCAGCAACAGCACCAGCACCAGCACGAGCCGCAACGACCTGTTAAGCCTTCTGGACCAGAGGTGGAGTCGAAGGGCGCGCTCGGCTTGACAAATTCCTTTGCCTCTCGTGTCGCCTGCCAATAGCATGCGCAGAACACACCTTCCAGGGAGGCATCGATGATCCCCCGCCACCTCGCGATCGCCGTTGGATTGCTGCTGACCTACACGGGCGCTTATGGCCAAAGCAGCCAACCATCTGTACCGGATCTTCCCCGCTATAAGCTCCCGGTCGGTCGCCAACTGACGTACTCGTCGGTCACGGATTCAGAACCCACAAAGCCCGGTGGCGGCGCGGGCTTCTCGTCCAGCGGAACCGTCGAGTTGACGGTGGTTCGCGAGAATGCCGATGGATCGCGGCGGATCGTCGTGCGCACCGGAACCAAGAGCACGGAGCGCTTCAATGGCGAATCCCGCGGATTGCCGGAGCGCGTGAATCTCTCCTATGCGGACGTTTTCCCGGACGGCCAGACGCAGCCGAACCCGACGCTGAATGTGCAGGCGGGATTGACTCTTGTGCCCAGGCTTCCGGCGTCGGCACCGAACTCTCAGCCGGCTGGAAGCAGACAAATCCGGCCGTGCTGGAAACAGATCACTTTGCCGTCCAGGCCGGCTCATCACCCGGGCGCGAACTGGTGTTCACGAGCACTCAGCAAAGCCCCCTGAACAGGATCTACGTTTCTGCGCAGAAGAGCCGATACCACTTTGACCGCGCGGGGCATCATTACGACCGTGGAAAGCGAAACCTCCCAGGATTACGGTTTCCACCTCAAGGGCACGGGGCGGATCAAGCTCCAGTCGGACAAGATGCTTCCCGCTCAAAAGGCTGCCGAACTCGGCAGCGAATGCGATCGGCTCTTTACCACGATGCAGAAGTACCAGGAGCTGGTCACACAGGCGGAATCGGACCCGGGCCAATGCGATGACGATCTGGAGCGGGCCAGGGCACTTCTCAAGACGGCCACGGACAGCGCCAAGAGTGAACTGGTACGATCCAAGCTCCAGGGGATGCTCGACGGCCACGCGAACCGCGCCGCGTATGCCAGGAAGTCCGCCAGGCGCCTTGCCGGGGTGCTGAACAAGCCGGCGGCGGACTGGACGAGCACGGATCTGGCCGGCAAGAGCGTCAAGCTCGAGGATTTTCGCGGGAAGGTCGTGGTGATGGATTTCTGGTACCGGGGGTGCGGCTGGTGCATGTTTGCCATGCCGCAGGTCAAGCAACTGGCGGATGATTACAAAGGTCAACCCGTGGTATTCCTTGGAATGAACACAGACCGCAATCCTGCCGACGCCCAGGTGGTGGTCAAGACGTTCGGCCTGGATTATCCGACCATCCGGGCAGAGGGGATTCCCGAAAAATACGGCGTTGAGGGATTCCCGACGCTGGTGATTGTCGATCCGGCGGGGATCGTGCGCGAGTTCCATGTCGGCTTTTCGCCAACGCTGCGCGATGACATGTCCAGAAGAATCAAGCAGTTACTTCCCGGGGAATAGGCCTGCGGGCCGGATCATATCTTGAGCGATCGATAGCTTGACGGCGGCTCAATGGCCGAGCCCGGCTGGCCGATCAATAGAGCAAACAGTCTGCAGAAAGGGGCCGAATGGCGAGGATTCTGGTTGTGGATGACATGCCGATTTTCCGGGACCCGATCGCCGCGAGCCTGCGGCTGGCGGGGTATGAGACACTGGTGGCCAGCCACGGCGTAGAAGCGCTTGAGCAGGTGCGCCAGTGCAAGCCTGATTTGATTCTCCTGGACGTCGCCATGCCGGTGATGGATGGTTTGACGTTTTTGCGGCATTTGCGGCGGGAGCCTGAGGTATCGTCTCTGCCGGTCATGCTGCTGACGGCATTCAGCGACGCGGAGATTCCCGATTATGCCCGCCGGCTGGGGGTTCGGCATTTCCTGTACAAGAGCCAGTTCTCCCTGATGGATCTCATGGAGCGCGTGGAGCGGATCCTGGCGGCAGAGGAACAGGCGCCCATCCTCGATCAGCTGGCGCTTGAGGAGCCGAGCCCATTTGACCAATGCCCCGGGGCGAAGCTGCCGGGTGTCACGTTCTAATGGCGTTGAGGGGCGCGGTGCGGGGGGCCGCGGAAAGGCGTCCGGGGGTGCGGAGGAGTTGCGGGAGGGGTGGAAACGGCACTGGCGACACACGGGGCTGGGTTTGGCGCTGACGGGTTTGCACGGTGTGATACGGATTCCACTTAAATCGCAGGCCCCAAGGATGTGCCCCGTAAGCGGGGCCGCTCAACCTGGCCTGCCAGAATCACGCCAAACCGCACACCTCGCGAGCCATGACGGGACGCTCACAATCCCCATTCGGTATGCTGCCGGGCTACACCGTACTCACACCGTAGCAATACCGTTGAACTTCCGGCCCCAAAACCGCCCGCCCCGCGGATCTAAACCGCAATTGTCGGCCAATAGTGTTCATTCGGATTCCCTCCAAACACTACAGCGCTGGATCCTTCTTAAGTCCTTATCCGCTCATGTTTTTGCTCACCGTTTCTAGAGCGTGTTATGGACTTTCCGCACCATCGAGGCGCCATCGCGCTGACTCGCCGCGAGCCCTGCAGGGCCGCCAGGTCGCTTCGGCAACGCCTTGAACGCTGTGCTAAGCGTAGGAGCACGGCCCATCTCATCCAGGCAACATGATCACCAGCCCGTTGGTGAAGAAGCATCCCAACAGAGGACATTCCGCTCCCATGTTGCGCCCAATCTCCTCCCGGCCCACACCGTACTCTCACCGTTGTAGTACCGTACCATCCCCACCCGGCCGCCGACCCCGTTTTTGCCCGATCTGACGACTTGGTTGTCCGAACATGACAATTTGCCGCACCGGCAAAGCGGCCAGAGGGGCCCTTTGAGCACTTCAGCGCTGGATCGTTCGTAAGTCCTTGTCTGATCCTGTTTTGACCACAGTTCTGGACTGAAATTGCCAGCTTAGCGCTGTAGTGCAAATAGCAGGTCCCACAAACGCACTCCGCAAGCAGGGGGCTGCTCAAACTGGTGCGCGGGAATCACGTATAAGCCGTATGAGTACGGTGTGAGTACGGTATGAGTCGGAGCTTTTGCACAAGCGGATGTGTATATGTTGTGTGGGGATTCGTCGAGCCGTTTCTAGCGGGAACTTGCGCGATGGTCGCCTGGGGCAGGGGGGATGGCGATTCGGGGAAATCGCAAGAAGGGTAAATGGGGCTGCAGCCGTGCGCCTCGGCATGGGGCGGGCTGAGCAGATCCAGCGCTGACACCAGGGGGAATTCTAGCTAGGTTCATATCAAGCTTCGTACATGGTCCGGGTGAGCCGAGGGCGCAGCCGTTCGTCGCTCCAGCAGAACGGAGTCAAATACCAATCGCAGAACGATCGCTGGCCTGGGAAGGAGGGCGCAGAGTGAACTGTTGCGGAACGGGGGAGGTGCATCGGGAGTGCGTGGGGGCGACCTCGAGAGGTCCAGCCGGTGGCGCGGTGGGGGGGAGTGATCGCTCTGTTGGCTTGCGGTGCGGCGGCGGGAATCGCTTCGGCGCAGGTCACGGCAAGCCCGACGACCTTCCCCTCGACTTCGTCATTGAGCATCGACCGGATTCCGAGCACGGCGGCTTCGACGGCTCCGGCCGTCCCGGCAAGTACCGGTCTGGCGGGGATGAGCCTGGATCAACTGCTCAACACCCAGGTGACCCTCGTCTCGCGCACGCCCGAGCGCCTGGGCGAGTCCGCATCGTCGATCCAGGTCATCACCAACGAGGAAATCCGCCGCTCCGGCGCGGTGAGTCTTCCCGAAGCCCTGCGTCTGGCAACCAACCTTCAGGTTGCGCAGATCAACGCCCACGACTGGGCGATCAGCTCCCGCGGATTTAACGGTGCTCCGCTGCCGAACAACGGCCTGTCCGACAAGCTATTGGTCATGATCGACGGGCGTACGGTATATTCGCCGCTGTTCGGCGGTGTCTTCTGGGATGTGCAAAACGTTCTCCTTGAAGACGTTGATCGCATCGAAGTCGTCAGCGGGCCCGGTGGGACCCTCTGGGGCAGTAACGCCGTCAACGGCGTGATCAACGTCGTTACCAAGAGCGCCAAAGATACGCAGGGCCTCTACCTCTCGGGGCTTGGCGGGACGTTCTGGCACGACTATGGGGCGGTTCGCTACGGCGGGCAGATCAACGACAACACTTATTACCGCGTTTACGGCCTGGGGTTTCAGCATGAGAACACGTTCTATCCCGACGGCGAGGACGTGAACGATGAGTGGAAACTGGCCCAGAGCGGCTTCCGCATTGACAGCTATCCAACCCAAGACAATACCCTGACGCTGCAAGGTGATATTTATGGCGGTCAGGATGGCAGCGGAAACTTCTATAATCCCACAGGCGCTCCCGGACCGGACTTTGAGCGCATGAGCGGCGGCAACGTGCTTGGCCGGTGGACCCACGTATTCTCCAAGAAGTCCGATCTGACGGTCCAGGCCTACTTCGATGGCCAGTGGCGGGATCTGCCGCTCAAGGATTTCGGGTACGGCATCCGCACGTACGATATCGACGTTCAGCATCGCTTCCCATTGGGCGAAAGCCAGAGCATCACCTGGGGCGGTGGCTATCGGCTGATTCAGGACTCGATGAACAATGACACAGCGCTTTCCCTCTTGCCCGCAGACCAAACTCTGAACCTGTACAATATATTTGTCCAGGATGAGATCACGCTGGTCCCGGACACATTGAAGCTCACACTTGGCAGCAAATTCGAGCACAACGACTACAGTGGTTATGAGATCGAACCGAGCGGCCGACTGGCATGGACGCTTAATGATCGGAACACAATCTGGGCCGCTATTTCCCGCGCCGTTCGCTCCCCCACGCGACTTGATGCAGATACGCTCACGCCCGCGCTGGTTTCGCCGGACAGCTTTCAGTCGGAGAAGCTGACTGCGTACGAGCTGGGTTATCGCGTGCGACCGGTCGAACCACTCTCGCTCTCGATTGCGAGCTTCTATAACAATTACCAGGACTTGCGCAGCTTTGATACCAATGCCGGCGGGGCACGGCCTCTGACTTTTGGCAACAATCAGCAGGCGGGCTCGTGGGGTCGAGTTCTCGGGAGACTTCCAGGTTCTGCCCTGGTGGCGATTGCGTGGCGGCTACACGTACTTTGATAAAAGCATCTGGGCCACCAATCCCACCGTCGTTTCCGGCAGTGGCACGTTCGAAGGTATTGACCCGCATAACCAGGTCTTGCTTCAGTCCATGATGGACCTGCCCGAACATTTTCAGTTCGATATGGTGGGTCGGTACGTTGATGCGATTCCGATCGCCGGTGTGTCGGCCTATTTTAGCCTGGATGTGCGCATTGCGTGGCACTACCGCAACGTCGAATTGGCGTTGGTTGGGCAGAATCTTCTGGACAATCGGCATCCCGAATTCGGGCCTGCGCAGATCCCGCGGAGCTTTTACGGCCAAGCGACTTTTCGGTGGTAGGCGGCCTCAGGTGGGAGTGCTTATGATGCGGTCGCTGGCTAAGAGCGACGCTCTGACAACCTCAAAATGGCTCGGGCCGGTGCTTCTGTTGGTGTTCGGGTGGCTGGTCATGCTGCCTTATGCCGCCCCGGCGGCGGATCCGCCTACGGAATACCAGGTTAAGGCTGCTCTCTTGCTGAATTTCGCGCGTTTTATTGATTGGCCTGCTGGAACATTTCCCAGTTCCAGCCGCCCATCAAGGTTGGCATACTGGGCGAAGATCCCTTTGGATCCGTGCTGGAGAAGACGTTTCAGAATGAGGCAGCGCACGGGCGGAGGCTCGTGGTTAAACGCTCTCATCAGGTGGAGGATCTGCGGGATTGCCAGATGTTGTTTATTTCCCGATCCGAGCGGGGAAGGGTGGGCGAGATCCTCGTCAATCTCGATGATGCGCCGGTCGTCACTGTGAGCGAGATTGACCGGTTCGCGCTGCGCGGCGGGATTGTGAACTTCTATATCGAGAACAGCAAGATTCGCTTTGAGATCAACGCCAGTTCTGCGGAACGGAAAGGGTCGCAAGATCAGCGCCCAACTGCTCAGACGAGCAAGGATCGTTGGTCCCGATCCGCGGGATCACAGGAATTGAAATGCAGCGCCTGAGAAACATGCCGATCAACCGCAAGCTGACCCTGGTCATCGTGTTGACCTGCGCTGCATCGCTGCTTCTGGCCGGGACCGCGACAATCGTCACGGAGTTAGTGACTTCTCGTCGCGCCATGGTGGATGAGATGACCGTGCTGGCGGATTTGCTCGCGCGGAACAGCAATGCCGCCCTGTCCTTCCATCGCGACGAGGACGCCGAAGAGATCCGAAAGACGCTATCCGCCCTTGAGGCAGACCCACACATTATTGCCGCCTGCCTGTACGACCAGAAGGGGGTGCGGTTTGGGCAATACGTTCGCCAGGGCGAGACCGCGGATCTCCCGGCGTGCCTGCCGGTTCTGGGCAAACACTTCGGGGCGGACTATCTTGAAATTACCCGTCCCGTAACGCTCGATGGAAGTCGTATCGGCACGATCTACCTGAGGGCGGATCTCGGCCGCCTGTCGCACCAGATCGCCATGCATGCGCTGATTGTGGCGCTGGTGCTGCTCGTGACCATTATCATGACCTCAGCACTCTCTCCCAGCCTCCGCCGCCCGATTGCCGAGCCGATCCTGGCACTGGCGCGCGTGGCGCGGCGAGTGGCGCTGGATCGCGATTATTCAACGCGAGCCGTGAAACAGTCGGAGGATGAGGTCGGATTGCTCACTGATGCGTTCAATCACATGCTCAGTGAGATCGAGCGCGGGCAAGCCTCCCTGGAATGCGCAAACCAATCGATGCATGCAGAGATCGCCGAGCGAAAGGCGGTCGAGGAACGTCTTCGCGCTGCCCACAATGACCTGGCCAGGGCCAAGGACGTCGCCGAGGCCGCGAGCCGCGCGAAGGACCAATTCCTTGCCGTCCTCTCACACGAGTTGCGAACGCCGCTCACACCGGTGTTGCTGACGATCTCACTTCTGGAGACGCGCGAAAATCTTTCGCAGGAAACCCACAACGATATCGAGACGATTCGCCGACACGTCGAACTGGAAGCCCGGCTGATCGATGACCTGCTCGATCTGACGCGCATTGCCCGCGGCAAACTGCAATTGACGTTCGAGACGACTGACGTACACCTGTCAATCCATGACGCCGTCCGCACGTGCTGCTCGAGCCGCATGCGGGACGTCCGTCTGTCGCTTGACGCACAGCAGCGTTACGTGCGCGCTGATCCGGGACGCTTCCTGCAAATCTTCTGGAACCTGTTGAACAACGCCAAGAAGTTTACGCCGGAGGGTCGGCCGATCACCGTGCGTACGAGCAATCCGACAGCCGGGACAATTCGCATCGAGGTCAGCGACAGCGGCGTCGGCATTGAGCCGGCAGCGTTGCCGAGGATTTTCAATGCCTTCGAGCAGGCAGATTCCTCGTTCACGCGGACGTTCGGGGGACTGGGGCTGGGGCTCACGATTGCCAAGGCGCTCGTCGATGCCCATGGAGGAACCATCAGCGCCAGCAGCGAAGGCAAAGGCAGGGGCGCGACATTTGCTGCCGAGTTCAACACGGTACCGGCGCCTGCTGCGAAGAAGACCGCCGCGCCGCGCCTGTCGTCACTCAGCCGCCGGGGTCGTTGCGCCTGCTCCTGGTCGAGGACCACGAAGGGACGCTGCGGCTGTTGACCAAGCTTCTGAGCAGTATTGGGTATGACGTTAGTAGTGCATCAAACATCCAATCGGCGCTATCGATCGCTGACCGCAAGCCGATCGACCTGGTGATCAGCGATCTGGGATTGCCCGATGGCAGCGGTCTGGATTTGATGCGAATCCTTCGCGATTGCCATGGGCTGAAGGGAATTTGTCTTAGCGGCTATGGGATGGAAGAAGACGTGGCGCGCAGCATGGAAGCCGGGTTTTGCCAGCATCTCACCAAACCTGTTGACCTGACGAAGCTGGAATCTGCAATTCAGAGTGCCACAGGATCATCGGTTTCATCCGCGGCGACATAGCTGACAAACGTGGTTTCATGCCTTGTTGACCGGGCAGCGGAGTTCTACACTTGCGCACGTCGCATCGCCGGAGCCCGTCCCGATATCTCCGGCGAGCGCAATTCGCGCGGAGTGGGCATGCACGAGACCATTCTCTACAGCCGGCTGCAATTCGGGCTCACCGTCATCTTTCATTATCTGTTCCCGCAGATCACGATGTCGCTGGCGCTGCTGGTGGGATGGTTCCGCCTTCACGAACTGTGGGCGCACGGCGCGAGCATTACCGAAAGCTCACCATCTTCTGGACCAGGATCCTGGCAATTACGTTCGCGTTTGGCGTTGTCACCGGCATTCCATTGGAGTTTCAGTTTGGCACGAACTGGGGCGCGTTTTCAAGATTTGCCGGTGGTGTGATCGGTCAAACGCTGGCGCTGGAAGGAACCTTCGCATTCTTTCTCGAATCCACCTTTCTGGCGATCATGCTCGCCGGCGAGAAGCGTGTCGGACGAACGATTCACCTGATCGCGACGGTGCTCGTCGTCTTTTCTACCTGGCTGTCGGCGTATTTCATCCTCGCCACCAACGCCTGGATGCAGCATCCCGTGGCGTGGGAACGGCAAGCCAATGGCGACCTCGTTGTCAACAACATCTGGGGGCTTCTGGGGAATCCCTGGCTGCTCTGGCAATTCCTGCACAACCAGTGCGCTTCAATGGTCACCGGGTCTTTCGTGCTGGCGGCGGTGGGAGCGTACTACCTCCTGGTGCGCGAGCACGAGGAATTCGGCCAGACTTGCGTGCGTACCGGCGTCGTTGCCGCGGTGATCTTTTCGTGCCTGATCATCTTCCCCACCGGTGACGGCGAGAGCCGACAGGTCTTCTTCAACCAGGGAACCAAGGCCGCCGCGATGGAAGGGCAGTTTCACACCGAAGAAGGCGCGCCCATCGTCATCATGGGTCAGCCTGACATGGAGAACCTCACGCTCGACAATCCCATCTACATCCCCAGGATGCTCAGCTTCCTGACTTACCGGCGCTTTACGGCAAAGGTCACGGGTCTGACGGCATATCCCCGAGACGAATGGCCCGATAACGTGCCGCTCGTTTACTACGCCTATCACATCATGGTGGGGCTCGGGAGCATCTTCGTCGCAGTGGCGCTCGTGGCGCTGGCCCTGCTGTGGCGGCACAAGCTCTATTATGCGCGGTGGATGTTATGGATCCTGCTGCTGGCGGCGCCGTTCCCCTATATCGCGACCACCGCCGGATGGGTAACCGCCGAGGTCGGTCGCCAGCCATGGATCGCGTGGGATCTGATGCGGACGGCCGATGGCGGTTCGCCGTTGCTCAACACCGGCAATGCGATGTTCACGCTGCTTGGCTTCATCGCGCTCGACTTGATGCTGGGAATGATCTATTTCGTCCTTTGTTTCCGCGTCATCACGGTGGGGCCGGATGCTCACGCAGCCGCCAAAGCGCACGACAAGGAGGAATGACCCATATGGAAACAGTGTGGTTCTGTCTCCTGGCGATGGTAGCCGCAATCTACGGCGTGCTCGATGGATACGATCTGGGCGTCGGGATTCTCTATCCCTTTGTGGGGCGTACGCCAAAGGAGCGCAACACGCTCCGTCACACGATTCTGCCGGTCTGGGACGGCAATGAAGTCTGGCTGATCGCCGGAGGTGCGATCCTGTTCTTCGCATTCCCGCGAGCCTATTCGGCAGCATTCGCGGGATTTTATCTTGCGTTCTTCGTGCTCCTCTGGCTTCTGGTTCCGCGCGGCCTGGCTCTGGAGATGCGCGGTCACGTGACCGGTTCGCTGTGGCGCGACTTCTGCGATGGATCATTTTTTGCCGCAAGCGTCGCCTTGGCGCTGGTGTATGGTGTTGCGCTGGGAAACGTTCTGCGCGGCGTGCCCCTGAACGCACAAGGTTATTTCTTCGTGCCATTCTGGACCATCCTTGGAATCGGCCCACACCCCGGGGTTTTTGACTGGTACACCCTGATGGCAGGTATCAGCGGGCTGGCGATCCTCGTGGTTCACGGCGGGGCCTTCCTGGCGATGAAGAGCACCGAGCCGATGCGCGCCCGGGCCATGAACGCCGCGCAATGGGGTGCGCCGTTTGCCGTGGCGATCACCACGGCGACCGTGGTTGTTACGCCCATGGTGAATCATGTGCTCCTGCACAACTTCGAGGCTTATCCATGGGCCTATTCCCTCCCGGCGGCGGCGGCAGGCATTGAGCTGGCGATGCTGGTATTCGCCTGGCAGCGACGCGAGCGCGCCACGTTCATTGCCAGCAGTTGTTTCATCCTCACGCTCGTCGGATCGGCGGCACTGGCGCTCTATCCGATCCTGCTCGTCTCCACAACCGAGCGCTCGCTGGACCTTACGATCTACAACTCTGCCACCAGCCATTACGGCTTGACCGTCGGCTTGGTCTGGGGCGGCATTGGTCTGGTCGGCGCGGCATTCTATTCAAGCTTCGCGCACTATCTTTTCCGCGGCCGGACTCACCCGGGAAGTGAAGGGGCCAATGCGCTCTCCCTGGAAAGTTGAATGGTGGTTGCGCGGTCGGAGCGTCTGAATCGATTCCAGCCAGTGAGCAGCCAGACGAAGAAACATTCAAAGGTACCGAAAAGGCTGGATTCTGCGAAAAGGTGCGCAAAGGCGCCATCGCGGCATCCGCCTTGCTGGCCCGGTTGCGCAGGAGGCTCGCATATGAACGCCAGAGGCGTATGGCCGCTGATCAAACAGTCGATCAGCGAATGGTCCGATGACAAGGCGTCTCAATTGGCTGCCGCACTTGCCTACTACGCGGCCTTTGCAATTGCGCCGCTTCTGGTGATCGCCGTCGCCGTCCTTGGCTTCACCATAAGCGACAACGAGCACGCCAAGCAGCAGGTCGTCCATTATTTCACCCAGGTTGCCAGCGGCATTAGTCCAAAGCTCGTGCGCCAACTCGTGGACCATGCCAGCAGATTTGGATCCGGCCTCTGGGCGACCATCGTAGGTGTCGTCCTGACCCTCTATGGCGCCATCTATTTCTTCTCCGTGGTGCAGCAATCGCTCAATACGATTTGGGAGGTCAAGCCACGAGCCGACCTTCCGTGGTGGCGTACGGTGCTTAAGCGACTGTTTTCCATGGTGGTCGTGGCACTGATTGCATTGGTCTTGCTGGCATCGCTCGGTGTGACGACATGGATCACCAGCTACGCCAAAGGTCTCATCGGCGGTGGTACCTGGGGCGCCGTGGCAACCTACGGAACCGACGTCCTTGGATCGCTCATCGTGTACACGATCGTTTTCGCCCTGGTGTTCCGTCTGGTGCCGGATGTCAGGATTCGCTGGTCGGATGTCTGGGTGGGCGCAGCCATCACCGCGGTTCTATTTCTCGTCGGAAAGTACGGTCTCGGCTTCTATCTCTCACGAAGCTCAACCACCAGCATCTTCGGCGCAGCCGGGGCATTTGCGGCAATGCTCATCTGGGTCTACTACTCAGCCCAAATATTTTTCTTCGGCGCGGAGATCACACAGGTCTACGCTCGCCGAACCGGCACCCGCATTATGCCGGACGATAATGCCATGCAACTCAGACAAGCCGAACGCGAGAAGCTCCGAAGGAAATCCAGCCCACGATCGGAGGGCGACCAGCGACAGCAGGGGCCCGCTCTGAGCCCCCCTGTATGCGAACCCCCGACGAGTTCAAAAGCTTTGATCGCGGCAGGTGGGATGGCGGCGGGTTTGCTCGTCGGCGCGGTCGGCTGGCTGCACGGACGGCGAGATCCGGTTCGACACGCAAAGATCGAACTGGCGCACGTCCGACTGGACAAGCTTCAGTCACGCCTCGACCGGATCGATGAGACTCGTCTCGCGCTTCTCAAAATGGATTTCAGCGGCCGCCTGGCCGAAGCGGATCGGAGACTAGTGGATAATCTGCGCGAATTGCACAGGACTCGTTAGTGTAGGAAATAGCTCTTCTGAATTGCAATGGCGGCCTCCACGACTTCCGCCTGAACCTTTTGTAGATACTGCGCAACCCCCGGCTTCGCGATCTCGCCCGCCTCGGCGTAATCGAGCTGGGCTCTGAGACGCCCGAGGATGCGCTCCGCTGGATGGACGAGCCTTGGGTCGGTCTCAGCGCGGATGGCACTGATGGCTTCGTAGGCACGCGCGACCGAAAATCGAATCGATCTTGGGAAATCCGGCTCCAGAATCAGAAATGCCGCCACACGGAGTGAATCCATGTCTCCGAGATTGTTCCGTCGGTATGCCTCGATCGAGCAGCACGAGCGCAGAAGGCTCATCCAATGAATGTTCTTGATGGGCGCTTCCAGCTTCGACTCGGCCGCACGAAGAATCGCGAACTTGACTCCGATCGTGCGGCCCGTCAGGTCGATTCGCTCCAGATATTTCCCCAGCTGCGGAAAGTGCCAGCGCTGGTCGTGCGGAAGCGTCTGATCGGTCAATCCCTGAAAGAGCATCGAACCGTTGACGACCTGCCGGTAAAAGTCATCAGGCGATTCGTCGAAGCGGGCTGGCGCGTCGTTCAGAGTCCAGTAGAGCGTGTTAAGATGTTCCCACATCTCGAGACTGATGGTCTCGCGGATAGCGCGGGCGTTTTCCCTCGCCTTGGAAACGCATGCGAGGATGCTGTTCGGATTCCCGGTGTTGAACGCCAGATGCTGTGCGACCTTCTGTGCGACGGCCGAGTCGGCGCCTGCCTCCAACTCGCCGGCAATTTCTGATAGCTCGCCCGAACGCAGAATCGTCAGCACGCTTTGCCACTGCCGCTGTTGAAGATCCGGCGCCAGTTCGCCAACGTCCATGAGCAGGTGAGAATTCACATGCAGGATCCGGGCGACCTGCTCGGCGCGCTCAACGTACCGGCTCATCCAGTAAATTGAGTCAGCATCGCGCGACAACATCGGCCGAGGCGGACGCGAGCGCGGGAACTTCGCCTGTGTCGTCAGCGCACCGGCGGTCATGACTCCTCCGTCGATGCCGATATCGGACGGGCCGGCTCGGGTGATGAAGCCTCTTCGAGCACCCAAGTGTCCTTCGAGCCACCGCCCTGCGAGCTGTTGACGACGAGCGAGCCCTTCCGCAACGCCACCCGCGTCAGGCCGCCTGGCATAACGTACACTTTCTCTCCGAAGAGAATGTAGGGCCTCAAATCGATGCGACGTCCCGCAAAGCGATCGTCTGCCCAGGTGGGGTGCTGCGAAAGCTGCACGGTCGGCTGCGCGATGAAATTCCGTGGGTCCGCCTGGATCTTTTCGGCAAATTCCGAACGCTGCTCCGCAGTGGCTTCATGCCCCATGAGCATGCCGTAGCCGCCTGACTCGTTGGTGCTTTTGACCACCAGCTGATCGAGATGTTCGAGCACGTACTTACGATCGTCCGGACGATTGCAGATGTAGGTCTGGACGTTGGGCAGAATCGGATCCTGCTTCAGGTAAAAGCGGATCATGTCCGGCACGTAAGGGTAGATCGCCTTGTCGTCACTGACGCCCGTACCGACCGAATTCACGAGCACCACGTTGCCGCAGCGATACGCGTTCATCAGGCCGGCAACCCCAAGCAGCGAATCCGCACGAAAGCACAGCGGATCGAGGTAATCGTCATCGATCCTGCGGTAGATCACATCAACCCTCCGCAATCCTCCCGTTGTTCGCATGTAGACGAAGTTGTTTTCGACGGCGAGGTCCTGGCCCACCACGAGCTCAATGCCCATCTGCCGTGCCAGGAAGGAGTGCTCGAAGTACGCCGAATTGAAGATTCCCGGCGAAAGCATCACGATGGACGGATCATCGCCTCCGAACGGAGCCACGTATTTCAGGCACTGCAGCAGGTTGTAAGGGTAGTCTTCGATCGCGCGCACGCGATAAGCTCCGAACAGCGTGGGGAAAACGCGCTTCATCACCGCCCGGTTTTCCAGCACATAGCTCACGCCGGATGGAGTTCGGCCGTTGTCTTCCAGAACCAGGTACTGCCCCGACGTATCGCGAATCAGATCCGTCCCGCAGATGTGGATGTAAATGTCCTTCGGGACGTTCACACCCAGCATTTCCCGGCGGAACATCCTCGCGCCAAACACCAGCTCTGGTGGAATGATCCCCTCTTTAAGAATCCGTTGCTCGTGATACACATCCTGGCAAAACAGGTTCAATGCCGTGATGCGCTGGCTTAGCCCGCGCTCGATCAAGTCCCACTCCTCTGCGGGTACGATCCGCGGGACCAGATCGAACGGAAAAATCTTCTCGACGCCGCGCTGATCGCCATAGACGGTGAAGGTGATCCCCTGGTTCAGGAACGAAACATCCGCCATCCGCCGGCGCCGTTCGAAGCGCGCCTCCCCAGCCGGGTCAACCGCCGTGTCAGCGCTGCATAGTGCCGGCGCGGCGTTCCCTTCGCGGTAAACATCTCGTCGAACACGCCGTTGACCTGATAGCCGTCAAACATCGCGGGAGGATAATAACGCGGCGCGGGCGAGGAATCATGCGCGGCGCACAACTTTGGCGTCCCGCGACTCAGAGGCACCTATAGGAAGCAGGAAGTCAACAGAGAATCTCCGGCTGCGCCTCATTTTTTCTTTTTTGCTTCGCTTCGCGGGGCGCAGGGGTGGTGGCACAGGCTTCGGTGTGCCGTGTCGCTGCCATCATCCTTCAAGCACGTGGTCGGCGTCGGGGTCGAATCCCTGTCAGGGTCGGCTGCATTTGTCCTCAGCGTCTGGAGATCGCGCCATCAGGGCGGCGTCGTTCAAACACCTATCCGGAACTCCCTTGCGGGGTTCATGAGGATCTGTCGGGGCGTAGCACACATTCGGCGGGGTTCATTCACGGAGTGGGCCGCTCCTCGGGGGCGGCAGTGCCTCACGCTGGAACTCCAGCGCCGAACCCAGGTTGGCAGCGTTGTTTGATTCAACAGCCGATCGCCTCCTTCGTGGTCATGAAGGGTTGTGGAGCAACCCGGCGTCGAAGGCCTTGTCGCTTTTCCACATGCCCCAGACCGCCGTCACCTGATCGCGGGCGACGTTGCGGCGGGCATTGCGCGGCGACAGACCCGCTCGGATCCAGTGGGCGTATCGCTGGGCAAACACGTTCTGCTTCTGATCAATCGCATGCTGTGCGGCGCCGATCACCACATTACGCAGCAGGTGATTGCAGGCCTGCTCGACACAGATGATCGACACGCCTTCGCCACTCTTGGCCCGCCTGAGTCCGATCCCGACGTACTTCCAGAGGGCCGATTTGCTCTTGAAACGCCAGGGGGTGTCCAGGTGGCTGATCAAGGTGGCGGCGCGAATCGGTCCATATCCTGGCAACTCGGTGAGGCGGCTCATCATCTTGTCCTGACGCGCCACTCGGCATACCTGTTGATACAGCGATTCTTCCTGCTCGACGGCGCGGGCGTAACGCTGACGCAACGCCTCGGCGATCGACACGATCGAGGCGGGAACCTTCGCTTGCTCCAGTCGCTCCTGGAGCCATTGCTCGCCGCCCTCAAGCAGCTTGGCGGCGCTGAGCATCACGCCCCAGCGGCGCCCCAGGGCCAGCAGGTAGTTGCTTTCCGAGACACGCCTGGTCACGCTGTCGTGGTACATGCCAATGATTTGTTTGACTGCTGTCCTTTCGAGACTTTCCAGTTGATGCACCGGCCTGAGGAACCCGCCGCGGTAAAGGTCGTTGAGCTTCTCGGCATCGATGGGATCATCCTTGTCTCCATCCTTGGCCACATGAGCGTTGCGGCGTGGGTCGCACACAATCAACTCGTCAACGCACGGCTTGAGATTGCGATAGAGCCAGCCGGCCATTGCTCCTTCTTCAAAGGCCAGACGGCGTGGACGTCGAACCGTCTCGATCAACTCACGCAGCTGGGGGATCCCGGTGGGGAGGTGATCTCGTCTGAGCAGCTTCCCGCCCCCGGTCTTGATGCAGACATCGGTGCTTCGGCAATGGGTGTCCATGGTGATAAAATACTCCGTGCGCATGGGCTTCTCCTTTCGTTGTGGGCTTGCTGCGTCGGAAAAACACAGCTTACCGCAGTGGCTGGAGAAGCCCTGCTGCTTCCTACATCTTCACGGGTGCTCACAGCCCGGCGGTCACTGGGTTGCCGCCTTGTGCTTCGACTTCTTTGATTTCGGCGCCGCTTGCTGCTCCTGCTGGCCCAGAAGTCCACCCAGACCTTTCTCGATCGCTCCAGTAGGATTCGTTGCCGCGCCGTTCGGATTGTTCAGGACCCCCTGCAACGCCTCGCCTGTCTGGCCAGGCACCTTCTTCTCAAGCTCGCTTCCCAGCTTTCCCATCTGTTGGTTGATCAACTTGCTGGCAGCCTCTTTCAAATTGCCCTGAAGAAGACTCTTGAGCTCCGGCGGAATCTTCCCTGATTCGGCCGCCTTGCTGGCCAGCGTCGTGATCACGTCCATCACCACGTCCTTGAGCGCAGCGCCATTTTGATTCCCTTCGCCGGTCCCGACTTTCTCCATGTTGACCTTTGGGATCCGCACATTGATCTCCTCCGCAACTCCAGGGATTCCAGGTCGAATCGTGACCATGGCTTTGTTTATCTTGAGCTGGTCGATGATCAGATGAAGTGGCTGCCCCTCAGATCGCTTGCCACCAGTCGGCGGAGCCTGCTTCGTCTCGCTGGCACGGTCCATCAACGCGTTGAAATTGAACTTCCCACCGGATTGCTCGATCACTAGTTGCGGTGCGGTCAGCGCGATCTGCTGAATGTGGATTGGATCCTGCCTGAGCTGGCCGTAGGCGACGTTCACCTGGGCTTTTCCGAGCGTCAGGATATTCGGCGCTTCAAAGCCCGGCGGCGAAGCAACCTCAAGGTCGTTCAGCCCGAGGCTCCCGCCAAAGAGCGAAACACTCGCCCCCTTGAGCGTGGTTCGCACATTCAGCTGATCCGTAGCCTGGGTTTCAATGGTTCGGCGCACAATCGAGTTCAGGTTGAAGTAGATCGCCAGCAGCGCCACGATGATCAGGACGATCACGATCACTACGGTCCATTTCAGGATTTTCATGTTTACCTCGCTGAGCCGATTCTCGCTTGTATCCCCCAACGGAACAACTGGCGGAGTCTCGTTCGACAAATTCAATCTCAGTCTGGGCGCGGTCGCTTGCCGACGGTGCTGGCGTCGTTCTGCCCAAGGTGGTGCTGACTCCTCCCCAGTTTCGGCGAGTGCATAAAATAACCCGAGCCCGACGTTGACGGGCTCGGGAGTAATCACCCCGGCACAATGGAAGGGAGTCGATCATGCATCGCACGGACGCGATTGCGTGGGTGGTCTGGGCATGCGCTTTGACCTTGCGCCTTTCGCAGGCCAAGACGCTGGCTATTCTGGTCGCCTCGGCCCTGCGTGTACAGCGAATTTCCCTGGCCAACATCGGTCGAGCCGCCCAGGGTTCGGCCAAGCACCAGATCAAGCGCTGCTGGTGGTTTGTGGTCAATCCCCGCGTCGAGACCACCGACGCCATGCAGGCAATCGTCAAGCGTCTCTTGAAGAAGCGGAAAAAGGTTCTCTTGGTCGCTTTGGACTGGGTGGATATCCGAGGCTACCAGACCCTGATGGCTTCTGCGGTGCTCAAGGGCCGCTCTGTGCCGCTGTGCTGGGCCAGTTGCATCCGCCAGACCTACGACGGGCACAGATCCCGCAATGCTTTCGAAGAATCGCTTCTTTTGGTTCTGCGTTCGATGGTGCCGGAGTCGGTCAAGGTCATCCTCCTGGCCGACCGCGGCTTTGGCCGCACCGCGCTGGCCCGCTTCTGCCGGCAACACCGCTTCAGTTACCTGATTTGCATCCAGCCGAAAGTGAACGTGAAGCTGCACGGGTTTGCCGGAAAACTGCTGGACTATCCGGTGTTCAAGGGCATCGGCAAGGTGCTGGAAGATGCCCTGTACCGCAGCGACGGGGCCATCTCCCAGAACATGGTCATCCGCTGGCGAAAGACCCTGCCGAAAAAGCGGGATGAGTGCTGGTTCCTGATGACGGATCTGAACGGCACCGCCGCGGCCCTTTGCGCCCTGTACGCCCGACGCATGACCATCGAGCAACTGTTCCGCGACGGCAAGAACAAACGCAATGGCTGGAGCCTGCGGGATACCCAACTCACCACCCCCGATCGGCTGGACCGTTTAATCCTCATTCTGGCCATCGCCTATCTGCTCTTGTGCGGGCTTGGGCTGATCGCCCGCCAGAATCACAAACCATCCGCCTGGAACGCCAGCAGCAAGGATCAATGCAGCTTGGACCTGATCGGACTGATCATGCTGGACAGGATCAGAGCCACACCCGCTCAAGCCTTCAATGTCGTCGGTGAAATCTGTGACGAGGTGGCACGAAAGTGGGGATGAGTCAGAAGGTGGCGCTGACCTATCCCCACTTTCGCTTCAGCTTCGTGTGCGGGCATAAAATAGGCCGAGCCCGGCGATACGGGCTCGGGAGTGATCACCCCGGCACAACTGACCGAAAGGAGTCGGTCATGCATCGCACGGATGCGATCGCGTGGGTGATCACGGTCTGCGCCGCTTCGCTGCGGCTTTCTCAGGCCAAGACGCTGTCGATTCTCGTTGCCGCCGCCCTGCACGTCCAGCGGGCCTCGCTGGCCAACCTCGGCCGCTGTGCGCTGGGCTCGACCAAGCACCAGATCAAGCGGGCATACCGGTTCTGCGCCAACGACCGCGTCGAGCCCGCCGACGCCATGCGGGGCATCGTCAAGCGGCTGGTGAAGAACCGTAAGAAGCCGCTGGTCGTGGCGTTGGACTGGGTGGACATCCGGGGATTTCAGACGCTGGTCGCGTCGGCGGTGCTGCGGGGCCGTTCGCTGCCGCTCTGCTGGTCGAGCACGACGGGTCACGTCTACGACGGGCACAAGAGCCGCAACGCGTTCGAGGAGTCCTTGCTGCTGGTGCTGCGTTCGATGATCCCCCTGTCGGTGAAGGTGATCATCCTGGCAGACCGCGGGTTCGGCCGCTGCGCGCTGGCGGCGTTTCTTCGCCGCAACGGCTTCAGCTACGTGATCCGCGTGCAGCCGAAGGTCACGGTGAAGCTCAAGGGATTCCACGGCAAGCTGCTGGATTACCCGGTGCACAAGGGAATCGCCAAGGTGCTCAAGGACGTGGCCTACCGCGCCGACGGGGCCGTCACGCAGCACGTCGTGGTCCGCTGGCGCAAGGGCCTGCCGCCCAAACGCGATGAATGCTGGTTCCTGATGACCGACCTGACCGGCACGGCCGAACCACTGTGCCAACTCTACGGCCGACGGATGACGATCGAGCAACTGTTCCGCGACCACAAGTCCAAACGCAACGGCTGGAGTTTGCGCGACACGCAATTCAAGACGCCGCAGCGGCTCGACCGGTTGCTGTTGGTCCTGGCCATCGCGTACCTGCTGCTGGTCGGCCTGGGCCTGATCGCCCAGACGCGGCACAAGCCCTCGGCGTGGTGCTCCAGCAGCAAGGAACGTTGCAGTGTGTTCCTGATCGGGATGGTGATGCGTGAGCGGCTCAGGGCCTCCCCGTCCCAAGCCCTCGCGGCCGTACTTGACCTCTCGCTGCACGTCGCGGCAAAGTGGGGATAGGTCAGGAAGGTGGCGGTCTTGACAACATGCCACCAGGCTGGCTATTAAATCTGTTGAACCGGTGCGTAGCTCAATTGGTTAGAGTACCGGACTGTCGATCCGGTGGTTGCGGGTTCGAGCCCCGTCGCGCTCGCTGTAGACAACTGGTGACAGCTGCATGACAAGCCCTGACATCCTCAGGGCTTGCGTCGTTTCTGGCTTCAGTCATTCAACGCACCTCCGATGACATCGAATCCCGACAGAGGCGATCTGTCTCGTCTGATTTAACCGGAGTCTTCCACCGATTGCGCATGCGCGAGAAAGAGCCGGGGGGCCGGCAATTGCTGCACGACATTGACCGCCGAACCGGTGATGATCGTTGCGTTCCTGCGAAAGCCTTCCCGTTCTGACAACTTCGCCCACACCTTTGCACAATTTCGTCCGCCAACGTGGAGACGGTGAACCCCGTATGAGGCCTGGGTGCGCCAGCCGGAGACACACCGGCGGCGGGGGGGTGATGCCCATGGCTTCGTCGCCACGACGCGTATATTGTCCGGCATCGGCGCCAGGCCGTGGATTTCAGGCTCACAGTTGAAGGGAGCGTATGAATCAGGAAACGTGGACCGCGGTTGATCGCTATATCGAAGATCTGTTTGTGCCCAAGGATGCGGCTCTGGCGAACGCGCTCAACACCAGCGCGGCTGCGGGGTTGCCCGCGATTCAGGTTTCCCCCAGCCAGGGAAAGCTGCTGCACGTGCTGGCACGGCTCGTGAACGTGCGCCGGATTCTCGAGATCGGCACACTGGGCGGCTACAGCACCATCTGGCTGGCACGCTCTCTCCCCGCAGACGGCCGGCTCGTCACCCTCGAGTCGGAGCCAAAGCATGCCGAAATTGCGCGGGGAAATATTGCCAATGCGGGTCTGGCTGATCGTGTGGAAGTGATCGTCGGACGCGCCCTGGATACCTTGCCGAAACTCGCGGGACAGAACCGCGGGCCGTTCGATCTGATCTTCATTGACGCCGATAAGCCCGGGAATGCGGACTATTTTCGATGGGCCGTCAAGCTCTCTCGCCTCGGCAGCCTGATCATTGTCGATAACGTCGTCCGCAAGGGTGCGGTGGTTGACAGAAACAGCACCGATGTGAACGTGCAGGGCGTGCACCGCTTTAATGAAGTCCTTTCTTCCTGCCGGCAGGTGGTAGCGACGGAAATCCAGACCGTGGGGGCCAAAGGCTACGACGGCCTCGCTCTGGCGGTTGTGACCGAAGGCTCGGCTACTTGATCGACCGCGGCAAGCGTGCATCAGCTACCCTTCGCCTATACGGCAATGATGGCGACGACCTGCTTTTAGCTCTCGACCACCAACGCGACACCGTCTACCGCGCCGTCGGCAGCAATAGCGTCACTGTCGATGACTCGACCAAGGTCAAAGACATGGTTGACCAGATCCAAAACGTTCCTCTAGTATTACTCCGTTAGATCAGTAAGGTTAGAGTGAGTGGCGGGATATGGGCATGAAGGGCGGTCGCCATGGATGGTCGATCACTGAATCGTCTGCGAAGGGAGTTGGGGGAATTCGTCGGGGACTTGATGTCGGACCTGCCGCGGCGGGATCAACGCCGGTGGGCGCAGATATATCTACGGGGTCTGCTGCTGGATGGAGATCGCAAGAGCATTGAGCCGATGGCCAGGCGGTTGGAGGAGATTGACGGCAGTAAGCAGGACTACGAGCAGTCGCTCCAGCAGTTGGTGAACCAGAGCCCCTGGCCGGCGGGCTTGGTGCGGGACCGACTGCAGCGGTGGGTGGCGGCGTCATCGGCGGCGCAGGTCCGACGGCATCTGGGCGGGTCCGCCGCGGGTAACGACCGCAAGCGAATGACCCGCGCGGGGGTGCCGGACGACGTGGGGTACGAGCCCAAGTGGAAGATGGCCCTGACGATGTTGGAGCGGGCGAAGGCTAATGGGCTAAAGGGGGTGGTGTTGGCCGACGCCCTCTACGGGAGCGTCACCGAGTTCCGCCGGTCGCTGGAAAAGCAGGGGTGGACGTACTGCGTGGGGGTGGAGTCGACGCTGTCGGTGATTGACGCCGCCGAGGACCTGGGCGAGGTCCCATCGTGGTTGGGCAAGGGGCGGCCGCCGACGCGGCCGTCCCGGGTCGCGGCGAAGGTCGCGGGGGTCTCCGTCAAACCATGGGCCGTGGACCACGCCGCCGACTTCCGCACGGTGAATTGGCGGGAAGGGAGCAAGGTCAGGAAGGGCAAAGTGCGGCAAGCTGTCTGGCCGTTTCGCCGCCTGGCGGGTCCGCCCGGCCCACCGTCTCAGTGACGGGCGCAGACCGCAGAGCGAGTGCTGGCTGCTGGCCGAGTGGCCCCGGGAGGAGGATGCCCCTACGAAGTACTTCTTCTCCAACCTGCCGGCGAAGGCCTCACTCCGGCAACTGGTCAGGACGGCCAAGGGGCGGTGGTGGGTAGAGCAGAGCTACCGGGAGATGAAGCAAGAGATGGGCCTCGACCACTTCGAGGGCAGGTCCTGGGTCGGATGGCACCACCACATGGTGCTCGTGATGCTCGCCTATGCCTTCGTCGTCGCCTACCGGCGACAAAAAAGGGGAGACACGGCCCGCCGCCGGTTAGCGTGCCCGAAGCCCGTCGCCTGATCCAGCACCTGCTGCTGTGCTGGGCCGGACGCTGCCCGGTTTGCGGACGGCGACTCGACGCCCACCGTGTCGTAAGTCGAACCGAAAGGAAGGATTCGAGTTAACGGAGTAATACTAGCAGCCCGTGGTGAAAGTTGATTTGTCGCTTGACGTGGATGAGCGATCGCGCTGAAATGCCGCAGACGCATTCAAGGATGATCCGCATGGCTCTGGGAAGACGCAAGGATGTGGCTCAGCCGCTGTTCATCTCCACGGTCGATCTGCCGTCGTTCAAGTCCAACCCGTTCTACGATACGGTCAACAAGGTGCTGGCGAGCCATCAGTTCGACGCTTTCGTCGAGAACTTGTGCGCCGGGTTCTACTGCCGGAACATCGGACGGCCCGGCCTGGCGCCGGGGATTTACTTCCGCTGCCTGCTGGTGGGCTACTTCGAAGGGATCGACTCCGAGCGTGGCATCGCCTGGCGTTGTGCCGACAGCAGGTCGCTGGGCCTGTTCCTGGGCTGCGCGCTGGATGAATCGACACCGGATCACTCGACGATCTCGCGAACGCGGCGATTGATCGATCTGGAGACGCATCAGGAAGTATTCGCTTATGTGCTGAAGATCCTGGCGAATCACGATCTGATCGAGGGCAAAACGCTGGGGGTGGATTCCACGACGCTGGAAGCCAACGCGGCGCTGCGTTCGATCGTCCGACGGGACGACGGGCAGGGGTATCAGGAGTTCCTGACGGATCTGGCGAAGCAGAGCGGCATCGCAACCCCGACACGGGATGATCTGGCCCGGCTGGACCGCCACCGCAAAAACAAGGGGAATAATGATGACTGGCACAACCCGCACGATCCCGATGCCAAGATCACCAAGATGAAAGATGGCACGACGCACCTGGCCCACAAGGCCGAGCACGCGGTGGACATGGACAGCGGCGTCATCCTGGCGGGGACCCGCTTGCGGGTGCGTCTGTGATGCGGCGGTGGGCGACACCCGGACGATCTGCGACACGATCAACCAGGCCAGCGAAAACCTGCGTGCGATTGCGGATGATGAGCGTGTGAGCGGCAAGATCAGCCAGCGCTGGGCCAGCGAAGCGGTGGCGGACAAGGTGACCTGCTCCCCAATCCCTGATCCACGTGTTATGAGAGTCTTTGAGCCCGGCAAGGGCAAGGAGATTCTCGATGAGTTCATTTGGCAGGAAGCGTCGTTCGCCGGAGCAGATCATCGCATATCTGCGTGAGGCGGACGGGATGTTGTCGGCGGCCCAGACGATCGCCCAGGTCTGCCAGAAGCTGGCGATCAGCGAGCAGACCTATCACCGCTGGCGGAACAGCTTCGGGGGGATGAAGGCGGACGCGATGAAGCGTCTAAAGAAGCTGGAGGAGGAGAACCGTCGGCTGAAGAAGGCGGTTGCGGACCTGACGCTGGACAAGCAGATCCTGCAGGAAGCCAACGCGTTCCTGGGAAACGAGTAAGCCCGATGCGTCGGCGTGCGTGCGTGCAGCACGTGCAGAAACAGTTGGATGTTTCGGAGCGTCGGGCGTGCCGAGTGACCGATCAGCCGCGTTCAACGCAACGGTACCGATCGCGGCCGCGTGAGGATGAACAGGCCCTGGTGGCCAGGATGCTGGAGTTGGTGCGTCAGCATCCGCGTTACGGATATCGCCGGATCTGGGGTCTGCTGCGAGGAGAAGGTTTCAAAGTGAACCGCAAGCGTGTGCATCGGCTGTGGAAGCGAGAGGGCCTGAAAGTGCCGCAAAAGCAGCATAAGAAGCGTCGCCTGGGCAGCAGCACCAACGGCATCGTGCGTCACGCCGCGACGCAGAAGGACCAGGTCTGGGCGTGGGACTTCATCCACGACCGGAGCGAGGACGGGCGGCCGCTGAAGTGGCTGAGCGTGGTGGATGAGTACAGACGGGAGTGCCTGGCGCTGGAGGCGAGGCGGTCGTTCAAGAGCGTCGAGGTGATCGACGTGCTCAGGGAACTGCTGCTTATCCGCGGGACACCGCTGCACATCCGCAGCGATAACGGCCCGGAGTTTGTTGCCAGGGGGATCAGCCTTGGGCTGGAGTCGGCGCGGGTCCAGACGCTGTATATCGAGCCGGGCAGCCCTTGGGAGAACGGCTACGCCGAGAGCTTCCACGGGCGGCTGCGGGATGAGCTGCTGGATGCGGAGCTGTTCACTTCTCTGGCGGAGGCCAGGATGTTGAGCGTGCAGTGGCGGCTGGAGTACAACCACCGGCGACCGCATTCGAGCCTGGGGTACGTGCCCCCGGCGGCATTCGCCGCGACGCTTGCCCAGACTCCGCTCCGGGCTGCGCCCTGCGTTACGTCTGGGCAAGCGAAGCAGAAACAGGTAACAATCGCATAGCGGGTGGTACAGAGATTGGGGGCAGGTCATACGGTGTAACCCGGCAGCAGGCCGAATGGGGATTGTGAGCGTCCCATCATGACTCGCGACGCGTGCGGGTTTGAGGTGATTCTGGCAGGTCAGGTTGAGCGGCCCCGCTTACGGGGCACATCCTTGGGGCCTGCGATTTAACTGGAATCCGTATCAATCAGCAGCAGACTTCGTAGGCGATGGGATAGAGGATCAGGTCGGGGCGGACAAGGTGGAGCTTGAGGAGGCGAACCTGTGGCGGAAGTGAGGCGATGCGCGAATCCCTGGCAGGACGAGGGGCGAGCGGCGCGGTGGGGGCGACGGTTGCGACGAGGGTCAGCAGGAGCACGCAATGGCCGGCAAAGCGGAGGACGGAGGGCATGACAAACGCCTTTGGCAAAGAGAACTCTCTGGCGGAGGCTCGCGGTTGGGCCGCGTCAGTAAACGGAGCGTACCCCGGCTTTTCTGCATCACCAACGGGAAAATTATTGCGCCGCAAGGGAGTTATCAGACGCGAGGATAAGCGGGGTAAGCAGTAACGCGTGTGGCGGGGACGCTGGCTATGGGCACGCCTGGCCCTGTGTGTGTTAGCTTTGGTTGGGCCTGGGGTTACGGCAAGTTCGTTCAACGGGACTGGCTGGCGTCGGCATCGGTGAGGTCCTCGGCCTCCGCTTTGGAGACTTTTTCGGCAACGACCTCGCTGAGGATGCTCATCAGGGCCGGCTCGAGGACGCCCATGGCATGAGAAAAGATCTTGGCGACCATGCCGCGTTCACCCGGCCGGCGATCGTCTCGCTGGGTTTGCCATTCAGGGTGAAGGGCGCGTTCGAGCCTGGCGAGGCGCTTAAGGGCTTGCTGTTCTTTGGAGGGAACGACGGTGGACGCGGCACCGAAGCCGCTGGCGGTGGCGGCGGCGAGGGTGGCCCAAGGGTGTTCGCGGAGCCAGAGGCGCGGATCGGCACCCTTCGCCAGATCTTTCTGGATCTGTTTGAACGTCTTGGAGATCGCGGCGCGCGCCTCGGTGGCTTGCACGGAGAGGTACTCGGACTCACTCTGGCTCGCCGGCGGCTTGTTTCCGAACGTCGGTTCCGAAGCGCTGCCGCTGCTGGTGCTGCCACTGCTCATATTTTTCCACCGTCCTTCTGCGGGCGCTGAACCTGACGATTTGTACGCCCAGATATGCCGGAACACCCGTGATGACGAGGAGGATTGCGCCGGCAATAATGAATCCGAGCCAGGCTCGATCGCCGAAAAGCGCGGTCAGGCCATAGGCGATGCCGATGGTCAGGAGAACGACGCCCATGATCACCGTGGAGGCGAGGATCAAAGCGCCGACGCCGCCAAGCAATCCGTAGAGGGCTGTGCTGCGGATGCTGGCCTTGAACCGGTCGCGCCTGGCGGCGACGTAATAGGAGATGTAATCCCGCAACTCATCGAGGCGCGCAAAGGCATCGCGGAAAGCATCGGTGGGGGTCCGGGTGGGGTCATCGGCGGGGATTCGGCCACCGTTGCCCGAAGGTTCATGGGTTGGATGTTCCATGGGACCTGTCGCTTGGACCGGAGCGGGCGCGAAGCTGTGGGCGGAGTATATCCGGCGGCAGCGCGCATCCGCTGACGATCAAGTTCCGCGATGGGTTAACTGCGCTTCCACAGGATTCCCAGCAACATGCCGACGCCCGCGGCAATCAGCAGCGACCGGATGGGTTTCTCCTGGATGTACTGTTCGAGCGACTGCTCCATTTCGCGAGCACGCTCGCGGCCCCGTTCGTAGTATTCCTGGGCCTGGTGTTTCATCTGCTCGTACTGTTCGGTGGCGACGTCGCGGACGCGGCCGCCGGCTTCCCGCAGGTTTTCACCGACCTCGCGAGCGGCTTCGCGATAATCACCCGAGCTGCCGGACTGCCGGGAGGGATCATTGGTTTGGGACATTGGGTAACTCCTTTCTTTACCAGTTCAGTTTGTTCTTACAAATCTGATGCTAAAGGAGGAATTTCGAGCCGGGAGCGCCCAAAATCGCAATTTCAGGCGGTTTTGGCGAGCCCTTGGGGTGGTTCAGGGTTGATAGGCTTCGAGAATGCGCTGAATCAGATTTGAGGTGCTTCGGCCGTTAACCAGCGGTGCCAGGGCGATGGTGCCGCCGCAGGATTCCACGAAGTCGCCGCCGACGACCTGGTCGGCGCATAATCGGCGCCTTTGACCAAAACGTCGGGCTTGATGGCCTCAATGAGTCGAAGTGGCGTGTCGTCGTCGAACTTGATGAGGTAATCGATGCTCTCGAGCTCTTCGAGCACCTGGATGCGGTCGTCTTCGTTGATAATGGGTCTCTTGTCGCCCTTGAGCCGGCGGATGGAGTCGTCGGTGTTGACACCGACGACGAGAAGATCGCCCTGGGCCTTTGCGAATTGGAAGTATTTGACGTGACCAAGGTGGATCAGGTCGAAGCAGCCGTTGGTGAAGACGATTTTCTTGCCGGTGGCACGGTGGTGCGCGATTTCCTGAAGCAGGGTTTCGAGCGTGCGGAGCTTGCCGAGATGCTGGCGGGCTTCGAGAAGTAAATCCTGAATGACCTCATCTCGCGTGATTGGCACGCAGCCGAGTTTTTCAACTTCGAGACCGGCGGCGATGTTGCCCAGAGCCACGGCATCAACCCAAGCGGCGCCCGAGACGCGGGCCATGGCAAGCATCGCCAGCAGGGTGTCACCAGCGCCGGTGCCATCGGCGACCTGGCGCGGCCGGGTTTGCACCCAGCGCTGCTGGCCATCGCGCGTGGCCAGATAGGAGCCCAATTCATTGAGAGTAATCACCACGGCATGGAGATCGAATTTTTTCAGCAGTGCCGAAGCGGCGGGGGCATAGTGCTCAGGTTGGCGAAGCCGAAGAGCGGTGGCGCGCTCCGCTTCCGGGCGGTTGAGCTTGAGCGCGGCAGCGCCGCGATACTTCGAGTAATCGGAGATGTTTGCGGGATCGATGATGACGGGAATGCTGCGCTTGTTGGCGAGCGCGATCAGGCGCTTGCAGACTTCTGGGGCGAGGACACCCTTGTTGTAGTCTTCCAGACAGAGAATCTCCGCGTTGTCCAGGGCCGCATCCGTGCATGCCACGATTTCATCGGCGATGGGTCCATCGACCGGGCCGGCGGATTCGATGTCCAGGCGGAGCATCTGATGAGGTGTGCGGTCCTGCGATGAACCAAGCAGGCGAACCTTCATCACGCTCGGACGGTGCGGGGTTTCAATCAGCGCGGTTCGCTCGGGCTGGTAGGTAGCCAGACGCCGGCGAATCTCCGTACCGGCATCGTCCTTTCCGATCGTCCCTACGAGCCGCACCTTCGCGCCAAGTGTGGCGAGATTGGCCATGACAAAGCCAGCACCGCCCAAGCGATATTCTTCGCGCTGAAAACGGATGATGGGAACGGGGGCTTCGGGGCTGACGCGCTCGGTACTGCCGAAGATGTAACGGTCGAGCATCAGGTCGCCGACGAGGACGACCCGGCGTCCGGCGAAGCGGTCCAGGATGTCGATCAGGTGCGTGGACATACCTGAGGTCTATTTCGGATAGTTCGGCTTATGCTGCCAGTCTAACTCGACTGACGCGGGGATGCCGTGGTATTCGCGGGGGTAGACGTAGTCCTTGCGAAGAGGGAAACCTTCCCAGTCATCAGCGAGGAGAATGCGGCGCAAGTCGGGGTGACCGGGGAAATCGATGCCGAAAAGGTCGAAGGCTTCGCGCTCATGCCAGTTGGCGGCAGGCCAGAGGTCGGCGACCGAGGGGATCGAAGGATTGTCACGCGGGGTGAAGACTTTGACCGCGAACGTGTGCTGGTGATCGAAGCTCCATAGGTCGTAGACGCACGCCATCTGATTGTCTGCGACATAGTCGATGCCGGCATGACAGGCGAGCCAGTCGAGCTTGAGATCAGGATCGGAATAAATGAACTGGGCAATTTCGCGCCAGTCGCAGGCACTGATGTGAATGCGCGGGTGCTTGTCGTCCGGAAAGGCGGCTTTAATTGCTTCGCCGAAGCGATGCTGGAGTTTTTGCACAATCTGCTGATAAGTCATTCTAGACAACAGTATAGATGCGGCGTAGCTGATAGCCAGAGACGTGCGCTTGCGAGGGCTTTGTTACCGTGTGATCGGATTTCAGAGAGTCGCGCTCATGATCCCTTAAGAGCGTTTGGCTGGTTCCTTCCTTGGCGGCCGTCGGTACCGTGCCAGCGAATCGACTCGAACTTCACGGACAAATGACGGCGGATGGCAAGCTGGTCGCCGGTGCCAATGCTTATATTAATGCGGCGGCCGTACGCAGCGGCGCGAGTCCGTACTGCTCCGGCTGCTATGCAGATTGCTGAAAACATGCCACGACGCACAAGACGGGCGGCTTCACGATATCCTCGCTCGATCCGGATCTGTATTTCCGGGTTTTGATCGTCGCCGATGGGTACGAGCCGAAGTTTGCCGCAAAGATTGATCCTGCAGCTGGTCGCCTCGGCGTGACGTTGCAGGTGCGCAAGCTGTCTGGCGGCAGGCACTCAATTCACGGCATGCAGTCGATGCAGATGGCAATCCCATCGTTGGCGCCGAAGCTTGGCCCAATGGCATCAAATTGGCAGTCAGCGCGGTGGAGCGCGACCGAAAATGAGGTTGATCCGATGGCGATTACCGACCGCCACGGTGATTTCACGCTCGTGACACAGAAGCCGGACATTGCGGTGGACGTCCAGGTCTCGCGCGGGGTGGTGCCGGGAAGCTTTCCGCTGCTGTCCACCGGGAAGGCCGTGCATGAACTGCGGTTGGAGAACGGTGCCGCTGTGACAGGTCGGCTGGTGCGCGACGGCACCCCGGTGGCCAATGCAAGGGTCGGATTAGCGTAGGTGAATGGCACGCCGGATCACTATGTCGGCGACATGACAATCGGGACGGATTTGCGCGGCCGGTTTACGTTCTACAACGTGAAGACGAACGATCAATGGTATGCCTACGGGAAGATGGACTCGCCTGGCGTTCATGCGGTGACACTGGCAAAGTCAGTACGCGTTGGAGAGAACGGCACGACGCTGAATGTCGGAGACCTTGCGGTGGTGAATGGCAACACGTTCAGCGGTGCAGTTTGGCTGTCAGATGGCAAGGCCGTCCCACCAGGCACGTGGGTTGTGGTTGGTCGTGAAAACGCTTCGGATGCGCAGACGGTCGTCGTGGATGCCGAAGGCAACTTCCAGATCGATAACATCCCGCCAGAGAAGGTCGTTCTAGCAGGACGCTGAAAAACTGCTGATTTCAATGCGGCATCATCGCCGGAATGTTCGATAAGTCGAGTTCGAACTTGTTTCAACCGGGTGATCGGGCCGTCGATCCATGCCGCGGGGGCCGGTGGGGTTTATCCGCCCGCGAGGTTTCGCATGCGGATCAGGTTGAATGCCGCCCCGGCAAGGTGCGGCCTGCTGGCCGGTCCTGGCATGTCCGATCAGCCGGGTGCGATACAGGCCGCCGATCGTCTTGGCCCAACCGATCCATTCCTCGATCTTCTTGCGACAACGCTGGCTGATCTTGTACCCCCCACGCCCTTGGTGCGTCGCCGCATCCGATGGCGGGCTGCGATGTTCGCCTGGTTCTGCCGGCGATAGCGGGCGGTGTCGCCGCCGATCTTACCGTCCTTCACCGCCACATGCGGGCGGATCTTTCTGCGTTCCAGCCCACGCAGCAGCGGACCCTGTCGTACCCTTTGTCGGCCCCAACGGTTTTGGGCTTGATCTTGAATCGCTTCTTGATCTGGTCGATCAGCGACAAGGCGGCCTTGGGCTCGCTGTTGTCCAGCGGACTGTTGACCTCCACCGCCAGCACCAGCCCGTGGCGGTTCTGGACAATCGCATGCAACGCGTGGCTCGAACAGCGCCGGCTGACCATCGCCCTTGCGGACCAGCTTGGCGTCCGGATCGGTCGTGCTGGCGTCGGTGTCGTTGCACCGCTTCTGGCCGTGGAAGTCCACCTCGGCATTGCGGCTCTTAAAGCCGTTGTTGTCCTGTTCATCATCCTCCGTGCGGTCCCTGGGTTGGAAGCTCTTGATGGATGCGTAGGCCTCGATCAGCGAGCCGTTCACCGAGAAGTGATCGGCGCTGATCAGCCCCGCGGCGATGGCCCGACGCACCGTGCTCTCGAAGAACGCGCCGACAAGAGCGTGCTCCTGAAGCCGCTTGCGGTTGTGACAGAACACCGTGGCGTCGAACACCGCCTCGTCGATCCGCAGATCCAGAAACCAGCGGAACAGCAGGTCGTGATCGATCCGCTCCACCAGCTGCGCGTCGGAGCGGATCGAATAGATCGACTGCAGGAGCAGCGCCTTGATCAGCCGCTCCGGCGGCACGCTGGGCCGGCCTTCATTGCGTAAGCCGCGTCCAACCGCCGGCTCATCTTCCCCAGGTCCTCATTCACCATCCGTTTGATCGCACGCAGCGGGTGATCGGGGCGGATGCGTTGTTCAAGATCAATGGCAGCGGTGAACAAAACGGCCTGTGGATCGGACTTGCCACGCATCAACGACCTCCGTGTCGGGATGCCACAGAGTTCAGTCGCCAAACGGACCATCCGTCAAGAGTGATTTTCAGCGTCCTGCTAAGGGTATCTTGAGCTGCTTTTCCGCTACGACAAATTGTCATGTTCGGACCACCATGTCGTCAGAAGGGGCAAAAACGGGGTCGGCGGCCGAGTGGGGAGGGTACGGTACTACAACGGTGAGAGTCCGGTGTGGGTCGGGAGTCGAATCGCAGGCGACATGGGAGCGGAATGTCCTCTGTTTGGATGATTTGCGAACCGTCCGGCTATCCCGGCCGCCCCGAGGTTGGCGGGAATTGGAACTGGGGCGTGGAAAGTTCATAACACGCTCTAGCGACATGGGGACATTGGCTCTCTTCCAGGGAGCTTCCAGCGTCTTCGGGTACCGCAGCTGCCAGAAGTGCGTGCCTTCCGCCGCGTTGCAAGTCCTCTCGCCATCCTGCGCGACAAATTCACGATAGCACATGGCTGGAGGCCGCAAAGCAAAAACATTTGCGCTTGGACTACGGCATCGGATCTGTCGTCGGAATTTTCCGTCCAACGTTATCCTTGATAACCACCTCCCCCTCGCTCTCGTTATGAATCTCGACGGGTCCGTTCATGATGTTGTCGGTGATCACGGCCTGGGCGACGCCGGGGCCGAGGTCGATCTGGCGGCGATTGATGACGAACTGACAACCGTGGACGAGAAGCGTCCCGCCGGTGGCGCGGATCATGGCGTCCGTGCGGCGCTGGCGGGGATCCTGCCAGGAAGAGAAGGTGCAATCGGAGAAGCCGACGGTGCCGCTGCCGGCAATGTCGGCGGTCAGGTTGTCGTAGCCCCAGAAGGCGCAATTCACGAAACGAATTGCGCCGCGGTTGGACTTAGCGACCCGGACAATGGTGGGATCGGGGCCGTTGAACGAGGCGAATTCACCGTTGGTGATCAGGACGCCGAGGAACCAGGCGCTGTCAACGTTGACGGCGATCTCGCAATCGTCGGCGCCGATGCCCAGGAAGTTGCCGTTGCAGCGGCCGTTCTTGGTTTCGATGAAGTCGTAGCCGATGTGGTAGCCGTAGCAGAAGGTATTGAGCATATACTGCCAGTCGGCGCGGCCGATGACGAACGCTTCGCCCTCGCTCATCTGAAACTTGTGGACCTTGGGCTTGTTGCTCCACCAGGGATTGAAGTGGATGTTTTCGATGCGGCCGACGTCCAGGACCATATCGAGATAGATCCCGCGGCGCAGGGGTTGGCCGATGACATTGCGGATGAGGTGACGGTGGGCCTGGCTGGCGTCGATACCGTTGTAGGGGTTGAGCATTTCGACATTGAGGACCGCTGCGTTGGCGGTGCCGTGCATGCTGATGCAGTAGGGATAAGGGACAGGTGTCTCGTCGGGGTTCTGATCCGGGTAGTAGATGGAGACGCCCTTAAGGGTTGAGTTGGTATTGAGGGTGATGAAGGGCGGGCCGGATTCGTTGCCGCGGGACTCGGTGACGAGAAGGGTGGTTCCCCCCTCGGTCGGGCGGGGTTGGCCGGGCCATCGCAGTCCGATATGGGAGGCCACGCTCTGCCAAATACCCGAGAGCGTGACGGCGCGGGGGATGGTGAGATGGCCGCGGAACATGAAGGTGCCGCGCCCGAGATTGACGGTACCGCCGCCCGCCTTGGCCATGGCATCCATCGCGCGTTGAACGGCGGCGGTGTCGTCGACCATGCCGTCTCCTACGGCGCCCGAATTGGCGTGCGTCGATCACCGGGCCGACCGTGGCCGGCTGGGTAGTCGATCGATGCGAAGGATGTGGATGAATTGAGCAGCCCGCCGACAGGAGGGCAATCAGAAAAAGCATCAGGTATCGCATGGCTGGTTTAGTTGGGCCGGACGTAGTCGGAAATTGCATAAGAGCGCTGTCCATTATTTCTCCACGGGCACCACGATTCCTCGGATGATAAGGTTCTGCGCCACCAGGAAGATCAGGAGCGTCGGAATCGCGGCGATGACCAGGCTTGCATACACCACTGCGGGGTGCGACATGGATTGAAGCTGGAAGAGCCAGACCATCATGGTCCACATCTTAGGATCTGGGATGATCACCAGCGCCATCATGAACTCGCTGTAAGCCGCTGTGAAGGCGTTGAGCGCGAGCACCGCGAGGATCGGCTTGGAGAGGTTCATGGTGAGCGTCCAGAACTTCGTCCATTCGCCGGCCCCATCGATGTCGGCGGCTTCGTAGAGTTCCCGCGGCAGGGAATCGAAGAATCCCTTCAGCAGGAAGATGAAAAACCCGTTCGCCATCGCCGGCAGGATGAGGGCCCAGAACGTGTTGAGCAGGGAGACTGACGGAACATTGATGTGCGAGACGGACGGTACGACCAGTGCAATGATGAACGTTGTGCCCGCCAGCAGGAACTTGGGCAGGTCGCGAAGGTGTGGATAGAGGCGCAACGCCAGCCACATCACCAGGAATGTCGGTACGGTTGCGATCAGGAGGTTGAAGATGGGAAAATGCTTGAGCAGAAGGAACGCGGGAATCATGGTGACTTCGGCGGGGAACGCCATCGTGCACATGCAGAAGAGCAGGATCTTGTACGTGCTGGGTGGCTGGTAGCGTGAGAGAGCATATGCCGCGAGGGGGTTGACGATGAGATTCGTCAGCACCATCAGCGTGCAGAAGATGACGGTGTTGCGGATGCCGTTGCCGTGGCCGGCGAGATAGTCCCACACCGTCAGGTAATTCTGCTTCACGAAATTCCATCGCAGCAAACCCTTTTGCGTCCGGAAGTCGGCGTAATCGACCTGCCCAAGCGGTAGGGGGACAGCAGCGATCTTCGTGTGATATTTGTCCGCGATGAAGCGCTCGAACGCTCTGCGCAGGCCCGAAGACGCTCAAGGCATCTGTCGGACAGAGCTTCGCGTTTTTAATGAACTCGGACAGCGCAGTCTGGGCCGCGACCGTGGTTGGGAAATTTGTCGAGAAGTGCGGCGTGGCCCGCTTCGACTGCGGCGGCAAGTGAATCTCGGTATTGAAGAGCGGGACGGCGCGGAAGCTGGCGTAGTTCGTCTGCCAGAGCTGATTGAGCTCGCCGATCCTCCCGTAGCGCGTTTCCAGGAATTTTCGGAAGGGTTCGATCATGGACGGCGTCACGCGGATGAACGCGAGATTCAACTGCGTGCGGACGTACTTTTCCCAGTCATCCCGCTCCGGCCCGGGCGCGGGGGGATGCTCGCGCAGGAGCACCTGCCGGTAATCGCTGTAGTGGGTGTGATGGGCGTTGTTGTAGACCTTGATATTGCCCCAGGCCGGCGCCAGGTAGTTGTACCAGAACGCGCCGTCGAGGTTGATGACGGCCCAGTCCTTGCGCGATAGACGGGTCTTCAATTCATAGTAGAGCCTGAAGGCAGCGGATTGCGGAAAACCGAACTGCCGCTCGGTGAAGTGCATCAAGGGCGCGCGAACATAGGACCAGGCGGGGTAGTGAACGCCAATCGCATTGCAGTAGGCGTCCAGATTATTGTGGAATCGCTTCTGGGCGAACGCGCGAAAGACGCGCGTATTCCAGCCCACCAGGTTGTTCTTGGCGCTGGTGACTTCCGATGAGGTGTGTCCGAGGAAATACCACTCCTGCGGCCAGTCGTAGTGATTGCGAAAGTCGAGAAAGTCCCCGACGAGCCGCGAGTCTGTACGCTTCGGCGGGGTGACCAGACGCCAGGAGCCGATCGTGTGGCCCATCGCCATTTCGGCATCGGGAATGGTGATGTATTTCGATTCCAGATACTTTTGCCACAGAATCGAATCGTCGTAGAGATATCTGGGGAAAGGGGTCGGCCGCGAGAAATCCGCCTGCGATTTGACTGAACCCGAAAGCATCAGGAGCAGCGGGTAGATCATCGTGACCGACCCGAGCAGAAGAATGCCGTAGATCGCGGCAAAGACCAGGCGCGTCTTCAGCGAACGGCGGCCAATGGTGGAGATCAGCGGCATCGTTTAGCGGCAGCTCGCGAAAACCGGGCCGCCTGCGGTCGGGCGCCGGCTGCGCGTTGGTTCCGGCGCCGGGCTCATTTCGCCGAGAGGATCTTTATCGACTTGTACAATCCACCGGCTCCCGCGATCAAGGACGCGGATGGTCAGCTCGTTCTTGCCCGGGCGAATTCTACCCGTAACGTCGCAGCTGAAAAGCTGGTCCCAGCCGTATTCCCCGATGTCGTGATCGCAGAGCTTCGTTCCATTGAGCCAGACGCTCGCGGATTCGTCGGCAGCGCCGACGGCCAGGGTGAGGTGCTTGCCCTGGGGAAGCACAGGGATAGTGAAGTCAATGCGATACCAGCCGTAGCCGTCGTAATCCCAGCCCTGCTCTTCCCAGAACTTCTCGATCTGGATGGGTGACCAGCTGGAGTCATCAAGTGTCGGCGAAGCCCAGTCCTCTCTGACGCCGACATCGTCGGGATCCGGCTTGAACCGCCAGCCGGACGCAGGGAAGTCGAAGAGCACGTCGTGCGTCTTCAAGAGATCCGCGAAGCAGTCGTCGTTGACGTGATCACCGGCATGAGGGACGAACTTTTCCTCGGCCGGGGTGTAAGCGGTCTTCTTGACGGGAATATCGACTGGCGCGGTTCGTCCGGCTTCCTGCGCCTTCTCATAGGCGGCCGGAAGCTTTTCGCCGGTCCACCAGTTCAACTGCTCGGAATACACCCAGATGTAATGGTCGGAATTCTGAAGCGCGTAATAGATCGCATTCTGCCAGGATGCGGGCTGGAAATAGTTCAGATTGAACTTGGCCGTGTCCGTCTGCCAGGGCTGCTTGTTCGAGCCGTTGTCGATCCAGATACCGAAGCCGACGCGCATGTGATCGTCGAACGCTTTCTTGTCTTCGAAGAGATGGCGCGCGCCGAGGATGTCCTTGCGCCCCTGCCGGAAGCTCGTGCGGGTACGGTAGCCGTACGATTGCTCGAAGCCGTCGGTGATTCGCGTTCCCGCATCCGCGGCCCGGCACATGCCTTCGATGAACGGCACCAGCAGGAGGTAGCGGTCGTTGCCGCCGCGTGAGCAGTCCCATCTGAGCGCGGGTCCGAACAGGCAGAGGATCTGGATGTTGGGGAACTCGGCGTTGATCGCCTTCATGACCTGCTCGCCGCGATGGATCGCCAGCTTGTGCGCTTTCTCAAGGGTCATGTGCTTGGCCGACGACGAACCGGCAAACGTCCAGAACGGCTTTTTGCCGTATTCCTCGGGATCAAGCATCAAGCCGACGCAATGACCTTCGGCGCAAGCATCGCCATAATGCCGATGTTGTGACAGACGGAATCCCATCCTGCATCGTCATCCCAGTCCACGTCGGCGGGCTTGGAGATCACCTGGATGAAGTTGTCAGTGAGTTTCTTCGAGTGAATGGCACGCAGGTCTGGGAGCAAATGCTCGTAATCCGCCGGCACAAAGCGTTTCTTGCCGAAGACCTCCCAGCCGTTGGACCGACCACGCTTGCCCGGTGGAGCGGGGCGGGGCGTTCGCATCACCACACCATCGAAGGGGCGCTGCTCCATCTCGTGAAGGTGCTCGCGCATGAAAGCGGGAGAGGGAGTGTCCCAGCCGCCGTACTCGATGATCTTCTTTCTCGACTGCGTCGCAGGCTCAGCGGCACAAGCGGTCAACGCGAGCTGTGCGATTGCGAGTGCGAGAACAACGACGAAAGTCTTGGTTCGCATCAAGTAGCCCATTATTTCCCTTCCAGAAGTTTTACGGATTTCCACAAGCCGCCCGGACCTCCGCGGTCGAAGACGCGGACAGCTAGTTCGTTTTGACCTGGATGAAGCTCGCCGGTGACATCGAAGTTGAACGGTTTATCCCAGCCAAGCTCGCCGATGTCGTGCGTACCGAGGCGCTTGCCGTTGAGGTAGCCCGTGGCCACCTCGTCGGCGGCGCCGAAGGCGAGAAGGATCTTCTTATCAGGAATTGACTCTAGGTTGAAGCTCAGCCGATACCAGGCATATCCGTCGTAGTCCCAGCCCTGCTCTTCCCAGAATTTGCCGACCTCGATGGGCGACCAGCCGGAATCGTCGAGCTTTGGCGATGTCCAGTGCTCCTTCACGCCCATGTCCTTCGGATCGGGCCTAAACCGCCAGCCCGACTCCGGCAGATCGACAAACATTTCACGCGTCTTGAGCAGGTCGCTCAGCCATTTGCGATCGTCCCTTCCGGCGGCCTTGGGGACCAGCTTGAGTTGCTCCGCCGTGTAGTGCATGGGCGGCGCCTTGCCCGGGGATTTGCGGCCCGCACGCTGCGCCTCTTCGTAGGCAGCCGGGAGGTTCTTGCCAGTCCACCAGTTAAATGCCTGCGAATAAACCCAGATGTAGTGATCGGAATAGTGCAGCGCGTAATAAATCGCGCGTTGCCAGGTGTCCGGCTGAAAATAATTCAATTCGAACTCATCGGTCTGCCAGGGGTGCTTACCCGAGTCATTGTCCATCCAGAGGCCGAAGGCGACCTGCATGTGATCATCGAAGGCCTTCTTGTCTTCAAAAAGTGACCGGGCTGTGAGGATGTCTTTTCGTCCAACTTGGAAGCTCGCCTCAGTGCGATACATATACGACTGCTCGAACCCATCGGCGATGCGCGTTCCGATATCGGCACCGCGACACATTCCTTCGACGAATGGCGCCAGGAGCGCATAGCCCGTTTGCCCGCCCTGAGACTGATCGTAAGACAGGGCCGGGCCGAAGAGACAAAGGATCTGCGTGGTGGGGAGCCGGGCGTTGACCGCCTTGATGAACTGCTCGCCGCGCCGGATCGCGAGCTTGTGCGCCTGCTCGAGCGTCAGATGCTTGGCGGACGAAGAACCCTCGAACGTCCAGAGCGGCAGCTTGCCGTATTCTTCAGGATCGAGCATCAAGCCGACGCAGTGGCCTTCCTTTGCGAGCATCGCCATGACGCCGATGTTGTGATAGATCGTGTCCCAGCCGGCGTCGTCGTCCCAGTCCACATCGCCGGGCCGCGCGATCACTTGAATGAAGTTGTCCGTCAGCTTGTCCGAGCGGATTGCCCGGAGGTGCGGCAGAAGATACTCATAATCCGCGGGGACAAAACGCTCATGCCCGAATACGCGCCAGCCGAGTGAGCCGCCGCGCTGTCCTGGCGGGGCAGCTTTGGGCAGCCGCATCACCAGCCCATCAAACGGCCGCTGCTCCATCTCATGCAGATGCGCATGAACGAACGCGGGATCGGGGCAATCCCAGCCATATTCGATGATCTTTTTCGCCGTATGCTCCGGTGCCGCTGCGGCCCAGGCGCGGGGTGAAAGGGACATCGCCGCGGCCAGCAGGATTCCGGTGAGAACGTGAAATACCATCTGCAAGCAAACGAGATTTCGGCATGACAAATGCAGAGGCCAAACCCTATGCAAAGAAGATGGCGGCGAATCATTCACTGGCTTTTCGATGTTGGCGTCTGGATTAAGGGGCTCGACGGTTTCTTTGAGACGGCCGCAGGCGCGGTCTTTCTGATCATCAGCCGGTCGGAATTGATGGGCCTGGTGCATTGGGCAACGCGCGGTGAACTGGCCGAAGATCCGGATGATCGCATCGCCAACTGGATCCTCCATACATTTCAACATCTGCCGCATTGGGGCAAGTTGTTCGGCGCGGTGTACCTGATCGGGCATGGTCTGATCAAGGCGTTGCTCGCGGTGTTTCTCCTGCGGGGAAAGATGTGGGCGTATCCGATCGCGATGGCGGCGCTGGGCGCATTTATCATCTATCAACTGGTGCTCCTGGGCGAGCGGAGGTCGCTGGGTCTAATAGCGCTGACGATCGTGGATCTCATCGTGCTCGGCCTCATCGGAATTGAGTGTTCATTGCGACGCACGCGTGCCGGCCGCGTCATTGCACCGTCGATCAGTGAGCGACCATCAGTTTGACCGATTTCCACAACCCGCCAGGGCCCGTGCGATCGAAGACCCTCACGGTCAACTGGTTGTCACCCTGCTTCAGATCATGTGTTATGTCGAATGCGAAGGGTTGATCCCAGCCGATCTCGCCGATGTCGTGGGTGCCAATCTTCTTACCATTGAGGTAAACGGCAGCCGATTCGTCCGCCGCGCCGAACGCCAGCAGGATCTTCTGATCGGGCAGCGGATTGACTGTGAAGTGGGTGCGATACCATGCCACGCCGTCGTAATCCCAGCCCTGCTCCTCCCAGAATTTGCCGACCTGGATCGGTGACCAGCCGGCCGGATCCAGCTTTGCCGTGAACCAGCGCGCGACGACGCCTTCGTCCTTCGGATCGGGCTTGAACATCCAGTTGCCGTGCAGATCACCGATGATGGTGTTGTTTTTCAGCAGATCCGCGAAGGTGGCTTCGTCACTGTAGTCTTTCTGGTTCGCCGCCTTGGCGGCAGACTCCACGATCGGTGAAGTCAACGGAAGCTTCACGACTGGAATCTCCGTCGGCCCCTTGCGGCCCTCGCGATACGCCTCTTCCTGGTCGGCAATGTAGTGTTCCCAGCCATTCCAGGTGGCATGCCACGTCCAGACGTAGCGGTCGGTGTAGAGCAGCGCGTTGTAAACGGCGGATTTCTTGGCCGGCAATCGCTGGGCAATGCTCGCGGGATCATTGGCAAAACCGGTATCATCATCAAGGCACAGCCCGAAACCCACGCGCATGACGCGATCGAATACCGCCTTATCCGTAAACAAATGCTTCGCGTCGAGAATCGCCTCGCGCCCGTCCCGGAACGCCGCCGGAATACGATAGCTGTAGGACTGCTCATAGCCGTCGGTGATATGCGTCCCGCTGTCCGCGGCGTCGGCCATTCCTTCGATGAAATACGTGAGCAAGAGGTATTTATCGTTCCCTTCGCGAATGTGATAGTCGCTGAAACTGGGCCCGAAGAGGAAGAGAATCTGAACGCCGGGGTACTCTGAGTTGATGGCTTGCATGACCTGCCGGCCGCGAAGCTTCGCCTGGGCGATCAACTGGTCCTGCGATTTTCCGTGGCGGCGCTCAGGGACCCATTTCGAGGGCGTCCAGATGTGGCCGGCATCGTACTCTTCCGGATCGATCTCGAGACCCGTGATGCCGCCTTGCTTGGCGATCCGCGCGAATGCCTTGAATTTCTCGCAGATCAGCGACCAATGGGTGTCGTCGTAGTAATCGCCACCGCCTGGCATCGTTTCAATCTGAAGGAAATTGTCCGTGAACTTCTTGAAATGAGTGTTCTTCAGGTCGTTGATCGCGGCCTCGACAACGTCCGGTGCGATCGGCTCGTCCTCCAGCAGCCGGTTTCCGATCGTCTCCCCATGCTGCTCGGGCTTCTGCGATTTGGAAACGCCGATGACGATCCCGTCAAACGGCAGCTTCTCCATCGTCTGGATGTGCTCGCGGACGTACGCGGTGTTCGGCCAGTCAGCGCCGTACGCGATAATCTTCTTTCCCTGCGTCGTGGGGACGGCGGCAAGCGCTGTGCCTGCGAACATCAGGATCAGTATGGCGACGATTCGATTGGCCATAGTTTTCACTTGCTGCAAAAGAGGTTGATGGATTTCCAGATGCCGCCGGGACCGGCCCGATTCAGGACGCGTACCGTGATCTGGTTCTGGCCCTGCTTGATCACGCCGGTGACGTCACAGTCGATCCGTTGCTCCCAGCCGCCCTCGCCGACATCGTGATGGGCAACCTGCTTGCCATTGAGCCAGACCATCGCCGATTCGTCAACCGCGCCCAGTGACAGGAGGATCGACTTCCCCGCGGGGACCGACGGCACATTGAACGTCCTGCGATACCACGCCACGCCGTTGTAGTCGTAGCCCTGCTCGTCCCAGAATTGGCCGATTCGGATCGGCTTCCAGTCCGCGGTCGAAAGATCCGGCGCAAACAGCCGCTGTTCGATTCCGATGTTCCGGGGATCGAACTTCAACGACCATCCTGCCTTGGGCAGCGACAACAGGAGCGTGTCGCTCGACAGAAGATCGCGGAAGGTGCTGGCGTCGTCATGTCCGGGGATCTCCGCGGCGCTGGGCGTGTGAATCCGCTTGTGGGGACCGGGCGGCATGATGCGTCCGGGCTTCTCCCGCCCGGCGTCCTGGGCCTTGAGATAATCGAAATTCACGTTCTTGCCCGACCAGACGTCGAACTTCTCATGCCAGGTCCAGACGTACTCGTCGGAATACGCCAGCGCGTAGTAAATGGCGGTCTGCCAGGTGTCCGGCTGGAAGTAATTGAGCTGCACTTCGTTGGGGTGCCAGCCGAGCTGCCCGGAGTTGTTGTCCATCCATAATCCAAATCCCACGCGCATAACCCGGTCGAACGCCGTTTTGTCGACAAAGAGCTTCCGCGACGCCTTCTGTGCTGCCCGTCCGTCTTTGAACAGCACCTCTGTTCGATATCCATACGACTGCTCGTACCCGTCGATAATCTGCGTGCCCGGCGTGGCGACGCTGCACATGCCGTCAATAAACGGTGCGAGCAGGCGGTAGTGGTGATTGTTGGTCGCCAGCCTGACTGCGGTACAGCTCGGCCCGAACAGGCAGAGGATCCTGATGTCGGGGAACTCCGAATTGATCGCCTGCATCACTTCCTGCCCGCGCTTCCGCGCTTCGGCGATGTATTGCTCCTCCGTGTGCTTCCTCTGAATGGCCTCCGGCCAGGAGACGTAGCTCCACATGTGGTTGACGCCGTACTCTTCCGGATCAAACTCAAAACCCTTGCATCCGCCTTGCTTGGCGATGCACGCCAGCGTCTTGAGGTTGTGCGCGATGTTCGCCCAGCCGTCGTCGTCGAAGAAGTCCACGTCACCCGGCTGCGCCTCGATCTGGATGAAGTTGTCGGTGAACCTCTTGAAATCCGTCGCCCGAAGATCGTCGATCGCATGCTGGTATTGTGGCACGTCGAAACGCTCATGTGAGAACGTCCGGAAGCCGATCGAATCCGCCGGATACGTCGGCTTCGTGTTCTTCGAAACGGCGATCACAATGCCGTCGTAGGGGCGCTGTTCCATCTCATGAATGTGCGCCCGGACATAGGCTGTATTGGGCCAGTCCTGGCCGTAATTGATGATTTTCTTCCCCTTGGTCGAAGGAACAAACCCCCTCGCTGTCTTGGCCGAACTGGTGCAGCCACCGGTGGCCATGAACATGAATCCAAGGGCCAAACCACACAGGCGCAGAATCGTCCGGGTTCTCATCACTGTTAGTACTCACATATCCAGTGAAACGTTGTGCTGATTCCGGTCGGCCGCCCGCTGAATGATGAGCGTTCGCCGGGTAGCGTCCAGGACATCGGCCGTTGTCAGATCATCCTGACGCACATCCCCGGCAATCTCGCGCAGAAACGCTTCCAGTCGCCCGTTGACGACGTCCGCTTCCGGCTCGATCGCACGCGGCGCCTTGTCTGCCGCCCCGGCAAATGCAATCTTGCGCTGCGCAAAATCCGCCTCGATCAGTCCCTCAGTCCCGTGAATCGTCAGCCGCCAATATTGCGGCGCCGCATACGCCAGGCCATCGGGCGTAAAGTACGATAGGTCGCTCAGGATCCCGGCGCCATTCTTCAGTTTGAGCATCATCTGGGCACCGTCATGGAAGTGTGGAAGCTGTGGCACCCGTGCGTTCCATTCGCGGGCGGCCACCGCCTCCGCGACCGGCTGTCTCGTCAGCCACGCAATGAGATCAACCGCGTGAATTCCGAGGTCGTTGATCGTCCCTCCCTGCTTGCCAGGATCAAAGTACCACTTGGGGCGAGACGACAGGAACAACGGATGTTGGGCCGTGATGCATATCGACAATACCTGACCAATTTGCCCCGACTGAATCATCCGCCTCACGGCGATGAACACGCCCGAATCCCGCAGGTCGAGCAAACAGCCCAGCCGCAGTTTCTTCGATTGTACGAGCCCGGCGATCTCCCGCAGTTCATCAAGGCTCGTGCACACGGGCTTATCCGCGATCACGTGCTTCCCTGCCTTGAGGGATTCGATGATGACCGAGCCGCGCTTGGCAAAGTAATCGCCAACTGCAACCGCGTCGCAATCCGCGGTCTTAAGCATCTCGCTCAGACTGGCGTGGGTGAGATCGACCTTCCCGGCGCCCCGCAACGAGTCTATGGTCTCGGGATCTTCCTCGCACGCCGCCACCAGCTTGACCTGCGGATGGCCTTTGCAGGCGTTGTAAAAACCCATGATGTGGCCATGGCGAAACCCGGCAAACGCGATCTTCAGCATGAGAAAGTAGTACCGCGCCCGCGGGTACGGGGCAATCCTGCGGATTAGCCGCCGTGGCAAACAAACATAACCTCATGCTTTGACATAGGTCTTGCGGTAGAGCGCATCGATCTGATCGCGGGTCGCGTAGGCCGGGATCGATCCGAGCTTCGTGCATGCCAGCGCCCCCGCGCATGTCGCCAGTTGTGCTGCCTGCACCAGCGGCTTTCCCTCCGCCAGCGCCACCACCAGCGCCGCATTGAACGCATCGCCCGCCCCCGTTGAATCCACCACCTCGACCTTGATCGGCGGAATCTGCGTAATGGCGCCATGGTCGATGAGGAGCGCACCCTTTTCCCCCAGCGTCACGACCAGGACCCTCACGCCGCGCACTGCCAGCCGCTCGGCCAGATCCAGATCGGGCGTCGCATCGTCCGGCGGCAGCCCCAGCAGCACGCGCAGCTCCGATTCGTTCGGCGTCAGGACATCGATGTTCGCCAGCAATTCATCGGAAAGCGCCGCCGCCGGTGCCGGATTGAACACGGTCAGCTTCCCATGCTTGCGCCCGAGTTGCATCGCCCGTGCCGCCGCCGGCAGGGGGTTCTCCAGCATGGTGATCACCGCCTGCGATTGCACGATCGCCTCTTCCGCCTGATCGACAAACGCCTCATCCATTCGGTTCAGCGCCGCCAGATCGGTGATGCAGGCGCTGTGGCCCGCGGTATCGAGCAAGCCAAAACCGACCGAGGTCGTCGTCCCATCAAGCTTGCGGATATGAGTCGCATCGATCTTCTCATCCCGCGCCAGACTGAACGCCAGCTCGGAGAACTGATCGTTGCCCACGGCGGTGACGAAATGCGTCTGCGCCCCCATCCGCGCCACCGCCGCCGCCATATTGCCGCCCTTGCCGCCCGGGCCGAGGTAAATGTCGCGGCCGATCAGCGTCTCTCCCCAGACCGGCAGACGATCCGCACGGATCAGGATGTCAACGCAAAAGGAGCCGACGATGGTGATGATTGGCATGGGGCGCTCATTCTGAGTTACGCGTTGCGGATTGCAAGGCTGGCATCAGAACGCTTCAGTAGCCTGCCCCAAGACGGCGACTCAGCTTGTAGAAGTACGATCACCCCCTCAGCGGCGGCGAGTGTCTCAGCTACCCCCCGACGGCTCCGTCGCCGGCGGCAGCCTCCTTCCCATCTCCCTCAACAGCGTATCCACCGCCTGATCGGGCCGCGGGCCAAAGGCCTCCTTGTAGCGGATACTTAGCTTGGCAAGCACGATGTTGCGATTGACCAATGCGATGATCGCAGCAGGGCCCATGCAGCCGGTCCCAGTTCCCTAATCTCTACGTGGGGGCAGCGGCCGGCCCGTTCGCGAATCCTGACGACAAAGGACAGTTCGCTCCCATGTTGCCCCCGATGCCGGTCCGGGGTCACACCGTACCCTCCCCGTGGTTGCACCGTTGCCTCCCCATCCCTCCGCTACCCCGTCAAAATGGCGTCCAGACGACCAACCAGTCCGAAGATGGTCACCCCAGCTTGACACCGCCGGCATGGCAGCGGCGGCAATTCTGTACACCCCCGTCAGGCTCTCCGTTACCGTCCTTTCGCCACCAGCACCCGGGCTATTCCTATCGCCTCGGCAACGGAGCCATGTCCTGCAATGTTTCCCTGCCGATCCACCACGAACGCGTATGGGATGTAGTGAATATGATACTCCCCATACATCAATCCCCAGGCCCGCCCCTTGGGATCTGCCGAGTCGATGCAGACAGGGTAGGTCAGATCAAATTCCTTCAGCTCTTTGTCGATGGCCGAGCGTTCGGAACCTGCCGGATGGATTGCGACGATTGTGATTCCCGTATCCTCCGCCCGTTTGTGCAGGTCCACGAGTCGCGGTAGGTCGTTGCGGCAAGGCCCGCACCACTGTGCAAAGAAATCCACCAACACGACCTTGCCCTTCAAATCCGCCCAGCTCAGCGGCCTGGAATTGAGCCACTCACCGGTAAACGCAGGCGCGGGCTTGCCATCGAGGGCATCCAGTTCCGTTTCCCACTGCTGGCGTTGGTGCTTGCTCTTCGACGCTTCGTTGAGAATTGCCTGCCATTGAGCAGGAGTGCGGCTCTTGTCCTGCTTATATCTGACATTCAAATCGGAATCATAAACATCCGCCCCTTCCGGAATCGTCATGGTGAAAAGAGAATCGTCCAACTTCGGATTCAGTTCGATCTGCGTGATTCGAATGGCGAACTCCGCTGTTGCCTCGGGGTCTTTTGATTCCAGATCATGCATGCTATTTCCCTGCAGCATCGGGAACCAGCAGTCGGGCTGGAGTTCACGATAGTCGCTCATCCATTCCTCCGCGTACGGCCGCAGGTATTTTCCTTTGACCCGCTGCGAGATTTCATCGTACTGCCGCTGACGCACCTCGGGCAGCGATTTGTACCAGTTCAGGAAATCCGTGTGCGGGACTTTGACGCCCATCTCTTTCTCCACCGCCGCATCCACTTCACGCGATACCTTGTCGCCCAGGCTTCGTGGAAAAGCTCGCGTACGAACGCCATACAGCCGATGATCCGCCACACCAATGAACAGCGTATCAACACCATCGCTATCCGCCGCCACCGCATAGCACTCGGTCCCGCGATACGTTTGCTTGCCGAGCAAGCGGCATTTATGCAGGTCGATCGGCAGTGCTGCTCCGTTGTAATCCCCTTTGGCAACCCACCAGAACTTATGCTGTCCCAGCCGTCCCCACATCAGCTGAGCCATAAAAGTCTTGCCCATCTGCGTCTTGCCGATGATCGAATAGCTCGTCGGACCGTACTCGTGCCACAAGCCAGTCTGCTTTCTGCCGTTCCAGACGCTCAGCGTATGGTAATTCGGACTCGTGCGCTCCAGCCGAAGTCGATGGGGCGCAAATGCCATCTCAATCGCTTCTTTCGTGCGAGGCAAAAGCGCACCAAGCTCTCTCGTCGTTGGTTTCCGTCCAAGCTGCCTGCTCAATTCCCTCCTCCAGGCCACGAGATACTTTGGGGATCGTAAGCCGGTTACTTCCGCCTTCAGTTGAAAGCTCTTGAGATCATCGAACCACATCTCGGATTCCTGCACACCGCGTACTAGATCGAATGCCATCTGATTCGACCGGGTCGGCGCGGCGGGCACCGGAGCATTCGCCGTCGTGGCGGCACCGTGTGAATAAGTCAGAGCGCCGCCTAAGCCGGCCATCATCGTGACGGCAACCATGGCTGTCGCTATCTTGATTTTGGTCCATTTCATCATCCGAAACACTCCTTTCGCAAGCGCAACCCCCGCCCCCGTAGTCGCTCCGGTTCCGGCAGTAGCGCCGATGCCACCAAGTAAACGCACAGGGGCATGAACCAAAACCTGCTTCGACAGCAACGCCGCAAACGCCGCCGCATCGACTGACCCGACGCCGGCGCCCTTTCGTTCCAGTCGCCGCCGAAGCCTGTCGATCGCCCGGCCGAGGCGTTGCTTCACCGCCCCTTCGCTGACATTCAGGTCGGCGGCAACAGCGCAGATGGACCGGCCCTCGAAAAAACGCAGCAGAATGGCCCGCCGGTCAGAAGCCGGAAGCCTTAACACCGCGTCATCAAGCACGGCGGCAACCTCCTGCCAGATCAGCACATCGGATGGATTGGAGGAGCAGGCTCCGCCGGCGCTGGCGGCGAGGGATTCGGCGGCGTGTTCGTGACGGCGGCGGCGAGCTTCCCTCTTCATCGCATTGCGGGCCACGCAGCGCACGGTCTTCAGCAGCCAGGCCGACAGCGGCGGCCCTCGTCTGATCGATCTTGCCTTCTGGGCCAGGATCACGAACACCGCCTGCGTGATGTCCTCGGCCAGATGGTGATCGCCCACCCGCCGAACCGCGGCGCCGTACACCAGATCGACGTAACGCCGGGCCAGGGCCTCGAACGCCTGCTCATCACGCTGGAGTGCGTAGCGTTGAAGCAGCTCCCACTCATCGGTCACCGTCGTCATTGCACAGATACTGTACGCCCGCGGGAAAAGGTTACACTTATTTTTAGATTGAAGAGGGGCGGGGCGGCTCCCACGGGTGTGGGGGAACCCAGAAAGGGGACACTCAGAATCATCGCCGCCGCACGCCACCGATCAACGAGGAGCCAGATAATTCCGGGCGCCCCTTTGGCCACTCGGCGGCGGGAAATCCGCCGGTCGACTCGCCTGTTTCCCCCTCTACTCTCGGAGCGCGTTGTCGATGATCTCGGATTGGCTGATCCGGCGGATGCAGACGACTGGCGCGTCGATCTTGTTCCGGTCATGGTAGGGTTTGTAGGCTCGTTCGATCGCCACCTCGGCTGAGTTCGCGTCCATGCCTTTGATCTTGAACTTGCCAAGCAGCGGCAGCGCAATCTCTCCCTTGGCATCCACCTGCAGAACCTTGCGCGTTGGCTCACTGCCAGCCCTGAGACCCCACATTGTGAACTCCAGATAGTCGCCGCTTTGGATCGGGCCGGATCGGATCGAAGGCGCTGAGCCGCTCTCAATTCGGATTACCCGAGTCTTTGCGTCGCGAATGATGTAGGCCTGGGCGTATTCTTGGTTGATCGTATCGGCAATATCCAAAAGCGTTTTGCCCTTAACGTCCAGGCGGCCTAGATAGGGAAGGCGGATTTGTCCGCTGCTGTCTACACGCTTCTTGATCGTGGTTGGCTGGGTTGTGGAAAACAGGTGCGACACGCTGATTTCGAGCAGATCGTTCATCTGTACAGGTGCGCCTTGAGTGGCGGGGTTTGTCGCAGGCGCAGTGTTGCCGGTCGCAACGGCGGCGCGAGTATAGGTGACGGCGCCGCCGACGCCGGCTACGGTCGTGACGGCGATCATGGCAGCCGCCATCTTGATTCGGGTCCACTTCATCATCCGAATCGCTCCTTTCGCAAGCGTAACTCCAGCCCCCGTAGCCGCTCCGGTTGCAGCAGTAGCGCCGATGCCACCCAGTAAGCGCACGGCGGCATGAACCCAGACCTGCTTCGACAGCAATGCCGCAAACGCCGCCGCATCGACTGACCCGACAACGGCGCCCTTTCGCTCCAGCCGCCGCCGAAGCCTGTCGATCGCCCGGCCGAGACGTTGCTTCACCGCCCCTTCGCTGACATTCAGGTCGGCGGCAACATCGCCGATGGACCGGCCCTCGAAGAACCGCAGGAGGATGGCCCGCCGGTCAGAAGCCGGAAGCCTCAACACCGCGTCATCAAGCACGGCGGCGATTTCCTGCCAGATCAGCACATCGGATGGATTGGAGGAGCAGGCTCCGCCGGCGCTGGCGGCGAGGGATTCGGCGGCGTGTTCGTGACGGCGGCGGCGAGCTTCCCTCTTCATCGCATTACGGGCCACGCAGCGCACCGTCATCAGCAGCCAGGCCGACAGCGGCGGCCCGCGTCTGATCGATCTCGCCTTCTGCGCCAGGATCACGAACACCGCCTGCGTGATGTCCTCGGCCAGATGGTGATCGCCCACCCGCCGAACCGCAGCGCCGTACACCAGATCCACGTAACGCCGGGCCAGGGCCTCGAACGCCTGCTCATCACGCTGGAGTGCGTAGCGTTGAAGCAGCCCCCACTCATCGGTCACCGTCGTCATTGCACAGATACTGTACGCCCGCGGGAAAAGGTTACACTTATTTTTAGATTGAAGAGGGGCGCGGAGGCTCCCACGGGTGTGGGGGAACCCAAAAAGGGGGACACTCAGAATCATCGCCGCCGCACGCCACCGATCAACGAGGAGCCAGATAATTCCGGGCGCCCCTTTGGCCACTCGGCGGCGGGAAATCCGCCTGTTGCCGTCAGGCGCTCCGGCATCATTTCCCGTATCTATGATCCCCCACGGAGATGAGCTTTCCCTGCGCGTCGATGACCGCGTCGGTCGGGATCGCATTGACCCCGTACGCCTTGCAGGTTACCCCCCAGCTTTGACGCGATGGATCGGATGAATCGAGCATCACCGGGAATGTGATCCCGTGATCCCTGATGAACTTCTCAATCTGAGGCGTCTCTTCGTCATCGCCGCCCACACAAACTGATATGAAAACCGGCCCGTCGTTGCGCTGCTTTCCGTACATCTGTTCCAGAGTTGGGATTTCCGCCACGCAAGGTGCACATGAGCCGCTCCAGAAATGTAGGGTGACAGGCCGGCCCTTGAGCGAACCAAGACTCATCGGCCTGCCCGCGAGCCAGCGCCTCGCCTCAAGCGGAGGGGCGGGTTTACCGAGGATCGTAGCGAAGAACTTGTCCTCCTGGGCACGCGTAGCAAGGCGCTGGTCAATAACGTCCTGGCTTTCACCAACGGTGTAGCCAATGCCGCGAATGGAATCAGCGACGCGACATCCGGGTGGGAAGCTAAGAGTCAGTTTCAGAACCGTAGTTCATAGCTTCTCAATCGCGTAACGATCAGGGAACAGGCAGCCAGGTCGTGGAAGGCTTGAAAGTGTTCGCCGAAGCGTTCGTAACACATCCTCAGGCGACGGAAGTGACTGAAGCAGGCCAGCGTGCGTTCCACCACGTAGCGGAAGCATCCCAAGCCGCTGCCGTGGGTGTCGTCGTTGCGTGGAGCAAGAAAGCTGATGATGCCCAGGCTGATCACCAGTGCGATCATTTCAGCGGTGCCATAGGCGCGGTCGCCAAAGATGCCGCCGGGCTTGCGTCGCGGTCTGCCGCGTGGCCCTTGTACTGCCGGCAGGGCGTCGAGCAACTCGGGCAGTTGCTTCTCGTCATTGACGTTGGCCGGCGTGGTGCGAACGACCAGCGGCACGCCCTCGGCGTCGGTCAGCACATGGCGTTTGCAGCCGGATTTGCGGCGATCGACAGGGTTGGGGCCGGTGTGAGAGCCCCCCTTAACGCACGCACCGATTGGCTGTCGACCACCACACGTTCGAGATCGACCCCGCCCGCCTTGCCCAGGCGGTTGAGCAGGCGCTGGTGCAGTTGGGGCCAGATGCCCAGTTTCGTCCAATCGCGGAAACGCCGCCAGCATGATGAGCCACTGACGCCGAAGACCTCCCTCGGGAGCATCTGCCAGGGGATGCCGGTGCGGTTGACGAAGATAATGCCGCGCAGGACCGAGCGATTGTCCACCGGCGGACGACCGCCCTTCGATGAGGCCGGCGGGGGTGGCGGCAAAAGCGGCTCGATTTCGTTCCAGAGTTCGTCGGGGAGCAGTTCCACTGCCATGAAAACGCCTCCATGCGTTAGGTGTGGGACTACTACTCACCAAACAGGACCATGGTTCTGAAATAGTCTCTAAGCACGAACTGTGACGTTGGGTACTGCCGATTGAGCGTGATCGACCTGACATGAATCTGGCTGCGCGTCTGGACAGTGTTCTGGTCGCGAAAGGTCGTCATGGACACTTCCCGCGGCACCCATACGCCCTGCAGCGTTAATGCCACTAAGCTAAGCCGTATCACAAAGCCGGGGCGGAGTTGCGCTTCGAGTACGGCGCGTGGGGAAGTCATGTAGGGGAACCGTTTTTTCTGCCGCTTGATCACCCGCGGCTCAAGCCGACCCGGGCGGAGCGGGTTTACCTTGATGATCGTCGCCGAACTCAAATCGCCGAGGCGCAGCCAGGCGAGGGTGTCGGCAAAACTCAGGCGGTTGACGTTCACCCGTTGTCGCACGGCCGCCCGCAGCATCAGCACCCGGATCAGGTTGTAAACCAGCAGGAACATCCGCCGCTCCTTGCGTACCATCTCCAGCGACTTGCCCTTGAGCACGTCCAGACCCAGCGTGATCTTCAGGTGGCGGATATTGATCTCCACCAGCCAACGCGACAGCCGCAGCTCGATCAGCTTATCCGCCGGATACTTCAGGGGATCCAGCAGCGTGGTGACGATGGTGACGGTGATGGGCCGGAACCCGTGGCGTCGGATCATGCGACGGATCTCCCGCACCGTGATCGACTGCGGCAGCTCGGCCCACTGCGGGTCGCTCAGCCACGGCGGCTTGCGGAGCGGCTTGAAGTACTCGACGATCTGATCGTCCTTCCCCAAGCTCTTGATCAGTCTCGAGCGTGGCTTGCCGCTGCGCCTGCTGCTCTTCCCTTTGCGCGGATGCGCGTGTGGCCGACCGGGCGTGAAATCGACCAGCCGGCGATGATGAACCGGAAAGATCGCGTGCAGATTCGCCTGTAAAATCAGGGCCAGATGCGGCCACCCGGCAAACGCATCATCGCCCAGCAGCACGTCACCCTCGCGCAGGAGCGGATGCACCTGCGGCGTCTGCGAGACGTTGCTGGTGTACATCGGCGAATCAACGCATTGGAGAAGCAGCCCACTGCGATGATCCATCGCCAGCAAGAGATGCGAGGTGGGGAAGCCGAGCTGATCCCGACAGCCGGCGGGGATGCCGTAATGCTCCCGCAACGGCGGCGTGTCCGGCATCGAATCACTGGTGGCGTCGACGACGTAGACGCGATGACCCTGCCAGAGGTGCGGCTCGTCGCCGAGGTCGTTGGTCTGATCCAGCTCGCCTCGCGCCGCGTCGATGACGCGCTGGTGAACCGATTCGATCAGCTCCATCGGCAGGCGCGAGCGTGCCTGGCACCAGGCGGCGTCGGTGAAGCGTTGATCGGCCAGGTGATGCACCGCTGAGCAGGCGATGTTCCCGTGGGCGACCTGCTGGGCGAAGAGCCGCAGCGTGTTGCCGGGTGAGAGCGGCGTGTTGCGGAAGGAGTGACCGAGCCGCCGCGCCAGTTGATTCATCGGTTCGGGACGGAGAAGATCGCTGCCGTCCGTGCGAATGCGATCCAGGGCTTGATCGAGCGTCGCCATCCGTGGCCTCCTTGTGCAGAAAGGTGATGTTGAACAACCACCATTCTCGCAGAAGGCCACGGCTGGCGCGAGCGATCACAACGTGCGCTGGGCGGGACTCATGAGTAACTTAGTGACATTACCCTGCAGCGTATTAATCGCCTTGGTGATGAGCATTTCGCTCGTGTGTGCCTCGACCGCAGGCCGCTGCTTGGACGCATGAATGGGGATAATTCGAAGATCCACGATGAGCCGCACAGGCATATAGTCGAGCGATGGATCGAGCGCCAGCCGGAAAATGTCTTCGCGATCCGCAGATTTCTTGGCGTTTCCCACCGGTTCGGCACGGAGCACGCCATTCTCGCTGATCATCCGCATCTTTGTGAAAAGCGGCTGGGTCTTCTTCATCATCAGTACAAGGCATGACCGGCCGTTGACAATCTCCGGCGCATCCTGCAATCGCGTCTCCGGGTCGTTCACCAGTGCCAGAAGATCGTAAGAGCCGCTCTGCGTCCTTGCCGGCCAGGGCATGGTTGTGGACAGCACATCGCGGTACGCTATTCCCCAGTCATGGATCTGCCCATCAGTGAACCTGGCCACGGTTCCTTCATCTCCGCTTATGACATAAACGACTTTTCCGTCGGTTGCCTGAATCGAATGCCGATCGAAATTATCTTCGTGCTTTGGCGTGTATTCCACCCACTGGCTATTGCCCTCCACGATCTTGTGTACCCGTGCATGGCGTTGCATCTGCGGGATGTCTTGCCCATTGACGTTCCCCGCCATCTGGGTCCAGTCGAGATCATACTGTACGTCATACGAGCGAATGGCTGCGGCATGGCGATTGACGGCGGCAACGATTGAATCCTTCGGCGCTGTTGTCGGCATCGCGGCCCTCGCTGCCGAAGATGCGGAACCTTGCGCGGCGTGTCGCTGGCAGAGGGCGACGCCTGCCCCACCCGCTACTGCGATTGCCGCCATAACGAAAACTGCTGCTTTCACTTTTGCCCACGCCATCATCCGAATCGCTCCTTTCGCAAGCGCAACCCCAGCCCCCGTAGCCGCTCCGGTTGCAGCAGTAGCGCCGATGCCACCCAGTAAACGCACAGGCGCATGAACCAAAACCCGTTTCGACAGCAACGCCGCAAACGCCGCCGCATCGTCTGACCCGACGCCGGCGCCCTTTCGTTCCAGCCGCCGGCGAAGGCTGTCGATCGCCCGGCCGAGACGTTGCTTCACCGCCCCTTCACTGACATTCAGGTCAGCGGCAACATCGCCGATGGACCGGCCCTCGAAAAAACGCAGCAGGATGGCCCGGCGGTCAGATGATGGAAGCCTCAGCACCGCGTCATCAAGCACGGCGGCAACCTCCTGCCAGATCAGCACATCGGATGGATTGGAAGAGCAGGCCCCGCCGGCGCTGGCGGCGAGGGATTCGGCGGCGTGTTCGTGACGACGGCGGCGAGCTTCCCTCTTCATCGCATTGCGGGCCACGCAGCGCACCGTCATCAGCAGCCAGGCCGACAGCGGCGGCCCTCGTCTGATCGATCTTGCCTTCTGCGCCAGGATCACGAACACCGCCTGCGTGATGTCCTCGGCCAGATGGTGATCTCCCACCCGCCGAACCGCAGCGCCATACACCAGATCCACGTAACGCCGGGCCAGGGCCTCGAACGCCCGCTCATCACGCTGGAGTGCGTAGCGTTGAAGCAACCCCCACTCATCGGTCGCCGTCGTCATTGCACAGATACTGTACGCCCGCGGGAAAAGGTTACACTTATTTTTAGATTGAAGGGGGGCGCGGAGGCTCCCACGGGTCCGGGACGGCCCGCTGCCGATGCATGATGAACTTCAATAACGCCCCGCCCGCTCTGTTGCCGGCGGCGGGTTCTTCCCCATCTCCTTCAGCAGCGCATCCACTGCCTGATCGAGCTGCGAGCCCCGCACACCCTTGTAGCGGATAATCCCCTTGGCATCGAGCACGTAAATCGTCGGCCAGCCTTGCACGTTCCACGCCGTCGAAATCGGGCCGTCCGTGCTCTTGTCCCACCAGCTTGGCCAGGTGATGCGCTCGGCCACCATCCGCTGCCGAAGGTGAGCCAGATCCTTGTCGCTGTTGATCCCGAGCAGGGCAAACGGCTGATCCTTCATTCGCTTTACGAGCGACCGCTCGTGCGGGTACATACCCTGACAGGGTCCTCACCAATCCCCCCAGAAATCCAACACGACCACCTTGCCGCGATAGCGACTCAGCGTCATGGTCTTGCCGTCAACGGTCGTGCCTGTGATCTCCGGTGCCGGCTTGCCGGTACTGAGATGCTCAAGCTCATTGAGCTCGTGTTGGCATACCTCGGCAAGCGTGGCCGCGGGGATGCCGTGCTTGGTCAGGTTGGGGCAATCGCCGTAGGCGCGATTGACATCGTCGAATGCCGCGATGGCATCCGTGGCCAGCTTCTGTGCATCAGGCTGGCGCTGATGCATAGCGACCTCGGAAAGGTGCAGGGCTCGCCGCGCCAACCCCAGCGCCGCCTGTCCCCGCACGGTCCGATCCGGGTTCTTCTCCAGCACCTCCCGATCGAGCGTGGTCAATGCCTGGAACGCGGACTTCTGAAACGGATAGGGAAAATAGTACGAGGTCAAAGCAATGGTCTTGCCAATTGAAGGGTTCGCGGCTTGATAATCGGCCAGGAGCTGTATCGCCTCGGCATCCTGGGGACGTTGGTTCAAGACCCACGCCATGGCATCGAGGCCCGCAGCCGATTTCGGTTCGGTTTTGGCAATACCGATGGCCGCTGCGATTCCCACTTGTTCATCGTGCAGGAGTGTTTCGTAAAGCGTCTGGACGCGCTCATCAAAGTCCTCGGGGTTGGAAAGCTCCTTCTGCGCGGTCCGGAATGCCGCATCCGCATCGGCCACTTTCTTCTCAATGCTGTTGAGCCGCTGGGTGGGAGATGGAGCATCCCCCGCTCGGGCGGAATTCACCACGAGAGTTGAGACGATGAGCCAGAGCCCGATTCCCATGTGCCTCATATAAATCTCCGAGAATAGCATCGACGGCCGGCTTCAAAGCGGACATAGAAATCCCCGCCAAACAGGAATGTTTAGCCGGGTGTCCCTGATTCCCGCTTCTCGGCGGCCTTCGGCTGCGAGGCTCATGCTCCAAGCGCTACGGCGGGGGATTGCACCATCGGGCGATGGGGCCAATCGGTTCGTTAAGCCAACGCCGCGGCTGAACAGTGCCCGAGGACTCAATCACCCGATTCCTCGATTGGAGCGATCGTAATGCTGAACATCTCCTTCAGCCTTGCGCCCATGAGATCAATGTGCGCCAGCCGATTGGTCCGGGGTCACACCGTACCCTCCCCGTTTTCCCTTCTAACCGCGTTCAGTGTTTTGCGTCGTCATCGGCAACGACCTTGCCGCCTCGCCACTCATAGCCCATGCCAGATGATGCGCGCGGGCCATCAGCGAAGAAGAGGGTCGTATTTTCAGGCAGGTCTACCTTGAAAGCACCCAACTTGCCAAAATCGGGATGCAGATCGATGTTCTGCCGATGAAACTTTGCCAAGAACACTCGCCGGCTGCCGTCACTCATAAAATGCGTGATTGAGAGCTTGCCAGCAGTCGGGATACTGCGATTATCAACCGTGCGAAACTGGACGTCATCAAGGACCCACGCTATGCCCTTGAGAGACAGTGCGGGGTCAACGGCATCGTTAGGAATCGGGAGCACCCGCTTGTCAAGCAGGTCACCCTCATGCTTCATCAGCGTAATTCTCCGAGCCTGGTATCCATTGTCTGGATCCAGGGTTACGCTGACCTGTCCGAACTTGCTCGAGCCAGTGAGCACCGGATATGCCTTGTTCCCGATGTTGTCACTCGAAGGCTGCAGTGAGAGATCCCGGCTCTGCTCAAGTAACTGCGCGATGTTAAGTCCGTTTGATCCGTAGGTGTATCCTTCCAACATTCCTTGATATTCGATGGTATCCTGCAACTCCGCGCGACGGGAGGAAAAGTTCTCCCAGACCTCGGCTCTGGGCCGGATACGAATACAGTTGTGCTCTGTTGGCATTTCGTATTCGAACGCGAGACCGCCAGTTCGCACAATTCTGATGGTCGTATGAAGATCCGGTTTATCAAGATCCGACCTGCTATATCCATCCGACGAGCCGCGCAATTCAAAGCGATCACCATCTTGACGAAGTATGAACCTCACCGCTAGCTTCTGCGTCGCCGGGGTGCCCTCCAATCCATGGACGTTGATTTCCGTAAGCCCTACGTAGGACATGTGGTCGCGCCATTGAATCGACCGCGTCCATGCATTTAAGAGTCGTTGGGCGGCATTATCCGGCTCTGCTGCGCATCTCCTTGGCACGAGCCTTGTCGCATGCCCGGCCCGTGGAGCAGCACGGCAGTGCCCCGACGGTCAACACCATCGCTAGAAACCGCGCGGCCTGCGCTCCTCGCGATGCGCTTTCCATGATCGATCTCCTCATCTCAATGGTTGCCTACCTGAGAGATAATTGGTGCCAGCATCACTTTCAAAAGCAGATGATGTTTTCTGCGTCGCCGCAGCCCTCAGAGAAATGGTCATGATTGCGAGGCAGAAGCACTTCATGGGTCCTGACACGCGCACCTCCGTTTGTAGGAGTATCTACGGTCAGGCCATCACCGGACATCAAAATTGCAATAAAGTGGAGAGATGCCGCCCCCAGTGCATTTTCAGGCGTGGCTGCGAGCTAAAGATTTAATTCGATCGGTGCCGCGCTCGCTGCATCGCAGGCGACTCTCACATGCGAATGCCGGTGGCACAGCGTGATCGCATGATCGCTGTCGGGCTCCGTTGTCAGCAGGAACACCCGCAGAATCCACTGCTTCCACGGCCCGCCGTCAGTCAGCAGATAAATCATCTTCGACGCCAGGATGTCCGCCATGCCGCAGGTGATCGCCATCTGCGGGATGATCTGCGTGCACCCGCCGGTCGAGCGCTGGGAGTGGGCGATCAGCGTATCTTCCAGCAGATGAATGATCCGCGTCTTGCTCCCGGCAAACTCCTCGGGCGAAATGTGCTGCCACCGGTTGTTGGGCGACTCGTTGAAGGCGAGATGACCGCGGTAGCCAAAGCCGGCGAATGTGATGTCCACACCGCCCGCCCGTGCGATCTTCTCCGAGAACTCATCGAGCCGAAACGGATCGGGAAACACGATCTGCTCCTTTGGCGGCAGCAGCTCCTTGTCGATCAGGTCGTAAAGGTGCCTCTGCGCGTATCCCTTCAGGCTGAACGGATGATCCATCGGCAGCGGCCGGGCCTGCCAGTCCAGCCAGTCGTCCATGTGAAACAGGAAAACGTTCTTCCAACTGATCCGTTCCTCGTTGGTGATCCGCGCCAGGATCGGATACTGCGCCTTGGGACCAATCGGCAGGATCAAGCGCGTTGGGGCGTTCTTCGCATGGTTGGCCTTGATCTGATCGGCCATGAACCGGGCTAAATGCTCGTACAGAGCCTGCCGGGTGGGGAAGATCTCCAGCGGATGCCGAGCCAGCTTCTGGAGCTCTTCGGCCGGCAGAGCAAGCATCTGCGAAGTCACCTCGCGTGCGGTGCGGGGATAGGCAAAATTCCGTTCGGACATGGGGCCGAATTCTACTCAAATACCCTCGCCCCACGCACGTTTTTCGGCCGGGCTTTTCCGGAGTCGCCCGAGCGTGTACCCTCACGTTGGCTCACTCAGGCGCACCATACCATGGACCTTTCACCTTACATCTGTCGAGGCTTCCCCGGCGACTTCGATCGCGCCATGGCGAACGTCAACGACGCGGGCATCGACCGCGAGCAGACGCTGGGCATGATCCGCTTCTGTCCGGAGACGGAAAGCTTCCTCTACGAAGAATACTCACCGACTCGAATTCGCTACCGCCGAGGCGCTCGACCGGAGTTGGAGCAGGTGGCCGCGGGCTTCTCCGGCAGCCCGCGGCAGCGCATTGCCCAGGCGATGGATTGGGTGAGTAAGACGGTCCGGCACGCCCATTTTGTCGGCGACGTTCGCCCGGACCGCGCTTTCTCCGAAGAAAAGCTCATCGAATCGCATTGCGGCTGGTGCAACGAGCAGGTGCGCGTCTTCATCTCGCTCTGTGAAGTGATGGAACACCCCGCCCGTCTCTGCTTTCTCTTTCACAAGAACAACCACACCGCCCATACCGCCGCCGAAGTTTATCTCGACGGTAAGTGGGCGTTTCACGATGTGACCTATCGCGTGCGGGTTGAGCTGCCCGATGGCACCCTCGCCGAAGCGCGCCAGCTTCAGGGAAAGTGGCGACCGCTCGCCCACGCCGCCTACAGAGAGCCGCTGGAGGATTACTACCGCCGCGGCGTCCGTCCGAAAGGCGACAACGCCCCGCCCGTTGAGACCGGCGGGGACTACCTCGAATCGATTGCAATCTACAATTATCTCATCGAAGGAGTGGAACAAATCCATGAGTGACGTCGTGACCAAATTGCGTCTTCCTGATGCATACAAAGGCGCCAAGCACGCGCTGACCAGCGTTCCCTGGCCTGCTGATCGCAAAGACATTCCCACGGCGTCCGGCGTCAAGAGCCAGGTGGTTTCGCTTTTCGATCCGAACGCCCAGCCCAGGCTTCGCCGCTATCTGCTGCTGACCGAAGCTGAAGGGGAATTGCCCCAGACGCTGGAAATCCAGGCGAAGGAGCGCCCGCTTGATTCCTCCACGCCGCCTGCCAAAGGCTTCTCGTCCGTCGAAGTGAAGACGCTCCGCGAAAATCTTGACCGCAAGGCCTGCAGCTACGTCTGGCGCGAATGCGAAGCCCGCATTTCCGTCGCCGGCAAGGAAATTGGCCTGCGCATGGGCCTGCTCCCCAACGTCCATGCTGGCGACAAGCTCAATGAATACTCCTGGTGGCAGTGGAGCCGCGCCGAGCGCGTCTGGAGCGGCGAGCTCGCCGAGGCCTGGCGCATCGGCGGGCACCTCGTCCCCTACACCATCGATGCCCCCGGGATGTGGAAAAGCTCCGATCTTGGTGTCCTCGGCAACGAGCTCAACGAACTGTGCGGCGACATCCTGCACGGCGACGTCTACATCGTCATCTGGCGCAGTGGCGTCATTCAACTGAACGCCCACTTCAAATCCGCCTACTTCCACACCTGGCCCAAGGAGATCCCCGCCTTCCCGGTGATCTATCTTGGTGGTCTGGATGAATCTGCGATCGATTTCTCACCGTGTCATCTGATGCTCGATGGCTCGCAGCGCGTACGGAAGCTCGAAGACGCGATCGTCGTGCAGCCCTGGACGGACCTGAAGTTCCTCGCCAACCGCGACCGCGAGAAGAAGCTGCACTACCTGCCGCCGGAAAAGGACGACGTCTTCCCCGCGGGCGTCTCCCGCGCCGTCTGGTTCAACATCGGCCTTGGCGGGGCGGATACGCGCATTGCCCGCTACCAGGTTCCCGCCGCCTGGTACCACCAAACCGGCCTGCTCGAAACCAGCCACGCCGGCCCCGGCGCCCAGATGGCCGCCCGCAACGTCGAGGCGATCAAGGAATGCACCCAGCTCGGCGGCATCGACACCGGTCGCGTCTGGCGTTACCTCATGCGATCCGAGAAGCTCAAGCGCATCGAGGAGGACGGCGCCGAATGGGAAGGCAACCTCGCCCAGGGCATGTTCATGCTCGCCTACCAGCGAGAGGAATCCCCCGAGAACTGGGAGATTTACTTGCATCATGCCTACCACGCCGCCGATGTGTCGGTCTATCACGGCGCCTGGATGGGCCGCCTGGAGTGCACCGCCGCCATGAGCGCGCCGCTGCCCAAGTTCCGCTTCGGCGGATTTCTCTACGCCTACCTTGAAACCGGCGATCCCTATCTGCTGGAAGTCGCCCGCGCCGTTGCCGGCGTCTTCATGGCCATGGAGTGGGCGCTCGAACCCCGCATCGCCATTGGCCGCGATGCCTATCCCCTAACGTGCATGATGTCCCTCTGGGATTACACCGCCGATCAGCTCTATCTCGATTTCGCCAAACAGATGGCCACGCGTCTGCTCTCCACCCAGCAGCCCGACGGCGGCTTCAGCGGCCAGGCCGGCGCCGGCGTCCTCACCGGCGTCTCCTGCAGGCCTGGCGTGCGCGACATTCATTTCGGCTGCGGCATTCTTTCCCCCTTTGCTTTCCTCGAGTGGGCCATCCGCGACAAGCGCTGGCCGGATGACTTCATCGAACACGTCCGCCGCTGGGCCGATCTCATGCTTGCCCAGCAGAAGCCGGACGGCCACTGGTACGTTGAAGGCAAGAGCAATGAGCCCTATCACCTCACCGGCTCGGGAACGATGTTCACCCTCGTCAAGGCCGGCGAGATTCTCAAGGACCCCAAGTGCCTCGACGCCGTCCGGCGCTATCTCACGGCCATGAACCAGAAGAAGGCCTACGTTCTCGGCACCCACTCGTTCCTCTCCTGCCAGTACGCCCACGTCGCCGACGCGGCACTGGAGGCCGGGAAGTAGCAGGGGCGTCCCGCCCCGATCCCACGATGGCCCAGACCAAGCACCAGATCCAGTCGATCCTCGCCGCAGCCGGCGGCGCTCCCCGCCATCGCTTCGGCCAGAATTTCATGATCGACCAGAACCTCGTGCGTCTCGTCGCCGACGCCGGAATGATCCAAGCAGGCGATCTCGTCATCGAAGTCGGCCCCGGCACCGGCACGCTGACCGAGGAAATCCTCGCACGCGGCGCCAACGTCGTTGCCGTCGAAATCGATCGGGACCTCTCGCGCCTGCTGCGCGAGCGCTTTGCCAACGAACCGCATTTCGATCTCATCGAAGGCGACGCCCTCGCCGGAAAACATGAGCTGAACGCCGAGCTTGCCACCAGGCTAGATGCGAGCGCAAACGCCAAACTCGTTGCCAATCTCCCCTACAACATCGCATCGCCCCTGATCATTGAGCTGCTTATCGTCGGCGTCGATCTCCTGGCCTTTACCGTGCAGAAGGAAGTCGCCGACCGCATTCGCGCAAAACCGGGCACCGACGCCTACGGACCGCTCTCGGTCATGGTCCAGTTGCTCGCCGACGTCGAAATGCTCCGCACCCTCCGCCCCAGGCCTTCTGGCCCGCCCCCAGGATCGAATCGGCCCTCATGCGCCTGACCCGCCGCGACCGTCTCGGCGAAAAAGCCGCGGAGTTCAGCCGCTTCGTCGCCCAACTCTTTTCCTTCCGCCGAAAGACCCTCAAGAAAGCCCTCGCCCAGGCCGGCTACGCCGCCGAGCAAATGCTCACGCAGACCCAACTCGATCCGCAGGCGCGCCGGAGGTCCTTTCTCCCGAAAACCTTCTGACTCTCTCTGCAGCGCGCCTGCGCAACGTAGCCGGCAGCAAGATTCCCGCCAGAAGCAGCAATACAAACTCAAGGTTGTAGATCGCCTCGCTTCGCCGATGCAGTGCCTTAAACTCCGGCGACTCCGCCTGGTTCACGTGCCAGAGTTCCACCATCTTCGGCGTCACAAATGCCCGCGAAACGACGCCACCCGCTCCCGCCGCGATAAACAGCGCAATCAAAATCGCAAACAACTTCCGCCGCGTGACAATCGCCAGAACCCCGCTCACCACGATGGCCACCGCCGCGAGGATGAGCTGATACCGCTCAAACGCCGGAAACATATGGGGACCTGCCTGAATCGCGGTAGGGCGGGCCTGCCGGAACAGCGTCACGATGAGGAGCACGAGCGTCGCCTGCCCACCGATCCAAAGCCCCCACGCCAAAAGCAGTAGCCACGAAAGAAAGTATCGCATGACCCAACTGTAGGCACTCTAGGGAAACAGCCCTTTCAAGCGCGAGGCCTCGGCCACGCGCGAGATCGCCAGCGTATACGCCGCCGTTCGATAGTCGCAGTCCGCCTCGTCCGCCTTGGCGTTGACCTCATCGAATGCTTTTTCCATCACCTTCTGCAATTCATCCTGCACCTCCTTGGCATTCCAGAAGAAATTCTGCAAGCCCTGCACCCACTCGAAGTAGCTCACGGTGACCCCGCCCGCATTGGCCAGGATGTCCGGCAGCACGGTTATGCCGTTCTCCTGCAGGATGTGATCCGCCTCCGGTGTCGTGGGCCCATTCGCCGCTTCCACCACCGTGTGCGCCTGCACCCGTGGCGCCACATTCGCATCCAGCGTGTTCTCCATCGCTGCCGGAATGAGCACGTCGCATGCGCACGTCAGCAGCTCTTCGTTGGTGATTGCGTCACCCCCGGGGAAATCCGCTAAGGTTCCATTCGCCTTGTAGTATTCCCCGGCCGCCTCGATGTCGATCCCGGTCTCATCATAAACACCGCCCGCTCTTTCCGAGATTGCAATGATCGTCGCGCCCCGTGAATCGAGCAACCTGGCCGTGTGGTACCCCACATTGCCAAACCCCTGCACCGCCACGGTCACGTCCGTGACCTGTTTGTTCTGCGTTGCCAGGAACTTCCGCAACACGTTCATGACGCCGCGCCCGGTCGCCTCCTCGCGTCCGACCGATCCGCCCAGCGAAACCGGCTTGCCGGTCACGACTCCCAGCTCCTGGTGCCCGATCATCATCGAGTACGTATCTAAAACCCACGCCATCACCTGCGCATCGGTTCCCAAGTCCGGTGCCGGAATATCCCGATCCGGTCCGATGATCGGCATGATCTCGCTGACATAGCGCCGCGTGAGCGCCTCCTTCTCTTTCAGCGAAAGGCTTCGCGGATCGCAGACGATCCCGCCCTTTGCTCCCCCGAACGGCAAATCCACCAGTGCGTTTTTCCACGTCTGAAGCATCGCCAGAGCCATGCATTCGTCGCGATTGACCGAAACGTCATAGCGAATGCCCCCCTTGAACGGCCCGCGCGCCCCGTTGTGCTGCGCCCGATACCCCGTGAACACCTGGATCGATCCATCGTCCATCTGGACCGGACAGGAGACCGCCAGCACGCGCTTCGGTGCGGCGAGCACCGCCCGCCAGGTCGAATCCAGCCCCATCGTCTGAAAGACCCGGTCGAAATAGACATGGGCGTTCTGCCAGAAACGGGAATGCTCGGGCGGACGATGCGGCGTGAGTCGATCGGTCTGTGTCGCGGTCATGCCTATTTTATCGGTCCGCCATGCCCGCAGAATCAAGCCGGCACAGCCGACCAAAGCACGGATGCCCGATAACGATTCGGAGATTCAGTCGCGAGTGCGCCATATAGTGCGTTCCAGCAAAGCCCACCCATCAATTGCCGTGCCCCGGCAAATGCTCGATCAGCCGCTCGATCTGCTCTTCCGTGTTGTAAAAATGAGGCGACGCCCGCAGTCTGCCCTCACGCAGAGCGATCTCCGTCTTGTGATGCCGTCGCAGATCGCGCACCACCGCAGCATGGTCGTGCGTCGGCGAGGCGAAGCTCACGATCCCGCTCCACTGCTCGCCCCCGCGCGGGCTGATGACCGTGTAACCCTTCTTCCGCAACCCCTCAATGAGCCGGTCCCCAAGCGTCCCCACCCGTTGGGCCACCAGCTCGACGCCGGCGCTGTTCAAGAGTTCCAGTGAAGCCTTGAGTCCCAGCAATCCCCCGATGTTGTACGACCCGCACTCGAACCGCCCCGCATCGCTCTTGAGCGTGTAGTCGTAGTTACCAAACTCCTGCGCATTGACCACATTCAGCCAGCCGATCATCAGCGGCCGCGTCCGTTCGATCAGCTCCCGCCGGCAATAGAAAATCCCCGCTCCCTCGGGCCCCAGCATCCATTTGTGCCCGTCCGCCGAAAGAAAATCGATGTGCATCGCCTTCACGTCGATCGGAATCACGCCGAATGTCTGGATCGCATCGACGTTGAACAGCTTCTTGTTCTCCTGGCAATACGCCCCGATCTTCGCCAGGTTATGCCGCTGACCGGATGCGAACTCCACGTGCGAAAGCGACACCAGCTTCGTCCGCGGGTCCGCCGCCTCCTGCAGGATCTTCTCGATCGGCACCACCCGCGATCCATCCGCCGCCGTTTCCTCGGGCACCATCACCAGCTTCACCCCGTGGCTCCGCACCGCCTCCATCCACGGATAAATGTTCGCCGGATATTCGACCGCCGTCGTCACGATCCGGTCTCCCCACTGCCAGTCCAGTCCCCCGGCGACGATGCTCATCCCTTCCGATGTATTCTTGATGAACGCGATCTCATCGCGATGCGCGTTGATCATGTTCCCCGCCAGCACCCGCAGCGCCTCCATGTCCGCATGCCAGTTCGCCCCGAGGTATGCCGCGCTCTCACACTCGTTGGCGAACTTCCGCAGCGCATCCGCCGCCACGCGCGGGATCGCCGCCACGCCCGCATGGTTGAAGAAATCCCAGTTCTTCAGAACCGGAAACGCGTCAGAGTTCCCAATAAGGCTGGCAAGATCGTTCATGGCTCTGCGGGCATTATAGAAGCCCCTCCACCCGCAAATCACTGCTGCCCCCATATGTCCAGATGAATCAAGCCCGCCGCCCATGTCGCCCCACGACCCAAAACACTGCACGACTCCGCACCAGGTCTTCACCGATCACCCCTCGCCGTCGCCGGCACCGTCGGCCGCATGGGCAGCCGACTCATCGCTCTGGCGCACAAGCTCGTTGCCACTAATACGGATTCGACTTAGATGGCAGGCCACAAGGACGCGCCCCGCAAGGGGGGACGCTTACAGTGGCCTGCCAGCATCAGGTCAAAGCAGATGAGTCGCGAGCAGCGGTTTGACCTCACAGTGCCCATTCGGCATGCTGCCGGGTTACACCGTACTCACACCGTAGTAATACCGTAGTAATACGGTTGAACTTCCGGCCCCCAAACCACCAGCCCCGCGGGTCTAAAGAGCAATGTTCAGCCAATGGTGGTCATTCGGACTTCCTCCACATAGCAGGCCCCACAGACGCACCCCGCAAGCAGGGGGCTGCTCAACCTGGTGCGAGAGAATCACGCAAAAGCCATATAAACAGGCGTCCCGTCTTCGACGATGATCAAAATCACTTGGGCACCCTTGACCGCATCGGAACGATGCGTCCCGTCGATGCAGCGCCCGGTTTTCCCTGCGCAAACAGCCGTCGGCCACCCCGATTCCCACTAGAGCCCGCTCAAAAAGCGTTCCATCGCGCCAGTCACCTGCTGCGGCTGTTCCATCGGCGACATGTGACCAGCGCCCTTGATGACTTCAATGACCGACTGCGGAATTCGCTCCTGCATCTTCCGCGCAACTTCGGGCGGTGTGATCGCATCGCTGTTGCCGACGAGGATAAGTGTTGGCACGCTGATCGACGCGAGCGATTCGGTCTGATCCGGCCGGCCTCGCATCGCGGCCAGGGCATGCTCGATTGTCAGCGGCGGGCAGGCTTCCATGATCGCGCGCAATGTCCTCGCCACACCCGGCCGCGTCGCGGCCTCATCCGGCGCGAGCATCTTCGGCATCATCTGATCGGCCACCGCCTTCGATCCCGATTGTCGCGCCAGTTGAATCATCTTCTCACGCCCCTGGCGTCCCTCAGGCGTGTCGCCCTCGGCTCGCGTGTCGATCAGCATCAGCCCAGAAAGATCCATCGGATATTTCCGGATGTATGCCAGCGAGACATACCCGCCCATCGACAATCCGCCCAGCACGCAAGGCAGTGCGCCGAGCTCATTCAGGATCTCATGGACATCGTCGGCCAGCGACTCCATGGTGAAAGCATCGCTCGCCTGCGACTGGCCGAAGCCTCGAAGATCAATCGTGATGATCCGGTACTTCCGCGACAGTGCGCTGCACTGCTCCTTCCAGATCCGCGAATCCAGCGGGAAACCGTGCAGCAGAACAACGGCGGTGCCGTGACCCCGCTCCTCGTAAGACAGTGCCGCACCATTGACCACGCGCTTTGGCATCTCGCAAACGCTCCTTCACAGCTCAATTACGATTCCGTCGCGTAATCCACCGTGTAGTTCGGCGATTCCTTCGTGATGGTAATGTCATGCGGATGACTCTCGGCCATGCTGGCGGCGCTGATCCGGCAGAAGCAGGCCAGTTTACGCAGCTCATCGATGTTGCGCGTTCCGCAGTATCCCATCCCTGCGCGAAGGCCGCCGACCAGCTGATAGACGAAGTCGCTAAGCGGCCCGCGGTAGGGGACCCGACCTTCAACACCTTCCGGAACGAGTTTGCCTCGATCGCGCACACCACCCTGGCCGTAACGGTCGGCCGATCCCTGGATCATCGCGCCCATCGATCCCATGCCGCGATACGTCTTGTAGCGCCGGCCCTGATGGATGACCAATTCGCCCGGCGCTTCGTCGAGTCCTGCAAAGAGCGATCCCATCATGACGCAGCTTGCCCCGGCGGCGATCGCCTTCGTAATGTCGCCACTGTGGCGGATTCCGCCATCGGCGACCACCGGCACGCCCGCGCTTTCCGCCACCGAGCAGGCATTGATGATCGCCGTCACCTGCGGCACGCCGACGCCGGTCACGATCCGCGTCGTGCAGATCGCCCCCGGCCCGATGCCCACCTTCACCGCGTCCACGCCGGCGTCGATCAGGTCCTTCGCTCCCTCGGCGGTCGCAACGTTTCCCGCGATGACCTGAATGCTCCAGTTCTTCTTGATCTCCCGAACCGTGTCCACCACGTTCTTCGAGTGCCCGTGCGCGGTATCCACGACCACCACGTCCACGTCCGCCTTAATGAGCTGCTCCACGCGCGAAAAGTCCTTCACGCCCGTCGCCGCTCCGACCCGCAGCCGGCCGCGTTTGTCTTTGCAGGAGTTGGGAAACTGGTGGAGCTTGTCGATGTCCCGCATGGTGATCAGCCCCGCGAGGTTGCCGTGGCGATCGACCAGCAGCAGCTTTTCCACCTTGGCTTCGTAGAGAACCCGCTCGGCTTCCTCAAGCGTTGTGTTCTCCGGAGCCGTGATGAGGTTATCGCGCGTCATGACCTCGCCGATCTTGCGCGAATCATCCTCCTGGAACTTGAGGTCGCGCCGGGTCATGATGCCGACAAGTTTGAGGGGATGGCTGTTGCCGCCGGTCCCATGATGCCTCCGGCCGACCAGCGATTCATCGCCACCTTCGACGATAGGGATGCCGCTGACGTTGTATTCCCGCATCACACGCCGCGCCGTCCCGACGGTAGCCGTCGGCGGCAACGTGATCGGATCGACGATCACTCCGTTTTCACTGCGCTTGACCTTCTCGACCTCGCGCGCCTGATTCTCGGCCGAGAGGTTCTTGTGGATGATCCCGATCCCACCCTCCTGCGCCAGCGCGATCGCCAAGGCCGCCTCCGTCACTGTATCCATCGGCGCCGAGATCAGCGGGATGTTCAGTTCGATGCCGCGGGTGAGCCTGCTGTGAGTATCGGCCTCGGAGGGAACAAAGTCGCTGCGGGAAGGAATCAGCAGCACGTCATCGAATGTGATGCCGTCTGTGATAATCTTGGGGTGTTCCATGTGACAGTCCTACGGCCAGTCCCCGATACTGTCAAGATGACGCCCGACTGACCTATCCCCACTTTGCCGCGACGTGCAGCGAGAGGTCAAGTACGGCCGCGAGGGCTTGGGACGGGGAGGCCCTGAGCCGCTCACGCATCACCATCCCGATCAGGAACACACTGCAACGTTCCTTGCTGCTGGAGCACCACGCCGAGGGCTTGTGCCGCGTCTGGGCGATCAGGCCCAGGCCGACCAGCAGCAGGTACGCGATGGCCAGGACCAACAGCAACCGGTCGAGCCGCTGCGGCGTCTTGAATTGCGTGTCGCGCAACTTCCAGCCGTTGCGTTTGGACTTGTGGTCGCGGAACAGTTGCTCGATCGTCATCCGTCGGCCGTAGAGTTGGCACAGTGGTTCGGCCGTGCCGGTCAGGTCGGTCATCAGGAACCAGCATTCATCGCGTTTGGGCGGCAGGCCCTTGCGCCAGCGGACCACGACGTGCTGCGTGACGGCCCCGTCGGCGCGGTAGGCCACGTCCTTGAGCACCTTGGCGATTCCCTTGTGCACCGGGTAATCCAGCAGCTTGCCGTGGAATCCCTTGAGCTTCACCGTGACCTTCGGCTGCACGCGGATCACGTAGCTGAAGCCGTTGCGGCGAAGAAACGCCGCCAGCGCGCAGCGGCCGAACCCGCGGTCTGCCAGGATGATCACCTTCACCGACAGGGGGATCATCGAACGCAGCACCAGCAGCAAGGACTCCTCGAACGCGTTGCGGCTCTTGTGCCCGTCGTAGACGTGACCCGTCGTGCTCGACCAGCAGAGCGGCAGCGAACGGCCCCGCAGCACCGCCGACGCGACCAGCGTCTGAAATCCCCGGATGTCCACCCAGTCCAACGCCACGACCAGCGGCTTCTTACGGTTCTTCACCAGCCGCTTGACGATGCCCCGCATGGCGTCGGCGGGCTCGACGCGGTCGTTGGCGCAGAACCGGTATGCCCGCTTGATCTGGTGCTTGGTCGAGCCCAGCGCACAGCGGCCGAGGTTGGCCAGCGAGGCCCGCTGGACGTGCAGGGCGGCGGCAACGAGAATCGACAGCGTCTTGGCCTGAGAAAGCCGCAGCGAAGCGGCGCAGACCGTGATCACCCACGCGATCGCATCCGTGCGATGCATGACCGACTCCTTTCGGTCAGTTGTGCCGGGGTGATCACTCCCGAGCCCGTATCGCCGGGCTCGGCCTATTTTATGCCCGCACACGAAGCTGAAGCGAAAGTGGGGATAGGTCAGGACGCCCGAATGCCCGTCGGCGCGTCGCACCAGTTGAGTCCGGCGTCGGTCACAATGTCGTTAGTAGAATCGTTATGGGGCACGGTGCACCGCTTCAAGGAAGCGGTGACATTTCTAAGGAAAATAAACTGCTTTTGGCCGAAGAAATGCTTTGACACCACAACGCCGAGTTGGGAAAGTTTCGAACCTCTACTCGGAGTTGGAGAGACAGACGTTGCGCGGTTTGGTCTGGCGCGGCCTTCCAGAAAACACAATCAGCACAGCTCGCGTACCGCCGGCACATGCCGGAGATCCTTGGCGCGAGAGTTCCACGCCGGTTCATCGATGTGAGGCATCCATGAGACGTAAACTGCTATGGAGCGCGGCGGCCACCATCCTGACCCCCTTGGTCTTCGCATCCGTTGCGAGCGCAACCGATTATTACTTCAGCCCCACTGGAAGCGACAACAACTCGGGCACCAGCCAGGCGACGCCGTTCGCGTCGCTCTCCGCATTGAACAATCTGAATCTGAACGCCGGCGACAACGTTTATCTCCAGGGCGGCGCGAGCTTCTCCGGTACCATCAACCTTGGCTCTCAAGATACGGCCGTCAGCTCCAGCGGCGTCACTGCCGGCGCACCCATCCGCATCAGCACCTATGGCAGCGGATACGCGACGATCAATGCCGGCTCCGGCTCCGGCATCACCGCGACTAACAACGGAAACATCGAGATTTCCAACCTCAAGCTTGTCGGTTCCGGCTCGCATTTCGACAGCGCGACTGGGAAATACCTCTATAACAACACCGGCAACGGGATCGCGTTCACGAATTCCAGCGGTGCCAAGAACCAGCACATTTCCGTCAACAACGTCATCACCCAGAACTTCGGCGGCAACGGCATCTGGGTCGGCGCAACCGGGCAGGGGGGTTACAACGGCGTTAGCATCACCAACGTCGTTGCCAGCGGTAATCAGATGGCCGGCATTGCCATGATGGGCGACCCCAGCGCCGGCAATCGATCCAACTTCAACAACGTTTACGTGGGCAACTCCATCGCCGCCAACAACTACGGCAAGGATGGCGCCCCCAGCGAAGGCAACAGCGGCAACGGCATCGTTCTCGGCCAGGTCACCAACGGGACCATCGAAAAATCAGTTGCCTATGGTAACGGCGTCCGCTGCGCTTCCACCCAAGGGGGCGCAGTCGGCATCTGGGCGTGGGACTCAGCCAACATCGTCATTCAGAAAAACGCATCGTATGACAACGGCACCGCCGGGCCCTACGACGGCGGAGGCTTCGACCTCGACGGCGGCGTGATCAATTCCGTCATGCAGTACAACTACTCGCATGACAACGCCGGCGCGGGATTCCTGCTCGCTGAGTACTCCGGAGCGAAGGACTCCAACGGCAACACGATCCGCTTCAACATCTCACAGAATGATGCCCGCAAGAATGACATGGGTGCGATCCATGTGTTCGGCGACGTGAACAACGCGAACGTTTACAACAACACGGTGGTCGTCGGTCCTTCCCAGACTGATACGCCCTCTGCCATCAAGCTGCATCAATGGACGGGACAGGACCTGAAGTTCCTCAACAATCTGCTGATGGTCCAGAACGGCAGCGGAAGCGATGCGAACCTTCTGAGCCTGGAGAACGCCACGGACCTGACCTTCGCCCGCAATGCGTATTATGACAACGGCGGTACGGGCAATTTCAATCCCAGTGACCTCCAGGCCTTATATCTGACACTCGCCAACGATCCCGCGCTTGTCGGGCTGAGCGCTGACGCTCCGACGGTCGCCAGTGCGGACCAGCTCGCTAATCTCGTGCAGTTCTCGTTGACCGCTGGCTCGCCCCTCATTGATCAGGGTCAGGATCTTCTCAGCTTTACGGCATCGACCCGGGCAGCTCCGATTTCTTCGGACTGGGTCGGAGTGGCAGCAACTGGGACATCGGGGCCGCAGAGTACCAAGGATCGGCCAGTGCGTTCCTTGGTGGTGTGTTCAATCCCGTGGCTGTACCAGAACCCACAGTGCTATCCGTGCTTGCGATCGGTTCCTTGGGCTTACTCGGTCGGTCGCGACGGCGTCGAAACAGGCACTGATGGCAATAGGCGTTACAGCTTTTCCAGATGCCCGCACCGGCATTTCTATCGCCTGAAAGCGAACTCGGGATTCTTCCCGATCGCTTGTGTTTTCAGTCAAATGCGCCATGCTACGGCATCGTTCGGACGCTCGGGATGTAACAGCCGGTCTTGCGCACTGTCATTCCACGTCTTCAAGTCATTCAAGTCATATGGACCAGTTGGGCGGGCATGGAGTCGCCGGTGCGGCAGTTGCGAACGGCTCTTCAGCGCGGTCAGCGGAAACCGGCGGGCACGGTCGCGGCAATTGAGCTGCTGGAGCAGCGCGCGCTGCTGAGCGCCGCCGCATCCGCAGGCATTGGCCGCTGGGATTCCTCTCTTTCGGCGCTTTCACACGATTTTGCCCGGTTCACTGCGGTGCAGCCGGGACAGTTGTTCACGCCGACCAACCAACTGCTTCACGTCCGCGATAATGCCGTCCAGGTCGAAGTCCAGACGCTTGGCAACGGGAAAACGCTTTACAAGGAACTCAAGAAGTTGCACCTCTATGGTGCCGGAGCGAGCGGCAAGGCCGTATGGGGGTGGCTGCCCATCAACCAACTTGGCGAGCTTGTAACGATTCCCGCATTGGCGTCGGCACGCGCGGTTCAAGCCGCGCTGGCAACCGGCTCTGTGACCAGCCAGGGCGACACCTCCCTCCGTGCCGACGTCGCACGATCGCTCTATGGCGTCACCGGAAGCGGCATCAAGGTCGGCATCCTCTCCGACAGCTTCAACACCAGCGGCAACGGAAGTTATGCAACCGACGTCTCCACCGGCGACCTCCCTGCCGGCGTTCAGATTCTCGAAGACTACGCCGGCGGCACCGACGAGGGCCGCGCCATGGCCCAACTCGTTTATGACACCGCCCCGGGGGTGAGCATTGCCTTCGCCACAGCCTTCAATAGCGAAACCGATTTCGCCAACAAGATCAAAGCCCTCCGCGATGCCGGCTGTAAGATCATCATCGACGACGTGATGTATTTCGACGAACCGATGTTCCAGGATGGTATCCTTGCCCAAGCCGTGGATAACGTCGTCGCGTCGGGCGTGGCTTACTTCTCAGCCGCAGGAAACCAAGCGCGCCAGGCGTATGACACAAGCTGGCGGGCGGACCGCACCCTCAGTGCCGGCACGATCACAAAAGGCGGCTCGCAGGGAATCAACTTCCTCGGCGGAACAACTCTGAACTATGACTCCAGCGGCGGGACCGACGATCTTCAGGCGTTCTCGCTCAAAGGTCTGCAGACCCTCACGCTCAGCGTGCAGTGGGATCAACCCTATGGTTCGATTCCCGGCAGCGCCAGTTCGGCCGTCGAACTTGACGTCTATGTTCTCGACAGCGCAGGGACGCTCATTGTTGGCGGCAGCGCCACCACCAACACCGGATCCGGCGCTGATCCGGTCGAGTTGATTCAGTTCACCAACACCAGTAGCTATCCCACCAGCTACAACCTGATGATCGTCAAGCGCAGCAGCGCGGACCCCGGCGAGATTAAGTACGTCAACTTCGGCACCTCCACGCCGTTCACCGAATATAACACCAACAGCGGTACACTCTTCGGTCACGCCAATGCTGCCGGCGCCGCAGCCGTTGCAGCGGCAGCATGGTACAACACACCGGCTTACGGCGTGTCGCCGCCCCTGGTAGAGTCCTTCTCATCGGTCGGTTACACGCCGATCCTCTTCGGCGCGAGCGGTACCCGCCTTGCATCGCCGACCGTCCGTCAGCGTCCAAATTTCACCGCCCCCGATGGCGGCAACACCACGTTCTTCTATAGCGACAGCTCGAGCGATCCTGACACTTATCCGAACTTCTTTGGCACCAGTGCCGCCGCGCCGGCCGCCGGGGCCGTCGCAGCGCCGATGCTCAGCGCCAATCCATCGCTCACGCCCAGCCAGATCTACAGCGTGCTCCAGAACACGGCCATCGACATGAACGATCCCGGCACCGTCGGCTTCGACACCGGCTTTGACCGGGCAACCGGTTATGGATTGATCCAGGCGGACGCCGCCGTCCAGTCTGTCTTGCAGCCGGGAGCGATTTCAGGCATCGCCTTCCGCGATTACAACGCCGATGGCGTCGCCGGTGCCGGCGAGCCGCCTCTCTCCGGCATTGCCGTCTTTCTCGACACCAACAACAACGGAATTCTCGATCCTAGTGAAACCTCCACCATAACTCTTGCCGACGGGTCCTATTCCTTCAGCGTGCAGCCGGGCAGCTATTACGTCCGCCAGGTGGCGCCAAGCGATACCATTGCTACCGACGTTGGCCCGTATTCCGTCAGCGTAAGCAGCGGTGCAACGGTAAGGGGTCCCAATTTCGGGAATTTCCCGGTCGTCTATACCGGAAGCGCATCAGCCGATGTTTACGCGGTTGGCCTTGATCCGAACAACTCCTCGCGAATCCAGATCAGCGAAACACTCGGCACCAACCCCACCGCAATCTATTCAATCGACCAAGCCCGGATTTCTGCCCTTACGTTCAATACCGGCGCTGGCAGCGATTCGATGACGCTGAACGGAGCGTTGCCCGTCGGCGTCATCTTCAACGGGGGCACGGACAACGACACGTTGAATATCAATGGCGGCGCCCACGCCTTTTCCAACGATTTTCAAGCCGGCACCGCCGACCTCAATCTCAACGTCCTCGCCGGCAGCGTGGAATTCGATTCCATCCAGCACCTGGGAAATCTCAGCATCGCCGACGGCGCGTCGGCGGTCATGGCCACCAACGGCAACTGGTACCTAAAGACCACCGGCCTGTCCCTCGCCGGCAGCGCTACGCTCGACCTTAATGACAACGATTTGCTTGTGCAGTACACCGCCTCTTCGCCGTTCACACAGATTCAGCAGTGGGTGACGACCGGCTACACGGCGCCAGGAAATCCCGGCATCATATCAACTTTAATCGCAAAACACCGGCGGTCACACGATCCTGGCACTGCTCGACAACGCGGACTTCGGTGCAGGCGTGTGGCCCACGGGCTCGGGAAACACCATTGCTCCCCATACCATCATCGGGAAGTATACTTACTTCGGCGACACGAACCTCGACGGGCAGGTGACCGGCGACGATTACGCCGCGATCGACGTGAGCCTGGGGCAAACCGCCGTGAACCCGGGGCAGGCTTGGAGCCTTGGCGACACCAACTTCGACTACAACATCACGGGCGACGATTACAGCGCAATCGACGCGAATCTTGGCCTCGGCTACGGCAACCCCCTGTAGTGGCACAGCCCCTTCGATAGGCTCCCCCGCCTCACACCTTTGCTTTCGTCGTTTTCTCTTTGGCAAAGAGCTGCCCGGTCGGGCAATAGCTCAAAAGCGGACAGCGCCCACAAGCCGGATTGCGCCTTGCAGATCTGCCGCCCGTGGTAGATCAGCAGGTGGGAAAAAAGCGCCCAGTCTTTCTGCGGAACTACATCCATCAGATCGGGCTCGATCTTGACCGGGTCGGAGTGCCTCGTCAGACCCAATCGGTTGCTCAGCCGTGCCACGTGAGTATCCACCACGACCCCAACATTCCGTCCGAATGCGTTGCCAAGTACGACGTTCGCCGTTTTGCGGCCAACTCCCGGCAGATGCGTAAGTTCCTCCATGGTCGCGGGAACTTTGCCCCCATGGTGGGCTGCGATCGCCTTTCCCATACCCCGCAGGCTCTTGGCCTTGTTGCGGAAAAAGCCCGTCGATTGAATGGACTTCTCCAGCTCTCCCTCTGGAGCGTTGGCATAGTCCGCGGCGCTTCGGAATTTCCTGAAGAGGTCTCTGGTGACGATGTTGACACGCTCATCGGTGCATTGCGCCGAGAGGATCGTCGCCACCAGCAACTCCAGCGGTCCGCGATGATCCAGGCTGCATCGGGCGTCCGGATACGTGTGCTTGAGAATCGGCAGGACCTTTGCGATGCGGTCGCGTCGCTCCTGAACCTTCTTCGAAAGTGCTTTGCCCATGGCTATTTCGAGTTCGCCGCCGGCGCCTGCACGGGCGCCGGCACGACCCGCGCAGGCTGAACGTTGGCGCTGTACACAATCAGGAACAGCAGCAGCCCGAGTTCAATCGGGACCAGTGCCACGCTGCGCCGGTGCTCTGCGTCGAACCGGTCTTTGGCCGGATTGGCGACGTCTGGTTCGTCCGCATGCTCAATGTACTCGGTCTTGCTCGCCGCGATCCTGGGCCAGATCACATACCGGTCGTAACCCACAATCGCAGCGCCGCCGACGCAGATCAGGCAGCGCACAACGCCCACCCACAGATTCATTCCGTGCATGTCCGCCACGAAGAAATCCAGAATGCTCGTGACCAGCACGACTGCGGCACAAGCCAATTCAACCGTGGCAAAACGCGACAGCAGCTGCTCCACAATCGATCCGGCGAGCAACGTGGCATGCTGCCCTTCGAGATTGACGCTCAAGACATGCGGCAGGACCGGCTTGTTCTCCCGCACCGTGCGGAAAATGATGGGCGCTGCAATCGCGATGAACAGCCCTGCGCCGAACCATGCCGAGAGCGCAAGCCAGAAGATGATCTGAACCAACTGAAATCCGAGCATGCCCCCGACAGACTAGGGCTCGGCACGTCAAAGTTCAAATGACGGGGCGTGCCCCTTGCGCGAAGGCAGTCTTGATGTCCGACCGGCTCATAAAGATCAGCATCGTCGCCGGCCAGAGAAAGCCGAAGATCAACATGATCACGTAACCGGCGATCTGCCCCACGCCGTGCGCCGGGCATTTTCGGCACATTTCTCATCACCTCCGTCATCTTCGGCATCACGACCGTCCACTGAACGGCGATTTCAATCGCCGTGATGACAATTGCCGCCACCGCCCAGCCTACCAGCCCCTGCCGGGCCCAATCCTTCAGGCCCAGCGCGCCGATGCTGAAGATCAGCAGCAGCGTCGAGAGAAACCAGCTCATCGCCGTCGTCGCGACGATCCACATGAACAGCGCCCGGTCGCCCTTGATATTCTCCAGGATGGGATTCGGCTGCCCAAAGTTGATGAAGTACGCCAGGATTCCGAACGGCTTGCACAGGAACCCATACGCCCCCAGCACGATCCCGATAATCGCCAGTACCGTGACCGCCGTCGGTCGGCCTCCATACGGCTCGCCGGAGTCAAGCGGTTGCAGAGGCGGCTGAGACATAACCCTTCCCTTTCTGCCGGTTTTCCCGGTCCAGTCTTCCGTTTTGTTCACACCGGCTTTGCACCGTACAATCGCGCCCGATGTGGCGGCACGTCCCCAACATTCTTACCACGCTTCGCCTCGTGCTGGCAGGCGCATTCTTTGTCCTGCTCTCATTCTACCAGTACGAACGCCGCGGCGATCCATTGCTGCTCAGTTGCGCCTTTTTCATCTACGTGATTGCCCTGGTCTCCGACTATCTGGACGGCTATCTCGCACGAAAATGGCACGTCGAAGGTGCTTTTGGGCGCATTGCCGATCCCTTTGCCGATAAGATCCTGGTGCTGGGCAGTTTTATCTTCTTTGCCGGGAAGAACTTCGTTATTCCCGAGACGGTCACGTCGTCGCAAGTGCACCACGTCGTGCGCACCATATCGGGAGTGGTCCCGTGGATGGTCATCGTCCTTCTGGCGCGTGAACTCCTCGTGACGACCCTGCGGGGCTTCAGCGAAGCCTCCGGCCAGAGCTTCGGCGCTGTCTGGGCCGGTAAATTCAAGATGGGCTTCCAGTCCGGCACCATCCTCGCCATCCTCGCCTACGTCGCCTTCCACCACCAACTGCTCGAAAGCGGCTACGAATTCCCGGCAAGAGCTTTCCGCAACTTCGGCATCTGGGGCACCATCGTCATCACCATTTACAGCAGCTTCACCTACATTCACCGTGCGATGAATCTCTTCCGTCAACCAACGAAAGGATCGCTTGAACGCGTATCTTCTGGCTCTGTTGTTGGGAATCATTGAAGGCGTCACCGAATTCCTTCCCGTCAGCTCCACCGCCCATCTGCGCATCGCCGAAAGCCTTTTTGGCCTTCAACTGGGCGACAGCTTCTGGAAGATGTTCACGATCGTGATCCAGCTCGGCGCGGTGCTCTGCCTTCCCGTCTACTTCCGCAAGCGGATCATCGAATTCCTTCGGACCTTCCCCAACGGAAAGAATGGCGACCGCACCGCGCTGACCCATCCGCTGACGCTTACCATGATCGCCTTCATCGTTACGGCCATCCCCGCCTATCTGCTCACGAAGGTCATCAGCGCCAACCTCGAAAACCTCACCGTCATCGGCGGCTCCCTGGTCATTGGCGGAGCAATCATGTGGGCGGTCGATGCGATGTTCGGCAGCGGCGACGAGCCCGCGGTCGTTGCCCAGCTTGCCGCCGTCGCGGCCGTCGCGGGCGGCCCACCCGAACCAGCACCCGTGCCCGATGATCCGCCGCCTCAACCGCAGCGAATCACACGCCACATGGAGCAGATGTCCCTCGCCCAATCCGTCTGGATCGGCTTCTGCCAGATCTTTTCCGCCGTCTTTCCCGGAACCTCTCGCTCCATGGCCACGATCGCCGGCGGGCAGCTCGCCCGGCTCAATCGTTCGACCGCCCTCGAGTTCTCCTTCTTCCTTTCCATGCCCACCATGTTCGCCGCCACCGGTTACGACCTGCTCAAGGCACTGCACCATGGCAAAGATGCCTCGGGCCTCGCCCCTGCCCAGATTACCGGCCACGAGTGGCTCCTGGTCGCAATCGGCTTTGTGGTCTCATTCTTCGTCGCCTGGGCAGTCGTCGCCTGGTTCATGAACTGGGTCCGAACCCGCGGTTTTGTACCGTTTGCCATCTATCGCATCGCCATCGGCCTGGCCGTCCTGATCTGGCTGGTGCACAGGTAAATTCGCTGGCTTGAACGATTCACCGGCCTTACACTGTTTTGAGGTGCCGGAACCAATGCACATCCCGGCGGCACAATGATCCTGATTGTCCTGCGGGCGCTTTTTGTTCTCCTGATGTTTGCCGTGGGCAGCTTCTTTGGCCGCCATACGCCCGTCCACGGCGACGCCGGCCTTTATGACTGGCTGCTTCCGGCCGTCGGGCTCTCGCTCGCCGTGCTCCTGATCTCGATCGATATCCTCGCACCCCGACAGAAGCTCGCCGTCTTTTCCGGCACCTTCTTCGGCCTCGTTGTCGGACTGCTCATCGCGTACATCCTCAGCTTCGTCGTCCGTCTGATGGTCGAGCAGTATGCCACCGGCGATCGCGAACGCCTCATCGACTACATCAACATGATGGTCACGGTGGCATCGTGCTATCTCGCCATCAGCTTCATCATGCAGTCCAAGGATGACTTCCGCTTCATCATTCCCTATGTCGAGTTTCGCAAGGCGATCAAAGGCGCCCGGCCCATCCTGATCGATACCAGCGTCCTCATTGACGGCCGGATCGTGGATGTCGTCGGGACCGGCATCATCGATTCACAGCTGGTCGTTCCGCAGTTTGTCCTTGACGAGCTCCAGCTCGTCGCCGACAGCGGCGACAAGCTCAAACGCAACCGTGGCGGCCGCGGCCTCGATGTCCTTCGCAAGCTCCGCACCAGCCCGCGCATCGATGTCGCCCTCTACGACAGCTCCTCCCGTGATCACGGCGACATCGGCGTCGATCAGAAGCTGGTGGCGCTGGCCAGGGACCTCAGCGCCCGCCTCCTGACCAACGACATGAATCTCAACAAGGTCGCCCAGCTTCGCGGCGTGGACGTCATCAACCTCAACGATCTGGCCACCGCCATGAAAGCCGCCGTTCTTCCCGGCGAAAAGATGAAGGTCCGCCTGGTCAAGCCCGGCGAAGACGCCGGCCAGGGCGTCGGCTATCTCGACGACGGCACCATGGTCGTCGTCGAGCAGGGCGCTCGCATCTTCAGCAGGAAGTCGAGTTCACGGTGACCAACACCCGCCAGACCAGTGCCGGCAAGATGATCTTCGGCCGCATGGACGCCGACAGCTCCACCGCCGGACCGTCCCGTACCCAACCCCGGCCCCAGCCTGCCCCCTGAGCCAACCTGCCCATGCCCGATTTTGCCGTCATCCTGCCCGCCGCCGGCCAGGCCGTCCGCTTCGGCGGCGACAGGAACAAGCTGCTCTGCGAGCTCGCCGGCCAGACCATCCTCGAGCGCAGCGTCGCCGCCTTTCTCGCCCGCCGCGACGTCCGGCAGATCATCATCCCCACCTCCGAGCCGATGATGAACGTGCTGGCGCACGGTCGCCTGGACGATCCGCGCATCGAGATCCGCTCCGGCGGCCCATCCCGCGCCCACAGCGTCCGAAACGCCCTGTCCCACGTGAAGCCCGGCATCCAATGGGTCGCCGTCCACGATGCCGCCCGCCCGCTGATTTCACAGCAGCTCATCGACGCCACCCTCGCCGCCGCCGTCGAGCACGGCGCCGCCGCCCCCGCGCTTCCCGTTTCCCTGACGATCAAAGAGGCCACGGGCCCGCTTCCGGCCAAGGTCCAGCGCACCGTCCCCCGCGCCAACCTCTGGGCCATGCAAACCCCCCAGATCATGCGCGTGGCCGATCTGCAACAAGCCTACGACGCTGCCCCATCCCGCTGGACGAGGTCACCGACGACGTCCAGCTCCTCGAACTCCAGGGCTGCGAGGTCTGGCTCATCCCCGGCGACGAGTGCAACCTCAAGATCACCACCCAATCCGATCTCCGCCTCGCTGAGCTGCTATCTCCCGCCTGATCATTCGCGGCGCCAAAGCCGACGGTTCCTCAATGGATCTGAACTGGAACCTACCCGCGTCAACACCACCGAATCTTGCTTGCTGCGTCAATAATCAAAGCGATTCAAACTTGCTCGTCCATTGGGTTCTGGAATTGCCCGCAAGGTATACTGATCGCTCTAGCGCGGCGAATGTAGCGGTCGCCAGCGCCGGCAGAACCGCCTCAGTCTCGTAGAATTGACATTGCGCAAACAAATGCTTCGTACCATGTTTAATCCCGCCAACGCCCCCAACGCAGCCGAACAAATCCACCGAGCGTCCCTCGACCTCCTCGAAAACCCAGGCATCAAAATTGAGCACGATGAAATCGCCGCTCTCCTGCTCAAGAACGGTGCCAAGCCCGGCGACGGGCCCGACGTTATCCGCCTTCTCGGGAAAATGGTCGAAGAACTGATCCGCCGCTGCCCGCACTCCGTCTCGCTCACCGACCGCATCGGCAATCCCACCGTCCTCTCCGCCACTGCAGAAACGGCTCCCGCCTTCTGGTCCTGCCCCGGCCTCAATCTTTACCGCCACGGCAGACACCACCGTTTCACCTCCGCCGACATGGCCGACATCGCCCGGCTCCTCCACCACCTTCCGCATGTCCAGGCCGTCTTTGGCATGGCACTGGCCGATGCGCCTCCCACCGTCGCCGATGTCATCGCCCTGAACATCATCGCCCGCAACACCACCAAGCACATCCGTGTCCTGTGCGCTTCCCCCGAAGGCGCCCGCACTCTCGTCGAAATCAAACCCATCGTCGGCAACCACCCGTGGTTCTCCATCGGCTTCACTGCGCATGGCCCCCTGCGCTGGACTCACCTCGCCTTGGAAATCTTCCGCGCCACCGCCGGCCATGCCATCCCTGCCTCCATCAACGGCGAACCCATGGCCGGCGTCTCCGGCCCGGTCACCCTTGCCGGCGCGGCCGCCGTGGGCAACGCCGAGATCCTCGCCGGCTTGGTCATCAATCAACTTCTCGAACCCGGCCGCCCCTGCATCTACAACCTCGGTCTCGCCCACGTCTTCGACATGAAGACCGCCATGGCTGTCACTGGTAGACCGGAAAATGCCCTCCTCGCCGGTATCTCCGCCCAGATGGGCCGCTTCTACAATCTTCCCTCCGCTTCATGGGTCTCCACCGAATCCATGTGCCCGGATGAACAAGCAGCCCTCGAAAAAATGTTCGGCATCCACACTCACATGGCCGCCGGTGTCTCCAACATCTGGGGCGTCGGCCAGCTCGAATCCGAGCTCACCATATCCACCGCCCAGGCCGTCATCGACAACGAGATGATCGCCTACGCCAAACGCTTCCGCCGCGGTGTCGCCGTCACGCCGGAAACCCTCGCTATCGACATCACCCGAGAAGTCGGCCCTGCCGGCTCGTTCCTCGATCACGAGCACACCGCCGAGAACTTCCGCACGGAACTCTTCGCGCCGAACTCCTCTTCCGCAATCGCCGCTGTGACTGGGACCGGCTCGGCCAGCCCCGCCTCGACCAGCGAGCCGACCAAATTGCCGACGCCCTTATCGCCCGTGAACTCCCCCCCACTCTCACGGATGACCAATCCCACGCGCTGCAAACCATCACCGACCGCTTCACTGCCTCGATGAGCAACTAAGCCGGCGCGCCCCATAACCTGCCCATCTTTCATCCCCGTTTGACTGCCGTCATTTTGCTGACGAAGATTCCAGCGCTCAGGCCCCTGTGGCGGAACGGCAGACGCTGGGGACTTAAAATCCCCTGGCCCGAAAGGGCCGTGTGGGTTCGAATCCCACCTGGGGCATTCGACCACCTCCCGGCGATATGCTCAGTGGAAACTCTCAGTGAAAAATCTTCGCCCACAGCGGCGGCCCCAGGATGATCAGCCCGATCACCAGCGACCCCAGCGCCGCGATCAGCACCATCCCCGCCGCAAGGTCCTTGGCGTGCCTGGCCAGAGGATGGATCTCCGGCGAGGCCAGATCCACCGCCGCCTCGATCGCCGTATTCAACCCCTCCAGAATGAGCACTCCCGCGATGGCGCAGACGATGATCGCCCACTCCACACCCGAAATGCCAAGCCAGGCGCCCAGCCCGCACGCGATCGCCGCCAGTACCACGTGAATCCGCGCATTGCGTTGGGTCCGCAGCAGAAACCACAGCCCGGCACCTGCGTAGTAGAACGACCGCACGATCCGCCGGTGAAAGCGGATATCTTGGGTAGGGGGATCTTGTTTCGAAGAAGGCTTCATCGTGAAACGGAGTGTAACGCACGGTCGTCCGGAAACAGCCGCTGGATCTCCACCGGTTTCGGTACGCTAAAGCGCAGCGCTCCGCCCGTGCGCGGATGGTCAAACCCCAGCTCCACCGCCGCCAGCATCAGCCGCTTCGCTCCATCAGGCCGACCATAGACACGGTCCCCCACGATCGGCCAGCCGCGACCGGCAAGGTGAACCCGAATCTGGTGCTTTCGCCCCGTCTCCAGCCGCACGCACAATTCTGCCAGCCGTTCATGCTGACGAACCACCTCATAATGCGTCACTGCGCGCCGGCCCTTCCCCCGCGCCCTGGTGGCATGAACCGTTCCATCCGCGTGCTCGACAAGCCGCGACTCGATCCGCCCGCCGGGCGGATTCGGAACGCCATGCACCACCGCGCAATAGATCCGCTGAATGTCGCGCTGAAACAGTTGCCTCTTCAGCGAATCATACGCGGCATTCGTCTTGGAAAACACCAGCAATCCCGAAGCATCCCGATCCAGCCGGTGAACCACTCCGATGCGAGCCTGGCGTTCTGTGCGGGCATAAAGCTTCCGCAGCATTGCCAGCGCCGTCGGCCGCTTCTCCCTGGGCCCGGTGCTGGTCAGCAACCCCGCCGGCTTGTTGATGACCACCAAATCTCGATCCTCGAACACAATCTCCAGAGAATCAAGCGATGGCTTCTCCACATTGCCATGCCCTCGCGCCTCCACCCGCACCGCCTCACCGGGACTGACCGGATCGATCAGCCGCCGCGCCTGACGATCCGCGATCCACACCCTCCCGTGCTCGACCATTCGCTTAAGCGTCTGTCGGCTGGACCGCGGAAACTGTTCTGCCAGCAGCTCAAACAGCGGCCGCGGACTCGTCGCGACGGTTGCAGGATCGAAGCGTTCCATGGGCAAAGCACCGGACTTGATGTTATGCTCCCGCTCGGATCTTACCCTCATAGGGTGTCGGAATCAGTAATGCCGCCGGCTGAAGCACAGCAACTCATCTCCCACGCTCTCCAGATGTTCTCCGCCGGTCGCCTGGATGAAGCGGCCCAGCTCTGCCGCCAGCTCGTAACGCTGGAGCCCGCGCACGCCGATGCATGGCATCTCCTGGGTCTCGTGCTCTATCGCAAGTCGGCTCTGCCGGATGCCGCCCAGGCTCTGTCGCGTGCCGCGAAGTTGGATCCCGGGAAGCCGGAAGTCCATTGCAATCTTGCCGCCGTCCTGCACGCACTGCGGCGGGATGATGAAGCGCTCGCCAGCTGCCAGGCTGCGCTGGAGCTCAAGGGCGATTACGTCGAGGCCTTGTCCAACCTGGGTGTGTGCCAAAAAGCCCTCGGCCAATACCAGCAGGCAATCGCCGCCTTTTCCAAGGCACTTGCGATCCGGAATGACCCGTCCATTCTCGCGAATCTCGCCAACGCCTATTCCGGCGCCGGCCGCCACGAGGAAGCCGTCGAAGCTGCCCGCAAGGCCATCGCCCTTCGACCCGACTATGCCAATGCCTACACCAGCCTCGCCAGCGCCCTGGCATCACTGGGCCGCCAGGACCAAGCGATCGACCACTATCGCCGCGCCGTCGCGCTCGCACCCGGAAAATCCGAGTTCCAGCAGAACCTCGCCGCCGCCTTGCTCATCACCGGCGAAGTGGACCAGGCCATAGCTGCCTTCAACGCCGCGATCGCCGCCGACCCGGCGTCTCCCATTCCGCAAAGCGCGGTTCTCTTCGCCTTGCACTATGACCCGAGTGCCGAGCCGGAGGCGATCTTCACCAGACACGTCGCCTGGGGCCAGCGCCACGCCCAGCCGCTCGCCGCCCACGTCCCGCCGCACGCCAATCCGCCCGAGGCTGACCCCAACCGACGCCTGCGCATCGGGTACGTCTCAGCCGATTTTCGCCAGCATTCGGTCGCCTGCTTCATCGAGCCTATCCTCCAGCAGCACGATCGCGGGCAGTTCGAAGTCTTCTGCTACGCCGATGAGCATTCCTCCGATGCCGTCACCGAGCGGCTGCGCAAGCTGCCCGACCACTGGCGCAGCACCGCCCGCCTCTCGGACGAGCAACTGGCCCAATCGATCCGCGGCGACCGGATCGACATCCTGGTCGATCTCATGGGCCACACCGCCGGCAATCGCCTGCTGGCGTTTGCCCGCAGGCCCGCCCCCGTCCAGGTCACCTACCTCGGCTATCCCGATACCACCGGCGTCGGTGCGATAGACTACCGCATCACCGACAACATCTCCGACCCGCCCGGCATGACCGACCAATTCCACACCGAGAAACTGGCCCGCCTTCCCGCAGCCCCCTGGTGCTACTGTCCGCCTCCGGAAAGCCAGTCCACTCACCGCACACCGCGCGATCCCGTTGCGCCGATCGTCTTCGGCTGCTTCAATATTCCCCCCAAGATTTCTTCGCCTGCCCGCCAAACTTGGGCCCGAATCCTCCACGCCGTCCCTTCCTCGCGGCTCATGCTCCGGTGCCGCGGCGAGAGCGGCGCCCGCCGGCTTATCGAGCAGTTCGCCGCCCTCGGTATTTCGGCGGATCGCCTGGAGATCCGCCCCCATCTCCAGAACCACCGCGAGCACCTCGATCTCTACAACCAGCTCGACATCGTCCTCGATCCATTCCCATACAACGGCACGACCACCACCTGCGAGGCGCTGTACATGGGCGTGCCGGTGATTGCACTTGCCGGGCGCACCCATGCCTCGCGTGTGGGCGCGAGCCTCCTGACCGGCATCGGCTTGCCGGATCTAATTGCTGGCAATCTGGACCAGTACGTGACGATCGCCACCCGGCTTGCCGGGGACAAATCCCGCCTCGACGAGTTGCACCAGACCCTCCGCGGCCGCATGCAGACCTCACGCCTGATGGATGCCGGCGCCCTGACGCGTGATCTCGAACGCGCCTACCGCCAAATGTGGCAGACCTGGTGCGCCGCCGCGAACGCCGCCCGGGTCAACCCGTGAACGCCCAACCCCATCCGCCTATAATCCGCCGCCAATGTCCAGCTACACCCAGAGCATCCAAAACCTCATGAACGAGCTCTCGAAGCTCCCCGGCATCGGCATGCGTTCGGCCGAGCGGATCGCCTTCCACCTGCTCAAGCAGAAGCCCGAAGAAGCCATGCGCCTCGCGGATGCCATCCGCGACGTCAAGACCCGCATCAAGCACTGCTCGATCTGCTACAACCTGACCGAGCAGGATCCCTGTGCCATCTGCGCCAATCCCGCCCGCGATCAGGGCATCGTCTGCATCGTCGAGCAGCCCAAGGACCTCCTGGCCCTCGAAGCCACGGGCCTGTTCCAGGGCGTCTACCACGTCCTGCTCGGCCGCATCTCCCCGCTGGAGGGCGTTGATCCATCCGATCTGACACTCGACGCCCTGGTCAAGCGCCTGGAATCCGGGACCATCCGCGAAATCATCATGGCGACCAACCCCACGCTCGAAGGCGACGGCACCGCCCTGCATGTCCAGAGCCTCGTGGCCCGCTTCCCCAACGTCCAGGTGACCCGCTTGGCCCGCGGCCTTCCCACCGGCAGCAGCATCGAATACGCCAACCGCAACATCCTGGCCGACGCCATCAGCGGCCGGCAGCGCATGTGAGCGGAACGGTGAAGGCAAAAGGATGAACCACAAAGGGGCACAGCGCCGAAACAGCAGCGCGACGAAGTGAACCAGCCGCAAGCCCGGTAGCCAGCAGGAGCCTTTACGGATCGGGATTGAGCTAGGCGTGCCAGACAGATGCCCGCCCGGGCGTCTTCTAAATGCTTGCCCGCGCGTCCATGAATCGCAACCCGCATGACAGACCTGATCCCTGCTCTCCACCCCCAGCCTGCCCGGCGGCCATTCCCGGATGCACCGCACACCGAACGAGCCTTTGGGCCTCCGCAACCCGCCGCTTCGCTCATCCCATCCCCCACAAATTCCCCACCAAGCGGGGCGGTAGTACCCATACGACATATTGACATCCGGTTGTGCAAAACAACCGGCTTACACCGTACCCACACCGTACCCTCCCCGTGCTCACACCGTGCTCACACCGTGCTCACACCGTGCAAACCCGCCCGCGTCAAAATGTCAGCCTCGTCGCTCGAAAGCGTCCTTGCCAGTCCCTCCAGCCCTCCCCGATCTCATTCCAGTCCCCCACGCTCCCCCGGCGTCCTGCTCAACAGGCCATTGAGCCCTCGCCGCATATAAGAGCGGACGCTGGGCGATATCCATTGCACTCTCGACCGCCGCGAAATCGACGAACTCAGCGGGAATGCGATCGCCCGGGACGACAAGGCGCTCATCGAATGCCAGCGCGCAAGCCGCATAGATCGGCTGAATGAAATCGGGATAGGGCCGATCGCTCTTTTGCGACCAGGGCTCCATCTGGAAGAAATGGCGGAATCCGATCATCCGCAGCGGCCGAACGCGCCAACCGGTCTCTTCGCCGATTTCACGGATCACGGTCTGGTCCGGCGTCTCGCTCGCTTCAGGGCGGCCACCCACCAGCAGATGGGCAATACTGCCCGAGCGCTGTCCTGGCCACAGATACAACACCTGCTCTTTCGCATTCAGCACGATGGACAGAATCGAAGATGATACGCCAGCCGGTGGAAGCGTTTCCGCAAGGCTCAGGCGTACGCGCATATTTCCCTGAACGGGCCAGCGCTCAAAGCACTCGTGGTGCGATGGATAGGCGGCAAGATAGGCCTCAAGCAGCGGGTTCTTTTCCGCCATAGGAACCAGGAGAATAGCGGGACAGCAGCAATTCCCGCAAAGAGCTTCGCCGAAGCTCGTGCCGGCAGCAGCTCCGGGGGGGGTGTGGGGCAGCGCCCACAAATTGCGGTTTGAGATCTGGTCCGTTTGGGTTTCCCCAGAGCGTCTTATGCACTTTCCGCACCCCGCGATGGGCCGGAAAGGGCACGGCCACGACCCCTCTCATCCAGGCAATCCGGCCCCGAGCCCGTCCGTGAAAACACGGAAACACAGGATGTTGTGCTCCTGTGTTGCGTCCGATTCGGCTCCCGACTCACACCGTACTCTCACCGTTGTAGTACCGTACCCTCCCCACCCGGCCGCCGACCCCGCTTTTGCCCGATCTGACGACATGGTAGTCCGAACATGCCAATTTGTCGTAGCAGCAAAAGCGACCAAAGGTTACCCCCTCCAGAATGACCACCGGCTGGAACGTGTTATGCCCTTTCCGGCCCACCGAAGGCGGCACGGGATCGACCCAACTGCGTCGTCACAACCGCTTAAAGGGTCGTCAAGACCCCGCTCTCGCGGTTGCGACGGCGGGTTTGCCCGCAACTGACGTTCATGATTGCACGGCAGTTTTATGCTCGGCCCTGCCGGATGAAAGCCCAAGGGCACAGCGGGGCTGTTCGGGCGGAGCGAGAACGCAGAGCCCTCAAGCTTGCCCTTTCCCGGAGGGACAGGGGGAAGAGGGCGACGCATGCGTCGCACCTACAGGCGATGGATGCGTTTGATGAGTGTGGGACGATGGGGGATCAGGTTTTGAGGGCTTTATCCACCACAGCACGCACGTCGCTGATGCGTTTTTCCGCGGATGCCCGATCCGGGGCTTCGGCAATGATGCGCATGATGGGTTCGGTGTTGCTCGGGCGGGCGTGGACCCAGGCATCGGGCCAGTCGATTCGGATGCCGTCCTGCGTGTCGATTTTCTCGCTGGCGAAATGCGCTTTGAGGGCGGCGACGGCGCGATCGGCGTCTTCCCGGCGGCATTCGAACTTGGTCTTGACGATCTCGTAGCGCGGGATGTCGGAGACGAGTTGGGAGATGGATTTGCCCGTGGCGGCCATGAGGGCCAGGACGTAGGCCATGCCGACGAGGGAGTCGCGGCCGGGGACGATGCGGGGGTCGATGACGCCGCCGTTGCCTTCGCCGCCGATGTTGGCGTTGGCCTGCAGCATGGCATCGACGACGTTGGCTTCACCGACGGGCGTGCGGATGACGCGGGAGCCGGTTTGGGCGGCGATGTCGTCAAGCATGCGGCTGGTGGAGAGGTTGGTGGCGGTGGGGCCGGGTTTCTTGCTCAGGATGAATTGGTGCAGAGGGCGAGGGAGTATTCTTCGCCGATGTAGGCGCCGTTTTCATCGACGATGGCGAGGCGATCGGCATCGGGGTCCTGGGCGAAGCCGACGTGGGCATGTTGGCGCTTCACCTCGGCGGCGAGCTGGGTGAGGTTTTGCTGCGTGGGCTCGGGCTCGTGGGGGAACTGGCCGTTGGGCGTGCCGTTGAGGTGGACGAGCTGGCAGCCGAGCTTGTTGAGCAGGGTGGCGGTGGCGACGCAGCCGGCGCCGTTGACGGAATCGAGGACGACCTTGTAGCGCCTGGTGGAAATTCCCAGCGTATCGACGCGATCGAGGACGCGCTTGACGTGGAGGGCGTGCGTTTCGGAATTCTTAATGACGGGGAGCAACTGCTGGACGGGGGTGTAGCTCGTGACCTGCTGGTTGTAGAGGTCTTTGAGCTTGGCGGCGTCGGCGGGGGGGAGGGCGACGGCGCGGTGGTTGAGGAATTTCAGGCCGTTCCACTGGATGGGGTTGTGGGAGGCGGTGGCAATGACGCCGGCATCGGCCTTGAGGTGCTGGACCATCATGGCGACGCCGGGGGTGGTGACGATGTCGAGGTCGATGACTTCGACGCCGGAAGCGGCGAGGGCGGCGAAGGCGGCGTCGCGGACCCAGGGGCCGCTGGGGCGGGAATCGCGGCCGAAAACGACGCGGTGGTGGTTGGCGTCGACGGGCCCCGACTGCTTGAGGAACGTGGCGAAGGCGGAGGCCATCTGCATGACGACGGCGGGGGTGAGGGTTCCGCCGATGGTTCCGCGCAGGCCCGAGACGCCGATCATGAGGGCTTCCATGGGGGGGATTATTGGTTTAGGGGCGTGAGGGGCAAGAGGTGGAAGAGGACGCCGGGCTTACGCAGACGACTTGCGAAATGCAAGAGTTAATGTTGCATTCTGCAAGAACGGACCGATACTATGTGAGATGCTGATCGCGCTTCCGGAGACGATCGATCCGGTTCTGAAGAAGCATCCTGCGGCACGCAAGCCGATGCATCGATGGATCGAGATTACGGAAGCGGCGCAATGGCAGAGCCTCGCGGAGGTGCGCAGGACTTTCCCGCATGCCGATGCGGTTCGAGGAACGACGATGACGTGCTTCAACATCGGCGGCAACAGTTTTCGCTTGCTGACGGTGATCTCGTATGAGCGGCAGACAGTGGTGATCTGCGAGCTGCTGACGCACGCTGAATACTCGAAAAAACATGGATGAGGTGAACGATGAGCACGGCAACTAAACATCGTGGTGGAGATGGGCCGGCGGTGGCGAACGACTACCTGAACCTGGTGCGTCGTTTCCCGCTTCGGCCGTTGCGTACGCGGGGCGAATATCTTCGGGCCGGTGAGATCCTTCGGGATCTGCTCGGCCGCGCCGACGATCCCGGGCTCACTCCCGGCGAGAGCGACTACACCGACGTGCTGGTTCGCCTGGTGCGGGAGTACGATCAGGAGCACTCCAGCCTGCTCAAAGAACGGTCTTCGCGCCGCAAGCCAACTCCGATCGAAGCGCTGCGCTGGCTGATGGAGGAGCACGGGATGAACACGGTGGATCTGGGCAAACTGGTGGGCGGCAGCGGGCAAGCGTCGCTGATCCTCAGCAGCAAGCGGGAACTCAGCAAAGCCAACATCCGCATGCTGGCCGAGCACTTCAAGGTCAGCCCTGCACTGTTTCTATGACTCTGCCTTGCCAAGAATTTGGCAATTGGGCCTGGCATTGGATATAGTCCTGGTTGAGCTTCAATGCGAACACCCATCCGATCCATGTTCTGTCGCTGTACGGGCCGCGAATGATCGCGGCTGCCCGCCTTTTTGTATATCCGTATCTGTATCATTGGGAGGAGCTAAGAACAGGCATTTGCCTGACGTGGTGAATCAATGGATCGCAAGCAACTGAACGAACAATTGCCGCAGATCGTGGAGGCGATCGTCAAGAGCGTGACGGACGAGCCGCGGCTGCAGCACCTGAATCGCGTTTTTCTTCCGAGCCGGGACGTCATTATCCAGAGCATCAAGCTGCTGCGCGAGCTGGTGTTCCCGGGATACTTCGGAAAGCAGGGGCTGACGCGGGAGAATCTACCGTTCCGGATCGGCGAACTCGCGATGGAGCTGTCGGAAATGCTCTACGAGCAGGTGCGATGCTGCCTGCGGTATCGGGAGCAGATTCCGGACAACAATGGGAATGCGGAGCGCTGCGAGAGCTGCGACCGGGAGGCGGCGCATGCCGTGACGGTGTTCTTGGAGAAGATTCCGGATGTGCGGCTGCTGCTGGCGGAAGACGTGCAGGCGGCGTTCGACGGGGATCCGGCGGCGCAGAGCACGGATGAAACGATCTTCTGCTATCCGGGTTTGTTTGCGATCATGGTGCAGCGGCTGGCGCATGAGTTTTATGAGCTGAAGGTGCCGCTGCTTCCAAGAATCATGACGGAGTATGCACATAGTTTGACGGGCATCGACATCCATCCGGCGCAAAGCTCGGGCGGAGATTGTTCATCGACCACGGGACGGGCGTGGTGATCGGTGAGACGACGGAGATCGGCGATAACGTGAAGATCTATCAGGGCGTGACGCTGGGGGCGCTGGTGCCGGGATTCGGGCAGTTGCTTCGCGGGCAGAAAAGACATCCGACGCTCGAGGATAATGTGACAATTTATGCGGGAGCGACGATCCTGGGCGGGGAGACGGTGATCGGGCGGGGGGCGACGATTGGCGGTAATGTATTTATTACCAGCAGCGTTCCGCCGCTGAACCAGGTGAGCGCGGAGCCGCCAAAGCTGAAATATCGCGATCGGCGGCCCAAAGCGATGCGAGAGCAACAATTTGTGGCGGATTTCCAGATTTGAGGGTAAAAACGGCAGTTTGGAAGGAATGGATAGGAGAAGGTTAGGGATTGGCGAACTGCGTGGGTAAATTCGCTTGAATTTCGCTCGGGCGCAGGGCATAGTGATTAAGTCTGTTATCCACCGAATCTTATCAACTTTCGAGGGCGCGAATGGCCACGAGAACAAAGAAGGAGTTGATCGATCGGATCGCCGAGCGGACCGCAGCCAAGCGGGTTCAGGTGAAACGGATCGTGCAGCAGTTCCTCGATGAGGTCGTCAGCGAACTCGGGCAGGGAAATCGATTGGAGTTCCGGGACTTCGGCGTTTTTGAGACGAAGGTCCGCAAAGCGCGGAAACGCAGAACCCAAAGACTTTGGAGCCGGTGGAGGTTCCGGAGAAGCGGACCGTGAAGTTCAAGGTGGGGCGGCTGATGAAGCAGAAGCTGGCCGAGATGACTGGAGTCGCGATTGACGACGAGGCGCGGGACGTTGTCGATATGTCCGACCACAATCATCAGGAAGAAGAGGAAGAGGAAAACCTGGAGGAGGAAGCGGGGGCGTAGGTGTAAGTGCTGATGTGGTGACGGATTTCGCGGGCACGATCAACGTGCCCTTTTTCATTGGTTGAGAAGGCACTGGCGAGTGCACGATGGATTCGGAACTGGAGCGAACGGCTGCGGAGGCGCTGGTTCAGCGGAAGCACGCTCATCTGCATCGAGAGCGGCGGGTGGTGGAGCATTTGTCTTCCGAGGTCGAGGTACTGATCGGCGGGCGGCGGTATGTGAACTTCTCGTCCAATGACTACCTGGGGTTGCGCGGACATCCGAAGCTGAGGGAGGCGATTGCGCGGGCGACCTTGAAGGAAGGCGCGGGGAGTGGGGCATCGGCGCTGATCACGGGATACTCGGGCACGCTCGCGTCGGCGGAGCGGGCACTGGCGGATTGGAAGGGGACGGAGAGTGCTGTGCTGCTGCCGAGCGGGTATCAGACGAACCATGCGGCGGTTGGGGCATTGGCGGGAATGGCGGAGGCGGCGGGGAAGAGCGTGCGGTTTCTGATCGACAAGCTCGTGCACGCGTCGCTGGTGGATGCGGTGCGGGCGTCGGAGAGGTCGATGCGCGTTTTTGGTCATAACGATCTGGAGAAGTTGGAGCGGCTGCTCGAGGCGCGGACCGATTCGAAACAGATCGATGTGGTGATCACGGAATCGATCTTCAGCATGGATGGGGATGCGGCGGATCTCGCAGGGCTCGCGGCGTTGCGGCGGAAGTTTGGGTTTGCGCTGCTGGTGGACGAAGCTGCATGGCAGCGGCGTGTATGGACGGGGAGGCAGCGGATATGCGGCGGAGTTGGGATTGACGGGGGATGTGGATGTGTTTGTGGTAACGCTGTCAAAGGCACTGGGGATGATCGGGGGGGCGGTGTGCGGCTCGGAGAGGTTGTGCGAGTGCGTGGTGAATTTCGGACGGGCGTATATCTACTCGACGGCGGTGCCGCCTGCGGTGGGGGTTGGGTGTGAAGCGGCGCTGCGGATCATTCGGGATGAACCGGAGCGGCAGCGGCGCGTGAGGCAGCTTGCGAAGCGGGTGCGCGAGGAAGTCGGCAAGGCGGGCCACTTGATTCCTGATGGAGATTCAGCAATCGTTCCGCTGGTCATGGGGAGCGAAGAGGGTGGCGCTCAGTCTTGCTGAAGAACTGAAGGAGAAAGGGATTCTGGTGGTTGCGGTTCGACCTCCGACCGTGCCGCGGGGGTCGAGCCGGTTGCGGATCACGCTGTCGGCGGCGCATTCGGATGAGCAGGTGGATTCGCTGGTTGCCGCTCTCGTCGAGCGCAAAAGAAAACGGTCGATGTGAGGATTTTCACGCCGACCGCGATATCAAATGGTCAGTGCTGGCTAGCGATCAGGCCGGCAGTTGGCCGGGGCCAAGGTAAGGGGGAACCGGTCGCGTTTGCGCAGGCTGTGGTGTGCCGCGTTCGATCAATTGAAGCGTCCGCTTGACGAGATCGGCGGGGGGCTCAGCCGCGGGCATGTTCTCCAAGACACTCAGGATCTTGCCAAGTGCCTCCACGCGTGGTTCGGTCGGCGGTGCGCCGACGGCGATGACGCCGTCGCCATCCTGACCTTTGGCCATCTGGTCGAGTACCAGGTCAACAGCCTGACGATCCGATTGGTTAAGCTTCCTCGTCATACATCCCTCAAGAGACGTTTGATGCCAGATGTGTCACAGGAAGAATACAGTATTTCCTCGATTCGTTCCAGCACATAACGTCCTGAAATGGTTTATCGACCGATGTGTCTGACAACACGAATTGCCAACTACAGCAATTGCTACGACGCGCTCTTACCCTGGTTCGTGGCCCGCCAGCGATCGGCAAAATAAGCAACGGCTGCATGCAGGCGCGATTTAACCGTTCCAAGCGGAATATCCAGAATGTCGCTGATCTGCTTGTATGGGAACTGATGAAAATAGCTTAGCAGCAGAATTTCCCGCAGGTGCTCGGGCATGGACATAACGGTCTTTTGCACCTGCTGTTGTAATTCTTCGCGTTCCATGGGCTCGCCGGGAAGTGAGGAGGCCGCCTGCATGAGATCGATGAACTCGCCAGATTCTTCATCCGAGGAGATCGATGCCTGAAGCGGATTGGCAGGGCGGCGGGCCTGCGAGCGGATGAGATCGCGGGCCTTGTTGGCTGCAATGGTGAACAGCCATGGACGGAAGCGGCGCGTGGGATCGAACTGAGCGGCGGACTGGTGGACCTGAAGGAATGCTTCCTGGAAGACGTCCTCGGCCGCGGCGCGGTCGCCAAGGAAACGGACAAGGAAGTGATATAGCTCGCGCTGATACCGCTGCATCAGCTTGGCAAAGCTGGCGCGGTCGCCCTGCCGGTATTCGATGAGAAGCTGCTCATCGGTGGGTTCGGCGGTTGGGCGCTGGGGAGATCGACCCCCGCTGCCGTGGTCGGGATGCTTCCGGTTCTCGTCAGGTCGGTCGTGTGCCACGCCAAGTCCGTCCCCGGTGTGCTTGTGACTGTCGCGATTATGCGCGGAGACATTCATTGGCACATCATTAACAGACCAGCTATCGTTCGGCCGGTCAACAGAAAAAGCGGGCGAGGCGCGCGATTGTTTCGTGGGTTTCATCGCCTGTCATTCGTACAAATGGTATGCCCCTAGACCTGATCAATCCTGAAAAGCCGCGGTTCCTGGGGCTTGGGTCTGTGGAATTTGATGCAATGGCACAATCCTGGGGGTGGCCCGGGTTTCGGGCGGGGCAGGTGCGGGACTGGGTATACGGCAAGCTGGTGGATCAGCCGGGTGAGATGACCAACCTTTCGCGGGCGGCTCGGGGGCTTCTGGAAGAGCGGTTGGCATTTGCGGATGGACAGATCAACAGGCATCAACGCAGCGGCGACGGGACGCAGAAGCTGCTGATCGGGTGGGGTGGAGCGAATGCCGAGACGGTGATGATTCCGGATGGGGCACGGCGGACGGCGTGCGTCAGCTCGCAGGTGGGCTGTCCGGTGGGGTGCAAGTTCTGCGCGAGTGGGGTCAATGGTGCGAAGGGGAATTTGTCGGCGGCGCAGATTGTGGAGCAGGTGTGGAGGTTGAATCGGGTATTGGAGGAAGGCACGGAGGCACGAAGGCGCGGAGGCACGAAGGGAGAGACTGCGCAGCGCATTACCAACGTGGTGTTTATGGGGATGGGGGAGCCGCTGGCAAATTATGCGAATGTGATGGAGGCGATTCGGGTGCTGCATGATCCGAAGTGCATGAACATGGGGGCGCGGCGGATTACCATTTCGACGGTGGGGGTGCCGCCGAAGATGAGGGAGCTGCGCGGGAGGAGCTGCCGATCAATCTGGCGATTTCGCTGCATGCGCCGACGGAAGGACTGCGGCGCGAGTTGATTCCCTGGGCGGAGCATTTTGCGCTGGGGGAGATTCTGGATGCGGCGCGGCACTACTTCGAGAAGACGGGGCGGGAGATCACGCTGGAGTACATCCTGCTTTCGGGTGTGAACGATCGAGCGGAGCATGCGCGGGAACTGGCGAAGGTTTGCCGGACGCTGCGGGCGAATGTGAACCTGATTCGGTACAACGAAGTGGAGGGGTTGCCGTACGGGCGGCCGAAATCTGCTGACGTGGTGACGTTTCAGGAGATTTTGCGGCACAACGGAGTCAATGCGCACGTGCGGAAGTCTCGCGGGCGGGATATTGATGCCGCCTGCGGGCAGCTGAGGAGGAAAGAGGGGGAGGAGACGGCGGGGGTTGGGTGACTGTGGATGATGAATGTCGCTCGGCTCAGAGGTCACTCGGAGTACCTCGGGATGACAGTTCTGGCGGGGGGCGGCTCAGCGACCGAAGTGATAAGCGATCCCTGCGGTCGCGGCGAGCCGCTTTACGTGGGGAGGGGTTATTCCTAGGATTGCCGCGAAGAAATGACAGATGTGAACCATCCCGACGCCCTCGGGCGGCTTGCCGCTGCGCGGGAGCTACGCGCGATGGCCCAGGCCATTCATGAAAAGCGGGTTGCGACGGCCTCGGGCCTTTGGGGTTCGAGCGTGGCGGCGGTGGTGGCAAGCGTACGGCGGGAGCTATCGCGACCGATTGTGCTGGTCTGTGGGCATCTGGATGAGGGGGATGATCTGGCGGACGACGTGGAATTGTTTCTGGGGGAGCGGCCGGAAGTGGTACCGGCGCTGGAGCTCGGGGGGACGCTGGGCAGGGTCAGCGAAGAGCAGGTTTCTAATCGATTGAAGCTGGTGTCGAAACTGGCCGGTATTGAGCGGAGCGACGAAGGCGAAATCCTGGTGGCGCCGATTCAGGCGTTGATGCAGGCGGTGCCGGCGAAGGGGGAGTTGAAGAATCTGACCCGCACGCTGAGCGTTGGCGACGATCTGGAGTCAGAGAAGGTGATCGTCTGGCTGGCGGATCATGGGTACAACCGGCTGGATCAGGTGGAGGTGCCGGGGGATTTTGCGGTGCGCGGAGGGATTATCGATATCTATCTGCCAGGCGAGTTCGACGAACAGCAGGAGCAGATCGGGCTGCCGGTACGGATCGATTTCTTCGGGGATCAGATCGAGTCGATTCGGACGTTCAACCTGGAAACACTTGGCTCGGGCAGCGCGGTGCAGAGCGTGCGGGTGATGGATTTAAAGGGGCAGATTGATTCGGCGGATTCGACGCACCTGTTCAATTATCTGCCGGATGAGACCATCGTGGTGCTGTGGGAGCCGCTGGAGATCGCGGAGCAGGCCAAGAGCTATTTCGATCGGCTGCCGGAAGTGAAGGGGATCTATCCGCTGGGAGCGGTGCTGAAGCATACCGAGCGGTTTGCGCGGCTGGAGCTGTCACAGTTCGATCAGGGGACGACGGCCGGGCCGAGCTTTGTGGGGAACGAAGCGGCGGCGCATTTCGATTTGCCGATACGGTCGCTGCAGAAATTCGAGACCGAGGCGAAGAAGGCGATCGGGGAGCTGGCGGAGCTCTCGAAGAGCCAAGACGTGACGGTGTTCTGCGAGAACGAAGGGGAGGCGAAGCGATTTGGGGAGTTGATCGATCAGGATTCGCCGGGGCTGCGGGAACGGATCACGATCGCGACGGGGTATTTGCATCGGGGGTTTGTCTGGGAGAGCGACGGAGCGACGGAGCGACGGAACAACGCAGGGGAGAAGGCGATTGCGCTGGTCGGGCATCACGAGCTGTTTCATCGGTATGAGATGCGGCGGCGGGTGAAGCGGGTGATTGCGTCGCGTCCGGTGGATTCGTTTGTGGATTTGAAAGAGGGGGATTACGTCGTTCACGTGGCGCATGGGATTGCGCGGTTTCTGGGGATGCGGACGATCGCGAAGGACGGGAAGAGCGAAGAGTATTTGTCGCTGCGGTTTGCGGACAACGCGACGCTACATGTCCCGGCTAACCGGATCAACCTCGTTCAGAAGTATATTGGCGGGTTTCATGGACATCCGCAGCTTTCGCGGCTGGGGTCGGGGGTGTGGGAGAAGCAGAAGGCAAAGGTGTCTGAAGCGGTCATGGACATGGCCGCAGAACTAATCGAGATCCAGGCGTCGCGGCAGGCGGAGATGGGGACGGCGTATCCGCCGGATACGGACTGGCAGCGCGAGTTCGAGGCGGAGTTTCCGTATGAGCCGACGGAGGACCAGCTCACCAGTGCCGAGGAGATTAAGCAGGACATGACGAGGTCGCGCCCGATGGACCGGCTGCTGTGCGGCGACGTGGGGTATGGGAAGACGGAACTGGCGATGCGGGCGGCGTTCAAGGCGATCGAGTATGGGAAACAGGTTGCGATTCTGGTGCCCACGACGGTGCTCGCGGAGCAGCATTATCGTTCATTCCGCGAGCGGATGGCGGATTATCCGTTCAACATCGAATCGATCAGCCGGTTCAAGAGCCCGCGGCAGCAGAAGGAAATCATCAAGCGCACCAGCGCCGGCGAGGTGGACATTCTGATCGGGACGCATCGGCTGATCAGCAAGGACGTGAAGTTCGCGGACCTGGGGCTGGTGGTGATCGACGAGGAACAGCGCTTCGGCGTGACGCACAAGGAGCGGCTCAAGCAGATGCGCAAGACAGTGGACGTGCTGACGATGTCGGCGACGCCGATTCCGCGGACGCTGCACATGTCGATGCTGGGGTTGCGGGATATCAGCTCATTAACCACCGCGCCGCAGGACCGGCGGAGCGTCGTCACGGAAGTCATGGCGTACGACAGGCCGCGGGTAAAGATGGCGATTCTTCGCGAACTCAACCGCGAAGGGCAGGTTTACTTCGTCCACAACCGCGTGCACAACATTGTCGAAATTGCGGACGAGATTCTGCAGATGGTTCCGGATGCGCGGATCCTGATCGGACACGGTCAGATGGGCGAGGGGGAACTGGAAGAGGTGATGCTAAGGTTCATCCGGCACGAGGCGGACGTGCTGGTGTGCACGACGATTATCGAATCGGGATTGGATATTCCCAACGCGAACACGATCATCATCAACCAGGCGGATCGATTTGGGTTATCCGAGCTGCATCAGCTTCGCGGGCGGGTGGGGCGGTGGAAGCACCGGGCATATTGTTACTTGCTTTTGCCGAGCGACCGTCCGGTGACGCCGGTGGCGGCGAAGCGACTGAAGGCGATCGAGGAGTACTCGCACCTGGGGGCGGGGTTCAAGATTGCGATGCGGGACCTGGAGATTCGCGGTGCGGGAAACATTCTGGGGCCGGAGCAGTCGGGGCACATCGCGACGGTCGGCTATGAGATGTATTGCCAGCTTCTGGAGGAAGCGGTTCGGCAATTGAAGGATCAGCCCAGGCCTGTAACGCCCGAAGCGCATGTGGATATTGGCGTTTCGGCGCTGATCCCGAAGACCTATGTCGCGGGTGATCGGCAGCGGATGGATGTGTATCGGCGGCTGACGCGGTGCTCGAGTCTGGAAATGCTTCATATGCTCGAGCAGGATTTGATCGATGCGTATGGAGAGCCGCCGAAGCAGGTGCTGGTGCTGCTGGCGTTGACGGAGCTGCGTCTGCTGGCCGGGCACTTCGGGATTGAGAGCATCATCAAGAAGGAGCCGGACGTGGTATTGACGGTGCGGGAGGCGGCGCCGGCACAGACAGGGCTCACGGCGCGCCGGGGCGGTTGAGCGTGATCGATCCGCGGACGGTTTATTTGCGGATGCCGCCGACGTTCATGGAAAGTGAGACGCTGCTTATGGTGCTGCGGAACCTGCTGCGGCAGGCATACGACCGAGAGCAGAAAGAGGAGGGGACGGTGGCGCGAACATGCGTCAGCTGATGGTGATGGGCAGAAGCATTCGACACCGATGACTGCGGAGCCGGAGTCCGTCGAGGAAGATCCGGAAGTCCAGAAACTGGCGGTACTTCGGGATCAGGGCATTCTCACCGATCAGGAGTTCGAGAACGCCAGAAAACGGCTCGTTGCCAAGCACCGTTAGGCTTTGACAGGCTCATCTGCAGCAATGTTGTTGACATATAATCTCAAGTAGCTTGAAACCGCACTAGCCGAGTCCTATATTGGTTAGCGATGTTGCGACTGAGTCGAAAGGCGGATTACGCGCTGATCAGCTTGGCTTATCTGGCCGAGCGAGCAGGGCGGGTTTCATCGGCACGGGAGATTGCTGAAGCGTGTGAGCTTCCGTTGCCGCTCTTGATGAACATCCTTAAGAGCCTGCATCATTGCGGCATCTTACGAAGCGTCCGAGGTGCAGCTGGTGGTTACACCATCGTGGCGGACTTGCAGGGCGTTTCGCTTTTCGATCTGTGCGTGATTCTGGACCAGGCGGAGAGCGGTTGCCGCGATGGCATCATCAGCGGCGAGCCGACTCGGAAGCTGGCGCTGCATGGGGCCGCCCAGGCGCTACAGTATCGGGTGGGGAGGTTTATGCGGGAGGTTTCGGTGGCGGATTTGGTGCTGCCGGGCAGGAGAATCGATGTGCCGCTGGAACGCGTGGGCGTTCGGCGCGAAAGCGAAATAGATGGACCGATGCGGAAGTCGTCGGTCCGAACGGCAAATGTTGCTTAACGTTCAAGGAGCACTGAAATGATCACTCTGACGGAAGTTGCGGCGAACGAAATCAAGAAGATCATCAAGGAGCAGGGGCTGCCCGAAGAGCAGACGCGCTTGCGCGTCGGCGTGAAGGGCGGCGGCTGCTCGGGCTTCAGCTACATGCTGGACCTGACCGAAGAGCCGGCGACCGATGCGGATGAGCAGCTCGAATCCAACGGCATCCAGATCCTGGTCGATCAAAAGAGTGCGCTCTACCTGACGGGTGTGGAAATCGACTTCAAGGACGAGGTCATGGGTCGTGGGTTCGTCTTCAAGAATCCCAACGCCACGAGCACGTGTGGGTGTGGGTCGAGCTTCTCGGCTTAGGCCGCGCATGATCGCCCGCCAGGACGAGATTGCAGCCCCTCGCCCTGACGGCATCTCGAGGTGCGGTAACTGAGTGAGGGTGGCGCGGCCGGCGGTTCTCGACGCCGATTCGGTCGTGCGGCGGTTGGTCGTGCTCCCGAAGATGCCTGAGATTTGGTCTCAACGGGAGCGGCGGAAACAGGAATCGAGGTAGAAGTAATGCCTACCGCAGAAACGGAAATCGAGCAGTTAGCCAATCGGGAATACAAGTGGGGCTTCGTCACGGATATCGAAGCCGATACTGCTCCGCCCGGTCTGAATGAAGAGATCGTGCGGTTCATCTCGCATAAGAAGAAGGAGCCGACGTGGCTTCTCGAGTGGCGGCTGAAGGCGTTTCGGCACTGGCAGACGATGGCGGAGCCGCATTGGGCGCACTTGCGGTATCCGAAGATCGACTATCAGGACAGTGTGTATTTCTCGGCGCCAAAGCCCAAGAAAAGGAGCCTGGATGAAGTCGATCCGGAATTGCTGGCGGTTTATGAGAAGCTCGGTGTTCCGGTGAATGAACGGGCGGCGCTCCTGGGCGTGGAGCAGCCGGCGGTCGCGGTCGATGCGGTGTTCGACAGCGTCTCGGTCACGACGACGTTTCAGAAGAAGCTGGCAGAGTTGGGAATCATCTTTTGCGGTTTCGGCGAGGCGGCGCAGAAGCATCCAGACCTGGTCAAGAAGTATCTCGGCTCGGTCGTGCCGTATTCCGACAACTACTACGCGACGCTGAACAGCGCGGTGTTTACGGATGGCTCGTTCGTGTACGTGCCCAAGGGCGTGCGCTGTCCGATGGAGCTTTCGACGTACTTCCGCATCAACGCCCGCAATACGGGGCAGTTCGAGCGCACGCTGATCATCGCCGATGAAGGGGCCTACGTAAGCTATCTCGAAGGGTGCACGGCGCCGATGCGGGATGAGCATCAGCTTCATGCAGCGGTGGTCGAACTGGTCGCAATGGAAGGGGCGACAATCAAGTATTCGACCGTGCAGAACTGGTATCCCGGCGACAAGCAGGGGAAGGGCGGGATTTATAACTTTGTTACCAAGCGCGGTGCCTGCCGGGGGGCCAACAGCAAGATCTCCTGGACGCAGGTGGAGACGGGAAGCGCGATCACCTGGAAATATCCGAGTTGCATTCTTCAAGGTGACAACTCGGTCGGCGAGTTTTATTCGGTGGCGTTGACTAACAATTATCAGCAGGCCGACACCGGCACGAAGATGATCCACATCGGCAAAAACACCCGATCGACGATCGTCTCCAAGGGGATTAGCGCGGGGCACGGGCAGAACGCCTATCGCGGGCTGGTGAAGATTCTCAAGGGGGCAAGCAATAGCCGGAATTACACGCAGTGCGATTCGCTCCTGCTGGGGAACAAGTGCGGGGCGCACACGTTCCCGTACATCGAAGTGAAGAACACGACCAGTCGGGCCGAGCACGAGGCCTCGACCAGTAAGATCGGCGAGGATCAGCTTTTCTATTGCAAGACCCGGGGGATCGCGGTGGAGGATGCGGTGAGTTTGATCGTCAACGGCTTCTGCAAGGAAGTGTTTAAGGAACTGCCGATGGAGTTTGCGGTGGAAGCGCAGAAGCTGCTGGGAGTTTCTCTGGAAGGAAGCGTTGGATAGAGCAGGAAATAAGGAACATGGCACTACTGGAAATCAAGAATCTTCAAGCGCGCGTCGCCGCCCCGGGAGGGCGGGATATTCTCAAGGGCGTTGACCTGACGATCGATCGCGGCGAAGTCCACGCGATCATGGGAAAGAATGGCTCGGGCAAGAGCACGCTCGCCCAGGTCATCATGGGGCGGGAGACGTACGAGGTGACGCAAGGGTCGATCAAGTACGAGGGGAAAGATCTGCTGGAGTTGTCGAGCGAGGAGCGGGCGCGCGAGGGGGTGTTCCTAGCGTTTCAGTATCCGGTCGAAATCCCGGGCGTGAGCACCAGCTACTTTCTCAAGGCGGCGGTGAACGCCGTGCGCAAGCATCATGGCGAGCCGGAATTGGACGCCGTGCACTTCATCAAGCTCGTGAAAGACAAGATGGCGCTGCTGAAGATGGACCAGACCTTCATGAACCGGGCTGTCAATGAAGGTTTCTCGGGCGGTGAGAAGAAGCGCAACGAGATCTTTCAGATGGCGGTGATGAATCCGATGCTCGCGCTGATGGACGAGACGGATTCGGGGCTGGACATCGACGCGCTCAAGATCGTGGCCAACGGCGCCAACACGCTACGCACGCCCGAGCGCTCGATCCTGGTGGTAACGCATTACCAGCGGCTCTTGAACTACATCGAGCCGGATTTCGTGCACGTGATGATGGATGGGCGGATCGTCAAGACCGGCGGCAAGAACCTGGCGCTGGAGTTGGAAGAGCGCGGTTACGACTGGGTTGAGAAGGAAGTTTCGGCTGCCGTATAGGGAAAAGAACATGACGCAGCTTGCGGAAAAGGATATTCACGTCAGCAACTTCCAGCAGTTCGAGCGCGAGCGCAACGGCGAGGCGCCGCGATGGTTGAACGCGCGCCGGCGGGCGGGGATCGAACGCTTCGAGCGGGTCGGCTTTCCTGACACGAAACAGGAGGAGTGGCGGTTTACCAATGTTGCGCCAATTGCGCGGATGCGCTTTGCGCTGGCAGGCGGACGACCCAACGAGCAGGCGCGGCGGCAAGCAAGTGAGTACAGCTTTGGCTCGGAAGCGGCCGCGGAATTGGTTTTTGTGAACGGGAGCTTTTCTGCCGAGCTTTCACGAATTGGCAAGCTGCCGCGCGGTGTGACGGTCAAAGGCCTCCGTGATGCGCTTGCGAATGACGACGGAATCCTGGAAGAGTACCTGGCGAAGTATGCCGACATCGCGGCCAATCCGTTTGTGGCACTCAACACGGGCTTCGTTCGAGACGGCGCTTTCGTGCACTTGGCCCGCGGCGTGACACTTGAGCATCCCATTCACCTGCTGTTCGTCGATACCGGCGGAGAGGAAGCGACGGTTTGCCATCCGCGCATTCTCGTCGTCGCGGAAGAGAACGTGGAGGCATCGCTGGTTAAGAGCTTTGCCGGCGCGGGGTCACAACATCTGACCAATGTAGTGACCGAGGTGGTTGCCGGGGCCGATAGCCGCGTTGAACACAACAAACTCCAGCTTCAGGAATCACCCGCGTACCACGTTTCTACGTTGCAGGTGAGACTCGGTCGCGGCGCTCGGTTTGTTTCGCATGCCGCGACGATCGGCGGAAAGCTCACGCGAAACGATCTGAACGTCACACTGGCAGGCGATGGTGCCGAGGCAGTGTTGAATGGTCTGGTCCTAATCGGCGATGACCAGCACTGTGACAATCACACGCTGCTGGAGCATGCCGCACCTAACTGTCCGAGCCATGAGCTATACAAGCACGTGCTGCGTGATGAAGCCAGCGGTGTGTTCAAGGGCCAGATTTATGTGCATCCGGAAGCCCAGAAGACCGATTCCAAGCAGACCAGCAAAGCCCTGCTGCTGAGCGATGACGCAACGATGAACGCGCAGCCGGCGTTGGAAATCTACGCCGATGATGTAAAGTGCACCCACGGCTCAACTACCGGTCCGGTCGATGAAGATATGGTCTTCTACCTTCGCAGCCGCGGCGTGTCGCTCGAGGCGGCGAGGCATCTACTGACGTACGCCTTTGCGGCGGACATCACGCGGCGGATCAAGGTCGAGCCCGTCCGCCGGCGGTTGGAAGATTTCATGGCTGCCCAGGCGGGGCTGCCTCAGGATTTGCGAATCACGGATCTCGGCGAGGCCGACGAAGCGCATCGGACGTAACTATGACGACCATTCAACGGGATTCTCACGCCAGTTCAATTGTGGAGAACCCGATGTTCGATCCGGCAAAAATCCGTGCTCATTTCCCCATTCTGCAAATGAAGGTTTACGGTAAGCCGCTGGTTTACCTCGATAACGGTGCGACCACACAAAAGCCGCGCGCGGTTATCGACGCCGTGCGGCAGTACTACGAAGCCGAGAACGCCAACATTCACCGCGGCGTTTATTACCTGAGCCAGATCGCAACCGACAAGTACGAGCGGACGCGCCACGGAGTGCGGCAGTTCATCAATGCCGCTGAAGATCGCGAGATCATCTACACGCGTGGCACGACCGAGGCGATCAATCTTGTGGCCAGTTCGTGGGGCCGGACGCATCTTCACGCAGACGACGAAGTCGTGATCTCCGCGATGGAGCACCACTCCAACATCGTTCCGTGGCAGATCGTATGCGAACAGACGGGTGCGAAGCTCCGCATCATCCCCATGAACGACCGGGGCGAGCTGCTGATGGAGGAGTACGAAAAGCTGCTCAAGAGGGGGCGCGTAAAGTTCGTTTCGGTGGTGCATGTCTCGAACTCCCTGGGCACGGTTAACGACGTGAAGACGATTGCGCGGATGGCCCACGATGTAGGGGCGAAGGTACTTGTGGACGGGGCGCAATGGGTTGCGCACTTTCCGACGGACGTGCGGGATATCGGCTGCGATTTCTACGCGTTCTCCGGTCACAAGCTGTTTGCGCCGACGGGTATCGGCGTGCTTTACGGTCGTCGCGAGGTCCTCGAATTCATGCCGCCGTACCAGGGCGGCGGCGACATGATTGCGTCCGTCACGTTCGAGAAGACGCTCTACGCGGACTTGCCGAGCAAGTTCGAGGCGGGCACGCCCAACATTGCGGGCGTCGTTGGGTTGGGCGCGGCGATTGAATATGTGATCTCAATCGGCCTAGCGAACACTCTTCCGTACGAACAGGAATTACTGGCTTACGCGACGCAGCGAATGAACGAAGTGCATGGCTTGCGCATCGTCGGTACCGCTAAGCACAAGGCCAGCGTTCTGTCCTTCGTCATCGACGACCCGCCAACGAGCGCCCATGACATCGGCGTCGTGCTCGACCTCGAAGGCGTCGCCATTCGCACCGGCCATCATTGCTGCCAGCCCGTGATGGATCGCATGAAGATCCCCGCGACTGCGCGTGCGTCGCTGGCAATGTATAACACCCGCCAGGATGTCGATGCGCTTGTAGAAGCGCTGGAGAAGGTGGGGGGGCATGTGCGTCCGCGATCACAGCCCAAGGCGCAAATCGAGTATCCTCAAGCTGCGGCCCCATCCCCCCAGGCGGCGGCGGACGAAGTGGCTGAGGTTTTCGAGCTTCTTGGTGATGATCCCAACGCCAAGAATCAGTTCATCATGGAAGACCTGGGAGGCAAGCTGCCCAATCTGTTCGACCTTCTCCAGAAGGTCGCTCCAGCGTTGGAGGGTTGCGTGAGCAGAGTGTATTTCGCCGGCCGGCGGTCGCCGAAGGACCCCAAAGTGCTCGAGTTCGTGGCGGACGCTGATGCCGCGATCGTGCGCGGTGAAATCGCGATGCTGCAAAAAATCTTCTCGGGACAGAAAGCGGCCGATGTTCTGGCTTTCGATGTTGAAGACTTTTTCCGTCGCATCGGTCTCCATCAGTTCCTGACCGCGCGCCGTCGCACCGGCATGGCCGCAATGGTGAAGCGCATTCGCGAGATGGCCGGCGAGATCACCGCTTGCCCGTAACATGCCCGATCAACCTGCCAATCCCGAGCGCCGCAGCCTGCCGGTCATCAACCCCAACGACAAGGTCGAGCAACTCCGCCGCGAGTCAGCAACCAGCCCTTCGCCGGCTGCGGGTGACGAGACGCTTATCTCACGGTTCGTTGCCGGCGATAAGACACCGAAGCAGAAGGCGATCATCGAAAAGGCCGTCGAAGCTATCCGGCAGGTTTACGACCCGGAGATCCCGGTCAATATTTACGATCTTGGTCTGATTTATAGGATCGACGTTAACGCGGAGACTTTGGCGGTTCGCGTGACGATGACGCTGACCGCTCCCGGCTGCCCAGTCGCTGGCTCGCTTGTTGCCGAAGTTGAGCGGCAGGTGGAGAGCATCGACGAGGTCAAAAGCTGCGCAGTTGATTTGACCTTCGATCCCCCATGGGATCGTTCGATGATGTCGGAAGCGGCTCAACTGGAACTCGGGCTGCTGTGAGGGGAATTGAGCGGGGCACTCACGTCCACTCATCATAACGGAAGTCCCGCCGTAAGCCGCGGATGTCGTGGAGGAATTCCTTGCGGAGGATGTATCGCATGACCGTGGCGCAGCCGAAGGCGATGACAAACAGCTCGGCTGCGGTGACGTGGTAAACGCGTGCCGTCGTCCAGAGCGCTGCCACGGCGCAGGTGGCCCACTCCATGAGGGAAATCAGCCAGAAATCCCGCCAAGGGTGGGGGCGGACGATGAATTCGCGCTGGGCTGCGCACGTAGCGAAGGTGAAAGATCGCGATCGCGAAGATTGTAAAAGGATAGGCGAAGATCGGCCCGAGCGTCGCGGTGGGCAGGGCATTGGTACTGAGGAAGGTCGCGTAGGCCGCGAATCCGGCAAACCAGCCGACGATCGTGGCGATGGCGAATTTGACGATCGGACTGCCGCGCGGAAACGTGTAATCGTAAAGGCGGCTGAGGTGTTCTAAGTACTTGAACTGCTGCTTGAGCGTGAGCTTGGATTGTCCGCGCTGGCGCAGGGCGAAATGGATGGGGATCTCTTTGACGCGCTGGACGCGGCACTTGCACATCAGCTCCAGGCCGATTTTGTAGCCCAACGGCGTCAGGCGTGTGGCACCGCTGTAGGTTGAGTGCTTCAGGGCGAAGAAACCGCTCATTGGATCGGTCGTTCGGCCGGCAAATGGCCGCGCAAGGAGGGTCGCGACCCACGAGTTGATCTTCCGAAATATGCCCCATTGTCCCGCGGTCGATCCGCCGGGGACGTAGCGCGAGCCGAGGATGAAATCGGCCTGGCCCTGCTCAAGCGGCGTGATCAGCTCAAGCAGTTTTTCGGGCGGATGTTGCAGGTCCGCATCCATGACCACGAGAACGTCGCCCGTTGCGCGCTTCATGCCCTCCAGCACCGCGCCGCTCAGACCATCCCTGGGCTGCTCGCGAACAATCAGGGTTAATGGGTTGTCCCGCGCCAGCTGCTGCGCAGACCGCTTGCGTGGCATCGCGGCTGTTGTCGTCCACGATGAGGATTTCATACGTTCGATCAGCAAGTGCCTGTACAATTCGCGGGACGAGAACCGGCAGATTCTCGGCCTCGTTCAGCGTCGGGATGATCAGGCTGATGCACGCGGATTTCACTGTACTACGGTATCGACCGAAAGCCACGGGCGACACCAGCGGCAGAGGCATATGCTCCGTCGCTCAAATCGCCGTCTGCGGCGAAGGCAGATCCGCCTGCACGAGCTGCTTCCCCTCGTGCTGGTGGATACGGGTTTTGTAGGTGCTGACCGCCACCCCCGGAAGGTCCTTGAGCTGGCCGTTGTCGAGGCGAAACGCCCAATAGTGCCAGGGACAGACAGCGCAGTTATCTTCGACATACCCGCCTGCAAGGTTGCCACCGGCGTGGGGGCAGGCGTTGTCCATCGCATACACCTGGTCCGCCTGAAGAAAGACGGCAAGCTGAAAGCCATCAATTTCGACGTAACGGCCCTCGCCGGGCTTTAGTTCGCTCAGCTCGCACAGACTCGTCCAAGGCATGGCGGGTTCACTCCTCACGCTGCGGGCGAGGTGGTGGATGCCTGCGGCGTAGCGCGCTGCTCGACCACATCCACCATGGCGGACAGCGACCGAGAAACGGCATGCAGCACGTGGGAAACCGCGACCCAGTGCAGTGGGCCGCTTGTCGCATCGAGTTGCGGAAGCTGCTGGCCAACCTGGCTCACATACTCGGCGACCTGGCGATTCCCCGCGAAACGCGCGTCACGAAGCGAGGTCAGGGCGTTGTGGACTGCACGCAGGGCCGAATCGACGGTCGGCTCCGGAGCAAGATTGGGATTGTTGCCCTGAAGCTGCGACCTGCTGCTCTGGATGATCTGCAATTGCTGACGAAAACCGCCCGGCGGCCGCGAGCCTTCGATGGATGCCAACGCGCCCGCAATATCTCCGAGCGTCGTGGCGGCAAGTTTCTGATTCTGTTCCGGCTCATCCGCCGGCATTTGCGAAACCGTGTCCTGCAGCGCGTTCACGCTGCTGCGCAGATCGCTGATGCGCTCGGAAACCGGCTGCTTGAGCGGTGCGGGCGGAAGTTTTTGCGTGCGGCTGGTTTGAGTCTTGGCACAAGCGGCCGGCAAAGCGACCGCGCCGATGAGAAGAAGTCGAATGAATGCCCGGGTGCAGTTCATGGTGCCTCGATTGAAGGGGGCCAATGCCGTCCTGGTCAAGTCTGGAAATTAGTGCGGTTGATACGGTGCGTACTTCATCTCCGCAATCTTGACGGGTCGTCGCTCGCGGGCGCTCACGAGTGCGGCCTCCATGACTTGCTGCGTGTTGTATGCATCTTCAAAATCCGGAAGCGGTACGACCGGTTTCTTGCCGCCTAGCACGTTCATCATGTCCGCAACTTGATTAATGAATCCGTGCTCGTACCCGATGATGTGAGCATCGGGCCACCAGTTGGCGGCATAGGGATGGTCGCCGCCGTGCGTCACCATGATCTTCGTCCAGCCCTGCTGCCTGCGGTCGAGGGTGGCGTCGTAGAAATCGAGGTAATTCATGTCCTCGAAGTTGAAGCGGATCGAGCCCTTGTCGCCGTTGATCTCGAGACCGTTCTTATTCTGGTTGCCGGTTGCAAAGCGCGTTGCTTCGAAGCTGGCAACCGCGCCTTGCTTGAACCGCGCCAGGAACAGAAGCGTATCATCGACGTCGGACTTACCCTTCTTGCCGCCTCCCTTGGTGCCATCGGCAATTCCGCCCGAAGGTCCCTGGCTGGGGATGTCGCGCTCCCTGATGAAGGTCTCGGCGATTGCGCCGGAGACTTCGGTAATTTCATCGGCGGTGATGAAACGGGCCATGTCGATGATGTGGGCGTTCAGGTCACCGTGTGCGCCGGAGCCGGCGAACTTCTTCTGGAAGCGCCACAGGAGGGGAATGCCGGGGCCGCCCCAGTCCTGGAGGTAATAGGCGCGGACGTGGTAGATCCGGCCAAGTTTGCCCGCTCGCGCAAACTGATACGCCAGCGCGACTGCAGGCACGCGGCGATAGTTGTACCAGACGAAAGTTTTGCATTTAGCCGTGCGCTTGGCCGCATCTCGCATTTGCGCGCATCGGCCAGCGTGCCTGCCAGTGGCTTTTCGCAGGCTACGTGTTTGCCGGCCTCCAGCGCTGCAAGGGCCATTTCCTTGTGCAGGTGGTTTGGCGTGCCGATGTCCACCAGTCCGATCTCTGGATTCGTTGCGGCCTTGCGCCAGTCTGCAGAACCATTCTTCCATCCCCAGCGATGCTGAAACTCGGCGAGTTCCTGCTGATCCCGCCCACAGATCGTGTGCATGACGGGGTGAACCGGGACGTTGAAGAACTTGTCCACCTTGAGGTAGGCATTGGAATGGGTTCGGCCCATGAACTTCTGGCCGATGAGACAGACGTTGATGGTTTTGTCGGGCATGCTGGCAATCCTTTCCCTTGGGTGAGGCGAGTTTAAGGGGGGACGGCCGGGAGGCAAGAGGGCGGCCTGGAGCCTTCAGCTTAAGTGCGCTGGGCGCGATGCGCTGCGATGCCCGGCGACAGCACTGGCCAAGTTACCAGAGCGAATGACACCGCGGGCCGGGGGGGTAGGCTTGAAGCCCTCACTAGAGCTAAGTGTCGCGCAATCAAGAGTATCTGCATGGCGTGGCGACCTTCAGTGCCGCTAGCGTGCTGCGCGAGGATTTCGTCCGGCGATCCGGTGGCATCAATCGGAACCAGCAGATTCAGTTTGTCGTAAAAGCGGGTTAGCGGAGCGGTCTGCTTTTCATAGGCGTCGAGTCGTACGCGGATGGATTCGGGACGATCATCCTCGCGCTGGGTGAGCGGGCTTCCGCAGTGGTCGCAGATACCGGCTTTCTTCGGCGGGCGGGACGTCACGTGATAGACCGCCTCGCAGCGGGAGCAGGTTCGCCGGCCGGAGAGTCGAGAGATGATTTCGTCCGTGGGCAGACGGTAGTCGATCACGGCGTCGAGCGACAGGTCAAACTGCAGCAGCAAATCGCCCAGCGCCTGGGCCTGGCCAACCGTGCGGGGAAAACCATCCAGCAAAAACCCGCCGGCACAATGCAGGCAATCGGCACGCTCACGGACGAGCTGCAGCACGATCTCATCGGGCACCAATTCGCCACGTTTCATACAACCAAGGGCATTGTCCATAGCTGGGGAACGCTGGCAGGGCGCCAGGGATTTGGCAGAGCGGAAGATGTCACCCGTGGACAAATGACAGGAGCCGAGCGTCTGGGAGAGCATCTCCGCCTGCGTACCCTTACCCACGCCGGGCGGGCCGAGGAGCACGAGTCGATACGGACGCGATGAATGGTCGGGGGGATGACTGCAGGAAGCTTGCGGGCCTCGGAGCCACGCGGCACGATTGTTCGTGGAGGAGCACATGGTGGCGATCCGGATGTCAGGACTACAACATCCGTTAGTATATCGCGGAACCGGGCAAAGTCACAGCGCCATCACACGTTTTGCTCGCCCACGTCCAGCCGGTATTTCCGCATTTTCTTGTAGAGGGTGGTGCGGTTGATATCGAGTTCGCGGGCGGTGTCGCCGCGGTTGTAGGCGTTGCGTTTGAGGGCCGCCTCGATGATCCGGCGCTCCGGTTCTTCCAACGCTGTCGCGAGGGGCATTGCGTACTGCGGGATGCCGAGATCGCCGACAGTCATCTGGGCGGATACCTGCCTGGGCACCTGATAGTTCTGCACGGGCTCGGGAAGATCTTCCAGGTCGATCTGGGGCTTTCTGCAAAGAACCACTGCCCTTTCGATCGCGTTCTCAAGCTCTCGGATGTTGCCGGGCCACTGATAGCGCTGCATCGCGGCAATCGCGGGCTCGGTAAAGCCCAGGATCTCCCGGTTTGCGTCGGCGGCGAACCTGCGCAGGAAGTGGCCGGCGAGCAGGGGGATGTCGCCGATCCGTTCTCGCAGGCCAGGGAGGCGGATGTTGACGACGTTGATGCGATAGTAGAGATCCTGCCGAAAGTTCTGTTCCTCGACGAGCCGAGCGAGGTCGGCGTTGGTCGCGAGGATCACGCGCACGTCAACGGTCTTGCTTTCGCTTGATCCAACCGGCTCCAGGACGCGCTCCTGCAGGACGCGCAGGAGCTTCACCTGCATGGCCGGGGACGCGGAGTTGATCTCATCGAGGAAGAGGGTCCCGCCGTCGGCTGCCATAAAGCGGCCGATCTTATCTGCGACGGCTCCGGTGAAGGCGCCTTTGACGTGCCCGAAGAGCTCCGATTCCAGCAATGTCTCCGGGAGCGCGCCGCAGGAGACTTCGACGAAGGGCTTGTCGCGCCGGGGGGAGCGGTGATGAATCGCGCGAGCCAGAAGCGATTTGCCCGTCCCGGATTCGCCGGTCATGAGGACCGTGGTGCGTGAATCCGCGACTGCGCTGACCAGATCGAAGATCTTGAGCATCTTGTAGTCGTGGCCGACGATATTCTCGAGGCCGAATCGCAGGTCGAGCTGCTGCTTGAGGGTCTGGTTCTCGAAAAGCAGGGACTGCTGTCGCACAGCTTTCTCGACGATGACGCGGATCTCGTCGTCGATGATCGGCTTGGTCAGGTAATCGAAGGCCCCCATCTTGGTGGCCTCGACAGCGCCTTCGATCGATCCGTAGCCGGTGATGACGATGACGACGACCTGGGGGGCGATTCGCTTGATGTTGCGCAGAAACTCTGCCGGCTTGATGCCCGGCATGTTGATATCGGCCAGCAGGAGCTCAAAGGGTGCGCTCTTCGAGCTCGCGCAGCGCCTGCTCGGGATTGTCGATTCCATGGGTTTGGTAACCCTCACGGGCCAGGAACTGGGACAACGATTGCAGGACGATTCGGTCTTCGTCGAGGATGAGCAGGCGAGGTTTTAGCATAGGGGTGGCGGTGGTCTGTTGTTTTAGAGCATCGACCAGATTGAGTGTTGCCTGAATTCAACGCATGGACGATGAACCTGTTGGGAATCGGACACAGTGCCGATAAAATCGGACGGCTGCACTGAAAACAAAGGAAGCATCATGCGCATTGGCGTTCCCAAAGAGATCAAGTCTGATGAATATCGCGTGTCCATGATGCCGGTGGGCGTGGAATTGCTCGTCAATGCGGGGCATCAGGTCTTTGTGGAAACCAACGCGGGGCTCGGCAGCGGGTTCGCGGATGCGGATTACGTGAAAGCGGGCGCGATGATCCTGCCCACGGCGAAGGAAGTGTTCGATGCCGCGGAGATGATCCAGAAGGTGAAGGAGCCGCAGCCGCAGGAGATCTCGATGTTTCGGCCGGGGCAGGTGGTGTTCACGTATTTCCACTTCGCCGCGGACAGGGAACTGACGCAAGCGTGCCTCGAGGCGGAGATCGTGGCGATTGCCTACGAGACGATATACGACAAGCGCGGCGCCCTGCCGCTCTTGACGCCGATGAGCGAGGTGGCGGGTAAAATGTCGATCCAGGAAGGCGCGAAATACCTGGAAAAGCCGATGATGGGGCGCGGGATCCTGCTCGGCGGGGTGCCGGGGGTTCCGCCGGCTCACGTGGTCGTGCTCGGCGGAGGGGTCGTCGGGACCAATGCCGCCAAGGTGGCGGCCGGTCTCGGGGCACATGTCGTGATCATGGACATCAACGTCGATCGGTTGCGGTACCTCGATGACGTCATGCCGGCGAACGTCGATACGGTCTATTCGGATCCCCAGACGATCCGCGAGCAGGTCCGGCAGGCGGACCTGGTCATCGGCGCCGTCCTCATTCCCGGCGCCAAGGCGCCGCGGCTCGTGAGGCGCGAAGATCTGAAGCACATGAAGAACGGCGCGGTGATCGTGGACGTCGCCATCGACCAGGGCGGTTGCATCGAAACCGCGCGTCCTACCACGCATCACCAGCCGACGTATGCGGTCGAGGGCGTCGTGCATTACTGCGTGACGAATATGCCCGGCGCCGTCGGGCGCACGAGCACGATCGCGCTGTGCAATGCCACGCTTCCGTACTCGCTCAAGATCGCCAACCAGGGCTATGAGAAGGCGGCGGCGGTTGATCCCGGATTTGCCGGAGGCGTCAATATGGCTGCGGGCTGCATCACCAACGCCGCGGTCGCCGAGTCGCTACACCTGAAGCACTCGCCGTTGCCGGCCCGGGGGGCGGCGTAGTTTTGCCCCCGCGGGAGGCTTTTTTGGTCAGGACAGGGGGTGTCGCGGTCATTCGCCCTTACCCGGATCGGCAAGTTATTTTGGCAATTTGGCAAGATGGTGCAATCAGGGTGTGAGTCGCGTGTAAACTTTGGGGGGATCGGGGGCTGATATGCCATTTTATTTGATGGGATGGATGTGCGGTATGGCGATTGCTAGGGGGTGGCTTGGCCGTTGCGGTCAGGCTCGACCGGATTGGCAGGTGTCGGCGTAGCGTCGCAGCGGGTGAGGTGCCAGGGCACGCCGGGGTCAATCGGGAGGGTTGGTTTTGGCAACAATCAATGTTGTTCTTATTCGTCATGTTGTTGGCGATGGTGATGTGCGAGCCCGCGTAATGGTGGCTCTCGGCACTGCCGGTTGGTGGGTGGGTGGCCGTAACTATTTGCGTCCCCCTCGCACCCTCCCGAGGGCAAGACGACCCGACGCAGAGAAGACTGAATGTCGAGAAGGAGCTACCGAAGACGCGCCGATTGAGGATGGGCAGCTTGTCGAATCGTCTGTCCCTTGATGGTCTGACAGGGTACTGTATTTTCCGAACGGGTCGCACGTTGATTTGTGGAGAGGCCGGTAAGGGGGACGCGATGACGTGATCCGGGGCAACGTAAGGGGACGGCATTCGTCCCCCTCGGATTGCCCGGCCATAACAGAATATGAACCGCGAGCTTTGGAAAATGTCGACGATTGTCAGCTCGATTACCAGAGGACCTACTTTCAAGGTCATCCCAATGCGGCGGTGTGAAATCACGTTCTTTGTCGAAACGGCGGATGGCGGCGAACGTGCGGAAACTTTGCTGATGAAAGACGTTGAGTCCTGTAGGTGTACGTACTTGTATGCGCTTGGATCGATCGATCAGGATCTTCGTCGAGAATCGTACGGAGCTCTTATTTCGGTTGGTGCGAGTCAATGGCTAGACCAGGTCAGGAAGCATTACCATGAATACTGCAGATCAGCACGGCTTACGCCAAAGGAGCTACGGCATTTGATGATTGCGTTCGACGATGGCCCGTGCTATGAATTCATCTGCGGGGATTTCGAAGCACGTACATCACCGTGAGCTTGCCAAAACCTCGACTGCCGGCTTGATCCTTCTACGGATGACACGCGGTTCCCGACGGCCGGGACACTTCAGATGCTCGACTCCGCACAAGCCCGTTACCCGGCAGGCCAGCGAGCGCACGGCGTCGACGAAGCAGATCCGTCGCACGCTCACACGCTGCTCGGTTGCGGACTTGAGCATCGCCAGTTCCTTCAGCACGCCTTCGAGCGTCTTGTCCTGAGCACATTCATTTGCATCGTGGTCTTGAGATGGTTGAAACATCCTTCGATGCGGCAGTGCTGGCCGTACAACTCCGTGTCCAATGCAACCGGCTTGCCCTGTTCGATGATGGGCGGCGAGGGGCGCGACCACTTTCAAGGCGGTGGTGGCAATTGCAGCATCTTTGACACTGGCGGCCACGACAGCCCGATTCGCGGGACGGGTAACGATACGCGTGCCGGCGGTCATGGAGATGCTGTGATCAACGCCACCCGCGATCACGCATCAGACTTGATCAGCGGGGGGGCGGAACGGATCTCGCCCAGGTAGACCGAACAAAAGCGTACGGCGACAGGTGGCTTGGAGTTGAAATGCCGCTGCCGTCAGTCACAGGGTCCGTGCCACTTTAGGCGGCCGATTTTAGGGTTGAGCTGTTTTTCCGTGGGATTTGCTTCAAGGAGGAAGCCCTGCCGGCACGTAGGACCGGTCAGGAAGCACGTCAAAGCGTGATCGATGTGTTCTCATGGCCTCGTTGGACAAGGTGATTGCAGCGGAGGATTCGGCTCCGCTCAAGGGTCGGACGTTCCTGGACTGGGAAAAGCAGACGACCCGGACGGAGGTGCGTTCGCCGGAAGGGGTGGTGGTGATTGAGAAGCAGCACTGCCGCTGTCGTTGTGGCGACGGGTCTTTTTCCCCCTCAGAACCGTGACTGGGCATTGCCATCCGAAGCGTTGCTGACGCCGCGTGCGGCCGAGCGTTTGAGCCGAGAGGCGGCGGTGCAGGCATTCGACCATGCTGCCCGGGCCTTATGCATCGACGGGTGCATGGAAGCGTTGGACGGCAAGCAGGTGCAGCGTTGGATCGAAGCGGAAGTGCCGGCGTACGAAGAGGGGCACAGGCCCCCGTGTCCGGCCAACGAGCCGCAACTGCTGGTGGTGGGAATGGACGGGGGCCGCTGCCACTACAGCGCTAAGCTGGCGATTTCAGTCTAGAATTGCGGTCAACACATGAACAGACAAGGATTTACGGACGATCCAGCGCTGAAGTGCTCAAAGGGCTCCTCTGGCCGCTTGGCCGGTGCGACAAATTGTCATGTTCGGACCACAAAGTCGTCAGAAGGGGCAAAAACCGGGTTCGGGGAGGGGTGGGGAGGGTACGGTACTACAACGGTGAGAGTACGGTGTGGGCCGGGAGGAGATTTGGGCGCAACTTGGGAGCGGAATGTCCTCTGTTGGGATGCTTCTTCACAAACGGGCTCTTGGCACAGCGTTCAAGGCGTTGCCGAAGCGATCAGGAGGCCCTGTGGGGCTTGCGGCGAGTCAGGGCTGTGGAGCGACGTGGGCTTCGGCAGGCCGAGGGGGGCATCGGAATGGGAGATGGCGGCAACTGGCTGGACCCGGTCTTGGAGCGGGAGTTTTGCCTGACCGCCCGGATCATCGACGGGTGCCACACCAGCGAGCATTTATGGGATTGCGCCAAGGCGGGGTATGGCGCTGATACTCCAGAAGCGGCGATCTGGGGCGAACGTGTCGAGGCATTGCTGTGGGAGGGGCGGGTGAGAAGCGGCTGTGTTAGAAGTCAAGCGTTTTGAGGCTGCGGGTTCCACGGTTGATTCTCCTTCAGCATGAGGTTGAGGATCGTCAGCAGCTTGCGCATGGCCGCCACGACGATGACCTTGAATGGTTTGCCCGCTGCACGCAAGCGATCGGCGAAGCGTTTGAGTACCGGATTGCACTTGATGGCGCAGAACGCAGCCATGTAGAGCGCGCAGCGTACTGAAGCGCGTCCGCCGAAGGTGGTGCGCCTGCCGCGCAAGGTTCCGCTGTCGCGGTTGATCGGGGCCACGCCCACCAGAGCGGCGATTTGCTGACGATTCAGCTTGCCCAGTTCCGGCAGGTCCGCCACCAGCGCACTGGCGGTGGTCTGGCCGACGCCGGGAACGCTCGTCAGCAGGTCACGTTTGTTTCGCCAGTCATCATCCGACTCGATCAACTCCGCGATGCGGCGGTCCAGGTCCTCGCGCTGCTGTTCGAGCACGCGGATCACCTTGGCGATCATGCCGCGGGTCCGCTTGTCCTGCGGGATCTGCATGCGGGTCTTTTCCATTGCCAGCATCTGCGTCACCTGGCGGCGGCGCGTCACCAGATCGTCCAGAAGCATGCACTGTTCCGGCTGTTTCTCGCACAAACGCACGTGGCCGAGCTGCGCGAACTGCGCGAGCGTGGCGGCATCGATCTTGTCCGTCTTGGCCAGCTTTCCCAGCGCGCGGGCAAAGTTGCGTGCCTGCCGCGGGTTCACCACGGCGACCGCGAAGCCGGCGTCCAGCAGCTCCGATGCAACAAGGCGCTGTAACGTCCGGTTGCTTCCAGCAACACGGTAGCGACCGTGTGCTGCTTCAGCAGCGCCACGATCTGTGCGATTCCGGCGTCGCTGTTGTCCACCGCCAGCGTCTGACCGCCGGGCAGCAGACATAACTCCAGCGACTTCTTCGAGACGTTGATCCCGACATGAACAGGTGTAGGATTCATGGAGGCATCCCTTCCTCGCAAATGCGAGCTGGCGCGGCAGGCCGCGCCGCTCTGGCGGCTGTTCGGGCTTCTTCCAAGAGGCCGGCGGCGATCCAGCTTAGCAGCGGCGTGCGATGAGCGACGCCCAGGGGACAACGATCTGCCGCCGGCCGCGTTGTCGCAGCCTTCTTCGCTACGCTCAGAAGCCTGCGACAACGCATCTGTGATTGGAACACCGTTCACTGAAGAAGTGAATATACGAGGGAATCGGCGCGGTGCCGGCTATTGAACGTTGCTCCGTTATGTCACCGGTGGACCCAATCCGCACGCAGGAACTGCTCACCGAAGTCGAACGCTTCAAGTCGTGGGCGGCGTCGTACCCTATTGGCGAACGAGGCGGCGAGTGGGAGTGCGATTACGAAGACTGGAACAGGCTCTACGCTGCGGTTCTCGGATTTGTTGACAGAAAGCCGTTCCCGTTGTGGTCGGCCGAGGAACTGACTGCCGTCCTGTACGCACTCGCTCGGGACAACGAGATGGAACATCTATCTCGCCAAATGGCCGAACGCGGTGGCGACCTGTTGCTCGATTTGAGCGAGGCGTCGGTACGTGTCGGCGAGGCGGAGGCGAGGTGGCAACTCGCTACGCAACTCGAACATGCTGGGGCCAATTCGGCACGACAGGATCAAGTGCTGCTGAAGCTTGCGCGGGACGAGAATGAGTACGTGCGCCGCCGCTCACTACACGTGCTGGCGCGGCTCGGATCGCCGATGACCGAAGAACTTGCGTTAGAAGCATGGTCCCGGCCGGACGAGTCGCAGCAATGGGCACGGATGATGGCACTGTGGGCTCTGCACCGCATAGGTTCGGCGCAGCTCGATCGGCTGCTGGCGGAAGCGGAGCGCGATGAGCGTCCATACCTCTCGGGGTATGCCGCAAAGGTCCGCATTGGGGACATCGATTCGTAGCTGCGATCCGGACAGTGCACGGGATGGCGTGCGAAAGCGGCCAAAGGGGGCTTTCAGAATTCCCACCGCCGCAAGGACCACGGACCAGGCCGCCTACGAATCTCACCAATCTTCATGAATGAAGAAAGAAGATTCGTGACGATTCATCCGATTCGTGTGCCCGTCTTTGTGGTCTTTGGTGTTGTTCGTGGCGGAAATCTTTCGCGGCTACGTGCTGCAACCCTGGACACGGTAGGCACGCTTCGGCCAGGGCCTCCGCATGTAGCCTTTATGCGGGATTCAGGCCTCGGAGCAGGGTTTCCAGCAGGTATTCGAGTGACCAGCCACAGCACTTACGCCGCATGCGGATGCTCCGCTTATCGGGGTTCTGACGCAGGAGGCTGGCCGTCAGCCGCTTCAGACGCGAGAGGTTCTCCGGCCCGTGCCCCTTTCGCACGCGAGACTGATCCTCGTTGAACGTCACATCCAGCACATAGTGCAGTTCGTTCTCGATCGACCAGTGCCCGCGGATGATCCCCGCCGCCCGCTCGGCACTGCACGTGTCGTCGCTGAGGATGTAGTAATGCCGCTCGACGCTGGTCTGCCCGGTGCCGATCACCTGACGCTGACGCTCCACCGCGGCCAGCGCTTTGACGCTCGGCCACAGGTGCAGCAACTCGGCTCCCAGAGGCTCGACCTCGCTCGTCAGCCAGAGGCGACGCGTCTCGATGCGTCCGTGCCCGCCGTCGGTCTGCTCAAAGCAGCCGCCTTCCCATCCGACCAGCTTCTCAAGGATCGTCTCATCCAACAGGCTCTTCACCTTGGCGTGCAGCGTGGGCTGGTTCTGCTTGACCTCCAGCACGTAGTTTCCCCCGGCGGCCGTGATCTGCTGAGCGATCTCGCGTTGGCACCCGATGGCGTCGATCGTGACCGTGCTCCCGGTCAGATCCAGCAGCGTCAGCAGCTTGGGGATCGCGATGATCTCGTTCTCCTTCTGGTTCACTCCCAGCTGGGCCAGCACCACCTTGTTCTCGGCGGCATAGACGCTGACCAGGTGGGCCATCCCGCTGGTGTCCCAGGCATGCTGAAAGCTGCGTCGGACGCTCTTGCCGTCGAGATGCAGTGTCTGATCCGTGCTCTTGAACCCCAATGCCGCCATCCAACGCCGGATCACCGCTTCCAGTTCCGCCGGATCCAATCGCGCAAACACGCGGGCGAAGGTGTCGGCGCAGGGAACGCGCCGCGGCAACGCGAAGACCTTCACCAGCCAGGGTTCACGCACCTCGCAGAACTCGGCGATGCCGTCCCAATCATCACACCCGCACAGCACCGCGATCACCGCCATGACGATGATCTGCGGCAGTGGATGCACGCGATTAGGTCTTCGAGGATCATTCACTTGGCCCACCAGGCGCAGAACAGGAGCGACTGCTGAAGCGTCCATGCCACAGCTCCTTTGGTAACAAGAGAGTTGTTCCGACACGAGGCCTCGCAACCAACGACGTCGCAAGACGCTATAGAGAATCAGCAATTAGCGCAAGCGCAAGGATTCGATAGGAGCCGACTACATGCGGAAGCCCTGACGCTTCGGCCGGCCTGCACTAAGGCGCCCTTGCCTCCCCCCGCCCATCCCCTTATACTTCTCGCCCCCTCAAACTGAGGGCAGTTTATCCGCCAGGAGCTCCAATGGCCTACAAATTCAAGCCTGCAAAGGCCGTCGCAAAACGCTTCCGAACCAGCGCCACCGGCAAACTCAAGCACAACCACTCGCTGACCAGCCACTTGCGCTCTGCGCGTCCCGCCAAGAAGAAGCGCGAGCTGCGCCGCGCTGAGGTCCTCTTCGAGGGCCACGCCCGCAACATGCGACGCTTCATGGGCATCGCCGGCCTCAGGCCCGCAAAGATCGCCCACGAACGCGCCCTGGCCGCAAAGACCGAAGAAGCCAGGTAACCGTATTCCGTTATCGCCCGCCCCCAGCAGGGCCGGTGCGAGCCCTGACAAGCGCCCTTCGGGCGCAGCCAAGCCCGCTCGAAGCGAGTGCCTCTGGCTCAAGACAACCTCATAGCAGAAAGGAACCCACCATGCCCCGCGTCAAAGGCGGCCCCGTTCACGCCCGTCACCGCAAGCGCGTCCTCAAGCGCGCCAAAGGCTTCGTCCTCGGCCCCGGCTATCAATACCGCGAAGCCCTCGAATTCACCGCCCGCGCCGACCGCTACGCCTACCGCGATCGCCGCCAGAAAAAACGCCACTTCCGCCAGCTCTGGATCACGCGCTTGAACGCCGCCCTCAAAGCCCGCGGCGTCTCCTACAACCGCTTTATCGCCGCCATGGCCCCGGCGGGCCTGGCGCTCAACCGCAAGATGCTCTCGGAGATCGCCATCGCCGATCCCGCGACCTTCGACGCCATCGTCGAGCAGGTCCGCCCGCATCTCGCCACCCCCCCCGCCCCCAGGGCCGGCGCGAAAGCATAACTGCACAGCATCCGTCTGGCGCCGATGGCAACCCGCATGGCCAGCTCGAAGTACCGCACGGTTGCGGTCCTGCTGGCACTGCTGGTCCTCCACAGCGCCCTGCTAGCCTGGTCGGCGGTTGCCAACTCCGTGACCTTCGACGAATACGCCCACCTGCCCGCCGGCGTAAGCTACTGGCATTCCGGGCGCTTCGACGTTTACGACCTCTCCCCGCCGCTCCTGCGCCTCCTGGGAAGCTGGCCCGCGGTCCTCGCCGGCGCGATCGCGCTCCAGCGGTCGAGCCCTTCCTCGCCACGCCTCCCAATCTTCGCTACTGGGACTATGCCGATCAGTTCCTCAGGCAGAATCGAGAGCATTATCAAAAGCTCTTTGTCCTGGGCCGCCTGGGCCTGATCCCCATCTCCTGCCTGGGCATCATCATCACCTACCTCTGGGCCGCCGCTCTCTATCGCCGCGCCGGCGGCCTGCTCGCCGCCACCCTCTACGCCCTCTGCCCCAATATGCTGGCGCACGGCAGCATCGTCGGCACCGATGCCGGCACCACCGTCGCCATGCTCGCCGCCTGCTGGCTCTGGTGGCGCTTCTGCCGCCGACCCACGCTGCTCCGCTGGGGCTGGGCCACGCTCGCCACCACCGCCGCCCTGCTCTGTAAGTTCACGGCCCTGCTGCTCTGGCCCGAGATCCTGGTCATCGCCGCATTGACCCTGCCCCGCTGGTGGCCCTGGTGGCGGACCTTTCTGCCGGCATATCTGGGATCGGCCCTCGTCTGCCTGCTGCTGGTCAACGCCGCCTACGGCTTCGAAGGAATCGGTCGCCCGCTCGGATCGTTCAAGATCCGCTCCACCAGCCTGCGTTTGCTCCACTTGCCCCCGCAGCTTCGTCTGCCGCTGCCGGCGCCGTGCCTTGAGGGGTTCGACACACTGAACCACCAGATTGAACGGGGCTTTTCGGGTTTCCTCTTTGGTCAGATCTATTCCGGATCGCGCTGGTACTACTACCCCGTTGCCCTGGCCTGCAAGTTGCCGCTGGCGACTATTCTCCTGATCCTCTGGAGCGCAGCCGACGCTGCACGCTGGATGCCTCCGCGCCGCCGGCTGCGTCGCTTTGAACTGGTTCCACTGGCGCTTGCGGCGATGTTCCTCCTGGCGGCGATGTTTCTCGGCCGGATGGATCTCGGCGTGCGCTACGTTCTTCCTTGCCTTCCCTTTGCCTTCATTTTTGCCGGTCGTCTCTGGCCCCGTTCCCTCGCTACGCTGCATACTGCCAAGATCGCCATCGGCGTGCTTCTCGTCAGCGTCTTGGCAGCAACCCTTTCGGTGGCGCCGCGATTTCTGACCTTCTTCAACGTTTTCGCCGGCGGCTCCTCCCACGGCTACAGGATTCTCAACGATTCCAACTTCGACTGGGGCCAAAGCCTCCTCGATCTACACCGCTGGATGCACGATCACGACGTCCCCCGCGTTCGCCTGGCCTACTTCGGCAAGGTGGATCCGTCGGTCTATGGCATCGACTACGTCCCCCTCACCGAATTCTCCAACGACCGCTACGTCGCCGTCAGCAGCTATTACCTCGTGGGCATGGCCCATCACCTGCCGACCCGGCACGGGCCGACGGGTTTCGTGCACCTCAAGTTCTATCGGGAACTGCAGCAGAAGACGCCGGTCGCCATCTGCGGATCGACGATCTTCATCTACGACCGCAAGGACTTCGACGCCGCGGCCATCGAGCACGCCATGAAGCAGTGACCCTACTGCATTTCCGGATGCTTCACCGGATCGAAGCGCAGCTCGTGGGTGTGTCCCGGCTTGACGTTCTCGATGGTGAAGTCGGTCTTGCCGTTGGTTCGAAGCTGCGCCCGTTTCCGGATCGAACGCGACGCGCGAGTCCTTGAAGACAAAGCCGCTGCCCAGCACGTGGGGCACCGTGGCGTCCTTGATGTGAACCCTGTCGGTCAGATCCAGCACATAGACCGTCCCGCGATCGGGCGCCCGGAATGTGAGTGTGCCGGTCCCTTTGGCCATCGGTTTCGCCGTTGGCGGGACATAGTCCTCGTACGTGGCGCTGGCCCACCACTGGTTGAACGGATGCTTGCGCGAGGCGCACCCGCCCAGCAGAATCGTGCCAACCAGGGCCGCAAAGATCCAAAACCTCATAACTGCTCCTTGAGTGCCGGCCGTTGCATGTTGGGCAGTCAATCGTTCCAATCGCCGCTCCGTTTTTCCAGGAGTGTGCGTGCGAATCGACCTGACGAAGAAAAACTGGCAGCTCTACGGCTGGCGACCCAACTATTGGCACAACCGCCGCCAAGTTCAAGGCATCGCCCAGTGGCGCCCCGAATTCGGCCCTTTCGATGCCGTTGTCCCCGGCTCTGCCCAGACCGCCCTGCGGAAGGCCAGGGTCCTGCCCGACTGGAACAAGGGAACCGGCTCCCTGCTGTGCGAATGGGTCGAACACCGCCAGTGGGAGTTCCGCACGATGCTCAGCGCCATCAAAGCCGCACCCGGCGAGCCGATCACGCTGCATTGCGATGGCCTGGATTATTCCGGCTGGATCGCCATCGACACCCAAACCGTCGGCACCTTCAGCGGCGCCCTGATCCGCCACCGCTTCGACCTGACGCCGTACCTAATCGACGGCAAGCCGCACGTCCTGAGCATCCTCTTCGATCTCCCGCCCGAAGAGCAGGGCCAATCGGGGACCACCTCAAAGTCCAGATATTTCAAGCCCCGGTACAGCTATTCGTGGGACTGGTGCCCGCGCTTTGTGCCGATCGGAATCTGGGACAAGCTGTGGCTCGAAGTCGGCAGGCCGGCGTGCGAGGTGATGAAGGTGCTGGCCACGCTCACGGAGGACCTGCACACCGGCAACGTCCAGGTCTTCGTCGATCGCGCGGTCGAGGGAGAAGTGGTCCGCGCGACCCTTCGCCGCGGAAGGACGCAAGTCGCTTCGGTCGAGCACACGCTCGCCCCAGGAGCTCAGACGATCACGCTAAATGAGATTCCGGTCGAGCCCTGGTTCTGCAATGGTCTGGGCAAACCGGTGCTTTACGATCTGACGCTCGAAGCTGACGAGCCTCTTTATCGCAAGCAGATTGGCTTCAAGCGGGTGGAGTGGCTTCCCGCTGACGGCGCGCCGGAAGATGCCCGACCGATGATCTGCCAGCTTAATAGCCAGCGAATCTTCCTCCAGGGCGTGAACTGGACGCCGATCTCGATGGATTATCACCACGTCCCGGAGGCCGAGTACGAGAAGCGCATCCGTCTCTACAAGGAAATGGGCGTCAACGTCCTCCGCGTGTGGGGCGGAGCGTACCTGGAACGCGAGGTCTTCTATGACCTGTGCGACCGCGCGGGCATTCTCGTCTGGCAGGAATTCCCACTCTCCAGTTCGGCGCTGGAGAGCTATGCCCCGGATGACCCGGCGGCTGTCGCTGACCTCGAGCGCATCGCGCGCGACTACATTCAGCGCCGCGCCGACCATGTCAGTCATCTTCTCTGGTGCGGCGGCAACGAGCTTCAAACGCGGCATAACCAGAAGGGCCAGGAATTCCCACTGACCGAATCGCACCCGGCACTGTCCGCGATGAAGCGCATTGTTGAGGCAGACGATCCTGGCACGCGCTTCCTGCCCACCTCCCCATCCGGTCCGGTCTTCTACGCTCAGCCGAACGCCGTCGGCACAGGGACGCGCCTGCACGTCCATGTGCATGGGCCGTGGAATCATTTCGGTCCGATCGAGGCCGCCGAGGAGTACTGGCGGAAGGACGACGCCAACTTCCGTTCGGAAACCGGCATGCCCGGCTGTCAGTCGGTCGCGATGATCAAGAAGTATGCGGGAGAACTGAACCCCTGGCCGCCGACGCGGGACAATCCCCTCTGGATGCACTCATCGCTCTGGTGGCTGCAGTGGGATCAATTCGCAAAAGATGTGAAGAGGATGAAGCCGGCCGAGGCGCTCAAGCGCTTTGTGAAGCTTTCGCAGGATCTGCAGGCGTACATCCTTTCATTGGCAGCGGCAAGCTGCAAGCGTCGCTTCCTATCCTGCGGCGGGTTCATCATCTGGATGGGTCACGACGCCTTCCCCTGCTGCGCCAATACGAGCATCATCGACTTTGAAGGGAACCCCAAGCCGGCCTATCGCGCGGTCCAAACGGTCTTCCGGACGTTGCCGGAATCGCTTGCCTACAATCCAGCTCATTCTAAACGTGCTCGCAGGAAGGAGACGCGCCGTGGCAAACGTTCCAAAGCGAAAACTCGGTAAGACTTCAGCTATCTCGGTTGCAGTGCTTGGCCTGGGCTGCATGGGCATGAGCGAGTTTTATGGGCCGCGAAACGACGATGAGTCGATCAAGGTGATCCACAGAGCGCTCGAACTCGGGATCGACTTCCTCGACACCGCCGACATTTACGGCAATGGCCATAACGAGCAGCTCGGTTGGCGAGGCACTGCACAAAGCGGGCCTGGCATCGGGACCCAAGCGCGATCAGGTCTTCCTGGCAACGAAGTTCGCGAATGTGCGCGATGCGCAGGGAAATTTCCTCGGCGTCTCGGGCAAGCCAGACTACGTCCGCAAGGCGTGCGATGCCTCGCTCAAGCGGCTCAAGCTCGACCACATCGATCTGTATTACCAGCATCGGGTCGATCCAGAGACGCCGATCGAAGAGACCATCGGCGCGATGAAGGAACTGGTCGAGAAGGGCAAGATTCGCTTCGTCGGCATGAGCGAGGCGGCGCCCAGACCCTTCGCCGCGCGTTCAAGGTCCACCCGATCGCGGCGCTCCAGACGGAGTATTCTCTCTGGACGCGGGATGTCGAGAACGAGATTCTCCCGACATGCCGCGAGCTGGGCATCGCATTCGTCGCCTACAGCCCGTTGGGACGCGGATTTCTCACCGGGCAGATCAAATCGCCGGACGACCTTGCACCGAGCGACTGGCGCCGTAGCGGGCCGCGCTTCCAGGGGCAGAGCCTTCAGAACAATCTCGAGCTGGTGCAGCGCATCGAGGAATTGGCGAAGAAGAAAAATGCCAAGCCGGCACAGATCGCGCTGGCGTGGGTGCTGGCCCAGGGCCAGGACATCATCCCGATTCCCGGGACCAAGCGAATTAAGTATCTAGAAGAGAATCTGGCGGCACTGAGTGTCGAGCTTTCGCGCCAGGAACTTGACGAGCTGAGCGCCACCTTCGCCCCGGGCGCCGTCGCCGGAGCACGTTATCCCGAGTCCGGCATGAAATCGGTCAACCGCTGAGTCAGCTCACGGCCTTATAGATCATCTCCACCGACGCTGCGGCGGCGACGACGTACATGATCGCCACGAACGGCTTTTCGGGGATGCGTTTGTTCATCCAGGCGCCGGCCACGGTCCCAAGAAAGAGCAGCGGCAGCATCCAGATGATCGCGCGGAACGTCTGCAACTTGACTGTGTGGATGCCAATGAAGCTGACAAGCTTCATGACGTTGATGAGAAAAGTGTAAAAAAGCATCGTGCCAACGAGGCGACGCTTATCGATGCGCTCCTGCAGCAGGTAGAGCATAATCAGCGGGCCAGCCGAGTGGCTGATGGTGGAGACGAAGCCGGCCAGAACGCCGACGCCTGTTCCCGCGACCGGTCCGGTGCTGGGCATCGGCAACTCGCGGCCCGTCAGGCGATAGGCCTGAATCGCGACAACCAGAAGACAGACGATGCCGATGGTGAGTGAGAGATTGCGATCAAATCGCTGCGGCGTCGTATGCCCCATCGCCAGCAGCGCGAATGCGCCCCCGACGACCCCCAGCATAGCGCCAGGGATGAGGAATTTGAGAACCGGCCAGTCCCATTCGCCCAGGTAATAGAGGTTGCCGATCAGATCCACGACGACCAGGAGAATGGCCACGTCGGCAAGCATCTCCTGCGCGGGCATGACCAGTGCCATGATCAGGACCGCGAGGATGCCGATGCCGCCGCCAAAGCCGGTCTTGGCGATACCCAGCACGATCATCGCCAGAGCTACGCAGATGTAATAGAAGGCGTGTTGACCTACGGGAAGTACGGGGATTGCCACAGAATGCTCCGAAAACACCGCGATCGGCGCGGCAAACTGCTGACCTCGCCGGATCGCGGGGCCGTACCATAGCGGCACCTATAGGAAGCAGGAAGTCAACAGAGAATCTCCGGCTGCGCCTCATTTTTTCTTTTTTGCTTCGCTTCGCGGGGCGCAGGGGTGGTGGCACAGGCTTCGGTGTGCCGTGTCGCTGCCATCATCCTTCAAGCACGTGGTCGGCGTCGGGGTCGAATCCCTGTCAGGGTCGGCTGCATTTGTCCTCAGCGTCTGGAGATCGCGCGCATCAGGGCGGCGTCGTTCAAACACCTATCCGGAACTCCCTTGCGGGGTTCATGAGGATCTGTCGGGGCGTAGCACACATTCGGCGGGGTTCATTCACGGAGTGGGCCGCTCCTCGGGGGCGGCAGTGCCTCACGCTGGCACTCCAGCGCCGAACCCAGGTTGGCAGCGTTGTTTGATTCAACAGCCGATCGCCTCCTTCGTGGTCATGAAGGGTTGTGGAGCAACCCGGCGTCGAAGGCCTTGTCGCTTTTCCACATGCCCCAGACCGCCGTCACCTGATCGCGGGCGACGTTGCGGCGGGCATTGCGCGGCGACAGACCCGCTCGGATCCAGTGGGCGTATCGCTGGGCAAACACGTTCTGCTTCTGATCAATCGCATGCTGTGCGGCGCCGATCACCACATTACGCAGCAGGTGATTGCAGGCCTGCTCGACACAGATGATCGACACGCCTTCGCCACTCTTGGCCCGCCTGAGTCCGATCCCGACGTACTTCCAGAGGGCCGATTTGCTCTTGAAACGCCAGGGGGTGTCCAGGTGGCTGATCAAGGTGGCGGCGCGAATCGGTCCATATCCTGGCAACTCGGTGAGGCGGCTCATCATCTTGTCCTGACGCGCCACTCGGCATACCTGTTGATACAGCGATTCTTCCTGCTCGACGGCGCGGGCGTAACGCTGACGCAACGCCTCGGCGATCGACACGATCGAGGCGGGAACCTTCGCTTGCTCCAGTCGCTCCTGGAGCCATTGCTCGCCGCCCTCGAGCAGCTTGGCGGCGCTGAGCATCACGCCCCAGCGGCGCCCCAGGGCCAGCAGGTAGTTGCTTTCCGAGACACGCCTGGTCACGCTGTCGTGGTACATGCCAATGATTTGTTTGACTGCTGTCCTTTCGAGACTTTCCAGTTGATGCACCGGCCTGAGGAACCCGCCGCGGTAAAGGTCGTTGAGCTTCTCGGCATCGATGGGATCATCCTTGTCTCCATCCTTGGCCACATGAGCGTTGCGGCGTGGGTCGCACACAATCAACTCGTCAACGCACGGCTTGAGATTGCGATAGAGCCAGCCGGCCATTGCTCCTTCTTCAAAGGCCAGACGGCGTGGACGTTCGAACCGTCTCGATCAACTCACGCAGCTGGGGGATCCCGGTGGGGAGGTGATCTCGTCTGAGCAGCTTCCCGCCCCCGGTCTTGATGCAGACATCGGTGCTTCGGCAATGGGTGTCCATGGTGATAAAATACTCCGTGCGCATGGGCTTCTCCTTTCGTTGTGGGCTTGCTGCGTCGGAAAAACACAGCTTACCGCAGTGGCTGGAGAAGCCCTGCTGCTTCCTACATCTTCACGGAGCGCGTTAGTCGATATGGCCAACTGTCGAAGGAAAAACCGACTCAGGCGGTGCGCCAGACCTGGCCCATCTGGCGGGCAACAAGGCGATCGATGGAGCGGCCGGCTACCGTCATCAGGCGCTCGATCGGCTCGGCCGTCGGTTCATAGCTGAGGCGGAACGTGCTGTGGTGCATGGCCAGAAGACGCTCGGCGCGGGCGTGGTTGGCGAGTTCCCACGCCTGTTCCGGCGTGGCGTGGGCGGCGATGTAAGGGTTGTAGGCGCCGATGCCGAGGATCGCTAGATCGACTCGTGGGAGTTCGCGGAACTCCGTCTGATAGGCGGTGTCTCCGCCGTACAGGACCTTATAGCGAGGGGATTCGATCAGGTAACCGTTGAAGCCGCGATGCAGATCAAAGAACGTCCGCGCGCCCCAGTGATTGACCTTCTGGGCGGTGATTCGAAGCGAGCCGACTTGCCTATGTTCGCCCCAGCGAAGCTCGGTGATGCTGCGAAGGCCCAGGTCGCGGATCAGGTCCTGGGTTTTGTGCGCGGTGATGATTGGGACGTTCTTGTTCAGCCGCGTGAGCGTCGGTCGATCGAGATGATCGAAGTGGGCGTGGGAGATGAGGATCAGATCGAGTTTGGGAAGCTCACGCATGCTCAGGGCCGGCGCCACGAACCGGTGCGGGCCGCCGGTGATCAGGCCAAGACCGACGCCGATGCGGCTGGAAAAGACGGGGTCCGTGAGAATCGTCTGACCCTCGATACGCAGAAGCACGGTTGCGTGACCGATCCAGCAGGCGGCGAAGCCGTGTGATTCCCAGTTGGAGAGATCGGGAGTGATGGCGCAACGGTCGGGTGGGTTGAGTTGATCGAGCACACGAAGCCGACCGCGTCCGCGGCCCAGGAAATCCGCGGTCTTGAGCGTCATCGGGCTGTGCTTGGCCCAGTCTGCAAAATTACGCCAACTCAAGCGAAGACCTCAAGGTCATTATACGTTCGAGAGTCAGCAACGGCGCGAGCTAAACTTCGACGGTTTTGAGCTTTCCTGCGTCGAAGATGACGCCCGCTTCACGGGCGATGTCGGCGAACGCATCGATCTCGGCTTTGGTAAAGAGCAAGCCGCCGAATTGCTCGGAAAGCTCGGCAGCGCGGGCTTCGGGTTGGCCGGGAAGCGTACAGTCTTCGTTGCCGTGGCCGAGAATGTCCTTGAGGACGGCCTTGACATTGTCGGCCTGGGTGCGGGAGACGGCGAAGTTGCCGGCGTCAAGCGCATCGGGGCGGATGCACTGGAAGAAGAAACAGCAGGTGCCTTTCTCGCCCGAATGTTTGCTCACTTCGGTCCAGCGGTTGCGAATCGTGGGGAGCGAGCCGCCGATGTAGGCAGCATAGAGCTCATCGATGAGCGAGAGGCCGTAGCCTTTGTGGGCGCCGAAGGGAAGGAGCGCTTTTACTCTAGCAGGATCGGAGGTGTGGGCGCCGAGTTCATCGACCGCAGTCGCCGGAGGGAGCGGTTTGCCTTCGCGAAGGAACTGCTGGACCCGTCCCATGGCAACGGTGCTCGTGGCCCAGTCCACGCATATGGGAAAGCCAATGGCGGCTGTGGTGGGGAACGCCCAGGAATGGGGATTCGTACCGAGCGTGGGAAACTTGCCGCAGAATGGCACAACCTCGGCGAGGGCCGCGGTGCAGTTGGTGTAGGCGATGTAGCCTTTGCGCGCGGCGTCGATCACATAACCACCGCCCCAGAGATAGTGAAAGGCGTTGTCCACCGCGACGGCGCCGATTCCAAATTCATCGGCGAGCTTCATCGCGGTGTCCATGGCGGCAAACGCGGTGGCCTGGCCGAGCTTCTTGTTGGCGTTCCATCGCTGGATGGCCTTGTATTTCGCAGGAAGCTTCTCGATGGTCGCGCCGGAACACACCCGCCGGCTTTGGAGCCGAAAAGCTCGTCGAGGTGCAGGGCCTTGATGGCGTTGTGCGTTTTGATCCCATGGCGCGCTGCTAGCTCACAGAAGCGGGCGGCCTCGGAGGCTTCCTCGGGCGTGTAGCCACGATGTTTGTAGGCGGCTTCCACAAGTGCATTGTGGATCGAGGATGGAACGATGTAAGTGGTGGGCATGTTTTCCAGTACCGGATATCAGGTGGCAAGCAGCTACTTCTTGGCGGCTGGCGGGATGGCGAGCTGCGGTCGGCCTTTCTCCGGCCAATCCAGGTGGAAGAAATGCCCGCGGGGCTGATCGGTGCGCTCGTAGGTGTGGGCGCCGAAATAATCGCGCTGAGACTGCAGAAGATTGGCCGGAAGGTGCGGGGAGCGGTATCCGTCATAATAGGCCAGCGCGCTCATGAATGCTGGGGCAGCGACGCCGTTGGTCGCGGCAAGGGAGACGATCTTTCGCCAGTTCTGTTGAGCAGATTTGATCTGGTCGTTGAAGTAGGGATCGAGAAGGAGATTGACCAGGTTGGAATCTCGCGTGTAGGCATCGGTGATCTTCTGCAGAAAGCGTGCCCGGATGATGCAACCGCCACGCCAGATGCTGGCGATCTCGGCGAAATTCAGCTTCCACTTGTATTCTTTCTGGGCCTCGCGCATGAGCTGGAAACCCTGGGCGTAAGCGCAGATCTTTGAGCAATACAATGCATCGCGGATGGCGGTGACGATTTGTTGTTGATCGTCGGTGATACGCTGTGTGGCGGGACCAGTGAGGGTCTTGCTGGCGCTGACGCGCTCTTCCTTGAGCGCGCTCATGCAGCGGGCGAAGACGGCTTCCGCGATGCTGTTGGCGGGGATGCCCATGTCAAGCGCATTGATGCTGGTCCACTTCCCGGTCCCCTTCTGCCCGGCGGCGTCCAGGACGTAGTTAACGAGATAGTCGTCCTGATGGACCGGGTCGTGCTGCTGGAGGATGTCGGCCGTGATCTGGATGAGATAGGAATCCAGATCGCCCCGGTTCCAGGTCGCAAAGACCTTCGATAGATCAGGCGGTGACATGCCCAGCAGGTTCTGCATCAGCGTGTAGGCTTCGCAGATGAGCTGCATGTCGATGTATTCGATGCCGTTGTGGACCATCTTGACGTAATGGCCGGCGCCGTTCGGGCCTAGATAGGCCGTGCAGGGAACGCCGCCGCTGACAGGCTTGCCGGGGGCGTAATTCTCCAGCGGTTTCCCCGTCTTCGCATCAACTTTGGCGGCGACGGCTTCCCAGATGAGCTTGAGATGCTTCCACGAATCGGGATCGCCCCCGGGCATCATCGATGGGCCGAAGCGGCGCCGACTTCGCCGCCGGAGACGCCGGAGCCGAAGAACTTGCACTTGCTGGCGTAGTCGCGTTCGCGGCGGATGGTGTCCGTCCATTGCGAATTGCCGCAATCCACCACGATGTCATCCGGCGCGATGCCAGCCTCGAACAGCTCTTTTGTCACTGCGTCCACCGCCGGGCCGGCCTTGACGAGAATGATGAACTTGCGGGGACGCTTAACCGCGTCAACCAGTTCCTTCACCGTTGCGCAACCCGTGACCCGACTGGCCGACGGCTCTTCCTTCTGAACCTTGGCGATCCAGTCAGTCATGGTGTGGGTTGTTCGGTTGTAAACAGCGATGTCAAAGCCGTGGTCGGCGATGTTGAGGGCGAGGTTCTGGCCCATTACGGCAAGACCGATGAGGCCGACGTCGGCGGTTGCTTTTTCAGCCATTTTTATGCTCCGAGAGAAGAGGACACGGATTTTTGTGAATCTTTACGAATTCGCGCGAATAAGGAAAGGGCTGGAATTTATTCGTGCGAATTCATGTCGATTCATGAGCGTTCGTATCCCCGATTTAGAACTTGTTCGCCTGGATGTAATCCTTTTTCCTCTTGAGATAGTTGACGATGTTCAGGGTAGCCCGCAGGGCCTGGCGCTCGACGGATTCAAACGTTCGCGAGCCGACGTGCGGCGTGACGATGATGTTGTCGATCTTAGTAAACGGGTGATCCGGGGCCGGCGGCTCGTGTTCGAGCACATCCGCGGCATAGCCCCCAAGATGCCCGGACTCGCAAGCCTCGGCAATATCCTGCTCGACAACAAGGCCGCCGCGAGCGGTGTTGATGACGATAGCGCCTTTTTTCATCGCGGCGATGCGAGACTTGTTCATAAAGCCGCGGTTAGTGTCGTCGAGGCCCATGTGCAGGGTGACGACATCGGCGTTCTGCAGGGCCGTTTCCAGCGTCGAGCAGCGCTCCACCGTGCACGCCTTGGCGAAATCTTCGTCCCAGTAAACGTCGTAGCCTTTGACGTCCATCTCGAATGCGCGGGCACGCTTGGCGACTTCCTTACCGATACGGCCCATGCCAAAGATGGCGATTGTCTTGCCGAACAGCTCGGTCCCGGTAATGCGCTTCCACCCGCCACTCTTGGTCGAGCGCAGGTGGGGCCAGAAATGCTTGGCCATCGCGATCATCAGGCCGAAGGTGTGCTCGGCAACGGTAGTGTGATTGACGCCGGGCGTGAACAGGACCGGGATCTTCTTGCTTGTAGCGTATTTCAAGTCGATCGAGTCAAGGCCAATGCCGTACTTGGCGATGACCTTGAGCTTCGTAGGAGCAGCGAGTGCCGCGTCGATGACCTTCGCAGTGATCGCGTCGTCGCCGTTGAGAAAGCCGTCGAAGCCGCCGTTGGTCTTGACTAGATCGAGCATGGCCTCTTCAGGGAGTGGCCCGCGGGCGCGAACTATCTCGAAGCCGCTCTGGGCGAGGAGACCATGATGCTTTCCGGGTGTGTCCTGAAAGCTGGTGGTCGTAAGAAGAATTCTGTGGGGCATTGTTTTGTCTCCGCTGAATCGCGAAGTCACGAAAAGACACGGATACGCTTCGTCCGTTTACCGCTTGATTCGCGCACTCCCGCCACCGGCGATGTGCAGCAACTCATCAGGTGTAATCTGACTGGTATCGCCCATGGTACTCATAAGCAGCGCGCCGTGGGCAACGCCCAGATTCACGCACTCCTGCGGGGATTTGCCTGTAAGAAAACCATAGGTAAACCCACTGGCAAAGCCATCTCCACCGCCGACGCGATCCTCGATTTCGAGGCCATCGAACTTCAGGCCATCGTAGAATTGTCCTTCGTTCCACATGATCGCGGACCAGTCGTTGACTGTGGCGGTTTTCACGCCGCGAAGCGTGGTGCCGACGACCTTGATGTTCGGGTAATCCTTGATGACCTTGTTAACCATCTTCTTGAACGCCGTGGTATCAAGCTCGCCCTTCTCCACATCCACGCCGTCCACCTGATAGCCGAGGACTTTCTGAAAATCCTCCTCGTTGCCGATCAGGCATTCGATGTAGGGGACGAGGCGCTTGGTGGTTGCGATCGCCTCTTCGCTCCTCCAGAGTTTGGAACGGAAGTTCAGGTCGTAGGAGACGATGGTGCCAGACTCGTGGGCGGCCTTGACGGCTTCGGCAACGAGTTGCCGCGTGGATTCCGAGAGCGCTGAGAAGATGCCGCCCGTGTGCAGCCAGCGAACGCCATCTTCTTTGAAGAGCTTCTTCCAGTTCACATCCCCCGGCTGCATCCCCGCCGTGGCGCTGTGGCCACGGTCGTAGAGGGTAACGCTGCCGCGCTTGGAGACACCGACCTCGGTAAAGTTCAAACCGATACGGTCTTTCTTGCCAACGCCGTCATACTTGCGCTCGACAACGTAGGAGACGTCCACGCCCGCAGAGCGCGGCGTGATTGCGGATGATGGCGCCCATGGGCGAACTGTTGAGCCCCCCCATCCAGCCCGTGCGCAGCCCAAGGCGCGCAAGTGCATATGCAACGTTGTATTCGCCCCCGCCGACGTGTACTTCGAGCATCGGTGCAAACTCAATCCGCCCGTGTTGCGGCGGAGAGAGCCGGATCATGCACTCACCGAGGGAGACCAAATCGAAGCGGCAACTGTCCTGAGGTTTGACGTTCATGTGAAACACTCGTGTCTCTGTAGGCGTGTCTGCACGCGTTGACAATCCCCCGTCACAAGATCGGTTCATTCTCGCGGCGCGATCCCGTCCGGCGTGACCAGAAGCAGCTTATCCGTCACCTGGTGCGGCATGCGCTGAAAATCATCCGCGATCTGCTGTGCCAGCCGGTCGGCTGTCTCCTCGTCATTGCGAAAACACAGCAGGATGTCGCGATTGGGAATCCCGGCTGCAAAGGGGCTCCCCAGGTGTTCCTTCAAGCGATCGTGCAGCGTTGGCAACAGCAGCCGGCTGGCATCGTACCCATCCATCGTCTGGAAGAGAATCAAGTTGACTCGACCTTCCTCGTCCTGCGCCGCGTGGGCGCTGATGGCCTCCGAGCGGCTGGTGAGGTTGCCGATGGCGGTCTGACGTAGCTGGTCCATGGTGATCCCCCACTCACTAAACTTCGTCATCGGAAGATAAGAAATCGTACGGTCATGATCAATCGCGTAGCCCACGATGAGACCGGGAATCAACGGCTCGTGCACGATGCCGGGAGTGGACTGCACGGCGCTGGCCGGGAGGACCATCGGCATGATCTTGTCCTTCACCTCGTCATAACTGGCATCCTCGTCCGGCGTCCCCTCCGCTGCCCGCAGAAGCTCCACCATCCAGCGTTCCACATGCCGTTGTAGCTCCTCAGGACGAAGGTTGGCGACGCGATAGAGATTCTCCAGGGGAGCCATGGATCCATTGACCGACAGCGAAAATGAGCCGTCCCCCCCGCCGATCTTCACCAGCGGAAATCGGTCGCGGACGATCTGGCTGACGCGCCGGACAAACTGCTCGCGATCCAGTTCCTGATCCATCGCGGCGACTATATCCGCAGCGCCTCTAACTCGCCACCGCACACTGATCCGTTGCCGCGCCATTCAAACATCGGCGGTTTCCCCCTAGACTCTCGGCTCAAGCTGAAAGGAGTCGCCTTGTCATCTGCTGTGCGGATTGGAATTTGTGGCGCGGGCTGGCCGGGTTTGCAGCAAGCGAAAGGTTGCACCTCCGCCGGCGGATTCAAAGTCGTCGCCGTTGCGGATTTGATCCCCTCCCGACGCGAGACACTTCGCGCCGAACATCGCGGCATCAAGGAATTCACCACCGCCGACGAACTGATCAAAGATCCCGATATCGATGCGGTCGGCCTCTGTCTGCCCAACAACTTGCACGCGCCCGTCGCCACCGCTGCTTTGCCGCCGGCAAGCATGTGCTCTGCGAATTCCCTCCCGCCTCCACCCTCGCGCAGGCCCGGCAGATCGAACGGGCCGCCGAGAAATCCCAGAAGACCCTCCTATACGCCTCCCGGCGCCGATTCGGCGGCAACGAACTCGCAGCCCGCCAGGCAATCAGTAAACAATTTGCCGGCGACGTTCTACCACGTCCGCGCCACCTGGATGCGAACGCGCGGCATGCCACAGGGCACCGGCTGGTACACCGACAAATCCCGCTCAGGAGGCGGCGCCCTCATCGACCTCGGCGCCCAGATGCTCGACCTCGCCTGGCACCTCCTCGGCCAGCCCAAGCCGATCAGCGCGTTCGGCGTGGCGCATCAGCATTTTGCGGGAAACCTTCCCGAAGGCGTCAATTGCGACGTGGATGACGCGGCCTTCGCGATGCTCCGCTTTGAAAATGGCAAATCCATCGAGCTGGCGGCAAGCTGGGCGATCAACCAGGCGCCCCAGCAGCAAGGAGCGATTTGCCGGGCATATGGCAACCAAGGCGCTGTGGAGGTTTACACATCGGCCGGGGCCATGCTGTTTCGGCACTTCGATGCCAAGGGACAACCCAAGGCCAGTCCCCTGCCGGGGCCGAAGGTGACGGGATACACGGCCCTGGCGCGACATTTCCGCGAGTGCATCTTGGGAAAGGCACGGCCGATTGTCGGCGGCGCAGAAGGGGTGCGGATCATGCAGATGATCGAAGCCGTCTACCACAGCTCCGAAGCAGCCAGAAGCGTCGCGATCAAATAATCCGATCCTCGAGACACGGCCAGCGCTGCGACTGCTGTCAGCGGCTCCCGGCTCCTGCAGGTGTCCAGCCGCGTTGCGGGTAAATCTTCTCTTTCACCGAATCGAAATGATGCCTGCGGGCCACGAAAGTATCGTAGTCGGTGACGCGCGAAGGATCCCGCCGGCTGGCGACGATGAAGTCGGCTTCGGGCGGATAGCACGCCATCTGGATCTCGCCCTCGGGCTTCTGATCGAGCGCCGGCCAGAGACCGACGTTGTTGGGAACCTCCGCGCTCTGATAACGCAGGTCCACGCTCCAGCGCACGATCTGTGAGTAGTTCGGCGTCGAGCAATGAGGCGTCATGTTGGTCATCAGAACGACACCGCCGAGCGGGCATTCCGCGGTAATCGTGGCCGGCGCATCCGAGGGCAGATCGCCGTCCTCGATCACCAGGAAGCTGGCGTTGCCGCCAGTGTGATGCGTGAGAATCCCACGGCGATGACTGCGCGGAAGGATCTTCATGCAGCCGTTCTGCTCGTTGGCATCAACAAGCGGAATCCAGCAGGTGATGATCAGGTGCTGATCGCAGTGGGCTTCGAAATAGCCCGAGTCCTGGTGCCAGGGAACGACACCGCGAACCTTGCCGGGAATCTTTGGGCGTATGCGGTAAGTGCTGGAAGCGATGATCTCGGGCCCGATGAGGGACTCAAGTGCAGCTAACAGCCGCGGGTGCGTGAGCAGGTTGTACATTTCCCGCCCCGTGTACCCGCCGCCGGCGACGCCTTCGAGATCCGCCATGATGGCTTCACCGTTTTCGCGGTTGTCGGCATAGATCTTCGCCAGGCGTGTCTCGAAGGGTTCGTCCGCATGGCGATTCTTCGAGCTTGCCGTCTGCGGCGAGCCGCCGGATGGTCCGGTCAATCTGCTCGGCCATCTCGCACTTGAGCGAATTCAACTCGCCCGGGTCGAACAGCCTCGGCAGGATCAGATAGCCTTCGTCAAAGAAGAACTGGACTTGTTGTTGAGTGACTACTGCGGACTCCATAGCCGGAGCATGCTAGCGACTGTTGAGATCAATGCACAGAAGAAATCACTTGCCGCCGCGGCCCCGATCGGCCTGCTTGCGAACCGCTTCAGCTTTGGCCTGGATGTCGGCGAAAATCTTCGCCAAGCCGCGTTTGGGCGGTGGCTTAGGCCCTTTCCGCTTCGCCCCCAACGGGCCTTCGTCATCCCCCCGCCTCTTTTTCATGCTCTTCGGCGCATCGACGATCACCTTCCCCGCCTTCTCTTCCTCTTCCTTCCGCTGGATGTGCTCTCGGATGCGCTTGGATTCGATGATCCCCAGACCCATGCTCGTGACATAGTACAGGTTCAAGCCGCTGGGGAAGCCATAGAACATGAGCGGGAAGACCATGCTCATCCACTTCATCATGTTCTGCTGTTGTTTCTGCTCGGGCGTGGTGGCGGCAGGTTGCGGCATGTACTTCTGGTTCATGAACGTCACGATGATCATGAGCAGTGGCAGCAGGTTGACCGCATACAAATGCCAGCCAAAGAAGAACAGCGGGACGGGATGGGCGAACTTGATCAGCTCATCCGGCTTGGCCAGGTCGTGGATCCAGGTCAGACCATAGAAGAACGGCGCCTGTCGAAGCTCGAACGTGCTTTGCAGCGCCTGCCATAGCGCAATCCAGATCGGCATCTGCAGGAACATGGGCAGGCAGCCGAGGATCGGCGTGAAGCCCTGCTCCTTGTAGAGCTCCATCATCGCCTTGTTCAGCTCGTCCTTGTTCTCGCCATGTTTCTTCTTGAGGCGCTCGACCTCGGGGCCCATCTTCCCCATCTTCATCATGGAGACCTGGGAGCGCTTGGTGATGGGGTGGAGCAGCACGCGCACCACAACCACCAGCGCGATGATGGCGACGCCCCAGTCGCGGAAGATCAGGTGGAAGAACCAAAGGATTGAGAACAGGACGCTGATCAGCCACTGGAAGGTGCAGATACCGCACATGCCGCTTTCGATCACCAGCGTGGTGCCGTAGCTGCGCGGGAACTGGGCGTAGTAGGCGCTGTTCAGGAGCGAGCGCTGTTTCGGACCCAGAAACAATGAACCGCTGAGAGCCAGCTTCTTGTTCGGCGCGAGCGTCTGTGGCTCGGTCTCCCATGTGATGCGGACGTCCCGCTCGGTGGCTTCGGCGTCGAGATTCAGCCCTGTTGCAGTAACGTTGGAGATGTACCGGGGCGTCGGGCTTTTCCCCTGAAGCGGATGCGGTCGATAGATCGCGTCGAAATAGACGCTGGCAGTTCCGAACCAGAGCAGCGGCTGCTTCTTTTCGCTAACCGTGAGATCGACCGAAGGCTTCTTCTCTGTGAAGCTGCCCTCCAAGTGGTTGTTTGCGACGACCTCGCCGTCGTCGTTGTAGCCGGCGATGACCTGCACGTCGCCATGGCCGCCACCTTCGATTTCCGGCGGTGGCGTCGTCGGGCCATTCATGATGGCTTTGACCGTCAGCGGCCTGGCCGTCAGATTCTCATACGAATCGGAAACCTCCAGGTCGTAACCGAGCCCCGGCGCACTCTTCGGCTTCAATCCGTACGATCGCCAGACGCGAAGCATCGGCTTGTTCTTGTCCTGGATCTCCAGCGACAGACGCACCGAATGATCGGTCTGCTCCGCGACTTCCCAGACCGCGCCGGCAACGTCCACAGGGGTACCGTTGATCACCAGCGTCCGGGTGGCCATCGAATACGTGTCCGGATCATCCACCGAGTAGGGAAGCTGGAAACTGTACGGCCCCTTCTCATCCGGGCCCTTGAGCGGTTGACCACTGAGTGCGTATTTGAGAATTGCCTGATCGATCGACGCCCCTGTGGTGCGCACCTTGAGCAGCACCGGATATTGCGCGTCCGCACCCAGGGTAACAACGGTCGGAGCGTTGCCGTTGGATTTGGGTGCCAGGGTGGGGGCGACACCCCCAGCTGCAGGAGCGGTCGTTGCCGGTCCTGCGGTCATGACCGCGCCCGATTCGGTCGTCGCCGCCATGCGCGTGGACGGACCGGTGGCGGCGGTCATGGTCGTTGGCGAGGTGGTCGGCGTGGCGGCCTGCGGCGGTCGCGGCGGGCCGTAGATCTCGAACATGATGTACTGCCAGCCAAAAATAATGACCAGCGCCATCGCCATCGTCAGGATCAGCCGTTTGGTTTCCATCAATCCATTCGCAGGGTGTCAACGGCCATCCAGGAGGCGCGTCCCCAGAAAATTGTCCAGTTCGTCGATCGCGGCGACCTTCTTCACCGTCGTGTCCACATCATAGGGCAGGCGGATAAACTGAAGCTTCGTTTCGTTGACGATCACGAAGCTGGCGCGCGGATCGCGGTCCCGCGGCTGCCCGACCGAACCGACGTTGATCACTGCCTTCTCGTCCGTGAGGTCGAACTTGTAGTCGAGCTCGTCCGGGCTGTAAAAATCGGGCCCCTCCAGGAAAACACCCGGCACATGGGTGTGGCCCACGAAGCAGAGCCGGTCGAAGCGCTCGAAGATGCTGACGAATTTTCCGGGATTCGTGTAGATGTCGTCGGGAAAAATGTACTCGTTGATCGGCCGCCGCGGCGAGGCATGCACGGCGATAAAGTCGTTGGTCTTGATCCGCGCCGGCAACGTGCCCAGATGCTTCCAGCGATCGGCGCGGCGGGCGGCGTCGGAGTCCTCTTCAAACTGCTTCCGCGTCCAGTAACACGCCGATTCCGCGCCGCTGTTGAAATTAAACGGCTCGTAAAAAACCGCAAAATCGTGGTTACCCATCAGCGATGCACGGCAGCGGCCCCGGACCAGGTCCAGGCATTCCATCGGGTTGGGGCCATACCCGACCACGTCCCCCAGGCAAATAATGTCCTTCACCTGCCGCCGATCGATCTCCGCGAGCACGGCGGTAAACGCCTCTAAGTTGCCATGAATGTCGCTGATGACTGCAAACATACAAAGAGAGGGGGATGGTAAGGGTGCGTGCCGGAAGCGTCAACGCGGCGAGGATCTGACCTATCCCCACTTTGCCGCGACGTGCAGCGAGAGGTCAAGTACGGCCGCGAGGGCTTGGGACGGGGAGGCCCTGAGCCGCTCACGCATCACCATCCCGATCAGGAACACACTGCAACGTTCCTTGCTGCTGGAGCACCACGCCGAGGGCTTGTGCCGCGTCTGGGCGATCAGGCCCAGGCCGACCAGCAGCAGGTACGCGATGGCCAGGACCAACAGCAACCGGTCGAGCCGCTGCGGCGTCTTGAATTGCGTGTCGCGCAAACTCCAGCCGTTGCGTTTGGACTTGTGGTCGCGGAACAGTTGCTCGATCGTCATCCGTCGGCCGTAGAGTTGGCACAGTGGTTCGGCCGTGCCGGTCAGGTCGGTCATCAGGAACCAGCATTCATCGCGTTTGGGCGGCAGGCCCTTGCGCCAGCGGACCACGACGTGCTGCGTGACGGCCCCGTCGGCGCGGTAGGCCACGTCCTTGAGCACCTTGGCGATTCCCTTGTGCACCGGGTAATCCAGCAGCTTGCCGTGGAATCCCTTGAGCTTCACCGTGACCTTCGGCTGCACGCGGATCACGTAGCTGAAGCCGTTGCGGCGAAGAAACGCCGCCAGCGCAGCGGCCGAACCCGCGGTCTGCCAGGATGATCACCTTCACCGACAGGGGGATCATCGAACGCAGCACCAGCAGCAAGGACTCCTCGAACGCGTTGCGGCTCTTGTGCCCGTCGTAGACGTGACCCGTCGTGCTCGACCAGCAGAGCGGCAGCGAACGGCCCCGCAGCACCGCCGACGCGACCAGCGTCTGAAATCCCCGGATGTCCACCCAGTCCAACGCCACGACCAGCGGCTTCTTACGGTTCTTCACCAGCCGCTTGACGATGCCCCGCATGGCGTCGGCGGGCTCGACGCGGTCGTTGGCGCAGAACCGGTATGCCCGCTTGATCTGGTGCTTGGTCGAGCCCAGCGCACAGCGGCCGAGGTTGGCCAGCGAGGCCCGCTGGACGTGCAGGGCGGCGGCAACGAGAATCGACAGCGTCTTGGCCTGAGAAAGCCGCAGCGAAGCGGCGCAGACCGTGATCACCCACGCGATCGCATCCGTGCGATGCATGACCGACTCCTTTCGGTCAGTTGTGCCGGGGTGATCACTCCCGAGCCCGTATCGCCGGGCTCGGCCTATTTTATGCCCGCACAGGAAGCTGAAGCGAAAGTGGGGATAGGTCAGCTCTCGAATTAGACAGTTGCGTTAGGGTCCATGACACTTTATACGGATTCCACTTAAATCGCAGGCCCCAAGGATGTGCCCCGTAAGCGGGGCCGCCCAACCTGACCTGCCAGAATCACCTCAAACCCGCGCTCGTCGCGAGCCATGATAGGACGCTCACAATCCCCGTTCGGCCTGCTGCCGGATTACACCGTACCCACACCGTACCCACACCGTACCCACACCATACCCACACCGTACCCACACCGTACCCACACCGTACCCACACCGTACTCACACCGTACTCACACCGTAGCAATACCGTAGAACTTCCGGCCCCAAAAACGCCCGCCCCGCGAGTCCAAATCGCAATTGTCAGCCAATAGTGGTCATCCGGATTTCCTCCAAATCGCAGGCCCCCCGGACGCCCTCCCCAAGCAGAGGGCTACCCAACCTGGTGCGCGAGAATCACGTAAAAGCCGTATTAGGCGGCGTTCATTTAGCGCAGGCAGGCCGATTGGCCCAATGTCTCTCCCAGCGTTGGTCCTGGCTGATCCAGTTCACGCGTAACCTCAGCACCGCTTCGATGCCGCCTGGACTCCAGAACGGTTCAGTTCCCTCGTATGTTCACTTCTTCAGTGAACGGTGTTCCAATCACAGATGCGTTGTCGCAGGCTTCTGAGCGTAGCGAAGAAGGCTGCGACAACGCGGCCGGCGGCAGATCGTTGTCCCCTGGGCGTCGCTCATCGCACGCCGCTGCTAAGCTGGATCGCCGCCGGCCTCTTGGAAGAAGCCCGAACAGCCGCCAGAGCGGCGCGGCCTGCCGCGCCAGCTCGCATTTGCGAGGAAGGGATGCCTCCATGAATCCTACACCTGTTCATGTCGGGATCGACGTCTCGAAGAAGTCGCTGGAGTTATGTCTGCTGCCCGGCGGTCAGACGCTGGCGGTGGACAACAGCGACGCCGGAATCGCACAGATCGTGGCGCTGCTGAAGCAGCACACGGTCGCTACCGTGTTGCTGGAAGCAACCGGACGTTACGAGCGCCTTGTTGCATCGGAGCTGCTGGACGCCGGCTTCGCGGTCGCCGTGGTGAACCCGCGGCAGGCACGCAACTTTGCCCGCGCGCTGGGAAAGCTGGCCAAGACGGACAAGATCGATGCCGCCACGCTCGCGCAGTTCGCGCAGCTCGGCCACGTGCGTTTGTGCGAGAAACAGCCGGAACAGTGCATGCTTCTGGACGATCTGGTGACGCGCCGCCGCCAGGTGACGCAGATGCTGGCAATGGAAAAGACCCGCATGCAGATCCCGCAGGACAAGCGGACCCGCGGCATGATCGCCAAGGTGATCCGCGTGCTCGAACAGCAGCGCGAGGACCTGGACCGCCGCATCGCGGAGTTGATCGAGTCGGATGATGACTGGCGAAACAAACGTGACCTGCTGACGAGCGTTCCCGGCGTCGGCCAGACCACCGCCAGTGCGCTGGTGGCGGACCTGCCGGAACTGGGCAAGCTGAATCGTCAGCAAATCGCCGCTCTGGTGGGCGTGGCCCCGATCAACCGCGACAGCGGAACCTTGCGCGGCAGGCGCACCACCTTCGGCGGACGCGCTTTCAGTACGCTGCGCGCTCTACATGGCTGCGTTCTGCGCCATCAAGTGCAATCCGGTACTCAAACGCTTCGCCGATCGCTTGCGTGCAGCGGGCAAACCATTCAAGGTCATCGTCGTGGCGGCCATGGCAAGCTGCTGACGATCCTCAACCTCATGCTGAAGGAGAATCAACCGTGGAACCCGCAGCCTCAAAACGCTTGACTTCTAACACAGCCGCTTAGCGTAGCGTTCAACTCAATCCGTCAGAGTCAAAGGCGAAGCGTTCCAGACGCCCTTCATGACTCGCGGCGCGCAGCCGCGAAAGCTTCTCACGGCGGCGGCGCGGAGGCACCTATAGGAAGCAGGAAGTCAACAGAGAATCTCCGGCTGCGCCTCATTTTTTCTTTTTTGCTTCGCTTCGCGGGGCGCAGGGGTGGTGGCACAGGCTTCGGTGTGCCGTGTCGCTGCCATCATCCTTCAAGCACGTGGTCGGCGTCGGGGTCGAATCCCTGTCAGGGTCGGCTGCATTTGTCCTCAGCGTCTGGAGATCGCGCGCATCAGGGCGGCGTCGTTCAAACACCTATCCGGAACTCCCTTGCGGGGTTCATGAGGATCTGTCGGGGCGTAGCACACATTCGGCGGGGTTCATTCACGGAGTGGGCCGCTCCTCGGGGGCGGCAGTGCCTCACGCTGGCACTCCAGCGCCGAACCCAGGTTGGCAGCGTTGTTTGATTCAACAGCCGATCGCCTCCTTCGTGGTCATGAAGGGTTGTGGAGCAACCCGGCGTCGAAGGCCTTGTCGCTTTTCCACATGCCCCAGACCGCCGTCACCTGATCGCGGGCGACGTTGCGGCGGGCATTGCGCGGCGACAGACCCGCTCGGATCCAGTGGGCGTATCGCTGGGCAAACACGTTCTGCTTCTGATCAATCGCATGCTGTGCGGCGCCGATCACCACATTACGCAGCAGGTGATTGCAGGCCTGCTCGACACAGATGATCGACACGCCTTCGCCACTCTTGGCCCGCCTGAGTCCGATCCCGACGTACTTCCAGAGGGCCGATTTGCTCTTGAAACGCCAGGGGGTGTCCAGGTGGCTGATCAAGGTGGCGGCGCGAATCGGTCCATATCCTGGCAACTCGGTGAGGCGGCTCATCATCTTGTCCTGACGCGCCACTCGGCATACCTGTTGATACAGCGATTCTTCCTGCTCGACGGCGCGGGCGTAACGCTGACGCAACGCCTCGGCGATCGACACGATCGAGGCGGGAACCTTCGCTTGCTCCAGTCGCTCCTGGAGCCATTGCTCGCCGCCCTCAAGCAGCTTGGCGGCGCTGAGCATCACGCCCCAGCGGCGCCCCAGGGCCAGCAGGTAGTTGCTTTCCGAGACACGCCTGGTCACGCTGTCGTGGTACATGCCAATGATTTGTTTGACTGCTGTCCTTTCGAGACTTTCCAGTTGATGCACCGGCCTGAGGAACCCGCCGCGGTAAAGGTCGTTGAGCTTCTCGGCATCGATGGGATCATCCTTGTCTCCATCCTTGGCCACATGAGCGTTGCGGCGTGGGTCGCACACAATCAACTCGTCAACGCACGGCTTGAGATTGCGATAGAGCCAGCCGGCCATTGCTCCTTCTTCAAAGGCCAGACGGCGTGGACGTCGAACCGTCTCGATCAACTCACGCAGCTGGGGGATCCCGGTGGGGAGGTGATCTCGTCTGAGCAGCTTCCCGCCCCCGGTCTTGATGCAGACATCGGTGCTTCGGCAATGGGTGTCCATGGTGATAAAATACTCCGTGCGCATGGGCTTCTCCTTTCGTTGTGGGCTTGCTGCGTCGGAAAAACACAGCTTACCGCAGTGGCTGGAGAAGCCCTGCTGCTTCCTACATCTTCAAGAGGCGCGAAGGCTGACCTATCCCCACTTTGGCAGCGCTTGGTCGGTGGCCGTGAGGAAAGCGGCGAAGGCCTGTGCGGGGGAGCATTTCAGCTTGGCAAGCATCTGACGTCCGATCTGAAAAACGCTGCACGTGCCTGGGTGGCTGTTGGAGCACCAGTCACCGGGACGACACTGTTTTAATGCCAGCAGCCCGATGCCGCACAGCAACAGATACGCCAGCGCCAGGATCAGGATCAACCGGTCCAGGCGATCGGCGCGGGTCATCTGCGTATCCCGCAGGCTCCAGCCGTTGCGTTTGTTCTTGCCGTCGCGGAACAGTTCCTCCACCCCCATCCGCCGGCCATACAGCTCGGCTCAAACGGATCGGCGTCGCCTGCTGATCGGTCATCAGGAACCAACACTCATCCCGTTTGTTCGGCAGATTCGGCTTCCAGCGGATCACGATGTTCTGCTGGACCGGATGATGGCTGCGATAGCTGACATTCTTCAGCAGCCTGGCAATCCCCTTGTGCACCGGGTAATCCAGCAGTTTGCCGTGATAGCCCTGCCCGTTGATCCAGACATCGGGGCTGATGCGAATGATATAGCCGAAGCCGTGACGCTGGCAGAAGCGTGCCAGCTCCGTGCGGCCAAAGCCGCGGTCGGCCAGGATGATCACCTTCAATTGCGGATCGATCATCTGCCGCAGGACCAACAGCAGGGATTCCTCGAAGCTGTTGCGGCTCTTGTCGAACTTGCCGCCTTCGACGCTGGCCCAGCACAAGGGCACACTGCGGCCCTTGACGACCGTCGCCGCCATCAGGGTCCAGAAGCCGCGGATGTCGGTCCAGTCCAGCGAGATCAGCAGCGTCTTGCGACGCTTTTTCAGCAGCTTCTTCACCACCCCGCGCATCGCATCGGCGGTTTCGATCCGGTCGTTGGCGCAGAAACGCCAGACCCGCTTGATCTGATGCTTGGCGGTGCCCAAAAGCTGACGGCCCAGATTGGCCAGGGAAACACGCTCGACACGCATCGCCCCGGCGACGAGAATGGCCAGCGTCTTGGCCTGCGAAAGACGCAGATGGGCGGCGCAGACCGAGAGTACCCAACAGATCGCGTCCCAATCCCGTTCGGCACAGTTGCTGTATCTGGGTGGCGGCCAGACGAGTGGGAGAACCTCGCGGCGCGGGGGAATATTCCTGTCGCTCAAACGTAGTCGGCAGCGCGCAGCATCAAGGCGGACGACTCACGCGAACGCTCGTCCCGGCACTACAGCCCGATCGATTTGAAGTACGCCTCGCGGGCGCGGATTTTGACGCCGGTGCGGTCCGGCTTGTTCAATTCACGCAGCACGTCCTCGTCGCTGGCCAGGCCCTGCAGATACAGCGACATCAGGATCACCATCCACTTGGTCGGCTTCTTCCCGGTGAGTGTGTTGAGCATCATGCAGCAGATCACCGCCGCGTAAATCTGGATCTGAATGCCTTCGATACGCGTGCTGAGCAGATGCCGGCAGCCCAGGATCTGTTTGAGGAATCGGAAGAAGATTTCGATGGTCCAGCGGTACTGGTAGAGGAAGGCGATCACGTGCGCCGGCACATCCAGCAGATCGGTGACGATGCGCAGCGTGCCGTCGCTGGTCGGGCCGGTCTGGCCGACGCCGTGGCGTTTGCCCTTGCCGCGTTTCTGGTGCGGCGAGCATGTCACGCAGATCAGCCGCGTCGGATGATCCGCACGCTCGCTCGGCTTCTTGGACAGCCCCATCTCAACGATCTGATCGCTGATCACGCCCGCGTCACGGGCCGCCTGATCCAGCGGCCGATCCTCCAGCACCTCGTAGACGCTGTTGTCGCGCACGCGGCAGATGTAGCTGCTGCCCGCCCCCTTGATGTCGTTCCACAGGGTGAATTGCGCATACCAGCGATCCATCACATAGGTGTGCCCGGCGGTCAGATGCCGCCGCAACACCGACTTCTCATCGCCCTTGCCCGTGTTCCGCGGATCGGTGATCTCCCAGCGGTCGGGTACGTGATGATCCACGTCAAACTGCAAATGCAAACGCCAGGCATGAGAATGTCTGCCATCACCCAGCGGCAGGAACATCGCCTCGGCCACCGTGCATAGCGTCTGGATCACGGTGGAATCCACCAGCGTCAGCTTCCCCGGCAGGTCCTTGAACAGCGCCGCACGCTCGATCGGCGGCATCTCCTGCCACAGTTGCTCCACAACCTCCTGCAGCAGGGACGGATCAAATACGCGGCAGCTCTCGGAGAAACTACCCAGCGAGAAACGCTTGATCCCCAGCCGCTTCCGCACCTCGGGCAGATCGGCCACCTTCTGCAGCGTGCGCATCGAATCGATCAGGGGATTGAACAGGTACAGCAGGATGAGCAGGACATAATCGTCGAAGTGAAGCTCGCGGTTATCGGCCTTGTCGCGGGCGCAGCCGGCACGATGCAGGACCCCAAGCAATCCGGCAACCCGCCGCAACTGCTTCATCCCGCGCAGGCGATCGAGCGTGATGTTGTCAGCCGTCGCCGGTTCCGCCACGCAACCATCATGCACCACGAACCCGGCGGGCGCAAGTGCGACAAGGCGCCGCGTGGCGCGACAACGCGCCGCATCAAAGCCCCTCGCGCGTCAAAGTGCCGCACACAATCATGGGCGCAAAAGGTGTGCCGAACGGGATTGGGACACGCTCTAAGGGCACCTTGAGCCGTTTTGCCGCTACGCCAAATTGTCATGTTCGGATCGCCATGTCGTCAGAAGGGGCAAAAACGGGGTCGGCGGCCGAGTGGGGAGGGTACGGTACTACAACGGTGAGAGTACGGTGTGGGTCGGAAGTCGAATCGCAGGCGACATGGGAGCGGAATGTCCTCTGTTGGGACGATTTGCGAACCGTCCGGCTATCCCGGCCGCCCCGAGGTTGGCGGGAATTGGAACTGGGGCGTGGAAAGTCCATAACACGCTCTAGCCGGTGGTCAGCGACTCAAACCCGGATTTGGGGCCAATAGGGCGGGCCTCTCTCGGGGGAGTTTGCACGGTGTGACTACGGAGAGAGTACGGTGTGGGTTGGCGGATTTGCACAAGCGTATGTTGATGGGTGTGGTCAGGGTGCTTGCGGGATTGGGGGCGGGTATTGGGAGTTGGGAAGGATCTGATCATCTGAGGATCTGATCATCTGGTCCTTGGGATTGCCCAAGCGGGTGTTGGCGGTTGTGGTGACGGATTGGGGCGGGATGGCGAGGAGGGTGCAGAGGTCGGATGCGGGGCGGCCGCGGGTGACGATAAAGGGGGCGCGGTCGCAGTGGGGGCAGCGGAGGGGATGGCCACACCGCGCAGACGCCTGGTCAGAGCAACGACGCGGGTCTGATGGACGTTCCGCATTGGGGGCAGCGGTTCAGGGTCCAGCCGTCGGCGTCTTCGAATGTGCCGCCGCAGTCGCAGGTTTCCAGGCGGCCGTCCAGCGTCAGCTTGAAGCAACGGTTGCAGATTCCCATGCGCAGGCGAGACGGCGGTTGGATCACTCCGATGAACTGCATGAGATAGATGAGGAGCGTGCAGACGAAGCCGAAGACGATGCCGTTTACCGCGCACCATATCACGGCCTGGCCTGTATCGAGGAACGGAAGGGCTGCGATCAGCGCAAGGAGCCATGCAGCGGTGCCGCAGAAGCCACCTGCCATCAGAGGTATCGCTGGATTCAGTCGCCGGCGGAATGCACGGGGATGGCCGGCGCGACGTTCCTCATCGGTCTTACGTCGCCAGAGGGGATGGGAGGAAGCATCGCTCATTGCTTTGGACTGACTAGCGTGAGTTTGACCTCCTTAAGATTCATCACAGCCTTATGGGGCATGGATGTGGGTTTGAGGGTGAGTTCCAGGTTGCCGGTGGCGTTGGGAGCGAGGGTGATGTTGCCGAGGGATTGGGTGGTGTAGTAGTCCCAGCCGCCGGTGGGGCGAATTTGGCCGGGGAGCTTGGAGTTGCCGGCGGCGAGTTCATAAGTGGAGCCGGGGTCGTCGTTGTCGCAAGAGTAGGTGATCTCGACGGCGTACTCGCCGGCGGAGACGTTGTGGACGGTCCAGGCCAGTGAGACGTGGGGGTTTTGCCAGTTGCCGATGTAGTCGCCTTTGAGCGCGGCGCCGGGGGCGGAGATGGCGGCGTCGGGGGCCGCGAGCGTGATGATGCCGTCATCAGAGGGCTGGAGGGTTTGCGTGCGCAGGTCCACCTCGGGAGCGGAGGCGAGATCGAGCGCGATGACGGTGGCGATGGGGTCGGGATGGGAGGGAGGCTGGATGGTGAGAAGGGGGAGGCCGGATTTGTCAGTGGTGGCGGTGAAAGAGGCGGAAGTCCCATCAGCGAGGAAGGTGGCGGAGAGGACGCGGGTCTTGAGGCCCTTGATGCGCAGGCCGGTCCTGGGCCAGGAAAAGGCGTGGATGAACATGCGGTTGGCTTTCATGGTGCAGCGGCCGTCGAAGCTGTAGCGGCGGAAGGGAGAGGCGGTGGTGCCGTAGATCGCCTGGCCGTTGGTCTTCATCCACTGGCCGATTGCGGCGAGGCGTTCGACGCTAGGCTCTGGGATTTCGCCCAGCGAGGTGGGGCCGACGTTGAGGAGATAGTTGCCGCCTTTGCTGGCGATGTCGATGAGGTTGTGAAGAAGCTCGGCAGTGGATTTCCAATGGTGGTCGTCGGTCTTGAAACCCCAGGTGTCATTCATGGTCATGCAGACTTCGAAGTCGCGGTTGGGGTCGCCGGTGGCGGGGATGTATTGCTCGGGGGTTTCGGTGTCGCCCTCGAAGCCGCCGCCGAGACGGTTGTTGACGATGAGGCCGGGCTGGAGCTGCATGAGGGGAATGAAGGGGGCGGCACGCTCGGGGGTCATGTCAACGGGTGTGTCGAACCAGAGGACCGAGACGTGGCCGTAGTTGGAGAGGATTTCGCGGACCTGGGGGACTGCGATGGTGCGGATGTAGTGGTTCATGTCGCCGTCCTGGGCTTTGTCCCAGTGGCCGCCTGATGCGGCGCCGCCGGGGTGGTGCCAGTCCTGGGCCTGAGAGTAGTAGAAGCCGAGCCTGATGCCGTTCTTGGCGCAGGCGGCGGCGAGCTCCTTGAGCGGGTCGCGGTGGAAGGGCGTGGCGGCGACGATGTTGTAGCTGGAGGCTTTGGAGTCGAACATGGCGAAGCCATCGTGGTGCTTGGCGGTGATGACGATGTATTTCATGCCGGCGGACCTGGCGATGGCGACCCAGGCGCTCGGCGTCGAATTTTACGGGATTGAACTCGCGTGCGAACTTGGCGTAGTCGGCGACGGGGATGTCGCGCGAGCGCATAATCCATTCGCCGGCGCCTTTAACTTCGCGGCCTTGCCAGCGGCCGGCGGGGACTGAGTAGACGCCCCAGTGGATGAACATGCCGAAGCGGGCCTCGCGCCACCAGTGCATGCGGGCGTTGTGCTGGGCGGGCGTTTCGGGGGGGCGGGAGAGCTGTGTGGTTGAGGGCGTGTCGGCCGAGGCGGCGGACAGAGAGAGGATGAGGAGGACCGCGGCGATGGTCAGCAGGGGGATGTACATGGGGGGAGAGTTTAGCGGAGAGGAGGTGGGGAAGGGAAAGAATGCGGAGGCAGGGGCCGAAAGCCCATGCCACGGGGGAGGCGGAGAGGTAGCCGAATTCTGTGAGGGTGTCGCGATTCAATTCATTGAAACGTTCGAGAAGCGCCCCGGAAAGGTCGGACGCACCATTGGAAGGGGGCGTTACGTACTTACCATTGACGTCGGCGATGGTGTTCCGATCGGGGATGGACCGGCTGATGATGTCGCGGTCGAGGAAGCGGGCGATCTTCGGCAGGACGGCACGTGCACAGGCGCATTCGGGTAACATGAATGGGTGCGGCGCTGGATCTTGAACATCTTGGCGGGGGTGTCGCTGGTGATCTTGATTGCGACGAGCACCTTTTGGGCGCGGAGCTATTGGTGCTCAGATGAGCTAACGTACCGCGGCGACATCCATGCGCTGCGATTCAGGTCGTACCGGGGGAGCTTCTATGTCATCAGCTCGCGCTTTCTGATCGCGCCTGCCGGCTGGTCACATGTCATCAACTCGGATTATGAGCCGGCGGAGAACGGCTGGATGGATATCGCTGATCTGACGTGGCGCGTGCCCTATCTCACGCTGTTTGTCTGGACAGCAGTTTGGCCGGCGTGGCGGTTCTCGCTCCCATGGCTTCGCGTTCGTGGCCAGCGAAAGCGCCAAGGCCTCTGCCTCGTCTGCGGCTACGATCTGCGGGCCACGCCAGATGCCAGTGGCCCAATGCTGGAGCGCTGCCCGGAATGCGGGATGGCGGCCCCAACGACGCCGGCGGCGCGGTAGGATGCCGGTATGAAACTCCGGCTGTTCAATTTCGCGGCGGCGGTGTCGCTGGTGCTGTGCGTGGCGACCGCGGGGCTGTGGGCCAGGAGCTACTGGCGGCTGGATCGCTGGTGGAACGTCTCGCCCCCCGATGCCACGGGTGACAAGACCAGTGACTCGCTCGCCTCGATGCGCGGTCTGCTCTCCTATCGCCGCGACCGGGCGCCGGACCTTGTGACCGGGGGGCGGTTTGTATCGCGGCCCGTGCTCTACCCGGATCTGCTTTTTGACCTGAGGCGCTCCGGCCACACGGCCCTCGGCTTCGGATTCGGCCGCACGTTCGACATGCGTTCCGGGTTCAAGATCGTCGTCCCGGAGGGGTTCCTCGTGCTGCTCTTTGCCATCCTCCCCGCCTGGCGCTTTGGGGGTTGGAAGCGCCGCCGGCGGCGGTATCGGCTGGAGCACGGGCTGTGCGTCCACTGCGGCTACGACCTGCGCGGAACTCCCGAGCGCTGCCCGGAATGCGGGATGGCGGCCCCGGGAAAACCAGTCGTCATCCAATAGGATTGATGAATGCGGCGCTGGACGCTCGACATCATGGTGACCCTGTCGCTCCTGATCCTGATCCTGACATTGACTTTATGGGTACGAGGCTACTTTCGATGCGATTCCGTTGTTTGGGCTCGCAGAGCTCAGGAGCGCCAACGGGCCGGATACTTATATATCGTCATCGCCTCTGAGGCCGGGCAGCTTGGCACCAGGCTGGAGTACCACCGGCAAATCCTCAGGCACAGCCAGAAGTGGCCGACAGCACAATTCAAGGGATCGCGCTTCGCATGGGGGAGCATGCCGCACCGACCAGGTCGCAACCTCTCGGACGACATGCCGCAATTCTTTGGCTTCTCCGCAAGGCTCTGGTGGCAGAGCCAAGCTTTCCCCCAAGCTCACCCAAGCTACACCTCGACTCTTTCCGAACTCGATTTGATCGCTCCCGATTGGTTCATCGTCCTGCTGTTCGCCATCCTCCCCGCCTGGCGCTTCGGGGGCCGGAATCGCCGCCGGCGGCGGTATCGGCTGGAGCATGGGCTGTGCATCAACTGCGGCTACGACCTGCGGGCCATGCCCGAGGCGGGCGGACCGCTGCTGGAGCGTTGCCCGGAATGCGGGATTGCGCCAAGCAAACTTGGGAGAGGAGGATGAGATGTAAGGAAACACTCTGAAACCTCTCGTAGGAACCCTGCGGGTCAAAGCCCGTCCGGCAGAGCCTGACCAGCAGCCGGAAGCGAGTCTTGCGTCCTTGGCGGGCAACCGCCGGGGCGAAGCGTAGACAGCCAGCACCAAAGCCGGGGAATTGAGCCTCGAAAGCCGCAATGCAGGAGCCCTTGACGTTTCCGCAACGGGGGCCGCGCCATGGCGTTGCAACGGGTCAGACGCCGATGGTCCTGCCGGGGTCGAAGAGCCCGGCGAAGGTGCAATAGGGGTTCTACCAGGAACTTGGGAGATCCTGCCGTCTCCGTCAAATCGAATCTCGGCACGGGCTGGCCGAACCCGAATCAGCCCAGGCTCGCCGGCCGTGCGTTCAAGGCCGGCGGGAGCAAAACGGTGAACGCCAGGACGGTACCGCCAAGCGAAGGAAACCGAGCGAGGCGGGACAAACGGCGGGAAGTCGCAGCGCCCTGATAGTACCGAAGGGAAGGCACAGCCTTCCCGTGAAGCGCGGGAACCCTGTCACACCGGGGGACCGCGTGGAGGGAAGCGGGGCGTCGGATCATGAGACCTCCGGAAGGAACTACGTCGGATGCATCGGAATCCGGACAACGTATCAACGAAACGCCGGAGGATAGCGGAACTGGCTGAGCAATCCCCGACGATGGGATTCATGTCACTGGCTTACCTGATGGACATCGAATGGCTCTACGAGGCCTGGCGGCTGACCCGCAAGGACGGTGCTCCCGGTGTGGACGGACAGACGGCGGCGGATTACGAGCAGGGCCTGGAGGCCAACCTTCAGTCGCTGCTGGACCGCGTCAAGTCCGGCACCTACCGGGCGCCGCCGGTACGGCGGGTGCGCATCCCCAAGCCGCGGCTCGACCACCGAGACCCGCCCGATCGGGATTCCCACACTGGAGGACAAGGTCCTCCAGCGTGCCGTGGCCATGCTGCTGGAACCGATCTATGAGCAGGACTTCCATGACTGCTCGCACGGGTTCCGGCCTGGCCGTGGCGCACACCAGGCGCTGGAGGCTCTGTGGAAACAGACGATGATCAATCGGGGCGGCTGGATCGTAGAGGTGGATATCCGGAAGTTCTTTGACACTCTGGACCACCGCCATCTGAAGGAACTGGTCGGCCGGCGTGTACGTGATGGAGTGCTGCTGCGTCTGATTGGCAAATGGCTGAAGGCGGGCGTGATGGAGGACGGAAGCGTGAGCTATCCCGACTCCGGTTCGCCCCAAGGCGGTGTGATCTCGCCGCTGCTTTCGAACATCTACCTGCACTACGTGCTGGATGACTGGTTCGAGCGGGAGGTCAAGCCGCGCCTCAAGGGCAAGGCACACCTGGTTCGCTACGCGGACGATCTGGTCATCGGCTTTACCGATGAACAGGACGCCCGGCGGGTGATGCAGGTGCTGCCGAAGCGATTCGGCAGGTATGGCCTGAGCCTGCACCCGGAAAAGACCCGGCTGGTCTGCTTCCAGCAACCGTCCCGAAGCCGCGATGGCGGCGACGGGGGTACGGGACCTGGCAGCTTTGACTTTCTGGGCTTCACTCACATCTGGGCGCTGTCCCAGCGAGGGAACTGGGTGGTCAAGCAAAGGACGGCGGCAAGCCGTCTGGCTGGCGCGGTGCGGAGCATCGCGCAGTGGTGCCGGGACAATCGGCACCTGCCGATGACTCAGCAGCAGCAGGCATTGAGTCAGAAGATACGCGGACACTATGCGTATTACGGGATCACGGGCAACGCGACCTCGTTGTCGCGGTTCCGAACTGCGGTCGTGGACTGCTGGCGGAAGTGGCTGATCCGCCGCAACCGGCAGCGCGACATGACTTGGGACACGTTCAGACGGCTGCAGGAGCGATACCCGCTGCCGGAGGTAACGGTGCCTCACTCAATCTACCGGCGTGCCAATGCATGATCTGAGGAACCGTATGCTCTAATGTGAGCACGTACGGATCTGTGGGAGCCCTGGGCGGGAAACCGCCCGGGGCCACCCGGCCGGTTCGAGAGACAGGGACCGTCGCAGAGTGGGGATCTATTGAGGGTCGATGGGTTGCGTGGTCGGATCGGGAAGATGGTCTTCGGATGAAGCGAAGAACGCTTTGAAGGGTGTCAGGTAATAGGCGATGCGATCGGTGGCGAGCTGGTCTTGCGACGCTTCTTTGCGGGCCTGGAGGATGAGGGAGCGCATCTGGTCGCGAATGGGGCGGGTGTAGGTGTGATCGTAGACGGCGGCGCCAGTTGAGAATGGCGCCTTTCCAGCGGCTGTTCTCCCAGGTATCGGTCTGGAGCTGGATGAGCTTGTGCATGGTGCCGGCGGCGGGCCCGAAGAGGCGGCGACAATACTCGTCGATGGCGACGTTGACCTTGAAGTCAGGGTTCCAGAGCAATTTCATCCAGCAATAGAGGGTGAGGCCCTGGCGCGGCCAGTGGTCGGTGCTGCCGTTGATGAAGGAGCCGACGATCTTATCGCGGTTTTCGCGGTAGTACCTGGCCAGGACGTGCGGGTATTGGAAGACGGCCTTGGTGCGATCCTGGGGCCAGCAGATGTAGAGCCAGTTCTGGACTTTTTTGCCGGTGAGCTGGAACCATTTGTCGAGGTTGGCTTCTTCGGAGGCGTAGATGGAGGGTTCCTTGTACATGGCCATGCCGGGCATGCCGCAGAGCTGGATGTAGACGTTGGAGGGGAACTTGATGCCGTCCGGAGCGAGGGTGTAGTTGACGTAGGGAAGGAAGAGGATCTTTTTGCCGGGCCAGGCTTCTGGACTTCGGTGGCGAGCTTGACGACGAAGGTGCTGACGATGCGCGAGGCGGTGCCATACTTGCCGGCCTTTGCATCCCAGAGCTTGCGGCAGTCGGGGCAGTAGCATTTGACGTCGTCATCGTTGGGCGAGACGGTGATGGTATCGCCTTCGATGCCGATGACGGCGCTTTTGTCGCCGGCGAAGTATTTCTGGATATTCTCGAGATAGGTGGTGAGGGTTTCGGGATTGCTGTAGCAGAGCATCGCATAGTCGCGCTTGCCGTCTTTGGTCAGCTCGAAGATCTCGGGACGGTTCTTTTTGTAATCCTCGATGTGCGACCAGACGGGCGTGTGGACGTGCAGCTTGATGGGCCAGGAATCGTAGGAGCGCAGGGCCTGGTGGAGCGGGCGAAGATCGGTGCCGGTTCCATCATGTGGATGAGAGACGGACGGCCAAAGCTCGCGCTTGCGGAAGACGGGAGCATCGGTGAGGAAGACGGGCGGGACGACGAGGGTGTCAAGCTTGATCGTGGATCGGCCCAGATCGCCGGGGAAGTACCAGCGGACGCCGACGTAGCGTTCGAGGAATTCGTAGATGGCCCAGGTGAGGCCGGGTCCGTTGCCGCAGAGGCGGACCTGCTGCGGAGAGGTTTGGATCGCCAGCGCCTCGGGACTGTCCTGCAACGCGGCAAAAGGAGCGCCGATGATGAGCGCGGGATCCTGGATCTTATCGTGCAAAACGGGCAGTTCGACGCCGGTGGTGAGCCTGATGCATTTCTGAAGCTCGTCAAGGGCCATGCCATTGACCTGGCCCATGATGCAGAGGTGGGCCAGGGGTTTGCCGTGATCCACGAGAACGACCGGGGCGTTGTGCGGGGTTTGGTGAAAGGTGACGGGGTTGAGATCGGGGGCTTGCCAGGGGTTTGTGGTGGCCTGGGCGCGGGCGGAAGAAGATGCGACCAGCAGAAGGAGAAGGAACAGCGGCGACTGAATGAAACGCATGAGATGGAGTTTAGCGGGGTGGATTCGGAAAGCTATCGAGACGGTTCGGAGCAAGGTGATCGTTTTGTGGATCACAAAGTGATCAGGGCGGGGTAAGGTTGGTGGAATCACGGGGCAAGGAGAGTTGAGATTGGAAACTTGGGAGCTTGGGGTGGTTGGCTCGAGGGCCGACGCTCCACAATTGTGCGGAGACAATTATGAAAGCGTGGTTGCTGACGGAGCTGCGGGGATTGAGCGCGATGCATTTGCGGGAAGTGGATGAGCCGGCGCCGGGACAGGGGGAAGTACGGCTGGTGGTGCGGTATGCTGCGCTGAATCCGGCGGATCGGTTTCTGGCGGAGAACCAGTATCCGGCGCGGCCGGGACTGCCGCATGTGCTGGGAAGAGATGGGGTGGGGGTTGTCGATCGTGTGGGCAAGGGTGTGGCCGGATGGAAGGACGGGGATGTGGGGGTGCTGTTGCGGGGCGAGGTGGGGGTGACGCGGTGGGGGACGTTTGCCCAGAAGGTTGTTGTGCCGCAGGAGTATCTGGTGCGCATTCCGGAGGGGTGGGGCGATCAGGAGGCGGCGGGGGCGCCGCTGGTGTATCTGACGGCGTATCAGGCGCTCGTGCAGTGGGGGAAGATCGATGCAGGGGCGGTGGTGCTGGTGACGGGGGCTTCGGGCGGGGTGGGAATCGCGACGATTCAACTGGCGGCGGCGATGGGGTTGCGGGCGCTGGGATTGTCGCGCGGGCGGCGCGGAGGGAGCGCTTATGAAGCTGGGGGCGGAAGAGCTGTTCGATCCGATGGACGAGAGTTGGCCCAAGCGCGTGAAGGAGTATCTGAAGGATCGGCGCGTGGACCTAGCGGTGGATGCGGTGGCGGGGACGCAGTTTTCGGGAATGATTGAAGTGATGGCAAATCACGGGAAGGTGAGCGTGCTGGGGAGGAGCGGCGGGGCGGTGCCGAGCTTCAATACGGGGACGTTGTTTTTCCGCAGGCTGAGGATCGGCGGAGTGGCGGTGGGGGCGTATTCGGCGGAGGAGGCGCGCGCGGCGTGGGGCGAAGTGACCCGGATGCTGGCGAAGACGGGGGCGCGGCCGGTGATCGATCGCGTGTTTGGGTTCGAGGAACTGGTCGAGGCGTTTACGTGGCTGGAGGGGAAACATCTGGGAAAGGTGCTGATCCGGGTGGGGGTGTGAGAGAGATATCTGATCGGTGGCAGGGTGGGCTGAGCACGCGGTATCCTTTAGCTGGATGTATTTCGGTGCGCCATTGTGGCTGTTGGGGTTGATTCCATGGGCGGGGGTGGTGGTGTGGATGCTGCGCGGGCGGGGGGAGATTGTGGGGGTTCCGTTCGTGGCGTTGTGGCGGGGGCCGGTGAGCGTGAGGAGCACGCGAAGGCGGATGCGGGCACCGCCGGCGGCTGTCGTGGCGGTGTTGGGGGCGATTGGACTGGCGATCATTGCGGCAAGCGGGCCTCATGTGCGGATGGGTTTGAGGACACAGAGAATCACGATCGTGGTGGATCGGGGGGCGACGATGATGCCGGTGGAACGGCTGGATGAGGCGCTCGCGGAAGCGAGCCGGCGGTTGCTGGGAACGTTTGGTTCGGAGTCGGCGGTGAAGCTGATCGCTGTTCCGGGTGGCGAGGTGACTGAGACGACGCTGGCGGATTGGGTTGCACGAGCGAGGGAATTGCCGGCGGTGGCGGTGTCGAGCAAAGGGGAGCTCGAACAGACGGTGATGCGGGAGACGCACAAGGGCGACGGGTTGGTGGTCGTCGTCTCGGATGGGGCGTTGGGGACGAAGGGGCACGGCGTGGTGCAGTTCCTTCCGAAGGCGGTGAAGGAGAACGTGGGGATTGCGGTGGTCGCAGCGCGGGCGGGGCGCATCCGCAGGTGATGGTGAAGCTGCGAAATCAATCGGAACGGACGCGCGCGGTCGTGAAGATCGAGACGGGAGGGAAGGTCGTGATCAAGGAGGTTTCGTTGCCGGAGCGGGGGCAAGAGCGGGCGTACTTTTTTGATGTGGCGGCGCTGGGAGAAGTCGTGGAGGGGTCGCTGGAGCAGAAGGATGATTTTCCGCTGGACGATCGGGCGTGGGTGGTGCGGGAGCGGAGATACCCCCGAATTGATTTGCGCGAGGATCGGCGCCCGAGGTGAGGATGGTTGTGGGTGCGTATCTGAAGACGCATCGGCCTGACCAGGGCGGGCGAGTGATAGTGGTGAGTTCGGAGGCGCTGGAGGGCGGGGAGTCGGGGGTGGTGGTGCCGAATGACCTGCAGTCGATTCGCGGGACGTTGCGGGTTGAGATGCGGAGCAGTCCGGTGACTGCGAATTTGTGCTGAGCACTCTGGAGGATCTTTCGGTTGGACGGTTGCCGAAGGGACAGGGGTGGCGGGTGGTGATGAGCGCGGGGGGAGATCCGCTGGTGGCAGTACGCCAGAGGCCGACGCGGCAGGTGTGGGTGGGGTTTTCGTCGCCTAATTTTGTGGCGACGGCGGAGTTCGTAGTGCTGTGGACGAACGTGCTGGATGATCTGGCGGGGGAAGGGGAGCAGTATGCTTCGCATACACCCGCGCCGCTGACAGCGGACTGGAAGGCGGTGGATGAAACGGCGGAGCGAGGCAAAGTTCCGGGATTGTGGCCGGGGGTGTATCGGCGGACGGATGGAGTGCTTTGCGCGGTGGATGCGCCGGAGGTGGCGCTGCGGCAGTCGATTCTGCCGAACGCGGAGCGGATTGCGGCGAAGAGGGTTGGCGAGGCCGGTGCGGTCGATTTGACGGGGGCGGCGATCATCAGTCTGTCTGGCCTGTCTTCTTATGGCTGCGCTCGTTTGGCCGGCGGGACGGTCGGTGCCACAACCGATCCAGGCGCGACCGTAGAGGAATGGATGGGCAATTGCGTAGGTCGTCCAGGGCAATCGCGAGTAGCAGAAGCTCATTTGGTGGCGACCTTTAGCAGGTAGTCGTTGTCCCAACCACAGACCTTCCGCTTGGTGGCGATTCCGATCTTCCGGCTCGACTCCCGTTTCACGAGATTCAATGCCAGCCGGCACAGCCGACTGAAGTTCTCGGCGCCGTGGCCTTTGCGGATGCGACGGCGGTCTTCGTCAACGCTCACGGGTGTGGTGCGCATTTATGGCGGATCGAGCATAATGAGGGACCAACCAAGGAGGCCGCGATGGCACGGATGATCGAAGTTGAGGATGAATCGGAAGAACTGGCGGCGTTGCAGGCGATTGAGACCGTTCGAGCCTTGCGAAAGGCGATGCAGACCGCCCCCCACGGAAGCGGTCTGGCGATCATGGAGGCAACCGTACGGGACAAGGGAATGGATCACCTGCGGCGGATGTTCGACCGCGTCGTTCGGGAACATCCCGAGGCGCAAAAAAGGGGGCCGGTTCGTTGAGCTGCACCTGCGGCCGCAAGGCCAGCTTTCGCTACGTTGGCAGCAAACAACTGGTGACCACGGTGGGGGTAATGGCAGTTCCCCGCCGCTATTACGCCTGCCGATCGTGCGGCGCCAGCTACCTGCCGTGGGATCGCTGGGCGGGGGTGGGCGAGCGTCAGTTGACCGAGCATGCGCGGAAGATGGTGACGATCGTGGGCAGCGCCTTCAGCTTCGAGACGGCAGCGCGGCGTCTGCGGGATCTGTGCCAGATCTCCATCAGCAACGACACGGTCCGCCGGGTCTGCGATGAAGAAGGCGAGCGGGCGCGGCGGTGGCTGAATGAGTCCAGCGAGCCAGCCGATACGCTGCGATCCGCCAAGGGTCATTACGAGTTCTACAGCGACGGCACCGCCGTCAACACGACCGAAGGATGGCGTGAGATGCGTTTGAGCGTGCTGGCCAGGCGAGAGGCGGGAAACGCGGCCAAACCGGGTGATTGGAGCCATCGCGTGCTGCCCGAGCCGACGGCGAAGCTGGCGATCTGTGCCATCGCCAATTGTCGGCGTGTGGGAGCAAGCTGGCAGCGGCTGAGTAATCGCGTCGGGCTGAAAAACAGTGAGGATCTGAGCATCATTGCCGATGGGGCCAAATGGATCTGGGATCAGGCACGCCAGCGGTTGAGCAAGCAGGCGGAGTGGTGTGTGGACATCTATCACGTCAGTCAGCACCTGCATGACGGTGCCCAAGCGCTGTTGGGCGAAGGTGCCGAAGTGCGCGCCCGGGCCCAGGAGCGTCTGGAGTACCTGCTGGAGCATTCCGGCGTGAAGCTGATCGAGCGATTGCAGCGTGAACGCGACCAGCAGAGCAACCCGGAGAATGGGAAAGTCATCGAGCGACTGCTGAGTTATCTGAACGACAACCGCGACAGCCTGTGGTATTCCGATCGACTGGCGCGTGGACTGCCCATCGGCAGCGGGTTGATCGAGGGGGGCTGCAAGAACACGATCGGAGCACGGCTAAAGATCAACTCTGCCCGCTGGCGAATCAAACGCGCCGAACGAATGGGGGCGTTGCGTTGCCTGGAATACAGCGGCCAAACCACCGCCTACTGGCGTCCCCGTGCAGCATGAACGCCAGAATCAGGAGTTACACCCAGTGCAGGTTGTTCTCCACGCTCCAGTGGCCGCGGATGTAACTCGAATCTTTCACGCTTTTTCTGCGGCGGTCCATAGCGCGATGGCCTTACCGCTTGTAGTGTAGAGCTTTACCACAAGTTCCCACTGCAAGGAGGCAAGGCCATCGTGAGAACAGACTGTAACTACAAACCCCTCGTTTTTTCCAGTCTCGGGCGTCGCGCCGTCCTGGCGGATTTTGCCGGCGGGGCGATCACTTCCGACGCCGGGGCATTGTTGTTGCGTGAAGTGGACCGCAAGCTCGGCCTGATCGACGCCCTGTGCGATGTCATTCCCGATCCACGCCATCCCGCGTTGATCATTCATCAGCAGCGCACCTTGCTGGCGCAACGCCTCTTGGCCATCGCGTTGGGCATCGAGGATCTGAACGATCATCAGCACCTGCGTGACGACCCGCTGATGCAGTTGGTGACCGAACGCGGCATCGACGCCGATCAACCGCTGGCTTCGCCGCCCACCTTGTGCCGGCTGGAGAACCGCATCAGTCGCCAGACGCTGTTGGAGATGTCGGCAGTGCTGGTCGAGACCTTCATCCGCTCGTTCGATTCCCCGCCAGAGGAGTTGGTGCTCGACTTCGACGCCACCGATGATCCGGTGCACGGGAATCGAGCTGGGCCGCTTCTTCCACGGCTACTACGACGGCTACTGCTTTTTGCCGCTGTACGTCTTTAGCGGTGATCGTCTCCTGGTGGCGTACCTGCGTCCGGCGAACATCGACCCCTCGAAGCACACGCGTGCGATCCTCAAGCTGCTGGTCCAGCGTCTGCGTGAAGCATGGCCTGGGGTCAAGATCATCATCCGCGGCGACAGCGGCTTTTGCCGCTGGAGGCTGATGCGCTGGTGCGATCGGCACGAGGTGGGCTACCTCCTGGGGCTGGCACGCAACCCCCGCCTGGAGAAGCGGGCCCAGCCGTTCATGGCCGCCGCCGAAGACGCGTTCGCCCAGACACAGCAGAAGCAGCGATGCTTCCATGAGATCACCTATGCCGTCGACACCTGGGACAACCCGCGTCGCGTGATCGTCAAGGCCGAACGACTGAGCAAAGGACCCAACGCCCGCTTCGTGGTCACCAATCTCCAGGGCCACCCCCGGCACCTCTACGACGCGGTGTACTGCCAACGCGGCGAGATGGAGAACCGCATCAAGGAGCAGCAGCTTGGCCTCTTCGCCGATCGCACTTCCTGTCACGACTTTCTGGCCAACCAGTTCCGCGTGCTGCTCAGCGCCGCCGCTTATGTGTTGATCGAGGATTTACGCCGCACCGCCCTGGCCGGCACCGAGTTGCAGGAAGCCCAAGTGACGACGATCCGCACCAAACTGCTGAAGATTGGCGCCCGATTGGTGTGCAGCGTCCGCCGCATCGTGCTGCACCTGGCCGGCGGCTACCCCTTCCAAAAGTTGTTCCGGCAAATCGCCACGCGTCTTCTCCCCACCATCGCCTCGGGGTAAGTGACAGCAACCCGGCCGATCCATGGGGGGTAAGGGGGCGGTTTGCGCCGAATCGCATCCATGGTGCCTCGACTTCGCCCGGATCAATTCACTCACGCGACCGATCAGGAGCGTGAAATATCCGGGGTAGCGTGCCCGAAGCCCGTCGCCTGATCCAGCACCTGCTGATGTGCTGGGCCGGACGCTGCCCGGTTTTCGGAAGGCGACTCGACGCCCACCGTGTCGTAAGGCGAACCGAACGGAAGGATTCGAGTTAACGGAATAATACTAGGCATTTACCGATCAGATTACCGTCGCTTGCTGAAGCTCTTTCTTGCGGTCGGCCATCTGGGCTTTGAGGTGCGCAAGAATGCTGGAATGCATCTGGCTGACGCGGGATTCGGAAAGGTCGAGTGTCGCGCCGATCTCCTTCATCGTCATCTCCTCGAAATAGTAGAGGATGATGATCAGGCGCTCGGCACGGGAAAGGCCCTTGGTGATCAGTTCTTTTAGGTCCTTGCGCCGGATCTCGCGCACCGGGTCGGCACCGCGCTTGTCCTCCAGCACGTCGATCTCGCGAACGTCCTTGTTTGAATCGGTTTCGAACCACTTGCGGCTCAGCGAGACCAGGCCGACGGCGCTCGCGTCCTTAGCCATCTTCTCAAACTCGCTCATGGGGATCTTCAGGCGGCGAGCAATCTCCTCGCTGGTGGGAGTGCGGCCGAGCTCGACCTCAAGCTGCTTGGTGGCGCCGTCGAGCTTGTGGGCCCGTGAGCGGACCAGGCGCGGGACCCAGTCCATCGATCGCAGCTCGTCGAGGATTGCCCCGCGAATGCGGGGGCGCAGTAGGTTTCGAATTTCACGCCCCGGCCGAGGTCAAAGGCTTCGATCGCGTCCATGAGACCGAAAATCCCGGCGCTCATCAGATCGTCGAGTTCCACTTCGTCCGGCAGCTTTACATGAATGCGCTCGGCGTTGTAGCGGACCAGGTGGAGGTAATGCTCCATCAAGGTGTTGCGCAGTGGCTCGGTTTTGTTTTTTTTGTACTGGGTCCAGACATCTTTGATATCACGCTTGGCCTTGGCCATAGATCCTCCCGATCCGGGTACTGCCAACTGCGTGCGAACAGCGTGGCGGCGTTTTGAAGTGATCGTGGGCACTTTCCCGCTCCTGAAAAAAAGATCCCAATTCTGTTTATCGGCCGTACCGGGGCGAAATGCTTTGCTGAATTCTCCAGCTTTCCAATTCTTTTTTGCTCTGGGCAAGGTCCGATAAAACTTTGTCACCTCATCGTTTGAACCATCGCGTCATGCGATTGAAGAAACCGGCAGAATCTGCCTGTGCCGCGGCGCCCTTTTCCAGTCGCATCGCCAGTTGCGCGATGCAATGGGTGGCGGGGGAGCGCGGGTTGTCCAGTACGAACGGCACGCGGCGCCGGACGGCCGACTGTACTGCTTCATCCAGCAGCATGTGCCCGGCGTCGAAGACGGAAATGCTCAAGAACTGCTTGGCGACCTTGGCAATGCGGCCGTGGACAATGCGCGCCTCGGCGGCGGAGCGGACCTGGTTGACCAGGAGACTGATGCGGCGCTGGCGGCCATCGCGGCTGAGCACCTTCACCACGGCGTATGCATCGGTGATCGCAGTTGGCTCGGGGGTCGTGACGATCAGTACGTGGTCCGCAGCCTTATTGAAGGAGAGGACATTGGGGCTGATGCCGGCACCGGTGTCGATCAGGATTAGATCCGCCTGCTGCTCGAGTTCGCCCATGGCGGTGATGATGCGCTGGCGGTCAAAGTCCGAAAGGTCCGCCATGCGCGCCAGGCCCGAAGCGCCGCCGATCAGGCGGAAGCCGCCGGGCGCGTTGACCATGACTTCGTGGAGCTCCTTCTTGCGGGCGATAACATGCGAGAGATTGAAGGGGAGATCGAGATTGCAGATCACGTCGGCATTGGCCAGGCCTAGATCCGCGTCCAGCAGCACGACCTTCTTGCGCGGCGGCGAATTGCACCGCGAGATTCACGGCGATGTTGCTCTTGCCGACGCCGCCCTTGCCCGACGTGATGGCAATTACGCCGGCGCGGCGCGGGCGTCCCATCATCGAGCGAAGCTGTGATGCCTGATCGAACGCTACCGTCATAGAGAACTTCCCAGGATCAGTTGCGCCAGTCGCCGGCCCTGGGCGACCTCGATATCATCGGGCACGTCCTGGCCAGTGGTGATGTAGGAGAGGGGCTTGTTGACCTTTGTCAGGATGTTCAGCACGGCGCCGACCTTCGCAGCTTCGTCGAGCTTCGTGAAGATCAGCTTGTTGACATTCAAATCGCCGAACTTCGTCAGCGCGAGCTCAATAGCAGCCTGGTTCGATGTCGTACTCGTCACCAGGTGCACCTCATCTGGCTGGGCTGCCGCGAGGAAGGTCTTGAGCTCCGAAAGCTTCATGCTGTCATTAGGACTTCGGCCGGCGGTGTCGATCAGGATGAATTCGCAGTCATTCATCGAGGCGACGGCATCGCGCATGTCCTCGGGGCTGGCGACCACGCGCAGTCGCGAGTCGAGGATGTCGGCGTATTTCTTGAGCTGGTCGATGGCGGCGATGCGGTAGGTGTCGATGGTGATCAGGCCGACCCTGCTCTTCTCGCGAAGCTTGAGGTTGGCAGCGAGCTTGGCGATCGTGGTCGTCTTGCCGACGCCGGTGGGGCCAATCAACGCGACAACGTGGGGACCGTTAGTCTTGGTGCGGACGATCGGGCCGGCGGCCGGGAGCATCTGCTCAAGGTGCTCGACGAGCCTTTCCTGAACGAATTGGCGCTGGCCCAGGTGCTCGGGCGCAACTGCCGGTGGATCGTTTTGATGATCTCGGCGGCAAGTTCCTCGGACACGTCGCTCTGAACCAGCGTTAGATAATGCTCGAACAGCTCCTCAGGGATCTGCGGCACCTTTTGCTGGCGTACTTGCACAACCAATTCGCGCACGAGCCCTTTCAGGCCTTCCATTTCGCTGGCGATGCCGGTCATGAGCGTGTTGCTGACGGCGGGCGATTCGACGAGAGAACGCGTCGCCGCATGCGATGGCTCGCGCGGTCGCTACTGCGGGGGCCGGCGCAGCGCGTCGTGCCGAGGATTCAACGCTGCGCATCACGGCCTGCGGACGGCGCGAGCGCGAGCCGATATTCAGACCTCGGCCCGCGGTGATCTCGACGACTTCTCGCTTGCGGAGTCCGAGCCAGCGCCGCAGGTAGTAGGTGCGCGTGTGGAGGATGATAGCGTCGTTGCCCAATGCCGATTTGACCTGTCCGAGAGCTTCGGCCATGGTCGGTGCTTTGAAGGTTTGCAGATCCATAACTGACCGTCCTGGTACTCACTCACCCTTGAACCGCGGGCTCCAACCCACGGGCTTGATGTGCCGAAATGAAGCCGACCGTCTCGATCGAGAACGTCCGGTGAAATCTCCGTAAACGACAGCACCGCAACGCGCGGCATGCTCAACTCCAGCAGCCGTCGCAGCGACGCCCGCACCGGCGGACTGCACAGAACCACGGGCGGTTGCGAATTCTGCTGGATTTCCTGTTTCAATTGCTCAACCACATGTTCAACGTCATCAGGCGGAAGCCCCGCCCGCACATTGGCCTGCGCCTTATCCACGTGCCGGGCAATCTGCTGTTCCAGTTCTGGATCGACGGTCACACAGACCAGCCGATTGTGCTCATCGGCATACTGCCGACAGATGGACCGAGCGAGCCCGTGGCGCACCTGCTCGGTCAGGGCAGCGAGGTCATTGCTCGATGCCACATGATCGGCGAGCGTCTCAAGGATCGTTTCGAGATCGCGAATGGAGACGCGCTTGCGCAGCAGGTTTTGAAGCACGCGATGCAATTCCCCGGTCTTGAGCTGGCTGGGGATGAGTTCTTCCACCAGGGCCGGCGAGCGTTGGCGGAGGTTCTCGATCAAGTGCTTGACCTCCTGGCGTGTCAAGAGCTCGCCGGCATGGGAGCGGATCGTTTCGGCCAGATGGATGGTGAGCACCTCCGGTGCTTCGATGATCTCGTAATCGAGAGAGCGGGCCTGCGCCAACTGCGACTCGGTGATCCAGTAGGCGGGTGAATGCGTGACAGGATCGGCGGTGGACTCGGCATCGGGCATTTCCCGGGCCTGGGAGGACGCGACGGCGAGGAATTGCTCGGGATAGGTCACACCGCGGGCCACGGGAATGCCGCGGATTTTGATGATGTAGTCGTTAGCGCTGAGCTCCGCGTTGTCATGCACGCGCACGGCAGGAACGATTAGCCCCAGTTCGAGGGCGGTCTGCTTGCGAATGTCACCGATGCGTTCGAGCAGATCCCCGCCACGGTGATGGTCGGCGAACTTGACCAGTCCCGGGCCGATCTCCAACTCCAGCACGTCGAGATCGAGATATTCGTCAACCGGCTCTGATTGAGGATGAGTGGGGGCGTCCTGGGTTTGGGCAGTATCCAGCGTCTGATTCTGCTCCCGACGATGGACGGTATATGCCAGAAGCGCACAGGCTCCCCCCATGACCAGCAGCGGCATCGTCGGCAGACCCGCTGCCGAAAGCAGCACACAGAAAGCTGCGGCTACGATCAGCGCCTTGGGCTTGGCCAGCATCTGGCCGATGACCTGTTCGCCGAGTTCGGAGCGATCGCTGGAGCGGGTGACGATCAGACCGGCTGCAAGAGACACGATGAAGGCAGGCACCTGACTGACCAGACCATCGCCGATGGTCAGGCGGGTGAATAAGGACATTGACGCGTCGGCGCTCCAGCCCTTCTGGACGATGCCGATGTAAAGGCCGCCGAGAATGTTGATGACCGTGATGAGAATGCCTGCGACGGCATCGCCGCGGACGAACTTGCTGGCTCCGTCCATAGCGCCATAGAAATCTGCCTGCCGCGAGATTTCCTCACGCCGCCGGCGGGCTTCGACCTCCGTGACAACGCCGGCCGAGACGTTGGCGTCGATCGCCATCTGCTTGCCGGGCATGGCATCGAGAATGAAGCGGGCGGCCACTTCTGAGATTCGCGCACACCCCTTGGTAATGACCACGAACTGAATGACAAAGATGATCAGGAAGATGACCGCGCCGACGACGAGCTTGTCGCCCGTGACGAAATTGCTGAAGGCGAGCACAACCTCGCCGGCGGCATGATGAGCGGCGGTGGGATTGCCGAAGCGGTCAGCGGTGAGGATCAGGCGCGTGGTGGCAACGTTCAGAACCAGGCGGAAGAGTGTGACCGCCAGCAGCAGCGAGGGGAACACTGCGAATTCCAGTGGTGTCTGGACGTACATCGTGGTAACAAGCACCACGACGCTGACGGTGATGTTCAGAACGAGCAGCAGGTCAAGCACCTGGGTCGGAAGGGGAACCAGCAGCACGAACAGCAGGCCGATGCACGCGAGCGGGAAAAGCATTCCACGGTTCTCGTGGAGCCGTTGCAGGAGGAGGTTGGGAGCGCGGGTTTCGGCCATGGCTTAGCGCGCAGGCCTCCGCGTCAGCTGCTTTGCCTGTGCTTTTTCTGCGAACGCCCGCGCGATCGGCTCATAGAGGCTGCTGGGAATCTCGTGCCCCAAAGCCGCGATCGCATAAAGTGCCTTGGCGAGGGGCGGACGGTTAAGGATTGGGAGCTTTCGCAGCTCGGCCTGATGGCGAACGCCGTCGACGCTGTGACCCCTGCCGCGGATGACGATTCGCGGCACTGGCGATTCATGAGGGTGATAACGCAGCCCGACGGCCAGCGATTGATTGGCGGTGAGAAGCAGATCCGCCGCCGCCATGCCAACTCGGCCGGGTCCGCCAAGCTTGCGCGAGTTGGCGCCGTCGCGAACGCAAGGCTGGGTCGCCTTCCGTCTGCCGCAGCTCTTCCCGCAACTCGCGGCGAGTCATTCGAAGCTGTTTGGAAAGCCGGTAGCGCTGAATCGCATAATCGATCAATCCGAAGAGCAGCAGGACTAACGTGATCCGAATCGCGGCCGAAAGCAGTACTTGCAGGCAGATTGCCGCGAAGTGCGGAAATTCGGCGCTCGTGGAGGCGAGCAGAACGCCTAAGTTCGACCAAAGCACCTTCCACGCGACAAAGCCCAGAACGGTGATCTTGACGAGGCCCCCGAGCAAATTGGTTACAGAAAACCGCGGGCGCCGGCTACCCTCGCCACGGCTCGGAAGATGGAAGCTCAGCGGCAGTCCGATCTGCACGACATTCACCAATACCGCGATTGCCAGCACGCTTAAGAGCAGCGGCAACAGCGCCACCAGGGCCGTTCGCTCCACATTCCAAAGCAATGCCGCCGGCTGCATCGATTGCGAAGAAAGACTCAGGCTATCGCGAAGCACATCTTCCAAAGTTCTGGCCACATGCGGGCCGCTTGCCGACAGCAACAGCAGAACAGTAATGACAACCGCGGCGCCGTTCAGGTCGCGACTGACGGCAACCTTCCCCTCGCGGCGGAATTGCTCTCGCCGGCGCGGCGTTGGCGCTTCGGTCCTGTCGGCAAAATCTTCGCTCATCGCTTATCCGCCTGCACCGTGCATCCAAAGTGTGCCAATCATCTTCATCCACGACACCATGGTTGATCCGAGAATGCCCGCGGTGAGCGCTGCGATCGAGAGGATCACGATCAATCCGACTGCGGACCTGACCGACAGGCCCATCGCCATCACGCCCATTTGCGGGACGACCCGCGTCATCAACGCCAGCACCACGTCCACCAGCAGCATCGTGACGATCAGCGGTGCGGCGAGCTCCAGGGCGAGCACGGTCGCCGCCTGGAGCAGCCCCACCATGACGTCCAGGAGGTGACGGTTCACTTCCGCCGACATCAGCGGCAGCGAATGGAAACTGGCGGCGAGGCCCTGGATCAGCGCAAGGTGACCATCGACCAGGAGAAACACCACAATCGCCAGCATCAGGTAAAGATCGCCGAGCACCGATCCCTGCGCCGCCCGATTCCGGATCGAGCAGGCCCGAGAGCGTGAAGCCCATCTGCTGGCCGACCAGTTCACCGGCCCACTGGGCGGCCATGAATGCAAGATTCGCGGCCAGGCCGATTGCGATTCCGAAGACCAGCTCGCTGCCGACTGCGATGGCCAGCAGCCAGCCGCTCTTTGGCAGACTGTGAACGACGGGAATCGCCGGCAGCAACCCCAGCGTCAGCGCCAGGGCGACGATCAGCTTCACCCGTCGCGGAACCAGCGAGCTGCCGATTACCGGTGCGAACATCACCACGCCCCCGATGCGCACCAGCGCCAGCAGGTAAGTCGGCAGGAGCGCGTTGATCTTCGCCAGGTCCATCTAATGCAGCCCTCCGGAGAACAGATCCCGCGCGTACTCAAGCAGGTGCTGCGTAAACCATGGCACCAGCAGCACCGCCGCCAGCACCATTGCGACGATTTTGGGAACGAGCGAAATCGTCTGTTCCTGCACGTGCGTCATCGCCTGAAGCAGCGAGATGACCAGCGAGACGATCACGCCCACGATCAGGATGGGCGCAGAGACGATCAGCACCACGACCAACGCGTGGCGAAGCAGCTCGGTTGCCTGATCCATGGTCATGGCCACACCCATCCTTGAGTGCGCCGCCTCGGCTAGACAGGAGCGGCGGAAATCAATCGCAATCGCCCATCCGTGAGCGACTTATCCGGAGACAAAACTACCGAGCAAGTTGCCGGTAATCAAGCGCCATCCATCCACCAGAACAAACATCGCCAGCTTAAACGGAAGTGAAACGAGCACCGGCGGCAGCATCACCATGCCCATGCTCACCAGCACCGTCGAAACCACGAGGTCGATGATCAGAAACGGCAGGTAGATCTTGAAGCCCATCAGGAATGCCGTCTTGAGCTCGCTGAGGATGAACGCCGGGATCAGCGCGGAGAACGAAACATCATCCCATGTCTTGGGCCGTGCCTGGTGGGCGGCATCGGTGAAGACGAAAACATCCGCATCGTTCCCGGCGATCTGGATCTGGCGGGTCATGAACTGGCGCACCGGAACCTGTGCCCGCTCGAAGGCGGTCTTCTGGTCGATCTGATCGTGAAGATAGGGCTGAAGCGCTTCGTTGTTGATCCGCCCGATTGTCGGGCCCATGACCAGAAACGTCATGAAGAGCGCCAAGCCCATCAGCACCTGGTTGGGAGGCAGATTCTGCGTGCCCAGCGCCTGGCGCAGCAGCGAGAGAACGATGATGATGCGCGTAAAGCTGGTCATCATGAGGATGATCGCCGGCGCCAGCGAGAGCACCGTCAGCAGGATGACCAGTTGCAGCGTGGAGGTCAGGTTCTCCTTCTTCGACAGATCGGGGATCTGGCTGGGCAGCAGGGAGGTGAGCGATGATGCGGGCGCCGTGGCGGGCGCCTGAACATTCGCGGATGCTGCATGGCTTCGCGCAGGCACCGGTGCAGCTGCGGCAAGGCTGCCGGTGAGCAGCACGATCAGCATGATTCGGCTGGCAAGAGCATCCATTCTCATTGCGCACACTCGAAATCAGCGAAACTGCCGGGACAGGCCGCGAACCTTCTCCAGAAGCGATCGCACCTCCTGCCCTGGCAACGAAGCTTCGGCATCGGCCGCCATCTCCGGCAGGTCGTCGGCCGCATCAGCAGGCTCCTCTGCGCTCGTCTGCAGAGACATCTCCCGCCGGAGAACCTCTGCGAAATCATCTTTCTCGCCCGCGCTCGTCTGACCGGTCAGCAGGGCGACTTCCTTCGGGTCGGTGATCTGGCATAGCGTGGTCAGTTGCTGCCCGCTGTCGGCGACGATCAACACGCGCTGCGCGACCTGGATCGCCAGGATTCGCTGCCGCGGGGAAATCGCCGTGCGCGAGAGAACCCGAATCGAGGTATTTACCCCGCCAGGATGCAGCCGCGCCATGCGCTGCATGATCCAGCGGCACGCCCAGATCGCCGCCAGGACCAGCAGCAGCACCCCGATCACCCGAAACGTGTCGAATGCGCTGGACTGGCTCGATGGCGGCGCCTGCGGAATATTCGTGCGGATGAGATTACCCGCAGTCTCCGCCCAGGCCGGTGCAGCGCCTGCGACGATCAGCATGAAACTCGTGCGACCGATGTTCATCTCACTCGCTAACCGGAAGCTGCTCGCGGAAAACCTCGTCGATCTGAACACAGTAGCGGTCATCGATCAGCACGACCTGCCCGCGTGCCACCAGCCGATCGCCGGCATAAACCTGAACCGCTTCATCGATCGTCTCATCCAGCGGGATCACGTGGCCCTCGTCGATGGCCGCCAGTTCCGCCGGCATCAGGGAAACGCCGCCGATCTCGATGCGCATGGTCACCAGCACCGGTGGAGAATCCGCTTGCGATGAAGGTGGGGAAAACGAAGTCTCTTGTGCGGGCATCTCTCACCATCCTTGGCGAAAAGTCCCAGTCGATCTCTCAGCCATCCTGGCTCAGCAGCATCATCCTCACAAAAACCCGCAGGATCAAGCAGGTTTGGCCAAGAAATTTCCCCGGCGAAGCTTCAAACGCGCACGTGTGAACGCGGAACCGGCGACTTGCCTGGTTCCGCGTTCCGCATTCAGCGCTTCGCGTTCGCACTCATGCGGCAAGCTGCGTCCGCTTGCCCACGTTGATGCTCATCGCACTCTGGCTCGCGCCGCCGAAGTTCACGTTGAACTGATTGGGCGTGCCCGAGGCCGTCGAGCGCACGGCGACGATGCGGTAGGCGATGGTGCCGCCGGGTGCGCCGCCCGCGGGCAGCGTGCTGTCGATGAACTGCTTGCTTCCGGTTGAGCCGATGAAGGTAAACTCAGCGGCCGCAGCAGAGGGGGCAAGGCAGCGCGAGATCTGATAGATCGTCCCGCTGCTGCCGGCGGGGTTGCGGCACTTCCAGCGCAGGACCAGCGACCCATCGGGCAGGAGTTCCACCGAGAATTTCTCGGGCATTCCCGGCGGCGGCAGGGGGGAACCATCCTGCGGCGCGGGAATCTGCGCCAGGCTGTAGATGGAATTACCCTCCGCCGATCCCCTGGCACGGATCGACTTGATGATGTCGCTGCCGGCACGGAGCATTTCCTTCGCCGCCAGGTGCAACTCCAGCGTCGCCGCCCGCGCGGCCTGGAGCGCTTCCTGCTGGGCGCTGTATTTCGCCTGCGTCGCCTGGGTCTTGGCGACCAGATCATCGACGGCCGCGGTGCTGGTCCCGATCTCATCGGCGTGAGCACTCCAGGGATCGAGGTGGGCCTGGAAAAACGTGATGCTCTCAGCGATGGGCTTGGGGATGAGACGCATAAAAATACGCTCCTGTTTTTCGGCCCGGCCCTCAAGCCCCAGGCGAGTCAGGCTGAGTGGCCGCCAACCCCTGCATCGCCACGCCGAATGACTGACTTAAGCGCCAATCGCGGTAAAACCCCAAAAATCCACCGCGCACGTCCCGTAAAGCGCGTGCCCGGATGACCCGGGCACGGGCCTGGGCGACCGGGGCACGTGCTCCGTCAATCAAGACACGTGTCCAGACGGCTCAACCTCGTGTCCGGATCAGAGAGCCGCCGGCCTGAATGAATGAGACAAGTGCCCGCGCGAACCAACCACCCGCCGGGGCGAAACAGACTCATGCCGGCGCTCACGGAGCAGGATCATCGGGAACACCGATGCACGCAGATGAACACAGATCATGTGTCTTGATCCGCGTTCATCTGTGTTCATCTGTGTTTCAAACTATTTCGCAAGAGGCGGCGGGATGCTGACCTGCCGGGCGGCGATTTCATCCTGCACGTTCCGCTCGCGTTTCTGCTCGATCGCACAGAAGCGCTCGTATTGCCTCTCGCGGAGCTTTTCCAGCGACTTACGCTGTGCAGTGGCGGCGGCGAGTTGCTCCTGGGCGCTGGCGAGCACCGCGCGGGCGAGATGGATCTTGCTGACCAGCTCCGCGGCCTGGGACTGCAGCGCTTGCAGGTGCAGTGCGTTGAGCCGCAGCCAGTTGGGATCAAGTGTTGCGGCCCTCAAGTGCTGCGATAACTCCGTCCTGGCGCTGCGGCCATCGCGTTCGATCACGGAAAGCTCCTCCTGGAGCTTGAGCAGGGCAAGCTGGGCGGCGGCGACGGCACGCTGCTGCCGCTGCTGGTGGTGCATGCGAAGCCGCAGCACCGATTCCAGCCGGAATGCAAATGCCTTGCTCACGCCTGCTCACCGCCGATCCTCGCCGCGAGCTGCTCGATCCAGTCGGTCAGGGCGTGCAGTTGGGCCAGCGCCTCGTCAAAGGAAAAGCGGGAAGCCGAATCCTGCTGAAGGAATTCGAGAATCCGCGGCCGGGCCTGGACGGCGAGGTCGAACTCGGGGTTGATTCCGGCGACGTAGGCCCCCACGCTGACTAAATCTTCAATTGCCGAGTAGGTTCCGAGAAGCGAGAGCACGCGGCGGGCGCGTTTGAGGTGATCGGCATCGATCACATCCTCGCGCACGCGGCTGATGCTCGCCAGCACATCGATCGCGGGGAAATGCCCGCGATTGGCCAGCGTCCGGCTCAGCCACAGATGGCCATCCGCCACGCCGCGAACGGCATCGGCGATGGGTTCGGTGGGATCATCCCCTTCAACCAGCACGCTGTAGAAGGCGGTGATCGAACCCTCGGCGGTGTTGCCAGCGCGTTCGAGGATCTGGGGCAGCAGGGCGAAGACGCTGGGGGGATAGCCGCGGCGTTGCCGGAGGCTCGTTGGCGGCAAGACCGATCTGCCGCTGGGCGTGGCAGAGGCGCGTCAGCGAATCGACCAGCAGCAGGACATTGTTGCCGCAGTCCCTGAAGAATTCCGCAACGGTGGCCGCGACCTTGGCCGCACGCACGCACATGAGCGGCGATTCATCGCTGGTGCTGACGATGACCACCGAGCGCTCGAGGCCATCCGGCCCCAGGCCCTTGTCGAGAAACTCATGTACCTCCCGGCCACGCTCGCCGATCAGCGCGACAACGGAGACATCGGCGCTGGAGTTGCGCCGATGGAGGAAATCAACGTGCTCTTGCCGATGCCCGGGCCGGAGAAAACCGCCATGCGCTGGCCGACGCCACAGGTGAGCAGGGCATCGACGGCGCGGATCCCGGTCGCGATGGGCTGGCGGATGGGCTCTCGCTGCAGGGGTGGCGTGCCCCGGGCGTCGATGCGTCGCGATTCACCGAGCGCGAGCGCACCGTTCTCATCGATCGGCTGACCGAGACCGTTGAGCACCCGGCCAAGCAATCGATCGGAGCAGTGCACGAGCGGCGCGAGCGTGAGATTCTCCACCGCATCGCCCGGCGCGATGGCGACGCTGCTGGTCAGCGGCATGAGGATCGCGCGCTCGCCGCGGAATCCGATGACTTCCGCCATCGCATCCCGGCCGGCGGAATTGGTCAGCCGGCACATCGAGCCCACGGGAAGCGCCAGCCCCGCCGCTTCGATCGTCAGGCCGGTCATCGATTCAACCCGCCCGATCACGCGCAGTGGCGTCGCCGTCTCGAGCGCTGCGAGTTGCGGGGCGAACGCTTTCAATCGTGCCCTCCGCGGCCGGGAATCAATTGCTGCACCAGGCGATCAAGCTGGCTGTCCAGGTCGGCATCAACCATGCCGGTTTCCGTGTACACCCGGCAGCCGCCACGGGAGAGCGAAGGATCTTCGACGATGCCGGCGCCTTTAATGGCCGGGAAACTCACGCCAAGCTTTGCGAGCGCTGCATCCAGCGTTGCACGGTCATCGGGATGGAAGGCAATTCGGATGCTCCTGGCGCCAACGATGAGCTTCACCGCGTGTTCGAGGTTGGCCGCCAGCACTTGCGGACTGACTTCGACCTCGCGCTTGATGATTCGTCTTGCGACCGCCAGAGCCAGCTCCGCGCAGTCGCCCGGCAGGTCTTCCTCAAGGCGCTTGTGCGCTGATTCGAACACTTTGGCGGCATCGCAAAGCGCCCCGGCTGCTGAACTCAATCTCTCACGCATTTCTTCCAGCGCCGCCGCCTCTCCCTGTCTCTGGCCTTCCTCCAGCCCCGCGTGATAGCCCTCACGCTTTCCCTGTTCGAATGCCTCGGCCCGTGCTGAATTTGCCTCGAGCGCCGCCCGCTCTTTCGCGGATACCACAATCTGCCTGGCCTCCTCCTCCGCGTCCTTGATTGAAAGGAAGACCGGACGCAATGGTTTGGAACCTGGGCGAATGACGCTCATGACGCTTCCCCACTGTTCAGCGCCGCCTCAAGCACCTGCGCGAGCAGACGCGACTTGTCGGAGGGCTCCGCGATCGTATGGTGTTTGGGAGAGGCACCCAGCGCGCGCAGCAGATCTTCCCGGACCCGCGGCGCAAGCGGTCGAATGGCTTTCATTCGGCAGAAGACATCGATCTGCTTTTGCACCGGGAAGGCGCCGATACACTCGCCGCTTCTGGCACTCGAGGTCATGGACAGGAGGGCGGCGATGGTTTGAGGATGCTCATCGTGCAGGCGCTCGGCGAGGGCAAGCGCATTCCAATCGTGCAGTGGATCGGCGGAGACCGCGGAGATGTCGTCTGATTCCTGCGGCGGCAGGTCCGTCCTCGCCGCGGAGTATTCCTCAAGCACCATCATGCGCTCCTGCGGATCAATCTCTCCCAGCGTCGCAAACTCGCTCTGGATGCGCTCGGCAATCTCGGCATCGAGACGGGCAAGGATCGCCTGTGCCTGCTCCTCCGGGAGCGAAAGGAGCAGGATCGCGGACTTTCTGGGGCCGGACATGCTTTGCCGCACCAATGAGCCTCACTCCGAATCAATCCACTTTTCAACGAGATGCGCTGTCGCATCCGGCGACTCATCCATCAGCGCCGGCGACTCGCCCTCGTCGAAGGTCTCTGCCGCAAATTCCTCGTCCTCATATTCGCTCGCCGTCGGCGCCAGCAGGGCCGCATGAATCGGTCGCGACGACACAGTCGCTCCGTGCGGCTTCTGGGACCGCAACAGCAGAGGGGCGACGACCAGCAGCAGCAGCGCCGTCAACGCCATCGCCACCTGAACAATCCGGTTGCCCATCAAGATCGAAATGGAAGCGGATGCCGTCTGCGTCTGCGCGGCGGCAGGTGGCGTCGGCTGTTGATCGTAGTAACTGGCGACCGTGACATGGTCGTCGTCATTGATCGCCAGCGTCGTCCGCACCAGGTGGCGGATTTTTTCCAACTCCGCGTCGATGACCGGCTGAAGCACTCCATCCGTGGGCTCGGCGAGGCTCTGCCCGCGCGACTGGTAAATCCTGAGGAAGTAACTGCGGGGCACGGCGACGGAAGCACAGACGACGCTGCCGAGGTCGTTCCGCGAATTCGCGACCGCCGCTCCGAGATTTGCCTCCAGTCCCGCGGCCCTTTGCGTCGTCGGCGCTGGCGCGGCACATCGTTCAGCTTCACCGACACCGAAATCAGGGCATCGGGGATGAATGACAACTGTTTGCGCAGTTTGGTGACGTAGAACTGCTCTCGCTGTTGCGTACGTTCCAGCAGTTCATCGGACGCCAGTTCGTTCGGATCGAGCGTGGTGCGGACCGGTGCACCGTCGATGATGACCTGCACCTTGTTGCGCGGGAGATTCGATTGAGCGCCGGTGACGGCATTCGCCGCGGCGACGGCAAGCTGGTGCGAGTTCTTGATGCCGCCGTGCGACTGAATATCGACCAGCGCCGAGGGCGTTACCGAGCCGTTGATGTGCTGTTCGCCGGTCGGGTCAATCAGCACGGTCGCCTTACGCACGCCGGGGAAACGCCCGATCACGTTCTGCAGCGTGATCTCCTTGCGCGCATGTACAGGTGATCAATCTTGGCATTGGAATCCCAGATGCTGGTCTTGGCGATGGCGTCGAAGCCCGATTCGGTGTTGCCCGGCAGGAGATCCTGGTAGAGCAGATCCGCCAGCACCTGCATCTTCCGGTCCGCGGGGACGAGGACTTTCGCACCCTCGTTGCGAAATGGGATGCCCGCACCGGAGAGGTAAGTGGTGATTTGCGTCAATTCGCTGGATTCGAGGGGCTGGTCGAGTACCGGCTCCCACGCGACGGACCGGGACATCCGGCCCCAGAGCAATCCCCCGCCGATCACCGCGGCCAGCAAACACCCCCACAGCAGTTTACGACCCGCCGGCAGGCTCGTGAGTTGCGCCTGAACGCGCTCAATTTGCTGACTGAACAAGCTCATGGTCTTACCCTCCTTGGGTATTCGCTTCGGAATCCTTTCCGAAGCGCCGCCTGGAGAGCGCTGTTATCCGCGCGTCTCGATCAATTCGCCTTCTTCTTTCCATCGCTTGAGCTTCATGCCAAGGGTTCGCAGCCCGATTCCCAGCGCGGTGGCCGTGCGGAGGCGATGGCCCTTGAAGCGTTCGAGCGTGCTGAGAATCACCTGCTTTTCAATTTCCGCCAGCGGCCGCCCGGCAAGCGCACCGCCGTCGCCGCGCAGGCGCTTGTTCTCGCGCAGGAGTTGGCCGTACTCAAGTGCCCGCAGGACGAGCAGTCGCAGGTGATCCGCGTCCAGCGGCGTCTTCACGTACCCGTAGGCGCCGCGCTGGGACGCTTCGGCCGCCAGGCACTCGCTGGCCGATTGGATCAGCAGGATGACCGGCGTCTCCGGTGCTGCTGTTCGCACCGCATCGAGGAAATCGCTCGCGCCGGCGCCACCGAGCGAGGCATTGGCGACCAATAGATCCGCGCGTCCGGCGCCCAGTTCCTTCAATGCGGTCGCCACGTCGTCCGCCGCCGTCGTATCGTGTCCGCCATCCGCCAGGATCTGCCGGATGGCATCCACGGTTGGTTGCGAGTTTTCCAGGATCAGGATCCGTCCGCTCATGGTTCTCACTCCATTGAAGTTGTACCGCGCACCGGTTCAAAGTGACCCGGCGCTGCTCGTCCATTTCAGCCACTGTTCCCAGTATGCCTTCGGCATCATCACGCTTCCGTTGCCAAACGCCTCGGCGGGCAAGGTCCGCAAGAATGCCTTGGTCTTTTCATTGGCGGCTCTGGCTTCTTTGAGCTTGCCCATCGCGCAATCTGAGTTAACGATCTGCACATAAGCCGCGAGTGCGGCCGGCTGGTCTTGATATCGCGCTGCCGCTGACTCATAGAGCTGGACGGCGTCGCTGAAGTCACCGAGCTCGTAGGCGCAGTCACCGCGATGAAAGTAGCTCTGTTCTTCGAACTGCTTATCCGCCGCATCAACGGCGGGCGTGTGGCTGTACAGGTCGATCAGCCGCTCGTAGTAACCGCGGGCCTTGACCAGCATCGTTTTGCGCTGCGTCAAGGCGGCGGTCAGCTCCGATGTGCTGCCGCTGTCATTGGCCGAAGCCACCTTCGCCTCGATCCGCATGGCGCTCTTGCGATAGCTTTCAGCCGCGAGGAAGGTTGCCTGCGAGATCACCTCTGTCGCCGGCTTCGATTCGAGCAGCGGTTCCAGCACCGCGACGGCTTTGTCGTACTGATCGGTCCGGGAATAAACGTCGCCGAGCTCAAGCACAGCTTCGTCCGTGAGCCGGTCACGCTCGTTTGCCTTTACGCTCTCATCCAGGAACCCACGCAAGATTCGTTCGGCCGAGGAGAAGTCCGGCACATCATCCGAGACGTACGCCCGCGCCAAGGCCAGAGTACCCCGCCGTGCCGCGCTCGAATCGGCGTGCTTCTCTGTCAGTTCCCGATAGGCCGCGATTGCGTTCGCGTGGGCGCCCTGAGCAAGGTAGCAGTCGCCCAGTTGCAACAGCAGATCCGGCACAATCGGATCGTCGGGACGCCGATTGACGAACAACGCCATCCCGCCGGCGGCATCCGCCAGATCGCCGATACGCTGATAAAGCTGCACGCCGGCCGTGAACGCCTCGACGGAATGCTTGACCTGCCCCAGTTCCATCTGCGCCCTGGCCGCACGCGCAAAAAGCCGCGCGCCGCTGCTGGTCCTGAACCTTGTCCGCGCCGCTCGCTTGGGCTGCGGATGCTTCACACTGCTCGGCGCACTTCTGTGCCGCCGATGCGATTCCTGAAAACAGCTCAGCTCCCGGCGCGGGCGTCAGCGATTTTTCAAGCTCAAGCGCCGCCAGCTCCTGGTCGTACTTGAGCTTCCCGTTCATCAGGGCGCTGGTCTGCCGCAGCGCCTTGAGCAACTCACCTCGAATCGGGGCATCACCCGCTCGAGCCGCCACCCGGCCGGTCAGCGCCGTCAGCTCCGCCATCCCCGCATCTTCCTTGCCGCCGTAGACATCGCACATTGCCGCCCCCAACTGCGCTCGAGCACCTTCCGGCTCTGCGGATACTGTGTGACGACGACGTCGTACAACGCCCTGGCGTGGGCAAAGGCGTTCTGCTCGTACCGAATGCGCGCCAGCAGAAACGCGGCGTCGGCATCCAGCGGATGCTGCCCGTGGAACTGCTCGCGCACCGTCTGCGCCAGCTTCTGCACCTCGTCCAGTCGATGCAGTTTCCAGGCGCAGTACGCCAGGCGGTAGTTTGCCTGCGCCTGGACCATCGGGTCGGCATCGAGCTTCATCGCCTCGGCGATCAGCGATCGCGCGGCAACGAAGTCCCCCCGGTCAGCGAGAATTTGGGATTTTTCCCCCAGGGCCCAGGCCTTCTCCGCGTCGGCCAGATCGCGGCAGGCGAGATAATCGTCCAGCGACGCCATCACCGCCGTCTGGTCATTCTCAATCGACTCGACCTCGATGATCTTCTTCCGCAACCGCAGCGCCCGCGCCGGATCAAGCGCCATCGCATTGCGGAACTGATCGACGGCTTTGGCATTCTGACCGAGCGCCTCATAGCTGTCGCCCAGCCTGCGGCAGATCTCACCGGTCGGCCTGGCTCCCATCCGCAGCGCCAGTTGAGTCTGTTCGATGATCCGCGCGTGGTTGGCCGGGATGTCGATCCTGAGCTGGCGCTGCGCCGATTCCAGCGCCTCGCCGATGAGCAGGTGAACGGAGGCTTCATCCGGCTGCGACATCTGCTCGCCCACCAGCAGGCGGTTGAGCTGCTGAAGCGCCGCCTCCGGCCGCTCCTGATCGAGATAGACGCGGGCAATATCGATGCGCCTGCGAATCGTCAGGCCCGGCGATGCGTTGACGAACAGGTAGCCCGCGAGTGCAAACAGAACACAAGACAGCAGTAAGAGCGGTAACTGCCAGAGTTGCGCGAGCTGACGCGTAGCCCGAGAGGACATGGCTTCCTTGCCCAAGGCCCCGAAACATACCCGGGACGCTCCATCGTCCCAGCGGCTCAAAGAGTCTAATTCTGGCTCAATCCTTACGCAAGCATCACCAATGCCGCAATCGCCACTTTTTTGCCGACCGTCGGCGCTCTCCCGCGGTGCTTACACCGTCGCATACTGCGACGCCACGCTGACGTATCGCATTCGCGCTTCGTACAGCACGCTGTCAAGCAGCTTCTGTTCCTCCCCGCTCAGGTTCCCCCTGGTCCTGGATTCGAGGATGCCCAGCAGATCGATGTTGTACTTGGCCAGGTCGAGGTTGATCTGCGGCTCGGTGCCGCGCGAGGTCAGGTCGCCGAGGTGGAACAGGATCTGCGTGAGCAGCGACTGCACGAGGCTGGCGAAGCTGGCCTCGGGCGTTGCGCCGCGCTCGCGGCCGCGCCCGCCAACAGATGCGGCCGCTGTGGCTGCCGCCGTGCCCGGAGGTTCCGGCGCCACGCCCGGCGGGGGGGCGGCGGGCTGCGTCTGCGCCTTTTTCCTGGCCTCCTCTTCAGCCAGGCGGCGCTTCTCTTCCTGGGCCTGCTTCTTCCAGTCGGTGTCGATGTGCAGCGAGGGTTGTTCATCGGCCATGTCATGCTCCTTCTATTGCCCAGCTTAGGACCAATCGGCCCCCTCACGCAAGCCTCATCGGCGCTTGCCGCTCAGGAGCGATTCGACCTGCTGGCGCCGGGCAGCGATGGCTGTGCGCCGAACTGCTCGCAGCAGATCGCGCCGGCGGCATTGGCGAATCGGATCGCTTCTTCCAGCGGCCATTGTTCCGCCCGCGCCACCGCGAGCGCGGCGGTGAAGGCATCACCTGCCGCGGTCGTGTCCACGACCTTGGCGCCAAAGCCGCGCACGTTGACAAACCCGTCTTCGCTGGCCAGCAGGGCGCCCCGACCTGCGAGTTTGAGCACAACCGATCTTGTCCCGCGCCGCAGCAACGCTCCGGCCAGCTGCTTGGGATCTTCAATGCGCCGCTTGGGCGCCGGTGGCGAGGGATTGCGGCCCAGCAGCATCTGTGCCTCGGTCTGATTCGGCGTCAGCAGGTCCACCCGGTGCATGGCGCGGGCCAAACCCTTCTCGGGCACCGGCGCCGGGTCCAGGATGGTGTACACGCCTGCTCTGCGGCACACGTCGATCGCCTGCCGCACCACCTTCAACGGAATCTCAAGCTGCATCACCACGACCGATGCGCTTTCGATCAGGTCCTGCGCAGGCGCTGATATCCTCCCGCGTCAGATGAGCGTTGGCGCCGGCGCGACAACGATGGAGTTTTCACCTTTCTTGTCCACCAGGATCATGGCGATGCCGCTGGAGACCTTTTCGGTGACGGTGACGAAGTCGGTTCCGACGCCGTGCTGACGGAGGCCGTTGAGAAGGCGCTGGCCGAGGTCATCGGCGCCGACTCGGCCGATGAAATGCACTTCGGTTCGGTCACCGGCCAATTTCGCGGCGGCGACGGCCTGGTTGGCGCCTTTGCCGCCGGGAACGGTGACGAAGTCGCCACCGAGAATGGTCTCGCCCGGGCGGGGCATTGCCGGGGTCCGGCAGACGAGATCCATATTGATCGAGCCGATGACAACGATGGGGCCGGTGGACATGCCTCGCATGCTACGGCGAAGCTCGCCGAAGCGCGAAGGCCGCAAAAACTGGCGAACGCTCGATCAGGCGACTTGATTGGTCAGGCGTGCGAGCATTTGGCGAGCGGTCTGCTTGAGGATGGGATGGACGACGTTCGGCGCGATCTCTGCAAGCGGTTCGAGCACAAACTGGCGCTCGTGCATCAGCGGATGCGGGACCGTCAGTCCCGGCTCGTCGAGAACTTCCTGACCATATAGAAGCAGGTCGAGATCGATTGGCCGCGGGCCCCATTTCTCGCGACGAACCCGCCCGAGCGACTGCTCGATGGCGAGCATGCGGGTTAGAAGGTCGAGGGGTGCGAGCGTCGTCTGCAACTCGGCGGCGGCGTTGAGGAACGCCGGTGAATCAGGCGGGCCGCCTACGGCGGGGTTTTCCAGCAACGAGGAAACCTTGATCACCCCAATGCCATCCATGTCGCCCAGCCTGGCGAGTGCAGTGCGGAGGTTTGCCCGGCGGTCGCCGGTGTTGGCACCCAAGGCGATATAAGCGGTCGCGGCCATTGGCGTTCCTTTTTTACCACTTTCGCAGTAGGCGATCTCGGAAGCTGGTTTTCTGCCCCCGATTGGGCACGGATTTGCACTGATTTCAGTGAATGAAGGTGATAGCGGATTCATTCATGTATGTCGATATGACGTAGTGGCGGTCGGTAACCATACCGAACAATGTAGCATTTGTAGCAAATAAGGCTGTGATTCTGCCGGTTGAACTTGTTTACTTCGATGCGTTGGCGCAAAAGCGGCGCGTTTATTGCGGGGGATATTCGGTTGTCAATGAGCGGTTACAACGGGGTAGCATACGGGATTGATGATGGGGGAGCAAGACAAAGGTTCGGTAAGTGTTAGATAACGACGAGCATCTAACACTACAGCGCTAAGCCGGCGATTTCAGTCCAGGAACTGCGGTCAACACATGATTAGACAATGGCTTAAGAACGATGCAGCGCTGAAGTGCTCAAAGGGCCCCTCTGGCCGCTTTTCCGGTGCGTCAAATTGTCATGTTCGGACCACCAAGTCGTCAGATCGGGCAAAAACGGGGTCGGCGGCCGGGTGGGGGGGGAACGGTACTACAACGGTGAGAGTACGGTGTGGGCCGGGAGGAGATTTGGGCGCTACTTGGGAGCGAAATGTCCTCTGTTGGGATGCTTCTTCACAAATGGGCTCTTGGCACAGCGCTCAAGGCGTTGCCGAAGCGACCAGGAGGCCCTGTAGGGCTTGCGGCGAGTCAGCGCTGGATGGCGCCTCGATGGTGTGGGAGAGGGTTCTGTCAGAAGCGTTCGGCCCTTTAACTCTACATCCCGGCGTCGGCGATTCGAGGCTAGAAACGGTGAGCAAAAACATGAGCGGATAAGGACTTAGGAAGGATCCAGCGCTGTAGTGCTAACATGGTGCTGGCATGTACCGAGCGTCAGGAGTTTGATTCCGACGGCGTTGAATAATACAGCTTTTTGCCTGATTCTCGCGCACAGGCCCAGCAGCCGCGCTTGCCGGGAGCGTCCCTGTCGCCTGCCATCTGGGGGGACTTAGGATGAGTCGTAACGATCGAAAGCGATACTTAGGAGCCGCAAAGGCAGCGGTCTTCTCGCCGGGAGCTCAACGGTATTGGTACGGTGTGGGTATGGTGTGACCCGGCAGCCTGCCAGGCGGCCGAAGGGGGCTGCGGGCGTCACGTCGTGGCTGGCGACTGATGCGGCTTGACCTGATTCTGGAACGCTGCATTGAGCGGCCCCGCTTACGACGGTGCGTTCAGGGAGCCCCCCTGGGGCCTGCGGTTGAAGTGGAATCCGTGTAAGCTGTGGGGGAGGGCGGCAATTGAATTGTGATTTCGCATGTCTGGTATCCGGCAGCCTGGGCCGCATGATTGCTTCGACCGGCATGGGCGGATCGGTCGGGGGCGGGGAAAGTGGATGTGGGGCGGCCTTTCGTCCTCATTTGCCAGCGCGTTTGCCGATAGACTCAACATGCGCAACCCGGTGCTGATCGTGGCGTGTCTGGCGGGGTTGGTCGTGGGGTGTCATTCATCCAGCGACGGGGGTAGCTCGCCCTCGGTCGGGTTGACGCCGTCGGCGCTGGGGCCAAGCGAAACCACGCATTACGTCAGCGCGACGATCGAACGGTTGCGCAATGCGCAGGGGCGCGCCGCCACCGACCAGATGGCCCTCACCGACTCGGGGGACCTTGCGACGCTTGAATCGTATTTTCCACAGCTCAACTCGGGTGAGCGCGGGCGAACCGTCGGGGCGTGGACGCCTGCGGTCATCATCCATTTCAAGCCCGCGCTGGGCCGAACGATTCGCGTGATGACCAATGACCAGGTTTGGACCGAGGGGACCGGCGACTGGCCGATCAGCTCTGACTTCAAGTATTACATCGACCGTCTTTTTGCGCGTCGCATGGCGGGTTAGAGTTATCTGATTGTGCGAGCGCTCGTCTTTGATAATGGTTTGAGCTTTCAGCCGCGGTATCCGGAACCAGCGGAGGGCGGAGGCGATACGCTGATCCGCGTGCGGCAGGCGGGGATCTGCGCGACCGATCTGGAGATCACGCGCGGCTATATGGGGTATCGCGGTGCGCTGGGGCATGAGTTTGTGGGGGAGGTGATCAACTCGCCGGACAAGCAACTCGTGGGGAAGCGCGTGGTGGGGGAGATCAACATCGTCTGCGGCCGGTGTGATTTGTGCGTGGCGGGATTGTCGAGCCATTGCCGGAATCGATCGGTTTTGGGGATTCTCAAGCATGACGGGGCGTTTGCGGATCTGGTGCGGTTGCCGGCGATGAATCTGCATGGGCTGCCGGAATCGATCGACGATGACCAGGCGGTGTTCGTCGAGCCGCTGGCGGCGGCATTCCAGGTGCTCAAGCAGGTGAAGATCGATGCGCGGTCGTGGGTGACAGTGCTGGGAGATGGGCGGCTGGGATTGCTGGTGGCGCAGGTGTTGCGGAATGCGGGCGGGCCGGTGCGCGTGGTGGGGAAGCATTCGGAGAAGCTGGCACTGTGCGAGAAGTGGTCGATCCGGTCGCGACCGCTGGATGAGATTGCACCACGGCACGACCAGGATGTGGTGGTGGATTGCACGGGGAGCGCGGCGGGATTCGAGATGGCACTGGCGATGGTGCGGCCGCGCGGGACGTTGGTGCTGAAATCGACGGTGGCGGCGGGGCAGCCGATGAATCTGGCGCCGGTGGTGATTGACGAGATCACGGTGGTCGGGTCGCGCTGCGGGCCGTTTCGCGAGGCGATCGCGGCGCTGAAGGAGAAGTCGGTGGACGTGGTGAGCCTGATTCACCGGCGGATGAAGATCGAGCAGGGGGTGGAAGCGATGGAGGTGGCGGGAAGAGCGGGGGTGTTGAAGGTGCTGCTGACACTATAAAGGTGGAGGGACAAGCGACAAAGCTCCGGCACGCCGGGAACGAGGAGACTGGAACCCGAACGCGTTTGGAACGTGCGTCGATTCGGGCCATCTTGGGTCTGGGCCACGGATCGGCAGAGGTGAAGGCGCGTCGGCCCGAAAGGCTGGATTGCCTTGGATTGCAGAAGCAATGTCACGTTGCCTGGAGCGCACATTGGCCCATCGTCGCCCACGGCCACATTTGTTGCCACATGCTGCCGGGGCCGACTGCTGTGCGTCCTTTTTAAGAAACGGCCATTCAAAGCCGTGAGCTTGTGGATCGCTCGCATCATAACCTCGTACCGAGCCGCCAATCACGTCCCATCGGCCCTCGGTGGGAGTGAAAGTGATCCTGTACTAAATCGTAGCTAATCCACCGGCTTTACCGGTGAGAATTCATGAGGCTCTGCCGTTCCGGCGTCGTCAGGGATAGACGGTCCTCCTTGAGGAAAGCCCCGAAGGGCGAAAGGAGAACCGTCATGAAAGATTGGCAAAGCCAAGCCCACATGAAGTGGGAGTGCAAGTACCATGTTGTGATCCTGCCAAAATACCGCAGGAAGGAGTTGTACGGAAGGACGCGTCGTGCGATCGGCAAGATTCTTGGGGAACTGTGCCGGCAAAAGGACGTGGAACTGGTGGAAGGCAAAGCGATGCCGGACCACATTCACATGCTGCTCAGCGTTCCCCCCAAGTACAGCATCGCGATGACGATGGGGTACTTGAAGGGCAAAAGCGCGATCCGCATTCACCGGGAGGTGCTGCGGACGAAGGGGACGCTGTTCGGCCGAGAGTTCCGGGCACGCGGCTACTGCGTAAGCACAGTGGGTCTGAACGAAGAGCAGATCCACCAGTACATTCGCGACCAGGAGAAATTGCAGAAGGACTTGGGCCAAGGCGAACTGGAGTTTTGCTTAACTCGAATCTTTCACGCTTTTTCTGCGGCGGTCCATAGCGCGATGGCCTTACCGCTTGTAGTGTAGAGCTTTACCACAAGTTCCCACTGCAAGGAGGCAAGGCCATCGTGAGAACAGACTGTAACTACAAACCCCTCGTTTTTTCCAGTCTCGGGCGTCGTGCCGTCCTGGCGGATTTTGCCGGCGGGGCGATCACTTCCGACGCCGGGGCATTGTTGTTGCGTGAAGTGGACCGCAAGCTCGGCCTGATCGACGCCCTGTGCGATGTCATTCCCGATCCACGCCATCCCGCGTTGATCATTCATCAGCAGCGCACCTTGCTGGCGCAACGCCTCTTGGCCATCGCGTTGGGCATCGAGGATCTGAACGATCATCAGCACCTGCGTGACGACCCGCTGATGCAGTTGGTGACCGAACGCGGCATCGACGCCGATCAACCGCTGGCTTCGCCGCCCACCTTGTGCCGGCTGGAGAACCGCATCAGTCGCCAGACGCTGTTGGAGATGTCGGCAGTGCTGGTCGAGACCTTCATCCGCTCGTTCGATTCCCCGCCAGAGGAGTTGGTGCTCGACTTCGACGCCACCGATGATCCGGTGCACGGGAATCAGGTGGGCCGCTTCTTCCACGGCTACTACGACGGCTACTGCTTTTTGCCGCTGTACGTCTTTAGCGGTGATCGTCTCCTGGTGGCGTACCTGCGTCCGGCGAACATCGACCCCTCGAAGCACACGCGTGCGATCCTCAAGCTGCTGGTCCAGCGTCTGCGTGAAGCATGGCCTGGGGTCAAGATCATCATCCGCGGCGACAGCGGCTTTTGCCGCTGGAGGCTGATGCGCTGGTGCGATCGGCACGAGGTGGGCTACCTCCTGGGGCTGGCACGCAACCCCCGCCTGGAGAAGCGGGCCCAGCCGTTCATGGCCGCCGCCGAAGACGCGTTCGCCCAGACACAGCAGAAGCAGCGATGCTTCCATGAGATCACCTATGCCGCCGACACCTGGGACAACCCGCGTCGCGTGATCGTCAAGGCCGAACGACTGAGCAAAGGACCCAACGCCCGCTTCGTGGTCACCAATCTCCAGGGCCACCCCCGGCACCTCTACGACGCGGTGTACTGCCAACGCGGCGAGATGGAGAACCGCATCAAGGAGCAGCAGCTTGGCCTCTTCGCCGATCGCACTTCCTGTCACGACTTTCTGGCCAACCAGTTCCGCGTGCTGCTCAGCGCCGCCGCTTATGTGTTGATCGAGGATTTACGCCGCACCGCCCTGGCCGGCACCGAGTTGCAGGAAGCCCAAGTGACGACGATCCGCACCAAACTGCTGAAGATTGGCGCCCGATTGGTGTGCAGCGTCCGCCGCATCGTGCTGCACCTGGCCGGCGGCTACCCCTTCCAAAAGTTGTTCCGGCAAATCGCCACGCGTCTTCTCCCCACCATCGCCTCGGGGTAAGTGACAGCAACCCGGCCGATCCATGGGGGGTAAAGGGGCGGTTTGCGCCGAATCGCATCCATGGTGCCTCGACTTCGCCCGGATCAATTCACTCACGCGACCGACCAGGAGCGTGAAATATCCGGGGTAGTGGATCGTCAGGCTCGATTTTAAGGGTAAACGCATGAGTTAGTCGATGCTCCTGTTGGGCATGGAGCCCGCGATCAAGGAGGATCGACATGAAGAAGTACATTGTGCGGCTGGAGGCCGTTGAGCGTGAACGGTTGCAGCGGTTGGTCCGTGCGGGCAAGGCGGCGGCCTACAAGATTCGTCATGCCAACCTGTTGCTGATGGCGGATGCAAACGGGCCAGGGTGGTGCGACGAGCAGATCACCGAGGGCCTGGGCGTGTCGGTCGGGCAGATCGAACACCTGCGAAAGCGATTTGTCGAGCAAGGGCTCGACACGTGCCTGGAACGCAAGAAGCAGGAGCATCCCAGCATCGAGCCCAAGTTCGATGGCGAGAAGGAGGCCAAGCTGATCGCGTTGGCGTGCGGCAAGGCGCCCGCGGGCCGAGCGCGCTGGTCGTTGCGACTGCTGGCGGATCGTGCGGTGGAGTTGCGAATCGTTGAATCGACCTCGCACGAGACGGTGCGGCAGGTTCTTCAAAGAACGAGATCAAGCCGCATCTGAGAAAGATGTGGTGCATCCCACCGGAGCAGAACGCGGAGTTTGTTTGTGCGATGGAGAACGTGCTGGAGGTGTACAAGCGGCCATACGATCCCAAACGTCCCATCGTGTGCATGGACGAGAAGCCCAAGCAGTTGGTCAAGGAGACGCGCACGCCAATTGCTTGTGGCAAAGGACAAGTCGAGTGTTTCGCCTACGAGTACGAACGCAACGGCACGGCCAACGTCTTCCTGTTCGTCGAACCGCTGCGCGGCTGGCGGCGCGTTGAGGTGACCGAGCGTCGCACACGAATCGACTGGGCGCAGCAGATCAAACGGCTGATCGGCGTCGATTACAAGAAGGCAGAAAAGATCACGCTGGTGATGGACAATCTGAACACGCACGGCCCGGCGAGTTTGTACGAAGCGTTCGCACCGGCCGAGGTGTTGGTGGCTGATCGAAAAGCTGGAAATCGTGCACACGCCCAAGCACGGCAGTTGGTTGAACGTCGCCGAGGTCGAGTTGGCGGTGCTGGAAAAACAGAGCATCGGCGGGCGCGTACCCGACCGCGAGTCACTATCAATGCGGAGCAAAACGTGGGAGCGTGAGCGGAACAAGGCGAAGGTGCTGGTGAACTGGCAATTCAGGGCCGCCGACGCCCGCATCAAGTTCCGACGACTTTACCCGCAGATTCAATGCTGACGATCCACTAGCAGTTGATATCTTCAGAAGCAGTTTTCCGGGTGGCCATCCGTATCTCCGCTCTTGTCAGGGATGGCTGAGTGAGATTCATACGCTTCAAGATTACTCCGCGCGCTTGAGATAAGGGCAGCGACAGACTGACTTGATCACCTCCGGCGTCAGTTTGCGATACGCGTCCGTGCCGGCGGCCAGCAACGCGTCGTAATCCTCATAGCTTCTGTTGCTCAGGTAATGGCTGCGCAGGTAGTGCCAGAGATTCTCCACCGGGTTCAGCTCCGGCGAATACGGCGGCAAGAGCAGCACCGTGATCCCCTCCGGGAGCTTGAGCGTGCGGCTCTTGTGCCAGCCCGCCTGGTCCATGATCAATACGAAGTGCTCATCCGCTTTGCGTTCGCGGTCGAGGATCTTCAGGAACGCATTCATCGTGCCGGTGTTGACGTTGGGCGCGACCAATGCGGCCGATTCACCCGTCGCCGGCTCGACAGCGGTGTAGAGGTAGACCCAGTCGTAGCGCGTCTGCCGCACCGCACGGGGACGCGAGCCGGTGCGGGCCCAGACGTTGGTGATCGTCCCCTGCTGGCCGAAGCGTGCCTCGTCCATGAACCAGACACGGACCTTGCCGCCGTGCGGCGCGATCGCCTCTTTCACCGCGTCGACAAAAAGGGGGCGCGGGCCTGGAAGTCGGCGATCGCCTGTGGATCGGACTTCTCGTGCAGCGGGCGTGGGCTGAGGCAGGAATATCCCAGCCGCGCCAGCAGGTCGTACGCGCCGCCCAGGCTGTACTTGGCGCCGAACTCCTGCTCCAGGATCCGCACCACGTCCTTGCCACGCAGCGTGCACACGCCGTCTTGCGGACGCGGACCGGCGTCCAGTCGCTCACGCAACTGTGCTTCGCGATCCCGCGGCAGCTTCGGTGGACGCCCGGGCCGGGGACGCGGCTGAATCGCATCGATCCCGCCGTCGCGATAGGCGTAGGCCCAGTCCTGCACGCTGCGTCTGGCCCGCCCCAAGGCCTGTGCGATCTGCGCCGCCTCTTTGCCACTCAAGGCCAACAGGACCGCACGCCAGCGATCGCGTCGCAGCGCGTCCCGTTCTTCACCCGCTCGCCGCGCAAGCTCGTCGATGTCCCCCGCGGCCCGTTCCGTCAGATTCATCGGCACACTCCTTTGCTGGAGCAGGCAACATCTCACGCCACCGACGATCGCGCAAGTGCTTGCGCGAGAATTAATCTGAATCCGTATCAGAGGCGAATAAAGGGATGCACGGGAGAGGCGTACTTTGAGAATGGCTTCGATGCCTTTGCCGTGGGTTTGGCTATCTTCACCACATCGGATCGGGGTCGTCGGCGTGGCGATGATGATCTGTTAGGTGAGCTTTTGTGGTTGCTGGCGAGGTGGGTGACGGAGTGCTCGCGGTAGTCAATGCTCTTGAGGTAGTCGCAGATGAAACTGCGGGACGGCGTTACAAGACTTCGACGGCGCGGGGATAGCTGCCTAAGACAGTGAGCTGGAGGCAGTGGTGCCTGGCCTGTTCGACGGCGCGCTGCATGGCGGGGTCGTCGAAGTGGCCCTGGGCGTCGATGAAGAAGTAGTATTCCCAGTTCACCTTCTTGCTGGGGCGTTTTTCGATGTCGGTGAGGTTGATGCCGTTTTCCTTGAAGACGTTGAGGACTTCGGCGAGGGCGCCGGGTTTGTGGGCGGTGGTGAACATGATAGCGGTCTTGTCGTCGCCGGTTTTCTTGGCGGGTTCGCGGCCGATGACGAAGAAGCGCGTGACGTTGTCGGGATTGTCTTCGATGTTCTCGAAGAGGACGTGGAGGTCGTGGATTTCGCCGGCGAGGACCGAACCGATGGCGGCGGCGCCGGGTTCGGTGGCGGCGAGTTCGGCGGCTTTGCTGGTGCTGGCGGCGGGCTGGATGTCGCGGTCCTTTGTGGTGGCGGAAAGCCAGTGGCGGCACTGAGTGAAGACTTCGGGCTTGGAATAGATGCGCTTGACCTGTTCCCAGGGTTCCTTGGCGAGAAGGTTGTGGTGAATCGTGATCAGGACCTCGGCGCAGATGCGGGCGGAGCTGGTGAGGAAGGCATCAAGGGTATCGATGATGCCGCCGCCGATGGAGTTCTCGACGGGGACCAGGCCATAGTCTGCGTGGCCGCGGACGATTTCCTCGAAGACGGCGGGGATGTCGGTGAGGGGGACGTAATCGACGCTGGAGCCGAACTTGGTGGTGGCGGCGGCGTGGGAGAAGGTGCCCTCGGGGCCGAGGTAGGCGATGCGCAGGGGCTTTTCGAGGGCGAAGCTGCCGCTCATCAGCTCGCGATAGACGGCATCGAGGGTGCGGTCCGAGAGGGGACCACGATTGAGCTTGTGGATTTTCTCGAAGATGATTTTTTCGCGGTCGGGGGCGTAGATGGGCTCGTTTTGCTGCTGCTTAAGCTGGCCGATCTGGACGACGATCTGGGCGCGTTGATTGAGCAGATCGACGATCTGGGCATCAAGGGCGTCGATCTGCTGGCGGAGCTGTTCGAGCGAAGCTGGAGGGGGCTGAGCCATCGGTGAAGGAGCATAACCGGCCGCGTCAGTCTGGCAACATTCGGCGGGGCATGGGGTGGGGGAAAACCGGTAAAGCGTCGAACCTGTGCGTCTCGTGGATCGTCAGGCTCGATTTTAAGGGTAAACGCATGAGTTAGTCGATGCTCCTGTTGGGCATGGAGCCCGCGATCAAGGAGGATCGACATGAAGAAGTACATTGTGCGGCTGGAGGCCGTTGAGCGTGAACGGTTGCAGCGGTTGGTCCGTGCGGGCAAGGCGGCGGCCTACAAGATTCGTCATGCCAACCTGTTGCTGATGGCGGATGCAAACGGGCCAGGGTGGTGCGACGAGCAGATCACCGAGGGCCTGGGCGTGTCGGTCGGGCAGATCGAACACCTGCGAAAGCGATTTGTCGAGCAAGGGCTCGACACGTGCCTGGAACGCAAGAAGCAGGAGCATCCCAGCATCGAGCCCAAGTTCGATGGCGAGAAGGAGGCCAAGCTGATCGCGTTGGCGTGCGGCAAGGCGCCCGCGGGCCGAGCGCGCTGGTCGTTGCGACTGCTGGCGGATCGTGCGGTGGAGTTGCGAATCGTTGAATCGACCTCGCACGAGACGGTGCGGCAGGTTCTTCAAAGAACGAGATCAAGCCGCATCTGAGAAAGATGTGGTGCATCCCACCGGAGCAGAACGCGGAGTTTGTTTGTGCGATGGAGAACGTGCTGGAGGTGTACAAGCGGCCATACGATCCCAAACGTCCCATCGTGTGCATGGACGAGAAGCCCAAGCAGTTGGTCAAGGAGACGCGCACGCCAATTGCTTGTGGCAAAGGACAAGTCGAGTGTTTCGCCTACGAGTACGAACGCAACGGCACGGCCAACGTCTTCCTGTTCGTCGAACCGCTGCGCGGCTGGCGGCGCGTTGAGGTGACCGAGCGTCGCACACGAATCGACTGGGCGCAGCAGATCAAACGGCTGATCGGCGTCGATTACAAGAAGGCAGAAAAGATCACGCTGGTGATGGACAATCTGAACACGCACGGCCCGGCGAGTTTGTACGAAGCGTTCGCACCGGCCGAGGTGTTGGTGGCTGATCGAAAAGCTGGAAATCGTGCACACGCCCAAGCACGGCAGTTGGTTGAACGTCGCCGAGGTCGAGTTGGCGGTGCTGGAAAAACAGAGCATCGGCGGGCGCGTACCCGACCGCGAGTCACTATCAATGCGGAGCAAAACGTGGGAGCGTGAGCGGAACAAGGCGAAGGTGCTGGTGAACTGGCAATTCAGGGCCGCCGACGCCCGCATCAAGTTCCGACGACTTTACCCGCAGATTCAATGCTGACGATCCACTAGTGCGCCTTGTTCAGCAGTTCATACCCGAGATACGCCATTGTCGCGACAGCCCCCAGCGCCGCGATCGCCAGGAATATCGCCACCGCCAGCATCGTCGTGAAGCGCACGCCCTGGCGGTGGAGGATCTTCTCCAACTCCCGGTCACGCTCTGCGCTGTTCTGCTTGAGCTGGTGCAGGAGATTGGCGCTGACGGCGCTGTTCTCGGACAGGCTGCTCATCGCCGTTCCGACGCTACTGAGATTGCTGGCGATCGCCTGATCGTGCTGGGCGAGCGACTCAACGCGCGCGCGAAGCGAATCGATCGTGCTGGTCTGCGTCGCATCGGCCTCACAGATACGGGTGAGGATCTCGCCGAGCTTGGTCTGCTGGGCGTTCTGCGATTCGATCTGCTGATGGATGGCGCGGAGCGTCTCGCTCTGAAGCTTGCTGGCCTCGGGGACGGATTGGAGGATGGCCGGCAACTGCTGGAGGGTGTTCAGTAGTTCCTCGTTGCGCTGGTCCTGGCGCTCGAGGTTCGCCTTGATGACGCTCATCAGATCCGTGAGCGTCATGAATCCACTTTGCAGGTTCTGGATGGCCGCATCTCGACGGGCCCAGGGACGGAAGAAGCTCGAGCGCGTGACAATATGCTGCTGCGCATCCGGCCGGAGCTTCAGCTCGCGCCCGGCATTGTACCCGTTGGAGTTCTTGAACCAGCTACCGATCCGCGAGAAGAAGGTGTTCGATTCGTTCATGGCCGCGTCCCTGCAGTTAGACCTGATTTTGACAGCGATTTGCAGCAAATCTACCATCGGCGCGCGATGGGTCAACTATGGCGTGGAATTCTCGTGCTGATTTTTTTCATCATTCCGCTCGCCGGCGGCTGCGAGCGGTCGGGGGGCTCCGGCAATTCTTCCACAACTCGACATTCGAAAATCACCGTAGCCTCCCTTGTGCCCGCCGCGACGGATCTAATCATTGGCATGGGCTGTGCCGATCACTTGGCTGCTGTAAGCACCTGGGACGCTTCCCGCCTCGCAATTGCCGGTCTTCCCCGCGTGGGCGACTACCGCAACGTCGATTGGGAGAAGCTCGCGCAGATCCGGCCCGACGTGATGATCGTGCAATACGCGCCGGAGAAGATGCCGCCAGGCTTTACGGAACGGGCCAAGGAGCTTGGCATCCACCTGGTAAACGTTCACAACAACCAGCTAGCCGACATCTTTTCAACCATTCAGCAACTCGGCCAAGCGCTTGACGAACCCGACAAAGCGGACACCGCGGGCATGAGGCTTCGCAAGCAGCTCAATGCCGTTAGTCAAAGCGTCGCGGGAGAGCTCCCGGTTCGCACGTTCATCGGCCTCGATGCGACCAGCCTTGCCACTGTTGGCGGCGGCAATTACCTCAACGAGATCCTCGGCCTCGCCGGCGGTAAGAACGTCGTCCAGGGCGGCGAAAATGCCTATCCCACCATTGATCGCGAAAAGCTCGTCTCGCTCGATCCGGAAGTCGTGATCGTCCTTCTGCCCAGCGATTCGGATCAACTCGTGCAGGAGGCCGAGCAGTTCTGGAACCAGATGAAGCAGGTCCGAGCCGTCCAGGAAGGGCGGGTGTATATCTGGACCGAGCCGTGGCTGCTTCTGCCGGGGTGGGAAGTAGGGGATCTGGCGAAGAGAATGGCCAAGGTGCTGCATCCGCACGTGAGGAACACGCGCGCCGGCGAGCCCGATGCAATTGATAATTGTCCGTTTTCGATTGTCAGTTCTCAATTGGGTTCGATACCCGGGGGTGCTTCGTGAGGCGCTGGTCCCCGGGGACGCTCGCTCGGACGATCCTCGGCGGGGCACTCATCTGGGCAGTCGTCGCGGGTCTGTGCCTGATGGTGGGATCGACCGGCGAGATCGGCTGGCCCAGCGCCGCGATCCTTCCGTTTCGGCGCGAGCCGGTCTTGCTGGCATCACTCGTCGGCGCAGCGCCGGCTGCTGCCGGCGTGGCATACCAGGCGATCCTGCGAAATCCGCTGGCCGATCCCTACCTCCTCGGCGTCAGCAGCGGCGCGATGCTCTTTGCATACCTGTGGCAATTCCCCGTAATGACTCCATGGCTCGCGGTCGGCGAGCAGGGCTTCGCCTTCGCCGGGGCTCTCATCGCAGTTGGCGTCGTCTTTACGCTTGCCAGCCGGCGCGGCCGACTGGAGCCCGTGACGCTGCTGCTCGTCGGCGTGATTGTCAACGCCGTCAACGGCGCGATCTTTCTCCTGGTCAACGCCCTGATCAAAGAACCCGCAACCCCCGGCGGGCCACTGACCTTTCTCGTCGGCGGTCTGCAAACCAACCTCCGCACGCAGCAGGAGGTTGCCGCCGCGGTGGTTGTTGGAATTGGCTGGCTCATCCTCCTGTATCTCACCGGTGAACTCAACGTCGGCATGCTCAGCGAAGGCGAAGCCCAGGCGCTGGGCGTGCGGATTCACCGCCTGCGCTGGATCGCACTCATTGTCGCCTCGCTGGTGACCGCATCCGCCGTGGCGATCAGTGGCCCGATCGGATTCGTAGGCCTGGTCTGTCCGCACCTCGCACGCCTCATCGTCGGCAATGACCAGCGCAAGCTCCTGCCCCTGGCAACCGCACTCGGCGCGAGCCTGCTGGCAGTAGCCGATGCGCTCTTGCGCGTCCTCTCCAGACCATCCGCCGCAGGAACGGCATTGCCGGTCGGCGTGCTGACCGGGCTTCTGGGCGGGCCCTTCTTCCTCCTGCTCCTCTGGCAGAGCCGACGGCGCATGGCGGCAGGGGAGGCGGCATGAGCGAACCGCTCCTGCGGGCGTCGGGCGCGACGTTCTCTTATGGCGACGCGCCCGTCCTGCACGACGTGACCGTTTCTCTCGATCCGGGCGAAGTCGTCGCCCTGATCGGTCCCAACGGCAGCGGCAAGAGCACGCTGATCCGCCTGCTCCTGGGCCATCTCCGCGGCCAGGGATCGATCGCCTGGGAGGGCCGCGAGCTTGCCACATGGAAGCGTCGCGAACTCGCCCGTTGCGTAGCCTACCTCCCGCAGAACCCGACGTGGGACATCGAACATTGCGTGATCGATGTCCTAAGGCTCGGCCGCGCTCCGTACTGGTCCGCCTTCGGTATCGAATCCCCGCGCGATATGGAAGTGGTCAGCAACGTTGCAAGCCTCCTGGGGCTAAGCGAACTGCTTTCCCGCCGGATCGACGAGCTTTCCGGCGGGCAGCGTCAGCGCGTTTTCATCGGCCGCTGCCTCGTCCAGCAGCCGCGAGCGCTGGTGCTCGATGAGCCCAACACCTACCTCGACGTCCGCCACCAGGTAGAGCTGGTTGCGACGCTCCGGAAACTGGCACGCGAACAGAACGTCGGCGTGTTCATGGCCCTGCATGACCTGAACCTCGCTGCTTCGCTCTCCGACCGCATGATGCTCCTCGGCCACGGCCGCATCGTCGCCGAAGGCAGCGCCGACGCCGTCCTCCGTCCTGAGTTGCTCACTCGGATCTATGGCGTGCGCATGGAACGCGTCGAAAAAGACGGCTCCCTGCCGGTCGTCGTCCCGATCATCCAGGAACCCTCCTGATCTGCATACCCGGTCATTCTGCGGTCATTCCCTGGCAACTTCTTAAACGCAACTCGCCGCTTCGCCGACCCCACCTGCCGAAAATTCACGGATAAATCATACTGGCAAATACCTAAGACATATTGACATCATATTCACATCCGCTTGTGCAAAAACTCTGACCCACACCGTACTCTCACCGTACCCACACCGTGCAAACTCCACCGCGTCAAAATGTCATCCCTGCGGCTCGCCAGTGCAGTTGCCAGCCCCCCCAATCACCTCCACGCACCCCCCGACGCCCCCCAGATGCGGATTCTCTCCGGCCCGCTGTGCGCTCGCGCCGAGGTGCGCAACCCAGGCCGTTTCATCCTGATCGTCGCCCAAACGCATCCCCATTCGTCATCCATACCAATCGGGACGAAGGCACGCGTGCCAGGCGGATGCCTGCCCGGGCATTTTCGCAAGATCTGCCAGAGCGCCCATGAATCACAAAATGATGATTCAATGCCAATCGTGCCAACGCTCCCTCGATCCGCCGACCTCACTGCCTGCCCTCTCGCATGCGTGCCAATTCGTCCTCCAGATTTTGCAGACGCAGATCCATCTCACGCCGGCTGGACATCTGCCAATGGATGTAAAGCGAGATCGAGCTGAAGACCGCCAGCGGGAACAGCGCCAGCGTGAACGCAAAAAGCGCGGAAAAGAAGAGCGATTCGAACTTCCGCCCTTCGGCGCCGCTGACGGCCCAAAAGACATACAACGCCGCCAGGAGGATCCAGAGCGTGGCGGTTACCCGGCGCATCCGGCGGACGTGCGCCCGTTCACGCAGGGCCAGCCTCTCCAGCTCTATCCGCCGCTCCTCGGGCAAGGGGCCGACCGCCAGACCCTCCTGCTTAAGCAGTGCATCCCGCATCCGTTTAGGATCGTTCATAGCTCAACTCCATCTGCCGGCGCAACGCGCGTTTGGCATAAAAGAGACGCGACCGCACCGTCCCCAGGCCGCAGCCGACGATGTCGGCGATCTCCTCATAACTCTGGTCCTCCAGAAACCGCAACGCCAGGACCTCCCGGTGCTCTTGCGAGAGTTCGTCCAGCGCCGCGTGTATCGCCGCCGCATCCTCGGGCCGGAAACGCTCCTGTTCGTCATCGGCAGGCGCGGGTGGTTCATCCTGTGGGTCAAGGCTTCTGATGTGCGGGCCGCGCATGCTCTGCATGGCGACATTCCGTGCGATGCGGTAAAGCCAGGGGACAAACGATGCCGAGTGGCGCAAATGCGGAAGCTGACGGATGACCGCCAGCCAGACCTCCTGTGTGACATCCGCTACCGGCCCGTCGCGTCCGAGCAGCCGCCGAACGTAGTAACGAATCGGAGCGTCGAACCGCTCGGCGAGGCGCGTCAGTGCTTCCCGGTCGCCGGCTGTCGCCCGAATCGCCAGCAATTCGATAGCCAGCCTGTCGACCTCCCGCTCGTGCATCGGATATGTAGTCGTATCTGGCGGGCAAAAGTTCAAAGCCGCGGCGTGATTCCTGCCGGCTCTCTGCAGAGGCATTGATTGCCGTAAAGCGGTAAGGGTGCGCCCTTGCAGTTGGCTCTTCCTGCCGCTTACTCCAAATCTAGGCCGTTTGATTTGCCACGCGTTTTGTCAATCCCTTGACTCGCGACAGGTCCACCGGATTGAGCGGATTCCCCTCCACCTTGAAATACGTCCCCACTATGAACCCATCGGCATGCGGCAGGAACTCCCCGATGGTTTGCGGCGATACACCGCTGCCGAGGAAAACGGGCGTGGTCCCGGCTGCCTCCTTCACCTCCCGGACCTTCCCGGGATCAGTCGGCTTGCCCGTCCCCGCCCCCGAGACGATCAATGCATCGGCCAGCCCTCGCTCGATGGTGTCGGCGACTTCGCTGGTGATCGGTCGCGGCGCCAGTGCCGCGGAGTGCTTCACGTCCACGTCAGCAAAGATACGGATGGCCTGCGCACCGAGCTGCGCTCGCGATCGCAGCAGATCGTGGGCGATGCCGTGGAGAATTCCCTGGTCCGCCAACCGCGCGCCGCACAGGACGCTGACGCGAATGTACTGTGCGCCCACCGCATGCGCGACTGCCAGTGCCGAAAGCCCGTCATTCCGCAGCACGTTGATTCCCAGCGGAAGCTGTGGCACCGTCCGCCGAACCTCAGCCGCCAGCGCTGTCATGTGCGTGATCGTCTCGGCCCCAACCCGCCCGGGATAAAACGGTGCGTCACCAAAATTCTCGATCATTAGGCCATTCACACCCCCGTCCGCCAGCTTCTGCGCATCGGACAACAGAGTCTCCCGGATCGGCGCCAGCGTCCCACCGTACCGCGGTGACCCCGGCAGCGGCGGCAGATGCAGCATCCCGATGACCGGTTTCTTCACCTTCTCCCACATCGCCAGCAGCATCGATGACTCCTTGCCAGGAAGCAGTTCTACAGCAGATATCGTGCGCGATTCACGGCCCATTGTGTGAATCGGTCCAGGAACGGCCGGCGGCGCCACTGGTCTGATGTGATCCGCCGCGCAAAGCGCACGTCATTGTCAAATAAATCCGTCATCTGCCGCCCAAACTGCGCATTGCGGATCACCGCCGACAGCTCGCAGTTATATTCGATCGAGCGGTAATCGAGGTTGGTGGAGCCGAGAATCGACAGCTCGTGGTCGATCACCATGGTCTTGGCGTGCAGGATGACGTGTTGTCGCTCGTACACCTCGACGCCGGACGAGAGCAGGTGATCGTAGAACGACCGGGCGGCGACGACCAGGAGCGGGATATCACACCGGCCTGGGAGCATCAATCGCACACGTACACCACGCTTGGCGGCATTGCACAGCAGTCCAATCAGCGCATCCGGCGGGGCGAAATACGCCACCGTCATGTCGATGCTCTTGCGCGCCTTTAAGCAGTGTCGAGAGGAGCGGAATCAGCCGGCTGGATCGCGTGGGGACCGAAGCCAGCACGCCAAAGTCGGCGTTGGCCAGCGGATGATAATACTCCGCACGGCGGATGCGTCCGCCGTGGGTGATATACCGCCAGGTATTGCTGAACGATTGGAGCAGGAGTTTCGCGGCTGGGCCGACGAGTCCCACCGCGTTGTCGCGCCAAAAGTCGCACGAAGAGCCGTGGCTTCCGGCACTGGCGACCACCCACGACCCGGCGTATTCCCGACCGATGTTCAACCCGCCCAGCCCGGCGATGTCGTCGTCAATGACCAGCAGCTTGCGATGATCACGGTTGACCGGCCGCCAGCTGTAGCGGCCCTCCCACGGCCGGACCGGATGAAACTCCTGAAGCCGCACCCCCGCGCGTCGCATCATTCCAAACATCTTCGGCTTCGGACAAACCAGCGGCGCAGCGCCGAACGACCCGAACGAATCATAGATGACGTATATGTCCAGCCCCTCCTGCGCCTTTTCGGCCAGCAGCTCCGCGAATGCGTGGCCGGTGCCGTCGTCGGCGAAGATGTAACTCTTGAGACAAATGCGCCGCCGGGCGTGCCGGATCGCTTCGTACGCGGCGTGCAGCGCTTCGCCATCCTTGAAAAGCTGCACGCGTGTCCCATCCGCCAGATGAACCGGAGGCGGCACGATCCAGCCGTCGTCTTCCGATCCGGGCGCAATGTTCAGCCCCGTCGAAGCGCCGGCCTGATGCGGGGTCCTGACCCGCGATGCATCGCTCGATCGCTGCTGCAGGTTCAGCGCTTCGTTTGCGGATGTATCAGTCCCGGCCACGCCTCAATCATATCGGCCAAACGCGATCCAGGCAGCGGGCGCCGCCTCTGGTTTCTTCAGAAGGGCGGCGACAAACCGTAGTCCAAGACCGTGACGACCGCTATAATCCCCGACCCATTTAATCAGGATCTTCAGATGGCATTGACGACAGACCAGGTGATTGCGGCATTGCGAACGGTTCACGACCCCGAGCTGTTCAAGGACATCGTCACGCTCAACATGGTGAAGAACGTTGACGTGCGCGGCAACGACGTGGACGTCACGGTGGAACTGACCACGCCCGCATGCCCGCTGAAGGAGACCATCGAACGCAACGTCACCGCCGCCCTCAAGGCGCAAGGCGCAGAATGTGAAGCTGAACATGACGGCCAACACACGCGGCCCCGCCGGCCCGAAGCGCAAAGCGCTGCCCCAGGTCAAGAACATCATCGCCGTGGGCGCCGGCAAAGGCGGTGTCGGCAAGAGCACCATCGCGGCCAACATTGCGGTGGGATTGCAGCGATCCGGCGCCAAGGTCGGCCTCATGGACGGCGACATCTACGGCCCGTCGATGCCGACCATGCTGGGGCTCAAAGGCCAGACGCCACAGGTGGAAGGCAACCGCATCGTTCCGTTTCACGTGCACGGAATTCACGCGATTACGATCGGCGCGCTGGTCGAGCAGGACAAGCCGCTGATCTGGCGCGGCCCGATGGCGCACGGCGCGTTCAAGCAATTGTTGCTCGACAACACGCAGTGGCCGGAGCTGGATTATCTGATCGTGGACTTGCCTCCAGGGACGGGCGATGTGCCTTTGACCCTGTGCCAGCTCCTGCCGTTGACGGGTGCTGTGGTCGTCGCGACGCCGCAGCAGGTCGCGCTCGATGATGCCATCCGCGCGGTGCGGATGTTCCAGCAGCTTCGCGCGCCGGTGCTGGGGATCATCGAGAACATGAGCTATTTCGTGGGCACAGACGGATCGATGAACGACATCTTCGGTCGCGGCGGCGCGGAGAAAGCCGCACAGCGACTGGGCGTGCCCTTTCTCGGCGAGCTGCCGATGTTCACCGAACTCCGCGTCAACAGCGACAGCGGCAAGCCTCATGCAAACTTCGAACAGAACCCGAAGCTTCGCGCAGCCCTCGAATCCATCGTGAAGAGCCTCGCCGGCGAAGTGAGCAAGAAGAACCTCCAGCCCGCCGGACCGACGCTGAACATCACCTGATCATTTCTTCTTCTTCGATTTGCTGTTGTCGAGCTGGTTGAGCAGATCGCCAAGCGGGTTGTCGTTCGATGGCTTGTTGTCAGCTCCCTTGGATTTTTCGCTCTTGTTCTTGTTGCCGCCGAGCAGATTCCCCAGGGCCCCTTGAGCCTCGAGCTCAGCCACCTTGCGCACCGTGGCGGCAAGATCCGGCGAATACTTGCTGGTCGTCCCGCGCCACGAAATCGGAATCCCCTCGGGCGCCGCGTTAAGCAGGTCTTTCGAGCCGAACAGTTCTGACGGGATCGTCGTGACCATGTTGATCAGCGCCCCGGACGACAGATCGATCCCGCCGGTCATCCTCAGCGGGACCTGCACGCCTTTACGGTCCAGGTAGATCGAGATGTTGGCGTTGGTCTTGCCGCCGGCATAAGTGATCGTCGAATCTTTGACATTGCCGACAATGCCCTGATTGCCAAGCTGCGCAGCCTGACCGATCCACTGCGAAATCTGGCTGTTAAGCTGCAGGTTACTGATGGCCAGCTCAACCTTGGCCGTGCCTTTGCTCTTGGGACTCTTGAGCAGCTGTCCAAGCGGAACCTTCTTGCACTCGGCCACAGTGAGATCGATCAGCCCGTTGGCCTGCTGGGCATCCTTGAAGATGAACGCGAAAAACTTGCCCATCTGGTCCGCCAGCACGGGGTTGAGCTGCACCTGGTGCATCAGTCGCTGGTTCTTGCCAATCGACAACATCGGTTCGTCCCCCGTGAGATCGATGTCGAAACTGCCCAGGTCTGCAGTGCCGCCATTGACCGCGGCCGGTTGCGGCACGCGTTCCGCTTTCGGACGATCCATATACAGCGTGTAAATATGGCCATCGCGCAGATAGATCGGAAGCTCCTTGATCGAGACGTCGAGCCCGGATCCCTTGAACTTGCCAACCCCGATCGCGCCGTCGATGCTCACGGACTTGAGCGATTCCTGGCTCGTCAACACCCTCCCGTCCTTCGTCTTCGCAGGATAGCTGCCTTCGATCTTAAAGACGCGCGAGTAGTTACCCGATAGCTCATCGACCTGCTTGGCGGTGTCCGGATCGATGCCCGGTTTCACCAGTTCCCACAGCGGCCCCAGCGCGTAGGAAAGGTTCATCGTCATGTTTTCGAACTTCCGCTGATCCGCCCAATCGAGCAGCTTGCCCTTGAGCGTGACGCCAATCGCCTTGGTATCCGGCATGCTGACGCTCAGATCGTGAATCGTCACATTGTGAGCAGAAGTGTCAGCGTCCACATCATCATTGATGGAAAAACTCTGCGGCTTGATCTTCGGATCCGTCTGGAGAGTGGGAATTGCGATCGTACCCTTGAGCGTGATCTTCTTCTCTTTGGTCACGACGTTCTGCGTCACCGCGTAGTTGCCGGCATAGGTCTTCGCGGGTTGACCCAGTACGACGGCCAGAAGGGGAGTAGCATCCTGAATCGCCCCGGTAAGTTTGATCTCCCCGTTGGCGGAAAGCGCTTCCCCGAGGCCGGTGATGGTAATTGGATTGGGCATATCGAGCTTCGCGATACCCGCGTCGCCGCCAAACTGTGTCAGTTTGATCTCGCCGATACCATCCCCTGCGGTCCGAACCTCGGCCGCAAGCTTCAGGTCGATTGCGCGATCATCGGGGAGTTTGTACGTCTGCGCACTGCGCGCCACCGCCAGCTTCGTGACACGACACGTGGGTGCCGTAATGGTGGTCGTCTGGCTCGCCGGATCGCGGGTGATGTCCAGCTTGAACTGCGCCCCGCCACTGGTAATTTGCAGCGGCTTCTCCTCCGCGCTGCCGGTCGTCGCCCGCATCAAGTCATACAGACGAGGCACGTTGGGAACGACGATCTCCAGGCTGGCCTTGGCGAGCTTGTCGAAAATATTCCCGCCATCGAGATTGACGACCGTCTTCCCCAGCGTCGTCCGCGCAAACGAACTGGAAATCTCGCCGCCTTCAATCGTGAGCGTCCGAGCATTGCTGGCAAGCGATGTCTGAGCACTCAGGCTCGCATCGATCGTCTCATCGTGGAGGATCGTGCGCGGCTTGCCGCTCTGCGTGCTCGCGAGCGTGATATGCGCCAGACTCACCGTCAGCGGCTTCGTGAAGCTGAGCGTCGAGCCATCGTAGTTGCCGGCGAGCGTTGTAGAGAGCTGACCCTGCTGAATCTGGAGATCCTTCAGCGCCGGTATAAAGCCGCCAAACTCCTGCTGCGCCTGAGGGAGATTAGGGATGCCCAGGGTCGCAACAGCATCGCTTGCATTCATCGGATTCAGTGCCACGCGCTGCACTTGTGCCGAAAGATTGACGACCGGTGACTGAGAATTGCCGGCCTGGGCGCCGATCGCGATGTCCTTGATCTCAGCGAGAAATTCGCCTTCGGATTGACCGCGCACGAGCGTCCCGCTCGCCGTGGCGCTGATCAGCGGCTCATTCAGATCATGCCCGCTCGCAAGCCCGCGCACGATCAGGTCATGCAGGTCGAGATTGAAATGCGCATTGGCCATGCCCCCGGGTTTCGTGAGATCCCCCTTGCTGGTCAGGGCAAAAGCCCCTGTGCCAGCGAGTTCAAGCTTGCCCAGATCAGAGAACTGTGCCACCTGCTCTTGAACCTTGGCCAGGTTCAAGTTTTCGCCCTTAATCGATAGATCGGACAACGTCGTTCCGCCGCCTGTGATGCTGCCGAACACGGTGGAGAGATCAAGGTCGATATCTCTCAACTCTGGAATCGCCGCGCCGGTGGGGAGAGCCGTCACTTGGAATCTTTTGAGCTCGATCGGTTCGAGCGTAATCTTCTGTCCGTTGTTGGTGCCCGCGGCCTCGATCACCGTATTCGGGTCCTGCGTGATCGTGATGTGATCCCTGGCGATCGCCAGGTTGGTCTTGCTGAAGATCTTGCCTTCCGTGATGACCACGCCTTTCTGAAGGTGAAGCGTGTTCCGCAGGTCACTCGCCAGGGCCGGAAGATTGGTCACGTCGATCGCAAGCGAAAGATTCCCATCCGCGCCCGGCGCCTTCTTGGCTGCGAGGTTCACAAGCGCCTGCTGCGACGCCTTGCCGGTGAGCGAGATGCTGGCCTGGTCCGTCTGCAGCCCAAGCTGCTGGATGTCCAGAACAGTATTGTCCGGTCCCGCGGCCGTCGCCGAGACATTGACAGGAAGACTGACCTTTGCCGATTTGTAGACATCGCCACGCAACGGCCCGCCGCCGGCGACGAAATCACTGACCGCAATCGCGCCATCCGCGGCGAACCTGCTCTTCCCATCGGCTTTGAGCGTGAGTGTCCCGTTCGCGATCCCGCCAAGTTGCATCGCCTCGCTGTCCTGCTTGTTCAGGAACGGCTTGGCCGTTGCCAGATCGACGTTGGTTAGCTGAAGCTTCTGATCGGCCGAGAGCTTGGTCAGATCCTTCGCGAAATCGACGACCTGGTTGTTCTGAATGGCGTCGACGACGCCGGCCACCGAGATCGTCGCCGGGGTGCTCTCGCCAGCGCGATAGACCAGCTTGATATCGTCCGAGATCGGCTGGTTGATGTCCGTGATCTTGACGACGGCTGTGCTCGGCTCGATGTGAACGACCTCCGCCACCCCCGGGCCGTCGATCGTCCCGCGGTAGTTGACGGTAATATTACCGGTGACCTCCGGCAGCTTGGACTCGCTTTTCGCTTTCTTAGCCCCGCCTTTCGCACCGGTGGTCTTGGAACTGGTCTTCAGAAGGTGCTGATAGTTGATCGAATGATCCGCGTTGACGGTGCACTTGGTGAGGTTCGCGTCGATGACGGTGTCGCCGAGGTTGTAATGCCCTCGGATTGCGTCCAGCAGCGAGAGCTGAGTCTGGAAATGGTTCAGCTCCAGAATGAGAACGCCCTTGTCATCATAGATTTTGACGCCGCCAACCCGTGTCGGGTTGAACCACCCAACAGACAGGTCGCCGATCTTGACCGACCCATTGATGTAGTTCTTCGCCTGCCCCGCGATGAACGATGTCACTGGCCCGCTGCTGACGATCGTCGGCGCCAGCAGCACCAGCACCAGCAGAACGACAACGATACCCACGATCACCCAGGGCCACTTCCGCCGCTTGCGCACTTTCGGCGGCGTCTTGGCGCCATCAGCAGGAGTTCGATCGTCTTTTTCCGGGGAAGGGTCGGGATTGGTCGGGGATGTCATGGAGGTCTCGCGGCTAAACCACTCGCGGCAGACGGATAGACACTGTTAGGTCCCACAGGTTCGCCTGTCAATCGGACGATATTATTGGCTGTGGATCTGAGTTCACGCCAGGCCGGCCTTGTTCGCCCAGTCGGATGCGTTAACTTCTAATGACGGTAAACCGATGATTCAGCAGCACCTCAGCTACGGTTGGAGCGGCATCGATGGCTAATTCACGCAAACGAGCGCTGATCACCGGCATCACCGGACAGGACGGCTCCTACCTGGCCGAATTCCTTCTTGGCAAGGGCTACGAGGTGCACGGCCTGGTCCGCCGCAGCAGCTCCTTCAACACCGACCGCATCGAGCACCTCTACAAAGACCCGCACGATCCCGATCCCAGACTCTTTCTCCACTACGGCGACCTGGTGGACGGCACCGGCATCCGTGAAGTCCTCACCCGCGTCAAGCCCGACGAATTCTACAACCTCGGTGCCCAGTCGCACGTCCGCGTGAGCTTCGACCAGCCCGTGTACACCGTCCAGGCCGACGCCCTGGGCACGATCAATTGCCTCGAGGCGATCCGCGACACCGGCCTGCCGATCCGCTTCTACCAGGCATCGAGCTCCGAGATGTATGGGAAGGTGGTCGAGACGCCGCAAACCGAGAAAACGCCTTTCTATCCGCGAAGCCCCTATGCCTGTGCCAAGGTCTACTCCTACTGGCAGACGGTGAACTATCGCGAGTCCTACAACATGTTCACGTGCAACGGGATTCTCTTCAATCACGAGAGCCCACGCCGCGGCGAAACCTTCGTCACCCGCAAGATCACCCGCGGCGCTACGCGAATCAAAGAAGGACTCCAGCAGAAGCTCTACCTGGGCAACCTCGAAGCCAAGCGCGACTGGGGCTACGCCGGCGACTACGTCGAGGCAATGTGGCTCATGCTCCAGCAGGAAAAAGGCGACGACTACGTCATTGCCACCGGCGAAACCCATTCCGTAGCCGAATTCCTCGACGAAGTCTTCGGCCTTTTGAACCTGGACTGGCACGATTACGTCCAGGTCGATCCGCGCTACTACCGCCCTGCGGAGGTGGATCTGTTGCTCGGCGATTCGAGCAAGGCCCGGCGCATCCTCAGATGGCAGCCGAAGGTCACCTTCACGGCGCTGGCGCAGATGATGACGGAGGCCGATTGGAAAATCGCCAAGCGCGAGAAGATGATCGCGTCGGCGAAAGAGTAAGGACAGATGATTCAGAAATCAGATCGAGTTTTGGTAACGGGTGGGGCAGGGTTTCTCGGATCTTTTGTCGTTGAGAAGCTCAAAGCCCGCGGCTACGCCAACATTCTTGTCCCACGCCGCCGCGAATACGACCTGACTCACGAGGCCGCCGCCGAAAAGCTCTTCGCCGATCATCATCCGGATGTGATCCTGCACCTGGCCGCGGAAGTAGGGGGCATCGGCGCCAATCGCGACAATCCCGGCCGCTTCTTCTTCGCCAACATGGCCATGGGCCTCCACCTCATCGAGCAGGCGCGCGTGCAGGGGCTCAAGAAATTCGTGCAGGTCGGCACGATCTGCGCCTACCCGAAATTCACGCCTGTCCCCTTCAAGGAAGACGATCTCTGGAACGGCTATCCGGAAGAAACCAACGCGCCTTATGGCATCGCCAAGAAGGCGCTGCTCGTGATGTGCCAGAGCTACCGCCAACAATACGGCCTGAACGCGGTCTACGTGCTCCCCGTGAACCTGTATGGCCCGCGCGACAATTTCGATTTGCAAACCTCCCACGTCATCCCCGCCCTGATCCGCAAATGCATCGAAGCCAGGCGCCGCGGCGACAGCCGGATCACCGCGTGGGGCACCGGCTCGGCCAGCCGCGAATTCCTCTACGTCGAGGACTGTGCCGACGGCCTGATCGCCGCCATGGAAAAAGTCGACTCCCCGGAGCCGATCAACCTCGGCTCCGGCCGTGAAATCACCATCAAGGCCCTCACCGAGCTGGTCGCCAAGCTCTGCGGCTTTGAGGGAAAGATCGTCTGGGATACCACCAAGCCCGATGGCCAGCCCCGGCGCTGCCTCGATGTCTCCCGCGCCAGCGCGAGCTGGGTTTTGACGCCCGCACCTCGCTCGAAGAGGGCCTCAAGAAAACCATCGCCTGGTACGAGCAGGCCAATCCGTAGCTTGGCCGTCCCTGCCATGCATTGTGCGATACGGGCGAGACGTCCATCCTACGTTCTCATCTGCAGCGTCTGCGTCACCGGCGGCAGGCAGCTCTCGTCGTCGCATGCCTGATAGGTCAGCCGCAGCTTCAGCGCCGTCCCCGCCGGCACCGGCTCCTTGAATCGCACAACCAGAACGTTCCTTGCCGTGTAAACCCGCAGCTTCTCGCGAGAAAACGCGAGCGCCTTCTCCTGCCCCGGCGGATACTCGATCGTCGCCACCTCCGGCGCTCCGTCCGGCGCCGGCGCAATCGTCGTCGCAATATACGGCTCCGCCGCATCGTGCGCATGGATATGATACGGATCGGCCACGTTCACCTCGACATGCAGTTCCGTCGGCGTCGCAAACCCCGCGCGAACGCGAACCGCGTCCGCCGCGATCTGCTGTGGCGTCGGCGTCCGCGGAGCACCCGGATCGGCCGCAACTTCGATCGATCCGTGCTGCCGGACATACATCAGCGCCGCCTGAAGCATTGCGCTCATCCCCTCCGCCTGCTCTCGAATCTGCCGGGCAAGTACCTCGATCGTCCGCCGCGCGATCTCCGGCTGACCCAGCTCGTTCATCGCCATCGCCGCCAGCGCATTGCCGCTGGGCAGCGGACTGTCCGCCCCCGTCTTCTGCCGCACGATCAGATCATCTGCGCCCGCATCCGTGAAACAAAACCCCCCATGCTCTCGATCGTTGAACCGCTCGATCATCCCCACTGCGATCTCCGACGCGCGGTCCTTCCACCGGTCCATCCCCGTCGCCTCGCGCAGCGCCAGAAGCGCTTGAATCAGCGATGCATAATCATCAAGAAACCCCGCGTATTTCGCCTTTCCATCCCGGCTCGTCCGGTACAGCGATCCATCCGCCATCCGATGATGCCCCAGCAGAAAGCCGGCGCATTTCGATGCCGCATCGAGATACCGCTGTTCCTGAAGGATCTGCCCCGCATAGGCAAACGCCCGGATCGCCAGCCCATTCCAGCTCGTAATGATTTTCGTATCCAGCCGGGGCTGCTTTCGCTTCCGCCGCGCCTCGTACAATTTCTGCCGCAGCGGCCCAAGCCGCCGTTCCTCCGCCTCGGATAGCGCCCGCGGCAGAAACAACACATTCTGATCCGCCTTCCCGCTCCCGTGATGCGGATCCGCAAAGTTCGGCCCAAGATCCAGCCCGTAGGCGTGATTGAATACCTTCGCATCCTCCGCCCCCAGCACCTCTTCCACTTGCTGGGTCGTCCACAAATACGAAGCCCCCTCGCGTGCATCCACTTCCGCATCAAACGCCGTATAGAATGCCCCCTCGTCCGACCTCATCTCCCGCAGCACAAAATCCAGAATCCCCCGCGCGATGTGCGCGTACTTCACCTCTTCCGTCTGCCGATACGCCTCCAGGTAACACCACGCCAGCATGGCGTTGTCGTACAGCATGATCTCAAAATGCGGCACCAGCCACCGCGCATCGGTCGAGTACCGATGAAACCCGCCGCCCAGATGATCGCGGATCCCCCCGGCCGCCATCGCATCCAGTGTGTGCAGCACCATCGGCAGAATCTTCCCCCGCCGCTCGGTCGCGTTTGGCAGAATCGCCAGGTCCCCCGTCAGCGACGAGCAGTACGTCAGTAGCAGTTCCAGCAATGTCTCACGAGGGAACTTCGGCGCACCCCCGAACCCGCCCAGCGCAGGGTCGTAGTCCGCCACCGATCGATCGACAAGCTCTCCCAGAAATTCCCGATCGATCGTCATTGCCGATTCCGCCCCCTGTGGCTCCGAGAGCTGCCCCAGAATATTTGCCAGCTCCTGTGCCGACCCCTCAACTTCCTGCCGGCGATTCACAAACGCCTCCGCGATCCACCGCACGATCGACACAAACCCCGGCCGCCCCTGCATATCCTCCGGCGGGAAATACGTCCCCCCATAAAACGGCCGCAAATCCGGCGTCAGAAACACGCTCATCGGCCATCCCCCGTGCCGTGTGATGATCTGCACCGCCAGCATGTAAAGCTGATCCACATCCGGCCGCTCCTCGCGGTCCACCTTGATGTTGATGCACGACTCGTTCATCACCTGCGCCATCTCGGGCTTCTCAAAACATTCCCGCTCCATCACGTGGCACCAGTAGCACGTGCTGTAACCCACCGACAGAAAGATCGGCTTGTTCTGCTTGCGCGCCGCCTCGAACGCCTCCGGCCCCCAGGCATACCAGTCCACCGGGTTATGGGCGTGCTGCAACAGATACGGCGACGTCTCGTTGATCAGGCGATTGATGTTCATCGAAAAACGCGGAGGCGCAGACGGAAAGAAGCGATGCTTCACGCTCAAATCAGCTTCCACTGCCGCAGTACGTCAAGCACCGGCGGCAGTGGGCGCTGCCACAACCACTCGATTTTCAGCCAAAGACCGGGCAGAACCGGGCTGCGATAGATCCCCTCTTGCACCCCGACCAGACGATAAATCCCATCCTCGCCGCGCTGATAAAACTCCACTTGCTTGCGCTCGGGATCGATCAGCCAATATTCGCGGACACCTCCCTGTTCGTACTCGTAGAATTTCTCGCCCCGATCGCGCCCCCGGCTGTCGGGGCTGATGATCTCAACCGCGAGATCTGCCGGACCTTCGATGTGCGATTTCTTCAGTCGCGAGAGGTTCTCCTTCGCCAAAAACAGCACATCCGGCGACCGCCCCGGCAGCGCAGCTCCTGTTTTCATAACGAACGGTTCACTCCGGACGATCCCACTGTCATGCTGCTCGGCCCAGTGCCGCAGCAACATCTGAAGGAAATCAGACAGATCCGCGTGTTCATCCCCAATCGGTGCCATCGCCACCACCTTCCCGTTGACCCATTCGGCATGCTCGCCTTCACATCGCTCGAGGAACTCCTCGAACGAGATGGTCGCCTCGCGCACTGCGCGCATTCCCGTTCGATCATTGGTTGCTAATGCCATGACGTCTCCTCAAATGCAATTATACCATCCCTCAATCCTCCGGCCTCTCCCCGCCGGGAGCCATCTTGACAATTTTGGGATCGAACCGCGCGATCACCTCCACCAGGTCCGCCTGCTGGCTCATCACCGTGTTGATGTCCTTGTACACGCACGGGTTCTCATCGATTCCCGCCGAAAGCAACTCCACGCCCGCCTTCTCCAGGAGCGGCTTGACGTGATTCCACCGAAACTGCTGCCGCGCCGCATCCCGGCTCATCCGCCGTCCCGCTCCGTGCGACGCCGATTGCAGCGACTTCTCCACACCCTTCCCGCGCACCACAAACCCCGGCGACGCCATCGACCCCGGAATCACGCCCAGCACGCCCGCTCCCGCCGGCGTCGCCCCTTTGCGATGCACGATCATCTCCCTGCCATTGTGCACTTCCTTCCACGCAAAGTTGTGATGGTTCTCCACCCCCGCGATCACCTTCGCCCCCAGATGCCGCGCCACCCGCTCGTGGATCAGCGCGTGGTTCGCCGCCGCATACCTGCCCATCAGTTCCATCGCGTGCCAGTATTCCTGGCCTTCCTGCGAATCCAGGTCCAGCCACGCCAGCCGCTTCAACTCCGCCGGCAACTCGGGATGCTTCTCCATCGCCAGCTTCGAGTAAAAATCCGCCACCTTCGCCCCCGCCCCGCGCGATCCCGAATGGGACAAGAGCGCCAGATACTCCCCCGGCTCCAGTCCAAGCTCCGCATGATCCAGGGTGAGAATCCCAAACTCCACAAAATGGTTCCCGCTGCCCGATGACCCAAGCTGTGTCCGTGCCTTTTCAAAAACTCGCTGTGTCACCGGCGTAATCGACCAGTCCGCATTCAGCACCTCGTGCTCCAGCGGCTTGCCAAATCCCGCCCCCGTCCCGAACAGCGTCTCGCGATTGAGCGCCCCGACCAGCTTCTCGTGCAACCCCTTCATCCGGTGCGCCGGAATGTCCAGAACCGACAGCTTCATCCGGCAGGCGATGTCCACGCCCACCGCATACGGAATCACCGCATTGGCCGTCCCCAGCACGCCCCCAATCGGCAGCCCGTACCCCACATGCGCATCCGGCATCAGCGCCCCGCTGATTGCCACCGGCAGCCGGCTGGCATTGCGGATCTGATCCACCGCCTGTGGCTCCAGATCCTCGCCCCAGATCCCAAACGGCGCCGGCGTTTCCCGCTCAACGTACTGCGCCTGTGCCTGCCGTTCTTCCAGCAGCGCCTCGGCCAGCGTCGCCCAGCGCGTGTGGTTCTTATACGCATTGGGCTCTGCCAGAATTGCCCGCAGGTCAGACTCCACCACGTCCTTTCCCAGCGCGCTCGTCGCCTCCGGGATCAGCTTTCAGCGCCACCCCAATCGCCTTCCCGGGCCTAAACCCCATCTCAATCAGCTCACGTCCCGTCATAGCCCCGATCATAGCCGCCTGCTGTGGCTTTCACCGACCCCGCCTCCCCAAAGGCTGGTGCCTGGTCACGTCCAAGTTCTGGGCTTGCCGCTGGACCTTCTGCCCGGCGACTTTTAGAAAAACCGCCTGGATAGAACCGCTGCAACATATCAACATCCGCTTGTGCAAATCGACCAACCCACACCGTACTCTCCCCGTAGTCACACCGTGCAAACTCCCCCGAGAGAAGCCCGCCCTATTGGCCCCAAATCCGGGTTTGAGTCGCTGACCGCCGGCTAGAGCGCGTTATGGACTTTCCACGCCCCAGTTCCAATTCCCGCCAACCTCGGATCGGCCGGGATAGCCGGACGGTTCGCAAATCGTCCAAACAGAGGACATTCCGCTCCCATGTCGCCTGCGATTCGACTCCCGACCCACACCGTACTCTCACCGTTGTAGTACCGTACCCTCCCCACCCGGCCGCCGACCCCGTTTTTGCCCCTTCTGACGACATGGCGGTCCGAACATGACAATTTGTCGTAGCGGCAAAACGGCTCAAGGTGCCCTTAGAGCGTGTTATGGACTTCCCACGCCCCGCGACCGCACGGAATCGCCCCGGATGCTGCAGGAGCGACCACGAGAGCCGGGTCTTGACGACCCTTTAAGCGCTTGTGACGACGCAGATGCCTCGATTCCATCCCCTTTCCGGTCCATCGCGGGGTGCGGAAAATGCATGACACGCTCTAGAGGCAAGAGCGAATCCCCCAACCACCACGATGGATCACACGAATCACGCCGCCTTGCTCCCCGGCCCTTCGTCCGGTACATTTCCCCGCTCTACATTTGATCCGGCCCCCTGGCGGCCAGCAGTCGTTCTCGGGCATAAACCGCTTGATTCCAAGGAGTTAACGTGTCACCTGAATTCCGCCGCACCTCGCACCTGTTCACCAGCGAATCGGTCACCATGGGCCATCCCGACAAGGTCGCCGACCAGGTTTCCGATGCCATCCTCGACGCCCTCCTCGATCAGGACCCACGCAGCCGCGTTGCCGTCGAGACACTCGTCACCACCGGCCAGGTCGTCATTGCCGGCGAGGTCACCACCGAAGCTTATGTCGATGCCGCCACCGTCGCCCGCGACACCATCCGCGAGATCGGCTACACCGATCCCCGCATCGGCTTCGACGCCGACTCCTGCGGCGTCCTCACCGCCATCCATTCCCAGTCCCCCGACATCTCCCGCGGCGTCAACCATGCCGAAGATAACGAGAAGGACCAGGGCGCCGGCGACCAGGGCCTGATGTTCGGCTACGCCACCGCCGAAACCGAAACCCTCATGCCGCTGCCGATCCACCTCGCCCATCGCCTCGTCGAGCGCCTCGCCGCCGTCCGCCAGAACGGAAAACTCCCCTGGCTGCGGCCCGATGGCAAGAGCCAGGTCACGGTTGAGTACGAGGACGAGCGCCCCGAGCGCGTCCACACCGTCGTCATCTCCACCCAGCACGATGAGTCCGTGCTCGATAAGAACGATGAGTTTTCGAAGAAAGCCAAGCAGCAGATCATCGAGAACGTCATCAGGCCCTCCATCCCGAAGAAGCTCTGGAACGATCGGATCATCTTCCACATCAACCCCACCGGTAAATTCGTCGTCGGCGGCCCGCACGGCGACACCGGCCTGACCGGCCGCAAGATCATCGTGGACACCTACGGCGGCCGCGGCGCCCACGGCGGCGGCGCCTTCTCCGGCAAGGACCCCTCCAAGGTCGATCGCTCCGCCTGCTACATGGGCCGCTACATCGCCAAGAACATCGTCGCCGCCGGCTTGGCCCACAGCGCCGAGGTCCAGCTCGCCTACGCCATCGGCGTCGCCCATCCCGTGAGCGTCACCGTCTCCACCGAGTACACCGCCGTCATCCCCGAGGACGACATCGCCGAGCTGGTGAAAAAGCACTTCCCTCTCACGCCCCGCGGCATCATCAAGCACCTGGATCTGCTCCGCCCCATCTACAAGCAGACCGCCCGCCACGGCCACTTCGGCCGCATCCCCGGCCGCGACGGCGCCTTCTCCTGGGAAAAAACCGACAAGGCCGAGATCCTCGCCAAGGAAGCGGGATTGCGCATCCGCAAGGCGGGATAATCCCGCACCGGCGATATTTGTAGAGGCGACGCCTGCGTCGCGGCATTTACCTCCCTCTCCCTCCGCGGGTCCTGCCAAGCGGGAGGTGGAAGGGCAGGGGTGAGAGCAATCGCCAGTCACCGATTACCGCGTCGCAATAGCGCAAGGTAGGGGCGGGTCTCAGACCCGCCCATTTTGCTGCCGCCGATCTACGCATCGTACGCGCAACTTCCGCGTCGCCCTCGAATCGCGCCAGTCCCACCGCGACCACAAGCGCCGAGAACGAGCCGCGACCGTGAGGGAGCGGTCGCTCCCGAATCCCGATCAATCCAAGGCTGTTCCACCCCACGCTCGGATGAATGATTGTAGAGGCGACGCCCGCGTCGCCCGTCATCTCAGTGTTCGCGTTATCAGTTTGCCGTTTTCGAGCATGCGGAATTCGTCCTCGGATATCTGCCCATCCCAGGTCCGGAATCGGAGGATAAACCCATGTTCGGAAAGGCGTGCCTTCATGCCGGACCACCAGTCCAGCGGGAAATACTTCGCAAACGACCGATAAAATCGGGCCAAGGCGTCGCAGGCTTTCTCGGGGGCGTCCGGCGACACATCTACGAAGATGATGCCGGCGGTCGTCTGAAGTGGATGCTTTCTGTCTTGCCAGAAATCACTGTCCATAGTTAGCAGAACAAGTCCACGCTCTCTCGCCTCCTGATAAATGTTCTCGTCCGGTCGGCTGGCGGTGCCATATTGCCGCGCTGACTGCAGAGTGAGCCCCGCCGAACGCAGCTCTTGAACGAGCGGCTCAGGCACATTGATGTCTACATAAAGCTTCAGCTTCTTGTGCGGTCCCGGTGGCGTCCGCGGAGCCTTTTCCCACTCGAATTCCCGCCATTTCGGTACAGTCTTTGCCATCTTTCTGGAGCGCACGCAAAGGGTCACATTCTTTTTAGCAGTCACCGCATGATTCCGCACCAAGTCTCAGTCACAATCCCAATTACCCCGCAGCTTCCCACAGTGCAGACAGCGAAACGCATAGAACGTCGCACGCCAGGATTCCAGAAGCTCCGTTCCCGGCGGCAAGCTCTCATCCCACAGATGGCCATAATCCTTGTCCGTCATCTCCAAGAACAACGCCCGGCCGTTTCCGCCGGGGGCGTTTGCGTAGAAGTCTTTTGGCTCCCATGTCCCCATGTACGCCATGAAATCATTACAGTGCGTCAGCCAGATTTCCTGCTGCCATGTGACAATCTGTGGTGTACGCCGAAGCTCGACCAATGCCAATGCTGGAAAATCTGGCGGCGGTAGCTAGTTGTGATTGTAAACAGGGGTCAGGCCGCTCTCACCAAGCATGCCGATCGCTGTGTCATGCCAAAATTCGAAGCGACCTTGCCGAAGACACTCAAAGCACCCGAGGCCAGCCTCCTTTGCTTCGCACGCTAACGACCGGCAAATTGCGAATTCAAGTCTCAAGCAGCGGCCGGGTCGTCGGCAAAGCGAGCAGGTGGGGTCGCCCTCGACCAAGGCCGACATATCGTGCTCCGGACCGCAGAAATACCGGAACATCTTTGATCGCGAGCCGCCATTCATTCTGTCCTCCGATCCGCAGAACACTCTGCAATGCCACGGGAAATCAGGGAGAGGTCGGGAACTTTTGATGCGGCGAGCCGCACCCTATGCACTAAATCACTGCAATGATTAATCCGAAACCTCCGCCTCCACCAGCTTCCCCACGAGCACCAATGACTCCTGCCACCCCAGACGGCGCGCCTCAGGCCCAATCACGTCTGGAATCCCTTCCTGTTCTGCGGCCCCATACGGACGCAGTACAGCAACGCCGAGCCGACCCCGATCCCCCGCGAATTAGCACAGAAACGGCTCGGCAACACCCAACGACATATTGACGCTTGCTTGTGCAAAAATACGAGTTGACACCGGACTCACACTGGGCTTACACCGTGCAAACTCCAGACGAGCAGGGGAGGCAGTGAGCCACTTCCCGCCGTAGCCACCGGTCTAACCGTCCAGCAGGTCCGCGTTCCGGCCAATGATCAATGCGGCAGGGGTAGGTGGCGGTTGCACGATGAGTTGCGCAGTAGCGAGCGGACTACCAACGCCCAGGCCCAGATTGCCATCGACGCTGGCGTAGTCATCGCCGGTGATGTTACCGTCGAAGTTGGTATCGCCGTAGAGGATGGCAATGCCGGGATCGAGTCCTGTCGTACCGAGATTGGCGTCGATGGTGTCGTAGTCGTCGCCGGTAACCGTTCCGTCGAGATTGGTGTCGCCGAAGTAGGTGTACTTGCCGCAGATGGCGTTGGCAGGGGCGCTGTTGCCCGAGCCCACGGGCCACTCTCCGATGCCGGCCAGGGCATTGTCGAAGACCATCAGCATGGCGTTCCCGCCGCTGTTCTGGCTGACGGTGGAGATGATGCCGTGGCGTGTGGAATCGGGAGTCGCAGAGTAACCGTCGAAGATCCAGTTCTGCACGGTGGAGAAGGGGACGCCGCCGGCAATGAAGTCGTTGTCGTTGAGATCGAGCGTTCCCAGCGGATCGATGCTCAGCATGGCGGTCTGGAGATAGAGGTTGCCGTTGGCGACCATCGTGGCCAGGGCGTTGTCGGCGATGGCCAGGGAAGCCAGGTGCTGGGTGCTCTGGAAGACGACATTCCCGCCGTTGACGTTGATGGCGAGGTTGTCGGTGGTGGAACTGGCGTCGGCGGCAAGGACATAGGTTCCGGAGTTGACGTTGAGTGTGTCGTTGCCGGCTCCGCCGTTGAAGGTGATGGCGGGGGTCACCGGTCCGTTGAAGTTAAGGATGTCGTCCCCCGAGCCGGTATTAAAGGTAAAGGCGGCGACGCGGCCCTGCGCGATCGTATAGGTCACGGTGCCGGATCCACCCAACGTCTCGACGATCTGCACATGCGATGAATCGCCCGGATCGATGCCGACCGAATAGATATCGGCGGACGATGATCCATTAAACACGAACGGGAATAACCCGAAGTTCTGATTGAGCGCCTGACCGTAGGATGCCGAATCGGTCAGCGACGTGCCGTTGGTCGCGATGTAGCCCGCCGGGAGAACCTCGCGGATGATGTAAGTCGCTCCGCCCAGTTGATCGGCAAAGGCATAGGCGCCTGAACTGCCGGTCGTCGTGGTGGGTTCTCCGGCGTCATATGCCCCGTTGTGATTGGAGTCGATGTAAACGGTGATGCCGGAGACGCCGGACTCTCCGGAATCCAGCGTGTTGTTGCTGTTGTTGTCGTGGAAGACGGTACCGCCAATCGTGGCGCCGGCGAGATCCTCGACAAGAACGGCGGCCCGCGGCGTTCCACGCCCCGTCACCAGGTCGTAGCCCGCGCCGGCGGAATATCCGTTGTTCCCGCTGGTGACATCGTGAAAGTCCGCAGCCGTCAGCGCATAAAGGCGCGGCAGGAACTGCGTAGGACCATCGAGTGAACCGAGGCCCTCAAGAGCGCGGCCCTGGTCAATCATGGCAGCCAGTCCCGCCCACATCGGCGTTGAGATGCTCGTGCCGCCGTAAACATACCAGGCGTTTCCCGAACCAATGCCGTTGGGGGAACTGTCGAGGACGGAAATGCCGGTTGAGGGATTGGCGTCCAGGGAGATATCGGGAATCGTGCGGTAGGTTGTGCTGGGCGTGGTGACGAGATTCTGATAGGCAGGCTTGCTCTCAACGCTGCTGATGCCGCCACCGCCCGAACTCCAGCCCGATTCACTCAAATACGTGCCGGTACTGTCGGCGAGATTGAGCGTCGTCCCTCCGACCGCGACAACGTTCGGTGAGTAAGCCGGATAAAGGCCGGGAGCTCCGCTGTCCCCGCTCGCGGCGAAAAACGTGACGCCGGCGTGTCCACTGGGCGTTGTAAAAGTGCTGTCGTAGCTGGTTTCCCCGGATGATTCACTGCTCCCGAAGCTCATGGAAATGGCGCTGATCCCGGGCTGGGCCTTGGCCCAGTTGACAGCAGCATAAAGATTGGAAGTGAAGCTGTTCGTTGCCTCGACCAGAATGATGCTGGCCTGCGGCGCAATGGCGTGGCTCCACTCCACGTCCAGCGCGATCTCCGCCGCCCAGCCGCTGTCGTACCTCGGGTAGTTCGTACCACCGCTCTGATTCACCTTGGTAAAGCTGGGTGGATCCGGCAGGCCGAACTGCGCATCGAAGCGGGCCAGATCGGAGATCGAGAAATTCGAATCGGTGCTGCTGACCAGGCTGCGATCGTCGTAGGCATCAACAATGGCGATGGTCTGCCCGCTTCCATCGCCGGTGATGGAGCCGAACAGAATGTTATTAACGCCATACGCCGTGCGAACCTGGGATGGAGAATATCCCTGCGGGCCGGACGTACCCGCCGGTTGGGATACGCCGCCATTGTTCGGCGCCAGAAGCTCATATTGCGTATAGGAACGCGTGTAATCGTTCGCAGGTGCGTAACGAATATCGGTAGCCGGAATCCAGGGCTGCGTCGGCGAAATCAGCGAAGACGAACCGACGCTTGCCAGAAGGCAGCGCAGTTCCAGAGGCTCAATCGGACAGCGGGGCGAAAACCGGTTCTCTCTCACCCGGGTCCGGGATCGGCCGGCCCTGAAACTCATGCGGACTCCAACACAGCTCAATGAATCGACTGACGTTCCAGCAAGCGCACGACCGACACCCCCGAATTGTGGCTCAAAAGCCGACAGCAGTGTAGCACGGGATTGGCTGCCCGGCCACAAAACGGTGCGAGGCCATGCCAGAGCACTTAAGGCTGCGTGTCCGAAAAGTGCCAAAAGTCCTGGCGGCACCCCCAATCCGATGCAATATCTTCAAAGCTTAGGCCCCGTAACGATCGTACCGGTCCTGCCGGCTGCAATTGCGGCTGCTTCCTCATTTTCCCGTATATTCAATGAAACAGAGCCCGCATCCCTGGCCGCAACAGCTACGCAGCTGCGCGGCGGGACAGGTTTCCGCAATCACCGATCGATCGGGGCGGGTCTCCGGTCCGCGCAATCCCGATGCCGACAACCCTGGCATGCCCGGGGCGACGCCTGTACCGCAAACAGCCCCCGATTCTCAAATCGACGCACATCAATCGAAGCATGCTCTGGCATCATCCTTCCGCTCTGCATTTCGAAAAATGCAGCATCGAACGTCCATCAATGTTTCAGAGCCATCCAAAATCCAGCGCGCTAAACATTGTTAACCTGCCGATGACTGCCCTATGGATTGGTCGCCATCATCCAACTGGCCGCAGGTTTGTGAGCCCCTCACGCCGGATGATTCCAACGCTTCGCCGCGTACCGCCGAAGCGACAGGCGGAATTAACGCGAGCGGCGATCGTGGCCAGCAGCATACCGTCGTCGTCATCCACCGCCTCACCACCGGCCCTGGCACGAATACCTGGGAGGTCTGGTATCACGGCGGCGATAACCCTGCCGAGGTTCGCATCGGTCACGAGAGCTTCGAGCATGAAAGAGTCGCGCGACTCTATGCCCGCGAACTCATGCTCGTGTTCCATGCCGACCGCCTGATTGAGGAGGCTTGAACATGCAATGTGATCGCTGCCGCCATGCCGTGCCGCCACTGGATGCCCGCTGTCGGATCTGCGGCCAGGCCAACCGCTTCTGGCGGAACGTCGTAGGATGGACGGTCATCAGCATGGCCGCAGTCGAAGCGCTGTTGATCGTGTTGCGCCAGTAAAGAGAAAGCGGGGGGTCAGAAACCCCGAAGCGGACATTCCGACTGAGGGGCTACCCGAGCGGATCCAGCAGCCGATTCAGCCGCAGCCGGGAATGCGGCACCCGGCTGCCGATTGACGGAGGCCAGCTGGGGACTGTTGCCACGTGTTCACGCGGCATCATCGTCCACCGCCACAGGTCGATCCGCACCGTGCCGCCGGGATCCATCGGAAAGATCAGCTCTTCTTGAGTCCCGTGCCTCCGCAGGTTGGGCAGGTGATGCGGCCATGATCGCAATGGGCGGGACATGCCGGAGAGTCCGTCGCCGCGCTGCACGTGGGGCACGGAATCTTTCCCGTCCCGTGGCAAACCGGATCGTCGATCTTCGTGGTGCCGTTGCAGACCGGGCAGACCCCCGCGTCCGTGACCGTTCCTTTTTGATTGTCCACGACGATGATGTGCCCGAGATGGTGCTCCGAGAACATCATGCCGCCACCGTTTCGCAATCGGAACACCCGCCAGTGCAGGCCGTCCTTCATGATCCAGTGCCCCTCGGTGAGTTGCAGACAGTGGTTGGGGCAGGGGATCTTTCCATGGTCACAGTGGGGCGTTTTGCAGTCCACCAGGAGCGCCGCCCTTGCAAGTCGGGCAGTCCTTGCGGGAGGCGGGATCGCGCCGGTGCCTTTGCAGGTAGGGCACGCAATGGTTCCGTCACCCTTGCAGGTGGGACACAAATCGCCGCGATGTTCCTGCTTCCACTGGGCCAGTGCCTTTGCCTGGGTCAGGCCGCCGGAGACGAAGCGGATCGTCTTCCAGGGAATGGTCATCGGCTCGCCTGTCGCGTGGGGATTACCGAGGTGCGGGTACGGCTCGACCTTGACCGCATCGCGATCAACCGAAATCAGCCGCCCGCGGATGACCGTGTGATCGAGTAGCGTAACAATCACCGGCCGCGCCGGCTGGCTCGCGGCAGCCTGATGATGTTGAGCGGAGGAATTGAATTGTGCTGCGGTGGTATGAACGACCAGAAGCAGAAGAATGCCGAGAATGCCTGCAAGCGTCTTGTATGGATTGACAGTTGGCATCAGATCCTCCCGATGGTGAGCATAGAGTTCTCCATAAATTAGACTTGAGGAAGGTTAGCCACAAGGGGCAGCGGATCGGCGCGAGCTTCATCGAGCCCAAGCCCTCCGCAATGGCGGTGGCAAGGAAAACAATCGCGGGGCAGCTCTGATTCCCGCAAATACTGTTGCGGAGCCTGTAGCGCGTCACCCGCACGCAGGGAAACGGTCCTGCCCGCGAGGCTCTCTCCCGCTCCTATCCGCCCGCCTCTTGGCGCCGCGCTTGATCGCTGCCCCCGCCTCCGCCACGGTCGCCACCCACAAGTCCTTCGCCCGCTCCCTGCAATACGCCGCGGTTTGCCGGACCGCATCCAGGCGGGTCACATGAGTCCCTCCCGCGCCGAAATCATGTCCCGCGAAAATCACCCACGCGCCCAGGTCCATCGCCCCATCCACCAGCTTCTTCATCTCCTCAAACCGCATGTCATCCACGTGAAAGGCAAGCGCACTGCGCCAGATCGCAGCGTTCCGGATCGTTGTGCGTTGTTCCCCGATACCCTCTCCCGACCACAAATCGCTCCGCGACCAGCGGCACATAGCTGCGCCAGTATCGCGCCCCCGGCCGACGTAGGTATGCCCGCACGGATAGGCAAAGGTCGTCGTTCCCACCCCCAGTTCCTGCTCGATGACCGCCTCGGCCCTGGCGATATCCGCCGCCATGCGTTCCAGACTGAACTCTTCCAGCGCCCGATTGCGCGACCAGGAATAGTTCACCGTGCAGGGATGTGTAAACGTATGATTTCCCACCTCGTGTCCCGCCCTCAGGGCCGCCTTCCACTCCCGGCGCCTCTTGGCCATCGGCTCGGGTGAAACATAAAACGTCGCCGGCACCCCCAGCTCGTTAAACAGGGGAATCCCGGCATCCAGTTGGCTGTCCCGGGCATCATCGAAAGACCAGCTCAACGCCGCCTGCCGTCCGCCGGGGAAGAAACCCTCTGCCATAGCCATCCTGCTCCGCACGCATCATAAACATCTGCAACTCCAGATGCACACAGATCCACACCGATGGTTCAGACCCAGGCGGGGGGCGCGAATTCCGGGTGCCACCTTTTGCGTTCCCGGCTTGTCAACCGCCGTTCCGGGGGATTGGCCTCTTGCTGACGATCCTGGCAGAGAGCGGGACGGCGAGGTCATAGCGGTCCTGGATGGCGGGAGGACCCTCCAATAGCGTCCGGTTCGAATCCATGGGTGTCCAAATCGATGCGGCATCAATCCTCGCCGTTTGATGCTTCGTGCGGGTCGTCGTTCGTGCGGTGTGGTGGACGTGCCACGGGATAATACCGGCCCCTGTAATGCTTCTCCTCCTCTTCGGCTTTGACCGCGGAGACATCGAGGGGGCCGCCATCGAGCTGTTTGACAGGCCCTTCCGCAGAGGGGGTTTCCGCCGCTGGGCCACCGGGCGCGGCCGAGGCGGACAGATCCTGCTCGATCTTCGCCGATACATCGGCAAGCTGCTCGCGATCACCGGGCGTGATCGGCTCGATTGGTCGTGCGGTCTGGGCGTGCGCACCACCGTTGCCGAAGCGCCAGATACTCCCTTTCCCGCTGCCGCTCCTGGCGGGTTCTGCGAGGTCTGGCCAAACCCGCACCGATCAGCAGATCGATGATCGTCGGCCACACGCCGCCGATAAGCAGGACCATTCCGCCGGCCCAGAGCATCAGGGTCCAGCGAGGTTCCTCCCACCAGGCATAACGGAAACTCACCCACGGCGCCTGTGCCCGGGCAAGCTCAAGAAAGTTGGTCATCGACATCTGCTTGTCGCTGCTGATGAAATCCGTCACCGGCTGGTAAGGCAACTCGGCACGAAAAGCAGAGGCAAGATAAACCCACCGCTTCTCGTCCCTCAGATAGCTGGCGCATTCGAACGTGAGCATCTGCACGGGTCTTCCATAAGCGCCCTGCTCGATCGGATGAATGGTCACGGCGAGGATGTTCGGAGATTGACCTTGGACATCACGGGAAACCAGCTCCCGCTCAAAATCCTGCCCGCCCAGGACGTGGGAGTAATCCGCCGGGACGTTCAGGTACATCCATCCCAGACCCAATCCCACGAGCGCACCGACGACACACCAATGCCAGCGTTGCAGGTCCTCGATGCGCATGCCCATTGCTGGCCACCTTTCTCGATCCGGCCAATCCGTTCCAACCCCTCCAAAGGTTCATTCCTCGGCAGGCTTGGTGACATTGATGTCCCACGGGTCGGCGGCGCCGGCAAACATCTCGTGGGGCACGAACAATCCCACATGCAAGTCCAAGAAAAGGTAGTTCGATCCATGACGGATGCCATGGCGATACAGTTCGATTCGGGACGGGTAGTCGCCGCCTTGCATGTAGTAATCCGAGGTCGTGTCCTTCAACTCGCCCATCAGGACCACATCGCTGGGCGTCAGCCCCCCGAGGTTCGTCGAGAAGTAGCGGATGCCGCGTTGGTATAAATGGTCGTTGAAAATATACGAATGCTGCTCGTACGGGGCGGGATCGGCGGGGCAGATCAGAATCGAGGGATACGCAGCCGGCGGCCTGAAGACCTGCATCGGCCAGCGTTGCTCCGGCGGAACATTGCTGCCAAGGTTCGGCGGATAGATGTAGCCGTCCCAGTCATTCGAATAAATCAGGAGAAGCTGCCCGATCTGGCGAAGATTGGACTGGCATTGAAGCCACTGAGCTCGATTTCGAGCGCTTGCCAGCGCAGGCAACAGGAATCCCATGAGGGTGGAAATGATTCCGATGACCACCAGAAGCTCAACCAGGTTGAAGGCTCCGCGGGCACGCCCCCGACCGAGACTCCTGTGGGTCAGGATGACAGAATCGATGCTGTGCATCAGCGGTCGCTCCCCCCTCATTGCGGTTGATCGAATGGAGTCGGCGGGCCGCCCTGCGGCGTGCCGGCATAACCGATCTCGCGGAGCATTTCCCTGGCAGCAGGCGAGCCGATTGCCTCCAGCACGTGAATCGCCCGCGCCCGCTGTCGCTTGGCCGGTGTGTCGCAGGCGAAGCAGCCATAAGGCCATACCTGCTGCAGATTGATGCTCATCGGAATGCCGTAAGTATCCGCTGGAATCGGCATATTCGCCTTGATGAAATCGGAAGCGGCATCCCCGGTCGCAACCATGGACCAGACCGCGTGATAGGCTTTCACCGCATCGGTGCCGGCCAAATCCATCCACCATCCGGCCAGGGCCGTCTTGTCAGCCGCGGCGGCATGGTCAACCGTCTCCACTTCAAAGCTGAGAAAGCCGTAAGGCTTGTTCTGGTGCTGCTTGATTTGCGAGCGGAACTGGAGCTTCAGCGTATCGGCCGTATGGGGAAATGTGATGTCGAAGTCGTAGGATGAATCGTCGATCAACGTCTTGCCCTTCTCATCATGCCAATGCGACTTGAAGCCCATCGATTCATGAGTGGCTGCTCCTGTCCATGCCGGATGCGTCGGATACCAGGGAAACTGATCGGGAAAAGATTGCTCATTGTTATCAGAAAAGAAGCCGCAGTCGGAGAAGGTGGTATGGATGAGGGCCTGTCCACCCACCACGTGCATGTCCCACAGGTCGCGGCCCCAACTGCGGCTGTCCCCATTCCAGGGCTCATAAGTGATCAATCGGAATTTCACACGGATAAACTGATGCGCAGGCAGCCCATCGACGCTCAGCGTGACGGGGCCTTCGGAGAATGGCCCGAGGAACTTGTGCTTCTGATCGCCGGTTAAGGACAAGTGCCGCCGCGACCATTCCCTGCCCAACGGCCTGTCCAGGTTCAGCCGATAGACAATTCCCGGCGCCTTCGTCACAACCGGCGCCAGCGACGGGGCGGAACTGCGGGCTGCCGCTTCCCGGTGCGCCACGCGCGCGGTGCCCGTTCCCACCACGACAACCAGTGCCACCACAATCGACGCGCCGACCAAACTGCCCTTAATCGATGCCATCGCCGCACCAACTCCTTTCGCAAGGATAACGGTGGCAGAAGCCGCAGCGCCCCCGTGGACGGCCGCGATCGCATTGGCCGTGGTTGTGGCTGCGAGGGCGGCGTGAACCGGAGCGGAAGTCGAGACCACCATCGCCGCCAGCGCCGCCGATGAGGCGATGGTGAACCCGCGGCGGGAGAACATCTCGCGAAGCCTGTTCAGGGCCCGCTCAGCGCGCTTCTGGGCGGCCTCCGGCGAGATGCCCATCGCTTCAGCGACCTCCGCGATCGGCAGTTGCTGATAGAAGCGAAGAAGCACAAGCTGCCGATCCTTGCGTTTGAGCCGGGCAACCAACTCATCCAGTATCGGTGCCAGTTGATCCCAGCCACTGTCGTTCGATGCGGTGTTGGATCTGCCTTTCATGCCCGCAGCTTTCTCTTCGTGGTGCTTGCGGCGTCGCTCCGTCCGCAGCGATGTGCCCGCGGCATAGCGGGTGGTTCGAAAGAGCCATCCCGGGAGATTCACCCCTTTGGGAAGGGTCTGGGCTTTCTGGGCCAGGACGATGAACACCGCTTGCGTTACATCCTCCGCCAGGGTGGCATCATGAACCTGCCGCTTGGCCGCGGCATGCACCCAGTGAACGTGACGATTGACCAGCGTGGCAAACGAGGCGTCGGAACGGGTACTGATGTAGTCTCGCAGGAGTTCCGAATCGGTCATAACGCCTCAGTCTACCGGTACATCGCCGGTGAGATCGAAAAGCCGACAGAAATCTCACACCGCCTGCATCCCTGGCCGTTCAAGTGCCAAGCCTCATCCGCTCCTTTCCCCATCAGTTTCATCCGCAGGCATCGGGTGTGCCTGTGCCCCGGGTGCGCTCATCGGCTCCATTTCCGGACAGGCGGCGCCAGGACGGCCCTGCACCCGGCCAATGACAATAGTTTGCTCACCTGTTGCACCCAACCTGATTCCGGGCTTCCTCCGTACTCACACCGTAGTCGCACCGTTGCCTCCCCGTCCCGCCTGACTCCCCTCCTGAGGATCTGGCCCTCCGAACAGCCCCGGACGATTTCTCCAGCTTTTCACCAAAGGGCGCGGCGAGCGTCATCGAGCCGCCAGCCCCCGGAATCGGCGTCCACCTGTTGCCGATCGATCACATTGCCAGTCCCGGCATCAACCGGGCGATGCCTGACAGATCCTCACCCAGCCGGGGGACATCCAGCAGCAGGTTGAAGCGCCGGAGCAGGGAGGGGTTGTGGGATACGGCGAATCTCCTTGCGGCTCTAAGATCTCGCGACGAGAATCGCTGGCATCGTGTTTCTCGTTGCTATTTGGATTTCCTATGTCCTGTGAACAATGCCGGCATTTCTGCAAGCGACAAGCTATTGGCGAGCCGTACCTGTACCGCGACCTAGTCCGGCAGCTTCTCGGGATTGTCCAGTCCGGCACTCTGGAAATGATCAGCGGTACTTGTTCCCTGGAGTCCCTCCTGAACCTCGAGATGCCGTGGCCGGCAGATACTGTGGACCATGTGTTCCGGTGCACCCACTGCGGACAACGATTCGAACTGAGCGTTGAAACGTATCATGGAAGCGGCGGTGCTTGGCAGCCGGTCAAGTCATCGCAGGCAACCGATGCGGGGTCGGGATGGCTACCGCCGTAGCCCTTCGTGCCCTTAGTGGCTTCATGGCTCGGTCCTCTGCGTCTTCTCCGTGACCCTCGGTGGGCTCCGTGCTAGCTCATCCCTTTGCGGCTATGCGCCGCAACGCTGGACGCGGCAGGAACGCTGCGCCTTCGGCTCCGCCAAAACATGGGCACGGCCCATACGCTTCGGCTGCGCCTGTGCTACGGCTCCGTCGCCGCCGGCGGCTCTTTCCCCATCTCCTTCAGCAGCGTATCCACCGCCTGATCAAGCCGCGCGCCCCGCACGTCCTTGTAGCGGATGATCCCCTTGGCATCGAGCACGTAAATCGTCGGCCAGGAGTGCACGTTCCACGCCGATGCGATCGGGCCGTCCGTGCTCTTGTCCCACCAACTCGGCCAGGTGATCTTCTCCGCGTGCATCCGCTGGCGGATGTGGTTCAAATCCGTGTCGCTGTTGATGCCCAGTAGTGCAACCGGCTGATTCTGCATTCGTTTCACGAGCGACCGCTCGTGTGGGTACATGGCCCGGCAGGGCCCTCACCAGTCCCCCCAGAAATCCAGCACCACCACCTTGCCCCTGTAGCTGCTGAGCTTCATGGTCTTGCCGTCAACGGTTGTGCCTTCAATCTCCGGCGCCGGTTTGCCCACGCGAAGGTTGTGCAGCTCAAACAGCTCGCTCTTGGACGCATTCGCCAGCGAGCCGCGATAGCCGCCGACATCGCTGTACTGGCTGATGACCCGGTCAAACAGCCGCTCCGCCTCCTGGTTCAGCTCATCGCTCGTGCGGATCGCGCCATCGGCAGCCTTGCCCGCCACCTCTGCAATCTGACCCTCGGGCACCTTGCCCGCTTCCATCGACGCCACCTGCTCGGCCCGCGACTTGAGGTTCTCCCCCAGGGCAAAGATCGCCATCCCCTGGGTGCGGTGATCGCCGTTCTTCTCCGCGATCGGCGCGCAAAAGCGGCTCCGCCTGCGGCATCCAGCCCAGCCGCGGAACGATCTGACTGATCTGCGAGTCGTTGGCGAATTGGGAGGCCAGTTGGTCGATCGCGTCGGTGGTGGTGTCGCTGTTGTCGGCCGCATGGTCCACGATAAAGACCAGCGCATCCCGCGCCGCCGCCGTATGCGGATTGGCCTGCGCGATCGTCAGGAACTGGCGGGCGTAGGGTCGCGGATCGGGATAGCTCTGGCCGATCTTCTGCCGCTCCTGTTCGCTCCTGGCCTCCTGATAGCGCTTAAAGAAGGCCTGCCGTTTCTGTCCCCACTCCTGCGTGAGCTTGTGGACCTCGGCCGCCGGCGACTCGGATGGCGGGGCATCGGCAGCAGCGAGCGCGAAGCCGCCGGTCAGGAAGAGCGCCAAGGCGGTGATGCCGATTCGATGCATGGGCCTCCTTTCGCTGGTGGCCCATCAGTGTATCGAGCGAACGGATCAGAGGGGAGGATTTTCTGCGGCTCGCGGCGGTTATCTGCCCAGACGCGCCAGGGCCGCAAGCCCCGCGCCAGCGGCCGCGATGCGGTCGGGCAGCTCGGTTGGATCGACCGTCATCCACCCGCGAAAACCGCCCGAATCCAGCGCATCGGCCAGTTCCGCCCAGTGGACCGATCCCGTACCGATCGCTGCGGGCCGCGTGCGATGATCCGCCCCCAGCACCGCATCGTGCGCCCGGACGTGCCGGATCTGCGGTCCAAGCCGCGAGAGGACCTCATCGAGCGGCCAGCGATCGCCCAGGACTGCGACCGGATCGAGATCGATCCCCAGCCACGGGCAGCCCGCGTGGGCGATGACCGCATGCAGCGATGCCATGGACGCGAGGTCCGAGCGGATCGCCAAAGCCGTTCCGTAGCGATCGGCCCGGCCGCAGAGATCCGCCAGCACGACATCCAGTCTGTGCCGCAAAGGCGCGATCGGCATCCGACAGCTCCCGTTGCGGCGGTGAGGGAGTCTTGGGCTCTGCAGGAATGAGGATCAGCCCCGCCATCTCCGGCGTGACCTTCGACGCCGGTGGCGGAGGTTCCGGCGCGGCCGGTGGCAGTTTGCCGACGTCCGCGCAGACCAGCGGCGCGCCCAGTCCCGCCGCGGCTTCCATCGCGCGGTCAAGATCCCGGACCGCCCGCTCGATATCGGCCCCGGGCCCGAGGCCTTTGGCGTCAAGGTCATGACGAAGCCCGATGAGTGCCAGATTGCCGGAAGCCAGCACGTGCCGGAATTCCCGCCGGCCCGTTTGCGAGAACTGCGTGAGATCGAGCGTCGGCGAGACCGCGTCGAAGAGGATGCCCGAACAGCCCAGCGACCGAGCCTGGCGGACGGCCTGGCGGGCATCGGTCGAAAGGGCGGCGGCGAGTATTGAGAGCCGGTTCTGGAGTTGGGTCATCTCGTCCGTATCCTACCGTGTCCCGAGCGAGTGACGGAACTGCTCCACCCTGTCCGGCCAGCGGACGGCGACCAGCTTCTCAAATCGCCCGGCCAGCGGCAGGGGCAGCCGCCGCGCGATCGCGAGCGCTTCGGCAAGCCGCCTGGCCTCGACGTTCATCGCCAGCGTGCAGTGCGGCCGCCAGGCGCCGGGCCGATAGAGCGGCGAAATGGCCGATGGAGCCAAGGCAAACTGCCGATGAAAACGACCGTGAACATCAATCAGCCGGGCACTGAGTGCGGGGGCCGCGAAGATGACGCCGGAGGGGAATTGGTCGATCACCTCGAGCGTGATGTCGAAGGGCTGGACCGAGGTCGCAAAACGCGTAAGATCCCGGTCCACTTCGTCGAAATCGACCCTCTCAGTGACCGCTAAGGTCATGTGCGGAGCGATGCCGTTCCGCCGGAAATCGCAGATGCCGGCGGCCGCCAGCGACTCCCAGATTCTCCGGATGGTTTGCTCCATTGTCCGGTCAAAGTGGAGCTCGAACGAGAAAGGCATGAGCCCATCATACTGCCCCCCGGCGCGGACGACAGGCTGGTGTCATGCCCGCCTATCCCGTATCCTTTGCCGCGGGGTTGGAAGGGACTGATGGTTGCATGGTTGCATTGGGAATTGACGTTGGCGGTTCGTCCGTCAAGCTCGCGGCGATTGAGCGGGGCGAGGTGCTCTGGGTTTCCCAGAGCGGGACGTACCAGAATCCGACGCGCGATGAGCTGGTCGCAGCCATCGTCGGCTCGATGGACGGCCACTCGTTCAAGAGCGGGGCAGTCGGTCTTTGCGTTCCCGGCCGGCGCGATCGCGTGCGGCGGATGGTGACGCAGTCGGTCAATGTTCCTTCGCTCAACGGACTGGTTCTAGACGACCTGGTCGCAAAGGCCCTGGGCCGTGCGCGCGAACATCTGACCATCGCCTCCGACGCCATCGCCAACGGCTACGACGTTCTATGTTTCCAATAACCTGCAGGGTCGGCTCCTGGCCCTGGCGATGGGAACGGGCGTCGGTGCCGCGGTCTTCGATGAGGGCGTCCCTTTGATTGTCGACGGCGAATCTCCCGGCCACATCGGGCAGGTGGATGTCTCTGTCGAGGGCGAGCCGGTCATCGGCCCCGACGGCGGTGCGGGGACTCTCGAAGGCTACATGGGCGTGCCCGCGCTGATCAAGAAATACGAAGCGGATGTTCCCGCGATCCTGAACCGCCTCGGGCCGGACGATGCCGCGATCAAGGCGCTGGTGCGGGCGATCCGGATCTGTCACGCAATCTATGTCCCGGATCACGTGGCCCTGACCGGCGGCCTGGGCATTCGCATGGGGCATCTGCTGCCGATGATCCGAAAGCTCGTGGAGAAGGATCTGACGAGCATTGCCCGCCCGGGCTGGACTTTCATCACCGGCAAGGACGACTTCCACGCCGCCCGCGGCATCGCGCGAATGGCGATGGCCGGCGATTCGCGCGAAGGTTGATGGTTTGCCGGCGTGTGCAATGCACGAGGATAGTCCAAATGCTTTGACACGGGGCGCTTTGCCGGGCAAGGTATTGCTCATTCGCCGGCTTTGGGGAGCACATCATGCCGCACGTCGTGAATGGATGCGGGACCTGGTATTACGGGAAAAAGAATCTTGAGCGCCACGAGGGCGTCTGCCGTTCCTGTGGGCGCGGCCGTTCTCGAATCGTACGACACGCGATTATACGTCGTGATCGTAATGATCCCGATCATTCCGCTGGCCAGGAAGCGGATTATCGAGAAATGTTCCTCCTGTCGGCGGCACATGGCCCTGCCATATTCGCAGTGGCAGCAGGCGCAGCAACGGGCCGACGATGCGATTGACGCTTGCCGCGCATCGCCGCAGAGCACTGAGCGTGCACAGGATGCCATCCGCGCCGCTGTGACCTTTCGAAACCTCCCGGCGCTGTCTGGCGCTGGGACCGGAAATCGAAAACAACCTGCCCGACGATGCAGCCACGCTCTGTATGCTCGGAAGTGCTTTTGAGATCTTCGACCGGGTGCAGGATACCGAGCGCGTGTTGCGCCGTGCGCTTGAGGTAAAGGATGACGACGACATCAGCGATCTCCTGGGACGGTGTCTTCTCCGCCAGAATCGCGTGGACGAGGCCGAGGATTGCCTGCGCGATGTTGCCGAGAAGGTCGTGCCGGATCGGGTGGATTCGCTCTTTCAACTCGCCCAGCGATACCAGATGCAGGGGGATCACGAGCGGGCGCTGGCATGGTTCGAGCAGTGTGAACTGGTGAATCCGGGCTTCGCTCAAACGCCGGCATTTCGCCGCCTTCGCGAGGAATCGCAAAAGAAGCTGGGAACCCGCGAGCCGGTGAAGCCCAACCAGGTGATGGGCAAGGAGAAGCAGGCGGTGGCACACAAGCGCCTACTGAAGGCCGCCGCGATCATCCTGCCGCTGGCGATCGCCGCGTGGGCCGCGCTGGCCTGGTTCTTCGGGATGAACCGGGAAGTGTATCTCGTGAGTGGAGTCTCACGGCCCTACTCCGTCAAGGTGAACGGCAAGACTTATTCGCTGCAGCCGGAATCCGAGATGAGCATTCGAGTTCCGGAGGGCAACGTGCGGATTCAGACGCTGGATCCGATGCTGGGCCTGCCAGCGGAGACCGTTTCGATCCACAGCGAGTTCTGGACACGTCCCTTTGCAAAACACGCGTACGTGATCAATCCGGATCATGCCGCCATCATCCGATGGGCGCGGATTTACTACGCCTCCCATCGGGCTGCCGGGCAGTCAGGAAGCGGCATTTCGCCGGAGTTGCGCTACGCGGGTGGGCGGGCACTTCGAGACTTTCGACGACGTTGATTATCCGTTTGAGACGGCCCCGCAGTCGGTGCAGATGGATTCCACCGAGCAGCAGACCTCGCGAAATACGTTGTCACTCGTAAACGGCAACGCGAACGTAGACGAGGCGGCGGTACTTCTGAATCTGTCGAAGAAGCTCGGCGGGCAGAACGCCGCGGAGATCGCCCGCCGGCGGCTCCTGGCCAATCCACAGAAGATGGAATATCTCGCGATCCTGGCGCAGACGATGGAGCCCCGGCAGATCGCGGATTTCATGCATCCCGCACTTGCACGAAGACCGCTCGAGATGTCCTGGCACCGCGGTTACCAGAACGTTATGGAAGCCGCCGGCCTGACGGAGCAGGCAGAGCGGGAATATGACGCGATGCTCAAGAGCGACCCCGACAACGGAGAGTTGCTGTACCTGACCGGTCGCGTGACCCGTGACATCGATCGCGGGCTGCTACTGACGCGGCGATCGGCTGCGAGCAAACCGCCGTGTCCGTACGCGTTCTATTCGCTTTGCGGGTATTACCTCGTCAACGGCGAGTTCGACCAGGCGGCACAATGGGGCGACCGGGCGATCACGGCAATGCCGAAGAATACAGAAGTGCGGACTTACTGCAAGTGCGCACTGCTGGCGGACGGTCGATACGACCCTGCTGTTCAAATTGCGCGGGAGGATACGAACGAGCCCTTCCCAAATTGTTTGACCGCCTATAGCGATGAAGCCTATGCGCTGGCGATGGAAGGAAAAACCGGCGAGGTCGATCTTGTTCTGACGAACCTCAGGGGACGGATCGAGCGATTGAGCTCCGGGTCGGCGGATACGGCGATCGAGTGGCTCCGCGCTGACTTGGACTATTGCCGGGGTAATCCCGCCGGTCTGATCACGCGGCTCAAGAGCAGTTCTGATCCACAGGACCGGTTGACGGCGCACTTGTCATCGGGAGAAATCGACCAGGCAGAGAAGGACATCGAGGCGCTGAAGCCGGTGGGTTCGCACGGGAACCTCCTGATGTATATCGCCGCCACGCTTGCTCATCGGGACGAGCTTGCGCAAAAGCATCTGACGGTGGCGATTGCTTTGCTGGACAAGGGAGCGCAGGAGGATCGTGCATTCGGGGCAGCACTTGCCGGCAAGGACTCCATGCCGATCGCGCAACTGCTCCGCCAGCGGGCGGAGCCGGGCGAAAAGGTGGTTCTGCTGACCGCGCTGGGGCTGCATCGGCCGGAAGTCCGGCAGGTCTGTTTTGAGCTTGCGGGAAAGCTCAACTACGACCGGCGATTTCCTCATCTGCTGCTGACGTCCGCGATGGCTGGGCCGGGGTAATTCGCATGAGCTGGTCTGATCGGCGCATCTGCGCTCTCCGTTTTTGGCACAGTTTTGGCACTTGATGCTGTGCCAAAAAACCGCCCTCTCATAAGCGACTGACAAATCAGGCGCTTACAAGAGGGCGTCCGGTGACACGGAGTGTATGAGACACGGTTCGATCGCTGAGCGTGAGCTCTCTGCGCTTCGGGCCTTTTTCAAGGACAATCCGCTGTGGAAATCTCCCTTGCAGGGTATCCCCTGACCCTTCCCCTTGAGGGGAACCCCACCCGTGTCGGTTGGTCCTTGCAGCGCAAGGGTTTCCGTCAGTTTGCTTCTCATGTTGCACCCCCGACAGCGGCCGGTTTCCTCACGGCTCACGGGCTCCAGGTCCTCACGGACGCTGTCGCCAAACCGGCCGCGGCCTCACTCCGCCAAAGGCGGACCTCGGCAGAGGCACACCCACACCCACAGGGGAAATACCACCCACACAGATCATGGCTCTATCGAGCCATGGAAGAGCCAACATCCATACGGGTTAAGGAGCGAAGGGCCACCTGCCAATCTGACGGCCACCGGGTTGGGCGCAACACCTGCGTGTCCTTTAGCGAATGGCCTTCGCACTTGTTACATGGCTGCAGCTAATGATTTCCCGTCGGCGAGTGGTGATGTCGTTTACGGCGGTATGTCCTTTAGACGCCGACGGGGAGGCGCTGCGGATGCAGCCGGGGGAATGGACGTGGTGCCGTGGAACTGGCGCTCCTCCGGCAGGTCTGCCCGTCAGCCTTCGGCTGCGGCACACGACCAGCTTATCATTGGGCTCTCCGATCACTGCCGCATGTTTTCATTATACAGGCTCACCCCGGCCGTAAAGCCGCTTCGGGCGTTGACCGCCGGGGCGTCGCCTGTGATTGCTCCGCCTGAGCGGCAGTGAATAGCTGTCGCCAGGTCGAACATTGCAGCAGTCCGTGCAAGATGCGGGGGCTGGTGCAAAATGACGGTATTAGCAGTAGCGCAACACATCTTTGAACAAGCCAATCGAACTGACGCCGGGGGAATGGAAGGAGATCTCCCAACATCCGTACGTGAGGGACGCCTGGGGGTTAGAAGATGAAACACCCGAGGAGTTTGCAGCCCTGGTGTACGCCGTGAAATTCAATTTTCACAGCGGCTCACCCGGGTATGTCGGGGACCTCTTCATCCTTCAGGGTGATGCTCTGACAGGGTATCCACCATTGGTCGTCATCCGGGAGGACGGAAAACTCGTGGTGGTGGATAACGCGGAGTGATGCTGGTGGTTAGCCCCGGCAGACAATCGAGTCGCCTGGCGGGCTAGCGCTTCCAGTTATCGTCCCACTTGTCCAGAAGCAGTGGTGGAATGATCGCATCTTTGGGTCGTTGCGTTGCCCGGATGCGTTCTTCGTGATGCACACCGAGCGACAGGTAGATGATCGCCGCACGAACGAGGCCCAGTAGCCTGAATGTCATTCCCTCGAAGGCTGCTTTCGAGGCGGAATGCGCTAAATCATCGACGAGGCCCGGATGCATGTTGGATTGCGCGGCCCACTCGCTGAGGTGAAGTTTCAGGTATTTGTGTTCCACGTGGTTGCGAACCTCACTTAAGCGTTGAGCATCGGGATCGATGACCGATCGGAAGTCAGGCGAGTCTTCATAAAGATCCTTTGCGAGCCAATACATTCCTCGCAAAGGCCAGTTAGGCCGATCGCGGAACTCCGCTCGGATGCCCTTCTTCTTTTGCTGCCCATCATGCCAAATCCCGCGAAAAGAAATCGCTCGCTCGGGAATTCCGAGTCGGAGGTATGCGTTCAAGAAGAATGCGATCTTGTCGAACAGCGAATAGAGTGACCGAAATGAGAGCTTGAGTTGTTCTGTCGCCAAAGAATAGCTCGGATAGTCAAGGGTGTTGTAGAGCAACACGGCGTGGTCGGAGAAGTGAGGCTCGGAGCTGTTGATCGCCTCATATGCCAGCCAACGTGCAGAGCAGAATTCCTGCTTGATCTGGTTAAAGAAGCCGTGATACCGCGGACCTTCGTTGAGGCCAACAACGATCGAGGGGCAAGTCAGGACGTCCTGTGCCGCGATCGTGAACACTCCGAGATCGTTAAGTGGGTTAAGAAAAAGGCGCCGATTGAGGCACCAACGACGGTACTCCACTTCTGCCTCGGTTTTTCCCAAGGAGAACGAGTCTAAGTCAAACGGCTTTGTGAGCGCCTCTGTCGACACCACGGACGCAATCGATGCACGCGTATCAGCGAAATAGGGGCCGGTCCCAGGCTCCAAGCCAAGCAGCCGCACAGGGTCGAGCTCGCGCCATGCTTCCCGGAGCATCACAATGGCATGGCCCTCGTCGTAAAGCGCTCGCGCATATGATGAAAGCGCGACGGCACGATTACCGCGAGCCATGCCAAATCGCGGTTCAATCGCGAGCGCATCGTTCCATGTGTCGATCGCTTCCACGAATCTTCCCGTTGTGCTGTACGAGTTCGCGAGGTTGGTGAAGATTTGGCATCGCCGGATCCGATCTGCCTCCGCGAAACTCGCTGATCTCAGCGCCCGCCTCAGGTGAATGATCTCGTTTTCGATCTCGACCTGCTCCCCTTCCCAGCTTCCGCCCGGATATGTTCCGCCAAGATGCTTCAGGGCGCTCCACAAGTTCGCCAGGTAATAGTCGAGATTGACGAGGTCAATCTCTTCGGCATTTGATTTGTCGATGGTTTCGGCGAGCGTGGCCAAATGCCGTAGAACATCGGCTCTTTTGGCATCATGCGCCGCATCCACGAGAGTGCCGAACCAGTCAATCGCTTCCGCCGGTGCCCGGTCTGCCAGTGATGAGAGAGCCAGAACGCCCCCGAGACTGTTCTTGTCGATTGTCATACCACAGCCCAATCGTAGCACAGCTTACGGCTGGGCGACGGTCTACCCATTTGCCATCAATCCCATCGTTCGGGTAAAGTAAGGATGCAGTAACTATTCTTGTCAATCATGGAAATTGAGGTCAATTATCCAGCCCTATACCACCGCCAAATGCGTCTTCTGGGATGCGATATTGGGCGGCTCCAGTTCGCCGCGGGAAACTGCGTAGCAGATGCCGAGGTATTGGTCCGGCGACGGACTCAGGGTCTTCTGATAACGCCGCGCAATCGGACCGGCGTAGGCCAGCCGTTTCTGGTGCTGGACCGGATGACACACGCCAAAGATCTGCCGGATCACGTCCTGATGAGTCCCGACGGTCTCCCAACCACGCCTGAAGCAGCCGCCAAAGCAAGATGGCTTCGTCCGCAGGTGGAGCCGGAACCGGGGACGGTTGGAGAATGGGAAAACGAGTGCGACGCGATACGCCAGTCCTGGAAGAACGCGTTCACGTTTCAGGCTGAAATTCGTCAAGGCGACAACGTTATCACCAGCGGATTGCGTCCGCCGCAGCTTGGCGCCTTACATGCCATTCTCGCACACTGGACCGTGACCCAAGAGCCGGCGACTATCGTCATGCCCACGGGTACCGGTAAAACCGAGACGATGCTGGGGCTTCTCGTCGCGCAACAGCTTGGCCGAGTCCTTGTACTTGTGCCGACCAACACGCTGCGTGAGCAGATCTCGGAAAAGTTTTTGAGCTTGGGGATATTGAGGGCTGCTGGCGTCGTCTCCGATGATACGTTGCTCCCGATCGTCGGTAGGCTTCGTCAGCGTCCGAAATCGAAGCAGGAGGTGGAGGAGATCTTCCGCCGCTGCAACGTCGTCGTCACGACAGCCTCAGTTCTTGGCCAGTGTTCGGATGAGGTGAATCGAACGGTCGCGGCACTTTGCACGCACCTCATCGTCGATGAGGCACATCATGTTACCGCTGCGACCTGGGATCGCGTGCGTTCATTCTTCAAAGAAAGACCGGTGCTCCAGTTCACCGCCACGCCGTACCGTGGCGACGGCAAGCTCGTCGGCGGAAAGGTCCTTTACAACTATCCTCTCCGCAAGGCGCAAGCCGAACGGTATTTCAAGCCTATTCGGTTCAGGGCCATCACGGAGTACAACTCCGATGCGAGCGACGAACGGATTGCCGCTGAAGCTGTCGGGCAACTGGACCAGGACATCAAGACCGGCCTCGACCACCTCCTCATGGCCAGGTGCTCGAATATTGAGAGGGCCAAAGAGCTTCACGCTCTCTACCTGCGGATTGCCGCAGCGCATCGGCCGGTATTGGCTCACAGTGAGCTGTCGGCATCAGCAAACCGCGAAGTGGTGCGGCAGCTTCGATCCCGCGAAAGCCGAATCGTCGTATGCGTGGACATGTTCGGCGAAGGCTTTGATCTTCCAGAGTTGAAGATTGCAGCGTTGCACGACGTGCACAAGAGCTTGGCTGTGACGCTCCAGTTTACTGGTCGCTTCACGCGGACAAATCCGAGAGTTGGTGATGCTACGGTCGTCGCGAATATCGCCACTGCCGAGGTGGAGGAAGCTCTACAGGAGCTTTACGCGGAGGACCCGGATTGGAATAAACTCCTGCAGGAATTGAGCGAGGAAGCCACGGGCGCACAGGTGGTGCGGTCTGAGTTCGTTCGTGGCTTTACAGAGCTGCCGGAGAATATCCCGATTCAGAGCGTCTTTCCGAAGATGAGCACCGTCGTCTACTCCACGACATGCAAAACGTGGCGTCCTGAGCGCGCTGCATCCGTCTTCCGAAATCTATTCGACCAGCCGGCCCTCAATCCGAAAGAGCGCGTGGTGATGCTCATCACCAAGGAATTTACACCTGTCGACTGGGGCGACATCCGCAGCATCAGCGATACCACGCATCATCTCTACCTGCTTCATTGGGACGAACGGACGAAGCTGCTGTACATCAACAGCTCCAACAACGATTCGCTCCACGAGGGGCTTGCCAAGGCAGTATGCGGGGATGACGTTGCGCTCATCCGAGGTGAACAGGTATTCCGGGCACTTTCGGGCGTTAAGCAGCTTATCCTGACGAATCTCGGCCTTGGTCATTCTTTGAGCCGAGCGGTTCGCTTCACAATGCATGTCGGTGCAGACATCAAGGAAGGCCTGACACAGGCGCAGCGCGCTCAACAAGTTCAAGACGAATATCTTTGGCCGCGGGTACGAGAACGGCAACAAGTCGAGTGTCGGCTGTTCGCGCAAGGGCCGCGTATGGTCCTTTCGCATCGCCGCCGACATCCGTGAATGGGTGACGTGGTGCCATCATGTCGGCGAGAAACTTCTGAATGACGCAATCGACGTGACCACCGTTCTTGAGGGGGCGATGATCCCGACGCAGATCGCCGAGCGGCCAGCTTTGGTACCGCTCACGATCGAGTGGTCCGATGATCTGTTGGACCGGGACGAAGACTCTATCCGGCTCACCCTCTCCGGCGTCGAGGCGCCGTTCTCACAAGTCAGCGTTCGACCCACCAATCACACAACGAACGGACCGATTCGATTTCGCGTGTTGAGTGAGCGGTGGCCGGCCTCCTTTGCCGAGTACGAGCTTGTTTTCCGGGAAGGTAAAGTCGATTATGTGCGAACCACCTCAGGTGAGCAGACACTCATCATCGGTAAGCGACAGTACGACCTCTCCGACTATTTTCAGAAGGAGCCGCCGATCATCAGGTTCCACGATGGCTCGTTTCTGATCTACGACAACCTGTTCACGCCACCGACAGCACAGCCGCTTCTGTACGACCGCAATCAGATCGAAGCCTGGGATTGGACAGGTGTGGATCTGCGAAAGGAATCGCAAGGCAAAGAGAAACGCCCCGATTCAATTCAACGTCGGGTTATCGAAAGTCTGCTTACTGCGACCGGCCAGGAACGTTTCGACGTCATCTTTGACGATGACCAGTCCGGTGAAGCTGCCGACGTCATTGCCATCCGCATTGATGAAGGCCGCCTGCAGTTTCGCCTCTACCACTGCAAGTTCTCCGGAACCTCCACCGCCGGGGCACGAGTAGATGATCTGTACGCCGTATGTGGTCAAGCTCAGAGCAGTGTTCATTGGCGCCGTCGTCCCGAGCAACTGCTCGATCATTTGGTCCACCGCGAGGCAAAGCGCATTGCCAAGGGTGGCGTCTCGCGATTTGAACGCGGGAACCTCAAGCTCATCAAGCAACTCAAACGCCGCCTTCGGTCACTTCGGCCAGATTTTCAGATCTGCATCGTCCAGCCAGGACTGTCCCAGTCTGACGCGGGAGCCGACCACCTTGAACTGCTTGGGGCGACGGAACTGCACCTCAGGGAAACATACAATGTGCCGCTAACTGTCATCGCGAATGCCTGAACAACCAATGTGACCGATGGTTGCTTGACGCCGATCAGCATCTTGACGGCAGAAGTGGCACTTGGACAAAGCGTTCCACTGTGAGTTGTGCTACGCGATGCTGTAAATGGACGCGTATCCGTATCAGTTCGGCCAGGAGCATCATCGCCCATAATTTGCGTGGTCGATTTGGGCTGCGGAAAGTGACGGCTGAGGTGTATCAAACTCGATGCCACTTTCCCATAGGCTTACCGATACCTGTTGGCTGTAGATCACCCATCCTTTGACGGTGAGAGGCGTGCCCTCGGGACTCTCGAGTTGGATCTGCATCGATACACGTGGCAGTTGCCGCGAGCCATGGAGACGAACGCCTCCCTCACTGGCGTCGATCGTCTCGACCATCCAGCCCCGCCCGGACGCGGTGACGCCGGCGATTTCCACGCGGGCGTTGACGCGATAGGGTGTACGCATTCGGCGGCGGAGTTCGTTTGAGTTGTGCTGCTTCGTTGCTGCCATGCGTGGTTGCAAAAGGGGATTACGTGTCAAATGCCATCAATCAACTGGAAACTTCGCTGTAATTCTGCCTAGTTTCTGCCATTTCTTGCCGTTGTAGACGCTGACACCAGTCCTCAGATGTCCTACCCAGACGCGGTCCTTACGATCCACCGCCACGGCGTAACCACAATCATCACCTAGTATTACTCCGTTAACTCGAATCCTTCCTTTCGGTTCGACTTACGACACGGTGGGCGTCGAGTCGCCGTCCGCAAACCGGGCAGCGTCCGGCCCAGCACAGCAGCAGGTGCTGGATCAGGCGACGGGCTTCGGGCACGCTAACCGGCGGCGGGCCGTGTCTCCCCTTTTTTGTCGCCGGTAGGCGACGACGAAGGCATAGGCGAGCATCACGAGCACCATGTGGTGGTGCCATCCGACCCAGGACCTGCCCTCGAAGTGGTCGAGGCCCATCTCTTGCTTCATCTCCCGGTAGCTCTGCTCTACCCACCACCGCCCCTTGGCCGTCCTGACCAGTTGCCGGAGTGAGGCCTTCGCCGGCAGGTTGGAGAAGAAGTACTTCGTAGGGGCATCCTCCTCCCGGGGCCACTCGGCCAGCAGCCAGCACTCGCTCTGCGGTCTGCGCCCGTCACTGAGACGGTGGGCCGGGCGGACCCGCCAGGCGGCGAAACGGCCAGACAGCTTGCCGCGCTTTGCCCTTCCTGACCTTGCTCCCTTCCCGCCAATTCACCGTGCGGAAGTCGGCGGCGTGGTCCACGGCCCATGGTTTGACGGAGACCCCCGCGACCTTCGCCGCGACCCGGGACGGCCGCGTCGGTGGCCGCCCCTTGCCCAACCACGATGGGACCTCGCCCAGGTCCTCGGCGGCGTCAATCACCGACAGCGTCGACTCCACCCCCACGCAGTACGTCCACCCCTGCTTTTCCAGCGACCGGCGGAACTCGGTGACGCTCCCGTAGAGGGCGTCGGCCAAGACTACCCCCTTGAGCCCGTTAGCCTTCGCCCGCTCCAACATCGTCAGGGCCATCTTCCACTTGGGCTCGTACCCCACGTCGTCCGGCACCCCCGCGCGGGTCATTCGCTTGCGGTCGTTACCCCATTGCTTCTCCGGCAGGAACAGCCGCATATCCACGCAGAACACTTCCCCGCCTTTGGCTCTAGCTGCCGGTTGGGTCGCGTACTGCAAAGTGACCGCTATCTGGCAACTGGCCACCTTCCCCAGCGTTCCCGAATACTGCCGGGACACTCCCACCGAACTCTTCCCCTGCTTGGCAAAGCCCGTCTCGTCAAGGATCAGGAACCGCTGGAACGCCGCGGCGGACCCGCCCAGATGCCGTCGGACCTGCGCCGCCGATGACGCCGCCACCCACCGCTGCAGTCGGTCCCGCACCAAGCCCGCCGGCCAGGGGCTCTGGTTCACCAACTGCTGGAGCGACTGCTCGTAGTCCTGCTTACTGCCGTCAATCTCCTCCAACCGCCTGGCCATCGGCTCAATGCTCTTGCGATCTCCATCCAGCAGCAGACCCCGTAGATATTCTGCGCCCACCGGCGTTGATCCCGCCGCGGCAGGTCCGACATCAAGTCCCCGACGAATTCCCCCAACTCCCTTCGCAGACGATTCAGTGATCGACCATCCATGGCGACCGCCCTTCATGCCCATATCCCGCCACTCACTCTAACCTTACTGATCTAACGGAGTAATACTAGCAGCCCGTGGTTTTATGACCTACACGGCCTGAATCCATGATCTCGGCGCGAACGGCAGAAGTTCGGCAAATCGCGCTGATTCCGCTTGCCCGGATCGCATCAGTCGCCCGGCTGCCGATCGGATCATCGTCCAGATCATCAGCAGCGCAAAAATGATTGCGTCACTCAGCCCCCGCGGCTTGATCAGGCCGTATTTCACTCGCATCAGCAGCCCAAGGTTGAATCCCGCCACGTGGATCAGCACCCGCTTGGCGATGTTCTCCCGATGCCGCAGGTGCACTCGTCGCATCGCGCCGGTCTCGTAGTTGTGCGCGAACGATCGTTCCAGCAGTTCTCCCCGCTTGCGCATCAGTCCCTTGCCGCGCTCACCTTTGATCCGCCGGCGGTTGCCGTAGGTCGCGTCGCGGGCATCGAGTGCTCTGATTGAATCTTCTTCATTCGTACCGGTCATGTCGGACCAGTCTCGACGCCCTCGATCCGGCTCGCTGATGTAGCTGCGGATGTCCATCTCCGGCAGATCACGCATCGTGTCGTTGCTGTGATATCCCTTGTCGGCGACGACTTCGCTGGCCCAGGCATCGCTGATCTTGTCGCTCACCCGATCATCGTCCTTGATGGCACGCAGGTTCTCGGATGCCTGGTTGATCGTGTCGCAGAGGGTTTTGGTGTCGCCGACCACCGCGTCGCATACATTCACCGCCAGGATTGCACCGTGTCCCTCTTCGCCCATGTCTACGGCGTGTTCAGCCTTGTGGGCCAGATGGGTCGTGCCATCCTTCATCCTGGTGATCTTGGCATCCGGATCATGCGGGTTGGTCCAGTCGTCATTCGAGCCTTTGTTCTTGCGTTTGCGATCGAGCTTGGCCAGATCTTCCCGCGTCGGCGTCTCGATCCCGCTCTGCTTTGCCAGATCGGTGAGAAACTCCTGATACCCCTGACCGTTGTCCCTGCGGACGATGCTCCGCAACGCCGCGTTGGCTTCCAGCGTCGTCGAGTCCACGCCCATCGTCTTGCCATCGATCAGATTGTGATTCGCCAGGATCTTTAGCACATACCCGAACACTTCCTGGTGCGTCTCCAGGTCGATCAGTCTTCGCGTTCGCGAGATCGTCGAGTGATCCGGCGTCTGCTGGTCGATCGCATAACCCAGGAACAATCCCAGCGACTTGCTGTCCGAACAACGCCAGGCGATTCCACGCTCGGAATCCAATCCCTCGAAGTATCCCACCAGCAGGCAGCGAAAGTAGATGCCTGTGCGCAGACCCGGCCGGCCCACGTTGTCATGGTAAAACCTGGCGCAGAGCTTCTCGACGAACAGATCGAACTGATGCGCGCCCAGCACCTTGTTGACCGTGTCATAGAACGGGTTGGACTTGAACGACGGCAAATCGACCGTCGAGATGAACAGCGGTTGAGCGACTTCCTTGCGTTTTCCCAGGGCCATGCGGATCATCCTTGAATGCGTCCGCGGCATTTCAGCGCGGTCGGGGTTTGGCGTCAAGCGGGAAATCGACTTTCACCACGGGCTGCTAGTCCGTCCTTTGCGGTAAATTGCCGCATCGTGCCTGTGGCAGGATCTTCTCGCCAAATTCCCTGTCCATCCGTACCGATCCAGATATTGCCCTCGTGGTCGGCGGCCATTGCCAAAACATATAGGTCCGATTTCGTGACCAGTTTTCCCTTTGTGGAACCTGCCACTACCGCGGGCCGCTCTGCCGAGCCAAGCAGCGACGACGCAACTGGCCACAGAATAGCGAGGAAGACGAGGCCGCAGAGAACAATACCGACGATGCGACCAGCGGATAATTGCCGTGTTTCCTCGATCTTCTTGACGGAGGAACCGCGACCGCCACGGTGCTTGCGAATATCCGGGCTGTGCTGAAGAGCGCTCATTTGCACGTCGAAATTCAATTGACCCGTTGCGACTGCTACATGAAATGACAAAGCGATTCTTAATCATTTATATATTCGCCTGTCAAGAAAAAAGCGATTTCATACTAGCTTCTGTTGGCTAACGAAATGTATGCGAGTCTTGGCGAGTAGCTTGCCGAAATAAAAATTGTGGACTTTACGGAAAATAATGTCGGATTGCCGATCTCGCCGGCAGTTTAGTTACATTGAAGTACCATGACCGACTTGGAGATTCTGCGCGATTACATCAGCACCCGCTCCGATACGTCGTTTGCCAAGCTGGTGTCTCGTCACATTCACTGGGTACATGCTGCGGCCGTGCGGCAAGTACATGATCCCGCTCTGGCGGAAGATGTAACTCAGGCGGTGTTCATCGCATTGGCTCAGAAGGGCCATAAGCTTTCTGAGAGGGATGACCTCCGAAGCTGGCTCTTTCGCGCAATGCGCCATGCTGCATCCACCGCGTTACGCACAGAGCGACGCCGCAAGAACCATGAGAAAATAGCGGCAGCCATGGAAGGTAAATCGAGCATCACATCGAACCAGAAAGATCGGGATCAGATTGTTGCCGTGCTGGATGAGCTTGTTGCCCGACTCAAGCGAGAGGATCGCGAGCTCGTACTTCTGCGTTTCTATCAGCAGTTGTCGTTCCGGGAGGTGGCCGAGGCAATGGGCACCTCGCCGGAAGCCGCGCAGAAACGTGCCGAACGCGCCTTGAGTAGGCTTCGCGACATGTTCTCCCGTCGGGGGTATCACATTGCCTCAGCGGAAGTGCTGGGGGCCATTATCATCTCTTCATCCTCACCCGTCCGTTCCGCTCTTGTGGCTGCAACCACGGCGAATGCGGCGGCGGCGGTCCATGGCGGTGCCACGGCATCTGCGCCTTTCGTTATTGCCCATGCCGTTGCACGGGCAATGACATCCATCAAAGCTAGTACTGCTGTCGCTTCAATGGTACTGGGCCTCGTTGTGGTTGCCGCAACGAGCACGGCACTCGTAGTCCACTACCGGACAAGCGTATCTGGCGCCCCTTCAGTTCGGCATGTCGCAACAAAAGCGCCGGGCGTGGTTTATGAGTTGAATCTGGACAGACCGGTAGGCAAGCAATGGTCGCGGCGGCACTTGTCCTTAACCGGCGATCAGAAGCACAAGTTCCTCGGGCCATTCTCCGAAGGCCCCGTCACGCTGAGCGTCGATGGGCTGCCTGCGCATCAGTTTATCCATGTGAAATTTCGATTGATCACTTATGAGCCCTGGAATGGGGACAGCCGCAGTTGGGGCCGCGACCTGTGGGACATGCGCGTGGTGGGTGGACAGGCCCTCATCCATACCACCTTCTCTGACTGCGGCTTTTTTTCAGACAACAATGAGCAATCTTTTCCCGACCAGTTTCCCTGGTATCCCACGCATCCGGCCTGGACAGGAGCAGCATCCCATGAATCGATGGGTTTCAAGTCGCATTGGCATGATGAGAAAGGCAAGACGTTGATCGACGATTCATCCTACGACTTCGACATCACATTTCCCCACACGGCTGATACCCTGAAGCTGCAGTTCCGCTCGCAAATCAAGCAGCACCAGAACAAGCCTTACGGCTTTCTCAGCTTTGAAGTGGAGACGGTTGACCATGCTGCCGCGGCTGACGAGACAACCTTGGCCGGATGGTGGAGCGATTTGGCCGGCACGGATGCGGTGAAAGCCTATCACGCGGTCTGGTCGATGGTCGCGACCGGTGATACGGCGGCAAAATACATCAAGGCCCAGATGCCAATTCCTGCGGATACGTACGGTATTCCGATGACCGTTGACCTTCATCAGGTCTGGCCGTACGGTTGCTTCACCTGCGATACGCCGGAAGAGCGGCAACGGGCCAGAGCAATCCACGTCCTGGAGGCGATCGGTTCGCCAACGGCTAAAGAGATGCTTCACGAGATTGGCTATGCTGGCACGCCACAGGGCAGCCCGCCGACTCCATTCGATCTGCCGAGATAGGAGGATGACTTCGGGTGAACGATGCTGATTTCACGCTCGTATCCCGCAAATGTCGTGGGGGCGCATCCGCGGGGCATTCAATATCGTTGAGCTTCTGGTCGTCATTGGGATCATTTCAATTCTGCTAGGCCTCTTATTACCGACGTTGGCGATCGCCCGTGATCGTGCAAAGCGCCTTGAATGCCAGTCCAACCTGCGTCAGATCGGTCAGCTCCTGCTGATCTATGCCAACAACTGGCATGACTACATCTATCCGCCGAATCTCGGCAGCAATGTTTCACTCGACGAGCGCTGGCCGGTACAGGTATTCAAACCAGCGGTTTGGAACCCGCGGATCCTCATCTGCCCAGCGGATCCCGCCCCCTACGACCAGCATTCCTATATTTTCAACGACCATCTCTACGAACACGGCATCCGCTACTCCTCCACAAATCTCGGTGGACTCACCCCAAGCGATGTGGTCGTAATGGGCGAGTTGAAGGACACATCGAGCTGATTACTACATGCAAGGCGGCGATTATCCAACCAAGGTCGAGCTCTATCGCCACGGCACGAAGTATGGGTCGAATTATCTGTTCCTAGACCTGCACGTGGGGTTGTTCGTGCCGCGCCGGCCGATGTTTCCGGGCGCTGCCGATGCTTGGGACATCGATGTCCCGATTCGGAAGAACGAATGATGTGCCAAAGGCTCCCAGCCACTCGACCTGGGTTACGAGAGGTGGAGAACGATGAACACAGAAGACCTACGGCGATGGCACTGGTGTCTCATTGGCGCCTTCTTGGGCTTGGCTATAGGGTGGATCTATCTGAACGTTCAGCCGTCTTATTCCCGAATCCTGGGCGGACAGGATTTTGAGCGGGATCTGGTTTCCCGCGATGTCCACGGTCAATCTCCGAACATCCTGGCCGTGACCATTCATCCAATTGAGCGGGGCGCGTATGGACGGCCCGTGCAGATGCTCACGTTCGAATGCGCGAGCTACCAGCGGGACAGGAGGGAGTGGGTGTACCTCCCCACCGCTTTTCGTGCGGAATTGCCTTACCAGCCGGTGACAGACTTTATCAGCAGCGATAAGCAGCCGTCGATGACCAACCTTCTCAAGCTTGCTCACGCGCAAGCGCCATGGGTGAGCTTTCGCTATGCATGGTGGGAGGAACCGCGATGGACCATGATACTCTGCACGGGCGGAATGGTTCTTTTGGTTGGTGGAGTGTGGCCCACGATCATCGACCTCTTGATCGGCGCAGGTTTAGCCAGGCCCCGCAGAACACGGGAAGAACGGCGGCGAGAAAAGGAATATCTTGCACGTTTTGGTAAGGGAGCTGCCGATGCCCAGAGCGGTGGGCCCGCTAACGAGATAACAGCCAGTGAACGCGAGCAGCTTGCGGATGTATCGGCGAAGATCGAGGAAGATCTGTCCGCCTCCGACATTCCAGGCGAAGCGACCGCAGAGACGACCGCCAAGGACGAACCAGTCAAAACGCTCGACGGCGGTCCACTCGAAACCTCGCCGGAGAGGACTGAAGAAGACGAGAAGCATTATAAGGGCCAATACTATCCAGTCGCGCTTCCGCCGCACCGCACGAAAGACAATCCGAGCGAGGAATGAAATGGCAGAAACTAGGCAGAATTACAGCGAAGTTTCCAGTTGATTGATGGCATTTGACACGTAATCCCCTTTTGCAACCACGCATGGCAGCAACGAAGCAGCACAACTCAAACGAACTCCGCCGCCGAATGCGTGCACCCTATCGCGTCAACGCCCGCGTGGAAATCGCCGGCGTCACCGCGTCCGGGCGGTAACGGATGATCCGGTGAAGGCAAACGAATTCGCCTGCAAGGGCTATCCGGTGAAAAACCTGCAAACCGGCTTCACAGTCCACCAGCCGAATCTGTGGAGGAACCGATGAGCCGGATTTTCGCCAGCGCCAGCAACGGAGAGACGCGGAACGGGACCGGGAGGTATCTACGGGCGTCGGCGCTCCGGACGCGGCAGAATGCGAATCAGGCCGTTTGGGGTGGGCGCAGGTTATGCGCGATGGCGGGGCTTGTGCTGCTGGTCGGGCTGTGGGCTATTGCGGTTCACAAAATCCTCGATGGCGCGGTCGATCATTTCGGAGCGCGTTCGGCCCAGATTGTCCGCGATTCGATCCAGTCGCGCAAGAATCTGGGCGTTCACTCGGACAGTGACATGGGCCTTAGTCGCTCGACGCGGCATTTCCAAAAGCATGATCCGATTGTAGCACACGGGTGCAAATTGTCCCACTCTTGTGTCACGGTTAGTAGCGTGCTACAATTGTGGCACGGCTCAGCCGTCCCGCGCGGGGCGAGCGCGAAGCCGGGTCTGGAAATGAGGTGCATCATGCCAAGAATGCGAAATCCTATACGCATGCCTCGGATGCGGTTCTCAACCAAGCAGCTCTTGAGCTTTAGGGGATATTGTGCGCTCGATGACGCATCGCGGGCGTTGCTGTATGAGGCGAAGCGCCGCAGGGATGCCATTCCGCTCGATACATTTTTGACGGCTCACGAAAAGAGGTCGCTGGCTTCTGCGATTGGCGGGGCGCAGAAAAAGAGCCGCACACTATCGCGGCCTGATGCTGCTGAGCTTTCAGGTTGCAGCAAGGGCATGATGGCGACAGCGGCGGCTTTGTAGATCCATTGTCAGTACCCGGCGGGGCGGCTGCAAGGCCCCGCCGGGATTTTTGAAAGCCACGGATGGCGAACGCACTTGAGACTTTCCTGAAGCGCCGGGCCGCGCAGCTCCGCGAGCTGAAGACCCATATTGACGGACTCATTGAAGCTCAGGAGGGGATGAACACGGGGATCCTCGACGCACAGGATACCGAGCTTCGCGCCGAATGAGGCGGCGGAGGCACTTCGCGCTCTCGATGACCTTCGCGCCGCGATGTACGAGTATTTCCGAAAGCTGCAAACCGAGCATGATCTGATCTGGGCAATGTTGCCAGCGGAGGGCGCAAGGGAATGAGATTCGAGCTACCCGACATTTACACGAAGATCGTTGCCGACGTAAGCGGCATCAGACAGAAATTCGATCAGGCGCTGGGGCAGGCAAAGAGCTTCTCAACGAACTTTGAGGCATCATTCAAGGACCTTGGTTCTGCGGCGACGCGGCAGGTCGAAAAGATGACCGGTGCAGTGGGCAGGGAGGGAGAAAAAGCCGGGAAGGCGCTCGGCGAGCATACCATCAAGTCCCTCCGCAAATCGTTCGGTGCGGAATCCATCTTCGGCGCATTTGGGCAGATTCTGACAACCGGGGGCATCGCCGGCGGGCTAATCGTTGCCGGCCAAATGATGAACCGCCTGGCGGACTCCACGAAGAACTTTGCAATTGAGTACAGCAAGGGCGGCGATGCTGCGCGGCGGGCTACGGCGGAGATGTTGGCGCAAATCCCGATCGTCGGACAGATCGGCCAGGCGGCTTCGACCATCTTCAGTGTTGTGACGGGCGAGGCGCAGTATGTCGCCAAGATCCAGGAGGCGACGACTGCGCAAATCCGCCACATGCAGATTCTTGAGCAGGCACACACGGCGGTGAACAGCTTCCTCGCTGATGCGAAAGCTGGGCTCGACCATATCCAGGCGCAGATCGATCGCCTCGGGCTCACAGGGACGAAGCTCAAACTCTTTGATATTAACCAGGCGGCGATCGACCAGATCAGCGCCGTAGTGGACAAGATGAATCAGGCCAAGACTCAGGATTGGGTCACGGCGAAAAAACAGGAAATTGCGGGGCTGCAAGATCAGATCGCGAAGCTCACTGGGAATCTGGCGGACACGCCGAAACAGATCAGCGTCTCCGCCGGTATCGGCGCTCCAGGCATTCTGGCGCCCAATGAGAAATACACTGAGATTTCATCACAACTGACTGGCGCTAAGCAGCAACTGGCCGCCGCTCAGCGCGATCTTCAATCGAAGCTCGACATGATCACGCGCGGGGCGGACAATCAAATCTCGAAGATCGGAGAACTGAGCTTTAAGCAAAAGGGGCGGGAGATTTTCCAGGCGGCGGCGGATTGGTTCACTCCCTTCATCGACAATGCGGTCAAAGCGCGTCAGCAAGTGGACGCACAAGTTGAGGCGATGCGCAAACAGATCGCCGCCACCGGGAAAAATCCGATCGAACAGCAGATTATGGAGTTTAGCAATCTACCGGCGCAGGCCCGAATGACATTGCCAAATTCAAGGGATTGGCCGGCGATCTCGACAAGCAGCAGCAGAAGATGCAACTCGCCGAACAGATCAAATCATGGGGCGATTCGTTTCAATATCCGCTTGAGCAATTCGACAAGGCCCAGGAGAAGCTCAAAGCGCTTCGGGACTCCGGGGCGCTGAGCGCCAAGGAATTTGACAAGATGTCTCGACAGGTGCAGGCGGCATCCGATGCGAAGGCGTTCCAGATCACTGATTCTTTGGCGGCAACTTCCGCCCCACAGGCCAAACCGCTCTATCCTGACTTTAACCAGCCGATGCAATTTGCTCCGGCGATCGAGGCGGGGAGTGCGGATGCGGTTCGCTACAAGTCGCAGTGGCAATATCTGTCACAACAGCTCACGGATACAGGACAGGGCGGAATCACGAACGCGGCAAAGGCAATGGTGCAATCGAACACGGCCGGCGGTTCGGGCGGCGGGCAGGATGGAACGCCAGCAGAGAAGAAGATGATTGGATATGAGGCGAGCATGGCCGAATCGCTGACAAAGATTTACACGAAGCTCAACACGCTCACGGTGAAATGAAACAGCGGCTCGTTAATCTTCGCTTCCGCCTGACGCCTGAGAAGGCGCACGCCCTAGCGGTCGCCCCGGAGCGCGGGCTTCAATCCAGGCCCTGGCTTGCGGCGCAGATCGTGGCGGCCTGGCTGGATGATCCGAAGCGGAAGCTCCCGGCGGACGGGAATCGCGGTGAGCTGCGAGCTGTGCCCGCCAACAAGCGGGATGGCGTGCGGCGTCGGATTATGATTCTCGATGGTTGGAAGTCGGCCCGGACTCAGTGCGGCCGGGGGCTCCGGATGATCTCTGAGGTAACGGAGGAATACGTTTTCAAACTGCGATCGAAAGGCATTCGAGTATCGGAGCGAACGCTGTATTACTGGCGTTACCGCTTCGCTGTGAAAGGGGCCGTTGGCCTTATGGACCGTCGGGGCATCTACCGCGAGATCCAACTAGGCCCACGGCGCGCGGCATCGGGACGGCGTTAGCGCCGCCCGATAACCGCTTTTTTAGGAACACGCCGGGGGACGCGCCAGTCCCCGCTAAATACGTCTTTGCAAACTAGGTGTCCAGGTTTGCAAAGTAGCCTGTCCAACTACAAAACCGACCACATTTTGTCAGAAGCGGAGAGGGCGGGATTCGAACCCGCGGTAAGGGTTTGACCCCCTACAACGGTTTAGCAAACCGTCGCCTTCAGCCACTCGGCCACCTCTCCAGCGACCGGCAAACCGTACGCTGGCAACCGCGAAAACGCAAGCGGCGGCCGCGACGACCAATGTGCCCGACACGTTTCCGGATCAGTCACCTTAATCCGCCGCTGCGATGCCACCAGTTGACCGGCCACGCCGGGTCACTTTCAGCTCAGCTCCAATCAAATAATGCTTTGCAGCAGCATTGCCTTTCGTGAAACGGTCGGCCTACCGGCACCGACACTTGTATTACGAATTGCATGCGGAGAGCCTTTAAAACGGCTCATGAAAGGATAATCATGCGGCCCTGAGAGACCCGGATCAAGCGTCCGCTCGTTACAAGTTCCGCAAACTCACGCTGTTTTGCCGCTTTTAGCCGGTTCCGCCATAATCCCCGCTGTGCGATCGGTGCCGCCCCGGCTAGAGTATTTGCGTTTGCACCCGGTTCGGGTGCGGAGCCGCCTTGTTGCCCAACCTGTCGGCCGCAGGGTTAGAAAATGCAGTGTCCGTTACGGACATGGGAGTAAGGCCCTTGCCCAGGTTGTTTCCTTCTTTGTCGAAGTCCTGTTCTCGTCCGATGGTCGAAGCACTGGAGGCCCGCCAGCTCCTTGCCGGCGATCCCAGCATCGTCTTCCCCGTACCGTTCGGCTTCGAGTTCGATAAGCCGCATGGCGGCGTGGTAGATAGCTCTGGACGCGGGACCGGGTTCACATCCGTCCAACCCAACGCAACTTCCACCGAGTACCGTCAAGGACTGATCTACCTTCGCCCTGGCGTCAGCCTGCTGCGGGTCAAGAGCCGCGGTGACAATTACGGCAACGACAACTCCCTCGTCAACGGCCTCGAAACCACCTTCTCCGCTGCCAATAAATGGTCGATCAGCGCGACGGTCATGCATCCCTTCAATATCCACGATGGTGGCGGCGAAGGGATCATGTTTGGGCCCGACTGCAATAACTTCATCCGCCTGGCGCTGGTCAACCGCGGGGGCAACTACGGCATCGAATTCATTGACGAGCAAAAGATCTCTGTTCATGGTGGGTTCCGCCGACAACTCAGTTCGACCCTTACGAACATTGGCTCGATCGGATCGATCAGCACGTTGGAATTGATCTTGGGGGGCGATTCGGTCACCGGTCGGGTACGCGCTTATTACCGCCTGAACGGCGGGGCGCTCCAGCAACTTCCGGCGGTGATCCGTCTCTGGCCGGATAAGCGCAAAGCGTTCTTCAGCTCCGAAGCGCTTGCGGGGATCTGCGTATTCAACGCACCCGGTGCCGAGACAACCGTCGCTGTGTACGACAACTTCTCCATCACCGCCGGCTTGCCGACGGGTTCGGGCAGTGGCGGGGGAGGTGGTGGCGGATCTAATACCCTCGGCACTTCCACGGCGACCAAGTACTTCAATGATGTTCGAGGTGGCGGTGGCTCACCGACGCAGCGCGTCACCCTGACCAACGTCGGCAGCGACACCATCACCGTCAGTTCGATCTCGCTAAGTGGGTCGGATTTCAGCCAGTTTTTCATCACCGGCCAGCCTTCTGGCTCCTTCAATCTTGCCCCTGGCGGCACCGAATCCTTCTCCGTCGGTATGAGTGCTTCCTCCAGCACGTCGCTGGGAATCAAGACTGCCGATATCTCAATCAGCTCAACCGGAGGCTCCAAGACCGTTCCACTTCGGGGCCTCGCGACGGCAGGGCAGGGAGGCACTAATGAGCCGTCACTTCAGCGGATCATGGATCTGTATCAGATCCCAATCAAAGTTGGCGATCCGACGCCGGATACCGCGGATCTGCCATATCCCCTTGCAACGCCAAATGACCAAGTCGATCTGCAACGAATGGTAAAGGCCGGCTCCGGCGATGTCACCATTGAGCCACTTGCCGTTTTCGGCGTCGGTTCGTCAACCTCCGACGGCGTCGATTTCGGGTACTACTCATCGGGGAACAAAGATGACAAGGTTCAGTTGCTCTCGGTGCGTGGCGGCGGCGACCTGAGCCAGACGGTCAATCCGATTGTCAACGGCGTGAGCAGCTTCGATCCGGGACTGGCCGATTTCTCGCTCTACATGCTCTTCCCGGCAATGTATCCCACGGTCGTCAGCACGCCGGGCGGAACCGCGGCTTACGGTGAAGACGCCTTCAACACCTATGACACGACCACGCAACGCAAGATCCGCGCCTACACCTTCAAGAACCCGGACGGAACGGTCGTGCCCAACACGTACGTCATCGCCGGAGAGGATCTCAACGCGGCCTACGACACGCAGGACTTCATCGCCATCATTCGCAACGTGATTCCGCAAGGCTCCGGCCCGGAAGTGGGCTTCTCCAATCCCGAAGCGCTTCCCTTCGACAACCGCCTGCTCTTCAATCGGATTTCGAACCTCGATCCGACCTATCCCAATCAGGTCCACGATACCGCGAGCTTCAGCATTCTGAATTCCGGCACGCAGCCACTTTCCGTCACGGGTTACGACCTCTCTAATGGCTGGGAGGTTCTTTCCGGTCCCTCGTCCTTTTCGTTGGCGCCTGGAGCCTCACAGAGCTTTACGCTCAAGTTCATCTCATCCAATCCAGGGACTGGCGTCAACAATCAGATTGTGCTCGGCCACATGTCGTTCGCCACGAACGATGCCGACGAGCCCAACGCAACGATGGAACTCGCGGGTTTCTGGCAGAACTACTCCGAGCACCAGATGGAGCCGCTGCTTCCGCAGATCATTCAGATGGCGGGATACTCGACGACCATTGTCGGTTCTGGCCAAATGCTCAACGAAGGCGGGAAAGTGGAAGCCGTTGGCGACGAAATCCTCTCTCCCTACTGGACCCAGGCAAATTCCTCGGCACCCGTCACCATTCATCAGCTCGATAGCTGGCACACCGAGGGCGATCCCGCAACGCTCTACTGGGCATCGCAGGGCTCCACTCAGACACATGCGATCTTCACCTCTGACGGCCTGGACGCGCAGTCGTTCCTGCCCGACATCATCAACACCAATACGCCTGCCGGCGGCACCTTTAACAGCTCCGGTGTGTTCTACTTTAAGGTAGATAACGAGTCGTCCGTCGATTCTCAGAACGTTCAGGAGCAGTCCGGTGGCGGCTATGGGCATCACGTCCGGTTCTGGCCCGCCAAAGACCGCGAGGGCAACGTCATCCCAAACACCTACATCATGGCGATGGACTACAATGGCGTGAATTACGACTACAACGATAACGTTTATATCATCAGCAACATTAAACCTGCGTGAAAAACCGCTGCTCACTTGTTCTAAATGCGGTTCGTCAGGTACATTAACACCGTCGCAACCGTCAATCGCTGACGCAAATCGTTCCAATCAGGATTCGCTGCCATGCCCCGTACGGGCGGAACATTAATGGAAGTGGCCGAGCGCTGTGGCGTCAGCCAGTCCACCGTCAGTCGCGTCCTCAACAAGATTAACTCAGGACGCTTCTCGGTCTCAACCGAGGTGCGGGAACGCATCGAGCGCATTGCGCGCGAGATGAACTACCGCCCCAGCATGGCGGCACGCAATCTGGCCATGGCCAAGACGCGACTCGTGGCCGTCCTCGGCTTGCAGGGTGTCTGGTCGGATCGCGCCGGGCCGATTGAAGCGGCAGTCAGCGCGCTGGCGGGCGCGGTCGATCGTGCCGGTTACGAAATGTATGTGCAGTTCGCCAGCCAGCGCCACGGCACCTTTAACCTGCCGGCGCTGCGCGTAGATGGCGTGGTCGCAATTGGCGCCCAAAGCCTTCAGGATCTTGAGGCACTCGAAGAGGCGCAGATTCCTTACGTGAGCCTCAACGGCGTTGCCGGAAAGCACGGCTCGATGGTTGCCCCCGACGATGCGGAGGGAACGGAGACCGCGCTTCGCTACCTCATGGAACTGGGGCACCGAAAGATCGCCTATCTCGACCACCCGTCGGTCGATGCCACGCACATGAGCGTGAAAGACCGGCGGGAAGCGTTCTTCAAAGCTTCAGAACGGCTGGGATTCAAGTGGCCGAGTCTTGGCCTGCCGCAACTGGCGCCGGATACGCCCTGGGAAGCTTATCACGAGCCGTTTCTCCGTGGCGCCGTGATGAAGGCCGGCGCCACCGCGGTGCTCGCCTACTCGCATCACGGGGCGCTGGCGCTGCTTCGCCTGGCCCACGACCTGGGGCTGTCGGTTCCGAAGGATTTCAGCCTGATCTGCTTTAATGACGAGCCGATCGTGCGTCTGTCGATCCCATCGCTGACGGCGTTGAATGTCTCCTCCCGCGAAATGGGCGAGGCTGCCGCGCAACTCCTCTTGCGGCAGATGTCGTCGCAGCGACGGATCTCGCATCTGCGCCTGCCTGAACGGCTCATCATCCGCGAATCCACTGCGCCGCCTCCCGCCCGTTGAAACATCACAGCGCGTTTCACGACAGCGCGCTATAATCCGGCCATGGCCCTCAAGGACATCGATTTTGAAGGCGCCTTCCGCCGGCTTGCGGAGAAACGCATCGAAGAAGCCATCCGGCACGGCAAGTTCAGCAACCTCCGCGGCGAGGGTAAGCCCATCGAACTGGAACCGATGCCCGCAGACGAAAGCGCCCGTATGGCCTGGTCGGCGCTACGGATCATGCGACAGAACGATTTCACACCCCACGAGGTCCGCTGGCGCAGAGCGCTCGACCACCTCAAGACTCAACTCGCCGGCGTCACGGATGAGACGCGACTGACATCGCTGGTCGAGCAGATCAATCAACTGGTGCACCAGATCAATACGCTGGGGACCAATGCCCTAGCCAGCGGCGTCGCCGGCGTCGAATTGGAGGCGGAGCGCCAGCGCCTGCGGGCAAATGGACAGATCTCATGAACGGGACCTCGCCAACCGCCAAACGCCTCGACGCGCGGCAACTGGCCGTTGAGGTGAAACAGCGCGCCCGTGAGTTGGGTTTCGATCTGGTTGGAATTACCAGTGCGATGCCCTCGCGATACCGCGGTTACTTCCGCCAGTGGCTTGATGGGGGAGCCGCCGGATCAATGGCCTATCTTCATCGGCGGTTTGACGAGCGCAGCGATCCCCGCATCTATTTCCCTGGCGTCAAGAGCATCATCTGCGTCGCTGCGACCTATTATGTACCGGTCGCGGATAATTCAGACGCACAAGATTCTGGCCGTGTCGCGCACTACGCCCTGGGCGACGACTACCACGAAGTCATCAAGCCCAAACTCCACATGCTGGCCGATTGGCTGCGCGACCAGGTGCCCGATGCCCAGACGCGCTGCACCGTCGATACCGCGCCGGTCATGGAAAAAGAGTTCGCCGCCCGCGCCGGCATCGGCTGGCAGGGTAAGAACACCTGCATCATCAATGAGGAAATCGGCTCATGGCTCTTCTTAGGCGAAGTCTTGACGACGATCGACCTACCCGCGGAGGAGCCCGCGGTCGATCGTTGTGGCATGTGTACGCGCTGTATCGACGCCTGTCCCACCGGTGCCATCACCGAACCCTACCGCCTTGACGCCAGCAAGTGCATTTCCTATCTCAACATCGAGCATCGGGGGGAAATTCCTGCCGGTTTATGCGGCAAGATGGGCGACTGGCTCTATGGCTGCGACATCTGCCAGGACATTTGCCCCTGGAACCGCGAAGCGCTCGCGAGCCCCTGGCCCGAGTTTGCGCCGCGTTTCCCCGATGCAACGCTCAAGGTGAACGACGTGCTGACGTGGGAGCCACAAGACTATCAACAGATACTCAAAGGCAGCGCGATCAAGCGCGTCAAGCTACCCGTGCTGCAACGCAACGCGCGCGTCGTCGCCCGCAATATGAGTATGCCCGAGCCCAAAGCGTAATGAACAAGAGCGCAGATATTCTCTGCGCCCTTCCTGCTCGGCCTCGAATAGCCCCAGCATTTTTGCCGCTAAGCGACGTTGATCTTCCGTGGCTTGGTTTCCTCGCGCTTGTTCAGCACGACCGTCAGCACGCCGTCCTTCAGCGTCGCGTTTACCGTCTGCTCATCCACAATCGGCGGCAGCGTGAAGCTGCGCTGGAACCGTGCATAGCGCCGCTCGTGCAGAAGATAGTCGCCTTTCTTCTGGCCGCTTTCCTTCTCTTCCTTGCGTTCGGCCGTGATCGTCAGCGTCTGGTTCTCCAGCGTGATGTCGATATCTTCCTTTCGGAAGCCAGGGAGTTCGGCCTCAACATAGAAGTGGTCCGCATCCTCGCGAACGTCCACGCCGTACGGAGCGAGATAGTTTCCGCCATCGGACTCGCGCCCGCCGAAGAATCGGCCAAGCATGGAATCGAACTCCCGCTGGGCCAGCTCATACGGATCTGCGTAGGTGCCTCTTGAAACTCGAGTGGGCAGTGCCATGGTGGCCTCCTGTTGTTTGTATGCTTAAAACTGTCTCGATACCTCGGCCCGCGCCGGGGCGTTCTGAATATGTGGGAACAAAGAGCGTGCCGGGACATGTAGCGGTTGTAAATGATGCAGACGCAGCGACTTGTGTAATGACCACTTTTATTTGGAACGTCTTGGTTTTCTGCATTTTTGGCAGCGAGTGCACGGATGGCAGGCTGACAGGACTCTAGTCATCATCGGAGCGACCGCATCCGGTAAAAGCGAGCTGGCCTTCGAACTGGCGCGCTCGATGGGCGCCGAGATCCTTAGCGTTGATTCCATGCAGGTCTATTGCGGCATGGATGTCGGTACGGCCAAGCCAACCGTGCGAGAGCGTCAACTCGTGCGACACTACCTGATCGACGTTGTCGAGCCTGATCAGACGTTCACCGTCGCCCGATTCGTCGAGCTGGCCGATCAGGTGATCGCCGATGCGCGCGACCGGAACGTCTCCCTGATCGCCACCGGCGGTACGCCGCTCTATTTTAAAGCGCTCTTTGAAGGAATGTTCGAGGGGCCGGGAGCGGATCCTCAACTTCGCGATCAACTGCGCGGCTTGAGCAACGACGAATTGCACCAGCGGCTTAGGGTGGTTGACCCCGCCGCCGCATCACGTATTCACGTCAACGATACGAAGCGCCTGATCCGCGCCCTCGAAGTCTACGAACTGACCGGCAAGCCCATCACCGCGCTGCAGCGTGAGTGGGGGGGGACGCAGGGGGGGCTCAAGCACGTCATCCCGCCGTGTGGATCGGCTTGGATTGGGACCGCGATCTGCTCAATCGTCGAATCAACGCACGGGCAAAGACGATGTTCGCTGCCGGCTGGGTCGAGGAGACGCGGGCCTTGCTTACGAGGTTCGGCGAGCTATCCAAGACCGCCGCCCAAGCCACCGGCTACCATGAACTGATCGAGCACCTGTGCGGACACATCACGCTCGACGAGGCGACCGAGCAGATCAAAATCGCCACCCGCCAACTGGCGCGCAAGCAGATGAAATGGTTCCGCCGGTTCCCCAATGTCAGTTGGATCGGCGGCCAGCTCGACCTGGCAGAAAAGATGTCGCAGGTGCACCCGCTCTGGAATCCCCGCCGGTCAGACCGTTAGCAATCCCGCGCCGCCGCATCGTAAAGCGCCTCGTACTCATCGAGACACGCCACGAACTTATCCGTCTCCTGCTCGATGCTGTGCAGAAACTCGACGCATTCCTGGTCGCTCTGGCAGGTAGGCAGGGCGCTGATGCAAAGCTTGATGGCGTTGAGCCGCCCGCGCATGTTGTGGCGCGCCCGACGCAGATCAGGAGGTTGAATTTGACCCTCCAGCGTCACAGTTTCGCCATATACGCCTTTCGCAGCGTGTTCTGCAATGGGAAAAATCGGCGTCCGCTTTCCGGCCGCCGATTTTCATCAAATCTTGAATCCCGCGGCTTGCGGGTCAGTTACTCGCCTGCAGAAACTGAGTAATCGCTTTGGCTTCCTGCCCCGTCAGATCCGCGCAGCCGCATATGGTGAACCACGACAGCCCACTGCTGATCGCTGTACTGCTCCGGCCGCCGCAGGTTGTGGCAGCGAGAGCAATTCTCGGCCCACAACTCAGCACCCGCTTTGGGAGTTGCCGGAGCCATCATCTTTTCGATCGGGCCGGATTTTGCCCCGGCCTGGGTTCCCGACGACTGGCATCCACCGAGTATCCAACTGATGGCCGCGGCAGAGACCCCGAGAACCACGATCTGTGCAATTCGCATTGTCTTTCTAGGCATTGAAGTTTCCTCCTTCACAGTCCCATCCCAACCTGGAGAAGAAAGGCGTTTTGGTTTTCGCCAACCTTCTTGTCATCGATCTCGTACGCGGCCTTGAGGACCACAGCCGGCGTCACCCAGTAGTCCACGCCCAGCGTCAGTCGCTTTTCGTGATCGCCACCGGGCGCGTTAAGCGGCTGAATCAACCAATCGTACCGGCTGCAGAACTCCAGGTTGCGGACGATCTTGTTGTCGGCCTTGGTCGGCCGGAAGCAAAGCTGCACGTAGCCGCCCTGGCGATAGTTCGTGAACGAGACCGGGCCGAATCCCATCGAGCCCGTGGGATCATAGGTGGCGTCACTGACGTTGGACGTTACCCATTCCGTGCGGAAGTCGAGCATGCCGTAGGGAATCTCCTGCCGCCAGTTGAGATCCACAGCCTGAAGGAAGGCGCTCACGTTCTTAAAGCCGGAGGGGCTGGGCTCCGAATACTGCACCGAATAGCCCATTTCGATGTTGGGAAACGGGAGGAATCCGATGCGGCCACCGACGGCTTTGTTGTCGTTGAGGTCCGTAAAATCATCAAAGTTCAGGCTGCCGGCGTTGCCGTTATCGTTATTGACGTAGAGGTTGGGCCCGTTGGTCACGTATGCATCGTAGGTGAACTTCATCGAGCGGACCGGAACCGCGCCGCGGGCGAAGATCCCGACCTCCGAGCTGGGGGCTATTCCGCCATCGCTGAAGGCGAGCGGATCATCCGGGAATTTATCGATCCACGGCGGGTCGAAATGGTTGTGATACACGCCGAACGGCACCACGAACAGACCCGCCCCGATCGCCAGATTGTCGTTCACCAGATACGAAACATTGGCGATGGTCAGGTCGAAGCTGGTGTCGGAGCTGTTCGAATCGTCTGTGCTGACGCCGATGTCGGCACCCGCTTCGACCAGGATCCGATCCGTCGGCTGATACAGGATCAGGGGCGCGATGCCCGCATCGAACGTGGACTTGGTTCCGCGCTGAGTCGTGAAGCCGGTTGCCATGTCTCCGGCAATGAGCAATGTGGATGTGCCGGACCGGAATCGCGCCAATTCATCCGTCAGTGCATCAACTTCCTTTTGCAGGTAGTCATAATCTTCGGCACTGGGGGCAGGCTGTGTGGATGGCGAGGATTCTCTGGGTGCGGCTTCCGCGGGCGCCGGCACCTCTGCTTTCTGCTCCGCCACAGACTTTTTCAGAGCCTCCAGTTCCTGGCTGGTTTGCTCCTGCTGTTGCTTGAGCTTTTCGTATTCCTCGCGCGAGACAGGACCCTGGTTGGATGGCGGCGCCGATTGCGCAAGGGCGCCAACCGCTATCGCGAGCACGAGAATACCCGCGACCGAGAGCGATCGCCTCATCTGGATGCCTCCTTCTTATGGTTTGGTGGCGGGGTGCTGCGCGAGGGTTCGCACATAATTGATCACCTGCCATCGTTGATTTTCCGACAAGAGCTTCTTGAACGTCGGCATGGGTTTGCGTCCCTCGCTGATCTTCCAGAACAGAGCGCCGTCGGTTTGTTTCTGAACTTTGTCGCTTGAGAGATCACCGGGTGTCTTCTGCAATTGCGCTGCAGCCGGCCCGTCGCCTTTGCCCTGGGTTCCATGGCATGCCAGGCAGTTGGCAAGGTAGACCTTCTTGCCGGCGGCAATTGACTTGGCGTCCGAGGGGACCGGGTTCTTCTTGTTGGCGGCGAACGGCGGCGCCGTCCAGTCCCCGGACTCCGCTGACAGAACCGCGGGAACGAGAACGCACAGCGAAAGGGCGGCGACCGCGAGGGAGCGCCGAAATCGAACACGGGAAGATTGCATGGTCATGCCAACTCCTTGAAGCACTTAGGGTCCGGTTGAGGGGGTTGTTGACGGTGTTTCATCTGATGACGTCTGGTCGGAAGCGGGTGGCCGAATCGCAAACGACCGCACGTAGAACGCCAGCCAGCGCACTTCTTCCGGCGTCAGCTTCCCTTTGAACGACGGCATCAACGGCGGCTTCCCGCTCTCGATGCGATGCTTGATCAATTCATCGCTCTGCCGCTGCTGCCATTCGAAGTCGGTAAAATTCGGGAGCGTCGGCATCGCCATTCGTATTGCCGGGCTGCCCGCGCCGTCTAGGCCGTGACAGGGGGCGCACCGGTTGCTGAAGATATCGGGCACGTTCAGCCGCTGCAGGGCCGCCGCTGGCTGCGGCGGTGTTGCTGCCTTGGCGACTGCGATCGATGGCTCGTGCATTCGCACGTTGGTCACGATCGAGAAGATCGTCAGGCCGACCAGCCCGAGCGAGCCCAGCCCCAGAAGCGTGATAGCAATCGGGCGTTTTCGGGGATCGCGTGAACGGGTTCGATCCAGAAATGGCCAGAAGAACAGAATCGTAAAGAAGAGCGCCGGCAGGATGAACGTCGCGACCACCTCGTAGGGCGGCGGGAAATACTTCAGGATCTGGAACATGAACATGAAGTACCATTCCGGCCTGGCCGCGTAAGGCTTGGCCGGATCTGCAACGGCCCCGAGGGGTGCTGGAATAAAAAAGCACCATATCCCCAGACCCAGAAGCAACACGAAGATCAGAACCAGGTCTTTCCAAGCCTGTCCCGGCCAGAACGGTTCCTTCTTCTCGTCTAATTCCGATTCGCTATGCCACCAGTTTGGCGTGACACCGTGCGTGCGGAAGAAATACAGGTGGACCACCACCAGGGAGATCAGCAGTCCCGGAAGAACGAACGCATGAAGCGCGAAGAAGCGCGTGAGGGTCAGGTTGCCGATCTGGCTTCCGCCCTGCATCAACGTACGCAGGGATTGGCCGATAACCGGGACCGTGCTGACGATTCCCAACCCAACCTTCGTGGCCCAATACGCCTTCTCGTCCCAGGGAAGAAGATATCCGGTGAAAGCCATCCCCAGCGTCGTTGCCAGCAGCAGCACGCCGATCATCCACGTGAATTCGCGCGGCTTCTTGTACGCACCCCAGACAAACACCTGGATGATGTGGAACAACAGGAGGATGACCATGAGGCTGGCGCCCCAATGGTGCAGCGCGAATGAACCAGCCAAGGTAAACGTCCTTCTGGATATATGAAACGCTCGGCCAGGCGCTGACGACCGATGGCGAGTAGCTCATCGTGAGCAGGATGCCGGTGACAACCTGCAAAATGAAGGTGAACAGCAGCAGGCTGCCGAAAGCGGCCGCCCACCGCGCTCCCCCCGGCAGTGGTTCCAGCAGCAGCGCGGACTTGAGCGCAGGCCAGCCCGTCCGGGAACTCCAGAACCCCGGTTTCTTGGGAGGCCTTTCAATCGTCGACATAGAAGCGATTCCCTTTGAGTCCTAAACCTGAACCGGAACTCTCTCCGGCACGCCCACTTTGTAATCCACCCATTGCACTTCCAGGCGGCCGTCCTCCACTTTAAACGGCAGGGCGTCCAGCCCGCGAGGCGGTGGGCCACCGATGTGTTTACCGTTAGCATCGTAAACCCCGCCGTGGCACGGGCAGTGAAACTGTTGGTCCTTCTGGTCCCAATTCACAGGACAGCCCAGGTGTGTGCAGATCGGCGAGAGGACGCCCACTTGCGCTTTACTGTCACCATCACACCGGACATAGACAGAGTGATGTTCCCGGACTTTGTCCCAGCCATCCTGCGTCACGACATCGATGGGCAGTAGGATCCATGTGCTTTGAGTTCCCTTGCTCGGAGTGATGTTGTCGAGCGGCCCGAGATTCTCATACGATGCGCCCGTCGATCCTTTGAGCCGGCGCCGCAGGGCGCAAAGACATATCCGACGGCAGGAACCGCCACGAGGATTGAAATCACTGCCAGCAGAGCCGAGGTGCAGAAGCTTAGAAAAGAACGCCGGTTTAGTTGATGAGCTGCCATTGCCAAGTGATGGTCGGAGTCTACAGAGACAAAAAAGGACTTTCAAGTCTACAAATCAAATTTTTCCTTCGAGGCATCCCTCGGCGAGCCAGGTTCGTTCCCATTTGCAACGCATGGATTAAGTAACTTGGAACTCCCGCAGTTGATCGATGATGCGCAGGCAAACCGCCGGTGTGGTAATCGCCGAAAACGAATGGATCTCGGCAATCGCTTTCTGCGCCACTTTCTCGACCGGACTACGTATGGTCCGCACCAGCAGAGCGGCGTCTCGGCGACGACACCCACCCGGATCCGAAACCACCGCGGATGTCGTGGGCGTCAGTCCGAGCAGTCGAATGACTGACCTGCTCCGCAAATCCTGATTCACGTGTTATGAGAGTCTTTGAGCCCGGCAAGGGCAAGGAGATTCTCGATGCGTTCATTTCGCAGGAAGCGTCGTTGGTCCGAGCGGATCATGGCGCATCTGCGCGAGGCGGTCGAGATGTTGTCGGCGGGCCGGACGATTGCCGGGGTCTGCCGGAAGCTGACGATCAGCGAGCAGATCGATCACCGCGGGATGCAGCGCACAGCGGGCCGGAGAGAATCCGGGTGGAGGGGGTGGGTGGTTTTCTGACAACCGCACCGGCGACCTGCAGGGTGGGCTTTGGCACTGGGGGGTTTGCACGGTGTGGGTACGGGGAGGGTACGGTGTGGGTCGGTCATTTTGCACAAGCGGATGTGAATATGTTGCATGGGCTCCGTCGGGCGGTCTTTTGGGGATTTGCGGCAGATGGGGTCGGTTGAGCGGCTTGGCTGACGGGACACGGCCTTGTGGCCTGGGATTTAAATGGCATGCGGATAAGCCCGAGGCGTCGGCGTGCCTGCGTGGGGCAGGTGCGTCATCCACGACCGTACCGAGGACGGGCGGCCGCTGAAGTGGCTGAGCGTGGTGGATGAGTACAGACGGGAGTGCCTGGCGCTGGAGGCGAGGCGGTCGTTCAAGAGCGTCGAGGTGATCGACGTGTTCAGGGAACTGCTGCTTATCCGCGGGACGCCGCTGCACATCCGCGGCGATAACGGCCCGGAGTTTGTTGCCAGGGGGATCAGCCTTGGGCTGGAGTCGGCGCGGGTCCAGACGCTGTATATCGAGCCGGGCAGCCCTTGGGAGAACGGCTACGCCGAGAGCTTCCACGGGCGGCTGCGGGATGAGCTGCTGGATGCGGAGCTGTTCACTTCTCTGGCGGAGGCCAGGATGTTGAGCGTGCAGTGGCGGCTGGAGTACAACCACCGGCGACCGCATTCGAGCCTGGGGTACGTGCCCCCGGCGGCGTTCGCCGCGACGCTTGCCCAGACTCCGCTCCGGGCTGCGCCCTGCGCTACGTCTGGGCAAGCGAAGCAGAAACAGGTAACACTCTCATAGCGGGTGGTACAGAGATTGGGGGCAGGTCACTGGCTCCGCGGCGTTGGTGGGCTCATACTGCTGCGGATAGTTCGCTTTACGTCGGGCGCATTTGAGCGTAGTTTTGAAGGCATGTCGGAAGCCCCGAACGAATCCGGGCCGCGTCTGGCGAAGCCGGACGAGCGGCAGTCGATTATTCCTGAGGGATTATGGCTGCGCTGCCCGGACTGCGGCGAAATGCTGTTTCGCAAAGCGGTCGAGGAAGCGATGCACGTCTGTCCGAATTGCGACCATCACTTCCGGATCTCGGCGCAGACGCGCGTCGATCTTCTGGTGGATCCCGGGTCATTCGAGGAGATGTTTACGCACGTCGAACCGGCGGACCCGCTGAAGTTTATGGACAAAAAGGCATATAAAGATCGCTTATCCGCCGAGCAGAAGAAGACGGGCCGGCCCGACGCGGTGGTCTGCGGGAAGGGATTCATCAAGGGCCGGCCGCTGATGATGGCGGTAATGGATCCGGAATTCATGATGGGGTCGATGGGTTCCGTGGTGGGCGAGAAAATCACTCGCACGATCGAAGCCGCAGGGGATGAGAAGCTGCCGCTCCTGATCGTGAGTTGTTCCGGGGTGCGCGAATGCAGGAATCCACGCTGTCGCTCATGCAGATGGCCAAAACATCTGCAGCGCTGGCGCGGCTGGATGATGGCGGCGGGCTGTTCATCTCCCTCTTGGCCGATCCAACAACGGGCGGCGTGACCGCGAGCTTTGCCATGCTCGGCGACTTCATCATCGCCGAGCCCAAGGCGCTGATCGGTTTTGCCGGACCGCGGACGATCTGGAACACGATTAAGGTGGAGTTGCCGGAGGGTTTTCAGCGCAGCGAGTTCCTCGAAGAGCACGGCTTCGTGGATTTCGTCGTGCACCGCAAGGACCTGCGCAGCGAAATTGCGAGGCTCATGGACTTCTGCGGGAAATAGGGGGGCGACAGGCGCGGGGGAATGGGCTGGATCTATTGGGAGGGGACATGATGTCGATCTGCCTGTCTGATTGCTTGGAAATATGCCCTGATAGGGTCTTCATATCCCTGAGGAGCAGGCAAACTCATGCCGGTCCCCGCGATCGGCAATTTGAGCCGGTCTTGCGGGTGCCGTTCCTCCCAGATGGCCTTTGCCAGTGCCGGCAAACGAACCGCGCGGCGCAGCGCGGCGCGGTGGATCGCCTGATTCCAGGCTTCCTGAAGACAGCTCAGTGCCGCGCTGGTCTGTCCCAGGGTTGGGCCGAATTCAACGGGGTCCTTCAAGAGCATCTGCGCGGCCTGCTGTGCGTGAAATTGTGCGGCGGTATATGGGTCGGGAGCGATGATCGACTCGACGGCATCCGTCAGCTGCGGCCGGATCTGATCCACGAGCGACGTGAGCGCCTTGGGATCCGGAGGTCGTTGAAATTCATCGGTGGCCGATTCGTCAAGAGCGCTCACCAGCGGCAGAAGATGGTCTTGAATGTTGGCTCCAACGGTTGCGCCGTTTCCTAGATATCGCCGTAGAATGGCCAACGACTCCGCAAGTTCCACGGATTCCTGGTCGAGCTCGCCGGCAGATTCGTGCGCCTGGTCTGGATGCTCGGCGAAGTTGGGAAAGGATTTCAGGAGATCGCTTAAAGCGAGAATCTTCAGGGCCGCTTCCAAGCGTGCGCCATCACCGGGACGTTCCAGCGCTTTTGACGGCGCGTGTCAGTGATTCGGCCAGTTTCGCCTGCTGATCAGGCAGCATGCCTATCGAGCTCGATATGCTTGCGGCCCGTTCCAACTGATCGCTGATGGTCTGTTGCCGGAGCACGAGTGCATCGAGCGCCTGGACAAGATCCATTTCCCGGGCGGCCTCTGCGGTGGCAAATTCGCTGCGCGCGCTGCGCTCCGCCGCGGGCGTGACCTCTCTGGCAAGGGCCCGGTCGATGGCCAGCGTATTGGAGAGGTTTCGCAGGACAGTTTCGGCACTGGCGTGCAGCGTCAGCGCCTCGAGCTGGCCAGCCGGCGTTTGCGCGGACTCGGGAATGTCGCTCGACCATTCCGCCAGTTGCTGACGTGCGCGGATGACTTCATCGCTCTCAGATCGCTGCGAAAGGGCGGTCTGGTCGGTCTGCCAGATGCGATGCTCACGCTGAAGCACGGCGAGAACGATGGGCAGCCGTGCGGCGGCGGGAGGAGGACCGTCAGTGGGCTTGAGATCGTGAAAAGTGGCGGCAGCGATCGATGCCCGTTCCAGATCCCGCGCCCACAGGAGGTCACCATCCGGCCGCACGGTTTCCACCTTGGCAGCGGTATCAAGCCGCGCAGCCAGGATTCCCCATCCGCGTCCATGCAACAGGCCATCGAACCAGGAATAAGCCGCCTCACTGAAGTTGATCTCCGATCGATCCAGATGGTTCCATCGATCGGCGAGGCGTTGCAGTTGCTGTGTGTCCGGCGCTTTGGGATCGAGGTGGAGTGCGGTCAACTGCATTTCGACTTGTTTTTGCAGCGTCTCGACCGAACGCTGTCCCGCCTCGAGTGCCAATACTTGAGCGGAACCGGCTTTCGCTTTGATTGCGCTCAAATTGGTGAGGTCAAGGAGCAGGTTTCTTGCTTCGGCAGCTTGAGCCAAAGATGTGAAATCCGCGATCAGTTTGGCGGCGTCCGAGGTGGATGCGCGGCTTGGCGTTGGCAGGACTTGCTCAACTGCGTCTGCCAGGCGGCCGAGACCGCTGGCGTCTTCCGCTGTGCCACATTCGAAGACCGCGCGAAGTACGGCGGATCGTAGCTGTTCGGCAAAGCCGTCTTTGTCATTGGCGTCCTGGGTGTCGATCCATTTGCGAAGCAGCTCTGATGCGGATGTCAGGGCCTTCGGCAGCTCGCGCTGCCGATGTGAGACGGTGCATGGTGCCAGTACCAGGTGAATTGCCTCGCTCAATCCACTCTGCCCCCTTCGATCGACTGCCCGCAGGTGCAATGTGGCGATGTCGCCAACCGAAAGCCTCAGCGCGCCCAGGTCCAGCCGGCACTCACCCACCTGCCGGCGCTGATCACCGACGATGCGGAGCGGAAGATCTTGTTCCAGTTTATGTGGGTCGGGGTCCTCGGACTCATCCGGCTCCGACGCGCGGCCCTGCGAAACAATGTGAACCCGAACTTCAAGTGTTCCCAAGGCAAAATCGTCGCGGGCATCGTATATAAGTGGAAGCATTGCCGCTGGCTGAAGCCACTGGTCCTTGATGGGTGACAGCAGCTGCACGCTTGGGGCATGATCGGGGATGACCTTGATTGCCAGCTTGGTTGCCCCTGCGCCGACCATCCCTCGCGTGCTGCTTAGGCCGAGCTCATAGCCTTGATTCTTTGTCACGGTGATAGTCGCCTGGCGGACGGTTGGGTCATCGGTGGCGCTCATGGCCAGCGCCTGGGGTCCCACGGTTAGCGTTGCGGCGGAGAGCGGCTCACTGCAATGGATTCGTAGGGTAGCGAGGGTTCCAGCCGGCGCTTTGATCAAGCCGTCGCTGTTCCAGACTGTTACTGCTGGCAGGGCGGTCGTGGAGGGATAGTCGTAATGGATCTCATAAGTTGTCACGGCCGGCTTACGCAGCACGCGAACGCGATAGACATCACTGATTGCGTCGCCGCCGGTGACGAAATACTCCATGTCCTGGTCGGCCTGCTCCAGCGAGCAGGTGTAGACGCCGGCGGCGTCGAAGGACATCGTCATGGTGTACCAGTTGCTGCCCTGGCGGCGGAGATGCAGAACAACCGGGCTGTCTCCCAGCCGCTTGGTGTGAACCTGGATCTGTAGCGGCTGAGTTTCGACAAGATCGGTGTCGCCCGGGGTGATCAGCAGATGCGTGGTCGTCGCCGGTCGTACTGGGTCGAAAGGCTGCACAAAGCGCGACAGCAATCGGGGCATATCCAGCTGTGGAATCGTCCAGAGCGCGGAGAAGGCGGTCAGAAAGACCGCAAGTGTGATCCAAGGCGGAGCAAGCCGGCGCACCGGCAGTAATTCTTGGATCGGGTAGGCCCGAACATCCTCTACGAGTTCACTGGCAATGCTCCCGACCATCTCTCCGGATCCGCGGTCGCGGTCGGGCCCCAGCAAGCGGGAGATGACGGTAACCAGTCGTTCGCCGCAGGTGGGATGGCGGCGCTCCACCGATAGGGCTGTCTGATTCCAATCGATCGATCGCTGCAGCCACGCGCGCAGCGCCGGCGCGATCACCGCAAAGCCGAGGCAACAGCAAATCAACAGAAGGATCAGCCGGGAGGGTCCGGAAAGCGCCAGCAGGCGATCCGCGAGACATGCCACCGTTCCCGCCGCCATAAACACCAGCAGCGCCAGCCCCAATCGGCGGATGAGGCGCTGTCTGATGCGGCGCAGCGCGAACTCCCGGAGGTATCGCCGAAGCGAAGGTGGAAGGGAATCGATCGCGCTCATGTCAGGCCCGCCTGTTTGCGCAGCGCCCATTCCAGGGACAAACCCGCCAGTACGAAGAGGAATAGATAGGGACTGTCCCAGAGGGGATAGTCGAGCCAGCGACTTTCGCGCTCGCGGACCTCCTCCAAGCGTGGCGGAAGCGACGGCAGTTGATCCAACGTCAGGAACTCGCCACCCGTGCTGTCCGCAATGAACTTTAAGAGGGCGTTGTCCCCGGACAGATCAGACAATTCCGCTTCGCTGCTGCTGGCAACCCGGACTGTGAGTCGGGGCGCCGGTGTCAGATCGTCACCCGTTACCAACCGCAACTCGTATTGACCCGGTGCAAGGTTCTCCAAGGTTGTTTCGTAACGACCCGCTCCGGCGGAGGCGGTGGGCCACATGGTGCGCGTGGCGAGGAGCGTGCCATTTTGAAAGGTCTGCAGTTCCAAGGAAGCGGGCACCCCGTAGGTGCGCTCTACCCGGGCACGTACGTGCAGAGGTGATGGCGCTTTGAGATAGATCTGATCTGCATCGAGCGCAAAATCACCTGCGCGAGAGGCATAAGGCTCGCGCACGGCGTCCCGCATGAGAGGCTTCCAAAAATGATTGGCGTTTGCCGTGTTGGGACCGCCTTGCCATCGCCAGGTTTCATTCACGCCGAGCAAGAACGATCGACCCAGCCCCAGCTGCGTCTGCGCCATCGCGGCGGTTCCGGTATCACGATCGACCAGCAGCGCCAAGGCATTTGGCTTAAGCTGCGGCATGGCGAGGTACCGAAGAACCGCCGGCAACCGCGGCCATTGAGGCAGTTCTGTTCCTGCGGGCATTCCCCCCGCCGACGCCTCCGCTAATGAATAGCGAGGCTCCTCACCGGGCCATTGTCGCCAGGAGACGTCTGCGATCGGATCAAAGGGCAACAGTCTGGAAACCATGGGATGATCTTCGTACTCCTGGAGTACGTTCGGATCGCCGACCTCCATGATCACGCTGCCGCTGTCTCGCTCAACGAGCGTAACGACGGCGTCCCATTGCGCTTCGCTTAGCGACCAGACATGGACGTCGATGAGCACCAGCACTTCTTGGGCACGAATCTGTTCTGGCGTGAGCGGGAGGGTTTCCGCATCACCAGAAACGATGAATGACCTCAGGGAGAGCCAGGGCGCCGCCGCCAGCGCATCGCATGCGGCGCCATAGTCACGTGAGTTGGAGCCGGAAACGATTGCGACTGGCACAGATTGATCGACCACTTTTACGCAGTGCTCCGCATGATTGTTAACGTTGGTCGCCTCTCCGGGAAGCGGAGTGACTTCTGCATCGATTTCTGCCGCGCCCGCTGCCGAAAAATGCACGTTAAACTCGACGGCGACGTTGATCGCATCACCGACCGTTATCTCTTGGCTTTGGCGGCCATCGGGGTCAGCCAGCGCGACGCGGAGCCTCTGTCCTTGGCATCCTAGAGCGCGGATCTCCACTCGCACGGGAACCGTCTCGCCGACGAATGCGGAGTTGGGAGCCTTGATACCGGTGATTGAAACATCACGACGATCGTGGGGGCTTGCGACACCTACCGCGAAAACGGGCGGGCCGTTAAGCTGAAGTGCTTTGCCGGCGTCCGAGTCTCCTCCGACCTGCCTTCCATCCGAAACGAGGACGATCGCCTGAACCGGCTGGCCGCGCAGGCGTTCTCGCACCGATTGAACCGCACCAAGAATATCACTCTGATCGCCGGTCGCATCCTGGTCGTCCATCGCTGATTTGTTGCTGGCGCGGGTCTCGCCTGAGAAGCCGTAGATCAGGATCGGAGTTCCGTTCGGCACCTTCGCGGCAAGTCCGTGATTCCGGTCGAAGAGGGCGCGCCGAACCAGACCTGTCCTGGAAAGCGTGCTCAGTGAATCACAGACGCGCCGCACGTGAGAATCGCTCTTGTATGCGGCTGTATCAGCACGAGCCTCGATGGCACCAAGATCGCCAGATATCCGGTTGAGCTGAATGCGCAGCTCACGGAGCGATCTGTCATCAAATACCGGCGGCAGGTGTCTCAATTCGGCCACTCGTTGCGACAGGTCCGGTGATTGTTTGAGCCGGCTCGCCCTTGCGGCGAGATTTCCTGCGCTTGCGTGCAGTGCGGCAGTAGCTTCGTTGAGCCGTTGCCGTGCCTGTTCGATGCCGCGTCCAGCAAGCCGTGCATACTCTGCCTCGCTTTGAGCGCGAGAGACGCGATCCAGGAGCACTCGTACATTCTGCAGGCGCAGGTTCGAGGTTCGCCGCCTCGAAGGTATGCCGACCAGGCGGCAAGAGTCCCAGCCCCTGCGCCAGTGCCATTGCTTCTGCAGGCGTTCGTCCGGTGTCCTTGATCTGCATGCTCCTCGATTGATCAACCAGAAAGACAACCGCACCGCGCTCAGAGGTGGATTTTGGCCGCGCTGCGACCGGCTTAAGAATCGAAATCGCCAATGCCACGATCACGGTTGCTCGGAGTACCGGGAGGATCCATCGCCAGCGCCGATTCAAGCGTCCGAGCTGCGTCGGATAAAGCCAGAGTAATGCCCCCATAGCGATCGCACCGACCGCGATCACCAACGGCTGCAGATCAGATCTTTGCCACAGTAATAATGACAACATGATTGACTACTTTGTTCCGTACCAGAAACGCGAGGCTGCCATCTCCAGCACTAATAGACCGACCACTGCGACCATCAGTCCGAGCCACAGATCCGTCGCCGGTGCCTTGAAAGGACGCGCCGCGGCCTGCTCGGGCCGCGTGAAGCATTCGAAACCCAGGGATTGACCAAGCCACGCCAGCCGGCTCGACGACATCGGAGTGAGATCGGATTCCTCAGATCCGGGCTGCACGACGTAATTCTCGACGATCTCTTCGCCCGCACGCTCGGCGCGAATAACATAGATTCCCGGTTGCTGCGTCGCGGCATACCGAAGCTGTGTTCCCGAATTCAGTCTCGCCACGTCGGGGTGCGATGTTGATCCATCCGGAAGTGTGATGGATGGCCGCCCTTCAATCTCGCCGCGCAGCGTCAAAACCAGTTCGTCGCCGGGCTTGACGTTGTGCTGATCGACTGAAATGGATGCAAGATATCGCACCACCGACTGAACAAATGGCACGTAGAAGCTCGTCTCGGGCAGCGTTCCCCACTGGCGGCCTAGCCCGGTGGCTAGCAGAAGCACTCGCCCTAGGCCGCGGCTCTGCTCGATGAGCAGTGGCTCGCCCGAAGCAGTCCGCGCCAGGACTTTTGCGCCCGAAGCCGGCATGGCACCGAAACGACGGAGAACCGATCCCGTTGCGTTTTCTGCATGTCCGCCCAGAAAGCGAAAGATCGGATGGTCCAGGGCATCGACCTGAATTGGAGCATCGCCGACTTCGTCGGAAGGCATTGTCAATGATGCGGGGAGCAAGCCGGATCCGCCGCGATACAGTCGGGCGTCGTAATCCGACGCGTGAACGCGATCGCCTGCCACGACAAACAAGCCGCCGCCGGTATCAACGAACTGCGTCAGCAACCGAACCTGTTCATCCGACAAGTCCGCCACATTATCGACGATGACAACATGCGTTCGGCGCAGGCCGGTGGCGGTCAAGGCACTTGCACGAATCGAACTCACTACGGCTGAATCTGTTCCGCGACGTCCGCTCGCGTGGTAGGGCATTAATGCCGCCTGAAGATAGCCCGTCACGTTGTCCGCGTGTGCGGAGTCGTCCGCATCGGTAATCAGCAGCGTCTGAATAGGGTTCACGACCTCGATTGCAGCGCTCAGGCGATCATCGCCAGTCAGGCCATGATCATGGATCGTCGCTGTAATCACTTCGGATCCTTTAGAGCCAAAAGTGATCGGCACACTGATACTTTGCAGGCCGCGTGCCGGCAGATTGATGTTGCTGCTAAGCAGGTTGCGATCGCCCGCCGCGACAGAAAGAGGCACATTGACCTGCGCTTTATTCCCATAATTGCGAACGCGGACCTCAAGCTGCTGCGGGACATCGCGAATTGCCGGTGAAGTGACCGGCGAGATAGAGTCCACTGCAACGTTGGCGCTTCCCTCTCCACCGATCGGCACCACCACGAAGCGGTCGAGCTGCGAGGATTTTCCGACCCGGTCGCGCCAGGCGCTTACGTAGGTCTCGGTAATCTGATTCCAGCTCGTCGCCTGTCGATCACACACGACGTACAACTCGCGTTTGCCTCGCGTGACCCGATCGAGGACGTTCATCGCGTTCGTCAGCGCGTCGGCGAAATTCGCTGCGCTGTTTCCACTGTCCAGATCTGAGATTCTGTTGGCAACGCTTTGCAGGTCGGATGTTGGCAGCGGTGTGACATGCCGGAGGCCTGTGCCGGCGGTTAGCAGAACTGCCTCGTCCCCACGGCGCAGACTGGAGAGAATCTGCAATGCGGCGCCGCGCGCGAAATCCATGCGCGTGCGGCCACCCAGGTCATAGGACATGCTCGCCGAGCAATCGACGAGGATGGCGGCGGTCACGCGGGCATCCTCTGCGGCATCCGGCGGCCCGTACGCGATCACGGGTCTTGCCAGCGCCATCGCCAGCAGCGCCACTACCGCCATCCGCAGCCCAAGCAGCGCCCATTGCTTGATCCGATGCGAGCGCAGTAGGTTCGTTCCGGTGCCTTCAAGGAACATCATCGCCCCCCAGGGGACCGGGCGATACCGGGCGCGGCTGAGCATGTGCAGCGCAAACGGGACCGCCGCCCCTCCCAGGCCTGCGAGCATGAGCGGATTCAGAAACACAAATTCACCTCCGCAAGGCCCGCTCGGCCATCGCCTGCCGGTGCTTTAAGACCGCGACCAGCGAATCGACCATCGGCCGATCGGTGATCAGCGTGTGCAACTCAACCCCAGCGCTGCGGCACGACTGCTCCAGCTCGCGCCGGTGCCGGGCAAATGCGTCCAGATAGACCCGCCGCATCACCGCCGGCTCGCAGAGCCGGGCGGTCTCGCCCTCAAGGCCTCGAAACTGAGTCCAGTTACTGAAAGGGAATTCAAGCTCGTCGCGATCGAGCACACGCAGGGCAATCGTCTCATGTTTGCGGTGACGCAGATGAGCCAACGCCTCGCGCAGCAGCCGTACGGGGGAAAAAAAGTCCGAAATGATCACCACCTGGGACCGCCGGCCCAGGTGCCCGACGATTTCGTGGATGCGGTGCTGAAGATCGGCGTCCCCGGCCGGCGTGGAACGCTCCAACGCATCGATGATGCGCGCCATCTGTGTCGTACCGCTATGCGGCGCAATCCAGCGAACCGCGTGCTCGCCGGCCCCGGCGAATCCGACGCTCTCGGTCTGCGAGAGCATCAGGTAGGCAAGCGAAGCGGCCAGTTTGGCGGCATACTCGAACTTGCTTTCCCGAAGGCTCGACGCCGCGCGTTTGCTGCGCTGCATGCCTGCGTATTCCATGGATCCGCTGCAGTCCAGCAGGATCAATGCCCGGAGGTTTGTTTCTTCATTGTATTGGCGGACGTAAGTACGGTCGGTGCGGGCGAGAAGCCGCCAATCCAATCGCCTGGGCTCGTCGCCCGGCGCATATGCCCGGTGTTGTTGAAACTCAACGCTTGCCCCTTTGACCGGACTGCGATGCATGCCTGAGGTCGCCCCCTCCACCACGCGGCGTCCGGCGAGTGCAAGCTGGTTCAGCCGCTGCACGACGTCGGGCTCGAGATATCGGCTGACAACACTCACGCTGGTTATTGTAAGTCATTTCCAGGTTCGGCTCATGTTTCGCGCGAACTCTAATGAGATGCCATATTCATCGTTGCGGGCTGCGTAGTACTGCGGGATCCATTCCAGGGAACGGCTAAAGCTACGGCAATTCCGATCGCAAGCGCGAGTATCGCCAATAGCAGCGAGCGCAAGCGAACGGCGTCGAACGTGTGCGGCTCCGGACTCGGTATTAACGGGCTGCGTTGGGTGAGCCGGCGGTCGAGTTCTCCGATAGTAACGTTCTGCCCATTGAGCGACCCCAGCGCGTTGGGCATATTCGCATCATCCAGTTCCTCGGCTGTTAGCCGCAAGAGTGCGAGAATCCCTTTTGCGTCCTCAGAAGGATCGGCAAAAAGTAACGGGCTGATGTCGATCAGCCAGATTTGGCTGCGATCATCCACGATCACGTTGCCCTCGTGGATTCGTCCATGCACGATGCCACGTGCGTGCAGCGCATCGACGGCAAGGACCAGCTCGCGAGCGAGGTGCTGGAGAGAAACGCCGCTCTCGATGGCCTGGCTGAACGACACGCCGGGCACGTAGTCCCAGACGAGAAAGGTCGTTTCTCGATCGGCTTCGACGCCGTGGAGGTTCGCGACGTATCGCTGCGGCAGTTCGCGCACGCGGCCCAAGCGCTCGGCGATACTGGGGTGCAGCTTGCCGGCCAGCAGACAATCTTCCTCGAGGATCTTGAGCACTACGTCGCGATCGCCGGCTCGCGCCAGCCAGCTTCTTCCCGGCGAGAGCACGCCCACGATCTTGTATCCCGCCAGCTCGTCGCCAACCCGCATCACCGACAATTGAACGAGCACGCGGCGAAAATTCAATGCGCCTGACCGCAGAGCCGCAGTTGCGGATAAGATCGGCGACCCAGACAAGGGGTCGCTGTTGGTGCGGTTCGAAATGATTCCACTGCCGATCGATTCTGTCATTCCTGACGTTCTCAAGCACGTGAAGGGGAAACGCGCGCTGGTGATTGTGGCGCCGCCCGGGGCGGGGAAGACGACGCGGGTGCCGCCGGCGGTTCTGCGCAATGGCCTTCTCGCCGCGGAGCACCCGAATCTTGTGTTGCTTCAGCCGCGGCGGGTGGCGGCGCGGGCAGTGGCGCAGCGTATGGCCCAGGAAAACGGATGGGAAGTCGGCCGGGAGGTTGGCTATGTCGTCCGGTTCGAGAAGAAGATCGGGCGTGAGACACGTTTGCGGGTAATGACCGAGGGCGTTCTTACGCGGCAGATCGTCGAAGATCCATTTCTTACCGGCATCGGTGCAGTGATTCTCGACGAGTTTCACGAACGCAGCATCCACACGGACCTGGCGGTCGCGATGCTCAAGGAGATTCGCGCCACCGTGCGCCCGGACCTGATGCTGATCGTCATGTCGGCAACTCTCGACGCGGAGCCGGTGGCGAAGTTCCTGGGTGACTGTCCAATCGTGCAAAGCGAGGGACGGCTGTATCCGGTAGCGATTTCGCATCGGCCGGCGCAGCACAAGGAACTGCCGGGGACGATTGCCGATCTCGTTCGCGAATCCGATCAGCAGGGTGAGGGGGACATGCTGGTCTTTCTGCCGGGTGTTGAGGAAATCCGCCGGGCGCAGCGAGCGCTGGAGCCGGTCGCGGAAGATCGCGATCTGTTGGTATTGCCTTTGCACGGGTCGCTGACGGCACAGGAGCAAATCGCGGCGCTTCGGCCTGCACCTCAGCAGAAGATCATCCTGGCAACCAATATTGCCGAGACGTCGCTGACGATAGAGGGCGTGCGGACCGTGATCGATTCGGGGCTGGCGCGCGTGGCTGTGTATGACGCGCAGCGTGGCATGGACCGTCTTGAGCTCAAGCGCATCAGCCGAGCTTCGGCGACTCAGCGCGCCGGCCGAGCCGGGCGCACGGCGCCGGGCCGATGTATCCGGCTCTACAGCGAGGCGCAGGAGCGTGCCATGGCGCCGTTCGAGCGCGCCGAGGTTCATCGGGTGGACCTTGCTTCGACGGTACTGGCGGTTCACGAGTTCGGTCACGCGGAGCCGCGAACGTTCGAGTGGTATGAAGCACCTGCGGAGTTGTCGCTGGCCGCGGCCGAGGGTTTGCTGACGATGCTGGGGGCGATCAGCAGCGAAAGCGGCGGGAAGATCACGCGCATCGGCGAGTTGCTTCTGGCCCTGCCGGTGCACCCGCGCATCGGGCGGCTGCTGATCGAGGCGGTAGCAAGTGGCATGACAGCCGACGGCGCAACGATCGCCGCGCTTTTGAGTGAGAAGGATATTCTGCGGTCGCAGAACGTGCCGCCGAGCGAGCGCACGGCAACGCATCGTGCCGAGTCGGATCTGATCGTCCGCATGGAACTGCTGCGGCGAGCGGAGTCGGCGGGGTTTGCCGCATATCTTCGAGGCGAAGGAATCGACGTGGGGGCCGCGAGGCACGCTATACGGCGCGCGATCGATTGGCGCGGCTGGCGAGGAGGATAGCAGAGAGCGCGCTGAGCCGCACAGAGCATGGGGGAGAAATATTGCGCCTGCCGCTCTTTGCGTATCCGGATCGGATCTGCCGTCGGCGCGGAGACGGATCGGCGGGGGGGCGGATGGTGGGCGGCGGGGGCGTGAAGCTCGCCACCGAGTCTTCGGTCCATGATCCGGAGTTCTTCCTGGCGCTCGACGCGCGACAGGATGAACGCAACCTTTCCCGCGAGGCGCTTGTTCGCATCGCCAGTGGAATTCACGTGCGATGGCTCAGAGAAAGCTTTCCCGAATCGATTCGACGGGATCAGGAGATTGTCTTCGACGCCGAGCGCGATTGCGTTGTCGCGAGGTCGGTCGAATATTACCGTGATCTGCCTCTGAGCGAAAAGACGGATGCACCGGTTGACGCGGAGATGGCGGGACGGGTGCTGGGCGAGGCGCTGCGGCCTCGTGCGGCGGATCTGTTTGCCAAAGACGAGCCGTCGGTAGAGCTGATGAACCGGGTGGCCCTGCTGCGGACGCACATGCCGGAACGTCCTTGGCCGAGGTTCGACGCGGAGGAACTTGGCGACATCCTGGCCGCGGGGGCGGCTGGCAAGCGCTCGCTTGCGGAGATCCGAAGGGCGGGCCTGGCGAACCTGTTGCGGCAGCGGCTCAGCTATCCGTTGGACCGGTTGCTGGAGCAGCATGCACCTGAGTCGATCGAGGTGCCCAGCGGCAGCCGGATTCGGCTGAGCTATGAGGCGGCGGGGAAGCCGCCGGTGCTGGCGGTCCGGTTGCAGGAACTGTTCGGATGGACTGAGACGCCGCGGGTCGCGGGCGGGTGCGTGCCTGTCCTGATCCACCTACTGGCGCCGAACTTCCGGCCGGTACAGGTGACCAGTGACCTGAAGAGCTTCTGGAGCACGACCTATTTCCAGGTGCGGAAGGATTTGCGCGTGCGGTATCCGAAGCATGCCTGGCCGGAGGATCCGTCGACCGCTAAGCCGCAAGCGAAGGGGCGGCGGGCGCAACGATAAGCAGTGTGCGCGGGAAGGCGGGAATTGATGCTGGATTGTGGGATATGGGTTTGGCGCCAGCGTGCGAGGAGCGTGGGTTCGATTCGAATGGCGACTGATTGAATATGTCTCGCCTTCTGGGTGCATGAAACGGGCGCGTAAGGCAGAAAGCGGGTTGAACATGGCAGCACGACTCTCCCTTCCGGCCCGAAGTTATGCCGAGGGATCAATGGGGAAGGGCGTTGGGCTTTGGTACGGACGTGCATCGGTCGGACCGGTGCGCGGAGCGATCCGCTTCTCTACGAGTAATCAGGTCGTGGCAGAGCCGTCCCAAGGCACTTGGTCGATCTCCTTTTGAGAGCGGTTCGGCGACACCGATGAACACGCCGTCGAAATCGAACTTGTCGGCTTGAGAGAAAGTCCACTTCAGACGGTCGGCAGTGGGCTGCACGTCGATTTCGCAGACGGTGCGCACGCCGAAAGATTTGACCTTTTGCACGTCCTGGATGTCTTGCCAGTCAAGGCCGGCAAGATGGGCGATGTCCAGACAGCCGAGCTGGCGCAATGCCCGCGCGTAAAAGATGGGATAACGGGCGGAGTAGAACCGCTTGGCGTAGCCCTCGCGGGTGTGGAGCATCCACATCCAATGGCGCGGGCGGAAGTACCGTAGCACGGTATCGGCCATGGCCACGCATTTACGCAGCATGCTGAGCCGATAGAAGTCGGTGAAGACCCAGTGCTCGCGATCGGGGTAGTAGCTGCGCGGCGGGTCGATCTGGTCGAACGATTTGTAGTCGCCGGCCCAGTCTTTGTTGAGCGCCGAGATATTGCCATAGCAGGCGGCGAGGTTGGCGCGATACGTCTTGATTGCATCGGGCTCAAACGCCCAGAGGTGATTCCACTCGTAACCGACCTCGCCTTCTTCGCCGGGCAGATCCGGACTGCCTCAATGAGCCGTAGAACACCAGCGTCTTTGAACGTCTGAAGTGTGTCTTCGATGTGCTTCTGCCAGAGCTGTGTCGCCTTTGGATTCCAGGGTGAGAGGAAAGCGCCGCCGGCGCGGTCGTAGCGCTTAGCGAGTTCATTTTCCACCAGAAGATCCCGGTGATCGGCGAGCCATTGCGGTGAACCGGTGCCGAAATATGAGATCCCGGCAAGCAGGCCCGCATCGTGGGCCCAGCGCAAGGATTCGGCGGCGTAACCGACTAATTCGCGAGTGGGTCGGCCGTGGGGGAAGCCAATGGGAGCGAAATGGACGATCACTCCTGCCGGTCAGGATTCGTTCAGGAGTTGCACGACGCGAACGGAGATGTGCAGGCCGAGAGCTTTTTCGAGTACCCGGAATTTCCGGCGGCGCTGGAAGGCGGATTTCGCCTTTTCCAGGGAGTCTTCGACGAGGCATTGAATACGAACCCGGCGGTCGCTGCGCTTGACGATAATCGCGGTTGCGGAAATACGGCGGCTGTCCAAACCATCGGCGGCACAAAGAAAGCCGAGGAGCAGCTTCGTTTTGCGCCGGCCATCGCCGGGCTGGAGAAATTCACTCCTGGAGACCGGCGGCACTTTTCCGCAGTGATAGCGAATCAGATAGGCAATGCAGCGCCGTTCCCAGGAGGACAGAGGCAGCGAGTGATCTTCAGAGAGCATTGCGGCGCCGGTCATCTGATGGTCCGCTGCGCCACGGCGGCGGCCGGCATCGTGGAGCAGCGACGCGATGCGCAGAAGCTTCCGATAAGAGTCGTTCAAGCCATGCAGCGGCGCCAGGAGGTCGAAGAGACGCAATGCGATCGTCGTAACGCGGCGCTCGTGAGGGGAGGAACCCGCTCGGTTTCTCAGCCTAGGGAGCATCTCCGATTTGTCGTCTGCGGGGTGATGTTGAACGACCGTGGCAACCATGTGGGTTCCGCAGATCGGTATCGGTCAAATAGCAGGGCGGGTTAAGCTTGGGCGCGGCGGAATGTGCGTATTGGTGGCCTAAAAGGTCGGTCTGCGGCATTTGCTCTCGCCGGCAATCCGCGAAGAGTGCCTGCGAAGATGAGCGGGTCGTCTGTCGGCGCGATAATGGGCGCGAAGATGCCGGAGGCGATGTTGCGAAGGACCCGAACGATGAAGCTCGGCACGCACTGGACACGGGAAGCCGTTGTCGCGTTGTCAGTGGCGTTGGTGCTGACGGTGGCGCCAACGGTGGTGGGGTTTGATTTCGTGAAGCATTCGGTGCCGGGGAAGTGGATCGAGCAGATCGTGCCCGAGGATCTGCCGGAGCCGGCGTATCCGTCCTATTTCAATGACTTGGACAAGGCAAAGCTGCAGGCGTTTTGCGGGCAGTATCGGCGGGCGCTGGCGACGATCTGGAAAATCAAAGGCGGTGATGCGGAGCAGGTGGCGCTGGTGCGCGGCGAGTGCCTGCATGCGACCGGACGGGATGACGATGCGATTGCGGCGCTTGATGCGCCTGCGGTGAAGGATCGGCCGGCGGTGCAGGTGCTGCGGGCGAGAATCCTGGCGGATATGGGGAGGACGGATGAGGCGCTGCGGTTGCTCGCGGCACAGCTCAAAGCGCATCCGAATTCCATCGCGGGGCACTACTGGCTGGGGAAGGTCAGCGAGCAGGTCGGAGATCTGCAGACAGCGCGGCACACGTACGGCTGGTTCGTGGAGGATCAGAAGTTTCTGGACAAATGGCTGGGGAACGTTCCGCTGCCGGTGTTTGGCAACGCCGAGGATGTCACGCTGATTGGCCGGGCAATGGATCGGTGGGCGAGTTTGACGGGGGCGTATGAGAAGAACACGGCGCTCAACGACGTCATCCTCAACATTTTCGTCAAAGCGTATGACCAGATCGATCGCGAGTACTGGCCGGCCCACGTGGCGGCGGGGGAGTATTTCCTCAGCCATGATGATCGCAAGCAGGCGGCGAAGGAGCTGAAGACTGCGCTGGATGCCAATCCCAACGATGTCGAGGCGCTGGTTGCGACGGCGCAGATTGCATTGGCGACCTACAACTTTGACGCGGTGGACGCCATCGTCGAGACGATGCGGGATGAGAACCCGCAGTCCCGGGCGGCGGATCTGACCGAAGCGAAGAATCTGCTACTTCAACAGCGGCCCGAGGTGGCACAGAAACCAGTGGAGCGGGTGCTGAAAGAGCAGCCCAAGAACATCGAGGCGCTGGGACTGCTCGCGGCGTCCTATGCGCTGGAACTGAAAAACGACAAGACGCAGGAAGTTCTCAAGCGGGTTGCGGTGATCGATCCGGACAATGCGACGGCGTATGAGGAGATGGCCGAGCAGCTTGGGGCGCGGCGGCAATATCCGCGGGCGGAGGCGATGTATCAGAAGGCGATTGAGCGGGCGCCCTGGTGGACGGTGCCGCGCAATGCGCTGGGGCTGCTGTACACGCAGAGCGGCGATGAGGACAAAGGCGCGGGTGACGCTCAATGCAGCGCACAATGTGGATCCGTTCAACCTGGCGACGACGAACTACCTGACGGTGCTGGATGAGCTGGCGAAGTTTGCGCAGAGCGAGACGAAGCATTTCGTGGTTTTCTACGATGCCAGGACCGATCCGGTGGTTCCGGTCTATTTCGGTGAGTATCTGGAAAGCGTGTATGCGCAGGTATGCGGGGAGTATCACGAAGAGCCGGCAGTCAAGACCTATATCGAGGTGTTTCCGACCCATGATGCGTTTTCGGTTCGGACGACGGGGTCGCCGTGGATTGGGACGGTGGGGGCGTGCACGGGGCGGGTGATCGCGCTGTGTGCGCCGCGGGATGGGGCGGGGACGATGGGGACGTTCAACTGGGCGCGGGTGCTGCGGCACGAATTCACGCACACGGTGACGCTGGCGGCAACCGACAATCGCATCACGCACTGGATGACCGAAGGGCTGGCGGTCTCCGAGGAGCATGCGCCGCTGCCCTGGGACTGGATCCCGATGCTCTATCACGCGGTGAAGCACGATGAGCTATTCGGGATCGAGCAGCTTTCGTGGTCGTTCGTGCGGCCAAAGCGTCCGATCGATCGGCAACTGGCGTACGCCGAGTCGCTGTGGATCTGCCAGTACATCAATAAGACCTACGGCCACGAGGCGGTCCTGAAGATGCTGGCGGACTTTAAGGACGGAAAATCGCAGGAGCAGGCGTTCAAGGACGCGCTCGGGAAGGACCTGGCGGGGTTTCAGGATGAGTTTGTTGCGTGGACGCAGAAAGAGGTCGCGGGCTGGGGCTACGACGAGGCGACGAGCAAGAAAGTCGCCGAGCTGAAGGACCAGGGGGAGGAACTGATCGCAGAGCGGCAGTACGACAGGGCGATTAGCGTCTGGCAGGAGATCGCCAGGCTGCGGCCGGTGGACCGGCTTCCGCACATGCGGCTGGCGGCGCTGTATCTGCTGGCGAAGCGCTCGGATGATGCGGTGAAGCAGCTTACGATTCTCGACGCCGATGAGTTGAATGACAATCGCTTTGCCAAGCGGATGCGCGGATCTATAGGGACGAGGGAAAGATGAAGCTGGCCGAGAAGTATGGGATGAAGGCGGTGTATATCAGCCCGTACGATTCGGATGCCCACGAGCTGCTGGCGGAGTTGTACGAGCACGATGGCAACCAGGCCGGCCTGAAAGCGCGAGCGGCACGTGATTGAGTTGCTGGGGGAAATGAAGGAACGAAAACAGGATGGAAGCTGACCAACTGACGATCGCGGCGTTTCAGAAGCACATCTCCGAGCGCTACGAGAAGGTGGACCGCGAGCGGGGCTGGCCGAAGACCTTCGCGTACTTCATCGAAGAGGTGGGGGAGCTGGCGACGGCGCTGACGGGCGACGACAAGGCGAACTTGGAGGAGGAGTTTGCGGATGTGATCGCGTGGCTCTGTACACTGGCGAACATCACGGATGTGGACCTGAGCCGGGCGATCGCGTCGAAATACCTGAGCGAAAAGCCGCCGGAGGGGCATAAGTGAGGGGCAAGGGCAGCGGCGGGTGCTTCATCTTTCAGTCGGCCACCCCGCTCTGCGGGATCGCAAGCATCTGGGCGATATGAGCCGGCTGCGTCGCGATCTGCCAGGCATCGCCCGGGAACACGCCCGTTGTCGTGCTGTAGTCAGCGCGGAGCACGGTCGGGCTGACCTGCACCACCCAATCCGCTCCAGTTGATCCTTGTCCGCCGCCGTCGATCTCCAGCTCGGGAACATTTGTGCCTGTGAGTGTGACCGGCGCGGAGAATTCCCAATCGGCGAGATATTGATCGTGCGTGGTGACGCTCACAACGGTGATGGCCGGCGCGGCGGAAGACGCGGGAGACACGCGCACCCGGTGATGGACAGATTTGCGCGGTTGGAAAATGGGAATCATGGGAGTAAATCCGAATGACGAAACCCGAAATCCGAATGACGAAACCCGAAATCCGAATGAATGACGAAGCCCGAATGACGAATGGGAAAAGGCCTTGTGCTCTTGGTCATTCGTCATTCGGGATTCTTTCGTCATTCTGATTTGGTCATTCGGGTTTCCAGCTCTACGCCGCCAGTTTCGGTTGCACTCCCCCGGCGACCACGCTGGCGGTCATCTGCCCGCTGCCGCCGACGCCGAAGTTCACGGTGAACAGCCCCGGCGCTTCTTCGCTGGTCGAGCGCACGGCGATGATCTGATAGACCACACCCGTCAAACCCGCCGGCACCGTCGCATCGATGAACTTCCGCGAACCGCTGGCCCCGACAAAGGCGAAGTTGCTCTCGGTCAGCGCCTTGCGGTAGACCTGGTAGATCGTGCCGACCGCGCCGATGGGATTGTCGCACTTCCACTTGAGCACCAGCGTCCCGCCCTGCTGAAGCTCGACCGTGAACGCATACGGCGTTCCCGGCGGCGCCACGGGGCTGGGCGTGGCGGGTGAGGGGATTTCCGCCAGGGCATAGACGCCGTCGCCATCGATGGCGGCCTTGGCCTTGATCTGCTTCAAGATATCCCGCGTCGCCTGGCTCATCGTGGCGATCGCCTGATTGGCGGTGAGGGTTGCCGCCTTGGCCGCCTGCTGGGCGGCGATCTGGGCATCATACGCGCTTCTTGCCGCTGCGGTTTTGGTGGTCAGATCGGTAATCGCGGCCGCTGAAGTCCCAATGGCCGCGCTGTTGGCGGACCATGGCGCTTCATGGCTCTCGCAGAACTCGATCTGCTGCGCCTTGTCACGAGGTAGAACGCTCATCGGAGGGCTCCTTGTTTTGCAGGGGCGGCTCGGTCAAGCGCGTGAATCCCATTGATCCACAACCGCGCCGATTCCCGCCACGCCGGAAGCATCGGCGGATCGGGAAGGCGACTTGAGCTCGCAAGGCGTAAGGCGTGACGGGTAAGCGCAAGGCGGATGGATGAAGGCTGAAGGCGGAAAACAGGAAGAGCGCGCTTGATCCTTCATCCTTCCTGCTTCATCCTTATTCCCCGCCCGGTAATCAGGCCGAAATTCGCCTTGCCCCGCCGCGCCGCCCCCTTACCCGTCCCGATAACCGCCCAGCGCAACGATTTTGCATCGAAGCGCAGCCCTTTTGCATCGAAGCGCAGCCCTTTTTGCGCCGAGCGCAGGAGCTGTGCATCGAGGCGCAGAGGTTTTGCATCGAAGCGCACGAGTTGTGCATCGAGGCGCAGGGGTTTTACATCGAGGCGCAGGAGCTGTGCATCGAAGTGCAAGAGCCGTGCATCGAAGCGCAGAGGCTGCGCGGGCCGCTGGCGGCGCCGTCGGCGCTGGCCCACGACCGTAACCATAACCCACCATCCGATGTTTGCGGCAACCATCGGGAACTGGGGTCATTCTTCTGGAAAAGGAGATTGACAACTCCTCTGAACAGTAGCCTAATCACTGGGGTACGCCACGGCGCACCCCCCTCCGGGGCGGAAGGGAGTAGTTTATCATGCGCATCCACACATATGCAGCCCTTGTGGTGTTCATCGCGCTGGTGGCGTTGGCCGGCCGGGCCAGGGGCGCCCGGATCGTGGCCTGGGGCTATGACATCTATGGCCAAGTAACCAACGCGCCGACCGGGACCGGCTACAAGGCCATCGCCGCCGGATATTACGGCGGCTTCGCGTTGACGGCGGACGGCGCCATCGTAGCCTGGGGCAATGAGTTCGCTGACGGAGCACTGAACGCGCCGGCCGGGACGGGCTACCAGGCCATCGCCGGCGGTTTTTACACCGGTTATGCGTTGACGGCGGACGGCGCGATCGTGGCTTGGGGCTATGATGGCCAAGGCCAAGTATCCAATGCGCCGACCGGGACCGGCTACACGGCCATCGCCAGCGGCGATTACACTGGCTACGCGCTCGCTCCCGATGTTCCCGAACCGGCATCGCTGGGCCTGCTGCGCGCTGGGCGCTCTGGGCCTGCTGCCGCGCCGGCGACGGAGAGGCGGCGAGGGTGGATAGCGCGGAACGGTTCGTTCGGAAGGAGAAATCGTCATGGGGAAGAGCCGGAGCTCAGATCGATCGGGTCGATTCTACTGGATGGGCATGGTGCTAGCCGCGATTCTCGCCGGGGGGCTGGCCACCGATGCTCACTCCAGCCCGATCGTGGCCTGGGGATGGGACCAATATGGCCAAGTATCCAACGCATCGGCCGGGACCGGCTACACGGTCGTTGCCGGCGGCGCCTACACGGGTTACGCTTTGACAACGGACGGCGCGATCGCGGCTTGGGGTTCTGACGTTGCGGGCGCAGTATCATACGCGCCGACGGGGACGGGCTACACGGCCATCGCCGGCGGCGCCTACACGGGTTACGCCTTGACGGCGGACGCGGCGATCGTGGCTTGGGGCTATAACAACCGTGGCCAAGAATCCAATGTGCCGAGTGGGACTGGTTACACGGCCATCGCCGGCGGTGCCTACACGGGTTACGCCTTGACGGCGGACGGCGCGATCGTGGCCTGGGGCGATGACAACTATGGCGAAGTGTCCAACGTTCCAACCGGGAGCGGCTACACGGCTATCGCCGCCAAAGGGAACGCGGGTTACGCCTTGACGGCGGACGGCGCGATCGTGGCTTGGGGCGCTGACTTCTATGGCATGGTGTCCACTGCGCCAACCGGGAGCGGCTTCACTGCCATCGCCGCCAGCGTCTTCGACGGTTACGCCTTGACCACGGACGGCGCGATTGTGGCTTGGGGCGATGACCGCTGGGGGGATGTATCCAATGTGCCGAGCGGGACCGGCTACACTGCCATCGCCGGCGGCTACGAGACGGCTTACGCGTTGACGGCAGACGGCGCCATCGTAGCTTGGGGCCAGGACAGCTATGGCGAAGTCTCCGACGCGCCAATCGGGACGGGCTACGCGGCTATCGCCAGCGGCTTTCACACCGGCTATGCCCTGGCCGTTCCCGAACCGGCATCGCTGGCCGTGCTGGGCCTGGGTAGTCTGGTTCTGCTTCCTCGTCGCCGCAGGCGCAGCGCTTAGTATGACAGCGCTATGTTGGTGCCGAAACGATGATGGCGATATCGAGAACGGCTGTCGGCGATAATTGCGCTGACCGAAAAACAAGGACTTACAAGCGATCTAGCGCTGTCATGTTAGGGAGTGCCAAAAGGGTCCCACGTCAATTCGCTAAAAGCCGATTTGCCTTGTCCGAAACCTGCCCCGGCCGTAAATTAGTTTCCATTAATGCGTTGGCCGCTCGCGGGAATCTTTCTTCTGGCTATCACCGTTGTCTGCTTCGCACAGACCTCTGCTTTGGGGCAGGCGGTTAAGGGGGAAGTGGAGAGCATCGGGTTCGGCTCGCTGTATCGGCCCAACTGCTGGACGCCGATGGTCGTGCGGCTGCTGGCGCAGAAGTCCGGGACCTATCAGATCCGCGTGAAGCAGGAGGATCTGGACCGGGATACGCCGGAATTCACCGAGACCGTTTCGCTCACCGGCTCGGATGAGGGGAATGCGCAGGAGCAGCGCTTCTGGATGTACTTCATTCCGCAGCCGACGGCCGGCGGGCTGATGGATACGACCAAGGGCGGGACGCTGCGCGAGCTTCAGCAAGAGCTGCACGTCTTCGTCTGCGACGAGAAGGGCAGGGAGATCTCCGAGCTTCCGGTGACCAGCACCATCACGGATCTGGACAATTATCCCGGCGGATATCACAGCAACATCGTGCGGGGCAATCGGCTGGTGGTGGCGGTGCTCGATGCGGGCCAGCCGGTGTGGAAGGATTACCAGAGCGCCGTCGGCACGATGGAAGACGTGGTCATGATCGGCGTGCGGCCGACGGAATTGCCCGAGGATGTGCGGGGATATCAGGCGGTGGATGAGCTGCTCTGGCTCAATGGGCCGGCGCCGGACCCGGCCAAGCCATCGGATGAGCGGCGCTATCGGGCGATCCAGGATTACGTGCGGCAGGGGGGGAGCCTGGTGATCTGTCAGCCGGCGCAGCGCGATGCGGGCGAGGCGTGGGGCGAGATGATGCCGGTGGTGGTGAAGGACCTGGTGGACCGGAACAGCGCGCAGCCCCTGGCGTCGATGGCGGTTGCCGATGAGAACTACGACTACACCGATGCCAACGCCCGCGACCGGGAGGCGGCGGATCGAGCCGCCTGGGCAGGGGTGACCGGACCGTTCCGGGTGGCGCGCGCGGTTGCCAAGCCGGGGACGCTGGTGGATGCGGTGATTCACTGGGATGATGCGACGCGGGGGAACAAAAACGGAATAAAGGCGACTAAGCAGGCGGGAGATGATGTGTCGCCTTATTTCGTGCGCGAGCCGCTGGGGGCGGGATGCGTCACCTGGGTGGCGCAGGATCTGTCTGATCCCGGCCTGACGCGGGCGGCGCGGGCCGGATGGGGGGGCGCTGCCGGGCTGGCCGCATATCTGGGATCGGGTGTTCGACTGGAAGAACGACACCACCATCATGCCCAGCAATCCAACCGATGCCCAGCAGAAGCCGTATGCGACCACGGTGCGCAAGGACCTGGGAGCGGCGCTGGATGGGCTGATGGAGCTGACCGCCAAGAGCCGGACGCTCGTGCTGATTGCGGCGTTGTTCTTCATCGCCTATTGGCTGGTGGCCGGGCCGGGAGTCTACTTCTTCTTGAATGGCCGCAAGCGCGCGGAGATGAGCTGGTTCATGTTCGGCGCCAGCGCCATCGCGGCGACGGCGCTGACGGTGCTGGTGGTGAAGCTGGTGGTGCGGGGGGTGCCCGAGCTTTCCCACGTGACCTTCGTGCGCGAAGCGCCGGGTCAGCCGGCGCTGGCGATCAGCCGCATGGGTTTGTACATCCCGCAGGATGGGAACCAGCAGATCGCGCTGCGGGATACCGCGCCCAATCACGTCAGTTACCTGACGGCGTTTCCAATTCATCCCAAGCACGTGACGGCGGACAACCAGTTCCCGGCCCAGCTTCCCTATGAGGTGCCGGTGCGCGAAGCAGGAGCCGATGCGCCGGCGGCGCTGTCGGTGCCGTATCGCAGCACGCTGAAGAAATTCGAAGCGCACTGGGTGGGCCAGACCAAAGGCGGTCTGGACGGAAGCGCGCAGCTCGTGGTGCTGGAAAGCAACTCGATCCTGGAGGGACAATTGGGGAACCGGACGGGGAAGGACCTGAAGAACGTTTATTTCGTCTATCGCGACCTGACCGCCAGCCATGATGACGATGAGATGTTCTACCTGCCGGTCTGGGAGAAGGACCGGGTGGTGGACCTTCAGCGGGAGTTTTTCCAGGACCGGCCCAAGTTCGTCGGCGAGAACGGCGCCACGCCGGACGATCACATCAAGCTTCAGTACATCCTGGGTCGTCCGGGGCAGGACTTTGGATGGGTCGCGCTACTGGTACTCGGCCTTTCGCGGGCGGGATTTCATGGATGTGCAGTGGTCGGAACGGGATGGAACGGTGCGCAAGTCGATTCCGATGCTGAGCCTGTTCGACCGGCTGCCGCCGATGCGGAATTTCCCGAACGTGCCCGAGCGGGTGGACCTGCTGCGGCGGGGAGGCGCGGGAGTATGATGTTTCACCCGCCGTCTGTGCGGGGAATCTGGTCGTCATTGCCGAGGCCGATGGCGGCCAGCCGCTGCCTTTTCCGCTGGAAGTCGATGGGCAGCGCGTCGCCGGCGACGGCGCGGTAATCTACCAGTTCGTTGTGCCCCTCCAGCGCTCGCGGCAGGTTCTCATGACGACGCAGCCGTCGATTCTCGGGAGCCGGACGCGGCAGGGTGAGGACGATATGGCCGCTGCTGTTCATGCAGGCTTTTCCCAGGAGATCGTCGCATGGCGGTGATCAAGACGGTCAACCTGACCAAGCGCTATGGGACGCTCGTGGCGCTGTCGAACCTCAATCTCGAAATTGAGGAAGGGGACTGCTTCGGCTTCATCGGGCCCAACGGCGCGGGTAAGACCACGACGATCAAGATCCTGGCGACGCTGCTCCAGCCGACCTGGGGGAAGCGCGGATCTGCGATCTGGTGGTGGGGTATCAGTCCCGTCAGATCCGGCCGATGATCGGCTACGTGCCCGACTACTTCGGGGCGTACGAAGACATGGTGGTGCAGGAATACCTTGAGTTCTTCGCGGCGGCCTACAACATCAACGGAGCCCGGCGCACCACGATCGTCAACGACGTGCTGGAACTGACGGACCTGGCCTACAAGAAAGATGCGCCGGTCGATGGGCTGTCGCGCGGCATGAAGCAGCGGCTGTCGATCGCGCGGGTGCTGGTGCACGATCCCAGGGTGCTGCTGCTGGACGAGCCGGCGGGGAACCTCGACCCGCGGGCGCGCATCGAGATGCGCGAGCTGCTCAAAGAGCTGCGGCGGATGGGCAAGACGATCCTGATCAGCTCGCACATCCTTCCGGAGCTGGCGGACCTGTGTAATAAGGTCGGCATCATCGAGCGCGGAGAACTGATTTACTCCGGGCCGGTGGCGGACATCGTCCGCCGGGCGCGGACCGGGACGGTGCTGCATGTCGGCGTGGCACACAACCAGCAACTCGCGGCCGCGCTTTTGAGCGAGGATCCGAACATCGTCAACGTCGCCGCGAATAACGGGTTTATCGAAGTCTCGCTGAAGGATGGCGTGGAAGATTACAGCTTTGTGCCGCAGCGACTGATCCAGAACGGTTTCAAGCTGACGCTCTTGAAGGAGGAGGAAGTGAACCTGGAGACGGCGTTCATGCGGCTCACAAAAGGGATGGTTCAGTGAAAATGACGAATACCCAAACCCGAAATCCGAATGAATGACGAAATCCGAATGACGAGAGTCATTGCCGAGAGCCGTTATGATCTGGAAGAACGTACCGCGCGGTTTGGTGAAGCCGTCATCGACTTCGCGAAGAAGATTTCCGTGACTGAAGTTACTCGGCCACTGATTTCCCAACTGGTTCGTGGGGCCGGGAGTGTTGGAGCAAATTACGTGGAGGCGGATGACTCCGATTCGAAGAAGGACTTCCGCTTCAAAGTCGGTCTCTGTCGGCGCGAGGCGAAGGAAACCAAACACTGGCTGCGGCTCGTTGTCGCTGCCGATCCCCAACTGCGGGAGGAGGCGAAGCCTCTTTCGCGCGAAGCAAAGGAGCTGAATCTCATCTTCGGAGCTATCCGTCGCAAGCTCTGAATTCCAACGTGATTTGAGCTTCGTCATTGTTTCGGATTTCGGGTTTCGTGATTCGGGTTTCTGAGCATGCTTGGAATCGGCGATTATCTTTGGCGGCTGGTACCGGCGAACCCGATACTGCTTCGCGTGGTCGAGTCGGGTGGGAGGCGCACGCGCGATCAATTCGTGCGCTGTGGGTACCTGGGACTGCTGATTCTCGTCGTCTTTGTGGCGATCCTTTCTTCCGGCGGCTCTGGGTCGGGGACGTTGTTGACGGCGCTGGCGGCAGACGTTGGCAAGGCTGTTTCAGGAGTTGAGCTATCTCCAGCTTGGGCTGGTCGCGCTGCTGGCGCCGGTCTTCACCGCGGGGGCGATCACGCAGGAGAAGGACTCGCAGACGTATGACATTCTCCTGGCGACGCCGCTGACCAACGGACAGATCGTGCTGGGGTCGCTGTTGAGCCGGATCTTCTTCGTGGTTGCGCTGCTGGTCAGCGGCATCCCGATCTTCTCGATCACGCAGATTTTCGGCGGCGTGGCGATTCGCTCCATCGTCCTGTCGTTTGCGATCGCGGCGGCAACGACGCTGGTCACGGGGGCGCTGGCGATGGCAATCGCGACCTTCAAGGTGGGTACCCGGCGCACGATCTTCAGCTTTTACCTCTTCATCGTCATCTACCTGATCGGCGGAATGCTGCTCGATCGGGCGCCGTTTACGCATCCGGTTCTCGGCATCGAACGCGATTCGACCGGGCAGGTGGTGACCGATGCGATGGGGAGCCCCAAGGTCATCCGGGCCAAGACCAGCTATTTCACGGGGATCAACCCTTTTTTGGCGCTGCGGGTGCTGTTCCACGAGCAGCAGTACACGCCGCCGGATCTGGGGTCGCTGCCGGAATCGATGAAGGGGTGGCCCGAGCGGTGGTACCTGACCAGCCCGGAGACGTTTTATCCCTGGCTGATGACGGTACTGAGTCTGGTGATGATATTGCCGTCGATCGTGCTGTTGCGACGGCTGGCGCAATCGACCACCAACTTCCGGGCCGTCATTCTCCAGTCGCTGCACCTCTCGCGGGGCGACCGCACGCGCAAGCCGCGGGCCGTGTGGAGCAACCCGATCGCCTGGCGGGAGGCGAAGACCAAGGCGTCGGCGGCGCGGGCGACGATCCTGCGCATGCTCTTCATCCTGGGCGGGCTGGCGGTGGCGATCGCAGTGCTGGTGATGTTTTCGCGGCAGAAGCTCGAAGGAAGATACATCAGCTCCACCAGTTACAACGCGACCGATGGGACGCTGACGATCTACAACGGCGAGAGCGCGATGACTTACCGGCTGCGGCCGGGTGCGAAGATTTCGATCCTGCGGCCGGGCGGGCCGGTGGATGCGGACAGCAACGACATCCTTTATGGGCGGATGGCGGTGGATACGGTCACGGTCGGCGCGGCCGGGATCGCTGGAGATCACCGCGCTGACGCTCAAGGAGATTCCGCGGCGGCTGGGGGAATCGGAGACACGGAGCTTTTTGCTGGGGGCGATCATCGTCGAGTTTGCGGTGATCCTGCTGATCGTCACCAATGCGGCGGCCAGCACTGTCACGCGGGAGAAGGAAGACGGCTCGCTGGATATTCTGCTCTCGACGCCGATCACCAGCCGGTATTACATCTGGGGGAAGCTGCGCGGGCTGGTGAGCTATGTGCTGCCGCTGGTGGCGGTGCCGGTGGGGAGCGCGCTCTTGTTTATTCTGTACGACCTTTGGCGGTACCACGTTTGGGGCGGGGGGCCGATGTTCCGATGGGTGGTCTTCCCGGAGGCGATTTTGATCATGCCGCCGATGCTGATCATCGCGACGGCGTTTGCGAGCATTCTGGGGATGCAGATGTCGCTGCGCTGCCGGACGACGGTGCGGGCGGTGATGAACTCCGTGGGGATCGTGCTGGGGGCGTGCGGGGCGCGTGGGGTGGTGCGGGTACACGGTGCTGGCCGGCGGTCGCACGGGCGAGGCCGCGCTGGCGATCGGGGCGTTCAGCCCGTTCACCGTGCTGACGGTGTTGATCGATCCGAGCACCTACGGGGGCGACACGTTTATGCCGGGCGGAGATCCGACCACGGGGCGGCTGATCATCTTCGTCTTTGCCCTGATTGCGACGGGAATCTATGCCCTGGGGGTGTGGGGGATGTACAAGTCGATGGTGAAGAATTTCGATATGACGATTCGGAAGCAGAGCCGGTAGGGGAGAGGTGGATTTTCGATCGCGGATCTGAAGGGCGGCACGAACTGTGAAACTGGGCGGTTTGCAGGCGCACTTCTTGGCGAAGGTGTATGGGGCGATTATGCAAAATGGCAAGCGTAACAAATAAAACGACGGCGATGTCTGGACGAACGGCGGAGTGAGCATATTCGGATAAAGCGGTGAGTTTGACAGTGAGACAACATTCCGATCGGGAACTGCTCGGCCAATACGTTGGGGTCGGGTCTTCTGACGCTTTTGGCGAACTGGCCCGGCGGTACTTGCCGCTGGTGTATTCGAGCGCGATGCGGCAGACGCGCGATCCGCACCTGGCCCAGGAGGTGGCCCAGGCGACGCTGATCGTGCTGAGCCGAAAGGCTCGGCAGGTCGATCCGGCGCTGTTGCCGGGGTGGCTGGTGCGGACGACCCATTTCACGGCCCGCATCGCCCTGCAGCGCAACCGGCGACATATCCATGAACGAGAAGCGGCGGCTATGAAGAGGAAGACTCAACCATCGGAATTATACGGATCCTATTTGAATCTCGCGCGCTGTTCGCGCTTGTTTGGTAGCGCCCGCACCTGTGAAGTGAGATGATCCGGCTTTTGCAAGGAGGCCGGTGATGAGAGTGGTGTGGCAAGACGCGGGCGACAAATGTCGGCTGATGGAACTGGTGGCGACGACGTCAAATGCCAAGCAGCGGGATCGCTACCGCGTGGTGTTGATTGCGGGATGTGGGTTGGGAGAGGACCCGGAACTGGAGCGTGAGCAGATCGCGCAGATTGTGGGCCGCTCCCGGCAGTTTGTGGATCAGTGGGTCGGCCGTTATCGGCGTGGCGGGATCGGGGCGTTGGTTCCCGAGCGTCAGCCGGTGCAGTGCGTCGGCTCACGCACGAGCAGGAGGCTCATCTGTGCCAGATGCTGGAGGCGGGCCCTTCGCCCGAGGAAGGCATCGCCGCGTACAATGGCCCGATTCTGCGGGAGAAAATCGAGAAGTGTTTCAACGTCGTCTATTCGCTGGACGGCGTTTACAAGCTGTTGCACCGCCTGGGATACAACGACCTGATGCCTCGCCCGCGCCACCCGGACACCGACCCGGCGGCGATCGAGCACTTTAAAAAAAAGAGTTGCCCGAGCGTCTGGCTCAGCTCACGAGCCAGCATCCCGACAAGCGCCTGCTGATTTACTACCAGGACGAAGCGCGGTTCGGTCAGCACGGCACGCTCACACGCGTGTGGGCGAAGGTCGGGTCGCGGCCGCCGGCGATCCGCCAGACGCAGTACGATTATCTGTACGTGTTCAGCGCCGTCTGCCCCGAAACAGGAGATGCCGCCGGACTGATCACCCCCAACGTCAACACCGAAACGATGAACGCGTTCCTGGAGCAGTTCTCACGCAGCCTGCCCCCGGACGTGCACGCGGCCATGGTGCTCGATCGCGCCGGCTGGCACACGTCAGCAGCATTGAAAGTTCCGTCGAACGTGACCCTGGTGCTGCTGCCGCCGAAGAGCCCGGAATTGAACCCTGCGGAAAACCTCTGGCATTACCTGCGCAGTCATTATTGGTCCAACCGACTGTACCCCACCTGGCAGGACCTCAGGCAAGCGGCCGTCACCGCCTGGCGAGCGGTGTGCCTGGTGCCGGAGTCAATCAAGTCGATCTGTGCCGACACGGCCGTGCGCGAATCAGGTATGATCCGTATTAGTGAATCCCGAGATGATCTCCGACCAGCTGGATGAGGCGCTGTCGAGGCTCGGACGCACGGATCGCTCGATGGTCGTGCTTAGGTACATGGAGGGGAAATCGTTCACGCAGATCGCGGAGCAGTTTCAGACGAGCGAAGCGGCGGCCCAGCGCCGCATCGCGCGAGCGATCATGAAGCTGCGTGGGATTTTCGCACGTCGAGGGGTCTCGGTATCAGCGGCGGCGTTTCCCGCGGCGCTGGCGGGCCAGGCGCTGCATCCGGTGCCGCAGGCGCTGGTGCAGAGCGCGGGATCGTTCGCATCGCTGAAAACCACTTCTACATTGCTCATAGCCAAAGGAGGCGCTGTTCGCCATGACCAAGACCAAAGCCACCATCGCGATTTTTGCAATGGTTCTGATTGTGGGTGTGTCGGTGCCAGCCATCTATTTCGTCGCCAACGGTCAATCCGCGCCGCGACCGGCTGCATCCACGGAACCTGACATGATCGTCACGTCGATTTCTGCAGTCGGACCAGTTCATGAAGGGCTTCCACCAGGGATGACGTTTAAAGTGCTTGCGGTCAGACACTTTCAAGAAGAGCGCTGGGTCTCGCCGGATGGCGAGGAATTGAACTCGCTTCCAGTGGATACCAAGAAACTCCTTTCTCATATGGGGGTTTCAGGCAAGAGCATCGCGTTCCTCACCGAGGAGGAGGTGCCTGCAGATGTCAGTGCGAAAGTTTCGATTCTTCCGAGTGGCACATGGAGCCATTACACCCGTTCCGGTGAGAGCGTTGGGGGCAAGGATTACAACGTCTATCTCGTGTCATGCAACGATCTTCCGAACTTCGTGGTTTCGGTTGACGCGGCGACCGGCCCTTGGGACACGTTACATATTCCCGCAAACGCGAAGAAGGAGGTCGAATTGGACGTGCAGGGAAAGCCGCTGGTGCGGTTCGATCCGCCGGTTGAGGTGGAGAAACATGCCGAGATCGTGCGCCATGGCAGCGCGCAGGAATGTTTTGGTTGTTGTACGGCGTGGATGTTGCAGGAGAGCACATGAATTTTGTAGGTGAGCGCGTGAGCTTCGGCGGCGCGATGGGAAGCAGAGCGGAGCGTAATTCATTTCGCGACACGTGCGGATTTGACAAGCCTCTGTCTCGGTTCAAGGAGTTCGTGTTTCGGATCCGCCCTTTTGATTACCATGCGGTGGTTGCGACGATCCAGATCTCGAACCCAGCGACTGCTCCGGTGGTGACACCAGATCCTTGAGGTTGTTGCGCATCGGCCGCAGAGACCTCCGCAATCTATGTAGCAACGTCCTTCGCCATGCGCGGACGATGGGCCGCCCCTGCGGAGATCTCTTTGCGCGGTCAAGTTAGCCAACGCATGAAGAGTGCGGCGAGGCCGAGGGTGGCGAAGAAGCCGCAGCAGTCGGTGACGGTGGTGGCGAAGATGGTGGCGGATTGGGCGGGGTCGAAGCCGAGGCGTTTCATGATGAAGGGGATGGAGACGCCGGAGATGCAGGCCATGGTTTGATTGATAATCAGCGCGCCCATGACGATGAGGCCGAGGGCGATGCCATGGTGGGACCAGTTGAAGACCATGGCGATGACGGCGGTGGTGGCGCCGATGACGATGCCGCTGCACAGGCCGACGAGGAATTCGCGGAAGAGGATTTTGCGCAGGAGGGGGTAATCGACTTCGCCGAGGGCGATGCCGCGGATGGCGACGGCCATGGCCTGGGCGCCGGCGTTGCCGCCCATGCCGCTGACGATGGTCTGATAGGCGGCGAGGATGGCGACTTTCTGGATGACGTCCTGAAAGAGCGCGATAACCGCGGCGGCGGCGAAGGCGGTGGCAAGATTCACCTCCAGCCACCAGATGCGCTTGCGGAAGCTGAGGGTCCACGGGCTGGTGAGGCGCTCTTCGGCGCCAGCACCGGCCATTCGCTGGACGTCTTCGGTGGCTTCTTCCTGAATGACGTTGACGACGTCGTCCACGGTAATCAGGCCGATCAGGCGGTTGTGATCATCCGTCACCGGCATGGCGAGGTATTTGTACTTGCGCATAAGCCGGGCGACTTCTTCCTGGTCGGTGGTGGCGGGGACGGAGACGACATTGCGGCGGGCGATCTCGCGGATCTTGCGGTTGGGGCGGGCGAGAATCAGGTCGCGCATGGAGAGCACGCCGACGAGGTGGCCGCGGCGATCGATGACGTAGACGTAGAACATCTGCTCGAGCTCTTCGTTGAGACGGCGGAGCTCGGCGACGGCCTGCTCGACGGTGAGGTCGGCGGGGAGGGCGGTGACCTCGGTGGTCATGATGCCGCCGGCGGTGTCGCGTGGATAGCGCTGGAGGCTGCGGACGTTGGCGACATCGACGGCGGTCATCTCCGCCAGCAGGCGCTCGCGATGAGCGCGCTCGACGTGCTCGAGGACGTCCACGCGGTCGTCGGGGTCCATGGACGAGATGACCATGGCGGCCTCGGGGATCTCCATGTCGGCAATCACCGAGGCGGCGAGCGTGGGGTCCATCTGGGCCAGGACGTGGGCGGCGGTGTCGGGGTCGAGGTATTCGGCGACGTCGGCAGCTTCTTCGATCGGGAGGTTGCCGAGGACCTGGGCGCCGTCGGCGGCGGGGACTTCCTCAATGGTGTGGGCGAGGAATTCCGAGCGGTCTTCGGCGTCGGCGGCGACGTTGCGCAGGACCTGGAGGACCGGCGGGGTGGGGCGCTCCTGGTCGGCGGGATGTTGGGTCGTCGGGTTGCTCATCGTCTTGCGCGAGGGCACTGGATAGCATCGGCCGGTGAATTTGTCGAACTACGTCTGATTTCGTAATCCCTGGCTTCCCTTTTATCGGCGTTAAGAGGTCGCTTGTGCAGTGGTCAGTCGAGCGCGGCATACCAGAAGAGGGTGGCGGTTTCCTTGATGATATCGTGATTCGATCTGCGGTACATGTCCACACCGGCCAGTTCGAAGCCGCATTTGTTCAATAAATTGGAGATCGGGATGTTGTTGGTGAGGGTCTCAATGCTGACGGCGCGGAGCCGCGCTCGCGGGCCTGCTGGATCATCTGGAACATCATCGCGGTCCCAAGACCCTGGCGGCGGTGGTCGTAGTCGATTCGCAGATCGACGATGTGGAGCGTGCCGGACGCGGGACGGGGTTGAGCGACCAGCAGTGCGACCACGGCGTCATCATGCTCGGCGACGCAGGCGACGCCTTCGTCGATGCCGCTGATGATCTGCTTGGCGGCGAAATAGCCTTCATCGCCCAGGCGGTTGGGATCGATGAGCTTCTGGCGGAGGGGGCGTTGTTCCAGGCGCAGGACTTGTTCAACCCTTCTCCGGCGTGTTCGAGGTGGAGATAGGCGGCGGATTCGATAGTGCCGTCGATTTCGCGCAGGGAGTCGAGATCGGAGGCTATGGCCGGGCGGATCTCCATGTCTGCAGGATAGCAGCAGATGTGGCGCAAGTCGCCTCTACAAACTGGCTGGCGCGGCCGGTATTCTGGTTGGGGTTGGACGGAAGGAGATCGTATGGCGTCGATCGACATGCCGCTGGAGCAGATGCGGAAGCATTTGCCGCCGCTGTATCGGGAGGTGGATTTTGAGCAGTATTGGAAGACTACGGTGGCGCAGGCGGTGGGGCAGCCGCTGAATGCGGAGTTGTTTCCGTACGACTTGGCGGCGAAGGGGGTGCAGTGTTATGCGGTGCGGTTTGATGGGTTTGGGGGCGGGCGATTGGCGGGGTGGTATCTCAGACCCGACTCGCGGGGGAAGATGCCGGGGCTGTGCGTCTATCACGGGTACAGTGGGCGGGGGACGAGGCCGCTGGATCTCTTGAACTATGCGTCGCAGGGGATTTGCGTGCTGTCGATGGACTGCCGCGGGCAGAACGGGCAGTCGCAGGATGCGGCGGTTTATCCCGAAGGCGCGCAGCTTGGATGGATGACGCAGGGGATTCGTGAGCCGGCGAAGTATTACTACCGGTACGTGTTCGCGGATGCGGTACGGGCGCTGGAGTTGCTCTGTCATCGGGACGAGGTTGATCCGAAGCGCGTTGCGGTGACGGGGCTGAGCCAGGGCGGTGGAATTGCGCTGGCGGCTGCGGCGCTTTCGGAGCGGCCGATATTGGCGCTGCCGGATATTCCCTTTCTGTGCGACTACCGGCGGGGCGTTTCGATCGCGGCGGCGGGACCTTATCTGGAGATCCCGCAATTCATCAAGGCGTTTCCGCAGTTGATGGAGCAGGCGTATCGAACGTTGAGCTATTGCGACTGCATCAACCTGGCGCCGTGGGTGAAATGCAAAACGGTGATGTGCAATTGCCTTTGGGATGATGTGTGTCCGCCAAGCACGATTTTTGCGGTTTACAATCACATGGTTTGTGAGAAGCGGATCGAGGTTTATCCGTATCACAAGCACGAGGTGCCGTACGAGCACGCGGAATTGCGGTTTCGGCTGCTGGCCGAGACGCTGCAGCCGTGAGATGGTTGGTTGTTGAGGTGGAAGTTGCCGGGATTCTTTGAATTTCGCGAGAAGGTGACTCGGAGCGGCAGAAAGCCCGCGCCTGCGCCGGCGGGCAGGAGCGCTGCCGGCGAAGTCTGGTCGGTTTCGCAGATTACGAGCCAGATCGATCAGGTGATCCGGGGAGGATTGCCGCCGATCGTGATGGTACGAGGCGAGTGCAGTAATTGCCGGCCGCACCGGGAATCGGGGCATTTCTATTTCACGCTGAAGGATGCGAAGGCGTGCATCGACTGCGTGATGTTCCGCGACGATTTTGCGATGCTGCGGTTTGAGCCGAGCGATGGGACCGAGCTGCTGGCGACGGGGCGGGTGCAGGTCTATGCACATCGCGGCAAGTACCAGCTGTATGTGCGAAAGCTCGAGCCGCTGGGACAGGGGGCGCTGGAACTGGCGTTTCAGAAGGTGCGGGCGAAGCTGCAGAGGGAGGGGCTGTTTGCGGCGGAACGGAAGAAGGCGCTGCCGGCGTATCCGATGGATATTGCGCTGGTCACGAGCAGCCAGACGGCGGCGTTACAGGATATGCTGAAGGTGCTCGGTCGCTTTCCGTGGCTGCGCGTGAAGGTGCATCACGTGCCGGTGCAGGGGGATGGGTCGGCGGAGAAGATGGCGCAGCAGATCGAGCGGATCAATGGCCGCGGCGCCTGCGATGTGATTCTGGTTGGGCGCGGCGGAGGATCACTTGAAGATCTGTGGGAGTTCAACGAAGAAGTGCTCGCGCGGGCGATTGCCGCGTCGCGGATTCCGATCGTGACGGGGATCGGGCATGAGATCGATGTTTCGATCGCGGACCTGGTGGCGGACTATCATGCGCATACGCCGACGGAAGCCGCACAGGTAGTGACGGCGAACTGGCGCCATGCGCGAGATGACGTGGAAGGGCTGGGGAACCGGCTGCGGAACGCGATGCGCGGCCGGATCAGCGAGGGGCGGCACCGGCTGGTGGCGATTTCGCGGCATGAGGTGTTCCGGCGGCCGCTGGAGCGAATCTATCGGCTGCAACAGCTGATCGACGATCAGCAGCGGGCGCTGATGCTGGCGATTTCGCGGCGCCTCCAAACCATCGACCGCGACCGGCTCGGTGTCCTTGCGACGAGACTCGCGTCTCGCCATCCGCGCAATTTGATCCGGCTGCATGAGCAGCAACTGGCCGCGGTCCACGAGCGTCTGCGGCGCGGGCTTCGCGTGGCGCATCAGGGACACGTCGAGGAGATCGACGCCCTTGAAAGACAGCTACAAGCGCTCAACCCGCTGGGTGTGCTCAAGCGTGGCTATTCAGTTACTTTCATGAAGAAGGGCGGGGCCGTGGTGCGGAGCAGCAAGCAAGTTCAGGGCGGGGAGACACTCGTGACCCGCCTGGCGGACGGGCAGATTGAATCAACCGCGGATGATCCGCGGCAGCCGAAGCTCTTTGAGTAATATCGGTGGATGGGACATGGCCGGGACGCACATGCTACGACTCGGCTCCTTTCCACCGCACGAAGCCTTCGATGGCTTCGTACTCCGCTAAGCCCAGCTTGTCGTAGGTCTTGGCGGTGGCGCGGTTGCGTTCCTCGGCGCGCTGCCAGAATTCGCGGGTGTCGGTGCCGGGGAAGAGCGCTTTGTCCTTCTGGCTTTCGTGCTTGAAGATCGCGATGCGCTTGCGGTCCACTTCATCGGGGGCCAGGGGGACGGCCATCTCGATCTCGTCGATTCCCCATTCCTGCCAGGCGCCGCGGTAGAGCCAGACTTCACAGGTTTTCATCCAGGGCTTGTTCCGCAACCGCTTGAGCGCTTCGAAGATCGCAGCGAGGCAGACACGATGCGTGCCGTGCGGATCGGAAAGGTCGCCGGCGGCGTAGACCTGGTGCGGCTTTACTTCTTCCAGAAGCGTCATGACGATCTGGACATCCTGCTCGCTGAGCGGCTTCTTGCGCACGCGGCCGGTTTCGTAGAAGGGCATGTCGAGGAAGTGAACGTTTGATTCCTTGACGCCGCAGAATCTGGCGGCGGAGCGGGCTTCGCTGCGGCGAACGATCGTCTTGATCCTGGCGAGTTCCGGCGAATCGACTTCGCCGGGATGCTTGTGGCGGATGAACGCTTCGATCTGCTGTTCGATCTGGTTGGCCTGCTCGAGGCCGAAATTGAAGGCCTCGGCGTATTCGTGCACGAAAGCGGAATGGCGGAGCGCCGCATCGTCGAACACGGCGATGTTGCCGCTGGTCTGGTAGGCGACGTGAACGTCATGCCCCTGCTCACAGAGGCGGATGAGCGTGCCGCCCATCGAGATCACGTCGTCGTCGGGGTGTGGCGAGAAGACGAGCACGCGCTTGGGGAAGGTTTCGGCATTGGCGTGGTGGAAGGTCGGGCCCTTCGCCTGGCTCAGGACCGAGCCGTGGTAGCGGGCCTCGTCCTGGTGCTCCCGGGGCTTTCCGCCGGGCCAGCCGGTAATGGTCGCCTGAAGGGAGCGGAAGACTTCGATGTTGATGTCGTAGGCGCCGCCACGGGAGGCGATGAGTTCCTGCAGGCCGTGCTCGTTGTAGTCCTCGTCGGTGAGCTTGAGGAGGGGTTTGGTGGTCTCGGTCGCCAGCCAGATCGCCGCCTTGCGGGTCATGGCGGCGTCCCATTTCAGACCGAAGTCTTCAAGATTTCCCAGGAGCCAGGGTGACTTAAAGCGGGTCAGCTCCGCGGCGGCGGCGTTATCCAGGACGATGCGGGCACTGGGATGCTGCTGGAGGTAGCTGGCGGCGACCTGCGGCGTGATCTCGCCCTCGACGGCGCGATGGATGACCGCGGCCTTGTGCTCGCCCCAGGCGAGGAGGACGACGCGCCGGGCGGAGAGGATCGTCTCCACGCCCATGGTAATGGCTTTGCGCGGCACATTCGGCTCGCCGAAGAAATCGCTGGCGGCGTCCAGTCGAGTGATGCGGTCGAGCGTGATCAGGCGGGTGCGGCTGTCGCGCGGGCTGCCGGGCTCGTTGAAACCGACGTGACCGGTGCGGCCGATGCCCAGGATCTGGTAATCGAGTCCGCCGGCTTCTTTGATCATGCGCTCGTAGCGGTGGCAGAATTCGTTCACCTTTTCGCGGGAGACCGTGCCGTCGGGGATGTGGATGTTTCCGGCATCGATGTCTACGTGATCGAAGAGGTGTTCACGCATGAAGCGCTGGTAGCTTTGCAGCGCATCCGGCTGCATGGGGTAATACTCGTCGAGGTTAAAGGTCACGACGTTCCTGAACGAGAGACCTTCCTCCTTATGCAGGCGGATCAGCTCGTCGTAGATGCCGGTGGGCGTGGAACCGGTGGCCAGACCCAGCACCACGTTTTCTCTGCAGGCGGCTTTTGCGCGGATCAATTCCGCGATTTCCTGGGCCACGGCATTGCTTGCCAGCCGGCTGGAGGGATAGACGGTCACCGGAATCCGTTCGACGGCCGCGATCGACGGCAGGGGGGCGGCTTCGGACGAGATCTCGCCCTGGGTGGACATGCAAACTCCTTTATTCTCTGCCAGGGTATGAATTCTACCGGGTGCGGGGAGATGCTCCAAACTCACAATGTCGCCGCTACTTGATCAGCTTCTGCACGGCTTTGAACTGCTCGTGCTTGGCATCGCGCACGAGCTCGAACAGGGCCAGCTCGACGCTGGATGGAATCGCACCGCTGGCAAGCATCTTGTCGATGCCGATCTGGCGGTTCTGGGCGGTGCGGCTGCTGATGCAGTCGAGCAGCAGATGCGGCTGATTATCGCGGGCGAGCAGATCGTGGACGGTCTGGTTCACGCAGACGTGGGATTCGATGCCGCAGACGATGGTTTGGCGGGCTTTGGTTGCTGCGAGCTGGTCGAGGAAGGGAGCGGCGCCGCAACAACTGAAGGCGGTCTTGTCGACGATCTGAACATCGGGCGGCAGGACGTCGAGGATCTCCTTGACTGTCCGGCCGAGGCGCGGGGGGTATTGCTCGGTTACGAGCACGGGGATCTTCAGGAAACCGGCGGCTTGCACCATGGTCGCGATCCGACGGGCGATCACTTCGAGATCGGCGATTGCGGGGCGGAAGGCGTCCTGAACGTCCACGACCACCAGTGCGACTTTGCCGAGCTTGAGGACATGCGGATGAACGGAATCGGCCATGGCCGGATTATACGCCGGCTAGCCAACCTGCGCCAGTTCGATGCTGTCCCCGAATTGTCGAGCCAGGGCCTGGCGCAGGTGGCGGTGCTGCGGCGAGCCGATCTCCGGATCGCGCTCGAGGATCTCGAGTGCATCCTCTTTGGCGAGCTTGAGCAGGTCGATTTCGCTGGTGAGGTCGGCCATCTTGAATTCAGGCAGGCCGTGCTGGCGCGTGCCGAAGAACTGGCCCGGGCCGCGAAGCCGAAGATCCATTTCGGCGATTTCGAAGCCGTCGTTGCTGCGGGTCAGTGCGGTGAGACGCGCCTCGGCTGTCTCCGTTGTCGCATCGGAGAGCAGCAGGCAATACGATCGCTCAGCGCCGCGGCCCACGCGGCCGCGAAGCTGGTGAAGCTGCGAGAGGCCGAAGCGCTCGGCGTTGTCGATGAGCATCACGGTCGCGTTGGGGACGTCGATGCCGACCTCAATGACCGTTGTGGCAACGAGGACGTCGATCTGTCGGTCGCGGAAGGCCGTCATGACCTGCTGCTTTTGGTCGGTGGTCATCTGCCCGTGCAAAAGGCCAAGGCGCAGGCCCCTGAGCGGTCCCTCGGACAGCCGCTTGTGTTCCTTGATCGCGGATTTGATGTCCTCGCCCCCCACGCCCTCCCCAGCGATGCCGTCGTCTTCAATCTGGGGAACGACCACGTAGGCCTGCTGCCCGCGATCGACCCGGCTGCGAATGAATTCGTAGGCCTTTGCGGATTGCGTGGCACGCAGCCAGCGCGTTTCGATGGGCTGTCGGCCTGGTGGAAGCTCGTCGATAATGCTGACGTCGAAGTCGGCGAAGTAGGAGAGGGCCAACGTGCGGGGAATGGGGGTCGCGGTCATGACGAGGTAGTGCGGGGAAGATCCCTTGCTCTTGAGCGTTGCGCTGGCGGACGCCGAGCTTGTGCTGCTCATCGGCGACGACGATTCCGAGATTGGCGAACTCGATGTCCGCCTGGATCAGGGCCTGCGTGCCGACGGCGATGTGGGCCTCTCCTTCGCCGAGGCGCTGCCGGAGGGCCTTTTTCCCGCCTCGCTTGGTGCGGGCGGTGAGAAGCTCGATGCCTACGCTGGAACCGCGGAGGAAGCTCGAGAGCGTCAGGTAGTGCTGCTCGGCGAGCACCTCCGTCGGCGCCAGCAGGGCTGCCTGCATCCGGTTGGCGACGGCGATCAGCATCGCGTAGAGCGCGACGATGGTCTTGCCCGAGCCAACGTCTCCCTGGAGCAGACGGTTCATGGGGCGGCCGCTCTGCACGTCCCTGACGATCTGGTAACACGCGGCCTTCTGGGCGTGGGTCATCTCAAAAGGGAAGCGCTTGCAGATCCGCTCATCCAGCAGCTTGTCCGCGCAGGATCGGAGCGGTCAACTTGCGGTCGCGCAGGCGCTTGGAGATGCCCAGGCCAAGCTGCATCAGCATCAGTTCGTCATAAACGATGCGCCGTCGCGCGCTCATCGCTTCGCGATTATCCCTGGGACGGTGGATGGCGTGGTAAGCGGTGCGGCGGTCCATCAGGCCGCGCTTCTCGAGCAGATCGGGCTCGAACCACTCGTGGACTTCGGCGAGGGCGGCATCGAGGTTCTGATCGATGACGCGGTGGATCGCTTCGCTGGCGAGTTTGGCGGTGGCGGGATAGATGGGGCGGAAGGCGCTCTGTTGGATGGGCGGCTCGTCGTCGGCGATCGCGTGCCACCTGGGATTGACCATCTGCGGCACGTTTCGGTAGAAGCGGACCTTTCCCTGCACGCGGATCATCATGCCGGGGCAGATCGTCCGGCGGAGATAGGCGCCGTTGAACCAGACGAGGCCCAACTTGCCGGCGCCGTCGTCGATCGTCGCTTCGAACCGCGGGCGCGGGCGGATGGGGACATAGTCGACGGCGACGACCTGGCCGCGGGCGGTCTGGATCTGCTCGGTGACGAGCTGGTCGATGCCGCGCTCGGAGGATTCGTATTGATAGTTGCGCGGAAAATATTCGAGCAGATCGCCGAGGGTCCGCACGCCCAGGAGCTTGAGGGCTTTGGCGCGGCTGGGGCCGACCTGATCCAGGGACTCGACCGGAAGCGCCAGCGCCGAAGTTGTCTCACGCTCGGCATGGGCCATCGATGTTTTCCCAGCCATCGCGCCGATCAGTTTGACAAATCGACAGGGGCAGACTTCTTCGCTGATCAACTCGTCGCCGCGGCGTCGAACCGCAAGGAGCATTTGCTCATCTTCTGAACCGACGGGAAGGACGGCGATGCCGCCGTCACGGAGCTGGGCCAGAAGCAGGTCGCGCGGCAGGCCGGGTGCGCCGGCAGCGATGAGGATGCGATCGAAGGGGGCTGCTTCGGGCCAGCCGAGTGTGCCATCGCCGTAGCGGAAGTGGACATTCTTGACGCCGAGGTCGTGCAGGCGGTCGAAGGCGGCATCGAGCAGGGGCTTGACGCGCTCGATGGACCAGACTGCACGCGCCAGGCGCGAGAGGATCGCGGTCTGGTAGCCGCTGCCGGTGCCGATCTCCAGGACGGTGTGCTCCGGGCTGACCTCCAGGCGCTCGGTCATGAGGGCGACCATGTAGGGCTGGGAGATGGTCTGGCCGTGGCCGATGGGGGCAGCGCGGTCGGCGTAGGCTTCGCGCTGGAGATCATCCTGGAAGAACTTCTCGCGCGGGACGGTCGCAGGGCGTCAATGACACGGGGATCGGTGATGCCGCGCTCGATGACCTGCTGGCGGATCATCCGCTCGAGCTTTGAATTCTCAACCACTTCATTCATCCGGCACCATTTTAGTCGCGCGGGGCGGAAATGCACCCCATCGCGCCTGCGGATATCGATTGACCGTCTTGAGAGCGGCCTTTACGGTAGATTCCATGACGGAACGCCGGCCCATCATCACCTTGACCAGCGATTTCGGGCTGGAGGACGCCTACGTGGCGGCAATGAAGGCGGTGCTGCTGCGGGAGTGTCCGCTGGCGCGGCTGGTGGACATTTCGCACGCGATTCCGCCGCAGGATATCCGGTATGGGGCGATCGTGCTGGAGCGGGCGGTGGATGGGTTTCCGCCGCGGTCCGTGCACCTGGCGGTGATCGATCCGGGGGTGGGGACGGATCGGCGGATGATCATTGCGAGCATCAACCGGCAGTGGATCGTCTGCCCGGATAACGGATTGATCACCTGGGCGTGGCGGCTGCATCCCGGCGGCAGGGTGTATGAGCTGACCTGGCGGCCGCGGAATTCGAGCCGGACTTTTCATGGGCGCGACATCATGGCGCCGGTGGCGGGGCGCGTTGCCAGGTCCAACGAGGTGCGGGCGCTGGGGCGGGCGATCGACGATCCGGTGCTACTGTCTAATCTGACGCCGGCGACGGGAATGCATTCCGTGCGCATTATTCACATCGATCACTTCGGGAACGCCACGACGAACCTGCCGTTTACGCGGCTGCCGAAGGGGAAGGAGCTGGAGATCCGGGTGAAGAACAAATCGCTCGGTGGCCTGCGGCGCACGTACTGGGATACCGGGCCGGGCCGGCCGATCGCGCTCGTCGGGAGCAGCGGGCTATTGGAGATCGCGGTGCGCAACGGATCGGCGCGGGATCAGCTCAAGCTGAAGGTTGGGGATGCGGTGCAGGTTGAAACGGCCGAGCGCCGGGCGGGGTCGCGTCGGAGCAGGTAATGGGGGCCGACGGCATCGGCGGTGCCGATTCCCGTAGCGCAGCGTTCAACTCAACCCGTCGGAGCCGAAGGCGCAGCGTTCAAGACGCCCTTCAGGGCTCGCGGCGCGTAGCCGCAAAATCTTCTCACTGTGGAGAGATGGAGGCACGGAGGTTCCGATGCGCGGGAAATCGACCTGACCGGTTTGGGTTCCCCCCCCATCGGAATAGAGACCTATTCCGTTTAGCGTACCTGATTAGTTATCATTTACTGGTCCCGCCGCGTCACCGGCTTTGACGAGTGCATCGGGGCTGCCACTTGCGGCGTTGATTGTTTGAACCGATCCTGATAGGCCTTAAGCAAGTAACCGCCAGCGCCTGTAAGCATCAGAAAGAGAAAGGCAAGCGCAGCGACGAATCGCGGCGCCTCTTTTATGCCCGAGCCAATGTGGGTTATGGACTTCTTCCATTTGGCTTTGTCTTCGCGGATGATGCTTGCAGCCCTATCGGCGCCGGACGGGGTAAGGGCGACTCGAAATTCATGAGGAAAGAAGGTGTTAATCGGAACGTCCCAGTATCGGTCACAATGGGCATTGATTGCGTAGCTGTAATCGTCTTGCCGCAGGTAGCGGCGATGCTGTAGCCAGTTGAAAGCGGCGTCAGCCTCGTATTTCGAGCGCTTCGCTTCTCTGGCGTATCGCCGCAGATCAAGCGTCTTGTTCAGGTCCCCTTTGTGCTGTTTCCATGCCCAAATCAGCATTCTGACTGCTTCTGTTTCAGTGTCCTTCCATCTCCACGAGAAAGCTGTGGCCTGTTTGGACTGGCGTGCATCGTAGGACTCACAAATCACGTTCCCGGCCTGCTTGCCCTTCTCAAGAATCACCAGCATGTTGGGCAGTTTTTGAGACCAAGTCGGTGGGGTATAGTCTGTCCGCTGCAAATAGCCTTTTGAAGTCAACAGGTCGAGCGCCGCTTCCATTTCATCGGGCCGAACGCCAAAATCGTAGGGGTCATAGTGGTACAGGCCCTTAATGTTGTCCTGGGAGCAGTTGCATGCAGACGCCAGCAGGTGTCGTAGGCGACTGTCTGATATTTCGGCTTCGATTTCTTCGAGCGTCACGCGGAGCGGAATTCTAACATCGCGGCTCGGTCACGAAAAACAGCGCGCTCTTGGCTTACAAGGACCATGGGCGTCGTCCTAGGTCACAGGGCGCTGGCTCAGCCCCTGCGAGATCATCGCAGCGCAAGAGATTCTCCCGCCGGCTAAACCATTCTCCCAGGCGGTAAACCATTCTCCCATGCCCTAAACGATTCTCCCACGCGGCGGCTTTTTGCGCGAGGCGTTTGCCAATGCGCAGATCGCGTTTTTTGTCGGACCGCTGGGAAAATCGGGTCGCAAGTCGATTCGGTCTTTTCACCTGCCAGAATATCGTGACGGGTCTAATTCCGGCAAACTCTCCGGCGGGCGTGATGGAGCATCTTCCACGGGGTCTGCCACCCCCTCCGCCGGACCTTCCGAATACCCGATGTTGGCAGGCTGTAAATGCCGCATCACAGGTTTTAGATACTCTCCGTCCACCGAGAACCTGGAGTGCTGCGCAGGTCGCGGGGGCGGGAGGCGGCCAGGATTCTGAACGCCCCGATCAGGCATTTCCTTTTGCTTGGTCGGACATTTTGTCGCGGTGGCGTTTGCACGGTGTGGGTACGGTGAGAGTACGGTGTGGGTCGGGTGTCGGTCCCGTGCTTTTGCACAAGCGGATGTCAATGTGCCGTGGGGGAGCGGGGGTTGGCTGGCCGTTTCTGGGAGACTATTCGGGGGTTGAAGGTGTGGATCCGTGGCGGATTCTCATGCCGCCGGCAAATATCCAGGAACAAGTCGGAGTGCCGGAACAGGGGGGACAGAAAGAGGCGGCGAAGCAGGGGAAGGATGAAGGCCGAACGATGAACGCTAAACGCGGATTGCGGCCACCGCAAAGCTGAGCGTGCCGTTAGGCCCCGTGGCAGGGCGCGGAGCCACACTCCGGACAGCGCTGGGGAGAGGCGCGAAGGTCGTAGCCGCAGACGGGACACAGCCCCCGCACCGCTTTCCATTGCCGTTGACGTCTCCTTCGAGATATCAGGAGCCAGCACACCGGCAAGATCGCGTAGCCGACCGTACCAGCGACTCCGCCACCGACAGGCATCAGTTGCGATCGAAGAAATTGAGTGGGCGAATTCTGAGCGTAATGGGGAAGCACGGAATGTCCAACCCATGTTGAGAGCCCGCAACTTATGACAAAGGTCACCCAAAGGACAAAAGAGATGCCCGCCAATGTGCTGAAGGCGATGTACAAGAGCCATCTCACGGTGGCTACCTTCCTGGTGCTGCTTCCCCTGTGTCGGAAGCAGGGAATCGAGACGGGGAAAGGATAGCCAGACCACTCCAGTCCCCGCAAACGTCGGGGCGGCGGTCCCGTGGCCGCCGGGCGAGGGTCAGGTGGCCAGCATCCGGTTTCTGGGTCCGTGACACGTTATGCGGCCGGTTTTAGGGTTAAGCTGTTTGTCGGTGGGCTTTGCTTCAAGGAGGAAGCCATGCCGGCACGTAGGACCGGTCAGGAAGCACGTCAAAGCGTGATCGATGCGTTCATGGCCTCGTTGGACAAGGTGATTGCAGCGGATGGATTCGGCTCCGCTCAAGGGTCGGACGTTCCTGGACTGGGAGAAGCAGACGGCCCGGACGGTGGTGCGTTCGCCGGAAGAGGTGGTGGTGATTGAGAAGCAGCACTGCCGCTGTCGTTGTGGCGACGGGTCTTTTTCCCCCTCAGAACCGTGACTGGGCATTGCCATCCGAAGCGTTGCTGACGCCGCGTGCGGCCGAGCGTTTGAGCCGAGAGGCGGCGGTGCAGGCATTCGACCATGCTGCCCGGGCCTTATGCATCGACGGGTGCATGGAAGCGCTGGAAGGCAAGCAGGTGCAACGCTGGAGCGAAGCGGAAGTGCCGGCGTACGAAGAGGGGCACAGGCCCCCATGTCCGGCCAACGAGCCGCAACTGCTGGTGGTGCGAATGGGACGGGGGCCGCTGCCACTACAGCGCTAAGCTGGCGATTTCAGTCCAGAACTGCGGTCAACACATGAACAGACAAGGGCTTACGAACGATCCAGCGCTGAAGTTCTCAAAGGGCTCCTCGGGCCGCTTGGCCGGTGCGGCAAATTGTCATGTTCGGACCGATATGTCGTCAGAAGGGGCAAAAACCGGGTTCGGGGAGGAGTGGGGAGGGTACGGTACTACAACGGTGAGAGTACGGTGTGGGCCGGGAGGAGATTTGGGCGCAACTTGGGAGCGGAATGTCCTCTGCTGGGATGCTTCGTCACAAACGGGCTCTTGGCACAGCGTTCAAGGCGTTGCCAAAGCGACCCGGAGGCCCTGCAGGGCTTGCTACTCGATTGGGAATCCAGTGCCCGCCGGTGATGCCCGAATGCGAAGGAACCGCCACTGCCCGCGAAGCTGCATCAGCCCGAGGCCAACGCTGGCCAACCACATGGCGAGGAAAACCAGAACAATGGTTCCCTTCACAGGGATCACACGCAGCGCGATCAGCGACTTCACCAGCATCCAACCGGCGGGGGGTATACTCAGTCCGAGCACGGTTGCGGCCAGTGACACCGCCCAGAAAGACTTCCGCACAAAGAACGCGGCCAACAGCAACGCGGTTCCGGGGAGGAGTAACAGGGTTGTGACCGGCAATCGCGCCCACCTGATACCGTATCCGGTCAGGTTGTTGAAGGTTGTGCTATAGGCCCACAGCATGCACGCGCCGATCGCGAGGTAGATCGTGCCCATTCCGGCGACCGTAATGGTCGCGCCGCGACTCGGTGGGGGCCCGCTTGTTGTGGCGTTTGTCTGCATCAGCAAAAGGATAACGCGCACGGTCCGGTTCACGCAGCCATGGCGGTGGACATCATCGCCGGGGTGCTGGCGCCTTGACCGCAGATCCGGTGGCCAGCATCCGGCTTCTTAGGGAAGCAGGCCGGATCGATGAATGGGCGGGCGGCGTCGGCTACAATGGGGCCATATGGCGACGCAACCGAAGCGGAATCTGGAGTACGACATCATCGAGCCGATCGGGAAGCGCGTGGTCGTGCGCAAGGACGACAACAAGCGCCAGACCAAGAGCGGGATCGTGCTGCCGGACAGTCATGAGATCCCGGTGATCACCGGACGGGTGATCGCGATCTCCCGGCAGATCGAGAATGATGAGGACCATACGATCCGACAATACGACAAGGTGCTGTTCGATCCGCGGGAGGCGATTCCCGTCGAACTGGAGCACGACAACCGGCTGTTCGTGGTGCACATCGATCGGGTGCTGGCGATTTTCCGGCGATCTACCGAGGGGAAAGCCAAGCGGAAGGATCGCGACGAGGATTTTGGGGACGAGGCGAGTGCGGACGAATGATCAGTCCGCGAGGGGCTGCCGGACCGGCAGCCGAGATGATCTGAGGAGTATAAAATCCGAAGTCATGCAGGGAATTGCGGGGCTTTCCCGGAAGAGTGGGCCCGCTTTTATTGACTCTCACTCTCGTGACGAGTACAAACAAAGTGTCTTGAAATGAAGGAGGAACGATCTCCCGGTTGGGGCGTCGTTTGTTCCTTTAGGTTGGGCCGACGCTCATGGCGAGTTCGCTGCTGGCCGAAACCAGAACCATCATCGGGCCGCTGATCTTCGATCGACTCGGACTCGGCTACAACGCGCTTTGGCTGACAGTTTGGCTGTTGGTGCTGGCGGCGATTTTCCTGGGGGTCATCTCCCTGATCGCGATGTTCTGCATCTGGTGGGAGCGGAAGGTGGCCGGGCACATGCAGAGCCGGCTGGGGCCGAACCGGGTGGGGCCGATTGGGATCCTGCAATCGCTGGCGGATGGGTTGAAACTGCTTCTCAAGGAAGATCTGGCGCCGGGGTGCGCGGATCATCTCCTGTACCGACTGGCGCCGTATCTGGCGTTTGCCCCTGTCTTCGCGGCGTTCGTGGCACTGCCCTTCGGGCCGAACCTGACCGTGGCACCGGGCTTGAACGTGGGGGTGTTCTGGATCCTGGCGATGCTGGCGGTGGAGGTGATGGGGGTGATTCTGGCGGGGTGGGCGAGCAACAACAAGTGGGCGATCTACGGGGCGATGCGCGAAGCGTGCCAGATGGTGAGCTACGAGATCCCGCTGGGGATCGCGATCATCGTGGGCGTGATGACGGCGGGGACGCTGAACATGGTGGACCTGGGGAACATGCAGGGCGGGGGGATTCATACGTGGCTGATGTTCCGGAATCCATTCGTGTTTGCAGCGTTTTTTGTGTATTTCGTGGCGTCGCTGGCCTCGAACAAGCGGGCGCCGTTCGATCTGCCGGAAAGTGAATCGGAACTGGTGGCGGGATTTCACACGGAGTATTCGGGGCTGCGTTGGTCGTTCTTTTTCTTTGCGGAGTATGGGGCGATGTTCATTGTCGGGGGGATTCAGGTGGGATTGTTCCTGGGGGCGTGGCACGATCCGTTCGGGCTGGTGGGATGGTGGTACCAGCGGGCGCTGGCGAACTACACGGCGAACCCGACGGGGGCGAGTATTGCGGCGATTCTAGCTGTGAACGCGGTGGCGCTGGGGATATTCGTCACGAAGGTGCTGACGATTGTGTTCGTGCAGATGTGGCTGAGGTGGACGCTGCCTCGGCCGCGAATCGATCAGGTGCTTTATGCGTGCGTGAAGGTGCTACTGCCGCTGGCGTGTGCGCTGCTCCTGGGCGGGGCGATTTGGGAGTGGCTGATTGCGGATCGGCCGGGTATTCCGTGGGTGGAGTATCAGCCCTGGAACTTTGCGAATTGGTTCAGCGCGGGATACGGGGCGACGCTGGTGACGCAGACGGTGCTGGCGCTGATTGGCGTCATCGGGTTTAGCGCGACGGTCGGGTGGGTTGTGTATGCGGCGACCAGCGGGCGGAAGACGAAGCAGCGGCTGACGGAACCGGCGCCGCTGGTGAGAGTGCCGGAGAATCTGGTGAAGGCGTGAATGGGAAGACACGAAGGCACTGAGGCGCGAAGGCACGAAGTGAAGCGATGAATGGCATTCTGGGACAGGGCGGAATGGGGCTGGCAGGTGCGGGAGTCGCATCGACGGTCTTGTTCTATGTGTTTGCGGTGATCAGCGCGGCATCGGCGCTGGGGGTGGTGGTGTCGCGGAATATCGTGCGGACGGCGGTGTCGCTGCTGTTTACGCTGGCCGGGGTGGCGGGACTGTACTTTCTGTTGAATGCGGAGTTTCTGGCGGCGGTGCAGTTGGTGGTCTATGCGGGGGGGACGCTGATTCTGATCGTGTTCGGCGTGATGCTGACGAGCAAGAGCCCGTTTGTGCATTTCGAGCCGAAGCTGATTGAAGTGATCATCGCGATTGTTTCGGGGGGACTGCTGATGTTCGCGCTGGTGCTGGGGATTCTGCATACGAAGTTTGCGAGCGATGCGCTGGCGATGAACGGTTATCCGGTGGCGAAACTGGGGCAGGTGCTGCTCGGGGATTACCTGGTGCCGTTTGAAGTGATCAGCGTGTTGCTTCTGGTCGTGATGATCGGGGCGGCGTATCTGGCGAAGGCTCGGAAAAGGGAGGCGGATCCGACGCAGAAGAGAGCGGAGCGGCCGGAATTGAGCAAGGCGGCGAAAGAGTGGAGTTGAGCGGCGTGAGCATTGCACAGATGACATTTTCGAGCATCGGCCTGGAGCACTACCTTGTGCTGGCGGCGTTCATGTTCGTGTGCGGGTTGATGTCGATGCTGGTGAAGCGAAACGCGATCGGGATTCTGATCGGGGTGGAGCTGATCCTCAATGCGGCGAACGTGAATCTCGTGGCGTTCAACCGGTTTGCGCACGGGGGAAGCGGGGCGGGGCTACGGCTGGACGGGCAGGTGTTTGCGATTTTTGTGATCGTGCTGGCGGCGGCGGAGGCCGCGGTGGCGCTGGCGATCTTTCTGAACTTCTACAACAACTTCTCGAGCATCGACGTTGAGAAGGGGAAGAACCTGAAGGGCTAGCTTGCGACCATGCCTCTTCCTGCACTACTTCTGGTGATCGCGACGCTGCTGCCGCTGGCGTCGTTTTTGGTATTGGTGTTCGTGGGCAAGCGGATGGGGAACCCACTGGCGGGGATGTTCGGGACGGGGGCGATGCTGCTGGCGTTTGCGTGCACCATGTGGGCGATGTTCCTGTGGCTGGAGCCGGGAAACATGTACGTGGAGCCGGGGACGCACCAGCAGGTGGCGTGGGGATTGAACAAGGGGCCGATCAATATCCCGATCAAGTGGATTCCGGTGGGACTGGCGGGTCATCCGGAGGGCGTTTCGCAGCCGCATCGCGGGTTCCTGGATGTGGGGATCTACGTGGACAGCCTGACGATCGCGATGTTCGCGATGGTGACGCTGGTCTCGACGCTGATCTTTATCTTCAGCATCGGGTATATGCGCGAAGACAAACGCTTTGCGCGGTTCTTCACGTATCTCAGCCTGTTCGGGTTTTCGATGCTGGGCTTGGTGCTGGGGGGGACAATCCTGCAACTGTTCATCTTCTGGGAACTGGTGGGGCTTTGCTCGTACCTGCTCATTGGGTTCTGGTATGAGAAGAAGAGCGCGAGCAACGCGGCGATCAAGGCGTTTGTGACGAACCGGATCGGGGACTTCGGGTTTCTGATCGGGCTGGGGATGCTGTTTTATCATCTGGGGAACGTGACGCTGCCGAATTTGTGGGTGCTGCTGGGCGGCGCGGGGGCGGTGGACGGGGTGCACGTGACGCAACTGGCGGTGCCGGGCGTGGGGATGATGAGCGCGGGGGTGCTGACGGTGATCGGGATTGGGCTCTTCTTTGGGGCGGTGGGGAAGAGCGCGCAGTTTCCACTGCATGTCTGGCTGCCGGATGCGATGGAGGGGCCGACGCCTGTGAGCGCGCTGATTCACGCGGCGACGATGGTGGCGGCCGGCGTTTACCTGGTGGCGAGGATTTTCCCGATCCTGACGCCGGATGCGAAGCTCTTCATAGCGATCATTGGGTGCATCACGCTGACGATGGCGGCGCTGATTGCGCTGGCTCAGACGGACATCAAAAAGGTGCTGGCGTATTCGACGCTGTCGCAGCTCGGGTACATGATCCTGGGCATGGGCATTGGGAGCTACATCGGGGGGCTGTTTCACCTGATCACGCACGCATTCTTCAAGTCGCTGTTGTTCCTTGGCTCGGGCAGCGTGATCTATGCGGCGCATCACGAGCAGGAGATGACGCAGTACGGGGGATTGTGGCGAAAGATCCCGATCACGGCGGCGACGTTTTTCGTGGCAGTGTTGGCGATCGCGGGGACGCCGTTTTTTAGCGGGTATTACAGCAAAGACATCATCCTGGCGCACGCGGGGGCATTTGTAAGCCTTGCGGAATCGAGCGGTCGATCGGGGTGGTATTGGGCGTTTTGGGTGTTTCCGACGCTGATCGCGTATGTGACGGGATTCTACATGATGCGGTGCTGGATGCTGACGTTCGCGGGTAAGCCGCGGAATCAGCATGTCTATGAACACGCGCGTGAGCATCCGGTGATGTATTGGCCGCTGGTGGCGCTGGCGGTGCTGAGCATCATCGGAGGCAAATGGCTGGGAGTGCAGGACTTGATTGAGGGATCGCGGACCGAAGCGACTGTGCTCTGCCAGAGGATTGCGGGCGATAAGAAACTGTTGCCGTTTGAGACGAGCTGGCCGGCGGAGATGCCCGAGGCGACGCAGACGACAACGGGATCGGAAGGCGCGGAAGTGGCCGCGGCGCCCGTGGTGACGGCGGCGATCAATGAGAACAACCCGCTGGAGCGCGGGGAACAACTGGTGCATCGGTGGGTATTCCTGGCGTTTGTGGTGGGGATTGGGCTGGCGTTTCTGGTTTATATGCGTGGATACGCGGTGACGGACCGGTTGATGAAGTTTGCGCCTTTCAACTGGATCCGGATATGGCTCTACAGGCGGATGTATTTCGACGAGCTGTATTTTGCGATCTTCGTGGCGCTGGTGATGGCGCTATCGAAGCTGAGCGCGTGGTTTGACAAGTATATCGTGGACGGGATTGTGAACCTGGTTGGTTGGATCGTACGGCGGGCGGCGGACCTGGTGGGACTGAACGATAAGTATGTCGTGGATGGAGCGGTGAACGGAGCGGCGGCGCTGAGCCAGGAGCTTGGCGCGGCCGTGCGGGCACCACAGACGGGACGAATACGGATGTACGTGACCGTGTTGATTGCGGCGGTGAGCCTTGGAGCGGCGGCGGCGATTCTTGTAACGCTGCTGTGAACAATGCACGGGCGAGACGCCCGCGCTACGGATGAAAAGCTATGGGATTTCTTCAACACAATCTGCTGACGATCCTGATCTTTCTGCCGGCAGTGGGGGCGCTGGTCACGCTGGTGCTGCGGACGCGAGACCAGATCCGCTGGACGGCGCTCGGGTTCACGGCGGCGACGTTTGTGTTGTCGCTGCTGCTTTTTGCGACGTTCGACTGGGGGCAGCACGGTCCGTACGCGTACACGCAATACGATCAGGCGGGGCACGCCATCCAGGGATCGGGCGTGGTGCAGATGGTGCAGGAGGGATCGTGGATCCCGGCCTTTAACATCCAGTATAAGGTGGGCATCGACGGGCTGTCGTTTCCGCTGGTATTGCTCTCGACGTTCATCTGCTTCCTGAGCTGCATTGCTTCGTGGAACATCGAGAAGATGACCAAGGGGTACATGGCGCTGTTTCTGTTTCTGGAGATGGGGATCCTTGGCGTTTTTCTTTCGCTGGATTTCTTTCTGTTTTACGTGTTTTTCGAGGTGTCGCTGCTGCCGATGTATTTTCTGATCGGGATCTGGGGCGGGCCGCGGAAAGAGTATGCGGCGATCAAGTTCTTCCTGTACACGCTGGTGGGGTCGATCGGGCTCTTGATCGTACTGATCGCGAGCTATCTGTATAGCAAGCAGATCGTGCCGGGCGGGACATTTGATCTGGTGCGGATGGCGAGCGCGGAATACCAGGCGAAGCTGGCGACTGTGATTCCGCACGGGCTGGTGGGGCCGGTGGCGAAGACGTTCTTTGTGCTATTGATGATCGGATTCCTGATCAAGGTCCCGGCGGTGCCGTTACACACCTGGCTGCCGGATGCGCATGTGGAAGCACCGACGCCGATCTCGATGATCCTGGCGGCGATCCTGCTGAAGATGGGCGGGTATGGGATCTTTCGAATCGCGTATCCGCTGTTTCCGGAGGCGGGGAAACAATTGTGGTTGATCTTCGCGATCATCGGCGTGGTGAGCATCATCTATGGGGCGCTGTGCGCGATGTCGCAGACGGACTTCAAGAAGCTGGTGGCGTACAGTTCGGTGTCGCATATGGGCTTCGTGACACTGGGGGCGGCGATGATGACGCCGGCGGCGGTGAACGGAGCACTGTTCATGATGGTGGCGCACGGGATCACCAGCGCGATGATGTTCTTCATCGTCGGCGTGATTTACGAGCGGGCGCATCACCGGGAGATCTCTCGCTTTGGCGGGCTGGCGACGACAATGCCGGTTTATACAGGCTTATCGTCGGTGGGATTCTTCGCGAATCTGGGATTGCCGGGATTGTGCGGGTTTGTGGGCGAGGTGATGGTGCTGATCGGATCGTTCCAGGCGGCGCGGCCGGATTCGATCTTGATGAGGATGACGGGAGGGGCGGCGTATCCGTACATCATCACGCTGTCGGTGATCTCGTGCTTCGGTGTGATTCTGACGGCGGGGTACATGCTCTGGACGATCCAGCGCGTGTTCCTGGGGCCGGAGAAGGCGGAGTACAAGGGATTCGCGGAGGTCGATCAGCGTGAGGTGGCGGTGCTGACGCCGCTCTCGGTGATGGCGATTGCACTGGGAATTCTGCCGTGGCTGCTGTTCTTTGTGTTTACGCAGCAGACGGTGGGGGCGTTGTTCAAAGTTTTTGGTGTGGGTATGTGATCGGCGGGGCGGGACGCCCTTGCCAGGTAGAGAACGCGAATGTTGCACACGCTGGCTATCGGTCTTCCGTTTGTTCCCGGATGGGATCAGTTGCGTCCGTTCGTGGGCGATCTGTGCCTGATCGGGACGATCGTGGCGGTGCTGCTGACGCCGTTTGTCACGCGGCAACGGATGGCGAATGCGGCGTGCGCGCTGGTGGCGCGATGTGGGGTGATGGTGGCGCTGGTGGCGCTGCTGAGTGTTGGGTCCGCGGGGTCGGGGTTGTACTTCCGCGGGCTGTTGGTGGCGGATGAGTTCGCGTTTCTGTGGAAGGTAATGCTGCTGGTGTTCACGGCGGGCGTGATCTTCATGTGGTTCACGACGTTGATGGCGAAGATGCATGACGGGGACGGGCCGGAGTTCTTTACGCTTTTGATCGGGGCGGCGCTGGGGATGAGCTTGATGGCGTCAACCAGCAACCTGCTGATGCTGGTGATCGCGGTGGAGATGGCGTCGCTGCCGAGCTACGTGCTGGCGGGATTCCGCAAGACACACCGCGTGGGAGCGGAAGCGTCGCTGAAATACGTGCTATTCGGCGCGGCGACGAGCTCGATCATGGTGTATGGGATTTCGATCCTGTACGGGATGTACGGGATGCTGGACGCGGGCGAACTTGCACGAGCGATGATCGCGGGGAGCGCGGGAGGATCAACGCTGTTGATCGTGGCGGTGCTGGGGCTGGTGGTCGGGATCGGGTTCAAGATTTCGGCGGTGCCGTTTCACTTCTGGTGCCCGGACGTGTTCGAGGGGGCGGGGATCGATGTGGCGATGTTTCTGTCGGTGGCCAGCAAGGGGGCGGGGCTGGCGCTTCTGCTGCGGATCCTGATGGAGATTGCGGGCGGGCTTGGGTTTCATAACGTGCCGGGAATCTCGCTGACCGGCTTGTGCATCGGGATTGGCGTGCTGGGGGCGATCACAGCGACGGTTGGGAATACGGCGGCGTTCGTGCAGACGAACATCAAGCGGCTTTTGGCTTACAGCTCGATTGCACATGCGGGATATATGCTGTGTGCGCTGTCGCTGCTGGTGCAGCATAATGGGAACGTACTGGCGAGCGGGACGGGGAACCTTGTGTCCGTAACGACGGCGCAAGCGATTCTGATGTACCTGGCGGTTTACCTGTTCATGAACCTGGGTGCATTCACCGTGGCGGGGCTGATCTGGCGGGTAACGGGGAGCGAGGAGATCGACGATTACGCGGCACTGGGGCGGCGGGCTCCCGTGCTGGCACTCTGCATGGCGATCTTCATGTTCAGCCTCGTGGGATTGCCGCCGCTGGCGGGGTTCGTGGCGAAGCTGAACCTGATGGTCGTGATCGCGCGAACGGCGGGTGGTGGTGGGCGCTGGTGGGGATCATCGGGCTTAATACGATCTTCAGCCTGTATTATTACGCGCGCGTTGTGAAAGTGATGTACTTGAAGGATAGCGATGCGCCGGTGGTGCGGGCGAACCCGCTGGGCGTGGGACTGGCGATGGCGAGCGCGGCGATGCTGGTTGTGTTGTTTGTGGGATGGGGGCCGCTGGATCGGATGACGACGAACTATGGGAGGATGTTCTTGTCTTCGGCGCCGAATGGGCAGACGGCGCAGGTAGCGCAGGCGAGATGAGGATAGCAGACAGGAATCTTTGCCCACCGATGAAAATGGCGATCAGAGAGAAACAGGTGGACGGGGCATGACCATGGCGGAACCGATTGCGCTTGTCGATACGCTCAACAGCCTCCTGGAGGCGACGCTGGGCAGCGTATTTCGGTTCATGGATGAAAGCTCGCCTTACCTGACGCGGGCAACAGTGGAGGTGCGACGGCCACTGGCGGCGATGGTGCGGGCGGAAGAGCAGCGGGCACGGGAGCTGGCGGAGACGATCGACCGACTGGGGGGGACGCCATTGGATGGGCAGCCGGTGCGTGAAGAGGAGCAGTATCTCGCGTATTTGTCGCTGAAGTTTCTCCTGCCGAAGCTGGTGAATGAGAAGACGTTGCAGATTCAGCGGTATGAGAATGCGCTGAAATCGGTCTTAAGGGAGAATGCCGAAGTCGGGCGGATACTGGAGAGACATGTTGGGCAGATGCTGGCGGAATTGGGGGTGTTGGAGCGCGCTGCGGGGGATGTAATTGCGAATTCGCGCGCGGTGAAAGAGGGGTAGAGCGTAGGGGGGACGCGCTCGGGTGGGAAACTGCTTAAACCGATGCACGGAGATCAGGCGCTGGCGGTGACTTCTTCGAGAAATCGGCGGAAGGATTCGGGGCTGGGCAGTCGGAACTCGGGCGCCGTTGGCTTCGTCGCCGACGTTGATGGAAATGAGCTGGGGAAGGCTCAGGCGGTACATGCTCTGGTCGGTCTGGTCGTCGCCGGCGACGAGGATGATGTTGTAACTGCCAGATTCGGCGACACGGGTGACGGCAGCGCCCTTATTCACTTCCGTGGGGGAGATCTCGACAATCTTTTTGCCGTGGCGGATGTGCAGGGGTTCATTGGCGGTGATCATCGCTAGTTCGTCGGTGAGATGCTTGGCCTTGAACTCGCCGAATTCGGGGTCGGAGCGGCGATAGTGCCAGACGAGACTGGTGCGTTTGACTTCGATGAAGCTGCCGGGGGTGGAGCGCTCATAGAGGCGCAGGACGCGGAGGAGCTCGGTCTTCCATGAATAGTCGATGTTGCGGTCGAGCTGCTCCCACTCGTGGCTGCCGGGACGGCGCAGTGCTGCGCCGTGCTCGCCAATGAGACCGAAAGGCGAGTCGCCCAGGAAGCGCTCGAGGTCATCGGCGGTCCTGCCGCTAATGATGGTGACGTCGAGGTTGTGGGCTCTGATCAGCTTGTCGAAGGTGGCGCGGAGAGCGGCGGAGGGGACGGCGGCAGCGGGATCGCGGACGATTTCACGGAGCGTGCCATCGTAGTCGAGAAAGAATGCCGTGGGGTGACCGCCGCGAATCGATTTGGCAATGCGAAGCTTGGCTTCGGTGACGTTGCTTGCGTCGCCGGTATGGCGGCAGCGGGTACGCAGTTCGGCGATGAAGCCCTGGGCCCAGGCATTGGAGTCGTATTCGAGGACGCGATCGTGCATGGCGCGCATGCGATCGTAGCGCTCTCGGACGGGCATGGTGAGGCCCTGATCGATGGCGTCTACGACGGCTTGGGTGTCGTAGGGATTGACGATGATGGCGTTGAAGAGCTCCTCGGACGCGCCGGCGAATTCGCTGAGGATCAGCACGCCCGGATGCTCGCGCTGGCAGGCGACGTATTCCTTGGCGACGAGGTTCATGCCGTCGATCAAGGGGGTGACCAGTGCGATGTCGGCGATGGAGTAGAGTGCGCAAAGCTCCTCGAAGCTGACAGAGCTGTGGATGAAGCGGATCGGGCTGTCGCGAAGGGTGGCGTATTTGCCGTTGATCCGGCCGACTTTCCATTCGACTTCCTCGCGGAGTTCACGATATTCGTCCACATTCTGGCGCGAGGGGACGGACACCATGATGAATTTAACTCGCTCGCGTTCCTCCGTGCGGGAGAGGAACAGATCGATGGCATCGAGGCGGTGGATGAGGCCCTTGGTGTAATCGAGACGCTCGACGGAGAGGACGATCTGCATTCCCTGGTGGGCGGCGACGGTAGCTTCGCGCTGGCGCTTGAAGGATTCGGAGTCGAGCTCCTCCTGGAATTTTTTTGCGTTGATGCCGATCGGGTGGACGCCGAGCCAGACATCGCGGGCCTCGTAACGAATGCGCGTCATTTCGGCATCGACACCCAGTAGGCGCAGGGCCGAGCTGCGGAAGTGGCGGACGTAGCCGAACGTATGGAAGCCGACGAGATCGGCTCCGAGCATGCCCTGAACCAGCTCCCGTCGGCGCGGGTGGTAGCGGAAGACTTCGTACGAGGGGAACGGCGTGTGGAGAAAGAAGCCGATTCGAAGCGAGGGCATCTCACGGCGCAAGAGCTCGGGCAGGAGCATCAACTGGTAATCGTGGACCCATACGAGGTCGTTTTCTGTTGCAACTTCGAGGGTAGCGGCAGCGTAGCGCTCGTTGATGGTGCGGTAGATGTCCCACCATTGCGGCTCGTAGCGGAAGCGGGTGGGCAGGTAGTGCAAGAGGGGCCAGAGGCTGGAGTTGGCAAAGCCTTCGTAGAAGCCTTCGACCTCGGGCTGGCTAAGAAAGACGGGTATGCACCCGTACTGCTCGCGAAGGTTTTTTTTGATCTCTCGCTGGCGATCGGGATCGGTGATTCCACCGCCGGGCCAGCCGATCCACTCAACGCGCATCTCTTCGCTGGAGAGCCCTTCGAGAGCGGCGACGAGTCCGCCGGAGGACTTGGTGATCTCCTCGCCGATCGTAATCGGGAGGCGATTGGAGATGTTGATCAAGGTCTGCATCGGATTTCAGTTACACTTGGGGGGAATCTACCCGGACCTGACTCCATGATCTGCCGTTTTGATGATTTGACAAGCCCAATAATTTCTAGAGCTGGAGAGAATGTGGCGCGAGGCGCGGTCAGGTGAGGACAGGGCCTGCAGAGGGGCCGAGGGCGTCGAAGAGGGCGCGGGCTTTGACGAGGGTTTCGTCATATTCGTCGGCGGGGATGGAGTCGGCGACGATACCGCCGCCGACGGAGATATGAGCGAGGTCGTTCTTAAAGACGATCGTGCGGATGGCGACGTTGAACTCGATGACGCCGGTGGAGTCGAGATAGCCGATGGCACCGCAGTAGGGGCCGCGGCGGACGGGTTCAAGCTCGTCGATGATCTGCATGGCGCGAATCTTTGGGGCGCCGGTGATTGAGCCGGTGGGGAATATGGCACGGAGAATCTGAACGAAATCAACGTTGGACCGAAGTGTACCGGTGACGCTGGCAACGCCGTGATAGAGGGTGGGATGGGCTTCGATGGTTCGGGCTTCGGGGACTTCGATGGAACCGATTTCGCAAATGCGGCCGAGATCGTTGCGTTCGACGTCGATGATCATGTTCAGCTCGGCCTGGTCCTTGGTCGAGTGCGCCAGTTCATCGTCTGCGCCGCGGCGGCGGGAGCGGGTGCCCTTGATCGGGCGGGTGAGGATCGTGCGGGGGCCGGTTTCGGCGGGCGCAATTCGGAAGAAGAGTTCGGGGGAGTTAGAAGCGAGGGCGAAATCGCCGTAGTCGAGGAAGGCGGCGTAGGGGGCGGGCGTGTAATGCTGGAGGCGGCGGTAGATGGTCGCGGGAGCTTCGGATGTGGTGACCGTGAAGCGCTGGGAGAGGTTCGCCTGGAAGATATCGCCGGCGCGGATGTAGTCGATGGTACGGGAAACGGCGGCTAAGTAATCGCTGCGGGTGAAAGTGCTGGAGAGCAATTTAGCCGGCGCGGGAAGGTCTACGATCTGCGAATTGGCGTTACCGGCATCCATGAGATCGTGCCACGTGAAGGCGAAGAGAGGAAGGTTGAGATCGTCGGTTGCGCGCGAAGGGAGTTGCTCGAAGAGGCGGATCAGATCGTAGCTCAGGAAACCGACCCAGCGGCCGGGTTGGGTTGGCTCAATTGTTGACGAGAGCCAGGCGAGGGCATCGAGGGGATCGCGCCAGGAGCGGATGCGGCCGGCGGGGCCGTCGAGGTGGGTGGGATGACTCAGCCCGTTGCAACGGAGAAGCAGTCGCGCCGGTGCGAGGGGGACGCTCCACGAGCATGGGGACGGATTTACGGCGTCGAGAATGGCGCGGGCGTTGAGCGGCACGCGGGCATTCTAGGGATCGTGATCGGCGGTGCGAGGCGCGAGCGCTCGGGAATGTCGTTGAGGAGGTTGATGAGCAGGCGCAGGCGGCCGTGATCGCGGCGGTTGAAGGTGAAGACCAGGCGGTGCAGGTGGTCGAGAACCGGCTCGTTGCGCTCGACGGGGAGCGGGCCGGTGATGCGGAATTCGCCGGAAGGCTTGATGTCGGAAAACTCCTTGGAGATGTCGGCCAGTTCGCGGTCATTGGGGGCGCGGTGGAGTCGGACGATCACGTCGTCCCGGGTGTAGCGCATCGAATGAAAGTTGGAATAGAAGTGGCGCACTTCGGCGACGGCTTCGTCGACGTTGTCGGTGATTTTGTAGAGGGCGAGGTCGGGCGGGGAGATCAGGCCGCGCTTGAGGAGTTGCTTTTCGACGTATTCCTGCCACATGGACCAGTAGCTTCCCCCGGGCTGGTCGATAAAGACGATGGGCATCGGGACGGCCTTGCCGGTCTGAACGAGCGTGAGGACTTCGAAGCCTTCGTCCATGGTGCCGAAGCCGCCGGGGAACAGGGCGATCGCGTGACTAGAGCGGACGAACATCAGCTTGCGCGTGAAGAAGTACTTGAAGTTGATGAGCTTGGGGTCGTTGGCGATGAAGGTGTTGGTGGCCTGCTCGAAAGGAAGGCGGATGGCCAGGCCGAAAGAGGGTTTGGCGCCGGCGCCGCCGTGGCCGGCAGCCATGATGCCGCCACCAGCGCCGGTGATGACCATCCAGCCGGCGGCGGCCATTTGCTTGCCGAATTTGGCGGCCTGGGCGTAATCCTGGTGGGATTCAGAGGTGCGGGCGGAGCCGAAGATCGAGACCTTGCGCGTGTCGCGGTAGGGGGCGAAGATCTTCAGGGCGTAGCGGAGTTCCTTGAAGGACTTGTTGATCAGCTTGATGTCGCCGCGGTTGGTCTTGTCGCGGAGCAGCTTGAGGGCGTTGGCGATGATCTCGCCGACGAGATCGCCATCGTCGATGCTCGCGAGTTCTGTGATGAGCTGCTCGGCGAGTTGATCGGCGGCCGCGTATTCGGCGCGGTCCAACGCACGCGGGGGTTGAATGGTTTCCTGCGACTGTTCTTCGGTTTCGATGGTGTCGGGGTCGGACGAGTTGGTCTGCGAGAGGCGATTGTCGTTGCTCATTGCATCTTTCTGCTTCCCCCGATGGGAAGCGCTTGTCCCGGCCCAACGCCTGGGACAACGGCCTAGCCGTTCAGTATTTCGCGACGTTTTTATCGCGCCGGTGGTGGTGGGTCAATTCGAGCGTCTCGGCAATCAACCGGCACGGCTCAGATGAAAAGGCGCGAGGCGATTCGCTGCAAAACGAGCGCAGTGACGGGAAGAAACCCCATTGCGGGCACCATCAGGAGGCCAAGAGATGGGGTGCCGAGGACGATGGTGATGGTCAGCAGGCGTCCCCGAGGTCTTACCTGCCCAACTGCCCGGGCGAATTCATCAAATCAGGCTTGGGTGGTTCGTTGCAGGCACCCAACGTTGGGGGCGAATGCAAATCGAAGCAGAATGGCTGGTCTTTGTCCCGGGAGCTTGCACGGTGTAACCCCGCTGTCAGTCGTATGCATTGCACAAGCGGATGTCGATATGACGTACGGGTGTTTCAATATCCTGGCAAACACTGAAAGGGTGACGTCATCTGTTTGCCGCCGGCTTTACGCTCGTCACGGCTAACTGGAAGATGCTGACGATGTAGCCATCCTCCTTCTTCTCTTGCACCTTCAGAGTCCCCACAACAGAAACTTCATCCTCGTAGTAACTTACCGACATTCCCTTTGGCGTCGAGCAAATGATTGTGTGCTGGATCTGTGGCGGCTGACCATAACAACAGGCGAAGAGGCTTGGCACCAAGGCAAAGCTGGTGATCTTGTCGGTCTGGTCCATGGGGATCATGAAGCCGTGCAATTTGACCTTCATTCCGCTGAGCGCCATCACGTCGGGCGGAATATTGCCGCCCTTGTCCGCGTCGTAGTCGAAATTACCTAATTCCTTGATCTCCATTACCCGCACTTCGCCGGGCCTCGGCGGCGCGTGAATCTTGCGCTTGTCGGCGCTCATCGGGAATTCCGGCGGCGGCCCCGAAGGCGCTATCGGTTGCGTGGATGTCGGCTTTGCCAACTGCCTGCGGCAAACCTCGATTTCTTCGCCGATCAGTCCACCTTGATCCGTATCCGCGGAAAGCCGGTCTCGAACGTTGATCAGCAGCGGCAGGGCTGACGCGTAGTCGCCGGTGTTGAATGCCGTGGTCGCCCGAAGCTCCAGGACGCCCAGGTCGGCTGGTTGCGTGGCCGGGCTGGCGCCCAAGGCCGCCCAAATGAGACAGCCAAGCAGAATGAAATGTCGATTCATTTGCTGCCTCCTGAGAATGCTCGCTGCGGCGTCGATACCGCTTATACCGCAACTAGGTTCGTCGCTACCGGCGTTCGATATGCCTTCAAAGCTGGCACCAGGCCCGCCAAAACCGCGATCGCTACAACAATTACCAGATACAACCACTCCTCGTTGCCCACCCTGATCCAGTTTATTCCTTCCCCCAGAAGCTGCTGCGCAAAGACCGATCCCAGCCCTCCCAGTAAATGTCCCCGACCAACCCGAGAAGCCCCCCGATCAATCCGATCAACCCCGCTTCAACACAGATCAACGTCAGGATCTTCGCCCGCGTCGCCCCGAGCGCCCGCAAAATCGCGATCTCCCGCAATCGGGCTGAAACCGAGTTGTAAATGCTCACGCAGAATCCCCACCCCCGCCACGATCGTCACCAACAGCGCAATCAGCAGCAGCACCAGGCTTGGTCCTTTGAGGAAATTTGCGAAGAAAGTGCGCATCTGCGATGCAGGATTAACGGCATCGGCAATGGGTCCATTGCGGATGTTGTAGAGCAACTCCATCGCCATCGCCGGCGAGCGCCCTTGATCAGGATCGCGCTCAAGCCCCAGATGCTCTTGGGCAGATCCAGCTTGATCGTTCCATCGGGTCCGAGTGTGTAATGCTGCTTCTCCTCCTCTTCGCCATGCTTGCCGGCGGTGTGCTGGAGCGCCTCTACGGCCTGATTGGGATTCTCGCCTTTGCGCAAGGCATTCTGCCGCTACCAGGCCCACATCATGCTCGGCGATGGTGTAGAAGCTGATCAGCGGAATATAGACCACGCGGTCGGCGGCGGTGTGCGTGGGCGCCAGCACGCCCACGACCTTCCACACCGGCTTGTGAATGTCCGGCTTTTCACCGGGCAGCGGTAGGCCGTGCGTAGCGCGGAAAGTGCTCCCGAGCTTCAAATCAGTTTCCTTGGGAATCGCTGAACCGATGACCGCTTCGAACTTGTCGCCGTTGAACCACCGCCCCTGACCAATCTGATAACTTTGCCCGGGGCGGTATTGGAAGTACCCGCTCGGATCCTGGAGCGCCGCGCCCGAGTCAATTAGCTTCTGCGCTGATCGGGCGCCAGCCCTTCGGTGTCCCCCTCACTGTGCCCGGCCGCATCCTTGATGAACTTGATGTACGCCATCGGCTTGCCCTGCTCATCGACGTTGAACAGCCGATTGGTGGTCCCGACGATCCGATGGTTCTGGTAGCTGTCCCCCACCGCCTGTGGCACCGCGATCTTGACCATGCCGCGATACATCGGGGCGTGGTGAAATTGCTCGTAGAGCGTGTAGAGGATGTTTCCCGGACTTTTATCGATGTGATAAACGGTATTGAGCACGAGTTGCAGCGGCGATCCCTTCGCCCCCACGATCACGTCATATCCGTAATCGCTTTGGCCAAAGAGCCGCCACCGGCTTCACGCCGCAGAATCATGATCGCCACCGCCAGCGCCACCCCGAGCAGCACCGACAACAGCGTCAGCCACGTCGAAAGCGACCGCTGACGCATCTGCTTGAGGACCAATTGAAAAAGATTCATAACGACCTCGTGGGTAAAAGAGCCGAATGGGACAACGTGACCAAAAACAGGGCGGAGTTCATCGCATCTTGTCACTTGACGTGGCTCAGGTCGGATAGCGTGAGCATGCGCGGAAGCTGTTGTGCGATGTTCAGATCGTGGCTTACCAGCAAGAGCGCGGCATTGACCTCGCCGCAGAGGGTCCGGATCAGTTGGAGAACCTGTTGAGCGTTGCGGGAGTCGAGGGCACCGGTCGGTTCGTCGGCGAGCACAAGCCTCGGGCGGCTGGCCAGCGCGGGCAACAGCAACGCGTTGCTGCTGTCCGACAGAGAGCTTCGCGGGCTTGTAATGCAGGCGATCCTCCAATCCAACTTCCACGAGCAGGCGCCTGGCCCAAACCGGGTCATGGCTGCGCCCGTGAAGGTCATACCGAGCAACACGTTCTCCAAGGCGGTCAAACCGGGTAAAAGGTGGTGGGTTTGAAAAACGTATCCGATGTGTCGACCGCGAAAGGCGTCGCGTGCCGCTTCGCTGAGCGCAGCAATGTTCGTGCGCCCGCAGCCGTCGAAATCGAACACAATCTGGCCGGCGTCCGGCACAACAATCCCGGCAACCAGATGCAACAGCGTGGTTTTGCCGGATCCGCTCGTGCCAATGAGGGCGACGTGCTCACCGTCACCAAGCTTCAGTTCGGCAATGCTGATGATCGGGACGGAAACGCCGTCCGGCCCGGTGTAGGTCTTCTTAAGGTTCGAGATAGACAGAGGCATCGTCGCTCCGTTTGTTAGTGATGTTCGGGGTTTGCCGTCTCAACCTGATAGAGGCGAATTTCTAGGAGATCCCCAGCTTGAGATCTCCCGCCAGCGTGATGGCGTTAGTAGTCGAGATGATCGCCTGGAAGCCGTCGATGTCGTTAATCAGGCTGTCGCTGAACTGCATGCCGTTGGACGCCGCCTTGCCCGTAATGGCGGTGTAATAAGCGTCCAGAACATTGTTGCCTGGTGTGCTGTTGTCCGTATCGCCCCGGGCCGTGTATTCGCGCTCGATGTAATTGATGAAGCTCGTGTACGGACCTGTTCCATAGGGGGGAGTCACGTCGCTTCCGTAGAAGATGCTCGGTCCATGTAGAATCGGGGCATCTTCCAGTCCCACGTACGGGAAGATCGCCTGACCGGATTCCAGCATCGCATAGAGCCGCTCGTTCTCGCGGTTGACCAGCAGGCTCTGGTTCGACAGGAACGTCGGATCGACCAGCGCCTGTTGGGCATAGACCATGATCTCCGCGACATTGGCGAATTCGTCTTCGGGCAGTGCGACAGCGGTGTCCTGGTGCACGGCCTCGTGGGCAAAGAACGCGGAGAGGGCCAGGAAGGATTCTCCTTTATATTCGGGCCTGAAGTCGATGCGGAGCCGTCCATTATTACCGCTGTAGATCGTCTGCAAAACCGGAACAGTCGGGTCCGGCGGCGTGTCAAAATCGATGATCGTATAAGGCTTGCCTGTGGCGTTGGCACCGTCTAGGTACGATGAGATCGCGCTTTCGGCCAACGTGCCGACCAGCGACAGCACCGCCGCCCGCAGATTGGGGTCGGGAATGATGGCCTGGGTGTTGGCATCGTCAAAGCGATTCATGGTCTTGTTGCGGATGGTGGGCGTGATGATGCCGAGGTTCACCTTTTCCTGCAGGAAATTCTGCAGGTTCGTCCGCGCCGTTGCTTCGGGGACAGCCGTGCCGTCGGGCGAGGGATTCGGCGCGGCGGAATAGGTTGCGTTTGTGAATTTCGTCAGGTCAGTCGCAATGAACGCCCGGCAGGCGAGCGTGAAACGTTCCTTGTTCTGCCCCTTCACGGTTTTCACCGTCTGCTGCGCCAAAAGGTTGCCGTTGTCGTCCTTGAGCGCACCGCTGTAGAGGATGATCTGTCCGCCTTTGCGCATGAGCCGGTCGGTCGTGATTTGGAGGTAGCTGTGGTCTGCCGCAACGATGTTGCTGCTCACCACGCCCACTACCATCTTCTTCTGGTGGCCCGTAAGTGGATCAATCGCATATCCGCGAACCTGGATCTTGCTGGCATCGGCGATGTTGACGTTCCCGGTGAACGGAATCGTGATCAGCGTCTGATTCGTCGAGATGCCGTTGGAGGAGAGGTTGATGCCCTTGATCTTCGTGCCCGCGTAGACGGGGCTGACAGACAGTAGTTGCCGCTGTTCAAGGGCTTCAAACAGGGGCGAGGGTCTCGAAAGTGATAGATGCGTAGCGTGTGTCATAGGGGGGTCCTGCTGGTGTTCGTGTATTTCGACGAGAGCTGTTCTGGTAATCACGCACAATTGCCGCTGGACCGCGCCAACCGGCTGCGGTCGCATTTATGAAGAAGAACATGGCCGGGATCAATGGGGCGGAGCGCGAGCCGCGTACAACCGCTTGCCCAAGAGCACGGAGAAGTTCATGGCATCCTTTCAGTTGACCTGGGTGTTTGAAGGATTTCATTGTTCGGATGGGGCCTCGATCTTCTTCACGAGCGTGTTGTACTTGTCAGCCAGGTCGTTGAACTTCTTGATCGAATCGTTGGCGCTCGGTGGCGAGCTTCTGAATCTGCTCGCTGGCCTGTTTGATCGCGGCGTCGCGCTGGGCGACTGCGGCCTTCCAGGTGTCGAGGGTGGTCTTGAGCTGGTTGCGTTCGGCAATGAGCTTGTCGCGCTCGATGGCCAGGGCGTTGAATTTCTGCTGGGATTCCTTGAGGGCCGCTTCGGAAAGCTCCAGACGCTGGCGGAAATCATCGAGATCCGCGGCCTGGCCCTTGATAGTCTTTTCCTGCTCGGAGATCTTCTGGACCTGCGTTAGCCGGATCTTTTCCAAGCCGATGGCGCGGAGATTGACCTGGCGGTTGGCCCGCCACTGCACGCAGCAGAGTGCGACCAGAATCAGGATGCCGGCAAAATTGAAGTATTGGAAATAGCGTGTCATGGGTTGTCCGTCTTCTGCGGCTGGCGAATCTCGAAGGCGACCTTGTCGATCCCGGCGGCGCGTACGAGATCGAGCGTGTGAATGACATCGCCGTGCCGGGCATCCCGGTCGGCGCTGATGAAGACGCGAAGGTTGGGTCGGGCCTTTTGCATCGCGATGAGGTTCTGTACCAGTTCATTCGAGCCGATCGGCTTCTTGTCCAGGTACATCGAGCCGGCTTTGTCCACGGAGACGTCGGCGAAATCGCGATTGGTGTCCTGTACCGCGGTGGTGGCGGTGGGCAGATTCACCTTCACGCTCTTGAGATTGACCATGCTCAGGCTCACGAGCATGAACGACGCCAGCAGGAAGAACATGATGTCGATCAAGGGAATGATCTCGATCCGTGCTTCGGCGTTTTCGGTGACCAGTTTAGAGCCCAGTTTCACGGGCATGGGGGCGCTCCTTAGGATAGATCAAACTCAATGCTCGGTGGCCGATTCCATCGGGGCGGGGGCGCGTGCGGCATCTTCGACCGCGCGCTTGCGGGCGAACTCTTCAAGGTCGTGGCCGTGATGTCTGGCCGAAGCGACGAGCAGTTCGACGTGATTGATGGTCCGCTCCAGTTGGGTGCGGAAGCTGGCCAGCCGCCGATTGAAGTAGTTGTAGGGGAGCAGGCAGAGGATCGCGATGCCCAGGCCGCAGGCTGTGGCGATCAGCGCTTCGGCGATGCCGCCGCTGACTTTGGTCGGCGCCAGTTGCTCTTCGCCGACGAAGCTGAACGAGCGCATGATGCCGGTGATGGTTCCCAAAAGGCCGAGCAGAGGGGCGAGCGTGATCAGCGTGCCCAGGACCCACTGAAGCTTCTCGCCATGCTCGAGCTCATCGGACGCGCGAAGCTGCATCGCGCCCAGGAGCGAACTATGGGCATGGACCATGCCATCGTGGACGGTCTTGAGAAACGGGTCGTTCCGGCTGTCAGTGAGTGTGAGGGCCTTATCAAACTCGCCGGCGGAGATGGCATCGAAGCTCTGCATGAGCGCACCGGAGTGCGTGCGGCGCCGCAGCGTCCACCACCATAGCGATCGCTGGATGACGACGGTCAGGGCGGCCAGGAGGGCCAGAAGGATTGGCCACATGATCGGACCGCCTTCGAGGAAATAATCAACGATGATGTTTGCGAGGATGGGGTTCATCAGTACTGCCTCAAAACAAGGTGAAAGGTGATGGAGACCTGATAGGAGCGCATCGGCCCGGCGGGAAAACGCCAGGTTTCGCGCACGGCGCGGACGGCGGCCTGGTCCAGCAGGGGAAAGTGCGAAGACTTGATGACTCGGGTCGTCTGAACGCACCCGTCCTCGCCCACGGTAAAGCGGACGGTGACGATTCCCTGCTGTCGGGCCAGGGCGGCTTCGCGCGGGTATTCGGGGGCGGGCTGCCGCCCTGCGCCCTGGCCAAAAGTCAGATGCACCGGCTGATCGCTGGAGAGGCGCTGTGGGCCAGGCTTCGGTCTCGTGGGCACGGCGAACGCGATTTGTGGACTTGGCGTCGCCACCGCGATCAGCGGGGGCGCCGGCGGCGGCGTGGCAATCTGCTGCGGCGGGGCGGGCGGCGCCGGTGGCGAAACCGCTGACTGCGGCGTTGGTGGCCCCGCATCCGGCGGCAGCAATGGCTGCTGCGTGAGGGTCACGTGCATGATCTGCGCCACAACCGGTGGCGGTTGCCGTACGGGCGGTCGTGGCCACGAGTATCGCAAAAGCAACCCTGCAGCGCCTACGGCCGCGCATGCGACCCATAGCACGAACATGCCGATCGTCAGGAGATCGACTTCCTCGATGTCAGCCTCAGAATTCATAGGTCAGCCCCCCGTAGAAGCTCAACCGCTGGCCGTATTGAGGGGCCCCCACGCCGATGCCGCTGCCGTCGCGAATCTGGTATTTCTGATCGAAGACGTTCACGACGTCGAAGCGCAGGCGGATGCGGTTTGCATTGGGTCCGCCGAGGCGGAAGATGTGTTCCCAGCCGACGTTTACCGGGTAGTGCGGCTCGACCTGTCCGGTATTGGCAAAGCCGCTGCGCAGGCCGGTAGCGGCGAGGATGTCCACGTACACCCGATCGTTCTTCCATTCGTAGGCAATGCCCGCAGAGCCTGCGAACTCCGCTTCGTGATCGAGCTTGATATCGTGATTGGAGATGTACGCCAGTTCAGCGTTGTCGATCTGAAACTGCTGGGAGTTGATGTCGTGGGCCCGCGTCTCCACCCATCCTACGTTGGCAAACGCCGACCAGCCGTTCTTCTTGTAGGTGGTGCTAAGCTCGGCACCATAGACCCTCGCGTGGGCGTAGTTGAACGGCGTTTCAATGAGCGCGGCACCAAACTGTCCCAGATCGACGAGGTTCGTCGCGATCTTGTAGAAGCCGTCCACGCCCACCTGCCAGGCGGGATTGAGTTTATGCGTCAGGCCGATGTCGAAGTAATGCGAGCGTTCGACCTTCGGCGGGTCGGCGAGGAAGTTTTCGGGGGCGTTGGTGGTGCCTGCGAATTTGTCGATGGTGGAGGTGGTGACGTTCTGCACCGGCGGCGGCACAAAGTAGCGGGCATAGCCAACATGGGCGGTGTTCTTCTGATCGATCTTCCAGACCAGATTCGCACACGGGCTCACCTGGTCTTCGGTGTCAAAACTGGCATCGAAGCGGTCATAGCGCAGCCCGTAGTTCAACGTCCATTTTGAATTCAGGCGCCACTCATCCTGAAGATAGACGCCGGATTCCGTGGCCTGGTTGTTGGTATTGTCGCTGATGAAGGTGGGCACATCGGATGATTGGTTGCCGGTGACGGGATCGACCGGAAAGACGCCGGTGTTGGTGTTGAGTCGCTCGTAGGTGTAATCCGCCAGCAATCCTGCCCGCACGGTGTGTTCGTCGTTGACCAGGTATGAGCTGTCGAACTGGAGACCACCGGTGGTGTAGCTGTTGTAGACATTGCTGGAGACCCCCTGAAAAATCAGATCGCGCTGTACGTCAGGCTCGAACGTGATCTGTCCGTATCTGCCGAAGAGCGAAAGCTGATAGGAGGCTTTGTCCTGGCTCTTCTGATACGAGACAACGGCATAATGTTCCTGTTCGTTCTGGTTTTCGTCGATCTTCGCGGAATCGGCGGTCGACACACCGTTCAGCGTGAACTGCGTCGGTAGGCCGGGGGTGTTGGGGATCTGAAAGTCGGCATTGGCGGAATTCAGCAGGAATGTCAGGCGGCTCGTCTCGTCGAGCTGATAGGACATATAGCCGAAGAATTTCTGCTGGTCGGTATCGTCGTGGATGGGGCTGTAGCTGTCCGTGGGATTCTCAATGCCCAGGCCGTTGTGGTTGTAAGAGCCGACAAAGAAGTAATCCCACTTGCCGCTGCTGCCGCCGACCTGAACGGATGGCTGGATCGTGTCATAGCTGCCGCCGTAGACGGAGACTTCGTTGTGGTTCAGCGTGGCGCCGCTCTTGGTGGTGACGTCAATGATGCCGGCGGTGTGGAAGCCGAACTGGGCGGGGAGGGCGCCGGTGATCAGGGTGACGGAATCAACCAGTCCGGTATCCAGCTCCTGTCCAAATTCGCTGATCGGTTGGGGAAGCAGCACACCGTTGACGCGATAAGTGAGGTTGGCATGCTCGCCGCGGACGTGCTCCTGTCCGAACGAATCCTGGACGACGCCGGGCATGCGAAGCAGGACATGCTGAAATGAGGTGTTTTGGCCGCCGGGGATTGTCTGAATCTGACTCGGTCCTTGCGTGTAGGTGGTTGCCCCGAGGCTGGGGGCGATCTGCTCGCGCTCGAGGTCGAGATCGGATGTGACGACGACGTTGCCGAGTTGAGTCGTGGGGACGGCTGAGGGAGAGGTCGATGGTTCCTGTTGTGTAGTTGGTATCCGGGTGATGCTGAGGTCAGTGGACGACGTTGTTGGTGACGTAGATTGAGCCGAGGCGACATTGCCGCAGGCAAGCGCCAGGCAGACCCATAGTCCTTTGCGGGTGCGCATGGTCGTTACTCCTGGTCGGGAAGTATGTGAACGTAAGAGCGCCGCCGCGCGGCGGGCGCCTTACAGATCAACAGATTGGAATAACGACTGCGCCGGTGGTCCCCGGCAGTCGATGCGGAAGCGAGCGCGCTGGGAAACCAGCGGCGGAGTGAGGAGTGTCAGGAAAGCAACAAACAGGCCGACGCAAACCAACAACGGAACCCAGCCGGCCGCAAGCATCGCTGCGTGAAGCAGAGCACAGATGTGGCAGTTGGATTCGTCGTGAACCGGATGGGGAATCGGCCGGCCCTGTTGTTGTGCAAGCAGCGCGGCCTGGGCATCCTCGCGCTCGTGGTCGAGCAGGTGGAGATACTGGAAGGCACCGGTGCCGATGGCGAGAAATGCGAGGACCAGCAGCCATGCGGTAGGGCGGCGCACGGCGGCAATTTGGGATTTTGACGCGCTCGTGTCAATAGCGCTGCCCGAAAGATTGGGCGATATTTGTCTTTGCCTTGCCCGCTGCAGATACAAAACGCGTCAACTCGGTGTGAGCAGGCGCCCCCAATGACCCGCGTGCCTAACACTACAGCGCTGGATCCTTCTTAAGTCCTTATCCGCTCGCGTTTTTGCTCGCCGTTTCTATCCTCGAATCGCCGACACCGGGATGTAGAGTTAAAGGACCGAATGCTTCCGGCAGAACCCTCTCCCGCACCATCGAGGCGCCTACAGCGCTGACTCGCCGCAAGCCCTGCAGGGCCTCCCGGTCGCTTCGGCTGCGCCTTTCGACGTCCGGGTTTGAACCCTGCGCCTAAGGGTAGGAGCACGGCCCATCTCATCCAGGCAACATAATCACCAGCCCGTTGGTGAAGCATACCAGCAGAGGACATTCCGCTCCCATGTTGCGCCCAAATCTCCTCCCGGCCCACACCGTACTCTCACCGTTGTAGTACCGTACCCTCCCCACTCCTCCCCGAACCCGGTTTTTGCCCCTTCTGACGACTTGGTGGTCCGAACATGACAATTTGCCGCACCGGCAAAGCGGCCCGAGGGGCCCTTTCAGCACTTCAGCGCTGGATCGCCCTTAAGTCCTTTTCTGTTAATGTGTTGACCGCAGTTCTGGACTGAAAATCGCCAGCTTGGCGCTGTAGTGCTAACTGCCCGAGCCCATTGCGAAATGAGGCTTGCGGGGTTGCCTGCTGCACACGAACGTTGGGGGCGAGCGCAGGTGCAACCGGAATTGCCGGTCTATTTTCCCGGAGGTTGCACGGTGTGACTACGGAGAGAGTACGGTGTGAGTCGCATGTTTTGCACAAGCGGATGTCGATATGATATTCGGAGGGTTCTAAAGCCGTTCCCATGAAAATAGGCGAGGGGATGGGACTCGGCGAGGGGATGGGACTCGGCGAGGCGGTGAGGGGGGGCACGGCGGCGATGTAAGATCTTGGAAAGCCTGTCTCAATAGCGCGGGCCGAACGCTCAGGCGATTTTGAGTTTTGGATTTGGGGATTCTCGAGCGGATCGGTGGGGTTCAGGTTTGGGTGAGCAGGAGATGTTAATGGAGGCGCCGAAGAAGGCCGGGGCGGCGAGGACGAGCCAGCTGCGCCAGGTGATGGGCTGGCGATGACGGCGATGGGTATCGGGTGAGACGGGGGCGGCGGCGATCCGAAACAGGTTGAATGAGATATTGAATGCCGGACCGAGGGTGGTTAGCCGGTAGGTAGATGCCGTCGGCAATGGGGGGTAATACGTGTGATGCGTTCATCTCTCTCGAGGGCGGCGCCATGAGCATTTTCGCCACGTTGGTTGTTGCTGGCTTGCAATTTGGCGGGCCCGCAGGCAGGATGTTCGCATCCGATAACGCATGACGTTGTCGGCGGGCAGCATTGATTGATCGTCGGCCAATGGAGTGGCCGATAGAGCCGAAGGTTTGAGCGGTGGACGATTTCCGCCGCGACTTGCGGCCGAGAAGGCCAAGGATGGGCGAAATGGACAGCTTCATCATTCGCGGGGGCAATCGTCTTAAAGGCAAAGTGGAGATCTCGGGCAGCAAGAACAGCGCGCTGCCGATCATGGCGGCGTGTCTGCTTGGAGAAGGAACCACGACGCTGAGCGCGGTGCCGCGGCTCTCTGACATCGACTCGATGAGCAAGCTGCTGGCGGAACTGGGGTGCCGCGTGAAGCGGCACGAGCCGAAGGAGAAGAGCGTGGGGGATGGGCCGCAGCTCAATGGGCCGCTGGAGATTACGGTTCAGGATGAGAGCACGTGCGCGGCACACTACGAGATCGTGAAGACGATGCGTGCGAGCATCTGCGTATTGGGGCCGCTGCTGGCGAAGCGAGGGAAGGGGATTGTTTCCATCCCGGGCGGGTGCGCGATCGGGGATCGGCCGGTGGATTTGCACGTGCGCGGATTGGAGAAGCTGGGGGCGGAGTTCCGGACGGAGAACGGCAACATCATCGGGGAGGTGCGCGGAAGGCTTAAGGGCTGCCGGATGTATCTCGGGGGAGCGCATGGACCGACGGTGCTGGGGACGATCAACGTGATGAGCGCGGCGACGCTGGCGGAGGGAGAGACAGTGCTGGTTGGGGCAGCGTGCGAGCCGGAGGTGTGGGATTGCGCGGACCTTCTCAACAGGATGGGGGCGAAGATTCGCGGACATGGGACGCCGGAGATTCGGATCGAAGGGGTAGAAAGGCTGGTCGGTTGTGAGCATCGAGTGATTCCCGACCGCATCGAATGTGGGACGTTCATGGTTGCTGCGGCGATCACCAATGGCGAGTTGGAACTGAAGAACTGCAACATGGATCACCTGATCGCAGTGATCGATCGGCTGGAAGACGTTGGGGTGAAGATCGAGCGGAACAACGGGACGATCTTCGTCAGCTCGGCGCGGCGGATCAATCCGATCGAGATGACGACGCAGCCTTATCCGGGATTCCCCACGGACCTTCAGGCGCAGCTGATGGCGTTGCTCTGCCTGGGGGATGGGATGAGCGTGATTACGGAGCGCATCTTTCCCGAGCGTTTCCTGCACGTGGGGGAACTGAACCGCATGGGCGCACGGATTCGAAAGGAAGGTCCAACGGCTGTCATTCAGGGTGTGCGGGAGTTGCAGGGGGCGAGCATCATGGCTTCCGATCTGCGGGCAAGTGCCGGGCTGGTGCTTGCGGCGCTGGCGGCGAAGGGTTCAACGAAGATCGACCGCATTTACCATATCGATCGCGGATATGAGAAGATCGAGCAGAAGCTCGCGGCCGTTGGCGCGGACATCGAGCGCGTGAAGTCGGATCGCGTGATGGCACTGGTGGCATAAACGGCTGCAAGTGCCCGCAAGGAGTTGCGGGATCACCGTCGGGCGATGCGCAACTTGAGATGGGGGGATTTTGCGATGATGGCGCGCGCGGATTGGGTGGCTTTGCCTTCGAGGACGGTGAGTTTGCCGCGGGTGGGTAGCTCGATTCGGACGGGCGTTTTTGAGGGGGCGGTGAGGGTGATCTCGAAGCCGGATTTGTCGTTGGTCCAGTAGAGCTCGATCGGGCCGCGGGGGGTGGGGACACGGCCTTGAGCAAAGGCGAGATTACCGGTGTGGGGGGCGATGAGGATCTCGGCATAGCCGGGCTTGGCGGGCTGGATGCCCAGGACGTGCTGGGAGAGAAAGACGACGGGGGCGGCGGACCAGCCGTGGCAGTGGGAGCGGGTGAGGCGCTCGGCCTGGGGGTGATACATTTCCCAGAAGGTGGTGGCGCCGGCGTGGATCTGCTGGCCCCAATAGTCGCGGATGGTGTCGATGAGTTGATCGAAGCGTTTCTCTCGAACGAGGGCTTCGAGGAGGAAGAACATGAAGAAGGGAGATCCGGCGGTGACGAAGCCTTTTGGGGGCTTGTCGATGATCTGGAGGCAGCGCTTGGCGCGAGCGCCGGCGGCGACGCCGGAGATGTAGGCGGCGGTGTGGGTTTGCTGGGAAAAGACTTTGCTGGGCGATCCGTCGGGTCGGATGCAGTCGAGGTAGGCGTTGGCTTTGCTGGACCAGAGATGCTTATTGACTGCGCGGGCGATGCTGTCGGCGAGCCTGGTCCAGGATTTGGCGAGATCGCGTCGGCCGAGGGCGACGGCGAGTTCGGCGCTTTGGCGAAGGCCGAGGGAGGCAAGGCAGTTGATGTGGGTGACGACGCCCTTGGCGGGCGTCTCCATGGGTGCCCAGTCGAAGAGGTTCCAGGCCTTGGTGGCGAAGAGGCCCATTTCGTTGAGATGCTCGCGAATGCCCAGGTAGTTGCGTTCGAGGAAGGGAAGCATCTCGGCGGCGACTTCGCGGTCGGCGGTGAGGAAGTAATGTTCCTGAGCCCAGCGCATCCAGAGGAAGGTCCAGGTGGGAAGGAGGTTCTGCCAACCGGAAGGGACTTCGGATTCGGTGATGAAAGAGCGGTCGAGGCTGCGGCCGGTTAGGCGCATGGAGCGGGCGCTCGGCGCGGATCGCCGTCGGCGATGAGATGGACGAGGGCTTCATTGCGGGCGTCCCCGACCCAGAGGGTTTGTTCGTAGGTGGGGCAGTCGGTGTAGGTGTCTTCGGCACAGCAGCGGACGGAATGGACGCCGACGTTCCAGATTTCATTCAGCATCGTGTCCGAACAGGCGAAAAAGCCGGCGGGACCGATGGGGTAGGTCGATTGGACAGCGCGGACGAAGCGGATGCGGACGGGCTGCGAGAATGACCTGAGGGACATCCAAGAATAGCGGAAGCCGCGGCGGATGAAGGTTCGGTAGCGCTGGACGCCCTGGCGGCAGACGTAGCGGAAGGAGTTATTCATTCCTTCGCAGAGGTTCTTGCGGCCGTCGCGCTGAATGAATTCAAAGTTGTGGAAATCAACAATGGCTCCGGCAGGGGCGTCGATCTCGAACTCGTGGAAGCCGATGGTTTCGTTGCCGAAGTCGAAGAGAAAACGGATGGCTTGGCCTGGGTCGGGGGGATTGATGGTGGTCCAGTCGTCGGTGTCGTTGAGCAGGGCCGTGGGCTCTGCGACTTTTGCGGTCGCATCGCCAACGACGCGCTCGGAGGCGCAGGTGGCGTAGACGTCGGTGGTGACGACCATATCAGGAGCGAGGGGCCTGGCGAATGGCGCTTGGAGGTCCTGGTCGGTGAGGGTGCCGGCGTTCCAGATTTGCTCGTGTCTCTCGGCGGTGGCGTCAGGATGGATTTGGAGCGGATCGACGACGACGGTGTCGAAATTGTGTTCGGGGGCGCCGGTGAAGGGGCCGAGGAAGAGCCAGCCGGTGTTGGTGATCACCTGGGTGGGATCCTGAACGGTGCTGGAGAAGCGGATGGGTTGGTCGGTCCAGAGGTTGAGAGTGGCCCAGGAGAAATGCTCGAGCTGGGGGAGCTTGCCGAGCAGGAGATTCCAGCCGGCTTTGAGGCGGCCGTGGGCGACGCCGGTGCCGGTAGGCTGGAGTAAGTGATCGGAGAAGTCGAGCTCCATGCCGTTGAGCTTCCAGGGAACGCGCGGACGCTCGTGGGGCGGATGGATGTCGATCTTCTGGGCATGCTCGGAATAGATGTAAGTGGCGACGAGGCTGCGGGCGCGGATCACGTTGGCGCTGGTGTCATTGGGGTTGATGAATTCTCGCGGGTTGAGGAAGCACTGGTAAGGGGCGGGTTTGACGGCTTCGATGGCTTTGATGGCGACAGGGGGGAGAATTTTGCGGCGTGAGGAAGGGGATGTCGCGCGGCTCGAAGGTTTCGTGGGGATGTTCGCCAGCTGGGCGGAGCGCGCGGCGCCCTGCCAACTTGAATCATCAATGTTGGGCTGCGTCCAGCGGTCGGGAGCGCCGGGAGCGACGCGGGCGTCGAATTGTTCTTCCCAACCCTGCTGGGTGGAGATGCGGGGGGCAGGCCAGCCGTAGCCGCTGTGGGGCTTGCAGCGCCAGGAAGCGTCGGTGACCAGCGCGTGCGGGCCTGCGGCGTCGGTGAAAGTCAGCTCCGCGAGCAGGCCCGGTTCGTCACTGAGATATTGAAAGGTTGAAAGGCCGATCTGGTGGACAAGGACGGCGAGGACGTTGTCGCCTGCGCAGGAGATGGCCGATGTCGTAGGTGTCTACGGGCCAGGGAGTGGGCCAGGAGCGGATGGGGCCGTGACCGAGCCAGTGGCCGTTGAGATACGCTTCGTAGCGGGCATCGGCGGTGATCTTCAGGGTCGCGGATTGGGGCGCGACATTATTATTAAGGACGAAGCGTCGGCGGAAGCAGACGTAGGCGTTTTTGCAATGATGCGGGGCGGGGAGCCAGATCCAGCGGGCGGCGGCGGAAAACAGGGATGTCATGGTGAGTGCAATCCTCGCAAGTTTCGGAGGGGCATCATGTTCCGGAGGCCCTTGGCCCGCAACCCTGCAGCCTGGCGAGCGAAGCAAATCATTTTGCGATTCGTGGCAGATTATTGTTCCGGGGCGGAGGGCCGGGGCCTAGGTTGGTCCGCATAACAGACGGCAGATCTTACCTAGAGGTGCGGATCGTTACCGTCCGAGAGAAGTGAGGGTATTTGCACTGTCAGCCCCGCTTTTTTTGCCCGGGTTAACCAAGGTCGCCTGCTGCCGAGCCGATCAGCCGAATGAGAGGCTTTTCGACAAGGAGTTGTATGACTTGCCGACTTTCTGGGAATCGTGTTATTGGTATCGAGGCACTTGAGGGCAGAACTCTTCTAAGTACTTACTACGTTTCGACAACGGGCTCGGATTCTGCGGCGGGGACGAGTTCGGCGCCGTGGAAGACGCTGCAGCATGCCGTAAGCATGGTGCAGGCTGGCGACACGGTGGACGTGCGGGCGGGCAACTATGCGGGCTTCGTGCTGGGGTGGAACGGCTCGCAGAACGGCACCGCCAGCGCGCCGATCACGTTCAAGGCCGAATCGGGCGTCGTGATCAACGCCACCAACAATAAGACGCGGGATGGCATCGACGCGGAGAACTGCAGCTACATCGTCATCGATGGGTTTACCATTCAACCGCCCAGCGGCGATGCCGCCTGGCGGTCGGGCATTCGATTCGGTGGCGGGGGAACCGGGAACGTTGTTGAGAACTGTCACGTTTTCATGCGTACCGGCGACACGATGGGGATCTTCTCATCGTTCAACACCAATCAGGTGGTCCAGAACAACGAAGTCTCGGGTAACGACGATGCGGGCATCTACTGCTCGAACTCGGCGGTGAACCCGACGGTGCGGGACAATTACGTGCACGACCTGTCGACTTCGACGGGTCAGGCGGTGGGCATTCACTTCAACGGCGACGTGAGCCAGGGTGGCACCGGCATTATCAACGGCGGCCTGGTTGAAGGAAACAAGGTTTACAACTGCGGCACGGGCATCTCAATGGACGGGATGCAGAACGCCACGGTGCAGAACAACCTGCTGCTGGACATCCACGGTAAGGGGATCAACCTGTACCAGCAGGATGCCTCAGCAGGCTCGAAGAATGACGTGGTGGTGAACAACACGGTCGTGCTGGCGTCCGATGGCTACTTCCCGATCGGCGTGCGTTTCGGCTCGACCAATGTGAAGGTGCTGAACAACATCGGCATCGGCGGATCGCGGGCATTCGTCACCGACTCGGCCAGCAAGAGCGGGCTGGTGGTGGACTACAACATCTGGAGCGTCAACGCCTTTTCGAATGACAATGACAGCAGTTGGATGAAGTTCCCGAACTGGCAATCGACAGGGCAGGATGCGCACACAGTGCTTTCGACCGCTTCGGCATTGTTCATGAATCCGAACAGCGATTATCACCTTTTGAGCACGGCACCGGCGGTGGATGCGGGGACGAGCACGTCGGCTCCGACGACGGACTACGACGGGAATGCCCGTCCGGCCGGCAGCGGATACGACATCGGCGCATTCGAGTACGGCAGCAGCGGGTCTTCGGCGACCGTGCCGGCGGATCCCAGCGGATTGTCGGCGACGGCGTATGCCTACAACAATATCACCGTCACATGGGCCGACAACTCGAACGACGAGAGCGGTTTTATCGTGTATCGCCGCACCGGGACCACCGGCAGCTATGCACAGGTGACCACAGTTGGTGCGGGCGTGACGAGTTGGGATGACACGACGGTCTCTGGGAATACGACCTATTACTACCGAGTGTGTGCTTACAACTCGGCAGGAGATTCGGGTTACAGCAACATCGACTCGGCGCTGACGCCGGCGGCTCCGACGGCTCCCAATGCGCCGACGGCGATTGGAGCGACGGCAGCGGCTTATAACCAGGTGAACTTGTCGTGGACGGACAATTCCAGCGACGAAACCGGCTTCAAGATCGAGCGCAAGACGGGCAGCGGCTCGTATTCGCAGATCGCCACGGTTGGCGCGAACATTACGAGCTACAGTGATACCACGGCCTCGGGTTCGACGCAGTACACCTATCGCGTGTGCGCGACGAATGCGGTGGGCGATTCGGGTTATGCCACATCATCGGCTGTGACGACACCGGCGCAGCCGACGGCGCCGACAGCGCCGGGATCACTTGCGGCGACGGCGAACGGAACGAGTGAGATCGATCTGACGTGGGCCGACAATTCGAATAATGAGACCAGTTTTGAAATCCAGCGGAAGCTGTCGGGCGGATCGTACAGCACGATTGCGACGCTGGGTGCGAACGTGACAAGCTACAGCGACGCGACGGGCCTGGCGGCGGGAAGCACGTACGTCTATCGCGTGCGGGCGACTAACTCCGTGGGCAGTTCGAGATGGTCAGGTACATCCAGTGCGACGACGGATGCGGTGCACACGGCGCCGAATGCGCCCAGCAACCTGGTCGCAACCGGCGACAGCTCGTCCACCATTGCGTTGACATGGGCCGACAACTCAAACAACGAGACCGGGTTCAAGATCGAGCGCATGGACGGGACGAGCAGTTTCGTGCAGGTCGGAACGGTCGGTGCGAATGTCACGACGTATCAGGACACCGGGCTCGACGCGCAGACGCAATACACCTATCGCGTGTGCGCGACAAATGACGTTGGCGACTCCAGCTACACGGCGAACGCCTCGGGCACGACGCAGGCCGTGCCGACGGCGCCGGCCTCGCCGAATGGACTGACGGCGACCGAGGTCAGTTCGACGCAGATTAACCTGAGCTGGAACGACAACAGCGACAATGAGACGGGTTTCAAGATCGAGCGCTCGACGGACGGCAACGCGTGGACGCAAATTGCCACCGTTGGCGCGAACGTGACCAGCTACCAGAGCAAGAACCTGGCGGCGAGCACGACCTACTATTATCGCGTTCGGGCAACGAATGCCGTGGGCGATTCGGCGTATACAAATGTCGCCAGCGATACGACGGCGGCGGCGCCGGCGGATACAACGGCGCCGACGGCATCGGCGAGCTTCAGTGACATCACTGCGGCTGGTGACGGGACTTATACGTTCACAGTCACGTACACGGACGATACGGCCGTGGATCCGACCTCGCTGGACAGCAACGACGTGCTGGTGACGGGTTCGAACGGGTATAGTGAGAATGCGACGTTTGTCTCATCGACCAGCAGCAACGGCGGCGCGACCGTGACGGCAACCTATCAGATTACGGCGCCCGACAGCACATGGAGCTGGACGGATGACGGGACGTACACGTTTACGCTTCAGGACCAGCAGGTTGGCGATACCGTCGGCAACATGACGGGCGCTACGACGCTGGGAACGATGAGCGTGAGCGTGCCATCGGTAGATTACGCCGGAAATTCGCGGGAGACGGCGCGGAATCTGGGGCACTTCAAGATGGGTACGGTTGCCCGCCCGGCGGACACAGTGACGGCGACCGACGATATCCAGGATTACTACCAGATCTATCTTCCGTCGGCGCAGACGATAAGCGTCAAGCTCTTCGGCATGACGCAAGATGCGAATCTTCAGCTTCGCGCGGTGGATAACACGCTGATTTGTGCCGCTGGCAGGAGCGGGACGAGTGATGAGTACATCTCCCGCACGCTTCAGCCGGGGACGTACTACCTGCGCGTCCTAAACAATGGTCCGGATGGAACGAATTATGTGATGCGGGTTGCGGTAGAGCCGCCAGTGGTGAGCTCGGCGGTGCTGGCGGGGCCGGACTACGCGGGCATCAATCGAAGCCACGCCCGGAACGTGCATGCGATGACTGCCGGCCGGGTCGCGGTCTATACCGATCTGGTGTCACCTGCGGACGTCAACGACTTCTATCGATTCGAAGTGACTGGAACGATCAACTTCTATGCGAAGCTGACGGAGCTGAGCGACAACGTGAACATGCAGTTGCAGGATGCCAATGGAAAGGTGATTCAAATCTCGGCCAATAGCGGGTCGAGCAACGAATACATCCACCAGCAATTGACGGCCGGGACATATTACCTCCGGCTGTACAGCATGGGCAGCACCGGGACGAACTACCGGCTACGGCTGGCGGCGTAGATCGCTTCCCTGCGAAGACGGCGAGATCGGAGCAGGCGGAGGCGCCGGCTCCGATCACGTGTTTTGGGAGCTATTACGGCATGGCCGGAAAGGCCATGCTATTTGCCGGGTGTGGGGGACAGGACGGACTTGTACCAGGCCATTGTTTCGGCGAGGCCGGGTTCGAAGGGGACGATGGGGGAGTAATTCAGAGTTGCTTTGGCGCGGGAGAGGTCGGCGAAGGAATGCTTGATGTCGCCGGCGCGTTCGGCCTTGTGGATGGCCTTGAGGTCGGGACGCTTGAACTCGCGGGCCATCAGGTCGGCGAGCTGGTTGACGGAGATCTGGTGGCCGCAGCCGACATTGATGACCATACCCTCAAGCGGCTCTTCGTGACGGGCGGCAAGAAGATTGGCGTGAACGGCGTTGCGGACGAAAGTGAAATCGCGGGATTGGGTGCCGTCACCAAAGATGATGGGATTAGTGCCGCCCAGGAGGGCTTTGGCGAAGGCGGCGATCACGGCGGCATAGGCGCTGTTGGCGTTCTGGCGGGGACCGAAGATGTTGAAATAGCGCAAGGAGCAGGTGTCGAGCTTCAGTGAGAGTGAATAGGCGCAGGAGTGCTTCGCAGGCGACCTTGGTGGCGGCGTAGAGGGCTGCGCGGAAGGACGGGCATCGTCTCTTTCCAGGGATTGGGGTTTTCGCCGTAGGCGCTGGAACTGGCGGCAAAGATGAGGCGGTGGACGTTCGCGTGCCGCGAGGCTTCGAGGACATTGAGGGTGCCTTTGGTGTTGACGTCGTTGTAGAGCAGCGGGTGCTCGACCGATCGCGGGACCGAGCCGAGGGCGGCTTCGTGGAAGACGAACTTGCAGCCGTCGACGCAGCGGGCGACGAGGTCGGCATCGAGAATGGAGCCTTCGGCGAATTCAACCGAGGGCAGATGGGCGAGATTTTCGGTGGAGCCGCCGGAGAGATCGTCGATGACGATGGCGGATGCGCCGAGGGCTGTCAGAGCCTCGGCGATGTGGGAGCCGATGAAGCCAGCCCCACCGGTGACGAGGCAGCGGGTGCTTTTGAATGCGTCGCCGTGAAGTTCGCCACAATTGGTGGTGGGGGTGCTCATGTGAGGGGTACTGTACCCGAGAGGTTACTTGCGGGCGACGATCAAACAGAGGCCGTAGGCGGGTTTTACAAACGGGAGGAGGCGCTGAGCGTAGTGGTCGATGCGACGGAGGGGGAACATGGACCAGCTTCCGAGGATGCGGGTGAGGCGTTCGAGGTTGTAGAAGTGGTGGAATTCGATGGAGCGGAAGCATCGCGCATCGGCGAGAAGTCAGCATAGGTGAGTTGACGCTCATCTGGGGTAGCGTGGGTTGGGACGGGGACGAGCTTGCGCAGGCCGCGGAGCAGGCGGCTGTTGGCGACGGGCTCGATGAAGGCGGCGATGCCATCGGGTTTGAGCAGGTGGTCGAGTTCATCGCAGATCGTCGGGAGCTGGGTGTGCAGGTGGTGGAGGATGGCGAAGCCGGCGACGACGTCGAAGCTTTGCGGTGGATAGTCCAATGAACCGGCGGCGAGAACGTCGATTCGGCAGCGGTCGGCGAAATGCATCAATTCGACGCGGCGGCGGGCAACGGCGACGGACTGGCGTGAGAGATCGAACGCACAGACGGTAGCACCGCAATCGGCGAAGTGGACGGTGTCTTCGCCGGTGCCGCATCCGTAATCGAGGACGGTTTTGCCGGCGAGCGATCCGAGACGGAAGAACATTTCGTCCTTGGGGCTGTTGAGCGGGTGCGGGCGGGCATTGCGATATCGGGCCATCTGGTCGGGCGCCGTGACCAAGTCACGATCCGAAACGGCGGCGGCCTCACGATCGAAGAACTCCTGCTCGCGGGCGAGGAGATCGGCCGGGGGCAAGGCGGTGAGTTCTTTCATGACTGACTCCTGGATAACGGCATTGGCAAATGAACACTGCTCAAGTGGACCCGCGCCGCGGGGATGGCCGCTAACTCTGCGATACAAAGGTGTGTTCACCATGGCGGCGGCCCTGAGCGGGCGTTGCGGGAGAAGGCCAGACGAGTTCGTAGTCGAGCGCGTCTGAAGCCGGCCCGTCGAATCCGGCCTCGGCGGCGCGGGCGAGGTTGTACATCTCGCGGGCGGTGACGTAGTGGTAATGGAAATTCGGGTTGCGCTTGCGCGCACCGGCGAGTTGCTGGTGGAACTGAACCATTGCGGGGCCGAGCAGGATGCGCTGGTTTTCTTCGGGGCAGCCATGGGTGTGGAGCTTGACGAAGAACCAGTCGGGGCGGTTTGGGACCTGCACCCGGGCCTTGAGCCAGAGGTCGAGGCGATGCATGGTCGGCGGCTGGGAGCCTTGCAGGCAGGCGTTTTCGATTTTGCGATGTCGCCAGTCGAGGACCAGCGGGCCTTGGATCAGCAACAATGAATCGGGCGGTTGAGGAGCGCGGCCGACCTCGGTGCCCGTGTTGTGTGAGCAGGGACGATCAGGATCGTCAACGGCGTAGTAGATGGAATTGATCTTTGCGGTTTGGGTGGGGCTGGGGCGGACGGGAGCGTGAAGTCGGCGTAGCAGCCGGTTTCGCGAAGGATGGTTAGCTCGTCGTTAACGCCGCAGTGTTTGCCAGCCGGGTGGGAGTTGTCGAGTGCCCAATCGCCATGGACGAAAGCATATTTGGTTTGGCCGGTCTGCTGGTCGCGTGGGAGCAGGCCATGACGCATTGCCAGAAGCTCCCTGTAGTTGGCGAGCTTCAGACGGAGGTCGGCGGAGTTGTCGCGATCATGATGAAGGTGAACCTCCACTTCGCCGAAGCCGCGGCGGCAGAAGTTGGCGAGGGCATCAAGATGGGCTTCATCGTATTGCTCGAGGGGGTAGAAGAAGGTGTGGCGGGGCGGACGGCCATCGGAATCGCGGAGTCGATCAAAGAGCTCGGGATATCGGGTGAGCCAAGTGTTCAGTCGCTCGTCGGCGCACTGCCGGGAAACTTTGCCGTTATGGGGTTCGAAGTGATCGGCGATGCAGAGCAGGACGTGGATGGAATCGTCGGGGCGTGGGGCGCGACGCCTGGATGCCGTGCGGGCGTAGGAGAAGAGCCAGCGATGAAGGTTACGGCGACGGACAACGAGGGCCGCGGTGGCTAAAAGTGTCAAGACGGCGAGAGCGATGGCGGCGATGATCGTGCGACTTGTGGCGGAAAGCTGGCCGGCGAGTGCGATGGCCTTGCGAATGGCGGCGGCGCGTTTGTTGGTGTTGTTGACAGCGGTTGAGTGTTTGTCCTGTCCGGTCTGTCGCTGCCAGCCGGCGAGGGAGAGGATCGTCTGCTCGTCGTCGGGGGAGAGGCGGTTGGTGAGCTGGTTGTGGTCGGACTTCAGGCCGACGAGGGAATCCCGGGAGACGTTGATCGAGCCATTGGGGCTGAAGAGCGTGTTGTTTTGAATTGTGGTGTTGGTAGAGGCGTTCTTGATGACCAGCGCAAAGCCGGCAGCGTCGGACGCCATGGTGACGGTGTTGCCTTTGATGATGTTGCCGGTGGAGCCGGCGGCGGCGTCAATTTTGTAGAGGCTGATGCCTTTTGCGTGGTTGCCTTTCAGCGTGTTGTTCAGGATCGTTGAATCCTGGACGCCGTCGCAGTTGATGGCAGAGCCACCGGTTTGGCCGGCGTTGGTGACGGTGTTGTTTTCGATGGTTGCGCCGGCAATGACGCCGGCGCCGCCCTGGCTCGCATCGCCGTTGAAATGAAGACCGTTGCCGGTGGCATCGGAGACGGTGTTGCCGCGGATGGTGGGGCGGACGGCGCTGTTGGCGGTGTAGATGGCGGAGTTATTGGTGCCGGTGACGGTGTTGTTGGCGATGAGGAGGCCGGTGGTGAAAGAGGAATAGATGCCGTAGCTGTCGGTGGCGCGGGCTTTGACGGTATTGTTGCGGGCGATATCGCCGGTGCCTCCGCCGCCGAAGCGGATTCCGCTGCGCCAGCGGGCGTCGTCCTCGGTGGGCTGGAAAGTGAAGCCTTCGATGGTGACGTAGCTGGAGTTTTCGACGTTGATGCCGTCGGCAGTCTTGTTGTTGTGAGCGGTGATGACGGCGCCGGGATCGGCCAGGAAGGTTATGGGGGTTGATGAGGTGCCGGCGGCTTTGTGGTCCCACCCGAGGACGAAGCCGTCGTATTCGCCAGGGCGGACGTGGATCGTGTCGCCGGCGCGAACGTTTGCGGCGGCGTGTTGGATGGTGGCGAAGGGAGCGGCTTCGGTGCCGGGATTTGTATCGGCGCCGGTGGGGGCGACGAAGTAGGTCGAGAGGAGCCGGCGCGGTTCCAGTGGTTGAATCGAAGGGGCAGTCCGCCTCGCGGGATGTCGAGGTGAAGGAAACATATGGCGGGGACTGGTCATCTCAGGCCAATGGCGCGGGCGAGGCGTGAAAACAATGGGTGGCGAGGGAGGATGCCCGAACGGGCGAGCTTCTGCTTCGTTGCGAGAAGGTCGTACTCGACCCGCTGAAACTGGATCGTTTGCGCATCGGAGTCGTAGATCGCGAAGGCGGCGCGGAGATCGTGGTCGCGCGGCTGGCCGACGGAGCCGGGGTTAACGAGGTAGAGCATTTCTGCGCGGAGCCTGACCGTGGCGCTTGAGTCAAGTGGGGCGGAAGCGGTGACGTGATGGTGCGAGAACGTGACCGTCCGGTGGGTGTGGCCGAAGAAGCAGATACGTGCCTGGGAGAATGATCGCCGCATTGTGAGAAAGCTTTTGTGAGCGATGTGCTCGCTGGTAATGCGTAGCTCGTCATTGGGCGAAGGGTGAAGAGCCGCGTGGACGAGCAGGAAATCATCGACGGGAGCGCAGGTAATCGGCAAATTCCCGAGATAGCTCTTGTGATCAGGCGTAAGCCGGGCGCGGGTCCATTCGATGGCAGCGCGGGCCGTTTCAGTGAAATGATCGACGGGCGCGAGGCCGGCGACGGCGCGGTCATGGTTGCCGGCGACGGAGGGGACGTTCCTTTGTCGAAGAAGATCGAGACACTCGTTTGGGTTGGCGCCGTAGCCGACGGTGTCTCCGAGGTTGAGAATCTGATCAATGTGCAGTCCATCGATGACATGGAGGACTGCGGTGACGGCTTCAAGATTCGCGTGGATGTCGGAAACAATGGCGTAACGCGGCAATGGTGGATTTCCGGTTGGAACAGATTATGAGAGAGTAAGCGATGAGGCATGAATTCTGAAACGATGCGCGCCGCTATGGCGACGGGGTGTAGGTTGTTTTTGTCCAAGTACGGGTTGAGTTGCCGGTAAAGAAGGTCCAGAGTGCGACGGCGGCGGCGGAGTTGAGCAGGAGGAAACTGGCGGCGGCACTGGCGATCTTCAAACGTGACGAGGCGAAACGGTTCAGGCCTAGGATCCCAATCAGATAGAAACCAATCTGTGCGAAGAAAGCCAGGCGGTAGATGGGGTGCGAGAGGATGCAACTGAGGGCGAGCACGGCGATCAGGGCCCAGGGGACGACCAGGCGCAGGATTTTGTGCGAGAGGAATTGGATCCAAACGGGATTGTGAAACGGGCTCAGTGACAGGGGAAGCAATGCCAGGAGTTGGAGGTTGCCGCTGAGGGTGCGAACCTTTCGATGGAATTCGTCGCGGGCACGGTCGGGGAGACGATCGTAGGCTTTGGCGCGGTCGTCGTGGATGACGCGGAAACGCTGCATCGCGACACACAGCGGCCAATAAACGTCATCGAGCAGCGTGCCAGCGGGGATGGGTTTGAAGAGGCTCTTGCGGACGGCGGCAACGGAGCCGGAGACAGAGATCATGGAGAAGAGTGCGGATTCGCGGCGACGGAGCCATTTCTCGAAGCGCCAGTAAAGTCCGACGCCTGCGATGACACCGGGCGACGTTTCGATCACGAGATCGCCGGAGACGGCGCCGACGCGCTCGTCGGCAAAGTTCTCCATGAGATTGGGAATCGTCCGGTCGTCCCAGCGCTGGCGGGCGTCGGCGAAGAGAACGATCTCGTGGTGGGCCTGCTCGATGGCAGCGGTGAGGGCGGCGGATTTGCCACGGTTCTCCGAGAGCTCGATTAGGCGGAGATTGCCATCAGCGAAGGAGCGCACGATCGCGTTGGTGCGATCCGTCGAGCCGTCGGAGGCGATGAGGATCTCGAATTCGGAATGGTTGAGTTCGCAGAGCGTCAGGAGTTCAGCGATCCTGCGCCTCGATGTGGGCTTCTTCGTTGTAGGCGGCGATAACGATGGAGATGGGCTCGTTGAATCGCGCACGGCGAATCGGGGACGGTTTCAGGCGCGCTGCGACAGCGACGGCGATGGGATAGATCGCGTACGTATAGACGATCGTCGCAGTTAGAAGCCAGAAGAGGATTTCACGGAGGCTAGGCATCACTGAACTGCTGAGGCGATGCAGGCGCGGATCTCATCAACGCGCGCGGTCCACGATTCCGAGCGAACGGAGTCGGAACGAGCGTACGACGGGCCGGGGTTCTTGAGGGCCTCGGCGATCATGTCGCAGAACTCCTCGGGGTTGCGGCCGATGAGGCATTTGTTCCCAAGGATCTGAACCTCGGGAATCGCGGTCGAGACAACGGGAAGGCCGGCGGCCAGGTACTCTCGGGCTTTGAGGGGGTTGGAGTTCAGCGTCACCTCACTGATCGGAAAGGGAATCAGAGCGACGTCGAAGCCTTTGCAGTAGTGCGGAAGCTGGGTGTAGGGTTTGCGACCGAGCAGATGGACGTTGGGATACTTCTTGAGCGGCGCCAGATCCATCGTGCATTTGCCGATCATGACGAGGCTGGCGTGGGGAAAGCACTGGGCGACTTTTTCGAGCAGGGGGAGATCGATCCAGTCGGCATCGATCAGGCCGAAGTATCCGATGATCGGCTTGGGGAGATTGACGAGGTCGGGATGTACCGGCGTCGAGGGCGTGACGCGGCGGCGAAGTGGTCGAAATCGACGCCATGGCGGACGATGCAGATGTCCGGGCGGATTGTGCTTTTAGTCTGGTAAAGGCGCTGGGCGGAGACGAAAACGTGGTCGGCACGCCCGATGAGATGGCGCTCCATCTCGAGGATGCGCTGGGTGGGCATGCCGGCGAGAGCCGAATACTCATCGACGCAATAGTAGATGAGCATTTCTTCTCCGAGCTGGCCGGCGACGACAGCCGCAGCGGGATTGAAGACGAAGTTCACCGGGCGGCGGAACGACAGATTTTTCATCGCCCGACGGACTTGGAAACGAAGGAACCGGCGATTGAACGCGCGGATGACCGGGCTGAAGGCGGGAATCGTGAGTGGATTGAGCACGAAGATGTTTGGCGCCTGTTCCCTGACGGGCGTCGCTGCGGCGGCGAGCTTGCGAACGATGCGCTTGAGGTCGCGCTTTGAGACTGTGGGCGTGCGGTAGCCGACGGAGTTGACCCAGAGGATGCGATTGTCTCGCGACAGGATGCGCATGATCTGGGTCTTGGAGAGCGGATCAGCGCTGAAGTCATGCGCGAAGCAGACGATGTCGCGGTTGCGGAGAGTCTGCGAAAGGTCTGGCGCTTCAGAAGATGGGCTACGCCGCGCTTGGAGACGGTTCGAACGTTGGCAATTGGTAAGAAGCATTTCGGTGAACGTCAGTTGCTGATCATTCGCGGACGAATGCGCATTCGATCGTCGAAGGGCTTGTGCGGGTCGGCGGTTCCGAGGATGGAACGAAACAGATCGGCGATCTCGGCGGCAGCCGTGGCGTGGGTGCGGATCGGCCCATGAGAGGCGGCTGATTGTACCGAACGGTGGGCAATGATTTCCGTTATCGCCTGCGCGAGATGCTCGGCGTTGCCCGGTGGAACGAGGCGCGATTCGACGAGATGTGCGATCTCGGGGATGCCGCCGACGCGTGAGGCAACGAAGGAAGTGCCGCAGGCAGCGGCTTCGAGGAGCACACACGGCAAGCCTTCGGAATGGCTCGGCAGGACGAAGGTGGTCGCGGCTCGGAAGTAGTCGGGAAGCCGGTCGTGCGGCTTGGGCCCCAGAAGATGAACGTGCTGTTGAAGCTTCAGGCGATCAATGCGCTCCTGAAGCGACAGGCGAAGGGGACCATCGCCGACGACAAGCGTGCGGAATGACTGCCCGTTAGCGGTGAGGATCGCACAGGCGTCGATGAGCATTTCGATCCCTTTTACGGGGACAAGCTGGCCGACGAAGAGGACGATGGGCTCAGAGGTATCATGGTTGATGGCGCGGCGAGCTTCGGACTGTGAGCCGGGGTGAAAGAGCGTTTCATTGACGCCATCGTAAACAACGCGCACACGCTGAGGCCGGACACCAAGCTCAATGCAGGCATCAGCCAAGTGCTGCGAGACTGCGACGACGGCGTCAGCCTGGCGCAACGCATCGACGGTGGGCTGATATCGGCCGCGGTACCGATGCAGGCCGTACCCGCCGGCCAGGACGTCGCAGCCGTGGACCTTGATGACGCAGGGCAGGCCGTGCTCGTGGGCCAGCTGCACCGCGGCCCAGCCATCGGGGTAGGCCCACGGGGCGAAGACGATCTCGGGTTGAAATTCGTCGCATGCATGTTCAAAGGCGCGACGAATGGAGCGGCGATAAAAGTGCCCGTAACGGGAGCGGAGAATCTTCGGAGTGAAGAGATAGCGAGGATGAACGATGGAGAGGTTGTCCAGATGTGTACTGCGGCTGGGCGGAAGCTTACGGCCCTGCCGAAGACGGGCGGGGAGTTCCTCGGTCCATGCGATTGGCGAGATGACACGGACCGGGTGTTCCTGGTGCAGGGCGCGCGCATTTGCTGGCGATTGAAAGCCGCCCGCGTCGGCTGGTACGGGTTGGGATAGAGATTGGTGATTGCGAGAACGCGCATGAGATCCGGCGCGGGGTCAGCTGCTCTGGCTTGCCAACCAGCTTTGGAACATCAGCACGTGCCAGAGGTGATGTTGCCAATTGCGGCGTCCTGAGAGGTGCTCGGCCCACTTGTGACGAACGGGTTCGGCGGCGAGGAAGCCTTCGCGATCGAGCCGCTCTGTGGAAAGGAGATCCTCAGCCCAGTCTTTTAGGCCGGTGCGGAGCCATGAGTCGATCGGAACACAGAAGCCCATCTTGGGGCGATCGATCAGATGCTGCGGGACATATTTGTAAAGCACCTGTCGAAGCAGCCACTTACCCCGGTTGTCGCGGATTTTCTGTCTCAACGGCGTACGCAGGGCGAACTCGACGACGCGATGATCGAGCAGCGGCGCACGGGACTCAAGACTGACGCCCATGCTGGCGCGGTCCACCTTGCAGAGGATGTTGTCAGGGAGGTAGGTCAGCAGATCCAGATGCATAAGGCGGTCGATTGACTCGGGCCCGTCGTAGCATGCATCCCGCGGTGGAAGCTGAGCGTGGCAGCCCGTAGTTCCGAGCACGAGCATCTGTTCACCGTTCCACTTGGAGACGAGGTTTTCGTAGACCGATTCCGGAGACGACGCAGAGGCCATCAGGTGGGCGAGCTTGTGCAGGCGATCGCCGTCAGCGCGGCCTTTTACCGCGTTGGGGACGAAGCCCAGGAACTGATTCCAGCGCTGGGCGGAGAGTGACGTCATCACGCCGGCGGTTGCGTGTCGCAATGGAGCGGGCAGCAGCGCGAGTTTGTTCCAGATGCGCTTGGTGGTGCGATACCACTCATAACCGGCAAAAAGCTCGTCGCCCCCGTCGCCGGAGAGGCTGACGGTGACGTGTTGCGACGCCAAGTGCGAAACCAGGTATGTCGGAATCTGCGATGAGTCGGCGAACGGTTCATCGTAGAGCGTCGGGAGCTTGGGGATTACCCCCATGGTCACACCGGGCGTGACGTAGAGCTCTGTGTGTTCTGTGCCCAGGTGATTGGCGACCGCGGCGGCGTAAAGCGCTTCGTTATGAGATTGCTCGTTGAAGCCTATGGTAAAGGTCTTGACGGGACGATTCGATTGCGCCTGCATCAAAGCGACGATGGTCGAGGAATCGATCCCGCCGGAGAGAAAGGCACCGAGAGGAACGTCAGCCACCATCTGCATGGAGACGGCGTCGCGGATGAGCTGGTCGAGTGCTTTGACGGCATCGGCGTCAGATGCGCTGGAGAAGTCGTTGGCTGCGGATTTGGGGGACCAGTAGGATACCGGCTGGGGAATCTGGTTGCCGTAGCAGTTGGACATCGCCAGCAGTGAGCCGGGTGGGAGCTTGTAGATGCCTTCGTAGATAGATCGGGGCGTACGGATGTAGCCGTAGCGGAGGAATCCGGCCAGCGCTTCGCGGTCGATTGATGGCTTGAACTGCGGATGAGCGCAGTGCCTTGAGCTCTGATCCGAACAGGAAGGTGTTGCCTGACCATCCATAGTAAAGAGGTTTTTCACCCATGCGGTCGCGGGCAAGATAAAGCTTTTGCTCGTGGCGATCCCACAACGCGAAGGCAAACATGCCGATGAACTTGCCAAGCGCCTGGATGATGCCCCAGCGTGAGATGGCGCGAAGGAGGATTTCGGTATCGGAGTGGCCGCGGAGGGGCGGCATGTGGGGCCAGTCGGCCTGCAGCTCCTTGAGCAGGCGCGGCGCATTGTAGATTTCGCCATTGAAGCAGATGACATAGCGTCCGGCGTGGCAGGCCATCGGCTGGTGACCCTGCGGCGAAAGGTCAATGATCGAGAGGCGGCGGAAGCCGAGGGCGATACCGGTGGCGGCGTCGGCGAACGAGCCGTAATCGCTGGGTCCGCGATGGCGCAGCGTGTCGGCCATGTGCGTGACGGCTTCCATCAGCGACTCGTAGGGAGTCGAACGGGCGAGATCGAAGATGCCGGCAAAGCCGCACATGGTTATCTTCAGCGGACGGTCGCGAGCTGATGGGAGTTGAATTCCGGTATCGCTGCCGGTGCGAATGCCTGGTCAAGGCAGCGCTGGATTGCGGCAGCGGGGTCAACCTGTTCAAGGAAATACTGGTGATTCGCACGGGACATCGTGATTGCAAGATCCGAGTTATCCATGAACTGGGCACATTGTTCGACGCATTGATCGGGGTTTAGGTACGGGAGATAGTTCCGGCCAGCCTCGAGAGCGGCGGGAAGCTCGTTGCGAAGATCGGGGCTGACGATGCACTGGGAGGCGGCGAGGTACTCCGGGAGCTTGTAAGCCAGAGAATGGTGGAGGCCGCGCGTATAGACTGCGACGAGGCAGCGTTTAGCTTGTGCGATGTAGCGTCCGCGGTTGCATTCATGCTGTGTAACGACGTCGGGAAACTTTGCCAGTGCGTATGGTGTGGGCACGATGCCGCCGTGAAAACGGGAACCAAAAGTCTTCTTGAGCGCGCGAACAATTGCGACGCGTTCCTCGTTGACCATATCGGCATTGTCAGTGGTATCATCGGGCTCCCAGAGGCGCGTCTGGAAAAGAACGACGCGATTTCGCGGCGCATCGGGAAGGTATTGGAATTCTTCGAGCCGAGGACTGGCGAGGAACTGCCGGAGAATCTGAAGGTCTGCGCGCAAACTACGGAGTTGTTCGCGCGGAGAGTCCATCAGGTGTGTCAAGAATGAAGCCACGCGGGCGTTTAGGACTCTGCGGCGGGAATCGGCGCATTGACAGGGGAAGACCAGACTATACGGGCGAAGCTTGTAATCGAGGCCGGCACTATGGCGAGCTACGTCGGGGGCATGATAGCTCCGCTTGAAGTAGAGGTCGCAGCGTTCCAGGAGCGGGATATTGAATAGATCGGAGCGATCGTAGTGGTCGAACGCGAGCAGCCTCTTTTCGCCAGTGCGGAGCACACAGACTTCGAGGAGGACCAGAGGAAGTGGGTCGGGCCGACGGACTGAAGACAGGTGCAGCGCGACGTTGCCAGCTTGGGCAAGCGCGGCAAGGCCAGCGTAAAGATAAGCTTCGGCCCAGAGGCTGGGATGCGGGTCGAATTGCGCGGTGATCGCGTAGCGCATGGGAAGTCAATGGACGCCGATCGAGTGTGATGGATTGGTGTGGGGTGGCAGCATTCCGTGCGTGTTCTGCCTTGCGCCATCGGCGGTTGCAAGCAGACGGAGGAATTGCTCGTGGTATTCTCTCGCCATGCGGCGGATGTCGAACCGGGCTTCGACGAACATTTTGGCATTTGCAGCGAGGGATTGGGCACGATCGGGGTCGGATAGTAGTTCGCTCAGCAGCGTCGTGAGTGTGGCGTCATCAGCGGATTCGAAGAGAAGGCCGGTCTCGTTGTGCCGGATGATTTCCGGAATTCCACCGACGCGCGACGCGATCACGGGGATCTGCGCGACGCAAGCTTCCAGGATCGACTGGGGTGTACCCTCCGACCGACTGGACAGAACAAATACGTTCATTGCCTGGACATAGGGAGCGGTATCAGGCTGATAACCGGTGAAGTGTACGTGGTCGCCAATATCTAGAGATTGAGCAAGGTCTTGCAGATCTCCGCGAAGGGGGCCGTCGCCGACGAGCAGGAGGTGGGCCGCCGGGAGCGATTTACTCAGCGCCGCAAAGGCGCAAGAGAACATCCTGGCGCTTGATTTCGGTGAGTCGACCGATCGTACCAACCACCGGTGCATGTTGGGGAATGCCCAGGCTGTCCCGGATCGTATCTATATTGTGCGGCGTCACGTAGTTAGCGAAGTCGATTCCATTATGAATGACGCGAACACGATCGGCCGGGGCGATCTGGTGTGCGAGCACGGCATCGGCCATGTCGTTGGTCAGGCAATAGAACACCTGAGCGTTCCGGGCTCCGAAGCGAGCCAAGGCGCGAAGCTTTCGGCTGGCGGCGTATGGTTCCCTGCCGTGCTCCGTGTGAACGATAATCGGAGGCTTCGGCAAACCAATCTCAGCAAGACGGATGTAAAAGAGCGGTCCGATCTGATGTGTGTGAATAACGTCGGGCTTAAGGTGTTTGAGAATCGCTCGGAGCCGTAGCGCGATCTGTGGGCGAAGGCCGGGCTTCTTATTTGCAGACAACACTGTCGCGTCGAGTGACTCGGCAACTGGTGCGAGTGTGCCCGGTCGTTCGAGGCAGATGACCGAGATATGCTGCCCCAGAGCCGGCGCCTGGCGGATCTGGTTGACGATGTTGCGTTCCAGACCGCCAACGTCGAGCGAGAGCGTGACGTGTACGACTCTAAGCGGACGGGTGGACATGGTGGTTGAGATCACCGTTGATCAGTTCATCCGCCTGGACGGCTTGCTCGGCGGTCCGTTGCTTCATCGCGACGGTATTAGGGTCGAGCGGCTTGAGCTTGAGCATCCGCAGGAGAATCACGCCGAGGCGCTTGGGACGCTCGAATGCGGTTTCCACTTCATTGGATCGATACGGAAGCGGATAGGCGAGTAGCGATTGAATCGATCGCTTCAGTGCCTTGTATTGTTGGTCGGCAGCGCCGTAGAGAAATGCGCAGGAATGAAGCAAGTAGCTGCGTGCCTTTCTGCGAAGCAAAGGTGTTCTCTTGAATGCCTGACGGTTGTCAAGCTTCTTCAGAATGCGGAGCATGCCCTGCTCACAGCGCTCGGGCTGCTGGCTGACCGATCCGGGGACCACGCGGTATCCGGTCAATGGCAGGTTTAGGTTCAACGCAGTGGAAATCTCGGCAATACGAAGCCAGAGGTCGCGATCTTCGGGCCCCTGAAGTTTGGTGTCGAAATTACCTGCGATGTTGAGGATGCTGGACCGAACGACAACCGAGGAGGCGAAGAAGTGATTCTTTACCGCCAGTTGCCGCCACTTGACGAAGGTGAACGGATCGCGAGGCAGTTCGGAATAGCGTGGGAGGTCAGCGCAGGGGATGGAAAAGCCCCGGGTTCCAAGCAGTCCCAGCGCGGGGATGCGCGAAGACGTCCATCTGGTATTCGAGCTTCTGCGGATGCCAGATGTCGTCGGAATCGAGGAACGCGATGAACTCGCCATTGGCGGCTTCAATGGCGCGATTTCGAGCGGCGGAGACGCCGGCATTGTCCTGGCAGATGTGGCGGATGCGGTTCTGGTATGGATCGAGCACGACAGCTGTGTCGTCAGTCGATCCATCATCGACCACGATGATTTCGGCAGGCTGCACCGTCTGCGCAAGTACGCTTTCGAGGGTCTCGGCAATCCAAGATGCCGCGTTGTAGGTAGGGATGACGACGCTGACGTTGGCGCGTTTCATGAACGGCGATCCTGGCCGAAGTTAGCACGCTGGAAGGTCATTGCCAGTGAACCATAAGTCGGATGTAGATGTAGGCGGTCACGAATACGAGACAACTGATCAGCCCGAGCCGACGAGCGAGAGCGCCGTCGAATCGCACATGCGTGCTCGGGACGGCATCAGCGGTCAGGCGCACGTAGGCTGCCGCAACGCCCAGGACCATGTACGTCGGCAAGTCGTACGTACGTGTGGAGGTGAGCATGCCGACGATGGTGCCGACGACGATCGCAAGGACGTAAGGGCGCAAGCGCCACAATTCCGGGTCGAGCGTCGGAGGGCGCTGTTTGCCGAGGCGATAGATGCACCATGCGGCGAGAAAAAATGCGCCGGTAAAGAGCGTGCCGCCGAAGAATCCCATCTCGACGTAGGCCTGGATGAAAGAATTATGGGCGACCAGGCCGATTTCTTCGAAGAGCTTATGAGTGCCGATGCCGAAGATCGGAGCGTGTTTGAGCCGTTGCAGGCCCTCTGCCCAGAGCTGAATGCGCTCTTGGCCGGTGCCCTGCGCGGCATTGAAGTCAGTTTGTCTCCCGCCGAATACAAATAGGATCGTGGGCAAGCCGAAGACGCAGACGATGATGGTTTTACGCCAGCCGTAGCGGCTTGCGAAAAGAATTGCCAGCCCTGCGAGCAGCGCAAGGAGACCTCCGCGCGAGTAGGTTAGCATCAACGCATAGACGAAGATGACGAGCGGGCCGATCCAAAAGACACGACGAAGCACGCCTCGACGCTCCATGATGGCAAACAAGCAAATCGTGATGCCGATGTCGAGAATGCGAGAGAAGTCGTTGGGGTTGGCGAAGATACCGGCGGCGGCAAGCCGACGAATACCGTGGGCGACATTCCTGCCGTCGGGGGTGAAGGTTTCATCCGTGGTGACGATCCGTGCGAGATGGATATAGCCTTGATAATCGAGAAGGGAAAGAATGGTCAGAAAAAGCGTGAAAATGCTCAACCAGAGAAGCAGGCGCCGCACTGCGCTTTGGTGAATTGATGATGCCGATGAGGAGAAGATAGTAGAGGATAACCTCAAAGAAATCTACTCCGTTGCGAAGGGCGGCGGTGAAATCGAAATGCCGCAAATGTGAGAGAATCACCGCTGACAACAGGCCGACTACGCAGATTGAGATGGGCCAGTTGACGAGGTCCCTTTGAGTGAATTGGCGCAACACGGGGCTGATGGCAACGGTCAGACAGGCGCAGATCAAGACCTTGTAGATCGGTAGATCCTTGCCCATAAGATCCGCGGGACGGATAAACAGAGCAGCGTTGACGAGGATGAACAGAATGAACGCAATTGCATTTGTGCGCGGCAATGAATCGCTGGCGGCGGCGACAAGCCGCGGCCGCTTCGGCGTCGAAAGCGGCCGATAGACGGGCGCGGAAGACGATGTCGTTGCGGAGGTCATGGAATCAACGAACGAGAGCTGAAATGCGATGTGAGTCCGCGCTTTACAGCGGATTATTAACGCCCAGGCCCAGATTGCCATCGACGCTGGCGTAGTCATCGCCGGTGATGTTACCGTCGAAGTTGGTATCGCCGTAGAGGATGGCAATGCCGGGATCGAGTCCTGTCGTACCGAGATTGGCGTCGATGGTGTCGTAGTCGTCGCCGGTAACCGTTCCGTCGAGATTGGTGTCGCCGAAGTAGGTGTACTTGCCGCAGATGGCGTTGGCAGGGGCGCTGTTGCCTGAGCCCACGGGCCACTCTCCGATGCCGGCCAGGGCATTGTCGAAGACCATCAGCATGGCGTTCCCGCCGCTGTTCTGGCTGACGGTGGAGATGATGCCGTGGCGTGTGGAATCGGGAGTCGAAGAGTAGCCGTCGAAGATCCAGTTCTGCACGGTGGAGAAGGGGACGCCGCCGGCAATGAAGTCGTTGTCGTTGAGATCGAGCGTTCCCAGCGGATCGATGCTCAGCATGGCGGTCTGGAGATACAGGTTGCCGTTGGCAACCATCGTGGCCAGGGCGTTGTCGGCGATGACCAGGGAAGCCAGGTGCTGGGTGCTCTGGAAGACGACATTCCCGCCGTTGACGTTGATGGCGAGGTTGTCGGTGGTGGAACTGGCGTCGGCGGCAAGGACATAGGTTCCGGAGTTGACGTTGAGCGTGTCGTTGCCCGCTCCGCCGTTGAAGGTGATGGCGGGAGTAATGGGGCCATTGAAGTTAAGGATGTCATCGCCGCTGGTTCCGGTGGCGATGGCGCTGGTGACGCCGGTAAAGCTGAAGGTGCTGGTTCCATCGCTGGCGGTGATGTCGCCGGAGCCAGGCTCGACGGTGATGGGAGCGGCTGAACCGTCGAAGTCGATGTAGACGGTGCTGCCGCTCTGATAGGCAAAGGGCAGGGCGGGATCGAAGGTCCGCAGGGTACCTGATGGGATGAAGTTGCCGGCGACGTCCTTCACCTGGCTGTCATTGAGGTTGATGGAGTAGGAACCGTTGTCCAGGACGTTCCAAAGCCCGCCGGGGGCGTTAATGCGATAGGTGACGGTGCGGGGTGAGCCGTTGGCGGTGTTATCTACCGAGACGAAGAGGGCGTTCTGGTTAAATCCGTTGGGTCCGGTGACGGTGATGTCGTTGTTGTCGAAGGTGGAGGCATCCAGGCCCGATCCGGAGTCGGTATAGGTGATGGTGAAGTCAAAGGTGGTCGATCCGGGCGTGGGCAGTTCCGAGCCCGCGACGGCGGTGGGGGCGGTGGTGTCGGCAGTGGTGAAGGACCAGGAGACGGGGGACATGGTGTTGCCGGCCAGGTCCATGGCGCCACTGACGGTGACGGTGTAGGTGGTCAGATCCGCCAGGGCGCATCGGGTGTAAAGGTGGCGGAGTGGCTCGGATCGTCGTAGGTGACCGTTCCCGGTACCGGGTTATCCAGGGCATCGACCACGGTCATGACGATGGTCCCCGACTGCACCGACTCACTAAACGTAGCGCTGGGTGCAACACCCACAGGCACATCAGTCGTTCCATCCACCGGTGAGGTCAAGGTCACCGTGGGCGGTGTGACATCGGCAGTGGTGAAAGACCAGCTAACCGGTGACATGGTGTTGCCGGAGAGGTCCATGGCCCCGCTGACAGCCATCGTATAGCTCGAAGACCCATTGAGCGCCGATGACGCGGTGAAGGAAGCGGTCTGGGTGTCGCTGTCGTACAGCACCGAACCGGGGATTGCATCATTGAGTGAGTCCGTCAGGACCATCGTGATGGTCCCGGATTGAACGGACTCGCTGAAGGTGGCGCTGACGTCGCTGTTGAGAGCAACGCCGGTTGCGCCGGTGGCGGGGCTGGTGGCGGTGACGGTCGGGGGTGTGAAGTCCGTAGAGGCCGTTGTGAACGACGACGAGACCGGTGAGGTCATGGGATTGCCAGCCGTATCCTGTACGCCGCTGACGGTCGCGGTAAAGGTGGTAAAGCCTGTGAGTGGAGCGGACGGAGTGAAGGTAGCGGCGTGAGTTGAGTCGTCGTAGGTAACCGTTCCAGGGACGTTGTTGGTTCCATCGGACAGGGTGAAGCTGATTGTGTTGCTTTGGATGGACTCACTGAAGTCGGCAGTGACAGCGGAAGCAACGGGAACGTTTGTGGAGCCGTCGGCAGGAGAGGTATTGGTCACCGTCGGCGGCGTGCTATCGGGAATCTGCTCGATGGTGCTGAAGACGACATCAACCCAGTAATTGGTTGCCTGATACGAATTTGTAGGAAAGGCAGAACTGGAGGTGTAGAGGAAGACCCCGTTGGCGCTTTCGCTGTTGGACAGGGCGTGAATGGGGCCGTTGTCATAGCCGCTGTTGAAATAGTTGTCATCGGTGTTGTACGTGCCGGTGGGCGAAAAATAGGAGGCGACATAGACCGTGCCGGCATCGATCGGGATGGGATTGGGGAAGGTAACCTCCTGCCAGCCCGACGCGGTCTCATTCGTGAAGGTGGCCGCAGCGAGCAGGACACCGGTGGAGGACCAGAGACTGCCAATGTGAGTGCCCGTGTTGTTCGTGCCCTTGTAGAAGCGGACGCCGGTGACGTAGCCGGAAATATTAGAAGAGAACTTGACGCCGGTTTCAATGGACGGGCCGTCAGAGGCGTTGCTGTTGGAGGGCACGGCGGAATCGTTCCAGAACGTATAGGTGGTCGTAGTGATGTTCCGCGGTGGTGAACGACCAACTTGCCGGAGACATGATATTGTCGGAAAAATCCTTGGCGCCGCTGACGGTGACGGTGTAGACGGCCGAGCCGGCAAGAGGCGCCGAGGGAGTGAATGTAAGCGTGTTGGTGCCGGCCTCGTAGCTGGTCGTGCCGGTGACGGCATTGTTACCGGAATCACGGACGCTAACCGCGATGGTGGCGGACTGCACCGGTTCGGAGAAGGTCGCCAGAATCGGGGCGGTCACTGAGACGCTCGTCTGGCCGTCGTTCGGAGTCGTGGAAGTCAGGGCGGGTGGCGTCGTATCGGCAGCCGCCGTCGTGAAGGACCAACTCGTGGCGGTCATCGTGTTGCCGGCGAGATCTGTGGCGCCGCTGACTGTGACGGTATACACGGTCGAAGGCGACAAGTTGGCCGTGGGGGTAAACGTCGCCGTCTTGGTGTTGCCGTTGTACGACGTTGAGCCTGGAACCGGGTTGTTGGCGGCATCCTTCACCGAAATGACGGCACTGCTGGACTGAATGGCCTCGCTGAAGACAGCCTGGACGGTGCTGATGATCGTGACACCCGTTGCGTCGGGGGCTGGAGTCTTTGATATGACCGTGGGGGGCGTCGTGTCCGAAATGTTGGGGCTGTAGATGACATCAACCCAGTAGTTGGTCGCGGCGTAGCTCTCGGTTGGGAATGTGGTCGAGGAACTGTAGACGTACACGCCGTTGCCGCTCGCGTTGCTGTCGGAGAGTGCGTGCAGGTAAACGCTGTCAACGGCGTTTGAAAAATAGCCGGAGTCTGACGCGTAACCATGAGCGGTGTGGTACGAGGCGACATAGGTCGTGCCGGCGGTAATCGCGACAGGTGTAGTGAAGGTGACGGATTGCCAACCGGTCGAGGTTTCGTTGGTGAATGTCGCGGTGGCCAGCTTGGTGCCGGTAGAGGACCAGAGGGTGCCGGTATGGGTGCCGGTGTTTCCAGAACCCTTGTAGAAGCGGATGCCGCTGATGACGCCGTCGAGGTCGGCCTGGAACTTAACGCCTACTTCCGCCGAGCCATCGGAGACGAACGGCGTGGTGGGACTGACCGAATTGCTCCAGATGTTGAAGGGGCCCGACCCGGCGGTCGTGAAGGTGAAAGCGGCCGAGCCGATCATCGTATTGCCCGAAAGGTCTTTGGCCCCGTTGACGGTGATGGTGTAGGTGGCATTGGGGTCAGCAGGGCTGCCGGCGTGAAGATGGCGCTGTGGCTGGCGCTGCTGTATGAGACAGTGCCGGAGACGGTGTTATTTCCTGAGTCTTTCAAGACCATCGAAATGGTCGCCGGCTGGACGTCTTCGCTGAATGTGGCGGAGGGGTGAATGGTGACCGGAACGTTGGTGGAATTGTTAGCCGGCGTCTTCGCGATGACGGAGGGTGGCGTCGTGTCCGGAGTGTAGTTGGCGATGACATTGCCGGGCGTTGCCGTGAAGAAAGCGTAAGACACGCCCTTGATTGTTTGCTGTGTGAAGCTGACGGCATTGCCGTTGATCGTGATGGACGAGAGGTTCAGGTTTGTTCCGCTGAACATCGGGAGCATCGCCTGCAACCCGGAGGCTCCAACGGCGGTGGAGATCGTGAAGGACAGATTGTTGGTCGAAGGGTTGAGAGAGAGGTTCTGAAACGACGAGCCGTCACGGGCGTCTGTCCAGCGCATCAATGCATCAGCGGTAATGACGGGGACGTTATGAGCCTGTGCTGATGCGATGACAGCGTCGGAGACGGTGCTGTCGGCGGAATCGGTGTGGGCGTTGATGGTGAAGGCGCCGTAATAGCCGGCGACGCCAGTGGCGTTGTCGAGCAGGGTGTTGATGTTCTTGGGCTCGGTTTGGCCGGACTCGTCGGTGATCTGGGTAGCGGCCTGATAGACGTTGATCATGGTTCCGTTGGCCGTGGCAAAGCGCATGGGCATGCCGGACCCGGTGAACATGCCGGGGCGATCGAGGATCCACGTCGAGGGCCAATAGTAATAATTGGTGTCGAGGCGGATCCTGTGGGAGAACTCGACCTGTGGTTGAGAGTCGTAATCGCTCCAGACGATGCCGTGGGTGCGGACGGTTGACGGAGTGGGAGAGCTCGGGAAAGCCGTATCGAAGGTGCTCAGCTCATTGGTATAGATCGAATCGAGTTGCGAGAAGCTGGTCCAGTCGACGGGAATATCACCGGAGTTGCCGAAGGTAAGGGTTGAATCGATATCGACGTGAAGGCCCATCTCGAAGCCTTGGGCGGTGTAGAGAGCGCCCTGGGAATCGGTGAACGAGCTGGGGAAGATATAGCTCGTGCCGCGGATGGGCTGGCCGCCCGAGATACCGTCGGCGATGTAGCCGTTCCAGCGCCCGATGGTTCCACCGTTGTTGTGATCGTCGCCACTCATGACGACTTCGGCCTTGGCGCCGTTGGGGAAATACCAGAAGCGCGGCATAGGCATGACGGGCGCGGTCATGCTGGTGATCATGTTGGCCAGCAGCCGCTGCTCTTCGTCGGCCTGTGGAATGGCCACTTTGGACAGATCGACGAAGTCGGGGCTTGAGGTGCCGCCGTAGTAGAGGTCGTCGGACCGGATGGGAGAAAGACCATCACGCTCCTGGCCGCTCCAGGCGGGATTGCCTTGGCGCATTTCGACGATGCTCTTGGCGAGGTCGAAGACGAACGCGGCTGCCTGCCCGCCGTTGGAACCGACGCTCCGCATGGTGACCGCGGGATTGCCCATCGATGTCGTCGAATTTGAAAAGAGGGTGGCGAGGCTTGTGGCACCACTGAGCGTGTACCGATCGGCGGTTCCGTGGTATTGCATGCTGGTCGCGGTCAGGCCGGCACCAATAGTCGTGCTATTGTCGATGTCGAGATAAGTGTCGCTGATGGTAGCGCCGGTATCGCTTAATCCGAGAAAGCTGGCGAGCTGATGATCGGGCGCATGGCGATGAGCTTCCCGCCGCCATTGACCCAGGTGGTGATCGTGTTGACTTGGGTGGAGGTGAGGGTCATCTCGCCGAGAATGACGAGCTTGTAATTGGCGAGCGAGGCGGCGGAGATGGTGGAGATATCGGCGGTGGAAAACTCGTTGAGTCCCTCGGCACGGAGAATCTCAGGGTAATAGGTGCTAAAGGGATTGCTGCTCGTCGTGACGACCAGGATGGGTCCGCCGGGGCCGCTTGTAGGATTAGCGACGGTAGAAAAGCTGGCGGTGTAGTTGGAGGAGAGAGTGCCGTTACCGGAATCGCGAACGCCGGAAGAGCCGCCCTTGACGAAGATGGAGTACGTGTGGCTATAGGTAAGGGGCGAGTTGGAATCGATCGTAGCGGTCTTGCTGTTGGAGTTGTAGCTGATCCGTGCGGAAACGGGAGTGGAACCATCCAGAAGCTGGAACGTGGAGCTGGTGATCGAGCTCGCGTTCATCGCGGTGGTGAATGTGACTTGGACATGTGAGTTGACGGCGACGCCGATGCCGAGATTGGTAGGATAGACACCCGCTACGGCGGCAAGCAGAGCGCGGCGCTCGAGCAGTTCGAGCTGATGCGCGGTCAGGCCGGAGCCGGCCATCTTGCGGGAGTGTTTCTTGGTCATGGGCTTGCGGTTCAACAACACGAGAGATCCTCCGCGTTCAAGCGGAACGCAGCTTGGGAGGGAATGAGCCAGGGCGCAACCGAATCCGACCAGAAGGCCGGAGAAGATCGTCGCGACCATGCGAGAGGGTTTTCGAATGATTTCAGGAGATCGGTAATCGTTGAGAGACGGAAAAGGCGACGCTCACCCTTTCAGGACGCAGTGATCACCCGCAACCTCAGCCTCCACCAGCTTCGCCAGGAGCGCCAGTGACTCCTGCCACTCCAGACACAGCACATCAGGTCCAATCACGTCCGGAATCCCTTCCTGCTGTGAGGCCCTCTACCCACGCAGTACGGCCGCGCGTAGCCGACCCACATCCCCCGCAAATTCGTGCAGAAACGGCTCGGCAAACCCATACGACATATTGGCGCCTGCTTGTGCAAAACCCGCGACTCACACCGTACTCTCACCGTGGTCACACCGTGCAAACTCCAGGCAAGCAGGGGAGGCAGCTATCCACTTCCCGCCATATTTCCCAGCCTAACCATCCAGCAGGTCCGCGTTCCGGCCAATGATCAATGCGGCAGGGGTAGGTGGTGGTTGCACGATGAGTTGCGCAGTAGCGAGCGGACTACCAACGCCCAGTCCCAGGTTGGCATCGACGCTGGCGTAGTCGTCGCCGGTGATGTTGCCGTCGAAGTTGGTGTCTCCGTAGAGGATGGCGATGCCGGGATCGAGTCCTGTCGTACCGAGATTGGCATCAATGGCGGCATAGTCGTCGCCGGTAACCGTTCCGTCGAGATTGGTGTCGCCGAAGTAGGTGTACTTGCCGCAGATGGCGTTGGCAGGGGCGCTGTTGCCTGAGCCCACGGGCCACTCTCCGATGCCGGCCAGGGCATTGTCGAAGACCATCAGCATGGCGTTCCCGCCGCTGTTCTGGCTGACGGTGGAGATGATGCCGTGGCGTGTGGAATCGGGAGTCGAAGAGTAGCCGTCGAAGATCCAGTTCTGCACGGTGGAGAAGGGGACGCCGCCGGCAATGAAGTCGTTGTCGTTGAGATCGAGCGTTCCCAGCGGATCGATGCTCAGCATGGCGGTCTGGAGATACAGGTTGCCGTTGGCAACCATCGTGGCCAGGGCGTTGTCGGCGATGGCCAGGGAAGCCAGGTGCTGGGTGCTCTGGAAGACGACATTCCCGCCGTTGACGTTGATGGCGAGGTTGTCGGTGGTGGAACTGGCGTCGGCGGCAAGGACATAGGTTCCGGAGTTGACGTTGAGCGTGTCGTTGCCCGCTCCGCCGTTGAAGGTGATGGCGGGAGTAATGGGGCCATTGAAGTTAAGGATGTCATCGCCGCTGGTTCCGGTGGCGATGGCGCTGGTGACGCCGGTAAAGCTGAAGGTGCTGGTTCCATCGCTGGCGGTGATGTCGCCGGAGCCAGGCTCGACGGTGATGGGAGCGGCTGAACCGTCGAAGTCGATGTAGACGGTGCTGCCGCTCTGATAGGCAAAGGGCAGGGCGGGATCGAAGGTCCGCAGGGTACCTGATGGGATGAAGTTGCCGGCGACGTCCTTCACCTGGCTGTCATTGAGGTTGATGGAGTAGGAACCGTTGTCCAGGACGTTCCAAAGCCCGCCGGGGGCGTTAATGCGATAGGTGACGGTGCGGGGTGAGCCGTTGGCGGTGTTATCTACCGAGACGAAGAGGGCGTTCTGGTTAAATCCGTTGGGTCCGGTGACGGTGATGTCGTTGTTGTCGAAGGTGGAGGCATCCAGGCCCGATCCGGAGTCGGTATAGGTGATGGTGAAGTCAAAGGTGGTCGATCCGGGCGTGGGCAGTTCCGAGCCCGCGACGGCGGTGGGGGCGGTGGTGTCGGCAGTGGTGAAGGACCAGGAGACGGGGGACATGGTGTTGCCGGCCAGGTCCATGGCGCCACTGACGGTGACGGTGTAGGTGGTCAGATCCGCCAGGGTGCATCGGGTGTAAAGGTGGCGGAGTGGCTCGGATCGTCGTAGGTGACCGTTCCCGGTACCGGGTTATCCAGGGCATCGACCACGGTCATGACGATGGTCCCCGACTGCACCGACTCACTAAACGTAGCGCTGGGTGCAACACCCACAGGCACATCAGTCGTTCCATCCACCGGTGAGGTCAAGGTCACCGTGGGCGGTGTGACATCGGCAGTGGTGAAAGACCAGCTAACCGGTGACATGGTGTTGCCGGAGAGGTCATGGGCACCGGAGACGGTGACGGTATAGGTTGTCTGGCCATCCAGAGCGGAGGTGGGGGTGAAGGTGGCAGTATGGCTCGGATCGTCATAGCTGACCGTTCCGGGCACCGGGTTATCCAGGGCATCGACCACGGTCATGACAATCGTCCCCGATTGGACGGACTCGCTGAAGACAACACTGGGTGCAACACCCACAGGCACGTCTGCAGTGCCATCCACCGGCGATGTTGAGATCACTGTGGGGGGTGTCACATCGGCGGTGGTGAAGGACCAGCTAACCGGTGACATGGTGTTGCCGGAGAGGTCATGGGCACCGGAGACAGTGACGGTGTAGGTGGTCTGGCCGGCCAGCGCGGAGGTGGGTGTAAAGGTGGCCGTGTGGCTCGGGTCATCATAAGCCACAGTTCCCGGTACCGGGTTATCCAGGGCATCGACCACCGTCATGACAATGGTGCCGGACTGGACCGATTCGCTGAACACGGCGCTGGGCGTAACAGCCACAGGCACATTCCCCGCTCCATCGGCAGGCGAGGTCGAACTCACCGTGGGCGGGGTTGCATCGGCAGCTTGAAAGACGACATCGACATAGTAGTTGGCCGAATGGTAAGTGTCCGTGGGGAAGTCACTTGAGGACGTGTAGAGGTAAACGCCGTCGCCGCCGTTGACGCCATCCTTCAAGGCGTGAAGGTTTCCATTGTCAGCGCCGGAAGATGCGAAGTAGTTGTCGTCCTCGGCATAGTGCCCTTTGGGAGCGAAGTAGGAGGCGACATAGACGGTGCCGGCGGCGATGTTCACGGGCGTGGCAAAGGTGACGGATTGCCAGCCGGTGCTGGTTTCGCCGCTGAAGGTAGCGCTGGCGAGAAGCGTGCCGTCAATGGTCCAGAGGTTGCCGATGTGCGTGCCGGTGTTTCCGGAACCCTTGTAGAAGCGGATGCCGGTGACGCTGCCGGCGACGTTGCTGTCGAACTTGACGCCCAATTCAACGGCGGAGGCATCGTTCACGGAGGGATTGGTCGGAGTGGTGCCGGCGGGAAAAATATTGCTGGCCGGCGCCGGTTGGGCGGCCGTCGCAAAGGTCCACATCGTCGGCGCGCTCATGGCGTTGCCGGCCGTATCCGATGCGCTGATGCTTGCCGTATAAGACGTGGAGTAGGCTAAAGAACTCGTGGGCGTCAAGGTAGCCGTGTGAGTCGTGGCGTTGTAGCTGACTGTCCCGGTAGCGCCCCCGCTGAGCGTGAAGACGATGGTGGCGGGATTCACGTCTTCGCTGAAGGTTGCAGTCGGTGCGGTGGAGACAGGCACGTCGGTTGCGCCATCGCCGGGTGTTGTTGCCGTCACATAAGGAGGCGTCGTATCGACGGCGGCCGTGGTAAATGACCAGGCGAACGGCGAGGTCATGGCATTGCCGCTGGTGTCGGAAGCGCTGATTGAGGCGGTGAACTGGACGCCGGCGGCCAGTGAGGCGGCGGGCGCAAACGTGTACGTGCGCGTACCGCTGTCGTAGCTTCCCGTTCCGGCGACCGTGACGTTGGAAGCGTCCTTCAGCGTGAACGTGATGGTCGCCGAATTGACGTCTTCGCTGAATGTCGCGGTAACGGACGTTCCCGTGCTGACGTTGGTGGCGTTGGGGGAGGGCGTTTCCGAGGCGACGCTCGGTGGTGTCGTATCTGTGCCCGCGGGGCTAAAGAGAACATCAACGAAGTAGTTCGAAGAATCGTAGTTCTGGTTGGGGAAGCCCGAGCCACTGCGATAGACGCCGTTGGCGCCGGAGATGCCCGCCTGGACGGCTTGAAGGTGGCCACTGGTGGTGCTGCTGTTGCTGAAGTAATAGCCGTCTTCGGCATAATGGCCTTTGGGCGCGTAGTAGGAAGCGACGTAGACCGTTCCAGCGGTAATGGAGATGGGTGTGGAGAAGGCAACGGTTTGCCAGCCGGTGGCAGATTCGTTAGCGAAGGTGGCGGTGGCAAGCAGCGCCCCGCCGGATGTCCACAAATCGGCAACGTGCGTGCCGGTATTGCCGGTTCCTTTGTAGAAGCGGATGCCATTGATTGTACCGTTGACGTCCGCTTTGAACTTGACGCCGAGTTCCACGGCGCTTCCATCGGTGTCGGCGGGACTGGCAGGGACATGCTGGCCGAAGATGGTTTGCCCGGTGGGTCCGGTGACGGTCATTGGCAAGGTAGCAGCGGAGCCGATATTGGCGCTATCATCCACGGCGCGGACCAGTAGGTCTAAGCTTCCGCCGAACTGTGTGGCAAAGGAGAAGTTCCAGGACGTCCGGCCGGTCGCGGGATGCCAGGTTTGGCCACCGTCAATGGAGTATTCGACCCCGGCGACGATCCCGCCACCGCTATCGCTCGCGGTCCCGCTGACAGTGACGGACTGACCGAGCTGGTAGGTTCCATTGGGTGTAGGAGCAGTGATGGTGACCGTGGGGCCGGTGGTGTCGGCACTCTTTGTGGCCGCGACCAGACCGCTCATCAGCGTTGCCGGCTGGATACCCATGTCCGCGAGGAGGTTTACCGTGGCCTGCTGCATGCGTACATCTGCAGCGCCGGAGCCACGGTCGTGGTCGGAGTCCAGGCCCCAAGACCACTGGCACGTGCCGGCAGCAAAAACCAGCGCGCCGCTGGACGCCTTGTAGAGCGTGAGGCTGTGGCTGGCGGTTGCGGAGCCAAAGGTAGATCCATAATCGACCAGAACCGGCGCGTTGCTGACCGTCGTCAGGGACATGTCGATCACTCCACCGGGCCGGAAGCCGTTGTCGAGATCCGAATCCCATTCATATCCCAGGGTGGAATCGGCGAGTGTCGCGGTCCCGCTGGACATGTTCGCGATGGAAGTGTTGCGCCAAATCCGCATCTTCGCATCAGAGGCGGGCACCTGAATGGCGGTCGTTGCACCGTCGTTAACGTAGAAGATCTGGCCAATCAACGCATTCTGCGGTCGCCCGCCATCGGCGGGGGGGCTGAAGCGCGGATCTTCCCACGTGCCCGTCCAAGCTGACGTGGGATCGATCTTGTCATTGGCGTGAGTTTCCTTGTAGCAGACGAGCGTACGGTCGGCGGTTGCCGACGGATCGATTGAGCTTTCCCAGCGGGTCTTCCAGAAGATCTCATTGCCGCTGAAGAATCCAAGATTCACGCCAGCATCGCGGGCTGCTTCAACGTTGCGCGCTGGTCTCCTGACCAATACTCGTCATGGCCGACCGAGAGGAAAACCTTGTGCTGAGTCAGATTGGCGACTCCGAGCCGGTCGGTGTCCAGTCCCGACATGTAGGTGACATCGTAGCCATTGGCGCTCCAGGTACCGGATCATGGGATACTCGGCATTGAAGAGAAAATCTTCCGGAGCGTCGGAGCGGGTATTGAAGGGACGGTTGTAGCTGACCTTGTAGGCACGACCGACAGAACCATTTCCAGTGTAAAGACTGTTGCCGCCATAGTCGTTGTACGCTTCCCAGGTCGTGTCGGAGGTTTGAAAGATGATGTCGCTGGTCGAACTGTCGTTGCGGACGATGAACGGGATATGGCTGGCGCCCGAGCTGTTGTCGTACTGGAGCCGGGCAATGTAAACGCCGCTGGTGGCATCGGCCGGAACGGCCCATGAGGCGGAGACGGTCCAGTTACCGCAGTCGATCAGCCCCGTGCTGTTGGTCAAGGGATTGGGCTGGTCCTTCTCAATCGTGCCGCTGGTGGGGATCGTCGTGATGAATCTCGCACCGTTACCCTGATAATAGCCAAGGCGGTAGATATCGATGTGATAGGACCCAAGAGTCGTATCATCGATTTTGAAGCTGATCGATTGACCGTGATTCACCGAAATGTCGGTGGCGAAACCCTGGAGGCTGCTGGAGCCGGCGACCGAGATGTCCCATGTGCTTTCGGGTGTGCCCGGCAGGGCGTTCTCCTGGGCAATGGTCAGCGCGGAAAGCAGCGTGCGCAGTTCCAGAGACTCCATCACGCATCGACTTAGGACAGCAGCGCGTCGAACTTCATGACGGCGCATGGGTTTTCTCCCTGTCGTGATCTTCAGAACGAAGAGGACTCATTCAGTGACCAGGCAGGCCCCCCGGTCGTTGGCGCGAGCGAAGGAACTGATTCTCGCTTCGCGCCGGCGCCCGCGGCCAGCACGAAGCGGTAGTAGCCGAGAATCTGTTGGATCACATGATCAGGGCTGAAGTTCGCCAGGCAGTTGCGCCGGGCGCGATCGCCCAGGTGGTGGCGAAGCGGAACATCAGAAGCGAGTGTGCCGATGGCGCCGGCGAGCGTGCCTTCACGCGACATGTCGATGGCAAAACCACCGTCGCCGGCGATCCACTGCACCGAAGGGTGTTCGTGGATAATGCAGGGCAGGCCCGAAGCGGTGGCTTCAAGCATCGCAAGCGGCATCATTTCACGCAGGCTGCACAAGGTGAAGAGGTCTGCGGCGCGATAGAGGTCCGGCATGCGAGTGCGGGGAAAATTGACCAGCGGACGCAAGCGCTCGCCGATCAGGCGACGCCCGAAATCCAGCAGCTCTTCGCTGCCGGATTCAGCGCCGCCGGCGAGGATAAGCCAGATAGGAAGCTCTGGATGGTCAGCCCTCGTGCGGGCGAATTCATTCAACAGGTAATCGACCCGCTTATGGTTGCGCTTGATGGCTGCCGCACAGAGAACGACGACGGCATCCTTCGGAATTCCAAGCTCATCCCGCATCGAGTCGCGGCAACCGGGGCGGAAGGTGTCCGTTTCTATAAAGTTGGGGATGGCGCACCAGGACGAGCGATAGCAGCCGGCTGCGCGTGCTTCCTCCAACTGGAACGATGCGCCGTGGTGGAGGTATTCGATCTTTTTCAGAAACGAGTGCGGCTCATTGGTGCCATGGCCAAGGATTGCCCGCGTTTTAACGAGCCCGATCCTGCGGGCGCGCTGGACCAGCAGCGCGACCGTGGGGTCCTGAACGTGGAGGATGTCAATCCGCTCACGGCGAAGAACCTTCAGGAGATTCCAACCAAAGGTCATGGCTTCGAGGTCGTACGTACTCGAAAGGCCAATGCGCCAGAGACCCCGGGTTGGCAGGCGATTGAAGAATCGACCGGTGCGGCGGCTCTCGCGGTGACAGCAGGGAATCACGCGCTCAAGGACAGAGTCTGGCGTACCTGCGCCTTTGCACAGAATGACCTGGTGGTGGCGCGCGTGCAGGGCGTAAGCAAGGTCATGCGCCCACGACTCTATACCGCGGGTGATGTGACCGAGGCCACAGGATGCGATGGCGATTCTCATTGGATAAACCGCTTCAATTGGAGCGTCAGGCAGTCAGCGCGGGCCAGAGCTGCGGTTGTTTCGAACCACTGCAGAACCACTCCGCGGGCTCGTGAAAGATGCCGAAGTCGGTGTTCAGCCTCTCATGCCGGATATGGAAGTTCTGGCCCACTTGTGCGCACATAAGATTTTGGAATTGCTGATCCCAGACCATTGCATGGACCTCGTACATCTCGGCAACCAGCTTGAGCGGCGGCGTCACCAGCTCAATCGTTCCCTCTCCCTCAACGCAGGGCATTTCGACAGAATCCATGGCCATGTTGTAGTTACATACGGGCAGATTATCGGAGCGAACGAAGCTGACGTTGAAATTCGGTCGCTCGATTGGGCGATTTGTGTGGTATTGCAGGCGAAGGCGCATGCTGCTGCCCGTAATCGAAGACAGTCTGTGGGTATCCTGATTCATCGAGCACTTCAACTGCGGTCATGCGGATGGGATAGCGGTCGGGGTTAGCGCCTATCTTGCTCTCGGCCCAGGCGGCGGCGGTGAGGCGGGCGTCACTTTCATAGCGGGAGATGGCCTCGCTCGTGGGACCGTCAAATAGAATCTGCCCCTGAGAGAGATAGATCGCGCGGTTGCACATCGCCTTGATCGCAAACATGTTGTGGGAAACAAACAGCAGTGTTGCGTTGGAGCGAAGAACCTTCTTGGCGTGGTCCATGCATTTGCGCTGGAAGATCGAGTCGCCGACAGAGAGGACTTCATCGACGAGCAAAACGTCCGGCTCCATGTGGGCTGCGACAGAAAACGCCAGACGAATGTACATTCCAGAGCTGTAACGTTTGACCGGCGTATCGATGAACTTGGCCATTTCGGCGAAGTCAACGATCTGGTCAAACTTGCGCTGAATCTCGCGGCGGGACATGCCGATGATGGCGCCATTGAGGAAGATGTTCTCCCGGCCGGTGAGCTCGGGATGAAAACCCGTTCCGACTTCGAGGAGGCTGCCAACGCGTCCACGGACGCCGATGCGGCCGGTGGTTGGTGGCGTAATGCGCGACAGGATCTTCAGGAGCGTGCTCTTGCCGGCGCCATTGCGGCCAAGGATGCCCACAGCTTCGCCCGGTTTGACGTTGAAGGAGACGTCCTTGAGTGCCCAGAGAATATCGGAATCATTGCCCGAGTGTGCTTGTCCATTCATTCCGGCAATGCGCCGCAGCTTTCGCGCAGTGGCCGCCGCGCCATCCGTGATGGACTCGCGAAGTGTCCGGTAGCCGTTGCCGCGAGCCCCGAGGCGATAGCGCTTGGAGACGTTTTCGATTTCGATTGCGTGGTTCATGCGGTTACAGGTTGCGAGTGCCGAATAGCGCGGACGATCGGCATCACCGTTCGCCAGAGTGTTGCGCCCATGCGGCGCTTCCATTGGAACTTCTTGAAATCGCGTGACCTCACCAGGTCAGGGTAGAGATTGAGTGCCAGGGCCAGGACTTCTTGACATTTCTCGATCTCACCGGCATCGAACAGTGTACCAGCGATCCAGAAGGCCTCCATGGCCAGACTTTGGTTGGCCAGTTGTCGGAGTCGCGGCGCATCGGCGAAGTGAGTTGCGAGTGAATCAAACACACTGCAAAAAGCGAGGCGCTTCTGTTCCAGATCGCGAAGTGGACGATCGTAAAACGCGATGTGCATGTTCGTGGTGTGGAACCGATAGTGGGCCTGCATCGCGTCGATGAACGCTACGTCGCCGTGGGCGGCGAAACGGAGCCACATCTCCATGTCGCCGGCATGGGGGAGCGCTGCATCGTAGACGCCGATAAGCTTCTGCGTCCTGGTTCGTACGATCGCGGTGGGGGTGTTGACGATGTTTTCACCGGCGCGGCAGATCTGCTCGAAGAATGTCATTCCGGAGACGATATTGACGCGACAGTCATCGGGCGCGTCATGGCGTTCCGGGAGATCATCATTGCGCAGGCGGAAGAACTTGCCGTGCGTCATGCACACATTCGGATGGGCGTCCATAACGGCGGCAGCGCGGCTCAGTGCGCCAGGTGTGGCCAAATCATCGGCACTGAGCAGCAGGAAAAAATCGCCGTCGGCCCAGTCGATACCCTCGTTGTACGTGGCGATATGACCTTTGTTTGCTTCGTGTCGGCGGAAGGTGACGTGCGCATCTTCCCGGGCAAGTGCCGAACCGATCTCCTGTGTATTATCTGGCGAGCAGTCGTCGACGATCAGGACCTTTACATCCACCCCCCGTTGCTCCAACACGCTCTGCACACAACCGCGCAGATAACGAGCGTAGTTGTAGCACGGGATAACGACGCTGACGGAGCTCATAGGGGTTAGACGACCAGTGGAGAATGATGGAGCAGCGGACGAGCGGGATTTCCCACGACAATAGTTTCGGGCTCGACGTCCTTCACAACCACCGCACCCATGCCAACCAATGCGCAGACGCTGATGTGGAGTTGCTGGCGGATCATTGCACCGGTGCCGATATAGCAGCTTTGCTCAACATGAACGCCGCCAGAGATAATCGCGCCGGCTGCCACTGCGGTGTAGCTATCGATACACGCATCGTGCCCGACGATACAGTTCGGGCCGAGCGAGACGTGATCGGCGAGCGTTACATTGCCGGCGACGGATGCACCGAAGTTGACTAAGACATCGCGGCCGATTGCCGCGCGTGCGGAAACGGAAGCCGCGGGGTGAATCAGTGTTGCGAACCGCGCATCGGCCACGCCTGTGGCGGCGATGATGTTTGCCATTCTGCGGACGGTGCTTTCGCTGCGGATTGCATTGATGAACATGCAGTCTGTGAAACGAAGCGCATCCCGCGTTAGTCCGATGACCTTCAGGCCGGCGAATTCGCTGCCAATCGCTCGTCGATCATCGAGAATGCCCAGGGCGTGCCATGTGGGCTCGATCGCGTTGATCGCGTCGACAATGTCCAGCAGGTCGTAAACGTTTCCGCTGGCGCCGAGGATGATCAGATCCGTGGGCATTACTTGCGAATTGAGATCAGTTCGTCGATTACGTGCGCCTGCTCATCATCCGTCATTGAACCAAAGAGAGGTAACAGGATGACGTTATCGCGGGCCGACTCGGATTCCGGCAGGCGATAGGGCCCATCATTTGTATAAGCACGCTCTTGGTGCGCATTCATAATTCCTCGCCGGGTGCTGATCTTCCGCTCCAGCAGTCGCTGCATCAGCGAATCGCGCTTCAGGGGGAACTCGCTCGTCACCCGCACCGGATAAGACTGGTAGTTACTGCGGACATAATCCGACGGAGCAGGAAGAATCAAGCCCCCCATCTCGCGCAGTGCCTGCGCGTAGTTTTTCGCAAGCTGAACGCGCCGCGCGAGGAGCTCCGGCAACCGCCGAAGCTGTACGCGGCCGACGGCGGCCTGGATATCGGTCATGCGGTAGTTGAAGCCAAGCTCGGGATACTCTTCAAAGATGACCTGATTGGCGGCGTGACGGATTGTGTCGGAGACGCTCATCGCATGTTGCCGCAGCAGGCGAAACTTCCGATCGAGTTCCGGATTATTCGTTGTCAGCATGCCACCATCACCGGTGGTGATGACCTTGCGAGGATGGAAGCTGAAGCAGGCAACCGTTCCGACGGGCTTGCCGATTTTCTGCCACTCGTCGCCGATGCGGATCTCGCTGCCGATTGCACAAGCAGCATCCTCAATCACCGGAAGATTGTGACGCCTGGCAACCGCCATGATCGCGGGCATGTCACACGGAAATCCCATCTGATGAACAGGAAGGATTGCCTTGGTTTTCGGCGTGATCGCACGCTCAATCAGCGTTGGGCCAATGTTGAACGTTGCCGGATCAATGTCCGCGAACACCGGCGTCGCACGGCAGTAGCGTATGGCATTGGCCGTGGCGATGAACGAATGCGAGGCGGTGATGACCTCATCGCCGCTTGAGACGCCCAGTGCATACAGCGCCAGGTGCAGAGCCGTGGTGCAACTTGAGACCGCGCACGCATAGGGTGCGCTGACGTACTGAGCGAACTCTTTCTCGAACGCGGCCACCTGCGGGCCCTGCGTCACCCAGCCCGAGCGAATCACCTCGCTGGCGGCGGCAGCTTCTTCGTCGCCCAGCGTGGGCTTGGCAATGGGAATCATCGACAATGCGGCGGACATGTTATGCCTTCTGTAATTCCCCAAGCACCTGTCGCCGCCAGCTTGCCAGCTTGCGTAAGCCCACTTCCAGCGGCGTCGTTGCGGTGAACCCGAGAAACTCGCGGGCGCGCTTTATGCTTGCCAGCCGGCGCGGCACAGGATTGGTCTTCCGCGGCGGTACAAATCGCGGCTCCAGGTGATACGCCTCCGTTACCTTCTGCAGTGCTTCCCAAAGCTGAAACAGGCTGGTTTCGCTGCCGGTGGCGACATTGAACACATCGTCGGTCCGGTCGGACTGCATGGCGAGGATATTCGCCCGGGCGATGTCTTCTATGTAGGCGAAGTCCATCGTCGCCGAACCATCGCCGTGGATGGTGGGGGCTTCGTTGCGCTCGATGCAGTCGAGCCAGCGGATAAACACCTCCGTGTAGGCACCGGTGACGTCCATGCGAGGTCCGTAGACGTTGAAGTAACGCAGCCCCACGCTGGCCAGACCGTACATGTCGTTGAAGCTGTGGGCAATCCCCTCGTTCATCACCTTCGACCAGCCGTAGAGCGTGCGATTGTTGTACGGGTGATGTCGCTCTTCGGTCGGGAATGAATCGGCCAAGCCGTAAACAGACGCGCTGGAGGCATAAACGATCTTCTTCACACCAGCCGCAACAGCGGCTTCGAAAATGTTGAACGTCCCATCAACCAGCACTTCCATACACTCGCGAGGCTTCTCCGCGCACCGCGTAATGCGAATCGCAGCCTGATGGAAAACGTAGTCACATCCCTCGACCGCCTGCTGGACCATGTTGCGGTCGCGCACATCGCCGAGAATGAAATTGATGTTTTTGCACGCTTCGGCGGCGGCGAGGTTCTCCCGCCGACCACGGACCAGATTATCCATTACGCGAATCTCGGCGGCGCCGGTGTCAATCAACTGATCGACGATGTGTGAGCCGACGAGTCCGGCCCCACCCGTGACCAGTACGGTTGAGCCTTTAAGAGATCTATTCATTGCCAGGTTTCCTCATTCAGCACATTTACAAGCGCATCGATGACCGCATCCTGCTGCTGGTGCGTCATCTCGGCGAACAGGGGTAGGGTCAGACACTCTCTGGCAACCCTCTCCGCAACCGGATAGTCGCCAACCTGACCACCAAGATGGCGGTATGCTTTCTGAAGGTGAAGCGGGATGGGGTAATGCAATCCTGTGTGGATACCGGCTGATTCCAGTTCTCGGCGGATCCTGTCTCGCTCCGGATGCAGGGCGACGTACAGGTGCCACACGTGCCGCCGTTCGTCACCTACCCCAGGGAGCTGGATTGGCAAGGTGGAGAGCATCTTGCGATAGCGCGCCGCAAGGTCGATCCGGGCGGTGGTCCACTCTTCGAGACGACGCAACTTCACCGCGAGTACAGCGCCCTGAAAGCGCGTCCATCCGGTAGTTGAAGCCGATCTCATCGTGGTGATATCGTTTCTCCTGAGCGTGATCGCGAAGCGCCCGGGCCCGGCGGGCTATGGCGTCATCGTTGGTGACGACCGCACCCGCTTCACCATACGCGCCAAGGTTCTTTCCGGGATAGAAGCTAAAGCAGCCTGCAAGCCCCATCGTTCCGGCGTTGCGTCCGAAGTAGCTCGCACCGTGAGCCTGCGCCGCGTCCTCGATAACAGGGATTCCATGCCGGTTTCCGATTGCCAGGATCGCATCCATGTCAGCGCATTGGCCATAAAGATGTACAGGGAGAATCGCCGTAGTCGTTTTCGTAATCCGTCGTTCGACCTGCTCCGGATCCATGGTGTACGTCGCCGGATCGATATCCACATAGACCGGCGTTGCGTGGCAGTAGCTGATCGCCCAGCTTGTTGCGATGAAGGTCATGGGGACAGTGATCACTTCATCACCCGGCTCGACGCCCGCGCAAATCAACGCAACGTGCAGGGCGCTAGTTCCCGAGTTAACACCGATGCAGTGCTTGACGCCGACGTAGTGCGCGAACGCCTCCTCGAACTGCTTCACCTTGGGCCCGAGGATATAGTTTGTGCTGCTGGCGACCTCGAGCAATTCTGAGATCATCTCCGACCGCAGCGAGTTGTACTGCGCCCGCAGATTGGCGAGAGGCACGACCGTTCTCGGCGCGGACGCTGCTGCGAGGCGGCACGGCTCTTGGTTGAGTTGCGTCATATCATTTCTCCGAACATATCGATTTCGGCGATGAATCAGCGTTTCGTTCTCGCAAGATCCGCGCTGGATTCCCCGCTACCACCATGCCGGCAGGCACGTCCCTCGTGACCACCGCTCCAGCGGCGACCAGCGCACCTTTACCGATGGTGACGCCCCCTATGATTGTTGCATTGCTGCCTATGGATGCACCATTGCAGACATGGGTGGGGATCACTTTCCAGTCTGCTTCCGTCTGGGGCTTGCCGTCTGTCGTTGCACGCGGATCAAGATCGTTGATGAACATTACGCCGTGACCGACGAATACCTCGTCCTCGATCGTCACGCCCTCGCAGACGAATGTATGGCTGGAGACCTTGCAGCGGCTACCGATGTGCGCGTTCTTCTGGATCTCGACGAACGAGCCGATGCGCGTGTCGTCGCCGACCGTGCAGCCGTAAAGGTTAACGAAGCAGTGAAGGCTGACGTTCTTCCCCAGCTTCACGTCCGAACCGATCCGTACGCCGTTGGCCGGATCCGTTCGCTCGTGCATGACCATTGCCATTGGAAAAGCCTCCGTTACCGAGCACGACGCGCCCACCCTGGGCGCGGATGCTTCGTGTTGCCGATTCAAGCAGCCGAACCACCCGCAGGCCAAGCCGACCATCGCTGATGGGCGTCTTACCTTCGCGAATGCAGTCGGCAAAGTGACGCACGACGTTTGCAAGCGCCTCACCCGCTTCGACCTGCGGGCTCAAGATGTCGCCGGAGCGGTAGTTCACGAGCAGGCGCTGCCGCTCTTCGGTGCTTGTGCCGACATCGATGCCGCGATCGTAGATCTTAATGGGTTCGGTGGTGTTCAATTCGTTGAAGATCAGGCTCTTTTTAGATCCAGCGAAGATCATCTGCCGGACTTTCACTGGCGAAAGCCAGTTCACGTGGATGTTGGCGAGCAACCGATCGCCGAAATCGACGTTGACGTACGCAATGTCTTCTATGTCGGAATCGGTGTGGGCACACCCCCAGGCGGAGATGCTCCGTGCCTCGGCACCGACGATGTAGTCGACAATTGAAAGGTCGTGCGGGGCCAGATCCCAGATCACGTTTACATCGCGCTGAAACAAACCCAAGTTGATGCGGATTGAATCGACGTAATACAGCTCGCCCAGCTCACCTTGATCGATAAAGCGGCGGATCATGCGAACGGGATTGCCGAGCAAATACGTGTGATCCACCATCAGCACCTTGCAAGCCCGGTCGGCGGTTTCGACCAGTGCCTGGGCCTGAACGGCTGTTGCAGCCAGCGGCTTTTCCACCATGACATGTAAACCCGCTTCCAGGCATTGCTTGGCCAGCGGAAAATGGGTCGAAACAGGGGTCGCAATCGCCGCTGCCTCCGGCTTGAGATCGAGCAATTGCTCAACCGACGCAACTAGCTTGAGATGCGGCCAGTTCCGTCCGATCGCCTCCAACCTCGACGGACTGGCGTCGCAAACTGCAACCACTTCCGTCGAACTGCACGTCGCAAAGTTCCGAACAAGGTTCGGCCCCCAGTAGCCCGCGCCAATGATGCCAACTTTGATTCGTTCCATGTGCGTATCCATCAGATGATGTCAGCGAAGTTCCGCTCCATTCGCCGGAAATAGATGCAGCCGAAAAGGAAGATGAGAACACCCGCGATCGCCGAAAGAGCCAGCCCATGCCACGGCAGTTCCTGCCCCAGCACGGCCTGGCGAATGGCCGCGATCAGACTCGTCATCGGGTTGAGGTGCAGGATCGCGCGGAGCTTGCCCGACCCGGTGTCTTCAGGCTGCATGTAGATCGTGGGCGTTGCCAGCATCCAGATCTGTACCAGGAAGGGGATGACGTAGCGGAAATCGCGGTATGCGACGTTAAGTGCCGCGAGCATCGTTCCCACGCCTAACGCGATCAGCATGACGATCGCCAGGAACAGGGGTACGAAGATGACAGTGATGCTCACCGGCACGTGGTACCAGATCATCAGCCCTATCAGCAGCGAGCAGGCGATCAGTAGATCGACAACAGCCGCTGCCACGGACGCGAACGGGATTGACAGGCGGGGGAAATACACCTTGGTCACCAGCCGCTCCGAGCCCACAACGCTGTTCCCCGCGTTGCCGATGGCGGTGGCGAAGAACGTCCATGGAAGGAAACCCAGGTATGAGAACACCGGGTAAGGGATATCGTTGGTCGAGACCTTCGCCATTTTGCTGAAGAAGATCGTGAAGACGATCATCCACATCGCCGGCTGCAGGATCGCCCAGGCGGCGCCCAGCATCGTCTGCTTGTATCGCACCTTCACGTCGCGCCAGGTGAGGAAGTAGATCAACTCACGGAACTTCCACAACTCGTGCACGTTTACCGGCTGCCAGCCAGCTTGCGGAAGGATCTCCGCCATCGGCTTCTGCAAGACTAGCGAACGGTTTGCCGCTGCACCGGCCGTAACGAGGTTTGCCGGGATTTCGACGTTGGTGCTCATTCAGGTTCCTGCGGGCTGCTGTTCTTCAATCAGGTCAATGAGGTAGTTACGTTCGATTTCCTTTCCGTATTGGTTGACGAGCAATTGCCCCAGGGAGTGGGCGAACGCCGCGCTCATGTAAAGGACAGTGCACAGCGCGATTCGCAGGTCCAGCGTAAGCGAGAGTCGCTGTACGTAGTACCGGTCATACGCGAGCTTCTTCTTGACGCTCATGACGTCCGAATCGGGGGGAAGCTGCATCTGTGCCAAGCCCGTCAATCCCGGCTTGACGAGGAGACGATCGATGTAGTGCGGAACGTGGTCTTCGAGGTCCGCAATTAGCTCGGGTCGTTCTGGCCGCGGTCCGATGAGGCTCATTTGGCCTTTGAGCACGTTCCAGAGCTGCGGTAGCTCATCCAAATGCGTGTCGCGAAGAAACCGGCCAATTCGAGTGACTCGCGGATCGTCTTTGCCGCTCGACCAGACGGCGCCGGTTTCAGCCTCGCAGTTGTGCCTCATCGAGCGCAACTTGTGGATCCAGAAGACCGATCCCTCGCGGCCTACTCGCCGCTGCTTGTAGAATGCCGGGCCGCGATTCAGCCCGGACCAGGAACGCGAGGAAGCCAACGACGATGGCAATGGGCAGTAGCAACAGCACCGCCAACACCCAGTCCACAAGCGTCTTGCCCGTGACGTACCATCCTCTCGGCGGCTGCAAGGAGCGACTAATGTGGAGATGCGGCTTCCCCAGTACCCGCATGCTCTCAATTGATGTAGCGTTGACTGTCATCTTACCTCCTTTACCTGTGGTCCCAAACGTGAACGGGTAGGATCGGCGACACCCACATCGCCGGGCTGCATCCTGCCAGACAAGCGTTTAGGCCCCCTGATTGTGCGGAATTCTCAGCAGATGAATCACCTATGGCCATTGCCGTTGCCATTGTGATTTTGGTCGCTCACTTCCGGATCCTGATCTTGGGGTAATAGTGTTGCCACCGAATGGACCAGCGGACCCAGACGCATGTTCTCAGGCACGGGCCGCCGAGGACTCCAATCGGGCTCCTGCGGCGTGGTGCTTGATCTGGCGGAGGAACGGAATGCGGAGCGGTTGAAATCGCGTGCTTGGGCACGGTTGAAGACAAATCCAATCAGTTTTCCCCCCATCGATTGAAGATGCCTCGTAGCCTTCTCTACCAGCCATCGCTGTTGGCCGCGGGCGATCGTGAAGATCACACCGTCCACCTCAGGCGCGACGACCGATGCCTCGACGCTGCCAAGAACGGGTCCGGTGTCCACAATCACAGCATCAAAGTGATGTCGGGCCTCGGCTAGAATCTTTCGAATAGACAGAGCTGATAGTGTCCAGGCAGCAAGCGTCGTGCCGGTCTTACCGACCGGCATAAAGCGCATGCCGTGCTCGATGCGCTTGATGCAGTCACTGAGGTTCGCGCCGGCAATTGCATCATGCAGTCCGAGATGCCGGTCGCAATGGAATCCTCCCGTCAGGCGCTGTCCAACCAGATCGGCGTCGATCAGCAGCGTCCGGGCACCTGAGGCGGCAAAGGCAAAGGCCAGTGCACCCGCCAGGCTAGTCTTGCCCTCTCCGGCCGCGGCGCTGGTGATCATGTAAGCGCTTTGCATCGGACGGCGCATCTGAAGAATCGCCCGAATCTGATGCACACAATGCGCCGCATCGGCGCGTTTCTCCAGCTCGTCGCGTCGATCCGACAGAATTGGAAGAATTCCAAGCATTGGTACACTCTCGGTGGAAGTCTCTTCCGCATCGGTTGAGAAGCGATAGGTCTGGCCGAGAAGTCCGAGCAGCACGAGCAGACCCACCGGCAGTGCGGCTGCGACACCCCCTCCCGCAACGGCGTATTTCAATCGCGAATCGCTGAATGGAACCGCCGGCGGCTCACCGTGCGCAACCACGGTGAGCCGGCCACCCACACTGTTCTCCATCCTCAGATCCTCGATTCGTCGAATGACGTTGTTCAGCTCGGTGTGAACATTCCCGGCATCGGCCTTGAGCGCCTGATAGTGAGGCGACATCTGGACCTGCTCGAGAGTTGGTTGTGTGGACACGCGCGTGCCACCGGTTCCGCCGGCAACGCTCGCCATCGTCTCACCCACCGGTGGATGCCACTGCGCTGCATAGCGATAGATCTTGTCGGTGAGGCGGTCGAGATCCTTTGACTGACGAATCACTTCGGGATGATTCTCGCCGTAAATGTCCTTGAGGCTCGCCAGCGTGTCCCGCTTCATCTCACGCTGCGCAAGATACTCGCGCATGATGGGGTCGGTCTGTGCGATGAGCCGGAACAGCTCGGGACCCGGCGAAAGCACGGGGGCAGTTGTCGGGCTTCCCAAGACCGGCGCAACTGCCGAAGTAAGCGGCGTGGGCCCAGTCGCCGGAGCCGCCGGCAGTTCCGCTTCCATAGCTGATTCGAGACTCTGCAATCGCCCGCTCAGTTGCTGTCGGCGGACCTCAAGCGCCTGCATCTTTTCCTGTTCGAGCCCTTCCGCTTCAGTTTTGAAAGTCGCGGCGAAGACATTGATCACCGCGTTGACGGCACTGGCAGCGGTCGCGGGATCGCGATCTACAAATGCGATCTTGATCAGATCGGTCGTCGGCGGATGCTCCGCCGAAAGATGGAACGCAAACTCGGTGGCTACTTTCGCCGTATTTCCGCGCCCCGTCCTTTGCCATTCCGGCGTTGCAAGGGCAGCGTCGACAATACTGCGGCTCTTGATTCGTTCGGCCTGTGCAGTCAGTTGCGAGTCGAACAACGACATCGGCTGGTCCGCATCCGATGGATGAAGTACCCGCGGGCGAAGATAGGGAATCTCAATCATACCCTCGCTCTTGTAGGTTACTGGTTTGAACATCCATCCGAAGTACGCGCCCGTTGCGCCGAACAGCAGCGCCAATGCAATTGTCAACGGCCATCGGCCCCGAAGCGCGAACTTCACGCGCTCGATGGGATCGACCTCCTCCGCTTGGCGCGGAAGGGCGACGCTGGCGTCCGCAAGTGGCGCCGGCGTAAAGGAGTGGAAGTCTTCGTTCAGATTGACCACCACTGGGGGAAGCTTGTTGTTTTCTTCGGGCACCTGTCGATACACGGGCACGCGCCGTCCTGAGTGTCGCATGAAATTCAGATCTCGGATTGGATAAGCATCAGCGCTTGCTCATGGGCCGGCGGGACATCCGTTTTTTGTCGCCATCGGCTGGACATGGCAAGGCTCCGCCCCCTTCGACTGCGCGCTCTTTCCGCGCAGACGAACAGCTTTCTTCCACTCCTTGTTCCCGCTCCTCTCTCGATGACTAACAGCTCAGTCAATCGGATCAAGCAGGGCGGCGTCGATCTGCATCCGCGCCGCAGTTCCCAGCATCTGAACCTTGAGGTAAAGACGGTCGGCTCGCGACCGGTCCTCAACTACTCCATGCAACCCACGGAATGGTCCGGAGCGAACTTCCACCCGCATGCCCTTCTTGAGCATTGGGTAGCGGTCTAACTCCGCGTTCTTCGATAATGCCAGGTAAAGATTCCGCAATTCCTCGTCGAGTTGCTCCTGGTCGGGCACAGGAATGATGCGCGAATGCGCCCGGTGCGATCGGCCTGATAGACCTGCTCAGGCTCGCCGAGCACGAAAACGTAGCTCGGGAATAGCGGCACCTCAACGGTAGCCTTTCGCTTGCCGTAGTACCGCGTCTGTCGAACCAAGGGCAGAAAGTGGGAAACATCCATCGCCGCCAGTGTCTCCGCCAGGACCTTTTCCTGCCGACTGCTGGTATGGAGAACGTGCCATTGGTAATCCTGCGGCAAAGCCGCCTCGCACAGCCAATGGACACTTTCATCCTGCAACAGGACTGGCACACCCACAAAGACCTCCAACTTGGCGCAGACAAATGACTATGCCCACTCTGCGCAGAAGCCACTATGCGCCCGGAAACCGCTTGCGGCGATTCGTAAAGCGTATATTTTTGCGCTGAAGATTCTCCCAACGAACTCGTAGGGGATTTTCCCATGGACCATAAGGTCTTGATCGCCAGCCGCGTACATCGGAGCGCCGGATCTCTTAGAAAGGCGCCATGCATCGGACCCTCATACGGATCTACTGCTTCAGACTGTGCTGAATGGCCAGACGCAGCAAATCGCTGCTGCGCTTGCAGTTGAGCTTGCGCTTGATGTGTTCGCGGTGTGCTTCCACCGTCTTAACGCTGATGAGAAGGGACTCGGCAATCTCGCTGGTATTCATGCCCTGCCCGATGCAGCGGAAAACCTGAAGTTCGCGATCGGTCAGTTGGTCCACGGAATGTGGATTCTGGCGATTCTTGCTTCCAACCAGGCCAGAAAGGATCTGCGAGGCGCTGCGATCGCTCACATAGGTCTCGCCGCGGAGAACGCGCCGAATCGCGCTGATCAGGTTCCCCGCTGATTCACTCTTCATCAAGTAGCCATTGGCGCCGGCTCGCAACGCTCGTTCGGCGTAGATGGACTCGTCGAAGACAGAGAGCACCAGGACCGGCAGGGACGGGTAGCGCTGCTTGAGTTCCTTGGTCAGTTCAAGCCCGTCGGTCCCATTCAGAGAGATATCAACGATACAGATATCAGGTGTGCTTGACGCTATTTGTCGCACAGCGTCGTAGGCGTTGTCCGCTTCGCCGCACACCATCAGGTCTTCCTGTTCTTCCATGAGAGATGTGAGTCCGCGGCGCACCACGGGGTGGTCCTCAACAAGCAGGACGCGCCAGGAGCCAGTCCGCTCCGGCGTCTGCACGTGAGCCAGATCGGTCTTCATTGGCGGCAGTGTCGGTTGTGGTGTTTCGTACCGTACAGATGATTCGAGTCCCATTTGCTTCCCGCCTTTGGATGATAAGCGTTCCACCGATGATTCGTGCCCGGTGGTTCATGATTTGAAGGCCCAGCCCCTTCCCACTGAAGGATCCCGGCGCATACCCACTCCATCGTCTTCAACGACCAGCGACGTGTGATCGTCGCCAGGATCCAGGCGAATGACGATGTTCTTCGCCTTTCCATGCACAATTGCATTTCGAGTTGCTTCCTGCGCAATCCGGTATAGATGTGTTGCAACAACCTTGTCTGCGATGGACGTGCTAAGTTCGGCCTCTAAGGTACAGAGGACGTTGAACACGCGTCCAGTGTTAATCGCCAATTCTTCCAGAGCAGATCGCAATCCGCCGACTTCCATGATGACCGGCTGCAAACCATGGGCCAGATCGTGCGCCCGAACGATTGCCTGCTCCAGCATCTCCTCGATCTCGATAGCAATGATTGCCTCGCGTGGATGATCGTCGGCGATTCGGTGCTCGAGTGTCTTCGTCCGAAAAGAAACACCGGTCAGAAACTGACACAGATCGTCGTGCAAATCCTGCCCAATCCGTTGCTGTTCTCGCTCGGTGGCGCTGATGATCTCCCGTTCCAGAAACTTTCGCTCTGAGAGATCTCGCATGATCGTACCTATGAACTCGATTTCGCCGGCTTCATTGGAATGCGTGATAATGACCTGGTAGACAGGTATCTCGCGGCCATCGGCGGCAACCACGGCGGTTTCACCGCTCCAGAGCCCTTCCTGAATGGCCTGCGGTAGGGCTTCATTGAGAATCAGCTTTCGTGCCCAGCTAGGGTGAAAGTCGAGGAGGGAATGCTCGAGTGGCGACTGGTCGGCATCAGTGCCAAGGATCTTGCGTCCGGCAGGGTTGAGGTCGCAGAGTTGAAGGTTTGGTTCACTCGTCGCGACGAGATCGGGCGTTGCATCCAGCAATGCGACGAGTCGAATTCGAGCGGCGCTCGAATGACTTCGCTCGATTGCCGTTGCAATCACATTCGCGATGGATGTCAGAAAGCTGATGTCGTCATCGGTAAAGATTCGTTGGCGTGCGGAGTAGGCGCACAACGCGCCAAATCGCTGATTGCCAGACTCAATGAAGATGCCGACTCCGCTTTGGAATAACTCCGGATCGGGCGCGGGAGCGATATTACCCGTTGCGGCTGATGCGAGGCTGACCCGCAGCGGCGCCTTACTTGTGGCCGCTACGTTACAGAACGGCCCATGCGCGGTTGCCACGGCGATCTCTGCCCAGGTCTGCGAAGATCCGGGAGATTGCAGAGCGAGGATTTCGCAGTAATCGACGTTCATGGCCTGAGCGACGGTGGACGATGCGTGTTCAATCAGGCGCAAGAGGTCTCCGTCCTGTAGCGCCTGGACGCCAAGCTGAGCAGCCAAAGACTGCTGCCGTGCGCGGGTTCGGAGGTCATCTTCTGCGCGACGCCGCTGAGCAATTTCCTGTCGCAGCCGGTCATTAACGGCCAAGAGCTCGGCGGTTCTCTGCTGTACCTTTGCTTCGGATTCGGCATGGGCACGGCCCAGAGATTCCTCAGCACGCTTCCATTGCGTTACGTCCTGCGCGGTTGCCACAAGACGGACGGGCTGACCGATCTGGTTGGAGATTGCCTTGCCGCGGGCGTACAAAATGCGTTCCTCGCCATCGGCGTCGGTAATGCGGTGGTAAATCTCAAAGGTCGTTCGGTTCTTGCAGGCGCGTTCGAATTCGTCCTTCACGCGGGCTCGGTCCTTGGGGTGGACGAATTCAAGGAACGATTCGTACGTGGCCCCGCTCATCTCCACTGGCAATGCATAGATGCGCTTAAGGTTGGATGACCAGGTGACATTGTTTGAGCGAATATTCCATTCCCAGCTTCCAAAATGGGCAAGCTGTTCGGCTTCGGCGAGCAACGTTTCTCGCTGATCGATCTGCTCCGCACAGATCTGCCGCATCTGGCCCAGCATATGGACGGCCCAGATCATCGCCGCAAAGCAAAGCGCCAGCCCGACCAGCTTGTCCAGAAGAGGAACAGGCCCCGCCAGCAGTAGAAGCACGGCCACCGCCGTCGGCAGGACGATCAAAGTGCGCAGGATGAACAAGTACAGAGATCTCACGAGGTTCGCTCCGCGTCGTGGGTGGGTGAAACACACGAATGACCGATTTCGGCCAACAATCCAGTTGCGCGAGTTAACAGAGTGCGCCGACGGCTGCCCGCGCATCCATGCATGATGTGATTTCACCCACTAACGACTCAGCTAGAGATTCTCTGAAAGTATGCAAAAATGTCAACAAAGATCTTGCGAAGTTTTGTTGTTGTGGGTATCGGAATGTCGCTGGGTGGTGGACGGTGGCAAGGTAGGAGTTCTTTTCCAGTGGGTCGCTGTGCGGAAGGCTTGGACACATGGACGCTTCAGGATTCGAAGTTGGGTGCTTGAACTGAGACGGCCGGTCTTCTGCAATTTGAATCCGGTACAGGGTTTGTGAGCCAAAAACGTCATCTGTGGGTGCCTCGCGAGCACGTATGCTTGGGCTGCGCGACGGGGCTGTTTCGCGGCCGTTCCAGAGTGATCAATAGCCGGGAAGTAGCATGTTTCGGCGACGGTCGAGTAGTGGTGTGATCGAGCGGCTTGAAGTTCGCTATCTTCTCAATAGCTACTTCGTCGATCCGGCCGGGAGTGACGCCGCGGCCGGAACGACAAACGCCCCTTGGGCGACCTTGCAGCACGCGGCGGTGACGATCACTGCGGGCGACACCATCATCGTTCGGGCCGGTGAATATGCCGGTTTCGTCATGGGGTGGGACTTTCCAAACAGCGGAACCGCTGCCAAGCCAATCGTCTGGCAGGCCGAGCCTGGCGCCGTCATCGTCACGCCGAACAACAAGACACCCGATGGAATTGATATCGAGCAATGTGATTACGTGGTCATCGATGGTTTCACCGTGCGGCCTCAGATTAATTCAGATGGCTGGCGGAGTGGGATTCGCATTGGTGGCGGGGGCACCGGCGATGTGCTCCGGAACAATATCGTCAGCGTTCGCATGAGTGAGAAATACGGTATTTTCTCCTCCTTCACGACAAACCTGCTTGTCGAGCACAACACGGTCACAGGCTCGCGAAACTCGGCGATCTATACGTCGAATTCGGCGGTTCGCCCGACGGTCCGTGACAACACGATCAGTGACGCCGGGGAGAACGGCCTGCATTTCAACGGTGACGTCGGCCAAGGGGGGACCGGAATCATCGCGGATGCAATCATCGAAGGCAACATCATCAGCAACACAGGGCAAGGTGGTGGATCGGCGATCAACTGCGATGGCATTCAGAATTCGGTCATCCAGAACAACCTTCTGTTCGACAATCACGGCAAGGGAATCGCGCTGTACCAGATCGATGCCAGTGCGCCGTCTATCAACAATGAGATCGTCAACAACACCGTCGTGATGGCGGACGGTTCACAGTATGCGTTGACAATTAAGGACGGTTCTACCGGCAACCATGCGCGGAACAATATCCTGCTGAATGAGGATGCCGTTTCCGGTGCGATCAACATCAGTCCAGACAGCCTGCCGAGCTTCGTGAGCAACTACAACGTCGTTACCCCGCGGTTTACACTCACCGACGGTAACGATCACATTTCGCTCGCGACATGGCAAGCGACTACCGGACAGGGCCTGGCAAGCAGTGCTTCGGATCCCGCATTGGTCTTCGTCGATCCATCCATTTCCGATTTCCACCTCGCAAGCGGCAGTCCCGCGATCGACGCGGGCACAGCAAGTCAGGCGCCGCCAACCGATCTGGAGAACAACGCCAGACCGGCGGGGGCGCGATACGATGTTGGCGCATTTGAGTATGGTGCCGTTGGAACGCCAGCCATACCGACGGCGCCATCTGGTTTGGTCGCTGTTTCGTTGCGCAGCACACAGATTGTGCTGACGTGGCTCGACAATGCGAACAATGAGAGCGGCTACACACTTGAGCGCAGCACAACTGGCGATCCATATCTGCCTGTGGCGTGGCTAAACCCCAACAGTGCGCGTTACGTGGACATCGGCCTGGTGCCCGATAGCGCCTACAGCTATCGTGTCTACGCAACGAATTCGTTCGGCGATTCCGATGTCTCGAATAGTGTCACGATCGCAACCCTGGCCGTCACGGCGCCTGACAGCCTTGCTGCAATTCCCGCCAGTTACACGTCGATTGGCCTATCCTGGAACGATGCGGACGCGGCTGAGGTGGCGCACTACAACGTCTATCGAGATACAACGGTCGACGTGCCGACTGACGCGGGGCATTTGGTCGCCAGTTCTGTTACGGTGACGTTGTTTGTAGATCCCACTGTTACTCCCGGCACGGGGTATTACTATCGGATCACCGCCGTCAGTGGTGGCGGCGCGGAGTCCACGCCGTCCAATGTTGATGGCACCAATACCGTGCCGAACGCGCCGAGCGATTTGACTGCCAGCGTGACTTCGACCGGCTCAATTGAACTCGACTGGACCGTCGCTGATTCTTCGGCACTGGATCACTTCAACATCTATCGCTCGACTTCACCCATTTCGGCGTCCGCAACCCTCCTGAGTCAGAAAAGTGATTTCACCTTCATCGACACTTCAGCGCAACCAAATACCACCTACTACTACTACGTGACCGAGGTGAACGTTGGTGCGGTCGAGTCGAACTCGTCCAACATCGCCAGCATTGCCCTTCCGCCGCCGGCACCAGTGATTTCCGCCGCAACCGTGATTGGGTCGAGCATTCAGATCCGCTGGTCGTACGGCGATTTAGCGGAGATTGACCATTTCAACGTCTACCGTAGCGAGTCGCCCAAGGTGCTCCTCGATGCCACTCACCGGATCGGCCAAACGACTAACCTTCAAATCAACGATAACACGGCAGATGGGACGCGAAAGTGGTACTACGTAGCGGCGGCGGTGAACCTGTCGGGGGTCGAGTCGGTGAAATCGAACCTTGCATCAGCGCAGTTTCCGACAGCTTTCGCCGCGCTTGACTCCGCGGGGGTTCTCACAATTACGGGAACCTCGGGAGTTGATCTTATGTATCTCGGCGTGTCCGGCGCCGGCATCCAGTTCACGTTAAACAGTGTAGGCGGAACGTATGATGTTGCCGACGTTGATTCGGTGGTGGTTAACGCGCTATCGGGCAATGATACGCTGCAACTGGACGACCTCGGAACAATTCCAGTATCGCTGAGCACAGGCGGCGGAAGTAAGAGCCGCCGTGATCGCCAGCGGCACCGTAAATCTCGCCGGCGACAGTGGGGCGGGCCAACAGGTGTCAGTTGTTGTTGATGCAGGGGCGACGGCAGTTTTCCACACTGTGCAGCATCTGACAGCGCTGAACGTAGCTGACGGCGGTCGGTTGGTGATGTCGGCGGGCGGCGATCGCAATCTCTATCTTGGGAGTGTGAATCTGAATAGCACAGGCGCGCTGGATCTCAACGATAACGATCTTGTTGTGGACGGCGGCTCATTTGCCGATATCCAGGGCTTGATATTTGCGGGGTACCGCGATCACCTCGACCCTAGCGCGACCGGCATCGTCTCTACAACCAGCCAGAATACTGGCGGCAATGCATTTCTCGTCCAATTCGACAACGCACTGGTGGGAGTGAGCGATTGGCCGCTGGGTTCGGGCAACATCGTCGATCCCCACGCCATCATTGGCAGATACACGTACCCGGGGGATACCAACCTGGATGGCCAGGTTACGGGAGATGACTACGTCGCGATTGACGTCAATTTAGGCGCGACAGGTCTGGATCCTGGGATCGCTGCTCTTTCAGGTGATACCAACTTCGACGACGCTGTCACCGGGGATGACTACACCGCTATCGATGCGAATCTTGGCCTGGGCGTGGGTAATCCGCTGGCTCTTAAGGCGCTCGCCGATGGTTCACTGGCAGTTCCGAAGAGCTATGACCAAAAGCTGTGGATGACGACGCGACAACAAAAGCGGCGTACCTTGGGTGACTGTGTCATCGCAGTTACCCGTTTGGCCCACGAGGCCAGGAAGGATACGCCACATGTCATCATCCACTTTTGCCCTTCGACTGGCAACGGAGCCGGTCGTGGACGTCACGCTGGAACAGGTGGCCCGCGAGGCGCCCGCAAGGCCTTGCAGAAGGCGATCGAGGACGAGGTCGCCGAGTACATCAAGGCCAACAAGGATTACGTCGATGAAGCGAATCATCGCCTGGTGGTACGTAACGGCCGGCACAAGCCGCGGACGATTCTCAGCGGGGTTGGGCCGCTGGAGGTCCACCAGCCGCGGGTAGACGATCGCCGCGTTGATGAAAATGGCGTGCGTTTCCGCTTCACCAGCAAGATCCTCCCGCGGTTTCTGCGTAAGACCCAGGTGATCGAAGAACTGGTGCCCTGGCTTTATCTCAAAGGCATCAGCACCGGTGAGATGTCCGATGCCCTGGTGCACCTGGGCTTCGACGGACGCGGTCTCTCGGCCACCAGCGTGACCCGCATGCTCCAGGTCTGGCAAGGCGAATACGAAGACTGGAGCCAACGGGATCTATCGGGCAAGCATTACGTTTATCTCTGGGCTGACGGCTTGTACTTCGGCTGCCGGCTGAGTGACGATCGCCCCTGTTTACTGGTATTAATGGGCGCTTTGGCGGACGGGAAAAAGGAATTGATCGCGATGGTTGATGGACAGCGTGAGAGCGAGACGAGCTGGACCTCGCTGCTCTTGGACTGCAAGTCACGCGGGATGACAATCGCGCCCAAGCTGACGACGGGCGATGGCTCACTGGGATTCTGGCTGGCGCTGGCGAAGATCTTTCCCTCGACGCGTCAACAACGCTGCTGGGTACATAAGACGCTCAATGTGCTGGACAAGCTGCCCAAAAGCGAGCAGTCGGCGGCCCGGCGGATGCTGCACCAGATCTGGATGGCGGGGACGCGGGCCGATGCCATCCAAGCGTTTGATTGCTTCATCCAGGTGTACGGCACCAAGTGGCCGCGGGCGACGGATTGTCTGGAGAAGGATCGTGCCGAACTGCTGGCGTTTTACGACTTCCCCGCCGAGCACTGGCAGCACCTGCGGACCAGCAACCCTATCGAGAGCACCTTTTCGACGGTGCGTCTGCGAACCTATCGCACCAAGGGTCCCGGCTCCCGCGATGCGGGCCTGGCCATGGCCTTCAAGCTGACGCGTAAGGCCGAATCACGCTGGAGGAAACTGAACGGCAGTGCAAAACTGCAAGACCTGATCGACGGCATCGTGTTCGTCGATGGAGAACGAAAGGCCGCTTGAGTTGTCGCGGCCGTCCACAGCTTTTGGAAATAGCTCGTTCCGAACGCCGGCGCTGAAATCGATATGGGCACGGATGTGGCGGTGACAACGTCGCCGAACCTTGTTGCTCAACCGGTCGTGCTTAGTCCGATGGTAAATGGTCCTTCGACCGCAGTCAGAAGCATTGGGCCGAGCGCATGGTCAGCTCTTCAGTCCGGTCATCGCGATACTTTCGACGAAGTGCTCCTGCATCGCAAAAAACAGGACAATACAGGGCAGCATCGTGACGACCGCGGCAGCCATTAGCAGGTGGACGTCACTGCTCCCATATTGCCCCCGAAAAGCATTCAAAGCCAAGGAGAGAGTTCGGTTTCCTGGACTGTTGAGGTAGATCAGTGGCCCCATGAAGTCATTCCATGCCGCGAGAAACGTGTAGACTGAGACGATCGCGATAACGGGCCAACACAGCGGCATCATCAACCGCCAATAGATCGTCCAGTTGTTGGCGCCGTCAATCCGGGCCGATTCCATCAAATCCTCTGGGATCTGCGCGAAAAACTGGCGGAACATAAAGACGTAAAATGGGCTGGCAAGCCACATCGGGATGATCAACGGCCAGAAGGTGTCGATCATCCCCAGCGAACGAAACAAAATAAAAACCGGAATCAGTGTCACCTGCGCCGGCAGCATCAGGGTGGACAGCATCACCATGAACAGGATATGACGTCCGCGGAAATTGAATCTCGCGAAGCCGTATCCCACCAGGCTGCATGAAAGAACCTGTCCGATGACAGACAGCGTCGTGATCACAACCGTATTGGCCAGCGCCGGCCAGAAGTTCATCTTGTCCGGAGCCAGCGCGCGGATAATTGTGCCATTGCACGTCCGCCAGGGATGTCGGCGGGGTCACGAAATCTCCACGCTGCACCTCCACGTCAGTCTTGAGTGACCCATTGACGATGAAATAGAAGGGGATCAGAAAGACAAGCGTGCCGAAAAACAACAATCCATACGCCAGCTGCCGTTGTAAACGCAAAGCTTTCCGCCGACTGGCGCTGTACTTGAACGCATAGGAGAGCATTGCAGCGTCGGCGCGGGTGTGCGAATCCTGCGAAACCGGCTTGGGTTTTGTCTGGAGCGTCATGCCTTGAGCCCCTCGTAATACACCAGTGTCTTTGATCCGCGGAAAATCAGGATCGTCACAAACAGCACGATCACGAATAACACCCATGCCATCGCGCTGGCGTAGCCCATGTTGTGGAATTCGAATGCCTGCCGATAGAGGTTCAGCACGTAGAAAAGCGTGGAATTACCCGGTCCCGCACCTGTCATGACGTATGCCTGTGCGAAAATCTGAAAGCTCGCGTTGATTGCCATCACCACGTTGAAAAAGATCAAGGGACTGAGCATCGGAAGCGTCACACTCAAGAATTTCCTCATCGGTCCCGCGCCATCAACGGTCGCCGCTTCGTACAGTGATGCTGGAATTCCCTTGAGACCCGCCAGGTAGATGATCATCGCGCCGCCGACCGTCCACAGCCCCATGATTACATACGCCGGAATTGCCCAGATTCGTGCGTCTCGTCCAAACCAATCGGGCGGCGCGGTGCCGAACAGCTTCAGGACCGGCCGAAGCATCTCGTTCAAAATGCCGTAGTCGTTATTGAGAATCTGAAGCCACAGCACCGCCAGGGCTACGCCGCTGACAACCGTGGGGACGAAATAGATCGTTCGAAAGATCGCGATGCCGCGCACCTTCAAATTCATCAACAATGCGACTACCAGCGCCAGCATCTGCCCAAGTGGAACTGAGAGCAGCACATAATAGAACGTTACCTTTAGCGATTGATAGAACGTCGGATCAGCCATGAAAAGCTGCTGGTAGTTTGCAATCCCGACCGATTTGGCGTCGGAGATCGACGTCATGGCGCTCCAACTTGTGAACCCCAGCAGTAGCGAAGCAATCATCGGGCCGAGCGTGATTGCCAGAAAACCGATCAGCCAGGGCGAAATGAACAACCATCCCGCCGCGCCTGAGCCCTATCCAGCGCGCTCAGCTTCTGACGTTGCGCCAACCACCAGAGGATCGCGATCAGCGTGCAGGTCGCCGCGATTGTGATCGTCAGCACCAGGTCCCATCGCATGGGTGGCCAGTCGTGCTGCCGCAGAGGAGAATTCAGCTCCGCCAGCCAGGCGGCCTCGATCTCCTTCGCGTTCTGCATCGGCGTTTCCTCACCCAACTGGATCGATTCCTTAATCCGGTCGTCCACGATCCGCGTCCACTCTGGCTGCGGGGGAATCTGCTGAAGTCGGGCGTAATCGATCGCCTGCAGAAATAGCTTCGAATTGTGCGGTGGAATTCCAGGCGGATTCAGAAAGTCCCTCGAATTCGCGACGCTCTTGAGCGGTGGGATCGCCAGTCCCAGGCGAGATTGCAGCCTGGCCCCCTCCGGGCCACAAAGGAACTTCATCAGCTTGAATGCCTCGTCCTTGTGCTTGCACGCCTTCGACATCGCCCAGGCGGTGTAGTAGATCTGCGAGGCTTGGTATTTCTTTTCCTTGTATGGGATGGGGACAAAGTCCCAGCGGAAGCTCTTGATGTGCTTGTACGTGGGCACCATCCAGCGGCCAATTGGTCCGATGCAGCCGATGTTGCCGTTTAGGAATTCTTGGCCTCCGTCCCTCGCGATGCCCGTGGGATTGTAGCAGACGTGTTCCTTGAGCTGGAGCCGAACGATCATCCGCAGCGCTTCCTGCGCCCTTGGCTCATCCAGCGTGACGTCGCTGAAGTTTACCGAGCCATCGGGTCGTCGGCCGAAGAAGTCCCCGCCGTAGGTCCAGAGGATGTTCCGCAACGTGTCCGGCCAGATCTGAAAAAAACCTCCGTAAATGCGCCGGTCACCCATGCCCGGCCTGCCGGTCAGCGCGCTGATCTTTTTCATGTCGGCTTCGAACTGATCCCACGTCCAGCCGTCGTAGGGAATCTTCACGCCGGCCTTCTTGAACAGATCGACGTTGATGTAAAAGCCTGCCGTGGTGAAATCCTTAGGAAGTCCGTACAGCTGTCCCTTGCCGACTTCCTGGTCCGCAACGTCATACCGGAACGCTTTCATCAGGATCGGATAAAAATCGTCGATCCATTTTCCAGTTCCTGCCTTGCGCTCGCGACCAAGATACTGATCGATAGGCTGAAGCAGATGCATCTGGGCCAGTACCGGTAACTGGTCAGGCGGAAGATAAAAGAGATCCGGCGGCGTGCCCGCTGCCAGCATCGTCTTGAGCTTGTTGGTCATCTCCCCGGAGCCGCCTGGTGTATGAATTCGCACGATCCGCACCCGCGGATGCTCGGCTTCATAACGCTCGACCAGCTTTTGAACGACGCCCGCTTCAGCCGTATCTCCCCAGTGCAGGATTTCCAGCGTGATTGGCCGCTCGTGCTCCATGCGCCACCTGGCGACGGTTCGCCGGCCGACGTCCGCGAATGCCCAGACGACGATCAGCGCCGTTGCCAGTCCGAGCAGCATTCGAATTGCCCGAGCAATGGTCATCGTATTAATTCGTTTCAGCACGCGGCGCAAGGATTGCGGCACCGTACGGTTCAATCCGCACCGTACAGATTCCCCGATCGACCGCCAGCGCCTGCGCATGATTCCTGAGGCGGAACGTCGTTCTGGAAGACCAATCACCCGCGTCAGCGTCCACCAAATCGGCAGTCGCCGGGTCCAGCCAGTTCACAAGCGAGATCGCCTTATCGGCCGGATTCAGCGGTACGCGAACCTCCCGACTCTCACCGCTGCGGTTGAGCACGATGTACACGCGCTGGCTGCCAAGGTCCCGCTCAAAACCATAGAGCCCTTGCCCATCCTCAGCCAGAATCGTGTGAAAAAATCCAAGCTCCAGTGCGGGCAACGCTGCGCCTGGCCGCAATCGCCCGGCGATAGGTCGCAAATATCTGCGGATCGAATTTCACTTGCGGGTTGTCGTACGGTTCCAGATCCCGCCAGACCATTGGCTGCCGGTTGGATGGATCATCCGGCCCCCACATGCCGGTTTCGTCCCCGTAGTAGATCATCGGCGCTCCGAGAAACGCCATCTGGAAATCAACCGCTTGCTGCATCCTCTTGTATTGCAATGGAGATGGCTTGGCCGGGTTGTAATTCGGATTGTTGTCTTCGATGCGGTTGGCAGAGTCGTAGCCCTGGTCCGGGTTGACGAACATCGAGGCAAATCGGTCCGTGTCGTGGCTGTCGAACAGGTTTTGCTGCACCCGCGAAATCTGAAATGGATATGCATACTCCAGTTCCGTCAGCCTGGAGCCAAACGCGGTAGGGGGGATGGCCGCCTTCTGGTTCACAAAGAAGAGCTGGCAGTCGTTGGCAAACGGATAGTTCATCACCGCGTCGAACTGATCGCCATGCAGCCACGGCTGCGCCATTGTCCAGATCTCGCCCGAAATATACGCATCGGGCTTGATTCCCTTGACGAGCTTCCGCCACGCGACCCAGAACGGATGCGGGATGTCGCCTGGCACATCCAGCCGAAAGCCGTCCACGCCCTTGCTGGGATCTCCATCGGGCGCCAGCCAGCGCCGCGTGATCGCGAAGATGTGTTCTCGCGGACCATGAACGAGACCCAGCTTCGGGTATTTCTTGAAGATGGGCAGCGCCCCATCATCGGTTGCCGTGCTCCCGTGATCCCACGAGATGTACTTGATCGGCGGCGTCCAGTCGCGCACGTCGAACCAGTCTGCGTATTTGCTTTTCTTTCCGTTTTTCAGCACATCCTGAAATGCCCAGAAATGTCTGCCGACGTGATTGAACACGCCGTCGATGATGACCTTGAACCCCTGCCGATGCGCTTCCGCCAGAAACTCAAGAAACAGCTTGTCGCTCTTTGTCCATTGCCAGGTGGCAGGATCATCCGTCTCGCCGTGGAGCTGGTCGATGTCACCTTTGAAACCGAAATTGTCGTCCACGTGCCGATAGTCAGATGTGTCGTATTTGTGCATCGAATCGGCTTCGAAGATTGGATTGAGATAGATCGCGTTAACGCCGAGTTCGCGCAGATAGGGCAGCGCCCAGATCAGCCCCTGAATGTCTCCGCCATAGCGGCGCTTCCAGACGTTGCCGGCGCCTTTGTAGAAGTTCTCTTTTCCCCGCTTCTCACCCGGCTGTGCCTTCCACCAGTCGCTGGTCCATTTCACCAGATGTTCGTAATCCTTGTCACCGGGATCATTGCTCGTGTCGCCGTTGCGGAAGCGCTCGGGGAAAATCTGGTACCAGATCGCGTGCTTCGACCAGTTGGGAGTTTGCGCTTTGGGCTGGTCCTTCAGCGAGAAGGAATACGGCAGGTGGGCATCCTTTGCGTCAGGGGTGTTTTGCCTGAGCACAAGATCTGCGGTGCCGTCTTTCACGTCGATTGCGTAGTCGATCTGACCGATAGCCCGCGAAGGGTTCTGAACGGTTGGATCCAGCGACTTTTCTTCAGCTTCAGTCCAAGCGCAGCTGCGGAGATCGACAATCGCTCCCCACTGATCCAGCCCGTGCTCGGTTCCCAGCTTCTTCAGCGGAAATTCCTTATCACGCGAAAGCACCGTCACGCTCTGCACATCATCCGCCTGCGTGCGCATGCGCAGGCGCACGACGCCCGGTTCAACGATATCGAAGTCCTCCTCTGAACCCGGATCGAACAGCGCCGCGTCCTTGTTGATGTCGTTCGGCTTTGGCGGCGGAAGCTTGCGAAGGTCCAGCCCGGCGATGACGCCGCTGTTAACCCCGCCATAATTGTCTCCTTCATTCAACGATGGATCGGCATCCGGGTCATTCACCCACTGGCTCCCGTCAATGACGAACTTATAGTGATGAACGCCCTCGTCCAGCGGAATCGTGACGCGCCAGACTCCGTCGTCGCCCCGCGTCATTGCGTCCGCATCGGTTGACCAGTTGTTGAAATCCCCGGGCACGTTGACACGATTTGGCGTCCCGTCGGGCTTGTACGAGAACTTGCAGGCGTACTGGCCGTTGGGGAGCTTGTTGCTCAGCACCGGCCTAGCCGCACGTGCGTTCGCCCCAGCAAGCGAAATCAGAAGAAGGATGCAGAGGGTTTGATGCAGACTAGATCGGCATGCGCGGCGTCGCAGCGTCAGTGTGCTCATAGCTATCGGTCTCGAACGTGAAATGGAAGACTTGAATTCTGCAGGCCCGTTCGTGTTCAGTTCAAATACTAATCGCCTCACCGTTGGCAACGGGCTTTGCCAGCCCCGTCGACTCCCGCACGACCAGGTGTGTTGGCAACGTTTCTGCAACCCGGTCCACATTTCCGTGGACGCGCTCAATCAACCGCTCGCACGCGAGCACGCCCACTTCGTAAAGCGGCAAATGGACCGTCGTCAGCGAGGGCGTGATGAAGCTCGCGTGCTTGAGGTCATCAAAGCCGACGATAGAGATATCCTGCGGGACTCTGAGGCCCTGACGCGTCAGTTGATGCAATGCGCCCAGCGCCATCTTGTCGTTTCCGGCAAAGAGCGCTGTCACATCGGGGTGTTTCTCGAGAATCGCCCGCGCCGCGGCAGCACCGCCTTCCTCGGTGAACTTCCCATCGGCAACCATCGTCTCAACCGGCTCGATGCCGACGGTTTGCAGCTTCGCCTGGTAGCTATCGCGAACGTCGCGGGTCGTGCGGATCTCCGGAGCAGCGCAGATCAGCCCGATCTGCCGGTGCCCCAGTTGGAGCAGGTAGTTCATCACCTGCTCGGCGCCCGAGCGGTAATCGCACATGACATAATCGAGCTTCCATTGGGAGAACAGGTTGTCCACGACGACCAGCGGGTAATAGCCCTCGGAAAAGTCCTTCAGGAAGTGATGACGATCGTTCACGCCGAGTGCCAAAATGCCATCGACATAACGGCGTTCGAATATCTCGATGTGGTGGCGAGCCCTGATGAATTCCGGCTTGGCCTGCTCGAGAATGACTTTGTAGCCCAGTTTCCCGGCGCGGTCACAGATACCGCTGATCAGTTCACCGAAATACGCATCCGCAAATGCGTGCCGAAGCGCGGGCAGCAGGATCGCAAGAACCTGAGTGTATTTGCTGGACAGGCTCTGCGCCAGCCGATTCGGCCGGTAACCCAGCCGTTCGATCAGCCGCTGCACACGCATATGGGTCGCGCGACTGATGCGGGGATTGTCATTGATCACCATGGAGACAGTGGCAACGGAGACGCCCGCCAGGCGTGCCACATCACGCAAGTTCACCGGCTTCCTCCCCGTTGTCACCGCAGTCTTGACTGCCCGAGGCTTACGCGCCCGCCGTGGCGGTTCGAGCGAAGGCGTCATACTGGAGAGCTTTTCAGGCATCGTTATTCTTTTGGCTCAGTCTACCACTGAAGTTAAACAGTTTAACGAATTGATGAACAAATGCAATTGAAAAATCCACCTGAATCCCAAGGCGAAGGGCACCCTTCGATCGCGGTTAGTCCGTTCAGGAAATACGGATCGGCATTAAGGCAAGCGAGCCAGACGGGTGCACAGGACACAAACGTAGCCCTTCCGCCCCCGCAACTCGCCGCTTCGCTGACCCCATTTGCCGCAAATTCCCGAAGAAAGGGCGTGGCAGAACCGGTACGACATATTGACATCCGCTTGTGCAAAAGCTCCGACCCACACCGTACTCACACCGTACCTACACCGTGCAAACCCCACCGCGTCAAAATGTCATCCGTGCGGCTCGCCAGTGCAGCTGCCAGCTCCCCCCACGCCCCCCCCAGCCACCTCCACGCCCCCCCAGACGCGGGATTCTCTCCGGCCTGCTGTGCCATGCACCCGACGTGCGGAAAGGGCGCGTCGATCTGCCAGAATTCTCTTGACAAATATGCTGAACCGGTTAAATTTCCTTTGTCAAATCGTTTTTTGCATCGGCTGGTTCGGTAGGAGACATTTTGGGCGTGAGTCGGAGGGCATTTCATGCGCGTCACACTTCTAGTCCCATCGGTGATCAGTGTTGCCGTGTTGTGTGTTGCTGCGACCTCCCGGGCCGCAGTGATCGCGGCAGACGACTTTGAATCGTATAGCTCGTACAGCTATGGCTCCAATGGCGGCACGGGCCTGGGCCCGGCGAGCTATCTCGAAGGCACCGGCGGGGGCGTCTACCTCTCCACGGATGGCGCTCACATTGATCGGCGCCAATTCGGCCGGCCTGTACTCCTCCTCAGGCGGCCAGGCGTTCGACCGCACCGTCACCAGCCCTGTAACCAACGGTGAATACACGGTTTCTGCGCGGTTTAACCTCGACAATTCCGTTGCGTTCTCCGGCTTCAATCTCAAATCCGCCACAGGGTCAACCTTCGGCGACAGCGAGCTTTTGAGCTTTGGAATGACCCCTGGAACGGGCGACACCGCGATCTTTGTGGGCGGCGCCGCCAATACGAGCATTGATCTGGGTTCTGAGGTTCGCGGTGCCATCATCGACTTCGACGTGATCTACGACAGCACTGCGGGGACATTTGATATCGGTGCCAAGTTCCGTTCCGATTCTTCCTTCACCCGCGTGACCGGCAACCTCAAAGCCACGGGGCAAACACCCTCGGTGCTGGGGTTTGGCAATTTCAACACGGGCAGTGGACAGGACGTGATCATCGACAATATCCAGGTCCAGTCCGTGCCCGAGCCGGCGTCTCTGGGCGTTTTGGGGATCGCCGCCGCCTGCCTGTTGATGCGTCGTCGCCGCCAATAGGATAGCCCGTTCCGTGATCACGTTGGCTGTTGTTCCAGATCGAAGCCAAATCCGGGTGAGCGCGCCAAATCGCTGTTTCCCATGGGAGTTGACCTTGCCTGAATTTTCCGCTTGCCTTTTGCCCTCCGCCCGGTTAAACGGTTAAGCATCCGGACGAAGGCTTGAGGGTGAACATAAACCGATGAGCTCCGTTCAACCCAATCCGGGCCAGCTCCGACGCGTCCTGCGCCGCCGATTGATCGGTGCCACCGCCAGCGTTATCGCCGCGCTGGGATTGTGTTCCTCGGCCCGGGCGCAAAGCGTTTCGATGCCCGCCACGCTTCAGTGGTTCGACGGTTCCTGGCAGACCATGCAGAACCGCATGCCCGACTATTTCATGGCGGGCTACGGCGGGTTATGGACGCCGCCTCCCTTTTGCGCCGACTCCGGCAATCAATCCGTCGGCTATGACGTGTACGATCGCTTCGATCTCGGTTCTCCGGGCAACCCCACGCAGTACGGGACCGAAGCGGGATTGACCTCGATGATCGCCCAGCTCCACAAGGCCGGCGGTCGCGCGTACCTGGATCTGGTGTGGAATCACAACGGGTTTTCCGAATGGTCAACCACCGATGGCAGCGGAAACACCTTCATCAATGCCGGAGGTTACCCGGGGTTCTATCTCGGAACCGGAACCAGCGGGAACTACGGTGACTTCCATGATCCCAGCGCCGGTGGGGACGAGCAGATGCAGTTGGCCGGCCTGATCGACATCGCTCAGGAGTCCAACAACCAGTTCATTCGCAATCCGGTCAATCCGGGCGATCCCAACAACATCCCCGCCGGAACCCAGGCGGCCTACGGACGACTGGCCAATGTCCCGACCAGTGCCAATGCACGCTTCTATCAGGACCAGACCAGTTACATCACGGTGACGGACCCGCGCCTGGGGCCCTTTGATAACAGCGGCAATCCGATCCCGTTCAAGATCTACAACTTTACCAATAATCCAAACGGGGGCGTTCCGGTGACGGAGAATGCCACCGGTTACCTGATGCGCAATGCCCGCTGGTTGGTCCAGGTGATCGGTGCTGACGGGTTTCGTCTGGATGCCACGAAGAACTATCCGGATTGGGTGCTGAACTATCTGGACCAGGCGGTGTTTGATGCCATCCAGACGCCGCTGCTCGATGGCACTCAGCAAAACGTCTGGTCCTTCGGCGAAGCGTATGACACCAATCCATCGGTGCTTCAGCCGCGCATCCGCTACGACATTAACAGCACGAGCCAGGTGGGCGGAAATCGCGATACCCTTGATTTCCCGCTGTACTACGCGATGCAGTCGAACCTGTCGGGCAACGGCTTCCAGAACGACTGGCGTAACGTGGTGAATGCCAGCATCGACATCAATGACGATGGGTATGCCAACAACGGCTCGCAGGGCGTCGCCTTCGTACAGAGCCATGATGCTTCGGGAACGCCGCCCTATCTTGCAAACGTCGCCTACGCGTACACGCTGCTGCGTCCGGGCAATGCCATCGTCTATTTCAACGGCAATGAGTTCGGGACCCGGCAGAACAACTTCCCCCAACCGGGTCGAGGCGATGCCCTGGGCGGGCAGTACGGCAGCACGGTCACGAAGCTCCTGGATATCCGCAACAGCTACGGACGCGGGAATTACCAGGAGCGGTGGCTCGACAAGGAAACGCTTGTGTACGAGCGCGAAGACGCTGTCGTCGCGGCCTACAACAACCGCCTCGACAGTGGGTACGACGAGCGCACGGTGCAAACGGCCTTTGCTCCGGGCACGCATCTGATCGAATTGACGGGAAACGCCACCGATCCGACCGTCGATCCCCACAACGACATCTACGACGTTGTGACCGTCAACGGCTCGGGACAGATTACCATCCGAATTCCGCGCAATCTGAATCCCGACGGTGTGGAGCACGACAAGGGCTACGTGATGTACGGTCCGGCCACGCCGCGGGGCACGCTGAGCCTTACCGGGACATCCGGCACCATCGCTCCCGACACGCAAACCAGCTCGAACAACGGGACCGCGCGCCTCACACCCATCGACGTTGTGACCGGCAATTCCTTCGCGGTTCATCTCCAGACGACACCGGTGATCCTGCCCGACAGTTATCACGACACCGAAGCGGACGGCGACCAGGCGCTGCTGAAGATGGATGGTGGCATCGACATCAACGGCAACGGCCACGTGGACATCGCCAACTCGACCGTTCACGATCAGAATTACTGGCCCATCACGCCGGACAACGCCGACAAGACCATCCCCAATACCGTTACCTATGGATTTGAAGCGTTCCTGACCAAGAGCAGTCCGTTGTACAGCGGCGGCGACGGCCAGTACGTCCAGAACATCGACGCGTCGCAGCTTTCCGAGGGATACCACTATCTGACCGTTCGGGCCTTTCGCCATCGCGACCTGCTTGCCGATGGCGCGAACAGCCGGCGCTGTTCACGGATTTCAACGACGTGATTTACGTGGACCGGCTCCCGCCGAACTCCGCTCCCGACAGCATGCAGCAGAAACCCGGCGGCGGTCCCAATGACGTCCGCTTCAACGTGCGATCGGTCGATCAGACGGCCAACAACATGTACGTTCTGATGGACCTGCCCGCCAGCGTCACCAATGCCCAGATCCTTTCGATGCTCGGCAGCAGCAATCACGCGTTGCAGACGGATGTGGACCTGTGGGCGCGTGATGTGAATAACGAGACCACGGGAAATCACGTTCTGACGGTCGTCAGTTATGAGATCACCGGGAACTACAACATTCAGCGCTACCCCGGACAGTTCACCCAGACGGTTTACGGCGTGGGGTTGGGCGATTGCGATCGCAATAATCAGTACAATCAGAACGACATCACGAACTTCACCACGTATCTCAAGAGTAACAACACCCAGTTCAATCCGACCGCTGATCTGAATGGTGACGGCCGGATCGACCTCACGGATACCTTTGTCTACGGGCCGCTGCTCGACAGCGTCAGCGCCGGCAGCGCGACGATGCTCGCGTACAAAAACCTTCTTGGCGATCCCTACGTGACGGGCGGTTCCTGGACGGTAAGCGGCAGCATCACCGCCGACGATGTGACTGCCGGAACCACGACCGTGGCCGGATCGGCCACGCTCAGTGCTCGCTCGATCCACGGTCAGACACTCGACATTCAGGACAATGGCCACGTGGTCGTTCGTTCCGATGGCACCGCTTCAGGCACCAGCTACATTGACCACCTTTCGATCGGTGCGGGAGGGTCGCTGGATCTCAACGACAACGATCTGGTGGTGAACGACAGCACGTTCTCCGCCGTTCAAGCCCTGGTGTTTGCCGGTTATTCCCCGAGTCCGGACAGTACCAGGACCGGCATCGTTTCAACGACCGGCCAGAATACCGGCGGCAAGACCATCCTGGCCCTGTTTGATAACGCGCTCGTTGGGCGCACGGAATGGCCAGCCGGCTCGGGGCAGACCATCAGTTCCACCGCCGTCGTCGGCAAATACACCTACTACGGTGATGTGAACCTCGATGGCCAGGTCACAGGCGACGACTACAGCGCGGTTGACTCCAATCTGGGCGCGACCGCCCTGAACCCGGGAAACGCCTGGCTGATGGGAGACACCAACGGCGACCTGAGCGTCACCGGTGATGATTACTCTGCCATCGACGCGAACCTCGGTCAGGGGGTCGGGAATCCGCTTGGTGTGAAGGTGGTTCCCGAACCTGCATCACTTCTATGCGTGGCTGCTGGCGGCCTTTTCACCTTGCGCCGCCGCGCTCGACGAAAGACGAGGTAGATCCCATGCCCTCATCCTCAACTCTTTGGCCCCGCAACGCCCGGCACAATGGTTTCACTTTAGTAGAACTGCTGGTGGTGATTGGAATTATCGCGGTCTTGATTGCGATTCTGCTCCCCGCGCTTTCAGCGAGCGCGAGAATCGGCAAGTTTTGTCAAGTGCGCTTCCAACGAGAGGCAGATTGCGTTGGCAATACGGAATTTCGCACAAGAACATCGCGGGTACATGCCGGCGGTGTCAGATGACAAGGTGGTACAACAAGTCGATCCGTCCCATCAGATCTGGGTCTACCGCACCGATTCTGGGGGGGCGAAGGTTTTGGATTGGGCAAGTTCGCTACTCCCGTACCTAGGCGCCCCGGGCGTGCAGTCGTTTATGTTTGCGGGCGATAAGTCGAAAGTCTTTCGGTGTCCATCAGATACCTGGCAGTCGATGTCCGGCCAGCCGGGCGACGTGGACGGACCGGGCATGTGCTTGTTCAACAATGTTGATAAACCCTTTGGCTACTATCCGATCTCGTATGGGATCAATGCAGACATTGGAGCGCAGACTTGGACCGATGGAAACACCAAATACGGCCGACTTGGTTACAGCGATCACATGGTTCTGTGCGGCCCACCCGATAACAAGCCCCACACTTCGCTCCTTCCGCTCAATGCGAAGCTTTACAGCGTGCAGCGTTCGTCCGAGGTCATGTTGCTCGCCGATTGTGGCGTTCGCCCACTTGCCAACAAGCTGCCCCAGGATACGTGGAATCCTACCCCATTAATTCGCTCCGATATCCTTTTCTTTTCGACGCACGGCATCAATGGGGTAACGCTCAAGGACATGCAAGACGCGAAGTTCTATGGCGACAAAATCCCGTGGAATCGACATCGTGGGAAGATCAACGTTGCATTCTGCGACGGTCACGTTTCCGGAGTAATCAAGGGTATGGATGAGGACGTGCGCATAACGCCCTACAAGTAGCTAGGCAATGGGAGTAAACCGTATAAATATACAACCATTTCGCGCAATTTGGGATATCTTTTTGGTTGACTTTATCGGAACTCCGTCTATTTTTAGAAGGTCTAGAGGGCATGCTCGGTCGAAATGCGTTTGTTTGGTTTGATTTGAGGGTGCCGAAGGTGTAGATGGTCAGTTAAACGGTTTAGCGCTGGGCGACCGGGGACAGATTGGTCCGCCCGGCGAGTCGGAGGAGTCATGTCTCGAAAAGCTACATGCCTGATTGCCGTAGCGGTGCTCGGGGCCGTTTCCGGCGCAGCTCGTGCGCAGATCACCGTCGATGGCCATATTGACAGTTCGGAATATGGGGCGCCATTGGCAACCCAAAGTACCGCGACGGGGTGGGGCGACAACACCAACGAGCTTGATGCCCTATATGGCCAGTTCAGTGGTGGCGCGCTGAATTTGGGCGTCACCGGAAATCTTGAAGGCACTGGAAATGGGTTGATTATCTTTCTCGATACCCAGTCGGGGGGCGGGATCGCAAACACAGCTGGCGGTGGATACAACCAATTCGGCTCGATTGGCGGTCAGCGTGTTGACGATTGGGGGACGGATACGGATGGCAGCGATGCAGTCAGTCCAACGCCTGGTGGCGGGAGCATCGTCAATGCGGGTTTCAATCCCGAAAAAGCCATTGAAATGAACTACTACGCGGCGGGTAATGCATACTACATCAACATTATCGATCTGACCCAGCCAAATGATGATACACACCCTAACAAGGATATTTACCTTGGACAGAACGCCCCGGGGCCCACTTCGGTTACGCAATACTACTTTCGCGATTATGGATCGACGTATGCGGGCAGTATAACGCATGCGTTCGATGATTCGAACACTGCGGGGATCACTGGCGACCCTAACGCCCTGGGCGATGCGACGACGGCCAATACCGGTTTTGAACTTGGGATGGATTCGGATTTCATCCAGCACGAGCCCGGCAAGGCGGTCCGGGTAATGGCGTTTATCAGCAACACCGACGGCTCGTATTTGTCAAACCAGTTTCTGCCAGCCTTGCATTACGCTGACTCCGGCGACCTGGGCGGCGCCGGCGGATGGGGCGGTGATCCTCTCGTGGACGTCCGCAACGACGCGTTCAGCGGCGATATGTTCATCACGCTGTTTGAGCCGAGCTTCACGGCGGGCGGCGACAACAACTGGTCCACCGCAGCCAACTGGGCCGGGAATTTTGCGCCGAATGGCGTCGAGCATGACGCAGCGTTCAGCGGTTCGGGTGGCGCCGTCAATCTCGATGAAGACGTGACGCTGGGCACACTCAAATTCAACGGCAGCGCGGGCTATGAGATCAGCACGGCCGCTTCGCACACGTTGACAATGAATGCTGGCTCGGGTGCTTCGCGAATCGACGTGCTGGGCTACAGCAATCAAATTCATCCGCAAGTCACCTTTGCTACCGACACGCGAATCAACACGGCCGTGGCGGATGTGACCTTCGATTCGGTCGTCAATCCGGGCAAGGCTGTCACTGTCGCGGGCATTGGCACGGTCACCTTTAACGCCCAGAACAATGCCGCGGGATCGATCATGGCGGTCGATAGCGGGAACGTTGTCTTCAATCAGGACGCCGGCGCTTCCGGCGCGAACCTGAAGCTGTACGCGAGCGGCACTGTGACTTTCAAGTCACAGCAGAATCTGGATGAGCTTGGGGTGAACGCGGGCGGCCGCGTGAGAATGGCGGATCGAGCCACAATCGGTCCGGGAACGCATCCATTATACACCAATACGCTCACCATCGCCGATGACGGTTCCGGGAATCCAACCGGCACGCTGGACATGAATGACAGCGATCTGGTCGTCAACAACGGCGACTTCTCCACGATCCAGAATCTGGTGTTTGCGGGCTATCGCTCTTCGCCGGATTCGACGGCCACGGGCATCATCTCCTCGACCAGCCAGGCCACGGGCGGCAAGACCATCCTGGCGCTCTTTGACAACGCGCTCGTTGGAGACACGTCATGGGACGGGCACACCGTCAGTTCCACCGCCGTCATCGGCAAGTACACCTACTACGGGGATGTGAACCTCGACGGGCAGGTCACCGGCGATGACTACAGCGCAGTTGACTCCAATCTGGGCTCGACCGGCTTGAACCCAGGAAACGCCTGGCTGATGGGCGACACCAACGGCGACCTGAGCGTCACCGGTGATGACTACGCGTCCATCGACGCCAACCTCGGGTTGGGCGCCGGTAGTCCGCTGGCGGTCAGCAGCGTCTCGGCTGTGCCCGAACCGGCGTCGCTGGGGATGCTGGCGCTGGGTGGTATCGCGCTGCTTCGTCGCCGCCGTCCACGCTGATGCGCTCTCCTGTTCCGCGCGGCATCGCTCCGTGACAGGATGCCGGCGGGAGAAACAACGCCTATCCAAAGGCGTTTTGCACGGGCGGGTGACGACCAGCGTCGCCCGCCCGTGCGCTTGAATTCATGTGCTCAAAACCGCTTTGAATCATGTCCGCGCCTTCTGTGCTCTCGAACTTCCCCTCCGGATCGCTATTCTCTTTCCCCGGCCCGATGCAACGGAAACGGGTCCCACGAAGCGAACGGAATGAGTGGACAGGCACCCCAACTCGAAAAGGCTATGTCCCGCCGCGGGAGGTCGCGCGCCATTTGCCGGGAGTCCCTCTTTAGCTTTAACCGGCGTGCCGGCGGCGTTTTAATGCATTTGACGTCGCTACCGGGAGATTATGGTTGCGGTGACCTGGGGCCTGAAAGCGCTCTCCTTTGCCGAATTCCTGCAATCGGCGGGACAACGGTGGTGGCAGATGCTGCCAGTCGGGCCCGTCGGGCAAGTGGGGAACTCGCCTTATAGCGCGTACTCGGCGTTTGCCGGCAGCCCGTTGTTCGTCAGCCTGGAACTCCTTTGCAGGGAAGGGCTGATTGACCGAAGCCGGCTTGCGGATAGCGCTCGCCTCAGCGACAAGGGCGTTCTGTACAGGCAAGTTGGCCGTCTCCGTGAATCGAACCTGCGCGCTGCATTTGAGAGATTTCGTCGCGAGCTGCGGCACTGGCAGGACGAACTGGAATCGTTTCGCCGCCGCAGCGAAGCATGGCTGAACGATTACACAACGTTCAGTGCGCTTAAGCGCGTCTTCAAGAACCGGGGCTGGATCTCCTGGCCAAAGCCGTTGCGGCATCGGGACAAGCAAGCGCTGGCTGAAGCCCGGCGCAACTGGCAGATGAAATTGCCTATCACGAGTTTGTCCAGTTGCAGTTCGACCGCCAGTGGCGGTCCCTAAAGCAGTTCTGCAACGAGCGCGACATTGGGCTGATTGGGGACATCCCGATCTTCGTCGATTACGACTCGTGTGATGTTTGGGCCCACCCGAACCTCTTTGAGCTCGATAGCGCTGGTCATCCGATTGCGGTAACCGGCTGCCCACCTGACGGCTTCAATCGGAATGGACAGTTCTGGCGGCATCCGCACTACGACTGGGCGGTACACCGCGCCAACGGCTTCTCGTGGTGGGTTTTGCGGTTCGCGGCGACCATGAGGCAGTTCGATGCAGTCCGAATCGATCATTTCCTTGGGATGCACCGGCTCTGGGCGATTCCACCGCAGCACAAGACGGCGCGGCGCGGGCATTGGATTGCCGGGCCTGGGGCGCCGCTGTTTAAGACGCTCCGCCGCCAGCTCGGGGAGCTTCCGATTATCGCGGAGGATCTAGGGTCGGTAACACCCGAAGCGCTGGCGCTTCGCGATCAGTTCGGGTTTCCCGGAATGCATGTAATGCAGTTCGGTTTCGGTTCAGATGACTCGCACCTGCCGCATCGGTATCACCGCCGATGTGTCGCGTACACCGGAACGCACGATAACGACACCGCGGCGGGTTGGTTCAGACATGCGACGCCGGACGAGCGGCACAAAGCGCTCGCGTATCTTGATTGCAGGCCACGGGAAATCGCCGGAAAAATGGTGCATAGCGTCTGCGCGTCGGTTGCTGATACAGTGATCTTTCCAATGCAGGATCTGCTCGGGCTCGGCTCGGAGGCCAGGATGAACACGCCAGGCACGACGGATGGCAACTGGCGCTGGCGGGTCCAGCGAGGCGCGCTGTCACGCGATCTTGCGGCGTATCTGCGAGCATTGTCCGAGGCAACCGGACGGCTCGATTGAGATTTGTGTTGCTGCTGGTGATCCGGAACCATGCCCGATCGAAAGACTTCCGATGGGGATTGTTGAACGCTTCGAAAGCATTGCGCGGAACCTGCAATGGAGCTGGAACCACGACACGCAGCGATTGTTCGCGTCGTTGGATCCTTTGTTGTGGAAGGCGACGCATCGCAATCCGATTCGCACGCTGAAACTGCTAAGCGGGGAGCGGCGGTCCGTGATTGAACGTGATCCGAGGTTTAGTGCGCATCTGGAGCGCGTCGAGAAGTCACTGTCAAGCTACCTGAACGAAACAACGTGGTTTGACGGTACACGCTTGCGGGGGAAGCCGCCGCTTATCGCATATTTTTGTGCGGAATTTGCGATTCACGAATCACTGCCCCAGTACTCGGGCGGCCTTGGCGTGCTCGCGGGCGATCATCTCAAGAGCGCATCAGACCTGGGCATTCCTGTGGTGGGCGTCGGGCTGCTGTACCGGAGAGGCTACTATACGCAGGAGTTTAACTCCGACGGCTCGACGCGCGTGGCGTATCCGCAGCTGGACTTCAGCGAATTTCCGATTACCGACACCGGCAAGATCATTACAGTTCCCATGGCAGGCAGGGGGGTGAGGGCGAAAATCTATCTCGAGCAGGTCGGGCGCGTTCGGTTGGTCCTTCTCAATACGGATACTTCGCGAAACAATCCGAAGGATCGGCGGCTCACCGATCATCTGTATGGTGGCGATCGTGAATATCGGATTCGCCAGGAAATCCTGCTTGGTGTGGGTGGTTTGATCGCACTGGACGCTCTGGGAATCAAGCCGACCGTCTACCATCTCAATGAGGGGCACGCAGCATTTGCGGCAATTGAGCGGCTTCGGCGCTTGCTTCGAACTGGAAAGTCGCTTGAAGCGGCAACGAAAATCGTTCGCAACTCGACGGTATTCACAACCCACACGCCCGTGCCCGCGGGAAACGAAAGGTTTGCGCCGAATCTCGCGTGGAAGTACCTGAAGCATGCTGCTAACGACATGACGCTGTCGCGCGAGAAAATGCTCGGCTTTGGGCGGGAGGATTCGAGGAACAAGCGAGAAGACTTTTGCATGACGATTCTCGCGCTACGCCTTGCGGCGCATTGCAATGGCGTGGCCGCGCTGCACGGTGACACATCCCGCAAAATGTGGAAGGGAGTGTATCGGGTCGATGATTCCAATCAGGTGCCTATAGGCCACGTGACCAACGGTATTCATACCCGGACCTGGCTTGCGCCTGAAACAGCGGAGCTCTATCAAAAATACCTCGGGCGAAGCTCGGATCGTGCAAGTGCGGATGGACCCAATTGGCAGCGCGTCGATCGGATTCCCGATGTGGCGCTCTGGGAGATGCGCCACGACTTGCGGAGGCGAATGATTCGTTTCATCCGCCAGCGTCTTGGCGACCGCATCCTGCGGCAGCATGGAGAGGTTCGCGAATCTTCCGAGATCGAACAACTGCTGGATGACGATGCGTTGACCGTCGGATTTGCCCGCCGTTTTGCGACCTACAAGCGAGGCACCCTGATCTTCAACGACCTGGCAAGGATTCAGAGAATTCTGTCGAATCCGAGGCGGCCGGTGCAGCTTGTCTTTGCAGGAAAGGCCCATCCCGCGGACGCTGGCGGGCAGGCCCTGGCTCAGGAGATCTACAAGTACTCGTGGAAGAACGGGCTGCGGAAGCGCGTGGTGATCCTGGAGGATTACGACATGGAGGTGGGGCGGATGCTCACCAGTGGGTGTGATGTCTGGCTAAACAACCCGCGCCGCCCGCAGGAGGCCTCGGGGACAAGCGGAATGAAACCGCCGCTGCATGGCGGAATCAACTGCTCAATACTCGATGGCTGGTGGCCAGAAGCCTACAACGGGAAAAACGGCTGGGCGATTGGTGAGGGCGTCGAACTTGCAGATCCAAAGAAGCAGGATCGGCAGGATGCGGACTCGATTTACACGCTGCTGGAATCAGAGATCGTGCCGGAGTTTTACAGCCGGGATCGATCAGGTCTGCCTCGGGCGTGGATCAAGCGGATGCGCGAGTCGATGAAGACGGTGTGCGGCCAGTTCAACACACACCGTATGGTAAAGGAGTATCTTGAAGGGTACTACCTGCCGGCAAACCACCAGTCATAGCGCTCTCGATCACTAATGTGGCGTAGCGCTGGCGACGGTGCTGTAGTCGCTGCTTCCCGCCGTTCCGGTTGCGTAGACTCGATAGTAGTAGGTCGTGTTGGTGGATAGGCCGGTGTCGGAAAATGCCGTTATGTTCCTTGCGACGCTGCCGATCTGTGTCCATCCGGTGATTCCGTCTGCCGATCGCTCGATGCGATAGCCGGTGTCATGCGCAACGTCCGTCCAGGCCAGATTGACGCCCGAACTGGAGGTTGCCGTCGCGGTCAACCCACCTGGGGCATCCGGCGGAACGGCAAATGTCGATGGGGCATCCGGCGCGTAGTTGTCAGCAACGGTGGGGATGCAGGTCAGAGTCCAGCGCGCGTCCGCGATCTTCTCGTAGCTCAATAGGAAATACCGGGTCTGTCCATTCTGTGTCAGCGTCAGTTTGCACTGATAATCATCCAGTGGCGGCGTCCCGGTCTCCAGCAGACGCAGGCCGGCTGCCGTTGCGGGTGCCGTCCATGTCGCGCGCGATTGCTCGAGCATTCGCGCCTGTTCGACACGGATGAGCGTTGCGGAGCTGTGAAACATAAGCACCCATGCCGCAAAGGCCAGCGCCAGGAAGATCAGCACAGACGCCAGGATGTATCCGCGCCGGGCGGTGCGAGGATGGTGACGCCGTCTGTTCATGTGCCGGCCAACCTCAACGTGATGGTGCGCTGTGTATTACGGAAAGCGGCCGTAAGCGTGAGTTCGAGATGTCCACTGACAGCCTGCACATCCAGCGACTGCATATGCGAGGCAAGTGGGATGCCCGTCTCTGCGTTCAGATCTTGGCGAAGGAGGCTGCCGGAGACGATGGAGTACTCCACCACCGTATCCGGCGACGCCCATTGCGCCGCTCCGTCTTCAGCGCCGCCATCCAGGTCGAACTGGATCTGAGATCCATCGACGGTCCGACTCGCCAGTGCCGGCCCGTAGTCCTGGGCAATGGCCTCGGACGCCAGCTTCAACTCCTGTGTCAGCATGACCTCCGTTTGCTGTTCGCTGACGGAGTGTCCGTACCAGCGCCAGATGTTGGCGATCGCTGCGAGAACCATCGTGCCAATGATTCCCACGATCAGCAGCTCCAGCAGAGTGAAGCCGCGATGGCGAAGATGTTGTACCGGGCGCGCCATGGGTCAATCCGCCTGCGTCAAGTCCACTGTTACGCTGATGCTTTCGTCGGTCAGTCCGTTCTGCTGTGTCACGATGCCTAGCGAGTATTCCGGGTTGCTCGTCGGGCTCGGCGTCGTCAGTGTCTGCTCCGCATTGCTCACCAGCGCCGGCATCTGAAGCTGCTGCACCCAGGGGTCTGGCGACTGCGTGAGATAGAGCGTCGTTCCACTTCGAAAATTGCCGCGCACGCGGTTCATGACGCGCGTCTGCGTCATCATCAGTCCCGAAAGCGTGACCATCCCGAACGCCATGAGGATCAGCGCCACCTGGAGTTCAAGCATGGTGAAGCCTCGGCGCGTGATACAAGCTGACCTGAATGATGGTGTCTTGCGCATGGCTACAGCTCCGAAGGCGTAAGGGTTTTCCCATCGCTGCCGATGATGGAGCCGACAACCAGTCCATCCTGCGTGATCGAGAGCTGGCCGCTCCAGACGGTGCTGCCGGAGCGTGTTGCTGTTACGGTAAACGTGGTGCTGTCGGCCGCGGCAATCACGTAGTCATACGTTCCATCGTTTCCGGTCAGAATCTTGGGATCAAGCAGGGCCAGGGCATCCAGATCAGCCAATGACGTCGTGAATGTGCGGTTTTCCAGCCAATAAACCCGCTCGCCCGACCAGATGCTGCGCAGGTACTGCGCAGCCGCATCGAGACGCGCCTGCTCGCCCACGCGATTGAAGGCCGGCACCACCATCGCAAGCAGAATTCCGATGATCACGATCACGACCGACAGTTCGACGAGGCTCATTCCGCACCGGACTGAGCGCACGAGCGGCGTGTCAGTGAGCTGATTCGGCGTGATCATGGTCGCGCGTTTTCTCATTAGTGCACCGCCCCACCCATGGAAAACATCGGCAGATAAATCGACGCCAGGATTAGAGCGACCATGACGCCCATGCCGACAATGATCACCGGTTCGATCATGCTGGTAATGCGCGTTGCCATCGCCTTGACCTTGGCCTTGTAATAGCTCGAAATCTGCTCGAGGACCTGGGCAAGTTGTCCGGATTCCTCGCCTACGCGGACGAGATTGATCATGATCGGCGTGAAAAGATTCCCCTCACGCAACCCCGAGGCGAGCGTTCCGCCGCTGGCGACACGCCGTTGCACCAGCCCCAGCGCTTCGCGGTAGGGGATGTTCTTTTCAAAGATGCCGTCCATGGCATATAGCGATTCCAGCAGTGGCATGCCCGCCCGCAGCAACAGCGCCATGTTCGTTGCAAACCGCTCCATACACGATTGCACCAGGACTTCACCGAAAAGCGGCACCGCCAGCAGGATGGAGATGAAGATCCTTCCGCCGTTGGGTGTTTTGATCCAGTAGCGGAATCCGACGGCTATACCGGCAACCAGAATGACCACGAATATTCCGAATTTCTGAAAGAAATCCGACAGGCCGACGACGAACTGGGTGATTGCCGGCAGGGGCATGCCGGTTTCCTTGAAGAACTTCGTAAACGTCGGCACCACGAACCAGAGCATGATGACCATCGCTGCGATGGCGACGCAGAAGATGATGGAAGGGTAGATCATCGCGCTGACCAGTTTGCCCTTTGCTTCGCGCGACTCTTTCATGTTCAGGGTCAAGCGCTCGAGCAGCGGCCCGATCTGGCCGGAGATTTCACCGGTGCGGATGACCTGCACCCAGTGCGATTCGAAGATCTTCGGGTATTCGGCTGCCGCGGAGTGGAGCGATGCGCCGGCGCCGACTTTGTCCGCAATGGTCCCGATGACCTTGCTCAGCTTGATGCTTTGCGACTGCTCGGCCACCAGTTGCAGCGAGTCCATGAGCGGCATGCCCGCCTGGATCATGGTGGAAAGCTGCTGAAAGAAGTTGTAGATGTCCTCGCTCTTGGTGCCCTTGTGGCGCTTGGAGGAGACGTGCGCCCAGGCGAGTAAGGTATTCTGCTCAGCCATGATTTCGCTCCCGGCAATTACGCATCAATCCTCCGCCAGTGTGATGGCGAGCACCTCTTCCAGGCTTGTCAGTCCTTCGCGCACCTTGACCAGCCCGGCATCTCGAAGCAGTCCCAGGCCGCATTTTTTGGCGGTCTCACGCAGTTCCATCAGGGGCGCCCGTACCTGAATCTTGTTCTGCAGTTCGGGCGTGATGGGAACAACTTCGAACAGGCCCACGCGTCCCTTGTATCCGGTTCCACGGCATGCGTCGCACCCCTTGGGCTGGTAAGCGATCTGGCCATCCGGCAAGCCAAGCCGGGTGGAGGTGTCTTTGTCCAGTTCGTAGGGCTGCTTGCATTTTGCGCACAGCGCCGGACGAGCCGTTGCGCCTCGACCATGCGCAGTGACGCCGACAGCAGAAAGGGCTCGATGCCCATGTCGGTCAATCGCGGGACGGCTGCAAGTGAGTCATTGGTGTGCAGGGTTGAGAGCACGAGATGCCCGGTGAGCGCGGCCCGCATGCAGATCTCGGCCGTTTCACGGTCGCGGCACCTCGCCGACCATCAGCACGTCCGGGTCCTGTCGCAGGAATGCCCTCAGCGCTGTCGAGAAGGTCAACCCGACCTGGCTCTTCACCTGCACCTGGTTAATGCCCTGCATCTTGTATTCCACGGGGTCTTCGACGGTCGTGATATTCGTGCTGGGATCGTTGAGCTGCGCCAGCGCTGCATACAGCGTGGTGCTCTTGCCGCTGCCGGTGGGCCCCGTCACGAAGATCAAACCGTGGGGCGACTGAATCGCCTGGGCGAAATGCTCCTGCTGGGCCTTGGTAAACCCGAGTTTGGTCATGTCCGTGCCCGCGCCGCCGCGGCTGAGCAGTCGCATGACCATCTTCTCGCCGTACACCGTGGGCACCGTGCTGACGCGAAAATCCAGCCGCACCTCGCCGCTCTTGCGCCGAAGGCGCCGTCCTGGGCAATGCGCTTCTCGGCAATATCCATCTTGGAGAGGATCTTGAAGCGCGAGATCAACGGCACAAACATCGACTTGGGCGGCGGCGTGATTTCGATCAATTCGCCGTCCACGCGATAGCGCACGCGCACATCGTTCTCGAACGGCTCGAGGTGGATATCGCTGGCCCGCTGGTCGATCGCGCCCTGCAGAATCGTGTTGGCCAGGCGGATGATTCGCCCGTCCACGCCCGGCGGGATCTGCTCCTGGAGATCCAGCACCTGCTCGTCTTCGCTCGGCGCGGCCCCCGAGTCATATCTTTCTTCCTTGGCGATTTCACGCACCACGTCCCGCGCCGTAGATCCGATCGAGCGCGCCCATGACCGCAAAATGCGTTCCGACGGTGATGATCACCGGAACGCCGGCCATGTGACCGATCTCTTCCTGGAGCAGAGGATTGGTGGGATCGACGACCGCGACGCGCAGGCTGTGGCCTTCCCGGCCCAGCGCGATGATCATCTTTTCCCGCGAGAATTTTTCGTTGAGCGTCCGCGCGTCCTCATCGTGGAGGATGAGCTCCCCTTCGTGCTTTCCCAGGTCCTCCTGCTCGCCCAGAATCGCCTGGACCTCGGCCTCGGCCAGAAGCTTTCGCTCGACCAGCATGGCGCCCAGGGCCGGCGCTTTCAATTCCGGTCGCACGAATCTGCTCCTGTTCCTGCAGGCATTGCTTGAGGACCTCATGGGTGACCCCGCGGTCGGAGAACCGCGCCACCGCCGTCTCCCCAAAATTGGAGGTCACGACCTTTGCCAGCGGCAGGTGCAGGAACTCGGCATAGGCGTCGGCGATTTCGCGGCCACCTGCGAGGTTCAGCTTGGGCAGCACCCGTTCCCAGCAGGCGCCCGATTCCGCCTGCGCCTTTCGCACGGCTTCCATTTCCTTAGGGCCGACAACGGGCTCGCCACCGGAGCGCGATTCCCGCCGGAGTTTGTCGATCTGCTCTTCGCCGAGAAGCTTTTTTCGCAGGAGCAGCTTCCAGAGCGGCAGCGCCCGCGCCCGGCGTTGCGGCGCTGGGTCTCCTCGGCCTCGCATTCGGCCAGGATGGCCGGGGTGATCAGATCCGGATGTTCCTGGGCAACCAGCGCAGCAAAGCGTCGCCGCTCCTGGAGCAGTTGCAGAATGAGCGCTGGTTTCGACCCGCTTTCGATCATTTGACTGGACCGGCTCCGGTTCGGAATTCCTCGATGCCCTTTAAATCGTTCGGCCTGGCCGCGGCCTGCTCGAAGGCTTTCTGGCTTTGCGGCTTCTCCATGTGCAGCAGGATGTCGCGCAGTCCGGCGCGGATGACGGCGTAATCCGGTCCGATGGTCCTGGCGCAGACGACGGGGCCGCCTGGCTCGAGCGCCTTGGGCTCTCCCTCGCGAAGGACCCTGCCGTTGACGATCGCCAGCCGGGTGCCCCGGCTGACCGACACGCCCTGCAGCGTCAAATCGCCCAGGACCTTGACCGGCTCCTGCTGGGCTACGACGCTGCGGGCACTTCCCTTGACCGTCAGACCCGTGAAGGGATCGCGCAGGCACTCAAGCGCGACGGCGCGCGAGACATCCGATGCCGTCAATTCCTTCACTTGCACGGGCTCCTCCTTGGCAATCGCCTGGGTTGGAAAGAACTGCTCGCGCAGGGAATACCCGTACACAGCCAGACCCACGACCAGCATCACTTTGCTCGGGGCCAGCTTCATTTCCGCTTTGCCTCCCGGTTGAGGCGCGGCCTGGCCTGCGGGCGCGTGGCCGGATGCGTTGCAGCATGTCCCTTGGCCGAAACGGTGCCTGGGCCTGAACGGTCCATCGCCAGGCCGCGCACGACCAGCTGCATCGTGAGCTTGCCGTTGGGAAGTTGCACGGACATGTGGTCGATGCGCACGAGCCGCGGCCCGTTTTCCAGCCAGGCGAGAACGCGGGCCAGCGAGATGTAGTCGCCTTCCAGGTCGATTTGCCAGCTCAGCACCTTGCACGGCCCCATGGCCTCGGTGTCTTTGGGGCTCATCCGGACGAGTTTTACGGGCTCGGCGCGAATGCCGCTCAGCAGGTATTCCGTCCAGTCGTTCTGGTCGATGGTGTGCGGCAGTTTGCTTCGGTACAGAGCCGCCTGGCCGCAGGCTGGCCAGCTCGGCGCCGAGCGCCCCGCTCCTCGGCCTTTTTCAGCCGCGTCTGGGCGGCGGTGATCCGACCCAAGAGCGGATTGGTGGCGCCCATGATGCCGAGCACGGCCAGGCCTCCGATGCACGCCACGGCCATACGTCCGCGGCTGCGCAGACGCTCGGCCCACTTCGCGTAGGGGTTGCCGGCGGATGGGGTTAGCGCCTGGTCTTCCATCTGTGAACTCCGCATCATCGACCGATTCTCCGAATCGCTACTTCTTGCCCTTTCCCTTTGCCTCCGGCGCACAACTGACCGTAAATGTCGCCGGGTCCGGCAGATCGCGGGCCGTTCCGGGACGATGCTCGATTTTGCTCACGCGCAGCGACGCCAGTTGCATCTCGGGAAAATCATGGGTGATCAGCGGCGATCGCCGCAGCGCCGTGAGCACCTCGTCAACCTCGGGCGGGGCCGAAACGTTCTTGGGGAGGCTTGCGGCGAAATCCAGGAGGAAGTCCTGCTTGCCCTTCTTCTGGTTTTTCTTGTTGCCGCAAACCAGCTCGTAGTCGCCCTGGATCTGCACGAGCCTGACGTTGGCGGGGACGCGCGCCGAGATTTCGTTGACGTACCGGGTCCACAGGATTCGCTTCGTGAGGAATCCGGAGACGGCCTGCACTTCCGAGGTCAGCGCCTTCTTTTCGTTCTTGAGCTGGGAGTCGCTGGCCTTGAGGACGACATTGCGGGCATTGGCTTCCTCGGCATGGGTGGCGCGATCGATCACATCGTTGCCGGTTGACCAGAGCCAGAGGCTGGAACAGAGAATGGCCGCCGCCAGGAGCGCCAGTTCACCGTAGGGCACGAGGTCGGCCAGCCGCGAGGGGGGCGCCAGCGATTTGCTCAGGTCCAGCGCCGGCTGCTCCCAGGCGAGCCCGCCGTGCGCGAGCCCTTCGCTGATCGCTTGAGCAGTCGGCCCGGGGCCGTCGATCGGCGAGAAGTTCCCGCCTAATTCCGCTTGCAGACGCTCGGCAAGCCTCTCGGGCATGTCGCGTCCCTGGAGCGTGATCGCAGCAATGTCGCTAAAGCCGATGTGTTGCGAGGCATAGGTCTCGAACGTTCGGACAAGCGATACGATCGCATCCGCGGCCTCGGCGCCGCTGGAAGAGAGCTCCACGGTGCGCCAGAGCAGGGGGTGAGCGCCTCGTGCCAGGATGGCCACCAGCTCGGTCCGATCCACAAAGAGACGCAACGTCGTTTTGGACGCTTTGCCGGCGCCGGAGAGTCGAAGCAGGGCCCAGGGCGCCGGCTCGACGCGGACGAAGTTGCTGCCGCCTCGGCGGCCCACCTCCGTCAGCGCCAGAATTTCCTTCTTCCGCGCGGCGGCGATCGAGGCAAAGGGCTTTCCCAGCACCTTGAGGGGCACCAGGTCGGAGCACATCTCCGCCGCTGGAATGGCGCTGCAGCAGTTATGTTGTGTCAGCAGCGCCTCGGCGGATTCCTTGCCCGATTGGGGCAGGGTCGCAAAGAAGATCTGGCTGGCCGGCAGGCCGATCACAATCCGCGTGCTTCGAGCCCGGCGGCCGGTCAATTGCTGCTCCAGGACGGCGGCGATGCCGGCTGCCCAATCCGTCCGGGTGATCGGCTGTTCGCCGGTTTCCGCGATGCGCGAGCCCAAAGGCAGCTTCTCGGCCAGCGTCCAGACCATCTTGTCGTCCGTGAGGTAGATTCCGATGGATCGTGCCAGCCGGATTGCCGTCAATCCCCGCTTGCCGTTGGGCTTCTTCGGCACGCACACCGTAACGGCGGGTGCTGCGGACGATTCTTGTTGCTCTGGTAACGGGGATTCCCCGGCCGGTGCCGGTTGCGGTTCGGCGTCCACGGGTTCCGTGGCGACGGCTTCGGCGGCACGTGCTGCGGGAACTTCGGGTTCCCCGGCAGGCGCTGCCGGATCCCGATCGGATTCTGAAGCGGCACAGGGGCCCGCGGGGTGCGCGGGCCGGTGGCGGTGGGCGCGGGGGGGGTTGGTTGCTCCGCCAGTGACGGTTCGCTGGATTTCTGTTCCTGCTCCACTGCGGCCACAGGCGCGACAGTCGCAGGCTCAACGGCTTCGGCGCCGGGTGGCGCGGGAGCTTCGGGCTCCCGGGCAACGCTCAAAGGTTCGGGATCGGCTTGCGGGAGGCTCTCGTCGGCATCGACGGGCGCAACCGGAGACTTGTCCTCCGCAGAAGCGGGAACGACCGGATCGGGCTGCTCTGCATTTGGTTCGGAATTGCCGGCCTCGGCCGGTTCGGCTCCGGCGTGCAGTTTGGCGTGCTCAAGCGCCTCCGGCTCGGCTGCGACGCCCGCCGTGATCGGTTCGGGATTCGCGGCCGCTGGCGCTGGTTCGGTCGCCTCCTGTGCATTCCGGCGAAGTGTTTCCAACTCCTCTACGCAAGGCGCCAGCGTCTGAACGAGTGAGTCGGCTGCCGCCACTTCGGCCATCAGCAGGTGCATGGGTGCGAGGTCGTAACCGTGTTCAAGACTCGCGGCCGGTTCAGCCAGCGCGTAGACATCACCGTTGGCACAATCGTCCGGGCTGCCGGAGATGTCGTAGGGTTCGACATGCGTGGGGCGTGACGGCTTGCGAAGGGCCGTGGTCCGACGCTTGGAAGCCTGCTCTCGTCTTCGCTTTGGCGTTGTCCCCTTCGGGCCGGCATGAGGCGCGAACCAGGCCTGCACGGCCAGCAGCAGATCGCCGCTGAGCACCGCCTGCTCGTGCGACACCGTCCGCCCCAAACCATTGGCGCGGCAACGGGCGATGATGTCACTGGGCGGGATCCCCAACTGCTGGGCGAGCCGATCCACCCGGATGCCGTCCGCCACGATCCGTCTCCTTCAGATCCTGGTCCCGCGTAGACAAAGAAACAGCCCGCAAGCGATAACCACAGGGTACCGCTTGCGGGCCCATCTCGACGCAGGCGGTTTAGCCCTTATTGCTGCATCGGATTGATCTTGTCAGGGATGGTGCTGTTGTCAGCATCGTAGCCCTGATCGGTGAAGACCACCGTGTAGGCACCATAGCCGCCCGACGAGCCCGAACGCGTCAGGGTGAGCGTCCAGGAGTCCTCGAGGCTGCCGCTGCCGCCGGCATCGGGGGTGCCCACCGAAAAATACTTCGGCGTGGGCATCTGGATATCCAGCTTGGTGATGTCATCGGCATACGTGCCCTGGCGGGTCTGGAAGCGCTCTGGGCCGCGCGGACCGCGGACAGGTAGTTGAACGCTTCAGCAGCCTTGGAACGCTCGACGGCGTCGAGGAACCGAGGAACCGCGAACGCGGCCAACACGCCGATGATGACAATCACGACCGCCAATTCGACCAGGGTAAAGCCCTTGCGGCCCTGGATACGACGCAAAGCAGTGCTCATGGCACTTCTCCTTGTAAAGAGACCCATTCTTCGTCGCACACCAGAGCTTTTGTTTTCCCCGGGCTACGCCGCGTCGAGGAAGTTCTGTTCTGTGCGAGCATGGAGTCTTTCGACATCCAACCCAGAAATCGGCGCAGCATCCTTCCCACTTAAGTCGGCAGTAACGAATCTTTCGGGCGTGCCAACTGATTTGCGTGTTATGGGTCGGCGTTTTGAGCGTCCTGCGCCCAGGTCTCAACGTCTCTCCATGTTTCCACGCATCTGGCGGGGGCGGCGGAAGGGGGGCTGGATCTTGCGATCCGGGGCCGGAGAGGATATGTTAGTATTCACTACTAAGAGGAGATGCCATGAGATACCTTGCCCTTGGCCTGCTTGCCGCGTTCCTGGTTGGGTGCTATGAGACGCCGGTTCCGCTTGGGCGAGCGGATGAGGCGAAAATGGACCGGGCTTTCGTTGGAAACTGGCATGGGGGGGACCAGACGCTGATCATCCGAAACCTCGACGACCGTCAGTATTACGTCGAGTATTGCGATGAACGGGCCAAGCCGGGTGAGAAGACGCTTCGGATGGTCGGCGAACTCTATCCGATCGGCAACGCGCGGTTTGCGCAGCTTCGTCAGCTTCCTGAGGATGGGTCGATCGCAAAGGAGCATCTGATTCTGCGTATTTTCTGGAAGGATGGGCAACTCGGCTTGCAGCAGCTCAAGGATGACTTCTTTAAGAGCCAGGAGGTGGGGACCAGCCAGCAGCTGCGGAGTGTGCTTGAGAGCAACATCAACAACAGCGACATGTACGATGGAGAGCCTGTGCTCTTCAGTCGTGTGACGCCGAAGGAACCCTCAACGGCAACCAGCGGCCCGGCGCAATAGGGGCTCGTGCAGATGTTCTTGAGCCATTTGGCCTGGTCACGATGCCCTTGAGTCGTTTGTTGAGAATTGCTCTGCTGGCGGGCATCGCCAGCCTTTGCGTGCCGATCTTTTGCACGGTGTGGGTACGGTGTGACTCCAGGCTTTTGCACAAACAGATCTCGATAGGTTCTATGGGTGCTCTGAAATCGTTTCTTCGACACTTTGGGGGGGATGGGGGTCCGAGGCGGGGCCGCCGCTTGCAGCCCCCAGGCCGGTTGCCGGCTGCGGGGCAGGGAGCAGGGCCTGGAGCGTGTTATGGACTTTCCACGCCCCAGTTCCAATTCCCGCCAACCTCGGGGCGGCCGCGATAGCCGGACGGTTCACAAATCGTCCAAACAGAGGACATTCCGCTCCCATGTCGCCTGCGATTCGGCTCCCGACCCACACCGTACTCTCACCGTTGTAGTACCGTACCCTCCCCACCCGGCCACCGACCCCGTTTTTGCCCCTTCTGACGACATGGCGGTCCGAACATGACAATTTGTCGTAGCGCAAAACGGCTCAAGGTGCCCCTAGACCGGCCGGGCGCAGCACTCGCGCTGCATGCTGATGATCCCGATGGCTCGCTCGGCACCGCATGACTCGTGGCCGAGGACGTCATCGTGCACCACGCAGAACTCGGCGATGTCGTCCCGATCATCGCAGCCGCAGAGAACCGCGATCACCGCCATGACGATTGTCGGCGGGGCCGGATGCACGCGATCAGGACTTCGGGGTCATTCACCTGGCCAATTGGCGACCGGGCGCAATTCGGGGTGACTGCTCAAGCATCCGTGCCCCAGCGGCTTGACGATCCAGAAAACTGTCCTGCGTGATGCCGCGCAATCAGCGACGCGGCAAGACGCTGCGGAGAATCGGCAATCGACGCAAGGATTCGACGGGAGCCGCCTGCATGGGGAGGCTCCGGTATGCGGAACTCGTGAGAGAACCGTTGTTTGCCGTTGCTTTCCTCGGCCTTATACTGCCAATTCGGTCCGACAGGCGGCCAGCCCGGACGCCGCCGCGTATTGCCAGACATGGCGCGGCGGGGCCCGGGACCGTCGCTGTCCCTGCTACGCATGAGGAGCCCTGGCATATGCCCGATTACACGACCGCTGATATCCGAAATATCCTGCTCGTCGGCCACGGCAGTTCCGGAAAGACGACGCTGGCTGATGCGATGCTGTTCGCTTCAGGTACCATCAAGCATAAGGCGTCGGTCGGCGACGGCAGCAGTGTTTCTGACTTCGAGAAGGAGGAAAAGGAACATGCTCATTCGATCTTTTCTTCCATCCTGCATGCCGACCACAATGGAAAGCGGATCAACATCATCGATACGCCGGGTTCCCCGGATTTAATCGGGCAGGCCATCGCGTCTCTTCCGGCGGTGGAGACGGTCGCTGTGGTGGTTAGCGCGCAGTCCGGCGTCGAAGTGGTGACGCGACGAATGATGGAGGCGGCGAAAGAGTTGAATCTTCCCCGGGCGATCATTGTCAACAAGATTGATCTCCCGGATATCGACCTGCCGGCGCTCGTGGCCAATATTCGCGAATCGTTCGGCTCCGAATGCCTGCCCGTCAATCTGCCGAGCGGGGGAGGCAAGGTCATTGCCGAGTGTCTCCTGAGCAAATCGGGAGAATCTGATTTCTCCTCCGTTGCCGATGCGCATTCAGCCATTCTCGATCAGATCGTCGAACTTGATGAGAACCTGATGGAGAAATATCTCGGCGGCGAAGAGCCCAACTACGACGCCCTGCACGCTCCGTTCGAGCAGGCCATGGACGAGGCGCACCTGGTGCCGATCCTGTTCACCGATGCGAAGGCTGCGGTGGGTGTGGCTGAATTGCTGGATTTCATCGCCCGCTGGTTTCCGTCGCCTATCGAAGGGAACCCTCGGCCTTTCCTGACCGGCTCGGGGTCGGACGATCGCGAGAATGAGCGGCCTTTTGAATACAGCAACGACGCAGACAAGCCGCTCCTGGCTCACGTGTTCAAAGTGACGACCGATCCGTTTGTGGGCAAACTTGCGGTCTTCCGGGTTCATCAGGGCAACTGCGCCGGCTCATCGCAGATCTACATCGGGCACAACAAGAAGTCGGTGAAGCTTGGGCATGTCTTCCATCTTCAAGGCAAGGAGCACAAGGAGGCTCCGGAGATCATCGCCGGCGACATCGGCGCGGTTGCCAAGATTGAAGACATCCATACCAACGATGTTCTGCACGATGACCACGCCCTCGATTCGGTCCACCTCAAGCCTCTGACGTTTCCAACGCCGATGTATGGTCTGGCCATTACGCCCAAGGCGCGCGGCGACGAGCAGAAGATTTCCGTGCAGCTTCAGAAGCTTTCGGAGGAGGATCCGACTTTCAAATGGCAAACGGACCGCCAAACCCACGAAGTCGTCATCAACGGCCTGGGCGAATTGCACCTGCGCCTGACGCTCGAGCGCATGAAGAATCGCGGCGTGCAGGTCGATACCAAGCCCCCAAAGATCGCCTATCGCGAAACGATTCAGCAGAAGGCCGAAGGACATCACCGCCATAAAAAGCAGACCGGCGGTGCGGGTCAGTTCGGTGAAGTCTTCCTCCGCATCGAGCCGCTCGAAGAAGAAAGCCCGCTGCGCAAGGGCAAGGGTGGGCCGGGTCTGGAGATCGTCAACGAAGTCTTTGGCGGCACTATTCCGGGCCAGTTTATTCCCGCGGTCGAGAAGGGGATTCACGATGTGATGGAAGGCGGCGCAATTGCCGGCTATCCATTGCAGGATGTTCGCGTGGCGATCACGGATGGCAAGCACCATCCAGTGGATTCAAAGGAAGTCGCCTTCCGCACGGCGGGCAAATACGCCTTCCGTGACGCCATTGCCAAGGCTAAGGCCGTGGTGCTGGAGCCGATTGTCAACATGGAAGTCACCATTCCCGAAGAATACGTTGGCACCATTACCGGTGATCTCTCGGGCAAGCGCGGACGCATTCACGGGCAGGATTTCCTTGCGGGCGGCATGGCAGTCGTTCGTGCCCAGGCGCCGCTTTCCGAAGTGATGCAGTACCAATCGCAGTTGAAATCGGTCACCGGTGGCCAAGGCTCGTTCGCCATGGAGTTCTCCCATTACGAGGCGGTCCCTCCTCAGGTTCAGCAACAGATCGTGTCGCAGTACAAGCCGAAAGCGGAAGAGGAGTAACATGGCCGTGCTTCGGTGCGGCATGCGATCCACGGATAGGCCATGACACATTCTGAAGCGGTCAAATGTATCCATTCTGCTGGTCTGGTGGGGCCTTCTCATGGCAATCTCAAGCGCGTGAAGGAGCTTCTTGATCTGGCTCCGGATCTGATCGACGCGATGAACGCCGTTGATCCGAGCCAGGTTGATGAAACGCCGCAGGGGGCAGCCGCCCACACGCAGTCGGAAGAGATTTTAAAGTGTTATCTCGACCGGGGCGTCCGCGCTGACATCTTCATGCTCGCCGCGCTGGGTGAGGCAGAGCGCGTGACCCAACGCCTGCACGATGACCCTCACCTGATCCATGCCAAGGGTTCTCATGGCATACCGCTGATCGCCCATGCCGCCGACGCTTCGACCGCGACGGCGATGGTTACGGCGGGGGTGGAGTGCAACATCTTTCTGGCCGCCCAACTGGGCTTGGCGGATCACACGGCCAAGTTGATTCACAGTGACCCCGAGCTTCTGTCACTGCATTCGCCGGGTGGTTTGACGCCGCTGCAACTGGCCCGCATGTATCAAAACAAGGACGTGGTCAAGGTGCTCCTGGAGGCGGGGGCCCAGGATCCCGATGGTGCGGGTGCTGCCTTCCTGATCGGCCAGGAGACCCGGGACGCCGACCGGAAGGGTGCACTATATAGTAATGTGTGCCTCGGGGTGCTTCGTTCCGCAACATCGATCTCCGGCACGCCACGTTCGAGGACATCAACTTTTCCGGGGCTACCTTCTTCAATGTCAACTTGAGCGGCGCCATGATCGACTGGTGCTCGATCGACGGATTGAAAATCATGGGGGTGGAGGTCCAGCCTCTCATCGAGCAGGAGCTCAAACGTCGCCGGGATGCCGCGAGCTGATTTGAGAGGACTTCATCCAGGTGGACGTGATTCGTGCGCGGACGAACGAGAGGACGTCCTCTGCGTCCTTCCGATCCTGCGCACTCGATCCGCAGGAATACGTTGCGCGATGTGAGGTCGTGAATCTTCGCCCGAATCTGGTCACTGGTGGCAAACAAGCATAGATCCGCTCGTCCGGTTTGCGAAAGAATCTTCGGCAGGTTCTCAATGGAGCTGGGCGTTTTTGGATCTCGCGTGACTTCCAGCAACGAGAGATTCGGCAGCTTCGCAAGCTCCGGCACATAGTGCATCGACTGGTTGTGCACGTGATACAGTACGTGGCGCATATTGTTTTGCAAGGGTGCTTCGTAAGGGAAGCCGAACTCGTGATAGATATCCGCACCGCAGAGCATGGCAGCGTCGTTGGAGACATGGCCCAGCGTGCCGCCGGGCATCCAGGAGGCATGGAACTGGTAGAGTCGGCCGTCCTCGACCGCATCCGCCCAGGCGCTGAGCCGCGGGAAATACCATTCGATCGCTCGGGTGCAGAACTCCATCAACTGATGAGCGAAGGCCGGATCATCCAGAAAGTCCAGAAACAGTTCATCGCCGCGGATCGCGTTGGCCAGGTCCATTGGCATCATCGTTCCCCGCACACCGAGCAGAAAGCTTCCGTCTTTCCGGCTGCGCAGATAGTCGTATCCGCGCTTCATGTATTGAAACCATGGCGTCTGCTCGCTCAGTTGCATTGGCCGCAAATCCTCCTTTTGGCGGATCAACGGAACCGGCAGGCACGTTGTCTCCTGGAGCACAACATCCGCGCCAAGCCAGGCGGAATGCTCGGCGATGCCGAAGCTGGGGCAGATGTTGGCGATCTCATCGTCGTCCAAGCCGGATTTGGCGTCCCACCACGCTCGTGCAGCCTTGAGCCGCCAATCGAGCCACCGATCCAGTTGCCGATCCAGATCGAAGTTACTCAGGGGCGGCACTGAAACCGGTTCCGCGGGCGGTACGAACAGCCGAACCAGAAAATGCCCCGGTGCTCGGCGGCGTAGAACGCTCGGCACCGTCGTACGACACGTTTTGCATGTTCGCCAAGGTCCATCCGCAGTCTTGCCCAAAGCCAGAATTGTCGGCGCCATCGGGGGCGATAAAAGGCATCTGGTGAGATGTACGTCAAATGAGACTGGGTCACGTCTCGCATGCCTATGGCGGATTTCACCTCCGATTACGTGCATGCGGCGCAGTCTGGCATTAATCGGCAGGGAAGATTTGGCTTTGGCAAAGATGAATCGTAGATCGAGGTTGTCGATCCGATTGACTTCGGATTGATGGACGAGGATCCCTGACAAGGGCTAAGCCGCCGCGAGGCGGTGCTGTGGCCAACCAAATGGTCGCAGCCCATCGGGTGCTTTATTCCCGGTGGTGCGCAGATGCCGATCCTGATTGGACGTTCCATCATGGAGCGTCCGATGCGCGATCGAGGGTGCTGCCGAAAGGATGCTCGGGACGTTGCAGACGTTCGGCATGTCTTTATCGGTCCTGTCCAAGGTGATTCCGCAGGAGCCACCGCTCCATCGGCAAATCGGTCGGCGGTCTGGGTTAAGTCCGCCGATTGGTCAGTCGATGAGGGTCGTGACAGCGCCCTGTGCATTTCGGGCGTTGCCGATCGCGCTGGAGCGGGATCACGCCGGCTTGAGCCGGCATGCGTGGAATTCGCCGAACGCGAAAGGAGGCGTTTTTCAGAGCATCATCCGGGCTGACGCGAAGGGCCTGACGGTCGTTATTCCGTTAGCCCACCCGGACGGAGCGTATCGGGCGAAGCAGCATGTTCATTGTTCGCCCTGACTCGTTTCGCGATGCGGACGCCTCCCGGTTCCACGCCGAGCGCCCGCGAATGTGTAGGTGGCGGGCGCGTTGCCCGCTCGAGTGACAAGGACCAAACAAAGAGGTCTCCAATATGAATGCGATTCGCAAGCATCGAAACAGCGGCTTTACGCTGGTCGAAATTCTGATCGTGGTGATCATCCTGGGTATTCTGGCGGCAATCGTGATCCCGCAGTTCACGAACGCGTCGCAGGACGCCCGCCGGAACAGTCTGATGAGCCAGCTCCAGACGGTTCGGAGCCAGATTGAGCTGTACAAGCTGCAGCACAAGGATGCGCTGCTGATCTGGCGACCAGTTGGAACTATCTGATTGCCAAGACCGATATCGACGGCAATCTTACTTCGACCGGCAGCTACGGCCCGTATCTCCAGCAGGTTCCGACGAACTCGCTGAACGACGACACGGCCGTCGCAAATGGTGACGGATCCGCCGCGCCGGCGGCCGGAACCGCCTGGGTCTACGACTATGGCAGCGGCACCGGCACCGGCAAGTTCTGGGCGACCGGCAACTCGGATACGGCGTACTTCAACGAGCCGAATCCGAGCGCGAGTGATCTGACGGCTGCTCCTTAAGAGTTTGAGCTAACGCTTCGGGCGGCGGACTCGTCATCCGCCGCCCGTTTTCGATCGCGCCCGGACGTAAATGGGGCAACGACCCAAGGAAATGTGACGATGGACCGCGATCAGGCGATGCCTGTCCCAGCGCTCGTACCGCCGCGGCGGTACGCGGCTTTACCCTGATTGAGATTCTGATCGTTGTTACGATCCTGGGAATCCTCGCGACAATCGTCCTTCCTCAATTCTCCAACGCTTCGGTGACCGCACGGGAAAACATGCTCAAGGACGAGCTCCGTTATCTGCGGACCCAGATCATCGTCTACAAGGCGCAGCATCACGATGTGGCACCGGGTTATCCAGGCGGCGACACCGCCCAGACCCCGACCGAAGCAGTCTTCGTCAGCCAGATGACGAAGAATACCGACGAGCATGGGACAACCTCCGCGACCGCAAGCAACATTTACAAATACGGCCCGTACCTGTCGTCGATGCCACAGAATCCGATTACGCAGGTCTCGGCGATCAAGATCGTCGGGGATAGCGACCCTTGGCCCACCGCGGATGGCAAGACGTACGGGTGGTTTTACCGTCCGCTGACCGGTGACATCATGGCCAACACGGCGGGCACGGACTCGCAAGGCAACCTTTTTACGGCGTATTAGCGGCTTTGCCATCGAGCCGCACAGGTGTGCGATGCGCTCGCTATTCCATTTTCTTTGCCAACGTCGGCTTTCCGCACGACGCGGATTTACGCTCGCCGAAAGCCTGACGGCGTCCGTCGTGCTGGCCGTCGCGGTGGTGGGAATCAGCAGCTCGCTGAGCGCTTCCTGATAAGCAGAACTGCGCTACCGAAGACTCCGGCGTCGCGTTGGATTTGGCGCGGGAGTTGATGGAGGAAGTGACCGCGTTGCCGTTTGATCCGCCCAGCGGCACCACGGACCAGCCGGGCTGGCCGACGGTCACCGATCGCACCAAGTACGACACGATCGACGATTTCAATGGGTATACCGACACCAGCGATGCGATCCAGATGTGGAACGGGTCGAGCATCGATGCCGGCAATGGGACGGTCTTTACGAGACAGGTGACGGTGACACCCAATGCGCTTCCGGCCGGTTTGACCGGAACCGCCGGCGATTTTGAGATGGTGACGGTGACGGTGACGGTGCCGACGGGAAACGCCTATTCCATTTCGCAGTTATGTACCCGCGCGACGGTCGAGCGGTGAGCCATGATGACCTCGAAGCAAATGCATCATCGCGGGCTGACCTTTGTGGAGATGGTGATCGCCATGACGATCACGGCAATGGTCGCCGGTGGCGTTGCCGGGATTCTGACCGCGGTCAGCGCAGGCTGGCAGCAGGGCAAGCAGGTCGAAATGGGGACCAGCGTGACGTCACGCACCATGCTGCGCATTCAGAACATTCTGCGGGCAGCGAAGCAGATCGGCGCCTGCCGGGAAGGGGGGGCGAGCGGGTCTGCGGCTGCGGTGCTGCTCTGGAAGGGAGACCTCAATGGCGACGGGAAGGTTCAGTTCTCCGAGCTCGGGCTGCTCGAGTATCAATCAAACAGCGATCCAACCCAGGCACGGCTTGTCTATTGGCAGGTCAGCTTTCCGTCAAATTGGACCAGCGCAAAAGGAAGCGGCGGACGTGACGCTCGCCGACGACGCCATCTACTCCGACAGCGAAATCGACACGTTCAAAGCGATGAGCAACGTGGCGGCGACGCCGGAAGTGACGGGTCTCACGGCGGTGCAGTTTCACCGGATCGACTCTGCTTCGACCGTCCGTCCGGCGCTGGAATACGTTCTGACATTTGAAGAAGACGGTGAGTCGATCGTGAAATATGGACGCACAACCTGCCGCGACGCCGCGGAATTGCCGGCGAGCCAGCAATGATCTTATCGAACAGACATTCTCGGCAGGGTGTCGCGCTGGTGCTGGTCATCAGTGCGATTGCAATCGCCTCGATTCTGGGGTTTGCCCTGCTGTCAGGAGCCATGCTCCAGACACGAACCCGCGGAAATGCTTCCAGATCCTGCGCAGGCGGAGTACCTCGCCGAGTCGGGAATCAACCTGGCGATGTACTACCTCCAGAACCCCGATAAAGCCCCCGCGCTCAACGCCGCCGGATACTGGGGTGGAACCACCTCAAACATCGCTCTGGGAGATGGAACTGTTGGTGTCACCGTTACCCAGGACAGCAGCGACAGTTCGATGTACGAGGTCACTTCAATTGGAGCCGTAGGCGATGCCGGGACGACCGGCGACACCCAGATGATCCGAACGGAATATGCGCGGCTGAATGTACTATCGGAATACGAATTGAAATACGCGACCGGGATCAACGCCTCGGCAACATTCAATGGCTACACAACGGTAACGGGCGACGCGATTGTCAATGGATTCGCCACCCTCAAGGCCCCATACGCCCATCTCACCGGAACGCTCCTTTGCTACGGATACTCTAATAGCAGCACGTATCCGGTCAGCGCTAAGTCCCTGCCTTCCGGCGCAATACCATCACCGACGAACAGCGACATCAACCTCTACCAAACCTATACCAGCGGCTCGAGTACCTATAGTGCGGATCCCCTCCCAGGCAATGCCACGACCCTCACCGGGACGGCGGGTGTTACAACGCTTTCCTCAACGTCCACCAATCCTGCCGGGATCTGGTATTCCGCGGGCAATCTGACGCTTTACGACAACGTGACCATCAATGGCACGCTCGTTGTCAACGGCAGCCTCACCGTCAGCGGTGCCAATATCACGATCAATCCCACGACGGGCTATCCCGGCTTGATCGTTACCGGCAACATGCAAATCAACCAGACCCTGAAGTCCATAACGGTCAACGGTGTTTGTTACGTGGGCGGGCAGTTGAAATCCAGCGGACTCTATCTCCGTGCTAGCGACTCATCCATCCTGAACGTCAATGGCGGGTTGCTGATCGGCGGAAGTGGCATGTCGTCTTCATACAACGTGACAACCAATGTGCAGCTCGACCCCACGATGAGCAAAGCTCCTGATCTGAGCTCTGCCGGTCGAACACCCGTCGGCATCAAGGTCGTGCGCTGGGGCCCGGTGGTTGCAGCGCCATATTAACGAACGTGAAAAGGAGTTATCGGTCATGAAGAACAATCGTTGGCTTGTAGTCATTCTTGTGCTCCAAGGCCTCATTCTCGCGGGGCAGTGGACGGCAAATCGAAGCGCGCTGCCCGCCGCCCGGGCGATGGATATTCCCGACCCCGGGGCTCGCCAGATCGAGCTTATTAACGCCGTCAAGGACACGAATTCCAAACTCGACACAATTATTGGCCTGCTTCAGGGCGGAGAGCTTCAGGTGCGGGTCGTTCAGCCCGATGAAGGCAAGGGAGCCTCGCAGCATCGTTGAATGCTGCCTGGCCATTGGGAGCAAAGGATCTGCGGCGGCGCGGCGGCGCCGCCGGAGCGGAGGCTCTTATGTGTACGCGCCGATTGCATCAACGACGAGGTTTTACGCTCGTCGAGATCCTGGCCGTGCTGGTGATCATAGGAATCGCCTCGGCCATCGTCGTGCCGAATCTGGGCATGCGCGATGATTTGCGCCCGCCTCGGCCGCACGCATCGTCGTGGCGGACCTGATTTACGCACAGAACATGGCGATCTCTTCGCAAAAGCCGATCTACGTCAAGTTCGACGTCGCCAACAACAGCTACGAGCTGCTGAGCACCGCGTCGACGGGCGGCGACGTGCTGATGAAGAACCCGACGACCCAGCGCGACTACCAGCAGACGTTTGGGGCTAATTCGAACAATGGCCTGGACACGGTCAGCATTACGTCGGCAACTTTCGATGGCATTGATACGGTGAACTACACCGACCAATTCACCATTGCTTTCGATGAGATGGGAGCGCCGTATGCCTTCTCCTATTCGCAGAACGGCATGAACGACCTCAAAGACGGCACCATCGTCCTGACTTCCGGCTCGTTTACCACCACGATCACGATTTCGCCTTACACGGGAGAAATCCAGGTCCAATAGGTTCTTGGCATGATTCGACTGACGCGTTCCCAGGTTCAGCCCATCGGACTCGATATCGGGTTCGACAGCGTGAAAATGCTTCAAGTGGAGATCGTCGGAGAGCAGCTCTCCGTCAGAGCTGCGGCGCGTCAACCGATGAACACTGAGGTGCGAACTCGGCCGGATTTACGCGTCCCCATGGCGACGGAGCTGATCCGTCAGATGGTGCGGCAGAACGACTTCAGTGGCCGCCGAGTGGTGGTGGCGCTTCCCCGTGAGGTGCTGCACGTCAAGAATCTGCGGTTGCCCTTGATTCCCTCGCACGAGTTGCAGCAGGCCGTGCAATTTGAGGCTAGGAACATCTTTCCCTTCGATACGTCGAGTGCCCACATTCAGATTATTCCTGCCGGTGAAGTTCGCCAGGGGCTTGAGGTCCGACAGGAAGTAATCGTGCTGGCGGCGAAATACGAAGACGTTGATTCGTTCCTCGAGCAGATTCACCGCGCGGGAGTCGTTGTGGAGTCGCTGGATGCCGAGCCATGCGCGGTGTATCGAGCCTTTGAACGCTTCATTCGCCGCCGCGAGGATGAGCAGGAAGTGCACGTGGTCGTGGACGTTGGCGCACAACGCTCGCAGGTTGTCATTGGGAAGGGGCGCGACATCTCCTTTCTCAAGCCCGTGGAACTGGGGTCTGATCACCTCCATGATGCGATCAGCCGGAAGCTGGGAATCTCCATCGATGAGGCCAGGGCGCTACGGCGTCGCTTGATCGAACAAAAGACAACGGATCCCGCCAAGCCCGAGCTCGTCGAGGCGGCGGTGCGAAGCGATCCGGTGCACCAGGCCGTCTATGATGCAACGCGCAGCACGATGGAGGAAATGGGACGAGAGATCGCCCTCTGCTTGAGGTACTACTCCGTGACGTTCCGCGGACAGCGCCCATCGCGAGTGCGCGTGGTAGGGGGCGAGTCGTGTGATCCGCTTCTCGTAAGCGTGTTGAGTGCGGCGCTGGGCCTTCCACTCGAGCCGGGGCGGCCCCTATTCAGCTTGGATACCAGCCGCATGAAGCCCATCGACCGCCACGGCACGATGGGCGAGTGGGCAATGGCCCTGGGGCTTGGATTGAAGATGACCAAAGGCTACTTCGCGCCGCGTGATGGAAAGCCGCGCGACCCGAATGCTCCGTGGCCCCAAGAGCCCATGAGTCTCGCAGAGGTCATCGATATCAATCAGATAGCCGACGAAGGCGCCTTACACGGCGCCAAAACAGCCCAAGTGCCTTTCCGAAACAACCATACGGAGGAAGTCCATGCGTGAACTGGAATTCCTTCCCGACTGGTATCCGAAACTTCGACGGCGTCGTCAAACCGTGGCGCTGCAGGCCTGGGGTACGATTGCGATCGCCGCAGCTCTGGGCCTGTGGCTCCTCTTGGCGCAGCGGAATGTGCACGCACGCCAGCGCGAGCTGACCAACCTGAGCTCCTCCTTGACCCAAAGCATCGCGGACGTGGATCGACTAAAAGAGCTTGAGCAACTTCACGAGCAACTCCAGTCGCAAGACCAGGTCTTCGCGATGATTGGCCGGCCCATCGAGATGACGCGAGTGCTAACCACTCTTCAGGAGGCGATGCCGCAGGATATGAGCATCCTCGATTTGTCCGTGAAGACCGAGGTGATCAAGCCCAAAACTCTGGCGGGGAAATTGCAGGAAGAAAAGGGATCCAACCGGAGTCTCAAGTTAGACCTGCAGGGCGTCGCTCCCTCAGACACAGACCTTGCCAGCTTTCTAGCGAAGCTTACGGCCAAGCCGTTCTTTTCAGACGTTGCGCTGGTGTACAGCAAGCCGCTGACCCAGAGTGGACACAATATGCGCGAGTTTGAAGTCACCTTTGCGCTCAAGCTGAGCGACTTGGGAGGATGATGAAAGCGACATCGCTACATACTCAGCTTGACTGGTGTATCAAAGCGCAGGGAATTCTCGGCATCACGCTCTTGGCAGTCCTCTGTGCCTTCTACCTTTTTGGATACCGCCCCAACAGCACTCGACTGGCAAATCTCAAGATGGAAATCGAGCACAAGCGAACCGCCCTGCTGAACAACAATGCGCAGGTTAAAGTGCTGCCGGAGGTGACCTTGGCGGTGCACGAATTGCAGAACAAGCTGAAGGGCTATGACGAAATGCTTCCGCGCCAGCAGGAGCTCGACCGGTTCATCAAGGAAATCAGCACGATGGCTCGAAACGCCCAATTGCAGAAACTCTCGTACAAGCCGGCGGTCATGCCGGTCCGAAGCGAGTTGTTCGCAGAGCAACCGGTATCGTTCAAGTTTCAAGGTGATTTCCTGAAAGTGTTTTCGTTTCTTCGCCAGACGGAAGAGATGCAGCGGCTGACGCGGGTGCGCGAGTTGAATATCCATACGCACGACGGTGGCGGCCAGAGCGGTGAGGTCGACGTGGAACTCTCCATGAATATCTATTACTCGGAGGGATGATGGCCTTGCCAACTGAGTACAATTTCACCCTCGTGGAGCGCGTGCGCGAGACCCTGCGCAAGGAAGCGAAGAAGGCTGCCATCCTGACGTTTCTCCTGGTCGTCCTCGGGATCCTCTGGGTCCGAATGGCCATGAAAAACGGCGATGCGCCGCCAGTCGCAACCGCCGCAACCGATTCAGCGTTATCGGGCGTTCCGCTGGCGCATCCGAAAGGATCGCCCGCAGCCGCCTCGTTCCGCGAATGGCTTAACGCACCGCCACATCCACTTACCCGAAATCTGTTTGCCATTAATCTGGATCATTTTCCTGCCGATGGCCGGGCCATTGCCGACGGGGCGACTGACAGCGGATTCTGGGGCCAGTTGGCAAAGTCCGTCTCGCGCGAGCCGATCTGACAAGAGAAAGGCAGATTCTGCTTGAGAATCTGCAGGAGCAGGCGAGCCAGCTACGCCTGGAATCGACGCTAATGGGCACGAGGCCCAAGGCGGTGATCAACGGTGACCTCGTGGGGGAAGGAGATCTCGTCGCGTCGGGAACCGGAAGGGCCCGGACCCAGTTCCGTGTGCTCAAGATTGAGCCGCGGCGGATAATTGTCGAGCGCGAGGGCATCCGCCTCGAGATTCCAATGAAATGAGCGACGATGCCCAAAAAGTTTTGGATTTCGCGTTGCGGATATTGGATAGAGATCAATGGCCCTCAGGCGGCAATTGGACTCGAACTCTGTAAAGCGGAATTGGAGAGAGGATGATTATGGGCAAGTGGACCAAGACAACCGCGGGACTTATTTTTTTGGCCGCAGTGTCCGTTTATGCGGACCGGGAAATCGCGGCAAGCGTGCGAAGTGCGGCAGGAGTTACCGGTTCGGCACGGCCGGCCCTGGTGGCCACCGCCATGAGAGGGTCATCCTCACCGGTGGCACGCGTGGCAACCCCGCAGCCTAAGCCGCAAATCATCGCTGCCGCCGCCGATACAACCACAAGCGTCAAGCTCCTCGACGACAGCACCTCGACCGATCCATTTGCTGCTCCCGCTCCAGCGCCGGCACCGGCCCAGACGCCGGCAACACAGCCCTCTACCGAGGGCAGGAGCGTCTCCAGCCAGGAGGTGAATGTCTCCGAGGCCGGAACGGTCGAAATCCACGTAAACGATGCAAACCTGGTTGAGGTGCTGCGGATGCTCTCACTCCAGAGCCAGCGCAACATCATCGCCTCCAAGGACGTCCATGGCACGGTGACCGCAAATCTTTACGATGTGACGGTCCAGCAGGCACTTGATGCAATTCTGCACGCCAATGGCTACGTCTATCGCGAGAAGGGCAATTTCATCTACGTCTACACAGCCAAGGAACTGCAGGACATCGAAAAGGCCGAGCGCCACGTACAGACGCAGGTTTTCCGCTTGTATTACACGCCTGCTGCAAACGCGGCGACGATGATCAAGCCTGTCCTCAGTTCGACCGGGCAAGTCGCCGTTACGACGCCGGCAGTAACCGGGCTGAGCAGCAATGCCGGCTCGGGATCTTCCGGTAGCAGCAGTGGGGGTGGCGCCAGCGGTGACACTGGCGGCAATTCTCATGCCGTCGAGGACATGCTCGTCGTGACGGATTACCCTGAAAACCTGGCAGCAGTCAAAAAGGTTCTTTCCGAGATTGATGTACGTCCTCAGCAGATCCTGTTGGAGGCCACGATCCTCCGTGCTTCGCTGAGCGAAAACAATGCACTGGGCATCAATTTCACGGTGCTCGGCGGAGTGGATTTCACCGGCCTGAATACTGCCGGTGCGACGGCTGGGGATCTGTTAACCGGCGCGATCGTGGATAATCCCAACGCGCAAGGGATCGTCCAACACAATGCTGCCGGCGCGGGGACTGGTTTTGCCAATAATGTGCCTAACGGCGGCTTGCAGGTCGGCGTGGTAACCAGCAACGTAGCCGCGTTCCTCAAAGCGTTGGAACAGACGACCGACACCACGGTCCTGGCCAATCCGAAGGTCCTTACGCTGAACAAGCAGCAGGGCGAGGTCTTCGTCGGTAACGAAGACGGCTATTACACGACCATAACGACCCAGACGACCACCAGCCAGCAGGTTCAGACGCTTCAGACTGGTACTCTGCTGGTGTTCCGTCCCTACATTGCGGATGATGGATACATTCGCCTGGAAGTTCATCCCGAGGACTCAGATGGTCAGGTGAAAGCCAACGGACTGCCGAGTAAGACCACTACCGAGGTGACGAGCAATATCATGGTCCAGGATGGCCATACCGTCGTGATCGGTGGCCTGTTCCGCGAAAGCTCCAACGTTGGGAGAAGTCAAATACCGTTCCTGGGCAACCTCCCGCTTGTCGGAGCATTGTTCAAGAGCCAGCAGGACACAACTCAGCGTGATGAAATCATCATCCTGCTGACGCCGCACATCGTCAAAGATCAGTCGGCCTATTCTGAGCTTTCTCAGGAGCAACTGCGCACCTTCGATCAGATGCGCGTTGGCGTCCGCAAGGGTATGATGTTCTGGGGTCGCAATCGCCTGGCGGAATCTGCCTACGAGTCCGCGAAACGCGAGTTGGCCAAGCCCCATCCCGACCGTCATCTGGCGGTTTGGGATCTAAATGAAGCGACCAATCTCAATCCCACCTTCGCCGAGGCGATCGAATTGAAGGAACAGGTGACTGGTCACATGGTCACCGAGGCATCAGGTAGCTCGATCCGCGATTTCGTTCAGGAAGCGGTTCTGCGGGATGTACCACCGGCACCTGCACCGAGCACTGAACCCGCCGTTGCGCCCCCCGCGAAGGGCCCGGCAGCCGTGCGCCCGGAGGCACCGACGACGGTACCCGTTGCGGACGTTCCTGCGACGATGCCCGTCACTGGTGTTCCCGCAACCATGCCGACGGCTGAATCAACCGATTTGCATCCGGCTAACCCCGTAGCGGTAACCGAGCCGTCGGAAACGACTGCTCGTGCCGCGACGACAGAGCCCTCAGAACAAGCCGCCGAGACTCCGACGACTCAACCGGCAGAAGCCATCGCCAACACGGAGGGCCAATCGAGTAAGAGCGGGCAGGAAATGGCCGAGTCTCCCGCGATGCAACCGACCGGTGCGGTGGCCGAAGAGTCGTCCAGGAATCCTGCCGATGAGGCGCCGATTGCCGCTGTGCCCGCGACGAATCCTGCTGATACGTCGGCGGTTGCGAGTGTGCCATCGACCCAGCCTGCCAGCGGTGATGCCGAGACGACCAGCATCGCGGCCGAGCCCGAGTCGGTTCCGGCGACACAACCCGTGGCCCACTCCGATAACACGGAATCCACGGGGACAAACGTGACGGAGTTACCCATGGACCCCGCTACGCCGGACGTCAACGGCGGCAAGTAATCATGCGTCGATCGAAGGTCCCGGAAGCCGCACCGTCGATGGTGCGCTTCCGGGATCATTTCATTTCCGAGGCAGCCTTTTTCAGATTCCACCCAAATGGTAGGCCACAAGGATGGCCCAAGTAAGCCAGCCGCTCACCTTGGCATGCCAGAATTACGCAAAATCGGATGAGTCGCGAGCCACGCTGGGATGCTCACAATTCCCATTCGGCCTGCTGCCGGGTCACACCGTACCGACACCGTACCCACACCGTACCCACACCGTACCCACACCGTAGTAGTACCGTTGAGCTTCCGGGGGGGAAAAACGCCGGCCCGATGGGTCTCAATCGCAGTTTTCAACCGATACCGGTCATCCGGCTTCCCTCCAAATGGCGGACCACCAGGAAGCACCGCGCAAACGGGGCCGCTCCACGTCGCGCACAAGAATCACGCAAAAGCCGTTTATTGGTCGCGGCCGGCTGGCATGCGGCAATAAACCCTAGTCCCGGCTTCGCCGATGAGATCGATACAGACTAAGCAGTTTACCAATCCGACTGGAGTTCTCATGAGTTGGAAGTGGCTATTGTCCGCTTTGCTCGTCCTGCTGCTTGCGACAGGATGCAGCCAGGATCGCAAACCCACCCAGAAAGAGGCCGCCGTCAAACAGTGGCGCGAATGCCCGGGCGAACGTTTTGTACAGCTTGGCGAAAGACCAATACAAGAACGGCAACTTCAAAGAATGCCGTCAGACAATGACCGAAGCATTGAACCTTGCGCCGGACAACGTGCCGTTGCGCGTGTTGTCGGCGCATGTCGCGATCGAGCAGGGAGAGCTCGAGCTTGCCGAGCGGGAGCTGTCAGCCGCGCGAAAGCTTGACGAAAAGAACGCTGAAATCGACTACCTCACCGGCGTGATCTATCAGCGCTGGGAACGGCCGGAGACTGCCTACGAATACTACCGCTCTGCCTCCGAAAAGCAGCCTGCGGAGCTCGCGTACGTCATGGCCGAAAGCGAGATGTTGGTGGCCACGGGGAGGCAGGCCGAGGCCTTAGCGCTTCTCCAGTCCAAGGTGCAGTATTTCGAACACAGTGCGGTCATCCGCGATGCAGTGGGACAGTTGTTGATGCGCAAGCGCAACTACGCGGATGCGGCAGACATGCTTCGGCAGGCGACAATCCTCCGGCCGGACGACTTGAGCCTGCGCGAACATCTCAGCATGGCCCTGTACTTCGATGGAAAGTGGCTTGATGCTATCGAGCAACTTGACAAGCTCACCAGTGACTCTCATTACGCCAAGCGCGCGGATCTGTGGGTGATGCTTGGACAGTGTCAGATGCATGTCGGGCAGAACCGCCAGGCGCGGCAGAGCTTCGAGACGGCAACCGAAACGGATCCGAATCTGGCCAGCGCCTGGCTGGCGGTCGGCCGCTGTGCACTTCAGGACCACGATGATCGGCGCGCGGCGTACGCAGCCCAGCGGGTTCTCCAGTTCGAACCGCAAAACGCCGAGGCCCACGTGCTGATCGGATACGTCAGCCTCCACGAGGGCAAACTGGAAGAGGCACTTGCCGCCTTCCGGAAGGCCAGCGCACTTGATTCCCAGGATCCCGTCAGTCTGTGCATGATCGGCTATGTGATGGAGAAGATGGGTCATGGCAGAGATGCCGTGAAGTACTATGCCCAGGCCCTCAAGATCAAGCCGGATGATGAACTGGCCAGCCGCCTCCTGGCTGCGCTCGATGTGCGGAATTGAGCCGGTGTCTTCCCGAGGGCAGGAGTGCGCGTGCGTCGTGTATGGGTGCTCATCCTGGTATCTGTGGCACTGAGCGCCGGCGGCTTGCTTTGCGTGCTGGCGGCGCTTTCGCAGGCGCTGGGACTGCCGTTGCTGGGGACGTTGCTGCTCCTGCTGGGCTTCGTAGGCGCGATCGCTGGCGCGATGCAGTCCCGGCGGGATCTGGACACCGTTGCAATGCAACTCACGGAGCGCGCCAAAACGGGCCAGCCGCGACGCCTCACCGCACGCAGCCACGACATCGGACCTGTCACCGCGACCATCAACGATCTGCTCGAACAGTCCGATCGCAGGATTAGTGACGCCCAGATGAAGGTCAAGGAGCTGGAAATCCGGCTCAAGGTTGCCACCGCGGAGCGTCAGCATGCCGAGGCAATCATTTACAGCATTTCGGATGCCGTGCTCGTGACGGATCCGTTTGACGAACTGGTCTTGGCCAACGAGTCCGCTGCTCGGGCGCTGGAGTTCGATCTCCAAACGGCAGAACGCGCACCGGTCGAGCAGGTGCTTCACGACGAGAAGATCATCTCGTTCATTCGCGAAATGCGCCAAAGCCGCAGTGCCAGTGGGCGCCGGATTATTGAGCACACCGTTAAGAGCCCCGTCGGGGACCGCACCTACAAGATCACGCTTTCCTGTGTCGCCGGCTCAAAACGCGACGGTCCAGAGGGTCCGGCCGGCGTCGTCGCGGTCCTCCATGACATGACCAAAGAGAAGGAAGTCGCCGAGATGAAGAACGACTTCGTCTCCAACGTCAGTCATGAGCTGCGCACCCCGCTGGCAAGCATCAAGGCATATGTCGAGATGCTTATTGACGGGGAGGCGGATGACGCGAAGACCCAGCACGAGTTCTACGAAGTCATTCAGAACGAAGCAAATCGCCTTTCCCGCCTGATTGACAACATCTTGAACATCAGCCGGATCGAGTCCGGCCTGGTGAAGGTCAGCAAGCAGGCTCAAAGTCTGACGGTCATCATGAAAGAAGCGCTGGAAGTGATTGTGCCGCAGGCGCGCGGCAAGAACATCACGATCAAAGAGGAGCTGACCCCCGTCTTTTATCAGACGCTGGCCGACCGCGACATGCTCTACCAGGCTTTGCTGAATCTTCTGAGCAATGCGATCAAGTATACACCCGAGGGCGGCACGGTAACCGCAACCACCCTCGTAGACGAAACCAACAAGAAGGTCCTGGTCAAGATAACCGACACCGGCGTCGGAATTCCGCCCAAGGACCTGCCGTTTGTGTTCGATAAGTTCTACAGAGCCGAGGTTAACAATCGCATGGCTAAAGGAACCGGCCTCGGGCTCTCGCTGGTGAAGCACATCATCGAGAACGTGCATCACGGCCGCATCCTGCTGGAGAGCACCGTTGGAAAGGGCAGCACGTTCGGATTCGAGCTGACGCTGGCGGAATGATTGACTGTTTGAATTGTCCGTCTAACCCGCGGGCAATCAGGAGCGGAGCAAAATGAGTGAACGAACCATTCTGGTTGCGGACGATGAAAGCCACATTCTGCACGTCGTCTCGCTCAAGCTGCGAAATGCCGGCTTTCGAGTGCTCACCGGCGCGACGGCGCCGAGCGCTCGAAATGGCACAGCAGGAGCGCCCTGACTTGCTCATTACTGACTATCACATGCCCGAGCTCTCGGGCCTGGAACTCTGTCAGCGACTCAAGCGCGACGAGCGAACCAGCGGAATTCCTGCAATCATGCTCACTGCGCGCGGCTATCACCTCGAGCCGCACGATACCGAGCAGAGCGGAATCCTCCGCATGCTGAGCAAACCCTTCAGCCTGCGCCAGTTGCTGGCGACCGTCCATGAAATTCTGGAGGGCGTGGCCGCCTGAGTTGTTTAGCGGGAGCCGCATGATCGAAACCATTTCCATCCCGTCCCCACCCGCCGCACAAGCGGCGATTCCAATGCCGGTCTTGGAGAATCTGGCGGTGCGCTTCCGTCCGGGCGGCCTCTGTCTCATCCTCTTGCGTCCGGATGGCTCGCTCCTCTTCCATGACAACTCCGCCAATCTGTTCTTTCAGCGTTTTGCCCTCCCGATGATTCAGTATCCCGATGCCCTCACCGGCTGGGGCGAGCAAATCGCGTCGCTCAAGCCCACCTCGGCCATCGAAGTCTGGAACAACCTCCCTGGTGTGGTAGTGGCCGTGTTCCCGTATGTCGAGCGCCGTCAGCTGATGGGAATCATGCTCCTGGCCGCGAGAAGTGCGAGCTTCAGGCTGAACGAAGACGTCGTTCACGTCTGTGGCCATCTCGGACTCGACGCGCTCTGGCTCAATCAACAGGCTGACGAACTGCCGGTCTATCCGGAGGAGACGATCCACCGACAGGCGCGGCTGCTCTTGGGCATGATCCGTGACCAGCTTCGCCTTGCCAGCCTCGAACAGGAACTCGACTCGCTCTCCGGCCAACTCGCCAACACCTACGAAGAACTCAGTCTCATTTACCAGATCAGCTCGGGAATGCGGATCAACCGCACGGCCAAGGACTTCTTCAAGCAGGCATGTCTTGAAGTTATGGGAGTCATGAACGTGCGCGGGATGGGGGTTGCGCCAGCGCCGATGAGCAGCAGCAGGAGCCAGTGCTGTACGGCTCCATGAGTCTTCCGCCGGGCGACGTGCACCGCCTCGCCAATGAAGTCATAGCCATTCTTACGGGCCGTAAGAGCCACTTGCTGGTCAACGACCTCAAGAGCGATCGTAAGCTGGCCTGGCTATCCGAACATGCGAAACAGTTGCTCGCCGTGCCGTTGCAGCGCCAGGACCAAGTGCTTGGCTGTCTGTTTGCGCTGGACAAAGGTTGCGGCGACTTCGATTCGGTGGATAGCAAGCTGCTCAACTCGATTGCGAACGAGTCAGCGATTTATCTCGAAAACTCGATGTTGTTTGATGGCGTGCATGGCCTGATGATGGGTTTGCTGCATAGCCTGACCAGCGCCGTTGATGCCAAGGATGCATATACGTGCGGCCACTCCGAGCGGGTTGCCCTCCTGAGCCGGAGACTTGCCAGTGAGTCGGGGCTCCCCGAAGCGGAAATTGAGCGCGTGTATATGGCTGGCTTGCTGCACGACGTCGGCAAGATTGGCGTTCCCGAAGCTGTGCTCCAGAAGCCCGGTAAGCTTACCCCCGAAGAATTCGAGCAGATGAAAAAGCACCCCGAAATCGGGGCGCGCATTCTGCAGGACATCAAGCAGGTGAAGGATATCCTTCCGGGCGTCCTGTATCACCACGAGCGCTTCGACGGCAAAGGATATCCCAGCGGACTGGCGGGTGAGAATATCCCGCTCATGGGACGAATCCTGTGCCTGGCCGACTGTTTCGATGCCATGACCAGCAATCGCACCTATCGAAAGGCCCTCCCGCTCGAGGTTGCGCTGATCGAGATTCGGCGATGCAGTGGCACCCAATTCGACCCACGACTGGCTGAAGCCTTTATCAAAATCGGCTGCGAAGAATTTCGCTCACTGCTTCAGAATCACCAGGAGCAGACCCGTCGTTTGGTTGAGATGCAGCAAACGCTTAGGAGTTTTTAGGCACTTGCCGAAAGCGCTGGGAAACAGTCATGCCAATCAAGTGCGAAGAATACAACAGCGTCTGTGTGATCGGACTTGGAGCTGACTTCTCCGGCGATCTGACCCAGGAAGTTCGCCATGCGGTCGATGAGCGCGTTGATCAGCGCCAACTGGTCGATTTCGTTGTGGACTTCGAAAAAGCGGGGTTCATCGATTCAGAAGGGCTTGAAACACTGCTTTGGCTGAAGCGCCGCTCAGAAGATCTTTTTGGACAGGTGAAGCTAATCAACCTCGATGACAACTGCCGCAAAATACTCGAAGTGACCCGTCTGGAGCACCGCTTCGAATGTCACAATGACCTCTCGGCAGCACTGAAAACGATGAGATAGTGCCGCACGATCGGTACTGGACAATGAAATGATCGCCACACTGCAACGCAAACCTCTCGGCCAGCTGCTCCTCGGAAGGGGACTGCTTTCCCAGGAGCAACTCGACCGCGCCCTCGACGAGCAGCGCCGCTCCAATCACCAGAAGCTCCTGGGCGAGATTCTCGTCGAGTTGCACATTTGCTCAGAGGACCAGATCACCGAAGCCCTCGCCCAGGCCTACGGGGTGCCCTACGCTCGGGTCAGCCCGCGTGTCGCCGACCCCAAGGTGATCGCCGTTCTTCCGAAAGAATTTCTCGAAAAGCATCAGGTCCTGCCGCTCTTCCTCGTCGAAGGCGTCCTGACCGTTGCGGTGCCGGAGCCCGCGAACGTCTTTCTCCTGGAGGAGATCGAGCGGCTCAGTGGCTATCAGGTCCAGGTCGTCGCCGCCACCACCCGCGACATCAAGGCGACTCTTCAGACTTACCTTCCCAACGACAAGGTCTTCGTCATCGACGACATTATCGAGGAGGTCAAACCCGAAGAGTTCACGCTGATCGAAACACCGGTTCAGGACATTGCCAATCTCGAACAGGCCGCTGGCGATTCCCCAGTGGTCAAGCTCGTCAATTACACGATCTACAACGCCGTCAAAGACGGCGCCAGCGATATTCACATCGAACCCGGCGACAACGCGCTGCGCATCCGCTATCGCGTGGATGGCCGGTTAATGGAAAAGCTGCGCCCTCCATTCCAGATGGGTGCGGCCGTGACCAGTCGAATTAAGATCATGGCGGGACTGGACATTTCAGAGCGTCGCCTTCCGCAGGACGGCGGCATCCATGTCATGATGGACAAGCGCCCCATCGATCTGCGGGTCAGCACCATGCCTGGAAAACACGGCGAAAAGGTTGTGGTTCGAATCATCGATAACGACCGCGGCGCCGTGAACCTCGAAAAGCTGGGCTTTGCTTATGAAACTCTGAAGCAGTGGCGCCGCCTCATCGCGCTGCCCAATGGCATTCTCCTGGTCACCGGCCCTACGGGCTCCGGCAAGAGCACGACGCTTTACGCCGTCCTCCAGGAGCTCAATAGCGACGACACCAACATCTGCACCATTGAAGACCCAATCGAATACGCGGTGCAGGGCGTCAATCAATTCCAGGTCAATGAGAAGGCCGGGTTTACCTTCGCAAATGCCCTCCGTGCCGCTGCTGCGCCAGGATCCCGACATCATCATGGTGGGCGAAATCCGCGACGCCGAAACCGCGAAGCTTGCAACACAGGCAGCGCTCACCGGTCATTTGGTCCTGACCACGCTGCACACCAACGATGCGCCGGGTTCCATTACTCGTCTGTTCAACCTTGGTATCGAACCCTATCTCGTCGGTGCATCCATCGTTGGTGTCCTGGCACAACGGCTCGTTCGAAAGCTCTGCCAGTCGTGCAAGGAGCCGTATGAGGCAACCCCGAACGAGCGACGCCAGTTCGAAAGGATGAGCGAGGGCGTCGAGACGCTGTATCGTGCCAAAGGATGCTCGCGTTGTCGCAACCTCGGTTATACGGGCCGCATCGGCATTTATGAGCTTCTCGTTCCCGACGACCAATTGATCGAACGAATCAGCCAGGGCGCGACCCTCAACGAGATCCGTGAGTTCGCGCACCGACTCGGTATGAAGACGCTCCGCCAGGACGGGCTGGAGAAGGTTAAGGCCGGAATTACCACGCTGGAAGAGGTCTATCGCGCCACGGCGTGATGACGACCTGTTCAAAGCAGCGGCACCGGAAAGAACATGGCGCTCTTTGCGTACACAGCTCGAGATGGCAGCGGCACTTCCGTCAGCGGCACCCTCGCCGCACCGAGTGAAGCGGAGGTGTCGGCGATGCTGCGCCGGGAGGGGAAATATCCCATCTCGATGAAAGCCGTGCGCACCAGTGCCGATGGCGCGGCCCCGCGCGGCGCAGTGGGATCAGGATCTCTCGCAGTGACGTCATTCAGATTTCGCAGCAACTTGCGATCATGGTGGAGACCGGGGTCACGCTAACCGAAGCCCTCGAATGCATCTCGGCTCAGACAGACAAGCCAAAGGTCAAGGCGCTGCTCGAGGATCTCCAGCGGCAGGTACAGGCGGGATCCGATTTCAGTAGCGCGCTCTCCCGACATGACCGAAGCTTTCCGCGACTTTACATCGCACTCATCCGCGCCAGCGAAAAGAGCGGCATGATGGGCCGAATGCTCGTCCGCGCTACCCAGTATCTGCGCGATGAGCAGGATATTGTTCGGCGTGTCAAAGGCGCCATGACGTATCCCGCGATCATGCTCGTCTTCGCCATACTTGTGACTGTCTTTCTCCTGATTTTCGTGCTCCCGCGCTTCACTGCAATCTATGCCCAGAAGGGCGCCGCACTCCCGACCCCCACGAAAATCCTCATGGCGATCAGTGGCTTTATTGTGACCCATTACATCGTATTACCCATCGCCGTGATTGGGCTGATCGTTCTTATCTCCTTCTGCGCCGAGACGCGGGTTGGACGTAAGACCATTCATTATTTTCAGCTGCATGTTCCCGTGGTGGGCAGCGTCTTTGCCAAGCTCCACCTTACGCGCAGCCTGCGCATGATCGGTACCATGGCAGGCGCGGGCGTTCCGTTGGTAGACTGCGTCAGTACCGCTGGAGAGCTCTGCAACAACGGCTACTTCAAAGCACTCTGGAATGAACATCCTGGCCAAGATCCAGTCCGGGCGTCAGCTCTGCGAGCCCATGTTTGAAAGCAAGCTTGTCCCCCGCAGCGTGGCTCAGATGATCCACTCCGGAGAGAAGAGCGGCAAGCTTGCCTATGTAATCGACCAGGTTTCCACGTTCGCCGAACAGGAACTGAAGGAGAAGATCGCTGAACTCACGCGCTATGTCGAGCCCGCCATGATCATCATCATCGGCGCGTATTATTGGCTCAGTCGCGTTGGCGCTGATGTTGCCCATCTTTACGATCAGTCGTGTTGTTGCCCGTTGATCGCGCCGATTTCCGCGCAATACGAAATCCCCTCCTCCGATCTATTGCCGGAAGAGGGGATAAGCACGCTCAGTGAATCCGCCCGCTACGCCAGCGTAGCATTCACAATGTTCGACCAATTGCTGCTGCCCGCATCATTGCATGCCTTGATGCGATAGGTGTACGTCACACCGCTCACCACGTTCGGATCCGCCCAACGGGTGCTGTCCGCCACTACGGTCGCAACCTGAGTGAAATTGACGCCGTCGGTCGAACGGTCGATTAGGAAGTACGCCTCGTTGTTCGAGTTATCGGTCCAGGTCAACAGGATGTCGTTCTGCTCGCTCGTTGCTTGGAGTGGCCATGCACTTGCTGGCGGAACGGTCGAATCTCCGGCAGGCGATTGGCCCGAGGAGGAGCCACCGGTCGGTGTCGCACTAGCCAGGTTCGACCAGTAGCTGTAACCAGCATCGTTGTAAGCGCGAATCCGGTACGTGTACGTCGCCCCGCCCCCAACGCTCGTATCGATCCAGCTCGTCACGTTCGCGCCAAGCGTTGCCACTTGGCTGAAATTAACCCCGTCAGTTGCGCGGTCGATGCGGAAACCGGTCTCATTGTTCGAATTGTCGATCCAGGAGAGAGTTACCTCGCCGGCTCCGGCTGTTGCCGACAACGGCCAGGCCGAGACGGGTGGGGTATTCGGATCGGGGTTGCTCGCGGTGCTTGCCGGCGTCGTTACGGTCGCAGTGTTCGAGTACGACGAATTGCCAACCCCGTTATATGCCAGCACTCGATAGCTGTACTGAGTCCCAGCTGTCAGGCCAGCAACAGAGAAGCTCGTCGTGTTGGGCGCTCACTGTGCCGATCTGTGTAAAGCTCCCGCCGGATGTCGATTGGTCGATGGCAAAGCCAGTCTCGTCGTCGGAATTATCCGTCCACGTGACCTCGACCTTGTTCGATGTGATCGCTGTCGCATTCACGTTACTCGGTGCAGCGGGGGCGGTCACTTGCGCGGGTGTCGTGACCGCTGACGACGTCGCATAGCCCGAATCGCCCACCTCATTGGTCGCGATCACGCGGTACGTGTACTGGGTGGACGGTGCCACACTGGTGTCGCTGTAGCTCGTCACGCCCGCTCCAACGCTGGCGATCAGTGTAAACGCGCCGCTCCCGGTCTGCCGCTCGATGTTGAATCCGGTCTCGTTGTCCGAATTGTCGTTCCACGTCAGCGTCACCTGCGTCGCGCTGGGTGCCGTCGCGACCACGTTCGAGGGCGCGGCCGGTGTCGTGGAAGCCGGTGCAGCGGCCGGCGTTGTCGCTACGGCGTTGTCGCACCAGTACGAGCTGCCCACGTCGTTGTACGCCTTGGCGCGATATGTGTAAGTGGTATTCGCGGCCAACCCCAAGTCGGTGTAGCTCGTCGCATTTGCCGGAACCGTTGCAATCTCGGTGAAGTTCAGACCATCCGAACTCCGGTCGATGCGGAAGTACGTTTCGTTGTCCGAATTGTCCACCCAGGTCAGCGTGATCGTACTGCTGTCCTTCGCCGTCGCCGTCAACTGGCTTGGCGAAGCAGGGGTCGTTGGCGTCACCGGGACCGCACGTGTTGTTGCCGAGGCGGTGTTTGAAGAGCCGGAATCACCGGCGGAATTCGTTGCCAGAACGAAATAGGAATAAGTCGTGCTGGCGCTCAGGCTGCCGTCAGTGTAGCCTGTGGTGTTTGCCCCGACAGTTGCAATCTGGCTGAAACTCGCACCATTGGAGCTGCGGTAGATGCGGAATCCACTTTCATTGTCGGAATTGTCCGTCCAGGAAAGGACGACCGTGCTACTGTCCGTTGCCGTCGCACCAAGTGCGCTGGGAGCATTCGGTGTTGTCGGTGTGACCGGAGCCGTCGGCGTCGTCACAGCCGATGATGTGACATAACCCGAATCGCCCACCGCATTCGTCTGCGCACACGCGATAGGTGTACTGCGTCGAACCCGAGGCTGTCGTATCACTGTAGCTCGTGACGTTCGCGCCAACCGTGGCGATCTGCGAATACGAGCCGCTGCCTGTCTTGCGCTCGATCTTGAAGCCAGATTCGTCGCTGGAATTGTCCGTCCACGACAAGTTCACCTGGTTGTAAGCCGCTGCCGTCGCACCAAGTGCGCTGGGAGCATTCGGCGTTGTCGGCGTGACCGGAGCCGCCGGTGTCGTCACAGCCGATGATGTGGCGTAACCCGAATCGCCCACCGCATTCGTCGCGCACACGCGATAGGCGTACTGCGTCGAACCCGAGGCTGTCGTATCACTGTAGCTCGTGACGTTCGCGCCAACCGTGGCGATCTGCGAATACGAGCCGCTGCCTGTCTTGCGCTCGATCTTGAAGCCAGATTCGTCGCTGGAATTGTCCGTCCACGACAAGTTCACCTGGTTGTAAGCCGCTGCCGTCGCACCAAGTGCGCTGGGAGCATTCGGCGTTGTCGGCGTGACCGGAGCCGCCGGTGTCGTCACAGCCGATGATGTGGCGTAACCCGAATCGCCCACCGCATTCGTCGCGCACACGCGATAGGCGTACTGCGTCGAACCCGAGGCAGTCGTGTCGCTGTAACTCGTGACATTCTCGCCGACGGTGGCGATCTGCGAATACGAACCGCTTCCCGTCTTGCGCTCGATCTTGAATCCTGTCTCGTTCGACGAGTTGTCGTTCCACGTCAGAGCAACCTGCGAGGACGAATTGGCCGTCGCCGACAATCCGCTGGGATCCTCCGGCACGGTCACCGAAGACCCGCTGCTGCCGTACTCGAATGCGCCGATGTCGTATCCGCTGCCGGCCGGACGGGCATTCCCGTCGTAGTCCGTCGTCGGAGCCGACGTGCTCGTCCCCGCATCCACCGCCGGTGCCGTGCTCAAAAGGTGATAATCGCTGTTCGGATTCATGAACAATGCCGAAGCGGTCGAAAGCACTGTGTGCGCATCCTGCCCTGTCGATTGCCAGTTCGGGAACTTCATCCAACTGCTGTCATTGTCATTCGAAAAGGCGTTGACGCTCCAGATGTTGTAGTCCACCACCAGCCCGCTCTTGCTGGCCGAGTCGGTGACGAATGCCCGCGATCCACCGATGCCGATGTTGTTCAGCACCTTCACATTGGTCGAGCCATAGCGCACGCCGATCGGGAAGTAGCCATCGGATGCCAGCACGACCGTGTTGTTCACCACCACGTCATTCTTCGAGCCTGCAGAGGCATCCTGCTGGTACAGGTTGATCCCCTTACCGTGGATGTCCAGCAGCAGGTTGTTCTGCACCGTGGCGTTCTGCATCCCGTCCATCGAGATGCCCGTGCCGCAGTTGTATACCTTGTTTCCTTCAACCAGGCCGCCGTTGATAATGCCGGTGCCACCCTGGCTCACGTCGCCGTTGAAGTGAATGCCCACCGCCTGACCCGTCGAAGTCGACAGGTCGTGCACGTAATTGTTCCGCACCGTCGGGTTCACCGCCGAGTTCGAGCAGTAGATGCCCGCATCGTCGTTACCCGAGACTTCGTTGTTCTGGACCACCTGATTGGTGTTGAACGATGAGAAGATCCCCATCGTGTCGCCGGTACGCATGAAAACGTGACAGTTCTCAACAACGTTCCCGGTTCCCCCGCCACCGAATCGAATGCCCGACCGCCAGGCGGCATCGCCGCTGGGCGGTTGAATGGTAAACCCATCGATGACGATGTAGCTGCAGTTCTCCGCGTCGATGCCATCCCGCGTCTTATTGTTGGTGGCGTTGATCACGACGCCCGATTCGGCCTTGAACGTGATCGGCGCGCTGGCGGTGCCGTTCTGCGAGCCGTTCCACCCCAGCACGAAGCCCGCATAGTTGCCCGCCCGCACGTCCACCGTGTCGCCCGCCTGCACCATGCTTACGGCATGCTGCAGCGTCTTCCACGGCGCCGAACTCGTCCCCGCCGCAGAATCCGAGCCCCCGGTCGATACATAATAGGTGCTGAGAAGTGTTCGATTTTCCAGCGATTCGATATCGAACCAACGCCGTTGCCCCTGCTTGAAGATTGAATGCTTGCGCAAGTTTCGGGACACCTTCATGACACCGGCTCCTGTTAAACAACGGGCGGAAACGCACGACCCTTAACAGTGGGGTGTAATGAAGCTTCGCCGGCGCGAGGGGATGCAGTCGTGCGCGGCGCACCGAGTGGCTGATGCCATCCGGGTACGTCACAACACAAGACGGGCAGGGCGCGGGTCGTTGATGTTTCCGCGGTGTGAGTCCAAGGTGCGCCCAGGACCCGTCTCCGTTGTTTTACGGGATCAGGTGTCGCGAGTTTGTCCGTTTCCCCCAAATTCAGCAGAAAATTTGCATACGCTTTTTAACTGCGAAATGTTTGATTCTGCGCTTGAAAAAATCGCGACTGATTCACAGTTAGCAGTTACCTTAACTCCGACGTCTTGTCAGAAACGTGCCCAAATGCCGACGAAATGACCGCACGACGAACTGAGCTGGAGTGCCTGCTGAGATCATTCCGGCCATGAGCGCATCGCCATTTCCGCCACCGCTTCCAGCTCTGCGCGATGCCCCGCCCGCCGCCTGAACCGACATCCCCCAAATCACGGTCACGATGTATCGCGCGAGCTTCGCCGCATCGACGGACTCAGGCAGATCCGATTGCGCAACCGCCAGCTCAAAGTGCCGGCGTACGGCCGCTTCCGCCTTCGCCCGCCGCCGGCTCACTTCCTTCCGAATCGCCTGCGTCTGCGGTGCCGATGCCAGCGCTGCCTGTACCAGCAAACACCCATCCGGATGCTTAGGGTTCATCACCATGTTGATTGCCCCCTCGAAAAGCTTCTCCGCCACACGCCGCGCCGTCGGTTCCTTCAGCGCGTTGGGAAGATACGAAGCTGGTTGCTGGATATACCGATCGATCACCCGCTCAAAAAGCTTTCGCTTGCTGCCGAAAGCCGCATAAAGACTGGGGCCATTAATTTCCATCGCCCGCGTCAGGGCCGAAAGCGACGTACCCTCGTATCCATGCCGCCAGAACAACATAAGGGCCGCATCCAGCGCTTGGTCAATGTTGAATTCTCTCGGACGCCCCTTGGGCATCGCCGTGCCCTCCTCGGCTGCTAAATATTTATCGAACGCTACAATATTCTCTTGACAGCCCCGGTCAAGGGAATTAAGTAAATCGTCTTCTTACATAGCAGCCGATACAGGGTCGAAATCAATATGTGGTCCGTCCGGAAGGAGGCGTCGTGCGCGTTCAGTCCTACTTGAATTTCAACGGCCGATGCGACGAGGCCCTGGAGTTCTATCGCAAGGCCCTTGGCGCGACCGTCGTCACCCTCATGCGATTCAAGGACAGCCCCGATCCCCGCATGGTCCCGCCCGGCCTTGGCGAAATGGTGATGCACGCCAGCTTCCGAATCGGCGAGACCGAACTCATGGCATCCGATGGCCGCTGCCAGGGCGACGCCGGCTTCCAGGGAGTATCGCTCGCGCTCAGCGTGCGCGAAGACAACGACGCCGAGCGAATCTTCGCCGCCCTCAGCGAGGGCGGACAAGTGCAGATGCCCCTCTCCAAGACCTTCTTCGCGTCAAAATTCGGCATGCTCGCCGATCGCTTCGGCGTCACATGGATGGTCCTCGCCGCGCCGGCGGCAGCAGGTGAAAGCGCTGCAGCGAAATAAAGATTATGATTCTCACAGCATCCGCATCTTAAGGAACAAGCCGATGGCCTACGCCGATTTGATCCTGCCCGAATTTGACCGTGAGATGGCTACGACGCGAAAACTGCTCGAGCGCATTCCCGAGGACAAGCTAGACTGGAAGCCTCACGCCAGGAGCAACACCATCGGCTGGAACGCCAATCACTTGACCGAGTTGCCAGGATGGGCGGTTGCGATACTGACCAAGCCCCAGTTCGACTTTGCACCTGTTGGCGAACCGCGCTATGAATCGCCAAAGCTGCGGACCCGGCGGGAGATCCTCGACCTCTTCGATCGCAATGTCGCGACGATGCGCGGCGAGATCGCCAAGGCAAGCGACGCGGACATGGACAAGCCGTGGTCGCTGCTCAAGGGCAGAACCGTGATCTTTACGATGCCGCGGGTTGCGGTGATTCGAATGTTCGTGCTGAGCCACATGATCCATCACCGCGCTGTTCTCTCGGTTTATCTTCGGTTGAACGACGTTCCTCTTCCTCCAATTTACGGCCCCTCGGGCGATGAACAGGCCTAAAGGAGAAACCCCATGAGCAGCGTTCGAGTTCTCGTCGGCACGCGTAAGGGCGCGTTTATCCTCACCTCCGACGGCAAGCGCCAGAAATGGAAGGTCGAAGGGCCGTGCTTTGGCGGCTGGGAGATCTATCACATGAAGGGCTCCCCCGTCGATCCCAATCGCATCTACGCTTCCCAATCCAGCGGGTGGTTCGGGCAGATCATCCAGCGCTCCAGCGACGGCGGAAAGACTTGGGAAACCCCCGGCGGCGGACCGGAAAAGACGTCCCAGGGTTTTCCCAAAGGCGAGAGCAACAAGTTCGTCTATGAAGGCAATCCCGGCACCCATCAATGGTATGACGGCACGCCGCATCCCTGGGAGTTCAAGCGCGTCTGGCACGTCGAACCTTCACTGAGCGATCCTGAGACCGTCTACGCCGGCGTCGAAGACGCGGCAATCTTTCAATCCACCAACGCCGGTCAGACCTGGAAGGAACTGCCCGGCCTCCGTAACCAGCAGGGACCCAAGTGGACGCCGGGTGCCGGCGGGATGTGCCTGCATACCATTCTTCTCGATCCCACCCATTCGCAGTGCATGTACATTGCCATTTCCGCAGCCGGTTGCTTCCGCACGGATGACGGCGGCAAAACCTGGAAGGTCATTACCAAGGGCCTGCACTCCAACTTCATGCCGAATCCCACCGCCGAGATCGGCCATTGTGTCCACCGCATCGCCATGCATCCTTCGCGCCCGAACACCCTCTTCATGCAGAAGCACTGGGACGTCATGCGCTCCGACAACGCCGGCGACGAATGGCGCGAGGTCAGCGGCAACCTTCCCAGCGATTTCGGCTTCCCCATTGACGTCCACGCCCACGAGCCCGAGACCATCTACGTCGTCCCGATCAAGAGCGATTCGGAGCACTATCCGCCGGACGCCAAGCTCCGCGTCTATCGCAGCCGCACCGGCGGCAACGAATGGGAGCCGCTCACCAAAGGCCTCCCGCAGCAGGATTGCTATGTGAACATCCTTCGCGACGCCATGGCCGTCGATTCGCTCGACGCCTGCGGCATCTACTTCGGCACCACCGGCGGCCAGGTCTATTGCTCCCCCGACAGTGGAGACAACTGGTCTCCAATCGTCCGCGACCTGCCCGCGGTCCTGTCCGTCGAGGTCCAGACCCTCGCTTGACCGCCAGTCGCATCGAAGGAGCCCAAGGCCATGCCCAGGATCACCCCCTTCCTCTGGTTCGACAATCAGGCGGAGGACGCCGTCAATTTCTACACGTCCATCTTCAGGAATGGGCGTCTCAAGAACCTCAGTCGTTATGGCGACGCCGGTCCCGGACCCAAGGGCAGCGTCATGACCGCCACCTTCGAGCTTGACGGCCAGGAATTCATCGCCCTCAACGGCGGCTCCATCTTCACGTTCAACGAAGCCATCTCGTTCTCCATCAGGTGCGAGTCGCAGGAGGAGGTCGATTACTACTGGAGCCGTCTCTCCGAAGGTGGCGAGGAAGGTCAGTGCGGCTGGCTTAAAGACAAATTCGGCATCTCCTGGCAGGTCGTCCCGGCCGCCCTTATGAAACTACTCCAGGACCCGGACCCTCAGAAATCCACCCGCGTTACAGAAGCCATGCTCAAGATGCGCAAGATTGATATCAGCCTGCTCGAAAAGGCTCATGATGGGACTTCACCATGATTCGCGTCATCGTCCCTCAGCATCTCCAGGTCCTCGCCAACTGTCCGCGCGAAGTCCCGCTCGAAGTTAATCCCCCCATCACGCAGCGCACCATCCTCGACGCCCTGGAGTCCTGCTACCCCATGCTCCGCGGCACCATCCGTGACCATGTTACCCACCAGCGCCGTCCCCTCGTCCGGTTTTTTGCTTGCGAGGAAGATCTCTCCCACGATTCCCCTGACACCCCGCTGCCGCAAGAGGTAGCCGCCGGCGCCGAGCCCTTCTTCATCATTGGCGCCATCGCCGGTGGTTAGCAGCACCCGGTATGCCTGCGACCGTCCGCAAGCTGCCCAATTGCACAGCAATAAAAAAGCCGCTGGGAACGGGTCACGAGGGGGGCCTCACCGAGGGAAACCGAAGCGCGGCGGCGAAGACCAGACGATAAGCGCGTGTTCCGTTCTCATATAGGTCCGGTGGGGGCAGCTCACGGCAAGCCTACCGCGCTCTTGTTATCCACCTCGAAGTATTCGTTGCGAGCGGCGGTGCCGGATTCGCCGTCGATAAATCTCTTGAGAGTATCGATCGAATCAGCGTCCCAGACGCAGAACATGATCTTGCGGCTGGTGGCGGGAACGGCAAGGACGGGCTTTACTCCTGCAGGGAGGGTGCCTTCCTGGATTTTGTTCATCACGCTCTTCATGGTCTGCTCCCATTTCTGAGCGTCGTTGATGGTGTGGTGGATTCCGATTCGCATGGTCGTAGTCCTTTGGTAAGAGTTGATGACTGCACGCGCTGATTCGAATTCCTCGTCCCCATGGTTGTCAACTGTCGTTTTGACCGTTCAAGGGTGCTGACCGACGGCCGGAGTCTTGGCTGATGATGAATGCGAGGCCCAGCCGGTGCATTGGCATATGCCGCCCAGCCAGCGTCAATAATGGTCGGGGGCAACGGAGACGAGTTCGACACGGCGGTTTAGAGCTACCAGGTGGATAGCCGATAACGTTCCTGTCGCCGGGGAATTTCTTCGAGGTCAAGCATGCTGATCGTCGCGGCACTGGGAGGCAATGCGGTCACGCTGCCGGGGACGGAGGGGAATATTGCCGAGCAGTTTGCGGCGACGACAGCGGCGGTGACGCCGATCGTGGATCTACTTTTGGCGGGGCATCGGCTCGTGCTGACGCACGGGAATGGGCCGCAGGTGGGGCAGGTGATGCGGCGGGTGGAGATCGCGGCGCAGTTCCACGTCTATCCGCTGCCGCTGGATACGGCGGTGGCGGACACGCAGGCGGGGATGGGGTACATGATCTGCCAGTGCCTGATGAACGAGTTGGTGCGGCGGGGACGGCCACACTTGTGCACGACGATCATCACGACGGTGCGGGTCGATGGAGACGATCCGGCGTTTGCGCTTCCGAGCAAGCCGGTGGGGCCGTTCATGACATGCGAGGCGGCGCAGGAGCACGTGCGGAACGACGGGTGGAAGGTCGTGGAAGACCAGACGCGCGGGCAATGGCGGCGCGTGGTTCCCTCGCCGATGCCACGGGAGATTGTGGAGATGCCGCTGCTGAGGACGCTGGTGGCGAACGGACACCTGGTAGTGGCGGCCGGCGGGGGCGGCATTCCGGTGACGCGGGATGCGTCGGGGCAATACAGGGGGATCGAGGCAGTGATCGACAAGGACCGCACGAGCGCAGTCCTGGCAGCGGAGTTGAACGCTGACATGCTGGCGATTCTGACCAATGTCGATCAGGTGCAGAGGGATTATGGCAAGCCAACGGCTAAAGTGCTTGCGAAAATGACATTGAGCGAGGCGCGGACGATGGCAGGACAAGATCAATTTGGGGCGGGGTCGATGCTGCCGAAGGTTGAGGCGGGGATTGATTTCCTTGAGCGGAGCGCAGGACGTTCAGGCGGAGGTTTTGATTACGAGCTGCGAGCGGTTTGGGGAGGCATTCGCCGGTGAAACCGGCACGCGCATTGTCGGCAATACTTGCTGAACGCACTCGCATAACCGTGTGACACCCCTGTCAGAGTGAGCGCAGCGAGGAATCTATGGCGTTGGGACATTGAGAGCCTTCGTTACGCTCAGAGTGACATTCGCTTCGCTGGAGTACGAGAAACGCCAGTTGCCAAAATTGAGCGCCGGACACAAATGCGATATTCTTTGCCGTGGGCATTTCCCCAAGGGAAGAGGGCAAATATGGATTATGCAGCTATTGTTGCCGCTGCCAGGGCGCAGGAGCAGCAGATGGTCGATTTCCTGCGTGACATCGTTGCGATCGAAGGATACAGCGGGTCGGAAGGGCGCGTTATCGGGCGCATCCGCGAAGAGGTCCAGAAGCTGGGAGCGGCGGACAAGGTCTGGGTCGATGGGTTGGGGAACCTGCTGGTGCAGGTGGGGACCGGCTCGCGATTGATCGCGATCGATGCACATGTGGATACCGTCCGCGTGGGGAATCCGGATGAGTGGAAGCACGATCCATTCAAGGGGAAAGTTGAAAAGGGAATCGTCTATGGGCGCGGGGCGGGGGATCAGCGCGGGGCCGTGCCGGCGATGGTGTATGCAACGAAGCTGATCAGGGACCTGGGGCTTGCGAATGGAGAGTGGTCGCTGCTCTTGACGTTTACGGTGATGGAGGAGGACTGCGACGGGCTGTGCTGGCAATACATCGTGAAGGAAGACAAGATCCGGCCGGAGTGCGTGATCATTACAGACTCGACGAACTGCAAGATCCTCCGCGGCCAGCGCGGGAGGATGGAGATCGGAATCACCGTTCCGGGTAAGTCTTGCCATGGGTCGATGCCCGAGAAAGGGGACAATGCGGTGTACAAGGCGGCGAAGATCGTCGGGGAGATTGAGAGGCTGCACAAGCGGCTGAAGAACGACAAGTTCCTGGGCAGCGGGACGGTGACGGTGAGCTACATCGATTGCCAGACGCCCAGCCGATGCGCGGTGCCGGGGGCGGCGTACATCCAGCTCGACCGCCGGCTGACGACGGGGGAGACGGCAGCGATGGCGCTCCGCCAGGTGCGGGAGGCGGTCAAGTGCGCGGGCGTGAAGGCGAAGGTGGAACTGCTGCAATATTCCCAGAAGGCGTACACGGGGAATACGTATGAGACGGACAAGTATTTCCCGACGTGGGTGCAGTCAGAGGATGCGCCGCCGGTGCGGGCAGCGATCGAGACGCACCAGGCGCTATTCAAGAAGCCGGCGAAGGTGGACCGGTGGACATTCAGTACCAATGGCGTGTCGATCGCGGGAATGTTCGGGATTCCGTGCGTGGGATTCGGGCCGGCCGCGGAAGAGGTGGCGCATACGGTGAACGATTCGGTGCCGATCGAGCATCTGGTGCGGTGTTGCGCGATGTATGCGGCGTTTCCGAGCGTCTATTGTTCGCTGCCGGCGAAGGGGAAGAAGAGGTAGCGTCAGGACTTCGTTGAATCGTGGGGTGCGGCTTTTTCGCCGCTGCGGAGCGTGCCACGGCAGTTGTCGCAGAGGTATTCGTGTTCCAGGCAGGAGACGATGCGCTTCTGGATCAGGTCCAGGATCAGATCGTCGATGCCGAGGGGCTGGGTGACGTGATAGTGCGTGCTGGGATGTTTGGCCGCGGCATCGGCGGTGAGGCGGGGGATGTCGCTGGTCCAGTGTTTTCCGGGGCCGAGGAAGAAGGGGCAGAGGATGATGCGGGTGGCGCCGCCGGCGACGCAGCGGTCATAGGCGGTGGCGATGGACGGCTCGGCGAGCTCCATGTGCGCAGGCTCAACAATCTTGTATTGCCCGGCGAATCTCGCGGCGAAGAGACTCGCGACTTCCACGAGCATCGCGTTCGATTCGGCGCGACGCGAGCCGTGATCGACTATGATGATGGCGTTCATCGGTGGCGATTGTATGCAGCCTGGCAGTGGCGAACAAACGGAGCTGATCGTCGGCGTCGATGTCGGCGGGACATTCACCGATCTCGTCGCGTTTGACGGGCGCGCGCTGAAGGTGGTGAAGGTGCCCTCGAGCCCGCCGGCGTTCGAGAAGACGGTCGTGGAAGCGGTCGGGCGGGCGCTTGCGGGCGATTCGGGGGCGATCAAACTCGTTCATGGATCGACAGTTGCAACCAATGCGCTGTTGCAGCGTGCGGGCGAGCCGGTCGCATTCGTGACGACAGAGGGATTTGCGGACATGCTGCTGATCGGACGGCAGAACCGGCCGAGGCTTTATGCACTGCGGGTTGAAAGGCCGGAGCCACTTGCGGTTGGCGACAACTGCCTTACGGTTCGTGAGAGGGTCGATGCTCAGGGGAAAGTCATCTGCGGGCTGGATGATGCCGAGATCGATCGCGTGGTGCGGGCGTTGAAGGAGCGCGGATTGAAGCATGTGGCGGTTTGTCTGCTGTTCAGCTTCATCAATCCGATTCATGAGGAGCGGCTGGGGAATCGACTGGCCGAAGCCGGGCTGACGGTGAGCCTTTCGAGCGAGATTTTGCCGGAGTTTCGCGAGTACGAGCGTGCCAGCACCACGGCGATCAATGCATCGCTGCGGCCGACGGTGCAGCAATATCTTGAGCGACTCTCGCGCGAATTGCCGGATGCGGTGAAGGAGTTGCGGATTACGCAGTCCGGTGGCGGGACGCTCGAAGTCTCCGAGGCGGCGCGCTCTGCCGCGAAGCTGGTCCTCTCGGGTCCCGCGGGAGGCGTCATGGGGGCGGCGTTCGTCGCACAGGCGGCAGGAGCGGGCGAGACCATCACCTACGACATGGGCGGGACGAGCACGGATGTGGCGACGGTCATCAACGGGCGGCCTAACTGGACGACGAACACCACGATCGACGGACTGCCGCTTGGTCTGCCGATGTATGACATCCACACGGTCGGCGCGGGCGGAGGATCGATCGCGCATCTCGATGCGGGCGGGGCATTGCGGGTTGGCCCGCGATCGGCCGGGGCGGTGCCGGGTCCGGCGTGCTACGGGCGCGGGGGCAAGGAGCCGACGGTTACCGATGCGAACCTGCTTCTGGGCAGGATTCTTCCGGATCAGTTTCTGGGCGGGACGATGCGCATCGAGCTGGATTTGGCGCGGCAGGGGATCGAGCCGCTGGCGCGGGCGATGGGAAAATCCATCACCGAGACGGCACTGGGCATCATCCGCATCGCCGAAGCGAATATGGCCAATGCAATCCGCGCGGTGACGGCCCGGCGCGGGCACGATCCGCGGAGGTTTGCGCTGGTGAGCTTCGGCGGGGCTGGCGGGCTGCATGCCTGCGCGCTGGCGGAAGGATTGAAGGTTCCACGGGTGATCGTGCCGCCCTATTGCGGGGTGCTGTCGGCACTGGGCATGGTGGTGGCTCCGCCGCTGGTGGATGTGTCTCGGACGGTTGTGCATCGGAGCGACCGCTTGAGCGATGCGGAGCTTGAGCGCGAATACGCTGCCTTGTCGGAGCAGGCACAGGCGCACCTGCCGGAGCATTTGACCGCATCGGTCGAGTATTTTGCGGATGTTCGGTTTCGCGGGCAGTCGCACGAGTTGAAGGTGGCCGTGGCCGGATGCACCATCCCGGATATTTCCCGGCAGTTTTACGCGGCCTATCGTCAGTTGTATGGCCGGCCTCCCAGGGGGCGGGCGATCGAGATCGTGACGCTGCGCGTGCGGCGGATCGGACGCTCGCCAAACGTGGAGTTGCCGGCGATTGTGTTGGAGGCGGCGACGCAAGGTCCAGTGCGCAAGACGGAGATTATCGACTCCGTGGGTGCTACCGTTCGAGCGGGGGTGCTGGAGCGCGGGCAGTTGATCCAGAGGGGCCGGACGCCCGGGCCGCTGATTCTGGTGGATGCGGAGGCGACGACATTTGTCCCGGCCGGCTGGCTGGCCAAAGCAGATGATCGGGGAATTGTGGAACTGACCCGAATGTGAAGGAGAAGGCATGACACAGCAACGATTCAGCCTCGCCGCAGCGCCCGAGGGATACCGGGCGATGAGCGGTTTGGAGAAGTACCTGGCAACCTGCGGCCTGGAGGTGAACCTCATTCATCTGATCAAGCTGCGGGCTTCGCAGATCAACGGATGCGCGTACTGCATCGACATGCACTGGAAAGACCTGCGGGCGGCGGGCGAGGGTGAGCAGCGGCTTTATGGGCTGGATGCCTGGGAGGAGTCTGCTTACTACAGCGATCGCGAGCGGGCGGCACTGGCCTGGACCGAGGCAGTGACGAACGTCCGGGATGGGCACGTTCCGGATGCGGTGTACGAAGTGGTGAGGCCGCATTTTTCCGAGAAAGAGCTCGCGGACCTGACGCTGGCGATCGCGACGATCAACGCGTGGAACCGGCTGGCCATCGCCGCGCGAAGCACGCCGGGGAAGTACCAGCCAGGGAAGCATGCCGCGGCGCCGGCGGCTACCGCCTAGCACGACAAAGATCATTGCCCCGTTGGAGCAGACGCGGGTGCGCTGGGGCTACTTGCTTGAGTTGCCGATGCGCTGCTCCGCGTGGGTCCGGGAATGCCCAGGAGACTCTGGCGCAGATCGCCGACGGCCTGGACGCGGGCGGCATGGGAAGCGTTGACGTCAAAGGCCACGGCATGGCCAAGGGTCTGCTGCAACTGTCCAAGCGCCCAGCGGCGAATCTGTATGTCATCGCAATAGAGGCAGTCACTCAGGAAGAACTTATTCGTGCACAGCTTCGTCGCCTCAACGTCGGAGAGCGGTTTGTAGGGGGCGATCACGGCATCGATGCGGGTCTGCTCCTCATCACTCATGCCGGTGCGATCCATGCGCATCAGGACCACGGCGGCGGGCGGGCAAAGCCTCTGGAGTTGCCTGGACGCCGCTTCGCGCCCGGCGAAATCGTCGGCATCCAGTTGCCGGACCAGCGACCCGACCCGAGCCTCGAGCGCTGCATCCGGATGATAGAGCGGGGCAAACACCTGCCAGGCGAGTTTGGAATCCACCTCGCCCAGCACGGCTTCCTGGTGAAGATCGCGGAAGATCGGCTCAACGTATCTGGCCAGTTCAAGCGGATATTTGCGGCGCAGCTCGAGGATGTTGGCGGCCGAGAGCTTCTGATTCTCGATCGTCTGGCCGTTGCGGCGGGTGACGTTGATATACAGCTTGACGTGGTCTTCGCCGTTTGCCGCGTCCTGTCCGGACTGGATCAGCTGCACATTGCTGCGCTCGTCCCCGCGGTCTTCGTCACGGGAGATCTGGAGGTGATTGGGTATGGCGAAGACCATCGTCAGCACCACGATGCCATCGGGCGGGAACTGCTGGTCGATGAGCTGAAAGGAATGGGTGCCGGCGGCGTTGATCTGCACCTTGCAGAAGTTCGAGAGACCGGCGACGTTGAGATGGACATAGTTGCTGTCGGTGGCCGGAAGGGAGCTGTGCAGGACCAGGTCGTTGTTTTCGATCTTGAACTGAAGCACCTGCTCGATGCTCTTGGCGCGCACGGTCTTGAACTGCTGGACCTCGGTCTGGGCCTCCTGCTTGAGTTCCGCTCGCTGTTGATCGATGGGCTTGTCCTCATCGGTGTCCTGGGCATGCACGTTCACCGTGATCGCCGCCGCGACAAGCAACGCTCCGGAAAGCAAGAGGAGGCACCTTCGCATCTGCAATATCCTAGCACGATTGGCCGGTGGCGATGAAGCAAATCCCGCACCGGCGGGAACGGTCGAGCGAAGTGGGGGGGGCGAGATGGGCGTGCCGGTCCCAGCTCCGCCGGCCGGCGATGGCGAGCCCCCCGACTCTTTCGCGCAATCCCGCATGGGCGCTCGCACGGCATTGATGGGGTCCTCTCACGCCTTGATCTTCCCCGGCGCGGGGGATGTGTCCCTGCGCCTGTGCGAGGTTCTCTCGCCGAAGCCCGAGCCTCGATCGCGCTGACGCGATGACCGGCGGCGCGGACACGAGGTTCGCTCTCGCGGGCACGAGGTTCCGCAGCGCCGGCACATGTCCCCAGCGCTCGGACGCGTGTCCCGGCCGCGCTGGCCCGTGTCCGAGCCGCTCGGGCACGTGTCATTGCCGCTTGGACACGGCGTATCGGGGCAGCGAAGGGCGTTTTTGGGGCTTTTACGGGCGTTGAGTTAAGCCGGGGGGCGTTTCGCGACGATCTTGAGGGATGTTACCCCAGCCAGGAGCCCCGACATGCGGCTTGTCCCCAGGCAGATCGACAACGGCATCCGCTTCTTCGAGGTCCACACCGCATCGTGGAGCGCTGATCCAGCGGCTATCGGCACTTCAGCGGCGGCGGTGGACGATCTCGCGGCCAAGGTCGCCGCAGCGCGGGCGGACTACATTGCGCAGCGGGCAGCGCAGCAGGCCGCGCGCTCGGCGACGCAGAAACTGCGGATTTCGGCCCGGGCCATGGCCCGCGCCGGCAGCGACATCGTGAAGCAGATCCGGGCGAAGGCGGCAAGCGGTGGCAAGAGCATCTACAGCCTGGCGCTGATCCCCGCGCCCCAGAACGCCTCGCCCCTGCCGCCGCCGGGAACGCCCGCACAATTTTCCGTCGAGCTGCTGGCCGATGGGGCGCTGGTCCTGCGCTGGAAGTGCGCCAACCCCTCCGGCAGCACCGGGACGATCTACCAGGTCTATCGCAGGCTCACGCCCCCCGCGGGCGGCGGCGAGTTCACCTTCATCGGCTCAACCGGAAGCAAGCAGTTCATCGACAGCACGCTCCCCGCCGGCGGCGCACCCGGTGGAACGATGACCTACCAGATCATCGCCGTGCGCTCGACCGCGGCGGGCGCCCCAGCGCAGTTCAACGTCAACTTCGGCGGGGGAGGTGCGACGGCGACTATGGTGACTGCCGGCAAGTCGAAGCTGGCGGCGTGAGGCAAATGAGAGGTCAACCCCGATGGCGAAAGGGCGGGAGGTGATTTTCTTGCAGCGCACAAGGAATGCGGAGAATCGGCGGCGTTCTGTCAACCTTTGAGGAGGTATCCCATGTCTGGTACCAAACATACGCTGCTGGGCGGCGTGCTGGGTGCGGCACTCGCCGCGGGAATTTTTCTATTGCTGGGAGCGGGCCCGGGCCCGGGTCCGGGGATGGGGATGGGCCCGGGGATGCGGATGGGCATGTGCCCGCAGCAGCCGGCCACGATGCCTTGCGCGAACCCGATGGCGTGCTGCCGTCCGGCGGCGATGAATCCGGGACCGTGGCACGTGACGGCGCTTGCCGCCGGGCAGTCAAATGGAACCGGGGCTATCCTCTGGAACAGCCAGACCGGCCAGACCTGGTACTGGAACAGTGGCGAGCAGTGGTTCCCGATCAAGAGGCCATAGGGCGGACGCCTATCCGACCGGCTTTTCCGTTTCCGCAGGCACAAGGGACCGATCATCCCGCTTCCACTTGCGGCGGAGGTGTCGCCGCGCGCTGCCGAAGGCGATGGCGAAGCGGATCAGCAGGTAGAGGCTCCAGAGGATAAACAGCGAGGCGCTCGTGGCCATGATCAACTCAAGGGCCAGGGCGATCGGGGAACGGCTCATCCAGAATTCGCCGAACCACTTGTCTGCGTTGTAGAGCACCCAACTCGCGGCCGCGATGTATACCAGCGAAACCGATGCCCCGATGCCGACGATCAGGCAATGCTCGGCCAGATGGGCGCTGCGGGCGCGTTTGGCCAGCCCGCGCAGGCGCAGGAAGATCAGGATGGGAAGCGGCGGCCCACCGATCAGGAGAATAACCAGTGCGACAGTATCCAGCGGCTGCCAATCAAAGCTTGGGCGCCCAACCGAAGATCAATACTCAACTGAAGCTGATACACAATTATCGCCAGCAACGGCGTAAATCCGACCCAGCGTATCGTGCGGCGCAGACTGGCATCGGCGCGGTCGGCAGGCGGATACCCCTCCCCTGACGTCAGCAGCAGGGCGCCAATCCAGACGATCAGGAAACCGAGTTCAGGTCCCAGCAAGGACAGGAATTGCAGCCACGTCCAAAATGATATCCCCAGGCCCCAAGGCGGCTGATGCTGCATCCACCAATCGTAAATGAACTTGGCGAACGTCCGCCCGGCGATGATCACCGGAATAGCTAGCAGGATAAGCCAGACGCCCCAGGAGAGCCGCCGCAGCCAGCGGGGCCGGGTATCGTGCAGCTCATCGCTGGGCCGGCGGCTGCGTTCGGCCAGCAGGCCGCACTCCGGGCAGGGGGATGTATTGTCGATCCCGCGCAGGTCGTAGCCGCAGCGGTAGCATTCATCAGGCGGCGGGGGTGATGAGGCGGTGCTCACGGCAAAAAGAGGTTAATGCCCGGGCGGCTGTGTTGAAAGCGGGCGGAGCGCGACCAACAGAGCGCGCCGAGCCGCGGGGTTTCTTGCGGCCGCCGTGCCCTACACGTTGAACAGGAAGTGGGTGATGTCACCGTCTTTCATGAGGTAACTCTTGCCCTCGGCCCGCATTTTCCCGGCCGCTTTGATGGCCTGTTCGGATTTGTATTGCTTGAGATCGGCAAGGCTGTAGATCTCGGCGCGGATGAAGCCGCGCTCAAAGTCGGTGTGGATGACGCCGGCGGCCTGGGGGGCGCTGGCGCCGATGGGGATCGTCCAGGCGCGAATCTCCTTGGGGCCGGCGGTAAAGAATGAGTGCAGACCCAGCAGCTTGTAGGCTTCGCGCGTCAGGGCCGCCAGCGCGGGCTCCGCCAAGTCCATCGATTCGAGCATCTCCCGGCGGTCCTTTGCCTCCAGCTCTGCCAGCTCCGCTTCGAGCTTGCCGCAGACGGGGACGACATGGCCGCCTTCGCCTTTGGCTTTTTCGCGGACCTTTTGCACGAGGGGGCCGGCGCCGTGGATGTCGGCTTCATCCACGTTGGCAACGTAGAGGACTTTCTTAGCAGTGATCAGGCCGAGGCTCTTGATGAGCTTCTGCTCTTCAGGGTCGAGCGTCAGCTCGCGCACCGGGCGGCCCTGGTCGAGAACCTCGCGACACTTCCTAAGCAGTGCCGCCCTGGCGATGGCTTCCTTGTCGCCGGAGCGGGCCAGCCGTTCCGCTTTGTCGAGCGACATGGAGACGGTCTCGAGATCGGCCAGGGCAAGTTCGGTGTCGATCGTTTCGATGTCGCGGATGGGATCGACGTCCGCCTCGACGTGGGCGATGTCGGGATTCTCGAAGCAGCGGACGACGTGGAGGATGGCATCGACTTCGCGGATGTGCGAGAGGAACTTGTTGCCCAGCCCCTCGCCGGTGGATGCGCCGCGGACAATGCCGGCGATGTCGACCACGCGAAGGGCGGCGGGGACAATCTTCTCCGTCTCGATCAGTTCATTGATTTCGTGCAGGCGCTGATCGGGGACGGCGACGACGCCGACGTTCGGCTCGATCGTGGCAAAGGGATAGTTGGCGGCGAGCGCGCCCGCGGCCGTCAGGGCGTTGAAGATGGTGCTCTTGCCCACGTTGGGCAATCCGACGATGCCGACTTCCAAAGCCATAGGGGGAGGAACTATAGCGGGTTGCGCGGCAAAGCGGAAATACGGCGACAAGGGCAATGGCCGGGTCAGATGCGGCCGGACATCGGTGCTCGGCCGCGGTCGGCCCTCGAACGCCGGCACCCGCCAAACGCCATCGCATTCAGAGGAAAAAGTCGCGCCTGCCAAACGGCAATCCGCTAGAATGCGATCTGTCGCGGGATATTCATGAGCGGACCATCCGAGTATGAGCGGCTTCAGATCGAGTTTCTGCGCCAGCAGACAAGCATTCCGATCGAGCGCAACCTCGCCCTGCATCTCATGCCGCAGACGCCGTTGTGCCGTTTCGTCTTCGATAGCGCTGTCGTACCGGCGATGCAGAAGAACGAACTGAACGTCGAGGAGATGCAGGTGCAGTTCGATTCCGATTCAGCGCTGGCGGATGCCGTCGGATGGCTGGCCCGCGCTGAGGTGATCGTCGCGGATGTGTCGGACTGGTTTGCGGATATCGCGTACCTGCTGGGGATCTGCCATGCAATGGGGCGATGTCCGATCCTGATCGGCCGGGGGCGGGTGCAGTTGCCGTTCAACCTTCAGGCACTGCGCTGTGTTGGATACCGGCCAACGGCAGAAGGGTACGTTGCGCTTCGCGAAGACTTGACCCGCGCCTTGCGGATCTTCCTGACCGCGGCAAGGGCGACGCAGCGCCCGGATCAGCCGCCGGCGCCGTACGCGCGCTGCGACGAGGAAGGCGCGCGCAGCCGATGCCTGATTGAGCAGGTGGATCCGGGTGTCTTTGGGTGACTGGGCATCCCAGTGCTTGGGATAGAAATCGCCTGATTCCCGGGAGTTCTTGTGAAGCGCTTCGAGCGCCCGCTGCACGATTGCGACGTGGTGAGCGTCGTGGTCAATGTCGGAGAGATAGAGCAGCGATTCAAGAAGCAGATGGGCGAAAGCGGCATCGTCCGTGACCGCGCCGTCCTTTCCGCCGAACCAGTGCTTCTCGGCGGCATGGGCGACGCGCTCGGCTTCATCCAGATACGCCCGCTCGTGCGTTACCTGATCAAGCAGGCAGTTGGCGCGGATCATCAGCGCGGTGTTGTAGGACCACTTCATCTTCTGGATCGACCCGTTGGGGTAGAGCGTATCCCAGTAAAGCCCGTCGGCGTCCTGCAGATGGCTGTTGGTCCACTTGTAGAGGCGCTTGGCCGTCGCCAGCAGTTCGGGCTCGTGGGTGTACTGATACAGCCGCAGCGCTCCGCAGATGGCGGGGGCGTTCGAGCAGGTGTTCTTGCTGTCATGGGCCGGCCGCCACCAGATGCCGCCGCCGAGCTCTTTGGACTCGCCCGAGGCGACGTAGCGGAAGACTTCCGCAGCGCGGTCGAGATACGTCTTGTCGTGCGTCAGGTCATAGGTTTCGAGAAAATCGAGAACGAGCCACTCGTTGTCGTCGAAGTAATGGTCGCTCGGCTTGGGCCTGGGAATGCACTGGTACGCGGGCATGCCGTTTCGCTCACTGCGATAGGCCAGCAGCGCATCGGCATACGCTTTGGCACGCGGAATGTATTCGGGATCGAGCGCTGCGGCAGCGTTGAGAGCGGAGAGCTGAATCCCCGCGGGCCAGATCGCTGCCGGGCCGCTCGGGGTCATTTGCGGAAGCTGGATGTTGTCCGCATACAGTCCGCCGTCGAGCTTGAAGTGGTTTTCAGTGGCAGCCAGGGCGGCGAATCCGTACTGCCGCATATCCGCCGCCGGCTGCGTTGCGGACGCCCAGATCAGCAGCGCGCCCAGTAAGACGAGGCATTGCATGCCGCGAGTTTAACCCGTCGTCCGTTGCTAAGAAACAAAAGCAAACAGGCCCCGGAATGCTCCGGGGCCTGTTCGACATTTTGCGACTGACGGGTGCGGTTACTTGATAAACAGCATCTCCCGATACGTCGGCAGCGGCCAGTATTCATCGGAGACGATCGTCTCGAGCTTGTCACCCAGCTTGCGCAAATCCTCCATGGCGGGCAGGATTTTGCTTTTGGTGAGCTTGGCGTGATCGAACGCGTCGCCCGGGCCGTGATGCGCTGCGGCACTTTCCAGCGAAGCGATCGCCTTCTGGAAATCACCGATCGTCACGGTCAGGTCCTTGAGCAGGCCCAACTGCTGTCCACTGTCCACGCCGGCAGCCTTCGTTGCCCCGACGGCCTGTGCAACCTCCATCTGGTATTTCATCGCCGCCGGGAGGACCATGCTCTTGGCCAGGTTGATCATGGTGCTGGCCTCGATCGCGATCTCCTTGACATACTTCTCGGAGAGGATGTTGAAGCGGCTTTCCAGTTCCTTGCCGCTGTACACCTTGTACTTGCTGAGCAGGTCGAGCGTCTTCTTGTCCTTGAGCACGGGCAGGCATTCGATCGTGCTCTTGAGATTCGGCAGGCCACGTTTCTCGGCGTCGATCTGCCACTCTTCGACGTAGTTGTCGCCGTTGAAGACGACCCGCTTGTGTTCCTTGATGATCTTCGGCAGCAGCTCCTGGATGGCACCGACGAGATCCTTGCCGCCCTTGGTCGCCTTCTCCAGTTCGGTGGCGATGTAGTCCAGCGACTCGGCCACGATGGTGTTGAGCACGGTGTTCGGCCCCGCGACGTTGAACGATCCGCCGACGGCGCGGAACTCGAACTTGTTGCCGGTGAAGGCGAACGGGCTGGTGCGGTTGCGGTCGCCGGCGTCGCGCGGCAGCTTGGGCAGCATCGAGACGCCGATCTCGAACTGGCCCGCCCTGCTTGGAGCTCTTGGCGCCGCCCTTCTCGATCTGCTCGAAGATGTCGGTGAGCTGCTCGCCCAGGAAGATCGAGATGATCGCCGGCGGGGCTTCGTTGGCGCCGAGGCGGTGGTCGTTGGCGGCGCCGCAGACGCTGAGACGCAGCAGGTCCGCGTACTTGTCCACCGCGCGGATGACCGCCGAGCAGAAGACCAGGAACTGGGCGTTGTCGTGCGGCGTGTCGCCGGGGTTCAGCAGGTTCTCACCGTTGTCGGTGGCCATCGACCAGTTGTTGTGCTTGCCCGAGCCGTTGATGCCCGCGAAGGGCTTCTCGTGCAGCAGGCAGGCCAAGCCGTAGCTGTCGGCGACGTTCTTGAGCATCGGTCCATGATCAGCATCTGGTGGTCGGTGGCGAGGTTGGCGTTCTCGAAGATCGGGGCCATCTCGTACTGGCCGGGCGCCACCTCGTTGTGGCGCGTCTTGATCGGCACGCCCAGCTTGAACAGCTCCGTACTCGACATCTCGGCCATGCAGGCCAGCACGCGCTCGGGGATCGAGCCGAAGTACTGGTCCTCCAGCTCCTGGCCCTTGGGGGGCTTGGCGCCGAAGAGCGTCCGCCCGCAGTTGATCAGGTCCGGGCGGAGGTAGATAGAAGTTCTGGTCGATCAGGAAGTACTCCTGCTCGGGTCCCGACCGTGGTGAACACCCTCTGCGCGCTGGTGTTGCCGAACAGCTTCAGGATGCGCAGCGCCTGGGTACTCAGCGCCTCCATGGATCGCAGCAGGGGGGTCTTCTTGTCCAGGGCCTCGCCGGTCCAGGAGAGAACAGCGGTCGGGATGACCAGCGTGGCGCCGTTCGGGTTGCTCCAGGATGAAGGCGGGGCTGGTGGGGTCCCAGGCGGTGTAGCCGCGGGCCTCGAACGTCGCCCGCAGGCCGCCCGAGGGAAACTGCTGGCGTCCGGCTCGCCCTGGATCAGCTCCTTGCCGGTGAACTCCGCGATCGCGCCGGCGCCGCTGTCGGTCGGCACGATGAAGCTGTCGTGCTTCTCGGCCGTCAGGCCGGTCATCGGCTGGAACCAGTGCGTGAAGTGCGTCGCGCCCGTTCTCGATGGCCCAGTCCTTCATGGCCATCGCGACGGCGTCGGCGATTGTGGCATCGAGGGGCTGGCCCTGGCGGATCGTCTTCTGAAGCGCCTTGAACACCGGCTTGGGCAGCCGCTGGCGCTGAATTTCTTCGTTGAAGACGTTTACACCGAAGAGGTCTTTGACATGCGTCTTACGGAAATCGACGCGATTGAGATTGTGCTTGGCACCGGCGATCGCCTTGATCGCCTCATGGCGCACGTTCGACATTGGCTTGGCTCCTTGCGCTTGGCAGGAAAAAGTAAAAGGGGTCTGCTCAACTACCGCTTATCGTGAAGCGTGGCGGGATGGTCAAGGGCACCCACAGCAAAAGCCCGCACCTCAACCCGACCGCTCCGCAGACGGAATCTTAAGCAAAAGGTGTGCAAAGATGAAAACTAAGGGCTTTTGATGACGGTGCCGCGCGAAAATAAGCAGTCATTGTCGGAAGAGGGGAAGGATGCGCTCCCGGCGCACAGTCCTTAGCACTACCGGGCCGGATCCTTCCTAAGTCCTTATCCGATCCGCTCATGTTTTTGCTCATCGTTTCCAGCCTCGAAGCGCCGACGCCGGGATGTAGAGTTAAGGGACCCCATGCTTCTGACAGAACCCTCTCCCGCGCCATCGAGGCGCCAGGCAGCCCTTGCTCGCCGCAAGCCCTACAGGGCCTCCTGGTCGCTTCGGCAACGCCTTGAGCGCTGTGCCAAGAGCCCGTTCGTGAAGAAACATCCCATCAGAGGACATTCTGCTCCCATGTTGCGCCCAAATCTCCTCCCGGCCCACACCGTACTCTCACCGTTGTAGTACCGTACCCTCCCCACCCCACCCCGAACCCGGTTTTTGCCCCTTCTGACGACCTGGTGGTCCGAACATGACAATTTGCCGCACCGGCCAAGCGGCCAGAGGGGCCCTTTTGAGCACTTCATCGCTGGATCGTCCGTAAGTCCTCGTCTACTCAAGTGTTGACCGCAATTCTGGACTGAAATCGCCAGCTTGGCGCTGTAGTGTTAGGCAGTCGATGCGGTAAGCCAAGAACAATTAGCATTTCGATCAGGCCATGGATGGGGATGTCGCGTTGTGCGTCGTTGCCTCCGGGACCGATCGGCTCATCATGGGTCTCGGTGCGGGTCCCGTATCCGCCGCGCTCCAGGCAGCGGGAACGAACAAACCATGGTCAAGCTGCCTTTACAGGATGAGGTGCTATGACTCAGCGGGGAAAGGTCAGGGCCATCCTGTTGAAGGGTACGCATGAGGTCTGCATGGCCTGGCTTTGGGCACGGCGTTTGCACGGTGTGAGTACGGTGTGACCCGGTTGTTTTGCACAAATGGATGTGAATATGTCGTGTGGGCTCCGCCGAGCCGTTTCCAGGCGGCAAGTGGCGAAGGAGCAAGGTGCGCAAATAAAAGCACCCGCAATGGTTACACGCCGTTGCGGGTGCCGCTTCTGGATAATCCGTCTTTGAACTAGGCCGAGTGCCGATGCTTCTTGCTCACCAGGAGAGAAGGCGAGAGGAAGCTGTCGATGTTGGTAGCCTTGTCGAGCATTCCATCGACGACGGCGACGTTGGTTCCGCTGCCGCCGTTGACGAAGTCGGTCTGGCTGTCGTAGGAGACAAAGGCATCGTTGCCCGATCCGCCGAACAGTTGGTCGGTGCCGGTGCCGCCGTCGAGGGTGTCGTTGCCGTCGCCGCCATAGAGACGGTCATCACCGGCCCCGCCACCCAGCAGGTCGTTGCCACCCGAGCCGTTGAGGCGGTCGTTCCCGCCGTAGCCGATCAGCACGTCGTTGCCAGCGCCGCCGGTGAGGATGTCGTACTCGGCGCCGCCGGTGAGCGTGTCGTTGCCCGCTCCACCCAGGGCATAGCAGTCGATTCCCGGTGTATTGAACGTGACGGTGTCGTTGCCATCAAACGCCAGCACCTGGATCGAGCTGACGTTCGAGGCGGCATAGTCATGCAGGACCCCGTTGGACACCACCCGCACCTGGTCGCCGCGGAGCCAGACGTGGATGTTGTCGTCCCCATTTGTTCCGTTGATCCGGAGGACGCCGTCGCTGACAAAGCGCCGCTTCTGCACCACCACGGACAGATCGAAGCTCTGCTGGGTGCTGTCGGTGCCATCGCTGACCTGGAGGACGACGGGGTTGCTGCCAAAGTTGCTGTCGGTGGGCGTCCCCGAGAGCGTTGCGGTGCCGTCGCCGTTGTCGGTGAGGGAGAGCCAGCTTGGCAGGGTGGGTGCCGTGATGGTCATGGGATCGCTGTCGGCATCGGTGGTGCTGATGTTGTAGGTGTACTGTGTGCCGGAGTAGGCGGTATCGATCTCGGTGCTGGAGAAGGTGGGGGGATGATTGACGAGCGAGGAGCCGTATTCGTAGGCTCCGATGTCAGATGTTCCGACGCGTGGATAACCACGCTGGTCGGTGGTGGGGGCGGCCGTGTCGTCGCCCGCGTTGATGGCGGGGCTGCCTGCCTGGAGCGAAAGGGTCTGGGTGGGTCCGCCGTTGTCCGCCAGGCTGTTGAGCATGGGATCGGAACCCACGATGTCGCCGTTGGTACCGTTCACAAACGCAACGCCGCTACCGCCCGAAGCATCCCCGACGATGTTGTGACCGCCGCTGGCGAGTGCGCCGTTCCAGACATCCGGGCCGTTATCCGCAGTGTTTCCGTACACGATCGTGTTGGTGACCGTGCCCCAACCCCAGATTCCGCCGCCTTCACCCACTCCGCCGCTGCCGCTGGGAACAGTCGCGCTATTGTTGATGACAGTGCAGTTGGTGACCGTCGTGCTACTTCCGCCCGAACCCAGCCACAATGCGCCCCCTTCCGATATGGCAGGCCCCCCAGAACTGCTGGTCACCTGTGCGGAATTGCTCACGAAGGTCGAGTTCGTGATCGTTGACGACGGACCGCCCCAGATCGCTCCACCCTCCGCAAAAGTGTCAATTCCACCGTCGCTGGCTACGGCGGAGTTGTTTGAAAACGTGCTGTTGTTGATCGTCAGCCAGCTTCCACCGTCCCAGATTGCGCCACCTTCAGCCCCAAACGATGAAGTCGCGGTATTGCCGTCGAACCAACAGTCGTTCACCGTGAGCGTGCCGCCATTCGAATACACGGCACCGCCTTGAATTGCGGTGTTGTGGATAAAGGCAACCCGTGTCAACGTCAGCGACGACCCAGTGGAAATTGCCCCGCCTCCATCGCCGTCTGCGTTCTGCATTGTCAGGTCGGAGATGCTGACCGTTCCACTGCTGATGTTGAAGATGCGGTTGGCGTTGTTCCCGTCGAGGCTTAGAGTCGAAGCTCCCGGACCGGTGATCGTCAGGTCCTTGTTGATTGCGATCTCACTATTCAGCGTGATGGTTCCGCTTTGCCCTGAAAGATCGATCGTATCCCCGGCCGATGCCGCGGTGATGGCATCACGCAATGAACCGGTTCCGCTGTCCGCATTGCTGGTGACTGCGATCACCGCCATGAGCAGGCGGCCTTCGAGCATTTCCATCGGCATGTGGCTTCGACGCTTCATTACAATTCCGTTCCCTTTCCCATTGTTCGGCGACAATTCACGTCCCTACTTCTATCGGTTGCACCGCCATCCGCTTTAGTCGATGCAAACGAAACATCTGTTAGCCTTCAGGCGATCGTCACATCAGCTTCGCAGCGTCGGCGATGCACGTTCCTGGCGCAGCGCGCAGGATCAGCGCGAATGGTTGAACGCAGGCTTGTCGCTTCCTGCCCTAAGCTGTCCTGTGCTTCTTGCTGACGAGCAGGCTGGGCGAGAGGAAGCTGTCGATGTTGGTAGCCTTGTCGAGCATTCCATCGACGACGGCGACGTTGGTTCCGCTGCCGCCGTTGACGAAGTCGGTCTGGCTGTCGTAGGAGACAAAGGCATCGTTGCCCGATCCGCCGAACAGTTGGTCGGTGCCGGTGCCGCCGTCGAGCGTGTCGTTGCCGGCCCCGCCGTAAAGACGGTCATCGCCGGCCCCGCCACCCAGCAGGTCGTTGCCACCCGAGCCGTTGAGGCGGTCATTCCCGCCGTAGCCGATCAGCACGTCATTACCGGCGCCGCCGGTGAGGATGTCGTACTCGGCGCCGCCGGTGAGCGTGTCGTTGCCCGCTCCACCCAGGGCATAGCAGTCGATTCCCGGTGTATTGAACGTGACGGTGTCGTTGCCATCAAACGCCAGCACCTGGATCGAGCTGACGTTCGAGGCGGCGTAGTCATGCAGGACCCCGTTGGACACCACCCGCACCTGGTCGCCGCGGAGCCAGACGTGGATGTTGTCGTCCCCATTTGTTCCGTTGATCCGGAGGACGCCGTCGCTGACAAAGCGCCGCTTCTGCACCACCACGGACAGATCGAAGCTCTGCTGGGTGCTGTCGGTGCCATCGCTGACCTGGAGGACGACGGGGTTGCTGCCAAAGTTGCTGTCGGTGGGCGTCCCCGAGAGCGTTGCGGTGCCGTCGCCGTTGTCGGTGAGGGAGAGCCAGCTTGGCAGGGTGGGTGCCGTGATGGTCATGGGATCGCTGTCGGCATCGGTGGTGCTGATGTTGTAGGTGTACTGTGTGCCGGAGTAGGCGGTGTCGATCTCGGTGCTGGAGAAGGTGGGGGGATGATTGACGAGCGAGGAGCCGTATTCGTAGGCTCCGATGTCAGATGTTCCGACGCGGGGATAACCACGCTGGTCGGTGGTGGGGGCGGCCGTGTCGTCGCCCGCGTTGATGGCGGGGCTGCCTGCCTGGAGCGAAAGGGTCTGGGTGGGTCCGCCGTTGTCCGCCAGGCTGTTGAGCATGGGATCGGAACCCACGATGTCGCCGTTCACGCCGTTAACGAAGCCACCGCCGTTGTCGGATTGGATCAGATTATGCCCGCCGCTAGTAGCATAGTTGCTGTTACCCGTGTCGTTGGTCCCAGTGTCGCTGGTGTTGCCGGCGATGATGCAGTTGGTAAAGGTGTAGCTACCGATGTTCGTATAGAAATAGACCCCACCTCCCCAGCGCACATGGCCACCCGTGATGGTGCAGTTGGTTAAGGTTGAAGTGCTGCCATTGAAATTGATCGTTCCCCCAATGCTCTCGGCGATACCCATGTCGCCTGTGCCGCCATCGGCAGTGTTGCCGCTGAAGGTGCAATTCGTAAAGTGAGTTGTGGATGTTCGCAGAGAAATGGCACCTCCATAGCTCTCGCTACCCATCATTGGATCTCCGACCGAGTACACCGAATTGTTCGCAAACGTGCAGCCCGTCAGGTTCAGGGTGCCGGTCTGATGGAAAATGGCTCCGCCTTCTGCCGGGGTGAAATCGGGGGAATTGACAGCATTGGTGTCAAACGTGCAATTCGTGGCGGTTACGTTGTTGTAATCAGCGATGGCTCCCCCATTAGTCGTCGTGGTGTTGTGGCTGAAGACAACGCCGTCGAGCGTCAGCGTTCCATTATTCAGAATCGCGCCGCCATCGCTTGCCGAACCATGGCTGAGCGTGACGTCGGAGATCGAGACACTGCCACTGCTGATGTTGAAGATCTGCGTGGAATTGTTGCCGTCGATCGTCAGGTCAGCGGCCCCCGGACCGGTAAAGGTCAGGTTCTTGTTGATCATGATTGCGCTGCCCAGCGTGATGGTTCCGCTCACCCCCGAGAGGTCGATGGTGTCCCCGGCGCTGGCGTCAATCACATCCTGGCGCAGCGAACCAGCCCCACTGTCGGCGGTGTTGGTTACCGCGATCACCGCCATGAGCAGGCGGCTCTCGAGCATTTCCATTGGCATATGGCTTCGACGCTTCATCATGAAACTTCTCCCTTTCCGGATTTTCGGCGAGAACGCATCTCAATGCCTGCTATCGGTTCACGAATCAATCGATTTAAGCCTCAAGGGCGCAAAATCCTCCCAAACATGAGAGGACTCCGTGCTGCTGATAATCCTCCCGCATATCAGTTGTCGCGCTCGATTCTTATCGGGCAGGGTGAAGTCCTAAGCTTGCTGGAAAAAGAGACGGGGTACATCCTTGTTGCTGGTGACAAAGCAAGGAGACCCCGTGAGCAAGAGATTACCCGCGTCCGTGCAGACCGACCAGCAAATTCGTGAACTTCTCGACAACGGCTGGGCCGGCGATGCCCGGTCGGAGCTGATCCGCCTGGGCGTGCAACGGATCATCGAAGAAGCTTTGGAACGGGAAGTTGGCCAGTTCCTTGGCCGCGGTTTCTATCAGCGTGAAGCCGGCGGGGCGGTGAAAGGCTACCGCAACGGCTATCGCACCGGCCGCCTCGACAGCGCCGAGGGCCAGATCCCCTTCGCCGTGCCGCAGGTGTCGGATACGGGGGGTGAGCCGTTCGAGTCGAAGGTCCGCCAGCACGTGAGCGGCCGCAGTCAGCAACTGGAGCGGTTGGCCACGGAGATGTTCGCCCGCGGCCTTTCGACCCGCGACATCGAGGCGGCGTTCACCGATGCCGGGGGAAACAAGCTGCTGAGCAAGACGGCGGTCAGCGACATCACGGAAGTGCTCTGGCAGCAGTATGAGGCGTTTGCCACGCGCGATCTGGCGGGATACGAGATCGCGTATCTGTTCCTCGATGGGGTGGCTGAGCGTCTGAACCCGTCGGAGCGTCGCCAGGCGGTGCTGTGCGCCTGGGGCATCGATGTGGAAGGATTCAAGCATTTGCTGCATCTGGCGCCCGGGACCAAAGAGGACACGGTCAGTTGCCGGGAGTTCATTCAGGACATGAAGCGGCGTGGACTGTGCGATCCGCTGCTGGTGACGACGGACGGGGCGCCGGGGCTGATCAAGGCGGCTGAAGAATGCTTCCCGCGATCGAGCCGCCAGCGATGTCTGGTGCACAAGACGCGTAACCTGCAGGCGAAAGTGACTGATGAGCAACTCTGGCCGGAGATCAAAGCAGAGGCGAACAGCGTCTATCAGGCGGCCAACCCCGAGACCGCGCGGCTGCTGAAAGAGCCGTTCATCAAGCGTTGGCAGAAGAAGTTCCCCACGGCGGTGGCGTGCTTCCTTGAAGACTTCGAGGCGTGCATCGCACACCTGGTCTTTCCGGTCACGCACCGCAAGGCGATCCGCTCGACCAATCTCCTGGAGCGATTGTTCGAGGAGAATCGCCGGCGGACCAAGGTGCTGCCGCACGCGTTCGGGGAGCGGCCGATGCTCAAGCTGATGTTCGCCGCGGTGCTCCGAGCTTCGGAGAAATGGCGGAAGCTCAAGGTGACCAACTTCGAACGCGAGCAACTACGACAGCTACGCCAGGAGATGAACGAGAACTTCAAGCGGCGGCACACCCCAGCCGTGCCGCCTGCCCCGTCCGCTTTTTCCAGCAAAACTGGGACTTGACCTCGGGCAGAGAAGGCACGTGAATCCGCCGCCGCTTCGATTGGCCTGATCGCCGTGTAGTGATTCGGATCGTGCCGGCGGATCACTGCCGCTGACTATTCGACAGCGTCTTGGCCTTATGGGAACTTCCCGAGGCGAAACAGGCGCGTGCATTCATACCCGTTCCCCGGCCCCCGCAGGCACCTTCCCGTGCAGAACCTCTGTCCCCGCCTGGTTCTTCAGCGGCAGCACCACCCAGAACGTCGAACCCGCACCCGCTTCGCTCATCAGTCCGATCTCCCCGCCCAAGAGCGTGGTCAGTTCCTTCGAGATTGCCAGCCCCAGCCCCGTCCCGCTGTGCTCCCGCGTCACCGAAGCATCGGCCTGTCGGAACTTCTCGAAGATCAACTCGTGCTGCTCCGCCGGAATCCCCGGTCCCCGATCCGTCACCGAGATCCGCACCGATTCCGATGAATCGAATTCCGCGCTCAGATCGATCCGCTCCCCCGGCGGCGAAAACTTGATCGCGTTCGACAAGAAGTTGTAGAGCACCTGCTGCAGCTTTGCCGGGTCCGTATGGATCATGGGAAAATCCGGCGGCACGGTCGCCATGATGGCCAGCGACTTGCTCTCCGTCAGCGGCTTAAGAAGACTGGTCAGCCCCTCAAACAGATCACCCAGCGACAGCGGCTCCGACCGAATCTCCATGCGCCCCGCCTCGATCTTCGCCAGGTCCAGCAGATCGTTGATCAGATCCAGCAGGTTATGCCCGCTGGTCAGGATGTTCTGCACATACCGATGCGCCTTGGAGTCCTCCCCGGATGTCTCCTTCAGCAGATCCGCAAAGCCCAGGATGGAATTCAGCGGAGTGCGCAGTTCGTGGCTCACATTTGCCAGAAACTCGCTCTTCAGCCGGTTTGATTCGTACAGCGCGCTGTTTGCCTCGGCGAGCTGCCCGAGTCGCAGATCCAGGCTCTTGTTCGCTGCGCGAAGCTGGTCCGCCCCATTCTTCAGATTCGTGAGCATCTGGTTGAACGTCTCCGAGAGCTGCTGGAATTCGTCGCCCGTGTTGATATCCGAGCGAATGTTCAAATCCCCCTCGCTGACCTTTTGCACCGTCTCCTGCAGCACACGCACCGGCTGGAGGATCAGTCGCGTGGTGATGAGATAAAAGACCGCGATCGCCAGCGTCCCGGCCAGCAGTCCCGCCGACAGCATGAAGACGCGATTCAAGAGAAGCTGGTTGCTGTCGATCTGCGAAGGGATGTCGACGCTGACCATCCCGATCAACGAGAGGGATGCCGGACGGCTGGTGGCCGCTTTGGAAATCAGGTTTCGCGATTCACCGCCATGGCATCGCACACAGCTGGTGTCGATCCGGGCATAGCGGTAGCCCTTGGTCCCGTCCTCGGTTTCGTAACTGCTTGCGATCCATTCGCGATCGCGATCACGCAGCCTATGTAGGGCTTTCTTCTCAAACGGCGTCAGGGCTTCGTCATCCTGTCCCTGCGGCGTGAGAATGAGCCGTGGCGGCGTAAAGCTCTCGTCCCGCTCCAGCGATTGCGTTGTTGCGGGCTGTACGACTGCGGATTTAGTCGCGGTCAAAAGAATGGCCTTTTGTGCACGGGCGACGTGTTCGGCTACCGCATAGTCCGTCAATGTCCGTGCCGACCGCTCATTGAGCTGATTGGTGAGTTGCTCCATCCTCTGTAGGGGCACCGCCAGCGCCGCCGCAATGATCAGCACCACCGCCGCCCCGAAGAGCAACTGGCACTTGGCCGCCAGCGAAATCTCAAGCTGCCTAAGCCGTTTCAGCATCCACGGGCGATTGTATCAGCCCGAACATCCCCCGACAGGGGGGGGCGGCCGTGCTGCAAGCCGTGCGCCTATCATTGGGACATACCGGAAATTAGGCATTGTCGGGCAATCAAGCGATGTGGTATGACTTTCCGTCAGCATCGTCGGCAGTTTTGAGTTACTAACGGATCAGGTGGGCAAGGAAGTATTATGCCAAATGCGGGACGAGTACTGGTGGTGGAGGATCATGAGGTCGAGCGCCGGGCCATCAGCCAGATTCTAAAATCCGAAGGATTCAATGTTTTTGGGGCCGAAAGCGCCGACAAGGCGCTGGGGTATATCGACGAAAATATTGACGTCGTGCTGACTGACCTGCACATGGGCGACGTCAGCGGGATCGATCTGCTCAGCCTCTGGAAAAAGAAGCAGCCGGACACGCAATTCATTGTCATTACCGGTCACAGCAGTATTAACACTGCCGTCGAAGCAATTAAGGGCGGTGCGTTCGACTACGTGACCAAGCCGATCAACCCCGATGAGCTGGTGCTGCTGATCAAACGGGCGGTGGAGGGGCTGCAGAAGGACAAGGAACTAGACAACCTCCGCCGCCGGCTGGACCAAAAGTTCGGCCTCGATCAGATCGTGGGCCAGTCCAAGCAAATGAAGGACGTTTTTGCCCGTATTCAGCGCGCGGCTCCTGTGGACAGCACGGTTCTCATCCTCGGTGAATCGGGTACTGGTAAGGAACTGGTTGCCCAGGCGCTGCATCACAACAGCCCCCGAAAGAAGGGGCCCTTCGTTGCGGTGAATTGCGCGGCGGTTCCCGCGACGTTGGTCGAGTCCGAACTGTTCGGCCACGTACGCGGCGCTTTCACCGGTGCCACGGATCGCCGCATGGGTCGCTTTGAGCAGGCCGACGGGGGGACACTGTTTATCGACGAAATCGGCGACTTTGAGCTCCCTTTGCAGGCCAAGCTTCTGCGCGTCCTCGAGACTCTGACTGTGACGCCTGTGGGCGGACACGAGGACCGCAAAGTTAATGTCCGTGTACTCGCAGCCACCAGCCGCGACATCCGCAAGATGGTTCAGGAGGGGACCTTCCGTGAGGATTTATTTTATCGGCTGAACGTCGTGCAGATCGGCCTTCCACCGCTGCGGGATCGACCTGACGATATCCCAGTCCTGGTCGAGCATTTCCTCCGCGAGATTTCCGAGCAGAAGCAAACGCCCCCGAGGCGGGTTTCCCCGGAGGTCATGCGCCGCTTCCAGCAGTATCGCTGGCCGGGAAACGTGCGCGAGCTGCGCAATACCCTGGAGAGCATGATGGTGCTCGCGGAGGGCGAAACGCTCACCGAGCGCGATCTGCCCGACCGAATCATGGAGAGCTCCACCGCCTCTGCCAGTGTCAAGGAAATTCCCAGCGGTTTGACGATGGAAGAACTGGAGAAATTGGCCATCATCAAAGCACTGGAGCAGTGCGGCGGCAACCGCACCCATGCCGCCAACCGCTTGAACATCTCCGTTCGCACGCTGCAGCGAAGGATTCGGCACCATGAGTTGGAGAAACCCGCGAAGCCCTTCCCTACGGACGTTTTGACGGAAGCCTGACATTCCGGCGAGCACTACGACGATCTGACATGGTGACTTGCCATCTTGAAAATTGAGGCGTTTCCAGTCAGTTCTCCGTAATCCCCGAGCGTCAAATGGTCAGCGACACATGGTGCGTCATCCCACATTAAGCCGGCAGACGTTGTGGCACGGTCATTGCATAAGCACTCTCATCCCAGCAATGGGCTTTGGACAAGCAGTTGTAAAGCTAGACCAGAAGGAGAGTTGCAATGTCAATTGGAATGGATCGCTTCGCATCGCAAGGCCACTTCCTCACCTATGATCCTTTCAGCCGGACGCCGGAGCGGGCCATGATTTTTCAGGTGCAGTGTCGATCGTGCGGGTTTGAGCCGGAAGATGTCGTGGTTCCCCCGCGGGTTTGCCCCAAGTGCCATGGCGAAAGCTGGGAGCGCTACGCTAAACCCGGAAGCATTTTGATGAACGCCGATCGATATTGATTGCCTCAGAAGGCGGGCATGACAAAACTCCGTTCCCATCCCAATGCGCGGAGTTTTCTTGTGTCGCAATGAATCAAAGTCTGTGCAGGAGTTTGTAGCTCATCGATCAAAGAGTTCGGCGACTCTTTCTGAAGGGCCTCGTCTTGGGACCGCCGGAGCGCATGCGCGTCGTGATCACTGGCTTGGGGGCGGTCAGTCCCAATGGAATCGGAGCCGAAGCATTTGCGACCGCCTGCGCATGGACGCAGCGGGATCACGGCCTTGGGGGGAATCGAGACTGATGGTCTGAAGACCACGTCGGTTGGGCAGGTGCGAGATTTCGACGCGTCGACGGTGATGGAGCCGGCGGAAGTTCGTCGCGTGCCGCGGATGGTTCCTATGGCTGTCATGGCCGCACGGGAGGCCCTCGAATCGGCTTCGCTTCAGATCAAGCCGGAGGACGTCGAGGGGCAGCGGCGCATTGGCGTGGCGCTCGGGACCGGCGGTGGGGGGATGGCGTTTGTCGAACAGCAATACAAGACCTTTTACCGGGAAGGGAAGGCGTCGCTCTTTTCGATCACAGCGGGGACGCATGGAAACCTTTCCAGCGAACTGTCGATCGCGCTGCATTTGCGCGGGCCGAGCCACGTGCTTTCCACAGGTTGCACCAGCAGCACTGACGCAATTGGCTACGCGGCGATGCTCATTCGCAACGGCGTGGTTCCGATGATGGTCGCTGGTGGAGCGGATGCGCCGATCTCTCACGGGATTCTGGTTGGGTTCGAGAAGATGCGGGTGATTTCCACGCGGCGGTGGGAGAATCCAGCAAAGGCATCGCGTCCATTTACGCTCGACCGCGACGGGTTTGTACTGGGCGAAGGGGCGTGGATGTTCGTGCTGGAAGACCTGGATCATGCGCGGGAGCGTGGCGCTCGGGTGCTTGCGGAGATTGCCGGGTATGGGTCAACCTGCGACGCATACCACAGGGTACAGATCGCGCCGGACGTGGCGGAGCCGGTGCGGGCGATCGAGCTGGCGATGGCGGACGCGAACGTCAGCAAGGATGAGATCGACTACGTCAATCTTCACGGTACCAGCACGCAACTCAACGACAAGATGGAAACGCTGGCGATGAAGCGGGTATTCAATTCATGGTCGCAGAAGATTCCGATGAGCTCGACCAAGTCGATGATCGGCCATCCGCAAGGTGCTTGCGGGGCTGCGGGTCTGGCTGCGACTGTTTTGGCGATGGGCTCGAACACGCTGCATCCCACGATCAACCTGGATAATCCTGACCCCGAATGCGATCTGGACTACATTCCCAATGTCGCCCGCAGCGCCAGAATCAACGTGGCACTGTGCAACTGTATTGCGTTTGGGAGCAAGAACAGCGCGCTCGTGGTCCGGCGGGCTACTCAATGACCGAGAGGATCTCCCGGCGGCCTCCTTCCGTCAGAGGAAGAATCTTCTGGTAAATCGCACGCCACTCGGCGTTGCCTTTGGCGGCGTTGTGGGCTGCTTCCCATTGGGCGAGAGAATCGTATCCGGTTTCAAAAATGATCGTGTAGTAGGGAGCACCGGCGAGATCAGTGAGAATGCGAACGTCACGCGCGCCGTAGCCGGAGCGGCGCAACAGTTCGGCCGCCTGCTTCCATAAATCGGTCGCTTCATTTGCGTGGCCGAATTTCAGTCGGAAGATGTCGCGAACGACGATCATGGCACATCCTGGTTCTGACTCAGAGCAAGCATGCTCACGTTAAGCTGGGCGCATGATGCGATAGAGGCCGAATCCCACCAAAAGGACGCCGAGTATTGCCAAAGCGCCGCCGCTGTGGGTTCCGATGAGGACGAGCCGGCCACTCAGTCCGCCGAAGATGAAATGATTCCTAAAACGATGTTGATGATGCCGCGCATGACGCAGCATGCTACCGAGCGCAGCAAGAGATCGCAATGAACATAATCGAAGCGCACGGATGCACCCGGTTCAGGCAAAATCCTTGCGGCGGGTCAGTTCATCGGGACGTTGATCGATTCGCTGGACGTGCGCTTCAGAAAGGAATCGCGGACCGCCGGCGGTCAGAGTCTGGGCGAGGATTCGGCAGGTTTTGACGAGCATCTGCGTGGCGTTGAGCACATCCCGCGGCGTGGAGCCGAGCGCGATGACGCCGTGATTCTCCATTAGAATCACCTTGGGGACACGGCGGGTGCAATCGATAATATCGCGGATTGCAGCTTGAACGGCCAGAGCGAGGGGCAGGCCGGGGTCGGCGTAGGGGACGTAGGCGTACTCTGGGCCGGTGACGACGATCTGGTCGGGGAAGAGCGATCCGGTGAAGAGCTCCCGGCTGTTCTTGGAGCAGAGCAATCCGACAGCGACGGTGGGATGGGTGTGGCCGACAAATCGCACACCATCCAGTTGCAGGCATAGAGCGTGGAGGAAGGTTTCAATCGACGGGGCTTTATTGCCCTCTATCGTTGAGGACTTGAGCAGGTCTTTGACGCATTTGTCGTCGAGGCGGGCTTCGGCGACGGCGCTGAGGATCGGTGACGAGCGGACGCGCACGAAGGAGTCGGGGCAGGCGTATGCGAGCTGTGTGCCCGAGGCCTTGACCCAGAAGGAGTCGTTGTCGGCACGGGTGGCGGTGTTTCCTTCGCCGATGATGGCGTAGTCATTGGCAGGGTCGCCGAGGGACTTGGACATTTCCACGAGATCGTTGAGCAAATCAGACATTGAGCTTCTCCAGCATTATTCTTGATGCGAGATTGATTTTACCGCAGTCTGCCACGACAGCGCTAGATTAGCTCAAGTCCCAGCGTGCAGCGAGTCGATGACGAGTCTGGTTTAGAATCGGGACGCTGTCCCATCCGTAGTTGAAGGCTCGGTGGCGGCGTGTGCTGCATGATCTTTACCCGGTCTTCTTCCTGGCTCCAACTTCTTGCTGGTTCTTCGACTCATCGAGGTGGGCTTTGAGCATCCAGAGCTGCTGGTGGCCCATGATCCTGCGAAAGCCTTGAGCCGTCGCCTCGAACGCCGCCGACGCCCAACGCAACGCCATCGCGCCGTCCTGCCAATGGCTCACGCGCTGGGTACGCTGACGCACGCCCCAGTGGGTCGAGTCGATCAGGTTGGTCGTCGCCAGGCAACGCATCAGCTTGGGCGGCAGGCCCATTCGATTGATGGTGAACATCTCACCCAGGCCCTCACGCAGGCTCGCTGCCGCCGAGGGATACTTCTTCTCGTACCACTTGGCGAACTGCTCGATCTGTCCGATCCCCTCCTCGGCATCGAGCTTCCACGCCGCACGCAGCGTTGCGCGGGCGTTGGCGTGCTGCTCTTTGGGCAGGTGGTCCAGCACGTTCCGCAGCTTGTGAATGCGGCAACGCTGCACCGGGTTGTCGCTGCCGTACACCGCGTCGATCGCGACCCGCAACGCCTTGGCGCCGTCGATCACGAACAGCCTCCGCCGCCCCGGCTTGACTCCCCGCTCCACCAGGTCCGCCAGCAGTTCGCCGACCGTCGTGGCATTCTCGCCGGATCCCAGACGCAGGCCCAGAACATGCTTGTTTCCCGTGGAATCCACCCCGACCGCACCCAGCACGTGATGCTCTCCCAGGCGAATGCCGTCGAGGTAGATGACCAGAATGTCCAGCTCATCGAAGCGTTTTTCCGCCAGCTCCTTCAGCAGCTTCTCGCCCGCCTCGATGTTGGCCCGCGACACCGAGGATTTGCTGATCCCCACCGTCTCGGCCATCGCCGGCAGCACCTTCTCGTAGCGTCGGGTCGAGACCCCCAAGAGCAGGATCTCCATCATCCGGTTGGCCAGTTTCCCTTGCGTCCGCAACGCCTCGTAGGCGGGAATGGCAACTTCGCCCTGGACCTTGTGCCGCAGCCGCGGCTTGTCCACCCGCACCTTCCGCTCGGCCAGGTGGACCACGCCTTCCTGCCGCCCGTGCCAACGCACCTCCCCCGAGGGCTTGCCCGGCGATTTGGCCCCCGCCCTTTCCTGCGCCGACAGTTCCAGAACCGCTTCAATGCTCGCCCGTCCCAGCACATCGATCATCTGGTCGATCGCCAACTCCGACTGCTCGATCAGCTTGACCATCGGCAGCAGGAACTGCCCCTCGCGAATCAGAAACTCGCTGAGCTGCCGCCTGTCCGCAGGCGTCACAACTTGGTACTGTGCCATCGTGGTGGCTCCTTTCCTTAAAGGACTAATCACACCCGATCCTAACGTGGGGACCGGGCGGACTGGAGCCGCCACCTTTTTCAACCTTCAACTACCGGCGGGACATCGTCGCGCCTGCTGCTTCATCGATTGGCGGATCATCTTCCTGCTGGCGGGGTCGGAGTAATCGACGCCACAGGGCATCCCAAGCGTGGGGATAAAACGCCGGGTGTTCATCGGCAGTATTGCGGGGAATCGGGCAAGATCGACAACTGTATCATCGCGCAGCACCTGCTGTTCACGGATAACCATGCAGCCAATCCGTTCTCGTGTGTGCGGGCCAGCGATCTCTACCTGCCGCAGTGCTGGGCAGACGACCGGCAGCGCTGCCACGAGGCGGGCATTTCCGATGAGTTCGCCTTTCGTGCCAAGTGGCGGATGGCATTGGACCAGGTGAAGGAGGCCATCGCCGGTGGGGTGAAGCTGAATTCTGTCGTGTTCGACGAGGACTATGGGCGGATTCCCGCATTCTGGTTTGAGTTGGATCGCATGGGAATCATGAGTGTGGGTGAAGTGCCTTGTGACTTTCGCGCGTGGGTCAAGCGGCCGCACTGTCGCAGCGGGCAGGCGTGCCATGCGGCCCGGCGCGTGGACAATCTTGCGACACACAGCCCGACGTTCACGAGCCAGTCCTGGAAGCGATTCGAGGTAAAAGATACAACGCGAGGCAAACTCACCTGGGAATACAAGGCGGCACGAGTGCACCTGAGCGATTCATCGCACCCGGGCCACAACGCCAGCACGCCGACGGACCGGATGTACTGGCTGATCGTGATGCGGCAGCCGGCGACCGGCGAGATCAAATACGTCATCAGCAACGCCGGTGAAGGCGCCAGCGTCGAACGGTTGATCGGTGTCTTGCTGTCGCGCTGGCATGTAGAGAAATGGTTCGAACGGGCTAAGCAGGAGGCCGGCTTGGGGGCGTTTGAGGTCAGAACCTACCTGAGCCTCATCAGGCATTGGCTGTGCGTACGAATCACGATGTGTTTTCTGTCCGAGCAGGCTGCCCGGCTGCGGGGGGAAAAACCTCAAGATCACCTTCGAACAGGTTGCCGAGACGGTCAATACGCTGGCGGTGAAGATCTGGAAACGCGACTGCCGCTCCTGGTCAGAGCTGATGCGGCGGTGTCTCTATCACCAGCATCGTAATGCCGCTGCCTATCGAAGCCGACACAAAACCGATTTGGGGGTCAACTCTTCATAGCGCTGTCGTACTAACCCGAATTATTCGCCGCGTCAGGCGCGCGACGGGTCTCCGTGTGGTTTAATTGCTTTTGAGAAGAAGAGTTCAACCGAGCACGGAGGCCGCGGACCCCGTCGCAGATTGTCGAGCAGCTTGGGTTCGATTTTCTCCCACAATCGCCGATTGTTGTCCAGCGTCACGAGGGACAGATTGCCTCCGATGCGGGCCTGCTGCCGCTGCGGCAGTTCGATCAGCGCTGGAACTACACGGCGCGGCTGGCGGCATGTCTGGCGGATCCCAAGCCGGATCGATCGCACTCGCTGGCGTCGATGCTGCGGCAGCGGATTTTCGGCATCCTCGCCGGCTATGAAGACTGCAATGATCACGACACGCTGCCGAACGATCCGGTCTTCAAGCTGATCGCCGGGAAACTGCCGGAAGATGATCCGCTGGCCAGCCAGCCCACCCTCAGCCGCTTTGAGAGCATCGTCACGCCTGCGGTGTTGCACAAGCTCAACGATTTTCTGGTGCGCAGCGGCGTCGAGCGTCCTAAGCAAAAGCACGGCGGCAAGCTGTCGGCGAAGATCACGCTCGATCTGGACGCCACCGATGATCCCACTCACGGTGCCCAGCAGCTCACGCTCTTTCACGGCTACTTCGGCCAATACCAGTACTTCCCCTCGATCCTCAGCGAGCCCACGACCAAGCACGTGTTTGTCGCCTGGCTTCGTCCCGGCACGGTGCACGCGGCGCTGGGCACCGACGACGAGCTGATGCGGGTGGTCAACGCTCTGCGTCAAGAGCGTCCCGACATCCAGATCCACGTCCGCGGCGACGCCGGCTTCGGCGTGCCGTGGATGGATGAAATCTGCGAGAAAAACGACCTTTTCTACACGTTCGGCTTTGCCAGCAACGCCCGGCTCAAGAAGCTCCCCGAGCCCCCGATGCAACGGGCCATTGCGGACTACCAACATACCCGACAAAAGCAGCGGCTGTTTGACGGCAGTAAGCAGGACTACGAGCAGTCGCTCCAGCAGTTGGTGAACCAGAGCCCCTGGCCGGCGGGCTTGGTGCGGGACCGACTGCAGCGGTGGGTGGCGGCGTCATCGGCGGCGCAGGTCCGACGGCATCTGGGCGGGTCCGCCGCGGCGTTCCAGCGGTTCCTGATCCTTGACGAGACGGGCTTTGCCAAGCAGGGGAAAAGTTCGGTGGGAGTGTCCCGGCAGTATTCGGGAACGCTGGGGAAGGTGGCCAGTTGCCAGATAGCGGTCACTTTGCAGTACGCGACCCAACCGGCAGCTAGAGCCAAAGGCGGGGAAGTGTTCTGCGTGGATATGCGGCTGTTCCTGCCGGAGAAGCAATGGGGTAACGACCGCAAGCGAATGACCCGCGCGGGGGTGCCGGACGACGTGGGGTACGAGCCCAAGTGGAAGATGGCCCTGACGATGTTGGAGCGGGCGAAGGCTAACGGGCTCAAGGGGGTAGTCTTGGCCGACGCCCTCTACGGGAGCGTCACCGAGTTCCGCCGGTCGCTGGAAAAGCAGGGGTGGACGTACTGCGTGGGGGTGGAGTCGACGCTGTCGGTGATTGACGCCGCCGAGGACCTGGGCGAGGTCCCATCGTGGTTGGGCAAGGGGCGGCCACCGACGCGGCCGTCCCGGGTCGCGGCGAAGGTCGCGGGGGTCTCCGTCAAACCATGGGCCGTGGACCACGCCGCCGACTTCCGCACGGTGAATTGGCGGGAAGGGAGCAAGGTCAGGAAGGGCAAAGCGCGCAAGCTGTCTGGCCGTTTCGCCGCCTGGCGGGTCCGCCCGGCCCACCGTCTCAGTGACGGGCGCAGACCGCAGAGCGAGTGCTGGCTGCTGGCCGAGTGGCCCCGGGAGGAGGATGCCCCTACGAAGTACTTCTTCTCCAACCTGCCGGCGAAGGCCTCACTCCGGCAACTGGTCAGGACGGCCAAGGGGCGGTGGTGGGTAGAGCAGAGCTACCGGGAGATGAAGCAAGAGATGGGCCTCGACCACTTCGAGGGCAGGTCCCGGGTCGGGTGGCACCACCCCTTGGTGCTCGCCTATGCCTTCGTCGTCGCCGACCGGCGACAAAAAAGGGGAGACACGACCCGCCGCCGGTTAGCGCGACAAGCGGCCTCCTGCGAGAATGGTGTTGCTTCGACACGTTTTCACAGGAGGCCACGGATGGCTGTTGCATTGTCGGTTCCGGCTCGCCTGAAGCGCGAGCCGTTTGCGGATCTTCCCCTCGCCGAGCAGTTGAATCAAGCCTGCCGGGATCAACGCTTAGTCTGGCGGGAGCGTCTCTTGCCGCCGCTGGTAATGCTGCGGTTGTTCGTCTTACAGGTTTTGCATGGCAATACGGCAATCGCCCACTTACGACAACTCAGCGGCATTGCCTTTGCCCCGTCGAGCTACTGCGAAGCGCGAATGCGTCTGCCACTGGGGGTCCTGACGTTGCTGCTGGCGAAACTGGTGCAGTGGGCGCAGCAGTCTGGCGCCATCGCGGCCGAAGGGATGCATCGGCTGGGCCAGCGGGTGCTGATTGTGGACAGTTCCAACTTCTCGATGAGCGATGAGCCGGAGTTGCGTCAGCATTTTGGCCTGCCGCAGAACACCCGCCCGGGCGTGAGCTTTCCCCTGGCCAAGATCATGGGCGTGATGGACGCCGCCACGGGATTGTTCGTGCAGATGCTGGCCCTGCCGCTCTTGGTGCACGAGATGGGGGCGGTGGTGAGCGTGCACGATGGCCTGCGAAGCGGCGACATTCTGCTGGGAGATCGGGCTTTTTGCTCCTTCGTGCACCTGGTGCTGTTCAACACCCGCGGCGTCTTCGCCTGCTTCCGATTGCATCAGAAACGCAAGGGGCAAGGCACGAGCGGAATCGTACGCTGGGAGCGTCCGAAGAACCGGCCGGCCTGGATGGTGGCCGAGCAGTTCTCCGCGTTACCGCAGTGGATCCAGGTGCGTCTGGTGAGCTATCACATCAGCCAGAAAGGATTCCGCACGCGTCAGGTTACCCTCGCCACCACGCTGCTGGACCCGAGGCAGTGGTCGGACGAGCGACTGGCCCAGTTGTACGGCCAGCGCTGGCGGATCGAGGAATGCTTCAATCATCTCAAGACCACGATGAAGATGAACGTGCTCAGGTGCAAGACGCTGGAAGGGGTGCTCAAGGAACTGGCGGTGTCTCTGCTGGTGTACAACCTGGTTCGCCTGGCGATGCTCAAATCGGCAATCGAGCAGCGTGTGAACGTGCAGCAGATCAGCTTTATCGATGCCTTGCGTTGGCTGGCCTGCCGGGCGGCGGGCTTGCCGGGAGTCGAGCATCTGCTATGCAATCCAAGTCGTCCGGGCCGTTGGGAACCGCGCGTCCTCCGCAGAAGACTTAAGCCCTACGACCTGCTGACCCGTCCGAGGAAGGAATTGAAAAACGCCGTAGAATCAAGGGAAAATAGCTAATCCGAATGGCATTCAGATGGAGATCTTTAGTCGCGGCACCCGAAAACGATTGAACTATTTCCGGATAAAGATCCGATCCCGCGGCCCCGGAAAATCCGCCGGCAGTTTCGGAATCCCATAGTAAGTCTTTGCCAATCGCGCCAGTTCCATCGGATCCACGACCTCGATCGCGCCTTTCGGATTGCCTGGTTCCCACGCCTCAATGACTGACTCCACCGGCTTCACGTCCACGTCAAACACCGTTCGGTAGTGCAGCCGCCGGATGTCGATCGGATAGTAAAACGCCTTCGCATCCCCGATCAGTGCGATCGGCTTGCTCGTCGCAAGCGCCCGGTCCACTTCCTCGGGCAGCAGCTTCCCAAAGTCCTCCAGTCCCATTCCTCCCGCATTTCGCACCGGTACAACCCGTTCCGCAAACCGCCCGCTCATGTAGATCGTCGAAACGATCACTTCGACCGCCACCATTCCCCACACGATCCCCATCGCCCAACGCTTGCGCACCTGCGTCACCAGCAGTGCCGCCACCGGAGCCAGCAGAATGAAGAACCGCGACTGCGTGTGTGTGAAAAGCGTCCAGAACACCGCCAGCCCAACCAGGTACGGAAGGAGATAAGCCACACCCGTATCCACGCGCCGCCAGATTGCCGTCACGCTCGCAAAAACTGCCAACGGAGCCACCACAAACCCCCACCGCACGTCCGCCAGGATGTTGTGCCAGAACTCCCATACCCGTCCCGCAACCGTCTGATGAGCTGCATCAGGCAGATGATTGGCGATTTCCCATCGAGTGATCTGCTGCGGCGAAAAGTACCCCGCCCCGAGAATTCCCGATAGCTCCGGAAACACAGGATTATGCGTCGCCAAATAGCTTCGAACCAGCCAAGGCAAGAACACCACCATCGCCGCCACCCCAAACAGCGCCGTCCCCACGAGCATCTCCCTCAGACGCGCATCACGTCCCCCGACAGGCCACGACACCCACAGCGCCGCCGGAACCAAGACCAGCACCATCGGCACGCCGGTCAGCTTCACGCTGCACGCGAATCCCGCGAACACACCGGCCAGCGCGAGTGACCCAACCACAGATCTCCCATGCCACGCGCGCAGCCCAAACCCCAGCGCCAGCGTCCCAAACAAGAGCATCCCACCCTCGTTGTACGCCACCGGCGCCACCAGCGCCACCCACGGCGCTCCCGCCATCACCAGCATCGCCGTCATCGCAGCAGGGGGGTTCTCTTCGCGTGCAAAGCCATATACCGCCAGCACCGCCAGCGCGCACAGCGCCACGTGCATGAGCTGCGCAAGATACATCCCCGCCCACGGCCCGCCTCTCATCTCCATCGCCAGCAGATACTGCGTCTCCACCAGCAATGGAAAATGCGAAAAGACATTGTTCTCAGTCGGCACCATCGAGTGCCGCTGAAACCACTCCCGCGGCAACTCCAGGTGATACTCCGCCACGTCGTACCCGTTCGGCTCATCCCCCCACAAAAGTCCCGGCGGAACAAACGCGCTCATCAGCACGATCGCACCGAGCGGAACCACAACCAGCGACGCATAACCCGCCCGCGAACCGCTTTGACCGCTCGCCGGCGCAAAATTCCCGCGATGAACCACAACCCAGACAATTGCCAGAACCGCGCCCACGCCAACCAACGCCCACCCCGTCGCCGGATACAGCAGCTTCACCGATCCCGCACCCAGCACCAGCAGCGACAGCACCCCAATCCCCAGCGCGATCGCGCTTACTCCGCGCAGCACGGGATTCAACCATCGCCCACGAATCGCAAAACATCCCCACCCAAACGCGCTCGCCAACCACAACGCGCACAAAACCCCATCCGTCAACATCCGGTACGCGAGTTCCGGCAGCGCCTGGCCGCTCAGAAAAATCACCGCAACAACAAGCAGCCCGATGAATTCGCCCACAAGCCCCCACCGCTGACGAACCGCAGCCGCGCCCGCCGGATTAGAGCTCTTTGGGCCCATCGTCGCTCTCGTCTTCGCCAGAGGTCAGCTGGAACAGCTTCTCCAGCGCATGGAGATACGGGATGTTTTGTGTGTGAGGTGCCCCCGACTCTCGCAGCGCCCGGATCGGGTCGTGAAGGAACTTGTTCACCAGCCGACGGATCAGCTCCTCGATTTGTGCCCGCTGCTGGGCCGAAAGGTCCGGCAGCTTGCCGAGCGTCCGATCCAGCTCCTCGCGCGCCAGCTCGTGATGCTTGCGGTAAAGCTGGTCGATCATCGGCCCCATCTCCCGAGCGCGATTCCAGGCGACATAATTCTCGACCTGATCCAGCACGATCCTCCGCGCCTGATCGACCGCCCCCGAGCGCTCCGTGCGCGTCGTCGAGACCACCTGCTGAAGATCGTCAAGGTTGTACAGATACACGTTCTCCAGCTTGCCCACTGCCGCCTCGATGTCGCGCGGCAGGGCGATGTCGATCAGAAACACCGGCCGATACCGCCGCTGTTTCAGCAGATACTCAAAGCGCTGCCTGGTGATGATCGGATCGACGGAAGCCGTGGAGCTAATCACGATGTCCGCCGCCACCAGATGCTCGTCCAGCCGCTCGAACGCTGCCGGTTCCCCGTTGAATCGCGAAGCCAGCGCCTGCGCCCTGGTTGGATCGCGGTTAACCACAAGCAGCCGCTTCGGATGAAGCTGCGCAAACGACTGAAGCACCAGCGACGCCATCTTCCCCGCACCGATATTCAGCACCGTCTTGTCGTGATAGTGCTCGAAAATGCGCAAGGCGCACGAAACCGCCACCGATGCGACCGACATCTGCCCCTCCGCGATCGGCGTCTCGCTCAGCACGTGTTTCCCGACCGCCAGCGCCTTCTGAAACAGCGGATTGAGCGCGCTTCCCGCAACACCGGCGTCCCTGGCCGATTCATATGCATCCCGCACCTGCCCCAGGATTTGCGTCTCCCCGATGACCATCGAGTTCAGCGAGCTGGTCACCGAAAACAGGTGCTCGATCACCTCGCGCTCGGCCTTCTGGTACAGCAGCGAGTCAAACGCCGCCGCCGGCACGCTCTTGAGCGTCGAGAGAAACTCCACCATCTCTTCCGGCCGCGGCCGCCCATGCACCGGCCGTGCAATATACAACTCGACCCGATTGCAGGTGGAGAGCAGCACCGCCTCCGCATCCGGATAGCGGTTGCGCAGGCGCGCAGCGCCTCACGCCGCTGCTCGACGGTGAAAGCGAGACGCTCTCGCACGTCCAGCGGCGCGGTAGAGTGATTCAGTCCCAGAAGTAACAGACGCTGCATCGATCGAAGCTCAGGTCAAATCTTACCGGCTTGCCGCGGCGGTCATCGGCGCCTCCCGGCATCAGGATGGCGGTCAGCACTACGCCCAACATCAGCACGAAGCCGACCATCGACAGCACGGCCACTTTCCGCCCGCGAAAGCTCGGATTAATCGGCGCGTGCAGCACGATGGCATAAATCACCCACACCGCCACCGCCAGGACGATCTTCGCCACCGGCGTCTTGCGCCCCTCGCCCAGAAGTTGCACGCCGCCCGTGATCATGCTGAGCGTAAGCATGGCAAAGCCGAAGGTCACCGTCCTCATCGTCAGGTGCTCCAGGCGCTCCAGGCTGCTGAAGAACGGACTGACCGGCGACTTGTTGCGCAGCCGCCGGCTGGTCAGCACGTACAACGCGCCCGACGCTGCGGCGATCGCAAAGGCCAGCACGCCCCCGATGGCGCTGACGTAGTGCACCCAGCCCCACACATCCTTCAGTCGATAGTCACGCTGCCCGACGAACAGCGACGCAATCAAGAGTGCCAGCACCACCGGCATGACAAACCAGTCCAGCCCTCCCAGCGGCCGGTTGTGATGCACGTAAAGCGTGAAGATCGACAGCAGCGTCGCCAGCCACAGCAGCATGTCGAAGTTGTCCCCCAGCGGAACCCACGTCCCCCGCTTGGCCGCGTGCCAGACGATCACGCCCAGCGACGCCACGATGCCCAGCCCGAGCATGATCCGGCACAGCCGCTCGATATGGTGGCGCTCGGTCCAGAACCGCACCACCGACAGCACGCCGCCGGCGGCATAGCTGACGATCGCAAAGATCAACAGAGCAAGTTGTCCCGTGGAGGGAGGCATTTAAGTAAGAAGTAGTTTATTCTATTGCTACGTCGCGGCAACACACCCCGGTTCTTTGCGGCAACCTTCCCTTGAAAAACCCCCGCAACCAGCCCGTAGGGGCGACACTTGTGTCGCCTTTCCTTCCGTCGCCGCCATCCGCTCCAGCGGCAGGCTACGCCTCACGCCAAATCGCCCCCGCGCGGGTGAATCGGTGCAGCGCCTTTCGAAGTCCGATGCGGCTGTGACCGCTCGAGTAGTAGTCCGGCATCTCGCAGAACACCTCGTATCCGTGTTTCAGGTAGAAGCCGGGCGCTTCGTAGCCCGCCGTCCACGTCCACATGTGACCGATGCCAGCGGCCAGGACCTTTCGTTCCAGCCGCCAAAGCAACTCACCCGCCGATGCCGCGCCCGCGATACGCCTTTTCCACAAAGAGATCGGACAGGAAAAACCAGTCCGCATATCCGACGGCCTTCCTGCATGCCAACCCGCTGGAGCATCCAACAAAGGTGTCACCCTCTGACGCCACGAAACCAAAGCGCTTGGATTCCGCCGGTGGATTGCCATGCTCGACGGCGTGCTGGTCGAAGCCGGCTTTGAGGTGAGCATACTCAGCCTCTGTCATGTCTCGCTCGACGATTCTTATATTTAAAATACGTGGTTGCAGAGGCATGACGGATTGCCGATCAGCGGCTGCCCGCACGACCGGCTTGCGAACACATCATACCTTGACTGCGGCCGCTGCATGGCTGGTTATTCAGCGGGCCGGGTGGTAGGCGACGGAACGGACCGCGAAAGCAATGATGCCGCGTCGAGGAACCTGTTGAACGCCTGCCCCAAGCCATCGGTCGGCGAACCGGCGGACTCACCGCTTATGTTGATATTCACGTTAACCAGCGATCGCTTCCCCGATTCGTCTGTAACGACCAAGGACATGTGACCCTCGTGATGCGACTGCAGGGGCGATGCCGAGATCACTTCTGATTTTGCGTTCGCGTCAAGCATGGCCTTGATTGTCGCGGGCAAACCGGTTTGTGCCATCAGTTGAGGCGTCAGATTGATATTAGCTGTGCCCGAGATGTGAAACGAACTGGGCTGAGGCAGTGGCGTCGGCTTACACGGGGCATCCGGAGTGCTCGTCGCGCATCCCGTTGCGAGAAGTAGAAATATGAATGGCGTGAGGCGCAAAGGCGTTCCCGCTGAATAACGAATGGGACTTTATGCGGAGTGCGCCACCAAGACAGCACCTTGCCGAAGCCGCCGGCCGCACTCTGCATCAAGTCGGTTCAACTGAACCGGCCGCGGCACGATACCATTGCGGCCGGGCACGCGGCTTTTGCCTGCAGGCACCCGGACCGCAAGATTTTACCGCTTGCGCAAGCCGGCACCAATTCTTGCACGGGAGGCGACAATCGCTTTGGTCCCATTTTCGTCAGAATCGGGGCGGCCGTAGTGACCAACCCGTTCCTGAACCATCCCAACAGAGGATATTCCGCTCCCATGTTGTGCCCGACTCGGCTCCCGACTCACACCGTACTCTCACCGTTGTAGTACCGTTCCCTCCCCACCCCACCGCCGACCCGGTTTTTGCCCCATCTGACGACCTGGCGGTCTGAACATGACAATTTGTCGTGGTGGCAAAGCGGCCAGAAGGTGCCCGTTGAGAATCACCGCCGCAATTCCTGCCTTCTCCTGAATCCTTTGCGACAATCCGCGGATCGGGCAGCTTCCAGCGATTGGCCGCCAACGATCAGTTGGAGAAGAAATCTTCGCGTTTCCGTGGTGAGAAACCCCTTAGCAGCTACGCGCTGCAACCCCTAAAGCGCACCTTGAACGCTTCGGCTTCGCCTTTCGACGGCCGGGGTTGAACGCTGCGCTATGGGCAGGGGCACGGCCCATCACGCCTTCGCCGTCGCGATTCCCAGTGCGCCGGGCAGATAATTCCCGCTCGAGAGGATGATCTTGAACGCCTCTTCCGCCGAGAGGTCGAGCATCCGGCACACCTCCCGCCGCACCAAATACAGCCGCCCGACCACTGGATTCGGGGTGTTGGGCACGAAGACGCAGAGCGTGTCGTCATCCCCTTGAACCGACCGGCCGCTGGTAAAGCCCAGCAGGTGCATCCGCCCGCTCTCGTCAGGAATCAGCGCGACCTTCGAGAAAGTTCCCTCCGTGCCGCCGGGGGTGAGGGCGATCTGCTTCCAGCTCGCGTAAACCGCGCGGAGAACCGGCACGTGGACCAGCGCGCGGTCGAGCATCTTCAGCAGCGTCCGGCCGATCAGGCTCGTCGCCACCAGGCCGACGAGATAGATCACCACCACGGCGATCAGCACGCCGAGGAAGGGCGTCTGGCGGCCGAGCAGAACTTCACTGATCGCCCGCGTGCGGTTGTCGACCCACCAGATGACAAAGACCGTCACGGCCAGCGGAACGACCGCGAGAATCCCGGCCAGAAACGTGTTGCGGAGATGTTTTTGCATGGCCGCTATTGTGTGAAATGGGCGAGCGGTCCGCCATGCGAAAGGGAAAAAAGCTGCGAGCTGACCGCTCTCACTTGACGATCCGGTTATCGATCAGCCGCGTCAGCCCTACCCGCGCGGCGATTGCCAGCAGCACGGGCTGATCGACGATGTCCGCCGGCTTGAGCGTCACCGGATCAACCGCCGCGACGTAGTCGATCGATAGGGGGATGTGCCCGAGTTTCCCCATATCCAAAAGGATCTTCTGCATGGTCGCGACCAGCCGATTCGTCTGCCGGAATCCCTGCTGGACCTGTGTCTCCGCCGCCAGAAGGGCCCGGGGAATCGCCAGCGCCCGCTGCCGCTGGTCGGCAGAGAGGTATTGATTGCGCGATGAGCGGGCCAGCCCATCAGGTTCGCGGATCGTCGGGCAGGCGACGATCTGGATCGGCCAGTTCAGCGCCTCGACCATCGCCGTGATGACGCGCAGCCTGCTGGTAATCCTTCTGCCCGAAACAGGCGAAGTCCGGCCGAACGATATTGAAGAGTTTGCCCACGACCTGGCAGACACCCTTGAAATGCCCCGGCCGATGCTTGCCTTCAAGGACGCTGGTAAGCTGCGGCAGGTCGATGAGGATCTGTGCCCCCGTTTCCGCCATCCGCGGCGGGTACATCTCATCCACCGACGGCGCAAAGACCAGATCGACGCCGGCCTTGCGGCATTGCTCGAGGTCCGCCTCCAGCGGCCTCGGATAGCGCGTGTAGTCCTCGGTGGGACCGAACTGGGTTGGGTTGACGAAGATCGAGACGGCGACGTGCGGGGCTCGCTTTTTGGCTTCGGCGATCAGAGAAATGTGCCCGGCATGAAGCGCTCCCATGGTCGGGACCAGCGCGAGCGTCTTGAGCTCCGTACGCGCCTGCCGGCACTGGTCGATGGTATGGACGGCTTGCATGCCGACTAGCTTAGCGAGTTGGAACCGGCTGGCGAGAGCGGCGGATGTTCAGACCGCGGCCGGGACCAGCGCGGGCTGGTGTCAGGCGCTCGCTGAAGACGAACCACAGGATCGTGCCGGCAATGAGAATGATCGGGCCCTCCACCATGCCCAGGCTCATGTGCCCGATCACCGGCGGCTCGACGCGCACCAGCTCCAGAAGGTACCGCGTGCCCCCGTCCAGCATCAGCATCAGCGCCATCATGCGCCCGGCGCCGGACTGAGCGAGAAGAATGCGATCAAGACTGCCGCGATCAGGAACGCGTTGAACGAGCTGTAAAGCTCCGTCGGCTGCACCCAGCGCGAATGCTGCCGGGCCGCCAGCGCCACAACGCTCGCATCGAGCGGGATGCGCTGCGATTCCCACTGACCGTCAACGCCACGCACCAGATGCTCGGCGCACCCCCGGCGGAGCTCATCCTTGCTGATCAGCCGTTCGCTGTTGCCATCCCGGATCATCAGCTGCGCGGGCGGCCTGATCTCGTTGTTGTAGACTTCGTCCACGTAGGCGATGGATTGGTAGGGGAAATGGACCGCCCAGGGAAGCTGGCATTCCGCCCCGTAGCAGCAGCCGTTGAGGAAGCACCCGATGCGCCCGAAGGCCAGGCCGATCATGATGCACGGGGCGGCGACGTCCATGCCCCGCCGCAGCGGCACCTTCTTGAGCCATCCATAAATCAGCACCACCGGGAACGCCAGGATCAGCCCGCCGAAAAAGGTCAGGCCGCCCGAGCGGATGTTGATCATGTTGTAAAAGTTCTGCCAGACCGACAGGTCCGAGCGGGTGAAGTCGGACAGGTTCTCCAGCACGTCGCTGGCGCGGGCGCCGACGACGCCGGCGATCAGTGCCAGAAGCGCCGCATTGACGAAGAGTTCCGGATCGATCCTCGAACGGCGAGAGAGATACTTGGCGACCTGGACGGCCGCGAGGAACCCGATGACCATCATCAGCCCGTAGCCATAGATGGGGAACGAGCCGATGCGGAAGACTTCCTGGAGCATGGACGAATCTTAGGAGCATCGCCGCGCGGGGCCAAGGCCCGGGCGCTGTTGCTCACTTTGTGGCTGACTTCTGTCCGTTTCGGCCAGTCGGGCGCATTTCCTGATGAACAGAGGCTGCTTTGGAACCCACCGACCTCGAATTACTAACCGCCTATCACCGTCAAGGCAGCCAATCTGCCTTCAGCCAGCTCGTCGATAGGCATGCCGGTTGGATTGGTGCCGCTGCGCGACGCCGGTTGAGGGATGAACACCTGGCCGATGACGCCACGCAGGCAGTATTTGTAACCCTGCTCCGCAAGACTTCGCAGTTGGTCGATTCGGCGCGTGTCTCGTTATCGCCGTGGCTGTTCCATGTGATGCATTTCACCTGCGCACGGCTTCGACGGCTGCAATCGAGACAGGAGCATCTTAGCCGAGCCGCGGGAGAGAACGCGTTGGCAAGCGCCTCGTGCGGCTCGCTCAGTTCTGGGGAATTGCTAATGTTACTGGAGGACAGCATTGCAGAGCTTCCGCCTGTCGATCGCGAAATGGTGCTTCGCAGGTATTACCAGCACCAGAGTTTCGCTCATATCGGGGATGCGACAGGAACCAGCGCCGAGGCAGCCCGCAAGCGCGTGAGCCGTGCGATGACGGCGATAAGGTCGTCAATGATCAGCAAAGGGGGCGAGATCATTCCTGAAGAACTCCTGTTAACCCGGGATCGCTTCAAGCGCGAACTCCCGGCGGCGAAGTCGAACCCGGCAAAGCTCATAGCGAAAGGAAAGACGGCCATGGCCGAACAGAAATGTAGCGAAGGTGGATACAACCTTATCAGCGTCGAATACCTGGTGAAGGATGTGGAAGCGAATCTGGAATACTTTGAGAAGCTGGGTTTCCCCAGACGCTGGCTGGATGAGCCGGAAGCCGATGGCCGGCTCCCTCGGGCAAGTCTGACGGCAGGAGCGATGGGAAAGATCTGGGTGCGGCGCGCCCCGGCGTCCGAGATCCGTCCTTCATCCAGTATCAGCCCATTTTTCTGGGTTGATGGCGGACCAGATGCACTGATCGCTCACCGCAAGCGCATCGCCGATCAGGGCATTGCGGTCACCCCGATTATCGACGAGCACGCACTTCCCAACTTCTCCGTCACGACGCCGGACGGCTACGCTATTTGCTTCTTCACGCAGTACGTTTAAGGCTTGGAAAGTGTTGCCTCGCCCCGGATGGGCGATGAGCCCGTCGTGCTCCCTGTCCCCCCGATCGCCAGCATGCGCTCCAGCGCCACCGTCGCCCAGTTGCGCGTCTTCGAATCGACCTTGATCTCGTTGACGACTTTGCCCTCAACGAGATTCTCCAAAGCCCAGCACAAATGCGGCAGATCGATCCGGTACATCGTCGTGCACAGGCACTGGCACTCGGAGAGCACGATGATCTTCTGCTCCGGGTGCTGGTTTCTCAGGCGGTTGACCAGGTGAACCTCGGTCCCAATCGCCCATTCGCTGCCGGCTGGAGCGGCTTCGATCTGCTTGACGATGAATGCGGTCGAGCCGGAGAGGTCTGCCTTCTGCACGACCTCCCACTTACATTCGGGGTGGACGATCACCTTCATGCCGGGATGGTTCCGTCGAACGTCATCAACATGCTCGGGACGAAAGAGCGCGTGCACGGAGCAATGGCCCTTCCAGAGGATGAAGGTGGCGTTGCGGATCGCTACTTCCGTATTGCCGCCGAGGTCCTGCTGCGGGTCCCAGACGATCATCGAGTCCAGAGGAAAGCCCATCGCATAAGCCGTGTTCCGGCCCAGGTGCTGGTCGGGGAGGAACAGGATCTTCCTCTTGTATGTTGATTGTTGTTCGTTGTTTGTTGTCGAGGCGTCGATGGCCAACGACCATTCCAGTAGGTTCCGGCAATTACTGCTGGTGCAGACGGCGCCGCCGTGTTCGCCGACGAAAGCTTTGATCGCGGCGCTGGAGTTGATGTAGGTGATGGGGACGATCTTCTGTCCCGGGCAGAGGTCCGTGAGCTGCTGCCAGCATTCCAGGGTCTGATCGAGGTTGGCCATGTCCGCCATCGAGCAGCCGGCGCCGAGGTCCGGAAGAATCACGCGCACGGATGGGTCCGTGAGGATGTCCGCGCTCTCGGCCATGAAATGCACCCCGCAGAAGATGACGTAGCGGATCGATTGCTGGGCGGCGGCGCGACGCGAAAGCTCGAACGAGTCGCCCGTGAAGTCGGCGAAATCGATGACGGGGTCCTGCTGATAATGGTGGCCGAGGATGACCAGCTTCTGGCCGAGGGCGTCCTTGGCGGCTTGGATGCGAAGGCGCAACTCCGCATCGGAAAGCTGGTTGTAGATTGCAGGAAGCGGTTGCTGCCAGACAAGTGCCATGATTGGGTCCAGAAGGCGCCACCATACGGATGGCCGCGCGATCCATCTCATCACCAGTAGATGGAACCGCATCGATCATAGACCAGATTGGCGCAAATGTTGAGGGTTGATGAACAGACTGCGCGGAATTCAGTCAATTCGTGGGAATCTGCCAGGCACTCTGCTTACTTCGCGCGCGGAGGTTTCTGCACCTGATGCGCGATTTGGCGATACCGAGCACGATTAGGGGCCGACCGGGGCGGGTGGCACCGCGTTTGATAACGGCCTGCGGGAATGGGCGCACGTCGTCTGGACTAACAGGAGAATCGTCTATGGTCAGTCGGAGAGCATCTACGGTCGTCGGTCTGATTGCGCTGATGGGTTTGGGCAAGGTCGCGTGGGCTGTGGACAGCATCGGCATTAGCGATGATTTGTCACTGACGAAGCCCTTGTATCTGGACGATCAGCCACCCGCACCGCTGGAAGGCCTGCTGCAGAAGTGGGGGCTTGGACAGGACAAGATTGGATTCAACGTGTACGGGTTTGTCGAGGGCTCCTACACCGCCAGCTTCAGCAATCCACCGGGAAACGTCCTTGCCGGCCGGGTCTTTGAGGCGGCCAACAATGAGGACGCGCTGCTCAACCAGATCGATCTAATTGTCGAGCGCACGGTGGATGCGGGGGCGGCTGCCAAAGACAACAAATGGGGCATCGGCGGGCGGATGGAGTGGCTCTACGGCAGCGATGCGCGCTACATCCACTCGAACGGCCTGAATTTCTACGGCAGCAGCTATCCTCAGATGAGCCCCGAAAATCAGTTCGACCTGGTTCAAGCCTATGTGGACGTGGCCGTGCCGGTCGGAACGGGCCTAACGATTCGCACCGGCAAATTCGTGACCCTGCTCGGTTACGAAACGATCAATCCGACCACCAACGCCCTCTACTCTCACTCCTACAGCTTCGGTTACGCAATTCCCTTCACCAACACCGGCGTGCTCGGGATGTACAACCTGAGCGACAAGCTCTCGCTGACCGGCGGCATCTCGCGCGGCTGGGACCAGGCGCTGGAGGACAACAACAGCGCCATCGACGCCCTCGGGCAGGCGAAATACGTCTTCAGCGACAAGCTCACCGGCTATTTCAACTTCATCACCGGCCCGGAACAGAACAACAACGATGGCCTCTATCGCACGGTTGTCGAAGGAATCGCCAGTTACCAGCTAACCGATGCCCTCAGCGTGGCGGGCGACGCGGTTTTTGGCTTCGAGCCGGCAGCCGGCACCGCGGGGCAGGCGGCGCAGTGGTATGGCCTGGCCCTCTACGGCGGCTACAAGCTTTCCGAAATGGCGACGATCAATCTGCGCGGCGAATGGTTCGCCGATCCGCAGGGCGCTCGCGGCCTGGGCGGGAATGAATACGAACTAACCCTCGGAGTCGGGATCAAGCCGTTCCCCGGCAGCAACCTGGGCTCGAATCTCTTGATTCGGCCCGAACTGCGCTACGACTATTCAGATAACATGATCTTTGACGGCGGAACGCAATTCGACCAGTGGACCGCCGCCGTCGATGCGATCTTCACCTTCTGAATTGCGGATGAGATTATTGCAGGCCGAAGCGCTCAGTAGTCGAGGGCGCCTCGTTTGATGGGTTCGGTAGCATATGCTGTCTGGCTGAGTTAGCGGAGCCAAGGGCGAAGCGTTCAAGCCGCCCTTTAGCATGACAGCGCTAGTTTAGCTCAAGCCGGAGACGGCGGCGGGTCGATGACGATTCTGGTTCCTGACCGGAGTCGTCAGATGAATGCGGAGCAACTTGCCTCGCTGCAGCCGGCGTTGTCGGCGTGGGTCCAGTCGTTTCGGCCCTGCTTCAAGCGGGCCGTCACGTTCGGTTACTTCCAGAGTTATTTGCTGGGATTGATGGCAGACCTGCGACGCAAGAGCGTCGAGCCGATCGCCTTGGCGTGTGGGATCGCGGTGCGGACGCTGCAGGAGTTTTTGTCGATGTTCGCCTGGGATCACGAGCGGCTGGAGAGAATGCTCCTGCACCGGGTGGCCGACCGCTGTCCGGCTGGCGGGATTGGCGTAGTCGATGCGACCGGCCATCCCAAGCAGGGGGACAAGACGCCGGGGGTCCAGCGGCAATACTGCGGCGAGTCGGGGAAGATCGAGAACTGCGTGGTCGCACAGCACCTGTTGTTCACGGACAACGATGCCAAAAACCCTTTTTCCTGTGTGCTGGCCAGCGATCTGTATCTGCCGCAGAAGTGGGCGGATGACCGCGGCCGTTGTGACGAGGCGGGCATTGCACCGGAGCTGGCTTGCCGCCCGAAGTGGAAGATCGCCGTGGGGCAGGTGAAGCAGGCGCTGGCCGGCGGCGTGCAGCTCAACTGGGTGGTCTTCGATGAAGAGTACGGGATGGTTCCGGCGTTCTGGTTCGCGTTGGACGAGTTGGGACAGCGGGGAGTGGGCGAAGTGCCGGCCAACTTCCGCGCCTGGGTCAGACGTTCCGGCCTGCAACAGCGGCGGCTACGCCTGCCACGCGGCCAGGCGCGTGGACAACCTGACCACGCACAGCCCGGCGTTCGTCAGCCAATCGTGGAAGCGGTGCAAAGTAAAGCAGACCACACGCGGGAGGCTGATCTGGGAATATAAGGCGGCACGCGTGCACCTGAGCGACTCATCGCATGCGAACCACAATCTCAGCGTCCCTACCGACCGGATGTACTGGCTGATCGTGATGCGTCAGCCCAAGACCGGCGAGATCAAGTACGTCATCAGCAACGCCGGCGAGAGCGTCGGCGTGGCGGAGCTTATCCGAGCTCTGCTGTCACGCTGGCATGTGGAGAAGTGGTTCGAGCACGCCAAGCAGGATGCCGGACTGGGCGACTTCGAGGTCAGGACCTATTTAAGCCTGATCCGACACTGGCTGTGCGTGCGACTGGCAATGTGCTTCCTGTCGGAACAGACCACCCGACTGCGGGGGGAAAAATGTGCAGATCACCTTCGAACAGATCTGCCAGGCCGTCTCGACGCTGGCGGCGAAGGTCTGGCCGCGGGATTGGAGGTCATGGTCGCAGTTAATGCGGCGATGTGCGTATTACCAAGAACGTAATGCCGCAGCATACAAGAGCCGACACCGCTCAAAGGGTTTTGTAAACTCCTCGTAGCGCTGTCATGTTAGGGCTCGCGGCGCGTAGCCGCGAAATCTTTTCACCGCGGAGACGCTGGGGCACGGGGGTTCCGGGATGCAAGGAAAAAACCTGACCCGAATGGCATTCGGATGCGACCTTTTCGAGTTTCCCCGCAGCTGGCCGCGGTTCTCGGACCTGGGAGCAACGGTCCGGTGCGGATTACTCTTCCAGCCCGGCGTGTACGGTGGCGATTTCTGGCAGATCCTCACCCAGCCGGCGAATATTCCGGAGCAGGTCGAGGTGCCGGAGAGGGAAGAGGTGGTGGGGTAGGGGGGGTAGGGGAACGCGGAACGATGAAAATCAATTGCGGCGGCGGCGAATCGTGGCAGTCTCATTACGCGTTCCCCAATGGCAACATCCAGAATCACGCTTCGTAGCCTTCACCCATTTCGGGGCGGACGAGGTGGCAGTTTGAATGATGGCGGTGGCGTAATTGTCGGTCGAGGTGGAAGCGCCGCAGAGGCGGCGTGGCTCCGCGGACTCGATGCCTTGAATCGCCGCCTTCGCCATCGGCGGCTTCGTCGCGGATCGGTAAAATCTGCCGAGAACGCAATAACGACGCCCAGACCGAACAAGAGCCAAGCCCAGGTCGGACAAAGCCACTGCGCGTTGGCGCTTGACCTGATCATCGATAGCGGCACGACCTCGCCGTTTGCCGTGACCACCCACTGCGTGAGCAGGCCCCATCCGGCGAGCATTCCGGCGGTAGCGGCCAGAATCGGAAGCGTGGTCGTCTGTCCAAACTGTGCCAGCAAACAGGCTGCGAGCCCCAATACGTCGATCGCCAGCGCCAGCACTCCGATGGTATGAAACATGTTGCACCATACCCCGGTGCGTGTGCTGAACACGGGTAACGACGGGCCGATTACCATGAGCACGCCACCAACCATTCCAATCCAGTGGTTACGGCGGCGCCCGGACCCATAGAGCCGAAATCGCCGCCTTCGCGTGCCGGTCTTCGGCCGCGAATCGGACTGCAATTGCTCTGCTTCGATATCAGACATGTCCTATCTCCAGCGGCGTCGAATCGTTGGAAGTTAGAAATCCCAAAAGCCCTGAAAACCCACAAGAGACATTTGGAATGAGATGCCATTGCGGGCAATGAATCAACCTGTTGGCCACAAGGGGATGGGTCCGTGAGCAAGGGTGCGGGGACGGCGGCGACGCCGCTGCGCGGAGCCGTGGATAACATCGGAAGTGGTATCAGCCCTCGCAGATTTTTCGGCTGCGCGCCGCAAGCCCCAAACGGCACATTGAACGCTGCGCCTTCGGCTCCGCTAAAGTATGGACACGGCCCACCCCGTCATTCTGTCCCCTCTCCATAAGAGTTGACACGCGACTCACACGCGACTCACACGCTGATTACACCCTCTTGCAGTACCGGTCATAATGTCGCCTAAACGGCCCATCTTCACATCGCCCGCCTTCCCTCGCCAGGCGTCGGCGCCCCCTGAACTCTGCCCGCCCTGTGCGCAACGGAATCCGACTCTTCGCTTCCCCTTCGCCCCCTTGCCTCTTTGCGGTCGTTCCACACGGCCGGGCGGACCAAAAGCCACCTGCTCAATCCAGAACAACCTTCGGATGTCGCGAGAGCAGCCACTGCTTCAACCCCGCCAATCCCTGCTCCTTCAGCTTCTCCATCGCCTCAGTGGTCGCCAACTCCCGCAACGCCGCCGTCCGCTCATCCGGCCGCAGCCCCGATGCCAGGATCTTTGGCCGCAGCTCCTGACACGCCAGCGCCATCTCTGACCAGCGGGCATCCCAGCGCTCCGCCAACCCATCCCGGATCATCGCCGCCAGCGCCGGCGACCCCGCCGACACCGTCACCGCGACCGCTCCCTGGCGCAGCATCGCTGGCGTCGAAAAATCCCCCGTCGATTCATCCGATGTATCCGCCCGGCACACCAGCAGATTCCGCTCGTGCGCATCGGCCACCACTTGCGCCATTGACCTTGGGGTCGTTCGTCGCCGCAAAAACCAGCGACGCCCCGTAAAGATGCTCGGGCTGATAATGCGCCTCGACCAGCTCCAACCCCAGCGGCAACTCCGCCGCAAAAAACGGCGCCACCACCCGTACCCGCGTCGCCCCGCAGTCCACCAGCAGCCGCGCCTTCCGCGCCGCGACCCGTCCGCCGCCGACGATCACGATCGGCCGCGCCGAGACATCCAGCATCAAAGGGTAGTTGAACGCCACGAGCGCATTCTAACCCACGGAAGCCCGCAAACGCAGCAAATCGTCCCGCCGCCCGCGATTTCAATCCCCCATCTGCGACATCGTGCCCGGGTCCAGCTTCATCGCGCCGATCACCTCGAACGGCGAGACCCCGATCTTCGCCAGCCGTTCCAGCTCACTCTGCACGCGCTTGCCGGTCTTTTCCGATCGCGCCTCAAACTTCTTCTGCAGCGCCTTGGTTTCCTCGTCCGTCGGCTTGGGCAGGTCCTTCACCTCATTGGCCAGGTCCTTCATTTTCGCGCCCAGCCGCTCGAGCTTCGGCTTGGCATCCACGAAATCCGTGTTGCTCTTGATGCCGCTGAGGATGTCGGCGTACTCGTCCATCAGGCCGATCATCTTGTCCTGCGCCTTCTCGCGCTTGGATTCGCATCCTGTCGGCGCCAGCATCATCAACGCAAGCAATACCGAGAGAGCCAATGTAGACCGCTTCATACCATTCTCCTTCCCAGACGAAATGCCCCGCGATTGTGGGCGGCCATTATGCGCGGGCGGGAGTGGCGGTCAACAGGAATTCGGTGCAGTGACCCCTCGGGCCCCTCGGAGCTAGACCGGCGCTCCGCCCACGGTGATCGGCGTGGGCTGCGGCGCCGGCTTGTAGCTCGGCTCCAGCCGCGATCTGCAACGGCCGGCGTCTGCCCTCGGGCGGCAAGCCTTCCTCATCGATGATGTGCTGAATCGCCATGATCCCCTCGATCAGCGTCTCGGGCCGCGGCGGGCATCCCGGCACGTAAACATCCACCGGCATGAACTGATCGATCCCCTGAACCGTCGCATACGAGTCGAACACTCCGCCCGTCGACGCGCAAGCGCCCATCGAAATCACCCATTTCGGCTCAGTCATCTGCTGATAAATATGCTGAAGCACCGGCATCATCTTGATCCCCACGCGACCCGCCACGATGAGCAGATCGCTCTGCCGAGGCGAAAACCGCATCGCCTCCGCGCCGAACCGTGCCAGGTCAAAACGCGAAGACGCCGTGGCCATCAGCTCGATGCCGCAGCACGCGGTCGCAAACGGCATTGGCCACAGCGAGCTGCGCCGCGCCAGTTGACGACCTTCTTAAGCTGCGTGGTCAGAACGTTGTCGGGAATCTGAAGCGGATCGATCATGATGTCGGCTGCTTTCGAGCGGAATCGGCCCTTCGCTCGCGCCCATCACGGACTCGGCGACTGAGCCACATTGTGAAATTATAGTACGAACTTCCATCCCAGCGACAAGTGAGACCGGAATTTCCCCCGGCCGTCAATATACCAGTGCCATGGAGCCTCTGGCCGTCCAGACCGTGCCGAAGTGGGATCAGATCCAGCACGAAGTCTTGTGCCCGCTGTGCGAGTACAACCTTCGCGGCCTGATCGACCCCCAATGCCCGGAATGCGGCCTGGCGTTCGACTGGAACGAAGTCCTCGACCCCCACAAAATCCGCCACCCCCACCTCTTCGAACATCACCCCCGCCAGAACATCACGTCCTTCTTCAAGACCTACTTCCACGGTCCTGCTTCGGGGCGCTTCTGGACCAAACTCCGACCAACCCACGAGCCGCGTCCCAAGCGCATCGTGCTCTACTGGCTCATCCTCGCGATCATCGTCCTCCCGGCACCGCTCTACCTCGTCGGCACAGACGTGCAGCATCGGGCGCAATACTTTGCGAAGGTGCGTGCATCGCCATGGGGGTCCGCGATGCCTCAACACGAGCTCAACGCCCAGTTTCCCCCTCCCTGGAGCTGGCATTTCTTTCAGAAGACGTTGCCCTACATTTTTCGATTTTCCAATCGGCGCATTCTCCTCTGGGCCCTCATTTACGTCGCATGGCCCTGGCTGACGCTGCTGGCTCTGCTGATTTTCCAGCGCTCCATGCATCGCGCGAAAGATCCTGCCGGTGCATGTCATGCGCTGTGCGATCTACGCCTGCGACGAATTCTGGCTTGCCACGCTTCTGGCGGCCATTGCCTTCGTCAATGACATCCGATCTCGACCTTGGGCCTACGAGCTGGTTCCATCTGGGATAGACCCGGCGATAATCGTCGCTTTGGCCTTCTCCGGCTGGTGCCTGTGGCGGCTCCGAATCGCCTACCGCAAATACCTCCAGTTCCCCCACGCATTCGCCACCGTCCTCGCCAGCCAGATCATCGTTTTGCTGATCGTCGCCGAGCTCACGATCGTTATCTGACCCGACCATCGCGCCGGCGTGCGAACTTTCTCGCAATCCGTTCCCCAACAAGGTTGTGCCGCGCCCATTCGTATGCAACAATCCCATCAGCGCATCTCATGTCGATCGGAGCCATCGACATTTCGTGGGATTCGCTCCGTCGAATCGTGCAGGAATGGGCAGGCACTTCGACGGAGCTGATCGAGATCGAGCCGCTCGTCGGCGGCTGCGTCAACACGACCCTCCTGCTCAAGCTCAAAGACGCCGGCAAAGTCGTCTGCAAGGTTTCGCCTTACCGCGTGGACCGCTCTTTCGAGCGCGAAGCCACCCAATTGACCCTCCTCAAATCCGTCGGCGTCCCCGTCCCGGAGGTCTATCGCTGGAAAATCGGCACCCTCGACGACCCCGTCAGCTATCTCCTGATCGAGTTCGTCGAAGGCATCGACTTCGCCCATGCCAAGACCGCTTGCTCAGCCGGGCAGTTCGACGATCTCCAGCGCCATCTCGCCGACCTCGTCCTGACCATGCACGCCCAGACCAATTCGCGCTACATGCCGCATCATGGAGGGCGGCGAAACCTTCGAACGCTGGCCCGTCTTCTATCACTACGTTTACGATCCGATCTTCCGCGAAGCCGAAAAGCACCCGCTTCTGCCCAAGCACTGTCGCAAGCCTCTGCACAAGATCCATGAGAAGATCGACCGCCTGATCGTCCACCCCGATAAGCCGCGCCTGGTCCACTGGGACATCTGGGCCACCAACATCCTCGTCCGGCAAGACGAAGCCGGCCGATGGAAGATCGCCGCGCTGCTCGACCCCAACTGCAAGTACGCCCACGCTGAGGCCGAAATTGCCTACCTTCAACTCTTCCACACGGTCAACCCCGCCTTCCTTGCCGCCTACCAGCAGGTCCACAAGCTCAGCTCCGACTACCACAACTATCGCAAGCCGATCTACCAGCTCTATCCGCTGCTCAACCACCTCTGCCTCTTCGGCGCCGAGTACGTCAAGCAGGTCGGCGCCGCCATCGAGCTGCCGCCGCCGCTCGTCTGATCTCCCGGCAGGGGGGGCATTTCACATGTTTCAAACCGAATGAAAGTTGCTCCGCCCGCCCCCGAAGCTATAAATCTTTCAGTTATTACTGAAACTGGAGCACCCATGGCCACCGCCGTGCTTGAGAAACCCGTCCCCATCGATTTCCAGCAGCAGCTGCGCACCAGCCAGGACCTGTTCATCCGCCGCTGGGGCGAGATGGGCGCGACCTGGGGCATCAACCGCACCATGGCCGAGATCCACGCGCTGCTCTATATCACCGGCACCCCCCAGTGCACCGACGACGTGATGGAGCGCCTCAACATCTCCCGCGGCAACGCCAGCATGTCCCTCCGCGCCCTTTGCGACTGGGGCATCATCCGCCGACTACACAAGCGCGGCGAGCGCCGCGAATACTTCGAGAGCCTCGGCGACGTCTGGGAGATGTTCTCGATCATCGCCGCCGAGCGCAAGCGCCGCGAGATGGACCCGGTGCTCGAGACGATCAGGCAGTGCCAGCAGATGCTCGCCGAGTCCAGCATCGGCCGCAGCGCCGCCCGCCAGCAGGCCGTCCAGCTCACCCGCCAGCGCCTCGCCGGCATGGAAGAATTCATGACCGTGACCAACAAGATCTTCCAGCAATTCATCGGCAACGCCCGGAGCGGGCTCACACGGGTAGTGAGGGTGTTGCTCAAGGCTTTCTGATTCATGCGCCAAATGCTGAGGCTCGACGCCGCTCGCGATTCACATAAAATCCGCCTACCATCGCCAGCCGGGCAGCAGGGTGTGCCATGGGCTTGCTTCCTGGGCCAGGGCGCCGCGCAGGACAACGATGCAGAAGGTCAAGTGGATTTTCTTCGGCTACCTCGCGGTTGTGGCGCTGGTGATCCTCGGGATCGGTATCTCATTTGCGGTTGTCCCCACCCGTGATCCCAAGACCCTCTACACCGCGTACGGCTCAAACATAAAAACACTTGATCCCGGGAACATCGGCGATACCACCAGCAGCGCCGTCGCCGGCAACATCTTCGAGACCCTCTACAACTACGCATACGCGGTGCGCCCCTACAGGCTGATCCCGGAACTGGCCGAGGCGATGCCGACCATCAGCGCCGACGGCCTGACCTGGACAATTCCCATCAAGAAGGGCATTCATTACTTCGATCCCGAAGCCAGAATTCCCGGTTGGAGCCCGATCAACGACGGCAAGGGCCATGTCCTGGGCAGCGAAGGTCCCGAGGTGACCGCAGGCGACTTTGTGTACGCCTGGAAGCGCATCGCCGACTTTCACCAGGCCAGCCAGAACTATTCTGCGATCTTCGAAGACAAGATCGCGGGCCTGGAAGCGTGGCGCAATTACACCAGGAGCGTCAAGCCCGATGAGATCGACTGGGATCGGCCGGTCGCGGGATTCAAGGCGCTTAACGATTACACCATCCAGATCAAGCTGACCCGTCCCGATCCGCAGTTGCGCTACAACCTGGCGCACCTTCCGACCGCGCCGCTCTCGCGCCAGGCTGCCGACTACTGGGGTGATGACCTCAAGCACCATCCGATCGGGACCGGTGCCTACGTCCTTCGCGAGCATCTGCCAGAGCAGCGCATCGTGTTGACGGTCAATCCGATCTATCGCGGCGGATCAAACGTAGAGGCAGGGACCAGGCTTGCGCCCGACGAGAAGCTGCCGCACATCAAACGCCTGCAAGTGGACTATTTCGACGAGGAGCTTCCCGCCTGGGCGTTGTTCCAGCAGGGGCTGCTCGATATCGCCGGCATTCCCAAGGATGTTTTCACGCAGGCGATCAACATCCAGACCGGCGTCCTTACCCCCGCGATGAAGGCCAAAGGCATTGAGCTGACCAAGGAGCCGTCGCCGGCAGTCTTCTACTATGGCTTTAACATGAAAGATCCGGTGCTCGGCAAGAACAAGCCGCTGCGCCAGGCCATGTCGATGTCCTTTAACCGTGAAGACTACATCAACCTCTTTCTCAACGGCCGCGGCGAACCCGCCAATGGCCCAATCCCGCCGGGATTCTCCACCTATACCCCCACCCCAAACCCGTACACCCAGTTCAATCTCGAAGGCGCCAGAACGAAGCTGGCCGAGGCCGTCAAAATCAATGGCGGCCCAATCCCACCGATCACGTTGCTCATGCCCGGCACGGATACCACCTTCCGCCAAATGGGCGAATTCATGAAGCGCCAGATGGACCAGATTGGCGTTCAGATCGTCGTCGATTACACGACCTGGGCGCGCTTTCAGGAGATGATCGACAACAAGCAGGCCCAGTTCTACGCCCTCGGCTGGGTCGCCGACTACCCCGACGAGCAGACCTTTCTCCAACTCTTCTACAGCAAGAACGAAACGCCCGGCCCAAACAGCGCCAACTACAGCAATCCGGAATTCGACAAGCTGTACGAGCAGGCGGTCGTCATGAACCCCAGTCCCGAGCGCGACGCCTTATATCGAAGAATGCAGCAGATCGTCCGGGAAGATATGCCCTGGATGTACACATTCTACCCCGTCTCATACACCCTCTATTACGATTGGGTGCACAACTTGAGCAACAACGAGTATGCGCACGGCCTCAGGAAGTTCGACGTGCTGGACGTGCAGGCGCGGCAGCGCTGGTTCAAGAGGCATTGATCGGGAGTCGCCGCAACGATGTGGGCTTACATCATCCGACGCATTCTCTGGACCATCCCCATCGTGCTGGGCGTGGTGCTGATTACCTTTATTCTCTTCACCTATATTGCCAAGGACCCTGCCCGGCAGTACGCCGGACGCTTCGCCACGCCCGAGGTGCTCCAGGCGGTTCGCCACAAGATGGGGCTCGATAAGCCGCGCTGGTTTGATTTGCAGGCGTTGGCGCATGGCCATATCGGCAAGGCGTTCGACAGCCAGTTCTTCAACATCCTGACATTCCACTTCGGCGAATCGATGCGCTGGGAGGAGCCGCTCTGGACCCTCATCAAGCGCAAGGCGCCGGCCTCCATGATGATCCAGGTGCCGGCCTTCATCATCCTGCTGGGTGTGCAGTTGGCGCTGGCACTCTACGTCGCCTTCAAACGCGGGCGCTGGCAGGATTACAGCGTCACGTTCCTTGCCGTGTTGGGCATGAGCGTGCCGGCCCTGAGCATCTACATCGCCGCCCAGTGGCTCTTCGGGCGAGAACTGAGCGTCTTCCCGGTAGCCGGCTGGGAGGCCGGGGTCTATGCGATCCACTACGCCGCCCTCCCGATCATGCTCAGCGTGCTGATGGGCATCGGTTCGGGCGTCCGCTTCTATCGCACGGTCATCCTCGAGGAGGTCAATCAGGACTACGTGCGCACCGCCCGGGCCAAGGGCGTCGCGGTGCGCGATGTGATGTTCTCCCACGTGTTGAGGAACGTGATGATCCCGGTCATCACCAGCACGGTCGCGGCGCTCCCGGGCCTCGTGCTGGGCGCGCTGCTGCTCGAACGCATCTTCCAGATTCCCGGCCTCGGCAACTTCATGGTCGAGGCCATCAACAACAACGACCGTTCTGTCGTCATGGCGATGACTTACGTGCTGTCGATCGTTTACTGCCTGCTGTTGCTGGTGACCGACATCTGTTACGCGCTGGCCGATCCGAGGGTTAGTCTCAAATGACCGCTTATCGACCCGAAGCCGATGTGAACCTTGCGGTGGCGGAAGAGATCGCGCCGCTGGCGCGAAGCCGCGCAGCGTCTGGCGCGATGCCTGGGGTCGCATTCGAGGCAACCGCATCGCCATCATCTGCCTGGCCATTCTCGCCGTTTATGTTGCGATCGCGGCCGTTGCATTCACCGGCGTCATGAACAACGCCATCGAAGCGACGGTCGGCCCCAGCAGCGCCCCGCCCAGTTTTCAAAAGATCGCGCTCTGGGCGGGCACCGACTTTCTCGGCCGCAGCGTCCTCTGGCGCCTGCTCTACGGCGCTCGCGTCGCGCTGACGGTCGCGGTGCTGGCGGCCACGCTCAGCAGCATCATCGGCACCACGCTCGGTCTGCTTGCCGGTTACTTCGGCGGCTGGGTGGATAACCTCATCATCTGGCTTTTCTCCACCGTCAGCAGCATTCCCTGGATTCTTTTGATCATGGCGCTCGCTTTCGTGCTTAAGGGTCAGGAAGTAACCCTCTTCGGTCACAAGTTCCCCCTGACCGGCATCCCATCTATCGTTATCGCCTTGGGGCTGACCAGCTGGGTTGGTCTGTGCCGCTACGTTCGCGGCGAAACGTTCAAGCTGCGCGAGCAGGACTACGTCACGACTGCCCGTGCCGTCGGCGTTCGCACCCGCGGCGTCCTGTTCCGCCACATCCTTCCCAACGTCTTCCACCTGATCATCATCGACTTCAGCCTGGGCCTCGCCGCTTTCGTGCAGGCCGAGGTGGTTCTCAGCTTCCTGGGCCTGGGCGTCACCAATCAGCCAAGCTGGGGACGCATGATCGATGATGCCAAGCTCGAACTGCTCAAGGGCGTCTGGTGGCAGATGGCTGCGGCGACTGTGGCGATTTTCGTCTTCTCTCTGGCCGTCAACATCGTCGGCGATGCGATGCGCGATGCGCTGGACCCGCGCCTGCGAGGCGTCGATTAACCTTCGAGGTCGTGAGTTGGTTTAAATGCGAGTACGATCAGATGCAGGCACAATGACATGACCCAGCCCTTACTCGAAATCCGCGAGCTCAACATCGCCTTCGACACCGAACGCGGCCAGATCCGCCCCGTGCGCGATGTCACGCTGGAAATCTATCCCGGCCAGACCGTCGCCCTCGTCGGGGAAAGCGGCTGCGGCAAATCCGTCACCGCGCTCTCGATCCTCCGCCTGATTCCCCGGCCGCCCGGGAAATTCCTCGGCGGGCAGGTTCTGCTCGAAGGCCGCGATCTCCTGGACCTCAGCGAAAACCACATGCGCTCCGTCCGCGGCAAAGACATCGCCATGATCTTTCAGGAGCCGATGACCAGCCTCAATCCCGTCTACACCATCGGCGACCAGATCATCGAGGCCGTCGTGCTCCACCAGCACGTCGGCTACGCCCAGGCGCAAGATCGCCGAGGACGCGCTCCGCAACGTCGGTATCGCCGATCCCCATCGCCGCCTCGATGAATATCCCCACCAGATGTCAGGTGGCATGCGCCAGCGCGTCATGATCGCCATGGCCCTCTCCTGCCAGCCCAGGCTCCTGATCGCCGATGAGCCGACCACGGCGCTGGACGTCACCATCCAGGCCCAGATCCTCGAACTCTTGCGAAAACTTCAGCGCGAGCGCGGCATGTCGATCCTCCTGATCACCCACGACCTCGGCGTCGTCGCCGAGAACGCCGACGTCGTCGCCGTCATGTACGCCAGCCGGATCGTCGAAGTCGCCGGCGTCGAGGAACTCTTCGATAAGCCCCGGCATCCCTACACCGAGGGCCTCTTCCGCGCCGTCCCCAAACTCGGGGATGCCCGCGCGCCCTCGAGCAGATCCCCGGCACCGTGCCCAACCCGCGCACTTCCCCAGCGGCTGCAAGTTCCACACCCGCTGTCACAAGACCCGCGAGCTTGCCGCAACCGCCAAAGCCAACGAAAGCATCGAGATCCGCTCCGGCGATGAGACCTTCCGCGTCCTCAAGCGCTGCACCACCGAAGAGCCCGAGCTGCGCGAGGTCCAGCCGAACCACTGGGCCCGCTGCCATCAGTTGCCGCAGTATCCCAGCGCATCGGTCACGCCCCCCCGGCTCGACCATCGCCGGCAGGTGATCCCGCAGGCGGTTGAAGAGGCGGACGCAGGGGGGGGCGCGGAATCTCTCGCCGATCAGGAGGTGCAGGCGTGAGCGATCGCGTGCTCTCATCCACCCCCCCCTCGTCCGCCACCCCCACGGCATCTCCCGCCGCGCAGGCAGCCGCATCCACCAACGGCCAGCCCCTCGTGGATGTCCGCAACCTCCGCACCTGGTTCCCCATCACCCGCGGTGTGCTCGGCCGAACCGTCGGCCACATCAAGGCCGTCGATGGCGTCAGCTTCGACATCCACGCCGGCAAGACCCTCGGCCTGGTCGGCGAGTCCGGCTGCGGCAAGACCACCGTCGGCCGCACGATCCTGCGCCTCATCCCCGCCACCGGCGGCAGTGTCAGCTACCGCGGCAGCGACTTCTTCGCCTACCGCGGCAAAGAACTTCGCCGTCTGCGCCGCAGGATGCAGATCATCTTCCAGGACCCGGTCAGCAGCCTCAATCCCCGCATGACCATCGGCAACATCATCGGCGAGCCCCTCGAGGTCCACGGCATCGCCAAAGGCAGCGCCAAGCGCGAGATGGTCGCCGGCCTGCTCCATCGCGTCGGCCTCGATCCCACCTACGCCGCCCGTTATCCCCACGAATTCTCCGGCGGCCAGCGCCAGCGCATCGGCATCGCCCGCGCCCTCGCCCTTTCCCCCGACTTCATCGTCTGCGATGAACCGGTCAGCGCCCTCGATGTCTCGATTCAGTCGCAGATCCTCAACCTGCTCGCCGATCTCCAGCAGGAGCGGAACATCGCCTACCTGTTCATCGCCCACAACCTCGCCGTCGTCGAGCATTTCTCCGATGATGTGGCCGTCATGTACCTCGGCCGCATCGTCGAGAAGGCCTCGGGCCCCGAGCTCTACTCCAACCCAAAGCACCCCTACACGATGGCCCTGCTCTCGGCCGTTCCCGAGCCCAACCCCCGTCCAACCCGCAAGCGCATCGTCCTGGCCGGTGAAGTCCCCAGCCCCAGTAATCCTCCCACCGGCTGCCCCTTCCACCCCCGCTGCCCCCTGGCTCGCCAGGCGGCGAAGGAAGCCGATGCCCGCGATACCGTCGAAATCAGCGGTGGGGCGGGCAGCGGCGGAAAGAAGCTCCGCGTGCTGAGTAAATGCGTGAACGAAATCCCGCCCCTGGAGCAGAAGCAGGGCGAAGCGGGGCATGTGGCGGCGTGCTGGGTGACAAAATAAATACCTCGCCACGGAGGCATGAAGGGGGGCGGTGGGAATTTTGGATGGCGCCATGGGGACCTATCTCATCTCCACCAGCCGCGTCGCTCGACGATGCAGGCCGCAGGCCCAACAATGAACATGCTCATGCAGTAGATCGTCCTGCCTGGCTGAGGTTGGCTTGACTCTTGCGGCATCAGCCCATACTTTTTCCTATCGCATCGCCGTGGTAGATGAGCAGACTTTGTCCGGTATTTCTGCCGGGGAAAAACCGCATGGCCGAAACCATTCCGCCGTTGTCCGTGATCCAGGAAAAGAACGTTCGGATCGTCGAGTTCACCAACAGCAAGATCCTCGACGAGCAGAACATCAAAGAGATCGGCGATACGCTCAACTCGCTTATCGACGAGCATGAGAATCCGCGCATCCTGATCGATTTTGCGAGCGTCGAGCATCTTTCATCGGCGGCGCTGGGCATGCTGATCAACGCGAACAACAAGGTGAAGCAGCGCAACGGGCAGTTGCGTCTGGCGAACATTCGGCCGCAGATTTACGAAGTGTTCGTGATTACGAAGCTGAACAAGCTGTTTAAGATCCTGCCGACGCGGACGGAGGCGATGGCGAGTTTCATGTGAGGACGTGGGCGGGGCGGAGAGGTTCGAACCGTGGGTTTGAAGGCATCGAACAACTCGCCTGAGCAGAGGCCATCGCGGAAGGGGGCGACGAGGGGAAAGGGCGGGGGAAACGGGCTGCCGCTGAGGTTCGAAATTCCATCTGATTTTGCGGCGGGTCGAAAAGTGCAGAAGCGCATCCTGGACAACGTGGCCAGGAGCGGGTTTGACAGCCACAGCGCATTTGCAATCCGGCTGGCGCTGGAAGAGGCGCTGGTGAATGCGATCAAGCACGGGAACAAACTGGATCCGAAGAAGAAGGTGCACATCGAGGCGAAGGTGACGCCCAAGCGTGCGGAGATCGTGGTCGAGGACGAGGGGCCGGGGTTCTGCCGGACGACGGTGCCGGATCCGACATCGGACGAGAACGTGTGCAAGATTACGGGGCGCGGCATTCTGCTGATCGAGGCGTTCATGAACCGCGTGCGATGGTCGCACGGGGGCCGACGGGTGAGGATGGTCAAGCAGAATGAATCGAAGCTGGAGAAGAGGTGATGCGAGCGAAGGGGAGTAGCTCGGCGGGATGAGCAGGAAGCGGGGCGAGAACACCGAACAGTATTTACGGAAAGCGTAACAGCCGATGAAGAAGATTATTGCAGCGATCGCGTCGATGTTCCTGGCGGCGAGTACTTTTGCCGCGGGTGCGAAGCCAGTCGCAATCATTCCGCAGCCACAAAAGATCGAGTACGGCCAGGGGACGTTCAGCCTGAAGGCGGACACGGTCATCATCGCCGATGCGGCAGGAAAGGAAACGGCCGAGCAGTTGGCGCAGCGGCTGGGCCCGTCCACGGGGTATTCGCTGGAGGTGCGTCAGAGCAGCCCGACGAGCACGGCGGTGTTGAACAGCATCGTGCTGACGACGCAGAATGCCGATCCCAAGTTGGCTCCGGAAGGATACGAGCTGACGGTCACGCCGAACGGCGTAACGATTTGTGCACCAACAGATGCGGGACTCTTCTATGGGGTGCAGACCCTGGAGCAGTTGTTGCCGCCGAGGATTTTCTCGGCCAAGTGCATCGCGGGAGTGAGCTGGGAAGTGCCTGGCGTGCAGATCCAGGATTGGCCGCGGTTCAAATGGCGGGGCTTGATGCTCGATGTGAGCCGGCACTTTTACACGAAGGGCGATGTCGAGCACGTGCTGGATCTGATGGCGTTGTACAAGCTGAACCGGTTTCACTGGCATTTGACCGATTTTCCGGGGTGGCGCATTGAGATTCCCCAATATCCGAAGCTGACGCAGATCGGCGCATGGCGGAGACAAAGCCGAATCGAGAATCTGAAGCGCCAGAAGGCGCCAACGCACATCCGGACTGGATGGAGCCGGCGAAAGACAAGTTCGGGCCGGACGGTCGCTACGGCGGGTTCTATACGACAAGCGACATCCGGGAGATTATCGCGTACGCGGCGGCGCGGCATATCACGATCATTCCGGAGATCGAAATGCCCGGGCATTCCGGGGCGGCACTCGATGCGTATCCGGAACTGAACTGCATCACGAGCGACGGAAGCCGGGCATCGAATACCGGCGTGTATTGCGCTGGAAACGACCAGACCTACGTCTTTCTGGAAAACGTGCTCAAGGAAGTGTGCCGGCTCTTCCCCGGCAAATACATTCACATCGGCGGCGATGAAGTCGGCCCGGGCAACTGGGAGCACTGCCCGCGCTGTCAGGCGCTGATGAAGGCCCAGGGCCTGAAGAATGCGGCGCAGTTGCAGAGCTATTTTGTCAAGCGCATCGAGAAATTCATCAACGCCCAGGGAAAGACGCTGGTGGGCTGGAGCGAGATTATCAAAGGCGGATTGGCGCCCAATGCGGTGGTCATGGACTGGATCGGCGGCGCGAAGGAGGCGGCGGGCGAGGGGCATGACGTGGTGAGGACGCCGACGGGGTTCTGCTACTTCGACCATTATCAGTCGCAGAACCACACCACCGAGCCGCAGGCCTTCGGCGGCTATTTGCCGCTCAAGCAGGTTTATTCATTCGAGCCCATCCCGGCGGACCTGCCGGCTCAGTATGATTCGCACATTCTCGGCGGGCAGGCGAATCTGTGGACCGAATACATCGCATCGGTGCCGCATGTGGAGTACATGCTGTTTCCCCGGCTGTGCGCGTTGGCGGAGACCGTCTGGTCCGCGAAGAGCGAGCGCGACTGGACGGATTTCCAGCGCCGGCTGAAGGTGGATGAGCAGCGCCTGGGTGAACTGGGCGTCAACTATCGCGCTGGACAGGGGCAATAGGCTCAGGGTGGATCAGAGCGAGGGCCTGTTGTAATCTTGTGCGCAATTGGGTGTGAGGTGTGGGGAATTGCGAAGGAAAACCGGCGGCCGGTTGCCAGTCAGGCGGTTGCGCAGTTCAATCAAGTCTGAAACATGCTGCTTCCGATTCGCACCGACAGCCCGCTGAAGCGGACGCCGTGGATGAACTGGTTTCTCATCGCGGCGAACGTGATCGTGTTCGTGCTGCAGCAGAACATGCCGTGGCTCAACCGCTATTGCCTGAATCCGGCCAATCCGACGCTGTTTACCTTTCTCTCCTACGCGTTTCTCCACGGCAGCATCCTGCATCTGCTGGGGAACATGCTGTTTCTGTACATCTTCGGGAACAACGTCAACGACCGGCTCGGAGATTTCGGATACCTGGGGTTCTACCTGGCGGGCGCGGTCTTCGCGGGCGTGGGGTATTCGTTTGTCGAGCTGTACGTGATGGGGCACGCCAACCCGGTGCTGGGCGCGAGCGGGGCGATCGCCGCGGTCATCGGGGCGTACCTGGTGCTGTTTCCCAGATCGCACGTGACGATCATCTACCTGATCTTCTTCATCGGGGCGATCGACATCCCGAGCGTCTGGTTCGTGGCGTTCTTCTTCGGCTATGACCTGCTGTTCAGCGCCAGCCGGGACGGCGTCGCGCACATGGCACACGTCTCGGGGACGTTTTTCGGATTTGCGGTCTGCTTTGCGCTTCTGGCGATGAGCCTTCTGCCGCGGGATCAGTTCGACATCGTGGCGCTGGTGCAGCGCTGGAACCGCAGGCGGCAGTACCGCGACATCGTGGCCAAGGGATACGATCCCTTCGCCTACAAGCGCGAAGTACTGCCGGCGCCGCCGGATCCGATGCAGGAGCGGATCCTGGAACTGCGGGGCAAGATCTCCGAGGCGATCGGGCAGCACCGGCATGCCGAGGCGGTGGGGCATTTCCTGGCGATGAAGAAGCTGGACCCCAGTCAGGTGCTCTCGCGGCAGGCGCAGCTGGACGTGGCGAACCAGCTCGCCAGCCAGCAGCTTTACGCCGAGGCCGCGGAGGCGTACGAGCAGTTCATCGCCAGCTACAAAAAGTTCGAGCAGATCGAGCAGGTGGAACTGATGCTGGGGCTGATCTATGCGCGCTACCTGGAGCGCTACGACCGGGCCAAGGAGTATCTGCTGCGGGCCCTGGCGCGGCTGCATGGGGAGCGGCAGATCGAACTGGCCAGGGCGGAGCTGAAGCGGATCGAGCCGATGGCGGCGGCGATGGGAGGGTGAATGCGGGAAGCGACGCCGGGAGGCAGGGAAATCGGCCTGGCCCGATTGGCGTCCTCGTTTTGGATTCCCTGCCCATCGGCAATTGCCAGTGGCCAATTTTCAATTGTCAATTCAGGCCGAATCGATGTGCGACGCTAATGTCACTAAGTTACTCATAAGTCCGCGCCCCAGCGCACGTTGTGATCGCTCGCGCCAGCCGTGGCCTTCTGCGAGAATGGTGGTTGTTCAACATCACCTTTCTGCACAAGGAGGCCACGGATGGCGACGCTCGATCAAGCCCTGGATCGCATTCGCACGGACGGCAGCGATCTTCTCCGTCCCGAACCGATGAATCAACTGGCGCGGCGGCTCGGTCACTCCTTCCGCAACACGCCGCTCTCACCCGGCAACACGCTGCGGCTCTTCGCCCAGCAGGTCGCCCACGGGAACATCGCCTGCTCAGCGGTGCATCACCTGGCCGATCAACGCTTCACCGACGCCGCCTGGTGCCAGGCACGCTCGCGCTTGCCGATGGAGCTGATCGAATCGGTTCACCAGCGCGTCATCGACGCGGCGCGAGGCGAGCTGGATCAGACCAACGACCTCGGCGACGAGCCGCACCTCTGGCAGGGTCATCGCGTCTACGTCGTCGACGCCACCAGTGATTCGATGCCGGACACGCCGCCGTTGCGGGAGCATTACGGCATCCCCGCCGGCTGTCGGGATCAGCTCGGCTTCCCCACCTCGCATCTCTTGCTGGCGATGGATCATCGCAGTGGGCTGCTTCTCCAATGCGTTGATTCGCCGATGTACACCAGCGACGTCTCGCAGACGCCGCAGGTGCATCCGCTCCTGCGCGAGGGCGACGTGCTGCTGGGCGATGATGCGTTTGCCGGGTGGCCGCATCTGGCCCTGATTTTACAGGCGAATCTGCACGCGATCTTTCCGGTTCATCATCGCCGGCTGGTCGATTTCACGCCCGGTCGGCCACACGCGCATCCGCGCAAAGGGAAGAGCAGCAGGCGCAGCGGCAAGCCACGCTCGAGACTGATCAAGAGCTTGGGGAAGGACGATCAGATCGTCGAGTACTTCAAGCCGCTCCGCAAGCCGCCGTGGCTGAGCGACCCGCAGTGGGCGCAGCTGCCGCAGTCGATCACGGTGCGGGAGATCCGTCGCATGATCCGACGCCACGGGTTCCGGCCCATCACCGTCACCATCGTCACCACGCTGCTGGATCCCCTGAAGTATCCGGCGGATAAGCTGATCGAGCTGCGGCTGTCGCGTTGGCTGGTGGAGATCAATATCCGCCACCTGAAGATCACGCTGGGTCTGGACGTGCTCAAGGGCAAGTCGCTGGAGATGGTACGCAAGGAGCGGCGGATGTTCCTGCTGGTTTACAACCTGATCCGGGTGCTGATGCTGCGGGCGGCCGTGCGACAACGGGTGAACGTCAACCGCCTGAGCTTTGCCGACACCCTCGCCTGGCTGCGCCTCGGCGATTTGAGTTCGGCGACGATCATCAAGGTAAACCCGCTCCGCCCGGGTCGGCTTGAGCCGCGGGTGATCAAGCGGCAGAAAAAACGGTTCCCCTACATGACTTCCCCACGCGCCGTACTCAAAGCGCAACTCCGCGCCCGGCTTTGTGATACGGCTTAGCTTAGTGGCATTAATGTGCGACCCCATTGGATTCCCCCGACCCCATTGGATTCCCCGCGGCGGTGTCACAGAAGAGCCTGCGCCAAGCACCCCTTGACTCCAAGCGGGATTCATAGTCGTGGTTATCCCGCTCTCTTCCCGGCTCGCTTAGCCGCGAAGATCAAAACCCAAATTGCGGCGAAAGCCCACACCGGGGCCCATACTAACTCCACAACCGACGGCGGAACATCGGGAGCGAACACGCCCGCCTTCGCTCCAAAGAAGCGAATACTCGCCCCGACGAGAACGACGAACGGACCAAGTACAAGAAGAATGGTCAGCACTTGCACAGATGCCTGGGCGAACGAGGGAATCATCGATGCGCAGAGCCTGCACCAGCCGTATCCCAGCAGGCCGACGACAGGCAGCACTGCGACAGAAGCCAAAATGCCCCAAAGTGTTTCCATCGCGGAAGCGGGATAACCTCTGATTATCGTGACCCGTGCGCCGGATAACGTTCCGGGTCGCCGGGGCGGTAACGGGTGTCAGTCTAACGACTAAGAAACCATCTCAAGTCTCTGACGTATGTTAACTGGCGATAACGAAAGGAGCCACGGATGGCGCAAAGAAGAAGGGGGCGGAGCCGCTGCCGACGATCTGGCGGGTGGACGATGCGTTGTGGGCAGAGGCCCGGCAGGTGCTGGCGGAGTACGACCCGCCGGCGAAGTTCGGCCCCGACCGCATCGACCAACGCAAGGCCCTGGATGGCGTGATCTACCGCATGCGCAGTGGCGTGCAGTGGAACCAGGTCCCCAAGGAGTTCGGCGACGACTCCAGCATCCACCGCACGTTCCAACGCTGGGTGAAGCGTGGCGTGATCGGACGCCTGTGGGCGCTGCTGGTCAAGGGCTGCGAGGAACTGGCCGGCGTCAACTGGAAGTGGCAGAGCTTCGACTGTGCCCTGGGCAAGGCCCGGCACGGGGGGATCAAGTCGGAGCAAACCCAACCGACCGGGCGAAGAACGGCACGAAGCGTGGCGTGCTGACCGAGGCCGACGGCGGTCCGGTGGCCGTGGTCGTGAAGGGAGCCAACATACACGACTCATTGCTGCTGCAGGATGCGTTGGAGGCCGTGATCGTCGAGCCGCCGGACCCGCGTCAGCAGGAGCAGAACCTTTGTTTGGACAAGGCGTTCAGTGGCGCACCTTCGGACGCGACCGCCCGCGTCTTCGGCTACGAGCCGCACTGTCGGCAGATCGGCGAGGAGAAGAAAGATGCTCAGGGTTGCAAGCGACACAAGGCCCGACGCTGGGTGGTGGAGCGGACGATCAGCTGGCTGAACCGCTGCCGCGGGATCATCATCCGTTACGAGAGGAAGGCGGAGAACTACCTGGCCGTCGTGCAACTCGCTTGTGCTTTGCTCTGGTACCGCAGGCTACACCGGCTCACGACTTGAGATGGTTTCTAAGGGCCGGTTTGGCAGAATAATATTGCGCAAAAAAGCGGACCGGCTGTTCAGGATGGCAAATCAAATGGGTCGCAAGGCAAATCAAATGGGTCGCAAGTCGATTCGGCCTTTTCACCAGCCAGAATACCGTGAGAGGCCTGATCCCCGCAACCATCGGGGCGGCCTTCGGCTTTCTGGCTCCAGCTCGAAGCGAAGTTATCGGGGGATGAGACGCAAGTTTTCAGGTCGGATACGCGCGTGAAATGGAAAAACACGCGCGTAAAAAGAGAAAGCGCGCGCGTGAAAAGCAAAAGCGCGCAGCGTGAAAAGCAAAAGCGCGCAGCGTGAAAAGCAAAAACGCGCGCGTGAAAAAGGAAAACACGCGCGTGAAAAGCAAAAGCGCGCACGTGAAAAGCCAAAACACGCGCGCAAAAGACAAAGCGCAGCGCGTAAAAAGTCAAAACACGCGCGTGTCCGACCACCCATGGCGAGGCGTTTTCGCGGATTGGCGCATCGGACGTGATTAATAGACAGCTTTGGGCGCGAATATCGGATCTGAAAATTTCCGAGATTGAGACTCATGCGGATCGGGCGGCTGGTTCGATCTGGAAGGCGTGCCCGGTGGCCGGTTCGCGGTGAAGGTTCATCGCGGGCCATCGGAGTATGCCCCGCGGGGCGCGCCGTGCCGATGCAGGGAAGCGTCAGTTGAGCTGCGCTCGATTTGCGGCCGTTCGAGCGGTTCGAAGGCCTGCCGCGATGAGAAAAGGGCCGCCGAGATTTGCGCGGGCGAATTGATACAGTGAAACAATTAAATATGAGAGCCCTCTGAAGACGATGAACTGATTCAGTGAGTCCGGGGTCGCCGATGACCGTGAAGAAGGAGCAAAAACCGAGTGAACTGCGCCGGCAACTGCGGGCGCCGTACCGCGTGAGGGCGCGCCTGGAGATCGAGGGATTGACGGCGCCGGGGCGCGGGTGGGCGGTGGAGACGTGCGATGTGGGGGAGTCCGGGGTTCGGATCGAGACGAGGCGGTCGCTGCCGCGGGTTGCGGTGCTGATTCACTTGCCGGCGCCGGGTGGGGCCGCGCTGAGCGTCAAAGGATGGGTGATCCACAGCCAGCAAATTTCGATCGACCTCTGGGAGGGCGGGATCGAGTTCGAGACGCCGCAGCCGCTGCTGTCCGCGGCGCAGGTTGATCTGGCGACCTTTGGACGGTGAGCCGGGCGCCAACAGCGGCGGGGCGACCCGATCCTTATATCTACAGCGTGTGACGTACCTCGCCGCTCGCTGACGCTTCAGCCTCCGCGAATTGCCTCCCTCTACCTACTGCGGCCGGCCGAAGACGTTCTCCAGCGCGGACGTCGAGAGGCCCCGGCCCAGACCCTCCGGATACAGGGCAAAGCTGATCCCGGAATTGTTGTTGGCTTCGTCCGAATAGATGCTGATCAGCATGAAGAATCGGTCGAATCGCCGCTGAAGCGATATTGACTGATAGACATCGTGGTTCTGCCCGAAATCGAAGCTCTCGCGTGCAATGAGCGTGTACTTGGCGCTGAGCTCGTACTGAAACGCCACGGTGGTAATCGCGCTGTTGAGGTCCTCGATGTATCGCGTTCCGATGAAGTACCCGACGCGCTCGCCCCGGCGCACTGCCAGCCCGATCGACGCGGTTGCGAGGTTCTGCTGGTCCATGTTCCACTGCGCATCGGACAGGATCGCCGTGGAATCGGTCACGCGCAAGAGCGCTTCCCCGTTCACGAAATCGCGCGGAATCGAAGCCTCCGGCTCGGTCGGGAAAAACAGCCCGCGGAAATCGTTCGGCGGAATCACCGAAGCCGGGGGCTTGTTCGCATACCACGTGGCGCCGACATTGAGTGTGAAGAAATCGACCGAGCACTCGTTGCCGGGCCCGCCGCGCTTCGTCTGCCAGCGCTGCAGCAGGCCGACGTTTGCCGCGGAAACATCGTTGATCGCATCGACGTTGGAGTCGTAGATGTAGACATCCTGACGGTCGGCGTTGGCGGCACTGGTGAACAGGTCCACCTCCGGCTCGATCACATGCCGGACGCGATGGATGTCCAGGAGGTCGGAGTTGACGTCATCGTCGATCTTCCAGAACGCGGTATTGATGCGGATCCCGCTGGCAGCCAGAAAACGATTCAGCGCCGCCTGATCAGGCGAATCGCTGTACCCGGTGTACCGGCCAGCGACGTACGGCATGAGGCGGAACTGCCCGAGCGAGAAAGGCCAATCCAGCTCCTGTCGAGAGTCGCCGCGGTAAACGGTATTGCTCGTCGTACCCGTCGTCCCCAGCGCCGGGATTCCCGGAAGAACGGCGATCCTGCCCTTGCTCGGGTTGGGCTCGCGGAAACCCAGTTCCGCAAGCGAGGCTTTGCCGGTCATGAACTGATTTCCGGAGAAAGTGTTATCGGAGAAGAAGGTCAGATTGTCATCCAGCAGACTGTCGCCGATGCGGTGATATCCCAGCTCCGGAATGCGCTCGATTTCGAAAGGATGGTCGTTGGTCGTGTCGGGGAAATCGCCGATGCGCGGACCGAACTCGCGGACTTCCTGGTACATGTCCGCTGTGGTGACGATATGGTTGGGCTGAAGGCTCAGGAGGAACGTGAACGCCTCCGAATCCTTCTGCTTCTTGGCATAAAAGCTGGTTTCAAGCGGAGGTGCGTCGTTGAATTCGCTGTGGAAGAACTCTTCGAGGAAGTTGGGGTCGGAGACCCAGCCGCTCTGCAACTGCACCTGCCAGTCGCCGGGCAGGAACTGCTGGTGCTGCCAGCGAATCCGGCCGCGAAAACTCTGTTCCGGCGGCTCATCCAATCTGTGGTGTCCGAGATCGTCGGTGCCGTTATCGTTGAACAGGAAATAGGAATCGAGCGTGCCCTGGAAATTCCAGGCTTGGCGGGTGGTCTCGGTGATAAACCCGCCCCCGTAATCCACGTTCAGTCCCGCGCCGGGCCCACGATCCTGGAAATAGTCCAGGCGCAGGTCCATGTCCAGATCGGGCGAGGGGACATAGCCGAGCGCTTCGAGCAATCCCCAATCGGTGCGGACGCCAAAGCCGTAGATTTTGGAGCTTTCGGTTTCCAGCCCCCGCAGGGCCATGCCGCGCTGGGTGAACTCGCCACCCAGTTCCGGGAAATAGAAGAACGGCACGTTATACGCCCGAAGCGTCACGTCATCGGCCTTAAACTGGGTGAGCTGGCCATAGCGGGGATCCCCGGTATCGATATCCCGGATGTAGGCCTTGTCGGCGCGCATGCTGTAGGAGGGGACGGCGAACGAGCTGGTCGTCAATTCGGCGTTTTTAGTGCTGTATTCATTCTCTGAAAGCTGGCGCACGACCTGTGCCCGCACGATGATCGGGATGTTTGCCTTGGGGTCGCGCGTGCGGATGACCGCGTTGGTCAGGTAAGCGCGGTCGGTCGTGAACTCGTAGTAGACGCGACTGGCCTCAAGCCGCTGCTCGGGTCCGTTGCCGGAATGGCTGATGCGGACGTCTCCTTCAAGATACGCGGCGGTGATTGCCTGCTGGATGGCGGTGATCTGGCCGAGCCCCTGCACTTCTTTGATGTTTGTCAGCGGGGTAAACAACACTGCGCGGTCGGCCTGCATGTCCAGCACGCCGCCGTTGCGGTCAGCGCGGGAGAGCGTGACGCCATTGCTGAAAAGGAGTGCGAGCTTTCCGTTGCTCGTGGTGATGCTCTGGAACGATCCATGAAAGAGAATCGGCGCACCGACGTGCACGGGTCGCGTGCTGGGCGATGTTGTCGGCTGCGTGGCCGCTGGCGAAGGCGCGATGCTCGCCGGCCCACCGCTGCGTAACGTCAGCGCTTCCTGATACAGCATCGAGTTACTGTCGTCGGCGGCAATTCGCTGCGCGGCGGTCAGGCGGATCGTGCCGCTCACCTCGGCATTGACGAGGAGCCGATCGCCGCTGCGTTTTACCTCAGCCTGTTCGAGGACGGCATGACCTATCAGGGCAATCGTCGCCGTCTGCTCATCCGGCTGTCCGCCCGGCGAAGGCGTGAGCCAGACGATCGCATTGTCGGCCGATAGATGCGTGCGATCGAGATCGACGGTGACAGGCCCGAGCAGCTCGATGACGCTTGTTTGGTCTTGCTGCCAAGTTGCGGCCCGCCCTGCATTGATCAAAAGCGATTGGCTTGGCGGCTGGTACTGGGCGTGCGCGATTTGCTGAAGAAGAGCGACCGCCAGCAGTGCAATTCCGATCCCGCCGACGCGCACTGGCGGACTCCTTCTCTGTCTGACTTGATTGATCACATCCGTGCTGGCCGCATTATAGAAGCGGGCTCGGCGCTTGCAACGCGGCGGTCATCGTGTTCCAGCGCGTCGAAGCTCGAGGCAGCTCGTGGTATCCTATCGATGCAATGGAGCACACGATTGTCATCCCCCAACTGGGCGGTGTCACGACCGCATTGGTTCTCTTTGCGCTGGCTTGCCTCTTGTATCCCGCCGCCATCAAGAACCGAGCGCAGTTCTATGCGGGATTTGTTGCGGTGCTGGTCATGGTTTTCCTGTTCAGTCTCGACGTGATGATCCGCCAGCCTGGCTTCCAGGTCTTCTCCGGCGCCGTGACGGGATTGCTCCAGCTCTTTGCGCTGGTGATGTTTTTCATGTCGGCCGGTGGGATGTCGGTGGGCGAGCTTGCGGATGACCTGAAGCACGCCTATGAGGTTGTGCGCCGCGGCGAGGAGGCAAAGACGGTGATCATCCCGCTGGGCAGCCAGAAGGTGGGTTCGGCGTCGGCGCCGCAGGCAGATGAAGCGATCGTTCCGCACGAAGGCTCGCCGCCGAGTTCGTGGGAGGGATCACCCAGCATCCCACTTGAGCCGAAGGACCCGGGAACGAAGGACGGGCAATGATCGGTGTCGCATGCGCCATCAAGGTACGCCTGCGTCGAATTCGTTGTCGGTGCAGGCTCTTACGGTGCAGAAGTTTGGCAGAAGCGGAGCATCACGCTTAGAATGGGTAGCGACTAGCGTGACGCTTGGGAGGGTTTGGTCCTAGAGGAGCATCATGGTTTTGAGCGAGCTGATCGTGGGGGTCACGGTCGGGCAGTATGTGAGCTGGTGGAAGGCGCTTCTGCTGGTCGTGCTCGTACTGCTTTGGGGCCGGGTTTTGACCTGGGTGGACAAGGACGCGCAATCGATCCTGCTGCCGCGGATGCCGGTCAATCTCGGGATGATGGCGGTTGGCTTGGGCGGCATGCTGCTTTTCTTCCTGACGCCTTACCCGGTCTCATTCCTGCTACTGGTGGCCGCGATCGTCGTCGAGGCGGGCGCTTATCTGGCGATTCGGGCGCAGAAGGCCGGGCTGTCCGATCTCGGCGATCAATTCAGGGAATGGCTCAGCGGCTTTGGTGGCGAGAAGAAGGTCAAGGTCGTCCAGGGCGAAGTGATGTTCATGAACAAGGCCGGCGCGATGCTTCCTTCGCCGCCGGGAGATGCACCCGAGCGGCCGGCGTATGAGGCGTCGCAGGTGGTCTTCACTGAACCTCTTCGCCGCGGCGCCGAGCAGGTGGATCTGGTCCCGTCCTCCGGTCAGGCGAACGTCAAATACATTGTCGATGGCGTCGGCTACTCCGGCGCCACGCTGGATAAGACCCGTGCCGCGGCTGCGGTCAGCTATCTGAAAGAGCTGGCCGGTCTCGATCTCAACGAGAAACGCAAGCCGCAGAAGGGGATGCTCAAGTGCGCCATTGACGGGAGGAAGAGCGAACTCCAGGTCATCACAGCCGGCAGTGCCGCTGGCGAGCAGCTTCGGGCCCTCGTGGATCTCAAGAAGCGCCACGAGTTGCGGCTCGAGCAACTCGGTATGCCCGGGGATCAGGTCGAGCAGATTATGGACCTGATCCGGGACAATACGGGAGTCATCCTTCTTAGTGCCCCTAAGGGCCACGGCCTTACTTCGCTCGAATACGCGATCCTGCGGGCGCACGATGCATTCCTGACCCACATTCAAACCATTGAGCAGGATCCCGACCAGGACCTGGAGGGGATCACGCAAAACAAGGTGGCTAAGCAACCGGGCGAGCCACTCAAGACCGCCGAGTGGATCACCAGCCAGGAGCCGGACGTGCTTCTGGTCGATCGGGTGGAGGATTCGAAGACGGCGATTGTGCTCAACAAGTACTCCGCAAGCACCGACAAACGCGTTTACGTCGGCCTGCGTGCCAACAGCACTTTCGACGCCCTGATGCTCTGGCGGCAGCTCATCGGCAACGACACGGCGGCAGTGAAGAATCTCAAGATGATCATCAACAGCCGCGTTTTGAGAAAGCTCTGCCCCACCTGTAAGGCCGGCTACACGCCTGATCCCTCCACGCTCAAGCGGCTCAACCTCGATCCCGAAAAAGTTGGCAAGCTGTATCAGGCGCGAACCCAGCCCATGCGGGACCAGAAGGGGAATCCGATTAGTTGCGACACCTGTAAGGAGTTGCTGTTCCGGGGGCGCATGGGGGTCTACGAGATCTTCATGGTCGACGACGACGTCAAGGCCGTTGTCGAAGCCGGTGGCTCCGCGAATCAGCTCAAACAGGCCTTCCGCAAACAGCGCGGGCTGTACCTTCAGGAAATGGCACTCCTGCAAGTGGCCGGCGGCGATACCAGCATCCAGGAAGTGCTTCGTGTGATGCGCTCGGAGGAGGGCGGAGGAAGCAGCAGCGGCAGCGCTGCAAGGCCATCTTCTGGACGGCCGCCGTCCGGCGGTGGTGGGGGGGGCGGAGGAAGAAAGCCTGATCGCCCGACTGCATAAGGCTCAATTTGGTTCTGTGAAAGGTCAACATGATCCTGACAGTAATTGTGCTGCTCATGATGGCGGGGATTGCCTACTGGCATTATGCCCAGGGGCTCTTTGGCCAACCTTCTCGGCGGTCAGTGGCGCTCGTTGCCGCGGTCATCGCGGTTTCGTACGCCGAGCCTCTGGTCAACTCGCTCCTGCGAGGAGCGATGGCGGATTATGCCAATGGAATGGCGCTGGCGATACTCTTCGCGGTGACTTATATCGTTTTGCGAACGCTCTTCGACAACCTGATTCCGGGGAACGTTCGACTGCCCTATTGGGTGGATCACATCGGCGGCGGGGTCATGGGCATCATTGCCGGACTCTTTGCCGCCGGAATTTTCGTCCTTGCCGCCGAGGCGCTTCCTTTCGGGCCGTCCGTCGGAGGTTATACGCGGTACGCGGTCGATGATGATCGTCTGGTTTCCATTCTTGCCTACGGCCACTCCCAGCGTGAGGACGTCAACATCGCCAATCAACTCAAGGATGACCGATTCGAGCCGAACGACAAGAAACCACTGCTCATCCCCGTGGATGATTTCGTCGTTGCGGCAGTTCAGAAGCTGAGCGATGGCGGCGCCCTTGCCGGCCTGCAACCCCTGGAAGCGGTGCATCCGGACTATCCCGACGAGCTTTTCGGCGAGCGTCTCGGCATCCAGGTCGGAGCGAAGCGAACGGCGGTCAATCTTCCCGGAGCCCAGCCCCAGGTGACGGTGCCCAATCCTGGTGTCTTTCATTTCGACAAAGACGTTGCCAAATATCAGATCGACGCCGAGGAGAACCAGGTCCACCAGCGTGCAATCTCTTATAAGCCAACGCCGCCTGCGGATTACCCGCTGGTCGTGAGGGTGATCTTTGGACATGAGGCGGCGGGCCCCGATGGTTACGTTCGCTTCAGTTGTGGAAGCGTGCATCTGGTGGCTGACAACACTGATTACTGGCCGGTCGGAACCGTCGAAGACGGCAACGTCATTTTTCTCAACAAGATGGACGATCCCCTCTTTGTGAGTACGGCGCAAAGCGATCATGGCGCCGACTTCATCTTTTTCGTCAATCCCCGGAAGGTCCTGACCGGCGATGAAAATGCCAAGGAGCGGAAGATCAGGAATGGCGTCTTTATTTCCGTGAAGCGCGGTGCGCTGATCGATCTCGGTGGCCGGCCGGTGCAGCCGAGCGTGGTGCCCTCGCCGAGCGTCCAGGTCATGCGCAAACCGAGTAGTAGAGGATCGCGCCAAGAAACTCGCTTTTGACGTCGGTGGGCCTGTGGTGGTCAATCCCTCGGCCGCGCCCATCTCAATCCAGAACGTAGAAATGTCGGACCAATTGTTCACGCCGATCAACGTCGGGACGGCCGACAAGACTGCCAACGATGTGCAACTCAAGAGCGGCACGTGTTCGTTCCGCGATCAGAAGTTCACGAAGCTGAGCATCGACCCTGTTGATTCAATCCGGATGCTGAGCGCCGGGAGCTTCGGGATCCAGACGCTCTTTGTCCCGCCGGGGCAGGCGATGGTGCAGGTTTCCGCCAGACCCCCAGCAGAGGGAGACGCCTGGGCCTGGGCAAATGATCTCCAGAAGTTCGCCCTCGTGGACGCCCACAAGAAGACCTATCGTCCCGCGGGTGCCTGGGCAAAAGTGATGCAGGAGGCCGCCGAGCGACTTGCTGCAAGCTACGACGCTTCGGGCGCTACGCCGAGCATCAACCAGTCTCAGGGCCGGCCGACAGACGTATGGATCGCCTTTCTGGTTCCGGCGGGAACGCAACTTCGCGATCTGTCGTACGGCGGGAAACCCATTAAGGCAGTAAACCTGATGACGCACTAGCGGGGGCCGGTCCGCAATCGGCCGCCCTCAGAACCAGAACAGCGAAGCGGGAGCAAGGGTCTACTGAGTTGCTGCCACTTGTGATCGTCGGCGGGTCTTGCCTGTCAATGCATCGGAATCTTCTGAATTGAATCGAGTTGCCGTTGCAGCGAGCTCTTGTCCGACTGGGCGCTGATGGATGCTGCCGTGCTTGCCGAATTGCTTGACGTCTCCGGCAGAGGAAGCGTAATGCGCTTTCTCGTTCCGAATGACGGCGATTGGCTGGCTCTGTTCGTACGCTGTGAGCAGGGCGTCCCTGGCCTCGCCGGCGGTGCTCATCTGATTGACCGGCTGAAGGACGCCGCCGCCCATTCCAATCTCGACGATGGTGTCGTTGCGCTTGAGGCCGAAGTGCTTCTCCATGGCGCCGCCGGGGACCACGGACGTGACAAGGACGCCGGTCATCCTGCCGTTGGAATCTTCCGAGGCGAGGGTGATGGAATCCGTCGCCGGCGCGTTGTTGGCGTCGCGGCCGGCGATCTGCTGCGCCTGTCCCTGCGCGTGGCGACCTGCATTGATCGCCGGTTGGCTGCGCGGAAGCAGATATGACAGGGCAAAGACAATGGCGATGAGTGTGCCAAGAATTCCGACCAATCCAAAAGCCATTCGCATGAGGGCATTCCTGAAGAAACCGGCTTATTCTAGACCGGCAATCCGGCCAAATGAACGCCAAACCGCGGAAAGCGCAAAACTAATCGCGGCCTATGACTCGGTGGCGGCGAGCAGTTCCCAGTCAGAATGGTCCTGAAGCTGCCGTTCCAGTGCATAGTACTGCTGAGAATTGAAGAAGGCGATCTGAAGGGTGATGTCCACGAAGGCGAGATTGTCGGCGCTGGAAATTGGCGTCTCGGACGGAAAGCCCGGCCTGCCTGAAGCGGGCGACGGTCTCGGCGACGCATCCGGGCGACCAGCGCCGGCGAATGGTCACGAATCGATGCCGGACGCGCGGGAGGATGTCCTCGATGTAGTCCAGCAGCCAGAGAGCGGCCAGCACCAGGCCCGTGGCGAGGAACGTGATGACGTATAGTCCGAAGCCCGCGGAAAGCCCCAGCGCGGCAACGCACCACAGACCGGCGGCCGTGGTGAGCCCGCGGACGTTGACGCCGTACTTGATGATGGCTCCCGCTCCGAGAAAGCCGATGCCTTGCATGACCCCATACGCGATTCTCGCGGGATCGACGGTGACGTTGTACTGCGGGCCGTGCGTCCAGGGATAATCGGCAAACCGGATCGAGACGATCATGACCAGGGCACTGCCCAGGCAGACCAGGAGATTGGTTCGGAAGCCTGCCTGCCGCCCGCGAACTTCTCGCTCCAGGCCCACCAGACCGCCCGCCACCGCCGCCACCAGCAGGCGTATCAAACTGTCAAGCGGGAGCCCCGAATGCGCTGCCCAGGTGCGAACGACCTGATCGATTGGATCGACGACGGCAAGCATCACAATATCGCATTATCGACCGGGATGGCGCAAAGCTGAACAGTTGATTCTTCCCATGCGGATTTCGAGCCGCAACATGGCCGTCTGGTACTGCATGGCTAAGGAGCAGCCCGGTGTCGATCCACCGGGCTGCCGTCATCGCTGCATTGGTTGGCGCTCCAGGCGTTAGCGCCTTCGCACGCTCTTCGCCCGGCCATAGGATCCGTTTGTACTTGCCTTGCCCATGTGGCTTCCTGAAGATTTGCCCTTCTTCGGCTGCTTGATCGCTGCATGGGCCGCGGCCAGGCGCGCGATGGGCACGCGGAACGGGGAGCAGCTCACGTAGTTCAGGCCCACCTTGTGGCAGAACTCGATCGAGTCCGGGATCGCCGCCGTGCTCGCCGCAGATGCCGCACTTGAGGTCCGGCCGCGTCGCCGCGGCCCTTCGCGACGCCCATCTCCACGAGCTTGCCCACGCCGCTGGTGTCGAGCGATCTGGAACGGATCGCGCTCGCAGAATTTCCTTGTTCGAGGTAGTCCGGCAGGAAGGTGTTCACGTCGTCGCGGCTGATAGCCGAAGGTCATCTGCGTCAGGTCGTTGGTGCCGAAGCTGAAGAACTCGGCTACCTCCGCCATCTCGTCGGCCGTGAGCGCCGCCCGCGGCATCTCGATCATCGTGCCGATAGAGATGCTCGACCTTGCCGTGCTACTTTCTCCTTCATCACGGCCTGCGCGATCTGGTCGGTGATCTGCTTGCAGTACTGCAAGCTCCCTCGCCGTGCCGACCAGCGGGATCATGATCTCCGGCGAGCGCCTTGATCCCTTCCTTCTTGCAGTCGATGGCGGCCTCGATGATGGCCGGCACCTGCATCTCGAGGATTTCGGGATAGGTGATCGCCAGGCGGCAGCCGCGGTGGCCGAGCATCGGGTTGGCTTCGTGCAGCTGGCTGACGCGGGCCTTGACCTGCTCCGGCGCGAGATGCCCGAGCTGCTTGGCCAGCTCCTGCCTGGCTCCTTCGTCGTCGTGCGGCAGGAACTCGTGCAGCGGCGGGTCGAGCAGCCGGATCGTCACGGGCAGGCCCTTCATCGCCTGAAGATGCCGACGAAGTCCTTTCGCTGATAGGGCAGCAGCTTGGCCAGCGCCCGCTTGCGGGCTTCCACGTCGTCCTTCTTGGCCAGGATCATCTCGCGCATCGCCTGGATGCGCTCGCCCTCGAAGAACATGTGCTCGGTGCGGCACAGGCCGATGCCCTCGGCGCCGAACTTCGCGGGCCCGCTCGGCGTCGCGCCGGCGTGTCGGCGTTGGTGCGCACGCTTCAGCGTGCGGTACTTGTCCGCCCACTTCATCATCGTGGCGAAGTCGCCGGACAGCTTCGGGCTCGACGGTGGCGCATCCGCGCCGGCCATCACCTCGCCGGTCGAGCCGTCGATGCTGAAGACGTCGTTCGTGGCCGTAGGTCTTGCCGCCGACTGGAAACTTGCGGTTCTTCTCGTCGATCGTGGATCTCGCCCGCGCCGGCGACGCAGCATCGGCCCCAGCCGCGGGCGACGACCGCCGCGTGGCTGGTCATGCCGCCGGTGCTGGTGAGGATGCCGACCGCCGAGTGCATGCCGTCGATGTCCTCGGGGCTGGTTTCCTTGCGGACGAGGAGCACCTTCTCGCCGGCCTGCGTGCGCTCGACGGCTTCAGCGGCGGTGAAGGCGAGCTTGCCGACCGCCGCACCCGGCGAGGCCGGCAGACCCTTGGCGACGCACGTTGCGCCGGCCCTCGGATCGAACGTCGGGTGCAGCAACTGATCCAGCGACGCCGGATCGATCCGCAGGACGGCCGTCTTCTCGTCGATCAGTCTCTCCTTGACCATGTCGCACCGCGATCTTAACCGCCGCCGCCGCGTTGCGCTTGCCCGTGCGGGTCTGGAGCATGTACAGCTTGCCGCGCTCGATGGTGAACTCGATGTCCTGCATGTCGCGGTAGTGCTTTTCGAGCATGTTCTTGATCTCGAGCAGCTCCTTGCAGGACTTGGTGCTCCACTTGGCCATTTCGGTTTCGCAATCGAGCGGCGTGCGGATGCCGGCCACGACGTCTTCGCCCTGGGCGTTGACGAGGAACTCGCCGTAGAACTTGTTCTCGCCGGTTGCCGGGTCGCGGGTGAAGGCAACGCCGGTGCCCGAGTCCTCGCCCATGTTGCCGAAGACCATCGTCTGCACGTTCACGGCCGTGCCGAGCAGGCCGCGTGATGTTGTTGATCTGGCGGTACTTGACGGCGCGGTCGCCCATCCAGCTCTTGAAGACCGCCTCGATGGCGTGCTCGAGCTGCTTCATCGGGTCCTGCGGGAAATCCTCGCCGACGTGTTCGCACGGTAGACCCGCTTGTAGCGCTCGACGACTTCTTTCAGGCCGTCCGTGCTCAGTTCCGTGTCGAGTTTGCGCCGTGTACTTCGTCTTGACTTGTCGACAGCTCGTGCTCGAAGTGTTCGTGGTCGACGCCCATGACCACGTCGCCGAACATGTTGATCAGCCGGCGATAGGCGTCGTAGGCGAATCGCTCGTTGCCGGTCGCGTTGGCGATGCCCTCGACGACCGCGTCGTTCAGGCCGAGGTTCAGCACCGTGTCCATCATGCCGGGCATCGACGAGCCGCACCGCGAGCGGACCGAAACCAGCAGCGGGTTCGCTGGGATCGCCGAACTTCTTGCCGGCGATCCTTTTCCAGCGTGGCGACGTTCGTGGCGACCTCCTCCATCAGCCCGCGCGGCAGCTTCTTGCCGCGTCTTGTAGTACAGGTCGCAGACTCTCGGTCGTGATGGTGAAGCCGGGCGGCACGGGCAAGCCCGCGCTGGTCATCTCGGCGAGGTTGGCGCCCTTGCCGCCGAGCAGTGGCTTCTGTTCGGCCTTTCCCTCGGCCTTGCCGGCGCCGAAGAAGTAGACTCGCTTTCTGGCTCCACCAGTCTTGCCTGCCCTGGCGGTGATCTTCTTGCTCTTGGATTTACGTGCTGTTGCCGTTGCCATTGGATCGATCTCCTGAGGATGAAGCGCTTGATGCGGAACCGCGTGTAGAGGGCGGAATATAGTGCGCCGGATTTTCCTGTCAATTTCGCCCTGGAGAAGGGGCACGATGGCACGCTATCGCACTTGCCGGGATCGAACTGCCGATGAGCACGGCCACCCATTTGCGACAGGAATTCAGCGGACCAACAGCGGTGTGACGGTGTCCGTTGCAGTCGCGGCCAGCGGTAGGTAGAGCAGGACGGGTTGCGGCCTCCTGCGGACGAGAATCTTTCGCTTCACGCAGTACAACCGGGATTCACTGCAAGCGTACGGATCCGAACAGGCGACTGCATGCGCTGACCGTCAGACCCTCGCCAAAGCCTTGAGTGCCCGGCGATCCCAGCAATGCGATCCGTCGTGAGGCTTTTGCGTAATTTGATGGCGGTCATCGTTCGTGCACCGTGTACCGATCGAGCTTAAGCCATGGGCGCCAGACCGATGCATGCTCGGGCGTTTTCGGAAAGTTTGCCGGCGCGCCCATGAGTCACAAGCCGTATTAGCACTACAGCGCTGGATCCTTCTTAAGTCCTTATCCGCTCATGCTTTTGCTCACCGTTTCTAGCCGCCAATCGCCGACGCCGGGATGTAGAGTTAAAGGCCCGCATGCTTCTGACAGAACCCTCTCCCGCACCATCGAGACTCCATCCAGCGCTGACTCGCCGCAAGCCCTGCAGGGCCTCCCGGTCGCTTCGGCTGCGCCTTTCAACGTCCAGGTTTGAACCCTGCGCTAAGAATAGGAGCACGGCCCATCTCATCCAGGCAACATAATCACCACCCCGTTGGTGAAGTATCCCAGCAGAGGACATTCCGCTCCCATGTTTCGCCCAAACCTCCTCCCAGCCCACATCGTACTCTCACCGTTGTAGTACCGTTGTCTCCCCACCCCTCCCCGAACCCGGTTTTTGCCCCTTCTGACGACTTGGCGGTCCGAACATGACAATTTGGCGCACCGGCAAAGCGGCCAGACGAGCCCTTTTAGCACTTCAGCGCTGGATCGTTGGTAAGTCCTTGTCTGCTCATGTGTTGACCGCAATTCTGGACTGAAATCGCCAGCTTAGCGCTGTAGTGTTAGAGGCCGTACACGGATGCACAGGACACAAAAGTAGCCTTTCCGTCACCGCAACCCGCCACTTCCTCCGCCCCGTCTGCGGCCAATTCGCATAGAAACGGCGCGGTAGAACCAGTACGACATATTGACATCATATTCACATCCGCTTGTGCAAAAGCCCCGACCCACACCGTACTCTCACCGTATCTACACCGTGCAAACCCGATCACGTCAAAATGTCATCCCTGCGGGTGGCCAGTGAAGTTGCCAGACCCCCTCCCAGCCACCTCCACGCCTCCCCAACGCCCCCAGGCACGGATTCTCTCCGGCCCGCTGTGGGCTTGCGCCAAATGGGCGTAACCCAAGCCGTTTCATCTTGATCGCCGCCCACAGGCATCCCCATTGGTCATCCATCCCAATCGGGATGAAGGCATGCCCACTAGGCGGACGCCTGCTCGGGCATTTTCGCAAGATCTCCCGGCGCACTCATGAATCACAAACCCTGTTATACGGATCATACCTGATTCGCGCCACGGCCGTGTCGGCACAGATCGACTTGATTGACTCCGGCACCAGGCACACCGCTCGCCAGGCGGTGACGGCCGCTTGCCTGAGGTCCTGCCAGGTGGGGTACAGTCGGTTGGACCAATAATGACTGCGCAGGTAATGCCAGAGGTTTTCCGCAGGGTTCAATTCCGGGCTCTTCGGCGGCAGCAGCACCAGGGTCACGTTCGACGGAACTTTCAATGCTGCTGACGTGTGCCAGCCGGCGCGATCGAGCACCATGGCCGCGTGCACGTCCGGGGGCAGGCTGCGTGAGAACTGCTCCAGGAACGCGTTCATCGTTTCGGTGTTGACGTTGGGGGTGATCAGTCCGGCGGCATCTCCTGTTTCGGGGCAGACGGCGCTGAACACGTACAGATAATCGTACTGCGTCTGGCGGATCGCCGGCGGCCGCGACCCGACCTTCGCCCACACGCGTGTGAGCGTGCCGTGCTGACCGAACCGCGCTTCGTCCTGGTAGTAAATCAGCAGGCGCTTGTCGGGATGCTGGCTCGTGAGCTGAGCCAGACGCTCGGGCAACTCTTTTTTTTAAAGTGCTCGATCGCCGCCGGGTCGGTGTCCGGGTGGCGCGGGCGAGGCATCAGGTCGTTGTATCCCAGGCGGTGCAACAGCTTGTAAACGCCGTCCAGCGAATAGACGACGTTGAAACACTTCTCGATTTTCTCCCGCAGAATCGGGCCATTGTACGCGGCGATGCCTTCCTCGGGCGAAGGGCCCGCCTCCAGCATCTGGCACAGATGAGCCTCCTGCTCGTGCGTGAGCCGACGCACTGCGCCCGGCTGACGCTCGGGAACCAACGCCCCGATCCCGCCACGCCGATAACGGCCGACCCACTGATCCACAAACTGCCGGGAGCGGCCCACAATCTGCGCGATCTGCTCACGCTCCAGTTCCGGGTCCTCTCCCAACCCACATCCCGCAATCAACACCACGCGGTAGCGATCCCGCTGCTTGGCATTTAACGTCGTCGCCACCAGTTCCATCAGCCGACATTTGTCGCCCGCGTCTTGCCACACCACTCTCATCACCGGCCTCCTTGCAAAAGCCGGATCATCTCACTTCACAGGTGCGGGCGCTACCAAACAAGCGCACGAACAGCGCGAGATTCAAATAGGATCCGTATTAGACGGAAACAGGCGCGTAGGTCGTTATTCTGATGATGACAACAAGCTCGGCGGGAGAAACAGTCTCAACTGCGGATGTCGCCTCGCGCAAAACGATCCGGCAAGGGCGAGAACGGGATATGGGCGTGAGCGAAAGCGATGATCACGATCTGCTTCAGCGACTGCGAACCTGCGATCGCGAGGCCTTTTGCCGTGCCTATGAGCGCTATAAGCATGATGTTCTCAGGGTAGCCGCCGGCGTGCTCGGTGCGCGGCAGCGCACCGCCGATGCCTGGGATGTGCTGCACGATGTCTTTGTGTCCTTGGCTCGCACGGCGTCGAGCCTCGCGCTGGAATCCAACCTCCGCGCCTATCTGACCCGTGCCGCCGCCAATCGCGCGCGTGACAAGCTGAGATCGATCGCTCCCGGCTCTTCAGCAGACGCGCTCGATTGCGTCGCTTCCCCGCGCCGGATTTGCCGACGCTGCTGATGGATCAGGAAGAGGCCCGGACCCTCTGGCTGCAACTTGCGGAGCTTCCCGCCGAGCAGCGCGTGATTGTCTCGTTGCACATTTACGGCGGCCTGAGCTTTCGTGAGATCGCAGAGGCCGAACAGATCTCGGAAAACACGGCACAGTCCCGATACCGCTATGCGCTGGAGAAGCTGCGCGTCACTACGCAAAGGCCCAGCCATGACGACTGACCAGCAAATCGAGAATGAACTTCGCAATGTCCGCTTTGCGGTCCCGCCCGAGCAGGATCGACTGATCCTGGCTGACGCGCTGGCGGCATTGTCGGATCAACAGCACGGGGCACGGCGTTTCAAACTGCCAGTAAGCCGCGTGTACCTCCTGCGTCGAGCGGCGATGATCCTGCTGCCACTGGCAACCCTCGCGCTGGTCGTTTTGTATTTCCAGCGTCCGAGCCTGACGCTGGCCGACGTGCGTGATGCGGTCGCACGGCAGAAGTGGGTGCACATCCGCTATGACAACGGCCAGGAGCGCTGGATTAATCTCGTAAACGGGCACACCTTCTTCAAAGACTATGACGGGAGTATCGCCTATACCGAGCCCAATGGGCTGTACCTGTCGCGGTGGCCGGAGAAGAACTACATCGATAAACACTCGGGGCTGCCGTTTCAGTGGAGCAAAGAGACGGCATGGGGTTATCTGGTAGCGGATGTCGCCAAAGCATCCAAGGAGAAATCATCATGGCAGATAGTCGATCAGAAGTCCGATGTACTGGACAGGGCGCAAAGTAATCCGCTTCGATTGCTACATCATTGATGCACTGGGGAAACGCGTGCTGGTCCGGCAACTCTGGGCGGACCCAAAGACTCGCCTGCCCGTCCAGGATCGTGAGGTTTTGCAGCTTGCCGAGCACAACAGCAGAAACGTGACGCCATCGTCGGCCGCTACAACTTTCCCACAACCGGGCCGAGCACAATTTACGATCTTGGCGTACCGCGCGATTTGCCAATTATCGACGATAACGCGCCGATACCCCCCGCTGTCGAGAAGATCGATCAGGCGGCCAAGGCCGCCAGCGCCCGGTTCCCAAAATGTTTCCGGCTTCTCATTTGGCGGACTTCGTATCCGCGGGGTGTGGTCGACTTAATCTACCGCGATGGCTCAAAGAAATCGCAAACCCGATGGTTTACCGATCCTCAGGGCCACTACGCCGGGCTGCCCGCAAACGCTACGCTCCAGCAGGCGATGGCTGTTACAACCAGCGGAATCGTTCCGATCGAGCAGTTAGTTGATGATGGCACACGCTATTTCAGCAGAATCAACAACATGTATTATCACGATCCGCACATGCCCCCTGCGACGGCGCGTGTCATACCCAGCCCGAATTTTACCAGCTCCAACACGCCGCCCGACACGCTGTGGCCGTTCATCGGGCTGCATATGACGATGGTCAATATGCCTGGCACGCCAGCAGGGGTGATCGTGCTCCGTGATGTGCGCGGCGATGAGCGAACCGATTATTGGATTGATTCGTCGCACGATTACATCTGCGTGCGCCGGATCTGGCAGAAAAAGACTGACGGCCAGTGGCTCAACCGTCGCGTTGAGATTCTGGACGCTCTCAAGAGGCTTCCGGACGGCCAGTGGTACGCCAGCCAGGACACGTTCGAAGACTACGGCCGATCCGTGCACGAGGGGAATCCGACAACCGAGGTCAAGGCGATCGATCTGAAGGTGCTCAAGCCGGAAGAGATTCCCCCAGGGACGTTCGACGGCCAAAAGCTGCTCCAGGGCGCGAAGGTGGAAACTTACTGACGATGCCCGGTCCGCGCGGTATGCTTGCGCACGCGTGATCAAGTCGCTGCTGGTTGTCCTTCTGCTGCTGGTTCTCGCCGCCGGCGCGGCCTTAAGCCGGCCCAGCGAACAGAGCTTTGAGAATTGGTACCGGGCTAATGCTCAGCCTCCCAAACAAAACGTTATCGAAAAGATCTTCAGCGGCGATCCGCTAGACCACTACCTCAAGGAGTGCACTTACAAGAACCGCATCTTCTGGGCCGAAGTGGACTACAACGGCCAGTCGGCCTACACCGGCGTTTTCAGCCATTGGTGGGGGTCAACACCTCAGCCCGCAAAGGAATGAAGCCGCTGAATCGAGTCCTTTCGCTGCTCTGGAGCCGCCCGCCCTTGCATGTGACCGCGGCACTCGATGATGAGGAGGATCGCCTCTCGCCGAGATTCCGCGCTTTGAGAGGGTTTCTGATCTTCTGCATCGCAACAACGACTGCCGCCTGCGCCTGCTGGCTGTTTTTGCTTCATCGCGGCAATGCCGCGCTTCACGCGCAAATCGAGCAGGCGCGGAGCTGCGGCGACTTTGTGGATGCCGCGGAACTTATTTCACCGCCGTTGCCGCCGGACCAGAATGCGGTGCATTATCTGGCGCTGGCGCAGGAGGCGTTCAACGATGTTGTTTCCGGCGACCAGACGGTTTACGGATCGCCGACCCATCCGCGCATATTGGAGGCGCTGCACAGGTAAGTTGCCGCCAATACGCGGGCACTCGCGTACATCCGCCGGGCGTGCCAGTGTTCGGCCGCACGCTGGCGTTTTCATCCCGGCATCAGCCGGCCGGGCTCTTCGCAGCCGGAATACCTGGAATTGTTCAGCTCGCTTAACGGAACGCACCAGCTTTGTGAATTGTGTAGAGAGGCGGCAATCGACGCGGCGTGGCGTGGCGACAATTCGGACGCGATCAAGCATCTCCGTGAAATCCTCAAGATGGTCTGCTTCATGCGTCAGGAACCACTTCTGGTCAACTATCTTGTGAGCTGTGGTTTCGCCTTCATCGCTTCAGACGCAACTCGCGACTGTGCTCAGGCGTTTGCGCAGTCAAGATTCGACCGCGACCAGCGCTCCCGCTTGCGCCGTTGAGCTTCATGAGTTCGTCCGAGAGCTTCTGAACGACGCCGACCATGCCCGTGTCATCAGGGATGTTTTCCGCGGTGAAATGGCAGCAGTCCTGGGGCCACCCATGCCGAATGTCGTATTACGCGGGACCCAGGTAGTGGATCAAGATGGCTGGCCTGAACACGTCGTAGCCTTCTTGTCTCGCCCGTGTACAAGGGTCTATCAGGCTTGGGTGCTGCGGTCACTTCATCTGAACGTTCAGGCATTTCTCTCGCCCAACTGGGCTGTCGCCCGCGCCTGCTCAGGTCGGCTCCGGCTCCCGAACGTCTCGGCGACAAACTGCCGCTCTTACAACTCCTAGGCGCAAGGAGGCGATTCTCAGTCGGCCGGCCCGCCATGCAGGCAGATGCGCGCGAGCCTTGCAGTGCGTCATCTGGCGGCAACGATCCTGGCGATCCGTCTCTACGAGCGGGACCATGCTGGCTCACTTCCGCCGAACCTCAATGTCCTCGTGCCGGACTATCTACCTTGCGTGCCGTCGGATCCGTTTGCCTCTCCGTCGGCCCCGATTCGCTTCGTCCGCCGTTCTCCCAATCCCTTTGTTTACAGCGTTTCCGTCAACGGCAGCGATGATGTCGTCACCGGCTTTGCCCCAACGGCAAAGGATGATGATTCCCTCAATAGCCTGGATTTCGTGTTATTTCTAAGCCGCCCCGAGCGATGACTGCTCACATTGCCAGCGCGACCTGCACAACGAGGTAAACGCTTTCGACCGCCGCAAATACGAGAAGTGCCAAACCAATCCAGATGAGTGGTAACGCCATTCCTATGAGGACCTGCTGCAATCGAGTGCGTCGCGTGGTCAGGTGCAACAATCGAAAGCTACACAGCCACCAGGTAACTGCGAGGCAGCCAACAAGGATCGCCGGAAACTTGAGCGCCGGCGGCTGGGATGGTCCCCAATCACTCAGGGCCTCGGCAAACACAAGCGCGATCACAATCAAATTGCCGATAACAGCCAACACCCGGAACGGCCAGCGGCACTTCCGCCACCACCAGCGCCACGTCAAGACCTCCGCTACCAGTAGTGCCGCCGGAAGAATCAGATTGGTGGCGTTCACACTCCAATTGCTTGCGGGCGGTTGCATCCAATATGCGAACAGAATCGGCGGGATCAGGAGTGACCAGGCCAATACCCCGCACGAGTAGCAGTTCAGCGCGCGCGAGCGCGCTGTTGTTCCTGCATCGCCAGGTGGCCCGGGGCTGCTAAGGCTTCGCTTGCCGCCATCGCCCCCCATAACCAGATGATCAGGGCCGCGCTCGCTACAGCGAGCGAGATCGGGTGGAGTAATACAATCCACAACAAATCATTGCCCTGCAGGGACGGACTCGGTGCGGATAGCCTCCAGAAGGACGCCACAGCACGAGACTTCCGGCGAGCGAAAATGCGGCAAACAGCCATGTCACTCGTCGAAATGCAGCGCGCATCGGACAAACTCATGGGCCAGCGGGCCTTGTGCGCAATGCTTTGGGGGGAAAAACTCGCCATCCAGACGGTGCGGGCGTACCCAGGGATACGTCCGATCCATCGCCGCTGCTCCCACGGAACCAAATCGCCAATGAGGTACGACGGGTCGAACAGCCGTCCGCATTCAGGGCACCGCCCATTTGAAAGCCCCCGGAGGTCGTAGCCGCATCGGCCGCATGTCAGGTCCTGTTCCAGCGTTACCGTCATCCTTCGATCCGCTTGAGGGTACGCACGACGTACCACGGCATCCAGAGCCCGCACCGAGCCACCACCGCGATGATCGTTCCCAACACGATCCCCTGGAGCCCCAGATTTGCGTATTTCACGAACACATAGCTGAGCAAGACATTTGCTGTGCCAGCCAGTAGGACCGCGATGGTGAATTGCTTCGCCTTCCCGGCGGCAAGCAGCACCGATCGCCCGACGGCGCTGCTCCCGCCAATCACCGTGTGGATTAAAAGCAGCGGCAAAATCGCCCGCGTCGCCGGCATCGAATCGTGGAACCAGAGAAGGAAGATCCACTTGGATAGCGCCCAGACCATAACGGCGGCAACGAGCAATACGCCGGCGCTGAACAACGTTCCCCGGCGGTAGTATGTGCGAAGTTTCTCGACTTCCCCCGCCGCGTGCGCCAGGGCGCTTTAGGGTACAGTACCGCCGCTAAACCGCTGACGAGCAACAGCAGTCCCGCATCGATCTGAATGGCAGGGGAATACCAGGCAACGAATTGATCGCCGAGGAAGTGGTTGATCAGAATGCAGTCGGTGGGGGCATAAAGGAAATCCGCAACTTGCCCAAGGACAATCAGCGTCCCCAGCCCCAGAATCGCACGAGCGATGGACCAACTGAACCGGCCGCGCCTGCTCGTGAGCGCACGCACCTCCAACCGCCCCGCGAAAGACCTGGCGATCAGCAGCGCGAGATTGCTGACCGCGAATGTGACCCCGGCCAGCGGTAAATTCCTGAAACCACGCCAGAAAATGATAAACGTCCAGACCCCCCAGACGATTTCGGCTGCCGCCAGAAACAGATTGTCGAGCGCAATCAGCCCGCGTGCCTGGAGCAATCCCGATGGCACGTCACTGATTAAACGGAAGACGACACCCACGCCCATCGCCAAAACCAGGGCGCCGGCGTCGTCCACAAAGCCGAGGCTTACTTGGTGCCACTGCGAAAAATAGTGTGTGTATGCGGCGACGAGTCCCAGCCCCAGTAGTCCAAGCCAGAACGCCAACCGCTCCCCGGTCGAATATATTGTCGCGATCTGAGGATCGGGAACGGGTAGGAATGCCGGGCCGGCATACGCCAGCACAGGCTTCGCCTGCGCCTCATCGTCCGCGGCCAACGCAGCAAGGGGCACTTCCCTGTCC